>NZ_JACIDN010000029.1 GCF_014196345.1 Methylobacterium brachythecii | reverse complement strand
CCGGCGAGTACGATGCCCTTCATGGGATGGCCTTTGCGATGTCCCTGCTCGGGCCGACGAGCCGGTCGAGGATGTCTTCGAGCGCTTCTTGCCAAGGCCTCGGCGTCAGGCCGTAGGCTGCCGTGAGGCTCGCTGTCGAGAGCTGGGAGTTGGCGGGGCGTCGTGCCGGTGTCGGATAGGCGCTCGTCGGGATGCCCTCGACCGGGATCGCTCGTCCGCCGCGCCGGGCATTGGCCGCGACGATGGCCTCGGCGAAGCCGTGCCAGGTCGTGGTGCCGGCATTGACGCAATGGACAGTGCCGGTCGGAGCCGCCTCGTCCCCGGCGAGCCGCAGGGCGATGGTCGCCAGTGCCCCGGCAAGATCGGCGGCCGAGGTCGGGCAGCCGTGCTGGTCGTTCACGACGGTGAGTGTGTCGCGCTCTGCGGCCAGCCGCAGCATGGTCTTCACGAAGTTGCCCCGGTGCGGGCTGACCACCCAGGCGGTGCGCACGATGGCGTGCCTCGGATTGCCGGTGCGCACGGCCATCTCCCCGGCTGCCTTGCTCGCTCCGTAGACGCTGGTGGGGCCGATCGGGGCGTCAGGCTCGTAGGGGCCGCTTGCCGAACCGTCGAAGACGTAATCCGTCGAGACATGGACCAGCGGGATGTTTTTGCGAGCTGTCTCGACGGCGAGGATCGCGGGGGCCAGCGCGTTGAGCCGCCAAGCGGCCACGACGTCGCTCTCGGCCTTGTCGACCGCAGTATAGGCGGCCGTGTTGATCACCGCCGCCCAGTCGCGCTCGGCGAAGGTCCGCGCGACGGCAGACTTGTCTGTGATGTCGAGAGCATCGCGACTCGGCGCATGGACCTGCACGCCCTCCGGCCAGGCATAGGCCTGGAGCTCCGTGCCGACCTGACCGCCGCCGCCGAGGATGAGAATGTCCATCTGGGGGGAAGCCCTCGCTCAGGCCTGTTTGGCGGCAGGCGCGAGCCCGAGCCGCTCGCCGGTATAGCGGCCCTCG
>NZ_JACIDN010000028.1 GCF_014196345.1 Methylobacterium brachythecii | reverse complement strand
GGCCTTTGCTCCACGGGTAGCTTGGTCGGCGGAGCTTGTCGGGTGAGCGCAGCCGGCCAAGCGGATGAGGCTGGCACGAAAACTTCCGGTGCCGGCGGCCGATAGCCGAGAGAAGCGTGCGGGCGCACGCGATTGTAGTGTCGTCGCCAACTCTCGATCACGATTTGCGCCTCCTTGAGCGTGTAGAAGATCTCGCCGTTCAAGAGTTCGTCGCGCAGCCTCGCATTGAAGCTCTCGACGTAGCCGTTCTCCCATGGGGAGCCGGGCGCGATGTAGGCGGTCTTCGCGCCAACGCCGGCGATCCAGGCCTGCACCGACTTGGCGATGAACTCCGGTCCGTTGTCCGAGCGGATGTGGCTGGGCACGCCACGCAGGAGGAACAGGTCGGAGAGCCCGTCGATCACGTCTGCCGACTTGAGCTTGCGGGCGATGCGGATCGCCAGGCACTCGCGGGTGAACTCGTCGACGATGTTGAGCATCCGGAACTTGCGTCCGTCGTGGGTGCGCGCCTCGACAAAATCGTAGGACCAGACGTGGTTGCGGTGCTCCGCCCGCAGCCGCAGGCAGGAGCCATCCCCGTCCCAGATGCGACTGCGCTTGGGTTGCTTGGCAGGCACCTTCAGACCCTCGCGTCGCCAGATCCGTTCGACCCGCTTGTCGTTGACCAGCCAGCCCGCCGCCTTCAGCAAGGCGCTGATCTTTCGGTAGCCGTAGCGGCCGTACTGCTCCGCCAACGCCACGAGATCCGCGGTCAGCGCGGCCTCGTCGTCTCTACCCCGCGGTATCTTGCGCTGTGTCGAGCGATGTTGACCGAGCGCCCGGCAAGCGCGACGCTCGGAGACGTGTAGGACGTCCATCACATGCTCGATGCAGGCGCGTCGACGCGCGGGGCTGGTCAGTTTCCCCGGGCGGCCTCCTGTAGGATCAGCTTGTCCAGCGTCAGGTCGGCGATCGCCTTGCGCAGACGCTGGTTCTCGACTTCCATCTCCTTCATCCGCCGGACCTGATCCGACTTCAGACCGCCGTACTCCTGCCGCCAGCGGTAGTAGGTCACCTCTGTCACGCCGATCGCCCGGATCGCCTCGGCCGCGCTCTGACCCTGCGAGATCAGCACGTCCACCTGCCGTAGCTTGGCGACAATCTCCTCAGGCTTGTGCCGCTTCGTTCCCATATGTCCGTCCTCGTCCTGGCTCGAAAGCCATACCTCAAGGCGGACCACTCCTGTGGGGGACGATCA
>NZ_JACIDN010000027.1 GCF_014196345.1 Methylobacterium brachythecii | reverse complement strand
TGAACCGCGCTGGGTTTCCCGGAGGCTCTAATTCTTGAGAGGATGGAGCCATGACGAAGCGAACCTCACCGTATTCCCCTGAGGTCCGTGCCCGCGCGGTGCGGATGGTGCTGGACGATCAAGGCGAGCATGCCTCGCAATGGGCGACGATCAATTCGATCGCGGCCAAGATCGGCTGTTCGGGCAAGACGCTCCGGAACTGGATCCGTCAGTCCGAGCGTGATCAGGGCGTGCGAGGCGTCCCGACCAGGGACGAGCGCGAGCGGATCAAAGCGTTGGAACGTGAGAACCGCGAACTGCGCCAAGCCAACGAGATTCTCCGGAAGGCGTCGGCGTATTTTGCGGTGGCGGAGCTCGACCACCGGTCGCGGACATGATCGCCTTCATCGACGACCATCGCGCCGTCTACGGGATCGAGCCGATCTGCAGGGTCCTGCCGATCGCCCCGTCGACGTACTACGCGCATGCCGCGCGACGCGCCAATCCCGGCAGGCCAAGAGCGACGCGGCACTGATGATCGAGATCCGGCGCGTGTTCGAAGCGAACTTCTGCGTCTACGGTGTGCGCAAGGTCTGGCGACAGCTCGGCCGGGACGGGATCGTGGCGGCCCGTTGTACCGTCGCGCGGCTGATGAGGGCGATGGGATTGAAGGGCGTCGTGCGGGGCAAGACGATCCGGACAACGATCCCCGATCCGGCCGCAGCTTGCCCCCACGATCGGGTCAACCGGCAGTTCAAGGCACCACGCCCGAACGCACTTTGGGTCTCCAACTTCACCTACGTCGCGACTTGGTCCGAGTTCGTCTACGTGGCCTTCGTGATCGACGTCTTCGCCCGCCGGATCGTTGGCGGGCGGGTCTCCCGAACCGCCCATGCCGCCTTCGTGCTGGATGTTTTGGAGCAGGCCCTGCACGAGCGCCGTCCCCTCCAGGGCGGCGGCCTTGTGCACCACAGCGACAGGGGCTCGCAATACCTTGCCCTGCGCTCCGCTGAGCGGCTCGCTCAGGCCGGGATCGAGCCGTCCGTCGGCAGCGGTCGGCACCTCCTACGACAACGCTCTCGCCGAGACGATCAATGGCCTCTACAAGAAGGTGATCCATTGACGTGGGACGTGGCGGTCATTCGAGGCCGTCGAGTTCTCCACCCTCGAATGGGTCAACTGGTTCAACACCCGCCGCCTGCTCGAACCGATCGGGAATATCCCCCCGCCGAACCCGAAGCGCGCTTTGCCCAGACCGAGGTACAACCCTTGGCCGCCTGACCCAAACCAAAATGGCCTCCGGGAAACCCGGCGCGGTTCACT
>NZ_JACIDN010000026.1 GCF_014196345.1 Methylobacterium brachythecii | reverse complement strand
CTTGTAGGCGACCATGGTGTTCGGCTCCAGGGTGCAGAAGCCGTGGGCGAAGCCATGCGGCACGAAGAGCTGCTCGCCGTTCTCGGCATCGAGCCTGACCGCCACGTATTTGCCGAAGGTCGGCGAACCTCTCCGAATGTCCACGGCGACGTCGAGGATCGCCCCGGCAAGCACCTGCACGAGCTTGGCCTGCGCCGCCGGCGGCGTCTGGAAGTGCAGGCCCCGCAGCGTGCCGGCCGGCACCGATAAGGACTGATTGTCCTGCACGAACAGGTTGATGATGCCCGCTTCCGCGAGCTGATCCGCCCGGTATAACTCGGAAAACCAGCCGCGATCATCCCCGTGCCGTCCAGGGATCACACGCTTCACACCAGGAAGCGCTAAATCCAAAACACGCACTATACGGTTCCTCACAAGCTTGTAAGTGTCCTTTCGAGACCGGAAGTGGTCGAATGAACCTCCGCCAGTTTCCGGACACCTCTGATACCCTCCGATGTGAGCGGGAAGGTGTTTGATGGCGGAGACGAGGGGGGAGTTCACACCCGAGTTCAAGCGAGAGGCGGTGGCCTGCTCGAAAGCAGCAGTCGGCCATTAATGCAGATCGCAGCCTAACCTGGGTTTCGACCCTCCATGCTCAAGGCAGTGGCGTATAGGGCGGGAAGGCGTGGTCCCTCGATACTATGGCCAGCAGGATCATCGGCGAGCGCCATGGCATCCCCGCGTCCACCCAAGCTGCCGAGATCGCCTGCCTTGCGGCCTGAACTCGATCACACGTGCATGGAGCGGACGTCCGATAAAAGCAATCGGCATCTTTGTGGAGATGCCGAAGTAAGGGTCGCCTTCATCGAGCAGCATGCAAGCTACCCAAGCCAGTGCGTCTCATGTGCTGTGTGCCCGACGTCTTCCTGAGCGGATATTGCGACTAGCGATTCCGCCCCGAGAGTGCCCAGTCGGTCTCCAACCGTCAACTCCTCGACAACGTCTCGCGCATTCATGCTACGGCATTACAGGCGCAATGGCGCGCCTCGCATTCATGCCGCCCTGCGGGCAGAAGGCCGATCGGCCAGCCGTGGACCGCTGCAGCGCCTGATGCGCAGCCATGGCATCCAGGCCCTCGCAGGCTACCGATCCAGGCATACACGAACAACAGCCGGCACAGATTGATAGATCCAACCAATTATTTCTGTTTCTGGCGTAAATTCAGATGAACACGCCTTTTGACAAAGTAGTGCTAGCCGTACAGCCTCGAACGGCTGGTTCAGCCTTGCTATTGAGGATTGTGAACCGCGCTGGGTTTCCCGGAGGCTCTAATTCTTGAGAGGATGGAGCCATGACGAAGCGAACCTCACCGTATTCCCCTGAGGTCCGTGCCCGC
>NZ_JACIDN010000025.1 GCF_014196345.1 Methylobacterium brachythecii | reverse complement strand
CTCGACAGCTTCCCGCTGACCCCCAACGGAAAGCTCGACCGCAGGGCACTGCCCACCCCGGAGGCCGCCCTCGCACAGGCCGACGACTACGTCGCCCCGCGCACCCCCGTCGAAACCGCCCTCGCCGCCATCTGGGCAGAAGTCCTCGGCATCCCCAACATCGGCGTCAATCAAAACTTCTTCGAAACAGGAGGTGACTCCATCTCCGCGCTCCAGGCGGTCGCCGCCATCCGCACGACACTCGGCCAGGACGTCTCGATCCGCACCTTCTTCGAGGCGAGGACGATCGAAGCGCTCGCCGCAGAACTCGACCAATCGCAGGCCCCGGAGGCGTCCCAGGACGACCTCGCCGCCATGTTCGACACGCTGGAAGCATTGGAACTCGTCGATGAGTGAGGCCCCCAAGATCCAGGGCGCGGGCACATCGACCGATCCGCTGCAGGAGGTCGCCCGCCGCCTGGCGAGGCTCGAAGCCGACAAGCAGCAGCTCTTCCTGAAGCAGCTCGGCGAGCGCGGCATCGACCTGTCCCGGCTGCCGATCGTGCGTCTCGAAGGCGATCGTGCGGCGCTCTCCTTCGCGCAGGCCCGGTTCTGGTTCCTCTGGCGGATGAACCCTTCGAGCGGCGCATACAACATGCCGGCCGCATTGCATCTTCACGGCCCGCTCGACCGCCGTGCTCTGCAGCAGGCCTTCGACGCTCTGGTCGTCCGGCAGGAGACGCTCCGCACCGTCTTCGTCCAGAACGCCGGCCCTCCCGAGCAGGTGATCGTTGCGCCTTTTCCGGTCCAGGTTCGCGAGATCAGTGCCAGCGAGGAGGATGCTCTCTCCCTGGCGCGCGCCGAGGCGGCCGAGCCCTTCGATCTCGAAACCGGACCGCTCCTGCGCGTGACGCTGATCGCGCTCGGCGCGCAGGACCACGTGCTTCTCGTGACCCTGCACCACATCGTCTCCGACGGCTGGTCCATGGGCGTTCTCGTCGACGAGTTCTGGACGCTCTATGCGAGCGCTGTCGATGGGGGGCCGAAGGCGCTCCCGGACCACCCGATCCGCTATGCGGATTACACCGCCTGGCAACGGCTGCAGGTCTCGTCCGCTTCCGGCAAAAGGCGGCTCGCCTATTGGACCGACCGGCTCGGCGACGAGGCCGTACCGCTGCAATTGCCGTTCGACCGCCTTCGGTTGCCCGAGCCCGATTTCCGCGGCGCCGGCATGACGAAGGTGCTCGATGCGCGCCGCGCCGCCTCCTTGCGCAGCCTTGCCCGCGACAATGGAACGACGTTGTTCGCCGTGCTGCTCGCCGGCTTCAAAGTCTTGCTCCACCGCTATTCCGGCCAGACCGACATCCGCGTCGGCGTGCCCGTCGCCAACCGCGCGCGCCCGGAAACGCATGCGCTGATCGGCCCGTTCGTCAACACGATCGTCGTGCGCAGCGCGATCGAAGGGCGAGACCGACCGTCCGAATTGCTCCCCCGTCTCCATGCCGCGATGGTCGAGGCACAGGAACACCAGGACCTGCCGTTCGAACGCCTCGTCGAGGCTCTGCAGCCGGAGCGATCGCTCAGCGAGCACCCGCTGTTCCAGACGCTGTTCAACCACCAGAATCTGTCCCGCACGCGACTCGCCGACCTTGCGGGTCTTCGGATCGAGACGATCTCCGTCGAGTTGGACTCAGCGAAGTTCGACCTGGCGCTCGATACGCGCGAGCAGGCCGACGGCGGCATCGTTGCGCTGTTTTCCTACGCGACCTCGCTGTTCTATCGCGAGACGATCGGCCGGATGGCCGGACATTGGATCGAGATCCTCGATGCCTTCGTTTCCGACCCGCGCCGATCCGTCGGCGAGATCGCGCTCGCTGCGAGTTCGCTCGATCAGGCGAGCGATGCGGCGGAAATGCCGGCGCTCGTCGACGCGGCGCGCGTGCCGGTCCACCAGCTCTTCTCGGCACATGCGCAGGCGCGGCCAGAAGCCGAAGCCGTGCGCTGCGGAGAGGTCTTGCTGAGCTACGGGGCACTCGAGTCGCGTGCCAACCGCCTGGCCCGTCACCTGATGCACCGGGGTCTGGGCCGGGGAACGATCGCGGCCGTCGCGATGGCGCGCTCGACCGATCTGGTCGTCGCCCTGCTCGCCGTGCTGAAGACCGGCGCGGCCTATCTTCCGCTCGATCCCACCAACCCCGCCGCGCGCCTCGGACACGCCGTCGACGATGCCGGCGTGAGCCTCGTGATCACCGACGCCAAATCGCAGCCGGGGCTGCCGGTGGGCGAACGGCCCATCCTCATGCTCGATGCGCTCGACTTGTCGGGCTCGCCAGAGACCGATCCCGGCGTGGCGCTTCATCCCGAGGATCTCGCCTACCTGATCTACACCTCGGGATCGACGGGCCTGCCGAAGGGCGTCGCGGTGGCGCATGGGCCCTTCGCGATGCACGTGGCGGCCACCGCTCCGCTCTACGAAATGGATGCCCGCTCGCGCGAACTTCTCTTCCTGTCCTTCGCCTTCGATGGTGCGCATGAGCGCCTTTGGACGGCTTTGTCCGTTGGCGGTTCGGTGGTTCTGCGCGATGACGCCCTGTGGTCACCGGAGCGCACTCTGGCACTCATAGAGCGCGAGCTTGTCACCAATGCCGGCTTTCCGCCGGCCTATCTTCAGGAATTGGCGGCCTTTGCCGCTTGGAGCGGCTCGGCGCCGCCGGTCGATCTCTACTCGTTCGGTGGCGAGGCGATGCCGCGCTCCGGGTTCGAGAAGGTGGTCGAGGCGCTCGGCGCCCGCGTACTGATCAACGGCTACGGCCCGACCGAGACGGTGGTGACGCCACTGGTCTGGAAAGTGTCCGACCCCTCGTCGTCGACCTCCTCTTTTTCCGGCTCTGTTTGTCCGATTGGTCGTGCGGTTGGTGCGCGCGCGGCGCATGTTCTGGATGGCGATCTTCATCCTGTTCCGGATGGCGTGACGGGGGAGCTGTACGTCGGCGGCTATGGCCTGGCGCGGGGCTATCGGGGCCGTCCCGGGCTGACGGCGGAGCGGTTCGTGCCGGATCCGTTCGGTGGGGGCGGGTCGGGGCCTGGCGG
>NZ_JACIDN010000024.1 GCF_014196345.1 Methylobacterium brachythecii | reverse complement strand
TTGTGCCGCTTCGTTCCCATATGTCCGTCCTCGTCCTGGCTCGAAAGCCATACCTCAAGGCGGACCACTCCTGTGGGGGACGATCAGTTGGCCTCTCGTCTCGAGTCGCTCAACGATTCCGATCAATGCTGCATCGGTCATTTCGAAGGTGTCATCGGCGTGCTGCGTCAACGAACGCGCCAGATTGGCAGCATCCTTCACTGCATCACGAAGCACGTCGCCTCTCGTCATCCACTCGTGCGAGCCTGCCAGTGCAAGCAAGACCAAGCATACGAGCGCTATAAAGGAAAGGGGAACTGCAACAGCCGATCTGCCGCGGATTGCGCCTCCGTCGGTCTCGAGCGGGGGAGCAGTCGTTTTCATGAGGTCCCGACGTCCGATTGCCTAGAGAGGTTACCAGGGGGTTCTTAGCCGACGACTGCTGAATGGATGGTCACTTCCGACCGGTGTTTTCTGATCTCGAACGCAACCCACTTCTTACGCCGTTGGCAAAGCAGACGGCACCAAGCGTAAAATTTCTACCACTAGAGCAGGCAGAGCTGGTCCCCTGGTCGCTCGGGCCGGCGAAACAGGTCGGTTCGCTGCCTGAGTCTCTCCTCCGGGTAGCCGAGGCGGGTCTTGGCGAGGCGGAAGCGACGCCGGATCAGGTCAGCATAGGGCCCCTCCCCGATCAGCCGGGTTCCCCAGGCAGAATTGTAGCTCTTGCCGCCCCGAGCCTGCCCCAGCAGCGAGAACACGTGATCCCTGCGACCGGGATAATGCTCGGCAAACCAATCCTCAACGAGGCCGTCGAGCTCGTGCGGCAGGCGCAGCAGAACGTAGTTCGCTTCGCTCGCACCGGCCTCCCGCGCGGCTTTCAGGATAGCCTCGATCTCGTGGTCGTTGAGAGAGGGGATGATGGGTGCGACGATCACCATCACTGGCACGCCCGCCTCCGCGAGGCCCCGGATCGCCGCGAGCCGCTTCTGTGGGTGCGGCGCGCGCGGCTCCAAGCGGCGGGCGAGATCCGGATCGAGCGTGGTGACCGAGATTGCGACCTTGACGAGGTTCTCCTCCGCCAGCGCCGAGAGGATGTCGCGATCGCGCAGGACGAGGCCGGATTTGGTCACGATCCCGACCGGATGGCGAAACCGGGCCAGCACCTCCAACACGTCGCGGGTCAGGCGATGCTCCCGTTCGATCGGTTGGTAGGGGTCCGTCGCGGTGCCGAGCGCGATGGTGCGGGGCTCGTAGCCGGGACGGGAGAGATCCCACTCCAGAACGGCCGCGGCGTCCGATTTGGCGAACAATCTCGTCTCGAAATCGAGACCGGGCGAGAGCCCGACATAGGCATAGTTGGGCCGAGCGAAACAGTAGACGCAGCCATGCTCGCAGCCGCGATAGGGATTGATCGACCGATCGAAACCGATGTCGGGCGAGGTGTTGTAGGTGATCAGCCTTCGCGCGGCTTCCCGCGTCACCGAGGTGCGCACGGGCGCCAATGCGGCATCATCCTCTGGATCCGCATGCGGAACATGTTCGCCCTGCGCAGCCCAGCCGTCGTCGAAATCCTCCCGGAACGCGGTCTCGAACCGACCTGTCGGGTTTGCAGTCGCCCCGCGACCGCCTCGGGTCTCGGGTCGCAGCCGTGCGCCGGCGATGCGGCGAGCCGTCTCCTTCGGGTCGGGTTTCGGCGAAGCCATGACTGACGTTCCGCGGCACTGGGATGCAGAGAACATAAAGGGAACATCATGGGTCGTCGATGCTCATATCGCGGGCATCGCCGACGATTTCGGTGACAACCGTGACCCGCCGCTTGGCCGGTCGCGAAAATACGTTATGGGCCCCGGATGATCTCGGCCCTCATCCACGTGCCTCGGCCCGCCGACCCGGAAGAGGTTGAACGGCTCGCCGATACGCTGAGCGCCCTGGTCGAGGGCGTGGCAGCGGGGCTTGTCGCCGACGCTCTGATCGTCTCGGCCCAGGCCGCTAGCGCGCTGGAGACTATCGCAGACGGCTCAGGCGCCACACTCGTCGTCAACGGATCGGACAACCCTTGGCGCGCTGCTGCGCAGGGGGCGCGACGCGACTGGCTGCTCTGCCTGGAGGCCGGCGACCTGCCGCGCGAAGGGTGGATCCGCAGCGTCGACCGCTTCGTCGGAACGGCGCGTCCAGAGATCGCGCTCGGCAGGCTGCATCGCTCACATGTGGCGCTCGGCGACCGGTTCGGCGCGCTTGTCGATGGGCTGATCGGCAGCGTGACACCGCGGCCCGGCGATGTCGTCCGCCGCGCGAGTCTGCTGGGCGGTCCACGCTTCTCTCCACGTCAGCGGCCGAAGGCCTTGTCGGCCTGGGTTGATCGTGCCTGACGGCTCGGCGCGTCGCAGCCACCCGGCGTCATGGACAGACAGACGTCGCCGCCTCATCATCGCAGGCACCGAAAGACGTGGTGATCTGGCTGATGCAGCGCCCGCCCCATTCCTACCGGGACGACCCGAGCGTGCCTGTCTTTCCGGACGAGCTGCCGATCGTGGTCTTCGATGGGGTCTGCGGGCTATGCTCCAGGCTGGTGCGCTTCACCTTGTGGTTTGACGGCCCCCGCGAACGCCATCGCTTCATTGCGGCCCAGTCTCCGCTCGGCGAGGCGCTGTTTCGGCACTACGGCTTGCGTTACGACGTCTACGAAACGGTCCTGCTGATCACCGGCGGCCGCTGCCTGATGAAGTCTGAGGCCGTCCTCGCTCTGCTCGGCACCCTCGGACCGCCCTGGTCGTGGCTCGCGCAGATCGGGACGCTGGTGCCCTCGCCGCTGCGCAACGCGACCTATGACGTCGTTGCTACCAACCGCTACCGGATCTGGGGCCGCACCGACGTCTGTCGACGGCCGCCGCCTGGGGCCGAGGCGAGGTTTCTCGGATGAGCCGGCGTGATCGAGTTAGCCGTGGGCGTCCGCCGCTGATTCCTCGCGGGCAAGTCTGAGCAGGTTTTTTCCGTATGCGGTTTTCGCGAACAGCTCGCCGCGCGCGACGAGCTGTTCTCGGGTGATGAACGACTGCAGGTAGGCGATCTCTTCGAGACAGGCGACTTGGAGGCCCTGGCGGTTCTGCAGGGTCCGCACGAACTCGGAGGCCTC
>NZ_JACIDN010000023.1 GCF_014196345.1 Methylobacterium brachythecii | reverse complement strand
CCGACGCTCAGCTGGTTCACGTAGAGGCCCGACGCATCGTCCTCCAAAGCGTGGAACAGCAAGCCCTGCTGCATCGGAGACAGAGGGTACACGTCCTCGACCTGCCGCCAGTCGAGGCCGGCTCCCGAGATCAGGCCGTCGAGGGCCGCCTGGTCGAGGCCCGAGACGGGCACGTCCGAGGGCGTCAGCCCGCCTGCCCCGCTCAGGCAATGCTCGGTGAGGCTGCGCAGGGCGGCGTGATAGGCCTGGGCCAGACGGGCCACGCTCGTGCGCTCGTAGCGGCGCGTGCCGTAGCCGAAGGAGACCTGCAGGCAGCCGCCGCGCACCCCGGCATTGATGGTCAGCCAGCGCCCGAGCGGCGCAGAGGCCGCCCGTGCGGGTCCTGCGCTCTCCGATGCGAGCCTCAGCCCCGAGCCGGCACTGAGGCTCGCATCGAACCGGCCGAGATAGTTGAAGCTGATCCGCGGCTCGGGACACGCCGCCAGGCGCGCGCGCTGCTCGTCCGAGCCCATCTGCGCCAGCACCCCGTAGCCGACGCCGCGCCGCGGGATCGCCCGCAAGCTCTCCTTCACGCCCGTGATCAGGCCGGCCGCGTCGCGGCGACCGCCCGCGAGACGCACCGGGAAGGCGCTGGTGAACCAGCCCACCGTCCGCGACAGGTCGAGAGACGGGCCCGCCTCGTCCTCCTCCGCCTCCCCTTCGCCCAGAGCCTCGCGGCCATGGCCCTCGAGTTCCAGCAGAAGCGCGTCCGAGGCAGGGGTCTCCGTGGAGTTCTCCGGGGCCGCGGCCTCCCGCCAGGCCGTCACCGCCTGCACCAGGCCGGCCAGGAGCAGGTCGTTGGCCTCCGTGCGGTAGGCCGTGCCGGCCGGACCCAGGAGACGCGCGGTCAGCTCGGCATCGAGCGCCAGCAGCTCTTCCGCGCCCTCCCCGTTCAGCTCTTCGCCCTCGGGCGCATGATCGCTCGGAAGCCAGGCGGCCTCTCGTGCCGCCTCTTGCGCTGACTCCTGCGCCTCCCCGGCCTGCGCGAGCCAATGATCGAGCTCCGCGGCGAGAGCGGCCGAGCCGGCATGGGACGACAGGCGGCGGCCCCAGGATGCGAAGCTCGCGCTCTTCGGGGGCAGGCTGACCGGCTCGCCGCGCAGGGCCTGGCCCAGGCCGAGCGAGAGATCCTCCGCCAGGATGCGCCACGAGACCCCGTCCACCACCAGGTGATGGATCGCCAGGAGGAGCCGGCGGCTTCCGTCCGGCAAATCGAGGCCGAGGCCGCGTAGCAAACGCCCCGAGGACAGCGACAGGCTGGCCTGGGCCTCGCCGCACAGGCGCGTCACCTCGGCCGCGACGTCGGTGCACTCCGCCGGGATGGTCCGGAGCCACAGGCGATCCGGATCGGCCTCGACCGGGCCGTGCTCGGCACTCCAGCCATCGGATCCTTGGCGAAAGCGCAGCCGCAGGGCGTCGTGATGCGCCACGATCGCCTCCAGAACGGAGGCCACCCTCGGCCAAGACACCGAACCCGCTGCCGCATCCGCCGGCAGCTCCAAGAGCACCGCCTGGTTCCAGTGATGCCGATCCAGCATCGCCTGGGCGAAGAACGCCGCCTGGATCGGCAGGAGCGGCATCCCGCCCGTCACCGGGCCGAGGCTCGCCTCATTCGCCTCGCTCCCTGCCTCGCGCCGGGCCGAGGCGGCCAGGGCTCCCAAGCTGCGATGGCGAAACACGTCCCGCGGCTCGATCCGCCAGCCGCGCTGGCGGGCCCGGCTCACCACCTGCAGCGAGACGATCGAATCCCCGCCCAGTTCGAAGAAGTCGTCGGAGACCCCCACCCGCTCGAGGCCGAGCACCTTTGCCCAGATCTCCGCGAAGGCCGTCTCAGCCTCCGTGCCCGGGGCCACGAACCCGGCCTCGCCCCCCGCCTCCGGAAGCGCCGGAGCCGGCAGGGCCCGGCGGTCGACCTTGCCGTTCGGGGTCAGGGGCAGCCCATCCAGCACCACCACATGCGCCGGCACCATGTAGTCCGGAAGCACCGCCCCCAGGGCCGCGCGCAGCGAAGCCCCATCCAGGCCAGCATCGCCCGCGCCGCCCGACGGCACCGCATAGCCCACGAGCTGCAGGCCCGACCCGCCCGGACGCGCCACCACCGCCGCCTGACCCACCCCCGGAAGCCCGCGCAGCCGCGCCTCGACCTCGCCCGGCTCGATCCGATGGCCGCGGATCTTCACCTGGTCGTCCGCACGACCCCGGTACAGGATCGTCCCGTCCGCCATCCGGCAGGCCAGGTCCCCCGTCCGGTACAGCCGCCCGCCAGGCCCCGACCCGCCCCCACCGAACGGATCCGGCACGAACCGCTCCGCCGTCAGCCCGGGACGGCCCCGATAGCCCCGCGCCAGGCCATACCCGCCAATGTACAGCTCACCCGTCACACCATCCGGAACCGGGTTCAGATCACCATCCAGAACATGACCAACGCGAGCACCAACCGCACAGCCAATCGGACATACAGAACCAGGAAATGAGGACGACGGAGACGGCCAAGCCAGCGGAGCGATGACCGTCTCCGTAGGTCCGTAGGCGTTGACGAGGCAATCCGCCGTGACGGCGCGCTGCATCGCCTCGAGACCGTCCCGCGTCCACGCCTCACCGCCGACGATCAACGTCCGCAAAGCCAGACGCTCGCCGCTTTCCGCCACAGCACCGCTCAGCCGATCGGCATAGGCCGGGGGCAGAAAAAGGCTCGTCACCGCTTCTGCGCGGATCTGCGCGACGAGGTCTTCGATCGACTGCTCGCGGCCACCGCCGAAGGTCAGCGAAGCACCGGCGATCAGGGGGGCCAGCCAGCGCTCGTGAGCGATGTCGAAGCCGATCGCGGGGAAGTGCAGCTCGCGATCGTCCGGTCGCATCCCGTAAAGGTCGTTGACCGCACGGCAATGCATGGCCAGAGGCCCGTGCGCCACCGCGACGCCCTTCGGCACTCCCGTGGAGCCCGAGGTGTAGATGACATAGGCGAGCTGGTGCGGATGGAGCGGCACCGCGAGATTGCCGTCGTCCTCGCTGTCCTCTTCGCCCTCCTCGGCGAGCAGGATCGGGATGCCCGTCGAATCCAGCCGTCCGCTCAGGCCAGCGCTCGTGACGACGTGACTTGCGCCGGCATCGTGCAGCATGGCGGCCAACCGCTCCGGCGGATGGTCCGGATCGAGGGGCAGATAGGCCGCCCCGGCCTTCAGGACGGCGAGCAGCGCGACGAGCAATCGCGGCGAGCGATCCAGCGCGACGCCGACGAGGCCGGCAGACGCGACGCCCGATGCGCGCAGGCGCCGCGCGAGCCGGTTCGCGGCGGCATTCAGCTCCCAATACGTCAGCGCGCCCTCTGACTGCACGACGGCGATCGCGTCCGGGCGACGCGCCGCGTGCTCCTCGATCAGCGAGACGACCGAGGTGTAGGGCGACGTCTCAGCGACCGATGTCCCGGCACGTGATGCAGATCGCTCGAGCAGCCCGATCGTGCCGACCGGGCGATCCGGCTCGGCGATCAACCGGCCCAGGAACGCGCGGAAATTCTCCGCCATCGCGGCCGCGGTCGCGGTGTCGAAAAGATCGACGGCATGGACGAGGCGACCGGTGATCGTGCCGTCGCCGCTCTCGCGTGTCGTCAGCTCAAGGTCGAAGCGGCAATGGCCGCTCTCCGAGCTCACTTCGGTCCATTCGAGGCCACCGATCCGGCGCGGCGCGCGGGAGGCGGGCTCGTGGCTGTAGGAGACCTGGAACAGCGGGTTGCGCGACAGGGCGCGTTCCGGCTGCAGGGCATGGACGAGACGGTCGAAGGGAACTTCGTCGGCACGGCCCTCGCCGATCGCGTCCCGCATCTGCGTCACGAGTTGTGCGAAGCAGCGATCCGGCCTCGGCGCGATGCAGAGCACCTGCATGTTCACGAAGAAGCCGACCAGGTCCTCCGTGTCTGCGCTGTTTCGCCCCGGCGACGGCGTCCCGATCGTGGGCGCTCCGGCGCCCGAATACCGCTGGAGAAACAGCGCGAAGCCGGCGGCGATCAGTGCGAAGGGCGACGCCTGGACCGATTGGGCGACGCGTTTCAGGCTCGCGGTGTCGGCGGCGTCGATCTCGAACGGCGTCGTGCCGCCGCGCTGGCTCGGTGATTCCGGTCGCGCGCGGTCGAATGGCAGCCTCAGGTCTTCATCCGCCGCCTCCAGGCGGGTGCGCCATCTGTCGATCTTCGGCTGATCGGCGCCGGCTTCGAGCAGGAGGTTTTCCCAGAGGGCGCAGTCGGCGGTGCGGGTCGGCGGTGCGGCGGCTGACGAGGGATCGCCCGCGACTCTTCGAGCATAGCCGTGCGCAAGGTCGCGCACGATGAGGTCCATCGACCAGCCATCCGACACGATATGATGGACCGTCAGGCGGAGCCGATGCTCCTGCGGGCCGAGGCGGACGAGCCGCACACGCAGGAGAGGCCCGGTTTCGAGATCGAAGGGCGCGGCCCTGTCCGACCGATCCAGCGCGGCGAGTTCGCGCTGGCGGGCGCCCTCGTCGAGATCGGCCAGATCCGTCCGCAGCAATGACAGCGGCGCGGGTGCATCGGCTCGCTGCTCGACTACGCCGTCCCGCTGTCGAAAGCGCGTGCGCAACGCCGCGTGATGCGAGACCAGCGCGTCGAGGCCTTGCTGCAAGAGGGCCGGATCGAGCGGGCCGGCGAGATGGATGCAGCCGGAGATGTTGTAGGCGGCGCTTTCGGGGGCGAGCCGAGCGAGGAACCAAAGCCGCCGTTGCCCCGAGGAGGCTATGCTCCATCCCTCACCGGCCAGTCCCGGCGGAATGGGGAGGCTCGATAGGTCGATGCCGATCTCGCGCGTCTTGGCGAGGAACGGCCTGCGCCTCTCTGCAGGGAGGGCGGCGAAGCGGCGAGCGATGTCGACCAGATGCGGATCGGCCATCGATCAGGCGTCCTCGAAGGCCGAGAGCAGCGCGTCGAGCTGCTTGGTCTTGGCACCGGCGACCGCACCGTGCTCGCCGGGTTCGAAAACGCGCGACAAGGCTTCGATGGTTGGCCGCTCGAAAAGGTCCTTGGGCGAGCAGGGTCGATCGAAGCGCTCACGCAGGCGCGAGACGACACGGATCGCCTGCAGGGAGTCACCTCCTTTTTCGAAGAAGTTTTGTGTGACGCCGATGTTGGGGATGCCGAGGACCTCGGCCCAGATGCTCGCGAGGGCTGTTTCGGTGGGGTTGCGCGGTGCGACGTAGTCGTCGCCGGTCTGGTGCGCGAGGGCGGCCTCCGGGGCGGGCAGCGCGCGTCGGTCGAGCTTTCCGTTGGGGGTCAGGGGGAAGGTGTCGAGCAGCACGAGATGAGCCGGGACCATGGCCTCGGGCAGCACGGCCGCCAGCTCGGCGCGGATCCGGGCGGTGTCGAGACCGGCGCCGTCTTGGCCGTGGCTCTCTTGGTCTTGCCCCTCTTGGCCGTAGCTCTCTTGTCCGTGTCCCTTGTGGGGGGTGATGTATCCGACGAGCTGGAGGCCCGATGGGGAGGGCCTTGCGAGCACGGCGGCCTGGGCGATGCCGGGCAGCGCCCTGAGGCGGGCCTCGACCTCGCCCGGCTCGATGCGGTGTCCGCGGATCTTGACCTGGTCGTC
>NZ_JACIDN010000021.1 GCF_014196345.1 Methylobacterium brachythecii | reverse complement strand
CCTCAGGCTTGTGCCGCTTCGTTCCCATATGTCCGTCCTCGTCCTGGCTCGAAAGCCATACCTCAAGGCGGACCACTCCTGTGGGGGACGATCAGTTGGCCTCGACAAGCATCCGGCGCTCTCATTTCGTTGGGGAAGGCCGTATCCTAACCGGAACTATACGTAACTCCTCGACCCCCAGGTGGGTATGACACGCCAATCACCAGACAAGCTGATCGAAGGCTCGTCGTCGTACAATCTGCATGCCTTCCCGCCGATCCTTCCACCGGGGGATCCGCGCTGGGCCTGCTGTCGCTTCGCCGGCGGCAACAGCACGGCGAACCAGCGCGGCTACGGTGCGACCTGGCTGATCGAAGGCGGACGGCTCTTCCTGAAGAGCTTCGGGGGCGCCGTCGAGACCGCCGATCCGGACCGGCGCCGCATCCAGATCGGGATCCGCGATGTCCACGAAACCGACATGCCCGTGCCGGCGACGTGGATCTCGAACGACCTTCACTGTGCATCCGAGGATCACTTAGGCGATTTCTTCGAGTTCAAGCCGAAGTACTTCCGCTCGTTCCGCATCGAGCGCGGTCTCGTCGTCGCGGATGTCGTTCTCGAGAATACGCAACGCATCGTCGATTTCGCGTTCCGCTATGAAATGATCGAAACCGCCTCCGTCGCCTTGGGCGAGGGAACGACCCGGGGGCGTCGCGTAGGGTCCGCCCCCATCGGAGGCCTCCTGCAGGCTTTGCAGGCCGACGGAGGCGCCCCGTTCCGCCGTGCGGATCTCCTGTGGCATGCCTCCGCCGCCGATCTGCCCGACCTGATCGCGGCGCTTCCCCTTTGCCGCGAGAGGAGCACGGCTCGCTGGATCGCCTATGCGCTCGGTCGGATCGGTCCGGAGGCGGAGACCGCGATCCCGGCGCTCCTCGAGATGCTCGGGCGTTCCGATGACCAGGATGTCCTGAAGGCCTCCGCGTACGCGCTGGCCGGCATCGGAATCCCCGCGGCGCCCGCCCTCGCATCGGTCGTCGGGATCCTCGAGGAGCGGAGTAGCCCCGAGGCGATCGATCAGGTCTTCTTGATGTTAGAGCGGCTCGAGTCCTTGGGAAGCGGCGCGGTCGGCCCTCTGGTCGATGCGCTTCTGACGGCGCGAGAGCGGAAGACACGCTTCAAGATCTCATACGCTCTGGGGAAGATCGGTTTAGACGCTGTCGCCCCGCTTCTCGCAGCCCTCGCGGACGCGCGCGATGACGACCAGCGCAAGGGCGTCGCATGCGCCTTGAAGGCGATCGGCTCCGATGCCGCCGTTGCTATCGCTCCTCTTCTGCGCGAGCTGGATGCCGCACCAGATGGCGATCTGCGCCAGTGCCTCGCCGAAGCCGTGCAGACCATCGGAATCGGCTCGGCGACCTCTCTCGGAACGCTCCGGGATACGTTCCACGGCACACGGGACGAACGGACCCTGCAGATGCTCGCCAAGGCGATGGCGAGCCTGGGGTCGAACGCGATCGGTCCGCTCTTGGAGGAGCTGGCCGTCTCAAGCTCGGGAGCGGCCCGCCTCGCGATCGTCCGCGCTCTCGGAGGCATCGGGGCGTCTGCCGTCGACGCGGTCGAGCCGCTCATCGCGATGGCGCATGCCTGCTCGGACGGCCCTCTGCTCGTCGGGATCGCCGAGACATTGGTCAAGATCGGCGCACCTGCAGTACCGACTGCTTCGATCCAGATCGCGGCCCTGCGCGTCGCGGGCCTCGGCTACGAAGCCAATGCGATACTCGATCGGATGGTGCCCGGCGTCGTTCCGCCGGATCCGGCCGTCAGGGATCTGGCCGCCATGATCCTCGACCGGACCGACAGCCGTCGAACCCGGCGCATCGCCGAACTTCTCGGGGCGATCGGCGAGCCGGCCGTCGAGCCGCTCCTCGCCCTGCTTCCGAAGGCACAGTCTCAGGAGACGCGGGCGCTCATCACCTGGGTGCTGGGTCGCATTGGCGTTTCGGCGCCGGATACCATTGATCTCGTGCTGGCGACGCTGAAAGAGGCACGTAGCGACGATGTCCGGCTGAGGATCATCGACGACCTGAGGAAGCTGGGAGCGCCTTCGGCGACGCACGTCGACACCCTCGTCGATGTCTTCGACCAGGCCACGTTCGCTCCTGTTCTTTGGAGGCTCGGGCTCGTTCTCGCCAGCATCGGAGCGCCTTCGGTCAACCCGCTCGTCGAGCGGCTGAAGACTGCGACAGAAGTCAGTAGGATAAGGGCGATTGCCAATGCAATCGGTGAGATTGGTCCGGGCGCAAGCGACGTCGCGCCTGTCGTCCGAGACGTTTTGGCGACAAAGCAGGATCCCGAGCAACGGCACGCTCTCGAAATGGCGCTTTACAGCATTTCGAAGCCAGTTTGATCCAGGTGCTGGCTTCGTTTCGTTCCCGGCTGGAAAGGAGGAATTGCCTGCTCGCTTTACAATGTTTTCCTTACAATAATATTGAATATCTTATTTAAAGTCTTTAATTTATCATCGTCCGCTTCTTTCGCATCTGATTGCTCTTTTTGTAGAACATGCTGCATAATAGCGAAGTTTGACGCAATCGCCGCTTCACCACCAAGGGTTATACCAAGTTCGTAGACAGATGTCCTCTTGTAATTACCCTCAATACGATCGGCGTATAAGGGAAACATCATATCATAAGTATTGGACCGATCTGACCCATTGACCTGCATCACTTGGTCATACCAATCTTTCGCTTTGTCCCAGTCCCGGTTCGTGACTGCGATATCGAAAGGATGGTCCGATTGGCGATAGGACGGGGGGTCGTTCGAAACATACGGTGCTTTGGGCTCCTCGTCGTCTTCGTTTTCCGGACAACCTTTCCAGCCACAACCAACAATCCGGCGCTGGGCTGCGGTAAGATTGAGGAATTGGGACAGTCCTTTATCCAATTCCTCGAACTCTTTCGTGCCTGAGAAAGCTGAGCGAACCCGATCGACGATCCGCTTTTTTTCAGTATCCAATCCACCGTCGTCGGTGGAGACAACAGCATCAATGAACATACCCATCCAGTTCTTGGAAGAGTTCGGGGCGTTGTTTTCGATCAGATGATCGATGAGAGTCTCGGCGGCGAGGAATCTCGCGCGGCGCATATCGATCCTCGCCGCGCAGGTCAGTCGGCCGTAACGACAATAGTTCTCTGAAAAAGTGGCAGAGTTACGAAGATATTTTATGTTTTCTTGCCACGCTTGTTGATAATCGCCGACGAGCAAATACATCTCCCACATTTGATAGGACGCGTATTGCTGATGGGTTTGCTCGTCGCCTTCCTCTCTAATCGGCCCAGCTGCGGCAAGTGCTATTAGATGCTGCTGGGCCTTTTTTACGTGCAGTTTTGCGCGATCGACATACCCTAGGTCACGATAGTTACGTACGATCCAGCTATCGATACCAAAGACTGAATAATTCGTCGATATCTCCTTGTCTCCATCTTTCTCGATATGCGCAGAAAGTGAAGAGAGATCGAGGCCAGCGACAAGATCGACAAGATGAAGGCTTGGCCGACCTTGAATTATCGCAAGTTCATCGGCAATGTCGCGGAGAATCCCCGCTGCCCGCAGGCGCTCGCGCGGTGTCGCATTGTCGGGAGGCATTGCAAGTTGGACCGCTCGATCGACGGTCCGCGTCACGCTCTTCCAAGGCAGCCATGAAGACCATTGTCCCGAACGGACGCGAGCGATATTGAGCCAACCAAGGATTCGCTCCTCGCATACTGATCGACCAGTGTCCTCGGCGGAACACGACCGTATCGGGTCAAGGATCTTCGTCACCTCGCCTGCAAGCATCTCGGCGGCGGCAGGAGATACGATCTCGAGTTTCGGTCTCCGCTCGGGCTTCAGCCATCCGGCGGTCAAGCCGGAAGGCACCGGTGGAGGCAACTTCGCCAAGGCATCTGCCAATTCGGGCCGTATGTCTGCCCATGCGCTGGCGAGAGCCTGGTTGCCAGTTTCGTCGATGCTCTCACTCTGCTTCTTAAGTGCTTCTTCTTCCTCGTGCTTCTTGCGCCGGCTGTCCCGGCTCTCGAGAAGAAGCTTCTTTGTCTCCGCATCGACCTTCTCGACGAGCTTCGAAGGTCGCTTCAGATTTGCAGGCCAGGCCAGATCGACGATCGCGTCTAGCAGATCGAGTTCAGGTTTGAACCATAAATCCTTCAACCCGCTGGTCCAGCCGGCCTGAGCAAAGCCTGCACGGTTGACGGGAACAACCGATTTACCGAGACCACGGTAGTGTTTGACGAGATTGTCTTCCTCCAGACGCACCGCATCGCTGCATTGAAGTGCGATGGTACGCATCCATTGCTCTACGAGAGGTTTCTGATTGCGGGATGCGCGCTTAAGTAGAGAGGACGCATCAAGGACGATTGGATCGACCGTCGAAAAACTGAGGTTCAGAAACTGTGTGATCGACTCGAGCCCCATCGCCGATGCAGAAAGCAGGGGCGCTTCGATTGCGGCTAGACCATTGCGGTCTCTCCTGATGTCGGAGATGGCGGCCGCCGCGGCGGATACTTCCGCCGGTATGGTCTTCGACTCGTCCTCATACTGCCGCGTGATGTCGACCTTCCAGTCGGGTTCGGCCAATGATCCAACCTCTTGGTAGGCCGCGCGCGCAGAGCCCCCTCTGATGAGTTGTCCGGCGACGTGTTTAGGTTCGCTGATCGCCGTGCGAAACGAGAACAGATGCGAAGCACCTCCATACGCGACCATCGTACCGGAGCCGATCTCCTTCGCCATCGCGCTCTGCTGGAAGCGGCGGAAGTGGTCCATGTCCTTGAACAGGAACGGTGTCCGGACGATTTCCCAGGACGAGCGCCACATATTGTTTAGGAAGCCGCCCGGTCGCCTGGGCATCTCGAGAGTGATGACCTTGACCTTGGACCGCGTTGCCGCCGCGGCTTCCCCGTCGGTGGGGAGATGGACGACGACCGGTTCCGCGCCGATCTGCGCGCCCCCTTGTTTGATCGCTCGCGCACAGGCATCCAGCGCCGGCGAGCTGTCGTAGGACAGCTGGACGTGGACGGCTTCCTGTGAGGCGGCAGTTGTGGACCCACACGCCTGCATCGAAGCAAGCAGGCAGCCGGCAAGAGCAGCTCTTCGCACTGATAGATACCGTGTCTATTTGGATTTCTTGTCGGGTGCAGAAATTCCGGAGCTCGGGGCCGATAGCGATCCCCGCTCGGTGTAGTCGGGCAGACCTCCGAGTATGTCCTGCTCCCTTTCTGCTCGGGTCTTCGAGCGCGCTTCGGCTGCTGTTGGGTTCTTGTCCGTCGGGCCCGGGGCGACCGCGGAACCGCTGTTCACGGCGGTCGGCTTTCCATCCGGATCGGGTTTGTCGCCGGCCGCCGTACCATTCGCGGTTCCGGAGCTTTCATTCAGCCTGTTCCGAAGTGCCTCGCGCAAGGAGCCCCCGCGGGGCGGCTTCGGACGACCGACAAGATCGTTGTACTCGTAGTTTTCCGTGGAGGCCTTCACGATCCTCACGCGACCCTGAACCAGGTTGGCGTATCGGTTGGTGAGACAATCGACGCGATCTTCGGCTTCGCCGAAGGCTCTGCAATGGCCTGCGACGTCGGGCTCGAACTTGCTGATCACTGCAGCTTGAGCGTAGCGAATGCACTGCTTCCAAGCATCAGTGTCTTTCTCGGCCTTTCCCTCACAAAGCTTAGTCGCCTCTCCGTAGAGGTTTCCGAGGGGCAGACGTGGCTTCGCGCGTTCGGAATCAGGCACCCGGTCCTGTTCGCCGACAGCAAACGGATTGTCGCCCTTGTAGGGGTTGGCACCTCCGAAGTTCGTTTGCGCAGCGGCAACGCGCCCAGCCTCCTCCTTCAGTGCCGCGGCAAGCTTTTGCGCGAGTTCGAGGTTCTGGCGCGCGGCCCCGACGTTCCTGGTGTCGCCACACAAACCGAAGTCGTTAATAGCGCGAGTGTAACGCGTGATCGCACCGGCTGCGTCGAGCGAATACATGTTCCGTTCGCCCGCTATAAAATCGCCCTTGGCGCGTTCGCAACTAGCCAGCCGAGCTTCTTCCTGCCGTCGCTGCTCCTCGGCGCGGCGCACTCTTTCAGCCTCGGCCTTCTCCCGAGCGATCCATCCTTCGACTTGCGCAATCTGCTCTGCGTTGCCCGCAAGCGTCTTGGCCGATCCACAGAACCCGTAGTCGGAACGTGCTGATCGGAGCTCCGCCAGGGCTCCGACGTAGTCGTGCGTCTTTACCGCAGCCTGGGCCCGTTCAAAATGCGCGCGAGCACTTTCAAAGGTCGCATCGCATTGTCTGTCACGTTCCTGGCGTGCCTCGAGCTCCCGCTGCGCCTTCAACGCCTTCGCGGAATTATTGCGGGCCGTTTGGGCCACATCGCCGCGATTGCACCGGTCGTAAGCATAGGCGGCGGAGTCGAAATCGAACGAAGCGGACGTATATTCTCGTTCGCTCCAGTTTTGCCTGGCGGAGCGATCATAGCGGTCGCCTTCGTTGCATGCTTCCTGACGACGGGCGTATTCCGCCTGACGGCGGGCGTTGTCCGCGCGCTCCTCTTCCTCTTCGGCGTCACGCCGGCGCCGTGCATTTTCGCGATCGCGTTCCGCCATTGATCCGAGTGCGCCAAGAATGGCGCCTGCCGCACCCAGGCCGGCGCTGATCGCGGCGCCGCGATTGCTGCCGCTGGAATACGTAGTCCCGCCCGAAGATCCAGTGTCCGGTCCGCACGCCCACTGGCTGGTGACCATTCTTCGGCCTGGACCACAGACTTGGTCAGCATAGGCAACCGATGGTGCGCAGGCCAGAAGCGCTACCGCTATCCACCGCAAGCCAACCGCAACCCCCAAACGCATTAACGTGCTCCGAGCCATACCGAAGCCGCCAGTTTAACAGTATCAAAAACCCGAATGTCAGTACCCTCGTCAGGAATCGTTGGTATGTTGCATCCGCGTCAATCATCTAAAAACAAATTACAACGCGTATGAAACGAGCCATTCGCTTGATCTATATTTTGAGATTTTGCAAGCATCTTTTAATACAGGAATGTTTTTGATAATCATTTCTGCACTTTAGGCGAAATAGGTAGCTAAATACATGAATACCAACGACAGTCTCAGCTCTCGATGTTAGATTAGTGAGCGAATAAATACTTTTGTCCTGAAAACGCTGCATTTGATGAGTAAGCCTTAGATAATTGTGAGCGAGATTTAGCTATGGGTGCAATGCTCAAAAAAAATATCCGGAGTGCCCGATGAGCTTGAAAACAGAAGGGCGAAGTGCCTGCACGTCGCAAGCACTCCCTTCGGACCAATTCGAAAGGAATTCGTGCTTAGCGATACTTCACTGCTGCTTAATCACCATGGTAATGTAGTTGCGGAGTATATAGCAGATAAACCTCACTCCATTCCGGCGGTGTTCTGGAGCGTGCAAGGTTTGACGCTAGCTCGACGCACGCATTGCAGCATGGACTTGGCCGCGGCGTAGATGCCGATCCCGTAGGCAAGCAAGGCCATATTAGCCAAGAGCTAGCCAAACGGAATGATGGTACCGTCGATGGTGCGGCTGCCAGGATCGGATGGTGGCAGCACTATCGCGGCTCTACTCGGATCAAGCCGAAGGCGCGAACTCTGACGATGTGATCACGGCTGTGGGCGAGAAACTGAGCGCCGTTCTGGATGAAGCGCGCGGTTTGTCCGATGCCAAATCGTCGACGAGAGAAGACTCGACCTCGAAGGCGCATTGACGTCGATCGAATTGCAAAACGTCAGTTATGCCTGCCATCCTGGCAGTACCCTCCAGGCTGCGTCGAGCTCCGCGGCACGACGCTCGTTCCGATCATCACCGACGCCGCAGACAAGCTCGTGCACGTTCTGCAGGGTGATGCCGTCACCGGCCCCGGCGATCTCGGTACCTTTCCTTCGAAGCGCGGCCCTGAGGGCTACTGCAGCCGGATCAGTTGGGTCGCGATCGAGCGCGTCTAGGATGGAGCTGATCGCCTTAGCGGCTGCTTCAATGGTGATGGTAGCGGGTTGCATCACGACCGCCTTCAGTTCGGCTTCACGTAATTGGAGCCAACGCGTCCGCCGCGGCCTTGGTGCTGCTGATTAAACTCGGCCGCTCCCAGATGACATCGGTCGACGGACAGTGGCCGCTGGAGCAAGATGGTTCACCGAGCATTACACCCGATACAAATACTTTTGATAGTAATTCCGCTCGTCTCGCCCCGACTGCGGCTAGTTGAATCTTTCATTTTCGAGGCTCCATGGCGTTTACGCGATCGCGATCGCGAGGGCTGAGGCTTAGCGATCTGCGTGCCGCGCTGGAGAGACTGGGCCGCCCCTTTGTCTAAGTTTCCGCCGTTCTGAGCGCAGGCCAAGTCCGTGTAAAGCACGCTGAGCAACAGCCCAACGGCGACAATTTTCATAATTTGCATGGAGGTTCTCCTGCATAGCAAACCATTGAAGCGAACGCATGTTCAGGCGGTGCGACAGCAGGTCCTTACTTGATAGTTCGGTGACCGCATGGGCGAGGCGACGACGGCGGATCCTATCAATGGGCCATCCGAAAGCATGGGAAGGTGGCCCAGCGCTCTAACCACAGCCTTCATTCGTGATCGGCCCCCACACGGTGGTCCAAGTGCAAGGTTAGTGCAAAGTCGGCCTTTGCTCCACGGGTAGCTTGGTCGGCGGAGCTTGTCGGGTGA
>NZ_JACIDN010000020.1 GCF_014196345.1 Methylobacterium brachythecii | reverse complement strand
CGATCTCGGAGGAGATCCGCGCGATCTTTGCCAAGCATACCGAACTGATCGAACCAGTTTCCCTGGACGAGGCCTATCTCGACGTCACCGAGAACATCCAGAGCCTGCCGACCGCAACGGACGTTGCGAAGGCCATCCGGGCCGAAATCCTGAAGACGACCGACCTCGTCGCCTCGGCGGGCGTCTCCTACAACAAGTTCCTGGCGAAGGTCGCTTCCGACTACCGGAAGCCAAACGCGCTGTTCGTGATCACGCCGACGATGGGTCCGGCGTTTGTCGAGGCGCTTCCGATCGGTCGGTTCCACGGTGTCGGCCCGGTCACCGAAGCCAAAATGAAACGGCTCGGCATCCAGACGGGTCGCGACCTCAAGGAGCGATCGATCGAGGAACTGCAGGCGGCCTTCGGCTCGTCGGCCGGCTACTACCATGCCGTCGCGCACGGGATCGACGACCGACCCGTCCGGGCCCACCGCATCCGCAAGTCGATCGGCGCGGAGAACACGTTCTCGGACGATGCCGACACGTTCGAGATCCTGGCGGAACGCCTTGCGCCCATCGTCTCGAAGGTCTGGACGGCCTGCGAGACCAAGGGCCTTCGTGGACGGACGGTGACGCTGAAGGTCAAGTTCTCGGATTTTGTCCAGATCACCCGGGCGCGCTCCATGACCGAGGTCGTGCCCGACCGCGCGACGCTCGAAGATATCGCCCTAGGGCTGCTGCGCGACGTCTTTCCCCTGAGGCGAAGCGTCCGGCTGCTGGGCATCTCCCTGTCTGCGCTGGAAGACGGGTCGTCGGCGAAGCCTCGGCAGCTCGGACTTGGGATCTGACCGGGCGGCCCGGCTTAACCGACCGCTTACCGAAAGCCGCGAAGTTGAACGGGCATTTCAACATCGAGGACAGCATGACCGATACGACCGACACGGTAGGCGTCGCGGGCGATCGCATCCGCTCCATCATCGAGCGCATCGAGCGGGTCGAGGAGGAGATCAAGGATCTCATGGAGACCAAGAAGGAGATCTTCGCCGAAGCCAAGGGTGACGGGCTCGACGTGAAAGTGCTCAAGGAGATCCTGAAGCTGCGCAAGCAGGACAAGGACGAACGCGACGAGCACGAGACACTGCTTGAGGTCTATCTGAGGGCGATGGACGCGCCTTCCCCGAAGCCGATGGCGCAGGCAGCCTAGCCGCCGCCGGGTGCCCGAAAGCAATATCGAACGTGTGTCCTCGCAGAGCGCCGTTGGCGAGGACACGCAAGATGGCGGGTCCTATTCGGATCGGCGACCTTCGCGCCGATCGATTGACGCAGGACCGGAGACGTCGCGATGGATCCCAAACTGTCCGAAGCCATCCAGCAAGCCGCCGTGCACGCTCGACGGTGTGCCAAGACCTACAAGTCAGGCGTCAACAAGGATGCGTTGCCCTGGCGCGTGATCGAAGTCTTCGACGAGCGGGTGCGCGGCGCCGTCGAGAGAGACCGGCGGATCGAGGACGAGCGGGACCGCGTGCTGATCGCCGCCGTGACGCTCGCCGAGGCACCGGCTGAAGAGGAAGCCTCGGTCGGCATGGCGCGTGAGCACCTCATCGATGCGATCGACTTTCTGGAGCAGGCGGCGCTGCGGTTCGGTATCCCGAATGGCCGACGCCAGTCACAGTGAATTGGCGGCGGGTGCTCGGCGCGCCTACGGAAGGCCGTTTCCGCCGGCTGCACCATAGACTTGCCCCGTAGCGTAGCTGTTCTCGGCCGAGGCAAGCTGCACGTAGATGCCGGCGAGTTCGACCGGCTGGCCGGGACGGCCGAACGGCGTCTGCGCACCGAATTTTTCGAGTTTCTCCATCGAGGCACCCCCAGACACCTGCAGCGGCGTCCAGATCGGCCCGGGCGCCACGCCGTTGACGCGGATACCCTTCCCGGCGAGCTGCTTGCCGAGCGAACGGACGAAGTTGGTCGTCGCCGCCTTGGTCTGCGCGTAGTCGTAGAGGTCGGGCGTCGGGTCGGTCGCCTGCTCGGAGGTCGTCGCGATGATCGCCGCGCCGGGCTTCAGATGCGGAAGCGCCGCCTTGATGATCCAGAACGGCGCGTAGATGTTCGTCTTCATCGTCCAGTCGAACTGCTCGCTGGAGATGTCGAGGATCGAGGCGTGAGCCTGCTGGCGGCCAGCATTGCTCACCACGATGTCGAGGCCGCCGAGCCCCTGAACCGCCCGCTCGACGAGATCGCGGCAGAAGGCCTCTTCGCGCAGGTCCCCGGGGATCGCGACGGCTCTGCGGCCCTCCGCCTTGATCAGCGCGACGACCTCCTGCGCGTCTGGCTCCTCGTCCGGAAAATAGTTGATCGCGACGTCCGCTCCCTCTCGGGCGAAGGCGATCGCGGCGGCGCGGCCCATGCCGGAGTCGCCGCCGGTGATCAGTGCCTTCCGGCCGGCGAGCCGCCCCGAGCCGCGGTAGCTCGTCTCGCCATGATCGGGCTTCGGCTCCATGCGGCCTGCAAGCCCCGGCCAGGGTTGCGACTGCTGCTTGAAGGGCGGCTTCGGGAACTTTGAGATCGGATCGGTCAGCGGCTGCGAGCCTCCGCCGCCCTGCGCGACGGCTGGTGCCTGACCGGCGCCGGTTGCGGCCACCGCCAGGCCGGTACCGACGCCGACGATCTGACGACGAGAGAGGGGTGCGCGGTCGCCCTGGTCCATGGTTTGTCCTGACGGTGGTAGAGCCGGGTGAACCAGGATGGGGTCGGATCGTTCGAACCCGCGACCATTCGTCAGGACACGTCGCGCTTCCGGGCTCCCTTCGAAACGCCACGCGCAAGCCCGGATGCTGCCAGATCCAGGATCTCAGGGACCCTCCAGACGGCACCTCGCCATCGAACGGCAAGCGCCCGGCTCGTTGCGAACAAAACGCGAATGAACCATCGTCGTTTGCAGGGCAGACAGATGATTCGTGACCGTGCCGGCGACCGCTTACCTTGAGACGCTCAATCCCAGACAGCGCCAGGCGGTCGAACACGGGATCGGTGAGCGAGACACGACGCCCGCATCGCCGCTTCTCGTCATCGCGGGCGCCGGGTCAGGCAAGACGAACACGTTGGCGCACCGAGTGGCGCATCTGATCGTCAACGGTGCCGATCCGCGGCGCATCCTCCTCATGACCTTCTCGCGTCGGGCTGCTGCCGAGATGACGCGCCGTGCCTCGCGCATCATGCGGATCGCAATCGGCGAGCGAGCCGATGCCATGGCAGAAGCCCTCGAATGGGCCGGCACCTTCCATGGGATCGGTGCGCGCCTGCTTAGGGAATATGCCGAGCAGATCGGTCTGCAGCGCGCCTTCACCATCCATGACCGGGAGGACTCGGCCGACCTGATGAATCTCGTGCGAAACGAGCTCGGGTTCTCGAAGACCGCCAACCGTTTCCCGACCAAGGGGACCTGCCTCGCGATCTACTCGCGCTGCGTCAATGCCGAGACGCCGATCGAGGATGTCCTGAAGGCTTCCTACCCCTGGTGCGCCATGTGGGCCGCCGAGCTCAAGCAGCTTTTCGCAGCCTATGTCGAAGCGAAGCAGCAGCAGGGCACGCTCGATTACGACGATCTGCTGCTCTACTGGGCGCAAGCCGCGTCCGATCCGGATCTCGCCGAGGACATGGGCGGTCGCTTCGACCATGTGCTGATCGACGAGTACCAGGACACCAATCGGCTCCAGGCCTCGATCCTGCTGGCTCTCAAGCCGAACGGACGGGGCCTGACCGTCGTGGGCGACGATGCCCAGTCGATCTACGCGTTCCGCGCAGCGACCGTGCGCAACATCCTCGACTTCCCGGCGCAGTTCACGCCCCCCGCTGACATCGTCACGCTGGATCGCAACTACCGATCGACGCTACCGATTCTCGAAGCGGCCAACGGCGTGATCGGCCTGGCGACGGAGCGGTTCACGAAGAACCTCTGGACCGATCGGAGCGCCATTGCGCGCCCACACCTCGTCACCGTCCGCGACGAAAGCGGGCAGGCCAGCTACATCGTCGAGCGTGTCCTGGAGAACCGCGAGGGTGGATCGACGCTCAAGCAACAGGCGGTGCTGTTCCGCACCTCCCACCATAGCGGCCCCCTCGAAGTCGAGTTGACCCGCCGCAACATCCCCTTCGTGAAGTACGGCGGCCTGAAGTTCCTCGAAGCCGCCCACATCAAGGATCTGCTGGCGCTCCTGCGCTTCGCCGAGAACCCCCGCGACCGTGTCGCTGGCTTCCGCGTCCTATTGCTGATGCCTGGCATCGGACCGACATCGGCAAGGCGCGTGCTCGACCATGTCGCTGCGTCCCCGGATCCTGCCGAAGCGCTCCGGGACGCTCCCGCTCCGAAAAGCGCCGAGACGTGGGGGGCATTCCTCGACACGATGGCAGATCTCCGCGGCGGCCGCGCGGGCTGGCCCGCCGAGCTCCAGCGAGTGCGACTCTGGTACGAGCCGCATCTCGAACGCATCCACGAGGATGCGGAGGTTCGGCAGCTCGATCTCGTCCAGCTGGAGCAGATCGCCGGCGGCTATCCATCCCGCGAGCGCTTCCTCACCGAGCTGACCCTCGACCCGCCGGATGCGACGAGCGACCAGGCTGGCATCCCGCTACGCGACGAGGACTATCTGATCCTCTCCACGATCCATTCGGCCAAAGGCCAGGAATGGAAGTCGGTCTTCGTGCTCAACGTTGTCGACGGCTGCATGCCGTCCGATCTCGGCACCGGCACGAGTTCCGAGATCGAAGAAGAGCGGCGCTTGCTCTACGTCGCGATGACCCGCGCCAAGGACGATCTTCACCTCATCACGCCCCAACGCTTCTTCACGCACGGCCAGAGCGCCAGGGGCGATCGGCACATCTACGCGCAGCGCACGCGCTTTATCCCGACTGCGCTGTTGGCATTGTTCGAGCAGTCGGTTTGGCCGAGAGCGGCAGCAAGTGACGGGACTCGCTCTTCTCCTCAGCCGATTAAGATCGACCTTCGCAGCCGCATGCGCGGTATGTGGCAATAGCTAAGGCTGCAGTTTCTTCCCGCCTTTGTATCGCTGGGGGTCGACGCAAACGGCGGTTCACACCTATCGACCAGCCCAAATGGCCGCATGGGACTTCAAGTGCCTCAATAAACAGAGTCGGTTTGGAACTGTCGACCGGGCGGTGACCTGACCGGCTGGCTTTGGACCGGGCTGATTGAGAGGATCAGCCAGGACCGAAGGAGTTGGACATGAAGCGAGGTCAGAAGACGGGTGCGGAGCAGGTTGTGCTGAAGCTGCGCCAGATTGAGGTGCAGACAGCACAGGGCAAGAATTTGGCGCTGGCGTGCAAGGAGGCGGAGATCTCCGAGCAGAGCTACTACCGCTGGCGCAAGGAATACGGCGGACTGAGGATCGATCAAGCCAAGAAGATGAAGGACCTGGAGCGCGAGAACGCTCGGTTGCGGCGGCTTGTGGCTGACCTGTCCTTAGAGAAGCAGGTGCTGGCGGACGTCGCCTCGGGAAACTTGTAGCCCCCGAGCGACGCCGGCAGGCGATTGCTGGCATCAGGGAGAAGTATGGTCTCTCGGAGCGTCACGCCTGCCGGATCGTCGGTCAGCACCGCGGCACGCAACGCTACGTGCCGACCGTGCTGGCCGACGAAGATGAGCTGACCCGCGCCGTCATTGCCCTGGCGTCCGAGTACGGGCGCTATGGCTACCGCCGCGTCACTGCGCTGCTGCGAGCAGACGGCTGGCAGGTAGGCAAGGATCGGGTCCAGCGCATCTGGCGTCGCGAGGGGCTAAAGATCCCGAGCCGACATAAACCCCGCAGCCGCCTCTGGCTCAACGACGGCTCGTGTGTGCGACTGCGGCCGCTTCGAAGAAATCAGGTCTGGAGCTTCGACTTCGTGCAAGCCCAGACGCACGATGGGCGAAGCCTGCGCATCCTGACGCTCATCGACGAGCACAGTCGGGCGTGCCTCGCGCTGAAGGTGGCCCGGCGGATCAACAGCCTCGGCGTGATCGAGGCGTTGGCCGACGCCATGTGCCTGCACGGCATCCCGGAGCATATCCGCTGTGACAACGGTCCGGAGATGATCTCGAAGGCGTTGCGTAAGTGGGTCGCGGAGACGGGGCCGGAGATCCAGTACATCGCGCCGGGATCGCCATGGGAGAACGGGTACTGTGAGAGCTTCAACGGCAAGCTGCGCGACGAGTGCCTGAGGCAGGAGATCTTCTACTCACTCAAGGAAGCGCAGGTCGTGATCGCCCTCTGGCAGAACACCTACAACCGCGTCCGGCCGCACTCATCCTTGGGCTACCGGCCGCCCGCGCCTGTCACCGTCCCGGATCTGGCCTACCAGCTACCCATGGCCGCCACCCTGCAGTAGCCTCTCAATCAGCCCGGTCCAAAATACCGGTCAGGTCATGTTCAGGTCGAACCATCCGCCGAAGACGACCAGCGCGGCCATGAGAAAGGCGTGAAGCGCTTCCTCAGCGCCTTGAAGCGGAAAAGGGATTGAAACTTCAAGGTCTGCCGTAACAATATCTCGGGCAGCTTCTCCCAGCCGTTCGTATTCAGAATCGAGACTGCTGCGGATGCGGCTGGCGGCCAGTGCGAGCAACAGTCTTGCTGAAAAACTTCCTCGTTCGTCGGCATTGTTCTCGCGGAAGCATAAGAGAGACCCGCAAATCCGTCAGGGCATCCGCGAGATAAGGTCCGCCAACCGGCAATCGTGTAGAACTCGCCGCGTTTGGATCCTTCACAAATGGGAGCATTCGATGCGTTGGATCGGTCTCGCATTCTATCTCCTGAGCGCCTGCGCCGCATCCGCCGCCGGCAACCCGCTGACAATCGAGCGCCTTCTGAGCGATGGCTGGGAGGTCGCGGCCTATTCCGGCAACCTCGACGTCCGGACCTCACTCATCCTGTTCCGGAAGAAGGACGTGAGCTATCTCGTTCAGTGCTCGTCGCTTTTCGATGTGACGAGAGCGCAGCGAGTTGTTGTGAACTGCTACGAGCTCCACTGAGCGGCATGGCCGTAGCCAATCGCCCCTGCAGCATTGGAAGCCGCTTTCGACGAAGCCCTTGGCGGCACCGTTGTCGATGAGAGCGGCAGGTCCAGTGCTCTTTGACGAGATCGCCGCGCGACTGCCACTCTTCGAGGAGCTTTCCGGGGCAGCCCTGGAGCACCTCGTTATAGCCGGGTTCGGTAGACGTTTGCTGACCGGGTACTTGCGTGGACGCCTGCGAAAGGCCGGCTTCTCGGACATGGCCGCTCTGGCGCTTGCGACGCCGGTCGAACTCATCGAGGCGAGGAAAATCGGCCCGGCCCGGATCACGACGATCCGTAATCACGTCTGGATGGACCTCGCGAGGCGTTACCCGGGGTTGCGCGATTTCCATTCCGCGGAGGATACCACCGCGCGCCGGATGAAGAGGCTCCAGGCCATGCCCGCGGATCGGCTCCCACTCGACTCAGAGACGCTGGACGCACTCGGCCTCACCGGTGCGACCTGTGCGACGTTCGCCATGCGAACTCGACGCGAGAGCTTGAGAGCGCACGTGGTCACGAGCGGTCAGCTCGACAGGATGGTCTCTGCTCTCATCGGCCTCATGCTTTACGACATGCCCCGCCAAGCACCGCCAGTTCGGGTGACCGAAGAAGACCCTACCGCGGCGGAGTTGAGAATCTACGAGGAGCGGGCCCATCTTCTGCGGGAGCGCGATCGTGAATGGGAAGAGGCTGCACCGAGACGAAGGCGCGGGAGCAACTGAAAGCAGCTCGAACGATCCCAACGGCTCGCCAGCGGCGTCACGCGAGCTCTAACCACCCGTCGCGGCCCATCTCGGTAAGCGCATTATTGACCATGCCCGCGCAATTCGACGGATCGCCGGGCTCCAACGGCCGAGCTGCGGCACCGTTGGTCCAAGACCATTCCGTGCCGATCGCGGCGCCGTCATTCGATAAGGATATTGCGGCGACGGAACGCGACTTGCCCCCGCGAGCGAGCTTAAGCTGCATACGGACGTGCCGCCCGAGCTGAAAGCGCCCTGCGTCAACACGCGCGGCGACCCGGACTGAACCGTCCGTAGCGCCCCCCGTTCACCGTGCCTGGGTCCGTCTCACTCTCCTGTGAGCCCCAGCTTCAGAGCCCGTCGCGGACCGATCCCGTGGCGGGCTTCGTTGTGTCTAGACTGAACGATCCGCGCACAAGCGAGTTGCGCTCAAACTATTCGCGAAACAGGAGTGGATATGAAGACCGCTGCCATCGTTGCGCTCGCCCTGGCGCTCACGACACCTGCCGTTGCCCAGACTGCGCCTTCGAAAACGACGCCGGCCGGTACGGACGTGGGGACAGCCCCATCGTCCCCACAAAATGGCGGCCCAGGATCGGATCGCGAAGTGCCAAAAAGCGGCTTGGGCTCCGACACCAAGTCGAACAATCCCGGCTCGTCAGGCAACGCGGAGCGCCCAGAGCTAGGACGCCCGAACACTGGCGCAGGCGGCGGCGGGAGCAACTGACCGCACTCCGCTGAACTATCTACGCCAACAGCGAGTTACGCCGATCCTTGCTCTCTCTCTGGGATCGACCATGAAAAAAATCTCGATCGCCGCCTGCGCTGCTGCGCTCTCATCTCTGGTCCTGGCGCAGATGACGGCACCGGCAGACGCCCGTAGCCGCCATAAGCGCACGACCACCAAGAGCATGAGCACAAGCAGGACGGGCGGCGCGAATGCCTCCCCGTCGGCAACCGGTGGAAACTCTGGGTCGCCGTCGCAGCCAGGTGCTCGCGGCAGCGGCGGAGCCAGTGGCGCGAACTGATCTTCGGCCAACAAAAATCGAGGGCCGCCCGGTTCGCCGCGGCGGTCTTTTTGCATCCAGCCTCAGTGATCCGTGCCCGGCCTGTTCTGACGGGGCGCCTCACCATGCTGCTTCGTGAA
>NZ_JACIDN010000019.1 GCF_014196345.1 Methylobacterium brachythecii | reverse complement strand
GCTCACCCGACAAGCTCCGCCGACCAAGCTACCCGTGGAGCAAAGGCCGACTTTGCACTAACCTTGCACTTGGACCACCGTGTGGGGGCCGATCAATTAAGCAAGAAAATTCGTATTAAAAAATATCGAGTATTTAGCTCTGTAAAATGTATGCATTGTCTGCATGGGTAAATGTCCAAATAAAAATACCCATGTTGCGCGCGCGAATCATTAATTTTCGACTAGATTCGAGAATGCTTGCTCAACCCATGCCGGCAAAAGGCAGCGCAGAAGGGAACTGTGCGGGTGTTGCGCCTGAATGCGACTTCGAGATTTGCTTAAACTTGAGGGCGCCCCTAGTCACTGTCGGGCTCGGACATTTTTCCACGTGCCCGGCAGTAGATAGGATGAGTAGAGCGCGTCTGAGGGCGAATGCGAAACTGTTTCGCTTTTGGACTCAGATCGGCTTGCAGCGATCATCAAATTTCTTCGCAGTTCGAACGACCTGCCGCCGAATTCGTCGAAATCAGAAGCTAGTGCTCGCTGCTTTCGGCTGCTCTCGATCTAACCCGATCATTAGCAGTCCGCTGCCTAAGTCGGTTTTCGACCCAATCTTGTCGTAGGCGTGCGATTGGGCGATTCTCGAAAGCGGACGCTGCCTCTGCCAAGTTAGCGGCAGCCGTGCGCCCATCCCGGTCGTTCATTGACCTTGACGTGAACCTCCGAAGCAGATGGGGTGGATGGCTCCCGCTCCAACTGACGGCATCTGAGTGCCAGGATGTGGTTGCTGTCGAAGCAGCCACGCAGATGCAGGAGCCATCCCCATGGAGATTACCACCGTCGGCATCGATCTGGCCAAGAGCATCTTCCAGGTTCACGCCGTCGACGCAGCTGGGCACGTCGCCGTTCGCAAGGCCTTGAGGCGGGCGCAGGTAGTGCCGTTCTTCGCCAAGCTGCCGCGATGCCTGGTCGGCATGGAGGCGTGCGGCACGGCGCACCATTGGGCCCGGGAGCTGACGAAGCTCGGCCATGACGTGCGGCTGATGCCGCCGGCTTACGTGAAGCCGTACGTCAAGCGCGGCAAGACCGATGCGAACGATGCCGCCGCCATCTGCGAGGCGGTGACGCGCCCGAGCATGCGGTTCGTGCCAGTGAAGTCGACCGAGCAGCAGGCGGCGCTGGCGCTGCACCGGACGCGGGACCTGCTGGTCAAGCAACGCACGCAGCTAGTGAACATGATCCGCGGCCTGCTCGCCGAGTTCGGGATCGAGATGGCTCGCGGCCTGCGGCATGCGCTCGAACTGGCGGCCCGGCTTGCGACCGGAGACGCGGCCGAGGTGCCGCCGCTGGCCCAGCGCGTGGTAACTGGGCTGGCTGATCAGATCGGCGCCGTGCAGATCCAGCTCACCCGGTTGGAGAAGGAGTTGTTGGCCTGGCATCGGGCGAGCGACCTGTCGCAGCGCCTGGCGACGATCCCTGGTGTCGGCATCGTCTCGGCGACTGCGCTGGCTGCCTCGGTGAGCGAGCCTGAGCGCTTCCGCTCCGGTCGGCAGTTCGCCGCCTCGTTGGGGCTGACACCGCTACAGAACTGCAGTGGCGGCAAGGAGCGCCTGGGCCGGATCTCGCGCATGGGCGATCGCTACCTGCGCCGCCTGCTCGTGGTCGGCATGACCTCTCTGATCCGGCGCGCGAAGGCGACGCCGACCTCGGTCGACCCGCGGCTGCCAGCGCTGCTGCAGCGCAAGCCGGTGCGCGTGGTGACCGTTGCGGCGGCCAATCGCACCGCGCGGGTCGCCTGGGCGATCATGACCCGCGGCGGCACCTACCGCGCACCGGTGGCCGCTGCCGCGTAAGGAGCACGCTTTTCCAGGTTGCGAGGACGATGAGAGTTGATGGCGAACCGGTCAGACCGGGAGCCGAGACACCCCGCGGTACGTCAAGGGCACCATAGCCCGCAAAGCAGAGTGGGACCCAGCTCGCGGATACCATCAGGGCCAGCGGTCACCATGAACGACTGCATCAACAGGCCGGACACAAGACTGCACCCGACCAACGCGTCAGAAGCTCAACTCGCCACTTGCAATGCGGGAGCCATCCACACAAGACGTACCCGCTCAGGTGCTGCTGATCGTGCCGTAGGCGGCAACCACGGCTGTTTGGTTGACGGACAGAGCCGGTCGAAGACAGTCGGACTGGCCAGCACTCATCTCGATCGTTGGCCGGCTTGGAACGGTGGCGGTCGCGCACGCCCGCACGATCCGATCGCGAAGTTCAGGAGGGCTCGAGCGTCGCCATGTCGATGACGAACCTGTATCGCACCTGACCGCGCTCCATGCGTTCGAAGGCGTCGTTGATGTCGGCGATTGCGATCGTTTCCGTCTCGGGCACGATCTGCTTGTCGGCGCAGAAATCGAGCAGCTCCTGCGTTTCAGGGATGCCGCCCGAGGGCGATCCGGTGATGCGTCGCCGCCCCAGAAGAAGCGGAACCGTGCTCATGGCCGGCATTTCGCCGATCAGCCCGACGATGACCAACGTGCTCTCGATGTCGAGCAGCCGCGCGTAGGGTTCGACTGCGTGCGCGACCGGGACGGTGTCGATGATGAGGTCGAACGACGACGCGGCCGCCGCCATCGCGGTCTCGTCGGTTGAGATCAGGACGCCGGTCGCCCCCAACGCTTTCGCTTCGGCCGCTTTCCCTTCGCTCCGGGTTATGACGGTGACCTCGGCGCCGAGCCCTGCCGCGAGCCGGACCGCGAGGTGGCCAAGCCCCCCGATCCCGATGACGCCCACGCGGCTGCCAGGGCCGATCTTCCACTGCCGAAGCGGGGAATAGACCGTGATGCCGGCGCAAAGCAGCGGGCCGACGCGTTCGGGATCAAGTCCGGGTGGCACCCTCAGCACGAACTCGTCGCGGACGACGATGTGTTTGGAATAGCCACCTTGTGTCACGGTGCCGTCGATCCGGTCGGTGCTGCCGTACGTAAGCGTGGGGCCTTTGCGGCACATGGATTGCTCGCCGCGACGGCACTGGTCGCATTCGCGGCAACTGTCGACCAGCGTGCCGACGGCGACCAGATCCCCCGGTCCGTGGGCAGTCACGCCTTTTCCGATCTCCGTGACCCGGCCGACGATCTCGTGACCCGGCACGATGGGATAGGTGCTCCCTCCCCAGTCGTTTCGTGCCTGGTGAAGATCCGAGTGGCAGACCCCGCAGTAGAGGATTTCGATCGCCACGTCGTGCTCGCGGAGCGGCCGCCGCTCGAACTCCCAAGGTGCAAGTCCGCTCTCCACGCTTCTCGCGGCGTATCCGATGGTCTGCATGTTCGCTTTCTAAGAAGATTGATGGCCCCGCCGACGGGCGGCAAAGGTTCGGCTCAAGCCGTTCGTCGTTACTTTTGCCGAGGTCGAACGAACCGCTGTTCCTGCTGCGGCTTGCCCCATTGATCCCCGACCCACTCCTCGGCCAGCGCGAAGCCGTGCGTTTCGTAGAGGTGACGGGCGGCCGGCAGGCCGGCGACGGTCCAAAGGCGAGTCTCCTCGAACCCTTGAGCATCAACGAAGTCCAGGGCGGTGGACAACAACCGCCGGCCGAGGCCACCGCCGCGGACACATTCGTCGATGATGAACCAGCGCAGGTGAGCGATGTCGCCACCCAGGTCTTCGCCGTCGATGGCGATGGAGCCCACGATCTCGCCGTCCTGCACGGCCGACCAGATCCCGTTCCCGGGGTTCTCCAGGCGGCCGCAGAAGTCCGCGAGGCCGGCTGCGACCACGGATTCGAACCGTTGGCCGAATTCCATCGCGCGGGCGTAGTAGAGCACGTGCATGCCGGTGATCCGAGCGACGATGCCCGGACGGTAGTCGGCCACGATCTCGACCGGTGAAGGCTGTGTGTCCCCGGTTGTCCCACCGAGGGCGTCGGCATAGAGGCGCAGGCCGTCCCTGACCATCCGGTCACGACCCGGAGGCAGCCGGCCCAGCGCATCCCGGACCTGCCGGTCGGCGTAGGCGTGAATGCTGGCCGTTCGCTCCCGGCCCGCCGCGCTCAGGCGGAGCCTCTTTGCGCGACCATCCTCGTCGTTCTCATGCTCCTCGACGTCGGCCGACGCGACGAGCTTGCGAAGCATCCGGCTGACGCTGGATTTTTCGAGGCGCAGCAGCTCGCCTAGATCGCGCGCCGTGATGCCTGGATTGGCTTCGATCTCGATCAAGGCATGAACGGCGGACGGACCCAGGTCCGTCCCCGCGATCCCATCGCTCATGAAGCCGAACTCACGGACAAGGCGGCGGGAAGCGTCGCGGATGCCCTGGACACAGGCAGGATCAGAAGGTCGGCTAACTGGTTGCATTATACAACTATATACGGCTGTTGCGACCCGCGCTAGGGTCACCGCAACCAATGTCGTGGCCCGCCAGCAACCGAAGGTCGGCGCTTAGGTCTTGCTCGCCACGCCCAAGGCGCTCTCGCAACAGCTCGGCAGCGTGGCCCCTTCGAGGTAGCCAACCTCCTCCGCGATGGCGTCGAGGTCGCTGCCGTGCACCAGGGATTTTGCGCGCTCGACTCGAAGGTCTTGGAAATAGGAAAGCTGCGACTTGCCGAGAACGGCCTCGCAGCGACGCTGTAAAATCAGGGTGCTCGTCGCCAGGGCCTTGGCTGCCTCCCGGAGGGAGAACCCTCTTTCAGACATTCGCGCGCCCAACGCTCGAAGCGTTGGACAAGGGGATCACCGGTTACGTGAACGGCCATGCCGATTGGCGATGCCGGCGCTGAGCGAAGCTGAACTGTGGTTGACGGGCGGCTAGCCTACTCAGGTGGCCCAATCCTCAATCCGACAGCCGGCGCAGCGGATTGAGCGGACCGAGCGGTATGAGCTCGAAGGTCATGAGATGGGCTTGGCCGAGGGGCAGCTTTTCGAGCATCGCGTGCGCGGCCGCGGTGTCGGTGACGTTCAGCATGAACACGACCCCGGTGCGCCCCTGCAGCGAATACCATTGGTCGATCTTGCCATCGAGGTAGAGCCCCACCGTCTCCCGGACCTCGGTCGGCAGGATCTCCCGGACCTTGGCGATGTCCGCGCCGGGATCGACCGTGCCGATGGCGAGGATCTTGGTGGTCGGGACCGGCGGCGGCGCGGATTGCGCGCGCGCCGATCCGCAGACGGCAAGGCCGAGGATCAGGGCGGCGGCGGTTCGGTAAGCTGTCGTCATTTCACATCCTCGCTCGTGGCCGGCATGGCGGCCGGGTTGGATTGCAGGCCCGTCCTCGGCAAGTGGGGCGGCCCGGTTGCACGTCAGGCCCTTGCCTCCTCGGGCATGGCGACGGGTGCCGGCGCCGGCCGATCCGGTGTGCCCGCGGCCTTCGCCGCGTCGATCCGCCGATCCGCCAGTTCCGACACGATCATGGCGGCGGCGACGAGGGCGGCCGCGAGATATCCGAGCCGATCGGCTCCCAGGACCTGGATGCCCGCCGCGCCGACGAGTCCCGCCGCGGTGGTGCCGAGGAAGACGGCGGAGTTGTTCAGGCCCAGGATGATCGGCGCGATCTGCGGCGCGATGCCGACGATGCGGTGCTGCTGCGGGACGGACGAGCCCCAGCCGCAGGCGCCCCAGAGGATGGCAGCCGGGAAGGCCGACCACAGCGCGGCGCTGGTCGATGGCAGGAACAGGAAGTCGGCGAGCACCATGGCGAGCATGGCCGCGAGCACCTTGCGGGACCCGACCGCATCGACCAGCCGGCCCGACCACAGGTTCGCGACCGTCCCGGCCGCGCCCCAGGCGACGAGGAGCGCCGCGAGCTTGGCCGGATCGTGCCCGGTCGCACGTCCGAACACGGCGGCGAAGTAGGTGTAGATCGTGAAGGCCGCCGTGAAGAACAGGAAGGTCGTCGTGAGGGTGAGCCCGACGCGCGCATCGGCGAGGGGCGCGAGCCGCTGCCCGAGCGAAACGGCCGGCGGCATCGGGATATGGGAGAGGAAGGCCAGGACCCCGAGCCCGGACAGCGCGGCGAGAGCCGCGACGAAGACCATGGTCCAGTGCCAGTCACCCAGGCCGCCGATCAGGGTTCCGATCGGCGCGCCGAGCGCCGTCGAGACCGTCATGCCGGTGGCCACGATCGAGAGCGCGGCCCCTCTCTTTTCCGGCGGAACGATCGAGGCGGCGGAGCCGGTCGCCGTCGGGAAGAACATGGCCGCGCCGAGCCCGGCGAGCGCGCGCGTCGCGAGGGCGATCGCGAAGCTCGGCGCGATGGCGGTGCCCAGATTGGCGAGAACGAAGACCCCGAGGCCCGCCAGCAGGAGCCGCTTGCGCGGCACGTGCGCCGCCAGGGCCGCGATGGTCGGCGCGAGCAGCGCCAGGGTCACGGCGTAGACGGTCGTCATCTGACCGGCCGCGCCGATGCCGATGTCGAAGCTCTTCGCCACGGCCGGCAGGACGCCGGCCACGACGAAGCTGTCCGTCCCCAGCGCGAACATGCCGAGGGCGAGAACGAGAAGGCGTCGGTCCATGGCTGCACCTACGTGCGGGTGATGAGAACGAAGGCTGGGCACGAGCCCCCGGCGGCCGCTCACCGGGGACGGTCGATCATCCGATCGGCCATCTCCGATGGGGCCTCGCCGGGGGCGCGGCGCGGGGTGCGCCTCAGCGCGGCTGGATGAGCATGCCCAGGGGCGCGAGGGGGCCGACGGGGAAGACCTCGTATTGGGCGAAGCCCTCGGTCACGAGCGGCAGGGCCTCGACGGCGGCCTTGGCCTGCTCCGCGGAGCCGGCTTCCACCAGGAAGATCACGCCGGGCTTGTCCTGCCGATACCAGAATTGCTCGATCCGGCCGTCGAGATAGAGCTTGAGCGTCGCGGGCACCTCCTTCGGCATGATCTGCTGGCGCTGCTCGTCGGAGAGGGGCTTGGTGATCGAACCGATCGCGAAGAACTTCATGAGTGGTCTCCAGGTCGTTGCGGGGCAGTCTCGGGAGCCGCGACGGCGTCCGGTCCTGGTGGCGCGATCGCCCCCATCGTTGTCGTTCGTGCCACTTGTGCGCTCCGGCGCGGGCTGGAAGAACGCGCGACGGCTCAGGCGTTTGACCGCAGCGGGGAGCGTCTCGGCTCCGCGCACCATCCGGTCCCGATGGACACTGGAATAGCTCCGGGCCGGACTTCGCTGTAGTGTCGTAACTGACAACTTTGGTATCGTTCACGCCATGCACATCGTCATCCTCGCCCTGGAGGGCTTGTTCGATACGGGCCTGACCGTGACGCTCGACGCCTTCGCGACGGCCCGCGGCCTCTCGACGAGGCTGATGGGCGGCAGCCCGCATTTCGAGGTGACGACCGTGGGGGTCCGGCGGAAGGTGCGCACGGCGCAGGGGCTGATCGTCCCGGTCGACGTCATCGACCCCGACCTCAAGCCGGACTGGGTGATCGTCCCGGCGCTCAAGGCGACGACGCCCGACGCGCTCGCGGCTGCGCTCGAGCGGCCGGACGTCCGGGACGCGAAGGCCCAGCTGCAACAATGGCACGCGGCCGGGATCTCCATCGCCGCCTCCTGCATCGGCACCTTCCTGCTCGCCGAAGCCGGCCTCCTCGACGGCCGCCAGGCGACGACGACCTGGTCGCTCGCGCCGTATTTCCGGCAATGCTACCCGCGGGTGCTGCTCGACGAATCCCGGATGCTCGTGCCCTCGGAGATCGGCGTCACCGCCGGCGCCGCGATGGGGCACCTCGATCTCGCGCTCTGGCTGATCCGCAAGGCCAGCCCCGAGTTGGCGGCCCTCGTTTCGCGTTACCTGCTGGCAGATATCCGCTCGGCGCAGGCCCCCTACATCATCCCGAACCATCTCGCTCAGGCCGACCCGCTCGTCCTGCGCTTCGAGCGCTGGGCACGGGATCACCTGAGCGGTGGTTTCTCCCTGCAGGAGGCAGCAGACGCGCTCGCGACGAGCCCACGCTCGCTGCAGCGGCGCTGCCAGGCGGTTCTAGGCAAGTCGCCGCTCGCGTATTTCCAGGACCTGCGGGTGGAGCGCGCCCAATCCTTGCTGCACGGCAGCGGCCTCGATCTCGAAGCCATCGCCGCCGAGGTCGGCTATGTCGACGGTGCCACGTTGCGCATGCTCTTGCGCCGTCGACTGGGGCGCGGCGTGCGCGACCTGAGGGCAGACCTCCGCTGATACGATCTGACCACGCCTGGTTCGAACGATCGAAGGAATGACTGTTTTTTGAATCAAGGCCCGCTAGCAGAACGACCGAAACGGGCGACTGCTGTCGTGGTGCGAGCCAGACGAGCCCCAGATTTCGCAAATCGTTTGAGCGGGCCGAAACGAAAAAGTCGGGTAGACCTGCCGCAAGATCGACGTCCGTTTCTGCGCAAGGAGGGCCGAAAGCCGCTAGTCAGCTCTCGGCCAAAACCAGCCTGTCTTCTTAAAGAGATTTTGGAACGTCGATGAATGGCCAGGGATGCGCTTGCTCGTAGGCACGGGCGGCACGAAGCACGAGGTCCTCGCGCAGATACGGGCCGACGACCTGTAGCCCGATCGGCCGGCCATCCTGGGTGAAGCCGCAGGGCACTGAGGCGGCCGGGTGCCAGCTGAGATTGAACGGGTAGGTATAGGGCGCCCAATTCAGCCAATCTTCGCCGAAATGACCGTCCGGTGGCGTGTTGTGCCCGGTCTCGAAGGCAGCGCAGGCTAAGGTCGGGGTGAGGAGCAGATCGAATTTCTCGTTGAAGCGGCCCATAGCGGCGTGGAGGGAAGCCCTGGCTGCGAGAGCCGCACTGTAGTCGGCCGCTGAGACGCTTCGGCCTTTCATCGCCAGCGCCAGGAGGGCGGGATCGAGTTCGCCCCATTTCGCTTCCGGCACGGACCGCACCGCCGACCAGCAGATCGTGAGCCAGATCGGGTCGAGGATAGGCGTAGGATCGGGAAAGCCTGGATCGACCTGTTCGACCTTCGCCCCGAGATCGGAGAAAGCCTTCGCCGCCGTCTCGGTTATCGATTCCACTTCCGGGTCTAGATTTTTCACGTAGCCAAGCCGTGGGCTCCAGGCGATGCGCAGATTCTTGACGCCATGATCGAGCGTGCCGAGCAGATCCGGCAGCGGCCCGTTCGCGGAGGTCATGTCTTTGGGGTCGGGGCCGGCCACGGTTTCGAGCAGAACAGCAGCATCGCGTACGCTCCGGCTCACCGGCCCGAGATGCAGCGTTGCCGCCGCTGGCACCGCAGGAATGCGGCCGAGGCTCGGCTTTATGCCAAACACCCCACAGAATGCGCTCGGGATGCGGATCGAGCCGGCGCCGTCGGTCCCGACATGCAGCACCCCGAGATTCAGAGCGGCCGCGGCCGCTCCGCCAGCCGTCGACCCACCCGTCGTCAGCCGTGTGTTCCAGGGATTGCGAGTGATGCCCGTAAGCGGACTGTCTCCAACGCCTTTCCACCCGAACTCGGGCATGCAGGTCTTACCGAGAATGATCGCTCCTGCGGCAAGAAGCCGAGCCACCACCGGGGCGTTCTCGGAGCTCGGGCTCTCTGCGCTGGTGCGGCTGCCCTTGCGGGTCGGATGGCCGGCCCAGGGGATGTTGTCCTTGATCGTGACCGGGACACCATCCAGCGGTCCGAGCGGCTTGCCCTCTCTCCAGCGATCTGCCGAGTCCTGCGCGGCCTTCAAGGCGCCCCCCGGGTCGAGAACGATGAATGCGTTGATCGACGGATTAAGCGCCTCAATGCGCGTGAAGATAGCCTTCGTCGCTTCGACCGGCGACAGCGATCGGTCCCCATAGGCGATCCGCAGCCTAGAGGCGTCGAGCATCGAGGGATCTCCTGCGGCGGCGAGACCTCTTCCAGAGGGCAACCCAAGCGACGCGAGGGCTAGCGTGCCGACGACTGATCGGCGGGTAAGGCCACCGCTGGGCGCCGATCCTGCGGAAGTCGAGTCGCTGTTACCTTCAGACCTCCTGATCTCCGGATTGGTCATCTCTCAGTTCCTCGACAATGAACGTCGATCACAATCGACTGAACGCTACGGACCCGCATTCGGCACGTCGTTCTCGACCGGGCAGGACGCGCTACAGGTTGAGCCCACCGCTCCGAGTGTCGAGCAATTAGTGGCGGCACACCGAGCATTGCTCGGGTCGCCGTCATCATATTGCACGCGCGCGGGATGACGGATGGTCGATGGTCCTCGACAAGGAGCTCGCCGCCTGTCTTATCAGCCCCAACTGCAAAGGCATGACCGGGAAACCCATCGTTGGACGTCACGCAGATCAGCCATCACGACCTGGACGGCTACGGCGCCTGCGTCGTGGCCGGGTACGTTGCCGACGTGAAGCGGGTCGTTCACGTTCCGCGTTACTCGGATGTCGGAGCGGTACTGCAGACGGAGAGCGAACGCCTTGCGAAGGCATCAGCGCCCGAGCTCCTACTCGTCACCGACCTCAGTCTCGAGGCCGATGCGGTCCAGTTCATCAAGAACTTCGCTGCGGCCAATTTGAAACGTCCGGAGGAGCAACGGCACCGCTTAGTCGTTCTCGACCATCATATTTCCTCCGTTGAACATCTCTCGGCCAAAGGTCTGACGCCGTTGCTATCGGCCGAAGCCGGGGCGTCGGCTTCCTATGATGCCGGCGATTCGCTGGTGCATGTCATCATTGATACAAGTCGCTGCGCGACGCGCATGGTGTTCGAGCATCGCGCGCTCATCGCCGATCGGACCCTCGCGCCGGATCTCGAAGAGCGCTTCGGCACATTCGTCGCGGCTGTCGACGCCTACGACATGTGGCGTACGTCCGATCCAGCTTTCCGGCAGGGTGTCCTCGTCAACGAAGTCCTGTGGGAAAGCGCGTCCGCATACGTTCCGCCAGGCCACCCGTGGCACGATCAATTCATCACCGATCTGCTGATGGCGATCGCGACGGAGCTTCAGAGTGGTGCGTCCCCATCGGAAATCGAACTGAGGGTGCCTGTGCTCCGTAAGGGCGTCGTCGATGCCCTCCTTCAAGACGAGCCGGGCGACGATCGCTCCCTGACGATGCGAGCCCGGCTCTACGCTGCCTTGTCGCATTCTCCGGCTCTGTTCCGAACGCTGTCCGACGGGACCAAGCTGTCGTTCGGCTTGGACGGCGGAGTCTTCCAGGCTGTGTCCGATCACATCATGGGGCGCGGCGATGCGAACCGCATCATCAACGCGGCTCGCGGCGGCGGCATGTCGTTCCGTTCGCGCGATGGCTCCGCTCTGGAAACCGCCAGGAAGTTCAGGGGAGGCGGGCACGCCGACTCCGCTGGCGGAAAGCTGCCGAACGGATCGGCCTTCTCGCTCGCCGATGCCGCCGCGCAAATCGAACCGATCCTCTGCCCTCCTGCTCCGAACGAAGCCGACAGTCCGTTCGCCGCTCTAAAGAATTGGAAGAGCTGACTCGCGGCCTCGGACGTCTCGAAAGCGCCCATCTCGGTCGTTCAGGGCAGGCAGTCATTTGCTCCGAAGCGGACGCTTGAGGTTCGGCAGGAGGAGGCTGTAAGCGAGCGTCCTCGCC
>NZ_JACIDN010000018.1 GCF_014196345.1 Methylobacterium brachythecii | reverse complement strand
TTCGTTTGTCATGTCATTCTCCGGGACGATATGCGTCCTGCGATCACCGGAAATGAACTACAGTCGATTTTCTGACAAGGCAAGTGGATAATTTTCGGGATGCATTTTTTCCCGAGCTTTCCCTCATGCCGATGCGGAGATTGCTGGCCCTCCCTTGCTCAAGGCGACGAGATCCACTGCGAGGGCGAGAAGTTGGTCGTGCCACGCCAAGGGCTCGAGCCAGCGCTGCGGAATGGCCGAAACTCCGAACACGGCGCCGGCCACCTGACCGGTGACGGCACCGACGGTATCGGCGTCGCCCGCGAGGTTGACGGCGAGCACCAGCGCTTCTTCGAAACTCTTGGCTTGCTCCGTGCACCAGAGCGCTGCCTCGAGCGTATCGACAACGTAGCCGGTCGAGCGGATCTTCTCCCGAGGTTTCCCGCGCCAGGCGCCTGCGGCGATGGCTTGGATCGTCGGTGTTCCCTTCCAGGCTCGGGGCCGAAGCGCGTTCTGGCCATCGCCCCGGATCGCCTCCCGCAGGATCCGCACGAACAAGTCGCAGGCCTCGACGGCCTCAACGGTGGCGTGGGTGGTTCGGCTCTGGTCCCGGGCAATCTGGGCCGCCAGAGCGTCGTCCTCGAGCGCGCGCAACGCTACGGGCGCGATCCGCATCAGGGAGCCGTTGCCGGCTCTATCAGGAGCCGTCGAGCCCGCGAACGGATCGCCAGTCCGCCGGAAGTGGCCCAGCGAGTTTCGGGTCACGATGCCGATGTCGAAGCATGTGCCGGTGCACGAATACTCACCTTGCTCGGCCCAGGCGACGAAGCGGGTCATCAGGTCGGTGGCGTTGAATTCCGGATGCGCGATCAGGCTCTCGGCCAGCGCCAGCGCCATGCTGGTGTCATCCGTCCACTGGCCCGGCTTGAGATCGAAGGGGCCGCCGCCGAGCATCTCCGTATGATGAGGACGAGTGTCGCGGTCCTCGAATTCCAGGGTTGCCCCAAGGGCATCGCCGACGGCGAGGCCGAGAAAGGCGCCCTGGGCGCGGTCTTCGATGGATGTGAGCATATGGATCGATCTCCCTGGTGATGACTGGATCGAAACGATGAGGCTCACTCCGGCAGCGTGATGCCATGCTCAATCAGGCGTGCCCGGGCCGCGTCGACGGCGTCCGGGGGGAAGCGGTCTGGGTTGGTGGCGACGATGTACTCGACGGTGCAGGTGCCGAGACCGGCCTCGACGAGCAACGTGAACCCGGTGCCCTGGCTCTTGCCCAGGGCGCAGTAGGTCATGAACGCGATCTCGCCGTTGTTCTGGATCGAGCGCAGGCTGTACTGCGCCTTCAGACGCTTGCCGGTCTTTTCGTAGCGGCAGCGGTCGAGCAGGGCGATAGCACCCCAGCAGCCGGCGATGACCGGGTCATTGTAGTCGCTCCCGCGGCGGCGGAAGAGTTCGACGGCCGCCGCGCGGTACACGTCGGGAGCCTCCGGCTTGGTGGATTTCTGGGCGTTGTCCATCATCGTCTCAAGCTGGGGGATCGAGCACTTCGTCAGATCGATTTTCATGGCGTGCGTCTCCTAGAGATTGGGGTGGGCTCGAGGCGATTGATCAGCGGGCGGCTGCAGGCTTGGCCTGCCAGATGCGCTTGCGGTGACTGGCGGCGCTCACGGTGATGTCGAATTCCTTGGCGATCTCGGTGACGGTGCGCCCGGCCTCGAACATCGCCTCCATCGCGGCCACGCCCTGGTCGTTGAGGCGACCGTCGTCGCGCTTCCAATCGTCCGAGCTGGCCGGGGGAGCGTCCTTCGGAGTCTGCTCAGTGATCAGCGCGTCGAGGCGGTGAGCGAAGGCGTCGAAGGCGTCGCGCAAGCTGTTCGCCTCGGTGCGGAGCGTCTGGAGCTTTGCGAGGGTAGTGGCTTCCATGGTCGTGGTCCCTTGTTCTGATCGTCACCATCTTGTGTGACAACATTCATATAGGGGACGCAAAATCGTTTGTGAAGAGGAAAACGCAAAATTGTTTCAGTTTTGTGTTGATTGCATTTCTGACCTCGGATAAGAGAAATGTATCCGGGGTCAGACGCCGGCCTCGGGGCAAAGGGCCAAATGGCCAAATGTCCACATGGGCAGATGGCCAAACCACCGAATGGCCAAAGCGTACTGATGCCGAAGCGTACTCCCGTACTCTTGTCCTCGAGGCCGATCTCCGATGACGACCCTGCCCGTCCCTGCCGTTGAGACCGCTCCGGGGACCACCCTTGATCTCGAGGCGCTGGCCGCTCGCGCCGCCGGTCTCGCCGAGGGAGCGCGGGCCGATGCCACCCGAAAAGCCTATCGCTCGGACTGGCGGCATTTCGCGGGGTGGTGCGCTGGGCACGGGCTCGTCGATCTTCCGGCGATGCCGTCGACGGTCGGGCTCTACCTCGCCGCGCACGAGACGCTGCTGTCGATCGCCACGCTGACACGAAGGCTGTCAGCGATCGCAGTGGCACACCGCATGGCGGGTCACCCGATGGACACGCGGCATCCGGCGATCCGCGACGTGATGCGGGGCCTACGCCGGGCCAACGGCGTCGCTCAGGGCCATGCCGAGGCGCTGACCGTGCCGCTGCTCCGCCGGCTGCTCGCGACCTGTGGCGATCGCCTGCTCGACCAGCGCGACCGGGCCCTCCTGCTAGTGGCGTTTGGGGCAGCGCTGCGCCGATCCGAGCTCGTCGCCCTTGAGGTCGCCGACATCGCCGTCGTGCCGGACGGCCTGAGGATCGCGATCCGACGTTCGAAGGGCGATCAAGAGGGCGAAGGTGTCGTCATCGCGGTCGGACGGACCGGCAGCGAGACCTGCCCGGCCGCCGCCTACACGACATGGCTCGGGGCGGCCGGCATCATGGACGGAGCGGTGTTTCGCGGGATCAATCGGCATGGGCAGCTCGGTCGTCGGCTCTCGACAGACGCCATCGCCGAGATCGTTCAGAAGCGGGCCGCCGCCGCCGGGCTCGAGGCCGGTCTCTTCTCGGGGCACTCGATGCGGGCGGGGTTCGCGACCAGCGCCGCCCAGGCCGGTGTCGAGGAGCGCCTGATCATGCGCCAGACCCGGCATCGCTCGGCCGCGACCGTCCGGCGCTACATCCGTGACGGACAGCTGTTTGACCGCAACCTTGCTCAAGAGATCGGACTGTAAGTCCTTACAACCGTCCCGCAGTTTTTCTCATCTGGGCTCGAGCAGGATCCCGATCGATCTTTTTATGCCCGAGATGCAAAAATCGTATCTCGAGATAGAATTTGATTGACTGGGGTAAGGTAGGCTTTAGAAACAAGAACGCCCGCTCCCTCGCGAAAGGGAACGGGCGGTATCGCGAGGCAGGGCCCCACGTCGGTTGGCGCTGACAATGTGCCCTGTCTCGCGGCTGGTTTCAACAGCTTGGGACTCTGACATGGTACAGATCAATTTGCCCGACCCCCCGATCGCAGAGGGGGTTGTGGTCTTCGGTGCATCAATCAGCGACACAGAATTTCAAGGGGCCATGCCCCATGGTCTCTTTAAGACGGTTGTGCCTGATCCTCGAAATCTCGAGGGCAACGCCACCAAGTATCATACCGATCTATCGGAGGTGGCCGAGCTGCGTCTGCGTGTAAACCGTTTGGTCACAGGCGCGAAAAAGAAAAATGTCCTCCCCTACGCCAACTACATGATCCGGATGGTGAAAAGTGGCGAAGGCTTCACCCCTCAGATCGTCTTATGGTCGCAGAAGAGACTGCGCGTCGAGAAGGATCCTGGAACTGGCTTGGCGTGGCTCCTCATCCCACATGGAATGAAGTTCATCGCGCTTGACGGGGATACACAGACCACGGCCCGGCATCTCGCCGAGGCAAGAGAGAGCGGGCTGTTCGAAGGACAAAAAGTTAAGATCGTTATCGTCCACGACATACCAGAGGACGTGGCTCAGCAGATCTTTGCGGACTGCAACTCGAGAGGAACGAAGGTCGTCACCAGCATGGCGATCGGCTTCGATAATCGTGATCCGGCGACACAATTGGCGAAGTATGTAGAACGGCATGTTCCTGCTCTTCATGGCCGTGTGAACCGGCAGAAGCGGCAGCTCTCAGCGCGAGACATCCAGGACGTGGTGACGATGTCCGCCTTGCGAGCGTCAGTCGTCTGCTTCGTCGAGGGCATCAGCGGCATCCAGCATCAGACCCAGGCCGTCGAGATCGACGACTCGCGGCTTGATGTCCTGCAAGTTGCCAGTGCCTGCTGGTACAGCGACGTTACAACAGTCCTGAATGGGGCTCTTACTCCGGAGGAGCGGGAGACGAACTTCGCTTCCGCCCCAGCTGTCTGGTGCGCGCTGGGCGCCCTGGGCCATGATGTTTTAGAGCGAGCGATCGGCAAGGACTTCTCGGGCGAGTGGAACGAAGACAAGTTCAAGCGTGCTAGTCAGGAAATTGCGCTAAACTTTCTTGCAATCATCGACTGGCAGCGCGGCGTCCACTGGACGAAAGTCGGCGCTAAGAAGAGTCAGTCGGGTGCTGTGACGCTCGGCGGTCCGAAGGAAGTTGGTTCGCTAATCTACAAGGCGCTGCGTGATCGGGCTCTGGCCACCGGTCTAAACTTCAATGCGGCATGAGGTGCACTCATGCGGTATCGAGCAGAACCTAGTGGCATCACCCTGCGTGATGAGGACGCCGCCCTAATCAAAGGCATGCTGCTTCGTGGCGATCGTCAGCACGACATCGCTGCGTGGTTCGGGGTCAATGGCGGGCGTGTAGCCGAGATCGTGACCGGCCAACGCTTCAGCGAGGTGCCGACGGCGTCGTCGGATGAGCTGCCGCCTCCCGGGCCTTACCCCAGAGGACGTGATGCGGTAGCTGCAATCCACGCCCTTTCAGTGGCGAAAAAGGCCTTGGTGGCAGCCGAGGAGATCATTCGGCGTCACACACCATGACCTCGTGATTTTTGGGGAGCGGGCAGCCGCTCCCCATTTTCGTCGAGCATTTCTTGCTGGGTTAGGAGACGGGAGGCTCTCTAGCTCGTCAAGCGACGATCCTATCGCTGAGACGATCGGCTTTTCCGGTCTGGAGACGTTCCGTGAGCGCGGATCATCAGATCATTTCGGCAAAGCATCAAGGACGCAAACGAAACCAGGGCGCCATTACGGGCGCCCTGGTGCTCATGATGCCAAATCTGCTTGTCGCGGCTGATCAGCCCTTCGCGGATCCAGGATAGTACTGCTTCGCGTGGATACGGCCCATCACCCGCGCGAGGCGTTCCTTGGCAGAGGTGCTGGCGACCAAGCGCACACAGTAGCTGTCTTGCGGGCTGGGTATCTCCGAGAACCCTGCTTCGGGCGTCAGGACCTCTGCAACGAAGTGAGCCGATCCAGGAACAAGGCGCGCATCCGCTCGCGTCGGATGAAGGCAAACGTCCACCGTCTTAGTATACGCTTTCGTACGGTCGGAGGTGTTACCATCCTCGACATTGCCAGGCGCGCTCGTGATGTCTTCCGTCACATCAGGAACGCCATGGGCGGCCTCAGCAAAAGCCTTCGTAACTGGAGGGACAGCCTCAAGAAGGCCCTGCATGCTGCGGATCAGTCCTGTCCCTCCCTGGACCAGCGTATCCCCGCCGCGAACCAGGTACGTGCTGGTCATCGTCAGGAGTACGAGGGCCGTCAAGACGGCATTTGCTGCCAGCAAGCACTTCCAGCGCTTTGGCAAGTCGGCCTTCAAACGTTTGAGATCGATCTGCTCGCTTCTGTGGTCGTCGTTTGCCATCGATTGGCTCCATACCAGCGTAGGCTGGTGCGGGCATTACGTGTTAATGGAGCATCAAGTATTCAAGGTATGCCTTCAACGGAAGGTATGAAAAAATGGCCTTTTGCATTTAGCTAATGTTCAGGATCAGGCATGTATAGTGGGCATGCGGCAATAAAAAGTATATGATACGGTTCGCGATCGGCTGAATGGTGGCGAATGGTCTATCGTCGAGACCCTTGCCGAGGTTGAGACCGGCACAGCAAGCGGGGCCGGTCAAAGCTGGCCAAGGCTCTCGCATTCTGCCGGGTGATAGACGAATTCGAGGCAGCGCAAGCTCCCTCGTGTGTTTCTCGGGCATTCTCTGCTTCTACAGTGCTCGCGGGACGTTTCGTCGCTTCAGAGCCTGGTTACTTCCCACGCTAGCATCTCCAGCGTAAGCGATAGCCACTAGATAGCTTTCAGCTACTAGCTACCAAACAGCTATCGGATAGCTATTTGCAGCCGTGCTCACGCTGCAGGAGAGCTGTGGCTGCCTCGAACGCGACGCCGAGGGACCAGCCCTTCGCGTCGGCGATCTTCTGGAACGTCTCGATCGTCTCCGGCTTGGCCTTGAGGTTGATCTGGGCATTCCGTCCGGTGCGATGGCGGCGCTGTTCTTTCCGCGCAGGCTTTATCGGCTCGGGAGTTTTGCTGCTCTCACGACTACGGAAGCCGGTGGCCTCTGCTGCCTGCCTAGTGGCTTCGGGCGACGGCCTGGTGGCTGATTTGGGCTTCGCGAACTCGATAGCGTCGAGAGACTCAAGCTCGTCACCGAAACCGAGGGAGGGGCGATTGGTCGGGGCCATCAAGCGGCTTCCTTCGGATCGGCGCTGGCTCTGAGCTTGGCTATGACCTCGCCGGCAAACTCCCTGGCGTTGGTCTGGGCTTTGTCGAGGTTTGATGTCTGAGACGGACTCATGTTCGCTAGCGTCCCGCCGAAATCGAACAGATCTCGATAGGCAGCGCGCTCGACGATCGCCGTCGAAAACACATCGATCCCGCCGGCCTCCAATTGCTCTGCGACATTCCTCAGGGCTCGAGACGTAACGGCCGCGCTTGTGCGTGTTAGAACGACGGCATGGGCAATGCGACGGCGCGCCAGCTTCTCTTGGTTCCTGATGAGCCGGATCGTCTTGGCACCGCCTTTCGCGTCCATGCTCGATCCCTGGACTGGAATTGCAACCAAATCGGCCATGCCGATCGCGTTGGACACCATGAGGCTCGCGGTGCCCTCAAGGTCGACGATAACGAACTGAGTAGCCTCGGCTGCAGCTTCGATCGCGTCGACCACACCATCCTCAGACACATCGCCGACGATAGTGACGTTGTCCGGTTTCCCTGGAAGCCGGCCCCATTGCGATATCCAGCGCTCTGGGTCGGCATCGATGATCGTGATGGTAGCGCCCTTGCTCGCCAGCTCAGTGGCCAAGAGCAGGGCACATGTCGTCTTGCCGGCCCCACCCTTGGGGTTGGCGAACGCTATGACGGGCACGGTCGAACCTCCTACGAGTCGGCACAGTGTAGCAGGCAAAGGCTACCAAATAGCTATCGGATACCATTTGCTACCAGATAGCTATCTGGTAGCTAACAGATATCGCTCATAAGAAGAATACTAGCGAAAGCACGATTTCAGTGTCTTGACGTTTTAACGGAAAACCGGGATCATATGCTCCATGGTTTTCGGAGGTTTTAATGTCAAATCCGTGCTTAGTCGTTCTCACCGCCCGTGGCTTCGATCGCATCCGTCAGGAGGGCGGATCGCAGGCTTGGCGGCTCAACCCTACCACCGCCGGTAAATTCGCCTACTGCGTCTGTGTCCAGAACCGTAACGGTGGCTCCTGGGGCGCTGCTGATCGGGCTCACCACACCGCTTTCATGATCGGACGCATCAAGGAGGTCATCCTATCTCAAGAAGACAATGATAAGACTGAGCGGTATTTCGTGGTATTCTCGGAATACGCTGAGATATCGCACGAGGATGCTTGGCCCGGTAATCGCAACCCAGTCCGCTATAGCGACCTGAGCGAGTTCGGAGTCGACGATCCTGACGCCTTGATATGGCATCCCATGCATCAGCCTACGCCGCAGCGGCAGCAGGCATCGGCTTCGACCCAGGTCGAGGACCATGGAGTTGTCGGGCCTCTGACAATCCCGGAAGCTCGGGTAGCACTGGCAGTTGGCCTAGGCGTTCCCGAGTCGGCGATCGAGATCACCGTCCGGTATTGAAGAAGCACTCGATGACTTGCAGCCACCGGCCGCGCGGGAGTGCGGCTGGTCGTGGAGATCGGTTCATCTGCCCGTGTGTTAATTGTTCGCTAGCAGGTGCGAGTTAGGGTTGTCTCAGATCGGGACAGCCGAGAGTTGGAGATGCTTTTCACCTACGGACCCCATGCGGTCGACAATCTCGACGATCGGCAGATCCAGCGTGAATGGGTCGAGCGCACGGTGACGGAGCCTGAAATTCTCGAGCCCGACAAGACGTACCCCGATCGGCTCCGTGCCTTCCGTGCGCTACCCGAACGCGACGGCCGAGTGCTTCGTGTGGTATATCTTCCAACGGACGACGGCGCTCACATCATCACGATGTTTTTGGACCGCGGCCGGAGGCGCAGGACGTGAAGAGTCGGTACGATGCCGAGACGGACGCGCTCTACGTCCGGTTCTCAGAGGCGAAGGTGATCGAGAGCGAGGAAGTTCGGCCCGGCGTGGTGTTCGATTTCGACGCTGACGGGAAGATCGTGGCCGTCGAAATCCTCGACGCATCCCAGCACCTGGCGCGAGGCACTGATCTCCAGCACCTCACGGCCGCCTGAATGTTTGCACGTTGGTTTGGTGTGCTGGCGCTGTGCCTCACGGCCGGGTCTGCTCTGGCACGCGATAACGCGGCCGTGCCCGTGGGAAAACTAATTGCGACCCCCAAGGCCTATGTCGGCGAGCTGGTGGTGGTCCGCGGCATCGCGTGCGTGGATCCAGGCACAACTGGCTTCCTGTGCGAGGCTTCCTCGGGTGGTCGCAAGCTCCGGATCGATGCTCTTCTGCTTGGCGCTCAAACGGCGCTCCCGATCGCTGAACGGTTGCTCGGCGGGTGCAAGGGCACGGCAGCGCTGAACAAGACGCAGTGCCGGGTAGATATTGTCGTGACACCGACGTCGGCCGACTCCTCCGACGAGAGCACTGTTACGATCCTTGCTCGCGAAATCGAAATGTACGCTCCGAGAAAGATCAGGTAGGCTGGAATACCAGTATTGCCGTCAAATTTGCGAATTGCGTGATATCGCGCAAGTAACGCAAACGCGCCTGATCCAGCCGGATCGGTCAGATTATCCCGAAAAGTTTGACGGCAACGATCTTCCCGTGCACACGATGCCCCGTGCGCGAGTCACGCGCAGGAGATGATTCCGCCGCGAGATAGACCGCAAAAGCCAACAGCCCCGACCCGGCAAGGTCGAGGCTGCTGAAAACCTGGGGCCGTGTAGGGCCAACTGACAGTTCCCTACAGGCCATAGCTCCCATCGTGGAGTCAAGCTGGAAATGCGTTTCCGGCGCCGGGATCGGCTTGCCCGGACCTACCGCGGCCCGTGAGGGGCTGGGGACGATGTTTCACGCGCGAATGCTCGCCGCGATCGACGACGCGCGAACGCTCGCCAACATGGACGAGCTGTCGAAGGCGATCTGGCAGGCGCATGCCAGCGGTGTGGTGGATGACGATGGGGCTCAGACCCTTGCCGAGGCGCTACATGCCCGCAGGGGATCGATAAGAGGCTCCCTAAAGCCTGTCGGCATTCCTGCCGGCCGGCTGAGCCTATTTCCGCCGAAGCGCCTCCAGCGGGCTCCTGAGCGATCTGAGGCGATTGCACGCCGCCGCCGTTTGGCGACCTCCGGCCCGATGCCACCGGCCCTCGCTTCCCGGTTCACGATGGGCCAGCTTGCAGTTCTCAGGATCATTGCAGACGAGATGTCCACAGCTGGTGTCTGCGGCCTCTGCATGGATGCGATCGCTGCCAGGGCCGGTGTCTGCCGGCGTCTGGCTCAGGCGGCCATCCGGCTTGCCGAGGGGGACGGCCTGATCGTGATCCAGGAGCGTCGACACGAGGGACGAAAGAATGACGCGAACCTCATCCGCGTCATCAGCCAGGAGTGGCTAACCTGGATAAAACGCGGCCGACGTTCCCATCCCAAAGGGCATAGGGTGCAAATGTCTGCATCCCACGGATACACAGGTTCTCAACAAACCATCCACAGGCCAGCGGAACCGTCGCAAAAGCTTCCGGAAGGGAGAGGGCGACACCGATCAGAGCGCCCTAATCAAATTCGTACAGCCAGGTAGCAGCGCCGAAGCTCTAAAATTGCACTGTCGCCGCCCTTCTTCGATCCAGCAGGATCAGGGAGGACAGGACAACTCGCGCCTGTCCTGACACGATTCTGGGACCTACAGGGCTTTCTACGACACCATCGGAGCTGCTCTGAACCGAAACACGAAGGCCATCGATAAGGAGAGGCGGAACCGTGCCGCCAAAGGCCCTCAGATTTGCGATTTCCGGGCCTGTGGCGGCCATCGGCACGATAACGGAAGGAAAGGGCCAGAAATGCCCTGTGGCCACTCTGGGCTCATTCTGGGCAATCGCGGTGCATCCCTCGAAGAAAAACCCCGCCACAAGTGCGGGGCTTTCTAAGGACAGTTCCCTCATTTCTGGTTGAGTAGTGCCTTCGCAAGCGTGAGCTTATCGGCAGGGACAACTGCCATCAAAGGCTCCTCGAACTCCGGCGGAACGATGAACCAAGTGGGATAGCCACGAGCACTTGGGTTGCCGGCAGCTGAGCCGCCCTCGTCCTGCCCGTTCCAACGAGCCGCTAACCTCCGCTTGCCGTACCACTCGCCAACGCAGAGGGACCACGCCCCTTCATCGTCTGTGCTCGGGCCTCCGTCGTAAAGAACCTGAATGAGCGCCCACGCGCCTCGAGGAGACCGAACATCCTCTGCCTTGATGTAGCTCATAGTGTTTTCCTTGGTATGCCGATTAGTACGACAGTACCATAAGTGCATAGTGTTTCCTTTGGTTTCAAGATACCAACGAATAAAGTTGCGTTAATCGATTTTTGCAACCCAGTTTTTGAACGGAAAGCGAAGACCTTTCAAAGGGTTGACCGATTTCCGATTTTTCGTCTGGCTCCTTTTAGAGGGGCCCACACAGCAGCTGGCTGATCCTAACGTGCTTGCTCAAGCCCTTCAGCACTGAAGCACGTAATTGCGTAAAGCTCAGGCAAGTTGGAAAAGGGGCCTTTTAAGTATTGCGAAAACGAATACCTTTCTCAATACGGACATAGTCTCCAGAAAAAAATGACTCATTGAGGCCCTTCAGCTCTGCCGACTTCATGGCGCAATGCTCGTGATCGCCAAGCTCGACAGGCTCTCGAGAGACGCGGCCTTCCTCCTCAACCTCCAGGCTGCTGGCGTCCGGTTCGTTGCAGCCGACATGCCTGAGGCAAACGAGCTGGTGGTGGGGATCATGGCTGTCGTTGCGCAAGCCGAGAGGAAGATGATTTCGACTCGGACGAAGGCAGCACTGGTCGCTGCGAAAGCTCGAGGACGGAAACTTGGTGGCGACCGTGGGGGCGTCCCGACGGCTGAGATGCAAGCCAAGGGGAGCGCAGCAGCAAAGGCCAAAGCCATGGGACGTGCTGCTGATCTTCTGCCGGTCATCGCAGAAATTCGAGCCGCCGGCGCCGCGTCACTGCAGCAGGTCGCCGAGGAATTGAACAAGCGAAGGATCCCAACGGCTCGAGGTGGGATGTGGGCTGCTACCCAGGTGCTGAGAGTTGAAAGGCGAGCCGAGGCACTGAAAAGGTAGGTAAGATCAGGCCCCCACCTGTAAGGAAAATAGCGTTCCTACCTGGGGGTACGATCCGGCCACATAAACATACGGACTGAAGGATCGTAACGGCGAACCAGATGAACCATGTAGAGGTCGGGTCAGCCTTCTGGTTTCCCTACCCCAACCCCTGACTCCGTATTGCGAGAAGGCTTCGGTGCTCGTTAGTGATCGAGAAGGAGGTCTTCATCATGACAATCGAAGAGAAGGACGCAGAGGTCGTGCGGTTTCCCAAGGAAGCCAAGCGTCCTCCCTCGTCAGTAGAGCGTATATGGGGAAAGAGTGTGACCCGCCATGGATATGCTGGAGTTCCATCTATCCTAATACGTGCTCAGAAGAGGCTCGGACTTAGTCCCATACAACTGAACATCGTCATCCAATTGCTCGACTACTGGCATGACCCGGCAAGAAAGCCATTCCCTCCTAAGAAGGAACTCGCAGAGCGCATAGGCGTTACTCCAAAGACCGTTCAAAACAACATAAGAGAACTTGAGAAAGCTGGTTTGATCACGCGACACATTCGCCGAACGTCATCCGGCGACTATAACAGCAACATCTACGATCTGAACCCGCTCGTCGATCGAGTGCGATCTATGGAACCAGAGTTCGAAGCTGCTCGTGTGGCTCGAGATAGAGCCCGGAAAGCAGCAGAGACTCCGGTCGGTCTTCGGTCAGCTTGAGAGTGGGGTGTTGCTGATGACGATGATGGGTATGGCCTACGGGCTACTCGCTATCGCGTACACGATCGGTGCCGCGGGTTGCCTGATCCTGTGCGTGACGCATGCCGGCGGATGATCGTGTTGTCCGCTAAGAGGTGGCTTCGACCAACTGGAGAGCGTCTCCATGCCATGGAAGAGGTCATCGGAGCGGCTAAGGCCTCTCAGGCCGCTGCCGCCGACGAACGAAGTGAGGAGGCGGATGTGCTCCTACGGGGATAATCCTTGTCGTTGATCCCCCGTTGATCCCCCGTTGATGTTGCATAGCAAGGCAAGCCCCATGGTCAGTGATGTTTCGGCACTCAAATCCGAGCACGGCAATTTCTTCGCCGTCGATCGGAGAGCCTGGTCGCTCGTCTGCGATTTGAAGAGCATCAGCGCAGCCGCCGCCTACCTGATCCTAGCCAGAGGCTCGCAGGGCGATATGCGCACGACTTCCTGGTCGGTGAACGCCATCGAGGATCGCACCAATATCCCTCGCTTGCGTGCCAAGGATGCGATCAAGGCGCTGCTCGAGGGGAAGGTTATCGAGCAACGTCGCGGCGGAACAAAGCCTCAGTACTACCTTCTGCCACCAGCCGAGATCGAGAACCGCCGTACGCCGGTTGAAAGCCTCACCGCCGATGAACGGCTGGTGCTCGAGGTCATCGCAAGCCATCCGGACGGTATCGAAGTTCCAACTGGTAGCCGGAAGAAGGATCCTTGGCCCTTTGGTAGCCCACGATCGATCGTGGAGCGCCTCATCCGGAAAGGTCTCGTCCGTTCCATCGGAGGCTCGTGGTCAAAGGTTGCTGCAACCAGGCTGCCGGCAACTCCTGATGAAGCTGATTGGATCTGGCTGCCAAATTCCATCGTCGAAGGCGTGGGAGAGGAAACCTCTCCGATCGAGCGGATCCGGCAATCGCAGAGCTTGGCTGCGCTACGCCTGTTCGTAGACCTCTACCACGTTCAGAGCTTGGCGACCGACGGTGGCGTGCATTGGCGTCAGCTTCAGCAATCCTTCCATCGCAAGCAAATCGGTCAGAGGGCCGATTTCGTCGTGTGGGCCTTCTGGATCGACAGCCTCAAAGCATGGGGCGGCCAGCCCTTTGTGAACGCTCACATGACAGGTCAGACAGAGGAGGTTGAGAGGGCCGACGGCACGAAGGGGCACCGAGATACGGGTTGGCCGATATTCTGGGGTGCCTTGGAGGTGCTGACCTCCACTGGCTTGGTCGAGTTTGTGCCCCACCTGGTCGACTCCGATACCCAGGAAGGTACGGTTCTACATCCTCTCGCGTATCGAGAGGGCGAACCTCTCGAGCAAAATCTTACAGTTTCTGCCAGAGATGCAGCCCTTTCCATGCTCAATCCGGAGCAACAGGATTGGGTGCTCGCACGAGCTGACACCGTGCGAGTTGTTCCGGTTCGGAAGCACATCAAGGACGTTCAGTTGGTCGGTCTCGCCCGCTTGCGGCACCGAGCAAAGACCACTGCAACGGCAGATTGGTTCAAGCGTATGCCGGAATGGTCGGCGCTTGCTGATCGGTACCTGGATCTGATCGCCGGGATCGAAGGCGAGAGGCCAGCTGCCTGATTGCTCAGTAAACCGCTAAGGCGCTGCCGCCGGGCTCGACGTAGTGAAGGCTCCGGCTACCCGGCTCGGGAGAGGCGACGGACGAGTTCAACCCAGTGCACCATGACGTGTCGCCACCACATCGTTGATCGTTGCGGGTTGCCACACACGACGATGGTGTGCCGAAGCCGCCTGTGCTGGTCAGGGAGAACGCGTTAGCGAATGACGGCCCCCTCAGCAGGGGGCCTGTTGTGACCAGTCCGCGAGGCTCAATCTCGTGCCCGCAGTCCGGAGACCTTGTCCGTCAATGCCTCCCGCGCCGCGAGAAGCTTCTCTGGATTGACCTTGTCCGACAGCTGGTCACGGGGCTTGCGCCCGAGGAAGAAGGCGATGCGCTCGGCATTGGCGCCGCTCGGATGAGGAAGACCGCTCAGGACCTGTCGACGATCCAGCTCGACCTGTGCGGCCACCAGGTCGACAGCCTCACCGGCCACGGGCCCGAGCGGAACGAACACGGCGTTCGGCAGCGCCTTCATCTCGTCTGCGAACCATTTCATCAGTTGAGTGCGCAACAGCGGGATCGCCGTGGGAGACGGCGCGCCGGTGTAATTGGTACCATCCATGAACACGGGGTAGCGCAGGATGGAGGTGAAGTGGACGCGATACGCGTCACCCGCCCACAGCGATCCTGCCGTCGTAATGTCCAGGGTGCGGTTCAGGCCAATGCTGTCCAGCATGGCGACCAGGTTTGATCGCATTGGGCCTGAGAAGCTCGCGAAGACCTTGGCGTCCTCGGCCGCTTGCGCCTCGGTCCGACCATTCAGGAGACTCCGGCGCGCCGCTACGAGCGCGTTTCGCATCTGCTGCCGGCCGGGCGTGAGGCCAACAATGACCACGTCGGCGTTCAGGTTCACATGGTCGAACGGCGCGTAGGCGACGTCGATCCTCTTGCCGCGAGCCTCCCCCGTCTCAATCAGAAGGTGCCGCGGCTGGGCGATTTCCGCCTCGAGCTCAGTGGTCGTCAGGGTGCGCAGAAGAGGGGCGAACGTAGGGAACAAGCTGTTGGTCATGGGGGATCGATCTCGATGGCTGCGAGTGTGACGACGGAGAAGATGAAGGGAATGGATAGGTGTCAGTGACGCCGAAACCGGCGGGTCCGATGCGCAGCTGTGACGACAAGCCCGTCGTCGCTGACCACCACGTAGACACCGAGCCAGCGCTCGATGACGTGGAGATTGCGCTGCCCACCGAACTCCCGAGCAAGACGGCGGCGAGCCGCTTTATCGAAGGTCAGCCGCTCGGCTCCTCCGCAACGGGCAATGGAGCCAAATTCGTCCAGCAACGCGATGATGAAGGGCGGAATAGCGCGCTGCTGCAACCGCCCCTGAGCGTGAAGCGTGAGATCGACGCTCATGCGCGGTACCCTTCCGCGTAAGGCGAACGGAGCTGTTCGATCTCGGCGATCTCGCGGCGCTGCCAGGTCGTGCCGGCGACAATGCCCCTGTTGCCCACCATGTTCGGCCGGCGCCAGTAAGGGGTTGGCATCCTCTCGAGCAGGGCAAGCGCCTCGCGATAATCCTCGACCGTGATCTCGGACCCCTTAGGTCCGATGGTGTAACCGCGCTGCGTTCGGCAAGTCCTAGGATCGAACCAGCTGCCATCCTTGGCGACGGGCACGAACACCACCTCTCCAAGGGTAGGTTCCGGCTGCGAGGATGCCTCGACTGAGGCGTTGGCCGTCTGCCAGAGCGAGCTGCGAAAGCCCGATCGCCCATTCAGCCAGAGTAGGGCTGCCGAGCGCGAGATCTCTCCCTTCGGATCGAGTTTGAGATCGCTGGTGCCGTCCTTAAGGGCGAGTAGGTTCTTGATGCTTTTAAGGCTGACCTTGGCGAGGGCGGCGAGCTGCTCCGGAGTGACGTTCCGTCCTGTGTCGAGGCGGATCCGGGCTTCTGCCGCGCTGACCGTGTTGACGACATCCGCGAGTCGGCTCCAGCCGGCAGGGGCAGCGTCCAGGATGGCGCGCATTTTCTCGACCATGCGGTCGATCGCGATGACGAGATCCTCGTCTTCTTCCGCCTCCATCAGCCGGCGGCTCGGGCACAGTCCGTAGAAAGCGAAGGCATGGAGGTCGATGGCCACCTCCAGAATTCTGCTGTCCCATGTCCTTCCAATGCCGTCGCGCCAGAGGTCACGCCACGGCGCATCTGGGTTCTCCTCGACCTCTTTCTGGCCCTCAAAGACAACCACGCCGTACAGCGCTTTCATGGCAGCGTCGGCTGCCTCGGGCGACCAAGCGAGGCGTTCAATCCATTCACCTGTCGCGATGAAGAGCTCAGCGATCTCGAGCGGCTCGCCACCTTCATAAGCAGCGCCATACTCACTGCTGCGTTCTTCGTATTCGTTTGTCATGTCATTCTCCGGGACGATATGCGTCCTGCGATCACCGGAAATGAACTACAGTCGATTTTCTGACAAGGCAAGTGGATAATTTT
>NZ_JACIDN010000017.1 GCF_014196345.1 Methylobacterium brachythecii | reverse complement strand
GACGACCAGGTCAAGATCCGCGGACACCGCATCGAGCCGGGCGAGGTCGAGGCCCGCCTCAGGGCGCTGCCCGGCATCGCCCAGGCCGCCGTGCTGGCCAGGCCCGCGCCATCGGGCCTCCAGCTCGTCGGATACATCACCCCCCACAAGGGACACGGCCAAGAAGGGCACGCCCAGGAGAGCCACGCTCTCGACACCGCCCGGATCCGCGCCGCGCTGGCCGCCGTGCTGCCCGAGGCCATGGTGCCCGCCCATCTCGTCGTGCTCGACAGCTTCCCGCTGACCCCCAACGGAAAGCTCGACCGCAGGGCACTGCCCACCCCGGAGGCCGCCCTCGCACAGGCCGACGACTACGTCGCACCGCGCACCCCCACCGAGACCGCCCTCGCCGCCATCTGGGCCGAGGTCCTCGGAATCCCAAACATCGGCGTCAATCAAAACTTCTTCGACATAGGAGGTGACTCCATCTCCGCGCTCCAGGTCGTGAGCCGGGCGCGGGACGCCGGATGGGCGATCCGGCCACGGGACCTGTTCCGGCACCCGAGCCTCGAAGAACTGGCCCGGATCGCCACCGCCACCGAGGCCCAGCCGACAGCGATCGTGACGGAAAGGGTATTCGGTGAGCTGACCGGCCTGAGTTCGGCCGAGCTCACGGCACTCGGCATCGACCCCGCCGTCATGGAAGACGTCTATCCGCTGTCTCCGATGCAGCAGGGCCTGCTGTTCCACGCCCTCCAGCGGGACGGCGACGGCGGCGACTACGTCAATCAGGTGGCGGTGACGGTCACAGGGCTCGATGCCGAGCGGATGCGTGGGGCCTGGGAGGCCCTGTCCGCGCGCCACGCGATCCTGCGCACGCGCTTCCTGTGGCGGGAGGGCGCTGCGCAGCAGGTGGTGCACCGCGCCGTGCCGCTCCCCTTCACGGCGGAGGATTGGCGCGGACAGGCCTTCGACGATGGACGCCTCGCGCAGGCTGCCGCGCGCGAGCACGCACGTGGCTTCGACCCGGCCGAGGCGCCGCTGCAGCGTATCCGGCTGATCCGGCTCGACGATGCTGCCGACGGACGATCCCGCTACCGGCTGATCTGGACCTATCACCACATCCTGCTCGATGGCTGGAGCACGGCGCGGCTCGTCTCCGAACTGCTGCAGACATATGAAGGTCGGGCAACGGCGTCGCCTCAGCCGCGCTACCGCGATCACATCGCCTGGCTGGCCGGGCGAGACGAGGCGGCATCCGAACGGTTCTGGCGCAAGCGGCTAGAGGCGTTCGAGGCACCGACGCGCTTGGCGGATGCGTTCGCGCGCAAGGGCACGCAGGTGCGGCACAACCGCCGCTATTCCCGACTCGATGAAGAAGAGACGCGACAGCTCAAGGACTTCGCGCGCTCTCAAGGCGTCACGCTCAGCACGCTGATCCAGGCGGCCTGGGTCCTGCTGTTGCAGCGTTATACCGGTCAGGCCCGGGTGACCTTCGGGCTTGCCGTCGCGGGCCGTCCGGGCGAGTTGGCCGGCGCACAGGAGATGATCGGCCTATTCATCAATACGCTGCCGATCTCGGAGGATCGGCAGCCCGGCCTCACCGTCGGCAGCTGGCTGAGATCAGTGCAGAGCCGCAGCATCGACATGCGCGAGCACGAGCAGACTCCGCTCGGCACGATTCAGGGCTTCGTCGGGCTGTCGGGCCAGTCGATATTCGACTCGATCATGGTCTTCGAAAACTATCCGCTGGAGGAGAACCTGCGGGATCGCGAAGGGCGCTCGATCGCGTTCAGCGATTTCGAATCCGTGGATGTCACCAACTATCCGATGGATCTCAAGGTCACCGCGGAGCGGGTGCTCGAGATCGAATACCTCTATCTCCTCAATCACTTCAGCGATGAGGATGCGGAGCGGATCCGCGAGACGATGGAACATTACCTGTTCCTGCTCGCGGGCCGTGGCGAGACAGAGATCGGTTCGCTGCCGCTCGCAACGCCGCGCGACATCGCTCTCAAGAACCTCGGCAACGCCAGGGCATTGCCCTGTCCGTCGACACCCTTCGTGCATGAGGCGATCGCCGAGCAGGCACGGCGGCGGCCGGATGCCATCGCGCTGGTCGTCGGCGAGCGGCGGCTGAGCTACGCCGAGCTCGACGGCCGCGCCAATGCTTTGGTGCAGCGGCTGAGGTCCGAAGGGATCAGGCCCAACGACCTCGTCGGGCTCATGGTCGAGCGGCACGAAGAGACCTTCGTGGCCATGCTCGCGGTGCTGAAGCTGGGTGCGGCCTATCTGCCGCTCGATCCGCGGCTTCCGGAGCAGCGGCTCGCCATGATCACAGCCAGTTCGGGGGTGAGGCACGTCTTGGACAGGGACGGCAGCATTGTGCTGCCCTCGGCGATCGTCCGCGTGACCATCGCGGACACGTCAGGGACGAGCGGGCCGGCGCCCCAGGACGAGCTTCACAGCGAAAGCCTCGCCTACGTCATCTACACCTCCGGCTCGACGGGAGAGCCGAAGGGCGTCTCCGTCGCACATGGTGCGCTGTCGATGCATTGCCGTGCGACCGGGGCGCTTTACGAGACGAACGAGGAGACGTGCGAGCTGCACGTCATCTCGCTGGCCTTCGACGGGGCGCATGAGCGCTGGCTGACCGTGCTCACCCATGGCGGGCGGCTCGTGGTGAGCGACGAGCATCTCTGGGCGCCGCAGAAGATCGCGGAGGTGCTGCGGGCGGAAGGGGCGACCCATGCCGGCATGTCGCCGGCCTACCTGCAGCAGCTCGCCGAGTGGATCGAGGAGGCGGGCGATCCGCCGCCGGTCAAGCTCTACTCTTTCGGAGGCGAGGCGATGCCGAAGGCCGGGTTCGAGCGCGTAACGCGGGTGCTGAAGCCAAACATCGTGATCAACGGCTACGGTCCCACCGAGACGGTGGTGACGCCGCTGGTCTGGAAGGTGCCGGCCTCGGCCTCCTGCGCGCAGGCCTATGCACCGATCGGCTTCCCCGTCGGCGACCGCACGGCGCTGATCCTCGATGCCCATCTCGACATCGTGCCCGCGGGCGTCGCGGGCGAATTGTATGTCGGCGGAACCGGGCTCGCGCGGGGCTATCATGGCCAGCCCGGTCTCACCGCCGACCGCTTCGTGCCCGATCCGTATGGCGAGCCCGGCAGTCGTCTCTACCGCACCGGCGATCTCGTGCGCTGGGCCGAGGACGGCACGGTGGAGTATCTCGGCCGCATAGACGACCAGGTGAAGATCCGCGGTTTCCGGATCGAGCTCGGCGAGGTCGAGGCACGGACCCGCGCGTTGCGGGCCGTGCGCAACGCGGCGGTGGTTGCGCAGGAGGCGCCCGAGGGCAGCCGCCTGATCGCCTATGTCACGCCATGGGAAGCCGGCGCCGCGCCGGAGGCTCTCGCGGACACGGTCACGGCAGAACTCAAGAAGGTCCTGCCGGACTACATGGTGCCGGCCCGGATCGTGGTGCTCGACCGCCTGCCGCTGACCTCCACCGGCAAGGTCGATCGCCGCGCGCTGCCGGTGCCGGACTGGCAGTCGCGCGCATACGTCGCCCCGCGCAGCGAGGCGGAGAAGGCGCTGGCGCGGGTCTGGCAGGAGGTGCTGAAGATCGAGCGCGTCGGCGTCACCGACGACTTCTTCGAGCTGGGCGGCAACTCGCTCCTGAGCCTGCGGGTCATCAGCCGCCTGCGGCGGGAGAGCGCCATCGGCATCGAGATCAAGCTGCGCGACCTCATGAAGAATCCGACCATCCGTGGGCTCCTGCGCGATGCCCCGCGCGAGGAAGAACGCCTGGAGGAGCCGGCATGAGCGGGCCGACTGATCTCGCCGGCGAGCTGCATCCCGATATCGAAGCCCTCCTCGGCATGATCGCGGCGGGCGTCGAGAGCGGCGCACGCACGCCGCTGCCGCAGCTGACTCCGCAGGCGGCGCGGGAGGATTTCGATGCCTCCTCGCCGCTCCTCGACCTCGAGGCCGATCCGCTCCCTTTCGAGCGGGCCTTCGACCTGCCGACGCGCGACGGCGCCGTGATCGCGGCCCGGCTCTACGCGCCGCGCGCGCCCTCGACAGAGGGACCCCTCCCCGTGACGCTGGCGCTTCATAGCGGTGGCTTCGTCGTCGGAAGCCTCGACTCGCATGAATGGCTCTGGCGCAACCTCGCCGAGGGCAGCGGCGGCGCCGTCCTCGCCATCGCGTACCGGCTCGCCCCCGAGCACAGGTTTCCCACCGCCTTCGAGGATGCCTGCGATGCGCTGGCCTGGATCGGCCGCGAAGGGCCGGCCCTCGGCCTCGACACCGGACGCGTCGCGCTTTGCGGCGACAGTGCCGGTGGCACGCTCGCGGCGGCGCTCGCGATCGCAGCACGGGACGAGGCGGGGTTGCCGAAGCCCGTCTTCCAGGCGCTCGCCTATCCGGGCCTCAGCTCCCGGCAGGACACCGAGTCCTTTCGCCGCTACGGGCGGGGCTACCTCCTGGAGGCCGAGACGGTCGCCTGGTTCTTCGCGCAGTACCTGCGCGGCGAGGCCGACCGCGACGACTGGCGCTTCGCCCCGCTTGCCGCGCCGGATCTCGCCGGCGTCGCACCGGCGCTGATCGTGCTTCCCGAATTCGATCCGCTCCTCGACGAGGGACGCGCCTATGCCGCGCGGCTGCAGGAGGCTGGGGTTGCCGCCGAGGTCCGGGTGTATCCGGGCATGGTCCACGAATTCCTGCGCATGTGCAGCATCACCGAAGACGCGTTGACGGCGCAGCAGGAGATTTCGCGAGCCCTGGCCCAGGCATTCGGAAAGGCATCCGCGTGAGCGACGAGCATCGTTGTTGCGCTCACTCTAGTGGCGGGCCGCCCTCATTCACCGTCTGCGATCGTTGTCACCGGCGCCTGCGCCAATAAGAATTCCTGCCGCGGGAGAACCACCGATCGATCAAATCGAACCTTGAACTTTCCGAGATCTTATTTGGAATAATTCAATACTTTGTTTTTGGTCGAAATATCATGTGCCGCGGGCTTGAGCATTCGCTAGGCCCCTTCTAAGTCGCCACTACGAACCGCCCATCTTCTCGCGATCACGCTCGCGCCGCCGGCAGCCCGGCGGTGCACTCGCCCTGGATGGCCCGTATCGAAGGCCCATCGGAGACCTGAATGTTCGAAGGGGACAACACGGCGAGCGGGCAGGTCGCCACACTGTTCGCCGCAGGCCATGGTGACACCGTGACCGTCACCCGGCAGGCAGACAGGCTCGAGGCCGTCGCCGGTGGCCAGTCGCTCGCGTCGTTCCGCTTCGAGACCGGCACCCGTCGCCTGACCCTCCTCGAATCGCGAGCGCAACCCGAGCTTGGCGAGCGCGCGCTCGCCGCGGTGATCGAGGCGCTGATCGGCTGGGAGCCAACCATCGACCGGCTGCATCTCGATCTTCGAGACGATGCGGATCTCGCTGACCGCTCATGCAGCAGCGGGCTTGCCCTCCATGATGGTCCAGAGCTGAGCGTGCTGCCGGCAATGGCGATGCAGCGCCGTGCCAACTGGCTGAGCGCGCCGAGCCGGGAGCCCTATCCTGCGGATCCAATCCTCACGGAGGGGCGCCGCCATCCGCGCCGGCCGCCCAAGCCCCTTGGTGTCGTCTATGCCCGGCACATCCCGTGGCTCGGCCAGACGGTCTCGTTCCGCGCGCTGACCCTCGACGACGTTCCGCTGTTCAACCGATGGATGAACGATCCGCGCGTCGCCGCCTTCTGGCAGGAGGAAGGCGATCACGAGAAGCACCGCGCCTATCTCTCCGGCCTCATCGCCGACCCGCACATGATCCCGATGATCGGCAGTTTCGACGATCGGCCCTTCGGCTATTTCGAGATCTACTGGGCCAAGGAGAACCGGATCGCCCCGTTCTACGACGTGGACGACTGGGATCGCGGCTGGCACGTCGCCGTCGGCGAAGACGCGGTCCGCGGCCGCGCCTACATCTCGGCCTGGCTGCCATCCCTGATGCATTACCTGTTTCTCGACGATCCGCGCACGCAGCGCATCGTCGGCGAGCCGGCGGCCCATCACACGCAGCAGCTCCGCAACCTCGACATTTCGGGCTTCGCGCGGCTGAAGAACTTCGACTTCCCACACAAGCGCGCAAGCCTCGTCATGCTGCTGCGCGAGCGCTTCTTCGGGGACCGCCTCTGGCAGCCGGCACCCGCTCGTTCCGGATCGGCGGAGACCGCGCGATGATGCACATGAATCCCCCCGATTACGACGTGCTCGGCATCGGGCTCGGTCCCTCGAACCTCGCGCTGGCCATCGCGCTCGACGAGGCGAACCGCGTCAACGGCGCAGCCTGCAATTTCCACTTCCTGGAGCGGCAGCCGCGCTTCACATGGCATGGCGGGATGTTGCTGCCCGGATCCGACATGCAGATCTCGTTTCTGAAGGATCTGGTTTCGTTGCGTGATCCGACCAGCCCGCTGACCTTCGTGAACTATCTTCACAAGCAGGGCCGACTCGAAGACTTCGCCAACTGCAAGACGTTCTATCCGAGCCGCGTCGAGTTCAACGACTATCTGCGCTGGGTCGCCGACAGCTTCGCCTCCTCTTGCTCCTATGGCGAGACCGTCATCGCCGTCGAGCCGGTTCAGGCAGGCGGCACCGTGACGGCCCTGCGCGTGGTGTCCCGCTCGGCCTCCGGCCGCGAGAGCGTGCGCCAGACGCGCGGGCTCGTGGTGGCCGTCGGCGGCGCCCCGCATATCCCAGCGCTGTTCAAGCCGCTCTACGGCGATCCGCGCATGCTGCATTCGAGCCGCTATCTCGACCTGATCGGTGAGCGCGGCCTGGAGCGGCCAGGAGCGCGTGTCGCCGTGATCGGCGGCGGACAGTCGGCGGCGGAGATCACCGTCGATCTCCAAGCGCGCTTCCCCGAGACGCGGATCGACCTGATCTTCCGCGGGCACAGCCTCAAGCCCTCGGATTCCTCGCCATTCGTCAACGAGATCTTCCACCCGTCCTATACGGACTTCATGTACGACCTGTCCGAGGACGACCGCGAGGCCGTGGTGCGGACCTTCCGCAATACGAACTACGCCGTGGTCGATCCCGACCTGCTCGAGGCCTTGCACAAGATCCTCTACCAGCAGAAGGTCGAGGGCGGCAGTCAGATCAACCTGATGCCGCGCAGCCAGATCACGACGGTAACGGCCGGCAACGAGGGCATCGCCGTCGCGATCGAGGACCGCTTCGCGGAGGCGTCCCAGCAGACGCGCTACGACGCCGTCATCCTCGCGACCGGCTACGAGCGCAGTCTCCTGCAGCCCTTCCTCGAACCGATCGCCGATCACGTCGAGGATCTCAGCGTCGACCGCTCCTATCGCCTCAAGATGCGCGACGGCTTCCTGCCGCGCATCCATCTGCAGGGCTATTCCGAAGCCTCGCACGGGCTGAGCGACACGCTGCTCTCGGTGCTCGCCATCCGGTCGCAAGAGATCGCGAAATCGATTGCCACCATGACCCGCGAACGGTGCGAATAGAGCGCATTTCGACGAATCGGATGCCGCTTTGTCGAAATGCGCTGTAAAACAAGGATCTAGAGCCGCTCCCAATCACGCAGGATCACATGCATCGTACCTGCGGCGGTGAGATCGTTTCGTTGTTCCGAGCCTGAGGGCGGCGACGGTTCGGCAGATGCCTGACGCTCTCGGCCGGCCCACCAAAGGGACCGGCGGCCGACGCACGCCGAGGCCTGCGCATCCCATCGGATTGGCGGGATCGCGACCGGCAGGATAGTTCAGACCATGACACTTGGACGAATCGCGCCGGCGGCGCGGCGCGTCCTCATGGGCGATCGTCGGCGATATTGCGATGCTGTCACCAAGCCTGCTGAGGCGGCTCGATCTCAGAACGCTGCAGCTTTTCACGGTGATCTGCGAGGAGGGCAACCTCACCCGCGCCGCCCATCGCGAGGCCATCGCTCCCTCGGCGGTGAGCAAGCGGCTCGTGGAGTTGGAGACCTCTCTCGGCGTGCAACTGCTCGACCGCGGCCCGAAAGGCATGACGACGACGGCCGCCGGGCAGACGCTTCTGCACCATGCCCGGCGGATGCTGTTCAATCTCGAGCAGATGTCCCTGGAGCTGACGGATTTCGCACGGGGCGTGAGGGGGCATGTGCGCGTCCTGGCGAACCTGTCGGCCATCGTACAGTTCCTGCCGGAAGATCTGCGCTCCTTCCTGGAACGCCAGGATGCGATCCGGCTCGACCTCGAAGAACGCCCGAGCAGCAGTGTCGTCAGGGGTATCGAGGAAGGCGCGGCCGAGATCGGGATCTGCGCCGACAACGTGCCGACGCACGCCCTGCGCAGCCAGCTCTACCGCAGCGACGAACTCGTCCTCGTGATGCGCCACGATCACCCGCTTGCCGGATGCGAGGCGCTCGCCTTCGAGGACTGTCTCGACCACGATTTCGTCGGGCTTCATGCGGAAAGCTCGATCTACCAGACGGTACGCGGCGAGGCGCAGCGCAGCGGCCGTCCCCTGCGGCTGCGCGTGCACGTGCCGGGCTTCGATGCCGTCTGCCGGATGGCCCAGGCCGATATCGGCCTCGGCGTTCTGCCGCAGCGCGCCTTCGACCTGCTCGGGCAGCCGATGGGCCTCGTCGCCGTGCCCCTGCGCGACCCCTGGGCGCAGCGCGAGCTGCGTCTCGTGGTGCGGGACGGGCCGCTCGCACCAGCCGCGCAGCTTTTGCTCGACCACCTCACCGCTGGGGCGGCATGAGCGATACGGCCAAGCTGCGTTCTCGTTTCGAGAACGCGCGATGGCGGATCACGTTTGGACAGTGATTAACCGACTCAAGTATTGATTTTATCAAGATCAATACAAGGGGACGGAGATGGCTGGGCCGCTCGATGGGATTCGTGTTCTGGAAATCGGAACACTGATTGCCGCTCCGTTCGCCGCGCGGATGTTCGCGGAGTTCGGCGCCGAGGTCATCAAGATCGAGTCGCCGACCGATGGCGACCCGTTGCGCAAATGGCGAAAGCTTCACGAGGGCACCTCGCTCTGGTGGTACCTTCAGTCGCGCAACAAGAAGTCCCTCGCCCTCGACCTAAAATCTGACGATGGCCGCGCCATCGTGAAGGCGCTGGCGGCCAATGCCGACATCGTCATTGAGAACTTTCGCCCCGGCGCCCTTGAGAAGCTCGGGCTCGGCTGGGACGTGCTCTCGGAGTCGAACCCGAACCTGACCATGGTCCGGATCTCGGGCTACGGGCAGACCGGTCCCTATCGCGACCGGCCCGGCTTCGGCGCCATCGGCGAGGCCATGGGCGGCCTGCGCTTCACCACCGGTGACCCGGATAGCCCGCCCGCTCGCGTCGGCATCAGCATCGGCGACAGCCTCGCCTCGCTCCATGGCGTCATCGGTGCGCTGATGTCGCTGCTGCGCGTCAAGACCGGGGCCGGGCGCGGACAGGTCGTCGACGTCTCGCTCGTCGAGAGCGTGTTCAACGTCATGGAGAGCCTCGTTCCCGAATACGATCTGCTCGGCCACGTCCGCCAGCGCACCGGCGGTGCGCTGCCAGGCATCAGCCCCTCCAACACCTATCCGACGGCCGATGGCGGCTACGTCGTGATCGCCGGCAACAGCGACGCGATCTTCCGCCGTTTGATGATGGCCATCGAGCGCCCCGATCTTGGCGAAGCGCCCGAACTGCGCAGCAATGACGGGCGCGTCGCCCAGAACGCGGTGCTCGACGAAGCGATCACCACCTGGACGCGGACGCGGACGGTGGCAGAAGCGCTCGCCGCCCTCGAAGAGGCGGACGTCCCCGCCGGCCGCATCTATTCCGTCGCCGACATCGTCGCGGACCCGCACTATCAGGCGCGTGAGATGATCCTGCCGACCGAACTCCCTGGCGGGACACAGGTCGCGATGCCGGGCATCACGCCGAAGCTGTCGGACACGCCCGGCGAGGTGCGCTGGTCGGGCCCGGCCCTCGGCGCCCATACCGACGGCGTCTTGTCGGACCTTGGGTACGGTGCGGACGATATCGGACGCCTGCGCAAGGCGGGGGTGGTGCGGTGAGCGCCGCCGACCGCATTCTCGTGCAGGAGGTCGCGCCGCGCGACGGCCTGCAGATCGAGACCGTCTTCGTCGAGACGTCCGACAAGATCGCCCTGATCGATGCGCTCTCGCGGGCCGGCTTCTCACGGATCGAGGTGTCGTCCTTCGTCTCACCGCGCGCCGTGCCGGCCCTGCGCGATGCCGAGGAAGTCTTCGCCGGCATCACCCGCCGCCCGGACACGATCTACGTCGCTCTGGTCCCGAACGTGAAGGGTGCCGAGCGCGCCATGGCCGCACGGGCAGACGAGCTCAACCTCGTGATGTCGGCGAGCGAGACCCACAATCGCGCCAATATGGGCATGGCCTGCGAGAACTCGCTCATAGCCTTCGCCCGCATCGTCGAGGCGTCGCGCGGCACGGGCACCCGACTGAACGGAACCGTCGCCACGGCCTTCGGCTGCCCCTTCGAGGGTCGGCAGGCGCCCGAGCGGATCGCCGAGATCGTCTCGCGCTATCTCGCGCTGGGCATCGAGGGCATCACGCTGGCCGACACCACCGGCATGGCCAATCCGCGCCAAGTCGGCGAGTTGGTGCGCGCCACCCTGCGCCAGGTCCCAGCCGAGCGCCTGACCCTGCATTTCCACGACACACGCGGGCTCGGCCTCGCCAACGTGCTCGCCGCGCGCGAAGCCGGAGCGATCCGCTTCGACGCGGCGCTGGGCGGCCTCGGCGGCTGCCCCTTTGCGCCGGGCGCCTCGGGCAACATCTGCACTGAGGACCTCGTCAACCTGTGCCACGAGATGGGCATCGCGACGGGTCTCGACCTCGACGCCCTGCTCACCCTCTCGCGCGGCCTGCCCCGCCTCGTCGGCCACGCCGTGCCCGGCCAGGTCGCCAAGGCCGGCCGCCCCTGCGACCTCCATCCCCCCCGTGCGTCGCTGCCTGAAACACCTGCCGCCGGATCGCTCGTCAGAAGCGACCGGCCTCCGAAGTCCCTCGAGGGAGGAAACCATGTCCATCGCCGCGCGAGCCGATATCGTCGACAGCGTCCCCGTCTCCGAAGAGGCTAGCGTCGTCCGCAAGGTCGCCTGGCGGCTGATGCCGCTGGTGATGGTCTGTTACCTGTTCGCCTTCTTCGACCGCATCAACATCAGCTTCGCGAAGTTCCAGCTCCAAAGCGACCTCGGCTTCAGCAATACGGCCTACGGGCTCGGCGCGAGCATGTTCGTTGTCGGCTACGTGATCTTCGAGGTGCCGAGCAACCTGTTCCTCTATCGGGTCGGCGCGCGGCGCTGGATCGCCCGGATCATGATCTCCTGGGGCATCGCCACGGCGCTCATGATCTTCGTGAAGAGCGAATGGCAGTTCTACGCCCTCCGCTTCGTGATCGGCACGATGGAAGCGGGCTTTGCCCCGGGCATCCTCTACTACCTGACGCTCTGGTTCCCGGCCGCCTATCGCGGCCGCATCACCTCGACGCTCTTCGTAGCCTCGGCCTTCTCGGGCATCGTCGGCGCGCCCTTCTCCGGGATGATCCTGACGCATATGAACGGCGTCGCGAGCCTCGCAGGCTGGCAGTGGCTCTTCCTCGCCGGCGGCCTGCCGTGCCTCGTGCTCGGCGCCCTGGTGCTGCTCTACCTCGACGATTCCGTCGAGAAGGCGACCTGGCTGAAGCCGAGCGAGAAGAGCCTGCTTGCCTCGCGGATCTCGCACCAGAACCGCCACGTTGAAGACGTCTCGCTGCTCGGCGCCCTCAAGACGCCCGGCTTCCTGACGCTCGGCCTGATCTACTTCCTGATCCAGGTTGGCTCCTACGGCCTCAACTTCTGGGGACCGGACCTGATCAGGACAGCAAGCGGTGCCGATGCCGGCACAGTCGGCCTGCTCGCGGCGATTCCCTACATCTGCGGCGCGATCACCATGGTGCTGATCGGTCGCTTCTCCGACGCCTCGGGCCGACGTCCATACTTCGTGGCCGGCCTGATCGTGGCGGCTGCGATCGGCTTCTTCGCCTGCGGCTTCTTCGACCGGCACATCGTGCCGCTGATGATCGCGCTGGCCCTCGTGGGCAGCGGCGTCGTCGCGGCGATCCCAGCCTTCTGGACGCTGCCGCCCAAGCTGATGACAGGCGTCGGCGCGGCAGGCGGCATCGCCCTCATCAACACGCTCGGCCAGTTCGGCGGCATCGTCAGCCCCGCGATGGTCGGCTGGATCAAGGACCTTACCGGAAGCACGACCCCGGCACTCTACGCCATCGCATCGCTCTGCCTGGTCTGCGGCCTGATCCTTCGCTTCGCGCTGCCTGCTCAACTCTGGACGAGCGACCGCGCGGCCTGAGGCCGGCCCGGGCCGCTCGACGCCCGAGCCCCATCGACGAGAACACGGGAGGCGCGACGCGCCTCCCGGCACGGCAATCCGGTCGGCCTGACACGCCAAAAGGCGGCGATCGCCCGGACAGAACGGTCTCATACCTTTGGAGGGGCGACGATGATTGACAGGAAGAGCTTACTACTCGGAACGACTGCGGGACTGATCACACTGGCCGGATCGGCAGCGGCGGCGGACCTGCCCGTGAAGAAGGCCGCGCCGATTGAATACGTGCGCGTCTGCGGCGCCTACGGCGCCGGCTTCTTCTACATCCCAGGCACCGATACCTGCCTGCGCATCTCAGGCCGCGCCCGGATGGAGGCCGGCTATCTGCAATCCGGCAGCCGCAACGGCGCCGGCAACGGCGACACCAGCCAGTTCCGCGGCTTGCTGCGTCTCAACGTCGATGCCCGCACCCAGACCGATTACGGCACCCTGCGGGCCTTCCTGCGCACCGAGATGGCAAGCCGCACCGGCGACAACCGGATGACCTCGGGCTCGCAGCAGCGCATCGGCAACGCTTTTCCGGCGCTCGGCCAGGATTCCTTCGGCCGCGTCCAGGACTATGTCGCCGTGGACAAGGCCTTCGTCCAGTTCGCCGGCCTGACCGCGGGCCGTGCCTCGTCGTTCTTCGACTTCTACGCCCACGACTTCGAGATCATCGGCCAGTCGCTCGGCTCCGACGTCTTCGCCACGAACCTTCTGGCCTATACCCAGACCTTCGGCGGCGGTTTGTCCGCCACGCTGTCGATGGAAGACCCGAACTTCCGCAAGAACCCATTTTACTCGCAAGCGGCCTCTCCGGCGGCAGGCGCTCTCGGCCAGACCGTCAGCTACACGCTGACCAACGCGCCCTCCCCAGTGATCACCTCGCTCGCGGCCAACGGCCTCCCGTCGAGCATCTCGTATGTCGACGTCGTCCAGCGTTCGCGCATGCCCGACTTCGTCGGCGTCGTGCGCTACGATGCCCCCTGGGGCTCGGCGCAGCTCTCGGGCGCGGTGAAGGACATCAATATCGGCGGACCGCTCGCGGGCACGGCCGCTGGGACGGTCAATCCGACCAGGCTGACGGGCGCCGACGTCGGCGCACAGACCGCCTATGGCTGGGCCGTCCAGGGCGGCTTGAAGGTGAACCTGCCGCAGGTGGCGCCGGGCGACTCGCTCTACCTCCAGGGTGCCTATGGACAGGGCGCCGCGATCTATACCGGCATGGTCGCCTATACCGGCACCTACCTGAGCAACGCGACGGTCTTCAACGGCAACGCCTTCAACCAGTTCTTGAGCGATGCCGTCCTCAACCCGCTGACCGGCCGGATCGAGACCTCGAACAGCTTCACTGCCACGGTCTCGTATCTGCATTACTGGTCGCCGGAATGGCGCTCGGCCTTCTACGGCAGCTACGGAGAGATGCACTTCCCGCGCGGCCTGCGCGAGGCGTTCGGCCAGATCAGCCAGGCGGCCGGCTCGGTCGCGGCCGGTGGCCTCGGACTGCCCTTCGTGACGTCCGGGCTCCCGGTCGCCGCAAACGGAGCGGGCTTCGCCTACAGCCAGGTCCTGCGGGACACGAGCCAAATCGTCGCCGGCGCGAGCCTGATCTGGTCCCCGGTCAAAGATCTCGATATCGGCGTCGAGGGCCAGTACATGCGCGCCGCGATCCTGAACGGCAAAGTCACCAACAACGATCGCACTGCAACGATCGGCACCGGCGCCAATGCGACCCCGGTCTATCCGATCAATTCGCAGGAAGCCTTCCAGGCGCGCGTGCGCGTCCAGCGCGACTTCTGAGCATGCCGGGAGTCCGTCCGATCATGGCCCATCGGGTTGAGTGTCGGAAGAGCGGCACCTCCAGGAAGGCGATGAGGCCCAGCTCGGGAGCGCCGGGTGTCCGCAGACCACCCGGCGGTAGCCCTGACTCATCGGACGGACTCTGACCCACGAATGTGTTGAAGCGCTCGGTCTCGAGCGCTTCAACATGTCCGACCTTACACGGCCATCCCGAGGGCCTGCAGGTACAGCTCCAGGATCGCCTCCTGCTCCTGCCGCTCGGAGTGATCCTGCTTCCTGATTCGAAGGATGGATCGCACCGCCTTCACGTCGAAGCCGCGCCCCTTGAGCTCGGCGAACACCTCCTTGATGTCGCCCTTGATGGCGTCGGCTTCCTCGTTGAGGCGCTCAATGCGCTCGATGAATTGTTTCAGCTCATCCGCAGCGACGCCTTCGGAGGAAGAAACGTCGGGAGCCCGCTGTGTCGATGCCGCGTTCATCGCTGTGTCTCGCCTTGGTGACGCCCCGCACGAACAGAGTCGGGGGCCGCTGATGTGAGTCGATTGCAGGCGCGCCGACGCGCCTTGCAGAGGCCGCTCGATCCGCTGCGGAAACTCGTCGCAGCCGGTCGGATGGGTGCACTCTCGCCCAACGCCATAAGCGCCAGCGTGCCGAGAGTCGACGATCCGTCGGCGGCCGACGGCAGTGGACGCGCGGCGCACCCGACCTCCTAGCGGCTGCGACTTACCGCGCCGTGAATGCGGGCACCACGGGCGGGGAGGGCGCGCAGATGTGACGATGCGCGGACGGCACGCAGCCCTTTTGCGGTCGCGCTCGCAGCCGGCCTCCTCTAGCTTTGAGCGTGGGGCAAGGAGGATCGCCGGTGGCAGCTCATCGACAGGGTACGCTCGTCACCGCCTGGGGCAAGCGTGCACGCAGACGTCTCGGAGAGCTCGGCCTGGCATTGGGCCTAGCCGCATCCGGCATGTCTCCGGCCGCGGCCATCCAGGGCGGAGCCTCGGCGCGATCCGGCGACAGCCTGGCCCGGGCGACGGCCGGGATCGGCATCATCACGCAAGCCGACGGCTCGCTGAGCCTGTCTCGCTGCTCGGGCGTCCTGATCGCTCCGGACAAGATCCTCACCGCTGCCCATTGCGTATCCGGCGCTCCGGTCGGGCTCGTCGTGATCTTCTACAACGGCACCAACGCGGTGAAGCCGGCCTACGCGGCAAGCGTCATCGCTCGCTACAGCCCCGACCGCGGCGTGCTGACCTCCAACGCCGTCCAGGTCAGCCTGGCGGAGTTGTCGCTCGATCTCGCGGTGCTGCAGCTCTCCACGCCCGTGCGCGACCGCAGGCCGATCCCGCTCGCCACCGAGCCGGGCCGGGTGCCGGCCTCGCTGGAAATCGCGGGGATCGGGCTGTCGGGGCGGACGGGTGGACGCTTGCGCACCTCGTCTCTAAAGCCGCTCGCCGCATCGAATACCGGCCTGATCATCGCGAGGACGGTGGGATCGAGCGCCTGTTTCGGCGATTCCGGCGGTCCCGTGGTCGGGCGCGACCGGCGCGGCGTCTACGTGGTCGGCGTCGCCAGCGCCGTGCTCTCGCGCGATCCGCCTTGCGGGAATTTTCTGGTGGTCGCCCCAGCCGCCCAGATTTTCGGCGGAGGTCGGTGACGCCGGAGGCCGCTCGACGAGTCAGCCGCGAGACAAGTATCTGGTTTTAAATAAGAATGTGGTGAGCGCGCTGAGGCTCGAACCCAGGACCACAGATGGCAGCGATGGCATTCGAGGCAGCCATTCGCCGGGACGGCGCGGAAGCTCTCGACGCCGAGTTGCCGGGGTGGCCCGGGGACATCCACAGGCGCCTTACTCGAAGCCGTAGACGGCCGGCGGATCGGGCGCGTCGCGATCGATCGCGGCCGTCGGTATGACAGAAGCGAGAGTGACGATCGAGCCGAGGATGACCACCGCAGCAATCAAAACCGCGGTGAGCTTTTCCGCGTGAGGCCGCATCGCATGGATCGAAGCGCAGCCGATTGTGAAAAAGGCTGCTTCCAAGAGCGCGGACGTTGCGAGCACCATGCAGGAGCACCTGTCTGGATCAAGCCGATCACGTCGAACATCTTACACGGAGTTCCGCCCTCCAACGATTGCGGCCCGTCCGCGGTCCCCATGATGGGCGCAAACGTTAGGACCATCTCAAAGGAGGAGACGTCCAACCAGGCTCACAACTCGGCGCCCGCCGTGTCATCACCCTGGCGAAGCAATGTGCCCCTTCACCGAGACCGAAGCCGGCGCAGAGCGGAAGGATCGCTTGGACCTGCCGCCCAGTCTCGTCCTCGGAGATCTCGATGCGGACGCGGCTATCGCCTTCGCTCTCGACGGAAATTCGCTACCACGCTCGACCAGAGGGATGAATGGTTGGCGGCCTTAGATCGCAATCCGCCGACGTTCGTCACCCGTCTCGTCACGAATGACCAAACACCACCCGTCGCCGTCGCTGAGCTCGCCGGTGGATGTCATTTCCTCAATGCAGAGAAGTGCCTGTTCAGTGGCATCGTCGAGATCCTCGGCCTCGACTCCATCCTCGTCGCGAATGACCTCATCATCCCTCACCACGTCGAAGTGAAAGCGTGCTGGCACATCGAACTCCGGGTCTGTCGGCCTCGGCAGGCAAAATTGAGAAACAATCTTCGCGTCAGATACGGATTAAGTGTGATTTGGTACGGACAATTTTCCGGCGATCCCAGAGCCTCAGTAATCAATATCCGCTTGATTCCGGGACAGGCATCAAAATACACCTAAGGTGTTAGCTGAAAGGATTAATACCGTGACGGAGCGAGGCGCCAGCGGTGCAACGCAGGTTGAGCAGTCCAAGGGCAAGGCGGAGAGCGCGGTACGCGTGCACGTGCGCTCGATATTGCTGAGGCTTGCCTCTCGTCTCGCCGAGAAGCAGGCTCGAAAGTAGGTTTCACGTTGGTTTCATCGTCTTAACTTTTAGTAAATTTCGTACTGGCTTCACGGCGAGGCAGTGCTCGTGCCTGCTGAAGCAGCGTAAGGATTTTCTTAGATCAGATCTCACGTCGCCGCCCATTGCGTCGTCTCACCAAATATGGCTGCTGCTTCTGCGGTCGAGCCATAGCTTGCAGACGATCATGACTGATGCACCGAACATGCAATGTTCAAACGCACGCAACCAAAATCATATTTGGATCGTCGGCGAGGCGCTTAGCGAGGCCTTTCGATGACTAAGTTTTTTCGATGCCTACGATGGCTTCGACAAAAAGGGACGATGCCGGTCGGGTTTTAGACAGCACCGAAGCGGCGCGTGATCGGCCCCCACACGGTGGTCCAAGTGCAAGGTTAGTGCAAAGTCGGCCTTTGCTCCACGGGTAGCTTGGTCGGCGGAGCTTGTCGGGTGAG
>NZ_JACIDN010000016.1 GCF_014196345.1 Methylobacterium brachythecii | reverse complement strand
CCGAACCCGAAGCGCGCTTTGCCCAGACCGAGGTACAACCCTTGGCCGCCTGACCCAAACCAAAATGGCCTCCGGGAAACCCGGCGCGGTTCACTAGAGCCGATAAACACGCTTGTGGTCTAACTCTCCCGCCGCAACAGATTGTGCAGCCGCCGGCAGCGGGAGCGGACCCGCGCAGCTGCCAGCTGCTTCAGCCGCATGCGCAAGCGCCATCTAAGGATGCGACCGTATCCTGTAGCGCTGGGACAAGCGGCCTAAGCCGGTGGCCTGACAGGCCCGACGCTCGCTAAGTCCGTAGGCCGCCGGCAGGTGACTCGCGACCTTACGACGATCGGCTAAGCCGCACCACTTTCGCTTGAGCACGTCCTGCATCATGGAGCGGTCAAGCCCCAGGTTGGGGACCAGCCACTAGAGCTGACGATTCTCATCCTCCAACTGCTTCAGCCACAGGATCTCGGGCACGCAGGCCAACAACCTGCTTGTTCCAGCGATAGAACGTTGGCTCGGATACACTCATCTTTCGGCAGATCTCGTCCACTGTCGCACCCGTTCTCCGCCAGCAGCAAAGGAATGCCGGAACTGCTGGTTCGGGAATGGTTTGCGAGGCATGGCATCCACCCTCCTTCCGGGATCAGGATGCACGAAAATTTGCGATCGAAACTGACCAGATTTCAGGGTCAGGAGCACGCTACTCTCGCATCGGCCAGCGTATTCCTCTATGCAGCGGGCGCCGTGATCTTCGTCCGTCGCCTCGGTCACGTTTAATGACTTGTCGGAAAGACTCTGCGCGTTGCACAGCGCCCATTTTCCATGCCATAGGGTGCCCTCCGTTATGACGAACTCAGGCACGCAGGCTCCTTGCGCATGACAGTACATGCCGATTCTTTAAGAACGTAAGTGGCCTACCAACACTTGGCTATTGAAACACGAACGCATCGATTCGGCGTTATAATATGGAATGCACCATGTTAAACGAGTCCAAAACTCTGCCGGGGGTGTTTGTCGATCTGCGTCCGATCGAGGTGAGCGATGCGGTCGCCACCTGCAAGTGGCGAAGTGCGGACCGCGCCCGTCATCTGAATCAAGGGGCGCAGACCCCAAACGATCAAGCGCGTTGGATCGCATCGCGGCCACAGAGCGAACATAATTTCATTATTCAGCTTAAAAGCAACCAGCCCGTTGGGATGCTGTCGCTAGTGGATGTCGACGAGCGGAATTCGAGAGCTGAGACTGGCCGGTTCCTCATCGGCGAGGAAGACCTTGTGAAGGGGCAGCCCGTCGCCATCGAAGCGATGGCACTTCTGTACGACTTCGCCTTCAACGGCCTTGGTCTCGCGCGACTGTACGGGACCATCGCGGCCAGCAACACGCTGATGATCAAGTGGCAGAAGTTTCTTGGAATGAAGCAAGAGGGCGTGCTGCGTAACCACTACCGAATCGGTGGCGAGTTTCAGGACGCGGTCGCGATGGGCATCCTTGAGGACGAATATAGGACGGTGTTCCTCGCGCGGGCGAAGGCCCTAATGGCGGCGGGCAAGGTGCCAGTTCCCACGACTTAAACCGCACTTCGCTTAACACAGGAATTACGATCCGCCGCTGACCGCCGGACATCACGGGCGGCGTGGATGGATTCTGGAGGCTGAACGAATGGATTTTCGACACGACGTCTTGCAGATCATCTTTGAGGCTCTGAAGAGCCTCAACGAGGAGCTGCCGGAGGATCAGCAAGTCGCTCTATCCGAAGACACTTTGTTGTTCGGTGGAGAATCAACGATCGACTCCCTCTCTCTCGTGTCGGTCATCGTGGATGTCGAGACCGCGATTAGCACGCAGTACGATCGTCCCGTAGCGCTCACGGATGATCGGGCCATGAGCCGCGAACCGTCGCCGTTTACGAGCGTGCGCACCCTGACGGATTTCGTCGTCGAGCTGCTGACCGAGAAGGCATGATGACGGCTTACGCAGACAAGACAGTCCTCGTGACTGGAGCGACTCGAGGCGTCGGCCGCCAGATCACCGACCATGTGCTCGCGGGGGGCGGTCGGGTGCTCGGCTTCGCGCGACAAGCATCCTACATCGATAACGCCAACTACACGCACTTCCAAGTCGATCTCGCGAACGCAACAGCTGTGACGGCTATCTTCGGCGAGGTCCGTAAGAAGACCTCCCGGATCGACATCGTCATCAATAACGCGGGTGTTCTGACGTCTCAGTACGCCATGATCATGCCTCCCGCCGCCGCTCAGGCCATGGTCAACGTCAATCTTCTGGCGCCATTCCTGATTTCCCGCGAAGCGGCGAAGTTCATGCGCAAGAGCAAGTGGGGCCGGATCATCAACATAGGATCCATGGCCGCGAGTCTGGAGCCGATCGGCGACAGCGTCTACGCTGCGACGAAGGCGGGTCTCAGTACCCTCGCCAACGTGATGGCGAAGGAGTTCGGCACGTTCAACGTGACCTGCAACACCCTCGGGATCTCGGCGATCGATAGCGATATGCTGGCCCAGCTTCCTAGAGACAAGATCGAAGAAATCATCAAGAGCCTTCCCGTGGCCCGATTCGCCGACATCGACGACATCCTGAATGTCATCGATTTCTTCGCGTCGGAGCGGAGCTCGTACATCACGGCGCAAACCGTGTTCCTGGGTGGTGTGAACTAGGACCGATGAAGCAGATCTCGGAAAACGTGTGGCAGGTTTGTGCGGGCGTGTTCCCAGCCAACAGCTACATCTGGACGGGTCCCATTCCCGGCGGCGCCATCGTAATCGATACCGGTCTCGACCCGGAGCCCATTCTGGCTGGCTTAAAGGCCCTCGACGTACGTCCGGCAGCAATCTTCTGCACCCACGGTCATTTCGATCACGTCGGCTCCGCCTCCGTGCTGCAGAATGCCTTCGGTACGGACGTTTATCTGCATGTCGCCGATTCGAAGACGGCCAAGGTCGCAAATTTTTTAATGATGGCCTTTAAGATCCCCGCCAAGCTGAAGCTTCCGCGCTTCTCCCTCCTCCAAGACGAGGTCGGCGAGACGCGAATCGGGGAGGTGTCGATCCGCCATCGCCTCGTCCCCGGCCATTCGCCCGGAAGCTGTCTTATCGAGATCGACGGCACCTGCTTCTCGGGTGATACGCTTTACAGCGCCGGACTCGGCCTCTCGAAGATACCCGGTGAGGATCCTAACGTGCTGCGCAGCAGCCTCCGGAAAATTTGGGATACAATTGATCCAGCGACCCTCGTCTGCCCCGGACATGGTCGCACAGCGATCTTCAGCGAAATTCGCGAGCACAACACGGAGTTGGTGGAATTCATGGCGGCACGGAACGAGGGGCTGGCTGCATGAGTCTGGCTGAACCCAGCGGGATCGCTATCACCGGTGTCGGCCATCGTCTTGGCTCTGTCGTCGAGGACAACGAGACCCTGTGCCGGAACCTCGAGATCACGCCCGAATGGATCCTCGAGAAGACGGGCATCGAGCAGCGCTACCTTGCGGCACCTGACGAAACGGCTTCGGGCATTTCCCTGTTCGCGGCTAGGGATGCGATGGCGAGTGCCAGGATAGATGCATCGCAGATCGACTTGATCATCTGCTGCACGTTCTCCGCGGATTACCGCTTCCCCGCGCTGGCCTCCAAGATCCATGCGGATCTCGGCGTGAAGGGCGGCCAGATGCTGGACGTCCAGGCGAACTGCGCGGGCTTCGTCACGGGGCTGACTGTTGCCAGCGACAGAATGCGGCTCGATCCCGAGGTCCGTAACGCCCTGGTCATCGGTGTCGAGATGAATAGCCGCTTTATCTCGCGAAGCAACGCCGACGCTGCAATCTATCACAGCGACGGAGCTGGTGCGGTGGTGCTGGGCCGGGTAGCCGGTGCCGGTATTCTCAGTTCCGCATTCCATACGGACAGCTCGAACTACGAAGCCGTCCGGGTGCGCGGCGGTGGCTCAACCTTCACGCGTCCCGATCGCCCCTTCGACCCGGCGATCGACACGATGGAGCTGAACGGGATCGCGACTTGGAAGCAGGCCATCACCCACCTCCCGACGGTCATTCGTCGCGCGAGCGAAAAGTCCGGCATCGATTATCGCCAAGCAGACTTCTTCGTGTTCCATCAGGCCAATCTTCGTCTGATCGAATATTTGGTCCGCAAGATGGGCGGGGATATGGAGAAAACCTACACGAACGTCGGCCGGATCGGAAATACCGGGGCTGCCTCGACGGCGATTGCTTTGAGTGAGGCGGTAGCGCACAACCGTTTGAAGGACGGTGATACAGTCATCTTTGCGGCGGTCGGCGCCGGCTTCAGCTTCGGCGCGAGCGTCTGGCGGTGGTCTTCGGTTACGGCTGTTGGTCACGAGATCAATTCAGTCGGCTGACATGTTCCACGATTTCAACGCGATCCAGGTCGGTGACGTCCGGACCCTCAGCAAGACGATTACGACGGACGACGTCCGCCGTTTCGTTGAGTTGACCGGTGACGACAATCCCCTGCACGTCGATCCCGTCTATGCCGAGACGACGCCATTCAAAGACATCGTGGTCCATGGAATGCTCGGCGCGAGCTTCCTGTCCACGGTGATAGGAACCAAGCTTCCGGGACCTGGGGCCCTTTGGGTCTCCCAGAACATGGAGTTCCACCGCCCGGTGCGCCTCGGGGACGCCCTGGAGATCGGCTGCACCGTCCTCAAGAAGCACGAGCGCGACAGGCTGCTCGACCTCGAGACCCGGATCACGAACCAGAATGGTGACCTGGTCCTCTCGGGGCGAGCCAAAGTTAAAGTTCTGATAACCCGGCAAGCGGCCGAGGCGGCTCCCAAATCCGATCGGCGCCGGGTCGCCATCGTGACAGGCGGCTCGGGCGGGATCGGCGGCGCAATTTCCCGCCGCCTCGCCGCGGAAGGCCATGCAGTGGTCGTTCATTACCGCGGCCGGCGTGACCGGGCCGAGGCGCTGGTACGCGAATTGTCGGCGAACGGCTCAAGGGCTATCGCCGTGCAGGGTGACCTCACCGTTCCGGGCACCGCAGGGTCAATTGTGGAAGCCGCAATCCAGGCCTTCGGCGGTGTTGGTGTGCTGGTAAACAACGCGGCCCCGGCAATCGACGCGAAGCCCATACAGGTACTGGGTTGGACGGACATGCAGAAGCACCTCGATGTGCAGGTCCGCGGCGCCTTTGAAATGATTAAGGCTTGCTTGCCTCAGATGACCGAGACGCGTGCAGGGAGGATCGTGAATATCACGTCCCAGGTGGTACAGGGAAACCCGTCCGTTTCCTGGACTTCCTATGCAGTCGGCAAGTCTGCCCTCGCGACATTGTCCCGCTACCTCGCGGCGGAACTCGGTCCGTCGGGGGTAACGGTCAACTGCGTTGCCCCAGGAATGACGGAGACGACTTTGATCGGCGACATCCCCGAGAAGGTACAGATGATGGTGGCGCGCCAAACGCCCCTTCGCCGGTTATCCACGCCGGAGGACGTCGCAGCCGCCGTTGCTTTCCTTGCCTCAGATTCAGCCGGCTTCGTCACTGGGCATACGTTGGCGGTCAACGGTGGGCTGACGATGTCATGAGCACCAACGATAGAGCAAACGCCCGAGCGCTCCTGGCTGATCCCGCCGCCAGTTTCCTCCAGGTCCAGAAGAGCGTCGTCTTTCTGGAGAAGACCGAAGACGGTCTCAATGACGTCACGCTCGGTCTCTCCTCCAATGTGCAGGTGGATCGCCTCGCTCTGTACCTGCGGCGTCATGCGCTGCTGGCCGGAGTGCGGCTGCAAGTTCAGGTTGGCCTCTACGACAGCGTCGCACAGGACGTCGAGACATTCGTGCAGGCCGGGGTAGACGTGCTGCTGGTCCTCCCCTTTTTCGATAACTTGATGCCCGCCTTTGAGGCACAAATTGCTGCTGGGCTAGACGACGCGGTTATCGCGGCCAAGGGCGAGGAGCTGGCCGAGCGCTACCGCCTTGTACTCGCTGCCGCGCACCCGATCCCGACGGTGCTCATCGGCCAGTTTCACCGGACCTGGCCTTCGGCGCAACCGCGTCAGCCAGACCGGGTTTCCGCCGTCCTGCAGACCTTTCAAAAGATGCTTGCCAAGGTGGTCGCGGAGGCCACGCCCGCGGCCCTCTTCGACATGTCCGGGATCCTGACCGATGTCGGGTTATCGGCAGCGATCGATCGCCGCTTCTATGCCCAGGCCAAGGCGCCCTACGCGCTGCCGATGCTCAACGAGATTGGACGCCGGACTGCAAAGGCCACCCGGGCCTACGGCACCTACTTCTACAAGGTGCTGGCCCTCGACTGCGACAACACCCTCTGGGGTGGGGTTGTCGGGGAGGACCTTGTCGAGGGGATTAAGCTGTCTCCGTTCGAGTATCCAGGCAACGTGTACTGGCGGGCACAGCAGGAGTTTCTTGGGCTCGAAAGGGCAGGTGTCATTCTCTGCCTGTGTACCAAAAACAATCCCGCAGACGTCGAGGAAGTGCTGTCGCGACATCCTGACATGCCAATCCGCTCGGAAAATTTAACCCTTAAAAAGATCAACTGGGAAGATAAATCGAAGAACCTTCGGGCAATCGCAACGGAGCTCAATGTCGGCCTCGACAGCATCGTTTTCCTCGACGATTCCTCCTTCGAACTTGAGGGCGTTCAGTCGCAGGTTCCTGCGGTGACGGTGTTTCAGGTGCCCAAGGCCCTCACCGAATACCCGGACGTTGTCGGTGACATCAAGGCGCTGTTCCTTGCCGGAGGCGTCTCGGCCGAGAGCAGCGCGAAGACGCAGCAGTATAAGCAGAAGGCTGCCGCCGAAGCCCTCAAGGCTCAGTTTTCGTCTCAGGAAGACTATATCGCCTCTCTGGAGCTCGAGGTCGAGCTTTCGCGTAACGCCGAGGCGAACGTGACGCGGATCAGCGAGCTGACGCAGAAATCGAACCAGTTCAACTTGACGACACGCCGGTACACACAAGCTGAGATTCTTGCTGCCATGGCGAGTGAAGACCGGGAGGTTTACTCGCTGACGGTGAAGGATAAGTTCGGCAGCGCTGGCCTTACTGGGGTCGGGGTCGTTCGCTACGAGGATGATGTCGTCGAGGTTGAGGCCTTCCTCATGAGCTGCCGTGTCATCGGCCGCGGGGTCGAGTTCTGTATTTGGCCTTACATTGCAAGGGATGCTGCTCGCAGGGGCTGCTCACGCCTCCGGGGGCGCTTCGTCCGTTCCGCAAAGAACAACCTCGTGGAGGATTTCTTCGACCAGCTCGGGCTTACATCGGAGGAAAATAGGGAAGGGGAGCGGACCTACGTAACCTCCCTTGCAACGCTCGAAAAGCAACAATCTCAGTGGATTAAGATTCATTATGCTGGATGAGACGAAGCTTAAGTCGGTAATTGCAGCTATTCTGGATATCGACGAGAATTCGATCGATCAGAATACGAGTATGGACAATGTGGAAAGCTGGGATTCAATTAAGCACATGGACCTAATCCTCGCTATCGAGGAGGAGTTCGGTGTCTCGGTCCCGGACGAGGAGGCCGCCGATCTCACCTCCTATGCGCTCATCAAGCTCGTTGTCGCGGACTTGGTAAAGGACAAGTGATGAAGTGGCTTCTCGATCGATTTGGAGAGCATACGGACACCATCGCCTTCATCCATAACGACCGTAAGGTCAGCTATGGCGAGGTGGGCGCACTGGTCAATGGCTTCAGCCGCCGTGTGCAGGAGGCAGGTGTCCGACCAGGCCACAAGGTGGTGATCGTCGGCGATTTCTCGCCGGAAGTGGTCTGTCTCATTCTGGCTCTGGGCCTCGATCGCTGCATCGTCATCCCGCTCACCCGCGAGTCGGTGATCGAACAGGATGTCGCCCTCGGTGTCTCGGGGGCAGACTGGATCGCCGAATTCGATCCCGCGGGGCGAGAGTTCAGCCTGGCCGAAAAGCAGGTCCCGGTGGAAAACGTCCTGCTCAGCCAGTTCCTTGTGAAAGAAAGGGCTGGATTGATCCTGTTCAGTTCCGGATCGACCGGCGCGCCGAAGGGGATCCTACACGACTTTGAGCAGGTCGCTGAGAAATTTCGGGTTCAGCGCGCGCCGATGGTCACCATCCCATTCTTGATGATCGACCATTTCGGCGGCATCAACACAATCCTAGCGATAACGTCGAGCCTCGGAACGGTGATAACCGTCGACGATCGCTCCATCGCGAAAGTCGCGTCCGCGATCGAGCGCTACAAAGTCGAGTTGCTCCCCGTGACTCCGTCGTTTTTGAACATCATGCTAATGATGCGAGCTCACGAGGATTACGATCTGTCCTCCATTAAGCGCATTACTTACGGCACAGAGGTTATGCCACAGGTAACCCTCGACCGTCTGATGAAGGCTTTTCCTGGGGTTCAATTGCAACAAACATACGGATTGTCCGAAGTCGGAGTTCTTCGATCTAAATCAAGGCCGGATGGCTCCCTATGGTTAAAAGTCGGCGGCGAGGGATTTCGTACTGAAGTCAGAGATGAAGTTCTTTGGATTAAATCAGATTATCGGATGGAGGGCTACTTGAATGCCCCAAGCGGATTTGATGACGAAGGGTGGTTTAACACACAGGATCGTGTCGAGGTAGACGGAGAATGGTTGCGGATTTTGGGTCGTGTCACTGACATTATAAATGTAGGCGGGCAGAAGGTATACCCAGTCGAAGTAGAAGAGGTTATCCTTGGCATTGAGAATGTGGAGGACGTCGTTGTGTTAGGCGAACCTCATAAGATTCTCGGCCAAATAGTTGCTGCGAAAATCCGTGTTAGGGAACCCGAGACTATAGAATCGCTGAAGCTTCGGGTTCGCCTAGCATGCAAAGCACTTTTAGCGCCTTACAAGGCACCGAGTAAAATCATCGTTACCGATGAGCCGTTGAATTCGGTTCGCCAAAAGAAAATACGGTCGGTCGCGGGCAGCAGAACGCAGCCGAGTTCGCCTGATGGGAATTTAGAATCATAAGAAAAATTTTTTGAATACTTTCTATTCGCAATTTTCGCGCCCGCGCTTTCGACCTAATAGCTATCTAGTGGTGCGAGTCTAACACTAGGTGCCCACGCTTCGCGGCTCGGATGATGCGATCCAGATCGGAGGTCCAGACGAAGGGCTTTGGTCGGCTGTTGGTCTCCGCCACGAAGCGTTTGATTGCGGCCTGGATGTCGACCAACGATCGGAACACGCCTCGTCGTAGCCGCCGCTGCGTGAGCTTGGCGAAGAAGCCTTCGACGGCATTGAGCCAGGAGGCCGAGGTCGGGGTGAAGTGGAAGGTCCAGCGCGGGTGCCGGTCGAGCCAGGCGCGCACAGACCGATGATCGTTTCGGCGAGAGCGTTGTCGTAGGAATCCCCGACGCTACCGACGGAGGGCTCGATGGCCGCCTCGGCGAGGCGCTCGGTGTAGCGGATGCTCACGTATTACGATCCCCGGTCGGAGTGGCAGTCGAGGCCGCTACCGAAGGGGCGGCGCTCGTGCAGTGCCTGCTCCATGGCATCGAGCACGAAGTCTGCGCGGGCCGAGCACGACGCCCGCCAGCCGACGATCCGGCGCGCGAAGACGTCGATGACGAAGGCCACGTAGACGAAGCCGCTCCAGGTCGCGACGTAGGTAAAAATCCGCCACCCATAGCCGGTTCGGGCATTCGGCCTTGAACTGCCGGTTGACCCGGTCGAGGGGGCAGACCGCGGCCGGATCGGGAACGGTGGTACGGACCCTGCGACCTCGGACGACACCGGCCAGGCCCATCGCTCGCATCAGCCGGGCGACCGTGCAGCGCGCCACCGCGATCCCCTCGCGGGCAAGCTGCTGCCAGACCTTCCGGACTCCGTAGACGCCGAAGTTGGCCGCGTGCACGCGCCGGATCTCGGCCATCAGCATCGCATCGTGCTTGGCCCGAGCCGGCAGCCTGCCGGGATCAGCCCGCCGGGCGGCATGGGCATGGTACGTCGACGGGGTGATCGGCAGCACCCGGCAGATCGGCTAGACCCCGTAGGGTCTCCCGGTGATCGTCGATGAAGGCATTTATGACCGGAACCGGCGGTCGAGCTCCGCCTGAGCAAAATACGCCGACGCCTTCCTCAGGATCTCGTTGGCTTGCCGGAGTTCGCGCACCTACCGCTGTCAGGCGACACGACAAACTGCCCCCCCTGACGACATGAGGAACTGACCCTCGCAAGCGAGCTCATCCGGGTGCATCATGGCGGTCGGGAGGTCGCAGTCCACGCGGAACTAAAGGGGCGCCATGGCCGGGTCGTCGACGATCGTCATCTGGCCGGCCTGGTCGGCTCCAGGGAGCGCCCCATCAAAGTCGTCCCATCCCCATCACTTCCGGCAATCTCGGCTCTGCTGCGTCCGTTGGCGGAGTATGAGGCAGTAGCGGGAGGATCGTTCTGATGGACACGCAAGATCACGTTGCCGCACTGCTGAACCGCCTGAAGCTCACCGTGCTCCGCGATCAGCTCGACAGTCTGATCGACGAGGCGGGCCGGCGGGATCTGACGATCCGCGAGGCGCTAACCCTGTTTTGCGAGCGTGAGATCGCCCGCCGGGATCAGCGTCGGATCGACATGAGCTTTGGTATCTCGCGCTTTCCCTTCGTCCGTGATCTCACCGGCTTCGACTTCGGAGCGAAGCCCTCGCTGGACAAAGCGCAGATCCGTGAGATCGCCACCGGACGCTTCATCGCCAATGGCGAAGCGGTTCTCTTCCTCGGGCCGCCGGGCGTCGGCAAGACGCACCTGGCGGTCGCGCTTGGCAGAGAAGCGATCGTGGCAGGGTATTCGGTGCTGTTCACTGCGGCCACGACGCTGGTGGCACAGCTCGCGAAGGCGCACGGCGAAGGCCGGCTCGATGAGCGACTGATCCACTATGCCAAACCGAAGCTGCTGATCATCGACGAACTCGGCTACCTGCCCTTCGAGCCCGATGCCGCGCATTTGTTCTTCCAGCTCGTCAGCCGCCGTTACGAGCGAGGCGCCATGCTCGTCACCTCGAACCGGGCGGTTGGCGAATGGGGCAGCGTCTTCGAAGATCCGGTGGTCGCGACCGCCATCCTGGATCGTCTGCTCCACCACAGTCACGTGATCACGATACGAGGCGACAGCTACAGGCTCCGGGGAAAGCGTCGCAGTGGCCTTCTGCAGAAGGCCACTGCGACGCTCAGCCCACGTCAATCAGACAAGGCAAATGCCCTGGGTTCAGTTCCTCGTGACGCCAAAGGGTCAGTTCCGAATGTCGCTGGACACCCCCTCCAGCGCCTTGATCCGCTCGCGCTCGTCGCTCGTCGGTCCGGCTCGCACGCCCCGATCGCGTTCGGCCTGGCGCACCCAGTTGCGCAGCGTCTCGCCCAAGCAACCGATCTTGGCCGCGATCGAGCGGATCGCGCCATACTGCGAGTCATGCTCGCCCTGGTGCTCCAGCACCATCCGCACCGCACGCTCGCGGACCTCAGGGGAAAACGGTGGGGTTCGCTTCGTCATGGCTCCATCCTCGCAAGAGTTGGGGCCTCCGGGAAACCCGGTGCGGTTCAACAGTTGCCCATCCCCTCGAAGCCGTACGTTACCGGCTGGTCGAGATCCGACGAGAGCGTGATCAGCCGATCGTGCTTTTCACGGTGTTGAAGACGCTCAGCCGGCGACGACAACTGTGGCCGAGCACTTCGATCAGCACGTCGTTGCGGGCCTTGGCGACATCGATCGCTACGAGAATGCCGCTGAGCGGCATAAGCTGTGACTTGGTCATAGTCGATCCGTTCCGGAATGAGGCTTCGAGCAACGTCACTCTAGAGACATGTTGATCGGACATGACCGCCCAGGGCAGCACACTACGCTCGGCATGGCTTCGCGCGCTTCCGACCGTGCAAGCCGACGGACAACGCTTACATCGCGGCCATCAACTGCAGCTTACGATCGGAATGCTTGAACGCCTCGTGGTTCTTGTCTCGCCGACGCCCGCAGCCGAACCGACGTAGGGAGATGCCACGACAACGAAGATCGACCTCACAAGGCCCCGGGCGGCTTGACGCCCGGGCCTTCGCTCACCCAGTTGTTACAGCCCGAACACTTGCATTGAGGGGCAGGACCACTTCCGAGGAGAACTTGGCCATGGTGAAGCCTTCCAATTCGCGCTAAAAAGTGCACCATAAAACCTAAGGATCAGACGAATCCAGGTTTGGTCATTCAACCATGACGCTTGCGATACGAACTCGACGCTGGCGTTATCCCGAATATTCTAGCAGCTGCATTTCCGCCAGAAAAGCAGATATGGATGGAATTCTCTTGTCGGTATCTGTCATGAAGCTTGCAAACCATGAGCGAGAGCCTCGCGCGTTCGCCGCCAAACCTGATCATGTCGACGCCTATCTTCGGGTACTGAGCGCACTGATGCTACGTGATATGCGGACGCGCTTCGCCGGATCATACTGGGGCTATTTGGTCCAAGTAGTGTGGCCGGTCTCTCATATGCTCATTATTGCATTTGCCTTGGCCATTCGGAATATACCAGCGCCGTTCGGCGAAAGTTCAATTATATTTGCTGCAACCGGGGCGGTACCAACATTAGTTTTTCAGTATATCTCACGAGAAATAATGAAGGGAATTCTGATTAATAAGCCACTTACATATTATCCACAGGTTAGAAGTATTGATGTAATGTTTTCGAGGGTTCTTGTCGAAATTAATGGTAGTTTCATGGGAGTTGTGCTCGTATTTCTTATCATATATGCGATCGGCCTTGATCCTGTTCCGTTAAACATCACCTCGGCTATTTTTGGTTATATTTGCGCTATACTTCTAGGAATCGGCGTCGGGTCAATTAACGTTGCAATTGTCCAGGTTTTCCCTGGATGGGTAATCGGATATGTACTAATTGGCATTTTAATCTATCTAGCAAGCGGCGTAATGTTTATGCCGAACGACTTTCCTGAGCATATTTACGCGATAATGAAGTGGAATCCAGTTCTGCAGATCGTCGAATTGGTCCGGCTTGGGTACGATCCGAATCTTCCCATAACAATTGATTATTTGTATATTTTCTTATGGATCCTAGGTACATTTACCGTTGGTCTTTTACTAGAAAGAACAATTGGACGTAGGGGTAACTAGTGTATTCATTATGTCGCGAAATGGAAGAGTCGAACTCTAGTGTGCAGACGCCAACGAACGGGTTAACCGATAGCTTGTTAACGTGCCAATAGAGCTTGGTAATCCGGGCGCCTCTGTGTACAATCTGTCGACGTCGGAGCACTACTAAAGAGCAACTAGACCTCGTGTAGCAGGCTTTACGATATCGATACTAGTTTTGTGGAGGATTTTGTACCGATTTAATCAAAATGCGAGTGCGCAAGACGCGCCCTACACACCGAAGACGAACGGCATGGTCGAAGCTTCAATGGCCGCGTTCAACGCGAGGTGCTCGGAATCCCGATCTACAATCATCGCAACCTGGAAACCGTGCTGCGCAGCTTCAACGCGGCCTGTAATGGCCACCGTCAGCGCGACTTGAAGGCCCTGTCGCTCAAAATGGTCCTGCGTCAGCGGCTCGAAGCCGATCCAACCCTTATCAATCCCCGCAACAGAGCGCATGGCCCCAAGACCTTACAAAAGGACCCACACATCGTTGCAAACGCAAATGAGGTCTCGCAACCAGACAGCTAGTCGAGCATGCCTACACAGACTTGCTGCTGGTCACGCGAAATGGCGCCCGCGCTCGGTCCTTAATGACAAGGCTGCCGCTGATCGGCAATCCGCTCGTCACATCGCCAGCGCCGGTCGCTCAAACATGGAAAACCGATGCTCTGTTCCCTCTGTAGGGCGCTCATCGCGCTCGTTTGCCTCTCAGGCGCCGCCGCAGCACAATCGTCCACGCTTCCCGAAATCGGATTGCAGAACGTCGGATCGTGTCGGCAGTTCGCTGTGCGCGACCGGACGAGCACGACAGTGGTGCCGCTTGGTTGCTTCGATACTACGAAGCAGACCTTCCAACTCGCGCCGGTTGCCCAGCCCGCCTCGGGTGCGTTCTTCACGACCTTCAACTCGGCGGTCGGCGCCCAATACGGCATTCCGACACCTTCGAAGGTCGGGGCCAAGGTCAACCGCGTCAACGATCGCCTGCTCGTCGGCGGCGCTACCGCCAATTCCGGCGACTTCCCGGCCACGACGAAGGATTGGTACGAGCAGCTCGAGGCAGGAACGACGCATCCGATCGGCTTCCGGACGTCTTGGGCGCAGACCGCGTCCATCTCCACGAATGGAGGCATCGGCATTCTCGGCGCGGCCCGGACGTCGGACATCAACCTTCCGACCTTCCAGCTCGCGATGGGTGGCCTGTTCGCGACCAACAACGACAACACTACAAACCAGCAGCTCGCCACGGCGATGTACGCGGTCGCGTTCCGGCAACCCGGCGCTGGCATCGGCACCTACACGGGCACGGTGGGTGCCGAGATCGACATCGCCAATCTCGGCAACTCGGTCCAACTGCTGCCGAGCAACGTCGACAGCCCAGCCGGCCACACCACGGCTCTCAAGCTCAATTCGGGTGCGGTCGTGCCGGGTGCGACGACCGCGTCCGCGGCGCTGACCATCGGTAACAACGGGGCCAAGTTTCTAACAGGCATCGTCATGGCGCAAACCGCCATCGCAGGCTTGACCTATGACGGCTCCGGCAACGTGACGGGTGGTGGCGCCTCCGCCATGCGGATGAGCGTGTTCCAGACGCTCGAATGGTTCAACACCCAGGCCGGTTCGCCATCCTCGACGATTACGTCCGAGGTACTGACGCCGGCCAACGGGCAATCCATCCGCTTCCGTGATGCTGGAACGTTCATCGGCGACGCGACCGGCAATATCCCCTCGCTGCTGATCCCCTACATCGGCGGCACGCAGACCGCGGCGGGTGTCGTCCAAGCCGGGCAGGCTTCGACGCCGACATCGTTCGCAGCGTCGCCCTTGGGTGGCAGCAACGCCGATGTGGCTTTGCGCTCGGCGGGTACCGGCAAGCTCGTGCTCGGCAATGCTTCGAGCGATTACGTCACCGTGACCTCAGCGGGCGCCTCGACGAACCGCGTTACCATCGGCAGCAACGGCACGCCGGCCGCGGCTTCCATGACCAAGACGGCCGCTCTCGGCACAGTCATTCAAGGCGCAACCGGCACCATATCCGATCTGAACATCCTGTCGGCGGCGGGAGGCTCTGTGCTCGCAGTACCAGCCGGCACGACCACCGTGGTGTTCAGCGGCGCGATCCAATTGCCGAACGTCACCGTGGCAACGCTCCCGACCTGCAATACGGCGGCGAAAGGCACGCTCGTGTCCCTCACGGATTTCAACGGGACGGCGCAGTGGAACGGTCCCATTGCAGGCGGTAACGCAGGGGGTACGCAGGTCCTGCTTGCCTTCTGCACCGGCTCTGCTTGGACCCAGCACTAAGCTAATCGGCCGCTCCCGGCTCCTGAACCTCTTAGACTGAAACTGGAACATCGAATGCTCCTGCAGCGCCTCACGCTGCGGGCCGCCCTCGCTTGCCTCGTGCTCGCGAGCGTGGCCGCGCATGCCGACATCGCCTCCCGATTGGCGGCCTTGCGTGACGCGATCCCGCTCGAGGAAGCTGGACGGGCTTTCCGACTGGCTAACCGATCGGTTCCGGCGTCATGCCGGCAACGCCGACGTCATCCGGCAGGAACTGGCGGCGGAGAAGGCGACCCACATCAGTCGAGCACGCAGTGGCGCAGCTTCGTGGGGAACTGGTGGCGGTGGCACGAGCGACAGTTTGGTTCGAGACGCGGCCGGGTGAGCGGCTGCAGATCGACTTCGGTGAACGCCGTGTCGCGATCGGCGAGCTTCAGACCAAGGTGTTCTTCTTCGTAGCGACGCTTGGCTACTCGCGCCGGCTGCACGTGCGCGCCTTCGGGCATGAGAAGCAGGACAGCTGGTTCGCCGGCATGGAGAGCACATTCCGGGCCTTTGGCGAGGTGCCGCGCGAGGTGTTTCTCGACAACGCACGGGCGTTGATCCTGTACCATGATCCGTCGAGCCGAGAGGTTGTGCTGCATCCACGGCTACACGCCTTTGCGCCGCACTGGGGATTCCGGGTTCCGGCATGCGCTCCGTATCGCCCGCACCAAGGGAAAGGACGAGCGTGGCGTCGACTATTTGAAGAAGAACGCGATCGCCGGCCGCCGCTTCGAGAGCTGGGCTGCCATGGAGGCGCATCTCGACGCGTGGACGCGAGACGTGGCCGATCTGTGCGTGCACGGCACGACGGGCGATGCGCCGCGACATCGCTTCGATCGCGACGAAGTCCATGCATTGAGGTCGCTGGCCGGCCTGCCGCCCTTCATGACTGCGCGTGATCTCGTGCGCTGCGTTGGGGCGGATTGTGCAGTGGCGATCGACGGTAACGCCTATTCCGTTCCCTGGCGTCTGATCGGCGCGCGCGTCCGAGTCACGGTCGGAAGCGAGCTCATCCGGGTGCATCATGGCGGTCGGGAGGTCGCAGTCCACGCGGAACTGAAGGGGCGCCATGGCCGGGTCGTCGACGATCGTCATCTGGCCGGCCTGGTCGGCTCCAGGGAGCGCCCCATCAAAGTCGTCCCATCCCCATCACTTCCGGCAATCTCGGCTCTGCTGCGTCCGTTGGCGGAGTATGAGGCAGTAGCGGGAGGATCGTTCTGATGGACGCGCAAGATCACCTTGCCGCACTGCTGAACCGCCTGAAGCTCACCGTGCTCCGCGATCAGCTCGACAGTCTGATCGACGAGGCGGGCCGGCGGGATCTGACGATCCGCGAGGCGCTAACCCTGTTTTGCGAGCGTGAGATCGCCCGCCGGGATCAGCGTCGGATCGACATGAGCTTTGGTATCTCGCGTTTTCCCGTCGTCCGTGATCTCACCGGCTTCGGCTTCGGAGCGAAGCCCTCGCTGGACAAGGCGCAGATCCGTATTGCGGCCCAGTCTCCGCTCGGCGAGACACTGTTTCGGCACTACGGCTTGCGTTACGACGTCTATGAAACGGTCCTGGTGATCACCGGCGGCCGCTGCCTTATGAAGTCGGAGGCCGTCCTTGCTCTGCTCGGCAGCCTCGGGCCGTCCTGGTCGTGGCTCGCGCGGATCGGGACGCTGGTGCCCTCGCCGCTGCGCAACGCGACCTATGACGTTGTCGCTACCAACCGGTACCGGATCTGGGGCCGCACCGACGTCTGTCGACGACCGCCGCCCGGGGCCGAGGCGAGGTTTCTCGGATGAGCCGGCGCGATCGAGCTAGCCGTTCGCGTCCGCCGCTTGCTCCTCGCGAGCAAGTCTGAGCAGGTTTTTTCCGTATGCGGTCTTCGCGAACAGCTCGCCACGAGCGACGAGCTGTTCGCGGGTGATGAACGACTGCAGGTAGGCGATCTCTTCGAGACAGGCGACTTGGAGGCCCTGGCGGTTCTGCAGGGTCCGCACGAACTCGGAGGCCTCCAAGAGGCTGTCATGCGTGCCGGTGTCGAGCCAGGCATAGCCGCGTGACATGGTCTCGACATGGAGCTGGCCGCGGTCGAGATAGGCCTGGTTGACGCTGGTGATCTCGAGTTCACCCCGGTCGGACGGCTTCACCTCGGCCGCGATGTCGAGCACCTGGTTGTCGTAGAAGTAGAGGCCCGTCACCGCCCAAGGCGATTCCGGCTGCCGCGGCTTCTCGACGAGCCGTAGGGGTTTGCCCTGCTTGTCGAGGGTGACCACGCCGTAGGCCTCCGGGTGGTCAACATGGTAGGCGAACACCGTAGCCCCTTCACTCCGCCGGGCCGATCGACGCAGCAGCTCGCTCATGCCGTTGCCGAAGAACAGGTTGTCTCCGAGGACCAGGGCGACGGGATCGGTGCCGACGAAGTCGCGGCCGATGATGAAGGCCTGGGCCAGCCCCTCTGGCCGCGGCTGCACCGCGTAGGTGAACTGCAATCCGAATTGTTCGCCGGAGCCGAGCAGGCGCTGGTAGTTGCCGAGATGCTCGGGGCTCGAGATCACCAGGATCTCGCGGATGCCGGCGAGCATCAGCACCGAGATCGGATAGTAGATCATCGGCTTGTCGTAGATCGGCAGCAGCTGCTTGTTGATAGCGAGCGTCGCCGGATGCAGGCGGGTGCCGGAGCCACCGGCGAGTACGATGCCCTTCATGGGATGGCCTTTGCGATGTCCCTGCTCGGGCCGACGAGCCGGTCGAGGATGTCTTCGAGCGCTTCTTGCCAA
>NZ_JACIDN010000015.1 GCF_014196345.1 Methylobacterium brachythecii | reverse complement strand
GCGCCCTCGGGCAGCGAGCCGTAGACCTCGTCGGTGGAGACGTGGAGAAAGCGGAACGCTCCGCGCTTCGCCTCGGGCAGGCCCTCCCAGTAGCTTCGGGCACCGTCGAGCATCACCTGCGTGCCGATGACGTTGGTGCGCACGAACGCCCCCGGATCGGTGATCGAGCGGTCGACATGACTCTCGGCGGCCAGATGCATCACCGCATCGGGCGCGAACTCGGCATGGAGCGCGTGGACGCGGGCCGGATCGCAGATGTCGGTCTGTACGAGACGATGACGGGTATCGCCATCGAGCGGCGCGAGCGAGATCGGGTTGGCCGCATAGGTCAGTGCGTCGAGCGTCAGCACCTCGTGCCCGAGATCCTGCACCAGATGCAGGACGAGCGCCGAACCGATGAAGCCGCAGCCGCCGGTCACGATGATGCGCATTCCAAATCTCTCCGTCAGTCGCGGCCGGTCGCGCAGGTCGTCCTGCCGTCAGAACAGGTCAGCCGCTTCAGATAGCCGGGGCGCGGCCTTGTCCTTGGCCGAGAGGCTGGCCTCGGCCTCGCTCACCGGCCAGTCGATGCCGATCGCTGGATCGTTCCAGGCGATGGCCCGGTCGTGGGCCGGGCTGTAATAGGCGTCGACCTTGTAGGCGACCATGGTGTTCGGCTCCAGGGTGCAGAAGCCGTGGGCGAAGCCATGCGGCACGAAGAGCTGCTCGCCGTTCTCGGCATCGAGCCGCACCGCCACGTAGCGGCCGAAGGTCGGCGAACCTCTCCGAATGTCCACGGCGACGTCGAGGATCGCCCCGGCGAGCACCCGCACGAGCTTGGCCTGCGCCGCCGGCGGCGTCTGGAAGTGCAGGCCCCGCAGCGTGCCGGCCGGCACTGAGAACGACTGATTGTCCTGCACGAACACGCTGTCGATGCCGGCCTCGGCGAGCCGGTCCGCCCGAAACACCTCCGAGAACCAGCCGCGATCATCCCCGTGCCGCTTCGGAACCACCCGCTTCACCTCGGGAATGGCCGTCTCGATCACGCGCATCGTCATCTCCGGAGAGCCTCGCCAGCGGCCGTTGAGCGCGCTTTCAAGGTTGTGACGGATGCCGAGTCAAGCGAGCGCTGCGTTACTCCCCGGCCGGCCCGAACTCCACCGGAAACGCCAGCTCCGTAAATCCTTCCAGCGTCAGTAGCTTTTCCGGTGGGGGGGTGAAGGGGGACGCGGCCTTGGCGGCTGCGAGGGCGCGGGTGTCGAGGGCGTCGGAGCCGGAGCTCTGGTCGATGGCGGCACCCTCAAGGGTGCCGTCCGCGCCGATCCGGACGCGGATCGTCACCGTCCCACCGGGATTCACTCTGGGATCGCCCGGGAATCGTCCTTCGCCGGCTCGGGTGACCTTGGTCACAACCAGCGAGACCCATCGTTCGACACTCTGCCGGACCTCGGGCCGTTCTCGCGCAGCCGGCAGCGGGCGAGGCGATGCAATCCCGGAGGCGCCGAGCAATGCTGTCAGCAGGACGCCCGAGAACACCAGTCGCGGCAGCATGGATCCCGGTCTCCGCGGCATGTGACGGAACGAAAAAGGGCGCCCGGAGGCGCCCTCGAACGGTCTGGCTTCGACCGCTCACATCTTCTTTTTCTTCATCGACTTCGACTGCATCTTGCCACCGGACATCTTGCCGCTGGAGGCGCCGCCGCCTGCATCCGCGTTCGAACCGGTCTGCATGGTGGTCTTGCCGCTGGCCGCGGAGACCCCCGTGGCGCCCATGCCGAGGGTGCCGAAGGTGAGCGCGGCTGCGAGGGCGAGGCCAAATTTCATCGTTTCACTCCCTGATGGTGAGCCTGAGCGATTTTTGTTGCACCGGGACAAGTATCTGGCGCCGGCTCGGTTCCGGATGCGGAAGATGGCGGCCGTCCGCTCTCAGACGCTGATCGTCGCCCCGCGCCGGAGATGCTCGTCGAGCCGCGGCAGGATCTCGACGAAATTGCAGGGGCGATGGCGGTAGTCGAGCTGCGCGTCGAGGATGCCGTCCCAGGCGTCCTTGCAGGCGCCGGGCGAACCCGGCAGCACGAAGACATAGGTCGCGCGCACCACGCCTGCGGTCGCCCGCGACTGAAGGGTCGAGGTGCCGATCTTGTCGTAGGAGATACGGTGGAAGACGGCCGAGAACCCGTCCATCCGCTTCTCGAAGAGCGGCTCGATCGCCTCTGGCGTCACGTCACGGCCGGTGAAACCGGTGCCGCCGGTGGTGAGGATCACGTCGATGTCCGGATCGCGCGACCAGGCCTCGACCCGGGCTCGGATCGCCGGAATCTCGTCAGGCACGATGCCCCGCGCGGCGAGCTTGTGTCCCGCCGTCTCGAGGCGTTCCACGAGCGTATCGCCCGAGCGGTCGTCTTCCGGCGTGCGGGTGTCGGAGACCGTCAGCACGGCGATGGCGAGCGGGATGAAGGGGCGTTCGAGGGCGGTGTCGTTCATCGGCGGGTCTCGCGGGCGCGGGGCTGCGCGTCAGATATGGGATGGTTCTCGGCGAATGTCTGCCGTGTCGGGCGACGGTCGAGCCTCACCGTGCCCCGCCCTCCCCGATCACAGCGAAGGGCGCCCAGAAGGCCGGGTAGGCGTCGAGGGGCCGTGCGGCCTGCGCGATGTAGTCGAGCATGGCCCGGCGCAGGGCCTCGGCGCGGCCGAGGCTCGGCTGGGCTTCGAGCAGGGTGAAGGTGCTCGTTGTCAGCCGGGTCGCGGCCTCGGAGCCGGCCGACCAATGGGTGACGAGAAGCGCCCGCGCGCCTGCATAGAAGAACGCGCGCACCAGTCCCGAGAGCGCCTCGGCCCCTGGCCTGTCTCCGGCGATGGTGTTGCAGGCCGAAAGCACGACCCAATCGGCGTTGAGATGAAGCGCCGCCACTTCGCTCGCGGTGAGCAGGCCATCGTCGGTCTCGGAGGGCTGACGCGGCAGCGTCAGGGCAAGCGAGGGCTCGCCGATGCCCTTGATGTCGCCGGCCACGAGCCCGTGCGTCGCGAAATAGACGATGCGGTAGTTCGAGAGCGGCGCCTGCTTCACGGCCCGCTCGGTGGCCTGCTCGCCGAGAAAGACGTCGCTTGCCGACACCTTGAGGCGGTGGGAGATGGCGTTCAGCTCGTCGGCGGTCTCGGGGAGCTGCGGCAGTGCTTGGGAGAGCCGCTCCCGGTCGATCCCGGCGCCGCGCCAGAAGTCGCTGTAGCCGGCGCGCGTCGCGCGCGGCGCTTCCCCGCCACCGCGGGCGGAGGCGACCATGGGCGGCGCGTCGGCCCGGCTGAAGACCGGATCGCCGAAGCCGATCATGGTGCTCGGGGCCGAGGCGCCGCGCGGGGTGGCGCGCAGGGCATCGAGGCTGTTGACCGAGGGCAGCACGCTCACGGCGTGGCCTCGGATCAGCCAGGCCGCATCGCGATAATCCGTCATGCGCGGCGCCTGGCGCTCTGGGATCGCCGGCGCCTCGGTGACCAGAAGGTGGAACGGCAGCGCCGTCAGTGCGCCGGTCGGCACGAAGACGAGCCCGTGCTTGCCGGCGATCGTCCCGGCGACAGGCCCGAGCAGCGTCTCGTAGAGCGCGTGGGCGCGGCCGAGATCGAATCGGGCGGCCGGATCGCTTCCGGATCTCTGGAACTCGACGAGATCGAGGCCGCGGCGGAAGGCGGCGACCTTCTCGGAGATCGCCTCCGCGTCGAGCGGCAGCTTTCGCCAGGACACGCCCTCGCGGGTGATCGCGAAGACGAAGCTGTCCGGCGTGCCGGTGAGCAGCACGACCATCGCCTCGTCCGGGTCGAGCAGGCGTTGGGCGTCGGCGACCGTGATCGGCCGCGGACGGGTCAGCTCGGCATAGCGCGGAAACTCGCGGCGCAGGGTCTCCGTGCCGGTCGCGATCTCGGCCTCTGCCTGCGCCAGCGCCTGGCGCAGGCGGCCGGTCTCCGCGGCGATCTCCGCCGTCCCCTTGGCGATCGCCGCAACGAGCCGCTGGTTCAGCTCGGTGCGCTGCGCGGTGAGATCCTGGAGGCGGCGCGTCAGCTCGGCCAGGCGGTCGCTGCCCGCGGCGAAGCGGATGCTCGTCTGGCGAAGGGCCGCCGAGGCGCGGGAATTGCCGGTGCGCTGGCAGGTCTCGAAAGCCTCGGCCGCGAGCGTCGGGGCCGGCTCCAGCCCCGCCTCGGCCGCACGGCCGAGCAGCCGGACATGCTCGTAGAAGGTGGTGACCTGGCGCCCGAGGAAGTCCGCCTGGACCTCGGCGCGGTCGGGCTGCATGACACCGGACACGGTCTCCGACTGTGCCTGCTCGGGCTCGGCGAGCACCGCGGCGACCGCCCTGCGCGACCAGACCAGTGCGCCGCCGATATCGCCCATGCCGTCGCTGACCCGGGCGAGGTTGCGAAGGGTCGCGATGGTGTTGGGGTGCTGCGGCCCGAGCGCCCCCTCGCGGATCGCCAGTGCCTTGAGATAAAGGTCCCGCGCCTCTCGCGGCTTGCCCTCGCGCTCCAAAAGGTAGGCGAGATCATTCAGGGCGACGCCGACCTGGGGATGGGACGGCCCCAGCGCCGCTTCGCGGATCGCCAGGGCGCGGCGCACCAGGGGCTCCGACTCCTCGATTCGATCCTGGTTGGTCAGCGCGCCGGCAAGGTTGCTGAGCGAGATCGCGACGTCGGGCGCCGTGAGCCCGTAGACCCGCTCCCGGATCGCCAGGGCGCGCCGATGCATCGCCTCGGCCTCGACGTTCTTGCCCTGCCATTGCAGGGCGCTCCCGAGGTTGCTCAAGCTGCGCGCGACATCCGCATGGTCCGGGCCGAGCGCCGCCTCGCGGATGTCGAGCGAGCGGCGAAACAGCGATTCGGCTTCGGCGTGCCGGTTCTGCAGGTGCAGGGAGGAGCCGAGCATCATCAGCGATTGGCCGACATCCGGGTGGCGCGGCCCCAGCCCTTTCTCCCGGTTGGCGAGGCTGCGCCGATAGAGTGGCTCGGCCTCGGCCACGCGGCCCTGTTGTTCGAGGGTCGTGCCGAGGTTGATCAGGAGGATGCCGGCATCCGGATGATCCGGCCCGTAGAGGGCCTCGCTGATGGCGAGCGCCCGGCGCATCATCGGCTCGGCCTCGCGGAAGCGCGCCTGACCCAGCAGGCTGATGCCGAGCCCGGCGACGGTCGCACCGGTCTCGGAGGAGTTCGCGCCGGTCCGCTTCTCCTCCAGCACCAGAACCCGCCGGTAGAGCGGTTCGGCCTCGATATCCCGCGACTCGTCGTGCAGGATGTCGGCGAGCTGGCGCGTGACGCGCACCGTATCCTCGTGCTGGCTCCCGAGCATGCGCTCACCGGTGGCGACCGCCTTGCGAGCCGCTCCTTCGGCTTCCATGAACCGCCCCCGCTTGCGCAGGGTGTCGGCGACCTCGCCGTTCAGCGTGACCTGGAATGGATCGTGCAGCTGCTCTGCCATCGTCGCGGCCCGGCGGTAATACTCCTCGGCCTCCGAGTAGCGCGCGAGATCCAGGCTGCACTGGCCGAGATAGGAGAGCGCGATCGCGTAGGAGAGATTGTGAGTTCCGACGCGCCTGCGGACATGGGCCTCCAGCACCTTCGCCTCGGCCATGGCCTTCGAGAAATCGCCCTTCCGTTGGTAGGCCGAGATTCGATTGCCGATCTCACGCGGCGACTCGCCCCTGGCGGCGCCGGATGTCATCACGCTTGCAAACAGCATCGCGCCGACGACGCGGAGACTTGCTCTCGATTGCCGCATGACGTGATCCGCGCGGCGGAACCGAGTCGTCGCCGTGCTCGAGACTGTCGTCGTTCAGTCCGCGATGTCCAGGGCGCCGTCCGGTGAGGCAAGTCCAGCCGGAAGGGGCGCTATTTCTGTCCCGCGCCGGCGGCGATCTGCTCGATGAAGCGCAGGCCGTCCCAGAGTTCGATGTCGAATTGCCAAGCCAGCGCCCGGGCCATGGCCAGGGCCTCGGCGTCGGTCTGGGCGAACAGAACCTCGGTCCGCAGCACCTTCTCCTCGGCGTCGAGGATCAGCGCGCGATAGACCGGCTTCTGCCGGGCCAGTCCCCGGCGGATGGGGTCGGGTTCCGACATCAGGCGGCCCCGCCTTCAGTGTGATCCCGCTCCGCCTCGGCCCATAATTGCCGCTCGGCGAGCAGCCAGAACCGCAATTCGAGGCCGGGCGGACAATGGTTGCGCTCCCATAATTCGTAGGCGCGCTGCCGGATCCGCTCCGCGGGAACCCGCCCCTGCCCGCCTCCGATCCGCACCTCGTCGTCCGTCGCCTGCATCATGCGTTCCCACCGCAACGGCGCGCCCTCCGCGCGCGTTGAGGGCTGCGATAGCCGGAGGAGCGTGTGGCCGCGCGAACATAGGTTCGCGAGGCCGTGGGCCGCTTACGGCAGGCTGGAGCGGACGCGCTGAAGGGAGGCCGGTTTGCCGCGATACTTTTTCGATGTTGCCGATGGAGACCGCCAGGTGCGGGACGACGAGGGCCTCGAACTGCCAGACCGCGAGAGCGCGCGCCGCGAGGCGATCTGCTCGCTGCTCGACATCGCCCGCGACGAGCTTCCCGATGGCGATCATCGCAGCTTCGTGATCACGGTCCGTGACGGCGGCGAGACCTCCCTGCTCTCGGCCCGCCTCGCGCTCGATGCCACATGGCTGGCGCAGGCCGGCTGAGCGGAGGGACGCCATGTCCGATCGAGACCACCTGAGCAAGCTCACGCGCCGCCTGCAGACCAATACCGAGCTGAGCCAGGTGGAGATCGATCGCCTCGAGTCGCTGCCGATGCAGATCCGGACGCTCGCCCGCTTCCAGGACGTCGTGCAGGAGGGCGACCACCCGACGCAGTCCTGCGTGGTCCTGCGTGGCTGGCTCTTTCGCTACCGCATCCTGGAGAGCGGCCGCCGGCAGATCCTGTCGTTCCACGTCGCCGGCGAGATGCCGGACCTACACAGCATCTATCTGGAGGTCATGGATCATTCGCTGGCGGCCCTGACCCCTTGCGACGTCGCGCTCGTCCCACACCGGCCGCTTCAGGAATTCGTCGCCGACCACCCGCGCATCGGCGCCGTGCTGTGGCGAGACACGCTGATCGACGCTGGGATCTTCCGCGAGTGGATGGTCGGCATCGGGCGGCGCTCCGCCTTCGAGCGCCTCGCCCACCTGATCTGCGAGATGTATCTGCGCCTGGCGCACGTCGGCCTCGCCCAGGACCACAGCCTCGAATGGCCCGTGACCCGCACGGATCTCGGCGATGCCACGGGCATGACCTCGGTCCATGTCACGCGGATGCTGGGCGAACTCCGGCGTGCCCGCCTCGTCGCCCTTCAGGGATCGACCCTGACGATTCTCGATTGGGGCCGCCTCGTTGCCGCGGCCGGGTTCGATCCGGGCTATCTGCACCTGCGTCCCTCGTCCTGAGGCAGCCGCAGGGCGGACATTCCTTGCCTTCGGGCGCCTCGGGGACTAGCGATCGCGCCATCCCGAAGGAGCCGTATCGAGTCATGATCCCCCGCTATTCCCGCCCCGAGATGGCCGCGATCTGGTCGCCGGAGAGCCGGTTCCGGATCTGGTTTGAGATCGAGGCGCATGCGACCTCTGCACTCGCCGAGATCGGCGTCGTGCCGAAGGAAGCCGCCGAGACGGTCTGGGAGAAGGGCCGCGACGCGGTCTTCGACGTCGCCCGCATCGACGCGATCGAAGCGGTCACCAAGCACGACGTCATCGCCTTCCTCACCCATCTCGCCGAGATCGTCGGGCCGGAGGCGCGCTTCGTCCATCAGGGCATGACCTCCTCGGACGTGCTCGACACCTGCCTCAACGTCCAGCTCGCACGAGCCGCCGACATCCTGATCGCGGACCTCGACAAGCTGCTCGCCGCGCTGAAGAAGCGCGCCTTCGAGCATAAGATGACGCCGACCATCGGACGCTCGCACGGCATCCATGCCGAGCCGGTGACCTTCGGGCTCAAGCTCGCCCAGGCCCATGCCGAATTTTCTCGGAATCGCGAGCGCTTGGTCGCGGCGAGAAAAGAGATCGCGACCTGCGCCATCTCCGGCGCGGTCGGCACCTTCGCCAATATCGACCCACGGGTCGAAGAGTATGTCGCCGAGAAGATGGGGCTCGCCGCCGAGCCGGTCTCGACGCAGGTCATTCCGCGCGATCGCCACGCCATGTTTTTCGCGGTGCTCGGCGTGATCGCCTCGTCCATGGAGCGCCTCGCCATCGAGGTGCGCCACCTGCAGCGCACCGAGGTGCTGGAGGCGGAAGAATTCTTCTCCGAGGGGCAGAAGGGCTCCTCGGCCATGCCGCACAAGCGCAACCCGGTGCTCACCGAGAACATCACCGGGCTGGCTCGCATGGTGCGCGGCTACGTGACCCCGGCGCTCGAGAACGTGGCGCTCTGGCACGAGCGGGACATCTCGCACTCTTCCGTCGAGCGCATGATCGGCCCCGACGCCACCGTGACCCTCGATTTCGCGCTCGCCCGCATGACCGGCGTGATCGACAAGCTGCTGATCTATCCAGAGCAGATGCAGAAGAACCTCGACCGGCTCGGGGGCCTCGTCCACTCGCAGCGCGTGCTGTTGGCCCTAACCCAGGGCGGCCTGTCGCGCGAGGATTCCTATCGGCTGGTCCAGCGCAACGCGATGCCGGTCTGGCGCGGCGAGGGCGACTTCCTGACGCTGCTGAAGGCTGACGCCGAAGTGACCGCCGTGCTGAAGCCCGAGCAGATCGAGGACTGCTTCGACCTGGGCTACCACCTCAAGCACGTCGATACGATCTTCCGCCGAGTGTTCGGAGAGGCGTGAGCCCCCCCGTCAATGCGAGGCGAAGCCGAGGCAATCCAGTGCCAATGGGCAGGCGTTGCGGGTGTTGCTCTGGATAGCTTCGCCCACGCTCGCAATGACGGAGTGACTTGCGCACGGTTCGTGCTTGGCACCGGACAGGAGCGAGACAGGATCCCATGACGCGCACCGCTTACGTCAACGGCCAGTACCTGCCCCTGGAGCAGGCGGCGGTCTCGGTGATGGACCGGGGCTTCCTGTTCGCGGATGGGATCTACGAGGTCTCCGCCGTGCTCGGCGGACGCCTCGTCGACAATGCCGGGCATCTTGCGCGCCTGGCACGCTCGCTCGCCGAGATCGGCATCAGTAACCCCCATCCCATCGAGGAATGGGTGCGGATCGAGACCGAGCTGGTCTCGCGCAACGGCCTCGACGAGGGGCTGGTCTACATGCAGGTGACCCGCGGCGCCGCAGAGCGCGACTTCTCCTTCCCGAAGGACGCCGTGCCGACCGTGGTGGCCTTTACCCAGGCCAAGACCATCCGGGCGAACCCTCTGGCCGAGACCGGGGCGAAGGTCGTCACGGTGCCCGACATCCGCTGGCAGCGGCGCGACATCAAGTCGGTGGCTCTGCTGGCCCAAGTGCTGGCCAAGCAGGCGGCGGCGGAGGCGGGCGCGGCCGAGGCCTTCATGGTCGAGGACGGCGCGATCACCGAGGGCTCGTCCTCGACCGCCTTCATCGTCACGCGCGAGGGCACCATCGTCACCCGCCCGCTCTCGAACGCTTTGCTGCCGGGCATCACTCGGCGCGCCGTGATCGCGCTCGCTGCCGAGTTCGGCCTGACGCTTGAGGAGCGGCTGTTTTCGGTGGAGGAGCTGCACGGCGCGGCCGAGGCCTTCTACACCAGCGCCTCCGCCTTCGTGATGCCGGTGGTCTCGGTCGACGGCGAGACGCTCGGCGAGGGGCGGCCGGGGCCGGTCGCGCGGCGTCTGCGCGAACTCTATTTCACCTTCGCCGAGGCGCGGGACTGAGCGTCCGGCTTGCGGAACCACGCCAGCACCATCGCCATCACTAGGAACGCGGCGAGCCCGGTCCACAGGCCGCCCTCCTTCAGCTTGGCAAGGGCCACGCCCCAGGGATCGTCGACGGTCAGGGCTGCCGCCACGATGAGCAGCAGCAGCGGAATGGCGCAGAGGATGGCAAGCCAGCGGGGCATGGCGTCAGCATAGCACCGGCCGTCGCAGGCTCGAAGCGCCAAGCGTGCGCATCGGAACCCCTACCTGTCGAACCCTCGTCCGGCTACACAGCGCCCCATACGTAATGTCGGAACGGCAACGACCGTCAACTCCAGCGGTGCGGCCAAAGCAGATCCCGTACGGCCTTTCCGTGCGATAGGGCCACCGGTGAGCGCTTACATCAGAAGCGCTGATCCTTGCGGCCACGTGCCACCCAGTTCGGCTGGTCCCGCCCAACCTGGACGCGGCGCCATAGAGCTTGACGAACACCGTATGTCGCCGTGATGGCCACGACGAGGGAGGACGGCCCGCGATGGGACCCGGGCATCTCAGGTTGAGGAAGCGCCAGATTCATTGGCCGGTCTCTCGTGGCGACGCTGAAGGCGACGGGCCCGGAGAGATCGGATGCGAACCCGTAGGCATAGCGGCGGCAGCCGGCTGTGCGGGCGTTGCTCGGTGCACGCGTAAGATTACCGCGTCCCAGAGGTCAGACGTTCGGTCGGACGTTTGAATCCGGAGCTACGGGCGCTTCGCGCAAACCGGGCAAGCGGTCGAGCTTGACGGACAATTTGCGCCTGACCTGCAGGATCTCGCTCGGATCGGGTTTCGGCAGGCGGTCGAGCAGGGTTTGCAGGCCCGGCGGAAATGCGCCGGCCCGGTAGCGGCCGTAATGGTCGGTCGCCGTGACATCGCTGGCATGTCCCATCAACGCCGCCACTTCGGCAGGCCGGTAGCGCACTTTCGCAAGGGCGGCGAATTCGTGCCGCGCCGAGTACAGCGCGATATGCTTTGTTCGCCGTGGCCAGAGCGCGCGCGTGATGCCGTGGAGACAATCGCCCAGGGCCTTGATCAGGCGCGGGGCATCGAGCGTCGGGTCGGAGATGCGCCGGACCCATCGTTCGACCGCACGCCGCTCCACCTCGGGCAGGCGGTCGAAGACCAGCGTTCGCGTCGGACCATGGGCACGGACGGTATCCGCCTTGGCATTGGGCACGCGAAGCACCAGAACGGCGGGATCGTCGCTCGGGACGAGCCGCGTGCCGGCCCACTCCGCTGGGCGCAGCCCGCAGCGTTTCGCGGCGAGGAGACAATCGGCGAGGTCGCCGGCGTAGCGGCTCTTGATCCGTTCGGCTTCCGCGACGATGGCATGGCGATCCGCCTCGTCGAAACGCTTGGCCTTGCGCGAGGAGGTTCGCCGCGTCGTGCGAAGGCAGCCCTCGGTCCCCGCCGCCTGAAGGTCCCGAAGCGCGGTCTGCATGGTTGCCAGGCTTGTGGCGAGCGCCCGCATTTCGCCGGACTCGCTTACGGCTGCGAGGGCGGCGGTCTTGAGATCGATCGCGCGTTCGAGGAGGAAGACCGAGGCGCTCTTGTATTGCTGCCAGCTGGTGGCGGCGACGCCAGGCCTGCGGGCGAGAAGCCAGGTGACGAACTCGGCCCAAGTGACGGCGTGCCTTTGCTCCGGCCGAGCGATCTCGGTCGCGCAGCGCGTCAGCAATTGGCGGGCGCGCTTGGCATAATCCGCCTCGGTCTTGGCTTGACGGGGTCGGCGGGCTCCGGATCGCGGGTCGGTATCGGTATCCATGGTGCTCGAGCCCTACGTTACTCCGACCCGGGACGTTGCCGGATGCCAGAGCCTGCTGCGTGGATCGGGCCGACCCGGCCATCGTGCCGGCCTTGAAGGAAAAAGGGGCGTCCGGCCGCGGCCGTCGCCTGAACCTTGTCGGCCAGCGCGCCGCCGGAGCTAGCCGAAGCCCTTGCTCAGCACCGGAAAGCTGATCACGTCGCCCTGCTGGTCGGGGGAGGCGCCCTCGGGCGGCGCGTCGATCGCGGGGTGATCGTCCCTCGCCGTCGTGCCCGGAGGGTTCGGGGCACGGACCAGGCGACCCTGACCGTCGCGGGTGACGCCCGGCCGCTCGACCAGGCCGGTGATCGCCGCACGGATGCGCTCGGAGAGCGCCCGGTTCGTCCCGGGTGACTTGAGCCCGTAGCCGAGCCGGAGCGCCGCCGAAATCAGAACGGCGTCGTCATCACCGGGTTCGCCGAGATCGAGCACCTCCAGCAGGGCGGCGGTGATCTCGGCCTCGGGCAACGCCGCGAGCGTGCGGATGCGTGCAGGGCACCCCGTCCGATCCCGCGGCAGGATCGGCAGATCGGCCTTGTGGTAGACATCGCCGCCGAGCGCGAGCACGCCGCCATCCGCGACCAGACCCGCCACGGCCGCCTTGAGCTTGGTGCGGCTGTTCTCGTGGATCGCGGACAGGCCGAGGCCGAGGCGCAAAGCTTCGATGGCGTTGTCGCAGGTGACCGGACCTTCCTGCGTGATCACGCCGTCCATCAACGCCGCATACTGGGCGGGCTTTGCACGATGCAGGGCCCAATCTTGGTCCTCTGGCGCGGACACCGTCGCCATGCGGTAGGGACGAAACCTCGGTGTCGCGAGGGGTTTGCCGGTGCCTACGTTCGACCGACCCGTCTCGGATAGGGTCTCCGACGTCGGTTCCCCTGCGCCGTCCCGGTCACCGGACGCGGGCACCGGATCGGTGGGCGCGGCACCGGATTGCGGTGTCGGCCCGTCCTGCCCTCCCCCGTGCGCGATCGAGTCCAGTGACAGGCCTCCCGGCAGCGTGATCGCCGAGACGGTGATCCTGTGGCTCTGCAGCTTCCTCCACGCCGTCAGCGATCCCTCGCCGACGTAGATCTCCAACGTGGCATCGGTGCCGGCATGGCGGCGGAAGCCGGCGTTGCTCAAAAGGTCCCGCACCGTCGCGTCAGGTTCGCCGGTGCTGATCACCTGAAGCGGCTGGATGCGGACCTCGCGCTCGGGAAGCGGGATGCCCGCGAGGATCGCAAGCCCCCTCTCGCGCATCAGTGCGAGATAGTCGGCGTCCTCCATGGTCACGACCATGTCGGCGGCGATCCCCGCAAGCGTCGCGGGACATGAATGGGCCTTCTCGATGCCGTCCCGCGCCTTGAAGATTTGCGCGAAGCCGTTGAGGAGCGCCTTCTTTGCAAGGTCGCGCTCCTTGGCGAGGGCTTTCGCCTGAGCCTCGAAGTCGCCGGGGGGGATCGGCCTCGGGGTCGGGTCTGACATGGCACATCCTTGCAACATATGGAAACGAAGCGAATCGAAACGTATTCGCATTTCAACGTTCCATGAAACCGACAAGCCTGCAAGTTTGACCTTGCAATGCCGTGCAACCCTGCGCCTGGCGATGGTGCCGGTGGCTTTCTCGTGCGCGGTCGGTGCGGCTATGATGGCCGAGAGCGCGCTCCTCTGCGGCGGGGGCGCCAGGGGCGGGATCAAGCACGGGGCGGCAACGGCGTGGTACGGAAGACGACGGCAGCGGAGGCGGGGACGGCGGCGGCGGGTCGCCCCGACGATCGGCTTCGAACGACGCTCATCGTCGACAAAGGCCTGATCACGGCGCTGAAGGTGATCGCCGTCGAACGCCACTGCGCCGTCAACGACCTCATCGTCGAGGCCATCGAGGCTGCGCTTGCGGCCTACGGCGACACGCCGGACCGGCCTGTTCGGCCAGTCGGTTCCGGATCGGTCGAGACGATGCTGACCGGGTTGCGCAGGGATATCGAGGATCTCGTGGCCCGGGTCGGCGCGCTCGAAGGACGGGCGGCCCAGACCTCAGCGAAAGGGAAGCGCAATGCCGTCGCGCGCCTGCCTCCCGAATCTCGGGCGCCGCCGCGCCACAAGCCCGAGGATCGGCCTGGTCGAACGGCACGTCCAGCCGAGCCGGCCGAGCCGGAAGAGCAGGCGCGGCCGCGTCTCGACGTGGCGGGGGTTCGGCGCGAGGCGGCGGCCCTGATCGGCGCGCAGGGGACGCCGATGGCGCACCGCGCGCTCCTGTCGGCCCTGACGACACGATTTACATTGCCCGGAAAGGACATCTCGGAAAATTTGCGAACGATCCTGGTTCACCCCCGCGCGACGGGATTCGTGCTGGTCAAAGGCCAGGGCTACGCCCTCGACCGGCAGGACGAACGCTGAAAGCCAAGCGCGGACACCCCATGGACGGCGCTCGGAGCCCGCTCAAGGGATCGGCATGCGTCCCGCGAACTCCTCCGAGATGGTCAATCGGCCCCTGTTGACGGCATCGGAATGCGGCGTGCGGCCTCGCCGTTCCTCATCGCGATGGTCCGCCCCACCGACGCGGGCCCGCTCTGGCGAAGGGGGCGGCATCCGTCGAAACGACGCGAATGCCGAATGTGGCGCCCTCCCCTGGCGTCTGCCCTCACGCCGATCGGATCGTCGCCGGAGCGGGTCGCACGGACGGCTCGGCCGCTCGCGTGTGGTGCGCCCGCGCGGCGAGGAACCCGGTGAGGTTCGCTTCGCTGCGGGCATGCGCTCCGGCATCGAGCAGGCCGCGCAATCTCTCGTAGGCGAGGAAGATCCGAAATGTCGCGAGCACATCGGCCGTGCAATAGGCGGCGACGTCGTCGAACCGCCCGGCCGCAACCAGGTCGGCGACGCATCCGCCATTCATGCCGGCGGGCTTGCCCGGCAGCCCGAGCGCCCGGCACATCGTGTCCAGCTTGACCTTGGAGCGGGTCTCGTAATTGCCAACGTGGTCGCACAGGTCGAGGGCGGACTCGTCGTAGCGGCGGTGATACGGCCGGATGCTGAGGCCGGGGGCCGAGAGCCCGTTCACGAGGCCTCTGTAGCGCAGCACCGGCAGGTCGAAACTGTGCCCGGCAAAGCTCACGAGTTGCGGATGCAGCCGTTCGAGACGGGCGGAGAACCCGGCGATCAGCGCGGCCTCGTCGTGGTCGCCGCCATGGGGCGCATCGAGCGCCCGCACCTGCCAAGCTCCGTCGTCGTACTCGGCCACCAGCGTGCCGATGACCACGATCTGATGGTAGATCAAGGCCGGAAAGCCCTTGCCGAGCTTGGCCCGCGCCGCCGCCTGGTCCGACGGATCGAGGTCGTGCACACGCGCCACGGCGGCGAGATCGGGGGTCGTTTCCAAGTCGAACACAACGATGCGACGGGTCATGGCCAAATCCAAATCCTGAAAAAGAGAGCGGAAGCGCCGGCCGCGCGGACCCGGCCCGAGAGGCTGCGATCCGTCAGCGGCTCGGCCTCGATGAGCGCGGTCTCGACGGCCTTCGGCCTGACCGCGCTCATCGCGCCGCCGTCCCAAGGCGGTAGAGGTGGTTCAGGGTGCGGGCCCAGCCCGCGCCGGCATCGAGCAGCAGCAGCCGCGAGGTTGCGACGTGCCGCGTTCCCGGCAGTGCCGGATGGTTCCTGATCTCTCCGACGAGCACCGGCATCGCCGCGGGGATCTTGGCGCAGTGCCAGTCGCGCAGGAGCGGTGCGACGGCGAGCGCCCTCGGGTCGGGCGGATCGCCGCCGCTGAGATGCTCGTAGGCCTTGAGCGCGCTCGCGAGGCGCGCCGCCTCGTCGGCGGTGAGGATGAATTCGAGACGAGAGGTCGTCATGGCTGGGATTGTCTCGCAGAGGGCATCGGCCTGGCGCCGATGCGGAATGAGGGATCGGGTGAGGCCGGCCCGGCCCCCATTCGGGACGGGCCGGCGCGCCGGGGCGTCAGGTTGGCGATTCCGTGGGCTGTGCTGCGGCGACGCTCGACGGAGCGAGACGGCCGTTTCCGGATCGGACACGGATCCTCGGCCGGTGGCCGCCGACGATCTCGCCGAGGTCCTCGCCGGTCAGGACGCGGCGCGCGAGAAGCGCGTCGACGAGTGCGAGGATCGCTTCTCGATCCGCGCGCACCATCGCCACGGCGACGCCTTGCAGCCGACGCAGGTCGGCCTCGACGCGCTCGGCCAGGCCCGCATCCTCGCGCAGCAGCGCGGTCGCATGCTCCGCATCCACCATGGCGCTCAGGGTGTCGCCGAGGCCGAGGCTCGCGTGAAGCGCCGCAACCTGTCGTGTCGCCTCGCGCAGATCACCCGCCGCGCCCGCCGTGGCGCCGTCCCCGAGGACCGCATCGGCGGCGCGCCCGGCGAGCAACGCGATGACACGCCGTTCCAAATGCGCCCGATCCGGCAGCGCGTGGCCCGTCCGGATCATCGTGCGGCCGCCGTAATCGAGGCCGGAGAGGATCGAGACCTCGTCGACGCGAAGGCCGAGGCGCAGGCCGATCACGGCATGCCCCGCCTCGTGCCGGGCGACGGCGCGCAGGTCGGACTCGGAGCGGGTCTCTGGCGGCGCGATCTCGGCAAGAACATCGTCGAGACGAAGCGCGCGCCCGGCGGCGCGTGCCCGTGCCCGGGCGCCGCGCACGCTTCCGGCGAGGTCCGCGGCGGTCCGGCCGCTCGACAAGCGGGCTGCGCTCACCAGATCGGCGCCCCGGAGATCCTCGCCGAGATGGTGGCGCAGGACGCCGACCCGACCCGCCTCGTCGGGCGGTCCGATCAGCATCTGGCGATCGAACCGGCCCGGACGAAGCAGGGCCGGGTCAAGGCGGTCGACGAAGTTCGTGGCCGCGATCAGGACGACACCGGCCTGACGCAGCTTTTCCGTGCATGTGAGAACATGCACAATCACAGATTGCCAATAGCTGGCGTTGCGGTCGTCGAGCCGGGTCCGGCTCGGCAGGGCGTCCAATTCGTCGATGTAGCCGATGGCCGTACCATCGCGCTTGGCCGCCAGTTCGAGCCGCTCCGTGAAGGCCGTGATCAGCTTCAGGACCGAATCGAGGTATCCGGTGCCCTCGACGAACCAGGCCGCGACGCTGGTCTCGACGCAGGTGACGCCCGCCGCGGCGGCGGTGGCGCGCGCCAGGGTGGTCTTTCCGGTGCCGGGGGGACCGAACCAGACGATCGACTCGAGGGCGTCGGCTGCAAGCGTGCCGGCCCTGACCCGGGCGATGTCGGCGACGGCGCGCCGCGACCAGGCGAGGGCCTCGCCGTAGCCGGTCAGCTGGTCGAGCGGCGGCGCGCCGGTTGATGCGGGCACGCCGATGCGGGCGCGGCTCGCTCGGCGGATGCGCGCAAGGCAGGCCGACGGTGTCGCTCCCGCGCGCAGGGCCGCGGCGACGTCGAGCAGGTCGAGGCCGGCGAGGTCCTGCGCCTCCAGCCTCTCGCGCAGGCGCCGGCCACACCACAGCCCGACCGCGCGGTTGACGAGACGGGCATCGAGCGCAGAAACGCTGAGCGTGTGATCGGCCGCGCAGACCAGGACCGGCGCGAGGAAACCGACGTCGGGCGTGATCGCCACGAGCGCTCCGGCGTCGGCGATCCGGTCGGCCGCCTCGGCGTCGCGTTCGACCTCGATGCTGCCGCGCGGACGCGTGGCTCTCGTGACGATGCGGGCATGGCCTCCGGTCGCGGTCCTGACCGCCGCCTCGATCGGCGCGACCCAGCCTGCGCTCTGGACGATCACGATGACGACAAGGGCGTGTCCCGCGCGCAGACGCCGGCCCAACCGCGCGGGCAGCGCCGCCTCGAGGGCGAGTTCGGCGAGCAGCCGTGGCGGGTCGACGAGGCCGTCGGCCTGGCGGATGCCGCGCCAACCACCCCGCCGGCCCGAGCCCTCATCGCGGGGCTCTTGGGATGCCGGCTTGAGACCGCCCTCCTGGAGATCGAGGGGCGCCGGCAGGCTGAGGTCGAACAGGTCGAGGCCGAAGGTGTCGTCGAGGGTCTGGGGCGTGTCCTCGGGCGGCGCGGGCTGCCGGGAGGGCGATGCCGGGCTCGGCGATGCGGGCTGTCGCGGCCGCCCGCCGGCTCCGGCCTCCTCAGGGAGCGAGGGCCCGAACGTCTCGGGTGTGCCGCGCTCGGGAACGCGGGCCTCGGACGCGTTCCCCTGGCGCCGGTTCGCCCTGGGCTTGTTCGACCCGGGCTTGTTCGGCTCGGACTTCTCTGCCGTGGGCGTATGGGGCCTCGGCTCGGTCTTGGGTGTGCGGCTAGGGGGTGTGCGGGTCTCGGGCTTGCTCATGCCTGATCCTCCGGGCGTTGGCGCGCCACCTCGATCACCAGGGTCGGATCGAACCGGCCGGCGCATTCGTGCCGGTAGCCGTGTGGATTCGAGACGAGGCGGGTTGCCCCGATCATCTGGTCGACGGCGTGGTGGGTGTGCCCGTGGATCCAGAGATCCGGGCCGGCGCCGGCGATCAGATCGGTGAGATCCGAGGCGAAGCTGGCGCTGAGCGGGTCACGGCCGTAGCGCGGCGCGATGCACCTCGGGTGGGGCGCATGATGGGTCACCACCACGCGCGGACCGGCAAACGGCGTCGCCAGCGTCCGTGCCAGGAAGGCGCGCGAAGTGGCGTGCAGCTTCGCGGCGTCGAGGGGCAGGAACGGCCGCCAGGCCGGGTAGGGGGCGGCGGCGATGCAGCGATGGTCGTTCATGCGCCGCAGCGCCGCGGCCATCGCGACCGGGCGATGCGCGTGGCCGTAGAGGTCGAAATCGGTCCACAGCGTCGCGCCGAAAAACCGCACGCCGGCGATGACGGCGACTTCGTTCTCGAGGAGCGTGATCTTGAGCCGCTCCGCCGCGGCGCGGGCGCGGGCGAGTTCGTCGGCATGGACGCTGCCGTAGAATTCGTGGTTGCCGAGGACGGCAACGATCGGCAGCGGTGCGGGAACGCAGCGGCGCAGGTGAGTGAAGGCCGCGACCGCCCCGGCGCAGGTATCGCCGGCCACGACGACGAGGTCGGCCCCGGGTGCGAGCGCGAACGGGTCGGGATCGGCGACGTCGACATGCAGGTCGCTGACGACCTGGATGCGCAAGGGCGAAGGAGGGCTGGACGACTGGGGTGCGCGATGCATCAGCTGCCTCCCCCGGCCGCGTTCGCCGACATCCGGCCCGCGGCTCCCGCGAGCCCCACCCCGAGCAGCCCGAGGCGCCCTGCCCCGGCGCGGCGATCCGCAGCCGGGGGCCGCATCACGCCGGCGGCGTTCGTGGTTCGGGGCCGGCGCCGAACGACCGGATCGACCGGCACGCCGAGACCGCCGGAGTCCCCCGCCGCGGCGGCGCCGCGCGCGATCCGGTCGCAGGCCCTGTCGGGCAGGAGCATGACGCGGTGTCCGAGAGCGGAGGCGGCGCGCTTGAGCCTGAGAAGCGCGACCTTGGCAGCAGGGCGCCAGCTCGGACCCTCGGCCACGACGATCGTCAGGCCGCTGCCGTCGACGAGCCGAAGCCGGCGGCAGGCGACGCCGGACGCCGACAGGCCGAGCGCGCGGGCGAGGGCTTCGACCACCGGATCGGGAGAGACCCGGGCGACGATCGGGATCGCGCGAAGGCACGCGTCGAGCCGGACGGGCAGCGGGTCCGCGGGCCGGGTGCCGACACCGCACGGGGCTAAGACGTTCGGTGGTGAGGTCAGAGGAATGCGCATGAGCATGGAATGAGCTCCGGCGAGCGCGGCGGAGGACGCCGCGTCGCGTTTGGAAGAAAAGGGAGGCTGAGTGGGAGGATTGCGGTCAGGCGCGGGATCGGGCCGATGGCCGCCCGATCCGGGCCCTCAGGAGACCCGGCGCCATTCCCGACCGTCGGAATTGTTGCCGAACAGCAGCCGGGCGGCGTTCACCAGCGACGGGACCCGCAGCGGGCGCAGCAATTCGAGCACCTGCCCGCGCCGGCCGTGAGGGCGGAGGATGCCCTGGGCGCGAAGCACCTGGCGCTTGCGCGTCAGGCAGGCCTGGTTGGAGGGCACCACGAGCGCGCGGGCCGTGGCCCCCGGCTGGAGCACGGTCCAGCCCTGCCAGCAGATCGCCGAGGCCCGGACCTCGCCGGCGGAGAGCCGCCAGCGTTGGGCGTCCGGCCGGCTGGTGAGGTCGGCGGGTACGCTGAGGCTGTAGCCGGAGCGAAACGCGCGTTCCGGGGCCTCGTCCGTCTCTCCCGCCTCGCCTGCCTCCGAGTCCTGCGCCGACTGTTCCAGCACGGGCACGCCCGCGTCGATCAACATGAGACGCAGTTCCTCGACCCAGTGATCGACGACGAGCTGGGTCGGGGCCGACAGCGTGGGGAAGCTGTAGCTGCCGATGACCTGGTAGGCCCCGGCGAGCGGGGTCAACCGGGCAAGTTCGGATTCGAGCGCGAAGGCGAGCTCGGCGGTCAGAACGTCGGCGGTGCGTCCGGCCACCACGAACAGGGTGCGGGCGGCCGGAACGGGCGGGTTGGCGAGGTGCCGGCGCATGCGGTGGCTCAGGTGCCGGGTGGTGGCCCCGAAGCGCACTCCGCGCCGGATCAGGCCGATCTCGCTGACGAGGCCGTGATTGGCGAGCCCGTAGACAAGCGATTCATCGCCGGTGAAGGCGTTGAGCACGGCCCCGGTATGCTCGACCGGGGTGACGACGAGAAGGAGCGTCGAGGTGCGCGCCTTGATGATGCGCACGCTCGGCGGCAGGCCCTCGACGTGAAGGCAGGAGAGCTCTCGGGCCGGCACGATGCCGGCGATGGCCTTGCGGATGAGATCCATGATGATGTGCGTCCCGTGGGACGGGATCGAACGAGCGCATGCGCGGTCGCGCGCCGACCGTGAGGCCGGGCCTGATCGATCCCGTGGAGGTGAGGAAGAGGGCGAATGCCGGCGGCGGCGCGGCTAGACGCGGCCGTGGTCTTCCTCGACGGGACGGGCGCACGTCGTCGGACATGCGCGGATGGGCTGGAAGTGGGTGGGGGAGGCTTCCGCGCGTCGGCGCGGGCCGCTAAGCTGGTGCCTAGCCATGGTCGATCATCTCCAGATGATGAGCGGCTTTGGTCAGGCCGGCCACGGTGCTGGTAACACCGGGGCTGGCCGCCCTGAACGCAGCCAATTGCGCAGCTGAGGCTGCAGGTCGAAGGCTGCCACGCTTCATCGCAAAAGGAAAGCGAGACTGCGTGACAGGGTTAACGGCCGCCCTGTGCTTGGCCCTGCCGACAGGTTTGGCCGTCATCGCACCCGTCGCCTGCCAAGCGGACCGAGAGCCCGCCCCACCGTCGTGGTCATTCTCCGTGGGCGTAGAGTAAGACTTGCGATATAAACGCAATGATTACGCATTTTTAATACAGATATATTTGAGATTTGCACTAGATCCAGTGCACATGTTTTAGTTTAGACAGATAATATACTCGATTGTCGGCGCGCAGCGGAGTGAGCTTGGCCGCAAAACGACAATGGCGGCTTTCCTCCGTCGTGGCGACGGCCTGATCGCTCGTCTTGGCCAAGCAGCTCGCCCCCTCCCCTGTGCGATTGAAGCGGCGGACCGTCGCGATGGGTTTAATCGTGCTGCCGCCGATGCGGTCGAAGCCGGCCCGGGGGTGACCGGCATCGGAGCGGGATGACGATGACGTCATGCATCGTGATGCGGCCCTTGACGCGCCGAAGAGCCGGTTCGGCGCACTTGTTTTCTGCGGGTGCACCCATCCCGGACGCGAACCGATCCTCATCGATCGGCTCTTTCAAATCTGGGGCCTGGGTCTCAGGAGGAGCTCGCCGAGCGTTCGGTGGATGCGGATCAAACTTCATCATGCAGCGACGGCTGCGGGTTCTGGCGTGCGGTGCTGCGGCACGCACGGCATCGCGCGGTCGTAAATGCCGGCGGTTCCCATCGGATCGGGGAAGTGTCGCAGCCCGCCTCCCTCAGGGCGATGACCGTCCTCCCCGGAACGGAGGCGGCGCGCCATCCGTTCTCCCACCAACAGCACATGCTATTCCCGGGGGAACCACCATGCTGAAACCACTCACCGCGGCGCTTGCCGCGGCGCTCATCGCCACGGCCGCTCTCGCGCAGGATCCGTCGGTGCCGCAGAGGGGCCAGGACAGCGATCCGAAGCTGCCGCCGCCGAGCCAGCAGGTGCCGGAAAAGATCCGTCCCGAGACCGATGGTTCGGGCGGCGGCGCCACGCTCAGCGACAAGCTGGAGAGGTCGGACGGCGTCATCAAGCCGCCGGGCGGCGTCGATCCCGAGATCCGGACGATCCCGCCGGGCGAATCCGGCTCCTCGATGCCGGTGATCAAGCCGCCCGCCGACGCGAAATAACCGCGAGCCGGGCGTGTGAATGCCCTGTGGGCAGGCTCCGCCTTGCTTGACCTGCCCCTTCTGATCGCCGAAGACGCGCCCTATCCTCGCCCCGGCTACGACGCCGGGGTTTTCGCGCGTGGCGTGATGGTCGAGTCCATCGATCCGGACACGCGGTCACGGGAAGCAGATCGAGACCGGCATGGCGAACGTCGTCGTCGTAGGCGCCCAATGGGGTGACGAGGGCAAGGGCAAGATTGTCGACTGGCTCTCCGAGCAGGCCGACATCGTGGTGCGCTTCCAGGGCGGCCACAATGCCGGCCACACGCTGGTGGTCGGCGCCAACGTCTACAAGCTGTCGCTGCTGCCCTCGGGCGTCGTCCGCCCGAACACGCTCGGCGTGATCGGCAACGGCGTCGTGCTCGACCCCTATGCGCTCGTCTCCGAGATCGAGCGCATCACCGGTCAAGGCGTCGAAGTCTCGCGAAAGAACCTGCGCGTCGCCGACAACGCCACGCTGATCCTGTCCCTTCACCGCGAGCTCGACGCGCTGCGCGAGGACGGTGCGCCCGGCACCAAGATCGGCACGACCAAGCGCGGCATCGGCCCGGCCTACGAGGACAAGGTCGGCCGCCGGGCCATCCGGGTGATGGACCTGTCCGAGCCCGACACCCTCGGCCCGAAGATCGAGCGGTTGCTTGCCCACCACAACGCCCTGCGCCGCGGCTTCGGCCTGCCCGAGATCGCCGACCAGACGATCCACGACGAATTGACCGGCATCGCCGACAAGGTGCTCCCCTACCAGGATACGGTTTGGAGGCTGCTCGACGAGGCGCGGCGGGCCGGCAAGCGCATCCTGTTCGAGGGTGCGCAGGGCGCGCTGCTCGACGTCGATCATGGCACCTATCCCTTCGTGACCTCGTCGAACACCGTGGCCGGCCAGGCCGCGACCGGCTCCGGCCTCGGCCCTGGCGCGGTCGGCTACGTGCTCGGCATCGCCAAGGCCTACACGACGCGCGTCGGCGAGGGCCCCTTCCCCACCGAGCTGCATGACGAGATCGGCCAGCGCATCGGCGAGCGGGGCCACGAATTCGGCACCGTGACCGGACGCAAGCGCCGCTGCGGTTGGTTCGATGCCTGCCTCGTGCGCCAGACCGTGCGCACCTCGGGCATCGACGGCATCGCCCTGACCAAGCTCGACGTGCTCGACGGGTTCTCGGAGATCCGCATCTGCACCGGCTACGAGCTCGACGGCGAGAGCCTCGACCATCTGCCGGCGAGCCAGGCCGCGCAGCAGCGCGCGGTGCCGGTCTACGAGACCTTCAAGGGCTGGGACGGCACCACGGGCGGCGCCCGCTCCTGGGCGGATCTGCCGGCGCAGGCGGTGAAGTACGTGCGGCGGATCGAGGAACTGATCGGGGCGCCCGTCGCCCTGCTCTCCACCTCGCCGGAGCGCGACGACACCATCCTGATGCACAACCCCTTCGAGGATTAGGCTCGAGGCGGCGGGAACGGGCGGATCAGGGCACGATGGCCGACTATTATCCGTTGCTGGCGCGGGCGCTCGACGCCTTGCCGGATCGCACTCCGGCTCTGCGCAAGGCCGTGTATGATCGCGCCCGCAGCGCTTTGATCGGTCAGCTCCGCACTCTGGATCCGCCACTACCGGACGAGGCGATCGAAATCGAGCGCAAGGCGCTGGACGCCGCGATCACCCGGCTCGAATCCGTATACGGCGAGCCAGCTGCCCCGGAGCCGGCCGCCGCACCACCCGCTCCCCCGAAGCCGGCGGCGCCCCCGCCTTCTTCGGAGCCCGAGGCCGCACCCGAGCCGAAAGTCCAGCCTGCTCCGCCCCGGCCGGCGCCCGAGGCGTCGCCCGAGGTCGCGCCCTTCATCCCGGTCGCTTCCCCCGCACCGGCGCCTCCCGAACCCGAGGCACCGGCCGAGCAGCCGCTGCCCGAGCCCGGGCCGCCGCCCGCCTTCACGCCCTTCGTGCCACCGCCGCGCCGTCCGAAATCGAACGAGGAGGCCGCGGCGGCAGTGTCGGTGCCCACGCAGGACACCGCTCCGGAATCCGGTCCGATCCAGGATCTTGCGCCGCCGGACGTCGTCAACGGCCGTCAGCGGCCCCGGCTCGACGTGAAGACACCACGTGCCGGACGTTCGCGCCAGCTGCGCAACCTCGTCGTCGGCGGCGTGCTCGCCGTGGTGATCGGATTGATCGCCGTGGCCGCGATCATGCTCGCCGACAAGCGCTCCGATCTCCCACAAGGCGCCGGCGACACCGAGGCCGCCGCTCCGGCCCAGTCCGACGCCAAGCTGTCCGACAGGATCGGGAGCGAGAAGCCCGAGAGCGAGCCGTCGAGCGCCCCCGCCGAGTCCAATCCGCGTCCCGACGTCTCCGTCGCCCAGCGCGCCGTGCTTTACGAGGAGAACACCTCCGATCCGAAGGCGCCTCCCTCTGCCATTCAGGGGCGCGTCCTCTGGCGACTGGAGGCCGTCAACGGCGAACAGGGCCAACCGCTCCAGAGCGCGGTCCGGGCCAATATCGAGTATCCGGAGGCTGGCCTCACGCTGGCCGTGACGATCCGGCGCAACCTCGACGCGACGCTGCCGGCCTCCCACACCATCGAACTCGCCTTCACCAATTACGGTCCGGGCGAGAAGCGCGCCGTGCAGGAGATCGGGCTTATTCAACTCAAGGACGACGAGGGCGGCCGCGGTTCGCCAGTCTCCGGCCTGCCGGTGCGCGTCCGCGACAACCTGTTCCTGATCGGGCTCTCGAATCTACCCGCTGATATCGAGCGCAATACCGAGATGCTGACGCGCCGCAACTGGATCGACCTTGCCGTGAAGTACAAGGATGGCCCGCGCGCCATCCTCTCCTTCGAAAAGGGCTCTGCGGGCGCTCGCGTCCTGCAGGATGCCTTCGATCAATGGCGGTAGGGGTTAAGCATCCCCCGACGTGACGGTCTCGACATAAAAATGCCGGAGGGGTCTTCCCCTCCGGCAATCGAGATGCGCCCGATCAGATTCGCGCTTCGACCTGTGGCGCCTCGCGGGCCGCGATGTTGCGCTTGACCGCATCCTGAACCTTCTCGAAGGCACGGACCTCGATCTGGCGCACGCGCTCCCGTGACACGCCGAACTCGCCCGAGAGGTCCTCCAGCGTGATTGGATCATCCGCGAGGCGGCGCGCCTCGAAGATGCGTCGCTCACGCGGGTTCAGCACCGAGAGCGCGTCGCGCAGCGCCGAAAGGCGGTTCGAGCCCTCCTGCTCGGCGGCGAGCACGGTCTCCTGGCTCGGCGCGTTGTCGACGAGCCAATCCTGCCACTCGCCCTCCCCCTCCTCACGAAGCGGAGCGTTGAGCGAGGTGTCACCGGACAGGCGACGGTTCATGTCGATCACGTCCTGCTCGGGCACGCCGAGGTTCTTGGCGATCGTCGTCACGTGCTCGGGACGCAGGTCGCCCTCGTCGAGCGCCGAGATGCGGCCCTTCGCCTTGCGCAGGTTGAAGAACAGCTTCTTTTGGTTCGCGGTCGTGCCCATTTTCACGAGCGACCACGAACGCAGGATGTATTCCTGGATCGCCGCCTTGATCCACCACATGGCGTAAGTGGCGAGCCGGAAGCCCTTCTCCGGTTCAAAGCGCTTGACGGCCTGCATCAGGCCGACATTGCCCTCGGACACGACTTCGCTGATCGGCAGGCCATAACCGCGATAGCCCATCGCGATCTTCGCGACGAGACGCAGATGGGACGTCACAAGCCGGTGAGCCGCCTCGCGGTCGCCGTCCTCACGCCAGTTCTTGGCCAATTTATATTCGACCGCGGGTTCCAGCATCGGGAACTTGCGGATCTCGTCGAGGTAGCGCGAAAGGCCACCTTCGTTGGCGAGCACGGGCAATGCGCCTGCCATGGACACCTCCTATATCGGCCCCCCTGTCGGGCAGGCCCCTTGCGAGCGGCCTCTCTCTTGAGCCGGCCGGTGCGCTCCCCATCTCTACAGGAGAGCACGATCACCCGGTAGCGGCGCTCGCCACGTGAATGACTGCAACGCGCCGACCGGGCTTCGGGTTTGCAGTCTGCATGCCGAGGCCATGCGATGCGGTGCCGAAACGCACCACGTCGTTAAACGATTGCTTGACCGATGCGCCCGCGCAACGCGGCCCTCAGCGTGAGTTCTGCGACAGCGCGTCCAGGAGCGCAGCCATGTCCGGCGGCAGCGGGCTCTCGAAATGCAGGCGCTCGCCGGTGCCCGGATGGCGGAAGCCGAGCAATGTCGCGTGCAGCGCCTGACGCCCCAGAGCGGTCAGCGCCCCCTGCGCCTCCTGCCCGAGCTTGACTGCCTTGGTCTTCATCGCGCTGCCATAGGTGTCGTCCCCGAGCAGCGGATGGCCGCGATGGCTCAGATGCACCCGGATCTGGTGCGTCCGCCCGGTCTCCAGCACGCAGCGCACGAGGGCGACGAGACCATCGGGCCCAGGCAACGCCTCGACCCGATAATGCGTCACCGCGTGACGCCCCTCCCCCTCCCGCACCACTGCGATTTTCTCGCGATTTTTTTGGCTGCGAGCCAGGTTGGTGGTGATGGTGCTGGAGCGCGGCTCGGGCACACCCCAGACGAGCGCCAAATAGGCCCGCTCGAGATCGCCGCTGCGGCCATGATCGGCGAATTGCGCCGAGAGGCGCTGGTGTGCCCGGTCGGTCTTCGCCACCACCAGCAACCCGCTGGTGTCCTTGTCGAGACGGTGCACGATGCCGGGCCGCCGGACCCCGCCGATCCCCGACAGGCTTGCTCCGCAATGTGCCACCAGCGCGTTCACCAGAGTGCCGGTCTCGTGCCCTGCTCCCGGATGCACCACCAGCCCGGCAGGCTTGTCGATCACGACGAGCTGGTCGTCCTCGTAGGGAATGACGAGATCCATCGCCTCTGGCTGAGGTTCGGCCGGTATCGGCTCCGGCACCGCGACCTCGATCCGCATCCCTGGCCCGACCTTTCGCGATGGGTCGAGCGCCACAGCGCCATCGCAGAGCACCCTGCCCTCTCGTATCAATGCCTGAAGCCGTGACCGCGAAAGCTCCGTGAGCGAGGCCGCCAGCACGCGATCGAGCCGGTCCACAGCCGCATCCGGTGCGATCGTCACACAGGGACGCGCGAGCGCATCCTCGTTGTCATGTTCGTTCGGTATGACGGCAGCCCCGCTCAAGCTCGACCGAGGCCCTTGCCGACCTCGCCCGGCGTGGGTATAGGAACCCCCGCCTGCCCGGAAGCTCCCATCGTCTAGCGGTCTAGGACGTCGCCCTCTCACGGCGAAAACAGGGGTTCGATTCCCCTTGGGAGCGCCAGCAGGATCAAGGCCTTAGCCCGACAAGCTAACCCACCCTATAAATTCGTTGTCGAATTCGTTGCCAAGGGGTGGTGGCTGTGAGCGCCGTGGAAGGCAACGAGTCGCTGCTCTGCTCCAATGGCGATCAATGCGCACCGCGAACTTGGCTCGAGCTTGAGCGCTACGTTGCGGCCGCAGCCCAGGCGGCCGGCGAGGATCCCGACAAGGCTCTGCGCGATCTGGGCCGCAAGGGCCCTCTAACGCGGCTGCTGTGTCGCCAACTCGGTATTGAAGTCCCCTGGGCCAAACCAGGCCCGAAGCCGAAAATCGGGCGCGACGCGATACTCTCTCAGATGGAACGGTAAGCGCGACACGAATTAGGCCTGAAAGGGCAAGCGCTCTGGAAGTACGTTCATCGAGAGGTTGCCACTGACGGGTCTGTCTTCGGCATCAACCAAAGCGCCACGGCTAGCGCTGTCGAACGGCACAATCAGCGGCTGAAGAAATCCGCGAAAGCCCGACAAATCCCTTGAGAGAATTTTGTCGGGAGACTGTCTGATCCGTCGTCAGACAGAATGCAGGCCTCAGACACTCATGGGGCCTGTCCATGTCCAAGGTTAAAGCTTGCGATCCTGCTGCAACACCGGCTTTTTCGGCGGCTGCGTTCAGCGTCGAAATCGGCGCCGAATATCTCGGGATATCTCGTAGTTCCGTCTGGCGTCTCATCAAGGACGGCGCCCTGCCCTGCGCGCGATTGAAGGGCCGGACACTACTGCGCCGTTCCGATTGCGACACTCTCCTTGAGCGATCGACTGCCAGCTCGAACGGCATAAGCGCATGAGCTGCTTCGCATAGCCCTTACCGCCGCTTGTGCCGGTTATAGCCCGCGCCTCGCACGGTGATGATTTCGATCTGCATTGGGCGCCAATGCCGGCGACGGCCGCGGCCAACGCACAGTTTCTCGACCCCGACCCTGCATGCCTGGTGCAGCTCCGGCCGATGCTGAGCGTCGAGATCACTTCGCGCGACGCGGGGCGGGAGGCTAACGCTGTGCTTGCCGTCCGAGGCGAAGACGGTGCCCCGGACACGATGCTGTTGGTGCGCGTGCCACCGTGCCTACGGAAGAACAACCTCGACGACGCCATCGTCATGGCTCGAAATTACCTCGCCGCCCGCGGCGTACCCGCCTCACAGCTTCTGCCCCAGAGACCGCCGGTCTCCGTACCGCTAGGTCTAGCCGACGCTGTCGATTTCCTGACGCGCCTTGCTGATGGCGGCCGCATCACCCTCGGAGCTGTCACGCCGGACGTGAAAGGGCGCATAGGCGCAACCTTCGACATGCCGGCTGGGCAGAGCGCCGCGTGCCAATGGCTCGCGTCACGGGCCGATACGGCGAACCTTTATTTCGTCCTGAACGAGGCAGCCCCGGCGGTCGAGCAAAGGTGGGAGGACGGGGCATGCCAACTCTGGCTCGCTTGCTTCCACTAAGGCTGCGCTGATCGCATACGTGGAAAGCGTCAACGCCGATCCCATTCCAAATTGTTAGCGGAACCCATTGGCCAAATTGGGCTAACTGATCCAAACTCAGTGTCGCAGCGTAATAAGTCTAATTAGTATTTTTGGTAGTGAATTATACGCCCGCGACCTGACGTACCATTCGGCTTGTTCAGCTACAATTTCGCACAAGTTCTCATATTACGATAATCATTCCAGTGATTTCGCAACCCGGTAAATCTGCCGATGCATGCAGGATTGGCAGACTCTCCAAGATATTTAAGGATTATCTATGAAAAACTTTTCCAAGATCGCTGTCGGACTTGCCCTCGCAATTAGCGCTGCTGCTTCTCCGAGCCTTGCGCAGGACTTCAACAACCGTGGCTCAGGCTACGGCAGCGACGGAACTCTCAACGTGTGGGGAGCGAACCTCGACCCGGCTCGGCCGCAGCGCGGCCCGCTTGGTGCTGTGGGCAACGTCGTCGGGGGCGTGACTGGAGCCGTCGGAGGCGTTGTCGGAGGAACGGTCGGTGCGGCTGATGATATCGTCACCGGATCTATAGCTCCGCGTCGCGGCGGCCGCGATGCGCGGTACAGCGACCTGGAGCAGGAAGACGAGATGGTCAATCAGGACCAGCGTGGCCGGAGCCGCGGCGCTTACTGATTTTCCCATCTGCTTTAGATAGCAGACGGCAGGGCGAAAGCCCTGCCGTTTTGTTGTGAAGGTGCCGTCGTTTCAGCGCAGTTTCAATCTGACGAGCGATCCCGCACTTACTTTCCATCTATTATGTCGCAGGACCTTCGAGATCGTCTTGGTGTTGGCCTTCTAATCACGCCTGGAGATCTGCATGGACGCCAATCACCCGAGCCATTACGTCGGTCAGAACGTCAACACCGTCGATCAATTGAGCAGCGTGACATGATCGGCCCCCACACGGTGGTCCAAGTGCAAGGTTAGTGCAAAGTCGGCCTTTGCTCCACGGGTAGCTTGGTCGGCGGAGCTTGTCGGGTGAGC
>NZ_JACIDN010000014.1 GCF_014196345.1 Methylobacterium brachythecii | reverse complement strand
CTCAGGCTTGTGCCGCTTCGTTCCCATATGTCCGTCCTCGTCCTGGCTCGAAAGCCATACCTCAAGGCGGACCACTCCTGTGGGGGACGATCACTCTCGCGACGGATAACCGCCACTCCAACGCTGACCGTCAGCGCTGATCTCGATAGATGCGCCGCCCCACCACAGATCGCGGCGGGATGTCAGGTCCGGTATGTTAAGAGGCAACAGCGGTGTCGCTGTGGCTCGAAACAGAATTGGGCCGCAATTGCCTTCGGCGCTTGCTGACGTCTCGTCCCAAAGGCGTTGCGCGGCTGCGCGGCGCTCTTGGAAAAGGGCCTCGATCCTATCCCCCGTCCTGGCAAGTTCGAGGGTGAGATCCTTGATTTCGCGCACATCCATCTTCGCCGCCTTCTCGCCGCGTCGAACGTAGAACTCTCGCGTTGTTCGAAGTCGGTGGGGCCCAGATAGCGATTTGCCGACCCGAATGAGCACGTAGCCTGCGCCATCTTCCGCTGGGACCGCTTGGGTGATCACTGAAGGCAAGCGCGGCTCAATCACGTCCTCGGTTGCATCTAGAAGCCTGCGCGCCAAGCCTTCGCAGTTGGGGAGTGCTTCGAGGCGTTCAGCGTGTCTGGGCTCGGCCTTCGTCTCATGCAATCCGAGCACGAGCGTACCGCCCTCGGCGTTCGCAAATGCGACGATCTCAGCCAGGATCTCGTCCCGCGCCAGTTCGCCGACGCGATCGCCCTTCACGATCCAGCGATCAGCGGTCTCCGGCTGTCCCTTAGTCGCTTTGAAAGGGAGGGCGCCCTTAAACTCCAGTTCGCCGGTTTCGCGTGCTTCCGCCTCGATTAAGGCTTGCAGGTCGGCAACCGTGACGGCTTCGAGTGGCTTTCGGAGAATCGACATCGACAACCTTGGCTATGTCGCGACACTAGCTCGTTGTATCGGGCCAGGAAATGAATCGCGACGAAGCGCTGAGCCTCGACCGCTTACTGGATGAAAGGCCTAACCGGCCGCGTGATCTGAAGCGCTTCGACCGCCGACACGACTGAGGCGTCGGGATGCGCGTCGCAGAAAGCCCTAATCGATCCGATCACGAGATCGGCGTTGAGGCCGGAGAGATCGCGAAAGGATCGATCACGCGCCGTGGTGACGACGTTGACGCCGGACATGAAGCCCATGGCCCAGCCGAGGATTGCGGTTCTGCCTTGCGGCACTCCGACGAAAGCGTCGAACTCGGTGCACTTCGTCCAGCCGAAACCACCGACGTTGCCGCTCTGGCCATGCGCCGGCACCGCGGTAAGCACGGCAACCGAGCAGGCGAGAAGATAAAGCTTCGGGGTCATGGCGGTACGGTTGGACACAAATGCGCTGAAAGTTCGAGCCTACAGCGTTGCCACCGTCGAAGGAGGCAACGTCAAACTCGGCGCTGTCCGCCGGATCGTATCTGCCACGTAGCTGGGTGCGAGGTGAGCGTAGTGCTTCTCGGCCATTCGCGTGCCCGAGTGACCGAGCGCTTCGGCGACGACCATCAGGGGCGCGCCATTGCGGACCATTGCGCTAGCGTAGGAGTGCCGCAGTTCGTGCAGGGTGATGCTCTCCAGTTTTGCTCGTCCGAGCGCCTCCTTGAAGCCACGCTGGTACTGCGCGGGCTTCCAGGCCTCACCGTCCTCTCGAACCAGCAATGGCGATTTAGGCCCCCTCCCCGTTCCAAGGCGCTCGAATAGGCCGACGCCACCGGCAGTCAGCGGGATATGCCGGGCTCGGCCATTCTTGCTGCGCTCGACGAACACAGTCCCGTTGGTGCGGTCGAAGTCACGAACCGTCAGCTTCGAGAGCTCGCCGAAGCGGGCTCCTGTCATCAGGGCGGCGGCGACGAGATCCCGGAGCGGCCCTTCGGACGTATTGAGCAGCCGCTGCTGCTCGGCGGCGTCGAGGAAGCGGACCCGGACCGAGCCGGTATCTCGGAACGGCTTGAGCAAACGCCAGGCGCGATCGTTCTCAACGAGCTGATGCTGGTAGGCCCAATTGAGGGCGGCCTTCAGCAGCGTCAGCGTGCGGTTTGCCGTGTCTCGCCGCCGTCTCAGCGCTTCGGGATCCGTGACATCGACCGCGCGCGTGTTGCGCTTGGTTGCGAGCTTTCCCGTCCGCAGCAGCTTTGGCGCGTGCACCATGGCGTCGCGCCAGCGCCGCAGTTTGTCGAGCGTGAGGTCGGCCACGCGCAGATTGCCGAGCTTGGGCCGGACGTGGACCCGGGCTCGCGATTTGGCGTCATAGATCGCTTTCATGCCTTCGGCTTCGCGCGCTTCAAGGTACCGGTCGAGTGCATCGTTGACCGTCAGTGCTGGCTGCGCGTCCGGCGCCGACCGCAGCGATTTAACCCAAGCTCGAGCCGCATCCTTGGCCTGCTCGTGCGTCAGGATCTTCGAGCCGTCGGCCGTAGCAACGTCATCGGCCCTCCCCAGCATCAACTGGACGCGTTTGCCCTCCGGCGTCCGCGACGCGGCAAGCCATGAACCGCCCTGTCCTCTCGTGCCGCGCCCGCTGCGATACCCCAGCCGCACACCTGGACCGATCAGCTCCCACTCGGGCGCGTCGGATGACGGCAGCTCGGCCCGGCTTGCCCGGCTTTTGAACGCACTGGCTCTGCGGGCCATCGCCAGACCTTTTCGTTGTCGAAATCGTTGCCAACATTGCCACGAAACGCGATGGCACGCAATGAAACGCTATGGTACAAGTCATTGCGTTCTAATGAGTTTCAGACCGTGCCAGAGAGTGTCACTATGCTTCAAAAGTCGCCCTCTCACGGCGAAAACAGGGGTTCGATTCCCCTTGGGAGCGCCAGCAGCGCGAAATAACCCTACAAAATCAACGTTCAACGTCCGGTGGGACCCGCCAATCCGCTGGAAAGTGGGACCCGACACAGTCCGTTTTAGGCCCGCGATGGGCGATCAAATCGCGGCTTCAGCGGCTCTTCACATCCTACGATACCGGATGGGGTCCGCGTGACTCGATCATGGCCGCGAAGCACATCCTGTGGCTACTGGAAGAACGCCGCATTACCCTTCGCCTGATCCGCATCCCGACCGAGTTCTCGGCGGCGTGGCGCCATGAAACTTCCTGGCGGCAACGGTGAGGCCTGCGAACACCGGAGCATCAAGCGGGCTTGCCGTGAGTGGATGAGGGCAAGCGGCGCGCCCGACGCGGGCGAGGAGCAATGGACCGTTGCCGGCAAGGCTGATGTCTACAGCGTCGAGAAAGATTGGATCGTCGAGGTCGGCAACACCTCGGTCGGCAAGCTGCAGTCTGCGCTTCTCGACGAAGACGGCCCGCGGTTCATCTTGGTACCCTTTCAGGAACTCGAATGGAAGAACGGCAGGCCGCGGCGATTGCTAGCGGTCGAGTTCGATTGCGCCGAGAGCGTGCACGACGAGATCAGAGCCTCGCATTGGGCCGCGATGGAGCGCTGTGCCAGAGCGCTAGAACTCCACGACGATCGGTTCGAAGCCCCCGCTCGCTCCACAAGTACAGGAGAGTGAGATGGGACCGGTCAAAGCCCTTTCCGTCATGCAGCCTTGGACGTGGCTGCTCGCCAACCGGCACAAGCCAATCGAGAACCGAGATTGGCGCTGCCACTACCGAGGCCGCGTCCTGCTCCACGCGGGCAAGAAGGTCGACCGCGACGCCATGCGGGAACTGCGCGCGGGCTTCCATCCGGTGACGGGTGAACGACTCGAAATCGAGTTCCCGGACGAGTTCGAAACCGGCGGCATCGTCGGAGAGGCCGTCGTCGTGGATTGCGTCGACCGCTCCGACAGCTCGTGGTTCGTCGGCAAATTCGGCATCGTCATGCGAGATGCCAAGCCCCTCCCGTTCCGGCCGTGCAAGGGCGCCCTCGGCTTCTTCGTGCCCGAGTTCGCCCCCTCACCCCAAACCGCCCGCGAGGCAGGGCGATGAGGGGGCTCTTCGAATTGGATGCGCCTGCCGCGAAGGGGTCCGCGATCATCTCCGAGTGCGGCCTCTACCGCTACCGGCTTGAGAGGCGAACCAGCGTTGGACCGTGCGGTCGCGTCGCCGCGGTCATCATGGCCAACCCGAGCACAGCGGATGCGGACACGGATGACGCCACGATCCGCAAGGGGCTGGGTTTCGCCGAGCGGAACGACATCGGCCAGTTGATCGTCGGCAACAAGTTCGCGTTCCGCGCGACCGATATCAAGGCGTCACGGACGGCGCCTGATCCTGTCGGGCCAGAGAATGACCGGCACCTCGAAGCGATAATGCGCGAGGACGACTTCCATCTCGTCGCATGGGGGCCGCTGTCGAAGCTGCCGCCCAACCTGCGCACGCGGTGGCGAGCCGTCGCCCGTATCGCCGAGCGCGTCGGATGTCGGCTTCACGCCCTGGCAACGGCGCAATGCGGCCACCCAAAGCACCGGCTGATGCTCAGCTACCACTGCATGCCAGCGCCGTGGGTATCCGCCCCTCCCTTTCCTCTGAACGAGGAGGAGGCGCGGTGGTGAGCGAACGGACCCTCGAACAAGCCAAGGCAGACATCGTGGCGCGCGCGGCGCCGATCAGCGCGCCGAGCGCTTGATGCTCCGGCGAACCGGCGCCGTGTCCGAACCCGTCACCGGCACATCCCGGCGGCTGACAGAATGAGACGATGTGAAAAAGTTCGAAGCGATCTGCCCCTGTACGTTCGGCACGGACTGCGCCTGAGCGGCACCCGCGGCCATCAGGCTCGTGGCGACAGCGAAGAAAGCGATACGACCAGTCATTGGTGAAGTCTCGAACTCTGCCTCTCGCCGGCGGCAAATCGCCACAGCGTGGGCCTGTGTTAGTGCATATTGTAGACGAGATGACTGTTTATTGTGCGCATACGCATACAAAGCAGGCTTTGTCTGCATTTTGCGCGCCGCTCTCCTCTCCCTGCCCGATCCCGCATAACCTGCGGCATATCCGAGCCTAAAGAACCATCGTGGTATGTCGTCCTCCCCGCCATGGGCATTTGGGCAGGCGCTGCTTTTGTCGTCTATGTGATCGGATGGCGGGCTGATTGATGGTAGGAGGTCCTCATCGCTGAACCTCCAACCCGTCTCCGCACTACGATGTTCGTCGCGATCGCCAGCCTGATCGTCGGCGCAAGCGTGCTGCCGATGGTCTGAGTTACCACGCCGACGATCTGCAAAAGGCTGAGGGCGATCGAGACGTCCGAGAGTCCATCCGATATCTTTTGAGATGCGGGCGAGGCGTCGGACGAGGATCATGACGGCTGCGGCGTAGAGGAAGGCTTTGGCCGAGTCGAGGGTTGCCTCCGGATCCTTCCAGAGGCGGTGGTTGCGGCTGATCCAGGCGAAGAAAATTTTCATCCTCACCTTATAAGAGGACGAACGTGAACGCTTATGTTGACATGGCGCATTGTCGCTGATGATGGTCGGCGCCATGGCTTTGTCATCTCCAGACCTCGCTTTTTTCGGCTACGCATGGGGTGTTGGCGGATACCTCGACAGTTACATGCAGGAGACTGTCAACGCATATCTCGACCTCGGCTTAAATGTCGACGTGTACCTTGCGAACTATTTCTCCGCCGATGGAGCGACTTCAGGGTTTAAAGACGATTTTCTACTTGACCGTCTAGTACGCTACATCCGCGAGCGGGACTACATTGCCGCTATCTCTATAAACAATGCGCTTGTAATGGAGGATGTAGTCGAGGCTCTTGAGGGCCGTCTCACATCAATAATCGTTGATGATTTTAATCATCTCTTCTGTCACGAAGCTGATCGATTTGCTGCCTTTCGTTTACCTGCCCACTTCGCGCCCATAGGATCACAATTCGAGCGGGCTATTCTGTCTGCCATTCCAGATGCAGCGAACCGCGTGTGCTTTCTGACTCCTGCCACTGCGGGTATGCATGTTCGACGTAGCGAGATACCGTCGATTTATCCAATCTCGTGGATTGCGAGCATGACCACCGACGATTGGGCTGAAGGAATAATGCTCAGACTTTTGAGCGATCCCCGAGCGCATGAGATTGTTGGGATATGTCTTCTGGCCATCGAACAGACTGGCAATCTCACCAATATTCTACAGACTTTTGGGCACGCCATTCTTCCGGTTGTCAACAGTTTGGGCATTGAGATCCAAGTCTTCGAAATGCTGCTGCAGAACGTTCGCACATCGCGCGACCGAATGGAGGTTGTGCGACGGTTGTCTCCGCACGGGCTAGCGCTTTTCGGTAATTCAGCCTGGGCAAAGGGTATGTTGCTGAGCGATAACGTTTATAAATCTTTCAAGCCCGGAGCGCCGATTCGAACTCACCAAGATTTACTGAATATTTATAACTCGTCAAAACTTGCCATCAATCAACCGCAGGCTTCCATTACGGAATCGTTCCAATATAGATTATTGGACGTGATGTCATCTAATGCACTACTTGTGACGCGCCGAACGCCTGAACCGGATCTTTACCGCGTCTTCGGACCCGATTGCCCAGTTGTGATGTTTGATGATGCCGAAGATCTAGAGAAAGTTTGTATTTATTACCTCACACATGAGGATGAGCGAGCGGCTCGTGTGGCAGCCTGCAACAGCCTCGTGGGTGAGGAGTTCAGCTTCAGGAGCCGAGCGCTCGACTATCTTCGTTTGGCCGGCGTTAATTTCACGCAGCCCAACCTGCCATCGCGCGGGCGCATGCAACTACTTACCAATGAGATTTTCGCGTGACCTCTCTAGTGATTTGCGTTGCTGGAAAGCATGATCTTGCGGTTTCTGCTCTTCGTTACCTACTAGATCATTACCCTGATCATCAGATCTTATTTATTCCAAATGCCAAAGATGCGGGCGTTGATGATTGGCAGCCGTCACTTTTATGGCACGCTACTACCTGGGGAGTTCGCCGTACTACGCTCGAAGCAGTGTATAAAGAACCGAACTTACGGTTTTTTTCGCTCGAATTTGATAAAATTATACCGGTGAACCAATTTTCTAGTAGGTTTTTGTACAATATACACTTTTCGAAGCTTCCCAAGTATCGCGGAGTCTATACATCTGCGCATCCTATTTTAAATGGTGAAGTCAAAAGTGGCGTAACACTACATCTTATGGACCATGGGATCGATACGGGCGATATTATCGATATGTTAGAGGTCTCAATTGGTCCGGACGACACGGTCCGTGATCTTTATTGTAAAAATCTTGCTACGGCCAAAATACTGTTTTCAAAGAACGTGGATCGTCTCGTTGCGGGTGATTTCATTGCGACGAAACAGTCCTTAAACGGGGCTAGCTATTATTCTCTTAAATCAATCAGCTATTCTACAATAAAACTTGATCTCCGAAAGACCGCTTTCGAAATTCATAATCAGGTTCGTGCATTTGTCTTTCGCGAGTTCCAGCTTCCTCAATTTAACGGCTGGAGCATTTGTCGCAGTTTGATCACCAATCAGCGAAGCTCCTCCCGAGCGGGCCACGTTATTGAGGAAACTGATACCTATTTCCGCGTCGCTTCTATCGACAATGATGTTCTTCTCTTTAAGGATTATTATCCCCAACTTTGGTCTGCAGCGAAAATTGGCGATCTCAATTCGTTGGCGGTGACCTTGGACAAGGTCGACGACTTAGATTTGCGCAATGGTAACGGCTGGAATGCTTTAATGATTGCAGCCTATCACGGGCAGGTGCTGGTTATGCAGCGTTTGCTTGCGGCCGGAGCAGATCCCGACGCGGCCAATTACAAAGGCACCACGGTCCTTATGTATGCACTCAGCAGGTACGAACAAACCCAAGAATTTGCTGGCTTTGATCTAATTGCGTCAGCAGCTAAACGATTGAATGCAATTGATCATACAGGGCGGACTATCCGTGAATGGATTGTAGAGAAGTCGTTCCCTCATTTATTAGATAAGCTGTCGCCATGAGTGTAATATAATCTGGATGAAATTATCATATCGCTCGGATTGGGCTCTGAGCGGCTCAGATCAAATCGCTGCGCCCTGAGGTAGGACGCCTCGGTGATAGGCGGGAAAAAGCGCCCCGAGCCGAAGCCAGGAGCGCATGGGACGATCTGGGAAGAAAAAGGTCTGTCAGCGCGGTTGCCGGGTCATGAAGGCCTGCAGCATGGCCTCGCACGTCTCGGTCATCTCTTGGCGCACTGAGGAAACCATGTCGTCAATGCGCCGCTCGAAGGCAAGCGGTGTCTGAAGCCGCGCTTTCGATTGACGTGACGAGTTTGAATGCTGATGCCCATCGCCGTGGGGCGTGGGGATCGGCTCGTGTCTGGACTTGAGCGTAGCTTTGAGCCGAGGCGGCTGGAGGTCATCAACGGTGCGGGTGGGCGGCGTGTCTGGTCGGCCGACGCCAAGGCAGCGGTTCTTGAGGAGACGCTCCTGCCCGGCGCGGTCGTGTCGGTGGTAGCCCGCCGCCACGGGCTGACACCGCAGTAGGTGTTCGGCTGGCGCCGGGAGGCACGGCGCGCGCTGGAGGCTGAGCGGGCTTCCACATCGATGAGATTTGTCCCCGCGGTCGTCGCAAAGCTGACGCCCGATCCGCTCGCTGTGCCGGCACAACGGTGTCGACAAGCGCGCCGACGCGATCCGGCCGCTGGGATCGAGTTGGAGATCTCCGGCGTCGCGGTCCGCGTCGGACCGGGCGCGAGCGGGGCTCAGATTGCGGCGGTGATCCGGGCTCTGAAGGGTTCGGCATGATCGGGCCGTCCGGTACGGTGCGCGTGATGATGGCGACCCGTCCGTTGGACTTCCGCAAGGGCATGGATGGACTGGCCGCGCTAGTTCGAGATGCGATGAGAGCGGATCCGTTCTGCGGCACGATCTACGTGTTCCGCTCGAAGCGCGCAGACAGGGCCAAGCTTCTGTTCTGGGATGGCAGCGGAATGGTCCTCGCGGCCAAGCGTCTGGAAGACGGCAAGTTCTGTTGGCCGCGGATGGAGAACGGGGTCGTGCGTCTCACGGCGGCGCAACTCGCAGCCCTGCTCGAAGGGCTGGATTGGAGGCGGGTGCACGCTGTCGGCCAAGTCAGTATCCCGACGCTGGCAGGCTGAGCAAAAGGGCTCGTGGGCAAGTTCGATTACGGTGGTAAGGCACTAACAGATATGCTCTAATCTTCGTTGTGGCCGAGCCTGCTTCGCCCCCGCCCAACGATCCTGAGACGCTCAAGGCGCTGCTTGCCGAGGAGCGCGCCGAGAACGAGCGGCTGCGCCAGATCATCCTGGCGATGCAGCGCCACCGCTTCGGACGCCGCGCTGAGAGCTTGCCCGAAGACCAGCTCCTGCTCGGTCTAGAGGAGGCTGAGCAGGTTGAGGCAGAGTGCTTTGCTGCCGAGGAGATCGAACCGGCTGAGAAGGCCTCACGGATCGGCAAGCGCCGTACGAACCGCGGGGCGCTGCCGGCCCATCTGCTGCGGGTCGAGACCCTCGTCGACATCGACAGCACCTCCTGCCCGTGCTGCTCGGGCGCCCTGCACAAGATAGGCGAGGACGTGTCCGAGCGCCTCGATGTGGTGCCGGCCCAGATCCAGGTGCTGGTGATCCGCCGCCCGCCCTACGCTGCAGGGCCTGCGAGGACGCGTTTGTGCAGGCCTCGGCGCCGGCTCGGTTGATCGAGGGTGGCTTGCGACGATGAACGGGTAGAGCAACAGGGTCGGCGTCACCACGAGGTCCTGGTCCTTCGTCAGGTAGGCGAGGTCCTGGAGGCGCCCTGTGGCGCGCCGGGCATTGTCTCGGCCGGTCGCCTGGAAATCGCCCATGCCGCGGAAGTCCCAACCGTCGTTCGGGAGCTTGTTGCCGAGCCGACCGCCGTAGACCTTGTTCGCGAGCGACTGCGGGTTGCGGACGTAGGACTGAGCGGATGCCTCGGTGGGAAAGCGGCTCGGCCAGACCTGCCGGATGCGTGCGGCGGTGGAGTAGTTCAGGTTCTCCGACACCGGCCACATGGCGTGCCCGGTCTCCCACTTCGTCGTGGCGAGACAGTACGCCAGCGGCGACGTTTCCATCGCTGGCGGGCAAGCATCGAGCAGCGCGTTCAAGCCGTCGACCTGCTTCTGGGACAGGCTTCCGCCAAAGGGTGTCTTGCGCACGGCCACGTAAAAAGCCGCGCGATCCAGGCTCGCAACCATGCTATTTCTCACTATCGGAACCGAATCGCCGTCCTCGGATTGCGCATCAGTCCGAGGGGATGAGACGATGAGTGCTGAGTTTCAGCGGGAAGTTCTGGCGATCGTCCAAGCGGACGTACGCACCGCGCGCGCTTCGACTGGCGAGCAGGCGCGGGAGGCGGCTGAAGCCAGTCTAGCCAGCATGGTTGCTGCGCCGCACCGTGTCGAAGTGTTGAGCGATCCCTTGTGGCCCGAAAAGGCCGGCGTTTGCATAACCGGGCCAGTGATCACGGGAGGCTTCAACATCGCCCTGGTCATCAAACCCGAGACCGCAAAGCGGAACGCTCGTACTCACTCGGATGGCTGACCTACCGAATTGCAGTCGGGCGTTTGGAGCGACGGGACTTAAATTGAGCCGTCGCGGCCTTCCCTCACAGGTTCAGCGACGGCGGGCCGGATATCTTCCAGAGAATTGGCCGTTCGGCCCGCTCGATCGCTCGATCTCACTCGACCGGCTATGGTCTCAAGGTTTCCGAAAGCTGTAGCGGCTACGGTCCATGTATCGCCTCCAATTCCTGGTCGGAATAGGTGATGGCAGGTCGAGCTGTGATTGCCCCCCAGATTGCTCGACCTGCCTACAGCAGCGCCCGGCGTTGGCCGCTGGCTGGATCCCGATCAAATCCAGAAACACGAGAACGCTAAGAAGCCGCGTTGCTCGCCGTTCGTCCCAACGCGGCGCGGGTGACGGCGGGTCGAGCGGTTATCCTGCCCCACAGGCCGCTCGACCCGCTTTAAGCCTCGACCCGCTCCAGGTTCGCCGTCTGCACCGGAAACTGGATCGTCATTACCTGATCGTTCACGCCCATCAGGGTGGTGAGCGGGCTGAACTCGGGATCGCAGAGCATGACGGTGCCGACGTCGCCGACCATAACCTCGGGCGGGATGCTGGATCGGTTTATGATCCGCACACGCTCGCCGAGCTTGAACAGAGCGGCCGTCTGCCGGCGTTCGAACTCGGCGTGGAGATGATCGGAAATTGCCTCGGGCGTGTCGAGGGCGGTCTCTTCGACCTTGGTGTTGCGGATCATGATCATGCCGCACCTGCGGGAAGCGACCACTGGCCGGAAAGATCGCCTTCGAGATCCGGTCAGCGCGCCACAGGCTCTCGTCGACATCGGCGGCGGCGAAGCCGAACACATCCTTCAGCTGAAGCAGCTCGCTGCGTAGAACGTTGTTGGCGTATTCCCAGCGCTGCCATGCGATGAGGCCCTGCACTGAGCCGGAATCCTTCGCGGCAACCACCTTGGCCTCGGCCTCGGCGAAGCGCTGCCAGAGGATGAGCCCGACCCGCCAGTCGGAATTGGTGGGATTGTCGGGCACCACGACAGGCGGTGCCAGCGGCTCGTAGTCCGACAGCACGCCCCCCACATATTTGCAACGGCCCATGCGATCCGCGACGGCCTCGAAGATCTCGGGCTCGACGGAGATGCAGTCCGGCTGTTCGATATTCGAGCGGAATCGGCCTGTGACGATCCCGTCTTCGAGACGAAGCTGAAGGTGCTCGGGCGCCGAAAGGTCGCCGCCCAGATCGTCGGCCACGGAGGTATCGTCCACGCTCATAGGTTGATGCCTCCGACCTGCAAAATGGGCTGGGCGATCGGCCCCTGAGCCTGGACGCGCAGCAACTAGAGCTGCAGGCGGTACGTCGTGCCGGGCGTGAGGCCGTTCACCTGGATCATCGGGTTGAGCTTGCCTGAGCCGGTGTAGGCTACGGCCGGAAGCGTGATGATCTGCGAGCGGCCGACCGCGACCGTCGTCCCGCCTGCCGTGATGTTGGCGACAACAAGCCGGGCCTGGACATCGACCGCAACGCCAGACGAGTTCGTGAAATCCGCCGTGGCGTAGCCGAAGATCCTGGTCCCCGTGGCGACGAGGTCGACGCCCAGCGGGTTCGTACAGGCGTTGTTGTCAGTAAAGTCTGTCTTTGAGCCCTCGGCGGCAAAGCCCCTCGTCGGGTACAGGCCGCCGAAGTAGCTGCGCGCGCCAACGGCATCCACGAGCGTCAGCAGCGATCGGCCAACGGCGGTCGTGGCCAGTGCCGCGATGGCGGTCAGGTCGGCATCCGCCGGTTGCGCACCGAGGGTTTGCAGCGCGGTTGCCTGATTGGCGTCGTCAAGAAGCGTCTTGATGAAGTCCGAAATGCCGAGCGTCGGAAGTGCTGTCGAGGCATCCGCATCGTCGAGCAGAGTTTTGACGAAGGTCGACACGCCAAGGTTCGTCAGCGCGTTCGAGATCTGTGTCGCAGAAAGCCCCTGGGTCGCGATGTCGATGCGAGGGAAAAGCTCCGCGAACCGCGAATTCGTCAGCAGTTGTCCGAGCTGTGATCCGTTGAGCGACTGAACCGCATCGAAGCGCAAAGCGCCGCCGAGGCTTAGCGGTGTACCGTCCGCGCGTGTGTAGTCGTGGATGTGCCAATTGCCAGCGGGGTCTTGCGTAGCGTGACAGGTATCGCCGGCTCGCGTGGTGATGCTGGCGAGGGTCGGCAGCTTCAGCGACGTGGCGTTGTAAGTCAGCACCGAACCGCCGTCGGTGAAGGTGATCAGACGCTCCAGCTGCGCGCCCGGGCCGAACGAGCTGATGTTGGCCGACCCGGTGATCGTGACCTTCTTAGTTTTGACCGAGCCGAGATTGACGGTCGTCGCCGATGCCAAGGTGGCGGAGGCCTCGAGAACATCGACGCCACCGGTCGTCAGGTCCACGAGGACGGCATCGACCGGCGTACTGCCGTCGGGTGTCGCGCGGATGCCGAGCATTTCGATGCCGTTGAGAGTGCGCTGTTCGATCCAGGCCCAGGACCGGCCGGCGATGGCGTAGAGCAGCCGAGAGACAGCGCCAAGCGTGTCCATGCCGAGCGTCACGAGTCCCGACCCGGAGAACAGGTTGGTGACGGGGCTCGTCAAGCGCGCGAGCGTGTTGAGCACCTGTGTGTACGACGCAAACAGATACGAGGCGCCCGATCCCGTGAAGGAGAAGGCCCGCTCGTCTGCACTGCAGTACGGGCGCTACGGCTATCGTCGGATCACCGCGCTGCTCCGTCGCGAAGGCTGGACGGTGAACGTGAAGCGGGTCGCGCGCATCTTGATCTTCCCCCGATTTGACGGACACGAGGTCTAGCTCACATTCCGTTCGGGCTGCTCTGGGGTGATGTAGCCTAGAGCCGATTGGATACGCTGCCGATTGTAGTAACCTTCTATGTACCCGAACAGGTCGCGCCTGGCTTCGTCCCGGGTCGCCCGTCGTCGCTGATGAACGAGTTCGACCTTGAGGGTATGGATGAAGCTCTCCATCGGGGCATTGTCGTAACAGCAGCCCGTCCGGCTCATGAACGGCATCGCCTTCATGTCGGCAAGCTGCTTTCGATAGGCCTCGGCCGCGATTTGCTACCACGATCCGAGTGACAGATGAGCGCGGCGACCGGTCTCTGCCGTTGAGTGGCCATCATCAGAGCCGCCGAGGTCAGCTCGGTCCGCATATGATCGCGCATGGACCAGCCGACGATCTTGCGGGTTGCGAGATCGAGCACGGCGGCCAGGTAGAGCCAGCCCTGTCCGGTGGGCAGGTAGGTAATATCTGCTAGCCAGACCGTGTTGGGCAGTGTGGCCGAGAACTGCTGCTTCAGGAGGTTCGGCGCGATCGGCAGGTCGTGACGGCTGTCGGTGGTGCAGGGCCGAAACCGACGTCCCGCCAGGGCTCGGATGCCGTGACGCCGCATGAGGCGCTCCACTCGCCCGCGGCTGGCCGATCGGCCTTCTGCCCGCAGCGTGGCATGAATGCGAGGCGCGCCATAGCGCCTGTGATGCCCGGCATGAATGCGCCGAACGTCATCGAGCAGTTGACGGTTGGAGACCGACCGAGCGCTCTCGGGACGGGATCGCCAGCCGTAATAGCCGCTCGGGGAGACGTCGAGCACGCGGCACATGAGACGCACCGGCCAGGTGCTCGCATGCTGCTCGATGAAGGCGAACCTAACTTCGGCATCTCCGCAAAGATGCCGATGGCTTATGGGATGGCCCGCCTCTCACCGAACCGATGGTGGCATTCTGCTGCCAGGAACACGTGGAGGGATCTGGAATGGCAAAAAGTTCAATCGCGGTGCTGGCTATCGACCTCGGCAAGAACAGTTGCAGTCTCGTCGGCCTTGATGCGGCCGGTGCAGTGGTTCTGCGTCGTCGCGCACAGCGTGAGACGATCGTCGGCCTCACGGCCAAGTCGTCCGCTTGTGTCGTAGCGATGGAGGCTTGCTGCGGCGCTCATCACCTCGGGCAGCTGCCCGCCGCGCAGGGACATACCATCCGACTAATGTCGCCCGAGTACGTCCGCCCCTACGTCAAAGCGCAGAAGAACGACGACCGCGATGCCGAGGCGATCGCCGAGGCCACCACACGCCCGACGATGCGCTTCGTGCCCCTCAAGGGGCAGGAGCAACTCGATATGCAGAGCCTGCACCGCGTCCGGTCACGGCTGGTCGGCATGCGGACTATGCTTATGAACCAGCTCCGTGCGATTCTGCTGGAGCGCGGTCTCGGCTTCGCGTAAGGCCGGCGCAAGTTCGAGACGGCAGTCGGAGCTCTCCCAACGGATCCCGAGGTGCGGATCGGCGCACGCGTTCGGTCTCTCGTCGCCGACATCCGCGAAAAGTGGGCGAGCCTCGACGGTCGTATCGACGTTCTCGATCGGGAATTTTTTCTCGAATGCCCGCGCCGACGAAGCGGCACGTTGTCTGTTGTCGATCCCGGGCGTTGAGCCGATGACGGCCACGGCCCTGCGTGAAGCCGTCGACGATGGAAGCGCCTTCGCCTCCGCGCGCGATCTGCCGGCCTGGCTCGGCCTCGTGCCCCGGCAGCATACGACCGGTGGCAAACCGAAACTGCTCGGCATCAGCAAGCGGGGCAACGCCTACCTGCGTGGCCTCTTCATCCACGGCGCGCGCGCAGCGCTGGCCTCACTGTCCAAGGTCGAGGACGCGACCGGCCGATGGCTGCGCGGTCTGCTGGCGCGTGCGCACTACAACGTCGTGGTGGTCGCGCTCGCAGCCAAGCTCGCCAGGATCGCCTGGGCGACACTCCGGAAAGGAGTGAGCTTTGAGCGGCCGCCGCAGCTGGATCTCGCATGAGGCATCGAAAGAGGTCGACCTGAGCCGGACCGCGACCGCTCGGCGCATGTCCACGAGGTCTGCGGGAGGACAGTGAAGATGGCCTGACGATCGAGCGACGTTCCGGAAGCCTGGCAAAAAAAGCGGCCCAACTAAGCCGAATTGCTTATGAGGCCCGGTACGTGCGGCTCTCCATCTTGGCGGCGGCCACCGTGCTGACATGCCGGATACGTTTGTGCAAACCGATCACAGGCATCTTCATCGGCTACCTTGCAGACGGGGCGGGCCACACGTTTTTTTAAGACGTCGCGCTCCATGCGCGTTCGATCGAGTTCACGACGCAGGCGAGCGATCTCGGCAGCCTGATCGGATGGGGATGACATTGCGCTCGCCGTCGACGTCCCAGCTGATTCTGCTGCCCGCGGCGTCGGGGATCCGCCGATCTGTGCCGTACGCCACTGTCTCAGCATCGAGGGTTGGATCCCGAACTCGGCCGCGATCTGCATCTGTGGCCGGCCGCTGCTTTCCAGAAGGGCCACTGCCCCCTGTTTGAACGCGGGGGTGAACTCCCGTCTCGTCTTCGCCATCAAACACCTTCCCCGCTCGTAACGAGCGTATCAGAGGTGTCCGTGAAACCGAGGGAGGATCACGATGCTGTGGTCCGGCTTCGCGGGCGGCCTAAGAGCCTGCGGGTCGACAACGGGCCGGAATTTGCTGGGCGTATGCTCGACCAGTGGGCCTACCTGAACGGGGTCGAGATCGACTTCTCCCGACCGGGCAAGCCGACCGACAACGCCTATATCCAATCGTTCAACGGCCGCCTATGGGCGGAATGCTTGACGCCTCGTGGTTCCTGTCGCTGGCCGATACACGTGAGCGCATCGAGGAATGGAGGTGCCATTACAACGAAGATCGACCCCACACGGCCTTGGGCGGCTTGACGCCCCGAGCCTTCGCCAACCAAGCTGTCACAGCCCGAGAACTTGCATAGGCTTTGGACCAGAAACAGGGTCAAGCTCAGGCCGACGATACACTAACGTCGAACCTGGACCACCAGATGGGGGCAGGCCACGCCGCCGCACCGTGATCTTGGTGCTTCTCGCCAGCCTATTCGTCGGAGCGGGCGTTTTGCCGATGGTGTGGTGGACGTCGAGGGCGATCGGGCTTTGGTAGCAGGCTTTTCATCACTGAGCGTACCTCAGCTACTTGCCGACATGCTCTCTAAGCCAGGCGAAGATCGCCGCTGCGAGCGCATCAGGCCTCTCCATTGGGATCATGTGACCTGATCGTTCGATCACGACCATGGTCGACCCGGCGATGCCGGTATGAAGCTCCTCTGATTCTTCCAAGCTGCGAAGTGCGTCCCGGTCGGCCGCGACGATCAGGGTGGGGCACTTGATCGGCTCCAGCCTATAAAGATCGCTTTCACGAAACTGCGAAGTTTGCCGCCGATAGACCTCGATGCCGACTCGCTCGCTCATCGCACGAACGCGCTCGATGAGCGTATCGTCGCTCGCGCGGTCGGGGTGCAACGAGATCAGAATACCGGGGCGGCTGAACCCAGCGAACGGACGCGTCTCCATCATCTTGAGCGCGACCTCTTTCCGCCGCGTCTGTTGATGTGTGTCAGCACGGGCGGATGTAGCCACTAGGACGAGCGCCTCTACCCGTTCCGGCGCGATGCGGGCGATTTCACGCGCGATGTAACCACCCATTGAAAAGCCCACGAGGACGAACCTAGCCGGCGCATCTGCGACGACATGCTCTGCAGTCTCCGAGATCGTCGAACCGCGGGTTGTGTCGCCGAACGTGATCCTGCCTACAGCCTCCATTGCTGGCAGCATGTCGTCCCAAAGCGAGTCATCCGCCATAAAACCAGGGATCAGAACGATATTCATTGTTTGCAAGGTAAATTCCTCATGAAAACAAGCGCATCGCGATAACAGGCATGGAGGTCGATATGAGGGTCGCACAGTTGGTTTTGTTAAATTTGAAGGCGATCGAGCTGTGGTAGAGGCTCCCGTGACCGGCGGACCGAAATATTCGGGCGACGACACCGCTGCCGAACTGGAGCGGTTCGCCTTGCGCGCGGAGAGCTATCGTTGGGATGGCTTCGTCGGTCCGTCGGCGAGCATCGATCTGTACGTGGCAGCCATCAAGGCGCTGGCCGAGAAGCGGAAGCAGTGACCGACGACCGCTACGACGAGACCCCAGCCGACGCCTTTGATTGCTACGTTGCTGAGGCAGAGCGCCGGCTGCCGGCACGGACGTCGCCGGAGCGGTGGGGCGCGTCGACGATCATCCTGGTGGTCGTTGAGGTTGGTATCGTCGTGGTTGTGCGTGTGTGGTGGCTGCGGTGAGTTTCGACGGGTCAGTCAGTCATGAAACCGTTCACGCGAGAGCCGCTGCCGGATACGATGCATTCGATCCAGCATGATCGGCAGTGGCTATAGACGACAAGCGCACCTACCATCTCTACCGCGAGGAAGGGCTGTCGATCCGCTTGACGGTCCCCCGGAATTTGGTCCGGGCGAAGGGTGAGCTTCCGGACATTGTAAGCTTGACCCTGTTTCTGGTCCAAAGCCTATGCAAGTTCTCGGGCTGTGACAGCTTGGTTGGCGAAGGCTCGGGGCGTCAAGCCGCCCAAGGCCGTGTGGGGTCGATCTTCGTTGTAATGGCACCTCCATTCCTCGATGCGCTCACGTGTATCGGCCAGCGACAGGAACCACGAGGCGTCAAGCATTCCGCCCATAGGCGGCTGTTGAACGATTGGATATAGGCGTTGTCGGTCGGCTTGCCCGGTCGGGAGAAGTCGATCTCGACCCCGTTCAGGTAGGCCCACTGGTCGAGCATACGCCCGGCAAATTCCGGCCCGTTGTCGACCCGCAGGCTCTCAGGCCGCCCGCGAAGCCGGACCACAGCATCGAGCGCTTCGACCACCTGGAAGGCGGGGAAGTTCGCTCTCGGCGTGAGCGAGAGCGCCTCTCGCGAGTGGCAATCGACGACCCTCAGAATCCGGAACGGACGCCCGTCGAAGAGGCGGTCGGACATGAGCCGAAGGCGGCCGCGCAGCGACCAAGTCCATCGCCCAGACTTCACTCGGGCCGCCGATCGCCGGTCGGCCCTGACGGTAGCGCCAGGCCCGATTGCGCTTGGGCAGCTTGGGCCGGATCGAAAGCCCTTCGTCCCGGTAGATCCGGTACGTCCGCTTGTCGTCTAATTGATCAAGCCTTGAGCCAGGGTGCTTGTGTTCGATCTGCCTTACGCATCGTTGTCGTCTTCGAGGTCGGCACTGCGTGCCTCCTCAACATGGCGCCAGATCACAGGTCTCTCAATGTGATTCTCGTATTCCGGATGGTCACGAAGCGAACCCCGAGATGGCCGCACCCTGGCGGGGCGGCAGCTTTACAGCCGAACGCGATATCAGGCCATCGGGCCCACCTTCGGCTCGAAGGGGCGCTCGTCGATTCACATGCGATGAAGGATGACCGACGACTTTCGCGCCAGTGCGACGCGTGCCTTCCAGAAGCCAGATCTCCGACCAATCGCTGCTCCCCAATCCTTCAAGGCGAGCGGTAGTGAAATGCGCGACAGCATTGCGTTGGCAGCTTCGAAGAGAAGCTTACGCGACAGGCGATCCCCGCATTTCGAGATCCGGCCGTTGATGTCGACTTCGCCTGACTGATAGCGGCGCGGAGTCAGCCCGAGGTAGGCGCCAACATCCTGCGAACGTCGAAAGCGATGAGGATCCTCGATCGTCGTGACGAAGCTGATTGCAGTGATAGGACCCACGCCGGGCGTCGTCATCATAAGCCGGCAGATCTTGTTCTGACGAGCGACGCGCGCAAGCTGCTTTGCGATCTCATGACTGCGTTCCTGGATGGTGCCCAGGATGGATAGGAGTGTCTTGAAGAGCGAGTTCAGGACTGGATCGTCTGGAAGCTGCGCCTGGACATGCCGGGTGAAGGTTCCGCCTTTGCCCGGCCCGATCACGATCCCAAAGGTTTTTGCCAGCCCGCGGATCTTGTTGATCAGCGCCGTCCGCATTCCGACGAGCTGGTCGCGGGTGATGAGGAGGGCGCGTAAGCGATGGGTCTCGATCGAGCGCACGGCCACCGGCCGGTACCATCCCGAACGGACCAGGCGCGCCAGACCCAGCGCGTCATTCCGATCCGTCTTGTTCATCTGCAGCTTGAGAGCCGCCGCCGCATGCCTCGCGTGAAGGCAGACGATCGGTACGCCACGCTCATGAAGGGCGTGCCAGAGCCAAACCGTGAGAGGTCCCGTCTCGATCCCGACCTTCGTGACACTGGGAGCTCGCCGCTCCAGAACAGCAGCGATTACGTCGGGATCGGTCCGGGACGTTCCGGCCCATACACGCTCGCCCGCTTCATCGACGACGCAGATCGCGGTTTCCTTCGTCGAGACATCCAGTCCAACGTAAAAGCTCATCACACGTCCTCCTCTTCAGGGGACGACAGGCTACTGCGAGATGCTCGGTCCCGATTACGCCATGTGGTTCACCCCCCAGCCCTCTCGTCGCAACAGGATGTGCAGCCGCCGATAGCCGTAGCGAACCCGTGCTGCGGCAAGCTCCTTCAGCCGCATCCTCAGCGCGACCTGCGGGTCGGCGCGCTTCCTGTAGCGCTGGGACGAGCGGCCAAAGCCGGTGGCGTGACAGGCCCGACGCTCGCTGGTGTCGTAGGCTACCTGCAGGTGACCGGCGACCTCGCGGCGAACGGCGGGCCTCACCACTTTCGCTCGAGGACGTCCTGCAGCATGGAGCGGTCCAGCGTCAGGTCGGCGACCAGTCGTTTGAGCTTGGCGTTTTCGTCCTCCAACTGCTTCAAACCGCCGAATCTCTGGCACACCCATGCCAACGGACTGCATCTTCCAGCGGTAAAAGGTCGGCTCGGACACGCCCATCTTCCGGCAGACCTCGTCCACCGATGCACCGTTCTCCGCCTGCCGCAGGGCAAAGGCGATGACCTTGCCCCCCTATTGCCCCCGATCATAACCAGAGTCCGTTCTGGTTCTGGTCCTGTCTGGACCGGGTTGCGAACTCGTTTGGGGTGAGGCCGCCCAGGCTCGTGTGCGGCCGTTGAAGGTTATAGTCGATCCGCCAAGCCTCGACGATCCGGCGGACCGAGGGCAATCCTCGGAAGAGATGCTCGTTGAGGCATTCGTCGCGGAAGCGTCCGTTCAGGCTCTCGACGAAGCCGTTTTGTTGCGGCTTCCCGGGAGCGATGTAGTGCCACTCGATCCCACGATCCTCCTGCCAGTGCAGGATCGCGTGCGACGTCAGTTCGGTGCCGTTGTCGCTGACGATCACGAGTGGACGACCGCGAGACACGATGATCCGATCGAGCTCGCGAGCGACTCGTCGGCCCGACAGCGATGTGTCGGCAACGAGCGCCAGGCACTCCCGGGTGAAGTCGTCGACGACGACCAGCACACGGAAGCGCCGACCGTCCGCCAGGACGTCCGATACGAAGTCGAGCGACCAGCGCTGGTTCGGCTCCTGTGGCAGCGTCATCGGTGCCCGTGTCCCGAGAGCCCGCTTGCGCCCTCCGCGCCGCCTGACCGCCAGTCTCTCTTCTCGGTAGAGCCGGAAGAGCTTCTTGTGATTGAGGCTGGCGCCCTCGCGCCGCAGCAGGATGAGCAGTCGCCGATAGCCGAACCGCCGACGTTCGCCCGCGAGCGCTCGCAGGCGCGCTCTGATGCCCGCGTCATCCGGTCGGGTCGACGCATAGCGATGCGTTTTCGGCTCCAGGCCGATGAGCCCGCAGGCACGACGCTGCGAATAGCCCTTCTTCTCGATCGCCCAAGCCACGGCCGCTCTCCGTGCGCCGGGCGTCAGAAGTTTTTTCCGAGTGCCTCACGGAGCGTCGAGACGTCCAGCATAGCCTCCGCCAGGAGCTTCTTCAGACGACGGTTCTCGTCATCGAGTGCCTTCAGCCGCCTAGCGTCCGAGACCTCCATCCCACCAAACCGTGATCGCCACGTGTAAAACGTCGCGTCGCTGATCCCGTGTTTCCGGCAGATCTCGGCAACAGGCACGCCAGCCTGCTGCTCCTTCAAGATGCCGATGATCTGCTCCTCGCTGAACCGGCTCTTCCTCATCGTCCGTCTCCTGATCGACGGATCCTAGCTTCAGAACGAGGGCATTTCAGGGGGCAAGGTCACCACCCATCCATTTTAATATGATACAATTTGAATCACCTGGTAGAAACGGGCTCTCGCTGATATTCCAAAACCTTTCCAGAAAAACCTAGGGCGGCCGCGAAAGGCTTGCCTCGCGGGGCCAAACCTGCTTGGCTTTCCGTGCCAAAAAGGAGCGAAACGTGATTTCAAAACTCGAAGATAGCTGGTGGTACTACACTGTAGAGAAACCCGACAGAAGCTTTTTCAAAGGAGTCTACAATGACGATATGATTTTATTGCCGCGGAAAAATCTTTCGAAAATAGACCTCAAGGGACGTAAGGTTGCTGACATTTGTACAATGGAAGGGTTGATTCCTACCATCATGTGCAAAAGTGGAGCTTCAACTGTTGTGGCGGCCGACTCGGCGCGGCCGTCGGTTTTAAAAGATCCGGGTGTCGATACGATAGAGATGAACCTGCGTAAAATTGACTACATAAAAAACCTTCACGGTGTTGATTTTTATTATGAAGAAATACCAGAGAAAGTACCGGCTTACGCTCATCTTCTTGGCAGAAACACGGGGCAGTTTGACCTAGTAAATCTATCAGGACTGCTTTATCATGTCTATTCGCCGATGCACTGGATAGGCTCCATCCGGCCCCTAATACGAGATGGAGGTCTTGCGATCATTTCGACTAATGTTACCCTCGATCCAACGCATATAATGCAGTTCAATCAAAAAGGTGAACTGCAGATGAATTTGACTACTTACTGGTATATTTCTGTCCCCCTCTTTGATTACATGCTGCGTTATTTTCGACTCCGACCCATACGATGTGAGTACATGAAGAACAATGGTCACGAATATTATATGAGTGTGATTTGTCGTGCAGAAGAGGGTGTGATTGCTGATCCTGACGATGGATGGATGGAAAACTCAGCTTTCCACTCGTGGGATTCCATCTGGTACGGTGGTCTTGATATGACCGGAAAAGCTGAAAAGTCTGACATACGCTTTAAAGATGGAAAAGAGATAGACGAACGTTCAGGGAAAACGGATCGCGTGGACCTGCTAGAATTCACTCGTCGAAATCCTGCTCATCTGTACACCGGGAACCATGAGCATACGGCAGTACTAAGATTGGACGATATTGAATAAAAGTTATGCGGTCCGCCAATGGCGGGCCGCCCACTCCCTCACTCTATTTGCGCCAATTAGAATAATCGATCCCCGTCCATCGTCTGGGTTAATGGCTTGTGAAGCTTTCTTGTTGCTCAAGTCTAAGTATTGCAGCGTTCGCTCCCGAAAACTGAAACCGGTAGCAACTAACGCATTACACTTTTTAACGCAATCCAGGCGCTCTTCTTCATTGTTTAGATAATAATTACATTTGGTCCGTAAATCGGCTAAATCCGTAAAAGTTACAATCGGCGACGTTTTGCCAAACAATTTTTCCATATCGGAGTCAGGTACATCCTTCGTGATTAGCAAACTTTTGGACGCAAGAATGTCAAGAATTCGGTACTGCATCCCGGTTGCAGCTTGCGATTGTGGAAAATTAATCGAAATTTTCGATTGATCATAAATCGCACATAGTTCGGCATGCCGCTGCAATCCGCTACCGGATCGATAAGAGTAGGCTACGGCAGGTAAGAACGTTGATGCAGTCCGCCAGCGCTTGTTTCCGAACACGCGCAGACCTAACGGGGCTAGTATATCCACGGTTGCGAGACGGGTTCCGTTTGTGACAATGTTTTGAAGTTGCATTTCCAAATACTGAAAATCCCATGAAGCCCACGAGCACAAGATGTGCGCTGCCTCCTGAGTAATACAGTCGTCGCCGATTTTTCCTGTACGCTCGATGTCTGATAAGCAACGTTTAACGAGTTCTAAGCCTCCCGGGAGGTCGGGGATACGCGCCATGAAACTGTCGACATTATGATCTCCTACTAAGCTAGCAATCCATGAGATAGTGATTGAGTCTTCGCCGGCAGAGGGCTCGCGACGCGTGATTTGAGTAGCCGCTGGCAGAAAGGTCGCCAAAGTCCTGTGGCCCAAAGAGAACTCTAAATCACTAACCAAGGACGTGTAGATCGGAGCTACATGTATAGGGAGCCTAAAGACTTCGGCTCCTCCATCGTCCATGTGATCGAACAAATGATGTCTGCTGTCGACGACGATAGAAACGATAACACAATCAAGTCCATCTACAGTATCTGGAGTTATTAGCGCATTGTTAAACGAGAATGCGAAATCATAATCTTGCGACTTCACGAATGCTTTAAGATCCTTCGTTGTGAGATCTTCTCGAAAACCCTTAGGGCCGCCCTCTCTGGTGAATTGATTTCCTATGTAAACATCAACGTCAATCCCAAGACTAGAGATACTCGAAACTACCTCTCGCATATAAGCGTCTAAGCGCCATTCACCATTCCATGCATAACCGAAGAATGCCAATTTCTGCTTCTTGGAGCCCGATCTCGCGTGGATCAAGTGTAGAATTGCGTCATTTGCGTCACTGCCTTCTATTTCGTTCATTTCCGAGTACCAGTGGGCCGAAAACCCAGGGGCTACCTCTCGGCCTTCCGGTGCCCCATGCTTAATTGCATGAAGCAAGGGATGAACTTGAGCCTGGGCTACATCTGGGTTATGTCGTAAATAATAATCGGGATCGAAACCTATGACATTTGGATCTTTGTCCAAGAGCTGGAACGCGCGCCGCGCCAAAGGATGAAGACCCTTCACTGCGGAACGGAGGCGCAAAGCTGCGCCGCCTTTCGAGAATAAGTTCGCCATACTTTCCTTCATCGCTCGAACAAACTTAATAAAAACCTGTATGTCGCCTCGTACAACGAGCCGCCTTATATTGATATCATAATATTCTCATTGACACTCTCTCTCAAGGATTATGTACTGACCAAGCCGCATCACTGTAACTCGGGACGAGGGCCAAGCAACATTACGAGTACTTAGTCAGCGTTCCGTCGGAGAGATAGCATCTCGTTGAAGATCACCGGCATCGTCAAACCGACGGATGTTGCTGTTTCGCGCGTTTGCGCATCGTCTTTCAGGATGTCGATTAAAATTTCGAAAGCCATATTTGAAACGGCATAATGCCGATGGTATAAATAAATTAGAGCTTTGGCGAGAGCCGTCTCACCAAAAGAATCGCCGAATTGAAATGGAATGTACTTACCAAAATGTTTTCGGAGCGACGGCATGTCCAGGTCGTCAAAAAAACGACGCATAATATAATCCTCTTCAAATAGAATACGATTCATGTACACTTCACTCGATAAGTTCCTGCTTTTGGTAAGCCGCCGGTAGGCCGTTAATCCGTCGCAGATTACGTCTAAACGGAAGCCTTTCTTGAGACAACGTATCCAATACTCGAAATCTTGCAGTTGAATAAGACCCGGATTGAACGGACCGACTTCTGAGAACGTTGACTTGCGCATGAAAGCAGACGGAGCACACAAAAAATTTTTGTCGAAAAATAAAACATCAAGCGATACCTGTAGATTTTGGCCGCCTTCTCGACGCGAGAAAGCAGGATAAGCAGCGTTCGATAGTGGCAAACCATTTTCATCGATCAGCAGAGGGACGTCGAAGGCGATATCAGTATATCCGCGCGAAACCAGATCGTGCTGTCGAGATATGCGATCTGGCAGGGCGACGTCGTCACCGCCCAATAAGGCGATGTACTCCCCACTAGCCGCCTCAATACCAGCATTTGCTGCTAGGCTTGGCCCGCGGTTATCCTGAACGATCAGCTTTAGCCGAGGGTCGTCGATGTTGCTCACGAGCGTCGAGCTACCGTCGGTCGAGCCGTCGTCCACCGCAATGACTTCTATGCCATCAAAATTTTGGTCCAAGGCACTTCGAATAGCCCTCTCGATAAAAGGCCTTTGCTGGTAGAAGGTGACTATGAAGCTGACGATCGGCACTGTTTTTCTCATATGGTGCGATTTAGATCGCCTAATTTTGTATGGAGAAACTAACTATGACGACTATGGCTCAACGTTCCAGGAGCCGCGGTCATTCTCTCTATCATAAATTTTAAGTCGTCGAGGGGAAGAAGCGGGCGAGATCCAAGGCTCGTTTCCTCGTCGGCCGCGCGGCCAAAACTTGCCTTGAAAACGTGAATGGTACTGAATTCGGCAATGGTGTGTCCTAATGGGGTATTGGCGTAGTCATGGCGGCGAAGGCCTTCGATGACTAAAATCTGCGATCCGGGTTGACACCAAAGAGCGTTGGCAAATTCGTAGCCCGCGTGCAAAATGACGAGCGCAGAACTATAAAAAAGTCGGACCTGGACTTCGAAGGAAAGTTCATCAACATCGAGAATCTCAAAACCGCAGTCGACTAGGGCAGCGCAGACCTCCGATTCGTTTGCAAGGCGCTGAGAGCGGTCGGTTGGTCTAATATACATTCGTCTAGTACGAAGAAAGTCAGATTTGATTGTGCTTGATACAATTTGTTCTCGCACAAAACGTAATAATGGCACGTGAAATTGCAAATCTAGTCCGCCGGGTTGAGCGCTGGAGTAAAGATCTACAGGGCAGTAAATCATATCCGTATTGTAGGATAAATCAGTATCCAGCTCGATGATTGGACGGTCCAGGCCAATAACGGCTTGGAGAGCAGTCCTAGACCTCAGGTCTGTGAAAGCTGGTACGAGCAACGGTATTTGCAGATCTATATTATACAGTTTGATAAAAATACTAATAGGTAGTATTTCAGAAATAAAACTGAAGAAGCCATCACGACTGGCACTCGATATGTAAATACCTTTAGGGATAAAGGTGCGGCTTGCTCTTCTAAATTTAGCGATTACTAAATCGTCGGAGACCCAGACGTTTTGAGATCCGGAACTCAAGCAATCGTCAATACTTGAAGACCAAAACGGGATTGGAATAAACGTGTCTTCGACAATTAACGAAGGTAGTCCACCGACGATTGTAGCCTGGAGCACTGAGACAAAGTCTCGCTGACCGGATACCTGAAACAGCCTCATTAAATCGGCGTCGCGCGACGCGTGGCACTCAGGGCGAGCTAATACCGATGCTTTCTGATCTATGAGTGTTCTCATATTTTGTAGGCGAAATATTTCGGTATAAAGCAATTCCCCGTCAAGAGGCAGGAGCTGCTGACGCCAGTCGAGTAGTCGGATTGCCTTAATCGCATTGCCGGACTTCGCAAATTTTCTAAAGGCGGCAACTTCGTCGAACGGGTTAGGAGATCTTTTCTCGTGTATGCCGTGTGCAACAAAGTGAACAAGCGGGTTGATTCCCGCCTCTAAGACATCAGGATTGTTGCGCAAATACCAAGAGGTATCGAACGCTAGGCTAGGCGAATAACCGAGGTGTGCGCCCACTCTTAGATAATGAACGAGTGGATTGACGCGCAGAGCGTCAACATCAGGATGATGAGTAAGATACCAAGTGCCATCAAATAACGGATGCGGCGAATGCCAACGAGCCGCGTCTTCTGTTAGATAATGGACGCGCAAATCCATTTTAAACGTCGCCGCCTTGGGCCATTGTTTACGATACCAAGCCTCGTCGAATAGTGGTCGGATCAGTATCATTTCTTCGTTCAGTTCCGACGATACAAAGCGGTGCCTTTTTAAACCCCAGAACCTGGGAACTCTCAAGCGCCCGAGTACCGAAAGGATGCGGGTCGCAAAATAACCCGAAAACATTAAGCGCACCTTTCCCCATACGGCGCAAACTAACATACTACACCAACCCGAATCTATTGCAAAAATAATATTACAGTAAGTACCGTACCAGTATTCCAAATTAGCAATATAAAGATCAGTCGACGCAATTGTTTGCTTGATTTCTAGGTGAGCTTTCTAAATGAGAACATACTTCGAGCACCGCTGCGATGACCTGTTCCACCATCTCGTCGGACATGCCCGGCCACATTGGAAGACTGAGAACGCGGTCCGCAATTGTCTGGGAAATGCTAAATTTATTAGAAAATTTATGCTCTTTGTATGCATCCTGGCTAAAGCATGGCACAGGATAGTGGATCAATGTTGCAATACCGCGTTGTTCTAGCCCGGCCTGCAGCGCGTCCCTCTTCGGTGATTGCACTACATACAGATGCCAAACATGCTCGTCTCCATCATCTGCCGGAGCCGGAAGTACAAGGTCCGGACATTCGCTTAAACCTTCCGCGTAACGCGAAGCGATGCTTCGACGTAATGCGTTCTGTTCGTCCAGAAAACGGAGCTTAGCACGAAGGAATGCAGCCTGAAGTTCATCGAGACGGGAATTCGTGCCGATAATTTCATGGACGTATTTTTGCTGCGACCCGTAATTCCGGAGCATTCGGACGCGGCGGGCGAACTCGTCATCGTTCGTCGTTATTGCTCCCCCATCTCCCAACGCACCCAGATTTTTTGTCGGGTAGAAACTGAATGCGGCGGCCAAGCCAAGGCTGCCAGTGCGTTGTCCGCGATAAATTGCACCGTGGGCTTGCGCCGCGTCCTCGATGACTGGAATACTATATTCTCTCGCGATCTGTACCAAATCGTCGATAGGCGCAGGGCGTCCATACAAATGTACAGCTAATATAGCTTTTGTCCGTTCTCCAATGCTCTTGCGGACTGCGTCGGGGTCGATATTGTAAGTTGTTGGATCGACTTCGACCGGCACCAGTGTCGCTCCTACCTGATCTATCGCCAGCCAGCTCGCGATAAACGTATGCGCTGGTGCAATTACTTCGTCGCCCGGACCGATATCGAGAGCGCGTAGGATTAGCGTGAGTGCATCAAGCCCATTGCCGACGCCTATCGCGTGTCGAACACCGCAGAAGCGGGCGTATTCCGTTTCAAAGCTAGCAACCTCTTTCCCTAGTATGTAATATGAACTCTCAAAAACGCGGCGAAAAGCATCTTCAAGCATCGACTGGGTATCGTGATGTATTTTTTGTAGAGAAAAAAAAGGAACGCCGTGCATGGTGCTTCTCTCGACTAATTTATTGGGATTTCTGCAGGTGCTTCTGCACGAACAAATCAAAATTATCTTTATCGCGAATATATTCTTCCTCGTCGTATTTAGCCGAAGCCAATACTAAGCAAACTGAACCAGCCGAGAAATTCTTTATAATTCGCCAAACACCGGGACCTATGTACAAACCTTGGTCTGGTCTATTTAATTGCAATACGTCTGTATTGGTTCCGTCAGTAAGTTCAACATCAAAACTACCTGAGACTGGTATGTAAATTTGCTGTAGCTGGGTATGGGCATGACCGGCCCGGACCGATCCGCTAGGAATGTCATATAGATAATATACGCGCGCGATTCGGAAAGATATATCCTCTTCGCCTTCGATTGGCGTGAGATTGCCGCGACTGTCGAATATCTTCCGAAAATTTATAAGTTTCCACATCAGGCTTATGCTCCATATTTGTAAGAATACGCATTTGTATCTAGTACCGTTTAAGGCAAAAATTGATTTCCCCTAAAACGTTACTTGAGGTATCTGGGCGCTTTCGGAAATTAAGGTGCTATTGAGCTTTTTTTGAGCTGCCTGGGAATGCTGCGGGATCAGGATTTTCGCCCTGGGTTCGCGGATGTGTAGGCAATCCTTCGGTTCAGGTCCAGCGCACGGCAGTCAGCGCATTGTTTCGAACTAGTGGCTGAAATCTGGCAGGAGAGTCGGTCTGGGGTTTCGGCTTCGATTGTGTGATGCGAGTCTGTTGGGATGCGGCACGGCATCTCGATCACCCACACACCTACGGATCGCGACCGGCTCACGGCGATCGTCGGGGACCGGAACATCGCGCAGAAGTATGTCTGGCGGGCGCGCATCGTGCTGCTGAGCGCGGATGGTCTGGGCACGCACGCGATCATGGGCGAGGCCGGCGTATCCAAGACGGCGGTCTGGCGCTGGCAGGAACGTTATTCTCAGGAGGGTGTCGAGGGACTGCTGCGGGACAAGACGCGACCGGCGCGCATCCCGCCGCTCGGGTTAGTGGTGGTGGACTGCGTTGTGGCTCTTACGCAGGGCGATCCTCCCGGAGAGACGACGCATTAGACGGCGGTGGCCATGAGCAAGGTGGCGGCCATCAGCGTCTCATCGGTCCAGCGCATCTGGCGTGGGCACGGCCTGCAGCCGCATCGGGTCCGCCAGTTCAAGCTCTCCACCGACCCAGCCTTTGCGGCCAAGCTGTGTGATGTCGTCGGGCTCTACGTCGACCCGCCCGCTCATGCCGTCGTGCTCTCGGTCGATGAGAAGTCCCAGATCCAGGCGCTCGCCCGCACGCAGGCCCCGTTGCCGATGAAATCGGGCCAGCCAACGACCCGCACCCACGACTACAAGCGCCACGGCACGACGACGCTATTTTCCGCTCTGAACGTGCTGGAGGACAAGGTGATCGGACGCTGCATGCAGCGGCACCCCCATCAAGAGTTCATTCGCTTCCTCAATACGATCGAGGCGGCCGTGCCAGCCGGCAAGGTCGTCGATGCGATCCTCGACAATGATGCGGTTCACAAGCACCCCAAGTTGCGCGCCTGGCTCGACCGGCACCCGCGCTGGACCTTCCACTTCACCCCGACCTCGGCCTCCTGGCTCAATGCCGTCGAAGGCTTCTTCGCCAAGCTCACGCAGCGGCGGCTACGACGAGGCGTGTTCCGATCGTTGGTCGACATCCAGGCCGCAATCAAACGCTTCGTGGCGGAGACCAACAGCCGACCAAAGCCCTTCGTCTGGACCTCCGATCTGGATCGCATCATCCGAGCCGCGAAGCGTGGGCACCTAGTGTTAGACTCGCACCACTAGCCTTATAAAGCTGCTGAGGTTTTTCGGTTCATTCCGGACCCATGATATAAAGTTCGGGCCGAAGTAAGGCATTGTGTAGCATATGGTTTTGTGATCCAGCGCTGCCGTTTTGCAGTGTGGACGCGGCGATGGCTGACCTGTTCCGGCGCTCGGACGGATAGTGAGCGGTGATGGCCCCGTTCATGCCCAACGATCAGCCCGGGCCGGAGCAGAAGGACGACCTGCAGATCATCTGAGGCATCCTGCGCTAGAGCCGTTCCCCCTCAGATTGAGTCGGGGGTAGCAGTGCCTGCCGCATTCTGATTCGATGGTCGGCGGTCGCAGGAGAGCGTCATGCCGTCAGCTTTGTTGGTCGATCTGCGTGAGCGTGTCATCGAAGCGATAGAAGCAGGATCCTCGCGGCAGCATGCGGCCGAGCGCTTCGGTGTCGGTAAGGCCAGCGCGATCTGTTGGCACGCGCGCTTCCGGGATGCGGGTGAGATCGCGCCCAAGCCCGCAGGTGGCGACCGGCCTCCGCCCGTCATCGAGGCTCATGCGAGACGATCCTGGAGATCTGCCGCAAGCATCTGCAGATCTTCCTCCGGGAACTGCGCGACACCGTGGCCGAGCACAAGCGGGCTGTGGCGGTTCTTCGGTCGTCATGGCTTCACCCGTAAGAAGGGCCTCTTCACGCAGACGAGCAGCAACGCGAAGACATAATGGCAGCCCGTGAGGCGTGGCTCGACGGCCAACTCGATCTCGATCCGGACAGCCTCCTCTTCATCGACAAGACGGCGGCCGCCATCAACATGGTGCGGCCCTATGGTCGATCCCCACAGGGTGAGCGCTGCCGTATCTCCGCTCTGCACGGAAATTACAAAACCACCACGGTCACCGCCGCCCTGCGTACGAGCGGCCTCGTCGCCACCACCGTGTTCGACGGAGCGACGAACGGCTAGCGCTTCCTAGGCTCCGGACTCATAACCAGTAGCTGACGATTGCTGCGATGCAGATGGCGGCGAGATAGTTGCTGGCTAGACGGTCGTAACGGGTGGCGATGCGGCGGAAGTCCTTCAGGCGGCCGAACATGCGCTCGATGGCATTGCGGCCGCGATAGAGCACGGGCGAAAAGCACGGCTTCCAACGGCGGTTAGCCTTGGGCGGGATGTTGGGCGCAGTTCCAGCCGCCTCGATCTGCCGACGGATGGCGTCGCTGTCGTAGCCCTTGTCGGCGAGCAGGATCGAACAGGCCGGGAGGCGTTCCAAGAGCAACGCACCCGCCGTACAGTCAGCCATCTGTCCTCCGGTCAGCAGGAAGGCGAGCGGGCGTCCGAGCCGATCGATGAGCGCGTGGATCTTGGTGGTGCGCCCACCACGCGAGCGACCGATGGCTTGGGTCTGCTCCCCCCTTTGCCCCCGGCGGCGCAACGGTGTGCCTTCACCGCGGAGGAGTCGATCAGGACTTGCGCCGGCGGCCCCCCGGCGTGCGCGAGTGTCTCGAACAATTCGACCCAGACGCCCTTCTCTGCCCAGCGCACGAAGCGATTGTAGAGCGTCTTCTTCGGCCCGTAGATCTCACGCGGTGCGTCCGGCCAGCGGCCACCGCTCTTCAGCTCGTGGACGATCCCGCTGATCACCCGCCGATCATCCACGCGCTCCCTGCCCCGCGTGTCCGTCGGCAGGTGCGATGAGATCTTCGCAAACTGCTCGTCCGTCAGCCAAAAATGATCCATCCGCTCCTCCATCGAGAGCACGGAATCGCACTGCTTCCAGCCAAGCCAAACTTATGGGTCCGGACCCTAGCTTACGTCACCGATACCCTGGTCCCGCGGCTGAAGCGCGGCGACAGAGTCATTCTAGACAACCTGAACGTCCACAAGGTGGTTGGCGTGCGGAAAGCCATCGAGTCGGCCGGCGCACGCTTGCTCTACCTCCCTTCCTACAGCCCGGATTTCAACCCGATCGAACAGGCCTTCGCCAAGCTGAAGGCACTTCTGCGGACAGTTGCCGCGCGCACTGGGCCAGACCTTTGGGCCGCCATCCGAGAAGCCTTCAAGGCCTTCCATCCTCGCGAATGCCGAAAATATGACGCCGCCGAGCCATACGATGCCTTCGACCCAATATGAACGGAAACGGCTCTAGCTCACCTCGGGTTGCTGCTGGCGTGACTGCCCTCCGCGTATGGGGCTCGCACCACCGTCTACAACCGCTTCAACAGATGGCCCGGAATGCTTTCTGTAGGAGGATGTTGGCGGCCCTTGCCAAGGCTGGCTGTTCGCGCGTGGCGGCTCCCATCGACAGCACCTACGTGCAAGCGCATTGCTCGGCGCTTGCGGGAAAGCGGGGCGACAGCGCAGGCCATTCGCCCGTCGCGCGGCGGCCAGACGACCAATGTCCACCCGCACAGTGATTTCCTCGGCCGGCCCGGCGTCCTCCTGGTGACGCCGGCAACGCCAGCGATGTCAACGCCGCTCCGGCGGTCCCGACCGACGTGCCCGGCCGAATCCGCCGCCTGAGCGCCGAAAAGGGCTACGACGCCGATTGGCTGCGCGCCGACCTACGCAAGAGCGGCATCACGCCGATCATCCCGGGCAAACGCGGCCGCAAGAGCAGGATCCGTCACAACAAGTGAACCGCGCCGGGTTTCCCGGAGGCCATTTTGGTTTGGGTCAGGCGGCCAAGGGTTGTACCTCGGTCTGGGCAAAGCGCGCTTCGGGTTCGG
>NZ_JACIDN010000013.1 GCF_014196345.1 Methylobacterium brachythecii | reverse complement strand
TCCTCAGGCTTGTGCCGCTTCGTTCCCATATGTCCGTCCTCGTCCTGGCTCGAAAGCCATACCTCAAGGCGGACCACTCCTGTGGGGGACGATCACTGTCTTAAGTTTTTGAGCAAACCTGCTGTGCAGGACCAGCTCTCTATCCATGCGCCTTCCATTGAGCCAAGCGAGGCCGACAAACCTCAATCTGACGAAAGGGCGTTTTATATGGTGATTGGGATCTGACGTCGTGACGCGGCGTCTCGACATTTCTCCGGGCGATCACCTAAGAGCCGACGTCGATACATCTATTCCTACCACGAATGGCGCGGATACCCGTCATGCTTACGACGACCCGTCATTCGATCCAGCTCGCAGACGGTGATGCAGAATATCGGCTTGCCGCTTGGCAGGAGGTGATGCGCCCGTCCGGTGAGATCCGGATGACCCCGGAGGAAGCGGACCGCTTCACGACGACAGGCACGTGGCGGCAGATCGGCCCATTGTTGGTCGGGCATGTCACCGCCGGTGATTTCAGGCTCGTCCGCACCGAGGCGATGGCCAAGCTCATCGGTCTCGACCACGTCTTCATCAACGTCTTCCTTGCTGGCCGGGGCGAAGGCATCTGCGGACGACGGCGCATGCGCTTCGAGCCCGGCGCGATGTCGATCACGAAATTGTCGAGCCCAGCCGATTATCGGCTCTTTGGCATCACGCTCACGGCCGTCGTGGTCTCGCGCCGGGTCCTGGAGGCCGCGATCGGGCCGGTTGCCCCCTTCGACGGGCGCGTCTACCCGGCGGGCTCCGTCGAGGCTCTCCTCGTGGGCGCGCAAGTGGATGCGCTCCTGGCGTTGCCTGATCCTTTGCCATCCGCCAAGGCGTCGATTGCGAGCTGAAGCACCCTCATGCTGCTTGCTGCCTGCCTGAACGGAAAGCCGTTACCGGGCGGGGCGAAGGCGCCCGAGGCGCTGGACGAGGACGGCGAACTCGCCAAAGCCATCCGTCGTTACATCAAGGAGCAGCTAGCCGATCCGGACTTGGGCCCGGACACGATCTGCCGGCAATTCGCCCTGTCGCGGGGCCGCCTCTATCGCCTCATGCGCGGCAGCGGAACCATCGCGACGACCATCCGCCGGCTACGCCTCGTCCACGCCTACGGGGAAATCGTGGCGGGTCGATACACGGGCTCGTCTGCTGAAGTGGTCGCGGCCCGATCGGGGTTTCGGCAGGAGCGCAGCTTTCGCCGCGCCTTCGTCCAGGAATTCTCTCTCTCACCCGCCGCGCTCCAGGCGAAGGCAGAGACCGGCTTGCGCACCCCGCTGCCCGCGTCCGGCCTGGTGATCGCGGATTGGTTCAACGATCTCTGAGGCATGGGTGCTGCCGAGGGCAGGAGAGAACGGTTTCGCCGCCGTTTGGCCGCCGCAAGCTGTCCCGCAACAGCGCCGTCCTATGCCCCGGGCATTGGAGACACCGATCGCGGACGATCCGTTTCAATCTGAGGGTCTCAACGCAACAGATTGACCGCGTCGAGCCGCGCGCCTTGACGTACCTCCCACGCCCTCGTCACTGCTGAGCTGCAAGCCGAAACCGACGTTGTTCAGCAAACGACATCCGCGATTGGGCTTTGATCTGCTTCCGGCAGAGGCTGATCGAGGTCATCCGAGTCGAGGAGACGGCTTTATCTGGCGACGCAACTCCAGACGAAGGCTCGCCAGCACTCGCCAAGAGTCTTCGCTCGGAGGACGAGATAGCGGCCGAACCCGGGCTGGCCCACGGGCCAGTATTGGGTGGACGTGAGCGAGAACGACGGTCCCCTCGAGTTCCGCCAGCAATTCGATATCGAAGGAACGACATGAACCGGATCGTATCAAGCCTGACGGCTGCCGCCATGTTTCTTCTTGGCGCGGCAGGCGCATCGCAGGCCAGCGACTATCGGCGTCTCACGACGCAGTGGAAGGGGCCCGGGATGTCGTTGGACATCGTCAACGGCGGCGCACGCAACAATTTCGCCCAAATCGCGAAGACCGAGGACGTGACCGGCCAGTCGTGGAAGATGACGAACTCCGACGGCTGGCTTCATCTGACCACGGAATTTCGCGGAGCCAAGATGTGTCTCGACGTCGAGAACGGCGGCGACATGAACAATTTCGTCAAGCTCGAACGCTGCGAGAACAATTCGGGGCAGTCCTGGAAGATGATGAAGTCCAGCGAAGGCGGCTTCGTGCGATTAACGACCGAATTCCGCGGGCCCAACCTGTGCCTCGACATCGTCAATGGCGGCCCTCGCAACGGCATGGCGCAACTGACGAAATGCGAGGACGTGTCAGGGCAACTCTGGAAGATGGAGTAGGCTGAGGCCGGTTGAGCGCCGAGCGGAACGGCGAAGCGTGGTCGCACGACGACGAGGTTTTCATCTCGCTCGGGAGAAAGCCCGCTTAGACGGCGCTCTGAGGCATTCGTCTGGGCTACGGAAAGTATCCGCGTCACCGACTTGCCTATCCTAAGCGGGGTGCTGCTTCCGGCCACGCCGTGCCTGCTTCGGATTTTGCTTTGGTGGGGACCCAAGCGCAGGCTCCCAAGAGCGGCGAGAAATGGCCGATCAACGAGCGAATGCTTGGTGGGATAGGTCCGATGAGCAGCACTCGATGGAGGTGCATGCCAGCGCGCATCCGCTCCAATCCGGTGTGTTGATACTGCGGACTTCAGAGAGAATTTACAGCGATGCTCGGACCCGACCGTGTCTTACTCGCAACACACAACCACATTTTGTTTTTCCAGCAACATTTAGATACGAATGCAAAAGACTCCGCCCATATGACTCGATAAGACAAAGCAACTAATAACGATGAGTTGGTCGACCCATTGTCTACTTAAGTACCGTCTTATAGCGTACCTAATCAGACAAATCGCCCCTCGCTGTTGAATTAGGCTGCGTGGCTTGAGCAAGCTTTTGCTTGAGGTTGTTCGCGCAGAAGTTGAGTTTAACGGCGGGTTGGGGCGGAATGACCAAGGTCTCACGGAATGCGCAGGTGCTGCGCAGGGCTCTGCTGCGCTCGACCGCTCTGATTGGTGTCATTATCCGCCCGGCGAGAGCGCCAGCCGTGCCTTACCTCGCCTCGTCTCCGGGGCTGCAGCGGAAGCTGGTGGCATCGCTGCTGGCGCTGGCGATCGAGACGTCGGCCTCACTCTTGGCAAGGCTGAGCCCCAGGCCATCAACGCGGGTCGGCAAGGTGCGGCCGGCGGCGCGGGTCGGACGGCGGCGGTGGCGCGAGGCGGTCCTTGCGGGCGTCGCGACGGCGTTCCTCGGCGGCCCGGCGACCGCAGCGCCGTCGTACGTGGTGATGAACAACGCCGATAACGGGGCCGGCTCGCTGCGGGATGCGATCACCTACGCCAACGCCAATGCCGGCACGATTATCACCTTCGCCGGCGCAGGCACCTTCTCCAACCGGACGATCACGCTCGCGAGCGAGCTGCCGCTCATCCTCGGCAACAACACGGTCATCGACGGCGGCAACAACATCACCGTGAGCGGCAACGGGGCCTATCGCGTGTTCTTCGTCGGCGACGCGGGGCAGCTCGGCGGCGCGACGACGACGGCCACGATCGAGAACCTCACCATCGCCAATGCCAAGGCGTCCGGCGGCAACGGCGGCGGCAGGGCCGGCGGCGGCGCGGGACTCGGCGGCGCGCTGTTCGTTTCCTCGACGGGCACCGTCACCCTGACGAACGTCAACCTGCAGTCAAACGCAGCGGCGGGTGGCAACGGTGGCGGCAACAGCGGCACCGGTAATGGCGGTGGCGGCCTCGGGGGAAGCGTCAACAGCACTGCCGGAGGCTCAGGCGGCGGCGGCTTCGGTTCTGCCGCGACCGGCGGCACCTCTCCGAGCACCGCGGGCAATGCCGGTGCCTTCACCGGGGGCGCGAATGGCGGGGCTGGCTACAACGGATCCGCGGGCGGAAGCTCGGGCGGCGGCGGCGGCTACGGTGCTATCGCTGGCGGCGGTGGCGGCGGCGTCGGCGGGGTAAGCGGGACCGCGACGAACGGCGGGGCCGGCGGATTTGGCGGTGGCGGTGGCGGCGGCAATTCCGGCGGCTCCGGCACGGTTGGTGGAGCGGGTGGCTACGGCGGCGGCGGCGGCAGCGGCGTGTCGAGCACGAATGGCGGGGCCGGCGGCTTCGGCGGCGGCGGTGGTGGCGGCGGCGCGAGCGGTCTCGGGGCGGCAGGGGGCTTCGGCGGAGGCACGGGCGCAAATTCCGGGGCCGGCGGCGGCGGCGGCGCTGGTCTCGGCGGGGCGGTCTTCGTGATGGACGGAGGTCAGCTCATCTTCGGCGGCACGCTCGCCATCAACGGCAGCACTGTAACGGGTGGCTCGGCCGGCGGCGCGACTGCAACGGCCGGCTCGGCTTTCGGCGCCGGCCTGTTCCTCGCCGGGAATGGAACTGTCACCTTCCAGCCAGAGACGGGGCAGACGCAGACGGTGGCGAACGCCATCGCCGACCAGACCGGCTCGGGCGGTACCGGTGGTAACGCGGGCAGCTATAGTCTGACCAAGGCCGGCGCCGGCACGCTGACGTTGACGGGCGCCAATACCTACACGGGGGGCACCACCCTTGCTGCCGGCATCCTGAATGCGGGCAGTGCCGGTGCGCTGGGCACCAGCGGCACACTCAATTTCACCGGTGGCACGCTGCAATACAGCGCCGCCAACCAGATCGACTATTCCAGCCGCTTCTCGACCGATCCAGGGCAACAGTACCGCATCGACACCAACGGGCGGAATGTCACCTTCGCCAACGCGCTGACATCGTCGGGCGGGAGCCTGAATAAGATCGGCGACGGTACGCTGACGTTGACAGGGGCCAACACCTATACCGGCGGCACCGCAATCTCGGGCGGCACGCTCAACTTGGCCGGCACGCTCTCCAACTCTGGCGCAGCAGTGAGCTTATCCGACGGCACCACCTTGCGTGTCGCTTCAGGCGGCAGCATCACCAACACGTCCGGTATTACTGTCAACGGAAACGGCGCGTTCACGATCGTGAATGCCGGAACGATCCGCAACACCGGCGACGGCTCCGACGTGATCAACACCAGCGCCAAGGTGACGCTGTTGAACACGGGAGCGATTACGAACATCACCAATGTCGCCGCCGGCGCAAACGGCGCGGGCAGCATCATCACCAATGCGCGGAGTGGGAGCCTGACCGGCGGTAACAGTACCGTATACGGCATCGGTGCCCAGGTCGGTGACAACGGTAAGATCGACAATTACGGCACGATCTCAGGTAGCGCCACGCTGGCTGACGGTGGCGGCACGCTCAGCGGTGGCACTGGCGTTACGGCCAACCTCTTCGCCAGCTCCATCACCGGCACGGTCAAGCTCGGCGATGACTCGACCCTGTCGCTCTACGCGGGCACGGGTACGGCCAACACGGCAGGAGTCACGACGACCGATCCGGTGACCGGGCAGACCGTCATCCTGCAGAACGCCGGCACGAACGATGCGGCCAAAGTAGGCGTGATCGTGCTTGGCAGCAACGGCACCATCGCGCTGCGCGGCACCGGCGACGGCACCGCTGCCAATGGCGCGGTGGGCACGTTAGACATGTCGAAAGTGTCCGGCGCCACGAAGCTGACAAAGCAGGATTCCGGCACCTTCGTGCTGACTGACAACTACGGCAGTGCGCTCACCACCAACGTAGAGGCTGGTCGCCTAGTTGCCCAGAACATCGGAAGCGCCTTCGGTTCAGGCACGGTGACGGTCAAATCAGGAGCCGTGGTTGAGCTGAACAGCACTGGGTCGAATTCCTTCGGTCTGGCGGCCGGAACCTTCACCGGCGCGGGCACCATCCAGAAGACGGGCACCGGAAACGTCTACCTCGGCGGGGCCGGCGACGTGAACATCAGCCTTCTGGAGGGCGGCGTGTTCGACGTGAAGGCCGGAAGCGTGAACGGCAGCAGCAGCGACCAGGGCTTCTGGACCAACAACAAGGGCAGCCTCAACATCGAGTCCGGTGCGACCTTCGACGGGGTCGAAGGTGCCATCACCGTCGACGCGCTGACGGGTGCAGGTACGCTCAAGGGCGGTTACAACGGAACTCGGACCACGACGATCGGCATCGCCAACAGCAACGGCATTTTCTCCGGCACGATCGCGAACGGCAACGGTGTGCTCGCCCTGACCAAGGTGGGCACCGGCACGCAGACGCTCACCGGCGCCAACTCCTATACCGGCTCGACCACGATCTCGGGCGGCACGCTGCAGGTCAATTCCTCGGCGGCGCTGGGCGATGGCTCAGCCACCAACACGCTGATCTTCAACGGCGGCACGCTCCAGGCCATCGGCGCCGTCGCCTCGCCCGCGACACGCGGCGTCACGCTCGCAGGTAACGGCACGATCAACACCAACGGCTACGCCGTCTCGATCGCAGGGATCGTCACGGGAGCCGGCCATCTGACCGGCGCTGGTGCCGGCACGCTCACGCTCACCGGCACCAACACCTATATCGGCGGCACCACCTTCGCGGGCGGCACCCTGAATGCGGGGAGTGCCGGTGCGCTGGGCACCAGCGGCACGCTCAACTTCACCGGCGGCACGCTTCAGTACACCGCCGCCAACCAGACCGATTATTCCAGTCGCTTCTCTACCGATCCCGGGCAGCAATACCGCATCGACACCAACGGGCGGGATGTCACCTTCGCCAGTCCGCTCACGTCGTCGGGCGGCAGTCTGAGCAAGTTCGGTGACGGTACGCTCACGCTCATCGGCGCCAGCACCTATATTGGCGGCACCACGGTCTCGGGCGGTACGCTTCAGATCGGCAATGGCGGCACGGGTTCGATCACGGGCAACGTCGTGAACAACGGCACGCTCGCGTTCAACCGGTCCGATTCCGGCGCGACCTTCGCCGGTGACGTATCTGGCAGCGGCTTGATCACGCAGTCGGGCAGCAGCACGCTCACCCTGACCGGCGCGCTCACCAACGGCGGCGTTCAGGCATCGGCCGGGGCTGTGGTGATCGGCGGAAGCATCACGACGGCGGGCACCGCCTTCAATAGCAGCAATCCGGCGGCCCTGGTCGATCGCGGCGGTACCGCACTGACGATCAACAGCGGTGCGAGCGTCACCACCACGAATCCGTCCGGACTGGAAGACGCCGTGCAGCTCAACGGCGGCAGCCTGACGAATGCCGGTACGATCACCGCAAACGTTGCCAACGCTCCGCAAGGTAGCTCCCAGACGAGCGTCTTTGCGCGCGGCGGTGGTGCGATCACGAATACGGGTACGATCACGGCTGGCAATAACGGCGTGTTTTTTCACTCGGACGCTACCGAGAGCCTGACAATCAACGGCGGAGGATCGATCACCGGCCAGAACGGAAACGGCATCGACGCGAGCAGTTTGACGGGCAACATCACGCTCGGCACCACGACGGCACTCGGCAACGTGTCGGGTTCGCAGAATGGCATCGTTGCCAGTGCCCGTTCGAACGGCAGCGTCGACATCGTCACGGCCGGCGCCATCACCGCCTCGAACGGGACCGGCATCAATGCCGCGACGAACGGAACCGGTCACCTCTACGTCACGGCTCAAAGCGGCCGTGTCGTCGGGTCGAGCTACGGCATGGCGCTTGCCGCATCGGGCGGCGGTCCGATCACCGTCTCGGTTGGTGAAGGTGTGAAGACCATAGGTGGGGTGTACGGCCTCTTCGGTACGTCGGCGACGTCGGTCACCAATGGCGGCACCATCGCGGCAGGCAGCTACGACACCACGACGGGCGCTGTCACGGTTGCCAGCGGCGCAACCGGCACGTCTGGCGTGAACATTCTGTCCGGGAGCGTCACCAACCAATCCACCGGCAGCATCGGCGGCGACAACGGCGTCTACTTCACCGGCTTCGGCGCGGCTAACCCGGGAACACTATCCAATGAGGGGATGATCACGGGTACGACCCGGTACGGCGCGCGTTTCGAAAGCAACGGAACGATCACCGCCAACACCGGTACGATCGGCGGCGACGATGACGGCGTGAACATCGCGGGCACGGCCTCCGTCACGACCAGTGGGACGATCAGTTCGACACGCAACACAGGCCTATACCTCGGGAGCGGCGGCACTGTGCTCAATGCACTCCGCAGCGACAGTCAGGGCAATTTCGTTGGCGGCCAGATCAACGGTGGCAGCTCTATCGACTTTGGTTATGGCATTCGGGCCGTGGGCGGTCTGCTGACACTGACCAATGCCGGCACGATCAGCGCGGGCAACGCAGCCGTGGCCGCCGTTGCGCTGCCGGGCGGCTCGATCGACAATTACGGCACGATCAGCGGCGCGATCCAGAGCGGTAATACGGAAACGACCGTGACCCTCCGGGCCGGATCGAGCACCGGCAACATCACTCTCGGCTCGGCCAACGACACCGTAAACGTCTACACTGGTACAGTCAGAAGCACGGCGATCCTAGATGCGACCTCTGGGCTAACCCTTCAGGCAGCAGGCACCCATGACGCGGCTGGCGTCGGAAACATTGACCTCGGCGGCGGCACGAACACGCTGAATTTGCGGGGTGCCGGCGATGGGACAGCGGCGAACGGGGCTGCTGGCACACTCGCTCTCGGATCCCTCAGCGGAGCCGGAACGATCAACAAGTTGGATACCGGAACCTGGGTCCTCACCGGTCAAACGACATCCCCGATTGCGGGAATGACGGCCAACGTGAATGGCGGCATCCTCGCGGTCAACGGGACGCTGGGCAACACCGCCGCCGTCGGGCAGATCGCGGCGAACAGCGCCATAGTCAACGTCAATACCGCCGGCACGCTGCACGGCTCGGGCATCATCGCCGGTTCGGTGGTCGTCGGGAGCGGCGGCACGGTTTCGGCCGGCAACTCGCCGGGCACGCTGACGGTCAACAGCGACTACACTCTCAATTCCGGTTCGACCTCGCTGTTCGAGCTCGGTGCTCCGGGTGTGGTCGGCGGCGCCAACAACGACCTGATCAAGGTCGGCGGCAACCTGCTGGTGAATGAGGGCAGCACCCTGGCGCTCAGGACCACCAGCGGCGGTCAGATCTCCAGCGGCTACTACACGCTGTTCAACGTGACCGGCACGACCACCGGCCGCTTCGATACGGTGACCAACGGTGGCACGGCGGCCACCTCCGACCTCACGCAGATCGTGACCAACGGCGGCGCCGGTCCGTCGCAGTACAACGTCCTGCTGGCTAGCAACGGGCAGCTCGTCCAGTTCTGGGATGGCGGCAACAGTTCCGCCAACGGGGCGGTCGATGGCGGTATGGGAACGTGGGATGCCACCCGCACCAATTGGACGACGCTGGACGGGGCCGCCAACGACCAGTGGCGGTCGCAGGTCGGCGTGTTCGGTGGCACGGCCGGTGGCGCGGTGGTGGTGACCGGAGCGCAAAGCTTCGAGGGCCTGCAGTTCAGGACCGACGGCTACGTGCTGTCCGGCGATGCACTGAACCTCGTCGCCGATAGCGGGATCACGGGCGCCACGGCGGCTTCGATCACCACCGAGAGCGGTGTCGGCACGACCATCGGCAACGTCCTTCAGGGCTCGGCCGGCCTGACCAAGTTCGGGGGCGGCACGCTCACGCTGACCGCTGCCAACACCTATACGGGTCTCACGACCGTGACCGGCGGCACTCTGGCGCTCGCCTCGAGCGGTTCGCTCGCGGGTGACGTGAACAATGCGGCGATCTTCACGAACGCCGGAACCGTCGCCGGCAGCCTGACCAACAGCGGCACCGCGAGCAACGACGGCACGATCGGCAGCAGCGTGTCGAACAGCGGCACCTTCGCCAACAACGCGAGCGGAACGGTCACCGGCGGCCTGACCAACACGGCCGGCACCACGACCAATGCCGGCACCATCAATGGCGGCGCGACGATCCTGGCAGGGACCTTCAACACCAACGCCGCGACCAGCGTGGTCAACGGCACGCTCGCCAATAGCGGAACGGTCAACGCGCAGGGCCAGATCAACGGCAGCGTCGCCAACAATGCCGGCGCGGTCTTCACCGTCGTCGGCGGCCTCTCCGGCATCGGTCGCTTCACCAATGACGGCGCGCTGGCGCTGGGCGGCAACGGCCTGAGCGTCGGCTCGCTCGCTGGTACAACGGCTGCCGCGGCCATCACGGGTGGCGGCACGCTGACGGCCGGCAGCGATAACAGCGGGTCGGGCTATGCCGGCACGATCTCCGGTGCGACCGGACTGACCAAGCAGGGAACCGGTACCCTAACCCTGTCGGGGTCGAACACCTACGCTGGCGCGACCACGGTCTCGGCTGGCACGCTTCAGGCAGGCGTAGCCAACACCTTCTCGTCGGGCTCGGCGGTGACGGTGGCGGCGGCTGGCCGGATGGACCTGAACGGCTTCAACCAGACCGTCGCCTCGCTGAGCGGTGCCGGTGGCGTGACGCTCGGTGCAGGCAAGCTGACCACGGGCAGCAGCAACGCCTCGACGGGCTATGCCGGTGTGATCTCCGGCACGGGCGGTCTTACCAAGGGCGGCACTGGCAATTTCACGCTGTCCGGTGCGAACACCTATACTGGGGCGACGACGGTCTCGGGCGGCACGCTGACGCTGGCGGCCGGTGGCAGCCTCGCTTCGCCGATCGTCACGCTGGCAGGCGCCAGCTTCGCCAATGCCGGAACGGCGACCGGCGGCCTGACCAATGCCGGCAGCTTCTCGAACAGCGGCACGCTGGCGGGTGGGTTGACCAACACCGGCACGGTGACCGCCTCGGCCGGGCGCATCGATGGTGCCGTCGCCAACAATGCCGGCAGCGTGACCATCTCTGGAGCCGTCGCGAGCAACGGTACCTTCACGAATGCCGGCGGTGCTAGCCTCGCGGTGAGCGGCAGCGGCGCCTACGCCCTTGCCGGCCTGCTAAGCAATGCCGGCAGCCTTACGGTCGCGTCAGGTGGCAGGCTCACGGCGCCGGCCGGGATCAACAATGCCGGTTCGATCACGGTGGCCCAGGGCGGCAGCATCATCGATGCCCTCGTCAATACCGGCAGCGTCGTCAATAACGGCAGCTACACCGCGGATACGACCAACACGGCCTCCGGCAACATCACCAACACCGGCACCTGGAGCACGGTGACCGGACCGTTCGGCAATGCCGGGACGCTCGCTACCAGTGGTGTCCTCAACGGCGGCTTGGCCAATACCGGGACCGTCCAGGCCTCGGGCCAGCTCAACGGCGCGGTCTCGAACGCGGCTGGCGCCAATATGACGCTGACCGGCGCCCTGACCGGCGTCACGAGCCTCGCCAATAACGGAACGTTCGATCTCGGCGGCACGGCCTTCACGGTCGGCTCGCTGTCGGGCACCGGCACGGCGGCGCTGATCCGCAATGGCGCCCTGACGGCAGGCGGCGACAACAGCTCGACGAGCTATGCCGGCACCATCGCCAACGGCGCGACCGTCACCTCGCTCACCAAGACCGGTACCGGCAATCTGACGTTGAGCGGCACCAGCACCTATACCGGCGCCACCACGGTGCAGGCCGGCACGCTGACGGTCGCGGGCAACCTCGCTTCGTCCGTGAGCGTGGCCAACGGCGCCCTCCTCGCCGGCTCGGGCAGAACCGGGGGCCTGACCGTCGCCTCGGGCTCGAGTGTGTCTCCAGGCGCGAGCGCCGGTACGGTCGGCACGCTGAACGTCGCCAACATCCTGTTCTCGAACCAATCGTTCTACCAGGTCGACGCCACGGCGCTCGGCCAGTCGGACCGGATCACGGCGAGCGGCACCGCCACAATCCAAGGCGGCACGGTGCGCGTCACGGCGCAGGCCGGCCTCTACAACCCAACCACCAGCTACACGATCCTGAGTGCAGCCGGTGGCGTGACGGGGCGGTTCTCGAACGTGACCTCGAACTTCGCCTACCTGACGCCGTTTCTGACCTACGACGCCAACGACGCCTATCTGCGGCTCGCCCGCAACGACCTGCAATTCGCCACGACGGCGCAGACCCGCAACCAGGCCGCCGTAGCCGATGCGGCCCAGGCGACGGGCGTCGGTGCGCGCCTCTATGATGCGATCGCCGTGCTGTCCGCGCCGCAATCGCGGGCGGCCTTCAATGCGCTCTCGGGCGAGATCCATTCGAGCGCAGTCACCACGCAGTTCGAGAATGCGTTCCTGGTGCGTGAGGCGGTCCTCGACCGGCTGCGCTGGGGGAATGCCACGGGCTTCGGCAACGACACGCTCGGTGTCGGCCAGCGCTTCGCACCGGGCACGACCTTGCCGGCGGCCTACACGGCCGACTTGCCGGGCCGGGCCAGCGCCCCGACGCCGGTCACGGCGCTCCTCGTTGATCCCAACCCGATCGCGGTCTGGGGCCAGGGCTTCGGCGCGTTCGGCTCGACGGCGAGCGACGGCAACGCCGCTCGCCTCGCCCGCCAGACCTCCGGCTTCGTGCTCGGGGCCGATGCGCGGATCGAGAACAACTGGCGCCTCGGCGCGGCCGGCGGCTACAGCTTCACCAATTTCGACGTCACGGGGCGGCAATCCTCGGGCACGATCGAGAGCGGCTATGGAGCGCTCTATGCCGGCGGCCCGCTCGGCGGTCCGCAGAGCCCGCTGCAGCTGCGCCTCGGCGCGACCTATGGCGGCAACAGCCTGACCACACGGCGCGGCATCGCCTTCGCCGGCTTCAACGAGAACGCCAGCGCCCGCTACGGTGGCACGACTGCCCAGGGCTTCGGCGAACTCGGATACCGGGTCGGCACGACGGCGGCATACGTCGAACCCTTCGTCGCCGCCGCAGCGATCCGCATCGGCAGCAACGGCTTCACCGAGGTCGGGGGCGCTTCGGCTCTGACCACGCGAGGCCGCGACTACGACCTCGCTACCTCGACCATCGGCCTCAGGGCGGAGGCGCGGCTCTCAGAGGTGTTCGCCACCGGCATGCCGATCATGGTGCGGGCGCTGGTCGGCTACCGCCGGGCCTACGGCGACGTAGTGCCCTCGGCGCTGCTCGCCTTCGCCGGCGGCCAGCAATTCGTGTCCGCTGGCTTGCCTATCGACCGCGACGCCCTCGTGGCCCAGGCCGGCCTCGACTGGCTGATGGCCCCAAGCACGACCCTCGGTGTCGGCTATACCGGCCAGGTCGGCGAGCGCGCCCAGGACCATGGCGTGAAGGGCAACTTTACCTACCGGTTCTAAGACGCAGCTACAGACAAAGGCCCGCGGGATCACTGAACCCACGGGCCTTCGCTTGCCGATGGGCCTGACCTGTCGCTCTTCTCATTCCCCTCTTCAGGCCAGCCGCCATGTTCCGCTTTGTCACGCTTCCCCGGACGGCAACCCTTGCGCTTGCCCTGCCAGCGACAGTCGCGCTGCTTGCCGCCGGGCTGACCTGGCCGGTCGGTGCCCAGCCGAACAAGCCCGCGTCACCGGCCGCTCCGCAGGCGGCGCCCCAACCCGCGCCGCGGGTCGTCCCGGCCGAGCCTGGCGCGACCACGGCAAGCTTCGGCGACTGGGTGCTGCGGTGCCAGCGCGGTGGCACGGCGGAGAAGCCGGTCCGCGTCTGCGAGGTCGGCCAGACCATGCAGGTCCAGGGACAGAACCAGCCCATCGCCCAGATCGCCATCGGCCGAACCGGAGCTACCGAGCCATTGCAGGTCACCGTGGTGCTCCCTGCCAACGTCGCCTTCCCGAGCACCGTGCGCCTGCTCGCCGAGGAGAAGGACAACAATGGTGTAGAGTTGCCCTGGCGCCGTTGCTTGCCCGGCGCCTGCATCGCCGATGCCGCGGCCAAGGATGAGGCCCTCAAGCGCTGGCGTGCCGCCAGCGAACCAGGCCGCATAACCTTCAAGAACGCCGCTGGCCAGGAGGTTGCCATCCCGCTCTCATGGCGAGGACTGCCGCAAGCCCTTGATGCTCTGGGTAGAGAGCTGGGTTGAACTCGCGGTCGGTGGCTCGAAATCTGAATGTCTGCTCCAAGGGAGCGCACGGGCGAATGCAGCTATTCCGCTTCCGGCCGTCTTCTGACCTATAGGATCAGCTAAGCGCATTACTGGAAAATGCGTGTATCGAGACGCGGGCAACGTCCCGCAGAGCTTCGCGATCGGCTCCCGACGACGCAAGGACGCCCATTCCTGAGGCGACGGTCGAGAGGAAGCGCGCCAGCGCCGAAGGATCGGACTCTTTCGAGAGATCGCCAGTCTGCTTCGCGAGCACGAAGCGTTCCTTGAGGTCCCGCTCGGTTTCCGCGCGCTTGGCCGCGAGCTCGAAGGGGATGCTCTCCGACCCTTCCCCGCAGGCGAGGCCACCCTGGACGAGCAGGCAGCCGGGGGGATTAGCGGGATCGGTGTGGCTTTCGGCGATGCTGGAGAGGAAACGCTCGGCCACGTCGCGGGCCGTCTTGCCGGCCAGCACGTAGCGCATATGTTCGGACCGCTTCTGCGCATAGCGGTCGAGCGCCGCCTTGAGCAGGCCCTCCTTGCTTCCGAAGGCCGCGTAGAGGCTCGGTGGCTTGATGCCCATCGCCTTGGTGAGCATCGCGAGGCTCGATCCGTCGTAGCCGTGGCGCCAGAACACCTCCATCGCCTCGTCGAGGGCCTTGTCCGTGCAGAAGGACCGGGGGCGCCCCATCACCATTGCGCGCAAGCTCCAATTTCTTTATCGAGCGATAAATAAGCATCTTGACGGCCGGCGTCCATGCCGACATGTGTAGCGAACCGTACATATGTCGGAGTCGGTCGTGAACCCTGATCGTTCCCCATCCCTATCGCGCTTCCTCTTCCGCCGCAGCTTCGGGATCGGAATGGTGGCCGTGCTCCTCGCGAGCGCATCCTATCGCCTTGCACCGCCTTCGATGTTCCACAGCGCCGAGGCGGTTGCCGCGCCGGCTCCCGCCGAGCAGGCCGTCCCCGCCGCCGTCGCCACGGTGGAGCCGCGCAACGTCGTCCTTTGGGACGAGTTTTCGGGCCGCCTCGAGGCCGTCGACCGCATCGATGTGCGGGCCAGGGTCGGCGGCGCGGTCCAGTCCACGCACTTCGCGGAAGGCGAGCTGGTCAAACCCGGCGACTTGCTGGTGACGATCGACCCGGCCCCTTACGCCGCCGAAGTCCAGCGCCTGGAGGCGCAGGTTGCAAGTGCGGAGGCGCGTGTCTCGCTGACGACCAGCGATTTGGAGCGCGGCAGGCGGCTGTCGGATCAGGCCATCGTCACGGTTCGCGATCTCGACGTGCGCGCCAATGCGTTCAAGGAGGCGAAAGCCGCCCTCGACGGCGCCAAGGCCGCCCTGGAAACGGCCCGGTTGAACCTCGGATACACGCAGGTCCGCGCCGCTGTCGGTGGCCGCGTCGGACGCCGCGAGATCACGCCCGGCAATCTGGTGACGGCCGGCGCTGGCGGAGCCGTGCTCACGACCCTCGTCTCGGTCGATCCCGTCTATGCGGGCTTCGATGCGAACGAGACGATCGTCTTGAAGGCGCTGGCGTCCATCACCGACCCGAAGGGTGGTCGCGGGAAGCTCGATCGCATCCCGGTCGAGATGGTCACGTCCGATGGTATCACCTCGAAGGGCCATCTTCAGTTCATCGACAACAAGGTCGACGCGCATAGCGGGACGGTCCGGGTTCGCGCGACCTTCGAGAATGGCGATGGGCGCCTGATCCCCGGCCAGTTCGCTCGCATGCGGCTCGGTCAAGCCCGGCCGGAGAGGCTGCTTCTCGTGGACGAGCGCGCCATCGGCACGGATCAGGACAAGAAGTTCGTCCTCGTTGTCGGCGCGGACAGCCGGGCGGAGTTCCGCGCCGTCATCCTCGGCCGGGCCGTCGACGGGCTGCGCGTCGTGACCTCGGGGCTCACCGGTGGCGAGCGCATCGTGGTCAATGGGCTGCAGCGCGTGCGTCCGGGCAGCCTCGTCAAGTCCGAGGACATCGCCATGGGTGCTCGGCCGGACAGCCAGCCCACGCGCAAGCTCGCGAACGCCGACCCCGGCTAACACCCGCCCTTCGCGCCTCATCGACATTCCGGGTAGCCGCCGCGCGGCTGCCCTCTCTCCCCACGTCTCTATTCGCCCGCGGAGGGCGGCATGAACCTCTCCAAGTTCTTCATCGACCGCCCGATTTTCGCGGGCGTTCTCTCCGTGCTGATCTTCATCGGAGGCCTGCTCTCGCTCTTCGCGATGCCGATCTCCGAATACCCGGACGTGGTGCCCCCGTCCGTCGTCGTGCGCGCGACTTTCCCGGGCGCCAATCCGAAGGTCATCGTCGAGACGGTGGCAACGCCGATCGAAGAGCAGATCAACGGCGTCGAGGGCATGCTCTACATGTCGAGCCAGGCGACGACCGACGGCATCATGACGCTGACGGTCACCTTCAAGCTCGGCACCGATCCCGACAAGGCCCAGCAACTCGTCCAGAACCGCGTCTCGCAGGCGGAGCCGCGCCTGCCGGCGGTCGTGCGCCAGCTCGGCATCGTCACGGTGAAGTCGTCGCCCGACCTGACCATGGTCGTGCACCTCGTCTCGCCCAACGGGCGCTACGACATGACCTATCTGCGCAACTACGCGGTCCTGAATATCAAGGACCGCCTCGCGCGCCTCGACGGCGTCGGACAGGTTCAGCTCTTCGGCTCCGGCGACTATTCGATGCGCATCTGGCTCGACCCGCAGAAGGTGGCCGAGCATGGACTGTCCGCGGGCGGCGTCGTGCGCGAGATCCAGGCCCAGAACGTCGAGGCTGCGGCCGGCGTCATCGGCTCGTCTCCGGCAGTGCCCGGCCTCGACCTGCAGCTCTCGCTCAACGCCGAGGGGCGCCTGAACAGCGAGGAGCAGTTCGGCGAGATCGTCGTGAAGACGGGTGCGGATGGCGAGATCACGCGCCTGCGCGACGTTGCGCGGATCGAGCTCGGCGCCTCGGACTATGCGCTCCGCTCGCTGCTCGACAACAAGTCGGCAGTCGCGATCCCAATCTCGCAGTCGCCGGGCTCGAACGCGATCCAGATCTCGGACGAGGTCCGCCGGACCATGGCCGAGATCAAGAAGAACATGCCGGAAGGCGTCGACTACCAGATCGTCTACGATCCGACGCAGTTCGTGCGGGCCTCCATCGAGGCGGTGATCCACACGCTGCTGGAAGCGATCGCCCTCGTCGTGCTCGTGGTGATCCTGTTTCTGCAAACCTGGCGGGCCTCGATCATCCCGCTGCTCGCCGTGCCGGTCTCGATCGTCGGTACCTTCGCGGTGATGCATGTCTTCGGATTCTCGATCAACGCGCTGAGCCTGTTCGGCCTCGTGCTCGCCATCGGCATCGTCGTCGACGACGCGATCGTCGTGGTCGAGAACGTCGAGCGCAACATCGAGGCCGGGCTTTCGCCGCGCGATGCCAGCTATCAGGCGATGAGGGAGGTCTCCGGGCCGATCATCGCCATCGCTCTGGTGCTCGTCGCCGTCTTTGTGCCCCTGGCCTTCATCAGCGGCCTCACGGGTCAGTTCTACAAGCAGTTCGCCCTGACCATCGCGATCTCGACGGTCATCTCGGCGATCAACTCGCTGACCCTGTCGCCGGCCCTGTCGGCGCTGCTGCTGAAGGACCATCACGCGCCGAAGGACCGCCTGACCCGGGTGCTCGACACGCTGCTCGGCTGGTTCTTTCGCCGCTTCAACCAGGCCTTCGGCAAGGCCTCGAACGGATATGGTCGCGGCGTCGGCTTCGTCGTCTCTCGTAGGGCGGTGATGATGGTGCTCTATGCCGGGCTCGTCGGCCTCACCGTCGTGCTGTTCCGCCAGATCCCCGGCGGCTTCGTCCCCGGCCAGGACAAGCAGTACCTCGTCGGCTTCGCGCAGCTGCCCGACGGCGCCACCCTCGACCGAACGGAGGAGGTGATCCGCAAGATGAGCGAGATCGCCCTCAAGGAGCCGGGCGTGGAGAGCGCCGTCGCCTTCCCGGGCCTCTCGATCAACGGTTTCACCAACAGCTCGAACTCGGGAATCGTGTTCTCGACGCTGAAGCCGTTCGACGAGCGCAAGGGCTCGTCGCTGAGCGGCGCGGCTATCGCGATGTCGCTGAACAAGAAATACGCGGCGATCCCCGAGGCCTTCATCGCGATGTTCCCGCCGCCGCCGGTCAACGGGCTCGGCACGATCGGCGGCTTCAAGCTCCAGATCGAGGATCGGGCCGGTCTCGGCTACGAGGCGCTCAACGACGCCACCAAAGCTTTCATGGCCAAGGCGATGCAGGCGCCGGAGCTGGCAGGGCTCTTTTCGAGCTTCCAGATGAATGTGCCGCAGCTCTTCGCGGATATCGACCGCACCAAGGCGCGTCAGCTGCGCATCCCCGTCACGGACGTGTTCGACACGCTGCAGATCTATCTCGGCTCGCTCTACGTCAACGACTTCAACAAGTTCGGACGCACCTACTCGGTGCGCGTCCAAGCCGACGCGCCGTTCCGCGCCCGCTCGGACGATGTCGGGTTGCTCAAGGTCCGGGCCGGCTCCGGGGAGATGGTGCCACTCTCGGCCCTCCTGCGCGTACGACAGACGGCCGGCCCCGAACGGGCCATGCGCTACAATGGCTTTCTCTCGGCGGACGTGAATGCCGGTGCCGCGCCCGGCTACTCGTCGGGACAGGCACAGGCCGCGGCCACACGCATCGCCGCGGAGACCCTGCCGCGGGGCTTCACCTTCGAATGGACCGACCTGACCTACCAGGAGTTCATCGCCGGCAATTCCGGGATCTGGGTGTTCCCGCTCGCCCTGATCCTGGTCTTCCTCGTTTTGGCGGCACAGTACGAGAGCCTGGCGTTGCCCTTGGCGATCCTGATGATCGTGCCGATGGGCCTGCTTGCGGCGATGTTCGGCGTCTGGCTGTCGGCTGGCGACAACAACGTCTTCACGCAGATCGGTCTGATCGTCCTCGTGGGATTGTCGGCGAAGAACGCGATCCTGATCGTGGAATTCGCCCGCGAATTGGAGTTCGCCGGTCGCACGCCGTTCGAGGCTGCCATCGAGGCGAGCCGCCTGCGGCTGCGTCCGATCCTGATGACCTCGATGGCCTTCATCATGGGCGTGCTGCCCCTGGTGACGGCGACGGGGGCCGGCGCGGAGATGCGCAACGCCATGGGCGTCGCCGTGTTCTCCGGCATGATCGGCGTCACCGCCTTCGGGCTGTTCCTGACACCGGTCTTCTACGTGCTGCTGCGTCGTCTGAGCGGCAACAAGGCGCTGAAGCATCACGGCAGCACGGCGGCGCCGATCGCGCACGATCAGGTCGCCGAGCCGGCCTAGCGTCGCCCGGCCCAATCCCCGGAACGAGACCGCGACGGCCCAGTTGCCGCCGCGGTCTCTCGGGCGTTCAGCGCCCCCGACGCTAGTGCGGAGTCCGCCGCTCCCGAACCGCCGTCGCGGTGACTTGGCCCGGCTTTCCGCCGAAATGGCCGATCACGTAGTTCGCGACGGAGGCAAGTTCGGCATCACTGTAGCTGTCGGCGAAGCTCGGCATGAAACCGCGCCCTTTGCTCGTCTTGAGGTCGGCGCCCTCCAGCATCACGCGAACGAGGTTGGTGCCCGCCGGATCGTTGACGGCCTGGCTGCCGGCGAGGGAAGCGTAGTGAGTCTGGCGGCCGCCGCCGTTCCACTGGTGGCATGAGGCGCAGGCGCCCTCGAAGATTCGCTGGCCGGCTTGGTTTCCGGTGTCGACTGAGCCCGGCTTCCAAGCGACGGATGACGTCATCGTCCCCGGGGCCGGATTGACCTCGGTGCCCGGCTTGCCGGTCCTCGGCTCGACCTTGCGGAGATAGGCGACCAGGGCAGCGATGTCCTCGCGCGGCAGGTATTGCAGGCTGTTTGCGATGACCTCGGCCATGGGGCCGGCGGCCGATCCGCGGCCCGGCGCATGGCCGGTCGAGAGATAGGCCGTGAGCTGGTCGTCGCTCCAGTCGCCGATGCCGTAACCCTTGTCGGTGGTGATGTTGTAGGCGTGCCAGCCCTCCAGCATGGCGCCGCCGAAATGCTTCGACATCGCCATGGCGAAGCCGACGTTGCGTGGGGTGTGGCATTCGCCGCAATGGCCCAGCGCCGTCGCGAGATACTCGCCCCGGTTCTCGACCGCACTCGCCTTGGGCTCCGGGCGGAAGCGCTTTTGGTCGAGGAAGGCGAGGTTCCAGAAGGCCAGCGTCCAGCGCTGGTTGAATGGGAAGGCCAGAGTGTTGGGCGTCGCCGGGGCGCGAGCGCTCGGGAGCGAGAAAAGGAAGGCCTTCATCGCGACGATGTCGTCGCGGCTGAGCCCCGTATACGAGGAGTAGGGGAAGGCCGGGTAGAGATGCGATCCGTCCTTGGCGACACCCTTGTGCAGGGCGCGCACGAAGTCGTCGTCGCTCCACGTGCCGATGCCGGTTTCGCGATCGGCGGTGATGTTCGTCGAGTAGATCGTTCCGAACGGCAGCGTGAAAGCGCGGCCGCCTGCGAAAGGCTTGCCGCCCGGAGTGTCGTGGCAGGCCGCGCAATCGGCGGCCTTCACGAGATAGTCGCCCCTGGCGATCAGCTCCGGAGTGTGCGGAACGTCCGGGGCCGAGATCCCGCGGTCCCGGTCGTAGAGGCGCCAGCCCACGAAGCCGGCGCCGGCGAGGGCGACGACCGACGTGGCCGCGATGAGGGATTTGAGGAAGCGGCGGGCCACGGCGTCACCCCACCTTCGCGTTGCTGAGGATCGGCAGCGTGCGTACGCGCCGGCCGCTCGCGGCGAAGACCGCGTTGGCGACGGCCGGAAAGGCCGCGGCCGTTCCGGTCTCGCCGAGACCGCCGGGTTTCTCGCTGCTGTCGACGAGATGGACCTCGATAGGCGGCGTCTCGTTCATGCGCAACATGCGGTAGGTGTTGAAGTTCGACTGCTGCACCCGGCCCTTGTCGAGCGTGATCTCCCCGTAGAGCGCCGCCGTCAGCCCGAAGACGAGTCCGCCCTCGATCTGCGCCTTGACGGAATCGGGATTGATCACCTGCCCGCAGTCGAGCGCGGCCACGATCCGGCGCAGTCTGACGTCGCCGCCCTCGGCAACCTCCGCCTCGCAGACGACGGAGAGGAACGAGCCGAAGGCGTTCTCCAGCATGATCCCGCGGCCGACGCCCTTGGGCAGCGGCGCGCCCCAGCCGGCCTTTTCGGCCGCGAGCTCCAGCACCTTCAGCGAGCGCGGGTTCTTGGCGAGAAGCGGCTTGCGGAAAGCCACCGGGTCCTGCTTGGCGGCATGGGCAAGCTCGTCGATGAACCCTTCCACGACGAAGACGTTGTGCGCCGGTCCGACGCCGCGCCACCAGGCCGTCACGACCCCAGGCGGCTCGTGGCGCACCCAGGACACGTGATGAGCAGGGATTTCGTAGGGAGTCTCCTCTGCGCATTCGACGGTATCGGGGTCGAGCCCGTTCGGCTTCATGCCGGGCGGCGCCCAGCGGGCCATCACAGTCGACCCGGTGACCTTGTGCGTCCAGCCGACGATGCGGCCCTTGGCATCGAGGCCTGCCGAGACCTGGTCGTAGTAGTACGGCCGGAAGCGGTCGTGCCGGATGTCGGTCTCGCGCGACCAGATCATCTTGAGCGGGTAGGGGACCTGCTTCGCCAGAGCCGTCGCGATGCCGACATACTCCGCCTCGAGCCGGCGCCCGAAGCCGCCACCAATCATGTGGCTATGGATGGTGACCTTGGCCTTTTCGACACCGGCCGCCTTGGCCGCCTCGTCCTGCGCGCGGCCCGGCACCTGCGTTCCGCACCAGACCTCGACGCCGTCGGGCTTCACGTGGACGGTACAGTTGATGGGCTCCATCGGCGCGTGGGACAGGAACGGCAGCTGATAGACCGCATCGAGCTTGACCGCCGCGCCGGAGATCGCAGCCGGGGCATCGCCCTCGGCCTTGGCGACGATCCCGTTGCCGCGGGAGGCGACGCGATGGCCTTCGACGATCTCGGCCTGCGAGAGCCGGGCGTTGGGGCCGAGATCCCACTCGATCTCGAGCGCGTCCAGGCCCTTCTGCGCGGCTCCGAAATGATCGCCGACCACGGCGACGCCGTTGTCGAGCTTGAGCACGGCGACGACGCCCTTGATCTTCCGCGCGGCGACGTCCTCAACCTTGCGGAGCTTGCCGCCGAGAACGGGGCACATTGCCACGCTGGCGACCTTCTGCCCCGGCACTTGAACGTCGATGCCGTAGACGGTGCCGCCATTGACCTTGGTCGCCGTGTCGAGCCGCTTCTGCGGCGTGCCGATCAGCTTCCAGGTCTCCTTCGGCTTGAGGGGCGCATCAGCGGGCAACGGCAGGGTGGCGGCGAGTGCAGCCAGCGACCCGTAGGTGGCCGAGCGTCCAGAAGCGGCGTGGTGGACGGTACCGCGCTCGACCGTGCAGGTCGCGGCATCCACGCCCCATTGCTGGGAGGCAGCCTGGACGAGCACCGAGCGGGTGATCGCCGCGGTCTTGCGGAACTGCTCCCAGTCGCCGCGGATCGAGGTCGAGCCGCCCGTCGCCTGGGTCATCAGCACGGGGCTCGCGTAGAGCTTCTCGTCCGGTGGAGCGAATTCCGGCGTGACCTGATCGAGACCCACGTCGAGTTCCTCGGCGAGCAGCATGGAGGCCCCGGTCCAGATGCCCTGGCCCATCTCGACGTCGCGCATGATCAAGGTGATCTTGCCGTCACCGGCGATGCGGATGAAGGCGTTCGGAGCGAACTCGGCGCCGGCGGCGCGCGCAACACGCGGCCCCGCCGGGAGTGATGCGGCAACGACGAGCGCGCCGACGCCCGTCAGGAAGCCACGGCGATGGAGCGGCGCGAAATCGCGATCGGAGAGAGGCTTGTTCATGGGTCGCCTCCTCAGGCCGTCGCTGCGTGCTTGATGGCGGCGCGGATCCGCGGATAGGTGCCACATCGACAGATGTTGCCGCTCATCGCGGTATCGATGTCGCCGTCGCTCGGCTTGGGATTGCCGGCGAGAAGCGCCGCGGCCGACATGATCTGGCCAGACTGGCAGTAGCCGCACTGCACGACTTCGAGGTCGAGCCACGCCTTCTGGATCTTCGCGCCGGCCTCGGTCTCGCCGATCGCCTCGATCGTCGTGATCTTGCGGCCGGCGACGTCGCCGATGGCGGTGACGCAGGAGCGGATCGGTTCACCATCCAGATGGACGGTGCAGCAGCCGCACAAGGCCACGCCGCAGCCGAATTTCGTGCCCGTCAGTCCGGCCACGTCGCGCAACACCCACAGGAGGGGCGTGTCGTCAGCGACATCGAAGTCGCGCGTGCGTCCGTTGATCTCGATCGATGGCATGGAGGCAATCCTTCGAAGGTGACGGGGGGGGCCCGACGGGGCAGGTGGTTCAGTGAGCGACCCGCAATCCCGGATTTGCAGGGTGCGGGCAGCGGCGAGGGGAATGCGCTGGCTTCAAAATCGTGACCGGACCAATTCAAAAATTAGACCAGTCGAATATTCGTTCCGTGGGTAGCTCCGATCTGCCTGCATGGTGTGCCTCACGACGTCAGGAAGAGGGACGGTCGAGGAGGCGTCTGGTCGCCACCATCGCGGAATCGAACGGTGCGGTAGAGCGGACGATCTTCGCCCTCAGGCTCGCACCGAGCCAGAGATGGTAGAGCGTCTCGGCAAGGCTGCGTGGATCATCGGGGATCGTGAGCGATCCATCGGCGACGCCGTTCTCGATCGCCTCGGTGAGGCGCCCGATGATCCCGGCCGTGCCGCTCTTCAGGACTGCCCGCATCGCCTCGGAGAGGTCCGCGACCTCGGCGCCGAGTTTAACGGCGAGGCATTTGCCCTGGCAGTCGAGCGCTCCCTGGTTCTCCTGCCATTGGCGAAAATATGCAATCAAGCGCTCAGCAAAGGTGAGATCCCCCATCGCGAAGATCTCATCGACCCCCGCGAGGTAGCTGTCGAAGTAGTCCTTCAAAAGCGCCTCGCCGAAGGCATCCTTCGAGCCGAAATAGTGATAGAACGAGCCCTTCGGCACGCCCGCAGCCACGAGGATCTCGTTCAGCCCGACCGCCGAAAACCCTTTCGCCGCCATGATTGATTGGGCGGTTGAAAGAATGCCGTGGCGAACGTCGCCTGTTTCTCTCGCCGTCGTCATGGCGAATAAATAGCTCGAACTAGACCGGTCGTCTAGACCCCATATTTGGCGGCTGAGGCTTCACGCGTTCAGGCGCTCCAGCAACTCAATGCGGACTACATCAGGCCCGTCGAGGGTGCGAAGATCGAAAACCCGAATTATGGAGTAGCTGCAATGAGATAAGTGGTGAGCGCGCTGGGACTCGAACCCAGGACCTACAGATTAAAAGTCCTTTTCGCCCCTATCTCAGGACATAACAAATCTAAACGTCCGACTGCCCACAAGGCATTGATGCGATTGAAATTGACGGGCAGTGATTGGAAACGTTATTACCACGGGGTAACGGCCCTTAACGGGCCATGCGCGTTACCCCTGAGCTACCCCGCGAGGATCAACAGATCCTGCGCCGGCATGTCTTAGCGGGCCTTTGGAGCCGCTGTGCCGACCTTCACTGCCCGATCAATCGAACTAGCCAAGGCCGACCCCGGAAAGCGCCTCGAGCTGCCTGATGCAGCGCTCCCCGGCTTTTACCTGGTAGTGCAGCCATCAGGGGCAAAGTCCTGGGCCGTGCGCTACCGAGCCGACGGGAAGCCGAAAAAGCTAACCATCGGCCCGTATCCGAGACTGGGGTTAGCAGACGCACGAGAGCGGGCTAGGACGGCGCTGCAGGCCGTCTCGGAGGGTAGGGATCCCGGTGCGGAGAAGGCAGCCCTTGCCGTGGAGGAAAGTGCTGCGAAGCGAATCACCTTCGGTGTTGTCGCCGCCGACTTCATCGCCCGATACGCGAAGCCGCGGAACCGCAGCTGGCCGGAAACCGAGCGCCTGCTGACGAAGGCTGATGTCGCGGGATGGCAGGATCGCGACGTGCGGAGCATCGGCCGGCGGGACGTCCTCGATGTCATAGACGGCGTCGTCGAGCGGGGCGCCGCGATTCACGCCAACCGTCTCTTCGCCGCTCTCAGAAAGATGTTCTCGTGGTCCGTCGAGCGGGGCATTCTCGATGCATCGCCGATGGCGACCCTAAAGCCGCCGTCGCCCGAGGTCGCCCGCGATCGCGTCCTCAGCGATGCCGAGCTGCGGGCCATCTGGCTCGCAGCGGAAGGCATGGGCTATCCGTTCGGGCCCTTCGTGCAGCTCCTGGTCCTCACCGGGCAGCGTCGATCTGAGGTGCTCGACGCCGAGTGGCCCGAGTTCGCCGCCGCCGAGCGGGCATGGACGATCCCACGGCACCGCGCAAAGAATGACCGGGCTCACGTTGTGCCGCTCTCGGACGCAGCCTTGATCATTTTGAAGGGACTGCCGCGAATTCAGCGCTCCTCGCAGCCCGACCAACTCTCCCGCTTTCTATTCACTACGACCGGGGACACACCGTTCTCGGGCGTCAGCAAGGCCACCGATCGACTGACAAAGCTTGCTGCAGGCCACATGCCGGAGGGCATTCAGATCGAGCCGTGGCGCCTCCACGATCTGCGACGCACCTTCGCATCCGGCTGCGCCCGCCTCGGTGTTGGGGTCCATGTGGTCGAGAAGGCGCTAAACCACACCTCTGGAACTTTCGGAGGGATTGTTGGTGTGTATCAGCGCTTTGACTTTGCCGACGAGCGTCGCAAAGCCTTAGAGCTTTGGGCAGATCATATCTCAAGGATATCGAAAAGCCGATCAAATGGCTGATAGGCGCAAGCCCCAAATATTCGAAGACTATGATGCAGCAGAACAACACTGGTTGTCGGTCGAGAAAACGTCTCTCAAAGGGACTGACAGGGCCCTAGGCTATCTTGTTTCTGCGGCTGCATTCATCGATCAGCTCGAAATATTGCACTCGGAATCTGGAGATCAGAGATTTCAAGATGCAGTGACAGCCTTGTACGATAATGGGTTTATGAAAGGGGAAAATTGGCGCCAGACCACGCCCTATTATGACATGATAAATGCCGAAGCCCAGTATAAAGCAGATGTTGTAGAGTGTATCGATGGGTTGATTAATGATCTAGGCATCTCACACAGACTTGCATATGCGAATTGTGCCGCGAATTTACGATGGCACGCCAATTCGTTCGAGGCCGCAGTGAAAGCGCTTGAGCGACTGCACCGAGCCCACAGTAAATCCCAGGTTGAAGACATTTCGTAGTTTCGAATGTCCAATGACACAGAATTAGATCCGCCTCATGAGTTTCCCCGTGAGATTAACGGGAGTGAACAATGGACGGGTCGCCGAACTATCTAGCGACGAAGACGGTACTGCACCGCTACGGCGGCATCTCGCAAATGACGCTCTGGCGCTGGGAGCGCGAAGCAACTCTACCTTTCCCCGCACCGCTTATCATCAATCGGCGCAAGTATTACGATCTCGCCAAGATCGAGGATTGGGAGCGTGCGCGCGCGTCCTCCGTGATGCCGCGGGAGAAGGTCGCGTGACCAACAGAGCTCTCCCTGGCGCGGCGCCTGGCGACCAATCGCTCTACGCCGGCCGCGCCCTCCTCGGATTCCTTCGGCCGTCGGTCGGCGGGATCCACGTCTACGCCGCGGACGGAAAGCCGCTCGGGTCCTTCTCAAGCCGAAAAGCCGCCATGGCGGCCCTGACAGCGTCAGTTGCCATAGGGGAAGGCGATGATGGCGACTGAACCTCCGGCGGACCTGTTCTCGCGTGCCGGCATCAGCCTCCCACGGTCGGTCCCGATGCCGACGAAACGCGCCCATAGCCCGATGCACGCCTTAGCGGCCGCACGAGCCGCATCGGGACGCCTTGTAGGCGCCCGCCGCTCCCGGCCGTCGCCGCGAAATAGAGTCGGCACGGCACGCTATATCGGTGCCGCCGAAGTGCTGGCGTTCCCATTAACCCGCAACGTCCGGATCGTCTCGCAGATGAGCGAGCGCATTCCTCCTGGCTATAGCGCAGAGCTTTCGACGATGTGTGATCGTGAAGCTCGCAAGCTTGAGAAACGTCTAATCTATATAGGCATCAACAAGCAATCCGCACGGAGATGTGCTATGGATTTACTACACGAGGTCTACATGAAGCGTGTAATCGAAGCGGAGAGAGGATCCTGATAAATATGGCCCAAGCCACCAAAAGGGCGGCTTGCGCGATCCCCGGACGAGAAAAGGCCCAGGAGCGCCAACTCCCAGGCCCTTCAGATTTCTCAACACCCACTTCCGGACATAGCGCAGCTGCATTCTACCAACAAGCCGCGAACGTTAACCGCGATGGATACGGACGAGACGGATCGCGTCTGATCCGCAACCCTGGTCATCTCAAGCAGTGCATCACAAAGTTGCACGACCTTCATTGGCTGCGCCGCGAGCGAGGCACAAGCTCTGCCGCAGATGAGGCCGGCCTTTACTTTGCGACCGGCGTTCTTGAGGGGAAGATAGCGGCTGCAGATCTCAAATTCATCCGAGACCTTACTAACTGGGCCGAGCGGAACTATCGTCGTCTTGACCCCCTAACTCGTGCGGAGCTCGATATAGACTTGCAGAGGTACGGCGGTGACATCGAGACCACTCAGCGTTGGCTCGGCGAAGCGGTGGCGCTGTTGGATGAGGAGCGCGACAGATTAGAGTTTTGGCTCGCTCTACCCGTTGACCTCTCGGCCGAGGAGTTCGCGGCGAAGCTGAAGGCCAAAGACGCCGAACGCCAGCGCAACAACAGCAAAACGCCACGCGACCAATGCCCAGAACGGGGCCGTCCCGCGGGCATGCCGAAAGCGACCTTCTATGATGGCCTGAAGCGCCAACGCAAACGCATGGCGGCTAAGATCGGCCCGACGCAATTGAGCCGGAAAATTCCTCCGAAAGGGGGGGACAAAAAGGCCGCAAAGCGCCGGAAAATTCCTCCGAACGTCTCCGTAGCGCCAACCCCAGCGACGGTACTTACAAACTCAACCTGAACCGATGAGGGCCTCGTAGGGCACAGGGTCGGGGCGCCTAGGGCGTCCCCGGCCCCCTTCCGTCGTTGGCGCGGGTATGGGCGCATCACTTGTAGACCTAGCATCTCACACCGCGCGAGAAATCTCACGCTAATGCGCCGAGATCTTACGCGCACCCGCCAAATCCTAACGCTTCATCCGATCAGCTAACGAAAACAGGCGATTCCCTTACGACCCGCCGCGAAAGTCCGCCAATCTCCCCTTGGAAGGGGAGGCGGCCTTTCCTCGGCTACTCGATGCCCCTTGGGAATCGAAGCAATGACCTATCCTGAAAGCTCGGCGATACGAGGAAGCGGTGTCGTCGGCACCGGCCCGCATGCCGGTGTCGATGCTCACCACCGAAATCTCCGAGGTCACTGGCAAGCGGCACGAGCACGTGATGCGCGACGCCAGATCGATGCTTGAGGAGCTACATGACGATGATGCCCCCAAATTTGGGGCCATCTACCCCCATCCAAACGGCGAGAGGGTGTGCTCAGATTTGAGCAGACCTGCCGCATCGCGCAGATAAGCCGGCATTCATACTGCCAGGGTCAATTCCTGTTCGAAATGGCTCTCTAGCACACGACATTGACCTCAAGCCGGGCGTCTATCATCCGTTGCACCACGCCCGGGCTAAGTGCTTCGGCGTTGCGGACCCGGCGGGCTTCGAAGATGTCCTTCCGGGTCAGGCCCAGGTCGGCGACAGTTGCTGCCCTGAAACCGTTCCCGTCTGGAACGGTTTTTGGGCGCCCCTCTTGCCCTACCTCGCCCCGCTCCTGCGCGGCGTCGTACTCGTCCGCCAGCCGGCGCTTTGCGGACGCCTCGATCTCAAGGGCAACCGCCTGAACAGCAACCCCCAACTCTTAACAGACGCCCCCGCGTCGTAGAGGCCATGGTCTTCAAGCGCGTCGCTCGTCTCCTCTGAACCGCCTACGTTGCCCGCTCACGCCCGCGGCTACATTCGGGCGCGGGAAGAGGCACAGAAAAGGCACTACGCCGCTCACGGGGCAAGCTCGCGGAACCCACGCCCAAGCCAGAGCGGTAGGCTGGCCCGCATCGGTCCAAAACCTTCAAGGGACCGTATCAGTAGGGAAGTCACCGCGCTAACGACGTAGCCCGGCTTTTGCGCGTTTCTGGTGGTTCGCGTTTTTCGGTTTCGTTTCATATCAGCGCGCGAAGTTCTGGCGCTCCTTTCAATCATAAACGGCTTCAACGCCATTGCGTGAAGGCCTTGCGGGTGCAGGCATACGGCCGCTTAGCGCCCATCTCGGTCGTTCAGGGCAGGCAGTCATTTGCTCCGAAGCGGACGCTTGAGGTTCGGCAGGAGGAGGCTGTAAGCGAGCGTCCTCGCCGTGACGGTAGACGCTCCTGTCCGCGCGCAACATCCTCATGCCACTAGGAAGGAGGTCATTCGTGCGGCCTTCTACGCTCCGACGGACGGCAAACTCATTGATCCAGACATGGCCAAGGAGTTGCATGGCTTCGCCTTGAACGAGCGCAGAGACGACCCAAACAGCGCTGAAAATCGGCCAAGTGGCTCGACTGAGCCAGCGCAACCAAGCCTAAAAACCGGCCCAAGGCGAAGGCGCGTCCAAGATAAGAAAGATATGTATCAAATTACACAATCTTCACTAAAGCGTGATGCGCGTAACTGCAGTGATCTTTTCTCCGAATGATTGATTGTTCACGGCGAACGAAAAATATCAGGAGGAAAATATTATGCGCCTCGCAACAATAGCACTTGCCTCGACGCTCGCTCTCTCGCTGAGCGGAGCCGCCTGGGCTCAGGCTTCGGCTGGCAGCAACAACGGCATGGGCAAGACGAATAGCCAGGAAGGCACCGTCAACAATCCCGGCAGCGTGAATGGCAAAAGCGAAGTTGGATCGTCCTCAACCGGCTCCATGGAAAAGGGCTCCGGCAAGATGATGAAGGGCGACGCGATGAAATCGGGCGCGGGCGTGGAGAAGGGTGGCCAGACCGCGTCTCCCGCCGAGCCGACGCCCGGCCGCTAATCCGGAAACACCGAGACCAGGAGAACCGGGCTTGAGCCCGGTTTTTCTTTGTCCGACAGAGACGTTGTCTCAGCTAAGTGACCTTGCTCTCTAATTCCGCGGAAGCGACCTTGTGCAGCAAATGCATCGATGACTAGCCGGCGACCTCAATCTGGCAGACGAGGCGGATGGTCAACACGACCGCATCGCCCGTATTGCGAACGCTGACGACAAGTAAGCCGCCTGCGCCGAGGTTTTCCGGGTCTTTGGCGTATTTGGCTGCAATCTGAATGGCTTCCCGGCGCGCGGCCTCAATATCGGGCAGCTGACGGCCGATATCATCTCGCACAGATATGCCATCGTGAACGTCAAAGAAAAAATTCGTCATTGCACTCAGCCCCTTTTCGGGGAAGCCAACCGCCTACCAATCAGTTGGTTGCCACTAATTAACTCATACCAGCACTGCAACTTTGTAATTTCTATTCTGTTGTAGCCTCTCACGGCCTCTCGGTCGAAGATTTTGGACTACCCCATGGATCACGAGCGCGGCGATAAAATAGCGCAGGTTCGCGAGCTGATTTTCCGCGCACGAGCGGCGCTTCAAGACGGTGACAGCTTCCGACTGCGCGTATTGCTCGACATGCTCCATATTGAGATTGAGATGGAACGGACATCAAAGGGCCGGATCGGCTCGCCTGCCAGCCGGGCAAATCTGATGAAGGGCGGCCTAGTTCTCGCCAGTTTGATCGGGGTAGCGACAGGGATCGATGCCCTCGATCTCCTAGGTATCGACTTCATCGCATGACGAAAAAGCCCGCCACGGCGAACCGGGCGGGCTTGAGAAGTCTTGGCTCGGCCGATCGGGGTGAGGCTCCGCCGCTTCAACGCATACCAGCGGTGCTGATGGCGCGTTGTAGCTGGCAGGCCGCATCTCACAGAAAAGCCCGCTCCAGCTTTCGCCGGGCGGGCCAAGGTGCTTAGGGAGGAAGGCGGAGTGCGTGCAAGCGTCGCTCCAGACACAACAAAGCCCGCACCGGGGAGTTCAGCCGGGCGGGCTCTGAAGCCGGACCACCTTATCCAAGGGGCAGGACGGCGGACCCAGGATCGGTGAACCTCCGCCTCGAGAGGCGGTTCGGCCCGGGTCGCCGCGCGCGTTGACGCAGGGTGCCATCATCACCTCGTCAGGCTTCTCGGGCACGAACCGATAGGTCTTCGAATTGAAGGACAAGTGCGCCTTGGCAGAGGACTTAGTCGCCTCTAGGTGACCACCATGGAAAAGCTCGAAGCCCTTCTCGCACGCCTGAAAGCTCGTCAGCGCGAGCTAATCATGGAAGCGGCCGAGCTGAATATAGTTCCAGCTGCTCCTACGCTTCGACAAATCGCGGAACTGCAGACCGCAATTACGGCGGTTCTGGCCGTTTCCGCGGGGAACAATAATCTGGCCGAGAAGGCTTTCGGCATGCTCTGGTCGCCGCGGCTCTTAGGCGGCTTCCTCAATCAAGGTTGGGTCATCGTCATTGCCGACCTTGTTTACCCGCCTCGACACCGGCCGCTCCTTCAGCGCGCTCTCCTCGGCCGGTCTCAGAACCTCGATTTCGGCCGAGCCGTCGAGCCAAGAGTCGATCTGCTTGCCGTCGAGGATCACCGGCATGCGGTCGTGATAGAGCTCCATCCAATCCGATGGCTCTGTGACGACCATCGTGCAGGACAGCATCTCCTCGCCCTCGGGATCGCGCCAACGGTCCCAGAGCCCCGCGATCGCCAGCACGGGTGCGCCATCGGCCGCCGTGAAGAGATGGGGCTCCTTGTCACCCTTCTTAACTGGTCCACTCGTAGAAGCCGCTTGCCGGGATGATACAGCGTCGCTTCTTGAAGGCGTCGCGGAACATGGGCTTCTCGGCCACGGTCTAGGCGCGGGCGTTGAAGGTCGCTGGTACGCTCTTGAGCGGCTTCTTCCCCCATACCGGGACGAGCCCCCAGCGCATCGGAACGATCGTGCGCCCATCGTCGCCCTGGCGGACAACCTCGACCGTTGTCGTCGGTGCGATGTTGTAGCGGGCGCGCAGGTTTCGCCGTGGGCCGATGATGCTCATCGCCTCGTGGATCTGGGCCCAGGTCGGGTATTGGGTGAAGCGTCCACACATCCGGGCAGTGTGACTCGCGCCAGGGCGCGTAGCCAGACCTCACAATCGTACCGAGGCAATCCCTTTGGTGGTCGGTGATCCAGTTGGGTGGTTTTGCGACTGTCTGCTTTGGGGCGCTAAAGCGGCAAAGTGGACGTAGTGCGCGCAGTGTGCGCTGTTACTGCCAAATTCGGCGGCGAACCGCTTTCCATGGGACCTTTTTTGCAAAGTGTCTGATGGATCAGCGGTTTGCGCTCCGTAGTACCGCCCGTGTGCCAGTGGCTCCGCTGAACACCTGCGATGGTAAGCCGATAGCTAAGTCCATCGCCGCAGCTTCACTGGAGCGGCGCTGGCAACGGAGGGATTGCATCGCCGGCATTTGCCGCCGCTCTCGAGCGGCGCATCACGCTTTCGAGAACGATCGTGCCGAGCCCGACGAAGAACATGGTCGGGACCCAAGGGCTAGGCGACAGGATGAAGTCGGAGAGCAGCCAAACCAACGCGATCCAGACGACTACGGCTAAAGCAAACCCGACGTCATCGACGACCAGACCGCCGAGCTCATGGACGATGGTCTTGATGGCGTTCATCGGGATGCCTGGCGAAGGGCCACGGAGAGATGGGCCGACGCGCAGCGCCGGCAAAGCGGCACGGCGACGGCAGCAACGAGGAAAAATCCGAACATCAGTCCGAGGATCGACCAATCGGCGCCCGGCCAGGTCAACCCGATGCCTTCTCCAACCCAAAACGTGCCGAAAGCCGCAAGCAGCACCCCGACCGAGAACTTGAGCGTATTCTCCGGCACCATCGACAGAGGACGGTGCAGGACGATTCCGAGGATTACGACCAACACCAGCGCGGCCGTTGCTCCGATGCTGGCCGGCACAAGGAGGCCCATGCCGCCTGCGCCCACGGCGATCACGATGAACACGACCTCCAGGCCTTCGAGCATGGTGATCTTGAAGGCGGTAGCGAGAGCTACAGGATCCCAGGGTCCGCTTGCCAGCCCGGTCGATTGCAGGGTGCCGGTCTCTCTGGCGTAGACCGCGACCTCGTCATGAAGGGGAATGACCCCAGCCGCTCGCAGGATCGCCTTGCGGAGCCAGCGCAGTCCGAACAGCAGGAGCAGGCCGCCGACGACCAACTGCACGTCCTGCAGGGGAATGCGGGTCAGGAGCGGCCCGAACAGCCCGACGATGACCAGAAGGACCGCGATCGCCGCGCCGGCTCCAGACAGGGCGCTCTTCCAGCCTCTTACCGCGCCGACCGCCAGCACCACGGTCAACGCTTCGACGAACTCGACGATAGAGGCGAGGAACGCGGCCAGGACCGTGGGCCACACATGCAGCCAATCGACCACCATCCTAGACCTTCCCGCTGCCCGGCGAGCTCCACAACCGGGCTTGCCGACGTCAACGATTGTAGTTAACACTACCATTGTCAATATCATATTTGAATTGGCTACAGAGGCATTGGTGTCTCGGAGCCGTTCAAATCTGGAGGGATCGTGCCTGTGGCGGATGCGTTCGGCGATACGGTCAGGCGCCTGGCGCCATCGCTGTCACCGGCCCTGGCTCGGGTCGCGATCTACCTCGACCAGAACCGTGCGATGGCCCTCGCGAACTCGGCCCTGCAGATCGCGGCGCACCTCGGAACCTCGGACGCGACCGTGATCCGGACGGTCCAAGCGCTCGGGTTCGACGGGCTGCCCGATCTCAAGCAGGCGCTTGCAGCCGGACTGGACGAACAGCGGTCGCCGGCGACGAATATGCGCCGCACCCTGGCGGAAGCCGGTACGGACACGTCGAAAGCCATCGCCGCCGTGCTGAACGCGCATCGCGAGGGAATGGAGGCTTTGCAGACGGAGGGCGGCCAGGCGGCCATCCTCGCGGCCGTCACCGCCCTGCATCCGGTAGCCCGGATCGCAGTTTTCGGGATTGGGCCATCGGCGCATCTCGCCCAGTACATGGCTTTCCAGCTGACGCGATCGGGCAGGCAGGCCCTCCTGCTCGATGCCACCGGGTGGGCGCTGGCCGACAAGCTCCTCGGCCTGCGGCAAGGCGATGCCGTCGTCATGCTCGCCTACGGCAAGCCCTACCGCGAGGCGCAGGCTGCGATGGGCGAAGCCCGCCGCCTCGGTCTGCCGGTGGTCCTGGTGACCGACACGGAGAGTAGCGCCATCGCTCGTCAGGCTACGGTCGTGCTGCTCGCCCGACGCGGCCGCGCCAACCAAGTCGCGCTTCACGCTACGACACTCGCCGCGCTGGAGGCCGTCATCCTCGGCCTGACCGCGGCCGACAGCGACAACGCCCTCCAACAACTGGCCGACCTCGACCGGCTCAGGAAGCTCGTCAGCCCCTGACTGTACTCACTCCGCCGTACCCCGAAGGAACCCACAACCATGACAGAAAGCAGGAACGGTATCGAGGCGAGCAAGGTCCCCGAGATCACGCTTGCATTCTGGGCGATCAAGATCGTCGCGACGACACTCGGGGAAGTCGGCGGCAATGCCGTCACCCTGACCCTGGGGTTGGGTTACCTCGTCGGGACCCTCATCTTTGCGTCTTTCCTCGTCGTAGCCGTAGTCGCGCAGATCCGGGCCAAGCGGTTCTACCCGTCCCTGTACTGGGCGGTCATCACGGCGACGACGCTCGCCGGTACGACGCTTGCCGACCTTTTCGACCGCTCGCTAGGCATCGGCTATCTTGGCGGATCGCTCTCTCTGTTCGCCCTCGTGCTCGCCTCGCTCGGCATCTGGTACCAATCCGAGGGAACGGTTGCTGTCGAGACGGTCGCCACTCCGAGGGTGGAGGGCTTTTATTGGCTGACCATCATGTTCTCGCAGACGCTCGGCACCGCTTTGGGCGATTGGATGGCCGACGATACCAGCCTCGGCTACAACGGAAGTGCACTGCTTATCGGTGCCGCCCTTGCGGTCACGGCGGCCCTCTACTTCTACACCAAGGTCTCGCGCACGGCCCTATTTTGGGCGGCCTTCATCCTGACGCGGCCGTTGGGCGCGACGATTGCCAATTCGCTCGACAAGCCCGCTGCCCAGGGCGGCCTAGCTATCAGCGACCTGACCATCTCGGCCGTCCTCGCCGCAATGATGATCGCGTGCGTCCTGCTCATCCCACAGCGTCCGGGTCATCATCCCGTCGCACAAGGCCGGACGGTCTGAGCCCCGCAGTGGAGGCGCCGAGACGGAGAAAATTCCCTGATGCCCGCTCCAGTTGGTCGCTCTCCGGACACTGGTGCCGGGCTAATAGCGAAAGGGACGTCCGCTATCGGGAACTGCGTGGTCACTCGCGTACGGCGAGGTTGGGTCGAAAGCAGCGTATCAGCTTCGCCGCCACATCCGCTCGAAACCGTTGGGGGTTTTGTCAGTGGTGACGCATAGTCCATCACCATGGGAGCCGACCTTCTCGACCGCCTTCTCGTCACGCTCGCAGTGCGACTGCGCTCGTTCTCCGTTTGCACCATACAGCGCGGATGGCGCCTGGGTTTCAGCCCGTTTGAAGCGATCACCGTCCATTACGTGCTGCGCGGAACCGGGAGCCTCCGGGTCGGGCAAGGCCCGTGGCGATCCTTCGCGCCGCATACCATCATCGTCGTGCCGGCTCGCCATTCGCACAGCCTCGGCGCCGCCGAGGATTGCATCGGTGAGGTCCGCGCCGAGGATCACTGCGTCCTCCACGGTGACGGCATGATCTCCTTCACGGCCGGTGACGGGAGCCCCGATGCGCTGTTCGTGTGCGGCCAGATTGCCGACACCCACACCGGTGCGATGGGTCTGTTCGAGCTGTTCCAGGCCCCCATGGTGGAGACCTTTCCCACCGATCCGGCGCTGCACTACGCCTTCGAGCTCATGCTCGCCGAGGTTGTAAGCCCCAATCTCGCGACACAGGCGATGACGGAGGTGCTGATGAAGCAGTGCCTCATCCTCCTCCTGCGCCGCCAGCTAACGGTGAGCGATTTCACGTCCCCGATCCTGGCGGCCCTGCAGGACCCGAAGCTCGCCCGCGCCGTCCTGGCGGTCCTCGAACAGCCAGGCGCGCACTACTCCGTCGAGGGTTTGGCGGCCCTCGCGGGCATGGGCCGGACCAGCTTCGCCGAGGCGTTCGCCGCGGCCTTCGGGCAAGGCCCGATGGAGTTCGTCCAGAGGGTCCGCCTCCGGATCGCCTCCCGTCTCCTTAGCGGCACTGACCTACCGGTTAAGGTCATCGCCGCCAGCGTCGGCTACGCGAGCCGGAGCGCATTCAGCAAGGCGTTCGCGATCGAGTTCGGGACTGCGCCTAGCCATTTCCGCATGGTGGGCGGAATGGACGAAGGCGAACCGGAGCGCATCGAGAGCGAGCCTCCGGACACCGAGCCAACCTGATCCCATCACGACGCCGAGTGGCCCCGTCCCGGTGCTCCAGCGTTCGGATCACGTCCGCGAGCGTTCAACCGGACCAAAGCCATCGGAACCGTCGAGGTCGGGTGATCTTGGCCACCGAGAGTGGGTGAGGACGAAAGGTGACCGGTCCCCGGTCGTTCCATCGCTCCCGCCCCAAGGAACGATCATGGTCGATGCGCGTGACTTCTATCTTCGCTACAGCCCCGACGTCGAAACCGTCGCCGACGACGAGGCCGAGACGGCGAAGGGCCTGATGGAGACGATGCGGTCGGTCAGCGAGAAGACTCTGGCGGACGGTGGCCATGCGATCCGCAGCGTCCACGCCAAGAGCCACGGGTTCCTGGAGGGCGAGCTTCAGGTGGCATCGGGGCTAGCGCCCATGCTGGCCCAGGGCCTGTTTTCCAAGCCGGCGACCTATCCCGTGATTATGCGGCTCTCGACGATCCCCGGCGACATCCTCGACGACAGCGTCTCGACCCCCCGCGGCCTCGCCGTAAAGATCATCGGTGTCGAGGGCGAGCGGCTGGAAGGGTCCGAAGGTGACGTCACCCAGGACCTCGTGTTGGTCAACGGACCCGCCTTCGGCGCGCCGACGCCGAAGGCCTTCCTCGCCACCCTGAAATTGCTCGCGGCCACGACCGACAAGGCAGAGGGTTTTAAGAAGGTCGTCTCGGGCGCCATGCGCGGCCTGCAGGAAATCATCGTCGCGACCACCGGTGGGCCCAACGCCACCGTCGCCACGATGGGCGGCCAGCCCGAGACCAACATCCTCGGCGAGACCTTCTACAGTCAGGTGCCCGTGCGCTTCGGTGACTACGTCGCCAAGCTATGCGTGACGCCGGTTGCGCCCGAACTGACAGCCTTGACCGACAAGCCCTTGGCGGAGAACGGAGGCCCAAACGCCATACGGGCGGCGGTCGTCGAGTTCTTCCGTGCGAATGGAGGGCTTTGGGAAGTCAGGGCGCAACTCTGCACCGGCCTCGACGATATGCCGGTCGAGAACGCCGCCACGGTCTGGCCCGAGAGCGAGAGTTCGTACCAGACCGTGGCGCGGATCCGGGTGAAGCCGCAGACGGCCTGGAGCGAGGCCCGATCGAGCGCGGTCGACGACGGCCTGTCGTTCAGCCCCTGGCACGGGCTAGCCGCGCATCGGCCCCTCGGCGGCATCATGCGCTCGCGCAAACAAGCCTACGAAATGGGCAAGCGTTTCCGCGCCGAGCGGAACGGTCATGCCATCGCGGAGCCGCGTGAGGCGGTCAACCTGCCGTAGCGTGCGATAGGGCGCGACGATCTCGGTACGAAATGAGGAACGGCGGGGCTGGCTCGGCAAGCGCCAGCCCGGCCAAGGGTCTTGTACTGATCGCCTTTGGGGTCACCGAATTCTTCGGAAGCCCGCTCGGCATCGAAGCGTCGGATAGGGTTGGCCCGCGGATCTGACAGGCGCTCCCTGCCTGACCAGCTGCGACGGACCAATGTTCGGACTGCGGCCTGAACATTGAAGGACAATGCCGTCATGCTTCTACATTTTGAGCGCCTCGGCACGGGCCGGCCGCTACTGATGGTCCATGGGCTGGGGTCCAATCTCCGAACCTGGGATCCGCTCTTGTCCGCATTGCGCGGCTCGCGCGAACTGATCTTGGTCGACCTGCCGGGACATGGCAGATCGGCCCCGCTCGCGGGTCGGCAGACGATGGAGGCCCATGCGGACGCCCTCGCCAGCTTCGTGCAGTCGCAAGGCCTGACGACAGCGGACCTTGTCGGCAGTTCGGTGGGGGGCCGGCTGGTGCTAGAGCTGGCGCGGCGGGGCATCGGTCGGCATTGCGTGGCGCTTGATCCCGGCGGTTTCTGGCGCGGGTGGGAGACACGCTGGTTTCACTGGACGCTCGCGGCATCAATCCGCCTGGTGCGGTTGCTGCGCCCCTTCCATCCCGGCCTGTCGCGCCACGCCGTCACCCGCACGCTGCTGCTAGCCCAGCTGTCGGCCCGTCCGTGGGTACTGCCACCGCAGCTTGTTGCGGAGGAGTTGCAAAGCCTGGCAGCCACACCGGTGTTCGATGCGATGCTGCTTGAGCTGGCACGCGGGCCGTTGCAGCAGGGCTCGGCAGAGACCCCTGGCCGGGTCACCATAGGCTGGGGCCGCCAAGACCACCTGCTTTTGCCAAGCCAGGCTGCACGCGCCCGGGTAGCCTTCCCGTCGGCCCAGCTGCACTGGTTCGAGCGCTGCGGCCACTTCCCGCATTGGGATCAGCCTGTCGAAACGGCGCGCGTGATCCTTGAAACGGTTGGGAAGAATGCACCTTGAAATAACTTGTCGCACACGCGAGCCCGCGGTCTTCCACGGGTCGGTCACGGAACGCCCCCCTCAGGGCGAAGCGTCAGGGTCCGCGCTTCAACCCCAGCCGAAGTTGCGCGACGGCTGACAAGCGACCGCTTTGGAGAGGCGCAATCAGCGGTTTCGGCGTCTTGGTTGGGTCGAAAGCAGACCAAGACCTTGGGTACCCCCGTCAGATTCCGACCTGCAGTGGAGGAACATGCGCATTTCGATGTTCACCGCCCTGGCCTTTGCCGCCGTGGTTGGCGTCTCAGAACCTGCCGCGGCGGCGGCGCTGCCCGTTGGTCCGGCGGCTCCCGGCGCCGTCGAGTTGGTTCAGCACCACTATCGTTTCCGTCCGCGCCATCACCATTACGGCAGGTAGGGTCACCATCATCACCGATGCTGGCATAACTACCGCTTTTAGGAGTGGCCGCGACCTTCGGCATTGATAGCGAGAGCCGACATGTCGAAGGTTTTTCTGCGCAGTAGCTATTTTGGCACCGAGACATGGGCGCTCAGGCCAAGCCTTGTTTCGTCCCAAGAGGCGGTGTGATGGCCGAGGATTTGGTCGGTTCCCAGACCGTCGATAGGGCGCGACCCTTCACGAGGGCGTAAACCGCTGGGATCACGACGAGGGTCAACACGGTCGATGAGACCATTCCGCCGATCATCGGAACGGCGATCCGCTGCATGACTTCGGAGCCCGACCCGGTGCTCCATAGAATAGGCAGCAGTCCGGCCATGATCGCGACGACCGTCATCATCTTCGGCCGCACCCGCTCGACAGCGCCGATCATGATGGCCCGTTGAAGGTCCGCTCGGGTCAGAGGCCGCCCCTCGCGTTCCCGTTCGGACCGGATCTCGGCCAGCGCGTGGTCGAGGTAGACGAGCATGATGACGCCGGTCTCAGCCGCGACGCCGGCCAGGGCGATGAAGCCGACGGCGACCGCCACCGACATGTTGAAGCCCATCCACCACATGAGCCAGACGCCGCCGACCAGGGCGAAGGGCAGCGACAGCATCACGATGAGGGTCTCGGTCAACCGTCGGAAGTTGAGGTAGAGGAGCAGGAACACGATCAGGAGCGTCAGGGGGATCACGATCCTCAGGCGCGCCGTGGCTCGGTCGAGGTACTCGACCTGCCCACTCCACTGCACGAAGGTGCCCTGCGGCAGGGCCACCTCACTGGCGACCGCCTGTCTCGCCTCGGTGACGTAACCCCCGAGATCGCGGCCGGCGACGTCGACATAGATGAAGATCGCAAGCTGCCCGTTTTCGGTGCGGATCTGCGTCGGGCCCCGCGTCAGCTGCACCTTAGCGACTTCGCCGAGCGGCACCGTTCCCCCGCTCGGAATCGGGACCTGGACCTCGTTCGCGATGGATTGCGGGTTCGATCGGAAGGCTCGAGGGTAGCGCAGGTTCACGGTATAGCGTTCGCGGCCCTCGACGGTGTTCGTGACGCTGTCTCCGCCCAGCGCCATCGCGATGACGTCCTGCACGTCGCCGACCGTCAGGCCGTAGCGCCCCAGGATCTCGCGGTCGGGGGTGATGTCGAGAAAGTAGCCGCCTTGGACCCGCTCGGCATAGGCGCTCGACGTACCGGGGACTGCCTTCACCACGGCTTCGACCTGTCGGGCGACGGCCTCCATCGCGACCAAATCCGTGCCGAGCACCTTGATCCCGACAGGCGTCCGGATGCCGGTCGAGAGCATGTCGATGCGTGCTCGGATCGGCTGGGTCCAGGCGTTGGACACGCCGGGGAATTGCAGAGCCGCGTCCATCTCGGCCCGCAAGCTCGCCGTCGTCACCCCGGGGCGCCAATCGGTCTTCGGCTTGAGGTTGATGATGGTCTCGAACATCTCCGAGGGAGCGGGGTCCGTCGCGGTGCCGGCGCGGCCTGCCTTGCCGTAGACCGATACCACTTCGGGGAAGGATTTGATGATCCGGTCCTGGGTCGCGAGGAGTTCGCCGGCCTTGGTCACCGAGATGCCGGGCAATGTGGTCGGCATGTACATCAAGGTGCCCTCGTCGAGTTCCGGCATGAACTCCGATCCCAGCCTGCTCGCGGGCCACACCGTTGCCGCCAAGACGACGAGGGCGAGCAGGATCGTGAGGACCCTCGCCTGAAGCACGCCGGCGATCAGGGGGCGGTAGAGGAAGGTCAGGAGCCGGTTCACCGGGTTGCGGTGCTCGGGCACGATCCGGCCGCGCACGAACACCACCATCAGGGCCGGGACCAGGGTCAGCGAGAGGATCGCCGCCGCCGCCATGGCGAAGGTTTTCGTATATGCGAGCGGCCCGAACAGCCGTCCCTCCTGGCTCTCCAGCGTGAAGATCGGCAGGAAGCTGACGGTGATGATGAGGAGCGAGAAGAACAGCGACGGGCCGACCTCGTTCGCGGCCTCGATCAGGATCTCGGTCCGGGGCTTTCCGGGTGACGCCCGTTCGAGATGCTTGTGGGCATTCTCGATCATGACGATCGCCGCATCGATCATGGCGCCGACGGCGATGGCGATGCCGCCGAGGCTCATGATGTTGGCGCCGAGCCCCAGCGCCTTCATGCCCGCGAAGGCCATCAGGATGCCGACCGGCAGCATCAGGATGGCCACCAGCGCGCTGCGCACGTGGAGCAGGAACGCAACGCAGACCAGGGCGACGATGACGCTCTCCTCGATCAGCGTGCCCTGGAGGGTCTCGATGGCAGCCTCGATCAGGTGCGAGCGGTCGTAGACCGGCAGGATTTCCGTGCCCTTGGGCAAGCTCGCGGCGACCTCGGCGAGCCGGGCCTTGGCGCTTTCGATGACGGTCAGGGCGTTGGCGCCGAACCGCTGCAGGATGATGCCTCCGGCGACCTCGCCGTCGCCGTTCATTTCGGTGATGCCGCGGCGCTCGTCCGGGCCGAGTTCGACCCGAGCGACGTCCTTGACCCGAAGCGGCGTGCCCGCCTCGGTCTTGAGGACGATGCTCTCGATGTCGGCGACGCTCTTGAGGTAGCCCCGTCCTCTGACCACGAACTCGAACTCGGACAGCTCGACGGTGCGGCCGCCGACATCGGCATTGCTCGACCGGATGGCGTCGCGCAGCTTGGAGAGGGTGATGCCCTGCGCTCGCAGGCGGTTCGGATCGACCACGACGTTATACTGCTTGACGAAGCCGCCGACGCCCGCGACCTCGGCCACTCCCTCGGCGCGGGACGCGCCAAAGCGCACGACCCAATCCTGGAGGGACCGGAGCTCGGCCAGCGTCCGCTCCTTCGCGACCACCACGTATTGATAGACCCATCCGACCCCCGTTGCGTCGGGGCCCAATGTCGGGGTCACCCCCGCCGGCAGGCGCTTGGCCGCCGTGTTGAGATACTCGAGCACCCGGGAGCGTGCCCAATACGGGTCGGTCCCGTCCTCGAAGATGACGTAGACGAACGAAACGCCGAAGAACGAGAAGCCCCGCACGACCTTCGACTTCGGCACCGTCAGCATCGCGGTCGTCAGCGGATAGGTGACCTGATCCTCGATGACCTGGGGCGCCTGACCCGGATACTCGGTGTAGACGATGGTCTGGACGTCGGAGAGGTCGGGGATGGCGTCGAGCGGCAGGGTCTTCAAGGCGTGGAGCCCGGCTGCCACGGCGAAGACGGTGCCGATCAGGACCAGCACCAGGTTTCTCGCCGACCAGGCGATCAGGCGGCCGATCATGGCGTCTTCCCCTCAGCCGCCGCCTGCGGTCCCGGATCGGGCTTCGGCTCCGATAGTCCCTGAAGGGCAGCCTTCAGGTTGCTCTCGGCGTCGATCAGGAAGTTGGCCGAGGTGACGATGCGATCGCCGGCGGCAATGCCGTCCCGGACCTCCACGTAACCGTCGCCGCGCATTCCCATCCTGACGGGGCGAGGCTCGAAGCGGCCGTCACCCTTGTCGACGAGCACGACCTGCTTGGTGCCGGTATCGATGACTGCGTCGTCGGGAACCGCGACCACCGCCTCGCCGGTGCCCGTGGTGATCTCGGCATCCGCGAACATGCCGGGACGCAGATCGCCGTTCGGGTTGGGGAGTTCGATCCGAAGACGGGCTGTCCGCGTGCCCATGGCGAGATGCGGGTAGATCCGCGTCACGGTTCCGCCGAAAGCCCGATCGGGGAAGGTTCGAACCCGCACCGTCGCCTTCTGCCCTTCGGCCACGGCCGCGAGATCGCGTTCCGTGATGTCGACGAGGACCCAGACACGGCTGTGGTCCACGAGACGGAAGAGGGTATCGCCGGATTTCGCACGCATGCCGTCGGAGACGTTGCGCTCCACGACGACGCCGTCCCGGGGCGCCGACCAGGTGATGGTCGCCGGTACTTTCCGTGTGCGCTCGATCTCGTCGATGGCCTCGGACGGAATGCCAAGGTTTTCCAGGCGTCGGCGTGCACCCTCGTAGCCGATGCCGGTGAGATACTGCGCCGCCGCGGCGTTCATCTCGGGCGAGAACAACCGCAGGAGAGGCTGCCCCTTGCGGACGTGATCCCCGGTGGTGACGGCTTCGACTTTCTCGACGAAGGCGTCGGTGCGCATCGCGATCACGGAGATCCGCCGCTCATCCTCCTCGATTGCGCCGGGCGCTCGCACCGGCATCGACAGGACACGGCGCTGGGCAACCTCTGTACGGACTCCCGTGCGCTGAAGCTTGCCGGGCGAGATGCTGACCGTGCGGTCGCCGCTGTCCTCGCCCTCGTAGACGGGGAGGTAGTCCATCCCCATCGAGTCCTTCTTCGGTGTTGGCGAGGTGTCCGGCAGCCCCATCGGATTACGATAGAAGCGGACGCGTCGTGTCCCACCCGCCGGGGCGGCCGATGCTTCCATCGGTGCCTCTGGCTCCTCGGCCTCGAACCGAACATCCTCGCTGGAATGCACGGCACGGAAGGCCCGCCCGTCCGCCGTGGAGGTCGGCCCGAGCGAGTAGGCCGGCCTTCCGTCAGGGTCCTGGTAGTAGACCACCGGACCGGTCGCCCTGACGGGGCGCGCTTCCGGCCCCGTATTCGAAGAAGCTTCGTGCTGGGCGATCCCGAGCCGCAGCCGTTCGATGAACGCCGGCATCGGACCGGCGTCGTGCCCAGCCCAAAAGCCGGCGCCCCCCGCCGCGAGCGCGGCGAAGGTCCCGGCCACCCAAGCGGACCAGCTCATTTGACGGCCTTCAGGACCAGCTTGCTCTCGACGGATCCCGTCTCGCCCTGCACCTTCGCCCCGAGCGAAAGCCGCCATCCGCCGGCCATCGAGAGCTTCGTCCTGAAGCGGTAGATGCCGGGTTCGGTCGAGGGGATCTGTTCGATTTTCGAGGCCATTTCCTCCATGCCGTCCGGCGCCATGTCGACGCGCTTGGCGAAGATCACGGCATCGGGCACCGGCTTGCCGGTCCGTTTGTCGACGAGGCGAACGGACAGGTCAGCCTCCCCGACCCTGGCCTCCTGCTGCACGAGCTGGAACTCGTAGTCCTTTATGTCGGCTCGCGCGGGGCCGGTCATGTTCATGCCGACCATGGCGAAGCCGAACAGCGCAGCCGCACGGGCGCGCGTGAAAACGATTTTGGTCATGGATGCTGTCTCCTGAACGCGATGGATGGCCACGCGCGGACGCGCGTCACCGTGCCGGCGCTTGCGCCGGCGGCATCGGGTTCAGGATCGAGGGGGCTCGGGCGAAGGGGCCTGCGCGAGGCTGTCGAAGTCGGCTGCCACGCTCCAGGTGGGTCCGGTCACGACGCCGATCCGCACTGGAAAGCCGAAGCCGGTCGGAAGGCCCGTCGCGACTTTCGCGAAGCAGAGCGCCAAGAGAGGGCAGCTCTTGGAGCAGTCCGGTGCGGCAGGCCTGTCGGGCGGGCAGCAAGGCATCTCGTCCATGGCGGCCACTGCGCCGCTCGCTTGACCGTCCGGCATCGCCATCATGTGACCTGGCATGCTCATGGGCGCGCGCATTCCCATGGCGGCCGCGGATGTGGCCGAGGGCGAGAGGGCCAGGCTGACGACCGCGAGAAGCGGGAGCAGCCGCCGTAAGGCGAGCCAGAACGTCACGAAACCATGATGCCAGTTATCGAGATCAGGATGAAGCGTGCTGCTTCAATCGCGGTCCGACAGGTGCCGGAGCGGGCTGGGTAGCGCTTAACATTGTTGGAAGGTCAAGAGGCAATATGGGCCGCATATCGGCCACTCTAGCAGGTGCGCCATAAAGCAATGGCAAACGATACCGACGAGGCGGCCGACACCGTCACATCGGACCTCTTCAAGGAGGGCATGCGCGTCGACAAGTAGCTGTGGTTCCTCGAAGCGGTATCTGTGCCACATTGAGCACAGTCGTAAGTATTATAGCAATATCATATCTTGATCAGTTGCAAATCTCACCAATCGATTTATGTTCTGATTTAACATGTAAAAATCATAATCCTCGTGATCGTTTGTTGGTGATCAAGAGCTAGCACCGCATCATGACTTGCATTAATTCTCACCGGATCGAGATCGCTGAAGATCCGGTCAATCCGCTATATTATCGATGGCAGATTTTTCAGGACGGAAAGCTTCTCGATCTGTCAGGGTTCGCCTATGCAACAGCCCGATCTGCTAAGGAGGCTGCGCAGGTGGCGCTTAAATGGCATTTGATCTTGGAGCCGCTCCGATCTCGTCTCGACATGAGCGGGTTTCACCCTCAGCACTGACTCTGATCCGCGCCGCTCGAAAGCGGCTGAGAGCAGGTGCAGCATCTATCGCGCGAACTGGTCTAGCCGGATCCCCTGCCTGATGAGGTTCATCACCTCTTGGAGTCAAAACATCTTCTGCATGCGCCAATGAGCGCCCGATGTGTCTTTCTTCACGCGCCGCTCATCCAGCTGCCCGCAGACCCTTCGATCGCAGCCTGATCGAAACCAGCAAGACCTGTGCGAGCCCCATCAGGAGTCGGCATCGCGCCAGATTGTCGGCAAATCGCGCTATCTGAGCTTCCGTACGATTCCATTGCGAGCACTGCTTCGGAAGACTATTACTCTTCGATCAAAGATCAAAGCCATGCGGCCGGTGCACTTCTGCATCAACGTCTGCTATCGCAGATCGTAAATGCGAAAGCGGCCGTTCCGCTTTCGGCCAGAACGCGCCACTTCTCGCCGCCGCCAGACGCCGTAAGTAGAACTTAGATTAACGCCGGTAAGCCGACAACTGACGCCGCGCCCGATGGCGATGTCATGATCTCGCAGGCAAATATTGAATTACACGCTGAGGTGTCTCAGAACACGCTCACGTTCGTTCGGCTCGGCTGGCCCCTCGTCATCGATCTGACCGAGTTTGAGCACCGCCCAGCGGTCAGCAACCTTGAGCGCAAAGTCGAGATTCTGTTCAACGAGCAGAATGGTCACGCCGCTTTTCTTTCGCTCGTTGAGCAAAACGGATGCGATCTTGTCGATCACGGAAGGCTGCAATCCTTCCGTGATTTCATCGATAAGGAGCAGGCGCGGCCGCAACATCAGGGCACGCGCGAGGATCAGCATCTTCTGTTCGCCGCCCGACAGCGTGCCTGCGTGCTGCGCAAGCCGGTCCTTCAGAAAGGGAAAGTAGCCGAACACGCTTTCCAGTGCTGCCGGAAGCTGCCTGTCGCTCGCGATCGCCAGCCGGAGATTGTCCCGGATCGACATGTCCTGAAAGAGCGGCTGCTCCTGGGGGGCGTAGCCGACGCCCAGCGCGGCGAGCTTCGAGGGCGCGAGACCGACGACAGAGACGCTGTCGACTGAGATCGCACCGCCGCGAAGGCCGATCATGCCAAGGATCGTCTTCAACGTCGTCGTCTTGCCCATCCCGTTTTTGCCGAGCAGGGCAACGATCTCGCCCGGTCCCACATGCAGGGATACGCCCTTCACCACGGAGATCGCGCCATAGCCGCTGACGACGTCTCGCAGCTCCAGTTCGCCGCCCATCCCTGGTTCAAGCCTGCGCGCCGCCTCAGTCATGGCCGCCTCCCGAATAGATGGTCTTGACCAGTTCCGAGCCGACGACCTCGTCGACCGTCCCGTCGAGGACGAGGCGGCCCTGGTGGAGCACGACGATCCGTGAGGAGATCTCGCGGACGAAATCGAGATCGTGTTCGACCAGCACCGCGGCGATGCCGAGATCGCTCGTCAGCGTCTTCAACACCGTGCCGATGGTCGTGCGCTCGGCCTTGGTCAGGCCGGCGGTCGGCTCGTCGAGCAAGATGATCCGGGGCTCGAGCGCCACCACCATGGAGAGTTCGAGTGCCTGTTTCTGACCGTGTGACAGAAGCCGCACCGAGGTTCCGAGCAGGCGGTCGAGCCCCGTCATCCGCATGACGTCGAGCGCAGCCTGCGGAAGGCTCAGCGTTCCGGCCTGCCCAACGAGGCTGAGCCCGTCCTGAGAGGCGCGGGCGAGCAGCAGGCATTCGGCCACCGTGAGGCTTTCGAAGACGCTTGCGACCTGGAACTTGCGTCCAACGCCGAGCGCGACGATCCGGTCAGGCGCAAGGCCCGCGATCGGCGCGCCGTCAACCGTGATGGCGCCCGAGATCGGCTCCGTCCCGTCGCTGAGGCAACGCATCAGCGTGGTCTTGCCGGCCCCGTTTGGGCCGACGAGGCTAACCAGTTCGCCCGGCCGGATGGCAAGGTCGATATTCTCGAGCACCTTGAGGCTGCCGTAGGACTTGGCGAGGCCGGAGACGGTCAGCAGTGGGTGTTCCGACGCGACCTGGATTGGTTTCGGCGGACGTGCGACGAGCCTCGGTGCTGTCTCCTCGGCGCCCTTGGATGGCAGGACAGCGAAGGCCCGCTTCGCGATCTCGGCCAGACCGCCTGGCAGCAGGATGATCACCGCGACGAAGGTCGCACCCAGCAGTAGCTGCCACAGGAACGGCAGGTCTCCGGACAGGTTGGCGCCGAGATAGTCGATACCGATCGTCCCGAGCACGGGGCCGAGCAGCGTGCCGCGACCGCCGAGTGCGACCCAGATCACCAGCTCCGTGCCGAACAGAAAGCCTGCATTCTCCGGGGCGACCACGCCGCTCGCATTGGCGAAGACGAAGCCTGCAAGGCCAGCGACGCCCGCTAGAACGGTCGTCATCACGACCTGTAGTCGCTTCGGGTCCAGCCCGAGATAGGCGCAGCGCGCGTCGTTGTCGCGCACAGCGACGAGGGCGCGGCCGGCATCGGAGCGGGCGAAGACCCAGGCCGCAAGCGTCACCGCCACCATGACGATCGCGGCGAGCCGGAAATAGCCCTCGATCTCGAAAGGCAGCACGTCGAACCCGACGAGCCCGCTGCTCGACCCAGTCCACTCACCCCCGGAATAGATCAGCTGGACAACGACAATAGGCACGACCAGCGAGACGACAGAGGCGTAGAGCGCCGTCGAGCGGTGGTAGAAGGAGAGCCATCCCACCGCGAGACCGAGCGCCGCCGGAACGGCAACGGCGAGCCCTAGGGCGGCCGCCATCCATTGCGGCGCGCCGCCGTACTGGCCGAGCAGCATCGCCGCCGCATAGGCGCCGATGCCGAAGAAGGCCGCCTGCCCGAAGGTCAGGGCACCCATAAAGCCCCAGAGCAGATCGACGGTCACGGCGAGGACCGCGTAGATCATCGAACGCGTGAGCACGTTGGTCGCGAACGGGTCAAGAACCGACGGGGCGACCCACAAAGCTGCCGCCGCAAGCGCAGCGACGAGGATCGGTGCAGCACTGGACAGGCGCCAGCGGCCGGGCGCGGCAGTGGCCAGGGCGGGGGCATCGTTACGCACGGGCAAATCCCTTCGGGCTGACACGCAGCACGAGTGCGGCGAGGATCGCGATCGCGATGCTTCCGAGGATCGGGCTGACGAAGGTGCTGATCAGGACCTGAGCCGCCCCGAAGAGCAGGCAGGCGATGGCAAGCGCGAGGAGCGATCCGTTCGCAACCATGACCAGCATGAAGGCGCCGATAAGCCAGCCGACGCCCATGGTGGGGTCGACGCTGGTGAGCGGCGTCAGCAGCACGCCAGCGAGGGCCGCGAGTCCCGCGCCGATCATGAAGGTGATCAGCCTGACGCGGGCCGTGTCGATGCCAAGGCCCCGCGCCAGCGTCTCGTTCATGATGACCGCGCGTGCCGAGAGGCCGAGCCGCGTGCCCTCCATCGTCGCCGCGAAGGCGACGCCGATTACGAGCGCCGCAGCGAGCGCCACGAGCCGATAGGCCGAATAGTCAGTGCCGAGCACGGTAACGGTGCCCGATAGGAGATTGGGCGTGAACTGCACGTCGCGGCCGAAGCCGAGCGTGATCAGCTGTCCGATAACGATGCCGAGTCCCCAGGTCGCGAGGATCGCGTCGAGCGGCCTTCGGTAGAGCGGGCGGATGATGAATAGTTCGGCGAGCCCCCCGAGCGCGCCGCCGACCAGAAAGGCGAGTGGCAGGGCCAGCCAGGGATTGAAGCCGAGTTGCGCCGTGACCACCGCACAATAGGCTCCGATCGTGAGCCACGCCCCATGGGCGAAGTTGATGATCTTCAGCACGCCGAAGATGGCGAGTAGTCCGATGGCGACCACGAACAGGATCGCAGCCGTGGTCATGATGTCGAGGATCAACAGCATCACACCCTCCTGATGTCCGATGAGGGCCGGCCCGATTGCGGGCCGGCACGGATCAGTTCAGCTTCGGGCACTGATCGCCAGGATCGACATTTTTGAAGGTGCCAACGACGTTGACCGCGCCGTCTGCCTGAACCTGGCTGAGATACATGGTGAGCGGCGCGTGGTGCTGCTTGCTCATGGTGATCACGCCGCGCGGACCGGTGAAGCTGACGCCCGGAAGCGCCTCGATCACCTTCGCGGTGTCCGTGCCCCCCGCTTTCTCGACAGCGGCCTTGTAGAGGTAGATGGCCTCGTATTGCGGAACAGAGAGATCGTTGGGCGTGCGCAGGGCCTCGCCGAACTTCGCCTTCATCGCGGTGAGGAAGGCCTTGTTCTCTGGGCTGTCGATGCCGGTCACGTAGGAGGCGGACAGGTATACGCCCTCCGCGTCCTTGCCCATGCTCTTGGCCGTGCCTTCGTCGACGGCGAGATTGGCGAAGGGCAGCGAGACGCCTGCGCCGCGCAGCTGCTTCGTCAGAGTGACGTTAGGCGCGCCGCCGGCCGTCGAGGTGACGAGCGCATCGGGCTTGGCCTCCTTCAGTTTCGAGATGATGGACGTCCAGTCGCTGCCGTCCATCGGCAGATACTCTTCCCCGACGACTTTTCCGCCGGTCTTCTCGATGTAGCCCCGCGCGAAAGACAGCATCCCGCGCCCGAAGGCATAGTCGCTGCCAATGAGGAAATAGGTCTTGGCGCCCTTGTGCTTGTTGAAGGCATCGACGACGGGCGGAACCTGCTGCTCCGGCACCCAGGCATCGACAAACATGTTCTTGTTGCAGGATTTGCCCTCGTAGAACGAGGTATAGACGTACGGCTTGCGTCCCTTGGTGATCGCCGGCAGTCCGGCATTTCGCGCGGCGCTCGTCTCCATCGAGATCAGCACATCGACCTTCTTCGCATAGATCAGCGAATCGAAGGCCTTCTGCGCGCCGGCCGCTCCCGAGCCGTCGTCGGCGATCTCGAGCGCGAGCTTGCGGCCGAGCACGCCGCCGGCCTTGTTGATCTCCTCGACCGCGAGTTCCGAGGACTGCACGACCGACGGCGCGACGACGCTGTTCGCCCCGGACAGACCGACCGGCACCCCGATCAGGATCGGCTTTTCCTCCGCCGCGGCGACGGTGACGCCAGCCGCAAGCGCGACGGCGACGCTGAAAAGAAGACGTGTGGACATGAGTTCACTCTCTCGATGGAGGAATTGACGGGGTCGGCTCGGCGCTTAGCCGTAGACGTCGACGCGACGGTCCCTGAGGACCGAATTGAACGTGCTCAGCTCCTTGCGGGCGGCGTCGCCGAGATCGACGCTGGCGGTGACCGTCTCCGGCCGGTCGCGGCTTGCGGGTCCCGCGATCGTCCAGCCCTTGGGGCCGATGATGAGGCTCTGACCCTCGAAGGGCTGGCTGCGTTCGACACCGATGCGGTCCGCGCAGGCGATGAAGATGCCGTTCGAATGAGCCGCCGCCCGGTGGAGCGTGTTCGCCATCGCCGCCTCGCCCTCGGGCTGGCCCGGCATCGGCACCCAGTTCGTTGGGACGCAGACGATCTCGGCGCCTCCGAGCGCGAGTTGCCGGAACGTCTCCGGGAACCAGCCATCGTAGCAAATGGCGACGCCGAGCTTGCCGATCGACGTCTCGAAGACAGGAAAGCCGAGATCGCCCTTCCGGAAGAAGAGGTTCTCGCGGTCCCATAGATGCGCCTTGCGGTAGACGCCGATAGGACCGTTCGGGCCGGTTAGCAGAGCCGAATTGAAAAGCGCGTCTCCGGCCCGCTCGGTAATCCCGGCCACGATGTGGATCCCGAGTTCGATAGCGAGCGCGCCCCACGCCTCGGAGGTTGGGCCCGTGGGGACCTCCTCTGCCAAGGCGGCCGCCTCGTCGGTCGACTGGAACACATAACCAGTATTTGCAAGTTCCGGCAGGACAACGAGCTTGCTTCCCGACGCGGCCGCCGCGCGGATCAGCTCGCAGGAGCGCGAGACATTTCCGGCCACGTCGCCGAAAATCGGCTCGAACTGAATACAGGACACCTGTAATCGCGGGCGAGCGGGATCGTTCGCTTGGACCATGACAGCTCCAAAACGCAAAAAAGCCCCTGGCCGCGGACATCGTCCGCAATCCAGAGGCTTCAAAGCCAAGATGTTGAGCAGCAATCCTGCTGCAGGGCAACACTGCCCTATCTCTTTACAGTAACATCGGTCGACTGAGATGCAAGCCGACAATCGCGCCAGCGATTGCCGGCGTTATGGGCGCTTCGCCAATGAAATACTCAGGCCGAGGCCGCTCATCGCCTCATGCGCGGAGACGACGCTTTCCGCCACGGTCGTCAGAGTCATGCGAGCGCCCGTGGCGCGATCGCGCAACAGGCGATAGGCGGCCTCCTCGTCGAGCCCGTTGAGCTCGGTGATGACGCGCACAGCCTTTTCAACCGTCCGGCGCCCCTTCATGGTCTCCTCGAGCTTCTCGATCTTGTTGGCGAGCCGGTTCTCGTAGCCACGCCGGTACCACGCTAAAGCGAACTGGCTGAGCACCCCGCGCGGCCTGAGCGGCTTGTTCAGCACCGCATGCGCGTTGAAGTCGACGAGGGCGTTGAGCGAGGTCGGACTCTCGTAGGTCACGATCGCGATCACGGCGGGACGGATTTCCTCGATCGCCCCGACCAGATGCGTGACGTCGAGATCGTCGAGCTGGACGAAAAGCGTGTCGATCTCCGGAGGCAGCGTCGCCGGCGGCGGCCACGCGATCGAAACCTCGCAACCGAGCCGGCGAAGCTGATCCACCAACGCCGAGCCTTCCTCGTCACGCGGATGAACGACGAGGGCGCGGGCCCTGCGCAGATCGTCGAGCATCTTGCGGGGCTTTCCGCTCAACGACGAATGCCTTCTTCGAGCCAGTTTGTTTCGAACCGCGACGAGGCCAGATAGGGATCGGGCCGCACCGGGCGTCGCGCCCGCCAGACGATGTCGAACTGCCCGTCTCTCCGAGCAATCCCGATGCCGGGCGTGAGCCAGGCGTGTCGGTTCTCGGCGTCGAAGCCCAGCTCGCCTTCCGGCGCATCGAAGCGCTGCCGCATCACGGACCGACCCAGCGGCTCGGCATCGAGCACGCCCGCGCGGGCGAGCGCGAGGCCGAAGAGATGGACCTGGGCGTAGGCCGTCTCCGACCACATGCTCGTGACCTGTTCCGGCCCAAACCGTTCCCGGAAGGCCGACACGAAACGCGCATTGTCGTCGCCGTCGAGCGCCTGGAAATAATGCGCGGCGAGGACGTGGCCGTCACATTTCTCCGGCCCGATCTTCCGGATCTGCCCTTCCGACATGGTGAGGCTGGCGATCGGCCGGCGGGACCGGTCGAAACCGGCCGCGGCGTAGCTGTCGTAGAGCCGCTCGGCCCCGCGGCCGACCACAGTGGAGAAGACCCCGTCCGGCGCGGCGCGTGCGATCTCCTCGATCAGCCGGTCGTGGGCATCCTGGTCGCCATCGAGCGGCGCATAGAGCTCGCCGACGATCACGCCACCCTTCGCCTCGATCAGGTCGCGCATCACACGATTGGATTCGCGTGGATAGATGTAGTCGGAGCCGACGATGAAGATCCGCGGCCCGTATTCCTGGATCAGGAAGTCGGCCAGGGCGAAGACGTTCTGGTTGAGCGTCGCAGCGGTGTAGACGACGTTCTCAGAATATTCGAACCCCTCGTAGATCGACGGATACCACAGGAGCGCGTTATGCCGCTCGATGATCGGCAGGACGGCCTTGCGGCTGGCGGATAGCGAGCATCCGAACACGACTTCGACGCCGTCTTCCGTGAGCAACCGTCGCGCGAGGACGCGGTAGGCGTCCGTCTCACCGCCCGGATCGTAGCAGACCGGTTCGATCTGCCGCCCGAGGATGCCACCGCTGCGGTTGATCTCCTCGATCGCGAGCGCGGTGCCGAGGAAGTGCTCGGTCTCCGTAACACCGCTGACGCCGCTGCGCGAGAACAGCACGCCGACGCGCCAAGTCTTGTTCGGCGTATCCTTCACCGATGCATCCTTCCACTCGAACGGCCATTCTAGAGGAGCGCGCCCGGACGGCTACCGATGGCCGAGCACCGAAAGCCTCCCCAGCCGAACTTTTCGCAATTCGGGACTCGTTGCCTATCACGGCATAAAGTACGGCGTGATCGGCAAGGAGCAGAGCGCCGCCTTGAGGAACGCCCCCCGCGCAGCGTCTGCCTCAACGCCCTCTGCAAATCTGTTTCAACGGACAATGTCCGCTATCCAAACCAGAGGCCTTGAAACCGGTAGTTCCGCTTTCGGCCAATTGCCGGCTCGACTTCGGTTATCGACTATTTCAACGGCTTCGCCGCATTTGCGAGGGTCGCCCAGGGATCACGCTTGATGACGTTGAGCCGGCTCGACAGATTTTCGACCGTGAAGCGGCTGCCCGAGCCGAGGGACGGCAACTCGTCCCAGCCTACCGGCACCGAGACCGGCGCAACCGGCCGGGCGCGCGTCGAAAAGACCGAGACCGCTGTCGCGCCGCGCTGGTTGCGCAGGTAATCGACGAAGATGCGGCCCTCCCGGGCGCGCTTGGAGACGGTCGCGACGAAGCTGTCCGGATCGTCCTTGGCCAGCTCGGTAGCGATGCGCTTGGAAAACGTCTTGGCCTCGTCCCAGCCGGCCTTCTGCGCCAGCGGCACCACGACGTGTAGCCCCTTGCCACCGGTAGTCTTCACGAAGGCGGCGTGACCGAGCCCATCGAGCCGCTCGCGGACGGTCTCGGCGCCAGCGACGAGATCGGCCCAGCCGACGCCCTCGCCGGGATCGAGGTCGAAGACCAGGCGGTCCGGTCTATCGGGATCGTCCAGCGTCGCGCCCCAAGGATGGATCTCCAGCACGCTCGACTGAACCAGCGCGAGCAGGCCGTCGCGGTCGTGCACCACGACGACGCTGTCGTCACCGGCCTTGGCAACATGCAGGTGGTCCGCATCCATGCCGGCCCAGCCGTGCTTCTGGTAGAAGCAGGAGCCGAGGCCGTCCGGGCACCGCACCAGCGACAGCGGCCGATCGACGATGTGCGGCAGGATGTGGTCGGCGATCTCGGCGTAGAACTCGAACAGGCCCTGCTTGGTCAGGCCGACATCGTCCCACAGCACCCGGTCGGGATGCGTCAGCCGCACCTCGCTCAGGGGGGCGGCCTTGGTTTTTCTGGCCGAACCCTTGGACGTCCGGGCACGCTTAGGCTCGGTCATGCGGACGACCTCTTCCGCTGTCGCATCGGGGCGCAGGGTCTTGAAGGAGGCATGGCGAAGCTGGCCGTCGCTGGTCCAGGCTCGCAGGGTCACCTCGCAGACCAGCTTGGGCTCGACCCATTTGGCGTGTCGCCTGGCCAGCGGCGGCAGCGGGTCCGAGAAGGGCGGCGCATCGATCCGCAACGGATCGAGCGCGTTCCAGAGGTCCCGCGCCACCGTATTCGTGAAGCCGGTGCCGACGCGCCCGACATGGACGAACTTTTCTCCCTCGTGGATCCCGAGGATCAGAGAGCCGACCGCGCGCGGCGCCGAGGTCGAGGGCATATAGCCGCCGATTACGAATTCCTGCGACGAGGTGCATTTCACCTTGCGCCAGTGATCGCTGCGGCCGGAGCGGTACGGCGCGCTCGCCCGCTTGGCGATGATCCCCTCCAGCCCGAGCTGGCAGGCATGCCGCGCCATGGCCGGGCCGTCCTTGGTGAGGTGCTCGCTGAAGCGGATGCGGCTGTCTGGGCCGACATCGTCGAGCGCCTGCTGCAGCAGATCCTTGCGCTCGACGAGCGGCAGGTCGCGCAGATCCCGGCCGTCGAGGTAGAGTAGGTCGAAGGCATAAAAAATCGCCGAGTCGATCTCGCCGGTCATCAGGGCATTCTGGAGGGCCGAAAAGCTCGACACGCCGCTGGCGGTCTCGATGACAATCTCGCCGTCGATCAGGGCGGAGGGCAGCTTCAGCGCCTTTAGGGCCTGGGCGACCGGCTTGAACTTCGCGGTCCAATCGAGCCCGGAGCGGGTCAGCAGCCGCACCTTGCCTCCATCGATGCGCGCCTGGATGCGGTAGCCGTCATGCTTGATCTCGAAGAGCCAATCCGGGCCACTCGGCGCCGCCGGGGCGAGGCTCGCGAGCGCCGGCTCGACGAAGGGTGGAAGGATACCCTTCTTCCCCGCAGAAGATTTCGCCGCCGGCGCCTTGGCTGACTTGGCAACACGTGCGCGGCTCTTGTGGTCCGCCCTCAGCGCGCCGCTCGCTGCCAGTTCGGCATTGGTGCGGCCCGACTGCACGGAAATCTCCTGCTCTTCGAGGATGTCGCCGTCGCCCTTGGCGCGGGCGTACTCGTCCTCGACCTTCATCAACAGCCAGGGCCGCTTCTTGTCGCCGCCGCGGCCTTTCATCCGCACGAGATGCCAGCATCCCTTGAGGCGCTCGCCGTCGAGGGCGAATTCCAGGTGCCCCTTCGCGAGGGCCGCCGCGACGTCGCCGACCGGCATCCAGGTGCCGGTGTCCCAGACGATCATGCTACCCCCGCCATACTGGCCCTTGGGGATCGTCCCTTCCCAGCGCAGGTATTCGATCGGGTGGTCCTCGGTCTCGACGGCGAGGCGCTTGTCGGAGGGCACCAAGCTCGGTCCCCGCGTCACCGCCCAGCTCTTGAGAACGCCGTCGACCTCCAGCCTCAGGTCGTAGTGGAGGCGCCTTGCGTCGTGCTTATGCACCACGAACCGGCCCTTGCGGGCGCGACGGCGGCCCCGGCCGCTCGGCTCGGACGAGAGCGTGAAATCACGTTTGGCGCGGTAGGGTTCGAGGAGCTTGTCCATCCCAGCAGAGCAACTGCAGACCGCCCCGCGCCGTTCCAACCAACGGCCGCCGAGACGCATATCGACCAAGTCGATCCCAAGTTATCCACAGGATCAAGTCCTACGGAACGAGTCGAGAGAGACTCCTGTTGAGTCGCGGAATCGCCCGGAGATTCAAGACGATCGCCGCGGCCTAGATCTAGACTTACGGATAGACTGGAGAGAGCCGTGGCTGCCCGCGCCAACTGGAAAGGTCATCTTCGCCTCTCCCTGGTTTCCTGCTCCGTCGGACTGTATCCGGCCGTGAGCACCTCGTCTCATCTCAAGTGCCACACCATTAATCGCGAGACGGGCAACCGCATCAAGCAGCTAATCGTGGACTCGGTGACCGAGGAGCCGGTCGACCGGGAGGACCAGATCAAGGGCTGCGAGGTCGCCAAGGACGAGCTGGTGCCGATCGAGGGCGACGAGCTCGACGAGATCGCGCTCGAGAGCACGCACACTATCAACATCGAGGCGTTCTGCCGTCGTAGCGAGGTCGACGAGCGCTATCTCGACCGGCCATATTACCTCGCCGCCGAGGACAAGGTCTCGCGAGAGGCCTTCGCGGTCATCCGCGACGCGATGAAGAAGAAGAGCATGGCCGGCCTCGGCCGCGTGGTGCTCTACAAGCGCGAGCGGGTCGTCCTGCTCGAACCGTACGGCAAAGGCTTGCTCGCCACCCTGCTGCGCTACCATGACGAGATCCGCTCTCCGACGGCCTATTTCGAGGACATGCCGGACGGCAAGCCGACCGACGAGATGCGATCGCTCGCCGAGGAGCTGATCGACCGCGCCGCCCGCAAGTTCGACCCCAAGACCTTCGAGGACCGCTACGAAGGCGCGCTGGTCGCGCTGGTGAATGGCAAGGCCGCCAAGCCCGCCAAGGGTAGCAAGGGCGCAAAAGCCTCGGGCGCCAAGGCCTCCGGCAACGTCGTGAACTTGATGGAGGCCCTAAAGCGCAGCATCGCCTCCGAGAAGTCGGAGACGCCGAAATCCGAGAGCCGGAAAGCCACCGGCAAGGGCACGGCCCGCTCCTCCGGCGGCAGCACCGCCCGCAAGACCGCCGCGCGCAAGACCAAGAAGGCCGCGTGATGCTTGCTCGACGTCCTCGGCAAATCGCGATGGTGGTCGCCAATTCCGACGTGGAGCGAGCGAGCGCTTGCAACAAGCTCATCGCGAGCGGCTACGATCCACTCGGCTTCTCGGACTGCGCGAATGCCTCCGCTTGGCTTGAAGAAGAAACGCCGGTCTTAGCTGTCGTGTCAGACGATCTCGGAGCCGACTGCGCTGAGCTGACGTCTACGTTGGAAGAACGCGGATTGAAGATGCGACCCTTCAGCGGCTGCGGCCTCCGTGACGTCCACCACCTTAGAAATCTCGCCCGATCATGATGCTGCCGCCGGCAAAGACGGCAAGGCCTTGGGGCGAACGACCCTCTCCTCAAGAAGCCGTTCGCCCCGATGTTTCGAGTTTAGGCGAGCGTCCGGACCTTTGGCTCGCGGTCCCAATAACGCTTCGTCGCAGCCTTCACGAAAGCGCCGAGTTCGACCACACCATCGTCCGGCTCGACGCCGGCCTTGTCGAGAAGCGCCTGGGCTCCCGGATTGTGACCGATGGCCTTGAGATGGCCGAACGCGTCCATGACCCACTGTACGGCCGCGCCTTCCTTAACCAGCTTCGCACATGCCTCTTCCGCGAGGAGAACGGCGCAGGCATCGACGGTCACTGAAGGCTGACCGAACAACTGCGCATCGGCCTTGAGCTTCGTGCCATCCGATAGCGGGACTGCGCCGACCTTCGGCGCGATCGTGATCGAACGACCGCCGGCCTTTTTGACGGCATCCCTGAGCTTCTGCAGGTCTCCCGCATCACTGCCGTCCGCCAGAAGGATCCCGACCGTACGGCCTTCCAAGGTATGTTTCTCCAAAGGGCCACGAACGACCCGCAACGCCGGCGAGGGCTCCATGTCGATCACAGGCGCGCTGGTCGGCGACGCATCGGGCAGATCCATCGCCAAGCCGTCGGCGACCCTCTTGGCGAGGGCTTCATCGACGTTGCGCAGATTGGCCATCGTCGCGAGGCGAACATGCTCCAGAGAAACCTTGCTCAACTCGAACACGAACGCCGATGCGATGTGCGCCTGCTCGGCCGGATCCATCGACCGCCAGAATAGTCTCGCCTGGCTGTAGTGGTCCGCAAAGCTTTCCGGGCGAATGCGCAGCTTCTGCCCCTGTTCTTCGGATGGAAACGTCTTGAACCCGTTCTCTGGATCCTCCCGCGGGCCGCCGATCTCGCCGGCGAGATGCAGGCTGTTCGGTTCATAGTTGGCGCGCCCCTTAGGCAACTGCATCTGCATGTGCCCGTCGCGCTGCATGTTCAGATATGGGCAGCCACCCTCTCGCCCCTTGGCCTGGTTGATGGGAAGCTGGTGCCAGTTCGTGGTGCCGAGCCGCTTGATCTGCGTGTCCTGGTAGGAGAACAGCCTTCCCTGCAGGAGCGGATCGTTCGAGTGGTCGATCCCCGGCACGATGTGGCTCGGGCAGAACGCAACCTGCTCGGTTTCGGCGAAGAAGTTGTCAGGGTATCGATCGAGAACGAGCTTCCCGACAATCCGGACCGGAAGCACCTCCTCCGGGATGATTTTCGTCGCGTCGAGCACGTCGTAGGGCTGGCTGTTGGCGAACTCTTCGTCGAAGAGCTGCACGCCGAGTTCCCACTCGGGAAAGTCGCCGCGTCCGATCCGCTCGAACAGGTCGCGCCGCTGGAAGTCAGGATCCGCGCCCGCGACCTTCACGGTCTCGTCCCAGATGGTCGACGCCAGGCCGGCCTTCGGCTTCCAGTGGAACTTGACGAAGGTGGATTTGCCCTCGCCGTTCACGAAGCGGAATGTGTGGATCCCGAACCCCTCCATCGTCGCGAAGCTGCGCGGCAAAGTGCGGTCAGACATGATCCACATGGCCATGTGGGTCGTCTCGGGCATCAGGCTGATGAAGTCCCAGAAGGTGTCGTGCGCTGTCGCGGCCTGCGGATAGCCGCGATCGGCTTCCATCTTCGCCGCATGGATCAAGTCGGGGAACTTGATCGCGTCCTGGATGAAGAAGATCGGAATGTTGTTGCCGACGAGATCCCAGTTGCCCTCCCGGGTGTAGAACTTGACCGCGAACCCGCGCACGTCGCGCGGATTGTCGACGGATCCCGCACCGCCGGCAACGGTCGAGAACCGGACGAAGACATCGGTCCGCTGACCCTTCTTCTGGAAGAGATCCGCCCGTGTGATGTCGGACAGCGACTGGGTGCACTCGAAGTAGCCGTGGGCGCCAGTGCCGCGGGCGTGCACGATGCGTTCCGGGATGCGCTCGTGGTCGAAGTGGTTGATCTTCTCGCGATAGACCTCGTCCTCGAGCAGGACAGGACCGCGTTGGCCCGCCTTGAGCTGGTTCTGGTTGTCGCTGACCGGAACGCCGTGGTTGGTCGTCAGGACCGGGTGGTCGGCATCGGTCCTTTGATGCGTCTCGCCACCATGGCCGGTGATGCGGTCGGTGCTGTCGCTCATGGGTGTCCTCGCTGGCTTCGATCCGCAAACCTTCCGACGGCCAGCTAGTTTCGGATTGGACGAGTTTTAGTCTGACAGGCCGCCGCAGGGGGGCTCTGAGCGGAACAATACATGGCTCGCGCCGCGTTCTCCCGCGAAGCCGAGCTGCCTCGGCCGGCAGGGAGATCCATTTCCGACGATGCTTGCTTTCCCGGACCCGGTGCCGACGACGGCGTCATCCCTCCTCGCCAACACCGAGGTCGTCGTCGCCGCTGCGGCGACGCTCGACGAAGGTCTCGATTGCCACGACGCCTTCCCCACGAAGGCGTTCGAGCACTTCCGCGAGCGCGGGCTCCTGACGGCTCCGCTACCCGTGGAGCTCGGTGGATCCGACCTCTGCGAGGCGAGCGAGACCGCAGCTTTGCGCGACGTGCTCTACCTCGTCGGACGCAGCAGCCTCGTCCTGGGACGGCTCTACGAGGGCCATGTGAATGCGCTGGCCCTCGCGCTGCGATACGGAAACGCGGAAACGCGAAGACAGGTGTCTGCCGACGCGAAGGCTGGGCACCTCTTTGGCGTCTGGAACACCGAGCCTGCTACAGGCGGCCTGTCGATGACACGGCATGGCGGAGTCCTGGAACTCGCCGACTCCAAATGCTTCGCCTCGGGCGCGGGTCATGTCACCCGACCGCTGGTAACGGCGCGTATCGAGGACGGGCGGCGCCTGATGTTGATCGTGCCGCTCGAACCGGGCGTACGCGCCGAGACGAAATCTTGGCGGGCCCAAGGGATGCGGGCCACCGCAACCGGCACCGTGGATTTCTCCGGGTTACAGCTCGATGTCGGGGCGGTGGTCGGCGAGCCCGACGACTACCTGCGCCAGCCGTTCTTCTCATGCGGCGCCTGGCGCTTTCTCGCCGTGCAGTGCGGTGGGATCGCAGCCGTGTTCGAGGCGCTTCGCACCCATCTCGTGAACACAGGCCGCGGCGGCGATCCCCACCAGCGCGCGCGGCTCGGCGAGGCGGCGACGCGAGTCGAGACAGCACGGCTTTTCGTCGCGCGGGCGGCGGAAACTGCCGCAGTGGCGGAGGCCGATCCGGAGGCCGCCATCGCCTACGTCAACCTCGCGCGAGGCGCCGTCGAGCGGTGCGGGCTAGACGTGATCGAGCTGGCTCAGCGCTCCGTCGGTCTGTCGGGCTTCCTCGAGACACATCCGCTGGAACAACGCATTCGCGATCTCGCCACCTATCTGCGTCAGCCGGCGCCCGACCACGCCTTGGCCTCCGCGGCCGGCTACGTCCTCGATGCGCCGAGAGCCTTCCACGCACTCTGGCAGAAACTCTGAGGGCATGCGCGCCGACGCCTTCTTCGCAGCCCTGGATCAATTACCCGTCGCTTCGCTCGATGCGATCGTCGGCACCGGCGGCCTCGTCGTCGTCGCGCCGCATCCCGACGATGAGAGTCTCGGATGCGGTGGCTTGATCGCGCTGGCCTCGGCGGCCAACCGGCCCGTGCGGCTGGTGGTGTTGAGCGACGGCTGCAGCTCTCACACACATTCCCTCCTTTATCCGCCGGAACGCCTTCGGGCTCTGCGCGAGGTCGAGACCCTGACGGCGGTAGCCGAACTGGGCCTTCCCTCCGATACCGTGCGGTTCTTGCGCCTGCCCGACGCCAGGGTACCGAGCAAAGGCCCGCAAGCCGAAGCTGCCGCTGAATCGATCGTCGAGGCGGCTCACACCTGTGCAGCCGGCGCGGTCTGCGTGACCTGGGGCCACGATCCCCATTGCGACCACCAGGCGGCCGCCGCGATTGTCGCCTTGGCCCGCCCCCGGCTCGTCGGCGCGCGTATCTTCGCCTATCCGGTCTGGGGTCATACCCTGCCGGCGGAGGCCGATGTCGGCACCGCACCCAGTGGCGTGCGCCTCGACGTGACTGGAGCGATCGCGGCGAAGCGGCAGGCCGTAGCGAGACATGCCTCACAGACCACGGCGCTCATCGCTGACGATCCCGAAGGCTTCCGACTGGAGCCCGCGATGATCGACCGACTCTGCGGTTGCTACGAACCCTTCATCGAGATGTCTGCATGAGCCGACACTCGACTTCGCTCTCTCCCGAGTACTTCTCTGGGGTCTATGCCGACGATCCCGACCCGTGGCGTTTCGCCACGAGCGACTACGAGCGCGAGAAGTACGCGACAACGCTCGCAAGCCTGCCGCGTGACCGGTACGCATCCGTGCTGGAGGTCGGCTGCTCGATCGGCGTCCTGACGCGACAGCTGGCAGGTCGATGCCAGCAGCTCACGGCGCTCGACGTCGTGCCGGCCGTGCTAGCGAGCGCCAAGTCGCGATGTGCCGCCCTCGATCACGTCCGCTTCCAGATCGCCAGCGTGCCGGGCGAGTGGCCGGACGGCCACTTCGATCTCATCCTGCTGTCGGAGGTGATCTACTACCTCGACTGTGCCGATCTCGCCCGGTTGGTCGAGCGCGTCGAGGGTTCGCTTCTCCCGGGCGGTGATGTCGTGCTGGTCCATTATCTCGGCGAGACCGACTACCCGCTCTCGGGAGACGAAGCAGCCGACGGCTTTATCGAGAGAGCTTCCGCCTTCGCCAAGCTCGAAGACCAATCGCGTCAGGACGGGTACCGCCTCGATGTGCTTCGAAGGATCGGCTTTGAAGCGACAAGCTCATGAGTGCCGTCAGCGTCGTCACCATCAACAAAGGGCGCCGTGCGCACCTTCTTAGGCTTCTGGAAGGACTCTCGCGGGGTCCTGCGCCGACGGAGTGCATCGTAGTCGAGATGGGCAACGATACACGTCCCGTGCCCACCACCGGCTTTCCCGTGCTCCGGATCGACCTTCCGAGCGAAGGACTGCCACTTGCAGCCGCACGCAACGCGGGACGCGCCGGTGCTTCGGGCGACACGCTCGTCTTCCTCGATGTCGACTGCATCCCCTCGGCCAATCTTGTTGCTGGCTTCGATGAAGCAGTGACCGAGAATGACGGTCTCGTCTGCTGCGAGGTCCGCTACCTGCCGGCGGATGCGGTCGCCGACGACTGGGCGGCGGAACGCCTCGACCAGGTCGGTCATGCACATCCGGTGCGTCGGTTTCCGAAGCGCGGCGTCGTGCCGGCAGAGAAACCCGGCCTGTTCTGGTCGCTCGCCTTTGCCGTGCGCTCCGCGACCTTCGATCGTCTCGGTGGCTTCGACGAGGGGTTCGACGGCTACGGGGCCGAGGATACCGACTTCGCCTTCAGAGCGGCGGCCAGCGGCGTCTCAGTGCTTTTCGCTGGAGGCCCGCACGCGTGGCACCAGCACCATCCGTCCTGCGATCCGCCGCTCCAGCATTTCTCGGACATCGTCCGCAGTGCTCTCCGCTTCCAAGCACGTCACAAGATCTGGCCGATGGAGGGCTGGCTCGAAGCATTCGCCGAACGCGGCCTGATCGCCTGGGACCGAGAGGACATCCTCGAGGTTCTGCGCTCACCGACCCCAAACGAGATTGCGGCGGCCCGATTGCACCCAGATCGGCCTTTCTAAAGCGCGCTCCGTCTTAAGTGCGGGGGCGGCCCCGATCCTCGATCTCACGAGCGATCCTCTCGATCTCCGCGACGGTCCGTACCAACGAATCCGCATCGGCCAGACTGGCGATCCGCGACGCATCCAGGGCCATCGCCTGGCGGATGAGCTCCGGCCACGCCGCGGCATTCGGCCAGCCGTGATTAACGATCGCCGCTCCGAGGCTCGCCAGCGCGTCGGCCTTGGAGGCCTGTTCGCCGTACGGGCGAGGCTCAGGCAGACAGACGAACCGCTTGGACGCTGCGACGACGGCCGCGACGACGCCGTCGCCGGCTCCTCCCACGACAAACGAGGCCTGCGACAGATTCGCGTCGACGTCCTCGACCCAGCCATGAAGATGCAGATTTGCCGGCACCGGGGTACCGTCAGCTAAGCCCACAACAGGCCCCAGGACATGCCACGCCCGATCGGGAACGGCCCGCGAAGCATCGGCGAGATCCGCGATGCAGCCACCGCGGCCGCCCTGTCCGAACACGACGACGATGCGGCCATCTTCCGCGCCCTTCGTGACCGGAGACGACCCGAGAAAGCCCGAGAAGAAGGACTTGGCGCTGACCCATTCCGGCACGTCGGCGGCATCGAGGGCGGCGGGATAGGGTACGATCAGACGGGTCGCAGCCCGAAATGCCTCGAGATGAGGTGGATCGGTCCGCGTACCGGCAAGGCGCAGAACCACGGTTGGCACGGACAGGAGACGACACAGCAGGGCGACCTCGACCGAGACATCGACGATCACCAGAACCGGGTCGGCCTTTGCGATCCAGGCCGCGATCCTCGCCATACGCTCTCGTATGCCGGGATGGCCGAGCGGCGCGTAGTGGAGAGCCTCCGGACGTTCGGCCTCTCCGTCATCCCCATCGAAGCCGACGATACGATCGTCCGGCAGATCAACGAGTGGAACGCGCGCCTCCATCGTATCCAGTTCGTTGAAGGTACCGAGCAGCGTTACGGGCCTGTCCAGGGCGGTCGCGATTCGACAGGCGCGCTGCCAATGCCCGGCTCCCTGGTGATGGACGTAGATGCCGATCGGACGGGTCACGGCGCCGCCCCGAGCAGCCTGCTAAAGCCGGCCAGCGCCGCATCAAGATCCTGAAGCAGCGGCTTGGCGGCGCGTGCTTCAAGCCGCCGGCTGACGCGCTCGACGAAGGCAATGGCATTCGTGCAAGAGGCGGGAGAGATGGCGGCGTGGTCCTCGTCGCTCAGTTCGAACTGCCGGGCGACCTCCGACCATCCGGACGCAGTCGTAGCCGCTGGCCAGCATCGCCGGAGGGCAGCGCGGCGCAGAACGAGCCCGTGCCAATGTTCTGCGGTGGGGAGCAGATAGGGATCGCCACCGCTCGCCACGAGGCGACGTCGGGCCATCTCCGGTGCCATGCCGCCCTTGGCGCGGCCCTCTGCTCGGTCCGACACCCTAACGAAGACGTCCGGACAATGCCGCAACCGGCCGCCTCGCTCCTGCACGCGAGCAACCAGCGCGTTGTCCTCGCCTCGGTCGAGGGGCGGCAGGCCCCCGACGGCCCGATAGAAATCGGCCCGCATGGCGAGGCTCGCTCCGGTATGATCGCCATGGCGCGGCGCAGGGTCGTACGCCGGCGGATCTAGCTGGTCTTCGAGAGCACGCACCGCCCGCCAGTAGCGCTCGATCCGGTCGTTCAGGCCAGCGACAGTCGGGTGCGGCTCGCGTTCGTAGGCAATGACCAGGCGGCCGCCAACGATCTCGGCCTCGGCCAGCGCGCTCAGGTTGGCAGCGACCCAGGTCGGAGGCAGCCACGCGTCGGCGTCCGACGTAAGCAGAACACCGTCTGCACATCCGTCCGCAACGAGCCAATCCGCGCCGGTGTCGAGGGCGAGGCGGCGTGCGGTGCCGACATGGGCTGACACTGGAGCGAAGGTGGTCTCGATCAAGCGCACCGCGAGGCAGGCCGTCTCGTCGCGGGCGATCATCGTCTCGACGGCCTGGACCGTTCCATCGCTGCAATTGTTGGCCACAACCACGACGCGGAGACGATTCGCCTTCGAATATCCGTCCTGTGCTGCGAGCGACCGGATCAAGCGGGGCAGCCGCTCAACTTCGTCCCGAGCCGGCACGCACACCACCGCCGGGCCGCCGGAACTGGCCATTCGCTCAGACCGCGGCCGCGTCGAGCGCTTGGCCGGGCTCTGCGGCGACTCTGCTCGGGGTGGCAAAAATCGTGCGGTACAGGGCCTCGTAAGTGTCGATCATGGTCCCGGCATCGAACATCGCCTCACCGTAGGACCGGCAGGAGTATCGGTCGAGCCGACAAGCCTCGCGGATGGCGCGAGCGAGATCCTCGACGTCATCTGCACGTGCACAGCGTCCGCAGGAGGGCGTCACGAGATCTGGCAGAGCGCCTCGGGCAAAGGCTGCCACTGGCGTGCCACAAGCGACCGCCTCGGCAACGACGAGGCCGAACGGCTCCTCCCAGCGCGGCGTCACCAGTGCGACGCAGGCCCGACCGAGGTGATGAGCCAGATCGGCATGCGGTAGATGACCAAGGTCGGTCAGGTCTGAGCCGACGCGGGGCGCGATCTCCGCGTTCCAGTAACAGACGTCATTGCGCGGACCGGCGAAGACCAAGGGAAGCCCCGCGAGACGGGCGGCGTCGATCGCCAAATGCAGGCCCTTTTCCGGCACGATCCGACCGCTCCAGAAGGCATAAGACGGCCGAGCAGCGTCCGCTTCGAAGCGAAAAGTCGAGAGGTCGATGCCGTTTCCGACGATGTGGGCAGCGGACACATGCAGTTGCCAATCCTGCGCGAGCGTCATTGAGACGACGGCATAGGTCATGTCCGTGCCCGCCGCCTCGACGCCCGCCACAAGCGACGGGAACGGCGGTGTGTGGAGCACCGTGAGCATGGGCGCCCGGAGGTTCCGGACGGCGCGGAGCGGGAGGTCGTGCAGACTGTTGTTGTGCACGAGATCGAAGTCGCCCTCAGCTACGGCTTCAAGAATGTTCGAGTAGGCAGCGAATTCGATGGCGTCGACTTCGAGCGCGCGGACGGGATCGTTGAAGGCTTCACCAGTCGCGGCGCAAACGGTTCGAGGTTCGAGCGCGGGGTCGGACCCCTGCGAGGCGAACAGAACCACATCGTGGCCACGTTCTCGGAGACCTCGTGCCAGCAGATGCGTCTGCATCTCCAGGCCGCCAGCGAAGGGCTGCGCGATCGGGTGCTTGAGATGAGCGAGAAGTGCGATCTTCACTAAGGGCCTTCAACGATGCGAGGGCCTGGGACGGTCGCAACTACCGCGTTTCACGTCGCAAACCTATGTTCTCAAACTCTGTTCGACACGCGCGAGAACCGCGCCCGATGGCGCGGGTTCCTCACCGCGTGTGGACGCTCGATCGCTGTAGTCGACCTGCGGAGCAACCGACACAGCATGAGTGAGAAGATGGGATCGGGTTGGCTCGACACTCCGCAGCGCTACGGTCGCATCAGCCGCGGTTTCCACTGGTGCATGGCGGCGTTCTTCGGCTGGCAGTTCGCAGGCGCGGTGCTGTTCGTCAGCATCGGCGACAAGGCGATCACGCGCCTCGTCGGGGGAAGCCACTCTACGATGGGCTTCGTGCTGTTCGTTCTGGTCCTGCTCCGTGGAGTCTGGGGCTTGATGAACCTGAAAAGGAGGCCGGCGCATGCCGGACGCCTTGGCCGCGCAGCTGTCACTGGTCACTTCCTTCTCTATGCTCTGATGGTCGTCGTGCCCTCTCTGGCACTGTTGAGGCAGTACGGATCGGGGAAGGGATTCTCGCCGTTCGGCGTCGAACTGATGGCGACCCGAGGCTACAAGATCGAGTGGATGATGGTGCCGGGCGACCTCCTGCACTACTGGCTCGGCTTCCTCCTCCTCGGGAGCATTCTTGGCCACGTGACCATGGCGTTCGTTAACCGCCGCGCGAAGCGCGACGACGTCCTCGAACGAATGATCTGAACGGGCCCGTCCGGGTTCGGGTTCTCTGTCCGGAGCAGCATCGGCCGGAAGGATGAGGAGCGCGGAATGGCGAACGACCTGGATCCTAAGCGGCGGCACGAATTGGCTGTGGAAGGTGCGAACGTGCGGGCATCGGGTCGACCGAAGGACGCCTGCCCATATCCGTTGGAGTCGCTTGAGCGGATAGCCTGGGTGGAAGGGTTCGACGGAGAACCGATCGACCAGGGTCCGGACCTCCCGATCGACCAGACCTGATTTTCATGACGAACGCGGTCGTTATTGGCGCGTCCGGCGGGATCGGTTGCGCCGTTGCCCGAGCCATCGCAGACGCAGACGCCTATGAAACGGTCTTCGCGTTGTCGCGCTCGGGCGTGTGCGCGCCCTTACCGATACGCTCCGCGACCATCGACATCACCGACGAAGCATCCGTCGCCGCTGCTGCCCAGGCCATCGAGGCTGCGGGTCCCATAGGACTCATCGTCGTCGCGAGCGGGATCCTCCACGGGCCGGGTATCAAGCCCGAGAAGGCGATCCGCGCGCTGGACCCGGCTGCGATGGCCGCCGTCTTCACGGTCAACACCATCGGACCGGCGCTCGTGGCCAAGCACTTCCTGCCACTGATGCCTCGATCCGGTCGAAGTCTCTTCGCCGCCTTGTCGGCGCGGGTCGGCTCCATCGAAGACAACCGACTGGGTGGCTGGTACGCGTATCGGGCGTCTAAGGCGGCCCTGAACCAGATCCTCCGCACATTGGCCATCGAGACCGCGCGAACGCATCCGGACGCGATCATCGTCGGGCTTCATCCAGGAACGGTCAGGACTGCGCTATCGCATCCCTTCCGACCG
>NZ_JACIDN010000012.1 GCF_014196345.1 Methylobacterium brachythecii | reverse complement strand
ACCGGCATCTGCACGCTGCCCGAGGGCACCGAGATGGTGATGCCGGGCGACAGCGTGACCATGGACGTGGCGCTGATCGTGCCGATCGCCATGGAGGAGAAGCTGCGCTTCGCCATCCGTGAAGGCGGCCGCACCGTCGGTGCAGGCGTCGTCGCCAGCATCCAGGAATAAGATGATCCCGGCTTCCATGCCGGGCCATCGTCGACAATGATCGACCATCGAGATCGCCGGTATCCGTCACCACGGGTGCCGGCGATTTTCGTTCGAAGCCTCTGCGGCAGGGAGGACGTCCCGAATGCCAGATGCGCCTACGAGCATCCGCCATCGGCATGATCGGCGGATGATGCTCACGATGGGAGGCGCGCTTCTGGTCACCTCGTGCTCGAAGGGGGACGACCTGCAATCGGGCCGCTTTCGCGACGAGGTCGCCGCGGCCGCCCGCACCGAATTTCCGGACTGGTCCATCGCCCTTGACCCGGCGGACCCGACGACCTTCAGGGTCGACGCTTTCCAAATCTATGTCGGCAACCTCTACGCGGTCGTCGATGGCCTGGAGCCCGGCCGCCGCAGGGCCGAGATCGTGAAATTTCTCGGCGTGGTGGAGGCGCAGCGCCGAAAGAAGGCTGCGACGGAGAGCACGAGCGGCGAAACCTTCGACCAGGCACGGCCGCGGCTGCGCATCCAGATCGTTCCGACAGACTACCTCGCCAAGGGCCTCGACGTCGTCCATCGGAAGCTCTCGGACGAACTGGTGATCGTCTACGCGCTCGACGAACCGGATTCCTATGGCACGCTGACGAACAAGCAAATCGATCGCTGGGGCGTGGCGGCGGCGACGGTCGAGAACACGGCGATCGCCAACCTCGAAGACGCCTCCCGCACGGTCGAGCCGAAAATTCGGACTGGACGCGGAGGCGGCTTCGTCACGATTTCGACCGGGGATTCCTACGACGGCGCGCGGCTCCTGCTCCCGGGCTTTCTCGATCGCGTCCGCAAGGATCTCGGCCCGAGCCTCGTCATGATGGTTCCTCGACGTGATTTCCTGATCGGCTGGACAGCGGACTACAGCGGCCGGCTCGATCTCTACGCCGATGCGAAGAGCGAATTCGAACGTGGTCCATATTCGCGCAGCCGCGAGCTGTTTCTCGCCTCCGCCGAGGGCGTGCGACCCCTCCGGCCCGAGGAACGGTCCGTCTATGATTAAAACCGGGCCGTAGTCGCGGGTAGGCGGCCGCCTACCTCTTGCATCCGGACCGCCCTTGCGGCATTGACGTCGCCGCGCCGAGGCGCCGTAGGAGTGTAGCTCAACTGGTTAGAGCGCCGGTCTCCAAAACCGGAGGTTGCGGGTTCGAGTCCCTCCACTCCTGCCAGTTCGGTGCAATTCCGCCTCCTTCGTTCATGGTCGACAAGCCGGAGCACTTGCGCTAGAGCGAGCGCACTCCGAGATCGTCGTCTGCGCTATCGCGGTTAGGGCTTGGGCTTCCGCCTGCGCCCCGCCGTCTCTCGGAATTTCCGGTTTACGTGATCATGGCATCGAACGAAGCGACGAAGAAAGCGGACCCTGCACGGGGCGCCGCCCGTGGGCCGGCAGCGCCGACTACGGCACGCTCCGCGCCTGCGCCGCGTCCTGCCGCCAAGCGCGTCGGACCGGTGGAGTTTCTCGGCCAGGTCCGCGACGAAGGCCGGAAGGTCACGTGGCCGACCCGCAAGGAGACCACGGTCACCACCATCATGGTGTTCCTGATGGTCGTCGTGGCGAGCATCTTCTTCACGGTCGTCGACCAAGCCCTGCGCTGGGGCGTCGGCATGATCCTCGGGATCGCAGGCTAGTTTTTCGGGCGCGCCATTCGCGCCGACGATCGTTTTGAGGAGTTGAACGGCACCGTGTCGAAGCGCTGGTACATCGTCCACGCCTACTCGAACTTCGAGAACAAGGTCGCCCAGTCCATCAAGGATCAGGCGGCTCAGCGCGGACTCACGGACCTGTTCGACGAGGTCATGGTGCCGACCGAGAAGGTCACCGAGGTGCGCCGCGGTCGCAAGGTCGAGGCCGAGCGCAAATTCTTCCCGGGCTACGTTCTGGTGAAGTGCGACCTGACCGACGAGGTCTACCACCTCATCAAGAACACCCCGAAGGTCACCGGCTTCCTCGGTGCCGATAAGTCGAAGCCCGTTCCGATCCCGGACGCGGAAGCCGAGCGCATCAAGGGCCAGGTGCAGGAGGGCGTCGACCGTCCGAAGCATTCGGTCTCTTTCGAGATCGGCGAGACTGTCCGCGTCGCCGACGGCCCCTTCGCCAGCTTCAACGGCACCGTCGAGGAAATCGACGATGCCCGCTCCCGCCTCAAGGTGGCCGTGTCGATTTTCGGCCGCGCCACCCCGGTGGAGCTCGAATACGGACAGGTCGAGAAGGCCTGATCGTAGGGCAGGCGGCCTACCGCCAGCCCATCATCCGCGGGAGATCCGCCCGGTTCGCCGCCGGGAGCTTCGGATCGCACCGCGACCTGCAACCGTCCGCTCCGTCGAAGGCTTAGGCAGCCCGGCGGCGGGCATACATTGGGAGCAGTCCCTATGGCGAAGAAGATCACGGGCTACGTGAAGCTTCAGGTCCCGGCCGGCGCCGCCAATCCGTCGCCGCCGATCGGTCCCGCGCTCGGTCAGCGCGGCCTCAACATCATGGAATTCTGCAAGGCCTTCAACGCGAAGACCCAGCAGATGGAGAAGGGCACCCCGATCCCGGTGATCATCACCGCGTATCAGGATCGCTCCTTCACCTTCGAGATGAAGCAGCCCCCGGTCACCTTCTTCCTGAAGAAGGCCGTCGGCCTGAAGATCGGCAAGAAGCCGGCCTCCGGCTCGAAGACCCCCGGCAAGGGCCCGACCGTCGGCAAGATCACCGAGGCTCAGCTTCGCGAGATCGCCGAGAAGAAGATGCCCGACCTCAACTGCGACTCCGTGGAGTCCGCCGTTGCCATGATCCGTGGCTCTGCCCGGGCCATGGGCCTCGAAGTCGTCGCGTAAGGGAGGGCGAAATGGCTGAAGGTAAGCGCATCCGCTCCGCCCGCGAGGGTATCGAGCCGACTAAGCTCTACACGATCGACGAGGCTATCAAGCTCGTGAAGTCGAAGGCGAACGCGAAGTTCGACGAGACGGTCGAGATCTCGATGAACCTCGGGGTCGATCCGCGTCACGCCGACCAGATGGTCCGCGGCGTCTGCAACCTGCCGAACGGCTCCGGCCGTACGGTTCGTGTGGCGGTGTTCGCCCGCGGCGCCAAGGCCGATGACGCCAAGGCCGCCGGTGCCGACATCGTCGGCGCCGAGGACCTCCTGGAGATCGTCCAGGGCGGCAAGATCGAGTTCGATCGCTGCATCGCGACCCCGGACCTGATGCCGCTCGTCGGCCGTCTCGGTAAGGTACTCGGCCCGCGCGGCCTGATGCCGAACCCGAAGGTCGGGACCGTCACCATGGACGTGAAGGGCGCCGTCGCCGCCGCCAAGGGCGGTGCCGTCGAGTTCCGCGTCGAGAAGGCCGGTATCGTCCATGCCGGCATCGGCAAGGTGTCCTTCGACGAGCAGAAGCTCGTCGAGAACATCAAGGCCTTCGCCGACGCCGTGTCCAAGGCCAAGCCCACGGGCTCCAAGGGCACCTACATCCAGCGCGTCGCCGTTACCTCGACGATGGGCCCGGGTGTGAAGGTCGAGCCGTCGAGCGTGCTCACCGCCTGATCGGCACCGCATCGAAGAAATTGCGCCCGGCCTCGCGAGAGGCCGGGCGTTTTCGTTTGGGGACACGGCGCCCATCTCACCACCGTCATTCCGGGGCGCCGCAGGCGAACCCGGAATCCACGAGTGGCTTCGACGGTGTGTCTGTGCCGCGCATCACGGATGGGTTCCGGGTTATCGCCTTCGGCGAGCCCCGGAATGACGGCGTGGAGGGTGTGAGAGCTGCGTTATCGCCGCATAGCGGCGACCTTGCGCCGCAACGCTGCAAAATCCCTGCAGCAAGGGGCAGTCAGCGCTCACGGCTGTGCTAGATAACGGTGCATGAGATGCACCCTGACCGTTTCATCGAAGCGACGCATCCTCTGCGTCTTCCCGGCCTACACGCCGTCTTTCGGGACCTTCTCCCACGCCTATCCGCTGATGGGCGGGGTCAAGGCGTTCATGCCGCCCCAGGGGCTCCTCGTCATCGCGGCCTACATGCCCGAGACCTGGGAATGCCGCTTCATCGACGAGAACATCAAGGCCGCGACGCCCGAGGAGTTCGCCTGGGCAGACGCGGTCTTCGTCTCCGGGATGCACATCCAGGAAGGCCAGATCCACGACATCCGGCGCCGCGCCCATGCCGCGGGTAAGGTCGCGGTGCTCGGCGGCCCCTCGGTCTCGGGCGCGCCCGAGAAGTACCCGGATTTCGACTACCTCCATTGCGGCGAGATCGGCGACGCCACCGACCATCTCATCCAGATCCTCGACGAAAGCTGCGCTCGCCCGGCGACCCAGGTCGTTCTCGACACCAAGGACCGGCTCGGCCTCTCCGATTTTCCCTCGCCGGCCTATGAGGCGGTGCCGCTCAAGCGCTATCTGATCGGCTCGCTGCAATTCTCCTCGGGCTGCCCGTATCGCTGCGAGTTCTGCGACATCCCGCAGCTCTACGGTCGCCAGCCCCGCCTGAAGACCCCGGAACAGCTCTGCTCAGAGCTCGATGCCATCGTGGCGCAGCCCGGCCACCCGGCCGTGGTCTATTTCGTCGACGACAACTTCATCGGCAACCGCAAGGCGACGCGGGACATGCTGCCGGTGCTCGTCGAATGGCAGAAGAAGAACAACTTCCCGCTTCAGTTCGCCTGCGAGGCGACTCTGAACATGGCCAAGCAGCCTGAGATTCTCGAGTTGATGCGGCAGGCCAACTTCATGACGGTCTTCGTCGGCATCGAGACGCCCGAGGCGGAGGCGCTGAAGGGCATCGACAAGACCCACAACGCCGCCGTGCCGATGTACGAGGCGATCGAGACCCTGAACTCTTACGGGCTCGAAGTGACGTCGGGCATCATCCTCGGCCTCGACTCCGACACGGACAAATCCGAGCAGAACCTGATCGACTTCATCGACAAGTCGGCGATCCCGGTGCTGACGATCAACCTGCTTCAGGCGCTCCCCAAGACCCCGCTCTGGGACCGGCTCGAGCGGGAAGGGCGCCTCGTTCACGACGCCAGCCTCGAATCCAACGTGCTGTTCATGCGGCCGCACGACACCGTCGTGGCGAGCTGGCGCCGGGCCATTGCCCATGCCTATACCCCCGAGCGGCTGTTCGAGCGCTTCAAACACCAGTGCGAGACGACCTATCCGCACCGGATCAAGACGCCGGCGGCCGGCAAGGTGACCTTCACGAACCTACGCCGCGGTCTGATCCTCGGATTCAACATCATCACGCGGGTCGGCCTGTTTTCCGACTATCGCAAGCCGTTCTGGAGCGCGGCCGGCTACGCGCTGAAGCGCGGGCAGATCGAGGCGGTGTTCAACATGGGCTTCGTCGCCCACCACCTGATCCGCTTCACCCGCGAGGCCCTGCGCGGCGAGCACAACGCCTCGTTTTATGCGGCCAAGGCTGCCGAGACCGAGGCCGCCCGGGATCGCGGCTTCTGGGCCAACGCGCGCCGCCGCTTCGTGCCGGAGCGAGAGGCGGCTTAGACCCCAGCTTTGGGATGAACGGATGAACGCTGGCGTAACATGGGACTTTGTCCCGTGCGCGCCGTTTTAGCCTGCCGTAAGCTCAGGCTTGGTCAAACAGGCATCATGAAACCGGTAAATCACTGATCGCGTCCGGTGATGGGCTCGCCACCCGATGCGGTGAACGAGCGGTCCACTACCGTGTGACTGGGTCGACGGTTCCGACACCGGCTGTGATTGTCCCGGTACCAAGCGGCCAGACCGGCGAGCGCCAGCTTGTTCCAAATCGATCCCCATCGCGCCGACCCGCCGCTCAACTAATCGTAAGGGACGGCCTCGACGCGCTGCTTGGCCGGCAAAAAGTGCAGGGTGATTCGGCTCGATTTGGCACAACCGGTCCGTCGAGGGCGCTCTGATGCGTCGAACTCGGTCGACGCGGCCTCGGCAACACCCGCTCTGATTGAAGCAGAAGCCCAGCGATGGCTCTTTGCAGTGTCTCTCCAGCAACGCATTTGTTGCAACCTAGAGACAGTCAATTGTCGGCAGGGGGTAAAACACTGCACCGATGAATGGGAAAATTCTTGGTTAACGCCCCTTAACCATACTTATTTTCAGAAAATCCAGTTCTCGCTCCCCCGCTGAACACCTCTTATCGGGCCGCATCTCGAGCACCGAGTGCAGAGTTTCGTGAGTAGAGCGACAACGCATTTCAAGCGTTGGCGCCCCGAAAATTCGTCGCTTCGAGAAACAGCTCAATCAAGCTCAAGTCGTCATAATGACTGGGCCGGGGGATTATTTTGCCATGTCCACGCACGTCTCCAACCTGCCGATCAACGCAGACGTCGTCCCGGCTCGGGTTGCATTACCCAGCGTGGACAGCACACAGATCAGTCACGCATCGATCCGGCATCGCATCTCCGGTGTGACGATCAAGCTCGGCGACCACTTCGTCCAGCAGATCACCAAGCTCGTTCGTCTCCGTCACCGGGAACTGATCGACGGGACCGTCGGCCGTCTCAACCGTTCGGCACGCCGCAGGCAACTGCGTCAGCAGCGCCGGCTGTCGGCTGATGCGACGCGAGGCGCCCTGCCTACCTGGCGGCGCATCGCCAGGCAGCTCACGGTGCCAACAGGTGCTGCGGCCATTCTGCTCGGTGCAGGCATCGCCGGCAGCTCGTCGGCTCAGGCGCAGACGATCCCGAAGCTCGCCAACTTCGCCAATGTCTGCTCCGGCATCAGCGTCACGCTGCCCACGCTGCAGCCTGTGACAACCGGAATCGGCGGCTTGCTCTCTGGCCTTGGCCTCAGCGGCCTCGGCAGCCTGCTGACGACCAACTTCGGACTTCTCAGCAACCAGCAGCTGGGCGCCAGTATCCTCGATGCGAATGGTCAGTTGGTGAACTCCGCGAATTGCGGCGTGTCCTCTACCAACGGCTTTGCCCTCAATAACAACGTCGGCATCAGCTTTGGCGGCGGCGTCATCACCGGTCTGGGCGGAGCCTCGAATACGGGGGCGACGGCAGGCGACATCACGGCCATCGCCATCGGAAATACCGCGACCACGTCAGCTGGCGCAGTCAACGCCATCGCGATCGGTGTCGCTGCGAAGTCGCTGACCACCGGTGCCGTGGCCCTCGGAGCTGGTGCCCTCGCAGAGGGCGGCAAAGCCGTCTCGATCGGCGTCGGCAACACCGCGAACGGCAATGGCGCGGTGGCCATCGGTGATCCGAACGTGGCGACCGGCACCGGCGCCCTGGCGATGGGTGCGAACAACACCGCAACCGGCACCGGCGCCGTCGGCCTGGGCAACACCAACACTGCGACCGGCACTGGCGCCCTCGCCATCGGCAACACGTCCAATGCCACGCTCGACGGCACGATCGCCCTGGGCAACGCCGCCAATGCCACCTTCCTCAACTCGATCGCGATCGGCACCAACACCAAGGCGCCGGGATCCGCCGTCGCCCAGGGCGTCATCGATTTCCGCACGGCTGGAAATCCCAACCAGCAACTCCTCAATTCGGCGACCGGTACGCTAACCATGACCCCGTCCGCGGTGGCGATCGGCGAGAATTCGGTCATCAACACCGGCGGTGGTGTCGCGCTCGGCTACAACAACAATGCCGGCAGCACGAACGGCTTCTTCTCGACGGCCATCGGTGCCGACAACCTGGCCAGCGGCGGCTATGCCACCGCCATCGGTGTCAACAATACGGCCTCGGGTAACGGCGGCGTCGCTCTAGGCGTGAACAACACGGCAAGTGGCCTTCGCGCGATCGCGGTCGGCCGCCAGTCCGTCGCTACCGGCGATTTCACCATCGCTCAGGGCTTCGTCTCGAGCGCCTACGGCACCAACGCGATCGCTTTGGGCGCCAACAGCACCGCCGGCGTTTCCGGCGGGACGGTCATCAACGATGTCGCGATCGGCTCGGCCGCTTCGGCGACCGCAGGCAGCTCGGTGGCGCTCGGCGCGGGCTCGACGTCCACGCGCGCTGGCCTCACCGGTGCCGCCGAGGCGTTCTCGCAGACGATTGTCGCTTCTACCAACGGCGCCGTCTCGGTCGGCGCGGCTGGCGGCGAGCGGCAGATCACCAACGTGGCGGGCGGCACGCAGGCCACCGACGCGGTCAACCTTCGCCAGCTCACCTCCGTCGCAAACAACGTCGCGACGACGCTCGGCTCGGCCTTCGATCCGACGACAGGCGCCTATACGGCTCCGAGCTACACTGTCGCCGGAAAGAACTACACGACGGTGAGCGCGGCGATCGCTGCGCTGAATGTGACCTCAGGCACCAGCGCCACCTTCGTCTCCGACAATACTGCGGCCAAGGGAGCGGCCGTTGCCACCGGGCAGAACGCTTCGGCAGGAGGCTACGGCTCGTCCGCGACCGGCAAGGCGTCGACCGTGATCGGCAACTCCGCCACCGACAACGGCACCGCCAACTCCACCGTCCTCGGCAATGCCGCCACCATCACCGCTGGCCTGACCGGCTCCAACGTCGCCCTCGGCCAAGGCTCCAACGTGACGGCCAACGCCGTCGGAACCCCGAATGCCGTCATCGGCGGAAACACCTACGGCTTCGCCGGGGTCGCTCCGGCCGGAACGGTCTCGGTCGGGTCGGCCGGTGCCGAGCGCACCATCACCAACGTCGCGGCAGGCCGTCTCTCGACCACCTCCACCGATGCGGTGAACGGCTCGCAGCTCAACGCCACCAACCAGCAGGTCACCACCAACACCACCAACATCACCAACATCACCAACGGCGCGGCCGGACCGGTGCAGCGCACCGCAACGGCAGGCCAACTCGCGCTGGTCGCCCCGGCCGGCAGCGGCACGGCACCGGGCGCGACTCAGAACCTCACCAACGTCGCGGCGGGCGCGCTTAACCCGACCTCGACCGACGCGGTGAACGGCTCGCAGCTCAACACGACCAACACCAACGTCACCGCCGTCACCGCCCAGACCACGGCCCTCGGCAACGCGGTCGCCGCCGATCTCGGTGGCGGTTCGACCTATACCGCAGGGGGCGGCCTGACCGCGCCGGCCTACAACACCTTCGGCACCACCGCGACCAACGTCGGCGCCGCCATCACCAACCTGCAGACGCTGGCGCCGGTCCAGTATTCGAACGCTGCGGGCACGGCGACGCCGCAGGTGCGCAGCAACGACATGGCTCTGGTCGGCGCTGCTGCCGGCACGGTCACGCTGCACAACCTCGCGGCCGGCACGGCCAATACCGACGCAGTCAATGTCGGCCAGTTGAACACCGCGATCGGCAACGGTCCGTTCGCCTCCAACCGCCCGGCCGGCGCGGCAAACCCGGTCGCCTCCGGCGCCGCTGCCACGGCAGGCGGCTACGGGTCGTCCGCCACGGCAGCCGCCTCCACCGCCCTCGGCAACAACGCCACCGACAACGGCATCGCCAACTCGACCGTCATCGGCAACGGCGCGAATGTCGCTGCGGGCGCCACCGGCTCCAACGTCGCCCTCGGCCAAGGCTCCACAGTCGTCGGCACCGCCGTCGCCACGCCGAACGCCGTCATCGGCGGCAAGACCTACGCTTTCGCCGGAGCAGCTCCGGCCGGAACGGTCTCGGTCGGCGCAGCCGGTGCCGAGCGCACCATCACCAACGTCGCGGCAGGCCGTCTCTCGACGACCTCGACGGATGCGGTGAACGGCTCGCAGCTCGATGCCACGAACCAGCAGGTCACCACCAACACCACCAACATCACAAACATCACGAACGGCGCGGTCGGCACCGTGCAACGCACCGGCACGGCAGACCAACTCGCGCTGGTCGCGGTAGGTGGCACCGGCGCGGCCCCGGGCGCAGCCCAGGTCCTCACCAACGTCGCTAACGGAGCGGTCACCGCTGCTTCGAAGGATGCGGTGAACGGCTCGCAGCTCAACACGACCAACACCAATGTCACTGCCGTCACCGCCCAGACCACGGCACTCGGCAACGCGGTCGCCACCGATCTCGGTGGCGGTTCGACCTACAGCGCGGGTGGCGGTCTGACCGCGCCGGCCTACAACACCTTCGGCACCACCGCGACCAATGTCGGCACCGCCATCACCAACCTGCAGACGCTGGCCCCGGTCCAGTATTCCAACGCCGCGGGTACGGCGACGCCGCAGGTGCGCAGCAACGACATGGCCCTGGTCGGCGCAGCTGCCGGCACGGTCACACTGCACAACCTGGCCGCCGGCACGGCCAACACCGACGCGGTCAATGTCGGGCAACTCAACACCGCGATCGGCAACGGCCCGTTCGCCTCGAACCGCCCGGCCGGCGCGGCCAACCCGGTTGCCTCGGGCGCCGCTGCCACGGCAGGCGGTTACGGCTCGTCGGCCACGGCCGCCGCCTCCACCGCTCTCGGCAACAACGCCACCGACAACGGCATCGCCAACTCCACGGTTCTCGGCAACGGGGCCAACGTCGCTGCGGGCGTCACCGGCTCCAACGTCGCCCTCGGCCAGGGCTCGGTCGCCTCGACCGGTGCCCAAGCCAACTACACTGCCTTCGGCCTGACCCCGCTGCAGAACGCGGTGGGCACGGTCTCGGTCGGTGCCGTCGGCGCCGAGCGTACCATCTCCAATGTCGCCGCCGGCAAGGCCAACACCGATGCCGTCAACGTCGCACAGCTCACCGGTGCTGCGTCGAACCTCGGCGGAACGGTCGCCACCACCATCGGCGGCGGCACGACCTACAACGCCACCACCGGCAAGCTGGCCGGCGGCTTCACCGTCAACGGCACCACCTATGCCGACGTCGCAGGCGCCATCGCAGGCAGCGCAGCCGGCGGGGGTGTCGTCCAGCGGACGGCGACGGCCAACCAAGTCGCCATCACCGCCCTGGGCGCCTCTGGTACCGCTCCGGGTGTAGCCCAGAACCTCACCAACGTCGCAAACGGCACCGTCGCCGCTGGCTCGACCGACGCGGTGAACGGAGGCCAGCTCTTCGGAACGGCCCAGTCGGTCGCCACCAACTTCGGCGGCACCTCCAAGGTCAACGCCGACGGCTCCATCTCCGCCCCGACCTACAATGTCGCCGGAGGCAGCTACAACAACGTCGGATCGGCCCTCAGCGCCATCGATAACGGCATCAACAACGGCAAGATCGGTGCCTTCGTCGCCGACAACACCGGCGGCAAGGCGAACGCCGCCGCCACCGGGGCGAACGCCTCGGCAGGTGGCTTCGGGGCGGTCGCCTCGGGCGCCGCATCGACCGCGATCGGTAACTCGGCACTCGACAACGGTGTCGCCAACTCCACCGTCCTCGGCAGCGGCGCCAGCATCACGGCCGGCTTGACCGGCTCCAACGTCGCCCTCGGCCAAGGCTCCACCGTCGTGGCCAATGCCGTCGGAACCCCGAATGCCGTCATCGGCGGCACGACCTACGCCTTTGCCGGGGTCGCTCCCGCCGGAACGGTCTCGGTCGGCGCAGCCGGTTCCGAGCGCACCATCACCAACGTTGCGGCAGGGCGCCTCTCGACGACCTCCACAGATGCGGTGAACGGCTCGCAGCTCAACGCCACCAACCAGCAGGTCACCACCAACACGACCAACATCACCAACATCACCAACGGTGCGGCCGGAACGGTGCAGCGCACCGCAACCGCGGGCCAACTCGCGCTGGTCGCCCCGGCTGGCAGCGGCACGGCACCGGGCGCAGCCCAGAACCTGACCAACGTCGCAAACGGCACCGTCGGTGCTGGCTCGACCGACGCCGTGAACGGAGGCCAGCTCTTCGGAACGGCGCAATCCGTCGCCACCAACTTCGGCGGCACCTCCAAGGTCAATGCCGACGGCTCCATCTCCGCCCCGACCTACAATGTCGCCGGAGGTAGCTACACCAATGTCGGATCGGCACTCAGCGCCATCGACAACGGCATCAACAGCGGCAAAATCGGTGCCTTCGTCGCCGACAACACCGCCGCCAAGGCGAACGCCGCCGCCACCGGTACGAACGCCTCGGCAGGTGGCTTCGGAGCCGTTGCCTCGGGCGCCGCATCGACTGCGATTGGTAACTCGGCGCTCGACAACGGCGTCGCCAACTCGACGGTTGTCGGCAGCGGCGCCAGCATCACCGCCGGCGTCACCGGCTCCAACGTCGCCCTCGGCCAAGGTTCGATCGCTTCGACCGGCGCCCAGGCCAACTACGCCGCCTTCGGCCTGACCCCGCTGCAGAACGCGGTGGGCACGGTCTCGGTCGGTGCCGTGGGCGCCGAGCGCACCATCTCCAACGTCGCCGCCGGCAAAGCCAATACCGATGCCGTCAACGTCGCCCAGCTCACTGGCGCTGCGTCGAACCTCGGTGGATCGGTCGCCACCACCATCGGCGGCGGCACCACCTACAACGCCACCACCGGCAAGCTGACCGGCGGCGTCACCGTCAACGGCACCACCTATGCCGACGTCGCCGGCGCCATCGCGGGCAGCGCAGCCGGTGGCGGTGTCGTCCAACGGACGGCGACGGCCAACCAAGTCGCCGTCACCGCTCTGGGCGCCTCCGGTACGGCACCGGGCGCGGCTCAGAACCTCACCAACGTCGCAAACGGCACCGTCGGTGCTGGCTCGACCGACGCCGTGAACGGAGGCCAGCTCTTCGGGGCAGCTCAGTCGGTCGCAAAAAATCTCGGCGGCGGCTCCACCGTCAACACCGACGGCACCGTGTCCGCTCCGAGCTACATCGTCGGCGGCAACACCTACGGCAATGTCGGCGACGCACTGGCTGCCGGCAACAAGGCCGCGGTCCAATATGCTACCGACGGAGCCGGCAATCCTCAGCCCACCATCGACCTGACCAAGGGCAACACGCTGGCTCCGGTCTCGATGACCGGGCTCGCCAACGCCACCACGGCCACAGGCGCAGTGACGCTCGGGCAGCTGCCCGTGCAATACACCGACGCGGCGGGTACCCCGACGCCGGCCACTTCGTCGAACACCGTCGGCCTCGTCGGCACAACCGCCGGAACGCCGGTGACGCTCGGCAACCTCGCCGCCGGCGCGGTCAACGCGACGTCCAACCAAGCCGTCAACGGCAGCCAGCTCTACGGAACCGCACAGTCGGTCTCCACGGCGCTCGGCGGCGGCTCGACGGTCGATGCCAACGGCGCCGTGGTCGCTCCGACCTACAAGCTCGCCAGCGGCAACTACTCCGACGTCGGCTCGGCCCTCACCGCCCTCGACGGCGGGCAGGCAGGCGCCTTCCGCTCGAACAATGCAGCCGGCGCCGCCGCACCGGTCGCCTCCGGTGCCAACGCCACGGCCGGCGGCTTCGGAGCGGTCGCTTCGGGAGCAGGCTCCACCGCCCTCGGCAACTCCGCGGTCGATAACGGTGTCGCCAACTCCACCGTCCTCGGCAACGGCGCGACCATCACGGCGGGCCTGACCGGTTCCAACGTCGCCCTCGGCCAGGGCTCGGTCGCCACGACCGGCGCCCAGGCCAACTACACCGCCTTCGGCCTGACCCCGCTGCAGAACGCGGTGGGCACGGTCTCGGTCGGTGCCGTCGGTGCCGAGCGCACCATCTCCAACGTCGCTGCCGGCAAGGCCAACACCGATGCCGTCAACGTCGCACAGCTCTCCGGCGCTGCGTCGAACCTCGGCGGAACGGTCGCCACCTCACTCGGCGGCGGCACGACCTACGATACGACGACCGGCAAGCTGACCGGGGGCTTCACCGTCAACGGCACCACCTACGCCGACGTCGCCAGCGCGGTCGCGGGCAGCGCGGCCGGTGGCGGCGTCGTCCAGCGGACGGCCTCGCCGAACCAGGTCGCCCTCATCGCGACCGGTGCCTCCGGCACCGCTCCGGGTGCGGCCCAGAACCTGACGAACCTCGCCGCCGGCACCGTGGGGGCAACCTCCACCGATGCGGTGAACGGCTCGCAGCTCTTCGGTACGGCCCAGTCGGTCTCCACCGCTCTCGGCGGCGGCTCCAAGGTCAATGCCGACGGCACGGTCGCCGGACCGACCTACAACGTCGCCGGTGGATCCTACACCAATGTCGGCTCGGCCCTGACCGCACTCGACAACGGCATCAACAACGGCAAGATCGGCGCGTTCGTCGCCGACAACACCGGCGGCAAGGCAAATGCCGTCGCCACCGGGGCGAACGCCTCGGCGGGTGGCTTCGGGGCTGTCGCCTCGGGGGCCGGCTCCACCTCGATCGGCAACTCGGCGGTCGATAACGGTGTCGCCAACTCGACCGTCGTCGGCAGCGGCGCCAGCATCACGGCCGGCCTGACCGGCTCCAACGTCGCCCTCGGCCAGGGCTCGGTCGCATCGACCGGTGCCCGGACCAACTACAACGCCTTCGGTCTGGCCGCTCCGCAGAACTCGGTCGGCACGGTCTCGGTCGGCTCCGCCGGAGCCGAGCGCACCATCAGCAACGTCGCGGCGGGCACAGCCGGGACCGACGCCGTCAACGTGAACCAGCTCTCGGGTGCCGTGAGCAACATCGGAACCTCGATCGCCAACAGCTTCGGCGGCGGCTCGACCTACAACTCCACAACCGGCCAGATCATCGGACCGAGCTATACGGTGGCCGGCAACACCTACACCAATGTCGGCGACGCCATCACCGCCGGCAACAAGGCCTCCGTCCAATACACCACCGATGCAGCCGGCAACCCGACCAACGCCATCGACCTGACCAAGGGCGGGACGCTCGCCCCGGTCACGATGAGTGGTCTGGCCGCAGGGACCCTCTCCGCGACCTCTACGGACGCGGTGAACGGAAGCCAGCTCTACGCGACCAACCAGGCGATCTCGAGCATCGTCGGCAGCAAGGGTGGGGCTTTCGTCTCCGACAACACTGCTGGTGCGGCCATCCCGGCCGCGACCGGTGCCAACGCCTCGGTCGGCGGCTTCGGGGCGGTGGCCTCGGGGGCTCGCTCGACCGCTCTCGGCAACGGCGCCACCTCCAGCGGCACCAACTCGGTAGCCCTCGGAGCGGGCTCGACGGATGGCGGTGTCGCCAACGTGGTCTCGGTGGGTTCAGCCGGCAACGAGCGGCGCATCACCAACGTCGCGGCGGGCGTCAACGCGACCGACGCGGCCAATACGGGACAGCTGACCGCGCTCTCCGCTCGCAGCCTCCAGTACGACACCACGGCCACGGGAACCACGAACTACCAGTCGGTCACGCTGAACCCGACGGGCTCCGGCCCGGTCACCATCCACAACGTCGCTGCGGGTGTTGCCCTCACCGACGCGGTGAATGTCGGACAGCTCAACGCGGCCTCGGCCAATTCCGTCCAGTACTCGACGAACCCGGACGGCACGCGGTCCAACACGCTGGCTCTTCTCGGCGGTACCGCCGGTGCTCCGGTGACGGTCTCGAACGTCGCGGCGGGTGTCGCGCCGACCGACGCGGTCAACGTCGGCCAGCTGCAGAGTGCTCTGAGCAACCAGTACAACAACCTGGCGCAGATCACCGAGTACCAGTTCCGCAGCGCCAAGATGGCGGCCTATGCGGGCACCTCGATCGCCCTGGCGACCGCAGGCATCCGCTTCGACGACCGGCCGGGCAAGATCTCGCTGGGCATCGGCGCCAGCGGCTATCACGGCTCGGCGGGCCTCGCGATCGGCCTCGGCGGGACGTCGGAAGACGGCAAGTGGCGCATCAACGTCTCGGCGGGCTTCTCGCCGAACAACCAGAAGGGTGCGGCTGGCATCATGGGAGGTGCGAGCTACACCTTCAACTGATCCCGCCACGATCGGGACGGCGTTTCGAGGGGTCCGGCGCGAGCCGGGCCCCTTTCGTCATGTCCGGTCGATCGAAGGCGCCGTTTCGGCAAACAGTTTTCCAACTCGCCGCCTTTCCGGTGACTGCGCGCTCACCGACTCTCCGTCGGCGCAAATCACTTGTTAACCATAAGTGCGCCGGGGCCACGCCATGATCGACCAAAGATTTCATCGCCCGCGCATGTTGATCATGGGCGGGGTCCTGAGTGCCGTGCTGCCGGTTCTGATCGTCTCATCGGCGACGGCAAAACCGGAGCCGGGCGCATTTCAGGTCGCGCAGGCCGAAGGTCAAGGCGATCCGGCGCCCGCGAAACCGCAGGCGGTGAGGAAGCCCAGGCCCAAGCCGGTCGCGCACGCCGCCAGCAAGGCCGAGACCCCTCCCAAGACTACTCCGCCCGCACCGACCGTCGCACCCACGGCCGCTGCCGCCGACCAGGCCACTCCGCCCGCAGCGCCTGCTGCGGCTGCCACCGACCCTGCCGCCGTCGTGGCCGAGCCCGTCCGCCACGCCCGAGAGGCCAAGCTCGGACGCTGCGTAGACACCATCTCGAAGGCATCGAGCAGCACCATCGACACGGCCCATGCCGCGGTCTCGACCTGGTCCCAGAAGGGTCCGGACGAGCATATGTTCCAGTCGATCGTGGCGTTGAGCTACAGCAACAAGGTCGCGCCGAAGGCGGCCACTGTCCTCGTGGCGGCGCCGGAGGGACCGGGCTGCGAGGCGACGACCGTGCAGGTCTATCCGACCACGCGCTCCTGCGGCGACGTCGAGGGCGACCTCAAGAAGGCCGGCCGCCAGGTCGGCGACTTCGGCGGGGTCGCGATGACCCAGGAGCAGGGCGCGTCCCGCCATCTGCTCCTGCCGGCGCCGGGCACGGGCTGCGTCGTGGTGGCGGTCGGGCTGGCCCTCAACCAGTGAGCCGGCCGATGCGCCTCCTGACCCTGATCGGCGCGGGCTGTGCCGTGTTGGCCGCCGCCGTCCCCGCAGCCGCACAGCAAGGCGCGGCGACGAAGGGCTTCACCACGGCGGCGGTGGACCGCGAGCTCTTCCGCGACGGTGAGGTGAAGCGCCGCAACGAGCGCTTCGCCGGATGGTCGCTCGATTGCGACGAGGTTCCCCGTCTGGGGCAGCGGTTCTGCAGTTTGCGGGCGCTGGCAAGGGACGCCGCCGGAACGGGCGTCGCAGATTTCGTGCTGTCGACGGACGACCGCGGCAAGCCCGCAGCCCTCGTCGGGCTTCCCCTCGGCCTCGATCTGTCGAGTCCGGTGACGATCGAGGCGGCGCATCCCCTCGTGCTCGGTCAGCCCTCGGCCAGCCTCGCCTCGTCGGCGCGCGAGATCGCGAAGACCGGGAAGAGGGCGCCGCCTGCTGCCAAGGGGGCCGTGACGACGGATATCCTGCGCTTCGTGCTGCATCCGACGCTCTGCGACCCGACGGGATGCCACGTCGTGCTCCCGCTGAAGCCGGCTGACATCGCAGCATTGCGGGCCGGGGCCGGCCTGCGGATGCGGTTCGCGGCGAGCGGCAGGGACGGACGCGGCTTCGCCGCCCGAAGCGATCTTCCGTCACGCCCGATCGAGGCGGTGATCGCGAGCGACGGGTTCGGGCAGGCGCTCGAGGCCTCTATCCGCTGAACGACCGGGATCGACACCACGGACGAGGGACGAGGCACCCATGATCACGATCCAGAAAGCCGCGCGCACCGAGACGTCGAGCTACGACGAGGTGCCCTATACCTCGCGCGCCTTCCCGGCGACCGATCCGCGCCGGCTCTCGGCCATCGCTCGGCTGTTCGGGCTCAATCCTCCGTCGCCGGCCAAGGCGCGAATTCTGGAAATCGGCTGCGCGGGTGGAGGCAATCTGTTGCCGCTCGCCGCCCGGATGCCCGAGGCGAGCTTCGTCGGCATCGACGCGTCGGGCAAGCACATCGCCCAGGCGCTCGAACAGGCCGAGACGCTGGGCATCGACAACGTCCGCTTCGAGCACCTGCTGGTTCAGGACCTCGACGATTCCTTCGGAAGCTTCGACTACGTGATCTGCCACGGCGTCTACAGCTGGGTGCCGAGCGAGGTGCAGGACGCGATCCTCGACAAATGCCGACTGCGCCTGACGCCCGACGGCGTCGCCTTCATCAGCTACAACACCTATCCGGGGTGGAAGACGCGCGAGATCGTGCGCGACGCCATGATGTTCCATACCGGCGGCGTCGAGGACCTGCGGGCCAAGCTCGGGCACGGTCGCGGCATGCTCGACTTCATGCGCGAGATGGCCGCGCCTGGGACCTTGTTCACGGAGATCCTGCAGGGTGAGGCGCCCGGCATCGCCACGGGCGAGGACGCCTACCTGATTCACGAGTTCCTGGAGGCGCACAACGCCCCCTGCTACTTCCACGACTTCGCGAAGCGCGCCCGCAGCGCCGGGCTCGCCTACCTCGCCGACGCCACGCTCGCCACGATGTTCACCGACAATCTAGAGCCCTCCGCCCGCGACCGGCTCATCGTCGCCTGTGGCGGCGACCAGATCCTGCTGGAGCAATATCTCGACTTCTGCCGCAACCGGCAGTTCCGCCAATCGCTCCTCGTCCACGCCGACAAGGGGCAGGCGATCGACCGGCGCCTCACCGACGAACGGCTGAGGGGCCTGCACTATCGCAGCCTGTTTCATACCCGCTCGCCCGACGCCGACGGACGCGGCTTCGTCTACGAGGGCCGCAACGGCTGGGCGCGGGCCGAGAGCGCTTTGGAGCGCACCGCCCTCGACACGATCTTCAGCGCCCAGGGCAGGGCGCTCGATTACGGGACCTGGGAGGCCGGCGTCGCGGCACGCCTCGGCGCGACCGCGATGGATCGTAGCGCCTTCGCGGGTTTCGTCAGCCTGCTGGTGACGCGCGGCCTTCTCGACGTGCTCGGCGAGGGCTGCGAGGCCGACGCTGCCGACAGTTCCACCGAGCACCTCCACGCGGACGAACTCGCACTCCGCATGGTGGCGGCCGGACAGCTCGACGTGACCAACGCCTATCACGAGCTGTCCCGACTCTCGCCGGTGGATGCCGTCGTGCTGCCCCGGCTCGCAGAAGACGATCTCGGCGAGGCGGTATTCGAGGCGGTCGAGGCCGGTCAGATCAAGCTACTGATCGACGGTACGCCGATCACCGACACGGAGATCCTGCGCAGCGAGAGCCAGCGGCACGCCGAGTCGTCCATCGCGCGGCTGCGGGCGCTCGGCTTCGTTCAGGGCGGCAGGAGCCAAGCTCCTGGATCGGAGGCCGTCGCGACCGGGGCGTGACGCGATCGCCGCGCCCGCTGCGGCACTCGGCCTTGACTCCCGTGCCGCGCGGATGGCTTGAGGCACCATGTCCAGCCTCGACGCCTTCGCGCGCGGCGCGCTCGCGGAACTCGACGCAGCCTCCCTGCGCCGCCGGCTCGTCGCGACCGAACGCGGCCCGGAGGCGTCGGCAGCGCGGGACGGGCGCAGCCTCGTCTCGTTCTCCTGCAATGACTATCTCGGGCTGAGTCACGATCCGCGCGTGATCGCGGCCGCCAACGAGGCGCAGGTGCGCTGGGGCACCGGGGCGGGGGCCTCGCGGCTCGTCACCGGCAACCATCCGCCGCTGATCGCCCTGGAAGAGCGGCTCGCCGCCCACAAGGGCAAGGAGGCCGCGCTCGTCTTTGGCAGCGGCTACCTCGCCAATCTCGGCATCGTTTCCGCGCTCGCCGGCACGGGCGACCTGATCCTGGTCGATGCCCTCGGCCATTCCTGCCTTTTTGCAGGTGGCAAGCTGTCGGGCGCCGAGTTGCTGCGCTTCCGGCACAACGACCTCGCGCATCTCGAGGTGCTGTTGGCCCGGCACCGTGGCAAGGCGCGACGCGCGATGATCCTGACGGAGCGGGTCTTCAGCATGGATGGCGATCGGGCGCCGCTCGCCGAAATCCTGGCGCTCGCTGAAGCACATGATGCCTGGGTGCTCGTCGACGACGCGCATGGGCTCGGCGTTGTCGAGCCCGGAGCCCGCGCGCCACTCGAGATGGGCACCCTCTCCAAGACGCTTGGCGCCTACGGTGGCTATCTCTGCGCCTCACAGGCCGTGATTGACTTGCTGACGAGCCGCGCGCGGAGCTTCGTCTACACCACCGGCCTGCCGCCGGCCGCCGCCGCCGCGGCGCTTGCCGCCCTCGACATCGTCGAGACCGAGCCGGAGCGCGCTGCACGGCCGCTGGCCCTCGCCCGGCGCTTCACGGCGCGGCTCGGGCTCCGCGAGGCGCAGAGCCCGATCGTTCCGATCGTGGTCGGGGAGACGGAGACGGCGCTCGCCCTGTCCGACGCCTTGCAGGCTCGGGGCTTCCTCGTGGTCGCGATCCGGCCACCGACGGTTCCCGCAGGAACGGCCCGGCTGCGTGTGGCCTTCTCGGCCGCGCATAGTGAGGCGCAGGTCGAGGCGCTCGCCGTGGCTCTTTCAGAGTTGCGGCCGCCGGTCGCGGCATAGACATCCGCTGACGATTGGCATTCGCGTTGCGGAGCGGATGCGGTCAGAATTTGGCTTGGCCGTTCGTTCGTAGGAAGCCTCGCTTGCTCGCCTCCGCTCTCGCCACCCGCAAGCCCATCGCGTCGATCCTGGCGCAGCAGGACGCCGCGGGCGCTTCGACCGGCCTCGCCAGAACGCTTTCTGCCTTCAGCCTCGTCTGCATCGGGGTCGGAGCGACGATCGGTGCCGGGATCTTCGTATTGACGGGGACGGCGGCCGCGCAGTTCGCGGGGCCGGGCCTCGCGCTGTCTTTCATCCTCTCCGGCTTCGCCAGCGCGCTGGTCGGGCTCTGCTATGCCGAACTCGCCGCGATGATACCGGCGCCTGGCTCGACCTACACCTATACCTACGCAACGCTGGGCAGCCTGGCGGCCTGGATCATCGGCTGGGACCTCGTGCTCGAGTTTGCCATGGCGGCGGCGACCGTCGCGGTGGGATGGTCGGGTTACGCGCAGAGTCTCGCTGCCGATCTCGGGGTGAAGCTGCCGGCCGCTCTCGCCTCGGCAGGCGGCAACGGTGGGATCATCGACCTCCCCGCCGCCGTGATCACCCTCGTGCTCACGCTGCTGCTCATGCGCGGAGCGCGAGATGCAGCCTTGAGCAATGCGATCCTTGTCGCCCTGAAGGTCGCGATCATCCTTGCCTTCGTGCTCGTCGGCGCCCTGCATGTGAAGCCGGAGCTGTGGTCGCCGCTGGTGCCGCCGAACCAGGGCTCGTTCGGCGCTTTTGGCTGGAGCGGCATCCTGCGCGGGGCCGGCGTGGTGTTCTTCGCCTATGTCGGCTTCGAGACCGTCTCCTGCGCCGCGGCCGAGACCCGCAATCCGCAGCGCGACGCGCCGATCGGTTTGATCGGTGCCCTGATCGTCAGCACAGTGCTCTACGTCACCGTCGCCGTCGTGCTGACCGGGCTCGTACCCTACAGGCTGCTGAACGTTCCCGATCCAATCGCCAAGGCGGTCGACACGATCGGCCTTGGCGGCTTCTCGCTCGTCATGAAGGTCGGCGCGCTGGTCGGGCTGACGACGTCCTGCCTCACGGCGCTCTACGGCCAGGGTCGCATCTTCTATGCGATGGCCCGCGACCGTCTCCTGCCCGATGCCTTCGCCCGGATCGATCCAGCCACGCGGGCGCCGCGCCTGGGTCAGGCGACCATCGGGCTGCTGACGGCAACCGTCGCCGCCTTCGTGCCGATCGACGTCCTGGGCGAACTCGTCAGCATCGGCACGCTGTTCGCCTTCATTCTGGTCTGCAGCGCCGTGCTGATCCTGCGTCGGACGGAACCGGAGCGGGCGCGTCCGTTTCGCGTACCGGGTGGCAGCCTGCTGCCGGTTCTCGGCATCCTCGGCTGCCTCGCCTTGATGGCGGGATTGCCCGGCGACACCTGGATCCGGCTCGTCGTCTGGCTCGGCCTGGGGCTCGCGATCTTCTACGGCTACGGGCGCCGCCGTTTGCGGGCCGCGTCGAGCGGCCCGGCTTAAAGCTCCAGAGTCAGCGTGACGGGGACGTGGTCCGACGGACGCTCCCAGCCACGGGCCTCACGGAACACGTCGACCGCGCGCACGGTGTCCTTCAAGTCCGGCGAGACCCAGGCGTGGTCGAGGCGGCGGCCCTTGTTGGCGGCCTGCCAATCGGGCGAGCGGTAGCTCCACCACGTGTAGATCTTTTCGGGCTCCGGCGTGAGGAAGCGTGCCGTATCGATCCACTCGGCCTCGCCGCGCAGCGTTTCGAGCGCCTGGGTCTCGATGGGCGTGTGGCTCACCACGTCGAGCAGCTGCTTGTGCGACCAAACGTCGTGCTCCAGCGGCGCGACGTTGAGATCGCCGACGAGGATTGCGGGACCAGCGCTACGCTTGCCGCCCCAGGCGCGCAGCTCCTGCAGAAAATCGAGCTTGTGCGCGAATTTCGGGTTCAGATCGCGATCGGCGATGTCGCCGCCGGCTGGCACGTAGAAATCGTGCAGCACGATGCCCGCCGCCTTGCCCGCCTCCGGGCCGAGCACCGCCGAGATGTGGCGCGCATCCTGACGCTCGCAAAACGGCATCACGGAGCGGGTGATCAGCGGAAAGCGGGATAGGATCGCGACGCCGTTATAGCCCTTCTGGCCGGCGAACTCGACGTTCTCGTAGCCCGAGCCCCTCAGCGCCTTCAGCGGAAAGGCATCGTCCGGGCACTTCGTCTCTTGCAGGCAGAGCACGTCGGGCTTCGCAGCGTCGAGAAAACGCAGTACCGAGTCGATGCGCAGCCGCACCGAGTTGATGTTCCAGGTGGTGACGGTGAAGCGCAACGGATCCGGCCCTGTAGGGTTGGCATCGGCGAAGGGCGTCACCGATAGATCGGTTTGGATCGTCCGTCGCCGGTGAAATGCCGCCGGAGAACACCTCTCCACGACCGCCTGCGAGCTCTCGGCCAAGGACCCTGCGTGTCACGCACTCGATCCGTGATCTTCAACCTGTACTGGGCCGGCTGGACGGGATTGTTCGCTTTTCCGCTCGTCGTCCTGGCCGCGCTCGGCTCTCCGGCGAAGCCGATCCGCGCCTTCACCCGGCTTTGGTCGCGAGGGATCCTGTTCGGCCTGCGTCACATCGTCGGCCTGACCTATGTCGAGGAAGGCCGCGAACGCATCCCGGCCGAGCCGTGCCTGATCGTCGCCAACCATCAATCGGCCTGGGAGACGCTGGCCTTCCTGACCCTCGTCCCGAACGTCGCGATCGTGGCGAAGCGCGAACTCGTGGCGATCCCGATCGTGGGCTGGTTTCTGAAACGCTCGCCGATGATCATCATCGACCGGGCCAACGGCACGCAGGCCCTGCGGATCATGATCGACGAGAGCCGCGCGGCGGTCGAGCAGGGGCGATCGATCCTGATGTTCCCAGAGGGCACACGCGGGGCGATCGACGAGCCGGTGCAGTTCAAGCGCGGCGTGGAACTGCTCTATACCAAGCTCGGACTGCCGGTGCTGCCGGTCGCGGTGAATTCCGGTCTCTACTGGCCACATGGCGGTTCACGCCATCGCCCTGGAACCGTGGTGGTGAGCTACCTCAGCGCACTCGCGCCGGGACTGAGCGGCGCCGAGTTCATGCGGGGCACGCAGGAAGCGATCGATACGGAGCTCGATCGCTGGCGCGAGCCCGTTCTGCAGGCCGGCTGAAAACAGCCTATTCCTGCGCGTTCGCCTGATTGCGCTGCTGCTTCAGCTGCTCGAGGGCGGCCTTGTCCTCGGCGCGACCGTAGTCGATGAAGAACAGGATCGGATCGACCGCCTTGCCCTTCTGCAGGTTCGAGAGCTGCACCGTGGTGAGGTAGCCCTGTGGGTCGGTGATCCGCCATTGGGACAGCGTCTTCATCTCGGCGTCGAAATAGAGCTGGATCTTCGAGGTGCCCCCGAGCGTCGAGCGGTCCTCCAGCGAGACGCGGATGCCGCCCGGATCATTGCCGACCTCGGTCACGTTGAGATCGCGGGCGAGGTCGATCTTCTCACGGATCAGGAATTTCAGCGGCGTCTGCGAGATGAAGTAGAGGTCCTGCGTGTTCAGCTTGCGGTCGCGCACGGCCACAGAGGTGCCGTCGGCGACGACTTCCAGCGGCGACGGCTGATCGTATTCGAAGCGCAGGCGGCCGGGCTTGGCCAGCGAGAGCCGGCCACCGATCTTGCGACCGTCGGGGCCGATCTGCAGGAAACCGCCCGTGAGCGTCTGGAAGCTGTTGAAATAGGCGTTGGCGCGCTGAACCACGGCTTCGGGCTCGGCATGCTGCATGGAAGCGCCGGCACCCGGCGATCCAGCGGCGGCGACCTGCGACTCCGCCGGCTTGGCGTTGGGCTTGGCAGCCGGCTTGTCGGTGCTCGCGGCCTTGCCCTGGGCGGGCTTCGGCGCCGCTTTCTTGGCGGCCGGGGCCTGGGGCGGCTCGGCCTCGGGAGCGGCGGGCGCCTTCTCCTCCTTGTTTCCGAGGAGGCCGTCGATGAAGTTGGACAGCTGCGCCGAAGCCGGCTGCGGCTGCAGCGCGAAAGCCAGGAGCAATAGCGGACCGGCGGCGAGGCGGGTGCGGCGGCCAGTCATCGTGTTGCGGTCTCCGAGACTTGCCGACGGATTCGGCGAGAAGGACTTCAGTTCGGAACCCGTATCGGTCCCCCCGAACGTCCCGAGGCGCGAAGCACCGGAACGTCCTTGGTTAGAGCCCGCGCCTGTGGCGAAGTTGCGGCCTCATTCGTCGTCGTCGTAGCCGGAGGACGGCATCGGCACGCCATCGACCAGGATCTCGCGCTTGCCGGCATGGTTGGCCTGGCCGACGATGCCCTCGATCTCCATCCGCTCCATGATCGAGGCGGCGCGGTTGTAGCCGATCTGCAGGCGGCGCTGGATGTAGGAGGTCGAGGCCTTCTTGTCCCGCAGCACCACGGCGATCGCCTGCTCGTAGAGGTCCGAAGCGTCCCCCCCCTGTGCGGCGACGAAGGCGCCGACGTCGAAGACGGGCGCGTCGGCCTCTTCCGCGTCCTCGTCCTTGTCGGCCTTCGAGCGCGAGCCTTTGGCGGGTTTTTCCGGCTCGGACGTGCCGTCATCCGCCGTGACCGCGTCGAGGTAGGACGGACGGCCCTGCAGCTTCAGGTGGTCCACCACACTCTCGACTTCCAAGTCCGAGCAGAACGGGCCGTGCACGCGGGTGGTGCGGCCGCCGCCTGCCATGAACAGCATGTCGCCCTGGCCGAGAAGCTGCTCCGCGCCCATCTCGCCGAGGATCGTGCGGCTGTCGATCTTCGAGGTGACCTGGAAGGAGATCCGGGTCGGGAAGTTCGCCTTGATCGTGCCGGTGATCACGTCGACCGAGGGGCGTTGCGTGGCCATGATCAGGTGGATGCCGGCGGCACGGGCCATCTGGGCGAGACGCTGGATCGCGCCCTCGATGTCCTTGCCGGCCACCATCATCAGGTCGGCCATCTCGTCGACCACGATCACGATGTAGGGGAGCGCCGAGAGGTCCATCGCCTCCTCGACGAACACCGCCTCGCCGGTCTCGCGGTTGAAACCCGTCTGGATCGTCCGCGTGATGGTCTCGCCCTTCTCGCGGGCCTCCTTCATCCGGCCGTTGTAACCGTCGATGTTGCGCACACCGACCTTGGACATCTTCTTGTAGCGCTCTTCCATCTCGCGCACCGCCCATTTCAGAGCGATGACGGCCTTCTTTGGGTCGATGACGACGGGCGAGAGCAGGTGCGGGATGCCGTCATAGACGGACAGTTCGAGCATCTTGGGGTCGACCATGATGAGGCGGCACTCTTCCGGCTTCAACCGATAGAGCAGGCTCAGGATCATGGTGTTGATGGCGACCGACTTGCCCGAGCCGGTGGTGCCGGCGACGAGCAGGTGCGGCATGCGGGCGAGGTCGGCGATGATCGGCTCGCCGCCGATGTTCTTGCCGAGGCAGAGCGCCAGCTTGTGCTTGGTGTGGACGAAGTCTTCCGAGGCGAGCAGCTCGCGCAGGTACACGGTCTCGCGCACCTGGTTTGGCAGCTCGATTCCGATGACGTTGCGGCCGGGAACTACAGCGACGCGAGCCGAGACGGCGGACATCGAGCGGGCGATGTCGTCCGAGAGGCCGATCACGCGGCTCGACTTGGTGCCGGGAGCAGGCTCCAGCTCATAGAGCGTGACCACCGGGCCGGGGCGGACGGCGAGGATATCGCCGCGCACGCCGAAATCCTGGACGGTCTGCTGGAGGTTGAGCGCGTTCTGCTCGAGCTCGTCGGCATCGACCTCCTCGCTGTCCGACAGCATCGGCTCGGCGAGCAGTTCGAGGGCGGGCAGCTCGTAGTCGGCGTTGCCGACGAAGGACATCGGCACGTGACGATTGGCGGGCACCAGGAGCTGCCGCTCCGGCATGATCGCGCGGGGCGTCGAGACGGGGGCGGGCTGTTCGGCGACAGGCTCGGGAGCGGGCTCCGGCTCGGCCAGACCGATCTCGATCTCTTCGATCTCGGGCGTGGCGGTCTTCGGCGTGCGCAGCAGGACCGGACGCGCCGGCATCGGCAGCCGACGGGGCGCCGGAGCAGGCTCGTCCTGCATCGACGGAAGAGGGGAGGGGGGCTGAGCAACCGGGCCGGCCTTGACCGCCGGACGGATTGCGGCGCGGGCGGCCATGGCCGAAAGCGCGGGCGGAGCAACCGGCGCAACGATGGCCGAGCGACCGCCGGGCAGGAGGCTCAGCGAAGGCTTCGCGGGAGCCGGCCGCTTGATCTCTTCAACGGGCACGTTGGCCGGAAGCGGCATCGGCATCCGTTCGAACCGGACGAGATGGTCGAGCATGTAGGCCGGCGCCGCCGGCAACGGATGCACAGCCTGCGGCTGCGGACTATCCGCGTACCAGAGTTCGGTGGAGGACGGCTCGGCGGCTCCGAACCAGCCCTGCAGGTCCGACCAGTCCGGCACGTCGGACCATTCGGCGTCCGGCATCTCGGCCATCGGCGCGGGCTTGGCGGCCTGGCGGGGCCGGTCGGGAGTGCGGAAGAAGCGCACGCCCGGCGGCGGCACGAAGGGGCGGCGCCAAGATGGAACGGCGTCGGCGCCGGCGCGCGCGGCGTCCTCCGCCTGCTCGGCAGCGAGTTCCTCCGCGCGGCGCGCCTCCGCCTCGGCAGCCTCGCGCGCAACTTCGGCAGCTGCGAGGGCGGCGGCGTGAGCCTCGGCCAGGGCCTGAGCCTGCCGTTGCGCCTCGCGCTCTGCCTCGATCGCACGCAGACGGCGCTCCTGCAGGACGGGGTCCGGCGTGCGGGTGAAGCGGACGCTCGGGTCCTGGGTCTGGACCGGCATGCCCTGTGGCACGATGGCGTCCGGACGACGCGGCGTGCGCACGAGGACGCCGTCACGCGAGGCGTCCTCGTCGATGCGGCTCTCGTAGGCCATGTCGAAATAGGGCTCCTGCGCGGCAGCCGACGGCGACCACGCCGACGAGGACTCGGACGGGTCTGCGGCGAGCATCGCCTGCGGCGAGGTCAGCCAGCTCATCGGTGCTTCGGGCGCGGGCCGTGCCACCGGCTGGGCCGAACGCTGCGGCGGCCCGTAAAGGCGGCGCGCGACGTTGGAGCGGATCTTCATCAAGCGCTGGGTGATGGCGCCGATCGAGAGGTCGAGGCGGTCTCCGCCACGACCGGGACGCGAAGGATCACGATGGGAATGGGGAGGCCGTCCCGTTGCGCGCATGATCTGTGAAATGACTCGATACAAGGTCCGACTCCCGCTGGAGCGGTTCTCCACCAGTTAGGCGGAGCGTCGTTAACGAACGCTTGAATGGAGGCCTTTCCGGCCGTCCCGAACGGTCACTCTGCGCGGTCGATCCCGCCCAGCGCGCGCACCAAGGCCGGCTCGAGGACACGCAATTCCTCGAGATGCGCCACCGTCAGCCGGCGCAGAATCGCCTCGGCCTTCGGCGTCAGCCCCAGTTCGGTTCGGCGGCGATCGTCGACGGAGGCCGTCTTGGTCAGAAGACCGCCCTGCTCCATCCGATGCACCAGTTCGGCCGCCGTATTCGGGGCGATCAGAAGCTGTCGCGCCAGCACTCCGACGCTCGGGCGCTCCTCGCCGCGATGGCCGGCAATCGCCAGCAAAGCCTGATGTTGCTGTGGCGGCAGTCCAGCCTGCATCGCCGCGCTTTCGCTGAAGGCGAGGAAACGCCTGAGCTGGAACCTGAAATCTGCGATCGCCGCATATTGCTCGGAGGACAGGCCGGGCTCGTCCGGGTGCACGGATGTCATGGCCGCATCCATACCATGTTGCACGAGGAGGAGCTATTATATCGTATTACGATATATAGACGTCCATGAAGTCGGAGAGGTCGATGCTGATCGAAACAGGAAAAGGTGCCCCCGTGGAGCCGACGAAGGCGCCGCGACATACCCCTCGGCCGCTCGGCGATTTCACGGCGGGCCCGCGCGTCCTGGTCCTCGTCGCGATGGCCCTGGTGATCGGTGTCGCCGGCACGTTCGCGGCCTGGGCGCTGGTGAAGCTGATCGCGCTCGTCACGCAACTGACGTGGTTCGGCCGGTTCGACGGGACGCCGATCTCACTCGCAAACGCCGCCCGTACGCCGTGGATGGTCGCGATTCCGGCGCTCGGCGGCCTGGTCATCGGGCTGATGGCGCGGTTCGGCTCGGAAAAGATCCGCGGCCATGGCATTCCGGAAGCGATCGAGGCGATCCTGATCGGCCAGAGCCGGATGTCGCCGAAGGTGGCGATCCTCAAACCCCTCTCTTCGGCCATCTCGATCGGAACCGGCGGCCCCTTCGGCGCCGAGGGCCCGATCATCATGACGGGCGGTGCCATCGGCTCGCTCTTCGCCCAGTTCTTCCACTTGAGCTCGGCCGAGCGGAAAACCTTGCTCGTCGCAGGCGCCGCCGCGGGCATGACGGCGATCTTCGGGACGCCTCTCGCCGCCGTGCTGCTGGCGATCGAATTGCTGCTCTTCGAATGGCGGCCGCGCAGCTTCCTGCCCGTTGCGACCGCCGTCCTCACCGCCACCGCGTTGCGGCCGCTGGTCTTCGAGGCTGGTCCGCTCTTCGCTTTCTCGGGCGCGCCGGCTCTGCCGTGGTGGGGACTGGTGGCCTGCGCCGGGATCGGTCTGCTCGCCGGACTGCAATCGGCACTGCTGACCAAATGCCTCTACACGCTCGAGGACTGTTTCGAGCGCCTGCCGATCCACTGGATGTGGTGGCCGGCGCTCGGAGGCGTCTGCGTTGGGCTCGGAGGCTTGGTCGAGCCGCGGGCACTCGGCGTCGGCTACGACGTGATCGGCGATCTGTTGGCGGGTCACCTGCTCGTCCAGGCCGTCCTCATGATCCTCCTCGTCAAGGCCGCGATCTGGCTGCTGGCGCTCTCCTCGGGCACTTCGGGTGGCGTGCTGGCGCCGCTCCTGATCCTCGGCGGCGCGATGGGATGGCTGGTCGGCTGCGTGCTGCCGGGTGATCCGGGTTTCTGGGCGCTGCTCGGCATGGCCGCCATGCTCGGCGGCACCATGCGTGCACCGCTCACCGGCGCGCTGTTCGCGGCCGAGATCACCGGCGACCTGCACACCTTGCCGGCGCTGCTCGCCGCGACGGCGACCGCCTACGCGGTGACGGTGCTGCTGCTCAAGCGCTCGATCCTCACGGAAAAGATCGCGCGCCGCGGCCAGCACATCACCCGCGAATACGCCATCGACCCGTACCAGCTGACGCGCGTGCGCGACGTCATGGTGAGCACCGTCGAGACCCTGTCCGCCGACATGACCGTCCCGGAGGCCATCGCCGCGGTCGAACGCGGCGAGCACCGCACCTATCCGGTCGTCGATGCCGATGGCCGCCCGGTCGCCGTCGTTTCCGGCAAAGACGCCTTGCACTGGAAGATGACGCCCGGCCCGAAGACCGAACGCCTCGAGGAGCGTTTGGCGGATTGTACGGCCACGGTAGTCCATCCGGGTGACGTCGTGGCGCATGCCGTCGACCTGATGCTCGGGCATCACCGGGGCTGTATAGCAGTGACCGAGACCGGCACCGGGCGCCTCGTCGGAATCGTGACGCGCCGCGATCTCCTGAAGGTGCGTGCCGAGGTGATCCGCTCCGAGGACGAGCGGCGCGTCTTCTTCACCCGGCGGATTTCGCTGAGGGGTCGCGCGCGGCCGCAGGCTGCAGAAAGCTGATTTTGCGCGTAAACTCCAAGACCCGAGCTGCATGGAGATGCCGGTCGGGTCCTTCACGGAGCAACGAACGGTCCGGTGGCGCAGGCACACGATCCAGGCGATTTTCGCTCGCTCTACCGCCACGGCTTCGCGCGCGTCGCGGCCTGCACCGTGCACAGCCATCCAGGCGATCCCGCTGCCAACGCGGAAGCCGTGCTGGACCTCGCACGTCGCTGCCACGAGGACGGCGCCGTGCTCGCGGTCTTCCCCGAGCTCTGCTTGTCATCCTACGCGATCGACGACCTCCTGCTGCAGGAGACGCTGCTCGACGCGGTCGAGACCGCGATCGCGCACGTGATCGAAGCCTCGCGCGCCATGCGTCCGGTCCTTGTCGTCGGCGCGCCGCTGCGCTGGCGCCACCGTCTCTATAACTGCGCTCTGGCGATCCAAGGCGGGCGCCTGCTCGGTGTCGTGCCGAAGAGTTACCTGCCGAACTACCGCGAGTTTTATGAGAAGCGGCATTTTGCTCTCGGAGCCGGGATCGTCGGCGAAACCGTCCCCGTCGCCGGCATCGACGCACCCTTCGGGACGGACCTCCTCTTCGCTGCCGACGATCTCTCCGGCTTCGTGCTCGGCATCGAGGTCTGCGAGGATCTCTGGGTGCCTTCGACGCCTGGGATGGACGCGGCGCTCGCGGGCGCCACCGTCCTCGCCAACCTCTCGGGCAGCCCGATCACCATCGGGCGGGCGGAATCGCGGGCACTTCTCAGCCGCGCCGCCTCGATGCGCGGGCTCTGCGCCTATCTCTACGCCGCCGCGGGGCAGGGCGAATCCACCACCGACCTCTCCTGGGACGGCCAGACCAGCATCGACGAGAACGGCGTTCGCCTCGCTGAGGGGGCCCGTTTCTCACCGGACCCGGTGGCGACGTTCGCCGATATCGACCTCGACCTGATCGCACAGGAGCGGCTCTCGTCGGGCAGCTTCGACGACAACGCGCGGGAACTCGGGCAGCCCTACCGGCAGATCGGTTTTCGGTTGGACCTGCCGACGGGCGATCTTGGCCTGAGGCGCAAGGTCGAGCGTTTCCCCTTCGTGCCGTCCGATCCCGCTCGCCTCGCGCAGGATTGCTACGAGGCCTACAACATTCAGGTCGCCGGCCTCGCACAGCGGCTGCAGGCGACAAAAACCAGGACGCTCGTCATCGGCATCTCGGGCGGCCTCGATTCGACGCATGCCCTGATCGTCGCGGCCAAGGCCTTCGATCGGCTCGGCTATCCGCGCACCGGCATCCTCGCCTACACGCTGCCCGGCTTTGCGACATCCGACGAGACCAAGGCAAACGCCCACGCGCTGATGGCCTCGCTTGGGGTCACCGCGAACGAGATCGACATCCGCCCCTCCGCCAGACGGATGCTGGAAGACATGGGCCACCCCTACGGCCGCGGTGAGCCTGTCTACGACGTGACCTTCGAGAACGTTCAGGCGGGTCTGCGCACCGATTACCTGTTCCGACTCGCCAACCAGCATGGCGGGATCGTGCTCGGCACCGGCGATCTCTCCGAGCTGGCGCTCGGCTGGAGCACCTACGGCGTCGGCGACCAGATGAGCCATTACGGCGTCAATGCCGGCGTGCCCAAGACCCTGATCCAGCATCTGATCCGCTGGGTGATCGCGTCCGGCCAGTTCGGCGAGACCGAGAACCGCACGATCGCGGCGGTGCTCGACACCGAGATCTCGCCCGAATTGGTGCCTGCCGCCGCAGGGGAGGGGCCGCAGAGCACGGAAAGCACGATCGGCCCCTACGCGCTGCAGGACTTCAACCTCTTCTACACGCTGCGCCACGGCTTGCGCCCCTCGAAGATCGCCTTCCTGGCCCTGCATGCTTGGGGGGACCGAGCCGCCGGCTCCTGGCCGCAGGACCTGCCGGAGGCCAAGCGCATCGCCTACGGCTTGCCGGAGATCCGGCGCTGGCTCGGTGTCTTCCTCGACCGGTTCTTCCGGTTCAGCCAGTTCAAACGCTCGGCCTTGCCGAACGGCCCGAAGGTGTCTGCCGGGGGCGCTCTCTCCCCGCGCGGAGACTGGCGCGCACCGTCGGACGCCAGCTCCCGTGCGTGGCTCGAGGAGTGGGAGCGCAACATTCCCGCTGATTAGGGCACCTCTGCAACCTCCCGGCGAAAGCATCCGGACACAAACCTGACCGATTGTGCCGCTATTGCGCTTTGCGCAGGGTGGCGCGGCAGAGGACGATCCGATGCGAAGCTACAACCTATTCCGCTTGAAGAGCGGCGAGGGGCTGTATTGCGCGGTGCCCGAGAGCCATGCGGTTCCACGCTTCGTCAGCGGCAACCGCTGGAGCTTCGGCGGCAAGGTCGAAGAGAGCTCGACGGCCACGCCCGGTTTCGACGGCAGAGCAGCCGCCACCTCGGTCCGATTCAACGGCTTCTACCTGTTTCAGGCCTTCGACCGGCCCACTCACTGACGCAGTGCACGAGCAGGAACACCCTCATCTTTCGAGAAAATCGGCGAGCTTTTTTTAAGTCCTTCCATGCAACGTCGATTTCGGGGTCGTGGCTCGGGGACCGAGATGTCGATGGATCAACGCCAGAACGTCCGCATGCGGACATTTCTGAGGGGACGCATCGTCTACAATGGCGGCGCGTCGAGCATGGACTGCCTGGTCCGCGACCTGTCGGCGACCGGTGCGCGCCTGGAGTTGAGCGAGACCTCGCCTCTGCCGGAGGTGTTCGACCTCTACATCCAGAACAAGGATCAGACCTTCCGGTCGACCATGCGCTGGCGGCGCGATAGCGGCGTCGGCGTCACCTTCGACGATGCCATAGCGAAAGCTGCCCCGGTTCAGGAGAAGCCGGTGGAGGCGCCCGCCGCGTCCGATTCCGCGATGAGCATTCTGATCCGCCGCATCGCAGAGCTCGAAGCCGAAAATGCCGCGCTCCGCACCGCCATCACCAGTCTCGGCCGCTCCCCGACAAGCAGCGCCGCCTGACGCGACGCCTCACGCCTGCCCGAGCGCCGCACGGATCCGATCCGCGTGCGCCGCAAGCACGTCCTTGTCCGCCATGCCACCCTCGTGCCGTTTGAGCGGCACGCCCTCGCGGCGCGGCACGATGTGCATATGAAGGTGAAACACCGTCTGGCCGCCGGCGGGCTCGTTGTATTGGAACAGCGTCAGGCCATCGGCATCGAACGCCGTCTTCACCGCCCGGCCGACGCGCTGCGCCACCTTGACGAGCTTGGCCAGCACCTCCGGCTCGGCATCGAGGAACCCCCGTGAGGGTGTCTTCGGGATTACCAGGGTGTGCCCCTCGGCCTGTGGCATCACATCCATGAAGGCGAGCGTGTCCTCGTCCTCGTAGACCTTGTGGGCCGGAATCTCGCCGCGCAGGATCTTCGCGAAGATGTTGTCGGGGTCGTAGGCGATGCTCATCGGGGGCCACTCCTCGGTCCTGACGGGGTTGGCCGGCACGTTGCACAGGGCGGCCGCCAGCGTCCACCGGCCGATGCCGGAACGAACGCTGGACTCGTCGCGCGAAGCATTGCCTTGGTGAGGCCTCGAAGCCTCCGGTCACGCTTGCGCCGGCATGGCGCAGCGGGAGCAGGTCATTGGCCGAGAGTACGGGTGCGATCTACACAGCGGCAGGCGCGAATCTCGCGATCGCCGTCGCCAAGTTCGTCGGCGCGTATCTCACCGGTTCGTCGGCCATGCTGGCGGAGGGCGCGCACTCCGTCGTCGACACCACCAATCAGTTGCTGCTGCTCGTCGGCTTGAAGCGCGCCCAGAAGCCGGCCGATGCCCGACACCCCTTCGGCTACGGACGAGAAGTCTACTTCTACGCCTTCATCGTCGCGCTGTTCATCTTCCTCGGCGGCGGCCTGTTCGCGATCTACGAAGGCGCCCACAAGATCCAGCACCCCGAGCCGCCGGCCGACGCGACGATCTTCGGCCATGCGGTTTCCGGCTTCTGGATCAACGTAGCGATCCTCGGATTCTCCATCGCTGCGGAGGGCTATTCCTGCTTCGTCGCGCTCCGCTCGTTTCAAGCCGAGAAGGCGGGGCGATCGACGCTCTCGGCCATTCGGCGGAGCAAGGATCCGGCCCTGTTCACGATTCTCGTCGAGGACGTCGCCGCTCTGATCGGCCTGGCGATCGCCATGGCTGGAGTCGTGGCGGCGCAACTCCTCGACTGGCCCGCGCTCGACGGGTGGTCCTCGGTGGCAATCGGGCTCGTCCTGGTCGGCATGGCGCTGTTCCTGATGATCGAGACACACGGCCTGCTGATCGGCGAGGCGGCCGATCCGGACGTCGTCGACGCGATCCATGAAGCCGTGCGCGGAGAGCCGGCGGTGCGCCATGTCAACGAGGTGCTGACCCAGCATCTCGGCCCCTCCGACATTCTCGTGAATGTCAGCCTCGACATCGACGACGCACTTCCTGGCGGGGAGATCGAGCGGCTCGTCGGGCGCCTTGATGGCCGCCTCAAGGCGATGAACCACGAGGTGAAACGGGTCTTCATCGAGATCCAGGCGAAAGGGCAGGGCGCTGCGTCCGTGCAGACGATCGCGACCTGAGCGCTCCGTCGGTTCAAGCCGCGACGGCGCTGCGCCGCTCCACCATTCGCGCCAGATAGGCGGCGCCCAGCGGCAGCAGCGTGTCGTCGAAATCGTAGCCGGCATTGTGCAGGCCGGGTCCCGGCGTCGCTCCGAGCCAGGCGTAGGCACCCGGCACCGCATGCAGCATGTCCGCGAAATCCTCGCTGCCCATATGCGGCTTGGATTGCGCATCGACGCGATCTGCTCCGAACAGCTCGGTGGCGATCTCGGCCACCGCCATCGCATGATCCGGGCTGTTCTCGAGGACGGAAAAGACGTCGCGGATTTCGACCTCAACTCGCGCCCCATAGGCCTCGCCGATGCCCCCGGCGATCTCACGGATGCGCGTCGACACGAGTTCCCGCAGAGCGGCATCGAAGGTGCGCACCGTCCCGGCGAGATGGGCGCCCTCGGGGATCACGTTGTAGGCCGCACCGGCATGGATCTGGGTGATCGAGACCACCGCCGCCTTCAATGGATCGGCGTTGCGGCTGACGATGGACTGCATGGCCTGCGGGATCGCCGTCGCCACCAGGATCGGGTCGATTCCTTCCTGCGGCCTGGCCGCATGCGCCCCGCGGCCAGTGATTCTGATGTCGAAGAAATCCGCCGCCGCCATGGCTGGTCCGGGCCGTACCAGGATCTTCCCGTGTGGTCCGTTGGGATTGTTGTGGATCGCGAAGATCTCGTCGACCGGGAATTTCTCGAAGAGACCATCGGCGATCATGGCGCGGGCGCCGCCGAGACCCTCCTCGGCCGGCTGGAACACGAAGACTGCGGTGCCATCGAAATCTCGTGTCTCGGCCAGGTAGCGCGCCGCGCCGAGCAGCATGGTGGTGTGCCCGTCATGGCCGCAGGCATGCATCGTACTGGGGATGGTCGAGCGGTAGGGGAGGTTGGTCTCCTCCTCGATCGGCAACGCGTCCATGTCGGCGCGCAATCCGATGCGCCGCTTGCCCGGCCGCCCGCGCAGCAGACCGACCACGCCAGTCTTTCCGAGCCCGCGATGCACCTCGATGCCGAGTTTTTCGAGGTGATCGGCGACGATGCCGGAGGTGCGGACCTCCTCGAAGCCGAGTTCGGGGTGGGCATGGAGATCGCGGCGGATCGCGGTCAATTCGTCCGCGTAGCTCGTGATGCGGTCGATGGGGCTCATGGTCGGTAGGCCTCTCGTTCGAGGAGTGCGTGACCAGGCGTCATCCGGTCCAGTTCCGTGCGACGGCTTCCTGCACCGATCGGCTGATGACTTCGTCGAACACGAGGAAGTCGACGGCAGCCTTGATGCCACGGAGGCGTTCGGCGAACGCGAGGATCTCCGTCGGGATCGGCGGCGAAGACGGCGGTTGAGCGACGATTCCCAGTTGATCGAACACGGTCGCCGCGAAGGCATCGTAGTGGTTGCGATGGCCGACGATCCCGAAGCGGGACAGCACCTCGACCGCGATGATCGAATTCGCCGGGAAAATCCGGTCGTCGGGCAGCCGGGTGGCCAGCACGCGCGTCAGCGGGTTGAAGAGCAGTCGATAGGCCTCTTCGGGCAACATCCGAAAGAAGCGCTTGAGACTCTTGATGTCATCGTAATCGAAATCGGCTGCGAATCTCACGGCCTCGATGAGGTCTCCCAAGCGCCAACTTTGCGCGTCGTCCTCGGCCAAAGCCGTCCGGGCGCGCAACCAAAGCATCCGCCTTGCCATCTCCACGAACGGATCTTCTACAAGGAGCGCAGATAGGACATTACCGAAATCGTACTCGCCTTCGTAGCGCGGTATCAAAATCGGCCCCGCGAACAGACGCGACTTGGAGTACGGATTTCCAAGCATATTGGACAAGATTTCTTCCGAAAGCTTATTTATATTAAAATAACTCGATTCGAAATGGGGGTACAAACTCTCTAGAAGAGAAGATTCTTGCTTGATACTCGCATTTATAAAGATCAATTTCTTTTCACAGAAATCCGACCTTGATGATCGTCGATGAATGAGCACGTTGGTGTCAGCATCATGGATCTCGAGATCCCGGATTTCCGAAATGCCCGGCAGATTGCCCTCGTTGATGATGAACCTGCACTGCCCCGTGGCATGCCAACCATTTGCGCGGATACCGGGGTCGATCTCGGTGGCAGAGACTTCCAGCACGGGTCGTCCCTCGACCGTGACCCGCACCCGGCTCACCGCGAGCTGATTGTCCGGAGCGACCCAGCCGGTGATGGCGTTTCCATCGTCGACGTCCAGCGCAAACTTCACAGCGGCAAAGGTCTCCAGCAACGGGCTAAGGCAAGGCCGCGACAGGCGCCCCCGACGGAATAACGAAGGCCGCCCTCGGGAGGAAGCCGGCGCGAGCCCATCGCCTCATCCCGACATGTCGGTGTCGCAGCAGTGGTGCCGATGGCTCTCAGGGCGCGGCAGCTTGTTGCATTTGGCGAGAGCATCTTTACGCCGCGCCATCCCTGCACCGGAACGGCGTCATCGTCTCGTATTCGTCGATCGCCGCGCGTACATAACCGCGCTCACGCTCGAGATAGTCGGCGACCGCGCGGCGCAGGTTCGGGTCGGCGATGTCGTGAGCCGAGTGCATCGCCACCGGCCGATAGCCGCGGGCGAGCTTGTGCTCGCCCTGCGCGCCGGCCTCGACGCGCTTCAGGCCGCGCGACAGCGCGAACTCGATCGCCTGGTAGTAGCAGACCTCGAAATGCAGGAAGGGGTGATCCTCGATACAGCCCCAGTTGCGCCCGTACAGCGCGACGTCGCCAATGAAGTTGATCGCGCCCGCGATCAACCGCCCCTCCCGCCGGGCCATCACCAGCAGGATGCGCTCGCTCATACGCTCGCCGATCAGCCGGAAGAACTTGCGGTTCAGATAGGGCCGGCCCCATTTGCGGGCGCCGGTATCGGTATAGAATTCGAAGAACGCGTCCCAGTGCCCCTCGGTGATCGCGTCACCGGTGATGGCCTCGATGGTGATGCCGGAGGCCAGCGCCTCGCGGCGCTCGCGCTTGATCGCCTTGCGCTTGCGTGAGGCGAGATCAGCAAGAAAGCCGTCGAAATCGGTGTAGTCGCGGTTTTCCCAGTGGAATTGCTGGTCAATGCGCTGGAGCAGGCCGAGCGCCCCGGCCTGCTCCCATTCGCGCTCTTGCATGAAGGTCACGTGGATCGAGGAGGCCTCTGTCTCGGCCCGCAGAGCCCGAAGGCCCGCGACGACGGCGGAGGCCGCCGCATCTGGGTTCTCCCCCGGCGCGATCAGGAAGCGAGGTCCGGACACCGGCGTGAACGGCACGCTGACCTGGAGCTTGGGATAATAGGCTCCGCCGGCCCGCTCGAAAGCATCCGCCCAGCCATGGTCGAACACGTACTCGCCTTGGCTGTGCGATTTCAGATAGCAAGGCGCCGCGCCGATCAGCCGACCGTCGCGCTCGACGGTGACATGCAGCGGCAGCCAGCCCGTCTTGCGCGAGACACAGCCGGATTCTTCCAGCGCCGACAAGAAGGCATGTGAGACGAAGGGGTTGAAGGTCTCGTCACCGCCCGAGAGTGTCTCCGGCGAGGTGGCGCAGCGATCCCAATCGGCGGCCGAGATCCGCGCGAGGCCCGGCACCGCACGCACCTGCAGCTCGGCTGCCGACGCGTCATCCTGGGTACGGGGGAAAGTCTCCATTGCGGGCAATGTAGACGGGCGGGGGGAGGGGGCAAGCAGGGCACACGCGCCCTGTCGTCACGGCCACGGCACTTGTCCTCGCGGCGCGTCCAGCCGATGCGTTCGACCGTCTCTGACCCGAAGCCGGTGTGCCGGGAGATCGATCCTTCTCTTTCAGACAAAGGCCGCGGCATTCTCAGTCATTGGCTCAGTGTCGCGATAGGCAGAACATCGCGACGCATGAACACCGAGCCGTCGCCCTCGCAACGCAGCGCGTCAGCCCCTGGCGTGGATCCGTCCTTCGCGGAGAGCGAGCACGCGCTGATCGTGAGTCTCGAGGCAGCGCTACAGAAGACTCTGCAAGATCGAAGCGACGAAACGACGTTCAGACTCCGCGTCCTGCTCGAAATGGTCATGATCGAATTGGCCAAGCTTGAAAAACGCAAAACAATAAACAAAAATTAATGTCGAGATTTCCTAGAACTGTTGAAGTTCTCGTGCTCGACCTTGCCCGCAAAGACAGGCTGGCGAGATCGGCATCGCACCCATCATCTTTGCACTCGTCGCCGAGGGCAATCCATGACCAACCGTTTGACAACCGAATGCGTGCCCGAGCGGCAGCGGCTCGACTACTGGCAAACGACCTGCGGCCAGCTGATCGGGGCGTTCGAGCTCAGAGACTACGAGGCGAACGACTTCCGCGCTTCGATCGATCTCTGTGAAGTCGGCAGTCTTAAGATCGGCAATTTCCAGAGCGTCAGCCAGACCTTGGAGCGGAAGAAGCCGCACATCAAATCCGGCGATTCCAACGACTTCATCGTCCTTCTCGAGTCCGGTAGCACCTTCAACATCGAGCATTGCGGGCGACAGCGATCCGGTACAGGCGGGATCGTCCTGATCGACATCACGCAGCCCTATTACACCCGCCACGTCGGCACGCTGAACGTCATCGACGTCTTCATTCCGCGTAAGAAGCTCGAAGCGGTGTTGGGATCGGCGCCTCAGGCGGCCGGCCTGCGCATCGAGAACACGCAGGCGAGCTTCCACGTCCTCTCGGCCTTCCTCCGATCCCTGGCCGAACACGGCTCCGAATTGGAACCGGCAAGCGCGACGCGCATGGCCTCGATCGCGATCGATCTCATCGCTGCAGGCTTTTCGGAGACGATGGGACTGGAGCATCCCCGCCAATCGGGCGGAGCCACGGCGCTGTACCGGGCGCGCTCCTACATCGACGAGAATCTCGGCGAGCCCGGGCTCGGCATGCGGCAGATCGCGAGTGCGGCCAACGTTTCGGTTCGCCGGCTTCACCAGATCGCGCTCGACGAGGGCGTTTCGCTGATCGACTGGATGTGGGAGCGGCGATTGTTACGCGCGAGCGCGATGCTCGCGGATCCTACGCACGGCTCACTCACCGTCGGCACCATTGCCTATACCTGCGGCTTCGTCGACCAGGCCCATTTCTCCCGCCGCTTCAAGGAGCATTTCGGCCGCACGCCGACGGAATGCCGGGCCGCCGCGCCGATGGCAGGTCTCCCGGAACGAGTCGCGCCGTCGGCCGAGGCGAGATCGTCCTTTTCGCGCAGTCTCTAGATCGGAGCCGGGGGGCTTGAACGATGACAATAAGTCCGCTGATCGATCTCGATAACCTGGTGTCGCCGGCGGACCGCACATCCGCATGGCATCAAACGATCAAAGACAATTATTTCGGCCTCGACATCACCTTCAAGAGCGGACGCAAGCCCGCCGGAAACATTGCCTATGCGCGCTTCGGCGAGATCGATATCTCGGCGATCGAGAGCGTCGCACAGCACCATGCCCGCACACCGCCCCTCATCGCGGACAATGCTGATCGCCTGTTCGCGATGATCCTGCTGCGAGGCAGCGTGACGGTGCGGCAGAGCGGCCGTGAGCGGACGCTCCATCCCGGCTCCCTCGCGATCTACGATTCGGCGGTGCCCTACGAAGCGGATTTCACCGACGACGAGCATCAGCTCTTCTGTCTCCAGATCCCCAGGCAGCGCTGCGATGCCGTGCTGGGCGCCGGGTCGCACTACACGAACGTCGTCCTCGACGAGGAGCGCGGCAGTACGGTCATCGCAGCCTATTTCCGGGACCTTGCCCGGCAGTTCGAGAGCCTGTCGCTCGAGCATCGCGCCCAGATGACCGCCTGCGGAGTCGAGTTCATGATCGACGCGCTTGCCGGCAGGCTGTTCGGCCTTCGGACCTCGCGCCGCACGGGCACCAGCCGCACGCCGTCATGGACGAACCTGGCCGCCACGATGATGTGACCGAGCCTGCAATCGGGACAATCCGAGCCTGATACGCGACGGTGGTCGGACCCGTTCCCGCCCGCGAACCTGCATGCTAAGGGCGATCAGCCAGCGAACGGCCAAGCCCTTTTCGGGGCTAGGCCGTTCGTACCAATCGCATTTTGAATACAAGCGGGCACACCGACACCATGAAGGACATTCTCGAAAAACTCGAGGAGCGGCGCGACGCCGCCCGTCTCGGCGGTGGCACCAAGCGCATCGATGCTCAGCATAATCGCGGAAAACTCACGGCGCGCGAACGGATCGAACTCCTGCTCGACCACGGGTCGTTCGAAGAGTTCGACATGTTCGTGCAGCACCGCTCCACCGATTTCGGCATGGAGAAGCAGAAGATCCCCGGTGACGGCGTCATCACCGGCTGGGGCACCGTGAATGGCCGCACGGTCTTCCTGTTCTCGAAAGACTTTACGGTGTTCGGCGGCTCGCTCTCGGAGACGCACGCGCAGAAGATCATCAAGGTCCAGGACATGGCCCTGAAGATGCGCGCCCCGATCATCGGCATCTTCGATGCCGGCGGCGCGCGCATCCAGGAGGGCGTCGCGGCGCTCGGTGGCTATGGCGAGGTGTTCCGGCGCAACGTCGCGGCCTCGGGCGTGATACCGCAGATCTCCGTCATCATGGGGCCGTGCGCGGGCGGAGACGTCTACTCCCCGGCCATGACCGACTTCATCTTCATGGTGCGCGACACGAGCTACATGTTCGTCACCGGCCCGGACGTGGTGAAGACCGTGACCAACGAGGTGGTGACTGCTGAAGAGCTCGGCGGCGCCAAGGTCCACACCACCAAGTCTTCGATCGCCGACGGCTCGTTCGAGAACGACGTCGAGGCGCTGCTGCAGATTCGCCGCCTGCTCGACTTCCTGCCCGCGAACAACATCGACGGCGTGCCGGAGCTCGACAGCTTCGACGACGTCAACCGGCTCGACAAGGGTCTCGACACCCTGATCCCGGACAACCCGAACAAGCCCTACGACATGGGTGAGCTGATCCGCCGCGTCGTCGACGAGGAGGATTTCTTCGAGATCCAGGCGACCTACGCGCGCAACATCATCACGGGCTTCGGCCGGATCGAGGGCCGGACGGTCGGCTTCGTCGCCAACCAGCCGCTGGTGCTCGCCGGCGTTCTCGATTCCGACGCCTCGCGTAAGGCGGCGCGGTTCGTGCGCTTCTGCAACGCCTTCTCGATCCCGATCGTCACCTTCGTGGACGTACCGGGCTTTCTTCCGGGCACCGCGCAGGAATATGGCGGTCTGATCAAGCACGGCGCCAAGCTGCTCTTCGCCTACAGCCAGGCGACGGTGCCGCTTGTCACCATCATCACCCGCAAGGCCTTCGGCGGCGCCTACGACGTCATGGCCTCGAAGCATGTCGGCGCGGATCTCAACTACGCGTGGCCGACCGCTCAGATCGCCGTGATGGGCGCCAAGGGCGCGGTCGAGATCATCTACCGGGCCGAGATGGGCGACAAGGACAAGATCGCCGAGCGCACCTCAGAGTACGAGACGCACTTCCTCTCGCCGTTCGTCGCCGCCGAGCGCGGCTACATCGACGAGGTGATCATGCCGCACTCGACCCGCAAGCGCATCGCCCGCGCCCTCGGGATGCTCCGCTCCAAGGAGATGGAGCAGCCGTGGAAGAAGCACGACAACATTCCGCTGTAGGTTTTTTTCGACGCTTGGCATCGGAGGGTGACGAAACCCTCCGGTGTCATCCTGGGGGCGCCGACGGCGAACCCGGGATGACAGACGACACCTACTCCTCCCCCGCGCCCCGCTGAGCCGCGACACAGAGCCTGACGGCCTCGTCGAGTTCGAGGTCGCGGGGGTCGCCGATGTTCACGGTCTCCTCCAGGCACTTGATGAAGTAGTCACGGGTGAGACCCGGCGAGAGGGCGGAGAACGACTTGCCGAGCCGCGTGGCGAGGTCGATCCGATCCGCGCTGCTCGCGTGGCGGTAGGCGCTGAGCTTGTCGGTGACGGTCAGCCGCGCTTCGGCGATACTCGGCGCACCAAAAACAAAGAATAAGATAAGAGTAAGCTTTTTCAACATGTCAGGCGTTGTCCCGGTGCATCCGCAAAGATCACCATAGGCGATCGGGACGCCTCGGACAGCGTTCGGGCCGAACGAAACTCTCGAAAATCAATCAAACGGCGCTCGCCGTCGTCGCGAACTTCAGGGAAACGATCCGGTGCCGCACCCGCACCATCGGCGCATCGACCCTGGACTGCTTCCGTTTCGCCTCGCAGTGCGGGTACCAGCTCAGCTCCGGTCGGCCTGCTCGATCGCGGCGCACATGGTCAGCGTGCCCTTGTCCGATTTCGTGAAGGAGCAGGTGACCTGGACTCCGCCGGCCGGCACCTTGCTGTGCCGTCGGGTCTGGGCCTCGGCCTGCGCCTTGCGGGCGGCATCGCTCAGCATATCGGCCGCGATGCCGGTCACCGCGTGGCCGGCCTTGCCGAAGAGAGCGTAATACTCGGCCGGCGGCGTCTCGCCGCGAAACTGGGCTCCGACCGAGGAGGGGTAGCTGCCGCCGCAGGACAGCGAGAGAGTCATGTCCGCCCCAGCCGCGAAGCGCACGAAATCCTCGATGCGCTCGCCGATCGCGGCCCCGGTCTCGACCCCAACTTTGATGGCGAGGTCGCCGCAGGAATCGGCCAGCGCCGGCTGCGACAAGGCGGTGACGACGGCGAGGATCGGGAGGAGGCGGTACAGGATCATCCCGCAAGTCTAGGGCGCAGCACGGTCGGTGACGAGCGCGGCGTCGCGCCGCCGGGCGTCAGCCGAAATCGCCGGAGCGGCTGACCTTCAGTTCGGGCTTGCCGGACAGGAGCCGGCGCTTGAGCCGGGCGACGGCCTCGCGTTGCAGGTCGCTCGGGCTCGAATGCGCGGCAGCGACCCTGGTCAGCATGGTGACGAATTGCTGGCGTTCGGCCTCCGTCAGGGATTCTCGCAGGAGCGGCAGCAGCTCGTCCGCGACGAGGGAGAAGGGGCGGCGCGCCTGCGTGTAGCCCCACGCCCGTTCGAACATCGCCGAGACGTTCTCGACCTGAAGCGGATCTTCCATCAGCTCCAGGATCTGCGTCTTCTCGGCGGCGGTGACCGGGCTTCCGGTGCGCACGAGCTGGATCATGAGGATCGTTGCGGCGAGGCGCACGTCGCGCACGCGGCCGAGCGGCGTGCCGATGATGTCTTCGAGGACGGATTTGGCCCGGCGCTGCAGTCCCTTCGTGTCTTGATCGACTTCCCGTAGCTGACGCACGGTGCCGTGGGCGCGGAGGATCCAGAACAAGGCGCCGCCGAGCACGGCAGCGGCGAGGATGAGGGCAGGCATCGATCGGCTCCCCGATTCGCAGCACCGCCGAAGCCGCGCGGTGCCCATCGGGATGAACCATTGCAGCGAGTGCCGATCAAGCGCCGTGCCCGTCCGCACAGGTTGTGTCAGGCCTGATCCGTGGTCCCGAGCTCGACGAGCACGATCTCAGGCGGCACGCCGAAGCGCACGGCGACGTTGCTCACGCCGAGACCACCGGAAACGATCAGCTGGCGCCGACCCTCGACGATGTGCCCATAGACGTAGCGCGGGTCGTGGTAGCCGGCGACGAACGGGGAGTGGCCGAAGATGCGGACCTGACCGCCATGGGTGTGGCCGGCCAGCGTCAGGGCGAAGCGGTCGGGGATCTTGGGAAAAATCTCCGGCTCGTGCGCCATCAGGATCGCCGGGGCATCATCGGTGAGCTTGGCGAGCGTGCCGGGGATGTCGGCGAGGCTGCGACGGTCGCGCCGAATCCAGAACGGCTGCTGGTCGGCCAGTCCGGCGAGCCAGAACGGCCTGCCGTCCTTCACAAGGCGGACGGCATCGTTCTCCATCACCGGGATGCCGCGCGCCTCCAGCACCCGGCGCGCCTCGACCGGCCCCTTCCGGGCATCGAGCGCCGCCTCGTCTTCCCACCAATCGTGGTTGCCGAGGATGGCGTGGACGCCGAGCGGGGCGCTGAGGCCCTCGGCGACGCGGGCGAACTCGGAGAGGGCGACGGGCTTCCAGGTCACCCGTCTGCCGGCTGGATAGTCGCCGAGCAGGAGGATCAGGTCGGGCTTGAGCGCGTTCGTCGCGTCGACGATTTCGGCGACCCGGTCGAGCGGCATCCAGGGCTCGCAGACGTGAACGTCGGCGATGGCCGCGATCCGCAGGATCAATCCCGGCGTCCAGCCCGCGAGCTTGGGCGCATATCGCGTGACGTCGAGCCGGAAGCGCGGCTCGACGGCAAAGGCGTAGGTGCCCGTCGCACCGGCGGCGAGGGTGCTCGCGCCAAGCCCGGTGAGCACCTGACGCCGGCTCGGCAGGATCAGCACGGACGGACCCTCGCCCCAGTGCGGCGAACGGTCAGACGACCGGCTCGTCCTCGTGGACGATCCGCGCCGTGCGGCGCGCCGCGAGCCGGACACGGGCGGCTTCGGCGGCCTCACGGTTGACGTGGACGGCGGCGGCGAGTGCGGGTAGCGCTACGGGACGGAAGCTCTCGCGAATCCGGCCTTCATCCGACCCGCGCGCGACGGCTCGGGATGCATCGTCCTGGCTCCGATGATCGGAATACATAATACTTGGGTCCTGTCCCTCGTGATCGGGCCGTTGTCCGGCCTTCGCGTGCAGATGTCGCCAGTGATCGCGACGACGTGTTGGCTCCAATGCGGCTCGACCTGGGCAGGACCTGAGCCGACGACCAGTCTTTTCGCCGGCTCCCTGAACGTGAGCTTAAAACTGGATCGCCGTCTATTATTCGCGCATGCCTGCCGCGGAGGCAGGCCGCCGGCATCCGACGATCGGCGCCATCGCCACGATGACGCAACCTCAACAGGCACCGTTGCTTTCGGGTCGCCCGTGGCTATAGTCCGCGCGCTTTTCGACAGGCCAAAGCCTACCCATCGCCCGGACGTGCCGCGGCGCGGGTCGTCGTACCATCAGGAGTTTTCGTGCTGATCACCCCCGCCTTCGCGCAAGCCGCCGGTGCGTCCAGCGGCAGCGACATCGCGATCCAGCTGGTGCCGTTCGCGCTGATCTTCGTGATCATGTACTTCCTGATCCTGCGGCCTCAGCAGCGCCGGCTCAAGGACCACCAGTCCCTGATGAAGAACCTGCGCCGCGAGGACACCATCGTCACCAATGGCGGCCTAGTCGGTCGCGTCACCAAGGTCACCGACGACGGGGCCGAGGTCGAGGTCGAGATCGCCCCGAACGTTCGCGTGAAGATCGTGCGCAGCATGATCTCCGAGGTCCGGGTCAAGGGCGCCCCGGTCAAAGCGGCCTGAAGGCGGCACCGCGAGAGCCGGGCTCGGACCCGGCCTCCCAGAGAAGAAGAAGAGCTGGAACCGGCGGATGCTGCGCTTTTCGAAGTCCAAGATCATCGGGACGCTCGCCGTCATCCTGTTGGGGCTGAGCCTCGCCATCCCGAGCTTCTTCTCGCCCGAGCAGCGCAAGGGCTTCATGGCCTCCCTGCCGAGCTTCATCCCGCACTGGATCATTCCGCAGCGGGCGATCGTGCTCGGCCTCGACCTGCAGGGCGGCTCGCAACTCCTGCTCGAAGTCGACCAGAACGATCTGCTGGCCTCACTGGTCAAGGGCCTGCGCGACGACGTGCGGCGAGCCCTACAGCATGAGAACGTACGCGCCGACGGCGGCATTCAGACGCTCAAGCGCGGCGTGCAGATCCGCATCTCGGATGCGGCTGGACGCGCCAAGATCATGCCGAAGCTGCGGGAGCTGTCGCAGCCGATCCAGAGCCTCGCCGCCGCCGGCACCGGCACGCTCGACGTCGCGGAACAGCCCGACGGCACGATCCAGCTCACCTTCACGGATGCGGGCCTCACCGAACGCACCCGGCGCGCCGTGAGCCAGGGCATCGAGGTCATCCGCCGCCGTATCGATTTCGGAGGCACGAAAGAGCCCTCGATCCAGCAGCAGGGAACCGACCGTATCCTGGTGCAGGTCCCCGGCCTCCAGGATCCGAAGCAACTGGAGGATCAGCTCGGCAAGACGGCCAAGCTCGAGTTCCGCATGCTGTCGGACAGCCCGTCGGGTGACGTCGATCTGCTGCCGTCGAAGGACGAGAAAGGTGCCAAAGTCCCCGTCGAGCGCCGCGTCATGGCCGATGGCGGCGATCTGACGGACGCGCAGCCGGCCTTCGACCCGCAGACGCACGAGCCAATGGTGAGCTTCAAGTTCAACCTCAAGGGCGCTCAGAGATTCGGCCAGGCGACGGCGGAGAATGTCGGCCGCCGCATGGCCATCGTGCTCGACAACGAGGTCGTCTCGGCACCGGTCATCCGCAGCGCGATCACCGGCGGCTCGGGCCAGATCACCGGTAATTTCAGCGTCAAGGACGCGAACGACCTGTCGGTTCTGCTGCGCGCCGGTGCGCTGCCGGCGAAGCTGAACGTCGTCGAACGCCGCGTCGTCGGCCCGGGCCTCGGCAAGGATTCGATCGAGGCTGGCAAGCACGCCACGCTGTTCGCCGCGATCTTCGTCGTGATCTTCATGTTCGCGACCTACGGGACCTTCGGCTTCTTCGCGAACATCGCGCTCGCCGTCCACGTCGGCCTGATCCTCGGCCTGATGTCGGTTTTGGAAGCGACGATGACGCTGCCCGGCATCGCCGGCATCGTGCTCACTATCGGCACCGCGGTGGATTCGAACGTGCTGATCTACGAGCGCATGCGCGAGGAGCAGCGGGCCGGGCGCTCGCTGGTCTCTGCGCTTCAGGCCGGCTTCGACCGGGCCTTCGCCACCATCATCGACTCGAACTCCACGATGGCGATCGCCGCGCTGATCCTGTTCTTCATGGGCTCCGGCCCGGTGAAGGGCTTCGCGGTCGTGTTCATCCTCGGCATCCTCACCACGGTGATCACGGCAGTGACGCTCACGCGGATGATGATCGCGCTGTGGTACAAGTACGCGAAGCCCAAGACCCTGCCATTCTAGACGTCCACGCCGTTTCGAGGCGAAGCCGCTTCGAACGCGACCGACACGAACGCCGTATCGAGACAGACCATGCGCCTGCTCCGCCTTTGGCCCGATGAATCGCATTTCGACTTCATGCGATTTCGCCGGCTGTCCTTCCCGCTCTCGGCGCTGATGTCGCTCGCGACCGTGGCGCTGTTCCTGACGATCGGGCTGAATTTCGGCATCGACTTCAAGGGCGGCACGCTGGTCGAGTTGCAGGCGAAATCCGGTCAGGCCGACGTCGCCACGATCCGCACCACGGCGAACGGCTTCGGGTTCGGCGAGGCCGAGGTGCAAGAGCTCGGCGGCCAGGGCAATGTGCTGGTGCGGCTGCCGCTCCAGGCCGGTGAGCAGGGCCAGACCGCAGTGATGCAGAAGGCGCACGCCGCCTTCGATAAGGATTACGACTTCCGCCGCACGGAGACCGTCGGCCCCCGCGTCTCGGGCGAACTCGTCCAGTCGGGCACCGTCGGCGTGGTGCTCTCGGTCGTCGCGGTGCTGCTCTATCTGTGGTTCCGGTTCGAGCGCGAGTTGGCGCTCGGCGCCATCGTCGGGACGCTGCACGACATCGTGCTGACCGTCGGCATCTTCATCATCACCCGCATCGAGTTCAACATGACCTCGATCGCGGCGATCCTCACGATCGTCGGTTATTCGTTGAACGAGACGGTCGTGGTGTTCGATCGGACCCGCGAGTTGATGCGCCGCTACAAGACGATTCCCACCGTCGAGCTGCTCAACCTCTCGATCAACTCGACCATGTCGCGCACGGTGATGACCTCGATCTCGTCGTCGCTGGCGCTGCTCTCGCTGGTGCTGTTCGGCGGGGAGGCGATCCACGGCTTCGCGGTGGTGATGCTCGCGGGCGTCGTGATCTGCACCTACTCGGCGATCTTCGTTTCGACTCCGTCGTTGATCTATATCGGACTCATGCTCTCGGGTGCGAAGTCGGCGCAACGCGAGAGCGGCGTGCCGCAGCCGGCCGAGTAAGGACCCGAATGGACGGGCGCCTTCACGACGGGTTCGTCCCCGGCCGCTTCGGGATCGATTCCTACGGTAATGGCGGCTTCCGCTTCGCGGATATGTCGCATCGCGGCTCGATCCTGATGCTGCCTTCGGGGATCAAGGCCTGGGACGTGACCGCACCCGGCGCGATCGACCTCGCCAGCCTGCGGCCGGTCCTCGACGAGAGCGAGCGCATCGAACTCCTGCTCGTCGGTACCGGAATCGACATCGCGCCGTTCCCCGAGCCCCTGCGGCGGCGGCTCAAGGAGGCCGGGATCGGCCTCGACGCGATGCAGACGGGCGCTGCCGCCCGGACCTACAACATCCTGCTCGGCGAAAACCGCAAGGTCGCGGCCGCCCTGATCGCGGTGGCATGACGAGGCCCGCGTGACCCGCACGGAGAGCAAGCTCGAACCCGCCGGCGAAGGCCTGGACTTCGCCTTCCGCCATTGTGAGGCGCTGGTCCGCGAGGGTGATCCGGACCGCTACCTCGCCACGCTCTTCGCGCCCGCCGCGTTCCGGCCCCATCTCTTCGCACTGGCCGCCTTCAGCCTGACCATCGCGCGCGTCCGCGATGCCGTCTCGAACCCGATGGCCGGAGAGATCCGCCTGCAATGGTGGCGCGACGCTTTGCAGGGTGAGGCGAGGGGAGATGTGAAGGCAAACCCCGTCGCCGCGGCCCTCGACGATGCCATCGTCGCACGCCGGCTCGGTCGCCAGCCCTTCGTCGACCTGATCGATGCCCGCGTCTTCGACCTCTACGAAGATCCGATGCCGCGGGTGAACGATCTCGAAGGCTATTGCGGCGAGACCGCTTCCGCCCTGATCCGCCTCGGTGGCCTCATCCTGGCCGACGGCGCCGAGCCCGGCGGTGCGGCTGCCGCCGGCCATGCCGGCGTCGCCTTCGGCGTGACGGGCCTCCTGCGCGCAATGCCGTGGCATGCCCGCAACGGACAGGTCTACCTGCCGGCCGACCTGCTCCGGCAGAACGGCGTCACCCGCGAAGACGTCGTCACCGGCCGCGGCGGCCCGGGCCTCGTGCGCAGCTGCGCCGAGTTGCGCGCGCTCGCTCGACGGCACCTCGAGGCCTACCAAGCCGCCAGCGGCACCATCGCCCCGGCCGCGCGCCCAGCCTTCCTGCCCGTCGCCCTCGTCGAGGGCTACCTCTCGGCGATGGATCGATCGAACTACGACCCGCTCAACACGATGATCGAGCTGCCACGCTGGCGGAAGGTCTGGCGGCTGTGGTGGACGGCAAGGCGGAGCTGACGGCGGCAGCACTTCATCCGCCTTGCCGGAACGTGTGTGCAACACCCTCTGAATACATGATTACACCGCGTTGAGCCGATACGCTGGCTCTGCTAGCGATATGCTTCAGGCCGGCAATAGACCGAGCCGAGGGAGGATTACCGCGTCATGCAACCCTGGAATCAGGTCTACGATCCCTTCGGGAACGCGTGGCTATCGACCATCGCGGCTTCGCTCCCCGTGATCGCCCTGCTCGCGATGATCGCGAGCGGCAAGATCAAGGCGCATATCGCCGCCGTCATCGCCCTCGTCATCGCCCTCGTCGTCGCCATTGTCGGGTTCGGCATGCCGACGGGCCTCGCCGGACGCGCCGCCATCCTCGGCATGGTCACCGGCTTCTTTCCGATCGGCTGGATCATCCTCAACGTCATTTTCCTCTACCGCCTGACGGTGGAGAAGGGCTGGTTCGCGATCCTGCAGCAATCGGTGGCCGGCATCACGTCCGACCGCCGCATCCAGTTGTTGCTCGTGGCCTTCGCCTTCGGTGCCTTCTTCGAGGGTGCCGGCGGCTTCGGCACGCCGGTCGCCGTGACCGGCGCCATCCTGATCGGCCTCGGCTTCTCGCCGCTCGCCGCCTCGGGCCTCTCGCTGATCGCCAACACCGCCCCGGTTGCCTTCGGCGCGCTCGGCGCCCCGATCCAGGGCCTCGCCTCGGTGACGGGCTACGATCCGAACATCCTCGGCGCGATGATCGGCCGCCAGCTTCCGTTCTTCTCGCTGATCGTGCCGTTCTGGCTGATCTGGGTCTTCGCGGGCTTCCGCGGCATGATCAAGGTGTGGCCGCCGATCCTGGTCACCGGCGCCTCCTTCGCGATCGCCCAGTTCGCGATCTCGAACTACGTGAACCCTTGGATCGTCGACATCGGCGCCTCGCTCTTCTCGATGGGCGCTCTGGTGCTCTTCCTGAAGTTCTGGAAGCCGGCCGAGGTTTGGACCTCTCCGGCCCTGCGTGGGAACGATCCTTCGATCGGCTACGGCGAAGCCCGCCCGGTCGCTCTCGGCGCCGGCGTCCCTGGCGACATGCCGAAGGTCCATACCGGCGACCGCACCGCCTCGCAGGGCCAGCTGTTCATGGCCTGGGTGCCGTGGATCATCCTCTCGATCGTGGTGGCGATCTGGGGGACCGGCTGGTTCAAGGCCATCGTGAACCCGATCTTCACCTGGAAATACGAGGTGCCGGGCCTTCACAACATGATCATGAAGGTGCCCCCGGTGGTGGCCAAGCCCATCCCCGAAGGCGCGGTCTTCCTGTTCACCTACATGTCCTATACGGGGACCGGCGTACTCATCGCCGCGATCATCTCGGGCCTGATCATGCGCTTCTCGCCGTGGCGCCTGATCACCGCCTACATCGAGACGATCTGGGTGCTGCGCTACTCGCTCATCACCATCTCGGCGATGCTCGCTCTGGGCGTGCTCACTCGCTACGCCGGCGTCGACGCCACGCTGGGTCTCGCCTTCGCCGGAACCGGCATCCTCTACCCGTTCTTCGGCACGCTGCTCGGCTGGCTCGGTGTGGCGCTGACGGGATCGGACACGGCCTCGAACGTGCTGTTCGGCGGCCTGCAGAGGATCACCTCGGAACAGCTCGGCCTGTCCGGCGTGCTGATGGCCGCGGCGAACTCGTCCGGGGGCGTGATGGGCAAGATGATCGACGCGCAGTCGATCGTCGTGGCCTCCACCGCCACCGGGTATTTCGGACAGGAAGGCAAGATCCTGCGCTTCGTGTTCTGGCACTCGATCGCGCTGGCCTGCCTCGTCGGCCTCCTGGTGATGCTGCAGGCCTATGTGCCGCCCTTCACGGAGATGGTGATCCACCCGGCCGTGACGGCACCTGCCGCTCACTGATCGGTCCGTCATACCCGATCCTCAGGCCGCCCCGGATGATCCGGGGCGGCCTTTTCGTTTACGCTGCAGTGGCTTTGCGCCGTCGATCCCTTCCCATGCGCCGCGGCGCGCCCACCTTGAGTCCATGGGCATTCTCTCCCGCATCTTGCGAGGCACCCGCTGGGAACGCCTCGTCCTCCCGATCATCGAGACCGAGCGCCTCGCCATCGCGCCGCTGCACGCGGACATGGCGGAGGAGGTGCGCCGCCTGACCGACGATCCCGCCGTCACCAGCGCGGTCGACTTTCTGCCCGAGCGCTTCGGATTGGCCGATGCCCGGAGTCTGATCCGGGCCGCATCGACCGGCCGTGACGTCTTCCTCGGCCTGGTCGAGCGCGAGGACCGCAGCCTCGTCGGAATCGTCGGCGCGCATCTTCGCGCGCTCGAGGCCATCGAGATCGGCTATTGGATCGGCGGCGGAGCGCGCGGTCGTGGATATGGCGGCGAGGGCGTCGGGGCCATCGTGCGAGCGTTGGCGGAAGCCTATCCGCGCCGGGCCATCGTCGCCGAGTGCCGGCCCGAGAACGTCGCCTCATGGCAGATGCTGCACAAGCTCGGCTTTCGCCCGACCGGAGACGGCGGCAAACGCCCGGGCCGCCAGCTCATGGTCTGGGATATCCGCGACGTACCTCAGGGGCGTCCGGTGGCATCCGGCATGGCGGCCTCACGGGCGGCAGCGCGGCCCGATGGAGCCCGATAGACGAGCAGCGTCGCCGCGAGACCGCAGGCGCCCCCCAGGGCCATCCAGAGGCCAGGCGCTGCCTTGTCGCCGAGTTCCTTGATGGCCCAGGTCGAGACAATCGGCGTCATGCCGCCGAAAAGCGCCGTCGCGAGCGAGTAGGCCAAGGAGAAGCCGGCCGTGCGGACTTCACCCGGCACGATCTCGGTGAGCGCCACGACCATGGCGCCGTTGTAGCTGCCGTAGAGGAACGAGAACCACAGCAGTATGCCGAGCAGCGCCGAAAAACTCGCATGGCCGGTCAGCCAGGAGAGCGCCGGGTAGGCGGTGAGCAGTGTCAACGTCGAGAAGACGAGCAGGATGGGCTTGCGGCCGATCTTGTCGGAGAGCGCTCCCATCACCGGCAGCCAGAAGAAGTTCGAGGCGGCGATGAGGAAGGTGACGATCAGGCTGTCGGTATCGCTCAGGCCCAGCACCGTCCGGCCGAAGGTCGGCGTGTAGACCGTGATCGCGTAGAAGCTGATCGTCGTCATCGCGACGAGCAGCATGCCGAGCAGAACGATCCGGCGGTTCTCCAGCAGCTTGCGCAGGCTCTCGCCGAGCTCCGGGTGATGCTTCCGTTTGGCGAAGACCTCCGTCTCCTGCAGCGAGGCGCGGATGTAGAACAGGAACGGCACCAGGAGGCAGCTCAGCAGGAACGGGATGCGCCAGCCCCAATGAGCCATCTGCTCGGGCAACAGCGCGCGGTTGAGCACGAAGCCGATGGCCGCCGCGGCCATCACCGCGACTTGCTGGCTCGCCGATTGCCAGGCGACCGTGAAGCCCTCGCGACCGGGTTTGGCCAGCTCCGCCAAATACACCGAGACGCCACCGAGCTCGGCGCCCGCCGAAAAACCCTGGAGCAGGCGCCCAGTCAGCACCAGGAGCGGGGCCGCGAGACCGAGGGTGGCGTACGATGGCACGAAGGCGATCAGGACGGTGCCCATCGCCATGATCGCCAGCGTCAGGATCAGGCCCTGACGGCGGCCGACCCGGTCGGTGAAGGCCCCGAGCACGACGGCGCCGAGGGGACGCATCAGGAAGCCCGCCCCGAAGGTGGCGAAGGTCAGCATCAGCGAGGCGAAGGCGCTCTCGGCCGGGAAGAACGCCGCGGCGATGTGGTTCGCGTAGAAGCCGAACAGGAAGAAATCGAACATCTCCAGGAAATTCCCGGAGGTGACGCGCAGGATCGCGCCGAGCGTCGATGCCGACGCCTGCCCGTGCGAAAGCCCGCTCATTCCGCGGCCACTCGCGGAGCATCGTCGCCCAGCCAGGCGGCGAGATCCGCCCGCGCCCGGTCGGTCAGGGCGCGCCGCTTCAGTGCAGCCTTTTCGGGTCCGCGCAGGCGCTTGCCGGTCTCGTTGCGCGGCGCGTGGTCGAGGGGCGGAAACAGCCCGAAATTCACGTTCATCGGTTGGAACGAACGCGGCTTGCCTGCCTCCTCCTCGGTGAGGATGTGGCCGCCGGTGATGTGCGCGATCAGCGCGCCGAGCGCCGTAGTCTGGGGCAGGGGGGCCAGCGGCGTCCCCGCACGGTCGGCGACGGCGAAGCGGCCGGCCATCAATCCAATGGCGGAGCTCTCGACATAGCCCTCGCAGCCGGTGATCTGGCCGGCGAAGCGCAGGCGCGGCGCGGCCTTCAGCCGGAGGGTCGCGTCGAGCAGGCGGGGGCTGTCGAGATAGGTGTTGCGGTGGAGGCCGCCGAGGCGCGCGAATTCGGCGTTCTCCAGGCCGGGAATCGTGCGGAAGACCCGGACCTGCTCGGCATGCTTCAGCTTCGTCTGGAAGCCGACCATGTTGTAGAGCGTGCCGAGCGCATTGTCCTGGCGGAGCTGGACAATGGCGCAGGCCTTCACGGTCGGATCATGCGGGTTGGTGAGGCCGACCGGCTTCATCGGGCCGTGGCGCAGGGTCTCCGGGCCGCGTTCGGCCATGACCTCGATCGGCAGGCAGCCGTCGAAATAGGGGGTCGAGGCCTCCCATTCCTTGAAGCTCGTCTTCTCGCCCTCGATCAGCGCCTGGATGAAGGCGTCGTATTGCTCCCGGTTCATCGGGCAGTTGAGGTAATCGGCTCCGGTGCCGCCGGGGCCGGCCTTGTCGTAGCGCGATTGGAACCAGGCCTTGTCCATGTCGATCGAGTCGCGATGCACGATCGGCGCGATGGCATCGAAGAAGGCGAGCGAATCCGCGCCGGTGACCCGGGCGATCGCATCGGCCAGGGCCGGGGAGGTGAGGGGTCCGGTGGCGACGATGGCGTCGCCCCATTCGGCGGGCGGCAGGCCGTCGACCTCCTCCCGGACGATCGTGACGTTGGGATGGCCTTCGAGCGCCGCGGTGACGGCGGCGGCGAACCCGTCCCGGTCGACCGCGAGCGCGCCGCCCGCCGGCACCTGATTGGCATCCGCCGCCCGCATGATCAGCGATCCGAGCGTGCGCATCTCCTGATGCAGCAGGCCGACGGCGTTGCCGTTGGCGTCGTCCGAACGGAACGAGTTCGAGCAGACGAGCTCGGCAAGATCCTGGGACTGGTGCGCGTCGGTGGCGCGCACGGGCCGCATCTCGTGCAGCACGACGCGATGGCCGCCCTCGGCGATCTGCCAGGCCGCCTCCGAGCCCGCGAGCCCGCCGCCGACGATGTGGATGGGATCAATTCCGGTCATGCGCCGGAATAGCGGATCGCCCCCTCGCCGATCAACGGGCGCGAAGAGGCAGCATCCGCCGCCGGCGCATTCGGCGATCTCTTCGCAGACGGTCCCACATCGTTATGCGCTTTCGACTCATGGCGGTGATGGACGATCAGGCTTGATCTTGTCTCGCCTGGGCAAGTTTTTCGGGTCGCAGCCAAGCGGACAGTCTTCGAAGCACCATCCATCTGTGATCAGGGTCACGGAAGGCCAGAAGCGATGTCTCCATGAGTCTGAAGCCTCTGGCGTGCAGAGGTGACAGCTTGGGAGCGGCTCATGACCCGCGTGGCGGCGATGATGTACGGCCTCTTTGCCTACCTGATTTTCTCGGTGACATTTCTCTATGCTGTCGGCTTCACTGGCGGCATCCTCGTACCGAAGGGCATCGACGACGGACTCCCCGATCTACCTTGGCCCGCGGCCATGGTCGCCAATCTTGGGCTGCTGAGCCTTTTCGCTGTCCAGCACAGCGTCATGGCGCGACCTGGTTTCAAGACATGGTGGACCAAGTACGTGCCGCAGCCCATCGAGCGGAGCACCTATGTGCTGCTTGCGAGCGCGGCTCTGCTGCTGCTGTTCTGGCAGTGGCAGCCTCTCACAGCATCTGTGTGGAGCATCGAAAAACCACTTATGGCTGGCGCTATAAAAGCCGCGTTTTGGCTCGGTTGGCTCATCGTGGTCACGAGCACCTTCATGATCAGCCATTTTGATCTGTTCGGGCTGAAGCAGACCTTTGCTCGTCGAACGGTCAATGCGAGTGGCGAGGCTGTCTTCAAGGCGCCGATGCTGTACCGGTATGTGCGTCACCCGATCTATGTCGGCTTCGTCATAGCCTTCTGGTCTTCTCCGGCGATGAGCGTCGGCCACTTTCTGTTCGCTGCAGTCACGACTGTTTACATACTCGTGGGCATCCAGCTCGAAGAACGAGATCTGTTGACGGTCTTCGGCGATCGCTATCGCCGCTACCGCGATGAGGTCGGTATGCTGGTGCCGCGCTTTCGGCCGGCGTCTAATCGAACCTCCGCAAAGTCTAACGCTTCGCTGGGATCGCTTGACGCCTGACAAGCACGTCAAGGGTTGAGGCGGCCTTCAACATCGGGCCGCCTTGCGTGCCATGCTCATGCTGGCGGGGCCGCCGATACAGGCGCGGAGCGGTCGCTTGTCGGCATCCAGACCACCGTCTGATCTCGTGATGTTTTCCCGAAAGTAGTCCGGCAAAAATCCGCCCCTGATGGACGCTCGCGACCGGTACCGAGCGTCGAATTTCCAGCACGAGCGCCACTCGAAGGTCTCCTCCTCGCCATCACTCGTAGCGCTATGTCGACCAGCGGCGCGGCACGGTGTTCGCTTGAGTCTGGATTGGCCGAGGAGCAAGGTACCGTCGATGACCAGGATGAGTGGCGTCCTCCTCGATCTCAGTGGCGTCGTGTTCAGCAGTGGCGCGGCGATCGGCGATGCCGTCGCGGCCGTCGCGGATTTGCGCGCCCATGGCATCGCGCTGCGTTTCGTCACCAACACCACCTCGGAGCCGCTGCGGGTGCTGCGCGAGACGCTGCAGGGCCTCGGCATCGCCGCCTCGGACGAGCACATCTTCACGCCGGCGACGGCCGCCCGCGGCCTCGTGCGTGAGCACGGCTGGTCGCCCCATTTCCTGATGAACCCCGCTCTGCTGGAGGACTTCGATCCGCCGAGCGGCGCCGATCCGGACGCGGTGATCGTCGGCGATGCGGGCCGCGCTTTCACCTTCGACGCGCTCAACGCTGCATTCCGTCTGATCGACGGCGGTGCCGCCTTCATCGCCTTGGCCCGGAACCGCACGTTTCGGGATGATGGCGCTCTGAGCCTCGATGCCGGACCCTTCGTCGCTGCGCTCGAATATGCGAGCCGCCGCGAGGCTCTCCTCATCGGCAAGCCGGCCGCCGCTTTCTACGACTCGGCCCTCGCCGATCTCGGCACGCCCGCGGCGAGCACGGTGATGATCGGAGACGACGCGGAATCCGACGTCGAGGGCGCCATGGCGGCCGGCATGGCCGGGATCCTGGTGCGCACCGGCAAGTACCGGGACGGGGACGAAACCCGGATCAAACCTGCCCCAACCGCGACGCTGGCGGATTTGCGGGAAGCAGTGGACTGGGTGCTGGAACGTCGGTGATCGTTTCCTCGTCGTCACGACGATGTGCGGACGGTCGGCCGAGGCCCGCGGAGATCATCGCCGAGATCAGTGCAGCTTCGGCCGCACGAGATAGGCGTTGCGGTCTGCCGACATCACCGACAGCGCGATCTCGGTGCCGTCGCGCTGGACGCTCAACGGCACGCGTGCGCCCGCATCGCCCAGGGCCCAGACTTGGCGAAAGAAGCCGGCGAGGTCGGTGACGGGCTCGCCCGCGACGGCCGAGAGGATGTCTCCGGCACGCAGATCCGCCGCCTGGGCGGGCGCATCGTCGACCAGCCCCATCACCACGACACCGTCCTCCGTCTCGGTGGCGTAGAGGCCCAGCCACGGGCGCGGCGGCGCATCGGTGCGTCCCTGCAGGCGCAGCTCGTCGAGGATCGGCGGCAGGAGGTCGATCGGCACGACCATGTTGATCGCCTGCGTCCGGCCGGCACCGCCCTGCTGCAATTGCAGGGAGCCGATGCCGAGGAGGTCGCCGCCCGGGCCGATCAGCGCGGTGCCGCCCCAATGCGGGTGAGCGGGCGCCGTGAACAGGGCCTCGTCCAGCAGGTACTCCCAGTAGCCCGCGAATTCCTGGCGCGCGACGAGTTCCACGGCGACGCTGTGGCCGCGGCCGCCCGCGCCCGCGACCACAGCCTTGTCTCCGATCGAGAGCGTGTCCGAACGGCCGATCTTCAGGGCCGGAAGGTCGAGCGTGCCGAGCGCCTGCACCAGACCGAGGCCCGTCGCCGCATCGAAGCCGACGACATGCGCCGGCACCGAGCGGCCGTCATGCGTCGTCAGCCATACGGACTCGGCCTCCATGATCAGGTAGCCGACGGTGAGCACCAGCCCGTCCGCGCCGATCACCACGCCATTGCCCGCCCGCTCGGTGCCGAGCGTATCGGCCGTGAAGGCTTCGGACGGCACGCGACTCGACAGAGAGACCACGGAGGTCAGCGTGCGCTCGAGATCGTAGCTGTAATCGGACGGCTTGGGCTGCACGGAGGCTGGAATCCTGAAAAGGTCTGGGACGGCCATCAGCCTCCCTCCAGTGAGATCGGCGGCTCGAGCGGGCCACGAAAAAATCGGCTTTCGCTCGAAGCCTGCTCTAACTCGTTGAAACGATCAAGGTTTCTGCGTTTCGACAGCTTCGATCGAGCCGCAGCATGATCTAGCTGGGAAAATAGGTGCCGGGGCGCCTTCCGACACCCGCTGCCGCGCGATCGTGATCCGTGGACAGCCGAGGCGTCACCCCGTGGCATCCCGGCGGCCACTCGGCTAATGATGGCTGCAACGTTCCATCGAGCGAACGGTTTGGCCAGGATTCGAAAAGCGCCATGTCACGCGACCGACAGGTGATCCCTCGTGCGTGACGACGCGACCCTGGCCCGGCTGTTGCGCGAGATCGCCGCCGGAGACCAATCCGCCCTGCGGGTGCTCTACGATCTCACCGCCCCGAAACTATTCGGGATCGTCCTGCGTATCCAACGCGACAGGAGCTTGGCCGAGGACGTGCTTCAGGACGTGTTCCTGAAGGTCTGGCAGGCGGCAGGTTCCTATGTCCCGGAGAACGGACGGCCGCTGCCATGGCTCTGCGCCATCGCACGCAACCGCGCGATCGACGGAGTGCGGCGGAAGAGCGAGGTACAGGGTCCCGTGCGTGAGGACGGCGAGGATTGGCTGGAGCAGTTGGCCGACCCGCGCTCCGGCGAAGGGGCGTTGCTCGACCGCGATGCGTTGAGAACCTGCCTCGGCCGCCTCGATGCGGTCCAGGCCGAATGTGTGATGCTGGCCTACTGCGAGGGCTGGTCCCGCGAAGAGCTGGCGCGCCGCCACGACAAGCCCGTCAACACCATCAAGACCTGGCTGCACCGCACACTCGCCAGCCTGAAGGGCTGCCTGGAGGGCGCGCGATGAGCGGCGGCCCCTTCCACAGCGACAGCGAGTTCCGCGCCGCCGAATTCGTGCTCGGCACGCTGCCCGTCGACGAGCGCGCGGCAATGGCGGCCGAACTCGGCCGAGACCCCGTGGCGATGGCGCGTGTGCGCGACTGGGAACGGCGCCTCGCGCCGCTGAGCCTCGCCGTGCCGGACGAAAATCCGCCTCCGCGCCTCTGGAGCGCGATCCAGCAGGCGCTGCCCGGACCCTCGGCCCTGACCCATCCGGCCAACGACAACCGGATCGCCGGCCTCGCGGCCCAGGTCAGGCGCTGGCGGACGGCTGCCGCCGGGACCGGGCTGATCGCGGCCGGGCTCGCCTTGTTCCTGGCTTTGGGACCACGTCCGTCCGAACCGGACGCACGGGGGCGCTACGTCGCGGTGGTCACAAGCGGGGGCGACCTGCCGGCACTGATCGTCAGCGTCGACACGGCCAGCGGCACGGCGCAGGTCCGCCCCGTCGCCGCGAAGGCGCCTGACGGCCGCAGCCTGGAACTCTGGTACATCGGAGCCGACAAGTCGCCGAAGACGCTCGGGCTCATCGGCTCCGGCGCCACCCGGATCTCGCTGCCGCCCGGCACCGGTGCCGGTGATGGCTTGATCGCCGTCTCGGTCGAGCCGCAGGGCGGCTCTCCGACCGGACAGCCGACGGGCCAAGTGGTCTATACGGGCAAGCTGATCCGAGACTGACGGCTCGGGCTACTCATCACATCCCAGAGAGCGGTTCACCCGAACCGGGCTCGTGTCGACAGATCGGGACCGTCTTTCGCCGTCGATGGCGGAGTGGGCGCCGTTCGATCTCGGCTGGGCAGCGGCAGGTGCCGGCAGTAGCGCCGCCCTTGGCCTCGACGCCTGCGGCCGCCGACATCTCCATATAGACGTTCGTCGGCACGCAACCGGACGAAGGACGTTTCGCCGACGCGCCGTGTCGGCAGCGCAAAGAAAAACCGCCCGACCCGGATGGGTCGGACGGCTCTTTGCGGTTTGACCGTCGGGGCGCCGCGGGGCGCCCCGGTTTGGATCAGTACTTGCGGACGATCGGGGCCGGAGCGGCAGCCGGGGTCGGCGAGTACAGGGGCACGATCACGCGGAACCAACCTTCGGTCACGTCGCCGTTGCCGTAGGCGCGGCTGTCGGACGCCACGTAGTGGGCGACGTAAGCCTGAGCGGTGAAGAGGCCGAAGTCGTAGCCGACGAGGCCGCCGAGGGCGAAGTAGCCGCGGTTGTTGAAGGCCGGGTTGTTCTGGTTGCCGAAGCCGTCGAAACGAGCGCCGGTGTCGAGGTTGACGGTACCGTAACCGATCAGACCGAACTCGAACTTCGCCTTGCCCTCGTTAAACAGGTCGAACTTCTTCGTGACCGTCACGTCGAGGTTGAGAGCGTCGGACGGGTTGTAGACGAACGAACGCGCAATGACGTTGGCGTTCTGGAAGCGGGCGGGCGTGTCGTAGAAGTTGTAGGTCAGGTTGCCGGTGATGTTCCAGCCGTCACCGGTGTACGAACCTGCCACGCCAAGGCGGTAGGTGTTGGAAGCGAGCTGTCCGAGAGCAGCGCCGAGCGGGTTCAGGGGCACGCCGGCATTGTTCACGAGGAGGCCGCGGCCGCCATCGAGCTCGTTCAGGTAGGCGCCGCCGAGGAAGCTGACACCGAAGTTGTTGCCGAGATCGAACGCCCAGAGACCACCGACGAAGGTGCCGACGTTGACCGAGAAGTCGCGAATGCCAGCGGCGCCGCGACCACGACCGAAGCCGAACACGGTCGGGGGAGCAACGGCGAGCTCGAGGCGACCACCGAGCGGAACCCACGGGGTCGACCACAGCAGGATCGGGATGTTGATGCCGATATCGACACCGGCGTTGGCCGGGTTGAAGTCGTTGCTGCGGTACAGGAACGTATTGACGGCGTACACGCCTTCCGGAAGCGGAGCACCGGTGGCGAGACCGACCTGCTCACCGGGAACGGTGGTGGTCTGGGCGAAAGCGGCAGTGGTCGTCATGCCGGCGGTAAGCGCGAGCGCTCCCGCGGCGATCCAGTTCTTCAACATTGTTATCATTCCTTCCCAAGGATTTCAGGCGTCCGCCCCGTAGCCCCCGAACGACTTGGTCAGTACCTCGCTTTGCTTCGCGGGTTCTGTACGGTCGCCCCGGGCGCCCCCTTACGGCCCCACCTCAAGTCTCAACGTTGGGAACTATTCTACAGTCCGATCCGGAAGGACAGAGCTTTGCCGTAAGGCTGGGCAGTTGCAGATCCACCGTTGCGCAAAAGCCGCATTTTTGCGGCAGAGCAACAGAGAGTTGCGTGGCGCACCATGGGGACGCGCCGCGACCATTCAGCCGCCGCCTCCAGCAAAATAAAACATGCCGATCAAAGCTTTGCCGCAGATTGCCCAACCAGGTAATTCGAGCAGGGGCGGCAGGATGATTGCGCAAACAACTCTGAGGGAGCCGTTTCCGCGCCCGAAGTGACGGCCGGCCGATGGCGGCTAGGTTAGCTCTTCGGACCGGCTCAGACGGCCGACCGGACCGTCCGGGACGAATCAAGCTCGGCCGTGAGTCCCGTTCGAACGTCTCGAATCGAGCTACTCGGCGGCTTGGCGGCGTTTCGGTGCCGGCGGAGCGACAGGCTTGGCCGGCCGACGAGCGAGCACGTCCCGCAGGAATCGTCCGGTATGGCTCGCCGTCGACTCGGCGATCTGCTCCGGCGTGCCCTCGGCCACGACCACGCCGCCGCCATCGCCGCCCTCAGGGCCCATGTCGATCACCCAGTCGGCGGTCTTGATGACCTCGAGGTTGTGCTCGATCACCACGACCGTGTTGCCCTGGTCGACGAGTTCGTGGAGCACCTCCATCAGCTTGGCCACGTCGTGGAAGTGCAGGCCGGTGGTGGGCTCGTCGAGGATATAGAGCGTGCGGCCCGTCGCGCGCTTCGACAGCTCCTTCGACAGCTTCACGCGCTGCGCCTCGCCGCCGGACAGCGTCGTCGCCTGCTGGCCGACATGGACGTAGTCGAGCCCGACGCGCTTCAGCGTCTCCATCTTGTCCCGGATCGCCGGCACTGCCTTGAACAGGTCGGCGGCCTCCTCGACGGTCGAGTCGAGGACGTCAGCAATCGACTTGCCGCGATACTTCACCTCCAGCGTCTCGCGATCGTAGCGCTTGCCCTTGCAGACATCGCAGGTGACGTAGACGTCGGGCAGGAAGTGCATCTCGATCTTGATGACGCCGTCGCCCGAGCAGGCCTCGCAGCGCCCGCCCTTCACGTTGAAGGAGAAGCGGCCCGGCTGGTAGCCGCGCGCCTTGGCCTCGGGCAGCCCCGCGAACCAGTCGCGGATCGGCGTGAAGGCGCCGGTATAGGTCGCCGGATTCGACCGCGGCGTGCGCCCGATCGGCGACTGGTCGATGTCGATGACCTTGTCGAGATACTCCAGCCCTTCGAGGCGCTCGAAGGGGGCCGGGTGCTCGAGCGCCCCGTTCAGCTTCTTCGCCACCGCCTTATAGAGAGTATCGATCACCAGCGTGGACTTGCCGCCGCCCGAGACGCCGGTGATGCAGGTGAAGGTGCCGAGCGGAATCGCGACGTCGACGTCCTTCAGATTGTTGCCGCGCGCGCCGAAGAGCTTGAGCAATCCCTTCTTCGCCATGCGCCGCGCGGTCGGCGTGCGCACCGACATCTGGCCGGTCAGATACTTGGCCGTCAGCGAAGCTGGGCTCTTCAGCACCTCCTGCGGGGTGCCCTGCGCGATGATCTGGCCGCCATGGATGCCGGCGCCTGGGCCGACATCGACGACGTAGTCGGCCTGCAGGATCGCGTCCTCGTCGTGTTCGACGACGATCACCGAATTCCCGAGGTCGCGCAGCCGCTTGAGCGTGCCGAGCAGCCGCTCATTGTCGCGCTGGTGCAGCCCGATGGAGGGCTCGTCGAGCACATAGAGCACGCCGGTCAGCCCAGAGCCGATCTGAGAGGCGAGGCGAATGCGCTGGCTCTCGCCACCCGAGAGCGAGCCCGAGCCGCGGCCAAGCGTGAGATATTCGAGCCCGACATCGACCAGGAAGGTCAGCCGGTCGCGGATCTCTTTCAGGATGCGGACCGCGATCTCGTTCTGCTTGTCGGTGAGCTTCGAGGAAATCTCGGAGAACCAGCGATGGGCATCGCGCACCGAGAGCGCCGTGACCTGCCCGATATCCTGCATGTCGATCTTGACCGCGAGCGCCTCGGGCTTGAGCCGCTTGCCGTCGCAGGCCTCGCAGGGAGTGGCGCTCATGTAGCGGCCGATATCCTCGCGGGCCGCGTCGCTCTCCGTCTCCTTGTAGCGCCGCTCCAGGTTCGGGATGACGCCCTCGAAAGGCTTGTTCACCGAGTAGGAGCGCAGGCCGTCGTTGTAGGCGAAGCGCACGGACTGCTTCTCGGTGCCGTAGAGGATGGCGATGCGGGCCTCCGTCGGAAGCGCCGCCCAGGGCACCGTCGTCTTGAAGTCGAAATGCTTGGCCAGCGCTTCGAGCGTCTGGTCGTAATAGGGCGATGTGGATTTCGCCCAGGGCGCTACCGCGCCGCGCTTGAGGCTGAGGGCCTCGTCGGAGATCACGAGTTCCGGGTCGATCCGCATCTCGTGGCCGATTCCGCCGCAGACCGGGCAGGCGCCGAACGGGTTGTTGAAGGAGAAGAGCCGGGGCTCGATCTCGGGTATGGTGAACCCCGAGACCGGGCAGGCGAAGCGCGACGAGAACGTGATCTTCCGAGGGGCCTCGCCCTCCGGCGCATCGGCGAACTCGATGTCGGCGATGCCGTCGGCCAGCTCCAGGGCCGTCTCGAACGACTCGGCGAGGCGGCTCGCCATGTCCTCGCGCACCACGATGCGGTCCACCACCACGTCGATGTCGTGCTTCAGCTTCTTGTCGAGCTTGGGCGCGTCGTCGATCGGGTAGTACTCGCCGTCGATGCGAAGGCGCTGAAAGCCCTTCTTCTGGTACTCCGCGATTTCCTTGCGGTACTCGCCCTTGCGCCCGCGCACCACGGGCGCCAGCAGATAAAGCCGTGTTTTTTCAGGCAGTTCGAGCACCCGGTCGACCATCTGACTGACGGTCTGGCTCTCGATCGGCAGGCCGGTGGCCGGCGAATAGGGGATGCCGACGCGCGCCCAGAGCAGGCGCATGTAGTCGTAGATCTCGGTGACGGTGCCCACCGTCGAGCGCGGGTTCTTGGACGTCGTCTTCTGCTCGATGGAGATGGCCGGCGAGAGCCCGTCGATCTGGTCGACGTCCGGCTTCGACATCATCTCCAGGAACTGCCGGGCATAGGCCGAGAGCGATTCCACGTAGCGGCGCTGGCCCTCGGCATAGATGGTGTCGAAGGCGAGCGAGGATTTGCCCGAGCCCGAGAGGCCGGTGAATACCACCAGCTTGTCGCGCGGAATCGTCAGGTCGACGTTCTTGAGATTGTGCTCGCGCGCGCCGCGCACCGAGATGACGCGCCGGTCATGCGCCGACACGCCTTCGTCGAACATCCGGTTCAGCTCTGAGTCGGATTTCTCGAAGGGCTTGGACGTCGCCTTCGCGCTGGATCTGGCGGGCACGGCTTTCGCCGGCTTGGCGGCGGATGGGGCTCTGGCCATGCAGGGCTCAGTCTCGCGTGAAGTCGCAACAATACGCCGGCAGCAAGCGCGGCGTGAAACCCATGTCGTGTCCCTCAGGATCCGGACAAGGCCATTCGGCTTTCTCTAGCCGTTGGAACGAAAAGAGTACACTGCCGCCGATTTGCGGGTCCCATGCGCAGCATGCACCCGACTTTGGTCGAAGACGCGTTCCCTCCAACGTCGCGGACCAACCTAAGCTTAACCATTAAAGAACAACACGCTAGCGGCCTCCTCCTCCGAGATCCGCAATGCACTCGATCAAGACCCGCCTGCTCGCCGTCATCGGCGCGCTGTTCCTCGCCCTGCTCCTCGTGGGAGGCGCGGGCATCTATGCCTCATCCGTCGCCGAGAGCGGCATGAAGACCGTCTATGCCGACCGAGTCGTGCCGCTCCGGCAGCTGAAAATCGTAGCCGACATGTACGCCGTGAACATCGTCGATACCTCTCACAAGGTTCGCAACGGCAATCTGGCATGGCCTGCGGGCATCGCGTCGATCGAGGAGGCCCGGGGCCGCATCGGCACGGTCTGGAAGGCCTATGCGGCCACGTACATGACCCCAGCCGAGCAACGCCTCGCAGCCGCGACGAGCGCCCAGATGGCGAATGCGGATGCAGCGGTCACGGATCTTCTCCAGATCCTGCGCCGTGGCGATCGCGCAGGGCTCGATCGCTTCGTGACCGAGCGGCTCTACGCCGTGATCGACCCCGTCAGCGAGTCGGTGGGACAGCTCGTCGACCTGCAGATCGATGAGGCCGGTGCGACCTACGAGTCGAGCATGGCCGCCTATGTCGTCAGCGAGTGGATCGGCGGCGGCACCATTCTGTTCGGCGCGGCAGCCACGATCCTGGCGCTCGCGATCGTTCTGGTGAGCGTCCTGCGTCCGCTCGGCCGCCTCAACGAGATGATGCAGGCGCTCTCCGCTGGCGATGCGACGCGCACCGTTCCGGGGCTGGAGCGCAAGGACGAGGTGGGCGCGATGGCCGCGACAGTCTCGGTGTTCAAGGACAACCTCATCCGCACACGCGAGCTGGAGACGGAAACCGAGCTCGCCCGCGCCAGTGCCGAGGAGCAGCGCAAGACCGGCATGCGCCAGATGGCCGACGGCTTCGAGCGCGCCGTCGGCGGCATTGTCGGCGCGGTCACCTCGGCGGCCACCGAGTTGCAGGCGACCGCCAAGAGCCTGTCCGGAACCGCGAGCGGAACCGCCGCGCAATCGACACAGGTCGCGGCCGCTGCGGAAGAGGCTGCCAGCAACGTCAACACCGTCGCCGCCGCCGCCGAGGAGCTGGGCTCGTCGGTGCAGGAGATCGGGCGGCAGGTCGGCGGCTCGTCGAGCCTCGCCCGCGCGGCGGTCGAGGAAGCCTCGCGCACGGCGACCCTCGTGTCGGAGCTCTCGGACTCGGCTGCGAGAATCGGCGACGTCGTCGCGATGATCGCGACGATCGCCGGCCAGACCAACCTTCTCGCCCTCAACGCCACCATCGAGGCGGCGCGGGCGGGCGATGCCGGACGCGGCTTCGCCGTCGTGGCCTCCGAGGTGAAGGCGCTCGCGAGCCAGACGGCCCGCGCGACGGACGAGATCGCATCGCAGATCACCCGGATCCAGGGTGCCACCGGCGAGGCCGTCACGGCGATCGGCGACATCACTGCGCGCATCGGGGAGATCAGCGACGTGGCGACGATGATCGCCGCCGCCGTCGAGGAGCAGGGCGCCGCGACGCAGGAGATCGTCCGCAACGTCGCGCAGGCCGCGACCGGAACCAGCGACGTCACCACCAACGTCTCCAGCCTCGCCGGCTCGGCGGAGGAGACCGGCGCCGCCGCCAGCCAGGTGCTGGCATCGGCCTCCGAGCTGTCCCTGCAATCCGAGACGCTCAGCGCCGAGGTCTCGCGCTTCCTCGCCACGGTGCGGGCGGCCTGATCCGCACGTCCACGCACAAGGGCCGGACGGAACCGCCTCTGGCCACCCGTCCTGTCCGGCTCCGGGCCGAACAAGCCTGACACTTCCCGTGGCGGCGTAGACCGCCGCGAAGGACGCTCTCGATCGACCCGGCACCAATGCCGGACGATCGGGAGATCCATCATGTCCGTCCTCGCCTTCCCCCTCGCGCGAACGCGGCCCCGGGCCGCGCGCCTCGCCCCGCTGTTCCTGGGATTCCTCGCCCTCTTCGCCATCCCCGGCGCAACCCGAGCCGCCACGCCCCCGCCCGGCAGCGGCGAACTCGTCCTGCGCGGTCCGGACGACGCTGCCCCGGTCGAGGCGCCGCGCCTGATGACCGACGTCACCGTCGACGTCAGCGGCCCCACCGCCCGCGCCGTCGTCACCCAGGCCTTCCGCAACACCACCAAGGAATGGGTCGAAGGCACCTATGTCTATCCGCTGCCGGAGGACGCGGCGGTCGACAGCATGAAGCTCGTCATCGGTGAGCGCATCGTGGTCGCCGACATCCGCGAGCGCGCCCAGGCCAAGCGCGACTACGAGGCGGCCAAGAGCGAGGGCAAGACGGCCGCGCTCACCGAGCAGGAACGCCCCAACGTCTTCACCAACGCTGTCGCCAATATCGGCCCCGGCGAGACGGTTCTGGTGCGCATCGAGTACCAGCAGACCGTGCGCCATACCGGCGACCGCTACTCGTTGCGCGTGCCCCTCGTCGTCGCGCCGCGCTACAACCCGGCCCCGCCGATCGTGAACCTCGTCGGCGAAGGCCCGGCCACGGGCGGCGCCGATCCGGTGCCGGATCGCGACCGCATCACCCCGCCTGTGCTCGATCCCGCGACGCATGCCCCGGTCAATCCGGTCACCGTGAACGTCAGCCTGAAGGCCGGCTTCGATCTCGGCGCTCTGCGCAGCGACACGCACAAGGTGAACATCGAAGAAGCCGGCCCGCAAAGCCGCACCATCAGCCTCGCCGACGGCCCGGTTCCGGCCGACAGCGATTTCGAGCTGGTCTGGAAGCCCGCGCCGAGCGTGACGCCGACCGTCGGCCTGTTCCGCGAGCATGTCGGCGACCGGGACTACGTCCTCGCCGCGCTGACCCCGCCCGAGGGCAAGGCCGGCCCGCGCCTGCCGCGCGACGTCACCTTCGTCATCGACAATTCCGGCTCGATGGGCGGCACCTCGATCCGCCAGGCGAAGGCCGGCCTGCTCGCCGCCCTCGACCGCCTCGGACCGAACGACCGCTTCAACGTCATCCGCTTCGACCACACCATGGACAGCGTGTTTCCGGCCTCCGTGCCGGCGGATCAGGCCAACCTCGACCGGGCCAAGGCATACGTCGCTGCCCTCGAGGCCAATGGGGGCACCGAGATGCTCGCCCCGCTGCAGGCGGCCCTCAAGGACACCAATCCGGAGGACACGAAAAGCATCCGCCAGGTCGTCTTCCTCACCGACGGCGCCATCGGCAACGAGGCCCAGATCTTTTCCGCCATCGCTGCGGGAAGGGGCCGCTCGCGGCTCTTCATGGTCGGCATCGGCTCGGCCCCGAACGGCCATCTGATGCAGCATGCGGCCGAGCTCGGCCGGGGCAGCTACACCAACATCAGCACGATCGATCAGGTCGCCGAACGCACCCGCGAGCTGTTCTCCAAACTCGAAAGCCCGGTCGTCACTGACCTGACCGCCACCTTCTCCGAGGGTGGGGCGGACGTGACCCCCGGCCTGCTGCCCGACCTCTATCGCGGCGAGCCGCTTGTGCTCTCGGCCAAGCTGCCGCAGGCCACCGGCACCCTGACCCTGAGCGGCCGGATCGGCGGCACGCCCTGGAGCCAGACCCTCGACCTGTCCTCTGCCCCCGAGGGCGCCGGCATCTCGAAGGCCTGGGCACGGGCCAAGATCGGCGATGCCGAGACCGCGCGCATCACCGGCAGGATGACCGCAGAGAGCGCGGATGCGGCGATCCTCGAGCTGGCGCTCGGCCACAAGCTGATGACGCGGCTGACCAGCCTCGTCGCCATCGATGCGACCCCGCGCCGTCCGGCCGGAGCGCGCCTCAGCTCGGCCGAGCTGCCGCTCAACCTGCCGGCGGGCTGGGACTTCGAGAAAGTGTTCGGGACCGCCGGCGAGCGGGCCGCCCCGATCGCGCCGCCGCCGGTGCAGCGCCGTGCCGAACTCCGCCGAGCCGCCGCTCCCGCCGTGGCGCTTCCTCAGACGGCGACGGATTTCGAGATCCGCCTCTGGCTCGGCCTGACGCTCCTCGGCCTCGGCCTGCTCGTCGCCCGCTCGCGCCGGTTCGCCTGATGCGCGCCCTGCGAAACCCAAAGAGGGGGAGGGCGGCTGCGGCCGCCGTTCTCATCGTCTGCGGCCTCGGACTCACCGCCCAGGGCGCCTGGATCCCCGCCAAGGCGGCTTTCGCCCAGGTTCTGCTGGAGCGGGCCTTCGCCCGGACGCTGGCCAGCGGCCACCCCGAAAAGCCCTGGCCCTGGGCCGATACGGTGCCGGAGGCGCGCCTCAGCCTCGGCGGCGAGAGCTACATCGCGCTGGCCGGCAGCAGCGGCCAAGCGCTGGCCTTCGGCCCCGGCCATGTCGAGGGCACACCGGAGGCCGGCGAGCCCGGCACGGCGGTCTACGCGGCGCACCGGGACACGCAATTCGCGGTGCTGGGGCGGCTCAGGCCCGGCGATCCCATCGCCGTCACCCGCTCCGACGGCACGATGGCCACGTTCCGCGTCACCGGCAGCCGCGTCGCCCGCTGGGACGAATCCGGCATCGACCCTCGGGCACCGGGGCGCCACCTCGCCCTTTCCACCTGCTGGCCCCTCGACGCCGTCACGCATGGGCCGCTGCGACTGATCGTGGAGGCGGAAAGCGATGGGCAGGGCGACGCGCGATCCGATTAAGGGCGCTTCGGCACTCGGGCGCTCATCTCGGCAGCCCGGGCATACCAGAGAGCGGCCTTCTCGGTTTGGCCCACGGCGCGTGAGCGGATCGACTTCAGGTAGGCGGGATCGTAGCTCCTCGCCATGCCGATCGCGCCGAGCACGTCGCCTGCCTTGAAGGCTTCCTCGTAGATGTAGCGCGCGATGGTGATCTGGCCGCGACCGAGATAGCGGTCGGCCTCCTTGATCTTATCGCTGGGCAGCAGCGATTCCGTATTGGAAACCCCATCCTCTCCGCTGGGGCCGGTCGTCTCGGGCGTGGCCGGGAGGCTCGCCGCGGCGTCCGCCTGTTCCGTGGACTTCGTGGTTCCGGTCGAGGCGGGAGGAGCGTCTTCCGGAGCGGCGGCAGGCGGCTCGTTCGGCGCCTCGAGCACCGGGGGCGGCAGATCTACGACCTGTTCGGGGATGGGCTTGCCCTCTTCGACGACCCGGCGGTAGTCGGCCGCCTTCCAGGGCGTCCAGAAATCGCTTTTCGCCGGTGCCGGAGCAGGGGCAGGGGCAGGAGTCGTTACGGGCGCGGGAGCAGGCGTAGGGGCGGACGTCGATGGGCCGTTCGTCTTCTGGAGAGCGACCGTCTGGCTCTGCTCGGCCGGCGGTCGCTGCCGGTTCGCCAGAAAGGTCACCGCCCCGATCCCGAGCAGACCGCAGGCGCCCGTCAGCCAGATCAGCCAGCCGTACCGTCGAACGAACCGACGCTGCCACGTCTCGGAGATGAAGCCTTCCGGTTCCGACAAGGCAGATTTCGGCGGAGTTTGCCGGGCCGTGGGCATCCCCCGACTCCATCAACGACCATCCTCAGCCATCGAGACAAGTTTTCGTGCTCCTGTCAGGCGGCAGATACTCATTACTGCTAGCACAGGACGAAAGGAAATCGACTCGCATGTTGCATTGAAGGAAAGGTTTCTGATTACCTGACGTCGTCATCGAATGAGAGCGCGCAACGCCGAAGCGTTACGCCGTCGCGACTGCGCGCTTCGACGACGGTTCCACCACGCCTAGAGCAGGCAGCCGAGAAGGTGTCCGGCGGCCCGTCGACCGTCTTGAGCGCCGTCGTGGCGCTGCCGATGACGGAAGTCACACCGCTGGTGAAGGTCGTACCGTTCGATCGAACTAGCCAAGCCGCTGCCGCAATGAGGATAACGGCGATGAGGACGTTGCTTGCCCTGAAGCGTCGAACGGGGAGCGCCAGCGCGCAGTGTGGACAGCACCGCGCGTCGCTGAGGATCGGCTGACGGCATCGCTTGCATCGCAGAAGGCGGCCCGCCATGTGCGCCCCCTCGCTCTCCCGGCGGCGCTGGAGTCCCCGACGGCAGGAGGCGCCCACGTGCTGGACACACGAAACGCTCCTGGCGCCGACGACCCACGTCGCAACATCATCCCAAATGACGGTGCGCCGGATCTCGGCGTGAGGCAACTCATGACAAACGAGAAGCGCCGAAATCTCCGATTTCGATCGATATGGATGCCGAAACCTGTATTCACGCGCGGCAAAGAGGAGAGGAGCCATGCCCGTCGAAACGCGCATCAGGCTCCTCCACATCGCCTCTTCGCCGTCGGTCTGATCTGTCTCGTGGCGTTCTACCCGCTCACGATCCTGTGGCCGTCCCGCTGGGCCTGGCACCATGGCGGGTCGTCGCAATATTTGCAGATGATCATCGGGATCTACGCGACCTTGGGCGTTTTCCTGCTCTACGCGTCGCGCGATCCGCTCGCCCATCGAAGCCTGATCTGGTGCACGATCTGGTCGAGCGTCGTGCATGGCGGCATCATGGCGGCCCAATCGCTGGCCGAGCCGGAGCACCGGGGGCACCTCCTCGGCGACGTGCCGGCGCTGCTGATCGTCGCCGCCGTGCTGGCATTCCTGATGCCGCGAGGCGCCTAGGCGGCGCGCCCTGCCGCCTCCAGCCTCGTCCGCTGATGCAGCTTCGAGCCGACCTCGACGATGGCACGAATCGCCGGGATCAGCTCCTCGCCGAGATCGGTCAGGGCGTAGTCCACACTCGGCGGGGTCGTCGCCAGCACGGAGCGCGAGACCACGCCGCGCTCCTCGAGATCCTTCAGCCGGGCGCTCAGCACCTTAGCCGAGATCACCGGCATCGCCCGGCGCAGCTCCGAAAAGCGGCGCGCCCCCTCGCTCAGGTTCCAGATGACGTCGGGCGTCCAGGCTCCGCCGAGCAGGTTCATGCAGGCTGACATCGGGCAGCCCGGTGGCGGGGGCACCTTCTTCCTCAGCTTCAAGACCATCACGTCGTACCGGGATCCGAACCGCAACCTAGTTTCCCATAGGATACCCGAAAACGGCGGTAACCGGAAGTTACCCGGTTTCCATAAGTAACGCTTCGATCTATCGCTCCGGCCATTCGCAACCGGAGACACCCGATGAAGCTCTTCTACGCCGCTGGCGCCTGCTCGCTCTCGCCTCACATCGTCCTGCGGGAGCTGGGCGTGCCCTTCGCCCTCGAATCCGTGGATCTGCGCAGCAAGAAGACCGAGACCGGCGCCGATTTCACCACGATCAACCCGAAGGGCTACGTGCCCGCCCTGCAGCTCGACGACGGCGAAGTCCTCACCGAGGGCGCGGCCATCGTGCAGTACCTCGCCGACAAGCACGCGCCCGGCAGCCTCGCGCCCCTCGCCGGCTCGGTGGAGCGTGCGCGGTTGAACGGACACCTGAACTTCATCTCGGCCGAATTGCACAAGGGGTTCAGCCCGCTCTTCAACCCGGCGCTGTCGCCGGAGAGCCGTGAAACGGCGCTCGCCAATCTCGGCCGCAAGCTCGGTGTCGTGGAGGCCGTGCTCGCAGACGGGCGCCCCTTCCTCACCGGCAAGGACTTCAGCGTCGCCGACGCCTACCTGTTCGTGACCCTGACCTGGGCCCCGAAGCTCGGCGTCGACCTCGCGCCCTGGCCGCACCTCGTCGCGTTCAGCCAGCGCGTCGCAGCCCGCAACGCCGTGCAGGCCGCGCTGGCAGCCGAAAGCGCACAGAAGGCCGCGTAACGGTCCATCGGGTGGCGGCCGGCACGGGGCCGCCGCCCATCGTCACTCGGCAAGTGCGGCCAGTGCCTTGCGCAGGACGCCGATTTCACCGGCACTGAGCCGTCCGAGACTCTCCTTCTGCGCCTCCTCCCAACGCGGAAGCGCCTCCGCGATGAGGGCACGGCCTGCTTCCGTCAGGGTGAGCCGACGCACCCGCCTGTCGCTCTCGTCCACGCCGACGGCCACCAGTCCGCGCCGCTCGAGCACCTTGAGGTTGGTCGTCGCCGTCGAGGGATCGAGGGAGAGACGTGCCGCCAATTCGTTGATCGTCGGCGTTTCGGGCCCAGCGAGCGTCATCAGCAACGTGAACTGCCAGCCCGAAATCCCGACGGTGCGGAAGGCTGCATCGTAGACACGGCTGACGCTGCGCGCTGCGCGCTGAATCCGCGTTCCGATGCAGGCCTCGCCGACCATCCGCGCGAGGTCCGGGGTGATCTCGCGTGGCCCAGCCATGATCCCAGCCTCCCGAACGTCGTGACGACCATGCCGGAAACTCGGCAAGGTTCGGCCCAGCATCTCCGGCACGATCACCATAGGCATTTTATTGCTTGATATCAAGCTATGTGCGCCCGCGCACGCCAAGCCTTGATTTAGCTTGATATCAAGTTTTTACGGAAGCGCGGGGCTCTGATGGCCCGCATCACGCAGCCGGTTTTTGAGATCGAGGAGACTTGAGATGACCTATCGTCACACTGCCTTCGCCGCCTTCACCCTGGCCGCTCTCGCAGCGACTCCCGCCAGCGCCCAGCAGACCTTCAACGCCTGGGGACACGTCTTCGACGTTCCCGGAAGCGCCACGCAGGTCTCCGACGTTCCGGCCCCGCGCGCCTTCAACGCCCTGAACGCTCGCGGTTCCGACGCTTACTACCTCGTCGATCGGCGGGCCGCTCCGGTCGTGGCCGCACCGGTGCAGGAGCAGCGCACCCTGAATGTCTGGGGCGCCCGCATCGACGCTCCGGCGCGTTGAACGATCGCCGGATCACGCCCAGGACGGGAAGACCGGCTGGGCGTGATCGGGATCGTCGGGTGGCCGATCAGGACCGCCAGCCCAGGGCCGGGGCGACGTGTTTCAGCATCGCCTCGATCACATGCGCGCAGTAGGCGACGCCGAGTTGGTTGGGGATTGTCAGCAGCAGGGTATCCGCCTCGGCGATGGCCTGATCTTGCCTCAGTTGCTCGACGAGCACATGGGGCTCGGCGGCATAGGTCCGGCCGAACACCGCGCGGGTTTCGGGCTCGATGTTGCCGATCGAGTCCCCGTCCTGCCCGCTGCGTCCGAAATAGGCTCGGTCCATGTCGTTCATGATCGGGAAGATCGACCGGCTGACCGAAATGCGCGGTTCCCGGCGATGCCCCGCCTCCCGCCAGGCGGCACGATAGGCCCGGATCTGGGCAGCCTGCTGGATGTGGAACGGCTCGCCACTCTCGTCCACCTTCAGGGTCGAGCTCTGAAGATTCATGCCCCGCTGGGCAGCCCAGACGGCCGTCGCATCCGACGCGGCACCCCACCAGATCCGATCGCGCAACCCGTCCGAATGCGGCTCCAACCGAAGTAGTCCCGGCGGATTGGGGAACATTGGCCTCGGGTTCGGCTCCGCGAACCCCTCTCCGCGCAGCAACTCCAGAAACGTCTCGCCGTGACGCCGGCCCATCTCGGCATCGCTCTCGCCGTCCCGTGGCTGGAAGCCGAAATGCCGCCAGCCTTCGATGACCTGCTCGGGCGAACCCCGGCTGATCCCGAGCTGCAACCGGCCACCGGAGATCAGGTCGGCCGCGCCGGCATCCTCCACCATGTAGAACGGGTTCTCGTAGCGCATGTCGATGACGCCGGTGCCGATCTCGATCCGGCGCGTCTTCGCGCCCACCGCGGCCAGCAACGGGAAGGGCGAGGCCAGTTGGCGGGCGAAATGGTGCACGCGGAAATAGGCGCCGTCGGCCCCGAGTTCCTCCGCCGCCACCGCCAGATCGATCGATTGCAGGAGGATGTCCGAGGCCGCGCGCGTCTGCGACTGCGTGCTGGGCGACCAATGCCCAAAGGATAGAAGGCCGATCTTCTTCATGACGTCGCCGCTGGTCCCTGCCGGATCATGTCCGTTCTCGAGCGCCCCTGCGGCGGAGGTGGGGAGCGCCCCCCAATTTGTCATCCAGTGGCGGCGCTCGCCGGATTCGAAACTGTATTCAATTCGTTTGCATTGCTGCGAATCTAACTCTAACCCGTTGTCGGACCACGCCTTCGCCCGATGAGCCGAGTCCAGGCCCGCCGCGCGGCCGCGCGCGCTGCAACTCCCTATCTCGGGTGACCGAATGAGCGTCTCGATCAAGCAGAGCTTGGCGGTTGGCCTCGTGGCCCTTCCGCTCCTGGGTTTGCCGGCACGGGGGCAGACACGCTTTTCGATCGAGGAAGCCAGCATCGCGAGCGTCCATGCTGCGCTGAAGGCCGGCACGTTGACCTGCCGAGGCCTGGTCCAGACCTATCTCGACCGCATCGCCGCCTACGACACCAAGGGGCCAGCGCTCACCGCGATACGAGCCCTGAACGAGGGGGCACTCGCACAGGCCGACGCTATCGACCGCGACCATGGCCGCCTTGCCGAGCCGCTCGCCTGCGTGCCCGTGGTGCTGAAGGACAACTACAACACCGCCGAGTTGCCGACGACCGGCGGGTCGGCCTCCCTGGCCGGCGCCCGGCCTGCGAAGGACGCCTTCGTCGTGGCGCGGTTGCGCAAGGCCGGTGCGATCATCCTGGCCAAGACCAACATGCAGGAATTCGCCCTCGGCGGCGTCTCGGTCAGCTCGATCGGCGGACAGGTGCGCAATCCTTACGACCTCTCGCGCACGCCGGGCGGTTCCAGCGGCGGGACCGGCGTGGCCATCGCCGCGAACCTCGCGCTCGCCGGGACCGGCAGCGACACGGTGAACTCGATCCGCTCGCCGGCCTCGGCCAACAATCTCGTCGGCCTGCGCGCGACACAGGGGCTGCTCAGCCTCAACGGCATCATGCCGGTCTCGAAGACGCAGGACGCCATCGGTCCGATCACCCGCAGCGTGGCGGACGCGGCGGCGCTTCTGCAGGTCATGGCCGGCGCAGACCCCGACGATCCCGCGACCGCGGAGGCCTCGGCAAAGGCCGCGAAGGACTACGCGGCCTTCTTGAAGCCCGACGCCCTCAAGGGCGCGCGCCTCGGCGTCGTCAAGGCACTGTTTGGGACGAAGCCCGAGCATGCAGAGGTCAACCGCGTCATGCAGGGCGCTCTCGCCACCCTGGAAAAGGCCGGTGCAACACTCGTCGACATCGACGATCCCGCCTTCGAGGCCGACCGTCTGAACGCCGAGGACGACGTCCAGACCTACGAGTTCAAGCCTCTGATCAACGCCTATCTCGCCGCGATCCCGAACGCGCCGCAGAAGGATATCGCCGGCATCATCGCCTCCGGGCAGTTCCACAAGGCCGCGCTCGAAAAGTTCATCACCGGCGCCGAGGCGCGCCGCGATGGCATGCAGGAGCCGGAGTATAAGGCCCGGCTCGAACGCATCGCCGCCTTCCGTACCCATGTCGCCGAGGTATTCGACAAGCAGCGTCTCGATGCGCTGGTCTATCCGCTGCAGAAGCGCCTGGTGGTGCCGATCGGCGAGCTGAACCAGTCCGACCGCAACGGCATCGTTGCCGGTCTTACTGGCTATCCGGCGCTCGACATCCCCGCCGGCTTCTCTGCCCCGACCGATCAGGCGCCACTCGGCGTGCCGGTCGGCGTCGATCTGCTCGGCAGGCCCTGGGAGGAGGGCAAGCTGCTCGGGCTCGGCTTCGCCTTCGAGCAGGCGAGCCGGCAGCGCAGGGCTCCACTGAGCACCCCACCGCTGGCCGACACGACGCCGCGCTGACGGCTCCTCGGACCTTGCCATCTTGTCCGGATTCGTGCGGATCTGTCCGCACAACCGGAAGGGGACCATGTCAGGATCGGACGCCGAGCTGCCCGAGGCCCAGAGTCGGGCCATCGCGCAGGCCGTGAGGGAGGCGCTCGCGCGCAGGCGCATCTCCCGCCAAACCCTGGCCGACGAAGCGCGGATCAGCATCTCGACTCTGGAGAAGGCGCTGTCGGGCCGTCGCCCCTTCACGCTGGCCACGACCATCCGGCTCGAAGAGGCATTGGGCGTCTCGTTACGCGAGCCCGGAGCGCGAGAGAGCACCGTCGAGTCCCCGCGCCACGCGCCGGAAGAGCTCGGCGCCTATTCCCGCGAAGGCGTCTCATGGCTGGAGGGGCGCTACCTGACCCTTCGGCCGTCCTTCGGCGCGCCCGACGCGATCTTCGCCTACCGCACCGAGATCGCCTGGGAGCCGGAAACCGCCCGGCTCACTTTCCGCGAGGCGGAGCGGATCGACGCGCCTTTCGCGCAGAGCGGCTTCGTCTCGGTGCCGAATCTGTCGGGGCAGATCTATCTCGTCACCAACTGGCAGGGTCAGTACCGCATCGCCATGCTGTGCCGTCCCACAATTCGTGGCGAGATGTACGGCGTTCTCACCACCCTGCATTCGGGCCGAGGCTCGCATCTCACCCCGGCCGCCTGTCCACTGGCGCTGATTCCCGAGCGAGAGGTGGCGGTTGGCGCGGATTCCTACGGCCGCATCGCGCCGGGCCACGCGTCCTACTCCACCTGCCGCGAGGCTCTCGGGCGGGTGAGCGAGGATGCGTATGCGATGTTCTTCGCCTGCCCAGCCTAGGCCGTCATTTCGGGTTCGCCTCAGACGCCCCGGAACGGCAGTGGGACATCGAGACCGCAGCCCGCCAAGCTCGCGTTGGCAGCGCCGACAGCACCGGATATCGTGACACCGTCCTGCCGCTGTGCCGGAGCGGAGTTGATGCGTCGAATCGGCCGGGTCGGCCTGCTTGCCCTCTTTCTGTGGTCCGCAGCCGCGCAGTCGGCCGAACGGCTCGCTTTCGTCGTCGGCATCGGCAGCTACCAGAATCTCGGGTCGGGCGCACAGCTCGCGCGGCCGCCGGCCGATGCGCAGGCGGTGGGCGACACCCTGCAGGGCCTCGGCTTTCGGGTGACCCTGCTCTCGAATGCCGTCACGCAGGAAACCTTCTTGCGCCGCTTCAGCATTTTCGCCGATCAGGTCCAGGCGGGAGACACGGCGCTCGTCTATTTCGCGGGCCATGGCATCGCGATCCAGGGCACCAACTACCTGCTGCCCTCCGACATCCCGGCGGTGGAAGCCGGCCAGGAAATGCTCGCGCGCAGCCGGTCGCTGGCGGAGGCCGATCTCAGCGCTGCCCTGCGCCAGCGCGGAGCACGGGTCGTGGTGATGGTGATCGACGCCTGCCGCAACAACCCATTCCCGAAGAATGGCACCCGCGCCATCGGGCAGGATGCGGGCCTCGCCCGTACCGAGCCGGCCGACGGCGTGTTCTCGCTCTATGCGGCCGGGGCGGGCCAGCAGGCCCTGGAGAAGCTGCCAGGCTCAGACCCGAACCCGAATTCGGTCTTCACCCGGATCTTCGTACAGCAGATCAGGAAGCCCGGCCTCAACCTGATCGATCTCGGCGAGAGCGTGCGCGACGAGGTGGCCAAGCTCGCCGAGACCGTGCCTCACAAACAGGTGCCGGCCTATTACAACGAGGTGCGCGGCGCTCGCTTCGTTTCGCTCGCGAGCCCGGATGCGGCGCCCGTCCCGACCGTGGCGGTGAGCCCACCGCCGCACGCCGTCTCGTCCGCGATCGCCGCGCGTCCGCCGGACCCGACGCCTCCTCAGGCGATCCTGCCGCCGCCCGCGCAGACGCAGCCGTCGCAGGTCATCAAGAACCCGCCATCCTCGATCGTCTATCCGCCTCCGGCGAGCACGCTGATGCGTCCGCCGGCCACGCCACCGGCATCCGTCGCGAATGCGCTGCCGCCCGAGCCGACGCCGGTCGCGCGCTTCGGGATGTTCAGCCATCCGATCCGGCTCGATCCGACCGGCGACAACTGGGTCGCCTTGCGCAGCCTGCCGAGCAGCCAGGCGGGGTATCGCATCGCTAAGCTCGGGCCTGACTCGCTGTTCAGCGTGATCGGCCGGCAGGGCGTCTGGGTAAACGTCAAGCTGCGCGGCGGCCCGATCGGCTGGGTGCACGGCGAGTATGTCGGCTGCTGCCGCAGGGCGCCGGTCGAACCGTAGACCGTCAACGGACGCCGCCGGGCAGGCAGCCTTCGAACCGGGCGACGGCATGGCGCGGTAAGATCGCAATCGCGACATCGCCGCGTCCCGAGAGTTCCTGAAGCGCGGCGACACGCGCCTCCGGCAGCGCCACACAGCCGGCCGTGCCGCTCGCCGGGCCGCGCCAGACATGGAGGAAAATGCAGGAGCCGCCGCGCCGGCCTGCATCGCTCGGATAATCGACAACGAGGCCGCGCCGATACAGCGGCTCCGCGCCCATATCCTCTCCGCGCGGCGTCGCGCCGGGGCCGGGGAACACGATGCTGTTGTAGGCTGGCGACGTGGGGTCGTCGACGCAGATCGATCGGCCCGGCCGCAGGACGAGATGCCCGGGACGCGCGCTCGGCGCGAAGCCGAAACTGCTCCCGACCCGATAGATGCCGGCCGGCGTGCGCCGGTCGCCCTCAGCCTTCACCGGCTCGCCCGCCTGCGCCAGCCCGCGAAACGGATAGCCCCACGCAAGCCCCTTCGTCCCGACGACCGCCGACTCCGCCCCGCCGACGGGTTGCCAGGCGCCCGACGACGCGATCCGCTCGAACACCCTGAGCCACGCCCGGGTCGTGTCCATCGTCTCCGCAGTCACGATGACGAGGTTTCGGGCATTCGCTAGCAAGGCAGGGCACGTACCTTCCGAGGCGCGAGCGTCCGCAGACACGATCAGCGCGAGGCAGGCCGACACGATGCGGGTCATCGCGGCGACGAGCACCGGAGACGGTTCGACGCGAAGATGTCCCGAGCGGCGGGAACTTGCGGGCATTTTCCGCGTCTTCAGCTTGACCGCACGGAATGTTGAGCCATGCATCGCTTCGTCTTCATCGTCAGCCTCGGATTGGTCGGCCTCGCACAGATCTGGCCGAGCTTTGCCGCCACCCTCGGCCACTGACGGAAACGACGCCATGCGCAACGTCAAAGGCTCGAGCGGTACCTCCGGATTTCGCCTTCCGCCGAACGGGCGGGTGGTCGGCGGAAGATCTGGTCGGGTCAGCGGAACGGCGGAACGCTTTCGCACGTTGTCCGAAGCCATGCCCCTCTGCCGCATCAACGTTCCCCCACCTACAGTTGATCCGCTGACGGAGAGGGTACGCGTATCGCATTACGTCGTCGGGCGTCGTGTCGGCATGCACCCCGCCAACGACAATCCCCGGCCGCGGGGCTCACAGGCTTGGCAATGGATCGTCGGGATCGCTGCTGCCCCGGCTCTCGGTGCGGTCGTGCTGCTCTCCGGATTGTTCTGACGGCCCGCGAAATTGCCCTGGCGCGGGCTTGGCTTTAGCCTTCCTGCATGCCTCTCGTCCCTCCGCCCCAGGCGCGCCCCCCGCTCGACGCGGAGACACCGCCTTCCGCACATCTCCAGTCAAATGCTCCCGAATGGTCGGTCGGCGATCTCGCCTCCGCGCTGAAGCGGACGCTCGAAGACGCCTTCGGCCATGTCAGGCTCCGCGGTGAGATCTCGGGCTATCGCGGGCCGCACGGCTCGGGCCACGCCTATTTCTCGCTGAAGGACGGCACCGCCAAGATCGACGCGGTCGTCTGGAAGGGCGTGCTCGGTCGCCTTCGTCAGAAGCCGAAAGAGGGACTGGAGGTTCTCGTCACCGGCAAGGTCACGACCTTCGCGGGCAAGTCCTCCTACCAGATCATCGTCGACTCAATGGAGCCGGCCGGTGTCGGTGCCTGGATGGCGCTGCTCGAGGAGCGAAAGCGGCTGCTCGCCGCCGAAGGCCTGTTCGCTCCTGAGCGCAAGCGTGCGATCCCCTACCTGCCGCGCGTGATCGGCGTCGTGACCTCGCCGACCGGCGCGGTGATCCGAGACATCCTGCACCGATTGCAGGACCGCTTTCCACGCCCCGTGCTGGTCTGGCCGGTGCGCGTGCAGGGGGAGGGCGCGGCGGACGAGATCGCCGCGGCCATCCGCGGTTTCAACGCACTGGATCCGAACGGAAAAATCCCACGACCGGACATACTGATCGTTGCTCGCGGCGGCGGCTCCATCGAAGACCTTTGGGCCTTCAACGAGGAGGCCGTGGTGCGGGCCGCCGCCGAGAGCACGATCCCGTTGATCTCGGCCGTCGGGCACGAGACCGACACCACGCTGATCGACTTCGTCTCCGACCGCCGCGCGCCGACGCCGACGGGCGCGGCCGAGATGGCAGTGCCGGTGCGTGCTGACCTGCTCGACGAGATTCACGACCTCGGCGCCCGGCAGCGCGGCACGATCCTGCGCCGCGTCGAGCGCGAGAGGCTGGACCTGCGCGCCCTCGTCCGGGCCATGCCCGACCCCGATAGCTTCCTCGCCGCCAAGCGCCAGCGCCTCGACCTCGCCGAGGCACGGCTCGCACCGGCGCTCGCCGCCAATGCCCGCGACCACCGTGAGCGCCTGACCCGCTTGGCAGATCGCCTTTCCCGGCGCTCGCCCGCCGTGGCCCTGGCCGATGCGCGCGGGAGCCTCTCGCGGATCGATGACCGCCCGCGCACGGCGCTGCATCGCACGATCGAGCGCCGTCGCGACCGGCTCGAAGCGCTCGGCGGCCTGCTCGGTGCCCTGAGCTATCGCGGCGTGCTCGCGCGCGGCTACGCGCTGGTGCGCGACGAGGACGGGACACCCATTCGGAGCGCGTCCGTGGCGGGGCTCGCACCGCGGCTGCAGCTCCAATTCGGCGACGGTGCAGTCATGGCCCGGCCCGAGACAGCGGAGGAAGACGCTGCGTCCCCGAGCGCGAGGCGCCCCCCCGGCGGCAGCAAGACTCGTCCGGCCAAGCCACCGGCCGCGAAACAGGGATCCTTGTTCTGAGGCTGCGTTTGCAGCCCTCTCCCGCGTGATCCCGGGTTGACGCTCGCCACGGCCTTTGCGAACCGCGGCACGGCTCCTGCCTCTGGCAGCAGCGGCCTGGTAACCGGGGCGCCAAGGAGAGACGCGTGACCACCACGATCGACAGCTCGCAGAAGCTCCACCTCGTCTTCGGCGGCGAACTGGAAAACCTCGACGGCGTGCGCTTCAGCGACGTGAAAGGCCTCGACATCGTCGGCATCTTCCCCGACTTCGCCTCGGCGCAAATCGCCTGGCGCGCCAAGGCGCAGTCCACCGTCGACAATGCGCTAACGCGCTACTTCATCGTGCATCTGCACCGGCTGCTAGAGCCCTGATTCACCAATCGGACGGCGATGTCTGTGCAGGAGCGGCAGCGTTGGGCGCCGATCCGGATGAAGGCATTGTGACGCTCGCCCCCCGCTGGTATCAGCGCCGCCGACCCACGGCCCGCCCCACGGGCGCCTCCCGTGCCGAGAGACGTCCGACATGAAATCCTCGATCAAGATCATCGCCGGCAATGCCAGCCGGCCCCTGGCCGAGGCCATCGCCGCCTATCTCGAGCTGCCGCTCGCGACCTGCATGGTCCGGCGCTTCGCCGACATGGAGATCTTCGTCGAGCTGCAGGAGAACGTCCGCGGCGAGGACGTCTTCATCGTGCAGTCCACGTCGTTTCCGGCGAACGACCACCTGATGGAACTGCTGATCATGATCGATGCGGCGCGGCGCTCCTCCGCCCGGCGCATCACGGCCGTGATCCCGTATTTCGGCTATGCCCGCCAGGACCGGCGCACCTCGGGCCGCACACCGATCTCGGCCAAGCTCGTCTGCAACCTGATCACCGAAGCCGGCGCCGACCGGGTGCTGACGCTGGATCTCCATGCCGGCCAGATCCAGGGCTTCTTCGACATCCCGACCGACAACCTCTTCGCCGCCCCCGTCATGGTGCGCGACATCAAGGAGCGGCTGCCCCCGGGCCAGCGGATGGTGGTCTCGCCCGACGTCGGCGGCGTGGTGCGCGCCCGTGCGCTCGCCAAGCGCATCGACGCTTCGCTCGCCATCGTCGACAAGCGCCGCGAGCGGGCAGGCGAGTCGGAAGTGATGAACATCATCGGCGAGGTCGAGGGCCAGTCCTGCATCCTCGTCGACGACATCGTCGATTCCGGTGGCACGCTGGTGAATGCCGCCGAGGCCCTGCTGAATGCCGGTGCCAAGGAGGTCTCGGCCTACATCACCCACGGCGTGCTCTCGGGCGGCGCCGTCTCGCGCATCGCCGCCTCGCGCATGAAGGAGCTCGTCATCACCGACTCCATCCTGCCGACCCAGGCCGTGAAACTCGCCAAGAACATCCGGGTGATCTCGATCGCACCGCTCCTCGGCGAGGCCATCGGGCGGACCGCCACGGAATCGAGCGTGTCCAGCCTGTTCACCTGAGCAGGCGACGGCTCGGCTGTGCCCGGCCAGTAACACGCCGGCAACATTCACAGTCGAAGCGTGGCCGTTGCGTTGACGCTGGCCCGGGGGGCTGCGCAGGCTGATCCCGACGGTTCCCGAGAGGGATCAATAGGGAATGCGGTGAGGGACTCGTCCCGATGCCGCGGCTGCCCCCGCAACTGTAAGCGGCGAGCCTTCCGCCACCGATGTCACTGGGTTCTCGACCCGGGAAGACGGTTGGAGGGCAACGACCCGCGAGCCAGGAGACCTGCCGTCAGTCGTGGTCACACGCGAAACGCGTCGGGCGGGGTGCTCCGGCGGGTGTCGAGACGCGGGGCTGCGCCCGGCGCCGAGGCCTCGTTCGCGGTGACGTGCCACTGCCGTTGCCCGAGCTCCGCCGACATCATGACGAGCCAACACCGCCGCCACCGCGCGCGCAAAGCCTCCATTCCCGCCTCGATCGCCTCGCTTGCCGTTCTCGGCCATCTCCACGGCGCGCAGGCTCAGGGCTCGCCCGAACGGCTCGACGAAATCGCCGTGCAGGGCCAAGCCCCGCTCGCGGTGAACGCGCCGGCCGAGGCCTATGGTGCCGGCGCAGGCGCGCAGAAGGTCAGTCTCCAGCATTCCTCTCCCGTCGGACTGAACCTCGACACGCCCTCGCGCAGCGGCAGCCGGCTCGGCCTGACGCCGATGGAGACACCGGCGAGCGTCGACATCGTCTCGGGCGAGACGGCGCGCATTCGCGGCCAGAATTCCGTCCTGGATGCCGTCTCGCAGAACGCGACCGGCATCACCTCCTACGGCTCGGCAGGCTTCGGCATCGGCAGCTTCACCAGCCGCGGCTTCGCTGGGCCGAGCTCAGTCCAGACGCTGTACGACGGCACCCGGATGTACGTCGGCGCCGGCACGGTGACCTTCCCCTACGACACCTGGAACGTCGAACGCATCGAGGTACTGCGCGGCCCGGCCTCAGTGCTCTACGGCGACGGTGCCATCGGCGGCATCGTCAACGTCGTTTCGAAGCAGCCGCTCTTCACGCCTCAGACCGTGGTCCGTGTCGGCGGCGGCTCCCAGGGCACGGCCCGCGTGGCTGTCGATACCACCGGGCCGATCGGCGAGTCGGTGGCGTACCGGCTGAACGTCAGCGGCAACCGTTCGGACGGTTGGGTCAATCCGCACGGCGAATTCCAGAACGTCGCGATCTCGGGCGCCCTGCTGTTCCAGGCCACGCCGAACCTGTCCTTCACGCTCTCGCACGATTTCGGCTACCAGGAGCCGTCAAATTACTGGGGCACGCCGCTCGTCGACGGGCGCATCCTCAAAGGCACGCGCTTCAACAACTACAACGTCCGCGACGCTAGGATCGCCTGGGCCGACAACTGGACGCAGTTGAAGACGGAGTGGACGCCGAGCGCCGACGTCACCGTGCGCAACACCAGCTACCGCCTGCAATCGCGCCGGCATTGGCAGGAGACCGAGCAGTACCGGTTCAACCCGGCTTCCGGGCTCGTCGACCGCTCGGATTTCCTCGAGATCTACCACCAGCAGGAGCAGATCGGGAATCGTCTCGACGCCACCTTCAGGGGTGAGCTGTTCGGCCTCGCCAACCAGTTCTCGGCGGGCTTCGACGTCAACCACATCAGCTTCCGCCACACGAACAACTTCAATGCCGACGCCGCCTCGGGCGACCCGGTCCCGGGCTACAGCGTTCCGCTGTTCGGCTACGATCCGGGCACCTTCCCTCCGAATTCGCGCGCGATCCCGGCCTATCAGACGAGCACGAACCAAGCCTCGGTCTTCGCGGAAAACCGGCTGCAGCTCACCGACCAGCTCTCGTTCCTGACAGGTGTCCGCTTCGACGCGCCGACGCTCCACCGCCAGAACCTGCAGACCGGCGGCGTCTTCGACAAATCCTTCCAGGCGTTGGGCTACCGCTTCGCGCTGCTCTACAACCCGACCAAGGACACGACGCTCTACGCGCAATACGCCACCGCCACCGACCCGGTCGGCAGCCTGATCACGCTCTCCCAATCGCTTGCCGGCTTCAAGCTCTCCACCGGCGAGCAGGTCGAGATCGGCGCCAAGGGCTACGCCTTCGACCGCAGCCTCGAATGGACGCTGGCCGGCTACCACATCACCAAGTACAACCTGATCTCGGCGGTGCCCGGCAACCCGACCGTCTCGACCCAGGTCGGCCAGCAATCCTCGCAGGGCGTCGAGGCGGCCATGTCGCTGAACCTGCCCGCAGGCTGGCGCATCGATGCCAACATCGCGCTGCTCCATGCGCAATACGACGAGTTCCGGCAGGGCGCGGTGTCCTACGCTGGAAACCAGCCGATCTTCGTGCCGGAGCGCGTGGCCAATCTCTGGGTGAACTGGGCCTTCGCAAAGGACTGGGAGGCCCGGATCGGCCTGCAGAACGTCGGCCGCGTCTTCAGCGACTTCAGCAACACCGCGCGGCTGCCGGCCTATAATCTGGTCAATCTCGGCCTCGACTATCAGGTGACGCCGAGCTCCCGCGCCTCGTTCCGCGTCTACAACCTGTTCGACAAGACCTACGCCATCGACGGCAACTCCGTGAACGGCGTCGGCACCAACTGGCTTCTCGGCAGGCCCCGCTCGTTCGAGGTCGCCTACACGGTGGCTTGGTGACGAGACGCCTCCTGAAGACCGGCAAGCGGTGGCTGATCCTCGGCCATCGCTGGCTCGGAATCGTGTTCGGGCTGTTCTTCGCCCTGTGGATCGGCTCGGGGCTGGTGATGCTCTACGTGCCGTTCCCGAACCTCTCGGAAGCCGAGCGGCTCGCGCATCTGACACCGATCGCCTGGGATCGGGTCGCGGTCTCGCCGGATGCTGCGCTCACGGCCTCCGGCTTGGCGCCGCCCGTCGACTTCGAGCTGCACATGCGCGGCAGCGAGCCGGTCTATCGGCTGGCGACCCCGTCGGGAGAACCGCTGGCGATCTCGGCCAGTACCGGCCGGCCACTCGGCCCGGTGAGCTCCGATGAGGCCATCGCCACGGCCGGTGGCCACGGCACGGTCGAGCGGGTCGAGCGCGACCAGTGGACGGTGACGCAGCGCTACAACCGGCTGCGGCCCTTCCACAAGGTCGCCCTCGGCGATGCCGCCGGCACCGAGCTCTACATTTCCGAGAAGACCGGCGAGGTCACCCTCTCCACCACGCGATTCGCGCGCGGCTGGAACTGGGTCGGCTCGGTCGTGCACTGGATCTACGTGACCCCGATCCGGGCACGGCCGGACCTCTGGCACTATGTGGTCGTCTGGGTCTCGGGCCCCGCTTGCCTCGGCGCCTTCAGCGGCATGATCCTCGGGATCTGGCGGCTCAGGCCGAGCCGGCGCTACCCCCGCGGCGACATCACGCCCTACCGTGGAGCGGCGCGCTGGCACCATCTGTTCGGGATCGTCGGCGGCCTCACGCTGACCACCTTCATCGTCAGCGGCTGGCTGTCGATGAACCCGAACAACTGGTTCAACTCGCCGACGCCGCCGGCCGGCTGGCTCGCGGCCTATGCAGGGGAGGGCGCCCCCACCGGCCTCGACCCATCCAGCCTGCGGGAACTGGTGGAACCTCATGCGAAGGCCCTGCGCTTCACCCGCCTCGGCGGCCGCTGGTTGATCCAGTCGCTCGGAGCGGAGTCGAAGCCAGTGATCGGCGCCGATGGAGCGGGATTGAGCGAGGACGAGATCCTTCGCGCAGCCATCCGCGCGGTCCCGACGACCACACCGCCGGCCGTCGAGCGGCTCACGGCCTACGATGTATACTGGTACGCCGTGCACGGCGACCGGCCTCTGCCGGTGCTGCGGCTGCGTTTCGACGACGAGGCCGCGACTTGGCTGCACATCGATCCGGCTACAGGCCGGATCCTCAATCGGCTCGACCGCTCGGGCCGCTTGGACCGCTGGCTGTTCTCGGCCCTTCACCGGTTCGACCTGCCGCTTCTGCTCAGGCACCCGCCGGTCCGCGAGATGCTGCATTGGCTGCTGAACGGCCTTGCCGCGGTCATCGCCTTGACCGGCCTGATCATCGGCTGGCGCCGCCTCATCAAGCCCAGGCGGCGCTCGGCACGCCGAGCCGCGTGATCGCGATTGCACGTCCCCCCGGCGTGCCTGTATAGGGATCGCTTCCCCTATTCAGCGTGAGACGGGATTTCCGGACCTGAAGGGTCAGGCCGGAGACAGCGGTTCTTCGTCCGCGGCACCGCGTTCCACGCACATACATCCGATATTGGAGCCGACCCGATGTCCCAGGGACCGTTGATGCCGAAGGCCACCGCCGTATGGCTGGTGGAGAATACGTCGCTCGCCTTCGAGCAGATCGCGGATTTCTGCCACCTCCACCCGCTTGAGGTGAAGGGCATCGCCGACGGCGAGGTTGCGGCCGGGATCAAGGGTTTCGACCCGATCACCGCTGGCCAGCTGACCCGCGAGGAGATCGAGAAGGCGCAGAAGTCGCCGAACCACAAGCTCAAGATCGCAGTCTCGAAGGTGAAGCTGCCGGAGGTCAAGCGCACCACCAAGGGTCCGCGCTACACCCCGCTCTCGCGCCGCCAGGATCGCCCGAACGCCATCCTCTGGCTGCTGCGCAACCACCCGGAGCTGAAGGACGCGCAGATCATCCGTCTCGTCGGCACCACCAAGTCGACGATCCAGCAGATCCGCGACCGCAGCCACTGGAATTCGGGCTCGCTGCAGCCCCTCGACCCGGTCACGCTCGCCCTGTGCTCGCAGATCGACCTCGACTTCGAAGTCGGCAAGGCTGCCAAGGATCGCCCCGCCGTCGTCCCGGCCGAGAGCGGCCCGACCCTGCTGCCGACAGAAGTCTCGACGGCTCCGAAAGCCGAGGAGCATGAGGACCTCGACCAGGATGCGGTGTTCGCCAAGCTCAAGGGGATGCAGCGCCCGCACGAGGACGACGACGAGGATTGAGCCATCGCCGTTCGGCAAACGATCGACGACTCATGAAAAACCCGCCGGCCATGGGCCGGCGGGTTTTTCGTTGCCGTCAGGTCATCAAGGCTTCGGCGTTTCCGTTTTCGGAGCCTCGGTCTTCGGCGCCTCGGTCTTGGCCTGAGCTTTGGCAGCCTCTTCGGCACCGCGTTTCTCCATCAGGGCCGAAAAATCCTCCGGAGAGTTCGCGAGGAAGTCCGCCAGGGTCGCCTGGAATTTCGGCTCGTCCTGGGCCGGCGGGCAATGCGGCTCGGGGCGCTTAGCGACCTGCTCGCGGACGGTCGAGTCGAGGGCCGCCATCTCCGTTTTCATCCCATCGATCTTGGTATCGAGGGCCGAGCGCTGCTTGCCGCTGGTCGACACCTCGCATTCCTTGACGACCTGCTGGAGCATGACGCCCAGGATGTAGGCCTGGATGCGGGCTTGCGGGGGCACGACCGGCGAGGTTGCGGGTGTCGCGGCAGGAGCGGGGGGAGCCTTCGCAGCCGTCGCCGCGGAGATGCCGGGGGCGACCGGTGCCGCAGCGGACGGCGCCGCGGCCTTGCCGGGGGTCGCATCGCAGCGGCGGAGCGACTCGTAGGCCTGCGGGAAGCCAGTGATGTCGAAATCGGCGTCGCCATCCTCGAACTTCAGGTAAAGCGTCTCGGTCGCCAGGAGGTCGGGCACAATGCTGTTCGGGAAGCCCGCTGCGAGGACCTGGGCATCCGCGTTCCACGAGGCCTGCTTCCTCAAGACCTTCTTGCCGGCCAGGAGGGACGCCTTGACCGCGTCACCTTTGTCCCACTCCCAACCCTGGTAGACGAAGGCCAGAGCCACGTTGCTGCCTTCGAGCGAGAAGACGATGCCGTTGACGAGGTTGTGGTCTTCCTTGTCCTTGTAGGTCTTGCTGATCAGGCAGGGATTGGGGCTGGTATCGCCGACGGTGCGTTCGACCTCCCAGCCCTTCACCATCTCGAACGGCTCCCTCTGGGCCGCCGCGGCCGGCAACGCCGAAACGATCGGAAGCAGGCCGGCGGTGAGTACCGCCGCGCGCAGGAACGACACCATGACCAAGTCTCGCTAAGAATTCAGCAGACGCCGGTGCGGGATGCGAAGGCCGTCGTGCACGGCCGAGCTTTAGCGTGAAGCGTTCCGGGCCGCCAGGACGAGGCGGAGCGTTTCCGAGCGCTCGGTGAATCTCGGTGACCCAAGCTTCGGGCGACGTCTCAGGGCTGCGTGAAGCCGCAAGTTGCAAGAGCTCCCGACATGTGATCGTGCGGTGGAGCCTCGATCCTGATCGCAGCCTTCTTTGGATAGAGCGGAAGCTCCAACGCACGGGCGTGGAGCTGGAGTCCCGGGCCGCCATGGCGCGGCGCATGGCCGTAGACGGTGTCGCCCCGGATCGGCCAACCCATCTCGGCGCAATGAACGCGCAACTGATGCGTGCGGCCTGTCTCGGGCGACAGTTCGAGCCACGCGCAGGTTCGCCCGGCGTCGCGGCCGAGCACGCGCCAGCGGGTGAGCGAGGGATCGCCGGCCGGGTCCGCCTTCATCCACCAACTGCGCGGATCGTCCGAGCGCCTGCCGAGAGCGAGATCGATCGTGCCGCCCTCTTCGCACGGATCGCCCTCGACGATCGCCCAGTAGGTCTTGTCGACACGGCCGTCGGCAAACAGCTTGTTGAGGCGCGCCAGCGCCTTCGGATGCCGCCCGAGCACGAGGCAGCCCGAGGTATCGCGATCGAGCCGATGCGCGGCCTGGGGACGCCGCGGCAGTCCGAAAAGCAGCGCATCGAGGTGGTCCGTGACCGTCGGGCCACCTTTCGGGCCCGGATGAACGGGTAGACCCGCAGGCTTGTCGATGACGAGCATCAGGGCATCGCGGTAGAGGAGGCGCACGCCTATGTCAGTCGGGACCATGAACCCCGGCTAGAGCCACGCGCCGGCAGGAGCAAGTACGGATGAGTCGAGACGAGAAGCCGGGCTGGTTCGGACGCCTGTTCGGGCGAAAGGACGAGGCGGCCGAGCCGGAGACCACGGATCATCCGGACGTCCCCGATCCCGCCTCGCCGGGCTCGCAATCCGAGGGTCAGCCCGACTTTGCCACGGGCGCGGACGACGTCGCCTCCGTGCCGATGCCGCCGAGCGTGCCGGCCCAGGACGACGCGGGGAGGAATCAGGTTCCGGACGAGATCGAGGGCGCGGATCTGCAGCCGGGCGACGAGCCGGGCGCGGCCGCCGCCGCCGAGGGCGCCGCGCTCGATCTTCAGCCCATCGCCGTCCCCGCCCTCGACGTCGAGCCCGACCCGCCGGCCGAACCCGAGCAGAAGCGCGGCTGGTGGACCCGGCTGACCTCGGGCATGAAGCGGACCTCGTCGGCCCTGTCCGACCGCGTCACCGGCCTCTTCACCAAGCGCAAGCTCGACGCCGACACGCTGGAGGAGCTGGAGGACGCGCTGATCCAGGCCGATTTCGGCGTCGAGACCGCCATGCGGATCTCGGAGGCCGTCGGCAAGGGCCGCTACGAGAAGAGTATCTCACCGGACGAGGTGCGCGCCATCCTCGCGAGCGAGGTCGAGACCGCGCTGGCGCCGGTCGCCAGGCCTCTCGTCGTCGATGCGACGAAAAAGCCGTTCGTGATTCTGATGGTCGGGGTCAACGGCGCCGGCAAGACCACGACGATCGGCAAGCTTTCGCTCAAGCTCAAAGCTGAGGGCCGCAGCGTGATGCTCGCGGCCGGCGACACCTTCCGCGCCGCCGCGATCGAGCAGCTTCGCGTCTGGGGCGAGCGCACGGGCACGCCCGTCATCAGCCGCGAGCAGGGCGCGGACGCCGCCGGCCTCGCCTTCGATGCGTTAAAGGAGGCCAAGGCGAACGGCACCGACGTGCTGTTGATCGACACGGCAGGCCGCCTGCAGAACAAGGCTGGCCTGATGGCAGAGCTCGAAAAGATCGTCCGCGTGATCCGCAAGCACGATCCGGAGGCGCCGCACGCCGCTCTGCTCGTGCTCGACGCCACGGTCGGCCAGAACGCGTTGAGCCAAGTCGAGCTGTTCTCCCAGGCCGCGCCGATCAGCGGGCTGGTCATGACCAAACTCGACGGCACGGCGCGTGGCGGCATCCTGGTTGCGCTCGCCGCCAAGTTCGGCCTGCCGGTGCACTTCATCGGTGTCGGCGAGGGTGTGGAGGACCTGGAGCCGTTCGCCGCGCGCGATTTCGCACGGGCGATCGCGGGGTTGGAGAAGGACTGAACCGAAAGACGGCCCGTCGCTCCGCCCGTCGCTAGGAATGGGCGATGGGCTGTCTTACATCCCTCCTGCTGCAAGGCAGCCCTTCCGGATCATTCATGCACGTCGAACCCGTTCCCCCCCGCCGCCACTTGCCGCCGCTGCTCAAGCTCGTGCTCGAGATTGGCCCGCTGGTGATCTTCTTCCTGGGCAACGCCTATGCCGAGAAGTTCGGTATCGCGCCCGATCAGAAGCTCTTCGCGGCGACCGGCGTGTTCATCGGGGCGACGATGGTCGCGCTCGGTGTCCACTACGCGCTGATCCGGCGCCTGCCGATCATGCCGCTGGTCTCGGGCGTGGTGGTGGTGGTGTTCGGCGGGCTGACCCTGGCGCTGCAGGACAAGACCTTCATCATGATGAAGCCGACCATCGTGAACAGCCTGTTCGGGCTGGTGCTGCTCGGCGGCCTGCTGTTCCGGAAGTCGCTGCTGTCGGTGGTGCTCGATTCGGTCTTCGCCCTCACCGAGGAGGGCTGGCGCAAGCTGACCTTCCGCTGGGGCCTGTTCTTCCTGGCGCTGGCCGTCCTCAACGAGGTGGTCTGGCGCACCCAGACCGAGGATTTCTGGGTCAGCTTCAAGGTGTTCGGCATCATGCCGCTGACCGTGGTCTTCGCCCTCGCCCAGACCCCGCTGCTGATGCGCTACGAGCGCAAGGACGAGACGCAGCAGGCCTGAGGCTCAGTTTGCTGCAGCGACCTGTCCCGCCGCGCGCAGCTTGGCCACGACACCCGCATAATTCTCCGGCGTGACGATGCCGACGAGCTTGTCGCGGATCGTTCCGTCCGGTCCGATGATGAAGCTCTCCGGCACGCCGTAGACGCCGAAATCGATACCCACGCGCCCGCTCGTGTCGGACCCGACGGCCGCGTAGGGCACACCGTTGCGCGCCAGGAAGCGTCGGCCCGCCTCCGGCGTGTCCTTGTAGTCGATGCCGACCACGCGGAAGCCCGACTCGCGGGCAAGCCGCATCAACATCGGGTGCTCGACCTGGCAGGGCGCGCACCACGAGGCGTAGAAGTTCAGCAGGGTCACGTTGCCCTTGAAGTCCTCGCTCGACAGGCCCGGCACCGGCTTGCCGTCCGCCGTCAGCTCCGCGACGGGCGGAAGCTGGAAGCCGGGCGCTGCCTTGCCGATCATCACGGAGGGGACGGCCGCCGGATCGGCTCCCGAGCGCAGGCGCAGGAAGAACACGCCGGCGAGCACGGCGAAGGTGACGACCGGAAGGATCACCAGAAGGGAGCGACGCGCCGTCGGCGCGCCCAGACGCGACTCGTTCACGAGCGACTGTCCCCGGTTTCGCCCCGGAGGGCGGTGAGGGCGCGCTTCTGGGCGCGCTGATCGAGCAGCGCGCCGATCACGAGGCCGCCGATCACGAGCGCAGTGAAGGCATAGGCGCCGACGATGAAGCCGGCATGCGATCCAAGATCCATGATGCTGTCCTCAGGCGCCCTGGCCGACCGTCATGGCGCGGGGCGACGTCACGATGGAAGCGGTGGCCGCACCGGCATCGAGCCGCTCGGCCTCACGGATGGTCAGCACCCGCACGCGGCGACGCAGGATCTCGGTGCGCATGGAATAGAGGTGCAGCGTCACCCCAAGCACGGTGAAGGCGAGGATCATCTCCAGCAGCGGGTAGAGCATCGAGGGATCGATGGTCGAGCCGCCCATGCGCAGGATCGAGGCCGGCTGGTGCAGCGTCGACCACCAGTTCACCGAGAACTTGATAATCGGCAGGTTCACGGCGCCGACGAGGGTCAGGATGGCGATGGCGCGCGCCGCCCGGTTCGGGTCCTCGATCGTCCGCCACAGGGCGATGATGCCGCAATAGATCAGGAACAGCACCAGCATCGAGGTCAGGCGCGCATCCCAGACCCAGTAGGTGCCCCACATCGGCTTGCCCCACAGCGAGCCGGTGACGAGGCAGATCAGCGTGAAGGCCGCACCGATCGGCGCGGCGGCGCGCTGGGCGACGTCGGCGAGCGGATGCCGCCAGACCAGCGTGCCGATCGCCGACAGGCTCATCGCCCCGTAGAAGAACACCCCGAGCCAGGCCGCCGGCACGTGGATGTACATGATCCGCACGGTCTCGCCCTGCTGGTAGTCGGGCGGGACCACGAACCAGGTCAGATACAGGCCGGCGGCGAGAAGCAGCGCCGAGAGCCCGGCGAGCCAGGGCGTCGCGGCGCCAGACCAGCGCAGGAAATGCCCGGGATGGGCGAGGCGGTGCCAGAGTGCGGTCCACATGCGAATGGTTCTATCCCGCACGGGCTCACGGCGGCAACGTGAACGATCGGCGCGGGTGTGAACGCATGGCCCGTGCTCAGACCCGTCCGTGCACGAGGTCGTGGATGAAGCCGAGCTTCTTGATCACGTCCGGCGCGAGCACGAAGGGGTAGAGGTCGCGCTCGCCCATGGCGCGGGTGACGCTGTTCATCGCGAAGACGAAGGGCAGCCAGGCGTCGATGATCTGCTGGATCGATTGCGCCGCGTAGGGATCGAAATCGATCCGACCCGCGAGTTCGCCCTTCGTATCGAGCCGCGGCGAAACCTGCATGCCGAAGGCCGAGGCCATCTCCAGCGTGTCGACGATGTGCAGGTAATGCGCCCAGGTCTCCGCAAAATCCTCCCAGGCATGGGTGGTGGCGTAGGAGGAGACGTAGTGCTCCTGCCAGTCGGGGGGCGTGCCCTGCTCGTAATGGCGCTTGAGCGCCTCGCCGTAATCCTCCGAGTCGTCGCCGAACACGGCGCGGCAGGCATCGAGCTTGCCCGCGTCGCGCACCAGCACGTCCCAGTAGTGATGGCCGACCTCGTGGCGGAAATGCCCGAGCAGGGTGCGGTAGGGCTCGCCCATCTGCTTGCGGCGCTTCTCGCGCTCGGCATCGTCGGCCTCGACGAGCGCAATGGTGATGACGCCGTTCTCGTGGCCGGTCAGCACCTTCTGCTGCGAGGCATCGCGCGGATCGGCGAGAAAGTTGAAGATCAGCCCATGCTCCGGGTCCTCGGCGCGGGTGACGAGGGGCAGGTTCCAGCGCTTGAGTGTATAGATCAGCCGGTGCTTGGCGGTCTCGATGTCGCGCCAGCGGGTCAGGTTCTCCGGCACGGTGAGATCCGGAACGGTGCCGTTGTGGCGGCAGGCGAGGCAGAAGGCGTCCGTGGAGCCGGCCGGCACCAGCCAGTTGCAGGCGTCATGCTGCGCGTTGGTACAGAAGAAGCTCGAGCGTTCCGGCGCCGCCAGCGGCGTCCAGCTGTCGTTGCCGGCAGGTTCGAGCGCCGAGAGCGTGGCCGCCTCCGGCAGGTAGGCCAGGCGATGACCGCAGCGTCCGCAGGTCCGGTTCTCGAAATAGACGATGTTGCCGCAGGACTGGCACTGGAAAAGCTTCATGGGGGGTCTCGCATCGCCGGGCGAGCCGGCCGTCATTCGTCCTCCCGACAATGCCGAACTGGCTCGGACGTTCATCACGAAAATCGAGCGGAATCAGCAATCTGGCGAAATCGCCCTCACTCCGGCCGGATTGCACAAACTATCGGCAGCCGGACGGCGGCGCGGCTATTCGGACCAGCGCAACGCAGCGGCCGAAGCGAGGGTGCCGACCACGGCCGCGATTAGGCTCAGGGCACCGAGGATCGTCAGCGGGGTCGCGAAGGGCACCGTTCCGCCCAAAGCCGCCTCGGCTGCCGACACTCCGAAGATCAGGACGGGGATCATCAGCGGGATCACCACGATCGCGAGGATCAGGCCGCCGCGGCGGATCGAGGCGGTGAGCGCTGCCCCGACCGCGCCGATGAAGGTCAGCGCAGGGGTGCCGATCAGCAGCGTCAGGGCCGTAGCAGCCATGGCCGTCGGCGACAGCGCGACCAGAAGTCCGAACAGCGGCGAGGCCAGCGCCAGCGGCAGGCCCGTGGTCAGCCAATGCGCGAGCACCTTGGCAAGCACCACGAGTTCCAGCGGGGCCGGGGAGGCGGTCATCAGGTCGAGGGAGCCGTCCTCCTCGTCGGCCTGGAAGATCCGGTCGAGGCCGATCAGCGTGGCGAGCACGGCGGAGAGCCAGAGGATGGCCGGGCCGATTCGCGAGAGCAGGTTGAGATCCGGCCCCAGCGCGAACGGCACCAGCGCCACGATCATCAGGAAGAAGACGAGCGACAGCGCGCCCGAGCCGCCCACGCGGGAAGCGAGGCGCAGATCGCGCCGGACGAGGGCGGCGAAGACGCGGATCATGCCCAGTCCTCCGTCTCGGCGACGGGCTGAGCCGGGGAGGGTGGTGCGATGCGGAGTTCGCGGGCGTCGTCGAGGCCGATCGGCATGTGGGTCGCGGCGATGACGAGGCCACCCTCGGCGCGGTGCCGGGCCATGAGGCCTGACAGCACCGCCTGAGAGGCGGTGTCGAGCGCGGCCGTTGGCTCGTCGAGCAACCAGAGCGGACGCCGGCAGACCAGCAGGCGCGCCAGCGCAACCCGCCGACGCTGCCCGGCGGAGAGATAGCCCACCGGCAACCGCAGGGCGTGGACGAGGCCCATGGCTTCGAGGGCGTCGCGCGGGCTCGCCGTCGGCGCGCCGAGGAGGTCGCGGGCGAAGACGAGATTTTCCTCGGCGGTCAGCGCGCTCTTCAGCCCGTCGCGATGGCCGACGACGTGGAGGCATTCGGCGAGCGTCGCCTCGCCGACGTCCTCGACGCGGATGACGCCGGCATCCGGCTTGAGACGGCCCGACAGCATGGCGAGGAGGCTCGATTTGCCCGCGCCGTTGCGCCCGGTGACCATCAGCGCCTCGCCGGCGCCGAGCGAGAAGCCGAGCCCCGCGAAGATGCGCCGCCCGGAGCGCCGGCAGGCAAGGTTTTGGACGATCAGGCGCACGCGTGTCCGGTTTCCATTCTGCCCACCGCCGGCCCCCCCGACGCTCTTCATGCCGAGATGCCGCGACCGCGGCCTCGAAGCACCGCGCAACGCCGATCCAACCTGCCTAGGGCGCCTCGGAGCAGCGCTCGGGCGTGCCCTCAGCGTGAGGAGCGTTGTGAATATCGGGGCTCGCTACGCAATCTCTCGGGCTGCGTCGAATCCCCTCGGAAACCGGTGCCGATCAGAACGACAGCCAAGCCGAGCTGTCATCGGTCCCGGTGGCGTGAAGTTTCGAACTGTTCTATATGGCGGCCAGGCTGCGCCGCGCGACCTCCAGGGCGTCCAAATCGCCTCTCGCGCACCACCCTACCCGGGCACCCCCGGGGCGGCGCGCGCTCTTTTTGAGCGTTTCCAGCCGAACACCTTTCGTGGCGCAGGTTATGCCTGCGCGTGTTCGACAACCGCCAGCTAAGGGTTCCGATCGCCGTGGCATCGCTCGACAGCTTCAAGGCCCGCCAGACGCTCACCGCCGGGGGCAAGACCTACACCTACTACTCCATTCCCGAAGCCGAGAAGAACGGGCTGGCCGAATCCGCCGCCCTGCCGTTCTCGATGAAGGTGATCCTCGAGAACCTGCTGCGCTTCGAGGACGACCGCTCGGTCAAGAAGGACGACATCACCGCGGCCGTGGCCTGGCTCGGCACGCGCGGCAAGACCGAGACCGAGATCGCCTTCCGCCCCTCCCGCGTGCTCATGCAGGATTTCACCGGCGTCCCGGCCGTCGTCGACCTCGCCGCGATGCGTGACGCCATGGTGGCGCTGGGCGGCGACCCTCAAAAGATCAATCCGCTGGTGCCGGTCGACCTCGTGATCGACCACTCGGTGATCGTCGACGAGTTCGGCACCCCGAAAGCGCTCGGCGAGAACGTGGCGCTGGAATACGCCCGCAACGGCGAGCGCTACACCTTCCTGAAATGGGGCCAGAGCGCCTTCGACAACTTCTCGGTCGTCCCGCCCGGCACCGGCATCTGCCACCAGGTGAACCTCGAATACCTGGCCCAGACCGTGTGGACGAAGACCGAGGGCGGCGAGACGGTCGCCTATCCGGATTCGCTGGTCGGCACCGACTCGCACACCACCATGGTCAACGGCATGGCCGTGCTCGGCTGGGGCGTCGGCGGCATCGAGGCCGAGGCCGCGATGCTCGGCCAGCCGCTTTCGATGCTGATCCCCGAGGTCGTCGGCTTCAAGCTGTCGGGCAAGCTGCCCCAGGGCACCACCGCCACCGACCTCGTGCTCACCGTCACGCAGATGCTGCGCAAGAAGGGCGTCGTCGGCAAGTTCGTGGAGTTCTACGGCCCCGGCCTCGACGACATGGCGGTCGCCGACCGTGCCACGATCTCGAACATGGCTCCCGAATACGGCGCCACCTGCGGCTTCTTCCCGATCGACCAGAAGACCATCGACTTCCTGAAGGTCACCGGCCGCGCCGACGACCGCATCGCGCTGGTCGAGGCCTATGCCAAGGCGCAGGGCATGTGGCGCGAGGCGACCACGCCCGATCCGGTCTTCACCGACACGCTCGAACTCGACATGGGCGAGGTGCGTCCCTCGCTCGCCGGCCCGAAGCGCCCGCAGGACCGGGTGCTGCTCGATGGTGCGAAGCCGGGCTTTGCCGAGTCCATGGAGACCGAGTTCAAGAAGGCCGCCGACATCGCCAGCCGCTACAAGGTCGAGGGCACCAACTTCGACATCGGCCATGGCGACGTGGTGATCGCCGCGATCACCTCCTGCACCAACACCTCGAACCCGAGCGTGATGATCGGCGCCGGCCTGCTCGCCCGCAACGCGGTCGCCAAGGGCCTGCGCTCGAAGCCCTGGGTGAAGACCTCGCTCGCCCCCGGCAGCCAGGTCGTCGGCGAGTATCTCGAAAAGGCCGGCCTGCAGGAAAGCCTCGACGCGCTGGGCTTCAACCTCGTCGGCTTCGGCTGCACGACCTGCATCGGCAATAGCGGGCCCCTGCCGGCACCGATCTCGAAGGCGATCAACGACAACGACGTCGTCGCCGCCGCCGTGCTCTCGGGCAACCGCAACTTCGAGGGCCGCGTGAACCCCGATGTGCGGGCGAACTACCTCGCCTCGCCGCCGCTGGTCGTCGCCTATGCGCTGGCCGGCTCGCTCCAGATCGACATCACCACCGAGCCGCTCGGGCAGGGTGCCGACGGCAAGCCGGTCTACCTCGCCGACATCTGGCCGTCCTCGGCCGAGATCCAGTCCTTCATCGAGGCGAACATCACCTCGGCCCTGTTCAAGAGCCGCTATGCCGACGTGTTCGGCGGCGACGCGAACTGGAAGGGCGTCGAGGTGACCGAGGCCGAGACCTTCGCCTGGGATGCGACCTCCACCTACGTGCAGAACCCGCCCTATTTCGAGGGCATGACGATGGAGCCTGCTCCGGTCACCGACATCGAGAACGCCCGCATCCTCGGGCTCTTCCTCGACTCGATCACCACCGACCACATCTCGCCTGCGGGCAACATCCGCGCGGCCTCGCCGGCCGGCGCGTACCTGCAGGAGCACCAAGTGCGCGTGCAGGACTTCAACCAGTACGGCACGCGGCGCGGCAACCATGAAGTCATGATGCGCGGCACCTTCGCCAACATCCGCATCAAGAACCAGATGGTGAAGGACGGAAGCGGCAACGTGGTCGAGGGCGGCTACACGCTCTACCAGCCGGGCGGCGAACGCATGTTCATCTACGATGCCGCGATGAAATACGCGCAGGCCGGCACGCCGCTCGTGGTCTTCGCGGGCAAGGAATACGGCACCGGCTCCTCGCGCGACTGGGCGGCCAAGGGCACCAAGCTGCTGGGCGTGCGCGCTGTGATCGCCGAGAGCTTCGAGCGCATCCACCGCTCGAACCTCGTCGGCATGGGCATCGTGCCGCTGGTCTTCCAGGGCAACACCTCCTGGGCCTCCCTCGGCCTGAAGGGCGACGAGACCGTCACGATCAACGGCATCGCCGGCGAGTTGAAGCCGCGCCAGACCCTGGTGGCCGAGATCACCTCGGCCGACGGATCGAAGAAGGAGGTCCCACTGACCTGCCGGATCGATACGCTCGACGAGCTCGAATACTTCCGCAACGGCGGCATCCTGCCCTACGTGTTGCGCTCGCTCGCGGCGTAAGCTGCCGGCTGACACCGAACTGAAAAGCCTCCCGCGTCGCCGACGCGGGAGGCTTTTTTATACCGGCAACTAAGAACTTCGCCGTCATTGCGAGCGCAGCGAAGCAATCCAGGGCCGCACGCGCATCGTCAACCCGTCGGCCCTGGATTGCTTCGGCTTCGCCTCGCAATGACGGTCAGATCTACTTCTGCTGCCCAAGCGCCCACACATAAGCCGACACCGCCTTCAGGTCGGCTTGCGACAGCTCGACGCCGCCCATCGGCGGCATGGCGCCGCCGGCGGCCTTCGGCTCGGGGACGCCGTTGGTGACGACGGCCTCGATTCCCTTCAGGCTGCCGTCGCTCCAGAGCCATTGGCCGGTGGTGAGATCGGCTCCGACGGGCGAGCCCTTGGCATCGGATCCGTGGCAGCCGCCGCAGGTGGCGCCCCCCTGCTCGCCATGGAAGACGCGCTCGCCGAGCGCGACCTGCTCCTTCGACGACCCCTCGGGAACCGGAAGGCTGGCGACCGCGCGGCCGGCATCCGGGTGAACGCCCTCCGGCGGCAGCTCGTCCTTCGAGGCCGTGGCCGGGGCCTTCGGAGCCGGTGCGGCCGAGACCGGGGCACTGGCATTGCCGCCCTGGTAGGTCACGCGCCAGATCCGGCCCTTCACGTCGTCCGAGATGTAGAGCGCGCCATCGGGCCCGACAGCGATGCCGGACGGGCGATGGTCGGCCCGGCCCGGCTCCTTGACCGCGCCGGCGAAACCGTCCGCGAACACGACGTAGTCGCCCGAGGCCTTGCCGTCCTTAAAGGGCTGGAACACCACGCTGTAGCCGCCCTGCGGGCCGGGCGCGCGGTTCCAGGAGCCGTGGAAGGCGATGAAAGCGCCGTCCTGATAGGCCTTCGGGAAGGCTGTCTCGGTGCCCTTGCTGGTATAGAACTTCATGTCATTGGGCGCCCAGTGGGCCGGGAAGGCCGCCACGGGAGCGAGGCGATCGGCGCAGAGCCCGACCTTCTTGCCGCCGTCGCCACCGTACTCGGGCGCGAGGACGAGCTTCTTCTGTGTCGGGTCGTAGTAGCATTCCGGCCAGCCGTAATCGCCGCCCGGTTTCAGCTCGACCACCTCCTCGGAGGGCAGCTCGAAGCCCTGCTTCGCCGTGTAGAGCTTGGGCCAGTTCTCGTGCAGCTGGTCGCGGCCGTGCTGGGTCACGAAGATCCGGCCCTTGGCATCGATGGCGATGCCCTCGCCGTTGCGGATGCCCGCGGCGTAGCGCTCCTTGGCCGAGAGGACTTGGCCGGTCTTGGCGGCGTCATAGCGCCAGATGCCGGCACGGGTCTCCTTCTCGGTACAGGGCGTGACGCCCGGCGAGCCCGGCATGCGGTTCTTGACCTCGCAGGCATTGGTCGCCGAGCCCATGCCCGAGAGGATCCCGCCATCTTTCGTGATGGCGAAGGGATGCATCGGGTGGTCGCCGGTCAGCGGGAAGCCAGAGACCACCGTCTCGCCTTTGACCTTCGGGGCGACCTCACCCTCGGCTAGCGGATAGCGCATGATGCGGTCGTTGCTCTCGGCGTAGACCGCGTCCTTGTGGAGCGCGAGCCCGGTGCCGCCATGGCCGCCATCCGCGACGCTCTCGCCGAAGCGCTCGACCAGTTCGGCGTTGCCGTCGCCGTCCTTGTCCTTGAGCGCGACGAGGAAGCCGCCGGGGGGAGGGGTGTCGTTCTTGTAGTAGCGGCCGCTCCAGGTGTTCACGTAGAGCGTGCCGTCAGGCGCCACCGCCATCTGGCGGGCATGGCCGATATTGTCGGCGAAGATGCTGGCGCAAAAACCCTCCGGCAGGCTGATGCCGCCATTATCGCCGGAGCATTTGGAAGCTGCCCCGGCAGCCTGCGCTCCGGTGGAGGCGGCTACGCCCGTCATAAGAGAGGCCGCCAGGGCAAGAACGAGGTGGGACGTCGACGAATGGGCGGAACGCATGGGCGCTCTCCTCAAAGGTTCGGTTCCAGGGAAAACCATCGAGCCCCCTCGAAGGATCGCCGCCTGAATCAGTGCGCCGGCAGTGGCACGGAATACGCCTTGAACGGCAGCTCAGGCTTGGTGCCCTTCTTCGACGGATCGGTGATGACGGCGAGCTGACCCTCGGAGAACCAGATCGTCGAGCCCACCGTGGTCACGCCGGTGACGCCGCCAGCGACGCCGCCCATGATCGTCTCGATCCTCGCGGTGTCGCCCTCGAAGGTCACCCGCTCGACGCTGCCGCCACCCTCAGCCATCACGAACGAGCCATCGGGGAGCGGTCGCAGGGCATCCGCCAGCACGACGGGACGCGAAGGCTTCAGGGCCGTGACCTTGCCGGCCTCGCCGTCCTTCACGCCGATGCGAAACAAATTCGCCTTGGTGAAGGTGTTGACGTAGAGGTTACCGTCCTTTCCGAAAGCGATGCCGTCGAGCCCGGCTTCGTTGCCCTCGATGGCGAAGAGCGGATCGGTCTTCCAGGTTTCAAGCGCCTTGGCACCCGGCTTCAGGCGGAAGATCTGCGGGCCCAGCGTGTTGGTGACATAGGCCGAGCCGTCGGCTCCCAGCGCGATGTCGTTGCAAATGGCCGGCGAGACGGGGAGGGGGACGCTGAACTTGCCCTCGCCGGTCTTCAGGTCGAAGCCCTTGAGCGCCGCGCCCTTCTCCTCGTTGGGGCCCTGCACGCCGAGCGCCGAGAGATCGTTCGAACAGAGCCAGAGCGTGTTCGACTTTTCGTCGGCGAGCAGGCCGAAGGTCGAGCGCGTGCCGAAGGCCGCCGGCTTGATCCAGACCTCGCCCTCCTTGGCACCGGGCTTTACCCGGATCACGCCGCCCGCGACGAAGCTGCTGACATAGAGTGTGCCGTCGGCAGTCGATGTGATGCTCTCGGGAAAGACGGCCTGGCCGGGGAGGGCGGACGTGTCGGGTGCGGCGGTCGCGGGAATTGCGGAGGCCAATGAAAAGGCCGCCGCGGCGAGAGACGAAGACACGGCCTGTCGAGCCGTCCCTCTGCGGCCGTCGAACTCACGTGATGTCATGGGATGTGAGGCTCCTGCTTCCGACTGATCTCATGTCGAACCGCAGGGCGAACTGGTGCGCTATACCCGTTCGACTATATCGATGCACCTCGCGTGGTGCGGCAGCGCACGTCGCTGTCATCAACGCGCGGGTGTGGATCAGCCGCCGACGCGCGCCGGCATCACCGCCTGGACGAAACTCGCGAAGCTGGCGCTGCGCACCGGACAGAAGCTCTTGCCGCCCGCTTCGCAGAAGCGTTTGACCAACCCGGTCGCCTCGTGGCTGACGCACTCGACCGGAAACAGCACGAGATCGCTGCGGCCGACCAGCCCGGCGAGGAGGCCGAGGCTGTCCTCGACGCCGCCATCGTGGCTGAGCAACTCGCCGCCATGTTTGCGTGTGAACCGGCGCAGATTCGCCACCTGCCGCGGGCGTCCACCGACATAGAGCAGCGTGCGCCCTTCGAGGTGCATTGCGGCGACAGACGGTTCGGCAGCCTCGTCGCCGGGCGTCTCGAACGCGGTTTCGAGCGCGGCGAGCTCCGTTTCCACCGCGCGCCGTCTCGCGATCTCGGCTTCGAGTTCCAAGCTGAGGCGGCCGGACGCCTGCACCAGGGTCGCCACCTTCTGCTCCAGAGCCTCGACATGCGCCTGCTCGCGCGCCAGGCGCTGTTCTAGACTGCGCGGGGCCTTGAACGGCTCTCGCACGGTCTGGCCTGCCGCCGCCGCAATGGCCTGCTGCGCCGCGATCGACCGGTTCCTGGCACCGAGGCCGTCGCGCTGCTCCATTAGCTCACGGATGCGCTGCTCCTGCGCCGTGATGGTTTCGTCGCGCTGAGCGAGCTCGGTTTCGAGCTGGCGCACCCGCCGGATATCGGCCCGGTTCGATTGACCGACGAGGTGCGAGAGCATGTGCACCTCGCCGAAGATGTCCTGGATCAGCGCCCAATCCGTCGCCGGATGCGTGATCGCCGCCCAGTAAGCGCCCGGAATCTCGCCGCCCTCTAGGGATTCTTGCCACAGGGCCTGAACTTCCGCATTTGTGCGCGCGGCATCAAATCGGCGGATCTCGCGCTCGTGCCGGCGATCGAGCAGTTTCTGGAGCAGCTTGCCACCGCCCTCACGGCGCCCGGCGAGATGCACGACCTGCCCGTGCAGGTGATGCTCGCTGATGGTGCGCGCATCCGGCACGCCGAGCTTCGCGAGCAGGGTCCGTCCGTCGGCGATGGTCAGACAGGTGCCGACGATCGAGCAATGCAGCGTCTCGGCGAGATCCCAGATCTTGTCGCGGGCCCTGTCTTCGGTCTCGAGATCGGCCGGAACGAAGGCGGGACGGCCGAAGCTCGCGGCGAGGGCACGCAGGGCCGGTCCGTCTTGATGGGTGGTATGAGACACGAGGCTTCTCAGCAGTCGCTATATCCATTTGGATATAGCCAACCTGCCGCAATCGCACCGACTTGACCAGGGGGGTCAGCCTTGAACCGTCCCGGGAGCCAACCGCGACAGGAAGGGCAGGGCGGCTTTCTCGGCAGCCCGCTCGATCGCCCGGTAATGCGCAACGAGATCCGCGCCGAACGTCGAGAGTTTGGCCCCGCCCCCGGCCTTGCCGCCGATCTGCGCCTCGACCACCGGCTGACCGAAACCCTTGTTCATGGCCTCCACCAGCATCCAGGCCCGGCGATAGGACATGCCGAGCGCCCGGCCCGCCGCCGAGATCGAGCCGTGCTCGGCGATCATCTCCAGCAATTGGATCTTGCCGGGGCCGACACGATTGTCCGGCGCCAGATCGATCCGGATGCTCAAGCTCGCCATCGGCAACAGTTCCACACGAAACCCGAGAACGCTTCTAGCCTGTCTAGACGAACGGGACGAGACGCCGCGCCGCAATCTGAAGGAATTGCCGAGAGCAGCGCCAGCATTATGTCGCATCGTGCACGGCGAACCGGACGCCATAAGAAGGCGCGGCCCCCAACACAGGTATTCCAGCCTATAGCTTCGCCGTAGCCTGAACTAGAAGGGTTCTAAGCTTGGCATGTGGCGCAAGGCCACTACGCCCGATCCGGTCTTCACCGACACGCTCGAGCTCGACATGGGCGAGGCCGGACCCTCGCTCGCCGGCCCGAAGCGCCCGCAGGACCGGGTGCTGCTCGATCTGGCGAAGCCCGGCTTCGCCGAGTCCATCTTGCCTCGCAGCCGCTTGTCGTTGCCTATGCACCTGCCGGGTCGCTGCAGATTGAACCGCGCTGGGTTTCCCGGAGGCTCTAATTCTTGAGAGGATGGAGCCATGACGAAGCGAACCTCACCGTATTCCCCTGAGGTCCGTGCCCGC
>NZ_JACIDN010000011.1 GCF_014196345.1 Methylobacterium brachythecii | reverse complement strand
CGGCGGACAGGCTACGCTCAAGACCGCCCAAGGCGAGCCCCTCACCGTCACCACCAAAGGCAAGAAGGTCTTGCTGACCGACGCCAAAGGCGGCACGGCCGTAGTCACGACCGCAAACGTGATGCAGTCAAACGGCGTGATCCACGTCATCAACGGTGTGCTACAGCCCTGAGGCGTTCTTACACTCGGTTATCTGAGCGGTCCGGCGGAGCGATCCGAAAACTCAAGCTTATCTAACCTACACCGTTGGCTAAGCGCGTTTTCCACTCCGGCTTGAAGCGGCCTCGGCTTCAGAGCCCGCCTGTGTTCCTCCCAGTTCATGGCGGGCTTTGGTGTGCCGGGACACCATTAGACTGTCGGTGGTTGGTCGGTCACTTCGGCCCATCCTGCAGAGCTCGCAGATGCCACGCTACTTCTTCGATGTGCACCATGGTGTCGATCTGCCCGATCCAGACGGTAAGGAGCTCGACGACGACGAGGCCGCTCGCATCAAGGCCATCGATATCGCCGGCCATGTGCTGAATGATTATGGCCGCGAGGCCCTGATGAAGGAGTCTTGGCTTTTAAAGGTCTTCCACGAAGACGGGCGCCTCGTCTTTCAGATGGACGTCGCAGTCACAATCGGCTCTGACCAACTTCAATAGGCCAGTGGGTCAGGCTGTTGGTTGCCGGAGCGTGTCAATAACTCAACCCTCACGGTTTGGCACGGCGCCTTTCTTTTGTGCTGATTATTTGGCAATGCGCTCGGGTCACCGACCTTGCGGCGTTCTTTTTCCCTTTCTGAGTAGCCTCGGCTTCTGAGCCTGCTGCGGACCGACCCCGTGGCGGGCTTTGTTGCGTCTGGCGCGCCGGGTGAAGTTGTGCGCGGAGGCGCCTTACCGAGCCGAGGGAGAACCAATCAATTTTGTGAGCCGCCGCCCCGACCGGCGCCGTGTGACGGCCAATACCCCGCTTCGCCCAATCATGACAAAATCAAACATCGGCGGAAACCTTTCCGATCAACCGTGGTCTCCCGAACGAACGTTTCGTTCCATACTCTTGCCTGGAGGCCTTTTGACCATGACGAAATATGCAACAGCGGCAATCTTGACGGCCATGTGCGGCAGCTTCGGTCTTTCGACCGTGGGCGTGGCGGCTTCATTACCGCAGGTGCCAACGGTCTCCGTCTCCGACCTGCATCCGACCTGGGTTAAAATGAAGAAGAAGCACTCAATGAAGCGATCAATGAAGCGCCGTGGCGGTCAGGCCGCGACGCCGGCCAACCCGACGCCTGGTCGATAAGCCCATTCGTTCACTGCTGAGTTTATGGCCCGCCCGGCGAAAGCCGGCGCGGGCTTTTCTGTGTCGTGCGGCTTGCAGGAGACATCCGCGCAGCGCGGCGACAGGTATGCCGACAGTACGGTGGAGCCAAGCCCGATCAGGCCGAGCCGTATCCTACAAAGCCCGCCCGGTTCGCCGAGCGGGCTTTCTTTTGCGCCTGATCCGACCCGCGCAGAAACCCATCTCCCGCGCTCGGGCGCGCTTCATTTCAGCACCTAGCCCGGCTGCAGAGCCCGCCCGGCCATCTGGCGTTTCACGGTGCGGGCTGCGTTGCGTCTGGCGCGACGCTTGCAACTACCTCAGCTTCCTCCCTAGGAACCTTGGCCCGCCCAGCGAAAGCCGGGCGGGCTTTTCTAGTTTGATGCGTTGGCTTCTGCCGCCACGCGATGGCTGGCTGATCAGGCAGGAGCAACCAGTGGGCGACGTCGTCTCGAAGGACATCTACGAGGAAGGCAAGCGGGCGAAGGCAAACGGCACGCCCGGACCAGGGCAATCCCTATCGGGCCGGCTCGCAGGAGAGCCTCGACTGGTTGGAGGGCTACACAGTCGGCGAGGTGGAGCCGAGCGCTACGGGTCCGGACAACGATCCGTGAGCCCATGAGGCCTGACGAAAAGAGTTTCAGGCCGCCCGGTTCGCCGCGGCGGGTTTTTTCGTGCCGCCTCCGGTCGCGTCACGAGAAAGTAGGCACAGGGTTGTGCCCGCTATCCCCGCAATTCACAGCGTAAAATTTGCGTAGGGCTAGGAAGGCTGCAGTCGGAGATTTCAGATTACTTATTTTGATTGTATTCGGGAGATAGAGCTTGACTATATTAACGCTTAAATATTTAGTATATAACTGGATTGAAGGTATTTGATTCTATGTGCCTTACACCATCATTGAACGAAGTGCTGATGTCGCACAGATGCCCGTCATGTGGGAAAAACAACAGGAAACTCGGCAAATCCTTCAAAACACTGTCATCGTATTCGTGCAAGCACTGCAAATCAAAAATTAGCATCCGCTACGAAGAGAAGCTAAGTTTGTTTTCAGCACATAAACATCTTGCTATTATTTGAGCATATTTCGATGAATATAAACGCGTTGGGTTTACGGGTGATTTGGTTGATCCAACTCGCTTCAGCCTGAACACTTTCGCCCGGTCTACGAGCGCGGGAGCATCCTCTTCCGGGCTCATCGATCCGTCCTACTGCAGCACGTTCACCGCGACCGGCGTCAGCATAGAAGCGAACTCGACGAGTTCGCCGCGCGTCATCCGACGGCTGCAGATGACGAAGCGATCGCCGTCGATCAGAACCTCAAGGCCATGCGCTTCGAGGTAGTCCAGCGCCTCCCGAAGCTGCGCGTGGGCTACGGCCATGGTCTCGGCGGCGGTGGCGTCTGTCATGGCGGGCGGTTTATTATGGCCAGCTTTGAAACCAAGCTAGCCTGCCTTTCACACAGCCGTCAGCGTCAAAAACTACCGTCACCCTTTCCGCTTCTCAGCCAGCGCTTTGATCGCGGCCACATAGAGATCGATGCTCGACGGCGGGACGAAGAACCCTGTCCCGCGGTAGCTCTCCGCGCGCTGGGCGATATTCTCCAAGTCGGCAGCAGTGTAGTCGGCGGGGTTCTTCAGGGACTCGGCCATGCCTCAAGCTACCACAATCCGATCGCCCTCGATGTCCAGAAGGCCATCGGCAAAACGCTCGCTCCGACCAGAAAGCTGGCGAGAAGCGTGAAGATCACGGTGCGGAGAGGGGTCGGGGATTCGGCCATGGCGATGCCTACCACCAATCGGCCAGCCATCCGATCAGGTAGACAACGAATGCCACTCCCGCCCAGACGCCCAATGCCGGGAGAACGATAGTCCAGCGGGGCTCGTGAGACTCGGCCATGCCGCAGGTTATGCGGGATCGGGCGGAGAGGGGAGAGTGACGCGCGAAAATGCAGGCACGGCCCGCTTTGTGTGCGTAAGCGCACAATAAACGTTCATCTCGTCTACAATATGCGCCAACACAGGCCCGCGCGGTGGCGATTTCCCGCCGACGCCGGGCAGAGTTGGAGACTATACCGATGACTGGTCGTATCGCTTTCTTCGCCGTAGCCGCGAGCCTGATGGCCGCCGGTGCTGCTCAGGCGCAGTCGGTCCCGAACGTGCAGGGACAGCCCGCCTCGGACTTTTTCACCTCGTCGCACTCCGCCAGCCGGCGCGACGTGCCGGTGACGGGTTCGGTCACGGCTCCTGTGCGCCGGAGCATCAAGCGTTCGGCGCGCTGATCTGCGCCACGCGCGCCACGATGTTGGTTGGCATGGGGAGGATGGATGGTCCAGGTCATTCCTCCCCAATAGCTGATATCGGCCTCGGCGCATTCTTCTGGCCCATCGGCGCGCTGATAAGGGTCGTCGAAATATGTCGGAGCCGTCTCCTTTGCGTATGCCTCCGCCGACAGCCCGTCGTCGAATTGCGTGAAGCCTGCCCGCTTGATCGTGTGTGCCACGAAGCGCTCGCAAAACTCTGTCTCGCTTATCGTCTCAACCCTCCCTCTCCTCGATGCCGGCGGCTTTGGCGCCGCGGGTCAGGAGAGTGACCATACCCCGACAAGCGACCGCACCTTTCCAGCGTGCGCTGCGTTGCTCCGCGAACCGGAGAGCGTGATGTCCAGACTGCCCGACGAGCCCGACACGAACGAGCCGATCCGTCAGCCGGAAGACAAGGGCCGCGAACCGGTCAAGGACGAGCCTAAGCCGGATGGCGAAGAGGCGCCCGGCGACCCACCGAACGATCTCGACGACGGACCCCTCGTTGCTGCGAACGCGAACTGGCCTGAGCAACTTTAGGCCGCGCTTAGCGCCGTAATGGATCGTCATCGCCATGCGCGCCTGAAAAGAGCCCCTCGCATCAAGGCTAAGCGAGCCAGCAGCTACGTTGGCGCGGGCCGCTTATGCGGCCGCGCGAATTAGCGCTCCGTCCAGGCGCACCGGCCCTAGTCCGTACTGCGCCCGATATTGTGTGATCGCCGGGGCTGCCGCGCGCTCCTTCAGGACGCCCCCCCCCTGGCAAACGGCTGCGGCATCTTTCGGAGCAACTGGAGCACGCGACAGGGGCACCCAGGATCGCAACGGCTAGGCTCACGGTACGCAGAAGCATGGGTTGAGCTCGGATGCAGGAAAGGGTGGTGGGCAAGCGAAGCGTGACGCCTGTTGCCGTAGGAATCGTTCTCCCCACGCTGAAGCAACGCTTTGATCAGGCAACGCCTCCGAAAAAGAACAGCCGTTACCCGTTCCGTTACCCGATATTGCATCGGGCTTGCCATCAAGACGTCAAGTCATTGAAGTTATTGGTGAGCGCGCTGGGACTCGAACCCAGGACCTACAGATTAAAAGTCCGTTGCTCTACCAGCTGAGCTACGCGCTCGCCTCCGAGGCAGATACCGTGCCTCGATCGTTGGAAGCGTCGATCAAGAAAAAGCACCAACCGTCAGGTTGGTGCGGCCAAGAGGACTCGAACCTCCACCCCTCGCGGGACTAGCACCTCAAGCTAGCGCGTCTACCAATTCCGCCATGGCCGCTCGCCACATGTCCCGGGGCCAGCGCCGCGAGGGGGCCGGTGAGCCCGTGTGAGCGGCGGAGCGGATAACAGATGGATTCGACGGGCACAAGCAGCGCTTTGCGGATTCGTGTGCCGGATGACGTCAGCGCAGCATTCAGGCGTGTTCGAGGACCGGGACTTCGCCCTCGCCGATCGTCACACCCGGCTCACGGATGACCGCCGGCCTGCGGATCAGCTCGGTCACCTCGATGGCGATGCGGTTGCCGGTGACCACGATCTGCCCGCGGGCGATCGGGTGGTCGTTGGCGAGAATCTCGACCATATCGGTCTCGGTGGATTCGAGTTCGATCACGGCGCCGCGGCCCATGCGCAGCAGCATGTGCAGCGGCATGTGGCTGCGCCCGAGCACCACCTTGAGATCGACCTTGAGGTCTTCGAGAACGGCCACGCCACGATCCTTGAGCACCCGGCCTCACCCGCGGCGCAGCCAGCGCCGCCGATATGATGCCGGCATCGACCTTCAGCGCTTTATGGTGAAGCCTTGGTAAACGACGCGACGATCAGCGGCCGGGAAACGGCGCCGCGCCTCTCGGTCAGACCGGTCTCGTTCCTGGCCGCGCCCGGCTCACCGCCGGTCGAATGGCAGGTGAGCGACGGGCTGGTCGGCTACGACGACGCCGTGGAGGCCATGGAGGCGCGGGCGGCGGCTATCGCACAGGGCGAGGCGTCGGAGCTGGTCTGGCTTCTGGAACACCCGCCGCTATACACGGCAGGCACGTCCGCGCAGGCGGTCGACCTGGTGCAGCCGGATCGCTTTCCGGTCCACCGGACGGGCCGAGGAGGCCAATACACCTATCATGGGCCGGGCCAGCGCGTGGCCTACGTCATGCTCGACCTCAATCGCCGCCGGCCAGACCTGCGTGCCTATGTGGCGAGCCTGGAGGCTTGGCTGATCGCAACGCTCGACGCCTTCAACGTCCGGGCCGAACGCCGCGAGGACCGCGTCGGCGTCTGGGTCCGACGTCCCGAGAAGGGGGAGGGGGTGGAGGACAAGATCGCGGCGATCGGCATCCGCGTTCGGCGCTGGGTGAGCCTGCACGGCATCAGCCTCAACGTGGAGCCGGACCTCTCGCATTTCTCCGGAATCGTGCCGTGCGGGGTCCGCCAGCATGGCGTGACCAGCCTCGCCGATCTCGGGCTGATCGTCTCGATGCCGGAAGCGGACATGGCCCTACGCGCAGCCTTCCAACCGATCTTCGGACCGACCGTCGACGCGGGCTGATCAGATCACCGGCACGCCGCGCGCCTTGGCCTCGTCGCCCGGCTCGACATGGATGGTAACCACGACACCCTCGACGGCGGCTTCGATGCCATTCTCGATCCGGTCGCAAATGGCGTGGCTCTCGGCGACGCTCATTTCGCCCGGAACGACGAGGTGGAAATCGACGAAGGTCGCACTGCCGGCGTGCCGGGTGCGGACATCGTGCGCCTCCAGGGCGCCCTCGCCATGCATGGAGATCAGTTCCCGAATCTTCTGGATCATCTCGGGGGAGGCCGCCTGATCCATCAGGCCGTTGATCGAGTCGCGCATCATGGTCCAGCCCGACCAAAGGATCTGCAGGGCAACGAGGCCGGCCACCAGCGGGTCGAGAACAAGCACGCCGGTGAGCATCACCAGCGCGACGCCGACGATGACGCCGCCGGAGGTCACTACGTCGGCGATGACGTGGCGCGCATCGGCCACCAGTGCCGGCGAGCGCCAGGCCCGGCCGCGGCGCAGCAGCACGAAGCCCCAGGCGGCGTTGATCACGGTGGCGAGCCCGTTCACGGCGAGGCCGACGACCGGCGTGTCGATGGTCTTGGGCGAGACGATGCCCTGATAGGCCTCGCGCAGGATCAGCAGGGCCGCGACGATGATCAGCGTGCCCTCGATCACCGCGGAGAAATACTCGGCCTTGTGGTGGCCATAGGGATGGTCGTCGTCGGCCGGCTGCGCGGCGACCCGCAGGGCCACGAAGGCGCAGATGGCCGCGACCACGTTGATGATGCTCTCCAACGCATCGGAATAGAGCGCGATGCTGCCCGTCAGCCAGAAGGCCGCGAATTTCAGCGCCGTCACCAAGATGCCGATCGCGGCACTCAGCAGGGCAGCTTTCTCGGTGCGGGTCATGACGGGCCCGGGCGCTCGCGCGATCGTGGAGAGAAGATGCCGCGCCCATAGCCGCCGGCCAGCCGGAAGGCCACGGCAAAGGTTTTAGCCGTGGCTATGGGCGCTCCGGCCATCCGCCTTGCGGCCACGCTCGAGCGTGACGATATCGATTCCAGGGACGGCGCGAAGCCGTCCCGAGACACGGTTCAAGAGGAGGAAAGCTGCATGGCCCTCGTCCAATGCACCGCTTGCGATCACCGCATCTCCGTCCAGGCCGTCGCTTGCCCGTCCTGCGGACATCCCTCCAGTACCGACCGCCAGGGTGTCCTGCGCGTCCTCGACACGGTCGCAGGCACCTACATTTCCACCACGACGCTCGCGAGCCTCGCCCTCGGCGTGGTGATGTTCGTGTGTGCGGCAGCCGTGCTGATCACCCTGATCCTGCACAGCCACTGACCACCACAGGCGATCAGGCCGGTTCCGGCCCGCGGCCCCTGGCGGTCTCCCGCGCGCGCGCTGCCTCGGCTAGCGCGCGCGCTCTGTCCGCCTTGCGGGCGTAGCCGCGGGCGATCCATTTGAACATCGCCCGCCCGGCAAGATCGTCGAGCCGGGCGGCCTCGCGATCCCAATGCTTCACGAGCTGTCCGTCGAGCGTGACGCGCTTCGGGTCGGTCTCATCGGTCATGGGACGATCCTCGGCCACGCCCGGCCCGCGATCAACCGGCAATTTGCTAGCAGATATCCTTGAGGGAGGACGCTCGAAGACCAATCCCAACCGGCAGCGGAACCGATCATCGGCAGCTCCGTCTGGCGCGTGATTCAGGGCAGCGATTGTGGCTGCGGCGCAATGTTCATTTCGATGGCGGGTGCCTAAAGCTTCCTCATCTGACTGATAGCGAGAATTCGGGTGCGGCTTCTTCTCGTGGGGATGACATTGGCGGGATGCGCCCTTGGGTCCGCGAACCCCGCGACGGCCCAAAGCGGCACTCAGATCATCAACGGGACGAAAGTTTTCACGCAGATCTTCCCTGCCGACAAGCTCGCGACTTTTTCTAACGATTGTGGCAGTCAGACTCTCACTCAGCGTGAGCTGCAGCAGGGCGCTATTCCAAACCTGATCATTCCGTGTCCAAGGCCCGGCGTGCGGGTTCCTGCGCCGCAACCCAAGCCACCCGAAAAATCCGAGGCAGCCGAGCGCAAAGAAAAATATGAGGCTTTCAAAAAAGCCTATGAAGAATCTCTCAAATATCGCGACGATGTCTATAGATCGCTGAATTCCGGCGATTTCCGATCTGCTTATAATGCCTCCATCCTGATGAACACGGATCGATCCTGGCATCCGGTTGAGGACTTTATCGAAAGAATACACCCCGGTGTCGGAAAAGAATATGCCAAAGATTTATGCATTGAGGTTTTGCTTGGGATCATAAGCAAATCAAAATACACAAACTCGGATGATTATTGCGAAGGCGCGGAAAGCGACAACACGGCAAGCAGACTCATGGAAATGGCGCGAAAATCCACATATCGCGGGTAGTTCTCTATGCGGTGCTAGTCTGAGCTGACGCGGCTACTGCCGAAGTTCGAAGAGTGTCCGGCACGTAGGTCAACCTGATCACGTCCTCGTCGATCTGCTCACTGGTCACGAGGCGGAGCGGCGGTCGGGGGCCGGCGAAGAACGGCGTGCCTCGGCCGAGCACGACCGGGTGCAGGTAAAGTCGATACTCATCGACGAGACCGAGTTCGGTCAGGCTTTGCGCCAGTTCAGGTCCAGACACGGAAATCTCACCTGCCAGCTCAGCCTTGAGCCCGCGGACCACCGCCTCGAGATCGTCCTGGACCAGCGTGGCGTTGGGGCCGACGGACGTCGATGAGCGGGAGAAGACCCACTTCGGTTGGCGCCGCCACGCCACGGCAAAATCGCGGCGCTCCGCGTCCCATTCGGGATCGTCTTCGTCCCAATAGCGCATGATCTCGTACATGCGGCGGCCATACAAGCTGCCCGTCAGGGCGCGCACATGTGCGATCCAATGACGGAAGAGCGCGGGACCGGGCGCGAATTTCTGATGGTCGACATATCCGTCGAGAGACAGGTTCATTCCAAAAACGAGCTTCGCCATCCTGTAAGCTCCTCCAAAGGCTTTTCAGAATAGCCGAAGCCAGCGTCCGTTCTCCACACGGTGCGGACGGTCCGCCGGATTGCAAACCGAGACACGACCTTTTTCTCAGGAATTGATTCGTCCCGGCGTTCCGTGCAGTTGGCGCAGCATGCGCGTGGACCTGTTCGATTTCGACCTGCCGGAGGCGTCGATCGCCCTGCGCCCGGCGAGCCCTCGCGATGCCGGGCGGCTGCTCGTGGTGCGCCCCGGTGAGCCTTTCGGTGATCGCGCCGTGCGCGATCTCGCCGGGCAGCTTCGGCCGGGCGATGCGCTCGTCTTCAACGATACCCGCGTGATCCCCGCCCGCCTGACCGGGGTGCGCCGGCGCCCCGGCGCATCGGGACAGCGCGTCGAGGCGATGCTGCACATGCGCGAGGCACCGGACCGCTGGCGCGCCTTTGCCCGTCCGGCCAAGCGCATCGCCCCAGGCGACCGGCTGAGCTTCGGCAGCGACGAGGGCGCAAGCGCGACCTGCGAGCTCGGCCGGCTCGATGCGACCCTCGAGAGCAAGGGGGAGGGCGGAGAGGTCACCCTGCGCTTCGACTTGTCCGGCCCCGCTCTCGACGAGGCCATCGCGGCGCAGGGCGCGCTCCCACTGCCGCCCTACATCGCCGGCAAGCGCCCGACCGACGCGCGCGACGCCACCGACTACCAGACTGTCTATGCCCGCGAGCCAGGCGCCGTCGCGGCTCCCACCGCCGGACTGCATTTTTCGGAAGAGATGCTCTCGGTGCTCGATGCGGCCGGCATCGGCCGCCACACGGTCACGCTACATGTCGGCGCGGGCACCTTCCTTCCGGTCAAGGCCGACGACACGGCCGATCACCGCATGCATGCCGAAATCGGCACGCTGAGTTCGGACACCGCCGAAGCGCTGAACCGCACGCGGGCGGCGGGTGGCCGCGTCGTCGCCGTCGGCACCACGGCCCTGCGCCTCCTCGAAAGCGCGGCCGACGAGGCTGGCCGGCTGCATGCTTTCGCGGGCGCGACGGACATCTTTATCACGCCAGGCTACCGCTTCCGCGCGGTCGACGCCCTGATGACGAATTTCCACCTGCCGCGCTCGACCCTGTTCATGCTGGTGAGCGCGTTCAGCGGGCTCGATACCATGCGCGCGGCCTATGCCCATGCGATCGAGGGCGGCTACCGCTTCTATTCGTACGGCGATTCCAGCCTGCTGTTTCCGGCACCGGTCTGATAGGGCTGCGCGCCGACGCGCATCTCTCTCGCCCCCTCTGCGGGGGAGGGAGTGCTGCGTGAGCGACCCGAGAAGCCGGCTTGACCGCATGACCGAACCACTGTCGTCCGAAACCTTCGCCTTCTCCGTCGACGCCACCGACGGCGCCGCCCGCACCGGCGCGATCTCCATGCCGCGCGGGAAAATCCGGACGCCGGCCTTCATGCCCGTGGGCACGGCTGCGACCGTCAAGGCGATGTACCCCGAGCAGGTGCGGGACCTCGGCGCCGACGTGGTGCTCGGCAACACCTACCATCTGATGCTGCGGCCAGGCGCCGAGCGGATGGCACGGCTCGGCGGCCTGCATCGCTTCATGCGCTGGGACGGGCCGATCCTCACCGATTCCGGCGGCTTCCAGGTGATGTCGCTCTCGGCCTTGCGAAAACTCGACGAGCAGGGCGTGACTTTCCGCTCGCATATCGATGGCACCGCCCATCACATGGGTCCGGAGCGCTCCATCGAGATCCAAGGCCTGCTCGGCTCCGACATCCAGATGCAGCTCGACGAATGCGTGCGCCTTCCGGCCGAGCGCGCGGAGATCGAGAAGGCGATGCGCCTGTCGCTGCGCTGGGCCGAGCGCTGCCGCGTGGCCTTCGGTGAGCAGCCGGGCAAGGCGATGTTCGGCATCGTCCAGGGCGGCGACATTCCGGATTTGCGTGTCGAGAGCGCGCGAGCGCTGACCGATCTCGACCTCAAGGGCTACGCCATCGGCGGCCTCGCGGTCGGCGAGCCGCAGGCGGTGATGCTCGCGATGATCGAGACGGTGGAGCCGCACCTGCCGACGGCGAAGCCGCGCTACCTGATGGGCGTCGGCACGCCGGACGACCTGATGCAGTCGGTCTCGCGCGGCATCGACATGTTCGATTGCGTGATGCCGACGCGCGCCGGCCGCCACGGCCTCGCCTACACCCGGCACGGCCGGATCAATCTTCGCAACGCGCGTCACGCCGAAGACACGGCGCCCCTCGATGAGGCGTCATCCTGCTCGGCAGCACGGGACTACAGCCGTGCCTATCTCCACCATCTCGTCCGCTCGGACGAGATCCTGGGGATGATGCTTCTGACCTGGAACAATCTCGCCTACTACCAAGAGCTGATGGCGGGCATGCGCGCGGCCATCGGCGCCGGCCGGCTGGCCGAGTTCATCGGCGAGACCAAGCAGGAATGGGCGCGGGCCGAGGCAGCTCGGGCCGCGTGAGACCGTTCAGCCGCGCTTCTGCGCCTTGGTGTAGCTGGCGATGGCGGCGCGGCAATCCGGGGTCAGCTTGGCCTTGTTCTGCTTGAAGCAGGCCTTCACCTCCGGGCTGTCCGCCGCGAAATCGCTGCAGAAGCTCAGATAGTCGCCCGTGCAGTACTGACGCAGTGCCTCGCGGTTGGCCTCCGGTGCAGCGAGCGTGGCGCTCGTGCCGAGGAGCAGGGCAACGGTTGTACGGACCAGCATGAACACTTCTCTCGAACGCCCCGGTCTGGCCGGGCGGCCGGCGTAGACCAAGCGATCTAGACGAGAGTGCGACGAAGACGTGTCCGTGACTCGCTCAGCGCGCCGTCAAGACTTTGTAGAAGCCTGCCGGGTCGTCCCCACCGCCGGTCTGCACTGCCTTCAACGCATCGACGATCCGGCGTGCGATCGGAAGGCGGTAGTGAAGGCCGTCCCAGTAATTGGCGTCGTCCTGGGTCACAGGCGAGGGAATGCGGAAATCGACGACGGCGGCGCCGCGCTGGGCGCCGATGCGCGCGACCCGCTCCTTGCACAGGCGCTCGCGCTCGGCACTGGGCGTTCCGTCCCGTGGCTGCAGAACCGCGTGGGCCGGCATGAACGCCACGATCTTAATCGCCAAAGGCGGAGCATCCGCGAGCATCGTGTCGAGCCACGGCAGTGCCGGCATCGGCCCTTTCGGGTCGGAGATATCGACGCCCGCCGGCATGATGTGATCCAGCGGGTTGTCGTCGTTGTGGATATGCGCGGAAGCCCGCTTCGCGTCGTAGCTTTGCTCGGGCGGGGTGAACACGGTGAAACCGTTGGCCGCCATCTTCGGCTTGGCGAGACCAAAGCGGTTCAGCAGCACCCCTTGCGCCATCGTCAGGGTCCGCCAGCTGATCTGCTGGAAATACGTCCTGTAGGACACCGTCTGGTAGAGCCAGGTCGGGAACGGCATGCCGTGCCGGTACTGGTCCGCGTCGGGCTCGCACCAGTTCGAGTCGAGCCCGAAGATCAGCGCCTTCGCCTCGACGTGACGCAGGAACAGCCGAGCCAGTTCGGCTTCCTCGTACGGCGCCCCACGGTTGATCGCCAGATTGGCGAAACGGGCACCGAAGGCCGCGTCGAGGTCGCGCGGATCGAGCAGCCGCGACGTCGAGGTGCCGAACACGGCGGCGTCGTACAGGCCCGAACGCACGATCTGCGGATAGAAGAAGCGCTGGCTCTTATCCATGATCGGGCCGGGCGCGCGGCCGGGTCCGACCCGCAGGCCATAGGGATCCTGCCACGCGACGAAGCCGATCGCCGCGACGCCGAGCAGGACGACGGTCGCGATGAAGCTCGTCGCGAAACGGCGCCAGGCCGTTTCACCGCTCTCGAATCGGATCACGGCGCCTCAGTGCAGCTTGACCCGCGCGGTGCCGCGGCGCGTGAGCGCCCGCGCCAGAGCGTCGAGACTGGTCTTGATCACACCGTTCACCGCCATCTCGTGCATCTTGTAGAGCGAGCGGTACATCACGCGGGCAAAGAGCCCGGCGATGAACATGTTCTTCCCCTGGATGAAACCCATCAGGTTGCCGACGGTCGTGTAGTGGCCGAGCGAAACCAGCGAGCCGAAGTCGCGATACTTGAACGGCGTCAGCGGTTTACCGTCCAAGCGGGCGACGACCTGCTTGTAGAGGTGCGAGGCCTCCTGGTGCGCGGCCTGCGCGCGCGGCGGGATCGGAGTGTCCGAGCCCTGCTCGACGAGATAGGCACAGTCGCCCATGGCGAAGATGTCCGCGTCGCGCGTGGTCTGCAGCATCGGCGTCACGACGAGCTGGTTCGAGCGTGTGGTCTCGAGACCGCCGACGCCCTGCAGGAAAGGTGGCGCCTTCACGCCCGCCGCCCAGACCACCAGCTCGGACGGGATGAAGCCGCCATCGGCGAGCTGAACGCCATCCGCCTTCACCTCGGTGACCCGCGCCTTCACGCGGACCTCGACGCCGATACCGGCGAGCAGCGACATCACCTCGCCCGAGAGCCGCTCCGGCACGGCCGGCAGGATGCGGTCGGCCGCCTCGACCAGGGTGATCTTGAGGTCCTTCGTCGGGTCGATCTTGTCGAGGCCGGTCTTGGCGACCTCGCGCGTGGTGCGGTGGAGCTCGGCCGCGAGTTCGGTCCCCGTGGCGCCGGCGCCGATGACCGTGACGTGGAGCTGGCCCGGCCGCACCGGGCCGACCTGGGTGTGGGCCCGCAGCATGCCGTTGACCAGCCGCTGGTGAAACCGCACCGCCTGGTCCGGCGTGTCGAGCGCGATGGCGTTGTCCGCCACACCCGGCGTCCCGAAATCGTTGGTGGTCGAGCCGACGGCCATGACGAGGGTGTCGTAGGGGACCTCGCGCACCGGCGTGACCTCGCGCCCCTCGGAATCGTGGCTCGCGGCGAGGTGGATGACCTTCCGCTCACGGTCGAGCCCGGTCATCTCACCGATCCGGTAGCGGAAATGATGCGCGTGGGCATGGTGGAGATAGTCGACTGCGTGATGCCCGACGTCGAGGCTGCCGGCGGCGACCTCGTGAAGCAGCGGCTTCCAGATATGCGTGCGGGCGCGGTCGACGAGCGTAACGTGCGCCTTGTCCCTGCCGAGCCGGTCACCGAGCTTCGTCACCAGTTCAAGTCCGGCCGCGCCGCCGCCCACCACCACGATCTTGTGGCGGTCCGTGACCGTTTCACCCGGAACCATTCCTCACTCCGTTCTCGAACCGACGACCCTGCCTTCGTCATAACCCAAGACGGCGCAACCGCACTTTGGAATATCTTTATCGCGCGGTTGCAGAAAGCTTCTCCGGCAACGTGCGGGAGATGGCCGCCGTCGATGGCCTATGCAGCGGGTGCGCCCGGCTGCTTCAAGGGATGGGCGCGGGCAACCGCATCGAGGGCGAGACAGGCCTCGGCGATACGCTTCACGGTCGGATAGGGCGACGTGTCGACGCCGAAGATGCCGGTGCCGGCCCAGAGGCTGACGAGGCAGAGATCGGCATGGCTCACGGCATCGCCCTGCATGAACCTGCCGCTCCCGGGCTCGCTCGCAAGGCGCGTCTCCAGCGTCTTCAACCCGTTGGTGAAGGCGAAGTGCAGGAACTCCATCGCCCGTTCCTTCGACAGGTCGTAGGCCTTCATCAGCTGCTTGCGGACCCGCGGCGTGTAGAGCGGATGCGTGTCGCAGGCGATGAGTTGGGCCAGGGACCGGGCCCGGGCACGCGGGCGCGGATCGGCCGGTAGCAGCGGGACCTCGGGATGCGTCTCTTCGAGATAATCGAGGATCGCCAGCGACTGGGTCAGGGGCGGCCCGTCATCGACGAAGAGCGCCGGCACGGCGCCCTGCGGGTTGATCGCCAGGAAGTCGGGTTGCGTGTGCTCGCCGGCATCGATGTCGAGGAACACCTCCTCGTAGGGAATGCCCTTGAGGTTGAGCGCCGCCCGGACTCGGAAGGACGCCGCCGAACGCCAGTTGCCGTACATCTTCATGGGCATCTCCTCACACCACCACCGTGATCGCCCGCGCCGCCCGCGTCAGCCCCGTGTAGAGCCAGCGCGCCCGGTGCTCGCGGAACGCGTAGGATTCGTCGAACAGCACCACCTTGTCCCACTGCGAGCCCTGCGCCTTGTGGACTGTGAGCGCGTAGCCGTAGGTGAACTCGTCGGTCTCGCGGCGCATGGAGAACGGGATCTCCTCCTCGCTGCCCTCGATGACCTGACGCAGCACCTTGATGTCGACGGCGCGGCGGCGCAGCGCCGGGTCGTCCTCCGGCACCACGTCGAGGCGGATCGTGTCGGGGCGGGGAGGGGGGCGCAAGGCCTGAACCGTCCAAGTCGAGCCGTTGAGCAGGCCCTTGGTGCGGTCGTTGCGCAGGCAGACAAGCTTCTCGCCGATCGACGGCATCGGGTCGGTATGGCCGGCGAGTTGGCGCAGGCGGTTGTTGTAGAGCCGGCGTGTCTTGTTCATGCCGACCAGCACCTGATCGCAATCGAGCACCTCGGCCGGGTCGAGGGTGCGGCGGGAGACGACGCGGCTCTCGCCGAACTCGCCCAGACTGAGCCGCCCGCCCTCGCGCACCGTCATCGCCATGCGCACGATCGGGTCGTCGGCCGCCTGGCGATGGACCTCGGTGAGCATCACGTCGGGCTCGGCCTCGGTGAAGAAGCCGCCGCCGCGCACCGGCGGAAGCTGGGCGGGGTCGCCGAGCACCAACACGGGCTTGCCGAAGGCGAGGAGGTCGTTGCCGAGGTCGGAATCGACCATCGAGCATTCGTCGATGACGATGAGATCGGCCTTTGAAGCCGGCCCGGCCCGGTTCAGCGTGAAGGTCGGGCCGCCCTCGTCGCCCTCCTTGGTGCGATAGATCAGGCTGTGGATCGTCGCGGCGTCGTGGCAACCCTTCTGGCGCATCACCGAGGCCGCCTTGCCGGTGAAGGCGCCGAACAGGACGAGATCGTCGGCATCGTCGGCGATGCGCCGCGCCAGCGTGGTCTTGCCGGTGCCGGCATAGCCGAACAGGCGAAACACCTGATCGCCGCCGCCCTTCATCCATTTGGCAATGGCCTTGAGCGCCGCCTCCTGCTGCGGGGCGTAGGCGCTCGGAAGATCAGCCGTCACGGCCAGCGCACGGTGGGCGGCAGCGAGGACAGGATCGAGGCGACGTTCCCGCCGGTCTTCAGCCCGAAGATGGTGCCGCGGTCGTAGAGCAGGTTGAACTCGACATAGCGCCCGCGCCGCACCTGCTGTTCAAGCCGGTCGGCCTCTGTCCAGTCCTTGGCGAGGTTCGCGAAGACGATCTCGGGATAGGCTTTGAGGAAGGCCTGACCGACATCCTGCGTGAAGGCTAGGTCCGCCTTTGGATCGCCGGTCCAGTGATAATCGTAGAAGATTCCACCGATACCGCGGGGCTCTTTGCGGTGGGGGAGAAAGAAATACTCCTCGCACCACGCCTTGTACTTTTCGTAGTCCGCCGCCGGGGCATGGACGTCGCAGGCCTCCCTGAGGGAGGCGTGGAACAACCGCGTGTCCGGGTCGTCCTGGTTGCGGCGGCGATCGAGCACCGGCGTCAGGTCGGCCCCGCCGCCGAACCACGCCTTCGTGGTGACCACGAAGCGCGTGTTCATGTGCACGGTCGGCACGTTCGGATTCCAGGGATGCGCGATCAGCGAGATGCCGGTGGCGAAGAAGCGCGGATCTTCCGACGCCCCCGGCATCTGCGCGCGAAACTCGGGAGCGAACTCCCCATGCACGGTTGAGATGTGCACGCCGGCCTTCTCGAAGACGCGGCCTTTCAGCATCGCCATCACGCCGCCGCCGCCCGGCGCACCGCTATGGTCGGTGCGCTGCCACGGCGTTTTTTCGAATTTTCCGGCCTCAGACGGTGCGTCGGGATGGAACGGGCCGGCTGCCTGATCTTCCAGCGTTTCCAGGGCCGTCACGATCCGGTCGCGGAGCGTGGCGAACCAGCCGGCCGCTTCGCTCTTAAGCGCGGCGAGCTCGCTCTCGCTCGGCAGGGGCAGGGTCATCTCGGGCTTCTGCATGGCCTGAGCGATGTCCCATCCCGCGCGGACAGCGTCAATTCACCGATTCAGACCGGCGTCTTCTCCAACCGGCGCTCGATGGCCTCCGGCTCGAGACCTGGCGCGACCAAGGGCGGCTCCGGGACTTCCGCTGCCCCTTTGCGCGAGGATATGGCACCGGCCAGCCGGGAGCGCTCGAACAGGAGCACCACGACGATGGCCACGGCGAAGGGCAGCAGCAGGTAGAACAGCCGGAAAATCAGCACGGCGGCAACCACGGCGGCCTTCTGCGTGGCCGCGCTCGGATCCTCGGGGTTGATCTGCATCGCGGCGAGGAAGACGAGCTCGAAGACGCCAAGGCCGCCCGGCGCGTGCGAGGCGAGCGCCACCGAGAAAGATGCCAGGAACATCGCCAGGACCGGGATGAAGCCTGGGTTCAGGCTGTCCGGAAGCGCGAAGTAGATGATGCCGGCCGCGCCGAGCAGTTCCATCGGGGCGGCGACGAGCTGCCTCAGCATGATGCCCGGGCGCGGATACTCGACCTTGAACGAGCGGATCGTCAGCGGCCTGAAGTGCAGGACCGAGCCGAGGACGTAGAGCGCGACAGCGCCGAGCATGACGAAGCCGACGATGCGCGCCGTGGTCGGGTTGGTCAGGACATTCGGAAGCAGCGTGTCGAGGCGCGCCAGCAGATAGGGATCGTAGACGAGGCAGAAGCCGCCGAGCAGGAGCGTGCCGAGCCCGAAGGTGAAGGAGCAGAGCGCCACGAGCACCGCGACCTGCGCGGCCGAGAGCCCCTTTGAGGTGTAGGCCCGGTAGCGGACCAGCGCGCCCGAAAAGACCGAGGCGCCGATATTGTGCGACAGCGCGTAGGTCGTGAACGAGCAGAGCGAAACGAACAGCCAGCCGATATGACGCACGCCGAGATGGATCAGCGCGATCCGGTCGTACCAGGCGAGGGCGGCATAGGCGACGAGGGTGGAAACGGCGGCGAGCAGGAAGTGATGCAGCGGGATCGCCGCGAAGGCCGCCTGCAGCTGGACCCAGGAAAGGGTCTTCAGCTGTCCGTAGAGCAGGTAGCAGGAGACGACGACGGCCCCGAGGCCGATGATCGGCCAAAGGAATTCACTGATCTTCTTCATGCGATCCGGCCGCGCTCTCGGAGACCGGCTCCTGATGCGACACCGTGCCGGGGATCGCAAGCGGGACCGGTCAGGTCTCTCGATATGCGCACCCTTGGGCCAGGATCATGACAATGTCGTGCCGTCGGCAGCTCTCCGCCGGGGAAACGGCTCAGGCGCGGGCGCGACCGAGCCCGATCGCGTCCATCTCGGCCTGCTCGCGGGCGCCTGCAGCGGCGCGTTCGGCCGTACGCTCGCGATCCTCGAGGATCTCGACCTTCTTCAGCTCCTCGAAGGCCTCACCGAGTTCGGCCTTGGCTTCCGCGAGCTGACCTTCCAACGCGAGCGCCGACTGGCGCATGTTGTCGCGACGGGTCGCGGCGGCGCGGGCGTAGGTCGGATAGGCGAAATGCGCCGGATCGGTGATGCCGGCGCGGGCCTCCTCATGGGCGACCTCGCGATCGAGCTCGACGACCATGCGGTTGAAGTCCGCCATCATCATCTCGATCTGGGCGACGCGGCGACGCTTCTCGTCGACTTGGAACCGGCGTAGCCGGATCAGCGTGTCACGCGACTTCATCTGAGGCCATCCCTCTCAACGCAACGCAGGCAACGGGCCTCTCGAGCGCCCGGACTTTTCAGTCGGCGCCGACGATCGCGGCCAATCTCACGTAACCCTCGCTGATGGAGGTTGCTTCTTCCTTACTTTGCCCCAGAAAAGCCTCAAGATCTGGCATGAGCGCCACGGCTTCGTCGACCTCCGCCGAAGAACCGGCCCGATAGGCGCCGAGCCGGATCAGTTCCTCCATGTCGGCATAGGTCGCGAGAACCTTGCGTGCCCGCTTCACGGTGGGCAGCCATGCCGGTTCGCAGGCCTTCGGCATGGTGCGCGAAACGGAGCGCAGTACGTTGATCGCCGGGTAACGTCCGGATTCGGCGATCCGCCGCTCCATGACGATGTGGCCGTCGAGGATGCCGCGCACCGCATCCGCCACCGGCTCGTTGTGATCGTCGCCCTCCACCAGCACGGTGAATAGGCCCGAGATCGATCCGTCGCCGGTGCCGGGTCCCGCGCGTTCGAGAAGGCGCGGCAGCTCGGAGAAGACCGTGGGGGTATAGCCCTTGGCGGTGGGCGGCTCGCCGCTGGCGAGACCGATGTCGCGCTGGGCCATGGCGAAGCGCGTGATCGAATCGATCATGCAGAGCACCTGCGCGCCTTGATCGCGGAAATACTCGGAGACTGTCAAAGCGAGGTAGGCGGCGTTGCGGCGCATCAGGACCGGCTCGTCCGAGGTCGCCACCACCACCACCGAGCGAGCGAGGCCGGCCGCGCCGAGATCTTCTTGCAGGAATTCCTGAACCTCACGACCGCGCTCGCCGACGAGCCCGATCACCGCGACGTCGGCGGCGGTGTAGCGCGCGAGCATCGAGAGCAACACGGACTTGCCGACGCCCGAGCCGGCGAAGATGCCCATGCGCTGGCCCGAACACATGGTCAGGAAGGTGTTGATGCAGCGAACGCCGAGATCGAGCGGCGCGCCGACGCGGCGGCGGGCATGGGCCGGGGGCGGATCGGCGCGCAGCGGATAGATCGCCGGCCCCTGAGGCAACTCACCGAGCCCGTCGATGGGCCTGCCGAGCGCGTCGACCGTGCGCCCGAGCCACGCCTGCGTCGGGCGAACCGCGCCGGCAGCATCCTGGCGGACATAGGCAGGACAGCCCCGGCGCACGCCGTCGAGAGACCCGAAGGGCATGGCGAGCGCCCGATCGCCCTGGAAGCCGATCACCTCGCAAGGCACCAGGCCAGCGGCAGCCGTCCCGACGGCGATGTCGATGCGACCGCCGAGCCGCATGGCTGCGATCGGACCCGCGACCTCGACGAGCAACCCGCGAATCGCCGTGACGCGGCCGTAGACCTCGAGCGTTTCGACGCCGGCAAGCGCGTCGATCGCCGCCGCGAGGCTCGTTCCGGATCGCGAAGCAGCCGTTCCACGGCGATCCTCGCTCATGCGCTCAACCTCAACGGTTCATTTACCTCCCTCCTTAACATTGCGGAGATCGCTTCGTTAACGGGGGCGTCACTGATGTGCCTAAAAGGCCACACAGCGATGAGTTCGTTATCGTAGAATGGGTTAGCAACAGGCTTTGCGGGTTGAGCAGCCCCGAATCGGCGTCGAACGAGAACGGATCGACAACGACTCAGGGAAAATTGCTCCAACCTTCTAAAAGAGCACTCTTGCAACCGGGATTCGGGTTTTGTTAACGGTTAAAAGTTAGCGTTTCGAAAGATAAACGAAGCAGCGCCCGCCGAGGCCGTCGGCGAGCGAACGGCGGGGGTGTGCCCTTCCGCTTGAGACGGCTGGCCGGGCTGGGGACCGACGATGCGCGTACTTCTGATCGAGGACGATGGCGCCACCGCGCAGAGCATCGAGTTGATGCTCAAGTCCGAAAACTTCAACACCTATACCACCGACCTCGGTGAAGAGGGCGTCGATCTCGGCAAGCTCTATGATTACGACATCATCCTCCTCGACCTGAACCTGCCCGACATGTCGGGCTACGAGGTGCTTCGCAGCCTCCGGGTCGCCAAGGTCAAGACGCCGATCCTGATCCTCTCCGGCATGGCCGGCATTGAGGACAAGGTGAAGGGCCTCGGCTTCGGCGCCGACGACTACCTCACCAAGCCCTTCCACAAGGATGAGCTGGTCGCCCGCATTCATGCGATCGTGCGCCGCTCCAAGGGCCACGCCCAGTCGGTCATCACCACGGGCGACCTCATCGTCAATCTCGACCAGAAGACGGTCGAAGTCTCCGGCAGCCGCGTGCACCTCACCGGCAAGGAGTACCAGATGCTGGAGCTGCTCTCGCTCCGGAAGGGCACAACCCTCACCAAGGAGATGTTCCTCAACCATCTCTACGGCGGCATGGACGAGCCCGAGCTCAAGATCATCGACGTGTTCATCTGCAAGCTGCGCAAGAAGCTCGCCAACGCCTCACAGGGCAAGAACTACATCGAGACCGTCTGGGGCCGTGGCTACGTGCTCCGCGAGCCGATGGAAGGCGAGGATCGCATCGCCGTCTGAGCGAACAGCGCATTTCCTGGAAAGAAGGGCCCCGGTTTCCGGGGCTTTTTCTTTTTGGGGCCTCGGCACCTCAGTGAAAATCCCGCGACTTCGGCAGGATGCGCACGTTGCGCGGATGCCCATGCGGCCCGCGCGGCTGCTGCGGATGGGTGAATTCGTCGGCCCGGGTGAGTTCGATCGGCACGTCGCGATCCCGTGACAACCGCCCTAGCTCCGCACTGCGGTCGAAGGCGCGCTCGGTCATCAGGTGGACCACGCCCTCGGGGCTCTTCTGGACGCGGCCCTCGATGAGCAGCAGCCGCGCGCCCATCACCTCACGGCGGTAGCGTTCGAATGTGGTCGCCCACATCACGACGTTGGTGACGCCGGTCTCGTCCTCGAGGGTGATGAAGATGGCATTGCCCGCACCGGGGCGCTGACGCACCAGCACCACCCCCGCCGTCCGGCAGAAGGCGGCGTCCGCCTTGGCCGAGGTCTCGGCACAGGAAGAGATGCCTTGGGCCGCAAAGAAGGGCCGCAGGATCTGCATCGGGTGGCCCTTCAGGGAGAGCCGGGTGGTCTGGTAGTCGGCCGCAACCTGCGCCCCGAAGCTCATCTCCGGAAGCACGACCTCCGGCTCCGGGCCGAGCTCGCGCGCATCCGCCGCCGCGAAGAGCGGGAGCGGATCGTCGCCGGGCAGGCGGCGCACGGCCCAGAGGGCGGCGCGCCGACCGAGGCCGAGGGAGCGGCAGGCATCGGCATCGGCGAGCAGGCGCAGGGCTCGGGCGGGCAGGCGGGTCTTCGCCGCCAGGGTCTCGATGTCGGTGAAACGACTGCCCCGGGCCGCGACGAGGCGCTCGGAATCCGCATCGGCGAAACCGCCGACCTGCCGGAAGCCGATCCTCAGGGCGAGTTCGCCCCGCTCATCGCGCTCTAGCGTGTTGTCGTGAAGGCTGTGATTCACATCGATCGCGCGGATCTCGACGCCGTGCTCGTGGGCATCGCGGACGATCTGGGCCGGCGCGTAGAAACCCATTGGCTGGGAATTTAACAGCGCGCAGGCGAACACCGCCGGATGGTGCCATTTGATCCAGGACGAGACGTAGACGAGCTTGGCGAAGGAGGCGGCGTGGCTCTCAGGGAAGCCGTAGGAGCCGAACCCCTTGATCTGCTCAAAGCAGCGCTGCGCGAAGTCCCGCTCGTAACCCCGCGCCACCATGCGCTCGACCATAATTTTCTCGAACGTGCCGATCGTCCCGACGTTGCGGAAGGTCGCCATGGCCCGGCGGAGCTGGTTGGCCTCCACGTCCGTGAACTCAGCCGCGACCATGGCGAGGCGCATCGCCTGTTCCTGGAAGAGCGGCACGCCCTTGGTCCGGTGAAGCACTTGATGGAGTTCGTCGTGCTTCCCGTGCTCCGATGAGGGCGAGGGATATTCCACCGGATCAATGCCGGCTCGACGGCGCAGATAGGGATGCACCATGTCGCCCTGGATCGGCCCTGGTCTGACGATCGCGACCTGAATGACGAGATCGTAGAATTTGTCGGGCTTCAAGCGCGGCAGCATGTTCATCTGCGCGCGGCTCTCGACCTGGAAGACACCGAGGGAGTCTCCTCGCTGCAGCATCTCGTAGACGGCATCGTCATGCCGGATGTCGGCAAGACCGAGGTCTTTGCCCGCGTGATCCCGTAAAAGATCGAAGGCCTTGCGGATGCAGGTCAGCATGCCGAGCGCCAGCACGTCGACCTTCATCAGCTTGAGTTCGTCGATGTCGTCCTTGTCCCACTCGATGAAGGTGCGGTCGGGCATGGCCGCGTTGCCGATCGGCACGATCTCGTCGAGCCGGTCGCGAGTCAGGACGAAGCCGCCGACATGCTGCGAGAGATGCCGCGGAAAACCGAGCAGCCGACGGGCGAGGGCGATGGCGCGGGCGATCGAGGGGTTGGCCGGATCGAGCCCCGTCTGGCGGATATGCACGTCGCTGATGTCGCTGCCCCAGCTTCCCCACTGGGTCGAGGCGAGGCGGGTGGTGACGTCCTCGGTGAGGCCGAGCACCTTGCCGACCTCGCGCATGGCACTGCGCGGACGGTAGCTGATCACGGTGGCGGCGATGCCGGCCCGGTGCCGCCCGTAGCGGGCGTAGATGTGCTGGATGATCTCCTCGCGCCGCTCATGCTCGAAATCGACGTCGATGTCGGGCGGCTCGCGGCGCTCTTCTGAGAGAAAACGCGCAAACAGGAGTTCGTGCTCGTCAGGGTCGACGGCCGTGATGCCCAGCGCGTAGCAGACCGCGGAATTCGCCGCAGACCCGCGCCCCTGGCAGAGGATACCCTTGTCCTCGGCGACCCGCACGATGTCGAGGATCGTCAGGAAGTATCGGGCGTAGTCGAGCGTCTCGATGAGAGCGAGTTCGTCGCGCAGCAGCCCTGCGACTTTGTCCGAGATGCCGTTGGGGTAACGAATCGCGGCGCGCCGCCAGGTCTGCTCCACGAGCCACGCCTGCGCGCTCCAGCCTGGAGGCACCGGCTCGTCGGGATAGTTGTATTCCAGCTCCGAGAGGGAGAACCCGATCCAGTCGAGGAGGGTCGCGGTCTCCGTGACGGCTTCCGGCGCGGCCTGGAACAGGCGGGCCATCTCGGCCGGGGCCTTGAGGTGGCGCTCGGCATTGGCTTCGAGTCGGCGGCCCGCCGTCTCGATGGTCACGCCTTCGCGGATGCAGGTGAGCACGTCCTGCAGATCACGCGCGGCGGGCGTGTCGTAGAGCGCGTCGTTGACCGCCAGGATCGACATCCGCGCTTGCCCGGCGATCCGCTGGAGACGGGCGAGACGGCGCAGGTCGTCGCCGCGCCGATGCATCGCCACGCCGAGCCAGACGGCACCGGGCGCTCCCTGCGCGATCCGTGCGACGATCTCGGCGAGCCCGTCGAGCCGGCGCGGCGGCATCACGATCAGGAGGAGGCCGGCCGGATCGGCCAGGAGATCGTCGAGATGCAGGATGCATTCGCCTTTCCGGGCGCGGCGGTTGCCCAGCGTAAGTAGCCGGCAGAGGTGGCCCCATCCCGCCCGGTCGACGGGATAGGCGACGATGTCGGGCGTGCCGTCGGCGAAGACGAGGCGGGCTCCCACCACGAGCCTGAAGGCGGCGGCGCGCTCCCTGAGCTCCTCCTGCGTGAAGGGGATCGCCGGCGCCAGCGGATGCTCGACGAAGACGAACTCGCCCGGCCCGGAGCCGTCGCGCAGTTTTTCGGGCATCGGCAGGCCCTCGGCGCGCAGTTCCTTCAGGGCGCGGTGGGCACGGACCACGCCGGCCACGGTGTTGCGGTCAGCGATGCCGATGCCGCTCTGCCCGAGGAGGAGGGCGGTCAGCACCATGTCCTGCGGCGTCGAGGCGCCGCGCAGAAACGAAAAATTCGTCACCGCCACGAGTTCCGCATAGGCCGGCGGCCGAGGTGGCGGCTCGGCGTTGTCCTGCGCGATCATGTCAGTCGCGGCCCATCCCCTTTCCCCGCGTGCCGGGAGAGGGGATGGGCCGCCATCGACGAGAAACACCGGCACCGTCTCACGCGAACAGGCCGTGCAGGTACCAGCGCGGGGCGTCGGTCTCGCTGCCGTAGAGGCCGGCGCGAAACAGCCAGAAGCGGCGGCCCTCCTCGTCCTCGACGCGAAAGTAGTCGCGCGTCGGTGCCTCGCGCCGGCGCCACCACTCGGCAGAGATGCGCTCCGGCCCCTCCGCCCATACGACCCTGTGCAGCACGTGCCGCCAGCGAAAGCGGATCGGCGGCCCGTCGGGCACCTCGGCCAGCGTCTCGATGGGCTGGGCCGGTTCGAAGAGCTGCAGAGGCCGAAGGGGTGGATCGCCCGGTTCGGCCAGCGGCCATGCGACGGGCGGGGCAACGGGAGCCGAGGCTGGCAAGAGTCGTGCGGCACGCACCGGGTGATGCGTATCGACGGGCAAGAAGCGCAGCACCCGCGACGGCCCGAAGCGCGCAACCAGCCGGTCGACGAGATCGGAGATCTCGGCATCGCATAGGATCTCGCCGTCGAGGCAGACCTGCACCGGCGCCAGCGGCTCGGCGACCGGAACCGCAAGGCGGATCAGGTCGAAGCCATATCCAGGATCGAGGGGATCGGCGAGGGTATCGAGCCGCTCGTGGAAGAGACGCAGGATCGCGGAAGCATCCCGCGAGGGCCGGCCGGTCTCGACGGCAATCCGCCTTACATCTCCATCGGCACGATAAAAACTCGCCTCGAAGGAGCGGCCACCGCGCCCGGCCTTTTCGAGGGTGCCGGCTGCACGCTCGATCAGGTGCCGCAGAATGCTCTCGATCACGTGCTGCTGAGTGACGGGCTCGGTGAAACGCTCCTCCTCGCAGCAGGCCGGAAGAGGGCGCAACGGGGTGATTCGCGCATCCTCCCGGCCGAGCAGACGCCGCAATGCGCGGGGCAGTCCCTCGCCGAAGCGGGCCGCGAGGGGCTGGCTCGGCAGGTCGGCGAGATCGGCGATGCGCTTGAGGCCTGCCAGCGAGAGCGCGGCGCGGTCCGCCTCCGGCAGCCTCAGCGCAGCCACGGGAAGGGGGCGGACCGCCTCCTCTTCGCGGCCCGGCGGGACGACCTGGGCCTCGCCGAAGCGGGCGAGAGCGCGGGCGGCCTCGGGCGTGCCGGCCAGCGCACCACGGGTCGAGATGCCCCCGCGTCTAAACGCAGCGACGACGCGCTCGCGCAAGGCGGCCTCGCCGCCAAAGAGATGCGTGCAGCCGGTCACGTCGAGGATCAGCCCGTCGGGCGGGGCGAGGGCGACCAGGGGCGTCCAGCGCTCGCAGGCCTCCGACATGCGGCCGAGCAGGGCCGCGTCCTCGGCGGGCTCGTGCTCCAAAGCCGCGAGCCGCGGAATGCGGGCGCGCGCATCGGCCAGCGTCATGCCCTGACCCAGGCCGAGCGCCAGCGCCTCGCGACTCGCGGCCGAGAGCCGCAGGGCGCCCTTGACGGATTGCGTGAGCACGAGGGGTTCAACCGGCGCGCCGCCAGAGCGCCCCGTCCTCCGCTGCCACCGGTCGATGGGCAGGAACGGAAACCACAGGGCGATGTAGCGACGATGGAGCGAAGGCGGCGCTGTCACGGTCCCACTCCAGCCTCCAGCTGCGCCGACCAAGCCCGGCGCGATGGCGCAGCAACGTGATCGCGAAGGCCGGGCGCCCCGGCGCATTCGCCTCCAGCGGCACGGAGGCCGCCGCGGCGACGCTCCAGCGGCTCGCCGCCGCGCTCGGGGCGGGCTCGGCCTGGAGGCGGATCATCACCAGGGTCACGCCCGAGGCGGAGGCCGCCAGCGCCAGCCGCCGGCTCGCCTTGAGGTCCAGAACCTTCGGCTCGCCCCAGATCTCGACGAGGGCGGCGCCGACAGCAGCACAGCGCGCCGCCTCGGCGGTCGCCCGCAAGGCGGCGGTGGGATCGCGCACCCGCACGAGGATCAGGGCCGCCGGATCGAGGCCGAAGGCGGCGAGACCCGCACCATGGAGCTGGCCGGTCTCCACACCGACGAGATCCTGCCGCGCCCAGACCAGCGGGCGCCCCCCGGCCGCCCGCGCCGCCACGCCGAGCCCGAACCCCGCCGCAGCCGCGGCATCCGCCACGCGCTCGGCATAGATCTCGTGCAGGGCGCCCCGCGCCAGCCCGCCGCCGAGCCAGCCATCGAGGGCAGCTAAACCCAGCGGAAAGCGATCGGCCGCATCCGCCGCCGCCTCGCTGGGTTCGAGGGCGGAGACGGCACGACGCAAGGCAGACAAAGTGGCAGGGCGAACCGCGGGCATCAATGTTCCTGATTTGTTCTTATATCGGCTCCGTTGATGGGGTGGAGTCAAGGCAGCCTGTGGATGACATGGATGGTCCGATGGTGCGCGAAGGCACACGAACAGGTGCCTGTGGTTATCCTTGAGCGACGCGCTTGCGCAGCAGCAGGTGATAATCGCCATCGCGCACGTTCGCGCGGCGCGCAAGAGCGAGGTTCATGAGGTCGGTGATGCCGTCGACGATCCTTCCGAAAGCCGGACGCCGGGTCCGCATCTCGGGGAAGCGCGGGCTTTCGTAGACGCGCTCGTACACCGGCTCGAAGGCGTGCCCGGCCATGTAGGCCGCGAGCCGCTGCGGCAGAACGAGCGGATGGTAGTGCACCCGGAACGGTCCGACGCCCGGCGTCCCGGCCCACTTCTCCCCCATGATGGTCCGATAGAACCAGACGTGGAACCAGTGCGGTGAGTACTTGGTGACGAGACCCGAGAGCGAGAACGGATGCGGCGCCCCGATCAGGAGAAGGCCGCCGGGCCGCACGGCCTCCGCGAACCGGTCGAGCGCGCCGGGAACGTCGGGCAGATGCTCGATGACGTTGTAGCAGGTGACGAGGTCGATGCTCGCAGGCGGCAGGCGATGCGTCTGGATGTCGCCGCAGATCTTGGTCCCGGCATAGCGGTTATTGGCGATCTGCGCCGGATCGATATCGACTACCGTGATGTGCGCGCGCGCCAGCAGGTCCGGCGTGAGGAACGAGGCCGCGCCGCCCCCGGCCTCGTAGATCGCGACATCCCCAGCGGGGAGCAGCGCCCGCAGCCTCTCATGAACCCGGGCGAGGCTCGCCCCGGCCTCGCCGGGCGGAAACACGATGTCGGGGCTCGCATCGTTCATCGGGATCGCGACCCGATCGGTTGTCGCACTGGCGAGTGTCACGGCCGATGGCTCCGGATCGAGGTCTGAACGAGAAACTGCGCCTGTATTCTCGACAATCCTCTACCTTCGACCTCTCGATAGCAATCAACCCGCCAAAACATGACTCGTTAAGACTAACCCGCAACAAATCCATGTCTCGGCACCGGGCAGAAGACCCGGTGAGGGTGCCGCTCGTGAAGGTCACCGCGGAGCGGAAGCCTTGCCCCCCGTGACCGTGGCATCGATCAGGGGCTCGGCCGCCCCCAATTTCCCGGCCAGGCCGGCAGGCAGCCCGTGCTTGCCCTCGAGCGCGGCGGCCGGCGTGTAGACGACGAGCGTCTTTCCGTCGGGGCCCTCACGCACGAGCAGCTTGAGCGGCAGCTCGAGCCCGAAATCGGGCGCCGCGAGCATCAGGGGCGTGCCGCCCTTCGGGTTGCCGTAGACGAGAAGCGTCGTCGGCGGCATGCCGAGGCCGACCGATCGGGCGGCCTCGCGCTGGTCGATGGCCGCGAAGATCGTGAAACCTTTGCCTTCGAGCGCGCTTCGCAGCCTCTGCAAAGTCTCGGCGAAGGAATAAGCGCTTTCGAGCTTCGTCGTCTCGGCCATGTTCGCCTCCGTCGCGTGAGCCGCGGTCGACATCCTTGCCGCCAGCAACGCAGCACACGCCATCGCCCGAGCGAAGGATCGGGTCCTCGCACAGCGTGTCTCATGCAAGTCCGACCGATTCATCGGCACGCTCCACGCGAGTCGGCAACTTCCGGCGACCCGGGCATCCTCGGCGACACCGTCGATGTCGCCAAGTCGGTTCGAACGAGACATTCGGATCGCTGCGGCCGAGGGTTACACGGGCAAGTCAGGCAGCGTCGGCGCTCGCATATCTGCGGCAATGGTCGAGGTAGCCGACCTCGTGCCGCCCAGCGAGTTCGACCACGCTCGACCAGAGCCAGGACGGCGCTCCCTCCCCGTCGGTCCGCATGACCTCGCTGCGCCAGCCCGAGCGGGTCGTCTCGTCCATCTGCCGGCCATGCGCCTTGCCGACCACGTAGGCCAGGTAATGCGCCGCCCGCACCGCCTCCTCGCTGCCGAACTGATCGACGTCGAGCTTCAGATCCTGCGGCGCCAGCTCACGCATCACCACGGGCTTGCCGAGGAGACGCACCGCCATCATGCGCTCGCCGAGGTTCGGCGAGAGAGCCCGCGCCCCGGCCACCACGCGCTCGGCCGCATCCGGCGGCATCTCGGCACCGGGGGCTGCAGGGGCGGCGGCGGCCACCGCCTCTTTGAGGTCGACCAGGGCGAGGCGGCGCTTGCCCTCGGGCTCTGCGATACGGACGAGCGCGGCGTAGCGCAGAAAGCCGAGCGAGCTGCAGCCCTTCATCCAGTAGGCCGCATCGATCAAGCGGACCTTCGCCTTCTCGCTGCGGCCGTTGAGTGCCAGCACGAGGCGGCGAACCTCGCGCCGGCCGAACAGGTCGTCGAGGGCGGCGCGCTCCTCCGCGTCGAGCGCCCAGAACTTGCGGCCGAGCGGGATCGACGGATCCACGTCCTTCAAGCGCTCGCGGAGGAGGTGCTTCCAGTGACGACCCAAGGCACGGCGGCGCACCGAGCGCACGACGTCGGGCTCGGGCGGGGCCTCGTCCACCTCAGGGCCACCGAGCCCCTGGCCATACCCGCGGACCATCTCCTCCAGCATCCGGGCCGTGACGACGCCGGGAAGGTCCGAGCCGCGGGCCGCGCTGGCCAGCGAAAGACCGAGGCGAACGAGATCGTGGGTCGGGTTGCCGACGACCGTCTGGTCGAGATCGCGGATCTGGACATCGACCCGACCGTCGGCATCGGCGAGAGGACCGAGGTTGCCGAGATGGCAATCGCCGCAGATCCAAACCGGCGGGCCCTCCGGCAGGGTTCCACGCCGCAGCCCGTCCAACCATTCGTAGAATTGCAGCGTGTTGCCGCGGACATAGGCATGCGCGGACTTGGCCATCTTGAGGGTGCGTTGCCGCTCCAGCACCGCCGCGCGGTTCTCCGGAGACAAACCCTCTTCGTCACGCATCAAACACCCTTCAGCCGATTGCCGCCCGTACCAAGGCACATCATCAACTGGCGAGAACAAGCGGCCGATGCGCGGCACAACGCCTCTGATGTGGATGATCGTGGCGCGCCAACCGTATGCCGTAGCGAGCAGTCGGCTATCCGAGGGCCCGCTCGAAAGCGCGCTCGTCGAGCTCGCCCTCCCACTTCGAAACAACCACCGTCGCGACGGCGGTGCCGATGAAGTTGGTGAGCGCCCGCGCCTCGGACATGAAGCGGTCGATGCCGAAAATCAGTGCGATGCTGGCGACCGGGATATGTCCGACGGTTCCGAGGGTCGCGGCCAGCACGATGAAGCCGCTGCCGGTGACCGCGGCCGCGCCCTTGGAGGTCAGCAGCAAGATGCCGACGATGCCCACCTGCTGCGCGAGGGAAAGGTCGGTATCCGTGGCCTGCGCCAGGAAGAGGGCCGCCATGGTCAAGTAGATGCAGGTGCCGTCGAGGTTAAAGCTGTAGCCGGTCGGGATGACCAGGCCAACGATGGGCTCGCCGCAACCGGCCTTTTGCATCTTGACCATGAAGCGCGGCAGCACGGGCTCCGAGGCCGAGAAACCGAACACGAGAAGCAACTCTTCCTTGAGGTAGCGGATCAGCTTCCACACGCTGAAACCCATCAGGCGGCAGACCACGCCGAGCACGCCGAAGATGAAGAGCAGGCAGGTCGCGTAGAAGCACAGCATGAACTGCGACAGCGAGACCACGGCGCCGAGCCCGTACTTGCCGATGGTGAAGGCCATCGCCCCGAAGGCGCCGAGCGGCGCGAAGCGCATGATCGTGCCGAGTAGCTGGAAGAAGATCTTGGCGGTGTCGTCCACGAGCTGGACCATGCGCCGGCCGGGCTCGCCGACCCGCTGCGCGGCGATCGCGAAGAGGATCGCGAAGAACAGGACCTGCAGCATCTCACCGTTGGCGAAGGCGCCGACGACGGTGTTCGGGATGATGTCGAGCAGGAAGCCCGTCACGGTCTCGTGCTGCGATCGGCTGATGAAGCCCTGCACGGCCTTGGCGTCGAGGGTCGCGACGTCGACATGCATGCCGGCGCCCGGCCGCACCACATTGATGACCACGAGGCCGAGGATCAGGGCGAGCGTCGTGCCGATCTCGAAATAGACGATCGCCTTCCAGCCGATCCGGCCGGCACGGCGCATGTCGCTCATGCTGGCGATGCCGTGCACCACCGTGCAGAACACGATCGGCGCGATGGTCATGCGGATCGCCTTGATCAGCGCGTCGCCCAGCGGCTTCAGGGATTCGCCGACCTGCGGAAACAGCGCACCGAGCAGACCGCCGAGCGCGATGGCGATCAGGACCTGCAGCCAGAGCCGCCGATACCAAGCCTCACGCCGGAGCGGAATCTCGTCGAGAGCCTGGGTGGCTACCGCAGCGTCCATGGTGCGTTTCCTCTCGGCCTCCCGCACGCGTTGATCGCGTGACGTCGCGGCCGTGTCGGGCAGACTCGATCCTGGCGTGAGAACTGCCCATGAGAGCCTAAGTCCCGCTCGAAGGCGTTTGCAAACCACGATAGTTCGTGGTCCGTGAGGTTTGCTCACGCAGGTCGCTGCGGCCTCTCTTATTGCGGCGCAGCATAGATCGATTTTTCCGCGCGCTAGGCCCATCGGCCTGTGACGGAACCTCACGCCGGGTCAGCTAAAATGGTTTGCACGGCCAGCCCGAGGCGGTGATCCTCGGGCATCAGTTCCACCCGACTGCAGCGTCAGGCCCGAGGCCGGACCACCGAAAACACGGGGGGACCAGAGGAGGATTCGGGCATGAAGAGCCTTTCCGTAGCCATCATCGGTGCCGGTATGGGCGGTCTCGCGACCGCAGCGGCCCTGCGCCGGGCGGGAATCGCGACGACCGTCTACGAGCAGGCTCCGCGCTTCGCGCGCCTCGGCGCCGGCATCCAGATCGGCTGCAACGCCATGAAGGTGATGCGCGAATTCGGCCTCGAGCCGGCGCTGCGCGCCGCCGCCTTCTACCCACGCTCCTGGAACAACAAGGAATACGACACCGGCGAGATTCGGTTCGACATGGTCTTCGGCGAGTCCGCCGAGGAGCGCTGGGGCGCTCCCTACCTCCTCGCCCATCGCGGCGACCTGCACGCGGCACTGGCGAGCGCCGTGCCGGACAGCGACGTCAATCTGGATCACAAGCTCACCGGCCTCGAGCAGCAGGCGGACCGCAGCGTGCGCCTGAGCTTCGCCAACGGCATCACGGCCACCCATGACGCGGTCGTCGCCTCGGACGGCGTTCATTCCTTCGTGAAGGAGGCCCTGTTCGACAAGGAGAAGCCGACTTTCACCGGCCGCATCGCCTACCGCACCGTCTTCCCGGCCTCGCTGCTCGGCGGCTACGAGATTGACGACTGCACCAAATGGTGGGGGCCGGACCGGCACATCGTGATCTACTACGTGAAGCCGGACCGCAGCGAGGTCTACTTCGTGACGAGCCAGGTCGAGCCGGGCTTCCAGGTCGAATCCTGGTCGACGATGGGCGACGTCAACGAGCTGCGCGCGGCCTTCGCCGAATTCCACCCGCAGGTGCGCCACGTGCTGCAATCCTGCCCGTCGGTTCACAAATGGGCGCTGGTCGACCGCCAGCCGCTGCCGCGCTGGTCGGACGGAAACGTCACGCTCCTTGGCGATGCCTGCCACCCGATGACGCCCTACATGGCGCAGGGCGCGGCCATGGCGATCGAGGATGCCGCGGTGCTGTCGCGCTGCCTGAAGGGCGTTGACCGGGATGGCGTCGCGGAGGCGTTCCGCTGCTTCGAGGCGACGCGCAAGCCCCGCACTTCGCGCGTCCAGGCCAGCTCGCGCACCAATACCTGGCTGCGCGACCCGACCGATCCCGATTGGGTCTATGGCTACGATGCCTGGACCACGCCGCTCGCAAGCGCCGATGCCAGCCTCGCCGTGGCGAGCTGAACGAGAAAACGGAGCCCAACGACAATGACCACCGACAGAACCCAGAGCGAGAAGTTCGAGAAGGGGCTGGCCACGCGCCGGGCCGTTCTGGGCGACGCCTATGTCGACACCGCGCTCGACGCGGCCACGGACTTCACATGGCCGCTGCAGGTGCTCACCACCGAGTATTGCTGGGATGAGATCTGGAACCGCCCCGGCCTCGACCGGCGCAGCCGCAGCCTGCTCAACCTCGGCATGATCGCGGCCCTCAACCGGCCGCATGAGTTGAAGGCCCATGTCCGTGGCGCCCTGACGAACGGGCTGACCGAGGCGGAAATCCAGGAGGTCTTCCTGCAGGTCGCGATCTATTGCGGCATGCCGGCGGCGATCGACAGCTTCCGCGTCGCCAAAGAGGTCATCGAGTCAATGAAAAATGGCTGAGATCCTGCCGATCGATCGGGGCGAGTGGCCAGGCTTCGTACGGCGCACGATCCCCGGCCAAACCGGAGCGCTGAGCGTTCGGATCGGCGGACCCGCCGACGGACCGCCCGTGCTGTTCGCGCATTCGATCCTGACGGACGGCGCGATCTGGGCACGACAGGCGACGCAGCTCGCCGCGCAGGGCTTTCGCGTCGTCGTCGCCGATACCAGCGGGCATGGCAGCTCCGAGGCCGCAGCGGCGCCCTATACCCTGGCCGATCTCGGGGCCGACGTGATCGCGGTGCTCGATGGGCTCTCCATCGATCGGGCGCATTTCGTGGGAGTCTCGCTCGGCGGCATGACTGGGCTCGGGCTCGGGATCGATCACGCCGACCGTCTGCTCAGCCTCTGCGTCTGCGCCGCGCGCGCGGACGCACCGGCTCCCTTCGCCGCCGCCTGGGACGACCGCATCGCGCTCGCCCGCGACACGAGCACCGAGGCGCTGGCGGGCCCGACCATCGCCCGCTGGTTCGGAGATGCCTTCGTAGCGAACGCGCCTTCCATGGTGGATTTGCTGACCGCCTGCGTCGCCGGAACCTCCACCGAGGGCTTCGTCGGCTGCGCCCGGGCGATCCAGGGGCTCGATTACCTCGACGAGGTCGGGCAGATTCGGGTGCCGACGGCGCTCGTGATCGGCACGAACGACGAGGCCCTGCTCGCACCGATGCGCGCTCTGGCGCCATTGATCCCCGGCGCGACCTACGCCGAGATCGCCAATGGCGGCCATCTTCCGCAGGTCGACCAGCCGGGGCGGTTCGACGCGGTGCTGATAGCGCATCTGGCGAGCGTCGGCCGATAGCTCACACCGTCATTCCGGAGCTCGCGACAGCGAGAACCCGGACCCGAAGGGGCACGCCGTAGGCGGGCAATCCACCCGTAACGCGACGGTCTGGTAGAGCGTCGAGGCGAGTCATGGATTCCGGGTTCCGCTTCGCGGCCCCGGAATGACGGCCTCGGTGTTTTGAGGGGGCGAGGACTGCCTGTTCTCCCCTCCCTGTTTTCGCTAAGCCGGAGCGATCCGCGAAAAGCGGCACGCGCCCCAAGAGCTCGATGAGGAAGCTGCCACCGCTCAATGCTGTCCGCGCCTTCGAGGCGGCGGCCCGGCACGTCAGCTTCACCAAGGCAGCCGAAGAGCTCTGCGTCACGCACGGCGCGGTCAGCCGTCAGGTCGCGCGGCTCGAAGAGTATTTCGGGACGAAGCTGTTTCGGCGCACCCCGTCGCAGCTCACGCTGACGGATGCCGGCCAGCTCTACCTGACCGAGGTGACAGCGCTGCTCGACCGGCTTGCGCTGGTCTCGATGCACATGATCGAGACCGCGACGCCCACCGCCCTGCGGATCAGCGCGCCGCCGACCTTCACCATGCGTTGGCTGATCGGCCGTCTCTCGACCTTCCAAAAGAAGCGCCCGGAGGTGGAACTCCGCGTGACGACCTCGGTGGCACCGATCAGCAGCACCGAGTTCGGATTCGACGTCGGCATACGCGGCGTCACGAGCCCGCCGAGCGGCTGGCAGCGCACGCCCTTCATGACCGAGTTCATCGCCCCGGTCTGTCACGTCGATCTGCTGGAGCGCTCGGCGTTGACGACGCCCGACGACCTGCGCAGCCACACGCTGATCACCTACCTGACCGAGCCCTACGACTGGGGCAGCTGGTTCGAGCATGCCGGCACGCCGGGCCTGTCGCCGACCCAGAGCATCCTGCGCTTCGAGCAGATGTATTTCGCCCTGCACGCCGTCCAGGAACGGATGGGCATTGCCCTGCTGCCGCTATTCCTCGTGATCGACGACCTCATCGAGCGCCGTCTCTGCGTGCCCTTCGGGCCCCTCGGCCTGCGCCGTCGCGAATACGGCGCCTTCTATCGAACGGATTCCGAAGCGCTGCACCTGATCGGCAGCTTCTGCGAATGGCTGCGCGAGGGCGGCCGCGACACCGAGAAATCGACGGACGAGTGGGCCCGCGCGCAGGGCTGGCAGTTTTGATGCTCGATGCCGGACCGTCGCGCCCACACGGTAATGATGCCGACGGCGTGCACCACCCGGCTCACGCCGCTCTGACGGGACGCCCTCGGCGGGCATCTCGCACCGTTTCAGGGATATAAGAATGGAGCGGGTACCGGGAATCGAACCCGGGTATTCAGCTTGGAAGGCTGATTTGTCAACGTTTTGGCCCGCCGTAAATCCCTCATCCCGCGGTAACCGTAGCCCCCAAATCCTTAGTGCAGCTGCGCTTTTAGCGACCCTGGGCGCTCGACATCCGGCGCCCCGCCCGGTTCCCTGCTCCGTGGTATCAGCGTGGTATCACGCCGGGGAGGCCGTGAGATGAAGCAAGCGTACGTCCGCGAGAGGGTGAGGCTGACGGCGGAGCACGTCCGCAAGGCGCAGGCTCTCGTCGCCTCGGGTAAGGTGGCGGGCCGCGGCCTCGACTGGGCGGACGACCGTTGCCAGGGCCTCGTCCTCCGCGTCCAGCGGACGAGCGCGACGTGGTACCTTAAGCTCCGGTCGACGACGCTGCGCATCGGGCCCGTTGACGGCGTCGACCTGGCCGAGGCCCGCCACCGCGCCGATCAGGCACGTCTCCAGGTCCAGCGTGGGGAGAACGCGCGCGCTGGCCTGGTGACGTACCAGCGCGAGATCGAGGCGGGCACGCCGGACGACATCGCGTGGATGTCCAGCGTGATTGACGCCGAGACGACGCCGGCGCCGCTCTCGGACGCGGAGCGTCGGGAGCGTGGGCCCTGGCTTTGGAGCGACCTGATCGAGGAGTTCCTCGCGGCCAAGGCCAAGAAGTTCAAGCCGAGCTATACCGCGAAATACTCGGCCTACCTCAGGCACGCGGCCTTCGATGCCATCTCCGACCGACCGGTGTCGTCGCTCACGATCTCGGACTTGGAGGCCTGCCGGAACAGGGCCGTCAAACTCAACACGGTCTCCGCTGCGAGGAGATGCGTCCAGCAAGGCAAGGAGGCCTTGAGTTGGGCCTGGCGTTACCATTCGGGTGTCTCGGGCCTCGCCGACTGCCAGTACGAATGGTGGTCGCGCTGGTCCATCGAGTACGCGCCCCGCGCGAGGGACCACGTCCCCACGATCACTGACCTCGTCAGGACGATCCTCGTCGCAGAGCACCATCGCACGCTGGGCGCGACGGAGCACGCGACGAGCGACGGGACGCTCGGAGCGCTTTGGGCCCTCGTGCTCACGGGGCAGCGGACCGGGCAACTGACCGGGACGCGGCGCGCCCGCGCGTTCCCCTGGCCGGATAGGGCGGGCTGGGTCGCCCTCAACTGGGAGGGCGGTGAGATGAAGGGCGGCAAGAGCGGCGGCCGCCCGCATAGCCTGCCAGTCCCACCTGAGGCCTGGGCCATAATCGAGCGGCACCGGCGCGCCTGCGAGGTCGCGGGCAAGCCGGTGAGCCCGTGCCTCTTCCCCAGCATCCGGGGGGACGGACCCGTCGGGCAGTCCGCTCTCAACCAGTTGCTCTACCGCCTGGAAGGACGGGCCAAGGACCCGAGCAAGGAGAAGCCCGGGGCCCGGCGGAAGAAGAACTCCACGGCCGGTCGGCCTCGCGAGGACCTTATGGAGCGATACGGGATCGCCCCGTTCGTCCCGCACGACGTCCGGCGCGCTATCGCCACGTTCCTCGACGAGCGGCGCCTCGGCGGCGCGGGATCCGCGATCCTGGCGCACCGGGCCGCGCGGTCCGAGGACGAGCGCGAGCGCGTCGAGCACGTGACCCGATTGCACTACGCTAAGGGGCAGCGCCTCGCCCTCAAGGCGGAGGGCATGGAAGCCTGGGTCTCCGCCGTCCTCGCGGCATACGAGACCGAACGGCTCGCGCTGTTCGGCGAACCCGTCGCGATGGCGGCTTAGCCTTCCCCCACGTCCGGCCGGTAGCGCTCCGCCCGTAGCAGGTTGCTCCACAGGTCATCCTTGAGCGTCCGTGTCGGGACCATCACGTACCTGGGGGATTGCGAGACGACGCGACCCCCGCCACCGCCGCTACCAGGGACGCCTCCGCTGCCGCCAGGACCTGAATGGATGCTTGGCCCGCCTCCTATCTGCGAGACGCCGCCACCGCTGCCGCCTGGGAAGCCTCGGCTCGCTCCCCCGGGGACCAGCGAGAGCTCGCGCTCACACCATGACGTGACGGGAATGCGGAGCTGGGTGTCGAACCCGATGGTCATCCGCTCCACGCGGACCGACCTGTCCTCCCGGAAGCTCACCTTCGCCTCGCCGGGGACGTCGCGCAGGAACTCGATCAAGCCAGCGGGGCCGAGGCGATAGTCGTCACCGGCGCGCAAGCCGGCTCCGTCGGCCGAGACCGTGACGTCGGTGACGGCATGGGTCTCCAGGTCGTAGAGTTCACCGGCCCGGAGGAGCGTCCGCACTAGGCTCTCGTCGAGCCCGTGCACGCGCGCGGCGTAGAGGACGCCCCCGAGCGCGTAGACGCTCGCCACGACGGCGGCCTCCTGGTCGGGGCTCAAGCGGCGACGGCACCGCTCGCTGCGGGCACCGACGACGAGCGCGCGACCCTGCGAGACGAGGCGACTGACGCCGCTGCGCGGGAGCCAATGCCACCGCTCGCAGCACGCCTCATACCCATGGCTCACGGACAGCGCGTAGACGCGCCGGGGGTCCGGCGAGACGTGGACAGCCGCCGCGAGCGAGAGCTCCGCGAGGCGCCCGGGGGGCGGCCGACGAGGCGGCGCGGGCGTCGCGATGGGCCTGGGGGACCAGTCCCTGAATAGGTCTAGCTGCATAGGCGGGCGGCTCCCGAATTCGCATATCGGGGAAATATTGTCGCCTGATCCGCGCCGGACGCAAGCGCCTGAGACACTATTGAACAAGCATACGTCCGAAAAGACTCTCACCAATTTCACCAACGGTGGCATACGATTTGACCAACTAATTTCACAACACTGAGTTGGTGAAATGTGTGGTGAAATAGCGACACGTCCGTACTTCGCTTGGTCTTGGAAATTGCGGGACGAGGTGCTACGTATGTACGGCAATACGCTTACGGGGGAATTCGTCGATGCCCGAGACTGGCTGCACTGATCGTGTGACCGACCGCGCACCGGAGGCCTTCGGGTTGACCTGGGCGTACTCCCGCGCCGTCCGCGGGGACCGGCGCCTCTTCATCGCCGAGGGCGAGACTGGCGCGTTCGCCGACGCTTACCGGCGCTGCCGTGACGAGATGAGAACCCGGGGGTACTCCTACGCGGAGCCCTACGTCGGCGACGCGTTCACCGGCACGCGTCCCTGTTTCTGGCTGTCGTCTCAGGGCTGGGATCCCGCCGCCCTCGACGCGATCCCCGGCCTCGTCCGCGAGCGCATCGTGGAGAGCAAAGCGCGTGACGCGGAGATCATGGCGCGCCGCGCCGCCCGGGACGCCCAGTTCACGGCGGCCCTGGAGGAACAGCGCCGGCGGCACGAGGCCCTGGTGCCGGACGCCCGGAGGAGCATGGACGAGCGGCGCTGGTCCTGGGCCAAGGCGGCGGACGTCGAGGAGGCCGAGGCCCTGATCGCCAGGAAGACGCTCGGCCATGCCGCCCACCGGCGCCTGCGCGCGTTGCTCGACCGGGCTGATGCGAACGTCGCCCGGGCGGAGGCGGCCTCGGCCGTCCCCGTCGCCAGCGAGCTCGGGCTGGCACGGATCCCTGCCATCCGCGCGGCGGCCGCCGAGGGCGTGGCGCTCATGACGGAGCGGGACAGCGACCGGGCGAGCCGCCGGAACGACAGCGGATGGTCCAAGTCGACGAGCTACGTGGGGCACGTCCTGGCCGCCCGGGGCGAGGACCTCGACGAGGCGCAGGCGTCGAACGCGTTGCGGATCCTACGGACCCATCGGCGGCAGCTGCCGCCACCGCTCGCCGCGCGCCTTTTCGAGGGAGCCGGCCTGTGAGCGCCGAGGTCATCCCGCTCCGCCCGGCCGGCGTCCCCCGCCGGCCCATGGTCCGGTGGATGGGGAGCAAGTGGCGCATGGCCCCCTGGGTCATCGGGCACCTGCCGCCGCACGACGTCTACTGCGAGCCGTTCGGTGGCTCGGCCTCGGTGCTCATGCGCAAGGCGCGCGCTCCGGTCGAAGTCCTCGGCGACCTCGATGACGAGCTCCTCAATCTCTACTCAGTGGTGCGGGATCCCGCCCTCGCCGGGCGGCTCTACGTCATGGCGACGTTCACGCCGTTCAGCGACGCCGAGTTCCGGCTGGCCATGCGGCGCGTCCCGGCGGACGCGGATCCCGTCGAGCGGGCCCGCCGCATGATCGTCCGGCACGCGATGCAGGTCTCCCCCGACGTCCGTGCCGAGACCGCCGGCACTGGGTTCCGCCGGTACACCGGTTCGGCGCGCCGCGTCGCCGCGATGGACTGGGCGACGTTCCCCGACGCGCTGGCGGCGATGACGGCCCGCCTCCAGGGCGTCGTCGTCGAGCGCGCCGCCGCCGTCGAGACGATCCGGCGCCACGACCGGCGCGGGGCCCTGTTCTACGTCGACCCGCCGTACGTCCATTCCACGCGTTCCGAGATCCGGAAAGGCTACGCGCACGAGATGTCCGACGACGCGCACCGCGAGCTCCTGGACTGCCTGCTCTCGCTCAAGGGGATGGCCGTCGTCTCGGGGTACGCGAGCCCGCTCTACGACGACGCCCTCGTAGGGTGGCGCAGGGTCACGCGCGAGGTGTCCGATCACGCGAGGCAGCGGCGGACGGAGGTCCTCTGGATTTCGCCGGCGGCGGTCGCGGCTACGACGAGCCGGCAGATGGCATTCGAGCTCTAGGCGACGGCCTTCGGGCGGACCGTCACGACGGCCTCGTAGCCGCAGGCATCGAGGGCGGCGCAGAGGCGTTCGAACCCCCAGCCCCCGAAGCGCTCCCCCCGGATCTGGGTCCGGACCAGGGGGGACTTCACCCCCCGGCCGAGCTCCGACGGTGTCGAGGGGATCCGCTTCCAGATGCGCTCCAGGGCCCCGGGCCGTCCCTCGACGTGATGGTCGAGCCACGCGGCGAGCTCGGCCTCGCGATCCCGCTTAGCCCGTTCACCGGCTTCGTAACGCCGGATGATGTCATCGCCCCGCGTCCGGGATGCCCTTACCGCGCTCACGAGGAGGCCCGCTAGGGACCGGCAGAGCACGGGGCATTCGGGGTGCTGCGTCTCTCAGGCTTACCTGGCAAGGGCACACCATCCCCATGGGCTCATGCCCCATCCCCATCGGGGCCATCGGCCATAGCAACGGTACTCCACACCAATTACTGCCCGGTTAACCTCAAGAGGCGTCATCGGTCCTCCACGCCGATACCTTGTAGCCCCCATGGCGGTCCATGGGGCGAGATGGGACGCATGGCGCGTTATTAATGACTTAGCTCCCATCTCTCCAGTCATAGGTCGACCACACCGATGCCATGGAGATGGATCTATGGCCCATAGTGAGCCATGGGCCAACATGGGGGACGGGATGGGCCAGGGGCGTCATCGATGCTCGGGACCGATGGGGACCTGAACAGCGTTCAAACGTCATCGGGGACCAGGGCCGATGACAGGGATCCTGCCTTCCGAGTTCCTCATCGGTGTTGAGGTCCGATGGGTCAGACCGGGTCTCTCAGGGGGGCATCGTTGTGGTGGACTGATGGGATGTGCAACGCGGATCCGGCGGCGATCAACGCAACCCCAAGGACAGACGTGCGTACCTGGTGGGCCCACGTCGGACCCTGGAATGACTTCAACGGCCCGAGGCGAGAGCGTTCATGCGGTCGACGAGGCTCCTGGAGCCTTCCACGAACGCCTCCGTGTGCGAAGTGGCGTCGAGGTGATTTCCGGTTGGGATCGATCTCGATTAACCTAACCGTGCATCCGGACGAGCGGATAGTTGTCGAAGGTCCCATAACCGTCCGAGGGAACGGCTGGCGGTGAGGGAGGCTCCGATGGCCCGAACGCAGACTTGGGATATGACTTTCCTCGTTCGCCAGGCTGAACATGATCCGGCTTTGCCGACGCGCGTGGTCTGCATCGCCACATCTTGCGATACTGATCCGCGTACGCACCCAATCTGGCTCGCTGCAAAATTCGGCGAAGCGGACTTGGAATGGCCCATCCCAGGAGTTCCCGAACCGGCCGGCTGGAGGGAGCGAGATCTGGGCGCGGGCTACATGGATTTCATGGCTCTGCCGTCCTCAGATCTGGTGGCATACGAGGTGCGAGCCTTGGACCGAACGATATGTCTCGTCGTGAGAGTCGATCGTGTCGACGTCTCGTTTTCGATGGGCACGCGGTACAACAACGTCCATATCGGCGGCTTCCAAAGGTGGGTTGCGATTACCTACGACGCACGTGGCATCGGATACGAGCAAAGCATCCGAAGGGCTGTCTTCGAAGCGTTCGATCAACGGCAGTGCGAGTTCGACGCGGATCGCCGTGAGGCGTCGAAGCTCGATGCTGAGCTGGAGCGTGAGCGCGAAGACGAGCAAGAGTTGTTGAATGAGGCCCGCGAACAAGCGGAGCGAGAGGCAGTAGTCGCTTTGGATCAACTTGTTTTGGCGATCTGATAAAAGTTCGCCTGACAGTGGAAGCGGTAAAGCGGCGTTGGACTTGGCGCCTTACCGCTTCTACAGTCCTGCACCACACTTTCGCCGGCAAGCGATCCTTGCGGTTGAGACATGATCCCTCCCACAGTTTGTTCCTGCTATGTTTTTGAGGGATCCGATGCTGCGACGCATGCCCAGCCATAAGAGACCGCCTGTGGAGATCCAACTGACGGAGGCCGAGTCGATCGCGCTGGCCTATTGGATCCCGCGGCCGCTATCGTGCACCAATGCGCGTTCTGCAACGCGGGGACGCTGAGGAAGAAGATGATGATGCGCGTTAGGTAGACGAAATTCTTCGAGGCTTGTCCCGACGGCACCATCGCGCGCAAGGCTGGCAAGGCCTAGCGCGGTCACAGCTGCGAGGGTGTCTCGCGCCGCCCCTGGACCCGCATCAGCACGACGGCATGCTCGCTCGTGCCCCAGTCCGGCGTGACGTGATGGACCGAGATCCGCTCTGACAGGTAAGGCTGGCCACCTCCGACATCGCGAAGGTCCAGGATCATCAGGATCCCGAAGCGAACGTTCGTGACGTCGTAGGAAACCTTCTGGAGGCCGAAGCGCCCCACCACCTCGTCGTTCGTCAGCTTGAGGTCGGTGCGCTTGAGCTCGGCGACCGTCTTGGTCCGCAGGAACGTGAAGAGGACGTCGACGCGCCCCCCGCCGACGTCGCGCTTCTCCGCTTGGCAGAGCTCGGCCAGCGGCGAGCCCATGAGGAACTCGACGTAGTCGGCCTGGAGGTCCTTCTCCAGGGGAAGCTTCTCCGGGTCGCGCTCGAAGAGGTAGCGACCGCGGGCGAGCGTGCTGACCCCGACGTTGCCGCGCATGACGACGAACTGGATGGACGACCACAGCACGGCGTCGAAGAGCATCCGGCCCATGGGATCGGCGAGGTAGTCCGGGTTTCGCGCGAGGCCGGCGGTGACCGTCTCGAATAATTCGGAGACCACGAGGGGCGTGGTGGTCTCGACGAGGATTGCCATGCCGGCCGCGACACGGGCTAACGCGGAGCTTCGGGACGCCTCCGGCAGGAGCTCGACGATGGCGGCGGTCGGTGAGCTACCGTCCGCCGCCTCGATAGGGCGGTGGGTGACGACGGCCTCCCTCGCATCCGCCACCCGGTCGCGTAGATGCGCCGCGGCGGGGAGCAGGCCGGATGCCGCGTTCTCCTCGATCCATTGGTCGAGGAGGGCGAGGGAGTGCAACTCCCCTCTCAGCACCTCGACGACGCGAGGCCTTAGGATCGCCTCCAACCCGCCGTCCGCGCCTCGCCGCAGGAAACTGCGGCTCGCCGTGTAGACCGCGAGAAGCTCGTCCTGGATCACGGCGGCCGCGTCGAGCCACGCACGCTTGAGCAGGCTCGTGTCGAGGGCGCCGAGCCTGAGTGCGAGCATCGACCAGTGCACGCGCTCCTGCGTCTTGGCGCCGAGCCACGAGGTCGTGTCCTCCGGCCGGTCGGAGGTCGTCAGGTAGGCGGTGTAGGCGAACGCGGCGGACCTGATCTCGTCGATGCGCGTCCAGAGGTCGGGGGACGATTGGCCCGACTGGAACGCCACGAGCGCGTCGAGGCAGCGCCGATACAGCGTCGCGTCGGGTCTGGCATCCCCAGCGTCCTCCGCCCTGCGGAACCAGCCCCGCGCACCCTCGAAAGCTTGCAGCGCTGTCTCGGCGGCGTCCGCGTCGAGGCCATGGCGCATGGCGTCCAAGCCGAGCTCCATGGAGGCCTCGTCCTCCGCGTCGACGACCTCCACGAGCTTGCCGAGGAGCGCGCGAAGATCGTCGTCCGGCTCGTGGGCCAGGACGGCACCGGCGATGCGTGCCGCGTGCCGAAGGAAGTCGCCGTCGTCGGCGAGGTCGATGTCGAGCAGGTCGGACTGAAGACGCCGCAGCAGCGAACGGTCGGATTGGGCGAGGATCATCGACGCCTTGAGCGCATGTGCGCGGGTGCCGTAATCCGCGTCGCGATCCGCCGCCTTGGCCAGGAAGGCCCGCCCCAATGTCCCCACGAATGGGGCGGGGACGTTCCCGCCACGGCCGAGCCAGGCCGCTATCTCGATCATGGCGACGATGTCGAAGCCCTTGGCGACGAGTTCCACCGCCACGGGTACGGTGACCCCGGACCGCGTATCCCCGATCAGGGCGACGAAGAGATCCGCACCGTCGACGCCGTCGGCTCCGTCGCGGACTAGATCGATCAAGCTGGAGGTGGTCAGGTCACCTGCATCGGCGTGCTCGCCATACCTGTCCACCAGGAGCCGCTGCAGGTCATCCGCCGCCACGCCGGGCCCCGTCAGAAAAGGAATCGGTCTCCCTCAGCGTGAAGCGTCCTTTGGCCATCGACAACCTCCAGAAGCTCCGGACGCGCGACCGCGCCGACGACGACCTGGACGTCGTCCGCCTGGCTGACGGCCAGCCGCACGCTCGCCATGAGGGCGGCGAAGTCGTCCGCCGTCATCTCCTGCGCCGCCGGGCTGTCGAGGACGAGCAGTCCGGGATGGCGCCCGTAGTGCCTTAGGCGCGCGACCTCGATGACGGCAAGGGCCGCGGCGATCCTGAGCCGGAGCTTCTCACCTGCGACGAGGCTCTGGAACGTGAGATCGGTACCCCCCTGCCTAATGTTGAGGACGCCGTTGGCCGTCCAGTCCATGCTCTCGACGTTCTTGATGCCGAAGTCCCTGGAGAGCCGCGTGAGATGGACCGAGATCTCCTTCAGCAGGTCCCGCTGCGTGTCGTCGTAGAGGTCCTTGGTGACCTTCGCGACGTGCTTCAGGATCTCCGCATCGTCGGCGACCGGCGCGACCGCCGCGGGGCTTTGCTCCGCGATGATCTCGCCGAGCTGGGCGGCCTGCGCCTCCAACGCCCGGACCCTTACCTCCGCGTCGGCATCCTCCGCCGAGGAGAGCTCGTCCTTGATCGCCTCGATCTCGCGTTTGGTCGTGTCCCTCTGCCCTTCGGACGCCCGTCGGCGTTCCCTTGCGGCTTCGAGCTCGGCGACGAGCCGGGCTAGGACGGCCTCGGCATCGCGCATCTCGGCCCGTAGGTCGTCGAGCATCTGCGTGTCGTCCTCGGGCTCGACATGGACGGAGCCGCACAGCCCGCACGTCCCGGCCGCCTCGGCGTCGACGTAGCGGTCCCGCTCGATGCCCTCGTCGCAGGATGGGCAGCAGACCGGCCGCAGTTCACGAAAGACCAGGCCAGCGGCACGCTCGTCGGTGATCTGCTGCAGGGTCCGCCTGACCGTACCGAACGACCGCTGGGCCGAGGCGACCTGCCGCTCAAGCTCGGCGATATGGTCGCGCTCCTCCTCGACCTTGGTCTGGAAGTTCACCAGCATCCTGTCCCGCGCCACCAGGTCCCTTCGAAGGGCGACGCGGTCGACCCGATCCAAGACGGCCTCGCGGGCCGCGCGCAGCTCCGCCTCGACCGCAGCAAGTCGGCCGGCGAGCCGTTCCCTGGCCGGCGAGGGCGCGGCGGATCTCTCCCGCTCGGCGCCCACCTTCTTCTCGGCCGTCGCAGCGGCGGAATAGGTGGAGACCCACGGCAGGCCCATGAACATCTGCAGCAACCGTAGCGGGATGCCGTCCCGGGTCACCTCGCCGAACACGGCCTTGCCCGGCCCGCTAACGAAGAGCGAGCTGGCGATGGCCTGCCAGCCATGGGTGTGGGAGCCGGTGTCCTTGTTGAAGGCGTGGAACTTCGCGAACCCGAACTCCTCCATCATGTTGTCGGCGACCGCGTTGGCGAAGGTCTCGTCCGCCGGCCCGGAGTGGATGTCGAACCATGTCCCCTCGTCCAAGCGGGAGAGGGTCGCTCGCACGAGGTTCGGGTCTTTCTCACCGACGGGCTTACGGGCAATGACCCGGTAGCGGGTCCTGTCGATGTCGAACTCAACCTCGACGTCGGAAAGCCAGGACCAGACGTCCGGCTTGATGTGCAGCGGGAACTCCCCCCTCAGCGCCGCCTGCACGATGTTGAGCAGGCTCGACTTGCCACGGAAGTTGTCGTCGGAGAGAACCGCCCATAGTCCCGGGGTGAGGTCGTCCCAGGTGAAGTCGATGGCCCTCTCGCCCTCGGGCAAACGCTTGGTTCCCCGGAGCCTGATGGCGGCGAGGCAGAGGCGGCGCCGGCGTGGCAGGGTCGCCTGGGCCACGATGCCGTGACGGTCCAGCACCGTCCTGACCTCGTCGGGAGACGCCTTGGCCTTGATCGCGATCGAGGCGATCCAGTCCTCGACGCTCGTGGTCGCCGTGCTCATGCCGCCTCCCTCAATCGCCGAAGGCGAGCCAAGACCCTTTCCTTGATGGAGGGGATCTCCGTCCCGAGGGGCGCGTCCTTGTATTCGGGATGGAGGTACTGGTCGTCCTTGAGGCTCGAACCGCTGCGAAGCTTCGCAAGCGTCATGACGAGTTCGGCCCGCTCCCTATACCAAGCAAGCGATGGCTGCTGCTCGACGACGCTCCGCATGAAGGCGAAGGCGGCGGGCTCGACGACGAAGTCGTGCCGCCGTTGGCCGCCGGCCTGCCGGAGCGGACGTACCAGATGCCGCGACCTGAGGATGGCGAGCGGCGTCTCGATGTTCTGGAAGGCGCCCCGGTGCCAACGCACCATGCGCACGAGCCTGACGTCGGGCTCGTCCGCGGCGAAGATCCCCTCGACCACGTCGAGGATGCCGGCGTCGTCCTCGGCCTCGTAACGGGTCAGGAGTTCGTCGGCGAGGAAGTCCGGGTACCGAACCAGGAAGTCGATGGCCATGGCCCGCTTCTCGCCCCGGAACACCCTGGGGGCGTCCGGCTCGTCCCCCGAAGGCTCGCTCCCGAGCGCCAGGATGAAAAGCAGCCGGATCGCATCGCGGTAATGATAACCGGTCGACGCCTCGCCGCTCGGCGTTTCAGCGGCGCTAACGGTGGGTGAGGCGGTGATGCCCGCGGTCATCGAGACTGATCTTGCGCGCACAGGTCATGGAAGCGCGAGCATATTCAATGCGCGTGGCCAAGCCTAGGTTCCTGTTCGGTTCTCCCTTCGACGAAAAGCTAGCTTACTCCGACACGGACGGCGTGGTCAGTTCGATCGCGGGTTCCGAACACCGACAGGATTGGTACCCACCCATCCTTCATGACTGCCGCACGAGGCAATGCCCTACGTTATACAAAATCACGCCGTCAGGTTCTACGAAACGCAAGATGATCGATCCTGCATAATCAGATACCCGGCAGGGGCTCGCTAGACCTAGCCTTGGGCCATCTCAACGGATCGGAGCACGGCCATGATCGAGCGGACCAGCACTGCGGTGGAAGCCATCATCCACGACGCGTTGGAGAAGCTGCACCCTCGCCACCTTCTCGCCGAGGCCGTCCGTCGGACGGCGAAGGGGAGCCGTTGGAAGGGGCGCCTGAAGCTGTCCCGGGAGGAGGCGTTGGCTGCCACCCGCGTGGTGACCGAGCTGGTCCGCCAGCACGGACTGAAGCCCACCACCGTCCTACAGCGCGACGGCAGCGCCACGACCCGTGAGCAGACCTATCGCTTCTTCCTGACCGAGGCGGAGATGGCCACGGGCACCGTCGCGCTCGCCCGTCCCTTGGCCAAGGGCATCTGCGCGCACGTTGGCAACGTCAGGGCGGTTGCCCTGGCAGCTCGCGCGGCCGGGCGCGAGGTCGACGAGGACTCGATGATGGCGGAACTGGCCGAGGCCGTCGGGGGCTACCTCGACCAGTTCCGCGAGAAGGTCGAGCGGGAGCCGCATGCGGAGATCGCAGAAGACGGTTCGAGCATCGCGACCTGGCTCGGCAAGGCGAGCCGTCGCTTCGAGCTCGCGCGCTGCCTCGCCGGCGCCGACCGTCTCGACCTCGATTTCGACCGCTCGACCGGCGAGATGTCCCATGTCGGGCGCGACGTCGGCGCCTACGCCTATGGTGTCATGCCCTGGGTGCCGATCAGGACCCGGGCGGTCGCGGAGGGCGATTGCGTCGTCCACCGCCGGGACGAGGCGGAGAGGATGGAAGAGGCTCGGGCGAAGGAGGAGGGAAGCTTCCTCTTTTTCCCGTCGCCGCGGATGCACGAGGTTGGACGCGAGAACGCCGTCATCTGTGAAAAAGTCGGTCTCGGCGTGAACTTGGAGCGTGGCAAGGGGCTGCGCATGACCTTCACCATCGACCATGTCGTCTACGCGGGGACATCCTTCGCGGAGGATTGGGCTTCCGAACATCCTCAGCTACCGAGGCATCTGGAATGCGCAGGCATCCCGGAGCGCGGCAACGCGAGCGCGGCCTCCGATGGCATCCATTACGTCGAGATAACGTCGCCGCTGCGGAACGCATGCCCCGATTTCCGTGCCTACGTCACCGAGGCGTTCGGTGAGGACAGTGCAATGGGCATCGGGGAAGCGAGGTACTGCCGCCGCTTCCTGCCCGTCACACCGGAGACTTGTAGGCTACTCCTGGACGGCGGTGATCGGGACGCCTTGTTCGCTTGGCGTCACTTCGCGGACCTGAGGGAGGAAACTGTCCTGCCGCTTTCGGCGATCAACGACGAAGGCATCGAGTCCTGGCTGATCCAAGACCGCTTCGCCGAGCTTCTCTACGACCGCAGCGAGACGGGTCTCGCCGGATTGCTCCAAGCCGAGGCCGTGAGGAGGGTGGAGGCGTACGAGGCCTTTCTTCTGAACTCGGAAAGCGGTGAACAACGCCGCAAGCTTGAGTTCCGGGCGCGCATGCGTAGCTAGACGTAAAGGTCGCGCCGAACGCAGTGTCGAGCTTGGATTTCCTCCTCGCCGTTTCATAGCCTAGCCATGCCGTCGGTCGGAGCGAAACCCTCAACCAACTCGCTCGGTGCTCGGAACGTCGAACATCTCTAGCGTCAGGCGCGATTCCAGACGGTGGTTCAGGAGCGCCTGAAAGATATCCCGACCGCTTTCCACGGTGGGCACGATCCGCCCTGCGTCGTCGAAGGTGATGGCCAGGTTCATCTCCGCATGTTCGGCGAGGAGCCGTGCCATGAAGGCCGCATCCTTGTAGAGGCCCTTCTGCTGGATCGCGACCGCACGGCGGAGATGGATCCTGTTCGTGCCGACGTAGTCGTTCAAGGGACCGAGGTCGGTGAAGATGCCGGCGAAGGCGGGCTCCGCCTTCAACGTCGTGAACGCCGTCTCATGACCGGCCTTGTAGGACAGCACCGTCTCGAAGTGGGCCTTGCTGCGGACGAAGACCTCGTCGTCCAGGACGAAGAAATCGAACTCGGGCCGGATGGCGAAGGTGGGCTCCTCGTCGACGTCCAGTTCCTCGTCCGCGTAGATCATCCGGATCAGGCCGGACGTCCTCCTCGTGGACCAGGAGGCGTCGGTCTTGCGCACGGCCAGCAACGTCCTTCCGTCGAGGACGAACCTCGCCACGCAGAACTTGCCGTTCGCCAGGTCGTGCGCGCCGCGAACCTTCCTGGCCGGCGTCGGGTTGGCGACTGCCTCGAAGATCAGGTGCGCGTGCGTCTCGTCCGCCTGGATGGTGAGGGCGCTGGCCTCGTTGTTTTGCGCCAGGATGTCGTAAGCGATGGTCTCGGTGATCGGACCCACGCATGACCCGACCGCATCCTTGAGCCTCGCAGCGAGCTCGTCCGTGATGCCGACCCAACGACCCGAGAACCTCGGCCGGCCGCCTTCCCCCGGCGACGTCTTGAACACCCATACGGTGACCTCCGCCGCGGCGAGGTCGAAGGCCTTGAGGTCCGCAAGCGTCGTCATGCCGTGTCGCTCTTCCCGTCCTCCCGCACGACCATCACGTCCTGCAGGGCCCCATGGTGGTACTCGCGGTCGGGCTCGACATCGACCCTAGACAGCATCCGACCTACGAACGTTCCCCTGCCGGCGTCGTATATGTACTTGACCTCGAACAACTTCCAACCGAACGCGGCGAGGACGGGATTGAGGACGATCTGTCCGGATCTGTAGGTGATCCAGAAGATCCAGATCAGGAAAACGGCAAACCCGATCAGCTTGAGGGGCTGGTCGTATTCGAGGCTGATGAAGGAGACGACGTAGGGGATCACGTAATTGATGAGGTCGGCGGGGATGTGCTTGCTCTCCGTCACCCTCACGCGATGCGGCTTCCGCACGAGGCGAAGGGCGAGGAAGGTGACCGCCATGCCGATCGCACAGATCGCCACCGCCGACAGCGACCAGACGGGGTTCCTGAGGGGACTCGCGCACTCCAGGGCGACCATCGACGCCATGGGGCAGATCCCCCGCCTCACGGCCCCGGCGTCGACGTCCTGGGCGAGCAGGATCACGGCGAGCGGCAGGTAGGACCCGAGGTAGATCGCGGCCGCGACGAGGATCCTGAGCTGCATTCCCTTTGTCTCTCGACGGTCCGTATCCGCCAGATCCCATGGAGGACCGCCCGACATGGACTGGACCTGATCTCAAATGGGGGCGGTCGTGCTTGTTTTCGACCTGTCGGACACTGGTTGCCCGCCCACCGGTGGACGTGGCGAAAGTGCGGGAACCACGAAGGGCGCGGTCTGGCAACGCTCAGGATGCGCCACCGGCTCGCCCGGCCCCGGCGGCCGCGTCCTAGGCCAGGCGTTCGCAGATCCGCTCAAGGCCCACGGGCGCGAAGTCCCACCAACCGACCCCCGACGTCGGTGCCCGCCTTTACCCGGCCAGGCGATTGCGTGGTGACCGCGTGACCAAGTCCCGACAACCGTCGACCGCTCGATGCCTCGGCTAGAACGCTATTCACGCAAAGTCGTCGACCGGTGGCAACCTCGGCCGAATAGGGAAGTTAGGGTTTCTGAACCCGTTTTGTTCCTTAAGTTTGATCCGTCGGGGCACCATGAGAAAAGCTTTCAGGTGGATCGAGCGGATCCTGCTCTGGGCGGGCGCCGCGGCCGCGCTCCTCGCCCTGGTCGCCGTCGCGGTGATCGTCACCCGCCCCTCGGAGAAGGGCGGCACCCAACCGAACTTCGCCGGCGCGGACCTCCAGCAGAAGCGTCTCGTCGTGTACCTCGACGGCACCTGGAACAGCGTCGACAGCAACACGAACGTCTGGCGCATGCGGGCGCTCACGGCGTCCAAGGGCAAGGACGGCCGACCACAGCTCGTGTACTACGGCCTCGGCGTCAATGGTTTCCTCGGCGGCGTCTTCGGCCATGGGCTCGATGACAACATCCGCCTCGCCTACGAATGGCTGATCGAGAATTACAACGAAGGGGATGAGATCTTCATTTTCGGCTTCAGCCGCGGCGCGTTCACGGCCCGGAGCCTCGCGGGGCTCGTCGCGATCGACGGCATCCTGAAGGCGGGATCGCCGATCGGCACCTCGGAACTCTTCAGGCGCTATCGGAAGGGCGACGAGGAAAGCATTTGGAGGTTGAAGGAGGCCGAGCAGGCGGGGGACACCGGCAAGCTCACGGATCAGGAGAGATGGCTTCTCAAGTATTCCCAGCCGGCCAACGTGAAGATGATCGGCGTCTGGGACACGGTGGGTTCCCTGGGCCTCGCGACCGGCAAGATACCGGGGGTCAGCCGCTCGTCGTTCGACTATCTGCAGACGGGGCTGCGCATCCACATCCTGAACGGCTACCATGCCCTGGCGATCGACGAGCACCGCGAGGACTTCGCGCCGACGCTGTGGGACGTGCACCGGTCGAATAACGAGAAGGCCGTCTTCGCGACGCCGCGAACGTTGGCCAGCGTCGAGCAACGCTGGTTCGTCGGCGCCCACGCCAACGTCGGCGGCGGCTACGAGACCGACCTCCTCGCGCAGGCACCCCTGCGCTGGATCATGGAGAAGGCGCAGTCGCACGGCCTCCAGTTCCGATCCGAGGTCGAGTTCGACGGCGACGCGCTCAAGGCCCCGACCGTCGATTCCTACGCTCTTTTCGGACGTGGGCTCTACAAGCTGGTCTCGTCGCCGCTGTACCGCATCATCGGACAGGAGCCGGAACAGCGCCCGGACGGTAGCCACACCAACGTCAACGAGACCATCGACACATCGGTCTTCGACCGCTGGCGTGCCGATCCGGAATACCGTCCCAAGAACCTGATCGAATGGGCCGAACGGAAGAGGGTGGACCCTGCACAGGTCCGGTCTTCGGTCCGCGCCGACAATCCAGCGGTCGCCGTGCCCCAGTAGTGACGCGCCCGAGCCCTTGCAGGACGGCCCTCGGGCAGGGGGATCCGCGACGTTGAGGGCAGCGCATGGCGGGACGCGCGTTCCGTTGCCCGCTTCCGGGATGGACGGTCCGTCTACCATGACGATCTGGCTCAGGATCGTGCGTCACGATCCGCCGCCGGTCCCCGGGCCGGTCACGAGGATCTCCTGACGAACCCGATGTCGGCGGCGACCGACTTGAGGCGGTCCGGTTCCCGCTCCTTGCGCTCCGAGTAGCGGTCCACGAGGTAGTCCGCCCGCCCGCGGGTCAGGAGCGTGAACTTCGTCAGCTCCTCGCAGACGTCGACTACGCGGTCGTAGAGGGGCCCGGCCTTCATCCGGCCGGCCTCGTCGAACTCCTTGTAGGCCATCGGCACCGAGGACTGGTTCGGGATGGTGATCATCCGCATCCAGCGGCCGAGGACGCGAAGGCCGTTGACGGCGTTGAACGACTGCGAGCCGCCGGAGACCTGCATGACGGCCAGGGTCCGTCCCTGCGTGGGCCGCACCGAACCCTCGGACAGGGGCAGCCAGTCGATCTGGCTCTTCATCACCCCGGTCATGGCCCCGTGGCGCTCCGGGCTGACCCAGACGTGCCCCTCGGACCAGATCGAGAGGTTTCGGAGTTCCTGGACCTTGGGATGGTCGGCCGTCGCGTCGTCCGGCAGCGGCAGGCCGTGGGCGTCGTAGATCCTGACCTCGCCCCCCATCGCCTCCAGCAACCGGGCCGCCTCATAGGCCAGGAAGCGGCTGAACGAGCGCTCCCGGAGCGACCCGTAGAGGACCAGGAACCGCGGCGCGTGGGCGAGCGGTGCCGTCGCCGAGACCCGCTCGGCGGTCGGCACCTCGAAGTGCACGTCGCTCAGGTTCGGCATACCGTCGGTGAACGGCTGGCAAGGCTTGTCCAAGGCGGATCATTCCTCTACGTTTCAACATACGTTGATATGTAGGTCATTCGATGGACGAACGGCAAGCCCTCGCCGCCTTCGCCGCGCTCGGGCAGGAACACCGCCTTCGGGTCGTGCGCGCCCTCGTCACGGTCGGCCCGGACGGTCTCGCAGCCGGCGTGCTCGCCGAGACGGTGGGCATCGCCGGCAACAACCTGTCCTTCCACCTGAAGGAGCTCTCGCACGCCGGGCTGATCGCGTCCCGGCGGGAGGGCAAGTCGGTCATCTACAGCGCCGCCTATGCCGGCCTGTCCGACCTCGTCCAGTTCCTCATGCGCGACTGCTGCCAGGGACGGCCCGAGGTCTGCGCCCCTGCGGTCGCCGCGCTCGAAGCCAGTGACTGCAACACCGGAGAGACCGCCCATGCCTGAGCCGTTCGACGTCGTGATCTACCACAACCCGGATTGCGGAACCTCCCGCAACACCTTGGCGATGATCCGCAACGCCGGCATCGAGCCGCACGTGGTCGAGTACCTCAAGACGCCGCCGAACCAGGCGATGGTGCGCCAGCTTGCCGAACGCGCCGGCATCACCGTGCGCGACCTCCTCCGCGAGAAGGGGACGCCCTATGCCGGGCTCGGCCTCGCCGACACGGCCCTGTCGGATGACCGGCTCCTCGATGCAATTGAGGCCCATCCGATCCTGCTCAACCGCCCCCTAGTGGTGAGCCCGAAGGGTGTCGCCCTGTGCCGTCCGTCCGAGGTGGTGCTCGACCTCCTGCCGTCCCAGCAGGGCGAGTTCGTCAAGGAGGACGGCGAGCGCGTCGTCGACGAGCACGGGCGCCGGGTCGCCACCGCCTGATCCCCGACGCTCCCCCAAGAACAAGAAACGGTCCCTATGCTCGCCCTCGCCATCTTCGTGGTCACCCTCGTCTTCGTCATCTGGCAGCCGAAGGGTTTCGGGATCGGATGGAGCGCCCTGATCGGGGCCGCCGTGGCCCTGGCCACCGGGGTCATCCATCCCGGGGACATCCCGATGGTCTGGCACATCGTCTGGGACGCGACCTTCACCTTCGTGGCGCTCATCATCATCTCGCTGCTGCTCGACGAGGCGGGCTTCTTCCACTGGGCCGCCCTCCACATCGCCCGCTGGGGCGGGGGTCGGGGGCGCCTGCTGTTCCCGCTGGTGATCCTCCTCGGCGCCGCCATCGCCGCGGTGTTCGCCAACGACGGCGCGGCCCTGCTGCTCACCCCCATCGTGCTGGCCATCCTGCTCCGGCTGGATTTCAAGCCGGCGGCGGCCCTGGCCTTCATCGTCGCCTGCGGGTTCGTCGCGGATTCGACCAGCCTGCCACTGGTGATCTCGAACCTCGTCAATATCGTCTCGGCGAACTTCTTCGACATCTCGTTCAGCCGCTACGCCTCCGTGATGGTGCCGGTGAACCTCGTCTCGCTGGCCGCGACCCTGGTGGTGCTGTGGCTGTTCTATCGGCGCGACCTACCGGCCACGTACCCGGTGGCCGAGCTTGAAGCGCCACGCCACGCGATCAAGGATCCTCTCGTCTTCACGGCGGCCTTCCCGCTCCTCGGTCTCTTGCTGGTCGCCTACTTCGTGACGGCCCCGTTCGGCGTGCCGGTCTCGGTCGTGACCTGCGCCGGCGCCCTCATTCTCCTGATGCTGGCCAACCGGAGCCGGGTGATCCCGATCCGCAAGGTCCTCGCCGGCGCGCCCTGGCAGATCGTCCTGTTCAGCCTCGGCATGTACCTCGTCGTCTACGGCCTGAAGAACGCCGGCCTCACCGACTACCTGGCTCAGGGGCTGACCTGGCTCTCAGGTCACGGACCGTTCGTGGCCACCATCGGCACGGGGGTCGCCGCCGCGATCCTGTCGTCGGTGATGAACAACATGCCGAGCGTGCTCGTGGGCGCGCTGTCCATCCAGCATGCCCCCGACCTGTCGCCGCTGATGCGCGAGCTGATGGTCTACGCCAACGTCATCGGATGCGACCTCGGCCCGAAGTTCACGCCCATCGGGAGTCTGGCGACCCTGCTCTGGCTGCACGTCCTCGCCACCAAGGGCCAGCGCATCACCTGGGGCCAGTACATGCGGGTCGGCCTGGTCATCACCCCGCCGGTCCTCCTCGTGACCCTGGCGGCGCTGGCGCTATGGCTACCGGTGCTCGGCGTGCGCTGACGGGCTTCCGGCCGACGTCGGTTATGGCGGCGCATCCGGTCGTCCATGCGGACTTGCGACCGATACCAAGTCCGTCTATCGACGCTTAAACGTTTCCATAACGGTTTAAATGACGTGGACGAGAAGCAAGCCCTCGACGGTTTCGGTGCCATCGCCCAGGAAACCCGTCTGCGCATCGTCCGCCTACTGGTGACGGCAGGTGCGGACGGCATGGCGGCCGGTGCCATCACCGAGGCCATCGCCGGGGCGTCCGCGCCGCGCATCTCGTTCCACCTCAGCCACCTTGAGAACGCCGGCCTCGTGGTCGGCCGCCGGGAGGGGCGGTCGATCATCTACAGCGCGGTGTTCGCGGCCCTGTCCGACCTGGTGGCCTTCCTGATGCGCGATTGCTGCGAAGGACACTGCGAGGTCTGCGACCGAGCCATCGCCCTGTTCGCCCGGTGCACGGGCCGGCCGCAAACGGTGTCCGGGTCCCCCAAGATCGTTTGCGAGGAAGCATGACGGGCCTGCGCTATACCCTTGAAGGCAACCAGATCGGGATCTACTTCGCGGCCATCGGCGCCGCTTTGCTGATCGCCCTGACGCTGCCCGGCACCACGGCCTTGGAGGTCGGGATCAACCCGGCGCTGGCGCTGATGCTGTTCGTCACCTTCCTTCAGGTGCCGTTGCCGGAACTCGGAAAGGCCTTTTCGCGATTTCGCTTCCTGGCGGCGCTCCTCGTCACGAACTTCATCGCGGTGCCCTTGCTGGTCGCCGGCCTGATCCAGTTCCTGCCCGCCGACCCCATGCTGCGGCTGGGCGTGCTCATGGTCCTGCTCACGCCGTGCATCGACTACGTCGTGACCTTCGCCCATGTCGGACGGGCCGACGCCAAGGTGCTGCTGGCTTCCACCCCGGCGCTGCTGATCGCGCAGATGCTGCTGCTGCCGGTCTACCTGAACGTCTTCCTCGGCGAGGACGCCGCCAGGTTCGTCCAGGTCGGTCCGTTCGTGCATGCCTTCGTCTGGCTGATCGCCGTCCCTCTCGGGCTTGCCGCGGTGGTGCAGCTCTGGGCCGGACGCAGCACTGCCGGGCAACGGGTGGCTACGGGCCTCGGACTCCTGCCGGTGCCGGCGACGGCGCTGGTCCTGTTCGTGGTGATCGCGTCCGTCCTACCCCAGCTCGGACCCGCCCTCGACGATGCCCTGCGGGTGGTCCCCGTCTACGTCGCCTTCGCCGTGGCGGCCCCGCTGGTGGGCTGGGCGGTCGGGCGCGCGTTCCGCCTCGACGCCCCCACGCTGCGGACGTTGGCCTTCAGTGCCGCCACCCGGAACTCCCTGGTGGTCCTGCCGCTGGCCTTCGCCGTTCCCGGCGCCGTCCCGCTCCTGCCCGCCGTCATCGTCACGCAGACGCTCGTCGAGCTTCTGAGCGAACTCGCCTACGTCCGCCTCGTGCCCAGGCTCGGCCGAACGGCGGTGTCGCCGGTCCCGGCCGTCTAGGGCGCCCCCGAGGAGACTGCGGGATGTACACATGATCCCGCATCGCCACCGTCTCGGCGTGATCTCTGCCCTGGGCGTGATCCAGATCCTGACTTGGGGCTCCTCGTTCTACCTCCTGTCGGTGCTGGCCGCGCCGATGTCGAAGGATACGGGATGGCCGCTGGGTTGGGTCATCGGCGGCCTGTCCCTCGGCCTCCTCGTCGCGGGTTTGGTCTCGCCACGGGTGGGGGCTTTCATCGGCGAGCATGGCGGCCGCCCCGTTCTGGCATTCGCCGCCGTCATCCTGTCCGTGGGCCTGACCGTCCTCGCCATGGCGCCGAACCTGCCGGTCTACCTGGCGGGCTGGCTCCTCGTCGGCCTCGGCATGGGCACCGGCCTGTACGACCCCGCCTTCGCCACGCTCGGACGTCTCTACGGCGCCGAGGCACGGCCCGCGATCACGACGCTGACGCTCTGGGGCGGTTTCGCCAGCACGGTGAGCTGGCCGCTCTCGGCCTTCCTAATCGAGCAGGTGGGCTGGCGCAGGACCTGCCTGGCCTACGCCGGGCTGCACCTCGGGGTGACGCTACCCCTCGTCCTGCTCGTGATCCCCCGGCCGCCCGCACATCCGGTCACGCGATCCGCAGGGCCAAACCCGGTCATTCGTCTCGCTGGTCGGGAGCGCCGCGCCTTTCTCCTCCTGGCCGGGGTGCTGACCCTCGGCGGGACCGTGATGGCCCTGGTTTCGGTGCATCTCATCACCTTGCTTCAGGCCCGTGGCGTCGCGCTTACCTCGGCCGTGGCGTACGGCGCCCTGATCGGACCGTCCCAAGTCGGGGCGCGCATCGTCGAGATGGCCGGGAAGGGGCGGCACCATCCCCTCTGGACCCTCACGGCTGCGATGGTCCTCGTGGCCTTGGGCGTGACAATACTGGCGGCGGGCCTGCCGGTGGTCGGTCTGGCGCTGATCCTCTACGGGGCCGGGAACGGCATCTATTCCATCGCACGCGGCACGGTACCCCTCGCGCTATTCGGTCCCGAGCGATACGCTCCGCTCGTCGGCCGGCTCGCCCGTCCGGGGCTGGTGGCGCAGGCGCTAGCGCCGTCCCTCGGGGCCGTCGTGCTGACGCAGGCGGGCGCCGACACGACCTATGCCCTCCTCGCGGTGCTCGCCCTGGCGAACGTCGCGCTTGCCCTATCCCTCTGGCGCATCAGGTAGTCCCCGTCCCTTCCTCGCCGACATGCGATGTGGCATCGTCCGTTCGTGACCTTCTGGCTCGCCCTTCGGCAACTGCTACCGCTCCTGGCGGTACTCAGCCTCGCCCTTGCGCCGGTGACCGCTTCCGCGGCCGCCGCGGGCATGCACGCCGCCACGGCGATGCAGGGTCACGCCATGGCAATGCCCGATGAGGCCATGGACGACATGGCCGGGATGGCGATGGACGACATGCCCTGCTGCCCCAAGGAGCGGCCGGCCATGCCCGATTGCTCGAAGGGCTGCCCCCTGATGGCGCTTTGCCTGGCGAAGGTCGCCACCGGCCTGCCGGGCGCCTTCGGACCTCTGGATCGCGTCGCGGACGTCGAGGGACAGACCTGGGGCGTCACCGCCTCCTTCGACAGCCTGGCGCAAGGGCCGCCAACCGAGCCTCCCCGAGCCTGAACCCGATGACGCCGGCGCCTGCGCCGGCAGATCCCGCGCGCCTGAAGGCCCGGGTCCCATCGTTTTCAGGAGATCATCGACCGTGTCCAAGACATCGTTTTCGCGCGCCCTCACGGCTTCGCTGCTAGGCCTCGCCCTGACCACCGCGGCCAAGGCCGACACCAAAGACTACGAGTTCCAGCTGGTGAAGGACGAGGCCAAGCAGGGGGAGGCCATCCTCGACGTCCGCCTCGTCGACAAGCGCACGTCCAAGCCCGTGCCGAACGCCGTCATCTTCGCCAAGCGCATCGACATGGCGCCCGACAGCATGGAGGAAATGACCTCGAAGATCGAGCAGCTGCCGTCGCTGGAACCGGGCCTCTACCGGTTCAAGGCGAAGCTGACGATGGCCGGCGGCTGGCGCCTCTCTCTCGGGGCCAAGGTGCAGGGCGAGACCGGCACCGTCGAGAACAAGCTGGTGTTCAAGGCCACCAAGTGAGCCGGACGGCATGGGCCGCCGGGACCCTCGCCGCGCTCGCGGCGGGGGTTTTGGGATTTGGCGCGGGGCATGAGGGCAGCCCCGTGCCGGCGCTCGTCCGGCAGGCGCGGACCGGGTTCGCCCATTGGCTGCCGGGCACCCGGCAGGTTTCCCCGGTGTCCGCTCAGTCCCCGAGCAAGGCGACGGGTCCCGTGGTCTACTACCGGGACCCGGACGGGAAGCCGGAGTACGCCTCCGAGCCGACGCGCACCGCGGACGGTCGAGACTACCGCGCCGTTCACGCCAGCGAGGACGTGAGCTTCGACGAACCCGACGAGGCGGAAGCCATGCCCGACGCCGGGCACGGCGACATGGCCATGGCTCAGGCCACGACGCCTGCGAGCGCCCGCAAGGTGCGCTTCTACCGCAACCCGATGGGCCTTCCGGACACCTCGCCGACCCCGAAGAAGGACTCGATGGGGATGGACTACATCCCCGTCTACGAGGGCGAGGACAGCGACGACGGCACGGTGAGGATCTCGCCGGGCAAGCTCCAGCGCACCGGGGTGCGGACGGAGGTAGCCGCGAGGCGCGTGCTGTCGATGCCGGTGCGGGCACCGGGCGCCATCGAGGAGGACGAGCGCCGGATCTCGGTGATCGCGATGCGCACCGACGCGTTCGTCGAGAAGGTCGAGGGCATCACCACCGGCGACCACGTCCATAAGGGACAGCCGCTCATGCGCCTGTTCTCGCCCGAGATGAACGCGGCGGCCGCGCAGTACCTGACGGGCATCGGCTACGAGGGTGCCCGGCGTCGCCTGGAGAACCTCGGCATCCCGCCCGAGGTCATCGACGAGATCGAGCGCACCCGGAAGGTGCCGGCGACCATCACCTGGTCGGCGCCCCGCGACGGTGTGGTCGTCGAGCGCAACGTCTCAGACGGCATGCGCGCGAAGTCCGGCGACACCCTGTTCAAGCTCGTGGACCACTCCCGGGTCTGGGTGCTCGTCGACGTGACGGAGCGTGACCTCGCGGCCGTCGCCGAGGGGCAGAAGGCGACCGTGCGCGCCAGGACGTTCCCGGATCGCGCGTTCACCGGAACCGTGACGCGGATCTACCCGCACCTCGCCATGGGCACGCGCACGGCCCGCCTGCGGATCGAGCTGCCCAACCCGAACGGGGACCTGCGCCCAGGGATGTTCGCCGACGTCGAGATCGCCACCGGCTCCGACAAGCCGGTGGTCGCCGTGCCCGACGACGCCGTCATCGACACCGGAACGAAACAGGTCGTCCTGCTCGACAGGGGGGAGGGTCGCTTCGAACCGCGGCCGGTCAGGCTCGGCACCCGCGGCGACGGCTTCGTCGAGATCCGCGACGGCATCGTCGCCGGCGACCGCGTGGTGACCTCGGCCAACTTCCTCATCGACGCCGAGAGCAACCTGAAGGCGGCCCTCCAAGGTCTTTCCGAGCCCAAGCCCGAGCCGAGCCCGCAGGCCGCCGCCGAGGGGAAGACGCCATGATCCCCCGCCTGATCGCCTGGTCGGCCCGAAATCTGTTGCTGGTCCTGATCGGGACCGTGTTCGCCGGCGGAGCGGGGCTTTATGCCCTCAAAACCCTGCCGCTCGACGCGATCCCGGACCTCTCGGACGTCCAGACCATCGTCTACACCGAGTACCCGGGGCAGGCGCCCCAGGTGATCGAGGACCAGGTCACCTACCCGCTGACCACGGCCATGCTGACCGTCCCGAGATCGAAGGTCGTGCGCGGCTTCTCGTTCTTCGGAGTGTCGTTCGTCTACGTCATCTTCGAGGACGGCACCGACCCTTACTGGGCCCGCTCGCGCGTTCTAGAATACCTGAACACGGCGGCCAGGCGCCTGCCGGCCGGCGTGACCCCGACCCTCGGGCCGGACGCGACGGGGGTGGGCTGGGTCTACCAGTATGTGATCGTCGCGAAGGAGCGCACCCTCGCCGAGCTCCGCTCGCTCCAGGACTGGGTCGTCCGGTTCGGGGCGTCGCGCGCCGAGGGCGTGGCCGAGGTCGCGGGCGTCGGCGGCTTCGTCAAGCAGTACAACGTCGTGGTCGACCCGAACCGCCTTCGGGCGCAGGGCATCACCCTGGCGAAGCTGAGGGAGGCGATCCGGTCGAGCAACGCGGACGTCGGCGGCCGCACGGTCGAGCTCTCCGAGTTCGAGTTCGTCGTCCGGGGTCGCGGCTATCTCAAGAGCGTCGCGGACATCGAGAGCATCGTCCTGAGGACGGAGGCGGGCACCCCGCTGCGGGTGAAGGACGTCGCGCGGGTCGAGCTCGGTCCGGACGAGCGCCGGGGCATCACCGAGATGAACGGCGACGGCGAGGTCGCCGGCGGGATCGTCCTCCAGAGGTTCGGCGCCAACGCTCTCGACGTCATCGAGAGCGCCAAGAAGCGGCTGTCCGAGGTTGCCGCCAGTCTACCCAAGGGCACCGAGATCCTGCCGGTCTACGACCGCTCGCACCTGATCGAGGCGGCCATCGAGACCCTCAAGGGCACGCTGGTCGAGGAGAGCGCCATCGTCGCCCTCGTCTGCGTCGTTTTCCTACTCCACGTCCGGAGCGCCCTCGTCGCGATCCTGATGCTGCCGGTCGGCATCCTGATGGCGTTCGCCGGGATGAAGGCGCTGGGGCTCGGCGCCAACATCATGAGCCTGGGCGGCATCGCCATCGCGGTCGGCGCCATGATCGACGCGGCCATCGTGATGATCGAGAACGCCCACAAGCACCTGGAGCGGGCGCCGTCGGACAAGCCACGGGTCGAGGTCCTGATCGAGGCCGCGAGCGAGGTCGGGCCGTCGCTGTTCTTCTCGCTCCTGATCATCACCGTGAGCTTCCTGCCGATCTTCACCCTGGAGAGCCAGGAGGGGCGGCTGTTCGGGCCGCTGGCCTTCACCAAGACCTTCGCGATGGCGGCTGCGGCGGTGCTGTCCCTGATCCTCGTGCCGGCGTTGATGGTTCTCTTCGTCCGCGGCCGGATCATCCCCGAGCACCGCAATCCGGTGAACAGGTTCCTGATCTGGATCTATCGGCCGCTGATCGCCGGCGTCCTCAGGGCGCGTGTGCTCACGATCCTCCTCGCCCTGGGCATCCTCGCGGCCACGGCGTGGCCGACGAGCCGGCTCGGCTCGGAGTTCATGCCCGACCTCGACGAGGGCACGCTGATGTACATGCCAACCACCCTACCGGGCATCTCGGTGACCAAGGCCGGCGACCTGCTCGCGACCCAGGACCGCATCATCAAGTCCTTCCCCGAGGTGGCCTCGGTCTACGGCAAGGCAGGGCGGGCCAACACCGCGACCGACCCGGCGCCGAGCGAGATGTTCGAGACCATCGTCAACCTGAGGCCGAAGGCGGAGTGGCGTCCCGGCGTGACGATGGCGAGCCTGCGGACGGAGATGGACGCTGCGTTGCAGTTCCCCGGCGTCTCGAATGCCTGGACGCAGCCGATCCGCGCACGCATCGACATGCTTGCGACCGGTATCCGAACGCCGGTCGGGATCAAGGTGCTGGGCACCGACCTGACCGAGATGGAAAAGGTCGCCCGGCAAGTCGAGGCCGTGGTGAAGGCGGTCCCTGGCACATCCAGCGCCTACGCCGAACGGGTGCAGGGCGGCTACTTCCTCGACATCACCCCCGACCGGGAGGTTCTGGGCCGGTACGGCCTGACGGTGGGCGACGTGCAGGACGTCATCGCGATGGCTCTCGGCGGCGAGAGCGTGACGAACACCGTCGAGGGGCGCGAGCGCTATACCGTCAACGTTCGCTATCCCCGTGCCTTCCGATCCGATCCGCAATCCATCGCGAACGAGGTGCAGGTGCCGATCCCGAGCGGGGGCACGGTCCCGCTCGGCGAGGTCGCGAAGGTCCGGTTGAACCGGGGGCCGACCCAGATCCGGACGGAGAACGGGCAGCTCGCGGTCTTCATCTACGTCGACGTCGCCGGTCGCGATCTCGGGGGCTACGTCGCCGAGGCCAGGACTGCGGTCGCCAACGAGGTAGCGCTGCCTCAGGGCACGCTCATCCAGTGGAGCGGGCAGGTCGAGTATCTCGACCGGGCGACGGCGCGGCTCAGGATCGTGGTGCCCCTGACGCTCCTGATCGTGTTCCTGCTGCTCTTCCTCAACTTCCGGAGGCTGACCGAGACCCTCATCGTCATGCTCTCGCTGCCCTTCGCCCTGGTGGGCGGGGTTTGGCTGATGTGGTGGATGGGCTTCAACATGTCGGTCGCGGTCGCGGTGGGTTTCATCGCGCTCGCCGGCGTCGCCGCCGAGACCGGCGTGATCATGCTGGTCTACCTCGACCACGCCCTCGACGAGGTCCGGGCCGGGTGCCTCCGGGAGGGGCGCACGCTCACCCGCGCGGACCTGCGGCGGGCGATCATGGTCGGCGCGGTCGAGCGGGTCCGCCCGAAGATGATGACCGTCACTGCCATCATGGCCGGCCTGCTGCCGATCCTCTGGAGCACCGGCTCGGGCTCCGAGGTGATGCAGCGCATCGCCGTGCCGATGATCGGCGGCATGGTCTCCTCGACCGTGCTGACCCTGGTCGTGATCCCGGCCGTCTACGCCCTCGTGAAGGGATGGGGCTTGCCACCCGCCTCGTCCACGGCCGCGGCAACCCAGGACGAGCCGCCGGCCCACCGCGCGGCCGCCGAATAGGTCCCGGCCCCGGCCGAACCGCCCTCAGTTCAGGAAGGAAGACCCGATGTCCTCAGCCGCCCGCAAGGCCACCCTCTACCGGATGGTCACCCCTGAACACACCTGCCCCTACGGCCTGAAGGCCAAGGACCTCCTCGAACGCCAGGGCTTCGAGGTCGAGGACCACCTCCTGACCGACCGGGCGGAGACCGACCGCTTCAAGGCCGAGCACCAGGTCAAGTCGACGCCGCAGACGTTCATCAACGGCGAGCGCGTCGGCGGCTTCGACGACCTGCAGCGCCACTTCGGCAAGGCGGCGAACGACCCGAACGTCACCACCTACACGCCCGTGATCGCGGTGTTCTCGATGACGGCGCTGATGGCGCTGGCGGCGAGCCACGCAGTCTACGGCACGCCGTTCACGATGCGCGCCGCCGAGTGGTTCATCGCCTTCAGCATGTGCGTCCTCGCCCTCCTCAAGCTGCAGGACGTCGAGAGCTTCTCCTCGATGTTCCTGGGCTACGACCTGCTCGGGCGGCGTTGGGTGCGCTACGCCTACGCCTACCCGTTCCTGGAGGGCATCGCCGGCGTCCTGATGGTGGCGGGCGCCCTGAACGGGATCTCGATCCCCGTGGCCCTGTTCATCGGCACGGTCGGGGCGGTCTCGGTGTTCAAGGCGGTCTACGTCGACAAGCGGGACATCAAGTGCGCCTGCGTCGGCGGTTCGAGCAAGGTGCCGCTAGGCTTCGTGTCGTTGACCGAGAACGTGATGATGGTCGCCATGGCCCTCTGGATGCTGGCGGTGCACCAATAAGCGCCGCCGCGACGGGGGCTCGTCTCAGGTGCTGGCGCGGCGCTTCCACGCTTATCCGTCCGAGCGGTCGGATCCGTGTAAGCGAGGCGGAACGCTTTTCCGCGTCCCGCCTCAGCCGATAGTCCCCGGGTCGCTGGGACCCGGGTCGCCGAGAGCTACATGCGGTGACCGCGGTGATGGCCCATCATGTGGCCGCGGCGATGACCGTGGCCCATCATGTGGTGGTGGTGCCCATGGCGCATCATGCGGTGACCGCGATGGTGATGGTGGCCCATCATGCGATGGCCGTGCATGCCATCCATCCGGACCTCGGTGACGGTGGTGGGGGCCTCGACGGCGCCGATCATGCCGGGAGCGGCGGAGGCCGGGGCGACCGAAGCCGCACCCAGGGTTGCCAGGATGGCGGCGGCGAGAAGGGACTTCTTCATGGGCTTCCTCATGTCGTTGTCGGCAATGCGTCGAAAACGACGGCACCCGAGCCTTTGGAACGGCTCCGCTTCCAAGACCGTTCCGCGGGGTACGTTCTTCTCCCCTTCGCGTGCCTAACGAAACATTCGAGCTCCGCTGCACTGGTCGGCCATCCCGATTTTCGACCCAGCCGGCAAAGACATCGAACGGCGCTCACCCCGCCCTGGCCGGCCAACGATGATGCAGGTCGTCGATGACGTAGGCGTGGGCGTGACGGCGGCCCCCATGCAGGTGCGGGTGCCGGACGTCGAGGTCTGAGTGGGCATGCTCGATCACGTCGGGTTCCGCCGCCGGCCATAGCCGGGCCGCCGTGGCGACGCCGGCAAGCGTCACCGCCCCGAGGATCGCCAGCGTGGATGGCATCCCCACGGACGGCCCCAGCCAACCGGCCAGCGGATAGGTGAGCAACCACGCGGCATGGGACAGGGCGAACTGGGCGGCGAAGACGGCCGGTCGGTCCTCCGGGGTCGTCGAGCGGCGCAGGAGTCTGCCGGTGGGGGTCTGCACGGCGGAGTAGGCGATGCCAAGCACCAGCCAGGTTCCGAGGAGAAGCGGCCAGCCGATGGTCCCGCCCCAGGTCATGGCGGCGATACCCATGAGAACCACGCCGAGCAGGGCCGCCGCCGGGATCATGATTGCGCGGTCCGAAAGCCGGTCGAGCAGTCTTGGCAGTGTCAGGGCAGCGATCATTGAGCCGCCCCCGAACAGGCCGAGGGCGAGGGCCACGTCGGTCTGCGGACGATCCAGGAGGCCCTGGACGATCACCACGGTGTTGACGATGACCATGGCGCCGGCCGCGGCGACCGCGAGGTTGAGGGCGAGCAGCCCACGCAGGCGCGGCGTCGCCAGGTAGATCCTGAGGCCCCTCGTTGTCCGGTCATAGATGCCGCCCTGCAGGTCGGTACGGGCGACGATGGGCAGGCTCACGGACACCACCAGGGCCGCCGAGCACAGGAAGCCGACGACGGTGCCGCCGAACAGGGCGTTGTAGGGCACCACCGCCAGGAGTAGGGCGGCCAGCGTGGGGCTGAGCAGGTTCTCCAGGTCGTAGGCGAGACGCGAGAGCGAGAGGGCGCGGGTGTAGTCCTGTTCGTCCGGCAGGATGTCCGGTATGGTGGCCTGGAAGGTCGGGGTGAACGCCGCCGAGGCCGATTGCAGGACGAAGATCAGGGCGTAGATCTGCCAGACTTGGACGACGAACGGCAGCGTCAGGGCGATGGCGGCGCGGACAAGGTCCGTGCCCACCAGGAAGGCGCGCCGCGGCAACCGGCTCGTGAAAGCCTGGGCCACCGGGGCGATGAGGACATAGGCGACCATCTTGATGGCCAGCGCCGTCCCGAGGACGGTTCCGGCGCGGTCGCCGGCCAGCTTGAACGCCAGCAGCCCCAGGGCGACGGTCAGCAGGCCGGTACCGATCAGGGCGATGACCTGCGCCGCGAACAGGTGCCGGTAAGTACGGTTCGAGAGGACGCTCAGCATCGTGGGCGTCTCACAGATACTTCGCGAGGATTTTGAACTCGGCGAGGGCATCCTTCGCCCCCTTGCCGCCGTGCTCGATCCCGTCGCCGAGGCAGTGCTCCATGTGGTCCTGGATGAGCACGCGCTTGGCGTTGGTGATCGCGCTCTCCACGGCGTGGAGCTGCTGGGCCAGATCCACGCAGGGCCGGCCTTCCTCGATCATCGCGATGACGCCGGCGAGATGGCCGTGGGCGCGCCTGAGGCGCTTGACGATATCCGGGTGCGAGGCGTGTTCCATGCGGTATCCTATCCCCCTGGAGGGGATACGGCAAAGGCCAGGGCAAGTCTTCCTGGGTCTTCATCGCATCGAGGAGAGCCAGCCGAACATCGCCAGGACCAAGGCGATCAGGATGTAGGCCATAAGGAACGCCTGACCGGCGGCCTTTCGAACGTGCGGCCTGACCGTGCGCCGTCCACCCCCTCCGCCTCCCCAGGTCTCAATCCTGCGCCCGAGCTTCTTGCCCGTCATCGCCTCGGCGGCCGTCCTGGATGGATCCCGCGATGCACGTCCGGGCGTTCCTCCGCATGCATCGTCGCTACCCTCATGGCACGCCCTTGCCGAGCAGGTCGGCCACATGGGCGTCGGCAGGGTGGCCGGTGGCGGCGCGGTGGCTTTCCGAACAGGCCGCGTAGTCCGGGCCGGACGCGGACATCACAAGCTCCGATGTGCCGTCTGGCATCGTGCGCGTTGCCAGGACGGTTCGTCCCGCCGGCCATTCGAGCGATCCGGGAACGGGTCCCGGCCGGGGCTCGCCGTAGCGGCGTACCCCGTCGCGCCGGATGGTCTCCCGGGCGGTGGCGTAAGCCGGTCCGTGGAGCGGCCGCCCGACCCAGACGACCTGCTGGAGGCCCTGCTCCCGGCAGACCACCAGGACCACCTCGACGGTGTCGGGACCCGACGCGAGAGGGCGGTCGTGGAAGTAGTACAGCCCGGTCAGGTTCGCCTCGCGGTCGACCATCGAGGGCGCATCGACACGGTCCACGGCACCCCAAGCCAATCCGAACGGCGCCTCGCCCGCCGCCGGTTCCGCCGCCACGGCCGCGCCCGTCCACGCCACAACCGCCAGTGCGAGCGCTGGGCGGCGGCGCATCGGCCTACTCCGCCGCTTGGGGAAGGACGGGGCGGGCATGGGGGCCCTCCTTCTCGACGGTGGCCGTCCTCGGGACCACGGTCCCGGCGAAGCGCGCGTAGAGCGCCGGCAGGACGACGAGGGTCAGGAGGGTCGCCGAGATGAGGCCGCCGATCACCACGGTCGCCAGGGGCCGCTGGACCTCGGCCCCCGTCTCGGTGGCCAACGCCATCGGCACGAAGCCGAGCGAGGCCACGAGGGCGGTCATCGCCACCGGACGCAGGCGGGTCATGGCCCCTTCGAGGATCGCCTCGCGGCGCGGCTTCCCCTCCGCGATCAGCTGCTTGATGTAGGTCAGCATCACCAGGCCATTGAGGACGGCCACCCCGGACAGGGCGATGAACCCGACAGCGGCCGGCACTGAGAACGGCATCCCCCGCAGCCAAAGGGCCGCGATGCCGCCGGTGAGCGCCAGCGGGACAGCGCTGAACACCAGCAGGGCGTCACGCGCCGAGTTCAGGGCCGAGAACAGCAGCAGGAAGATCAGGAAGAAGCAAACCGGCACCACCACCATCAGCCGCTGCCGGGCCGAAGCCAGGTTCTCGAACTGCCCGCCCCAGGTCACGTAGTAGCCGGCCGGCAGCTGGACCCCGGACGCCACCTTCCCTTGCGCCTCGGCGACGAGCGAGCCGATGTCGCGGCCGCGCACGTTGGCGGTGACCACGACCCGGCGCCGCCCGTTCTCGCGCGAGATCTGGTTCGGCCCCTCCGTCACCGAGAAGCTCGCGACCTGCTTCAGGAGGACGGAGGACGCCCGACCGTTGACCCCCGGGGGCAGCGGGACCGGGATGTTCTCCAGGGCCTCGCGGTCCTCGCGCACCTTGTCGTTCAGGCGCACGACGATGGGGAAGCGGCGGTCGCCCTCGAACACCATGCCGGCCTCGCGCCCGCCGATGGCCGCGCCGATGACGTCCTGGATCGAGGACGTGCTCAGGCCGAGGCGCGCGGCCTCGACCTTGTTGATCTTGATCTCCAGGAACGGCAGCCCGGCCGTCTGCTCCACCTTGACGTCGTCGGCGCCCTCGGTCCCGCGCAGGATCGCGGCGACCTGGTTGGCGGCCTTGAGCATCGGCTCGAACTCCTCGCCGAACACCTTTACGGCGAGGTCGCCGCGGGTGCCGGCCAGGAGCTCGTTGAACCGCAGCTGGATCGGCTGGGAGAACTCGTAGACGTTGCCCGCAAGCGCCCCGACCGCCTTCTCGATGTCCTCCTGCAGGGCGGCCTTGGTCTGGTCCGGGTCGGGCCATTCCTCCTGCGGCTTCAGGATGACGAAGGTGTCGGACGAGCTCGGCGGCATCGGGTCGGAGGCGACCTCCGCGGTGCCGGTCTTCGAGAAGACGTAGGCGACCTGGGGGAATCGGCTGATCGCCTGCTCGACCTTCAACTGCATCGCCTGCGACTGCGTCAGGGAGGTCGAGGGGATGCGCTGCGCGTTAAGCGCGATGCTCTTTTCGTCGAGTTGGGGGATGAACTCCTGACCGAGCTTGGTGAACAGGAACCCGGCGCCGACGAGCAGCACCAGGGCGACCGCGACGAAGGTCATCGGGATGCGCAGGGCGGCCCCGAGGACCGGGCGGTAGGCCGCCTTGATCCCGCGGATGAGGACGTTGTCGGTCTCGGTCACCTTGCCCGTGATGACGATGGCGATCATCGCCGGCACGAAGGTCAGCGACAGGACGAAGGCCGAGACGAGGGCGATGATGACGGTGAGCGCCATCGGCTCGAACATCTTGCCCTCGACGCCGGTGAAGGTCAGGAGCGGCACGTAGACGAGGATGATGATGGCCTGCCCGTAGAGGGACGGCTTGATCATCTCCTCGGCCGAGGCCCGCACGGTGAATAGGCGCTCCTCCAGGTCGAGCTTGCGCCCGAGCTCGGTCTGGCGCTCCGCGAGGTGCCGCAGGGCGTTCTCGGTGATGATGACGGCACCGTCGACGATGAGGCCGAAGTCGAGCGCCCCCAGGCTCATCAGGTTGGCGCTGATGCGGCCCTGGACCATGCCGGTCATAGTCATCAGCATCGCGACCGGGATGACAAGGGCCGTGACGATGGCCGCCCGGATGTTGCCGAGCAGCAGGAACAGGATGACGATGACGAGGGCGGCGCCCTCGGCCAGGTTCTTGGCCACCGTTCGGATCGTGGCCTCGACGAGGAGGGTGCGGTTGAGCACGGTCTGGACCTCGACGCCGGGCGGGAGCGTACGCCGGATCTCGGTCATGCGCGCGTCCACGGCGGCCGAAACCGTACGGCTGTTCTCGCCGATCAACATCAGGGCGGTGCCGATGACGACCTCGCGTCCGTCCTCGCTGCCCGAGCCGGTGCGCAGGTCGCGCCCGATCCGGACCTCGGCGATGTCGGAGATGCGGACCGGCACCCCGCCGCGCGTGGTCACCACGACGGAGCCGATGTCCTCCATGGTCTCCAGGCGGCCGGCGGCGCGCACGACGTAGCCCTCGCCGTTGTCCTCCAGGTAGCGGGCGCCCTGGTTGGCGTTGTTGGCCTCCAGCGCGCGGCCGATGTCGGCGAACGACAGGTCGAGGGCGGTCAGCTTCATCGGGTCCGGCTGGACGTGGTACTGCTTGTCGAAGCCGCCGATGCTGTCGACGCCGGCGACCCCCGGCACGGTCTTCACCTGGGGCCGGATGATCCAGTCCTGGACCGTGCGCAGGTAGGCGGTGCGTTCGAGCTCCGTCGCGAGCCTCTGCCCCTCCGGCGTCAGGTAGCTCCCGTCCGATTGCCAGCCGGCCTTGCCGTCCGGGGAGACCTTGCGCTCCTTCGGCTGGGCGTAATGGATCGACCACATGTAGATCTCGCCGAGGCCCGTGGAGATCGGGCCCATGTGGGGCTCGGCCCCCGGCGGCAGGGTCGACTTCGCCTCGCCGATGCGCTCCGCCACCTGCTGGCGGGCGAAGTAGACGTTCGTGGCCTCCGAGAAGACCGCCGTGACCTGGGAGAAGCCGTTTCGCGAGAGCGAGCGGGTGTATTCCAGGCCCTTGATCCCGGCGAGTGCGGTCTCGACCGGGTAGGTCACCTGCTTCTCGATGTCGACCGGGGACAGCGACGGCGCCGTGGTGTTGATCTGCACCTGGTTGTTGGTGATGTCCGGCACCGCGTCGATGGGGAGCTTGGTCAGCGAGAACACGCCGAAGCCCGCCGCCAGCAGCGAGAGGAGCACCACGAGCCAGCGCTGGTGGACGGAGAAGTCGAGGATCTTCGAGATCATGATGGCCGCCCTCAGTGCGCGTGGTCGGCTTCGGCCTTGCCGAGCTCGGCCTTCAGGGCGAAGGAGTTGGCGACCGCGACCTCGTCGCCGGGCTTGAGGCCGGACAGGATCTCGAAGGCGTCGTCGTCGGCCTTGCCGATCGTCACGTCCCGGCGCTCGAACCCCTTCGGGGTGCGGACGAACACCACCTTCTCGCCGCCGATGGTCTGGATGGCGGATTTCGGCAGCCGGACCGCGACCTTGTCCTGCGCGATCTCGACCTCGGTCGTGACGAAGGTACCGGGCCGCCAGGCCATGTCCTTGTTCGGCAGGGCGACGATGACCCGGGCCGAGCGGGTCTCGGCGTTGAGGATCGGGCTCACGAACACGACCTTGCCCTCGGCGCGGGAGGCGTCGTCACCCCCGACGATGGTCACCTTGGCGCCCTCCCGGACCTTCGACAGCTCGGTGGTCGGGATCGCGAGCTCGATCCACACGGAGGACAGGTCCGCGACGGTGTAGACGTCGGCCGGATCGCCTTCCTTGCCGACCGCGGTGCCGACGTCGACCTTGCGCTCGACCACCCGCCCGGAGAGGGGTGAGCGCAGTTCGTAGCGGCGCAGGCTCGACAGGTTCGGGGTGGTCTCGTCCTTCTTGGCCGAGGTGGCGACCTCGGCCGCGCTGAGCCCCAGCGCCGAGAGTTTCTGGCGCGCCAGGTCGACGCGCAGGGTCGCCTCCGAGTAGGCCGCCTTCGCGTTCAGGAATGCCGATTCCGCGGAGATCCGCTTGTCCCACAGGGCCTGCTGGCGGTCGAAGTTCGTCTTCTCAAGGTCCGCCTTGACCGTCGCGGTCAGGAAGTCGCTCTTGGCCTCGGCGACCTCGCGGCTGTCGAGGACCGCCACGACCTCGCCCTTGGCGACCGCCTCGCCGAGGCGCTTGCGCATCTCCGAGACGGTGCCGACGACCCGAACGGGCACGCGGGCGATCCGGTCGGCGTCCTGGGTGATGGTTCCGGGCACCAGCAGGTGTCGCGAGAGGACGCCCCCCTCGACCTTGGCCAGCGTGATGTCCTGCTCCGCGGCCTGCTCGGCCGTCATCTTGATCTTGCCCTCGCCCTCCTCGTCGTGGCCGTGGGCCTCGCCCTCGGCATGCTTGTGGCCACCGGCCTCGGGCTTGGCCTCGCCCTCGGAATGCTTGTGCTCGCCGTCCGGCTTGGGCTCGCCGTCGGCATGCTCGTGGCCGTGTTCGCCGTGACCGTGCCCGTCGTCGGCCGTGAGAGCCGCGGGCTTGGTCATGGCCGCATTGGTGGATGGCGTCGTCCGGGCGTTCGTCAGGCCGGCGGCGGCAAGGGCGCCCTGCACGACCTCGGACACGCGGGGGAAGGCACCGCCGATGGCGATGCCGATGGCCAGGAAGGCCACGGAGAGGAATGCACGCATGGGAATGGGCCGGGTTCCGACCGGGACGTCGCGTCGCCGCTCAGGCGGTCTGGGACGGTCCCGTACAAGGTGGTTCGCGATTGTGAGGAAGCCGGGACCCGTGAGGGGCCGACCGAAACGCGCCACTGGCGTGGCGGCGTGGCCTCAGGCGCGAGGGGGCCTTGGGAGACGGTCGGGCGAGACGGACCCGATGGCGGTGACCTCGGTCGCGTAGGAGGAGCGCGCCGTCCCGCGGGACGGCAGGACGGGCGTCCCGTCGACGTTCAGGGCCTGGTGGCAGCCGCAGTTCGCGTGGCAGGCCGGGCAGGCGTCGGAATGGTCGGCCGAACCCGCCTCGGACAACGCGGATACCGACAATTCGTGGCTGGCCGGACGATGGGCCTCGGCGGAGTGGATCGCGCCGGGGACGACGAGCGCCAGGACCAGGACGAATGACAGCACGCGGACGGCGGTCGCCCACCAGCCGCGCATCGTCTCGTAGGCCCTGATCGGACGTCCGGGGTTCATCTCGGTCCTTATGGACGATTCACGCTCATCCGTACAACGCGGATGGTCACGGCTTTTGGACGCCGTGGGACTAATCGTCGTCGTGATGGTGGTGGTGATGGTGGCGTCGCTCCCCGTAGAAGCCGCGCCCGTCGTAGTCCCGCCGTTCGCGATGGATCACCACGTCGTCGTGATCGCCATGCCGGTAGCGGTCGACGTGGACGTCCCGGCCCCGTTCCTCGTAACCGCCGCCGTAATACTGGGCCGACGCGGCCACCGGGGCCAGGATCAGGCTCGCCGCGACGAGTCCCATAAGACGCTTTCGCATGACACATCCCTCGAACATCCAAGCCGTGAGAGTGGTCGTGCCGACCTGAACCGCATCTGACGCCCCCGTTCAGTCAGGACGCAGGTGCCCGCCTCGACGAGTAAGCCGAGGCGGGCTTTTCACGGTACGCGAGGGGGCACTGGCGCACCGCGAAGGCTGTGAGCGGGAGCGTGCCGGCCTTCCGCCGCCAGTGCGTAGCCGATGCCGGCGGCCAGCAAGGCGAAGACGACCAGGAGGGGAAGCATACGCATCGGTGCATCCTCCCGTCCGTCCGGGGCTATCGCGGCCCGCTTACTTCTTGTCGTGCGAGTGACCGTGGGCGTGCCCGTCCTTGTCGGAATGGGCCGGCTTGCCGTCCTTGCCGACCTCGCGGGCCTCGCTCGTGCGCGGATCGTCGCGATGGGCCGGGCCACCCGCGACGCCGCCCGTGTTCGGCACGGACCGCTCGGGGTTGTTCGCGTTCCCGTGTCCGTCCTCGGCGGCGAAGGCGGGAGCCGAGAGGCTCGCCAGCAGGCCGGCGGCGAGAAGGGCGGCGATGGTACGCTTCATGGTCTTGGTCTCCAGGGTTCGGCGGCCGGCGCGGCCGCTTCGAGACCTGAGATAGCGACCCCGTTTGACACCCGGACGCCCGGTTCGTGACGAAGTGTGTCAGCGACCGGCGCGCGGCAGGCAGATCCGGACCCTCAGGCCGCCTTCCGGTCGAGTGGCCATGGCGATGCTCCCTCCCTCCGCCTCGACGATCCGGCGTGCGATGGTCAGGCCGAGGCCGGTCCCGCCCGTGTTGCGGTTCCTCGACGCTTCCAGCCGGGTGAACGGCTCGAAGGCGCGCGCGACCTCGTCGGGCGCGATGCCGGGACCGTCGTCGTCGACCGTCAGCAGGAGCTCTTCCGGATCGACGGCGAGGGTGATGCGGGCGGAGGTCCCGTAGCGCACGGCGTTGTCGACGACGTTGTCGAGCGCGCGTCTCAGGGCCACCGGGCGGACCGTCGCGAGGGCGCGGCCTGGACCCGCATAGTTGACGTCGCGGCCCGCATCCGACGACGCGTCGGCGATGCTCATGAGGACGCTCGCGACGTTGGTCACCTGGCGTGGCTCGGGATCGGCGTCGCCCCGAAGGTACGCCAGGGTCGAATCGACCATGGCCTGCATGTCCTCGAGGTCCGAGCCCATCGCCCGGGTCTCGTCGTCCTCGGGCAGGCCGTCGAGCCGAAGGCGAAGCCGCGCGATGGGGGTGCGCAGGTCGTGCGAGACGGCGGCCAGGGCCTGGGTCCGCTCCGTCAACAGCCGATGGATGCGGTCCTGCATCGCGTTGAGGGCCCGGGCGATCCCGCGGGTCTCGTCGGGGCCGGCCTCCCGCACGGGGACGACCCTTCCGTGCCCGATCTCCCCCGTGGCTCGTGTGAGGTCGCGTAGCGGCCCGGCGATCCGGTGCATCAGGACGACGGCCGCGACGCCGACGAGGATGGCCATCGCCGTCGCGAGGTAGGCCCACGATCCGAGCCGGGCGAGGCCGGGGGCATGGGCCGAGCGGAAGGTCAGGAAGCTCCCGTCGGCCAGCGCGAGCGCGCCCCCCAGGTCCTCCTGGTGGACGGCCTCGTCCCCGCCGCCCATCGCCAGGGCGAGCCCGGGTCCGAGGCCGGGCTCCAGGGAGAGCATCCGGGCTCGCAACGACCACAGGCCTGGGTCGGCCGCCTCGTCCTGGCGCAGGGGCGAGGTCGCCGACCACCCTAGCTCGAAATGCGGGGACGACAGGGCCTTCGCCTCCGCGTCGCGTTCGGGCGGGGGGCGTCGAAGCACCGCCTCGCGAGCCAGGGTGAGCTGGTTGGCGACCTGCCGCGCGAACGCATCGTCCGCCGCGGCGGTCGCGGATTGCCGATAGAGAAGCAGCGCCCCGCCATGGACGGCGAGGATCGCGAGGAGCAGGACGGCGACGGTGCGGGCTTCGAGGCTGCGGGCCAGGGGGGCGAGGCGGCTCACGCGCGCTCGACCTTCGAGGCGAGCATGTAGCCGGCCCCGCGCACGGTCTTGATGACCGGAGGATGGCCCTCGGGCGGTTCCAGCTTGCGCCGCAGGCGGCTGACGAGTGTGTCGACGCTGCGGTCCGTCGCCGACCCGAGCCGGCCGCGGGACAGTTCGAGGATCATCTCGCGGCCGAGGACGCGGCCGGGATGTTCGAGAAACATGAGGAGCAGGTCGTACTCCGCACCGGACAGATCGACGCCCGCCCCCTCCGGATCGTGGAGCGACCGGCTTCGCAGGTCGAGCCGCCATCCGGAAAAGGAAAGGCACTCCGCCTTCGGAGCGGCGAGGGGCGACGGTGCGATGGCGGAGCGACGAAGGACGGCACGGACACGCGCAAGCAACTCCGGCCGTCCGAACGGCTTGGCCACGTAGTCGTCGGCGCCGAGCTCAAGCCCGAGCACGCGGTCGGCTTCCTCGTTGCGGGCGCTGACCATGATCACCGGTACCGTGCTTTTCGCCCGCAACGCCCGGAGCAGGTCGAGGCCGGAGGCGCCGGGCAGCATCACGTCGAGCAGCACGAGATCGACGCCGCCGGTCGGCAGCAGCCGCCAGAACTCGGCTCCGCTCCTGCAGCCCGTGACGCGGTATCCACTTTCGCGGAGCAGGCGGGTGACGAGCATGCGCAGGCCGTCGTCGTCCTCGACGAGGAGGATGTGCGCGGTGTCGCCGGCCGGCGGGATCGTCTCGATTTGCGGGAGCATGGGAATTCCTTCCGCTCAGGCGACGGCCTGATCGAGCATGAGCAGCAGCAGGAAGCCTGCGAAGAACATCGCGGTGACCCAGGGCCGGTCCTCGGTTTCGTGCGCCTCGACGAGGAGCTCCTCGGTGACGAGGTAGAGGAGCGCGATCAGGCCGAAGGACAGGAAGCCGGCCTGGACGGGCGTGGACAGCGTGGAGACGGGGCCGCCGAGAAGGGCTCCCAACGGCAGGAGGACGACCAGGGCAGCCGTCAGGCCGACGACCTTGGCCTTAGACGCGCCGGTTTCCCCGAATTGGGTCGCGACCGTCAGGCCAAGGAACAGGACCTCGATGGTCAGGGCGACGGTGAGCAGCATGCCGGCCTTGGCACCGGCGGCGAAGGCGATGCCGAGGACGAGGCCGTCGACGAGGATGTCGATGCCGGTGACCGCCATCAGCCCGACCGGTCCCTTCGCCCGCTTGCCGAGGCTCTTGACCAGCAGCATCGCGAAAACGCCCAGCGCGCCTCCGACGAGGGTCGCCCACGGTGAGCCGGCATGCTTGAGGTCGGGCAGGATTTCCCCCGCCGCCGCCGCGAAGACCACGCCCGCCGCGAAATGCTGGATCGCGCTGACCAGGACGGCGCCCGGCCGGAGGTTCACCGCGACCGCGGCGCCGACGATGGCGGCCGCGGCGGGGATCAGGGTGTAGGCCCAGGCCTGCATGTCGGGCTCAGACCACGTGGTCGGGAGCGAGGGCGCAGGGGGTGTCCGCGCTCGTCTCGACCTGCAGGGTGGTGTGGCCGATGCCGAACCGCTCCTTGATCCCTTTCGCCGCCGTCATGAGGAAGGCGTCGTCCGGACGGCCGCCCGGCATCACCAGGTGCGCCGTCAGGCAGGTCTCGGTGGTGCTCATCGCCCAGACGTGCAGGTCGTGCAGGGCGGCGACCCCGGGCAGTCCTTCGAGGTGGCTTCGGACCGCGTCCGGGTCGATGCCCGGCGGGACGGCGGCGAGGGACAGCGTGAGGCTGTCGCGCAGGAGGCCCCAGGTGCTCCAGACGATGACCGCGACGATGGCGAGGCTGACGACGGGATCGAGCCACGTCCAGCCGGTGTAGAGGATCACGAGGCCGGCGATGACCACGCCCGCCGAGACGGCGGCGTCGGCGGCCATGTGCAGGAAGGCGCCCTTGATGTTGATGTCGCCCTTGGCGCCCGAGGCGAACAGCCAGGCGGTGATGCCGTTCACCAGGATGCCGACCGCGGCGACGATCATCACGGTCTTGCCGGCGACCGGGGCGGGCTCGCCGAAGCGCTGGATCGCCTCCCAGGCGATGGCGCCGACCGCGACCAGCAGGAACACCGCGTTGAACAGGGCCGCCAGGATCGACGAGCCCTTCATCCCGTAGGTGTAGCGCGCGCTCGGGGCGCGCTTGGCCAGAACCATGGCGACCCACGCCACGACGAGGCCGAGCACATCCGAGAGGTTGTGGCCGGCGTCTGCCAGCAGGGCGACGGAATTCGAAAGGACGCCGTAGGTCGCCTCGACGGCGACGAAGCCGACGTTCAGGGCGATGCCGATGGCGAACGCCTTTCCGAAGCTCGCCGGAGCGTGCGCGTGGCCCGGTCCATGGGAATGCCCGGCATGGCCGTCTGACCCGTGGGCCTCGTGATCGTGTCCTGCGTGTGCGTCGTGCGATGCCATGTTGGTCCTGTAACGGTCGTCGGGATTGTTCGGGGGCTCACTTGGCCGGCGCGGAAAAGGTCGCGACGGTGCCCTCCCGATGCTCGGCCCAGGCCTGCCGGAGGATCTGGACGGACGAGGTCAGGAAGATGCCGGCCATCACGGCCGCCACGATGAGGTCGGGCCAGGCCGTGGCGGTGCCCCAGACGCCGAGCGCCGCGACCATGACGACGACGTTGCCGATGGCGTCGTTGCGCGAGCACAGCCAGACCGAGCGCACGTTGGCGTCGCCGTCCTTGTAGCGGCGCAGGAGTAGGACCGACCCGAGGTTCGCGGCCAGCGCCATCACGCCGATCACGCCCATGACCTCGGCCTTGGGCACGCCGAGGACCATCGTCTGGTAGACGGTGCTGCCTAACACCCAGAGCGCCATTAGTAACAGGGACGCCCCCTTGAACAGGGCCGCCTTCGACCTGACGGCCAGGGAGGCACCGATCACGGCGAGGCTCAGTCCGTAGGTCACGGTGTCGGCGAGGAAGTCGAGGGCGTCGGCCTTGAGCGCCTGCGATCCGGCGATCTGTCCGGCCACCATCTCGATCACGAACATCGCGCCGTTGATGCCGATGACGGTCCAGAGGACCGCCTTGTAGCGCGGGTCGACGCCGTCGAAGACAGGCACGCCGCCGGAGCAGCAAGAGCCGCCGGCGGGGGCGTGGTCGAGTGTCTGCGCGGGGGCGCCGGACGGCGTGGAGCGGCACGGGTCGGCCTTGGTCGTACCGCAGCAATGCTCGCTCATCACGTCTCCTTCCCAACGGTCGGAGGCGACGCTACAACCTCTAGCGGCTAGAGGTGCAAGCGGAAAAATCATGGACATTGCAATTGGGGAGTTGTCCCGTCGGACCGGCGTAAAGGTCCCGACGATCCGGTACTACGAGCAGGTTGGGCTGATGCCGGTCCCGCCTCGGACGGCTGGGTCGCAGCGCCGCTACAGCTCGGCCGAGGTGTCCCGCCTGAACTTCATCCGCCACTCCCGCGAGCTCGGCTTCGAGGTCGACGCCATCCGGGAGTTGCTGACGATGAACGCGCACCCGGACCGGTCCTGCGCCGACGTCGACCGGATCGCACGTCGCCACCTGGCCGAGGTCGAGCGGCGGATAGAGCGGCTCGCGGCGTTGCGGGGGGAGCTGAACCGGATGCTCTCCGATTGCGGCCAGGGGCGTGTCGGCGAGTGCCGGGTCATCGCGGTCCTCTCCGACCACGGGCAATGCGACGACGACGGGCATCGGGGCGAGCCGCATGCCCGTCTCCTGTGACGTGGCCGGCAACGGCGACGCCCGCGTGAGGCTGCGAACGTGTTTTAGGATCAAGGTTCCGTCATTGTCCGGTTCAGTTGGGGGCATCGGCAAGGCAGAGATCGTCAAGACCGACTTCTGGTCCGACATGCCGGGCAGCGGTGCATCCATAGCGCCGAGAAGGACGGTCACGCCTAACATCGAAGTACGGTGAAAGTGGGCAGCATGTCGCTGCATAGGCTACCTCCGTAGGTCGGGCTCCACACCACCAATGGCGTTAGGACGCATCACCATCCCCATGGCCCCATCCCCATGGCCCCATCCCCATAGCCCCATCCCCATAGCCCCATCCCCATAGCCCCATCCCCATGGCCCCATCCCCATGGCCCCATCCCCATGGCCCCATCCCCATGGCCCCATCCCCATGGCCCCATCCCCATGGCCCCATCCCCATGGGGCACTAGGGCAGGCCCCATGGGGATGGGGCCTCATGGCATCGCCTAACGAGGCTTACTGGAGTGGCTCGCGAGGGAGCACGACACCACGGCGACCCATCGGTGTCGCGAAAGGTCATGGAGCAACAACAATGACTTGGCCTAGGGGGCGGTCATATGATTTCAGGACCGATGCCATGGGGACCTGCAAGCATGCTCCATGGGGATCGGCCGCGCCCATCGGGATGGCTTGCCTCATGACAATTGGTGCGGCGCGTTATCCTTGGCGCCTGTACCGCAAAATTCCATGAGCCCTGAACACGGAGGTAACTGTCACAATGATTTTCCCCAAACCGGCGCTGCCTTCCCTCTGCAGGCTCCTTAAGTGTCCCACTTTCGCATATCGGTAAAAAGCCTTCTGTTAGGGTAGGCGACGGAGCGCGGATGTCAGGTGAGCTCTAATCCCGACGCCTTCGACCGTGTGCGGATCCTGGCCTATAGCTGGGTGACCAAGCACGGCCTGGATGAGGCCGGCCTCAGGGCTGAGCTCTCAAAAGACATGGCCAAGCTCATGCACCGGCCCGGTTTCGACTTGACTGAAATCGAGGCCACCACGATCGTCGAGAGCGTCGTGCGATGGACGCTCGATAATTTCGAGCCACGCCGCAGTGCGAAGGGGCGGCGCTCCCGGTTCAATCGCCAGCTTGAGGCGAGCTTGCTAGTTATGATGGCCGATGAGCTCAACGGCAGGCGATCGATCAAGCGACGGCGTGCCGGATCGGTGCGATCGCTCGCTCGCAAGACCGGCCTGAGCAAAAGCAAAATTAGCCGCATTTTAAAGGCGGATCGCGCCCGGCGGGATGCCAAGGCACTCCGGATGTCTCTCAGCCCGACTGCACGTAGCGTGCTTGAGGTGTTGGAGGCTTCATTGCCAAGCAGGGGCTACGGGATCATCCAGATCCAACAGGTCAGCGCCATCCTTTGGGGCGACGGGCCGGTCGCTAGAACAACAGCCCTGATGAGGCAGAAGCGTCTGGCTGATGCTTTGAAACATATTATAGCGGCCGGATTAGATATAAGCGTTCAATTATTTGAAAAAATCCCAATGATAGCAGCAATATCGCGTGGAGATCATTGGAAATCAATGTCTGATCTGCATCTAGACATCGATTTGGCCCGATCGCACTCAAAATTTATGACCATTCCTGACGTTGTCATACGATCACGGCTAGGTCCGGTATGGGGATCAAAAGAGGGCCGCGAAGTGATGGCGGCCTATAGGATTGCATTTAACATTTTTGAGTGGGACGATCTACAATCCCTATTTGAAGCCTGCGGTTTTACTTTAGAAATTGTTTCACCTCTTCATATTATTGATTTCTTGTATCATAATCAGAGCAGAGATATTGAAGTTCTGCCATATAAAATGGCGGACGCTGCTCGATGGATGTATGTTTCACATGAAAATGCACGCATACTCAAGTTATACTCATCTTTACTGAAGGATCTTAGTGCGATAGGAAGAGACGGCAGGGCCAATCTCGTCGTCGAACGAGTGATTGAGGTAAGCAACTGGCAGGCACGATTAGAGATGAGGAGTGATCCCGCCTCCATAGAGCGGTTCAAGGAACTACGCGCGAAGGCAATTAAATTTATATCCTTCGAGGATTACTTTGAAGAAATCGAGCGGACCGCCGCGTGCCACAAACGAGGGCGTCGACCGGTTCGAGGAATGCGGATGTGAAGATATATTTATCTTGTTTTGTATCGGCGATGTCGCGCGGGTCCGACAGAATGGTGGTCGGATTTTCGGCTAGATACGTTTTCAACTTTAGCCATTGGCTGCCCATGCAATCGTTGCTGACGACGACAACTTTAATTTACGCATGTCGTATTATATTGTTGAATAGCGCTGGACGGAGCGTCTTCCGAGCAGCGTAGCGTCAGCGCTATTCACTCTAAGTGCTTTGCATGATGTGCCGGAAGCTGAGCGACGTCGCGGCTCTTGAGGACCACGATCCAGCCGAGCTAATCTGGATCACTGATGTCGTCGAAGTTCGGACGGGCGATATTTGCATCGTCACGGTCGTGCTGTTTTGCGGAGGACCCAAGTGGGCTCGCATCCGAGAATGCGCGACCGCCGGTCCCGGCCAAGGCGACAGTCCTGTGGCACGCCGTCCTCGACAAATGGGCGGCAGGCGTGTCCGACACCCTGATCGGCACGGACCTGGGCGCGGCGGCGTCGCACGTATCCGCGATCCTGCATGAGGCCCGTCGGCGCGGGGATCCGCGAGCGGGCTACCGCTACGCCGTCGCCGGCCGGGTCCGCCTGTCCGCCCCGCCCGCGCCGCCCCCGGCGGCAGAGCCCATCGTTGTCGATGCGCCCCGGGCCGCGCTGCTGCGCGCGGTCAAGGCCGCAATGGGATCCGCGGACGAGCACCAGGCGCGCAAGGCCGCGATACTCGACGCATGGGCCTGCGGCATGGACGCGCCCACCATTGGTTCGATCCTTGAGATGCGGTGGAGGACGGTAACGTTGATCGTCTCCCGCGCCCGGGCCAAGGGCGACCCCCGCGCCCATCGCCGCCAGCACGACTGCCGTGACGGCCTGTCGGTCGCCTATCGCGTCACGCTGGACCGCCTCGACTGGCGCTACGGCGTCACCGCCTCGATCCCGGAGCTCCACCCATGACGCGCCGTGAGTACGTCGTCGATGTCTGGCTGCCCGAGCACGCGGTCTGGCTGACGCTCGCGTGCGCGGTACATTGCGTCGTGACCGCGCCGGACGTCCCCGGGGCCGGGGCGCAGGCGCTCGCGTGGCTCGGGGCCGCGGCGTTCTGGGGAGGCTTCCTCGTAGTCCTGCGCGGGCTGACGTGGAGCCCCTGGCGCGAAGAGACGCCAGGGGCAGGCAATCGTGACAACGTTGTCCCGATCCGCCCCGGCCCCGACCGGACCGCGTAAATGGCACCTAGCGGGCAGTCGCTTCCCGGGCAGCCCGTGCGGCCGCGGAGCGGGCACGGATAGCCCCGGCTTCGGTTCGGTGCTCGACGTTCCGCCACCACCACCGCCGGTGCCAGAGCCACCAGGTCATCCGTACGGGCTCCGCCAGGACGGCCGCCTCGGCCGCGTCGGCCCGCTCCTGGGGCGTCATCGCCCCCCGGCACCTGCTCAGCCCATTCGCCCTCGCGATGGCGTCGTACGCGTCGACATAGAACGCCTGCCAGACCTGCTCCCGCTCGCCGTCGGCGTAGAGGCGTCCCGTCCGTCGCAGGACCGGGTCCATTGGCGCGACCGCTTCGAGGGCCGTCCGCAGGGCCCTAATCTGGGCAAGGCGACCAGCGTCATGCGCGGCCGCCTCGGCCCTCGCGACCGCGAGCTCGTGCGCAAGATCGACTGCGCGCTGCTCCCATTCGCCCGCGGCCGCCCGCTCCCGCCTGACGGCCTGCCCGTACGCTTGCGCGCGCAAAATCCGCTCACAATCGAGCATCGCCCCCTCCTGTCCGGCCCGAAAAGCGAGCCCTGGAAGGAGTCTAGCGGAGGCACGCGAGGGGCGAATCCCCCGTCGCGCACGGAGACCAGGGACAACCTCCGACCGGCCGTAAAATAGTTTACGGACCCCTCTTGCGATCCGACGCAGTCACCGTAATATTCTTTACAGGGACGGACGAGCCGCTCCCGGGAGACCGAAAATGACCCAGCCGAACACCACCACCCAGACCGCCCCCGCCGCCGAGATCCACTTCGATGCCCTCGCCGGCATCCACGGCGATGCCGAGGCCGAGGCCTACCAGGCGGCCTGCGCCGCCGCCGAGCCCACCCTGACCTTCGACCCGCTCTTCGGTCTCGACGACGCCTGAGACCAGCGCCGGGGCCTCCGGGCCCCGGCTCTCCGCTCCAACGACGCCAGGCAGAACGCCATGCACCCCGAAAGCCTCGATGCCCTCGGAAAGGCCCTCTACGGGCCTCGCTACGTCAGCGCCTTGGCGGAGGCTCTCTCCAGGCACGCGCCCCAGCCCGTCCAGCCGCCGCACGTGACGATGTGGGTGAAGGGCCAGCGCCGGATCCCTGACTGGGTCGGGGCCGCCGCCTTCCGCGTCGCCGAGCGCGGCCGCGAGGAGCTCCGGGAGCGCGCCGAGGCCGTCCGGCTCATCCTCGCGTCCCCCTTCGACCACGGCATGCCGTCCCTGCCGCCGTCCGACTGACCGCCGCCGGGTGTGTGCGATCCGCGCACACACCCCGACCTCCCGCCGGCGTCCCTAATCGGGGACGCTCGCCGGGGGCCGACCCGGCCACCCACGCACCCCCAGCGGGTCCCCATGAACGCCGGCGCGGCCGGCACGCCGAGAGACAGACACCATGAGCAAGCCGACCACCGACACCGCCGACATCGCCGCCCTGATCGAGGCCGCCGAGGCCCGCGCGACCTGCAAGATGGGCATGGCCAATGCCAGGTCCCGCTTCCTCGTCCGTCTCGCCCGCGAGGACGCGGAGGCCCTGGGGATCTGCGACTGCCTGAGCCTCTGCGTGCTGGAGCGTCACGGCACCGTCGACCTCGTCTACTCCGTCTCCAATCCGGCAGGGCTCACCGCCTCCGACTACCGCGAGATCTCGGACGAGCCGGCCGAGCCAGACGCGCAGGAGCGGACCGTCGCATACGCGCGCCGCAACCCCATCGGTGCCGCCCTCGACCTGCTCCGTGTCGACCTGGAGCGCCGCGCCGCCTGACCACCCGCCGGGGCCTCGCGCCCCGGCCTCGATCCGGACGCCCGCCGGCATGGGCGTCCCGACCGGGGCCGGCATCCCCGCCACCCACCACCCACCAGGAGACAGACAGGTGCCTATCCGGACCGCCACGACGTTCACGCCGCTGCTCGACGGGCTCAAGGAGTTGCCCGGGCCTCTCGCCGAGTACCGTCTCTGCACCTTGGAAATGGGCCTCGTCGCCGTCCGCCGGTCGCAAGATCCGGCCCTGCCGAGCGCCACGCGCCACTCGTACTCGCGGCTCGCCGCGCACCTCGCGACGCTGTCCGAGAGGCTGCACCTGCTCGCTCGCGGCGGCTACGAACTCCACCAAGCCCACGATTTCATGACGTCCCTGCGGCGCGCCGGCGAGGACCTCGACGTCGAGGAGTACGAGCGCGCCGCCCGGCACGCGTACCACTACGCGTGCCTGCTCCCGGGCGGCCTGGAGCCGGAGCCTGAGCCGGCGACCCCGCCGGCGCGGATCCCGGCGCCGTGCCCCGCGCCTGCCGGCCTGGTCGACGTCGGCTGGGGCCTCCTTTCCCGGCAAGAGGCCGCCGCGGCCGCCGCGGAGTGGGAGGCACGCCATGAGTGAGACCACCTCTCCGCCCGACGACAGCGACCTGTCGACCGCCGCGGCGTTCATGGCGAACTGGGCCGCCCGCCGCCAGGCTCAGTCGGCCGACAACGCTGCACCTGCGCACGTCGCCGGGATCCGGGAAACCCGCCTGCTCCGGAGCATCGCGCCCCACCCGGTGGCGACCGCGGCCGCGCTCCCGTCGCGGCTCCGGCGCCTCCTCGTGCTCGCCGCCGACGGCGTCGCCGGCCGCGGCGTCCCGGTTTGGGGGCTGATGGGCGTCACCGGCCGCCCGGAGGCCGACGTCGTCGCGGACGTCGACACGCTGTGCCGGCGCGGGCTCGTGACGTTGACGCTGCCGCCGGACGACCTGGACATCGAGGCCCGGCCCACCGTGTTCGGGCACCGCGTCGCGGCCGCCATCGTCTCGACGAGGATTTTCTGATGGCCGCTCCCCGTACTCGCGAGGAGGTCATGGCGCACCTCGCCCGCTCCCGGGCCGCCTACCAGGCCGCCCACGGGGGCGACGCTCCCCGGCCCGAGCGGGTGTACCGGCACGCCCTCCCGGCCGGCGAGCGCCGGCACCAGGTCGGCGGTAACGGCGCGCCGTTGAGCCCGGCGGAGGCCCTCGTGCGGCTCGGCGAGGCGGCCTACGGCGAGCGGTGGAAGACCGAGCTCGCCGCCGATCTCGGGCTATCCGTCCGGACGATCCACCGTATGGCCGACGGCGAGACGCCGGTTTGGCCGGACGTCCTCGCTAGGCTCAGGCTCGCCATGGAGCGCCACGTCGCCCGTGTCGCCCTCGCGATGGTGACGCTGGAGGCCTCCGTGGCTGACGCGAAGGAAGACATCTGATGCCCTGCCGCCGCCCTGATCCCCGCCAGACCTCCCTCGCCGATCTCCTCGACCTGACGCTTGCCCCGGCGCCCGTCCTGTCTCCCCTGGAGGCCTTGGTCGAGGCCGGCATCATCCGGAACGTCCACCTGTGCTCCGGCGGACATATCCCGGATCCTGACCAGCCATTTATGCCCCGGTCGCTGTGCTTCCCGGTTGCGTACATCAAGACCTGGTACGATCCCGAGCCGCGCCTCTACCTGAACACGCCGGCCTGCGCCGACATTCCCCTTGTGCAGCGAGTGGAGGCAGTCACCGGCATGCGGGCGGTCTGGGATCCGCGCGCAGCCAATGGGCAGTGGCACCATGCCATAGACCTCGCCAGTGACGCGGACTGGCGCCGGCTCGCGTCCTCGATGGCGCACACTACGGTCGAGGCAGTGGAACAGGCCGTCGGGCTCAAGCTCACGTGGGGCGAGCTCTCCGTGGCGAACGCCCGGGCCCTGCTCGCGGCCATTGGGTCGGTCGAGCCCGACGGCCGGAGCGCGGCCGAGTGGGACGGTATCTCGCCTGGCACCAGCGGGGGCATCTCGTGCCTCCCGCGCGGTGCATGGTGGGCTGTGCACGGGCTTGAGGACGGCTGGTACCGTCCGTAGAAGAAGGGTCGCGGTGAGACGCTCACGTCCGCCGGCTGGGCCCGCATCGGGCGGACACCGCCGGCAGCTATGGGCAAGCGGCCCCGGAAAGAGGCCGCTTAGGCCGTCCACCTGGCGTTCGACTGATACGGGATCCCCCAGATATCCAGCGGCCCCCCCGGCATCGCGATCGGTTGCCGGTGGCGGATCGCGTCGATGCGGTCCGCCAACGCCTCGTTTCGGTCCCGCGGCATGAGCCTCAAGCGGGCTCGGAGACGCGCGGCGCCGGGGCGAGCCGCGAGACGGTCGAGTGCACGCTCGTGAGCACTCCCGTCTGATCGTCCACCGTCTGCGTGAGCTCCCCCAGCGCCTCCAAGAGCGACTTCTCCGCGGGCGTCTCGTCCGGAGCCAGGGCACTGATGAGCGCCTCCAGGAGCCTGCGCTGCGCCGCCTGCTCCGCGATGATCCGGTCCAGCCTGTCGTCCATTTCCATCTCCATGTGTCTGTAGGGTGAGCCCGGCGAGCCGCTCCTTCACGGCGGCTGCGGGAATGCGTGTGCCGTCCTCGCGGCGCGCGGCCGCACCGACGAGCCTCGTCGCGAGGTGCGCCGTGCCGGTGCCGTCCACGACGACGGCGCCGGACCGGCCCTCGCGGAGGTCGAGGCCGCGGGCCCGGAGCGCGGCGAGGAAAGACGCGCCGTCGTCGCTTGCCCGCCAGGCCGCAAGCGTCGCCGTGCGCAGGTCGTCAAGGCGGACGCCGGTCCTTTCCTGAATGAGGCGCTCCTGCGGGCTGAGCGCCGCGACTGGACGCTCGGCGTCGAGCGTGCCGGAGGCGACGAGCCAGTCTGCGACGTCCGTGCGGCCCTCCCGGCGAAGGGTCGCCTCGATCAAGCGCGCGTGCTTGGACGGGACCGCGGGCGCGCCGTGCTCGAACTCGACGATGCGGGAAATCTTCTCTCGCCTGGCGAAATCGTGCCGCAGGTCGATGACGCGGCCGTCGGGGCGGACGAGGCCGTAGACCCGGTGCTCGTGCCGGCGGTCGTGCTTGAAATGTTCGGCGCCGCAGTAGGGCTGCTGCCCGAGGCCAAACTCGCGCTCGAAAAGCTCCCACCACCGCCGCCTGGCCCCCGCGTTGTCCGCGATGGCGTCCTCGGGATTGCAGTGGCAATGGTAGATGGGCTCGGCGGTCCTGCCCCCGAGGGACATGGCGACGAGCTCGCGGATCTGGCCCTTCAGGTCGGGTGACCCGAGGCCGCGCGGGACGATGACCGCGACTTCGTCATTCTCCGGCTTAACCAAGTGCTTCGCGAGCGCGTCGCCCTCGCCGCGGCCGCGCATCGCGCCGGAGATCATGGCCGCCTCCCGGCCGGGACGGGGCTCCTGCAACGCTCGGCGAGGGCGTCCTCGTCGCACGCCGGCGAGACCCTGCCCGGGCACCAGCGCGAGGCCGCGATGGCCGCCTCGCGCGCAGTAAAGACCCGCACCGGCTTGGCAGGATCGTCGGGCACGAGGGCCCAGCGCTGGACGCTCATGCCGACCTCGCGTTGAGGCCGATGACGATGGGCATGACCGCACCGCGGATGCGGTCGAGACCCGCCTTGATCTCGTCCGCATTGACGGTCGAGCGGCTGAGGGGCTCGTACAGCGCGCCTAGGTCGCGCAGGGCACCGGCGAGCACCGCCTGCTCCTCGGGCGGGATCCGCGGCCGGGGGCCCGAGGCGGCGTCCACGGCGCTTTCCAGGCCGAGGGCATCGAGGGCGCGAAGCCGGAGCCACGCGCTGTCCGACACGCCTTCCGCCGCGGCGGCCTTGGCGATCCTGCCGCGGAGGTCGGAGGAGAGCTTCACCCCCAGCACGGACGGCAGGGGGCGCTTCACGGGGTCCACGGGGCGGAGCCCCTGGTCAGCAACGACCGCCGGAGCGGGCGTTCTGGCGGGGCACGGTTGCCCCGCCATGGCTGGCTTAACCCTACTTTCCGTCTGTCGGGGCAACGCCCCCGGAACAACCGTCGTATCCAGCATCGCTCCCTCCCTCAACGCTTGGGGCCGGCCGGGGCCACAGGCTCCGGCTCGTCATCCTCGGGGCCATCCTTCCTGCCATCGGTCGGCCCCTTGGGAGGCACCACCGCGCCCGGGATCGTGGAGGCAGCCGTGCCGCCCTGGCCCGCCTGGCCTCCCTGGCGCCGCGTGAGCCGCGCGAGGCGGTCGGCGTGGAGCTTCGCGATCAGGTTCTGCACGTCGCCGGGGATCACCAGACCGGCCGGCTCAGGATCCCCGACGCGCCGGGCGTCCGCCTGCGCCTTGAGGAGAGCGACCCACGCGCGGTCCCATCCCTCTGCGTCGGTCTGGGCACGCGCGAGGAGGTCGGCGCGGTACGCCGCCGTCCTGACGCGGTCGGTGATGCGATCGTCGCCGAGAATGGGCGTCTGGATGCCAGCGAGACGGCAGGCGCGCAGGTATTCGAGGGTCTCGGCACCCACGCCGGCCTCGGCTGCCGCGAGCTCCTCGGGGGAGAGGACGCGGTTGCCCGAGTGGTGACGCACGACGCGGCGGACTGCGACGGCAAACCGGCGGTCGGCGTCCGCCTGGCGCTGCGCGGCCGCTTCCTCGGCGCGGGCGGCGAGGCGCTCTTGCATGGCGCTGCGCTCGTCGTCCGTGAGCCTGGGCGCGGGGGCGGCGACGACGGGCTTGGAAACCGGCGCGACCCGGCGCCGGGACGGCGGCCGCGGGGGCGGAGCCTTGGTGAAACCGATGATCGAGAGGAGCGAGGTCAGCATGACGAGGTCCAGTTTTGCGTTGTCCCGACATGGATTGTCCGGCCGCCGCTCGCCGTCACAACAGTCATTTTCGGACCGCACGGGGCCTCGTCTCGTAGGGGCCTCGCGGAAATCTGCGCCGGCCCCCGCCACACCCGGTCGCATCCCGCCCCACGGGGGGTTGCAGGGCGCCTTGAGCCCGGATGGCGACGAATCGGTCTGCGCACAGCCGGGTCGAGGGCCTCGAAACCGAGGCCGACGCTGGGCTCTCGGGGCACCGGAGAGCCCGCTGTCGGACCCCGAGGGCCCACTGTCGGTACCTGGAGATGAACAAATATTCAGGAAGCCGAGGCCCTGGCGGCGGTGGGCGGCGGGGGTGACCCTGTCCCGGTCACCCCCGGAGGCCCCATGCGGTACATCAACGAGTTGCCTGCCAACGCCATCACGCAATTCCTCGCTCAGCGGGAGGCCGCGATGTGCGGCGACCGCACCGCGCAGGAGCATCTGACTGTTCTCGACGGGGCGTACTGGGGTGCGCCCTCGGCCGACCTGTTCGACGTCCTCGCGGTCGAGATTGGGCGCGGCCGGCGTGGAGCGGATGGCGGCCGAAGGACGGCCGCGCTCATTGCCCTGTTCGGGGAGGAGGACGTCCCCGAGGTCGTCAGGCTGTGCAACGACGTCTTCGAGGAGGTCGAGACGCAGAACGCCAGCCGGCTGTCGCGCATCGTCAGGCGCATCAACAACCACAAGTCCAGCCCCGCCGATCTCGCCTGGCTCCTCGTCCAGGCGGAGGCCCTGACGGACGATCTGATCCTGACGGCGTCGCCGTTCGAAGGCGATCAGGACGGAGCCGAAGAGCTCCGCCGCCAGGTCGTGCGGGCGCGCAAGCCCTGGGTCTGCCACTGGACCCGGCGGCCCATCACCCTCGGGGAGAGGCACCTGGCCATCGTCGAGCGCTACGACGGGAAGGTGCTGACCACCCGGCACAGCCTTCTGTCCGTCTACCTCGACGTCGCCGGCGAGGACCCTGCGGCCGCCATCGAGCTCGCCCCGGCCGAGCACCGGAGGGCGGCATGACGGACCCCCGCGAGCTCCGCGAGCATCGAGACGAGGTCCTCTCCCGCCTGGCGGAGGGCCCCATCCACACCCGATTTCACGCGGTCAACGAGGCCTTGGAGGAGGTCCGGGAACGCCGCCGGGGCGAGGGCAACCGCAAGGCGCGCCGGGCGGCCGCGGCGAAGGCGAGGAGGCGGGGATGACTGACTTTCGCGAGGACACCCCTCTCCGCCGGGCCATCGTCACGGCTTGGGCCCTGCACGAGGGGTACACGGTCCGAGCGACGACCTGGTATCCCGAGTGCGAGGGCATCGAGGCGTGGGCGTGGGACGATCCCAACGGGACTGAGGTCGGCGAAAGCACCGGGGACCATACATTCCTGCCGGAGATGCCCGACGCCCTATTCGAGAAGTTGAACGCCGAGTGCCGCTGGCGGGGACTGTGGTGATCTCGGCCCCGGCCCCCCTCACGCGCTGCGCAGTGCCCTACTGCCGGGGATACACCCGGCTCGCCAGGCGTGTCCGGTACGGTAGCTACCTCTGCTATCGGCACCAGTGTGTCGTGCCGGACGACGTCTGGAATGACCAAGGCGAAACCCATCGGGAGCGGCGCGCTTGGTGGGCGCGCTGCGTCGAGGTCGCCGTCGAGCGGGCGCTCTAGGGCCGAGGCCTCCACTCGCCTCGCTTCGCCGGGTCACTCCGATCCTCGCCGCCGTCCTCGATGGCGACGCACGGGACGTCACCCTGCCACTGCATGCAGTAGAGAGAGAGCCGCTCCAGGATCGCCTCGCAGGACATCAATGGCCGGCAGTACATGTGCGTCGTCCCGCCCGCCACGAGGCCGCAGGCCTCCAGGAGAGGCGCCGTCGACCGCCGCCCGATGACCGCCCGGCACGAGGGCTGCCACTCGATGGCCTGGTGCGCGAGGGCGTAGGTCCGCGCCTTCAGATACGCCGCCCGGTACTCGGTGACCGGGCCCTTCGTGTAGCCGCCGGCCGCGGCCGCCGAGGTCGATAGGATGAGGGCGATGAGGGCGGCGCGCATGACTGTCTCCAGGTAGGGAGTAAGGGCCCCGGGGTCACCGGGGCCCGATTGCTCAGGCCGCCTCGGCCATTTGGGACTGGAGGCTGGTGAGGTACCCGGCTGCCCGGGAGGCCGCGCTCGCGGCGGTGAAGATCGCCTTGGGGTCGGACTTCAAGAGCTTGATCCAGGACCCGATGTAGCTCGCGTGCGTGGGGTGCGGCTCGGCCTCCAGCCCGAGCTCCGCCATCAGGAAGGCGCTCCCCAGTTCGGCGACGAGTTCCTCCGCGGCGTAGGCCTGCGTGCGGAACCTTCCGGTCAGGTCCCGGTCGAGGCGTCCCTTGGCTCCCGACCAGTGCGTCAGCTCGTGCGCCATCGTGCTCGCGTACCCGTGTGCGGTGGGGAACCGCTCGCGGGGCGGCATCACGATCCGGTCCTCGCTGGGCTGGTAGAAAGCGGCGTCGCCCCCGTGGATCACCCGCGCTCCGGTGCGGCTCACGAACCCGTCGAAGATCTCGGGCAGGGTCCACTCCGAGGCGGGCAACGGCTCCCCAGCCGACGGCGCGCCCTCCACCTGCGCGGCGTTGAAACCGTAGCTCGCCCGGGCAACGAAGCGCCTCCGGCTGTCCTCAGAGCCTTCGGCGGCGTCGTACTCCTTGAAGAACACGATGATGGTGCTGCGCTCGCCCTTCCGGACCTGTGCACCAAGTTCCGACCATTGCTTGTACGTCGCCCAGCGCGTGTCGCCGTAGCCTGCGGCCTGCTCGGCGCACCAGAGCATGAGAGTGTTGACCCCGCGGTACGCCTTGCCGGTCTTGGCGTTGACCGGGAGTGAGCCGCCGGTGCGGTGCCAGGGGCAAGTCCAGGTGCCGGTCTCGCCAGCTTCGAGGGTCTTGATGATCGCGTCGGTTACTGTCTGGTGGACGTCGAAGGCCATGTCGCTCTCCCGTCGGGCCGCCCAACGCGGCCTCGTGGGGAGGCCTGGAGACGGCCGGGAGCGACCCGCACGCGCAGCGCGGGAACGGAGTGGACGACCCCGATAGGGGTTGCGGGGACCAGCGACGGCTGTCGTATGACCCCCCAATCGAGAGGCCGTGTGGAGCCGGTAGGGAAGCCTGTGGCTCGGGCCGCCTGTCAGGAATTCGTGCCAGCGCTCAACCGATGCAGTCGGTCACGGGCAGGTTGTCGCCGTCCCCGTCCGCGCGCGTGTTCTGCCTCGGGCCGCCTGACCGCTGGGGGGCCCGACGGTCCTCGTGCACGAAGCTCTTGAGGAATTGCAGCTGCCGCTCCAGCGACGCCATGGCCGCCGTACTCACGGGGGGCACGTGAGAGCCAGATCCCCGATGCACCTGCGCCCACAGCTTGATCGCCCTAAGGAGCTCCCGACGCGGCTCCGGGACGTCCGGGAGGTCGAGCGCCTCCCAGCAGAGCGTGTCGAGCCCGCCGGCACGGGTGGAGAGGTCGTCTTTGGGGTGTGCCATGCTCCCCGGCGTAGCGCCCGGGGGTTGCCACCGGGTTGACGCGACCGGTTAACGGGCCACGAGGGCGGCCGCCTGCGCCCTGAGACTGATCGCCTGCCGCTCGCGGGCGGAGGCCTCCCCCTCCAAAAGAGCCACGACGGCACCGCGCACCCACCCGGGCACCGGTCGTTCGCCGGATGCCCAGCGCCGGACGAGACGGTCGTCGATGCTGTCGCGGGCACCGTCCGGGTGGAGAGGGCCGAGCCCCCTCGCAAGGGGGCGCTGCCAGTCGTCGCCGTAGAGGAGCCGGGCTGCGGCGGAAAGGTGGTCGATGTCCATGCTCAGATCTCCAGGTCGGCGAGGACGTCCTCGTCGATCTCCTCCAGGCGCCGGCGCTCGGCCTCGGCCCGGATCGCGGCCTGCTCGCGCTTTCGGTCGCGCTCCATGATGGCCTCGGGCACGCGCGCCTCGATGGCGGACCTGACGGTCCGGTGCCGCGTCACGACGTCCGGCGCCCACGTCGCGAGGATGGCCTGCTCGACGATGACGGTGTAGCCGCGGCCCTGCCGGACGAGGAGGACCTCGTGCACCGCCTGCGCCCCGGGCACGTTCACGACGCGACGTGCGTCCAGCACGACGCGGCCGTCGACAACTCCGCTGCCGTCGCCGACGCTCCGGATCCGCACCCACCACAGCGGATCGAGGGCCACGACGTGGCAGTCGCGCTTGCCGGAGTAGCCCTTGAACGCGCCGCGATAGTGGTCCCTGACCTCCTCGACGGTGACCTCGTAGGCCGGCGCGCCGGCCGTCATGCTCCAGTCCGACCCGGCCGACGCGCCGGTGCGCAGGGTCTCGATGGAGGCGGCCCTGAGACGCTCGGCGGAGCGCGTGAGCGGGCGCTCGGTGATGCCGGCCGCGAGGTGCCGGGCAAGGACGGCGCGGTCGCGCGCGAGCGGCGAGGTCCGGGAGGAGCGCCGGCCGATCCCCCTATGGGCGTTGTCCCGCATCCGGCGCGCCGTCCTGACCTCCTCGGCCAGCCGGACGACCTCGCGGGCACCGTCCGTGAGGTTGAAGCCGGGGCGCTCCGACTTCTCGATTTTGTCGAGCGCGAGGCGGGCGGTCGTCGCCCGCGGCTCATTCTTGGCGACGGCGATGACGCAGGCCCTGACGGCCTTCGGCAGGGCGGACATGGCGACTGTGAGCGCGGTCTTGGACATCGGGGTTTCCCTCTCGGCTACGGCGGGGCAGTGCCCTCACCATGTCCCTAATATGTAGGGACATGGTGAATGCGTCAAGGGGTGCTGTGGCACCCGGTTGACCCGCTCGCGTATGGAGCGGCGTGGAGGGGGTTCGTCGCAGTCCTTGTCAGCGGCGGAGTGGAGTAGCCCGCCCGCTATGGGACGGATGACGCAAAGGCGCTTGCCGCGAAGGTCGACGAGGGTCGGCCCGCCCGCATGCGGGGCGGAGGGAACCGCCTGTGCGGCGAGATCCACCACATAGACCGCTAGAGCGACGGCACAAGGCCCTCAATGGCCTCGCGGTCGGCGGCTCGGATGCGGCGCCGACGGGACCAGTCCCGGACGCTGCGCTCCTCGCGGAGAGCGAGCTCCTGGGCGCACGCCCGCAGGGTCATGGCGCGCTGGAGACGGCTCGTCCGGTCGATGGCCTGGCGGCCGCTCCGGAACATGATCCACTCGCCGATTACGGTCCATGTCGTGTGGGCAGGCTGCAAGGTGACGCCGATGCAACCGCCGTCGCCGTCCTGCATCTCGTAGGCGCTCACGAGCGTATGCGGGCCGTCCTCGGCGAGGGTGTTGAGGTAGACCCAATGCCGATGCCCCGCGGGGGGCAGGTGGCCGTGCTCCAGGGGCCGATCGAGCGGCACCGCCCGGATGACGGACAGGCTCGGCAGGTCGAGCGTGGTGCGGATGAGGAGTGTGCGAGGCATGCCCTGACGGTGCCGGGAGGCGGCCCCCGGCGCAATCGCCGCGAGGGTCCACGGTTAACGGGCGTGACGCTGCACGGGCCACGCGGGGCGTGCCAGGCTGGTCCCTGATGCCTGTGGATAGCGGGGACGGTCCGTCCCCGCCCCGGGCGGGGAATCAGTGGCTAGGAGCGGCTCGGTGGTATCGCCGTGGTATCACCGCGAAACGGTCGGCGAGGAGGCCCAAACCGGGCCTCCTAAGTCACTGTTTTCAAGGGGGAAAAGAGTGGAGCGGGTACCGGGAATCGAACCCGGGTATTCAGCTTGGAAGGCTGCTGCTCTACCATTGAGCTACACCCGCATGCGGCGCCGGATAGCATGGCGCCGGGGCATTGAGAAGGCATTGGTCGGGCTGGTTTGGTGGGGGAAGTAGGACTCGAACCTACGAAGCTTACGCAGCGGATTTACAGTCCGCCCCCTTTGCCGCTCGGGACATTCCCCCAAACCGCAGGACCGCCAGCCACGCAGTGGACCGGCGGTCTCGACAGGGCGTCCTTATGGTGAGGCCCCGGACGGGTGTCAACAGGATCGCGCGGCCGCACGACGACACGGCCGAGGGTGTCACTCCGGCGCCGCGAGATCGCAGATCCGCAGTTGCGCGCGCTCTGCCCCACGCCAGCGATCGACCGACAGGGTGCCGGCGACATGAAACTCGGCTCCGATGCCGTTGAGCAACGCCGCGCCGAGAGGACCTTGCGCGGCGCGGAAGGCGATGCCGCCGATGCTTTGACCGTCGCGGCTGCGCAGTCGAGCGCGGACATGGCCATTGCCGACGATCGCCGCATCGACGAGGCGATGGCGGAGGAGGGCGAGGACCGGTTCGGGGGCGCCCTGGCCGAAGGGACCCGCACGCTGAATCGTTTTCACGAGCTCGGCGGTGGCGCCGCCGGCGCTGACCGTTCCGTCGATCAGCAGCGCTTCCGCCTCGCGGGCCTCGGCGACCGCAGCGCCAAGCGCGGAAGCGAGATGGGTGGTGAAGGCGGAGAAGTCCGCAGTGGGTAGGGTGACGCCGGCCGCCATGGCGTGGCCGCCGCCTTTCAGCGCGATCCCGGCTTCCACCGCTGCGTGGACGGCGCGGCCGAGATCGGCACCGAGGATCGAGCGGCCGGAGCCCGTCGCCGTGCCGTCGGGCTTCACCGCGAAGGCGAAGGCCGGGCGGCCGAAACGCTCCTTCAGTCGGGCCGCGATCAGCCCGACGATGCCGGGATGCCATTCGGGCGACCCGGTGACGAGGATCGACCGGTCCGGATCGCCCGCGAGGTCGCGGTCCATTGCGGCCTCCGCCTCCTCGACGGCGACCGCCTCGATGGTCTGGCGCTCGCGGTTGAGCCGGTCGAGTTCGGCGGCGATGCGGTAGGCCTCCGCCGTATCCGCGGTGCCGAGCAGCCGCGTGCCGAGGCCGGAATCGCCGATGCGGCCTCCGGCGTTGATGCGCGGTCCGACGAGGAAGCCGAGATGCCAGGCCTCCGGCGGCTCGCTCAAGCCAGCCGCGTCGAGGAGCGCGGCGAGGCCGGGGCGACTACGCCCGCGCATCACGGCGAGGCCCTGCACGACGAAGGCGCGGTTGAGTCCGACGAGGGGCACCACGTCGGCTACGGTTGCGAGCGCCACGAGGTCGAGGGCGTCAGTGAGGGCGGGCTCGTCGCGGTTCGCGAAGGCGCCGAGGCGGCGCAGCCGCCGGTTCAGGGCGACGAGGGTGAGGAAGACCACGCCCGCCGCGCAGAGCTGGCCGAGGCCGGAGAGGTCGTCGAGCCGGTTCGGGTTCACGAGGGCCACAGCGGGTGGGAGGTGCTCCGTCGCCGCGTGGTGATCGAGGACGATGGTGTCGAGACCGAGTGCTTTCGCCGCTTCGAGCGGAGCATGTCCGGCCGTGCCGCAATCGACGCAGACGAGGAGACGGGCGCCCCCCTCGGCGAGGCTCGTGACCGCCGCAACGTTGGGGCCGTACCCTTCGGTGATGCGGTCGGGGATCCAGACCTGCACAGGCACGTCGAGGTCGCGCAGGTAGCCGGCGAGGAGGGCGGCACTCGCGGCACCGTCGACGTCGTAGTCGCCAAAGATCGCCACGGGCTCGCGGGCGGTGACAGCACGCGCCAGCCGATCAGCGGCCGCCTCCATGTCGACCAGGACCGCTGGGTCCGGCATCAGGTCGCGGAGTTTCGGAGCCAGAAACTTTTCGGCCTGGTCCGGCCGCACGCCGCGCGAGGCGAGGATACGCGCGAGAATGTCCGGCAGCCCGTGGGCCTGAGTCATCGTCGCGGCGAGCGCCTGGACCGACGGATCGGCGCCGCGTTCGCGCCAGGGCCGGCCGAGGACGGAGCGCGAAACATCGAGAAAGGGTTTAGGCTGAACTGCGATCACCGGCGCGGATATAGCCGCAAACCACGCCGGTGATCAGGGCTTGATGCGTCAGGCCGCCATCGCCAGCGCCTGCGAGCGCGATTCCTGGACCGCCGCCATGATCCGGGCCTCGTCCACCGCGAGCTTGATCGACCTCACGGCGTGGCGGATGTTCTCTTCCGAGTGACCGGCCATCACCTGCAGGCGGAAGCGCGCGGCGCCCTTGGCCACCGCCGGATACTCAACGAGGTTGGCGAGCAGGCTCAGGCTGGGCAGGCGGCGGCTGACCATACGGGCGATGCTCTCGCGGCCGACCTTGGCGCAGACGATAGCGGACGGGTCGCCGTAGACGTCGAGGCCGACCTCCGCGAACTGCGTGCGCAGGCTGACGATGTTGCGCATCAGTGCCTCTCGCAGGGCCTTACCCTCCGCCGAGGCGACGATGTCGAAGGCCTTGCCGATCACGGCGGTCTGCACCGGTGAGAGGGCGTTCGAGAAGGTCGTCGAGGGGCTATAGTAGCGCAGGTATTCCTTGATCTCGCGCCGGTTGGTGGCGACGAAACCGCCATTCGAGGCGAAGGTCTTGGAGAAGGAGCCCATCACCAGGTCGACCTTGCCCAGCATGTTCTGGATGCCGATATGGCCGCGGCCTTCGGCGCCCAGCGCGCCGAGATCGTGCGCGACATCGACCATCAGGGTGGCGCCGAACTCGTTGCAGAGCGCCTGCATCGCCGGGAGGTCGGGCGTGTCCGAGTCCATCGAGAACAGGCCCTCGGTGATCACCATGATCCCATTCTGGGTGTCCCGGGCGCGGATCGCCTCGAGCTTCGCGCGGCAATGCGCGAGGTCGAGGTGGCGGAACAGCGAGATATTCTGCGTGGAGGCGTTGGCGCCCTCCTGCAGACAGGTATGGGCAAGCGCGTCCATCACGATATGATCGGCCGAGCGGACCAGCCCGCGGATGACGCCATATCCGGCAGCCCAGCCGGTCGGGTAGAGGACGACCTCTTGCATCTGCAGGAAGTCGGCGATCTTGCGCTCCAGGGCGACCGAACTCGCGGTGTTGCCGACGAGCACGGCCGAGCCGGCGCTGTGCACACCGAAGCGCTGCACCGCATCCGCAGCAACCGCCGCGATCTCCGGATGGGAGGCGAGGCTGAGATAGTCCTGCGAGGAGAAGTTGATGCCTTCGAGCGGGTTACCGCGGTCGTCGCGCGCCTTGCAGGCGGTGCCGGGGCGGGTCTCCGTCGAGCGCGAGAACGGCCAGTAGCCGTTCTGCCGACGACCCTCCTGCCAAGCGAAGAAGCCGTCGCCGCGCGCCAGCAGGTCGGGGCCCGACGGAACCCGGAAATCGCGGGCGCTGCCGGTGAGGCCCGATCCTGTCACGTCGTTCTTACCGCTGATGCTCATGTCGTGCCCGCCAGTCGCGCTTGTGTTTGCGCGTAATGGAAAGAGTTTTGCGGGTGCGAATTGCTTTTGACTTAATTCTCAGAGGCGTAGCGGCGGTGGCCTCGAACGCAATTAATGGATGACTTCGGGAAATGGTTTCGATTTACGCAAGGCAACGAAGAAATATTTAGGGTTATTCGACCGTTACCATCGAGCCCGCGAGATGTGGCAGGCTACGAACGCTCTCCTTCTGCGGGAGACAGGCTCGTTCGCGTCACGCACCGACTGGTTCGGCCGCCACCCACCCCTTGCGCGTCATCACCCTGATGGGCGCCTTCACCCGGAACCACAGCGCATAGAGCGCCGGCAGGAAGAGCAGCGTCAGCACGGTGCCGACGCCGACGCCACCGATCAGGACGTACGCCAGAGCGCCCCAGAACACGGAGTGGGTGAGGGGGATGAAGGCGAGCATCGCGGCGAGCGCAGTGAGGATCACCGGTCGTGCTCGGCGCACGGTGGATTCGACGATCGCGTCGTAGTCGGAGAGGCCGGCCTGCTTCTCCCGGTCGATCTGGTCGACGAGGATCAGGGTGTTGCGCATCAGGATGCCGGACAGCCCGATCAGGCCGAGGATGGCGTTGAAGCCGAAGGCCTGCCCCGCAATCAGCAGCGTCGGCACCGCGCCGCATAGGCCCAGGGGGGCGGTCGCGAGCACCATGAACATGGTCGAGAACGAGCGCACCTGGAACATGATCACCGCGAGCGTCACGATGAGCATCAGGGGGAACACGGCGGCGAGCGCCTCCTGAGCCTTGGCGCTGTCCTCGACCGAACCGCCGGTGTCGATGCGGTAGCCCGGTGGAAGGCTCGCTTTGATCGCGGCGAGTTTCGGCAGGATCGCCGCGGTGACGTCTGGCGGCTGCCGGCCGTCGCGGACGTCACCCTCGACGGCGATGCAGGGCTCGCGGTCATAGCGTTTGAGCACCGCGTCTTCCGTGTTGCTGACGAGCCGGGCGACCTGGGAAAGCGGCACCACCTTCCCGTCGCTGGTCACCAAGGTCATGCTGCCGATCGAGCCCAGCGTGCGGCGCTCGGAGGAGGGGCTGCGCACCACGACATCCACCGGGCGCAGGTTCTCGCGGACCTGCGTGGCGGGGGCGCCGTTGAGCATGGTCTGGAGCTGGGTCGCAGCGGCGTTCGGGGTCAGGCCGATCAGGCGCAGGCGCTCCTGGTCGAAGGCGAGACGCAGGTTCGGTGTCTTGTCGCCCCAGTCGAGATGGGTGAGGCGCATGTCGGGATTGGCAGCGACCACGTCGCGCACCCGGGCGGCGATCTTGCGCAGCTCGTCGAGATCCGGTCCGATCACCCGGAAGAGCACGGGATAGCGGATCGGCGGACCGAAGACGAACTGAGACACGCGCACCCGCGCCTCGGGAAACATCCCGTTCTCGATCATGCGACGCGCCTTGAGCTTCAAGGCGTCGCGCGCGTGGCTGTCCGCGGTGAGCACCACGATCTGCGCGAAGGCTGGGTCGGGCAGCTCGGGATCGAGCGGCAGGATGAAGCGCGGCAGGCCCTGGCCGACATAGGCCGTGACGATCTTGGCCTCGGGCTCGGCCCGCAGTGCGTCCTCGATCCGCTTCACCGAGGCATCGGTAACGTCGAAGGCGGTGCCGGGCGGCAAGTTGACCTCGACAATCAGCTCCGGCCGATCGGAATTCGGGAAGAATTGCTGCTCGACGAGGCCCGCGCCCGCGGCCGCGAGGAGAAAGAGACCGAGCGTCGTACCGGCGACGACCCGCTTGCGGTCGACGCAGAGTCGGACCAGCCGGCGCAGGCGCTCGTAATGCTTGGTCGCGTAGATCGCGTCGTGGCCGCCTTCGACCGGCTTGATCTGCGGCAGCAACTTCACACCGAGATACGGCGTGAAGCTCACGGCCACGACCCAGCTCACGATCAGCGAAAACGCCACCACCCAGAAGATGTTGCCGGCATATTCTCCAGCGGTCGAATGCGCGAAGCCGACCGGCAGGAAGCCGGCGATGGTGATGATGGTGCCGGACAACATCGGGAGCGCCGTGGTGCCCCAGACATGGGTCGCGGCGCTGATCCGGTCGGCGCCTTCCTCCATGCGCACCACCATCATCTCGATGGCGATGATGGCGTCGTCGACCAGCAGCCCGAGCGACAGGATGAGTGCGCCGAGCGTGATCCGATCGAAGTCGCGGCCGGTGGCCAGCATGACCACGAACACCGCGGACAGCGTCAGCGGCACGGCGAGCGCCACGACGATACCGACACGCAGCCCCAGCGTCAGCAGGCTGACGCCGACGACGACGGCAAGCGCGGTGAAGAACTTCACCATGAACTCGTCGATCGACTCGTCGATCACACGCGCCTGATCGGAGATCTTTTCGAACGTCAGGCCGGCCGGGAGGCCTGCGCGGATCGCCGCCTCCTCCTTCGTGAGGGCCGCACCGAGGGTGAGGCCGTTGGTGCCGGGCTTCATCACGAGGCCGAGCAGCAGGGCCGGCTCGCCATCGTTACGGATCAGGACGCTCTTGGGGTCCTCGTAGCCGCGGGTGACCTCGGCGACATCGCCGAGCTTCAAGCTGCGGCCGCCGGCGGCGACGGGGATGGCCTTCACCGCCTCAATGCCCTCCAGCGCACCGTCGAGGCGCAGATAGGTGCGCGGACCTGCCGTCTCGACGAAACCGGCGGGCGTCAGATCGTTCTGCGCGGCAATGGCAGCGAACAGGGCCTGCCCGCTGATGCCGAGCGTGGCGAGGCGCTGATAGGAGATCTCGACATAGATCCGCTGGGCTTGCTCGCCCAGGATGTTGACCTTGCCGACGCCCGGCACCCGCAGGAGCCGCTGCCGCAGCTCCTCCGCCTGCACCACGAGATGCCGGTGCGGCATGTCCCTGGCCTGGAGCGCGTAAAGCGAGAAATAGACGTCGGAGAACTCGTCGTTGACGAAGGGGCCGACCACGCCGCGGGGCAGGGCGCTGGCCTGGTCCCCGAGCTTCTTGCGGGCCTGGTAGAACTGGTCGGGGACCTCATGGGCCGGCGTGCCGTCCTTGAGGTTGAGCTTCATCAGCACGATGCCGGGACGCGAAGTCGTCTCGACGCGGTCGTACCAAGTCAGCTCCTGCAGCCGCTTTTCGAGCGGGTCGGCAACCTGGCGCTGCATCTCCTCGGCCGTGGCGCCGGGCCAAGCGGCGGAGACGACGATCGTCTTCACGGTGAAGGAGGGATCTTCGGCGCGGCCGAGTTTCACGAAGGCGAAGAGCCCCGCGCCGATCGTGGCGATGATCAGAAACAGCGTGATCGCCCGCTCGCGCACGGCGAAAGCGGAGAGATTGAAGCCACTCATGGCGCCGCCGCCACACGGTCCGCCGCGACGCGTACGTGCTGGCCACCCTTCAGCAGATGCGCACCGAGCGCGACGATGCGGTCGCCTTCGCTGAGCCCGAAGGCGATGTCGGCGCTTTCCTCGCGCATGCGCGTGACGAGCACCGGTTGGGCCGTGACCGTGTGCTGGGCGGGATCGATCTTCCAGACGGACGGGCCGTCGCCGCTGTCGAAGATCGCGGCCAGGGGCACCGCGTAGCTGGAATCATTACCGCGTAGGCTGGGCTTCAGGGCGATCGTGACGGTGGCCCCGAGCGGCGCGGATGTTCCGGCGCCTTCCAGCACGTAGCGGGCGCGGTAGGTGCGGGTGGCCGGATCGGCCATGGCCGAGAGTTCGCGCAGATGCGCGGGAAAGGCCGCGTCGCGGCCGGCATAGAGCGTGGCCGTGGCGTCGGCCTGGGCCATGCGCTCAGCGCCCTCGGGGAGGAACACCTCCGCCTCGCGAGCGCCGTCGCGGGCAAGCCGCACCACGGTCTGTCCGGCGCCGACGACCTGGCCCGGTTCGGCCGGCACCTCCATCACGACGCCGTCGGCATCGGCCTGCAACTCGGCATAGCCGGCCTGGTTGCCGGTCTGGCCGGCCTGCGCTTCGGCGGCTGCGAACTGCGCCGCGGCAGCGTCGGCCGAGGCCTTCGTCTGATCGTAGGCCGCGATCGAAACCCAGCCCTCGGTGGCGAGCTTGCGACTGCGCTTCTCGTCGGCGGCCGTCTTGACCATCTGGGCACGGGCCGCGTCGACTGTGGCCTTGGCCGATTGCAATGCCAGGGTGAAATCGGCGTGGTCGAGCCGCATCAGCGGCTGGCCGCGCCGCACACGCTCGCCGGGGTCGACGAGTCGCTCGGAGATCTTGCCGGCGACGCGGAAGCCCAACGCGCTCTCGATCCGTGCGCGAACCACGCCGGTGAAGCGCTGCGCGCCGGTTCCGGCCGGTGCCACGACGAAGCTGCGCACCAGCGGCGGCAGCGGCCCATCGGAATCCGGCCCGCACGAGGCGAGCGCGAGCGCCGCCAGGGCCGAGACGGGTGTCAGCCGCGCGAAACGCGGGAATCCTGCCACGAACGGGCCTCCTCGGGCGATCGCCGGACAGGCGCGACCGGGAGCGATCTTTCCAAATTGGGGTTTACGGCAGACTAACGTTGGGGTTGAGCGCGGTCTTGTCGCGGCCTGTTTTTGCCGCCGCGAGCGCTGGAGGTGCCTCGTGAGCCCAGGTGGCCATTCGGGAGATGCCCTGATCAGGCCAATCTGACCGTCCTCACTCGAGCTCGAGAGTGGTCAGCAAGTCCGTGTCTGACACGACGTCTTTGCGAGACGGCGCGACCGACTGCGCCCAGCGCGCCACGCTCGCCGCGATTCCTGTCCTCGCGCGAAGGAAAGCAATTCGCGAACGCTATTCATGCTAATGCCGTCTTCGGGACTGGGGGACGAGACGTGAGCGGTGAGGCGATGTGGCCGGGCAAAGGCCCGGTGGGTCATGCTCTGCCTCGGCGCGCTGTCCGGGCGATGGCCGGCCTCGCCGCCCTACTTGCATTCGGTTGGGCGGATACGAGCCGCGCCGACGACCTCAGCGCCCTGTTCGATCCCGGCACGATCATCTCGGTCGGCGGCCTCGTCGGCTCCGGGCCACGGTTCCAGGGCGGCAACAAGGCCGGCCTCTGGGGCCTACCCTACCTCTCGTTCCGCCGGCCCGACGAGCCCCGGGAATGGTGGTCGCCGGACGACGGCGTCGGCGTCTCTCTGCTCGGCGATGCGCATGCTCAGGCGGGCGTCGTGCTGGATTTTCGTGAAGGCCGCGACCTCAAGGACGACCGCCGGCTCGTCGGCCTGCCGAAGCTGCCAGTCACCATCGGGCTCGGACTCTACGGCGAGGTCTGGCCCATCATCGACATCCTGCGCCTGCGCGCAGAGCTGACGCAGGGGGTGCGCGCGGATGACGGGCTCGTCGCCAAGCTTTCGGCGGACCTGATCGGGCGGGTCGGGCGCTTGACCGTCAGCGGCGGCCCGCGCGTCGTCATGGCGGACTCGGCAGCCATGCGGCTCGACTTCGACGTTCCGGTTGGGACCAGCCTCTTGAATCCGCAGCTCACGCCCTTCCGCGCCTCGGCCGGCCTGCGCTCCGTCGGAGCGACGCTCGGTGCGTCCTACGATTGGTCCGCCGATTGGCAGACCATCACTTCGGTCCGCTACGACCGCCTGGTTCGCTCGGCGGAAGCGAGCCCGATCGTGCGCCGGATCGGCACCGCCGACCAGGTGACCGTCTCGACCGGAGCGGTTTACTCGTTCTCGTTGAACCCCTGATCGCACCCAACCGTCCGTACGTTGCAACGCCGCCACATGGCGGCGCAATCGCTTGGCGCACAATGTTTCTGCGCTGTTTCTACGGATTATTTCTGAATGTTTCCCGCTAATGCTCCTCCCAATAAGGGGGAGGACATCTTGGCTCGTATTCTGCTGACGGGCGCAACCGGCTTGATCGGTGGCGCCGTGCTCCATCATGCGCTCGATCGAGGCGACGACACCCAGTGGGTCTGTCTGGTCCGATGTGGCAGCGTCGAGCAGGGCCGCCAGCGGGTCGCCAGCCGTCTCGAACGATTCACCGACCCCTTCACGGCCCAGCGCCTCGCCCGCAAGGTCGAGATCGTCCCCGGCGACTTCACCCGCGCCGACCTCGACATGGACCCGCGGCTCGACGACTGCACCCATGTGCTGCATCTCGCCGCCGACACCTCCTGGTTCGGTGACGAGCGGGTCTACCGGACCAACCACGACGGCACCTTGGCGCTGGCGCGCCGCGCCCGATCCATGCCCGGCCTCGTGCGCTTCCTGCATGTCGGCACGGCGATGATCTGCGGCTCGAACGCGCCCAACGTCGTCGAGGAGCGGGCCTATCCGGCAGCGGATGCCAACCACATCGTCGCCTACACGATCTCGAAGGCGGCGACCGAGACCTCGCTGGCGGAACTGTTTCCCGACCTGCCGGTGGTGATCGCCCGGCCTTCGATCGTGGTCGGTCATTCAACCTTGGGCGCCGCGCCAAGCTCCAGCATCCTCTGGGTGGTGCGCGCCGCGGACCGGCTGCGGATGTTGCCCTGCGCACCGGAAAGCGCCGTCGACATCGTGCCGGCGGACTGGGTGGCGGAGACCCTGGTCGGCCTCCTCACCAAGTCCGAGCTGGCACACAATCTCTACCACGTCTCGGCGGGCACCGGCGGCCGCACGCGCTGGGCCGACGTGATCGACGCCTTCGAGGCGGCCGAGCCGACCGATGGCATGCGTGCCTTCACGCAGTTCGACCTGCAGCGTGATCGGTCGACCCTGCGCAAGCGCTTCGCGGAGGTGTTCGGCCTCGACGGCGCGCTCAAGCAGGTGATGCTGCGCGCGACCCGCGCCTATTATGTCTTCTGCGCGCTGGACCTCGCCTTCTCGAACCAGCGTCTGCTCGACGAGGGTTTCGCGCCGCCGCCCTCGCTGCCGTCCTACCTGCCGGTCTGCCTCGCCAACTCGGCGGGAATCGTCGAGCAATTCGCCGACGACATGGAGATGTTCTCCGTCGCGGCAACACCCGCGCCGGTCGATCCCATGCCGCTGGCAGCGACTGCATGAACCCGTTCCTGCTCCTCGCCACGGCGATCGGCGCCGAGGTGACGGCGACGCTGGCACTGAAGGCCGCCGGCGGCCTGACCAAGCCGATCCCGACCATGATCGTCGTACTCGGCTACGGGACCGCCCTGTGGCTGATGTCGACGAGCATGGACATGCTGCCGATCGGGGTCGTCTACGCGATCTGGGCCGGCGTCGGCATGATCGGGGCAGCGCTCGGGGGCGCTCTCCTGTTCGGCGAGGCGGTTAACTGGACGATGATCGTCGGAATCGGTGTAATCGCGCTCGGCGTGACCATCCTGGCCTCGGGCCAGGTGCAGCACTGAACAGTTCCCGGCACGGAACCGCGCGTTCCGGCTTGGTTCGGGAGCGCTGCCGTGTCATGGAGCCGGCATGAGCGACAACGAGACCTACCCCTACACCCTCGAGATCATCCCGCCGAAGGCCGACGGAGGCTCCTATCAGTGGGCGATCCGCAAGCACGGCAAGATGGCGCAGCGATCCGACCGCAACCACCATTCCGAGGCGAAGGCCCGCGAGAACGGCATGGCGCAGATCGAGAAGCTGCTGGCCGGCGTCGGCGACCGCTGAAGCAGGCAGGCGCAAGGCGAGACGCGGCGGCCTGATCGGCTGCCGCGCTTCGAGTGTCGTAAAACGACGGAAGGATCGGAGCCAGGCTTAGCCGGGCTCCTTCGTCGGTGCGGCGACGACGAGGTTCGTCGACGGCGCCACTTGGTCGTGGGTGCCTGAAACCGGCATGGCCAGATGGAAGCCGATCACCGGGGCGAAGACGAGCGTCATCATCAGAATGACGACGATCAGCACGGAATGATCCCGTGCCGGCTCGGCCTCACGGCGACCTCTCCCGCGTGGCAGGATGTTTGAAGCGTTCATGGCTCACCTCGTTCCGACCAGCCGCCAGGGCCGGTCGCGGGCGAGCCGGACCAGAGGATCAGGCGCGCTTGACGCGGACGGCCACGGGCGGCGTGGTCGATCGACTACTGTCGTCTGGCATGGGGTTCGATGGTCCTGTGGAGCCCGCGCGCAGCGTCACTGACGCAGACATGCCGGCAACGTTCGATTGCGGGAGAAGTTCACGCCCGTCAAGCAGCGAGGACGAAGGGCAGGCCCGTTCCCTCGACATCCATGCAGCGCGAGCACAGTCACGCCATGCGCAGCAGCCTGAACGGCGACAGCATCCGTTCGAAGAGCGAGGGGCCGCGCGTGGGCGGAGCCGATGGCGGAGCAGGCGGCGGTGCGTTCACGACGTCTTGGGCCTGCAGCCGCTTGATGACGTCCTCGGCAAAGCACGGCAGCGCGACCCGATGCTCCTCGAGGAGCAGCACGCCCTGGCAGAACGCCATCACCTCCCGCTCGCTTGGGCGGGAGCCGACGGCATAGGCCGTCATCATTCGCTCCGTCAGGGTGCGGACCAGCCCGGCGACGTCGTCGAGCCCCTGCCGCCGCGCCTTGTGTCCGGACATCGCTGCCGCTCCCGATCCGCCGTTCCGAGAAGCACTATCGGGGATCGAACCTGAACGGCCGGACAGGTGCGCGCGCTGCCAGCAGCGCTATCCGCGTAATCCACATGCGCCAGGCAGGTCCGAATGATGTCGGCGCGCCGAACCTCAGGCGGTTTCGAGGGGCTCGAAGTCGAGCGAGAGGTGCGCGCGGAACAGGATGCGGTTGGCCTCGTCCCGGACGATCACGAACAGATCCTGCCTGTCCTCGTCGGCGCTCAGGTCCCGGGCGTAGCGGGCGACGACGCCGAGCAGGCGCGCCCGCGCGGCATCGGCGTCGGGCACGTCGAAGCCGACATCGTCCTTCACGTAATTCGCACCGTCGTGCAGATCGATGAAGTAGCGCGGCATCTGGCTGAAACGGGGCGGCTGACGCACCGTCACATGCGCACGATCTGCAGGATTGCGAGGGCCTTCTAGGTCGCAGGGGCCTACGGCGGCATTTTCGTGGATTGCGAGCGGCCTCCGGGACGCCGGCGAATTGGTCTGCAAAACGCAGTGCACGTGATTGCGACGGGTCGCGGAACCTGCTTTGCCGAAGCTCGGCAGTCGAAGCCTCAAGTCGTTCGAACAGGTGCAGTCCGGATGAAGCCTATCGTCGTGGCTTTGATGTCCCTCGCCGCGATCGGAACGGCACACGCCCAACCCGCGACGGTGACCGGGACAGCGGCACTCTCCTGCCGGACGACGCCGGACTTCATGGTGGTCGCCCGCAACCTGCCCGACGAGATCGGCGTCGAGCTCTATGGGCGCCGGCGGGCGAGCTCCGGCGAGACGATGCCGTGCGCCTTCGCGCCAAAGGAGGGGGATCTCCGGCTCGGCGCGCCCGAGAAGCCCTACGTGGTCGAAGGCATGAACGGCCGCTTCCTGGCGGTCACCGAACTCGTCGGCATGGCCGGCACCCTCCACGTCTACGACCTTTCGACCGGCAAGGCCGTGGTCAGCGAGCCGCTGACGGAGGCAAACCAGACCAAGACCGCCGGAAATCGGGTGAGCTTCACCATTCGGTCGGAAGCGGGAACAGCGAAGACCTGCCGCGGTCTCGCCGGGTTCAAGAAACAGGGCGGCTCCGGCGAGATCGGAGTGCCGTCGAGCGTCGACCTCGCAACGGGAACGCTCACCCGCGGCACCAAGGCCGTCTGCACCTACGCGCAATGATCGAGCGGGGCGCCGCCCTCGGCGGCATGATCGGGCGGCTGGCGCTTGCCGTCCTGGTGCTCGCCACGATGTTGGCCGCCATCTCGACCGCCAGCCTAGCGCAGGAGGATGCGCGCGCCGTTCTTCGCCAAGCCCTGACCGAGATCAAGGCTGAGCTCCCGCTCCGGCAATCCGATTTCAAGGGACTGTCCACGCTTCGCGATCGGACGGAGGCCGTGATGGCGGAGAGCCGCGAATTGCGGGCCGAAAGCGCGGCCGCGCTGGAACGCGCGGTGATTTCCTCAAGAACGGCGTGCTCGCCGACACCACCCGCAGCGAGCTGAACTTCGTTCTGCTGGAACTCTTCCGTCGTTCCGGAATCAAGCTCGGCACCGGGACGAGTTCCTGACGTCCGAGAATGCGAGCCGGAGCTCGTATCGAAACGTCCGGTGCGAGGACGTTACGAGTTCGCCTCACCTTTCTCCGATCAGACGACACCCGATGATGACGGGCTTTGCCCTCGCGAGCTGAAGCTCATCCTCGAAGAGGTCGCAATCCAGCAGGTTGTCTTGTGCCGCCTTGCGCGCCGAGAAGACGTTGACGTTCACCCTGAGCGGATTGCTGCCCACGGCCGCGACCTCGGTCGCGTCGAGGTTTCGACCGGGCAGACCGGCGACGCCGCCCGCGGCGGGCAGGGTGACGAGGTCGCCAGCCATCTCGATCTGATCGGGCTCTCGGCCCTCGGCGTGTGCGCGCTTGATGTCGGCACGGGTCGGCTTCGTGGCCGATTTCCCGTAATAGAACGAGTTGACGGCCACGCTCTCGGAGAGGGTCGTCAGCTTCTGCAATGCCTTCGGCGACAGCGACACCTGCACCGAGAACCCATACGGACTTGCATCCGTCTGGGCGGCTGCGCTCTGCGGAAACGCGACGATGGCCGTCGAGACGGCCCCCGTGATGGCGACCAACGCTCCGACGCGCTTCTTCATGTCATTCCGCTGAGATTGGAGAAGGGGCCCGACGCCGTGCCGTCACCGGCACGGCTCATGACGAGAACATCTGAACTGCATGGCGGGCCATCCCGGCCAGATGCGATCGGCCCTACTATGGCTTCATCACAGGTTGAGAGCCACGAAGGTTGCCGCAATACAGAGAGCCATCACCGCCGCACAGCCCGCGCACAGCAGCATCATCGCATTGCTCTCCCACGACACGGCCTACCGCGCGTTTCGAATGATGAATTCAATCTAGCAGAGATTGAATTGTTCACAATCGAAAAGCGTATGGTTCCGCACGAATAGCGCGGCGCGTCGAGGGTCGAGCCTCGGCTCAGGCCTGGCCCACCACGCCAGCGCGCATCACCGGCTCCGACAGGCTGATCTCGACGTCGACCGTGCGGGGTTGCGCCGGCCCGGCTTCGTCGAGGTTCGCGGAGCGCCAAATCACGCGTTCGCCCTCTCGGCCGAGACGGATCGCACCGGAGACCACGTCGCCCCCGGCGGAATTCAGCTCGACCTCGATGAGACCGCGGCGGCCGAAGAGGCGCGAGACGACACGCAGAGTCGAGGCAGCCGCAGGATCGGACAGGATCGGGCGACGCGAACGCTGGGCATCCACCAGAAGGAAGCGCTCGACCGCGTCGCGGATCGCGTCCGCTCCGGTGACCCGCTCGACGCACGAGACGGTCTCACGGCTCGCCAGCGTCACGAATTGAGCCTCCGGGATGGCGGCCGGCGCCTGGCACATCTCGACGTGCAGCCGCGGCTCGACCCGAAGCGCCGCGAGGAGATCGCCAGTGGCGTCGAGCCCCGGCAGCCGCAGGCCGGCCGTCGGCTTGACGTGTGCGAGATGGCCGAGCACCGCCTCGACCGCGTCGCCGGCGGCCCCATCATCGAAGACCGGCTCGACGAGGCGTGGCGAGAGCGGAGCATGCCATAGCGAGACGGACGCGCCGCCCCAGATCGGGCCCGGCAGGACGAGGGGAATCACGCCGCGCAGGCGCTCGATGCCGCCTTCGCCAGTGGCGTAGGCCATGGCGAAGGCGACGCCGCCGGTCTGGCCGCGCGGCAGGTGTAGGGCCGCCGTCGCGAGGAAATCGGGGTCCGAGAAGGGTTCGAGACAGGTGCGGCGTGCGGCCAGCGCGCGCCATTCCTCGATCTCCGCATCGCGCAGTTCCGAGGGCCGGCGCAGCATCACCCGCCAGCCATCGGGCGTCTGCGAATCCGCAACCGGCGCGTCGCTCACCAGGGAAAGCCAGGGACGCCTCTCTGCGGAGGCGGCGCGCGGCGCCGTCTCGGGCAGGCCGCCCTGGATGATGGTGAAACGTGGTTGCATCGACCCGTCCTGATCCGCTGCACCGGTTGTCCCGTCCGGGGACGGAAGGCCGGTTTGCCGTTGAGCACGGGGTTAAGGTTTCAAGAACGATGCCGGACCGCGCCGTCCCGAATTCAACCGTTCGGGATGGCGAGCGGATTGTCGGTGAGTGCCGCCGCATCCGGCGCGTCGATGCGCGGACGTCCGAGAAACGCATCCCAGATCCGCTCGACGAAGGCGGGACTCAGGTCGCGCACGATCAAGACGAGCCGCGAGCGGCGGTCCTGGTCGGGCCAAGCGTCGAGGGTCACCGGCGTGTGGACGACGTGTTGCACGCCGTGCACCACGACCGGCCGCCCCGGATCGTCGGCCATCGCGACCAGCCCCTTGAGCCGCAGCAGCTTCGGCCCATGCGCCGAGCGGATCAGGTCGAGGAACATATCGAAGGCCGGGCGCGGCACGGGAGTGTCGCTGACGAGGTGGAAGGCCCGGATCGCCGCATCGTGCCGGTTCACGTCGTGATGCGCGTGGCCATGATGGCGATGCTCGCCGTCATGGTCGTGATGATGATCATGGCCCTTCGCGCGCTCGTCCTCGGCGCCAAGCCAGGCCCGAACGTCCGCGCTCGTACCATCTAGCCCGAAAAACCCGCCGAGCAGGGTCTCGGCCGCAATGTCCGGCCCGGCGAGCCGGGCATGGGCGTTGAGCGCGCGCAGTCGGGCCGCGAGCCGTTCGGGCTCCGCGCCGGGCAGGTCGGCCTTGGTCGTCACCAGCGTGTCGGCGACGGCGGCCTGGCGGACGGCCTCCGGATGCGCATCGAGCGTCGAGGCGCCGTTCACCGCGTCCACCACGGTGACGACGCCCTGCAGCCGGAAGCGCAGCGACAGATACGGGTGGGCGATCAGCGCGTGCAGGATCGGCGCCGGGTCGGCGAGGCCGGTGGTCTCGATCACGACGCGGCGGAAAGGCTTGATGCGGTGATTGTCGCGCTTTCTCAGCAGGTCTTCGAGGGCCGAGATCAGGTCGCCGCGCACGGTACAGCACAGGCAGCCGGCCCCGAGCAGGATCATGTCCTCGTCGAGTGTCTCCACGAGCAGGTGATCGAGCCCGATCTCGCCGAACTCATTCACGATCACCACGGTATCGGAGAGCGCGGGATCCTGAAGCAGCCGGTTCAGCAGCGTGGTCTTGCCCGCGCCGAGGAAGCCCGTGAGCACGGTCAGCGGGATCGGCGTCGGGCGGCCGGCGGGTTCGGACATGATGCGAAGCGTGGTCCCGGTGGAAACGTCACCGGGAGATAGGCGGTCGGCCCACGCGCCGCCACTGCGCTGATCGAAGACCGGCGCGAAGCGTACGCGCCGCCGCGCGCAACGCTAGGCGCGCATTCTCTGCTTCACCGGCTGGGCAGCGGCTTGCTGCCTGTCCAGTTCGATCGAGACCATCTCGAGCAACACGCGCACCCGAAACGATCCGCCGCGATCGCTTACGCGCCGGGCTTGCTCCACCAAGGCGCGGATATGTTCGTTGCACGCCTGATCATGTGTCATCCCGCTCTCCCTCTGCGGTCCGTCACAATCCCGAACCCCAACGCGAGCGGTGCGGTTGCAACCATCTTCGAGAGAAAGGTAATCGAACTTGCGTTATTCGGAAACAAATTTCTGGAAGATGCGGAATTGTATACAGTTGCGTGCAAGTGAGTTTTACGCGGCCGCACGCATCTCGTGAAGAAATGGGGCCGTACGCAATATGTGCATACTCAACCATTTCAGGCCTCATAGCCTGTAGTGCGTCGTTTTTGTATTTCGAGAACGCAAGACAGCCGAAAAACAGCATCGGTCCTGCGCCGCTCGCCCGTGAAATGTTTTCAGAGATTACTGGCGTCGCTCGCCGACAGCCAGCCTGAGCGTCGCGACAGCGGCATCAGAAGTTGACGTGGTAGGTCCCGCTGTAGCGCTGGCTCAGCACGGCGATCCGGCCCCGAAGGTCGCGGGTCTGTCTGCGCTGCTTGTCGACGAGAATCTGCAGCACCTGGGCCTTCTCGGAATCGCCGACGACGCAGGCCTTGGACCAGAGCCGGTCGAGATGGGCCGCGAAGGCTTCCTCGGCCACGATGCGATCCATCAGACCGCGGATGGTTTCCAACGAGTTAAGACGCATTACTGTCCAATATTGAAAGCTACGGACGGCAAAAGCGCCAACGCTTGCCGAAAACAGAAAACACTTTCTCATAATGCACGGCTTCGCGTGGCAGTTCCGACGCGATGGTCCTCGTTGCAACCGGTCGACGTCATCGACCCGGGTCACGGCGTCCCGGCCGCCATGCTTCATTGCCGAGGAGCGGCCAGTTCCATGGCACCGACGATCTGCTGGTAGCGGTACGGTTTCGGAAGGAAGTGCCCCCTGGCGGGAATCTCGGCCTCGCTCAGGAGGTGGCGCCCAGAGGTGATGACGAGAGCGATGTGCGGCCACCGCTCTCGGACGCGGTGAGCCAGCACGACGCCATTCATCGAGCCGGGCATGTTCACGTCCGTGAACACGATGTCGACGTCAGACCTCGTCTGAAGAATTTGCCAAGCCGCGTCCGCGGTTTCCACCCCGATGACGGTCGCGCCGGTATCCTCGAGCATCTCGGTCGTGATCACGCGCAAGAGAGCCTCATCCTCGACCAGTAGAACGATGCGGTGTCGGGAAACGTATTCTTTCTGCATAAGACCCGCTCTGCGGTGCATGAAGCGATCGTAACGCCGTTAAATGCGAGACAGCGCGAGCAGAAGATCGCTTTTCCCCGATCGGCCGACGCATGCTCCTGCATGAAAGCTTACCCTATGCTTCGCAAGCTTCGGCCTTCGTTGCGGGTCGCAAAACAGTCTTCACGGAGATGGTTAACGCCTCGATGTGCGGCGATGGACACATGGCAACACGGTCGCAGAATTTGCGCACGAGCGGGCCTGATCCTTCGGCTGAATCGCCGACCGCCTATTTCCGCCAAGCGCCGAACGCGTCGAGCCAGGTCCGTCCGCCGGTCGGCCCGATGGCGACCGTGGCGGTGCGGCCAGAGACGAGGCGCAGGGTCTCGGGCGGGCTGTCCAGGGCGATCCTGACGGGAACGCGCTGGGCGAGGCGGACCCAGGCGAAGGTGGGGTTGACGTTGGCGAGCAGGTTGCTGCCGGCGCTCCGCTCGCGATCCTCGATGCCACCGGCAAAGCTCTCGACGTGGCCCGTCAGCACCGCGTCGTCGCCCATCAGGCGGATGCTGGCCTTGTCGCCGATATGGATGCGCGGAAGTTTCGTCTCCTCGAAATAGCCTTCGACGCGAAGCGTGTCGTTGTCGATCAGCGCCATCACACCCTTGCCGGTGGTCACGTAGGCACCCGGCCGCAGCTCCATGTTGGTGATCCGGCCGTTCACCGACGCCTTCACCGCAGAACGCTCCAGGTTCAGCTTGGCCAGATCCCGGTCGGCCAGGGCCTGGTCGTAGGCGGCCTTGGCCTCGAGGTCGGTGGCGCGGGCGGCCTCCAATTTCTGCTGTGAGACGACCGCGTCGCTCAGCTTGCTGTAGCGGACGTAATCGGCGTTGGCTTGGTCGGCACTCGCCTTCTTGCCCTCCACGATGGCGTCGGCCTGACGCAGGGCAAGGGTGAAGCGCTCGGGGTCGATCCGGAACAGCACGTCGCCGCGTTTCACCAACTGGTTGTCCCCTACCAGGACCTCGGTGACGAGGCCGGAGACGTCGGGCGCCACGGCGACGACGTCGGCCCTGACCCGACCGTCGCGCGTCCATGGGGCGTCCATGTAGTAGTCCCACAGCGCCAGCCCGACGACGATCGCCACGGCAACCATCGCCAGGGTGACGAGAAGACGAAAGCCGAGGGCGAGGAACCGTGTCATGGGAGGCCGAACCGACGTGAGGATGCGAAGGGTTGGTTTTTGTGATCGTCAGGACGTCAGGGGCAGCGCGACCGAGACGACGGCGCCGAGCACGATGACGTAGAGCGCGAGATCGAAGAGCGGGCGATGCCAGACGAGCCGATAGAAGCCGGCGGCGGCGAGCGACCTGCGAAGGACGATGCTCGCCAGAAACGCCAGAAGCATCCAGGCCGCGAGGCTCGGAATGAAGACGCCGTAGACGTCGAGTTCGCCGGTCATGCGGCCAATCCCGGTTCGGTGGTTGCGCGTGTGGGCGCACGGTAGGGCGCCGCATCGGGAAATAGCCCGCGCCGGACGCCGACGAGACCCATCAGTGCGGCGTCGCGGGCCGTGCGCATCGGATCGGCGATCACCGCATCCAGGGCGGCATCGATATCGACGAGGAGGCCGTCGGGCGGTGTCGCGACAGCACTGTGGAAATGCGCGGCCAGGGACGCGAGCAGCGCCTCGATCGCCATGCGCGCATCCCTGGTGAGAGACCGGCGGTCGCGGCGCAACTCGACCACGTTGATGCCAACCCGCACCTCCGCCAGGAGATCGGCCGTCCATTCGGCATCGTCGGGCGGCAGGCTCGCCAGGCGAGGCGCGATCAGGCCGACGCGATCGAGCATGATCGCCGCGAGCTCCAGGCCGTTCTGTGCGCCCTGCCGCTCGGCGGCCTGCGCCAGGCTGCGCCGGTTCACGCCGCGCAAGCGATGGGCCGTCCATCCCGCCCCGACCGAGCGGACTAGGCGCGTCACCAGCGCGGCGATCCACATTCCGGCAACGACGGCGATGGAGGAGTTGGCGAAGGCCGCGAAATCGCCGGTATAGCTGCCCTGGAGCGCGATCATCGCCGAGCCGTTCACGGCCGCGCCCATGGCGATCGGCTGCGTCTTGGGCTGGGTGATGAAGAGGGCGCACAGCAAGAGACCCGGCGCCAGAGCAAGCGTCAGCATCTCGAAATTCGTGGCGAGCGGAAGGATCCCGAACAGGTAGATCACCGCGCCGATGCCTCCGACGATGGCGGAATTGGCGAAGCCGACGATGGACGGGGCGGGATCATCCTGAACGGCAAAGAAGCAGCAGCCGACCGCGGCCATCATCGGAGCGCCCGCGCCATCCGGCCAGCCTGTGGCGATCCAGATCGCGCAGGTCAGCAGCACCGAGAGAAACACGCCGATGGCGGAGAGCAGGGCCATGCCATGATCACGATGGCGGATCGTGCGCGCCTTCGCGGTGTAGCTGAAGGCGAGATCCTCCGTGGCCGGCGTCCCGTCGAGGATGTGGCGCTGCAGGAGGCGGGCATCCTGCCGAAGGTCGATGAAGTCGCGCAAGCGCGCCAGCAGGCTTGCGAGCACCAGGTCCGTCCAGGACGCGTGGTGGCTCAGGGGCGGGTACATCGCGTCGGCCCGCGCTCGCAGGCCCTGCGCCTCGATCGGGTCGGTGCGCCCGGAGGCGAGCCAGGCCGCCGCGTCGTCGAGCAAGGCGTCGAGGCGTCCGGGCATCGTGCCCGCGCGCCTCAGAACCTCGATGCGGTCGGCAAGCGCCGAGACGATGGGCAGGAACATCAGCATGTGCTGGCGTAGCGTCGCCATGGCCTCGGCCGAGCGCTCCGCGCCAGACATGTCGTAGCGCAGCGGGGTCGCCAGGGCATCGAAGGCGATGGCGTCCGAGGCGAGCTTGAGGCGCCTGATCTGCATGTCGCCCGCGTCGCTGCTTCGGCTCAGGACGCTCACGACCCAGGCGCGCGCATCGCGCAGCCAATGGTCCAGCCGCCCGGCAATCAGCGGGGCGACCGATTGGGGCAGCACTACCGTGTTGGCGAGGGAGGCGCAGAGGATGCCGAGGGTGATCTCCTCTGCCCGCGCCACGGCGGTATCGAACATCGTGCCCGGCTCGCCGACGGCGGGGAAGCCGATCAGGGCCGCCGTATAGCCGCCGAGCATCATCAGGTAGCTCCGGGGCGTCCGATCGAGCAGCGAGAAGTACAGGCAGACGGCGACCCAGAGCGCGATGGCGACGGTCAGCAGTTCGGGTGCATTCGCGAGATTGGGGACCAGGATGACGCTGACGACGGCGCCGAGCAGCGTTCCGAAGACCCGGTAGATCGCCTTCGAGCGCGTCGCGCCCGCCAGCACCTGGCTCGTGATGAAGACCGTGCCGAGCGCCCAATACGGACGCGGCAAATCGATCCACATCGCGAGATACAGGGCCAGCATCGCCGCCCCGAATGTCTTGAGCGCGAAGGCCCAGTCGCGCCAGCCGGGAACGGTCATTGCGCCGCCTCCCGGATCGGGGCTTCGCCCCGCGCGGTCGTCCGATCGACGTCCTGCAGCACGCGGAAGACCCGCAGACTGGCCTCGAGGTCGGCTCTGCTGACCCGGGCGAACACCGATTCGCGCAGATGATCGAGATCGGTTTCCATGCGGGCGACCGTCGACTGGCCCGCCGGCGTGAGGCTGAGGACTTTGGCGCGGCGGTCGGTGGGGTCCTCCTTGCGCTGGACGAGACCTGCGGCGCAGAGCTGGTCGAGCAGCCGCACCAGGGAGGGGCCTTCGATCCCGACCGCATCCGCCAAGGCATTCTGCCGGGGCTCACCCTGCATGCGCCCGATCATCAGCAGCGGAAGCGCAGTTGCATCCGAGATGCCATGCGGCTGCACGACGGCGTCTGCCGCACGCCGCCAGTGGCGGCCGGCGAGCAGTAGGGCCTGCGTGTAGGCTTGGCGGAGCAGGGCCAGATCAGCGGACATGCGATGACCTGCGCCGGGCAAACACGGCGCAATGAAGAGATGCCTATTAAATAGAATACTATCTATTATCTTGCAAGCGGTTCAGCAGCCGGTTCGCTATCCCACTCCCTGTCCTCATCCGGAGGTGGCGGCGCCAAGCGCCCCCCTCGAAGGTGGGCTCCAGGGATCGCGAGACATATGGCCCCTCCGTCAAGGCCGGCTGGCGCAGGCACCGCAGGATGAGGAGATAGTCGGGTAGGGAAAATCGGGCGCGAGAAGTCCCGGACGAACCGTCCAGCCGGTCGTCGCGCCTCAGAGCCGAGGCCCCAACGCTGGTCCTACTCGTCTGCCGCCGCGCTCTTCTTCTTGCCCGTAGGCTTGGCGGCAGCCTTCGCGGCGGGTTTGGCGGCCGGCTTCGCTGCGGCCTTCAGAGCCGGCTTGGCGGCGGACTTGGCCGAGCCCTTTTTTTCCTTGGTATCGGGCGCCGTATAGGCGCTGGCCGAGGCGGGGAGGGCGCCCTTGTGAGAGTGCGGCGCGGTCACCGCGGCGGCGCGTTGTTTGGCGGCCTTCTCGGCCTTGGCCTGCTTGGCGGCCTGCCGCGCCGCCTCGCGCTTCTCCTTGGCGGCGGCAAGCTTGGTGGCCTTGGTGTTCTTGGCGGCTTCCTCTTCCGCCGCGAGCATGGCCGCGCCCTCGGCCGGGTTGCTGCCGGTCCAGACCGCGATCGGCTGGAGGGGTGCGCGCGGCGGCAGGCTGCGGCCGCGCATGTTGGCACTGTTCAGCGTGGCCAGCGCCAGCGGCGCCTGACCCGAGGTCGGCGAGCCGAGCAGCTGCGAGAAGGCGTTGTCGGCCCCGGCCGGGCCGCCGGCGGTGATCGCTCCCTGGCCCTCGTCGACCGGCATCGGCTTCTTGCGGTCGCAGATGAAGGGCCGCATGTCCGGCGGCTCGGAGAGGCTGGAGGAGGGCAGGGCTTCGAGCGTCGGCGCGGTCCAACCGGCGGACTGACTGAAGCCGTAATCGAACAGGTCGGCGGTCTTGAGGTCGCGCTCGCGTGCGCTCGCCTGGCCCATCACCACGGCGACGATGCGGCGGCCGTTGCGCGTGGCGCTCGCCACCACGTTGAAGCCGCCCGAGCAGATGAAGCCGGTCTTCATGCCGTCGGCCCCGGCATAACGCCCGAGCAGGCCATTATGGTTGGCCACCACATACTTGCCGTACTGGATCGCCGAGATGTTGAAGAGGTCGTGCGCCTCGGGGAAGTCGCGCATCAGGGCGCGGGCCAGGGTCGCCATGTCGCGGGCGGAGGTCCATTGGCGCGGCTCGGGCAGGCCGTTGGGGTTGTACCAGCGGCTCTCGCGCATGCCGATCCGGCGCGCGGTCTCGTTCATCAGGTCGGCGAAGCCCTCGATCGAACCGCCGAGATTCTCGCCGACCGCCCAGGCCACGTCGTTGGCCGACTTGACCATGATGATCTTGAGCGCGTTGTCGAGGGTGAGCTGCGTGCCGGGCTTGAAGCCCATCTTCGAGGGCGGCTCGGCCGCGGCCGCCGGCGAGATCGTCAGCAGACTGTCGCGCGAGATCTTGCCCTGGCGCACCAGGTCGAGGGCGACGTAGGTGGTCATCAGCTTCGTGATCGAGGCCGGGTACCACGGGTCGGTGGCCGCCTGGCTGTAGATCACCTTGCCGGAATCGACCTCGACTACGACGATCGGCGCCGTGACCGCGCCGGCGCTGCCCGCCAGCGCCGTGAGCGCCGCGAAAGCGCCGATCACCCGTCCAACAACCCGGTTCAGCATCGAAAAAAGTCTCAGTCGCGAGAGGCTAGGGACAGGCGCCGAGCGTGCCGGTCCGGCGGCGCGGACATCGTCGAACCATGGCGCGCCGACGCGAGTGTCGAACACACACCGCCGGACTTCAACGCGGGCTCTTTGGCGAGAGCAAGGCGAAGCCGCTTGTCCCCATCGATCTCGGCCACGGTTCCGGATGAGGGGCAGGGACGCAAAGCGGCCGGTGGCGGTCCGGGGTCGGTGGGGTTATCTGCGGCGGTAACGGGTCGAGAGGCAGGCCAGTTCACTGGCGGGACGAGCGATGGCCTACGCGGTCAAGGAAGTGTTTCACACGCTACAGGGCGAGGGCGCGCAGGCCGGCCGCGCCGCCGTGTTCTGCCGCTTCGCCGGCTGCAATCTCTGGTCCGGCCGCGAGGAGGACCGGGCGGATGCTGCTTGCCGGTTCTGCGACACGGATTTCGTCGGCCTGAATGGTGAAGGCGGCGGTCGTTTCTCCACGGCGGCCGACCTCGCCACGGCGGTCGCCCGGACTTGGCAGGGTGGGGACAGCGACCGTTTCGTCGTCTTCACCGGGGGCGAGCCTCTGCTGCAGCTCGATCCCGCGCTGATCGATGCCGTGCATGCGAAGGGCTTCGAGATCGCGGTGGAGACCAACGGTACCCTGAAGGCGCCCGACGGGATCGACTGGATCTGCGTCAGCCCGAAGGCCGGAAATCCGCTTGTGCAGACGAGCGGGCACGAGCTGAAGCTGGTCTTTCCACAAGCCGGCGCCGAGCCTGAACGCTACGCCGACCTCGCCTTCCGCCGCCGTTTCCTGCAGCCGATGGACGGGCCGGACCGCCTCGCCAACACCCAGGCCGCGATCGCCTATTGCCGGCGCGACGCGCGCTGGCGGCTGTCCCTGCAGACGCACAAGATCCTGGGCATCCCGTAGGCGCCGCGAACAGGCAAGCCCTTCGCGCGAAGCCTGTTGTGCCGGCACGAGCGATGAGTCCAACCGGGAGCGCGTCGTGACGGCCACGCTCGTCTCGGGCTAGAGTACGCTCACGGGCGCACGGATTCGGAGGCGCGCCGCGACGATTTTCGGGAGACTTGCATCATGCTGCTCCGCACGATCCTGCCGCCCGCTCTCGCCGCCGGCCTCGCTTTCGTCGGGGCTGCCGCGCTCGCGCAGGAGGGGAAGCCCGGCGTCATCGTCGAGGGCGCGCCGGGCGTGACGATCAACGGCCGGCCCGCTGCGCGCCAGGGCGACGCCACGACCGGCGGTACGATCCACGGCGGCTCTTCGAACGTGTTCATCAACGGCAAGCCGGTGGCGACGGTGGGCGACGGGGCCGGATGCGGCAAGATCGCCAGCGGCGCGCGAGGCGTCTTCATCAACGGCCGCCCCATCGCCACCTCCGGCGATGCCACCACCTGCGGTCACTGACCGGCCGCGGGCCTCGCACATCGACGAGAGGGCAGGGCGACCGCCATGCCCGCACGCGGCCGGGCCTTCGGCGGGAGCGGGTCTCAAACCTCGGAGGCCGAGCCCTTCAGCTCAATGGCCATGGCTACCAGCTCGGCCTGTCGCGAAATGCCGAGCTTAGCGAAGATGCGTTTGAGGTGCCAACGCGCCGTCTCGTAGGAGATGGCGAGGTCGGCCGCCACCTCGGGTAGCGCGCGCTTGCCGTCCATGGCCAGGACCAACCGAACCTCGGCCGGCGACAGCCGATGGCGCTGCGACAAGATCTCGGCGGCATCCGCTCGCCGCCGCGAGCCACAGCGCTTCAGCACGACCAGCGCGATCTCGCCCGCGGCCAGCCATGGGGTAAGGCCGCGCATCCGCGTGAGGTCGGGGCGAAGGCTGACGATGGTCAGCGCGAAGTCGCCGGCCAAGGTAGAGAACCGCAATCCGCCCGCCGGCTCCGGGCTCTGACGTCCCTGGCAGGCCGCGCGCAGGGCCGCTTGAAACCGCGCCGTCATGCGGGCGTCCTTCAGGCGGAGCCTGTCGGCCGCGCCCAGGCGGAATGCAGCGCCGGATAACATCAGGTCGGATCCCGGCGTGTTCGCGTCCAGCAAACGCCCGTCCCAGGTCACGACCAAGGCCGGATCGGCGATCGCTCCCACCAGCGACGTACCCTCTGCGCGCCATGAAGCGCCGACGCCGACGCGGCTGATGTTCAGCGAGCGCTCGATGCGCGGAGCGAGCGCCTGGAGCAGGCGGGCGATGTCCGGATAAATCCGGTCCGTTCGCTTGACGTCGTAGCTCAAGGTCAACGCGCCGAACCGTCCGCCGCTATCCAACAACTTGATCCCGCTCGAGCCATCGACCTCTCCGATCGGCCGGAGCCAATCCTGATAGAACTCGCTCTTGCGGAGTTCGGAATAGGGCAGCTCACGCTCGCCGCAAATCGCGGCCATCGGCGACGAGCGGAGCAGAACCGAGACCCAAGGATTGATCGCTCCGAAATGGCGCGCGTAGGCGTCCATCTCGTCGGCGCGCCAGCCCGAACCCACCATCGGAGCGGCGCGCCCCAGGGCCGGATCGACCACCTGCAGATTGGCGCGTGTGCCGGGCAGGCTGTGCGTCAGGGTGTCCAAGACATCCTGCCAGCGGCCGACGTCGAACGCCGCCTCGTCGATCAACTGGCCAACATCTTCGATCGCATCGCGAAGCGTGTGACGGGCCATGACGATGGTCGCGGATCTCGAATGGCAGACGGCAGGCCAATTAAGCCGATCGGAACCCGAGTTGAGCCCCCCAGAGCCAGCCCTCGCATAGAGGAGATGACTGGAAAGGACTCCAGGTGATCAGATCTGGTCTGGCTCGCACGGGAAACCCGACCGATTAAATTCTAAGTTTAGTCCGCTTTACCCCGATGCCCACCCATTTGGGTGGAGCATACAGCAATCGTCAAGCGCATCGTGATCTCCTTTCGTTCGAAGGCTGTTGAAGATTGCGACGGCCCGAACAAAGGTCAGACACCGTACCGATCAAGGTCTATTGAATGAGCGAACCGGACGACGCCGTCACGGAGCCGACGCTCCAAACCTCGCGGCCGATACGATTGGCCGCCGACATTGTTGCGATGTACGTCGCCAACAACTCCTTGCCCTCCGACGAATTGCCGAACCTGATCTCACGAGTGCATGCCGCGCTCTCGACCCTTTCGGCCACCGGAGAGACACCGGACGACCCTGAGGACATGCCGACGCCGGGCCAGATCAAGCGCTCGATCACGCCCGACGCGCTAATCTCCTTCATCGACGGAAAGTCCTACAAGACGCTCAAGCGGCATCTCTCGACCCATGGGCTCGATTTCGAGGGCTATCGCGCACGCTTCGGTCTGCCATCGAACTACCCGATGGTCGCATCGACCTACTCGGCCAAGCGATCCGAGATGGCCAAGCAGCGCGGCTTCGGCCTGCGCAATAAGGGCTGAAGGCCGCGGCTCGGCCGCCGAGTGCCAGGATCGTCACGAAAGAGCCGTTGTGCAGCGATCTCGGCTCAGGCCGCCGTCGCGCGCGCTCTGAGGCGCAGCGGCGTCTTGGTGCGGATGTCCATCGCGTTGCCGCGCCAGACGATGGCGCTGCGGAACCAGGCGCCGGCCCAGATCGCCGGCAGCATCGCGTCGCGCACGATCATCGCGGAGAGGAGCCGAGCCGGGCGGTACCAGCCGGCATGGCGCGCCAGGGCGAACTCGGCGCCGTACCAGAGCACGGCCATGAGGCCGAGGCCGGCGGCGGCCTCCTGCGTCCCGGCGAGGCAGCCCGCCAGCACGAAGGGGCCGAGCGCGCCGATGCCGATCTCGGGAGCGAAGAAAAGCGGGAAGGTGATGCGGCGCAGCCGCGCCCAACGCAGCTGACGCGACCACACTTCGGAGAGCTTGCGGCGCCCCAGGGGCTGGCTGAACGGGGACGCGACGAGATGCACCTTCCGGCTGGCTGCGCGCACCAGCTTCGTCGCCGCCGCATCCTCGGCGATCTCGGCGCCGAGTGCCCGGATGCCGCCGCGTGCTTCGAGGAAGGGCTTGTGCCAGAGCATGCTCTTGCCTTGCGCGAAGCCGAAACCGAGGGCCGCGCCGGAATACTGCCAGCGCGCCTGCAGGGTGTTGAGGAAGGCGCACTCGACCTCGGCGAAGAACCCGGCCGGCCGAGAACCGATCGGCGTCGAGCAGACGAGGCCGGTATCCTCGCGCCAGGCCGATTGGAGCTGCTGCAGGTAGTCTATCGGCATCAGCACGTTGGAATCGGCGAGCACTACCCAGTCGTGCCGCGCCTCATCCCAGCCGCGCACGCAGTTGTTGAGCTTCGGATTGTCGCTGACCCGCACGTCGCCGACGATCAGCCGCGACGGCACGGCGGGATGGGCGGCCATCACGCGGCGCACCAGTGGCAGCACCGGGTCGTTGCCGTCCGCGACGCAGAAGATGATCTCGTAATTCGGGTAGTCGAGGGCGAAACCGCGGGCGAGGGTCTCCTCGCTGAAGGTCTCGAGCCCGCAGACCGGGCGCACCAGCGAGATCGGCGCACCGGCGGGGAAGGCCGAACCGGCCCGGCTACGGCCGAGGCGGCTGGCAGCCAGGGCGATGCTCGCAAGATGGATCAGGGTCAGGACGCCACAGACCGACAGGGCGATCACGGTTGCGCTCCCGATGTCGTCGAACATCCGTGATCACTCCGCCGCGCCGTTCCCACCAGCGCATCGAATGCCCTTAGCTGGCGGCCGATTTCAGCCGTGTGACAAAGCTTGGCCGCAGCATCCGCACGCGCAGTCATTTGCCGGACGCCCGGAGCGAAGCGGAAGGCGTCCGGCAAGTGGGTCGAGAGATCGAGGGACCTTAGCCTTCCCGAAACGCGCACCATCTAAGGCCCGCATGGTGCCGATCCTGTTCCATCCCGCCTACGAGGCGAGCCTTCCTGAGGGCCACCGCTTCCCGATGCGCAAGTTCGGGCGACTCGCCGAGATCCTGACGGAGCGCGGCCTCGTGCCGGACGGCTTCACGCGGCCGGTACCAGCCAGCCCGGAATTGCTAGCGCTCGCGCATGACCGCGCCTATGTCGACGCCGTTCTCTCACAGACCCTGTCGCCCGAGGTCGAGCGCACCATCGGTTTCCGATGCGACGAGGGCGTCGTCGCCCGCTCGCGCGCCTCATCCGGCGGGACGCTCGCCGCGGCACGGCTCGCGCTGAGGCACGGACTGGCCGGCAGCGCGGCCGGCGGCAGCCACCATGCGCGCCGGGATGGAGGACGGGGCTTCTGCGTCTTCAACGACGTCGCCATCGCGGCCCTCGCCCTGAAGCGTGAGGGCGTGGTGCAGCGCGCGATGATCGTCGATTGCGACGTCCACCAGGGCGACGGCACCGCCGATTGCCTCTCAGGCGAGCCGGACCTGTTCACGCTCTCGATACACGCCGAGAACAACTACCCGAACCCGAAGGTGCCGGGCGACCTCGACATCGGTCTACCGGACGGCCTCGACGATGCCGGCTATCTCGCCGTGCTGGAGGCCCGGCTGCCGTCGCTGATCGCGGCGTTCTCACCCGATCTAGTCTTCTACAACGCCGGGGTCGACCCGCATCGCGACGACCGGCTCGGACGCCTTGAGCTCACCGACGAGGGCCTCCTGGCACGGGACCGTTTCGTGATCGCGCAGGCGAAGAGCCGCGGCATCCCACTCGTCACCGTGATCGGCGGCGGCTACGACACCGACATCGATGCGCTGGCGGCACGGCACGCGCTGGTGTTCGAGGCAATGGCGGCTTGGGGATGATCTCACCTCATTCCAGGCTCTCGCCTGCGGCGAGCCCCGGAATGACGTCCGAGAACGTCAGGTCTTCCCCAATTCCCGCGCCACCTCATCGAGCGCATCGAACACCCGGTCGGCCTGCTCGCCCGTCAGGTCGTGGAAGCCCAGCGTCCGCCCGACCGCCAGCCCGATCAGGGCGAAGACCAGAACCGCGCCGGCGCCGGGCTTGCCCTCGATACGCGCCATCTGATCGAGACGTTCGGCGACGAAGGTGCGGAAATCCGCGAGGGCGTCCGGCGTCTCCGCAGAGGCGACGAGGAGTGCGCGAGGAAAGCCGTCCTCCTCGCAATAGGTGTCGCGGGCATTGGCGATCATGGCCCGCGCCGGCGAGGCCGAAGGCGGATCCTGGCTGGCCTCATGAGCGGCGATTCCGTCGCGCAGGCGCTGCAGCTTTCGCTTCGCCAGCGCGCAGATCAGCGCGTCCTTGGAGGCGTAGTGATGCAGGACGCCGCCTTTGCTTAGGGACGCCTCGACCGCGACTGCGTCGATGGTCAAGGCCCGAGCACCGTGACGGCGCATCACGCTCTCGGCCGCATCGAGAATGATCTCGGGCCGGTCCTCGCGCCGGCTCCGCGTCCTCGGCTCCATTCGCCCGCCTCTTAAAAACCGTCTGGACGGTTGGTAAACTACCGGATATGGCTGTCCGGCGATAGATGCTTGGATTCGAAAGCCGCGGACCCCGTCCCATGCCTTCGTGCCCCTCGACCCGCCCGTACGGAAACCGCGCTGCCCTCGTGGCGGTTGCACTGCTCGCTGTCTTAGTCTCACGGGCCTGGGCGGCAGAGACCGATCCGGACCACGACCCGAACAACACCTCCGTCGTCCTCGTGAGGACGGTGGAGGCAAAGCGCTCCTCGGTGGCCGCCGACGTGATCTTCACGGGCGACATCCAGGCGCAGGCCCAGACCAACGTCGCCTTTCGCACCAACGGTAAGATCGCCCGGCGCCTCGTCGAGGTCGGCGACCATGTCGAAGCGGATCAGGTGCTGGCGACCCTCGATCCGCAGGAGCAGCAGGCCAATCTCGACAACGCCAAGGCGGCGCTCGTCTCGGCGGAGGCCCTGCTTACTCAGGCCAAGGTCGCCTTCAGGCGGCAGGAGCAGTTGCTGTCTGGCGGCTACACCACGCGGCCGAGCTACGATCAGGCCGAGCAGCAGTTGCGCACGACCCAGGCGAGCGTCGAATCGGCCAAGGCGCAGCTCGGAACCGCGCAGGAGCAATTCTCCTATACGGATCTGCGCGCGGGCGTCGCCGGCATCGTCTTGAGCCGCTCGTTCGAGACGGGGCAGGTCGTCCAAGCCGGCCAGACCGTGCTGGTTCTCGCCCAGGACGGCCCACGCGATGCCGTCTTTAACGTCTACGAGGCGCTGCCGGCCAACCCACCCGCGAGCAAGAGCGTGGCGATCGCGCTCCAGGCCGATCCGCGGGTCACCACGACGGGTACGGTTCGCGAGATCTCGCCCTCCGTCGATCAAGCCTCCGGCACGGTCCGGGTGAAGATCGGCCTCGCGGAGACGCCCCCGGCCATGACCCTCGGCGCCGTCGTGATCGGCAGGGGACACTTCAAGGCACGCGAGGCCGTGGTGCTGCCCTGGTCGGCGCTGTACCGCTGGGAGGGCAAGCCCGCCGTGTGGATCTACGACCGGCAGAAGGGCACCGTCGCGCCGCGCATCGTCGGCATCGATCGGTATGCCTTCGACACGATTGCCCTCGCGTCGGGCGTCGAGCCCGGCGAATCCGTCGTCACCGCCGGCATCCAATTCCTGCGTCCAGGCCAGAACGTCGCCGTGGCGGATGCCAAGGCGGAAGGGATCGCGAAATGACGCGGCTCCTTGCCCTGTCCCTCGTTGGCCTGCTCGTCGCGGGCTGCTCGCCCTCCGCCGAGGAGGGCCACGAGCCTGCGCCGATCCGCCCGGTGCTAGTCACGGTGGCCAAGCGCGTCGAGACCGACCTGTTCGGCCCCTTCGCCGGCACCGTCGAGCCGCGCTACCAGTCGCAACTCGGCTTCCAGATCGGCGGTCGTGTCGCGGCCCGCGACGTGACGGTCGGCGACACCGTGAAGAAGGGCCAGCGCCTCGCCGCCCTCGACCCGGTCGTAACCCGCTTCGCCCTGACCCGCGCAGAGGCCGACGTCGCCGACGCCAAGGCTCAGGCCGAGAATGCCGCCGCCACCGAGGCCCGCTCGCGCAAGCTGATGGAGGGCGGAAACGTCACCCAGGCCCAGCTCGATTCGTCGGTCGCGAGTCGCGACACGACCCAGGCCCGTCTCGCCCAGGCGATGTCGAGCCTGCAGCGCGCGCGCGACCAGATGGGCTACACCGAACTCCACGCCGATTTCGATGGCGTCGTCACCCAACGCCTCGCCGAGGTTGGGCAGGTGCTCAGCGCCGGGCAGGCGGTGGTGACAGTGGCTCGTCCCGAGGTCCGCGAGGCGGTGGTCGACATCCCCGAGGATCTCGTCGGCACCATGCCACGCGAGGGCCGTTTCACCATCTCGCTGCAGAGCGCGCCCGAGATCACCACCGTCGGCACCGTGCGCGAGATCGCACCCTTCGCCGACCAGAGCACCCGGACCCGCCGCATCAAGCTGACGCTGATCGACCCGCCCTCGGCCTTCCGCCTCGGCGCGACCATCACGGTCGGGCTCACCCGGAAGGTCGATCCCTACGTGCTCCTGCCAGCCACTGCCCTGCTGGACGCGGACGGCAAGACCACCGTCTGGATCGCGCCGCCCGTCGACAAGGACGGCCTGACCCATGTCGAGCGCCGGGAGGTCACCGTCGCCACCAAGGGCGCCGAACGCGTCAGCTTGCGCGGCGGCGTCAAGGACGGCGAGCGCGTCGTGGTCGCCGGTATCCATTCGCTGAAAGACGGCCAGACCGTCCGCATCGAAGACATCACGCCGTGACCGATCAGAAGACCGACTCGCCGGAGCGCCACTCCGAAACCGGGTTCAACCTGTCCGACTGGGCTTTGCGGCACCGCTCGCTCGTGTGGTTCCTGATGCTGGGCTGCATGCTGGCGGGCGTGATGTCCTATTCGCGCCTCGGCCGCGAGGAGGATCCGCCCTTCGCGATCAAGACCATGGTCGTCCAGGCGAAATGGCCGGGCGCCACCATCAAGGACACCCTCGATCAGGTCACTGACCGGATCGAGAAAGAGCTTCAGCAGATCAGTGTGCTCGACTACGTCCGCAGCTACACGACGCCGGGCCAGGCCACGGTGTTCGTGCAGTTCAAGGACACCACGCGCAAGGACGAGATCCAGCCGGCCTTCTACCAGGTCCGCAAGCGCCTCGGGGACATCCAGTACACCTTCCCGGAGGGCGTGCAGGGGCCGTCCTACAACGACGAATTCGGCGATGTGTACGGCAACGTTTACGCCTTCACCGCCGACGGGCTGACCCACCGGCAGCTGCGCGACTACGTCGAGGGCGTGCGCACCGAGATCCTCAAGGTGCCTGATATCGGCAAGACCCTGCTGATGGGGACGCAGGGCGAGACCGTCTATCTCGACTTCTCGACTCGCAAGCTCGCCGGCTTCGGCATCGACATCCAGGCGCTGATCAAGGCGCTGCAATCGCAGAACGCGGTGGCCGCGTCGGGTGTGGTCCAGGCCGGGCCGGAGCGGGTCTCGCTCCGCGTCAGTGGCCAGTTCGCCTCGGAAGAGTCGGTCAAGAACGTCAACCTGCGCTTCAACGACCGCTTCTTCCGCCTCGCCGACGTCGCCGAGATCCATCGCGGCTACGAGGACCCGCCGGCCGCGATGTTCCGGGTGAACGGTAAGCCGGCCATCGGGCTGGCCATCGCCATGCGGCCCAACGCCAACCTGCTGAAGTTCGGCGAGAACCTGAAGGAGCGCATGCGCAAGGTCGAGGCGAAGCTGCCGATCGGTGTCGGCGTGCATCTCGTGTCGGACCAGCCCAAGATCGTCGAGGAGGCGGTGGGCGGCTTCACCCAGGCCCTCGTCGAGGCCGTGGTGATCGTGCTGCTCGTGAGCTTCGTGAGCCTCGGCCTGCGCGCCGGCTTCGTCGTCGCCGTGTCGATCCCGCTCGTGCTCGCCATCGTCTTCGTGGTGATGCAGGTGATGGGCGTGACGCTGCAGCGCATCTCGCTCGGCGCGCTCATCATCGCGCTCGGTCTTCTCGTCGACGACGCGATGATCACCGTGGAGATGATGGTCGCGCGGCTCGAAGTCGGCGACAATCTCAAGAAGGCGGCGACCTTCGCGTACACCTCCACCGCCTTCCCGATGCTCACTGGCACGCTGGTCACGGTGGCCGGCTTCCTGCCGATCGGCTTCAACGGCTCGTCGGCCGGCGAATACACCTATTCGCTCTTCGTGGTGATCGCGGCTTCGCTAGCGATCTCATGGGTCGTCGCGGTGCTGTTCGCGCCGCTGCTCGGCGTGACGTTGCTCCCAAAAAAGATGAAGCATCACGAGGAGAAGCGCGGGCTGTTCACGCGCGTCTTCCTCGCCGTGCTCAAGGTGGCGATGCGCCTGCGCTGGATCACGGTGATCATCTGCATCGCGCTGATGGGCGCCGCCGTCTTCGGCATGAGCCATGTCCAGCAGCAGTTTTTCCCGTCCTCGGACCGCACCGAGGTGCTCGTCGACCTGACGCTGCCGCAGAATGCCACCATCGCCGAGACCAAGGCGCAGATGGACAGGTTTGAGGCCGGGCTGAAGAACGATCCCGACATCGTCCGCTGGAGTTCCTATGTCGGACAGGGTGCGGTCCGCTTCTACCTTCCCCTCGACCAGCAGCTCGCCAATGCCTTCTACGGACAGGCCGTCATCGTGACGAAGTCGCTCGAAGTTCGCGACAAGGTCATCGCGCGGCTCCAGGAGATCGGCCGGCGCGACTTCGTCGGCATCGACGTGCTGGTGCAGCCGCTGAACCTCGGGCCGCCAGTGGGCCGCCCGATCCAGTATCGGCTCAGCGGCCCCGACGTGCAGGAAGTGCGCCGCCTCGCGCTCAAGCTCGCCGACGTGGTGGCGACCGACAAGCGCGTCGCCTACCCGACCCTCGACTGGAACGAGCCCGGCAAGGTGCTGCGCGTCGAGATCCTGCAGGACAAGGCGCGTCAGCTCGGGGTGACCAGCCAGGACATCGCCGGCATTCTCAACGGCGTCGTCGGCGGCCAGGCGATCACGCAGGTCCGCGACTCGATCTACCTCGTGAACGTGGTCGGCCGCGCGCAGACCATCGAGCGCACGTCGCTCGAAACCTTGCAGAGCCTGCAGGTGGCGCTGTCCAATGGCTCCGTCGTGCCGGTCCTTGCCTTCGCCAAGATCGACTACGACCTGGAACAGCCGATCGTCTGGCGCCGCGACCGCGTGCCGACGATCACCGTGCGCGCCACGATCAAGGACGACACCCAGCCGCCGACGATCGTCGCCGCGCTGCAGCCGGGAATCGACGCCTTCATCAAGGCGCTGCCCGAGGGCTACACGCTGGCCACGGGCGGCGCCGTCGAGGAGGCCGGCAAGGGCCAGGGCCCGATCGCCGCCGTGGTGCCGGTGATGCTGCTCGCCATGGCCACGCTGCTGATGATCCAGCTCCAGAGCTTCCAGAAGCTCTTTTTGGTATTCTCAGTCGCGCCCTTGGGATTGATCGGCGTGGTGCCGGCGCTGCTGATCTTCAACAAGCCGATGGGCTTCGTGGCCATCCTCGGCATCCTGGCGCTGATCGGCATCATCATCCGCAACGCGCTGATCCTGGTCAGTCAGATCGAGGAATCGGAGGCCGAGGGCCACGAGCCCTGGGATGCGGTGATCGAGGCGACGCGCCACCGCATGCGTCCGATCCTGCTCACGGCAGCGGCGGCGAGCCTCGGCCTGATCCCCATCGCCCGGGAGGTTTTCTGGGGGCCTATGGCCTACGCGATGATCGGCGGCATTTTGGCCGCGACGCTTCTGACGCTGCTCTTCCTGCCGGCCCTCTATGTCGGCTGGTACCGGATCAAGCCGCCGGCGAAGGCGTCAGCGGCCTGACCCACCACACCGTCATTCCGGGGCTCGCCAAAGGCGAGAACCCGGAATCCACCCGTGATGCAACGGTTTGGCAAAGCACCGAGGCCAGTCGTGGATTCTGGATTCCGCTTGGCGGCCCCGGGATGACGGACGCTGGATTGGGCTGAGCTCACGAGCCGCCGTCACGCCCAGACCGCATCACCGTCGCCTCCGGCCGTGCATCCGTCGAGGCGTAATACGGCTTGATGTCCAGCAGCGGCGTGCCGTCGAGACAATCGAGACCGCGCACCAATACGCTTCCGCCTTCGATTCCGAGCCGCTCCACCACCGCCACCGCGATCGGGTTCGGCCGGGCAGGAGAGCGCAGCGAGAAGGTGCCGCGGCTGCCATCGGCATGGCGCGGCTGCTGGCGCACGAGGTCGCGCACCGCCCTGTCCATCCAGTAGAGCACGATGAGATGGCTCGCCCCACCAACGTTCTGCAGGGCCGGCGCGTAGAGCGGATCGACCTCCAGCGTGCAGACCGCATCGGTCTGCGTTCCGTTCTTCGGGCACTCGCTCCGCCGGGTCCAGGGCGTGCGGATGCGCCCGATGAAGTGGAGGCCGGCATCGAAAGTCTCCGGCAGGACGACGCTCTCCTCGCCCTCGCGCCGCCCGAACTCGTCGCTCATTCGCTGCCGCCCTCTGCCTCGCGCATCGATCTGCGCCGAGCAAGCGCTCGCCGGCAAGGGCCGCGCGGTCGCCTTCCTCGCACCCTGGGTGTACAGCCCGAAGCGAGACTCGCGGGAGGCGGAATGGACAGCGAAGAGCTACGCCCGATGGAAGTCGTCTCCGATCCGGAGACCGCCGTCGACCGGCTCGCGGCGCTCTACGATGGCGCGACCCAGGCGCTGCGGTCTGCCCTGACGCGTTTCCTCGACGAGGGCATACCGCCCGACGCCACCGAACGTCTGCAATTCCGCTACCCCGAGCTGCGCGCGACCTACCATCCGAGTGGCCCGATGCCCCGGATCAGCCGGGCGACGGCAAAATTCCAGGCGCCGGGCACCTACGGGACGACGCTGAGCCATCCCGGCCATTTCCGTCCCTACCTGCTGGAGCAGTTGCGCCACCTCGTGCGTGACTACGGCGCGACCCTCGAGGTGGGCCTGAGCGGGCAGGAAATCCCGTATTCCTACATCGTCGAGCCGGGTGCCGACCTGACCCGCAACGGCGTGACCGCGAGCCAGCTCGCCACCTATTTCCCGACGCCGCTGCTCTCGGTGGTCGGCGACGAAATCGCGGACGGGCTCTGGCAGGAGCATCCGGACGAGCCGCGCCCGCTCGCCCTGTTCGACGGCGTGCGCACCGACTACTCGCTCCGCCGCCTCGTCCACTACACCGGCTCGGACTGGCGCGAGATCCAGCCCTGGATCCTGCTGACCAACTATCACCGCTACGTCGACCGCTTCGTTCAGCACGGGCTCGACCGCCTGAAGGCGTCGGACAGCCCGTTCGAGCGCCTAGTGCTGCCGGGCGGCGTCAGCGTGAGCCGCTCGGAAGCCGCCTCGGCGAGTGCCGAGGCCCTGGTCGCGGCCTCGCCCTGGCACCGCTTCCAGATGCCCGCCTATCACCTCGTCGCCCACGGCGAGGATGGCAGCCCGCAGGGCACGACGCTGGTCAATATCGGCGTCGGCCCCTCCAACGCGAAGACCATCACCGATCATCTCGCGGTTCTGCGTCCGCATTGCTGGCTGATGGTCGGCCATTGCGGCGGATTGCGGCAGTCGCAGACGATTGGCGACTACGTGCTCGCGCACGGCTACCTGCGGCTCGACCGCATCCTCGACGACCTCGTGCCGCCGGAAGTGCCGGTGCCGGCGTTGGCCGAGGTCCAAATCGCTCTGCAGAACGCCGCCGCAGCGGTCACCGGCGAGCGCGACGAGGCCCTGAAGCGGCGGCTTCGTACCGGCACGGTCGTGACCTACGACGACCGCAATTGGGAGCTGCGCTTCACCCAGGAGCGCCGCCGGATCAATCTCGGCCGCTGCATCGCGGTGGACATGGAGAGCGGCACCATCGCCGCGCAAGGCTACCGCCTGCGCGTCCCCTACGGCACCTTGCTGTGCGTCTCCGACAAGCCGCTGCATGGCGAGATCAAACTGCCCGGGGCAGCCAACGCCTTCTACGAGCGCGCGGTGAACGAGCACCTTCTCATCGGCCTCGCCACCCTCGATGCGCTGCGCGCCGACCGCCACGGGCTGCATTCGCGCAAGCTCAGGAGCTTCGACGAGCCGCCGTTCCGTTAGTGGGAGACGGTTGACCCGATGCGCGACGAGGACGCCTGGTTCGAAGAGCGCGGCCTCGGCCGCTTTGCCATCGTCAACTGGCGCGGATTGGTTTGCGTCGTGGTCTTGGGCGTCCTGCTCTTCACGGGCATGGGCGTCGAGAGCGCGTTCAAGCGGGATCAGCCAGTCTTGGAACTCGTTCTGCTGGTGCCGCTGGGTCTCGTTACCCTCGGCCTGGCTTGGACGATGGCCACGCGGACCCGGAGAGCCGACAATCATCGATCCGGGAGCGAATGACGCGGCCGCCCTTTCTCGCTGCCTGAATATCGAGAGTTGCGGAATCCTGGCGACGCGAAGGTGGTCACCGTTTTTCGCGCCATGCATGCGCTAGAAGCCGAACGGGCCGAAGCGAGCCCGCCCAGACGACCGGATGCGCGCGACGCGTCCCCGAGGAGATGTTCACGATGGCCAAAGCTTACTGGGTCGCCACCTATCGCGCGATCAGCAATCCCGATGCGCTCGCGGCCTATGCCCAGCTCAGCGGCCCGGCCATCGCGGCCGCCGGAGGCCGTATCCTGGCGCGCGGCGTGCCGGCGCAGGTCTACGAGGCGGGCCTTTCGATGCGCACGGTGCTCATCGAGTTCGACAGCGTCGATCAGGCCCGCGCCGCGCATGACAGCCCGGCCTATCAGAAGGCCCTGGCTGCGCTGGCCGATGGCGCCGAGCGCGAGATCCGCATCGTCGAGGGCGTCTGAACGCCATGCGTGACGGGAGAGAGCCGACGTGACGACCGTAAAGCTGTGGACCGACGCCGAGGCCGACGCCGTGCCGCGGGTGAAGGCCGTCTTCGACGACATCCGGGCGACGCGGCGCTCCGACTTCATCAACAATTTCTGGCGCGGCCTGGCCAACCAGCCAACCGCGCTGGAGCGGACCTGGGCGAGTCTCAAAGAAATCATGGCCGCCGACGGCGCCCTCGACCCGCTGACGAAGGAGCTGATCTACATCGCCGTCTCGGTTGCCAATGGCTGCAGCTACTGCATCCACTCCCATACGGCGGCTGCGCGCGGCAAGGGTATGACGGAGGCCCAGCATGGCGAATTGCTGGCGGTGATCGGCATGGCCTGCGAGACCAACGCTCTCGTCACCACCATGCAGATCCCGGTCGATCCCGAGTTTCAGGCCTGAGCGTCCACAAGGGCACGCCAGCGATCAGTACCGCTCGCGCCCCCACAAACCGGCCCGCTCCGAGCGCGCCTGATCCTCGGCCTCCAACAGGTCCTGCGGCGCATCCTCGGTCGCCTTGGCGCCCCCTGCGGTGAGGATCAGCGAGGCGAGGTCATCGCCGTCGAGGCGGCAGCGCATGGCGCCGCTGGCGCCTTCGGGCGCGCAGGCAACCTCGCGGCGGCGAAGATAGCGCGCGAGTTGCTGCGCGAGGGCGCCGCGCTCGCCGACGATTCCAGCGAGCTTCACCGTGCGCCCGCGGATGGCGAGAGTCCCGGTATCGATGACCTCCGGCACGCCGCGCAGATCCGAGGAGACTGGGCTCGTCGAGATCTCGCCCGCCGGGGCGCGTTCGGCTTTGGCGGCCGATGGAGCAGGGCGCTTTTTGCCCTTCAGGATCACCTGCGCGCGCTGCACGAAATCGTGGAAGACGCGGGCTGGAATGTCGCCGCCGGTGACGCCCTTCATCGGTGCGTTGTCGTCGTTGCCGACCCAGACGCCGACGACCATGTCGGAGGTGACGCCGACGAACCAGGCATCGCGATAATCCTGGCTGGTGCCGGTCTTGCCGCCGATCGGCGTCCCCGGCAGGCGGGCCGCCTTGCCGGTGCCACCCTCGACCACGGCCTCCATCGAGTCGAGCATCATCGACTGCACGTCCCGCGAGAGGGCGGCGCCGGCCGGCTTCGCTTCATGCAGGTAGAGCGGCTTCGGCGCCGAACCCTTGATGGTGTGGATCGCGAAGGCGTCCACGGGCGGCGCGCCGGTGAGGACGCCCGCATAGGCCCGCGTCATCTCCATCAGCGAGACGTCGGCCGAGCCCAGCGCTAGGCTCGGCACGTTTGGCAGGTCGGATTGGACCCCGAGTTTGCGTGCCGCCTCGATCACGCTCGCGATGCCGATCTCGTCGCCGAGCTGGGCCGCGATCGTGTTCACCGACAGTGCGAAGGCCGAGCGCAGGGGGAGGGCGCCCCGGAACCGGTTGTTCGAATTCTGCGGCTCCCACTCGCCGATCTGGGTCGGACGGTCGACGAGTACGGTCTCGGGCGTGTAGCCGCGCTGATAGGCGGCGAGATAGACGAAGAGCTTGAACAGCGACCCGGCCTGGCGCTTGGCCTGGATCGCCCGATTGAACTGGCTGTCCTCGTAGTCGCGGCCGCCCACCATGGCGAGGATGGCGCCGTCCTTCGACATCGCGATCAGGGCGCCCTGGCCGACCTTCTTCTTTTCGCCTTCGGCGTCGAGCTTGCGCGCCAGCGCGGCCTGGGCCGCACTCTGCAGGTCGATGTTCAGGGTCGTGCGCAGGGTAACGTCGCCGGCATCGCCAGCGAGTTTTTTCGCATCCCCCGCGACCATGTCGATGAAGTAGTTGGCGCCGGGTGGCGTCTCCGGCGGCGTGCGCAGCGTCAGTTTCTCGGCGCGGGTCTTGTCGGATTGCGCCTGCGTGATCGCGCCCGTCTCGACCATGGCCTGGAGCACGAGGTCCGCACGCTCCTTCGCCCCGCCGAAATTTCGGGTCGGGGCGAGCTGCGAGGGCGCGCGCACGAGCCCCGCGAGCATCGCGGATTCGCTCAAGCTCAGCGCTTTGGCGCCGTGCCCGAAATAGCGCCGCGCCGCCGCGTCGACCCCGTAGGCGCCGGCCCCGAAATAGGCGGTGTTGAGATAGCCGAGCAGGATCTCCTGCTTCGTCATCGTGCTCTCGAGCCGCAGCGCCAGCAGCGCCTCCTGGATCTTGCGCCGGAGCGTCTTCTCCTGGGTGAGCGAGGTGAGCCGGGCATATTGCTGCGTGATGGTCGAGCCGCCCTCGCGCACGCCCCCGCCTGTGACGTTGCGGTAGACGGCGCGGGCGAGGCCGCGCAGGTCGATGCCCCAATGGCTGTAGAAGCGCCGGTCCTCGATGGCGGTGATCGCCTGGGCGAGATGCGGCGGCATGTCAGCGGCGGTCAGCCGCTCTCCGCGATAGGCGCCGCGGGTGGCGAAGGGTCTGCCGTCGTCGGCCTCGACCGTGATCGCCCGCTGGCCGCCCTCGGGCACCACGCCACCGAGGGGAGGCAGCGTCGCGAAGGCCTGCAAAACGGTGAAGCCGAGAAGGAGAGCGGGTAGCGCTAACGCGGCGAGGCCGATCGCCAGGATCGGTCGCCGACGAAGCCGGCTGAGCCAGCCGCCGCGCGTGGCCGGCTGATCCGGAAGCTGCGCTGATCGTGCAGGGACGTCCTCGCCGGCCGTTGGCCCGGTGCGTTTTGTGACGCGTGCGAAGAACGGCTTGGCCGCACGCGCCGCGTCGAGACCACTCCGGCCGGCTCCGCGCAATCCGGCAGTCGCGAGCAACCCGAGCTGGCGGACGAGCACGCGGGCCGCGCTCGCGGCCTCTCGTGCCGCTTCACGCGGATCGGGTTGCCCAGGCGAGCGTGAGCCGTCCGGCCCATCGGTCGGGGCAGGGCGGTCGGATGTGTCGCGGGGATCTCGCGAAACCATCGTTCGGTGACGTCGACCCTTCAGCCAGTGCCGGCTGGGCCAATGAAGCCCCGCCGGTCCAATGGCATGGTAGGTCGCGAAGGCCCACAAGGCTACGCTTGGCCGCGCAACGCCCGCTAGTCTTCCGGCACCACCAGGATATCGGCCGCCAGCCGGCCGCGCTCCGTCAGCCTATGACGGACGGGGTCGGAGCCCTCACGGCGGAGCATGCCCCGCCGGCACAGTTCCTCGCGCACGCGTGCGGCGTTGAAGTTTCGCGGCGCGGCCTTGCCTGCCGCGACCGCCCGGATTTCACGGCACTGGGCGTGTGTGGGACTCCAGGGCCTCTCGTCCATTTCATGATCCGACATGCTGCGCGTCTCAGCAGAGCGGGCCGCCGGAGGTCTGGCCGTATTGTTTGACCGGCCGCGTCTGCTGGTTGGCGTTGCCCTCTGCCGCCGAACTCCTGCGGCAGCGTTCGTAGTTGGGTCCATCGTGAACCCCGAGATACTGCCGCCTGTCGGCCTTCCGCGGAGACGACTGCGAGAAGTAATCGTTGAATCCGAATGCCATCGCTGGTGGGACCGGCATGCCGACCAGCATAACCACGGCACACATGGCAGCCAACTGCACTTTCATGAAATTCTCCTCGTACAATCTGGATTAAAACTCGTCGTCGTTATGGTTTTTACTTCTATATTACTTCTATATGACGAACTATTCGGTGATATGTGCGCCGACACACACTGCAAATGGGATTAAGTCATCCAATTTATTGGCTGCATTTTGTATATAATTTGGGCGATACTGCCTGGGATGAAACTCTCCCGTGGCCATGCGATCGCGCAGAGAAGAGCGCCGAACGGGCCGGTGACGGTGGGGTGCATCCCGGCCCCAGCCATCGCTGCCGAGATCTCTTGATATTCGAGGCGTCCGGCGCTACGTCTGCCGCAACATTCTGGTTGCAGTGTCAGGCTGCGGTACGGGAGTGGGTCCCAAAGGACCCGCTCTTTTTTTATTCCGTAACGCAGCCGCCTGACGCGCCACCGGGATCGAATCCTCTTCACGAGTTCGGGTCTATCGGGCAGGGCATGGCGGACGCTTCCGAGAAGCGGTTGGTGGTCGAGCACGGCGTCGCCGCGAAGGTGGCGCGCGTGATCGAGGCCTCGATCGAGGGGTTGGGCTTCCGGCTCGTGCGGGTGAAGGTCTCGCCCACGAACGGCTGCACCGTTCAGATCATGGCCGAACGGCCCGACGGCACCATGAGCGTCGACGATTGCGAGACGGTGAGCCGCGCGATCTCGCCGCTCCTCGATCTCGACGATCCGGTGGGCGGCGCCTACTACCTCGAACTGTCCTCGCCAGGCATCGACCGCCCGCTGGTGCGCGTCTCGGATTTCGAGCGCTGGGCCGGCTACGAGGCGAAGGTCGAGCTCGCTGTGCCGCTCGACGGCCGCAAGCGCTTTCGCGGCATCATCGGCGTGCCGAGCGCCGACGGCGCCACGGTGCCGATCCATCTGCCCGACGTGAAGGCGGGACTGCCGAGCGAGATCTCTCTGCCGCTGCGCGATCTCGCCGAGGCGCATCTCGTCCTCACCGACGAACTGATCCGTGAATCCCTGCGACGCGACGGCGCGCCGCCTCTGGACGACGAGGACGAGGATCTCGACGGCGAGACCGAGGAGCCCGTCCGCACCGTCCCGCACAAGCCCGTGCGCCAGAAGAAGACCAAGCCCGTCAAGGCTCCGAAGCCGAAGCCCGATGGCGCCAAGCCTGCGATCACCAAGGCCGTGCGGCTCAAGAACCGCGACAGCCTCCACTGACCTGATCCGCCGCGCTCGCGCGGCGAACACGAGAACGACCGAGAGAAGGACCGCCACCATGTCCGTCGTCAGCGCCAACCGGCTCGAACTCCTCCAGATCGCCGAGGCCGTGGCCCGCGAGAAGGTGATCGACCGCGTCATCGTCATCGAGGCGATGGAGGAGGCGATCGCCAAGGCCGCTCGCTCGCGCTACGGCGCCGAGACCGACGTCCATGCCGAGATCGACACCAAGACCGGCGCGCTGCGCCTGTCGCGCCACCTGCTGGTCGTCGAGGAGGTCGAGAACGATGCCCGCGAGCTGACCGTCGACCAGGCCAAGCGCTACAACCCGGCCGCCCAGGTCGGCGACGTCATCTCCGACACGCTGCCGCCCTTCGATTTCGGCCGCGTCGCCGCCCAGTCGGCCAAGCAGGTCATCGTGCAGAAGGTGCGCGACGCCGAGCGCGCCCGCCAGTACGAAGAGTACAAGGACCGCATCGGCGAGATCCTCAACGGCACTGTCAAGCGCGTCGAGTACGGCAACGTCATAGTCGATCTCGGCCGCGGCGAGGGCATCGTGCGCCGCGACGAAATGATTCCGCGCGAAACCTTCCGGCCGGGCGACCGCATCCGCTCCTACCTGTTCGACGTGCGCTCGGAAGTGCGCGGCCCGCAGATCTTTCTCAGCCGCTCGCACCCGCAGTTCATGGCCAAGCTCTTCGGCCAGGAAGTGCCGGAGATCTACGACGGCATCGTCGAGGTGAAGGCGGTGGCCCGTGATCCGGGCTCGCGCGCCAAGATCGCGGTGATCTCGAATGATGGCTCGATCGACCCGGTCGGCGCCTGCGTCGGTATGCGGGGCTCGCGCGTGCAGGCCGTCGTCGGCGAGCTCCAGGGCGAAAAAATCGACATCATCCCGTGGTCGGTCGATCAGGCGACCTTCATCGTCAACGCACTGCAGCCGGCCGAGGTCGTGAAGGTGGTGCTCGACGAGGAGGCCGACCGTATCGAGGTGGTGGTGCCCGACGACCAACTTTCGCTCGCCATCGGCCGCCGCGGCCAGAACGTGCGCCTCGCCTCCCAGCTCACCGGCTGGGACATCGACATCATGACCGAGGCCGAGGAATCCGAGCGCCGTCAGAAGGAATTTGCCGAGCGCACGCAGGCCTTCATGGAGGCGCTCGACGTCGACGAGACTGTCGGCCAACTGCTTGCGGCGGAAGGCTTCCGCAACGTCGAGGAGGTCGCCTATGTCGACCCGTCCGAGCTCGCCAACATCCAGGGCCTCGACGAGGAGACCGGCAACGAGATCCAGGCCCGCGCCCAGGATTACCTCGCCCGCATCGAGGCGGAGCACGATGCCCGCCGCGTCGAACTCGGCGTCGAGGACGAGTTGCGCGAGATCGACGGCATCACCACCCCGATGATGGTCGCGCTGGGCGAGAACGACGTGAAGAACGTCGAAGACCTCGCCGGCTGCGCCACCGACGACCTCGTCGGCTACACCGAAGGCCGCGGGCCGGAGGCCGTGCGCCATGCCGGCTTCCTCGACGGCTTCGAGCTGTCGCGTACCGAGGCCGAGGCCCTGATCATGGCAGCGCGCCTCAAGGCCGGCTGGATCGAGGCGCTGCCGGAGCCCGAGGCCGAGGAAGGCGAGGGTGAGGGCGAAGGCGAGCACGCGGAACACGGCGCCGAACCTCAGCCGGCCGCCTGACGGGGGCCCCGCAAGGATCACGATGATCGAGGCGATCGACAGCGAGGTTGAACTCGACCCGGGCCCCGGCCGGGGCCGACAAGGTGCGGAGCGCACGTGCATCGTCACGCGCGAGGCCAAGCCTCCGCGCAAGATGATCCGCTTCGTGCTGTCGCCCGAGGGGCAGGTCGTCCCCGATCTCCGTGCGCGGCTCCCCGGCCGCGGTGCCTGGGTGAGCGGCACGCGCGAGGCGGTCGAGACCGCATTGAAGCGCCGCCTCTTCCGCCGCGCCTTCAAGAACGAGCGGGCCGACGCCGCCCCCGATACTGCCGACCGCATCGCCGAGGGCATGCGCACGGACCTGCGCCAGGCCATCGCCATGGCGAACAAATCCGGCTGTGTGGTCATGGGCTTCGGCAAGGTCGAGGCCGAGATCGGTGGTCGCACCGGCGTCGCCGCCGTGATCCACGCCTCGGACGGGGCCGCGGATGGCCGACGCAAGATCGGCCAAGCCTTGCGTCGGCGACAGGGCGACTCCACTTATCAAGTCCCGATCATCGACGACTTGTCCGAAGACGAATTGGACATGGCCTTGGGTCGGGATCATGTGATACACGCTGCGCTCGTCGCGGGGGCTGGCACGACCGGCTGTCTCGCGCGTTGGCGTCGGCTCCGTGCTTTTGAGGGCGCGGCGACGGTGTTCGCGGAGGCACACCCGGCTCAGGCCGGCGCACCCGCCTCCGATCCGCACGACGATGAGACGATGGACCGGCCCGTTGACGCGGGACTGCCGGTCGACGGGACGATGCAAACCCCCAGGGTTGGGACTGAATGAGCGATACGAAGACACCGGGCGACAAGACGCAGAACAGGGCGCCGGCAAAGCCCCTGACGCTGAAGCGCCCGATCGAGCAGGGTACGGTTCGCCAGAGCTTCTCCCACGGCCGCTCCAAGTCGGTTTTGGTCGAGACGGTCAAGCGCCGCACGATCGGCGCGGCGCCCGCACCGGTTGCGCCGACGCGCGAGGCTCCGGCCGCGCCGCCGCCCCGTCCCGCCACGCCGGCTCCGGCCGCGCCCGCCGCACGGCCGCCTGCCGCGCGCCCCGGATCGGGCTCCGGTATGGTCCTGCGCACGCTGAGCGATTCCGAGCGAGAGGCGCGCGACCGTGCCCTCGCCGACTCGCAGAAGCGCGAGCAGGAGATGCGTGCCCTGGCTGATGCCGAAAGGCAGGCCCGTCGCGACCGCGAGGAGGCCAATCAGCGTGAGCGCGAGGCCGCTGAGACCCGCCGCCGCGAGGAAGAAGACCGCCGCAAGCAGGACGACGAGCATCGCCGCCGCGCCTCCGACGAGCTGCGCCGCCGTAACGATGACGAGGCAGTTGCCCGCAGTGCACCGGCGGAGGCTCCGCAGGAGGCCCCGGCCCGCACCGCACCGCCCGCCGCCACGCCTCCGCGCCCGGCGGCCGCGCCGGCCCGTCCGGCCGCGACGGCCCGGCCCGTCGCGCCCCGTCCTCCCGTGACGCCCGCGGCTCCCGCCGAGCCGCGCCGGACGATCACGGCCGAGGTGCGCAAGCCGCGCGACCTGAACTTCATGGCCCGTCCGGCCCCGGCCCCGGAGCCCGAGCGTTCGGCCACGCCGACAACGGCCCGCCAGCCCGACGGCGTCACCGTCACGCGCCCGGCCCGTTCGGGAGCCACGGCGGCGGAGGAGGAGCCCGAGACCAAGCGGGTGATCCGCCGTCCCGGCATGCCGCTCAAGATCATCACGCCGCCCAAGACCCCGAAATCGCCGGGCGGCGACCGTAACCGTGGCCGTCTCACCATCGCCACGGCGACCTCGGGTGAGGACGAGCGCACGCGGTCGGTCGCGTCGTTCCGTCGCCGCCAGCAGCGCATGAGCGGCCATCGGCACGACGAGCCGAAGGAAAAGATCGCCCGCGAGGTGACGATCCCCGAGACGATCACCATCCAGGAACTCGCCAACCGCATGTCGGAGCGGGCCGTGGACGTGATCCGTCTGCTGATGAAGCAGGGCGAAATCCACAAGATCACCGACGTGATCGATTCGGATGCCGCTCAGCTCATCGCCGAGGAGATGGGTCACACCGTCAAGCGCGTCGCCGAATCCGACGTCGAGGAAGGCCTCAGCTCCGAGGAGCCGGATCTCGAGGAGGATCTGGAGACCCGTCCGCCGGTCGTGACGATCATGGGTCACGTCGACCACGGCAAGACCTCGCTGCTCGACGCGATCCGCAAGGCGAACGTGGTCGACGCCGAAGCCGGCGGCATCACTCAGCATATCGGCGCCTACCAGGTGGCGGCGCCGTCCGGCGACCTGATCACGTTCATCGACACCCCCGGCCACGCCGCCTTCACCTCCATGCGCGCCCGCGGCGCCAAGGTGACGGACATCGTCGTGCTCGTGGTGGCGGCCGATGACGGCGTCATGCCCCAGACGATCGAGGCGATCGCCCACGCCAAGGCGGCGGGCGTCCCGCTGATCATCGCGATCAACAAGATCGACAAGGCCGATGCGAACCCGCAGCGGGTCCGTACCGAGCTGCTGCAGCACGACATCCAGGTCGAGTCGATGGGCGGTGAGACCCTCGAATTCGAGGTTTCGGCCAAGACCGGCGATGGTCTGCCCGAGCTGCTGGAAGGTCTGCAGCTGCAGGCAGAGATCATGAACCTACGCGCCAACGAGCAGCGCGACGGCGAAGGCACCGTCATCGAAGCTCAGCTCGATCGCGGCCGTGGCCCGGTCGCCACCGTGCTCGTCCAGCGCGGCACGCTGTTCACCGGCGACATCATCGTGGCCGGCGCCGAATGGGGCCGCGTGCGCGCCCTGATCGACGACAAGGGTGCTCACATCCCCTATGCGGGGCCGTCGGTTCCCGTCGAGGTTCTCGGCTTCAACGGCACGCCCGATGCCGGCGAGCGCGTCGTCGTGGTGCCGAACGAGGCGCGTGCCCGCGAGGTCGCGGAGTACCGCGCCCGGATCAAGCGCGACCGCATGACCGCCCGCACTGGGGGCGCCAACCGCTCGCTCGTCGACATGATGCGCGAGGCCAAGGAAGGCATCGGCCGCCGCGAACTGCCGGTCATCATCAAGGGCGACGTGCAGGGCTCGGTCGAGGCGATCGTCGGGGCACTCGGCAAGATCGGCAACGACGAGGTTTCCGCGCGTATCCTGCATTCGGGTGTCGGCGGCATCACCGAATCCGACATCACCTTGGCTACCGCCTCGAAGGCCGTGGTCATCGGCTTCAACGTGCGCGCCCACAAGGAGGCCCGCGAGGCCGCCGAGCGCTCGGATGCCGAGATCCGCTACTACAGCATCATCTACGACCTCGTGGACGACATCAAAGACACGCTTTCGGGCATGCTCCCGCCGACGCTGCGCGAGGAGAAGCTCGGCGAGGCGCAGATCCTGCAGATCTTCGACGTTTCGAAGGTCGGCAAGATCGCCGGTTGCCGCGTCACCGATGGCACAGTCCAGCGCGGCGCCCATGTCCGCCTGGTTCGCGACAGCGTCGTGATCTACGAGGGCAAGCTCTCGCAGCTCAAGCGCCTCAAGGACGACGCCAAGGAAGTCGGCTCGGGCTACGAGTGCGGTATGTCCTTCGAGAACTTCCAGGACATGCGCGCCGGCGATCAGATCGAGTGCTATCGGGTCGAAGAGATTCGCAGAACGCTGTAACCCGTACGCGTCTGCTTCGATGAGGACGGGGCCGCGGCGCAAGCTGCGGCCCCGTTCGTTTCGGGGTCCGCCGCGCCTTCCCGTTTTCGAACAGAGTTTTGCCGAACCCAACCGATGGCTCAGAAACCCTCCCAAACCGGCCCCTCGCAGCGCCAGCAGCGCGTTGCGGAGCTGGTGCGCCACGCCATCGCCGAGGTGCTTCAACGCGGTGACATCCAGGACCCGGTGCTGAACTCGCACGTCATCACCGTGCCCGAGGTCCGCATGTCGCCCGACCTCAAGATCGCGACGGCCTACGTCATGCCGCTCGGCGGCCAGGACGAGACGCCGGTGATCCAGGCGCTGGAGCGCAACAAGAAGGTGCTCCGCCAGGAGGTGGCGCGCCGCGTGAACTTGAAATTCGCGCCGGACCTGCGCTTCCGCCGTGACGAGACCTTCGACGAAGCCTCGCGGATCGACGCGCTCCTGCGCAGCGAAAAAGTCCAGCGGGATCTCTCCGGGCCGGACCCGGACGAACCCGAAACCGAATCCGGACATTGATCCCGAGCTGATCGGCTCGGAGACGCACCGCCACCGCCACTTTTGAGACACCTCGACGACCTTCGCCGCCAACGGGCCGCGGGCGCCGGGGACGTCGCATCGTCATCGATCGAGGACATCATGCAGGACGAAACCCTCGGACAATCGGCGCCTCCCCGCATCCCCGGCGCAGCCGAGGCGCGCGGAGCGGAGCGAGTTCCCGGTGAAGGGCGCAGGGATGGTCGCCGTCCTCAGCGTGGTGGCCCGCGACCCGACCGTCCGAAGAAGAAGGACGTCAGCGGCTGGGTCATCCTCGACAAGGGCGTCGGTATGACCTCGACCCATGCGGTGGCCGTGGTGAAGCGCGTCTTCAACGCCAAGAAGGCCGGCCATGCCGGCACGCTCGACCCGCTGGCCTCCGGCATCCTGCCGATCGCGCTCGGCGAGGCGACCAAGACCGTCCCCTTCGTGATGGACGGCCGCAAGGCCTACCGCTTCACCGTGCAATGGGGTGTCGAGACCGATACCGACGACGCCGAGGGGCGCCCTGTCGCGACGAGCGACGTGCGGCCGACCCGCGAGCAGGTCGAGGCGGCGCTGCCGTCCTTCGTCGGCACGATCCAGCAGGTGCCGCCGCGCTATTCGGCCATCAAGATCCAGGGCGAGCGTGCCTACGATCTCGCCCGCGACGGCGAGGTGGTGGAACTGGTCGCCCGCGAAGTGCAGATCGATCATCTCTCGGTAATCGAGCATGACGGAGAGCGCACGGTGATCGCCGCCGAATGCGGCAAGGGCACCTATGTTCGCGCCATCGCCCGCGACCTCGGCCGCATGCTCGGCTGCCATGGCCACATCGCCGCCCTGCGCCGCACCCGCGTCGGCCCCTTCGTCGAGGAGGCCGCCTGCACCATCCCGGGGCTTGAGGAGGCAGGCGCCGATGGCGTCGCCGCACAGCTACAGCCGGTCGAGACGGCCCTCGACCAGATCCCTTCGGTGGAGATCTCGCGCGACATGGCGCTCCGCCTGATGCGCGGTCAGCCGGTCATCCTGCGCGGCCGCGACGCGCCAGTGGAGGGCAAGGCCTTCGCGACCTGCGGCGGCGTCCTCGTGGCAGTGGGCGACGTCGAGCGCGGCGAGCTGGTGCCGCACCGGGTGTTTCACCTGGGCGGGACGGCGCCGCAGCGGTTGGGCGACGCGTAAGACACCTCGCTCCGTCGTTTTGAGCGTGGCCGAATGTTCCAGAGCTCGACACGCAACCTCGGCGTGTCGGCTCTTGGTCGTTTCGCCTGCTCCTCCTGGTGGCAGGTCAGGGGTTGGCGACAGGCAGAGCCGTCTCGATCAACCGTGCCCATAACGATGCACCGTAAGGCGCTGCCTCGTCGCAGAAATCATACTCCGGATGGTGCAAGCCGGCCGAGGGGCCGTTGCCCATGAAGATGTAGGCGCCGGGGCGCTCCTGCAGCATGTAGGCGAAGTCCTCGGCAGCCATCATCGGCGCGACATCGCGCTCGACCGCGTCCTCGCCGACTACCCGCGCGGCGACGTCTGCCATGAAGCTCGCCTCCGCCGAATGATTTTCGGTGACGGGGTAGCCGCCATCGAAGACGATCTCGGATTCGGCGCCGAAGGCCGCGGCGACGCCCGTCACGATGGCCTCGATCCGCTCGAGCATCAGCGTGCGGCACTCCGCCGTGAGGGCACGCATGGTGCCGCGCAAGACCGCTTCCGCAGGCAGCACGTTGAAGGTCTCGCCGGCATCAACGTGGCAGACGGACACGACGGCCGAATCGAGCGGCGACACCGTCCGAGAGACGACCGACTGCAGGGCGACGATTGTGTGGGCCGCCACCAGCACGCTATCGACGGCCTTGTGGGGCAGGGCAGCGTGGCCGCCCTTGCCGCGCACGGTGATGGTGAAGCGGTCGGTCGAAGCCATGATCGCGCCAGGCCGGATCGCGAAGGTGCCGAGCGGCTGGTTCGGTATGTTGTGCAGGCCGTAGACTGCTTCGACGCCGAAGCGCTCCATCATGCCGTCCGCGACCATCGCCGCACCGCCACCGCCGCCTTCCTCCGCGGGTTGGAAGATCAGCACAACGCTGCCGTCGAAATCTCGTGTCTCCGTGAGGTACTTGGCGGCGCCGAGGAGCATGGCGGTGTGCCCGTCATGGCCGCAAGCATGCATCTTTCCCGGCACCGTCGAGCGATAGGGCAGGTCGCGCACCTCCTGGATCGGGAGCGCGTCCATATCGGCGCGCAGGCCGATCGCGCGATTCGAGCCGTGCGCGCGTCCTCGGATCACGCCGACGACGCCGGTGCGGCCGATGCCGGTGGCGACCTCATCGCAGCCGAAGGCGCGCAGCTTCTCGGCGACGAACCCGGCGGTTCGGTGCACGTCGTATTGAAGCTCCGGATGCGCATGGAGATCGTGCCGCCACGCGGCGATCTCGTCCGCGAAGCCGGCGATCCGGTCGATGATGGGCATCGGGTCTCGTCACTGTCGCGAGGCACGTCGCGGCCTCGCCTTTCATCCAGCAAACAGGAGGCCAACACTCGGGTCAATGCTCAAGCTTGGGCGGAAGACCGTCGGCGAGGGCGCTTTGCCGACTGCGGAATCCCGCTCGAGTCGTCGACCGGGCCAGCAGCGAGATCGTCGAGGATTGGACAATCCGGGCGGCTGTCGCCGCAGCAGCGCTCGGCGAGATCAGTGAGCGTGCGGGCCATGCTTTCGAGTTCGGCGATGCGCCGGCGGAGATCCGCGACATGAGCCTGTGCGACCGCCTTCACGCCGGCGCTGGCCCGCGAGCGGTCGTGCCAGAGCGCCAGAAGCTCGGCGATCTCCGTCATCGAGAAACCGAGATCGCGCGCCCGGCGCACGAAGCGCAGGGCATGCAGCTCGCTCTCACTGTAGACACGGTAGCCGGAGGCCGTCCGCTCGGCAGCGCCGAGCAGGCCGGTCTCCTCGTAGTAGCGGATCATCTTGGCCGAGACGCCGGTTGCCCGCGCCGCCTCGCCGATGGTGACCGATTGCGCGCTCATGCCGCCCGCTCCACTCCGGCGCGGCGCAGACGCAGCGCGTTCATCACGACGAAAACGCTGGAGAGCGCCATGGCACCTGCCGCCGCGATCGGCGACAGGGTCGGGACGCCTGCCACCGCGAGCGCACCCGCCGCCACCGGGATCAGCGCCACGTTGTAGGCGAAGGCCCAAAAGAGGTTCTGGCGGATATTCGCCATCGTCGCCCGCGAGAGCGCGATCGCTTCCTCGACGCCGCGCAGCGCGCCCGACATCAGCACCACGTCGGCGCTCTCGATTGCCACGTCCGTACCGCTGCCGATGGCGATGCCCACCTCCGCCTCAGCCAGTGCCGGAGCGTCGTTGATGCCGTCGCCGACGAAGGCGATGGCACCGTGCGCCCGACGCAGATCCTTCAGGGCCTTCACCTTTCCATCCGGAAGCACCTCGGCAGCGACCGCATCGATGCCGAGCGTGTCGGCGACGGCTCGGGCCGTGCGCTGGTCGTCCCCGGTGATCATCGCGACGGTGAGGCCACTGGCCTTCAGGGAGCGCACGACTGTCGCGGCGTCGGCACGAACGGGATCGGCCACCGCGATCAGGGCAGCCAACCGTCCGTCGATCGCCGCGTAGAGAGGACTGCGGCCGGAGCGGCCGAGCCTCTGTGCCTCGGCGTCGAGGTCCGACGTCGCGATCCCGAGCCGATCCATCCAGCGCTTCGCACCGACGGCGACGCTCCGGCCACCGACGCGCCCCTTCACTCCGTATCCCGCGACCGACTCGAAAGCCTGAACAGCGGGAATGGTCCCGCTCTCACGCGCCGCATCGACGATGGCGCGCGCTATCGGGTGTTCGGACCGGCCTTCCACTTCGCCTGCCGCGGCGAGCACGTCATCCCGCGAAAAGCCCTCGGCGGTGACGAGATCGGTCAGGCGCGGGCCACCCTCCGTCAGGGTGCCGGTCTTGTCGAAGGCGATCACCTTCACGCTGCCCAGCGCCTGGAGCGCGCTGCCCTGGCGGAAGAGCACGCCTCGCTCGGCGGCACGTCCGGTCCCGACCATGATCGACATCGGCACCGCCAGCCCCATCGCGCAGGGGCAGGCGATGACGAGCACGGCGATGGCATGGACGATCGCAGGGCCGAGCGCCGGGCTAGGCGCGAAGGCCAACCAGGCGAGGACGGTGGCGACCGCAACCGCCAGCACGGCCGGCACGAAGCGGGCAGTGATGCGGTCGACGAGCGCCTGGACCGGCAGCTTGCCGCCCTGCGCGTCCTCCACCATCCGCGCGATCTGCGCGAGCAGCGTATCGGAGCCGACTCTCTCGACCTCGATGTCGAAGCCGCCCGAGGTGTTGAGCGTGCCGCCGACGGTGGCATCGCCCTGCTCACGCCGGACAGGCTCGGCCTCGCCTGTGACCATGCTCTCGTCGATCCAGGAGGCCCCGTCGACGATGCGGCCATCCGCCGGAACGCGCTCGCCTGGGCGGACGCGCACCCGGTCGCCGACGGCCAGCGCGGCGACCGGAACCTCCTGCTCCTCGCCGTCACGGATCACCCGAGCGGTCTTCGGCGCGAGGTCGAGCAGGCGGGTGATCGCCGCGCCAGTGCGGCCGCGAGAACGGGCTTCGAGGGCGCGCCCGAGCAGGATCAGTGTGACGATGAGGACGCTCGCCTCGAAATAGAGGTTAGCCCCGTCCGCAGGCAGCAGGCCCGGCGCCAGAACGGCGACCATCGAGGCGAGGTAGGCAGCACCGGCGCCGAGCGCGACGAGCGCGTTCATGTCGGGATGCCCGCGCAGCAGGCCGGGCACCCCGAGCCGGAAAAAGCGGCGACCGGGCCACGCGAGAACCGCCGTCGCGAGAATGGCTTGGAGCACGGCGTTGCTATAATGCCCGAGCCATCCGGCGATCAGCTCATGGAAGCCAGGCACAACGTGCCCTCCCATGTCGAGCAGCACCACCGGCATAGCGAGCAGCGCTGCGAGCGTGACATCCCGCCAGAGCTGCGTCGTCTCGCGCGCCTGCCGCTCCTGGCGCTCGGGCGTGACGCCAGCCGCGCCGTCAGCGGCACGAGGCTCATAGCCCGCCGATCTCACCGCCTCTTCGACCTTCGAGAGGGCGAGCATGCCAGCGGCGTGGCGCAGCTCCGCGCGCCCAGTTGCGAGGTTCACGCTGGCCTGTGTCACGCCGGGGAGGGCCGCGAGCGCTCGCTCGATCCGCCCGACGCAGGAGGCGCAGGTCATGCCGTCGATGCCGATCGCGGTCGTCGCCTCCGGCACAGTGTAGCCGCTATCCGCGATCGCCTGCACGACACGCTGAGCCGGCAGGTCGGCCGGAACGGTCAGGCTGGCCTTGCCGGTGGCGAGGTTGACCGAAACGTCGCGCGCCCCGGGCAGAGCTGCGAGCGCGCGCTCGACGCGGCCGACGCAGGAAGCACAGCTCAATCCCTCAACGGGAAGGCTGAGGGCGCCGCGCGGTCGAACGGGCTCGACGGCGACCGGATGAATCAGGGGGAAGTCGGTTCTCGCATCCATGCCCACTCAGATGAGGCTTCCCATCATGGGAAGGTCAAGAGCGGATGTGAGGGATTTAGTGATCGCGAGTCAGCCCTGTCGCCGGGGCGATGCTCGGGCAGCACCACGCGCATGATCGTGCCCCGCCCAAGCTCACTCTCGACTGCGAGACGGCCGCGGTGCCGGTTGAGCGTGTGCTTGACGATCGCCAGCCCGAGACCGGTGCCGCCCTGCTGCCGGCTCGATGCAGTGTCGACGCGATAGAAGCGCTCGGTCAGCCGTGGGATGTGCTCTGGAGCGATGCCCGGACCCTGGTCGCGCACGGCGAGGACGAGATGCGGAGGGCGGCTGTCCGAACCCTCCTCGCGCTCAAGACTCACCTCGACCAGGCCACCGCCTCCGCCGTATTTCAGCGCATTCTCGACGAGATTCTCGACAACCCGCAACAGCTCGTCGCGGTCTCCCAGCACCGGAAACGGTCCCTCTGGCGCCTGGATCGTCAGGGCGATGCCCCGCTCCGCCGCGAGTGGCGCCTTCTCATCCACGAGTTGCCGCGCAATCCGCCGCAGATCGACGAGTTGCGTCGGCGGCACGTGCTCGCGCAGCTCGATGCGCGAGAGCGAGAGCAGGTCGTCTATCAGCCGGGTCATGCGCTGGGCCTGGGTGCGCATGATGCCGAGGAACTGCTCACGTGCGCGCTCATCGTCGCGCGCAGGGCCCTGCAGGGTCTCTATGAAGCCGGAGAGGGAGGCCAGCGGCGTGCGGAGCTCGTGGCTGGCATTGGCGACGAAGTCGACCCGCATGGTCTCGAGGCGGCGCGCCTCCGTGAGGTCGCGCAAGAATAGGACGACGTTCGGTTGCCCCACCCCGGGCGCAGCGGCCATCGGAAGCGCACCGATCTGCACCTCGAAGGCGCGTTCCGTCGGCACGCGGGTCACGTAGCTCGTCTTCAGCGGCGCCCCGCTCTGCAGGACCTGCTCGATCCCATCGAGCACGTCCGGCGAGCGCAGGGCGAATGAGAGAGGGTGGCGGAGCTTCAAGCCCGGCAGCAGCGCGCGCGCCGCCGCGTTCGCCTCCAGCACCACTATGCGGCGGTCTACCAGGATCACCGGGTCGGGAATGTTGGCGAGGAGCGATTCCGCCACCGAATGGCGCTCGCGGCGCTCGGTCTCCTGAGGCGTCACGACGATAGGCGAGCCCGAGCGGCTCAGAAGCGCCCCGGCAACGAGAGCGACGGAGGCGCCGAGGAGAAAGACGATGTCGACGGTGCCGTCGATCAGGGCGATCACGCCGAAGATCAGCGTGGCTACGGAAGCGCCGGAGACGGCGGATCGGCGGATCGAACCGGGCATCGTCAGCTCAGGCGCGCTCGGGGATCATCATGGATCGTTGGCGGCGCGGCGACGGCGCAGGCGCTTGCCCGCCTCGTAGATGCCGAGCATGGCCAGCGCCACCAAGAACGGCACGAGGTAGTAGCAGACCCGGAACAGCAGCAGCGAGCCCAGCACCTCTCCCCGCGGCAGGCTCGACATGGCCAGCATGATCGTCGCCTCGAAGACGCCCGCGCCTCCCGGCACGTTGGAGGCGATACCGAGCATGGCGGCGAGGACGTAGATCGCCACGAAAGTCGAAAAACCGAGCGTCAGCTCGGGCGGCATCAGCACGTAGAGCACGGCGGCAGCGGCGCAGACATCGCCGATGCCGACCAGCATCTGGCTGAAAGACACCGTGGCGCCGGGCAGTTCGAGCCGCCAATGCTTCACGGTGATGTAGCGCCGCTTGATCGAGACCCAGATCAGGTATCCGACCACGGAGAACAGGGCCGCGACGCCGACGCCCTGGTTCACGCGGATGCTGGTGAAGGCGAGACCGGCGAGCTGGCCGGCCTCGACGACCAGGCTCAGGCCGAGCACCACGCCCATGCCGAGCCAGAAGGTGAAGCCAGCGATGACGGTCAGCGCCGCGATCTTCGCGGTGGAGAGCCCCCGGCTCGAATAGACCCAGTAGCGGATCGTCCCGGCCGTGAAGAGCGGGAAGCCGAGGGTGAAACTCACCGCGTAGCTCGTGAACGAGGCGAGCGCGGTAATCCGGTAGGGCACCTTCAGCTTGAGCTGCTTCAGTGCCAGCGCATCGTAGAAGGTCAGAAAGAAGTAGCTGATCGCGACGAAGCCGAAGGCCACCGCGAGCTGCATACCGCCGACACCGGTGAGGGCCGCACTGAGCTTGGCCCAGGTGATCTCCTCCGACAGCTTCCAGAGCACCACAGCGGAGGCGGCGAGCAGCAGGAGGCTCGCGCACGTGCCGATCCAGGCATAGTGACGCTTGACCCAGCCCCGCTTGGGTTCGGCCGGGCCGGCAGCCTCGGCGCGCAACGCCCCGACGGCCTCGCTCCCGACGCGTTCCTTTCGCTTTTCGACGAAGTTCATCTGGAACGGCGTCCGCCTCGCTGGTCGCTCGCCTTTGAGTTGGAACGCGGGTCGTCCCGAGCTATGGCCCGCCCAGCGCATGTAGGCTGATCACCGGCCAAAGGCCAGGGACGGCCGGCCCTACAACCGGGGGCCGATGCGAATGACGGCCGGATCGCCTCGATCCGGCTTCGGAGACCGGGAGGACCGATGGTCGCGCCCGGCTCAGGGCCGACGCGCATCGGGCGGCAGGTCGACATCGAGGCGTCCTTCGAGACGGAAGCGCTCGACGGCGCCTTCGTCGCGCAGCCGCTCCTCGAGTTGCGCGGCCCCGCCGAACTGAAAGCCGATCTGCGTGGTGTAGGCGGCGCAGGCGGCCGCCTTGCGGTCTTCGCAGGTGGAATCGAAGCGGATCTCGTAGCCGGGACAATGCGCGAAGGTCTGGCGCAGGGGCTCCTGCGGCTCGGCATGGCGGACCGTGTAGGGATAGTCGCGCCACCACAGCACCGCCGCCGAGGGCCGCGCCGCGCGGATCGCCCGCACCACCTGGACGTGGTCGACATGGCCGCCCACGGCCTGCGGCGCCAGGATGAGGTCGGGGCGCAGCTCCCGGAACAGAGTCTCGAAAGCGTCCGCGAGGTTGAGCTCGATGCGGTCGTCGGGGCGAAGCCCGGCGAAGAGCTCCGGCGCTGAGCCGTAGCCGCGATGCGGCGCTTCCCGGAAGGGCAGGTGGACCGGCTCGTCGATGCCGAGATGGCTGGCCGCGGCCCGGTCCTCGTCACGCCGCAGCGCCATGTAATCGGCATCTGCCGGCAGGCCCTTGTCGAGCTGGCAGGCCAGCGCAAAGCCCTTCGGCTGTCGGACGGAGGCACTGAACACCGTCGCCATCGTCACTCCCCAGCCCGCCCCCGCAAGATGCGCGAGCGTGCCGCCAGCCGAGAAGACGGCGTCGTCGAGATGCGGCGAGACGGCGAGCGCAGTCGGCATCAGAGCAGGTGCGGCTCAGCGCGGAAGCGGCACTCGGGATCGTAGGGCAGCGCCTCGACGAAATCCGTGTGCGGGCGCTCGCCGATCACCTTGTCGTAGACGTCCATGATCTGCCGGCCGACCGCCGTCCAGGAATAGACCCGGCGGCATTCCTCGAGCCCGGCCTGGGCAAGCTCCATCCGCAGATCCGCATCCTCGATCACGCGACCGAGCGCCTTGGCGAGAGCCCGCACGTCGCCGGGCTGCACCAGCAGGCCGTTCTCGCCATCGCGCAGGCAGTCGGAGACGCCGACCGAATGGGTCGAGACCACCGCGAGGCCCGCGGCCATCGCCTCCAGGATCGTGTTGGAGAATCCCTCCGCATAGGTTGGAGACACGAAGACGTCGGCCTGCCGGTAAAGGTCCGGCACGGTGTCGTAATCGGCATAGCCGGTGAAGGCGACGTGGGCCGAGGTGAAGCCGATCGCGTCGGCCTTCTCGCGGGCGGCCTCCACGTCCGGGCCGATGCCGGAGATCGTCGCCTCGAAGGGCAGGCCGGCCTCCCAGACGCGTTCCAGCGCGTCGAGGAAGTCGAGCACGCCTTTCCGGCGGTCGACGCGGCCGTGGTAGAACAGCCGCACCGGATCTTCGCCCTCCACCGGCTTTCCGGGCGTGAAGCGCGCCGTGTCGACGGCGCCGGGCACGATGGTGAAGCGCGACGGGTCGGAGCCGAGCCGGTCGCAGACCTCCTTCACGAAGGACGGGCCGCCGATCAGCAGGGCGTTAGCATGGGCCAGCACCTCGCACATGGCCAGCCGATGCGTCTCGCAGCAGGAGCCGACCCAGTGGCCGTCGCCGCCCTGGATCGAGACGACGTTCGGCACGCCAAGTTTTTTTGACGCGAGGAGGACAGCCCAGCCAGTGGGATAGCCGTATTGCGCGTGCAGGATGTCGAAGGGCTTCTTCGCGTGCTCGGCGCAGATCGTCTCGACCATCGTCTCGATGTCGCGCTCGAAATCACCGGCCGTCTGCTCACCGATCTGTTCGAGACCAATGACATGGACGCCCGGCACCGGCGGCGGCGGCCCGCCGCCATACACGCGGGTGCCGAATTCGTCGCCGCGATACTGCGAGATCATCGTGACGTCGTGACCCACACCGACGAGCTCGCGCAACAGATTCTGCGCGTAGACGCTCATGCCGGAGATGGCCGGGAAATAGCGGCGGCTGACGAAGCAGATCCGCATCAGGTTGCAACTCCGATCGTCACTTGCGGCGCCGGCGTCTCGTGAAGCCGCTCGTCGGGAGGCGGCAGGCCCGGCCCCGGCCGACGGCAGGTCCGCAGGTAGTCGAGCGAGCGCGGCACCATGAGGTCGGCGCGGTGGCTCTCGCGGGAGAGTTCGACGCAGACGAGCTTTTGGAAGTCGATCTTCTCCAGCGCGTCGAGCACGGAAGGCACGTCCATGTCGCCCTCACCGAAGGGCAGGTGGATATGCTCGCGCCTTTTCATGTCCTCGATCGCCACGGTGCCGAGGCGCTCGGCGAATTCCTTCACGGCGACGGCCGGATCACGCTCCTCGGTGACGAGGCAATGGCCGGTATCGAGTGCCAGGCGCAGGTTCGGAATGGTCAGCGCGGCATAATCGTCGAGCGTCTCGACCAGCATGCCAGGCTCGGGTTCGAGGGCTGCGACGACGCCCTTCTCCTCGGCATAGGCCGCGACCTCGGTGAGCCCCTCGATCAGCCAGCCATGCGCGGCCTCGCGGTCGACGCCGTCCCGCGGCACGCCGGCCCAGAAGGACATGGCCTCCGCGTTCAACACATGCGCGATGTCGATGGCGCGCTTGAGAAAACCGACGCGCCGCGCGCGTCCCGAGGCATCGGCCGTCACCAGGGTCGGCTCGTGCTTGGCGGTCGGGTCGAGCAGGAAGCGGGCGCCGGTCTCGATCACCGAGCCCAATTCGAGTCGCTGCAGAAGCGTCGAGACGTGGTCGGCCTCCACCAGCCAGTTCTCGGCGAAGGGGTCGAGGTGGTGGATGTCGAGGGTGAGCGCGACGCCGTCATAGCCGGCATCCTTGATCAGCCGGATCGCGTCTTCGAGCCTGTGATGGGCGGTGCCATTGGTGTTGTAGGCGAAGCGGAGCGTCACGCGCGCCTCCTCTCGGCCCTTCGTCCCTGACGCTCGAAGCGGAAGGGAGCGTGGTGGGATTCCGGCTCACGATAGAGCGGATAATGCGAGCCGACGATCTCTTCGGCCAGGGCCGTATCGAAGAGTGGCTGGCCGCCGAAGCGCTCGATGGCCTCCGGCGTCAGGCGGACCGGCAGCAGCGTGTTGCTCTCCTTGCCGAACTTGATCAGCGGGTGATCACGCTCGATCAGCTTTCGCGTGTTGCGCTCGCCGATGCGGTAGTAGCTCATGGTCTCGACTTCGAGGCCCGGCACGATCGCCTTGACGATGCCGATCTCGCTGTCGGGCGGGGCGCAGTCGACGTAGAGGATGTCGAAGCCGGCCTCTTCCAGCCGCTCGCGGGCGATTTGACCGCGCGCATGGCCGTCGGCGGCCGGCGTCGTCGGCAGCTCCGAAAAGCGCTTGGTCGAGCGCTCGGAATAGACGGTCCCCGAAAAGACCTGCTTCAGCTCCTCGCCGGACAGCTCGATCCAGGCCAGCATCGCCTGGAGCGCGCGGCTCTCTTCGAGGTCGAGGCTCGGCAGCGCCTTCTGGATGAAGGCTTCGACGTAGCCCGTGGGCGCCACGGTGTCGGCCAGGTCCAGTGGGCCGTGGCCGAAGGTCTTTCGGACACGCGCGGCCTGGAATTCGAGCAGCGCCTTGCGCAGGGCGCGCTCGCGATCCGGATCGCAGGCCTCGCCACAGGCGGAGAGGGCGACGGGGGCGGGGGCATCGGCGCCGTTCTCGTCGTAGCCGACGACGTAGAGATTGGTCAGGCCGAACTGGTCGGTGGCGAATTTCGGGAGCGCTCGGATGCCGAGGCCCTTCAGCCGGTCGAGCATCGCTCGCGTATCGGGCCCGATCCCGTCGAGGTCGAGCATCACGCCCTGGTCGAGCGCCCGGAACAGCAGGCCGTTGCCATCGCGCTGGAGCAGTTCGAGCAGGCCGTGGCCGAGGGCGAAATCCGTATCCGGACCGGCGCCGAGGCCGTTGGTGATCAGGTTGGTGAAGGGCGTATAGCCCGGCCGCAGCTCGAAATAATCTGTCGCGGCGATATCGAGCGGCATCCAGACGCTCTCACCGGTGCGGGCACGGACCACCGTCGTCCAGTCGAGCGGCGTGCCGCGGCCGACATGCGATCCGGCCGGCAGGCAGAGCGTCAGCGGATCGGCGACGCTGCTCGCACCGAACACCCGCACGAGATCGTCATAGGAAAGCTGGACCTGCTTCTCGCGCGGCATCACCGCGAGGGAAGGCATCAGGTTCTCAGCAATCTCGGCAACCGCACCGATCAGTGCCTCGTCGTCGGTGGCGCCGTAGCCGATGCCGGACGGCATCGCGCCGACGAAGAACGGGTCATCGAGAAACAGCGCAACGAACCAGACCGGGATGCCGGTGCGATCGAGCGGCGCCAGGTTGAAACCGACGACACGCCCCTCGGGCAGGATGTCGAGATAGGCCTTCACGGCATCGGGCAGCCGCTCGGGCAGCCCCTCGATGCGACGGGTGGCACCATAGCGGTAGCGGCGCGGCGCCTTGAGGCTGGCGTGGCGGGCGCGGTCGTCCTGGTCGATCTCGGTCGTCAAAGGCTCACTCACCCGCTCGATCCAACCCGACCCCCCATCCTGAGGTGCCGAAGCGCAGCGGAGGCCTCGAAGGAGGGCTCCAGCTTGGTACGCGATCCCCGGAGCCCTCCTTCGAGGCTGCTCCGCAGCACCTCAGGACGAGGTCGTCTGGTGGGATCGCTGCGTTTCCTCGTCGTCTCACGCTGCCGGTGCCAGGGCCTTGCCGTAGGCTCGCGCCAGCAGGCGCATCGTGTGCAGGTCGCGCTCCGCGGAATAAGCCGCACGTTCCTCCGGACGGCGCAGGGCCGAACCGAAGGCGCGCACCTGCTCCTGGAAGGGCGAGGCCTCCGCATCGAAGACCATGTTTTGGGAGTCACCGCTTGTACCGTCGGTGAACATCAACCGGCCGCCGGGCGTCTGGCCCATCGTGTCGATGGCGGTCAGCATGCCCTTCGTGCCGACCACCTCCAGGCGGCGGCGGGGCAGAACGTCGGGGCAGTTATAGGCGACGTGGAGATTGGCGAGGACGCCCGAGTCCGTGCGGCCGATCAGGAGCGCGCCGTCATCGACGGCGTAGTCCTGGGCGCGGGCCTGGGTGAGGGAGGCGATGTCCGCGACCGACTCGTCGAGGAGGAAGTCGCAGAGGTCGAGTCCGTGTGGCGCGAGGTCGATCAGCGCACCGCCTCCTGCCTGCTTGGGGTCAATGCGCCAGTTGTCCTGTCCCTGGAACGACGCCCAGCCGCGGTCGAGCCAGCAGGCATACACGATGCGGATCGCCGTCACCGTGCCGAGGCGCCCCTCGCGAATGCCGTCGCGCATGGCGCGGTGCGCGGGGTGATGGCGCTGGTCGAAGGCAGTGCCGTAGAAGGCGCCGGAGCGCGCGACGGCTGCCGCCATGACCTCCGCATCGCGAAGCGAGGCGGCCATCGGCTTCTCGCACAGGATCGCCTTGCCGCTGGCGGCCAGGGCCTCGACGGCCGCGCGATGGAGATGGTTCGGGGTCGCGACATAGACCGCCTCGACCTCGGGTTCGGCGATCAGCCCGGCAATATCGGCATGTGCCCGTGCGCCCTCCGACTCCGCGGCTGCGCGCGAGGCCGCGCCGGGATCGGCGACCGCGACGAGGCGATGGCCGGCGGCGCGGATGCCCGGCGCCATGTAATCGCGCGCGACCCAACCGTAGCCGACGATGCCCCAGCCGACCGCGTCGCCCATCACCAGCGCTCCGGGAGATCGACGTATTCGCGCCGGCGCACGCGTTCGGCAACCGGCGTCTGCGGACCGCCCTCCCAGTCAAGCGATTTCGGACCGTCTGAATGCAGAGGGTAGGTCACGCGATCGGCATATTCCGCCGCGTACCGCTCGGAGGGCCAGCGGATGGCGTAGGCCCCGCTGAGATCGACCTTGTAGAGCGGATTCAATCGCAGGGCCGTGCCAGCGAGCGGCAGCGTGATCCCATCGACCACCGAGCGTGGGGCAGGGCGCATACCCGGACCGGCCACCAGCGAGAAGGCCTCGCACGTCTTGATCTCGTGCGGATCGCGCGGCGTCGGCGCGCGGGCCTCGACCAGCGCCCGGGTCAGCTCGGCATCGTCGTAGACGAGGGCATCGGGAAACAGCTCTTCGATTTCGGCGGCGGTCACCGCCTTGCCGGCAGAGAAGCCGGGGCAGTCGCTGTTGTGGATGTGGCTCACCGCCAGCCAGCCGTCTTCGCCAGCCGTCTTGCGCAGGTTGGCCAGGATGTCGGCTTTGTCGTCGAGGAAATAGAAGGCGTCGTTGCACAGCACCAGGTCGACCGGCGCCTCGGCGATCGGCCAATGCGGCGAGGACGCGTCGAAGCAGACGAGCTGCGCGGTTTTCTCGACGACCCAGTGGCGCGCGACCCAGAGCTTGGCGAAGACGACGTCTGCGCCAGCGACCTTCACGCCGCGCCCCTGCATCTCGCGCAAGTAGTGGCCGATCCCGCAGGCGAGTTCGAAGGCGCAGGCCGGTTCGTTCCAGTGCGCCTCGAGCAGGGTGAGCCCGGCGAGATAGGTCGGATCGCTCCAGCGGTTGACGAAATAGTCGCCGACGCGTCCCCAGCCGAGGCCGTCCACGGCATCGCGCAGGGTCACGGTGTCCCGGTTCGCGACGAGAGCACGCAAAGCCTCCGGGTCGGCGGGCGGCCCGTTCCACCAATCGTCCTGGTCGGCGAGGAGGCCGGCAAGCGCCGCATCGGTCTCGCCCGCATCGAGATGTGCGAGCGTCGCGGCGATCAGTTCGCCGCGGTTGATGCGCAGATACGGAATACCGTCGAGCACCGGCCAGCGCTGGCCGGTCTCGGTGTCGCGCAGGACATGCGCGCCGTCGGCCTCGAGCGGACTGCCGGTCTCGGGCGAGAGGAGATCGAACGGGATCATGACCGGATGATAGGGCAGCGAGGGCCGGACTTCACGGGATCTGCATGTCGCTAAGCACCCGATCCTGGAAATCCTTCACGGGGCCGGCATGGACCAGCTCCATCTCGCCAAGCACCGTGTCCATCGTGAGCGAGGCGGCGCGCAGGTGCTGGGCGATCTGCAGCACGCGGTCGATGGAATCGGCAGCGTGGAAGGCGCGACCCTCCGCCGTGGCGTCGTCCGGCAGCACGGCTCGGGCGCGACGCACGGTCTCTCGCAGGCCGGGCTCCAGTTCGTTAAGCGCGCGCTCCGAGCAGCGTTCGACGATCGGCCAGAGATGCTCGCCGAGCAGCATCTCGCCGGTGAAGCCGGCATCGGGCATCAGCGCGTTGTGGAAGTGGTGGGCCATGGCGGCGAGAAAGACCACCGCTGGATCGGCCCGATAGAACGGGCTCAACACGACGCCGTAGACCGCCACGATCAGGCAATGCTCGGCGTGATTTTCCGGCGGCTCGAGGAGGATGCGCGGCTTGCTGGGGCAGGTCACGCCGGCGCGCGGCTGCGCTGCCTGAGCCGCGACGAAGTCGGGCAGGTGACCAACTGGAAGCGCCGCAATCGGCGCACGCAGACAGTCGCGAAGCCGGTCGCGCAATTCGGGATCGACCTGCTCGGTCACGGCATCGAAACCGGCCACGAGCACGTCCGAAGCCTGCTCCTCGTCGAGGCCAGCGGCGGCGAGGAAGGCCCCGTCGATGTCGCAGAGGCGCGTTGCCGCCAGAGCGTTGGCGGTGACCTGCAGGGCCACCGTCTCCGACGAGGCTCCGCCGGTCAGAGCGCCCCATCCCTGCGCAAACAGCCGCTCGGCGACCGATCCGGCGCGCCCGGCGGAGCGGACGCGCTTGAGATCACCGAGTTCGACGAGAAGCTCACGCAGCGGGATGGGCGCGGCAGGAGCCGTGCCCTGGGCCGACATCAGTTCGTGCCGAGCCAGTCGAGCAGCATCTTCTGCTGCTTGCCGAAGTCGTGCACCGGGCCGGCGCCGTTCTTGACCATCGGCGCCTTGAAGAAGCTCGATAGCTGCTCCTGCGCGCCGCCGTCGCCGCGCTGCTTGGCGAGGTCGAGCACACGGGCGATCTCGATGACGAGCGGCGCCGCAAGGATCGAGTCTTTGCAGAGGAAGTTCACCTTGATCTGCATGCGCTGACCCATGAAGCCGGTGACGTCGATGTTGTCCCAGGCCTCCTTGTCGTCGCCGCGCGGGCGATAATAGTGGATGTGCACGAGGTGGTCCTCGACGGGGTAGCCGAGGATCGAGTCGAGCACCGTCCCCTTGGTGTTGATCTTCGACTGCAGCGAATTCGGATCGTTCAGGGCGAGACCGTCGCGGTTGCCGAGGATGTTGGTAGAGAACCAACCGTCGACATGAAGCGCGCGCGCCTTGAGGGCGGGCGCCAGCACGGTCTTCATCATGGTCTGGCCGGTCTTGCCGTCCTTGCCGGCGACAGGGACGCCCATCTCCTTGGCGAGGTTCAGTAGCGCCGGGATATCCGCAGCGACGCTCGGCGTGAAATTGCCGTAAGGCACGCCGCTCTTGATGGCCGCATAGGCGTAAAGCATCGCCGGCGAGATCGACTCGTCGTCGGTGTCGAGGCCCTTCTCGAAGGCTTCCGTCGAGTTGAGCACCGCCGCACTGAGGTCGGGCCAGCGCTCGGTCGAGGCGAGGTTGATCACCACGACTTCGTCGAGGTTGCTCTCCTGGCGAAAGCGCTTGAGATCGTTGGCGATGATCGAGACCGTCTCGCGATGGTCCTTGGCCACGATGCGGTTGCCGCCGTCGATGTTCTTGCAGAACTTCGCGCTGCCGACGGCCGGCCAGGGCGTGATGCCCTTGAGCACCTGGGCACCGTTCTCGATGTCCTGCTGCGTCAACACGCCGTGACCGGTTGCGGCGGATGCGAGGTCGTCGCCGTTGAGGTCCCAGCCGCCGAAGACGAGATCCTTGTAATCGGTCATGCCCTGGACCGAGACGCCGGCGAGAGGCAAGCCGTCGAGCCGGTTCGATCCGGACTTGATCATCTCGATGCCGGCGATGGCGGTGGTGGCGACGGCGCCACCCATGCCAACGAACGCGACGCCCACGCGGCGACCGGTCTGCATACTCATCGGGGAAGAACTCTCTGTTAGATCGCGCAGTGGGCTCGGATGGCTTCGCAGTAGTCGGCCCCCAGGCCCGTAACAACTGGGTCTCCAGGGGACTGTTCCAAGGCAGGGGTGCCATGTTTTGCGTGAACGGCGGCTGAGCGACCGCCGCTGCTTTGGTTAATATTTCGTGAAAACAATGCCTTAACGCGGTGTTAAGGCCGCCACGTTGGGATCACGGGCTGGTCGAATTGTCGTCACACCCGACGGCGACACCCTGGCCACCAACGCAAAGCCGCGCCCTAGAACGCCGCGGCACGACAAAAGGAAGTTTGATGGGGGCTTACCCGGAGCCGGCGCCTTGCGCCGACGACGTGAGCCGACTCGTGCGTATTGAGTCGATCGTTGTCAAAAAGACCAAGGCGGCCAACCCGCTCACGACCCGCATCCCTGCATCAAAACAGGGGCCGAAGCGCAACCTCCCCGCGACGCTCATGATCGGTCTCGCCCTCGGCGCGGGCCTGCCCATAGCGCAGGCGCAAGCGAGCAGCAGCCTCGGCCCTGTACTCATGGAGCTGCCCGGCGGCAGCCGTCCGTCCGATTGGGGCGCCACCCCGCTCGCGGCCGGCGACGGCGTGACGCAGGGCGTGATGGCGGGCTCTCCCGCAAGTCCGCCCGAACCGAGGTTCACAGCCGATACGCTCCGCTTCGGAGAGACCAGCGTGCCGCGCCCGCTGGCCGAGACGATCCTGCGCGCTTCGGAAGCGACCGGCGTCGATCCCGCATACATGATGGCGCTCGCCGACAAGGAATCGAGCTTCGACACTGATGTGAAGTCGTCGGCATCGTCAGCGCAGGGACTGTTCCAGTTCGTGACCGGCACTTGGCTGGAAATGATCCGGACTTATGGCGGCCGGCACGGGCTCGAAGCCGAGGCAGCTGCGGTGAAGGGCCGCGGCAGCGCCATCGGCATTGCCGACGACGCCATGCGCAAACGCGTGCTGGGCCTGCGCAACGATCCCTACGTCTCCGGCCTCATGGCGGGAGAGATGATCAAACGCGACCGCGCCCGCATCGAAAGCCGTCTCGGCCGCGAGTTGAAGACGACGGAGCTCTACCTCGCGCATTTCCTAGGCACCGCGAGCGCCGGCAAGTTCCTGTCGCTCAGTGCCGAGGCCCCCGCGCGCAACGCCCAGGCCGTCTTCAGCCGGGCCGCACGGGCCAATCGTGGCATCTTCACCTCAAAGGACGGTGGCAAGAAGCGCAGCCTCACGGTGGCCGAGGTGCACGAACGGCTTGGCGGCATGATCGACAAGCGGATGGGCCAGTTCCAGGCGATCACCGACATGATCACGCAGGAATCGGAAATCGCGGACCGGGAACACGGCAACGATTATCCCGTGCTCGATGCCCGCCTCCTTCTTAAGAACGACGTCGTCCCGGCGTCGGTGGCGCCCTCGATTCAGTGAGCCGCGGGGGCGCCGCCCCCGAGCTTCACCGTCTTCAGGAGCATCGCCAGGGGGATGGCGCAGAGCGCCATCAGCGCCAGCACCCAGAACACGTCGATATAGGCCCAGTAGGCCGACTGGGTGTCGACCTGCTGGCCGATCCAGGCGATCGCCTGGCTCTGCGCATCCGGTCCGGCATAGCCATGCTCCGAGAAGTACTGCGTCGCCGCGCGCAGCGTCTCGCGATAGGCAGGGCTGGTAGAGTCCACCGCCTCGCCGATCCGGCTCTGATGGAACTGCTGGCGGTAGGCCAGGACGTTCTGAGCCAGCGACACGCCCATCGAGCCGCCGACGTTACGCGCGACGTTGATCAGCGCCGAGGCCTGGTCGGTCTGCGATTTCGCGATGCCCTCGTAGGAGGCTGCGGTGATCGACAGGAACAGGAACGGCAGGCCCGCGCCGATGAAGACGCGCGAAAGCGCGAAATATCCGAAGGTCGAACTGCCATCGAGACGCGTCAGGTCGTAGAGGCCCGCGAAGATGATCAGCGCGCCACCCATGATCATGTATTTCGGCTGCACTACCGCCGACAGGCGTCCGGCCGCCGCCATCGCCATCACGGTGACGATGCCGCCGGGCAGCAGCAGGACCCCCGACAGGGTCGCCGTGTAGCCGTAATAGGTCTGCGTGATCTGCGGGATGAACTGCGTCGTCGAGATCAGGATCGCGCCGACGGCGAGCATCACCATGAAGCAGGAGCCGAACTGGCGCTGACCGATCAACCGCAGGTCGACGACGGGATTCTCGTGCTTCAGCAGCCAGGGGATCATCGCGACGAAGGCGACCACCGCCAGGATGGCGAAGCCGATGATCAGGTTCGAGCCGAACCAGTCCTTTCGCTGCCCCTCGTCGAGCACGACTTCCAGCGCTCCGAGAAAAGTCGCGACCAGCAGGAAGCCGATGACGTCGAAGCGGACGCGCTTGCGGCGCAGTTCCTTCCTCTCGGCGATGGCCGCATCGGAATCGTGCAGCAGCAGATGCATCAGCCCCAGCGCGATCACGCCGACGGGACCATTGATCAGGAAGCACCAGTGCCAGGACAGGTTGTCGGAGAGCCAGCCGCCCAGTGTCGGCCCGATCACCGGCGCCACCACCACCGAGATCCCGTAGAGGGCAAAGGCCTGGCCGCGCTTCTCAGGCGGGAAGGAATCCGCGAGAATGGACTGCGCGAGCGGCGCCATGCCGCCGCCGCCGAGCCCCTGCAGCACGCGGAACAGGAGCAGGGATTCGAGGCTCCAGGCGAAGCCGCACAGCACCGACGAGACGGTGAAGAGCCCGACGCTCCACATGAAGAACATCTTGCGCCCGTAGCGCTTGGCCAGAAAGCTCGACGCCGTGAGCGTGATCGCGTTGGCAACGAGATAGGTCGTGACCACCCAGGCCGACTCGTCGGGGCCGACCGCCAATCCACCGGAGATGTAGCGGAGCGCCACGTTGGCGATGGTGGTGTCGAGCACCTCCATGAAGGTCGCGAGCGCCACGACGACCGCGACGGCCCATGGGTTATGACCGCCCGGCGCACTCGACGAGAAATCCTTGGCGGAGCCCGTGGCCGCGCTCACCGAACGCGAACCGTCGGGATGATCGACATGCCCGGCCCGATGGCGACGTCGTCGGGCCATTTGTCGACGACGATCTTCACCGGGATGCGCTGGGTCACCTTCACGTAGTTGCCCGTGGCATTCTGCGCCGGCAGCAGGCTGAAAGCGGTGCCCGAGCCAGGCTGCACTGAGGCGACCTTCCCCGTGATCTTGCGGTCCGGATAGGAGTCGATTTCGACGTCGACGCTTTGTCCGGGCCGCATGTCGGTGATCTGCGTCTCCTTGAAGTTTGCGGTCACCCAGATGTCGTCGGGTACGAACATCGCGAGGCTCTGCCCCGATTGCGCGTACTGGCCTTTTGCCCCGGTGAGCTGCACGACACGGCCGGCCTGGGCCGCGGTCACGGTGGTGTAGCCGAGGTTGAGCTTGGCCTGATCGCGTTGGGCCTTCGCATTGGCGAGGCTCGCCTCGGCTGAGGCCTTCTGCGCCTCGAGCGACCCGATCTGCTTCTGCGCGGCGATCACGCTGGCATTGGCGCTGGTCAGAGCCGCTTGGCGCTGCTCCAGCGTCGAAGCGGTGGATTGCTGCTGCTGGACGGTGCCGGCGCCGCGCTGGGCCAGGGTCTGGTAGCGATCCGCATCCTCCTTGGCGAACTGCAGGGCTGCCTTCGAGGTCTCGACCTGCGCCTTGGCGACATCGATCTGCGCCTTCTGGCCTTCGATCTGCGCCAGGATGTTCTGGATCGAGGCCTCCGCCGATTCGACCTGAGCCTGGGCCTGGGCCTGGGCAACCTCGTAATCACGCTTGTCGATCTGGGCGAGGACGGCGCCCGCCTCGACATGCTGGTTGTCGGTCACCGGAACGTCGACGACGTAGCCGCCGACCTTTGGCGCAATGGTGAACTTGCGCGCGTCGACGAAGGCGTCGTCGGTGCTCTCGTAGGGGTGGAGGAAGGCCTGCCAGTACAGGAAACCGCCGACGCCGAGCAGTACCAGGGCCACGAGCGCGACGAAGGTCAGGATCGGGTGCCGGCGGATCAGCCCCGGCTGTTTTTCCGAATCCGGCTCGGACCCATCGTCCGGCTCCGTATCGGGCGCCGCGGTGGCTGGCTTCCGATCGAGGTCGACCGGTCGCTCGGCGCGAGCCGTGTCCGGCTTCGCGCCGGCGGCGGGTTTGCCGCCGTCGGGATTCTGATTTTGGTCGTCGAGCATTGCGGTCGCACAGTCGTTGCGCCCGCCTCCAAAGGATTCGAACGCCGGAAACCCGCCTCGCGGTGCAAAAGCAATGCAGCGCGAAATGTTCCGGACGGGTGTCCGTCGCTTACGCGAAACGCAGATCGGCCCGCCGCGGAATGCACGGCGGCCCGATCTCGAACCTGATCTAAACGGCCGGGCTGTCCGGCCGTCGGAAGGTCAGGCGGCTTGCTTGGCCCGGTTCAAGAGCTTGCGGTTGATCAGGACCTCGGCGATCTGGATCGTGTTCAGCGCAGCGCCCTTGCGCAGGTTGTCCGATACGCACCAGAAATTCAGGCCGTTCTCGATCGTGGCATCCTCGCGGATGCGGGAGATGTAGGTGGCATCCTCGCCCGCCGCCTCGTGCGGGGTCATGTAGCCGCCGGCCTCGCGCTTATCGACGACGAGCACACCCGGCGCCGCTCGCAGGATCTCGGTGGCCTGCTCGACGGAGAGCGGGCGCTCGAACTCGACGTTCACCGCCTCGGCGTGCCCGATGAAGACCGGAACGCGGACGGCCGTCGCCGTGAGCTTGATCTTGGGATCGAGCATCTTCTTGGTCTCGGCGACCATCTTCCACTCTTCCTTCGTATAGCCGTCTTCCATGAACACATCGATGTGCGGGATGACGTTGAAGGCGATGCGCTTAGGGAACTTGGCCATGGTCATCTGGCCGGCCGTGAAGACCGAACGGGTCTGCTGAAACAGTTCGTCCATGGCTTCCTTGCCGGCGCCGGAGACCGACTGGTAGGTCGAGACGACGACGCGCTTCACGGTCGCCGCGTCGTGCAGCGGCTTGAGCGCGACCACGAGCTGAGCGGTCGAGCAGTTCGGGTTGGCGATGATGTTGCGCTTGGTGAAGCCGACGATCGCGTCGGCATTCACCTCGGGCACGATCAGCGGCACGTCCGAATCGTAGCGGAACGCCGATGAGTTATCGATGACGACGCAGCCCTGCTCGCCGATGCGGGGGCTCCACTCCTTCGAGGTCTCGCCGCCGGCCGACATCAGGCAGATGTCGGTGTCGGAGAAGTCGTGCGTATCGAGCGCTTTGACCTTCAGAATCTTGTCGCCGAAGGAAACCTCCTGGCCCTGGCTGCGGCGGGAGGCCAATGCCACGACCTCGTCGGCCGGGAAGGCGCGCTCGGCCAGGATGTCGAGCATCTCACGGCCCACATTGCCCGTGGCTCCGACGACGGCGACCTTGTAACCCATCTCGATCACTCCACTTCGCGGTCTCATCGCGACCGCTCTGTGCCGGCTCGCCGACGCGATCCGTCGGCCGGCCCGGCTGCCGGATCCCCTCCGGCCCCTCGCGCAGGTTCGACACTGCGCCAAAACGAAAGAACCCGCCCCCGTGTGGACGAGGTGGGTTCTCTCGGCGCGCGGAGCAAGACGCCTCGTGCGCCCGGCTGTCAAGACGTCCGAAAGCATGCCCGACGCGCCTAGACTTGATCGGAGCCGGCCGAACCTCTAAGCGGACGGCGCCTTGCGCCCGGTCTTGGTCCGGGCGCCCCCGCTCAGGATTGATTGGACCGATGGGCAAGGAAAAATTCAACCGCAGCAAGCCGCACTGCAACATCGGCACGATCGGCCACGTCGACCACGGCAAGACGTCGCTGACGGCGGCGATCACGAAGGTTTTGGCGGAGTCGGGCGGCGCGTCGTTCACGGCGTATGACCAGATCGACAAGGCTCCCGAGGAGAAGGCGCGCGGCATCACGATCTCGACGGCGCACGTCGAGTACGAGACGGCCAACCGCCACTACGCCCACGTCGACTGCCCCGGCCACGCCGACTACGTGAAGAACATGATCACGGGCGCGGCGCA
>NZ_JACIDN010000010.1 GCF_014196345.1 Methylobacterium brachythecii | reverse complement strand
GCCCCTCGATCCATGGGTCGAAACACAAACCAAAACGGTTCAAAAAAAACCGGAAGATCCTTGAGAGGGCGATTGCGGAAACCGGAAGCCCAGGCCGTCGACCGATAGGGATCATGCCATCCTCACCGCCGCGCTCTGTCCACCTTCGATCCGGCTCTCGAGCATACCCAAGGCGGGCCGCTTTGATGGCGGCGGGTCGTCAGCGCAGTAACGAGTTGTAATGCAGCAGCTGCGTCAAGCAGATCGAGAGACGCCATTCGACGGGGCGATCTTCGAGATCGACGGCGATGCGATCGATCTCCAGGGCGGCGGTGCCCGTGCTGGTTTCGAGCAATTGCGCTTGGCGGGCGTCGAGGGAGATGGCTTTCAGACGCTCGTTGGCCGTCGCGATCGTGATGCCAAAACGGGTCGCGTAGAGACTGTAGAGCGTATTTGGGATCTCCATGCGGGCAAAGCCCGGAAACAGCACCGCAGGAACGCTGATCGTCTCGGCGATGCAGAGCCGGCCGTCGAGGTAACGCAAGCGTTCGATCCGCACGACCTGGGCCGTTCGCAGAAGATCGAGATTCTCGCGCTCGTCGGCGTTCGGGCTGGTCTCGGTCATCGTGATGACGCGGCTGGTCGGCATGCCGGCGCCGGCGCGATCGGGCCGCAGCTTGAAGAAGCGAAACACGCTCTGCTGATCGTCATGCTCGGCCACGAAGGTGCCGCGGCCCTGCCGGCGGATCAGCAAGCTGTCGGCGGTGAGCGCATCCAGGGCCTTGCGGACGGTGCCCTGGCTCACGCCCAACTCGACGGCGAGCTGACCCTCGCTCGGGAGCATCTGGCCCGGCTGCCAGACCGCGTCGGCGAGGCGCTTGAGAAGCTTGTCGTAGACTTGGCGGTAGAGCGGCCGGTACCCGATCTCGCTTCGGCCTGCCGCGGTCGTTGGGTCGTCGCCCGTGCGTTCCATGTCGTGCCGCTGATGCGCCCGCTAGAAGGGAAGGGCGTCGAGGGACGGAACCAGCAACTCTTCCTCCCTTTGCTTAGCTGTACCCACCAGCGCGAGCAATCACGGACCCGGCCGCGGATGGGTGCCGTGCCATCAGAGGGCCTCGATCTCGGTCAGCAAAGCCTCGGAAACGGCGAGCCCGGATTCCGCAGCGCGGCGGCGGAGTTCGAGCCGCCGCGTTCCCGGCAGGCGCGCGCCCTCCTGGCCCTCGATCGATCCAGCGAGGACCGCGAAGCGTTCCAGCGCGTCCGGCGACAACGTGTCCGTAGCGATCGCGATCAGGAACTGTCCGGTGCCGGGCGGACCTCCTTCGGCGTCGAGGAAAGACGAGGCTTCGTCGGCGTACCGGGCTCCCACGAGGCCAGCTGCAAGAAGCTCGACCATCAGCGCCAGCGCCGTGCCCTTGGCGTCGCCGAGCGGCACCATCGTTCCCTTCAACGCGGCGGTCGCATCCGTCGTCGGTTTTCCCTCGGCATCGAGCGCCCAGCCTTCGGGGATCGTCTCTCCCCGCTGCTTGGCGCCCACGATGTTGCCCCTGGCAACCTTCGATAGGGCGAGGTCGACGACGATCGGTGCTCGGCCAGGTAGCGGGCAGGCGAAAGCGAGCGGGTTGGTGCCGAACACGGCCCGACGGCCGCCCCAGGGTGCCATCGCCGCCGGAGTATTTGCGAACAGCAGCGCGATCAGGCCTTTCTCGGCCAGCGCCTCGACGGGGAGGCCCGCGGCGCCGCAATGGTGCGAGCGACGGATGCCGGCCGCGGCGATGCCCTGGCTGCGGGCGATTTCGGGCAGGCGTTCCGTCGCCGCGTCGATGGCCGGATAGGCAAAGCCGTTCGCCGCGTCGATGGCGAGAAGGGCCGGCCTAGGCTGCTCGACGCCGACGACCGCATCACCGACGACCTTTCCCGCTTTCACCTGCGCCGCATAGCTCGGGACGCGCGTAAGGCCATGGCCCTTGAGGCCGTCGGCCTCCGCGGCCACCAAGGCGCGGGCGACGCTCGCGGCCGCTCCTGGCGAGGTGGCGCATCGCTCGAGCGCGTCGGCGACGAGATGCTCCGCGTCGCGCAGGGAGAGGTTCGGCATGGTCAGCCCTCCAGGAGATGCCGCCGCACCGCTTCCGCGGTGACGGCCGAAACGCGCACGTTCGACTCGACGGTCACGCCGGCGATGTGCGGCGTCAGGATGAGATTAGGCGCGTCGGCGAAAATCGCCCCGGCCGCGGCATCGAGCGGTTCACGATCGAAGACGTCGAGCGCGGCACCGCCGAGATGCCTCGATTTCAGCGCGGCTGCGACGGCCGCCTCGTCGACGACGCCACCGCGGGCGGCATTGATCAGGATCGCTCCTTTTGGCATCCGTGCGATCGCCGCGGCACCGATCAGCCGGCGGGTCTTGTCGGTCAGCGGGACGTGCAGCGAGAGCACGTCGCTTTCCGCGATCAGCGCCTCGAGGGTTTTGGACGCGACGGGTCCGTAACCCGGCCTCCAGGCCGGATCATCGGTGCCGAGAAATGGATCGTAGGCGGCTAGCTGCATGCCGAGCGCAGCCGCGCGTTGCGCCGTTTCGCGGGCAATGGCGCCGAACCCGACGAGGCCGAGGCGTTTGCCGGAGATCTCGCGGCCCATGAGGGCGTTGCGCGGCCATTCGCCTGCGGCGACCCGGCCCGTGGCGCCATAGGCGCCGCGCAGCAGCAGCATGGCCGTGCCAATCACGTATTCGGCGACCGCGCCATCGTTGGCGCCCGTCGCCGGGAAGACCGCGATGCCACGCGCCTGGCAGGCGTCCATGTCGATGTTGTCGAGCCCGACACCGAGCCGTCCCACGACCTTCAGGTTCGGAGCGGCCTCCAGCAGCGGTGCCCGGACCTGCGTCCGGTTGCGGACAATCAGGCCGCGCGCTTCCGTCAGGGCGGCGCGCAACGCGTCTGGCTTGTCGACAAGCGTGGGGTCGTAGAGCACGTCGAACCCGGCAAGGCCGTCCCGAATGGCGGCCTCGTCCATGAATTCCGCAACGACGATGTCGGGCATTGCCTATCCTGCGAGCGTGATGGTGGCCGTTCTCGCACGGCGTGGGGCTCGTTTCGGCGAAGACGGCCGATTGTCCCGATCAGATAGAGCAATGGATCGGTTCGAGCTTGGAATGGCCGGCGACCGGAGCATTCGGCCGGCGCTAGAGCATGTTCTCGTAAGGATGGATACGGCGGCCTCAGCCGCCGCATCCGGCGTTTTGCGGTTCAGGCGCTGCGGTAGAGCTTCGTCATCACGAACTCGCGGTGCCCGAGCGACTCCGCCGCAGTCAGACGACCATTGGCCGTGCGCACGACCATGTCGATCAGCGAGTCACCGGCCTGATCGAGCGTCATGTCACGCCGCAGGATGCCCGATACGTCGACGTCGATGTGCTCGCCCATCGTGCGGATCGTCTTCGGGTTGCCGGTGATCTTGATCACCGGGACGATCGGGTTGCCGATGACGTTACCCTGGCCGGTCGGGAAGGTGTGGATCGCGTAGCCCGCCGCGGCCATCAGGGTCACGCACTCGGCCGCTGCCGAGGAGGTGTCCATGAAGTAGAGCCCCGGCCCCTTGGCAGGCGCCTCGGCCGGCTGGAGCGCGTCGATATAGGTGCACTCGCGGCCGATCTTCTCGAGGTTGCCCAGAGCCTTCTCTTCGATGGTCGAGAGACCACCGGCGATGTTGCCCTTTGTCGGCTGGGAGTCCGAGAGGTCGTCGGTCTTGTGGGCCTCGATCACGTCGTCTTGGTAGGCCTGCCAGATCTTGAACCACTTCTCGGCGACCTCGGGGCTCGCCGCGCGCTCCTTGCAGAGATGCTCGGCGCCGGTGATCTCGGAAGTTTCGCCGAAGACACCGTAGATCCCCTGGGGAATCAGCTTGTCGTACATGTTGCCCACGGTCGGGCAGGAGGCGAGGCCCGTCGTCGTGTCGGACTCACCGCACTTCGTCGAAACCCAGAGTTCGGAGAGCTTGCACTCCGTCTTCGGGAGCTCGGTCGCCCACTGCAGCATGCGCTTGGCGGCGTAGCTCGCCTTGGCGATGATCGCGATGTCGCCATGGCCCTCGATGCCGAAGCCCACGACCGGCTTGCCGGTCTTGGCGATCCCGTCGACGACGCGGCCGGTCCAGCTATCCTCGATGCCGATCACCACCACCGCGGCGACGTTCGGGTTCGAGCCGATGCCGATCAGGGTGCGGAAATGGACCTCGAGATCCTCGCCGAACTGGAGGCGTCCGTAGGCGTGGGGCAGCGCGAGCGTGCCCTTCACGTTGTTGGCGACCGCCTCGCAGGCGGCGTTCGACAGGTCGTCCAGCGGCAGCAGGACGACGTGGTTGCGCACGCCGACGCGGCCGTTCTCGCGACGCCAGCCCATGAAGGTGGCGTTCTGATAGTCGGCGGATGCCCGCTCGGCCGGAAGGGCCTTGGTGACGAACTGATCGGGAGCGCCACCCGGGAAGGGCGACGGCGTCTCGTGTTCGAGAGCTGCTTGTAGGCTCATGATTCCCTCACCAACGCTTCGTTTTCATGTTGTGGGTGTGGACGTGCTCGCCCTTGGCAATGTCGGCGACGGCCTTGCCGATGTCCTGGCCGTACTTCCAGATCGTGTCGCCGGACTTGATGTCCTTGAGCGCGACTTTGTGGCCGATCGGGATGTCGTGCTTCGACCCGAGGCGGAAATCCGAGTTGTCGTGAGTGACGACGCAGAGCATGTCGGATCCGGCCTTGAGGCCTTCCACCACGACGACTCCGACCGTGTCCTTCCCATCATGTACGAGGAGTTGTGGAACTCCCATGGCGTGCCTCCCGATGATTGTTGCAGTAGCTCTTGTATAAGACAGATGATTTGGCTGTCAATCGGCTGTCTGCGTGCGGCTTACGCTTCGTTGCCCTCCGCTAAGTCGCTGACGCTCGTACAAGGACAACGCCTTCGCCAGACCTCGCTGGGACAGTTCGATTATGCGCCGATTCCCTCTGGGCAACCAGTCGGCGAACGGTTCGATCCACGGAGCGCACGTTGACATAGTTCATATCTTATACAAGACTATGGCCTGCCGTAGACGCCATGCGGTGTAAGTTCGTCGCGCGACGGTATCGCGGCTCGCGATGCGAGTCTGCGAGCGGTTCGACGGTCTCGAAAAACAAGACAGCGTAACGATTGTCTGCGAGATAATATAAATTCAGGGAAACGCGCCGATGAAAGAGCAGGCTCACGAACACGTCGATACGAAAACCATATTCCTGCTCGCATTCTCGGCGACATCTGGGGTTCTCGTCGAATTCTATGACTTCTTCATATTCGGATATGCGGCCGCCAGCGCGTTTCCGCAGACGTTCTTTCCCAATCTCTCGCCCACCGCGGCCCTCGTCGTCTCCTACGTGACCTTCGGCGCCGGGTTCCCGGCACGTCTCCTGGGCGCGTTCCTGTTCGGCCACTTCGGCGATCGGATCGGGCGCAAATCGTCGTTCCTGCTGAACATCCTGATCGTCGGTGCTACCACGATCCTGGTGGGTCTCCTGCCTGGCTACGACTCGATCGGGGTGGCCGCGCCCATCCTCCTCATCCTGTTGCGCGTCATCCAGGGCATTGGTCTCGGCGGTGAATTCGGCGGAGCGTCGTCATTGCTCGCGGAGTTTGGTGCAAAGCGAAAGCACCGCGCCTTCTGGGTCTCGCTCGCGAATCTCGGCATTCCGGGCGGCGCGATGGCCGCCAGCGCAGTGCTCTACTTCCTCTCCGACAGCTTCGCGACCGGCGGTTGGCGTATCGCCATGCTGCTCTCGGCGGTCGTCGTCATCCCGGGCCTGCTGGCTCGGTCCCGCTTGGGCGACTCGCCGCTGTTCGAAACCTTGAAGGAGAAGGAAGAGCTTTCGAAGATGCCGAGCATAGACGTGATGCGCCGGCACTGGCGTCCGATCGTCCTGCTGGCCCTGGTCTGCGGTTTCCAGCAGATGGACGGGTATGTGAGCGGAACCTATGCGATCTCGTTCATGAAATCGGCGGGCATCCCGCTGGCGACGACGGCGGTGATCATCTTCGTCGCGCGGATCGGCGACGTTCTCGGTGTGCTCATCAGCGGACCGGCGGCAGATTTCATGAAGCGAAAGCAGGTCACGTTCCTTGCCATCGCGGTCACGGCAGCCTTGTCCTATCCCTACACGCTGGCGATCCTGCACAAGCAGGTCGAACTGACCCTCGTGCTTCAGTTCCTGATCACCCTGACGGGTGTCGGCGTGCTGCATGGACTCGCGCCCATCCTGACGTCCGAGGCTTTCCCGACGAAGTATCGCTATTCCGGAGCGGGCATCTCCTACAGCCTGTCCGCGATCTTCGGGGGCATGTGCGCCCCGCCGCTGCTCGCCGGGCTGATCGGTGAGAACGTGGCCGAGAAGTGGTTCTACGTTCCGGTCGTGTACGGGCTCTACGCGCTCGTCGCTTTCGTGGCGCTGTACTTCGTCCCGGAGAGCCGAGATCTCGCCCTCGACGATCTCGACGAGACGCCTGCTTCGGAGACGCCCGTTAGCGGCACTACGGCCGCCGGGACGTGGGCAGAGCCGATCAATCCGGCCGAGGCCCGCTCGAGGTAGCAGGCGCGCCGAATACCGCGACGTCACGCAGCATTTCGGTCCGCAAGTCCGCGGCGTGTCGAGACAACCGGCCGACAGGCTGGTTGTCGGCAATTGGCTTGCGGCCGGAACGTGGAGGTCAGGCGTTCAGCCACAGACGGGCGATGATGCCATCGTCCGTTGCAGCGGTTCCGCTCTTCGGGCTCACCCGGCCGGCCAGAAATGCGACGAACGCTACGGTGGCAATGACGGCGACGGCGAGCAGGGCGGTCATCTGGCGGATCCGAGAGAAAGAATGCGCTGCAGCATATACTGCAGTGCACAATTCCTCTGAGCGCCGATTGCAACTGGCAGCGTTGCAGTTCGGGCATGGTCCGACAAGGCACCGGCAGAGATCCAACGCCGGGGAACCCATTGCCGGCCCGCTTCGTTGCCGGCTGCTAGTCAGGAGGAAACCATGCTCACCGGCGGTCTATTGTGGCTCATCGGCATCCCGATCCCCGTGATCCTCTTGATCTGGTTCTTCTTTCTCCGCGGGCGCTGATTGGGCGGCGTTTGAGATTCTGATTACGGCCGGCCAGCTTCTGCTGAGCCGGCCTTTTCTTCGTCACTGAGTATTCGGCGGCCAGACAAGAGCAGGCTGGAGGTTTCCGCAGCACTCGGATGAACGCACACCGTGCTGGAGAACCATCGTCCCAGGCGGTGCCTCGTTCAAGCAGGCCGACAGTGCGGGCAGATAAAGGATCGGCGCGGCGCAGAGAGTGCTGCCGTTCGATCAGTCCGATGCGCTGGCGGAGGGAGCGGGATTCGAACCCGCGATACGGTTTCCCGTATACACACTTTCCAGGCGTGCGCCTTCAACCACTCGGCCACCCCTCCAGGTCCGCGCATCAGCACGGGCGGCGTCCTGTAACCCGCTGCGGCCACGGCTGGCAAGGCGCTCTCGAACCGGCGCGCTCCGGTGACCCGCCTTCGGGCGGCCGGCCCGGCAAGAAGCGCGGCCGCGATCCTCAGATTCGCCGTTTTCGCGGGACATCGAGCCGTCCGCGAACGTCGGCGTGAGCAGGCGGCATCGGGGATGGACGGCTGGTGATCCGCTTCGACAACGTCACGAAGATCTACCGGACCAACGGGCAGAAGCGGACGATCCTCGACAAGGTCTCCTTCAGCCTGCGGCCCGGCACGAGCTACGGCATCGTCGGGATCAACGGCGCCGGCAAGTCGACGACGATGCGGCTGATCGCCGGGACCGAGGAGCCGACGAGAGGCAAGGTGCATCGGGGCCTGCGCGTCTCCTGGCCGCTCGGCTTCGGCGGCGGCTTCCATCCGCTGATGACCGGGCGCGACAACGTCATCTTCGTCGCGCGCATCTACGGCGAGGATCCGCGCCGGGTTCTCGAATTCGTCGAGGACTTCTCCGAACTCGGCAGCTACCTCGACGTGCCGATCAAGACCTACTCGTCCGGCATGGGCGCGCGACTCGCCTACGGCATGAGCATGGCGATCCCGTTCGACTGCTACTTGATCGACGAGACCCTCGCCGTCGGCGACGGCCGCTTCCAAAAGCGCTGCAAGGAAGTCTTCGACCAGCGGCGCGAGACTGCCGACGTGATCCTGATCTCGCACGACATGGAGACGATCCGCCAATACTGCTCGGAGGTGCTGATCCTCGTGGGCGGCCGGGCGATCATCTACGACGACGTGAACGAGGCGATCGCGGCGTACCGGCGCCTCAACATCTGAAACTTGCGTGCAAGCGGCAAGGCGGACACGGTTTTGCCGTGCGTGTGGGCCAGACGAGCGATCCGAGACAGGCGGACACGGGTCGCGGTACCCGGGCCGCGGGCGAACCACACGGACCAGCAGGCCTATGACCGTCGAGATCCGCACTCCGCAGGGCCAGGCTCTCACCACGGCCGACCGCTCGAATGCCGTGGCGGAATCCTTGCGCCAGATGGCGCGCGCCTCGCGCTTCGCGGACCGCAACAAAGGCATCCGGTCCTATCACAGCCACGTCAAGAGCGATCCGCTGCTGCCGCTGCTGTTCGTGGTATTCTGCCTCGTGCCGACCCTGCTCGGCGCGCTGTACTACGGTGTCATCGCCTCGGATCGCTTCGTGACCGAAGCGCGCTTCGCCATCCGCCCTGCCATTGGCGGTAGCGAGAAGGCGTCCTCCGACGAGGTCGGCACCGGCAACGGCGTGCCCAAGCAGCTCATCGCCCAGGACACCATCATCACCGCGAGCTACGTCAACAGCCGCCCGATGATCGAGGCGATCGAAAAGCTGATGCCGTTGCGCGAGATGTTCTCGCGTGACGGCATCGATTGGCTCTCGCGCTTCAATCCCGAGAAACCGATCGAGAAATTCGTCAAGTACTGGGGCGAGCGTGTCGGCACGAAGATCGAGACCGGTTCCGGCATCGTCACGCTGCACGTGGAAGCCTTCGATCCGCACGAATCCCTCGCGCTCGCCCAGGCGGTGATGAAGGAGAGCGAGCGCAAGGTGAACGAGCTGTCGCAGAAACTGCGCGACGACGGGCTCGCGGAGAGCCAGCGCGAGCTCGTTCGGGCCGAGGAGCGGATGACCAAGGTGCGCTTCGCCATGCGCGACCTGCGCAACCGCGAGGGCGTGCTCGATGCCGCGAAGACGAACGAGACCAACCTCAAGGTCATCGGCGAGCTTCGCAAGGTGCGGATCGAGCAGCAGGTCCAGCTCACCATGTCGCTGCGCGACCTCGCGCCGGAGACGCGCCGCATCCAGGACATGAAGGCGCAGATCAAGAACCTCGACGACAACATCGAGAGGCTCGAGCGCCAGCAGACGAGTGCGGATCCTGCTCAGCGTCAGGTGCTCTCGGCGGCCTTGTCCCAGTTCGAGGCCTATGAGAACGAGCAGAAGGATGCCGAGAAGTACTTCACGAAAGTTCTCTCGGCGAACGAGCGGGCGCGGATCGTAGCGGCCCGCCAGCTCGAATTCTTCAGCCCAATCGTCGAGCCGATCCTCGCCGAATCCTCGACGGAGCCGCGCCGGACGCTGATGATCAGCTTGATCGCTGCGGGATCGCTGGCTGCCTTCGCGCTCTCCGTGATCTTCCGCAAATACGCCAGCTGAGGCACCCGGTCAGCGGATGCCGCCAGGTGGAAGCCGGGTCGGCGGCGCGGCGTCGGGATCGGCAGCGGGTCCCGGGACGGCGAGAGGGGTGTCGTCTTCCGTCAGGGCGTGACCGGTGGCGGCCGCGTGGTCGGCGCCCGACGTGCCGCCGGTCCAGCCCTGCGCGCGCCAGCCTTGCGCACGCTCGTCGATATCGATCGAGCCACTCTTCTGCAGCAGGCTCATCACCCGGTCCGCCCGCGCGTCGTCGGCGCGAACGGTGACGAGAGTCCCCCCGCGGCGCACGCCCTCCGCGTAGGTCTCCGCGTCCGACTGGCTGAGGCCCGCGCCCGTCAGCGCACCGAGCAGGCCGCCGGCCGCAGCACCCACGCCCGCGCCCGTCACCGCTGCGACGAGCCAGCCTGCTGCGACCACCGGCCCGACGCCCGGAATCGCGAGCATTCCGAGGCCCGCGAGGAGACCCGCCCCGCCGCCGAGCACGGTGCCCACGGTCGCACCGGCACCGGCGCCGTCGGCAGCGTCGCTCTCCTGATGAGCGGCCGTGGCCACCGGCGGCAAGCGGCTGAGATGACGCTCGCCTTCGTTGCTCGCGACGACGGCGATGTCACTGTGCGGAACGCCTTCCGCCTCGATCCGGTCGACCGCCTTTGCAGCCTCCTCGTAATCGTCGAACAGGGCGGTAATGGCGCGTGAGGCCATGGGTCGACTCCTCGATGTCTCGTCGATGATGGCGCGCGGCGGCTCGGCTGCGCCTGAATGCCGGTTCAAGCCATGGCCGCGCGGTCGGGTTCCAGCGCCGTCCGGCTCAGTCCGTTAACGGGGCGCTAACCATGCACCCGGCAAATCTTGCCGGGCGTGCCAGCGCGTCGATGCGCGCGGGCCGAGGGCAGTCGGGACCATCATGAGCGAGAGCGCGAGCGCCGCACCCGGCGCCGGTGCCGGGATTTCCGGCTTCGGCGGCTTCTCGCTGCCGACGCGCGCGAACTGGCAAGCGCTCGGCAAGCGCACCGACCTGTTCTTCGCCACCGCGGTGCTCGGCATCCTCACGGTGCTGATCTTCCCGCTGCCGGCGATGCTGCTCGACCTGCTGCTGGCGGTGTCGATCATCATCTCGGTGCTGATCATGATGACGGGCCTGTTCATCGACAACCCGCTCGAATTCACGGTCTTCCCGACGCTGCTCCTCGTCGCGACGCTGCTGCGGCTCGCCCTGAATCTCGCCTCGACGCGCCTGATCCTCGGCCACGGTCACGAGGGCACGGCAGCGGCCGGGCACGTCATCGAGGCCTTCGGGCACTTCGTGATGGGCGGCAACTTCGTGATCGGGATCATCGTCTTCGCGATCCTGATCATCGTGAACTTCGTCGTCATCACGAAGGGCTCTGGCCGTATCGCCGAGGTCGCCGCCCGCTTCACCCTCGACGCCATGCCCGGCAAGCAGATGGCGATCGACGCCGACCTCTCGGCCGGCCTCATCGATGAGAAGGCGGCCAAGGCCCGCCGCGCCGCGCTCGAGGAGGAATCCTCGTTCTTCGGTGCCATGGACGGTGCCTCGAAATTCGTTCGCGGCGACGCGATCGCGGCTCTGCTGATCACCGGCATCAACGTGGTCGGCGGCATCATCATCGGCGTGGCGCAGCAGGGACTCGCCTTCGGGGCGGCCGCCAAGACCTACACGCTGCTCACCATCGGCGACGGGCTGGCCTCGCAGGTGCCGGCGCTGATCGTCTCGACCGCGGCCGGCATCCTGGTCTCGAAGGCGGGCGTGCGCGGCTCGGCGGACAAGGCGCTGGGCAAGCAGCTCGCCAACTACCCGAAGGCGCTCGGCATGTCGGCGGGCGTCATGGGGCTGATCGCGTTGCTGCCCGGCATGCCGATGCTCCCCTTTGCACTCCTCGGAGGTGCCGCCGGCTACGCCGCCTGGAAGATCGCCAAGGATGCCAAGAATGCCCCGCCCGTCACCGACGAGGCCGGCAAAACGGCCGACGGCAAGCCCGGAGCGGCCCCCGCCGAAGAAACCGTCACCGATCTGCTCAAGCTCGACGACCTCAAGCTGGAAATGGGCTACGCGCTCCTGGCTCTGGTCAACGGCGAAGGGCAGGACCGGCTGACGGACCAGATCAAGGCCCTGCGCCGCCAACTCGCGGCAGAACTCGGCTTCGTGATGCCCTCGGTGCGCATCCTCGACAACGTGGCGCTCGACGCCAACGCCTATGTCGTGCGCGTCAAGGAGATCGAAGCGGGCGCGGGTCAGGTGTTCCCCGGCCAGTTCATGGCGATGGACCCGATGGGCGGCCAGGTCCAGCTACCGGGCCAGCACATGCAGGAGCCGACCTTCGGCCTGCCGGCGACCTGGATCGATGCCTCGTTGCGCGATCAGGCCCAACTCAAGGGCTACACCGTCGTCGATGCGGCCACCGTGATCTCGACGCATCTGACCGAGACCATCAAGGCGCATGTCTCGGAGCTCCTGAACCACGTCGAAGTGCAGAAGCTCCTCAAGGAGCTCTCGAAGGAACACGGCGAACTCCTAAAGGAGGTCGTGCCCTCGCAGATCGCCACCACCGGCATCCAGCGCGTCCTGCAACTCCTGCTCTCCGAGCGGGTCTCGATCCGCGATCTCGGCTCCATCGTCGAGGGCATCGCCGAGGTCGCCGGCCACGTGAAGAACCCTCGCGACATCGTCGAGCATGTCCGCGCGCGCCTGGGTCGCCAGATCTGCGCGCAGTACCAGGGGCCGGACGGCACGCTGCCGATCATCACCCTGTCGCCGGCTTGGGAGCAGGCCTTCCTCGAATCCATCGTCGGCGAGCGCGACGAGCGCTACCTTGCGATGCAGCCCTCGAAGCTCTCGGATTTCGTCAACGCGGTGCGCGACCGCTTCGAGCAGGCGGCCCGGCTGGGCGAGATGCCGGTGCTGGTCACCTCCGTGCAGTCACGACCCTTCGTGCGCTCGATCATCGAGCGCTTCCGCCGCGAGACCCCGGTGATGAGCCAGGCGGAGATCCATGCGCGGGCACGGCTGAGGACGGTGGGATCGGTTTAAAGGTCCCTCCGACAAATGACGTCGACCGAGCCAGCCGTCGTGGCAGGATCATACGGACCTCTGGAAGCCCCACAACTTGGACGAAGTCTGAACCACATCATGGGGCAGCGCCCGATCGAGGACGCGATCACTCCGACCCCGAACCAGCAAACCCAATTCGGCCAGTAAAGGCGTCGCTAGGACGAGTTCGCTTCAAAGAGCCCGCAAAGTTTTTTCGGCGGATGCCCGACCAATGGCGGGTGCTGCGCCTAATGACCTTCTCTTCCCGCTTCGTTACGGTGCGCGACAACGCTGCATGCGAGCGCGCGTGTATACAAAATACGAATGGAGTTGAGTGGGATGACCAGTAACGCGAGCGTCGCGGAGGGTCAGCGCGAGCAGGTCAAGCGGGACAAGCCCTGGCTCATCCGCACCTATGCGGGCCACTCGAGCGCGGTCGAGTCGAACAAACTCTACAAGGGCAATCTCGCCAAGGGCCAGACCGGCCTGTCGGTGGCCTTCGATCTGCCGACTCAGACCGGCTACGACCCCGATCACGAGCTCGCCCGCGGCGAGGTCGGCAAGGTCGGCGTCTCGGTCGCCCATCTCGGCGACATGCGGACTCTGTTCGACCAGATCCCGCTCGCCCAGATGAACACCTCGATGACGATCAATGCCACCGCGCCGTGGCTGTTGTCGCTCTATCTCGCGGTCGCCGAGGAGCAGGGCGCGCCGATCGCCGCGCTCCAGGGCACGACGCAGAACGACATCATCAAGGAGTACCTGTCACGCGGGACCTACGTGTTCCCGCCTCAGCCGTCCCTGCGGCTGACCAAGGACATGATCCTGTTCACGACGAAGGAGGTTCCGAAGTGGAACCCCATGAACGTCTGCTCCTATCACCTGCAGGAGGCAGGGGCGACGCCGGTCCAGGAGCTGTCCTACGCGCTCGCCACTGCGATCGCGATCCTCGACACGGTGCGGAACGACCCGAATTTCGACGAGGCGACCTTCCCGGACGTGTTCAGCCGCATCTCGTTCTTCGTGAATGCCGGCATGCGGTTCGTCACCGAAATCTGCAAGATGCGGGCCTTCGCCGAGCTCTGGGACGAGATCGCGCAGGAGCGCTACGGCATCGACAACCCGAAGAAGCGGATGTTCCGCTACGGGGTGCAGGTCAACAGCCTCGGACTGACCGAGCAGCAGCCCGAAAACAACGTCCACCGCATCCTGATCGAGATGCTGGCGGTGACGCTGTCGAAGCGCGCCCGCGCCCGCGCCGTGCAGCTTCCGGCCTGGAACGAGGCGCTCGGCCTGCCGCGCCCCTGGGATCAGCAATGGTCGATGCGCATGCAGCAGATCCTCGCCTACGAGACCGATCTCCTCGAATACGACGACATCTTCGATGGCTCGAAGGTGATCGAGGCGCGCGTCGAAGCCTTGAAGGAAGAGACCCGGGCCGAAATCAAGCGGATCGACGGCCTCGGCGGCGCGGTCCTCGCCGTCGAGGCCGGTGAGCTGAAGCGGGCACTCGTCGAGTCGAACGCCAAGCGCATTTCGGCGATCGAGTCCGGCGACCAGATCGTGGTGGGCGTCAACAAGTGGGAGCAGGGCGAGCCCTCGCCGCTGACGGCAGGGGAGGGGGCCATCTTCACCGTCTCCGAGACCGTCGAGATGGAGGCCGAGGCCCGCATCCGCGCCTGGCGCTCGAAGCGCGACGAGAACGCGGTCGGCCGGGCGCTCGAAGCGCTCGAACAGGCGGCGCGCTCGGGCGACAACATCATGCCGGTCTCGATTGCCGCCGCGCAGGCGGGCGTCACCACCGGTGAATGGGGCCAGCGGCTCCGGGACGTGTTCGGAGAATACCGTGCACCGACGGGCGTCACCCTGGAGACGGTGACGTCGGGAGCGGCAGTGGACGCCCGCCTGCTGATCGCCGATCTCGGCGAACGCCTTGGCGAGACACCGAAGATGGTGGTCGGCAAGCCGGGGCTCGATGGGCATTCGAACGGCGCCGAGCAGATCGCGCTCCGCGCCCGCGACGTCGGTTTCGACGTGACCTACGAGGGCATTCGGCAGACGCCAGCGCAGATCGTCGCCAAGGCGAAGGAGACCGGTGCGCACGTCATCGGCCTGTCGATCCTGTCGGGATCGCACGTGCCGCTGGTTCGCGACGTCAAGGCGAAGCTGCGCGAGGCAGGCCTCGACCACATTCCCCTCGTGGTCGGCGGTATCATCTCGCCCGAAGACGAACTGGTGCTCAAGAACCTCGGCGTGAACGCCGTCTACACGCCGAAGGATTACGTGCTCGACACGATCATGGTCGGCATCGCGAAGGTGGTCGGGCGGGCGCTCGACAAGCGGGATGCCGAACGTGCCGACACCAAGGCCGGCATCCGAGGTGCCGCGCCCAGAGCAGAGGGTGCCGAGACGGTCTACTGATCGCCCACGCCGGCGCGACGTAACACCAAGTCCTTCCCGCTCATGCGGGAAGGCCTTTTTCTTGCGCCGCGCTCAATCGCGAACGCGGCGCAGGGCATGCACCGAGAAGAGGCCGTCGGCATCCGTCCAGACGGCTTCCGCCGCCCATCCGGCGCCGCCGGCGAGGTTCTGGAAGCTGGCGATCGAATACTTGTAGCTGTTCTCGGTGTGGATGGTCTCACCTGCCGAGAAGCCGAACCGCCGGCCGCCGACCTCGATCTCCTGCTTCGCCTGGCTGACGAGATGCATCTCGATCCGCGACGCGGCGGCGTTGAAGAAAGCGCGATGCCGGAAGCTGTCGCGCTCGAAGCTGCCGGCGAGTTCACGGTTGATCCGGGTGAGCAGGTTCAGGTTGAAGGCGGCCGTGACCCCGGCGGCATCGTCATAGGCGGCTTCGAGCACGCTGGTGTCCTTGACCAGGTCGACGCCGACGATGAGCCAAGCATCCTTGCCGAGGATTTTTCCGAAGGTGTCGAGAAGGCTGGCGGCTTCCTCAGGTCGGAAATTGCCGATGGTCGAGCCTGGGAAGAAGCCCGCGCGCGGCGCATCGCCGATCGAGTCCGGTAGCGCGAAAGGTTGCGTGAAGTCGGCGACGACCGGCTCGACGGCCAGCCCTGGCCTGTCGCGGCGCAGGGTCGTGGCCTGGGCGTTAAGGAACTCTCCCGAGACGTCGACGGGAACGTAGGCCGCGAGATCGCGAAGATGGCGCAGCAGGCGCCGGACCTTCACGGTCGAGCCGGCGCCGAATTCGACGAGGGCGGCGCCCCGCGGCAGCGTGGCGGCGATCGCAGCACCATGCTCGTCGAGGATGCGCAATTCCGTGCGGGTCGGATAGTATTCGGCCAGTCCGGTGATGCCCTCGAACAGCTGCGAGCCCGCCGCGTCGTAAAAGTACTTCGCCGGCAGGGCTTTCGGGGTCGCGGACAGCCCCTCCCAGACGTCTTCGAGAAAACGGCGATCATCCGGCAGGGGGCCGATCGGGCTGGCGCCCTCGAAACGGGGGGTGATGGTCAAGCGGCGTCCTCCGTTCGTGACACCGGCGATCCGCAGGGGCGAACCGATGTCGGGATAACAAACTGGACTTCAGTCGATTTGTTCATGCCGTCTGCCGGTCAGCGTCCGGCGTCGGACAGCCGCAGCCCCGTGAACTGCCAGCGCTGGTGCGGGTAGAAGAAGTTCCGGTAGCCGATCCGGGCATGTCCCTCGGACGTCGCCACGGACGAGCCGCGCAGCACGTATTGGTTCGACATGAACTTGCCGTTGTACTCGCCGAGCGCGCCGGGGAGCGGGCGGTAGCCGGGATAGGGGCCGTAGGCGCTGCGGGTCCATTGCCAGACATGGCCGAAGGCATCGCCGAGCAGGCCGTCGCGCGCGGCGATCTCCCATTCGGCCTCGGTCGGCAGGTCGCGGCCGGACCAGCGGGCGAAGGCATCGGCCTCGTAGTAGCTGATATGGGTGACGGGCTGGGTCGGATCGATCGGCTGGATGCCGGCGAGCGTCATGCTCGACCAGCCGCGCTCGGTCCGGCGCCAGTAGCCGGGCGCCTCCCAGCCTTCCGATTGGACCTTGAGCCACCCGTCGGAGAGCCAGAACTCGGCGCGCCGGTATCCACCGTCTTCAATGAAGGCCAGCCATTGGGCATTGGTGACCAGCGCGCGATCTATGGTTGCCGGCAACACCAGCACGTCGTGGCGCGGCGACTCGTTGTCGAAGGCGAAGCCCTCGCCGCCATGGCCGATCTGGGTGACGCTGCGCGACAGCTCGACCTGTCCCTTCCGGCTCTCGGAGACGGGCCAACGCCAAGCCTCATCGTAAACCGGCCCGAGCGGGTTCTGCGCGAAGGCATGCAGGATGTCGGTGAGCATCAACTCCTGATGCTGCTGCTCGTGATAGAGGCCGATCTCGAGGATCGGCAGGATCGCCTCGAGGGCCGCCGTCTCCGCGTCGCGGAGCAACGATGCTACGGCAGCGTCGACATGGGCACGGTAGCCGCGCGTCTCTTCGGCCGTCGGCCGCGTGATCATGCCCCGCATGAAGCGCGGCTGACGCGGGCCGGCCTGCACGTAGTACGAGTTGAACAGGTAGTGCAGGCGCTCGTCGTAGATCCGGTATCCCGGGCAATGCTCGCCGAGCAGGAACTGCTCGAAGAACCAGGTCGTATGGGCGCGATGCCACTTGGTCGGGCTCGCATCCTCCATCGACTGGATCTGCTGATCTTCCGGCGAGAGCGGCGCCGCGCGGCTTTCGGTCTCCGCTCGCACCGTCCGGTAGGCCGCGATCCAGGCCTCTCGATCGATGGGCCGCTTCTGCGGGCTCGGCGGTGGAAAGGCGGATCCGGCTTGCGGCTCGGTGGAGTGGGAAATCGCTGCGCTTGCGGCCATTCCTAGGTACTCATTCTCTCAGGCCACGGGCATGTAGCCATGAAATTCCCTGCGACAACGTCGGACGGCCCGCGCCGTTCGTCGCGCCCCGGCCGAATGGGCGGCTTGCGACCCGCGATTCACAGGCTTCTTCGGCCGTTCGGGGCCGGCGTTACGTTTTCGGGCCTTTTTGCTGCCGCAGTGAGCCTGCGTTAATTGTCTCGCTTCGACACTGGCCCATCGGGCGATGTCGGGTGACGTCATGCGGATCGATCTCATGGCCGGAGCGACCATCTCTGCGGCTTGGCCCGCGCCGAGCCCCCAACCGCTGATCCTCGTCTTCGATTCCGGCCTCGGCGGATTGACCGTGCTGGAGCAGGTCCGCCGTGCGCGGCCGGATGCGCGCTACGTCTACGTCGCCGACAACGCGGCCTTCCCCTATGGCGGCCTGAGCGAGCCCGCGCTGGTGGCCCGCGTGCTCGCGGTGATGGAGCGGCTGCTCGCGCTCCATACCCCCGATCTCGTGGTGATCGCCTGCAACACGGCCTCGACCGTAGTGTTGCCGAGCCTGCGGCAGCGCTTCGTCACGCCCTTCGTCGGCGTGGTGCCGCCGATCAAGCCGGCCGCCGCCGCGACGCGATCCAAGGTCGTGACGCTGCTCGCGACGCCCGGAACCATTGCGCGCAGCTACACTCGCGACCTCGTCGCGACCTATGCCGGCGATTGCGATGTCACCCTCGTCGGCGCTCCCAATCTCGCCGGCTTCGCCGAGGCCGAGATGGCCGGCCAGCCGGTCGATGACGCGACGCTCTCGGCCGAGATCGCGCCCTGCTTCGTGATGCGCGACGACGGCCGGCGCACGGATGTGATTTGCCTGTCCTGCACCCATTACCCGCTGCTGCTGCCGCGCTTCGAGGCGTTGGCCCCGTGGCCCGTCACCTGGATCGACCCGGCCCCGGCCATCGCCCGCAGGGTGGTGCAACTGCTCGGCCCGTCAGCCGAGGAGATGGAGGCCGCCCCGGATGTCCTCGGTACCTTCACTGCCGGCGCGGGCCTGAGCGCGGCCTTGGAGCGCTCGCTGGCGGTCCGCGGTCTGCGCTCGCTCACCGTCGAGGCGATGCCGCTGGTGCGGCAGTGACGTTCGACCGCCGCTGATGGACGTCCTCTGGAAAGGCATCGTCGGCGGCCTGGTGACGATGGCGATCGTGCTGGCCTCGCGCCGCGGCAACGTCCTGCCCGGCATCCTGCCGCTGGCACCGACCTTCGCGATCATCGCGCTGCTGGCGGTGGGCTCGAAAGGCGAGGCCGGCGCGTTCCGCGAGACATGCCTGGCCGGTGCCCGCACGATTCCCGCCTATCTCGTCTTCCTCGGCGCAGCGTGGTGGCTCGCCGGACCGCTCGACTACCGGCTCGCCATTCTCGGAGCGCTCGCGGCGTGGCTCGTCGTGGCGCTCGTGATCTTTCTCGGGCCGCGCTGGCTCTAGCCGTTGCTCTCCACAGGCGGTCATGTCCCAATGACAACGCCCTGGCCTGGCGGTAAGGTGACGCTGGCACCAACCTGTACCTCGACGCCATGATCTCTTTTCCGGAAAACCGTATCAGACCAGACACATCCGACCCGGATCGTTTGGCTGAACTCGAAGCCTTCGACGTTCTCGATACCGGTCCCGAAGAGGGTTTCGAAGATGTCGTTCAGATCGCCCGGCAGATCTGCGACGCACCCGTAGCTCTGGTCAGCCTGGTCGCCAGCGACCGCCAGTGGTTCAAGGCACGTGCAGGCTTCCCAGACTGTCAGACCGACCTCACGCGGTCCGTCTGCGTCTATGCGCTGAGTGAGCCGGATCTCCTGATCATTCCCGACCTGAGCGCCGATCCACGGACCCGTGGCAATCCGCTGGTGACCGACGAGCCGCACATACGGTTCTATGCGGGCGCACCGCTCCGGACGGACAGTGGACGGACGATCGGCAGTCTGTGCGTGATCGACCACAAGCCCCGGCCGGCTGGATTGGACGAGGGGCAAGCCGATGCCCTGCGGAGGCTCGCCCGGCAGGTGATGCTCCTGCTCCGGGAGCGCGGCCAGCTCGCCAAGATGCAGGCGAGCGACCTGCTCGCCGCCGCCGCCGCGTCACGCCGCGCTGCATTGCTCGAGCTGGGCGACCATCTGCGCGATGCGTCCACGGTGGCGGACATGACGGCCAGGGCGGCCGAGATCGTCGGCAGGGTTCTCAACGGCAGCCGCGCCGGCTACGGCGAGCTCGATCAAACCGGCGAGTTTCTGACGATCGCCGAGGAGTGGGTGACGGCGGGCACCTCCCGCCTCGCCGGCAACCATCGCCTCGCCGATTACGGGACCATCGTTCCTGTGATCCAGAGCGGGGAGACCCTCGTCGTTCGCGCGGCATCGGAAGACGATCGCACTGCTGGACATTCGGCTGCTTTCGCCAAGCTCGACGTGAGCGCCATGCTCAACGTGCCGGTGCGTGAACGAGGCCGCACCGTCGGTCTGCTCTACGTCCACACCCCCGAGGCGCGTGCCTGGGCGCCGGAAGAGATTGGCTTCGCCCGCAACGTCGCCGACCGGGTGCAGGTGGCCATCGGCCGTCTGCGGGCCGAAGAACAACAGAGCATCCTCAACCACGAACTGAGCCACCGGATGAAGAACGTGCTGGCGATGGTGCAGGCCATCGCAGCGCAGACCATTCGGAACGCGTCCGATCTCGACGCAGCCGGCGATGCCTTGTCGGCTCGTCTCGTGGCCATGGGCAAGGCCCACGATATCCTGCTCGGTGGTGAGCATGCGACGGCCAGCCTCGATGCGGTCATCCGGGGTGCTCTCTCCATCCACGACGATGCTCAGGTCGGTCGCCTGAAGCTCGATGGTCCGCTCGTGCCTGTCGGCTCCAAGGCCGCTCTGTCGTTGGCCCTGATGATCCACGAGCTTGCGACCAACGCTGGAAAATACGGCGCATTGTCCACGCCGGACGGCCATGTGACCGTGAAATGGGAGGTCACCTCCGATCAGGATCGGCTCGTGCGGATCTGCTGGATCGAGAAGGACGGACCGCTGGTCGCGCCCCCGAGCCGCCGAGGCTTCGGCACCCGCCTGATCGAACGCGGCCTCGCCGGGCTGATCGGCGGCGAAGTGCAGCTGACCTATCCGCCGGAAGGAGTGATCTGCGAGTTGACTGCGCCGCTCACGGAATTCCAGGCGAACACCTGAAACGCATCATCGGACTTTCGCCGACCAGGAAACCAAGCGGGGTCAGCGCGGTTGGAACGTTATGCCCCGTGAAGAGCACGATGATCTCGGCGCTTTTTGCGCACGTCTCAGTCTCGCGATCGAAATCGAAGAGGTTTTGATTTCGACGCTGTCGACGAGCTTGTCCGTGAACCGGCACGGCATGCCGCTTTCGGAGATCGCCGAGGTCGAGCACACCATCCGCGAGCATCGGATCAGTATCCTGAAGCAGCGTGCCAGGATGGATGCGATCGGTATGCCGATCTGACACTCGAACGCGCGGTGGACCGCTGTGGCTAGGTTGGGGTGCAAGCGAGCTGCACCAACGCCCTGATTCCAGTATCCCAATCCATCGACGCTGATTGACCTTCGCCGGCTTTCCGTCTAGGCACGCGCGGTTCGCGGGGCTCCGATCAGGGGCCCCGTGACGTTTTCAAGCGCACCCGCGAGCGGCCAAGGGCCGGTCTGTCGCCCCCGCGCATTGCATGGGGGAGAGGAGGGCGCGTTCCTCTACTCAAGCGTTCTCGAGAGGAACCGCGAATGTCAAAACGTATCGAGGCGAAGCACAAACTCGATCGCCGGATGGGCCAGAACATCTGGGGCCGTCCGAAGAGCCCGGTCAACCGTCGTGAATACGGCCCCGGCCAGCACGGCCAGCGCCGCAAGGGCAAGATGAGCGACTTCGGCACGCAGCTGCGCGCCAAGCAGAAGCTCAAGGGCTATTACGGCAACATCACCGAGAAGCAGTTCCGCCGCTACTACGCCGAGGCGATCCGCCTGCGTGGCGACTCGGGCGAGAACCTGATCGGCCTGCTCGAGCGCCGCCTCGACGCCGTCGTGTACCGTTCGAAGTTCGTGGCGACCCCGTTCGCGGCGCGCCAGTTCGTCAATCACGGCCACGTCAAGGTCAACGGTCGCCGGGTGAACATTCCGAGCTTCCAGGTGAAGCCGGGTGATCTCATCGAGATCAAGGAGGCCTCGCGCCAGCTCGAGATCGTCATCGTCGCCTCGCAGCTCGCCGAGCGTGACGTGCCGGACTACATCGAGGTGGATCACGCCAAGATGACGGCCCGCGTGACCCGGATCCCGGCCCTCAACGAGGTGCCGTACCCGGTCCAGATGGAACCGAACCTCGTGATCGAGTTCTATTCGCGCTGATTCCTTCGATCAGAGCCGAATGCGAAAAGGGCCGCCCCCATCGGGCGGCCCTTTTTCGTGTCTGGTGATCGGCGCGAGTTCAGCGCCGAGCGCGCAACGACGCTCAGGCCGACCCATTCGCGGTGTCGTTACGCAGATAGGCTGCGAGATTGCGCTGGATGCGATCGAGCGGCATTTCAGCAGGATCGGGCAGGACGAAGGTCTCGCCGGTGATGGTCTCGTAGGCACGGATGTAGACCGCGGCGGCCTCCAGCACGATCTCGCGCGGGATCTCCGGGATCGGATCCCGGTAGGGATCGCAGCGCGCCACGACCCAGTTGCGGACGAAGTCCTTGTCGAAGCTCTCCGGCGCCGCGCCGGCCGCGAACCGCTCGGGGTAACTCTGCGCGAACCAGTAGCGGCTGCTGTCGGGAGTGTGGACTTCGTCGGCGAGCACGATCCGCCCGTTCGCATCGGTCCCGAATTCGTACTTCGTATCGGCGAGGATGAGTCCGCGCTCCGCCGCGAGTGCCTGGCCGCGGGCGAACAGCGCCAGTGCCGCCTCGGAAACGGTCCGCCATTGCTCTGCCGTGAGCAGGCCCTGCTCGAGGATCGCGGCTTCGGTCAGCGGCTCGTCGTGGCCGCCATCCGCGGCCTTCGTCGTCGGGGTAATGATCGCCTGAGCCAGCCGCTCGTTCGGGCGCAGGCCTTCCGGCAGACGGTGACCGTACATCTCGCGTTCGCCCCGCCGGTAACGGGTCAGGATCGAGGTGGAGGTCGTGCCGGCGAGATAGCCCCGCACCACGATCTCGACCGGCAAGATGTCGAGGCGGCGGCCGACGACGACGTTGGGGTCCGGATAGGCGAGCACGTGGTTCGGGCAGATGTCGGAGGTCCGCTCGAACCAGAAGCGTGCGGTCTGCGTCAGCACCTGTCCCTTGAAGGGGATGGCGGCGAGCGGGCGGTCGAACGCGCTGATCCGGTCGGTGGTGATCAGGATGCGGCGGCCGTCGGGCAGATCGTAGTTGTCGCGGACCTTGCCCCGGTAGCGGTTCGGCAGCCCGGCGATCTCCGCCTCGTTCAGGACTTGATGCGCGTGCTGCGCGAGAGACGCGGTTTCCATCGACTGCCTTACCCGCTCGGCTCGAAGTGAAAGAGCAAGCAGGGCTCGTAGCAGGAAAGCTTCATCCGCGCTCCCGTGATGTGCAGCGGACTGTCGGATCACCTCCGCTGAGGCTGCAGGCGTCCGCGAGACGCGCTGTTTCAGTCGAAAGCCGTATCAGCGCCGCGGAGACGATGCGGCGCGGGAGCCGCGCATCGCCGAGGACTGCGACGCCGTCTCCGCGCTGGGAGGCAGGCCGGGCGCGGCGTCGGCGTTCGTCGAAGGGCCTGGGACTGCTTGCGTGCTGCTGCCCTTCCGAACGTCGCGATCGAAGGCGTAGCCCGCATTCACCCCGGCGTAGAAGCCGCTGAAGTCCTCGGCATGCGCGGCGAGGGTTCCAACCGGTGAAGCGAGCACTGACAGGCCGAGACAGATTCGGAGGAGGCTCAAGCGGATGATCCTGCCGACCGCCTCGATGCGGTCCATCCGCAATCACAAACAAAAAGGGCGGCGGCATTGCGGCCACCGCCCTCGATCTCGTCGTCAGCGGGTCGATCAGTAATCGACGCTGACGCTCTGGGCCTCGCGGCCCTTCTGGCCGTCGACCACGCCGAGCGTGACCGTCTGGCCTTCAGCGAGCGAGTCGAGCCCGGCGCGCGACAGCGCGGAGCGGTGCACGAACACGTCCTTGCCGCCGTCATTGACGGAAACGAAGCCGAAGCCCTTGGCCGGGTCGTACCATTTCACGGTGCCGGTCATCTCGGTCGAGGGGCCGCTGGCGAAACGTCCGCCACCGCCGCCACCACCACCGCCGAAGCGGTCGCCGCCACCACCGTAGCCGCCGCCACCACCGCCGAAGCGGTCGCCGCCGCCGAAGCGACCGGCAGGACGAGCCTCGCGGCGCGGGGGAGCGGCTTCCGCCGTCGACGTGTCGACGCTGGTCACGGCCGTAACCTGCGGACCCTTCTGGCCCTGCGCGGTCTGAACCGTCAGGCGGGTGCCCGGCATGAGATCGTCATGGCCGGCAGCCTCGACGGCGCGGATGTGGAGGAAGGCATCGCCCGAACCATCGCCGAGTTCGACGAAGCCGAAGCCCTTCTCCTTGTTGAACCACTTGACCGTCGCATCACGCTCCGGTCCCGTCGGAGCAGCGGCGGGAGCAGCACCGCGCGGCGGGCCGCGGTCGAAGCCGCCGCCACCGCCACCGAAACCACCGCCACCATATCCGCCACTGCTGGGGGGCAGCTGGTCGGGCCAACGCGGCTCGGCCCCACCCTCATCGAAGCCGCGCTTGGGCGACCCCCGAAAATCACGACCACGTCCCATAGAAAGCTCGCAAAACCCGACCGCTGACCATCTTGCTGCAAATCGTGTGCATCCCATCCCGGACAGGATACGTCCACGCCACCATCCCCATCGGTCGCGGTAACCGACAGCAACGCCTCAGTCCTGACGCAATCCCGGCCGCGCCGCAAGGACCTTCTGTTAACGGATAGCCCTATCGAAACGAATTTCGTGGGTGAAATGCGTAGACGTTGCAATCGAGCGTCATCGTGCGGTGCAGCGATTCTCCAATGAAGCCCGGGTCGCCATTCGATCCCGGTTAGGGAAGCGCAAACCAACCCGGCGCTAAGGTCGGTTCAGACGCCACTTCGCCGAGGATCGCGTTCGTGATCGCGACCCCGTCATTTCCCGATCTCTCCGCCCTCGTGGTCGACGAGAGCCTCTACATCCGCCGCACGGTGCGCGACATGCTCCTGCGCGTCGGCATCAAGCGCGTTCTCGAGGCGCCCGATGGCGCGGAGGCGCTCGGCGTGCTCGCCGAGAGCAAGCCCGACCTGACCATCCTCGACTGGGATCTCGGCATCCTGTCGGGCGAGGAGTTCATCCGCCTGGCGCGCACGCCGATGACGTCGCCCTCGCCGACCGTGCCGATCATCCTGATGCTGGCCCAGCCGCGCCGCAACGTGGTGGACCGCGCCATTTCGCTCGGCGTCAACGAGATCATCGCCAAGCCGTTCTCGCCGAAGACGCTGTGGTCGCGGCTCGACGAGGTGATCAACCGGCCGCGGCCCTTCTCGCAGGTGAAGAGCCTGCTCCGACCCGTGCCGCGGGCCAACAGCGCCGCCAAGGTCATGGCCTGACGCATCGTGACCGCCGAGCTTGGTGCGCGATGCCATGCGAAGGAGCCTTTGCGTTTCTTAACAACGCCTGTAGCGTCGGCATCAAGTGATGGCCGGCTGCCTGCCGCAGCCGAGACCTTGAGGATCCGGCTTTGCCGATGAGGGATGAGAGCACCGCGGCCGATCAAGGCAGCGGATCGGCCGTCGTGGCGGCCCATCCCGCCGCGGGGTCGCAGCTTCCGCATGTGGCCATGCCGTTCACGTCGGACGGCATCAGGAGCGTCGGCGCGCCGGGCTATGGACAGCGGAGCTCCCCGTTTCGCCATGGGCGACGCAACGCCTACGCGGCGCTCGACCTCGGCACCAACAATTGCCGTCTGCTGGTTGCAGAGCCGGCCTCGCATGGTTTTCGCGTCATCGACGCCTTCTCGCGCATCGTGCGCCTCGGCGAGGGCCTGAGCGCCTCCGATCGGCTCAGCCCCGCCGCCATCGAGCGGACCATCGAGGCCCTCAAGATCTGCCGCTCGAAGATGGAGCACAGGGGCGTCGTCCGCTCCAAGGTCATCGCGACCGAGGCCTGCCGGCTCGCCGTGAACGGAGCCGAGTTCGTCGAGCAGGTGCGACGGGAGGTCGGGCTCGATCTCGAGATCGTCGATCGGCAGACCGAGGCCTATCTCGCCGTAACCGGATGCGCGGCGCTCGCCGACCCGGCCGCCGAATCCGTGGTGATCTTCGACATCGGCGGCGGTTCCACCGAGATCGCCTGGCTCGACGGCGCGGCGACCAACCCGTCCACCGATCCGACCCTGCGCATTCGCGCCTGGGACTCGCTCCCCGTCGGCGTCGTGACGCTCGCGGAGAAGCATGGCGGCTCCGAAGTCACCCGCAGGATGTTCGAGGGCATGGTCGAGGAGGTCGGCGACCTGCTCGCACCCTTCGCGATCCGGGCCGCTGCGGCCGCCACGGCGCCGTATTTCCATCTGCTCGGGACGTCCGGCACGGTGACGACGCTGGCGGCGATGCACCTGCGGCTCGTGCGCTACGAGCGCCGCCGGGTCGATGGGCTCTGGATGACCGATACCGAGGTTACCGAGGCGATCGAGGATCTCCTCGATACGCGCCTCGACCAGCGCGCCGACAATCCCTGCATCGGCCGCGACAGGGCCGACCTGGTGCTCGCCGGCTGCGCTATCCTGGAGGCGATACGGCGGGTGTTCCCGTCCGAGCGCCTGCGCATCGCCGATCGCGGCCTGCGCGAGGGGCTGCTCATGAACATGATGCGCGAGGACGGCGTCTGGCGCCGGGGGCGCTGACGTCGCTCAGCGGGCCGGGGCCAGCCCCTTGAGCAGGAAGGCGATCATCGCCTCCAGCGGAGGCACCGGCGCGTCCGGGCAGGTGCTCACCAGCACGGGATGGCAGTAGCGCACCACGGCGGCGTGGACGCATCCGGCGGCGATGCGGGTATCCGCAACCTCGAATTCGCCGCGTCGAACGCCCTCGGCGATCACGCGCTCGAACGCCCCGACGATCATGTCGACGTGCTGGCGGCAGACGTCCCAGCTCTCGGTCATGGCCGCCTCGATCATCTCGTGCATGCGCGGGAAGGCCTCGCAGCGCTCGAGACAGTCGCGGTGGAGCGCGAAGATCATCTCGGATACGCGGTCGGCCGCGCTGAGCCCGGGGGCGTCCGCGATGGTCAGGATCAGATGCTCGACCTCGCGCGTCAGCCGTTCGACCACGGCCTCGTTGATCGCCTTCTTGGAGTCGAAGAAGCGGTAGACGTTGGCCGGGCTCATCTTGAGCGTCTTGGCGATGTCGGCGACGGTGGTCTTCTGGTAGCCGATCTCGCGAAACGAGCGCTCCGCCGTCGCGATGATGCGGCAACGCGTCGTCGGGGCGCTCTCCTCGGCGAGCGGATTGATCGGATCGGCGATGGCACTCATCTGTCGAGCTTACGGACCGCGGCTGTTTGCGTCAAAATGCATCTTTCGACAACGTTATGATGCCCGATCGGTGCCCGACGCATGCCCGCGGCATTGAGCGCGGTCGTCCCGCCTGATGCAGATCACACGAATGATGCGTTCAGATCGAGGCCGAGCCTCGGCCGACGTAACCTGAACAGTCGCGATCAGGGACAGGCTTAACCCCATCGTAGGCCCGACAGTGCTTTCTGATGGAATGCGCTTCCTTCGCAAACAACCGATCGTGGTTCAGGTGTCGGAAACGGCGCCTCCGGCCGTAGCGCCCGAGCCGCTGCCGCCCATCGCCGGGCAGGCGACACGCAGCGACGCCCTCGATGCCATCGAGGAGGATGTCTCCTCGGCGATCGCCGGGGTGAGCGGCTCGATCGCGACGGCCCGCGCCGACGTGGCGTCGATGAAGACCGGCCTGTCCGGCATTCGCGGCCAGATGGACGCGCTCACCCAGGCCGCGCGAGATGCCGCCGCGGCGACGGCCGGACTCGCGGAGAGAACCGGCGGCCTCTCGGCGCTCGCAGCGCAGGCGCGGTCCGCCATCGATCTGGCCGGCAGCCATCTCGATCAGGCCGGACATCGCGGCATCGAGGCACGCGCCCTGATCGCGGCCCTGGCCGAAGCCGGCGACGAGATCGCCGGGATCGTCGACACCATTTCGGCCGTGGCACGGCAGACGAACCTGCTCGCGCTCAACGCCACCATCGAAGCGGCGCGGGCCGGCGAGGCGGGGCGCGGCTTCGCGGTCGTCGCCAACGAGGTCAAGGCCCTATCGGTCCAGACTGCGCGGGCGGCCGACGACGTGCGCGCCCGGGTGATGCGGCTGCGCGACGGCGCCTCCGCTTCCGCCACGGCGATCGAGGCGGCGGCAGGTGCGATCGAGTCCGTGCGTCCCTCCTTCGCCACGCTGCGGGACATCGCCGATATCCAGGCTCAGACCGTGACGACGATCGTGGGCGAGGCGGAGCGGGCCTCGCATTTGGTCTCGACGGTCGATGCAGATGCAGGATCGGCCAGCGCGCGGGCGCTCGACCTCGATCGGCAGGCCGAGGGTATGGAGGCGGCCGCCGGTGCCGCCGCGGATCAGGCCTCGGGCCTCGGCCGGCGCTTCGTGACAGTGATGCGCGCCAGCGAGGCGGGCGACCGCCGCCGCTTCGACCGCTACCCGATCGATCTGGCCGTGCGGCTCGCGGATGGCCGCGCCACCCGCACCGTCGATCTCAGCGAAGGCGGCGTCTTGCTCGTCGCCCTAGACGGCGCGCCGGTCACGGCCGGCTTCCGCATCGCCCTCGATCTCGAAGGGATCGGGTCCGTGCCCGCACGGGTTGTCGCGGTCAGCGAGATGGGCGTCCATTGCGCCTTCGAGACGGTCGAGCCTGTCGTGCAGAGCCGACTCCGGGCGAAGCTCGCCGCCGTCCGCGACGAGCACGCGCCCCTGGTCGGAAAGGCACAGCGGCTCGCCCAGGAGGCGGCCCGGCTGATGGAGGCCGAGATCGGCACGGGGCGGCTCTCGGAAGCGGCCTTGTTCGATACGGATTACCAGCGCGTCGACGGGACGAACCCACCGCAATTCCTGACGCGCTCAGCGCAGTCTCTGGCTCGGTTGATGGCGCCGCTGCTGGAACCGGAGCTCGGCCACGACAGGCGGATGCTGTTCTGCATCGTCACCGACCGCAACGGTTACCTGCCGTTCCACAACGCCGCCTATTCGAAGCCGCAGCGGCCGGACGATCCGGCCTGGAACCAGGCCAATGCCCGGAACCTGCGCATCTTCGACGATCGCACCGGCATCACCGCTGCCCGATCCACGCGCCCCGCGACGGTTCAGGTCTATCGCCGCCAGATGGGCGACCAGACCGTCATGGTGCTGGAGGTCGACGCCCCGATCCGCGTCGGCAAGCGCCATTGGGGCGCCTGCCGGACGGCGTATCGGCTCTAGCGATCCCAACCTGCATCGGCTCTCCGGCACCGATGCCGGGAGGAATCGAAGCGATTGATCTGCATCAGGCGCTCGCCGCATCCAGAGCCGAGCGCGCATTACGCCGGATCACCTGCGGTGGCTGCCCGAAGGCACGAAGAAAGGCCCGCCGCATCCGATTGCGGTCCGCGAAGCCCGTCTGATCGGCAACGACGTCGATGGGGTGCCGGCTGCGCTCCATCATCACCCGCGCCGCCTCGACGCGCAGATTCTCGACCGCCTTGGCGGGCGATTGGCCGGTCTCGGCATGGAAGACCCGGCTGAACTGGCGCGGGCTAAGGCGGGCGGCCTCCGCCAATTCCTCGACCGAGAGCGGCCGATGCAGGTTCCGCTTGGCGTAGGTCAGGGCGGACTGGATGCGATCCGACTTCGGTTCGAGTTCGAGCAGGGTCGAGAACTGCGACTGTCCCCCGGCTCGGCGATGGTAGAGCACGAGCTTCTTGGCGACCGCTTGCACCACCTCCTGGCCGAGATCGGCCTCGATCAGGGCCAGCGCGAGGTCGATGCCGGCGCTCATTCCGGCCGAGGTCCAGATCGGGCCATCGTTGATGAAGATGCAGTCCACGTCCGCCGTGCATTTCGGAAATTGCTGCTGCAGTTCACGGGCGTGCATCCAGTGCGTCGTGACCCGCCGGCCATCGAGGAGGCCGGCCTCTCCGAGCACGAAGGCTCCGGTGCAGATCGCGGCGATGCGTCGGGATTGCGTGGCGGCTCGCTGCACGAAGGTGATGAGGCCGGGGGGCGACGAGCGCACGAAGGTCCCGCCACCGACGACCAGCGTGTCGAAGGCGGTTTCGCCGAATGCCTCCGTCTCCACGCTCATGCCGGCCGAGGTGCGGATCGGGCCGCCATCCTCGGAGATGAAGTGGATGTCGTAGGTCGGCTCGTCGCCGATGAGATTGGCGAGCTCGAAGGCCGGAACGGCGGCCAGGCCCATGATCGAGAAGCCCGGATAGATGACGAAGCCGACGCGCTGCATGGGCCACCTCCTTATGTCCTAAAGCGACGCACCTATGACATTTGAGACGCAACTGGTCAACGATAGTCTCTCCTCATCGAACGCCGGCACCCGCCGACGTGAAGCAGATGGAGAGCGATCATGTTCGGTCGGAACGGAAAAACCTTGGTGCGTGCAGCGACCCTCGCGGCCTCGCTGACGGGCGGTATCGCCGCCGGTAGCGTCGCCTCGGCACAGGAGGCCATCAGGCTCGAAACCATCGGAGCGGTGCGCATGGCGCAGCCCGAGGAAGTGCGGCGGATGGCCAGCGAGCATGAGGCAGCCCGTTCAGTGGCACAGGGGCAGGCGCGCGGCGAGGAGCGGGAAGCCTCTGCGCGCTGACGTCTCTAACCCCGCGCGTCACGCCGGACCTTCCGGCGCGATGCGTGGCTGAAATCGACGCATCTTAGACATTTTGGCTGGGTTCGAGCGGGCGTACGCCCTGGGTGGAAACGCCGCGAACCAACACACGGAGCGACAATCGATGACCACTCAGTCCAGTAAAGGCGTTGCCGTCGTAACCGGCGCATCGGCCGGCATCGGCGCCATCTACGCCGACCGTCTCGCAAGGCGCGGGTATGATCTCCTGCTCGTCGCCCGCAACGACGAGCGCTTGCGCGCGCTGGCCGACCGCTTGGCTCATGAGACCGGGCGCAAGGTCGAGACCTTCAAGGCCGATCTCGGCCGCAAGGATGATCTCGCGCGCCTCGAGGCCCGTCTGCGCAGCGACGCGGACATCACCATGCTCGTCAACAATGCCGGCATCGGCTCCGTTGCGTCGATCCTGAAGGACGACGTGGAGGAGATGGACGCCATGATCCAGCTCAACGTCACGGCGCTGACGCGCCTCGCCTACGCGGTCGCACAGCCCTTCGCCGCGCGTGGATCGGGGACCATCATCAACATCTCGTCCGTGGTCGGCATCGCGGTCGAGGCGCTGAACGGCGTCTACAGTGCCTCGAAATCCTACGTCCTCAGCTTCGGACACTCGCTCCAGAAGGATCTGGCGGGCAAGGGCGTGCGCATCCAGACCGTTCTGCCCGGTGCGACCGCGACCGAGTTCTGGGACGTCGCCGGCTACGCGGCGCAGAAGACGTCGGCGATCACCATGTCGGCCTCGGATCTCGTCGATGCGGCATTGGCCGGCCTCGATCAGGGTGAACTGGTCACAATTCCGGGTCTGCAGGATGAGGGGGACTGGGCACGCTGGGAGGAGGGTCGCCGCGCGATCTCCGCCAAATTCAACAATGCCAAGCCCTCGCCACGTTATGGGCTGGCGACGGTCAGCGCGACCTGAACGGAGGGACGTCCATGCCGTATCTGCAACTCGATGTGACCGGTCACCACTCCGTCGCTTCCAAAAAGCGCGTTGCTGACCTGATGGCTCGGACCTACGCGGAGATGATGTCGGTCGACATCCGGCGGATCAGCGTCGCCATTCGCGAACTCGGCGAAGGGGGGGGCTGGCGGATACCGGATGCTGATGGTGAACCGGTCCCGGTCTCCGTGATGATGCTCGATATCCGCAGGGGGCGCCCGCCCGAATTGCGGATGGAGGTCGCCAAGGCGCTCTGCGCGCACTGCATCGAGGTTCTCGGGCTGCGCGAGGATCGCCTCAACGTGGAATTCACCCAGCATTCCGGCGACGAGATGTATCATCCCACCCTCGGCGGCTACAGTCCGGACTGGACGCCGGACGAGCATTGAGGTCGTGTCGCGGGCGGCTTAGTGCGTCGCTCAACGCCTAGTCTGCGTAAAGCAATCGCTATGACGTGAGCAGGTCGTGAGCTGCTGCTCGGGAGAAGTTCCGAGCGGCAGCTTTCGGCTTATCGGACCGGTCCGAGCGATCGGGCCTTCCAGCGTCGCTCGAGCGATCGAGGGACCGCTCAGCCGGCCGGCTTCAGTGCGCCCGTCCGGTCGTGGAAGTCCGGCCCGTTCGTGGTCTTGGCCACGTGGCCAGCGCGGCTCACGAAGTCGCCGAAATGCTCGCCCGTCGGCCGGCTCTTGGCATAGTCGGCGAAAAGCGGATCGAGCGTCGGCCTGATGTCCTTGGCCTGCAGGCGTTGGCTGGCGAGGCTCTCCTCCAGCTCGGAGATGAGATCGGGCAGGTAGCGGGCGCCTCTCGGAGGCGGCCTTGTCCGACACGGATTACCAGCGCGTCGATGGATCGACCCCGCCGCAATTCCTAACCCGCTCCGCGCAGTCTTGGGCCCGGCTGATGGAATCGCTGCCGGAGCCGGAACTCGGCCACGACAGGCGGATGCTGTTCTGCATCGTTACTGATCACAACGGCAATAGACGGCGCTCAGTAGCTTCGATTGATCGTCTCTAACTGAGCTTGCACTTGCTCGAAGGGCTGCTTCATGAGCACGCCGACACAGCGGTCCACGCCCATGCCGTAGAAGAACCGGCCGGTGTCCTTGAACGACTGGCACACATAGCGCGTCCGCAAATAGGCCGCGCCGTATGAGATCGAGATCGCGACGACCAGCCAGACGAATTTCGAGCGGACGAGGCTGAAGCCGACTTCGTCCTCGCGTCCCCTGCCGCGTCTACGCTCATCGCCGAGATTGATCTGGACGTTGATCGGACGCCGATGCTCGTCGAATGTCTCGCGAGACTGCGCGATCAACCGCTGCACGTCGTCGATGGTCAGTAACGTGGGGGCGGCTTCTGCTGGCTTCTTCAGATCGACTGTTTGGCTCATGTCGTGCTCGCCCGACGAGGATCGTTACCAAATCGTTACCATGGCGACGTCATCTGTCGGGAGCCGGAAATTGCAACCTGAGCCTGTAAGCTCTTGTTAAGGTTTACGATCGGGCTCTTCGCAGTTCTCAGAAGGGAAAGCCGGACGTTTGGCGCCGTGCCTGCCGGCTTCTTTATCCAGGCCAGCATTCTGAGGTGCCCAGATCGGCGGCTTTCGCAGGTAGGCTCCAGGGAGCGCAGTGGGGTCTGGAGCCCTCCTTCGAGGCTGCTTCGCACCACCTCAGGATGAGGGGTATGGTGGGATCAAGGATCAGATCCGTTAAGCCGTAAGAGCGTCGGTGAGCGCTCAGCTGGCCGGCTTCAGCGCGCCGATCCGGTCGTGGAAATCCGGCCCGTTCGTGGTCTTCGCGACGTGGCCCGCGCGGATCACGAAGTCGCCGAAATGCTCACCCGGCTTCCGGCTCTTGGCGTAGTCGGCGAAGAGCGGGTCGAGCGTCGGCCGGATGTCCTTGGCCTCGACGTCTTCCTTGTAGAGCTTGCTCAGGCGCGACCCGTCGAAGGCGGCGCCGAGATAGAGGTGGTAGCGCTCGGGGCCACGGCCGACGAGACCGATCTCGGCGATGTAAGGACGGGCGCAGCCATTGGGGCAGCCGGTCGAGCGGATCGTGATGTCCTCGTCCTGCAGCCCGTGGCTGGCGAGGCTCTCCTCCAGCTCGGAGATGAGATCGGGCAGGTAGCGCTCGCTTTCCGCGAGCGCGAGGCCGCAGGTCGGCAGGGCGACGCAGGCCATGGAGTTGCGGCGCAAAGCGCCGGCACCCTTGGTCAGGTGGTACTCGTCGACCAGCGCCTCGATCTGCCCGCGCTTCTTGGCAGGGACGTTGGCGATGATGACGTTTTGGTTGCCGGTGAGGCGGAAATCGCCCTCGTGCGCCTCGGCGATGCGGCGCAGGCCCGAGAGGAATTGCGGGCCGTCGTCGACGTCCTTGATGCGGCCCGAGGGCACGTAGAGCGTCAGGTGATGACGGCCGTCATCGCCCTCGGTCCAACCGTAGCGGTCGCCGTTGCCGTCGAAGGTGAAGGGCTTCGGGGCGCCGAGCTTCTTTCCGATGCGGTTCTCGACCTCGGCGCGGAAGGCATCGAGGCCGTAGCGCTCGATCGTGTACTTGAGCCGCGCGTTCTTGCGGTTCTTGCGATTGCCCCAGTCGCGCTGGACGGTCATCACGGCCTCCGCGACCTTCAGGGCGTCCTCAGGCTTGCAGAAGCCCATCACGTCGGCGGTGCGCGGGAAGGTGTCGGGCTCGCCATGGGTCATGCCCATGCCGCCGCCCACCGTCACGTTCCAACCGGTGACCTTGTTGGACTTGTCGAGGATCGCGATGAAGCCGAGATCGTGCGCGAAGATGTCGACCTCGTTCGAGGGCGGCACCGCGACGACGATCTTGAATTTACGCGGCAGGTAGGTCTTGCCGTAGACCGGCTCGAACTCCTCTTCGCCGCCGACGACCTTCTCGCCGTCGAGCCAGATCTCGCGCCAGGCATTGGTCTTCGGCAGCAGCGTGTCGGAGATCGTCTTGCCGAGCTCGTAGGCGGCCTTGTGCGCGCCGGACTGGGCCGGGTTCGTCGCGGCCATGACGTTGCGGTTGACGTCGCCGCAGGCGGCAATGGTGTCGAGCAGGCACGAGTCGATCGCGGCCATGGTCCGCTTGAGATTCGACTTGATGACGCCGTGATACTGGAAGGTCTGGCGCGTCGTGGCGCGTAGCGTGCCGTTGGCGTAGGTCGTGGCGATGTCGTCGAGGACGAGCCATTGCTTGGGCGTCACCACGCCGCCCGCGATGCGCAGGCGGATCATGAAGCTGTAGGCCTTCTCGAGCTTCTTCTTGGTGCGCTCCGCCCGGATGTCCCGGTCGTCCTGCATGTACATGCCGTGGAACTTGACGAGCTGGCCGTCATCTTCCGTGATCGCGCCGGTCGCGTGCTGCAGGAGCCCCTCGGCGAGACCGCCGCGCAGGAAGCGGCTGGCGATCTTCAGGTGCTCGTTATGCGCGAGGCCCGCCTCCTTGGCGGCCACCGGATCGTCGATGGGACGGCCGGTCGGCGGCGTCTCGTAGCGACGCGCGCCGACGCCGGGCGTCTCGAAGGCGGGGCCGTCTACGGTCTCGATCGGCTTGTGGTCGTCCATGGTGATCTCTGTGGGTCACGTATTGATCGGCTGCCGCCGCCGGACCATCTCCGGCCGAGATGGCCGCGTGCGGCTGCGGCCAAGAAAGCTTCGCAGGAAAAGCCGCGAAGCCCCTCCTGCAACGTGGGACGGCGTGGGACATGCGGGACGTTCGTCCCGCCTGTTCGCTGCGTCAGTAGACGTCCTGCTGGTAGCGCTTCGCCTTTTCGAGCCCTGCAACATGCGCCTCGGCCTCGGCCTCGCTCAAGCCCTTATGGGTCGAGAAGGCGCGCACCAGCGCAGCGCGGACGTCCTTGGCCATGTTCTTGGCATCGCCGCAGACGTAGAAATGCGCTCCACCATCGAGCCACTCGACGAGCTCCTTGGCATGCTCGTCGATGCGGTTCTGGACGTAGATCTTTTCGGGCTGATCGCGCGAGAAGGCGACGTCGATCTTCGAGAGCGCGCCGTCCTCCAGGGCTTCCTGCCATTCGAGCTGGTAGAGGAAGTCGTGCGTGAAGTGGCGGTCGCCGAAGAACAGCCAGGAGCGGCCGCTCGCCTCGGTGGCGCGGCGCTCCTGCACGAAGGCGCGGAACGGCGCGACGCCGGTGCCGGGGCCGACCATGATGATGTCGGTGGCAGGATCGGCGGGCAGGCGGAAATGCTTGTTCGGCTTCAGGCGCACGCGCAGCTTGGCACCGTTGCTGATGCGGTCGGCGACATGAGTCGAGGCCACGCCCGTCCGCGACCGGCCATGCGTCGCGTAGCGCACGGCGGCGATGACGAGGTGCACCTCGTCGCCAGCTTCCTTGCGGGATGAAGCGATCGAATAAGCGCGCGGCGGCAGCGGCCGGGTGATCGTGTCCAAGTGTTCGGCCGTGAGCGCGGCCGGATAGGCCTCGATCAGGTCGATCAGGTGCCGGCCCTCGATCCAGGCCTTGACCTCGCCGCTCTCGATGAATTTCTGCGCGTCGGCATGGCCAGTCGCCTTGGCAAAGCGCTCGACCGTAGCGGCCGAGAGGGTGGTGATGTCGCGCTCGGCGAGCAGCGACTTGCGCAGGGCCTCGTTGTCCGTGAGGCCGGTGGCCTTCAGGATCTCCTCGACGAGCTGCGGGTCGTTCTCCGGGTAGATTTCGAGAGAGTCGCCAGGCTCATAGGCCGGGGCACCGTCCTCGAATTCGAGGGCCAGGTGGATCGTCTCCTTGTCGGAGCGCGACGAGTTGAGGTTCACGTGCTCGATGACCTCGACCACTTTGGGCTCGCGGCTCGGCTCCTCGTCCTCGTCATGGGCGCCGGCACGGGCGAAATCGACGGCGACGACGTTGTCGGCGGCGGTCTCGGCGGGGGCGAGCGCCTTCAGCGCGCCCTTGATCCAGTCTGCGGCGGGCTTCTCGAAGTCGAGGTCGAGATCGGCGCGGTCATAGGCGCGCTTGCCGCCGAGCGCCTCGAAACGCGCGTCGAGCGCCTTCCCGATGGCGCAGAACTCCGCATAGGAGGTGTCGCCGAGTGCCAGCACGCCGAACTCGACGCCGTCGATGCGCGGGGCGCCGTCGGCCATGATGGCGTTGTAAGTCTCCACCGCGCGGGCCGGAGGCTCGCCTTCGCCCCAGGTTGCGGCGATGGCGACGAGCTTGCCCGCCTTCGGCAGGGTCGCGAGGTCGAGATCGGCGAAGTCGACGATCTTCGGCTTGAAGCCCTGCTTCTTGGCGAGCTTGGCGACGTTGCTGGCGAGCGTCTCGCTGTTCCCCGATTCCGACGCGAAGATGATCGTCAGCGGCTCGGAGGCCTTTGGCGGCGCTGACGGCTGGGCCGCGGGCTGGCCACCCGCTGCGGCGTCGAGCCCGGCCAGGAAGCCGGCGAGCCAGGCGCGCTGGATCGGCGTCGCCGTCCCGAGGACCGCGTCGAGATTGGCCCGCTCGGCATCGCCGAATGGGGCCGTCTGAGGAAGGAGAGCGTTGCGTGCCATTATGAATGCCATGTCGTCTGCGGACGGCCCGCTGTCAACGAGAAAATGTTCTTTTTATAGAACATGCACCGGAGAGAAGGGCTTGCCTGCCGTCGCGCCGCACAAGAGAAGATTATTCCCCGACTACAGCGAGCTGAGGCGCGATCCGGCCGCGGGTCGGGGGCGCCGGCAGAGGCAGGGCAGTGGTGGACTTCACCTTTTCCATCGCGAAGCGTGAGGTGACGTTCTTGAGGGGCAGGGTCGCGATCAGGTTCTTGTAGAAGAGATCGTAGGCCTGCATGTCGGCGACCACGACGCGCAGCATGTAGTCGACGTCACCGGCCATCCGGTAGAATTCGAGCACCTCCGGCATCGCCGCGATCTCCGAAGCGAATCGGTCGAGCCAGTCCTTGGAATGGTCGGCCGTCTCGATGGAGACGAAGACCGTGAGGCCGAGGCCGAGCTTCACCGGGTCGAGCACGGCGACGCGCCGGTCGATCACGCCATCGGCTTCGAGGCGCTGGATGCGCTTCCAGCAGGGCGTCTGCGACAGGCCCACCTGCTCGCCGATGGCGGCGATGGAGAGCGTCGCGTCCTTCTGCAGAAGGGCGAGAATCTTCAGGTCTATGGCGTCCACGCTGACCTCTTCTTGACGGGCGCCCAAGCGGCGCGGTGGCGAAGGCCGGCTCACCCGGCATGCTGCGTGCGCTTCCGCACCTGGCTTGAGAAGGATTTTCTTCGAGAAGGCAACGGATAGCCCTCTTCTCGGTTTCCAACTCACGAATTGCTGCACCGCCGGATGGCGAGCGGGCACCCCGTATGCCTTGACAGCGTTCTATATAGCGAACATGTCAGGTCTCCGACAAGCTGGTCAAGCTCAAGCGGCAGACGCCACACACGGACCCGTTCACATGACCGTCACTCTCGCGCAGCAGGCCGAGAGGCTCGCCGAACGACTGGCGGGGCTCGACCTCATCGCTCGCATCCGCCTCGTCGAATCCGAAATTTCGGGCCGCCTCGTCTTCACGACGAGCCTCGGCATCGAGGACCAAGTCCTCACGCACGCCATTGCGATGGCGAAGGGCCGGACCGAGATCGTCACCCTCGATACCGGACGTCTGTTTCCCGAGACCTACGACGTCTGGGCAGAGACGGAGGCGGCTTATGGCATCCGCATCCGCGCCTACGCGCCAGAACGAAGGACGGAAGAGGCCTTCGTCGCGAAGGAAGGCATCAACGGCTTCCGGCATTCCATCGAGGCACGTCAGGCCTGCTGCGGCTTCCGCAAGGTCGAGCCGCTGGGGCGTGCACTGGATCAGGCCGCCGTATGGTTCACCGGCCTGCGCGCCGGGCAATCGGCCAACCGGGCCGACACGCCGCTGGCCGAGGCCGACGAGCAGCGCAGCCTGATCAAGGTCAATCCGCTCGCCGACTGGACGCGGGCGCGGATCGACGCCTTCGTGAAGGACCAGTTCATTCCCTACAACGCCCTGCACGATCGCGGTTTTCCGTCGATCGGTTGCGCGCCCTGCACCCGTGCCGTCCGCATCGGCGAGGACGAGCGGGCCGGCCGCTGGTGGTGGGAACAGGAATCCAAAAAGGAATGCGGCCTCCACGTGCATCGGCCGGAAGGCGATGTCGTGCCGGGCGAGGAACCGGCGGCTTTCGAAGAGCCGGCCCGCGCCGCGACCGTGCGTGAGAACAGAAGGGAACTGGTTTGATGAGTGCTGCCACCGCCGAGAAGCTGTCGGATCTGGCCGCGCCGTCGCCTGCGCGCCTGACCCATCTCCAGCGCCTCGAAGCCGAGAGCATCCACATCTTCCGGGAGACGGTCGCCGAGACCGAGAACCCGGTGATGCTCTATTCCATCGGCAAGGACTCGTCGGTCCTGCTGCATCTCGCGCTGAAGGCCTTCGCGCCGGGACGCCTGCCGTTCCCGCTGATGCACATCGACACGACCTGGAAGTTCAAGGAGATGATCGCCTTCCGCGATCAGCGGGCGAAGGAGCTCGGCCTCGATCTCCTCGTGCACACCAACCCGGACGGGCTCGCCAAGGGCATCGGCCCTGTCAGCCACGGTTCGGAAGTCCATACCGACGTGATGAAGACGCAGGCCCTGCGTCAGGCCCTCGACAAGCACAAGTTCGATGCGGCCTTCGGCGGCGCCCGCCGCGACGAGGAGGCGAGCCGCGCCAAGGAGCGCATCGTCTCCCTTCGCAATGCGCAGCATCGCTGGGATCCGAAGCGCCAGCGCGCCGAGCCCTGGCACCTCTACAATTTCAAGAAGCGCCGCGGCGAGAGTTTCCGGGTCTTCCCGCTCTCCAATTGGACCGAGCTCGATATCTGGCTCTACATCGAGCAGGAGAAGATCCCGATCGTGCCGCTGTACTTCGCGGCCGAGCGGCCCGTCGTCGAGCGCGACGGCCAGCTCATCATGGTCGATGACGAGCGGCTGCCGCTCGAGCCGGGCGAGACCCCGCAGCTCCGGCAGGTCCGCTTCCGCACGCTCGGCTGCTACCCGCTGACCGGCGCCGTCGAGAGCCCGGCCGCGACCCTGCCGGAGATCATCGGCGAGACGCTGGCTGCCCGCACCTCGGAGCGCCAGGGCCGAGTCATCGACAAGGACGGCTCGGGCGCCATGGAGCGCAAGAAGCAGGAGGGCTATTTCTGATGACCATCCATCAGTCCCCGGAAGCCTTCGGCTACGAGACGTTCCTGCATGCTCACCAGAGCAAGGAAGTCTTGCGCTTCATCGCCTGCGGCTCCGTCGACGACGGCAAGTCGACGCTGATCGGTCGCCTGCTGCACGACACCAAGCAGATCTTCGACGACCAGGTGACCGCGCTCCAGCGCGACTCCCGCAAGCACGGCACGCAGGGCCAGGAGATCGATCTGGCGCTGCTCGTCGACGGCCTTCAGGCCGAGCGCGAGCAGGGCATTACCATCGACGTCGCCTACCGCTTCTTCTCGACGGAGACGCGCTCGTTCATCGTCGCCGACACGCCCGGCCACGAGCAGTACACCCGCAACATGGCGACTGGCGCCTCGACCGCCGACGTGGCCGTGATCCTGGTCGATGCCCGACAGGGCCTGACCCGTCAGACCCGGCGCCATGCGCTGCTGGTTTCGCTGCTCGGCATCAAGCGGATCGCGCTGGCTGTGAACAAGATGGATCTCGCCGGCTGGTCGCAGGATACGTTCGACCGGATCGTCGCGGGCTTCGGCGAGTTCGCAGCCCCTCTCGGTTTCACCGAGATCCGCGCGATCCCGCTTTCGGCCAAGAACGGCGACAACGTCGTTCTGCCGGGCACGGCCGCAGTCTGGTACGAGGGCGGCCCCCTGCTGCGCTACCTCGAAGAGGTTCCGGTCAAGTCGGAGGAGCGCGCCGCCGCGTTCCGCTTGCCGGTGCAGTGGGTCAACCGGCCGAATTCCGAGTTTCGGGGATTCTCGGGCTTGATCGCCTCCGGTTCGGCTGCACCCGGCGACAAGGTCGTCGTTGCGCCTTCGGGCAAGACCTCGACCATCGCGCGGATCTTCACGGCCGATGGCGATCTGCCACGCGCCAGCGAAGGCCAATCGGTCACGATCGTGCTGGCCGATGAGGTCGATGCCTCGCGCGGCGCCGTCATCACCACGGCCGACGCGCCGCTGACGGTCACGGATACACTCGACGTGCGCCTATTCTGGGCGTTGGAGACCGAGTTGACGCCCGGCGCGAGCCTCTGGGCGAAGATCGGCACCGTCACGACGAACGCCGTAGTGAAGTCGATCCGCAACCGGATCGACCCGGAGACGGGTAAGGCGGCGCCTGCCGACAAGCTCGGCATCAACGACATCGGCGAGGTGACGTTGAACCTCGACCGCGAGATCGCCGTCGACCCATATGCCGACAACCGCGATACCGGCTCGCTCATTCTGATCGATCGGGAGACGACTGACACGGCCGCCCTCGGCCTCGTGAAGGCGTCGATCGCCGTCGCACCGAAGGGCGACGAAGCCGCTCGGAAGGGCGACACGCGGCCCGGTGGCGGGTTCCTGTCGCGGCTGCGCTGGGTGTTCGGCGGGATTTGACGCGGAAGAACAGCCAGCCTTCGCGACACTGACGGAACGTCGCCTCACCCGTCCGCTTCGACGATGCGGACGGGTGAGGCTCGTCGGCACCTTGTCTTGTAAGACGCCGTTACGATCGGGATGGCCGTTGCACGGGCGCTGAAGCGTGTGGCTGAAGGTGGAGCGCCACAGGCACCCTCGCACCGGCCGTTGCCTGAAAAACACAAGCCGTGAACCAAAAGCGCCCTGCCGCTTGCGACAGCCAAATCCTCGGCAACAAAGAGCTGGACTTGTCTTGGCTGTTCACTGCATCAGCGTTGATGTGATCCACGCTTCGCAGATCAGAGAATGCCTGAGCAGGAAAAAGTTCTCGATGATGTCGAGAGCTTGTGCCGGGAGGCCAGAGATTTACTAAGCAAACATGGAAGATTCCGGCTTCGTGTCTTGCTTGAGATGGTGTTGATCGAGCTTGCGCAGGAACGCGCTAAGGCGCGTCGATCTGACAAATCAATCTGACGACAGCTACGGTCTCGCCTGCCTCGCTGCGGACGGTCACGACGAGAAGACCGCTCGCTGACAGGTTCTCGACGACCTTGGCGTAGTCGGCCGCGAGCTGCAGGGCTTCACGACGCGCACCCTCTTGATCCGCGAAGACGCGACCGACGTCGTCTCGAACTTCAACGCCGTCGTGAACATCAAAGAAGTAGCGGGGCATGCGGTCCAGCTTCGTTGCTGCGCAGCGTCGTCGCTGCCAAGGGTGTATGTGCGAAGCATTCAGGCAGAAATGCGCTGAACCCTAGCTGACTGTGATCGGTCGGCAACTTGACCGAAGCGTCGGTCGGCAACAAATCAAAACTGCAAATATCGACCATCACAGGTGTTGATCGTTCGCGGGCGAGCTTGCCCAAAACTCGCGCCCTTGTCCCCCCGACACCGCAGGAATAGGGTCCGGCCCCGTCGCGCGCATCGCCTTGCGCGCCTCATGTCACGACCTCTCGGAGACCCCAGTCATGGCCCTGTTGGCCGACGCCCTGTCGCGTGTGAAGCCGTCCGCGACGATCGTGATGACGCAGAAGGCACGCGAGCTGAAAGCCCAGGGCGTCGACGTGATCAGCCTGTCAGTGGGCGAGCCCGATTTCGACACGCCGGACCACATCAAGCGGGCCGGGATCGAGGCGATCGAGCGCAATCAGACGCGATACCCTCCGGTCTCCGGCATCGTGCCTCTGCGCGAGGCGATCGTCCGCAAGTTCCAGCGCGAGAACGAGCTCGACTACAAGGTCTCACAGACCATCGTCGCCACCGGCGGCAAGCACATCATCTACAACGCGCTGCTCACGACGATGAACCCCGGCGACGAGGTCGTGATCCCGCGGCCCTACTGGGTGTCCTATCCGGAAATCGTCGTGCTCTGCGGCGGCATCCCGGTCTTCGTCGAGACAGATATGGCGCATGGCTTCAAGCTCCAGGCCGAGGCCTTGGAGCGCGTGCTGACGCCGAACACCAAGTGGATCATCCTGAATTCGCCCTCGAACCCGTCGGGCGCCGCCTACACGCGCGGCGAGATGAAGGCGATTACCGACGTATTGCTGCGGCACCCCCGGGTGCACGTCCTCACCGACGACATCTACGAGCACCTGACTTACGGCGATTTCGACTTCGTCACACCCGCCCAGGTCGAGCCGGAGCTCTTCAACCGCACCGTGACGATGAACGGCGTCTCGAAGGCCTATGCCATGACCGGCTGGCGCATCGGCTATGCAGCTGGTCCGGAGCCGATCATCAAGGCGATGGATTTCGTGCAAGGCCAACAGACCTCGGGCGCCACCACGATCTCGCAATGGGCGGCCGTCGCTGCACTAGACGGCCCGCAGGATCATCTCGTGCAGTTCAAGAAGGCCTTCGAGGGCCGGCGCGACCTCGTCGTGTCGATGCTGAACCAGGCGCGCGGGCTGACCTGCGCGACCCCGGAAGGCGCGTTTTACGTGTTCCCGTCCTGCGCGGAGCTGATCGGAAAGCGCACCGAGGGCGGCACGGTGATCGAGACCGACCAGGACTTCGTCACCCAGCTGCTGCAGGTCGAGGGCGTGGCCGCGGTCCACGGCTCGGCCTTCGGTCTCGGCCCGAACCTGCGGATTTCCTACGCCACGTCGAATGCGGTGCTGGAAGAAGCCTGCACGCGCATCCAACGCTTCTGCGCCTCGCTCCGTTAGGAGCTTCGCGACCCACGGGAGAGCGCGCCATGCGGACGGTCGCCATTGTCGCTCCTGGTGCAATGGGCAGCGCCATCGCCGCCCGGTTGACCGAAAATGGCGTCCGCGTCCTGACCTCATTGGAGGGACGTGGCGAGCAGACGCGTGAACGGGCTCGGGCTGCCGGCATGTCGGATGCCGCGGATTCGGATCTCGCGCGCGCCGATCTGCTGCTCTCGATCGTGCCGCCGGCCGATGCCATGGGCGTGGCCCATCGCTTCGCGGGGCCGCTCGCCGCTGCCGGTGAAGACCGAGCGATCTACGTCGATTGCAACGCGATCAACGTCGAAACCAAGCGTGAGGTCGCCGGCGTGATCGCGGCCGGTGGCACGACGTTTCTCGACGGAGCGATCATCGGCCTGCCGCCGAAGCCCGGCGCGCCGGGGCCGCGCTTCTACATAGCTGGCGATGATCCCGGCCCGGCGGTGCAACTGCGCGCGTTCGGGCTCGACATGCGCCCCTGCGAGGGCGGCATCGGCGCGGCAGCGGGGCTGAAGATGTCCTTTGCCGGCCTGAACAAGGGCCTGACGGCGTTGGCGGCGACCATGGTGCTCGCGGCAGCACGCGCGGGATCGCTGGAGGCGCTACGCGCCGAACTCGCCGAGACCGAGCCGGCGCTTCTCGCGCGGTTCGAGCGCGGACTGCCCGACATGGTACCCAAGGCCTATCGCTGGGCGCCCGAGATGCGTGAGATCGCCGGCTTCGTCGGCGACGACGAGGCCGGCCGATCCATCTTCGAAGGTGCCGAACGGCTCTATGCCCGCTTGGCACGAGACGAGGGCGCCGACGACGTCGCCGCGCTCCGCGCCTTCGCGGCCGGAGCGCGGCGAGGGGACGTCTGAAGAGCTACCGCCCGCCAGACGCAGACAGCACCTTATTTCTGCAGGTCCTGCGCCATCTTCAGGTGGCCCTCGAGATGGGGCTCCGTCTTGACGGCCCAGGTCTTGAGATCGGCGTTGTCGCCGCCCGCCCCATAGCGCTTGAACAGGTCGACCGCGGTCTTGTGCGCGCTGACCTGGTCGGACAGGTATTGCTTGGTGAAATCCTCGCCGTTCAGGCCCTTGAGCTTGTCGAGCTTGCTCTGGTGTGTGCTGTCGAGCGCCGTCGGCAGTTCGGCCTTCACCTTGCCGCCGGTCACTAGGGATTTCAGCTCTTCCGACGTCTTTCCGTGATCCGCGATCATCGTCTTGGCGAAGGCCTTGGTCTTGTCGTCGGCTTTCTCCTCGGCGAGCTTGCTCGACTGAATCTCGAACATGTCGCTGATCGCGACCTCCTTCACGAAGTCTTCCGTGATTGGGGCGACGCCGATCAGCGAGTTCACACCGGTCGATTCACCGACGGATTTGGCGCGCTCCCCGACGGTCTTGTCGTTGGACTCGGCGGCAAGGGCTGGGCCCGCCAGCAGCGCGCACAGGGCTGCAATGGCTACGCGATTCATCAGAACATCTCCTCGGACTGTCGCCGGGAAACCGGAGGTGTTCGGTCATGTTCCTGAGAAATCCGCCGGAGCCGGCGCCCTTGCGCGAACGGGGCTCGGGTCTGGTTACGACTTCACGATCCGATCGAGCTTGTTGTTGACGAAGAAGTACAATTCCTTCGCGCCGGGCTCGTTGTAGAGCACCTGGACTTCCCGGCCGGCACGCCCTTCGCCGACGAGAACGTCGGTCGGCGGCTTGCCCTTCAGGCGCACGAGTTCGCACTCTCCGATCCCCGGCGCGATGGCGCTCGCCGCGATGGGCACCGGACCGTTGCAGGTCCCGGTGCCGTCGAGGATCGGTCCGGAGAAGGTGGGCGCGGCTGGGGGCGACAGCACAGGGCGGGGCGTCGCCGCCGCCTGCTGGGAGGGCGCCGGCCCGCGATCCTCGGTGCTGGTGCAGCCGGCCACGAGGCCGGCGGCCAGGGTGAGGACGATGACGTTGCGAATTGCGCTCAAGGCGTCGGACGCTCCTGTGGCCGCTCGCCCCGGATACCGGGTGCCGCCGTGCCGTCCGAGCGGTCCTTGAGCGCGCGGGCGTAGAGATCGGCGGCGTCGGCATGGAAGGCGGCGCGGGAATCGGCCCTCGCATAGAACATGTGCCCGCCGGGGTACACGGCGAGTTTCAGGCGCTCGCCGGCACCGTAGGAGGGCATCTGGTCGATCAGGATTTTCGAGGCGAAATACGGCGTGACCAGGTCGGTGAAGCCGTGGGCGACGAGTACGCGCAGCGAGCCGTCGAGAGAGAGGATGCCTTTGAGCGCCCCCATCGCCTCCGGGGCGCTGCGTCCCGAGCCCCAGGACCAGCCGCGATTGACCGCATTGCTGAGCAGCTCGTAGCGCATGTTCGTCACGCGCCAAGTCAGCGTGTTAGCATAGAGATCGACCATGGCGCTGGTGAGCGGCGCTTGCAGAGCCGTCAGCACCGGGTCCTCGAAGTGGGAGGTCGGCGCGGTTGGATCCGGATCCCATCCCGTGACGGAGGCGTCGTAGGCCGAGGACACGCGGCCTTGGTCGCGGCCGATCTCGCGCTGATAGCTGCTCGATGTCGGCCGACCTGCCTGGCGGCGGACCGTCTCGGGATCGAGCCCGGTCAACGCCGAGATCTTTTGGGACAGCCTCCCCACGGCTGCTGCGTCGCCGGGGCCCTTGAGCAGGTCGGCGATGTAGTCGCCCGAGGCGTAACGCTCGGCCTCCGCCATCAGGCTGCGGGTCGGCCGGGTGCCCGAGCGTTCGAGCGCGGCGGCGGCGAGTGAGGGCAATCGCGTGACGAATCCCCACGGCGTGGTGCGGGCTGATTGCAGCCAGGCGAAATCGAGCACCGGCGACAGCAGGACGAGCCCAGACAGTCCGACTCCGATATCCTCCTGCAGCTTCGCGGCGATCAGCGGACCGCGGAAGCCGCCATAGCTCTCGCCGACGTAGAATTTCGGCGAGGTCATCCGGTCGTTCTGGCGCAGGTAGCGCGCGATGGCCGAGGCGAGCACCGAGGCATCGCCGTCCACGTTCCAGTAGCTCTTGCCGTCGCCGTCGGCCGAGCGGCTGTAGCCGGTGCCGACGGGATCGATGAAGACGAGATCGGTGAAATCGAGCCAGGTCTCGGCGTTGGGCTGCAGCGCTATTTTTTGCGATGGGCTGATAGAGGTGCCGTCGCTCGGCAGGCGCCAGGGGCCGATCGCGCCGATGTTGAGATAAGCCGAGGCCGCCCCGGGGCCGCCATTGATCGCGAAGCTGACCGGCCGCGCGGCGATCTCTTCAGCCGAGCCCTTCTTCACGTAGGCGATGAAGGCGATCTCGGACTGGAGCTTCCCGGATTCATCGACGAGGCCGAGGCTGCCGGCGGTGGCGGTGAACGCGATGCTGCGGCCGCCCGGAAGGGACAGGGTGTGCTCGGTCGTCGAGTCCGGGGGTAACTTGCGGCCCTCGCGAGCTTCCGCCGAGCGCTCGGTCTTCTTCGCGGCACCGGGCTGCGTTTCGGCCAGCGAGGGCAGAGGCGCGAAGGCGACAGCAAGCGCCAGGAGTCCAGAACCGACCACGCGCAATAACCGTCCCCCCTCTGCGGGGGAGGGGGCCCCGCGAAGCGGGCCGGGAGAGGAGAGCGAGGTCTCCGGAGAGGGCGCACCCCTCTCCCGATCCTCGCTTGCGCGAGGCCCCCCCTCTCCCGCAGAGGGGAGAGGGTTTGCGCGTAGCGCCAAATGGTCGGCCATCGAAATCCTCACGCCTTCTTGCTCCAGCGGCCGTCATCGTCCTGCTGCCAGTAGGCGATGGTGTGACCCAACTCCTTGGCGCTCTTCCACTGCTCGCGGGCGAGGACCAGCGCGTCGGTGTCGTTGCCGTCGAACAGGATGCAGATGCGGGCGTAGTCGTTGGCGTCCTCCGGCAGATCGGCGCCCTCGACGAGGAACCGGATCGCCGCCTTGTTCGGGTTGATCTCCCGCAAGGTCAGCACCACTGGCTGCGTCGCCGCATCCGGCTCGCGATCGATGCCGTGAGGCAGGAAGCTGTCGTCCGAATAGGTCCAGAGACCGTCGTCCAGAGCCGACAGGCGTTCCTCGCTCACGACCTGGATTGCCGCCCGCCATCCGCGCTCCAGCGATTTCTCGACGAGGCTCGGCAGCACCTTCTCGAGGGGCTGGCGCTGCAGGTGATAGAACAGGATTTCGGTCACGATGGTCTCAGCATAGCGCGGAACGGGCCGAGCCGCAGGGGTCGCAGCCGCATCGCGGCCTCAGGCCGCGGGCTCGATGTAGTGCGGGACGAACAGCGCGTCGTTGCCCGTGATGGCGCCGCGCCCCTCGCGCACGCAGAGTCCGGCCGGCGCATCGCCCACGATCCAAGAGCCGATCAGCGGGCGGCGGCGGTCGTCGAAGCTCGGCAGCTCGGCGAGCGCCTGCCGGATGTAGCCCTCGCCGCCATAGGGTCCGGGCTCGTGCGCGAGCACCGTGCCCTCGCGGACGATCTCGATGTTAGAGCCCTCCCGAGAGAAGACCGGCTTGCGCACGTAGGATGCGCCGAGGCTCGCGGCTTGTGGATCGTCCTCGAAGAAAGCCGGCAGCAGATTCGGGTGCCCGGGCTCCTGTGCCCAGAGATGAGGGAGCACTCCCTTATTGGAGAGGATCGCCTTCCAGGGTGGTTCGAGGAAGCGCGTCGGGCTTCCTGCGACGCCCTTGGCGAAGGCGTCGGAGAACGCCCATTCCCACGGGTAGAGCTTGAACAGCAGGTCGATTGAGGCCTCGTCCGGCGCACAGAAGCGTCCATCAGGCTTCAACCCGATCTCGGAGAGGTCGAGGAAGCGCGTAGCGTGCCCGGCCTGAAGCGCGCAGTCCTGCAGATAGGTGACGGTGCCGCGATCCTCTGGCGCATCGGCTTCGGCAGCGAAGGCCGTGAGGGTGCCGGCGCCGATCTCGCGGAAGCGCGCGATCAGCCGCTCGTGGATGGCGTTGTACTGGTCGCTGCCCGCGGGGAGGCGACCATCGCGCAGCAGCTCCTCCAGCCAGAGCCACTGAAACACGCCGGTTTCGTAGAGCGCCGTCGGCGTGTCGGCGTTGTATTCGAGGAGCTTGGCCGGGCCGGTGCCGTCATAGGACAGGTCGAGCCGGCCGTAGAGGCTGGCATCGCCCCGGCGCCAACTGCCGCGGACCGCGTCCCAGGCGCTCTCGGGAATGCACAGCGAGGCGAGGATGCGCTCGTCCTCGACGGCGCGGGCGGCGAAGTCGAGGCAGAGCGCGTGCAGCTCGCCGCTCGGGGCCTCGATGTCCTCCTCGATCTCGTCGAGGGTGAAGGCGTAGGCGTGGCTCTCGTCCCAATAGGGCGCGCCATCGAGGGTGTGGAAGACGAAGCCGTTTTTTCGCGCGATCTCGCGCCAGTCGGGCCGCTCGCCGGTGGGAACGCGCCGCATCAGCCGCCGAAGAAGCCGTGCGAGGACGACGAGTGGGACGAGAAGGATCGTCCCGAACTCCCGAACCCGCCGAAGGACGACCCGCGCAGGGCCGCCGAGGACACCCGCGCCGCCGAGGATCGGCCATAGCCGGTCGTCCAGATGCGCGCACCCGAGCCGGTGCAATATCCGCTGTGGAAGCCCGTCGAATGGCTGGCCTGATGCGTCTCGTCCTTCGGAGCGTGGTCGAAGACCGGCTGCGGCGGCAGCTTCTGCTCGGTCGTGGCACCGATCACGTAGCCGGCCATCACTGGAATGAACTTGCCGCGCGCCGCCTCGGCGACGCTCTCTCCGGCGACGCAGTGGCCGGAGCCGTGGTGAGCCTCGCAGTCGGTCGTCGATGGGTAGCGCGGGGCGGCTGTCGGGTAGAGCGCACGGGCAATCTCGTACTCGCTCCGGCAATCCGCCTCGCTGCGTAGATGCGCGGCGATGCAGGCCGAGGGGTCTGCGTAGACGCGGACGTCCTCCTCATCCTGCGAGTGATCGACCGAGGCGAGCCCGAATGCTGCGGCGCCGGCACCCGCGAGGAGGACGAGTGAGACGGTCTGCGAGCGCTTCATCGGCGCTTGGCTGCCGGAATGAGCCGGGTGTCCGTCCGCTGGTTCGTCATCCGACTATTCTCGCCCCCGCGCGCACCCTCAATACGACATCGAGGCGGCGTTCACGATCCCGCCCGCGAGCGAGGCCGCACCGAGCAGGATTGCGGCTGACATCTCGTTCTCCGAAATGCGGCGGGACAGATCGGGCAGGAGGATCCGCACGAGCCAATAGATCAGGATCTGCACCACCAGGGCGACGAGACCCCAGACGATGCAATCGAGAATCGACTGCGCGTTGCGGATCGCCACCGAGAGCGGCAGGGCGTAGCCGATCAGGCTCGCGCCGAGGCTGAGCGCGGCGGCAGTGTTGCCGGCTCGGATCAGCGCCATCTCGCGATGCGCCGTCGCGGTGATGTAGACCAGGATGTAGAGCGCGACGAGGACCAGCGCGGCGGCGAAATAGGCGAGGAAGGCCGGAAGCCCGGAGATCACGTTCATCGGGCGGCCCTCATGCTCAGACCAGTCGGCTCTGCTCCACCGCCGCGGCGACGAAGCTCTGGAACAGCGGATGCGGCTCGAACGGCCGCGACTTCAATTCGGGGTGGAACTGCACGCCGATGAACCAGGGATGGCCCTCGTGCTCCACGGTCTCCGGGAGCAGGCCGTCCGGCGACAGCCCCGAAAAGCGCAGGCCCTTGGCCTCTAGCCGCTCGCGATAGGCCATGTTGACCTCGTAGCGGTGGCGGTGACGCTCGGAGATCTCGGTCGAGCCGTAGATTCCGGCGATCTTCGTGTCCGATCCGAGCGTCGCCTTGTAGGCGCCGAGCCGCATGGTACCGCCGAGATCGCCCTCTGCCGCGCGCCGCTCCAGGGCCTCCCCCTTCATCCATTCGGTGAGAAGACCGACCACGGGCTCCGGCGTCGCGCCGAACTCGGTAGAGTTGGCGCCCTCGATACCGACCAGCGACCGGGCGGCCTCGACCACCGCCATCTGCATTCCGAAGCAGATGCCAAAATACGGAACGCGCCGCTCGCGGGCATAGCGCGCCGCCCGGATCTTGCCCTCGGCACCGCGCTGGCCGAAGCCGCCGGGCACCAGGATGCCGTGCAGGCCTTCAAGGAACGGTGCGGGGTCCTCGCGCTCGAAGACCTCGGCCTCGATCCACTCCAGATGGACACGCACCTTGTTGGCGATGCCGCCGTGGATCAGTGCCTCGGTCAGCGACTTATAGGCGTCCTTCAACCCCGTGTACTTACCGACGATGGCGATGGTGACCTCGCCCTCGGGGTTCTTCACGCGCTCGGAAATGGTCCGCCAACGGTCGAGCGGCGGCTCGCGCTCGGCATCCAGGGCAAAGTGCTCCAGCACCTCGCGATCGAGCCCGGCGCCGCGATAGGAGAGCGGCACGTCGTAGATCGAGGGCACGTCCAGCGCGTCGATGACGGCGGTCTCGCGCACATTGCAGAAAAGCGCGAGCTTGCGCCGCTCGTCGTTCGGAATCGGCCGGTCGCAGCGGCAGAGCAGGATGTCCGGCTGGATGCCGATGGAGCGCAGCTCCTTCACCGAGTGCTGCGTCGGCTTCGTTTTGAGCTCGCCGGCGGACGGGATGAAGGGCAGCAGCGTCAGGTGGATGAACAGGCAAGTGCCGCGCGGCTGCTCCTGACCGAGCTGGCGGATCGCCTCGAAGAAGGGCAGGCCTTCGATGTCGCCCACCGTGCCGCCGATCTCGACGAGCACGAAATCGTAGCCCTCGTTGCCGTCGAGCACGAAGGCCTTGATGGCGTTGGTGACGTGCGGGATCACCTGGATGGTCGCGCCGAGATAATCGCCGCGCCGCTCCTTGGCGATGATGTCCTGGTAGATCCGGCCGGTGGTGATGTTGTCGGCGCGGCTCGCCGGCAGTCCGGTAAAGCGCTCGTAATGGCCGAGGTCGAGGTCGGTCTCGGCGCCGTCGTCGGTAACGAAGACCTCGCCGTGCTGCGTCGGGCTCATCGTGCCCGGATCAACGTTCAGGTAGGGGTCGAGCTTGCGCAGGCGGACGCGGTAGCCGCGGGCCTGGAGGAGGGCGGCCAGTGCCGCCGACGCGAGTCCCTTGCCGAGCGACGAGACTACGCCGCCCGTGATGAAGACATACCGCGTCGAAATCCCATGCGTCGGATACTGCGTCATGGGCCTCGGTCCTTAAACGGGGTTACGCGATTCGCCAAACCGCAAAGGTTCATCCACCGCGCGGCCCATCGGGCACGCGCCGCGGGGCCATGCCGCTGACGGACTTCATGAATTTCGACGGGCGAATGCCCGCATCGGCCGGCTCATGCGCCGGCCGCACGTCTCTCGGTCGCCCGGAGGCGCTCGTCGCGCGGATTCCGTTCCGCGCTGTTGCCTTAGCGCGACTGCGGCGCGGAAGGCGTCGCCGGAGCCGCGGGGGCAGCCGGCGCGGCGGGAGCCGGGGTCTGCGGCGCGGGCGCGCCGTCGGCCGGGTTGCCACCCTGCTTGCGCAACGTGTCGAGCAGGTTGTCGGCGTTCGGCTGCTGGGCCGGCTGGGCATTGCCCTCGCCGTCGAGGATCGAGCGCGGCCCGGCGCTGTGATGCGCCATGATCGCCAGGGTAATGCTGGTCACGAAGAACAGGGCCGCGAGGATCGCCGTCGCACGGGTCAGAGCGTTGGCCTGTCCGCGCCCGGTCATGAACCCGGACACGCCGCCGCCACCACCGCCGCCGCCAAGGCCGAGGCCGCCCTCGGAGCGCTGCAGCAGCACCGTGACGATGAGCGCCAGGACGATGAAGAGGTGGACGACGATCAGGACGGTCTGCATGGGGTTCCGGCGGTCCGCATGTGCGGACGCGTAGTGTTCGGCAAAACGAAACGACCGCCCGGAGGTCTCCTCCGTTCGGTCAGCGGGCTCGTACACCAGTTGGGCATCTGCGCCAACCGGCGCCAGGGGCTGGCCTGCACGGGCGACGTCAGCCGCGTCCCGGCCGGTCGTCCCCGGCGGTCGGATACGAAAAAGGCGACGCTGCAGAGCGCCGCCCCTTCATCGACCGAGGGTCGGGCGCAGGCGCCCAACTCCCTAGAGAATCACTTCTTGCCGAAGGCCAGTCCACCGAAGCGCGAGTTGAAGCGCGAGACGCGGCCGCCGCGATCGAGCATCTTCTGCTCGCCGCCGGTCCAGGCCGGGTGAGTGCTGGGATCGATGTCGAGGTTGAGGACGTCGCCGTCCTTGCCGTAGGTCGACCGGGTCATGTACTCGGTCCCATCGGTCATCACGACCTTGATGAAGTGGTAGTCGGGATGCTCGGTCCCCTTGGCCTTGGCGGCCGCATCTTTTGCCATGACGAAGTCCTGATTGGGTCACGCCGACCGGACGGCGCGGCGTCCCGCGGCCGAATATCACGCGCGTATCGGTGAAGGCGGGCCTATACCTCAGCCGCCTTCCGTGAACAAGACCGCGCCAGAGCACAACCAAAAGACTTCTGGCCAAGACAAACCTGGGACGAGACGATGACGAGGACCAATGGCCGCCGTGCGTGACACCGCCACCGAGGCGAGAGGCAAGCGCAGGGGTAGGGGCAAGGCGACGGAGGATGGCCGCGACGCCGCCAAGCGCGCCCCGCTCGGCGCGCTGAAGCCACTCATTCCTTTCGCCGCCGTCTATCGCGGCCGCATCTTCGCGGCGCTGCTCTCGCTGATTTTCGCCAGCGGCGCGACCCTCGTGGTGCCGATCGCGATCCGCCGCGTGATCGATCACGGCTTCTCGCCCGAGGGCCATGCCTTCATCGACAGCTATTTCGTGGCGCTGCTCGGCGTGGTGGCCGTGCTCGGCCTGTCGAGCGCCGGGCGCTACTACACCGTGGTCAGCCTCGGCGAACGCGTCGTCGCCGACCTCCGCACGGCCGTCTTCTCGCGGCTGACCATACTCGATCCCGCCTTCTACGACCGCACCCAATCCGGCGAGATCGTCTCGCGGCTCACCGCCGACGCGACGCAGGTGAAGTCGGTCTTCGGCGTCTCGATCTCGATTCTGCTGCGCAACGCCTTCCTGTTCGTCGGCGCCGTCGTGATGATGGTCTGGACGAGCCCACGGCTCTCGATCCTGGTGCTCTGCGCGATCCCGCTGATCGTGTTTCCGCTGATCCTTTCGGGCCGCGGCGTCCGCCGTCGCTCGCGCGCGGCGCAGGACCGACTCGCCGATGCCTCGGCCTATGCCTCGGAGGCGATCGGCGCAGTGCGCACCATGCAGGCCTTCGGTATGGGCCGCGAGACCACGGCCCGCTTCGGCAACGCGGCCGAGAACGCCTATGCGGCCGCGCTCGCCTCGATCAAGGCGCGCGCCATTCTCACGGGCGTCGCGATCTTCCTGATCTCGGGCTCCGTCGTCGGCGTGATGTGGTACGGCGCGCAGAGCGTGCTGTCGGGCGCCATGAGCGCGGGCACGCTTTCGCAGTTCGTGCTCTATGCGGTGTTCGGCGCGAGCGCCCTCGGGCAGCTCTCCGAAGTCTATGGCGAGCTGGCGCAAGCCGCGGGCGCAGCCGAGCGACTCGGCGAGATCCTGGCCAGCGAGCCGGCGATCCGGGCACCGGAGAACCCGGCTGTCCTGCCGCTTCCGCCGCGCGGCGAGGTGGCGTTCGAGGATGTCCGCTTCATCTATCCGACGCGGCCGGAGCATCAGGCCCTCGACGGCATCCGCATCAACGTCGCCTCGGGTGAGCGCGTCGCGCTGGTCGGCCCGTCGGGTGCCGGCAAGACCACCGTGCTGCAACTGCTCCTGCGCTTCTACGATCCGCAGAGCGGCCGCATCCGTGTCGACGGCACCGACATCGCCACCGTCGATCCGGAGGCATTGCGGTCGCGCCTCTCGCTCGTGCCGCAGGACCCCACCGTGTTTTCGGGCAGTGTCCTGGACAACATCCGCTACGGGCGTCCCTCCGCGAGCGTCGCCGAGGTGGAGCACGCGGCTCGCCTCGCCAATGCCGACGGCTTCATCCGCGCCCTGCCGCAGGGCTACGAGACGCAGGTCGGCGAGCGCGGCACGACGCTCTCGGGTGGCCAGCGCCAGCGGGTCGCCATTGCCCGCGCCATCCTCAAGGATGCGCCGATCCTGCTCCTCGACGAGGCCACCTCGGCCCTCGACGCCGAGAGCGAGCGCGCCGTGCAAAACGCCCTCGACCATCTGATGGAAGGCCGCACAACCCTGGTGATCGCCCACCGCCTCGCGACGATCCGCGCCGCCGACCGCATTCTCGTCTTCGACGACGGCCGCATCGTCGAGGAGGGCACGCATGAGAGCCTGCTGGCGCGCGGGAAGCTCTACGCGCAGCTCGCCGCCCTGCAGTTCACCGATCCGCTCGCCGACAGCGCGCGGCCGCGCGATCCCCATCTCAAGCTCGCAGCTCTTCCGGCGGAGTAGGCCTTGCTGGATCTCTCGCGTTTTCCACGGATCGACTTGATCGGCGGACCCACGCCGATTCAGCCGCTCGACGGGTTGAGTCGCCATCTGGGAGACCAGCTGAACGGCGTGCGGATCTTCGTGAAACGCGACGATATCGGGCCGGTCGGCGGCGGCGGCAACAAGCTGCGCAAGCTCGAATTCCTGCTCGGGCAGGCGCGGGCGGACGGTGCCGACACCGTGATCACGGTGGGCGCCCTGCAGTCGAACCACGCCAGGCTGACCGCGGCGGCGGCGGCGCGGTGCGGGTTCCGCTGCGAGCTGTTTCTGACCCGCTCGGTGCCGCGGGACGACGGCGACTATGTCGGCAACGGCAATCGCCTCCTGCACGAGTTGTTTGGTGCCCGCGTGCATCTGCTGCCGGGTGATGCGGATTCGCTCGCCGCCGCCACGGCGCGTGCGACCGAGCTGGAAGGCGAGGGGCGGCGGGGCGCAGTGTTTCCGTCCGGCGGATCGAGCGCCCTCGGCAGCCTCGGCTACGCCGCCTGCATCGCCGAAATCCTCGATCAGTCGGCGGCCCTGGGGCTCGCCTTCCGGCACGTCGTCACCGCCAATGGCAGCAGCGGCACCCATGCCGGGCTCGCGGCGGGATTGGCGGCGCTCGGGCGAGATGCGCGTTTGGCGAAGTCATACACGGTGCTCGCGCCGCTCGACGAGGCGCGGCGGATCACGCTCGCCAAGGCGCGCGATACGCTGAAGCTGCTCGAAGCCGAGCGCGCCATCTCGGATACGGACATCGTCATCGACGGCGCGGCACGCGGTGAGGGCTACGGCATTCCCACTGACGGCATGCGCGAGGCGGTCACGCTGATGGCCCGGACCGAAGGGTTGCTGCTTGACCCGGTCTATAGCGGCAAGGCTTTCGCGGGTTTGCTCGCCGACATTCGCGCTGGGGCCTACCGGCCGGGGGACGCGGTGCTTTTCCTGATGACCGGTGGTGTGCCGGGACTGTTCGCGTATCGTGGCGAGTTCGGAATTCGGCAGGCCTAGACAGCCTCCTCCGTCATTCCGGGGCGCCGTAGGCGAACCCGGAATCCAGAACCGCAGATGGCGCAAGATCAGGCATCCTCGGCGGCTGTCATTCCGGGTTCCGCTGCGCGGCCCCGGAATGACAGCCGCGAGAGCCGGCTACCGCTCCGTCAGCTTCATCTCGATGCGACGGTTCTTGGCATACGCGTCTTCGCTGCTGCCGGTGTCCAGCGGCTGGAACTCGCCGAACGCCCCAGCCAGCAGCCTCTGCGGCGGAATACCCTTGCCGCGCAGGTACTGGACCACTGCGATGGCGCGGGCGGCCGAGAGCGACCAGTTCGAGGGAAACTGCGCCGACTGGATCGGCCGTGAATCCGTGTGGCCATCCACGCGCAGCACCCAGGGGATGTCTGCGGGAATCTCCTTGGAGATGTCGAGGATGGCGCTGGCGATGCGGTCGATCTCGGGGCCGGCCTCGGGTTTCAGGCTGGCGGAGCCTGCCGGGAACAACACCTCGGATTGCAGCACGAAACGATCGCCGACGATGCGGATGTCGGAGCGGCTGCCGATGATCTGGCGCAGCCGCCCGAAGAAGTCGGAGCGGTAGCGAGCGAGCTCCTGCACCCGCTGGGCGAGCGCCACGTTCAGGCGGCTGCCGAGATCGGCGATGCGGGCCTGGCTCTCCTTATCGCGTTTCTCAGAGGCGGAGAGCGCATCCTCCAGCGCCGCGAGCTGCCGGCGCATGGCGCGGATCTGCTCGTTGAGCACATCGATCTGGTTCTGGGCCCGCGAGGTGGCGGCGCGCTCGGCCTCGAGCTGCTTGTCGACTTCGCCTGACTGGCCCTTTTCGGCCTGCGCGGCGTCGGCCAGCGCCTTGAGGCGATCGCGGTCGCTCTCGGCGCGCTCCAGGCTGCTCTTGAGCGAGGCGGCGCTGTCCTCCTGGCTGCGTCGGTTCGAGCGTTCGAGGGCGAGGAGATCGGTGAGGTCGGCGATCTGGCGGTTGAGGCGGTTCAGGACCTCGTCGCGCCCGGTCAGCTCCTGCGACAGGAAGAACTGCCCGACGACGAAGATCGTCAGCAGGAAGACGACCGAGAGGAGCAGCGTGGCGAGCGCGTCGACATAGCCCGGCCAGACGTTGATGCTGCGATGCGTACGGGCGCGGCTGGACGCCATTAAGGTTCGACCCGATCACGGCTCAGCCGGTCGAGCACCTGCTTCAGCTCTTTCTCGCGGCTCGCCTGGGCCTCGACCCAGTCGCGGATCATCTGCTGCTCGGCCCGCATGTGCTGCACGAGGCCCTGGATGCCCTCCGCGAGGTTGGTCATGGCCTGCGTCGCGGAGCGGCTGCCGCCGCCTTCAGCGATCTGCTTGCCGAGCCGGTCGAGCGTCTCCTGCAGCTCGCGCGAGAGCGTCGCGTCCTGCTGCGGAGCGGCGGCGGCTTTGACGGTGACGGCCTGCTCCTCGCCGGAGACCAGCCAATCCTCCAGCTCGTTATGGAAGCGGGCATGGGCCTGCCCGGCCTGGAGATCGAGGAAGCCGATGATCAGCGAGCTGGCGAGGCCGAACAGCGAGGCCGAGAAGGCGAGGCCGATGCCGGAGAGCGGCACGGCGAGGCCGTTCTTGAGTTCGTCGAACATCACGGCCGCATCACCACCGCCGCGCATGCCGCTGATCACCCCGCCGACCGCCGAGAGAGTATCGATCAGGCCCCAGAAGGTGCCGAGCAGGCCGAGCAGGATCAGGATGCCGGAGACGTAGCGCAGGATCTCGCGGCCCTCGTCGAGCCGCGCCGCAGTAGTATCGAGATGGGCGCGGGTGCCCGACAGAGTGGCGCCGTCCGTGCGCGCACTGATGGCCGGAACCAGCGGGCCGAGCAGGCTCGGCTTGGACTTGGGAGGGGTCTGACGGCCGGCGACGGCGTTGACGTAGGAGACCTCGCGAAACAGCCGGATCACCTGCCCGAAGGCGAGCAGCACCGCGATCAGCAGCACGCCGAGGATCAGCCCGTTGAGCCCGGGATTGGCGAGGAAGGCCGGTGTGATCTGCCGGAAGAGAACGAAGGCAAGGAACCCGACCAGGATCAGGAACACCAGCATCCGCACGAGGTAGATGCCGGGCTTGCTGAGCGGAGGAGACGCGGGACGAGCCACCATCGGATCCGGGTTCGGGTTGGGCCAAGCCGTTGCTTCGAAAAGCGTGGCCGCTCGCGCCGCACTCTGAATGCTGGTTCAGGGCCGATCAAGCCGCGTCGGTGTTCTGCAACGCTTACTTGATCCTCAATCCCAGGCTCGCGGCCAAGTTTCCTCCAGGTGCGGCCCGAGACGCACAGCGGAGACGGTCTTGGCGAGGCCGGTCGCGTCGTCGGTCTCCACGGCGATGCCGCAGAGCGTGCCTTCGCCCTGGGCGGGCTCGAGGCGCGAACCGGGCGTCTTCTGGAGGAAGCGGCGCAGCGGCTCCTCCTTCTGCATGCCGAGCATCGAATCGTAGTCGCCGCACATGCCGGCATCGGTGAGGTAGGCGGTGCCGCCGGGCAGGATGCGGTGGTCAGCGGTCGGCACGTGCGTATGCGTGCCGACGACGAGGCTCGCGCGGCCGTCGAGATGCCAGCCGAAAGCCTCCTTTTCGCTCGTCGCCTCGGCATGCACGTCGACGATCACGGCGTCGGCGGCATCGCGCAGCGGGCAGGAGGCCAGTTCGCGATCGACTGCCGTGAAGGGGTCGTCCATCGGGTCGATGAAGAGCCGGCCCATCACGTTGACGACGAGCACGCGGGCGCCGGACCGGGTCTCGATCACCGTCGCGCCGCGGCCCGGTGTGCCGGGCGGGTAGTTGGCGGGGCGGATCAGGCGGGGCTGGCGCTCGATGAAGACGAGGGCCTCGCGCTGGTCGAAGGAATGGTTGCCGAGCGTGATCACGTCGGCGCCGGCACCGAGGACCTCGTCGCAGATCGACTCGGTGATGCCGAACCCGCCGGCGGCGTTCTCGCCGTTGATCACCACGCAATCGAGGCGCCAGCGCTCGCGCAGGGCCGGCAGTCGGTCGGCCACCACGTGACGGCCGGGGCGGCCGACGATGTCGCCGAGGAAGAGAAGGCGCAACGCTCTAAGCCTTGATCAAAGGGACGGGGCCGATCTCGGTGACGAGATGATCGAGGGGCCGGTCATGTGCCTCCGCCGGCACATGCGCCACCTCCTGCACGGAATAGGCGATGCCGATTGTCAGAAGCGCGCCACGGCCGGACAGGCGTTCGATCGCCCGGTCGTAATAGCCCTTGCCGTAGCCGATGCGGTTGCCGGTGCGGTCGAAGGCCGCGAGCGGCACGATCAGTGCAGTGGGAAACACCTCCGGCAGGTCGTCGTGCGGCTCGCTGAGGCCGAAGCCGCCGCGTACCAACGCCTCGCCGGCGCGCCACTCGCGAAAGGCGAGCCCGTCCGGCGTCACCTTCGGCAGGGCCACGCGCTGGCCGCGCGCGAAGAGCTTTTCGATGAGGGGACGCGGGTCGATCTCGCTGCGGATCGGCCAGAAGCCGCCGACCAACTCGGCCTCGCCAAGGCCGGGGATCGCGATCACCGTCTCCGCAACCGTCCGGGAGCCGCCTTTGCGCGCGTCGAGTTCGAGCGCATCGCGCCGTGCCAAGACCTCGGCCCGCAGCCGGGCCTTTTCGGAAGGGGAAGGTGCGTCTGGCATCGTCTGGGAAGGGTGCGGAGCCACGTGGGCCGTCGGAGGATCGATCCCGGGAAACCTACAGAGTAGGTGGGCGCCGTGTTGACCAAGTCCAGGGACAAGGCCAGGGACAGCTCCCGAGGGAGTCGATAAGGCCCCGGGGATAGTGCTCCAGTCGAACCCTGCAGCCCCGCCTTACCGATGTAATGCCGGCGAGGCCGGGACGCCAGTGAATTGAATGCACGGCCGGTCAGATTTTGCCGGCTCGCGACAATTGGCGCTCTCATGCAGAAGCGTGTCGCGCCGGGTGCCCCCAGCCTCGATCAATGCGACCTGCGCGCCAACGGCCCGGGTGCCGGTGCCGGTCGACGCCATCGAGGAACGGCGCCAGAGCCGATCAGGACGCCGAGCGAGATCAGCCCGATGGCGCCGACCTCGCTGGAGGACGGTACCTCGCCGAGGATCGGTATCGCCATGAGGGTTGCGAGCGCCGGAACGAGCGACGCGAACACCGCGGCGCGAGACGCTCCGAGGATTGAAACGGCCCGGTTGAAGGCGATGAGTGAAACGACGCTCGTCAGAAGCCCCTGGAAGATCACCTGGATCGCGATGGTCGAGATGCTCGCGCTCGCGATGCCGCGCGGTAGCGGCGCAAGCAGGTAGATCGGCAGGAAGAGGCAGGCCGACCAGAACGTCACGACGGCCGCGCCGTGCAGCGGTCGGAGGCCCGATCGGCGCACGGTCACCGTGTAGATCGCCCAGCACAGCGCGGCGGACAGGAACAGCACCTGGCCGATCCAGCGGTGGCCGACCGGCGCTAGCAGACTCGGGCCAACGAGGAGCAGCACGCCCAGGGGAATCAGGATGAAGCCGACCAAGCGCTGGCGCGACACGGCTTCCTTCAGGACGACGACAGAGAGAGCCGTCGCAAAGAGCGGCATGACGCCCGGGATCAGGGCTCCGGCCTGAGCGGCCGGTGCGAACTGCAATCCTGATGCGGCGACGAGGGCATAGGGCGCGCCTGCTCCCATCACCATCAAGGCCGTGCCGCCGATCCCGACCGATCTGGCGATGGCCCCATGCCGAAACAGAACGGGCAGCAGCAGGATCGCAGCGGTGCCGAAGCGGATCGCCGTGATGTCGTAGATCGTCAGCGTCGATTCGCCGAGATCGAACCGCGTGAGAACCATCCAGCCGGCCCAGATCGAGATCGCGAAGAGAGCCCAGGCCGATCCCTGGGCGGCGCGCAGGGGTTGGGATGCCGGATCGTCGATCATCGCTGCTTATCTCGGCACGGAGTCGAGGTTGCGGAATCGAAACGACCCGGACAGCCGCATCAAATTGGAATTCGGGCTTAGACGACGCCGCGCCATCGATGCGGAAGTTGCAATCGGCGCAACACATCGATGCGCGTGATGGAACAATGACCGAGGTCGTCGGGGTCCGGCCGCCCGCCCAGCGGCCCCTCAATCGGTCTCCCGATGGCCCTCAGCACCTCCAGGTGAGGCCGGTTTGGTCAGCGCGTGTGTCAGGCGCTCGATCCGCTCCGCCGTCCGTTCGATCCCCTCGGCGAGGTGCGCCTCGCCCGATGAGGCCGCCTCGCGCAGGGTTGCGGTCTCTGCCTCCAGGGCGGCGAACCGCCGTTTCAGCTCGGCGAGTTCGTCCGAGACGGTGAGCGCGGCCATGACGTGGAGGCGCATGTCGCCGATTTCACCGAAAGCCTTGCGCATTTCGGCGACGCGGTCGTCGAAGCCCGAGGCAAGGTTCGTGAGATGCGCCTCCTCGCCCTCGCCGCAGGCCATGCGGTAGGTCTTGCCGGCAATGGTGACGGTAACGTGGGCCAAGCCGCTCTCCCTCAGATCACGCTGCGTTTTGACGGAGCCCTCAAAACGAAGAAAACGTGATCGATTCAATAGTTTAGAGCATGCTTAAGGCGAAAAACCGTTGCCACTTTTTCGCAGCATGCTCTAGTCCCCTGGACGCGAAGGCGACGGCCGACGATCGAGCACGGTGGAGACGGTGTCGATGGCTCGGTCCAGTCGGCGTTCGACCTCACCGGTGACGCTCGCCATGCGCGCGAGTTGTGCGCTCGCCGCGTCGAGCTCCGCGGCGAGCCGCGCACGATCCTCATCCATCAGCGCCAGCTCGATATCCCGATCGGCGCGGGCCTCGTCCACCTCGACCCGCCGCGTCACCGCGGCTTCGAGGCGCACCATGGCCAAGTCCAGCCTCCGCAGCGCGTCCTCGACTAACGACATCCGCAACCATCTCCCGTGTGCGTGGTGTCGCCCGAAGAGCGTGAATTTTCCAGCCGTCGCCGCAGCATAATCGACGCCGGAAACGCTCCCCCGTGCTTTGCTCCCCTGTGCTTTGACAGCCCCCCTCCCCATGTTAGAGAGCCGGCGCCCGCCACGCTCCCGTCGGGGCGCGCACGATTTTCCGGATCTTCCGCCCGTGACAGCTCCCGGCCCCTCGCGCAGATCGTCCGCTTCGCGGTCGGTTCCGCGTGACGCCCGGATCGCAGTCTCGTGGAACGCCATCGGTTCATCCGAGGTTCAAGCGGAGCCGTCATGGAGCGGGCGACGCACTGATTTGCCGGTGCCGTCGCATGAGCTGATCGAGCGGCGTCGAAGCGCCGTGTTTTGTGAAGGAGTCACGCCGTGACCGTGAAGGTTGCCATCAACGGGTTCGGACGCATCGGTCGCAACGTCCTGCGCGCCATCCATGAGGCCGGCCGCAAGGATATCGAGGTCGTCGCCATCAACGATCTCGGCCCGGTGGAGACCAACGCCCACCTGCTGCGCTTCGACTCGATCCATGGCCGCTTCAACGCGGACGTGAAGGTGGACGGCGAATTCATCGTCATCGACGGCAAGCGCATCAAGGTCACGGCCGTGCGTAATCCGGCCGAGCTGCCGCATCGCGATCTCGGCGTCGACATCGCGCTGGAATGCACCGGCATCTTCACCTCGAAGGACAAGGCCAAGGCGCATCTCGATGCCGGCGCCAAGCGCGTCCTCGTCTCGGCCCCGGCCGACGGCGCCGACCTGACGGTCGTCTACGGCGTGAACCACGACAAGCTCACCGCCGAGCACCTCGTCGTCTCGAACGCCTCCTGCACCACGAACTGCCTGGTGCCGGTGGCCAAGGTGCTGCACGATCTCGTCGGGATCGAGCGCGGCTTCATGACCACGATCCATTCCTACACGAACGATCAGCCGTCGCTCGACCAGATGCATAAGGATCTGTACCGGGCCCGCGCCGCTGCGCTCTCGATGATCCCGACCTCGACCGGCGCCGCCAAGGCCGTTGGCCTGGTGCTGCCGGAGCTGAAGGGCAAGCTCGACGGAACCTCGATCCGCGTGCCGACCCCGAACGTCTCCGCCGTCGACCTGGTCTTCACCGCCAAGCGCGAGACCACGGCCCAGGAGATCAACGACGCGATCAAGGCCGCCGCGAACGGCGCGCTCAAGGGCGTTCTGGCCTTCACCGACCAGCCGAACGTCTCGGTCGACTTCAACCACGACCCGCATTCGTCGACGTTCCACCTCGACCAGACCAAGGTTATGGACGGCACTTTCGTGCGCATCCTGTCCTGGTACGACAACGAGTGGGGCTTCTCGAACCGCATGGCCGATACGGCCGTGGCGATGGCCAAGCTGATCTGATCGTTTCCCGGGGGGCCCAGTGCCCCCCGTTTCATGCCGACCCGAACGACAGCCGGAGTGATTTCACCGATGGCCGACGACGCTCAGACCAAGCCCTCCGGAGAGAGCTTCATCCCGTCCTCTCCCGCGCCAGCACCGGTGCCCCAGACCCCGGCTCCGGTCGTTGCCGCTGCCGACAAGCCGGCCGTCTCGCCGAGCGCGCCCGCTCCGGTCGGCTCGGCCGTTGGCGACCAGCTCGCCCGGATCGAGGACAAGACGGCCCGCATCGAGGACAAGTACGCCCGCTCCGAGTCGCTGCTCTCCCGCATGGAGGACAAGATCGAGGGCGCCACGACTCGTATGAACGAGGTCGCCCGCCAATCCGATCTCGCCGCGCTCCGCAGCGAAGTCCGCAGCATCAACGAACGTGTGAAGCGCAGCCCCGGCACCGGCGCCCTGGTGCTCACCGCGATCATTACGTCGGTGCTCACCGTCGTGCTGACCGTGGCGGTGCAGCGCCTCAACATCGACAGCATGCTGCCCCAGCGCGCCGCCCCGGCCGCGTCGCAGCCCTGAGCGAGACCCAATGAGTTCCTTCCGTACCCTCGACGATGCCGGCGCGCTCGCCGGCAAGCGTGTCCTCGTCCGCGTCGACCTCAACGTGCCGATGGATGCCGGCCGCGTCACCGACGCGACTCGTATCGAGCGCATCGTCCCGACCATCCGCGAGATCGCTGATAAGGGTGGCCGCGTCGTCCTGCTCGCGCATTTCGGACGGCCGAAGGGCAAGCGCGAGCCGAATGAGTCGCTGCAGCCCGTGGTCGAGCCGCTCTCGCAGGCCCTCGGCAAGCCGGTCGCCTTCGCCGAGGATTGCATCGGCGAGCCGGCCAAAGCTGCCGTGTCTGCGCTGAAGGATGGCGGCGTGCTGCTCCTCGAAAACACCCGCTACCATGTGGGCGAGGAGAAGAACGATCCGGATTTCGCAAAGGCGCTCGCCGCAAACGGTGATTTCTACGTCAACGACGCCTTCTCGGCCGCCCACCGGGCGCATGCCTCGACCGAGGGCATCGCGCGCCTGCTTCCGGCCTTTGCCGGCCGCGGCATGCAAGCCGAGCTCGACGCCCTGACCAAGGGCCTGGAGGCGCCGAAGCATCCGGTGATCGCGCTGGTCGGCGGCGCCAAGGTCTCCACCAAGATCGACCTGCTGCAGAACCTCGTCGCCAAGGTCGACATGCTCGTGATCGGCGGGGGCATGGCCAACACCTTCCTGCACGCGCAGGGCAAGGATGTCGGCAAGTCGCTCTGCGAGAAGGATCTCGCGGACACCGCCAAGCGCATCGTCGAGGCGGCCAAGGCCGCGAACTGCCGCATCATCCTGCCAACCGACGCGGTGACGGCGAAGGAGTTCAAGGCCAATCCGCCGACCGAGACTGTCGCTGTCGACGCCGTGCCGTCTGACGCAATGATCCTCGATGCCGGCCCGGATTCGGTGAAGGTCGTCAACGCGGCGATCGACGAGGCGGCCACGCTGGTTTGGAACGGCCCGCTCGGCGCCTTCGAACTCACGCCCTTCGACGCCGCCACCGTCGCTGCGGCCCAGCACGCGGCCGAGCGTACCAAGGCCGGAGAGCTCGTCTCGGTGGCCGGCGGTGGCGATACGGTCGCCGCGCTGAACCACGCGGGCGTGGGCGAGACCTTCACCTATGTCTCGACGGCCGGCGGCGCGTTCCTTGAATGGCTCGAAGGCAAGGAGTTGCCGGGGGTCGAGGCGCTGCGCGCGAACGGCTGAGACGCGCCTTTCACCCTGGGCCTCATCCTGAGCGCCCGCGCCAGCGGACCTCGAAGGAGGGCTCCAGGGATCGCGCTACGACGGGAGCCCTCCTTCGAGGCCTCCGCTTTGCTACGGCGCCTCGGGACGAGGTTTTTTATTGGGGATCGGCCGCTCGCTGCCGATCGCATTGGATCGGGGGACAACGGACCATGGCACGCATCACCCTTCGGCAGCTTCTCGATCACGCCGCCGAGCACGGCTACGGCGTTCCGGCGTTCAACCTGAACAACATGGAGCAGGGCCTCGCCATCATGGCGGCAGCCGATGCTACGGATTCTCCGGTGATCCTGCAGGCCAGCCGCGGCGCGCGCGCTTATGCCAACGACGTGGTGCTGGCCAAGCTCATCGACGGCCTCGTCGAGATCTACCCGCACATCCCCGTCTGCATGCATCTCGACCACGGCAACAACGAAGCCACCTGCGCCACCGCGATCCAGTACGGCTTCACCTCGGTGATGATGGATGGCTCGCTGAAGGGCGACGGCAAGACCCCCGCCGATTACGCCTACAATGTCGAGATCACCCGCAACGTCACCAAGATGGCCCATTGGGCCGGCGTCTCGGTCGAGGGCGAGCTCGGCGTGCTCGGCTCGCTGGAGAGCGGCCAGGGCGAGGCGGAGGACGGCCACGGTGCCGAGGGCGTGCTCAGCCACGACCAGCTCCTGACTGACCCGGAAGAGGCCGTGAAATTCGTGCGCGAGACCAAGGTCGACGCGCTCGCCGTCGCCATGGGCACCAGTCACGGCGCCTACAAGTTCACGAAGCAGCCCGACGGCGACGTCCTCGCGATGAACGTGATCGAGGAGATCCACCGCCGCCTGCCGACCACGCACCTCGTCATGCACGGCTCCTCCTCGGTCCCGCAGGACCTCCAGGACATCATCAACCAGTACGGCGGCCAGATGAAGCCGACCTGGGGTGTGCCGGTGGAAGAGATCCAGCGCGGCATCAAGCACGGTGTGCGCAAGATCAATATCGACACCGACAACCGCATGGCGATGACCGGCCAGATCCGGAAGATCCTTACCGAGAACCCGTCGGAATTCGACCCGCGCAAGTATCTGAAGCCCGCGATGGACGCGATGACGAAGCTCTGCAAGCAGCGCTTCGAGGAGTTCAACACCGCCGGCCAGGGCTCCAAGATCCGCCCGATTTCGGTGGCCCAGATGGCCAAGCGCTACGCCGACGGCTCCCTCGATCCGCGCATCGACGGCTGATCGACGGCGGAGGTTGACCAATCGCCTCCGCAACGCTCATTGCCACGTCGGCTCCTCCCCGGTTCGGGAGAGGGGCGGCAGCCATCCGCGGAGCCGATGTCCGAAGACGCCCCCCGCCTCGCCCTCCTGACGCCCTACGGCGTCGACGACGCGCAGGCCGAGAAGACGATCGCCGCGCTCGCCGGTGCATGCACGGGCGGCGATGTCGCCGCGGTGATCCTGCGCCTGGCCGCCTCCGACGAGCGGTCACTGGTGAATCTCGTCAAGCGCTTGGCTCCAGCGGCGCAGGAGGGTGGCGCGGCCGTCCTCGTCTGCATTCCGGATTTCAAGGGCGACCTCGTTGGCATCGCCGCCCGCGGTGGAGCCGACGGGGTGCATGTCGACAAGGCGGATGAAGCCGTGTTGCGCGACCTGCGAGGACGTTTGCGCGACGGACGCATCCTGGGCTGCGGCGGCTTCCTGGAGTCCAAACATGCGGCGATGGCCGCCGGAGAGGCTCAGGTCGACTACCTGATGTTCGGCGGCCTCTATCCCGATGGCGCCGCGCCGGACCGAGACCTCGTCCGCGAGCGGGCGATCTGGTGGGCGGAAATCTTCGAGACGCCCTGCATCGCAGTGGCTGCCGAGGCAACCGAGATCGAGGCGCTCGCGGCGACCGGTGCGGAGTTCGTCGGGCTGGAGAGCGCTCTGTGGTTCGACACGCCGCAGACCGTGACGATGGCCGCGAAGACGCTGGCTGCGGCGGGCGCCGCGCGATGAGGAGCGTCGGAGCCGGATTGGCCGGCCTGCTGGTGTTGGCCACCACGCTCGACGCCACGGCGGCACCGAACCAGCCGCCGATCGCCGCGCCGACGACCGATCAGACCCTGAAGCCGGCCGATCCGAAGAAGACCTCGAAAGGTCTCTCGCGCGATCTGCCGACGCCCTACACGCCGGGTGCCGAAGGCTCGCGGCCGCCGTCGAACACCAATGCCGATCTCGCCTACGGCGCCTATCAGCGTGGCCGCTACATGGCGGCGTTTCGCGAAGCGACGAAACGCATCGAGGCGAACTCGAAGGATTCGGCGGCGCTGACCCTGCTCGGTGAGCTCTACAATCAGGGCCTCGGCTTGAAGCAGGACCCGAAGCGGGCGCTGGAATGGTATCGCCTCGCGGCCAATCTCGGCGACGCGCATGCCATGGCCTCCCTCGGGCTGATGGCGATGGACGGGCGCGGCCAGGCCAAGGACCAGAAGGCCGGCCGGCAATGGCTGGAGCAGGCCTCCGTCAAGGGCGAGCCCTCTGCCTGCTACAACCTCGCCCTGATCCTGCTCGGCTCGGGCAAGCCTGAGGACGTGGCCAAGGCCGCGACGCTTTTCGAGAAGGCGGCGAAGGCCGAGCTCGCGCCGGCGCAGCACGATCTGGGCGTGCTCTACCTCCAGGGCCGCGGCGTCCCGAAGGATGCTGGCAAGGCCGCCGAAAACTTCCGGCGCGCGGCCGATAACGGTGATCTCGCCGGAGAGGTCGAGTTCGCGATACTGCTCTTCAACGGCACCGGCGTCGCCAAGGACGAAGTGAGGGCGGCCCGTTATTTCCTGCACGCGGCCTCGCGCGGCAACGCCATCGCTCAGAACCGCATCGCCCGGCTCTACGTCGTCGGCCGCGGCGTTCCGAAGAATCTCGTCGAGGCAGCCGCCTGGAATCTCGCGGCGAGCGCGCAGGGTCGGTCGGACGGATGGCTGGACCAGGCCTTGACTGGCCTGAGCCCCGATGAGCGGAAGAGGGCCGAGGCGCTCGGTACGGAGCGCGCGACGATTCAGCAGTAGCCGTCAAGCTCCGTCGCCGTCATCCCGGGGCCGCGCAGCGGAACCCGGGATTCAGAACCGCAGGGGCATTCCCATTTCGGCTCGGTCGGCGGCTCGGGATCCCGGGTTCGCCTGCGGCGCCCCGGGATTACGGGGTGGCTGTGAAAGCCGCGCCGCTACTGGGCCGCATCCGCCGCCGGCTGCACGTCGCCGGCGGTGCCAGTGACCTTTTCGGCGGCCGGCTCGGCGCTCGCGACCGTCTTGGTCTCGAGCATCGGCTGCAGTCGAGCTTCGAGCTGCTTGTCGAGGTGCTTGGCGTAGGCACCCTTGAAGTAGCGGTCGCCGGTGCCGCTGCCATAGAGCCGGTCGTGAGCCTGCACCATGCGGCTGACCTCGGGCCGACACAGGAAGCCGATGACGCCGGCCGCGTCGTACCAGCGGCCGGCCTGGGCGAGCCGCGTGGCCTTCGGGTTCGCCATCACCGTCTCGGCGAAGCAATCCGTGGCGGCCTGCTCGAGCGGCGCCATCACGGGATGCGGCTTGCCCGGGATGCGTTGGTCTGGCCGGGCCTGGGCGGCCGTCGAAACCAGGAGGACGGCAAGACCGGGAACGAGCAGCGCTTTCATCACGGGTGCCTCGAAGCAGGACTGATTTGCCGAGTATCACCTCAGAATTGAGCCCGGAACAGGGCGATGTGCGATGCAAAAGTCAGGAACTCGCGCGAGCGACGGCCTCTGTCGCCTGACGGTTACAGAGGCCCTCCTCACAGCGGCTCAGCCGCGGCGGGTCGCGGTCCAGTGGCCGCTGCAGCCGATCGGTCCGTCGCCGGTGCTGCCCCACTGGCCACCGCCAGAGCCACGCACCGTCAGGCGCCCGGAAACCTGCGCGGAGTCGCCCCCGCGGGAAATCACGCCCTGGACCACTCCGGTCTGGGAGACGCGGCCGCGGATCGAAACGTCGCCGCCAGGATAGATCGCCTCGCCCTTATAGACCTGGATGCCGTAGCGATATGCCCGGTCACATGGACCGTCCTGGGTGACGACCTCGATGCTCCAATTGCCGTCGAACTTGTTCGGGATGGCGACCTTGCGTTTGGCGGCGTCTGCCGGCGCGCTCAGCACGCCGACCGACAACGCGGCCATGGTCGCGGCGATGATCGGTAGTCTCATGGTCAGCCCCTGCTGCGCAGTCTTTCGTTCTCACGAACGATCCAGCAACGCCCGAGGCGACGTGAGGTTTCAGGCTCAAGCTTGCGCTATCGCACACCGCTGTGCGTCGGCGAGAAGCGCGAGCAGATCGCCGCCCGCGAACAGGAAGGCATCGACGCCCGCCGCCTTGAGCGCGTCGGCATCGGCCGGCTTGCCGGCGAGATAGACGGTTTTGGCGCCTGCCTCCTTGAGAGCCTTCGCGGCCGCGGCCGCATCGGTCTCGTAGAGCGCGTCGGACGAGCACAGGCAGGCGATGGAAGCGCCCGATTCCCTGAAGGCGTGCGCCACGTCGTCGGCCTTTGAGAAACCCTCGTTGCCGAGCGCCTCGATGCCGCCGGCCGCGAAGGCGTTGGCGGCGAAGGTCGAGCGGGCATTGTGGATCGCGACCGAGCCGAGATTGGCCAGAAAGACGCGCGGCCGCGCCTCGTTCGCCTTGAGATAAGCGTCGGCGGCGTCGCGAAGCGCCTCGAAGGGCTCGGCGAGGCGCAGGGAGGGCAGGGCGCCTTCGCCGGACGCGACGGGCGAGGTCGGCGCGACGTCGAGCACCGCCACCGGCTTCTCGGCCAGGAACGGGAATTCGCTGGCGCCGGTTAGCGGCTCGCGCCGTGTGGCGATGCGCTTCGTGCGGGCATCGCGGACCTCTGCGATGCGGGCCTGGACCTTGCCGGCCTGCAGGCTGGCGAGGATGCCGCCTTCGCTCTCGATCTCCTGGAACGCCTTCCAGGCGCCCTCGGTGAGCGAGGCCGTCAGCGCCTCGAAGCCACCGGCCCCGGCGGCCGGATCGGAGACCTTGGCGAGGCTCGATTCCTCGACGAGGATGGTCTGGCTGTTGCGCACGACGCGGCGCGCGAAGGCGTCTGGCAGTCCGAGCGCCTGGGTGTAGGGCAGGGCAGTCACGGAATCCGCCCCGCCGAGGCCGGCCGAGGCGGCGGCCATGCCGGTGCGCAGGATGTTCACGAAGGGGTCGCGCCGCGTCATCATGCGCCACGCCGTCTCGGCATGGAGGCGCAGTGGCTTGGCATCGAGCCCGCAGGCCTGCTCGACGCACGCCCAGAGACGCCGCGCGGCGCGGAACTTGGCGATCGTCAGGAACTCGTCGGCATCGGCGACGAGCAGGATGGCGATGGCGTCGCGGGCGCGTTCGAGCGGGATACCCTCGGCTTCGAGCGCGCGCAGATAGGCGACGGCGGTGGCGAGCGCCGCGGCGAGTTCTTGCACCTCGCTGGCGCCGGCCTCGTGATAGGGGCGCCCGTCGGCGAGCGCGATGCGGCCGCGATAGCCCTCGAAGCTCTTCGCGGCCCCGGCGAGGCGGGCCTGCCAGTCGGGCAGTTCGCGGCCGGTGGCGGCGACGAGGCCGATCGGGTCGAGACCGAGATCGATGTCGAGTTCGGCCGGATCGTCGCCGCGCTTCTCGACGAGGGCCTTCAGGTGCTCGGCGGTCTCGAAGCCCTTGGGGCCGGCATCGAGACGCAGCGCGATGATGGTGAGCAGCACGTTGTCGAGGGCCGCGTCGAGATCCGCGACACTGCCGATGGCGAGGCCGAAGCCGCGCGCGGCCGGGGCCTCGCGATGGACCAGCGTCAGGGAATCCGCGCCGCCTTCGAGGTCGAGCAGGGCCTGGGCGGCCGCCTTTTCGGCATCGGGATGGTCGACGCGCTGCGACAGGCGCCACGGGCCGGGCGCCCGCACCGGCTGGGCGATGGGATCGGCGGCCGGGTAGAGCGGCTCGATGCGCAGGCCATCGGAGGTCTTGGAGACGAGGCGCTTCTCGAAATCGCCGCCCTTCAGCGCCGCCTGGACGGCCTCGCGCCAACGTTCCTGCGTGGCGGGCTCGAACAGCTCGGCAAGCGGACGATCTTCCATCTCTCTCACAGATCCCAGGCACCGGCATGACCTGCGGACCTCATGTTGCCCGCAGCTTCGTCCCTAGCCCATGCACCGCCGTGGCAGGCGGTGCAATCGTCCGAAGGTCGATTCAACCGTCAGCCGAGCAGGATCAATCCGGCGAAGCCGAGCGAGCCGACGATGATGCGCCACCAGGCGAACAGCCAGAAGCCGTGCTTGGTCACGTAGTCCAGCACGCTGCGCACCACGATCAGCGCCGAGATGAAGGCCGCGACGAAGCCGATGACGATCAGCAGGGCGTCGTTGCTCGACAGATTCTTGTAGTTGTCGAGCAGGTCCTTGGCGAAGGCGCCGGCCATGGTCGGCATGGCGAGGTAGAACGAGAACTCGGTTGCCGCCCGCTTGCTCGCACCCATCAGCATGGCGCCGACGATGGTGGCGCCGGAACGCGACACGCCGGGGATCATGGCGAGGCACTGGAACGCGCCGATCTTGAAGGCCATCGGCAGGCTGAACTCGTAGACGTCGTCCATGCGCTGGCGGCGCTCGGTGCCGACCTGGCGGTCGTCGTCGCCCTGCGCATCCGTGCGCTGGTACGGGTCGGCCTCGTCGATCACCAGCAGCACGAGGCCGCCGGCGACGAGGGTCGCGCAGACGATCCAAGGGTTGAACAGGTAGGCCTTGATCATCTTCGAGAAGATGCCGCCGATAATCGCCGCCGGGATGAAGGCCAGCAGGATCGAGCCGACGAAGCGGCGCGCCCGCGGGTCGTTCGGCAGCGAGGTCGCGATCTTCCAGAGACGGGAGAAGTAGGCGTAGAGGATCGCCAGCACCGCGCCGAGCTGAATCAGCACCTCGAAGGTGTTGTTCGGCGAGTGGAAGCCGATGAAGTGCCCGATCAGGAGCTGGTGGCCGGTGGAGGAGACCGGGATGAACTCGGTGGCGCCTTCGACGACGGCGAGCACCAGCGCCTTCACCAGGTTTGCGAAATCCATCAGCTTGCCTGCCTCGTCCTGTCTTGGAAATCCCGGCCGATCCGGTCGGACCGGATACGGCCTTCGATCTCAGCTTTGCCGTCATCGGACGACGAAATGGTGGCAGCCGTTTCAGCGCGCTTCCCCACGGCAGCCGCACGTCCGGCAGGCGCCGATCATCCAGATGTCGCCTGTCGCGGTTGACATGCGGTTACCGCTGAGGTTCGAGCGTGTTAATGAGGCGGCAACGATCGGGCAATATTCGTTCCATAGCCGCCCGTTCCGCCGGCTCTCCCGCCAGATCACGGCCTGAATGGCGACGCTGCATCACGCCCCCTTCTGCCCAAACTCCCGCTTCATCCGCTTGGCGCTGGCCGAGATGGGCATGGAGCCCGAGCTCGTGGAGGAACGCCCCTGGGAACGGCGCGACGGTTTCCTGGCGCTGAACCCGGCCGGCACGACGCCGGTGCTCGTCGAGCAGACCGGGCTCGTGGTGCCGGGCGCCGGCATCATCGCCGAATATCTCGACGAGACCCGGGGTCTGGGGCTCAGCGGCCGCCGCCTCCTGCCGGACACCACGAGCGCGCGCGTCGAGGTGCGGCGCCTGATGCACTGGTTCCTGGTCAAGTTCGACGGCGAGGTGACCGACTATCTGATCACCGAGAAGATCTACAAGCGCTTCATGAAGACCGAGGAGGGCGGGGGCGCGCCTGACATGGCCGCGATCCGCGCGGCGCGGGCCAACGTGCGCTACCATCTGAAGTATATCGGCTATCTGATCGGCCAGCGGCGCTGGATCGCTGGCGACCACATGACGTATGCCGACTTCGCGGCTGCGGCCCACTTGTCCTGCGTGGATTATCTCGGCGACGTGCCATGGGAAGAGGACGAGATGGCGAGGGACTGGTACGCGCGGCTGAAGTCGCGCCCGTCCTTCCGCGCGATTCTCGCCGAGCGGGCCCCGGGAATGGCCCCGGCCGCGCATTACGCGAATCTGGACTTCTGAAGACCGCCAAGGCGCCGCTCACCGGCAATGCCCTGCGGCAGGTGATCGAGACCCGCGCGAAGGCGCTCGGCTTCGATGCCTTCGCCGTCACGCGCCCTGATGCCGTGCCGGAGCTTGGCGAGCGCCTGAGCCGCTGGCTCGAGGAGGGCCATCACGGCGAGATGGCCTGGATGACCGATCGCAGCGACCAGCGCGCCGCGCCCTCCGCGCTCTGGGACGGCGTGCGCTCAATCGTGATGCTCGGGCTCAATGCCGCGCCCGATGCCGATCCATTGGCCAACCTCGCGCGGAAGGATCGCGCCACCATTGCGAGCTACGCCCAGCGCCGCGACTATCACGAGGTAATCAAGGGCAAGCTCAAGGAGGTCGGGCAACTGCTCTCCGCGCGAAGCGGCGCCTCGGCGAAAGTCTTCGTTGATACGGCGCCGGTGATGGAGAAGCCGCTCGCCGCCGCCGCCGGGCTCGGCTGGCAAGGCAAGCACACGGTCCTGGTCTCACGCGAGTTCGGAAACTGGATGCTGCTCGGCGCGATCTTCACCGCCGCCGAGCTTGAGCCCGACGCACCGGGCCGGGATTCGTGCGGCTCCTGCCGCCGCTGTCTCGACATCTGCCCGACGGATGCGTTTCCGGCGCCGTATCGGCTCGATGCGCGGCGGTGCATCTCCTACCTGACCATCGAGCACGAGGGGCCGATCCCACACGAATTCCGTGCGGCCATGGGCAATCGCATCTTCGGCTGCGACGACTGCCTCGCCGTCTGCCCCTGGAACAAGTTTGCGGAGCAGGCCGGCGAGGCGAAGATGGCCGCACGGGCCGACCTCGCCTCGCCGCCGCTGGCAGAGCTGTCGCGGCTCGACGATGCGGAGTTTCGCGCCTTCTTCGCCGGAACGCCGATCAAGCGGACAGGGCGCGACCGCTTCCTGCGCAACGTGCTGATCGCGATCGGCAATTCGGGTGATCTGGCGCTGGCCAGGGAGGCCATGCGCTGCCTCGACGATCCGGCTCCGGTGGTTCGCGGTGCGGCGGTCTGGGCCTGCGATAGGTTGCTCGACGATGGGCGGATGAGGGCATTGGCTAACGCGCACGCGGCCCGCGAAAGCGACGCTACCGTGCGCGAAGAATGGCGCGCCTGCTCTCCTCTCCCTTGCGGAGAGGAGTTGGAGTTGGGGGTGGCTCCGCCTGATCCGACACCGGCAAGCGGAACCACCCCCACCCTTCATCCCTCCCCGCAAGGGGGAGGGAAACGCGCGAGCTTTTCCGCATGAACCTCTTCGTCTTCGGCCTCGGCTACACGGCCCGGCATTTCGCCGAGCGGGAGCGTGCGCGCTTCGCGGTCGTTCGCGGAACGGTCACGGAAGCCGAGCGCGCCGAAGCCATCGCCGCCGAGACCGGCTTCGCCATGCGCGCCTTCGGGCCGGAGACGGACGACGCACGCATCGCCACCGACCTCGCCGACACCGACATGCTCCTGATCTCGGCCCCGCCGGGGCAGAGCGGTGACGGCGCGCTCGCCCGCTACCGGGATGCCATCGCCGCGAGCCGGATCGGCTGGATCGGCTACCTCTCGACCATCGGCGTCTATGGCGACCAGGGCGGCGCCTGGATCGACGAGAGCGAGCCGGCGCTCCCTAAGAGCGGCCGCTCGAAGGGACGGCTCGAGGCCGAGGAGGCGTGGCTGTCTCTCGGCTACGAGGCGGGCAAACCCGTTCAGGTCTTCCGGCTCTCGGGAATCTACGGCCCCGGCCGCAACCCAATCACCAAGCTGCGCGAGGGCAAGTCGCAGCGCATCGTGAAGGCCGGGCAGGTCTTCAACCGCATCCATGTCGACGACATCGCGACGGTGCTCGCCGCCTCGATCGAGCGGCCTCGGGGCGGCGCGATCTACAACGTCACCGACGACGAGCCGACGGCTCCGCAGGTGGTGATCGAGCATGCGGCCGAGATCACCGGCCTGCCGCTCCCGCCCGAGGTCGATTTCGAGACGGCCGATCTCAGCCCGATGGCGCGCAGTTTCTACGGCGAGAACAAGCGGGTGCGGAACCAACTGATCCGCCAAGAACTCGGCGTCGCACTCGCCTATCCGACCTATCGCGAGGGGCTCGCCGGCCTCGTCGCGGATGCCGAAGGCTGAGACTACTCGGCGGCTGGCAGGTTCAGCGAGAGCAGACGGGCCGTGCGGACGCGGGCGGCACCCGTGCTCTCGGCCATCGGAGGCGTGACGCCGAGTGCGCGGCGGGCATCGTCGAGGGCGGCGTGCACGGCGTCGATGGCGAGGATCAGCGCGCTGAGGACGCGGGTGTCGATCGACCGCTCGCGTGCATGGCGCACCACGTCGGCGACGAGTCCGTCCATCTCGCAGCCGATGGCGTTGAGCGCTGCCGGATTTTCCGCGGCGCGCACCTCCGCCAGGATGTCCAGCAAGCGGTCGAGCACGGCGTCGACGCGCTCGCGCCGCTTGCGGGCGAGGCGCTGGCCAATCCAGGCGAAGCAGGAGCCGAGCGTGCCGCCGAAGAAGGCGACGAGGTAGATGTAATCCTCGTAGCGCTGAAGGAAGGTCTGCTGCTCGCGCTCGAAATAGTCGACCGCGCCGGGGTGGTTCGGCAGCCGCGCGCTCGTGGCGGTGACCGTGGTCTCGTATTCCGGCGCCTTGACCTGGTTGGCGAGCGGTGTCGCCGCGGCGAGGCGCGGGCGCCATTCGAACAGATGCTGCACCACAGAGGCCACCGCGACCCGGTTCACCGAGCCGCGTGCCATCAGGCGGTAGGACACGCCGAGCGTATCGATGTCTTCCTCGGGCAGGGTCGGCCGTCCGCCGAAGGTGCCTGCGGCCACCGACATCGGCTGCAGCTCGGGAAACCGTTGGATGATCGCCTTGCTGTCCGGCACGCTGACCAGCGTCACCTTCTTCTCGGGCGAGAACGCCGCCACGGCGCGCACCACGGACACGGCCGGCTTGGAGGACGGTGCCGCGATCACGGCGATGGCATCGACGCGCTTCTCCTCCAGCGCGGACTTCACCTCGGCGGCCTTCAGCGGCACGATGCCGACGCGGCCGGCCGCGAGGGCCGGGTTGGTGGCGTCGGCGCCCGAAGCGGGCACGAAGTCGTAGAAGTCGAGCAGGTGGCTGATGACGGCGAGATCGGCATCGTGACGCATCAGCACGCCGAGCCGGCGCTTCGACAGATCGGGGAAGGTGTCGATGTCCGAAGCATCGGGCGCGGCGATGATCAGGGCCTCGTCGTGCAGCACCGCCAGCGTCAGGCCGTTATCCGGCAGCTTGACGTCCGGGCGGACCACGGCGAGGTCGGCACGATTCTCCTGGAGCGCCCGCGCACTGTCGTCCACGTCGTCGAGGGTCAGCAGATTGAGGCGGATGTCCTCGCGATTCTTGGCGAGCGCCTTCGCATAGGCGTCCATCAGGACGGCCTCGGCGCCGTCGCGCGGGCCGACGGCGACGGTGAGCGTGGTGGGGCGCGACAGGTAGACCACCGCCCCGGCGATCGCGGCGAGGCCGAGGGCGAGCAGGACGAGAATCCACTCCCGCCTCATGAGGCAGGTGGCCAAGAAAGCGGCGACGGAGCGCCGGAGCGTTCGAAGCGGCGTGTTATCCATACCCAAGTCATGGAATGGAAACCTGTCCAGATCGTGAAGAACCGATGAAAACGCGGAACGTTGCCGCCGAAAGGAAAGCAAGACCTGCGCCCGCCGTAACTGAGCAGTGGCTGGAGCGCGTCGCGCTACATTACCTTGACCGTTACAGCGCGACTGCAGAGATGCTTCGCCGTGTGCTCGCGCGCCGCGTCGAGAAGCGCTCCCGCGACCGTCTGGAAGAGCCCGCGGAGCATTCCGAGCTGATCGAGGCGACGGTCGCGCGCGCCGTCCGCGCCGGCCTCGTCGACGATGCGCGCTTCACGAATGCGCGGCTCGCGACGCTGCGTCGCAGGGGTACCTCGACCCGGAAGGCCGGCGCGGCTCTGGCCGCCAAGGGCGTCGATCGTGCGACCGTGGAGGCCGCTCTCGCGATGGAGCGGGAAGAGAGCGAGGCCGGCGAGACGGCCGAAGAGGTAGCAGCCCGGGCTTTCGCCCGCCGCCGCCGAATCGGACCGCACCGCCCGGCCGACACGCGCCCCGCCCATCGCGAGCGCGATCTCGCCGCGATGGCTCGGGCAGGCTTCTCCTATTCCGTGGGCAAAGCCGTGATCGACGCCGACGCGAACGAGAGCCAACCCTCGACGAAGGGCCTCGACATCTGATCCTGCCGCACCACCTCGCCTCTCATCGCGCAGCCGCGCGAGATGCCAAGGGAGCACCAGATGACCGACCGCCACGCGAGCGCCCATTGGGAAGGCGACGGCAAGTCCGGCAAGGGCACGATCACGACGCAGTCCGGCGTGCTGGACAACAATCCCTACGGCTTCAACACGCGTTTCGAGAACGAGCCGGGCACCAACCCGGAGGAGCTGATCGCCGCGGCCCATGCGAGCTGCTTCACCATGGCGCTCGCCTTCCAGCTGCAGGAAGCGGGACTGAAGGCTGATTCGCTGGATACGAAGTCGGTGGTCACGCTCGTGAAGGACGGTGCCGGCTTCAAGGTGACGAAATCCGCCCTGACGCTCACCGCCAAAATCCCCGGCATCGACAAGGCCAAGTTCGACGAACTGACCTACAACGCCAAGACCGGGTGCCCGATCTCGAAGCTCTTCACGGCGGAAGTCACGCTTCAGGCGACGCTGGCCTGAAAGCGGGCACCGTCGTTCCGGGGCCGCGCAGCGGAACCCGGAATCCAGACGCACAGGTTCGGTCGAACCTGACTGCGTCGGCGGCTCTGGATTCCGGGTTCGCCTTCGGCGCCCCGGAATGACGATGATGGAGACGGTAAAGATCCGTGGGCGGATCGGTCGCATCTCCGATCCCTGCCGATTCCCTCGTTCGACCGCCCGCATCCTTGTTCTCGTTCCCTCAAACGTTCATGGTACGTTCCATGGACGAAACGCTCGCGAAGAAGCTGCGCATCCTCGCGGACGCAGCCAAGTATGACGCTTCCTGCGCCTCATCGAATGCGCCGAAACGCTCGGCCGGCAAGGATGGGCTCGGCTCGACAACGGGGGCGGGCATCTGCCACGCCTATACGCCCGACGGGCGATGCGTCTCGCTGCTCAAGATCCTGCTGACGAATTACTGCCTGTTCGATTGCGTTTATTGCGTAAACCGGCGCTCCTCGAACGTCCAGCGCGCGCGCTTCTCGGTCGATGAGGTCGTCACGCTCACAATCGAATTCTACAAGCGCAACTATATCGAGGGCTTGTTTCTCTCCTCCGGCATCATTCGCTCGCCCGACTACACGATGGAGCAAATGACGCTGGTCGCGAAGAAGCTGCGGCGCGATCACGGATTTCGCGGTTACATCCACCTCAAATCGATCCCCGAGGCGAGCCCGTGGCTTGTCGAAGAGGCGGGTCTCTTCGCCGACCGGCTCTCGATCAATCTGGAGCTCCCCACCGAAGCGAGCCTGACGCGGCTCGCGCCCGAAAAGAGCGGCGCGACGATCGAGACGGCGATGGGCCGGATCGGCGAGCGGATCAGCCAGGCCCGCGCCGAGAAGCGGCGCTTCTCTCCCGCCGGGCAATCGACACAGGTGATCGTCGGCGCCGATGCCACCGACGATTCCGCCATGATCGCCAAGAGCGCCGTGCTCTACGGGTCCTATCGGCTTTCGCGCGTCTATTACTCGGCCTTCAGCCCGATCCCCGATGCCTCCTCGGCCCTTCCGCCGCAGGCGCCCCCGCTGAAGCGCGAGCACCGGCTCTATCAGGCCGATTGGATGCTCCGGTACTACAAGTTCACCGCCCCAGAAGTGGCCGAGGCGACCGATGGCGGCATGCTCGCCCTCGACATCGACCCGAAGCTCGCCTGGGCGCTCAAGAACCGGCACCTCTTTCCCGTCGACGTGAACCGGGCCGATCGCGAGATGCTGTTGCGCGTGCCCGGGCTCGGCACACGGGCGGTCGATGCGATCCTCAAGGCGCGTCGCCACACCCGATTGCGGCTCGACGACGTGAAGCGACTGACCGCCGGGCTGAAACGGGCGCGCGAGTTCCTGATCGCCGAGGATTATCGCCCCGGCGCGACGAGCCAGCGGCTCGACCTGCGCGCGCGTCTCGCCGAGCCGGCACAGCAGTTGAGCCTGTTCTGAGATGTCTGAACGTCTCCACCGTCATTGCGAGCGCAGCGAAGCAATCCAGACTTTTCAGACGCGGAAACGTCGCTTGGATTGCTTCGCTGCGCTCGCAATGACGGGGTGGATGCGGAGCGCGTTGTGAGATGAGAGCCGGGCCACCGCTCAACCCTCCCCCCTCTGCGGGAGAGGGTGGCGCGCGAAGCGGGTCGGGAGAGGGGAACGACCTCTCCGGAAAAGACGCTCCCGTCTCCCGACCCTCGCTGATGCGAGGGCCACCCTCCTCCGCGGAGGGGGGAGGGGTCTCCGTTGCATCTCTTGAACAGGGGGCTGACCTTGCCGGCTTCCGGCGGGCTGCGCGGCGCCTGATCGCCGCCTCGATCCCGCCAGAGCGCATCGTCTGGCAAATCGGCGAAGCCGCGAGCCTGTTCGGCGACGGCGCGGAGACCGCGGAAGCTCCGCCGCTCCATCTGCCGCGCGCGGTCGGCGAACTGATCCCGATGATCGTCCCGCACAGCGACCCGGAGCGCTACGCGCTGCTCTACGCTTTGATCTGGCGCGTCACGCGAGGCGAGCGCGCACTCCTCGACGTATTGAGCAATCCGCTCGTCCATCGTCTGCACCTGATGCGGAAGGCCGTGCGGCGTGACCTGCACAAAATGCACGCCTTCCTGCGTTTCCGCCGTGTCGAGGGCGGCCCGCCCGAAAAGTTCGCGGCTTGGTTCGAGCCGGATCACCACATTCTGGAGGCGGCCGCACCGTTCTTCGTGGAGCGATTCCGCTCCTTCGCCTGGTCGATCCTGACGCCGGAGGGCTCGGCACATTGGGACACCGATCGCTTGAGCTTCGGGCCGCCGGGGCGCCGCGAGGAGGTGCCAGAGGGCGACGGCTTCGAGGCCGGCTGGCGCGACTATTACGAGAGCACCTTCAATCCAGCCCGGCTCAACCTCGACGCCATGCGCGCCGAGATGCCCAAAAAGTACTGGCGGAACATGCCAGAGACGGCCGCGATTCCCAGGCTCGTCCGTGATGCCGCCATGCGGACCTCGGAGATGATTGAGAGGATGCCGCAGATGCCGACGAAACGCGATCCCGCCAAGGCCGTCGCGGCGATGGCCGACCAAAATCCGGCCTCGCTCGACGCGCTGAACGCCATCATCAAACGCTCGGAGCCGCTGGTGCCGGGCGCCACACAGGCCGTGCTTGGCGAAGGGCCGGTCGGCGCAGCGATCGCCTTCGTTGGCGAGCAGCCGGGCGACCAGGAGGATCTGCAAGGGCGCCCCTTCGTCGGGCCGGCCGGCCAGCTTTTCTCACGGGCGATGGAGCAGGCCGGACTGAGTCGCGGGGATGCCTACGTCACGAATGCGGTGAAGCACTTCAAGTTCACCCAGCGCGGCAAACGCCGCATCCATGAGAAGCCGACGGCCGGCGAGGTGAGCCACTATCGCTGGTGGCTCGAGCGCGAGCTCGACTTCGTGCATCCGAAGATCGTGGTGGCGCTTGGCGCGACCGCAGTTTTGGCGCTCGCCGGCAAGGCCGTTCCGATCACCCGCAACCGCGGCCCGTTCGATTTCGGCGGCAAGCCGTTCCAGGGCTTCATCACCGTCCACCCGTCCTACCTACTCAGGTTGCCGGACGAGGAGGCGAAGGCAGCGGCCTACGAGGCCTTCGTGGACGATCTTAGGCGGATTGGAGAACTGGCGGCTTAGACAGTTTCGGCGTCGGGCGGTGGCTTTTGTCGGCCGCTGGAGAGAGCGGCGCGAATTGCGTGGCCAATCGTGTCTGCGAAGAGCAGCTCCGTTGCCATGATCAACAGCTCCGCCGTGAGATATCCCGCGACTTGTGCGAAGCCGCCGGATGGGTTCGGAACCGAGGTGGTGCTCACCACCGATGCCACGGTGACGACGTTCCAGGCGGACACCATCAGCCAGATGATCGCCACGCCGATGAAGATTTGACGCCACGTCCTGACAATCACGCCGCAAAGAAACGCGACGAGGACGAGCGCCACGAGCAGCCCTACTGCTCCACCGGCCGCTTCCAGGGCATGATCTTGCGCATGGTCTGCATCTGCTGATCGGTCGGCTCGTTCTTCGCCTCGATCGCCTTGATCTCGTCGTCCTGCGCCAGCTTCAGCCTGACCTTCATCACCTTGCGGGCTTGGTCAGCGGGCATGGCACCGATTGGCACCATCATCGCGATGAGCTGGAACCGGGTCTTCTTGTCGATGAAGCGCGACGACTTCACGTCTTCGAATTCGCTCATACGGTGGATTTTCTGCGAACCGCCGACGAACACTTTCGGGCCGGCGGGCATCACCACGATGTCGCCGGGACGCAGCGTCTTGTCCTCGAGGATAGCCTTGGTCGGGTTGTCCTGGATCGCCTGCTGATCCACCGGCTGCTTACCGCTGATGTCGCTCTTGAGATCGTCGGTGCGGGGCAGGGCGGCGTAGCGTGTTCGCAACGCACGGCGGCGTTCGGAACGGTAGCGCCGGTAGGAGCGGTCTCCGAACACGCCCGGGCTGCCATAGGACGGCGCGGGAGCCGGCGCCGCTTGGCGCTGCGTCCCAAACAGCATTTCGAAGAAGCCACCATCCTGGGCATTCACGCCGACGGCGGTGGCCAACAGCAGGCTTGCCGAAGCGAAGCCCAGTGCAACGGCACGCCGCGCGCTGCCTTTTCGGGGCGAGTTCATGGCGTGTCCCTCGCTGCTCGTCCAAGCTGGGCCGGTTATGCCTCAACGGGAGCATGTGCATCGGGTTCCGGTCAGGCTCAAATGATACCTTAAATTAACCTGAACGGCACGCCCGGCTGACGAAGTTTAATTTGTCGGCAGACAAGAAGGCGGCGGGGTCTCTGCCCCGCCGCATCCGTCGGTTCAGAATGTTGGCCGGCCGTTTGCGTAGCGCCCGCCGGTCGAGCCGGTGACGACGTCGTCCGCGGCTCCGGTCACACCACCGACGACACCGCCAACCACGCTGCCGACACCGTTGGTCACGCCGCCGACGACGTTGCCGACGCCACCAACTAGACCGCCGCGAGCGCCGGGCGGGTCGATATGTGCACCGAACACGTTGAGCGTGCCGTCGTCGTTGTAGCCGGGCGCGCGGCCGTCATAACCCGCCGCGCTGCCTTGGTCGCCATAGCCGCTGCCGAGGACCTGCGCAGAGGCCGGCGCCGCGGCGAGGCCGAGGGTCACGGCGGCGGCTGCGATGGCGGTCTTCATACGAGTGTTCATGACGAACTCCACTGATGCCGAGCTACCCGGAAGACCGGGGATCGGTCTCGGGTGCTGCCCGGCGTTGCGTGGACCGGATCTGGTGAGTGTGAATCTCACGACAAGACACGCTTTGTCGCAGTGCAGCATCGTTATATTTCGCTTATCGGCCAGTTGTTTGCAGATTATTTCATGTCGCCCGCCGATCGTGAAAAGTCTCTCAAAGATCAGAGACGGTTCCCGTTGCTCGGCTCGATCGCGTGGGTGCCGTGCTCAATCACACATGGTTCGGCGGAGAACGGACGAATGCGGAAGCGGCGGAGCCGAGGCCCCGCCGTGATTTCCAAGAAACCCGAAAAGTCAGCCGCCCTTGCTCGGGTCGTCGGCCGGGTTGACGTAGTCCACGCCGAACGGGCCGGAGCCGTTGACCTGCTGCTCCACCGGCTCGCCCGTCGTCCACAGCGAATGTGGCATCAGCTCCGGCAGATAGACGAAGCCGCCGGTCCGCAATTCCTTGCCCTTCGTCTTGTCGACCGTCTTGCCATGCTGGTGGAAAATCGAGCCGCTGAGGATCGTCAGTGTCTCGGGCTTCGAATGGGTGTGAGGCGCGATCAGGGTGTTGGCCGGGAACTTCACCCGGAGCGCGAAGGGGCCCGGTTGCGAGGGATCTCCGGAGAGAACGGCGAGCTCCGTGCCCTTCGGCAGGTTCTTCGGGCCCGGCCCGTATTTCACCGAAGCCGCATCGGGCGTTTCGACCAGGTGCTCCTCGGCGAGGGCCGCTCCGCCGATCGTGAGCCCCGCGAGCCCGGCGAGCAGGGCGACTTGGACGTGCTTCCTCATCCTGTCCTCTTGTCGTTGTGTCGAGGAGCGGAAGATGTCGCTCGGGCGGAGGGTCCTCAAGCCGTCCCTTGGTCCACCCATCCGCCACGGTGGCGCGGGCGCGTCCGGCCCTCTAGACAGGGCCTCGATCCGTGCACGAGTCCGAAGAATGACCGCCGAGCCTGAGAACCAGCCCAAAAAGTCCGTCGGCGAAGGCGATCAGGTCATCCTGGTCGACGGCTCGTCCTTCATTTTTCGCGCGTATTTCCAGTCGATCAATCAGGACCAGAAGTACAACACACGGCCCTCGGACGGCCTGCCCACCGGCGCGGTGCGGCTGTTCTGCACGAAGATCGCCCAGTTCCTCCAGGACGGCGCGGCCGGCATCAAGCCGAGCCATCTCGGTATCGTCTTCGACAAGTCCGAGCAGAGTTTTCGCAAGGAACTCTACCCCGACTACAAGGCCCACCGCCCCGATGCGCCGGACGACCTCAAGCGCCAGATGCCGCTGATGCGCGACGCCGTGCGCGCCTTCGGCCTGCATGCCATCGAGATGGAGCGCTACGAGGCCGACGACCTGATCGCGACCTATGCCCGGCAGGCCGAGGCCCGGGGTGCCGGCGTCATCATCGTGTCCTCCGACAAGGACCTGATGCAGCTCGTCTCGGAGAAAATCCGGTTCTACGACTTCGAATCCGGGGCCAAGGGCAAGCCGGGCTACCGGCCTGAGCGCAACCTCGATCAAGAGGCCATCGTCGCCAAGTGGGAGGGCCTGGAGCCGAGCCAGATCGGCGATGCGCTCGCGCTGATCGGCGACACCTCGGACAACGTGCCCGGCGTGCCCGGCATCGGCCTCAAGACCGCCGCCGCGCTGATCAAGGAATACGGTGGCCTGGAGCAGCTGCTGGAGCGGGCCGGCGAGATCAAGCAGCCCAAGCGCCGCGAGACACTGCTCGCCAATATCGAGCAGGCCCGCCTCTCGCGAAAGCTCGTGGCGCTGGTCGAGGACGTCGCGGTGCCCGTGGCGCTCGACGAACTCGGCGTGCCGAAGCCCGACCCGGACAAGCTCGTCGGCTTCCTGAAGGCGATGGAGTTCAACACGCTCACCCGCCGCATCGCCGACATGCTGCATGTCGACCCGGAGAAGGTGAAGCCGGACCCGTCCCTGGCGCCCGGCGCGCGTGACGACGCCCCCTTCGACGATCCGGAGACGGCGGCCGCCGGGGCTGAGCGCGGGCCGGGCGAGGCGCCTCCCAGCGCCGATCCCTTCGCGGGCCTCGACCTGCCGGATGCGCCGGCCAAGAAGCGCGGCTCGGCCGAGCCGACGCCCTCCACCCTCGTCGCCGAGCGCGCGGCCGAGGCGGTCAAACCGTTCGACCGCGAGGCCTACGAGACCATCCTCAACCGCGAACAGCTCGATGCCTGGATCGCCGAGGGCTTCGAGGCCGGCATCGTCGCGGTGGACACCGAGACCGACGCGCTCGACGCGCACCGGGCCGGGCTCGTCGGCGTCTCGCTCTGCGTCGGCGTGGGGCGCGCGGCCTACATCCCGCTGAGCCATGTCGCGGCCGTGGGCGGCGGCGACCTGTTCGGAGACAAGGCCGCTTCCGACGTCACCGAGCCGGTCGCGGGCCAGATCCCGCTCAAGGAGGCGATCGCGGCGCTCAAGCCGCTGCTGGAAGACCCTGGCACGCTGAAGATCGGCCAGAACATCAAGTACGACCTGTCGGTGCTCGCGCGCTACGGCATCACGGTCGCGCCCTTCGACGACACCATGCTGATCTCCTACGTGCTCGATGCCGGCAAGGGCGGGCACGGCATGGACGAGCTCTCCAAGCGCCATCTCGGGCACACGCCGATCACCTTCTCCGAGGTCACCGGCACCGGCCGCAACAAGATCACCTTCGAGCGCGTGCCGCTGGACAAGGCCACCGCCTATGCCGCCGAGGATGCCGACGTCACCTTCCGGCTCTGGCGGATGATGAAGCCGCGGCTCGCCGCCGAGCGCCGCGTCACCGTCTACGAGACGCTGGAGCGCCCGCTGGTCTCGGTGCTCGCCCGCATGGAGGCCGAGGGCATCCGCATCGACCGCGACATGCTGAGCCGCCTCTCCGGCGACTTCTCCCAGACGCTCGCCCGGCTGGAAGAGGAGATCCAGGAGGATGCGGGCGAGAAATTCCAGGTCGGCTCGCCGAAGCAGATCGGCGATATCCTGTTCGGCAAAATGGGCCTGCCCGGCGCCAAGAAGACGCCGTCCGGCCAATGGGCCACGCCCGCGACCCTGCTCGAAGAACTCGCCCAGGCCGGCCACGATCTCCCGAAGAAGATCCTCAACTGGCGCCAACTCTCGAAGCTGAAATCGACCTATACCGACACGCTGCAGGAGCATGCGGACCGGCAGACCAACCGCATCCACACCTCCTTCGCGCTCGCCGCGACCACCACCGGGCGGCTCTCGTCCTCGGAGCCGAACCTGCAGAACATCCCGATCCGCACCGAGGAAGGTCGGCGCATCCGCAAGGCCTTCGTCGCGCCGGAGGGCACGCGGCTGATCTCGGCCGACTATTCGCAGATCGAGCTACGCCTGCTGGCCCATATCGCCGACATCCCGCAGTTGCAGGAGGCCTTCGAGCAGGGGCTCGACATCCACGCGGCCACGGCCAGCGCCATGTTCGGCGTGCCCCTCGACCAGATGACCAGCGACCTGCGCCGGCGCGCCAAGACGATCAATTTCGGCATCATCTACGGCATCTCGGCCTTCGGCCTCGCCGACCGCCTCGGCATCGGTCGCGAGGAGGCGAGCCTCTTCATCAAGCAGTATTTCGAGCGGTTCCCGGGTATCCGAGACTACATCGAGGCCACCAAAAAACTCTGCCGGGACAAGGGCTACGTGACGACCCTGTTCGGCCGCGTCTGCCACTACCCGCAGATCCGCTCCAACAACCCGAACGAGCGCGCCTCGGTGGAGCGCCAGGCCATCAACGCCCCGATCCAGGGCACGGCCGCCGACATCATCCGCCGCGCCATGATCCGCATGGAGGCCGCGCTGAAGGCCGAGCGCGTCACCGCCCGCATGCTGCTGCAGGTGCACGACGAGCTGGTCTTCGAGGTGCCGGAGGAGGAGATCGACAAGGCGATCCCGGTGATCCAGCGCGTCATGGTCGAGGCGCCGGCCCCAGCCGTGTCACTGAAGGTGCCGCTGGTGGTGGAGGCGCGGGCGGCTGGGAATTGGGATGAGGCGCATTAGTCAGGCGCGGTTCGCCCATCCATCCGCCTCTTCCTGACGGCATTTCGCCGAGGCTGGCTAGCCAAACGAACAACGGAGGGAGCAACGTGGTTGCAATCAGGGCAACCCGCTCTGCTGCCGTGCCCGAACCTGAGCGATGCCGTCGGACCATTGTGTGACTGGTTTCAAAAGCGCTGATTTCATCGCGCTGATGTTCGTTTTGCTTAATCCTACCTTGGTGGGCACGGTAGCGCTGGCAACCCCTCCAAGCGCATGCATACTATTTCCCTTCTTAAGTTTCATATGCATCGCTTCATGAAAAACTAAATTGGCCATAACTGTAGCAGTATACGGGCGAGTGTATACCTCGGCAATAGAAGGCTTATTGCCTGGTCCAATAAGAGTTTGACCATCTGAGCCGTCTTGCGCAAAATCTCCAGTTGAGTCGTACATATATGCGACGCTGTCAAATCTAGATGGAACCATATAAATTAAAATATCAAGACTACTTGGCGTCGGATCCCAATACCACCACCAAGCCCGCATAGTTGGTTGGTTTTCGGTAGAACATTGGCTCAAATATCCATTCAGTATTTTTATCATATCTGCTTTCTTCTCAGGCTTATATTCCTCCCATAGGTCCAATAGGTACATCTCCGGCACGAGCAACCTCCGTAAGGAACTGGAATGAGCAGACAAATTTCTAGGGAATCTTCAACAAGTCTATGCCGACATCTAGCTGCTTATCAAGACTAATTTCTAGTTGTGGTGGCGTTAGTGGAGCTGATAATCACTCTAAACGAAAGCGCATAGAAAATTAATACAAGTTTATAGACTTTGCGCGGCTCGATCAATATTCATCGTGAAGTCATCCGAGATAAAATGAGTGCGTTTGATTGAACGTGGTGTGCCAACTAAGTTTAGAGGCAAGTCTTCAATTTGCTTGCCCCTCACCGCTGCGTCCGCGCAGTAGCGCCGTTTCGCAAAAACCCCGATAGGGTCCAATCGATTGTTTGTTTTTGATGATTTGGACTAAGGCCCCCGCCCGCAATCCTTATCCTGGGGTAGGCTGGCGGGTTGGCGGACAGGGACGGCCGCTCTGCGCCGACGTGCGTTTCACCATCGCCACGCCGCTGCTAAACCCTCGGCGACATGCCCCACACCGTCGCCGCCCTCTACCAGTTCGTCTCTCTGCCCGACGCCGCCGCGTTGCAGGCGCCGTTGCAGGCGCTGTGCGAGTCGCTCGGCATCGCCGGCACGCTGCTGCTGGCGGAGGAGGGGATCAACGGTACCGTCGCGGGCTCGGCCGAGGCGATCGACGCCTTCCTGGCGGAGCTGCGTGGCCCCTTGCTCGGCGGCCGGCTCGACAACCTCGAATGCAAGCTCTCCACCGCCGAGGCGCCGCCCTTCCGCCGCCTCAAGGTGAAGCTGAAGCCCGAGATCGTCACCTTCGACGGGGGCCGCACCGATCCGACGCGCGGGGCCGGCGAGACCGTCGCCCCCGAGGACTGGAACGCGCTGATGGCGCGGCCGAACCTGCTCCTCGTCGATACCCGCAACGCCTTCGAGGTGGCGCTCGGCACGTTCGAGGGCGCGGTCGATCCCGGCACAAGGAGTTTTTCGGAGTTTCGCGCCTATGCGGACGGGCTCGATCCGGCCGAGCAGCCAGAGGTCGCGCTGTTCTGCACCGGCGGCATCCGCTGCGAGAAGGCCGGGGCCTATCTGAAGGAGCGCGGCTTCGCGCATGTCCACCTGCTCAAGGGCGGCATCCTAAAGTACCTCAAGACCGTGCCCGAGGCCGAGAGCCGCTGGCGCGGCGACTGCTTCGTCTTCGACGAGCGAGTCGCGTTGGGCCACGGGCTGGAGGAGCGGCCGGAGCACGAGCCGGAGGAGACGCGGTAGCGGTTCCCGAGTGGGCGCCCCGCCATCGCGCCGATCCTCGTCATTGCGAGCGCAACGAAGCAATTCAGCCGCTTCAGACGCGGAGACGTCGCCTGGATTGCTTCGCTGCGCCCGCAACGACGGTCACATGTTGACATAATTCCTATTTTATGATTGTTTCCTTTCACTCGCGTCCCGGACTTTCGGGGTGCGCCGCCGGTGACCGACTGGAGGCGTGATGGGAGGCGGGGCGGTGCCTGCGGCGGGGGTTCGGTCCCCTCGCTCCGGGCGACGGGTTCGGCGAGACGCCGCTCTCGGATCGGGCACGGACACGCGGGAACGCGCACCGGGAGGAAATGACCGGTCCCGTGACCCAACTCTGGGACGGAAGAGTGAACTGCGGCGCTGCTCACTACGGGGCAGTAGGCTGGGACAGACCCTTTTGTGGCAACCCGGGGCATCACGACCCGGAAACGTCTACTCGCAGGCCGGATCCCGTTGGAGACACCGCGACGAAAAACCGGCCGACGGCCTCGCATGGGGGCCGCCGACCGCGGGACGCCGGGGAACCGTCGTTTCTGACTGCAAGCTTGCCGTGGTTCTGCGGCGTCCCGCGTCACCCCACCCCCCGGAGCGCTCAGCTCGCGGGGACGCGTGAACGCGCCTCGGATACAAGGGCCGGCGACAGGAGCACCGATGACCGACCCACATGACAGCCGGATCGACCGCCTCGAGATCCGCCTCACCGAGCAGGAGGCCACGATCGAGGATCTCAACGCGACGATCACCGCGCAATGGAAGAAGATCGACGCCCTGGTGCGCGCGGTCCAGCGCCTCGAAGCCCAGATCGAGGAGGCCTCTGCCGCCCGCGGGAGCGCCGGCGCGCCGGAGCCGCCCCCGCCGCATTACTGAGCCACGCCGCGGCCCCGCTTGCGAAAGCGGAGCGTTTTTCGTAACGCTCCGCGCACGGTCAGGGCGGTTAGCTCAGTTGGTAGAGCGTCTCGTTTACACCGAGAATGTCGGCGGTTCGAGCCCGTCACTGCCCACCAATCTTTTTAGCTACTTAAGCGGATCGTTAAATTCGATTCTCCATTTATTCTCCGAAAACCCCCAGCTTCGGTGCTCATGAACGGATCCAGCCTATGATGATCTATGTGAGCCCCGCGCCCACGGTCTGCATAAGGTTGAGGGCGATCGAGACGTCTGAAAAAGTTGCTTTGTGGTTCGGGCAACTGCCCTTTAGAGATTCGGGCCTCGCAGATTTGTAGGTCAAAGCGCCCCGTGACGTTCACCGCACACAACGTTCGTCTGCCAGATGGCTCTAGTACGTTTCCGGAAGCGGGGGGCCTGTTGTCTGACGAAGGTTGGGCAAAAGCGGCGATCCGCTGCCTCGAGTTCCTTTACAGGGCCAATCTCAAGGGACGCAGGATAGCTGATCTGGGATGTCTCGAAGGCGGCTATACCGCTGAGTTCGCTCGACTTGGATTGGACGCGCTTGGTATTGAGGTAAGGCAGAATAACTATGATAATTGCCTTTTAGTTCAGAAATCACTTGGTCTTCCCAATATTTCTTTCGTTAAAGATGATGTCTTAAATATAAAAACTCACGGAATGTTTGATGTAATATTCTGTTGTGGTTTGCTTTATCATTTGCAGAATCCGGTGCAGTTTATCGATGCCATGTCTGCCCAGGCACGGGATGCGGTAATAATAAACACCCACTACGCCCCTGAAGAAGGGGGAGAGCAATTCAACCTATCCTCAATGACCGAGAATGAGGGTATGCGTGGCCGTTGGTTTTTCGAGCATGATGCGAAGAACGTAGAGGAACTTGAAAGCCTTAAATGGGCAGCATGGTCAAATACGAAATCATTCTGGCTGACTAAGCCAAGCCTTTTTCAATGTCTACACAATGCCGGATTTGATATGGTATTTGAGCAAATTGATCATATTAGCCCAAACATTAAAAACTCCATGGAAGCCGGTTATTATGCAAGTAACTTTCGTTCTATGTTCGTGGGAGTGCGGACGTCATCGTTTTTGTGACTACAGTTGATAAGATGTAGCTACCGCGGAGTGCAGCTTATCGAACTGCCGATTGCTGCTAATCCCTAAGGTGGCGGAGATCATCAGCTACAATTGAGCTTTCACCAAAGGCCGCGCCGTAAACCGATGCAGAAGATTTGTTTTCATGGCGCAGCTGACGAAGCGTTACTCATCGCTCTCGGGAAGCTGGTTTTCGACACCGCCGGCCTTGATGTGATGCTGAGTGCAGCCTTCTCGCTGCTTCAGGGCAACGGCGGTTCAGAACTTGGAGACTTTCACGGCCGCATGATTGGCAATAAAGCCAAGGATATTGAAGTGCTTGCAAGGGAAAAGGGTGACGAAACCGCAGTCACGCTAGCGCAGCGTGCCATCGCGATAATCGAGTCCCGAAATCGACTTATCCATGGTATCGAAGGGTTCGAAGCGGATAATTTCGAAAAGCGGGTGTTGGTCCGTCAAAAGGGTAAAGTCCCAGAATTTGTCGTTCCGCGAACGGCTAAAGACGTAGAGACCCTTCTGGACGAACTCGGCGAGCTCTGCGGCTTAATACTGCAATGGTCTCGCGACAATGGCGGTCGCTTCATCGAACCTGCGTGAGAAGCTCAATTTTGCTTAATTTACCAGGCCGCAAAAAAGCGCCCCCAGCCGAAGCCAGGGGCGCATGGGACGATCTGGGAAGAATTCGGCGGCTATCGCGGCGGCCGGCCCATGAAGGCCTGCAGCATGGCCTCGCGCGTCTCCGTCATCTCGTGGCGCACCGAGGTGACCATGTCGTCGATCCGACGTTCAAGACGAGTGATCACGTCACCAGTCACATAGGTTCGCGCTACTTCGACCTTGAAGGCATTTAGCTGCTCGGCCTGGCTCGCGATCTGAATTTTGACGGCGGCCATGTCGACCGTAAGCGGGCTCACCGCCTTGTCGGTGCCAGCCTTCAGCTTCGTCCCGACCCAGTCAGCGGCGCGGCCAAGCGCGAATAGAAACAGGGCGAACGCGATCAGCGCAGGCCACGAAATCGGACCCGTGGCGAGGAAGGACGTGTCCATGGTCGGTTATGCCTTCAGCAACCGGGCGGCGCCGGCGCGAGCGAGCGTGGTGAGGGGCGAAGAGATGAAGAGCGCCGTGAGGATCGTCTGCTCGACCGGCACGTATTCGGCCGGCAGCGGCATGACGGGCCAACCGAGGGCGAATGTATGGTTCAGGCAAGTCGCCCCAAAATGGATCGCGGGCGGTGTGCCGATTCCATAGACGAGCGCCTTGAACGACGTTGCGATCGCGGCCTTGGCCTGGTTCGCGGCGATCTCCGCCTGGACCATGGCTATGGCCGTGTCCCGGTTCGCGGCCGTCGACGCGTCGAGATGCTGAAGGATCGGCTGCAGGATGGAGTTGCCGAATACGCCGAGGATGCCCTTGGCGATCATGCTCCACCCGCCGGTGAAGATGCCAGTGAAGAGGCTCCACATCAGCGTGGCCCTCCCGGCGGCAGGATGCGCGCAAGGCTCAGCGAGTAGGCCCGAGCCAGCACCCGCGCGACGGCGAGACCTGCGGCGAACTTCGCGCCCGGCACCCAGGGCGGCAGCAGCGTGGTGATGTCGATGCCGGCGAGGGCATCAAGCATGTCGGGCAGGCCGATCACGAGGGCGAGCAGGTAGACCTTCCAGCCGCGCACGGCCTCGGCCCAGCGATGCAGGCGCAGCCGCGCCCGGAAGAGGGGGCGATCGAACATCGTCAGGCCTTCAGCGAGTTGTGGACGGTCGAGTAGAGCCAGTTCAGCGCGCCCTTGGTGGCGGCGCCGGTCGCCTGGACGCCGGTCCGGAGCATGCTGCCGGAGGGCGCCGGCTGAGCTGCGACCTGCATCGCCGCTGCGGTCGGGATGATGGAGTGTCCGGCCGCCCGCAGCGCGTCGACGAAGTGCCCGCAGTAGCCGGCGATCAGGTCGTCGTCGTCGGTCCCGTTGATGATGTGCCGGGCACCGACCGGATCGTAGCGGCCGCCGGCGAAGTAGTCCGCGAGCTTCCTGCCGGTGAACCAGCCCTCGACCATGCCGTAGAACAGGATCGCGGCCGCCACATCGAGGCGCATCGCGAGCTTCGGCGTCTTCACCAGGTCCTCGGAGGCGTTCAGGATGCCGAGCTGCCGAAGCCGCGCCGTCGCCTTGGCGTAATTCGCCTCCCAGGTGAGCTGCACGAAGCCGCGCCCCCAGAAGCCGGTCGGACCGTAGCTCCGCCCTTTGCCGCGCCCGTACTCCTCGATCGGCTGCATGGTGCGCGCCGTCTCGTGGAAGGTCGTTGCCAGGGAGTATCCGAGCGAGGTCGTGCCGAGCAGCGACGGCGCCGCGTTGAGAATCGCCTCCATGCCGGCGACCTGCGCGGACGACAGGCCCTTGCCGAACGGGGCGGTGCGCACAGCCTTGTAGAAGGCAGCGCGATCGAGGCTCGCGGCCATTTGTACCATCTCTCTGCTGGAACGAGGGTTTCCTCGCCGGATTGGCTTCCGGTGCGAGGAGTATGACGATGAGCGAGACGTTTCGGCGCGAGGCCCTGGCGATCATCCAGGCGGACACGCGAACGGCGACATGCATGTCGCCCGCGGAGGTCTACGCGGCGGCTCGGATAAGCCTCGCGAGCGTGTGTCGCGTCCCGCAGCGCGTCGAAATCGCAGCGAATGGCCGGAAGCGCGGAAGCGTCCGCGTCCGCATCTGTGGCCCCGAGCTCATCGGTGAGTTTACGGTCGGCCTGAAGCTCGGCTTGGCCGCTTGATCTGGCGGTACGTGCCGAAGACGCGGTCCCAGACCGTGGTCACCACGCCGAAATTCGCCTCGACGCCGCGGTGATGAGCGTTGTGCCGGAGCTTCAGCGCGTAGAGCAGATGTCCCGGCGCGATACGCCAGTGGTGCACGGCGTGGTGCGCGGTGATGTAGGCGAGGTACCCGATCACGAAGCCGGCGAGGATCCCGGCCGGTAGCACCAGGGCGAGACCCCCGAAGACCGCGAGCGAATGCCAGGACGTCACGCCGGTGCGGCCCGAGGGCTTGGCGTGGTGCTCGTCGTGCGCCGGCTTGAAGAAGGGCAGAGCGTGAAAGGCCCAGCGATGGAGCACGTATTCGGCGAGCGTCCAGAGCAGGATACCGGCGATGACGCCATGCATGGTCGCGTCGCCGAGGGCGATCAGCACCAGCGCCAGGACCGGCATCGTGACGAAGTCGGCGTAGTACGCGAGGCGGCTCATCGGACCACCTCGAGGCGAACGTGGCTTGTCCCCAAGACGCCGATCGCGCGCGCCGCGCCGGCGGCGAGATCGATCGACCGGCCGGCGACGAATGGGCCGCGATCGTTGATCCGGACAACGACCGAGCGGCCGTTTGCATGGTTCGTCACCCGCACCCGCGTGCCGAAGGGCAGCGAGCGATGGGCTGCGGTGAAACCGCCCGGATTGAAGCGCTCGCCATTCGCGGTCGGGCGGCCGGCGAGGCCGGGACCGTACCAGGAGGCGATGTCGGCATGCGCGGGCACGCTCGCGAGCACGAGGCAAGCGAGGGCGGCCCGCAGCGCGATGCGCTGCAGGAGCATTCAGATCTCCGGTGTTGGGTAAGCCCCGGTTAGGGACGTTGCCGGGAAGGTGTGCAGCAAACGCAGGCTGCACGGTGTGCGTGTTGTCTGAGTGATCGACTCAGATCAGCAGGTGAGGCCCGCTACCCGAAACTTCGGGGAATGGGCTGATGAAGCGACTGTTGATTGCCGCGGCCATAATGTGCGCGGCCAGCAATGCGGACGCGCAGACGTTCGGAACGTTTCAGCCATCGATCGACTACTTCTCGGTCCAGCGCCCCGACACCCCTGGGGATCCCCGAACCACCTACACGGGGTTCCCTGTGAAGGCGTCTGACGTACTGGCCGCAGCGGCAGCCGCTAACCAAGGCGCCTCCTCGGCCGCCCTAGCGGACATAGCCGGACGCTTGGACCGGGTGCGAGACCGCTTCCGGGAGGGAATTGCTCTGGCCGGCGCGATCAACGTGCTGCCCCCGGAGCCCGGACGGAAGCTCAATATCTCGTTCGGGGGCGCCGGCTACGATGGGGCGGGTGCAGCGTCAATCGCCATCTCGGCTCGGATCAGCGAGAACACCATCGGCTACGTAGGGGTAGCGCAGGGGCCTACGCAGACGCTTGTGAAGGGCGGCTTCGGGTGGTCGCCCTGGTAGAACTCTTAGTGCTGGGTCCAGGCTGAGCCGGTGCAGAACGCGAGGATGACTTGGCTACCGCCGGCGTTGCCGCCTGCAATAGGTCCGTTCCAAGTGGGGGCACCGTTAAAGTCGGTAAGCGACACGAGCGTGCCTTTCGCCGCCGCGTTGCAGGTGGGGAGGGTTGCCACGGTGACGTTCGGCAATTGGATCGCGCCGCTGAACACCACGGTGGTCGTGCCGGTTGGTACTGCGAGCACAGAGCTTCCCGCCGCCGACAGGATGTTCAGATCGGAGTTGGTACCGGTCGCGCCTTGAATGACGGTGCCGAGAGCGGCCGTCTTGGTCATGGAGGCTGCGGCCGGCGTGCCGTTGCTGCCGATGGTGACACGGTTCGTCGAGGCGCCTGCCGAGGTGACGGTGACGTAATCGCTCGAAGCATTGCCGAGCACGAGCTTGCCGGTACCCGCCGAGCGCAGAGCCACATCGGCGTTGCTGCCGCTCAAGGGCGATGCCGCGAACGCGGTCGGCGTCGAAGCCTGCCCGGCCTGGACGACGCCGGCCGCGGTCTGCGTGCCGCCGATGTAGGGGATCAGCAGCAACGGGATATTGCCGGTCGCGTCGCCGATGAAGGTCCCGGCATCGCGGAAGCGGATCGACTGCCCGTTGGCCGGCGTCAGGATCTCCGAGGTGATGACCGACGACGGTGACCCGGCCTGCGTGTTGAACCATTCGAGCGTCTGGAACACGCTCATCCGCATCGCGGAGGCGCCGCCACCCGTCACGTTGCCGGAGCCGTCATAGGTCAGGCCTGCGATGGCGGTTTGCGCCATGACGATGCCTGTCAGGAATTTGGCCCCGTTGTTACCGATGGTCAGCGCCGCAGACGCGGTCGTCGCACCCGGCACGACTGCACCCGAATTGAGCTTGAGAGCCGTGGTGTGGCCGGCTGGGCTGTCGACGTTGCTCGGCAGCAGTTGGACCGAGTTGCCGAGATTGGCGATGTCGATCTCGGCACCCACCGTGCCCGTGTAGGCGCCGATGCCGGCGCCGGGTTGCCGGAACGCGACCGCGTACATCGCCGTGGCGAGCTGCTGGTTTGTAGTGTTGTCGTTGTTGGTCGCGAACAGGCCACCCATCGCGAGCTGGAAGGTCGGAAGGTTGATGTCCGACGTCCGGGCCGCGCCGAGAACGCCGATACCGCCGTTTGTCGAGATGGACGCAGTCTGCGCCCAAGACGTCCGGAAGCCGATCGGATGCGTCGTTCCTGCCTCGAGCTGCTCGTACCAATCCTTCGTCGTGGCCGGGAAGTCGCCGGAATTGGCGGTAGCGGCGCCGACGAGCAGGCGATCGTTGACGCGGTTGACCTTGGCCCCGACCTTCGAAGGGGTCGGAATGCCGTACTGGGCGCCGACGGCCGAATTGAAGGTCGTGAAGAACGCACCCGAGGCGGGCTGGGCGACCGGCGCGAGTTGGAAGGTCTGCTTCGTAGTATCGAAGCAACCGAGCGGCACCATGGTCGTGCTCGTCCGGTCGCGCACCGCGAATTGCCGGCACGAGCCGATGTTCTGCAGTCCGATCTCGGGCAGGGTGTACGTCTGAGCCCAGGCCGCATCGGACAGGCTGGCCAGCGCCAGGAGCGCGAGAAGAGAGCGGCGCATCGACTATTCCGTGATCAGGCGGGCGGCATCGAGGATGGTGGCGAGCTGATTGTCGGTCAGCCCCAGCGTCGTCTTGACGAACTGCGCGAGCGGTCCGGTCCCGGCGACGAGCAGCGAGCCGGTGAAGGCGCGATTGACCGGGTCCGACGGATCGGAGGGGACGGCTGCCATGACGGTGGCAGAGGCGCCGGGATACGCCGTCTCAAGCGCCGTGAAGAACTGGTTGCGGCTCGGCTTGAGGTTCTGCGCGATGGTGCCGATGTCGACGCCGATTTGCAGGCTCGCCCCGACGCGACCCGTGATCACGCCGGGACCCGGGCGGACATCGATCGGGAAAGTTGGACGGACGGGATAGCTACCCACGGAACGCTCCGGATTAGGCGAATTCGATCGGCTCGTTGAAGATCTCTTCCGTTTCCGGCCCGATCGTGACGCTGACGCGCACGTCGTAGAGGCCAGGCGGAAACCCGAGCAGCGAGCCCCGGGGAAACAGCGCCTCGACGATGCCTGGGTTGGACACCGCCAGAGTTCCGGCGGACAGGGCCGCCATCAGCACCGGCCGGTGACCGTGGCAACCGCCGAGTTCGAAGCACCAGGCGCGCGGCTGCACCGGTTCGCGCGGCACGACCGTGAGCACGACATCCGAGGCGGTCGAGAAGTCGATCAGGCCGGCATCGGTGACGTCGAGCTGACCGCGCTCGTTGGCGGAGCGAAAGACATGGCGGAATCGCCATTGCCCGCGACGCGAGACGCCACCGAGCGTGTTCATGAACGCCGGCATGATCAGAGCTTCATGTAGAAGGTGCCGAGGCGGCTCGGCTGAACCGTCGGGAACGGGCGGCCGCCGTTCGGATTGGCGATCGCGACCGGATGGTCCACCGGATCCGGCGGTGTGGTGGCGGCGTCCACGCTCCCCAGGTTGACGTTGACGACGGTCCCGTCGCCGTTCTTCGTGCCCTGATTGCCCTCACCCGACCGCTTATAGCCGTGCGCCGGGTAGGTCACCGTTACCAAGCCGCTCGGAAAGGCGGGCGGAAGGTTCGCGTTGCTCAGCGTCCTGACGGTGTCGCCACCGATTTGCCCTGGCGTCTGCGCGTCGGCGAAGACCGAAAAACGCGCCGGCACGGTTCCGGTGGAGCCCGCCCCGGCCGGGTTCGACATCGTGACCGTCGTGCCGCCGATGTCGACGACGATCGTGTTGGCCGGAATGCCGTCGCCCACGATCGTCATGTTGGGCGCTATGCCTGCAGGGTTGCTGACAGTCGCGGTGATGGAGCCCGCCGAGAGGGTCAGGTTAGCCGAGACCTGCAGGCGGTTCGCCGCGGTCGAGCCCATGTCGTCCAGACCGGCCGCGACCAAGCCCTGCATCGTTGGGATGCCGATGGGCTTGCCGGCGTTGAAGTCCGCGAGCGCCGCCGTGCCGCGACCACTCGTGACCGGCGCGATGGCGTCGGAGAAGTTCTGCCAGAGGTAGACGTAAAGCGCCTGGGTCGAGACGTCGGCGAGCTCGGTGGCCCCTGAGATCGCCGAGCCGAGCGTGCGCGCGTTCATCCGCACCCATCCCGGCAAGATGCCCGGGTCGAGCCGCCACTTGATGTCTCCGGTCGAGGCGACCGCCGTCGGATCGACTGCGCCACCGCCCGTGTCCGTCTGTGTTGCCGGCACGTAGCCGAGCCCGTCGTCACGCCACAGGAGATTGTCGTAGGGACCACGAACCTCCTCGGCGTACAGCAGGGCCGGCAAATAGATCCTCGGGAACTTGCCGAAGGCGTCGGCCTTCACGGGTTGCTCGTGCGGGATCGTGCGCGCTGAATCCTTGAAGACGTCGAGCGGATCGGTCGTCCCGGCGGCGAAGAACTGCACGCTGGGCACGAGCAACGGCCGCCCGGACGCATCCGGGATCTGAAGCCGCGAGAGCGGCCACGATGTCGTCATGTCGGGGAGATCCTGAAACGACAAAAGCCGCCCCGGTCGGGAGCGGCTCTGCAGGTCCGGCGCGCAGCGCTGCGGACGGTGGCTTAATCGGTGCGTTTGCCCGTCGGGTCAAGTGCGGGACGGAAAAGGCCGGGCGCTTGTGGAAGCGACCCGGCCTCGTCATCCTCCGTGATGCGACTCAACCAGAGGATAAGACGTCGACTATGATCGGCTCAGCCGCTGAGACAAGCGTAGATCTAACGCGCCGAACACTGATCTCGGCCATAGCGTTCGCAGGTTTATGCGGATCACCCCAACGGGTATTAGGATTAACAATGGCAACTCCAGCACATCGCCAAGCGAAACTTACGTTGTCTGAGCAAATGATGTACTGCACCGTACGTCTTGAGTTTCCTGACCCAAAAACACCTCGCTACGGGACGGGCTTTTTCTACTCACTTTTTGAACACAATGGACTGTCAGTGCCCTGCATTGTAACGAATTCTCATGTTTTCGGGAATTCCGATGAAATGCAATTTAAATTTACATTGAAAGACAATAACAATCTTCCAAAAATAGGCAATAATCACATCATTACAGTGAATAATCTACAGAAAGCCATCATCAAGCACCCTGATGTAGATCTAGCTATATTACCGCTGGCCGACATATTTAACAACTTGAACCAAACTGGCGTATCACCTTTCACGGTATTCCTTAATGAGGCGGTTATTCCAACCCAAGCCCAATACCAGGCTCTATCGCCGATAGAAAACGTAACAACGGCAGGATATCCAGGAAATTTGTGGGATGATACAAATAATCTACCGACATTTCACAGAGGCTATACGGCAACGCCACCATATATTGATTTCAAAGGCAGGCGCGAATTTTTAGTTGATTTTGCAACATGGCCGGGAGCCAGCGGCTCACCTATGTTTCTGATGAATGAGGGCTCTTATCATGACCCAAGAAGTAATTCAGCTCTCAACATAGGAAGTCGGTTTTTCTTACTTGGCGTCGTTTATGGGGTCGCGGTTCAAGAGGTTACTGGGGCTGTAGTCTTGCAGCAAGCACCAACAGTATTTACGCAAACAGCAATGATATCTGCAAGCAATATTCCGACCAATCTTGGTGCATGCATTCGCGCAGACAGGATACTCGAATTTGAACCATTACTGCTGACCAAAGGGTTCTCGGTGCCCCCCGGTTACACCATGCGCGCCAAGCCCTAGGTTGTTAGTTCGTACAAGCCAACGACTGGCATTTGTAAGACTCTGCCCGTCGATAATTGTATCTCCGGCATGTTTTTGGCGGTCTCCTTCAGGTGTTCCATCTCGAGTTGAGACTTCAGATGGATCGCCAAAGACTGCCGGGGGTACTTGAGGCCGAGCAATCATGTCCTGCCCCCATGAACATGCAGGGTGCAGAGCCAAAAACGCCATGCCGATCTGAAGCAGTCTGCGCATCGCTCGAACCCTAAAACGCAGAAATGACGTCGCTCTCAACGTGACGCCGACACGTTATCGTACAAGACACTAGCTGTCAGAATGGCCAAAGCAGATCTCTTTTGAGAGGGAGGCATCATATCAGGCCGATCGGGTTTGGCGAGGAGCATCCACATGCTAGAGTCTACCCATGCCGCGTTGGGCCCAGATCACCCTCACGCTCGTCCTGTTTGCCGCCTCGTCGTCGCGGGCGCCGGCGCAGGGCACCGTGTTCTTTACCGGCAACGAAGTTCACGACGGCTGCGTCAAGGAACCGGACGCCGTCACCCCATACGTGATCGGTGTCATTGACGGTCTCGGAGCTGCTGCAGCCGCTGGCAAATTCACCAGTACCGCTTGCATCCCGGCAGAAATCACCGGCGGTCAACTCGGCGAGACAGTGTGTCGGTACCTGCTGGCGAACCCCGGCGAGCGACACAAGCCCGGCGGTGGACTAGTGAACACGGCGCTTTCTGCCGCCTATCCCTGTGGGGGCAAGTAATGAAGTTGGCCAAGATCGCACTATGCCTGGTCGCTATCGCCGTCGTGATGCGGCCGCGACCTGTTGCGGGGCGGTAATCGACAACCGTTATGCGCCGTGGTTCCTCCGAACGGTCGGAGGGACGATGACACGGATTGCACTGTTTCTGTTTGCTGCCGGCATCCTCGCGCAGATGGGAAGAGTATCGGCGGAGCCGGTCGTCGTCAGCACCGTCAAAACGCCCTTTCTCGCTCAGGAATGCCAACGCGCCCAAGGCACGGGAGCAGATTTCTGCGTCGGCTACATCCTGGCGGCCTTCGACGCCTTGGCAATTACAAAAACTATTTGCCCCGGCGAGAACTCCTCAACTGAGCAAGCGGTCGCGGTTGCACGTAAGTTTATCGCTGATAATCCTAAGCTGTGGAATCGACACCCGATCTTTGTGGTGCGCTTAGCGTTCGAAGATGCTTTCCCATGTGACGCGAAACGATGATGACTCGCTGGGTTCAGATCACTCTTACGGTTGTTTTCTTCGCAGCCATCATGCTGGCGCTGCGGGCGGTGCTGCATGCGACCGTGCCGGGCGGGATTGCTTGGCTCGACGCAACGATCGGAGGCGGAGGCACTTCGGCGCTGATCATCGGATGCCTCATTTCTATGGCCGCGCTGGCGTACCTGCTCTACCAGCGAGACCTGCGGAAACAGCGGTTATCGCGGCGCTGCTGAAGGACCTTGAACAGCGGAGGCTGTCCCGCGGTAGCCGAGGTGCAGCAGCTTCGTGGTCAGCATCTCCGCGCCGCGCCCACCCTCCGGCTGCTTCGCGAGCGAGCGCAGCATCGGGATGGCTTTCAGATCGGTCAGGATGCGCGCGATCGCTTCGCCGTCCTTCTTCATCCGCCGGAGCTGTAGGGCCTCTTGCCCAGCGCGCTTCGCCCCGAGCACCGCGCCGCCGGCGGCACCCTTCACGCCGCCTACGCCGGCACCAGCCGAGGCGCTCGACACCACTTCGGCGATCGCCTGGCCGAGCGGCCCTGCGCCTTCCTTCAACCGAGTCTGGATCGCGGTATTGAACGCGGTGTCCGAGCCCTTCTGCGGCCGATAACCGGTCGCTTCGAGCGTGGTCAGCATCCGGTCGAGACCGCCGAGTATCGTCTCGCCATCGGGAAGAGCCCGGATCGCGGCTTCGAGGTTCTGCCGCTGCTGTCCGTTTCCGCGCACTGCCGAGGCGAAGCCGGCGCCGCCATATTGCGAGGCGATGCCCTTCACGTCCTGCGTCGCCTCGTTGAACACGGATTCGAGGTGATAGCGCACGAGCTGGCGCGCGATCAGCGGCCGGCTCTTCGCGAGCGCAGAGACGGCCGTGGCGATCTCCTGATGGGTGCCCGCGCCGGGATTGGTAGGGAAGAGCGCGTTCACCGCAGCCTTCACGTCTGGATCGCGGGTTGCGACCCGCCCGAGCGGTGAAGCCTCGACGCGAGCCAGACCGTCGCGCGCGATCGCCACGGCTTCGAGGCGGCCGTAGGTTTCCGGCATCTGCGCAAGCACATCGGCATGCTCGCGCATCGCGGTGTGCAGCTTATCCGGGTCGATGACGCCGCGCTTGTCGGTGGCGCCCTCGATGATCTGTGTCGCGGTCCGACCCTCGAAGGCTTTACGCGCCTTCGGCGTTGCGTTGGCCAAGAACTCGCGCGCGGCCGAGGCGCCCTGCAGATAGCTCGGCACCGTCTCGCTGGGCGTCAGCAGCCGCTCGGTCTGCGGGTCTTTGCGGACGATGCGACCAAGGGGCGTCTCGCCCGTGAAGGGTTCGAGCTTTGCGGAGTTGGCGGCGAAGTTCGCGTCGGCCGTCGCAACCTCGGGGACGGTCTTCAGCGACCCATCCAAGGCCTTCCGCGGGATCGTCAGGTCACGAACCTTCGTCGCATCCCCGTCCTTGAGGGCGGCCTGGATACGTTGGTCCAGACGCTCGCGCGCGTGGAGGCCTTCCTCGACGCTCATGATCGGCTCTCGCTTGCCGGTCACGGGGTCCTTCACGTTCTCCAAGAGATCCCGGCCGGTGGCCGAGATCACGCCCCGCACATCTCCCTTGGCGGTGCGCCCCTGTGCCGCCACCGCGTCCAAGGCCGGCGTCGGATCGAACTGGCCGAAGCGCACGTCCGGGATCTGCTCCTGGACCGTCGTCGACTTCACGAGCGGCTGGGGATTCTCCTTCATGCCGCCGACGACGCGCTCGAAAGCGTCGAGCGGGTCCGGATGCTCGCCTCGCATCATCGCGCCAAGCACACGATCGCGAACATCCGGGTGAACGCTCGCCGGATCGACACCGTGATTACGAAGATCGGTGTTCAGACGGCTCTCGGCCTCGGACAGTGCGGCCTGGTACTCGTCGGCGACGCGGCCGGCGGTCGGACGAGCCGCCTGCCGCTCATTCCCGATCGGGAAGCTCGGCACGCCGCGCTGCTCGTTCTGAAGCTTGCGCAGCAGCTCCGAGGAGATGTCGCGCGCCGCGCCGCCGTCGGCGTCCGGGCGGAAGTAGCCGGCCTCGATCAGCGCCTCGCGCCAATGGTTGTCGATCGACTTACCGCCGGTGCGCGCGACGTTGCCGGCGCCCGGGATGTTGAAGCGATGAAGATCGGTCGCCAGGACGTCGCCATCGAGCGCGATGCCGCCACGCTGCGCGATGTATCGGGCGAGGCTGATCGGACCGGCGCCAACGGCTTCTTCAGCGGTCGGAGGCAGGTCGAGCGGCCGGGGCGTACCGTCTCGGAACTGGGGGCGCGAATACTCCTGCGGCGTGACGATCGGCTCGCCCGGGCGCTCGACGGTGACGGTGCGCTCGACCCCGACGTTTTCCGGAGCGCCACGCGCGGCGGCATAGTCCTTGTTCGCCTGCTCCGACCGCTTGGCTTCCAGCTTGTCGGCGACGCCGCGCATCTCCTTCTGGATCGTCTGGCCGGCCTGGTCCTGGCTCACACGTGGGCCAAGGGCCGAGCGCGCCTGCGAGAGCGCCACGCCTTCCGGCGTCTGCGCGACGCCGGCCTGTGCGGCGGCTTGGACGTCAAAGCCGAGCCCGGTCGGATCGAGGTTCTGCGGCGCGATCTTCTCGAACCCGGCGCCACCGACGTTCTCGATCGAGGCGGGCCGTCCGGCATAGAATTCGTTCATGACCCGGCCGCCCTCGCCGCCGGAATTGGCGACGACGCGGGCGAGCTGCGAGGCGCGCGTGGCCTGGCCGCCTGTGACGGCGTTAAGCGCCTCGTCGAGCGTAAGGTTCACGCCGCCGCCGGGCAGGCTCTTGGCCTGCTCGATCAGGAACTGGGCCGAGGCGAGATCCTTGTCGGAGATCCCTTCGAGCGCCTCGTTCACTGCAGCATTGCCGCGACCGCGCGAGGTGAAGGCGCGGACGCCCGCGCCGACGAGCTTGCCGACAGCAGGACCGGCGACACCTAAGCCTGCGCCGATTGCCGCGCCGGCTCTGGTGGCGGTCCCATCGCCATCCGACCTAACGGCGCTGTCCGCGCCGCCTAGCACACCACCGGAAACCCCGGAGACCAGCATTCGCACTGGCAACGAGCCCGCCCCAGCTCCGAACGCCGCCGGCGCGGCCGCGACGAGCGGCGCAGAGCCCACAACGCCGCCCGCGAGTTCACCTCCGATCGTCGCGCCGGGATGCTCCTTCGCGGTGTTCTCGCCGAAGGCCTCGACCTTGCGCAGCTCGTCCGGGAAGGTCGTGCCGTTCTGCAGGGCGCGGACGGCCGCGACGCCGCGGTTCACGCCGCCGAGAATGTAAGGGCCGACGACCGGCACGCCGTCGATCAGCCCACGGCCGACGGCTGCGACGTCATCACCGGGAACGCCAGCAGCCGCAGCATCGCTGATCTCTCCACGCTCGGCCGCGGCCTTCAGCTTCGGATCGACGGGCTTCTGCTTCTGCCCGGTGATCAGTGCGGTGATGCCGTAGGGCGCCACCCTGTCGCCGCCGGATGACGACTGCACGGGACTCGCCTCAACCGGCGCCTCATCGAGGAGATGGTCGAACAGACCACGCTTCGAGCTGCTGGAGGAGGCCTTCGGGGCAGCGTCAGCCGCCGGCGCGCTCTCTTCCAGGAGATGGTCGAACAAGCCGGGCATCAGTCGAGCCTTGCCGGGTCAATACCGTAGGAACGCAACTGCTCAGAGACCTGCGCCTTGAGCTGCGGGTTTGCCTTCACGAAGGCTTTGGCTTCAGCGAGTGCGGCGCCAGCGCTCATCCCGTCCGGGATAGCGGTACGCTGATCACCCTTTGCCACCACCGCCTTCGGGGAAGCCCCGTCCTTTTTGTAGTACGTCCCGCCGCGCAGATCCTCGGCGCGGGCACGCTCGAACGCCAGTCGCTTCTGCATCGCCAGCTCGGCGCGCTCGTAGATCTTGGCGCGCACCGCGGGCGACTGACTGCTCGATCCCTGGATGTCCAAGAGGATCTTGCGCTCGCCCTCGGTTGGAGCTGCACCGAACGTAGCCTTCAGGCTGTCGAGCGCCTGGGCGGTGATGGTGTTGTCGAGCTCCTGCGTTTTGTTCGCACCGTCGAGACCCACGATGCTGCCGAGATAGCCGCGCGTCGACGCGAAGGGACCGCTGTAGGCCTCCGGGCTGAGTTCCCTTGCCTTCTTCAGCGCCGTCAGGGTGCCCTCGATGCCGAGCACCTTCTCGTCCGCTTCGAGGATCGCCTTCTTGTCGGTCGCGGAGAGGTCCTGGTCGCGGCCGATCTTGCCAGTGCCGACGAAGGATGACCAGGCCGGCGTTCCCTCCTTCAGCCCCAGACCAGCGGCCTGTGCCTTGCGGGCATCGATCTGGGCGGTGATCTTGGCGCCCTCGTCTTTCTCCGCCGCCGGCGCCGTGAACACCGGTTGGCGTGTCTGAGGATCGAACAGCGTGGTGCCGGCGGCGACGCTCTGCAGCTTCGTGTTGTCCCGGTCTGGCGCCTGATAGATCAGCTTGCCGTCGGGGCTCACCAGTGAAGTGCCGGGGGAAACGGTCTGCGCCTTGCCCTGCCCGATGGCGATGTACTTGCCGCTCTTCGTGTCGAGAAGAACCGGCTGATCGCCGATCGCGCTGATCTGAAAGTTCTGGTCTTTGCCCGTCAGCATCGACGAGAACATCGAAGCCGCAATGGATCGGGTCTGCGGATTCTTCCAGGCCGCGTTGAGCGCAGACTGGATTTCCGGCGTCATCCGAGAGGCGCCGGACCCGAAGCCTGCGAAGCCTTGAGCCGTCGTTGGTGCTGGTCCACCATCCTGACCGGGCACGACGAAGCCGGCGGGCTGAGCACCCGGTGCGGGGATGTTGGCGGCATCCGGCTCGGCTGAAGCGACAGCCGTCGGCGCCTGCGCAGCTGACGGCGTGCCACCGAGTTTCTGGACGTAGGCCTGCGTCGAGGCCAACCGCGCCGCGTTCTCACCGCCCGGACGGTTGTACCCGGCAAACTTCCAGGCGTTTGCCATGAGGCTGTTCGCCTCTTCCGGGCTTCTGGCGTTCTGCAGCGCCATCGTGAGCTCGGGATTTTCGGTCAACGCGAACTTGGCCTGAGCCTCGACCGGGTCAGCAGCACCGGCGGTCAATCGGCGCATGTTCGCAAAGCGATCGCCGCGCCAGGACAAAATACCGCCGGACGTGCCGGGCGCACCGCTCTCGCTCGGGTCGGACCACGACCCGTTGATGTTCGAGCCCTTGAAGCCCGACTCGTGGTTGGCATAGGCGGTCATCGCCGCGAGGCCATTCGGGTTGGTCAGGCCGCCAGCCCTAAGCGCATCGACGAACCGAGTTTCCGTCGCTCCACCGCTGCCGGGCGCACGCATGACGGCGCCTCCGCCGGCGAAAGACGGGACCCTCTGGGCTGGACCGGTATCGCCAACGGCAGGCGCAGCCGATTGGCGGATCGAGGCGGTAAAGGGATCAGAACCGCCGCGCGAAGCCGAGAACGCCGTGGCGAGGTCAGCGAGGCGCTGCGGAGCCTCCTCCTCCTGTCGCTGGGCCCGGGCGGTCTTGTAAGCGTCGCTGAACGCGTCGCCGAGGCCGCTGACCATCGCGTAGACTTGCGCGCCGTCCATGTCCGTATCCGTTGTGCGAGCGAAAGTGAGGGGCGGGCGCGATCAGCCGCTGCCCCATCCGCCGCCACCAAAGATGCTGTAGCCACCACCGCTGCCGAAGAGGCTCCCGGCGCCCTTGGAGGCGAGGTTTCCGACGCCGAGGATGCCGCCGAGCAGGCGGCCCGCGCCGTCTTCCTGTGCCTTGGCAGCCTGCATCTGAACGGTGGACTGGTTCTGTGCGGTCGACGATGCGAGTCCGGCTTTGGCCGAGCCCGTGCCAAGGGCGGCCTGCCCGATCGCGCCAATGGTGCCGGCCTGACCCGCAACCGCCTGATCGCGCTTCGTATCGATGTTGCCGAGGTTATTCAGCCAGTTCCCGTATTCCTGGCTCGCGAGTCCGGAAGCGAACTTCATCGCGTCAGTGTCGGCACCGCCGCTTGCTAGCGTGCCATTTACGGCGCGAGCCCGGTCGAGTCCCTGCATGCCCTGATCGAGATTGACCTGATAGGCGGGCGAGAACGTGAATTGGCCTTGTGCCGCTTTCGCCGCGTCGACGCCGTTGGCACCGGACGCGTCGAGATAGAGCTTCGAGCCGCCGGCATACTGCCCGGCGAGGTTGCCGAACAGGTCACCAGCCCTGCCGTACTGGTCTGCGGCAGTGTTGTAGCCGGTGTCCAGATCGGTGTTGCCCTCGGTCTTAGCCTGATCGAGGCGCGCGATGCTGGCTGCGGCGGCCTTCTTGCTCGCCTGCCCTCCGAAGAGGTCGCCGAAAAAGCTCATGGGGCGTTCTCCAGGGCGGTGATGCGTTCATCGAGCGCCTGCAGCGCCGTGAAGAGGAACAGGAAGAACTTGAACCACTCGGGTGAGAGGTTGCCGTTGCCGACGGCGATCGGCGCTTGGGCCGAGGGCATGCCCTGCTTCGTCATTCGGACCTCACATCGGGAGCGACGGCGCCGCCCAGCAGCGCGCAGTAGACCGGGTCCGAGACGTCGATCCGCCACGAGCGCCCCTGTGGCCCGGAGAGCCCGGTGCGCAGCACATTGATGCGGGTGCGGGTCGCGCCCCGGCGGCCGAGCGAGCGGGAGAGCGGGTTCGACCAGGTCGAGCCGCCATCGTCCGACCAGGATACCAGCGCGCGCGGATCCGAGAGGGTCGGATCGCTTGACAGCAGACCGGTGCCGAACGCGAAATCGAGATCGACGCGCGGGAAGGCGATGCGCTGCGGGAAGGCTTGGCCCGGCAGGCTCTCGACACGGAATCGCAGCGGCGCGCCGGCCTCGGTGAAGACGTCCTCGCGGACTTCCAGGAGGCCGGTGCCGGCCGTGTCTCCGACGAGCCAGCGCCCGAAGGCCTTCACACTCTGCGAGGCCCGCCAGCGGGAAGCCTGATGGCTCGCCCGTTCGTGCCACTGGCCTGTGGTCAGGTCGTAGACCCAGGTCCGACCCGGCATCGATACGACCCAGCAGGCATGACCCGCCACCAGGTGGACCGAGGCCTCGATCTGGGTCGCGTCGACCTTCGCGGCCGCGGCGAGATCGCGCTCGACGTCATGGGTCGAGAGGCGGACCGGGGAATAGCCGGACAGCTTGTAGACGACAGCATCGTCGCCCACCCAGATCATCTCGTTCGACCACCCTTCTTCATGGCCGGCGACGGCCCAGGGGCCGATCAGGCCGCGCGGAATGCCGGTGATCCGTGCGAGCGGGAAGCCATTCTGCTGCGCCGTACCGCCGTAGACGCCGATGCCGGACGGTCCGAAGAGAAACAGCTCGTCGCGGAACGGAATCGGCCGCAGGAGGCCGCCGGGGCGGGCCTGCTCGACAGTGTAGTCGAGGGTGTTGAACGTCGTCGCATTCAGCCCGGAGGCGAAGCACGTGCCGTTACCGGCCGTGAAGAACAGGAAGCCGAACAGCTCGCAGCAGGCGTTCGGCGCAGGCAGGGATCCGGGAATCGTCAACGGCATCGGCGCCGTGTCGATGGAGAGCTTGTAGGCTCCGTATTGCGTGACCGCGACGACGTCGGGGGCGGGCTGCCGATTGTTGTGCGCGATCGTGATGCGCTTCGAGCCAGGCAGGGAGCCGAGCGGCGTCACGGTCCGATCCTCGGTGACCTTCACGAGCATGTCGCGATAGGCGCCGAGGACCACCGGGCCGATCGCGCGCAAACCGCGTGGGGTCGACAGCGCCGTATCCGCGAACAGGCCGAGACCGGGCACGCGCCGACGCGAGACCGGCGCACGCGCGCCGTCTCCGAGCTTCTCGACCATCGCGTTGATGAGTCGTCCCGCGCCCTCGGCCTCGGTGAGGCCCGGGCTGGACGACAGAGGCCAGCTGATTGCCGCCATCAGCAGATCCGGCCGCAGCGGCGGCCCCAGAACCGATCCGGTCGCATCGGCGGCCGTGCGTCATAGACGCGGTAGGCGAGCTTCAGATCGGACTTGGCCTTTTCGGCCAGGGCCTCAAGGTCGGACGCCTTCTGACCACCGATACCGAACGGCACCATTGCGGCCTCGGTGACGATCGCGGCGAGCGGCAGGTAGGCCGCATCGTCGATCTCATCACCGGTCAGCTTGGCGACCCCGTCGTCGAAGAGCTTCGCGCAGACGGGATCGATCAGGTCGTCGACTTCCGCGCGGTCCTCGTCCGACGGCGACTGCCCAGCCGCCAACACGCCGAGGTTCTTGAGAACCCGAGCGATGAGCTCCTCGCGGGTCTTCACGTCACTTCGCCTTGGCAGGAGCCTTCGGGGCTTCGGTCGGTGCCGGAGCCGGAGCCGTCGCCTGCTCGAGTGCGGTGTGCGCCTCGACAAGGTCGGTCGTTGCCTTGGCCAGATCTGCCGTCAGGGTCTCGACCTTCGCGAGGGCGTTCGCCTTGTCGGTGGTTTCAGCCGCGAGCAATTCGCGGAGCGAGATCAGCTCGGTCGTTGCGGTTTCGACGGCAGCCTCGGCAGCCTCAATCTCGGTGATGAGCGCATCGTTCTGCGCCTGGCCGCCACGGATGATGTCGGTCAGCCGATCGATCTCGGCCAGGGCGTTGGCGAAAGCATCGGGATCGACGGCCGGAGCGGCGGCGTCGGTCAGGACGTCATGACCGGCATCGGCGGCCGGCTGCAGGTACGTGCGGCCTTCCGCACGAGCAGTCAGCGCGTCGGCTGTGGCAAGCTCGGGATTGGTGATGCAGGTCGGCGAGGTCTCCCAGCCCGCAGGCAGAGTTTCGCCAGCCGAGAGGTCGAAGATCTGGGCCGAGCCGTCGGGCTTGTAGCCCCAGGTCGGAAAGGTGGTTGCGGCGTCCATGACGGCTCCGGCGCGAGAGAGGGTCCAGAACGACGAAGGGCGCCACGAGGGCGCCCTTTCGTCAGATTGCAGCGTGAGAGGCGCTTAGCCGCTGACGCGGGTGCCGAGACGCGGATCGATGGCGGCGACGCCGTACAGGACGTCGAGGCGCCAGTTGGAGATGCGGTTCGTGCCGTCGAAGTACGGGACGAGCATCAGGCTCATACCCTTGTAGGTGTGCATGCCGATCTGGTCGGTCGGCACACCCGCGGGCTTCTCGAAGGGCACGACCACCAGAGCCAGCGCGTTCTTGTGGAACATGAGGTTCTGCTGGAAGGTCGTCGAGGCAGCGCCGTTCCAGGTCACGACTGCACCGGCGGCCGGCGCCGCCGAGACGGTCTGGTAGGCGCCGGTGGTGATGATCGCCGGAGCGATCTGCACCGCCGCATTGCCCGAGCCGTCAGCAGTGGCAGTCGCAGTGGCAACGAACTGCTGCAGGTAGGGCAGAACCTGCTTCGTCACCGGGTTGACGGCAAAGACGCCGGCGATGCTGAACACCTCACCCGCACGAACGGTCGCGGCAGCGCCGAGCCCGGCCACATTGAGGGTCTGGCCCCAGGAGTTCGCCTGCGCGCCGGAGTAGGTCACAGCCTGACCAGCGCCGTTCACGGTGCCGTTGGTGCGCGTGCCCGTGGTCAGGGTCGGCGCGTTCTGGGTCATGAACGGCTCGACGCCGGCGAGACCACCGAGCTTCGCCTTGCGGTAGGCGTCCGAATTCGCGCCGTCGATGTAGAGCTGCGACTGGGCACCGAGCAGGGCGACATGGTCGGCCGGCGACAGGGCGGAGGACCGCTCGTCGGTCGGAACGGCCATCTCGTTGAGGCGCTGCACGCCTGCGAGGAACTTCGTGTAGCTCGAGATCGTGTTGCCGGGCGTACCGACCCAGTTCCAGAAGTTCGTCAGGGCGCAGGCGTGGATATCCTGGTCAATCTGGTTGGCCACCGGCACCATGGCCGGCTTGATCACGCGCTCAGACAGATCCGCGATGTTGAGAGCGAGGTCGGTCGAGGAGAACGAGAAGTCGACGCCGGCGACCTTGTTGACCGTGATGGCGGTCTTACCCTCGATGACGTCCTGGTTGGACGCCACGAGGCCGGTGCGGACGCGAAACTGGGCGGGCTTCCGGATGTTGACGGTGTCACCGACCTTGTAGCCGTTCACGTTTTTCGAGAACTCTTCCTCGTAGCCGCGGTGGACGCGGGAGCCCATTCCGAGCTCGTTGTCGAGGATCTTCACCGCCGCCTTGGCGATGATGCTGGCAGTGTTCAAAGTATTGGGCATGGAGAGATGTCCTTAGATTGATGCGGTCAGCCGTATTTCTTGGCTAGCCACGCATCGAGATCGCTGTCGGGGGACGCCGGCTTGGCCGAACCGGAAACCGGCTTGGCGGGAGCGGGGGCGGTGGTGGCTGTCTTCGGTTTCGCCAGGGTGAGGCGATGCTCGAGCGCGCCGACGGCCCGTGCGGCCTTCAGCGGGCTCATTCGGTTCAGCTCCTCGAGCTTCCCCGGGGTCTTTGCGAGGTAATAGGCGAGCAGAGCGCCCTTCTCGCTTTCGAGCACAAGCTCGCTGACGTGCTTTTCGATCTTCCGATCAGCGGCACTCGCGAGAACCTTGTCGAAGTCCGCGATCTTCTCGCGGGCCGCGTCCTTCTGGTCCTCGAAGGCCTCGATCATCTCCTCCTGGACACGGGCCTGCCGACTGGTGTTGGCGGTCTCCTGGTCCTTGAGGCGCTGGTCGGCGAGGGCCTTGGCGATACGATATTCCGCCTTGGCATCCTCAAAGGCGACGAAGTCGTCGAAGTCGGCCTCTTTCGGAGGCGCACCGATCTCCTTTTCGATCAGGGCTTTCCGATCGGCGCCGGCGGCAGGAGCCGCTCTGCGGGAATCGGAAAGCTCCGCCTCGAGGCGCGAGATCTTGTCCTGCATCCGCTGGATGCCGGAGCGTTTCTTGGGCTTCTCCGGTTCGCCGTCGTCCTCGGCCTCACCCTTCGGGGCATTGGGCTTCGGAGCGTCGCCGGCCAGTTCGTCCTGCTCATTCCCTGGCGTTGCGCCGGTCTCGGTACCCTCGGTCGTTTCGACCTCGAGAACGTTGGCCGCCGCGTGCGAGTCTTCGCCGCCTGCCGCTGGCGTGTCCGCCTGCGCGCCCAGCACGATCAGATCCTCGTCCATATGTCTTTGGTCCATAGAAAAACCCGCCGCGTCGGAGACGGGCGGGCGGTTCATCATCGCGGCCTGCAGCTCATCCGCTGGCCAGCGTGATCGGGGAGGGCGCGAAGAGCGCCGAATGATATTGATGCGGTCCGTAGGTACAGACGATCTGAATGGGTATTGGCTGAAGCCGCAGGGCTCCTGGTCCTACGGAAGTCCCGAGCCCTTTTTCCCGCGCGACCGAGGCCAGCGCACCGCATCAAACTGCTGTTGGTGAAAGTCGGAAGCGGAGCTTTGCTCGCACGCCTGCCGACGCTGGTCCTTTCGCCGGGTTTGCCCGACGGGTCAAGAGTTCGGAGTGTCTGAGGTAGCACCGAAGAGGAAATGACGCCGGACTCGAGCCTGCCTACCGTGAGGGGTCACCTCGGTTGCCTCACGATAGGTATCCGGATGACCGGAGCCGGCAGAACCTTTCCCTCACAAGCGCTCTGCCGGCTCTACGCTCTCAGGTTACCTGAACCCACCCATCGGTCATGTCGTACACGGCCTCGAACGTGCCGCCGGTCAGGATGGAGATCGGCGTTCCGAGGTTGATGTTGAGCACCTGCAACGTGCCGAGGATCGAACCCAAGCTGGTGCGATGTTTCAGCCGGAACGAAGCGCCCGGGAAGGCCAGTGTCGGCGAGAGCGTCAGCTTCCGGGTCGCGCCCAATGCGATGGTGCCGTCAAGGAGAAGCACCGACGGCGTCTTGAGCGCCGTGAGCGTCATGTCGGCCGTGATCGTTTGCTTGGCCGCGTAGACCGGCCGCACCGGCTGCCAGAAGGCGACGCCGTTGACGATCGAGGCGAGCACCAGGTCGCGCTTCACGCCGAACAGGTCCGTGACGCGCGCGTATCGGTCAAGGTTCGCAGCTGGGTCCGGTAGCGTGTCGACCGTGAAGGAGCCGTCCAGGATGGCGGACGAGCTGGCCACAGCCGCAGCGGCAGCCTGGCTCACCTGGGAGACGGTGAGCCCCGTGCTGTAGCCCGACATCAGTCGCCGGTGCCTACAGTGATCTCGACATCGGGCGCGCCCGAGGCGACGGCGAACGAGACGAAGCGCTGGTTCTGCTGGAGCGTCTGGAACTCCACAGCGCCGGGCGCGAACCCTTGGCTGCCAGGTGTGCCGGCGGCCGGGATCACGGCCTGAACGGTCGCTTTGTCCCCGAACTCTATGGAGACGTCGACGGTGCCGCGATTGCGGATGCGCACCTGGGATCCGCGACCATGAGGAAGCGGAAGCGCAACGCCGGCACCGGCCGCAGTGAAGCGGAACGTCGCGAAAGGATCCGCGCGGAAAGGAAGGACTTCGGACATCAGGGTGCGCCCATCATCGGAGCGGCGGGCTGGCCCATCGCGCTCGGGTCAAAAGAAAAGGCGCCCGGAGGCGCCTCGCTGGTCGGACCGGGCATTGCGCCCGGCGGCATGTCGATTGGCCCAGGCGGCCCAGCCTGTGGATCGGGCGGCCCATCCGCAGCGGGAGCGCCGTCGCCGCCGCCCAAGGTCTCCATGATCATCGAGACGACGTGCGCGAGGTCCTGCAGGCCGTTGGCGATCGCGTCGATGCGCGGATCATCACCGCCGGCTGGCGCACCGGCAGGATCGGCCGGACGGTTGGCCTCGGCCATGCGGGCCTGGTGGTCGAGCGCGGCGCGCTGGATCTCGCCTTGGATCTTGGCCATCTCGGCCTGGATCTTCTGCTGCTCGACCTGCAGCTTCTGGCCCTCAAGCTGGTGCTGAGCCTCGGCGAGCTGCTGCTGGCGCTGCTGCGCCGCCATCTGAGCCTGCTGTTCAGGTGATGGCGGCGGCGGTGCCGGCATCGGCTCGCCGCTCTCTTGCGCCTCCTCCGCCTGGATCTGGGGCGGCAGCATGGTGCGGATGCGCTTGGCGATCTTATCCGCCATCGGCCAGTCCTGCGCCTTGGCCAGCAGGTCGAGGATGAGGGGCGCCAGCTGCGGCGCGGCCTGGACGAGGGCGATCATGCCGTCGAGCGCGGCCTCGCGGCGCGTGGTGTAGCTCGGACCCATCTCCATGGCGACGTCGTAGGCGCCGACCGTGACGTCGTTCTGGATCTTGTCGAGCGGCTGATCCTCATCCGCGAGGCCGCCGACCTTGTTGATGTCGACGAGATCGACCTTGCCGTCCTCGCCCACGATCCGGAGCGTGCGGGCCGTGTCGTAGACATGAGGGATCATGCCGGTGACGATCGCGCCGGTGTGGCGGATCGAGCGGCTGAAATTCACGATGTAGACAAAGGAGCCGACGTCGCCTTCCTGTTGGCGGGCCTTGATCGCCTTGCCCGAAGTCTCGTTCGAGCGGGCGCCGAGGCTGGCATCGTAGACGCCGGTCGTCGCCTTGATGTCCTCGGCGGCTTGGCGCGCGCACTGGGCCGAGGCGGCGTTCGGCACCGGCGGCTGGGCGCGCTGCGGAGCACCAGGCGCCTTCGGATCGGGGTTGTAGGGCAGGAACGGGTGATTGGCGGAGTTCGCCGTCTCCCAGATGTGCTCGTAACCCTTGAACTGCGCCTCGGTACCGACGAACCCGGCCTTGGGCTGCAGCGCCTCGGTCTCGACCTCGGTCGAGCGGCTGTAATTGTAGGCGCGCTGGCCGTCCTTCGCCTTGCGCACCAGGCCGCGACGGACGCGCTTCTTACCGATCGTGATCTCGATGCCGATCGCGGGCACCACGGGGATGAAGCGACCGGGAATCTCGTCAGGCCCCTCGAGGACGGCGGTCGCGCTGACCACGAAGCGCTCGACCTTCACGCCCGGACGCTTCTCGACCCGAACTCGACCGCCTTCGCGCTGGACCGCGACGACGCGCGCGAGCTTCTCTGGGTGCTCCTCGTCGCCCTCGTCCGTCAGGTCGAGGATCTCGCCATCGGGCATCAGCGCGAGCGTCTTCTGCACCGGCGTCTTGGTGAAGTACTCGGCGACCCGCACCATGTCGGCGGTTGCCCAACCGCCCATGCCGGTCGCCGAAAGCCGCTCATCACCGATCTCGGCCGCCGGATGATCCGGATAGGTCTCCTCGTAGACGTCGCGGCTCATGTCGACCGGGACGAAGCAGAACTTGCCGTCCTCGCGCGTGGGCAGCACAGCGTCCGGGTCCCAGCGCACGCCGATACCGTCGGGCACTGGTACGATGCGGATCTCCTGCTCGAAGGTGGAATCGGAGCCGTACTCGGTAATCACCTTCCAGTGGCCGATACCGGCGGCGACCTGCTGGTCGGCGGCGGCGAAGTAGGCGGCCGGCGCGTCCGAGCGGTTCTCGACGTAGCGTACCATGCCGGCGATGACGTCGGCAGTGTCGGGATCACCGCGGCTGTCGACCGGCACGACCTTGATCGCGGGCCGCATCTGCCGGATGTCGCCAGTGACCTGCAGGATGGCCGTGCCGAGCCGATCGAACTCGAGGCAGGGCCGGCCGTCGTCTTCGCGGATGGCCTTCGCCTTCGGGTCCCACTGCGCGCCAGGCACCTCGACGAATTCGAGGTCCTCATAGGCCAGCTCGCGGTTCTCGCGGTCGCCCTCGTCCGCGCGACGCCAGCGCTTCATCGCGAGCTCGTGCACCTTCGCGTTGGCGTCCGGCTTCTCGTCGGCCGCGCGTGCGGGCTCGGCGGCTGTCTCGGGAGACGCCGCGCGTTTCTTTCGGGTTTGAGCCATCAGGCGCCCTGCCAACCGCCGCGGCGGCGAGATGAAGTGGAGAGTTTGAGCGGAGCGGTCTCGATGACCGGCTCCGCGAAGGTCAGCGCGACGGCGTCCCAGCAGTCAGGCGACGGGATGCCCATCGAGCGCATCTTCTCTTTCGACCAGAGCTGGATCTGGCCGCGGGAATTGTGCGTGTAGCCGGTCGAGCAGGCATCGGCCTGGATCTCATCTTCGTCCGGCAGGTCGACGCCGGCGGGGTCTTCGAGCCAGTCGAGCGAGTCCATCCAGATCTCGGCGCGACGGTTGAGCGGGCCCGGGAGCGCCTCGCCCGTGGTCGGCGAGTAGCGTTTGTCCTGAATCGGAGCGCCGCCGAAGTTCACCGGCACCACGATGCCGCGACCGGGTGTGCCGTAACCGCGCTCGACGAGAATATCGTAGACGCCGGCGCCGTAGCCGCCCGTGACGTCGATGAAGGCCTTCACCGGGTTGTCCCGGTCGATCTCGCCGGCAAGGTAATTCGCGCTTTGCGGAATCGAGAGCCCGGTCGGACCGCCCGCCGAGAGAACCTTGCGGCCGCGGCGCTTCGCGAGCGCGTGGCGGTCGCCACCCTGATGCGCAGGATCGTATCCGAACACGAGCGGGCCCGAAGGCTCGACCGTGCGCTTGCGAGCCGCCATGACCAGCTTCGCGCTGATCAGGCCGTTCGTATTCGCCATCTGGAAGGCCTCGGCCGCGGTCGCGGGGTATTCCTGGCGGAACAGGCTCTCGCCCAGATCCGCGATCTTCAGCCGGCGCCAGTACATCTGCGCCGAATCGAGGCCATGGACCTCGGCGTAATCGGTCTCGGACTCGCCCTGCTCATCCGGATCGGTGCCGAGCACGAAATCGGCTGGCGCGGGCTTGCGGTATTCGTCCGACCAGAACCAGGGCACGAAGATCGCCTGGAAGGCGCTCTCGCCGCGCTCGGCCTTCCGCCACTGCTCGTGGAAGTAGTTTCCGACCCCGTTGGCCGTGCTCTCGATGATGACCTCGGTCCCGTCCTCGTCCGCGATCGCCTGCAGGATGCCCGAGGCGTGGCTTCGCGCGTGAGGCCAGAACCCGGCCTCGGACCCGTGGAACATCTGCAGCGTGTTGCCGCGCCCGACCGCTTTCGAGCCGGCCGTGCCAACCTTGTAGCCGCTGTCCAGGCGGTCGAAGAGCAGCTCCTTCGCGTTGGCCGCGCCGGTCGATGGCTTCACGAGCGGCGGGCAATGCTCGTGGTACCGCGAGACCATCTCGAACAGCGCGGCCGTCGAATCGTCCTGATGCGTCAGGATGAAGGTCCGCACGCCGCGCCGGTGCGTCGTCTTCCAGAAGAACCGGCCGCCGATATACGTCGATGCGCCCTGCTGCCGGCCCTTCAGGATCAGCGCCCGGACGCTGCCGGTCGTGCGGAGCTGCGCCTCGAGGCGCTCGTGAATGTAGAGCTGAGCCTTGTTCAGCGTGAAGGGGACGATCTTGCCCGACTTCGTCCGGATGCGCAGGCAGCGCGGCGCGTAGTGCTCGAAATCCTCCCGCAGGCGGCGGCGGATCGCGAGCTCGCGATCACTCAAGGGCGCTAAGAGCGTCCTCATGGCTGCGGACGGTGTGGCTTGCATCGATCCGCTGGCGGTTGGTGAAGACGTCGCCGACTTCCTTCGCCGCCTGCATCACGAGCTGCGCCGCGAGACCGATGTTGCCCATCGTCTCGGCGCGCGTGGCCAGGCGGTCGAGCGTGCGCAGACGCGACACACGGTGCGAAATGCCGATCGAAGCCGTGTCCTCGAGGAAGCGCTCGCGGGTCGCCCGGAAAATCTCCCGGTATTCCTCCGAGAGGTTCCGCCCGGCCCGGCGCTCGGGATTGTAGGCCTCGGCCTGCTGCGGCGTGACGACGAGGTCGAACTGATCTTTGACCGCCTTCACGACAGCCGAGGGCGGGTCGAAGCACGCAAGCTGTTGGACGATGAAGGTTTTCACCTCATCGGAAAGCGCGCTCACGGCCTGGTCCTTATCAAATGATGGTCAAACGTCGCCCGCAGGTCCCGCAGGCGCCGGCGATGTCGGCCTCGCAGACGATGGGGGCGCGGTTGGCGGCCTCGACGAGAGCGGCGGTCTGGCCGGCTCCGTTGCCGACGCCGTACCGAGCGACGATCGACACGAACTCCTCGACGTCGTGTCCGCGCATCGAGAAGATCGGCTTGCCGGTCTGCTTCGAGAACCGCGGCTGGCCCCAGACGTCCTTCGCCTGTCCGCAGTGGAGCAGCTCGTGCTCGACGAGCGAACAGAAGCCCGCGTCCGAACACTGGTCGGCGTAATCGGCGTGGAGCGTGATCAGGAAGTCCGGCAGGCGGCCGAACCAGCCTTCGATCTGCATCTCCTGCCGGGCCTTCGACCACTTGCCGCCCTGCAGGGACAGCATCTCGGCCTGGCCGACGACGGCGTTCATTTGCCGGGCGTTCGGGATTGCGCACCATAGGAAGCCGAGCGTGGCGTCTCTCAGGTGCATGTGCTCTTCGTTGAGGAGCGGGGCGTCGTCGTCGATGAACGTTGCGCGAGCCCAGGCTTCGAGCTCGGGCGCGGGCACGAATGGCGTCGGCGTGACGGTGCCTTCCTGGCCGAGCAGGTGCTCCGGCGGGCGAGGGCGCGACAGCATTAGCTCTTCCGCCGCTCACAGATCAGCTTGTGATAGCCGCCGGCGGGCAGATCGAGATGCGTCGCGAGGACCTGCGCGACCTTCGGGCAGTCGGTCTCACCGGCCGGCGCTACCACAATGTCGAGAGCGGTCTCACGCGAGCAGTCCGAGCCTGCGATCGATCCGGAGCAGGCGAGGGCCACTGCGAGCCGAGGCTCAGCCGCGCGGCCGGTGGCGATACCGCCGCCCATCACGGCGAACGGCACGATTAGGAAAGGCAGGGCGATGCGGAGCATCAGTGCCGCGCCTCGGAAGGGCTGCGCATAAGCAGCAGCCGAAACTCGTCCGATGACAGCCGCCTCGGCAGATTCGCAACCTGAGCATCAGGCCTCACGAGGCGACGGGGTTTCCGTGGACGCCGCGCGGAGATCGCGACGCCGAGCAGCACGAGGAGGGCGGCGAGGCGGGGCATCAAGCAGCCACCGCCGTCGGCCGGCCCGGGCCCGTGTCGCCGCGGAGAGGCGCGCGGCCGTAGAGCTGGCGCGCGCCGGCGGTCAGCTCGTCGCGCAGGCGGCGAAGGCGCCGAGCCTCATTCCCGATCTTCATCGGCAAGACGGGTGCGGCCGCGACGCGATCGCGGAACGCGCCGATCTTGCGATCCAGGTCGATGATCTCGCGCAGGATGCCCGGCACGCGGGCGCGTTGCTCGTCGGTCATCACAGGCGGAACCTCTGCAGAAGCGCGCGACGGACCTCGCGCTCGGCCGCCGCGACTTCCTGCGCGGGCGAGGAGACGGGCGCCGGGGTCGCCGGCGGCAGGCTAGGCGTGCTCTTCATCGGGAAGCGGGACCTCGGAGATGCGGGCGCTGCCGCCCGATGTGAATTCGAGACAGAGCCAGCGGCCTGGGACGCGCTCGGCGTTCGCGACGAGCCCGAGGGCATCGACCCATTGCTCGGCAGTCGGGGCGCCGCGCTGGACGTTGAGACCGGCGAGCAGTCGGGCGACCGCGGGGCGGGTCACAGCCGACGCTCCGGGATGACGCGCTCGCCGCCGGCCTTCACCGCATCGAGCAGTGCGCGGACCTTTTCGTGCTCGCGCTGGATCGGGCACATGCCGTTGCGCTTCTCGCGCAGGTAATCGCCATAGGCGGACGCGGCCGGATCCTGGCCGAGGCGGGCGACGGTGCTCACAGGAACTTCTTTCCGGCGTGATCGTCGAAGGCCCGGGCCCGGCGATCGTATTTCTGCAGCGTCGTCACCTGGGTGTGCCGGGTGACGTGCATGACCTTCAGCACGTCGGCGCCAGCAGCGAGCGCCGAGGTGACGAAGCCGGCCCGCAGCGAGTGGCCGGAGAAGAGCGTGGCATCGAGGCCGGCTGCTGCGATGTGGTGCTTCATGATGTCGGCCACCGAGCGATCGGTGAGACGCTCGGACGAGATCGCGCCGCCCTTGTTGATCGACCGGAACACCGGGCCGGTGATGATGCGAGCTGCGGCGAGCCAAGCGTCGAGCGCCTCGCAGACCTTCAGCTTCGAGCCGCGCGGGACCGCGATCTCCTGGCCGGCGCCATCCTGGTCTGTCTTCGACCGGCGGATATGGACGATGATGCCGTCCGGCACCCGTTCGAGATCGGCGACGTCGAGCGCCACGAGTTCGGATCGGCGCAACGCCGCGGCGAATCCGAGCAACAGAAGCGCCCGATCGCGCAACCCGGTGGTGGTGTCCGGGACCTTCCGCAGGACCTTCTTCAGCGTCTCGGCGGTCGCCGGCGCCTTACGGGTCTGCCGCGTGCCAAGCGCCCGGCGAGCGCCCCGTACCGTGGCCTTCACCGCCTCGGCGCCGGTCGGCGGTTCGTGGCCACCGGCCCGGTGCACGGCCGCGATCGCCGCGACATGCAGGTTGATGGTCGCTGCCTTCCGGCCACTGTCCGCGAGGTGCGCGACGTAGGCGGCGACGGTTGGCGCCTCGGCCGGCATCGGGTTGGCACCGACGCTCCGGCACCAATTCACGAAGCCGGTGAAGGCCGACGAGTAGGCCTTGCGGGTCCGCTCGGCTCGAGCCTCCGCCGAATAGGCAATGGCGCGAACCAACGAGACTGGTGTGAAGTTTGCCGGTGCAACCGGCACCGGCAATGGAGACATATTTTGAACTCAGGTTCGCGAAGGGCTGCGGCAGCGCTTCTGGCTCGGTTGAAGCAAGGCGTTGAAGCCGGCAACGACCAGTTCGTGATCCGCCTCAACGAGCTGGCTGAGGCCTACGGGACCGGGGCGAAAAAAGAGATCCTCGAAGATCTCGGCACCGGATGGGAAGCGCGTACTGACGAGGAGGGATTGATCGTTAGTCGCAACATCCCGAAGGAAGTAGCGATCGAACAACTCGGACAACGACTTGGCGATTTGGTAGGCAGCCTTGGATAGGTTCCGACAACACAATTTAGCGGAAGCGCTGCCTATGGCAGATCGACCATAAATCCGGTCTCAGGAGACCGTGGAAAGCGCCGTCGAAAACGGAACTGAAAGACTTGTTGCCGCCTATTTCGAAGACACGCTTTCGACGGGGGGATCCGATGAAGCGCAACTTCGTGGTGACGGTGAAAGAGCGGGACCCGGGACAGCCCTGCTTCCTGGTGTTCGAGGTCTCCGAGGATATCGGCCTCGGCGAGAAGACGATCATGCTCCAGATGCCGGAGCAGACCGATTTCGACGACGCCAGGACGATCGCGCTGGCGATCAATCACGGCGTCGAGAAGGTCGCGCTCATCGACGCTTAGGCGCTTTGCCGGCCTCGGCTGGCGGAACGCTCGGCGAGCTTGCGTGGGATCTTCGCGACGACCTCGAACGAGCGACCGCCGAACGTGCGCCGGCCAGTGCCGAACGACAGCATCTCGGGCACACCGATCTTCGGACGGAGCTGACGGACGAGCGACCGGATGCGCGCGCAATGCGCGTCCTTCGCCTCAAGGTACTCGGCCTGGTCGCGGAACCGCAGATTGCGGAAGGCCGAGACTTCCTGCTCAATCGCGGTGGCGATCGCGTGCGCGCTCATCGAGGACCGATCATATGTGAAATCGTGGCCCACGTCGTCACGCTTCAACGCCAATGCTGTTGAGCGGTTCTTGCGGCTGAAAGGGTGCCGGCTGTTCCGCCCGGCTGCGGGCCCCACGGTTCTTTATGCAGGTCGGGGATCTGTAAGCCTGTCGGCTCCTGCATCAGCGGTCGCAGCGGGCAGGTAGAGGCCACCCCGCCGGTTCCAGAAACGACAACGCCCGCGGCCGGATGGGGCAGCGGGCGTTCGTCTCGCGACGTTGTGGCTATGCAGAGATTTGCCCGACGGGTCAACGGGGCAAGTCGAACATCTCAATGTCGAACAACGGCCGATGAACCATCGGGCGCGCACCCTCACAACCTATCTTAGCCTCAAAAGACGGCACCGGATCCCCCGCTTTGGCGTGCACCGGCATCCAGCCTTGATGTCCGTCGCGCGAGAAGGTCACAGTGATGTTTGCCATATGTCTCTCAGTACCGGGATGAACCACGTCATCGGCGCCCCCGAAAAATGAAATCGTCCCGTCTCTTTCCTGCATCCTCAACGGTTGAGCCGGATCGTGCTCGATCCCATTAGTCGGGTGGCATCCTGACATATTTCTCAATATCAAATAGGGGAACTTTGCAATATAATCAGATGTATTTGATGAATATACTTGCAATACATATCTACGCATAGCGCCAACGCCAAAAACGTAGCCGATTTTTATGTTGATATCTATTGTGGGAACGCCATGCCTCGCAAAAGCATCGGCAAGATCATTATGTTCCATGACGTAGAATGAAGAACCGTGCCGCTTATAGTAAAGCTTCTGCCCTTTGGCCTCGGAACGATGCGGTCGGCGTTCAGATTGCTGGACATAAACAAGAAGATATCCGGAACCTGGTTCACGCCGCGAGTCGATAGCCGCTATCGCGACGCCGTCGAGGCGAGGCTGAATTAGCTGACCGATCTCATTATTTGCGTCTGCTAAAAATCGTTCGATCCCCATGATAGGAAACGGAGCTTGAGCACAGTCGATCTGGTCATCTCCGGGCCTAGCATCGATCCCAATGATGAGAAGACCGCCAGCAGAATTTGCAAAGCCGGATAGCGCCTCGGCAAGCATACGACGATCTTTCGTCGAGAACTCGCCGTTGCGGTCGACCTCCTTACGTTTAAAGTCTAGCTCCAAAAATTCTTGGGTTCGTTCGCCAATAAGGCGATCTATACCTGCCTCGCCCTCTGCCAGAAGTTGGTCGTACAGATCGCGCATGCTCGCCCTCCAAAAGCGAGCGTACAGAACAAGACCGCGATTCCGCTAGGCTTTGCTAGTTATCGCCCGTAACCCGATGCCGCGCGCCGACGATATCCCGAACCCGAGCCGTGCGACCGACGAGCTGCCGAGCCTCGTCGTTCATATGTCGCGCGTACCGCGATTCCTCGCCGCCCCAGACGTGGCCGTGACCTTTGGGAACGACGCGCCCCTTCTCGTCCGTCGGCTCTGAGCTCGGCTCGGCTCGGAAGAACCATTCCCGGGTGACGTCCTTCACGCCCTCGGCAGCGAAGGCCTCGTCCAGGTACTCCATCAGGATCCGGAAGTGGTTGGCGACGCCGGCGGTGCCGCGCTCGCCGCTACGGCCGCGGGCGGCGGCGTATTGCGCAAAGGTTTTTCCTCCGACCAGGACCTCGGCAAGGAAGCGGGCGCCAGGCGTGCCGACCGCTCGGACGATCTTGTCCTTCAGCTTCGCAACGAGCCGGGCGTCCTCGATGGCGTAGATCACGGCGAGCTCGTGCGCGATCGTCTGGTCGCGTGAGCCCGAGATGTCCCATCCGGAGGAGCCGAGCCGGGCGCCGGATGCGCGCTCGAGGATAGCCTGGACCTGTCGGCCGGTCTCGTACTCGGAGACCTGGATCCGGCCGTGACTACGCTCGACCTCGAGGATGTCGACGTTGCGGTTCACCGAGACCTGTAGCCGCCTGGCCGGGTCGAACGGATCGGACACCGCGCACACCGACGTTTGGACGGCTTGGCGCCGCACGGGTTTGCCGACGCCGGCGCCGTGCTTGTAGGCGCCCGAGCGATTGTAGCGATCGCCGCGCGGATCGGCGGCACGGCTGCGGCGCGCATCTTTCGCGCGGGCGGCGGAGATATCGAGGAGGCCTGAAGCGGTACGGGCGGCCGGCGCGGTCACGGGAAAGCCTGTATTCAGATTGCGAGAATTCGCCGATCCGGGGCTATCGCCGTCACCGTCAAGCAAAATCTTTGGCAGGGCTTGCGCCTTGAGGGCGCATGGCTTGGTCTCTTACAAGATCAGACGCGCAACCGGTCCAACTCGGTTCCAATCTCATCTCGGATGACGAGTGTCCAACCTTCGTTTCCGGAAAGTTCGCCTGCATCCCGGAACTCCCTTAGGCAAATTTCGGCTTGCTCGATTGCGGACTCGATATCGGTCGCTTCAACACCATCCATATCCCGGATAATTTCGGCATCCTTTACTAGGTCGAAATGAAATCGCGCAGGCAAAGGCTCCTCCCGATCTTGTTTTTACGCTTTTTGGGCGCATTTGGTTTTATAGACTGAATAAGATGTCGCTCCTAAGGCACATCCAAGTTTTCGCGTTTCAGCGGCCGCCTGCGTAGTCAATGTCCGCTTGCTTTTGCGGGAAATAACGACTTACAACTAAGTCCATCCAGCGGAGTATGACGTCGTGTTTCAGGCAGGCGAAGACGACGTTTTAGACCGGTTGGAGGCAACTCCCCAACCTTCGGATTCGGTGCGGAGCCATATTCGGAAGGTTCTGCAAAAGCTTGTCGCGCATCTTGACGGAAAGCGCCGTGGTGGCGGTAATCGTTCTTAATCTTCATTTTCGAAAGTTACCAAATCGTTAAATTTGCGGGAGCTGCAACGGCACAAAAGCAGTAGCCGCTATTTTCTATTATACCCCCTCGGCTAAATGGTCAGTTGTGTTCGCGGTTTAGCGACTGAGCTCCAGCGCCATCGTTGTTGAGCGCAAGCACAAGGGCCGTCAGCGAGCGATCAACGTTTCGCTCCGCCGTCTTTTCCGACCAGCCGTGCCGCTTGCAGGCCTGCGCGAACGAGAGATCTCGGTCGGCCGGATTGGCCTTGGCGGTGCACCAGGCGCCAAGCTGCCTACGATGGATCGAGTCGGCAACGCAGGTCTGCAGCAACGTCCGGAACGCGACATCTGCCTCCGGCTCGCGCTTCGCCGCCATGATCGGCGAGGCTGGCAGGGCAGGCTTGTAAGCATTCAGCAGCGCAATTGCCCAGGCCGTGACGGCGCGGACCGTGTAGCGAGGCGGGTAGACGGGGACGATGGGTCGTTGGGCGTTCATCGCCGTCGGGGCAGCTCATCCAAATGCGCAGGAACAGGATCGATCGGTTTCGGCTATTCCCCCGGCGCTGAAACAACCGACGAACGAGCAGGACGACATTGCGCCCGGATCACGTCTCGATCATCGAAGCCGCCGCCTTCACTCTCGGCTGTCTCACGATCCACTTCCTGCGCCCGCACGCCGCGAAGGTGACGATGGCACTCGGCGTCGCGCTGATGCTGTTGGCCGGGATGGTCGCCGTCAGCTTCGTGGCGGTCGAAGTCGCTTCCGCCGCAGGACATGCCCCGGCGGGGACGGAGCTTAAGATCGATTGGGGCGATGCGACTGCCATCGGGTACGACTGAGCTCCGCCGCTAGTGCGCCGTTGCGCTGAATTCGGCCAACGACACGCCCTGCTGGGTCGCGACGAGAAGCCGGGCCTCGTCGATGACCTCCTCGGGGATCGTGCAGTCCGGGTGCCCGGGTCGCATCTCGTTCGGCCAGCCATCCGAGAAATGGCCACGAAAGTGCTCCGCCGCAAAGCGGATCTGCACGCGCCGGATCTGGGCGGGGCTGGGCAGCGGGCGGGGCTTCCCACCGATCGTCGGTGCCGGCGGCGAACCGTCCACATCGAGCCGATCCTTCGCGGCGCGCCGAATCCATTTCTCGAAGTCTCCCCAGGCCCTTGGCCGGGTTCGACCACGCTCCACAAAGGCGCGAATCCCCTGCTCGACGTCGTCGAGTTCGAGGCCTTCAGCCAGAAGCTTTCGGATGGGGGTCAGGTCTGGATCGACCGAGACGGGCAGGCTTCCGACCAGGGGGCGCAAACGTGCCCCGAGTTCGTCCGAGCCTGATCGTCCCGCGCTTCGCGCTGCAGCAGTTTCTATTCCCTGTCCCTGTCTATTCCCTTTCGGCAATGCTCCCGGCATGCTCCCGCATTGCTCACGCATCGGTTCAGCATTTTTCGTTTCCAAGGCCTTCGTCCCCAAAGGCTTAGCGTCGCTCGCCGCGGCCTCGTCACCGCCCTGACCCTTGCCCCAGCGTGCTTCAGCAGCTGCACGAGCCTGCTCAGCGCGCGCGTTGCTGCGCTGGCTGAACTCGCTCTTCTTCTCCCAGGCTTCGAGCGCCTTCTCGGCGATCACAGGGTGGTAGAGCCGGCCGTCGGAGCACTCGATCCAGCCGTACAACGCGCCGCCGGCGACCTTCTCCCACTCGGCGATTACGCGCCCGTAGCCCGCGAACTTCGAGAGCTGCTTCGGATCGTTCGGTAGCGAACCAGCCGGCACCTGATGCCAGGACGCGCACCACAGAAGGATCGCGGCCCGGAACTCATCACCGGAGATCTCGTCGACGATCGCGGAATCGCGAAGCCGCGCGACGTCGAGCGGCATGAACGCGAACTCGCGCACGTCGACATGGAGAGGAACAAGTGGCTCACGCATGGCTCTAGGACCCGTGCTGAAGGTTGCGGACAGCGTTGAGAGCCGGGTCGATCCAGGCGCGCACGATGTGGTTCGCGCGCCCGGCCCGGTTCTTTTCGATGATGATTTCGAGGTCGTACTTGCAGCCGTCGTACTCGATGTGCGCCTCGGTCTTGCCGTTACGGAAGGCGCTCGAACGCTCGACGTAATAGGCCGGCCGATAGAGGAACCCGACGACGTCCGAGTTCTCCTCGAACGCACCGGCGCCGCGCAGATCCGCCAGCGTCGGCCGGCGCTCGTCCTGCGCCCGGCTCTCCGTCTTCCGGTTGAGCTGGGCGAGCAGCAGGACCGTCGTGTCGAGGTGCTTGGCGAGTTCGAGGGCGCCGTCGGCGACCTCCTTCAGGCCCTCGTCCTCACGGTTGAAGGACCGGCTCGGCTTCACGATGTGCGCGTGATCGATGATCACGGTCCCGAGCGGGATGCCGCGGCGGGCATACGAGTTCGCCAGCCGATCCGACGCGGCAGCGATGTCGCCGATGGTGCGGCCGCCGCCGTCCTCGATGTGGAAGTGCTCGCCGCGCATCTTGTAGACGGCGTCGCCGACAAGCTGCGCCTGTGCGTCCGACAGCCCGTCCTCGCGCATCATCTGCTCATACGGGATGTCATGGCTACCGTGGGCGAAAAGCCAGCTCGAGGCGCGCCGGGCCGCGATCTGCTCGCGCGACATCTCGAGCGAATGGTAGATCGCGAGCACGCCCTGCCGCCCGACGTTGCTGCCGACTTCGACCCCGACGATCGACTTACCCATCGACGTGCGGGCGCCGAGCGTGATCAGGAACGACTTCTGAAGGCCGCCGCCGATCTCCCGGTCGAGCATGTCGATGCCGGTCTTCGGGCGGCGCTCACCGTTGCCCTGGAGAGACTTCTGGATCCGCTCCATGAGCGCATCGCCGGCCTCACCGGCCGTGGCCGATTTGACCTTCCGGTCGATGAAGGACGCACGGACGGAATCGACGCGCGCATAGACCTGAGAGAGGAGGGGGCCGGGCACGTAGCCCGCGGCCTCGCCGGCGCGTGACGTCGCCGCGTGGAGCGCCCGGAGCTGCCAGTATTGCTGGATCGTCCGGGCGTGCTCGTCGGCGCCGATCGGCGTGCAGCCGCCGCCTGCGCACTGCACCAGGTACACCATGCCGGTCTGGCCGTTGCCGAGATCCCGCTTCGTGAAGGCCGGCCCCAGCGCCGCCGCGACCTTCAGCAGGTTCGGCGTGTCGCCGGCCGCCGTGACCTCGGCCATACCCTCCCAGATCGCCTGGTGGATCGGCTCGGCGAAGTGCTCGCTCGCGACGAGGTGCTGCACGAGCGGGAAGACGTGCGGGTTCGTCAGGATGCAACCCAGCAGGCCCTGCTCGGTCTCGACGCTGGCGATCGGGTAGATGTCGCCCGGGGCAGCGCCCGGACGAGCCTGGACGCCCGCCGGCGGCCGCCGCAGTGGCACGACATCGCTGTAGTCCGGTTCGAAGCGCTCGTTCATGCTGCGGCCTCATCGGAGGCCTCGGCGGGCGTGTGCTTCTCGATCGCCCGGTTCAGCAGGTCGATCACATACTCGTCGCTCGTCAGAGCTGAGAGCGTCGCGAGTCGGTCGAGAGCATCGGCGCTCTCGGCCAGCGCGATATCGCAGTCGAACCACTTGGACTGGTCGTCACCGCGGTAGCGGGTGAACATGTCCCAGTACCGGGACGCGGCCTCGCGCACGACGGTGGCGCGTCGGGACAACGGCACCGGAGAGGACGGACGCTTGATGTCGTAGGAGGAGGGGCCAGACATCGGCCTACTCCGCCGCTACGGCGAGGGGAGCAGGATCGAACTTCGTCGCTTCGTTCCCGAAGGCTTCCCAGCCGTGCCGGGTCTCGCGAGCGAACAGGTCCGCGCGACGGAATAGGCGCGGGCACCGATCATCGACGAGGGAGTAGAATTCGTCAGGCTTGCGCGAATGCTCGCGGCGGATGCCGGAGAACAGGCCAGGGAAGGCTTTGTGCCGAGGCTCGCCGATAGTCGCGAGCAGAACCGGCTCGCACATTGAGCGCACGCGATAGCCGGTGCCGATCGCGGACTTGCCGCTTGCGAACACCTTCTCCCAGACGACAACAGACCGGAACGTGAAACCCCAGGCGCGAATGCACGCGAGCTGCCGGTCAAACAGCGGCCACGTGCCGAAGCAGCCCAGCAGGCAGTTGCCCCCGGCAAGAAGATGGACCGGGAAGAGCTCCCCAATCTCTTCAGGCTGCAGGCAGGAGTACTGCGCGGCAGCACCCTTCTTCTCGCCGCGCTCGCTGTACGCCTCGTACTTCCACGGCGGGTCAGCAACGATAAGATCGTAGGACAGCGGGCGCAGGTCACCGAAGGCCCATGTCATGCCGCCACCTGCTCAGCGGCAGCCGAAACGATCACGGGAACCCACGGCTCGACCGTGACGACGAGCTCGGGCTCGTCCGAATAGTATTTCTCGACCTGGCCGCTCACGACCGCCGCGTCATCGCCCCACACGATGCCGTTCAGCGCGTCGCAGACCTTGCCGAGGTTGTCCCAGTCCGGCTTCGTCACCGGCCGGATGATGCGGTTGCGAGCCTCGCGTTTCTGCGACTTCGACCACGACGCCGGGATCGGCATGAAGGCGAAGACGACGACGCGCAGCGGGCCGGACAGCGGCTCCCGGCCGATCATCTCGGCCTTCGCGACGCCCGACAGCGCAGCCTCATACTGCTTCGTCTTCGGATCTGGGTATTCCTGCGCGAAGGGCGCGCGGCCGGGCATCGCCACCACACGCGTGCGGTGACGGCCCTTGCCGCGGGGCGGACCTTCCAGAACGATCGTGATGCGGTCCGACATGGCGCCCTGCCTCAGTGGACGGATTCGGGCGTGCGGGACGGGGCGTCGGCCGCCTTGGTCTCGGGCAGAGCATTCTTCGAACGCCGCCGAGGCTTCGCAGGCTCGTCGAGCGGCTTGATGCCCTTCGCCAACTCCTCGATCGGGAGGCCGGGCGTGCTGGTCGGCTTGCCCTTGCGCGCGTTCTCGGCGTCCTGGGCGCGCTTTGTCGCCTCAGCGATCTGCTCGCCGATATCGTCGAAGAGATCGGATTGCTTGCCCCAGCCCATCATGTCGTGGGCCATCAGCAACTCGCGGATGAAGTCCGTGCGCTTGATATCGTCCCAGTCGTGGAGCTTCAGAACGAGGCCGAGAACAGGGTTCGAGAACCCGCTCTTCTTCGCATACTCACCGAGCGCTGTAGCCTTATTGGCACCGGCATTCTTGGCCCGCAGCTTAGCGCCGGCAGCATCCCGGATCGCGTCTTGTAGGCCAGAGGATGTGGCCTTAATTACTTTCGGGCTCGCGCCCTTCTTCTTCGTCGCCATGACGATCTCCACGGATGGTTCGAGGGGAGCGGAATTCGCCGCCCGGACCTCGCTTTTGCGGAGGGGGTCCGGGCGGTTCGCGTTTGGGGGCTAGGCGGCCTGCTGCGGCGCCTCGGTCTCGGCGGCAGCAGCGGCGGCCGGCGGCTCGGGCGGAGTGATGCCGAGACCCTTCTCGATCGCGACGATGCGCGCCTCGAACTTCGCCTCGACAGCGTCGACGGCGCTGCGGATCTCGGCCTCAACGTGCTCCTCGACGCCCTTCACGGCATCCTGGACGTGTTCGAGCGGCGCGCCGCTGATCTGCGTGCGAAGGAACGAGAGCAACTTGGACAGGGGATTTGACACGGGAGGTCTCCGGTTTCGCGGGGTGAAGCTCAGGGGTGAGGGCGGCCGGCCGGCAGACGCGGATCGCGGGCCGGCGCATGGCGCGGCACCAGACGGTCGCCGGCTGGGATCGACATGGCCGGCGAGGGTGCCCTCGGATCGCCGACGAACGAGTGCAGCGCCCGAAGCTCGTCCTGCTCGCGCCGCAACTCGGTCAGTTCGGACAGGATTGCGCCGACTCGCTTGCTTTGCCGCTCTTCGAAGCTGCGCAGCTCACCCTGCGTCCGAGCCTCGGAGGCGTGGATCGCCGAACCGACGCCGCGCAGCGAGTCGTGGACCAGCGCAATCGAATAGTGCGCAGCCCAGCGGCCGATCGCGCGGAGGGGGTTGAGCGAGGCGAGCGAGACGCGGCGCATCGGTCAGGCAGCCGCCGAGAGCGTGTTCTTCAGCGCGTAGGCTTCGAGCGCCCAGATCTGACGGAAGGCATCGTCGTAGGCGTAACGCTCGCCGACCGCCTGGTCGTAGTTCTCAGGCGACGCGCAGGCCGACTTGCCGAGGACGTGGAAGCCGTTCCGCATCGTGATGATGCAGATCGTCAGCGTGTCCTTCGCCCGAAAATACTCGACGTCGGCGATCGCGGCCTTGATGCCGTCGAACGTGATGCGCGGCGCCGTCTTCGTCTCGACGATCGCCTGCGCCTCGCCGAGCGAGATGGACGGATCACCGGTGGCGCTAGGGTCGCGCGAGGTCGGAAAATAGGTCTGAGCGAAGACGTCCGGCTTGCACGGATAATAGCCGGACCCATCGAGCTCCTGGATGATCCAATCACCCGGATCGACCCGAACGGCGCCCTGTTTCCCGCGCACGCTCGGAAGCTCGGTTTCGCCCCCGCTCGTCCGCACGGAGACCGCCGGATGGTCGCCGGGCTTGAACCACTGCACCGCATCGATGGTGACCGGCTTCTTCGTGAACTTGCCCATGTGGGCTCCTCTCAGGAACCCGGACGACGCCAACCGCCGCCCGGAAGGTGGCAGGGTCAGCCGATGGCGCGATCGATCGCGCTTAGTGCGCGCTCAAGTCGAGCGAGCGGTCGCGTGCTCTCGTTCGAGCGGTCGAACAGTTCGCCGATGATGGTATTCAGAGCATCGACCGTGGAGCCGGGCTCGCGGGAAGATTTCGTCCCGCCGGTTGCCTGATCGGCGCCCTCCGGAGGATACGGACCACCGAGCTTGAACGCTAAACCCTCGGCGCGCTCGACCATGCCCTCAAGGATCGCGTTGTTCTGGCTGATCTGCCTACCGAGCTCGACTGCGTTCGACATGGCGCCAAGGACCGACAGCCCTCCGTCGCGAGGACCAGTCGTATCCGGACCGATCTGTTTGCTCGCGCCGATCGCCGCAGCGCCACCGTAAAGTCCCATCGCTCTCACTCCTCCGTCAGGCCGCGCCACAGCGGCAGGTCGTTCACGTCTCTCGGGGGCAGCGACGCCCGGCGACGCGCGCGAGCAGTCGTCGGGACCAATGCTGATGCGGCCGGCGCTCCCGCACCTCGAGCAGCTGCCGTTTCAGGCGCCCCCGATCTCTGCGCGAGCGCCACCACCGACTGATCTCGTTGAAGAGCCGCATCGAGATCCCTCCGAAGTGCTTGGTTCTCCGCCTCGACCGCGTCCGCCGCGGCACCGATCCGGTCGCAGAGCCGCGCATAGGCGGCTCGAATATTCAGAGCGTCGTGCAGCCCGACCGATGCGTCCGGCCGGCGCCCAAGGACGCGCTGGACCCACGCCGGTGTCCGCCCGATCTGGGCACCGACCCGCTCGTAGGCGCGCATCCGCGGAGCGCCGCCGTCGACGTGGTGCCGGACGAGAAAGTCGAGAGGAGAACGGATCTCCTCGCGCGCTTGGTCAGCCGTCATCATGGGCTCGCGCCCTCTGACTTTTTCGCGCATTCGCGAAATCCCCTGTGCTTCAAGAAGATCGAAGCAGAGGAGCTGCAGGAATGCGCGGGGTTGCTGGGAAACGCAGGTACACGGTCGCGTCCGTTGCTTTGGCGAGCACGGATAGCGCGAGGCAAAAGGCATGGGCCGAAGGTCGGAAGCGCTTGGCGGCGCTGATCCGTTGGTATGGCGGCCTGTACCAGGACGGTGATGAAGGAAGGAGCCGAGGCCCGAAGGCCCCGGCTAAGTCTCAGGGAGAAATGCCCGAGATGGGCGACGGACGCGCGGGACCCGCGCGAATGGGAGCGCCCAGATCGGTCGCTAACAACACCTGCGGTGGGGCCGCAGACGACCTGGGCGACCGGCCGGTTCATTCCGACCGATGGGAAAGACGATGAGCGCGCCATCACCGGCCGCGCTCCGTAAATGGCCGATCCAAGCCGACGAGCCGGGCGTCTTCGCCGTTCTCGCCCGTTGCGCAGATCGTGCCGGTGACGAAGTGGCTGTGAAACGTGCCGCTGAACCGCGCCGTGAACGGCTCGGAAAGGCCACAGGGCCCGAACAGCCAATCCGCCTGGGACGACACCGTGGGACCGTCGATGCCGCGATCGAGCAGCATGCGCTCGGTCTCGACGCGGTTGAGGGTGCAGCCGGCCAGGGCGAGGACGGCCAGACCAGCGCAAGCACGGGCGAGGTATCGAGCTCGTTCCTCGACAGCCCCGCCCGGCCCGCTACCATCGGAAGTGCGAAGACCGATGGAGCCGAAAATGAACGATGAGCAGCTCGCCGTATTGGCGGCGACGGTGGAAGTGCTGGGCGGAGCAGTCCAACTGATGATGGGCGCGCGCATCAAGGATGCCCCCGAAAATCAGAGGCAGGAGCTCGCGAACCTGATCGAGGGGCATCTGAGCAGCCCGACTGCGCAGCCGGAGCCGCTATCGGATTTCGAAGCCGTAGCCTTTTCAGACTTTGACGTGCACCGCGAACAAATCGCGCAACGACTGATGGACGGTGCGCGGCGGCTAGCAGGTCTAGAACCACCGGCGCGGCCCGAGGCGCACCGTGAATAATCTCGATCATCGTGTCCGAGGGGCGCATCTAGGCTGCCCTCTCGGTGTGGTTGTCGTTGCTCACCCGGCGGCACGTAACCGCGAACACGCTGAGCAGGACGCCCAGCACCGTCTCGGGGTCGAGCTCACCAGGATCGCGCGAGGAAACGAGATGCGTCTCGCGCCCGATGCGATACAGGCTGACACTGCCGAGCCTCCGGAGCAAAGCGCGCGTGGAGGTGCCGAACAGCATCACGCGGCCTCCGGCTGGGAGGGCTCGCTCTCTACGACAGCCGGCTCGCTCTTCGACGGCCGCTCGCCGGCCGCCTCCGGCCACTCTGCATCAGGCCAGTGATCCGAGAACCACTGCATGACGTCGTCGTATTTGCGCGCGGTGAATGACTTGCCGACGCGCATGTCGGTGAAAAAGCGCCAATCGCCTGCCGCCTGTCTCCCGACAGTGGTGAGGCTGAGCTTCTGCAGCGAGGCGTACGCCTCGGCAGCGGTCTTCAGGCGAAGGTTTAGCTCTTGCTCCATGCGTCGGAAATTAGTCGGAGATTTCCGATGTCGTCAATCGGAAAAATACGACTGGTTCCGATTTGGCCGGGATGGGAAAATTCCGACATGACGTCGGCACCCAACCTAGTGACCTCGCAGAAGCAGAACTTGGAGATGCTGATCCGCGTGCGCGCCAGCAACAAGACCAAGCTCGCGACCGATGCCGAACTCGGCAGAACCTACGTCGACGACTTCCTGAAGAAGGCCAAGAAGCCGATGCCGATCGAGCCGGCACGCAAGTTGGCCCGCACCCACAGGATCAGCCTCGTCTACCTGATGGAGATCGCGCCCTTGCCGTCGGACCCGGCGGAAATCCTGCCGTTCGAAGGAGACGACGAGGCGAACGAGACCGAGGCGGCCGCGCCTTCACCGAATGCGGAGATGGCCGGCCGGGTGAAGTTCAGCCGTGATCTGGTCCACATCTACGGCGAGGCCGCCGGCGGCCCGGATGGCCGGTTTCGGATGAACGGGAAAGAGCTGGAGTCTCATCTTAGGCCGCCCTCGCTCGCCGATGTCAGGGACGGCTACGGCGTCTTCGTCCGTGGCACGTCAATGCTCGACCGTTACGAGGATGGCGATACGGTCTACGTCGCTCCGCATCGGCCATTCCGGACCGGCCACTACGTTGTAGCCCAGATCAGGATCGATGAGGACGACGTCCCGAGCGGATACGTAAAACGGTTCGTCAGCCAATCGAAGAAAGAGCTCGTGCTCGAGCAACTGAACCCGGCGCCGGGCGAAGACCGGATCATGCGGTTCCCCGGTGATCGTGTTGTCTCGGTCCATAAGATCGTGGGCTCAAAAAGCGACTAGACGGATAGTGCGGCCTCATCCGCAGGCTTATGCCGTCTCCACCTGCGCCACGGCAGTAGGTGCAGAACAGCCTCCGCTCTAGATCGCGCATAGTGCGCACGCCTCTTTCGAGAAGCTCGGTGATCCGAGCCCTCTCGTATGTTTTGCCCTGTCCGCAGTCCTCGCAGACGACGTCGATACGCACGCATCGGTGGATCTTAAGCTGTTCTGCAGAACGCAACGCCAGGACGCTCCCCTTCAATTTGTTCTCAGTTCGTTCACGGGGCACTAGTGAGTCAACGACAGCAAAATACCGAGCTGTCACGCCATCGTGAGGCTGTGGATTACGGGGGAAACTGGAGGCTGCTAAGATCAGTGGCTCGCCTGCGGTACGACTCGCACCCGCCAAAGCGATCGGAGAAAAATCGTCGGAAGTCTCCGATTTCCGATTGACGACATCGGATATATCCGACTAGCTTAGGCCCATCGCCACCCGCGATGGAGCCCTCCGGTGCACCACCTCGAATTCGCAGCGCTCGAAAGCGCCTCTCTTAATTCCGACGCGGCCTGGGAGCGCTGGGTAGCCCGCGCCGAGCGCGCGTTCGGTCGCGATTTCTCCCTCGACGGCAACCAGGACACGGACGGCTATTCGATCGACGGCGCGCTGGCTGCCTTTGAGGGCGGCAGCACCGTCGCCGAGTATGTCGCCCACGTGCGCGTCAACGTCGCCGCTCTCGCGAAGGCCGCCTGACATGGCCGCGGCGCTGATCTTTTCCGCACCGGCTATGGTGCTCGCGGCGATCTTCAGCGCCGCCTACGTCTTCGGCGGGTCGGCACAATGACCGCCCCCGTCGACCGTCTCACCACTTTCTTCGCCGATCTCGACAAGGTGCTCGCCGTCCTGGCGCGCCCGGATTTCCAGATCGACGAGCTGAAGCTCCGGCTCGCTCACAACAAGCGGTGCAAGGATCAGCTCGTTCGCGGCCGGAACGTGAACGCCAACGCGTTCGACCTCACCGCGATCGAGGCCGGTCTCGTCGCTCGCCTCGTCGACGCTGAGAAGCGGCTGCAGGGCGCTGACGCCGATACGGCCCTGACCTCGGCCAACGTTGATCGCGGCCAGCGCCTCCTCGTCATCACCGCTGATCTTGACCGGGAGGCCGCATAAATGGCCGCCTCTCCCCGCGACGTCCTCGCCGGCTTCGTCGCCCGGCTCCCTGAACCCCAGGGCCAGCCGCTCGCCACCTTCACGGTCCGCGAGCGCGCTCCCGGCTCCTACGTCGTCGAGCGCCGCTTGTCCGGCCCCGGCGTCTCTCGCTGCGAGCTCGGCACCGAGACTTACGAGCCCCTGTCGGACGCCTGCGCCGTGATCCGCTTCGTCTCCGACGCAGTGAGCCACTTCGCCCGGCAGAACCCCGAATTTGCCGTCCTGATCAACGGCTCCGCCCTCCCTCTCCGCAGCATCGAGGCCGCGTGATGAGCAATCGCATCTATGTTGCGAAGACCTGGATCATCCTCAACCTCTGCCACGGGCAAGAGCACGAGATCCCGGTCATCCTCCGCTACCACATGACGCCCGGCTCGCCGGCGACGCGGGAGCAGCCCGAGGATCCCGCCGAAGTCGATATCCTGTCGGCACACATCACGTCGGCGATCGATCCTCGAGGAGTCGAGGCCCCGACCTGGCTCTTCAGCCGGATCGAGGGCGACAGCGAGTTGAAGCGCTACCTGCTCTCCGAGGCCTGCGAGCAGGACCAAGCCGACCGCGACGCCGCCGACGAGCGCCGCGCCAAGGACCTTCGCGACGAGCGGAGGGCGGCGTGAGCACCGTTCCGCCCATCGTCCGCTCTGTCTTGGCTGCCCTCGCTGAGGGACTCCAGTGCGGCTGCATGCCCTGCAGAGGCGAGTGCTGGAGCAAAGATGCACTCCGCTTCGAGCTCGAAGAGCGTTGCGATCTCGCCCAGCAGGCGCTCGACGCCCTCGGTCCCGCGACCGATTCGCAGATCCAGTGTGACGAGCCCCTCGACCCCTTCACCCGCGCCACGCGGGACATGGCGAGGGCGTCATGAGCCCGCTCGCCCACATGCTCTGCCTGCTCGTGATCGTCATCGGTCTCACGATCGCAGCCGCCACCTTCGCGAAGGTCAACGCCTGGTCCCAGGACGAGCACGACGGAGGGGTCCGCCGTGACTGACCGGATCTTCTCTGCCGTCGACAAGGTGAAGTGCGCCGAGCGCGAGCTGCGCCAGCGCAAACGGGTCTACCCGCGCCTGATCGAGGGCGGACGCATGACGCGCACCGAGGCTGAACGCGAGACGGCTCTCATGGAGTCGATCGCGGCAGACTACCGCGCGCAGGTCGTCGGCGAGTGCCTGCCGCTCTTCCCGAAGAAGGAGGCGCGCCGTGTCGGCTGACCGCTCCTTCACCTGTCCGCACTGCGCGCGCGTCCTGGCCGACGAGAACGGCCTGTTCTGCCACATCCAGGGTCGGCACGGCCGCGCCAAAGCGCGTCTGGCGGTCCCGAAGCATCCCTCGGCCATCCGCGAAAACGTCCGCAACGCGAACGCGCGCCACCGCGCGGCCGCCGAGCACGATCGCGAGCCCAGCATGGCCGACCTTCAGATCGAGGCGCTGCAGGCCCGCGCCGCCGGCGAGCCCGTCGAGGACTGGATCGCGGAGATGTTCGATGTCTGATCGCGCCATCGCCAACCTGCTCGGCCAGGTTACCGCCGAGGCGGCCGCCGCCATGCTCCACAAGCGCGGCGTCGGGCTGCTCAGCATCAAGACCGACACCGGCCTCGTCGAGGTGCTGAACGACGTCTTGCGCGAGCACCAGATCCGGCTCGCCCGAGCTCCGACCGACTTCGACGCTGTCCGCGCCGAGCTCGCCCGGCTCATCGACCGCGCGATCGCCGACCCCTTCCACCCGCCGCATCTCGACTGCGTTTCGGCTCAGAGCCGGGCGCTCGGGGAACGGCTCGCCCGAAATCGCCTGAAGGCAGCGGAGTAGCCACCATGGAGATGATCGACCACGCCGGCCGCGGCGGGGGCTCCCGAGTCCGCATCCACTCCGAGCTCTTGCAGGGCACCGACGAGTGGCTCGAAGCCCGCTGCGGCATGCTCACCGCGAGCGAGATGAAGCTCATCGTCACGCCGACCTTCAAGAAGGCGAGCAACGAGAAGGAGAGGGCGCACCTCTACGAGCTGCTCGCCCAGCGGATCACCAACTTCGTCGAGCCGACCTACGTCAGCGACGACATGCTCCGCGGCCGAGACGACGAGGTAGAGGCGCTCCTTCTGTACGACAAGCACTTCGAGCGGGTGGAGCGCGTCGGCTTCATCACGAACGACAAATGGGGTTTCACCCTCGGTTACTCGCCGGATGCGCTCGTCGGCCGCGACGGCCAGGTCGAGTGCAAGTCCCGCCGCCAGAAGTACCAGGTCGAGACCTTCGTCCTTCACGTCATCGAGGAGACGATCCCGGCCGACTTCCTCATCCAGGTACAGACCGGCCTCGCCGTCTCGGAGCGGCTGTGGTGCGACTTCGTCTCGTACTCGGGCGGCATGCCCCTGGCACGTATCCGCGCCTACCCGGACCCGGTCGTCCAGGACGCGATCATCTCCGCCGCCGGCGACTTCGAGAAGCGGCTCCTCGATGCCCGCGACCGATACCTCGACGCCGTCGCGTCCTCCCGAGCCATCCCGACCAAGCGCATCAACCGGGAGATCCTGGTTTGACCGACCTTTCGCAGACCATCGCCCCCAAGAGCGATCAGCTCAACGCCGACGATCTCATCGGCAGGCCCAGGACAATCAGGGTCACCCGCGTTTCGCGCGCGTCCGAGCCCGATCAGCCCATCGCCATCAACTTCGAGGGCGACGGCGGCAAACCCTATAAGCCGTGCAAGTCGATGCGGCGCGTGCTCGTGATGGTGTGGGGCGAAAAGGGCGAGACCTACGCCGGCCGTCGCATGACGCTCTACCGCGACGACTCCGTGATGTTCGGCGGCCAGGCCGTCGGCGGCATCCGGATCAGCCACGTCTCGGACATAGACCGGGCCGTGACGATGGCGCTCACCGTCACCCGGACGAGCCGCAAGCCGTACACGGTCAAGCCGCTGGCGGCCGAGCGGCCGCAGACTCAGGTCGCGACCAGCGCCAGCCCGAGCGAGCGCGGCTCAGACCAGTCGCACCGGTCCGACAACCATGATCGGTCCAAGCCGCCTGCAGGGACCGGCATGTCCGAGAATGGCTGGGCCCGCCTCTGTGGAGATGCGCGCAAAGCCGCAAAAAGCGGGTCGGACGCGCTTCGCAGGTTCCGTGAGGACCTGCATCCCGATCACGACCGGGCACTCGATGCGATCTCCGACGAGCTCGACGATCTCACGCGCCGCGCCGACGACGATGACGGCTTCCGCGGCGACGCACCCCTCGACCATCGCGAAACGGAGCACGCCTGACTATGGCCTCCGCCACTCCACACCGAAACGCCGTCGAGCAGGGCATCCGCGACATGCGGGCTCGCTACGAGGCGATGGGCCCGGCCCCTCATCCCGCGATCGCCGCCGAGCGCGAGCTGACCCTCGCTCTGACCTCCGCCGCAATGGGCTACCTCGGAGACTGCCGCGACAAGCGCATCTCCGATGATGACTTCGGCGGCGGGTTCACGACCGCGCTGGGGAACGTCATTGCCAGCATCTCGGACACGCTCACGCGCGGACAGACGCCCGTCGCAACGATGCTGGTCGGTACCTTCACGCGAGGCGCGTTCGAGCAGGCCATGCGCCGCGTCCTCAACCAGGACCCGGCGGACTGGAACGAAGTCAGCGTCGCCACGCCCGAGCCTCACCCGAACCGCGAACGCGACATGGATTGGGGGTGGTGATGCCGGCTCGTCGCATTTCCGATTCCGATCGCGAGCGCATGGCCGAACTGCGCGAGCAGGGCGTGATGCTCAAGGACATCGCGGCCGAGATCGGCTGCTCCGAGTCGTCCGTGTGGTGGCACTGCCTGCGGATAGGCGCAGAGGCGCCGAAACCTCGGTCGCTCCAGGTCGAATACACCGGCCCCATGGTGATGACGCGCAACGGCTATCCGGTGCGCCGCTTCACGGCCGATGAGGACGCGCGGCTCCTCGCCCTTGAGGCGCAAGGCCTTCGTGAGATCGACATCGCCCGCGCGATCGGGCGCCGCCGCAATGCCGTCGTCGCCCGCCTGATGACGCTCGCCCGGCGCGAGGCTCGGATGGAGGCGTCGGCGTGATGCGGCCTCTCATCATCGACAGCTTCGCCGGCGGCGGCGGCGCATCCGAGGGCATCCGCGCCGCGCTTGGCCGCGATCCCGACTATGCACTGAACCACGACCGCCTCGCGCTCGCGATGCACCGGATCAACCATCCGGACACGCACCACATCGAGGAGGACGTCTGGAACATCGACGCGCGATCGCTGTGCGCGGGCCGTCCAGTCGGGCTTCTCTGGATGTCGCCGGACTGCAAGCACTTCTCGAAGGCGAAGGGCGGCAAGCCCCGCGAGAAGGAGATCCGTGGTCTCGCCTGGGTAGGCGTCCGTTGGATCAAGAGCCTGCCGAAGGCGCAGCGCCCGCGCGTCGTCTTCCTGGAGAATGTCGAGGAGTTTCAGGACTGGGGCCCGCTCCTCGATGACGGGAAGCCATGCCCTCTGCAGCGCGGTGCCACCTTCCGGTCCTTCGTCGCTGCTTTCCGCGCCATGGGCTACGCCGTTGAGTGGCGCGAGCTGCGAGCCTGCGACTATGGCGCGCCCACGATCCGGAAGCGTCTGTTCCTGGTCGCTCGCCGCGATGGCAGGCCGATCGTGTGGCCGGAGCCGACGCATGGCGCGCCGACCTCGGAAGGCGTGCTGTCCGGCCGGCTGAAGCCCTGGCGGACCGCGGCCGAGATCATCGACTGGTCGCTTCCGTGCCCGTCGATCTTCGAGACGTCGGCCGAGATCAAGGCCAAGCACGGAATCCGCGCGAACCGCCCGCTCGCCGACGCGACCATGGCGCGGATCGCGAAGGGCACGATGCGCTACGTCGTCAACTCGCCGAAGCCTTTCCTCGTCAGCGTGAACCACGGCGACAGCCGGGGCCGGCGCGAGTACCCGCTCGACGAGCCGGCCAACACGATGACGGCCAGCCGAGGCGAGGCGATCGTCACGCCGTTCGTGAGCTACGGCCAGCAAGGCGGCGGGAATCGCGATGCAGCCGATCCGCTGCACACGATCACGGCGAGTCCGAAGGATCAGAACGCGGTCGTCGCGCCCTTCGTGACGAAGTTCAATAAGGGCTCGACCGGCCATAGCATCGACGAGCCAGTCCACACCATCACGACGGCCCACTCCGATACGCATCCTGGCGGTTATGCGCCGATGGGTGTCGTCGCCCCCGTCATCGTCAACGTGGCGAACGGGCAGACGACGGGCCGCGCGCCAAATGTCTGGCCTTCCGCGGAACCGCTCCGGACCGTGACGCAGGCTGGCACCCACGCCGTCGTCGCTTCGCACCTGATGACGATGCGGAATGCCGGGAAGTCTTTCAACGGTGCGGACGAGCCGGCGCATACCGTGACAGCCGGAGGGGCCGGGCTCTCGGTAGTCGGTGCCTGCCTAGTGCCTCGGTACGGTGAGCGCCCCGGTCAGGATCCGCGCGCCCGCGCGATCGACGAGCCAGCGCCCGTCATCGTGCCGACCGGAAACGAGGGCAGCCTCGCGGCGGTCCATATGACTCGCCAGTTCGGCGCTTCGGTCGGATCGGCGGTAGAGGAGCCCGTCGGCACAATCACTGCTGGCGGCGCGGGCAAGGCTGGCGTGGTCGCCGCCTTCCTGGCGCAGCACAACACCGAGCGAGGCGACGGCATCAAGGCCGGCAGCGACATCCGCGAGCCCGTCTCGACCATCACATCCGGCGGCGGCCACCAGACGATCATCGCCAGCCACATGCTGAACCTGCGCGGCTCCGACCGCCGTGACGGCCCGATCGACGCTCCGGCTCCGACATCATCGGCCGGCGGCAACCACGCGGCAGCGGTCTACGCCTTCCTGGCGAAATATTATGGCGAGGGCCTGCCGTCGCAGGTGGCTGACGAGCCGCTGCACACCGTCACCGCAAAGCCCAGGCATGGCGTCGTCACAGTGATAGTTCAGGGCCAGCCCTACGCCATCGTCGACATCGGCATGCGGATGCTGACGCCGCGCGAGCGCTTCTCGGCGCAGTGCTTCCGCACCGATTACGTGATCGACCGCGGCGAGCTCGAGGACGGCACCATCGTGCCGCTCACCCTCGAACAGCAGGGCCGGATGTGCGGCAACTCGGTTTGCCCGGACATGGCCGATGCGCTGGTCGCCGCGAACTATCGCGAGGACGAGGCCTTCGCCGCACGCCCGGTGCGCGGCCTGCCGCCAATGACGCTTTTCTCCGATCAACCTCTCGTCGCGGCGGAGTAGGCGATGGCCCCCTTCTGCACCGACTGCGGCACCGAAGCCGGCCTGATGCTGGGCTGGGAGGCTGGCGTCTCCGATCCGAGCCTCGCCGACGCTCGGGTCTGGGCGTGCCCGGTGTGCTCCGACTCCTGGTGCCGGCACGACCCGATCGCGGATCGGCCCGTCGGCGCCCCGGCCGGCGAGGAGACGCGCAACGCCCGCACGCTGCTCACCGAGCGCCAGGTCGAGCGCGTCCTCGCCGAGGCGCTGCACGAGAACCCGAACGCCCGCGCGATCGCCGAGCAGCGGGTCGCGCGTTTCCTTGAGGCGGTGCTCGACGTCCCGGCCGAATTCGCCGCCGTCGACATGCTCAGCATCGAGCAGTGCCGGACGGCTTGGCACGCTCTGCACGGCGTCTCGTATCGCGACGTCGTCAGCCACTCGCAGCGGTACCGCGGTGTGAAGAGGAAGGAAGCGGCGTGATGGCTGAGAACAGCAAGATCGAGTGGACCCACCACACGATGAACTTCTGGCTCGGCTGCACGGCGCTGAGCCCCGCCTGCGATCACTGCTATGCCGAAGGTTGGGCGAAGCGCACCGGCAACGCAGCGCTATGGCAGGGCGAGCGGCGTCGGACGAGCGCGGCGCTCTGGCGCCAGCCGCTGAAATGGAACACCGCCTGCGAGAAAGCCGGCATCCGTCAGCGCGTCTTCACCAACTCGCTCGCTGACTTCTTCGACAATCAGGCCATGTCTGAGTGGCGAGATGCGGCATGGGAGGTCATCGCCAACACGCGGCACCTCGACTGGATGGTGCTAACCAAGCGACCGGAAAACATCGTGAAGATGCTTCCGCTGGTCGAAGCTGCGGACTTCCGGTGGCCATGGCCCAACGTTTGGCTCGGCACGACGATCGAGGACCGCGCGCGCCTGCATCGCCTCGACAAGCTGCGAGCCGTACCGGCGGCCGTGCGCTTCCTATCGATCGAGCCGCTGCTCGAAGACCTCGGCGAGATCGACCTAACCGGCATCCACCTTGTGATCGTCGGCGGAGAGAGCGGCGCTGGCGCACGGCCGATGTACCTGCAGTGGGTGCGATCGATCCGCGACCAATGCCTTACTGCCGGCGTCGCCTTCTTCTTCAAGCAATGGGGCGACTGGCTCGACGAGGGGCTGGCAACGGCGCAGCACTGCGCACCGACCGACAGCATGTTCGACGTCTACGGACGTCCGGCCGGTCCCCGATGGCACTTCTACGATCCCGGTGACCACCTCGGAGGCGGCCTCATCCGCATCGGCAAGAAGGCCGCCGGCCGTCTCCTCGACGGCGTCGAGCACAATGGCATGCCGGAGGCTCGCGCCTGATGGTGGCCTACAGCTTCAAGAAGCGCTTCGCCGAGCCGATCCTCGCCGGCACGAAGGCACAGACGATCCGGGCCGACCGGAAGCGGCATGCTCGCCCTGGCGACCTGACGCATCTCTTCACAGGCATGCGCACGAAATACTGTCGGCGACTTGGCGTATCCGTCTGCATCGAGGCCACGCCCATCCGCATGGATCTGCGACAGGGCGTGGTGTTCTGCAACGACGGCTGGATCCGATCGCAGCAGGACCTCGACGCATTCGCCGTGCGCGATGGCTTCAGTTGCTGGGATGACCTCGTAGCGTTCTGGGCGGCTGAGCACCCCGGCGTCGACGAATTCGACGGCATGCTTATCCGCTGGCAGCCGCTCGTCGCCGCCGACCCGCTCGACATCGCAGGAGCCGCAGCGTGAAGACGCCGAAGCCGCTCCCACCACCGACTGACGACGAGCGCCGCATCGCTGGGGAGGCGGCCCGCGATCTTCGAGCAGCGATCGCCGACCCCTCCACCATGGGGGTGAAGGGCGTCATGCACGTCGACTACAGCCGCCCGCGCCGTTCGGAGTGGCTGACCACGTGGTCGAACCTGCCCGGCTTCTTTCGCTCGGGACGGCACTACACCCACGCCTGCCTGCCCGGCTGGGTCTACGCCCGCCACGAGATCAAGGCCGAGATGATCCCGGATCTTGAGGCGTTGGCGGAGCGCGGCGTGCGGCCGATTGAGGCGACAGGAGCAGCCGCATGACAGTCGATCGGAGCAAGGAATGGTGGATCGCAAAAGCCCGGGCCGAGGGAGACGTTGACGTATCTACCGGCTCGACAGCAGCGGGCACGGTCATGACGACGGCACACGAGCCCGGTCGCACGGCCTACGAAGCCCGGTTTTCCGGCGAGAAGCAGGGTCCGCGCGGCACCGTCGATCCGTGGGAGATGTTGCCGGAGCAGGCGAGGGTGGTCTGGCGGCGGGTCGAGGAGGCGTGTCTCTCGCCGGTCGACAACAGCGAGAACGTGCCGATCTGCCCCTTCTGCGGCTCGAAGCGACACGACAGCGAGTGGCTTCACGACGGCAATCGAATGGAGACCAGCGATCTCGTCGATGCGATGATCACGGTGTTCCTGCGCGAGCCCGACAAGCGCGAGACGGAGATCCAACCGGGCCCGTTCCCAGCATCCTATCCTCGCGCGAACCTCCCCAAGCTTCGCGCCAAGATGCACGCCGCTCTCGGGACCGCGATCCGGAACATGCCCTATCTGGCCGCTCCTACCACGCTGCTGGAGGGCGGTGTCGATGCAGCATAAATCGCTTACTTCGCACAAGCTCGAACGCCTGCGCCTCCTCGCCCAGAAGCCGCGCGCCTACACCGCGCGGGATCAACTCAATCCGATGCTGCAGCGCCTCGGCCTCGTCCAGGAAACCGAACGCTTCGATCCCATCCGGAATCGCCGGGTCTGGAAGATCACCAACGCCGGCCGGCGAGTCTTGGAGAGCCGATCCAATGCGTAGCGCTCGCATTCCGAGTCGCGACGAGGTCAACGACGAGACCATGATGACGTTGAGCGTCGCCGCGGCCGTCGCCCAAGCGCATGGCGTGCTCGCCAACGTCTCGGAAAAATCGTTGCGTGGTGAGGCCCGGCGTGATCGGCTCACCACCTACGAGATCTTCGGCCGGCTGCACACGACGCTCGGCGACATCAAGCGGATGACGAAGCAATGTCCCGTCCGAAGAAAGGCGCCCACCTCTACTGGAAAGAGCGCGACAAGCGCTGGGTCATCCGGGACACCGGAGGCGTCGAACGCGGCACTGGCTGCGCTTTTGACGAGTACGAGAGAGCTGAGAAAAAGCTCCAGGAATACCTCGCCGAAAAGCACCAACCGGACTTCGGCACAGGTGATCCAACTCGGGTCGAGATCCTCGACACCCTGACGTACTACGTGAAGCAGAGGGCGCCCTATACGGAGCGCCCCGACGTCATCGCCAGCGCGGTTCCCCACCTCGCCAAGTTCTTCGCTGGAAAGATGGTCGCCCACGCGACGCCCGGTGTCTGCCAGGGCTACACGACGTGGCGCCTTGCGCAGCCCTCGGCGCGCTGCAAGTTCGGACCTGGCCGGAAATACGCGACTGTCGACGACGTGCCGCGAGTCGGCGTGGAGACCGTCCGACGCGAGCTGAGTGTCCTGTCGGCCGCCATCGGCTACGCCCATGCCGAGCACAAGCTTCTCTATCCCGTCGTCATTTGGATGCCGGAGAAGACACCGGCGCGAGATCGCTGGCTGTCCCGATCGGAGGCCGCACGCCTGATCTGGGCCGCGCTCGGCTTCCGGCACGTCGCGTCGGATCTGATCACGCGCCGCGAAATCTGGCATCGAACCGTCGAGGACCAGCAGGTCAGTAAGAAGGACCGCGCGGCCGGGGTGAAGGCGAAGGGCAAGTCACGCCACGTCGCCCGGTTCATCCTCACCGGCCTCTACACCGGCACCCGACACGAGGCGATCCTACGGCTGAAGTGGTTGCCCACCACAGAGGGCGGCTACGTCGACCTGCGCTCCGGCGTCATCTTCCGCCGCGGCATTCGCGAGGGCGAGAGCAAGAAGCGGCGTACGCCCGTCCCGATGTCGAAGCGGCTGCAGGCCCACATGCAGCGGTGGAGCACCAGGAGCACATCCCACGTCGTCGAGTTCGACGGCGGGCCCATCGACAACGTACGCCGCGCGTGGGTCACGGCCCGGGTCGCCGCCGGCCTCGGCGAGGAGGTCACTCCTCACATCCTGCGCCACACCTTCGCGACCTGGGCGGTTCGGGACGGCATGTCGTTCGGTAAGGTTGCGATGGCGCTGGGCACGACAGAGCGCGTCGTTGAGCAGGTCTACGGCCACCACGCACCCGAGCACGTGCGCGACGTCGTCGAGAGCGTGTCCGGACGGCGTCGTTAGCCGAGAGCGGACCGCACTCAACCTGAGATGGCTCAGTTCTGAACGCTCGGAGGCGGGTCGAGCGCGACGCCCTTGGCCTTGATCTCGACGAGGCGCAGGAGCTTCTCGTCGACGCCTTCCTCACGCCAACCTTCGATGGCGGCCGATAGGAAAGCACAAAAATCCTCTCGACTCATCACGCCCTGCTTCTCGAGAAATGCGATGAGCAGGTTGACGATCGCCAGCGTGGCATTGTCTGCGGCGGCGATCGCCTCGAGCTGTGACGGCTTCATGATCGCTTCCCCGACACCTTCTGCACCTCTGCAAATTGGTACGATGTCGAGAGCCGTCCGTATCCCAGAACGTCGGGCGAACATTCCTCCATTTATTCTCCGAAAACCGGGGAGAAAACGAGACTTTTAAGGCTCGGAATGGTCGATCACAGAGGGGAAGTCCCTCTACAGCGAGGCAGCAATTTTCGTTTACACCGAGAATGTCGGCGGTTCGAGCCCGTCACTGCCCACCATCATCCTCGCACACGATCGTGACGATCCCCCGGAGCCGGTCGCGGCGCTGCCGGGCCTCGGGCGTCGCGAATGCGACGGTCCACTCGACCATCGCCCGGCAAAATAAACCTAGGGTCTGAACGAATTAGTGACGGTTGCGCGGTCACAGTGGCGGTGGATCGAAGGACACCGCGCAGATGCAACCCCGCCCCCATCGGAGCCCGAACGCCGGCTACCACGCCGTCGACCAGGATTTCGATCCGCTCATCCTGCGCATCCGCCGCCTCGTGGCGCATCGCGGCTACGACCGCGAGGCGCTCCTGAGCCCGATGCTGAAGCGGCTCATTCCGGCGGCCAAGCTCTCCGGCGATGCGCTGGCCGATGCCGAGCAACTCCGCAAGCGCCTGACGGGCGCCGCGCTCGACCAGAAGGCAGTGGCCTATCTCACCGAATCCGTCGAGATCGAACTCGACTTCGCGCGGTTGCGGCTGAGCTGACGCTCAGTTGCGGCCGGGCTGAGCGATCTCCGAGGGCGGAGGCGCGTCGGGCCGGGCACTGGCGTGTTTCTCGGGATGCCTGACCTGGCTGTAGGCGATGTTGGCGAAGCTGCCGAGCACCGTCGGCCAGCTCGCATTGTCGTATTGCCGGTCGTCGCGGCCAGCCTTGCAGAACGCCGTGGTGAGACCGTTCACGATCGCCTCGTCGGAGACGCCGCTCGCGGCGGCCTTCACCTGCGGGATGATCCTGGCCAGCGCGGTGGCGAAGTCGCCCTGCTTCAGGTCCTTGAGCTGGTCGGCGATGCCGGCCTTCTGGAACGGCTCCTGCAGCCCGTCGAGATAGGCCTCGGTGCATTCGGCGGTGCCGGATTGCATGGTCCTGGTCTTGGCCTTGGCGTCCGAGACGGCGGTGCCGGCATTCATGACGGGGGCGTTGTTGCCCCATGAGTTTCGGACGTAGTCGGTCACGTCCTTGACCTGCTGCTCGGTCATCTCCTGGCCGATCGCGACCATCGGTGCGTAGCCGTTCTGGGCCGGCAGCCCGCCATAGACGACACGCAGCACGGTCTCGGGTCCCGCCTGCTGAACTGCCGTATTGCCGGCCAGAGCCGGCACGGCGCCCGGGATGCCCTTGCCGTCGGGCTGGTGGCAGGACGAGCAGAAGGTCAGGTAGGTCGCACCGCCCGGAGCATGCGCCGAGTTGAAGGCCTGCAGATCCTTCTCCTTGTAAGTTTGCCGCGCGGCGACGGTCCTGAGATAGGCCACGATGGCCTTCAGATCCTCGTCGGTCATCTTGCTCAGCGACTCGGTGATGGTCTGGCGCATCGGCCCCGCCGCGACGCCGGGCCGGTTGCCGGGCGCGCTGCCGGTCTTGAGGTAGTTGAAGACCTCGTCGTCGCTCCAGGCGCCGATGCCCTGGTGGCCCTCCGGCGTGATGTTGGGCGCGTACCAGCCGTCGATCACGCCGCCGCCGAACTTGCCCGCGAGGCTCGAATTGCCGACGAGCTTGCGCTCGTTGTGGCACATGCCGCAATGCGCCAACCCTTCGACGAGATAGCCGCCGCGGTTGATCTGCTCGCTGGCCTTCGGATCCGGCACGAAGCGGTCGGTGGACAGGAAGGCGGTACGCCAGGTGATCAGCGAGGCGCGCACGCTGAAGGGGAACGGGATCTCGTTGGCCTGGCGCTCCTCCCGGACCGGCGGTACCGAACGCAGATAGGCCCAGATCGCCTTGACGTCGTCGTCGCTGACCTTGGTGAACCAGGAGAAAGGGAAGGCCGGGTAGAGATACTCGCCCTCGTCGCCGATGCCGTGGCGGAAGGCTCGCTCGAAGGTCTCGTAGCTCCACTTGCCGAGGCCCGTCTCCGGATCGGGCGTCAGGTTCGGCGTCATGATCGCGCCGATTGGCGTGTCGAGCTTGTAGTTTCCGGCGAGGAACTTGCCGCCGGAAGAGGTGTGGCAGGCCGTGCAATCGCCGGCCGTGACGAGGTATTGGCCGCGCTTCACCAGATCCTGGTCGGTGCCCTGGGCGACGGCGATGGCAGGGGCGAGGAGGCCGGCCGCGACCAATAGGCCGAATGCCATCGCAATGCGTCGGGCCATGGCGCTTCTCCCTGCGCAGGACAGATTTAAGATGAAATCATTCTAGCCTGTTGCCGACGATTGAACGCCGGCCTCTCCGTCGATGTTCCAGGCTCGCTCGACTGTGAACTGCGACCAAGAGACCGCGACTGATCTTCGCGTAATCTGAATCGGAGGTCGGCCAGATGCGCGACGAGCGAGGCGGCGAGACATCCGGCGATGACGGTCCAATGCGCGCCGGTCAGCGCGGCCCGCAGGGCGATCATCAGGAACGCGCCGGCAGCGATGGTGCCGACTAGCGCGATCGGCGAGGGACCGCGCCCACGTCGCCAGCGCCAGACCAGCAGCGCGCCGGTCTCGAGCGCGACGAAGCCCAGGATGAGGTCGACGATCCTGCCGCTCGCGAACAGCTCGGCCATCGCTAGGCCGTCCGCAGGCGTGGATTGAGCTGGACGATCCGCAGGTTGAGGAATGTCGCGACGCTGACCCAGGCGAGATAAGGCAGGTTCAGGAACGCCGCGGCGGGGCTGGCGCGGCCGCCGACGAAGACCAGGGCGACGATCGACAGCCAGAGCAGCACGACCTCGGCGAGGGCGAGATCCGGCCGGCGCATCCTGAAGAAGATGACGCTCCAGGCCATGTTAAGCACGCCGTTCACGCCGTAAACCGCGATCAGCGCGCCTCGGGCGGTCGGACTCGGATCGGCGTTCCAGGCCAGCACGCCGCCGGTCGCCGTCAGCGCGAAGATCACCGTCCAGACCGGGCCGAACGCCCAGTCCGGCGGCTTCCAGGACGGCTTGCGCAGGGCGCGGTACCAGTCGTCGGTCACCGTCGCAACCCCGCCCACGATGGCGACGAGGACCGCCGCGAGCGCGGCGATCAGGGGAGGCGCCCAGCCGTCTCCAAGCAGTGCGCTCACGGCGAGACCCACCGGAAGAGGTAGGCGAGGTCCTTGAAGAAGATCCGCGCATGCGCCCCCGGCTTGGCGCGGACCAGCTCCTTGTTCATGTAGCTGTCCCAAGTGAGCTGCTGAACATCCTTGTCGCGGCAGATCGAGACGAAGCGCTCGCGTAGGGAATCGTTGCGGTACCAGACCCACTGCATCATCCGCAGGATCCAGAACACGCGGCCATGCAGCTTCATGAACCGGCGCCGCGCCTGCCTCAAAGCCCGCACGTCGCCCGTGTGCAGGAAGGCGTCGGCGGCCTCGGCCGAGAGGCGGCCGCCGAGCATCGCGTAGTAGATGCCTTCGCCTGAGGCGGGCGCGACGATCCCGGCCGCATCGCCGGTAAGCAGCACGTCGCGACCGTTGTCCCAGCGATCGAGGGGCTTGAGCGGCAGCGGCGCGCCCTCGCGGCGCAGGGTCTCGCCGGAAGCGAGGCCGGAGGAGCGTCGCAGGTCCCGGATCGCGCCCCGCAGCGAGAAGCCCTTCCGGGCGCTGCCGGTGCCGATGCTGATCGCCTCACCGTGAGGGAAGACCCAGGCATAGAAGTCCGGCGAGAGCGCACCCTGGTAATAGACGTCGCAGCGAGACGCCTCGTAGTCTCCACCCTCGGGCGGGCGGCGGACGATCTCGTGATAGGCGAAGACCTGGCGCATCGCCGCATGACCCGGAATCTCGGCGCGCCCGACCGGCGAGCAAGCGCCGTCGGCACCGATGACGAGGCGGGTGCGGACGATGGCCTGCCGCCGCTCGGCGCCCTTGCCGGCCGAGTAATGCACCGAGGCAAGGCCGTCCCCCTCGCGGACGATACGTTCGAACACGCCCTCGCGATGCTCGGCACCCGCCAGGGCAGCCCGGTTGCGAAGCCAGGGATCGAAATGCTCCCGGTCGACCATGCCGACGAATCCGTCGCCGACGGGCATGTCGACGCGCGTGTCGCTCGGCGCGATCATCCGTGCCGAGCGGATCTTGGCCACCAGCAACTCGTCGGGGATGGCGAAGTCGCGGATCAGGCGTGGGGGGATCGCGCCGCCGCAGGGCTTGATGCGGCCGGCCTTGTCGAGAAGCAGCACACGACGCCCAGCGCGCGCCAGCTCGGTTGCCGCCGTCGCGCCAGCCGGGCCGCCGCCGACTACGACGACGTCGAACATCTCGGTCTCGGCGGTTTCGGCAGGGGGCTGGGACATCCGCGCTACCTCGTTTCCAAACCGGATTCGAACTGGAAGGCCGCAGCCTGCGTGAGGGGGTTGCCGCGCCGCTCCCGCGACGGCGCATGCTCGATCCGCAGGGCGATGATCGCCGCGCCGACGAAGAGCACCGCCTCGCCCGCGAAGACCGAGGCGTAGGCGGTGGTGGGGTCGGACGTGAAGAGCCGGGCCAGATCCAACGCCATCGTGCCGAGAAAGCCGCCAGCGCCGAACGCGATGCCCTGCGCTGCCCCCCACACGCCCATGCGCGTCCCCCGCTCGGCCTCGCCGCCCCGGCCGGCCAGTCCCATCATCGAGCCGATGGCGGCCACGGCGTAGATGCCGTTGCAGAGCCCGAGGGCGAACACGGCCTCGCGGAGCGGGAACGCGGCGCCGACGGAGCCGCCGGCCGCGATCATCGCCAGGGATACGGCCGAGCCGAGGCACCCGAATGCCGTCCAGAGTTTGAGCGAGCCGAAGACCGGGCCGCCGACGCCCATGGTGATACCCGCCACGAGCAGCATTCCGGTGAGCACGCCGCCATGCTGGAGACCAGAGAGCTTCGTCGTGGCGCCCGGCGTCATCTCGAAGATCAGGCCGGCATAGGGCTCGAGGATCAGTTCCTGAGCGCTATAGGCGAGCATCGAGACGAAGATGAAGATCGTGAAGTGCCGCGAGATCGGCTCCGCCCAGACCCGTGCTAGCACCTCGAAGAATTTCCTGTCCGCGGCCGGCGCCCCCGTTGTCGCTGTAAGTCGCGCCGGCTCGACGCCGGTCACGGCGAGTATGGCGATGACGAACGCAATGGCCGAGACCGCGCCAGACACCGCCATCAGCCGCGTTCCCGAGAACGGATCGAGGAAATGGCCAGCGAGCGGCGCGGTGACCGCGAAGCCGACGATCATCATCACCCAGACCACGGTCGCGGCAGCTCCGCGCCTCCGGTCGTCCACTCCGGTCGCCAGCAGCACGAGCAGCGAGGTCCCGGCCGCTCCCACACCGATGCCGACCGCGAGGAAGGAGAGCACCGCGAGCGTCAGCCCGGCAGCGACACTCGCCTCGCACAAGGCCGTCGCGGCCGCGGCCCCGAAGCCGCCAATCGCCAGCAGAGCCATGCCACCGACGATCCAAGGCGTGCGACGGCGGCCCCTGTCGGAGCCGTACCCCCAGCGCGGCCGCAGGATCTGGACGGCATAGTGAAGGGCGACCAGACCGCCGGGCACCATGGCCGGCAGCGCCAGCTCGACGACCATCACCCGGTTGATCGTCGAGGTCATGATTACCACGACCGCGCCGAGCGCCGTCTGGACGAGGCCGAGACGGCAGATCTGCCACCAGGTGAACGAGAGCGGCGGCATCGTGGGCGCTCTCCAGGCTTGACACTCGGGCGCGAGATTCTCCGCGCGAGCCGGCTTCGACAGGTGTTAAAGCTAGATTTCGAACGGATGGGGTGTCAAGTTGTGTTTACACAATTCCGTGCATTCGGGCGTCACAACCGCTGGGCACAAACCACAATTTGTGCGGCTTAATGCATTATAATACAGGAATCGCGGCTCAGTTGAGCTCGACGTCGCTGGAGTCGAGGTCGCCGATTCCGTAGCGCCGCATCTTCGCATACAGGCCCTGCCGGCTGAGTCCGAGCATCTCGGCCGCCGAGGCGCGGTTGTCGCGCGTGATCCGCAAGGCCGCCTCGATGCATAGTTTCTCAATGAGGTCGGTCGTCTCGCGAACCAGGGTCTTCATCGAGACGCGACCCACCAGCTCGGTCATCTGTTCGACGGAACGCGGCAAGCCCGTTCCGGCCGACGAGGCGACACCGGGACGGCGCGGCATCGAGCGGATGGTGAGCCCGAAGCAGGGCTGCTCGCCGTTGGCGACCGACACGGCGGCCACCTCGACCTCCTCCCTCGAGCCGTACTCTCCGCGAAGCGCCGTGGAGAAATGCCGGACCGAGCCGTGATCCTGCAGCGTCGTGAACAGAGCCTGAGCCTCGGTGCCCTCGCGCCCGAGCCAGCGATCCAGAGGCTCGCCACGCACCTGCTCCTCCGTGGCGAGCTGTACGAGATCGAGGAAGGCGGCGTTGGCCGTGAGGATGCGTCGCGAGGTGTCGGTGACGACGAACCCCTCGGGCAGCTTGGCGATCACGCCGAGCGCATGGGCCGGGTCGTTCCTCGTCTCGGCCGGAGGCGCGTCGGGCGAGAGGCGCAGCAGCACGCTTGTCGTGGCCTCGCCGCGGAACAGCGAGGCGGAAATACGAGTCTCGCCGCGGCCGCCGGCGAGCCGTCCGGTGAAGTCGGCAGCCTGCCCCGTCACACGCAAGCCTGCGAACACCACTTGCAGATCGCGCGCACTCTCCGGATCGAACAGATCCACGACGTCCTGCCCGAGCACCCGCTTGGCTGCGCGGCCGAGTCGCCGGGCCGCCGCGGGATTGACCTCGGTCACGCGCCGCGTGCCCGCATCGACCACGAGCACGGGCTCCCCGGAAATCTGAAACAGAAGTTTGTAGCGGGTCTCGGCAGAACGAAGCCGGGCGTAATCGCGCTCCAGGGCCTGCTGGGTTTCTGCCAGACGAAGCTGCAGGGCCGAGACGGAGCGAAGGTCGCGTCCCAGGACGATGACCGGGCCGCCGGGCTTCGGGCGCATTGTCGAGTAACGGACCGGGAGATCGATCCCGCTCGGAGACGGATGATTGACCTGCCGCCAGCGCGTGATCGAGCCAGGCGCCGCGTCACGCAGGAGGGCCTCGATCTTCGGGCGGCTCTCGACCGTCACGGTATCGATCCACGGACGTCCGAGCCAGGAGTCGACGCCCTCGCCTCCGAACTCCTCGCCGTTGAAGGCTGCGTCGCGGATGACGCCCAACTCGTCAACGACGAGCGACAGATCCGTCGTGGCCGCAATCAGCAGCCCGGTGGCCTCACTGTCGAGGAGCCCGGCAACGTGCTGCATCGCGGCCGAAGGGCGATGCGGAATGGGTCTCGCGAGCGAGGTCAAGTGCACCACTTCGTAACGGCGTCGAACGGGTCCTTTCAGCAGGCTTGCGCCTGCTTTTCAAGCAAGCTTTCCGCAATTCTCGGCGCTATCCGGGCGTCCTCCGCCATGGCGTCGGCGCCCGAGGCATGAAGCTGCTCGGGATGGCGGACGAAGAGCGGGCCGCCGACCATGACGCGGACGCCGCGGTTGCAGGAGACTTTGCGCATGGCGCGGACTGTGTCGGCGAGCCCCGGCAGCAGCACGTCGCAGGACAGGGTCAGGCCGACGACGTCGAACCACTCGGCCCGCAGCAGGTCGAAGCCGGAATCGGCGTCGCCGGTCGTGACGTCCCATCCGGCCTCGCGGAAGAAGCTCGCGACGATCGACAGGCAGAAGATGTGAGTCTCGCCGGGGCAGGGGACCAGCAGGATGCTGCGGCCATGCGGGCCCCAGGCCTCGCTCTCGAGGCGTCCGCAGAGCGTACGCGCGACCGCGTGCAGACGGCCGAGCGCGACCGTCACGTCGACGAAGTCGCACTCGTCCTCTTCCCACAACCGCCCGAGTTCGCGCGCTGCCGGGGTCAGCAGCTCCAGAAGCAGCCCATCGAGGGACAGGCCGCCGTCGAGCAGTCCAAGGACATGGCCGGTCACATCCTCGGCGGCCGGATCCAGCAATAGGGCGCTGAAGGTCGCAATCTGCTCCGGGGTCGGGCGGCGTTCGACGAGGAGCCGGCTCGGTCTCACCGCTTCCTGGTGGACCAGCATCAGCCGCGGCAGGATCTCGCCCTCGATCAGCCGCGAGAGGTCGCCGCGAACGAACGAGACGTCGTCGACGACGAGATCCGGGTTTAGGGCTGTCGCCGGAGAGGGGCCGCACTCCAGAGAAGCGGCGTCCAGCTCGAAGCCCTGGCTAAAATGCCTCCAAGCTCCCACGGCCATCTCCCATCCCAGCGACGATTCTGAACGCTACGGGTCGGTACGCGACTCCAGCTTGTCATGTTTTATTTCATCTTACGATACGCCTCGCCGCTCACTTGGCAATGGTCTAATTTTAGGAAACCCCACCGTTTGTCATGGCATTTTGACGTAAAGTTGGATTGACACTCGACGAAGCTCGGACTTACGTTTCTCGCGTCAGGGCGGCTTCGTGAAGACGAGGTCGAGGGCGAACGAGAGGGCGGAAGCATGGGTCCCCGTCAGGACCGGCCGACACCACCACTCTACACGAGCGCCGAGAGACGGCGCCGTGACGCCTCTTCCTGGACGATCGTCCAGGGCGTCCTCGCTCCCGTGCAATTTCTGGTTTTTTTGGTCAGCCTGACGTTGGTGCTGCGCACACTCGCCACCGGCGACGGATTGTTCGCCGCCAACGTCTCGGTCGTCGTCAAGACGCTCGCGCTCTACGCGATCATGGTGACGGGCTCGATCTGGGAGAAGGAGGTCTTTGGGCGCTACCTGTTCGCTCGGTCCTTCTTCTGGGAGGACGTGTTCAGCATGCTCGTGCTGGCGCTGCACACGGCCTATCTCGTGGCGCTCGCGACCGGCTGGCTCGATGCGCGGGAGCTCTTGCTGCTCGCACTCGCCGCCTATGCGACCTACCTCGTCAATGCCGGACAGTTCCTGCTGAAGCTGCGCGCGGCGCGCCTCCAGGGCTCGTCCGAGCCTGCCTGCGCGACCATGGTCGCGGAGGGCGCACGATGAACGCCCACGCCCCACTCCCGGCAGCAGCGGATTGCGGCGTCGAGGTCCGCCAGGAGCGCGGCCAGCGTGCGGTGTTCTGCGGGCTGACCGGCATCGTCTGGCTGCATCGAAAAATCCAGGACGCGTTCTTCCTCGTCGTCGGCTCGCGCACATGCGCCCACCTGATCCAGTCGGCCGCCGGCGTGATGATCTTTGCCGAGCCGCGCTTCGCCACCGCGATCATCGACGAGCGCGACCTCGCCGGTATCGCCGACATGAACGAGGAGCTCGACCGCATCGTCGGCCGACTGATCGAGCGTCGGCCGGGCATCAAGCTGCTCTTCCTCGTCGGCTCCTGCCCGTCGGAGGTGATCAAGCTCGATCTCAGCCGGGCGGCTTTGCGGCTCTCGAAGAGCCTCGCGCCGGACGTTCGTGTCCTGAACTACTCGGGCTCGGGCATCGAGACGACCTTCACCCAAGGCGAGGACGCCTGCCTCGCTTCGCTCGTGCCGGAACTGCCGCCCGCCCCGGCCGAGGCCGAGGCCGCGCTGATGGTGGTGGGCGCGCTGGCCGACGTCGTCGAGGACCAGTTCGCCCGCATCTTCGCCGAACTCGGCATCCCAGCCCGCTTCCTGCCGGCACGCCGGGCCGGCGAGATGCCGCCGGTTGGGCGCAACACCCGCTACCTGCTTGCGCAGCCCTTCCTGACCGACACGGCGCGGTCGCTCGAAGAGCGTAGCGCCAAGCGGCTCTCCGCGCCGTTCCCGCTCGGCGCCGAGGGCACCACGCGTTGGCTGCGCGCGGCCGCCGACGCGTTCGGCGTCGACGCCCAGCATTTCGAGGCGGTCGTCGCGCCGGGCCAGAAGCGGGCGCGCCGCGCGCTCGCGCAGTACCAGGAGCGTCTCTCGGGCAAGCGGGTGTTCTTCTTCCCCGACTCGCAGCTCGAAGTGCCGCTCGCGCGCTTCCTCTCGCGCGAGATGGAAGCCGAGCTGGTCGAGGTCGGCACGCCCTACCTGCATCGCGCGCACCTCTCCGAAGAACTCGAACTGCTGCCGAGCGGCACGATCGTCAACGAGGGCCAGAGCCTCGACGACCAAATGGACCGCTGCCGCAAGGCGCGTCCCGACCTAACCGTCTGCGGCCTCGGCCTCGCCAATCCGTTGGAGGCTGAGGGCCTCTCGACCAAGTGGTCGATCGAGCTGCTGTTCACGCCGATCCAGGGCTACGACCAGGCCGGTGACCTCGCCGAACTCTTCTGCCGTCCGCTCGTGCGGCGGACGCGGCTGGAGGTCTGAGGCGATGCAGCTCACCGTCTGGACCTACGAGGGACCGCCCCACATCGGCGCCATGCGGATCGCCACCGCTATGAAGGGCCTGCACTACGTCCTGCACGCGCCGCAGGGCGACACCTATGCCGACCTGCTCTTCACGATGATCGAGCGGCGCGACGCCCGCCCGCCCGTCACCTACACGACCTTCCAGGCGCAGGATCTCGGGCGCGACACCGCCGAGATCTTCAAGAACGCGGTGGCGCAAGCCTACGAGCGCTTCCAGCCGCAGGCGATGATCGTCGGCGCGTCTTGCACCGCCGAGCTGATCCAGGACGATCCGGGCGGCCTCGCCAAGGCCCTGGCGCTGCCGATCCCGGTGATCCCGCTGGAGCTGCCGGCCTACCAGAAGAAAGAGAACTGGGGCGCGTCCGAAACCTTCTACCGTCTTGTTCGGGCGCTGGCCGGCCAGCCCGTCGAGCGCGCCCCCCGCGAGGGCCGCCGACCGGTCTGCAACGTGCTCGGCCCGACCGCGCTCGGCTTCCGCCACCGCGACGACATCGTCGAGATACGCAAGCTGCTCGACGCGCTCGGCATCGACGTGAACGTGGTCGCCCCGATGGGCGCGACGCCCGCCGATCTCGGCAGGCTCGGCGCGGCCGCCTTCAACGTCGTGCTCTACCCGGAGATAGCCAGAGCAGCCGCGCAGTACCTGGAAAAGACGTTCAAGCAGCCCTTCACCGACATCGTGCCGATCGGCGTGAAGGCCACCGAGCGCTTCGTCGAGGCGGTCGCCGCGCTCGCCGGCGTCGATCCCGCGCCGGTGCTGGCCGGCGCGCCTTCGCGGCTGCCCTGGTACTCTCGCTCGGTCGACTCGACCTACCTGACCGGCAAGCGCGTCTTCATCTTCGGCGACGCCACCCACGCGCTCGCCGCCGCCCGCATCGCCGCGACCGAACTCGCCTTCAAGGTCGTCGGCATCGGCACCTACAGCCGTGAGTTCGCCCGCGAGCTGCGCGCCGAAGCCGCCGAGCACGGTATCGAGGCGCTCATCACCGACGACTATCTCGACGTCGAAGCCGCGATCCAGGCGGCCGCGCCCGAACTCGTGCTCGGCACGCAGATGGAGCGCCACATCGCCAAGCGCCTCGGCGTGCCCTGTGCGGTGATCTCGGCTCCGATCCACGTCCAGGATTTCCCGGCCCGCCACTCGCCGCAGATGGGCTTCGAGGGCGCGAACGTCCTCTTCGACACTTGGGTCCACCCGCTGATGATGGGCCTCGAAGAGCACCTCCTCGGCATGTTCCGGGAGGACCCCGAATTCCACGATGGCGCCGCGCCCTCGCATCTGACGCGGCATGGCAGCACGGCGATCCCCTCCCCCTTGCGGAGAGGGGAAGAGGTGGGGGTAGTCCCGCCTGCCGCGACCGAGCCCAGCGGCACCACCCCCATCCTCATCGCCCCCTGGGCCCCCGACGCCGAAAAGGAACTGAAAAAGATCCCGTTCTTCGTGCGCGGAAAGGCGCGCGCGAACACCGAGCGCTTCGCCCGCGAGCGGCAGCTCCCGCTCATCACCCTCGAGACCCTGTACGATGCCAAAGCGCATTTCGGCCGCTGAGCGCCCGACGCTCCGCATCGTCCTCGTGACGATGGACAACCACATGGCGAGCGCGCTCGAGCGCGGCCGCATGCGGCTGCGCGACGAGATGCCGGGATTGGTGATCGATTTCCACGCTGCGGCCGAATGGGACACCAACCCATCCGCGCTAGCAGCCTGCAAAGCCGACATTGCCCGAGCCGACATCGTCTTCTCGGCCATGCTGTTCATCGACGAGCACGTGAAGGCGATCCTGCCGACCCTGCTGGCTCGGCGCGATCAGTGCGATGCCATGATCGGCGCGCTCTCGGCCTCCGAAGTGGTCAAGACCACGCGGATGAACCGTCTCAATATGGACGGTACCACGCGCGGCGCGCTCGACTTCCTGAAGAGGCTGCGCGGCAAGCCCGGCGCACAGGGCAACGGCGCCAAGCAGATGGCGCTGATCCGCAAGCTGCCGAAGATCCTCCGCTTCATCCCCGGCAAGGCGCAGGACCTGCGCGCCTATTTCCTGACGCTGCAATACTGGCTGTCAGGCTCGGACGAGAATATCGCGAACCTCGTGCGCTTCCTTGTTGGTCGCTACGCCGCCGGGCCGCGCGAGGTCTGGCGCGAGGCGGCCAATGTCCAGCCGCCGCTGAGCTATCCGGAGACGGGTCTGTACCATCCGCGCCTCAAGGGGCGGATCGGCGAGGATGCCTCGCGCTTGCCCGTGGCGGTTGCCGGTAAGGGGCGGGTTGGCCTGCTGGTGATGCGCTCCTACGTGCTCGCCGGAAACACCACGCATTACGATGGGGTGATCGCGGCCCTCGAAGCCCGCGGCCTGTCGGTGGTGCCGGCCTTCGCCAGCGGCCTCGACAACCGTCCCGCCGTGGACGCCTTCTTCAAACGCGACGGGCGCCCGGTCGTGGATGCGGTGGTCTCGCTCACCGGGTTCTCGCTGGTCGGCGGCCCGGCCTACAACGATGCGGCCGCGGCCGAGGCGACGCTTGCCGGACTCGACGTGCCCTACCTCGCCGCGCACGCCCTCGAATTCCAGACCATCGAGCAATGGGAGGCCTCGGATCGCGGCCTCTCGCCGGTGGAAGCCACCATGATGGTGGCGATACCCGAGCTCGACGGCGCCACCGCGCCGATGGTGTTCGGCGGCCGCTCCAGCGCATCGAGCGGCGAGACGGCCCGTGACATGCGTGCCCATCCCGAGCGGGCCGACCGGCTCGCCGCCCGGGTCGAGCGGCTGGTCGGCCTGCGTCGCAAGGCTCTGGCGGAGCGCAAGATCGCCATCGTGCTGTTCGGCTTCCCGCCGAATGCCGGCTCAATCGGCACGGCGGCCTTCCTCTCGGTCTACCAGTCGCTGCACAACACGCTGAAGGGGCTGAAGGCTGCGGGCTACGACGTCGAGGTTCCGGGCACCGTCGACGACCTGCGGAACGCAGTCCTCGCCGGAAATGCCGCCCGCTTCGGCACGCCTGCCAACGTCCATCACCGGATCCCGGCCGACGATCATGTCCGCCGCGAGCCGCATCTCGCCGAGATCGAGGCGCAATGGGGTCCGGCGCCGGGGCGCCAGAACAGCAACGGCTCCGCGCTCTTCGTCCTCGGTGTGCAACTCGGAAACGTCTTCGTCGGCGTGCAGCCGGGCTTCGGCTACGAGGGCGATCCGATGCGGCTGCTGTTCGAGCGCGGATTCGCGCCAACGCATGCCTTCTCCGCTTTCTATCGCTACGTGCGCGAGGACTTTTGCGCGGATGCCGTGCTGCATTTCGGCACGCATGGCGCGCTCGAATTCATGCCCGGCAAGCAGACCGGGCTCTCCGCCGCCTGCTGGCCGGAGCGGCTGATCGGGCCGCTGCCGAACGTCTACCTCTACGCCGCCAACAACCCCTCCGAGGGCATGATCGCCAAGCGTCGCTCGGCGGCGACCATGGTGAGCTACCTCACGCCGAGCCTCGCCCAGGCCGGCCTCTATCGCGGGCTGATCGACCTCAAGGGCTCGATCGAACGCTGGCGCGCCCTGGAGCCCGAAGCGGAGGGTGAGCGCCAGGATCTCGCCGAACTGATCCAGGTCCAGGCCGCTGCCCTCGATCTCGTCCCGGCCGAGCCGGTCTGGGCGGGCGATCTCGCCGACAAGGTGTTTGCCCTCGGCCGTGCCGTCTCCGAGCTGGAACACACCCTGATCCCCCACGGCATGCACGTAGTCGGAGAGAGCACGCCCGCCGAGGAGCGGATCGACCTGCTGCTCGCGCTGGCCGAGGCCTCGCATGGGCTGGCGCCGGAGCGCGCCGGCATCGCGGCCCTCGTCGGGGGAGAACCCATCGATCAAGCGCTCGCGGCCGCGGGGCTGACCGCCGACGAGACCCAGCGCGCCGCCTTCGCCCAGTTGCGCGAGACCGATGCACTGCTGGCGCGGGACCACGAGCTTCCGGCCCTGCTCAAGGCGCTCGACGGCCGCTTCATCGCCCCCGTGGCGGGTGGCGACCTGCTGAGGAACCCGGCCGTTCTGCCGACCGGGCGCAACATCCACGGTTTCGATCCCTATCGGCTGCCCTCGACCTTCGCAGTGGCCGACGGTCGGCGGCAGGCCGAGCGCATCCTCGCCCGCTACCGCGACGAGGGCGCGCTGCTCCCCGAGAGCATCGCCATCGTGCTCTGGGGGACGGACAATCTGAAGGGCGAGGGCGGCCCGATCGCCCAGGCGCTGGCGCTGATCGGCGCGGAGCCGCGCTTCGACGGCTATGGCCGGCTCTGCGGCGCCACGCTGATCCCGCTGGAGACACTGGGCCGGCCCCGCATCGATGTGGTCGTCACCTTATCCGGCATCTTTCGCGATCTGCTCCCGCTGCAGACGAAGCTGCTCGCGGAAGCGTCCTTCCTCGCCGCCGCCGCCAAGGAGCCGGTGGAGCAGAACTTCGTCCGCAAGCACGCTCTGGCGCACCAGGCCGAGCACGGCGTCGATATCGAGACGGCGGCCTTAAGGGTCTTCTCGAATGCCGAGGGGGCCTATGGCGCCAACGTCAATCAGCTCGTCGAATCCGGCCGCTGGCAGGACGAGGACGAGATCTGCGAGGCCTTCTCGCGCCGCAAGAGCTTCGCCTACGGTCGCGACGGCAAGGCGGCCCCCCAGCGCCAGCTCATGGCGAGCGTGCTGGCCAAGGTCGACTTCGCCTACCAGAACCTCGACTCGGTCGAGGTCGGCGTGACCTCCGTCGACCACTACTTCGACGGTCTCGGCGGCATGGGCCGGGCGGTGGCGCGCGCCAAGGGCGACGCCGTGCCGATCTACATCAGCGACCAGACTCGCGGCGAAGGCGTCGTGCGCTCGCTCTCCGAGCAGGTCTCGCTCGAGACCCGCACCCGCATGCTCAACCCGAAATGGACCGAGGGCATGCTCGGTCACGGCTACGAGGGCGTGCGCCAGATCGAGGCGCATCTCACCAACACGATGGGCTGGTCGGCGACCTCCGGGGCGGTGGCGCCCTGGGTCTACCAGCGCATCACCGAGACCTACGTGCTCGACCCCGAGATGCGCGAGCGCATGGCGGCGCTGAACCCGACCGCCTCCGCCAAAGTCGCGCAGCGCCTGATCGAAGCCCATCGCCGCGGCTTCTGGACCCCCGATTCCGAGACCCGAGACGCCCTCGACCGCGCCGAGGAGGAACTCGAAGACCGCCTCGAAGGCGTCAGCGTCGGCATCACCGCAGGAGTGGCCGCATGAACATCGCGATCCGAAACCCGGTCGTCGCGCGCAAGGAGGAGGGCAGCCTCCAGGTCCAGCTCGATCCGGACGACAAGATCGAGACGGCCAAGGTCTTCGCGATCTACGGCAAGGGCGGCATCGGCAAGTCGACGACCTCGTCGAACCTGTCGGTCGCCTTCTCGAAGCTCGGCAAGCGCGTGCTGCAGATCGGCTGCGACCCGAAGCACGACTCGACCTTCACGCTCACCAAGCGCCTCGCGCCGACGGTGATCGACGCGCTCGAAACCGTGGGCTTCCACTCCGAGGAACTGCGCGTCGAGGACTTCGTGGTCGAGGGCTATAACGGCGTGATGTGCGTCGAGGCGGGCGGTCCGCCAGCCGGCACCGGCTGCGGCGGCTATGTCGTCGGCCAGACGGTGAAGCTCCTCAAAGAGCATCACCTGCTCGAAGACACAGACGTCGTGATCTTCGACGTGCTCGGCGATGTGGTCTGCGGCGGCTTCGCTTCGCCGCTCCAGCATGCCGACCGCGCGCTGATCGTCACCGCCAACGATTTCGACTCGATCTTCGCGATGAACCGCATCGTCGCGGCGATCCACTCGAAGGCCAAGAACTACGACGTGCGGCTTGGCGGCGTCATCGCAAACCGCTCGGCCAAGACGGACGAGATCGACCGCTTCAACGCGGCGGTGGGCCTCAAGCGCGTCGCGCATTTCCCCGACCTCGACATCGTGCGGCGCTCGCGCCTGAAGAAATCGACGCTGTTCGAGATGGAGGACTCGCCGGAGCTGCGGGCGGTGACCGCCGAATACATGCAGCTCGCCGAGACGCTCTGGGCCGGCGGCGAGCCCTGCCTCGCGACGCCGATGAAGGACCGCGACCTCTTCGAGTTCCTCGGGTTCGACTGATGAGCAGCTACGCCGCCCGCCGCGAGGCCCTGACCACCTATTTCGACCGCACCGCGGTCGAGGCCTGGTCGCGGCTGACCTCCGACGCCCCGGTCTCGAAGATCCGGGCGACGGTTCGGGCTGGCCGCGACGCGATGCGCGGGACCTTGCTGGACTGGCTCCCGGCCGACATGACGGGCAAGCGCCTGCTCGATGCCGGCTGCGGCACGGGTGCGCTCGCCGTCGAGGCGGCCCGGCGTGGTGCCGAGGTGGTGGCCATCGACGTCTCGCCGACATTGATCGGCTTGGCGCAGGAGCGGCTGCCGGCGATCGAAGGCCCCGGCTCGATCAATTTCCGCGTCGGCGACATGCTCGATCCGTGGCTCGGCCGCTTCGACCACGTCGTCGCGATGGATTCGCTGATCCACTACCAGACGCCGGACATCGTCCGCGCGCTCGCCGAACTGGCGCTGCGCACGAACGGCTCGGTCTTGTTTACGGTGGCGCCGCGCACCGTGCTGCTCACACTGATGCACGCGGCCGGTCAGCTCTTCCCGAAGAGCGACCGCTCGCCGGCCATCGTGCCGGTGGCCGAGACCGGATTGCGGCGGCGGATCGGGCGGGAGCCGGTGTTGCAAGGTTTCGAAGTCGGCCGGACGCGGCGGATCAATAGCAGGTTCTATCTCTCGCAGGCGTTCGAGCTGGCGCGGGTTGCCCCGCAAGACGAAGGGCGGCGCCCATGAAGCCGACCCGCGCCCTGACCGACGCGCTGCTGCGCCTCGGCCCGTCGATCCTTCCCTTCGCGGATGCGGCGACGGTGGAGCTTCCGCTCGGGCGTTTGCTGCGGCTGGCCTTGTTTCAGGCGACGGTTGGGATGGCCGCGGTGCTGCTGATCGGCACGCTGAACCGGGTGATGATCGTCGAGCTAGAGGTGCCGGCCTGGATCGTCGCGGTGATGCTCTCGCTGCCGCTGATCTTCGCACCGCTGCGCGCCGTCGTCGGCTTCCGCTCGGACACGCATCGCTCGGTGCTGGGCTGGCGGCGAGTGCCGTACATCTGGTTCGGGACGCTGCTGCAGTTCGGTGGCCTCGCGATCATGCCCTTCGCCCTCCTGATCCTGTCCGGCGACACCACTGGGCCGCATTGGGTCGGCCATGTCGCTGCGGCTTTGGCCTTCCTGCTCGTCGGGGCCGGCCTCCACACCACCCAGACGGTGGGGCTGGCGCTGGCCACCGATCTTGCCCCGGCCCACGCCCGCCCGAAGGTGGTCGCGCTGCTCTGCGCAGCTCTTCTCGCCGGCATGGTGGTGAGCGCGCTGCTGTTCGGTGCGCTGCTCGCGAACTTCTCTCCCGTTCGACTGATCCAGGTCATCCAGGGTGCGGCGCTCGTCACCATCGTGCTGAACGGCATCGCCCTCTGGAAGCAGGAGCCGCGCGATCCGCACCGCACCGACAAGCGGGCGCCGCGGGCGAGTTTTTCGCAATCGTGGCGTGCCTATGCGGGCGACGGGACCGCGCGCCGGCGCCTCCTGGCGATCGGCCTCGGCACGGCGGGATTCTCGATGCAGGACATCCTGCTCGAACCCTATGGCGGCCAGATCCTGAAGCTCACAGTCGGACAGACCACGGCGCTGACGGCTATGCTGGCGGCCGGCGGCGGCCTCGGGCTGATGATGGCGGCGCGCTGGCTCAACAGGGGCGGCGACGCCTTCCGTGTGGCCGCGGCCGGAACGGTGATCGGCATCGCGGCCTTCTCGGCGGTGATCTTCGCAGCACCGCTCGACTCGGCCCGGCTCTTCGCGGCCGGCGTGACGCTTATCGGTCTCGGCGGAGGGCTCTTCGCCCATGGCACGCTCACCGCTTCGATGGCCAAGGCCGGCCCGGAGGATACCGGCTTGGCGCTTGGCGCCTGGGGCGCGGTGCAGGCGAGCGCCGCGGGCCTCGCCATCGCCGCCAGCGGCATCCTGCGCGACGTCGGTGGCGCGGTGGCCCAGTCCGGTGTCCTCGGCGAGGGCATGAACGAGCCGGCCATCGGCTACCTCATCGTCTACCACATCGAGATTGCCTTCCTGTTCGCGACGCTTGTCGCGATCGGGCCGCTGGTTCGAGAGGGAACCCGGGTGGCGCGCCCTGACGAGGGACGCGCTCGCCCGCTCACGCCCAAAAGCCTCGTCAACCAGCCAACCTGAACCTTCGGGAGACCCGTCATGCCCAGAGGCGAAATCACCGGCTACATCGACGTCGCGCAGATCACCCTCTACGCGTTCTGGATTTTCTTCGCGGGCCTGGTGTTCTGGCTGCGGCGCGAAGATCGCCGCGAGGGCTACCCGCTGGAGGCCGAGGCCTTTGGGCGCCTGAAGACCACCGATCCGGTCCTGATCCCGCGCGCCAAGGCGTTCCATCTCTCGAACGGCATCACCAAGTTCGCGCCTGCGCCCGACCCGGCCTACGACGCGGACGTCGCGAGCCGGAAGCGCGAGCCTTGGCCCGGCGCACCCTACGACCCGACCGACAACCCGATGACAGACCGCGTCGGCCCCGGCTCGTGGGCGAACCGGGACAACGAGCACGACAAGACCTTCGACGGCCAGAACCGCATCGTGCCTCTGCGCGTCGCCGATCACTTCGTCGTCCACGAGGACGGTCCCAACCCGATCGGCATGACCGTGTTCGGAGCGGACCGGCAGGTAGCCGGCACCGTCAGCGACGTCTGGATCGACCGGGGCGAATGCCTGGTGCGCTACTACGAGGTCGAGCTCGGTGCGGGCGGCAAGCACGTCCTCATGCCGGCCACCTTCTGCAAGGTCGGGCGCCTCTCGAAGACGGTGAAGTCCGAGGCGCTGCTCGCCGAGCAATTCGCCGGCATCCCGGGCATGGCTGATCCGGACTCCGTCACCCTCCAGGAGGAAGAGCGCATCGTCGCCTATTTCGGCGCCGGCACGCTCTACGCCACGCCCTACCGCGCGGAGCCGATGCTGTGACCAAACCAGAGCCCTTCTGCCCCCGCGGCCTGCCGGAGCCGCTTCCGCCCGGCGAGCGCATCCTCTGGCAGGGTGCCCCCACTGTCGCCGGCACAGCGATGCGGATCTTCCACGCCCGCCTCGTAGCGGCGTGGTTCGCACTCGCGGCGCTCGTCTTCGGCGGCCTTGCCGCCTCGGACGGATCGTACCTGTCGGCGCTCGGCGTGGCGTTGCCGACTTTGGCGATCGGCGCAGGCGCCCTGGCGCTGCTTGCCCTGTTCTCGTGGCTCGTCCATCGCACGACGGTCTACACCATCACCGACCGGCGAATCGTGATGCGGGTCGGCATCGCGCTGCCGATCACCCTGAACCTGCCTTTCGCCATGATCGAGGGGGCCGGTTTGCACGTCTTCGCGGACGGCTCGGGCGACATCCCGGTCCAACTGCAGGCGGGCGAGCGTGTCGCCTATCTCCACCTCTGGCCGCATGCCCGTCCGTGGCGCGTCACGCAGCCCGAGCCGATGCTCCGCTCGGTTCCCGAAGCCGAGACGGTCGCAGCCCTGCTGGCACGGACTCTCGCCGCCTATGCCGGGCAGGCCGATGCGGCGATCCCGGTCATCAAGGCGCGACAACGCGCTGCCGATCGCCAGGGCGCGCTCGTCGCGGCCGGCGCGCGGTAACGGGCAGGGGAGGCGGCGATGATCGGATCCGAGACGAGACAGTCCCTGCCGCTGGCGGCGATGATCGGGGCCGGCGCCCTGATGGGATTCTGCCTGCTCGTCGTCTGGGTCGGCCGCAGCGAGAGCCTCGGGCTGACGCAACTTCCGCCCGCGGGCACCGTCTCCAGCGTCGCTTTCCGCGTGGCGGACCAGCCCGACGGCTCGATCGCCATGCGCGATGCCGGGAGCGACCGGCTGCTGCTCACGATCCATCCCGGCGAGGACAACTTCATGCGCGCGACGATGCGAGGGCTCGCCCAGGCACGCCAGCGCGCCGGGCTCGGCCGCGAGACACCGTTCACGCTGACCCGCTACGACAACGGCACGCTCTCCCTCGACGACGACGCCACCGGCCGCAAGATCCCGTTGGAGGCCTTCGGCCGGCCCAACGCGCTGGCCTTCGCCCGCCTCCTGCCCGGCGAGAACGGGGTGACCCCATGAGCTGGATCGAGAAATCCACCGTCGAGGTGCCCTGCACCGTCGAGATCGAGCACACCGCCGAGAGCCTGCACGCGCACGTCACGCTCGATGCCGGCTTCGACATCGAACCGGGCGACGAGGTCCGGGTGCACGACGCGCCGAGCCTGCCGCCCTTCGGCGAGACCATCACAGTGAAGCGGCAAGCTACCGTGACGCGCGCCGGCAAGCTCGAGCGCGCCTGGACCAAGCTGATCGCGCATCTCGAGCTGACCGAACTTTACGAAGTGAGCTTTTCCGAGAGGAGGACGCTGTGAACGCACCTGTCCAGCCCCCGATCGCCGTGGGTCCCGCGCCGAAGCAGCCGGTCAACGACTCGACGCGCTCGGCGCAGGAGACGACCTTCCTGTCCCCGCGCTTCTACACCACCGACTTCGACGAGCTCGACCGCACCAACGTCGAGCCGGTGCGTGCGGAATGGGACAAGCTCATCGCCGAGCTGCGCTCCGACCCGAACAAGCGCCATTTCATCCGCGACGGCGCCTTCGACTGCGACCTCGACGCGATGAACCCGGAACTCCGCAAGGAATTCCTGGACTTCCTGGTCTCCTCGATCACCGCTGAGTTCTCGGGCTGCGTGCTCTACGCCGAGATGAGGAAGCGCGCGAAGAACAAAGACATCAAGGAGTTGTTCGGGTTCATGAGCCGCGACGAAGCTCGCCATGCCGGCTTCATCAACGACTCGCTGAAGGATTTCGGGATCGGCGTCGACTTGGGCTTCCTGACGAAAACCAAGAAATATACGTTCTTCCGGCCGAAGTTCATCTTCTACGCGACGTACTTGTCCGAGAAGATCGGCTACGCGCGATACATCACGATCTTCCGGGAGCTCGAGCGTCACCCGGAGCGGCGCATCCACCCGATCTTCAAGTGGTTCGAGCTGTGGTGCAACGACGAGTTCCGCCACGGTGAGGCCTTCGCGCTGCTGATGCGGGCGAACCCGAAGTTGACCGAGGGCGTGAACGTCTACTGGATCCGCTTCTTCCTGCTCGCGGTCTACGCGACGATGTACGTCCGCGACCATTGCCGGCCAGCCTTCCACAAGGCGCTCGGCGTCACGCCGACCGACTACGACTTCACGGTCTTCCGCATCACCTCGGAGATCTCGAAGCAGACCTTCCCGATCACGCTGGACATCGACAATCCGCGCTTCAAGGAAGGCCTGGACAAGCTGCTCGACTGCTCACGCAAGATCGCCGAGGCGAAGGCGGAAGGCGGAATCGCGGGCAAGCTCAAGCAGGCCGGCCATAGCCTGGTCGCGGCAGCCACCTTCGCACGGCTGTATTTCCTGCCGGTGAAGGGGCACCAGATGCCGGCCGACATCCGCCTGCAGCCGGTCTGGTAGGACGCGGATGGCCTCCTACGCCGCCCCCGCATTCTACGCGGTTCTGCTCTGGTGGTTTTCCACCGGGGTGATCCTGATGCTCGACCATCTGCCGCGGAAGACGCATCCGTGGAGCATGGCCGGCGGAACGCTGGTGCTGTTCGGCGCCCTCTGGGCGATCGGCGCGAGTGCGCGGGAGCCCTCCGAGAGCGGCGTCTACACTGCCTTCACGGCGGCCGTGCTGGTCTGGGGCTGGCAGGAGATGAGCTACTACATGGGTTTCATCTCCGGCCCGCGGCCGGAGGCCTGCCCCCCACGTCTCTCTAAATCCGAAAAATTCTTCGCGGCGCTCGGCACCAGCCTCTGGCACGAATTCGCCATCGTGATCGGCGGGCTCGCCATCCTCGTTCTGGTCTGGGGCCAGCCGAACCATTTCGCGCTCTGCACCTACGCGACACTGGTGCTGATGAACGCCTCGGCCAGGCTCAATCTGTTCCTCGGCGTGCGCAACCTCAATGCCGAGTTGCTGCCGCCGCATCTCGGCTACCTGGCCGGCTACCTCGCCAAGAAGCCGATGAACCTGCTGTTTCCGTTCTCCGTGAGCCTCGGCACCATCGCCGCGGCGCTGATGGCCCGGGCAACGCTTTCGGAAGAGACGCTGCCGCATGAATTCGTGGGCTACACGCTGCTCGCGAGCCTCACGGCGCTCGCCGTGCTGGAGCACTGGTTCCTGATGCTGCCGCTGCCCTCGGCCGCGCTCTGGCAATGGAGCCTGCCGGGCAAAGTGACGCCCATCACGATCGAGACGAAGGACCCTGCGGTGACCCCGCGGGACTGAACATCACAGGCGGGGGCACACCCGCCAAACGGGAGGACGGCCATGGACTACGAAGCCTATTTCGGCGCCGAACTCGCCGGCCTCCATCGCGAGGGCCGCTACCGCGTCTTCACCGATCTCGAGCGCCACCGCGGCGGCTTTCCCCGCGCGACCCACCACACGGCCACCGGCGAGCGCGAGGTCACGGTCTGGTGCTCGAACGACTATCTCGGCATGGGGCAGCACCCCAAGGTGCTCGACGCAATGCACGAGGCGCTCGACCGCTGCGGCGCTGGCGCCGGCGGCACCCGCAACATCTCCGGCACCAACCACTACCACGTGCTCCTGGAGCGCGAACTCGCAGACCTCCACGACAAGGAAGCTGCGCTGATCTTCACCTCCGGTTACGTCTCGAACTGGGCGGCGCTGGGCACGCTCGGCTCTAAGCTGCCGGGCTGCGTGATTTTTTCGGACGCCGAGAACCACGCCTCGATGATCGAGGGCATCCGCTCCTCCCGCGCCGAGCGCCAGATCTTCCGCCACAACGATCCGGAAGACCTGAACCGCAAGCTCGCGCTGATCGAGCCCGGCCGGCCGAAGCTCGTGGCCTTCGAGTCGGTCTACTCGATGGACGGCGACATCGCGCCGATCGACGAGATCTGCGACGTCGCCGAGGCGCATGGCGCGCTAACTTATCTAGACGAGGTCCACGCGGTCGGCCTCTATGGCGCCCGCGGCGGCGGCATCTCCGAGCGGATGGGCCTCGCCCACCGCCTCGACGTGATCGAGGGCACCCTCGGCAAGGCCTTCGCCGTGCATGGCGGCTACATCACCGCGAGCGAAAAACTCTGCGACTTCGTGCGGAGCTTCGCCTCGGGCTTCATCTTCACCACCTCGCTGCCCCCGGCCGTGGCGGCCGGCGCGGCGGCGAGCATCCGCCACCTCAAGCAATCGAGCGCCGAGCGTGCGCGTCACCAGGACCGCGTTGCCCAGACCCGCAGCGCGCTCGACGCGGCCGGCATCCCCTACATGCCAAACACCTCGCACATCGTGCCGGTGATGGTCTGCGATCCGGTGCTCTGCAAGGCGATCTCCGACACCCTGCTCGACGAGTTCGGCATCTATGTGCAGCCGATCAACTACCCGACCGTGCCGCGCGGGACGGAGCGCCTGCGGATCACGCCGAGCCCGCTGCACACGGACGCCGACATTGCGCATCTGGTGGATGCGCTGAGCATGATTTGGGCGCGGATGGACGTGCGGCAGGAGGCGGCGGAGTAGGGCTCGCAGTCTTGCGCGCCGTCTTTCCGGGGCTCGCCGAAGGCGAGAACCCGGAACCCACCAGAGATGCACGGCTTGCTGCCACCGTCGAGACCAGTCGGGAATTCCGAGTTCGCCTTCGGCGCCCCGGAATGACGGGGGATGATCACCAAAGGGACTCGAAGCGCGATGTTCGAAGACCCGCACGTCATTGCGAGCGAAGCGAAGCAATCCAGGGACGTGTCCGGGTCGCCCGAGCGTTCCTGGATGGCTTCGGCTCCGCTTCGCAATGACAGAGCAAAGCGTCCGCAGAGCCCGCTCACCGTGCCCGCCTTCCCCTTCACCGCGATCGTCGGCCAGGACGAGATGCGTCAGGCGCTGCTAATCGCGGCGGTGGACCCGTCCGTTGGCGGTGTGCTGGTCTTCGGAGATCGCGGCACCGGCAAATCGACCGCGATCCGCGCGCTCGCGGCCCTGCTGCCGAAGATGCGCGCCGTGCCCGGCTGTCCCTATGCCTGCGATCCCGATTCTTCTCCGCAGGCCTGCCCGCATTGCGCCGTGAACCAGCGGCCGAAAAAGAGCGTCGAGACCCCGGTGCCGGTGGTCGACCTGCCGCTCGGGGCGACCGAGGACCGCGTCGTCGGCGCGCTCGATCTGGAGCGGGCGCTGAGCCTCGGCGAGAAGGCGTTCGAGCCAGGCCTGCTGGCCCGCGCCAACCGCGGCTTCCTCTACATCGACGAGGTCAATCTGCTGGAGGACCACCTCGTCGACCTGCTGCTCGACGTGGCGGCCTCAGGGATCAACACCGTCGAGCGCGAGGGCCTGAGCCTGCGCCATCCGGCCAAGTTCGTCCTCGTCGGCTCCGGCAACCCCGAAGAGGGCGAGCTGCGCCCGCAGCTCCTCGACCGCTTCGGCCTCGCCTGCGAAGTGACGACCCCGACCGAGATTAAGACCCGCATCGAGGTCGTGCGCCGCCGTGACGCCTTCGAGCGCGATCCCCATGGGTTTTGCGAGGCCTACGCCAAGGCCGAGAAGGCTACGCAGAAACGGATCACCAAGGCGCGCGAGCGACTCGGCGAGGTGGCGGTGCCGGATGCGGCGCTGGAGAGCGCGGCGCGGCTCTGCCTCGCGCTTGGCACGGACGGCCTGCGCGGCGAACTCACCCTGATGCGCACCGCCCGCGCGCTCGCCGCTCTCGACGGCGACATGACGGTCACGGACCACCACATCAAGCGCGTCGCCCCGAGCGCGCTCCGCCACCGCCTGCGCCGCAACCCCCTCGACGAGTCGGGCTCCACTGCGCGTGTGGAGCGAGCGGTAGAAGAGGTGTTTTCGTAGTGGGCGGGGGTAGGGCCACTCCTCGCCCTCTGGGCGAGGAGGACCGCGCGCGGCGCGGTGGAATGGATAGCGCGGGCCCTTTATCGCAAGGCGCGACGCCCCCTCCGTCCGCTTCGCGGCTACCTCCCCCAGGGGGCGAGGGGGACGTTCAGCGTTCCGTCTGGACCGACGCCCTGCGCGCCGCCGCGCTCTTCGCTGCCGATCCGCACAGCAGCGGCGGCATCGTCCTGCGCGCCGGGTCTGGGCCGGTGCGGGAGCGCTGGCTCGACGGCCTGCGCGCCGCTTTGCCCGAGGGCACGCCGCTGCGCCGCATGCCGGCCGCCATCGCCGATGACCGCTTGCTCGGCGGACTCGACCTCGCCGCGACGCTCCGCGCCGGCCGTCCCGTCACGCAGAGCGGGTTGCTGGCCGAGGCGGATGGCGGGATGATCGTGGTGCCGATGGCCGAACGGCTCTCGGCCGGCACCGTCGCACGGCTCTGTGCCGCGCTCGATACCGGGGCGGTCAGCGTCGAGCGCGACGGTATGCACGGACGGCACCCGGCGCGGTTCGGGCTCGTGTTGCTCGACGAAGGCGCGGAGGACGAGCCGGTGGCCGAGGCGCTATCCGACCGGCTGGCGTTCCGGGTCGACCTATCGGCAGTGGGGTTGCGCGAGATCGGGAACGCGACGCTCCGACCCCGTCTCTCCTCCCAACTCCCTCGTCCTCAGGTGCCCGCGTCAGAGGGCCTCGAAGGTAGGCTCCAGCCTGCCGCACGACGCCTGAGGCCCTCCTTCGAGGCTGCTGAAGCAGCATCTCAGGATCAGGGTTTGATTGGGAGTCAGCGTGGGAGTGCGAATAAGCCCGACGGCGATGCCATCTCAACGCTCTGCGCGACAGCTGCCGATCTCGGTATCGTCTCCCTGCGCGCGCCTTTGCTCGCTGCGCGGATTGCGCGTCTCGTGGCCCGGCTCGATGGCCGAGCCGGGCTGACCGAGGCCGATCTCGTCGAGGCGGCGCGGCTCGTCCTCGCGCCCCGCGCGACTCGCCTGCCGGCGAGCGACCCGTCAGAGGCGCCGGAGCCGCGTTTCGAAGAGGGCGCTGGCCCCGCGCCGAACGATTCGCCCATGGATGGCGAAGCTCCAGAGAGCGAGGCGCAGTCCAAAAACCTCGACGAGATCGTCCTGGAGGCGGCCCGCGCAGCGATCCCGCCAAATCTGCTCGCCCAGCTTCTGGCCGGGGGCCCGCGCCTTCGCGGCGGCAAGGCCGGCCGCATGGGCGCTGCGGCCAGCGCCCCGCGCACGGGGCGGCCGATCGGCAGCCGGGCCGGCGATCCCCGGCGGGGGCGGCTCGACCTGATCGCGACGCTTCGCGCGGCGGCGCCGTGGCAGCGGCTGCGGAGGAGGCAAGTTCCCTACGCCGTCATTTCGGGTTCCCCCGGCATTGTCGTCCTCCCCGACGACATTCGCATCAAGACCCTGCGCCAGCGCACCGAGACCACCACGATCTTCTGCGTCGACGCCTCCGGCTCGGCGGCGCTGGAGCGGCTTGCCGAGACCAAGGGCGCGATCGAGCTGCTGCTGGCTGAATCCTACGTGCGGCGCGACCGCGTCGCCCTCGTCGCCTTCCGCGGCGCGGGAGCCGAGGTGATGCTGCCGCCGACGCGCTCGCTGGCGCGGGCGAAACGCGTGCTCGCTGGACTTCCCGGAGGAGGAGGCACGCCGCTCGCCGCGGGGATCGATGCGGCTGCGACGCTGGCACTCGGTATCCGCCGGGGCGGCGGCAGCCCGGTCATCGTGCTGCTCACCGATGGCCGTGCGAACGTCTCCCGCTCGGGAGAGGGAGGACGGGTCCGGGCCGGCGAGGAGGCGCTCGCCGCCGGCCGGATGCTCAGGGCATTCGGTCTTCCGGCGCTGCTGATCGATACCGGAGCACGGCCCGAGGGTGCGCGGCGTCTCGCGGATGTCGCCGAGGCGCGCTACGTTCCGCTGCCCCATGCGGATGCGGGCGCGATGAGTGCCGCGGTGAGGGCCGCGACCGGCTAGATCATGCCGCGTTTCGATTGCTTCGATCAAAACGCGGAAAACATGATCGATTCAGTGAGTTAGAGCATGCTCGGCGCGAAAGACCGTGTCCACTTTTTCGCAGCATGCTCTTGAGGCGAGGGATGGCATCGTTCTTCCAGGAAGACCGCCTCGATTGGGAGCGTGACGGCGCCGATTGGCCGAACCGCGAGGCTAGCCGCTTCGTCGAGGCCGACGGATTGCGCTGGCACGTCCAGGAATTCGGAGATCCGGCCTCGCCGGTGCTGCTGCTGTTGCACGGGACCGGTGCGGCCACGCATTCCTGGCGGGCCTTCGCGCCGCTTCTGGCGCGTGATTTCCGCATCGTCGCGCCGGACCTGCCGGGCCATGGCTTCAGCGATCCATTGCCCGCCAGGGACCTGTCGCTGCCCGGCATGGCGCGGGCCGTGGCCGAGCTTCTGCGCGTGCTCGGCATCTCGCCCGAAATCGCGGCGGGGCATTCGGCGGGAGCGGCGATCCTCTGCCGGATGTGCCTCGACGGGGCGATCGACCCGCGGCTGCTCATCGCCTTCAACGGTGCGCTGAAGCCGTTTCCGGGCGCAGCCTCGTTCCTGTTTCCGACGATGGCGCGGATGCTGTTCCTCAACCCGGTGACGCCGAAGGTCTTCGCCTGGACGGCGGACCGCTCTGCGGTGAAGCGGCTCATCGACGGGACCGGCTCGCGTCTCGATCCACAAGGGCTCGATCTCTACAAGCGGCTGCTCGCCAAATCCGGCCACATCGCCGGCGCGCTCGGCATGATGGCGAACTGGGATCTCGACTCGCTCGACCGCGACCTCCCGAAGCTGCGCCAGCCGATGGTGCTGGTGGTCGGCAGCGAGGACCGCGCGATTCTGCCCGAAACGAGTTTCGCGGTGCAGGACAGGCTCGCCGATTCGCGCGTCGAACTGATGCGCGGGCTCGGCCATCTCGCGCATGAGGAAGCCCCCGAGCGCGTGGCCGAGCTGGTGCTGCGTGAGGCGAGACGGGCTGGGGTGACTGCCGAGGTGGCGGCGGGCGCCTGAGGCGCCACGGTCGGGACCGACGGCCAGCACGAAGCCCATACACTCTGCCACCGGATCCAGCCTATCCCCCTCATCGTTCGAAGCTTCGCTGCGCTCCGCACCTCGGGATGAGGGGCGGGTAGGGGAGAAACGCGGCCTTGTCGGCCAGCTGCAGCGTCCATCCTGGTGGCGATGGCGGCCTACCGGCGATTTCCGCTTGCCTGCCGCGGAAACCTCGCCATAGTGTCACCTTATGTTGACACTCGACGCCAGACTGAGCGCCGTGCCGTCGACCGATCATCGACCCCATGCGGTAGTGATCGGCTCCGGTTTCGGCGGGCTGGCGGCGGCGATCAGACTCGGCGCGCGGGGCTATCGCGTCACCGTGCTGGAGCGGCTGGAGCAGTCGGGTGGCCGCGCCCGGGTTCACCGGCAGGACGGGTTCACCTTCGATGCCGGCCCGACCATCGTCACGGCGCCCTTCCTGTTCGAGGAACTTTGGCAACTCGCCGGCCGCCGTATGGCCGACGACGTCGCACTCGTGCCGATGAAGCCGTTCTACCGCATACGCTTCGAGGACGGCGCCACCTTCGACTACAGCGGCGACGTTGCCGCGATGCGCGAGGAAGTGCGGCGGTTTTCGCCTGCGGATGTCGCGGGTTACGAGCGCTTCATGCAGCGCAGCGAGGCGATCTGCCGAGTCGGCTTCGAGGAACTCGGCCACGTCCCCTTCGAGTCGGTCGGCGACATGCTGCACATCGCACCCGATCTGCTGCGGCTGAGCGGCCACCGCTCGGTCTACAGCGTCGTGGCGAGCTACATCCGCGACGAGCGGCTGCGGACGATCTTCAGCTTCCACCCTCTGCTGATCGGCGGAAACCCGTTTCGTGCCAGCGCGATCTACTGCCTGATCGCCCATCTCGAACGGCGCTGGGGCGTGCACTTCGCCATGGGTGGCACGGGGCGGCTGGTGGAAGGGCTGTGCGACCTGATCCGCGAGCAGGGCAACGTCATTCGTTGTGGCGCTGACGTCGCGCGCATCCGCGTCAAGTGGGGCGCGGCTACGGGGGTCGAGATGACGGATGGCAGCTGGATCGACGCCGACATCGTCGTCTCCAACGCCGATTCCGCCTTCACTTACACGCAGTTGCTCAAGGACCACCCCCGGCGTCGCTGGAGCGACAGGCGGCTCGCCGCGTCACGCTCATCGATGGGGCTCTTCGTCTGGTATTTCGGCACTAACCAGAAGTATCCGGAGGTCGCCCACCACACGATCATGATGGGGCCGCGCTACCGCGAACTCCTGGCCGACATCTTCGATCACAAGATCCTCGCCGAGGATTTCAGCCTCTACCTCCACCGCCCGACTGCCACCGATCCGCTCCTCGCCCCGCCGGGCCACGACGGGTTCTACGTGCTCGCGCCGGTGCCGAATCTCGCCGGCGGGCAGGATTGGGCGAGCCTCGGCGAACCCTATCGCCAGCGGATCGAGCGATACCTCGAAGCCTCGGTGCTGCCCGGCGTGAGCACGGCCATCGTCACCTCGAAGTTCACGACGCCGCAGGACTTCGCCGACGATTTCCTGAGCTATCGCGGCTCCGGATTCGGGCTTGAGCCGGTGCTAACCCAGTCGGCCTGGTTCCGGCCGCATAACCGGTCCGAAGACGTCAAGAACCTCTTTCTCGTCGGCGCGGGGACTCATCCCGGCGCCGGACTTCCCGGCGTGCTGTCCTCGGCGCGCGTGCTCGACAGCGTGGTGCCGGATGCTCACGTCTTCGCCTGACGCCCCGCTGGCCACCGCCGCCGACCACGCGGCCTGCCGAGCCGCGATCTGCACCGGCTCCAAGAGCTTCTTCGCAGCCTCGATGCTGCTGCCGCCCTCCGTCAGGATCCCGTCCTTCGGCCTCTACGCCTTCTGCCGCCTGTCCGACGACGCGGTGGACGAAGCCGGCAGCCGGCGCTGCCGCAAGGCGGCGGCCGAGTCTCTGTCGCAGCGGCTGACTCTCGCCTATGCCGGCCGCCCCGCGAACACCGCCGCCGATCGGGCGCTCGCCGACATCGTCGCCCGCCATGCGATCCCCGAGGCGCTTCCCCGGGCGCTTCTCGAAGGTCTCGCCTGGGATGCCAGAGACCGGCGCTACGGCACCCTCTCGGAACTCACGGATTACGCTGCCCGCGTCGCCGGCGCGGTGGGCGCGATGATGACGCTGATCATGGGGGTTCGCGATCCCGCCGTGCTAGCGCGCGCCTGCGATCTCGGCGTCGCCATGCAGTTCACCAACATCGCCCGCGACGTCGGCGAGGACGCTCGCGCCGGCCGGCTCTATCTGCCGCTCGACTGGCTCGCGGAGGCCGGAATCGATCCAGATGCTTTCCTCGCCGCGCCGGTGGCGAGCCCCGCCCTCCGCGCCGTCGTGGCGCGTCTGCTCGATACGGCTGAGGTTCTATACCGGCGTTCCGAAAGCGGCATTGTTGGCCTGCCGGTTGCTTGCCGCCCGGCCATCCGCGCGGCCCGGCTGATCTATGCCGAGATCGGACGCGCCATCGCGGCGAACGGCCTCGACTCGGTCAGCCAGCGTGCCCGGGTCTCCGGTTCGCGCAAAGCGGTGCTGCTTGCCCGCGCGGCGTTGCCGAAGCTGGCCCTTACCCCATCGGAGGCGTCAGCGCTGACCGAGACAGCCTATCTCATCGAAGGCGTCCGGCACCATCCGCTGCCGACCGCCGCGCTGGTGCGCCGGTTGCCGCCCTGGTGGGACGTCTCGGGCCGGATCGTGCACGTGCTCGACCTGATCGAGCAGTGGGAAGAGCGCGATCTGTTCCAGCGTTCCGCGCCGATCAATATCCTTCCCCGGCATTCTAGGGTGGCATAGCGAATTCAGCGCCGAGCTGGCCGAGCAGGTCGCGGACTCGGCGTTGAGGCATGCCATTCCTCACGGCCGCGGCATCCGGAACGGCAGCATCAGCCGCACGATCGGATTGGTGAATCGATCGAGAACGAGGCTCTCGTGGACCGGCTGTGCCGCTTCGCCGGCCAATGTCGCGGAGAGCAGCGAGCGCGCATAGAACGGCGTATCCTCGAAAGTCCGCAGCACGCTTGCCCTACCGTCGTCGCTGCGTGTCGGCCTCGGGATGCGCCAGAACCGCGTCGCCGGCAGGGTGGCGGCGAGCGGCGGCCGCATGTCGCGCCGGCTGCCGTCGCGGCCGAAGCGAAGCGACAGGTTCTGGCCGCTGCCGTCACGGCGCTCGACATCGTAGAGGATTGCTGCGCCGTCGCTGAGGTCGGCGCGGCACCAGTTCCAGCGCGAAAAGGATTCGGCGAGCGGGCGGTCGCCGTCGTTGGTATCGAAATAGCCGTTGCCGGCCCAAGCGGCCGACGGCTCCTCGAGGGCGATTTCGACCCGGGAGGAGGGCGCCAGTGGCCACCAGCGGTGCTCGCCCGAACCGTCGAGGGTAAAGGCGCCCTTGGTGATCCCGTTCGGCCGCACCCGAATGGTTCCGCGTATCGCCCGCGGGATCGGCGCGCAGCGCTCATCGACGCGGATCGTCAGCTCGTTGCCGTCCCAGGTCAGCGAACTCGGGCCGATTGCGATGCCGTGTGCATCACGGGACAGCGCTGATTTGCGCCGTTCCGTCATGGCGAAGCGGTTGGTGCGCTCTCCGTAGAGCACGACATTCACCGCGCAGTGATCGAAGGGGTCCTGCTTCCTGTCCCAGGCGTAGTAGGGCGAAAAAACGCTGCCGATGAAAGCGATGACGGTGAGGCCTTGCCGTCCATCTTCGCTCAGCGCGTCGACGTACCACCAGACATAGCCGCCCTCGGCGACCGGACCGTCGAAGCGAGGTCCGAGAGGACTGCCTCCGCTGCCAGTCTTCCGGACTGGGCCGCCATCGGCACGCCCGGACCCGGATGCACGCTGCCCCCCGCCAGATAGAGGCCCGGCAGCCGCGTACGTGAGCCCAGCCGCTTGAACGAGGCCATCCAGCCGTGCGCCGCTCTGCCGTAGAGGGCGCCCCCCGTCGCCGGAAACAGCGCCTCGAAGCCCTCCGGCGTCGTGATTGCGGCCGGCTCCGACGTCGTCAGGGACAGGCCACAGGCCGCCAGCCGTCGGCGCAGATTCGTCTCGCATGATTCGATCTCCGAAGGCGAAAAGGCTCGCTCGCGTCCGTCGGCGGGAGCGTTGACGAGAAGAAGGAGGCGCTCGGGCCCGTCGGGAGCAGGGCCGCTATCGCCGCGATCCTGCGCGCAGACGTAGACGGTGGGGTCCGACGGCAACCGGCGGCGCGTGAGGATCTCGGAGAACTCCGCACGATAGTCGCCGGAGAAGAAGACGGTGTGGTGGGCAAGGGGAAATCCCTCGGTCCGGACGTTGGCGCAGAACGTCACGGCCGAGAGCGAGCGCTGCGAGGCGGCGATGCGGTCTCCGGCTCCTGCCGCCTCCGGTCCGAAGAGGCCGTGTCCGAGGGCGGCGACGTCGGCATTGGCGACGATCGCGTCGGCGGGGATGCGCTCGCCATCGACCAGCATGACTCCGGTGACGCGGGAGCGATCGGTTTCGATCTGGGCAACCTCGGCGCCGTAGCGGATGGATGCTCCGCGTTCCTCGGCGAGGCTCGCGAGCGCCTGGCCGAGGCGGTTCAAGCCGCCCTGCACGTACCAGACGCCGGCCTGCTCGACATGGGCGACGAGCATGAGCGTGGCCGGCGCCGCAAAGGGCGACGCACCGCAATAGGTCGCGTAGCGCCCGAAGAGCTGGCGCAGGCGCGGGTCCTGAAAATAATCGCCGAGCGCCTGCCAGAGCGTGGTGAAGGGCCGGATGCGCCAGAGATCACCGAGGCCCGAAAGGCCGACCCGGCGGCCAAGATCCAGGGGGCTCGGCCGCTCGCCGCGGATGAAGGAGCCTTCGAGCGTTCGGTAGACTTCCGCTGCCCGCGCACAGAAGCGCCGATAGCCGTCCGCCTCACGGGGACCGGCGAAGGCGGCGATCGCCTCGGCCGAGGTATCGACATCGGCGAACAGATCGAGCCGCTCGTCGGCACTCCAGGCATGTCGCGCGAGAAGCGAGGCGGGCCGGAGCGCCACGTGGTCGTCGAGCGCCGTCCCGCATTCCCGGAAGATCTCGTCGAAGACCCAGCGCATCGTAAAGACGGTGGGGCCGGCCTCGATCGATCGGCCGCCGACGGGGAGCGCGCGCATCTTGCCGCCCGGTGCCGCCGCGCGCTCGAGCAGCGTCACCTTCAATCCGGCATGGGCGAGCTTCAGGGCCGCGACGAGGCCGGCCACCCCCGCTCCGATGACGACGATGCGGTTTCTCGGCACGAAGGCGTGAATCGCACTCTCCCAGCGTTGACCTGCATCGTAATGTGTCAATAAATAATGACACATGTAAACGACAACAATGAGAGACATCAGGGAGTCGCACGATGGATGCCGGCAGACGGATCGAAACGGCTCTCGATGCAGCGGTCGCTCACTGCGAGGCCCCCGGCGCGCCGCCGCGTCTGGCAGAGGCGATCCGCTACGCGGTGTTTCCCGGCGGCCACCGCATCCGGCCGCGGCTGTGCCTGTCCGTCGCGCGAGCCTGCGGCGATGACGACGAAGCCGCCTCCAACGCTGCCGCTGCCGCGATCGAACTCCTCCATTGCGCTTCGCTCGTGCATGACGATCTGCCGTGCTTCGACGATGCGCCGATGCGCCGACAGAAGCCCTCCGTGCATGTCGCCTTCGGGGAGCCACTGGCCGTACTGACCGGGGACGCACTGATCGTCGCCGCCTTCGAGACGCTGGCGCGGGGCGCGGTTCGCCACCCCTCACGGCTCGCCTCGCTGGTCGGGCTGGTGGCACGCGCGGTGGGCTCGCCGGCCGGCATCGTGGCCGGGCAGGCCTGGGAATCGGAGCCCTACGTCGCCCTGTCCGATTACCAGCAGGCCAAGACCGGCGCGCTCTTCGCGGCCTGCACCGTCGCCGGCGCGGCGGCGGCGGGAGCGCAGCCGCTGGCCTGGCGGCTTCTCGGGGAATGCCTCGGCGAGGCGTACCAGGTCGCCGACGACTTGCGCGACGTCGCCTGCCGACAGGAGGAGATCGGTAAGCCGGCCGGCCGCGACGCGACCCTCGGACGCCCCAATGCCGCCGCCCTGCTCGGGACGGACGGCGCTCTCGATCGGCTGAAGAAGCTCGCACGGGAGGCCATCGAGGTCGTGCCGGACTGTCCCGGCGCCGACACCCTGCGCGAAGAAATCGAGGCGCAGACGCGTCTCTTCCTGCCGAAGAGCCTCGCGCATCTGGTTGCGGCCTGAGCACCGATGCCCGCGCTCGCCGCCGCACCGCCGATGCCGGCACGGCGATCCTGGCGTGAGCGCTGGCTCAGCTTTCGCAACGGCCGCATCGCGAGCCCGGCCTTCCAGCGCTGGGCTGCCGGTTTTCCGCTGACCCGCGGCATCGCGCTGCGCAACACGCGGGCGCTGTTCGATCTCTGTGCCGGCTTCGTCTACTCGCAGGTGCTGTTCGCCTGCGTGCGGCTCGATCTGTTTTCCATCCTGCGGCCGGGACCGCAGAGCATCGAGGATCTGAGCCAACCGCTGGGCCTTAGCCGAGAGTGCGCCGAGCGGCTGCTAAAAGCGGCCGCGTCGCTGAACCTCGTGACGGCGCTTCCGGATGGCCGCTACGCGCTCGCCGATCTCGGCGCCGCTCTGATTGGTAACCCGTCGGTGGCGGCGATGATCGAGCATCACGCCATGCTCTATGCCGACCTCGCCGATCCGGTGGCCCTCCTACGCGGCCGGTCCGAGCCGACGCGGCTCGGCCAGTATTGGCGATACGCCGATCACGCGAGCCTCGGCGGAACCAGCGATGAGCACGTCGCCGGCTACAGCGAATTGATGTCGGCCTCCCAGGCGCTGATCGCGGAGGACATTCTCGACGCCTATCCCTTCGACCGTCACGCCCATCTGATGGATGTCGGCGGCGGCGAGGGCGCCTTCATCGCCGCCGCAGGCCGCCGCCATGCGGCGCTCCGGCTGACGCTGTTCGACCTGCCGCCTGTCGCCGAGCGCGCCGCGACAAGGCTTGCGGACCACGGGCTCGGCGCCCGGGTCGATTGCCTCAGCGGCAGCTTCCACGCCGACATCCTGCCCCGCGGCGCGGATGCGATCTCACTCGTTCGCATCCTGCACGATCACGACGATGCGCATGCCGCTGCCCTGGTGCGATCGGTCCATGACGCTCTGTCTCCGGGTGGAACGATCCTCGTCGCCGAGCCGCTGGCTGACACTCCGGGCGCCGAACCGATCGGCGATGCGTATTTCGGCTTCTACCTGCTCGCCATGGGCAGTGGCCGCGCCCGAACGGTCGATGAACTCCGCGCGATGCTTGCGGCGGCCGGCTTCAGCGCGATCCGGGAATTTTCGACCCGCAGACCGCTCCTGACGCGATTAATCACGGCAAAGCGATCTTAGAATGTGTAAACTCTACTTGACGCTTAAATATGCCTATCTAGGATGACATCAAGCGACCCCGCTTCTGACGGAGTCGCAACCCCTGGGACGAAACCAAGCGAGTCATGGACGCTCTCGCCGTCATCCTCGAACGACCGGAGCAGTTGGCGCTCCAACGCCTTCCGCTGACGCAGGCGGGCGAAGACGACGCGGTGGTGGCGGTCTCCTGGAGCGGGATCAGCACTGGCACCGAGCGACTGCTCTGGTCGGGCCGGATGCCGTCCTTCCCCGGCATGGGTTATCCGCTGGTTCCCGGATACGAATCCGTCGGCACGGTCGTTCAAGCGCCGAAGGGTGCCCCCGTCCGCGCCGGCGACACCGTCTTCGTTCCCGGCGCGCGCTGCTTCGGTGAGGTGCGCGGGCTGTTCGGGGGCGCCGCCTCTCGCCTCATCGCTCCGGCCTCAAGGCTGGTACTGGTCGATGCCGCTCTTGGCGACAAGGCCGTCCTCATCGCGCTCGCTGCAACGGCCTATCGAGCGCTCGGCAGTATCGGGCCCGGTACCAAGCCGCTGATCGTCGGCCACGGCGTGCTCGGGCGCCTGCTCGCGCGTCTCAGCATGGCTGCGGGCGCCGAGCCAACCGTGTGGGAAACCAACCCGGCACGGGCACAGGGCGAATTCGGCTACCCGGTTCTCGCGCCCGAGGCCGATCCGAGGCGCGACTACACTGTCATCACCGACGTCAGTGGAGATGCCTCCGGTCTCGACGGGCTGATCGCGCGGCTCGCGCCCGGCGGCGAGATCGTGCTCGCCGGCTTCTACGAGGCGCCGATCGCCTTCGCCTTCCCGCCTGCCTTCATGCGCGAGGCACGCATCCGTATCTCCGCGGAGTTCAAGCCCGACGATCTCGCAGCCGTCTCGGCTCTGATCGTGGGCGGGCGTCTCTCGCTCGACGGTCTCGTCACGCACCGCGTGCCCGCGTCCAAAGCGGAAGAGGCATACCGCACGGCATTCGGCGACCCCGCATGCCTGAAGATGGTCCTCGATTGGAGAGCCTGTTCATGAATGTCCAGCTGAACAAGGCGGCCCTCAGCCAAACCCAGGTTCTTCGAGACGAGGCGGCGATCGAGCCGGATCCCGTCTCGACCGCGCCGGTGAAGAAAGAGACGCAGATCATTGCGATCTACGGCAAGGGCGGCATCGGCAAGTCGTTCACGCTGGCAAACCTCTCATACATGATGGCCCAGCAGGGCAAGAAGGTGCTGCTGATCGGCTGCGACCCGAAGAGCGACACCACCTCGCTGCTCTTCGGCGGCAAGGCCTGCCCGACCATCATCGAGACCTCGACCAAGAAGAAGCTCGCCGGCGAGCAGGTCGCGATCGGCGACGTCTGCTTCAAGCGCGACGGTGTCTACGCGATGGAGCTCGGCGGCCCTGAGGTCGGGCGCGGCTGCGGCGGCCGCGGCATCATCCACGGCTTCGAGCTGTTGGAAAAGCTCGGCTTCCACGAATGGGGCTTCGACTACGTCCTGCTCGACTTCCTCGGCGACGTGGTCTGCGGCGGCTTCGGCCTGCCGATCGCCCGAGACATGTGCCAGAAGGTCATCGTCGTCGGCTCGAACGACCTGCAATCGCTCTACGTCGCCAACAACGTCTGCTCGGCGGTCGAATATTTTCGGAAGCTCGGCGGCAACGTCGGGGTCGGCGGCCTCGTCATCAACAAGGACGACGGCACCGGCGAGGCCCAGGCCTTCGCCGAGGCCGTCGGCATCCCGGTGCTGGCCTCGATCCCGGCCGACGACGACATCCGCAAGAAGAGCGCGAATTACGAGATCATCGGCCGCCCCGACGGGCGCTGGGGCTCGCTGTTCGAGACCCTCGCCTCTAGCGTCGCCGAGGCAAAGCCGAACCACCCGACCCCGCTCAGCCAAGACGGCCTGCTCGGCCTGTTCTCCAGCGAGACGACCGGCCGCGACGTCGTGCTGGTGCCTGCCACCTTCGAGGACATGTGCGGCTCGACCCCGCTCGTGAAGCCGTCCCTCGAAGTCGTCTACGACGAGGTCTGAGCGGATGGCCGTCACCCTCGACATCGCAGACCTTCGCGCCCGCCGGGACAAGCCGGCCTCGGCCGTCGCGGCCGCGCAAGGCGCCGAGGTGATCAACCTCGCGGCGACCAAGGGCGATGGCCTCGGCTGCCACGCCGGCAAGGACGCGATGCGGGCCTCCGCCGAGGCCGCGGGCATGTCCGAGACGCTGGAGCAGCTCCGAAAAGATTACCCGGCCGGCCCCCATGATCAGCCGCAGAGCATGTGCCCGGCCTTCGGCTCGCTGCGCGTGGGCCTGCGCATGCGCCGCACCGCCACGATCCTCTCGGGCTCGGCCTGCTGTGTCTACGGGCTGACCTTCACCTCGCATTTCTACGGCGCGCGCCGGACCGTCGGCTATGTGCCATTCAACTCCGAGACGCTCGTTACCGGCAAGCTGTTCGAGGACATCCGCGAGGCCGTGTTCAATACGGCGAAGCCTGAGGATTACGACGCCGTCGTCGTCATCAATCTCTGCGTTCCGACGGCCTCGGGCGTGCCGCTGCGGCTGCTGCCGAAGGAGATCGACGGCGTCCGCATCATCGGGATCGACGTGCCCGGCTTCGGCGTCCCGACGCATGCGGAAGCCAAGGACGTGCTCGCCGGCGCCATGCTGAAATTCGCCCGCACCGAGGCTGAACAGGGCCCGGTCCAGGCGCCGCGCGGCGGCCGCAACGAGCGGCCCACCGTGACGCTGCTCGGCGAGATGTTCCCGGCCGATCCCGTGGTGATCGGCGCGCTGCTGGCGCCGCTCGGCCTCGCCGCCGGCCCGGTCGTGCCGACCCGCGAATGGCGCGAACTCTACGCCGCCCTCGACGGCGCGGCGGTGGCGGCGATCCACCCGTTCTACACCGCCAGCATCCGCGAGTTCGAGGCGGCCGGCCGTCCGATCGTCGGCTCGGCGCCGGTCGGGCACGACGGCACTGCCGACTGGCTCGACCGGATCGGCGAGGCCTGCGGCGTTGCCCGCGACGTGGTCGAGGCCGCGAAGAACCGGCTGCTGCCGGGCATCCGCGGCGCGCTCTCGGCCATGCCGATTAAGGGCCGCATCACGCTCTCGGGCTACGAAGGTTCGGAGTTGCTGGTCGGGCGCCTGCTCGTCGAAAGCGGCGCGGATCTGCGCTACGTCGGCACGGCCTGTCCGCGCACACCCTGGTCGGATGCCGACCGCGAATGGCTGGAGGCCAAAGGCGTCAAGGTCCAGTTCCGCGCCTCGCTCGAGAACGACCTCGAGGCGATGCACGAGTATCGGCCGGACCTCGCCATCGGCACGACGCCGGTGGTGCAGAAGGCCAAGGAGTTGGGCGTCCCGGCCCTCTACTTCACCAACCTGATCTCGGCGCGGCCGCTGATGGGTGCGGCCGGCGCCGGCTCGCTCGCCAAGGTGATCAACGCGGCGCTCGCCAACAAGCCGCGCTTCGACGCGATGCGCGATTTCTTCGAAGGGGTCGGCACCGGCTTCGCGGCCGGCGTCTGGCAGGAGACGCCCCAAGCCAAGCAAGGCCCGAAGGTCCAGGTCGCGAAAAAACACGATCCGATCGGGGAGATGGCCTGATGCTCGTCCTCGATCACGACAGGGCTGGCGGTTACTGGGGCGCGGTCTACGTCTTCACCGCGATCAAGGGATTGCAGGTCGTCATCGACGGCCCGGTGGGCTGCGAGAACCTGCCGGTCACCTCGGTCCTGCACTACACCGACGCGCTGCCGCCGCACGAGCTGCCCATCGTCGTCACGGGCCTCGCCGAGGAAGAGCTCGGCCGCCACGGCACGGAGGGCGCGATGAAGCGGGCGCATGCCACGCTCGATCCGGGCTTGCCCAGCGTCGTCGTCACGGGCTCGATCGCCGAGATGATCGGCGGCGGCGTCACCCCCGAGGGAACCGGCCTGCAGCGCTTCCTGCCGCGCACGATCGACGAGGACCAGTGGCAGGCCGCCGACCGGGCGATCTCGTGGCTCTGGCAGGAATACGGCGCCAAGAAGTTCGCCAAGAAGGGCATTCCCGTCCGGCCTGAGCGCAAGCCCGGCGAGAAGCCGCGGGTCAACATCATCGGGCCAGCCTACGGCACCTTCAACATGCCCTCCGACCTCGCCGAGATCCGGCGGCTGGTCGAAGGCATCGGCGCCGAGATCAACCTGACCTTCCCGCTCGGCTCGCACCTCGCCGACGTGCCGAAGCTCGTCAACGCCAACGCGAACATCTGCCTCTACCGCGAGTTCGGGCGGCTGCTCTGCGAGAGCCTGGAGCGGCCTTACCTGCAAGCGCCGATCGGCGTGCTCTCGACCACAAAGTTTCTGCGCTCTTTAGGCGAGATCCTCGGCGTCGATCCCGAGCCGTTCATCGAGCGCGAGAAGCACACCACGATCAAGCCGGTCTGGGACCTGTGGCGCTCGGTGACCCAGGACTTCTTCGGCACCGCGAGCTTCGGCATCGTGGCGACCGAGACCTACGCGCGCGGCGTGCGGCACTTCCTCGAAGACGAGATGGGCCTGCCCTGCACCTTCGCCTTCTCGCGCACGGCGGGCACGAAGCCCGACAACGCGGCGGTGCGCGAGGCCATCAAGACGAACCCGCCGCTGGTGCTTTTCGGCTCCTACAACGAGCGCATGTACCTCGCCGAAGCGGGAGGGCGCGCTGTCTACGTGCCGGCCTCCTTCCCCGGCGCGGTCATCCGCCGGCACACCGGCACGCCCTTCATGGGCTACGCGGGCGCGACCTACCTGATCCAGGAGGTCTGCAACGCGCTGTTCGACATGCTCTTCCACATCCTGCCGCTGGCGCGGGACATGGATGCGGCGGTCGAGGCGACGCCGGCGCGGCTGCATCGCGAGCTCGCCTGGGCCGAAGAGGCCCGCAGGCTCCTCGACGACATCGTCGAATCCCATCCCGTCCTGGTGCGCATCTCCGCCGCCAAGCGCCTACGCGATGCCGCCGAGCGCCGCGCCCGGCGCGACAACGCAGAGGCGGTCGGCCTCGGCCATGTCGAGGGCGCACGGGCCGACCTGTCCATGGGAGCCGCCGCATGAGCGCCAGCTCTCCGCTCACCCTCGTCTCGAACCGTCATTCCCGGATGCGCAGCACGGAGTCCACCGTCATGCAACGTTCGATGTCCTCGCCGTCCCGGCAGCACGCGGAAGCCTTGCAGTTCCGCCTGATCTTCGCGGCGACCTACCCCTTCTTCCTGGTGGCGGCGCTGGTCCAGCGGCTGCTGCCGGGTACGTCCCTCGCGCGGCCCGGCCTGCCGGTCGCTCGTCGCTCCGTCTTCGGCGAAGCCAAGGCCATGGCCGTCTCGGCCATTCCTTTCGCCTTCATGGGTTGAGCCGGGCCTCCGGGCCCGGTCTCGCAGACGCTTCCGTCCGGTGAACGGGGGAAGTCGCCGTGATCGCTTCGAGTCACGGCAAGACCCGTCGCGCTTCTGAAAGGCGCGGCCAAGACAAACGGAGGTTCGACCGATGGTCAACGGAGTACCCGAGAGACCGAGCAGCCTATCCGGGCTGACGGAACCTGAAGCCAAGGAGTTCCACGCGATCTTCTTGACGAGCTTCATCATCTTCACGGCGATCGCCGTGGTCGCGCACATCCTGGTGTGGATGTGGCGCCCCTGGCTTCCAGGGCCGAAGGGCTACGCGGCGCTCGACGGCGTCACGACGGCCGCTCACGGCCTCGTGTCGATGATCAGCTGAGGAGAGCCGGACCATGCACAAGATCTGGCTTCTCTTCGATCCGCGGCGGACCCTCGTCGCGCTCTTCACCTTCCTGTTCATCCTGGCCCTGCTGATCCACTTCATCCTGCTCAGCACCGACCGGTTCAACTGGCTGGAGGGTGGCAAGAAGTCCGCGGCCAACGAGCATTCGCTCGTCCTGCAGACGATGCCCTCCTGAGGGGCGCCACCTTGCGGCGGCGCCATACGCCGTTGCCAACCCGCGGACGGGCCTCGCCGGCCTGACGGTGCCCGCCCGCGGTCGAAGATCTCCCCGAGACGGCCGGTTCCGGGCCGAGTTGGGAGACGGCTTTTTCACGAGACGTTGACGCGGCGCGAGCGCCCGATGCGGCCGTTCCCCAGCGTCAACGACCCCGACGGTCCAACCCGAAGGTGTCCGCCATGGCGATGCTGAGTTTCGAGAGGAAATACCGGGTCCGCGGCGGCACGCTCGTCGGCGGAGACCTGTTCGATTTCTGGGTCGGGCCGTTCTTTGTCGGCTTCTTCGGCGTGACGACCCTGTTCTTCGCGATCCTCGGGACCGCGCTGATCGTCTACGGTGCGGCGATCGGGCCGACCTGGAACATCTGGCAGATTAACATCGCGCCGCCCGATCTCAAATACGGGCTCGCCCTGGCGCCCCTGAAGGAGGGCGGCCTCTGGCAGATCATCACCTTCTGCGCGATCGGCTCCTTCGTCTCCTGGGCCCTGCGCGAGGTCGAGATCTGCCGAAAGCTCGGCATCGGCTACCACGTGCCCTTCGCGTTCGGGGTGGCGATCTTCGCCTATGTCTCGCTGGTGGTGATCCGGCCCTTCCTGATGGGCGCCTGGGGCTATGGCTTCCCCTACGGCATCCTCAGTCACCTCGATTGGGTATCGAACACCGGCTACCAGTACCTGCACTTCCACTACAATCCGGCGCACATGCTGGCGGTGTCGTTCTTCTTCACGACGACCTTCGCGCTCGCCCTGCACGGCTCCCTGATCCTGGCCTCCACCAATCCGCCCAAGGGCGAGGTGGTGAAGACCCCGGAGCACGAGGACACCTACTTCCGCGACACCATCGGCTACTCGATCGGCACGCTCGGCATCCACCGGCTCGGTCTGTTCCTGGCGCTCTCGGCGGGGTTCTGGAGCGCGGTCTGCATCATCATCAGCGGACCGTTCTGGACGCGCGGCTGGCCCGAATGGTGGGGCTGGTGGCTCAATCTTCCGGTCTGGCGCTGAGGGGGCTCGAAGACGATGGCCTACTACCAGAACATCTTCACGCAGGTCCAAGTCCGGCCGATCCATCCGGAACAGGGAGTGCCGGTCGCGGTCGACCACCGCGTCGGAAAGCCCTTCACAAGCTACATTGCCGGCCTCTTCGGCAACAGCCAGGTCGGTCCGATCTACGGCGGCTATCTCGGCATTCTCTCGGCGGTCTGCTTCCTGATCGCCTTCGAGATCATCGGCCTCAACATGCTGGCCTCGGTGAACTGGGATCCAATCCAGTTCGTGCGCCAGCTGCCCTGGCTGGCCCTGGAGCCGCCGCGCCCGGAATACGGGCTCAAGATCCTGCCGCCGCTGGCAAAGGGCGGCTGGTGGCTGATCACTGGCTTCTTCCTGACCTCGTCGATCCTGCTCTGGTGGCTTCGGATGTACCGACGCGCCCGGGCGCTCGGCATCGGCACCCACGTGCCCTGGGCCTTCGCTTCGGCGATCTGGCTCTACCTAGTCCTCGGCTTCATCCGGCCGCTGCTGATGGGCTCGTGGAGCGAGGCGGTACCCTTCGGAATCTTCCCGCATCTCGATTGGACCGCCGCGTTCTCGCTCCGCTACGGCAACCTCTTCTACAACCCGTTCCACATGCTCTCGATCGCGTTCCTGTACGGGTCGACGTTGCTCTTCGCCATGCACGGCGCGACGATTCTGGCCACGAGCCGCTACGGCTCGGAGCGTGAGATCGACCAGATCGTCAGCCGTGGCACGGCCTCCGAGCGGGCTGCCCTGTTCTGGCGCTGGACCATGGGCTGGAACGCCACGATGGAGTCGATCCATCGCTGGGCCTGGTGGTTCGCCGTGCTCACCACACTGACTGGCGGCATCGGCATCCTGCTCACCGGCACGGTCGTCGACAATTGGTACCTCTGGGCCGTGAAGCACGGCGTCGCGCCGGCCTACCCGCAGGTCTTCGGACCGGTCGTCGATCCGCTCAATGCCGGGGGGAACGTGCCATGAAGAGCCTCGTCGTCGTCGCGGGCGTCACCGTCGCGGCCTTCCTCACCATCGCCATGCTCGGTACGGCAGGCTGGAGCCTTCCTCCGATCGCGGCCCAGCAGCACGGCTTCCGCGGCACCGGGATGGACCAGATCCAGACCAAGCGGGAAGCCGCCGCCGACCAGGCGGCCAACCAGGCCCCCGCGGCCGCCGATCCGGCGAGCGCGGACGGCGACAAGGCCGGGACTACCTATCATAACGTCCAGGTCCTGAAGGATCTTTCGACCGAACAGTTCAACCGGGTGATGACCTCGATCACCGAATGGGTCGCGCCCGAGCAGGGCTGCACCTATTGCCACAACACCGAGAACATGGCCTCGGACGACCTCTATCAGAAGAAGGTCGCCCGGCGGATGCTGCAGATGACCCAGGCCATCAACGGCGAGTGGAAGGAGAAGCACGTCCACGAGGCCGGCGTGACCTGCTTCACCTGCCATCGCGGCCAGCCGGTGCCGAAGAACGTCTGGTTCGAGAATCCGGGCCTGACGGCGAAGGGACTGACCGAGCCGCGTAACAACGGGCAGAACATGGCCTCGCCCGAAGTCGGCCTCGCCTCGCTGCCCTACGACACGCTGACGGAGTTCCTCGGCAAGAAGGGCCTCGACGACAATGCCATCCGCGTGAACGCCACCACGGCGTTGCCGGAGGGCAAGGGCAAATCGATCCAGGACGCGGAAAAGACCTACGGACTGATGATGCACATGTCGCAGTCGCTCGGCGTGAACTGCACCTACTGCCACAACACCCGGGCCATGTCGCAATGGCCCCAAAGCACCCCGCAGCGGGTGAACGCCTGGCACGGCATCCGGATGGTGCGCGCGCTCAACGGCGACTACCTCGAGCCGCTCAAAGGCACCTTCCCGGAAAACCGGCTCGGGCCGAACGGTGACGTGCCGAAAATCGGCTGCGGCACCTGCCACAACGGCCAGCCCAAGCCGCTCAACGGTGCCCATGTGATCGAGAGCTATCCGGAACTGGCCAAGGCGACCGCTTCTGCAGCAGATGCAAAGCCGCAACCGGCCTCGCCTCCCGCCGACGCCCCGAAATAGGGCAGCGCCCGAATTGGGCCGCGATCGAATCCACGGCGGCCGCCAGGAGCCTCTGGTGGCCGCCGTGGATTGGCGCGTGCGGGCACGATGGTTTCGATAGCAAGATCGAGACGCCCGACGGGGGCGGGAGCGACCTCCGTCTTCGATTTGTCGAACCGACGAGCCTTGCCTGTGCAGCCTGGTCTCTGATAAGGGCACCGTCTTTCCGCGATGCGTGATCTGCCATCGCCGGGGCGCCTTTGCGGCATCCCGTCCCTCACGATACCCAAACGACAGGCGGCCGGGCAGCCCGCGCCGAGTGGACAAAGATGAAGATCCGTAACTCACTCAAGTCGCTGCGTGGCCGTCACCGCGACAACCAGCTCGTGCGCCGCAAGGGCCGCGTCTACGTCATCAACAAGACCCAGAAGCGCTTCAAGGCTCGCCAGGGCTGAGCCGCGAGGCCAACCGCGCGCCCTCATCTTCATGAGGGCGCGTTGACGGCAGGACCCGCGGCGTGACAGCTTCGGGCAGATGATGCTCGCGCGAACCAGCCTCTCGGCGCTCTCCCGCATCCTGCTCGCCGTCGGGGTGATGGCGATGCCGGCTGGGCAGGTTCTCGCCGCCGCCCCCAAGCCGGAGCAGGAGCGCAAGGCGCACCCTCCGGTCACGCTCGACGACCTTTATGCCCGTCTCAAGGAGGCGGATGATCCCGCCGAGGCCAAGGGCATCGCGGGTTTGATCGAGCGGCGACTCTCGCGCTCTGGCAGCGCCACCGCCGACGTCCTGACCGAGCGCGCCCGTCAGGCGATGTCCGGCAACGACGTGCCGCTGGCCGTCGAGTTGATGGACCGTGCCCTGGCGCTGGAGCCCGCGTGGTCCGAGGGCTGGAATCGGCGCGCGACCCTGTTCTGGCGCCTCTCAGACTCGAGGAGCGCCATCACCGATCTCGAGCGAGCCCTGGTGTTGGAGCCGCGCCATTTCGAAGCCTGGGCAGCGCTCGGCAAGCTCTACCTCGCTGCCGACGACAACCGCCGCGCTCTCGATGCGTTTCGCCGGGCAGAGGCGATCTATCCTCAATGGGACGAGCTGAAGAAGGCGATCGAGCGACTGGCGCCCGACGTCGACGGGCGCGATCTCTGAGCCGGCGTCGCCTCATCGATCCTAAACCGTCATTGCGAGGCGACGCCGAAGCAATCCAGGGCCGACACGCGGACGTCGCGGGTGTTATCCTGGATTGCTTCGCTGCGCTCGCAATGACGGAGAAAGCGCTAAACGCGCGTCAAACCTGCGCTGCGTGCTCGCGGGTCACGTGGGCGATCCGCACCATGTTCGTGGCGCCCGGCGTCCCGAAGGGCACGCCGGCCACGACGATGACCTGATCGCCGACGGCGGCGAATTCCTCGCGGATCGCGAATTTGGCGGCGCGGAACGCCATGTCGTCGACGTCGCTGGCGTCCTTGGTGACGATGGGATGGGTTCCCCAGACCATGGCCAGCCGCCGGGCAGTTTCTCGCTTCGGCGTCAGCGCGATGATGCTGGCATTGGGCCGTGAGCGGGCGAGTCGCTGGACGGTCGAGCCCGAGCTCGTCCAGGCCATCACGGCGCGGAGGTTCAACGCCTCGACGATCTGATGGGTTGCTGCGGCGATGGCATCGGGGTCGGTCGCCTCGGGCTCCGAGCGCTGTGCGGTCAGGATCGTCCAGTACAGAGCGTCGCGCTCGACCTGTTCGGCGATGCGGCTCATCATTTGGATCGCCTCGACCGGATAGGCACCGGCCGCGCTCTCGGCAGAGAGCATCACTGCATCAGCGCCTTCGTAGACGGCGGTCGCCACGTCCGAAACCTCGGCGCGGGTCGGCACTGGGGCCGTGATCATCGATTCGAGCATCTGCGTCGCGACGACGACCGGCTTTCCGAGACGGCGCGCACCGCGGGTGATGCGCTTCTGGACGCCCGGCACCTGCTCCAGCGGCATCTCGACGCCGAGATCGCCGCGGGCGACCATGATGCCATCCGAGACCTCGATGATTTCGTCGAGGCGTGTCAGCGCCTGTGGCTTCTCGATCTTGGCCATGATCAAGGCTCGGCCGGCCGCGATTTCCTTCACCTCGGCGATGTCCTCGGGACGCTGCACGAAGGAGACGGCGATCCAGTCGGCGCCGGCGTTCAGTCCGGCTTCGAGATCCGCACGGTCCTTGTCTGTCATTGCCGGAACCGGCAGCACGGTATGGGGAAGCGAGACGCCCTTGCGGTTCGAGATCCGGCCACCGACGTCGACCCGCGTCACGACGCGGCCCTCGCTGACCTCGACCACATGCAGCCTGAGCTTGCCGTCATCGATGATCACGGCATGACCCGGCTCGACTGCGGCGAGGATCTCGGGATGGGGGAGGTAGACGCGGTCGACGTCGCCCGGCGTGGGATCGCTGTCGAGGACGAAGCTTGCGCCTCGTTCGAGATGCGCCGAGCCCTCAGCGAAGGCACCGACGCGCAGCTTCGGTCCCTGCAGGTCGACCAGAATCGCGATCGGCCGCTTGGCCTCGCGCTCGATGGTGCGGATGACCTCGACCTTCTCCGGCAACTTCTCCTTGGGAAGATGGCTCATGTTGAGGCGAAAGACGTCTGCTCCAGCATGGAACAGCTTGGTGATCATCTCCGGCGTATCGGAGGCCGGCCCGAGGGTGGCGACGATTTTGGTACGGCGTGCGCGCTTCACTCTACTGTCCCTCCATGCCCGTTTAGGACCCGGCGGAGATCGTTGTGACCGCGGGAACGGCCCGGCGATGATCCAGCGCAATGGCGCCGATGGCCGGACGAGAACGTCGCGCGCCACAACACCTTTCGCCGGTCGTGCGTCAAGGCCCGGACTGCGGGCGCTCCAATCGCTGCCCGCAGCCGACTGAACACCCTCGATTCGTGCTGCGTCGCAGCAATGATCGTCGTTGGTTGCGAATGGCGACAAGAAGCCGCCGCGCGCCGACGGCCGCGAAGCCGGAAAATGACGTCGACTGGACCGCGTTTGGATGGTTGGCGCCTCACTGTGGCTGCAGAGCCATATCTGAGGTGAAAGCTTCGCCATATGGTGGCGGCAGATTCCATCCCTTAGGGGCTATTCCGATGAAGAAGCTTCTGCTGGCGACTGCTGCTCTGGCGCTCGCGACCGGCACCGCATCCGCCGCCGACCTGCCGCGCCGCGCCGCGCCGCCGCCCGTCTTCACGCCGGTTCCGGTCTTCACCTGGACCGGCTTCTATGCAGGACTTGAGACGACCTACGTGTGGAACGACCGCTCGCGGGCTACTACGACCTCGCCGAGCGCGGTGCTCGACGCTGGCGTCGCCGACGGCAGTCAGCGCACGCGGAACGTTGCTCTGCGGAGCTACGACGGCCTCGCCAACATCGGCGGTGGCGGTGGATATAACTACCAGTTCACCCCTGGATCCGGCATCGTCGTCGGTGCTGCAGTGAACATCGACTGGGTCGACCAGCACCGCAACTCTTTCTCCACGAGCACCGCCGGCAACGTCAGCCGGTACGGCCAGGGCCTCGAGTATCTCGGCACCGTGACCGGCCGCGTCGGTTATGCCTGGGACCGCTTCCTGGTTTACGGCACCGGTGGTCTTGCCTTCGGTAGCGTCGACAACTCGGCCGACTTCTACGGCCCCGGCGTTGGCGCGGCCCTCCGCTACACCGGCGGCGAGCGCTCGTTCCGCACCGGCTTCGCCTATGGCGGTGGTGTGGAATACGCGATCCCCGAGGACAGCTTCCTGAACTATCTGAGCGTCGGCAAGTATCTCGGAATCAAGTCCAATGCCGTGACCTTGAAGGCCGAATACCTGCACTACGATCTCGGCAGCCACAGCATCTTCGCCGCCAATCAGCCGGGCTTCACGGCGCCTGGGTACCGCGTTCGCTTCCGCGACGAAGGCAATCTCGTGCGCGTCGGCTTCAACTACAAGTTCGGCGGCTGATCTCCGCCACGAACGTCGAGACGAGGGCGGCTCTCCTGCGAGAGCCGCCTTTTCTTTTTGGATCTACGGATGGCCGCCGAGACGCTGGCCGGGATCGGTCAGCTGGATCGTCCAGCTCTTCTGCTCGCCGGTATCGACCTCGATGAAACCGTTTCGGTCGTAGCCCCGGGCGAGGCAGTCCTCGACGCCGCGGATGGTGAAGGCGGTGTCCCGCGTGCACATCATGGCGCGACCGCTCCACTCTCCGCCTCGCGTGAAGTCCACGGCGTAGACGTAGTAGAATCGCGCCGAGAGCGTGCCTTTGAGCAGCGTGCCGCAATCCTTCGGCTTGAGATCCCACCAGCCCTCGGTGACCCAGCCCTGCGGATCACGGTAGCCGAGCGTGACGCCGATCTTGCTGCCGGTGAGGTTGCACATACGCAGGTCGGCCCGAGCCGGGCCGGCCGTGGCGAGCGATGACACGGCGAGGATGCCGGCCAAGGCCAGCCCTCGGCTCGACCGGGAAACGCTGATCCTCGCGGTTTCGGGCAAAGGCTCAGCCGACGAGGATGATGCGGCAGTCGTTGACATTGGTACGCGTCGGGCCCGGCTGAACGAGGTCTCCGATCATCGCGAAGAATCGCGTCGAATCGTTGTCCGTCAGCATCGCAGCCGGATCGAGCCCTTGCTCTCGCGCCCGCGCTAGCGTGGTGGAATCGATCAGGCCACCGGCCGGGTCCGTCGCCTTGCCACGCCCACCGTCGGTGCCGTCGGTATCCGCGGAGATGGCGGCGATGCCCTCCTCACCATCGAGAGCGATGGCGAGCGCCAGCGCGTATTCCTGGTTCGGACCTCCATCGCCCTCGCCGCGGATCGTCACGGTGAGTTCACCGCCGGAGATCAGTGCAACCTTACGGGCCGCCGCCTTAGCGTCCCGAGCGAGCCGGGCGTGCTCGGCTGCAACCTCGCGTGCCTCGCCTTCGAGGTCGGAGCCCAGCATCACCGGCTCGTAGCCAGCGGCACGGGCGGCGGCAGCGGCGGCTTCTAGGGCGTCGATCGGCCGAGCGACGATGCGATACTCGGCCCGCGCGAAGGCCGGGTCGCCGGCCTTCGGTGTCTCGTTGGTGGGGTCGGTGAGGAGCGCCCGCGCGGAAGCCGGCAGGGCGATGCCGCGGCGCTCGCAGATCGCCAGGGCCTCGGCCAGCGTCGAAGGATCGGGCACGGTCGGGCCAGACGCGATCACAGAAGGATCGTCGTGCGGCACGTCGGAGATCGCGAGCGTCAGGATGCGGCGGGCGTTCTTGGCCGCGACCGCAAGGCGGCCGCCCTTGATCCGCGAGAGATGCTTACGAACGCAGTTGATCTCGTTGATCGGCGCGCCCGAGCGCAGCAGCGCCTTGGTGATGGCCTGCTTCTCTTCGAGCGTCAGGTCACCGGCGGGCGCGATCCAGTTCGCCGAGCCTCCGCCCGAGAGCAGCACCAGCACCTCGTCGTCCGGTCCCGCCAGCGACGCGATGCGCAGGGCCTCCTTCGTTGCCTCGATGCCGGCGGCGTCGGGCACCGGGTGACCTGCCTCGACCATACGGATGCCCGGTGCGTCCTCGCCATAGCCGTGACGCGCCACGGCGAGACCGAGAATGCGCTCCTCCGGAACCCCGTGCTCCTGGCGATAGAAACGGCTCGCCATTGCGGCCATGCTGCCGCCTGCCTTGCCGGCACCCAGGATGATCAGTCGCCCCGGCACCGGCGGCGGCAGGTGACCGACCAGGCACTTGCGAGGATGCGCGGCCGCGATGCCCGCGTCGAGCAGGCTCCCGAGCAACTCACGGATGGCGGACGCGTCGGGGGAGGGAGCGGTCATGCAGGCGTCCTCGCAGCGGCTTCTTCGAAAACCTTTTCTGATCGTGCCATGCCCGAGCCGGCCGGCCACGGCAAGATTTCGGCTCGACATTCGACCGGCACCGGTCACGCATGGCTTCGGGGACTACTGAAGACGCGCGGCCGGCCCAGATAAGCCTCATGCCGACATCCGCAGCCCTCCGCGCTCCATTCCCCAACGCCGCCCAAACGCTCGAACGCCCCGAGCAGCCCGTCGAGGTCATTCCCGGTGACGCGCGGCGCGGCCTGCTGATCCTGTGCGACCACGCCTCGAACGCAGTGCCGGACGACCTCGACCGCCTGGGCGTCGCCGAGCACGAGTTCGGGCGTCACATCGCCTACGACATAGGCGCGGCAGCGGTAACGCGCCGATTGGCCGGCCTCCTCGGCGTGCCGGCCGTCCTCACCATGTTCTCGCGGCTGGTGATCGATCCGAACCGCGGCCGTGCCGACCCGACCCTGGTGATGCGGCTCTCGGACGGCGCTATCGTGCCCGGCAACGCCCGCATCGATGCAGACGGTGTCGCCGAGCGGATCCGCCGGTTTTATGCACCCTACGATCGGGCGATCGACTCGGCCGTCGGCCAGGCGCAGGCGGCTGGCAAGCCGCCGATGATCCTGACCATGCACAGCTTCACCCGCTATTGGCGCGGCATCGAGCGGCCCTGGCAGGTCGGCATCCTCTACGATCGCGACGAACGCCTGAGTCGGCCGCTGATCGAGGCATTGCAGGCCGATCCGGCCGGACTCACGGTAGGCGATAACGCGCCCTACGGTGGCGGCCTCCCCGGCGACACCGTCGACCGACACGCCACTGCGCGCAAGCTCCCGAACGCGCTCGTCGAAATCCGACAGGATCTCCTGCTGGACGAGCCCGGCATCGAGGAATGGGCGCAACGGTTCGCCGGGTTGATGCGGCCAATGCTCGCCTGATCCTCACCGCGCCAAAGAAAATTTGCCGAGATTTCTGCGCTGAAACGCGCGCTGGCGGAGGCCTGGCAGATTAGGTGACTCATCGTTGGCGCTGCGGCCGCCAAAAATTCGAGCCGCCAGTTGCCGCATCGAGACCGCTTGGCAGCGCGCCCGAGACGCGCCACATGCGCTCGATCGAAGAGGCGCCCATCCATGAACGACATATCATCCCAGACCCAGACCGAACTCGAGGCCGCAGTGTTCCGGCGCCTGGTGGCGCATCTGCAGGGGAGGCCGGACGCGCAGAACATCGACCTGATGAACCTCGCGGGATTCTGCCGGAATTGCCTGTCGAACTGGCTGAAGGAAGCCGCCGACGAGCGCGGCCTAGCGATCAGCAAGGATGCCAGCCGCGAGCATGTCTACGGAATGCCGTACGAAGACTGGAAGCGGCAGCATCAGACGGAGGCGACTGCGGAACAGCAGGCGAAATTCGCCGACGGGCATACAAAGGAGAATTGACGGGAGTAGCGGCCTGAGCACCTTCTTCGCGGCATCCCAGGCCCTGGCACGCAAGTCTTGCAAAGGAGAAGGAAGATCGACGCTCGCGTGCCTTCGACGCTCCTGCGCAAGTCGGAAGAGTGGACCGCCCACCTAGCCGCGACCTACGGATACGTCGGCACGCGTGAGGTCCGCCTCCACCTCGTTTCAAACGCGTTCGTCACGCGGACTACATACCCGTTGCCCGGGCGGTTCACGGGAGCCGTCTACGATACAGATCGCCGGCTCATCCGCTCGTCCCTTCGGCTCGATCCGGACGCCGATCAGCCGATCGATCCGGAGACTCTGCCAGAGTCCCGCTGTGCGGGCGCACGACGCGTGCCTCGGGCCATCTACGGCGGGATGTTGTTCCTAATCCTGGGACACTTCCTGTTTGAGTCGGCTGCTCGGCTATGGCTGCAGATCGATTTTCCTCGGAACTTCGACAAAGGCGAGCCTGTCCCGGTCATCTTTCATCCGTCGCGCGACTTCGATCTCGGCGTATTCGGCACGTATCCGATATTTCGCGACTCGCTTGCGGCTCTCAGTGTCCGCCGACGCAACCTTCTTCTCGCGGATGAGGATTTTAAAGTCGACCTGCTCTATTACCCGGAGCCTTTGTCGATCTATCACGAATACGTTCATCCCCTGATGGGCCGGGTGATCGATCACTTGATCACCGAACTGAAGCGGCCGCGCACGCTCGCGGCACGCTGGACCTCCAAGCTTAAGACAGCCGCACCACCGCGTATTTATGTCTCGCGCAGTCGCTGGCACGAGAATCGACGCATCGCCAACGAGCACGAATTGGAAGACGTGTTCCGGGAGCACGGTTTCGCGATCGTGCATCCGCAGGACCTCGCGCCCCACGATGTGATCCGACTGATGCAGGGAGCCGATCTCGTCGCGTCGAGCGATGGCTCGCACGCCCATCTGCTCGCGTTCGCAAAACGCGGCACGCGCAGCCTCCTTCTGGACACCCGTCCGGTTCCCACCCAGACCGCCATCGAGATACTACGAGAGCTTCGCGCCCTTCATGTGCCGCTTTGGCAGGATCCCGACGGAATCTGGGATCAAGAAGGCCAGAAGGTGAAAACGAGCGAGCTTTCAACTTTTCTGGATGTCTACCTCTCAAGCATCGCAGCCTGACGATCGAGCCATCGCGAGCGACACGGTGGTACGGGAACGCTCGCACGCGTCGGAGCTTCACGGCAGCGAGAGAGATTGATCGGTCGCCGCCTCCAAAACGAAGCGACACGGCCGCCGGATGCGCCGTGCGCGGTGCACATGTCCGGGTTGCGACCGTTTTGCCGCGGTCAGGGACTTGGCAGGCGCCTTGCTAGGCTCTATAGACCCCCCTCCACGAATTCACCTTTTTGAAGGAGTTCGGCCGATCGGCCGATTTCCATTCGAGATGTCGCCCGGGAAACTAGGCGGCGATGGCCGGAAGGACTTCGGGGCATCCGCCTCGGAAGCCTCATCCGGCCATGTCCTGTCCGAGACTGCAGGGGCCGGCTCGCCGGCTTAATCCTTAAAGCGCCTGCACAGACGGGGAAGACCGAGTTTTCGACACGCTCCACCTTACGCGGTTTCCGCGGAGGAGGGGCATCGGTTTGAACCATCTCGCCCATGGCGAAGCGCTTTCGGCGCGGCGTTAGGGGACAGGGCCGTGAAGCGTCGTTCGGACGGTTCCGGCTTTTAGCCGAAACCGTTTCCGGGCGGCATGTTGCAACCGGCGGATCCTCCCCGAGGTTCCGCCAGAACCGGAGAGAGCCCAGGTGGACAGGACAGCTAAAGCTGATCTCGTCTCGACGCTCAACGGCGTGTTCTCCAAGAACGCCGTCGTCGTCGTGGCCCACTACAAAGGCCTCACGGTCGCCGACATGCAGAAGCTGCGCTCGCAGATGAAGCAGGCCGGCGCCACCGTGAAAGTCGCCAAGAACCGCCTCGCCAGCATCGCTCTCGATGGCACTGACGTCGCTTCCATCAAGCCCCTCCTGAAGGGCCCGACCTTGCTTGCTTATTCGAGCGATCCGGTCGCGGCTGCCAAGGTGGCGGTGGATTTCGCCAAGGCCAACGACAAGCTCGTGATCCTCGGCGGCGCCATGGGAACGACTGCCCTGAACCCGGATGGTGTGAAGGCCCTCGCCTCGCTCCCGTCCCTCGACGAACTGCGCGCCAAGATCGTGGGCCTCATCCAGGCTCCCGCGACCAAGATCGCCCAGGTCGTCAATGCGCCGGCGTCCAAGCTCGCCCGCGTGTTCGGGGCCTATGCCACCAAGGACGAGGCTGCCTGAGGCAGTCGCCCTTTAAAATCAAACCGTTCAAACCGATCTATAAGGAAATCTCACATGGCTGATCTTGCCAAGCTCGTCGACGACCTGTCGTCGCTGACCGTCCTCGAGGCCGCTGACCTCGCCAAGATGCTCGAAGAGAAGTGGGGCGTCTCCGCCGCTGCTGCCGTTGCCGTCGCCGCCGGCCCGGCTGCTGGTGGCGCTGCCGCTGCTGCGGAAGAGCAGACCGAGTTCACGGTCGTTCTCGCCGCCGCCGGCGACAAGAAGATCGAGGTCATCAAGGAGGTCCGCGCGATCACCGGCCTCGGCCTCAAGGAAGCCAAGGACCTCGTCGAAGGCGCTCCGAAGCCCGTCAAGGAAGGCGTCAACAAGGAAGAGGCCGACAAGCTCAAGGCCGCTCTCGAGAAGGCCGGCGCCAAGGTCGAGCTCAAGTAAGAACCGGGTGGGCTGCATCAGGCCCATCATTTCCGGACTTCCCTCGGGACGTCCGGCACCAGATGCCCGCGAGCCCTACCGGCTCGCGGGCTGACGCCGCTTCCGGCGGCCTGCGGATCGGGGTGGTTCGGCGGGCGACAGAAGACCGAGATTGAAGTTTGGGTGGGGCGGTCCGGCGGGGCACGTCTCACGGCCCGGAGCGGGAAGGGCACTTTCCCCGGGCACCTTTACGCGGGTTAGGTGGAGCGAGATCACATGGCCAACACGCTGGTCGGTCGGAAGCGCATTCGCAAGTTCTTCGGCAAGATCAAGGAAGTGGCAGAGATGCCGAACCTCATCGAGGTTCAGAAGGCGTCCTACGACCAGTTCCTGATGGTAGACGAGCCCGAGGGCGGCCGCGGCGACGAAGGCCTGCAGAGCGTCTTCAAGTCGGTCTTCCCGATCTCCGACTTCTCGGCCACCGCGCTCCTCGAGTTCGTGCGCTACACCTTCGAGCAGCCGAAATACGACGTCGACGAGTGCCGCCAGCGCGGCATCACCTTCGCGGCACCCCTCAAGGTGACGCTGCGCCTGATCGTATTCGATGTCGATCCGGATACGGGCGCCAAGTCCGTCAAGGACATCAAGGAGCAGGACGTCTACATGGGCGACATGCCGCTCATGACGGATAACGGCACCTTCATCGTCAACGGCACCGAGCGCGTCATCGTCTCGCAGATGCACCGCTCGCCGGGCGTGTTCTTCGACCACGACAAGGGCAAGACCCACTCGTCGGGCAAGCTGCTCTTCGCCGCGCGTATCATCCCGTATCGCGGTTCCTGGCTCGACGCCGAGTTCGACGCCAAGGACATCGTCTACGTCCGCATCGACCGTAAGCGTAAGATCCCGGCGACCTCGTTGCTCTTCGCACTCGGTCTCGACGGCGAAGAGATCCTCTCGACCTTCTACGACCGTGTCACGTATGCCCGTGACAAGGCCGATTGGCGCGTGCCGTTCGACCCCGAGCGCCTGAAGGGCTTCAAGGCCACCGTCGACCTGATCGACGCCGATTCCGGCGAGGTCGTGCTCGAGGCCGGCAAGAAGATGAACGTGCGCAACGCGCGCCTCATCTCCGAGAAGGGCACCAAGTTCCTCAAGCAGACCAACGAAGACCTCGTCGGCCAGTACATCGCCGAGGATCTCGTCAACCTGAAAACCGGCGAGATCTACGCCGAGGCGGGTGACGAAATCTCCGAGAAACTGCTCGACGGTCTCGATGAGGTTGGCATCCAAGACCTGCCGGTGCTCGACATCGACCACGTCAATGTCGGCCCCTACATCCGCAACACGCTCGCCGTGGACAAGAATTCGGCTCGCGAGGGCGCGCTGTTCGACATCTATCGTGTCATGCGCCCCGGCGAGCCGCCGACGCTGGAGACGGCGGAAGCGATGTTCCACTCGCTGTTCTTCGATCCGGAGCGCTACGACCTCTCGGCCGTCGGCCGCGTGAAGATGAACATGCGCCTCGACCTCGACGCCGAGGACACCGTGCGCACCCTTCGCAAAGAGGACATGCTCGCGGTCGTCAAGGCACTCGTGGACCTGCGCGACGGCAAGGGCGAGATCGACGACATCGACCATCTCGGCAACCGCCGTGTGCGCTCGGTCGGCGAGCTCATGGAGAACCAGTACCGCCTGGGCCTCCTACGCATGGAGCGCGCCATCAAGGAGAGGATGTCGTCCGTCGACATCGACACCGTGATGCCGCAGGACTTGATCAACGCGAAGCCGGCAGCTGCCGCCGTGCGCGAGTTCTTCGGCTCGTCGCAGCTCTCGCAGTTCATGGACCAGACCAACCCGCTTTCGGAAGTCACCCACAAGCGCCGTCTCTCTGCGCTTGGCCCGGGCGGTCTGACCCGCGAGCGCGCCGGCTTCGAGGTGCGCGACGTGCACCCGACCCATTACGGCCGTATCTGCCCCATCGAGACGCCGGAAGGCCCGAATATCGGCCTCATCAACTCGCTCGCGACCTTCGCGCGCGTGAACAAATACGGCTTCATCGAGACGCCCTTCCGCAAGGTGAAGGACGGCGTGGTGACAAACGAGGTCTCGTATCTCTCCGCAATGGAAGAGGCGAAGTATCACGTCGCCCAGGCCAACGCGCAGATGGACGCGAACCGCAAGCTCACCGAGGACCTCGTGGTCTGCCGTCGCGCAGGCGAGGTCATGGTGGTCACGCCCGATCGCGTCGACCTCATGGACGTGTCGCCGAAGCAGCTCGTTTCGGTCGCGGCCGCGCTGATCCCGTTCCTCGAGAACGACGACGCCAACCGCGCGCTGATGGGCTCGAACATGCAGCGCCAGGCGGTGCCGCTGGTCCGCTCTGACGCTCCATTCGTCGGCACCGGCATGGAGGCCGTGGTCGCCCGCGATTCCGGCGCCGCCATCGCCGCGCGCCGTTCCGGCATCGTCGATCAGGTGGATGCCACCCGTATCGTCATCCGCGCCACGGAAGAGGCCGACGCAACCAAGCCCGGCGTCGACATCTACCGCCTGCAGAAGTTCCAGCGCTCCAACCAGTCGACCTGCATCACGCAGAAGCCGCTGGTGCGTGTCGGAGAGCCGGTGAAGAAGGGCGAGATCATCGCCGACGGTCCCTCGACCGAGTTCGGCGAGCTCGCGCTCGGCCGCAACGTGCTCGTCGCGTTCATGCCGTGGAACGGCTACAACTTTGAGGATTCGATCCTGCTCTCCGAGCGGATCGTGAAGGATGACGTGTTCACCTCGATCCACATCGAGGAATTCGAGGTGATGGCCCGCGACACCAAGCTCGGTCCGGAGGAGATCACACGCGACATCCCGAACGTCTCGGAAGAGGCTCTCAAGAACCTCGACGAAGCCGGCATCGTCTATATCGGCGCCGAGGTTCACGCTGGCGACATCCTCTGCGGCAAGATCACGCCGAAGGGCGAGAGCCCGATGACGCCGGAGGAGAAGCTGCTCCGCGCCATCTTCGGCGAGAAGGCCTCGGACGTTCGCGACACGTCGCTGCGGGTTCCGCCGGGTGTCACCGGCACGATCGTCGAAGTCCGCGTGTTCAATCGCCACGGCGTCGACAAAGACGAGCGTGCTCAGGCGATCGAGCGCGAGGAGATCGAGCGTCTCGCCAAGGACCGCGACGACGAGCAGACCATCCTCGACCGCAACACCTACGCCCGTCTGTCGGACGTCCTGATCGGCCAGTCGCCGATCGCTGGCCCGAAGGGCTTCAAGAAGGACACCAAGCTGACCCGCGAGGAGATCAGCGAGTATCCGCGTTCGCAATGGTGGCAGTTCGCCGTCGTCGAGGACCGTCTGATGACGGAAATCGAGGCGATGCAGAAGCAGTACGACGAGTCGAAGAAGCGCCTCGAACAGCGCTTCCTCGACAAGGTCGAGAAGTTGCAGCGCGGCGACGAGTTGCCCCCCGGCGTCATGAAGATGGTCAAGGTCTTCGTGGCGGTGAAGCGCAAGATCCAGCCGGGCGACAAGATGGCCGGCCGTCACGGCAACAAGGGTGTCGTGTCGCGGATTGTGCCGATCGAGGACATGCCGTTCCTCGAGGACGGTACGCATGCCGACATCGTGCTGAACCCGCTGGGCGTGCCCTCGCGCATGAACGTCGGTCAGATCCTGGAGACCCACCTCGGATGGGCCGCCGCGGGCCTCGGCCGGAAGGTCTCCAAGGCGGTCGACGCCTATCTCAAGACGCAGGACATCAAGCCCCTACGGACCGAGATGGAGGCGATCTACTCGCCGTCCGAGCTCGAAGGGCTGTCCGACGAGGACCTCGCCGAGGCTGGCAACAACGTGCGCCGCGGCGTGCCGATGGCGACCCCGGTCTTCAACGGCGCGAAGGAAGCCGACATCGAGCAGATGCTGGAAATGGCCGGTCTCGACCGGTCGGCCCAGTCGACGCTCTATGACGGACGCACCGGCGAGGCCTTCGACCGCAAGGTGACGATGGGCTACATCTACATGCTCAAGCTTCACCACCTCGTGGACGACAAGATCCACGCGCGGTCAATCGGCCCGTACTCGCTTGTCACCCAGCAGCCGCTGGGCGGCAAGGCGCAGTTCGGCGGCCAGCGCTTCGGCGAGATGGAGGTCTGGGCGTTGGAGGCCTACGGCGCGGCCTACACCTTGCAGGAGATGCTCACGGTGAAGTCGGACGACGTGGCCGGCCGTACCAAGGTGTACGAGGCCATCGTGCGCGGCGACGACACCTTCGAGGCGGGCATCCCCGAGTCCTTCAACGTGCTCGTCAAGGAAATGCGTTCTCTCGGCCTCAACGTGGAGCTCACCTCCACCAAGAAGAACGCGAACGATCAGCTCGAGCCGCCGGCCGAGGCAGCCGAGTAAGCTAGCGACGGCAGCTCCCGTGCCGGGTCACATGACCCGGCACGGTCTGAGCGGGGAGGGGAAGAGCCTTCCACACTGACGGCCAGCGGCGTCCGGGCGGACGCGGCGCCACATGATTTCAGTCGTGACACCCAGGCGCGGGGTCTCACGCGAACAAGGAGCGGATCATGAACCAAGAGGTCATGAACCTTTTCAACCAACAGTCTCAGCCGCAGAGCTTCGACCAGATCAAGATCTCGATCTCGTCTCCCGAGAAGATCCTCTCGTGGTCGTTCGGTGAGATCAAGAAACCCGAGACGATCAACTATCGGACGTTCAAGCCCGAGCGCGACGGCCTGTTCTGCGCGCGCATCTTCGGACCGATCAAGGACTACGAGTGCTTGTGCGGCAAGTACAAGCGCATGAAGTACAAGGGCGTCATCTGTGAGAAATGCGGCGTCGAGGTCACCCTGGCGCGCGTCCGTCGCGACCGCATGGGCCATATCGAGCTAGCCGCTCCCGTCGCCCACATCTGGTTCCTAAAGTCGCTCCCGAGCCGCATCGGCCTGTTGCTCGACATGGCCCTCAAGGACCTCGAGCGCATCCTGTACTTCGAGTCCTACTGCGTCATCGAGCCGGGCCTCACCCCCCTCAAGGAGCGTCAGCTCCTGACGGAAGAAGAGTACCTGCGCGCACAGGAGGAATACGGCGAGGACAGCTTCACGGCGATGATCGGCGCCGAGGCGATCCGGCGCATCCTGCAGGAACTCGACCTCGAAGGCATCGCGGCCTCGCTCAAGGAGGAGATCGCGACGACGACCTCCGAGCTGAAGCCGAAGAAGCTGATGAAGCGCCTCAAGATCATCGAGGCGTTCCAGCTCTCGGGCAACAAGCCCGAGTGGATGATCCTGACGGTTGTTCCCGTCATTCCGCCGGACCTGCGCCCGCTGGTTCCGCTTGACGGCGGCCGCTTCGCCACGTCGGACCTCAACGACCTCTACCGTCGCGTCATCAACCGCAACAACCGCCTGAAGCGGCTGATCGAACTCCGCGCGCCGGACATCATCATCCGCAACGAGAAGCGCATGCTTCAGGAGGCCGTCGACGCGCTGTTCGACAACGGCCGCCGTGGTCGCGTCATCACGGGCGCCAACAAGCGCCCGCTGAAGTCGCTCGCCGACATGCTGAAGGGCAAGCAGGGCCGCTTCCGCCAGAACCTGCTCGGCAAGCGCGTCGACTATTCGGGCCGCTCGGTCATCGTGGTGGGTCCGGAGCTGAAGCTGCACCAGTGCGGTCTGCCGAAGAAGATGGCGCTGGAGCTGTTCAAGCCCTTCATCTATGCGCGCCTCGACGCCAAAGGCTTCTCGGCCACAGTCAAGCAAGCCAAGAAGCTCGTCGAGAAGGAGAAGCCCGAGGTCTGGGACATCCTTGACGAGGTGATCCGCGAGCATCCCGTGATGCTCAACCGCGCTCCGACGCTCCACCGCCTCGGCATCCAGGCCTTCGAGCCGAAGCTGATCGAAGGCAAGGCGATCCAGCTGCATCCGCTCGTCTGCGCGGCGTTCAACGCGGACTTCGACGGCGACCAGATGGCCGTGCACGTCCCGCTGTCGCTCGAGGCGCAGCTGGAAGCGCGCGTCCTCATGATGTCGACGAACAATATCCTGCACCCGGCCAACGGTCAGCCGATCATCGTGCCCTCGCAGGACATCGTTCTCGGCCTCTACTACCTCTCCATCGTCGGCGAAGGCCTGATCGGCGCGTTCCAGCCGGACAATAAGCAGAACCCGATGCAGGGCGTGTTCGGCGACGTCGGCGAGCTGGAGCATGCGCTGGCGGCCAAGACCGTGAAGCTGCATTCGAAGATCAAGTGGCGCTGGAGCGGAATTGGTCCGGACGGCGAGCCGCTGACCAAGACCTACGACACCACTCCGGGCCGCGTGATCCTGTCCGGCGCGCTGCCGAAGCACGCCAAGGTGCCCTTCGACGTCGTCAACAAGCTGATGACCAAGAAGGAAATCTCGGGAATGATCGACACCGTCTACCGCCACTGCGGTCAGAAGGAGTCGGTGATCTTCTGCGATCGCATCATGGCGCTCGGCTTCACCCACGCGTTCAAGGCCGGCATCTCGTTCGGCAAGGACGACATGGTCATCCCCGAGAACAAGTGGTCGATCGTCGACACCACGCGCTCGCTAGTGAAGGATTACGAGCAGCAGTACAATGACGGCCTGATCACTCAGGGCGAGAAGTACAACAAGGTCGTCGATGCCTGGGCCAAGTGCTCGGACAAGCTCGCCGCCGAGATGATGCTGCGCATTTCCTCCGTTCAGAAGGACGAGGACGGTGCCGACAAGCAGGTCAACTCGATCTACATGATGAGCCACTCCGGTGCCCGTGGTTCGCCGGCGCAGATGAAGCAGCTCGCCGCGATGCGCGGACTCATGGCCAAGCCCTCGGGCGAGATCATCGAGACCCCGATCATCTCGAACTTCAAGGAAGGCCTCGACGTTCTCGAGTACTTCAACTCCACCCACGGCGCCCGTAAGGGCCTGGCGGACACGGCGTTGAAGACCGCCAACTCCGGCTACCTGACGCGCCGCCTCGTCGACGTGGCGCAGGACGCGGTCATCCGTGAGGTAGATTGCGGCACGACCAACGGCATCAAGATGCGCGCCATCATCGATGCCGGCCAGGTCGTGGCACCGCTGTCGAGCCGCATCTTGGGTCGCGCCTCGGCCGATCCGCTGACCGCTGCCGACGGAAGCGTCATCGTTGCCGCCGGCGAGACCATCGAGGAGAAGCACCTTCCGGCCATCACGGCGGCCGGCATCCAGGAGGTGAAGATCCGCTCGGTTCTGGTCTGCCAGACCAAGAGCGGCGTTTGCGCCACCTGCTACGGGCGCGACCTCGCCCGCGGTACGCCCGTCAATATGGGCGAGGCCGTCGGCGTCATCGCCGCACAGTCGATCGGCGAGCCGGGCACCCAGCTCACCATGCGTACCTTCCATATCGGTGGCGCGGCCCAGATCGCCGACTCGTCCTTCGTCGAATCCAGCTTCGAAGGCACGATCACGATCCGCAATCGCTCGATCGCCAAGAACTCGGATGGCGACCTCATCGCCACCGGGCGCAACGTGGCGGTCGTCGTGCTCGGTGCCGACGGGGCCGAGCGGGCGGTTCACCGTCTGCAATACGGCGCCAAGCTGCGCGTCGACGAGGGTGACAAGATCAAGCGCGGGCAGCGGATCGCCGAATGGGATCCCTATACTCGTCCGATCGTCTCCGAAATCGATGGCATCGTCGCCTACGAGGACCTCTACGACGGTCAGTCGATCACTGAGACCACCGATGAGTCGACCGGCATCTCAAAGCGCGTCGTCATCGACTGGCGTGGTTCGCCGAGGACCTCCGACCTCAAGCCGGCGATGGTCATCGTCGACTCGGAGGGCAAGCCCCTGAAGCTGCCGCGTGGCTCCGAGGCTCGCTACCTGCTGCCGGTCGAGGCCATCATCGGCGTCGATCCCGACACCAAGATCAAGGCGGGCGACATCCTGGCGCGTGTCTCGTCGGAATCGGCCAAGACCCGCGACATCACCGGCGGTCTGCCGCGGGTGGCGGAGCTTTTCGAGGCACGTCGTCCGAAGGATGCGGCGATCATCGCCGAGAAGTCGGGCACCATCGCCTTCGGGCGCGACTACAAGAACAAGCGCCGCCTCTCGCTGACGCCGCATGACGGCAGCGAGAACGTCGAGTACCTGATCCCGAAGGGCAAGCACATACACTTGCAGGACGGGGACGTGGTCGAGCTCGGCGACTACATCGTCGACGGCAACCCGGCGCCGCACGACATCCTGGCGATCAAGGGCGTGGAGGAGCTCGCTGCCTACCTCGTCAACGAGATCCAGGAGGTCTACCGGCTCCAGGGCGTGCTCATCAACGACAAGCACATCGAGGTGATCGTCCGGCAAATGCTGCAGAAGGTGGAGATCACCGACGGCGGCGACTCGGACATCATCCCGGGCGACCAGATCGACCGGACCGAGTTTGCGGAGTTCAACGAGAAGCTTCTCGCCGAGGGCAAGAAGCCGATCCAAGGCGTGCCGGTTCTGCTCGGCATCACCAAGGCCTCGCTGCAGACGAAGTCGTTCATCTCGGCGGCCTCGTTCCAGGAGACCACCCGCGTCCTCACCGAGGCGGCGGTCAACGGCAAGGTCGATACGCTCGAAGGCCTGAAGGAGAACGTGATCGTCGGCTCGCTCATCCCGGCGGGCACCGGTTCACTGGTGGCCGACATTAAGTCGATCGCTCGCCGTCGCGACAGCCTGATCCTGAAGCAGCGCGCCGATGAGCACGCGGCCCGCAATCCGGCGCCGGTCGGCGAGCTGCCGCCGGCCGCGGCCGAGTAGAGTTGAGCCTGATCGATAGAAGAAAGGGCGGCCTTCGGGTCGCCCTTTTTCGTTTCGTTGACCTTCGAAGGACCGTCGACGGGCACGTTCGTCCGAAGTCTCGGCCCCTTTGAGAAGAATATCTTGCCGAGCCGTTGACGTCCTACGAATCCCCGCGTAGAGACGCGTCACTTCGGTTGGCCAAGAGTCTCCGACGGTGCGAAGCATTGCTTCGAATGACCGTCGCCGGGCCACCGCCGAGGCTCACATAACCTGACTTCTGTCAGATCCGTGGGTACGAACGCGCCCTCATACGGCGTGATCCTCTGCCTCAAATACGCCAAAGGCCGGCATCGGCCTCTGGCGTTGTTCGTTTTGCCGTCGGCTCCGCGAGGGGTCGAGAGTTCGAAGATCAGGGGCGCCACCGAGCGACCCGAGGGATGAGGGCAGAGAATGCCGACGATCAACCAGCTGATCGCCCAGCCGCGTAAGGCCCAGAAGGCCCGCAACAAGGTGCCAGCGCTCGACGCCTGCCCGCAGAAGCGTGGCGTGTGCACCCGCGTCTACACGACGACCCCGAAGAAGCCGAACTCGGCTCTGCGTAAGGTCGCCAAAGTCCGTCTTACCAACGGCTTCGAGGTGATCGGCTATATCCCGGGCGAGGGCCACAACCTTCAGGAGCACTCCGTGGTGATGATCCGCGGCGGTCGCGTGAAGGACCTTCCGGGCGTGCGCTACCACATCCTGCGCGGCGTGCTCGACACTCAGGGCGTCAAGAACCGCAAGCAGCGTCGTTCGAAGTACGGTGCCAAGCGTCCGAAGTAAGATCCGGATCCAATATTTCCACGGCCTCGTAAGGATGCTGCCGGCTCTCGAGCTGAGGCGGCCTGCGCGGGGTGCTTAAGACGATTTTACGAATACAAGGCTCGACCCCATGTCTCGTCGTCACTCTGCCGAGAAGCGCGAAATCATCCCGGACGCCAAGTACGGCGACATCGTCCTGACCAAGTTCATGAATTCGATCATGTACGAGGGCAAGAAGTCTGTCGCCGAGAGCATCGTCTACGGTGCCTTTGAGATCGTCGAGAACCGCGCCCGCGCTAACCCGATCGAGGTCTTCCGGGCTGCTCTCGAAAACGTCGCTCCGGCAATCGAGGTGCGTTCCCGCCGCGTCGGCGGCGCGACTTACCAGGTTCCCGTCGAGGTTCGCACCGAGCGCCGCCAGGCTCTCGCGATCCGTTGGCTGATCCAGGCTGCCCGTGGCCGCAACGACCGCACCATGGTCGAGCGCCTGTCGGCAGAGCTGCTCGATGCCGCCAACAATCGCGGCAACGCCGTCAAGAAGCGCGAAGACACGCACCGGATGGCGGAAGCCAACCGCGCCTTCTCGCACTACCGCTGGTAACTGGCCTAAGCCCCCTTTTTCGGAGAGACCCCGATGGCCCGCAGCCATAAGATCGAGGACTACCGTAACTTCGGCATCATGGCCCACATTGATGCCGGCAAGACGACGACGACCGAGCGCGTCCTCTACTACACCGGAAAGTCCCATAAGATCGGCGAAGTCCACGAGGGCGCCGCCACGATGGACTGGATGGCGCAGGAGCAGGAGCGTGGCATCACGATCACGTCTGCCGCGACGACGTGCTTCTGGCGTGAGAAGCGTCTGAACATCATCGACACCCCCGGCCACGTCGACTTCACCATCGAAGTCGAGCGCAGCTTGCGCGTGCTCGACGGTGCCGTGTGCGTTCTCGACGGAAACCAGGGCGTCGAGCCGCAGACCGAGACCGTCTGGCGTCAGGCCGACAAGTACGACGTGCCGCGTATCGTGTTCGTCAACAAGATGGACAAGATCGGCGCCGACTTCTTCAAATGCGTCGACGACATTATCAAGCGCGTGGCCGGCAAGCCGGTCTGCCTGCAGCTGCCGATCGGTGCCGAGAACACCTTCCGTGGCGTCGTCGACCTCATCAAGATGAAGGCGATCGTCTGGTCAGGTGAAGCCCTCGGCGCGAATTTCGACGAGGAAGAAATCCCGGCCGATCTCGCCGATCAGGCCGTCGAGTACCGCACCAAGCTGATCGAGGCTTGCGTCGAGCTCGATGACGACGCGATGGCCGCCTATCTCGACGGCACGGAGCCGGACGCCGATACGCTGCGCAAGCTCGTGCGCCGCGCCGTGCAGCTGCGCGCCTTCCATCCGGTGCTCTGCGGCTCGGCCTTCAAGAACAAGGGCGTCCAGCCGCTGCTCGACGCGGTCGTCGATTATCTGCCGTCTCCCGCCGATCGCGGTGAGATCAAGGGCCTCGATTTCAAAACCGAGGAAGAAGTCGTCCGTCACCCGACCGACGAAGATCCCTTCTCCATGCTCGCCTTCAAGATCATGGATGACCCCCACGTTGGCACAATCACCTTCTGCCGCGTCTATTCAGGCAAGGTCGAGGCTGGCGCCAACGTCATCAACTCGTCGCGCGACAAGAAAGAGCGCGTCGGCCGCATGCTCCTGATGCATGCGAACAACCGCGAGGACATCAAGGAGGCTTTTGCTGGCGACATCGTCGCTCTGGCCGGTCTCAAGGATACCCGCACCGGCGATACGCTCTGCGATCCGGTCAAGGCCGTGATCCTCGAGAAGATGGAGTTCCCCGAGCCCGTCATCGAGATCGCCGTCGAGCCGAAGTCGAAGGCCGACCAGGAGAAGCTCGGTATCGCGCTCCAGAAGCTCGCCGCCGAGGATCCGTCCTTCCGCGTCTCGACCGACCAGGAATCCGGCCAGACCATCCTTCGCGGGATGGGCGAGCTCCACCTCGACATCAAGGTCGACATTCTGCGCCGCACCTACAAGGTCGATGCGAATATCGGTCAGCCGCAAGTGGCCTACCGTGAGAAGCTGACCCGTCGCCAGGAGATCGACTACACGCACAAGAAGCAGACCGGCGGTACCGGTCAGTTTGCTCGCGTGAAGTTCGTGGTCGAGCCGAACGAGCCGGGTGCCGGCTTCGCCTTCGAGTCGAAGATCATCGGCGGCGCGGTGCCGAAGGAGTACATCCCCGGCGTCGAAAAGGGCCTGAACTCGGTCCTCGGCGCTGGCGTGCTCGCCGGCTTCCCCGTGGTCGACATCAAGGTCGAGCTGATCGACGGCGCGTACCATGACGTCGACTCCTCGGCACTGGCCTTCGAAATCGCTTCTCGCGCTGCTCTGCGCGAAGCGCTCCAGAAGGGCGGTTCGGTGCTGCTCGAGCCGGTGATGAAGGTCGAGGTGGTCTCGCCGGAAGAATATACTGGTTCGGTCATCGGCGATCTCAACTCCCGCCGTGGCCAGATCCAGGGCCAGGACATGCGCGGCAATGCGAACGTCATCAATGCGATGGTGCCGCTCGCCAACATGTTCGGCTACGTGAACCAACTGCGCTCCTTCTCGCAGGGTCGCGCCAGCTTCACGATGCAATTCGATCACTACGAGGAAGTGCCGCGCGGCGAGGCCGACAAGGTTATCGCCAAGTACGCCTAAGGCTCAGGCCTGAAGCACTTCTTCTTCCGCAATAGACATTCGACTTTCAGGAGGCTCCGATGGGCAAGGAAAAATTCAACCGCAGCAAGCCGCACTGCAACATCGGCACGATCGGCCACGTCGACCATGGCAAGACGTCGCTGACGGCGGCGATCACGAAGGTTCTGGCGGAGTCGGGCGGCGCGTCGTTCACGGCGTATGACCAGATCGACAAGGCTCCCGAGGAGAAGGCACGCGGCATCACGATCTCGACGGCTCACGTCGAGTACGAGACGGCCAACCGCCACTACGCCCACGTCGACTGCCCCGGCCACGCCGACTACGTGAAGAACATGATCACGGGCGCGGCGCAGATGGACGGCGCGATCCTGGTGGTGTCGGCGGCCGACGGCCCGATGCCGCAGACCCGCGAGCACATCCTGCTCGCCCGCCAGGTCGGCGTGCCGGCGCTGGTGGTGTTCCTGAACAAGGTCGACCT
>NZ_JACIDN010000009.1 GCF_014196345.1 Methylobacterium brachythecii | reverse complement strand
ATTCCATTGCGAGCACTGCTTCGGAAGACTATTACTCTTCGATCAAAGATCAAAGCCATGCGGCCGGTGCACTTCTGCATCAACGTCTGCTATCGGAGATCGTAAATGCGAAAGCGGCCGTTCCGCTTTCGGCCAGCTTCAGTCTTACAACGTTGTCGCGCCTTACGTCCGCTGTCGGGCATCGCACTGGGGAGCCTAAACGACTGGGTTGGGTCGGAAGCGGCGTGGCCGATGCCGCTTCTTCGAGTCCATCGTGTGCAACGGTTAAGCCCGCGCCGACGTTCTCGCCTCCGACCCGAAGCCGTCGGGTTGGCTTGGGAGCAGATCATGTTGGTACGTTTCGGATTGGGGTTCATCCTCACGGCTGCTGTGGCCAATGGCGCACTGGCCGCACCGATGACAGACGAGGATCGAGCTATCCTGCAGCAGCAATGTGCCGGTGACTTCACGACCTTCTGTGCTGGTCTACCGCCAGAGGACGGACCAGAGACGCAGGCCTGCTTCCAGAAGAACATGTCGAAGCTGTCACCGGGGTGCCAAAACGCCATCCAGGCCTACAAAAAGAAGGGCTGACACGGCGCCGGGCACAATTCGCTGTCATTTACAAGCAGGCTCGATTTCCGAACCCTCGGAGCCTTGGAACCGGCAGCGGCCGTGTGACGTCTCCCATGATGCGCTCGGCCGTCTCCTCTGCAAGGCCTGCAATCGGGCGCCGACTGGCGTGACCATCGACGTGCGGCACAAACGACCGCTTCCAAGCGAGTTGCCGCCTGGCGTCTATGGCGTTGCTGGGTCGAGATCCGACGGGTGGTACCTAAAGTCCTGGTCTGCTTCCGATCCCACCCCGTCGTACACGTCCGGTCGCGCCCCTCCCGAAAGCGGACGTATGATCTGCCGCCGATCCAGTTGCACGCTAGAGGCATCTGGCAGGCGTTTCGTCGTCACGAACGGGTCTGGACGCCCGTTCGTGACGCTGCCGCGTCTGCACCGGATGCAGGCGATTAATTCATCGTCGGTTTTGGAGCGATCGGCTCTCTAGACTGTACGAAAGTGTTTAGCTGATCGCCGCGATTGCCCTCATGACCTGACCGGCTGGCTTTGGAGCTGGGCTGATTGAGAGGATCAGCCCAGCTCCAAACTCCTTCGGACCAAAAATCGAGGCGCCGATCGTTTCCTATAGATATGCCAAGGCTGCGTACCCAGAATCCTTTTTTGGCTGTCCGGGTTATCGTGCGGCATCACGCTGTAGGGGTGCTTCGTGGCCGCCATCGCGGCAACGCTGACACGCTTGCCTTAGAACGGGCAGACGTCGTCCTCTATCCGCGGTGATCGGGTACTCGTGGTCGCCAAGCCGTCGTTTGTCGAGGGCTTCAACGACTTCGCCCAATCGCAAATTGTAAGTCGTAACCTAGCCGATTTGTAGTCGTTCGAGCCTCGCGCCATCGGCCCAAGCGGCCAACCCGAGATTTCAAGCCGTGCGATCGGACCGAACCGGCGGCCTCACGCTCACCACCGCTTCGATGGCCAGCTCGGTGTCACTCAGCTGATCCCGTTGATGTGGATACCGAGGCTTGCCGGTCCACGCAGCGACGCCCCGGATCGATAGGGCGGCGGATCGGACATGAGACGCGGCTCCCGAAGGCGACGACAGAGTGTAACCAATGCGATCTCCGCTTCGATCCGGGCGAGCGGCGCTCCGACGCAGTAATGCAAGCCACCGCCGAAGCCGAAATGCTGGTTGTCCGCCCGGTCCGGGTCGAAACGGTCCGGGTTCGCGAACCGTGCGGGGTCCCGGTTGGCCGCCGCAAACAAGAGAATAACCGGCGCTCCAGCCGGGATCGTGACACGATCGATGTCGATCGGACTGGTGGCCTTCCGCGTCCGGAAGTGCACCGGTGGCTCGTAGCGAAGGACTTCTTCGATGAGTCGAGGCGCGCGTTCGGGATCCGCTTTCAACTTCTCCAGTTCGTCGGGATTGCGAAGCAACGTCAGCATCGCATTCGTGATCAGGTTCACGGTCGTCTCGTGACCAGCGACGAGTAGGAGAATGCCCGTCGCGATAAGGTCGATGTCGCCCATGCCGGGCGTGCGCTTGTTTCCGGGCTTGGCGAGCCGGCTCAGCATGTCGTCGGCTGGCCGGCGGCGCTTCTCGCGGATCAGCTTCCGCATGTAGGCCGAGATTTCGTCGAAGGCCGCGACGATGGCGTGGCGGCCAGTCTCGTCGTGCCGGGCATCTGGCTCCAGCGCCGTCGCCAGCTGGGTGGCCCATCTTTGGAAATGGGGCTCGTCCTCCTCAGGCACTCCGAGGAGGTCGCATATGACGGCGACCGGAAGCGGGTAGGAAAGATCCTCGACGAGGCAGACCTCGCTCCTGCCGCGGCATCGCTCGATGAACTCGTCGACGAGGCTCTCGACGCGGCCGTGGGCATCGTTGACACGCTGGATCGTGAATTCGTCCATGACGAACTTTCGCAGCGTGTCGTGGTCCGGTGGGTCGCGGAAGATGAATGGTCGATGCGCGGTGACCACTCGGTTCTTGATCGGATTCAAGATCCAATCCTTGATTGGATTTCCCGTGTGCGGCCTACGGGAAGGCGGAAGGTCCTCCGAGCTGAGGCGCGGGTCGAAAAGCAGAGTCCGGATATTCTCGTGCGTGCTGACGACGAAGCTGCCGTCGCTCTGCTTGGCCACTGGTGTCTGTCGAAACAGTTCGTAGAGCGGATAGGGATTGGCCCGGTTTTTGGGGTCCATCACCTCTGAGAAAAGCGTTTCGCTACGCATGCGCCGCTTCCTGTCTCACACTGGACGTCGCGCCGGCGAGTTCACGCGGCGCTGGGAAACCCGGATCGACGACATCGACCCGCTCCTGGTCGATCGCGCCTGGGACAGGCGGGAATGTCGCCTTGATCTCGATGCGACGGGCGTAGCTGGGTAGCCACCGCGCCTCGTCGAAAGACACGGCTGCGACGGTATGTCCTTCGCGTCCGTAGACTGCCAGGAATCGTCGGGATGACAGCGATCCCTGCGTGATTGCAGCCGCTTCGGCGCCTTCAGCGCTGCCTACGGTTTTGATGTTGATGCCGAATTGGCTGGACCAGAAGGCCGGTAGGTGCCTGTAGGCATTTTGATCCGATGGATCCGAGAGGATGTTGCGAGCTGCGTGCTCCGCTTGTTCTATGGCGTTTCCCCAGTGCTCGACGGTCATGAGGCGATCGCCGTAGTGCGCGTTGGGCCAGCGTGCCACATCCCCCGCCGCGAAGATGTTCAGGTCGGGTTGGCCTTCGACGTTCAAGGCACGACAGGCGCTGTCGCAGGTCAGACCGCCTGAATCTGCCAACAGACCAGCTCTCGACAGCCAACCCGTCTCCCGTACGGCGCCGAGCGCCACGACCACGAGATCGGTCTCGATCGCGCTGCCATCGGATAGCCTTGCACGGACGACTTTCCCGAAGGCGCCCTCGAGAGCGTCGACATGCGTGCTCGCTCGGAAATCGACGCCGGCGTCCATCATGCAGCCGGCGATCACGTTGCCGACCGTCGCGCCGAGCACGCGAGAGAGAGGCGCCGGGTTGGAATCGACCAGCGTGGTCGGCAATCCGAGGTCGCTGCAGCACGAAGCCGTCTCGCAACCAATCAGGCCCCCTCCGATGATCAGCACGCGGGCTGGGACGGAGGCCAGCGCCGACCGGAGCGCTGCGGCGTCGTCGCGGGTTCGGATCGTGAAGACGCCTGCCAGCTCGCTGCCCGCACGGGTCCAACGGCGCGCCTGCGCTCCTGTCGCGACGAGCAGCGACTGGAACGGAATGGCGGAGCCGTCGGCGAGGCCGATCACCCTCGCGATCCGGTCGAGTGCGACCACCGTTTGGCCAAGACGCCAACGCGCATTCAAACGGACGAGTCGAGGAAGCTCTGTTGAGGCGGCGTCGAGTGCACCGGCGAGAACGTGTTTCGAGAGCGGCGGCCGGTCGTAAGGCGGATACGGCTCGTCGCCTACGATCGTCAGAGGGCCGGTGTAACCACCGTTGCGGAGCGCCTCGGCACCCCGGAGACCAGCCAAAGAACCGCCAACAACAACGATGCCGGCGGTTTCCATGTCGCTCATGGCTCGTCTTGCTCTGCGAGGTCGGCGGGCTCGATGCTGATCGCCCGGACAGGGCAGGCCTGCTGTGCCCGCTCGATGCGAGCGCGCTCTCTCTCCGGTGGCGCCGGGTCGTAGAACAGGATCTCGTGGCCACGCAGCTCGAAGTGCTCAGGCGCTGCGTAGCAGCACTGCGCGTAGCCCTGGCAGCGGTTGAGATCGACGACGATACGCATGCGGCCGGCTCCGGTTGGGATTGGGGTCGGTCAGACGCCGAGATACGGCGTGCTGTGGTCGTCGTCGCTCGGAATGAGCTTCCCGGCGGAGCGCAAGGGCATCCCTGTGGCAAGCGCGATGACGATGCCCGCGAGCAGTCCCGTCACTGTTTCCGAGGTCGACGCCTCCAGTCGGCGATGCCCTTCGGCTTCAACGTTCATGACGATCTCCTTCGTCTTGCTTGGCAGTGCGATGCCGAGGGCGGATGCGCCCGATCACGCCTCTTGTCGGAATTCCGTTGCGGCTGCAGGTTTGATGGCCCGGTCAGCAGCAACGAGGTCGTCAAGGGCGGAAAGGATCTCGCGACGCGCGTCGAGTTCGCGGAAAGCGTCCGCGAATTCACTGGCACGAGCCTTGAATCCCGGCTCGGAAAGCACCCTGCCGATAGCGTCGCGTAGCGCTTCGACCGTTGGCGTATTCGTCGCGAGATTGATTCCCACGCCGGACCAACCGATGCGGGCGGCTACTTCGGCCTTGTCTTCGGTCAGACCTGCCGAGACGAGAGGCACGCCGGCGGCAAGTGCTTGAGACACGCTGCCGTAGCCGCCGTTGGTGACGAGCAGGTCGACTTGCGAAAGGACAGTGTCGAAGGGGAGGTAGCTGGAGATCCGGGCATTTGCCGGAAGCGCCAGGTGCACCTCGTCGACCGGCCTTCCGCCGGCTGTCGCCACCACGTTGATGTCGGTGCGCTCCGCTAGCGCGAGAAGCGCAGGTTCCACCAATTGCCCGAAGTCACTGTTTGCGAGCGTTCCCTGCGTCACGAGGACGGTGGGCTTTGCCGGATCGAGCTCCGACCACCAGTCCGGGAGCGGTATTTTGGCCGGTCCGCTGGGTAGGAGACCGACGAATCGAAGGTTTTTGGGGAGTTCGCCGTAGTCGTATTCGAACTCTGGGACGCTGGGCTGCAGGAAGACGTCAGGCAGGACCACGATCGAGTGGGTCAGCGACGCAGGCAACGGGGGAAGACCCAGCGAGCTGAGGCGTGCGTCGGCGAGCGCGCGGACCGGGCCAACGAAGGCCGTATCCATAATGGTCTTGAGGCCCGCGGAGTGGGCCTGCTCGGCTTCGTCGCGAGGGGGTGGCAGACCAATTCCTATCGGTGCGCCGTCGGGACGGTCGAGGAACAGGAAGCTGGTATTCAAAACCGCAATCGGTGGCCGGGGCGCGTCGCCCAGCAGCAGCGGGAGAACCCCAAGAAACATGCTTCCGGCGACGATCACGTCGGGGCTGGTCTCGGCGATCAGCTCGCGCAGGAGCGCGGCCTGCATCGGCATGAGAGCGATGAAGCGACGTTCGAACTCGTGAGTCCAGCGCTCGGGACCAGGGGGAAGGTTCGGCTCGAGATAGCTCGCTGATCCGTTGTCGTCGTACGGCACGAACGCCAGGCCTGCGGCCTCGACCTTCCTCGAAAAGGAGGGGTCGGTGATGAACGTGACTTCGTCACCGCGCTCCAGGAGCAGACGGCCGATTGCGAGAAGCGGATTGACGTGCCCCGTCAGGGGCGTCGCGGCGATCAGAACCTTCATCTTGCCATCCTCCGACGCTGCTACGTTCCGTTCCCAATTCGCTCGTTTGCCCCAGTCGTTACCTGCTCGGACGCAACTGCGTATGCAGGCGCATCCGTCTCACGCCCAGGACGCGAGTTTTCCGGTCGCGATTGCTTCTCGCGTGTGCCGGTATCCGAGGCCAGCCGTCGTCTCGAAGCTCGACCAGGCACGGAGATCCACTCTGGCCAGAGGCGGTTTGAGAACCACGTCGGCGCGACTGACCGACATCGTCGTCTGAGCGGCGCTCGACACGGTCGCAGCGCGGACGAGGAGAGGCGCGATGCCTGGCATCGCATCCGGGGAGCCGAGTATCCGGCGGATCAGATGTCCGCGCCACGAGCGCTGAGGCATGTCTTGGAAGGTTCGGTCGCTGCCGACATCGACAGCGAGAATAGGACCTCAGCCGAGATCGGCCATGACATCGGCAGGCAGGTTGTTCATCATTCCGCCGTCGACCAGAACGCCATCGCTCGACATGACCGGCGGAAGCAGTCCCGGGATGGCTATGCTGGCCCTGAGCGCGGTGGCCAGGTCTCCGTTTCCGTGGACCATAGCCCCGCCTGTCGTCAGGTTCGACGATACGCAAAAATACGGCAGCCAGAGTTCTTCGATCCACAAGTCGCCGAAGCTCATTCGAAGAGCAGCGTCGACCTTCGATACACGGGTAAGAGCATGATACGGCAGCGTGTAGTCGTTGAGCGGATTTTGGCCTATGAAGGCGTCCGCCAGACGGCTTCGTATCGCTCCGGCATCAAGGTCCATTGCAAGGCTGGCGGCGACGATCGCGCCCATGCTCGTGCCGCCCAGGAAGTCGACGGCCAAGCCTGCCTCTTCGAAAGCAGCGATGACGCCGATATGCGCCAGCCCTCTTGCTCCACCGCCTCCCAAAACGAGGCAGCGGGCTCGCCCGCTGACAAGCCGAGCGAGACGGTGCTCATCCCGTTTATTGCCGTCGCGCACGTGGATGCTCATCGAAGGCGCGAGTGCCGCCACCTCGGGATGAAGCATTTTGGGTAGTTCGGTCCCGGCCTCCTGGCGAATTGCCAGATCGATTCGAATCCAGTCGGAACGGTAACGCTCGACCATCTCCCGAGCGCCCGGTCGCAGCGTCCAGGTTGCGCCAGCAGGAGGATGTGGTCGGCGTGCCGAAGGCATAGCTGGCACCAGGGACAGTCAGCCCCTCGATCGGCAACAAACCCCGTGCGTTCGTTGCGCGCTTCGTACTCGTGAAACCAGAATTCGTCCGCGCCTGCGGGCCAGTCGGTGAGGCAGCCGGTCGTACCGCCGATCGCCGAATCGAATGTCCGGGCGAAACGCTCGCCAAAGACCTTGGCGTCGAGCCCCTCCGTAACGGCCAGGATCGCGAAACCTCGCGGCGCATGATCGATCGAGCGGCGTTCGGATGTCGCCTTGAGGCGCAGGGTCAGCAGCCTCGCGGAGTACAGCAGCGTTTGAGGATGCTCCTCGATCAACTCTTCGAATGCCAAGCGACTCAAGCGGAGGAGGTGGCTGTCTCGGAGAGCGAAAGCGGTCGCCGATCGAGGCTCCATGGAGAGAAGAGCCATTTCCCCGAATGTCTCGGGAAGAGCGAGGCGCGCAAGATGGCGCGTCTCGCCCGTTTCGTGATGGTCCATAGAAATTCCAACGGCGCCCGAGACGAGGGTGTAGAACGCGTCCCCGTCCTCCCTGCTCGAAGATGGTTCGCCATCCGAGGACTCCCAACGCGACGCAGCGTTTGCGAACGGCCTCGATCGCGGCGGCACCGAGCCCGGCCAGGAAAGGGATCTCGGGCAGCGTCATCGGGCAGCAGGCCGTGAATTTACGGTCGCTGGGTCAAAGCTGCGCCCACTGTCGTCACGGGCGTCGACGAAGGTCTGGATGAAGGCTGGCGAACCTTAGAGATGAGCATTTGGCTGCTGGCCTCTTGCTCCCTCGGAGAATCACGCGGCCGCGACACACGACACGCCGATCGTCTCGCAAAGGAGTGAAGACGAGAACAGCAAAGGTCGCGCTGCGTCCTCCAACGGTCGGCTCCTCCAAGGCCCCGTCTGCTCAATTCGGAACGAGCCAACTGGGATCGACGACACACTGCGATAATGTCCAAGCTAGCCCATCGGACCGCGGCTATCGTGTCGTGTTATTCGCGCCGGGCGCTGGAAGGTTACGCGGTTAGCTTGTAGCGTTGATCGTCAGTTGACCTCAAACGGCTACGTCTCCACGCGATTCAGACCAAGGTCCCAGCCAAGTCAATTGAACTTTCGATGTTCGATAAGGACTTTGGGAGAGGCTTTGCACCTCGGCGCGACCGTGGTCTGGAAATCTCGGCATACGTCGGACCCGAAGCGCTCGGAAGAGCGTCTCCGGATCGTTTCACGCACACCGCGGAGCGACCGAGCTCCCGTTATTCGGTTCTCAGGAGGTCACGGTCGCAGTAAGTCGTTCGCCGGATTCGATTTTGCCGACCTCATGCGCGAGGTTCGAGCAGTGTACATCGACCTTAGTCTGCGCCCTTCAAAATGGCAGCACGATGGGGCGCCGCTTTCCTAAAAGGCGATCGAACCCAACCAGTAAGAATCCTGCTGTCATGAATATGGCGGTTATTGAAACGGCCGTTTTAACAACAGAAATGGTTCCTTGTTGGGAAACATCAACGAAGATATACGGATAAATCCCTATTGTGGCGCCGTGAATCAAGATAAAAATGATGTATATCAATGGATACGCTGCCCATATAAGGGCGTGCCAGAATTTAAGGTTTCCTTTGGTTATGAATGAGAGCCAAAAAATCGGAACCGCGACCGGAAGGACACCATGAAGCAGGAAATCTTGCGTGAACTCGAAGCCGTACAGGGGAGGTCCCGACGCTCGAAACGAGTATTGGACTACGCCAACAAGCAAAACAGCCACGGATGCGCCAGCCACGAGCCATGAGCGAAGCCAAGTATTTGGAGCGAGGGCGATACCGGCAAAAATAATAAGCACCAAAGTGCCTGTCGTATTAGTAAAATAGTATATCATCGTCCAGGCGGCATACAGATGCGAATTTTCACGTTCGTAGGCGACGATGTAATTTGCAAAGAGCCCCGCGATCGCAACACAGGCGATCCCCAGCGCCAAGTAGAGCCGGAATCTCGCGGCAAATCCTTGGGTCGCGGCAGATTCGTATGTTTTGGTCAAATTGAGCCCCCTCGATCGCCTTGGACGCGAGCAGTCGGTTAAAATCGCGGGCCGCTCAGAACGACGCCGAAGGCGCTGCCTTCAATCCGTTCGGACGAAGGAGCCAATCTACATTCTGTTCAAGCAAGCTTTCGCGATCGGCTCCGCCAGTTTCTTTTCTCCAATGGTCTTAAAGCTCTCTCCAGCAGGCGAGCCCCTGCTTCAGGAAATTTGCGACTGGCGGTCAATCTCTCACATTATTCGACGCCGCGAGGAAATAGTTACGCCGGGAAATTGGGTCTAGTAAGCGACGGTTATCGTTTCGATGCCGCTTCTGCGGCCGATCGAGCTGGCACTTTCGATAGTGGCGACGCGAATGCCTCCCCGGAGAGCGGCGCTCTACGCGATCGCGACGCAGGTCGGCCATTTTGAAGCGACCATAACGACCGAGCATTTGATCGGCGTCCGACCCGTGTCAGCCGTAGAACTTGCCACCAACATATCCTGGAAGCGGTCATACCTCGGCCGTCCGGAAAAATCGACTTAGGGCAGCTGGCAGATCTACGCTTCGCCCAATTCTTCTAACCAAGCTTGGGCTTGTTTGGGCTCGCCGGGTGCGTTTGCATCGGCAGGGCGACCGCGCAGGGCCAAGAAGCGCTCATGCATCGTAAAGGGCTCTTAACCTACTCGCTTTCTGACTGCGTTTAACTACCGCGCAAGATCCACCAAATCTTCGATATATCGAGGGAGTTTTCCCTTAGGCAATAAATGCTCGTTGGCCGAATAGTCCCTACCGCCCGGACGCGCAATCGACCAAGGCGTCCATTTGCTGACGTTCCATTGCCGGGAACGCGATCAGCGCACGATCTCTTGAACCGAGAAGTACATGGTGGGAAGCCGGCTCGAGCCGAATAGGCTTGGGCGGTCGCGCTCGAATGACCCCCAAGGCGCGGCATCAAGTTGCCGTCAAACGTTGGATTACCGCTTCGGTCTGGGAGTACGCGCCTTCGCCGAAATGCGAATAGACGATCCGGCCCTGTTGATCGACGATATACTCGGCAGGCCAGTACCGGTTGCCCCACGCATTCCAGGTGGCCGAGTCGTTGTCGATTGCAACGGGATAGGTCAGGCCGAAGCGTTGCACCGCAGCTTCCAGAGCTTGGCGCGACCTCTCGGCCGGCAATTCTGGGGTATGGACTCCGACGACGGTAAAGCCTCGCCCCGAATACCGAGCGTGCCATCCTCTGATGTAAGGGATGGTCGCGATGCAATTGACACAGGCGCGTGCAAAGAAGTTGACCAGTACGACACGACCGCGCAAACCCCGCATGCTCAATGCACGGCTGTTGAGCCATCCATCGATGCCGACGAATTCCGGAGCGACAGGCGCGGCTTCGGCTGGGGCGTCGAGAAGGCTCGATCCCAGGGCGGCGCATCCCGTCATCAGCATGACGCGCCGGCTTAGTGCATGACGAGGATCATCCATGGTTTCCCCCGATGGTTGAGAGCCTCGCGCGGCAGCAACGGGGCGGCATGGCATGCCGAGACTATTCGATCCGCCCGTGCCCGCGGTTACACCTCGTGGCCGACCACGAGCCGGGCCGGCGTCTAGGATTTTAGGGGCCAGACCCGAGGGTAGGGACAGGTTTCGGCCTGAAGGATCGCCGATCGAGCCGATCGGGAACAGAGGGATGCGCGCGCGATCGAAGGCCGCTTTCTCGCTCTCGCGCCCAGATGCAGGCCCTCTCCAATCCACCCAACTCAGTCATCGTCTGCCCAGCATCGATGTCCGCTTTCGAGCCGACGATCGACAGCTCAAAACGACGGGGATGGGCGCAAAGCTGTCGGGTGCGCTTGGGCCGGCGAATTACGATCCGATGATCCGCATGATCGGGGATAACGCCGCTCATTATCTAAGACAGGGATTTGATCCCTTCTCTGTTATCTCCGCGTTGTCCTCAAGCTAAGGATCAGGGTGCGTCTCCGCGTCATACTGCCCGGTTTCGGGAAAGCGCACCTTAGGCGACAGGTCACGACGGACAGCGATGGTTGCGCTGCATTGGCATTTCGATGTGGCATGCATGCGGGGAACACAACTCAACAAAATCAACGGTCTGCGTGGGCTTCCCAAGCTGAATATACGGGTTCGATTCCCGTCGCCCGCTCCAAGCTATTTGCCTGAAGCGTCAGCTTTTCTAACGTCCTGCCGCTGATCTCGCGTTCCCCATCGCCCGAAGCGGCATCGCCCTCCGCGATCGGGCCCATTCACCGATGACGTCCTTCTGCCGCAGCGCTGGTGGGATTGCGGCGCGCATCGTTCGGGATCGCTGACGTCTGACATCTGGGCTTCCTGGAGCGCCGAGTCACGCTCAAGATGTCCCGCAGGTCATGAGAAGCGAGGTGTAGGCCGAAGCCGGCGACCGGCAGGCCGGTCCGAAAACGGCGGGAACTGCCGACGTCTCGCTTTGTCCGCCTACAGGCGATTGACAGGTGAGCCAAGCGCAGCAGCGATCCATGTGAGCCCCCTCAGACCAGACCGTTATGAGCGGTCGGCTCTAACCTCTGGCAGGGCTGGCCAACTCGGCAAACCCTCTGACGTCGGCGAAAATTTTGCGCCAGCGATGTCTCCATCGATCGGCCGTGTCGGCAGCTTGGCAAGACGAGCCGGCATTGTGGCCAAGCTGGCGTCTCGGCTTACTGAACAAACCGCGTCATGCCGCGAGCCGGATCAGCTCGAACGTTGGCATCCCATTGATCAGCCGGCGGGCTTGTTCGCGAGCTTGTCGGCAGCGTGCCTGACGAGGCGCTGCAAAATAGCTCGAACATGCGCTCGGATCTTTTCGTCGCTGCCCTTATGCTTCTCTTTGTCGTTTGGGGCGCCTTCGATCGACAAGACTTGGGTACTCCTCCGCTGGGATGAATTCGAATGCAGACAAGATACCGTCATCAAGCCAAGCTGCCGCATACAGATACGACAGAATCAGGTGATAGGTTTCGACAAATCCGTCACAGGGTGAACATTGGCAACAATGATCCAAACCATTGATTGCTCACGGTAAAATTTCTACATACTGGGATGCTTACGAAAGATTCATAAACTCCTCAGTATTTTGCATCCCAGTGGCTGCGGCCAAGCTGGGGGGACTTGCCGTGCCGATGCGCTACCGCTTCGACCTTGAGAGCAGCGATGAGCTCATTCGAGACGAGACAGGCGTCGAGGCCGTCGACCTCGATCACGCGAGCATGCAGGCCTTGGCGGCCGTCGAGGAAATGCGGGATAGCGGAGAACTGGCAGGCGTTTCTGGCCTCTGGGAACTGGTGATCCGCGACGAGGACGATGTGGTGCTGAAGCGCATTCCCGTCTGAACCGAGCCCTTCAGGAGTGGCAGGCCTCACCATTCCTCGGATCGTTCAAGCCGCAGAGTGGCGACTTGCTCTCAAGCATCCGCCTCGAGATCCCGATCGCCCGCTCGACGCGTCCCGCCGCTATTCTTCCTTCGCCTCGTCGAGGCCGTCCTGGCTCGTCGGGGCCGGATCCGCGCGGCGGTGATAGGCGATGAAGGCGCGAACCGCCGGTGAGGCCTCCGGCGGAACTCGCCGAACTGCTGCCCTGGCGCCTGCCCCGCCTCGTCGCCGTGATGGCGGGCGGCGTCATGCTCGCCGCCTCGGGCTGCGTCCTCCAGCGCATGACAGGCAACCCACTCGGAAGCCCCGAGGTGCTCGGCGTCAGCGGCGCGGCGAGCCTCGGGCTCGCGACCTGCGTGATGATCGCCCCGGCCGCAGGTTTGGCAGAACAGATCAGCAGCGCCGGACTCGGAGCCGGGATCGGGCTCGCGGCACTGCTCGCGGTGGCGCGCCGCGCCGCGCTGAACGGTAGCCGCATGCTGCTCGGCGGCATCGCGCTGGGTGCCTTGTCCGGTGCTTGCCTGACCGCGATCATGACCCGCGGCGGCATGGAAGCCGCGATGATCCTCGCCTGGATCACCGGCGCCTCGGCGCAGGTCGACCCGACGCTCGCCGCACTTGCCGCCATCGGTGCTGTCTGCACGGCGGTGGCGCTCGGCCTCCGCGCGCTGGCTCGACGTGCTCCCGCTCGGAGACGCCGTTGCCAGCGTCCTCGGCTTGCCGCTGGCCCGCACCAAGCTCACCCTGCTGACCGTCACCGCGCTGGCGACGGGGCTCAGCGCCCTGGTGATCGGGCCGGTGAGCTTCGTCGGGCTGATGGGGCCGCATCTGGCGCGCTCTGCCGGATTCACGCGAGCCCGGGAGCATCTCGCCGGCTCGATCCTGATCGGCTGCGGCCTCATGGCTGCCGCAGATCTGCTGTCCAGGCTGCTGTTCTACCCCTATCAGATGCCCGTCGGCCTCTTCGCCTCCCTGGTCGGCGCTCCCTATCTGGTCTGGGCGGTCATGCGCCCCTCGAGTCCGTGATGTTGAAGGCCTTCCTCGCCTATTACCGGCCGCACCGGACGCTGTTCCTGGTCGATTTCGGCTGCGCCGTGCTCTCGGGCCTGCTCGAACTCGGCTTTCCGATCGCCGTGAAGGCCTTCGTCGACCGGCTGCTGCCGGAACAGGATTGGGGACTGATCCTGCTCGCGACCGCCGGCCTCGCGCTGATCTACGTCGCCAATGCCGGATTGATGGTGGTCGTGACCTATTGGGGGCACGTGCTCGGCATCAACATCGAGACGACGATGCGGGCGCGGGCCTTCGACCACCTGCAGAAGCTCTCGTTCCGCTTCTACGACGGGCAGAAGACCGGCCATCTCGTCGCCCGCGTGACCAAGGATCTGGAAGAGATCGGCGAGGTCGCCCATCACGGCCCCGAGGACCTGTTCATCGCTGTGATGACGCTGGTGGGTGCCTTCGGGCTGATGGTCTGGGTGCACCCGCAACTCGCCCTGATGACGGCGGCGATCCTGCCGGTCATCGCCTTCGTCACCTTGCGCTATGGCGGGCGCATGACCCGCAACTGGCAGTCCCAATACGGCCGCGTCGGCGCCTTCAACGCCCGCATCGAGGAGAATGTCGGGGGTGCCCGCGTGGTGCGCGCCTTCGCCAACGAGGCGCATGAGCGCGCCCTGTTCGCGGTCGACAATGCCCGCTACCGCGCCACCAAGCTCGAAGCCTACCGGATCATGGCGGCGAGCCTGTCGATCAGCTACCTCGGCATGCGCCTCGTCCAGATCGTCGTGCTGCTCGGCGGCGCTGCCTTCGTGGTGCGCGGCGATCTCTCGGCCGGCGGTTTCATCGGCTTCCTGCTGCTCGTCGGCGTCTTCTACCGCCCGCTGGAGAAGATCGGCTCGGTGATCGAGAGCTATCCGAGGGGCATCGCCGGCTTCCGGCGCTACATGGGCCTGCTCGGCACCGAGCCCGACATCGTCGACCGACCCGGTGCGGTCGCGGTCTCGGGACTGCGCGGCGCAATCCGCTTCGAGGGCGTCTCCTTCGGTTACAGCCCCGACAGGCCCGTGCTGCGCGGGCTGGACCTGACCGTCGGCGCGGGCGAGACCGTGGCCTTGGTCGGCCCCTCTGGCGCGGGCAAGACCACGCTCTGCTCGCTGATCCCGCGCTTCTACGAGGTCGAAGACGGCCGGATCACGATCGATGGCCACGACATCCGCGATTGCACCATGGCCTCTTTGCGCGGGCAGATCGGCATCGTGCAGCAGGACGTGTTCCTGTTCGCCGGCACGATCCGCGAGAACATCGCCTATGGCCGGCTCGACGCGAGCGAGGACGAGATCCTGGATGCGGCGCGGCGCGCCCGCCTCGGCGAGCTGATCGCCGGCCTGCCCGACGGGCTCGACACGGTGGTGGGCGAGCGCGGCGTCAAGCTCTCGGGCGGCCAGAAGCAGCGTCTCGCCATCGCCCGGGTCTTCCTGAAGAATCCGCCGGTCCTCATCCTCGACGAGGCGACCTCGGCGCTCGACACCCAGACCGAGCGGGAGATCCAGGCGGCGCTCGCGGAGCTCTCCGTCGGCCGCACGACGCTTGTCATAGCCCACCGGCTCGCCACGATCCGGCACGCCGACCGAATCGTCGTGGTCACCGAGGCCGGCATCGCCGAGGAAGGCCGGCACGAGGCCCTGCTAGCGGCGGGAGGCTATTACCGGCGGCTGCATGCCGCGCAGTTCGCCATGGACGCCGCCGGTATGACCGCCGCCGAATGAGGCGGCCCCGATCGGCCGCGCCTCGTACCGCCGGCACGACGACGTGATTTGACCTCGGCCGTGCATGACGCGAAGGCCAGCGAAGGCCGCCGACCGGGCCGGCATGCGGCGGCGGGACGGCAGGCCAGATCGACCGTTGATTGTATCGATATCCGGACACACGGGGAAGTTCATAGAACTATCCCGTTGATGGGTCTCGCATTGTCCGGATCGCTGTCCTAACCTAGCACCAACCCGCCCGTCTCAAGGGCACCAGGGAGGAAACCGATGGAGCGCAGTCGCGACCTTGATCCGGTCGAGACACGAGAGTGGCTCGATTCTCTGGATGGCGTGCTGGACGTCGAAGGTCCGGACCGAGCGCATTTTCTGATCGGACAGGTCGTCGAGGAGGCCCGCAAGCGCGGTGCCCCGGTGCCCTTCTCCGCCAACACCGCCTACCTGAACACGATTCCCGTCGACAAGCAGGACCCGCATCCGGGCGACCGCCAGATCGAGCACCGCATCCGCTCGGCGATCCGCTGGAACGCGATCGCCATCATCCTGCGGGCGAACAAGGAATCCTCGGAACTCGGCGGCCACATAGCGAGCTTCCAGTCCTCGGCGACGCTCTACGACACCGGCTTCATGCACTTCTGGCGCGGTGACAACGAGCAGCATGGCGGCGACCTGATCTACGTGCAGGGCCATTCCTCGCCCGGCATCTACGCCCGCGCCTTCCTCGAAGGGCGCATGACCGAGGAGCAACTGCTCGGCTACCGCCAGGAAGTCGACGGCAAGGGCATATCCTCCTATCCGCATCCCTGGCTGATGCCGGATTTCTGGCAGTTCCCCACCGTCTCGATGGGCCTCGGCCCGCTGATGGCGATCTATCAGGCGCGCTACCTGCGCTACCTGCACCATCGCGGCCACGCCAATACCGACGGCCGCAAGGTCTGGGCCTTCATGGGCGACGGCGAGATGGACGAGCCGGAGAGCCTCGGCGCCATCTCCATGGCGGCCCGCGAAAAGCTCGACAACCTCGTCTTCGTCATCAACTGCAACCTGCAGCGGCTCGACGGGCCGGTGCGCGGCAACGGCAAGATCGTCCAGGAACTGGAGGCGGACTTCCGCGGCGCCGGCTGGAACGTGATCAAGTGTCTGTGGGGCTCAGGCTGGGACGCGCTGCTCGCCAAGGACACCACCGGCATGCTGGCGCGCCTCATGGAGGAATGCGTCGACGGCGAGTACCAGGACTTCAAGTCGAAGAACGGCGCCTATATCCGCGAGAACTTCTTCGGGAAGTATCCGGAGACGGCCGCGCTGATCAAGGATTGGACGGACGAGGACATCTTCCGCCTCACCCGTGGCGGCCACGACCCGTCGAAGGTGTTTGCGGCCTATTCGGCAGCGTCCAAGCACAAGGGCCAGCCGACGCTGATCCTCGCCAAGACCGTCAAGGGTTACGGCATGGGCGAGTCGGGCGAAGGCCAGAACATCACGCACCAGCAGAAGAAGATGGGCGAGGCGGTGCTCCGGCAGTTCCGCGACCGCTTCGGAATCGAGCTGACCGACGACCAGATCAAGGCGATCCCGTTCATCCGCTTCCCCGAGGGAAGCCCGGAGATGAACTATCTCAAGGCACGGCGCGCGGCGCTTGGCGGCCCGCTGCCGGCACGGCGGCGCAAGTCGATCAGCCTGGAGATCCCGCCGCTCTCCGCCTTCGGCGCGCAGCTCAAGGAGACCGCGGGCCGCGAGATCTCCACCACCATGGCCTTCGTGCGGGTGCTGAACACGCTGCTGCGCGACAAGAACATCGGCAACCGTATCGTGCCGATCGTGCCTGACGAGAGCCGGACCTTCGGCATGGAGGGCATGTTCCGCCAGTTCGGCATCTTCAGCCAGGTCGGCCAGCTCTACCGGCCGGAAGATGCCAACCAGCTCATGTACTACAAGGAGGACGAGAAGGGTCAGATGCTCCAGGAGGGCATCAACGAGCCCGGCGCAATGTCCTCATGGATCGCGGCGGCGACCTCGTACTCGACCTCCAACGCGCCGACGATCCCGTTCTACATCTACTACTCGATGTTCGGCTTCCAGCGGACGGGCGACCTCGCCTGGGCGGCGGGCGATATGCGGGCGCGCGGCTTCCTGGTCGGCGGCACCGCCGGGCGCACCACGCTGAACGGCGAGGGCCTCCAGCACGAGGACGGCCACAGCCACCTGATGTCGGCGACGATCCCGAACTGCGTCTCCTATGATCCGACCTTCTCTTATGAAGTCGCGGTGATCGTGCAGGACGGCCTGCGCCGGATGTATGCCGAGCAGGAGGACGTCTTCTACTACCTCACCATCATGAACGAGAACTACGAGCATCCCGGTATGCCCGAGGGTGCCGAGGCCGGCATCATCAAGGGGATGTACCTCTTCAAGGAGGGCAAGGGCCGCAAGGGCGGGCCGCGCGTGCAGCTCCTCGGTAGCGGCACGATCCTGCGGGAGGTGATCGCGGCGGCCGAGATGCTGGAGACCGAGCACGGCATCGCCGCCGACATCTGGAGCTGCCCGAGCTTCACCGAGCTGCGCCGCGACGCGATGGCGGTGGAGCGCTGGAACCTCCTGCATCCCACCGAGACCCCGAAGAAGTCCCATGTCGAGACCTGCCTCGCGGGCCACGACGGGCCGGTCATCGCCTCGACGGACTACATGCGGCTCTTCGCCGACCAGATCCGTCCCTACGTGCCCGGCCGCTACCGCGTGCTCGGCACGGACGGCTTCGGCCGCTCGGACTATCGGGTGAAGCTGCGCGACTTCTTCGAGGTCGACCGGCGCTGGGTCACGGTCGCGGCTTTGCACAGCCTCGCCGCCGACGGGGCGGTCCCCATGACCAAGGTGGCGGACGCCATCAAGAAATACGGCATCGACCCGGAGAAACCCGGTCCCTGGACGGTGTGATCCCGTCGCCCGAACACGTCCCGGACCCCTGTCCGGGACGGACCACCTGAAAGCGCTTGGACGGATCCCAGGGTCCAGCAGAGACCCGTCGACGAGGGAGATTGCACGTGGGTATTGAGGTCAAGATTCCCGACATCGGCGATTTCGCGGACATCCCGATCATCGAGATCTTCGTGAAGGAAGGCGACACGATCGGGCCGGACGACCCGCTGGTCTCGCTTGAATCCGATAAGGCGACGATGGACGTCCCCTCCCCGCAGGCGGGCGTGGTCGAGAAGATCCTGATCAAGATCGGCGACAAGGTCAGCGAAGGCGCTCCGATCCTGCTGCTCAAGGGTGAAGGCGCCAGCGCCTCGGCCCTGGCGGCGGCGGATACCGCGGCCGTGGCCGCCAAGCAGGAGCCGGCTCCGGCCGCCGCTTCGACTCCAGCTCCCGCCGCGCCGGCTGCTCAGGCGCCGGCCTCAAACATGCCCGATTTTTCGAACGTCCATGCGAGCCCGGCCGTGCGCCGCATCGCGCGCGAGCTCGGGATCGACCTCAACGGCGTGAAGGGCACCGGCGAGAAGGGCCGCATCACCAAGGACGACGTGAAGGGCCAGCTGACCCGCTCGGCCGGTCCCGCGGCCGGCGGCGGCGCGGTCATGGCGTCGGGCGGCATGGGCATCCCCGAGATCCCCGCGGTCGATTTCTCGAAATTCGGTCCGATCGAGACCAAGCCTCTGGTGCGGATCAAGAAGATCTCCGGCCCGCACCTGCACCGGGCCTGGCTCAACGTGCCGCTCGTCACCCATACGGACGAGTCGGACATCACCGACACCGACAAGTACCGTAAGGAACTCGACACCGCCGGCAAGGAGAAGGGCTACCGCGTCACGCTGCTCGCCTTCCTGATCAAGGCCGCGGTCTCGGCGCTGCGCCAGTACCCGGAGTTCAACTCCTCGCTGAGCCCCGACAAGGAATCTCTGATCCTCAAGAAGTATTTCAACATCGGCGTCGCGGTGGACACGCCCGACGGTCTCGTCGTGCCGGTGATCAAGGATGCCGACCGCAAGGGCATCATCGAGATTAGCCAGGATCTCGGCGCGATCTCGAAGAAGGCGCGCGACGGCAAACTCGGCGCCTCCGACATGCAGGGCGCGACCTTCTCGATCTCGAGCCTGGGCGGCATCGGTGGCACCAACTTCACGCCGCTGGTGAACGCGCCCGAGGTCGCCATCCTCGGCGTGCCGCGCTCGAAGATGCAGCCGGTCTGGGACGGCACGGAGTTCAAGCCGCGCCTGATCCTGCCGCTGAACGTCTCCTACGACCACCGCGTCATCGATGGAGCGCTCGGCGCGCGCTTCACCCGCCACCTCGCCCACGTCCTAGAGGACGTCCGCCGCCTCGTCGTCTGACGGGGCGATCGCACGAATCCACGGATACGGCTGACAAGGCGTGAGGTGAGGCAATGAGCAACGAGGTCAAACTTCCCGACATCGGCGATTTCAAGAACGTCCCGGTGATCGAGGTGAGCGTCAGCGCGGGCGACCAGGTCTCGGTCGACGACGTGCTGATCGTTCTCGAATCCGACAAAGCCACCATGGACATCCCCTCCCCGGTCGCCGGGACGGTGGCCGAGGTGAAGGTCAAGCCGGGCGACACGGTCACCGAGGGCGACCTCATCCTGGTGATGGCCGAGACCGCCGGAAGCGGCGCGCCGAAGCCGGGTGTCGCAGCATCGGCTCCGGCCGCTGCAGGCCACGGCGCGGGCGAGGGGCAAGCCGGCTACGGCTCCTCTGCCGCCGGTGCGGCGGGCGGCTCTGCTCCAGCGGCCCCGGCTCCGCAGGCCGCGGCTCCCGTGGCCGGCGAAGATATGCATGCCGAGGTGCTGGTGCTCGGCGCCGGCCCCGGCGGCTACACCGCGGCCTTCCGCGCAGCCGATCTCGGAAAGAAGGTCGTGCTCATCGAGCGCTGGCCGATGCTCGGCGGCGTCTGCCTCAATGTCGGCTGCATCCCGTCGAAGGCGCTGCTGCACGCGGCCAAGGTCATCGACGAGACCCATGCCATGGCCGCCCACGGCATCAGCTTCACCGCGCCGCAGATCGACATCGACAAGCTGCGCGAGTGGAAGGACGGCGTGGTCAAGCGCCTGACCGGCGGCCTCGGCGGCTTGGCCAAGCAGCGCAAGGTCACGGTGGTCACCGGTACCGGCCGCTTCGTCAGCCCGAACCAGATCGAGGTCGAGCACGAAGGTACGAAGAAGGTCATCGGCTTCGACCAGGCGATCATCGCCGCCGGCTCCGAGCCGATCCAGATGCCGTTCATCCCGCACGACGATCCGCGGGTGATCGACTCCACCGGCGCGCTCGAACTCGACGGCATCCCGAAGCGCCTGCTCGTGATCGGCGGCGGCATCATCGGCCTGGAGATGGCGACGGTCTATCACGCGCTCGGCGCCAAGGTGACGATCGTCGAGCTGATGGACCAGATCATCCCAGGCGCCGACAAGGACATCGTCACGCCGCTCTTCAAGCGGATCGGCAAACAATACGAGGCTATCCACCTCAAGGCGAAAGTCACCAATGTCGAGGCGACGCCGGAAGGCCTGAAGGTCACCTTCGAGGGCGGCACGGCGCCGGCCACCGACACCTTCGACAAGATCCTCGTCTCGGTCGGGCGCCGTCCCAACGGCAAGCTCATCGCCGCGGACAAGGCCGGCGTCGTGGTCGACGAGCGCGGCTTCATCGCCGTCGACAAGCAGATGCGCACCAACGTGCCGCACATCTTCGCCATCGGAGACGTCGTCGGCCAGCCCATGCTGGCCCACAAGGCGGTGCACGAGGGCAAGGTCGCGGCCGAGACCGCGTCGGGCAAGAACAGCTTCTTCGACGCCAAGGTGATCCCCTCGGTGGCCTATACCGATCCCGAGGTGGCCTGGGTCGGCCTCACCGAGAACGAGGCCAAGGCCAAGGGCATCAAGGTCGGGAAGGGTGTTTTCCCGTGGGCGGCCTCGGGGCGTTCGCTCTCGCTCGGCCGTGACGAGGGCATCACCAAGGTGCTGTTCAACGAGGCTACCGACAGGATCGTCGGGTGCGGCATCGTCGGCCCGTCTGCCGGCGACCTGATCGCCGAGGCGGCGCTCGCCATCGAACTGGGCGCGGATGCCGAGGATATCGGGCTGACCATCCACCCGCATCCGACCCTGTCGGAGACGGTCGGCATGGCGGCCGAGGCCTTCGAGGGCACGATCACCGACCTCTACATGCCCAAGAAGCCGCATCCTCGCTCGGCCTGAGCGGAGCGAATCGACCGGAACGGCGAGCCGGGGCCATCGATGCCCCGGTCGTCTCGCGGATGGCGCAACCGCAAGAGCGGGCCGCTGAGGGGCTTACCCCTGCAAGCCGAGCATGCCGCCGCAGATCGTCGCGGTTGCACTGCAGCGAACACATGCCCCGTTTGCCAATAGGGACCATTGCGCTAGGCATAGGGATGCCGCACGAGGCGGTGCGTTCGCACGTCCCTCTGAGCAAGCCGGTCGCCCGCGATGTCCATCGAGCCTTCCCTGGCCCATTCCGCCGCGCTCGAACACGACGCGCGGCAGGTCCATACCGATCATAAGGTCGCGCCGGGCGAGATCGCCATCGGCGTCGTGATCGGCCGCGCCTCCGAATATTTCGACTTCTTCGTTTTCGGCATCGCCTCGGTGCTGGTCTTCCCGAAGGTGTTCTTCTCCTTCGAGCCGGACCAGCTCACCGCGACGCTGTATTCCTTTGCCGTCTTCGCACTGGCCTTCGTCGCTCGCCCGTTCGGCACCGTGATCTTCATGGCCGTCGACCGGCGGCACGGCCGAAGCGTCAAGCTGACGATTGCCCTGTTCCTGCTCGGTGGATCGACGGCGGCGATCAGCTTCCTGCCGAGCTACGCCAGCATCGGCTATGCCTCGATCTGGCTGCTCGCGGCTCTGCGCATCGCGCAGGGCCTCGCGCTGGCCGGTGCCTGGGACGGCCTCGCCTCGCTGCTCGCGCTGAACGCGCCGCCGGATCGGCGCGGCTGGTACGCAATGATCCCGCAGCTCGGCGCGCCGCTCGGCTTCATCGTGGCGGGGCTGCTGTTCTCGTTCTTCCTCGTCAACCTCTCGTCCGAGGACTTCCTCGACTGGGGCTGGCGCTTCCCGTTCTACTGCGCCTTCACGATCAACGTGGTGGCCCTGTTCGCGCGGCTGAGCATCGTCGCCTCAGACGAGTTCAAGGCGCTGATGGGACAGCGCTCGCTGGAGCCGGTGCCGATCTTCGAGCTGATCCGTCGGCATGCCCTCGACGTCTGGATCGGCGCCTTCGTGCCACTGGCCGCCTTCGCGCTGTTCCACCTCGTGACGATCTTCCCGATCAGCTGGCTCTCGCTGTTCGCGGACCGGCCCGCCGGCGAGTTCCTGATCGTGCAATGCTCGGGCGCCATCGTCTGCGCCGGCGCCATCGCCGCCTCCGGCCTGATCGCAGACCAGATCGGCCGCCGCAACACGCTGCTTCTCAGCTCCGGTCTGATCGCCCTGTTCGCGCTCGGCAGCATCATCGCGCCGCTGATCTTCGGCGAGAGCGCCATCGGCCAGACGATGTACGTCAATGTCGGCTTCATGCTGCTCGGCCTCGCCTATGGCCAGACCGCCGGCGCCGTGACCTCGCGGCTCGGCGCGCGCTACCGCTATACCGGCGCGGCTCTGACCTCTGACCTCGCTTGGATGTTCGGCGCCGGCTTCGCGCCCCTGGTCGTGCTGTTCCTGGCCAGCCGTTACGGACTCGCCATGGTCGGCCTGTATCTGCTGTCGGGTGCTGCCGCGTCGCTGCTGGCGCTGTCGCTCGACCGCTCCGAGATGCGCCAGATGTAGAGCGCACGCGCCATCCGGGCGGCGCCCTCGCGCCGCCCTCCTCGCCGATAGGAAGCGCCGCGCCGGCTAGCGGCAAAGAATGGGTCTGACGTCCCGTGGCCACCCCTGCCCCGAACACCCTGCCAAGCCCCTCCCCCGTCCGGCATCGCCGCGGGCCGGCGGCCTCGACGCGCCGGCTCCTACAGGCGCTCGTGCTGCCACCGCTGTTCCTGCTGCTCTCGGGCTGCAACTTCGTCGTGATGCAGCCCTCGGGCGACGTGGCGCTGCAGCAGCGCAACCTCGTCCTGGCCTCGATGGGCCTGATGCTGCTGATCATCCTGCCGGTGATCGGTCTGACGCTCTGGTTCGCCTGGCGCTACCGGGCCTCCAACGAGAACGCGACCTACCGCCCCGACTGGCACCACTCGACCCAGCTCGAAGTGGTGATCTGGACGGCTCCGCTGCTCATCATCATCGCGCTCGGCGCACTGACCTGGATCAGCACCCACACGCTCGATCCGTTCCGACCGCTCGGGCGTCTCGCGCCGAACCGTCCGATCCCGGCCGACGTCAAGCCGCTCCAGGTCGAGGCGGTGGCGCTCGATTGGAAGTGGCTGTTCTTCTACCCCGAACTCGGTATCGCCACGGTGAACGAGCTCGCTGCGCCGGTCGACCGGCCGTTGAGCTTCAAGCTCACGGCGACCTCCGTGATGAACGCCTTCTACGTTCCTGCGCTCGCCGGCATGATCTACGCGATGCCGGGCATGGAGACGAAGCTGCACGCGGTGATCAACAAGGAGGGCGTCTATGACGGCCTCGCCTCGCAATACAGCGGCAGCGGATTCTCACGGATGACCTTCAAGTTCCACGGCCTCAAGCCGGAGGAATTCGACGCCTGGGTTGCCAAGACCAAGGAGAAGGGCACCGACCTGACCCGCGAGGCCTATCTCGAGCTCGAGAAGCCGAGTGAGGGCGTGGCCCCGCGCTTCTACAAGAGCGTCGAAGGCGGCCTCTATTCGGCGATCCTCAACATGTGCGCCCAGCCCGGCAAGATGTGCATGAGCGAGATGATGCACATCGACGCCAATGGCGGTGGCGGCAAGGATAGCCACGAGAACCGCGAGCGTCTGCAATACGACAACCGCCGCCTGGAGCAGGGTCAGGAGCCGAACGGCGCCACCGTTCCGGCCACTGGCCGGCCACCGCGCAGCGAGGGCGGCGCCTCGGAGGGCGACAAGGCTCCGCACGGCGATATGCAGCTTCACCACCATTAGGGCCTGCGCGACGACGCCCGCGCATCCGTCACCGAATGTCTTGAGCGACCCGATCCCATGTTGTCAGACCCGGATCTCTACAAGCTGATCTTCGGACGCTTGTCCCTTGAGGACATCCCGTATCACGAGCCGATTCTGCTCGTGACCTTCGCGGGCGTGGCCGTGGCCGGCCTCGCCGTGCTCGCCACGATCACCTACTTCCGCTTCTGGGGCGCGCTCTGGCGCGACTGGGTGACGAGCGTCGATCACAAGAAGATCGGCATCATGTACGTCATCCTGGCGATCGTCATGCTGCTGCGCGGCTTCGCCGACGCGCTCCTGATGCGCGCCCAGCAATCCATGGCCTTCGGCGCGAACGAGGGCTTCCTGCCCCCGCACCACTACGACCAGATCTTCTCCGCCCACGGCGTGATCATGATCTTCTTCGTGGCGATGCCCTTCGTCACCGGCCTGATGAACTACGTCGTGCCGCTGCAGATCGGCGCCCGCGACGTCGCCTTCCCCTTCCTGAACAACTTCTCGTTCTGGATGACGGTGTCGGGCGCCGTCACCGTGATGATCTCGCTCTTCGTCGGTGAGTTCGCCCGCACCGGCTGGCTCGCCTATCCGCCGCTCTCCGGCGCGGACATGAGTCCGGGCGTCGGCGTCGACTACTACATCTGGGGCCTGCAGATCGCCGGCATCGGAACGACGCTCTCCGGCATCAACCTCGTCGCGACCATCGTGAAGATGCGCGCGCCGGGCATGTCCATGATGAAGCTGCCGATCTTCACCTGGACCTCGCTCTGCACGAACGTGCTGATCGTCGCCGCCTTCCCGATCCTCTCCGCCGTTCTCGCGCTGCTGACCCTCGACCGCTACGTCGGCACGCACTTCTTCACGAACGACCTCGGCGGCAACCCGATGATGTACTTCAACCTCATCTGGATCTGGGGTCATCCGGAGGTCTACATCCTCATCCTGCCCGCCTTTGGTGTGTTCTCGGAGGTGACCTCGACCTTCTGCGGCAAGCGGCTCTTCGGCTACGTGTCGATGGTCTACGCCACGGTGGTCATCACCATCCTCTCCTACCTCGTCTGGCTGCACCACTTCTTCACAATGGGCTCCGGCGCCTCCGTGAACTCGTTCTTCGGCATCACGACGATGATCATCTCGATCCCGACGGGCGCGAAGATCTTCAACTGGCTGTTCACGATGTTCCGCGGCCGCATCCGGTTCGAGGTGCCGATGCTGTGGACGCTCAGCTTCATGGTGACCTTCACCATCGGCGGCATGACCGGCGTGCTGCTCGCCGTGCCGCCGGCCGACTTCGTGCTTCACAACTCGCTGTTCCTGATCGCCCACTTCCACAACGTGATCATTGGCGGCGTGCTGTTCGGCATGTTCGCCGGCGTGAACTACTGGTGGCCCAAGGCCTTCGGGTTCAAGCTCGACCCGTTCTGGGGGAAGATGTCGTTCTGGTTCTGGACGATCGGCTTCTACTTCGCCTTCATGCCGCTCTACCTGCTCGGCCTGATGGGCGTGACCCGCCGCGCCAACCACTTCGACGATCCCTCGCTCCAGATCTGGTTCGTGATCGCGGCCATCGGCGCCGGGCTGATCGCCATCGGCATCGCCTCGATGATCATCCAGTTCGCGGTCTCGATCCGGAACCGCGAGGCCCTGCGCGATCACACTGGCGACCCGTGGGGCGGCCGCACGCTCGAGTGGTCGACCTCCTCGCCGCCGCCCGACTACAACTTCGCCTTCACGCCGCGCATCCACGATCTCGATGCCTGGTACGACATGAAGCAGCGCGGCTACGAGCGTCCCCGCGAGGGCTTCAAGGCGATCCACATGCCCAAGAATACCGGCACCGGCGCGATCATCGCGGCGTTCAGCGTGGCGTTCTCCTTCGGCATGATCTGGTACATCTGGTGGCTGGCAGCCCTGAGCTTCGTCGCCATGATCGCCACGGCGATCCTGCACACCTTCAACTACAACCGCGATTTCGACATCCCGGCCGACACCGTCGTGCGGACCGAGGGTGAGCGGACCGCCCTGCTCGCCGCGCGGGCCTGAGAGCGATGACGATGCACGCCGACACCGCGCCCGCCGAGGCTCCGGTCTTCCACGAGACGGAGGAGCACGCCCACGAGCCGAGCACGATGCTCGGCTTCTGGATCTACCTGATGAGCGATTGCCTCATCTTCACGGTCCTGTTCGCCACCTATGCCGTGCTCGGCCGCAACTACGCGGCCGGCCCCTCGCCCATCGACCTGTTCGACCTCAAGCTCGTCGCACTCAATACCGCGATGCTCTTGTTCTCCTCCATCACCTACGGCTTCGCGATGCTGGAGATGGAGAAGGGCTCGCTCAAGGCGATGCAGCTCTGGCTGATCGTCACCGGTCTGTTCGGCGCGGCCTTCATCGGGATCGAGCTCTACGAGTTCTCGCACCTGATCCACGAGGGCGCGACGCCGCAGCGCTCGGCTTTCCTATCCTCATTCTTCGCGCTGGTCGGCACCCACGGCCTTCACGTCAGCTGCGGCATCGTCTGGTTGATCGTCTTGATGATCCAGACCGCCCAGCGCGGCCTGATCCCCGAGAACAAGCGGCGGCTGATGTGCCTGTCGATGTTCTGGCACTTCCTCGACGTCGTCTGGATCGGCGTGTTCACCTTCGTCTACCTGATGGGAGTCGTCCGATGAGCGCCGCCCACGACGCAGCCCATCACGATCATGGCCACGGCGGCCAGGCTCATGGCAGCTTCAAGAGCTACATGACCGGATTCGTGCTGTCGGTCATCCTGACGGCGATCCCATTCTGGCTCGTCATGGGCGACGTGCTGAAGAACCCCGTCTGGACCACGATCCTCATCCTGGCCTTCGCCGTGGTGCAGATCGTCGTGCACATGGTCTATTTCCTCCATCTGAACACCAAGTCGGAGGGCGGCTGGAACGTTCTGGCTCTGATCTTCACCGTGACGCTGGTGGTGATCACGCTGACCGGCTCGATCTGGGTCATGCATCACCTCAACACCAACATGATGCCGATGTCCCCGCACGACATGCTCCACCATCAGCCTTGAGGCGGGTGGGGCGTGGGGGACGAAGCCACGCCGCGCCGCTCACGCGGCGCGCTCGTCGCGATCAATCTGGTCGGGCTGCTCCTCGTCGCGGCCTTCCTCGGGCTCGGGATCTGGCAGGTGCAGCGCCGGGCCTGGAAGCTCGACCTGATCGCCCGCGTCGAGGCGCGGGTGCGGGCGGAGCCTCGCCCCGCGCCCGGACCGGCCGATTGGCCGGCCATCACGGAGGAGGCCGACGCCTATCGGCACCTGCGTCTGACCGGCACGTTCGAATATGATCGGTCCACCCTGGTCCAGGCCCTAACGGCCTTCGGGGGCGGCTTCTGGGTGCTCACCCCGCTCCGCTCAGACCGCGGCTTCACGGTGCTGGTCAATCGCGGCTTCGTGCCGGCCGAACGGCGCGATCCCGCCGGCTGGTCGCAGCCACTGGGCACGGTGACGCTGACGGGCCTCCTGCGCGTCAGCGAGCCCGGTGGCGGCTTCCTGCGCTCCAACGAGCCGGCGACCGAGCGCTGGTACTCCCGCGACGTAGCGGCGATCGCGGGGGCGCGCGGACTCGGCGAGGTGGCCCCCTATTTCGTCGACGCGGATGCGGGGGCCGATGCCGAACTGCTGCCAGTCGGTGGCTTGACCGTCGTCAGTTTCCGCAACGAGCATCTCGTCTATGCGCTCACCTGGTTCGCCCTGGCGGCGATGACGATCGGCGCCCTCGCTTATCTCGGTCGCGAGGCACTTGCCGGCAGGACGCGGACACCGCCGGAATAGTGCCGAAAACCGCCGTTTCATGCTCGGTTGGGAAATGGCCGTTCGCATTCGGTGGACGCGCTGGGATCATTCCCCGTATTTCTGCTTAGCTGGCATTATTCTTAATGCATTTTCATTGCCCGCAATCGGGGTTTCGCGTATTTCCAGACTCTCGGCAGGTCGAATCGGTGAAGCTTCCGTCAAGACTCGTCTTTACAAAGGCAGTTGCGACGAAGTGGAAAGCGGCGCGCCGGACTCGTTTCGAAGACGAAAAGGCGACAGACCGCGCCGGAGACAGTGCAGCTCGGCTGCATGACGCTCCGCAATAGTCCCGCTCGCCGCGAGGCATCAGCATCCTCCCGCAAAGGCCGGGAATGGATGGACGGCGGGGGCGGACGTGTCGGGTGATTTCGGGCTGAAGATTTTCGGTTCTGGCTGGCAACGCCTCGCCCGCGGAGCACTGCTTTTCGTCGGCCTCTCCATGTCCTCGACGGCGGTACTCGCCTATGCGGACTTCCTGCCCGACGCCTTCGACCTCGGAATATTCGACGTCGAGTCCTCCCGCGACACTATCCTGCCGCATGTGGCGCGGCAGGTCGCCCTCGGCGAGCCGCTGCGCATCGTGGCGTTCGGCTCCTCGTCGACGCAGGGCGTCGGCGCGAGCACGCCGGCCGCGGCCTATCCTGCCCGGCTCGAGACCGTGCTGAAGCGCGCCCTGCCCCAGCATTCAGCAGGCATCAGCGTGCTCAACCGCGGGATCGGCGGAGAGGCCGTCGATGAGATGCTGGCCCGGCTCGACCGCGACGTGATCGGCGAGCATCCCGACCTCGTGATCTGGCAGACCGGCAGCAACGACGCCCTGCGCGGCGTGTCGCTCGACCATTTTCGCGAGGAGACGGAGGCTGCCGTGCGTCGCATCCGCGAGGCCGGCATCGACGTGATCCTGATGGAGCCGCAATGGTGCCCGCGCTTCGACGCGACCCCCGGCGCCTATCGCTTTCGCGACGCCGTGCGGCAGATCGGTGTCAGACTCGATGTGCCGGTGATCCGCCGCTCGTCGCTGATGCGAGATTGGATCGCCCAGGCGAAGCTCACCCATACCGAGCTGTTCTCCGCCGACGGCCTCCACATGGCCGATCGCGGCTACGACCTGCTCGCCCAGGCGGCAGCCGAAGACGTGCTGCGCGCTGCCGCTGTTCCGGTTGCCGAGACCGCCGAGACGGTCGAGGACTGAACTTCCCCAAAAACGAAAAAGGGCCCCGCGAGGGACCCTGAACCGTCATCGCTCGCCCGATCGGCGGGATGGTGGCCGCGACAGGGATCGAACCTGTGACCCCTTCTACGTCAAGAGTGTTGCGCCCCGGATAAGGGAGCGTAACAGGAAATATACCGGACCGATTGACTAACTGTTATGGTTCGGGTTTCTGGATATTATGGGTTATCTGACGTTGCGGGAGTTTGAGCAGCTCGTGATGCCCATGTGCTGTCCGGAGTCTGAGCGTATTGCCTATTTATTCTGCTAGAAAAACATAAACAGGACTAAGAGCCAAAGACTATTCGTCGCAATTAGAGAATCTGCTTAATAAGGTGGTTTGCGGAGAGTAATCTGCTTCCCGACAATGCCCTTGAGAGTCTGCTTAGCCTGCTCCGCATCGCCATAACCCAGCTTCACCCAGTTGTTGACCGGAAATCGAACTCGGCCACGTAGCGGGGAAGCGGCCGTTTGCCGCACGGCTGCTTCAAGGTTTTATCTAAGCTTAGCATTAGGCCTCGTTGCACGAAGCGATTGCAGAAAATTGATCGACGGCACCACAATTTGTATTGTATATTATCTTGAAATTGAAAAAATTCGATTTCAAATACGTTCATTGCTTCGGATGCAAATTTTGTATTATCGTAATCGGGCGGCGACCTGACCGAATCGGGCTTCGTCCCATTTAGCGAGAGGGGGGTATTATGCCCGCAACGCTCGTTGTTCCAGCCGCAGGAAAAGACAAAGGCCCGTTTTTAAACTGCGCTAAACAAGTACTGCAAGATTGTTACGCCGGTGATGGTGTTATTTTTACTGCGTTTTCGCAGCAGGGAACAAACGGTACCGTAAAATTTGCTGCGGCTACAAACCCACCGAAGGGCGGCAGTAGTGATTATGTAACTGAAATGCGCCGCGCGACGGACTATATTGTACTTAGTCACATGGGAGAGTTAGACGGACCAATACTTTACAACGACGGCCACACTGACGGTTTGCTCGATATGCAGCCTTGGGCTTGCGTGCCGGGGGATCCGGATCAATTACAGATGCCGGGTATTATCCATTGGACGACAACGGGTGTCTCGCGCACTAATAAAGTCAGAATCATGCTTTTTGGCTGCGACAGCGGCATTACGTACGGAAAGGCTGTTTGTAAGTCTTCTCGATCAGTAACCTATGGTTTTAAAGACGCATGTCCGAGCGCCATTCCCGACTTTTCAGTCAAGGCTGTCAAAAGTATTCAAGCTGGCCGTCCTCAGCACGGTTTGGGCAGATTTGACCCCTGAGAAGTGACCTGTGCCCGAAGTGGGTTGCCGTCCCTCGGCCGCAGGGCGATCCACCGTGGCGCTACACCAAGGCCGGCGTCTCATCATCGATCTAGTTTCAGCTGGCGATCAGGCTGCCGCTTAAAACAGCCGGAGAAGACGCTCGCCGCTGGTTGAGCCTCGCAAGGATGGGATCGATCGCTAGAGGAATCGCGTCGCGTTCGATCGGTTCTCTGACCTCATTGCGTGACTAAACTGTTCCAGTCGCAAAAATGACTGGATCGAGAGGCGAACAAAAGCACGCCGATCTCAGTCTAAAACGTGCTGCCCAAGTGCCGCCTTAACAGTTGGGACGGCTTGAGCCAACGTTACTGAGCTAAGATAAGTTATTGATATTGCGGAGGGAAAATGGTGGGCGCGACAGGGATCGAACCTGTGACCCCTTCCATGTCAAGGAAGTGCTCTCCCGCTGAGCTACGCGCCCGGCCTGGCCCGAGGACCCCGGCAAGGCGGCGGCTATAACCGCTGCCGCACGGCCGTGCAAGCGATGGTTCGGCCGATTTTCGCGGAATCGCGACGAGAACCGGGAGCCGCTGCAGAACGAGGCCACGCACATGCTCGAAATCCGCCAGCCGGGACATACGGGTGCTCGTCATAAGACGGAAATGCTCGTGTGCTTTGCCCGCTTCGGGATTGCCGCTACAGGGTGCGGCGCAACGGGGAGGCTTCGTCGGCCTCCTGCGTGGAGGAGTCCGTCTCTTGCGCATTGCGATGATTGGTTCGGGCTATGTCGGGCTCGTCTCAGGGGCGTGCTTCGCCGATTTCGGCCATGACGTGATCTGCGTCGACAAGGATCCGGCCAAGATCGAAGCCCTGCAGGCGGGCCGTATCCCGATCTTCGAGCCGGGCCTCGACGCGCTGGTCGGCGACAACGTTCGTCAGGGACGCCTGTCCTTCACCACCGAACTCGCTCCGGCGGTCGCGGGCGCCGATGCGGTGTTCATCGCCGTCGGCACGCCCTCGCGGCGCGGCGACGGCTTCGCCGACCTGTCCTTCGTCTACGCCGCCGCGCGCGAGATCGCGGGGGCGATCACCGGCTACACGGTGGTGGTGACGAAATCGACGGTGCCGGTAGGCACCGGCGACGAGGTCGAGCACATCATCCGCGAGACGGCGCCCGAGGCCGAGGTCGCAGTGGTCTCCAACCCGGAATTCCTACGCGAGGGCGCGGCCATCGACGACTTCAAGCGGCCCGACCGCATCGTCATCGGCACGGAGGACGCCCGCGCGGCGGCAGTGATGAACGAGGTCTACCGCCCGCTCTATCTCAACGCCGCGCCGATCCTGGTGACCGGACGGCGTACGGCGGAGCTGACGAAATACGCGGCCAACGCCTTCCTCGCCACCAAGATCACCTTCATCAACGAGATCGCCGACCTCTGCGAGCAGGTGGGCGCCAACGTCCAGGAGGTCGCCCGTGGCATCGGCCTCGACAACCGCATCGGCAAGAAATTCCTGCATGCCGGGCCGGGCTATGGCGGCTCCTGTTTCCCGAAGGACACCCTGGCGCTGGTCAAGACGGCCCAGGACCACGGCGCCCCGATCCGCATCGTCGAGACGGTGGTGGCGGTCAACGACCAGAGGAAGCGTGCCATGGCGCGCAAGGTGATCGCGGCCTGTGGCGGCTCGGTGCGCGGTAAGACCGTCGCGCTGCTCGGCCTGACCTTCAAGCCGAACACCGACGACATGCGCGACGCGCCTTCGCTCTCGATCGTTGCTGGCCTCAGGGATGCCGGCGCCATCGTGCGGGCCTACGATCCCGAGGGCATGGAGCAGGCGCGGCCGCTCCTCGAGGGCATCACCTACGCGGAGGATGCCTATCACTGCGCCGAGGGTGCGGATGCCCTGGTCATCGTCACCGAGTGGAACGCTTTCCGGGCGCTGGACTTCGCGCGGTTGCGCGCGGCGATGACCGAAGCCGTCCTCGTCGACCTGCGCAATGTCTACAGTCGAAACACGGTCGAGAAGCACGGTTTCCGGTATTCGAGCATCGGAATCGCATGACGGGCCAGCTCAGAGGGCAGACTTCGATCCATTCGCCGTCCGCTGGCTGGTCGATCGAGGTTGTCTCTACTGGACAATAACTCGTGCTCGATCGGAAGCTTGTCGGTATGCAATCTAGTATTGCAGCCGATGTGAGATCTGCCACAAAATTTGGATTTATTGATTGCATCGTCTATAAGTTGCAATCTTAGGGTGGATCTCTGCGTGACGCCATCTTGCGATGATTCGCGAACACGAGCCCTTGATCTTGGGGCGCCGAGCGAGGAAACCGCCCGACACCATGGCGGCCTGATCGGCCGCCGAGCCTCGGTCTTCTCGGGCCGGCCTCGGTGACCATACCGATGCCACAGTGAGGGGCGATGGACCCTGCCGGATAGACCCTCAGGGCCTTGCCGTACTCTTTCACGAGCGTGTGCGAATCGAACGTGACAAAACGTACTGACATCGCGATCATCGGGCGTGCTTGCCGCCTTCCCGGCGCTTCGAGTGTCGACGGGCTCTGGCAGCTTCTCAGCGAGGCACGCTGCGCCGTCTCGACGATCCCGGCGGATCGCTGGCCTCTGGAGCGCTACGGGCATCCGCGCGCGAACGAGCGTGGCAAGAGCTACACCTGGGCCGCGGGCGTCATCGACGACGTCTGGTCCTTCGATCCGGGCGTCTTCGGTATCTCCCCGCGCGAGGCCGAGCAGATGGACCCGCAGCAGCGGCTCCTGCTCGAACTGACCTGGGAGGCCCTGGAGGATGCCGGCCTCGCCCCCTCCTCCGTGGCGGGCCGCGACATCGGCGTCTTCGTCGGCGCGTCTTCTCTCGATTACGGCAACCTGCGCATCCTCGACACCTCGTCGGGCGACGCCTACGCCGCGACCGGCAACGTGCTGTCGATCCTCTCGAACCGCATCTCCTACATCTACGACCTGAAGGGGCCGAGCTTCACCCTCGACACCGCCTGCTCGTCCTCCCTCGTCGCCCTCGACACGGCGCTCGTCGCCCTGAACAGCGGACAGGTCGACACGGCGATCGTCGCCGGCGTGAACGTGCTGGCGAGCCCGTTCAACTTCATCTCCTTCTCGAACGCGACGATGCTCTCGCGGACCGGCCTGTGCCAAGCCTTCTCCGCCAATGCCGACGGCTATGTGCGCGCCGAGGGCGGCGTCGTGCTGGTGCTGCAGACCGCGAAGGCGGCTGCGCGCGACGGCAACGTCGTGCGCAGCGTCATCGCCGCCAGCGGCGTTAATTCGGACGGGCGCACCTCCGGCATCTCGCTGCCCTCGGGTACTGCTCAGGGCGTTCTCCTGGAGCAGGTCTATCGCGAGGCCGGCATCGGGCTGGATTCCATCGCCTTCGTCGAGGCGCACGGCACCGGCACGCCGGTCGGCGACCCGATCGAGGCGAAAGCCATCGGCTCGCGGCTCGGCAAGGGACGCAAGAGCCCGCTGCCGATCGGTTCGATCAAGACCAATATCGGCCATACCGAGCCGGTCTCGGGCCTCGCCGGCCTGCTGAAGGCGAGTCTCGCCCTCGAGCACGACCTGCTGCCGCCCTCGCTGCACTCGGCCGAACTCAACCCCGACATCCCGTTCGCCGAGCTGAACCTCTCCGTAAACCGGGCTCCGCTGAAGCTGTCGCGCGGCAAGGCCGAGCGCTTCGCAGGTGTGAACTCCTTCGGATTCGGCGGTACCAACGCCCACGTCGTCCTGACCGATCCGGCTCCCGTCGCGGTAGCGGTCGGCGACGCGCCCGAGCCCGAGATCCTGCTGTTGTCGGCTCAGAGCCGGGCGGCGCTCAACGACCTCGCGCTCGACTATGCCGACCGGCTGGAGGCCGCCGCTCCTGCGGAAGCCGCGCGCATCGCTGCGGCGACCGCCCATCGCCGGGACCGCCTGGCAACCCGCCTCGCCGTGCCGTTCGCCGGAAAGGCGGAGGTCGTGCGCGCGCTGCGCGACGTGGCCGAGGGAGCTGATTCCGATCTCGCCCTCGTCGGAACGGCGGCCGAGCGCTCGGCCGAGGCTGTCTTCGTCTATTCCGGCAATGGCAGCCAATGGGGTGGCATGGGCCGCGAGGCCTACGAGACCAATGCCGTCTTCGCCGCCACCTTCGACCGGGCCGACGCCCTGTTCGCGCCGCTTTCGGGCTGGTCGCTGAAGGAGGCGATGTTCGCCGACGACATCGACGAGCGGATCTCGCTAACCCGGGTCTCCCAGCCGCTGATTTTCGCGATCCAGGCTGCCTCGACGGAGGCGCTCCGCGCACAGGGCCTGAAGCCGGCTTACGTCCTCGGACACAGCGTCGGTGAGATCGGCGCTGCCCAGGCCGCCGGCATCCTCAGCCTGGAACAGGCGGTGAAGGTGATCTTCCACCGCAGCCACCATCAGGAGGCCTCGCGTGGCCTCGGCTCAATGGCGGTGTTGCTCGGCCCGGTCGAGGAGATGGTGGCCTTCCTTGCGGATTATCCGAGCCTCGACATTGCCGCTTACAACAGCCCGAAGGCCATCACCGTGGCCGGTCCGGTCGAGGCGATCGAGGAGGCCATGAAGGCGCTGGCGCGCAAGCGCCGCCGCGGGCGCAAGCTCGACCTCGAATACCCGTTCCACGGCCGGCTCATGGACCCGACCGAGAAGCCGCTGCTGCGCGATCTCGCCGGCCTGAAGCCCGCGGCCGGCCATACGCGGATGGTCTCCACCGTCACCGGAAAGATCGAGCCGGGCTCGGCCTACGGAGCCGGCTACTGGTGGCGCAACATCCGCGAGCCGGTCCGGTTCTGCGAGGGCCTTCAGGAGGCGGCTCGCCAGGGCGCACGCGTCTTCGTCGAGGTCGGTCCGCGGGCCACCTTGCTGTCGCATGTCGGCGATGCCGTCGAGCCGCTTGGCATCGAGATCACCACCGTCGGCGTGATGCACCGCAAGCCAGCAGGCGGCGACCCGATCGCCAAGGCGCTCGCCGCGGCGCTCGTCGCGGGCGCGGCCGTTGACGAGACCAAAGTGTTCGGCCCGAACCCGGCGGGTGCCGTCTCGCTGCCGACTTATCCCTGGCAGCGCCGCTCTTTCCGTCTGCCCGAGACGAGCGAGGGCGTTGGCGGGATGACGCCGCGCTCATACCATCCGCTCGTCGGCTCACGTGTCGCGCCGGACGGCCTGGAATGGCATGGCGCGCTCGACGCGCGACTGGTGCCGGAGCTCGACGATCACCGCATCGAAGGGCAAGTCATCCTGCCGGGCGCCGCCTTCGTCGAAATGGCCCTTCAGGTCGCCCGCGAGGCGCACCGCTCCGAGACGGCCGTGCTCGCCGACCTGGAGATCCAGGCGCCGATGGTGTTCGCGGAGGAGACGCTGCGCGAGGTCGCGGTGCGGCTGTCGGGCTCGGGCAACATCGTCCAGATCCTCAGCCGGCCGCGTCTGACCCAGACGCCCTGGCAACTTCACGTCACCGCCAAGGTCGTGGATGGCGACTATGCGCCGGCCGAGCGCCGCGACGTCGAGCTGCCCGCCGACCATGCCGTCGCGGGTGCCGACCTCTACCGCCGCGCCGAGGCGTCGGGTCTGGGCTTCGGCCCGAGCTTCCGGCAGGTCGCTCTGTCTGCGCGTCTCGACGAAACCACCATCGTTTCCGAGCTGCAGCCCGCCGAGGCCGATACCCGCTACGGCCTCGTGCCCTCGCGCCTCGATTCGTGTTTCCATGGCCTGATCCTGCTCTTCGCCGAACTGCTCGGCGAGGATTCGGCCAAGGCCTACGTTCCAGTGCGCTTCGGCGAGATCCGCCTGAACCGGCCCGGCGCCGTGATCCACCGCGCCGTGATCAACACGCGCCGCTGCAACGAGCGCTCGATCCTCGCCGACTTCACCCTGCTTGACGAGGCCGGAGAGGTCATCGCGACGATCCGCGAGGGCCGCTTCCAGGCGCTTCGCGTCAAGGGCGGCAGCGAGCTTGCGGCCTACGCCATCGCGCAGACGACCGAGCTCGCCTCGGTGCCCACGGCCGCCGCCCTCGATCGCCAGCCGGCCATCGCCGAGATCGTGCGGCCCGGCGCCGCGACGGCGGTTCTGTCCGACGAAGAGCCGCTCGGCTCTGGCCAGCTCCTCCTCGAAGGCTGGGCCACGGCGCTCGCTTACCGCCTCGCCGAGGGCCTGTCGAAGGGCGGCCGGGTCGACCCGGCGAAGCTGCCCGAGGACCTGCGTCCCTGGCTGCTCAACGCCCTCCAGGCCCTGGAGAGCAGCGGCCTTGCCTCGCATGACGGCAAGGCTTGGCGGGTGCGCGGCGACGTGACATTGCCGCGTCCCGAAGAGATCATGCGCTGGATCGCGGCGGATCACCCAGAGCTCTCCGCCGAGCTGGTGCTGATCGCCGACGTGACGGCGCTCGTCGGTCGCCTGCTCGCCGGATCGCCGGCCACGGGCGCGAGCCTGCCGCAGGCGGCGCTCGACGCTTTCGTGATGCGCAGCGCCACGGCCCGCGCCTCGGCCGAGGTGATCGCGCGGGTCGTCGAGACGGCGCGCGATGCCCTGCCCCGCGACCGGGCACTCCGCATCCTCCAGGTCGGCTTCGGCCCGCTTTCGAGCAAGGCCGCCGCCTTCGCCGAGACGATGCAGGCGCAGATCAGCGTGTTCGAGGCCGACCGGCGGCTCGCCGAACGCGCCCGCCTTGCCCTGCCCCGCCGGGTGACGGTGATCGAGGCCGTCGACGATCTGGCACCCGCATCCTTCGACTTGGTGCTGGCGAGCGACGCGCTGCATCGCGCCGACCGCGATCTGCTCGCGGCCGTCGCCAGCGCGCTCGCGACAGGTGGCCTGCTCGTCGCCGCCGAGCCGACCAACGCCCTGTTCCGCGACATGGTCTTCGGGCTCGATGCCGATTGGTTCGAGGGCACCGCGGAGATGCCGCATAGCCGTCTGGAGGACGTCGCCGGCTGGCAGCGTGTGCTCAGCGGCGCCGGCCTCGTCGGCGTCACGGCCGATCGCGCCGCCTCCACCAACGGCAACGACCTGCTGCTGGTGGCCGAGGCGCCGGTGCGCGCACTCGCCCCGCACGGCCAGAGCTTCGCCTTCGTCATCGGCTCCGAGGACGCCTTCGCCGCCGAGACGGCTTCTTCGCTGGCGACCCTGCTCGTCGCCGCCGGCGTGCATGTCTCCATCATCCTCGATTCCGAGCAGTCGCTGCGGGAGCTGGAGCGCGAGAATCCGGACACGGTGGTGTTCATGGCCGGCGCCTTCGGCCATGGCGGTGAGGCGGCCGAGCGCCTGCGCGACCGCTGCCTCAGCCTGAAGCGTTGCGCCGAGCATCTCGGCAGCCGCCAGACTCGTCTCTGGGTCGTGGCCCCCGGCGCGACGCGTGACCGCGGCGGCTACCACGTGGCGATCGAGGCGGGCCTGTGGGCCTTCAGCCGCACGCTCGCCAACGAGACCGCCACGCTCGACGTGCGCCGTGTCGACCTCTCGCCGGCTCTCACAACCGAGCAGGCCTCCCAGCGCCTGTGTGGTCTCATCCTCTCCGGCACGCCGGAGACGGAGATCGTGCTCGACGAGGACGGCACCCGGGTAGTGCGCTTCCATCCCGGCCTTCCGGCCCGCCGCATCGGCGCCGGTGCCGAGGCCGCTCCGGCGGCGCGGCTGGAGCGCAGCAATGCGGGCGGCCTCAACGAGATGGAATGGGGACCGGCCGAGCGGGCCAAGCCCGCATCCGGTGAGGTCGAGATCGCCGTCGAGGCCACCGGCCTCAACTTCCGTGACGTGCTCTGGGCGCTCAACATGCTCCCGGAGGAGATCTTGGAGGATGGCTTCGCCGGCCCACGGCTCGGTCTCGAAGTTGCCGGCCGCGTGGTCTCCGTCGGTCCTGGCGTGACCGACTTCGCCGTCGGCGACCCCGTCGTCGCCTTCGCGAAATCGGGCTTCGCCACGCATATCGTCGTGCCGGAGATGGTGGTCGCGCCGATGCCACCCGGCATGAGCCCGGCCGCCGCGGCGACGATCCCCGTCGCCTTCCTCACCGCCTATTACGGCCTCGTCTCCTGCGCCCGCCTGCGCAAGGGCGAGTGGGTGCTGGTTCATGGCGGCGCCGGTGGCGTCGGCCTCGCCGCGCTGCAGGTCGCCAAGTGGAAGGGCGCCCGTGTCATCGCCACGGCCGGCTCGCGCGAGAAGCGAGCGCTCGTCGAGGCGCTCGGCGCCGAGCACGTGCTCGATTCGCGCTCGCTGGCCTTCGTCGACGACGTCCGCCGCATCACCGGCAACGGCGTCGACGTGGTGCTCAACTCGTTGTTCGGCGAGATGATGGAGCGCTCGCTCAACGTGCTGAAGCCGTTCGGCCGCTTCGTCGAACTGGGCAAGCGCGACTACGTCGCCAACACCCATATCGGCCTGCGTCCTTTCCGGCGGAACCTGTCCTATTACGGCGTCGATCTCGACCAGGTGCTCCAGCACCAGGGCGAGGATGGCGCGCGCATGTTCCGTGAGGTCATCGCGCTGTTCTCGGAGAGCGGGCTCAAGCCGCTTCCGTACCAGCCCTTCACCTCGGACGAGGTCTCCGACGCCTTCCGGCTGATGCAGCAATCCGGGCATGTCGGTAAGATCGTGATCACGCCGCCGAAGGCCGGCAGCGTGGCCCGCGCCCGCAAGACGCCGTTCGCGGTGTCGGACAAGGGCGTACACCTGATCACCGGCGGTCTCGGCGGGTTCGGTATCGAGGCCGCGCGCTGGCTCGCCGATCGGGGCGCCCGGCGCCTGCTGCTCGTCGGCCGCTCGGCAAAGCCCAGTGACGAGGGCCGGGCCGTCATCGCCGAGCTGAAGGCCAGGGGCGTCGCCGTCGAGGTGAAATCCTGCGACCTCACCGACCACAAGGCGGTCGACGCGCTGGTCGCCGGCATCGAGAAGACCGGCAAGACGCTCGCCGGCGTGATCCACGGCGCGATGGTCCTCCAGGACGGCCTGATCGCCAACCTCGAGCCGGAGGCGCTGGAGGCCGTGATCCGACCGAAGGTCATCGGCGCCCAACTGCTCGATGCGGCGACGCGCAATCGCCGGCTCGACTATTTCGTGCTGTTCTCGTCGGCCACCACCTTCATCGGCAATCCCGGCCAGGGCGCCTATGTCGCCGCCAACGGCTTCATGGAAGGGCTTGCCCGCCAGCGCCGCCGGCTCGGTCTGCCGGGGCTTGCGGTGGCCTGGGGCGCGATCGGCGATGTCGGCGTGCTCGCCCGCAACAAGGCGGTGATGGAGACGCTGGCCGGCCGCGTCGGCGTCACGCCGATGGAGGCCCGCCACTGCCTCGACCTCATGGCCGAGGCCCTGGCCGCACAAGGGCCGGCCTCCGACGAGGCCGTCGTCGCCATCGCCGCGATGCATTGGGGCAAGGCGCGCGAGCGCCTCGCCACCCTGCGCTCACCGAGCTACGGCGATCTCGGCTCCGACCAGCAGGCGGAACCCGGCACCGTCGCGGCCATCAACATCGCCGCGCTGCTCAAGGGCAGCGACATCGATACGGTTCGCAAGACCGTCGCCGACGCCATCGTCGAGGACATCGCGCGCATCCTGCGCCTGCCCAAGGACGACATCAGCCGGACCCGTCAGCTCTCGGAAATCGGCCTCGACTCGCTCATGGGTGTCGAGCTCGGCGCGAGCCTGCAGGAGCGCTTCGCCCTCGACGCGCCGCCCGCCGGCATCTCGTCGGGCCTCACGGTGAACGAGCTCGCCGACACCCTGATCCAGGCGGTCGCGACTCCGGTCGACGAGAGCGCGGGTGCCTCCCTAGTGCTCGCCCAGAAGCATCTCGGCGACCTCGACGCCGAGACGCTGGCGCCGTTCCAGGACCTCGTCGAGCAGAACACCGCCGAGATCAAAGAGATCCTGTCATGACCCGATCGACACGGCCCGACGAGGAGGGCCGCGCGGCGCTGGCGAGCTTCGTGACGAACCGCCTGGGTCGCACCCCCTCGCGACCGGCGCCCGCGCCTGCCGAGACCAAGAGCGAGACACCTGACTCCCCTCAGGATTTCGAGAAGCTCGCCGGCTATCGCGAACTGAAGCTGCAGCGCTCCGCGGCCGACCTGATCGGCGTCGCCAACCCGTTCTTCCGCGTGCACGAGACCCGTGCCGGCGCGACGACGCGGATGGAGGGGAAGACCTGCATCAACTTCTCGTCCTACGACTATCTGGGCCTCAACGGTCATCCGTCCGTGAGTGGGGCTGCGCGGAAGGCGATCGAGGCCTACGGCACCTCGGCCTCCGCGAGCCGGATCGTGGCGGGCGAGCGCCCGGGCCACGGCAAGCTGGAGAAGGCGCTCGCCGCCCATTACGACACCGAGGCCTGCGTGGTGATGGTCAGCGGCCACGCCACCAACGTCACCGCGATCGGCGCGATCCTCGAACCGGCCGACGTGATCTTCCACGACGCGCTGATCCACAACAGCGTGGTGACTGGCGCCCAGCTCTCGGGTGCGCAGCGCCGCTCCTTCGCCCATAACGATCCGGCGGCCCTCGAGAAGCTCCTGGAGGCCACCCGTCACGAGCATCGCCGCGCGCTGATCGTGATCGAGGGCCTCTACAGCATGGACGGCGACGCGCCGGACCTCGCGGCCTTCGTCGAGCTGAAGCGCCGCTACGATTGCTGGCTGATGGTCGACGACGCTCACGGGCTCGGCGTGCTCGGCCGGACCGGCGCCGGTCTGCACGAGCATTGCGGCGTCGACTCGTCCGACGTCGACATCTGGATGGGCACGCTCTCGAAGACGCTCTCGTCCTGCGGCGGCTACATCGCCGGACCGGCGGTTCTGATCGAGTACCTGAAATGCACGGCCGGCGGCTTCGTCTACAGCGTGGGACTGTCGCCTCCGCTGGCGGCCGCGAGTGATGCGGCGCTGGCCGTGATGCTCGCCGAACCCGAGCGGGTCGAACGCCTGCGCCGCAACGGCAATCAGTTCCTGGCGCTGGCCAAAAAGGCCGGCCTCAACACAGGGACGAGCCTCGGCCTCGCGGTCATCCCGGTGATCGTCGGCGATTCGCTGAAAGCCGTGACGTTGTCGAACCGGCTCTATGGGCGCGGCATCAACGTCCAGCCGATAATACACCCGGCGGTGCCGGAGCGGGCCTCTCGGCTACGCTTCTTCATCACCTCCGAGCATACGGCCGACCAGATCAAGGAGACGGTCGCCGCGATCAGTGAAGAACTGGGGGCGCTGGAGACCGGAAGCACGCTGATCGAACAGCTCATGGCGCGCCGCGGGATCTGATCGATCGCGCGCTCTCCAGACGAAAACGGCCCGGACCTTGCGGTCCGGGCCGTTTTCATTCGTCGAGGCCGGCGCCGGCTCAGATGCCATAGGCGACCTTGCCGGTGTTGCTCTTCTTGAGGTTGCGGAAGCGCGCCATCGCCCAGAGCGGGAAGAACTTCGGGTAGCCGTGGTAGCGCAGGTAGAACACCCGCGGGAAACCGGTCGCCGTGTAGCGCTCTTCCGACCAGAAGCCGTCCGCCCCTTGCGTCCGGGACAGGAAGTTGATGCCGCGGGCGACCGCCGGGTCGTCGACCTCGCCCGCCGCCATCAGCGCGAGCAATGCCCAGGCCGTCTGGGAGGCGGTGGATTTGCCGGGCTCGAATTCGGGATTGATCTTGTAGCTCAGCGCGTCCTCGCCCCAGCCGCCATCCGGGTTCTGGATGCGGATCAGCCAGGCTGCGGCCTTCTTGACCTGCGGATGGCTCGGATCGACGCCTGCCGCGTTCAGAGCGCAGAGCACCGACCAGGTGCCGTAGATGAAGTTCATGCCCCAGCGACCGTACCAGCTTCCGTCGGTCTCCTGATCGTTGAGCAGGTAGGTCACGCCGCGGTCGAGCGCCCGGCTCGTCTCGCGTGTCTCGCCGAGCTGCGAGAGCATCGAGACGACGCGCGCGGTCACGTCCGCGGTCGGCGGGTCGAGCAGCGCGCCATGGTCCGAGAACGGAATGTGGTTGAGGTAGTGGTGGTTGTTGTCGGCATCGAAGGCCGCCCAGCCGCCATCGGCGCTCTGCAGGCCCTCGACCCATTCGCGGGCGCGGGCGATCGAGGCCGAGTAGTCCGGCATGTCGCTGACGAGGCCGTGCTGGCGCATGGCGCGATCCATCGCCATCACTACGACGGCGGTGTCGTCGAGATCGGGATAGTGCGGGTTCGCGTACTGGAAGGCCCAGCCACCGGGCCGGACATCGGGCTTGGCCGCGGCCCAATCGCCCTTGATGTCGAGCACCTGGAGGGGCTTGAGCCAGTCGAGGCCGTCACGCGCCGTAGCCTCGGCCTGAGCGCCGCCGGCTTCGAGCAGGGCGTGGCCCGATAGCGCCGTATCCCAGACCGGCGAGACGCAGGGCTGGACGTAGGCCTCGTCATCCTTCTCGACGACGAGTTTCTCGATGGCCTCGCAGGCGATCTTCACCTGCGGATGGTCCTTCGGATAGCCGAGCACGTCGTACATCAGCACTGAGTTGGCCATGGCGGGGTAGATCGCGCCGAGGCCGTCCTCGCCGTTCAGGCGCTCGCTGACCCAGGCCACGGCCTTGTCGATGGCGCGCTGGCGCGGCGTCTTCGGGAAGTAGTCCTGTGTCTTCTGAAGCACGCGGTCGATGGCGCCGAAGATCGGCGTCCAGGGCCACGCGGCATGCGGCGAGCCGGGCCAGGTGCGCACGGAGGCGGGCGGGGTCACGAAAAGCTCCTGCACGCCGATGCCGCGCAGGTTCTTCGCGAGCGGCTTCTTCGCCTGCAGGACGAACAGCGGCACCATCACGGTTCGAGCCCAATAGGAGACCTTGTCGAGGTGGAACGGGAACCACTTCGGCAGATGCATGATCTCGACGGGCATCACCGGCACCGCCGTCCACGGAACCTCGCCGTAGAGGGCGAGCATGAAGCGGGTGAAGACGTTGGCGTTGCTTGCGCCGCCGCGGCTGAGGATCGCCGCGCGCGCCTTGCGCATGTGCGGGGCCTCGATGTCGTCACCGATCATCTTCAGCGCGAAATAGGCCTTCACACTCGCGCTCATGTCGAAGGCGCCGTCATGCACCAGCGACCAGCCGCCATGATGCGGGGACTGCGTGCGGCGCAGATAGGCGCCGATCTTCTGCTCCAGTCCCGGTTTGACCTCGGTCGCGCGGAAATGGTGGTACAGAATGTACTCGGACGGGATCGTCGCATCGGCTTCGAGCTCGAAGCAGATATGGCCGTCGCTCTGCGCGAGATCGGACAGAGAGCGCGTGGCGGCCTGGATGCTGCGCTCGACCGTATCGAGCGAGACATCCCGCGTCTTCACGCGCTGCAGCGACTCGACCTTCGAGTTCATCCTGTCGACGGCAGCCTCTCGCATCGCTTCGGTCCCCGAAATCCTCATTCCCGTCGTCATGCGTCACGCAGCTCCCGCGTGCCTGTGTCCGACCGCACGTGCCGGAACGGACAAGCTTGCCCGACCTTTAAGCGCGAGCGCGGCATTTGTTCCCGACCGGATCGCGCCCTCGATGGTCGAGGGCAATCCGGTCGCGATCCAATCGCCTGCCAGGACGAGATTGTCGTAAGCGGTCGCCGCGCCCGGACGACGTGCGGCCTCCGCGGGGGTTGCCGCGAAGGTCGCTCGCTTCTCCTTGACGATCTGCCAGCTAGGCAATTCGCGTGCAAGTCCGTGCAGACCCGCGATCTCGCGCCAGATCTGGCGGGCGAGGTCCTCGCGGGGCACGTCGAGCAGATGATCCGCGCCGCTGATCGTCACCGAGAAGCGGTCGGGATAGGCGAAGAGCCATTCCGTCAGGCCGCCGACGATGCCGAGCAGCAACGGGCTTCCCGGTGGCGGCACGGCCACGAAATGCGCGTTGACGATCGAGCGGAATTCCTGGGGGGCGGGCAGGCCCGGCATCAGGTCGGCGGCGACCCAGGGCGGGACGGCGAGCACCGCGGCATCGCCTGGACCGATCTCGGTCGGCTCGTCGGTGAAGTCGAGGCGGGTGATGCGTCCGCCCCGCGCATCGATGCCGCGCAGGCGCCGGCCGAACCGGATCTCGGCGCCGCGCCGCGACAGGTAGGCGAGCGCCGGGTCGACGAAGGCTGTTGAGAGGCCGTCCACGGCCACCAGCGGGCGGCAGGCTTGGCCGCCGGCGCCGAGCGTCTCACGCAGGATGGTCGCGGCGAGCCCGACATCGCTCTCGCGCGGGTCGGTATTGAGGGCGGCGAGCAGCACCGGATGCCAGAGCCGCTCGTAGAGCGTGCCCTCGCACGGGATCGTCTCGCCGATCGTGCCGGCCTGACCGGGCTTCTTGCCGGAGGCGGCGAGCATCAGCGTCAGGGGCGCGAGGTAGTCGCGCGCCCGGCTTCCCGGCACCCGGCGCGAGCTGGCGAGCACCCACCAGGGCAGTCGGCCGGCATTCGGCCGCAGCGTCCAGCGCTCGCCGGTGCGCAGGTCGGCGAAGTCGAAAGCCGCCTCGTCCGGTCCCTGCAGCGCGTTGGCCGGCGCGCCGATCGTCTTCAGAAACGCGAGCGCAGAGCGGTTGCCGGACAGCAGCAGATGGTTGCCGTTGTCGATGGTCAGTCCGAGAGACGGATCGAAATACGACCGGCAGCGGCCGCCGGCATGTTTGGCTGCCTCGTGCAGCACGACGCGATGGCCGGTCTCCGCGAGACCGACCGCAGCCGCAAGGCCGGCGAGCCCAGCGCCGACCACGTGGACGGTGGCCGCCATCAGACGATCCCGTGCCTCAGCGCGACGCCGATGAGTGAGAGCTTCGACGGCTTCACCCGCTCGCGCGGCGCGGCCCAGCCGCGCTTGATCACCGCTTCCAGATAAAGGTGGTAGGCCGCAGCCATCAGGCGGGCCGCCTTGGTCGCGCCACGCGGGTTGCGGCGGATGATGTCCCAGGTGGCGCGATAATGCCCCTCCGCTTCCGCGGCGACGCCGGCGCAGACCTCGGCCAGCCGAGGATGAGCCAAAGCGCTCTGCGGGGTCGGATGCTGGAGGCCGACCGCCTGGAATTTCTCCAGCGGCAGATAGAGGCGGCCGCGCTCGGCATCCTCATCGATGTCGCGCAGGATGTTGGTGAGCTGCAGCGCCCTGCCCTGGTGCCAAGCGAGCTTGATCCCGTCTGCCTCCGGCATGCCGAAGATGCAGACCGAAAGCCGGCCGACGGCACTCGCGACGCGGTCGCAATAGAGGTCGAGCTTGTCCTCGCTCGGCGCGACGATGTCCTCGACCGCGTCCATCGCCATGCCGTCGATGACGTCCTGGAAGTCCTGGCGCTTCAGGCCGTATTGCTTCACTGGGCCGACGAGCGGCTGCACACGGGCGGCCGGCTTGCCGGCATAGAGCGCGTCGATATCGGCCCGCCAGCGGTCGAGCTCGGCCGCGCGGACCTCGCGAGCGCCGCCATCGTCCGCGACGTCATCCACCGCGCGACAGAAGGCGTAGACAGCATACATCGCCTCGCGCCGCTCGGGCGGCAGCAGGCGCATCGCCGTGTAGAAGGACGAGCCGGCGGCCGGCAGGGCCTGGGCCTCGCTGGTCGATACGTCGACGGGGCTCGCGGTGGCGCTCATCGTTTTGCCTCCGCCGTAGTCATGCCGTTGGACCGGCTGCGGAACGGCCGGCGCACCAGCGTCGCAGCGATGCCGCCGAGTGCCGTCATCGCGAAGCCGGCCTTGGAGTGGTGGACCTTCTCCGAAAGCGGGTCGCGTGTCAGCAGCCCGCGCGTCAGCACCACCGCGAGGCGATGGATCGCCGCGATCTCGAGGCTGAGACGCAGATCGTCGATGAGACCGGGCAGCGGGGCGCCCTCCTCCAGCAGGTCGAGCGTCCTCTGTGCCAGTTCGCGGATCGCCGCGAGGAGCTGCGGCGATGAGGTCGCGGCTCCGAGCATCGCGACGTCGGCCCCGTGCTTCCGCAGGGTGTCCTCGGGAAGATAGACGCGGTCGAGATTGCGAAAATCCTTGCCGCAATCCTGGATGTGGTTGAGCACCTGCAGCGCCGCGCAGATCGCATCCGAGGTCTTCCAGACCCGTGCCGGGTCCTCGCCATGGATGTCGAGCACGAAGCGGCCGACGGGCATGGCCGAGTAGCGGCAGTAATGGATGAGCTCGTCCCAATCGGCGTAGCGGCTCTTGCGCGCATCCATGCGGAAAGCGTCGAGCAGTTCGAGCGCGTGGGTCGGCGGCTGATCGTGGACCGCAAGCTCGCGCTTGAGCGGCTCGGCCTCCGGGTCGGACGGCCCCTTGCCGGTCAGCGAATCCGCGAGCGCCTCGAGCATCGCGATCTTCTGCTCGGGCGACAGCTCGGCATGGTCGGCGATGTCGTCGCCGGCGCGGACATAGTCGTAGAAGGCCAGGATCGCCGCGCGATAGCGCGGATGGATCAGGTGGGACGCGACCGGGAAGTTCTCGTCCTTGTGGCCCTTGCCCGAGCGGGTCTCGGTGGCGGTGATCGGCCCGGCGCTCATCGCGACGCCTTCATGTAGCCGGCCTGCCGGAACCATTCGATCGCGCCGGAGAGGCCTTCGCGATAGGGGCGCGAAGTGTAGCCGAGCTCGGCCCGCGCCTTCGCGTCGGAGAAGAACATCTTGTACTTCGACATGCGCACGCCATCGATCGTGGCGAGCGGCGCCTTGCCGGTCACCCGCGCGACCTGCTCGGAGATGAAGGCGATCGGGTAGATCACGGCATAGGGGAGTTTGGTCGTCGGGGCCTTGCGGCCAACCATTCCGGCGATGTCGGCGAGCATCTGCGCCAGCATCACGTCCTCGCCGCCGAGGATGTAGCGCTCGCCGATGCGGCCCTTGTTCAGGGCGAGCAGATGGCCGGCAGCGATGTCGTCGACATGGGCGAGGTTGAGCCCCGTATCGACGAAAGCCGGGATTTTTCCTTGCGCCGCGTCGAGGATGATCCGGCCCGTCGGCGTCGGCTTGACGTCGCGCGGGCCGATCGGCGTCGAAGGATTGACGATGACGGCCGGCAAACCGTCACGGGCCACCATCTCCTCGACCACGCGCTCGGCCACCACCTTGCTGCGCTTGTAGGCGCCGATGGCGGTCTCGGGCGTCAGCGGCCGGGTCTCGTCGGCGGGGGTGCCGTCCTGATGCGGTTTGATGGTCGCGACACTGGACGTGTAGACGATCCGCTCGACGCCGGCCTTGAGCGCCTCCTCCATCAGGATGCGCGTGCCGTCGCGGTTCGTGCGGACGATCTCTTCCATGTCCGGCGCCCAGAGCCGGTAATCGGCCGCGGCGTGGATCAGGTAGCGTTGCCCGCGCATCGCCGAGGTCACGGCGGCACGGTCACGCATATCCGCCTCGACGATCTCGACGTCGGACCAGGTCAAGTTGGTGCGGGGCGAGGAAGCGCGCACGGTGATGCGCACCCGGAAGCCGGCCTTGCGGAACACGTCGACGAGCGCGGCTCCGAGGAAGCCACTCGCGCCGGTGATCAGCACGGGCCCCGGTTCGAATGGGCCGCTTGAGGTCGGCTCTGTCATGTCTCTCGCGTCGACCATGAGGAAAACGCCCGGACCGAGCCGATCCAGGCGTTCACGAAGCGCGGGGCGCTTGTCTCACCGATAATGCGGCGCAGCAAGATCAGGCGAGGCGGAGGTGCCCCGCGCGGCTATCCTGCTGCGGGAGTGCCGCCTTCACCGTCGCGATGATACCTCCGGCATCGAGGCCAGCCTCGGCGTACATCTTCTCGGGCTTGTCGTGGTCCTGGAAGCTGTCGGGCAGCGTCATGGTGCGGACCCGGACCGTGCCCGCATCGAGCGCGCCCTTGGCCGACAGCAGGTGCAGCACCATCGCCCCGAAGCCGCCAGTCGAGCCCTCTTCGACCGTGACCAGCACCTCGTGCGTGCCGGCGAGATCGAGGATCAGATCCTCGTCGAGCGGCTTGGCGAAGCGCGCATCCGCCACCGTCACGGCGATCCCCGCCTTCTCGAGTTCGTCCGCTGCCTTCAGAGCCTCGCCGAGGCGCGTGCCCAGCGTCAGCAGGGCCACGCGCGCCTTGGCGGGACGCCGGATCACCCGGCCACGGCCGATGGCCAAGACCTCGCCCTGCTCCGGCATCTCGATGCCGACGCCCTCGCCGCGCGGATAGCGCAGCGCGATCGGGCTGCTGTCATGCGCGTGGCAGGTCGCCACCATGTGGACCAGCTCGGCTTCGTCGGCGGCCGCCATCACCACGAAGTTCGGCAGGCAGCACAGATAGGCGAGGTCGAAGGCGCCAGCATGGGTCGCACCGTCGGCACCCACGAGACCGGCGCGGTCCATGGCGAAGCGAACCGGAAGGTTCTGGATCGCCACGTCGTGCACGACCTGGTCGTAGCCGCGCTGCAGGAAGGTCGAGTAGATCGCCACGAACGGCTTGTAGCCCTCGGTGGCGAGGCCCGCGGCAAAGGTCACCGCATGCTGCTCGGCGATGCCGACGTCGAAGGTCTTGTCGGGATGCGCCTTGCCGAACAGGTCGATCCCGGTGCCGCCGGGCATCGCCGCGGTGATCGCCACCACCTTCGGATCGGCATCGGCCGCCTTGATCAGGCTCTGGCCGAACACGGCCGTGTAGCTCGGGGCATTCGGCTTGGCCTTGGCTTGGACGCCCGAGACCACGTCGAACTTGACCACGCCATGGTACTTGTCGGCGCTCGCCTCGGCCGGCCCGTAGCCCTTGCCCTTCTGGGTGACGACGTGGAGCAGGATCGGGCCCTGTTCGGAGTCACGCACGTTCTTCAGGACGGGCAGCAGGTGGTCGAGGTTGTGACCGTCGACCGGGCCCACATAGTAAAAACCCATCTCCTCGAACATCGTGCCGCCGCCCACCACGAGGGAGCGGGCATATTCCTCCGCCCGCACGGCGCGCTCGTAGAGACGCTTCGGCAGCAGCTTGCCGAGTTGCTTGGCCGTCTCGCGGATCGAGCGGTAGGTGTCGCCCGAGGCCAGACGCGCCAGATAGGCCGACATCGCGCCGACCGGCGGGGCGATCGACATCTCGTTGTCGTTGAGGATCACGATCAGGCGCGAATGCAGCGCGCCGGCATTGTTCATGGCTTCATACGCCATGCCCGCCGACATCGAGCCGTCGCCGATCACCGCGATCATGTTGCGGCGCTTGCCGGGTTCCTCGCCGTTGGCCTTGCGCTCGGCCTCCTCGAGGTCACGGCCGACCGCCATGCCGAGGGCTGCCGAGATCGAGGTCGAGGAATGCGCCGCACCGAACGGGTCGTATTCGCTCTCGCTGCGCTTGGTGAAGCCCGACAGGCCGCCACCCTGGCGCAGCGTCCGGATGCGGTCGCGCCGGCCGGTGAGGATCTTGTGCGGGTAGCACTGATGCCCGACGTCCCAGACGATGCGGTCGGAGGGCGTGTCGAAGACGTGATGCAGGGCGACCGTCAGCTCGACGACGCCCAAGCCGGAGCCCAGATGCCCGCCCGTCACCGAGACGGCATCGATCATCTCCGCGCGGACCGCATCCGCCACCGCCCGAAGTTCACCTTCGGGAAGCTCGCGCAAACGGTCCGGCGTCGGGATGCCGTCGAGGATCGAAACGTCGACAAGAGCCAATGTCGTCACCTGCTATTCGTCTTGATTCCCGCGCCAGGATAAGTCCCTGGCGGCGGATTCGGATCGGGCTTGTCGCGTGCCGGTCAGCTCCGCGCCTGGCGCCCGTGATCATTGCGATCCGCGCGCAAACAGCCTAGCTCGATCCGGCATCTCGATGCCATGATCCAACCCGCGGCAGGAAACGGCCATCAAGAGCTTTCGAACGATCCAGACGCCTTCAACGGTCAAGGCAGTCCGGTCCGATCGCCGATAAGGCCCCGGGCAATACGGAATAGGGCGGCGATGATCAATATTGTGCATGCGCTTTTTCGAGATCAGGGGCTCCCGCGCAACACGAGATCGCAGCTTCGCCGATCCCGGATTCTATTGGCCGCCGCGATGATTCCGATGCTGATTGCACTCGACGTACAGGCCGCGGATGCCCGTCGGCCGGGCCGATGCGATCCACAGGTCGATTGTCCTGGTCGCCGTCCGCCCGGTGCGCCGGACCGCGATGCCCGCCCCTTCGAAGGCACCCTCGGCCGACCCTGCGGCTATCGCTGGCAATATTCACCCTCCGGGACGCGCCGCGTGCGGGTCTGCTTCTGAAGGCAATAGGCACAATGATGCAGGGTGCCTACCGGTACTCCGTCGTTTTGCTTCTCGGTTGCGCGATATCCTCGGCGCCTGCTCATGCGGCCGAGTCGTGCCCGGAGCTTTTCGCGGGCGGTCGCGCACCGGTCCTGGCCAATCCGCGGCTCGCACCGAACACCACGCCGCTCTGCTTCGAGGCCTTCGCGGTGCTGTTCTCGGGCGTGTCGCGCACGCCGCTCTACGCTGCCGAGCGGCTCACGCGAGCAAGCATCGGAGCCGCACGCCGAGTCGACCGGGCGGATGCCTTCCATGAGGAGGACCGCCTCCCGGACCGCTCCCGTTCTGAGCTGAGCGACTACGTACGCAGCGGCTACGATCGCGGCCATATGGCGCCGGCTGGCGACATGCCGACCGCCACGGCTCAGGCCCAATCCTTCAGTCTCGCCAATATCGTGCCGCAGGATCGCACGTCCAATCGCGGAATCTGGGCGGCGATCGAGGAGAGCGTGCGGCGTCTCGCCCTGCGGCGCGGCGAGATCTACGTCGTCACCGGGCCGGTCTTTGCCGGCGACTCGGCTGCGGCGATCAACGGCCGTGTCCTCGTGCCGACGCAGATCTACAAGGCGGTCTACGATCCCACCCGCGGCGAGGCCGCGGCCTATCTCGCCGGCAACGATGACGTCGGCGACTGGCGTGTCGTCTCGATCGCGACGTTGCAGCAGGCTGCCGGGCTCGACCCGTTTCCCGGCTTGCCCGAGACCAGCAGGGCGAAGGCGATGAGCTTGCCCGAGCCACGCGAATTCTCTCGCGATCGCAACCGCTCGGGCACGGATGACGGCTTCCAGGCCTGGGCGAAGCGGGAGGTCTATCGTGTCCTGCATCGTCTCTGGCGCGACCTGATGCGCGCGATCTTCTGAGGGAGGCCTCCATGCCCCACAAGACGAACACGGGTTTCGTGCCCTTCGCCGACGACGCCAGCGTCCAGACATTCGGGGGGCTCTCCCTCGAAAACGGCACCACGCGAATCGCGATACACGGCGCCCTCGACCTGACGCGCGATCGCACGGGGCTCGACCGTGCAAGGGGGCTGAAGGCCACGCTCGACGCGATCGTGGCCGCGCTCGACGCTGAGGATCTGCCGGAGCAGGTCGCCGAGGAGACGCAAGCTCCGACGATCGTGAAGAACCCTTTTGCCTGAAAGCTCTGGCTCCCATATCGCGAAGGAGACGCATGGCGCCGGCGCCACCGGCATCCTTGCCGGCTCAAGGGCGCCCTGTTAGGTCGGCGCAAACATCCCAACGCTCAACGCGGTTCGCGGCACGGCTCGATGGCGAGCCAGAGCCCGAATCGTGACGGCCGCGCCCCGGCCCGCCCCATCAACGAGGACATCCGCATGGCCCGCGAATTCATCTACCACATGAAGGGTCTGACCAAGACCTATACCGGCGGCAAGAAGATCCTCGATAACATCAACCTGTCGTTCTATCCGGACGCCAAGATCGGCGTGCTCGGCATCAACGGCTCGGGCAAGTCGACCCTGCTGAAGATCATGGCCGGCATCGACACGGAGTGGACCGGCGAGGGCTTCGTCGCGCAAGGCGCGCGTGTCGGCTACCTGCCGCAGGAGCCGCAGCTCGATCCGGACAAGTCGGTCCGCGAGAACGTCATGGAGGGCGTGGCCGAGAAGCAGGCCCTGCTCGACCGCTACAACGAACTCGCCATGAACTATTCGGACGAGACCGCGGACGAGATGACCCGCCTTCAGGACGAGATCGAGGCGCAGAACCTCTGGGAGCTCGAATCCAAGGTCGACCAGGCCATGGAAGCCCTGGGCTGCCCCAGTGACGAGCAGCCGGTCGCGACCCTGTCCGGCGGCGAGCGCCGCCGCATCGCCCTGTGCCGTCTGCTTCTCTGGGAGCCGGAACTGCTGCTGCTCGACGAGCCGACCAACCACCTCGACGCCGAGACGGTGAACTGGCTCGAAGGTCACCTCAAGAGCTATCCGGGCGCGATCCTGATCGTGACCCACGATCGCTACTTCCTCGACAACGTCACGAGCTGGATCCTCGAGCTCGATCGCACCAAGGGCATCCCCTACGAGGGCAACTACTCCGCCTGGCTCGTCCAGAAGCAGAAGCGCCTGCAGCAGGAGGGCCGCGAGGACATGGCCCGCCAGCGCTCGATCAACCGCGAGCAGGAATGGATCGCCGCCTCGCCGAAGGCCCGCCAGTCAAAGTCGAAGGCGCGTATCACGCGCTACGAGGAGCTGGTCGCCAAGCAGAACAACAAGGTCGACGCCTCGGCCCAGATCGTCATCCCGATCGACGAGCGGCTTGGCAACAACGTCATCGAGTTCGATCACCTCAATAAGGCCTTCGGCGACCGCCTGCTGATCGAGGACCTCTCGTTCAAGCTGCCGCCGGGCGGGATCGTCGGCGTGATCGGCCCGAACGGCGCCGGCAAAACCACCTTGTTCAAGATGATCACTGGCTCGGAGAAGCCGGATGGCGGCGACATCTCCGTCGGCGAGACGGTGAAGCTCGGCTATGTCGACCAGTCGCGCGACGCGCTCGATCCGAATGCCACCGTCTGGCAGGAGGTCTCGGGCGGCAACGACATCATTTATTTCAACAAGCGCGAGATCAATTCGCGCGCCTATTGCGCAGCCTTCGCCTTCAAGGGCGGGGACCAGCAGAAGAAGGTCGGCACGCTCTCGGGCGGTGAGCGCAACCGCGTCCATCTCGCCCGCACCCTCAAGGGCGGAGCCAACGTTCTCCTGCTCGACGAGCCGACCAACGACCTCGACATGGAGACCCTGCGCGCGCTCGAGGATGCCCTTGAGGATTACGCCGGCTGCGCTGTCATCATCAGCCACGATCGCTGGTTCCTGAACCGCATCGCGACCCACATCCTCGCCTTCGAAGGCGACAGCCACGTCGAGTGGTTCGAGGGCAACTTCTCGGACTACGAGGAGGACAAAAAGCGCCGCCTCGGCAGCGACTCGATCATCCCGAAGAAGCTGAAGTACAAGAAGTTTTCGCGGTAACTCAGCCGGCGGGCGAGGCCTTGGCGGACAGCGTCAGGGCTTCGCGCAGATCGCGGGAATCAGTGAGCTTGCGGCCCTGGCGTCGCATCGCGCGGAGCATTGTTTTGTCCGGAAAGCCACAATAGGGCTCGACCGGCATGGCCGTGCCCGCGGGAACCCTACCCTCCTCGGCGATCGTGGCGAGCACGCCGTCGAGCAGGATGCGGCCGTGTTCGTGCAGCCGGATCGCGGCGCGCGTGGCGGTGACGTCGGACGGCAGCGCGACCCGCTCCTGTGTGAGGATCGCTCCGGCATCGATTGCGGGAACGAGGTGGTGCACGGTCACGCCGAACTCGCCCCTCCCCTCGGCCAGGGCGTGGATCGTCGGAACCGGCCCGCGATGGCGGGGCAGCAGGCTCGGATGGATGTTCAGGCCGCCGAGCGGCGCCAGCGTCAGTGCTTCGCCCGAAAAAATCTGGTCGAAATGGAAGCTGACGATGAGATCCGGCGCATGCGCGCGGAGGGCCTCGGCGACGGCCGAGCCGTTCACGTCGTCGATGCTGGCTGTCGGGATGCCGAAGCGCCGGCAGAGCGCGGCCAAAGGCGTCGTCTCCGTTGCATCCCCGCTGCCGGCGAGCCTCTGCGTCAGCGGCGCGAGCGGGCGCAGCAGATCCGGCAAGCCGAAATTGACCGCCAGATAGGGCAGGATTGCGGGACCGGAGCGGGCGAGATGGCGGCGCACCTGCCCTATGAGGCCGCCGGTGGACGGCCGCTCGGCATTCGAGAGCCCGACGAAGGCGATGTCCTCGGCATGGTCGGCGACGAACCGGCGCACGGCGCGGGCATTCGGCAGCGCCTCCAGCGTGAACAGGGCGATGCGCGGCCGTGTCACGCGTCGCCCCTCACCGCGCGTCGCCGATGCGGGCCTTGAACGGGGCCATGCCGAGCCGGACGACCCATTCGGGCACGAGCCCGGCGCCCCGCGCGAGCGCCGTCAGGATCCACGGAAAGGCGATCACGTTGCGGTTGCGCTCCAGACCACGCGCGATCAGCTCGGCAGCCCGGTCGGCGTCGATCTCGAGCGGGCGCCAGCCCTTTTTGTAGGTCGCGCCCATCGCCGTGCGGACATAGCCCGGGGTCACGACGTTGACCCGGACACCGCGCGGCCCGAGCTTCTGCCGCAGCGCCAGTCCATGAGCGAGCAGGGCCGCCTTGCTGCCGCTGTAGGACGGAGCGTCGGGTAATGGTGCGTAGGCGGCGAGCGACGACACGAGCGCGATCTGCCCGGCGCCGCGTGCACCCATCAAGGTGACGCAAGGCAGCGCTACGTTGAGCGCTCCGCCGAGATTGATGTCCATCGTCTCGAAGGCGACCTGCTCGGTCTCCACCGCGCCGTCCGGATGGCCACCGTTGACGCCGGCATTGACGATGACGAGGTCGAGCGGATGCGCCGCATCGACCGCCCGGAGGCGGGCTCCGGCCAGCGCGCGATCGCTAACGTCGAAAGCTTCCACTAGCACGTCCGCGCCCTGAGCGCGGCAGGCCCCTGCGACCGCTTCGAGCCGCTCGCGGCCGCGCGCGTTGAGGATCAGCGTCGTGCCGGGACGCGCGTAGAGCCGGGCGAGCGCGGCCCCGATGCCGCTCGACGCACCGGTGATGAGGATGACGGGCATGAGGGCCGAGGGTGTCGTGGAATCGAGGCGGCGGCCCGCTCAATACGCCGGAGACAGGCTGCCGCCCTCGGCTGCAGGCTCACGCGTCGCACGGGCGATCGCCAGGGCGGCAGGCGGGAGCACGGCCTCGAGCCGCGGCACGGCGCCTGCGACCGCCCGCTCGATCGCCGAGGTCGAGAAGTAGCCGCCGTTGATCTGGGTCCGGTGCATTACGACGCGGCGGAAATCCGCCATCAGCGCCATGTCGGGCGGTGTCGGTGCGTGCCAGAAGCTGTCGATATCGCCCTGATGGGTCAGGCCGGGCACGTTGTAGATCGCGACGCCGGTGGCGAGTGTCGGGCGTCCGCGCTCCAGCGAGAGCATGCCCACGGTGGAGTTGACCAGCACAACGCCGCGGCTGCCGTCGATCAGCGCCTGCAGATCGCCGCCGTCGATGAAGTCGATGCGGTCGTTGACACCGTGGCGTCTGGCCGATTGGCGGGCGCGCTTGCGCCAATCCATGATCCCGCTGTCGAGCGGGTGCAGCTTGACCAGCAGCCGCGTCTGGGCGCCTGGGTGCTGACGGAGATATTTGGCGAAGGACGCGATCACACGGTCCATGAAGCCCTCGACCCCTAAGAAGGGCGAGTGCACCCGGATCTGGTAGTCGCTGTCGAGCTGGAGCGGCAGCAGAAAATAATCCGCCTGGATGGCGCCGTAGATCCGGTTGACGTCCGCCGCGTGTCGGCGCGTGCGGCCCCGGCGCAGGAACTTCTTGATCCAGCCGCCATACTCGGCCGCGATGTGATTCGGCCGATGGCTGCGGAAGCCCGGATAGAGATACGGGAAGGCGATGTTGGCGATGTTGTACGCGATGTCCCAGACGCTGCGTCGCGCCATGTCGCCGGTGAGCGGCATCGCGCGGCCCTGCTGCGGCAGGCGTCGGGCGATGGCACGGATCTCGGCGGCGGTTTTGGGGAGCGTCGAGCTGCCGTTCACGCCGCCATGCTCGCAGGTGATCCAATTCGGGCGGATGTAGCCTTCCTCGAAGACGTGGACGCGCACGCCCAGCGGCTTTCCAGCCTCGATCGCCGCGACGTGGTAGGGTCGGCAGTCGCCGAACAGCACCAAGTCGGTAACGGCGTGCTCGCGGATGTAGGCGTCCAGATAGGCCGGCCAGCCGTCGCTCGTGCCGCGGTAGTCGTCGCTTTCTCCGCGCCAGAACAGCCAGTCGCCGGAGGAGAAGTTGATACGCCGGACCTTATGGCCGCGTTCGCGCAGGGCGTGGCCGAGTTCAGAAAAGAACGGAGAGGCGATGCCCTGAAGGAACAGGAAGGTCGCGACCGGCGAACGCGCGATGATCGGACGAGGCTGCGGCATACCGGAGAGTTTCGCTCTGAGGCCGGTCCGATCCGAGCCGTTTGCCGACAGCGCGACCGTGCCCGTCATCGGTCGCACGTTCGCGGAAGCCTGATCAATCCGGGTCGCTGTCCGCATCCCTGTTTCCCGAAGCGCGTTGCCCGTCGATCACAGGCCGTTGCACGTGCCGGCAAGCTCTCTCTGCCGAATGAGGCCGGCATGTGATCGCCGTGTGAAAAAGAGCTGCTGTAGCGGGGACAAAGACCCGGTGCGGTGAAAACTCGGTTAAGCGCGGGGCCCTTCGCCGAGGACACGGTTCGACGGACGCCTCTCATGATGGTTAAAGGCGGCTCCCGCGTCCCCGGCCCTCCCATGCCCCAGCCGTTGCCATCGACCCTGTTTCCGGCCGGCCGGACAATTCGGAGCCTGCGCCCCGAGATCGAGGCGGCCACCGGCAGCGCCCTCGCGGCGACTTCAGCGGCCGTCGTCGTGGCATGGCAGGGTTCGCGTGCGGAGGCACTTCTGAACGCCCTCGGCCGCCCCGTGCTGAGCGTGGCGCCCGGTCCGCTGCTCAGCCCCTACGATAGCCCAGCCACCGGCTATGCCAGCCTGCGTCTCACCTTCGCAGGGCGGCCCCTAGGGGGCGCCGAGCCGGCGGCAGACCTCGCGAGCCTCCTGCGCCAGCATAGGCTATACGGCCGGAATCGCTTCGCGAAGGCGCCGCTGCCCGCGGAGATCGTTGCCAACCCGGTATCACTCGTATTCGTCGACGAGAGCCTCGTCGGCTCGCCGGCTCGCCTGCAGGCCTTCCTCGACCGAGTGCTTGCGTTCGCGCCCGGCGAGAACTTGGTTGCCGCTGGGCCGGAGGGCATCCCACTCGTCAGATCTGGAACGCAGCGCCTGACATTGGTGAGCGAACCGGTCGATCCCTGGTCTCTGTTCGACCACGTCTCACGCGTCTACGTCGCCAGCGGAGGCGCGGCCTGCGAGCCCCGGCTCGCCCGAGTCGAGGCAGTCTGGCTCGGTCCCGATGGTCCGAGGCCGCTGCCCGACGAAGCCGACTTGGTGGCCTTGCGCTTTGGCCCCGGTGTACATGCCTTCGATCCCTGGACGCGACAGCCGATCGCGATGGCGGATGCGGTCGAGCGCGTGGCCTGGCTGCGAGATCGATTTGCCGGCAACGCACGCCGCGTCGTCTATGTCGGCATCTCGCGCTGGAAGCGCCCGGCGTTGGACGTCTTCGCCGACGGTCCCGCCGGGCGGCCGATCCACACGATGGTGGCCGAGGACGCGGTCGCGGCAGCGGCTCGCGAAGGCGCCGAGGTTCAGGCCTGGGCGACGCGTATGCCGCGGCAGCTCGCGCCGCTCTGCGAAGCTGCCGGCGTCCCGCTATCGCGGATCGAGGACGGTTTCCTACGCTCGGTCGGGCTCGGCGCCAGCCTGCAGCCCGGTGCCTCGATCGTCGTCGACGATTCCGGGATCTACTACGACCCGCGCACCGAGAGCCGACTCGCCCGCATCCTGCGCGAGACGGCGTTCCCGCCCGAGCTCGTCGAGCGGGCGCGGCGCTTGCGCGAATCGATCGTCGAGAGGCGGCTCAGCAAGTACAATGTCGGCCTCTCGCAGGCGGCGACCGACTGGCCCTCGGGGCGGCGCATCGTGCTGGTGCCGGGCCAAGTCGAGGACGACGCCTCGGTTCAGTACGGCTCGCCGCTCGTGCGCTCCAATCTCGGGCTGCTGCGTGCCGCCCGCGCGCGCAACCCCGACGCGTTCCTGCTCTACAAGCCCCATCCCGACGTCGAGGCAGGCTTCCGGCCCGGTGCGATCCCCGAAGCGGAGGCCCTCGCCCTGGCCGACCGGCTCGTCGGTGGCCTCGCGATCGTCGACCTGCTCGACCGGGTCCACCACGTCGAGACCATGACATCGCTGGCAGGCTTCGAGGCCCTGATCCGTGGTCTCAGCGTGGCCGTGCACGGGCGCCCCTTCTACGCAGGCTGGGGCCTGACCGAGGACCTCGTTCCCGGCGCCGACCGCGGCCGCAGGCTGGCACTGGATGAACTCGCGGCGGGGGCGCTGATCCTGTATCCGCGCTACCTCGATCCGGTGGCGATGAAGCCCTGCGAGCCGGAGCAGCTGCTCGACAGGCTCTCGGCGGAGCGGGATGCGACGGGCCCGTCGAGGCTTGCCATCGGCAGCCTTCGTCATGCGGTGATGCGCGCGCGCTACGCTCTGCTCAACCCGATCGTGCGACGGCTGCGCGGCCGCCGCGGCGTCGGCACCCAACGCTGAGGCCCCTGCCCGCTTTCATGTCCGTGATCCTGGCCTTTGCCGTCGCCCTTGCAGGCTCCTTCGCGATCGAGGCGGCCGCTGCGGCCCGGCGCGTCAGTCTGCGCCCGGGCGACGTGGCGATCCGGCTTGGGTCCTACGCGCTGATCACGGCGTTCTGGTTCGTGTTCTCATGGCGGCCTTGGCTCGCCGGCGCGTCGACGCTCACGACGATCATGATCACGATGGTGATCGACGCGCTGAAGCGCAGGATCTTGGGCGAATCGCTGGTGTTCAGCGACGTCGCCCTGCTCCGCCAAGTGCCGCGTCATCCCGACCTCTACTACACGATGCCCCTCACACACCCGCGCATCGCCGTGCCGCTGCTGCTGGCGGTGCTCGGCGTGGCCGCTTGGTACGCGATCGAGCCGACGGCGCTTCCGCAGGGCTTGCCGGCGAGTGTGCTGGCGATCGCCGCCCTGCCAGCGATTCTCCTGGCGATGTGGTTCGGAGCGCGGACCGGGATCGGACGCGCGGTGCTCGCCGCGCGGTGTCCGAGGCCGGATCTCGAAGCGGACGTGGCGCGCTACGGCGTGCTCGCTACGATGTTCGCCTATCTCGCCCGCCGCGAGGCTGAGGCGGCGACGGAAACCGCGCCCACGGCTCTGCCACTGCCGGCAGCACGGGGCGACGAGGTCGTCGTCGTGGTCCAGCTCGAATCATTCCTCGATCCGGCCCGGCTCGGCGGCGAGCCCCTGCCAGCCATGGCGCGGATCGATCGTGAGGCGGCTCAGCACGGCCGTCTCACCGTGCCGACGCATGGGGCCTACACTATGCGCTCCGAGCACGCCCTGCTCACCGGCCGCGAGGGCGCGAGCCTCGGCTTCGGCGGGTTTGACCCCTACCTGTCCGGTGGTGGCCGGGAGCCAACGAGCCTCGCCCGGCTGGCAAAGAGAGCCGGCTACGAGACTGTGTTCGTCCATCCCTACCATCGCGACTTCTTCGACCGGGAGAGCGTGATGCGCGCGCTCGGCTTCGATCGCCTCGTCATGTACGAGGACTTTGCCGAGGCCCCGCGCGTCGGCCCCTATGTCAGCGATACGGCGGTGGCCGCGCGCATCCTCGCGGAGGTGCGGGGACGGACTCGGCCGATCCTGATCTTCTGCGCCACGATGGAGAACCACGGCCCCTGGAAACCCGGCCGGCTTCCCGGCATCGACGATCCGCTCGCCCAGTATCTGCATCACGTCGGCAATGCCGGCCGGGCGGTCGAAACCCTGGCCGACGGGCTGTCGGCCGAGCGGGCTACGCTTTGCATCTACGGCGACCACGCGCCTTCGCTGCCTTCTTACCGGCCCGGCGACGGTGACCCGCGCACGGACTACGCCCTGTTCCGGTTCGCTCGGCCGGTGCCCGAGGGCGGACGCCGGGTCGATCTCAGGATCGCCGCGCTCGGCTGTCTCCTGCGGGACGCAGTCGCCCCCGAAACGGCGATGGCGGCAGACCCAAGCGTGGCCGTGCCACGCTCGTGACGCATTGCTGACGAACGGCTGAGCTTGGGTCGGCTGACGCCGCACCCTGGTCGATCTCAAGCACCCGTTAAACGGATCGCAGCGATTCGACGGGTATTCGTGAAAAGACCCAATCCCGGAGGCGGCCTCGCCCGCATGCCGGCTGGAGAGTGTTCATGGTGCGTATCGCAGCTCCCGCTGCCCTTTTGGCCTGCCTGACCTCGGGCTGTTCGTACCTGCCTGCGGCGGGTCCGACGGCGAGCGCGATCGTGGACGGGGCGGACGTGGCGACGCCGGGCGGGGTCTATGCGCGCTACGAGCTGGTGGATGTGTCTCCGGCGGTGATCGAGGCTCTGCGCTCGCGGCCGCTCGACAGCCTGCTGGCGACCTTCGGCGACCGCAGCCCCTCGGCCGAGCCGGTGATCGGGGTGGGTGACTCGGTGGCGGTGCAGGTCTGGGAAGCGGGCTCGGGCGGATTGTTCTCGGGGCCGCTGGTGGCCGACCGGTTCTCGGCCGGCTCGAAATCGGCGCTGATCCCCGAGCAGGTGGTGAGCCGCGACGGGGCGATCTCGGTGCCCTATGCCGGCCGCATCCAGGTGGCGGGACGCCGTCCGCAGGACGTGCAGGTGCTCATCGAGAGCGAACTCGCCGGCAAGGCGATCCAGCCGCAGGTGCTGGTGACGGTGTCCAAGCCCATCTCGCAATCGGTGACGGTGACCGGTGAGGTCACCTCGGGCGCGCGCATCCCGCTCTCGGGCAAGGGCGACCGGCTGCTCGACGTGGTCGCCGGGGCCGGCGGCGTCAGGGGGCAGGTCAGCGAGACCTACGTGCGGCTCTCGCGCGGTCAGACCACCGTGACGGTGCCGCTCACCGCCGTGGTCTCGAACCCGCGCGAAAACATCTTCATGCGTCCGAGCGACGTGCTCACCCTGGTGCGCGATCCGCAGACCTTCATGGCGCTGGGCGCGCTCGGCAATGCCACCGAGATCCCGTTCTCGGCCGAGGGCATCACCCTGTCGCAGGGCCTGGCCCGGGCGCGCGGCCTGTCCGACCTCCAGGCGGATGCCGAGGGCGTGTTCCTGTTCCGCTTCGAGCCCAACACCCTGGTGCGGCGCCTCAAGCCCGGCTCGCCGCTGTTGACCACCAAGCTCGTGCCGGTGGTCTACCGCTTCAACATGCGCGATCCGCAGAGCCTGTTCATGAGCCAGGCCTTCCGCATGCGCAGCCGCGACATGCTCTACGTTTCCAACGCGCCCTTCACCGAAGTCCAGAAGGTCCTCAGCGTCTTCTCCACCGTCACCGCCCCCGTCTCCGCAGCAGCATCTGTCTACGGCGTCGCGCGCTGATGCCAGCCGTCCTCGCCGTCGCCGGGCTCGCCCGCGAGGCTCGGATCGCTGCGGGCGAGGGTGTCGAGACTCTTCAGGCCGGCGGCCGGCCTGCCGTACTACGGGACAGGTTCGCAGCGCTCCGCGATACGCCGTACCGGGCCGTGATCAGCTTCGGAATTGCCGGCGGTCTCGATCCGGCTCTGGTGCCCGGCGACGTCGTGGTCAGCACGGCGGTGGTCGCGGGAGACGGTCGCCGCCTCCCTTGCGATCCAGGCATCGCCGAGGCCCATGCGAGGCGCCTCTCGGGGCTGGGCCGGCGTGTCGTCGCGAGAGACGTGGCGGGCGTCGAGGCCGCGATCATGACGGTCGAGGCCAAGGCCGCTCTCGGCGCCCGGACCGGTGCGGCAGTGGTCGACATGGAATCCCACGTGGCGGCCGACTACGCGGCGCAGCGCGGGCTGCCCTTCGCGATCCTGCGGGTGGTGTGCGACCCTGCAGAGCGTGCTCTGCCGGCATTCGCCGCCTCGGCGCTCAAGCCGAACGGCGATCCCGACATCGCGGCGGTGCTCGCCGCCTTGCTGCGCCGAGAGGCGCGCATCGGGGAATTGGTGCGCCTCGCCCGGGATTCGGGCGAGGCGTTCAAGTCGTTAGGCCGCGCTCGCGCGCTTCTGGGTCTCGCGCTTGGTGTCGACGCCTGAGGCTTTGATCTCGGAGAGCTTCTGGGCGACGTTGCGGGAGAACACATATTCGGCCGGACGCTGGTTCTCCAGGCTGATCTCCGGAGCCATCTCGCCCTCGGTCTTCACGCCGCGCAGGGCATGGATGACGGGCTTCCACGGCTTCTTGACCGAATCGACCACCGAGGAGGCCTCGTAGCCCGAATGGACCATGCAGTCGGCGCACTTCTCGTAGTTGCCGGTGCCGTAGGCGTCCCAGTCGGTGTCTTCCATCAGTTCCTTGAAGGTCGCGGCATAGCCTTCGCCGAGCAGGTAGCAGGGCTTCTGCCAGCCGAAGACCGTGCGCGTCGGGTTGCCCCACGGCGTGCAGTGGTAGGACTGGTTGCCGGCCAGGAAGTCGAGGAACAGGCCCGACTGCTGGAAGGTCCACTTCTCGCGGCCCTTCTCCTTGCCGTGGCGGAAGACGCCGCGGAACAGGTTCTTGGTGGCCTGGCGGTTCAGGAAGTGCTGCTGGTCCGGCGCGCGCTCGTAGGCATAGCCCGGCGAGACGGTGATGCCGTCGACGCCCATCTTCGTCACGCTGTCGAAGAAGTCGGCGATCTTGTCGGCCTGCGAGTTATTGAAGAACGTGCAGTTGATCGTCGTGCGGAAGCCCATCTCCTTGGACTTCTTGATCGCAGCGACGGCCTTGTCATAGACGCCGCGCTGGCAGACCGACTGGTCGTGCATGTCCTTGTCGCCATCGAGATGGATCGACCAGGTGAAGTACGGCGAGGGCTTGTAGTCCTTGATCTTCTTCTCGAGCAGCAGCGCGTTCGTGCAGACGATGACGAACTTTTTCTGCGCGATGATGCCCTGCACGATCTGCGGCAGATCCTTGTGCAGCAGCGGCTCGCCGCCGGCGATCACGACGACGGGTGCACCGCACTCGCGCACGGATTCCAGCGCCTCGTCCACGGGCAGACGCTTGTTCAGGATCTCGTCCGGGTAATCGATCTTGCCGCAGCCGGCACAGGCGAGGTTACAGCGGAACAGCGGTTCCATCATCATGACGAGCGGGTAGCGCTTACGTCCCGTGAGGTGCTGTTTGAGGATGTAGCCGCCGATCTTCGCGACGTACCGAATGGGGATTCCCAAGACGCGGCTCCTTTGCTCTGGCCCCATCAACGAAGGGGCTGCTTAGCGCGAAAAATTTCTGAATTCCAGGGATGTAGTCTGGAACCAAGTTGAAGTGGCCGAAAAAGGGCGGTCCGACTTCCGTATCTTCGCGGTCGTGTCGAAGGAGCCACGAAGAATGGGCGGACTGGGCTCCCGAGGGCGGCTCGACCGCCAGTGGCGGCAGATCGTTCGCTGCGAGACCGTTTCAACCCGGCTCAGGTCTCCAACGCATTGCTGCAATGCAATACAGCATGGCGCGACCGACGGCTGCATGAAATTGCCGCCGCGTTGCATTCCGAGGCTGGGACCAGTACTTAGCGCCCCATCGAGAGGCATCGTCCCAGATCGGCGGCCCGGCCTTTACGGTCAGCGGGAGCGTTACCGGCGATCCGCGGTCCAGCTGGAGAGGCGACCCTCTCTACGCCGGTGGACATGCCGGCTTTCGGGAAGACACGGCGGGTAACGCCGCCCGGCGTTCCAGAGGCGCCCGGGTCAGATCGAGGTAGGCAGGGCACCCGAGTGATCGAACGTCTCGTCGCGTTTTCCGTACAGCGCCGTTGGCTCGTCATCGCCCTCATCGCGCTGATCACGGCCGCAGGCGGGGGCATCGCCGCCCATCTCTTCCGCATCAATACGGATGTCGAGCGGCTAATCGAGCCGAGCGTGCCGTGGCGGCAGGACGAGATCCAGTTCGAGAAGGCTTTCCCGCAGCGTTCCAACCTCGTGGTCGCCGTTATCGACGGACGCACGCCGGAGATCGCCGAGGAGGCAGCGGTCGAGCTGAGCAAGGCGCTCGCCGTTCACAAGGACCAGATCGAGACCGTCTACCGGCCGGATGGCGGCCCGTTCTACGACAAGAACGGCCTCCTGCTGATGTCTCAGGAGGAGCTGGAGAAGACCACCGAGTCGCTCATCCAGCAGCAGGGCCTGCTCGGGCCGCTCGCCGCCGATCCTTCCTTGCGCGGCATCATGCGGGTGCTGGGCCAGGGCGCGAAGGGCGTGAAGAGCGGTGATGCCAAGCTCGAGGATCTCGAGCAGCCGATGACCCGGATCGACGAGACGCTCAAGACGGTGCTCGCCGGCCAACCGGCCCGGATGTCCTGGCAGGAGCTTCTCGCCAACGGCAAGTCCGAGACTACGGACAAGCGCAAGTTCGTGATGATCCAGCCGGTGCTCGACTACAACGCGCTGGAGCCAGGCCGCGAGGCGACCAAGCTCATCCGCAAGGTCGCGCAGGACCTCAAGATAACACAGGCCGAGGGCCTGCACATGCGCCTGACCGGACCCGTCGCGGTGGCCGACGACGAGTTCGCGACCCTCTCCGACGACGCTTTCGTGAACAACGCGGTGGTGGTCGGCGCCATTGTCCTGTTCCTGTTCCTGGCCCTGCGCTCCGGCCCGCTCGTGATCGCGGTGATCATCACCACGTTCGCGGGGCTCGTCGTCACGGCGGCGCTCGGGCTGCTGATGGTGGGTGAGCTCAATCCGATCTCGGTGGCCTTCGCGGCGCTCTTCGTGGGGCTCGGCATCGATTTCGGCATCCAGTTCGCGGTGCGCTACCGCGCCGATCGCTACGAGGTCGGCGAGGTCGAGGGCGCGATCCGGGCAGCGGCGCGGGGCGTCGGCATCTCGCTGACGCTGGCCGCGATTTCACTGATCGCCGGATTTTTCGCGTTTCTGCCGACCAAGTTCCGCGGCGTGTCCGAGCTCGGCCTGATCGCCGGCGTCGGCATGGTGGTGGCCTATCTGTTCGCGCTGACGCTGCTGCCGGCACTGATCGCGGTGTTCCATCCGCGCGGCGAGAAGCGCGCCGTGGAGACCACCTGGCTGTCTGGTGTCGACCACTGGATCGTCGCGAACCGCAAATACGTGCTGGTCGGCGTCGGGATGCTGACGGTGGCGGGCATTCCGATGCTCTTGAAGCTGCCCTTCGATTCGAACCCGATGCATCTTCGCAGCCCGAAGGTCGAATCGATCGCCACCTATCTCGACCTGATCAAGGACCCGGCCACGAGCCCCAACACGGTCGACGTGCTGGCGCCGAACGTGGACGGGGTGCCCGATCTCGTCGCGAAGTTGCTGAAGCTCGATTCCGTGGCGAAGGTCATCGACATCGACACCTTCGTGCCGCGCGACCAGGACCAGAAGCTGCAGACCATCGCGGAGACGGCGGGCCTCCTCGGGCCGGCCCTCAACCCCGGCAAGAAGCAGCCGCCTCCCACCGATGCCGACAACGTCAAGGCGATCAAGGAGACCGCCACCGCCCTGAAGGGCGTCGACGACGGCAAGTCGGCCGGCGCCAAGGCCGCGGGCAGCCTGTCGGCGACGCTGGACAAGCTTGCCGACGCCCCCGTCGGGACGCGCGAGGCCGCTTCGGTCGCGCTCACCACCGACCTCAAGACGCTGCTGCGTCGCCTCGGCGGCCTGCTCTCGCCCGAGAAGATCACGCTGCAGAACCTACCGCCGCAGCTCAAGGCCGAGTGGGTGACCGCCGATGGACGCTCGCGAATCGAGGTGCATCCGAAGGGCAACTCGAACGACGACGAGGTGCTGCGCCACTTCGCCAAGGAGGTGCAGACCGTGGCCCCGCACGCCACCGGCGCGCCGATCGCCACGACGGAATCGAGCTACACGATCCTCGGCGCCTTCATCCAGGCCGGCCTGACCGCCCTGGCCCTGATCTTCATCATCCTCTCGGTGGCTCTGCGCAAACCCTGGGACGTCGCCATGACGCTCGGGCCGCTGGTGCTCGCTACCCTGTGGACGCTGATGGCGCTCTACATCCTCGGCATGCCGCTGAACTTCGCCAACATCATCGCGCTGCCGCTGATGCTCGCCGTGGGTGTGGCCTTCCACATCTACTACGTGATCGCCTGGCGCGCCGGAGTCGCCGACATGCTGGCTTCGAGCCTGACGCGGGCGATCTTCTTCTCGGCCCTGACCACCGGCACGGCCTTCGGCTCGCTGATGCTGTCGAGCCATCCCGGCACGGCCAGCATGGGTAAGCTGCTGGCGCTGTCGCTGTTCTTCACGCTGGTCGCGGCGTTCTTCGTCGTGCCCGCCTTCCTCGGCCCGCCGCCGGCACAGCCCGACGCGGACCGCCCCGAGGGCAAGGATGCGGGCAAGCTGCCGGCGTCCGAGGCGAAGGTGCGCGAGACGGTGGCTGCGAAGTAGCTCGCCAACCGGCTGCCGGCGCCGCGACCCGCGCCGGCAAGCCCTCCTACGAAAAGTCCAAAAACCCTCCGCTCACCGCCCCCATCTGTGCGACCGCATCGCGCGATTCCGGCGCCACGAGCGCGTCCCTCTCGGCGGCATACGCATAGCCCGGCGCCTCGCCCGCGAAGCCGCCGGTCGTGGCCGGGTGGGTATAGAGCTCGGTCAGCCCGTCGGGCAGGTGGCGCAGCAGCCCGGCGACGCGGGCCGGCGTCATGCCACCCGACCAGGCGAGGCCGAGTGTGCGGTCCGGAATTAGCAGCCCGGCCTGGCGCGCCCTCGCGGCGAGCAGGCCGGCCCAGGGGGCGATGTCGAGGGCCGGGCGCGGGCGGCAGCCGGGCTCGGCGAGGCGCAGGAGGGCGCGCGGTTCGCGCGGTACCCGGATCGCCCGCATGCCATAGCGTGCGCCGATGGCCAGCACCGCGCCCGCGATCAGCGGATGCACGTGGAAATGCTTGTGGGCGTTGACGTGGTCGAGCGGCAGGCCGGTGGCCTTGTAGGCCTCGAACTGCGCGGTGATTTCGGCGGCGAGCTGCCGCCGCGCGGCGGCCTTCGCGGCGAGATCGAAGCCGAGGCGGCCCATGTCCCGGCGCATCAGGCCGTTGTCGTCGACGAGGCTCGGGAGCTGGGCCGGCGGCAGGGTCGGCCATGCTTCGACCAGGACGAGGTGCAGCCCGACGCGCAGGCTCGGTAGGCGTTGGGCGCGGGCCACGGCATCGGCCGCGCCGGGCGCCGAGACCATCAGGCTCGCCGCCGTGAGGATACCCTCGCGATGCGCCTGCTCGACGGCCTCGTTGACTTCGAGGCTCAGCCCGAAATCGTCTGCGGTGACGACGAGGCGCTTCGATCCGTGACCTGCCAAGGCTCAGCTCTCCTGCGCGGGCTCAGCCGCGGCCTCGGCCGGCGACGAGAGGGCGAAGGCCTCGCGCCCGATGACGAGGGTCGCCCCCTTCCCGCCCTGCGCCGAGAGTGCCTGAAGCAGCCGAAGATTCATCAGCTCGGGGTTTCCCTTGAGCATCCGCGCGGAATTCGCGAGCGAGCGCAGGGCCGCCTGCTCGCTGCGGGCGCGCTCCAGGGCCGCCTGACCGTCGAGGCGGGCCCGCTCGATTTCTGCGTAGAGCCGGCGCAGCTCCGGGGGCATCGTGATGGCCGAGATCGAGACGCCGCTGATCGTGCAGCCACAATCCGGCTGCACGATCAGCGGCAGAAGTGTTTCGCCAAGGCTGGCGCGTTCGGCGAGCATCGCTTCGAGGGAGCGACCGGCCGCGAGCTGGACCAGCGCCTCGGTCACCGCCAGCCGCATGAGCTCGCGATAGCCGAGTTCGTGCGCGCGCCGGGGGTCGGTGACCGCGTAGGTGAAGATGGCGGACAGCCGGTACGACAGACGCTCCGCGCTCGTGACGTCGGCGTTGGTCAGGTATTCGAGGCGCGGCTGGCGAGGCAGCACGACGACCGTCTGCTCCTTGAGCCCGAGCGTCCAGTAGCGGCCGGGCCCGAGCACCCGTGCGAAACGTCCGTCGACATAGAGCAGGCCCTGCTCCCATTCGTTGACGGTGCGGCTGGAGGACGGGGCGCGTATGGCGCGCAGGATGGCATAGCCGGCGAGTGACATAAGGCCGAGCGCCAGAACCGCAGTGACCCCTGACAACGCTGCCCTCCCTCCAATGGCGGGACCGAAACTCGAGACTCTCCGACGCCGCGGGGATTGCGCGGGGATCCGAGGATCCGCAGGGCGCAATCCTGGCTGCGGCAAGGCCGGCGCCGGAGAGCACTGGATGCTGACCAAACAGCGCGGGAGCAGGACTTTCGCCGCTGGCCGCGCCCGCGACGGACGTCGCGCGGCTGACCCGCCCCCATGGGGAACCGAACCCCGACGGACCACTAGCACGGCCTCGGTCGAATGTGTCGATGGGCGACTCGGACGAGCCGCCGCAAACGAAAACGGCCGGGCATCGAGCCCGGCCGTGATCGGTCGCTATGGAGCTTCGGTTCAGGCAGCCTTGGAGGTGCCCTGGCGATCCCGGAGGAAGTGCCAGAACTCGACGCCCTCGCGGAGACGGCGCTTCATCATGTCGGGCGAGCGCACCATTTCGTTCACGATCGAAGCGATCTTGGGCACGCGGAAGTAGAACTTCTTGTAAAACTCCTCCACCGCCGCGAAGATCTCGGCATGCGAGAGATGCGGGTAGTGCAGCGGAGCGATCTGCACGCCGTTCTCGTCGACGAGTTCGGCGTTCTCGACATCGAGCCAGCCGTTCTCGACGGCCTGCTTGTAGAGGAAGGTGCCGGGATAGGGCGCGGCCAGCGAGCACTGGATGGTGTGCGGGTTGATGCGCTTGGCGAAGGCGATCGTCTCCTGGATCGTCTCCCGGGTCTCGCCGGGCAGGCCGACGATGAAGGTGCCGTGGATGGCGATGCCGAGGTCATGGCAATCCTTGGTGAACCGCTCGGCCACCTCGACGCGCATGCCCTTCTTGATGTTGTTCAGGATCTGTTGGTTGCCGGACTCGTAGCCGACGAGCAGGAGGCGCAGGCCATTCTCCTTGAGAACCTTCAGGGTCTCGCGCGGCACGTTCGCCTTGGCGTTGCAGGACCAGGTGACGCCGAGCTTACCCAACTCGCGCGCGATTTCTTCGGCGCGCGGCAGGTTGTCGGTGAAGGTGTCGTCGTCGAAGAAGAACTCCTTCGTCTGCGGGAACTCCTTCAGGCAGTACTTGATCTCTTCGATCACGTGCGCGACCGAACGGGTGCGGTAGGTGTGCCCACCGACGGTCTGCGGCCACAGGCAGAAGGTGCAGCGGCTCTTGCAGCCACGGCCCGAGTAGAACGAGATGTAGGGGTGCTTGAGGTACCCGATGAAGTACTTCTCCATCTCGAGGTCGCGCTTGTAGACGCTCGTGACGAAGGGCAACTGGTCCATGTCCGTCATGATCTCGCGGTCCTCGTTATGGACCACGACGCCGTCGGCGTTGCGATAGGACAGACCCTTGATCTCCGACATCGGCACGCCGTCGGCGACTTCCTTGACGGTGAAATCGAACTCGTTGCGGGCGCAGAAATCGACCACCGGAGCCTGAGCCATCGAGCCGGCGGCATCGACCGCGACCTTGGCGCCGATCAGGCCGGCGATGAGCTTCGGGTTGGCGGCCTTGAGCGCCTCGATGGTCTTCACGTCCGACTTGAAGGACGGGACCGAGGTGTGCAGCACGACGAGGTCGAAATCGTTGGCCTGGGCCACGATCTCGGAGAGCTTGGTGTTGTGGGGCGGCGCGTCGATCAGCTTCGAGTTCGGCACCAGGGCGGCCGGCTGGGCCAGCCAGGTCGGGTACCAGAACGACTTGATCTCGCGCTTGGCCTGGTAGCGCGAACCTGCGCCGCCGTCGAAGCCATCGAAGGTGGGGGCCTGGAGGAAGAGCGTGCGCATCGAGTAGCGGCCTCGGGCTCGTGTTTGTGCGGGTGATGATGAAGTGCAGGCCGAAAACGGCGATTTGCAGTCCGTCATCTGTTCAATTGAGGCAATTTCCGAACGAAGAACCGTGGTTCGTCTCGTCCGATACCTAGGTACTGAAGGTCTTCGAAGCTTAGACCGAAGTCGCGCGGGTCTCGTGACCGATGGCGTGATCCGGGATCAGCGTACCATCGGCAACCACCCTGTAATCGTGACCTTTCCATGTCACCGCACCCGAGACGAAGCTCCAGGTGAAGTTGATGAAGGACAGCATGTCACGTATCGGCAACAGCCAGTAGGCGTGAGGCGTGAGGCCGAAGGCGCTCTCGACGCGCAAGCACAGCACGATGCGGCAGGCCAGCGCCAGGGCGGCGACGGCGAGCGCGAAGGTGCCGGCATTCGGCATCAGGGCCGCGATCAGGGCCAGCGGGAAGGCGTGGGTCACAACCGAGCCGGCATAGCCGGCGGGGTCGACATTGCGGATGGTGCGGTTCCAGCGCAACTCGTGCTTCCACAGGCCCGAGAGCTCGGTGTCGACGCAGGTATGACCGATGGTGAAGGTCGGGATCGCGACTTCGCCGCCGAGCTTCCGGAGAGCTTCGCCGATGGCGTAGTCGTCGGCGAGATCGTCCTTGAAGGTACGGAAGCCGCCGATGGCTTCGAGCGAAGCTTTGGTCAGCGCGATGGTCGAGCCGAAGCAGGGATTGGCGAGGCCGAGCGTGGTGCCGACGATGACGTTCGGCGCGAACTGCACGTCGATGGCGAGCGCCGAGAGATGGGCGAAGACGCCGCGATTGGCCGGGACACCGTGATAGAGGCAGGTCACGCCGGTCACGCCCGGCTGCGACAGCTCGGCGACGACGCGCTCCAGGTAATCCGGTTTCACCACCATGTCGCTGTCGGCGAGCACCACCACTTCGTGGTCGATTCGCTCCGACATGTTGATGAGGTTCGAGACCTTGCGGTTCGAGCCGTGCTGGGTCGCGTCGACGACGAGGTCGAGGCGAAGGGCGGGAAACGCCTCACGAAGGCGCTCGACGGTCTCGATCGCCGGATCGGTGGCCTTCTGGACGCCGAACACGATCTGCACGCGCCCAGCATAATCCTGACGGCAGAAGGTCTCGAGATTGGTGTAGAGATTCGGCTCCATGCCGCAGAGCGGCTTGAGGATCGTCACGGAGGGGCGCTCGGCGCTCTCGGGCAGCACCGGCGTCGCGCGGCGTGCGAAGCGGCCGGTCATGGCGGCGGCCATCAGCCCGTAGACGCAACCGGCAAGCGCCGTCAGCAGCAGAAGCGGCGAGATCCAGTCCGAGATGCTGGTGAGGTCCATGGAGGCGATGCTCGGTCCGGAAGGATGTCGGGTTTCGCCGGCGACGCGAGGATTCGTCTTGGGCGCGAGAAGGTCGTGCGCGTCAGCGTCTCTGGGTGATTCAAGGCTTTGGTTTGGCGGCGAGCATGCCTTCGGTGCGCTCGTTCAAATATTTTACGAGTGCGTCCGCGCCGCCCTTCTTCAGCGGGTCGTTGAAGCCGGCCCGCATCGACGCGACTTCGCTGACGTTGCCGTTGAGCAGGACGTCCTGGATCTTGTTTCCGGGGTTCACGACGTAGTCGACGTCGGTGTCGTCGCCGTCCTTAGTCGTGATCTTGGTATGGACGATCTTGTTGCCGCCGCGCGCATCCGTGCCGGGCTTGATGTCGAACTTGCCGCCGGCGGCCTGTGAGAGGCGGTTGGCGTAGAGCGTCGTGAAGTAGGTGGTGAAGGTATCGGTGACGGCGCTCTGCTGCTCGGGCTTGAAGGTCTTCCATTTCGGGCCGACTGCGACGGGCACCATGGCGGAGGTGTCGAACACCTCCTTGAAGGTCGGGCCGATCACCTCGATGCGGCTCTTCAAGTCGCTCGAACCGTTCTTCAGGGCTTCCTCGACCTTGCCGTAGAGCTTTGTCACCGCAGCGACGGCCGGATCTTCCTCGGCACGCGCGCTCTCGGGCATGCCGCCCAGGGCAAAGAGACCGGCGGCGAGAAGGGCGAGGCTGGACAGGCTGCGACGGGTCAGGCGCACTTCTTGAACTCTCCGCGCTCGATGTCGACGGGACGGGGCTGCCCGAGGCCGTTGGCGGCGTAGCCATAGGCCGCCGGAGCCGGGGCCGGCTCGAAGGCGTGCCCGATGAGCCGCTCGCGGATGCCGTCGAACCCGCCTTCGGCGGTCTCCTGTGCGTCCTTCTGAACGCGGCCCTCCAGGCGATGCCAGAGGAACAGGCTCGGTAGACCGATGGTGAGGTCGGCGGCGCGCTTGACCAGCGACAGGGCCAGGGCGACTTCGGCCGGGATGTTGAAGATGGCGCAGAGGGCGATCAGGCCACCTTCCTGTGCGCCGAGCGCGCCGGGCACCGCGAAGGCGGCGCCGCGCACAGCCTGGGCCAGGCTCTCGATCACGATCGCTTCGAGGAAGCTGACCGGGTAGCCCATGAAGTGCAGGCAGACATAGACCTCGAAGGTCCCGATGACCCAGCCGATCAGGTGCACGAACACGGCGTTCCCGAACCGCGCACCGTTGCCATAGAGGCGCTTCAGGTTGGCGTAGAGCACGTCGACCGCGCCGAGTGCCCGCCATTCGCGGCCCGAGGCGAAGCGCGTGAGGGCCGCCTGGATCAGGCGGTGACCGCTGCGACGCTGGATCATGTAGAAGGCGCCGAGCGCCGGGATCGCGATGATCAGGCCGCCTGCCACGGTGCGGACCACCGGGCCGTCGCCGGCGAGCCAGACCAGGATGCCGAGGCCCGCGATGGTGAACAGGAGCTGGGTCAGCGCCTGGGTCATCAGGTCGACGAACATCGAGGCGCCGGCGAGGCTCCCGGACACGCCGCGCTTGGCCAGCAGGCGCGCGCCGACGAAATCGCCGCCGACCTGTGCCACGGGAAGCAGCGTATTGATGCCCTCGCGCACGAAACGCAGGGTGATGCAGTCGCGCAGGCTCGGGCGCTCACGGCTCGGGAAGATGACGAACCAGCCGAGACCTGCCCAAGCCACGGCGGCGAAGCGGGCGACGATGACGGCCAGCGCACCCCACCCGGCGCTGAGTACGGCCGTCCACACGTCATCGAGTCCCGAGGAGAGGAACAGTCCGACGACGGTGCATAAGCCCGCGATCAGTGCCAGGGTCGTGAGGTGCTTCATGGCCCTCTTTCCGCTACCGGCGATGGTGCGAGGTGTTGTTGGCGTGCCGCGATAACGGCTCAAATCGGCCGCTCGGAGCGAATAGGATCACGGCAAGTTGCAGCTTTAGACAGCGCTGTCTATCACCTGGGAGACACACTGAAGGTCAAAGCGGCAGATCGGCAACAGTCAGAGAACTAAAGCCGCAAGCCTTTGTCCGAGGGGGATTATCCATGGAACGCGATGCGTCCAACATGGCGGAGAACGCCATGCTCGAAGATGCACATACTCAAACCTTCACCGGCCTTCAGGGCCTCAACCCAGACGTGCCGGCGCCGCAGAGCCCGGTCATGGCCTGGAACGAATGGGATCCGCTGGAGGAAGTGATCGTCGGATCGCTCGACGGCGCCACGATCCCGACCCACCACCTCACCGTGATCTTCAACCTGCCGCGCGCCGCGCAGCCGTTCTACCGGCTCGCCTCCGGCTGGAAGTATCCGAAGTTCATGAAGAAGCTCGCCCAGGCCGAGCTCGACAACTTCATCACCATTCTCGCGGGCGAGGGCGTGAAGGTGCGCCGGCCCGACACGGTCGATTTCTCGAAGAAGTACAAGGCGCCGCGCTGGACTTCGCGCGGCTTCTGCGTCGCCTGCCCGCGCGACCCCTATCTCGTCATCGGCGACGAGATCATCGAAAGCCCGATGTGCTGGCGCTCGCGCTACTTCGAGGGCGACGCCTACCGTGCGCTGTTCAAGGAGTACTTCCGGGCCGGCGCCCGCTGGACCTCGGCCCCGCGTCCGCAACTGACGGACGAGCTCTACAACTACGATTACCGGGTGCCGAACCTGAAGGCCGGCGAGCCGATGCAGTTCACGGTCAACGAATTCGAGCCGGTCTTCGACGCGGCCGACTTCGTGCGCTGCGGCCGCGACCTGTTCGTGACCCGCTCGAACGTGACGAACCTGATGGGCATCGAGTGGCTGCGCCGCCATCTCGGCCCGGGCTTCCGCATCCATGAGATCGAGAGCCGCTGCCCGCAGCCGATGCACATCGACTCGTCGTTCATGCCGCTGGCGCCGGGCAAGGTGCTGGTGAACCCGGACTATATCGACGTCGAGAAGCTGCCCGCCGTGCTCAAGAAATGGGACGTGCTGATCGCCCCGCGCCCCGACCCGGTCGAGGGCTTCATGAGCAAGATCTCGATGTGCTCGCCCTGGACCTCGATCAACGTGCTCGCCATCGACGAGAAGAAGATCGTCGTCGACCAGAGCCAGCCGACGCTGATCAAGGCCCTGAAGGATTGGGGCTTCGACCCGATCCCGGCGCCGTTCCTGTCCTACGGCCCGTTTGGCGGCTCGTTCCACTGCGCCACGCTCGACGTGCGCCGCCGCGGCGTTCTCAAGTCGTACTTCTAGGAACCGGTCTGATCGCCCGCCTCCACGACAGGCGGGCGATCAGCACCGCACCGCCGACCTGAAGAAAACCGTTCTCGTCGACTGGGATCGGCCAGAGAGGCATGGTCCAACGCGTCAGCGTGTTGAGCGCGATCAGCCCCAGGCAGAGGGCGAGCGCGGCGATCAGCGTGGCGACGAAATCCGGCATGGCGACGCGTCCGAGGCGAGCCGGCAAAGCTTAGCAAGCGGCGCGCCGGGTGCTGCGTCGCGCCGGCCACATCTCACGGCGAAAGCATCGTGATTAGCGGCGGTCTGCCGCCCGCGGCTGGCGGGGTTTCCCCGACGCTCCCTTCGCGGCGGCTGCCGCGGCAGCTGCCGCCGTTGGAGCGGCCACGGGTGCCGGCGGGGCCAGCTTCGGCACCTCGACGCCGAGCCGCTTCACCGGCCAGCCATCGGCCCAGCGGCCCATGTCGCTGAAGCTCGAATCGGCCTTCAGCTTGTTCGCATCCTTGCCGGCGAAGGCAGCGGTGGCCGCCATGTCGAAGGTGCGCCAGTAGGCGAGGTAGTCCAGCGCGTCGGCGCGGGCGTTGTTGATCTGCTGGACAAGCGTCGCCTGTTCGCCCGTCAGTGTCACGTCGGCAGACCACTTGAACGGCGCGGGCTTCGCGTCCTTGGGATCGGGCGCCACGGTGATCGCGGTGCCGTCATAGGCGGCGTCGATTCCGGCCGGCGAGGACAGCGTCGCGGTCATGGCCGGGAAGCCGTGATCGTCCGACAGCGCGCGCACGATGAGCTTACGCTCGGCCGCGACCGCGCTCGCCTCGCGCAGGATGCGCTTCGCGCCGAGATCGGCTGCGCGGGCGTCCTTGTCGCCGCTGACCGCGACCAGCAGCGTGTCGCCGGCAATGCCCGCGAGATCGACGAGTGGGATGCCGCGGGACTTGGCGTCGTGGGCGATGCCGCCGGGCATGATGACGTAGACAAGCCGCGGCGCCGGCAGTCCCTTGGCCTGCGCTTCCGCCGCGAGATTGGCCGCGAGCGGCGCTCCGGCGAGGTGGCCGATCAGCGCCAGGCGCTTCGGGTCGGGCCGGGCATCCGTGTCGGCGGCGAGCGCGTCGAGGGCGGCCTTCACCAGGCCGCCGGCCTTCTCGGTGGCGTCGGCCGGCCGGCTCTTGTTGAGTTCCTGGAAACGAGGAAACAGCACCAGCCAGCCATTGCGGGCGAGGTGGTCGATCCAGCCGCCATAGGCGCGCGGGTTGGTGGCGCCCCAGGCGTGCAGCAGCACGGCCACCGGACGACCCTCGGCCGGCGCCGGGCCGGATTTGTAGAAGGCGTAGGTGGAGGCGCTGGCCGTCCCGACGGCGCGCTTGACCACGGTCGCACCCTTGTCGCCGACGCCGCCCGGCCCTTCCAGAGGCTGCGTCGGAGGTGGCGCCGCCATTGCGGGTGCCGACACGCCCAGCGCGACGAGAAGGCTCAGGGTCGCGGGGCGAAGACTGAAGGGCAGGCTCATCGGGATTCGGCCGTTGCGGTTCTCTGCCGAGTTCGGCGCGCCCTGCATACCAGATTTGGCTTTGAAGGCGACGGCCCGCAATGAAAGACGTGTGAACCCAGAAACGACGCTGCGACCTGCCTATTCGCTGCTTTGTCCCGATCGACGCGCGTCGATGGCCTCGGCCAATTGCATGAGCGAATGCGGCACGTCGGACGCAATCACCTCGTCGTAAAGGTGGCGAAGGTCGTCGCCGATCCGGTCGAATGGAAAACCGTCAAACGGCCCGTCCGCGGACACACCATCGATGGGAAACTGCGCTGCGTAGTCGTTCGAGACTGTTTTCATGAGGCGACGGCTGATCGCTTTGCTTACCGTGGGTGACGGTATGAAAGCAGACCAACGGCCCGGCTGCCGGATGTTTCCAGACATTGCTGGAAGTTTTCGTGCAGGCGGCCGGAGGCGAAAGGCGAGCGCCGTCAGTCCTCCGTGACGCCACCGTGCTGACGGGCTGCTTCCTCGAGCCATTGCAGGATCTCGGGTGCGCGCCAGGGTTTGGGGATGAAGGTCGCGGAAATCCGCAGGTCGCTCGGCTGATCGCTGGCATCGCCCGAGGTCAGCAGGATGCGGATGCGCGGCCAGGTGACGCCGATGATGCGGGCGAGTTCGAATCCTCCGATCGTGCCGGGCGTGCGGACGTCGGAAAACACGACGGTGACGTCCTCACCGCGCTCGTTGAGGATGGCGAGGGCGCGCTCAGCCGTCTCGGCCTCGATCACCTCGAAGCCAGTCTCCTCGAGCATCTCGGACGCGAGGAAGCGCTCATCGGGCTCATCCTCGACGACGAGGATGACGGGCTTCTTGCCCGCCGGTCGCACGTCACTCATCACCTGACTCACGCCGTGATCACCCACTGCGCCGAATCCGGGAGTCTATCGCCGCATCGCGATGACATTCGACACGCTGCAACGATAGTTGCCTCCCGCCTCACGTCTGTACCGCGAGGGCAACAACGCCGGATTTATTCAGATACCCGGGTGACGAACAACCGAACTCTCGCGAATTCAGCCGACGCCGTGCTGTTTCAGGAACGCCAATGCGCGCGCCCACCCATCTTGGGCCGCGTCCTTGCGATAGCTCGGGCGGTAATCGGCGTGGAAGCCGTGTGGGGCCTCCGGATAGATCACGAGCTCGACGTTCTTGCCGGCTGCCCGCGCCGCGTCCCTCGCCTTCTCGACGCTCGCGACCGGGATGCCGGTGTCGGCACCGCCATAGAGCGCCAACAGAGGAGCATGGATCTCGGCGGCGACGTCTCCGGCGGTCTTTGGCTGGATCGCGCTGCGCTCGCCACCGAGCGGGCCGTACCAGGCGACCGCCGCCTTCAGATCGGTGCGGTGGGCATCGTAGAGCCAGACCGCGCGGCCGCCCCGGCACCAGCCCATCACGCCGAGCCGGTCGAGATCGCCTTTCGCGGCCGAGGCCGCCCAAGCTGCCGTGGTGTCGAGATCGGCGATCCACTGGCCGTCCGGAGTCTTCAGGACGACTTCGCTGAAGATCGTCTTGACGTCGGTCATGGTCGAGAGATCGCCCTGCCTGGCATAGAGTTCCGGAGCCACGGCGCAGTAACCCGCCTTGGCGAGCCGCCGGCAGATGTCCTTGATGTAGTCGTGGACCCCGAAGATTTCCTCGACCACGAGGACGATCGGGAACGGCCCGTCGCCCTTCGGCACGGCGCGGTAGCCCGGCATCGGCCCGTCGGCCGCCGGGATCTTCACCTCCCCGGCCTCGATGCCTTCGGCATCGGTGGTGATCACCTGCGCCTCGACCTTCGCGGTCGCCAGGGTCAGTCCGGTGATCAGGCTGGTCATCACGAAACCCCGCCGCGAGAGCGGCCCAGGATCGAGCCCTTCGAGTCCGCCGAGGTTGGAGCCGCGCGAGTCGTTCTGGATGCTCATGATGCCTCCGAGTCTGCTCTCGGCAGGCGAACACGGCGGCGGGGGCGGAGGTCAAGCTGGCGCTGCGTCACGAAGCCGGCATCACGCGTTTCCGTTGGCCGGTCAGGCGCTCGCACCGATCGAGACGCGCTCCCCGGCGCGGTCGCGGACGGGCAGGCGTGGAGCCGGCTTGGCCTCGGCAGGGCGCTTGCGTGCTGCGGATCTCGGCCGGAGCAGGTCGCCCAAGGCGACGAAGCCCTCGCATCCGCTAGGGGCGGGCCGCAATCCGAAGCCGATTGCGAAGGAGCGCGACAGGGCCTCGTCGGCGGTCATCCCAAACCGCTCTAGCGCGGCGAGGAAGATCTCGCGGAACAGGCGCGGCGCGCACCAGCTCTTCTCGGCGAGCTGAAGCGGCCAGGTCCAGAGCCCGTCTCCGCGCCGCGCGCCGAGCGCCTCGCGTGCGATGAAATAGCCGGTGGCACGATGCTCGAGTCCTTCGGGGACGAGGTTCCAATCGTCGTTCGCGAACAGGACGTCGCCGTCAGCGTCCGTGCAGAGGTCGGTCATGCGGTTGCCCTCCCGGCGATGGCACCGCGTGATTCGGTGGGTTGGGAACATAGGTAGAACATTTGACCGCTTGGCCGGAGCGGTCAAGCGTTTCGTTCACTCTGTGTTCCGTGCGCCTCAGCCGCCGGTAAGGCTCTCGGCGAAGTCTTCGGGGACCTGTCCGAACTGCGCCAGGATCGTTGCGCTCTCCAGTTCGCCGGTCTCGTCGTCGGCCACGACCTTAAGAGCCGCGGTGCCGGGCAGGCGCGCGGCCATGGCCTCGGCCTTCTTAAGGGCGCCGCTCTCGGTGGGCGTCACCTCGCGATCGCCGGGCTGCAGGCGTTTGCGCTTCTCGACGAAGGTCTGCACCAGGAACGTCGTCTTCATGGCCATCGCTGTCTCGTCCCGCTTGTCCCCAGGCCGCTGAGTTCCGGCCGTCCAGTAAGCTCCTGCTAAGGCTTCCCGGCCAGCCTGTCGCCTCGACCCGCCAGCGCCGACGGAAGGCTGCCTTGACCCTGGTCCTCGGATTCCTCTCGCTCACCCTCGCGATGACCCTCGCCACCGGAGCTGCGGCGGTCCTCTGGGCGCGCTTTGTCGCCCGGGGACTGGACGACGGTGAGGTCCCCGAACGGGCCGGTCACGCGGGACTCGACGGCAGAGTCTGGTAAGCGAATTCGGTCGCGGCGCATGCAGAGGGCGGCCTCCGGGGCCGCCCTCTTCGCATCATCCGTGCTGCGTCGGCCTCAGTTCGGGCGCGTGCTGGCCCGGGTGGTCGGCTTGATCTCGCTGGTGAAGATCCGGCCGGCCTCCTCCGCATGCTTCAGCGACGTCTCAGCGATGCCCTTGCCGTCCTTGACGAAGTCTTCGAGGCCATCGCGCACCACCTCGCTCTGGATCGCGGCGAATTCCTGGAGCGTCCTGGCCTGAGCCAGCCGGTTGAGAGCGGTGAGATTGCGCTGGAACTGGCGCTGACCGAACTCGAGCCAATGCCGCGAGGCATCCTGGAATCCCTGGCCCAGCACGGTGCCGCACCGCGTGACGGCGTCGAGATTGCGGCGCGACTGCTCGGCGAAACGCTCCGCATCTTCTTTCGAGAGATTGAAGCTGCGCGTGAAGCGCTCCGTGGCGTCGAAGACCTGACGGGAGACGTTCTGGACGTTGTCTTGTGCGGTGCGCAGGGCGTCATGGCCCTGGGCCGTGACGCGCTCGGCAGTGTTCTTCACCTGTGCTTCCGTCTGATTGGCGGCCATGATCATAGTCCTTCCTGGAATCAGAATGTTGTCCCAATCAATCAGCGCTCGATCGGAAGAATATCATCCTGGATAAGTCGGGGGATACGAACGTGGACAGCATGTCGATTGTTTGTGCTGCCGCCGACTGAGTTCGGACCATAGATACTATTTTCAAGGCCTGCCGATTGTATTCATTTTTGCGGATTCCATACGTCGTTGGACTGATTTTCATCCAGTCGGCGCAAGTCCTTGAGTGCATTGCACAATGATGATTGGCGCGGTGCCGAGACGGCGCGCGTTCGTTTGCCGTCAGGCGGTATTGCGCTGGCGACGTGTCGGCATGGACAGGCGGTCCGTCGCCGGCATGCCGGCGCGGTCGATCACCGGCGCCCGAACAACCGCTCGATGTCGGAGAGCTTCAGGGTCACGAAGGTTGGCCGGCCGTGGTTGCACTGGCCGGAATTCTCCGTGCTCTCCATGTCGCGCAGCAGGGCGTTCATCTCCTCGGGACGTAACCGCCGCCCGGCGCGGATCGAGCCGTGGCAGCTCATGCGCGAGAGCACCGCGTCGAGCCGGCGGGACAGGGGATCGCCGGACCCGCTCGGAGCGCCCTCCTCCACGCCGCCCGCCTCCAGCGCGTCGAGCACGTCGAGCACGAGGTTCCGGACCGAGCCGCCGCTGAGTGCGGACGGGATCGCCCGCGCCAGGACGGCGCCCGGTCCGAAGGCCTCCAGCGTGAGGCCGAGCCGGTCGAGGTCCTCGGCCGCCGCGATCAGCCGGTCGGCCTCGGCGGGCGCCATCTCGACGACGTCGGGGATCAGAAGGCCCTGGCGCGCGATGCCGCCCTCCCTGCGCTCGCGCTTCAGCCGCTCGTAGACCAGGCGCTCGTGCGCCGCGTGCTGGTCGACGATGACGATGCCGTCCGCGGTCTGCGCGACGATGTAGGTCTCATGGAGCTGGGCGCGGGCGGCGCCGAGCGGGTGGTCGAGCGCGGGCTCGGCGGCATCCTCGCGCAGGTCGGCGCCGGGCGGGGCGAGGTCCGTGGCGAACAGCGCCTGCGGCGCCTCGCCGAAGCCGGCGGCGGCCCGGTTCGGCGCATGGTAGCCGGCCGGCGCCGCGAAGGAGGGCGTCGCGGCCGGGCGATAGCCTGTACCAATCGGGCGCACGTAAGCGGAGGTGCCCGAATGCACCGGGAACGGCCCCGCCGCGCCCGGCCGCAGGGCTTCGAGCGCCTGCGCTGCCCCGGTGGTGGTCGAGCGTGCGCCGGCCCGGCGCAGACTCTCGTGGATCGCGCTGACGACGAGTGCACGTACCAGCCCCGGCTCGCGGAAGCGCACCTCGGTCTTGGCAGGGTGCACGTTGACGTCGACGAGGTCGGGCGCACAGACGAGTGCCAGGGCCAGCACCGGGTGGCGGTCGGAGCTCATCGTGTCGGCATAGGCCCCGCGGACCGCGCCGAGCAGCAGCCGATCGCGGACAGGTCGACCGTTGACCGAGAAATGCACGTGGCTCGCCGCACCGCGATGGAAGGTCGGCAGGCCGATATGGCCTTCGAGCGCGATGCCCTCTCGGGCGAGGGAAAGCGGCACGGCGTTGGGCGGGAAGTCCGCGCCCAGCACCGCGCCGAGCCGGCGCAGGTGGGCCGCGGGACCCGGCTCGCTCTCGGCGGGGAACACGCTGGGGCTGCCGTTCTCGGTGCGCAACGTGAAGCGGATGTCGGGCCGTGCCACCGCGAGGCGGCGCAGGATCTCGGAGATCGCCGCGGTCTCGGCCCGATCGGATTTCAGGAACTTGAGCCGGGCCGGGGTGGCCGCGAAGAGGTCGCTCACCTCGATCCGGGTGCCGCGCGGACCCGGCGCGGGCCGTGAGCGTCCCTTGATTCCGGCCTCGACGACGAGGCTGGTGCCCTCGCGATCCTCGGCCCGGCGCGAGGTGATCGCGAGCCGGGCCACCGCGCCGATCGAGGGCAGCGCCTCACCGCGAAAGCCGAGCGATACGATGCGGCCGAGATCGCCGTCGGGCAGCTTCGAGGTGGCGTGGCGCTCGACCGCGAGCTCCAGATCCTCCGGCCCCATACCGTGGCCGTCGTCGATCACCCGGATCAGTCGGCGGCCGCCGGCCTCGATCGCGACCTCGATGCTCGTCGCGCCGGCATCGATGGCGTTCTCGACGAGTTCCTTGACCACGGAGGCCGGCCGCTCGACCACCTCGCCCGCCGCAATGCGGTCGACCAGGATGGAATCGAGGCGGCGCACCGAGACGCGCGGGGGCAACAGGTCGACGGAGGCGGACATGCCGCGACGCTAGCCGCGATGCGGCCGGCGCTCAACGGCGGAGCGGGTCAGGCGGCGGCGCCGTCCAGGGTATCACGCGGCTCGCCGAGCAGATCCGCGAGCTGGGTGCGGGCGCGGCTGACCCGGCTCTTCACGGTGCCGACCCGGCAGGCGAGGATCTCGGCCGCCTCTTCGTAGGTGAAGCCCTCGGCGCCCACGAGGAGGAGGGCGTCGCGCTGCGTCGCCGGCAGATGCTCGAGCTTCTCGTAGAGGCTCCGCAGGGCGACGGTGTCGTCCTGGTCGGCGAGCGCCGTCAGGCCGGCGGCATGCACGCCGTCGGCATCCTCGACCTCGCGCTTGCGCTTGCGGATCTCGGAATAGAACAGGTTGCGCTGGATGGTGAACAGCCAGGCGATCAGCCGGGTGCCCGGCGCGAAGCGGTGGTGGTTGGTCCAGGCGCGCAGCATCGTCTCCTGGACGAGGTCGTCGGCCCGGGTCGCGTTGCCCGTCAGCGACAGGGCGAAGGTGCGCAAGGCCGGCAACGCCCGCATCAGCCCCTCACGGAATTCGGCCGTCACCGTCTCGCCGCGCGCGTTGAGCGCGCTCTCGAAGGCGCCGAGCAGGCTCGACAGCCGGCTCGGCATCCGGTCCGCCGGCAACTCGAAATAAGCGCGCAGCGGCATCCGGAGATAATCGGGGATCGATGCCGGAGCGGCCGTCGCGGGTGGGGCTTCTTCGGCGATGCAAGGGAGTGCTGTCACGATCGGGGGAGGCCCTTTCTCTCATGCAGTTCATAAAGTGAATGCACCTAACATTCTGAGCGGGTGATGAATGCGAACGTCCGCCGGACGCGGTGTTGACCCCCCATTAACCACGTTCGGTTTAGCTCCATTAACCACGGCTCGTCCGGGGGCGGCCGCGGCGTGAGCCTCGGTTCGACCCGCGGCGCGAACCGCCCTGCCCTTTCGAGGACGACGGAGCGACGTCCACCCGTGACAGGCGAGCGGCCCATCGCAGAAGCGGGGAGACGGCGCGCCGCCATGCGGCTGTGCGGCCTGCTTCTCTGCGCGACCGCCCTGAGCGGTGCGCTCGGCTGGACGGCGCCGGCGCAGGCCCAGTCCGCCGACCAGGACGCGATGCCGCCTGCCTTCGAGGCCGGCAATCCGCTCGCCAGGAAGCGTCCATCCGAACGGTTCGGCCTCGATACGGGACAAACCGGCCTGCCGGCGCTGCGCGGTGCTGGCGGCAACGGCAACGTGCTGGCCGGCGGTCAGACCTCGGGCGATGCGGGCGATGCCGGTGACAGCGTCGCCCGGCTGCCGCGCTTCCGCTCCGCCGGTCCGCCGGTCTCCGGCATCTCGGGGGCGCGCGGCGCCGCCGCGCCCGCGGGCCTGCTGCGGCAGCGGGCTGCGCCGCCGCGCCGCTACGGCCTTCCGACTCGGGTCCTGACCCGCGCGCGCACCCAGGGCTACGTCACCGACCTGCGCCTGACGCCGGTGATCCAGACGCCGGTCTCCGGCGTGCCCCTGCCGACCGCGGTTCCGCTGCCGACGGCGATCCCGCTGCTCGGCCTGAGCAATCCCGGCCGGCTGCTGCTCTCCTCCCCCGGCTTCCGTCAGCCGGGCGAAGCCGATCCGGCCTACGCGCCACTCGGGATCAAGCTCGGCACGATGACCTTCCTGCCGGCCTTCACGCAGAGCGTCGGCTACGACACCAACCCCGACCAGACCACGGCGCGTGCCGCGAAGGGCTCGACGGCGCTGCGCAGCGACGCCGAACTGCTGTTTCGCAGCGATTGGTCGTCGAGTGAGCTCTCGGGCGAGCTGCGCGGCGGCTACAGCGAGTTTCCCGACAACGAGATGGCGAGCCGCCCGAACGCCTCGGGCGTGACGCGCATGCGCATCGACGTGAACCGCGACACCCGCGTCGACCTCGAAACCCGTTTCGTAGTCGACACGCAGCGCACCGGCAGCCCCGACCTCGGCGCGGCGGCCACCAGCCGGCCGATCTTCGCGACCTACGGCGCCTCGGCCGGCGTCACCGAGAATTTCAACCGCATCCAGGTGACCTTGCGAGGCTCGATCGACCGCCAGGTCTTCGACGATGCGAGGCTCGCCGACGGCACCGCGCTGATCCAGAGCGACCGCAACGCCAACCAGTATGGCGTGCGCCTGCGGGCGGGCTACGAGATCTCGCCGGTGATCACGCCCTTCGTCGAAACGCTGCTCGACACGCGCATCTACGACACACCCGTGGACCAGCAGGGTTTCCGCCGGGATTCGGACGGGGTCGGCTTCACCGCCGGTGCGACGGTCACCCTGACACGCTTCGTCTCGGCGGAGATCTCGGCGGGCCTGCAGCGCCGCGACTACGTCGACCCGAAGCTGCGCGCGATCACGGCCCCGATCTTCAACGCCGCTCTGATCTGGCAGGTGAGCCCGCTGACCACCGTGCGCTTCAGCCAGCAGACCGGCGTGATCGAGACCTCGGTCGCGGGCTCGAGCGGCGTGTTCACCGACGCCGCGACGCTCGAGGTGCAGCACGACCTCCTGCGCAACCTCTCGATCACCGTGGGCGGCGGCTTCCTCAGCAGCGACTACCAGGGAGTCCAGATCAAGGAGCGCGGCTACTCGGCGCTGGCGCGGATCGACTACCGCTTCAACCGTTGGCTGACGCTGCGCGGCAGCTACGTCTACCAGCAGATCACCAGCACCGACCGCACCTCGAGCTTCAGCGACAACATCTTCCTGCTGGGCATGCGCATCAACCCATGACGATCTCGCATCGTCGCCCGTCATTCCGAGACCGCGAAGCGGAACCCGGAATCCCCGATGGACCCGGCGCTAGACTCAGATCGCGCATCACGGGTCGATTCCGGGTTCTCGCCGCTGGCGAGCCCCAGGGTGACGGAGGGGAAGAAACCTACCGCGCCAGCGAGAGCGACGCACCGGACTTCGAAAGGGCGCCGTCCAGGGAGCCGCCGGCCTGTTTCAGGCGTGCGGCGACGGTGCCGCCGGACTGGTACAGGTAGACCTCGCCATCGCGGAAATCCCAGGCGGACACCTTGGCGAGATCCTTGTTGGCGCAGCCCGAGGTGGTCGCACGGTAGAGGTCCAGCGTCGGAGAGCTGGTCAGCGAGACCCGGCAGCTGCCGTTGGCATCGGTGGCGGTCCAGCCGCCGACGACCGAGGAACGGCCGGTGGCGACGACGGGCGGCGGAGCAGGCGGCGTGACGGGCTCCGCGACGACGGGCGGCGGAGCCGAGGCGACGATGCCGGCGCCGAGCGGCTGCCCCTCGGCGGTGGCGCCGGGTGGTGGCGCCAGGGGCGTGCTCGTGACCGCACCCGAGGGTGCGGCGGCATAGGGCTCGGGCGGGAGCTGCGCACGTGGCGCCTGGCGGGATGGGCCATCGAAGCGGCTCGTGCCACAGGCGCCGAGCCCGCAAGCGAGCGCAAGGACGGCGGCAGTCGACAGGAGCTGACGCGGCATCGGTACACGATCCCCATTACGGCCGAGATTGGACCGCTGCGTCGCCGCCAATTGCGATGGCCGCAAGGCGGCCGGCTCGGTGCCTGCTGTGAATAGCCGGGAAGTGCCGCCTTTTCAGGTCGGTGTGGCCGGTCAGCCGCAGTTGGTTTTCCCTGGCCGGAACCGAGGCACGTGGCCGTCGGCCGGTGCGAACGCGCGTCGCCGCCGATGCGGCGGACAGCCTTCGATGCGACGGCATCGAAGGCCGCTGTCGATTACGCCGCGCGCTCGACCATCATCTTCTTGATCTCGGCGATGGCTTTCGCCGGATTGAGATTCTTCGGGCAGGTATTGGCGCAGTTCATGATCGTGTGGCAGCGATAGAGCCGGAACGGGTCGTGGAGCCCGTCGAGGCGCTCGCCGGTGTTCTCGTCTCGGCTGTCGATCAGCCAACGATAGGCCTGGAGCAGGGCCGCGGGGCCGAGGAACTTGTCGCCGTTCCACCAGTAGCTCGGGCAGGACGTGGTGCAGCAGGCGCACAGGATGCACTCGTAGAGCCCGTCGAGCTTCTGCCGGTCCTCCGGGGTCTGCCGCCATTCCTTCTCTGGCGAGAGTGTCTCGGTCTGGAGCCAGGGCTCGACCGAGGCGTGCTGGGCGTAGAAGTTGGTGAGATCCGGCACGAGGTCCTTGATCACCGGCATGTGCGGCAGCGGGTAGATCCTCACTGCGCCGTCCTTGTCCTTGCGGGTCAGCAGCGGCAGCGCGTTGTCGGGCTTGCGGCACTCGTCGATGCCGATGGTGCAGGCCAGCGCATTCTGGCCCTCGATGTTCATGGCGCAGGAGCCGCAGATGCCCTCGCGGCAGGAGCGGCGGAAGACCAGGGTCGCGTCGACCTTGTTCTTGATCCAGAGCAGGGCGTCGAGGACCATCGGGCCGCAATCGTCGCGGTCGACATGGTAGGTGTCGATGCGCGGGTTCTGCCCGTCATCCGGGTTCCAGCGATAGATCCGGAACACCTGAAGATTCTTGGCGCCTTCGGGCGCCGGCCAGGTCTTGCCTTCGCGGATCTGCGAATTTTTGGGGAGGGTGAACTGTGCCATGAGCGGTAGGGCTCCGGAATTCTAGAAAGTCCAGCGGGTGCCGACGGCGTTGGTCCGCGGCGGCCCTTTGCTGGCGCGCTTCTCGAAGACGACCATGCTGTCGTGGAAGGAGATGCCGTGCGTCACGTCCGCAAAGCCCGGATCGCGGTCCTCCGGATCGGGGTCGAGCACGTAGCGGGCGTGGAGGCGGTCGAGCAGGCCCTTGGCGTATTCCATGAAGGCGCCGGGTGCCCGCAGGCCGCCGCCGAAATCCGGCCAGTAGGAGCAGTGCACGTCTTCGACGATGTAGATGCCGTTCGGGGCGAGCAGCGGGTACAGGAACTCGAAGGTCGCGATCTGGTGCTCGCTGACGTGGCTCGCATCGTCGATCACCACGTCGATGCCGCCCATCTGCTCGACGATACGCGCGAGCAGCGCGGTGTCGGTCTGGCTGCCGATGTGGATCGTCAGGTCAGGGTCGTCGACCTGGGCGCAGCGCGGATCGATGTCGAGCCCGTTCAGGATCGCCGCCTGTCCGAGATAGCGCCGCCAGACCTGAAGGGCGCCGCCCTGGAAGACGCCGATTTCCAGGAAGCGTACCGGTTTGTCGCGGTATTGCGACAGGTGGCGGTCATAGACCTCCAGGTAGGAATGCCACTTATGCGCGATCCGGTCGGACTGCGCGTAATACGCCGCCTCGGCCGCGTTGGCCGCACGAGCCTGCTCTCCGGACTGATCGAAGGGGAGCTGGTAGCTGTTGACGACGTCGCTCCATGAGCCGGGCGGCTCGGCCGGGGCGCCGGCGCGCAACAGCGTCGAAGCCGGCTTCGACGGTCGTCCGACGATTTTCGACAGGAGGCTCATCGGTCCGGTGCCGCCCGCGCTCAATATACCCGAGCCTTCGGCTCGATGTACTGGATCTCGTTCGACATGGTGTAGGTATGCACCGGCCGGTAATCGATCGTGACCTTTCCGGATGTCTCGTCGAGCCAGGCTAGGGTGTGCTTCATCCAGTCCTTGTCATTGCGCTCGGAAAAGTCTTCGCGGGCGTGCGCGCCGCGGGACTCGGTGCGGTTGGCAGCCGATTCCATGGTGACGACGGCCTGGCCGATCAGGTTGTCAAATTCGAGCGTTTCGAGCAGGTCGGTGTTCCAGACCAGAGACCGGTCTTTCACGGCGATGTCGGCGGCGCCCTTGAACACCTTGCCGATCAGGCCCCTGCCCTCCTCCAGCACGTCGCCGGTGCGGAAGACCGCGCAGTTGTTCTGCATCGTGCGCTGCATCTCGTCCCGCAGCTTGGCCGTCGGCGTGCCGCCGCTGGCATTGCGGAAATGATCCAGGCGGGAGAGCGCCTTGTCGGCGGAATCCTTGGGCAGGTCGGGCTGACGGGCGCCCTTCTCGACGATCTCGGCGCAGCGCAGGCCCGCGGCGCGGCCGAACACAACGAGATCGATCAGCGAGTTGGAGCCGAGCCGGTTGGCGCCGTGCACGGAGACGCAGGCCGCCTCGCCGAGCGCCATCAATCCGGGGACGATGGTGTCCGGGTTGCCGTTCTTCAGGGTGAGCACCTCACCGTGAAAGTTCGTGGGGATGCCGCCCATGTTGTAGTGCACCGTCGGGATGACCGGGATCGGCTCCTTGGTCACGTCCACGCCCGCGAAGATCCGCGCGCTCTCCGAGATGCCGGGCAGGCGCTCGTGCAGGATCTTCGGATCGAGATGATCGAGGTGCAGGTAGATGTGATCCTTGTTCTTGCCGACGCCGCGGCCGTCGCGGATCTCCATGGTCATGGAGCGCGAGACCACGTCGCGCGAGGCAAGGTCTTTCGCCGACGGCGCGTAGCGCTCCATGAAGCGCTCGCCCTCGGAGTTCGTCAGGTAGCCGCCCTCGCCGCGCGATCCTTCCGTGATCAGGCAACCGGCGCCGTAGATGCCGGTGGGGTGGAACTGCACGAACTCCATGTCCTGCAGCGGCAGGCCGGCGCGCAGCACCATGGCGTTGCCGTCGCCAGTGCAGGTGTGCGCGGAGGTCGCCGAGAAATAGGCCCGGCCGTAGCCGCCGGTCGCTAGGATCGTGGTCTGGGCGCGGAAGCGATGGATCTCGCCAGTGGCCTGGTCGAGCGCGATGACGCCCCGGCAGCGGCCGTCCTCGTCCATGATCAGGTCGAGGGCGAAGTACTCGATGAAGAATTCTGTCGAGTTCTTCACGGCCTGCCCGTAGAGGGTGTGGAGCATGGCGTGGCCGGTGCGGTCGGCTGCGGCGCAGGTGCGCTGGGCGGTGCCCTTGCCGTAATCGGTGGTCATGCCGCCGAAGGGCCGCTGGTAGATCTTGCCTTCTTCCGTTCGCGAGAACGGGACGCCCCAGTGTTCGAGCTCGTAGACGGCGGCCGGCGCGTTGCGGACGAGATATTCGATGCAGTCCTGGTCGCCGAGCCAGTCCGACCCCTTCACCGTGTCGTACATGTGCCAGCGCCAGTCGTCCGGGCCCATGTTCCCGAGCGAGGCCGAGATGCCGCCCTGTGCGGCAACCGTGTGCGAGCGGGTCGGAAACACCTTGGTGATGCAGGCGGTGCGAAGCCCGGCCTGGCTGCAGCCCACCGTGGCACGCAATCCTGCGCCGCCTGCGCCGACGATCACGACGTCGAAGGTGTGGTCGATGATGGGATAGGCGGGCGCGCCGCTTCCGTTCGATCCGTTGGAGGCCATGCTGCTGTTCCTCGGATTGGCGCGCGTCAGACCAGGCCGCCCAGCCCCACGCGGACGATCGCGTAGAGGCAGGCGGCGGCGACGGCGACCGCGTAGAAGGTGTTGGCGGTGAGCGCCGCGAATTTGAGACCGGTGCCGTGGACGTAGTCCTCGATGATCACCTGCATGCCGAGTCGCATGTGGATCGTGGCCGACACGATCGTGAGCAGTAGGACGATCGCCACGACCGGCTGCGCGACGAGCGCCACGGCTTCGGGATAGGGACGGCCCCACATCTTCGCGACGATGACGGCGAAGGCGATCATCAGGAGCAGGTTGGCCGCGCCGGTCAGGCGCTGCATCCAGAAATGCTCAGCACCGTGCCCGGAAGCGCCGAGGCCCTTCACACGGGCGCGCGGCGTGCGGATCGAGGCGGACTTGGTTTCGGCCATGACCGGGCTCCTCAGTGCAGCAGCAGGGCGAGCGCCCAGATGACGATGGTGAGCGCCACCGAGGCGATCAGGCTCATGCGGGAGAGCGCCATGCGCTCGTGCCGCTCGAAGCCGCGGCCGGTATCCCAGATGAAGTGGCGCAGGCCGCCGAGCATGTGGTTCAGCAGGACCCAGGTATAGGCGAACAGGATCAGCAGCCCGATCCAGGAGCCGAAGAACCAAGCCACCGCACCGTAGGCCTTAGGGCCGGAGGCAAGCGCCACGAGCCAGATCGTGACGAGAAGGGTGCCACCATAGAGGGCCGCGCCCGTCGCCCGGTTCAGGATCGACATCAGCATCGTCCAGGTCCAGCGGTAGACCTGCAGGTGCGGGGAGAGCGGCGGGGCGACGGTCGGTCGGGCGGTAGGCGCCATATCGGGTCCTCGAGATGCTCGGATCTGGAGTTTGTCTAAAGAGAGGGCGTAGTGTGCGTTGCGGCAAGCGGCAAGGCAGCCGCCGGTCCCGCAAACCTGTACCTTTGGCCGATCACGGCAGCCTCCCGAGAAGGCGAAACCACAGGAAGGCGCAAGGCGCTGCGATCAGCAGAGTCGCGGTCCCGAAGACCAGGGTGAGACGGGTGGTGTCGGCGAGGCTCACCCGGCCCAGATCCATCGTCATGACGATCGGCGGCGCCTGGTAGGGCAGGAACACGTTCGCGTAGCCGACGACCTGGATCATCACCACGCTCATCAGGTCGAGCCCGCTCGCCTGGGAAAAATCCTGGGCGAGCGCGGTATAGAGGGCCGGGGCGCCGTTCGTCGTCGTCGCGAACAGAAAACCGACCGAGATCGCCACCAAGGTCGCAAAGTTCTTGGCCGAGGCGCCGACTTCGAAGGGCGCCACCGCGAGCAGCGCCCGGCCGATTTCGCGTCCCAGCCCGCTCTCGTTGACGATGGCGGTCAGCCCGAAGATCGCGGCGATGTAGAAACATGTCTTCAGCTGGATCTGGCTGAAGGCGTCGCCCGGCAGCACGCCGACCTTCGGCAGCATCACCACGACCGCGGCGGCGAGACCGACCCAGGCCGGCGGGATGTGGTGGATGCCGTCGGTCACCCAGAGACCGAGCATGATTGCGAGGATCACGGCGAGCCGGCGCTCGTCGGCCGAGATCGGCGGCAGCGGCTCCATCGGCGGCCGCTCGCTGCCGATCCTGTCCCGGAACAGCAGCACCACGCAGACGGTGAGGATCGCGCCCTTCAGCACCGCTAGCACCGGCGCGTGCAGCCAGAGATAGGGAAGGTATGTCAGGTGCAGGCCGTAGAGCGTCTCGGCGGTCCCGGCCATGACGAGGTTCGGCACGTTGGCCGGCAGGAGTGCCGCCGAGAGGATCGGCGTGGCGACACCAAACGCGAGGATCGCGCCGGTGCGGCCTGGCCGGCCGGGCGTGAGGCCGTAGGCGTCGCAGATCGCGAGTAGCACCGGCACCATCAGCGCGATCCGCCCGAGATTGGACGGCATCACGAAGGCGAGCAGGAAGGAGAAGGCGATCAGGCCGGCGACGAAGCCCGGATAGGAATTCGGCAGCTGGTCGGCTAGCGCCCGCGCCAGCCGCTGACCGAGCCCGGTGCGGTTGATGGCGAGCCCGACGACCATGCCGCTCGTCACCAGCCAGAAGGCCTGCGACGCGAAACCCGAGAAGATGGTCTGCGGCGAGGCGAGCTTCAGCAGCATCGCCAAGGCAAAGAACATCAGTGCCGTGACGACCTCGGCGATCAGCCCGGTCGCCCATAGCCCCATGCACAGCACGAGGAGGCCGCCGGTCAGAAAGACCGTGGCCTGCGAAGCCGCCGCGCCTGCTGCGATTGCACCCATCGGGTCGCTTCAAAACCCAACTTGGAACAGTTCGCAATTCGGAATTTTTGGCATCTACCTTCGCGAATGACGAAGGAAATTTTCTGCACGTGCTGTAAGATGCGTCGCAGCATACGAGTCACGGTTTCGTTATCAGCGAAGTTGGGACGTGGTGCGGGCGATCGATCCAGTGGTGGTGACCGATCCATGATGCGTTTCGATCTCGTCGATCTCGGCCTGTTTCGCCACGTCGTGGAGGCCGGCTCGATCACGCATGGTGCCGAGCGGGCACATCTCGCGCTGGCAGCGGCCTCGGCGCGGATCAAGGCGATGGAGGTGTCCCTCGGCGCGGCGCTGCTGGTGCGGGGCAGGCAGGGCGTGGTGCCGACGCCGGCCGGGCAGGCGCTCCTCGCCCATGCTCGCAGCCTGCTCACCGATATCGATCGGCTGCAAAGCGACCTGTCGGTCTTTGCCGGCGGGGCCGTCGGCCAGATCCGCCTCATGTCGAACACCAATGCGCTGACCGAGTTCCTGCCCGAGGCGCTCTCGGCCTATCTCGCACTCCATCCCGGCGTGAGCGTCGACATGGAGGAGCGGACCTCGGACGAGATCGTCGGGCTCGTCGCCGAGGGTGCGACCGATCTCGGCATCGTGGCCGGAACGGTCGATACCGGCGGATTGCAGACGTTTCCGTTTCGCCACGATCGTTTCGTGGCCGTGGTCGCCGCGGGCCATGCCCTGAGCGGCCGCAGCAGCATCGGCTTCGCCGAAGTGCTCGAACACGATCTCGTCGGGCTGGACCGGCCGAGCGCCCTGACGCGCTTCCTATCCGCGAAGGCCTCGCGGATCGGCCGGGTCATGCGGCTCAGGGTGCAACTCCGAAGCTTCGACGCCATCTGCCGTCTCGTCGAATGCGGTGTCGGGCTCGGCATCGTGCCGGAGACCACCGCCCGCCGCGCCAAGCGCGGCATGGACTTCGCCATCCTGCCGCTGGAGGATTCTTGGGCTGCGCGCGACCTGACCCTGTGCGTGCGCGACCTCGATGCGCTGGCGCCCTTCGCGCAGGAATTCGTGACCCATCTGCGAGGGTCAGCGCCCGCTTGAGGGCGTGGCCCTCAGCCGCCGGAAACGGTGTCGATCAACAGCTTCACGTTCAGCACCACGATCACCGCCGCGATCCCCCAGGACAGCCATTTCAGCCAGCCCGGCACCACCAGCGCGCCCATCTTCTCGCGGTCTGACACGAACCGCACCAGCGGGATCACCGCGAAGGGCAACTGCATCGAGAGCACCACCTGGCTCAGCACCAGTAGCCGCGCCGTGCCACCGTCGCCGTAGAGCGCGGTGACGATCACCACCGGCACGATGGCGATCGCGCGGGTGATCAGCCGGCGCGCCCAGTCCGGGATGCGCAGGTGCAGGAAGCCTTCCATCACGATCTGGCCGGCCAGCGTCGCGGTCACCGTGGAATTGAGCCCCGAGGCGAGAAGCGCCACTGCGAACAGGGTCGAGGCGAGGCCGACGCCGAGCAGCGGCGAGAGCAGCTCGAAGGCCTGCTCGATCTCCTGCACCTCGGTGCGCCCGCTGGCGTGGAAGACGGCTGCTGCCAGGATCAAGATCGAGGCATTCACGAAGAGCGCCAGCATCAGGGCGATGGTGGAATCGGTGACCGCGAAGCGCAGGGCCTCGCGGCGCCCCCGGTCGGTGCGCGGATAGGCTCGCGTCTGCACGATCGAGGAGTGCAGGTAGAGATTGTGCGGCATTACGGTCGCCCCGATGATGCCGATGGCGATGTACAGGGCGGCCGGATTCGTGACGATCTGCGAGGAGGGCACGAAGCCCCCGAGCACGGCCTGGATCGGCGGCGCGGCGAGCGCGATCTGGATGCCGAAGCAGACGAAGATCACCGCGAGCAGCGCGATCACAAAGGCTTCGAGCGCGCGAAAACCCCGGCGCATGAGCAGCAGCACGAGCAGCACGTCGAGCGCGGTGATCACCGTGCCCATCACCAGTGGGATGCCGAACAGAAGCTTGAGCGCGATCGCGGTGCCGATCACCTCGGCGAGGTCGCAGGCGATGATCGCGATCTCGCAGGCGAGCCAGAGCGCGACGCCGACCGGGCGCGGATAGTGGTCGCGGCAGGCCTGGGCGAGGTCGCGCCCGGTGGCGATGCCGAGCCGGGCGGCGAGCGCCTGCAGCACGATCGCCATCATGTTCGAGAGCAGGATGACGGCGAGCAGTGTGTAGCCGAACTGCGCGCCGCCGGCGATGTCGGTCGCCCAGTTGCCCGGGTCCATGTAGCCGACCGAGACCATGTAGCCCGGCCCGAGGAAGCCGACGAGGCGGCGCAGCCAATGGCCGCCGGCCAGCACCGGCACGCTGCCGTTTAGATGGCCGAGGCTCGGCTGCTCCTGCGTTTCACGCGCGAAGCGCCAGCCTCGGCTCGGCTCGGTCGGGATCAAGAGGGTGTCCATCGGGTGCGGATCGGATGAATGGGCAGCGCCGATGTGGACGTGCCAGTCGAATATAGCAATAGCTATACTTATGCGCCCAAGCTTTTCAACCGCAATGCGACATCGTGGCGACCGCTACGCTTTCGGCAGGGAATGTTGCGGGACGGGATTCACGCATCGCACCCGCTTCGGCTAGAACAGCGACACCGTCGCCGGATCGAAGCGAGAAGGATTCAAGGCCTCAGCATGCAGGAACCGCCCTCCTCCACGCCTGAGGGATCGCTGATCGATCCGGAAGTCCATGTCGAAAGCTTCCGACAGGCCCGCGAAGCGCGCCGGCTCGAGCTGGTCGAGGATTACGTCGAGCTGATCGCCGACCTGATCGGCGATGGAGGCGAGGCGCGTCAGGTCGACATCGCCGCCCGCCTCGGCGTCGCGCAGCCCACCGTCGCGAAGATGCTGAAGCGGCTGGCCGAGGATGGCCTCGTCCAGCAGCGGCCCTATCGCGGTGTCTTCCTGACGGCGTCCGGCGAGGCGCTGGCGGCGCAATCGCGCGAGCGGCACCGCATCGTCGAGCGCTTCCTCTGCGCCCTCGGCGTCAGCCCCGAGACGGCGCGGCGTGATGCCGAGGGCATCGAGCACCATGTCAGCGCCGAGACGCTGGACGCTTTCCGCCGCTTTGCCGACGGCCGCTCGAACGCCTGAGCGCCCCTGCCCCCACGAGGATCAAGATGGATCTCGACAAGCAGATCGCGGCGCTCGCCGCCGTGACCAGCCAGCACGACGAGGGGCTCAAGTCGCTCTCGGAGGGCCTCGCCGAGATGAGCGCCCGCCAGATCGCGCATCAGATGGCGATCGGTTTCCTGGCCAACGTCCTACGCTCGATCGATTCGGACCATTACGACGAGCGGCTCGGCGGCTATCTCGCGATGCTGAAGGACGCCCTCACCCGCGACGATCCTGACGCTGCCCTGGCCGGCACCGTGCTGGAGACCGTGCAGCGGGTGCTGCAGCCGCAGGCGGAACAGGACGAGGAATAAGGCGGCTTAGCGCTGCCCGATCGTGCCGGGACGCGACAGTGGCCAACTAAGGCAGATCTACCCTGGAGGCCTCCGACCACCAGATCGTCGACACGGTCATGCAGAGGATGCCGAGAGCCAGGAGGAACAGCGCCCGATGCGGCATCCGGGCCTCGCGCAGCCGCGCCAGCAGGATCGAGCCGGCGAGGAACAGCAGAGCTCCGGCGATGCCGATGACTTTGATCACGGGGTCGCTGTCTCCGGCCGGTCCGTCCTGTTTCGCCGGGGCACGCCTAACCCGGCGGCGGCCGGTGCGGAAGAGATCTCTCGCCCCGAGGCCCCGCTCGTTCTCGCAAACGAGCCGGGCGGCGATGCGACGCTTAGACTTCAGGCAGACGTCGATCTATGACGACCCTCGTGACGGTGGTGTTGCGGACCGGTCATCGACCGATCGACAAATAAGATCACAGGCAGCGTCGATCGTTCATATTAGACGATGATTTGATGTTAAAGAGCAGAAGAACGACTTTCGGACTGTTGGTTTTATTGTGCGGTATTCTCGCCGGCATACCGATCGGACGGCTGATGCTGCAATCTCCGGACATTATTGCGATTTACAAAGATGTGAGACTGAACGTCGTCCAGCAGTATCTCGATGAGGCCGATCCGGGCTTCGTGCTGATTGCCGGCGACTCGAATGCCGAACTGCACAGTCCATCGGAAGGACTGTGCGGAAGCGCCGTCGTCAATGTCGGGATGAGCGGCGCAACGACGAGTTCCTACGCTGAAACGCTGGATAAACTGCATTTTCCCGTGCGACCGCGGGCTGCGGTGTTGACGATCGGGACGAACGATCTCGGCCGGAAAAAGGAGCCGACGAGCGCACGCTCCGGCGCGCTCTTCGAGACTGCGCTCGAGGCCTTGGTCGTGAAGCTGCGGTCGATCGCCGACACGGTCTTCGTCACGGCCGTTCCGCCCGTCGACCATGATGCCGAACGCCATATCGATGCGCTTGCCGTCATCGACTATTCGAATCGGATCAAAGCGGCCTGCGAAAGGCTGGGTTGTCGCTTCATCGACCCGTTCGCCACGCTTCGCGAGGGCGGGACCGGATACGGGTTGCCCGGCGTCAATCGGAACGGGAAGCATATGAAACGATACAAGCCGGTGTTCAGCGCGATCGGTGCCGAAATGTGCCCTGGTCGAAGCGCTCGAGATCACTGAGCGTAGCGGCATAGACCGCTTTGGCGCAGAGGCCGTTCAGGAGGAAGGCGGCCCGACGAGCGCGCGCGTCCGTCCTTACAGAGTCGGCGCCTTGCTGGGCTCGCAGCTTCCGGTGCGACGTCCGGTCTGCACCTCCGTCATGGTCATGTTTTTGCCGCCCATCTGCATCGTGATGCGGCCCTGAAATCGATCCTGCCTGAAGACGTAATGCGCCTTGGCGTTGGCGGAGTTCTTTCCCTCGCAGACGATGTCGAAGCTGATCTGATCGCCTTCCTCGTATCGGTTCACGAAGGGGCATCGGGACAGCGGGTTGTTGTCGCTGAGAACCATGATGCCGTGCGTGTTGGCCGCCGGATCGGCGGTCAGGCACAGGCTAGCGGTCTTCTTCTGGGTCATGCCCTCGAGGTGCGGCAGTTCGAGCGTCACCTCGACCTCATAGGAGCCGCTTTCGACGTGAGCCGGGCCGGCCGATGCTGGGACCGCGCACAAGGCGGCGATGACAACCGCTCCCCGGCACAGGCTTCGATGCGTCATCATCATGCACTCCTGCCCTAGCGAAGCACGACTGGGACGTTGCCGCGCCCCATTTCTTGCTCTCGAACACGAAGGACTCGCGCGCGGACGGCCATGCAGAGGCCCGAACCGGACACGGAAGCGACGGATCGTGGCGAGCGCGGACCCTAAAAAACAAGGCGCGTCATCGGTTTGATGAGCGCGCCCAGGTGGTTCCGGGTCTCAGGAAGGAACTGGTTGCCGGATAGGCGATGCCGCCGAGTCGCGCTGTAGCGCGTCAGAGACACCGCACAGACCTGCGCCGTCACGCCAACGTCATGCTCTGAGGCGGGCCAGGCTCGTCTGTCGGCGTTCGACGGAGCTGTAGACGAAGCGTCCGAAAGGCGAGGTCTCGAGCGTACGCCTTCTGGATACCGCCTGCAGAACCTCTTCGAGTGCGGTGATCTTGTCGCTCGGGCGACGATAGGCGGCCTCAAGCTCGTCCAACGCTTCGCCAACCTGCTCGACGATCGTGGAATCCGTGACGACGGAGGCGTGATCGACCTTGCGAAGGCAGCGGGCAACGGGCGTCATGAATCAGACATAAGCGCGCCCGGAACGGGCTGTCGAGGATTGTTAGCCAACTGATGTAACGGGCGCATACGGAAGCCCGTAGAATCCACCGGACTCGGACCGGTCGCGCGCCAGATGCATCGTCGATCGGAGCGGATTGGATTTCTCATTCAAACGTCTTACGCGGCAGGGAACCTGAGAGAGTGCCATGCCCACGATCACAACTCTGGCTGAAACGCTTGTCCGATTCGCCAAGCCCGGCATGACAGCCAAAGAACTTCTCGCCGCCGTCCGCGAGCAGCATCCCGAAAGCACGAAGAAGGAGGTCGTTCGGGCTGCGTTCTACGCTCTCACCGAAGGCCACCCGATCGATCCGGAGCGCGCCAGAGAGCTTCACGGCTTCGCCATCGGCGCGCGTGCGAGCGATGAGGACGGGCCGATCAAGCGCGGCAAGCTCCGTAAGAAGAAGCACGCCAAGACGGATCGAGAAGCGCCGGTCGGCTGATCGAGGCCACCTCGCTCGAAATCTTCGAACCGACCCACTACCCTCCGGTAGTGTCTCAGTTTGAATTTGCTGATCGGCTCAGGCGAAATTCGATCCTCGACAGCAAGCGGGTGCGATGATGGTGCCAATGCTTGTTCAGGGCGGGGAGGGTCGAAAATCAAAGGCCCGCATGCGCGCTCGCTCAAGCTAAAAAAGCTGGGAGCGCAGCACGAAGCCGTATTCGTTTCCGCGATCGCTGACCCAATGGAGGCCGTAGCCAGCACGCTTCAGACCTTCGACCGCACCGATCGTCTGCTGCGCGCTGTGGCCGTATTGAAGGTGGTGGAATTCAACTGCGATTTGCATCGGGCGCACCCCCGCACACAACATTTGATCTAGTACTTCGTATTCGAACCCTTCGATGTCCATTTTCAGGAGATCGATATGGTCGTGATTCAACTGTCTCATAAGCTGGGGAATGGTCGTCACGGGGCATTGGACGACGCCAGTGAGCTTGGCCCCCGCGACGGGAGTGCGGCTAAAGCAATCCAGATCTTTCCTTGCTGGCACGTGGAAATCGAGGATCCCCTCGCTCCCACTCAGGCCAATCGGGATGAACTGGAATTCGGACGGAACGTTCTGACGTTTGATCCACTCGATCGCATTGGGTGTCGGGTCGGGCGCATAGACGCGACAGCCGATCGTGTCGATCAGTGCGAGATCAAAGCTGATGTCATCGCCCACGCCAGCTGAGTAGACAATCGAGTCGCTGTTCAACCCTGAGACATCGACCTGCCATCCGCCATACGAAGATCCCAGATAGACAGCCGAGGCGATGGATATAGTTGGCTCGTGCAGCCTTATGCCACGTATTCTACTCAAGGTTCGGTACGCTGGACGAATGGTTTTGACGGTGCGTCTCAACAAGTCGAGCATGCGACCCTCGTCCGGGATTTTTAATTGCGCTCAAACGTAGACGATGTATCAGCCTCCCCCATCATAAAATTCGGAACTAATACCTTGCGGCTCAGCCGTGGGCATGGGCAGCGGCTACGATCCGCAGCTCTGTGTAATCTCTACAGCCTCACCTCGAACCAGCAGGCCATGCGCCACCTGTTCGCGGTCCAGCACGACGCGATGGGTAACCTCGCGTCGATGCCGGGCATCTCCCCGAACTATGCGACGCCTACCCGCCCCTGTCGCTGTGGACAGCGTGGATAACGGGGAGAGACCACCTTGATCGCCGGCTAAGACTTGATCGGATCTAAGCCTTTAACCCGGCTTCGATTTCGGCACGGTATGCTCTCGGAGATGAGATGAGGCGCCCGTGAGCGAGCCATGCAGTTCGAGGTGAACGAGGAGCGGCCCGGTCAGTGGTCCTGGACCCTGCGCGGCAGCCGTGGCGAGACCATCGCCCGCTCGCCCGTCGGCTATCCGAGCCAGGTCCAGGCTTCGGCGGCAGCGACCGCCTTCGCCCGCATGGTCGCCAAGGCCAGCGCGCAGATGCACGGGCGTTGAAGCCCGCTCAGGCCTCCGCCAACTCCCGCTCGGCCTGGATCTCGGCCGAGACCCGCTCGGCGACCAACCGCTTGTAATCCACCTTGCCGTTCGGCGTCGTCGGCAGGCTCGCCACGGGCTCGATCTCACGCGGCACCAGGTGCGGAGCCAGCGAGCGGCGCAGATGGGCCATGACCTCGGCCATCCCCGCTCCGGTTCCGGAGGGCACCGCGACGGCGTGGATGCGTTGGCCGACGCCGCGGTCCGGCAGGCCGATCACCGCGGCGGCCCGGAACGCGCCGGTCTCCATCAGCGCAGCCTCGACCTCGGTCGGGCTGACCCGGAACCCCTGCGTCTTGATCATTGCGTCCTCGCGGCCGAGGAAGCGCAGGAAGCCGTGCTCGTCCGCGACGGCGAGGTCGCCAGAGCGGCAGACCGGCCGGTCCTCTCCGGCGATCGGAAACGGGTCGGGCACCAGGATGCGTGCGGTATCCTCCGGCCGGTTCCAATAGCCGAGCGAGACCGTCGGCCCGCGATGATGCAGGATGCCGGGCTCGCCGGGCCGTGCCTTGTGGCCGTCGGCGGTGACGAGGAAGATCTCGGTCTCGGGGATGGCCCGGCCGATGGAATCCGGGCGGCGGTCGACCTCCTGCGGCGGCAGGTAGGTCGAGCGAAAGGCTTCGGTCAGCCCGTACATCAGGAACAGGCTCGTCGCGGGCAGGCGCTCGCGCAGACGGCGGATAGTGCCGAGCGCCAGGCTGCCGCCGGAATTCGTGAGATAGCGCAGGCTCGAGAGGTCGGCCTTGGCGAAGCGCGGGCTGGCGCGCGTCAGCAGGGTCCACAGGGTGGGCACGCCGGCGAGCCCGGTGATGCGGTGCCGCTCGATCGCCCGCACCACGTCGTCGCCGAGGCGGAACGTGAGAAGCACGATCCGCGCGCCCTGCTCGACGCTGGTGAGCAGCTGGTTCAGCCCGTAATCGAAGGAGAACGGCAGCACCGAGAGGATGCGCTCGTCGCCGGTGATGCCGAGATAGGTCCTGACGATCCGCGTTCCGGCGATCAGGTTGTCGTGGCTCAGCATCACGCCCTTGGGCATGCCGGTGGAGCCGGAGGTGTAGAGGATGGCGGCGAGGTCGGCCGGAGGCGCCTGGCGCGCGGCGTCCGACGAGGCGGCGATCTCGTCGTCGCCCAGCAGCAGGCCTAATCCGAAAAGGTCGTCGAGTACGCCGTCGAGCGCCGCATGGTGGGCCGCATCGGTGACGAGGAGCCGCGCGCCGCAATCCTCGACGATGTGGCGGACCTGCCGCGGGCGGAGCGAGGGATGGATCGGCACGAAGACCGCGCCGGCCGCACTGGCGGCGAAGATCGCGACGCATTCGCCGATCGATTTCGGCAGCAGGATCGCGACACGGTCGCCCGCCTCGACCCCGAGGGAACGCATGCGGGCGGCGAGCGCCGCGACGCGCTCGCGCAGCGCGCCATAGGTGAGCTCATGCTCGCCGTCGACGATCGCCACGCGGCCGGGCGCGCAGGCCTCGCTGTCGAGGAGATGATGCAGCAGCGTCGGTGACATTAGGGACAGTTAGGAATCCGAGCGCCGGTCGTCGACGTAGCGGGCCAGGGTGTCGACGCTCTCGAAGTTGGCGAGGTCGAAGGCGTCCTCGTCGATCTCGAAGCTGTAGTGCTCGCCGAGATGCATCATCAGGTCGAGGATGCCGATGGAATCGAGGGCGTCGCTGGTGACGAGCGAGGTCTGCCCGTCCACCGCGCCGGGTGGCAGGCCCGGATTGCGGGCCGCGATGAAGCCGAAGATCGCCTCCCTCACATCCGCGATCGACTGGACCACGCTCAGTACTCCGTGACAGCGCCAGCGGGCGCCGAACCGAACTCCACTCCGTCCGACAGCGCTCTAAGCCCTTCGCCGGGCATCGTCCACTGCGCCCGGTGGCGAGGCCCTCAGACCATGTCCTCGTCGTCCGGCACGACGTCGACCTCGACCTTGAGCTTCTGGCCGCCGGGCGAGGAGACGATGCCGTCGATGGGGGTCACGTCGCCGTAGTCACGGCCGCTGGTCAACTCGATGTGGTCGTCGCGCACGCCGCAGGCATTGGTCGGGTCGAGGCCGAACCAGCCGCCCTGCCCTGCTCCGTCATGCCAGCCGTTTCCGCACCAGAGCGAGACCCAGGCATGGCTGGCATCGGCGCCGCGCAATCGGGCCTGCCCCGGAGGCGGACGCGTCCGCAGGTAGCCGCTGACATAGGCCGCCGGCAGTCCGAGGCCGCGCAGGCCCGCGATCATCACATGCGCGAAGTCCTGGCAGACGCCGGCCTTGAGCTCGAAGGATTTGGCCAGCGGCGTCGAGACGGTTGTTGCCTTCGCGTCGAAGCGGAAATCGCTCCGGATGCGGTTCATCAGGTCGAAGGCGCCGCCATAGGCGCTGCGTCCGGGGGGAAAGCTCCGGCGCGCATAGTCCGTGACCTCGGCCATGAGGGGCACGCGGCGGCTCGGGAACAAGAAATGCGCGGGAGAGGCTGCATCGAGGGTCGGCAGCGCAAGGGCGGCCTCGCGCACGGCCTCCCAGGACGGCCCGGATTCCGGATCGGGTAGAGCCGGACGCTCGACGATCACCCGGGAGGTCGCCTCGACGGAAAACACCTTGTGCGGCTGGTCGATGATCAGCGTGAGCGCCTGCGGCCCAAAATACTCGTCCCGCGTGCCGCGTCCCTTCGGGACCGGCGTGACCGTGATCGTGCTGGCGAGCACCTGCTGGCCGTCGCCATCCCGCGGGCGAAGCCGGAGGTTGCAGCGGGCGTAGTTGACGGTGCGCGCGTACCGGTAGGTCGTCAGGTGGCGCAGGCTGTAGATCACGCGAGGCCCGTCAGCTTCTCCGGCCGCAGGGCATCGGCGTTGCCGGGGAAGTAGCGGCCGGCGATCAGGGTGGCGAGGTCTTCGAGTTCGTCCTCGAAGCCAGCGAGCTGCCCAGCGTTGAGATCGGTGGCATCCGCCGTGGCGAAGGTGCCGGCGAGACGCAAAGCGGCGCGGCGATGCGGCTCCGGCACGCCGTCGGCGCGCAAGGCCGGCAGCGTGTCGAGGTGGCGCACGATCTCCTCGACCTGGAAGGCGACCGAACGCGGGTTGAACGGATCGAGCAGCGCCATGTCGCGCACGGCGGGCAGGCTGACGCCGGTCAGGTAGCGGGCGCCGTAGGCAATCTGGGAATCGCACAGGGCCAGCATCACCCCGAGATCCTCGGCGCCGGCCTGGTCGCCCGCGAAGCGCAGGGCGAAGGAGCTGGTGTTCACGCCGCGCTCGATGCGTCGGCCCATGTCGAAGAAGCGCCAGCCCGCGGAGTGGTTCATGTTCTCGTGGGAGAGCCCCGACAGGGCCGAGAGGTGGCCCAGCGCCCGTTCGGCCCGGCCGAAGAGCTGCGCCTCGCTCGGCACTCGGGAGTCGTCGAAATCAAGAAGGTCCTGCAACTCGGTCAGGGCCCGCCAGGCTTCCACCGGCAGCCGCTCGCGCAGCGTCGAGGCGGAGCGCCGCGCCGAGAGCACGTGCGAGAGGGCCGAGCCGTGCTGCTCGCGGTCGCACAGAGCCTCGCGGGCCAGGGCCGCCGTCGGCAGGTCGGGTTCGTCCACCGAGCCCCACTCTTCAAGCAGCGCGCGGATGCGCAGGCTCGTCGGCGTGCCGACGTCGCTGCCGGTATCGGAGGCGAGCGTGCCGGCGAGCCGGCCGAGATGGGTCTGAACCAGGCGGATGACGCCTTCCGCCCGCTCGAGATAGCGGCCGAGCCAGAACAGGTTATCGGCGGCGCGCGAGGGCAGATGGCCGGCGATGCGCCGGATCTTCGGGGTGATCGTGTTCAAGAGTGGCGGCGTCTCGACCGGCTGGTCCGACACCACCCAGACATCCGCCGAGCGGATTCCCGCGCGCATGACCGTGGGATCGACGCCTTCCTGTTCGGCCGTGCGGCAGAAGGCGGTCGGCATCACGCGCCAGCCGTCGCTGGTCGCCGTCGCGAAGACCCGCATGACGAAGGGACGCGGGACGAGACGCCCCTCGAACCAGGCCGGCATGGTCGAGAGCGGCCCGGTCTCCTGGCCGACCCAGTCGAACGGGCGGTCGTCGAGGGCGGCGATGGCGCGCTCGCGGGCGGCATCGAGGGCATGGGGCCCGAGGATGGCGTCGCGCTCCGGCCCACGCACCGGCGTCGCGGCCGGCCGCAGAGTCATGCGGTCGAGATTGGCGCGTACATGGGCGAGGCTTTCGGGATCGCCGCACCACCAAGTCGGCGGATCGGAGAGCCGCAGGGACTCGCCGAGCAGGCGCTCGGCGATCCGCGGCAGATAGGGGCTGAGCGCGCCGGATTCGAGTACGCCGGAGCCCGGCATGTTGCCGATCACCACGCCGCCGCGGCGCAGGACGTCGAGGATGCCGGGCACGCCGAGCCGGGACTCCGAGCGCAGCTCCATCGGGTCGAGATAGTCGGCATCGATCCGGCGCCAGAGCGCGTCGGCGCGCTTGAGGCCGGCGACGGTGCGCACGTGCAGGAGCCCGTCCTGCACCACGAGGTCGTCGCCCTCGACGAGCAGGAAGCCGAGATAGCGGGCGAGTGCCGCCTGCTCGACGTAGGTGCTGCTGTAGGGGCCGGAGGTGAGCAGGCAGATGCGCGGATCGCTGCGCTCGCAGGCCGCGGTGATGCCCTCGCGCAAGCTCTGGAAGAAGCCCGGCAGCCGCTCGACGTGCAGGTCCGAGATCAGGTCCGGATAGGCGCGGGCCAGCACCATTCGGTTCTCCAGCGCGAAGCCGAGACCGGACGGCGCCTGGGTGCGGTCGGCCAGCACGCGCCAGCGGCCGTCCGGGCCACGCCCGACATCGGCGGCGTAGAGCTGGAGGTGGCGGCCGCCCGGCGGGGCGATACCGTGGACCGGCCGCAGGAATTCTGGACTGCCGGCGACGGCGGGGGCCGGGAGCAAGCCTTCCGAGATCAGCCGGCCGGGGCCGTAGATGTCGGCGACGATCCGCTCCATCAGCCCGGCGCGCTGGATGATGCCGGCGGCGAGCTCGGCCCAGTCGCGGCCATCGATGATCAGCGGTAGCGGTCCGAGCGGCCAGGCATGTTCGCGCTGGTCGCCATAGACGCGGTAGGAGATCCCGGCATCGTGGATGTGCCGCTCGCCCGACAGGAAGCGGGCCATCACCTCGCGCTCGCCGATCTGGCCGAAGCGCTGGAGAAAACGCGGCCACGCCCCGCGCGTGAAGCCGTTGGCGTCGATGAATTCGTCGAACACGCCTGGCCGGCGCTCGTAGCCGTCGATCCAGCCGCGCACCGGATCGGGGCTCGGCACGTCAGCCGGCCAGTCGTATGCCAGCGCCCCCCCCGAGGTCATCGTGGCGCCGGTGTTCGCAGGTCGAGGGTGAGCGGGAACTCGATCGAGCGCTCCTCGGGCGGCATCTCGATATGACCGGGCGTATGGCCCTCGGCCTCGAAGCGGGCGAGGCGACGCCCCTCCGCCTCGTAGGCGTTCACCGGGAAGCTCTCGTAGTTGCGGCCGCCCGGATGGCTGACGTGATAACGGCAGCCGCCGAGCGAACGGCCGCTCCAACTGTCGAGCACGTCGAAGGTCAGCGGGCCGTGCGCAGGAATCGTCGGGTGCAGCGACGAGGCCGGCTGCCAGGCCTTGAAGCGCAGGCCCGCCACCGCCTCGCCGGAGCGCCCGGTCGAGGTCATCGGCAGTCGACGGCCGTTGCAGGTGATGACGTGACGGGCCGGATTGAAGCCCTCGACCTTCACCTGAAGCCGTTCGACGGATGCATCCACGTAGCGCACGGTGCCGCCGCCCGATCCTTCCTCGCCCAGGACGTGCCAGGGCTCCAGCGCCTGGCGCAGCTCGAGGCCGACGCCGCCCTGCTCGACGCGACCGAAGACCGGGAAGCGGAACGCAGCCTGAGCCTCGAACGCCTTGGGGTCGAAAGCGTAGCCGGCCCTCTTCAGGTCTTCCAGTACGTCTAGGAAGTCCTGCCAGAGGAAATGCGGGAGCATGAACCGATCGTGCAGCGCCGTGCCCCAGCGGACACACGAGCCGCCCTGGGGCTCCCGCCACAGCCAGGCGATGATTGCGCGGAGCAGAAGTTGCTGCGCGAGGCTCATCCGCGCATCCGGCGGCATCTCGAAGGAGCGGAATTCGAGCAAGCCCAGACGGCCCGTCGGACTATCGGGATTGTAGAGCTTGTCGATGCAGATCTCGGCGCGGTGGGTATTGCCGGTGACGTCCGCCAGGATGTTGCGGAACAGCCGGTCGACGAGCCAGTGCGGGATGTTGGGTTCGTCGGGCGCAGGCACCTGGCCGAGGGCGATCTCCAACTCGTAGAGGCCGTCGTGACGGGCCTCGTCCATGCGCGGCGCCTGGCTCGACGGGCCGACATAGAGCCCGGCGAAGAGATAGGACAGGCAAGGATGGCGCTGCCAGTACAGCGTCAGGCTCTTCAAGAGGTCTGGCCGGCGCAGGAAGGGTGAGTCGGCCGGCGTCACGCCGCCGAGCACGACGTGATTGCCGCCGCCGGTGCCGGTATGGCGGCCGTCGATCATGAATTTTTCGGCGCCGAGCCGCGTCTGCCGGGCATCCTCGTAAAGGCCCATCGTGATGTCGACGGCCTCGCGCCAGGAGGCCGCCGGATGCACGTTGATCTCGATGACGCCCGGGTCAGGGGTGACCTTGATCAGGCCGATGCGGGGGTCGTAGGGCGGCTCGTAGCCCTCGATGTGCAGCGGCTGGCCGATTTCGGTGGCCACGGCTTCGAGATGGGCGACGAGTTCGAGATATTCCTCGACCCGCTCCAGCGGCGGCATGAACACGCAGAGCCGGCCCTCGCGGGCCTCGATGGTGATGGCGGTTCGTACCGCGACGCCCTCGATCCCGGCGCCGTTGGCGCGGATCGTGCCGCCGCGGCCATCCGAGAAGTCGCCAGCCAGGGCGCTGCGATCCTCCAGCGGGTCCTGCGGGTGGTAATAGGGGTAGGAGCCCGGCGGCACGTAAGGCAGCGAGGCGAGCGGCAGCCGGAAGCCGGCGGCCGAGTCGCCCGGCATCAGGAATAGGCCGCCGCGCCGGAAGGCCCAGCTCTCCGAGATCCATTGGTGGACCTCGTCCACGGCGAGGCTCGCCACAGGGAGCACGAAGCCCGTCGGGTTCCCCAGGCCCTGCGCGGCGACGCGGGCCATGCGGGCATCGTTCTCGGCGCTGCCGCTCTTGGCATCGGCCGTGGTCACGTTGGCCGGCAGCAGGCTCTCGCTGGTCTTCCAGTAGGCCTCGTCCTCGTAGGCCGGGATGACGTAATCCGAGAGGCCGAGCCGGCCGGCGAGCGCGGTGACGAAGGCGCGTGCCGTGGCCTCGCTGGCCTCGCGTGAGCCTTCCTCGACCGCGATCAGCCCGGGATCGCGCCAGATCGGCTCGCCGTCCTTGCGCCAGTACAGGCCGAAGGCCCAGCGCGGCAGGCTCTCGCCGGGATACCACTTGCCCTGGCCGTAATGCAGCAGGCCGCCCTTGCCGAAGCGCTCGCGCAGGCGCCGGATGAGCTGGTCGGAGAGGCCGCGCTTGGTTGGGCCGACGGCGGACGCGTTCCATTCGGGCGACTGGTAGTCGTCGATCGAGACGAAGGTCGGCTCGCCGCCCATGGTCAGGCGAACGTCCTGCGCCTCCAGATCGGCGTCGACCTGTTCGCCGAGGGCGTCCATCGCCGCCCAGACCGAGTTGGCGAAGGGCTTGGTGATGCGCGGCTCCTCTGCCACGCGGGACACGCGCATCTCGTAGTCGAACGTCGTGCCGGCGGCCTCCGAGGTGCCGGTGATCGGCGCGGCGGAGCGGTAATGCGGCGTCGCCGCGAGCGGGATGTGGCCCTCGCCGGTGAGCAGGCCGGAGGTGGCGTCGAAGCCGATCCAGCCGGCGCCCGGCAGATAGACCTCGGCCCAGGCATGTAGGTCGGTGAAGTCGGTCTTGGTGCCCTCCGGCCCATCGACGGCGACGGTGTCGGGGATGAGCTGGATCAGGTAGCCGGAGACGAAGCGCGCGGCGAAGCCGAGCCGGCGCAGCACCTGGACCAGCAGCCAGCCCGAGTCGCGGCAGGAGCCGAGCTTGGCCTGGAGCGTCTGCGCCGGGGTCAGCACGCCCTCTTCGTAGCGGGTGGAATAGGCGATCTCGGAGCAGATCTGGGCATTGAGCGCGACCAGGAACGGAACCGTGTCGGTCTGTGTCGGCAATCGCGTCAGGAGGGCGTCCATCTCGGGACCATACCCGTCATCCACCGCGAGATAGGGGGCGAGCTCGGCCAGCAGATCGTCGGCATAGGTGAAGGGGCGCGTGTCGGCATAGGGCTCGACGAAGAAGTCGAACGGGTTGATGACCGCGAGATCCGCCGTCAGGTCGACCTCGATCCTGAGTTCGGTGGTTTTCTCCGGGAAGACCACGCGAGCGAGCCAGTTGCCGGCCGGGTCCTGCTGCCAGTTGATGAAGTGGTTCGCCGGGCTGACCTTCAGCGCATAGGCCGGTATCTTGGTGCGCGTATGCGGCGCCGGCCGCAGCCGGATCACATGGGGAGACAGCGTGATCGGCCGGTCGTAGCGGTAATGGGTGACGTGGTGCAGCGCGGCTTTGATCGACACGAAGGCTCCCGCTTCCCTTGGCACGGCCCGGATCGGCCTCATCGGTCCGGAACCCGGCATGGGCGCCCGACCGGAGCGGAAAAAGCAAGAACCGTGCTTCCGCTTTGCGTTATCGAGCGAGCTTCGCCCCGCCCCGATCCCGATTGAACCGAGGCACGCCGACGATGCCAGCTCACCGAATTCATCTCACGACCGCACCGGGCATGCCCCTGCCGACCCTGAAGCGCAAGCTCGGCGTATCGAACGTCGGCCTCTATTGCGATGCCTGCGGCGAGTTCTTCGCCTTCGGCGTCGAGATACCCGACGACCAGATCGTCGAGTTCATCGCGGACGGCCCGATCCTGACCAAGTGCCCGTTCTGCGAGGTCGAACGCGATCGGCGCGTCGCCGACATCACGCGTCTTGTGTTGACCGAGGGCACGAAGCGGCGCGCCCTCGGCTGATCGCCGGCAAGGCGCGGCGGAACCTCCGGAACCCGGCCCCGCTTGGTCAGAACGGTGGCATCGGCGGCGGTTTGCGCGCATGTCGGGCCATCGGCCTCATCCGGACGGACTCATGAAGATCTTCCAGTGCCAGGCCTGCGACCAGCCGATCTCGTTCGAGAGCGTCTCGTGCGAGAGCTGCGAGCGCCGCCTCGGTTTCGTGACGGGCGTTCAGGAGATGTCGGCGCTCGAACCCTCGGGCGACGATCTCTGGCACGCCTACGCCCATCCGGGCGCCAAGCTGCGCTTCTGCGCCAACACGGCCTACGAGGCCTGCAACTGGATGGTGCGGGAGGATTCGCCCGAGCCCTACTGCATCGCCTGTCGGCACAACAATCTGGTGCCCGACCTCGCGGTGGAGAAGAATCTCACCCGTTGGCGCCAGATCGAGGCTGCCAAGCACAGATTATTCTACACGCTGATGCGCCTCGGCCTGCCGCTGGCGAGCCGCGAGCAGTATTCCGATGGGCTCGCCTTCGACTTCCTGGCCGACCCGGCCGAGACCCAGGCGGATGGTCCGCCGGTCCTGACGGGACACGACAGCGGCCTGATCACCCTCAACATCGCCGAGGCCGACGATGCCGAGCGCGAGCGGCGACGCGTGTTGTTCGGCGAGTTCTACCGGACGCTTCTCGGGCATTTCCGCCACGAGATCGGGCATTATTTCTGGGACGTGCTGGTCCGATACGACGCGAGTCTGCCGACCTGCCGGGTGATCTTCGGCGACGAGAGCGTCGATTACGGAGAAGCCCTGCAGCAGCACTATGCGAACGGCCCACCCCCGCATTGGGAGGAGACCTATGTCTCCTCCTATGCGACCGCGCACCCTTGGGAGGACTTCGCCGAGACCTTCGCCCACTACTTGCACATCGTGGACACGCTGGAGACGGCCTCGTCCTTCGAAATCCAGGTGCGGCCGAAGCTGCGGAGCGCTGCGGAGGACAACGAGGACGGCCACGTCGTCATCGATTTCGACCCGTACCAGGCCGGCGATTTCGGGCGCCTGATCGCAGCCTGGATGCCGCTGACCTATGCGGTGAATTCGCTCAATCGCTCCATGGGACAGCCGGCGCTCTACCCGTTCAAGCTGACCCCGGCGGTGATCGCCAAGCTCGCCTTCGTCCATGAGCGAATCTACTCGGCCCGCAACGCCCCACCGTCGGCCGAGGCCGGGGAAGACATGCTCAAGGCGGTGATCACGGGCCTGCGCCAGCGCGTCGCCGCGCCGACCACCTGAAACGACGAAGGCCGCGATCCGGGGATTCCGGATCGCGGCCTTCGTGAAGACGTGTCGGCTTGGCTCAGTCTTCCGGCTGCTCGGCCTGCGCAGCCGGAGCGGCGGTCTTAGCCGGGGCGGCGGCGGGCTTCGCAGCTGCCGATTTGGGCGCCTTCGGGGCGGTGCCGGTGGTCGCGGGCGAGCCTGCGGCGTTGGCCACGTTGGTGGTCTTCGGCGCCCACTCGGCGTCGGCGCGCGGGCCGTTGGCGCCGTTGGTCGGGCCGGTGAGCTGTCCCGGTGCGAGGTCGGCCTTCTGCTCCCAGGTCTGCGAGCCACAGAGGAAGCCGAGCATGCAGCCCTTCACGCTGAGCTCGCCCTGGGCCTCGGACCAGATCGTCACGTCGTAGAACTTGCCGTTCTCGGCGTTGTAGATCTTGCCCTCGTAGCGGCCGTCGGCATTCGGCTTCAGACCCATGATCATCTGGTGGCCGAGGGAGGGACGAGCCTGCTTCTTCGGATCGGGATTGTTGAAGTCGACGCGGGGCTTGCCCTGGTCGTTCAACGGCACTTTCAGCCAGACGGCGTAGCCGCAGAGATTGGTGTTCTGCGCGCCGCATTTCTCGACGCGGATGCGCGCCTTGCCGTCCTCGGTGAGCCAGACGCCGCTCGGATCGCGCGGGGCGGCCTGGGCGAGGCTCGGGAGGGCGACGAGCGCCAGGCCCGTGAGCGCGCCGGTGATCGAAGACCAATTCATGCGATTCTTCCCCATGCCCGCTAAGAGAGTGCGGGTCGTCGGCAGGTTCGGGGCCGCGGCGTCGGTGCCGTCCGGCCTCTCGTCTGGGGGCTCGTTTCGTCCTGGATGTTGACCGCATCATGACCGGCGCGGGGCGCTACGGTGCCCGAGGCTGCAGACGCGCGGTCATCCCAAACGAAAAAGGCCGGCGCTCTCGCACCGGCCTCGATCGCAGTCCGTTTTCCGGGTCGATCACTCGGCGGGCTGGGCGCCCGTGGAGAAGTGACCGCACCAATCCTTCGCGTCGACCACCGGCCACAGGCCGTGGCCCTTCGGCTCAGGCTGGCTCACGGGCGGGTTGAAGCGGCACAGGCCCTCGTCGCCGGCAGCAGCGCCGCCATTGGTCTTGTGCTCGTCGAAGAAGCGGCAGCTCTGGCAGGAGGCGCTGGTGGCCATGGGACGATTCCTTCTTTCGGTTGCAGCGATCGAAGCCGGCTAGCTCGGTCGCAATCACTGTTTGAAGTTAGAATAACTCCAGAGAGTGGTCAACCAGTTTAGAATGATTCTGTTTCACCGGGTCGGCGCAAAATGTCTGCGGCGGGCCGACGCACCCGTCCGCCGGCCCATCGCCGAGGGAACGGTGAGGCAGGCGACCTCGATCATGCTGCGTTCTGACCGAACCGATCAAAACCCAGAAAATACGATCAAATCAATGAGTTAAAGCGTGTTCTACGCCTCGTCCTTGGGCGCCGCGCGGAGCAGCTCGCCGGCGACGTCGTTGACCGTCGGCGGGGTCTCGCGCGTGAAGGGCAGCGGCCGGCAGACGGCGAGCGCGGCGAGGCCGAAGCGCGCGGTCATTAGCCCGTTGAGGATGCCCTCCCCGAGCTTGGCCGAGACGCGCGCGGCGAGGCCGAGCCCGAGCACCTGCTGGACCACGCCCTCCCCCACCGCCATGCCACCGGTCACGGTGAGATGGGCGAAGGCGGCCCGCGCCAGCCGCAGGAATCCGAGGAAGCCGGGACGTCCGCCATAGATCCCTGCGATCCTGCGCAGCAGTCGCACCGCCGCGAACACCACGAAGACGACGTCGACGATGGCGCGCGGCGACAGCGCGGTGACCGCCGAGACCTGCTTGGCGGCCTGGGCGATGGCATTCTTGGCGCGGGTATCGAGGGGCGCAAGCAACTCTCGCTCGGCGATGCCGATGCGGTCGTCCACGTCGAGGATGGCATCGCCCAGCGCGTCGAGCCGAGCGCGTCCCTCGGCGAGCGCGGCACGATCTGCGTAGAAACTGCGCAGGTCCTTCACCACGCCCTGGGCTGCCGTGTGATCGCGCGTCGCCAGCGCTTCGACCGCCCTCGCCCGCAGCGCCTCGATCTTGCGCTCGCGCCAGACCCCGGCGATCTCGCGGGCGACGATGGCGGTGAGCGCGATCAGGGCCAGGGCCAGCAGCGCCAGCGCCACCCAGCCGAGCCAGGGCGCGGCCGAGAACAGGTCGACGATCAGCCGCTCGATCGACAGGCCGATCGCGATCGAGACGAGACCGCCCAGCGCCGAGAAGAGCAGCGTCACCCACGGGGCGCGCCGCTTCGTGGCAACCGGCACCACGACGCCGTCGGCCGCCTCGACGATCTCGAAGGGTTCTTCGACGAAGCGGATGGTTTCGGCGTGGGCGGAGGGCAGGGCCTCGGCGGTCTCCACCGTATCAACGGAGGGGATGCGGAAGGCGCGCGGGCGCTGGCTCATGACAGGCGATCCCCGATCAGAAACTGCATCGCTCGGTCGAGCCGGATCATCGGCAGATCGCCCGGGCGTCCGAGCCGGTCGGGCTTGAGCAGCGGCGGCCGGAACCGCGGAAATCGCAGGGAGCCCGGTGTCACCGCGCCTTCGAGCACGGCCTGGGCGTCTGGCGGCAGTTCACCCGGAAACACCGCCGCCTCGGTGAGCCCATCGAAGACTTCGTCGCCGACTTGCTCGCCAGCTTCCGGCGTGCCGGAGACCGCGCGCAGCACCGTGTCGCCGTCATGCACGGTGGTCTCGCGCGTGGCGCGCACCGAGGCGAGTGCCACGGTGCCCACCCGGGCGCCCGCGGCCTCGGTCCGGCGCATCGCGCGGGCGACGAGCAGGCGCAGCAGCGCGTCGAGCCGGTCGTGGCTGGTCTGGTGGAGGTGGTCGGCCTTGGTCGCGGCGAACAGGATCTTGTCCGCGCGTGGCGCGAAGAAATAAGAGAGCAGCGTGTTGCGGCCGATGCGGAAGGACAGCAGCACGGTATCGAGCGCCTCCTCCAGCTCCGCGAGCGCGGCCGGCCCGGCATCGACGGCCGAGAGCACGTCGACCAGCACGATCTGCCGGTCGACCCGCTGGAAGTGGTCGCGGAAGAACGGCACCACGACCTTGGCCTTGTAGGCCTCGAAGCGCCGCTCCATCAGGCCAGCGAGGCTATCGGACGCGATGCTCTCGCCGAGGTCGTCGAGCGGTGCGAAGGTCAGCATCGGCGAGCCGGCCAGATCGCCCGGCATCAAGAAGCGGCCGGGTGGCGTCGTGGCGACCGATTCAGGGCCCGAGCGCAAGGCCGAGAGATAGGTCTTGAAGCTGGCGGCGGCACGCTCGGCCACGATTTCGTCGAGCGGCCCGCGGGGATCGAGGCCCTTCAGGGTTTCGAGCCAGGGGGCGGCCATGGCGGCGCGCCCTGCCCTGCGGGTGCCGAGGATCGTGGCGCGCGACCAGCCGGTATAGCTTTGGTCGATCAGGGCGAGGTCGAGCAGCCACTCGCCGGGATAATCCACCACGTCGAGGTTCAGCGTCGCCGGGCCGCTGCGCCAGCCGCCCGCGCGCTCGTACTCGATGGCCAGCCGAAATTGGCTGATCCGGTCGGTCGAGCGCGGCCAGCGCCTCTCCTCGGTGAGCGCCGAAAAATGCTCCTCGAAGGGAAAGCGTGGCACGTCATCGTCGGGCTGCGGCACCAGGCGGGCGCGGCGCAGGCGGCCCTCGTGAGCGGGTGTGAAGGCAGGGAGCCCGCGGCCCTCGACGAGGTGATGGATCAGCGCGGTCGTGAAGACGGTCTTGCCCGAGCGCGCCAGCCCTGTGACGCCGAGCCGGAGCGTCGGCTGGATCAGGAGGTCGCTGGAAGCTTCGGCGAAGGCCTTGATCGCGGAGCCGGCTTGCGCGGCGAAGTCGGACAGAGGCGGCAAGGATGGGCTCGGGAGCGGGACTTCGGGAAGGATGCGGGGTTTGAGGTGGCGCGCAGGCCCGGATCGCGCAAGGTCACTCGCCCACTGCCGCTGCGGCCCCAGCCGAGCGCAGACCGAGTCGGCCGATCGCCGCGGCGATCAGGGCCGGGCTTGCGTGAAGCGAGCCGAGTTCGACGGAGGACATTGCCAGCATCACCGGAGCGAGCCGGGCCGTCGGCGTTCCGTCGGCCTCGAACAGCCTGAGGTCGTCCTCCGGCTTCAGCCCGACGCTGGCGGCGATCCGGCTCGCGTAGTTGCGGATGCGGGTCTCGTCGGTGCTGCACAGCGGGACGGGCACGCTGAGGTCGAGCAGGCGTCCACCGGCCAGCCCGGCCACGATCGACGGCAGGGCGGCCGATTCTGAGACCATCCTGTCGGGGGCGAGCAGAGCGGCCGGATTAGCCGCCCCGCTGCCCGCCAGCCGGGTCGGTCGCGACGCGGCTGCATCGAGCGGGAATTTCGGTGGCGGCGCGAGCCCGCTCCGTGCCGAGAGACCGTGGATCGGCGGCTTCTCCGCCTGCGCTGTTCCCGGACCGATTCCGGCTGCGATGTCGGCCACCGGCTTCGGGAGCGCCGCCCTGGCGGAGACGCGCGTGGCATGGCTCGGATGGCCGGCAAGTCTCGCGCGGGCCGACCAGGGCTGCACGCGCAAGGAGGTGCCGGCGCTCCCGCGGTAGACGGTGACCCGTCGCGGCGCTCCTCCCCGGGCGTGTCGCGCGAGAAAGCGGGCGCGCAGGGTCTTGCCGATCCCTTGCGGCGCCACCGCCTTGGTGACCGGTGGGACCGCGGCCGCACGCGCCGGAAGTGCCCTCGGCGTGCCCGCGGTGGCCCCGAGCCCGCATTCGGCGGGGGCCCAGCGCCGCACGATGGCGAGCGCCGTGCGGCGCCCAAATTCGCGATAGTAGCGCTGCAGCAGGATCGCGGCCGCGTTGGCCCCGTCGGCCGCCGTGGCGAAGCCGGTATGGCCCTCGCCGTCGCCGCCGAGCTCGCCGCGCCAGCGGGCCTGCTTGATGCACCAGTAATTGTTGAGCTTCACGCAGCGGGCGACGAAGCCCGGATCGGTCGCCGCGTATTTCACGACCAGCGCCAGCGAGGCCGGCAACAGCGCGGCGCCTGCCTCGTCGCGCCAATTCGACACTGCCCGCGCCGTCGCGCTGAAATAGGGCAGCGCCGGAGGTGGCGGCTCCGCGCCGAGGCTCGAGCGCAAAGCCGGCGCCTCGAGAGCGGCGTGTCGCGCCCGCACCGCCTCGAGGCCGGCGTCGAGACGCGGCAGCACCGTCGCCAGGGCGATGAGCGCTTCGAGAAGCACGGGCGGATCTCGGCGGGTTGGAGCTTGGCCTTTCTAGCACAACGGCGGCGGACACGCACGGTTCACCCGATGTCGGCGCCATCCACATCTGCCGGCATCGAGGCCCTGCGATCGATCGGCGGGGTGAGCCTGAACCGAAGCTCCGGCCATCCGTTGGCGTCCGGGCAAACGGAGAGGCACGATGAAAGCACGAATGATTCTGACGGCTGCGCTCGTCGCGATGGGGGCGCCGGCCTCGGCTCAGATCGTCAGCGGAGGCGCCGCCAATACCGGCGTTCCGGCCCCTGCCGGGACGGGCGGTGTCCGGTCCGGCACGGTGCCCGGTGGCGCGCTCGACGATCGCAGCCCGGGCACGGCCGCCGGCAATGCGGCGAACCGGAGCAACTCGTCCGTTCCCGGTACGACGCCGAACGTGAATATCGGCGGCACGCCGACGAGCGGGCCGCCCGGTTCGGGCGGCAGCGCGGGCGGCCCTTCGCTCGGCAACTGACCGAGCGCCGCGTCCGCCGACGCGAGGCTTCGCGAAGGAGCGCTCCACGATCGGCTCGCCGCCACGAAAAACCCGCCGCGGCATCTCTGCCGGGCGGGTCGAAGTCGAGTTGGCAAGCCGCCACGCCAAGGCGACCTGAAAAAAGTTCTGGATGCCATGGATGATTTCGTCAAGTTGAACGTACGGCCTGCCAAAGGCCGCGTTCGTGCTCCTCGCCTGCCCCTGCCGCACCCCGATACCTCGCGGTTCGTTGGCGCGGACGCTTCGGGATCAGTCCGTCAGATCGCGCGGCACGACGAACCGCTCCAGCCGACCGCCTGCCCGGCCGATGCCGCTCCAATGGTCGGCCGGGACATCGATCACGGCGAGCCCGGCCGTCGGAAATTTCTCCCTGAGATTCGCGCGCAGGCTCGGGGAGCCCTCCCCGATCAGCAGCATGGCGAAGTCCTGGAGGCCGGGATTGTGCCCAATCACCAGCAGAGTCTCGGCACGGTCGGGTGCCGAGTGTACCGCATCGAGGATGCGGGAGGCCGAGGCCTCGTAGATCATCGGCACGGTCTCAGCCTCGACGCCCGGCAAGTCGCGGCGCACCATCTCCCAGGTCTCTTGCGTGCGTCGCGCCGGCGAGACGAAGACGTGGTCCGGTACGAGCTTCTCGGCCCTGAGATAGGCGCCCATGCGCGAAGCGGTGGCGCGGCCGCGCTCGTTCAGCGGCCGGTCGAGATCGGCGACGCCCTCGGGCCAGGCGGATTTGGCGTGGCGGAGCAGAATCAGGCGGCCCATGATCAGGAGAAGCCCACCGTTGCGTGCGGAATGTAGGCCTCCTCCAGCGTCTGGATTTCCTCTGTCGTCAACTCGACGTCCAGGGCGGCGACCGCATCGTCGAGGTGATGTGGCTTCGAGGCGCCGATGATCGGCGCGGTGACGACGGGCTTCGAGAGCACCCAGGCCAGAGCCACCTGAGCACGCGGGATGCCGCGCTGCGCGGCGACCTTCGCCACCGCTTCGATCACCCGACGGTCGGCCTCGACGGTGGCGTCGTAGAGCCCGACGCCCGTGACGTCGCTGTCCTGCCGGGGCGAGGTCGCATCAGCGTCGCGGGTCAGGCGGCCGCGGGCGAGGGGGCTCCAGGGCAGCACGGCGATGCCCTGGTCGGCGCAGAGCGGCAGCATCTCGCGCTCCTCCTCGCGGCTGAGCAGGTTGTAGTGGTCCTGCATCGTGGCAAAGCGCGTCCAGCCGTTGAGATCGGCCGTGAACAGCGCCTTGGCGAATTGCCAGGCGAACATCGAGGAGGCGCCGAGATAGCGCGCCTTGCCCGCCTTCACGACGTCGTGCAGCGCCTCCATTGTCACCTCGATCGGCGTGCCGTAGTCCCAGCGGTGGATCTGGTAGAGGTCGACGTGGTCGGTGCCGAGCCGCCTCAGGCTGGCATCGATCGAGGAGAAGATCGCCTTGCGCGAGAGGCCGCCGGAATTCGGCCGATCCTTGAGCGGAAAGTAGACCTTGGTAGCGAGGACGATCTCGTCGCGCACGCCGAGATCCCGGAGCGCCCGCCCGACGATCTCCTCGGAGGTGCCGTCCGAGTAGAAGTTGGCGGTGTCGAAGAAGTTGAAGCCGAGATCGAGCGCCTTCTTCAGGAGAGGCCGGCTGTTCTCCTCGGTCATGGTCCAGGGATGGGGCCCGCGCTCGGGCACGCCGTAGGTCATGCAGCCGAGGCAGAGCGGCGAGACGTCGAGGCCGGTGCGGCCGAGCTTTTTGGTTTTCATGGCGACGGTCCTGTGTCCCCCGGCCGCTTATCTGGGCGTCGGCGGCGCGAAAGCGAGAGCGTGCGGAACCTCGCCGGTTCGGCTCTGTTGCGTTGGCGAAGCCGTCTGTCCGCCAAGCCCCGGAGCCGTCCGATGGAACGTTCTGCCCGCGTCGCCGAGATCCTGTCCTGGTACGGCGCCGACAGCCCCGGAACCCTGACGAACCTCGCCCGGCTTCTGGAACACGGCCGCCTCGGCGGCACCGGCAAGCTCCTGATCCTGCCCGTGGACCAGGGCTTCGAGCACGGCCCTGCCCGCAGCTTCGCGCCGAACCCGCCGGCCTACGACCCGCGCTACCATTTCGAACTCGCCATCGAGGCCGGCTGCAACGCCTACGCTGCTCCCCTAGGCTTCCTGGAGGCGGGCGCGCGCAAATTCGCTGGCCGCATCCCGCTGATCCTCAAGCTCAACGACCACGACACGCTCGCCGACGAGGACGATCCCGACCAGGCGCTGACCGGCTCGGTGGCGGATGCCCTGCGGCTCGGCTGCTCGGCGATCGGCTTCACGATCTATCCGGGTTCGATCCACCGCAACGCCATGTACGGCCAGATCCGCGAGATCGCCGAGGAGGCCAAGGCGGTGGGCCTCGCCGTGGTGATCTGGTCCTATGCCCGTGGCTCCTCGCTCTCGAAGGAGGGCGAGACGGCGATCGACGTGATTGGCTATGCCGCGCAGATCGCGGCGCAGCTCGGCGCGCACATCATCAAGGTGAAGCTGCCGAGCGACCACATCGAGCAGGACGCGGCGCGCAAGGTCTACGAGAAGACCGGCATCCCGATCGGCACGGCGGCCGAGCGCGTGAAGCACATCGTGCAATGTGCCTTCGACGGCCGCCGCATCGTGATCTTTTCCGGTGGCGGCGCGGCCGAGGACGCGCCGTTCCTCGAAGAGATCAAGGCGATCCAGGCCGGCGGCGGGTTCGGCTCGATCATCGGTCGCAATGCCTTCCAGCGCTCGAAGGCGGATGCTCTGAAGCTGTTGGGGCAGGTGTCGGATATCTATTCCGGAAAGGCTCAATGAGCTCGTGACGACGACCCGCCGGTCAGTCGTTCGCCTCCGTTCTTAGGCTCTGCGCAGCTTCGTCGCGGGGCGAATGGCCGAACAGCGCCTTGTAGGCGCGGCTGAAGGCGGCCTCCGATTCATAGCCGACGCGGTGCGCGATCTCTCCGACGCGCGCGCCTCGTCGCGAGAGCAGATCCTGAGCGATCGTGAGCCGCCACGCGTTCTGGTAGCGCAGGGGCGAGAGGCCTACGAGCTGGGTGAAGCGACCGGCGAAACTCGAACGGGACATGCCGGCCAGGTCGGCGAGCGCCTCGACGCTCCAGGGCTGCATCGGCTCCTGGTGGATCGCCTTGAGCGCGCGCGCGATGCGCACATCCGACAATCCACCCAGCCACCCGGAGGACTGACCGCGTTGCACCCAGGTGCGGAGCGTGCGGATGACCAGCACGTCGATGATCCGCGAGATCATCAGGGCCGCGCCGGGCTGGGTGTCCGTCGTCTCGATCATCAGGAAGTGGACGATGCCGTCGAGCCATCCGGCTCCTTCGTCGCGCCGGATATGGATGCGCCGGGGCAGCGCGGCGATCATGCTGCGCAAGGTGTAGGGATCGAACCGGAACCGGCAGACGACGATCTGCGCGGGCTGTGACGCGACGAAGGACGTCGCGCCGATACCGTTCGGGATCAGGACGAGATCGCCTGCCTCGACCGCCTCGTCAGGAGCTGTGCCATGCAACGCGCCCTGGGTGACCACGAAGGCATAGGCGGCGTCCGTATCCAGGTTCAGCCGGCCGCCCTCGGGGAGGGTTTCGGACGAGACGCCGTCTCCGGTGAGCCGAATCTGGGCCAGGACGTGTGACAGCAGGTCGACGGAGGTCGCGGCGCGGGTCCCGTCTTCCGGAGGATCGGTCAAGTTTTCCAGCCTTTCGATCATGGCTGATCCGGGCTTCCCACAGGTAATTTGGCGATCCGTAAAGACGCCCAGTCGCTTGAAAACAGGCGCCTTTCCTCGTGAGCGACCCGGTCGCTCGACCATCCCCCTAGCGCGACGCTCGGACCGATCGTCGGTCTCGGCGCTCGTGCGCGCAGAGGACATTTCGATGAATACGGTCGCCTCGCCAAACTGGCTTCGCTCCTACTACTTCACCCGCGCCGGCATCGCCGCCGCCTGGGTTCTCGCCGGCTTCACCGTGGGCAAGAGCGGCCCTGCGATCGCGTCGGTCCTCCTGATCGCCTATCCCGCATGGGACGCGTTCGCCAATCTCATCGACGCGCGACGCAGCGGCGGCCTGAGGGCCAACCCAAGCCAGACGGTCAACGCGATCGTCAGCGTCATCACGGCGATCGCGGTCGCCATCGCCCTCGGTCGGAGCCCCAACGCCGTACTCGCGGTGTTCGGTGCCTGGGCGACTCTCTCGGGTCTGTCACAGCTTGCGACCGGTAGCCGGCGCTGGGGCGCAGGGGCCCAATGGGCGATGGTCCTCAGCGGAGCGCAGTCTGCGCTCGCGGGCGCGTTCTTCATCAAGCGTGCCGCCGGCCCCGATATGCCCGGCATCACAGATGTCGCGCCCTACGCGGCCTTCGGCGCCTTCTATTTCCTCGTCTCGGCGGTCTGGCTGACGGTGGCCGAGATGCGCAAGCACTCCGCTCAGCCAGTCGCCTGACGACCGCCTGCGCGTGCTTCGGTCGCCTCAGCCGCCCCGCCCTTCCCGCCGCATCATGAAGGCCAGCTTCTCGAACAGGCTGACATCCTGCTCGTTCTTGAGGAGTGCCCCGTGCAGCGGCGGGATCAGCTTGCGGCTGTCGCGCTCGCGCAGGGTCTCGGGCTGGACGTCCTCGGAGACGAGGAGCTTCAGCCAGTCGAGCAGCTCCGAGGTCGAGGGCTTCTTCTTGAGGCCGGGCACCTCGCGGGTTTCCAGGAAGACCCGCAGCGCCTCCTCGACGAGGCGGTGCTTGATCCCCGGATAGTGGACGTCGACGATCTGCTGCAACGTCTCGGCGTCGGGGAACTTGATGTAGTGGAAGAAGCAGCGGCGCAGGAAGGCGTCCGGCAGCTCCTTCTCGTTGTTCGAGGTGATGATCACGATAGGACGCCGGGCCGCCTTCACGGTCTCGCCCGTCTCGTAGACGTGGAACTCCATGCGATCGAGCTCGGTGAGCAGGTCGTTCGGGAATTCGATGTCGGCCTTGTCGATCTCGTCGATCAGCAACACTGGGCGCTCGTGCGCGGAAAACGCCTCCCAGAGCTTGCCGCGGCGGATGTAGTTCGAGATCTCCGAAACGCGCGGATCGCCGAGCTGCGAATCGCGCAGGCGCGAGACCGCGTCGTACTCGTAGAGGCCTTGCTGCGCCTTGGTCGTCGACTTGATGTGCCAAGTCAGCAGCGTTGCGCCGAGCCCCTTGGCGATCTCCTCGGCCAGAACCGTCTTCCCGGTGCCGGGCTCACCCTTCACCAGGAGTGGCCGCTCCAGCACGATCGCGGCATTCACCGCCGTGGTGAGGTCGGAGGTCGCGACGTAGGTCTCGGTGCCGGTGAAGCGCATGGAGGCTCGCTGTCGTGGACGGTCAGCCCGGCCTACGTGTCCAGCCGGCGCCCTGCAAGCCTCGGGGATCGCTCGTGAAAGCTCACACCTTGCTCGGATCGAACCAGATGCAGCTCTTGGCGAGCTGCTGCAGGTTCATCTCGGAGCTGGTCTGTGGCGCGATCTGCTTGTTCACCGCGATGTTGACCTGCACCATCACGTCGGAGCCGAATTTCTGCGGGTGCGTGAAGTAGCAGTACTGGCCCTCGGGTGTCTTCTCGTCACCCTTGAAGGTCCAGCCGCTGACGATGTTACCGTCGAGATAGGGCACCGTCTTGAACACGGTGAAGGTGGTGCGCACGGCGGCGTTGCCGTCCTCTCCCTTGGCCTGCTTGGCGACGACCGAGGCGATGTCGGGCTTGGAGGCCACGACCGGCTGCTCAAGCTTCAGCACGTTGTCGGTCAGCGTGACCTCGCCCTTGGTCTTGAGCGTGACGTCGGAGAGCGCCGTCTGCATCGCGCTCGCGATCTTCTCGGCCGCCGAGTCGAACTGGTTCATGTAGGCGTAGCCGTAGGAGGCCGCGCCGATGCCAGCACCCGCGAGCAGGATGAAGGCCCCTGCCCCGAGCGCCCGGTAGAGGAAGGCCTTCGCGAAGATGATCCGCGATTCCGCCCTGAGGCGGCCGTTCACGTTCTGGGCGAGAACGATGTTCTCGTGGGTGCCGGGCGTATGGATGCTCATGCCGTGGCTCCGACGCCAGAGGCCGGGTTGTTGGACTGGGTGATCGGCGGCTGACGCCGGTCGATCGGGATAACCGATGCGGCGGCCGGCTGCTGTGCGGGTGGCCTGGGCTGGAGCAGCTCGGGATGCTCCTTCAGCGCGCCGGTCAGGTGGTCGATCAGGTAGGGCGTCGCCTCGGTGGCGACGTCGGCGCCGAGGTCGTCCTCGTCCATGAAGGTGCGGCGGACGGAGACCGCGGAGAGCGCCAGGATCGTTGAGGCGAAGGCGGCGCACAGCGCCGGCACGAACACGAAGATGCGCAGGAAGGCGTGCACCTGCGCGTCGGTCACCTCGATCGGGTCGACGCCGTAGACCATCGCGGTGAAGGAATGCAGCTGCGAGCGATTCACGGCATTGCGGTAGGACTGCTCCGTGTCGGCGACCTTGCGGTCGGCCGCGCCACGGTCGAGCTGAGACCGAGCCTGCCGTGCCGCTTCGAGATCCTTGGTCACCGCGCCGCGATCGGCGCCGGCCTTGGTGACGGCGGCGTTGAGCGTGGCGACGCGCGGGTCGGCGACGCATTTCAGGTTCGAATAGGCGCGGCCCTTGCTGTTGGTGCCGGAGATGCGCTCGCAGCGCTGAGCCGGCAGGCCGGCGAGCTGCGAGGAATTGTCCGCCGCACGCTTCTCGATCTGCTCCAGTTCGGTCGTGTACTGCGTCACGCGAGCGTCAGCTGCCGCGATACGGGTATCGATCGAGGCGCGGTCGGATTGGGCGTCCTTCAGGGCGGTCTTGGCCTTGGCCGCATCCATCAGGCGCGGGTGGAACATCATCTCGCCGAGCTGCGAGACCGACTTTGTGGTCACGCCGGCCGCGAAGATGATGCCCACGATCGCGAGGCATTTGACGAACCAGGAGCGCTGGGTCCTCGCCAGGATACCGAGCGGCACGCGGCACAGCTCCACCGCGGCGTAGACCAGCGGTGCGAGCAGCATGAAGTAGAAGGCGCGGTGATCGCCATCGCTGTAGTAATCCGCGAAGAGCCAAGCGCCGATCAGCGAGGCGCCGATCACCATGAATTCGACGAGATACGCGATCCCGACATAGCCCCACTTGATGCGGTAGCCGCGTTCGACGTCGCGGGCCTGCTTCCAGCGCTGGCGGTCGAGCTTCCACTCGCGGTTCTCGCGCGCGACGTCGCGGTTCGGCGGGACTTTCCGCAGGATCGGCATACGGTCACTCGGTCTCGAAAGGACGCGCCAAGCGCGGCCTTAAGCCTTCGTTAACATGCTGGTTATGCGGCTATTGTGCCGAAGTTGTGCCGCCCGTCGGGCAGGCGAACGAAGCGGTGGACGGTGGTTTTCCTGCATCAGATCACGCCGTCCGGAACGGAAAACGCCCCTCGGTCGCACAGTGGATGTGCGCTGCGGCACCTCAAATAAGCATAAGCTGGGCCATACGAGGAAGATCTTCGCACGCGGCCGAATTTCGGTTGCCCCATCGGGGCTTGCACCCCCATGATGGCGGGCATCCGTCCTGCTTGCGGACGGTCCATCCTCCTCGCGAAGGCTGAGCAAGCGCACCGATGACCGATCCCACCGCCGCCGGGGCTCAAGTCGCCGCAACGGCCGAGCATCTCGGCGCCTACAAGGAAGCGATCATCTTCCTGGTGACGGCGGGCGTGGTGGTGCCGCTGTTCCATCGCCTGCGGATCAGTCCGGTGCTCGGCTTCATCGGCGCCGGCGCCCTGCTCGGGCCGTACGGGCTCGGCCGCCTCGCGGAGGCGCATCCCTGGCTCGGGCCAGTGACCATCGGCAATCGGGCGGAGATCTCGCATCTCGCTGAGTTCGGCGTGATCTTCCTGATGTTCATGATCGGGATCGAGCTGTCCTGGGAGCGCCTGCGGACCCTGCGCCGCCTGGTCTTCGGTCTCGGCTCGATCCAGGTGATCGCCTCTGCCGGCCTGATCGCCGCCATCCTGATGGCGGTCGGCCAGCCCCTGGCGGCCTCTCTCGTTGTTGGCATCGGCCTCGCCCTGTCCTCGACCGCCGTGGTGCTGCCAGTGCTCGCCGAGCAGAAGCGGCTCAACACGCCCTCTGGCCGCACCAGCTTCGCGGTGCTGCTGTTCCAGGACCTCGCGGTCGCGCCCGTCCTGTTCGCCATCGCGGTGCTCGGGCGCAACGATGGCGGCAATGTCGGCGTCGGGCTGGCACTGGCGCTCGGCCAGGCGGCGGTGGCGCTCGTGGTCATCGTGATCGCCGGCCGCCTGGCGTTGCGCCCGTTGTTTCAGCTCGTGGCCCGCACCAAGAGCCCCGAGTTGTTCATGGCGGCCTGCCTGCTCGTCATCGCCGCGACGGCGCTCACGGCGGCCTCCAGCGGCCTCTCGATGACGCTCGGCGCCTTCGTGGCCGGCCTGCTGCTCGCCGAGACCGAGTATCGCCGGGCCATCGAGGCGACGATCGACCCGTTCAAGGGCCTGCTGCTCGGCGTGTTCTTCGTCTCGGTCGGCATGAGCCTCGATCCGGCTCAGCTCGTCGCGGCACCCGTCCTGATCCTTGGCCTCGCCCTGGCTCTCCTCGTCGTGAAGGGCTTCATCATCCTCGTCGGCGCGCGGATGATGCGGCTGCCGCGGTCGGTGGCCTTCGAGACGGCGCTGCTGCTCGGCCCAGGCGGGGAGTTCGCCTTCGTCCTGCTCGGCGGCGCCATCGTCGGCGGCCTTTTGCCCGAAGCCCTCGGCCAGACGGCGCTCATCGTCACCACCGTCACCATGATCGCGATCCCGCCCTTGGCGCTGCTCGCGCGCCGCATCGGCCGCCGCACCAACAAGGCAGCGCTCGGCCGGGCACGGGCCGAGCCGCCGCCGGATGCACAGCAGGACCGGGTCATCGTCGCGGGCTACGGGCGCGTCGGGCGCCTCGTCGGCGAGATGCTCAAGCGCCACAAGATCCCGTACATCGCCCTCGATTCCGATCCCGTGCGCGTCGCCGAGCAGCGCCGCCTCGGCAACCCGGTCTATTTCGGGGATTCGTCGAGCACCGAGCTTCTGCGCCGCTGCGATATTGCCACGGCCCGCGCCCTCGTGGTCACCCTCGACACGCCGAACCGGGTCGAGGCGGTGGTGCAGGCGGCCCGCGCCGAGCGGCCGGACCTTACCATCGTCGCCCGCGCCCGCGATGCGCGCCACGCCACCGAGCTCTACGAGATGGGCGTCGACGACGCTGTGCCCGAGACCATCGAGGCCTCGCTGCAGCTCTCTGAGGCGGTGCTGGTCGATGTCGGCGTGCCGATGGGCCTCGTCATCGCCTCGATCCACGAGCGCCGCGACGAGTTCCGGATCATGCTCAAGCGCAAGGAGGCCGAGACTCGGCCGGCGTTCCGGGCACGCCGCACCATCGGCAAGACGGTGGATGTGAAGTCCGCAGAGGGGCGTGAAGTATCGAGGACCGACAAGCCAGAGACCCAGGCTGCGAACGCGCGGCCGAGCGCTTGAGAGCGATGCTTCGGCGATTTTCCACCACGCCGTCGTGCCTCTTGAGGGGCATGGCGGTGTCCCGATATCCAACGCGGCGAGCGTCCGGACGGTCTTTCGCATGCCGCAATAACGACCCGCGGCAGAACATAACTGGCCATGGGCTCGACCGTGGCTTTGGCGAACCAAATATGTTCATGGACGTTCGATGCGCTTCGATCTGCGGTCTCTCCGGCTCTCCATAGGACGGCGACCTCTGCAGCATGGAGCAAAGACGGCGCGAGTCGCGAACTCGCCGGACTGGTTCCGGCGCGAGGGCATGGCACTCACCGGTAGCCTCACGGAGGAGCTTGCGTCAGGGACCTACCGCCGCCCTGTCCTGATCGAGCCAGGTTCGGACGAGCCGCGCGTGCCGTTTCTGATTGCCGATGCGATCGATCCGGCTTTCGCGGCCTTCGCTGACAGGTTCGCAGACCCGAGCTTCAGCCGGTTCCGGCCGCTCCCCGTCCGTTGCGCCGACCTCGGGACCGGGCATGTCTGCGGGATCGATGGAATCGTCTTCACGGGCGGGCGCATCGTCAGGGAGACCACGACGAATCTCTGTCCCTGGAAGGATGTCGAGGGCTTCGAGTCGTATCAGTCCGAGGTGAGCGTCTGCTTCCGAAACGATCTGCGTTTCTTCCGGAAGGTCATCGCCGGCGAGTTTCTCGTCGGGTTCACGTCGACTTGGCCGAACTACGCGCATTGGATGAAGGAATGCGTGCCGCGGCTAGTGACCTTCATGCTGCTGCGCATGCATCGGCGTGGCCTGAAGCTTGTTCTGCCCCCCTTTTCCGTTGGGTCCTTTCATCAGGCAACGCTCGATCTGCTCGGCATTTCGGAAGAGTGGATTTATCGAATGCAGCCACGATGCGTCGTGACCTTCGAGAACCTGACTGCCGCCTTCGGCATCGACATCATCGACGTCAGCCCGCTCATGGCGCGAGCGGGCTGGCTCATCCGCAGCGCCCATGCCGTGCGCCACTCCATTGAGGATCGGGGGGACCTGCGTCGGATCTATCTTCACCGCGGCTCCGCGCAGGTCCGTCAGGTCGAGAACTTCGACGTGTGCAGACCGCTCATCGAGTCGGCAGGCTTCGTGATCGAGAATTTCGACGACATGCCCCTGCACGACCAGATCGCTCGCATGCGGTCGGCATCCTGCCTCGTCGCGGAGCACGGCGCCGGTCTCGCGAACATGCTGTTCTGCGAGCCCGGCACACCCGTTGCCGAGCTGTTCAGTCCGGCGACTGTCCAGCCAGCATTCTGGTCGCTCGCGTCGCGCTGCGGGTTGCCGTTCGGGTTCATGGTCGGCGACCCGGTGGACGACGTGCCGAGCTGGAACGGAAACTACGTGTTGGATCCGGCCAAGCTACAGGCGGTGCTGACCGTCGTTGCCGCTGCCGAGAGACGCCACTAGCCAGGGGGCTCGCAAAATACGCCGAGACAGACAGCACGGTTGTCCACCAATGGGCGATCAGTCCTCCCGGTCCGTTTCGCCGTCCTCGTCGTCGAAGAGCGACTCGCGGGGCGCGGGAGGACCCGGCTGAGGCGCCTCTTCCGGCAGGCTGCAGCGATAGACGACCTCGTCGGGCGCGCCCATGGCCGCGTTGAGCGGCACCGCCACGGTGTCACCTTGGAAACGCCACTTGCGGGTGCCCTTGTCCCAGTAGAGCCAGACGGTCTCGTCGTGGCCTTTCACATCGAACACGGCCGCCTTCTTCGACATGGCCCGCACGGTGCGCGGCTCGTAGAGCCCCTTGCGGCGATAGGCCTCGCGAAACTGCGTCGGCTGACGCTCGATGAGCGTGTTGTGTACGATTTGAATCGTGGCTCCCGGCTTCCGAAGAAACCGTTTGAAGTCACTCAAGGAACGCAAGACGACGGTCATTTCAACCATCCGGTCGATAAGTCCGGAAACGCAGGACTTGTGTTCAATGACTTGATTGTCAGCTTCGTGACGGAGTCGATGACTCACCAAAGCGATGCCCTCGACATATCCACCGGATTCCGATTCTTTCCACAGGTGAGTCGATGACTCTGCCGCCAGGCTTGCGAATTCGTTAGCCAAGTCACGACAATTGCTCAGGGTTCGCTCACGCAAGCGTGACCGTTCCGGGCTGCCCTTGACCCGTGCCTCCGGCTCGGGTGACGTGCGCCTCGATGCTGCTCAACCTCTTCACCGCATTGAGGGAAGCCAAGGTTCCGGTCTCGCTGCGCGAGCACCTGACTCTGATCGAGGCTCTCGGGCGAGATCTTCCCCACAAGCGGGTCGAAGACTTCTACGTCCTTGCGCGCACCGCCCTCGTGAAGGACGAGCGCAACCTCGACCGATTCGACCGGGTTTTCGGCCAGGTTTTCAAAGGCTTGGAGACGGTGGGCGACGCCGTGGAGCCGGCGGCGATTCCGGAGGAGTGGCTGCGCAAGCTCGCCGAGAAGTATCTCACCGACGACGAGAAGGCCGAGTTGAAGGCCCTCGGCTGGGACAAGCTGTTCGAGACGCTCAAGCAGCGGCTCGCCGAGCAGAAGGGCCGCCACCAGGGCGGCTCGAAATGGATCGGCACCGGGGGCACCTCCCCGTTCGGGGCCTATGGCTACAATCCGGAAGGCATCCGCATCGGCCAGGACGGCAACCGGAACTTCCGGGCCGTGAAGGTCTGGGACAAGCGCGAGTTCAAGGACCTCGACGACGGCGTCGAACTCGGTACGCGTACCATGCGGATCGCGCTGCGGCGCCTGCGCCGCTTCGCGCGCTCGGGCGCTGCCGAGGAACTCGACCTCGACACCACGATCCGCGAGAGCGCCCGCCAGGGCTATATCGACGTGCGGCTCCGCCCGGAACGGCGCAACGCCGTGAAGGTGCTGTTGTTTCTCGACGTCGGCGGCTCGATGGACTGGCATGTCGAACTGGCCGAGGAGCTGTTTTCGGCTTGCCGGAGCGAATTCAAGCACTTCGCTCACTTCTACTTTCACAACTGCCCCTACGAGGCGGTCTGGACCGAGAACCGGCGGCGTCACGACGAGCGCACCTCGCTCACCGACGTGATCCGCACCTACGGCTCGGATTATCGCGTGGTCTTCGTGGGCGATGCCTCGATGAGCCCCTACGAGATCGCCATGGCTGGCGGTTCGGTGGAGCACTGGAACGAGGAGCCGGGCCAGGTGTGGCTCAACCGCGTGCTCGAGCATTTCCCGAAGGCGGCCTGGCTCAACCCGGTGCCCGAGGCGCACTGGCCCTACACGCAGTCGATCGCCATGGTCCGCCAGATCTTTTCGGGGCGCATGTTCCCGCTGACGCTCGACGGGATCGACGGCGCGACGCGTTCCCTGCTGAAGTAGGCCTTTCGATCCCCTCGCCTCTTTCCGGGACGCATGCCCCAGCCTGCCGCCGTCATCGCCCCGAGGCCTGGGCCGGCCGCAGGGCTCGCAGGCCCGCCGGCAGCGCACGCTCGAAGGCGACGAGGATGGCGGGACGGTGGCGCCGGTAGAGCAGGCCCGCCGCCACGATGGCGATCCCGATCAGCGAGAGCGCGAAGGGAAACAGCAGCGAGTCCTTGAAGACCTTGTCGGCGAGGTGGCCGAGATAGAAGGCGATGCCCATCGCCCCGAACACCGCGTAGACCTTGCGCGTCAGAAAGATCGCCAGTCCGATCAGCCCGACATTGATCAGGCAATAGACGAACTTCCCGATTTCGCTGCTGGAATCCTGGAGCGTCAGTCCTCCCCAGAAGGCGGCGATGGCCGCGAGATGAAGCCAGAAGGCGTAATCCGCGCGGCTCTGGCGGAGGTCGACCGCCCAGGACACGACCATCAGCGCGAGGCCGAACCACAGCGAGACCGTGCGGCGCAGCGCCCAATCGTAGTCCTGCGAGCCGCCGATCCAGGGCGCTAGGTCCATCGACAAGAACCAGAGCGCGACAGCCGCCACCATGGCGATGAACCCGAACGGGTAGAAGCGTACGGCGATCAGTGCGGCGACGAGCGTGGCGATCTCCGTCGCGAGCCAGCTGCCTTTGATCCAGACGTAAAAGTCTTTGTACTGGCCCGGCTCGCCGAAGCGGCCCCACCAGCCCAGCCCCTCCTGGACACCGAAGACGGCAAGCGGCGTCATGGCAACGGCGACCGTCACAAGGAGGCCGCCGGGGATCGGCAGGCCCTTCGCGTGCCAGAGATAATGCCCGGCCGTAGTGAAAAGGACGGCGTAGACCAGGGCCGTCGCGACGAGCGCGCCGGCACCCATCTGGGAGAAGGCCACGGTCGAGAACAGGCCCATCGCGCCGATCACGATGAGCGCGCCGGCATACCAGAGCACGTGGGCGAGATCGAAGACGGCGGCGAGCCTGCTCGTCCTGCCGGGGGTCTGCTCCCCGTAGAACGCCGTCAGGCGCGAGGCCTGGTCGGCCGTGACGATGCCTGCCGCGACGGCGGAGTCGAAGGAGGGTGCCGGAACCATCGTGTGTCGCCCCGGGGCAAGCGGTCTCCGGCCCACCGGAGGACCGAGGCCCTGGTCGGCGACGCTATCGCGCGGTCACCGCCGCTGCCGTGCGATCCGATACGCCGCGGATCGGCTCGTCAGCCCTGGCGGGCCGGCGTCGTCACCTTGAGGCCGTCGAGCTCGGGCGTGATCCGGATCTGGCAGGACAGCCGTGAAGTGGCGCGCACATCCGAGGCGAAATCGAGCATGTCCTGCTCCATCGGCTCTGAGGGGCCGACCGCTTCCATCCAATCCTCGTCGACGTAGACGTGGCAGGTGGCGCAGGCGCAGGCGCCACCGCATTCGGCATCGATGCCGGGCACGTTGTTGCGGATCGCGGCCTCCATCACGGTCGACCCGACCTGCCCGTCGATCGTGCGGGCGGTGCCTGCGTGATCGACGTAGGTGATGTTGGGCATGCCTTGCTCCGCCGTCGTGCCGATGCGCCTCAGGCGCGTGTCCATGGCCTCGGCCCGCTTGTTGGAGGGGCACGCACGGGAATGCAAGCATGGGAGCAGGGTTTGGGCCGACTTCGTGCGCCTACGTCGCATGGCGGACGCGCATGACGCCCCGCGACGCTTCAGCTGGTCGCGTCGAGCGCGGCCAGCGTGGCCGCGACGGCCTCGGCGAGCGCCAGCGCCCGGCCCGGCGAGACATCGCTGCCCACGCGCAGCGCATCCTCGGTCTCGGCGGCGCGGGCGGCGACCCGCGATGCGCCGACGCCGAGGGCCGAGCCCTTCAGGGTATGGGCGAGATCGGCCCGGTCGGCCTCCGATCGCCCGGGGTCGGCAACGCCCGGCAGCAGGCTGCGGCACTGGTCCGCGAACAACCCGAGAAGCTCCCGAGCCAGCGCTTCGTCACCGAAGGTCTGGGCGTCGAGATGGTCCCGATCGAGCAGCGTTTCGTCGCTCAAGTCCGTCTCCCGACTCGTTTTTCCGGATCGCGTTATGAATTTCGGCCGAGCTGTCCACAGCGGCGCTTCTGCCCGTCCGCACGGTTTAAGCGTTGGCGTGCCGAGAGATAAGTCCTCCCATCGGGCGCCCTGGCCGGCTTGGTAACCATTCCGTTAAGGTTTTTCCTCGCTCCCGCAGCGCTTGGGTATCCGGCACGGGGTACGGGGACTAAACTTCCAGGCAATACGGGTAATTTCGTCTTCGCTTGGCCGTTAGCCGGGCGAAGGGGATGCGTAACGAGGCGTCGCATGGCCACCGAGAAGAAGCTGAAAGATCCCGCAGAGGCCGCCCTCTCCGCGATCGAGCAGGCCCTCGCCCTGGACATGTCGAAGCTCGACCTGTCCGCCGAGGGCCAGGCGCGCGGCTCCTTCGAACCGCCGATGGGGCTGCCCCTGGCGGGCGATGAGGGCAACGCGGCCTCCGACCGTCTCGAACCGCGCATGCCCGACGTCGGCGACAACGACCCGCTCTCAGAGCCGGGGGGCCGCGTCGCCCCCCCTCCCCTGGATTTCGGCCGGGATGCCGGCCAGCCCGAGCGCGCCCGCTCCCGCCATGAGGGCGGATTGCTGCCGCCGGACCGCTCGCTCGTCGCCAACGATGACCGACAGAGCATCGGCGCTCTGCAGCAGACGCTTCGCGTGCGCCCTTCGCGCAAGCCCTACATCTATGCCGCCATCCTCTCCTTCGTCTGGCTCAACGGCCTGATCGCGCTGGCCTGGAACCAGTCCGGCGGCGATCTCAAAAGCTATCTCACCGGCCTCACCGCCCTGCAGACCGCCGTCGGTGCCACGGCCCTGGCCGGCCCGATCGTGCTGTTCCTGATCACGGCGATGCTCGCGGTGCGCGCCCAGGAGATGCGCCTCGTCGCCCGTGCAGTGGGCGAGGTCGCCCTGCGGCTCGCCGAGCCCGAGAGCTTCTCGACCGATGCCGTGCTGACCATGTCGCAGACCGTGCGCCGCGAAGTGGCGGCCGTCGGCGACGGCGTCGAGCGGGCGCTGGCCCGTGCCGGCGAGCTGGAAACTCTGGTGCGCGGCGAGATCGCCACGCTGGAGCGCGCCTATTCCGACAACGAGATCCGCATCCGCACCCTGGTCGACGAGCTGGTCGCGCAACGTGAATCCATCGTGGCCAATGCCGAGCGCGTGCGCGGCGCCATCACCGGCTCGCACCAGAACCTCAGCCAGGAGCTCGAGGGCGCGGCCGAGCGTATCGTCAGCGCGGTCACCGGCGCGGGCGATCGCGTCACCGGCGCCCTGGAGAGCCGCGGCGAGGCCATCACCGGCGCGCTCGGCGAGGCCGGCGACCGCGTGGTCGGCCTGGTCTCGACGCGTGGCGACGAACTGATCGCGCGCCTGCTCTCGACGAGCGAGAGCGTGCGCGCCGGCATCGTCGAATCCGGCGACGCCATGACCCGGTCGTTCGAGACCCGGGCCACCGAGGTCGCCCATGCCTTCGAGGCGGCGAGCGGCAACCTGACTGCGAGCCTGACGGATACCGGAACCACCGTCATCGACAGGCTCGACCGCCAGGGCGGCGAGATCCGCCAGGCCTTCGAGCGCTCGGCGCAGGGTCTCGAGGCGGCCTTCCTGTCGCGCGGCGGCGAGCTGTCCGAGCGCTTCGCGGCGACCGGCTCCGACATCACCGCGCGTTTTGCCGAGACCGGCGACGCCTTCCGCCGCGACTTCACCGCGGCCGGCGTCTCCCTGACCGACGACATCTCGGCCCGCGGCGCGGCGCTGCGCGGCGAGATCGAGGCGGCCGGCGCCGGCGTCTCCGACACGATCGAGGCCCGCGGCCGCGACGCGCAGGCGGCGCTTGCCCTCACCGCGAGCGGCGTCGTCGAGGCCTTCACGGCCCGTGCGGGCAGCGTGCGCGACGAGCTGGCGGCCTCCGTCGAGCAGATCGCCGGCCATATCGGCGAGCGCGGCGCGGAGCTGGCCGGCCGGATCGAGACGGTGGCCCATCGCCTGCACGAGACCGTCACCGTCCATGGTCGCGAACTCGGCGACGGCCTCGACGCCTCGGCGATGCGCGTGAGCGAGCTGATGACCCAGCGCGGCCGCGATGCCGCCGCCGAGGTCGATGCGGCGCTTGGCCGGATCGGCACCAGCTTCGATGGTCATGCCGGCGAAGCGGTCGCCCGCTTCCGCGACGCCGCCGACGGCGCCGGCGGCGCGGTCGTCCAGCGGCTCGCCGCCGCCACCCTTCGCTTCGAGGAAGCCTCGCAGGGCCTGCGTCAGGCCGCCGACGACTCGGCCGGCCATGTCGAGGCCCGCACGGTTCAGATCGTCGAACGCTTCCGGCAGGCTTCGCAGGGCGTGGCCGGCGAGATCGGCGATCAGGCCGATGCCTCGCTCCAGGCCGTCGAGACTGCGATCGGCCGGCTCGGCGAGCAGCTCACCGCCCGCGCCCAGGAGGCGACCGCCTCCCTCGCCTTGGCCTCGGCCGGCGCCAACGAGGCGCTCACCGCCCGCATCGGTGAGTTGGAGACGAGCTTCGGCAGCCACGGCAGCAGCCTGACCGGCCTGCTCTCCAACCATGCCGACGAGGCCCAGAACCGCCTCGCCACCGCCGGCCGCGACATCGTACTGGCCATGACCAGCCAGGCCGCCCGCATCAACGACGTCCTGACCCGCAGCGGCACCGCCTTCGCCGAGACTGCCGACACCCGCGCCCGTGCCATCGACGACGTCCTCGCCGACCGCCTCGCCGCCCTGCAGGAGACCATCGCGCGCGGCGACATCCTCGCCGACAAGATCTCTCGCGATACCGGTACGCTCAGCGGCGCGGTCGAGGGCCAGCTCGAACGGATGGACCGGATCATCTCGGTCCAGGGCAAGTCGATCGCCGACAGCATCGCCGAGCGCACCCAGGCCCTCGACGAGACCCTCACCGCCCGTGCCGGCGAGATCGGCGAGCGCATCGACCTCCGCACGACCGCTCTCGTCACCCGCCTCGACGAGAGCACCGGCCGGATTGATACCGGGGTCATCAGCCGCCTCGATGCCGCCGGCAGCAGCCTGGATCAACGCATCCGGCGCTTCGACGAGACCATCGGCGCCCGTGCCGACGACCTCGGCGCGCGCTTCGACCGCCAGACCTCCGAGCTCGTCGCCCGCCTCGACGAGAGCGCCGGCCGCTTCGACACGGGCGTGCTCAGCCGTCTCGACGCCGTCGGCACCACCCTGGAGGAGCGCGCCCGCGCCCTCGACGAGACCCTCGACGCCCAAGCGGTCGACGCCGTCCGCCTGATCGAGGCACGCCTGCGCACCGCCACCGAGGATCTGGCGAACCGCACCCGCGACATCGTCGCCTTCGTCGAATCGCGCAGCAGCGGCACCAGCGAGGCGCTGGCCGGCCATGCCGACGCGATCCGCCGCGCCTTCGACGAGCGCACCCAGAGCCTGGAGCACCTCTTCGACGAGCGTACCGCCGCCGTGGCCTCGACCATCGACGAGCGCGGCGGCCTGGTCGTCGGCTCGCTGAGCGGTCGTCTCGGCGAGATCTCGCGCCTGCTGGACGACGGCGGCGCTTCGATCTCCCAGGCGCTGGACGAGCGCAGCCGCACCATCCTGTCGAGCCTGCGCGCCATCGTGGACGAGGCCGATCAGCTGCTCGGCGACGGAGCCGGTCGCCTCGGCGAGGCCGTCACCGCCCGCACCGACGAGATCCGCCACCTGCTCGATGCCCGCACGGAGGTCTTCCGCGACAGCATCGACGAGCGCGTCCACGGCATCCGCTCCGTGCTCGACGGCCATGCCGGCGAGATCCGCGAGCTGCTCGACGGCCACGCCAGCACGATCGGCGAAGGCTTCGACAGCCGGATCCGTCCGCTGCACGAGGGGCTGGCCGACAAGGCCCGCGAGTTCCTGGCCGTGGTCGAGGCCGGCCTCGGCCACACCACCGGCGCCATGGAGCAGCGCACCAACGCGCTCGCCTCGATGTTCGACGAGCGTCTCGACCGGCTCGACGGCCTGTTCGAGAGCCGCGCCGCCGCGCTCGCGCTGCAGGTCGACGAGCGCGCCGAAGCGATCACCGGCGTGTTCGAGAACCGCAGCCAGGACTTCACCTCCCGGATCGACAACCGGATGAAGACCTTCGCCACGCTGGTCGCCTCGCGCGCCGACGCCCTGGCCGACGCCTTCGACGAGCGCCACGAAGCCTTCGCGACCTTGGTCGACGAGCGCACCGCCAAGACCATCGCCGCCATCGACGAACGCGTCGGCAAGCAGGCGGCCCTGGCCGAGGCGCATGCCACCGCGCTCGCCCAGGTGCTCGACCAGCGCAACGAGGCCGTCGCCGCGCTCATGGAGAGCCGCAACGCTGCGGTTGCCGAGCAGATGCGCCAGCGGACCGAGGCTGCCGCCGGCCTGATCGAGGCGAGCGTCGAGGATTTGGCGCGCCGTCTCGACGGCAGTGCCGAGACCGTCGGCCGCATGATCGAGGGCGGCACCGCCTCGCTCGTCGAGACCATCGACGGCCGCGGCCGCGCGGTGATCGACGGCATCGCCAACCACACCGACCGCCTGCGCCGCACCGTCGACGGGCCGGCCGCGGCGGTCGCCGCCGCCCTGCACGAGCGCGGACAGGCCATCGAGCGGGCGCTCGCCGAGCACGGCACGCCGCTGGTGGAAGCCCTGCGCGAGCGCGCCGACGAGTTCGTCGCCCGCACCGGCGAATCCGCCGAGTCCCTGCGCCAGGCGATCGAGGAGGGTGCGTCACGCTCCACCGCCACGCTCACCCAGGCCAACGAGACGCTGGGGCGCAGCCTCGGCAGCGTGCTCACCCGGATCGAGGGCGCCAACAGCGCCATGCGCGAACTGGTCTCCGGCACGGAGGGCAATCTCGGCGCGATCGAGCAGGGACTGGCCGGCCGGGTCGACCAGATCCAGACGGCGCTCGCTCAGATCGCCGGCGAGACCAGCCGCGCCACCGACGGCGTGTCGAGCCAGGTCTCGGCCTTGCGCGAGGTCTCGCAGGGCGTGCTCACCGAGGCGGCTGCGCTCGCTGCCTCGCTCGATGCCCGCAGCCGCAGCCTCGGCGAACAGACGCAGGCCCATGTCGCGAGCCTGACCGGCGCCGCCGGCTCGATCGAGACGATTGAGGGCCGCCTCGCCGAGACCCTGCAGGCCCGCCACGGCGAGGTCGAGGGCGTGCTCGCCCGGATCGAGGAACGCTCAGCGGCCTTGGAGGCCCAGTCGGCGCAATTCTCGAAGAGCGTCGAGGACACCCTGCGCGCCGCCGAGGCCCGTGCGAGGGAGATCGGCGAGAGCCTGTCGCAGGCGGCGCAGGCCGCCGGCAGCAGCGTCGCCGGCGATTTCGAGCGCCTGCGCTCGGGCGCCGACGAGCAGAGCGAGCGCACCGTCGCCGCCGTGAAGACGACGATCGCCTCGGCCTCGGCCGAGATGACCCAGGCGCTCACCGCCGCCTCGTCCGGCTTCGGCGAATCCGTGGCCGCGATGAACGCCATGGCCGCCGAGATCCGCCGCGAGCTCGACGCCACCCGCGCCGAGATCCAGCGCGGCGTGCTCGAGATCCCGCGGGAGACCCAGGACCAGACCAGCGAGATGCGCCGGGTGGTCTCCGAGCAGATCGAGGCGCTCAACGCCCTGGCGAGCCTCGTCTCGCGCTCGACCCGCGGCGCCGACGTCGCCCTGCCGCAAGCGGTGGAGCAGCGCCGCGTGGCCGAGGCTGGACGCGCCAAGGCGGCCGAGCCAGCGGTGAGTGCGCCCGTTCAGGCCGCTCCGGCCTCGGCTCCCGTCCCTGCGTCCCCCCCGGCTCCGAGCGGCTTCCGGGTGACCTCTCCGGCCTCCCCCTCGGCTCCGTCACGACCGGCGGCCACGTCGGGCAATGCCGGCCCAGCCCGGCCGACCCAGGCGGCCGCCCGCACCGGCGGCAACCGCGGCTGGCTCTCCGACCTGCTGACCCGCGCCTCGCTCGACGAGGAGGACGAGGCCCCGGCAGCGGCCGCCGGCGCTGCGGCCTCGGCCGCTTCGCTCGCCAGCCGCACCACGCTGGACAGCATCTCCACGGACATCGCCAAGATGGTCGACCATCAGGCTGCGGTAGACCTGTGGAACCGCTACCGCCGGGGCGACCCGAACCTGTTCGACGGTCGCCTCTACACCGCCCAGGGCCGCCAGACCTTCCAGGACCTGAAGCAGCGCTACGCCCAGGACGGCGAGTTCCGCCGCACGGTCGACCGCTATGTCGGCGAGTTCGAGCGCCTGCTCGGCGAGGTCACCAAGAACGACCGCGACAGCAAGCGGGCCGACGCCTACCTCACCTCAGAGACCGGCAAGGTCTACACGATGCTGGCCCATGCCAGCGGGCGGTTCGACGGGATCTGACGGGGGCGGCCTGAGACCCGACCTACCCTGGCGCTTGCAAGAACGAAGAAGGGGCCGCGATCCGATCGCGGCCCCTTCTTCGTTCTGCGCCGATCGTGCCTCGGTTCGCCTGCTGCGGACGGGCGCACCGATCGACGAACCCATTATGATTTGAGCTGGCGAACACGCGTCCCATTGATGGGCAGCTCGAACATTGCGCCGCCTTCCACCGTTTCGGACAAGACTTCGAGCGCAGGCCAGACGGCTAGGATGCGTTCCATCTTCTTGACGACGGGCGCCTTGTGCACCGCTTTGGCGAGGAAGATTCCGACGAGCTTCGAGTTGCGAAAAGCGGTGTATTCGGCGTGATTGCGCGTGATCCGCCGGTCTTCCGAGATGACGATCCAGCGCCCTTCCCGGTTCAATCCGCTGATCCACTCGATGTCCGTCGCGGTCCGGGCGAACTTTTCGCTCAGAATGGCGATTTCGTGCTGATCTCTGAACAGCTCTCTCAGAGCCCGCGCGAGGGCCGGCGACATGTTGTGGTCGAAGAAGACCTTCACGCCGCTCGCAGGTCGGTTTCGAACTGCACGGCGTCGTTCACCACGCGCAGCGGGACGTCGTAGAGGAAAGCGACGCGCTTGGCCGATCCCTCGGCTGCCACGGCCTCCGCGAGCGCCACGGTCGGGACGCCATAATCGGTGGCGATCGGCTGGCCGAACGCCCGGGTCGGATCGATGACGATCGACGCTTTACCCTGGAACGGACGCCAGCGCGTCACAGCGTCATCGGTGATGTCGAGGTCCTTGAAGGTTCGCTCGATCGCGGCCTTGAACACGTATTGGCGGCGCTTGAGATCGAGCAGCTCGGTGTCCCCGCTGCGCTTCAGGCTATCGAGAAAGATCGTGCGCCCGTCGGTCTGGAATCGTCGCGTCGAGAACGGCCTGTCGTCCGACACACATTCGCGGGCGAATGTGATGCAGTTGCGGATCGTGAGAAGCCCGAGATCGGCGTCGAGAAAAGCCTTCACGAAGCGAAGCTCGATGAGATCGCGGAACCCGAGCTCATTGTGGTTTCCGAAACCGGGGAGCTCGGGCTCCCAGAGCGGAGGCATTTTTGTCTCGATGCCATCGCGCTTGTAACTGTATCCGCCTAGCCAGCGATTGATGTTGCGGCCTGGGATACGCAGCAGGCGCGCCGCCTCGGGGACAGTATAATAACCGATCCCGAGTGGCACACTCTCGACCGTAGGCGTGCGCATGTGTTGCGTCATGGCAAAGCGATAGCTGTCTGTGTGCGTCTTGACCACGGGCGCGCTGCCTTCCGATCCCTCAAATCAACCCGAGCGCCGCCAATTCCCGCCGCAGCGTTTCCGGCATCTCGGCGAGGTCGCCCGCGGTGGCGTGGTCGAGATCCTTCGGGGCATCGCGCTGGCGCAGGTAGCGCCAACCCTGAAAGGGGCGGCAGGGGCGGGGCGTCACCGGCTTCACTTCAGGGTCGAGTACGAGGTGGCAGCGGCCGATGCCGTCGGTGCCGGTGAAGGGCTCGATGGCGGTGATGGCTTGGCGGCAGAGCAGCGTCCCCTTGATCACCCAGTAGATCGAGCCCTTGCCGGCGATCTCTCGCTTGCGCTTGGGCACCATCCGGGTCGTGTGAAAGGTCCGCGGCTCCTCACCGAGGCTGATCATCTCGGCGCGCCTGCGGGCGATGTGGGCTTCGAGATCGGCGACCGAACCGGGTCCGACGGCAAGCTTGAGAAGGTGCAGAGCCATGCCGACTTATATGGCGCCGGCCGGCGAAACAGAGGCCGTTTTCGCCGCGTCAGGAGAACAGGGCGATCTTCTCTTCAATGCTGAGCCGGTCGAGATCGCCGAAGGCGAGGGCCAGGTCGTCGGCGTCGTCGGGCTCGGCGATGGCGGCGGGCGCCGCCGACTCGGCCTGGGTAGGCTCGGCCCCGGCCGCGCTCGGCACGAAATCGAGGTCGTCCTCTTCGGGCAGGGCCGGTGGCAGCGGGAGCGGCATCGGCGCGCTGGGCTCGTCCGACGCAACTTCCCGGCCGATCAGACCGCCGATCCGCGTCTCCAGGTCGCGCAGGGCGGCGACGGCGAGGCCGACGCGCTGGGTGGTCAGGTCCTGCGCCGAGCAGGCCGTGTAGATCGCCATGGCACGCCGGTCGAGCTCGTCGCAGAGCGCGCCCTCCGCGCCCTTCTCACGTAGACCCCAGGCGGCCTCCTGGATCGCTTCCGCCGCGCCGAGGATATCGGATGTCGTGCGCTCGGCCGTGCGAACCAGTGTGTCGAGGGTCTCGGGGGCGGTCGGGTGCCCCGCGCCGCCGCCCTCGGGCGACGCGACCACCGCGATGGCGACGCGCATGCGCCCGAGGCTCTCGGCCATCGCCGCGATCTCGCCCTGCAGGCCGTCCGATCCGGCGACGGTCTCGGCATCGCGGGTGACGACGCCCTCCAGTCGGTGGATCGCCTGCAGCAGCGTCTCGGTGTCGGCGCCGCGGTGGCGGCGGGCGAACTCTGCGAGGAAACGCCGGCCGCGCTCGGTCTCCGCCAGGGCGCCCTCGATGACGTCGTACTCGGTCTCGTCGATCTGCGAGGGCGAACCGGAACTCATCATCGAACGAACGTCCCTGTCGACCGGCGATCCGCTTGACGGCCGGTCCTACGTGCGGACGATTGTCGCCCAACGTGTTTAACGGGCGCTTACGTCGCGCGCGGGACCGTGTTTCTCACAGCAGCGTCCCCCGCAGGATGATCGCCGCGACGCCGAAATAGATCACCAGCCCCGAGACATCGACAAGCGTCGCCACGGCCGGGGCCGAGGCGCTGGCCGGATCGAAGCCGAGGCGCCGCAGCAGGAAGGGCAGCATCGAGCCGGTGAGCGAGCCGAAGGTGACGATGCCGACGAGCGCCGCACCCACCGTGAGTGCGACCAACCCCCAATGCTCGCCGTAATCGTGGAAGCCGAGCCATTGCCAGGCGGCGATGCGCGCCATTCCGAGACCGCCGAGGATCGCGCCGAGCGCGATGCCGGTGGGAAGCTCGCGGAGCGCCACGCGCCACCAGTCGCGCAGGCGCACTTCGTCGAGGGCCAGCGCGCGGATCAGCAGCGAGGTTGCCTGCGAGCCGGAGTTGCCCCCCGAGCTCATGATCAGAGGAATGAACAGGGTGAGCACGATCGCCTTCTCGAGCTCGTCCTGGAAGCCCTGCATGGCGGAAGCCGTCATCATCTCGCCGAGGAAGAGCACGGCGAGCCACCCTGCGCGCTTGCGCAGCATCTCGCCGAAGGAGATGCGCAGGTAGGGCTCGTCCAGCGCCTCCATGCCGCCGAAGCGCTGGACCTGCTCGGTCTGGCGCTGGATCATGGTGTCGATCACGTCGTCGACGGTGACGATGCCGATGAGATGCCCGGCGCCGTCGACCACGGGCACCGCGAGCAGGTCGTATTTCGAGATCAGCCGGGCGGCATCGTCCCGGTTCGCCATGGCCGAGACCGTCACCGGCCGCCGGCCCGCCGCCGCGGAGAGCACGCTCGCATCCGGCTCGGCCGAGATCAGCCGGCGCAGGGGCACGGCGGCGCGCAGGACGTGGCTCGCAGGGTCTAGGACATACACCGAATAGACCGTCTCCCGGGTGCGCTCGACCCGGCGGATGTGGTCGAGGACCTGCCCGACGGTCCAGTTGCCCGGCACGCTGACGAACTCCGTTGTCATGATCGAGCCGGCGCTCTCCTCCGGATAGGCGAGCAGCGCGCGCACCGTGCCCTGCGTCTCCGGATCGAGGCGCTCCAGGAGGTCGGAGCGGCCCGGCTCTTCCATCAGGCGGAAGACGTCGGCGAGCCGGTCGGCGGCCATGCCGGCGAGCAGCGGGCCGGCGCGGTCGCGCGGCAGCGCCTCGACGATCTCGACCACCTCGTCGAGGCCGGGCTGGTCGAGCACCTCGACGGCGCGCTCCGCCGTGAGGCCGAGGAGCACGGCGGCGGCCACCTCCGGCCGCTGCTCGTTCAGCGCCTCGACGATGTCGGGCGCGCTCTCCTCCCGCAGCCGTCTGGCGAGCGCGGCCGGATCGGTCACCGGATCGATCGGGGTGACGAGGTCGTTCATAGGCTCACCTTTCTGCCAGCCGCCTCCGGGCGGCGGGGGTGAGCCGATCCGCGAGATCAGGCCCCGGCAGCCGGAGACGGCATGGACGATCGACTGGGACTGTCGCTGGGCATGACGGGGATGGGTTGCGAAAAGGGCGCGACGCTCGTGTGACGGTGGCCGCGGGCGGACGGATGAGCCGATCGCCACCCTTCGTCAAGCCGTGCTGCGCGCCTGTCCCGCGAGGGCGTCGATCACTGAATTTTGCATACAGGAAAGGCCGCCGACGGCGTGCAGCCGCTACCCGGCATCGCTTCGCGACCTAGTCTCCTCCTCGCGCCATGCGCTCGCTCAGTAGCGCAGGCAGCGCAGGAGGAACCCGATGCCGTTCGCCCGTGCCCTGGCCTTGAGCCTGTTGATCTGCACCCCCGTCCTCGCGCAATCGCCGGAGCCGCCGAAGCCGGCAGCGCCGCCGCCGAACGCCCCGGCCGGCGGCACGCCGGAAAAAATCCCGTTCGGACTGCCCTACGGCGCGCCGATCGGCCTGGACCAGGCCAAGACCATCCTCGCGGCGGCCGAGGCCGAGGCGAAGAAGCGCGGCTGGCCGATGAACATCGCCGTGGTCGATACCCATGGCGAGCTGGTGCATTTCGCCCGGCTCGACGGGGCGCAGCTGCCCTCGATCATGATCTCGCAGCGCAAGGCGCGCACGGCGGCGCGTTGGCGCCGCGAGAGCCGGGTCTTCTTCAACACCTATGCGGCGGGCTCGGCCTATTACGGCACGCTCGATCCGGAACTCGCCGCCTCGCCGGGCGGCATCCCGCTGGTGCTCGACGGCAAGGTGATCGGCGGCATCGGCTGCTCCGGCGGCACCGGCGACCAGGACGCCACGATCTGCAAGGTGGGCGCCGATGCGCTCAAGTAAGCTCAGAGCGACGAGATATAGGCGGCGAGATCGGTGATCTCGTCGTCCTTCAGATCCTGCGCCGCCTCGTTCATCGCCGCGTCGTAGCCGGGCCGGGCGTTCGAGCGGTATCCGGTGAGCGCGGCGGCGAGGTATTCGCGCCGCTGCGCCCGGATGCGCGGCACCGCGTCCTGCCCGGTGAGGTCGGGGCCGTGGCACGAGGTGCATTGGTGCTTGGCGAGGATGCCCTTGGCCCGCTCGGCGAGCGCCGCATCCGCCGCCGGCCCGGCCGCCTTGGCCGGAGGCAGGGCCGCGATGGCGTCGGCGAAGCCGCGCAGGTCGTCGTCCGACATCCCCTTCGCCATCTCGTTCATCGGCGGCGCGCTGCGCTGGCCCTCGCGGAACTGGAAGAGTTGCGTCACCACGTAATCGGCCCGCTGGCCCCCGAGCGAGGGCACGCCCTCGGTCGCGGAGGTGCCGCTCTCGCCATGGCAGCCGAGGCAGGCCGGCAGCCGCTCGGCCACCGTCTCGGCCCCCGCCCCTCCCGCCAGGAGGAGCGTCGAGGCCGCCAGCAGGCCTGCGAGGCCGCGCCTCATTTCCCGGTGCTCACGCGGTAGATCGCGCCGTTGAAATCGTCCGAGACCAGCATCGAGCCGTCCTTGATGAACAGCACGTCCACCGGCCGGCCGACGTACTTGTTGTCCTGCAGGAAGCCGGTGAGGAACGGCTCCACCGAGGCCACCTTCCCGTCCGTGCCGAGCTTGGCCACCACCACGTCGCCGCCGAGTTTTTGGGTGCGGTTCCAGGAGCCGTGCTGGGCGATGAAGATCTGGTTCTTGTAGGCCTCGGGGAACATGCCGCCCGTGTTGAAGCGCATGCCGAGCGAGGCGGTGTGCGGCCCGAGGAGCGCGGCCGGCGGCGTGAATTCGGAGCAGGAATGCCCCCAGCCGTATTCCGGATCGGTGAAGCTGCCCTGGTGGCAGAACGGGAAGCCGAAATGCTGCTTGCCCGGCTCGGTGAGCACGTTCAGCTCGTCGTTCGGAATGTCCTCCGAGACCCAGTCGCGGCCATTGTCGGTGAACCAGAGCTGCTTCGTCGCCGGGTTCCAGTCGAAGCCGACGGAGTTGCGCACGCCGCGGGCGATCACCTCGGCGTTCTTGCCGTCGAGGTCCATCCGCCGGATCTGGGCGTGGGTCTCGGGCGGCATGTTGATGTTGCCCGGCGCGCCGACCGGCACATAGAGCTTGTTGTCCGGCCCGATGGCGATGAACTTCCAGCCATGCGCCTCGTCCTTCGGCAGGTCGTCGTAGACCACCGTGCCCTTGCCCGGATCGTCGAGGTGCTTGGCGATGTCGTCGTAGCGCGTGATCTTCGAGAGTTCGGCGACGTAGAGCGCCCCGTCATGCACCGCGACGCCGTTCGGCCGGTGCATCCCCGAGAACAGGGTTTTGACCACGCGCCGGCCCTCCGCATCGGGCTGCGGCAGCACGGCGTAGACCTTGCCGACGGTGCGGGTGCCGACGAAGACCGTGCCGTCCGGCGCCTGGACCATGGAGCGGGCATTGGCGAGCCCGCTGGCATAGACCTCGACCTTGAACCCGTCCGGCACCTTGAGCTTGTCGAGCGGCAGCTTGGCGGCCGCAGTGGCCAATGGCGGCCCGGCGACCGGCGCGAGCTTGGAGGCCCCCGCCCCGTCCGGCCGCCCGTAAAGCGCCGAGCCCTTGTCGACCGGCGCGGCCGCGGGCGCCGCAGCGGGCGCGGCGGGTGCCGCCGCCTTCGGGGCCGCCTCCTGCGCGAGGAGCGGCAGCGGCGCGAGCATCGCGGCTCCCAGGCTCGCGACCAGGGCGGCAAGGCCCACGGACAGGCTCGATCTCATGGCGTCACTCCCGATTCCAGGCCGACCTTCGCCGCAACCCGGTTGGGATACATTATTCAACCCCTGCGACGGTTTCGCCAAGGCGTGGGAGGGGGGCTCGCGGTTGTTTGATCGGGGTGGTGAACTGGTGGACGGCTTCGGCAATGCCGTATCACTGCTGCTGAATCGGGTCGGCTCCGCGCCTATCCGGGTCAATCGCGAGGGCACGAGGACTCGCCGCTTCTAAGAATAAGCGCGCTGGCAATCTTATCGCTTAACGAAGCCAATATCGGCAGCAGCGGCTTCCAGGCGCTTCGGTTCCCGCTCTTTCCGCTCGCTGTATCGATCCACGAGATAGTCGGCGCATTCGCGTGTTAGGAGCGTGAACTTCATCAACTCCTCGCACACGTCGACGACACGTTCGTAGAGCGGACCCGGCTTCATGCGGCCGGCCTCGTCGAATTCCTTGTAGGCCGTCGGCACCGATGACTGGTTCGGAATGGTGATCATCCGCATCCAGCGTCCGAGCACACGCAGCGCGTTCACGGCGTTGAAGCTCTGCGATCCGCCCGAGACCTGCATGACCGCGAGTGTACGCCCTTGCGTCGGACGCACCGAGCCCTCGCTGAGCGGCAACCAGTCGATCTGGCTCTTCATGACCCCAGTCAGGTTGCCGTGGCGTTCTGGGCTGACCCAGACCTGACCCTCGGACCAGATCGACAGGGACCGCAACTCCTGGACCTTCGGATGGTCGGCTGTGGCATCGTCCGGCAGCGGCAAGCCGTGAGCATCGTAGATGCGGACCTCGCCGCCCATCGCCTCCAGCAGACGAGCCGCCTCGTAGGCCAGAAAACGGCTGAACGAACGCTCGCGCAGCGATCCGTAGAGGATCAGAAAGCGCGGTGCGTGGGTGAAGGACGCCGTTGCGTGGGCGCGGTCGCTCGTCGGCACCTTGAAGTGCGCCTCGCTGAGGTTCGGAAGGCCATCGGCGAAAGGCTGCTCGGGCTTGTCCAAGAGGCTTGCTTCTTTTACGTTTCAACAATCGTTGAAGCAATGGATCAATTATGGACGAACGGCAAGCGGTTGCGGCCTTCGCGGCCCTTGGGCAGGAGAACCGGTTCCGGGTAGTCCGTGCTCTCGTTACCGCTGGGCCGGATGGCCTCGCTGCCGGCACGCTCGCGACCGAGATCGGCGTCTCGGCGACGAACCTGACCTTCCACCTGAAAGAGCTGTCCCATGCCGGGCTGATCCAGTCCCGGCGTGAGGGCAAGTCGGTCATCTACAGCGCCGCGTACGAGGGCCTATCCGACCTCATCGCCTTCCTTATGCGCGACTGCTGCCAGGGCCGACCCGAGGTCTGTGCCCCAGCTGTCGCTGCTCTTTCCGCTTGCAACGGCCCTCCAGGGGACGGCGCCCATGTCTGAGGCGTTCGACGTCGTCATTTACCACAACCCGGCATGCGAACGTCCCGCAACACCCTGGCGATGATCCGCAATGAGGGACGCTCCCTCCGGAAACACCGCGCCAGCAATCAAGTGTGCAGCGGATCACAGACATTGTAGAGATCGAATGAAAATCTGCGATCTGTATTCGCGGATATTGAACAGCAAGAAAAATTCGATCGATAGCGTGGCCGCGGATCGCCCGGTAACTGCGTCGCACTCGAGCGACGCAGCGTGTGTGTCACCTCGCGTAAATCCCCATCGCTCTCGCCGCCTCGCGGCGCATTGGAGGTTTTGGCTATGGCTACACTTCTTGCTCGCGGTTCTGTCCCCGCCACATCCAGCACGACCGGCAAGTACGGCCCGCGCGCCGGCACCATCCTGACGCTCGTCGTCTGTACGCTGGCGGCCCTGACGCTGCTGACGGTGTCCGTGCGCTACGGGATCACCGCGGATCCCATCCTCGAGCCCGTCGCGGCGGCCTCCGAGTAACGGGCCTGCGGCGCCTTCCCCGTCTGCCGGGTTCGGTGGAGCGGGTCGAACGAGTGGCCCGGGCGCGAGGTTCTTGCGCCCGGGCGCCGATGAACCACACGCGCCGCGCCGCGTGACGAGGGCAGGCCGTCCGTCTGCGCATGGACGAAACCGGGTCCGACGTGCATGCGTCCGGCCAGTCTCCGCCGCCCCGTCCCTGCCTTGCCCCCTGCCCCGCCCCCGCCCGGCCCGAGCGTCGCGCCCAACGCCTTCCGGCTGGCGCTGCTCTACACCGTGGTTTTCGTCGAGATCGGCATCGCGATGCCGTTCATGCCGGTCTGGCTAAACGCGCAGCATCTCGATGCCGGGCTGATCGGCGGGCTGCTGGCGCTGCCCATCGCCATCCGCATCGTCGCCACGGCGCCGCTGATGGGGCTGATCGACCGGGGGTTTTCCGCACGCACGCTCCTGCTCACCGGGAGCCTCGTGCTCGCCGCGACCTACGCGCTGATGCCGGCCGGCGCCGCCCTCGGCTGGGGCCTGCTCGCTGTTCTGATCGCGATCAACGCCGTGGCCGCCGCGCCGATGGTGGCGAGCATCGACTACCTGACGCTGGCCGCCGTGCGGCTCTCCGCCGAGGAGGAGAGCGCGGCGCAGGCCGGCGCAGGCCGGGCCGGGACCGCGCGCCCGAAGAGGCGGCTGGATTATCCGCGCATCCGCATGGCCGGCTCGATCGGGTTCCTGGGCGCGAACCTCGCCGGGGGCGCGCTGCTCGGGGTGCTCGGCGAGGCGTTCGCCGTGCCGCTGCTGCTCACCGGGCTGGCGCTGATCGCCTCTGCCGTCGCCTATGCCAGCCGGGACGTGGCGGGCGGCGCGGGCCGGGCCTCCCCCGGCACGGAGCGCCCTCGCCTGCCCCGCAAGCTGCGGCTGGCCATCGGCGCGGCGGCCCTGATCCAGGCGAGCCATGCGGCGATCTACGCCTTCGGCTCCATCGCCTGGAGCACGGCCGGGGTGCCGGGCGCCTGGATCGGCGCGCTCTGGGCCATCGGCGTCGCCGCAGAGATCCTACTATTCGCGGTGATCGGCCGGGTGCCGGCGCCGTGGCGCTCGCCCTTCCGGCTGCTGGCGCTCGGCGCCGCCGCCGCCATCCTGCGCGCCATCGGCATGGCCTGGGCCGGCGATTCCCTGCCCGCCCTGGTCGGCCTGCAGATGCTCCACGCCTTCACCTTCGGCGCCACGCATTTCGGCGCGATGAACGCCGTCTCGGCCTTCGCCCCCGACGGCGCCCGCGGCCGGGCCCAGGGCACCGTCAGCTCGGCCACGGCCCTGTGCTCGTCCCTGGCCACGCTCGGCTGCGGCGTGGTCTATCGGAGCGCCGGGCCGGCCACGACCTTCGCTCTGATGGCGCCGGTGGCTTTGGCCGGGCTCTGCCTCGTCGGATTCGCCGCCAGGGCCGCCCGGCGTGGCGGATGATGCTCCGGATGAGCGCGCGGATGCGCATGCGCGCCATGTTCGGCGTGTGCGTGGCGTGCGTGAGCACCGCCGTCAGCATGGGCCGGCTGCCGGGGAAGACACGCTTTGGTCACCATGTTGACCTCAAGGTGCAGGGCATTCCCGTCCCCGGGACGGATTCTGGAGACCGTTTTCCGTGCTGATCGAAGCCGGCACAGCCCGTCCCGATGCCGCCGGCGCCACGCCCGGCGCGGGCGGCACGATCGCGCTTACGGGCCGCTGGACCGCCGACCAGGGCCCCGCCGTCGAGCGCGCCGCGGCTGCCATCGCCTTGCAGGGAAAGGCGAATCCAATTCTGATCGACCTCGCCGGGATCGTCCGGCTCGACACGCTCGGGGCCTGGGTGCTGGAGCGGACGCGGGCCGAGATCGAGGCTGCGGGCGGGCAGATGGCCTATGCCAACCCACGGGCGGAACACAGGATTCTGCTCGGGGAGGTCGCGCTGCGGCCGGTCGAGCCGCCAGCGGTTCCCCGCGTCGGCCGCGTCTTCGGAATGCTCGACGGGATCGGCCGCAACATGGTCGTCGGCGGCCGCCAAGTGCTTGCCGGTGTGTCGTTTTTGGGCGAAGTCGTGGCTGCGATCGGCCGGGTTGCGCGGCGCCCGTCGAGCTTCCGTTTCACCGCTTTGGTCAACCAGCTCGAGGCCATCGCCTATCGCGGCGTGCCGATCATCGCGCTGATTTCCTTCCTCGTCGGTGGCATCGTTGCCCAGCAGGGCATCATCCAGCTCCAGCGCTTCGGCGCGCAGAGTTTCGTGGTGAACCTCATCGGCATCCTGGTGCTGCGCGAACTCGGCGTGCTCCTCACCTCGATCATGGTGGCGGGCCGCTCCGGCTCGGCCTTCACCGCCGAAATCGGCTCGATGCGCATGCGGGAAGAGGTCGACGCGTTGCGCGTCATGGGCCTCGATCCGATCGAAATCCTGATCGTTCCCCGTATCTTGGCGCTGATGATCGGCCTGCCGATCCTCGCCTTTCTCGCCAATCTCGCGGCGCTCGCCGGCGGCGGCGTCACGGCGATGATCTATGGCGGGCTGACCTCGGAGGGGTTCCTCTCGCGCCTGCAGGCGGCGGTGTCGGAGCACCATCTCTGGGTCGGCCTCGCCAAGGCGCCGTTCATGGCGCTGACCATCGGCATCATCGCGACGATCGAGGGCTTCGCTGTGGAGGGCTCGGCGGAGTCGCTCGGGCGCCACGTCACCGCCTCAGTCGTCAAGTCTATCTTCATGGTCATCGTGCTTGATGGATTGTTCGCGGTGTTCTTCGCCGCGATCGAATTCTGAGCGGAATCAGCGCCTTGCGCGCCGAATGTGAACCGGGACGCCGTTTGACCTCATCGCCTCGCCAGCCGGGCCGGGACGCCATCATCCGCGTGCGCGAGCTCGTGGTGGGCTTCGGCGCGCGCAATGTGATGAAGGGGCTCGACCTTGACATCTGGCGCGGCGAAATTTTGGGATTTGTCGGCCCCTCGGGGCAGGGCAAGTCGGTGCTCACCCGGACCATTCTCGGCCTGATCCAGAAGCGCTCCGGCACCATCGAGATCTTCGGTGAGAACGTCGACGGGCTGACGCTGAACCGCCGGCGCGAGCTGGAGAAGCGCTGGGGCGTGCTCTTCCAGCAGGGCGCCCTCTTCTCCGGCCTCACGGTGAAGCAGAACATCCAGATGCCGATGCGCGAGCACCTGAACCTGTCCGAGCGCCTGCTCGACGAGTTCGCCCGCCTCAAGATCGAGATGGTCGGCCTCAAGCCGGACGCGGCGGACAAGTACCCGTCCGAGCTGTCCGGTGGCATGATCAAGCGCGCGGCCCTTGCCCGCTCTCTGGCGCTCGACCCCGAGATCCTCTTTCTCGACGAGCCGACCTCCGGCCTCGATCCAATCGGCGCCGGCGAGTTCGACGAGCTCGTCGCCACCCTCAAGCAGACGCTCGGCCTGACCGTCTTCATGGTCACGCACGACCTCGACAGCCTTTACACGGCCTGCGACCGCATCGCGGCGCTCGGCGACGGCAAGATCATCGCCGAGGGGCCGATCGAGGCGATGCTGGCCAGCGACAATCCGTGGCTGCGCTCGTATTTCCACGGCAAGCGCGCCCGCGCGATCGTCCCGCGTTCCAGCGCGCCGTCTCCGGGCGTGGCCCATGCCTGAGCCTGTGCCCTACGCCCTCTCGTGTGCGATGCCGCACAGAACCTTTGCCGCTCATCGCGAGAAGGCCTGACCGATGGAGACCCGCGCCAACTACGCGCTGATCGGCGCCTTTACCATCGCAGTCGTGCTCGCCGGCTTCGGCTTCGCGTTCTGGCTCAGCGGCGGCTCACGCAGCGCCGCGAACCAGGCACTCCGCATCGTCTTCTCCGGCAGCGTCGGCGGCCTCGCCAAGGGCTCGACCGTGTCGTTCAACGGCATCAAGGTCGGTGAGGCCACGGATGTGCGCCTGCTGCCGCAGGATCCGCGCCGGGTGGTGGCCCTCGTCGAGGTGCTGCCCTCGACGCCGCTCCGCGCCGACACGCGTGCCCGTCTCGACTCGGCGATGCTGACCGGCGTCTCGCAGATCTCGCTCTCCGGCGGCAGCGCCGATGCGCCGCCCCTGAAGCCGGCCTCCGGCGACTCGATGCCGACGATCTTCGCCGATTCCTCGGACATCCAGGACATGATGGCCGCCGCGCGCCAGATCGCGCAGCGGGCCGACGACATGCTCTCGCGCCTGGACAAGGTGATCTCGAGCAACGAGGGCGCCATCAACCGCACGCTGGCGAACGTCGACACCTTCTCGAAGGCCCTCGCCGATGCAGGCCCGGCGATCGGTGGCCTGGTCAAGGCGATCGACGGTGAGAAGCTCAACCGCGTCATCGACAACGTCGACCGCTTCTCCACGGCGCTGGCGAATTCGAGCCCGAACATCGAGGCCGGCCTCACCGATGCCCGCGCGATGATGGCCAAGCTCAACTCCGCCTCCGACCAGATCGACGCGGTGCTGAAGGGTGCGCAGGGCTTCCTCGGCTCGGCCTCGGGCGAGCAGGGCTCCTCGACCTTCGCAGAGATCCGTGAGGCCGCGGTCTCGGTGCGCGACGCCGGCAAGGCCTTCCGCCTGCTCTCCGAAAACCTCGACAAGCGCACCGCCAACATCTCGTCGAGCGTGACCCGCCTCAGCGGGTCGAGCCGCCGCGAGGTCGAGGCCTTGGCGACGGACGGTCAGCGCACGTTGAACACCCTCAACCGCGCCGCCAAGAGTCTGGAGCGCGATCCGTCCCAGGTGATCTTTGGCGGAAAGCCCTCGTTGCCGGAATACAACGGTGGACGGTGAATGCAGCGCCAGTAGCCGAATGTGCCGCGGCGCACGGGCACCAGCTAAGCTTTGACGTATTTTAGTGGTGTGGGCCCTTCCCGGCCTTTGGATTGTGGACGACCTCGCCCATGACGACGGCCTCGACCTTCGCGTTCTCGGCGTTCCGCCGTGGCCCGATGCGGCTGCGTGCGGCCGGATTCGCGCTGGTCGCCGTCCTGGCTTCGGGGCTCGCCGGATGCGGGGGCGGGGCGACCCCGCTGACCTTCGACCTCGCCGCCGCGCCCGGCAACGCGCGCGCTGGCGGAGCGTCGCGCTCGATCGTCGTCGCCGAGCCGATCGGCCTGCAGACGCTCGAAGCCGACCGCATTCTGGTGCGCGAGTCGAACGGATCGCTGTCCTTCCTCGGGGGAGGGCAGTGGTCGGACCGGCTGCCGCGCCTGATCCAGACGCGCATCATCCAGAGCCTCGAAAATTCCGGACGTCTGCGCTCGGTGACGCGCCCCGGCGACAAGGTGGTCTCGGACTACCAGCTCGTCAGCGAGATCCGTGAGTTCGACATCGCCGCCGGCTCCCGCGAGGCCGTGGTCGACATCTCCGTCAAGGTGATCGCCGAGGGAAGCGGTCGGGTGGCCAATGCCCGTGTGTTCTCGGCCCGCGTCCCGGTCTCCGCAGTCGATGCCGGCAACGCCGCGGCCGGCCTCGATGCGGCTCTCGGTCGGGTGCTCGTCGACATCGTCCGCTGGGTGAATTCGGGCCGCTGATCGAAGCGGATGACCGGGCCTTGCCCGAGCCATCATCCCGCGAGGTCTGGCTCGAAGGTGCGGGTGGCGAGCGGCTCTGCGCGCTGATCAGCGGGGGCAGGGGCTGGCTGATGTTCCTGCGTGGACCGGACGATCCGGGCCTGAGCTCCCGCAATCCCGCCTATGACGCCCCTGGCGACGCGCTGGCCGACTTCACGCTGTCGAACGGTCAGCGGGACCAATATCCCCTATCCTGGACCTATCCGGTCGAGGTGATTGAACGCGCGCTCGACCATTTCCGGAGCACCGGCGCTCCGGCTCCCTTCATCGCCTGGCACGACGATGCGGAGCCCGAGGCGTAGCAGGTCGTCGGCGAGGCCCCGTCGGTGGCCGCGAATGGAAGCCCGGCAGACGGGCATCGCGGCGTCCTGTGGATAAGGCCTGTTCGGTACCGGACCTTATCGGAACGCGACTGGGCAGGTGTCGTTGCACGACTCCCAAGAGCCCCTCCCCGACCGATCGCCAGCACGGACCTCGATGCAGTTTCCCCGCAACGACCACGACCATGCGCAGGCCCGCGCGTTCCGCGACTTCATCGGCAGCAAGCCCTTCCCCTGCGTCGGCGCGAAATCCGCGGCCGCAAAGGGGCGCATGAAAGTCGTGGTGGCCCGCGACATCACCTCGGGCTGGGACGACATGCGGATCTACCCGGCATTGCTGGCCTTCATCGCGCGCTACCGCCGCGACCCGACTCTGTTCCAGAGCTTCGTGGTGGTGTTCGAGGGGCCGGACGATCTCTCCGAGGAGGCCTTCGAGCATCACCTCTGGAGCCGCGCGCAGTCGTTGTCCGACAAGGATTCATGGCTCGGTCAGCCCCTCGACGAGCGGGTGAATGGCGACCCGGGCAACCCGCATTTCTCGTTGAGCTTCGGTGGCGAGGCCTTCTTCATCGTCGGGCTCCACCCGCGGGCGAGCCGGCCGGCACGGCGGTTTTCGTCGCCGGCCCTTGTCTTCAACCTGCATGCCCAGTTCGAGCAACTGCGCGAGGAGGGCCGCTACGAGACCCTGCGCAGCTCGATCCTAGAACGGGACGAGGCGTTTGCCGGCTCGACCAACCCGATGCTCGCTCGCCATGGCGAGGCTTCGGAGGCGCGCCAGTATAGCGGCCGGGCGGTCGACGAATCCTGGAAATGTCCGTTCCAGGGCCGCGCCAAGGAAGCTGCGCTCGATGGCCGCTGAATGCCGCCACCGCGAGATCCCTCCCCGCTCCGGGACGGCCTTCACCCTGGCCAAGGGCGACCGGTTGAGCGTGATCGATCCGTGCGGTGAGCAGGTGGCCGACCTCCTCGCCTACAACCGCCACGACGTCGGCGAGGTGATCTCGTCCGGCCGCACCCTCGACTATGCGAGCCGGATCTACCTGACGACCGGCGATCCGCTCTACTCCAACCGCTCCAACGTGCTGCTGCGCATCGTCGAGGACACGGTGGGCCGGCATGACTTCCTGCTCACGCCATGCTCGGCCGACACGTTTCGCATCATCTACGGCGATGCCGATCCTCACCGCGGCTGCTTCGGCAACCTCGCCGCGGCGCTGGCGCCCTTCGGCATCGGGCCGGATGCCATTCCGGTGGCCTTCAACTGCTTCATGAACGTCCCGATCGATGCCGCTACGGGTGCCTTCACCGTCGAGCCGCCGTTGAGCAGGGCGGGGGACCGCATCGTGTTCGAGGCGGAGATGGACCTGATCATCGGGCTCACCGCCTGCTCGGCGCTGCAATCGAACGGCGGCAGCTTCAAGCCGATCCACTACGAGATCACGCGAAGCGGTTCGGCTTCACTGCCTTCGAATTTCTAAGACCGTCATTCCGGGCTCTCGCCTGCGGCGAGCGCCGGAATGACGGTCGAGGCATCGGTCAAAAGTGGCTGAACGAACCACGCGCGAAGGCCTGCGCCGAGTCGTTCGGACCGACAAAGACCGGAGGCCCCTCCCCGGCCTCGATCGTACCGATCTCCGTGACCGCAACTCCGGCCTCTCGCGCCTCGGCCCGGAAGTCGTCGAGGTTTTTGGGCGGCACTGCGCACAGCACCTCGTAATCGTCGCCACCGGTGAGTGCGGTGGCGAGCAGCGCCGGGTCGAGGAGAAGCGCCTGCCGGGCGGCAGGTGACAGCGGCACGTCTGCGACCCTGACCCGTGCCGTCACCCCTCCCCCGAGCATCTTGCCGAGATCGCCCACGAGCCCGTCGGAGACGTCCATCGCCGCGCGAGCATGCCGGCGCAGGGCCGACGCCAGCGCGAGGCGTGGTTGCGGATGGCGATAGCGGTCGATGAGCACGGCCCGGCTGTCGACATCGAGCGCAGGCGCCGCCGCGCCCTGGATCACGAGCCCGAGCGCCGCATCGCCGATCGTGCCGCTGACGCAGAGCCGGTCGCCCGCCTGCGCGCCCTGACGCCGCACCATCGTGCCGCTCGGAACCTCGCCGAACACCGTCACCGAGAGGAGCATAGCGCCCCCTGCCCTCGTCGTATCGCCGCCGAGCAGCGGGCAACCGAAGGCCTCGCTCGCCTCGCGCAGGCCCTCAGAGAAGCCGGCGAGCCACGCCTCCGTCCAGTCGTCGGGCAGAGCCAGGGTGAGCAAGAAGCCGCACGGGCGCGCGCCCTTGGCCGCGAGGTCGGACAGGTTCACGCCGAGCGCCTTGCGGGCAATGGAAGCCGGCAGGTCGTCGGGGAAGTAGTGGATGCCTGCGACGATGGCGTCGACCGTGACGACGAGGTCGTGGCCGGGGCTCGGCGTCAGGCTTGCCGCATCGTCGCGAAGTCCCTCGGCGCCGGGGCCGGCGAGCGGCGCGAAATAGCGCGCGATCAGCGCCTCCTCGCCGGCGCGCGTCTCCGTCACCCCTGGCGGCCGGCAGGCATGGCCAGCTCTTCGGCGCGCACGTCGCGGGCGACGCGGTCGAGGACGCCGTTGACGAGACCGGGCTCGTCGCCTTCGTAGAAGCTGTGGGCCACGTCGACGTATTCGGAGATGGCCGAGCGGGCGGGCACGTCACGGCGGAACATCAACTCGTAGGCGCCGGCGCGCAGGATGGCGCGCAGCACCGCCTCGATGCGCTTCAGGGGCCAGCCCTTGACCAAAGCCTTGTCGAGCACGGGATCGATCTCGCGCTGCTGGTCGACCGTGCCGCGCAGCAGGTCGCGGAAGAATGTGGCGTCGGCCGGCGGGTGGACGATGCCCTCGACCTCGCTGCCGATCCAGAAGGCCTCGAACTCGGCCAGCGCCTCGATGGTGCCCTTGCCCGAGATTTCCATCTCGTAGAGGGCCTGCACCACGGCGAGGCGGGCGCCGCTGCGCTCGGATTTGGCCTGGGGTGCCATTTTCTTGTCCTGCGGAGATGGGCTCATCGGGCCTGCTCCGCGGCCTGGCGCTTCAGCGCCAGCACGGTGAGGGCCGCGCGCGCCGCGCCGCCGCCCTTGTCCATCTCCTCGCGCCGGGCGCGAGCCATGGCCTGCTCGTGGTTCTCGACGGTGAGGATGCCGTTGCCGAGGGGCAGGCGCTCCGTCACCGACAGATCCATCAGGCCGCGCGCGCTCTCGTTGGCGACGGTGTCGTAGTGGCTCGTCTCGCCGCGGATGACGCAGCCCAGCGCCACGACGGCGTCGTAGGGCTGCTCGGCGCGCTTGGCGGAATCGACCAGGATGGCGATGGCGGCGGGCAGCTCCAGCGCGCCCGGCACGGTGACGAGCGTGGTCTCGGCGCCGGCCTCGTCGAGGGCATGGCGGGCGCCGTCGAGCAGGGCGTCGGCGACGTCGTCGTAGAAGCGCGCCTCGATGACGAGGACGCGGGCGCCGTCGGCATCGATCGGCGCGGACGCCTCGCGGCTGTGAGAGACCATGGAACCGTGATCCGAAGGGAGAAGCGGCGCAACCTCGCGAGCCGTCACCGGCCTTGTCGCGGTGTTCGGGGCGCCGCGAGCGTTAGCCCGGAACGGGCCGGAGCGGCAAGGCGGCGGATGCGAGGCTGATGTGCTCGCGCCTCACGCCGCTTCGGGGAAATACCGCTCGCGCATGCGACGGTCGTAGGCGACGAGGTTGGCGCGCGCCGCAGCCGCGCCGCGCAGCGGCGTCTCGAAGACCGGGCAGAGCAGCCCGGCGATGAAGGCGGACGCCGTCGCGTCCGAGCCCGAGGGCGTGGCGCCGAGGAGATACGGCTTGTCGCCGAGAATGTCGGCGAGCGCCCCGATCGAGCGCATCGCCATCGCCTCGATCTCGGGCTTGGCATGCCGCCCCAGGCCGTGGCCGTGTAGATCCCGGCGCACCTTCCGGCGGATGGCGGCCTTCACCAGCGGCCGCACCGGAGCCGGGACCGCCGCAAAGAAGACGGCCGGTCCGCGCTCGAAATTGGCGTCGTCGCACCAGCGCGCGTGAACCACAGCCCAGTAGAGCTGCTCCTCCAGCATCTTCTCAACGGCCCAGCCCACCGCCCTCTCGGCAGGCCCGTAACCCGCATCGAAGTCGATGCCGTGCGCCCGTTCCAGATGCCATCGGATCAGGGTGGAATCGGCGACCACGGCGTCGCCGTCGCGCAGGTAGGGGAGCTTGCCCTTCGGTGCCTTGCGGAAGCCTCTGCTGTCGGCGGTGAAGGGCAGGCCCGACATCTTCAGCAGCAGCAGCGCCTTCATCACGAAGGGACTGGGATCAGGCAGCCCGAAATTCGGGCCGAAGGTGTAGAGCGTGATCACCGGCTTTTCCCCCTCGTCGGTGGCGCGGAGAGTCGGCCGCACGGGCCGATTCCGTCAAGCCGAGGCCGCGCGGCCGCAAAAAGATTCCGCCCGGCTGTCGGCATCGCTCGCGGCTGCGCGTCTTCAAGCCGAGGCCGGCAGGGCTTCGAGGAATTTCGGGAGGCACCCCATGCGCGTCATGGTGTTGGTCAAGGCGACGGCGGACAGCGAAGCGGGCCAGCTGCCCGCCAAAGAGATGCTCGCGGCGATGGGAGCGTACAACGAGGAACTGAAAGCGGCCGGCATCCTCGTCACAGCCGACGGCCTGAAGCCCTCGTCGAAGGGCAAGCGCGTGGCGTTCGACGGGGCCGACCGGACCGTGATCGACGGTCCCTTCGCCGAGACGAAGGAACTCGTCGCGGGCTTCTGGCTGTGGGAGGTCAAGGACATGGACGAGGCGATCGCCTGGGTGAAGCGCTGCCCCAACCCGATGCCCGGCCCGAGCGAGATCGAGATCCGGCCCTTCTACGAGATGTCGGATTTCGCCGGTCTGTTGGGAGACTGAGCGCGATGGACGAGGACGGGATCGCGGTCGCCCGACGCTGCTACCAGGCTTATGTCGACGGCGACCGCACGGCGATCGAGGCGCTGATCGGCGAGGAGTTCTCGTTCACCAGCCCGGTCGACAACGCCCTCGACAGGAAGACGTATTTCGAGAGGTGCTGGCCGAACCACCGGAATCTCGCAGGCTTTCGCTTCGTGCATCTCGTGGCGGACGCGGACCGGGTCTTCGTGACCTACGAGGCCCGCACGGCGACGGGCGAGGCGTTCCGCAACACCGAGATCCTGACGATCCGCGACGGCCGGCTCGTCGCAGCCGAAGTCTATTTCGGCTGGCCGATGCCGCACCCGGCACCGTCCAGTGGCTTCATCGACCGCTGAGACGTCTCAGGCGCCCAGGCTGCCCCGTGCATCGGTGAGCCGCGCGGCGTAGCGGGCGATCAGGTCGACCTCGAGGTTCACGGGCTCCGCCGCGCGACGCTCGCCCCAGGTGGTCACCGAGAGCGAGTGCGGGATCAGCAGCACCGAGAACAGGTCGCCCTCCACGGTATTGACGGTGAGCGAGGTGCCGTCGAGGCAGACCGAGCCCTTCTCGGCGATGAAGGGCGCAAGCGCGCTCGGCGCGCGCAGGGTGAACCGCGTGCTCGCGCCCCAGGGACCGTCGCTGCCGGTGACCTCCTCGCGCGAGACAATCTCGGCGATGCCGTCGACATGGCCGGTGACGAGGTGGCCGCCGAGTTCGTCGCCGATCTTGAGCGACCGCTCCAGGTTGATCCGGCGCCCCTTACCCCAGGTGCCGAGCGTGGTGCGCGCCAACGTCTCGGCGGCGGCGTCCACGGAGAACCGGCAGCCCGCGCCGTGCGGCTCGATCGCCACCGCGGTCAGGCAGGGGCCGGAGCAGGCGATGGAGGCGCCGAGCGCGATCGTCGCCGGGTCGTAGGCGGATTCGATGACGAGGCGCCGCAGCCTGTCATCGCCCTCGACGGAGACGATGCGGCCGACGTCGCTGATCAGGCCGGTGAACACGGGTCAGGCGCTCCGCTCGTAAGTGACGGTCCGGTCCGGTCCCAGCATCAGGGACTCGGTCTCGCGCAGGTGGCCCCCGGCGAGCGCCTTGTCCAGATGCGGGCCGATCGCCGGAAGGCCACCTGCCGGGCCGATCGCCGTCGGACCGGTGAAGACGGTGAGCACGTCGACGAGGTCGGCTTCGGCCAAGGCGTCGGCGAGGCTCGGTCCGCCCTCGCTGCACAGCCGAGTGACCCCTCGCTCCCCGAGCGCCCTCAGCGCGGCAAGCAGGTCGACGCGACCATCCGTGCCGGAATCGACGCAAACCACCTCGACGCCGAAGGAGGCGAGCATCCGCTTGCCGTGGGCCGGTGCCCTGCGCGTGGTGATCACCAAGGTCGGCACCTCCCGCGCGCCGCGCACCAGCCGGTAGGCCGAGTTCAGCCGCAGATCCGAATCGAGCACGACGCGCAAGGGTGAGCGCTCGGCGAGCCCCGGCAGGCGCACGGTCAGAGCGGGGTCGTCGGCCCGTACCGTACCGATCCCGACGAGGATCGCGTCGGCATGGGCGCGCCAGAGATGCACGGCACCGTCGGCGAGCGGACCGGTGATGCGCAGGCGCTCGTTGCCGGCATGGGCCGCGAAGCCGTCCTGGGTCCGGGCGAGCTTGAGGTGCAGGCTCGGCCGCCCCCGTGTGACGCGGCTGATATGGCCGCGATGGTCGCGGGCCGCCTCCTCGCGCAGCAGGCCGGTTTCGACCGCGATGCCTGCCCCGCGCAGCAGCGCGTGACCCCGGCCCGCGACGCGGGGGTCGGGATCCTCGATCGCCGAGACGACGCGCGTGATGTCGGCTGCGACGATCGCATCGGTGCAGGGCGGCGTGCGGCCGTGATGCGAGCAGGGTTCCAGGCCGACATAGAGGATCGCGCCTCGAGCCGCCTCGCCCGCCATGGCGAGCGCCTGCGGTTCGCCATGAGGGCGTCCGCCCGGAGCGGTCAGGCCCTGCCCGACGATGGTGCCGTCCCTGACGACGACCGCGCCGACGGACGGGTTCGGCCAGGTCCGGCCGAGGTTGCGCCGGCCCAGCGCCAGGGCCAGCCGCATGAAGCGCTGATCGGCCGCCGCCTGCTCCGTCACACCCCTGACTTGACCGGTCGGCCGCGCTTGCGCGGTGCCCCGGCCTTTTCGGGGGCGTCGCCGAAGGGCAGCGTCGCATCGGTGGCGAGCGTTCCGAGCAGGTCCTTGAAGTCCTGCGGCTCGGCGAAGTTCTTGTAGACGGAGGCGAAGCGGACATAGGCGACGTCGTCGAGGCCCTTCAGCCCCTCCATCACCGCCTCGCCGATCGCTTCGCTGGTCACCTCGTTCTCGCCGCCGCTCTCGAATTGCCGAGTGATGCCGGAGATCAGCCGCTCCACCCGCTCGGGATCGACCGGGCGCTTGCGCAGGGCCACGTCGATGGAGCGCTCCAGCTTGTCGCGGTCGAAGGGCACGCGCTTGCCGGAGCGCTTGAGCACGATCAGCTCGCGCAACTGCACCCGCTCGAAGGTGGTGAAGCGTCCGCCGCAATCCGGGCAGACACGGCGCCGGCGGATCGCGGCGGAATCCTCGCTCGGGCGCGAGTCCTTCACCTGCGTATCGGGGCCGCCGCAATAGGGACACCGCATCGAGGGGGCAAACCTGCTGTCGCCAGAAAAGAAAACGGCCGCGGATGTCGATCCGCGGCCGTTTTCTAGCGTGGTGTCGAACGCGCCGAAAGGGCGCCCGCGCGACTAGTAGATCGGGAAGCGCGCCGTGAGGGCGTGCACCTTCTCCTTGACGGCAGCTTCGATCGCGGCGTCACCGCCCTCGCCCTTCTCGACGACGCCGTCGAGCACCTCGACGATGAAGCCGCCGACCTGCTTGAACTCGGCGACGCCGAAGCCGCGCGAGGTCGAGGCCGGGGTGCCGAGGCGGATGCCCGAGGTGATCGTCGGCTTCTGTGGGTCGAACGGGATGCCGTTCTTGTTGCAGGTGATGTCGGCGCGCGAGAGCGCGGCCTCGGCGGCCTTGCCGGTCAGGCCCTTGCCGGTGAGGTCGACGAGCATCAGGTGGTTGTCGGTGCCGCCCGAGGTGATGTGGTAGCCGCCCGAGATCAGCGTCTCGGCCAGCGCCTTGGCGTTCTCGATCACCTGCTGCGCGTAGATCTTGAACTCAGGCTTCAGCGCCTCACCGAAGGCGACCGCCTTGCCGGCGATGACGTGCATGAGCGGGCCGCCCTGCAGGCCGGGGAAGATCGCCGAGTTGAACTTCTTGGCGAGCGCCTCGTCGTTCGTGAGGATCATGCCGCCGCGCGGGCCGCGCAGGGTCTTGTGGGTCGTGGTGGTGGCCACGTGCGCATGCGGGAACGGCGACGGATGCAGGCCCGCGGCGACGAGGCCGGCGAAGTGGGCCATGTCGACGAAGAAGTAGGCGCCCACGGAATCGGCGATCTCACGGAAGCGCGCGAAATCCCAATGGCGCGGATAGCCCGAGCCACCAGCAATGATCACCTTCGGCTTGTGCTCCTCGGCGAGCTTGGCGACCTCGTCCATGTCGATGCGCTGATCTTCGCGGCGCACGCCGTAGGAGACCGGCTTGAACCACTTGCCCGAGACGTTCGGCGGAGCGCCGTGCGTCAGGTGGCCGCCGGCGGCGAGGTCGAGGCCGAGGAAGGTGTCGCCCGGCTGCATGAGCGCCATGAACACGCCCTGGTTCGCCTGGGAGCCGGAATTCGGCTGCACGTTGGCGAAGCCGCAATTGAACAGGCGCTTGGCCCGGTCGATGGCGAGGTTCTCGGCGATGTCGACGAACTGGCAGCCGCCGTAATAGCGACGGCCGGGATAGCCCTCGGCGTACTTGTTGGTGAGCACCGAGCCCTGAGCCTCGAGCACCGCGCGGGAGACGATGTTCTCCGAAGCGATCAGCTCGATCTCGTGACGCTGGCGGCCGAGCTCCTGCTCGAGCGCCTTGGCGAGCTCGGGATCGGTCTCCGTGACGTGGGCGGAGAAGAAGCGGCTGGTGGCGTCGTTGGCGGCTGCTGTACCGGCGCTCATGAAACTGGCCTCGTTGCTTGTTATGGGGTGTCGCGCACCCGGCGACCCGTTGGCGTTCACGGGGGGCGTCTCAGCGCGCATTTAGTACACGCAGGTATGAGGCACGCCAACCGCAGCTGAATTTGCCGCGGGGCTGAAATTTTTTGACGATGGATGCGTCATGAGCTTCGCAAAGCTCGGTATTTCCCCTCCTCGGCACCCGCTTGCGCGGCTGTCCGAGCCGCTCCCCGGACGGCCCCCGGCCTCACCCCGAATTGCCGCTGGAAGGCCCGGCTGAAGGCGCTCTCGGATTCGTAGCCGACCTCTGCGGCGATCCGGGCGAGCGGGTCGTTGCCGGTCTCCAGGCGCTGGCGTGCCAGGCCGAGCCGCAGCCCGGCCAGGAAGGCCAGGGGAGCCGTGTCCGAGACCCGCCGGAAGCTGCGCACGAGGGTGGCACGGGAGACACGGGCGGCGCGGGCGATGTCGTCCAGCGACCAGTCACGGCCGAGATCGCCGAGCAGGGCCGACGAGGCCCGTGCCGTGACCGGGTCGGCGAGGAGGCGCAGCAGGCCGCTGCCCATCACCTCGCGTTCGAGATGCGCGCGCAGCACCATGAGCAGCAGCGCGCTCGCCAAGTCGGTGGCGATGGCCCCCGACCCGGCGCCGGCCCGGTTCAACTCGTCGCGCATCGTCGCCACGAGGGCACGCAGCCGCAGGGAGGTCTCCTCGTCCGCGTGCATCACGACCAGGGGCGGCAGCAACGCCAGGATGGGGCTCGACGAGGCCTGCTCGAAGCGCAGGCGTCCGCAGATCAGCTCGGTCTCAGGTTGGCCTTCGCCGTTGCGGACGAGGCGGACCGCACCGTGCGTCTCGACCGTCCTGGCCGTCTCGATCGCCCCGTCGGAGACGCCGCGCACGGTATGCGCGTCCCCGCGCGGCAGCACCGCGATATCCCCCGACCCGAGCAGCACCGGCGCCTCACCTGCCCGCTCCATCAGGCATCGTCCCTCGGCGACGATGTGGAACGGCGCCCAGCCGGCGGCCTCCGGCGGATGGGCGGAGTGCCAAGCATGGCTGTACCAGCACAGGTCCTGCAGCTCCGGCCGCACCCTGAGCATCGGAGCGAGCCCAGTCAGCGCGTCCGCGGTCTCCTCGTGCGGCCTCCCCTCCATGCGACGTTCCCCGTTAGCCTGCGCCTCGCCCGACCCGGTACCAAGGATTGATCCGAGCGGACATGAGGATGCGCCGGGCGGCCATCGCGGCCTGCGCCGTCCCGGCATAGTTCTCAGTCCAACGACCCTCCGTCGTGGGACTTCCTCCGATGACCACCATCCCCCTCTCCCCCGCCGAGGCCGGCGCCGCGCCGCGCCGGCAATACCTCGCCTACTTGCCCGTCAGCCTGTTCGGCTCGGTCATGGGACTGACCGGGTTGAGCGTCGCCTGGCACCTCGCGGCGTCGCGCTACGGCGCTTCTCCCTGGATCGGCGACGCGATCGGTTGGCTCGCCGTGGTGGCCTTCGTGGCGCTCGCCCTCGCCTACGGCGTGAAGGCGGCGACGGCGCCAGAGGCGGTCCTCGCCGAGTTCAGGCACCCGATCGCGAGCAGCCTGTTCGGCACCGCCATCATCAGCCTGCTGCTGCTGCCGATCGTGCTGGTGCGCTACAGCGCGCCACTCGCCGACGGCCTCTGGATCGCCGGCACCGTCCTCATGGTGCTGTTCGCCTGGCATATCGTCAGCCGCTGGATGAGCAGCCGGCAGCAGGCCGCCCATGCGACGCCGGCCTGGATCGTCCCGGTCGTCGGATTGCTCGACGTGCCGCTGGCCGTGCCTTCGCTGCACCTGCCCATGACGCAGGAGATCAGCCTGTTCGCGTTCAGCGTCGGCCTGTTCTTCGCGGTGCCACTGTTCACGCTGATCTTCTCGCGGCTGCTGTTCGAGGAGCCGATGCCGGCGGCCCTGCGGCCGACCCTGATGATCCTGATCGCGCCCTTCTCGGTGGGCTTCACCAGCTACGTCGCCACCACGGGGCGCATAGACACCTTCGCCGAGGCGCTGTTCCTGCTGTCGCTCTTCTTCCTGGCCGTGCTGCTGCGGCAGCTGCGCGACCTGCCCTTCGCCTGCCCATTCCGGCTGTCGTGGTGGGCCGTCAGCTTTCCCCTGGCGGCGACGGCGGGGGCGGCCATCCGCTACGCGGACCATGCCGGGCACGCCGTCTTCGACGTGGTCGCCCTGGCCATCCTGGCGCTCGCCACGCTGGTGATCGCTGGTCTCGCGATCCGCACCCTGATCGGAGTCGCCAGAGGTGAGCTGAAGGCGCTCAGCTGACGGGAGCGGCATCGCACGGCCGGCCGACGAGGCCGGCCGTGACGCATCGTCAGAAAGCGCAGATCAGACCGACGCCGGCGACCATCAGGATGGCGCCGAGCAGGCGCGGCAGCCCGACCTCGCGTATCGGCGCACCGAGCAGGCCGAAATGATCGAAGGTGAGCGAGGTCAGGATCTGCCCGACCATGAACAGAGCGACGACCGTAGCGGCGCCGAGCCTCGGCAGCAGGAAGATGATCCCGATGATGTAGAGCGCGCCGAGGCAGCCGCCGATCCAGGCGAACCACGGCGCCCTGGTCACGACCTGGATCGACGGGAGCGGCTCGCGGATGGCGATCAGGACGAGGCTCAATGCCAGGCCGCCAGCGAGGAAGTTCGTGAGACCTGCCCAGAAGGGCGAGCCGAGGGCAGCCCTGAGATTCGCGTTGGCAACTTGCTGAAGCACGAACGCCGCGCCGCCGAGGAGCGCAGCGAGGTGAAGGCCGGTCGCCATGATGGGAGCCAAGGCGGTGTTCTCTTTCGCGAGCCGAATGAGGAAAGACCCGCACCTCTGTCGAGAGGAGCGGGTCTTTCAGTGACGTCTGCGCGAGGCTCGAAGAGCCTCGGTGCCGATGCCGAAAAGATCAGTTGTCTTCGTCGAACTGCTCGAAGCGCTCGGGCTGAGTCGAGGCGGCGCTGGCCACCGGCGTCGGCGCCTCGATGGTCGAGGGCACGTTGACGCCGTCGCGCTTGTAGATGTCGTCGCGGAACTGGACGGTGCCGTCCGGGGTCGCCCAGGCGGTGATGTAGGTCCAGTAGACCGGCACGGGCTGGGTCAGGGTCGCGTCGATGCGCTGGCCGCTCTCCACGGCCTGTTCGACATGGGCGCGGTCCCAGCCGGGCGTGTCCTTGAGGAGCCACGTGATGTACTCGCGCACGTTCTGCAGACGAACGCAGCCCGAGGAGATGAAGCGGAAGTCGTCGCCGAACACGCCGCGCGAGTTCGTGTCGTGCATGAACACGCCGTAGGGGTTCGGGATGTTGATGCGCACGACGCCCATCGAGTTGAAGTCGGCGCCCGAATCCTGGCGGTAGCGGAACTGCGTGCCCTCGTTCGAATTCCAGTTCACCGAGCGTGGCGAGACCTCCGTCTCACCGCGGAAGATGCGGATCTTGTTGTCGGTGAGGTAGTTCGGATCCTTCTGCATCTTGGGGATGAGGTCCTTCTTCACGATGGAAGCCGGGACCGTCCAGAAGGGGTTGAAATTGATCTGGGTCGCCTTGGTGTTCATGATCGGCGACTGGCGGTCGATCTTGCCGACGCCGGCGGCGTGGATCGTCACGACCTGACCGTTCTCCACCGTCTGCACCAGGGCGGCGGGCAGGTTGGTGATGACGAAGCGGTGGCCGAGATCGCCCGAATAGGAGCGCAGGCGGATCAGGTTGGTCTCGAGCTGGCGCAGGCGGATGTCGGCCGACACGTTCATGGCGGCTTGCGTCGCCGGGCTCATCTGGCCGGTCTGGCTGAGGCCGTGGCGGGCCTGGAAGCGCTTCACGCCGGCCGCGACGTAGGAATCGTAGATGCCGCCGGCTCCCGCCTGGGCGTCGAGGTCGCCGGTGGCGATCAGGCGCTGGCGCAGGGCGCCGACGGCGGGGCCGCGCGAACCGATCCGCAGGCTGCCTGCACCGGAGACGGGCTGCCAGCCGCCATGCGAGACGATGCCCCGATACTTCTCGATGACCTGCTCGGTCGCCGCGATGGTCTGCGGGGAGAGGATCGGGGTGGAGGAGCGGCGCACCTGCATGGTCTGCGGCGCCGCGTAATCCTGGGCCCATTCGGCTTGGCCGGCATCCTCGCGCGCCGAGGCGGGCGACACGAGCGGACATAGAAGCGCGGAGCCGGCCAGCAGGGCGCTGGCGAGGCGGAGGGCGGGGCGGGTGGTGGTGGCCTGGTTCAGCATCGATCCAATGCTCTGATCCGGTTGAGAAGGCGGAGATACGGAGCCGGCCTGACTCGATACGCGCCGGAAATCGCCTGCCGCCCTTGATGTCGGGCTAGCGTTAAGAACGCATGATCACCGGGCCATATTGTGGCGCTCGGCAGCTTGACCGTGCGAAGCCACACATCGGGGTGGATTGCGGCGCCCGGGCAACAGCGCAGCCGACGTCTCCGTGCGAGATCTGGTCCTCCGAGAAACGCCGGTCTAAAGGGACGGCGATGAGGTTGGCTGGCACCGGAACGGGAGAAGGCGTGCGCATTTTGCGCAGGCTGACGGCCGTCCTGGCGCTCTATGCCCTGGTGATTCAGTCCTTCCTCGGCGGGATCGCGGCCTTCCCGTCGGCCTCGGCCTCCGGCCTGCCCTTCGACGTGCATTGCCTCGACCGTTCCGACGGAGCCGACCGCACCGATCCGGGCGTCCCCCACGCACCGGCCCACCAGCATTCCTGCTGCTGCACTGCGGCGCATCCTCCCGCCGGCATGCCGCCGCTGGCCACCACGGCATCGATCGCCTGGCGGCCGCGTCTCGCCGTCCGGCTCGTCTGGCGGATGGCCTCGGCCGCCCCGGCCCGCGCTCCTCCCCGCACACTCGCCAGTGCCCGAGCACCCCCCGTCGTCTGAACCGATCGTCCTGCTTCTCGCACCAGATCCTTCAGACCTCGGGAATTGTTCATGTCGAATCGTCTCTGCCGGGCCGCGCTGCTCGTTGCCCTCCCCTTGACCCTCTCCGTGTCCGCCGCGCTCGCCCATGCCGTGCTCGAGCGCAAGGAAGCCGCTCCCAATGCGAGCTATCGCGGCGTCGTGCAGATCATGCACGGCTGCGACGGTGCTGCGACCACCCGTGTCACCGTGACCATCCCGGAGGGCGTGATCGGCGCCAAGCCGATGCCGAAGCCCGGCTGGCAACTCGCCACCACCAAGGGCAGCTACGCCAAGGCCTATCAATCCTTCCACGGCAAGGTCTCGGAGGGCGTCACCGCGATCACCTGGAGCGGCGGCAGTCTCGGCGACGACGAGGTCGACGAGTTCACTTTCTTCGCCCGCATCAGCGACGATTTCGCTCCGGGCTCGACCGTCTACTTCCCCGTGGAGCAGGAATGCGCCGGAGCCGGCGGCAAGGGCGGGATCGCCTGGACGCAGGTTCCTCAGGCGGGACAGAACCCGCACGACCTCAAGACGCCGGCGCCCGGCGTGAAGATCGTCGCCGCGAAGACGGGCACAGCGGCGGCCGTCGTACCGGTCAAGGCGGGCGACCTCTCGATCGAAACCCCGTGGCTGCGCGCCACCCCGGGCGGCGCCAAGGTGGCCGGCGGCTACGTCACCATCGCCAATTCCGGCGCCCAGCCGGACAAGCTGATCGGCGCCTCGATCCCGCAGGCGGCCCGAGCCGAAGTCCACTCGATGTCGACCGAGGGCGGCGTGATGAAGATGGCTCCCGTCGAGGGCGGCCTCGCTGTTCCGGCCGGCGGCAGCGTGGCGCTGAAGCCCGGCGGCTTCCACCTGATGTTCCTCGACCTGAAGGACGGCCTGAAGGCCGGCGAGTCGGTCCAGGGCACGCTCGTCTTCGAGCGGGCAGGGACCGTACCGGTGACGTTCAGCGTGGCGCCGATCGGCGCTCAGGGACCGGGGGGCGCCTCCGCCGGGGCCGAGCACCAGCATTAGCGGCTGATCTGCACGCAGCCGCAGGGCTGCGCGCGCGAAAAAAAACTCCTTCTCTCTTTCGACGACCCGCAGCCCCTCGCCCATGCGTGCGAGCGCGGCGCGGGCGTGGAGCCGACGACCATGTCCCTCACCTCCTCCAAGGGCGGAGCCGGCGCGCTCGCCTGCCTGCTCCTGACCTCGACGGCCGCTTTCGCCGAGCCGCAATCCGCCACCCTGCCCGAACTCAGCGTCGAGGGCGTCGCGGCGACGCCGCGAGCCGGCTCGCTCACCGTCCCGAGCGTCGCCGAGCAGCGCAAGGCCGTGAATTCCACTGTCGGTTCGGTTGCCTTCGTCGACGCGGACGAGTTCAAGAACAGCTACGCCAACACCCTGCGCGACGTCCTCAAGGACACGCCCGGCGTCTTCGTGCAGGAGCGCTACGGCCAGGAGCTCAGGCTCTCGGTGCGCGGCTCGGGCGTTGCCCGCGGCTTCCACCTGCGCGGGATCGAACTTCTGCAGGACGGCATCCCGCTCAACCTCGCCGACGGCAGCGGCGACTTCTACCAGGTCGATCCGCTCTCCCTGCGCTCGGCTGAGGTCTACAAGGGCGGCAACGCTCTGACTTTCGGCGCCACCACTCTCGGCGGCGCTGTCAACCTCGTCACGCCGACCGCGTACACCGCGTTTGCACCCAATATCTATCGGATCGACGGCGGCAGCTTCGGCACCATCCGCGAGAACTTCCAGGTCTCGCGGATCTCCGGCCCGGTGGACGTCCTGCTCAGCGGCACCATCACCAATTCGGACGGCTACCGGGTTCACGAGACCCAGCGCACCCAGAACTTCAACGCCAATCTCGGCTACCAGATCGCGCCGGGCATCGAGACCCGGTTCTATGCGGGCGTCTTCCTGACCGATCAGAAGCTGCCCGGCTCGCTCAGCCTGTCGGATGCCCTGAACAATCCGCGGATGGCCAACCTCTCCGCCCTCACCGGCAACCAGTCGCGCCAGGTCGAGACGGAGCGGCTCGCCAACCGCACCTCCTTCGCCCTCGACGTCGGGCGCCTCGACGTCGATTCCTGGGTGATTCACAAGAACCTGTACCACCCGATCTTCCAGGTGATCAACCAGGACGGTTTCACCTACGGCATCTCCCCGCACTGGTCCGGCACCTTCGACATCGGCGGCTTCCGCAACGACACCATCCTCGGGGTCAGGGCCTTTGCCGGCGTCAACGACGCCCGGCAGTACCTCAACACCTCGGGCTACCGCTTCACCCAGACCCTGAACTCGGTGCAGAGCGCCTCGAACTACGAGGCCTATGGCGAGAACCGCTTCTGGTTCCTGCCCGACGTGGCGCTGATGACCGGCCTCAAGGCCTTTTCATCGAACCGGACCTACAGCGACAAGGGCGGGCTGCCGGCCGTGCCCAATGCCAACCCCGCCCTCAACTTCGCCGGCAACCTCGTCGGCAAATACGCCAACGCGACCTATCAGGGCATCAACCCGAAGGTCGGGCTGATGTGGCAGCCGCTGCCGGACATCCAGGTCTTCGGCGACATCACCCGCAGCCGCGACGTCCCGGACTTTTCGGATTTGAATCAGGTGATCGGCACGACGACGCAATTCGTGCCGCTGCGGGCCCAGCAGGCCTGGACCTACGAGGCCGGCACGCGCGGAAAAATCGACCGGCTGAGCTGGGACGTGACGCTCTACCGGGCCGAGATCCGCGACGAGCTGATCAACTTCTTCGCCAATCCCGGCGCGGGCATCCCGGCGGCGACCTTCAACGCGCCGCGCACCGTGCACCAGGGCGTGGAAGCGGCGGTCTCGCTCGAGGTGCTGCGCGACCTGACCGGCATCGGCGACACGCTCACCGCGACGCAGATCTGGACGCATAACGAATTTCGCTTTGTGAACGACCCGCAATTCGGCAACAACCGGATCGCCGGCATCCCGCAGGACGTGCTGCGCACCATCCTGACCTACACCCATCCGAGCGGCTTCTACGTCTCGCCGTCGATCGACTGGGTGCCGCAGGGCGCCTTCGCGGATCACGCGAACACCCTGAAGGTGCCGGGCTACGCGCTGGTCAACGTGCGCACGGGCATCGACTTCGCCAACGGCATCTCGCTGTTCCTTGATGCCCGCAACCTCACGGACGAGCGCTACGTCTCAGACGTCGCCGTGGTGACGAACGCCTCGACCGTGCCGGGCGGACCGGCGGCCTTCTATCCCGGCAACGGCCGCTCTTTCTTCGGCGGGGTGCGCGCCTCGTTCTGAGGTGCGTCAGCCGCCGAAGATGACGTCGTGCATCACCCTGCCGGGCAGCAGGGTGAAGCCGCCGGTGATGACGAGTGCACCGGCGAACAGTCCGATCATCGTCCAGCGATGCGCCTCGATCCGTCCGGCTCGTGCGTGGGCGACACCGCGCACGAGCAGCACCAGCGTGACGAGCGAGATGACGTGAATCCAGCTGAACGGCCCGACCTGGCGCAGCCCGTGAATGCCGAAGGAGCCGAGCGCGACGACGGCCATCAGCCCGATCTAGACCCAGCCGAGCAGGCGATGCCGCGTCGTTCCCTTCGGGAGGGCGAGTTGCATCGCGCCGAGCACCAGAGCCGACAAGGCCGCCACGACATGCGCCTGCACCACGAGGCCGGCGTCGGCGAGAGGTGACAGGGTCATCGCGATCCTCGTCCGGGGTCGGAAGCGCAATCATGTCATGCGGCAACGGGCTTCTACCAGCGCTTGGCGTTGTCTCGCGCCCGCGGGTAGACGGGTTGCATGCTTCCATTCCCAAGGCAGGATTCCGACGCGCCTGCGCTCTCCCAGAGCGCGGAGGTTCATGTCGGACGGGATGGCTGGCTCTTTCTCACCGGCGGCACCAACCGCGTGCTCGAACAGTTCGGCCGGCCGGGCCTCGCGCGCGGCACCCTGTGGCAGTGGCGCAAGCACCTCGCCGACCGCTGCCGGAGGAGCCGCCGGCTCGGCGCCACCTACCTGCACGTCGTCGCGCCGGAGAAGCTGACCATCTACCATGATGCGGTGGACGGGCTGGTCTTCGACCCCGAGCGCGCGCCGGCCCTGCGGCTGCGGCGCTGGCTTCGGGGTTCGCCCGCCGCGCGGGCGCTCGTCGACCTCGTCGGCCCGATGCGGGCGGCCCGGTGGCGGACACCGCTCTATCGGCGCACCGATACGCACTGGACCTTCGAAGGGTGCGACCTCGCCTACCGCACCATTCTCGGCCGCCTCGGCGTCGCGCCGCGCGACGACATCGCGGCGCGGTGGCCTCGGCACAGCCTGCCCTTCATCGGCGATCTCGCCACCAAGCTCACGCCACCGCCCGTCGAGACCATCGACACGTGCCTCTTCGACACGATGGCGCGGCGCACGCATGCCAATCGGCTGCTCACGCATTTCGAAGCGCTCGGGCGCCCCAGGGACGCGCATATCGGTGCCCACGCGATCTATCGTAACGCCGATCCGGCTGCCGATCCGCGCCGCCTCGTGCTGTTCGGCGATTCCTTCGCGGAGCACGAGGCCATGACCACGGTGGGCGTGCTGACGCCTTTCCTCGCCGATACGTTCCGCGAGGTGCATTTCCTGTGGTCGACCAGCATCGACTGGGACTACGTCGCCAGCGTGCGCCCGGATTTCGTCGTCAGCGAGATCGCCGAGCGCTTTATGATCGAGCCGCCGATCTACGGCATGCGGATCGAGGCACTGGCCGAGCTGGCGATGGCGCGCAAGGCGGCCGGTTGAGTACGCCCTGCCCGGTCACATTTTGGGATCTCAGTCCTGCCGGCGGAAAGCGTGGCAAGAAAGCCCATCTTCGACCGAAATGGCAGAAGTGGTGTCTAAATCATTCGGAGAAAGAAGAGAAGCGAGAGGACTGCGATGGCCCTCCCGCTCATGTCAGATGGTTAGTACACGCCGCCGGTCTGTGCGGCGGCGCCGGCTCCATCGGGCACCGCGGTCGGCGCGTCGGGCCTTGCGACGTAGGCGTCCGGCGGTGCCGTGCCCGGCTTGAACGCCTCCAGGATCGTGCCCGCTCCGTCGCCCCCGCCGGCGCGCGCGCCGGAGCCCGCGGCCACGCGGATCAGCTTGATGCCCGGCGGCACCCGGAACGGGGTCGGCGGCTTGTCCTTGAGGGCGACCTTCAGGAAATCCAGCGCGATCGGCGCGGCGAGGCCGCCGCCGGTGGCGCGGTCGCCGAGCGAGCGCGGCTTGTCGAAGCCGAGATAGACACCGACGGCGAGGTCCGGCGAGAAGCCGACGAACCAGGCGTCCTTGGCATCGTTGGTGGTGCCCGTCTTGCCGGCGAGCGGCTTGCCGATCTGCTTCAGGATCGTCGCGGTGCCGCGCTGGACCACGCCTTCCATGATCGAGACCATCTGGTAGGCGGTCAGCGGGTCGAGCACCTGCTCGGATTCGTCGACGAGCTTCGGCTCGTCCTGGCCGGACCACTTCTCCGCTTCGCAGCCGACGCACTTGCGGTTGTCGTGCTTGTAGATGGTCTCGCCGGTGCGGTCCTGGATGCGATCGATCAGGGTCGGCCGGATGCGGCGCCCGCCATTGGCGAGCATCGAATAGGCGGTGACCATGCGCATGACCGTGGTCTCGCCCGCGCCGAGCGACATCGGCAGGACCGGGAGCAGATCGTCGTAGACGCCGAAGCGGCGGGCATATTCCGCGATCAGCGGCATGCCGATGTCCTTGGCCAGCCGCACTGTCATCAGGTTCTTGGAGTGCTCGATGCCGTAGCGCAGCGTATGCGGGCCGCCGGACTTGCCGTCGTAGTTCGAGGGCGTCCAGGCTTCCTGGCCGGGGCCGGCCTCGATGGTGATCGGTGAATCCTGCACGATCGAGGAGGGCGTGTAGCCGTTGTCGAGCGCGGCCGAATAGACGATCGGCTTGAACGAGGAACCCGGCTGGCGCATCGCCTGCGTCGCGCGGTTGAACTCGGAATCGTCGTACGAGAAGCCGCCGACCATGGCGTAGACACGCCCGGTATAGGGTTCCATCGCGACGATGGCGCCGGAGATCTCGGGCTTCTGGCGCAGGCGGAAGCGGCCCTGCCCGCCCTCGATGGCCTCGACATAGACGATGTCGCCGGGGCTGAGCGCCGAGGCGACGCCGCGGCCGGTCCATTTCACGCCGTCCGGCCCGATGATGCCGGTCTCGCGGTCCTTGCTGACGACGTTGCCGGCTTCGCGCTTCGGCTGCAGGCCGATCTGGGCGTTGCCGCCCTGCGTGCTCAGCACCACGGCGACGCGCCAGGGCGCGATGTCGTTGAGCAGTGGCACCTCGGAGACGGCGAGCCCCCAGTCGCGGCCGGTCAGGTCGACCTTATGGGTCGCGCCGCGCCAGCCATGCGACTGGTCGTAGCGCACGAGGCCGTCGACCAGCGCCTTGCGGGCCCAGGACTGCATCTTCGGGTCGACGGTGGCGCGGACCGAGAGGCCGCCCTCGTAGAGCTTGGTCTCGCCGTAGCGCTCGGCGATCTCGCGGCGGACTTCTTCGGTGAAGTAGTTCGAGACGGCCGCGTTCGGGAAGGCGACGCGCGGGTTCACCCCGAGTGGCCGCTTCTTGGCCTCGTCGGCTTCCTGCGCGGTGATGTACCCGTTCTGGGCCATCAGGCCGATGATCTCGTTGCGGCGTGCCAGCGCCTGCTGCGTGCGGCGATAGGGGTGGTAGTTGTTCGGACCCTTCGGCAGGGCTGCGAGATAGGCCGCCTCGTTGATGGTCAGCTCGTGGACCGACTTGCCGAAATAATCGAGAGCCGCCGCAGCGACGCCGTGCAGGTTGCGGCCGGGCACGATGGTGCCGAGGAAGATCTCGTTGAGATAGAGCTCGAGGATCTTGTCCTTCGAGTAGGTCGACTCGATCCGGAGGGCGATGAGCGCCTCCTTGATCTTGCGGTCGTAGGTCTGCTCGGCCGAGAGCAGGAAGTTCTTCGCCACCTGCTGGGTGATGGTCGAGGCGCCCTGCTTCTTGCCCGACGAGGCATTGGTGACGAAGGCGCGGACGATGCCCTCGGGATCGATGCCGCCATGCTTGTAGAAGTTCTTGTCCTCGGCCGAGAGGAAGGCCGCGACGATGATCTTCGGCATCGCCTGGATCGGCAGGTAGAGCCGGCGTTCATGCGCGTATTCGGCGAGCAGCGAGCCGTCCGCGGCGTGGACGCGGGTCATCACCGGCGGCTCGTAGTTGGCGAGCGCGGCGTGGTCCGGCAGGTCCTGGCTGTACTTCCAGTAGAAGAACGCCCCGACCACGGCCGCGACCAGGAACAGCACGGTGCCGGCCGAGAACAGGATCCCGAAGAACCGCAGGATGAATCGCATCCGGATGTCCGTTCCGTCGCTTGGCCGCCCGCCGACGGTCCCGAGGGCCGGCGTCAGGACGATGCGGCCTCGAAAGGCTGTGGCGTCGGCGCGGTCGCGAGCCGTTCAGGCGGCCTCGGCCCGACCGGGCTCGTTCGGCCCCGTATCGACACTGGTTGTATGGTGAAACTGCGGCGGGCGCGACGGCTCTCAGCGCAGCCGCGGCATCCTCAGGCCGCTCGCGCCCGAGCCGAAGGGCACGGAGCCGGTGGTGCTCGGCGGCGCGCCGATCGGCTGAGCCGAGGTGGCCCGGCCGGCGAAGAACAGGTCGACGGCCTTGGCCATCGAGCCGGTGACGCCGGCGCGCCATTCCTCGGATTGCAGCTTTTCCAGATCGCTCTTGCTCGACAGGTAGCCGAGCTCGACCAGAACCGAGGGCACGTCGGGCGAGCGCAGGACCACGAAGCCGGCCTCGCGATGAGGTTTCGCGCTCATTTCCATCACCGGCGAGAGCTGGCCCATCAGGCGGTGCGCGAAACCGGAGGAGAAGCCGCGCGTCTCGCGCAAGGTCAGCTCTGCCAGGATGTCGGTGACGTCGGCCGGGCCGACCGCCGAGTCGGTGCCGGCGGCGGCGTCGGCCTTGTTCTCGCGCTCGGCGAGCTTGGCGGATTCGGAATCGGTCGCCTTCTCGGAGCCCGTGTAGATCGTGGCGCCCTTCACCTGCGGCGCGGCCGAGATCGAATCGGCGTGGATCGAGATGAAGAGGTCGGCCTTGGCCTCACGGGCGACGCGGACCCGCTCGCCAAGTGGTACGAACACGTCGCGGTCGCGGGTCATGGTCACGCGGTAACGTCCGGACGACCTCAAACGCTCGGCCAGCGACGTCGCGAAACCGAACACGATGTCCTTCTCCTGCACGCCGGTCTTGGCGATCGCGCCCGGATCGGTGCCGCCATGGCCCGCGTCGACCACCACGAGCGGGCGGCTGTCGACGGCCTCGACCGGGGGCGCCTTGCGCAGGGACGGCGCCGGATCGCTCGCCACCGCCGCCTTGCGGAAGGCCTCGCGCTCGGTGCGCCGGAAGGCGATGGAGAGCAGCGTCGCGCCGTCACGCCGCGTCTTCGTTTCGACCCCGTCGACCACGGCCGGTCCGGCGAGGTCGACCACGATGCGCGAGCGGCCCGGCGCGAACAGGCCGTAGCGGTAGGAGGTGACGACGCCTTCTCGCCTGGTGCCGGCCTCGGGTGCGATCTGGAAGTTGACCTCGGGCAGGTCGATCACCGCCCGGTCCGGCCGCTCCATCACGAAGGCATGGGCCTCGACGGGCTTCGACAGGACGAGGGTCAGGGTGGTGGCGCTGCCCTGCACGGCGAGTTCGGCGCCGATCGCCACGGCGCTCATCCGCCCCTTGTCGTTGTCCTGGGCGCGGGCCGGCGCGCCGACGGCGAGCGTCAGCGCGAGGAGAACGGTCGGGACATGGCGGGCGCGTGTCGGCATCGGCAGGCGTCGGTGGATCCGCAGGGCCTCTCTCCTAGGAGATAGGGCAATCGTGGTTAACCGGACCTTTCCGTCCAAGTCGAGGCCCGCAACCGGGCGTTGCGGTGGGATCGACAGGTCACGCCGGCGGTCCGATGGAAACGAGTCCGAAACCACGTTGTCGCAGCGGACTCTTGCCAAAAGCCCGTAACGAACGCTAATGAAACTGACCCCATCCGGTCCCGATGGCCAGCGTTGCGGCCTTCGGACGCGGAAGCCCACTCGCGATCCCTCGCGCCCGGCTCCTCGTGACGATCTTCGGACATGTTTCGAGGCTGGATCGGAGTCGGCAGGCATGACGGGCCGTTCTCTCGCCGTACCTGTTTCGAGTGACATGCGGCCGGCATAACCGGCCAGGAATCTTCGTGAGGCCGGAAGGGATGGGAGGACACACAGCATCGGTTGCCGTTGCTCGTGCTCCCCGCGCACGCCTGTCGCGTCGCGCCGTCTCCTCTCTCCCGCCGGCCATGTTCAACCCCAGATGCGCCGCTCATCGGCGCCCATCGGCGGTTGACGGCAAACCCCTTTCCCGAAGCCTCTCGCCCCAGAGCCACCAGGCCTCGGCGACGAGTCCGGCACGTGCCCTCCCCCTGTCGGCCTCACGGCCGGGGACGGCGCCGCCGGGATGGCAGCGTCCAAGGTGTGCCCCGTCCGCCGCCATGTCGAAAGTTCGTCATGGCCAACACCAACAAGATGCTCATAGACGCGATGCACCCGGAGGAGACCCGGGTCGTCACGGTCCACGGTTCTAAGGTCGAGGAATTCGACTTCGAATCCGCCAGCCGCAGGCCGCTGCGGGGCAATATCTACCTCGCCAAGGTGACCCGGGTGGAGCCCTCGCTCCAGGCCGCCTTCGTCGAATACGGCGGCAACCGCCACGGCTTCCTCGCCTTCAGCGAGATCCATCCCGACTACTACCAGATCCCGATGGCCGACCGCCTCGCGCTGATCGAGGCGGAGCGGCAGGAAGAGGAAGAGCACCACGAGCGCGAGGAGCGCCGCTCGCGGGGCCGTCGCCATCGCGGCCGTCGCGCCGAGGCCGCCTCCGCCAAGTCCGACGATTCGGTGAGCGCCGAGGACGACGACGCGCCCTCCGCCGAGGAGCGTACGGCCGAGGCCGCCGAGGCTGGCGAGACCGCTCCCGAGGGGCAGGAGGCGGCCCCCGCCGCCGAGGCCGGTTCGGAACTCCCGGCCGCCGTGCTCGATCCGGCCGCCCGCACGGATGGAGAGGCGGACGGCGCTTCCGCCGAGCCTGCGGCCGCCGAGCCGGCGCCCGAGCCGTCCGAGGTCGCCGCGATCTCCGAGGCCCCCCACCCCGCCGAGGCGCCGTCGGCATCCGACGAGCACGCGTCCGACGAGGAGGACGAGCACGACGAGTCGGATGAGGATGAAGACGAAGACGACGATTCCGACGAGGAATCGGATGAGGACGAGGACGAGGACGACTCGGACGACGAATCCGAGGACGAGGACGGCGAGCCCCGCGTCGCGCAGATCGGTGGAGCCGGCGATGCGATGGCCGAGCTTCCCGAGCGTCCCCGCGCCTATCGCCGCCACTACAAGATCCAGGAGGTGATCAAGCGCCGCCAGATCATCCTGGTCCAGGTCGTGAAGGAAGAGCGCGGCACCAAGGGCGCGGCGCTCACCACCTACCTGTCGCTCGCCGGCCGCTACTCCGTGCTGATGCCGAATACCGGCCGTGGCGGCGGAATCTCCCGCAAGATCACCTCGGCCGCCGACCGCAAGCGCCTGAAGGAGGTCGTGGCCGATCTCGACGTGCCGGAGGGCATGGGCATCATCCTGCGCACGGCCGGCGCCTCGCGCACCAAGCCCGAGATCAAGCGCGACTTCGAATACCTGATGCGCCTGTGGGAGAGCGTGCGCGAACTGACGCTGTCCTCGACCGCACCGGCCCTGGTCTACGAGGAGGGCTCGCTGATCAAGCGGGCCATCCGCGACCTCTACAACAAGGAGCTCGAAGAGGTTCTCGTCGCGGGTCCCGAGGCCTATCGCGAGGCCAAGGACTTCATGCGGATGCTGATGCCCACCTCCTCCAAGGTGGTGAAGCCCTATGCCGAAGCGACGCCGATCTTCACCCGCTACGGCATCGAGCAGCAGCTCGACGCGATGTTCTCGACCCACGTCACGCTGCGCTCGGGCGGCTATCTCGTGATCAACCCGACCGAGGCGCTGGTCTCGGTCGACGTGAACTCGGGCCGCGCCACCCGCGAGCACGACATCGAGGATACCGCGCTCAAGACGAACCTCGAGGCGGCCGACGAGGTCGCCCGCCAGGTGCGCTTGCGCGACCTCGCCGGCCTCGTCGTGATCGACTTCATCGACATGGAGGAGAAGCGCAACAACCGCGCCGTCGAGAAGCGCCTCAACGAGGCCCTGAAGAACGACCGCGCCCGCATCCAGGTCGGCCGGATCTCGCCCTTCGGCCTGCTGGAGATGAGCCGCCAGCGTATCCGCACGGGCGTTCTCGAATCCTCGTCGATCCAGTGCCCGCATTGCGGCGGCTCGGGTTACGTGCGCGCGACCTCGTCGGTGGCGCTCCACATCCTGCGCTCGATCGAGGAGGCACTGGTCAAGAGCAGCAGCCACAACCTCGTGCTGCGCACGCGCACCGAGGCCTGCCTCTACATCCTCAACCAAAAGCGCGCTCACCTGCACGAGCTGGAGATGCGCTTCGGCGTCACCGTCACCATCGCCGCCGACGAGCGGCTGACGGCCAGCTCGCCCTACCAGCTCGAACGCGGCGAACTGGCCGTGAAATCCGCGGCTCCGGTGACCGGCGTGCGCGCCGTCGCCATCTCGCCGACCTACGAGGCCGAGGACGAGGAGATCGAGGACGAGATCGCCGAGGACGCCGAGGGCGATGCCGAGACCGAGTCGAAGGAAGCTGCCGAGGGCCGCGAGGCCGGGGGCGAGTCCAGCGACGAGAACGGCCGCCGCCGCCGCCGCCGCCGCCGCCGTCGTGGTGGCCGGCCAGGTTCGGAGGACGATCGTGCTCGCGGTGACGACGAGGGCGACGAGTCCGGCGAAGGCTCCGAGGATGCCGAGGCCGGTGCCGAAGAGGGTTCCGAGACCGAGGTCGCTGCCAGCGCCGAAGGTGACGAGGCCGTCTCCGAGGCAGACGGAGAGGCCGATGGTGCGGCGCGCCGCCGCCGCCGTGGCCGCCGTGGCGGTCGTGGCCGCGAGCGCGCAGGCCGCGGCCGCGCCGACCGGGACGACGAGAACGCTTCCGACGATGCCGAAAAGGGCGAGGCGGCCGTCTCCGCCGAGGAGCCGGTCAGCGCCGAGGCGGTGATCGCCGTGTCGGCCGAAGCGGCCCATGCCCCCGAAGTGAACGGCGCCGAGCCCGCCCCGAAGGCCGACGCTCCGGTCCAGGAGGCCAGTGATCTCCCCGTGGAGCGTGCGGCACCTGCCGAGGCGGCCCCCGAGCCTGCACCGCAGCCCTTGCCCGAGCCCGTCGCCGTGGCCCTGACGCCGGTCGATCCCGACCGTCCGAAGCGCGCCGGCTGGTGGTCGCGCACCAAGGCGGCCCTGACCGGCGAGTAAGACGCCGTCGGCGGAGCCCTCCGTCGATCGCGCCGCATGAACGAGACAATCAGGATGCCGGGCCGACATATCGGCCCGGCATCTTCATTTTGTGGTTGCGTTGCCGAGGCCGCGTCGTTGTCCCGCGTGCACTATCGGAAATCGCTTTATGTTATTGATAACGGATTGCGTGCACATGCATTTGCGCCGCGGTGCGGCGGGGTTTGCGATGCATCATTGCATCAATATTGCTTTTCAGTTGCGGGGAGCGCCGCGTTAACCTCGGATTTGCAACTGAGGACTAACGATCAACCTCGTCGTGCCGGTCTGTCCGGCCGATGGGAGATGCCAACATCATGCTCGGACGGTTCCGTAAACCTCGCCATGTGATGGATGCGGTGGTCAGCACGGCGTCCGCTCCGGCCGAGGAGAGCGCTTCGGCGCCGGCTCCCCTGCCCGCTCCTCCCTCGGTCGATCTCGCACTCCTGGCCCGTCAGGCCGGGATGGCTGCCGACGCCTCCGAGGCGGGTATGGCGATCGGCTGGCTGACCCACGATGCGGCCCAGATCGCCGACCAGGCGCGCACCATCGCCGCCGCGAGCGAGGAAGTCGCCGTCTCGACCGTCGAGATCGCCAGCCGCTCGCAGAACGCGGCCGCCACCGCGGAGCGCGCCCGCACCGGCATCGCCGATTGTGCCGGCGACATCGCCCAGGCCGGCGCCCGCATGAGCGCCATCGAGACCCATGCCGGCAAGATCGCCGGCTGTCTCGCCGCCTTCGAGCGGGCCGCCACCCAGATCGAGGAGATGGCGAGCGCCATCGCCGGCATCTCGGCCCAGACCAACCTGCTCGCGCTCAACGCCACCATCGAGGCGGCCCGTGCCGGCGAGGCCGGCCGCGGCTTCGCGGTGGTGGCCGGCGAGGTCAAGGCCCTGTCCGGCCAGACCGCCAAGGCCACCGAAGAGATACGTACCAGGCTCGACGGCCTGCGCGGCGAACTCGCCGCCATGCGCGACACCGTCACCCATACCCGCGAGGCCGTCGCGGCCGGTGCCGGCGCCGTCCAGCGCGCCAACCTCCGCGTCGAAGCCGAGAGTGGCGCCGTCGCCGAGGCCGCCGCCGAGATGCGGGCGATCGCCGACGTCATGGGCCAGCAGCAGCAGGCCACCGGCGAGATCTCGTCGAGCGTCGAGCGCATCGCTGCCGGCACGGCGAAGGCACGCGGCGAGATCTCCTCGGCGATCACACGCCTCGTCGGCCTCGAGACCACCAGCCGCGCCCTGCTCGATGTCGATGCGGCGGACAAGTGCCCTGTCCTGCTGGCGCGGCTGCCGGCCGACATCGCCGCCTGGAAGCGCGGCATGGCCTCCATCCTCGTCGGCCTCTCGCCGGCCGATCTCGCGGTGGCGCGGCGTCCGGGTGCCGATGCGGCTGCGGAAGTCGGCCTCGACGGCGCCCTTCGCGGAGTCCTCGCCGAGGCGGAGCGTCAGGCCAAGCTCATGGTCGAGCGCGTCAAGGTCCAGGACTGGGGCGTCGCCACGACCGCATTCCAGGGCTTCGAAGCTGCTTGCGCCGAGGCCATCCGCCTCTCGGGATCGGCGACGAGCCTGCGCGCCGCCTGAGCGGACGCGTCAGCCGAGCCAGGTCCGCAACCGCCGCACGCCCTCGACGCATTCGTCTCGCGATCCCGCGAACGAGAAGCGGACGTGGTGGTGACCCTCGACCGGGTCGAAATCCAGCCCCGGCGTCGCCGCGACGCCCGCCTCGTCGAGCATCCGCCGACAGAAGGCGGTGGCGTCGTCGGTGAGGCGCCCGACATCCGCGTACAGATAGAAGGCGCCGTCCACCGGATGCGTCTCGCCGAGGCCCAGGCCCGGCAGCGCGTCGAGCAGGATCTGTCGGTTTTCGGCGTAGCCGTCGCGGATCGCGCCGATCTCGTCGAGGGTGTCGAAGGCTGCGAGCGCGGCTACCTGCGAGAGGTAGGGTGCCGAGATGTAGAGGTTCTGCGCCAGCCGCTCGATCGGCCGCACAAGGGCCTCCGGCACCACCATCCAGCCGATGCGCCAGCCGGTCATGCAGTAGAATTTCGAGAATGAGTTGATGATCACCGCGTCTGGGTTGAATTGCAGCGCGGTCGCCGTCGGCACGCCGTAGCTCAGGCCGTGATAGATCTCGTCCGAGACGAAGGGGAGGTGGAGCGCCTTCGCCGTCGCGCAGAGTTCGGCGAGGCGCCCCGGCTCGATCACTGTGCCGGACGGGTTGGCCGGGCTCATCACCAGGACGCCGTCGAGACCGCCCTGTCCCTGCGCTTCTCGGATCAACGCGCTCGTCGGCGCGAAGCGGTCAGCCCGCTGCAGAACCATCGGCACCGGCACCAGATCGAGCGCGTGGAGGATGCTGCGATAGGCGGGATAGCCCGGCTGCGGCACGCCGACCCGCGCGCCCGCATCGAACAGGGCCAGGAAGGCGAAGATGAACCCGGCCGACGAGCCCGTGGTGACGACGACGCGCTCCGGAGGGATCGCGACGCCGTAGGTCTCGGCATAGTGGCGGCCGATGCGCTCGCGAAGCGCCGGCATGCCGAGCGCCTCCGTATAGGGCACGCGGCCATCGGCGAGCGCTGCCTGCGCCGCCGCGATCACCGCGCGTGGCGCCGGGGCCGAGGGCTGGCCGACCTCCATCCGGATCACGCTCGCACCGCTGCGGGCCTTGGCGGCCGCTGCGGCCATGACGTCCATCGCGAGGAAGGGGGCGACGGCCTGCGCGCGGCGGGAGATCTTTTGGGATTGCTCGCTCATCGCGCTTCGATCGGGCGAGACGCCGTCGCTGGCAAGGCCTCGAACCATCATGAGTGTGGTCAAGGGTCTCTCCTGCCAGCCCCCACGGCTGACCTGTGACGGGCCGCCGTCCTCTGTGCCCAGCACCGCGACGCCGGACCTTGCCATCCACCTCGTCGGATCACTACATCGACATAGCGAGGCCACGTCCTCCCCCCTGTGCGGGGCACAAGTCCGGGACGGCCCGGCCCTTTCAGGAGGGCTGCGATGGCCTGGTTCTATCTCATCACCGCCGGCATTCTCGAGATCGTGTGGGCCTACGCGATGAAGCAATCCGACGGCTTCTCGCGCTTGTGGCCGACGCTCGTCATGGCGGTGGCAATGTCGGGTAGCTTCGGCCTGTTGGCCTTGTCCATGCGGACGCTGCCTCTTGGGACGGCCTACACGATCTGGACGGGGATCGGCGCCATCGGCGCGTTCGTCGTCGGTATCGCGTTTTTGGGAGAGCAGGGCAGCCCCGTCCGTCTGCTCGCAGCGAGTTTGATCGTGTCGGGACTCGTGACGATGAAGCTCGCCAGTACCTCCTAGGCCGTCAGCGCTTGCCGCTTGGCTGCTGCAGCTTCGCGGCGAGACGCTTCGGCGCGATCAGCCGGAAGCTTCGCGTGACGAGCGCCTCGACCTCGGCCCAGTCTGCTCCGTCGTCCAGCCGCATGCCGACCCATCCCTTCGGGCCGACATAGGGCGGTGCGAAGAAGCGATCGGGATCCGCGCCGATTAGGATCTCCTGAGCATGCGGCGGTGCCTTCACCCAGACCGAGAGGCGCCCGTCCCGGTCGCGCGGCATCGCGAAGATCTTCTCGCGGACGCGGAAGGTCGGCGCGCCGAACGTGAACTTTTCCGTCGCTTCGGGTAGCGCCAGGCAGATCCTGCGCAGACGCTCGACGCCGTCATCGCTCATGCCACTGGGCTCCCATTCGCTCGTCGATCGAATTTACCCCGCGCCGTCCGTGATTTGACCCCGCGCCGCGAAAACGCCTAACCCCTCCTCTACCGCAAGCGCCGAAGCGCGCCGCCTCGCCGCCGCCGTTGCGAGGTCCGCCTTGATCTCTTCGAGGACATCGATGCCCCTGCTCCGCTCCGCCTCAGCGTTCGCCCTCGCCGCCGCTCTGGCGTTCGGTGCCGTCTCGTCCGTCTCGGCCGAAGATGCCCCCGTCTTCAACGACGCGCAGCGCAAGGCGATCGAGTCCATCGTCAAGGACTACCTCGTGAAGAACCCCGAGGTGCTGCAGGAGGCCGTCGCCGAAGGTGAGCGCCGCGCCCAGGAGACGCAGAAGCTTGCCCAGGCCGCTGCGCTCAAGGAGGCGAGGAGCGCCCTGATCGACTCGCCGCACAGCGTGGTCGCCGGCAACCTGCAAGGCGACATCACCCTGGTCGAGTTCTTCGACTACAATTGCGGCTATTGCCGCAAGGCCCTGTCGGACGTGCAGACGCTGATGAAGGCTGACCCGAAGCTGAAGGTCGTGCTGAAGGACTTCCCCGTGCTCGGCAACGAGTCGGTGGAAGCCAGCAAGATCGCGCTGGCCGCCAAGCAGCAGCTCAAGGCCGACAAGATGTTCGACTTCCACGTGAAGCTTCTCGAGAGCAAGGGCCGCGTCAACGCCGAGCGCGCTCTCGCCGTCGCCAAGGAATTCGGCCTCGACGTCGAGCGCCTGAAGAAGGATGCCGCCGGCCCCGAGGTGAAGGCTGCGCTCACCGAGAATATGGGTCTCGGCGACAAACTCAGCCTGTCGGGCACGCCCGCCTTCATCATCGGCGACGAGATCCTGCCTGGCGCCGTCGGCGTCGATCCGATGAAGAAGACCATCGCCGACGTCCGCCAGTGCGGCCACGCGAGCTGCTGATCTCGCCCTCTCTCGCCTTGGGGTTGCGGATGCGTGGCCCCTTGTCGCAGCCTTCGCCGGTCGTCTAAGACCGGCATCGTCACGGCCGGGCAAGCCCGGCCGCCACAGCCGCAAGGGTCCATGCTCGCCATCCACGTCCTCAACGGGCCGAATCTCAACCTGCTCGGCCGTCGCGAGCCGGGGATCTACGGCAGCACCACGCTGGCCGAGATCGAGCGGGATTGCATGGCCCGCGCCGCCGAGCTCGGCGTCGCGCTGACCTTCCGGCAGACGAACCACGAGGGCGAACTCGTCGACTTCGTACAGGAGGCGGGCGAGGCGGGGGCCGGCGTGCTGATCAACGCGGCCGCCTATACGCACAGCTCGATCGCCCTGCGCGATGCGATCTCCGGATCAAAGGTCACGGCCGTCGAGATCCACCTCTCGAACGTGCATGCCCGCGAAGATTTCCGCCATGTCTCGCTGATCGCGCCGGTCTGTGCCGGGGTGGTCTGCGGCTTCGGCGCCTATAGCTATCGCGCGGGGCTCGACGCCCTCGCGCATCTTCTCCGGGGGCGCCAGTCCCCCTCACCCGACGCATAAGACGGCAGGCGATGGCCAAGAGCGAACCCTTCGATCCGGATCTCGTACGCGAACTCGCCAAGATGGTCGCCGAGACCGATCTCACCGAGATCGAGGTCGAGAAGGGCGACCTGCGTATCCGCGTCGCCCGCAAGATCGAGCAGATCGCGGTGCAGGTGGCGCCGGCGGCTCCCGTCGCGGCTGCGGCTGCCCCGGCCGCCATCGCGACCGCGTCCGCTCCCGGCACGCCGGCGGCGCCGGCCAAGGGCGCTGCACATCCCGGCGCGGTGCCCTCCCCGATGGTCGGTACGGCCTATCTGCGCCCCTCCCCCGAGGCGAAGCCCTTCGTCGAGATCGGCACCAAGGTGGCGACCGGCGACAAGGTACTGCTCGTCGAGGCGATGAAGACCTTCAACGAGATCGTCGCACCACGCGCCGGCACCGTCACCGCGATCTTCGTCGAGGACGGCACGCCGGTGGAATTCGGCGAAGCCCTCATGGTGATCGAGTAGTAGCTGCCGCCGCGCGAGCGCGCGACGGCCTTTTTGTTTTGTCGCATTCTCTAGCGACGAACCGGTATCCACTTCGTCTGAGAATGCTCTGCCGATGTTCGACAAGATCCTGATCGCCAACCGCGGCGAGATCGCGCTGCGCATTCTGCGGGCGGCCAAGGAACTCGGCATCGCCACCGTCGCGGTCCATTCCACGGCCGATGCCGATGCCATGCATGTGCGCCTCGCCGACGAGAGCGTCTGCATCGGGCCGCCGGCCGCGCGCGACAGCTATCTCAACATCCCCTCGATCATCGCCGCCTGCGAGATCACGGGCGCGGATGCGGTCCATCCCGGCTACGGCTTCCTCTCCGAGAATGCCCGCTTCGCCGAGGTGCTCTCCCACCACAATATCGGCTTCATCGGCCCCAAGGCCGAGCACATCCGGATCATGGGCGACAAGATCGAGGCCAAGCGCACCGCCAAGCGCCTCGGCATCCCCTGCGTGCCGGGCTCCGAGGGCGGCGTCACCGATACCGACGAGGCGAAGAAGGTCGCGGCCGAGATCGGCTATCCCGTGCTCGTGAAGGCGGCCTCCGGCGGCGGCGGGCGCGGCATGAAGGTCGCCCGCACCGAGGCCGACCTCGAACAGGCGCTGACCATGGCCCGCACCGAGGCCAAGGCGGCCTTCGGCGACGACGCGGTCTACCTCGAAAAGTATCTGGAGAAGCCGCGCCACATCGAGGTGCAGGTTCTGGGCGATGGGCGCGGCAACGCCATCCATCTCGCCGAGCGCGATTGCTCGCTGCAGCGTCGTCACCAGAAAGTCTGGGAAGAGGGCGGCTCGCCCGCGCTCAACGCCGAGATGCGCGCCGAGATCGGTGGCATCTGCGCCAAGGCGATGCAGGAGTTGAGCTATCTCGGCGCCGGCACCATCGAGTTCCTCTACGAGGACGGGCGCTTCTACTTCATCGAGATGAACACCCGCATCCAGGTGGAGCATCCCGTCACGGAGATGATCACGGGCATCGATCTCGTGAACGAGCAGATCCGCGTCGCGGCCGGTAATCCGCTCTCGGTGACGCAGGCGGACATCCACGTGAACGGCCACGCCATCGAGTGTCGGATCAACGCCGAGCATCCCTCGACCTTCCGGCCCTCCCCCGGCCTGATCACGTACTTCCATCCGCCGGGCGGCCTCGGCGTGCGCGTCGATTCCGCAGTGTTCCAGGGCTACCGCATCCCGCCGAATTACGACTCGCTGATCGGCAAGCTCATCGTGCACGGCCGCACCCGCAACGAGTGCCTGATGCGCCTGCGCCGGGCGCTCGACGAGTTCGTGGTCGACGGCGTCGACACCACGCTGCCGCTGTTCCGGACGCTCGTGCGCAACGCGGACGTGCAGAACGGGCTCTACGACATCCACTGGCTCGAGCATTTCCTCGAGCGCGAAGGCCTCGACGGCGATTGATTCCGGGCTGGCCGGGAACAGAGAGACGGACCATTCGTTCTTGGGACACCCGAACGGCACGCGCGCCGGTGGCTCGCTAAGCCGTTCATGTTCTAAGGAGTTTTGTCTTGTATCGTACGACTTCTGCCGTTGCCGCCCTGCTCTTCGCGGCCGCGCCTGCCTTCGCCCAGAGTGATCGCGGCAACGCCGCGCAGCCGAACCAGCCGGTTCCGCAGACGGGTCAGACGTCCGGCGGTCCGCGCCAGACGCCGCCTGCTCCCGAGCCGATGCCGGGACCGGGCACCAGCGGCGCGGCGACGAATGCGGGAGCCGTCGATTCCGCCAAGGGCGGCAACGCCGCGCAGACGAACAAGCCCGTGCCGAATGTCGGCGGGACCTCCGGCGGCCCTGCACGCTGATCCAAGGCTCCATCGCCGGGCGCTCGATACGCCCGGCGATGCCGATTCTCCGCTGGCGCTCGCGAGGCGGGCGCGCGAGAAAAGGGCATGCACGACCGGATCCCCGTCGAGATCACGCCGGACATTCTTCTGAAGGCCTATGCCGCCGGGATCTTTCCCATGGCGGAGGATGCCGACGACCCCACGATCTACTGGGTCGAGCCCCGCGCCCGAGGCATCCTCCCCCTCGATCGTTTCCATGTTTCCCGGCGTCTCGCCCGCACCGTGCGCTCAGACGTCTTCGAGGTCGTGAGCGACCGCGATTTCGATGCGGTGATCACCGGATGTGCCGCGCCGCGGCGAGACACGAACCGGACCTGGATCAACGCCCGCATCCGAGACCTCTACGGCGCATTGTTCGATGCCGGCCGCGCCCACACGGTGGAGGTCTATGCCGAAGGCCGGCTGGTCGGTGGCCTCTATGGCGTATCCCTGGGCGCAGCGTTCTTCGGGGAAAGCATGTTTCACGAGGTCCGCGACGCCTCGAAGGTCGCCCTCGTCCACCTCGTCGCGCGCTTGCGCGCTGGGGGCTATCGCCTCGCCGACACACAGTTCCTGACCGACCATCTCAGTCAGTTCGGCGTCGAGGAGGTGCCGCGGCACGTCTACAAGCGACGGCTCGGCGAGGCCGTCGCGCGCGAGGCGGATTGGGCGGTCTGGCCGTGCGATCGGGCCGTCAGCGGAACGGATGCGCTCGCTGCGCTCGACCCGACGGAGTCGTGATCGAGACGGTCGCTCTTAACGGAAGATCCGGTCGAAGATGTTTTCCGGCTCACGCGGCGCGGGCGGCCGCTGGGCAGCGGCCGTCGGCCCTTCGTTGGTCGGGAAGAACTTTCGGGACGGCTTCTGCTTCGGTTGCACCGGCACGCCGCGCGGGCCCTCGACGTCGACTTGGCCCTGCTGGTTCATCTGGGCGGCCGCCTTGGTCGGATCGTTGCCGCGGTCGCGCTTCTTCTTGTCGGCGCGGGAGGCCAGGGCCGGCGTGTCCTCCTGCTCCTTGACCTCGGCGATCACGTCGGTGCCGCCCTTACAATCGACGAGCCAGACGTCGTAGATCGGGTGCTCGATCGCATGCAGGCCGGGGCTCGAGGCGAACATCCAGCCCGTGAAGATGCGGCGATACTTGTTGTCGAGGGTGACCTCGTCGACTTCGAGGAAGGCCGTGGTCTTGGGTGTCTCGGTGGGCGGGCGCGAATAGCAGACGCGCGGCGTGAGCTGCAGGGCGCCGAACTGCACGGTCTCGTCGACGGCCACCTCGAAAGACACGATCCGGCCGGTGATCTTGTCGAGGCCGGAGAACACCGCGGTCGGGTTCTTGATCTTGTCAGCCAAGGCCGGGGTCAGGCCGAGTGCCGAGGCCAGAAGAACGGTCGCGGGGAGAAGACGTGCGATTCTGCGGCTCAAGGCGCGCCCCTCTCGAAACTGTGCCGGGCGTGAGGCCGGAGCTGCGCCGGCATGGGGCGCTCTAGACACGGTAAGCTTGGTGGAAAAAGGGCGGCTCAGCCGGAGCGGCCTGCCCTCAGGCTCCCGGCGACCACGGCACGTAGTCGCCCGACGCGCCTGCGGTGACGCCCTTCGAGAGCTGCGAGCCCGAGGGCCGGTAGGCCGCGGCGGTGCCGGTCATGTTTTCGAGATGCGGCTTCTGCCACTCGCGGGGATGGTAGTCTTCCTCGCTCGGGGGAACGTCGCCGTTGTGGCAGAGCCAGGCGCGCCAGCCGGGCGGGACGCGCGAGGCGTCAGCATAGCCGTTATAGACCACCCAGCGCCGCTCCGGTCCGACCGAGCGGTCGATCAGCGGGCCGAGCGCCTTGTAGTACTTGTTGCCGATCTCGTCCGAGCCGACGAACTGCCCGCTGCGCGCAGTCAGGAGCGCCAGCGAAACGGTCTGGCCGTTCCACCAGGTGAAGATGCGCAGGAGCGTGTCCTTGAGGGCCATGATTCCTCGGTCGCAGGCGCGGGCCAACCGTCAGCGCGGCTCTTATGAGCGGGGCATCGGCGCAAGTCCAGCGTGACGCCTAGGTCATCGATTCTTCCCGGCCGTCTCCCCGAAGATCGGCCCGGCTGCCCTCGCTGAGCTGTCGCAAATCCGCCACGCCCCACCCGCCGCAGCCGCGGTGTTTCCGGTGCCTGGCATGGTGCCCAATCTCGATGCTGTGGAGCAAAAATTTTATCGATCACAAAGGATGAGGCCGGATCGACACTTAGCGCAGGGCCTGAGTTATCCACAGGATTTGCCGCACAGAACACAACATCTAGGGCCAATCGTACGCTCCGACACCACTTATTGACGGACGGAATCTACCAGGGTTAGTGTTCGATCAACGCTTCGGCTGGGCCGGAACGGGGTTGTCGAGTCCCCGTCCGGCCATCGCAGCGGTGATCGGCAACCGTCGGGTTCGTTGCTGGCACCGTGCTCCGGCCGGGTGGCTACCAAACGTCCAAGCCAGGCCGGCACGTCTGCCGGCGGGGCGCGCCATGCGCGTCGAGGGGGAAGCGATTCATGCGGTTCGAGCGGCGTTACACCACGGCCAACCAGTCTCCCTACGCGGCCATCGCGTTCCGCGAGGCGGTGAGCGAGATCCGTAACCCGGACGGCTCGGTCGTCTTCCGGCTCGACGGCATCTCCGTGCCCGAGAGCTGGAGCCAGGTCGCCGCCGACGTGCTGGCGCAGAAGTATTTCCGCAAGGCCGGCGTGCCAGCGCGCCTGAAGAAGGTCGAGGAGAACGACGTTCCCTCGTTCCTGTGGCGCTCCGTCGCCGACGAGAAGGCGCTGGCCGAGTTGCCCGAGGACGAGCGCATCGGCTCCGAGATCTCCTCGACGCAGGTCTTTGATCGCCTCGCCGGCTGCTGGACCTATTGGGGCTGGAAGGGCGGCTACTTCACCTCCGAGGAAGACGCCTCGGCCTTCATGGACGAGCTTCGCTACATGCTCGCCAAGCAGATGGTCGCGCCGAACTCGCCGCAATGGTTCAACACCGGCCTGCACTGGGCCTACGGCATCGACGGCCCAGGCCAGGGCCACTTCTACTGCGACTGGAAGACCGGCGCGCTGACCCGCTCGGCCTCGTCCTACGAGCACCCGCAGCCGCATGCCTGCTTCATCCAGGGCGTCCAGGACGACCTCGTGAACGAGGGCGGCATCATGGACCTCTGGGTGCGTGAGGCGCGCCTGTTCAAGTACGGCTCGGGCACCGGCTCCAACTTCTCGATGCTGCGCGGCGAGAACGAAAAACTCGGCGGCGGCGGCAAGTCGTCCGGCCTGATGAGCTTCCTCAAGATCGGCGACCGGGCGGCTGGCGCGATCAAGTCGGGTGGCACGACGCGCCGCGCCGCCAAGATGGTGATCGTCGACATCGACCACCCGGATATCGAGGCCTTCATCGACTGGAAGGTGAAGGAGGAGCAGAAAGTCGCTGCCCTCGTCACCGGCTCGAAGGTCGTCTCGAAGCACCTCACCGCCGTCATGAAGGCCTGCACCCAGTGCGAGGCCGAGGGCGACGCCTGCTACGACGCCGAGCGCAACCCGGCTCTCAAGCGTGAGATCAAGGCCGCCCGCAAGGCGATGGTGCCGGATTCCTACATCAAGCGCGTCGTTCAGTTCGCCAAGCAGGGCTTCACCAAGCTCGAATTCCCCGTCTACGACACCGACTGGGATTCAGAGGCGTACCTGACGGTCGCCGGCCAGAACTCCAACAATTCGGTCTCGCTGACCGACGACTTTTTGCGCGCCGTCGATGCGGACAGCGACTGGAGCCTGACCTCTCGCACCACCGGCAAGGTCGCTAAGACCCTCAAGGCCCGCGATCTCTGGGAAAAAATCGGTGAGGCCGCCTGGGCCTCGGCCGATCCGGGCCTGCACTTCAACACGACGATGAACGACTGGCACACCTGCCCGCAGGGCGGCCGGATCCGGGCCTCGAACCCGTGCTCCGAGTACATGTTCCTCGACGACACCGCCTGCAACCTGGCCTCGGCCAACCTGCTGACGATGTACGACCGCGCCACCAAGCACTTCGACGTCGAGGCCTTCGAGCACCTCAACCGCCTCTGGACGGTGGTGCTCGAAATCTCGGTGATGATGGCGCAGTTCCCCTCGAAAGAGATCGCCGAGCTCTCCTACCGCTACCGCACGCTGGGCCTCGGCTACGCTAATATCGGCGGCCTGCTGATGACGATGGGCCTGCCCTACGACTCGAAGGAGGGCCGCGCGCTCGCCGGTGCGCTCACCGCGATCATGACCGGCGTGAGCTACGCCACCTCGGCCGAGATGGCCTCCGAGCTCGGTCCCTTCGCAGCCTACGAGGACAATGCCGATGCGATGCTGCGGGTGATCCGCAACCATCGCCGCGCGGCGCATGGCGAGGCGGCTGGCTACGAGTTCCTCTCGATCGCCCCGGTCCCGCTCGACCACGCCAACATCCCGCAGGGCAATCTCGGCGCCCATGCCCGCGCGGCCTGGGACCGCGCACTCGAACTCGGCGAGGCCCACGGCTACCGCAACGCCCAGGCGACCGTCATCGCGCCCACCGGCACGATCGGCCTCGTCATGGATTGCGACACCACCGGCATCGAGCCCGATTTCGCCCTGGTGAAGTTCAAGAAGCTCGCCGGCGGCGGCTACTTCAAGATCATCAATCAAGCGGCTCCCGACGCCCTGCGGGCGCTGGGTTACCGTGAGAGCGAGATCGCCGAGATCGAGGCTTTCGCGGTTGGCCATGGCTCCATGGGCCAGGCGCCGGCGATCAACCCGTCGAGCCTGCGGACCCGCGGCTTCACCGACGACAAGATCGCTGCGGTGGAGAAGGGCCTCAAGTCGGCCTTCGACATCAAGTTCGTTTTCAACCGCTGGACGCTCGGCGACGACTTCCTCAAGGATAACCTCAAGGTGCCCGCCGAGAAGCTGGCCGACCCGACCTTCGAGTTGCTGCCGTTCCTCGGCTTCTCGAAGAAGGACATCGAGGCGGCCAACATCCACGTCTGCGGAGCGATGACGTTGGAAGGCGCGCCCTTCCTCAAGCCCGAGCACTACGCGGTGTTCGACTGCGCTAACCCGTGCGGCCGCACCGGCAAGCGCTACCTCTCGGTCGAGAGCCACATCCGCATGATGGCGGCGGCGCAGCCCTTCATCTCGGGTGCGATCTCCAAGACCATCAACATGCCGAACGACGCCACCGTCGAGGATTGCAAGGCGGCCTACCGCCTGTCCTGGACGCTGGCGCTCAAGGCCAACGCCCTCTACCGCGACGGCTCGAAGCTTTCGCAGCCGCTGAATTCCGCTCTCATCGCCGACAACGACGACGAGGACGATGCGGTCGAGGCGCTGATCCAGGCGCCCGCCGCCGCCAAGGCTGCCGTGGTCGCCGAAAAGATCGTCGAGCGGGTCATCGAGCGCGTCGAGCACATCCGCTCGCGCGAAAAGATGCCCGACCGGCGCAAGGGTTACACCCAGAAGGCCGTGGTCGGCGGCCACAAGGTCTACCTGCGCACCGGCGAGTACGATGACGGTCGCCTCGGCGAGATCTTCATCGACATGCACAAGGAGGGCGCCGCCTTCCGAAGTCTGATGAACAACTTCGCCATCGCGATCTCGCTCGGCCTGCAATACGGCGTGCCGCTGGAGGAATACGTCGAGGCCTTCACCTTCACCCGCTTCGACCCGTCGGGCTTCGTGCAGGGCAACGACGCGATCAAGAACGCGACCTCGCTGCTCGACTACGTGTTCCGCGAACTGGCGATCTCGTATCTCGGCCGCTCCGACCTCGCCCACGTCAACCCGTCCGAGATCGGCGGCACCGCGCTCGGCGGCGGCGAGGGCGACACCACCCGCGAGGCCGGCAAGCCCGGTCCCGCCGCCTCCAGCGTGGTCTCTCGTGGCCTGCTACGCGGCTCGGCCGACCGGCTCACCCTGATCCAGGGCGGCCCCGGCTTCGCCACCACGGGTGTCGGCGCGGTCAGCTCCTCCGCACCGGCCGGCAACGTCGTCCACGCCACTCGTGGCGCGACCGCGCTGAAGGCGGAGCCGCTCCCGGCCGGCCATGCCGAGACCATCGTGGACACCCTCCCCTTCGCCAAGTCTGAAAAGGCAGAGCGCACGGTCGCCGACCGCCGCGCCGAGGCGAAAATGAAGGGCTATGTCGGCGAAGCCTGCCCCGAATGCGCGAACTTCACGCTGGTCCGCAACGGCACCTGCCTGAAATGCGACACCTGCGGCGGCACGACGGGCTGCTCGTAAGCGCGCCACCCGTGAGGGGGCTCACTAGTTGAGCATCGCTCGGAGGAGAAGTTGCTAAAACTTCACTGAGGTTTCTTTTCGCAAGCAGAACTGCTCGCAACAGACCTTAAGCTGAGCTTTGGAGATGAAGGAGGACGCCGGATCGGCGTCCTCCAATACTGTTCAGAACGAAACAAGTACGGCCAAGCTTGCGGCGAGCTTGGCGCTGGGTTGGACGCCTGGGACTTTAGACTGGCGTCGATCGAGGAGATCGGTAAACGGCTCGGCGTGGCCGTTTGAGCCATCGGCGCCCTCGCCGAGCGCGGATTGCGGGAGTAGAGGCATCAGTCGTCGCGATCGAACGCTCACGGCACCGGAGATCATCTCAATGCCATTGTCGATGTATCAGGCCTCCATCCCAGTGTTGACGCGCGGGCTCGGCGTCCTCTCGACGTTGCTCGGCAAGGGAGCCGCTCATGCGGATGCGAACGGCCTCGACCGCGCGACCATCGTGGCGGGCCGCCTCGCGCCGGACATGTATCCCTTGTCCGGACAGATCCAGCGGGCGAGCGATACGGCGAAGTTCGCCGCCGCCCGCCTGACCGGCGTCGACGGCCCCTCCTTCGCCGACGAGGAAACGACGCTCGACGAACTCCAGGCGAGATGCGCGAAGACGATCGCGTATCTGGAGAGCGTGGGCCTCGACGCCTTCGAGGGCAGCGAGACGCGGCAGATCACCTTCGGAGGCGGCGCCTCCAAGACCACGCTCCCGGGTGATGCCTACCTGCTCCACTTCGCCCTGCCGAACTTCTTCTTCCACGTCACGACCGCCTACGACATTCTTCGCCATGTCGGCGTTCCGATCGGCAAGCTCGACTATCTCGGGATGCCGCGACAGAGCTGAAGCGCTCGGTGCGGTCTCGAAACCGATGAGCGGACCCCACCCCGGCGTGGATCGACAGATTGGCGATGTGCGCGGGGATGGGGCGGACGAGAGCGTCCTTCACCATCCCTCGCTGACGCTGGCGACCTGCATTCTCGCGTCGAGCCTTTCGTTCGTTGACGGCTCGGTCGTAAACGTCGGCCTGGTCGCACTGGACCGCGATCTCGGGAGTGGTGCAGCCGGGCTGCAGTGGGTCATCAACGGCTATCTGCTGCCGCTCACGGCCCTCCTCCTTCTCGGCGGGGCCGTCGGTGATCGGATCGGCCGTCGTCGGACCCTGATCCTCGGCGTCTCGTTGTTCGGCATCGCATCCATTGCCTGCGGGCTCGCTTCGAATCTCGGCACCCTCGTCGTGGCCCGGATCGTCCAGGGTTGCGGCGCGGCACTTCTCCTGCCGAACAGTCTCGCCATCCTGAACGACACTTTCAGCGGCGAAAAGCGCGGTCGTGCGGTGGGCATCTGGTCGGCGGCCGGAGCAGCGACCGCGGCGCTCGGTCCCCTTTTCGGGGGATGGCTCATCGACTGGATCGGCTGGCGGGCGATCTTCTTGATCAACCTGCCGCTCGCCTTGGGCGCCGTCGTCCTCGCGTGGCTCTACGTTCGCAGAGATGGGGAAAGCGACGGTGAACCGCTCGACATCGTCGGGGCCATGCTGGCGACGTCGGGGCTGGGGGCGGCGACGTGGGGGCTGATCTCCGGATCCGAGAAAGGCCATTCCGCTCTCGGGCCGTCCGGACTGCTTTTCGCGGGAGCATTGCTGCTCGTCGGCTTCGTCGCCTGGGAGCGGAGGCTGGGCAACCGGGCGATGATGCCCCCTGCCCTGTTCGGCACGTGGTCATTCGCCGGCCTGACCCTGCTGACGTTCCTCCTCTACGGCGCGCTCGGGGTCATGCTGATCCTGGTGCCGTATGTCCTGATCGAGGGCGCCGGCTATTCGAGTACGGCCGCCGGCGCGGCCTTGCTGCCCCTACCCGCCATCATCGCCGTCGGATCTCCAATCCTCGGCGGCCTCGCTGGAAGGATGGGATCACGTACGCTTCTTATCGGCGGCCCACTGATAGTCGCCGCAGGCTTCCTTCTCCTTCTCCGGACGGGAGCAGGATCCGGCTACTGGAGCACCGTTTTTCCGGGCCTCGCCCTCACTGCCATAGGAATGGCATGCGCGGTCGCTCCGTTGACCACCGCAGTGCTCGCCTCCGTCGACGACCGGCACAGCGGATCGGCGGCGGGGTTCAACAGCGCCGTGGCGCGGGCGGGTGGCCTCCTCGCTACGGGTTTGATCGGCAGCATCCTCGCGGCGCGCGGAGAGGAGCTCGTCGGGGCCTTTCATACGGCCGTCGTCGTCGCGGCCCTCGCGTGCATCGCCGCGGGTGCAGGTGGCTTGGCGCTAGAAAGGAGGGCGTGACCGGGTCGCGCCATCGAGGCATTTCGAAGTTCGTTGGACGCAACGGTCGCTACAACAGGACTGCTGAAGCCGCCTGATATCTGTCGCGACGATGGAATGGTTCTTTCGAGTCCGGCGGAAGTGTTGGGCGAACAGCAAGCCGTCTGCGGATGGCGGCAGTCGACCGATCCGATCGCGTGCCGGCCGGCGACTTCGCAATCGAGGGGTTCGGACATGTGAGGAGCACCGGCATTGACGATGAACGAGTGCCATAATAAATGATGATCGTAATGTTTACGGTCGATTGATGCCGCAGGCGAGGACGTAAGATGGGTGCGAGATCGGCGCTGGTGCTCATGGGGTTTGCCCTCGCGGCGTGCTCGCCGGCCGAGACTGCGGTGAAGGCCGAGCCGCCGCTGGTCCAGACCATCAAGGTCGCTTCGAGCACCGGCGGCGTTTCCCGGTACACCGGCGTCATCCGTGCCCGCACCGAGAGCAATCTCGGGTTCCGGGTCTCAGGCAAGATCTTCGAGCGCCTCGTCGATCCGGGAGATCGCGTGTCGCGCGGACAGCCGTTGATGCGCCTGGACCGGACCGACTTCACCCTCGCGCTCGCGGCTGCGCGGGCGTCCGTCGAAGCGGCACGCGCCCAGATGATCAAGGCAAAGGCCGACGAGGAGCGCAGCCGCAAGCTCGTCGGCGACGGTTGGACCTCGAAGCAGACCTACGACCAGAACAAGGGGGCGGCCGATGCAGCCATCGCCCAGTTCGCCAACGCCGAGGCGCAGGCCAGCCAGGTCTCCAACCAGGCCGGCTATTCCGAACTCCAGGCCGATGCAGACGGTGTGGTGATGGAGGTGCCGTCGGAGCCCGGGCAGGTGGTTGCGGCCGGGCAGACGGTGGTGAAGCTCGCCCGCGACGGGGCCCGGGAGGCAGAGGTGTTCCTGCCCGAGGGCAGCAAGCACCTGGCGCAGGGAGCTGCCTCGGCGACGCTCTATGCGGAGAGCGAAGGGACCTATCCCGCACATTTGCGCGAGCTGTCCGCCACGGCCGATCCCGCCACGCGGACCTATCGGGCACGCTACATCCTGGCGGGAGGCGGCGAGACAGCCCCGCTCGGCGCCACCGTCACGCTCCAGCTCAAGTCGGCCGACACCAAGCGGACGGCAGCGGTCGAGGTGCCGCTCACCGCTCTGTTCGATCGCGGAAGCGGTTCCGCGGTCTGGCGCTACGACGCCCAGACCGGGACCGTGGCGGGGCAATCGGTCGCCGTCGCACGGATGGCCGAGGAGAATGCGGAAATCGTCTCAGGCCTCCATCCCGGTGATCTCATCGTGGCGCTCGGTGCCCACCTTCTGAAGGAGGGCGAGAAGGTGCGGATGGCGCCGGCCAGCATGACGGGCGTCGTCCGATGATCGGCTTCAACCTGTCGGCGTTGGCGGTCCGCGAACGGGCCGTGACGCTGTTCCTTCTGATCGCGGTGACGGCAGCGGGCTTCTTCGCGTTCGAGAAGCTCGGCCGTGCCGAGGATCCCGTCTTCACCGTCAAGACGATGTCCGTCTCCGCTGCATGGCCCGGTGCGACCACCTCGGAGATGCAGCGGCAGGTCGCGGACCCCTTGGAGAAGCGCCTGCAGGAGCTCGTCTATTACGACCGCGTCGAGACGACGGTCCGGCCAGGCCTGATGCTGATGAAAGTCTACTTCAAGGACAGCATGCCGCCGGCCAAGCTGCAGGCCGAGTTCTATCAAGCCCGCAAGAAGCTGTCCGATCAGGCTTCCACCCTGCCGCGCGGCGTGATGGGCCCCCTGTTCAACGACGAGTTCTCCGACGTCTACTTCGCCCTATACGCCCTTCAGGCCCAAGGCCCGCACCGGCAGCTGGTGCTTCGGGCCGAAGACCTGCGTCAGCGCCTGCTGCGCGTGGCCGGCGTCGAGAAGATCAACATCCTCGGCGAGCAGGCCCAGAAGATCTACGTCGAGATCTCCTACCAGCGCCTCGCGACCCTCGGCATCACCGGCCAGCAATTGCTCGCCGCACTCGCGAACCAGAATGACGTGACTCCGGCCGGTTTCGTCGAGGCCGCGGGGCCCAGGGTCTATCTGCGACTCGACGGTGCCATCGACGGACTCGACACGATCAGGAACCTTCCCGTCATCGCCGGCGACCGTAGCCTCAAGCTCGGGGACATCGCCGAGGTGAAGCGCGGCTACGAAGACCCCAAGGTCTTCGAGATCCGCAACGACGGCGAGCCGGCGCTGATGCTCGGTCTCGTCATGAAGCCCGGCTTCAACGGCCTGAGCCTCGGTGAGGCCCTGAACGCCGAGGAAGTGGCGATCCACCACGACCTGCCGGCGGGCGTCTCCTTCTCCAAGATCACCGACCAGGCGAAGATCATCGACGACGCCATTCACGAGTTCATGGTGAAGTTCCTCACTGCGCTCTCGGTGGTGATCTTCGTGAGCCTCGTCGCCCTCGGGTTCCGGGTCGGCATCGTCGTGGCGCTCGCGGTGCCTCTGACGCTCTCGGCGGTGTTCGTGGTGATGATGCTCACCGGGCGCGACTTCGATCGCATCACGCTGGGCGCCCTGATCATCTCGCTCGGCCTCCTCGTCGACGACGCCATCATCGCCATCGAGATGATGGTGGTGCGCATGGAGGAAGGTGCGGATCGGATCGAAGCCGCGACCTATGCCTGGAGTGCGACCGCGGCGCCCATGCTGACGGGGACCCTCGTCACCATCGCAGGCTTCCTGCCGGTCGGCTTCGCGGCCTCCACCGCCGGCGAATATGCCGGCAACATCTTCTGGGTCGTCGCTTTTTGCCTCATCGTCTCCTGGATCGTGGCCGTGACCTTCACGCCCTATCTCGGCGTGAAGCTTCTGCCCGACATCAAAGCGGTGGCCGGAGGCCACGCGGCGATCTACGCCACCCGGAACTATCAGCGCTTGCGACGGGTCGTGCGCTTGTCGGTCGACCACAAGTGGATGGCGGCTGGGATCACCGTGGCCCTGTTCGCGGCGGCGGTCGTCGGCATGGGCAAGGTCGAAAAGCAGTTCTTCCCGAATTCCGAGCGCGCCGAGCTCATCGTCGAGGTAACGCTGCCGACGGGCTCGGCCTTCGGGACGACCGAGGCCACCGTGAAGAAGGTCGAGGCTGCCGTTCGCGCGTTGCCGGAAGCACGCGAGATCACGAGCTATATCGGTCAGGGGATGCCGCGCTTCGTGCTGTCCTTCGATCCCGAACTGCCCGATCCTGCTTTCGCGCAGATCGTCGTGCAGAGCGCTGACTCCGCGACCCGCGACGCCCTTCGGATCAAGGTCCGCAAGCTCGTCGACGATGGGCTTTTCCCCGAAGCCCGCGTGCGCGTGCTCCAGATCGTCTTTGGGCCGCCGATCCGCTTCCCCGTCGCCTTCCGGGTGGTCGGCCCCGACCTCGACGTCATCCGCGGCATCGCCGCCGAAGTGCGGGAGGTCATGGCGGCCAATCCGAACATGCGGCTGGTCCATCTCGACTGGGGCGACAAGACCCCGAGCCTGCATCTCGGCCTCGACCAGGAACGCCTGCGTCTCATCGGCCTGACCCCGAAGGAGACCGGCCAGCAGCTGCAGAGCTATCTCAACGGCACGCCCGCGACCCAAGTCCGCGAGAATCTGCGCTCCGTCGACGTCCTGCTCCGCAGCCCCGGTCCCGAGCGGCGTTCGCTCGGAGAGATCGGTGACCTGACGCTGGCCACCCGGGACGGCAGGCAGGTGCCGGTATCCCAAGTCGCGCGGCTGGAGACCCGAAACGAGGACGCGGTGCTCAAGCGCTACAACCGCGAGACCTACATCCGGGTGCAGGGCGACGTGCTGGATGGCAAGCAGCCCCCGGACATCCACGCTCAGATCCTGCCGCTGCTCGATCCGATCAAGGCGCGGCTGCCGCCGGGCTACCGGATCGATACCGCCGGCGCCGTCGAAGAGAGCGCCAAGGCCATGACCGCTCTGGTCGCGGTATTTCCCGTGATGCTCATCGTGACGCTCACCGTCATCATGCTTCAGGTGCGCTCGTTCTCGACGATGTTCATGGTCTTCGCGACGGCACCGCTTGGTCTCGTCGGCGCCGTCCCGACGCTTTTGATCTTCCACCAGCCCTTCGGCTTCAACGCGATCCTGGGGTTGATCGCGCTGTCGGGTATCTTGATGCGCAACACCTTGATCCTCGTCGATCAGATCCACCACGACCGCGCGAGCGGGCTGTCGGACTATGAAGCCATCGTCGAATCCACCGTCCGTCGGGCCCGGCCCGTCATCCTGACGGCGGCGGCGGCCATGCTCGCCTTCATTCCCCTGACCCACTCGGTCTTCTGGGGCGCACTGGCCTACGTCCTGATCGGTGGCGTCGGCGTAGGAACGCTCCTGACGCTGCTGTTCCTGCCGGCGCTCTACGCGCTCTGGTTCAGGGTGGCGCGGGAGCCGCGCGGGGGTAGCGTCGATCCCGTTCCGGATGGAATCACGATGCAGGCCGGGTCGTGACCCGGACGACGTAGCCGTCACCGGGTCTGGAGGATCGAGGAATGCCGAAAGTCTCGCAGGAGCAGGCCAGGCTCAACCGTCAGCGCGTGGTCGAAGTCGCGGCGGCTTTGTTCCGCGAGCGTGGTCTCCACGGAATCGGTGTCGCGGACATCATGTCCGCCGCCGGTCTGACCCACGGCGGCTTCTACGGCCAGTTCGCGAACAAGGATGCCCTTGCGGCGGAGGCGTTCGATTCCGCGCTCGCGGAGGAATACAGGGGCAGCGTCGACACGATCATCGCGAACTACCTGTCTCTCGCCCACGTCAAAGCGCCCGGAAAAGGGTGTCCTCTCGCGGCCCTCGCGAACGACGTCGCGCGGGAGCCTCTTGGAAGTGTGGTCCGATCGCGGTTCACCCGAGGCGTCGAACGTCTCGCCGCTATCCTCGCCGAGCTGACGCCTCGGTCATCCAAAGAGCGCCGCAGAAGGCGTTCCCTGTCGACACTGTCGACCCTCGTCGGAGCGATCGTCCTGGCAAGGGCAGTCGACGACGAGACGTTGGCCAGCGACCTGATCGAGGCGGCAAAGGCTTCCGTCACCTCGTGAGCCGTTCGCGAAGAGCGCCGAGCCGGCAGCCGATCGTGAGCGACCACCGACAGCCCGACCGGACGGATTTAGGTCGCCGCCCGAGGATCAAAGCGTTCCCCGCAACGCCCGTTCCGTCCCGCAACGCCGCACCAAGAGGATCACCATGCGCGAGCCGATCGTCGTCACCGGCATGGGGGTCGCCTCTCCCCTCGGTTGCAGCGTCGAAGGGATGTGGCGCCGCCTGATCGCGTCCGAATCCGGCCTTCGGCGTCTCCCGGACGACATCGTTCCCGACATCGACGCAAAGGTGGCCGGCTTGGTGCCGTCGAAGGAAGAGCACCCGGACGGCTTCGATCCGGATGCGCTCATCCCGGTCAAGGATCGCCGGAAAATGGACCGCTTCATCCAGTTCACGCTTTCGGCGGCGGATCAGGCACTCCGCCAATCGGGGTGGCAGCCTTCCAGCGAGCACGAGAGAACACGAACCGCGACCGTCATCGCTTCCGGCGTCGGAGGATTCCAGACCATCACGGACGCGGTCGAGACCGTGCGCTCGCGCGGAGCGCCGCGCCTGTCGCCGTTCACTGTGCCGGCCTTTCTGGTCAATCTGGCCGCCGGGCACGTTTCCATCCGATACGGCTTCAAGGGCCCCCTCGGAGCCCCCGTCACCGCCTGCGCGGCGAGCGTGCAGGCCATCGGGGACGCCATGCGCCTCATCCGAAGCGGCGAAGCGGACGTCGTCGTCTGCGGTGGCGCGGAGGCCTGCGTGAACCGCGTCGCGCTCGGCGGCTTCGCCGCGGCGCGCAGTCTGTCGACGGCCTACAACGACACCCCGGAAGCTGCCTCCCGCCCCTTCGACCGAAGCCGCGACGGCTTCGTCATGGGAGAGGGTGCCGGCATCCTCGTGCTGGAGACGCTGTTGCACGCGAAGGCACGTGGCGCCGTCCCGTTGGCCGAGCTGGTCGGGTACGGCACCAGCGCAGACGCCTACCACCTTACCGCTGGGCCACCGGATGGCAGCGGCGCCCGCCGCGCAATCACTACGGCCCTCGCAATGGCTGGTCTCGAGCCCGCCGACATCGGCTACGTGAACGCCCACGCAACGGCCACGCCGGTTGGTGACGCCGGCGAACTGGCCGCAATGAGATCTGTATTCGGCGAGGCCTGCCCGGCAATTTCGTCCACGAAGTCTGCGACCGGCCATCTTCTCGGTGCCGCTGGTGGTCTGGAGGCGATCATCACGGTGCAGACGCTACGAGAGGGCGTTCTGCCACCTACGCTGAATCTCACCGAACCCGACGAAGCTGCGGTTGGCCTGGATCTCATCGGGCCGGAGGCGCGACGCGCGCATGTGGACTACGCCCTGTCCAACGGCTTCGGGTTCGGTGGGGTCAATGCGAGCATCATCCTCAAACGAATCTAGTTCTCCACATCGACAGCGGCGCGTCTCATCGGATCATTTCGAAAACATCGAATGTTTTCTTCGATCTTATTCGGGTTTTGCGAGCAAATCGGACGCGCCATCTTAGGTCCGTCAGATGACGGCAACCGGCCGACATCCCCTGAGACAGATGGAGCGCCCCAATGTCCTCCGCCGGGAGAGCCGGCTTCGTCGCGTCGAGATGGGTAAGGTCCGCAGTCACGTGTCTGGCCTCGATTGACCAGGAACGGCTCATCGTCACAATCGAAGGCTCGATCCATGCAGTGCATCATCGACCGCATGTGACGGGGGCGAACCATGGAAACGATCGGCCGCGACCTGCGCGAGATGCAGCGCGTACCCCTCTCGGCATCGCACGTCGCCGCAATCCGCGCCTTAGGATCCGAGCGACACTATCCAACCGGAACGTTCCTCGCTCGTGCTGGCGAGCCGGCCGACCGATTCGTCTATGTCGAGGAGGGCGAGGTCGAAGTGGTGGACCCCTTCACGGGCGAGCGACACGTCCCGTCCACCCTCGGCCCGACGCAGTTCATGGGTGAGATCGCCCTGCTGCACGGCGGTAACTGGTCGATGCCGATGCGGGCATCGAAGGATACCAACACCATCGAGGTGCCTCGGCGGGATATGCTGCGTCTCATGTCCGAGATCCCCGAGATGTCGGACATCGTCATAACGGTCCTTGCTGCGCGGCGCCGGCGGCAGTTGGACTCGCGCGACGGCACGCTTGTGCTGATCGGTGAGGACGAGGACCGAGTCGTGCGGCGGATCGCGGAGTTCGCGAGCCGCAACCGCTTCCCGTATCGGTCGTACGTGCTGGGTAGCGAGGAAGCGCGTGCCGTCGCGAGAAGCTGCTCGGCGACGCCCGATCGGCCGGCCGTCATCTTCGGTCGGGAAATCGTCGTAGCGGATCCGACGCCGGCCAAGGTCGGCCAGCTTCTCGGCCTCAACTACAACCTCCTCGACGACGAGGCATTCGACGTCCTCATCGTCGGCGGCGGCCCGGCGGGCGTCGCGGCCGGCGTCTATGCCGGAGCGGAAGGACTTCGCGCGTTAGTCATCGAGGATCTCGCGATCGGCGGCCAAGCCGGCACGTCGAGCCGGATCGAGAACTACATGGGGTTTCCGACGGGAATCTCCGGCGCCGATCTCGTTTGGCGAGGCGAGGTCCAGGCGTTGAAGTTCGGGACGCGGTTTGCGATGCCGCGCCGGGTCGTCAAACTTGAGCGGCTCGACGACGGAGCCTTCTGCGCGACGTTCGACAACGACCAGCGCGTTCGAGGTCGTGCGGTTATCGTTGCCACCGGTGTCCAATACCGCCGGCTACCGATCGATCGGCTCGAGGCGTTCGAGGGTGCGGGCATCTACTATGCCGCGACGGAGAACGAGAGCCGCTATTGCAAGGATGCCGAGGCGGTCGTCATCGGCGGCGGCAACTCGGCTGGGCAGGCTGCGATGTATCTCAGCCGCTCGGCCAGACACGTCCGCCTTCTGGTGCGTGGGCAGTCGCTCGCCACCTCCATGTCGAGCTACCTGTCGAGCCGGCTCGAGGCGGATCCGGCGATCACCATCGAGTACGGCGCCGAGGTCAGCGGTCTTCACGGCGATGATCGCCTCGATGCGGTGACGATCCAAAACGCTGGTGATGGAACGGAACGGACGGTCTCGACCTGCGCGCTGTTCATCATGGTCGGCGCCGCCCCCAATACGAGCTGGCTTTCGGGCCTCGTCGCGCTCGACAGCCATGGGTTCGTGTTGACCGGAGATGCGACCGATGGAGGCTCGCCCTATGGCACATCGCACCCGGGTATCTTCGCGGTGGGGGACGTGCGTGCGGGCTCCGTCAAGCGTGTTGCGTCATCCGTCGGCGAGGGGTCGGTCGTCATTTCCAAAGTGTGGGATTACGTCCAACCGTGAAGCCGATGACGGCCCACTTGAGCGAAGCGCGCTCGCAGAAGCCTCGACCGTGCGTGTTCTCGAGCCCAAGCGAAACCGCAGCCGTTGAGTTCGACCGTCCCGCGGCAGGCGAGATCACTTTTCAAGGCACCCGAGATATCGACGCACCCTAACTGTCACATGCTCTCGGATCGGCATCACGGCACAGATCGCTAACATCTCCGGTGGCGCGTGACCTAGACGCGCAACTCCGCACCACGTTCGCCGCGGCTGCCGGCTTAACAGGAACAGCGCTGTTACGGTGTCCGCGTTTCAGGCTCGACTGTTTGCAACCGGGCGGTAGCAAAACCACTCACTGAGACATTCGCAGAGTACGAGTGGGCGAAAATACGACCTGCGCGACATCACGCCCGCGAAGCCCAGGCCGGGGAGCCAAGACGCCATCCGGTCGCGCTTCTCTCACTGCCCCGCGACGCGACACACCTCCTCTCCGGGGCGGCCAATGCAATCGGGGGTCGGCAGCATGGCAGTTCCCCGAGACGCGCCGCCCTCGCGCCCTTGATCTGCAGCAGTGCGATCGGAAAGGTAGGGCATGGCCCGCAAGCGTAACCACCTGACGACCGACATCCTGGCAGATGCTCTGCATCGGCTCGGCATCGGCGCCGCTGCGATAGACCGCGAGGCCCTGCGCCTTCGCATGGAGCTGCCCGAGCACAACGGATTCGTCGAGGACGAAGCGGTCGCCGCCGCTCTCCGGGACGGTGGTGCACGGCGCGCCTTCGCCGAAACGGGCGTCGCCGCCCTTCGTTCGACGATCCCGGCTCTGCGGTCCGAACCGGGGCGCGACGACGCTGTCGTCTGGAGGCTTCGGGTGAGCATCCCGCTCCTGGACGACGGTCGGCTCGATCTCCGCCTCGATGTTCCGCCGGGCGAGACGGCCGAAGAGATCCTGGAGGAGATGGCGTTGGGCAACGACCCGACACGACGGCTGGACGGCCTGCGCGCGGCTCTTGCCGAGACCACCGTGGAACTCGAAGGCACGTTGCGCCGGACGGTCGCGCGGCTGCGAGACCAGATTCGCGCCGACCTTCACGAAATCGGTGCGGATGCGCCGACCTACATCGCACATCTCGATCGATCGCTCCGCGCGAGGGTCTTCACGCCTTCGCCGAACCTCGCACACGTCATCGGTGACACGCTCAAGACCGTCCGCACCCGGGCGAAGGTCGTGGCGCGCGAGGAATCCGGCCGGCGGCGCCTGCGCGACCGGGTCGGGTTCGGCGGCTATATCGACAAGTTCGTGCCCGCCCGTCGGATGAACCGGCGGATCGTCTTCCACATGGGTCCGACCAATTCCGGCAAGACCTACGCGGCGCTAGAAGTGCTGGCGAAGGCCCAGACCGGCACCTATCTCGCGCCGCTGCGCCTCCTTGCGCTGGAGAACTATGAAGCGTTGCTTGAGCGCGGGCTCCGCGCCGGCATGGTCACCGGCGAGGAGGTTCTGGGCGAGCCCGACCCCAGCCACACGGCACGTACCATCGAGACGGCGGATCTGCGTCGCCCGGTGGATGTCGCGGTGATCGACGAGATCCAGATGCTGTCCGACCCAGACCGCGGCTGGGCCTGGACCAACGCGCTGTTCGGGATCCCGGCGAACACCGTCATCGTCTGCGGCTCGGACGATGCCCTGTCGCATGTCCGCCGCGCGGCGGAAGCGGCCGGTGAATCGCTCGACGTGGTGACCTTCGAGCGCAAGACTCCGCTGGTGGCGCTGGATGCGCCTGTCCCCCTCGAAACCGTGCAGCCTGGTGACGCCGTCGTCGCTTTCTCGCGCCGCGCCGTGCACGAGATCCGCGAGACCCTGGTGGCGGCCGGGCGGAGCGTCGCGACGATCTACGGCGCTCTGTCGCCGGAGGTGCGCCGCGCTGAGGCGGGACGATTCCGCAACGGCGAAGCCGAGGTGCTGGTCACCACCGACGCGATCGGGATGGGCCTTAACCTCGGGCCGCTCAAGCGCGTGATCTTCTCCTCGGTCACGAAGTGGGACGGCACCACCACCCGCGCGCTCACCAACCCCGAGATCCGCCAGATCGCCGGCCGGGCCGGACGTTTCGGCCATCAGGACAAGGGCCACGTCTCGGCCACGGACGATGCGAGCCTCGGACCGATCCGCAGCGCGCTCGCCGGAGCCCCGACGGCACCCGCCGCCGACACTCGGTTCTACGTACGGCCGGACTTGATCGCGATCGAGGCAGCGGCCCTGGAGCTCGGCACCGAGTCACTTGCCGAAGTCCTGACCCACTTCTCGCGCGCGACCTTCTACGACGGCTCGCCGTTCCAACCCTCCGAGATGGAGGAGTCGCTGGAGGCCGCGCGCGCGGTCGACAAGGCGCGTCTACCGATCCGCGAGGCTTTCGCCTTCGCGGTCGCCCCGATCGACCGGCGCGACGCGGCTTCGAAAGCGGTGCTCGACCGCTGGGTACAGGCCCGCGCGGCAGGCGCTTCCGTCCCAGCGCTGCGGGCCAGCGTCGACGGCGAACTCGGCTACCTCGAGCGCACGGTCAAACTCGCTGCCGCCTATCTCTGGCTGGGCCGGCGCTTCCCCGACACGTTTGACGAAGTCGAGGCAACGAAGATGCTGCGCGGCCGTGCCAACGCAGCGATCGAGGCGCAACTTCGGGAAACGGCGTCGCACAAGGTCGCCGCACGGATCAGACCTCTCGCAACGACCTGATGCGTTGATCACGCCTGGCACTTCACATCCGAAGTGAAGCGCGGCATCGGGCGCGATACGGACGACCGGATCTGGCCGATAGCTGACCGGCGGCTTTGAGCTGCCCGAGGCGGCGAAGCAGACGTCGCACTTCCGTCATGGATCGACCCGAGTCAGTCGTTCCGATCCTCCGCCGCCATGCCCGTAAGCGGACGTCGCTTTAGCCGTTGCTCCGCCGTTAATGGGTGACTGCCAGCTTTTAACGTCGTTCGCTGGGCCGTAGGTCGTGTCCTGACCGGCTGGCTTTGGACCGGGCTGAATGAGAGGATCAGCTTGGACTGGAGGAGTTGGAGATGAAGCGACGACAGAGGCCGAGAGCGGAACGGCCACTTTGCGTTCGTCAAGAAGTTGAAGCAGACTTTGGAGCGTTGTGGGTATCGGCCCATTCCTGCCGTCGCGCTGGCGCCGAGCGGCGCTCGGAAGCCGTGGTTTATTTCTGTCGGTCGAGTTGATCGGCGTCCGTCTCTGCCGACCAGGCGCGTCTCGACCGTCCTCACTTCGTCAGCTCCCCCCTAGGTCGTGAACTTCAGGGAAGAAGAATTCCCGCCAATCGTTCGGCTTCTGCTTGATATAGCCGGCCCGGGAAAAGAATTGCGCGGCGGGAAGCAGATTTGCGGGGGCCGCTGTGAAGACCATCTCCGGTCGTCCGATGAGGTCCGTCAGCTCGTCGACCGAGATCTTCTCCTTGTTGACGGCGAGATAGATTTCGGCAGCGCGGCGCTTGTCCTGCCCGATCAAAGCGATCGCCTCACGGATCGCGGCGACGAAGGCGGCGGTCAGCTTCGGGTTGGCATCGTGGAAGGTCGTGGTGCTGTACACGCAGCCATTGGTGATCGGGCCGCCCATCACGTTCACCGAATCGAGCACCGTGTGCACGCCCGGTAAAGCGAGTTCCTGTTCCTGGAAAGGCGGCAAAGAAAAATGCGCCGTGACGTTGGTGCCCTTGTTCTGCAGTGCAATCATCGCGTCGGGATGGCCCATCGCGATCGTCATCGCATTGAAGCGCTCGAGGGCATTCAGGCCGAAAGCTTTCTCGACCGCGATGCCGAGCACCGTGGGTTGGGTTCCAACTCGGATCGTCGGCGTGGCGATCCGATCCGTGGCGGTGAAATCTGCGAGCGAGTGGACATTCGGATTGTTGCTCACGAGCTTCATTGGCAACGCGCCCGTGCAGACGACGCCCTTCACTCGCCCGGATGTCTTGCCCCAGAGGATCAGCATGTTCGGGCCGCCGCTGATCACCATGTCGACACTGCCCGACAGCAGCGCGTCGTTGCTCGCACCGCCGCTCGTCAGCCGGGTCCAGCTCACCTTGACGTCGGAGAGCCCCGCAGCCGTGGCGTGCTTCTCGACGAGGCCCAGATGCTCCGCGACCGCGGCCGGCAGATAGGACAAGCCCGGCTGCTTGGCGATCCGCAACTCGGACGCCTCCGCGCGGGCTGGACCCGCTCCGAGAAGTTCGGTGCCTATGGCCGCTGCCGATGCCCCGGTTCTAAGAAGCTGGCGTCGCGTCGGGATCGGGGGGGTGCCGATGCGGGTCAGGATCCTGTCCATGATGCGCCGATGCTCCGGGTATGATCAGCCCCCTTGGGGATCCAGCAATTAGCTAGCGTAGGGATCGTCATTTCCTACGCGCAGTATGGTCGGCTGAAGCAATAAGGCGATCGAAACCAGTTAGGCTAAGCGCGAAGTCGAAAGTCTGATTTCCGCTCGCGCGCCGGAAATTTGGAACTCGTATGGGCGCAAGATCTGCGCGGGCTGCCCTTGGTCGATAGCAGTCCCATCGCTTCAGAGCAGGCTAAGCGTCTCCGCGCAGGTCGTCTTGGGCATCGTCCGCTGCAGAGCTTAGCGAGGCGAGGGCAACGAGCATCGCGTCGCGAGCGCGCATGCAATCCGCGATTGAGCGGTCTCCGAGAGCTTCAAGCACGCCCTGCACGATCTTTGCCTCTAGATCCGCATCGAGGACCGGGGTCCCGAGCTCGGCCCAGCGCTTGACGTGGCCCGGTAACAGATGGTCGAGGAAGTGGCGGATGCCACCCGGACCTCCGGCGAGATGGTAGGTCAGGTACGGGCCCATGATGGCCCAGCGCAGCCCGGGGCCGTAGCGTACCGCGTCGTCGATATCAGCAACGCTCGCGCCGCCTTCCTGCAGGATGAACAGCGCCTCACGCCACAGGGCGGAGGTAAGGCGGTTGGCGATGTGACCGCGCATCTCGCGCCGCATGACGATCGGGTGTCGGCCGAGGCGCCGGTATAGAGCGGTCGAGCGCTCCACCGCCCAATCAGCTCCGCCGAGGATCTCCACGAGGGGAACGAGGTGCGGCGGGTTGAAGGGATGTGCAACGATGTGCCGTTCCGGGTGCCGGCAGTCCGCGGTGATCGCGCTACGAATCTGCGAGGACGTGCTCGTCGCGATGACGCTGTGGGCGGGTGTCAGCCGGTCGATGGCGGCGAGCAACGTCCTCTTCGCGTCCTCGGCGTCGGGCCCGTTCTCCTGGACGAATTCGACATTGCCGACCGCGTCCTCCAGCTCCATGCACCAGCGCAACGCAGTCGTGTCAGCAGGCACGGGACGCCCGATGGAGGTGGTCGCGACAGCGATGAAGTCACGCAGGGGCGCTTCCCGGCCCGGCGCCGGATCGTAGGCCTGGACTTCGAGACCGTGCGCGAGAAACAGGCTCGCCCAACTCATCCCGATCGTGCCGCACCCGATGACGGCAACCCGATTGATGTCCGACATTCTCGTCGCTTCCGTCCTCGTGAGATCCCGCCTAATTCATTCGGCCGAATGGCCGGCCGCATCGGGACGCGGGAAGAACAGCTCATCCGGGCCAGAGGGGCGGGCCTTCAACTGCCCCGTGCGATGGAGAAAATCGGAATAGCGGTCGATGTGCTTCGGGGTCGTCGTGTACTCGACCTGCGGGTCCTGCAAGATCTGGACGATCTGCTCGACCGTCAGCTTCTCCTTGGAATCTCGCAGGTAGATCTCGGCGGCCTTGCCGGGATCGCGATTGATGAGGTCGACGGCGCGCTGGAAGGCCGTGACGAAGACCTTGTACAAAAGCGGGTTGCCCTCGACGAATTTCCGCGTCGCCCACAGCACCTCGAAGGTCGCGTTGCCGAGAAGGTCGTGCGAGTTCAGGATCGAGTGGATCCGGGGATCGTCGAGCTCCTGATAGTTGTAGGGCGGCGAGGCGAAATGCAGATCGATCTCGCCCTGGCCTGAGAGCAGCATCGACATGGCCATCGGATGGGAGAGGCCGACCCCGAGATTGTCGAGCCGGTTGAACCCCTGCGGGCCAAAGGCCTTCTCCGCGGCCATCTGGAGCATGATCGCCTGGATCGAGACGCGGGCCGCGGGCATCGCGATCTTGTTGCGGTCTGTGAGGTCCGCGATGCTCTTCAGGTTCGGATCGCGCGTGTTGAGGTTGATCGGCATCGCGCACATCGCGACCACGCCCTTGACGTCGGCATTGCCGCGGGTGCGCGACCACATGATCAGGAACGGCGGGACACCCCCGGAGCCGATGTCGATCGCCCCCGACAGGAGGGCGCTGTTCATGTCGCTACCGCCCGCCATCTGGATGTAGCTGGTTTTCAGCGCACTGAGCCCAGCCTCGCGCGCAGCGACGTCGACGAGCTTTTCCTTGTCCATGATCACGAGAGGCAGGAACAGAAGGCCGAACTGGTAGGCGATCCGCAACTCGCCTTGTTCGGCGCGCGCACGAGGCACCGGGCCGCAGAGCAGGAGCAGGGCCGCAAGTCCGATTGCTAACCGTCGCACGAAACACCTCCGCGGCACGTCACATCATGGTCCGCCCGCCGTTCACGTCGATGGTGGCACCCGTGACGTAGGCGGCATCCGACGAAGCGAGAAAGAGGATGGCGCCGGCGACGTCGCGCGCGTCCCCGAAGCGGCGCAGGGGAATGGCATCGGTGAGGGCCTCGCGATCCGCCCGTCGCGCGAGCTTGTCGGCGATGCGTTCGGTCAGCGTCACGCCGGGCGCGACGGCATTCACGGTGATCCCGAACGAGCCGACCTCATGAGCGAGGTTGCGCGTGAAGCCGAGGACGCCGGCCTTGGCGCTGGCGTAGGGCAGGTTCGAGACTTCGCTCTTGCTGCGGCCGGCCTGGGAGGCGAGGTTGATGATCCGGCCCGATCGGCGCTGCTTCATGTGCGGAATCACCGCCCGCGCGCACAGGAAGGCGCTGGTGAGGTTAAGCCGGAGCGCGGCGTCCCAGTCGACCAGGGATAGGTTTTCGACCGGTGTGGGATCGGGTCCTTTGCCCGCGTTGTTCACGAGGATGTCGATCCCGCCCAGGGACGCGATCGCCGCCTCGACCCCGCGCCCCACATCCGCCTCGGACGTGACGTCGACGCGCGAGTAGACGAACCGGTCGCCGCAGTCCGCGACGGCTGCGCGCAGCTCTGTGACACTGGCCGAGTCCGGCGCCTCGATATCGAAGGCACAGACTCGGGCTCCCTCCGCGAGGAACATCTCGACGGTAATGCGCCCGATACCCTTGGCGCCGCCCGTCACGATCGCCGCCGACCCGTTCAAGCGTCCCGTCATCGTCGAATCCAGAATGCTTCAGGGAGGGTCTGCATTATGTTTCCTCCATATCGAACAAATATCAAATACTGAAATGAATCATCTTGCAATCCGGAATTTGGCGAGGCCATGATCGACACCGTCAGCCACAGCGCGCCGGCGCTTGGAGCGTCGGTCGGGTGCTCTGCATCGGCATGACCGACGCGCCGAGCCATTCGAGGAAACGCCCGTGACCGAGCCCGTCATCATCACCGTCGCGATCACGGGTGCGATCCCGAAGAAGGCCGACTCGCCGGCAGTGCCGGTACGTCCGCCCGAGCAGATCGAGGCGATCCACGAAGCCTACGAGGCAGGCGCCGCGGTCGCTCACATCCACGTCCGCAACCCCGACGAGAGCCCGAGCTCCGATCCCGCGCTCTTTCAGGAAGTCCAGGAAGGCGTCCGCCGGCACTGCCCCGACATGATCGTCCAGCACTCCACCGGCGGGCGGGGGCGTAGCCAGGCGGAGCGCGGGCGTTGCGTAGCCCTGCGGCCGGACATGGCCTCCCTCTCGACCGGCTCGGTCAACTTCCCCAACCAGATCTACGAGAATCCGCCGCAGCTCGTGGAGGATCTCGCTCGCTCCATGCTCGAGCACGACGTCAAGCCGGAGATCGAGGTCTTCGATGCGGCGATGCTCTACAGCGCCAAGGCGTTGCTCGATCGCGGCCTGCTCAAGGCGCCCGTCCACGTGCAGTTCGTGATGGGGGTGCCGAATGCCCTGCCGCCGCGGCGGCGACTGCTCGAATTCCTGGTCTCGGAATTGCGCGAGATCATGCCGGACGCGACCTGGGCCGGTGCCGGGATCGGCCGCGCGCAGCTCGACATGAACGAATGGTGCCTGGAACTCGGAGGCCACTGCCGTACCGGGCTCGAGGACAACCTGCGCTTCGACCGCACCCGGCTCGCGCGCAGCAATGCGGAGCTCGTCGCCCGCTTGGCCGAGATGGCGGAAAGCCGGGGGCGGCGCGTGGCGAAGGCGACCGAAGCACGGCGGCTTCTGTCGCTACCCTCGGTCTGATACCAGCGCCGATCGCCGGCGCGGGACCTGCTACACCCATCTCATCTCGGTCGCCGAACGAGCCGAGACCTCCGCCGCTCAGCGCGTGGCGGCCCCGTCGCCTGGACCCGTCACCGCGTCACTCGGGAAGAAGAGCTCCGCTTCGCTCGAAGCCTTCGCGGAGACGAGCCCGACCCGGTTCATGAAGTCCAGATAGGAGAGCATGCGTTTCGGACGCGTGGTCCACTCGTTCTGGGGCGATTTGAGGATCTCTGCCGCCTCGGCCGGATTCAGCTTCACGTTCTCGGCTTTGATCCAGATCTCGATGGCCTTGGCCGGCTCATCGCGGATGAGCTTCAGGCTGTCCTCCAAGGCGGCGATGAACGCTGCCGTCACCTTCGGATTGGCCGTCACGAACTTGCTCGACGCCCAGACGAGATTGAAGGTGTGGGGACCGCCGAGAACGTCGAAGCTATCGACGATCTTGTGCGCGCGCGGATCCTTCATCTCCTGCTCTTGAAACGGCGGAGAGCCGAAATGGCCGGTAATCTCCGATTTGCCGCCGAGCATGGCGACCTGGGCGTCGGGATGGCCCATCGAAACGGTCAGAGAATCGAACTTGCTGGCCTCCTTCTCCCCGAACATCTTCGCCGCAGCCATCTGCAGCGTGATCGCCTGGATCGACGTCTTCGCGGTCGGCAGCGCGATCTTGTCGCCCGGGCCTAGATCCTTGAGCGACTTCGCATTTGGATTCACGGAGACGAGCCAGAGCGGCATGGCATTCAAGGCGGCGACGCCCTTGACCTTCAGATTGGTGGTCGTTTTCCCCCAAATCGTCAGAAACGGCCCGACGCCACCCGAGGCGAAGTCCAGGTTTCCCGCGAGCAAGGCCTCATTCATTCCCGAGCCGCCGGTGAAGCGCAGCCATTCGGTCTTCACGTCGAGACCCTGCTCCTTGGCGCGCTTTTCCAGCATGTTCAGCTCCTGCATCAGGGTCAACGGCAGATACGAGATGCCGAATTGCCGGGCGAGCCGCACGGTCGCGACCTCGGCGGACGCCGCCGGGATGCTCGCGACGAGGATCGCGACAGCACCGATCGATCTGATGAAGTGTCCTGGTTTCATGCGCATCCACCCCTGAGCGATGTTCTGTTTTGGTTGTGGCGGAACGTCGTCAGGTCAGCATGCCCCACCGGCCGATGGTCTTGCGTTCGATGGTCTGGAAGATGAGGTTTTCGACGACGAGGCCGATGAGGATGACGGTCAGAAGGCCGGCGAACACGTTCGGGATGTCGAGCATGTTCTTGTTTTCATAGATGAACCAACCGAGCCCCCCGGATCCCGAACTGACGCCGAAGACGAGCTCGGCCGCGATCAGGGTTCGCCACGCGAACGCCCAGCCGACCTTGAGGCCGGTCAGGATGCTCGGGAAGGCAGCTGGGATCAGGATCTTCCGGATCAGACTCGCACCCGAGAGGCCGTAGTTCCTGCCGACCATCTTCAGGGTTCGACTGACGGACAGGAACCCCGAATGGGTGTTCAGGGCGATGGCCCAGGTGACGGAGTGAACCAGGACGAAGACGAGGCTTCCGTTCCCGAGTCCGAACCAGATCAGAGCGAGCGGCAGAAGCGCGATCGCCGGGAGCGGATTGAACATCGAGGTCAGGGTCTCGAGGAGATCCGTTCCGATCCGCGACGCAATGGCGACGCCCGTGAGCACCGTCGCGAGGACGACGCCCGCGGCGTAGCCCATCAGCAGGACCTTGAGCGATCCCCAGATGCGTGCCGGCAGGGTTCCGTCGGCCATCCCCTTCACGAAAGCCGATACGGTGGCGGAGAAGGTCGGAAACAACAGGTCATTGTCGAGGTAGCGGCCGTAGCACTCCCAGATCAGCGCCAGGACCACGAGGATCGCGAGTTTCCGAAGCCAGGCTTGATTGTAGAGCCGCTCGGCGAGCGAGAGGGGCTTTTCGACGACCGTCGTGGGCTGGCCGACAGGATCTTGCCGTATGAATTCGGGCCTGGCCTGATGCTGTGCCGTCGCTTCGGGGGGCGCGGAATGGAGACGGTGTACGACGCTAGACATTCTCGGCCACCTCGATCTGCTCCGAGAAGAGCATGTGTTGAATACGGCCTTCCAGCTCCATCGCCTCGCTCGGCGAGGTCGCTGTATTGAGCTCCGCCTTCACCTCTCCGGGATGGGGAGAGAGCAGGAGAATGCGCGAGCCGATCTTGATGGCTTCGGGAATGGAGTGGGTGACGAACAGGACCGTGAAGCGCGTGCCTTCCCAGAGGCTCATCAGCTCGTCCTGCATTCGGCGCCGGGTCAGGGCATCGAGTGCTGCAAATGGCTCGTCCATCAGCAGGATGTCCGGCTCCATCGCCATGCCCCTGGCGATGGCGACGCGCTGCTTCATTCCGCCCGACAGCATGTGGGGGTAGCTGTCGGCAAACTTCGTGAGATTGACCTTGTCGATGTAGTGGTTTGCCCGTTCCTCGGCCTCGCGACCCGAGAGTCGCCTTGAGGCTTCGAGAGCAAAAACGACATTCTGCTTCACCGTCTTCCAGGGCAGCAGCTGGTCGAACTCCTGGAACACCATCATCCGGTCAGGCCCCGGATCGGTGACCAGGCGCCCTCGCAATCGGATTTCACCCTCCGTCGGGGCCATGTAGCCGCCGACAGCCTTGAGGAGGGTCGATTTTCCGCAACCGGATGGGCCCAGAAGAACGAAGCGATCGCTCGGCCAGATCTTGAAGTCGACGCGATACGTTGCCGTGACCAGGTGTTGTGGCGTTTTGTACTGGAGGGTCACGCCGTCGACCTCCAGCAGTGGCGTGTTCAGGTCCACGATTTCCTCCGTGCGATAACGTTGATCGCGCTTTTATATTATTTTTATTTTGTTTTTCTGTTTGTATATTGGTATTTTTCAGTGGAAGCGCTGGTTTTTATCTCAAACCTATTCTGATCGCGCGTCGGCAATGCTCGATTTCGCCGATGTGTTTTCTCTCGATCCGAGGCGGCCGTGTTTTGCTTGGGCTTCTCCGATCGCTCCGTTTCTATTTGCGCATACTCATAAGCGCAGAATAACACTCTTTTGTATCTTGAATTAATTCAACTAAAATATGTTTAGATTGAAAATTTCTCAAGCTATCGTTCAAGGATTTTCAAGTTTGCCGTAGAGGAAGGTGCTGTCTCGATCGCCAAGGCTTCTGCTCTCGTGCTCTCGGAGTAGCCCGAGGTCATGATCTAGCGGCGATCCCGTTGCTGAAAGCCAATCATTTGGCGATTTCTTCCGACGTTCCGACGAGATCCTTTCCGCTCTCGTCCTTCCTCAGCGTGATTGGGCGGCTGCACGGGCGCCGATCAGTTTCCATCCTTTGCGTGCAAGAACGGGAAAAATAGATCGGTCCAGATCTTCGGACTGCGCGAAATCAGACGGGTTCGATACATGAACTCGTAATATTTCGCCATTGCCTGCGGCGTGGTCGTGAACCTGACCTGTGGGTCGTTCAAGATTTGCTCGATGAGCGCAGCATCGCTCGGATCCTTCGCGAGCCGGAGATAGCTCGCCGCGGCGGCCTTTTTGTCGGCTTGGATGATGCCGATGGCCTCCTCCAAAGCTGCCATGAATGCTTCGCTGATCTTCGGATTGGCATTCACGAACTTCGAAGACGCCCACACGACATTGAAAGTCGAGGGCATCCCCAGAATATCGAATGAGTTCAGGATGGTTCGGATGCCGGGCCTGCGGGCTTCGAGTTCCTGGATCGGTGCAGCCGTGAAGTGGGCTGTTATTTCCTGGCCTGCGAACAGAGCCGCCATGCCGTCCGGGTGTGAAAGCGTGACCGTCAGCTGGTCCAGGTCGTTGCGATGGTCCTCGCCGAGCTCTTTTTCGGCTGCCATCTGAAGAAAGACGGCCTGGACAGATACCTTGACGGCAGGCAGCGCAATTTTGTCGGTCCTCTTGAAATCCTTCAGGGATTTGATCGCGGGGTTGTTGGTATTCATCAGAAGCGGCATCGAATTCATGGCGGCCATGCCTTTGACTTCGAGGCTGCTGCCGGCCGTTTTCGACCAGAGGAGGATCATCGGCGGGACGCCACCTGCAGCGAACTGGATGGCATTCGATAGAAGCGCATCGTTCATGGCTGCGCCGCCGGCCAGCGTGACGTAATCGACGCCGATGCGGCCGAGACCTCTGGCGGCAGCCTGCTTCTGAAGCAGCTCCCGTTCTTCCATGATCATCAGGGGCAGGTGACCGATACTCGGCTGACGCGCGATGCGAACGTCGCTCGCTTCGGCGCTGGCGAGATTGGGAACTGAAAGAAGTGCGGCGGCCCCGGCAAGTAGCTGACGTCTCTGCATTGTCTCCTCCCGCTGACCTTGCTGATCACATCGCCTCGATCGGTCGTTACCTCGATCGTCGAATCGCAGGAGCCGGGACGCCCTCGATCATCACGTTGATGCAGGCTGGCTTTCCGGTCGCGTGAGCAGCCTCGAGCGCTGCCGGAAGCTCTTCGGGCGACGTCACCCGCATGCCGATGCCACCGAGCGCCTCGGCGACCTGCTCGTAGCGCGACGGCAGCAGCTCGCAATTCTTGGCGCGCTCGATCCCGAAGGAGCGCAGCTGGATCTGATATTCCGCATTCCATCGGGCGTCGTTTCCGATGACCACGATGATCGGCAGGTCGTAGCGGACGGCCGTGTCCAGCTCGGCCATGTGGAACCCGAACGTGCCGTCCCCGAGGATCGCGACCACGGGGCCGGCTGGGTTCAGGCAGCGCGCAGCGATGGCGAACGGGATCGAGGCTCCGATCGTGCCCGAGACGCCGTTCACGAGGCGACGCTCGCCCTTGATGATCGCCTGCGGCCACTGGCCGATTTCACCGCCGTCGCAGATGAGCGTTCCGCCTGGATGCTTGCCCAGGAAATCGCGAACGGCACGGCAAAGCTGCACCGGGTGCACGCGGCCCGGAGATTCGGCGGCGTCCCATTCCGGCGGTTCGTAGGACAATGCCTCTGTGGCGCGCCGATACCATTCGCCCTGCCTGGAGCCGGCCGGGACTTCGGACGAACCGAGCGCTTCGAGGACAGCGGAAGGATCGCCGATGCCGGAGGCGAGGAGTCGATCGCCCTTGCTGCGGGCCGCCCTTGCGACGAGTTCCGGATCCGGATCGATGACGACGAACTTGCAGTCGCCCGAAACCGCGGGTGCGTCACCGAATTTCAGCGTGAAATCCAATGGCTTGCCGATTAGAACGAGCAGGTCTGCCTCCTTCAGGACTTCCGCGAAACTCCCGAGTGCTGGATCGTTGATCCCTCTCGGGCTTTCCATCGCCACGATCGGGACACCGAGGCGCTGCGCGAGGGCGTTCGAGGCGGCTCGCTGCGTGTCCCCACCCAGCGCCGGACCGACCACGATCAACGGCCGTTCGTGATCCGCTACGATCTGCGTCACGCGATCGATCAGATCGGGCGCAGGGGTCGCCGCTTCACGCGCGATCGCATCCGGAAGGCGGATGCTGCGCTCATCGACGGATTCTTCGAGGAGATCGACCGGAAGGGCGAGGTGGACCGGACCGGGCCTTCCCTCCAGAGCGATCCTCATGGCCGCCGCGAGGTCGGTTCCGAGCGTCGCGACGGACGAAGCCGTCCAGGACGCCTTCGCCATGGGCCGCGCGATATCAGCCTGGGCGAGTTCCTGAAAGGCCCCGCGCCCCAACTCCTTCAGCCCGGCATGCCCGGAGAGAAGGAGCAGCGGCGACTCGGCCGCCAAAGCCGTGAACAGGGCCGCGGCACCGTTCGACATGCCTTGGCCGCCCGTAACCAGCGCGACACCGACCTCGCCGGTCAATCGCCCCCACGCATCCGCCATGTGCACGCAGGCCGCTTCCTGACGGACGTGGACGATCTCGATCTTCGTGGCGAGCAAGGCGTCGAAGATCGGCATGATGTGGTTGCCGGACAGCGAGAAGATCCGGGTCACGCCGAGCCGTTCGAGCGTCTTCGCGACGACATCCGCACCACGCATTCGATCCATGAGGTGTGCTCCTGTTCACGATGCCGTCGTTGAAACGCGGATGCCCGAGCTCGGCGTGACGTCAGTGCCCCAGGCCTGGAAGAGCCAGAACGGTCGTGGTCAGCCCCAGCACGGCAAGCAGGGCGAGCACGACGGATCGAAACATTTTCTGGTTGATGCGCGAGAAGAGGGCCAGACCGAGCAGGACGCTGACCAGAACGACGGGGATGCCCACCTTCAGGTCGTCGACGAGTTCCGGGGGGAAGGGGTCGTAGAGCGCGAGAATGGCGAGGGACCAGACCTGCATCACGAGCGTGAAGCTCTGATAGACGGCCCGCTGGATACGCGGCTCCCAGTCCCTGAGCATGCTCCAGGCCGTCGGCAGGGCACCGGACAGGCCGGCGATCCCTCCGAGAATGCCGCCGACGAAGCCGACGAAGCCGTCGACCCACAAACCCTTGACCTTCACGTGGAAGTCCGAGCGCAGGCAGGCGAGGAAGATCGCGTAGGCGATGAGAAAGATCCCGATCGAAATCTTGATCGCGGTCGGGCGCAGCTCGTGCAGAAGGACGATCCCGATCGGCGCTCCCAGGAGCCCGGGAAGGATCATGGCGAGGGCCGTCGGCCAAGGCGGCGCCGTCTTCAGGCGAACGATGGCGATGACGTTCGAGAGGATGCTGCAGATCAGCACGAGCGCCGCAGCTTCGATCGGCGGCTTGATCGTCAGCAGGATGCCCGACGCGATCAGCGAGAAGGCGAAGCCCGTCAGCCCGGAAATGAAGCCGGCGCCCCCGAGGCAGGCTGCCACCATGAGCGTCTCAAGCACGGGCGGCCCCTTGCGAAACCGTCAGCTTCAGAAGGTCGCTCGCATTGGCCCACATGATCTTTTCGAGGTTCTCGGGCGCGATGGGCAGTTTGCGGAACCAGTCGCAATACCGGTCGACCGGCGCGAACGGGAACGCGCTCGCGTAGAGGACACGGTCGGACAGCCAAGTGTTCGCGGCTTGGACGTAGTCGTCCATGCCGGGCATGTTGGCGAGGAGGTAATCGGGCGAGAGGTAGAGGTTCGGCCGCCGGAACGCGACGTGGAGGATCTGGTGAACCCATGGCCAGTTCCCGTGCGAAGAGACGATCTTCAGCTTCGGAAAGTCACCGAGAACGCGGTCGAGGGTTTCGGGTGCGGTGTAGCTGATGTCGGGCCCGGCATTGCCGCCGGTCATCAGGATCAGCGGAACCTCCCGGTCCTCGAGGAGGGCATAGAGCGGATACAGCCGGCGGTCGTCGGTGTGCATCGGCGGCATCGCACCGCCGGGCTCCATGTTGAACAGTGCGAACCCGGCTGTGAGGCAGTCCTCGATCTGCCGCATCGCCTTCTTGCGGTCGGCGGGATCGATCGAAGCGGCAGGGATGAAGCGGCCGGCATGCTGGTCGCAGAACGCCTTCACGGTGGCGTTGTCGACCGAGCCCAGGCTGCCGGATTCCCGGCCGACCACCACGCCATGGGTGATGCCGGCCCGGTCCATCTCGGCCAGGAGACCGTCGACCGACTGCGCCTGCGCGGCGGGGGACGGCGCGAAGCCGATGGCGCGGGCGATCCGGTCGCGCCGCTCGCTGCCGGCATACATGGCCGTGTTCAGGAAGTCCTCGAATGGCGGCCTGATGCGGAAGTCGATGATCCTCAACGCGCGTCTCCCATCGACATGCTTTCGGCTTCAGGCAACGGTAACCCGATGCCGCACCCGGTCTGCCGAGGCGGCCTGCGAAGCTCAGCAACGACGTTTCCAGGTTGCCTCGGATCGACGATCGGCGTGCCGACCGGCGAACGGGCTCGTCAGATCACCTCGTCGGTCTTGTCGTCGGTCTCGCCGTAGCGGCGCAGCGTGGCGGGCTTGGTGCCCTCGTAGAGCTGCGCCAGTCCGGGCGCGATCTTCTCGTTCTCGCGCTCGAACAGGGACGCACCGTCAAGGTCACTCTCGACGATGAACGGCCCGAAATGTTCGACGTCGAGCACCCAGACCGCCTGGGCGAGACCGAGCTCGTTGCGCCAGTAGACGCCCGGCACGTCCTTGATGCCGCGGCCGAGCAGCGCGCCGGTGCCGTAGCCGACGGTCGTCAGGTAGATCGCCTTGTTGGGCACGAAGACGTTCCGATAGATCTCGGAGGTCATGCCGCCCTTACCGATGATGATGTTGCAGCCGGAGAGCTTGAACCAGCCATCCAGCCACTTCGCGAAGCGGAACGAGGCGGTGGCCGTTACCGCGCCGACGTTGAAACGGCCGTCCGGTTCGATCGAGGCGGCGGGCGAGCAGTGGAAGTTCGCCGTGCCGAGATCGACGTTGGCGGCGGGCATCCCGGCGCCCTCCTCGATGGCACGTTTGTAGACGCCCTCGCGTGCCGTGAAGAGCCGGCCGGTCAGGTAGACGACCGTGCCGATCTCGAGCTTGCGAAGCGCCTCGACGGAGGCGGGCAGGGTCAGCTCAACGGTTTTGATGGTGCTGGCCATGGCCGTCACTCCGCCGCCATCGGGACTGGCGTGTGCCACTCGACCGTGGCGCGGCGCGAGTAGTCGGTGAACCAGTCCGGGTCGGTGCGGTACTCGACCCTGCCGTCGCCATGAATGCGCGCCGTCGCCCTGCGCGAGGACAGGCAGAACATGTGCACGCTCATCGGCATGCCGCCGGTGTGGCAGTAGCCGACCTCGATGTTGCAATCGACGACCATCGACGAGCCCATGAAACCCATGGCGCCCATGCCGATCGAGTTGCCGAGTTCCTTGAACTCGTCTTCGAGCTCCGCGATCTTCGGGTCCGGGTTGCGGCTGCCGACCGTGCGCAGGCAGGAGGCCTGCTTTCCGAGCACCATGCAGGCGTCCTTCGAACCGCCCAGGCCCACCCCGACGATGGCCGGCTGGCAGGCCAGCCCGCGCTTGCCGAAGGCGACAAGGGTGTCGAGGAAGAAGCGTCGGATGCCCTGCATGCCGTCACCGGGAAACAGCATCCGGTAGTCGGAGCCAAACAGGCCGCCCTTGTGGACGGTCGTCAGGTCGATCCAGTCGGCATCCGGGTGGAAGGCGTATTCGATCTCCGGCGCGTTGATGCCGACATTGTTGTCGTGGTCGGTTCGCCAGAGCGGATGGACCCGGTTCGGACGAAGCGGAATGGACTGCGTGGCATTCGCGGTCGCGCGCCTCAGGGCGCTCTCGACGCCGATGGGACCGCTCTCGGGCCGGGCGTCGTTGCCGTATTTCACGTACCAGCGCGGCACTCCCGTGTCGCCGCACATCGCACGCCGATCTTCCTTCGCCGCTTCGTAGTTCTCCAGCATCGCCTGGATCACGAACGAGGAAAGGTCGCCCTTCTCCGTATCGGCGCAGCGCCGGAGGCCCCCGAGATAGTCTTCGGGAATCTCGATGGCAGCCTTCTCCATCAGAGTTTCGGCCGTCTTCTCGATCGTTGCGAGAGGGATCATGGCTGTCTCGACGAATATCGATCTGGAGATGGAGTGCCCGCTATTCCGCGGCGACGGCCTGCACGAGCAGCGACTCGCCCGGGCGAACCCTGGTGAACTGGACCGGCTCGTCGGTGATCGTCAGGTCCGAGCCCGTCTGCCTGACGACCGTGAAGGTCGAGGTTTCGAGATCGCCGGGTTCGGGGAAGTCCGACCTGAAATGCGCGCCACGGGAGTTCGTTCGCCGGGCCGCGGCGAGCGCGATGACGCGGCTGGTCTCGACGAGCGACCGGAGGTTCAACCAGTCGTGCCAGGTCAGGTTGAAGGCACGGTCGCCATCCGGGACGCCGATCTCCATCAACTCGGCCTCGATCGCGTCCAGGCCTTCGAGCCCACGGGCAAGCCCGGCGGCGTCGCGCACCACACCGACATCGTCCCACATCAGGTCCATCAACCGTTCGCGCAGGCGATTGACGTCCCCGGGCTTGCGGCCGAACGGATAGGTGCAGCGCGCGGCTTCATGGGCGATCGCGACTTCGTCGGGAGGCCGGTGGCCGCCATTGGCGGCGATCCATGCCGGCACGACGTCGCCCGCGATCCCGCCGAACACCGTCGAGTTGGCGACTCCGTTGCCCCCGAGCCGGTTGGCACCATGCATGCCGCTCGCATCCTCGCCCGCAACGAAGAGCCCCGGCATGTCCGTGGACGTGTCGGGACGGCAGATCAGGCCGCCCATGAAGTAATGGGCTGTCGGAACCACTTCGACGAGACCGCCGGCGAGATCGAAACCGCAATCGCGGCAGCGATCGACCATGCCCTTGAACTTCTTGGCCACGTCAGCGGGGCCGAGATGGCTCATGCGGATGTAGACCCCCCCATTGGGCGAGGTTCGGCCGGCCTTCATCTCGGCATAGATCGAGCGGCTGACCACATCGCGGGTCGCGCGTTCCAATTTCGGATCGTAGTCGCCCATGAACCGGCGCTCTGCACCGTCGAGGAGATGACCGCCGGCACCGCGCAGGCCCTCCTCGAGAACCGTGCCCGTCATCCGTGTATCCGGACCCGCGAGAAGGCCGGTGGGGTGGAACTGGACCATCTCCATGTCGCGCAGCGGCAGGCCGGCACGTAGCGCCATGGCGAGCCCGTCCATGCTCTTGTCGCCGGACGGCGTGTGATAGCGGTACATCGTCGGTCCGCCGCCGGTCGCCATCAGGACGGCCCGCGCCTGTACGAAGCGGAGCTTGCCGGTCCGGATGTCGATCATCAGGATACCGGACAGAGCCTTCCCGCTGGTGTCCGGGATCATCGCGATCGCCCGATGCTCCTCGAGCTTCCGGATCGAGCGGCGCTTCCACACCTGCTCCATCAGCCGGTTGATGATCTCGATGCCCGTGAGGTCTCCCTTGTGGACGGTGCGGTCGAACGTCTGGCCGGCGAAGGCCTTGCCATGGAGCGAGCCGTCGGCGTTCCGATCGAAGAAGCAGCCGACTTCGTTCTCGAGTTCCCGGACCCGCTCCGGCGCGGTCGAGACGAGAGTCCAGGCCAGTTCCTGATCGGGCAGCCATTTGCCGCCCTCGATCGTGTCCATGAAGTGGCGCTCGATCGAGTCGCCATTGTGCAGGGCGACGTTGTAGCCACCCTGGACCATGCGGGTGCAGCCGCATTTGCCGAGCAGCCCCTTGGTCGCGATGGTGACGGTCAGCGACGGGTCGCGGTCGTGCGCATGCAGGGCGGCGAACAAACCCGCCCCACCCGAACCCAGGACCAGGATATCGGTCTCGATGCGTTCGATGCTCATCGTCGACCTCACAGAACCCGGATCAGGAATGCGAATGCGAGCATCGCCGCAGCGCCACCCGCCGCCGTTGCCACCCGGAACTGGTTCACGCGCCAGTCGAAGTTCTCGACGAACAGGACGCGCAATCCTCCCAGGAAATGGACGCCGAGCAGAAAGACGAGGCCGCCTTCGGCCAGCTTGATCAGCGGGATGTCGGTCCAGCGCAGGAAGGAATCGAGCCGGGCCGCACCTTGAAGCGACAGACCGAGCGCCAGGAAGTGAAGCGGGAGGAAGAGCGCGAGGCCGATGCCGGAGACCCGGTGGACCATGGCGGCGATCCAGAGCGCATTCCGGCGATAGGGGCGCGGAGGTGCGCTCATGCGAACACCACGGCGAAGACAGCCCGGGCGCCGAGCAGGATCAGGAGGATGCCCAGTCCGGACGACAGAAAGGCCGCGGCCCGGTCCCGGACGGGAAGCCATTCGACGAGGATGTTCCGGATGCCGATCGAGGCGTGGATGGCGGCTGCGACGACGAATGTTCCATAGAACATCGCCCAGGCGATGCTGCCGCGGGTACGGCCGAGGATGTCGTGCGCCGTCAGACCCTGGCGCGTCGCGTAGAACATAACGGCCAGATGGATGAGCACCAAGGGTGCCATCAGCGCGGCAGTGCCGCGCTGCCAGATGTAGAGCCTCACGTTCATGGCTTCAGCTCACCCTTGAGATAAGCTTTCGTCGCCAGCCTCTTCAGCAGCGAGATCGACCCCGTCGGGTTGAGGCTCTGAGGACAGTATTCTTGGCAGGATTGATGGGTGTGGCAGGCATGGCATCCGCCATTGGCCGCGACAGCGGCAAGTCGCGGCTTCTGAGCGCTGTCGCGGCGGTCGTTCATCAGCGTCCACGCCCTGTTGAGGGCGGCCGGTCCGAGATAGTCGTCGTTCCAACGCACCGTGTCGCAGCCGGCGTAGCAGACCCCGCAATTGATGCATTCGATGCCCTCGTCGGCCGCGATCCGTTGCGGCTCGTTGGGGCGGATCGGTTCGACCGGCTCGGCCCGCGACTTCGACGGCTCGAACACGCCGCCGGCCTTCTGCCACTTCTCGAAGAAGGGCTGCATGTCCGCCGCAAGATCTTTGATGACCGGCAGGTTCGAAAGCGGCGCGATCTGAAGCTTTCCGTCCTTCGCAACCTTGGAGACGTGCGTCCGGCAGGTCCATCTCGGACGACCGTTCACGGTCATGCCGCATGAGCCGCACATTCCGACGCGGCACGCGAAACGATAACTCAGTGTCGGGTCGATGTGCCGCTGAACATGCGTGACGACATCAAGAACTGTCTGGTTCTGACGATTGGGCACGGAATATGTTTCGAAGTTTCCATCCTGGCCGCCGCGCCAGATAGACACCGTCAGGGAGGCATTATCCGCCTGCGGCATCCTCAATGTCCTCCCGCGTATCACTTTCTTGAGAATTTTTCTAACATCGCCCTTGATTTACAACAATCGAATTTCCTTCAAGATTATCTTTGATGATTTTGAAGATACGCAGTCGATCGCGATGCCTCGGCAGGCCTCTATGGAGCTGCGCGTGTGCTTCGCCGCCCTGACACCGCTAGAGGGCTGTCCTCACCCGTCGCGGATAGAACGCGGCGGCGGGATCGATGGCCGGAGCCGGTGCCGGATCGTCGAAGACGCAGGCTCTTCGACCGCGTTTTCAGGTCTGGTCGCCACCGTTGCCGGTTCGCTTTGGCCGCCGCGGCGCGACGCGATCGATGCGCCCAGAGCCGGGAGCCGCTTCGCGTTTCAGGACGTCCAGAAGGACGTCGACCAGCGCCGCTTTCGCGTGCTCCTCCATCTGGACGACACCAACGATCCTCTGCGTCGTCGGCCCCGAGAATCGAACGGTCCGCACGGGCAAATCGCTCGCGTCGTCCGTCGAACGCTGAGGAACGACCGACACGCCCAATCCGTGATGGACCATCGTTCGGATCGCCTCCAGCGTGTCGAGCACCATCGCCTCGCGGACCTGGATCTTTCGTCGCTTCAGGAAGTCGTCGATCAGTTGCCCAACCCACGCGTGCCGCGAGTAGCGGATGAACGGGTATGCCGTCAGCAGGTCTTCCGCCTTCTTCGCCGGAGCATCGAGCGGAGTGATCAGGACCAGCGGCTCCTGGGAAAACGGCGACCAGCGAAGGCCAGCGTTCGAAAGCTTGAAATCGCTGACGACCGCCGCATCCATCGCACCCTTCTGGACGCGGCCGACCAAGTCTTTCGACAGGCCCATGGCCAGTTCGACGTGAAGCGCTGGGTAGCGCTCCCGGAGAGCCTTGAGCGCCTTCGGCATGACGCCGGTCATCACGCTCGGCACGACGCCGAGCCTGAGATGTCCCTCGACCGTCGTGTCGTTGATCACCTGAAACAGGCGGTCGTAGGCAGCGACCGCTTCGATGGCGTGCGGCAGCAGAGCCCGCCCGACCGACGTCAAGGTAGGGGGGCGGTTCGAACGATCGAAGAGCGCCACCCGGAACTCGTCTTCCAGCACCTTCATCTGGACTGTAATGGCAGACTGCGTCCGCCCGACGGTCTTGGCGGCCGCAGCGAAGGATCCACCCTCGGCGACGGCAACGAAAGTGCGAAGTTCCCGAAGCGACAATCCGCCGACTCTTCTTCTTGAGCGCCGTTCAAGAAATCATACGGGTAGCTGGCAATCGGCTCAATTCCGCCGTCGCCTCGTTCGTCGGATACGTGTTCGGGCAAGCCGGGCGGCGGACCCTATTTCATGGTCGGCATGACGAACTCGGCGCCTGCGCGAATGCCGGTCGGCCAGCGGGTCGTGATGGTCTTCAGGCGGGTATAGAACCGGACGCCTTCCGGGCCGTGCATGTGGTGATCGCCGAACAACGAGGCTTTCCAGCCACCGAACGAATGGAAGGCCATCGGCACCGGGATCGGCACGTTGATCCCGACCATGCCCACCTGGATCTCATGGGCGAATTCCCGCGCCGCATCGCCGTCACGGGTGAAGATCGCGGTGCCGTTGCCGAACTCGTGCTCGTTGATCAGCTTGGCCGCCGTCGCGTAGTCGGGGGCTCGGGTGATCCCGAGGACGGGTCCGAAGATCTCCTCCTTGTAGATCCGCATGTCCGGCGTGACGTGATCGAACAACGTGCCTCCGAGGAAGTAACCGTCTTCGTAGCCCTGGAGCTTGAGGTCGCGACCGTCGACCAGCAGCTCGGCCCCTTCAGCCACGCCCTGATCGATATAGCCGCGCACCTTCTCGTAGTGCTGCCTCGTGACGAGCGGCCCCATTTCCGACTCGGGATCGGTTCCAGGGCCGACCTTGAGGGCGTTGATCTTCGGGACGAGCTTCCCGATCAGAGCATCTGCGGTCTTCTCGCCCACCGGCACGGCGACGGAGATCGCCATGCAACGCTCGCCCGCCGAGCCGAAAGCTGCACCCATCAGAGCATCGACCGCCTGATCCATGTCGGCATCGGGCATGACGATCATGTGGTTCTTGGCACCGCCCAGGGCCTGCGCGCGCTTCCCGTTCGCGGTTGCAGTCGAATAGATGTACTTCGCGATGGGCGTGGAGCCGACGAAGCTCACGCCGGCAATGTCGGAATGGTGCAGCAGGGCGTCGACCGCCTCCTTGTCACCCTGGACCACGGAGAACACGCCGTCCGGAAGACCCGCCTCCTTGAGCCACTCGGCCATCAGGATCGACGGGCTGGGATCACGCTCCGACGGCTTCAGGATGAAGCAGTTCCCGCAAGCCAGTGCGACGGGGAACATCCACATCGGCACCATGACGGGGAAGTTGAACGGCGTGATGCCGGCGACGACGCCGAGGGGCTGCCGCAGCGCATGGCTGTCCACCTGCGTCCCGACGTTTTCGGAGAACTCCCCCTTGAGGAGCTGAGGGATGCCGACGGCGAACTCGACGACTTCCAGTCCGCGCTGAACCTCGCCCTTCGCATCCGAGTGCACCTTGCCGTGCTCGGCCGTGATCAGGGCCGCCAGCTCGTCGATGCGCTCTTCGCAGATACCGAGGAACTTGTTGAGGATCCGCGCGCGACGAAGCGCAGGAGTCCGGGACCACTTCGGGAACGCTGCAACGGCAGACGCGACCGCACGATCGACTTCGGATGTGCTCGCGAGCGCGACGACACCCGTCTGTTCGCCACTTGCCGGATTGAAGACCGGCGAAGTCCGGTCGCTCCGGCCGCCTGCGCGGCTGCCATCGATGTAGTGGCCGATCTCGGTGGGCATGGCAGATCCTCTCTTTGGGCGGCAGCAGCGCATCTGCCCGTTTATGGCGAGCTTTTTCGGACTACGAAAAATATGTTTCAATAGCCGATACCGCTCAACCGTTGTGCGCAAATCAATGCCCCTGAACTGGGACCACCTCCAGATTTTCCTGGCCGTTGCGCGTCACGGGCAAATGCTCGAGGCCGGGAGAAGGCTGGGCCTCAACCACGCGACGGTCGCTCGCCGTCTCGGCAGTCTGGAAGAGGAGATCGGCACGACGCTGTTTCATCGCCGGCCGAACGGCTCCGCTCTCACCGAGGCCGGAGAGCGCCTCATGCCCGTCGCGGAGCGCATCGAGGCGGAGGTCATCGCCGCAACCTCGCAGATGCATCTCGGCGACGTCGAGCCAGCCGGCACCGTCAGGATCGGCGCTCCCGACGCGCTCGGAAACCTCTTCCTGTCACGCGAACTCGGCCAGCTGGCCATCCGCTATCCCGATCTGGTCGTCGAACTCGTGCCGTTGCCGCGGACGTTTTCGCTGTCGCGGCGGGAAGCCGAGCTCGCCATCGCTCTCGACCGGCCTACCCACGGCCGCATGACCCTCGCGAAGCTGACCGACTACAGCCTCGGGCTCTATGCGGCACGGTCCTACCTCGATCGCGAGGGAATGCCCGAGACGCCCTCCGACCTATCCCGGCATGCGGGCGTGACGGGCGTCGACAATTACACTTACGCTTCCGCGCTCGATTACGCCGCTTTTCTGGAGGATCGGACACGGCGCGTGTTCAGGTGCGCCAGCGCGATCGGACAGCTCGAAGCGGTGAGAGGCGGAGCCGGCATCGGTATCCTGCACGATTTCGCGGTGGCCGATTGCCAGGAGCTCGTCCGTGTCCTGCCGGACACCCAGTTCCGGAGAACCTACTGGCTGATGTCCCATCCGGACAGCCACGACGCACGTCGCGTCGCGGTCTGCCGGGAGTTCATCATTCGTCGGTTTCGCGACGAACGGCACCGATTCCTGCCAGGGCATTCATGATCGCCGATCAAGGGGGCACCGTTTTGGGCCAGGGCGGGTCCGCTTTCGGGAATCGCAGTTCGCGGATGAACGGCGAGATTGGGCGCTATCCGGCTCGGCGGTTTTGGGGCTCCTCGGCGCGCTGGCGCCGAGAAGCTGCCTATCAGATCTCAGTCGCCTCGGCCAAAATGAGCGCATCTTCGACATCGACGCCGAGGTAGCGCACCGTGCTCTCGATCTTGGTGTGCCCGAGTAAGATCTGCACGGCGCGCAAGTTGCCCGTCCGCGTGTAAATCAATGATGCCTTCGTCCGCCGGAGCGAGTGCGTGCCATGGTCCTCGCGTCTTAGGCCGATGCCCGTCACCCACTCATCGACCAATCGGGCGTACTGCCGGGTGCTGATATGGCCCGTGTGGTCGATCCGGCTTGGAAAGGCGTAGTCGTCCAGCGTGCCGCCACGGCATTCCAGCCACGTCAGGATGCTGGTCCGGGCTGGTTCGAGGATTTCGAATTGCACGGGGCGGCCAGTCTTGCTCTGGATAACGATAGCCCGTGTGCGAACGCGACCGCCGCTCACGAGATCACCGACCCTGAGTTTTACGAGATCGCAGCCGCGTAGCTTGCTGTCGATAGCGAGATCGAACATCGCACGATCACGGACGCGCTGCTCGCGGTCGAGCCAGAAGCGGACTGCCCAGACCTGCTGCGGTTTGAGGGCACGCTTGGCGCCGAGCTTGCGGCCAGCATTCCATGCTCGGCGATTCTTGAAGACCGGATCATTTTCAGAATGTCCCATCGTCGTTCTCCCAGCCGGCCTACGCCGGCAGGGAAATGAACGGCGACCGCAGTGCGTTCGAAACAGCGGAAGGCCGAAAGCGAAACAGCTGCTTTGATGTCAATCCAGCGCAGATGCGGACGCAAAAGAGCAATTTTATTCGGCGAGCCCTTCTTGCCGGTGGTCAACGTTTAGCGCAATCGCCGCGCGAAAGAACAGGCTGCGATATTTAAATAAAATTTCCGGACGACAGATAAATTTCTAAAATAGATACTTTTATTACAATTGTATTTCGACAACTTCAAGATTTATTTGGAAAGATGATTTTTACACGCAATCCTGGCCTGTTATCGGCTAGGACGATCTTCGCCTTGTGCAGGTCGACGATCGCGGCGACGGCGCTCAGGCCGAGGCCGTTGCCGGGGGTGCTGCGGCTCTTCTCGAGGCGGTAGAACCGGCGAAACACCTTCTTCGCCTCGTCGGCGGGAATGCCGGGACCGTCGTCGGCGATGACGGCGGCAATGCCCGCTCCGGCCGCGTGTTGGCAGAGTTCCAGACGGATCGCCGTCCCGGACGGGGTATGGCCGATCGCGTTCTCCAGGAGATTGGAGAAGAGCTGCGTCAGGAGCTGATCGTCTCCCTCGACGAGCAGGTCCGGCTCGATGGAGCAGCTCAGCGACCGCCCATTATCCTCGATGGACGGGAGGTAGGCTTCGGCGACGGTCTGAAGGCACTCGGAGAGGTCGACGCGGGTGAAGGCCGAGCGCCGGGTGCCGGCATCGATCTGGGCGATCCGCAGCAGGGCCGAGAAGGTCGCGAGAAGTCCGTCCGCCTCGGCGATCGCCTTGTCCACCGCCGCTTCGTACTGGACGGTCGTCTCGGCCCGCGTGCGGGCTTCCTCGAGATTCTGCCGCAGCCGGGCGAGCGGTGTTCGCAGGTCGTGCGCGATGTCGTTCGAGACCTGATGCAGGCTCTCCATCAGCCCGTTGATCCGGTCGAGCATGGTGTTGAGCGTGGAGGAGAGATGATCGAACTCGTCTCCGGCCTCGGTGATCTCGATCCGTCTCGTGAGATCGCCTGCGATGATGGCCTCGGCGGCATGTGTCACCCGGTCGACGCGCCGCAGCAGCCCCGTGGACAGGATGACCCCTGCGAGGAGCCCGAGCAGGGCTGAGATGGCCAGGACGACGTAGAACGCGCTGGAGACGACGTCCTCGACGTCCTCGATGCTCCTCATGTCGTCGGCGACGAGCAGGGTCATGCCCTCGGCGAGAGGCTGCCGGGCGACCAGCATCGCGTCCGAGCGACTCAGCGCGACTTCCCTCGCCTCGCCTGCCGCGAACCGGCTCGACTTTTCGACGACGCGAAGGAGGATGGACTCGCCTGCGAGCTTCTTCCCATCGGCGGACACGACGAGGAACTGCAGGCGGTTCTCGCCCTTCGCCAGCTGGGCTCTGATCAGTTCGAGGAAGGCATCGCGCCCGTATTGCTGAAACTCGCCCTTGAGCTCTGCGATCTCCTCCTCGACCCGCTGCTGGGCCTGGAGCCTGAGGGCGCGCGTGACCAGGGCCTCGGCACTCAGGCCGACCGCCGCCACCGAGATCACGAAGACGATGGTGTGAGCGAGGGCGAAGCGAAAGGCTGCGTTGCGGACGATCTTAGGGAGTCGCGGCACGCAGCAGGTATCCGGAGCCGCGGACGGTCTCGATCAGCTCGGGGGTGAAGCCCTTGTCGATCTTGGATCGCAGGCGGCTGACATGCGTCTCGACGATGTTGGTCCGCGGGTCGAAGTGGAATTCCCAGACGTTCTCCAACAGCATCGTGCGGGTCACCACGCGTCCGGCATTGCGCAGCAGATATTCCAGAAGCCGGAATTCCCGGGGCTGCAGATCGATCTCCTGCTCGCCGCGACGGACCTTTCGGCTGATCAGGTCCATTTCGAGGTCGGCCGCGTGCAGCACGGTCTCGACCTGCGTCAGCGGCGGGCGCCGTCCCAGGGCGCTGACGCGAGCCAGGAGCTCAGCGAAGGCGAAGGGCTTGATCAGGTAGTCGTCGCCGCCCGCCTCGAACCCGTCGACCCGGTCGCCGACGCCGGACATCGTCGTGAGGAACAGAACAGGCGTCTGGACGCCCGCCGCCCTGACCGTCTTCACGACGCCGAGCCCGTCGAGGCCCGGCAGCATGCGGTCGACGATCATGACGTCGTAAGCGCCCCCGGCGGCGTGAAACAGTCCGTCCCTGCCGTTCTCGGCCCGATCGACCACATGCCCCTGTTCGGTCAGGCCGCGGGTGATGAACGAGGCGGTGTCGGCATCGTCCTCGATGACAAGGATCTTCATGGGGCAGAGGCTGCGGTCTGCGCTTTCGCGCCTTGACCGCGGTCTACCGGATCACCTGCGTGAAGTATCGTTACAGTTTCTCAATGCGGCATAGGGACGGGACCGGCCGGCGTTTGTTCAGTATTCCTCCGCTTAGCCCGCCTGCCGTTACGGTCCTCGACCGCGCCTCATTTGCGGCATCCGGCCAGTTGTTTTTCCTCGATGGAAAAGACGTCGCCCTCGACGACGTCGACATCGCGAACCGTGCAGGCCAATCCGTGCCTCGTTTCGAGCTTCACGTCGTAGCGGCCGGACCGAAGCCCGGGGATCTTCAGGCGCTCGTCGTAGTCGACCGTCCCGTCGCTGTCGTTGGCGCATTGGTTCTCGCCGAACCGGTCGGTTCCAGCTGGAGCCAGCTTGAGGCTCGTCACAGTATCCCCGGTCAGGTTCCAGAACCGGGTCGGCTTCTCCTTCGCCTCGGCAGAACCGCAGATCAGGCCGATGGCGAGGGGCCAGAGCGTGAGGCTGCGCATCGCGTCGATCTCCTTCGGTGGCATTGATGCGGCCGGGTCGTCGAGCCACGCTCATGACGAGCCCCGCTCACGGGATGAACGGCAGATTCGCGTGAAAGGAATAGGTGACGCCGAGCCCGGCGGTGAGTTGATCGACGGAGCCGAGCCGCCGGGTGATCGGGCTCGCGGCAGCATCGCCGACGAGATGCTCGTAGCGACCATAGAGCGTGGTCCGCCACGAGGGCGACCAGTCATAGGAAACCGCCGACGTCAGGCCCATGCTCTGGAGACCGCCTGCGGCGCGGTAGGGCTGGAACAGGCCGTTCCTCGACGAGGCTGCCGGGCTTACGCCGAATTGCCGTTGGGCCAGTGCGGCATCGAGGACGCCGAAGCGGGGACCGACCGAAACCGTGACGGCGCCGAAACGCTCGAACAGATCAGCGGACAGGTCGATGGCGAAACCATCATTGCCGCGCAGGCCGTGGCGCAACTCGGCTCGGGTCCGGAGTTGATCCGGAAGCACCCAGAGGTCGGCGAAGATGCCCCCTTCGATCGCCCAAGGGTCGCGGTCGAGGCCGGCGAAGCGGCGATCGACACTGGTATTGCGGCCCTGGCGCAGGTTGACGACCGGGCCGAGCTTGAACTGCGTCGCGTCCAGGATCGGAACGCCGAGGCTGTCGTCGGGAGAATCGAGGGCGAACGGTTCGTCGGGCCTGCGGATGGTGACGGCCGGATAGCCGAACGGCCCGTACCGTTCCGCGCCCAGGTATTTCGGCCCGAACAGCGAGAAGGCCGTCACCGACACGACCCGATCCTGGGTGGCCGGCCGGGTGCCTTCGGACAGATCCGCCGCAGATCCGGACGAGACCTGCAAGACGAGGAAGGCGGCTGCCGCGAGGACGCGTGCCCGGGTCTCGACGCTCGGGCGGCTCACCAGCAGGCCACCTGGGTGAGCCAGACCTTCGACTTGCAGGCGAAGGCATGGGCGACGTCGATGCGCCCCTGAGGCGTCATCCGGCAGACCTGGCCCGATTCCATGTCGATCTGCTGGCCGTTCTGAAAGCCGTGCCGGCGGCAGATGGCGTCGACGGCACTGGTGCAGTCGCTGCTCGTCATGCCCGTTGGGTCGACGCACGCCTGGTGTGTCGTCAGCAGCGTCGCCGAAGGCAGATCGGGGATCTGCATCCTGCCGAGCGCACGCCCCATATCCTTCCAGCCGTGAACCACCGTGTCGGTGGCGCCGCCGAACCCGGAGGCGATCGCAGCCAAGCCATCGGCCAGACCGGTTTCCGAGGCCCGCGTCTCGGATGGTGCGATCGCGGGGAGACCCGCACAGGCGACGGCGATCGTGGCGGCGAGGCCCGCTCCGCATCTGACGAACGAACCCGTCATGGCTTCCGCTTCTCGTCCCACCATGCGGACCGAAACGATCCGGGATGCTGGCTCTACAGCTCTTCGGGGGTTAGGACGTCTGCGAGGCAACATTCAATAACGGTGAGTATACAAATTCGTATACTTACGATGCGGTCGAAATCAGGGGAATTATACGTCGATAAAAATCGGCGCGACTAAAAGAATTCAAGATTGAAAATCATCAACATGCCAGCCACTTCACTCCAATGATCGCTCGGCCATGGTGCCGTTGCAGCTCGGGTGCTCCGGGTGTTGGAGACGAGAGCCATGACCGCGCCTGCGCGAAGCGACATGGGCACGATGCTCAACAAGGTCCCGGCGGTCACGCTGATCTTCTGGGTGATCAAGATCATGTCGACCACCGTCGGCGAGACCGGGGCCGACTACCTCGCGGTCAATGTCGGCCTCGGCACGGTGACGACCACAGCAATCATGGCCGCGTGTCTCGCGGCCGCCCTGGTTCTGCAATTGCGGATGCGCCGCTACGTGCCGTGGATCTACTGGCTGACCGTCGTCCTCGTCAGCATTGTCGGAACGCAGATCACCGACTTCCTGACGGACAAGCTGGGCATCAGCCTCGAATTCAGCACCGCCGTCTTCGCGGTGGCCCTGGCCGCGATCTTCGCCGTCTGGTTCTTCGTGGAGCGAACCCTCTCGATCCATTCCATCGTGACTAGGCGCCGCGAGCTCTTCTACTGGCTCGCGATCCTGTGCACCTTCGCCCTCGGGACGGCGGCCGGCGACCTGGCCACCGAAGCGTTGGGGTTCGGGTTCTATCTGGGCGTCTTCGCCTTCGGCTCGCTCATCGCCCTCATCGCGCTGGCCTACGAGTTCGGCGCCAATCCGGTCCTGACCTTCTGGCTCGCCTACATCCTGACGCGGCCCCTCGGCGCGAGCCTCGGTGATCTGCTGTCCCAGTCCCGCGAGTATGACGGGCTCGGCTTCGGCACGGTCTATACGAGCCTCTGCTTCCTGTCCGTCATCGTGGTCCTCGTCGCCATCGTGACCGTCAAGCCCGCCGCCGCAGAACGACGCGCGCCGGCCGGCGGCCAGGCGTAGCCCGCCGGCACCCCATCACTCCCATACCGCCACCTCTCCCCCGCAAAAGGAAACCTGCGTCATGACCAGACATGCGATGATCGGCGCCGCCATTCTGTCGTTGGGTCTCGGGACCGTCCTCGGAGGCGCGGCGGGCATGACCCTCGGCTTCCCGATGGGAATCGAGCGGGCGGAGGCTGCCGCGTCGAAGCTGGGCGACCTGTCGAAGTTCAGGATGATCGTCGTCGATACGCAGGCCTATGTCGAAAAGGGCGACCTCGGCGGCGCGAAGACCCGCATCAAGGATCTCGAAATGTCCTGGGACGAGGCCGAGTCGGGCCTGAAGCCCCGTGCGGCGGCGGATTGGCACAAGGTCGACAAGGCCATCGACGCCGCGCTCGAGGCGTTGCGCGCCGGGACACCGGACGCGGCTGCCTGCAAGACGACGCTCTCCGATCTCCTCAAGACCATGGATCGCATGGCCGGCAAGGACAACGCATAACCGTAACTGGTTGCGATGCCACGGCGGTCGAGGGCCGCTCGGGTGCCGGACAGTTCGAGACGCGGAAAGTACGCTTGCCTCTCACGGATCCCTGGACCGATGTCGACAACAGACGAGGGTTGCTTCTGTCTGCCCTGGTGGCATCCGCGGTCGTCTTCTGTTCGATTGCCTACTTGGTGATCCGAACGGACACCGCTGGATTCGACCGAGATCTGCTCCTGTATCTGCGGGATCCGGCAGATGCTCAAAGGCTCATCGGGCCTGCCTGGTGGCCGTCAGCGATCAGGGACGTGACGGCCTTGGGCAGTGCGACCGTGCTCTGGTTCGCCGCCGTCGTCGCCCTGTGTATTCTGGCGCTGCGCGGCGACGGGCCGGCCCTGATCCTCGTCGTGGCGGCCATGGCCGGCGGCCAGGTGCTGAGTTCGCTCCTGAAATCCGCGTTCGACAGGGCGCGGCCGGACCTCATCCGCGGGGGGCCTGCCGTGTTCGATGCGAGCTTTCCGAGCGGCCACGCGATGATGTCGCTGGTGACCTACCTCACGCTCGCGACCGTGCTGGCGAGAGATGAGCCCAGGCGGTCACTCAAGTCCGTCTACCTGGCTGCCGCCGCCATCCTGACCCTCAGCGTCGGAGCGAGCCGGGTCCTGCTCGGCGTCCACTGGCCGACGGACGTGCTCGGGGGATGGTGCGCCGGGATCGCATGGGTGTCGCTCTGCCTGCTCGCGGCGCTTGCCTGGAAACCGCGTGAACGGACGGCGGCTCCCGCCTGAGCGGCCGCCCCCGCCGATATCGGCAAAGCAACAGGACTCACCTTCATGCAATCCACCAGCGACCAAGTCTTGAGCAAGGTCCCCGAGGTCACGCTGGGCTTCTGGCTGATCAAGATCGCCGCCACGACCCTCGGCGAGACCGGGGGCGATGCGGTGACGATGTCGATGAATCTCGGCTACCTTGTCGGGACCGCGATCTTCTCGGTCATCCTGATCGTCGCGGTGGTCGCCCAGATCCGGGCCAGGCAGTTCCATCCGGCGCTCTATTGGACCGTCATTGTCGCCACGACCACGGTCGGCACGACGCTCGCCGACTTCGTCGACCGGTCGATCGGCATCGGCTACCTCGGCGGCTCGTCGCTGCTCTTCGCCCTGCTGCTGACCTCCCTGGGGGTCTGGTACGCCTCGACGGGATCGGTGGCCGTCGAAGACGTGACGACGCCGAAGGTCGAGGCCTTCTACTGGGCGACGATCCTGTTCTCCCAGACGTTGGGAACGGCGCTCGGAGACTGGATGGCGGACGATACCGGGCTCGGCTACGGAGGCGGTGCCCTCGTCTTCGGTGTGGCGCTCGCGCTCGTCGCGCTGGCCTACTACCGGACCGGCCTCTCGCGGACCCTGCTGTTCTGGGCGGCGTTCGTCCTGACGCGACCGCTCGGCGCGACCGTCGGCGATTTCCTCGACAAGCCTCTCGCCAATGGCGGTCTCGCCTTGAACCGCTACACCGCGTCGGCCGTGCTGATCGTTCTGATCGTCGCGGCGATCGCCCTGCTTCCCCAGAGGGCCGGGCGGCATCCGGCCTGACGGGCCGCGGTGCGACCGGGTCTCAGGTCTGTCCGACCGTGCGCGCGTCCTGGCGCTTCGTAGCCGCCCCCATCCGGGTCAGCGCGATCATCAGGACGATCGTCGCGACGTAGACGATCGCCTGCAGGGCCGTCGGGCGATCGGTGTAGCCGACGAGGGCATGCAGGACGCGGCCCGGGAGGCCGTTTTCCGGGATGATGCCGGAGCTGTTCCAGAGTGTCTGCTGGAGCGCCTCGACCAGTCCGGCATTGGCCAGGAACTGCACCGCCTGCGCCGCCAGCCCGGCGGCCAGGAACGTGACCAGCGCGCTCGTCACGGCGAAGACGTAGCGGCTCGGGATCGAGGCCAGCCCGAAATAGCTGACCGCGGCCAGCAGCGCACCGGCCCCGATCCCGGCGAGGGCGCCGAGTTGCAGGTCGACGCCCGAGGTGCCCGAGGCTACGAGGCCGTAGAGGAACAGCACCAGTTCGGCGCCTTCGCGCAGGATCGCCGCGCCGACGACCACCGACAGGGCCGCGGCGGCGCGCTCGCCACTGCGCACGGCCTCACCGGCGGCCTTGAACTCCCGCGCCATTTCCCGGCCGTGCCGGCTCATCCAGACGTTGTGCCAGATCAGCATGAGTACGGCGGCGATGAGCACGCCGGCATTGAGCATGTCCTGGCCGGTGCCCTCGAAGGCCTCGGAGATCTTCTCGGCGAACAGGGCGACGAGCGCTGCCCCCGTGATGCCCGCGATGATCCCGAGAACGACCCACCGACTGCGACCGGGGATGCTGCGGGTCGCGGCCAGCACGATGCTGACGATGAGGCCGGCCTCGATGACCTCGCGGAACGCGATGACGAAAGCTCCGATCATGACGGCAGGTTTCCCGATTGAGAGTCGCGGCGGCGCGGGGCGCCTACCAGACGAAGAACAGCAGCACCCAGTTCGCGGCCGCGAGCGCCAGGGCCGCGCCCATGCAGAGCGTCGCGGCGGCCTGCCGGGCCGGCGGAGCGGTGAGGCCGGCGACGCGCCAGGCGAGCCAGAGGCTCCAGAGCCCGGCACCGGCCAGGAGCGCGGCCCGGATCTCGGGCACGTACGGCACGACGATGCCGTCTCCCCGCAGGTACGTGACGGTGAGCGCCGACAGGCCGAGGAAGACGCCGCAACCCGCCATCGGGATCAGCGTCTGGGTCAGGTGGTGGAAGCGCGCCCACGACCACGGACCGATGGCGCGGGTGGCTGCGGCCACGCAGAGGCAGAGCGCGAACCCGATGCCGAAGGCGGCCGCCGCCATGTAGGCCAGCAGCACCGCACCATCGAGCAGCGTCATGACGTCGTTGCGGTCGGGATAGTTCGTGAGGACGAACCACGGCAGCGTCGTCTCCAGCGGCCAGAGCACGCCGTGCTCGACCAGCCAGGTCGCCAGCACCTGCTTCGCATCGACGAACCACGGGCTCGACGACCATTGGAAGGCGCCGACCGCGAGGCCCATCATCCCGAACAGGATCAGGAAGGTCTGGTCCGCGCTCGGCTCGTTGCCCGCGACATGGACGATCTCGTGGTTCGGCCTGCGCAGGGCGAGCCGCACGGCCCCGCGATGGCCGCTGCATCGCCCGCACATGTGGCAGGCGCCCGAGCCCTGCATCGTCTTGACCGGAACGAGCGGCGCGCAGTTGAAGGCGGCCTCGTGCGGCGGCTTCGGCGATGTGGCCCAGACCTCGCGGTCGACCTGGAAGCTCAGGGGCGCGAGCTTCGATAGGACGGCGAAGACGCCGTTGACCGGGCAGAGATAGCGGCACCAGACGCGCTTGTTCCGGCCATACATCAGGCCGAGTGCGATGGCGGCGAGCGTGGAGCCGCCGAGGATCGCCAGGGCCGGCTTCGGGTAGCCGTAGACGCTGACCATCTGGCCGTAGACCGTGGTTCCGGCGAAGGTGACCGGCGGCCAACCGGCCCAGGTCAGCCAATGCGGCAGGGCGTGGCCACGGCTCCAGCGGCTCGCGAACTCGGTGAGCGCTCCCTCGGGGCAGAGGAATCCGCACCAGGCTCGCCCGACCAGCAGCATGCTCACGAGGACGAAGGGCCACCAGATGCCCCAGAAGGCAAACTGCGCCGCCAGCGTCAGGTTGGACCACATCCGCGCGCCGCTTGCCGGCAGCGGCAGGAACGCCGGAACCGCGACGAGCACGACGTAGACGACGACGATCGCCCATTGCAGGGCACGGATCGTCCCGGCGTGTCGGCGCAGGCCGTCGCCGAAGGCGGCGATGCGGTGGTCGATCCACGTGGGGTGTCGAGCCGCGAGCGCCGATGCAGGGGAAGCGGCGGAAGACACTACTTGGCTACCAGCTTCGCCTTGGCCTCGGGATGGAAGTCGTCGAACACGTCATAGGTGCCCGGATCGATGGTCCGGAAGATGATCGAGGAGGTCGAGCCGGCGGCAAGGGCCTTCTCGCGCTTCAACTCCGTGCTCTCGAACTCCACCGGCGAGGTGCCGCTGTTTGTGATCTCGAGCTTGAAGCGCGTATTCGCGGGCACCTCGATGGTCGTCGGCGTGATGATGCCATCGCGCATCTCGACCTTGATCACGGGCAAGTCGTCGGCCTGCGCCGGTCCCATCGTCAGACCGGCGGCGAAAACAGCGAGGAAAGCCGCGGCGTGTCCGATCGAGGCGCCCATGCTCAGTAGGCGCCCTTCTTGCCGATTCCGGCGAAGGTGAAGTCCTGGGTGACCTCGAAGGGCGCGAACCACGGCCCGACTCCGGTCTCCTTGTCGACATGCCGGCCGAAATGGCTGTGGGCGCCGGGCGGCGCGATCGTCAGCTTCAGGCGGTAGCGTCCCGGCCCGAACAGCTTGACGTTGTCGCCGTAATGGGGGCCGTCATTGGCCACCATCTGCATCATTGGACCGTCGACCTTCTGGTCGGTGGGCTTGTCGCCGTCGAGCTTCACCAGCTCGAACTTAACGTCGAGTGCCGGAACCCAATCGCCCTCGGCGAAACCGTTGCGATTGTCCTTGGCGGCCCGGATGTCGGCCTCGAGATGGACGTCCGACTGCGCCGCCTCGCGCATCATGCCGGGCGGATCCATCTCGATGGGCTGAAGGTAGACCGCCGCCACCTCGAGCCCGTTCTGCGTGACATGGGGCCCGACCGGCACCTCCTTCGATTGTGCGGCAATGGGTGCCAGCAGCAGCATTGCGGCGCAGAAGGCCGCCGATTTTCGAATGAGATGGATCATGGCCGCCGCTGATTAGCGCACGTATATCCAGGTTGAAAGCGCGTCTTTCTAGCGCTGTCCCTGTAGAATCGTTTTAATGTAGTCGACTTTTGTAAATTCACTCGTGAGTTCGGAAGCTAAGTTTGCGAGTTGCCGTGTCTGTTGAGGATTTTGACTCGCTACATCATCCAACGATCCGGTCTCCGGACCGTCGGGCTTAGGAGATGAGCGTTCCAGCTGCACCCTTGGGAACCGCCGACGTTCGACGCGGATGATAGGCACGAGCCGGATATCGCCGGTTCGTGCCGCATGTGCCGTTGCGGTCCTCCAGCGCTCAGAGGCCGCCGACGGCTTCGGCGGTGGCCAGAGCGCCGCCGTTGCCGCGGCCGGATTGATCTTCGTCCCGCTCGGTGACGAAGGCTGCCATGCCGAGAACGAGCATGGAATTCAGAGCCATGGCTGCAGCGGCGATAGGAAGCAGGGTCATATCGTTCTCCTCGATGTGGACCAAGAGAGCAGGTTTGCGTCGAGCATCCCAACTCTCGAAGTATCTTTCCCCTTCCGGGTGGCGGGAGAAAGATCATATCGACAATCGCCAATATGATGAGCGACTTATAAGAACGGTTGTTTTCGTCTCATCCACGAAACTCCGTTCGATGCGCTCGAAGAACAAACCATCTCGCAGGAAGAATGGCTACATTCCGGACTTATACGATTTCACAATGATTTTTTGAGCCGCGATGTCATGATGTCGTCATCGCGTTGCGCGGCGCAGCGATCGCAGCCGGGCTGCCCCGACTTCTGATACCGGCAAGATGCGCTCGGGCCGCTAGGCCGGCCGGCTCGCGGCGCCCGCTTCCGTCGGTCGACGCGTCATGGAGGCCAGCCAGCCGCTCAGCTTGTCCATGTAGAGATAGACCACTGGCGTCGTGAACAGCGTCAGCACCTGCGAGACGACCAGGCCACCCACGATCGCGTAGCCGAGGGGCTGACGGATCTCTGATCCCGTGCCGGTGCCGAGCATCAGGGGAACGCCACCGAGGAGGGCGCAGAGTGTCGTCATGAGGATGGGTCGAAAGCGGAGAAGGCAGGCCTCGTGGATCGCCTCTTCCGGGCTCTTGCCGCCTTCCCGCTCCCGTTCGATCGCGACGTCGACCAGCATGATGCCGTTCTTCTTCACGATGCCGATGAGGAGAATGATGCCGATGATCCCGATCATGTCCAAGGGGCGGCCCACCAGCATCAGCGTCGCCAAGGCTCCGAGCCCGGCCGAAGGCAGAGTCGACAGGATGGTCAACGGGTGGATGGTGCTCTCGTAGAGGATGCCGAGAATCACGTAGACCGCGAACAGAGCCGCCAGGATCAGCGGCGGTGTCGAACCGAGCGAGGTCTGGAAGGCCTGCGCATTGCCCTGGAAGGCCGTCGCCACGGAGGACGGCATTTTGAGATCCGCAGCCGCCTTCTGCACGGCAGCGACTGCCGCACCGATGGTCGCTCCCGGCGCGAGATTGAAGCTTAGGGTCACCGACGGGAACTGCCCCTGGTGGTTGATCACCGCCGGCATGACCCCCGTTTCCAGCTTGGCGATCTGGCTCAAGGGCACGGACGTGTCGTTCTGTGAGCGGACATAGATCCGCTGCAGGGCATTCGGACCGAGCTGGTACTGCGGGTCCACCTCCAGGATCACGTAGTAGTAGTTCAGCGGCGCATAGATGCGCGCGACGTGCCGCTGCCCGAAGGCATCGTAGAGCGTATTGTCGACCGTGGCCGGGTCGATCCCGAGGCGCGAGGCCGCCGTTCGGTCGACGACGACGTTCAGCATGCGGGCGCCGGATTGCTGATCGCTGGCGACGCCCGAGAGCTCGGGCAGCTTCTGAAGCGCGTCGAGCATCTTCGGCCCGTAGAGGTTGAGTTCCTCCAGGTCGACGTCGGTCAACGTGAACTGGTACTGCGTCTTCGAGACGATGGCGCCGATGGTGATGTCCTGGGCGGCCTGCATGAAGACTTTCATGCCCTGCACCTGATCGAGCGCCGTCGAGAGCCGCTGGATCACCTGGTCGGCCGTGACGTTTCGCTCGGTGCCGGGCTTCAGCGTGATGAACACGCGGCCGTTGTTCTCGGTCACGGTCGGGCCGCCGGGCCCGATATAGCCGGCGACGTCGGCCACGGCCGGATCCTTCGCGATGATCCCGAGGATGGCCTGCTGGCGCTTCTTCATGCCCTTCGGCGAAACGTCCTGGGCCGCCTCGCTGATGCCGATGATGAGCCCCGTATCCTGTTGCGGGAAGAAGCCCTTCGGAATGGTCGCGAACAGGTATCCGGTCAGGGCGACGGTGCCGAAGAAGGTCAGCAGCGTGAGGAACCTGTGGCGGAGCGCGACCTTGAGGCCGTCGTCGTAGCGTTCGTTCAGCCAGGTGAAAAAGCTCTCCAGCCAGCGTGAGAGGCGACCGGGCGGTTTCTCCTCGTGGCCCGGCAGGAGCCGCGCGCACATCATCGGCGTGAGCGTGAGCGAAACGACGACCGACACCAGGATCGAGACCGCGACGGTCACGGCGAATTCGCGGAACATCAGGCCGACGATCCCACTCATCAGGAACAGCGGAATGAAGACCGCGACGAGAGAGATCGAGATCGACAGGATCGTGAAGCCGATCTCGCCGGCCCCATCGAGCGCCGCCTGCATCGGCGTCGCGCCCTCCTCGATATGGCGGACGATGTTCTCGACCATGACGATGGCATCGTCGACCACGAAGCCGATCGCGATCGTGAGCGCCATGAGGGACAGGTTGTCGAGGCTGTAGCCGAGCACGTACATCACGGCGAAGGTGCCGACGAGAGAGATCGGCACCGAGATCGCCGGGATCACCGTCGCCCAGAGCTTGCGGAGGAAGACCGCGATGACGCCGACGACGAGCGCGATGGTGAGCAGCAGCGTGAACTGAACGTCCGCGACGCTGGCCTGGATGGTCTGCGTACGGTCGGATGCGATCCGCATGTCGATGCCCGGAGGCAGCGATGCCTGGAGCTGAGGCAAGGCCTTCTTGATCGCGGCTACCGTCGCAATGACGTTCGCGCCAGGAGCCCGCTGGACGGCCAGCGCGACGGCAGGCTTCTCGCCGACCCAGCCGGCGAGCGTCACGTCCTGGGGAGCCTTGATCGCGCGCCCGATGTCGCGAACCCGGATCGGCGCCCCGTCGCGATAGGCGACGATCGCGTCCTCGAACCCGGCCGCCGTCATCAGCTGATCGTTGCTCTGGAGGGCGACCGATTGCTGCCCACCGTACAACTGCCCCTTCGGCTGGAGCACGGTGAGATTCGCCAATGCGGTCCTGACCGTCTCGAAATCGAGGTTCTGGGCGGCGATTTGCGCGGGATTGATCTGGATGCGAATGGCCGGGCTCTGAAGGCCGCCGACGCCGACGATGCCGACCCCGGGGATCTGGGACAGCTTCTGTGCGACGAGCGAATAGGCGTAGTCGCTGACCGTCATGATCGGCAGCACATCCGAGGACATGGCGATCAGCAGGATCGGGACGTCGGCCGGGTTCGTCTTCCGGTAGATCGGCGGGTTGAGCAGCGCCGCCGGAAGCTGTCCCTGCGTCGCGTTGATCGCCGCCTGGACGTCGGAGGACACCGAGTCGATCGTGCGGCTGCGGTCGAATTGAAGCGAGATCTGGGTGAATCCCGTCCCGCTGCTGGACGTCATCTGGTTGAGGCCGGGGATCTGGCCGAATTGGCGCTCGAGCTGCGTCGCGACCGAGGACGCCACGGTCTTCGGATCGGCGCCGGGCAACTGTGCCGTGACCTGGACGGTCGGCGAGTCGATGTTCGGGAGCGAGGCGACCGGAAGCAGCGTGTAGCTGATCGCCCCGAGCACGACGACGGCGAGCATGAGCAGGCCTGTCGCGATCGGACGCTTGATGAAGCCGGATGAGAGGCTCATGGCAGCATTCCGGCAGAGGCCGTCGAGGTGTTGGGCACCTGATCGGGTGGCGACGAGGCGACGAGCGTTCCGGGCTTCAGGCGATATTGGCCCTGGACCACGACCGTCTCGCCCTCCTTCAGACCGTCCGCCACGAGGGCGACGCCCCGGGTCCGCTGTCCGACCTTCACCATGCGGGTCGCGACCGTGTAGTCCGGTCCCACGACGTAGACGAACGAGCCCTTGTCGTTGAGTTGCAGGGCGTTGGTCGGGATGGTCAGCGCCCCCTTCTCCACCGAGGTCGTGACCTCGGCATTGACGAAGCTTCCCGCCCAGAGCTGGCGTTGGGCATTGGGAAAGACGGCTTTCAGCTGCACCGTGCCCGATTTCGGGTCGGCCTGGTTGTTGATCAGCCGGAGCGTGCCCTCGTCCAACTTCGTGTCGCCGGTCTGATCGTAGACGGTGGCGGTCACGGGACCGCGGTTGAGCGCGGCCTGGACCGCCGCGATGTCGCTGGTCGGCAGAGTGAAGAGCACGCTGATCGGCTGGACCTGCGTCAGAACGACGATCCCGTTCACGTCGCCAGGGTTTATGATGTTGCCGATATCGACGCGGCGGATGCCGGTCACGCCGTCGAACGGGGCGCGCAAAGTCGCGAAGTCGAGTTCGCTCTGCGCGTAGTCGATGGCGGCCTGATCGCCCTTCATCGCGCTCTCGGTCTGCAGGATCATGGCGCGTTGGCCGGCGACCTGCTGATCCGTCGCAAAGCCGTTCTTCAGGAGCGGCTCGCTTCGGCCGAGATTGGTCTTCTGGTTCTCGAGCAGCGCCGCGTCCTTGGCGAGCTGGGCCTGGGCCTGTTCGAGGCGAGCCTGGTAGATGCGCGGATCGATCTGCGCGAGCACATCGCCACGCTTGACGGTCTGGCCTTCCTGGAAGCTGGTACTCTGCAGGTATCCCGTCACCTGGCTGCGGATGGTGGCGACGTTCAATGCGTTGACGGTGCCGACGCCCTTCATGACGATCGGCACGTCCAGCTTCCTGACGTTGTCGGTGACGACCGGAACGGGAGCGGGGGCGCTCGTGCTCTGAGCGGCCGGCGGAGCTGCCCATTGACGGTCAGCCGCGAAGCCGACGCCGCCGACGACAAGGCACGTAACCATATATTTCAGCAAGCGCGACATAGATTATCCAAGTTTAGATGTCGGCCATCGATGCATAAAAGCTCATCTGCGTCGAGCGCGGCGAAAGAAAATGCCTACTGTATGGTGGATAATATAATTTTATTACAGAAAATATCCAGAAAAAAATCTCTATAACTTTTCGTATACTATTTGTAATTTGCGTGATTGCTGGAACATAAACTTGTTATGTTCAGCCGACCGCATGTGGCATTGCCGAGCATATGCATCACATGCAGAATGAACGCCAATGAATGTTTTAGCGTAGCGCATGCACGATGTTCATAGAACTGGTGCGAGCCGAATTTCGAGCGGCGGCATGAACTGGCGAAATTTCGATCTCAATCTTCTGGTGGTCTTCGATGCCGTCGCCCAAGCCCGGAGCGTGACGCAGGCGGCGGCGACGCTGAACATGTCCCAATCGGCGGTCAGTCACGCGCTGACCCGGCTCCGCACCGCGTTGAAGGACGAGCTCTTCATCCGACAATCGGACAGCATGGAGCCGACGCCCTATGCCGCGGATCTCGCCGACCTGGTTCGGGCTGCGCTGGAATCGCTCGGACCGGAACTGCAGGGCGCGACGGCCTTCGATCCGGCGCTGGCGGAACGCAAATTCTCGATCGCCGTCGACAATCGGTCCGCGCTCGTTCTCGCGGCCCCGATCGCCGGCCTCTGCGCGGTGGAAGCCCCGCGGGTGACGCTGAACCTGGTGCCCAGTGGCACGCTCGATGTCGTGAAGATGCTCGATCGCGGCGAGATCGATCTGGCGCTGGTCGGTGCCGACGCGCCCGACGACCGCTTCGTCGGAGCGCCTCTGATCGAATGCGGTTTCGCCGCCCTGGTTCGCCGTGGGCATCCGGCCGGACGGAATGGAAAGCTCGGCGTCGAGGAGCTGGGAGCCTATCCGCACCTTCTGCTGTCATCGACCGGAGAAGGTACGGAGTTCATCGACGAGTGGATGGCCGGGGCCGGCCTCGTGCGCCGCGTTGCCTGCAAGGGGCCCCTCCTCTCGGCTCCCGCGGTCCTGGTCCAGTCAGATATGATCGCGATCATGGGCGAGCTCGGAGCACGAGAATTCGCGCGCGCCGCTCCGCTGGAGGTCCTGGCGCTGCCGTTCGAGACGCCAAGGCTTCGGACCATGCGATTGTCGCACCGGCGATACGACGACGTGCCGGCTCACCGCTGGCTCCGCGACTTGGTTCAGCGAGCGGCGAAGACCGTTTGACGGCGGTCATTGAGCCCTTTCCGTCCGTCGAGCGCCTGCGGGCCATCTGGTGACTTGACCATCGCTTTTGATTGCCACTCCATCCCGGAGAATTAGAAGATCATAATTTTGTGTGACCTTGCTATTACTTACATAAATGTTGCGAGCAAGAGTCATCCTATTATATTGAATTTCAAATCAGACCGTTTCTAGCTGAAGCGATCGTGCCGCGATGGCGCGAATTCAGCAATCCATAAAGAGGGGCGGGACGTCGGATGCATGCATTGGCGCGAGCTTTGGGTCTTTCGACGGCGCTGATCCCGGGCGTCGCCCTGGCTCAGCAATCGGCCACTCTCGACGAGATCAGCGTCGTGGCGACGACGCCGGTCGGCGGTTCGGCGTCCGGCATCGGCTCCGGGCGGAGCCGGATTCCGGCGGACGGTACCGCTAACCAGGCTCCGGCGGCTGGACGTCTGCGTGGCGGCGATCAACCGCTGTACAAGATCCCCAGCACCGTCGAGACGGTAACGGCTTCCGCGATCGAGAGGGACACCGGCACCTTCAACGCCGTGGCAACCCTCGCCCGCGTGACGCCGGGACTGAACCTCTCGGATGCGCAGGGCAACAACAACCGCGTCGACGTCAACTACCGAGGGTTCACGGTGTCGCCGGTCGTGGGTGTGCCCCAGGGGCTCGCCGTCTACCAGAACGGAGTGCGCATCAACGAGGCCTTCGGCGACACGGTCAATTTCGACCTCATCCCGCCCTCGGCGATCCAGCGTATCGACATCGTCACCGGCAACCCGATCTTCGGTCTCAACGCCCTCGGAGGTGCCGTCAACGTCCAGATGAAGAACGGCTTCACCTGGCAGGGCACCGAGATCACCGCCCTCGGCGGCTCGGACGGACGGATCGCGGGCGGCCTGCAATACGGCACCCAAGTCGGCGACTGGAGCTTCTACTTCAACGGCGATGGTCTCAAGGATAACGGCTGGCGATACCAGAGCCCGAGCCAGATCGGCCGCATCTACACCGATCTCGGATACCGGAGCCAGGATTCCGAGTTCCACATCATCGGGAACTTCGCCCGGACGTATTTCGGCGCAGCGGCCGCGACCCCGGTCGACTTCACGCATGGCGACCCGCGCGCGATCTTCACTTGGCCGCAGACCACGACGACCCAGATGGGCACGCTCCAGGTGACCGGCCGTGTCGACATCTCGCCGACCTGGGACCTGTCCGGGAATGCCTATTTCCGCCGCTTCAGCCAGACCTACATCGACGGCAACGACGGAAATTTCGAGGGCTGCAACCGCAACGGTTCATTCTTCACGCCGCGCCGGCTCTGCTACCAGGACGACGCGTTCAGCGCCCAGCCGGGGCAGACGAACCGGCAGTTCCGAGATCAGTTCCTGATCCTCGGACAGGGCGTGGCCACGCCGGGCATCCTGTTCAGCCCGAACGTTCCGTACGGCACGCTGGACACCACCAAGACCGAGGCGACGGGCTATGGCGGCTCGCTGCAGGCGGCCAATCGCGACCGCGTATTCGGCTTCGGCAACAGCTTCGTCGTCGGCGGCAGCATCGACGTGGCCGACTACTCGTTCAAGTCGTCCAGCGCGCTCGGCGTCATCAATCCCGACCTGTCGATCACGACCGATCCGAACAACCCGACCTACGGTTTCGTCCCCGGGCTCGGCACGACGCAGCTTCGCACCGCAGCTGCTCTTGGCATCGCTCCGAGCGCGGTGATCGGCTCGAACCTGTATATGGGCCTCTACGCCACCGACACGTTCGACGTCACCGACGACCTGTCCCTGACCGCGGGCGCGCGCCTCAACTTCGCGCGCATCACGACCCAGGATACGACTGGCTTCTCACCGGATGTGACGGGCAATCACAACTACACCAAGATCAACCCGGTCGCCGGCCTGACCTATCGGCTGATGCCTGGTCTGTCGCTCTATGGCGGATACGCGGAATCGAACCGCGCACCGACTCCGCTGGAGCTCGGCTGCTCGAACCCGGTCCGTCCCTGCCTGCTGCCGAATTCGCTGGTGGCCGATCCGCCCCTGAAGCAGGTGACGGCGCAGAACTACGAGGCTGGCATCCGCGGCGCGATCCCGAATTTCTACGATGGTGGCGAGCTGTCCTATAAGGTCGGTGCCTTCCGGAGCGACCTCACCAACGACATCCTCCAGCTGTCGAGCCCCGGCAATGCGGCCCGCGGCTACTACGTCAACGTGCCGGCCACACGCCGCCAGGGTGTCGAGGTCGGCGCCGAGTACACGCGCGGCGATCTCGCGATCTATGCCAACTACGCCCTGATCGACGCTACCTTCCGGTTCAGCGGCACTCTGGCCTCGCCGAACAACCCCTCGGCCGATGCCGACGGCTCGATCCAAGTGAGGCCCGGCAGCAAGGTTCCGCTGATCCCGGATCACCAGTTCAAGGTCGGGTTCGATTATCGCGTCCTGCCGGGCTGGCGGGTCGGCATGAACCTGCAAGCCTTCTCGTCCGCCTATTTCCGCGGCGACGAGTCGAACCTCAACGCGAAGCTGCCAGCCTACTACGTGCTCGGTCTCAACACGAGCTACCAGGTCAACGAGAACCTTCAGGTCTTCGGTCTCGTGACCAATCTGACCAACAACAAATACGCGAGCTTCGGCACGTATCGGCAGCCCGGTCTGGTGGCCAATCTGTACAATACGACCGATCCGCGCACGACGGTCTTGGCGCAGCCGCTCTCGATCTACGGCGGTATCCGCTACACCTTCGGGTCGGCGCCCCGGCCGATGGAAGAGCCGATCATCCGCAAGTATTGAGGATCCATCCGTGCCCCGGCCGCCTCGGCGGCCGGGGCACGGCGGTCTCTAGACGACGTCCGAGAGAGCCCAGCCTCGACCTCTGACGTTCCTGATGAAGTCCTTCCCGAGCTTTCGCCTCACATAGAAGATCAGCACGTCGACGGCCGTCGGCGAGACATCGTCTTCGCCCCTGTAGAGGTGATCGTGCAGAACATCCCGCGATAGGATGCGGCTCGGATGTTCGGCAAGCATGCGGACCAGGGCGAATTCCTGCTGCGGGAGGACCGTGCGTTTCGTTCCGAACGTCACCTCGCGCTTTAGGAGGTCGAGTGCGACGGTTCCGATCTCGATGAGCGAGCGGGTATGCCCGCGCCGCCGCCGCACGACCGCATACATACGCGCCAGAAGCTCCCTGAGGTCGAGTTGTTTGGGGACGCAGTCGTCGGCCCCCAGTTCGAGGGCCGTCACGCGAGCCTCGACATTCTCGACCGGTAGAAGCGCCAGGATCGGGACGTCGCTCTCGTCGGCCCTGACGTTCGCGATGACCTTCAGTCCTCGCTCCACATCCTGGCACAGGTCGACGAGAATCAAGTCGCGGTCGTTCGAAAGAACCGAGAACTCCCCGTCGCTCGTCTTCCTGGCCAGAAAGACCTCGACGCCCTTCAGGACGAGAATCCGGTAGATGGTACGGCAGTAATAGTGATCGTCCGAAACGATCATGATGTTGATGGTTGCTTTTGACACGACGATTGTGCCGCCCGGGTTGCCACGACAACCCAAAACCAGCCAGATTCTATTGGGTAGCCGCGGCTACGCCCGATCGGCCAATGGCTACGGGAAGTTCCTCACCAGCGACCTGCCATTCGGCGCGTTGGCACCTGATGGCCGGGAGGTTGATTTTTTCCAATCGACCAAGGCCATTCGAGTCGCGATAGCCGCCAGCTCTCCGTCATCAACATCCGCTCTTGGACGCAACGCCGAAGGCATCGAACGGCCGAGATGAGCGCAATGCTGCTGCAGTAGCGGCAGAACGTACGTCGGCTGCCGGGAACCGCGCGACCGAATTTGTAGGGCTGGGTAGGGTCGGATTCAGTCTAATCACGACGGGCGGATTTCGCCGAGGAAGCTGAAGACCAAGGCGCGATTTTTGTGTGCTTTTGCACCATTCAATGATGTCGATACAATCGTCATCTCCACCTCACAAAGCCTGGACCAATCCGGCGACGAGCTTGATCAGTTCGCTCTGATTTTTCACAGGGCACTTTCGATAGATGCGGTTGAGATGCGTCTTGACCGTCGCCTTCGAGACGCCGAGCGTACCGGCGAGGGCATCGAGGCCACTGACACGCAAGGTCGCCTCGACGACTCGGATCTCGCTTGCCGTAAGCCCGTAACGCTTGGCGACCAATTCCAGTGGCGTCGGATCGGCAAACCGCGAGCGGCGGACGAAGAGCGCCGCCGTCGCGAGATCCGCGGTCCCGACGCGCTGTCGCGCTTCGCGTTTGAGGGGGAGCAGAGTGGCGAGCAGGCGGTCGTTGGGCGTACTTTCCAGAGCGAAGCTTGTCCCCTGGGCTCCAACCGGCGCGCCGCGCGTGATCGCATCCAAGCTGTCTGCAAGCGCATGATCCGCTTCGTCGGCCGCAGCGCGCAGGCGTTTGTCCTGCAGCCGTATGCCTACGCCCCGATCGATCATCTCTCGCCCGCTCGCGTTGGCGTAAACGATTCGTCTGTCACTGGAGAGCAGGAACACGGGTTCGCCGACCTGGTCGAGGGTCTCGGTCAGCAAGCTTGCCTCCGCGTTTTGCCGGCCGAACAACTGCGCGATCGTTACCGCACGCTGGATGTGCGGCACGAGTAGAGCCAGCCGTTCCCGCGCCGCGGCGTCGATTTGGCCGCCGCGCCACGGAAACGAGAGGAAAGCCATCCGCGTCGCGTCGCGTTCCAGCAGAACTGCGAGGGAATCGGTGAAACCCTGTGGTGCGATCCATTCTCTGTGGAAGGCCGTTTCCTCCAGCTCCTGCTCGGGAACGAGATCCGAGAAGGCGTGCACTGCGCCGACTTCCTGGAACAGAACGGCCGGAAACGCCGGATTGAGGGGAGCCAATTTTTCCAAGTATAGTCGCGTATAGACAGGATCATCGTTATAGAGGTGAAGCACACCGACGTTGTCAGCAGCCGCCCCCTGCCAAAACATGGTTGCCTGGGCCCCACCGACGTAGTCGCAGACACTCTTCAGGGCGGTCGACCATTTGGCTGAATCGATAGCTGCATCATAGAGTACCGCGATCACGGCGGACATCAGCGCTGTTTCGTGCTCCATGATCAGTCCAATGCTTTGCTAGCCCAGCGACAGCAACGCGTCGACGGTCATATCAATGCCTCGCAGTAGAGGGGCGATGCAAAACCGCAACAGTGTGTACGGATCGACTGATGTCAACCTTTGGGTTGACGCGGCTCCGGTCCCGTCCCGCTACCCCTATCGCAACGAGCCTAATCACCCGATCAACGTCGACGGGCAGCCGGCAGGCTGCCCGGCGCGCGCTGAAACAACACTGCAAGTTAATTATCTAAGAAACCGGTGCACGGCAGCACTCAATCAAGTCATTTCGCCGCAAAAAAGTTTATCAAGCCAATGGGGGGTGCGATGTTTCCGCGGAAATGCAGGTCGGACCATACGGAAATCGCGTCTTCTAATGCAGTTATTTGTATTTTACTCGACATCGTGGTGCATTTAATTTACAATTACGCTTCTGATGCAGGAAATGATCCGCAGAAATCGCTCAATTGGATCCATGACGAATTGCAGCGGGCTCTGGCGGAGACAAAATTCGACACGATCCAAGATCAAGAATTGAAAGCTCGCACCCAAATTTACGTAAAAGAAACTGCGCAACACATCTTAAAAGAATCATTTCAGCAGGCCGCGGATTTATTGGAAATTTCTGCTCCCAATGGATTTTTATCTCCATAGACAAGCATCTGCCGGTGCCAGCGAAAAGCCGTTCCCATGGAGTGATCGCCAAGAGCCGACCTTGGCCGCCACATGGCAAATGACCGCTTCCAAAAATCGCTAACGTCTGCCTGGTTGCCCGACCGGGGTCGATTTTTGCTGGTCCGCTTTCGGTCGGTAAAGGCATAAGAGCGGACGAGGTCCCTCCGTTCACGATCCCAATCGGATCTGCCGTTGCCTGCGAATGTCTTCGAGCGTCGCGCGGTCGGGCACGACCTCGGTCATGGAGCGCGCCCGGGTGATCTGGACAAAATCCGAGAACTTGACCTTCAGCGTCACCGTCCGTCCACGAAAGCCCTTTGTCTCGCAGGCCGTCCAGACCTTCGAGACGATGGGCGCAAGGCGTTCCGCCAGGATCTCGAACGTGTCGGCGTCGTCCGAGAAAGTGTTCTCCGCGCCGATCGACTTGCGGATGCGATGGGCCCGGACGGGTCGCTCGTCGATCCCGTGCGCCACGGCATGGTAATAGCCGGCCGACGAGCCGAAGGCCGCCTGCAGTTCCTCGATCGATCGCTCCTTGAGATCGCGTCCCGTCTGGATGCCGAGCCGTTTCATCTTGGCCTCGGTGACCGGGCCGACGCCGTGGAAGCGGCCGATCGGGAGGTCCTCGACGAAGGCTGGTCCCATCGTCGGCGTGATGACCAACAGAGCGTTTGGCTTCCGGTAGTCGGAAGCGACCTTCGCCAGGAACTTGTTGTAGGAGACGCCCGCCGAGGCGACGAGCCCGGTCGCCTCCAGGATCTCGGCCCGGATCGCCTTCGCAACGTCCGTTGCGGTCGGCAGGCTCTGGAGGTTCTCGGTGACGTCGAGATAGGCCTCGTCCAGGGAAACTGGTTCGATCAGTTCGGTATGCTTGGCAAAGATCGCGCGGATCTCCTCCGAGATCG
>NZ_JACIDN010000008.1 GCF_014196345.1 Methylobacterium brachythecii | reverse complement strand
TTTTCGAGGGATCTGGTTTTTCGAACGGTCGTTCAGGAACGTCTTGAGGATCCGGCTGAGCAACTTCCTCAGCCGGCAGCGTCTCGCAAAGATCGCGAAGCCGCTGTTTTTGCGCATCAGGCGTGATGATGTCGATTTTGGATGGCGTCGTCGGTGGAATATTATCGTTATGCGCAATAGACATAAACTTGAATCAATCAAAGAGACAACAGACGCTCTGTGTTAACAGAGACGTGTTCGCGATATCGAGCGATCACCGTCTCTAACGTGCCGCCTGATAACAGTGTGTTGGTGGCCTCGAAGCTCGCGTGGATCTTTTCGACCACCATCGACTGCATCTCGGCCTCGCCATCTTCGCCTCCCCAGGCGAGGCGTACCAGCCGCTGTTCGATGACCTTCTGAGCTTCCAAAGCCAACATCACTGTCGAGAAAAAGAGATTGTACACGGCTTGCTCCGAGCCGCTGAATTTGCGGTCAAAACTCAACTCCGTTCAAACCATAATATTTCCGGTAGAACGGTGCGGCATAATCACCGATTGCATGCTCTTGGCCGAAAAATTCCAAATTAGAAGGCCGGATCATTGCGAAACTGATGGTGGTATTATTTTAGAGCCGCAAATTCTTTGAAACTCTATCGTCCTCGGTACCGTAGTGAAAGTCGACGCCACTTTGGCTTCAGCTTAAGGAATTTATCCGAATGACTTCAGATCATCGCTTGTCTGTCGCGCGCGTAGCAGTTGTTTCCCTGGGCCTCAGCTTGGCCCTGATGGGTACGGCGATGGCGCGAAATCCCATGGTCGGCGGCGCACCGATGTATGCGAACAAGACAATCGTCGAGAACGCCGTTAACTCGAAGGACAACACGACGCTCGTCGCCGCTGTCAAGGCGGCGGGTCTCGTCGATACTCTCAACGGACCAGGCCCATTCACTGTCTTCGCGCCAACGAATGCGGCCTTCGCCAAACTCCCGGCCGGGACGGTCGAGACGCTGGTCAAGCCTGAAAGCAAGGCCACGCTAACCAAGATCCTGACCTACCACGTGGTCGCGGGCACCTATACCGCCAGCGATCTCATGAAGCTCGCCAGAGATGGCGGCGGCAGAGGCCAGCTCAAGACGGTCGAGGGTGAGCCCCTTACGATCCAGTCGAAGGGCAAGAAGGTTTTCGTATCTGACGCCAAAGGTGGCACTGCAACCGTCACGATCGCCAACGTCATGCAGTCCAACGGAGTGATCCACGTCATCAATGGCGTCTTGCAGCCGTAATCCGCGTCTCGGGCCATCTGCAAACTTCTCCCCGGCGCCAACAGCGCCGGGGAACTTGTTCGTCTAGGGCGTCCGCAAGATATGCCGCCCGACCATCGTTGCGCGAAGTCGTGACGTCAGATCAGAAGCATACGTGAGCTCACCGTATGCAACTGAGAGGGGCGCGGAGGCCAGCATGGTTTCGCCGAATGTAGAATAGCTGATTTTGAGATCGAATGCTTGAGACGCAGACTCGCTTCCTAGAGAAAGATGCAGGGTGGCTGGGTGTGGGCTTACGGGATCACGTGCGCGGCCTCGAGATGCCGGAACAGGTCGAAAAAGAAATCGTCTGTCGGCTGATAGTCGAGGAAGCCGAGGCGGCAGCTTTTGCCCATGTCGGTTACCACCTCGATGGGGCCGCCGAGGTCGGCATCGGTATGCTAAAGCGAGATAAGGCGGTTCAGGTTGGTCTCGACCAAGCGCGCGAGGATCGTCGGCCGCAGCGCCGGCACGGGCTGGGCCGCGATCGTCCGACGTCCGCTTCCGAGCAAAGGACATAAATTCCAAGTGCTTGATGACCGGATTAGGTGAGTCTTTGCCGGTCTGCCGTCGGGAGGCTAAGCCAGATGAGTGGATGTTCGCCTGACCGAAATGGCTGGACGGTTTCGCGCCCATCCAGTTGTTTAACGTCGCCTCGCGGGTGCACCGAGGGGGACGTAGCATTCACGCAGCCTAGATAGCGCAGAGGGGTCAGCTTGCGCCCGTGTTTTCGCGCACGTGCGCCGTAACCCCTCAGTCTCCGCTTAGCCTCGCGTCGCGGTAAGCATCAGCCTCTTGCACTTCGACGTGTAGCGAGTTCGATGCAATGTTTTAGCGCCTCGGTGAGCTGGGCACGCAACTCGCCTCTCCTGATGGCAAGGGTCAAGATCGATTGCCCGTCTCGTTGCTCCTCGTCGAGTGCGGGCAAGAAAGCAGCAAAATGAAGAACTCAACAGACGCTGGGCGGCTGCAACCGCGCGCTATCGGCGCGCAGCGGCACATGCAGGGTCGCTATGCGGAACGGGGCGCCCATTGAACGAAGATGGATTGGCACGGCCGATCGCGGTCTACCTGGACGTGGACGGCGTTGTGACGACGGTCGGATATCAACGGCAGGCAGGAAAGGACGTGCTTGATCCTGCCAGAGTTAGCCTGGTCGCCGCCTTGGTACGGGAGTTCGATGCTCGGGTCGTCGTTTCATCGACATGGCGCATCGCCGATTGCCGTCCGACGCTCGTCGAAGCCGGCCTACCCGGGGACTGCTTTCATGCCGACTGGCGTACAGCCATTCTGCCCGCGAGCTGGGATGCGCAGACGGGCGGGATGCACCCCGCCGAGCAAGCGGGGCGCGGCGAAGAGATCGCCGAGCACGCGACCCGAAATCACATCATGCACTATCTCGTCCTCGACGACGTCGAGGTCGGTCCCGCCCATGCGGGACGGCATGTCCGGCCCGTTGCAGAGCATGGGCTCTGTGAAGCGGACGGGATCCGAGCCCGCACCCTCCTGGCGGGGATGGCCGCGGCCCGGCGCATGATGCGTCAGGACAACGCATTTGCGTCATCCGCTGATTTACGCTCCTGACGCTATTGAACTTTCCCGAGACACCGATCATTCCATGACAGTGGGATGACGACATCGTCATGCTGCTCCCGACATCGACACGGTCGCCCTGACCTCTGCCGGACCTGCCCGTCCGGCTTCTCCAAGCTGCTGCACGCGTGCGGCGGCCGAGAGATCGTCGCGTCGGGACGTCGACTGGCAGGAAGGAGTGGCTGCGATGTTTGGATTCAAGAATCAGGCGAGCACGTCGAATCCCTCACTTGCCGCTTTGGGCATCGCGGAACGGTCGGCTGAAAAGTCCTATGCCTCGCTCATCGCCACAGGTTGGACCGAGATTGGTTTCGGGTACCATGGCACGGTCCATGCTCACCTGGACCACCCGAACGTCGTCGTTCGCTTCGCACGCAAGGCCGACGGATTCGGCGATTATGCGGCCCTGCTTCGCAAAGGATTTGCGGGCTCCGACGGGCCGCATGCTCCGCGTGTCCACGACCTGTACGTCAGCCCCTGCGGCGCGTTGATGACTGTCGGCTCACGCCTGACGACTCCGACGCGCGACGTCTGGTGGCTGGCCTATGCTCACGCCGTCATCGCAGACCATCCTGGCTTCGAGATGGACGAGGGCGTCCGCGACCGGTTCAAGGCGCAATGGCCCGCGCACGAGCCTTTCGTCGATCACGCGAGCTTCGACGGTATCCGAGAGGATTTTAGGGCCGCGTGGCCCGATTACGAGGCGTACGTCGCCACCTTGCGTGTAGTCTCTCCGCGTGGGCTCGATCCGAACGTCGGGAATGTTCTTGTCGGCCGAGACGGGAGTCCCGTGGTCAACGACCCGCTTTGCGACGATGGATTCGGCCTATGGCGCTCCCCTCTCTCGCGCTTGCTGGCACGCTGCCTGGATGCTCTGCGTCGTACGGTGGGCGAAGCGTTGGGTAGAACACCTGTGGCCGCTTGATCGAGGTGGCGCCGCGATTTTGTAGGAACTTCATGACAGAGCGATGATATTCGCCTCGCCGATGCTAGTATCGAGGAAGACGTTTCGGACGTTCGGTCGAAATTTTTCAACTTAAAATCCTAGTTTCACTGCGTCTTGCATGATTGAGCTGCTCTGGATCGGTACTCATATGAGTTCGGATGTGAACCGCCAGCTTTTGGGTCATTGACATTGAGTGTTGGTCGACCGCGTTGGTTGGCGCGCGGACCATCCGATCTCTGACGCCAAATTCCACTAGCTGATGTTCGACGAGAGCTGGCTGGGATGGACGGCCTAGTAAAGCTGCACAGTCTAAGCACTTTTAGAGGCAAAGGTTTTCCTCAAAAAAGCGGCCCGTCGTAGCTGAATGGGCATCAAACATGGCCTCGTCTTAGGCTCCGGACCCATAAAGTTGGCTTGTCCGGAAGCGGCATGATTCAAGGCTCCCGTGACGGATGGGGTCGTGCGCCGCAACCAAGATCTTGCCGAGCGCTAGCGGCACACGCTCGAACAAGGGGTGCAGCAGCTCGAAGTCCTCGGCCGGGAGAGCGGCGAGCAGCCAATTGCGAATGTCTGCTTGGGAGCCGGTCACGATGGATTGCTCAAAAAGCAGGAGTGGGAGTGGGCTTCGACTCCGTCCACATAGAGCGGGTAGCAGCTCGCGCTAGCGGCATAGGTGTCAGATCAAAAGTCCTTGCCTGGATCGTTCGACAGAGGTGCTAAGGACACGCAGAATGCTGGGAGATTTGGACCCTCGGCATGCAAACTGAACAATGGCCTTCGGTCTCGGTTAGTCTATCTGACGCGAGGGATGAACACGACAATGTCGGGCGACAAGGACCACCTGGCTCGCCTAGCGAAAACGGCTCTACGCGCGCAATTGGCTTGTTTGGAGACCGCGGAGCGGCGGGCGCGACAAGTCCATAGGGATCGCAAGGGCCAATCGGTCAAAGCAGCCCTGCTGACCCATTTGGACCGACAGGTGTCACGGGCAGCCCGAGCCCTGCAGATACGAAGGGTGAAACGGATGCTTAGGGCGTCTCTGCCACTGCAAAGCTAAATGGTGAAAAAGGATATACCGGACCGCCCGGCCCCCACGGATCAAAGTCCTCAACGAGTGCCGCAAGCACTGCCGGAACCAACGGCACAACAGGAGCACCTGGTCCAACAGGCGAGACGAGCGCGGTCGGACCGGGAGACCCAGAAGGCGATACAGGGCTAAGGGCTTCAGAAATGCAGGGAAATAGCGCGCGCGACGGTTAGCATGGGAGCGACCGGAGCGGTTGCGTTCCAGCTTCTATCCGCTGTCGATGCCTCGAAAGCTGCCGCCTTAATAGGTTCACGGGTGCATGCGATGGTGCCAGATGGACAAACCGCAGACCAGAACATTCAAAGCCTTTGTTCGCCCGTGTTCGATCAACACCGGACGCTTCCGCTGGATCGTCATCGCCGAAGGCGGGGGCCATTCGGAACACGCCATTAATTCCTTCATTACTGAGGCGGCTGCCCAGATGGCGGGCGATGCGAGGGCTCGTGCGTTGACCGGCATGGGATACGCCCGCTGAGAGAATTGACGGCTAGCCGCCTTCGCCTCAGGAACCACACCCCGTCACTACGATTGACGCCTATCGCCGGCCGGCAAGATCGGGCGTCGGCGGGTGGGGGCATGGGTCTCCGGCGCCCATCGAACGACGAGCAACGCGTGCCCCGGTTCCATTTCCACATCTACGACGGGTTCACTGCGCGTGATCCCAACGGCACCGAATTGCCCGACTACGACGCGGCCCGTCGAACAGCGCTTCGAATGGCCGGTGAACTGCTGAAGGAGGAGGGCCGGGAAGTGAAGCTCGGAGAAGAGTGGCGCCTAGAGGTTACTGACGACGCCGACCTCGTGCTGTTCCGTATCGATTTTAATATCACCGAGGCACCAGCGGTGCCGAAACCATCATCGTTATCGGATAGAGCGCCAAAGTAGCGGATGGCAACGCTCAGCGGCGAGTGCTTTTTACTTCAAACGGCAGTGCAGTTGTCGGGGGGCGCCACTAGAACTTAGACTAATCGCCCACGTGCCGGCGGGCTCGTTATGCGGTCAAATCTGTTACATTTATTTTGCCGACCGCAGCATCGCAAAGTTGAAATGTTTCTGCCGGAAGGTTTTCGCATAATTCGCCGAAGCGACTCTTTTGCTCATCGGGCGTTGCGCCCCAGGCTTCGATCCCGGACGATATCGGCGCCGGCATATTGTCGTTGGCAGCAAGCATGATCTTGGATCAGTTAGGCAGCTGACAGACGCTTCGTGTTCGCCGCTACATGCTCACGGTATCGAGCGATCACGGCCTCCCGCGATCCCCCCCACAGCAGCGTGTTGGCCGCCTCGGCGCTCGCTTGGAACCTCTCGACCCCATGGATTGGAGCTCAGCATGACCTTCACGGCCGCCCCAGGCAACGCGGACATCGTCGCCAGAGGCAAGAAAGGCGATGGGCCGAAGGAGTAGCGCCCACCGCAGCGTCCTCGGAGGCGCTTTTGGAGCCAGTGGGCGCTATGTTCAATGGAGCGGATCGATCGAAGGTGCCCTGTGAGCCGCTGTTCCAAGCAGCGCATTCCGAGCGCCTTCAACGCCAACTGTCTCCCACCAAACCCAGAATGCCAGCCCAAAGTAAGGGACAACAAAGAATACAAAAAGAAGAAGCCCCATGGCTGTCCCGCCTCCGAATCACATTTCGCCAGCGATAAACTGATTAACTGAATTCGGTCTCGTCAAATGAAATTGGCAAATGAGCACTCAAGCTCAGACCTATTGATTGCTAAGCTTCTCCGCGCCGATTGATCTGAAGCTAAGGATCTGCCGCAGCCCTTGCCGGACGGCGGGCAAGTGATTGTGGCGCGCGAGACGATTGGTGCCGACGGATAGACCTTGAAGCTTTCCCAGTGCTCCACGCGGATGTATGAGGATACATTCTAGGTGATTTAAACGCGACGCTCATGTCACAAACGCAACCTAAGAGAAATAACGCAGTGCTCTTGCCATCCAGACAGAGAGCGGCAATCGCGGCGGAAGCCCAGCGGTTACTAGTCGAATTGGGTGCGGCTGCCCACGGGACAGCTCGCACCTTGGCCAGGAGCACTCTGCGCTACGGTCAGCCAAAGGATCCGTTCTGGAGCAAGGTCGCAAACCAGATCCTGAGGCTGAACAGCACCAAAGCGACGTAGGTCAATCGTCGGGTCCCGATGGCATCGGGAGGCCGCGGCGGATTCTTTCGTCGATGATTGCTGCTCCGAGCCTCTGGCAGAACTGGCCAAGGTCATCGAGCGCTTCGGCCGTTGCGACGGACAGATCTCCGCTCTCAATCATCGTGTCCACGGCCGCGCTCAAGGCCGGCACGAGCGCGTGTTGCCAGATGGGCAGCGAGCGCAGCGCCAGATAAAACGTGGCATCTCCAGCGACTGGCCCGGAAATCTCGGCTGGGTTGATGTGCGATGAGGGCATAGGCGGCTCCATCGCTAGTATTTCGCCGGGGGAAGCTTCTTAGGTACGCCGATGCCAAGCCGTTTACGTTCAGCTCTAACTTCACTCGCCTTCGACAATACATAATTTCCAAAATCGTCGAGTGCGTCCGCGAATGTTGTCGACAGATGGCCTTCGGCCTTGAGATCGTTGAAGGCCTTATCGAACATCGGCTGCATGGCAGCACGCCAGCGATCCAAACTTCGAAGAGCGTTGGTCAGATGAATTAGTGTTTCATCAGAGGGATTGTTAAGGCGGTAAGACGAATGTTCTGGCATTTTACGTCAACTCACTTACGCCACTGGACGCAATGAGTAAGTATTAAAATCTAATTGATTGCAACAATGCTTCCCCGATCTTCACAGATCGACGGAGATATATTATGTCAATCCCCCGGATGGGTGATGATTAGTTTGATGGACAATCCAGGCTCGCTGCGGCGCGCAGCTAGATCGTCATCGCCAGCCCAACATACCGGCCGGCCAATACCCAACGAGACCAACAACCACGATCGCTAACCCCCAAGCCGGACCATCCCGATACGGATGGAAAGGTCTGACCTTCGTCGGACGGGTGTAGCGCTCGGGGATCAGGTTCGCTTTCTCCCAGCGCTCGAATTGGGCGGCTGGAGAATCATTCGGGCCGAAGGGCTCCTTCACCACAACCCAATCGCCCGTGCCGTCACGAAGCCATCGGCAAAACGCTCGCTCCCACGAACAGGCTGGCGAGAAGCACGAAGATCACGGTGCGGCGGCGGGCTGGGGATTCGGCCATGCTGTAGGTTATGGGCGGTAGGGATGTACCACAACCGGTGCGAAGTTTGCCGCAGGATGAACAGGGTGGGCTTGCCGTTGACGGCTCGCGCCCGACACACGGTTCGCCGGAATTCGAAGAGCCCGCGGTCTACTTGCAACTTCATCGCGGTAGTAATCAGCGCCCGAATACCCGAACGCACCGCTTGTCACGACACCTTCGGAGAATGGCCGTCCGAACAGTGCATCCGAGATCGGGTCTGCCTGCGCCGGCCCAGCGAAAAGCGTGACGATGAGGGCAGTGGTAAAGATGCGCATGGCGCAGACTAGCACGCTTGGTCTGACAAGCGCTTAACACCGACCTTGTCAGTCATGCCGCAGGTTATGCGGGATCGGGCGGGGAGGGGAGAGCGGCTTCAGCCGCCGCGGTGCATGCAATCCCGGAAATACCGACGCCGAAGCTCCCGATTTTCTTCCATGTGCACGGTAAAGCTTTTGCCGCCGTAGCCCATCATGGAAGCTTCCGAACGGCACTTCGACTTGAGGGAATTATCACCCGGCTCGGGAACGAAATATGTGCCTCTGGCGAGCGCGGGCGACGTCAATGTGACGGCCGTGAATAGGACGACAGGCGCAGACAGCCGCTGCATTGATCACTCTCCCGTTTAACGAAACCGGCTGCCATTTGTCGGCGGTCAATTTTCCGAATGATTTCTCGCGTCGCCGCACTCCCCTCCTTTCACGAACTCGTTGCCGGCGTCTTTGACGCGGCGGGTCATGAGGGCGTCCATACCCGGACAAGCGACGGCACCTTTCCGACGCGCGCTGCGTTGCTCCAAGAACCGGAGTGCGTGATGTCCAGACTTCCCGACGAGCCCGACACGAACGAGCCGATCCAGGAGTCGGAAGACGAGAGCCGCGAACCGGTCAAGGACGAGCCCCAGTCGGATGGCGAAGAAGCGCCCGGCGAACCGCCGAGCGATCTCGACGACGGACCGCTCGTTGCTGCCAACGCGAACTGGCCGGAGCAGCTCTAGAACGCGCGTAGCGCCGTAGTGGGTCGTCGTGGCCTACTCCGCCGCGAACATCGGACACGCCTCGCCAGCCCGTGAGCAGATCGGGCGGCGGGGCCGAGCTCGAGCGAACGCCTACGGGCGCGGACCTGGAGAGGTGCTGTCAGCATGCAGCTCGACGGTCTTAGAGGAAGGTTGCCGAGGCGCTTGTCTCAGGTTGGTCAGAAATCCAATATACTTTGAAGAAATCGAGAGCATCTGCGCCTAAGTCAAGACATCATCGGCTCGTCGTTGACGTCGATGACTGAGCGACGCGTGCTCCCGCCGGACGGCCGGAGCTGCAGCGTGGCTTACTTCTTTTCGACATCCACGACGGCATCCACGTCACGGACAGTCTAGGACAGAGGCTGCCTGATCTGGAAGCGGCGAAGATGGAAGCGGTGCAGATCGCAGGATTATTCGCGCTGAGGCCCAGCATGGTGGGCGGTAATGGAGGCGCTGTCGTTGTCGTGATCCGCTACGCACCCGACTCCGTCGTGATGACAGTCCGTATGGCGTTCAATATTGACGCTCCGGCATAGGGATTTCGTCTGCAGCCTAGCTGGCCGCAAAAGCACCCGCCGAGCTGTGAAGCTTCGGGGGCCGCTGAAGGGTGCCGGTCGTTAAAGGCGAGCCTGGCGCTCTTCGCGAAGCTTGTCGAGGTGCAGTTTGGCGATGGCTTCCCGACCCGCGCCCTCAGCCTCCGATCGCCTCGAAAACGTGGCCGTCGACCGCATGAATGGCTCCTTGGTGCCGTAGCGATGAATTGACCAGCACCATGGCGACAGCGGCTGCCCTGTCTGGCCCACCGAAACTCGAAGTCGGGTCGATGTGACTGTCATGCCTGCCATCATGTCACGCGCGCCCGACAATCGCTAGACAGGGTCTACAGGTCAACAGGATCAGATTTCTCAAGAAAAACATTAATTTTAAAAAGAACGACTTTTGCTTACAGACGTTACAATTGAGCGTCGCTCAGCTGAGCCCGACATTCATATCCTTTATGCTGCTTGGGAGCGCTATCAAACCGTGGACGTCATTCTCTCACCGACAGGATCCGATGGGCGGTTATGGACGCTGAAAGACCCCTTGGGCCGTAGCCTGGGCACGGTGAGGCGGGGGACAAATTTCGAGATTGTGGTTGAATCAACTGGCCGCCTGAATGGCATCTCGCACCATTATAAAACCCTTGACGCATTAATGACCGCAATTGCGAACCACATGAAAGGTTCCTGCTCCCTCGGAAGTCAGGACTGAGATTGATGGGCAGCGAACTGGCTGGTCTTCGATCGTGCAGCATGAATCTGGGCTGTTTCGCTGCTCGAAAAGCCTCGAATTAATCAACAAAAGCAGTAATTTAATCGCTTCCTAGTTCATATCTCAAATCATATAGAAATATTATTTGATAATTTTTCAGATATATTTCTTGCGTTTTATTTCATACAAGCGCCATATCGCGCTGCAACAATTTAGCAGATTGTTTCGATGGCGAATTTAAGCGGATAGAATCATCTGTTTTATTTTGTCGATAGCCATTTAGATTGAAGGACTTCCTATGTCGAACAATCATAGTAACGACCACGGACGCCAAAGCAACACTGCTGTTCCTTCCGAGAGTTCGAAAGGGAAAATCGATGAAAGCGCGTCGCGCGCCACTGATCAGGGTAAGCAATTCGTCGAAGTTGCGCGCGAAGGTGCCAGCAAGCTCGCTGACCTGCGCGAGAAGGCAGCTGAGACAACCCAACATCTTTTACAGAACAGCGTCGAAACAGCGTCTCAGCAGGCTCGTGAGGCGGCCGGACGCTTTTCGGAAAAGCTCGGCTTCTCAGGAAAGGATGGCGATCGGTTCGCCCTTCAATCTAAGCAAAACATCGAAGCAGTGACTCGGTGCGGCACTGTTTTGAGTCAAGCTTTCCAGGATGCGTCGCGAACCTTTCTTGACATCGGTCAGAAGCAATTCCAGCGCAATTTGGATGGGTTTTCCAAGCTATCCCGCGCAAGTTCGGTTCAGGAAGCCATGACAATCCAGAGCGATCTCTTGCGGGACGGGCTTCAGCATATGATGGAAGACAGCAAGGTGATTGCGGAGGCTTCAACCCGGGCCGCAGATGAAGCGAGCAAGTCCTTCTCCAACGCTTCGCAACCACGCTGAGAGCATCAGCTACAGTTGAACTGGTAGCGTGCACTTGGCTTAATCAATACTCGGGGCGGTGTGTTCACCGCCCCCTTGTCATGCGCGGTGATGACTGCCGATCGCTTAAATTGGAAAAATCTATGTTCAATCCGTTTTCGCTCTCAATGCTTGCCCTGGAATCGCAACGGGTCGTCGAACTACGGCTTGTTCGTCTGTCTTGGGGCGGTCGCGAAGGCCGAGCCGAAATGCAGGCCATGGTGATCGAAAAGGTTCATGCTGGCATGGAAGCTGCCACCACACTGATGGGCGGCGGCTCGCCAGAAACAGTGATTGCTCGATATCGCGAACACGTCGCAACTAATACAAAGCGGCTGACCGCGGCTTAATCGCTATGCCGCGCCCGTTCCTCGCTCTAATCGCGCTCATCTTCCTCGGGGTGGTCGTCATCGGCTCACTCTTCATGGCCACCGGTCCGATGCAGGACCAAGAGCGGAGCCCTCACGAAATCAGCAGGGCAGAGAACCAACTACCGTAGCTCCCGCGGGGCCAGCATACGATCGTCCGTGGACGACGCCAAACGATACAGGTCATCGTATCAGGTCGGCGACTGCTCGGCGATCGAAGCAGCCGGGGGAAAAAGCGGACGCGCGATAGGCCCACTGCCTTGGCAAGCTGCCGTGAGCGCGAACGGCCTCCCGATACTACTGGCTGCGACCTTTGCCACGGGCTGCGTCGCGATTCGTGGCTTCCGTCAATTCAAGGCGATGACGCCGCCGCTGCCAGTAACCGCCTTTGCCTTGGACCTGTTTGTAGGCTTGGTTGCGCTAGCTCAGCCGTCTGACGGACGTAGCGGAAGCACATCGAGAGAAAGCGTCTCGGATCCGGTCAGTCGGCCAGTGCCAACGCGTTGACCAGTCACCAAAGTGAGGAAGCCGTTCAGTAAGTGGCGGCACTGGGTGCCGGACCAACAGTGTCGTCGGCTGAAGAGGCTATGCCCCCCATCCAGAAAGCCCAGTCCAAGCCTCACGGATGAGCTGAGACCGCCGCTCGGCTCGCGAAGTATCTGCCTCCGCAACCTGCCGCAGGACCTCTTCCATCGCCCCGCTGCCCCCAACCGCAGCGGCAGCTGCGCCGTGCCGGCGCATTGTGGACCGGTGGGCCTTCTGTGCCGGCCCCTTCGCCGGTGAGGTCTCCATGATCTCAAGCATGCCGATCAACGCCGCGACTGTAGGGGCGAGTTCACGCCAAGTTGGGGCGAACGATGCTTCAGGTTGAGGCACGGTCGGGGGCGGAGCCGCGAAGCTCGTGGTGAGGGACCGCATCATGCTGCGTCGCTTGACCATTGCGGCATACCTTTCCATGCCGCATCGAGTTCGGCCGCTCGGCGCTCATTCCGGTTGTCACCCACGCCACAGACAAGCTCGTGCACGTTCTGCAGGGTGATGCCGTCACCGGCCTCGGCGATCTCGGTACCCTTCCTACGAAGCGCGGCCCTGAGGGCTACTGCAGCCGGATCTGTTGGGTCGCGTTCCAGCGCGTCTAGGATGGAGCTGATCGCTTTAGCGGCCGCTTCAATGGTGGTGGTAGCGGATTGCATCACGACGGCCTTCAGTTCGGCTTCACGAAATAAGACCCAACGCGTCCTCCGCGGCCTTGGTGCTCCTGATTGAACTCGGCCGCGTCTAGATGACGTTGGTCGAAGGACAGAGAACGCTGAAGCAAGATAGTTCACCGGGCATTGCACCCGATACAAATACTTTTGATAGAAATTCCACTCGTCTCGCCCCTGATGCGGCCAGTTGGATCTTTCATTTTCAAGGTCCCATGGCGTTTACGCAATCGCGAAGGCTGAGGCTTAGCGGTATGGGTGGTGCGCTGGGTGGATTGGGCCATCCCTTCGTCCAAGTTTCCGTCGTTCTGCGCGCAGGCCAAGCTGGTGTAGAGCACGCTGAGCCACAGCCCAGCGGCAACAATTTTCATGGTGTGCATGGAGGTTCTCCTCCATGACGAACCATCCAAGCCAACGCATGTTCAGACGGTGCGACAGCGGAACCCTTAATAGCTGGTCGGTGGCTGCATGCCCGAGGCAGCCGCTCACGCGAGGGCAGGGCGAACTCGTCGAAACGATCATGCGCCTAGCTGGCCACGATCCCGAGTTGCCCGGGCAACTTGTTCGCCAAAGCCGTGACATTCTAGTTCGGTGGCGCACCTCTCATGGAAAACACCTCCCAAATAACTGTCAATTGTCTTCGTCGTAGAGCACCGTTTAGCGTATGCCGCGCTGCGCCATTTCTTCCGGCGCCTGCTTTGCGTTGGCTTGACGCCCGATGATGAAAGCGAGGTCGACGGGCCGGTAGTCGCAGGCGTCCACTCCGACGTCGGATGAGCGGCTGGTGTCAGGCAGGAAGGCGTGCGTGTGACCGTACAGGTGCCGCGTCTCCCGCCAGAAACCCGGCCAACTCCGATGCGGGTAGTGGGAGAGGAATAGCCGCCTCGGCTGACCGTCGGCATCCGTTACGGTAATCCGAGCGGTCGCTACCGGGACCTCGGCCCACGGAAGCTCCAACACGCGGTTCGTATCGTGATTGCCGCGCACGAGACGCTTAATCCCATTGAGACGGCGGAACACGGCAGCGCAGTGCTCACGGGTCGCGTCAGCAGCGAAATCGCCGAGGTGCCAGATCGCGTCTCCCTCCGCGACCGTGTCGTTCCAACGAGCAATTAGAGCTTCATCATGGCCCTCAACGGAACCGAACATGCTGCGGCGACGCTGAACGAGCGTAGCATCGCCAAAGTGCGTGTCTGCTGTGAAGAAAGTCGCCATGCAGCCTGACGGGATCGCTGATCCGTTCCGAATTGTCGCCCGAGGCGTCGATCACAAGCCGCAGCGACATCCAACCGCTTCGATTTGCTTTCATCCGCTTATTTGGGCCCTGGCCACGACCGTACTTTTTTCGCATTGCGCTTCTGCGTTGGAGGTCTCGAGGAGCCGTGAGATTGAAGCTTCTCCGGCCGCCGTTTGGGCAATGGTCGGCGGCTTCTGCGCAATCGCGATGTGGCACCCGCAAGTGAAGCGCTGCATCCTGTCGGATTCGAGCGAGGGGGAGGGCGAGACAGTTGCCGTCCGGGGCCTTGTGACGGCGGGCGGCTTAGGGACGATTGTCGAGGTTGAAACAGAGCGCAACGAGAAGGCGATGAGTTATAGCTACGCCTTCGTGCAGGGACCGCTTCCGGTGCGGGCCTATAATGCAACGATCTCTGTGCACCCCACCGGGGCGAATTCAACGGTGGTTTGGACAGCGACGTTCGACGCCGCCGGCATGAGCGATGCCGAGGCAACGGCTGACATCGAAGGGGTCTACGACGCTGGGCTCGCTGGCATTGCTAAGGAATTGGCGAAATAGCCGACTAAGCGCGGCCAATCACGGTCTGTATGACAGTGACTGGCCCTAGCGGGCGCGCCTCAAGCGGCCTTGCGGGCGCGCGGCTTGCGGGCCTGTGATGCGCCTTCGGCCGCTTCTTCGATGGGTGCCATATTGCCCGGACGGCCAAGACCAATCGACTTGGCAAGCGCGGAGCGCTGCGCGGCGTAGTTCGGAGCAACCATGGGATAGTCGCTCGGCAGGCCGTAGCGCTGGCGATAGGAGTGCGGATCGAGGCCATGGGTGCCAAGATGGCGCTTCATGGTCTTGTAGGCCTTGCCGTCGATAAAGCTGATGATCGCGTCGGGCGTGATCGACTTGCGCACCTGACCCGACGTCGGCTTCTCGACCTCGTCCGGCTGTGCGGCGGCCGCAGAGTCAGTCGCTCCGCTTCCCGTCAATGCGGCCACTGCCCGGTGTACGTTCACGAGCATCGCGGGCAAATCGCCAGCCGGAAGCGAGTTGTTCGAAATGTATGCCGCAACGATGTTGGCCGCGAGCGAAACCGCGTCAGTGGTCTGTGCGGTCATAATGTCCGTCTTTTTAGACTGTCCGTCAGTTCAACTAAAAGCTCAGATGAGCTAGCAATCCCCCATGAAAAGCCCATGCACCGAAAAAATACTTTTCACAACCAACCGGCCATTCCCCACGCGAGTGTGAGGATTGCACATTTTTGATCCCTAAAGCTTTCCTATCAACGGCTACAGATCGCCCGTCGTCCAAAATAGTCGGGAGGGCTGAGATAAAGAAGCACGACTAAGAGCGTCGCTCGTGCCGCCATTCGACGATCGCGCGCTGGCGAGCCTCATGTGTTGTTCGAAGCTGCGTGCCTTCCAACCCATTTGCGTCAGGGCCGAACCCGTGGAGTAGCACGCCGTCAGGTCCAAAATGCCGCTTCATCTCAGCCCGCCACAGGCGATCGGTGGTGGCAAGCGTCGATTCGGTCTGAGCCAGGCGGTTCGGCATCGCGGCAATCCTGACTGTCCGAGGGCACGATGAACAACGGACGAGATGCTCGGATGATCCAGTGTGGTTGCCAAGGGGAAGCTGGTTCGGGCATGGCCGCGCCTTAGGATAGGTGGTGCTGATGGCGATCAGTCAGGAAACAGTGGAACGGTTTGCCGAAGCCTCGGCTCAGCGCGTGCTCGTGCAGACCATGGCGGTGCTGGTCTTCGGGCAGAGTGGGCTGTCGGCCGAGCGTGTAAGAGCGCTCGGGCGGAGCCTCAGCGATCAGATGACCGATGTCGTCATTCCAGGCGCTGAAATGGCGGATGTAGAGGCGATCCGTGAGGCCAATGCGAGGGCGGTCGTGGCTGTGTTCGAAGGGGTCGCTGAGGCGATGCCAGCCGACAGATAAGCCGACGAGATGCTGTTGCCGGCGCAGGCCTTAAAGGTAGCCCGATCGGGGGCGTATCGTTCCTGACCCAGGCCGCCAACGTGGCGGACCGCGCTTGGCTTGCCGGGAATGACGCCGCCCTGGTCGATGTCCTGATGGCGCCCGACAGCGTCGACCGCATCGGCGCGATTGTCCGGCAGAGCCCATCTTAACTTCCGGCAGAAACCCCGCACCGACGAGCCAAGTCGCGCATCGGCTCGATCCGCTGGTGGATTTGCAGCTCCCCTGCCGTTCCGCGACTATATCGGGACGCGGGGCCGAGAGAGCTTCAGGCGGCCGCGTTGATCGCGAATTCCATGCCGCGCCCGGGCCCTTGATCCGCATAGTCGACGAGGGTGAGACCGCGTTCGGCCAGCGTCGCCTCGACCGTGTCCCGCTCGCGGCGTACGAGCTGTCCGATGGCCAGTGGCGTGAGACGCGGGTTGGCCATCCGTAGCCGGTCCACGCTGACATTGGTTGACCCGCCGTCAGCCTCGGCAATCCGCGCGAGCGCCACCCCGAGGTCGCGCGCCTTGGTCTCAGCGGTTGATTTCGGCTTGAATGCCATAACGGCTCTCCTCTGCGGCTAGCCGCCCTGCAGGCTCTCGGCGAAATCGTCTGGCACTTCTCCGAATTGGCCTAGGATCGTCACGCTCTCCAGTTCACCGGTCTCGTCATCGGCCATTACCCGGATCGCGGCTGTGCCGGGGATGCGCTTAGCCATCGCCTCAGCCTTTTTCTGCGCGCCACTTTCGGTCGGCGCCATCTCACGGTCCCCAGGCACCAGCCGCTTCCGTTTGATGACGAAGGTCTGGAGGAGATACGTCGTCTTGATCGCCACGAAGGCCCCTGATTTCCACCAAGCGATGCGGCCTGAACCGTTCGTCAAGCGCCCGCATGTTCTCTAGATGTTCTCTTCTCGGTGGGAGAACAAGGTACACGTCGTCACGCTCCACGAAATGCCAACAGGACGGCTCGGCACGGTCGGGGTGCCGCAAGCCGTAGGTCAAGCGTTCATCGCTGCCATCGCCCGCCACAGATCGCGCGTCTCCGCGGAGATAGCGGGGCCATTTAGCACCACCTCGTCGCCGTAGATGGCCTGTCCGACCTCATTATAGGCTCGCACCATCACGATGCGTGTCTGTCCGGCGGGTATCCGCTCCTGGGCAGCTTTGAGCAACGTCTCGACGACGAGCGCTCGAGCCTCGCCAACTCCTGTTAGCTCGACGCCCTCCTCATCGAGATTGTCAATTGCTCCGTCATTCGACGTGATGTGAATTCGGTAAAGCGGCATGGCTGACCTCCGAGAGAGTCATCGCTTCGCAAGCAAGGGTGTAATAACGATGGTAGGCAAGCCCACGCTACTGAAGCTCGTCTTTTTCAAGACGACGGACGCTGATTGGAAGAAGCTCTACCAGCCACTTATCGATGGCGGAAACGATTTGCTCAAACCGCACAACATGAAACTTAGCTTTCCGGCGGGCGATCCAATCGGTATTCCTCATCAAGGCCCTATAAACTCGCGTGCAGGCGAGCCCGGCGCCGTCCGATATAAATGTCATCAGGCCCTCCCAGTCGGTGTGGGTATTCCAATAATATTTGGAGTTATGGAAGACGATAATATTTTTGGAGAGACGTTCAAGACGGGAAACGTCAATGCAAACGGCGATGTTGGCTGGCCTCCGTACTGCATCCTCTCGACAAAAATTCTAAATCGGACGAGAACGACACTGGTTCATGAACTCATTCATACAACGCTTCCTTATCGCGAGGGCGTAGATGAACATGATCACACGGACGTGTCAGATGTCTTCAATCCGGCCGGCGCAGGATCCGACAAGAAAGACGGGCAAACGATCAAAAAGGTACTTCCGAAGCGGTGGGCGGAAAACCTGCGTAGAGCTTACTTTGCCTACCCGGGGTGATTGCCCGCTGGCCGTTTGATCCCGGCCCTTACTGCTCGCACTCGCTTTTGGCTGCGACCTCAGGCCAGCACGCGACCGACTTAAGGGTGGCCGCCTGCGTTAGCCAGTACCAGGATCGCGTTGTCCATCTCGTTCGGGCTCTGCTGCCCTCGTGAGCCGCAATGTAGCGGGCGATCCCATTCGGGATCTCTGGGGTGAGTTTTATTGTGCTCGCGGCTATGGCGCTCTCCTCCGGCATCAATCGTGGATGGCCGCAGCGCGATCCATGGTGTTCGATCCCGACCGGAGGCAAACTACCGGCATGTGCGGACGCTTCACCCAATATCCCACCTGGGCCGAGGTCCACGAGGCGATGAGCATCATCGGCCCGCGCCGAAACCTTCGCGCCCGCTACAACATCGCGCCGACGACGATGGTGGAGGCGGTTCGCCAGGGCGAGGAGGGACGCACGATTGCCCCTATGCGCTGGGGATTGGTCCCGATCTGGTGGAAGAAACCCCTCAAGGAGGTGCCAGCGACCTTCAATGCCCGCGCCGAGACGGTGGCCGAAAAACCCATGTTCCGCGACGCCTTCAAGAAGCGACGCTGCATCATCCCGGCGAGCGGCTTCTATGAGTGGACCGGCGAGAAGAAGGACCGGCAGCCGCATCTGTTCACCGCGGCCGACGATGCGCCGGTGCTGGCGCTCGCCGGGCTGTGGGATCGCTGGACCGATCCTGACGGGGAAGAACTGCTCTCGTGCACTATGATCGTGACCGAGCCGTCAGACTGGATGGAGCCCTATCACGATCGCATGCCGGTAATCCTGGACGGCAAACAGATCGATGCGTGGCTCGATGGATCGGCCGGCACCGAAATCCTTCAGCCCGCCAAGGAGAGCGCGCTAAAGGAAGTCCCGGTTTCGAAGCGGGTCAACAAGGTCGGAAACGACGACGACCCGCGCCTGATCGAAAAGGATGCGGCGTAGTGCTTCCGGTCGTAGCGTCAAACCGGGCGGCCGATGACCCGGCGGCCCCTCGCACTGGGCTGGCTTGGCGCATCTTTCGCCGTCTGCTCGGGCGCGGACGAACGAAGCGGACGGCAGCGAAAAGCGCCCAGGAACTCATCGCGGAGCACGGTGGCCTCGCCTACCAAGAGGCCCGTCGTCGCGCCCGAAACGCCCGCAGCGTGGGCTTCGGAGAGGGCGACAGATACTGGTCGCGCGTAGCAAGGGAGATCGGGCGCCTGGAGGGCCGTGAGATCGGCGTGAAGACCGCCGATCGGTACGGCAACTAGGTACTTTCGGGTTCTTCGTCGTCGTCGAAGGAGATGCTGCCGACCCGGTACAGCGATAGCGTCGGCTGCGCACAGTGTGGGCATTGTTGGGCTTGCCGTGGCTCGGTGGTCCGCATCACGTCGTGAACGAAAGCCATCAGCGCCGCGCGGTACTGCTCCTGCGTCACTCTCGCGACTGAAGGTAGCTGGACCTGCACGGGAAACCGTGTGTCGAACACCCGCGTCCGGTGGTGGCCGTCCAGGTCCACCGTGATGTCGAGCATCGACCGTGGGAGCCCGCCCCCCATTCGGTAGAGGCGAACTTCGACGGCCCCGGTGAGATCGGGGCTGGTGACATCGTCCGCCATGCTGAGCCCGAGGCTCAGAGGCGCGAGCATCGCATCGACCTCACGGACGGCATCGAACAACAGCCCGCGAGCCCTGATCCAGGCCACAGGTGCGCGCAGTTCGGCCGCCCGCGCTTTTCTGAGTTGATCTGAAAGTATCTTCAAGGATTTTTCCTCCCCCGATCGCACGCGGCGATCATGCATCTGGAGGCGAGAAAGAAAATCCGCAGTGTCTGAGAACGGCATTGCCCGCTTGAATTTGATGCGTTCACGCTTTTTATTCGATGACTTGCAATCAAGTCGTATTGTTTCTTGCATCACAAGGGCCCGTGATTACATTCACGAGCTAATAAACCGTTAACCTAAGCGATCTGCAATGAGGGATGTGAGTGATTAACAGCGATACAAGCGAAGATTGCTTATCCCCCAGATGGGTGATGCGGAGAGGTGAGAGATAGCCCAGGCTCGCTACGGCGCGGAGCTGCACGTCGTCACTGCCACCCGAATAAACCCGTCAGGCAATACGCGATGCCCTCAAGGCCCGCGCGCGCCAGCCCAATCGCCGGGCGCCGTAAAGTGGATGTATTGGCCGCCTTCGATGCCGTGGCTCGCGCTCCCCCGGTACGTCGTTCTCGTACTAAGGCTCCTCTTGCGACCGCCTCGGTCCCGGTCTTCTCATTGGCTCCCGCATCGAGCGGACCTATTTGTCGAAGGCTTCCTCGGCGCGCTGCTTCGAGTCTAATGGGTAGCGGTGTGCATCCCGACGAACAGCTCCCGTCTGGCGGGGCGGCTGGCATCAGGAAGATGTTCGAGGCAGAGGCGCAGAAGGTTGAGGCCGAGCTTAGGGCGTCAAGCCTGATGTTTGCTGCCTTTGGTCGGATGCTAGGCCGGATGCTCACGGCGCTGAACATGGTGAACCTCGCAGAGTGGCGAGAACAGAAGGCCAAAAAGCGCCAAAGCTACGCTCGGGATGAGCAGAAGAGAGGAGCGAGGAGGACAACCATGTGTCCTCCTCCCAGCAAACACTTAGGCGGCTTGTCGATTGACCTGACTACCAGCCAACACAGTCAGCTTCTCATCTGTCGCCTTCTCTTCATCGAGGTTCTGCTGGAGCACACCAGCGCAGTCATCGCGTCCGAGCCGCTTGGCCCACGCGATCAATGTGCCGTACCGCGTGATTTCGTAGTGCTCGACTGCCTGAGCTGAGGCCAGAAGTGCTGCATCCAGCACGTCCTTGTCGGCAACGTCCCCCGCCAGCTCATTGGCTTCCTCGATGATGCCGTTGATTGCGGGGCACGTCACGGCCTTGGGCGATTGCCCATGCATCTGGAAAACCTGCTCCAGCCGCTTGATCTGATTTTCGGTCTCACCGAGGTGCGTTTGAAAGCCTTGCTTAAGCTCGGGGCTGGTCGCCTTGTCGATCATTTTGGGCAATGCCTTCGTGATCTGGTTTTCGGCGTAGTAGATATCTTGTAGGGTGTGAACGAATAAATCGTCCAACGTCTTGATGTCTTTTGTGAAAAGACCCATGGCCGTTTCCTTTTCATACTAGGCGATTATGGCCGCGTTATCTCGTCTTGCGCATACGTAAGCGCGGCGTTAGTCGCGAAAACTATGCGCCTGCCCTGCCAACAGGGTTGCAGACTGGTTGTTCCGAAGGCGCCGAGTCGCACCCGGACGGCGACGTGCGGCTATTCCCTAGCTCTTTGGCCTTAGACTGAGGGGACCAAGGCAGAAATGCGCACGGGCAACGTAGCGAAGCACCAGAATAGGGCAGTGCGCTGCTGGCATTGCTCGTGCTGCCCGGCATCAGGTCGGCACGGCGGCTGGGAACGTCGGAGCAACCAGCTTGCGCGCGTCGACGACCTTCCCACCCAACGATCGCGGCCTAGTTTTCGTTCGCTGACAGGCCGCCACGCACTTCCGTGCAGCGCGGGGTCGGTATCTCTCACGCAACGAAGGATGCCCGGCTATGATGACGCAGCCCAGATCAGCGTCTCCAACCCGGTATCGGCTGACGGCTCTGACCGCGGGTGGCCTCGTGCTCGACACGATCAAGCTCAATGCAGCCGACGACGCCGCCGCTCTATCCTTAGCTCGGGTCATGGCGGAGAAACACGCGGTCGAGCTTTGGGATGGCCTGAGGTTCATCGAGCACATCGAGCCGACCGGCTGAGCCGATTGGGGAACGACGCGGTTATGGGTGCGACCTTCGCGCCAGCAACCCAGACCTTCCCGGCCCAGCTTCTCGCGGCTAGCCTCCGAGGATGACTGACTCAGCACGCGTCCTGATCATCATCGGCACGCCATACGGTCTCCGCCACCTCGCTAGCTCATCTGAGCGGAAGGCGGCATGGCCCGCCGAGGCCGTCCTGAGGAGCCTCGGGAGGGACGTGCGGTCCTCCAGCCTTTGGGTCCAGTGTGCCGACGTTGAGGCAGCCAAACGGCTCACGAGCTACCTGCGAAGCGTGAAGGCCGAGGTGCTGGCCGAGGTGGAACTGGGCGTAGGACTGGGCTAGGCGAAGCGCTCTTTGCACATCCCTTTCCGCTAGTCGTATTGACCCTGAGGCCCCCTGTCTGTTCTCTTTCCGTTCTCACCAACGGAAGGACGACTCATGGGCTTGCCGGCGCGGCTGCCAAGCGAGGCAGATGCCATTGTCGATGCCTACCTTGCGAAGGCCCGCGGCAATCCGATGGATGCCTTGAGGCTGGTCATCCGGGACGCTCTGGCGGACCTATGCGAGTCCGAGCGGCGGAGTAGGGAACAGCGACGGCTTATCTCTTACGGCTATGCCCGAGGGACCTTCGACCAAGGTTGACGAGCAGCTTGAAGAACCTCGGAGACGTGCCATCCCGGCGCCTGCTGATTGAATGCGAGCGCTGCCGCCGCTGCGGGTCTTACAGCTTAGAGCGACTGGTTGCCCGACACGGAAAGAACCGCCCCCTCCGCGATTTCCTCGGGCTAATGCGTTCGCGGTGTGCCGAGCGCCCCTGTACCGCGCAGCTCTTGGTGCCGCTTGAACTCGACCTCGACCAAGCCGTGATGCCGACGAACTCTTTCGACATCGATATCTGGACGGCACGCGGCTCCAGGGAGATGTCGGTCGGCCGGGTATGGCATCTAGAGATTGCGAGCGCCGCCTTCGACCGCGCGGTTTCGCTTTGGCCGCACTCGATCATCACCGTCCGTGACCGCTGGCGAGCCGTGCGCACACATAATCGGGAGGAGGCCGAGAGGCGTGAGCGCCAGGAGAAGCTCCTCAAGAACCTTTTCCCAGACAGAAGCCACGCGAAACCGGGCGAGAGCTAACACCTCGGACAATCTCCAAAGCCATCCGCTTGCAAGATGCGCATGATTTGAGATCAATTGCGATGTCGCTTCGGGGACGCGATGTTGGGGGAACACGAATGATCCATCAAGCAGATGCCGCAGCGACACTGCTCTCCAATGCCCTGTCCGCCTCGGGTTTCGTCGGCACTTGGGAGCATGACTTGGTATCTGGCAACGTCGTGCTCGATGGTGGTGCAGCGGAAATCCTCTTAGGAGACCAGGATTTCGCTGGTCACTCTATTACGCTGGGTCAGACGCTGAGCGGGCTTCATCCCGATGACCGGGATTGGGTGAGACCGGAAATCGATGAATTTGCGAGAGTGGGCGGTATCTTCTCGGCGGAGTATCGTGTTCGTTCGCCAGCCGGCAAAACCCGTCGGCTTCTGGACCTTGGCCAAAGCGTAAAGCAGGCCGATGGTCTGCGGCACGGGTTTGGCGTGCTCATCGATATTACCGACAGACCCGTACACTTCATGCGCACTGCGGCAGCGCCTCTTACTGAGCCCAATGTGCTCGAAGCGCTGGCGGTGCTCGAAAATAGGGCTCTGGGTTCGGCGTCCTTTCGAACCCGGGTTTTGCTCCAAATGCTTCGCCTAGAGATCGAGAGCCAGCGCATCTGAGCAGGGGGGCATGCCGCAGAACGACGAATGCCTGATGCGAACGGAGCTTGAGTTCGCCGTGGCGGATGCTGCTTGGCTGCACGAGCTTGCGCTAAACGTGGGCTATCCATTCGACGAAGAAGAGCTGCAACCGGCAGCGCGAAAGGGTGAAGCGAACTCGCGCTTGCGTGAGGCCTACGAAGAGCGCCGCAGAGCACTCTTTGCCTTCAGACGGGCACGAGGTGTCACGGCTCTGCTAGGGCAAGCAGCGCCTCACTGACCGAGATGGGTTAGGCCGTCCTCCGCGACGAGCGATGGCTGCACGCCGTGGGTTCGCTCAAAGCCCCCCTAAGCAGACCGCTCGCGCGTCACCGTGCGGCCCGGAAAAACGAAATCCCGGCTGCGTGTGCGAACCGGGGTCGTCGTGTTCAAAATTCGGGTGAGGTGAGCGCCTGTGCTCAGTACCCGTAGCCGTAGTAGCTGCCGCAGTACGGCGTGCCATAGGCGCCGTAGCCGTACCCGCACCCATCGCCATAGTACCCGCTGAGGCCATACCCAACACCCAGACCCAACCCGGCGCCTGCCAGCCCATAGCCTAACTGTGTTTCTGCGGCCAAGATCTCACCGAGTGCCGCGGTCATAGCCCGCTGACGGCAATCTCGAGCAATGTCCGGGTTTCGAGGCGGTCAGGTCAGCTACGCTGAAGGAACGGCTGCGATGGGCGCAAGGCTGCCAAATGCGGCTGCCCCTTAAGAATGTCTAGCTCCGAACGATTGGCGGGGTCGGCTCACATCGGCATGAGAGATCATGGAACGTAAAAGGCTACTGGAGCAAAGCGTAGCCATTCAGATGGCGCGCAACTATTGCTACCTTCTAGGTCTTGATCCAGACGAGGTGACGATTGGCACGTTCCTTGACGCCAATGGTGTGCCTCAGCGCGTCGGGAAGGCACGTTGGCGGTGGTATCAAGGAATCATCCAGCCAGACGCTTGCGCCAGCGAGCGGACAGCTCCGACTATGACAGAGGTATCGGATGTCTAGACGGCCGACCTGTGTATCGACTTCCAAGTCGGGGGCAGCCATCATGCGTCTTCCGATGCTCCAGATTGACCTTTCCGCCTGGCGTGTGGACGCCTGCGGTTGCTACGGCTCCGTGGCATTCAGGGCAGCGCTTTACGGCAAGCGATGAGCGTCGTCCGCGGGCAGTAGGACCCAGGCACCGCGATTTGAACTTCGCAAGTCGGCAAGGTGCGCGGCGCCATTCGGGGTTTTAGTCCTTCTTCCTCTTTAAGGCGCTGAGGAAGCGTTTCACACCCTTTTCATCCTTGCTCGGACCCTCCTCGGCAGTCATGTCCACCTCGTCAGCTTCTTGCGTTGCCGGTGGTACGGCCTCGTCTTCGGTCACACTACGAGTGAGTTCATGGAGCACCTGTTCGAGGATCGGAGGCCATGGTGTCTGTTCGTCTTGGAAGAGCCGGGCGGCCTTTGCGAGTGCTTGCACTTGTTCGTCCGCCACTCCGCGTCCGGAGAGATGAGCGTGGAGCACTGCATTGCACAGCGAGACCGTTAGGTCAGCGACTTCATCTATTCGGCTTGAATTGTGCTCAGAGGGCATAGTTGAATCGATCTATCCCGAGACGCCCGGACACGCCCGCCGGTGACCTATATGATATAAAACGATTAACCTTTTGCGCTGCTGCTCTCGCCGGGTGCATAGCCGAGCCCGCGCGGGTTCACTCCAGCAACGCTGGCGAACCTGACAAACGCGCCGAGTTTGCTACGCTATAAGCAGGGTGAGGTCGGCAGCTAAAGTACCAATGACTGCTAGTAGAAAATGGCTTCGGTTAAGAACCTAGACAGGCAATAATAAATTGTAAAAGCTCTATTATATTAGTGCCTTTATCAAGCGTGAGCTAGCTTGATCACTGATTCCGTTTCGTTGCGGAAGCAGTCGTCGGAGATCCGAGATGACGCGTGTCACCGCAATCGTTGTCGTTCTTGCGATGTTCGCCGGCGCCGCTTCGACCGTCAGGGCGGAGAACATCCCCTGGCCGATTAAGGTGTCAAACCACATCCGACCCTTCGGTGACGCCAGGAAGCCGGACAAAATGCCGAGAGGACGCCACACGGCCCTGATCAAGATGACGATCGACCGAATAGGCCGGGTCACCAATCCCGTCGTTGCGCGAAGCTCGGGCAAGCCGAACCTCGACGCGATCGCACTTGCGGCTGTCCGCGCTGCGAGCCCAGTTCCAGCCATTCCCAGCAACATTCCCGGCGACGCAGAGGACGAGATCACGGCTACTCTGCCGATCAGCTTCGACAGCAGCGCCAAGCCGAGAAGGGTGTCGGGGGTGGCGAATAGGTGCCGCAACTGCTGAACGGGAAAGTGTCGTGATCATGCCCGAGGGCGCGTCACCTTGAACTCGGCTATCTCGCCAGTCCGGCGTTTAAAGATGAGCATGAGAGGCGCCTTCGCTGGTTTGTTGACCAGACGTAACCGGCGACCCGTGCTCCGTTAAGTCGCAAGCGTGACAAGCATCTCTGGGCATTCGAGGTCGTCTTCGGCACGTGCGCATTTCGCTTGATGCGAGCGATATACGTTTGGGGGGAATGCCACCCGTACGCCTTCGCAGTAAGGACATGATGACATTGCTGTCGCCGCAGTTCGCCAAATAACGAAAGCAATATGTCTGGAGGGCAGCAGCTCTGCCCACGTTAAAGTAATAAACAATCAATCACGGCTTGGCACCATGCGCAAACGTGTTGGGAGCCAAGCCGTGCCGAAATCATTAGGCAATAAAATTGATTGGGATGAAATTCGGCGAGAGTTCGACGAAATGAAGTTAAGTTACATCCCAGTTTACGTCATGACCGATGATGATCTTGAGCGTTGTAAGCTCAGTGATGTGACATATGGAATGATCGAAAGCGATCATATGGCTAAGATAAAAAGTTGGGAATACATTAGTGTCGTAGACTGGGAAAAAAGAGAACGGCTAGTCGATCTGAACAACACGCTAGGTTGTCTGAGCGGTGATGAAGAAGAGCGACCATCTGGTTTTGTAAGAAAGCCCGGGCTGTGGATAGCTGTTGAAGAAGGGATCAAAGCACGGAAAATGTCGGCCGAGTTTTTCAACAATTGGGCGAGTCTGCACTTCCATCACGCAGTTTATCTTGAGCTATACGTTGGAAATCGCGATGAGTATTTTAAGCAATTTCATCAGACGATGATGGCTATTGCTGATTCCACTATCATACAAAGACATTGGTATGCTCATTGGATAGCAAACGCGAAACGCAACGGGGGAGCGAATAGAGAAGACGCTAACGGTGAGTTAGTCGAACTGCTTGAAGAAATTAGACACGCCGTTCGGGCGCCCTGGGGACCATATCCAGTAAAATGGTTTAGCTGTCTTTTGCAAACCGAGAAAAGTAAGCTTACAGGACGTACCGAACGCAATGGTCTGCTGAAATCCACTTATATGAAACTTACAGACATCGAATTGGAGCGTATGATTGAGCATCCTCTAATTACGCGTCGCGTCCTACCGCCCCTAACCGCCAAAAAATTTCGACTCCTGTGAAATCAGACCCTGAGGGTCTGGGGGAAATGGGCTTCGATCCCTCGTAATTGAGATCCCGGCAGCAACGAACGCAGCCGGGAGACACGAGGATGATGACAGACAAGCCAAGGCCAGAGCCGCCTGAACCGTATCTTACGTTCCGGCAGGCCGCGACAGCGCTCAATGTTCCGTATTTCAAGATCCAGCGCGCAGCAAAACTCGGCCTGATCCCAATCTACAAGCTCTTAAATAGTCGCTCGTACGTGAAAGCGTCCGAGATCAAAGAGCTGATGCGCTCGAACTGAGAGCGTTATCGATCTCTCATCTAATCCTTTCAACATGCTGGAGAGCCGCGCGGCGACGCGCGCTGCGAGTTGCTGCGTCATGTCCAATAAACACAATAGCGTAAAAGCCGTCGATTTTGCCTTCAAACAGCAGAACGGCGATCGAATCCATCTTGTAGCAATGCCTCCGGATGGCCGCCCCACTGCACGCACCTTCGAGGCGGCTCAGCGGCAGGAGGCAGTGCTATGGATCGAGTCAAAGCAGGGTAGTCACAATATATACTACAGCGTAGCAAAATTGCGCGGCTCTGCAGCGAACAAGAAAGCAAAAAAGCAGGACGTCGAAAGCACTATGTGGCTTCACGTCGACATCGACGATCCGGCGGCGCTCGAAAAGATTCGTGCCTACGAGCCAGCGCCGACTTCTGTCATCTTTTCCGGAGGCGGCTTTCAGGGGCTCTGGCTTTTGAATTCTGTCACATCGGATCTCGACCGTGTTGAGCGCTGTAATAAGGCCCTCGCAAGAGCATTGGGCGGCGATAATTGTCACAACTGCGATCGGGTGATGCGCCTGCCGTGGACGATCAACGTTCCAAACAAGAAGAAGCGCGAAGCGGGACGTGTTCCTACCCTTGCCCGTGTCGTCGAAGATGTTCCAGGCCAGCACCTCTCTTATGATCTTGATCAGTTCAATGAAGCGCCTGTCGCTGAGTTGAGTGGCGGACTTACCTTAGAAAGCGGGAAGGCACTTGTTGAGCCTGTTTCCATTGAGGCGCTCAAAGCTTCGATACCGGAAAAGATTCGAAAGCTGATCATACATGGTGATGATGCTGAGAACCCCATAGGTCGGCCCGGAGCCCACTTTCCGTCACGCAGCGAAGCGGTTTTCGCAGTAGCAACAGCATTGGCACGATCTGGATGCGCACAACACGAGATCGCGGGCATTCTCCTGAATGCTGACTACGGGATATCGGCTTCAATCCGGGAGAAGGTACAATCGCAGCGTCATGCACTCCGGCAAGCCGATCGGGCCATTGCCACGGTGAACGGTGGCTGGCCGGATATGAGCAAATTCGGGCCCCGTCCTACGTTGCGAAACACGTTGCTGGCGATCGCTCGTCTGGGCCTTCGTTGCGAATATGACGAGTTTCATCGACGCAAGAAAATTGGTGGTCAAGCTCTTCAGGTCTTTGAAGGCGAACTCAGTGACGACGGCTGCGCTGTACTTCGGCATGAGATCTTGCGCGAGTACAATTTTGACCCTGGAAAGGACCATACCCGCGAAGCGGCTAATACGCTTTGCTTGGAAAATATCTTTCACCCTGTTAGGGATTACTTGGATGGCTTGCGGTGGGATGGCGTGGCCCGGATCGATTCCTGGCTCGTCAAGTATTTGGGAGCGGAAAATACGCCCTTGAATCGTGCGTTCGGACGCATCGTTCTCATTGCATCCGTGCGACGCATTCGGCAGCCAGGCACCAAGTTCGATACGATCCTCATTCTTGAAGGCAGCCAGGGTACTGGAAAATCAACTGCCCTGCGGATCCTCGCCGGTGATCAGAATTTCTCCGATCAGGACATTCTCACACTTGATCCGAAGTCGCAGATGGAGGCCGTCGAGGGCGTGTGGATCTACGAGCTGGGAGAACTGGAGGGGCTGACGCGAGCCGACATGAATAAGGTCAAGGCGTTTGCTTCCCGTACTGTTGACCAGGCAAGACCAGCATACGGTCGCTTCCGTGAAACGAGGCCACGGCAGAATGTTTTCGTCGGAACGACCAACGATGATCAGTATCTGCGGGACCAGACCGGAAATCGACGTTTCTGGCCAGTTAGGACGGGGGCGATCGCGCTGGACCTTTTAGCTGCCGATCGAGATCAGCTCTGGGCAGAAGCCGCCGCGTCAGAGGCGCATGGCCTATCGATTGTACTCGATGAAGCTCTCTGGGCAGCAGCAGCGGAGCAGCAAAACGATCGAATGGAAGATGACCCTTGGCTCGATCATCTCAAAAATATAGGTCGTGGATTAGATTGGGAACGGGCTCATGCCTCAGAATATGTCATAAAAACTGGTGGGTACTATAGGATATCAACATTCGACATTTTCGAAAAGGTTCTCAAGCTGGAACCTCGCGCGATGCCGCAGTACTTCAACAAGCGTCTCGCGCAGCTTATGCGAAAGATTGGATGGGAAGGCCCACAGAACATCAAATGTGAAGGCAAGGTGATGAAAGGTTATTCGATATCCGAAGACAAATTCGAATTGAATGTCGATCCTGATAGCATTCCAATCCCAATCTAGTAGCGGTAGCGGGTGGTAGCGGGTCTTTTATTGGGTCCGGCTGTCCTCAGCTGCATGCAGCCTGACCGTAAGTCACTCCGACTGAGGTGTATGCGCGCTACCGACGCTACCCGCTACCGACCTACCGCTATCGCACCATTCAATCATGATGATGTCGGCTCTAGCCGTCGTATTTCCTAATATGCCCGAATACGACCGCTCGTATTTCTGGAACGATCCTAACGTTCAAATTTCGCTGCGGTTACATTCGTGGTTACAGATGCGGTGCTGAATCGATGGACGTCTTGATCTATCCAACGTTGTTGGTTCGTTAACTGCCCAACTTACGGCATTGGCGCGAATAATTGTTCCCGCAGTAACCGCGTGATTTTCTGTTTTGGCCAAACAGTGGAGTATCGGCCGTGCCGGCCTCGAACCCCTTCAACATCAGCCTGACCAAGCGCGATCGGCGGCGCAAGCTGCGTTCTGGCGAGTTTGTTATCAACACGCGCTGGGTCTTAAACTTCATCGACCCGAAGACCGGTGCGCGCGTCCAGCTCTTCTTCGAGCGACAGAAGGAGGCGATTGCTCGACGCAACGAGATCGCTGCCGCGGTCGAGGCACGGACCTACGTGCCCGAACGCGAAGTCGTCACGGTCGGCGAAGCCGTTGCGCTCTGGCTCGAGAACCGCCGCGGTGAAGTCAAGGACCGCACGCTGTTCGGCTACGTGCAGGCGGCACGCTACATCACCGATCCGCTGTTAGCTGACGCAACCCCTGCGGAGCGCCGCGCCTACACGGAGTCTGGTCTCGTGCCGCAGGGCTCGGCGCTCAAGCCGACCCTCGGTGCGATCAAGCTCAACCGACTGTCCACGAGCGAGATCCGGAGCTGGCACAAGCTCCTCGTCCAGCAAGTGGGCGCCTCCACCGCCAATCGCGCTCGAAAATACCTCGGTGGCGCACTCGCGCTGGCTGCGGAGGACCTTGGCGTCCGACCCCCCGCGATGCCGACCCGTCTCGGCAAGGGCCGTGCGAAGCCGGTCAAGGCCATCCTGACTTCTCAGCAGGTGACGAGCCTCCTCACCGTTGCCGATGCCGATCCAGAGAAAGGCATCTTCGTCGCCTTTCCGTTCCTCGCCGGCACCCGCCCAAGTGAGATGCTCGCGCTGCTGTGGGAGGACGTAGACTTCGCGGCCGGCATAATCCGCATCTGCCGAATGCAGGAGATCGACGGCACCGTTTCTGAGGTGACGAAGACGGCGGCGGGGCGCCGTTCAATCCCGATGTCGGCGCGGTTGCGCGCGATGCTGACCGCGTGGCGCAAGATCTGCCCGCATCGAGAGGGCGAGCCGCACCGTGTGTTCCCCGGTCTCGGGACGCGGCAGACGTGGCCGCTGCCACGGATAGGGGGAGGAGGAGTCCACCTCTACGCCAACTTCCGCACCCGAATCTGGGCAGTGCTGCTGAAGCGCGCTGGCCTCCCTTACGTCACGCCGCACTCCGCCCGGCACTCGTTCATCTCGACCCTGCAAGCCGAAGGCGTCGAAGTCGGTCTCGTGGCCAAGATCGCGGGCCATGCGAGCCCGGCCGTGACCCTGAGCCACTACACGCAAGCCGTCCGGAATAGCGACGTGGCGCGCGACGCGCTCGACCGCGCCTTTGCCGCTTAATCCGAACGCAACGGGTCTCGCGTCACGCGTGCAAATCAGGGGAGAGAAGGAGATGATCACCGCTGCGCAGGTCTCGACCGAGGCCGGCCCTGGCGATGAGCATGAGGCAGTCCTCTCGCGCCACGCGATGGCGGCAGAGGCGCACGGGGAGGCGGCTCTCGCGCATGAGGCTGCAGCAGCCAAGCTGTGTCCCGAACTGACAGAAGCGGCGCATGAGGCAACGCGCGTGGCGCTGGTCGCGGGTGGCGGAACTTCCGAGGCTGACCCTCTGCCAAATTGGTATGTCGCCGCGTTTCGCGCGGCGAGTTGGTCGAATGTCGCGTTCGGTGTGCGGGGAGGCTCGTGTCCCGTTGCGCATCTGCAGGGGCACCAAGAGGCTGCTAGCGCGCACCGAAACGCAAGACTTTACCACAGGAATTTCTATGAGTCCATTGTGTCGAAACTTCTGATTTTCTGAGTAGTTATATTAATGCAGTATTAAAGGAAAATTCTATGACACGAATGGAAGTAGAACTCATCGAGTTGTTCGAGGAAATGGCAAGAAAGCATTTCTCGGGGCACTTCACTATTATGAGATTTTCAACGAATTGGAGGGCGTCGTTCGTAACGCCAGCCGAATACGAGAATTTCTCGGAAAGCTATGTCGGGCTAACTCTTGCGCATGCTGTCACGACAGCTCTTCGGGCAAAGTATCTAATCGTCCGTGATGACACGATAAACCAGAAGTTGGATGCGATAGGTGGGTTGTATGGTGAGCCCCAGATCGCATCGAAATGATCGTTGAGTAACCTTTGTATTGCCGCTGAAGCTCTCAATAGTGGCGGCATATCGTAGCTGAACATGCTTGAAGCGCGACGTGCAGCTGTCAGTCGGCTGTATGTCGCGCAAGACATGCGCGGCGTTTCGTTAAACGGGGCGCATCTTCGTGCGCATGGTGAAACTGCTGGCGCGCAATGGGATACGCAACACGAGCATCGCAATCACGGCCGCGAAGTGCGCTTACAGAACGGCAAGAGCTGTTGTGGTTATGCGGCTAATACATTTGTGCCGAATGAGACTGCCTGAAAGCGACCCGTCGGATTCCGGACGATAGGGCGTTGAAGCGGCCAAATAGTGCGGCGCAGACGAACGCCTGAAGATGACCCAGAGCTAACCTCGCACGCCGCCTTTCTGGAGGGCTGCTTCACGCCTCAAAGCAGACGCTTTGCGGGCTGCCATAACGTCGGGAAGTTGCGTTGTCCGTCGAGGCGCGGTCCGTCTCAGAGCCGCAGCCCGCGAGCAACATTCAGACGCTGATAATTGTCTTCTTGGCCGGGGAGCTTTGATACAGGCCGCCCCGCCCCTTTGATGCCTTCCGCTTCAAATTGGAAAACCGGGAGCAGATCGGGGCGGTTTTGGCCTGCGAGGCAGGCGTCGAGCATTCCCACGCCCGCACGTAAGGGGCTTCAGCCTTCGCAGCGCCCTTGGCCTGGACTGCTATTGCTCACGCCGCGGCTTTCACAGCCGGCAGCCGGTGGAAGGGTTCGAACTCTAAGGCGACCTCTCCGAAGAAGTGACGGCGCAGTTCGGGAAGTTGCTCACGCGCCTCGACGATGGCCCGGTTCTTCATCTCGGCGATGCGCGAGACGTCATCGAGCGTGTAGCGGTCCAACGGGACGGTCTGGTCGATCCGCCAGATCGCCTTGCGGTCGTGCACATCGCCTGTGATGATCTTCGCGGCGCCGAGAGCGCTGTGGGACTGACCCGCCATGAAGAGCCGCGCGAGGTTCGGCGCCGCACCTAGCTTGCCTCCGATCCGGCTGGGCGCCTTCACGTCGTTGGTCGTTCCGATGCTCAGGATCTTGAGCCGATCGCCCGGCCACCGCAGCACCCCCACCGCCTCGACCGCCGCCACCCCGATGGGATTGTTTGCCCAGACGCCGCCGTCGACGAGTTCGACCTCTTCCTTCGTGAGGTAGGGGTCGAGGAAAGTCGGCGCTGCCGCGCTCGCCATTGCGGCATCGACCGCCGGCTGAAGGTAGTCGGTCTCGAAACGCGGGTGATGGGCGGTCTTGTAGAGGTAGACGCGCTCCAGAACAGGATGCCAAGCCGGGATGATCAGACGGGTCTGGCTTTCCCCAATCAGACGAGTGCCGAGCACCTCGTCGAGCGCCTCCCGAAGGCTCGTGTTGGAGTATTTCGTGCCCATCCAATGGCGGGCCGACCGCGCTTGTCTGGTAATCCAGTTCGCGAAGGGGCCGCGATGCTGGTCGAAGATGGTGGGCCCCTTCTCCTCGTAGAAGCGGAGGATCTCCCCGGCGGTTAGGCCGAGGCTCAGTCCGGCGGCGATGATTGCGCCGGTGCTAGTGCCGACAATCAGGTCGAAGTAGCGGCCGATGGGCTCGTTGAGATGCTCTTCGAGCTTGGCGAGGAAAGCGGCCGGAAAGACCCCGCGGATGCCGCCGCCATCGAGGGTGAGGATCTTACGGAATTCGGGACCGTCGATGCCGGGTTCCATCACGCGGCCTCCTTTCCAGATTGAGAGACCTCACCGAGCCCGGGGCTGGTGGCGACGATCTCTGCTTCGACTTCGGGCGAGACATGCACGCCCCCACCCCGCCATTCTCCGGTCGCCAGCCAGTCCTCGAAGTACCAGAGCCAGAGGACAGCCCAGGGCACGATGGTGCGGTCCAGCAGCATTGAGGACCGCCACTCGTAGGCGCTGGGAAGGTACAGACAGAGCCGCGCGGGCTGTTCGGAGTAGAGGTGAGGAATCCTCACCCCTTTCGCGAGCGAGGTCAGATCAGGGTGATCGACGAAGGCGGCTGGCACCCCGTTGAGCCGGTACATCAGGCGCAGGTCGTACATGCGTGAGATTGGGGACGGCGAGGCCTGGAACCGCCACGTCAACGCGCCGCCCGCGATGCCGCCATCGCCCTGGGTCATGGGGCTGCCTTTGAGGTTCACGTGCTGCTGGGCGAGCGTCAAGCGTCGCGGACGGACGGGGGGCTTCATCCGCAGTCCCGCCCGAAGAACGTGTTGCTCCTGACGGGGACAGCAGCCGCGACGGACGGCGCGGCCGTGAGGCCGACGAGCGGCGCCACTTTCAACAGGCCGGAGCGGCGGACATTGGCGATCTCGTTGTCCAGCGCGGTGAAGGCGGCGCCGACCGGACGGGGCCCGAACGATTCGTCCATCCCCTTCCGCACCTGGTCGGCGCCATCGACGCGCGAGAGGTTCTCCATGTCCGCCACCGCCTTGGCGTGCCAAGTAAAGAAGGCACCTGCCTTGTCCGGGTCGTCGTTCCAGCGCTCCGCGAAGTTCTCGTCGATGGTGGTCTCGTTCGGGATGTGCCAGCCCGGGGATCCGTCCGGCAGCGTCCGGCGGATGAAGTCCGGCATCCCCCTCAGGACGGCGATCATGAGGTCGAACTCGGTTTCGTAGACCCCCGCCTTGACGCAGCGCTCATAGCTCCACGCGATCAGCGTGGTGAGGATGACCGAGATCGGCCAGAGGGCGAGATCTTGCCCCTCGAAGTGGACGTCGCGGTGCCGCTTGGCCACCTGGACGATCCTGCACAGGATGCTGCGGCCGTTGGAGGTGATGGGGAACGGCTCGATGTCGGCGCGGCTTTGGATCGACTCGTCAAAGGCCTTCGTAACCTTGATGAGCGGCACCAGCGCCGCGCGTGCCTCGAACGCCTCGCGGTACCCGCGCGGGTTGCTGCCCTTCCATTCCCGCAGGCTCTTGTCGGGGACGAGCTCCCCCTGGTTGCGGCAGGCGAGGTTCAGGATCGCCGGCGTGATGTCGAGGTGGAACTCGTTCGTGTAGACCAGCCGCCAGCACCGGATCTTCTCCTCCAGCAGCCGGGCATAGGTCGCGTGCGCCTTGAGGCGGTCGCCGATCACCTTCTTAATGTAGGCGGGCGTCTGCGCTGTGGACCCCTCGGGCAAGAATGCGACGAGATCGACGTCGTGCTCGTTCTTGCCGACGGGGCGCACCGACGTCCCGAGGGCGGTGGAGCCCTGCAGGTAGATGGAGAGGTCGTGCAGCAGGAAGTGGTCGCCAGCGGCAAGCCACCGGGCGACGCCCTCGTAGCGCTCTTTAGCCTGCTGGAGCCGGCTTTCGGTGATGTCGAGCTCGGCGCACATGCGCGCGAGCAGGTTGATGATGTAGGCCTTTCGATGGGCTAAGCGATGATCAACGAACATGGGCATCTCCAATGAGATGGGCGGCTCGCCAATCTCCTTAAGTGAAGCCATTTATGGTGATGTGGCCGAATGTCGTCAAGGGCTCGTTTACTACGAACCCCGACGACCTATGCGATGCGCTGGTAGACGAACTCGACACCGCCCGAATCGGCGACGCTTTCCCGCCGCAGAAGGAAGCCGCTCGACCATAGCTGCTTGAGCTTCATGGAAGCGTTCGCCACCGTGACATGAATGCCGGCAGCGATTTCGGCGGTACGTGCGTGCGAGCGTGCGACGACGAAATCGAGCGCGGCCTTCGATCCGGTGCTGGGTTCGGCGCCGATAAACCGATGGCCCTTCGCATCGCCGATGACCAGCGGCTGCTCGACACGACGGGCGGCCGCGTCGATGTTTTCCTCGATGTAAGGCGTGGCGATTTCGAACAGGTAGAAGCCCTTCTCGCCCTTGTAGCGACGGGCGAGCTGAACGACCGTCTCTGATGCGAAGGAGTAGTCGACCTGCTTCACGCCCTTGAAGGAGATTGGGAAGATCGTCTGGTCGGGGTTGCGCTCGACATGCTCGACGAGCTTCGAGAAAACCGGTCGACCCATCTCCCGGCCCCAGCCCTCGGACTTGGGCATCATATCGCGAAGCACGATCATCGGAGCACCTGGTTCATGTCCGTCATTTAAGCGGTGATGATGGCGTCAGACAAGAGACAGTTCGAAAGCGATGTGAGTTCCGGCGAGCTCCGGTAAATCCGATGAGAGGAAGGCGGTATTTTGGATGTATGCCTCCCCCGACGGCACCAGCGTCACCGCTTGCGACCTGAGCCGCACATCGAGCGTGGCGCGATATTTGATCGCTTTGGTCGCACACCCCTTCAGACCATTTCCATGAGAGGGGTCGTCGAATCGCGACAGGCCATCGCGGAACATCTCCACGAGCAGGTCAACGTCCCGAACGTGGCGATAGCTCGGGTCTCGATCTTCCAAGGGGGGGCGGATGGTCTGCATCAGCCCCCGCCCGTTATCGGAGACCACGACACGCGCCTTGTTGGAGGCTGGGTACGATTGGAAGGCAGCATGACCGGTCGCACCGTTACCACCGTGCAGGTACACGTTGTCCATTAGCTCCGAGAGGATCGTTGTCATCGCATCCTCGAATTGCGGAAAATCGGTCCGGCCCCCGCAGGTCGCGCCAATGGTTCCCTTCAGCTTGGAGATCAGGTCGTGGGCATCCATCCCCGGACGGATGGCACAGATTTCCACGAGGCCCCGGTTGTTGCCTCCGAACACATACGCGCCGGACACAGCAGGACGATCCGGGAATACCTCAACCTCAGGCGTGAGGTGATCGAAGAACCCCATCCGGTCGAGGTAGCCCATCGCCGGGCCGAGTTCGAACACGAGACGGACCGGGATGCCTTGAGCAATAATCTGGTTCGAATAGGCAAGGAGGCGCACGCAAGCATCGAGCAGCAGCTTGGTCTCGCTCATCACCTGGAAGGTGACCGGCGCAGGCGAGGCGAAAGGGTTTCCCGCCGCACGTACCGCCCTGTCAACATCACTTGCCCCAAGCCAATTTCCCCACAATCGGATCAACATGCTCGACGACGCTCTCGGAGACGAATCGGGGAGAATTCCTAAGCGGCCAGGATACCCGCCCCCGAACCACTCCACAGCTACAGCTAGCCGTTGACGACCGAGAGCCCGCTTTCGAAGGGAATTTCTAGCAACCGAAGCGCCCAGCTACCTCAAAGCTGCACAAGTTGATCCTCGGCGGAGGTCGCTGCGGTCGTCACGGACTACTTCCGCATGTTCGCGGACGAGGTCGCCGAGCGGCCCTACAACAAGGATGTGGTGACCGCTAGCCTAAGACACGTGCGTCTGTTCTTTCTTCGTGTGCAGACGTTCGTTAGGACAGTTGCGATGGTCCGTTTGTGGCGCGTAGCGGCGGCGGTGCACGACTTGGTTGGGTGGATTTGGGATGGTCTGCTTTGGAGCGCAAAAGTGAATTAGTAGACGTTTCGCAAGCGGTGAGACCCAATGCGACAGCGAGCTGGGACCAATTCACATTCAGGGTTTCCCTGAGGGCAGTGTGCTGAATCAAGTCGTCTCCGAGTTTTACGGTTCGAAGTGGATCGATAGGCGTGAAGCGATACGAGTTGAGCGAGGAGCAATGGCTGCGGATTGCACCACTGCTGTCCGGAAAGGTGGGCGATCCTGGTCGCAGCGGCGCTGACAACCGGCTGTTTGTGAACGGCGTTCTATGGGGCTGCGGTCGGGAGCGAACTGACAGCATCTGCCGGAGCGCAATTTGAAGATGAGCGACAGCGTAAAGTGTCGAGGAAGATATCTGCGTGGCGTTCTGTTATTTTGACGGGGCTGTTGCGACCGGCTGGATCGAAACCTTGACCGGCCCGCGCTCCTCGAACGGAGCTGCGCTTCCCTCGATTCGGCCCAGCGGGATCAGGCCGGGCGAATGGTGGCCGTCCCGGTAGAAGATGGCGAGGTTGCCCCATGGCGCATAGAACGCAACATCGCCCGCGCGCGGCGTCGCGGCCACGGGCTCATCCTTGCGGGTGAGCGGTCGGGGCAGGTCGGCGATCTTCTCGTTGCCGCCGAAATCCTTCAGCGTCAGCTCCAGCGGTAGCTGAGCGAGGAAGTCGCGCCCGGCCGGGGTGGAGTCGATGCGCGCCTTCCACCGCCGATCACCGGCAACGATCTCGATCATGGTCACGGCGTTCCTTCCCTCCGCGCCAGCCCGGCTGGGCGTGGACTCGGCGCGCCCGCTCTCACACGTTGCCGCCAGGGTTGTGGTGAGCGCGAGGGACAACAACCCGCGTGGTGCGTGCAACCGGGCCATCACAGCGACCAGCCGCCGTCGATCACGGTCGCTGCGCCGGTGACGAAGCCGCCAAGGTCGGAAGCCATCCACAGCACCGCCTCCGCGATCTCCTCCGGCTTTCCCAGACGGCCGACCGGTTCAAGGTCGATCGCCTTCTGGATGTCGCCGCCGGTGAAGCGGTCCATCATCGGCGTCTCGATGTTGCCGGGCAGGACGGCGTTCACGCGGATGTTCTGTTTGGCGTAGTCGAGCGCGGCAGACTTCGTCATGCCGATGATCGCGTGCTTGGAAGCGGCGTAGGAAGCCCCGCCGGCGACACCGCAGATCCCTGCACCCGACGCGGTGTTGACCACCACGCCCCCGCCCTGGCGCACCATCTGCGCCAGCTCGTGCTTCATGCAGACGAAGGTGCCGCGCAGATTGATGCCGAGGATGCGATCCCACTCCTCAAGCTCGATCTCGTGGAGCGGGGCCGCCTTGTTCTCGACGCCAGCATTGTTGAACGCCACGTCCAGCCGCCCGAACCGTTCGACCACCTGGTTGACGGCCGCCTCCACCTGCTCCGGCCGGGACACGTCGCACGTGATGGCCAGCACTTCGCCGCCTGCCGCCTTCGCCGCCGCCTCAGTGCTCCGTAGCGCGTCCTCGGTACGGTCTAGGATGGCGACGCGCGCGCCCTCGACGGCGAAGGCGATGGCCGCCGCGCGGCCGATGCCGCCCGCAGCCCCAGTGACGAAAGCGACTTTGCCAGTGAAGCGATCAGGTCTCGGCATAATGTTATTCCTTGTTCTTGGGTGGATGTGCTTGGACTGTCCCGCGCGTTTGACCTTCGCCCTGCCGGCGAAAACAGTCTAAAGCGGATCGGCTGGCGTGTTCGTAGCTTGAAGGTAGGCGGTCGGAGCGAGGCGGGTAAGCCGCTTACGCATCAACGCGACGATGAGCTGGGCTCATTATAAGCGCGGGATGGCGCTCAAAGATCGAGCGGGCGCAGCTCGCGTATTAGCTCGATAAGGAGGCGCAGGCCGGTCGGGAGCTGGCGGCGGCTCGGATAATAGATGTGGAAGCCCGGCCCCGTGGATGACCATTCCTCAAGCACAATGCGCAATGCGCCCCGCTCCACCAGCGGCGCGACAACCGGTTCAGGCAGGTAGGCCAGCCCGGCACCGGCCGTTGCCAGTGATACGACGAACGGCGTGTCATCGATGGTGATCGCGCCCGGCACGTCGAGCGCGAGCGTTTCCCCACCGCGCTCGAAGTCCCACCGATAGATGCGGTCATTGCCAAGGCGGATGCGGTGGCAGCGATGGACGAGCAGATCGGTCGGGTGCGCGGGAACCCCATGCCGGGCGAGGTAATCCGGGGAGCCTGCCACCACCCACCGGATATCGGCCGACAGCCGCTGGGCGATCATGTCCTCCGGCACCGTGCCGCCGTAGCGGATGCCCGCGTCGGCTCCTGCCTCCACCACGTCGAGCAGGTGGTTGGACACCTGCACATCAACCTCGATGTCGGGATACCGCTCGATGAAAACGGGGAGCACCGGCGCGAGAAGGAGCGCGCTGGCGTGTTGCAGGACGTTGAGACGAATACGCCCCACTGGCTCGCCCCGGTAGCGGTTCAGCACCTCGGCGGCCGACCCGATCGCCGTGAAAGGTGCCTCGATCGCCGCGAACAGCGCCTCTCCGGCCGCTGTCAGGGTGACGCTCCGGTTGGTGCGGTTGAGCAGGCGGACACCAAGCCGCGTTTCCAGCCCCTTCAATGCGTGGCTTAGCGCGGACGCGCTGACCCCGACTTCCAGCCCGGCTCGGCGGAAGCTGCGATGCCGTGCGATGGCGAGGAAGTAGCTGAAATCGGCTAGATCGGAGCGGCTGATTGGCACGGGTGAAGTGTGCCTTTCCCGATCGTGCCCGGCAATTGCCACGTGCGGCCCGTGGAAACAGGCGGAATGCGCCTCCGACAGTATTATCGAGCGTGCCAAAAGTCCTAAATTCGCACGGTCGCAGCGGAAAACGCAGACTTGAGAGCGGCCGCTTTCGAATGCCGCTTGGGAAGGCTCCTACGACGTTGTTGGGTCGGGTCCGGAAAGTCCGCTTGCGAGCAGGAGGCCAACATCTGCTTCTGGCGCGATCCACAACTGCAATTGCAGCTCTTGGAACGTCCGCCTCGAAGCGTTCGCACGATTGACCTGAGTGAGCGTTTTGGGCGCAACGCCATCGAGGTGGTCGTATTGCATGACGACGTAGCGATGGTAGATCACATCGATCGCGCCGAGATTGCCGCTGGCGCGCGCAACCCGTTAGTGTCTGTGAATGACCCTTGGCGTTTTTATACATCGCGCAGATTCGATTTATGATGACAGCCCTGCCGAACGCTATCAATTTCCAAAGCAGTACCTGAGTCGTGTTCAGGCATGTCTTAGCGACTGGATTGTCTATTACGAGCCGCGCAAACTTGCAGGCACGCGCGGTTATTTCGCAATCGCCCGTGTCGAAGACATCATTCCAGATCCTTCCGTTGTTGGCATGTTTGTCGCGCTCATTGAGCCAGGTAGCTACCTCGATTTTGCGCAACCAGTCCCATTTGCAGATGAAGGCGGTGTTCTCGAGCGGGGTGTTCTGAACGAACAGGGGCGGATCTCGGGACGTGCGCAGGCCGCGGTACGGTCGATTTCGCCAACTGATTTCGATCGCATTCTGAACCGTGGTCTGGATGACGAGAACGCTGTGCTGCCGCGCGTCGGTGAGCGCGCTGCCGATCCCGGCTTTGCTGAGCCTCAGGTGCCATTTGGTCTCGACGAGGCGCGCGAGCGCGTTGCCCAGATCACCTCACGGATCGTGCGGGATCGAGTTTTTCGGCGAGTCGTTCTCGCCGCTTATGGCGAGAGATGTGTGCTAACAGGATTGAAATTGTTGAACGGTGGCGGGCGTGCCGAAGTCGCTGCGGCGCATATCCGATCGGTTGAAGCGAACGGTCCCGACATCGTCACCAATGGGCTTGCCCTGTCGGGCACCGCGCATTGGATGTTTGATCGCGGTTTGATCAGCCTTTCCGACGACCTTGAGATCCTGATTTCGCGTCAAACGAACGACCCGGATGGGATCCGCAATTTCATCAACAAGACAGGTCGAGCCCTTGCGCCCCTCAGGGCACTCGACCGACCGCATCCGCATTTCCTCGCTTGGCACCGAGAACATTGCTTCAAGCAGTGAACCGCACGCGCGTATGGGCGACTCGGCAGCAGTATGCTGCCATCGCCGAGCACACTGTCTGCGCTTCGTCGATCCAGCCTTCGATGTAACCACCGTGCAACCACGGCCTTCGAAGGGCGCTCGGCGGCGGCTTCTGGAATTCAGAAAAGCCTGTCTTTCGAGGGAGATAGAGTGGTGCCGGTTGCGGGACTTGAACTCGCGACCTACCGCTTACAAGGCGGTTGCTCTACCAGCTGAGCTAAACCGGCATCGGGGAAATGGGCTACCAGCCGCTTCGGCACCATGCAAGCCGGTGCACGGGTCCGCAGCCCGCTGCTGAAACCTGTGATTGCTTCTGCACCGAGAACCAGATCCAGCGATCGGGCCGCTCAACTCCGCACCTTGTACGAATGAGATGCCGCGGCCGGGGTTGTGGTGCTTGTCGAGCTTATGAAGCAGTTCACGGCGGTTGGTAGTCAAGCTAGTGATAAACTTGGCTATAACAGCGATCTTGTGCTTGTTTCCGATCGTTTCTGCTTCTTGAAAAACAACTGAATACCAATTTCAGAAGCGGTTAAATCGCCGTGACCTAGCACGTCGACCTCAGTGATGGCCCCATCCGACGGGAGCGCGCCGGTCTCAGGATTTCCGCAAGCTCCGATGTCGGCCGTGGCCCTCAAGGCAGGCACGATGGCGGGGAGCGATGAGCGATCACGAGCGCGACCAGTTCCAGATCGGACGGGCGGCACCTCGCGCATCCGGCCCGAATGCGGAGAGGTCTCCGGCCAGCGGCGTTGCAGCCGAGGCGCGCCGACGCATCGGGCGCGACCTACGCCTTCTCTATGCGGGCGTCCTCAACCAGCCCCTGCCCGAGAGATTGACGCGGCTCGTCGACGAGCTTGCCGCCCAGGATCGAAGCACGGAGGGCACACGATGACCCCGATTGCAATCGCCACGCTGGCGCCGTCGAGCACGCCGCCCGGAGCCGACGCTGAGATGAGGTCTCTGCTGCTCGGGGCGATCCCCGCTTTGCGAGCCTTCGCCTACTCGCTGACATACGATCTCGATCGCAGCGACGACTTGGTCCAGGACACGCTGGTGAGGGCCTGGACCAAGGCGGATAGTTTCCAGCGCGGCACCAACCTCACCGCGTGGCTGTTCACCATCCTGCGCAACCTGTTCTATTCCGAGCTGCGCAAGCGCAAGCGCGAGGTCGAGGATGTCGACGGCGTGATGGCGGGCAAGCTGACCAGCCTGCCCGAGCAGGAGGTGCAGCTGGAACTGCGCGAGTTTCAGGACGCGCTGAATCTGCTGCCTTACAGCCAGCGCGAGGCCCTGGTGCTCGTCGGCGCGCAGAGCTTCACCTACGAGGAGGCGGCCGAGATCTGCGGCGTTGCCGTCGGCACCGTGAAGAGCCGTGTGAGCCGCGCAAGGCTTCGGCTCACCGAAGTGCTCGGCATCGAGAAAGGCGGCGAAATCGGTGCCGATGCCATGACCCGCGCAGCCCTCGGCGGCCCGTAGCCTCGGTCGGTTGGCCTACACGGCAGCCAGTTCGTCCGTGAGGAAGGCGCGGATGTCGGCGGCGTCGATGCCCGGTGCGATGAAGCTTTGCCCGATGCCGCGAGCGAGGATGAAGGTCAGCCGCCCGTCGCGCACTTTCTTGTCCTGCGCCATGGCATCGAGCAGCGCGTCCGCACCGCCCGACCCGCCCGGAACCTGGCTCAGGCGCGTCGGCAATCCGGCCAGAGCGAGGTGATTGGCGACGCGTCTGGCATCCTGGCCCGGGCAAAGACCCAGCCGCGCGGAGAAGCGGAAGGCCAGGGCGAGGCCGATCGCAACGCCCTCCCCGTGGACGAGACGGGCCGAGTCGTAGCCGGTCAGCCGCTCCAGCGCGTGACCGAAGGTGTGGCCGAGATTGAGCAGGGCACGTTCGCCGTCTTCGCGCTCGTCCCGCACCACGACGCCGGCCTTCGAGCGGCAGCAGATTGCGACGGCCTCATCGCGCTCCGGGCCGCCGGAGAAGATCCCCCGCCAGTTCGCCTCGCACCAGTCGAAGAAGCCGGCATCGTTGATCAGGCCGTATTTGGCGACCTCTGCATAGCCGGCGCGCATCTCGCGCTCGGACAGCGTGTCGAGCGTCGCAGTGTCGGCGAGGACCAGGCGGGGCTGGTGAAAGGCGCCGATCAGGTTTTTTCCGAGCGGCGAGTTGATCCCGGTCTTGCCGCCGACGGAGGAGTCGACCTGGGCGAGCAGGCTCGTCGGCGCCTGGACAAAGCGCACGCCCCGGCGGAGCGAGGCCGCCGCGAAGCCCGCGAGGTCGCCGACCACACCGCCGCCGAGCGCTACGACGAGATCGCCGCGCTCGATCCGGTGTCCGAGCAGGCCGTCGCAGACTTCGGCGAAGCGCGCATAGCTCTTCGAGGCTTCGCCCGGAGGAACGCTGACGATACCCGAGCGCAGCCCTGCGGCCTCCAGCGACTCCCGGACGCGCTCGGCATAGAGGCCGCCGACGGTGTCGTCCGTGACGATGGCAGCCGCCCGGCCGCCGAGGGCGGCGATGCGCGCGCCGGCCTCGTCGAGCAGGCCGCGGCCAATCAGGATGTCGTAGTCGCGGCCCTGATCGAGGGGCACGTGGACGGTGAGGCGCTCGCTCATTCTCTCGCTCGAACTTTACTGCGCCGCGACGCCCTGGGCCGGCGGGGTCAGCCAGACGTCGAGAGCTTCCAGCACGTCCTGGACCACGCGGTCATGCGAGACGTCGCGGGACAGGACCATGACGTCGGCCTGCCCGTAGATCGGGTGGCGCACGGCCATGAGGTCGCGCATCGTCGCCTCCGGGTCGGCGGTCTGGAGGAGCGGGCGCGTGCCGCGCTTCTTCACGCGCCGCATCAGCACGTCGAGTTCCGCGCGAAGCCAGACCGACACGGCGCTCTCGGTGATCCGCTCGCGCGTGGCGTTGCGCATGAAGGCGCCGCCGCCGGTGGCCAGCACCATCGGCCCCTGGCGCAGCAGGCGGGCGATGACGCGCTCCTCGCCTTCGCGAAAACTCTCCTCGCCATAGATCGCGAAGAGATCCGTGATGGTGAGGTTGGCGGCCGCCTCGATCTCGGAATCGGCGTCCTTGAACATCAGGCCGAGGCGGGTCGCCAGGCGGCGGCCGACCGTGCTCTTGCCCGCACCCATCAGGCCGACGAGCACGATCGAGCGCGCGCCGAGGGCGCGGCGAATGCGCGCCTCGATCGGGTCGTCCGGCTCTGAGCCCGTGGCGTCGGGGTCGGTCATCGCGCGGTCATAGACGGTTTTCGAGAGCGGGCGAAGCCATTCGCCAAGCTCTGCCTGTGGCTTCGTGGACCTTGCCTTCGCGCGCCACGCATGGGACCAGATCCTCCCGGTCCGACAGGCGCAAGCGGCCCTGCCGCGCGCATCGTAGAGTTCGTCCGAAAGGTTCGCGCGCCGTGCCGTCCCTGTTCCGCTTCCTGGCGATCCTGGCCATCCTCGGAGGTGCCGTCTTCGCCGGAATCTTCGCCCTGGCGACTTTCGTGCAGCCGACCCAACGGGAGATGAGCGTAACCATCCCCGCATCGAAGCTCCAACCGAGCGGCAAGTGACCGGGAGCCGTCCTGGCCCATCACGGAGAGGACGTCGCCCGGTGGCGGCGCCGGCCGCCGCAAGCGGGTCGGAACCGCCTCCCGCCGATCTGGCTCAGCCCTATCTCGACATGCTCGCGGCCGAGCGGGGCGCCGCCGCCAATACCCTCGCGGCCTATCGGCGCGACCTCGACGATTACCTCGCCTACCTCGCCGCCGAGGGCATCGTCCCCGTCGACGCCGATGCAGCGACTCTGCGCGCCTACATCGCCGATCTCGAGCCGCGCGGCCTGAAGGCTTCCTCGGCCGCGCGCCGTCTCTCCTGCCTCCGCGGCTTCCACAAGTTTCTCTACGCCGAGGGTTTTTCGGAATCCGATCCGAGCGCGCCGGTGGCCGGGCCTCGCCGCGCGCAATCCTTGCCGAAGGTACTTTCGATTGCCGAAGTCGACGGCCTGCTGTCGGCGGCCCGCCAGCGCATCGCCGTCGCGGAGATCCCGGCGGAGGCCGGCAGGGCCAAGAGGATGCTTTGCCTTCTGGAGCTTCTCTACGCCACGGGCCTGCGCGTGTCGGAATTGATCGCACTGCCGCGTTCGGCCGCCTCGACACGGGAGCGCTACCTCGTCGTGAAGGGCAAGGGCGGGCGCGAGCGGCTGGTGCCGCTGACCGAAGTCGCCCGCGAGGCCATGCGCGAGCACTTGGCGCACGTTCCGGGCGATGGCCCGTGGCTGTTTCCGGCAGATAGCGAGAGCGGGCATCTCACCAGGCAGGCCTTCGCGCGCGATCTCAAGGTGGCGGCCACGGCGGCCGGCATCCGCGCCGACCGGATCTCGCCGCACGTGCTGCGCCATGCCTTCGCCAGCCACCTGCTGCGCAACGGTGCGGATCTGCGGATCGTCCAGGAGCTGCTCGGCCACGCCGACATCTCGACCACGCAGATTTACACCCATGTGCTCGACGATCGCCTCAAGAGCATGGTGCGCGACCTGCACCCGTTGAACGACGGCTGACGGGTTCTCGGACACAGCGATTTTCGAATGAAGCGTCTTCTGTTGCCGGTGCTCCTCTGGGCTCTCGCCAATCCGGCCTTCGCCGTCGGCCAGCCTGAAAAAACCGATCTTGAAACCAGGCTCGCCGATGCCGGCCAACAGGCGCTGCAGACGCTCAACTACGCGAACACCCGCTTTTCGCGGCTCGACCAGATCACCGCCGGCAACGTCTCCCAGCTCAAGGTGGCCTGGACCTTCTCGACAGGGGTGCTGCGCGGCCATGAGGGCGCGCCGCTCGTCATCGGCAACCGGATGTACGTGCACACGCCGTTTCCGAACACTATCTACGCGCTCGATCTCGACCACGACGGCCGCATCCTTTGGACATACGCGCCGAAGCAGGCGGCCGACGTCGTGCCGGTGATGTGCTGCGACACCGTCAACCGCGGCCTCGCCTACGCACAGGGAGCGATCCTCCTGCACCAGAACGACACCACCCTGGTCTCGCTCGATGCCGAGACCGGACGGGTGAACTGGTCGGTGAGGAACGGCGACCCGTCTAAGGGCGAGACCAACACGGCCACGGTGCTGCCCGTGAAGGATCTGGTCATCGTCGGCATCTCGGGCGGCGAATACGGCGCGCGATGCCACGTCACCGCCTATGGCCTCAAGGACGGCAAGCGGCTCTGGCGCGCCTACGCGACGGGGTCGGACGAGGACATGCTGGTCGATCCGGAAAAAACGACCGAACTCGGCAAGCCCATCGGCCGGGATTCCTCGCTGAAGACCTGGGAGGGCGACCAGTGGAGGATGGGCGGGGGCTGCGCCTGGGGCTGGTTCTCCTACGATCCCGCGCTCGACCTCCTCTATTACGGCACCGGCAATCCCTCGACCTGGAACCCGGCCCAGCGCTCGGGCGACAACAAATGGGCCATGTCGATCGTGGCGCGCCATCCCGACACGGGCCGCGCGGCCTGGTTCTATCAGATGACCCCGCACGACCAGTGGGACTATGACGGCGTCAACGAGATGATCCTGACGGATCAGGAGGTCGACGGCCGGCCGCGCCATCTTCTCACGCATTTCGACCGCAACGGATTCGGCTACACCCTCGACCGCGCCACGGGCGAGCTGATCACGGCGGAAAAATTCGATCCGACAGTGAACTGGGCCTCGGCGATCGATCGCGACCGCGCCTCGCCCACCTATGGGCGCCCCGTGGTCGACAAGGATCACGCGCCGGAGACGACCGGCGAAGACGAGGTGATGAAGGGTATCTGCCCCTCCGCGCTCGGGGCCAAGAACCAGCAGCCGGCGGCGTACTCCCCGGACACGCACCTGTTCTACGTGCCCACCAACCATCTCTGCATGGATTACGAGCCCTTCCATGTGACCTACGTGCCGGGCCAGCCCTATGTCGGCGCGACGCTTGGGCTCTATCCGCCGCCCGGCTCCGACCGGACGGGCAACTTCATCGCCTGGGACGGTGTGAAGGGCCGGATCGCCTGGTCGATCCCGGAGCGCTTTTCGGTGTGGTCGGGCGCGCTGGCGACGGCGGGCGGCGTGGTGTTCTACGGGACGCTGGAGGGCTGGCTGAAGGCGGTCGATGCCCGCGACGGCCACGAACTCTACCGTTTCAAGACGCCCTCCGGCATCGTCGGCAACCCGATGACCTTCCTGCATGACGGCCGGCAATACATCGCCGTCCTCTCCGGCGTCGGCGGCTGGGCGGGGATCGGCCTCGCGGCCGGATTGACCGACCCGTCCGACGGCTCCGGGGCCGTTGGCGGTTACGCGGCGCTCTCGCAATACACCGCACCCGGCGGCCAACTCACGGTGTTCGCGCTGCCGTGAGGCTGCGCGAGTGATCGAGGTCTAACGCTCGATGTCCACTCGGAATGTTCGAGTTGGCTGGACACCTGCCGGTCCGCTTTCGGGCGCTAGGTTCAACAAGCAAACGTCGACTTACGGCAGGAGCTGGCCAAAAAGTCGACAGGCTGCTGCCAGTCCCGACGTGTAGAAATGCGGCGCTCGATCCCTTTCAGAAGTGGTGCGGACAGACTGAGACTAAGCCGCAGCTTCGTTGGGACTGCCATCGATCGGACATTCCGCCGTCCTGACATTCGCGTAGATGATCAACCGGATCTCTGCTGGACGGCGTCCGGGTCTTCGATCCAACGACGGCAGAAATCGTAAGAACGTTCCGACACGGGCCGGTTCCCGTCGAGTGGATCCCGGCCCTGTGGCCAGGGCGGAGCCTGAAACGGCCGATTTGCAATGCTACTAAGGGCTCGAAACCTTCCTCCCACTTTGTTCACCGCGAACTTTGGGAGCGCTCATTTCCGACGCCGACCGGGCTGGAGGCCCGAGAGCGCCTTGAAAGCGGTTGCGAAAGCAGCATCCAAGCCTCTGGCGAGGTGGCCGCCATCGGGAGCGAGAAGCCGCAGGGAAAGTCCGGCATTGTTCGGGAGACGGCTCGCGCCGCCGAGGCAATTGGCAGCACCCATCGCGTCATGCAGCTCATTGATGTCGGGCAGAGCGGCCTCGGTCGCCAGGATCAGCATCGAGCCGTAGGCGCGATAGGATCCCAGGGGCGACGAAGGCCCTGCGAAATCCTCGCCGTGTACCACGGCGTTCTCGGTCGCCAGTCGCCGCCCTGAACGATCGGTGATCTCGAGCGCGATCGAGATGCTCTCGAAAGGGCGCCCTTCGCCGCGGGGATCGTGGCTCGCAAAGCTCTCGGTGACGATCGCGCTGGCTCCCCGGTCCAGAACGATCCGCGTATCGAGTTCGAGCGCAGCACCGGGAAAGAGCACCAGCGGATCGGGCTGCAGCGCCAAGAGGCTTCCGGATGCGAGGTCGAGCCGCGTCTCCTGCCTCGCGGGCGATGCACCGGTATCGTGCACCACCGTCGCCGACTGGGTGGTGACATGGGCGTGGGCCTCGCCTCGCATCTCGATGTCGAGACCGAGCCGGTCGGCGCGATAGAGGCCGCCCGAAGCTGATTGCAGGAAGAGCGTCGCCAGATCCGGCTTCTGCGGATGCAACTGGAAGAGCCGCGTGATGTGAAACGGGTACGGCACGGTCTGACGGGTCAGCACCGTCTTGCCGCCGCCCTTCGCGAAGACGAGCGTCGCCTGCGAGCGTCGACCCGCTCCCGCCGTCATCGGTCCGGTATGGAGCATCTCAGGGCGCAAACAGCACTGCCCGACAGATCGCGTCCGCAACGGCATCGACGCCCTGCCCGGATCGGGCGTTCGTCGCGATCACCGGCTTCGCGCTCCGCACCCCCCTTGCTTCCCGGAGCATGGAATCGAGATCGACTCCGACGTGGGGCGCGAGGTCGGTCTTGTTCACGACGAGCAGATCGCAGCGCAGGACGCCGGGGCCGCGCTTGCGCGGGATGTCGTCACCGCCCGCCACGTCGATGACGAAGATCCACCAATCGACGAGATCGAGGGAGAAGGTCGAGGCGAGGTTGTCGCCGCCGGACTCGAAGATGAGCAGTTCCAGGCCCGGGAACCGGCCCTCGAGCGTATCGCCGGCTGCGATGTTGAGCGTCGGATCTTCCCGGATCACGGTATGAGGGCAGGCTCCCGCCTCGACCGCCGAGACGCGCTCGGGGTCAATTAGCCCGGACCGGCGCAGGCGCTCGGCATCCTCCTTCGTGACGAGGTCGTTCGTCACCACCGCGAGATCAACGCCGCGACCGGCGAGCACCGGGATCAGGCGCTCGATCAGCGCTGTCTTCCCCGAGCCGACCGGACCACCGATGCCGATGCGGGCGGCCGTGGCAAGGGAGGGGGGGCCAAGGGCGGCTTCGGACTTCAGAGCCTGGATCATCGCAACATGTATCGCTGGGCGAGAGGAAGCTCTCGGGCCGGCTCGCAGGTCGCGAGTTGCCCGTCGACGAAGACGTCGAAGGTCTGCGGATCGACCCGAATGTCGGGGCAAAGGTCGTTCCAGAGCATGTCGGCCTTGGTCAGCGTGCGTGTGCCGCGCGCCGGAAGCAGCGCCTTGCGCAGGCCGAGCCTGCCACTCAGGCCGCCCTCGACCGCGAGGGGGTGTACGAAACAGGCGGACAGGCCCTGCTTGGCGAGGCCGAAGGCACCCCACTGCGGGCGCATTAGGATGGGTTCGCAGGTCATCAGGGAGGCAGCTGAATCGCCCATCGCACCCCAGGCGATGAAGCCCCCTTTGATCACCAGCTCCGGCTTAATGCCGAAGAAGGCGGGCCGCCACACGACGATATCGGCCATCTTGCCGTCTTCCAGCGAGCCGATGTGGTCGGCGATGCCGAAGGTGCGGGCGGCGTTGATCGTGTATTTGGCGATGTAGCGCTTGATCCGGGCGTTGTCGCCTAAGCCCGGCTTGTCTTCCGGCAGCGTGCCGCGCTGGTCCTTCATCTTGGAGGCGAGCTGCCAGGTTCGACAGATCACCTCGTGGATGCGTCCCATGCCCTGGCTGTCCGAGCCAAGCATGGCGATGGCGCCGATGTCATGGAGGACGTCCTCGGCGGCGATGGTCTGCGCGCGGATCCGGCTCTCGGCGAAGGCCACGTCCTCCGGCAGGGCCGGATTGAGGTGGTGGCACACCATCGTCATATCGAGGTGCTCGTCGAAGGTGTTGACCGTGTAGGGGTTGGTCGGGTTCGTCGACGAGGGCAGGCAATGTGACAAGCCGGCGACGCGGATGATGTCCGGCGCGTGGCCGCCTCCGGCGCCTTCGGTGTGGTACATGTGGATCGTGCGGCCCCCGATCGCCGCCAGCGTGTCCTCGACGAAGCCGGACTCGTTTAGCGTGTCGGTGTGCAGCTGGACCTGAAAGTCGTACTCGTCCGCAAAGCCGAGGCAGGCATCGATCGCAGCCGGCATCGCGCCCCAGTCTTCATGAATCTTCAGGCCTAGCACGCCGGTCTCGAGCTGCTCCTTGAGCGCGGCCGGCCGATGCGTGTTGCCGCGCCCCAAGAAGCCGAAATTCACCGGCCAGGCCTCGGCCGCCTGGAGCATCTTTCCGGTGTTAAAGGGGCCGCCGGAATCGATGCCAACGGTGATCGGACCAAGGGAGCCGCCGAGAAGCGTCGTGATGCCCGAAGCAATGGCGTGGTCGGGCAGGCCGGCGGAGTCGAAATGAACGTGGACGTCGATGGCGCCGGCCGTGGCGATCAGTCCCTCGCAGTCCCGAACCGTGGTGCCTGCGGAGACGATCAGGCGCGGGTCGACGCCGTCCATGATCGCGGGATTGCCGGCCTTGCCGATGCCGACGATTTTCCCGTCCTTGATGCCGAGATCGCCCTTCACGATGCCGACCACCGCATCAATCACCATGACGTTGCAGAGCAGGAAATCGAGCGCGCCCTCGGCACTCGTAATCCCTGGCGCCAGTCCGATCCCATCGCGGAGCGTTTTGCCGCCGCCGTGGAGGCATTCGTCGCCGTAGACCGCGTAGTCCTTCTCGACGACCGCAATGAGCGATGTGTCGCCGAGGCGAACGCCGTCGCCGGTGGTCGGGCCGTATAGGGCCGCGTAGTCGCGCCGTGGGATCGAAACCATCGCGTCCTCCTCAGGCGCCCTTGAAGCCGCGGGCCTTCGCGCGCGCCAGAGCCGCGGCGCGCGCTGGCTCGCTGTCGAGACGACCTTGCGTCAGGTTGTTGAGCCCCGTGAGTTCCTGCTGTCCTCCGAAGCCGACCAGGGCGACGGTCTTGCGTTGCCCCGGCTCGAAGCGAACGGCGGTGCCGGCCGGGATGTCGAGGCGGAAGCCGAGCGCCTTCGCGCGATCGAAATCGAGCGCCCGGTTCACCTCGAAGAAGTGGTAGTGCGAGCCAATCTGGACGGGCCGGTCGCCGGTATTGACGACCTCGATCTCCGTTCGGGGCCGGCTCGCGGCGAGCTCGATCTCGCCGTCCAGCGACAGGATCTCGCCTGGATGCAGGGTGTCGGCTTCCGCGCCCTCGGGGGCACGGATCGGTTCGTGCACGGTCACGAGCTTGGTGCCGTCGGGAAAGACGCATTCGACCTGCAGGATGTGCATCATCGCGGCGATGCCGGGCATGACGTCGCCGGTCGTCAGGATGGTCGAGCCCCATCCGATCAGATCGGCGACGGTGCGCCCATCGCGCGCCCCTTCGAGGATCTCATCGGTGATGATCGCGACCGCCTCGGGGTAGTTCAGCTTCAGGCCGCGCGCGCGCCGCTTCCGCGCGAGTTCGGCTGCCGTGAAGATGGTCAGGCGTTCCAGTTCGGTCGGCGTGAGCAGCATCGCTGACGGCCTCCTAGTTGGCGAACAGGCGCAGATCGGCCCGCGCATGACGCGCGGCCGCGATCTCGACGAGGGGAGTGAAGGATTCCAGGCGGATCGCATCCGGCGTGGCCGGTGTCTCGACGGGCTCGGCCAGCACCTCGGCCAGCACCGGCAGCACCTCGCCGACGACGCGCTGCGCCTCGATGGCACCGACTCCACCGAGGCGGATCGCGGCGGTCACCAGTCCTGCCAGGGTCTGGTACCCGGAGATCTGAGCTGCCGCGGCCTCGTCCAGTCCCAGTCCGCGCCACAGGACACCCTGGACCATAGCGAGATGACCGAACACCGTGCCGGCGGACAAGGCAGCGCGCAGCTCGGCGGCGCCAGGCGTTCCGAGACGCGCATGCGTCACGAGGAGCGAGGCCCCGTTTCGGCGGCTGCCCTGGCGCATCGTCTCGGCCAGGGTCGCGGCTTCGATGGCCTCGTCGATAGCTGCCAGCCGGACGAAGTCGCCGGTGGCGCGATGCGCGAGGGTCAGGGCGACGCGCTCGCTGCGTGCCCAGCGATGGCGCAGAATCGCGGTAACGGCTCGGGCCAATCCGTCCGCGCCGAAATTCGGCTCGAGGGCAGCAAGCCCCTCAATGCCGTTCGAGAAGGCAAAGCTTCCGCTCGGAAAGGCGGAATCCGCATGCTGGAGGGCGAGCAGAGCTGCCAGCATCAATGCGCCTGAACCGGGTCGACGACGGAATGGGTCAACCGGCCGTCCGTGGCGAGCGCGCCCAGCCTGACCAGATAGTCATCGACCGGTCCGTCGAGGGCGACGAGCAGTGCCTCGCCGTCGAAACGCACGCGCCAGTGCAGGTTGCCGGCGTGATAGCCGAGTTCCAGCGCATCGGCCTTGTCGCGTGCGACCAGCCGGAGCCAGCTTTGCTCTCCGACCCGGACCACCAGGGCATGGCCCTCGTCGAGAACGAGGACGGCTCCATCGAACAGGGTCTGATCCCGCGAGAGAGCAACAGCGACTTCCTCGCCGCCGACCGTGGTCGCCCTCAGCCGTCGGCGGGCGACATCGCTGCTCGGGATCGTGAGAACGTCGACCGCATGGTGGTGTTCGAGATGATGCAGTCGATGGGCGATCTCGGTGTCGTCCCGTCTTCCCAAGATCCGGTCGATGACCCGCATCGATAGCCTCTTCGTCGATTGGTCTGGTCGGCTGCCGCCTCTTGCATAACCCGAGCCGAGAGACGGGCGCCCATACGGACGCCTGTCAACGTTCCGCGGTCAGCCGCTTGAACAGGAAGATCTCAGCGCCCGAAGTCCCCTCAGAGACATTCGTCACACCGTGACGATCGACCAGCCAGGACCGGATCATGGCGGCGGCAGCAGGCGTGAGCGCCGGCTTCCAGAGCCAGACGTCTCCCGCCTCGTCGACACCGTTCTCCAGAAAGAGCGCCCGACGGGCATCGTCCGCGACGCCGACCGACCATTCGCGAAAATCCGCGCCGAACTCTTTGACGTAGCTGATGAATTCGAACTTGATCTGCTGGACGCTGTAGACCATCGGCTCAGCCCGGGATCGGGTTGATGCGGGCATCGGCTGGACCGATGCGGCGGCTCTGTGCACGCGTCATGCCAGCGCGCTTCTCTTCCGCCGACATCTCCTTGATGACGGCTTCGAGGGCGTTGAGCGCCGTGCCGACGCCGTGCTGCGCGGCCAGCGAAAGCCAGGCAAAGGCTTCGATCCGGTCCTTCTCGACACCGATGCCGTTCGCGTAGAGATGCCCGAGACGCGCCTGTGCGGGGTAATGTCCGGCCTCGGCCGCGGATCGGTAAAGCGAGGCGGCGCGTGCCGGATCTGCCAGCAGGCCGTCGCCCTTCGTCAGCATCGTTGCGAGGTTGTATTGCGCCATCACGTCGCCGCCCGCTGCCGCCTGTTCGAGCCAGCGCGCGCCTTCGCCGCGATCCTGCGCGACGCCCTGGCCCATGGCCAGCATGGCACCGACATTGGTTGCGGCCGCTACGTTGCCCTGCTCGGCAGCGCGCCGATACCAGCCGAATGCCTCGGTCAGGGACGACTCGACGCCGAAGCCGTTGGCGTAGTGCGCTCCGAGCCATGCTTGTGCTTCGGCCGCTCCGGCCTCGGCGAGAGGTCGCAATTGCGCGAGCGACTGGGCGTAATCGCCGGCGCGAAATGCCTCGATGGCCTTTGCGAGATTTTCGTCGACGGATGGCGTCGGACATGCCCGTGCGGATGACATGCTCATGGGTTCAGCGTCTCCTGCCTAAAGCTGTCGCGTAAAGAGGTTCGGTCGTGTCGATCTGCGGCCGTGCTCGGACCGCGGCAGCGAGCCGCCGATGGAGCCAGCGCTCGGCCGCGTTCGGAAACGGATGATGGGGCGCCACGCTGGTCTCCGGAGAGTCCAGCAGATCTCTTTGAAGCTCGGTCGCCTGGCGAGAGCGCGAGTCGAGTTCGGCAAGCCAGTCGACCGCACTGCGTGCCCTGCTCCCGAACAGGGCAATCCGGCACAGGGTCTCACCGAGGGCAGTCGGCTGGACGATGACGGCGCAGGTCTCGCCGCGCGCCGAAAACAGGATCAGGTTCGGAAACAGGACCCGCGCTTCGGCTGCCGTGCCATCCTTCAACCGCGTCGTCAGCCAGAGGCTGTCGCTCGTCGGCAGGGCGACGTCGCCGGCTGCGAACGCTCCAAGGAGCAGTTTCCAGTTGATCGGATATTCGCGGCGAATGGTCTGAATCGTCCCGATGGGGCCGGAGCTCTCGTCTTCGAAGGCGAGGTTCTGGAGCGGCTCGGAGGTCGCGCCGACGTCCAGGTTGACGAAGATCATCGACCCCGAAGTCCGCACCGCGACCGGCAGCAGCCGTTCCGGGCGCAAACCGAGATACTGGTGCATGGCGGGCGTCGGGCCACCATCCGACGTGGCCGCGATGGGCAGGCCGTCGCGGCTGTAGCCGCAGGCGGTGAAGGAGCAGCGCGTCTTTGTGCCCGTCTGGCACTGAAGCGGCACCGCTCGGCAGCCACCGTGCTGGGCCTTGTTGAAGCGTCCGACGAGGCCACCATCGGCTCGCTTTTGGACGTGGATGCCATGATGCCCGACGGTGAAGGGCAGAAGGTCGTTCGTCCTCGGGATTTCCTCCAGCGTCCCGATGCACACCCAGTTCCGCGTCCAGACGGCATCGTCCTCGAGGTTGGCGAAGGCGAGGGAGCGATAGGCCGTGGGCGGAAGATGCCGCGGCTCGGTGGGATTCAGCGCCGCGGCGAAGAAGGAGGCATCGGAGAGATCCCATCCATCAGCGGCGTGGCCGAGATCAGGCCGGTCCGCGATGAAGCCGGCCGCGGGCATGGTTTGGGGGGCAGCCGGGTGCGATCTGACAGACATCGGCGTTCCTGGAAGGGCATCCAAAGGACAGCGCAGGCGAAGAGAAATTGGACGAGAGGCGTGCGGGGCTTGCACCCCTCCCGTCCTCACCCCGCGCCCTCCCGGGAGAGCGCGGAGATCGATCGTGAGGATCAGGCCGGGAGAGGCTCGCCGCGAGCCTTGCGGCTCTGGTGCTCGACCGGGTTCGGATCGTAATCCGCGCGGCCCCGATGCTTGATGGAGCTCGCCGGCGGAGCGGGCAGCGGCCCATCCGTCGAGAAGCGATCGAGCACGTTCTTCACGAGCCGCGAGATGTTGTTTTCGCAGTTGTTCCAGGGCAGCGAGCCGCAGAACGCGATCGACGAGAAGGCGAAGCAGCCACCGCCGTTCGGCGTCTCGTGGAAGGCGATGTCGCCCCGCACACGCGGATGTGTCGTGCCGTCGAGGCCCTGCTGGTTGAAGCCGAAATCCTCCATGACGAGGAGGTAGGCCTCGGTGTGCCGCCCTGCTGAAGTCGCCACTGCCAGGGTATGGGGCGGCGAGCCGAGCATGGTATCGACGATGTCGAGCTCGAGACCGGCGGCGCCGCCGCCGACGAGACCGAAATTGCCGAGCTTCTCGTCGTAGCCGATGCCTTCGAAGGCCCAGGCCACGCGCTCATCGAGGCTGTCCGGTGTCCGCGAGAAGTAGGACGAGACGTCGAAGCCTTCCGAGGACATGCCGACACCCGCGACGGAGTGCAGGTAGCGGCCGCGGAAGCGCCACATGCCGCCGAGTTCACCGGTACCCTGGTGGTAATACTCGCCGGGATCCGCGCGCCAAGTCCGGATGCCGGATTCGCAGCGGCGCATCTCCGTGACGATGCCGCGGCCCTTCTCGGCATAGCCGGGATGGTAGGAGTGGACCCAGTACCAAGCGTCCGCGCCCATATACATCAGGCGACCGCCGCGCTGCGTATAGTTGTGGAGCGCGTCGAGCTGCGGCCCGGAATTGTGCTCGGGATGCGAGCCCGTGATGATGACGTTGTAGTTCTCGATCCGTGCGAGCCCGTCATAGGTGATGTCTTCGTCTGTGAAGACGTCGTAGTCGTAGCCCATCGTCTCCAGCCAGCAGATGAGGTGGAGATCGGCCGGGTATTGCCACGGCGCCTGTGCGAGGAAGTGATCGTATTTCGGCCGGATCGACAGGATCGGCCGCAGGCGCGACGAGATCGAGATACCGGTGCCGTCGGTGTGGGTGTCGTAGATCGAGCCGCCGTATTCGCGGTGCTCGGACAGGAACATGTTCTGCTCCTGCATGATCGGCACACGATAGATGAACAGCTCGGCGCCGCCGGCATTGCAGGCCACGTGCTCGTTCGCATAGGCCATGTAGCTGATGGTCGGGACCATGACGGCGATCTTGGCCGTCTCCTGACCCACGCGCGGCACCACCCAGAACGGGATGAAGTCCTCGTCACCGTCGGCCGTCGTCAGCTTGGCGCCGTAGAAGCGGCTCTTCACGCCGGTCTCGGGCACCGTCCATTCGAAGCCGGACACCCAGCGTGCGTCGTCGACGTCGTCGTCATGGAAGCTGATCGCGCCGTATTCCTGCGGAGCGTGCTTCCAATCGAAGTTCTGGCCCGACCAATTGTAGCCGGTCATGGCCCGGTTCGGGCAGTTCACCAGGGTCGCGTCGAAGCGATACGGGCCCTCGTCCTTGCAGAACAGCGTGTCGATGCCGGCAGAAAAGTTCCAGGCGGCGACGATGCACTCGGAGAGCTTGCCGGTCGGACCGCTGTTGCGGCGCTCGGTGAGGCCCGGCTGCGCACCGGCCTTCATCATCTCGATCTCGGCGCGCGAAAGCGCACGATTGCAGATGCGCGGGCTGTCGATCTTGCCGTTATACTTGCCGGCGAAGACCACGCCGGCCGGCTTCGAGGACTGGGCGAGCGGATCTTCCGGCGCCAGCTCCTCGACATAGGCCGCCAGGGCGACCGGGACCGGAGCGTGGGCAATGGCGAGCTTCAAGTTCGTCTCGACCGGCGCGATCTCCGGGTCGAGCGCGTAGACCACCTGAGGCTCGTGGTAGAGGACGACGTCGCCCGTCGCGGCATCGAAGGTGGCCGCGCAGAAGTGCCAGGCGTGATCGCGGATCGGCACGCCGGTGGTGATCCGGTGCTCGTTGATTCGGAGTTCGAGGCAGCCCTCCTCGTTGATGAAGAGGCCGTAGCCGCAATCGTCCGACCACTTGGTGACGAGGCCTTGGGCGCCGTGCTTCCAGTAGCGCGGATGGGTCTTGGGAGCCGTCGGCCAGACCCAGCACTGGAGCGTGAAGCTCTCGACGTTGAAGGCCTTCGCATCCGGCACATAGCCGTAGGAGCCGCCGTGGATGATCTGCTTCTGGCCCTTGTAGGTGCCGTTCACCGACGCCTCGATCGGCTTGTCGATGTAGCCGGGGCCGCGCGGGTTGGTGTCGCCGTTGATGATCTGGACGATCTCGACCTTGTACTCGGCCGGACCATCGCAGTTGACGTAGAACTTGATCGTATCACCGGGATGAACACCGAATTTGTCGGCGTATCCGGTCAACCTCATGTAACTCATCGGACCAATCCTCGATGAAGCGCGGACTTGCCTTGCGGGCGCGCCTTCGCCGGCCTTGAGCGCGGCCAAATTCGGTTATGGTGGCGGAGAGAAGACGGGCGGCAAATCAGGTGATCGGCCAGTTGTCGTCCTTGCGCTTCCAGCCTTCGTGGAAATCTTCCGGGAAGCCGTAGCTGTCCGAGAGCTCATCCAGACGCATCAGGAAGATCTCGTGCTGGATCTCCTGCTCGTCGGTGTAGATCTTGTCGTTGACGAACTCGGGCGGAACGCCCCGAACCCCCGACAACCGGCCAATCCGCCACTCCGCTTCGATCTTCGTGCAGATGACGATCAGTTTTCCCTTCGGGCTTTCGCCACGCATACGGAGCAGAACCCGCTTGAGAACCGGGTCCGCGTGCACACCGCCGGTCACCACTGTTGTGTCGCCGGGAGTTCCACACAGCAGGACGGAGTTGCCCGCCACGCCCTTCATGGAATCCATGCACGCCTTGTGCTCGTCGATCAGACGCTGGCGCTCCGGAGTGCCCTTCTTCGGAATCGGTTCCATTGCAATCCTCTTGGCTGAGGCGCCTCGAAGACGAGGCGCGGTCATGGGACGACCGGGCAAAGCGCGGCCGTTGCTTGCAGAGGAGGTGATTCCTTCTGTTTATCTCTGCGAATTCTAAACTACGCTCGGTTTAGACGTATCGTCAATCCATCTAGCTATTTCGTCTAGACATTTTGGCAGGCAGTTTATGCTCAGGATCTGTGCATTGAGGCTTGAGAGTGTGCAGTGGGGCGGTGAGGCTCGACCGCGCTCATCACCTCCAGGTCTTTGGGCTTGGCTGACATCCTCTCCCCGACGTTGCCGAGCGCCGAGCCCAGCGTCCCAAAGGTAACCGATCGCGTTTCGCTCAATGTCGTCCCGGTATGCCGCGCTTCGGCCAAGGCTTTGTCGGCCATCATCAACCTTGCCGCTGTTCCACTAGCCATCTGGCCGAATCGTCTAGATGTATTGACGGTCTGGCGTGCATTTTGCGAGCCAACTCATCCGGATGGTCGCTCAAGCTGTCCATCACCCCTTGGCAGCAAACTGTCATGGCGGGTAAGGCTGTTGGATTGGCGGTCCCGGGGAGGTGCCGCCGTCGCTTAGGGCACAGCGTATGACAGGGGCGGTCCTGCTCGCATGAAGATCCTCATCGCCGACGATCACTGGGTCGTGCGAGAATCCCTGAAGCAAGTATTGCGAGGCCTGCGACAATCGCTCGAACTGTTTGAGGCAGAGACGTTCGACGAGACCCAGGCGCTCCTCGAAGCGCATCCCGATGTCGACTTGATGCTCGTCGATCTCGTCATGCCCGGCTTCTCGGATTTCGACGGCTTGCGCCGGCTGCGCGCTTCGTTTCCCGACGTTCCCGTCGTCGTGATCTCCGTTCACGAGGACGTCGACCACGTCATGAGGTCGCTCGGGCACGGTGTGATCGGCTACATCCCGAAATCGTCCGGGGGCCAGGAGATCGAGCGCGCGCTCGAACGGGTGTTGGAGGGCGAGGTTTCATTTCCCCGACGCATCATCGAGCGGTCTGGCGGCGCCGCCGCACCTTCGGCTACGCCGCAGAACGGCCAGCATTTATCGGAGGGGCAAACGGTCGAGCGCGACATGGGCATGCTGACCGAGCGTCAGAGGGACATTCTCCTGTTGTTGGGCCAAGGCTACTCCGTGAAGCGGATTGCGTCGGAACTCGATCTCAGCAGCCATACGGTCCGCGTCCATCTCGGTAACGTCATGAAGAGCCTGAACATGCGGGATCGCGCGGAAGCCGTGCATTACGCGATCAGGCATTTCGGCCCGCTGGCGGCGACGGAACGTGGCTGACGAGCCGGATCTCGCAACGGATCGCCGCCTCGCCCTGGACCCGACTGTTCTGGCGGGACTGGATGCGCTGCCGAGCGGCATCGCCATCTGGCGGCCCGATCGACGTCTGGCCTATGCCAACGAAACGCTGCGGCGCACGCTCGGCATCACACCGACGGCAGGCGAACTCTTCGAAGACTTCATGGGTCGCCTCGCCCATTCCCGGGAGGTCGTGCTCGCGGATCCGGATCTCTGGGTACGGGAGGAGATCGCGGATTTCGGGATCGAGAAGTCTGCTGACTACATCCTCGCCGCCGGACTCGTCATGAACGTGACGCAGCGTCCGACGCGCGACGGCGGCCTATCGGCGACCTATTCCGACGTCACCGCGATGAAGCGCAACGAGCAGGCTCTGCGCGAAGCGAAGGAAGCCGCGGAGGCGACAGACGAGGCGAAGTCGCGCTTCCTGAGAGCCGCCAACCACGACCTTCGCCAGCCGCTCGCCTCCCTCAAGATCCTCATCTACAGCTGCATCCGCGAAGCCGACCAGGACGCCCGCGCCGAGATGCTGCACGCGATGAGCGTCGCGGCGCTGATCATGGAGGACCTGCTCGGTGCGCTCCTCCAGATCGGGCAGCTCGATGCAGGTCGGATCAAGCCGCGCATCACGAGCTTCCAGCTCTCCCAGCTCTTCGAGCGGCTCGACATCCCGTTCCGGCACCAGGCCGAGGAGAAGGGCCTGCGGCTGCGCTTCGTCACGCCGCGCGACACGATCGCCACCGACCGGGCCCTGCTCGAACGAATTCTCAGCAATTTCGTCGCCAACGCCATCCGCTTCACCGATGTCGGCGGTGTCCTGATCGGTTGCCGCAAGGAGGGAAAGCTCCTGCGCATCGAGGTCGTCGATACCGGGCGCGGCATCAAGGACGCGGATCGTGAGCGCGTCTTCGACGAGTTTTATCGCGTCACGGACGAGCGGCGCGGCGAGAAGACGGGGCTCGGCCTCGGCTTGAACATCGTCAAGCGGCTTGCCGACCTGCTAGAACTGCGCGTGCGGCTGAGATCCCGCCCGGGCCACGGCTCGATCTTCTCGGTCACCGTGCCCTTCGGCAACATCTGGCACAGCGAAGGCGGGGATGCCGAGATCAGCGAGGCCGTGGCCGGCGAGTTCGTCGGCGTTCCGGTGCTGCTCGTCGAGGATGACGACATCTTGCGCCGGAGCATGACGCAGTTGCTCCAGCGATGGGGAATCGAGGTTCACGCCGCCGCGACCGAGGACGAGGCGTTGCGATTGGCGCGCGGCGGCACGCGGGTTCGCCTGATCGTCGCCGACTACAACCTGACCAGCCGGACGGGTGTCGAGGTGGTGCGCGAGTTGCGAAAGGCGTTCGGCGCGGAGACGCCAGCCTTCATCGTCACCGCCGATGCCGAACCGAAAGTGCTCGAGGGTATCCGCGAGGCTGGACTGCCGGTTCTGATCAAGCCGGCGAGCCCGCCACGTCTGCGCGTTCTGATGCACAATCTCCTGTTCGAGCCGGGACAAGTCCGCCGGCCGGACTGATCGATGAGCGTGGGGCCAAGCGAGTGTCCGTCGAACTGCCGCCCATCCCGATCGGGAGCATGATCCCACTGACCGGGCCCTCCGCCGCCGACGGCGCGGAGTTCCGGAATGGGATGATCCTTGCCGTCGAGGAACTGAACGCCCAAGGCGGCCTGCTCGGGCGCAAGTTCCAGCCGATTTTCGTCGATACCTGCCGGCAGACCGCCGAGGAGGTCGTCGGGGCGGCACGCATGCTGATCGAGAAGCATCGGGTGCATGCGATCATCTGCGGCTACAATATCGGCCCCCAGAATTCCGAATACGAACCGATCGCCGACGCCGGGATCATCTACGTCCACGCCAACACGCTGCTGCAGCACCACGACACGGTGATGAGCGATCCGGAGCGCTACTTCGGGTGTTTCATGGCCGACCCGGCCGACTATTGGTACGGGCCCGGCTTCATCAAGTTCATTTCGTGGCTTCGCGATACCGGGCAATGGACGCCGAGTTCCGACCGACTGGCCATCATTGCCGGGTCGAAGCCGTACAGTATCGTCATTGCGCAATCGATGGCGGCCGCGGCGGCCGATTACGGCTGGCGGCTCTGCTTCGGCCCGAAGATCGTGCAGACGCCGACGACGCAGTGGCGGGAGATCATCGAGGAGGTTCGCGCCACCAACCCGGCCGTCGTCGCGAACACGCATTTCTACGCCGGCGATCTCGCGTATTTCCAACGGCAGTTCATGGACAACCCGATCGACTGCCTCGTCTACCTGCAATACGGAGCGATGCACCGGACCTTCGCGGACATCGCCCAGGAAGCGAGCGTCGGCATCATCGTGTCGTCCGTGATCGGTCTCCTCCGCGACGAGGTCGGGAAGAGTTTCGAGGCCCGCTACAATGCCCGCTTCGGCGAAGGCGCGAGCGCGACGATCGGCTGCCAATCCTACAGCAACATGCACCACTATGCGGTCGCCGCCGCCATGGCCGGAGGTTCGGGGGCTCCCGGCCATTTCGAGCAGAACCGCAAGGTCGCGCGGGCACTCAAGGGCATGATCTACCGGAGCGTGCACGGCACGATCCGGTATCATCCCGACTGGCAGGCCGCCGTGCCATACCCGGTCGTGACACACGACCCGTCACTCGGGATGCCGCACATTTTCTACCAGATCCACGACCACCGGAAGCCGCTCTCGATGATCGCGCCGGAGCCCTACAACACCGAGCGCTTCATCCTGCCGCCATGGATGAGCCGGCGCGGTGGCGTCCCGCGGCCGGCCGCCGTGAGCAGCCCGAGGCCGGGACGGCCGACCGACCGCATGTGACCGTGGCTGCCGTCCCCAGAAGGACGGCAATCTCGGTCAGATCGTCATGTGCCGGTTGATGAGCTCGTCCGTCATGTCGCCGATGGGACCACGCGCGACGATGCGGCCGTTCTCCATCATCAGGAAGGCATCGCCGAGCTTGCGCGCCACCTTGATGTGCTGCTCGGTCAGGATCAGCGTGATGCCGAATTCCTTGTTCAGGCGGCCGAGCGTCTGGCCGATCTCGGCGACGATGTTCGGCTGAATGCCTTCCGTCGGCTCGTCCAGCAGGAGAATCCGCGGGTTGGTCGCGAGCGCCCGTGCGATCGCCAATTGCTGCTGCTGGCCGCCCGAGAGCAGACCTGCCTTCCGGTGCAGGTTCTGGGCGAGATAGGGAAAGAGGCTCAGGCAGAGTTCGGGCACCTCCTCCTTGCCGTCGGTACGCGCGAACGTCCCGAGCAGGATGTTCTCCTTCACCGTGAAGTGCGGCAGGATCTGGCGCCCCTGCGGGATGTAGCCGAGGCCGTATTTCGCGCGCTTGTAGGTCGGGGCCTGGCCGATCGCATCGCCCGAGATACGGATCTCGCCGTTCGAGCGGTCCGTGAGGCCCATGATGGTGCGCAAGAGCGTCGTCTTGCCGACGCCGTTGCGGCCGAGGACGCAGAGGCACTCGCCTTCCGGCAGATCGAAGCCGATATCCTTCAGGATCGGCGTCTTGCCGTAATAGGACGTGACGTTTCCGAGCGAAAGCAGCACGGTCAGATCTCCGGTTCGCCGAGATAGACTTCCCGCACCTTCGGGTTGTTCTCGATTTCACTGAGCTTCCCCTGGGCGAGAAAGCTCCCCATGTGCATCACGGTCACCACGTCCGCGATCTCGCGCACGAAGCTCATGTCGTGCTCGACGACGATGAGGGTGTGGTTCTTCTTGAGCTGATTGAGGAAAACGATCGTCTTCTCGATTTCGGACTCGGTCATCCCGGCAACGGGTTCGTCGAGCAGGAGGATGGCCGGGTTCTGCATTAGGACCATGCCGATCTCGAGCCACTGCGTCTCGCCATGGGAAAGAAAGCCCGCCTCAACGTCGAGCCGGTCCTTCAGCCCGGTCAACGTCGCGACCTCGTCGAGCCGCGACTTGAAGCCCGCCGGCTGTCGCCGGAACATGTTCCGGAAGGGATTGACCTCCTGCGAATACGAGACCTCGAAGTTCTGGCGCACACTCAGTTCCCGGAAGACCGCCGGAACCTGGAACTTTCTGCCGATGCCGCGCTGGGCGATTTCGTGCTCGCCCAGTCCGGTGATGTCGTCGTTGCGCAGGACGATCTTGCCCGAGGTGGGCTTCTGACGCCCGGTGATCAGGTCCATCGTCGTGGTCTTGCCGGCGCCGTTCGGTCCGACGAGGCAGCACAAGGTGAGCTCCGTCACGTCGAGGCTGAAGTCGTTGATGACGTGCGTGCCGCCGAAGCTCTTGTGAAGGTTGTGGATTTCGAGAACACCCATCGTCTTGTCCTCACTTGGCCGGAGCGCCGACGGCGTGGGGGGGCGCAATGGGATCGGGTTGCCGCGGTTGGCGGCTTGCCGCCATGCCGAGGATCTTTTCGAGCAGCCCCGCCAAGCCGCGCGGCAGGAAACGCACGACGAGGATGAAGAAGCCGCCGAGCAGCAGGAGCCAGGTGTTGAGGAACTGGTCGCCCAGATAGCTCTGGCCTCCCTGGATCATCAGCGCGCCGAGGATGGCGCCGAGCAACGACAATCGTCCGCCGATCCCGGCCCAGATCACCATGGTGATGCTGAAGGTGACGTCGAGCTGGGCGGGCGACACGTACTGCACCAGCATCACCCAGAGGCAGCCGGCAATCGCCGCAATCAGCCCTGAGATGGTGTAGATGACCGTCTCGTAGAGGGCGACGTTGTAGCCGAGGAAGCGCACGCGCTCCGGGTCACCGCGGAGTGCCTGGACGACGAGCCCGAACTTGCTGTGCGTCAGCAACTTCGAGGCGACGGTCGTCAGGATGAGCAGGATGAGGACGGTCCAGTACGCCTTGGAGCTGTACGGATCGATCTCGGTTCCGAAGATCTGCAGGGCGGCCGGCGGCGAGATCCCGTTGACGCCGTTGGTGTAGGGCTGCATGTCGAGGATCAGCGTGTTGAGAGCGCTAAGCATCGCGAGCGTCATGATCGCGATGAACGGTCCCGAGACGCGGGCGCGAAACATCAGGCTTCCGAAGATCACGTAGAACAGCGTCGGCACGAACAGCGCCAGGAAGATGCCGAAGCCCGTGTTCCAGAAGGGCTCCCAGAAGAACGGCAGATGTTCGAGGCTGTTATTCGCCATGAAGGGCGGCAGCGGGTTCGATGCGTCCTGAGACTGCATCTGCATCGTCATGGCCATGCCGTAAGCGGCCAACCCGAAGGCGATACCCTGACCGAGGTTCAGGATGCCACCGAAGCCCCAGGACAGGCTGATCGACAGAGCCAGCATCGCGTAGACGCCGTAGGTAGCGAACTGATTGAGGAGAAAGCCATCGCTGACGAAGGTCGGAATGGCTGCGAGGCCAAGGAAGAAGGCGGCGTAGACCGCCCACTGAGCCGTCCTGTTGTGGAAGAGGTTGTTGGTCATCGATCTGTACTGATCTTTCGGAGAACTCAACGACGCGCCTTGGCGACGGCGAAGAGACCGCGCGGCCGAAACCGCAGGAAGACGACGATGAGCACGTAGAGAAGGAAGCGTGCGAAGGTGTCGTTCGAGACCATCGCGAAGATGGAGTGCAACTCACCGGTGAGGCCCGAGGCGGCGACACTTCCGAGCAGAGTTCCGCCGCCGACGACGACCACGAGGAAGGCCTGAACCACATAGGCCGTGCCCATCGTCGGGAGGACGATCGCCAGCACGCCGAACAGGCACCCGGCCATGCCGGCGAGGCCGGCCCCTATGGCGAAGGTCGTCATGTAGACGCGATCCGCGTTGATGCCGAAGGAGGCCGCCATCTCCTTGTTCTGCATCACGGCACGCACCTGCATGCCGAACCGTGTCCGGTAGAAGAGGTAGACGGTGCCGGCGACGACTGCCGCCGTGAAACCGAAGACGAAGATCCGGAAGACCGAGAGGCTCACGAAGCCGATCTCGACGTTGCTCTGGAAGATCTCCGGGACGGAGACGTATTTCGGGTCACTGCCGAAGAGGATGCGCACGCCCTGCATCAGGACCAGAGACACGCCCCATGTCGCGAGAAGCGTGTCGAGCGGGCGATGGTAGAGATATCGGATCAAGCCTCTTTCGATCACCAACCCGATTGCCCCCACGACGATGAAGGAGGCCGGGATGCACAGAAGGAAGGGCAGCCCAAAGAAGCTTTGCAGCACGTACGACGTATAGGCGCCAAGCATGAGAAATTCGCCGTGGGCCATGTTGATGACGCCGACGGTTCCGTAAATGATCGTCAGTCCGATCGCCGCGATCAGCCAAATGCTGGCGATGCTCAAACCGAGGATCAGCGCATTCACGACGGACGCGAATTCGATGTGGGGCACGCTGCCTCCGCAATTGTATCTTGAATTCGACCGGCAAGAACGATGCCGATCAGGCCTGCGCCAGCCTCGCAGGAGGGTTTCCCGCGAGGCTGGCGGCTGTGCTTTTGATGGTCAGATGACGTTCTTGCGTGCCTTGCCGTCGGGGGCGACGAGGCCGTCGGCCGTGCACTTTCCGGAATTCGGGTAGATCGAATACGGGTCCGGGGCGACGTGCTCGGCAGCCTGGTAGACGGTCTTGAAGCTGCCGTCGGCCTGGCACTGGCCGATCTTGGGCTTCAGCCAGGTGTTGAAGTTGTCACCGTCGATCCAGATCAGACCTTCCGGCGAGATGTCGTCCTCGACCCGGATACCGCCGCTCACGTCGCGGATCATACGAGACGTGACCTCCTCGATGTTGCCGGTCTTCTTGAGAGCCTTCTCGAGGCCATACTTGAAGACGTAGGCCGAGAGGTAGGTCTCTTCCATGTTGTAGTGCGTGCTGCCGTTTTTCCCGTATTTGCTCTTGAGGAAGTTCTCGACGAACTTCACGTTCGTCGGATTTTCGAGCGTTTGGAAGTACGGCGCCGAGAGGAAGTGACCCGCGCCGACATCGGCCCCCATCGCCTTGGTTTCGATCTCACCGGTGGTGAGCGAGGCGATCGGCATCGAGTCGACCTTGAAACCCTCCTGCTTGAACTGCTTGTGGAATGCGATGTCAGAGGCGCCGACGACGGTCGAGAAGATGAAGTTCGGCTTGGCGTCGCGGATTTTGTTCAGGACGGGACCGAACTCGGAGCTGCCGAGGGGAATGTACTCTTCGCCGAGCAGCTCGCCGCCGGCATTCTGAAGCCAGATCTTGGCGTTCTTGTTGGACTCCTTCGGCCAGACATAGTTCGAGCCGACGAAGAAGCACTTCTTGCCGAAGTTCTTGACCATGAACGGGATCAGGTCCTTCGAATGCTGGTTTGCCAGCGGACCCGTGCAGATCGTGTTCTGGGTGCATTCGGCACCCTCGTAGCAGGTCGGGTAGTAGAGCAGGTTGTTCTGCTGCATGACGATCGGCAGGATCGCCTTGCGGCTGGCCGAGGTGTAGCAGCCGAACAGCGCGATCACTTTCTCCCGCAGGATGAGCTCTTTCGCCTTCTCCGAGTAGACGTTAAAGTCTGATTTCGCGTCGATGATGATCGGCTTGATCTCGTGGCCGGCAATGCCACCGTTCTTGTTGATCTCCTCAATCGCGTATTGCATCACGAGGGTCGAATCTTCCTCCGGCACCGCGAGCTGACCGGTCAGAGAGAACAGCAGGCCGACCTTGATCGGTTCGCCCTTCTTGAGTGTCGCACCCCAGGCTTCGCGAGATGTCGGAAGCCACAGATGCGGGGCGGCGACCGCTGCCGCAGCCAGCGTCGACCCTTTCAATATTCTACGACGCGTGATGTCCATCTTCGTCTCCTGCAAGACAGCCGGCAGCAGCCCGCGCAATGCGAGCCAACAGGCGTTGCGTCTCCGGCACTATTTTGTCTTGATGAGAAAAGCTGACATGAGGGGGGCAACCCGTCAACGCGCAGCCTGGAGAAACGCTATGCTTTCGCTGCGCGAAAAACAGGCACCTGCAAATATAGCGTGGCATATTTGCAAGAGATGAGCTTTGCCACAGCGCGCGCAGAAGTAGGCAGTTGACCGTTCAAACCTTGCGGTGCGAACTTTGAAGTCATGCTGGCCAATCAGCGCATTGCTTGATGCAATGTGTACCTAGGCTGTGCAGCCACAGGTGGAATAAACTCGGATGTGTGTTCATTCTTGAATTCGCGCAAACCGCGAAAGCAGGCGTGACGGGGCAGCCATCCAGAGAAGCACCAAACGACCAAAAGGGAGACGGATCGATCCGGCGCTGCGCTCTGCAGCATCGGGCAATGATCACGGCTGTCTGGTCGATCTTCTGGAGGGTTTGGCACAATGAAGATTTGTCGAAAAATCGATCACGGCTCAACGCGCTCGCCGATAAGGAAGCGCCTGATTGGGTTCGTTGCCGCTGCCGCCTTGGGCCTGTTGGCCCCGGGAGCCCACGCCCAAACGGCATCTGCTGTTGAGAAAGCGAGCAGGCAGACGGCGCCTCGGACGTCTCCGGCGAAGGTTCAGAAGGCGGCGGCTCCGGTCCGGGTCGGTCCTCTGGCCGACTGGGCCAACGGCATGGCCGCGGCCGGCTTCACCTTCGACGTCAACATGTACGACTTCTACCAGGCCAATCCCTCGGCCGGCCTGAGAACCGGAAACCAGTCCAACTCGGCCTATTTCGTGCTGAGCATGACCGCCGACATGCAGAAGCTCGCCGGCATCGCGGGCGGTTCGATCAACTTCACCGAGACCTTCTTCGGCCTGGTGCGCAACACCAACCTCGCCGGCGCGATCGGCGACACCACGATGGGCTACCAGCCGCCCTTCACCCCCAACGACACCCGCCTGTCGCTGCTGACCTACCAGCAGAAGCTGCTCGACGACCGCCTCGTGGTCGAGTTCGGCCGCACCCATCCGGGTCGCTATTACGGGCTCCCGAACTGCAACTCGATCAATACCTGCTTCCAGGACCTGTTCTACTTCAATGCCGGATTCACCTCGCCGCTGTTCGGCGTCTGGGGCGGCAACGTCTCCTACAAGCTCTCGGAGAACACCTACATCCAGGCCGGCGCCTTCACCGTGAACCCGGGCACCAACTTCCTGTCCGGCTATGACTGGGGCTACGAGCAGATCGCCGGTGCGCTGGTCATGTCCGAGATCGGCTACAAGACCGACTACACCCAGGAGGCCTATCCGACCCGGATCTCGCTGACCGGCTTCTACAACACCGCCGATCACGACGATAACTTCCGCACGATCTTCGGCACGGCCAAGGGCCTCAACCCCGGTGCCCCGGTGCTGCAGAGGCAGGGCACCTCGGGCATCGTGCTCACCGCCAGCCAGACGGTCTGGCGCGCCGATGGCGGCCTCGAGCTCAACCCGCATCCCACGGCGCTGGTGCTCTATACCGGGACCGGCGGCGCTCTCGACTCGACGATCCCGATCCAGTTCAACTCGTTCTTCGGCGTCATGCTGCAGGCGCCCGACCAGAGCCGGCCGAACGACACCTACGGCCTGAAGATGAACTACCAGCGGATCGCCGACGACTACGCGACCTTCCTGTCCCAGGCCAACCTCACCGCAGGCGGCACCGGCCGGGGCTTCTCTCGCGACAAGTTCATCTTCGAGGCCAATGCCCACTTCGACTTCGGCCGCGGCATCGCCCTCGAGCCGGCCGTCCAGTACCTCGTCAACGGCAACAGCTTCTTCGATCCCTATACCGCGCGCCGCCCCAAGGACGGCTGGTACGGCGGCTTCACCCTCATCGTCCCGATCGGAACCCTCCTCGGCCTCGCACCAGGCTGAGGACGACACAAAGGCAAAGAGCCGGGCCGCGCAGGTCGCGCGGCCCACTCCAGCACGCGGCATCGAGACGGCGGACCGGATCGACGCCGTCTCCATCACCGTCATCCCGATGGGAGCGATCATGACGCAGGAATCGGTCGACGTGGCTGAAATGACCGTAGCGGACGTGCAGGGAGCGTTCGCTCGCGGCGTGACCGCCGAGGCGATGGCAGCGGCCTGCCTCGAGCGCATCGCGCGTCTCGATGGGCGTTACAACGCGATCGTCGCGCTGAACCCGGATGCACTCGACGACGCGCGTGCGATCGATCAACGCCGAGCAGCTGGCGAGACGCTCGGAGCCCTCGCAGGCGTGCCCATCGTGATCAAGGACACGATGGACATGGCCGGAGCGCCGAGCACCGGCGGCTGGCACTTTTTCAGCTCCAAGGCAGGTGGCACGGATCTCATCCCGACAACCGATTGCGCGGTGGTCGCCCGGATGCGAGCTGCCGGTTGCGTCATCCTCGGAAAGACCAACGTTCCGATCCTGAGCCACACGGGAAGCCATGCGAATGACAGCTGGGCGGGCCCGACACTGAACGTCGTGGTGCCCGATCGCATGCCGGGCGGCAGCAGTGCGGGCACGGCTTCGGCCGTCGCGGCGAGCTACGCTGTCCTGGGGCTCGCCGAGGAAACCGGCGGATCGATCCAGAACCCCGCCTCCGCGCAAGGTCTCGTGGGCGTGAAGCCAACCTTCGGTCTCGTGCCAAATACCGGTGTGATGCCGCTGGCCGGAAGCACGCGCGACGTCATGGGTCCGATTGCGCGCTGCGTTCGGGATGCGGCCCTGGTTCTCGACGCGTTGGCTGGCTACGGGTCCGAAGACCCAAAGACGGTTGCGGCCATCGGCAAGCTGCCAAGCAAAGGCTACACGGCAGCCCTGAGCACGACGGCGCTCAGAGGCAAGCGGCTTGGTCTCTACGGTCCGGGCTGGCGCGACCTGCCTCTGTCGGCCGAAGCGGCTGCGCTCTACGAGCGCGCTCAGGGCGAGCTCGAGTCGAGGCGGGCAACGCTCGTCGGAGATCCCTTCGCGGGCTCGGGCTTTGCCGACCTTGCCGAACCGACGCCTGGACTGGCCTATTTCGATGCCCGGGGGCTCGAGTCGATCCTCTACGATACGCACCAGTATCTCGAAAGAATGGGGCCTGACGCGACCGTCAAAAGCTTTGCGGAATTTGCGGAGCGGACGAAGAGCGAGGACGCCTTCGGCCCAAGCGGCGTGTTGTCGTTCATGAAGCATATCCGGCCTTTCGCGGCCTGCGTGGCCGATCCGACGTCGCCGCCGGACCTGTCCGAATTCCTGGCCGTTCGCGAGGCCTATCTCGCGAAGTTCGAAGAGGTCATGGCGGCTCACCGGCTCGATGCTCTCGTCTTCCCGCAGATGCGGGCCGAATTGCCGCCCCTACAAGGACCGGGAACGGTGCTCGAGACGACGGTTTGTGAAATCAACATTGCCGGCCTGCCGGGCGTTACAGTGCCTGCAGGCGCCTACGCCTCCGGATCGCCGTTCAATCTCATATTCGTCGGGCGGCTCTGGAGCGAATCTGATCTTTTAGCTATGGCCAACGACTACGAGTCTGCAACGTTTCATCGGAAGTATCCCGTCATAACTTAGATTATCTAAAAGCGTCGAGTTTGATGACTTGCGATTTCCGAATACGCTCGAACTAAATCCGAACTCTCATCATTGCAACGCTTCGCCGGAGTCGAACATTGCGCTTCGTGTTTCTGTGTCTTGGACTGATCGCGGCAACGTGGAGCAATGCGGCAACCGCTCATGGTTGCCATCAAGCTTGGCAGTCCAGCGCTCGTCAAGGATGGCACAGCCACGGGCCAAAGTGCGACACTCATCGGGGAATCGGAGTATCGCGCCGTGGCGGAAGGCTCTTTCGGCGAGCCGCTTAGCGCGATCTGAACCATTCCCTTGACGTTTTGAAGCGTGTCCGCTTTCGTGAGCGTAGCGGACAACTCCAGATGATCGGTTTGCGCGCACTACCGCCGAAATGATGGCGGAAGGTCCGTCCGCTTTCGGGAACCGCGCGATCAGGCGTCTACGACAAGATTGGCTCGGAAGCGGCACTGCCGATCAGAATGGATCCTCGGGGTCACTCTCTCAAGCCTGCATCGCGCCGGCTTGAGAGAGTGACCCCGGCAGGTTAGGGCGGGCGCGAGCCGCTGGACGATCGCATCTCGAACAAGAATGACCGCGTGGAAACAGGCTGTCGCGCGGGCCTTCGATCGCGCGGACGAGTACGACGGCGCTGCCCGCATCCAGGCGGTGGTGGCCGAAGGTCTCGCAGCCGCGATTGCCGCCGAGCCGCTCGCGCCGTCGCCGCGTGTCCTGGAGATCGGCTGCGGCACCGGGTTCCTGACGCAGGCGTTGCGGAGCCGAGTCTCGGTCGGGCCGATGCTCGCCAGCGACATCGCCCCGGCGATGATCGCGCGGTGCCGGAAGCGGATCGGGGAGGCTCCCGATCTCCACTTCGCCGTCATGGATGCCGAGCGTCCCGCCGCGGCAGCCGGGTTCGACCTCATCGCGTCGAGCCTCGCCGCGCAATGGTTCGCGGATCTGCCGAGCGCTTTGGCCGAGCTCGCCGCCCTGTTGCGTCCCGGCGGCCTGCTCGCCGTCACCACTCTCGCCGCCGGCACGTTCCGCGAGTGGGACGCGGCGCAGGACTCGGTGGGACGGATCTCGGCGACGCCGGCCTATCCGTCGATCGAGACCCTCCGGGTTATGCGCTTCGAGGGCTGCAGCACCGAGATCGGGCTGGAGGATGTACGCGAGTCCCATGCCGACGCAGCCACGTTCTTGCGCGCGCTCAAGGCGATCGGGGCGCACACGCCCTCCGACCAAGCGGCGACCGGCTCCGTGGGGCAGCTCAGACGCGCGCTGCACGCCTTCGATGCACGGGGTGCGACCGTGACCTACGCCGTCGCCAACTGCATGATCAGGCGAGCGGATTAGACCGGTCGCTCAGCGGATCCCGCTTCCGGTCACGCCGGCTTCGACCGCTAGCGAGAGGCGATCGGTGACGGCCCATTCGACGCCGACACGCGCATCCGGCCGGATCGCGATGTCGTCGCGCGAGAAGGGCTGCGACACCGAGGTCGCTCCGACGCGCCATTGCTCGTGCACGGCCAGGGCGCCCACCTTGGTGTAGACCAGCACGTCGGGCGTCACGAGCGCGCCGACCTTGACCTGAAGGGCGCCGGCGAAGTCGCGCGAATAGGCGAGGCGCCCGAAGCCTGGGTTCAGGCTTCCGCCGACCGCCGAGAGATAATCGAAGCCGCCGACGATGCCGTATACGAAGCGGCCCTCCTGCCACATCCGGCCGCCCTCGAACCCGATCGTCGGGCCGGAATAGCTGCCGAAATGCTTCGAGGAGGAGACCTGGTAGCCCGCCGACATGGCCGCATAGGAGCCGGCCCAGCGGCTGTCGTCGACCGTGGCCGGCTGCGGCCAGGCGAAAGCCGGCAGCGATCCGAAGCCGATGAAGGGCGAGTAGCCTTGCGCAGCGGCAGGGTTGGCCCAGGCTGCGCAACTGCCGGCCACGACGCAGACGGCCCAGCAGATCACGCGGCGAGAATGGCGAAGCAGGCTCATACGGCCAAGATAGACCGAGCCGGCGGCCCGAGACAAACCGGCCTCGTGTTGGAAATCCGACGCTCGGTCCAGATGTGTGAGAGCGCTTGGACGGCAGTCTCCGAGGTTCGGCCTCCTCGCCCATGCATGGCTTCGGTTCCGAGGGCCCGGTGAAGTCCCGCTAAATCATCATTTTCTTTTGACCTTCCATGGGAAGGGAGCTTGGCCGTATTCACCAATATGGCCGTTGTCTCTGTATATGCCGTATACCAACGTCGATGGGAAAAAATGAGGTCGAGGCGGAACGGCCAGCCCGAATTGTTCGGCGAAATCCATGGCAAATGTGACGCAATCTGATGTCAGCATTTGATAGATCTCCGAATAATAATCCGCGACGACGAAATTCCGCACTTTGGAAATAAAATTATCTACGCCGGGATATCTGACATACCAATCGACTTCACTTTCTCGATCGTCCAGCATGACAGCGCCACTGCGGCCCTTGTATGGGTTGGGGAAAAATCCCAGCCATTCTGACGAGCCACTGTTGTATTCGATCAGGATGCCTGCGTGAGGTATTCCCTTTTCCGAGAAAAATGTAACATACCCCATCTTTGCCTCCCGGTGGTGCTGACGAATCACACAATATTCACGGAAGCTGACGAGAAATCATGGGTTAGGGCTTGGTCTGCTGCAAGCGCCAGACTTGCAGATATTATGGGGTGACTTGAGGCTCGTGTCTGGCCGAACGTGACGTCGTCGACCTGTCGAGACGCAGTCCCGCGTGATCGCGGACTGCTCTTCAATGAGCCTGGCCGAAGGGCGCGGAGCCCGGCATCGCCGTCACCTCCCCAGTAGCGCCGCATCGACCACCGGAATCGTTCCTTCGGGCCGATCGTCGCGCAACCTCGTCGCCGTGCTTCGACGGGCACGGGTGCGGCGAGAAGACCTCACGTTGCGTAAACGCAATTTTGGCGGTTGCGGGTCAACAATCCCGTCATCGTGCCGCCCCGGGAGACGGCGGCGAGGGATAGACCGCGACGGATGCGCCTCGATACGCCGACCCTCTTCCTGATGACGGTCGTCGTCACCTTCATGGTCGGCGTGCTCTTCCTGCTGTCCTGGAGTCAGGACCGGACGTCGCGCCCGCTGGCGATCTGGGGGATCGCCCACATCATCGGAGCGGTCGCCTCTGCGCTGTTGTGCCTGCGCGGGTCCATTCCGAACCCCCTCTCCATCGGCGCCGCCAACGCGCTGATGCTCGCGGCCTACGGGCTGATCTGGAGTGGCGTGCGCGCGTTCGAAGGCCGGGCGCCGTCCTACCGCCTCGCCGTATCCGGCGGCCTGCTTTGGCTTCTCGCCTGCCTGGTGCCTCAGTTCTACGCGTCGCTGCCCGCGCGCATCGCGCTCGCTTCGTCGATCGCGGGGCTGTTCTGCGCGTTGTGCGCCCGAGAGATCCTGCGGGGGCGCCCCGAGCCCCTGGCCTCGCGCTGGTCGGCCATCATCCTGATGTCGCTCTATGCGGGCCTGTACTGGATCCGCGTGCCGCTCGCGGTATTCGTGCCGTCGATGCCGGCGGCCCGCATCCCGGAATCGCCCTGGATCGCCATCCTCTGCTTCGCCGGCGTTCTTTTCACGGTGGCGATCGCCTTCGTCCTGATCGCGATGACCAAGGAGCGCGCCGAGTTGCAGCAGCGGCTCGCCGCTGAAACGGATTCGCTCACCGGGCTCGCCAACCGCCGCGCCTTCGTCCGGCGGACACAGCGGCAGCTGGCAGGCGGCCAGCCCGTCGCGCTGCTGCTGTTCGACCTCGATCACTTCAAGGCGGTCAACGACACTTACGGGCATGCCGTCGGCGACGGCGCGCTCGTGGCCTTCAGTCATCTGGCAGGGGCCCTGCTGCCGCCGGACGCCGTGCTCGGACGCCTGGGCGGCGAGGAATTCGCCTGTACCCTGTCAGGCTGCGGCGCCGGCGAGGCGGCGCGCATCGCCGAGCGGGTCCGCCATGCCGTGGCCGGGGTCTCGGTGGCCGCCTATCCGCGGCTGCGCATCGGGGTGAGCGTCGGCGTCGCCGCGACGAGCCCCGGCGAGACCACCGCGTTCGACGACCTGATGCGCCGGGCCGACGCCGCGCTCTATGCCGCGAAACGAGCCGGTCGCGGCCGCGTCGTCGTCGCCGATCCCTCGCCGCACCGGCTCGCCGCCTGAAAGGGACGGCCGTCCCAAGATTTAGGCCGGATGCACGAGCGATGTGCTTCCTGCGGCGAGGCTCCCTCGTCTACAAGGTGTTGCAGAGCCAAGCTTGGGCGGGGGTGCAGCGATGGCGGGAACGGGTCGGGGTCTCGAGCGCAGTCTCGAGAATCGTCACATCCAGATGATGGCGCTCGGTGGCGCCATCGGCACCGGACTGTTCATGGGCTCGGGCAAGACCATCTCGGTCGCCGGCCCCTCGATTCTGCTGGTCTACCTGATCATCGGCGTGATGCTGTTCTTCGTGATGCGGGCGCTCGGCGAGCTGCTGCTCTCGAACCTCGCCTACAAGTCCTTCACCGATTTCGCCGACGACCTGCTCGGTCCCTGGGCCGGCTTCTTCGTCGGCTGGACCTACTGGTTCTGCTGGATCGTCACCGCCATCGCCGAGGTCGTCGCCATCGCGGCCTATGCCAAGTTCTTCTTTCCACTCATGCCGAGCTGGATTCCGGCGCTCGCCTGCGTCGGACTGCTGCTCGGACTGAACCTCGTCAACGTGCGGGCCTTCGGCGAGCTCGAATTCTGGTTCGCGATGATCAAGATCGTCGCGATCCTGGCGCTGATCTTCGTCGGCATCGCGCTGGTCGCTACCGGCTTCACCGCGCCCTCGGGCGCGAAGGCGGACCTCGCCAACATCGCCCGCGACGGGTTGTTTCCGACGGGTTTGTGGGGCTTTTTCGCCGGTTTCCAGATCGCGGTTTTCGCCTTCGTCGGGATCGAGCTCGTCGGCACTACGGCGGCCGAGACGCGCGACCCGGAGAAGACCCTGCCGCGCGCCATCAATGCGATCCCGATCCGCATCCTGCTGTTCTATCTCGGCGCGCTCGCCGTCATCATGGCGGTGACGCCCTGGAAGACGCTGAGCGCCGACAAGAGCCCGTTCGTCGAGCTGTTCGTGCTCGCGGGCCTGCCGGCGGCGGCGGCCTTCGTGAACCTCGTGGTGATGTCGTCGGCGGCCTCCTCGGCCAATAGCGGCATCTTCTCGACGAGCCGCATGCTCTACGGCCTCGCCGACAAGGGCGATGCGCCGGCCGCCTTCGGCCGCCTCTCGGCGCAACGGGTGCCCTCGATCGGACTCTACTTCACCGGGTTCTGCCTGCTCGGTGGCGTGCTGCTCGTCTACCTCGTGCCTGATCTCGGCGAGGCCTTCACGCTGGTGACGACGTTGTCGGCGGTGCTGTTCATGTTCGTCTGGGCGATGATCCTGTTCTCGTATCTCGCCTACCGGAAGAACAGGCCCGAGCTGCACGTCCGCTCGGCCTACAAGATGCCGGCCGGCGTGCTGATGTGTTGGGTGTGCTTGGCCTTCTTCGCCTTCATCATCGTGCTGCTGACCTTCGAGGCCGATACGCGGCTCGCGCTGATGGCCTCGCCGGTCTGGTTCGCGATCCTTGGCATCGCCTGGATGGTGCTGCGCGGACGCCGCACGGTCGCGGCCTGATGCCCTCGACCCGGTTCGGCGCAATTAAGCCATCCTGATCAGCGAGTTGTCTGCCCGCGTCGATCGAAACACCGCCTCGAGCTGTGGCCGTCGACCGGGGAGGGGATGATGCGGGCGAAGGCTTTTCGGATCGGCGCAGGGTTGTTCGCGGCTACGGCGTTCGTCTGCGCTGCATCGCTCGTGCGGGCCGAGACCGTCGACGAGCGCGTCGAGGCGCTGCTCGCCAGGATGACGCTGGAGGAGAAGGCCGGCCAGCTCAATCTCGTTTCACTTGAGCCGGGCTTCGACCCTGAGAGCGTCCGGCGCGGCGAGGTCGGCGCCGTCATCAACTTCTCGAACCAGCACCTCTCCTCCAACATCGATTCCTTTGCCCGCTCATCGCGGCTCGGCATCCCGCTGCTGGTCAGCCTCGACATCGTTCACGGCTACCGCACGGTGCTGCCCTTGCCGATCGGCATGGCGGCGAGCTTCGATCCAGGCCTCGTACGGCGCGCCACCGCGGCTGCGGCGCGCGAGAGCCTCGCCGTCGGGGTCAACTGGTCCTTCGCGCCGATGGCCGACGTCGCCCGCGATCTGCGCTGGGGTCGGGTGGTCGAGGGGCTTGGCGAAGATCCCTGGCTGACCGGCCAGCTCACCGCTGCGCAGGTCGAGGGATTTCGCGATGGCGGCATCGCGTCCACCCTGAAGCACTTTGCCGGCTACAGCGCCGTGCTCGGCGGCCGGGACTACGACGTGACCTGGGTGCCCCCGACCGAGCTCTACGACACCTACCTGCCCCCGTTCCGCGACGGCATCCGAGCAGGCGCGGATTCTGTGATGACCGCGCTGACCGCGCTCAACGGTCTGCCGACCACCGCCGACCCGCATCTCATGACGCAGATCCTGCGGCGCGAATTGAACTTCAAGGGCGTGCTGGTCGCCGATTGGGAGGCGGTGGCCAGCCTGATCAAGCACGGCGTCGCCAAGGATGGTGCCGAGGCGACCCGAAAGGCCTTCGCGGCCGGCGTCGACATGGACATGACCAGCGGGCTGTTCGTGAAGCACCTACCGGAGGAGGTCAGAGCGGGGCGGATCTCGCAATCCTCCCTCGACGAATCCGTGCGCCGGGTGCTGCGGCTGAAATTCGGCCTCGGGCTGTTCGACCGGCCGCTCCTCGACCCGGCGACGGCGGATGGCAAGCTGCTGACGCGTGAGACCCGCGCCGTCGCCCGCGAAGTGGCGCGAGCGAGCTTCGTGCTGCTCAAGAACCAGGGCGACCTGCTGCCGATCGACCCGACCAAGGTCAAGCGGATCGCACTGGTCGGCCCCTTCGCCGAGTCCAAATGGGATCAGGTCGGCCCGCACGAAGGCAACGGCCAGGTCGACGACGTGATCTCGATCCGCGCCGGCCTCGCCGAGCGGGCCGAGAAGGCCGGCGTCACCCTCGACTTCGCCCCCGGCTGCGACCGCATGTGTGCCGACCGCGGCGACATCGCGAAGGCGGTGGAGGCGGCCAAGGCGGCCGATCTCGTTATCGCGGTGGTGGGCGAAGGACGCGACCAGTCCGGCGAGGGTTCCTCGCGCGCCTTCCTCGGCATGCGGGGCGTGCAGCAGGATCTGATCAGGGAGGTCGCCGCCACCGGCAAGCCGTTGGTGATACTGGTCTTCGGCGGCCGTCCCGTCGAACTGCACGAGGCGATCGACCGTGCGCAGGCCGCGATGATGATCTGGATCCCCGGGACAGAGGGCGGCCCGGCGGTGGCCGAGACTTTGTTCGGCGACGCCGCGCCCTCCGGCAAGATGCCGCTGAGCTGGCCGCGCACCGTCGGCCAGATGCCGCTGACTTACGACCGCCGCCCCGGCGGCCGGCCGCATATCGACGGCGCGCGCTGGACGCTCGGCTATACCGACGAGACCATCTCGCCGCTGTTCCCGTTCGGCTATGGCCTCACCTATACCCACTTCGCCTATGGCGAGCCGGAGGTGCTGACGCCGAAAGTGGGCGTCGGAGACCGCCACGAGGCGACGCTGGAGGTCAGGACCACTGTCACCAACACCGGCACGCTGGCCGGCCGCACGGTGGCGCAGCTTTATCTCAGCCAACCCGTGGCCAGCCGCAGCCGCCCCCTGCGCTTGCTCAAGGGTGCCGTTCCTCTGACCCTGGCGCCGGGCGAGACGGGGGTCGCGCGTTTCCGCATCCCGTCCCGCGATTTCGGCTTCCACGAGGCGGACGGCACGCTGGTGGTGGAGGCGGGCGATTACCGCGTCTTCGTCGGCGAGGATTCCGATGCGGCGAAGGGCGCGGATTTTGCGGTCGAGACCGGTTGGCGCGGTCCGCCGGGCAATATCGAGGCGAGCAGCCGATAGCCCTGCTGTCGTCGCTGGAGCGACGCGCGCCCGTGACCCGAACCGAAGCTTCGTTCCGGCTCGTGAAATCTGATTTCGTCCACAGACTTCGTTGATTCCGGTCGGGACTCTCCCACCGTAGCAGTTGTCGGCCTACCCTCGCCGCGAAGCAGAGAGCGACGCGCCGTGACGACAGCCACCGAATCCTCGGACATCAGCCTCTTCTGGATGACGGAGGCGGACCAGCCCAGCCGGGCGAGCCTCCGGCTTCTCGATACGACGTCCTGCGCGTCGTTCTCCGACGCGCTGGACAAGGCGAAAGTCTCCTCGCCCCACGGCAACGCCCGCCCCTGGATCGAGGCCGACGGCGTTCTGTTCGGACCTGCCCAGATCGCCGTGTTGTGCCGGCTGGCCGTTTCGCCCGCGTGATCGGATCGGGTCACTCGCACCGGGCGTGATCGCGGCGCCCGCCGCCTTCGCCGAGGAAGGCAAGACGAGCGCGGGCGGCACCTTCGCGAATTCCGGCAGCAGCGGCGACAAGACCGACAAGTCCATGCAGGAAAACGCGGCCTCGGCCGACAAGAGCAAGCAGCACAGATAGGCGGATCGTTCGTCGATATCCGCGCGCCCGCGTCGACGCCGCGGAGCGCGGTATTTTTTTTGGACTCCGGCCGTCGCGTGTCAGCGGCAGAAGGCGCGGCGCGGGAAGGTGCCGACCCGATCGAGCGCCCGGCGGCTGCTCTCGATATGCGCGCCGTCGAGCTCAAGGACGTGATGCATGCCTTGCCAGATTTCGAGCCGGACCGTCACGCCGGCCTCCGCGGCGGAGCGCCGGGAGTCGTCGACGAGACACGCGTCCGTACGGACCTGCAGTAAGAGGGGCGGCAGGCCCCGGAGATCGCCGAAGAGCGACGACCCGATGATCCAGGGAAAGGCCTCGTTTCGTGATCGGCTTGACGCCGCCTCGCGGCTCTCGCTAAAAAGAACATAACAGGAACATTGCTTCGGGTCGTGTCGATGGGCCGACCGGATGCAGGGTGCGGATCAGGGAGAGCGCGCATGGCCGAGGAGCGACTGAGAACCGTGGCGAGTCTTCGCGGCACGCCGGCCCTGACCCTGAGCGCCTGGCGTGGCCGATCGGGGCGGCGCTACGTCGTCGGCGTGCACGACATGGGGGAGCCGGATCTCGCGGAGATGCGCGATGCCGTGGTGATCGCCGTGCGGCGCGACGGGGCCGGCATCGCGCAGCCCGTCTGCGTGGCGACCTCCGGCGAGAGCCCGCGCGAGCGCCTGAAGCGCGGCTGGTTGGCGCATGTCGCCCGGCGCGGCGCGACCGAGATGCACGTCCACCGCCTCGCCCAAACCGAGGACGAACGCCGCGCCGTGCTGCAGGATCTGGACATCCCGGCTTCGGCCCTGAACTGATCGGGGCGAATTTGCTCAAGGACGGCGATCGTTGCGCCGGCCTTGCGCCGGCCGAGCTCCTGTCGTCAAAGACGGCCCGCCCGCGATGTCCGGGCAGAGCCGAGGGACGGTGATGGCGCAGGGATCCGAGCCGAAGACCGAACCGGCGCCGGGGCGCCGCCGCTCGCGGCTCGGGCTGTTCCTTCCTTACGTCCTGCTGCTCGTGCTGGCGCTGCTCTGGTCGGCCGGCTGGTTCTGGATTCGCGGCAAGGCCGCGTCCGAGATGGATGCCTGGCTCGGCCGCGAGGCGGCGGCCGGGCGCAACTGGACTTGCGCCGACCGCACGATCACCGGCTTTCCGTTCCGGATCGAGCTGCGCTGCGCGTCCTTGAAATTCGCACGCTCGGATGGCGGGTTCACGCTCGGACCGCTGACGGTGTTGGTGCAGGTCTACCAGCCGCGGCACGCCATCCTGGAGGCGACGGGACCGTTCCATGTCGATCAGGGAGATCTCTCTGGCGACGTCAATTGGGCGTCGCTCGAGGGCAGCTTCCACGGCGCCTCCGACGGATTCCAGAGGGTTTCCCTCGTCGTAGACGGGCCGAAGGGCAGCGTGCGCGGCGGGTTGCCCGGCCAGGTCGACTTTTCGGCCAAGCACCTCGAGATGCATGCCCGGCCGACGCCGGGCCGCTTCGAGTCGGACGGCGCGGTCGATCTCAACCTGCGCCTGTCCGACGGGGTGTTTCCGTTGCTCGATCCGCTCCTCGGCAATGCCGAACCGATGGATGCGGCCCTCGATGCCACCCTGGAACGGGCCACCGTGCTGCGCACGCGCGCCATCGAGCGTGAGCTGGAGGCTTGGAGATTGGCAGAGGGCCAGCTCGACGTGACCTCGCTCTCGCTGATCAAGGGCAATCGCCGCGTCCAGGCCAAGGGTGAGGTCGGGCTCGACGAAGCGCACCGGCCGGAGGGGCAGTTCGACGTGCGCGCGGCCGGCCTCGGCGACCTGGTCGGTCAGATTATGGGCAAGCGGCTCGGCAACGACCGCGGCGCGCTGATCGGCAACCTCGTCGGCCAGTTCCTCGGCGGCATGAAGAAGCGGGAGCCCGAGGCCGGGGCTGGCACGGCCGCGGGCGATCCGGCCCTGCAGCCGATCCCGACCGTGAAGCTCGCCGGAGGCCGTTTGATGCTCGGACCTTTCGCGATTCCGAACGTCGCACTGCCGCCGCTCTATTGAAGTTCGGCAGGGTTGGCGGCACCTGTAACCGGGCGTAGACAGACACTCGACCAGACGCTTCCAAGCAAAGATCCATGAGCCGAGAAGACCAGGCCGTCGCCGCCAGCAGCCGGCGCTCGCCCGAGCCGCCGATCCACGGGCCGGAGGGTTTCGAGGGAATGCGCCGGGCCGGCCGTCTCACGGCCGAGGCGCTCGACCTCCTCGTCGAGGCGACGCATCCCGGCGTCACCACCGAGTATCTCGACAGGCTCGCCTTCACCTTCGCGATGGATCACGGCGCCTATCCGGCCTCGCTGATGTATCGCGGCTATCCGAAGTCGATCTGCACCTCGATCAACCATGTCGTCTGCCACGGCATCCCCAACGACAAGCCCCTGCGCGAGGGCGACATCGTCAATCTCGACATCTGCCTGATCGTCGACGGCTGGCACGGGGATTCGAGCCGCATGGCCTATGTCGGCGAGGTGCCGCGCAAGGCTCAGCGCCTCTGCGAGATCACCTACGAATCGCTGATGCGCGGCATCCAGGCGATCAAGCCCGGCGGCTCGACCACCGATATCGGCCATGCCATCCAGAGCTACGCCGAGGCCGAGCGCTGCTCGGTGGTACGCGATTTCTGCGGCCACGGCCTCGGCCGGGTCTATCACGACGCGCCGACCATCCTGCATTACGTCGAGGCGAGCTACGATGTGCCCTTCAGGCCGGGCCAGTTCTTCACCGTCGAGCCGATGATCAATCTCGGCCGGCCCCTGGTGAAGGTGCTCTCCGACGGATGGACCGCGGTGACCCGCGACCGCTCGCTTTCGGCGCAGTTCGAGCACACCGTCGGGGTGACCGAGACCGGCTACGAGATCTTCACGTTGTCGCCCAAGGGGCTCGACCAGCCGCAGCCCCAGGGTTGAGCGAAGGCCCGCGCCGATGAAGAGCCGAGTGCCGTCGTCCTCGACGCCCGATCTGCTCGGCGCCGAGCCGGCGGCCAAGCCGGAACAGCCGCACTACATCGGGCACCGTGACCGCCTGCGTGAGCGTTTCCTCAAGAACGCTGAAGCGCTGCCTGACTACGAGTTGCTCGAACTCGTTCTTTTTCGTTCGATACCCCGCAAGGATGTGAAGCCGCTCGCCAAGAAGTTGGTCGACCGCTTCGGGTCGTATGCCGCGGTTCTTTCAGCCGAACCGAGCCAATTGGCGGAGATCAAAGGTATTGGAGACAACGTCGCCGCCGATCTGAAGCTCGTCGCCGTTGCCGGGCAGCGCATTGCCCGCAGCGTGATCGAAGAGATCCCGGTGATGTCGTCTTGGAGTGCGCTCGTCGAATATCTCCGCTCGGCCATGGCTTTCTCAGGTCGTGAGGAGTTCCGCCTGCTGTTCCTCAACAAGCGCAACCAGCTCATCCGCGACGAGGTGCAGGGACGCGGCACCGTCGACCACACGCCAGCCTATCCCCGCGAGGTGGCCAAGCGCGCCCTCGAACTCGGCGCCACCGCGATCATCCTCGCCCACAACCACCCATCGGGCGACCCCAAGCCCTCCAGCGCAGACATCAAGATGACCCGCGAGATCGTCTCCGTGCTCGCCCCCCTCGGGATCGTCGTGCACGACCACGTCATCCTCGGCCGCGACGGCCATGCGAGCTTCAAGGGATTGAAGCTGATCTGAGATCGTCGTGAACCTCAGGTCTTCCCATGGCCTGCCTCTTGCCTAGGTGAACTGGGAGCAAGGGGAGTTTCGGATGGCGCTGGCGAAAGCCTTCGATGAAATGACGGGACCGGGAGATCTGCCGGCGGGAGGGCCGGTCCGCGACGCCTACGACACTCTGAAGGCTTGGCTCGACAAGACCCCGCCCGAACATTTCAACACCCGCCGCAGCCAGGCCGAAATGCTGTTTCGGCGCATCGGCATCACCTTCGCCGTCTACGGCTCCAATGATTCCACCGAGCGGCTGATCCCGTTCGACATCATTCCGCGCGTGCTCACCAAGCCGGAATGGGATTTTCTGGAGCGGGGACTGAAGCAGCGCGTTACCGCGCTCAACATGTTCCTCAACGACATCTATGGGGCGGAGGAGTGCATCAAGGCGGGCGTGATCCCGGCCGATCTCGTCTATCGCAACCAGCACTACCAGATGGAGATGCGCTCCTTCCGGGTGCCGCACGACCTCTATGTCCACATTGCCGGCATCGACATCGTCCGCACCGGCGAGAAGGATTTCTTCGTCCTCGAGGACAATGCGCGCACCCCGTCGGGCGTCTCCTACATGCTGGAGAACCGCGAGGTGATGCTGCGGCTCTTTCCGGAGCTGTTTTCGCGCCACCGCGTCGCGCCGGTCGAGAACTATCCGGATGCGCTGCTCGCGACCCTGCGCAGCCTTGCGCCGCAATCGGCCAGCCGCGACCCGACCGTCGTGCTGCTCACGCCCGGCCGCTACAACTCGGCCTTCTACGAGCACTCGTTCCTGGCCGACAAACTCGGCGTCGAACTGGTGGAGGCGGGCGACCTCTTCACCAAGGACGACGTCGTCTACATGCGCACTACCGAGGGGCCGCGCCGGGTCGACGTGATCTATCGCCGCCTCGATGACGCCTTCCTCGACCCGCTGGTCTTTCGGCCCGACAGCGTCCTCGGCGTGCCTGGTCTGATGAACGCCTACGAGCGCGGCAACGTCACGTTGTCGAACGCCGTCGGCACAGGCATCTCAGACGACAAGGCCGTCTACAGCTACATGCCGGAAATCGTGAAGTTCTTCACGGGCGAGGAGCCGATTCTACATAACGTGCCGACCTATCGCTGCCGCGAGAAGGAGTCCTTCTCGTACGTGATGGACAACCTCAAGGATCTTGTGGTGAAGGAGGTCAACGGCTCCGGCGGCTACGGCATGCTCGTCGGCCCGCATGCGACGCGCCGCGAGATCGAGGAATTCGGCAAGCGGCTGCGCCACGCCCCGGATGGCTTCATCGCCCAGCCGACGCTGTCGCTCTCGACCTGCCCGACCTTCGTCGCCTCGGGCGTTGCGCCGCGCCACGTCGATCTTCGGCCCTTCGTCCTCGCCGGCGCGGATGAGATCCGCATCGTACCGGGCGGCCTGACCCGCGTCGCGCTCAAAGAGGGCTCGCTCGTCGTCAATTCCAGCCAGGGCGGAGGCACCAAAGACACCTGGGTGCTCGACGCTTGACCGGACTGCATATTTTCCGGGCACATGCCGGCTGTGCGCGCCGATGCGGATGCGCGCTCGTCCGGCAGATGCCCGTTTCGCAAGCAATTGCGCGTTGCGGGGTGGCGGTTCCGGCCGCATCTTGCGACGACACCGCCGCCCTTTTCCCGAGATCGGCCTTTCTTGGCCCGACACAGCCGTGATCTGAGCCATGCTGTCCCGTACCGCCGACAACCTCTACTGGCTCTCTCGCTACGCGGAGCGTGCCGACTTCGTGGCCCGCATCCTCGACGCCGCGCATCGCCTAGCCGCCCTGCCGTCGAGCTATGGCGGCCGGGCTAGCAACGAATGGGCGTCCGCGCTCGAATCCACCGGCGATACCGACGAATTCAAAAAGCACTACGACGCGGTCAACGAGCACACGGTCTGCGACTTCCTGGCTTTCTCGCGCCATAACCCATCCTCGATCCGCTCCTGCATCGAGACGGCGCGCGAGAATGCCCGCTCGATCCGCACGGCGCTCACGACCGAGATGTGGGATGCCATCAACGGCGCGTGGCTGGAGCTGCGCAGCTACGAAGGGCGCGAGCTCTCGCGGGACGAGTTCTCGCAGTTCCTCGATTGGGTGAAGCAGGTCTCGCTGGCCTTCGACGGCTCGGCCTACCGCACCATGCTGCGCAACGACGGCTACTGGTTCACCCGGCTCGGCATGGCGATCGAGCGGGCCGACAACACGGCCCGCATCCTCGACGTGAAGTACCAGATCCTCCTGCCGGCCTCTGAGAAGGTCGGCGGCAGCCTCGACTACTTCCAGTGGACCACGATCCTGCGCGAGGTCTCCGCCTTCAATGCCTATCACTGGGTCTACCGCGAGAGCATCAAGCCGGTGCTCGTCGCCGACCTGCTGATCTTCAATCGCCAGATGCCGCGCTCGCTGACCAACTGCGTCGGCATATTGATGGAACACCTCGACCTGATCGCGGATTCCTACGGTCGCCGCGGCGAGAGCCAGCGGCTGGCGAGCAACCTGCGCAGCTACCTGCACAACGCCGACATTGACCGGATCTTCGCCTCGGGGCTTCACGAGTTCATCGAGGCCTTCATCGGCGAGAACAACAAGCTCGGGGCGGCGATCAGCGACCAGTATCTGGTATAGGCTCGCCCCAATCGCTCTCCGCTCACGCACGCATCCGGGACCGAGGTATGCGCATCCGCGTCGTTCACGACACGATCTACACCTACGAGCAGGCCGCCCGCGGCCTGATCCAGGTGCTTCGCCTGACCCCACGCGACCATGACGGGCAGCATGTGCGCGAGTGGCGGATCGAACCCTCGGCCGACGGACGGCTAACGGCGCGCGAGGACGGCTTCGGCAACATCGTCCACTGGTTCACCGCCGACGAGGCGGCCGACGCTCTCACCGTGCGCGTCACCGGCGAGGTCGAGACCTTCGACACCGCCGGCATCGTGCGCGGCGCCATGGAACGGCTGCCCGAGCCGTTCTACCTGCGCGAGACTCCGCTGACCGAGCCGAGCCCCGAGATCCAGGCTTTCGCGGAGGAGGCGACCTCGGGCGGCGTGGGAGAGCGCCTCTCGGTGCTGCACCAGCTGCTCACTGCGGTCCCCGAGCGTGTGGTGTTCGAGCCGGGGCCGACCAGCGCCAGCACGACGGCTGCGGCGTCGTTCGAAGCGGGCAAGGGCGTCTGCCAGGACATGTCACATATCTTCATCGCCGCGGCGCGCCACCTCGAAATCCCGACCCGCTACGTCTCCGGCTATTTCCGGCGCGACGACGGGGTCGATGATCAGCACGCCGGACATGCCTGGGCCGAGGCGCTGGTTCCGGGTCTCGGCTGGGTCGGCTTCGATGCCGCCAACGGCATCTCGACGACCGAGGCGCATATCCGCGTGGCGATCGGCCTCGACTATCTCGGTGCGGCGCCGATCCGTGGCAGCCGCATCGGCGGCGGCAAGGAAGGTCTGGAGGTCCGCCTGCGCGTCGAAGGGGGGATCGAGTCGCACAGCCAAAGCCAGAGCCAAGGCCGGCAGAGCCAGTCGCAGGGCTGAGGAGCCCGCGCCGATCGACGGTCTTGCGCGGCGACGGCCCGATATGCGATCGGGGCGCCCGATCTTCCCCGTGACGAGGCCTCTGCCGCGATGACCTACTGCGTCGGAGTTCTGGTCGAGGACGGTCTGGTGATGATCGCCGACACCCGCACCAATGCGGGGCTCGACGACATCTCGACCTTTCGCAAGCTGCAGATGTTTAACGCGCCCGGCGAGCGCGTGATCATGCTGGCTTCCGCCGGCAATCTCTCGGTGACGCAGTCCGTCCTTAGTCTGCTCCGCGAGGGCGTCGACGACGTCGAGGGTGAGGAGCCTGAGAAGCTCGCCGACATGCCCAGCATGTTCAAGGCGGCGCAACTCGTCGGACGCGCGATCCGCCAGGTCCACAAGATCGAGCGCGACGGCTTCGAGCGCGCCAACCTTCGCTTCGAGGTTTCCTTCCTGCTCGGTGGGCAGATCGGCACCGGCGAAATGCGGTTGTTCATGATCTACTCCGCCGGCAACTTCATCGAATGCGGGCGGGACTCGCCGTTCCTGCAAATCGGCGAGCACAAATACGGCAAGCCGATCCTCGACCGGGCCGTGACGTCCAAGCTCGACCTCTACGATGCGCTGAAGGTCGCGCTGGTCTCGATGGATTCGACGATGCGCTCGAATCTCGGCGTAGGCCTGCCGATCGACATCGCCGTCCTGCGCCGCAATGCCCTGACCCTCGAAGTCGACCACCGCATCGAGGCCGGCGAGCCGTACTTCCATGACCTGCGCGAGCGCTGGTCCGCCGCTCTGCGCGCCGCGCATCGTGCGATCCCGCGTCCGCCCTATGGTCCTCCCGTAACCAAGTAGTCGGGTTCGCGAATGCGGCCTTTGAACTCCGCGAGCCCCGAGCGCATACCGGGGCGCTGATGCTGGGCGTCGCAAGCGAGGGGAGAGACCGATGGTGACACGGGGCTTTACGGGCCGCCCGCCGAAGGCCGACGTCGCCGAGCGTCTGCCGCCGGGCCAGTACCTCACTGAGGATTTCCCCGTGCTTCAGCTCGGGCCGACGCCCCGGGTGACGGAGGAGACCTGGAGCTTCACCCTACGTGACGGGCCTCGGCCGTTGAAGAGCTGGAGCTGGGCCGAGTTCGCGCGGCTGCCGCACACCCGCTGGAAGGGCGACATCCACTGCGTCACCAAGTGGTCGAAGTTCGACACCGCGTGGGAGGGCGTGAGCTTCGACGATATCCTGGCCGATGTCGGGATCGAGCCGCCGACGAACTACACGCTGTTCGAAGGTTTCGACGACTACACCACCAACGTTCCGGTCGCCGATCTGCGCGGCGGCAAGGCGATGGTGGCCACCTCCTACGAGGGCAAGCCGATCCCGGCTGACCATGGCGGTCCTGCCCGCCTCCTCGTGCCGCATCTCTATTTCTGGAAGAGCCCGAAATGGGTGAAGGGCTTGCGCTTCACCCGGAAGGACGAGGGCGGTTTTTGGGAGCTGCGCGGCTATCACATGTATGGCGACCCTTGGCGCGAGCAGCGCTTCACCGGAGACTGACGTGGCCGCAGACAGGGTAGCCTGGCGCAAAGCCAGGATTGGCGCGATCACGCCCGTGACACCGCGCGTGAAAAGCGTGCGTTTCATGGGGCTCGATGGGGCGCATCGGGCAGGCCAGCACGTCGAGCTCCGGCTCACCGCGCCAGATGGCTATCAGGCGCAGCGCAGCTATTCGATCGCCTCCGCCCCGGGTGACGCCAACGGGCTCGAGCTGATGATCGAGGGGCTCTCGGGCGGCGAAGTGTCGAGCTACTTCGCCGACGTCGCCGAAGTTGGCGACGAGGTCGAGCTGCGCGGGCCGATCGGCGGGTCCTTCGTCTGGTCGCCCGAGGATGGCGGCCCCGTCCTCCTGATCGGTGGAGGGTCCGGTGTGGTGCCGCTGCTGTCGATGCTGCGCGCACGCGCCGAGACCGGCAGCGAGGCGCCGATGCTGCTGATCTATTCCGTGCGCGAGGCGGCGGAGGCGATCCTGCGCGAGGAGCTCGAGGCGCGTGCGCGCGACGAACCGGGCTTCGATCTCACCTTGCTGACGACCCGAGCGGGCGCCACGGCCGGGCGCCGCATCGACCGGGTGATGATCGAGACCGCCCTCGACCATATCGGCAAGCCCCGCCACGTCTTCGTCTGCGGCGGCAATGCCTTCGTCGGCACTGTCTCGGATCTCCTTGTCGATGCGGGGGTGAAGCCTGGCGTCATCCGGACGGAGCGATTCGGCGGCTGACGCCGTCGCTACCGTCATTGCTTCGCTTTCGCTTGCAATGACGAAACGGTGCGTTCTCCCGTCGACTTACGGCGAGAAGATCAGCGTTAGGTAGACGAAGAACAGCACCAGATGCACGGCCCCTTCGAGCACCGTCGTGCGTGTGCCCGAGAAGGTCAGCGTGCTCAGGATCAGCGTGACCGCAAGCAGCGTCATCTCGGTCGGAGCGAGGCCGAGGATGACGGTCTGGTTCGTGATGAGCCCTACGGCGAGGATCGCCGGCACGGTGAGGCCCACCGTCGAGGTGGCCGCGCCCAGGCAAAGATTGATCGCTCGTTGCAGCTCGTTGCGCGAGACGGCTTTGAGCGCACTGATGCCCTCGGGCGTGAACACGATGCCGGCGATGAGCACGCCGCCGAGGGCGTGAGGCGCACCGAGCGCGGCGATCCCGTGATCGAGCACTTTGGCGAGGCTTTTGGCGAGCAGGACGATGGGCAAAATGTTGGCCAGCAGCAGTGCCGTATGGATCAGCACGGCCTTGGCGGAGGCCTCGCCCTTTTGGCCCTCGGCCGCGGCATCGCTCTCCTCGGCCTCGGCTTCCAGGAAGAAGCTCTTGTGCCGGTTGGTCTGGATCAGCAGGAAGACGCCGTAGAGCGCGATCGTGAAGATCGAGAACGAGATTGCCTGGAACTTGGTCAGTGAGCCGTTCGTCGTCGAGGTCGTGAAGTTGGGGATGATCAGCGCGATCACCGTGAGCGGGATGATCACCGACAGGAAGGCAGCGGCGCCCTTCAGGTTGTAGCGCTGCTGGTGATGGCGCAGGCCGCCGATCAGCAGGCCGAGGCCGACCACGCCATTCAGCACAATCATCAGCACGGCGAACATTGTGTCGCGGCCGAGAGTCGGCGCATCCTTGGCCGAGAGCATCACGGCGGAGACCAGCACCACCTCGATGATGACGATCGAGAGCGTCAGGATCAGCGTGCCGAGCGGCTCGCCGAGACGGTGCGCGAGGTCCTCGGCTTCATGCACGACGCCGAAAGCCGACCACATGATCACGAGAAACAGCCAGAGAAAGATTCCGGTAGCCCAGAGAGGCGAGGACAGATCGCCGAGCCAGCCGGCACCGAACATCGCGAAGGCCGCGACGCTCGCCCAGGCAACCACCAAGCGCAGAACCGTTCCCATCCTCTCCCTTCCCCTTAGCGACAGCGTCTCGTGGCATGCGTCGGTCGGCGCGACAACCCGATGAAGCCACGGGCGATTTTCCATTGCTGTCCGGGACGTGCCGCATCGCACGAGCGGCATGCGTCGCGGGCCGTGGCCTTCCGGTCCCGGTGAGCGTAGGAAGCATGTCTGCTTCTCATCCGAGACCGGCCTGCCGCCGGACGGATCGCGGGCCGCCCAGCGTAGCCCGCCCCAAGACTCCAAGGTCGATTGCCGTGCCGTTTCCGATACTCCCAGCCCCGCTCGCGCGGACGCTCGCCGCACGCGGCTACGAAGAGCCGACGCCGGTTCAGGAGGCCGTGCTCGATCCCGCCTCCCAGGGGCGCGACCTGCTCGTCTCGGCTCAGACCGGCTCGGGCAAGACCGTGGCCTTCGGCATCGCCGTCGCCGAGCGCCTGCTCGGGGACGACGAGACGCTGCCCCCTCCCGGTGCCCCGCTCGCATTGGTGATCGCGCCGACGCGCGAGCTGGCGCTGCAGGTCGAGCGGGAGTTGTCTTGGCTCTACGCCGAGACGGGTGCCCGCGTCGTGCCCTGCGTCGGCGGTATGGATCCGCGCCGCGAGGCGAGGGCGCTCGATGCCGGCGTGCACATCGTCGTCGGCACCCCCGGCCGCCTGCGCGACCATATCGAGCGCGGCCGCCTCAAGACCGAGACGCTCGCGGCCGTCGTGCTCGACGAGGCCGACGAGATGCTCGATCTCGGATTTCGCGACGACCTTGAGTTCATTCTCTCCGCGGCGCCTCCGACGCGACGCACGTTGCTCTTCTCCGCCACGCTGCCGAAGCTCATCACCGCCCTCGCCGAGCGCTACCAGCGCGACGCCCTGCGGCTGGCCGTGGCCGGCGCCTCGCGCGGGCATGCGGACATCCAGTACCGGGCGGTACGGGTCTATCCGCGCGAGATTGAGCACGCCGTCGTCAACGTGCTGCGCTACGTCGATGCGCCGACCTCGATCGTGTTCTGCAATACCCGCGAGGGCGTGCGCCATCTTCAGGCCTCGCTGATCGAGCGCGGCTTCACTGCCGTGGCGCTGTCGGGCGAACTCGGCCAGGGCGAGCGCAATGCGGCGCTCCAGGCCCTGCGCGATGGCCGCGCGCGGGTCTGCGTCGCCACCGACGTCGCCGCCCGCGGCATCGATCTGCCGGGGCTCGACCTCGTCATCCATGCCGACCTGCCGCACGATGCCGAGGTGATGCAGCACCGGAGCGGCCGCACCGGCCGCGCCGGCCGCAAGGGCACCAGCGTCCTGCTGGTCGCGGGCTCGCGGCGCCGCCGCGCCGAGCAGATGCTGGCCATTGCCGGCGTCAGCTACGAGTGGAGCGGGCCGCCCACCGCGGAGGAAGTCCGCGTCCTCGACCGCGATCGCATGCTGGACGACCCCTCCTTCAGCGAGGAGCCGAACGAGGAGGACCGGGAGTGGGCCGATGCCCTGCTCGCCAAGCTCCCCCCCGAAAAGCTGGCCGCCGCGCTCGCCCGCGCCTACCGCGCCCGAATCCCGGCCCCCGAGGAGGTCGGCGATCCGAATTTTTCCACGGAGTCACGCCAGAGCCAGCGCAAGGCCGCCGCGGACGAGCGTGGCGCCGTGCCGGTCGGTGCGCCCCGCGTCGGCGACGACGGCCCCTCGGTCTGGTTCCGGCTTAATCTCGGCCGCCGGGACTCCGCCGATCCGCGCCGGCTGCTGCCGATGCTGACCCGTCGCGGCAAGATCGGGCGCGGTGACATCGGCGCGATCCGGATCTTCGAGCGCGAGACCAAGTTCGAAATCCGCGGCACGGCCGCTGCCGACTTCGCGGCCGCCTTCGAGCGCGGTTCGCCCGACGTCGCCATTGAGAGATTGGCGGGCGAGGGGGCTCCGCCGCCGAAGAAGCAAAGTCCTCGTGCCAGCAAGCACCGCCGCGAGGTCGGAAAACCGAAGCGCCAGCACGGCTGAGCGCGTCCGGTGAGACTGAGCCGTCAGGGCCGGCTCAGTCTTCCTTGTTGTCGCCAAAGATACCGGTGATCGCCTTGACGCCGGCACGGAACTGACGGGCGCCCGGAATATCGGAATCGTCGCTGCTCGCGGCAGCAGGCGTCGCCACGGCAGGTTCGTCCGGCTCGGCCGAGGCGGTTTTCGCAGTGGCCTTGCGCGCGGCGGCCTTCTGCACCGCAGGCTTGGCGGCGACAGGCTTATGCGCCGGCTGCGCGGGGGGAGGGGCCGTCACGGTCGCGGTGGATGTCGGCTCGGACTGCGCGTCCAGCTCGCGGCTCGGGGCCGCGATGGCAGCGGCCTGCACGGGCTTTGCCTTCACCGTCTCGGTGCGAGCCGGTGCGATGGTGGCGACGGCACGGGCCGGCGGCGCGACGATCGCGGCCGTCCGTGCGGCGGGAACCGTCGCCGCGTTCTGGATCTGAGGCGGGTTCGGTCCGGTGCGAAGCGCCGGCGCCTGCGGGTCGAAGGTCGCGGCGCTGGCGACGGCCTCCGTCTTGGCGGCCGGCGCGGGCGCCGGTTCGCTAACGGGGGGCGCGACGCCGGCCTGCTGGACGGGCGGCTGCGATTGCTCGGCAGGCTCCGTCGCCTGCGGGCGCGGCAGATTGAAGGTCGTCGCCTTTGTCCGGCCGGCGTCGTCGACCAGTGCCGGCAACCCGTCCTTCAGGTCGGGCATGGAGGCCGCCGCCTGCATCGGCTTCGGCAGGCGAGTGCGCGGATCGGCGAGCGTCGAGAAGAACGAGAAGGCCCCGGCGGTGAAGGCGACCAGTCCGATGCCGCCGATGCCGCCGATCAGGATCGTGCGTAGCGGAAGTCGAAGCCGGCCCTTGGCGGTGGCCGGCATGCTGGTGGTCGGCTTGGCGGAGGTGCCGGCTCGGACCTCGGACGGATCGATGTTCACCGTCATCAGATCGGACTCTCGAACGTTGTATGATGGCAACGACCCGACCCCGACATTGCGGCTACAAGATGTCTGAAGCGCCGAGCGAAGTCGTCGCGGCTCAGCATTTACACAAAAACTGATCTAGGCCGTCACAATTAAGGAAGGGTCACCGGCCAGCACTTGGGTGATCCCGAGATGGGGCGCAGCGAGACTCTCGGCAGCGTGCAGAGTGCCGGCCTCGACTCCGTGCCGGTCTCGATGCCGATGGCCGGCCCGACCGCCTCGCGGGTGATTTTAAGAGAATCATTAGTGCGTGCGGGCGACCCACGACATAGACATCCCCCAAATGATCGGCGAGGTTGCAGAAGGAGCGGAAACAGCAAAAGTTCGAGTGACTTATTCGATGATCTATTGCCGAAAAATCCCGAGCGGCTGGTCTGCGCGGATGGACGGGACGACCATCTAATTGCCGCGCCGATGAACATGATGCCGAAGAGCGCGGAGTTCGAGCTGCGGGCCACGGAGCGGGATGCGATGCACCGCCGCGCTTCGATCTGGGCGAGCCTGCCGACGCGCACGCGGCTCGTGGTCGTGGTGCTCGCCATCGATCTGATCGCCGCGATCGTCTGCTGCGCGGTGATGGTGCTGAACGCGCGCTCCGCCGTGAAAGTGGAGATGAACGCGACGCGGGCGACCGTCGAGCCGCTCGTCGCCGACACCATCCGCATGGCGCGCAACCCGTCGCCGGAGACCCTGCTCCACACTCTCGATCTACGCTTCCAGACCCTGCGGCACGTGCGTGTCGCGGTGTTCGACGCGCAAGGCGAGCGCATCGGCTTCGTGCTGCCAAACCTGCGGCGCGACGACCACACCGCGCCGGCCTGGTTCGTGGCGTTGATCGCGCCTCCACCCGAGCAGCACGAATTGCCGATCGTCGTGAACGGCAATCCGATCGGCAAGGCGGTGGTCACCGCGGAGCCATTGGATGAGATCGACGAGGTCTGGGGCTATGCCGTCTCGCTCTCGCTGGCGAGCCTGATCCTCAACCTCGCGGTGCTCGCCGCGCTCACCATCGCCTTCGGTCGCGTGCTGAAGCCCCTCGAACGCCTCGCCGACGGCCTGACCCGGCTGGAGCGCCACGATTACACCGCCCATCTCGACCCGCCCGCCTCGCGCGAGCTCGCGGTGATCGCCGAGCGTTTCAACAGCGTGGCCGGAGCCCTCAGCGAGGCTCGCGACGCCAACGGCCGCCTCAACCGGCAATTGCTGACGGCGCAGGACGACGAGGGACGGCGCATCGCGCTGGAACTGCACGACGAGTTCGGTCCGTGCCTGTTCGCGCTTGAGGCGAACGCGGCTTCCGTCGCACGGATCGCGGAAGGCGAGAGCGCCCCGGACCGAGGCAAGCTCGCGTCGCGCGCGGCCGAGATCGGTGGCATCGTCGGTCAGGTCCAGGCGCGCAACCGCGAATTGCTGAACCGGCTTCGCCCGCATGCGCTCGGTCAGGTGCCGCTGGCCGACTGCCTCTACCTCCTGCTCGCTGATTTCGGGCGCCGGCATCCCGGCACGGTGTTCGAGGGCCGTTTCGACGGGCTGGCCCGGGGCTACAGCGATCTCGTCGACCTCACCGTGTTCCGCTGCATCCAGGAAAGCATGACCAACGCCGTGCGCCACGGGAGCGCGACTCGGGTCTCGGCGCAGGCTCGCGAGAGCCGGGAACCGGGTCGAAGCGCCGCGACCCTGCATGTCGAGATCCGCGACGACGGTGCCGGACTGACGCCCGGACACGGCACCGGGCTCGGACTGTCCGGGATGCGCGAGCGCGTCGAGGCCCTCGACGGCACCTTCGCGCTTGACAATGCGGCTCCCGGAGCGGTTGTGCGGATTGTCATCCCCATCGAGCCCGAGGTAGCCGAGGATGTCCGGTCCGAGCATCCGCCAGCCCCGCCCTCGTCCTGAACGCGCCAGCATCATGAACGCCCTGACCCGTCCCGACCCGAGCCGTAGCCGCGCCGTCCTTCCGGTGCTTGTCATCGACGACCATCCGATCGTGCTGCAAGGATGCCGGCGCGTGCTGGAGGATGCCGGTATCGAGACCGTCGCCGAGGCGACCGGCGTCGTCTCGGGCTATCGCGCCTTCTTCCGGCTACGACCGCCGGTGGTGATCTGCGACCTGACCTTCCAGGGCAACGGCCTCGCAGGGCTCGGCCTGATCCGGCGCATGCGAGCCGTCGAGCCGAGCACGCGCATCCTGGTCTTCTCGATGCACAACGATCCGGTCATCGTCTCGCGGGCTTTGGAAGCCGGGGCGCTCGGCTACGTGCTGAAGGACCACGCCTCGAACGAGCTGTTCCAGGCCTTCGAATCGGTGCGCATCGGTGAGGTCTATCTCGACCGCCGGCTCGCTACCGAAGTGGCGATGCTCAGGGCCGATCCGCGCCGCACGCCGGAGACGCAGCTGACGCCGCGTGAGCAGCAGATCCTGTCGCGCCTGGCTCAGGGCAAGTCCTACGGCACGATCGCCTCGGAATTGTCGGTCAGCTACAAGACCGTCACCAATGCCTGCTCGCAAATGCGCCAGAAGCTCGGCGTGCGCACCCTGGCCGAGTTGATCCACGTGGCGGTGACGCAGGCGCAGCGGCAGGGCTGAGCCTTACCGAACCTGTGCAAGGAAGCGGCCGACGATCGTCTCGAGTTCGCTTGACTGGCCGGCGACGCGCCGCGCGACGCCGAGGGCGTCCTGGGCGGCTCCGGCCGCGCGTTCCGCATCCTGACCGACGACCGTGATCGTCTGCGTCACGTCCTCCGTGCCGTGTGCGGCTTCGAGAACGTTGGCCGCGATTTCCTGCGTGGCCGCGCGCTGCTGTTCGACGGTCGCCGCGATGGAGGAGGCGATGGCGTCCATCTCGCGGACGGTCGCGCCGATCTCGGCCAATCCGTGCACGGTTCGACCGGCCACGTCGCGGACGCCATCGATCTGCGAGCGGATCTCGTCGGTCGCCTTCGCGGTCTGAGCGGCGAGTGCCTTCACCTCTCCGGCGACGACGGCAAAGCCGCGGCCCGCTTCTCCGGCGCGGGCCGCCTCGATCGTGGCGTTGAGAGCGAGCAGATTGGTCTGCCCCGCGATGCTCGCGATCAGGCCGACGACGTCGCCGATCCGTGAGGCTGCGGCTTCGAGCGCTCGGACGGTCTCGTCGGTCCGGGCAACGTCGGAGGCGGCATGCCGGGCGATATCGGTGGAGCGGACGACCTGTGCGCTGATCTCGCTGAGGGACGCCGTGAGTTCTTCCGCCGCCGAGGCGACCATGCGGACGTTGATCGAGGCCTGCTCGGAGGCGGCGGCGACGGTGAAGGCGCGACTGCGGGTCTCGTCGACGACATGGGAGACGGTGCCGGCGGTCTCGCTCATGGCGTCGGCGGCGCTCGAGAGATCCCGCGCGGCTCGCCCGATCTCGTCTTCGAGCTGATCGGCGAGCTGAAGGATGGCGCTGCGCCGTTCGGCTTCGCTGCGTTCGCGGGTGGCCTGTTGTTCGCCCACGAGCTCGCGGTTCTCGACGAGCTTGGCGTGGAAGACGCCGATGGCGCGGGCGATCGAGCCGATCTCATCCCGGCGCGTCAGCGCGGGCAGCCGCGTCTGCAGGTCGCCGGAGGCGAGCCGCGTCATCGTCTCGGCCATCGCTGTGAGCGGCCCCGACAGGCGCTGGCCGACCTAGAGCGAAAGCGCGCCGGCGCAGAGCACGGTCGCGGCGATGATCGCCCACATGGCCAGCGTCGTGTGGCTGCGGGTGGCGGCGATCTCGGCCTGCATCGCGGCATCCTCCTGCTCGACCGCCGTCTCCACCTCCGCCACCAGCGGATCGAGCCGGCCGAAGATGGAGGCGAGGTCGTCCGCCTCTTCCTTGAGAGTCGAGGCACCCGCCGCATAGGCCATGAAGCGGGCCTCGTAGGATCCTATGAGCGTGCCGAGCTCGGTTTTGACCTCTTGCGACAGAGCAGATGCGGTCAGTGCCGGTTTGAATTCGCGGACGCGGTCGCGCAGCTCGTCGACATACTTGTCCTCGCCGCGCAGGATGAAGTCCTTCTCGTGGCGCCGCATCATCAGCATCAGCACCGACAGCCTCGGCTCGTCGAAGGAGAACAGTCTCTTCTCGACGGCGTGGACAGCCTCCCGCAGGGAGCCCTGGACGCCGTCCTTCTCGGTCAGGCCGAGGGTGCGCTGTGCGGCGGCGACGTTCTGGAACCGGGTCATGTAGAGGTTCAGCCCGGCCCTGATCGCCTCGGCGCGCTTCAGAGGCGCGTCGGCCGGAAGCTCTGCGACGGCCTGCTCGACTTGCTTCAGCTGTTCCGCAATCCGGGCGACGAGCGTTTCGCGCTTGCCGATCAGGCTTTCCCGCCGCTTGAGGAGGAACTCGGTTTCCACCTGCCGCGCTGAGCCGAGATCGCCGTGGATCGCGACGATGGCCGAACGCAGGCGCGCTCCGGCATCGGGCTTTTCCTGAAGCGCTTCCTGCCGGCTCAACCCGATCATGTAGACGAGCCCGAGGAGCAGGACACCGCCCATGCCCAACAGTGCGATCTGTAGACGCAGGCCGAGACGGATGTCGGGACGCTTCATCGCGGGACCGTAACTGGAGACGACGGCCCATTTTTCGAGTCAAATACTGAAAAATCCGCTAATCACCCGCTATTATATTAATTTCTGATTCATAGTATTGAATATCAGTAGATTTTAAATCTATATTGATCACGTATTGTTGGATTTGAACTGTATTATCGGGCGCTATATTGGAAATTCGCCGACTAAGCGCAATCCGGTCCTTGCGACCGTGATACTTTGCATGGAGCCGTGAAGAGCCAGTTCAGGCGTCGGGGTCGTCGCTGCCGCCGAACAGCCCAAACTGCGTGCCGGGATCGCGCTTCGGTTCTGCCAATCCGAGATGACGGAAGGAATGCGCAGTGAGCACACGGCCGCGGGGCGTGCGCTGCACGAAGCCCTTTTGGATCAGATAGGGCTCGATGATGTCCTCTATGGCGTCGCGCGGCTCGGAGAGCGCCGCGGCGATGGTCTCGATCCCGACCGGGCCTCCGCCGAAGGACGTCGCGATCATGGTCAGGTACTTGCGGTCCATCACGTCGAGCCCGGCCGGGTCGACGTCGAGGAGCTTGAGCGCTCTGTCGGCGATGGCGCGCGTGACGCTCTCGGCCTCTGAGACGACGGCAAAATCGCGCACCCGGCGCAGCAGGCGGCCGGCGATGCGTGGGGTGCCGCGGGCGCGCTTGGCGATTTCGTTGGCGCCCTCCGCCGTCATCGGCAGGCCGAGCACCCGCGCGCCGCGGGCCACGATCTGCTCCAACTCGTCGATGTCGTAGAATTCGAGCCGGATCGGGATGCCGAAGCGATCGCGCAGCGGCGTGGTCAACAGACCCGCCCGGGTCGTAGCGCCGACGAGGGTGAATTTCGGGAGCTCGATCTTCACCGAGCGGGCCGCCGGGCCCTCGCCGATGATCAGGTCGAGCTGGTAATCCTCCATCGCCGGATAGAGGATTTCCTCTACCGCCGGGTTCAGGCGGTGGATCTCGTCGATGAAGAGGACGTCACCCTCTTCGAGATTGGTGAGCTGCGCGGCGAGGTCGCCCGCCTTGGCGATGACCGGGCCGGAGGTCGAGCGGAAGTTGACCCCGAGTTCGCGCGCGACAATCTGCGCCAGCGTCGTCTTGCCGAGGCCCGGGGGGCCGACGAAGAGCACGTGGTCGAGGGCGTCCTTGCGCGCCTTCGCCGAGTCGATTGCCAATTTGAGCTGAGCCCGGCCAGCCCGTTGCCCGATGAACTCGGATAGGCTGAGCGGGCGGATTGACTGGTCGATGTCGTCAGAGCGCTGCTCGGGCGTGAGCAGGGGATTGCTCGACGGGGCCGCGTCGTCATCCTCGAAAGGCGCGGGCGTCCTCGACGGTTTCGACGCAGGCTTGCGCTTGCTCACACGGGGCTCGCTCGGGATCTCAGAGGCATGACGGCGAAAGGCCCCCCTGCACCGGGAAGCACCGGCCCGATGTCGCATACCGGGGCCGCTCGCGCTACATCGCGACCGGGCGGCCCTCCTCCGTCGCCGACGAGGTCCCGCGACGGGAAGAGCATCCGCCAAACACGAGGGATCGGGCCGGCGCGTCCTGGCGGAATGATGTGCGGGCGGAATGGACCACCCGCACGCCCTCTCCTCACGCCTCCGGCTGGAGCTGCTCCAGGCCGCCGACATGCTTCTGCGCGTAGAGCGGCAGGCCGATCTGGCCGATCAGGTCGAGCTGGGTCTCGAGGAAGTCGATGTGGCCTTCCTCATCGGTCGCGAGCAACTCGAACAGGTTCTTCGAGACACGGTCGTTGATCGACTCGCAGTACTGCGCGGCTTCGAGATAGAGGGCTCGCGCCTCGTTCTCGGCAGCGAGATCGCTCTCGATGATCTCCTGAACGTTCTGGCCGATCCGCAGCGGATCGAGCTCCTGCAGGTTCGGGAAGCCGTCGAGGAACAGGATCCGGTCGATGAACTTGTCGGCGTGGTTCATCTCCTCGATCGATTCCTTGCGCCAGAACTTGGCGAGGTCGACGTAGCCCCAGTCGTTGAGCATGCGGAAATGGAGCCAGTACTGGCTCACGGCGGTCAGCTCGCTGCGCAGGCCCCTGTTGAGATACTCGATGACCTTGGCATCGCCCTTCATCCGCTACTCTCCTCTTTTATGCGAGGGCCGTAGCTGGATCGACGGGACGTCCTAAGCTGCGACCTCTTCCAGGCCCTCTGTAGTTTGGAATTGTCCCAAACTGCAAGGGGCGGAGCAGGCGGTTGCGCATGACGCGTGTGCATCACCGCCCGCCTCCATCAGGGCCGTCTGCATGATGGAGCGGATCGTGCGCGCGCAGCGCCCGCATTTCGCGCTGCATCCCAGGCAGGCATAAACCTGGGCAGGCGTTCGCGGGCAGCCCGGACCCGGCGTGATACAGCCGCGGACTTGGCCATCCGAGAGGATATTGCAGGAACAGACGATCATGCGGTCAGTCGCGGGCTCGTCGGACAGGGGGGCGATCGAGTTGTGCTCGCCGGGAAGGCCTTGGCGCCGAGATGTCTCGACTTCATGGCGATTCCAAGCCGGCGCAGCATCTCGACTGCAGTTTAGAATATTTAAAAAGTTCAGCTCTATCAGGAGTTTAGATCGCGGAGAGCCCGTTTGCAATCGTGGGGCAGCCTCACGCCGCGCGCATGCCGAGCGTTCGGCAGGCATGTCTCGCTTCAATGCGCCATCAGCACCGGAATCTGGGCATGCGACAGGATGTGGCTGGTCGGGCCGCCGAAGATCATCTGGCGCAGTCGGCTCTGGGTGTAGGCGCCCTTGATCAGCAGGTCGCAGCCGAAGCTCGCAGCCTCGTCGAGAAACACCTCTCCGGGGGTGAGGCGGCCGGCGGGCAACGCCTTGTGGACGGCTTCGATTCCTTCGCACGCGAGCGACCGTGCCACTTCCTCCGCGCTGGGGCCGGGCACCATGCCGCCCTCGGCGCTGAGCACCATGACGCGCCGGGCGCGCCGCAGAAACGGCATGGCGAACGCGACGGCTCGCGCGGTCTCGGTCGAGCCGTTCCAGGCAATGATGATCGTCTCGCCGAGTGACGAGGGCGGCCGCGGCGGCGCCAGCAGGATCGGGCGGCCGCTCTCGAACAAGGCCGTCTCGACGGTGGTCATGCGCGGTGCCGCGTCGTCCGTGCCGGGCCTGCCGACGATGGTGGCCGCGAACAGACGGGCGTACTGGCCGAGGAAGGCGTCGCCAGGCGGCGCATCGGTCCGCCAGCGAAAGCGGGGGCCGGCGCTCGCGGCCGCCTCGGGCGTGCAGGAGCCTATGGGATCGCGGCGTGGCAATCCGGCGGCCTCCATGAAGGCGGCGAAGCGCTGGCCTGCGGATTCGGCCTCGGCCCGGTCGGCTTCCTCGTCCCTCAGCCAGGTCATGCCTCCGACCATGTCGACGGGCACGTATTCCGCGAGGGCCGGCCGCAGCGACACGCCCTCGATCAGGCTGCCGAAGCGCTGGGCGACGAGAAGTGCCGTCTCGAACACCGAGGGCAGCGCATCATGCAGGGCGATCGGAACCAGCAGAGTCTTCAAGACACGAAACCCTCCATGAGACGTCGTAGAGGCTAGATCGGTTTCGGGCGCGGGGGAACGCGAGCACGTACTTCTCCGAGTTTTTTCTCTCGGACCGACGGCTTCGCAAGCTCTGAACAAGACGATGAAGCTGAAGCCGTATTTCTGGATCATTGCAGACGAGACAGGTGCATATGCGAGTATTGCGTGCACGTCTTGGCAACGAGAAAGAATGTTTCTACAACTTTCAGCGGCTCGACGCCGTGAGAAGCCATTGAGGAGTGACGAGCAAAATAACTTTAGTTAATATTTTTGACGAATGTCGATTTTAAGCCAAAAATTTGATCGTTGTGGAGAGTGAACGAGTTGTCAAAAATCATCTTATCGTACGGTAAGGTCGGACGACTGAGGAGGTTATTCTGGATACAAAAGAACGAGAAAGGATCGAGTCTGTCATTGAACTCTGCCGCAGAGCGAAGAAGCAGCTGCCGTCGAACGCATCCTTTCGCCTGCGGGTGTTGCTCGACATGACTCTGCTCGAACTCAACAAGGATCTCGCACAGCGCACCGATGACCGGGCGGCCTGACCGTATCCGGTCAGGCCCGGCCAAACCGAACCATCAGGGCTCCGAGCAGCCGATCAACGCCGATGGCCTCAAGCTCTTGCCGTCGCGCTCCACGACGGACTGAAATTCGCCGGTCTCCGGATCGCGGATCAGCAACTCGCCCTTCTCGATCCCGAAATGGGCGCCGTGCAGGTGCAGCTCACCGCGCTCGACCCGCTCGCGCACGAAGCCGAAGGTCAGCAGATTTTCCAGGCTCTGAGCGATCGATGCGAATTCCAGGCGAGTCAGGTAGTCCGGGGCGTCGGCGGAGGCTCCCCGCGCTTCGAGAGCCTTGGCGGCCGGTTCGACCAGGCTGACCCACTTGCCGATGAAGTCCCCCGGCGAAAGCGGCTTCGCACCCTTCGCAAAAGCTTTGATGCCGCCGCAGGTCGCGTGCCCGAGAACGACGATGTGCTTCACGTTCAGCCCCTGCACGGCGAACTCGATCGCCGAAGACGTGCCGTGATACCCGCCGCCCTCCTCGAAGGGCGGGACGATGTTGGCGACGTTACGGATCGTGAAGATCTCACCGGGGCCAACATCGAAGATCACTTCGGGCGCGACCCGGCTGTCGCAGCAGCCGATCAACAGAACGTCCGGGTTCTGGCCTTCGGCGAGGCGCTGGTATTTCTTGCGTTCCTGGGGAAGGCGCTCGCCCAGGAAGCTACGGTAACCTTCTGTCAGTACGGCCGGAAACATCGTCGCTCTCTCCTCTCGGCTTTCTTTATTCTGAGCCGATCACGTGACGAGAGATCACTCAGGCTCCGTGCCAGTGCAAGACCGTTGGCGTGATCGGCACTTCGCCCCGCACGATCCGTCGCGCGAGATCGGCGAGGCCGGCCGGCTCGACCCGCACCTCTGCCGAAGCGAGTTCGTCGAGCGGCCACCAGCGAGTGCCGACGACCGGATTGTCCTCCGTTTCGGCGAGGCGGCTGGTGTCGACGCGGTCGTCGGGCAGGCGGACCAGGAAATAGCGCTCGCGGGCATCGCGGGATTTGTCGAACAGCAGGAACGGTCCGTCGCAGAGCGCGACCTGGGGACCGAGCGCGACGTCGTGGACCCCGATCTCCTCACCGAGTTCGCGCCGGCAGGCTTCTTCGTGGCTCTCACCCGGCTCCAACCCGCCGCCCGGCATGAACCAGAAGTTCTTCGAATCCGGGTTCGAGGGCGCCGGCCGCACGGCCTTGTACTCGATCAACAGAAGCCGGTCGGCCGGATCGAATACGAGGGCGCGCGCGATGTGGCGGATGGCGAGCGGGGAATCGGAGGTCATGGTCGAGCCCTATCAGGAAAGATCGCCCGGCGCCCAGATCACGATGGGCAGGCCGTGCGCATCCCGCTCGATCGTCGGCGGCAGCGGCAATGCATGCCCAGAAGCGATGTCACGGGCGACGATCAATGCCGCCATGGCATCGATATGGTCGTCCCGGCCGATACCGCGCGGCGGGTCCGACCGTACCAGGACGTCGGGAAGACCGGCACCGATCAGGAGCCTGCGCCGCTCTTCGAGCCCCTCCTGTCGGCGAGGCCCCTTCTTGCCGGCTTGCAGCCGGCGGTCACGGTTGAGGCGGAAGAAGGCCACCTCCGGGTGGACTTCGTACAGTCGCGCGCGGATCTCCGGACGCCGGAGCAGCAGCGCATCGACCTCGCGCACGTATCGCAGGATGTTCCAGCATTGGATCGACGGCGCGAAGGGCGGATCCGAATGGGCCCGTGAGAGCGCCTTGGCTGCCTCGTAATCCGGGGCATGGACCGCCGATCGCGGCGGCACCGGGAAGACGCTGGAACGCTGTGCTCCGAGAAATAGGCGTGCGGCTCGATCCGCCGTCCGCCCGCTGCCGATCACTCTGTCGAGCAAGCCGATCGGCACGTCGATGCCGACGACGGCCGGTGCCTCCGGCGCGTCGAGCAGATCTGCGACCGTCACGAAGCGTTTGGCGCGGAATCGTTCGGGCTCATCGAGGTCGAGCCGTACGCCGGCCCAGGCGCCGCGGCATCCATCGAGACCAGCGATCCAGCGCGGCATCGGGCGGTTCCGTCAGCTGCGTGCCACTTCTGGCAACGGATACGGTGTGCCATCCTTCCGCACGAAGCGTCCGTCCTTGTTGGCGCTCTTCATGTCGACGTCCGAGCAGGTGGTGACATCCTCAATGTCGCGAGAGCCGATTTCGAGATAGACCGCTTCCGCCGACGACTGGTTGATCATGTGATGCCCATTGCCGCTGTTCTTGGGAAAGCCGCGCAATCGCCGGCTCGCAGTATCGTCTCGCCGCCATCCTCGACGAGGACCAACTCGCCCCCGATCACATAGACGAACTCGTCTTCGTAGGTGTGCCAGTGGCGCTGGCTGGACCATCCGCCGGAAGGCAGGTGCATCAGGTTGATCCCGAAATCCCGCAGGCCGCCGGCATCCCCGAGACGCCGCCGAATGCGCATGGCGCAAGGCGCGTCGAACGGGGCCGGATAGCCCGAGCCCTTGGGCGCGGGCACCGTATCGAGATCGATCTTGGGCATGGACCGCTCCGTGGTTCGTGACGCGCCTGTACGGCGCGGAGATTAGGGCGGGTCGCGCGATTCCGTCGACCGTGCATGGTTGTGGCACGCGACGGACGCCGGTATCGGCACGCTTCGTGGAAACGAAGAGATGGACCATGACGGTGACCGGGTTTCCGCACGACACCCCGGCGGCATGATGCGGATCGCCGTCCGTGTGCTCGATCCGCGTGTCACGGCCTGGGGCTTCCCGCGCCGTGGCTCGGTCCACTCCGCCGGCCTCGATCTGTTCGCCTGCCACGACGCGCCGCTCCTGTTGGAGCCGCAGGTGCCGGCCGTGCTGATCCCCTCGGGCATCTCGGTGATGATCCGTGATCCCAACTGGTGCGGGTTCGTTCTGCCGCGCTCCGGCCTCGGCCATCGTGAGGGACTCGTACTCGGCAACGGCACCGGTGTGATCGATGCCGATTACGAGGGGCCGCTGCTGATCTCGGTCTGGAACCGCAACCCCGCCGCCGCGCCTGGTCGGCGGCCGGCCAACATCGTGATCGAGCCCGGGGACCGGATCGCCCAACTCGTCGTGGTGCGGGTGGCGCAGCCGGAATTCGAGATCGTCGAAGAGGCTCGGCCCGGCGACGAGGGCGCGCGGGGCGGCGGAGGTTTTGGCTCGAGCGGGCGCCGCTGACCATCGCGCGAGGCTGACCTCGCCCGCACCGCGGAGGTTCCGATCGCCGCGGCTTCAATCACGGTTAACGGCTCTCGGCTAGATTTCGCCAGTCGTTGCGATGCGGGGGGCATTGGCTCGGCAGGTATCGGCCGACGGGAACTCGGATATGCTGAGTGCGAAGAGTGGCAACGCCCTCGTGGCGGTCGTTGCGGCCAAGACCCCGATCCAGCTCGTCCTCGCGCTTCGCGCCTTCGATTGCACGACGCGGGTCATCGAGACCGCCCATGCCGCGCTCGCCGACCTTTCCGCGCAGCCGCCCGACGTGATCGTGATCGAGCACGATGCGGTGATGGACTCCTTCGCGCTCACCCGGTCGCTGCGAGCCGTCCCCGTCCTGGCGCACACCCCCATTCTGATCGTTGCCGCGGGCGAGGGTCGTACCGAGCGGCGCGCCGCGCTCCAAGCTGGGGCGACGGATGTGATGCTGAAGCCGATCGACACCCTCGATCTCCAGATCCGCCTGAGGACCCTCATCGAACTCGCCGCCGCCCGACGGGACCGCGACCGGCAGGCGCTGGTCATGAACGAGCAGGTCGAGCGCGCCGTCGCGGAAGTCTCCGCCCGCGAGCGCGAGATCGTGCGCCGCCTGATGCTGGCCGCTGAGTTCCGCGATGACCAGGCTGGCGATCACCTGACGCGCGTTGCCGGCTGCACCATCGCGGTCGCCGAGGGGCTGGGACTGTCGGAGACCGAAGCCAACGACATCGCGCTCGCCTCCACGATGCACGACATCGGCAAGATCGGCATTCCCGACGGCATCCTGCTGAAGCCAGGCCCGCTGACCGATGCCGAGCGCGAGGAGATGAAGCAGCACGCGCTTCGCGGCTACCGCATGTTGCACGACAGCCCGTCGCGCCTGCTCCAGCTCGCCTCGGAGATCGCCCTGACGCATCATGAGCGTTGGGACGGCAAAGGCTATCCGCAGGGGCTCAAGGGCGACGAGATTCCGCTTCCCGGCCGCATCGTCGCCGTGGCCGACGTGTTCGACGCGCTGATCTCGGCTCGGGTCTACAAGCCGGCCTGGACGCCAGAGAAGGCGCGCGAGCATCTCGAGGAGCAGGCCGGCACGCATTTCGATCCGGCCTGCGTCGCCGCTTTCGTCTCCCGCTGGGAGGACGTGGTCGCCCTGATCCGCGACCGGCCGGCGACGTTTCAGGCGAACTGACCACAAATTAGGCAGAAACGTCACTTGAATCGGCGGAATGACTGCGTATTGAGCAGTCGATCGATCTTGGCCGTTTCGAAAGTTTCCGCGATGCGCTGTCTCGCTCTGTGCGGCTCCGCCGGTCTCACCCTGGCGTTGCTGGTCACGCCCGCCTTCGCGGCGACGGCAACTGATCCCGGACATACCGCCTGGATTCTCACCGCCTCGGCGCTCGTGCTGTTCATGACGCTGCCCGGCCTCGCCTTGTTCTACGGCGGCCTCGTGCATGCGCGGAACGTGCTCTCGGTGCTGATGCAGTGCTTCGCGATCTGCTGCGTGGCCTCGGTTCTCTGGGCGATCTGCGGCTACAGCCTCGTCTTCGACGGCAATGCTCCCGTGATCGGGGGCCTCGGCAAGGCGTTCCTGGCGGGGCTCGACGCGGTGCGCGCACCCACGCTGCTGCCCGAGAGCGCCTTCGCGCTGTACCAGATGACGTTCGCGGTGATCACGCCGGCACTCATCATCGGCGCCTTCCCCGAGCGGGTGACGTTCCCCTTCGTCGTGCTGTTCTCCGCCTTCTGGCTGATGCTGGTCTACGTGCCGGTGGCGCACTGGATCTGGGGCGGCGGCTGGATGTTCGGCCTCGGTGTGCTCGATTTCGCCGGCGGCATCGTCGTGCACACCACAGCCGGCATCGCGGCCCTGGTTCTCGCCGTGATGATCGGCCGGCGCCGCGGCTTCCCGGCGCAGATGACGCCGCCGCACAGCCCGGGCATGACCATGGCCGGCGCCGGGATGCTCTGGGTCGGCTGGTTCGGCTTCAATGGCGGCAGCGCGCTGGCGTCCGATGCCAGCGCCGCCAACGCGATCATCGCGACGCATCTCTCGGCGGCGGCCGGCGCCATCGCCTGGACGGCGGCCGAATGGATCAAGATCCGCAAGCCGACCTCGATCGGCATCGTCACCGGCGCCGTGGCCGGGCTCGCCACCATCACGCCGGCCGCCGGCATGGTGGCTCCGGGCGCCGGGCTGATGATCGGCTTCGCCGGCGGCATCGTCTGCTTCTACGCGACGCTCTACGTGAAGCAGCGTCTGCAGATCGACGATTCCCTCGACGTCTTCGCCGTGCACGGCGTCGGCGGCATGCTCGGCTCGCTGCTGCTCGCGGTCTTCGCGCTGCCGGCTCTCGGCGGCATCGGCTTCGGCGAGACCGGCAGCGCCGTGCGTCAGTTTGGCGTCCAGTTGCTCGCGATCGCCGTGACGCTCGTCTGGTCGGGCGCCGTGACCTACGGCCTGACCAAGCTGATCGGCCTGGTCACGCCGGTGCGCGTGGATGCCGAGGCCGAATACGAGGGCCTCGACATCGCGTCGCACGGCGAGCGCGCCTACGAGTACAACTGAGCCGGCCGTCTTCCGCACAAATCCGCACAGAAGGCGGCGACCGGACTCGCGATTGGCCGAAACAGGCCGAACTTGCTCGTCGCCTCCGAGCGTATGGCAGGCGACAACCTCATCATCAGACGCCGCGCCGCAGGGCGCATTGCGATGGGGAGACCACAATGCAGCGGATCGACGACATCCCGGCCGGCCGGGGCGGCGCCAGGGCCCACCCGGCAGCCCTTCTGGCGCTCGCCTTCGGCATCATGATCGGCGCCTATCTGTCGAGCGTGCCCGCCAGGAGCGCCGAAGCCGGGACCGCGACCCCCGAAATCGTCGGGCCGGCGCCGAGTGCCCTCGGCGCACCGAAGCGTGTCCAGACCGTTCGTATCCCCGTCGAAAAGGGCGTCGTCCACGTGGCGGCACCCAAGGTGGCCGAGTGGAATTATGACGGGGATGCCGAGTACCGGCGTTGCGTCGACCAATCCGACGGGACCAACATGGCGTTCGGGGCCTGCGGAGGCGCTCTCATCGCGCGTGAGGACGTGCGGCTGAATGCGGCTTGGAAGCGCGTCTATGCACTCGACCGCGAAACCAAGCTGCAGGATCTGCTCGAAGAGCAGCGGGCATGGATCCGCTTCAAGGATACGAGCTGCACCTTCTACGCGTCCGGCTCGTTCGGCCCCGAGGGACAGGTCCTGTCCTACCCGGTTTGCCGCGCCGGCATCATCGCGCAGAGGACGGCGACCCTCGAAAGTTACGAGAGCGAAGACAATCGCTGAGCGTCCGGCGCGCTACGCGTCGCCAACGACCCCGGCCTCGTCCTGCGCCTGAAGCACGTCGGGCCTCGGCATCGAGATGATGTTGTAGCCGGAATCGACGAAGTGCACCTCGCCGGTCACCCCGCTCGACAGGTCCGAGAGCAGGTAGAGCGCCGAGCCGCCGATGTCGTCGAGCGTCACCGTGCGACGCAGGGGGGCGTGGGCCTTCTGGTGGTTGAACATCAGCCGGGCGTCGGCGATGCCGGCACCTGCCAGCGTCCGCATCGGGCCGGCGGAGAGGGCGTTCACGCGGATACGGTCCGGCCCGAGATCCATGGCAAGGTAGCGCACGGAGGCCTCGAGCGCCGCCTTGGCGACGCCCATGACGTTGTAGTTCGGCATGACGCGGGTCGAGCCGCCATAGGTTAGCGTCAGGAGCGAACCGCCCTCCGGCATGCGCTTGGCGGCGCGCTGGGCGATCTCGGTGAAGGAGAAGCACGAGATCGTCATCGTGCGCGCGAAGTTGTCTCGCGTGGTGACGTCGACGTAGCGACCCTTGAGCTGCGCCTTGTCGGAGAAGCCGATGGCGTGAACCACGAAGTCGAGCCGGCCGTCGAAGCGTTCGTCCAGGGCTGCGAAGGTGGCATCGACCGAAGCGAGGTCCTCGACGTCGCAGGGCAGCACCAGATCCGAGCCGATCGAGGCGGCAAGCGGAGCGACCCGTTTGCCGAGAGCATCGCCCTGGTAGGTGAAGGCGAGTTCGGCCCCTTGGACATGCAGAGCCTGGGCGATGCCCCAGGCGATGGAATGGTTGTTCGCGACGCCCATGATGAGGCCGCGCTTACCCGTCATCAGACCCGTCATGCAGCGCCGCCTCGCCCGACCGATAAACCCGCGCCGGGTCTCGGAGCCCCGGTCTCGAAGGGGACGCTTAGCGTGCGAGCGGCGGCCCTGTCCACGCAAGAGGGCGCAAACAGGCTCGCCGACAAACGAAAGCCCCGTTTCGACGTTGGCCGAAAACGGGGCTCAGAAAGACTGGGCGATGAAATGTTGCGAGGCGTCAGAAATAGCCCTTCGTGGCCGACCGGGCATCCTCGATGAGGCTCTGCTTCGCGAAAGCCGCAACGCCTGCCGTGAGCGCCAAACCTCCCAGAACAATGATGGTCATTACGAGCATGGCAGCATCTGTCCTGCGGATCGAATGACAAACGCCTTTTGGATCGTCTGGTTCCCAACCTGAGGTCAAACCAAGAGTTCGGGCTGCTCTGGATCTAGCTTGGCCGCAACGTTCGCAACTGCGAAGCTATGCTTTTGCAGTTGCGGCAAAGCTTGCTCGGACCGCTGCTCTGCCGTCTTTGACCGGGCCTTAGCTTGGCCGTTCAGGCGTCGACGTTCTTGAGGACCAGCGTCGCGTTGGTGCCGCCGAAGCCGAACGAGTTCGACATGACGTGCCCGAGCTTCGCCCCGTCGCGCCGCTCGCGCAGGATCGGCATGTCGGCGAAGGCCGGGTCGATCTCGTCGATATGCGCGCTCTCGCAGATGAAGCCGTTGTTCATCATCAGGAGCGAGTAGATCGCTTCCTGCACGCCGGTCGCGCCGAGCGAGTGGCCGGTGAGCGACTTCGTCGCCGAGATTGGCGGGCAGGCGTCACCGCGGCCGAACACCTCGCGGATCGCCTCGATCTCCTTGTCGTCGCCGACGGGCGTCGAGGTGGCGTGCGGGTTGATGTAGTCGATCTTGACGCCCTTCAGGCCCTCCAGCGACTGGCGCATGCAGCGCACTGCGCCTTCGCCCGAAGGAGCGACCATGTCGTGCCCGTCCGAGGTGGCGCCGTAGCCGGCGACTTCGCCGTAGATGCGGGCGCCACGGGCCTTGGCGTGCTCCAGCTCTTCCAGGACCAGAACGCCGGCACCCCCGGCGATGACGAAGCCGTCGCGGTTGGCGTCATAGGCGCGCGAGGCGCGAGACGGAGTATCGTTGTACTTGGAGGACATCGCGCCCATCGCGTCGAACAGCACCGAAAGGGTCCAGTCGAGATCCTCGCAGCCGCCCGCAAAGATCACGTCCTGACGTCCGGCCTGGATGATCTCGGCGGCGTTGCCGATGCAGTGGTTCGAGGTCGCGCAGGCCGAGGAGATCGAATAGTTCACGCCGCGGATCTTGAACCAGGTCGCGAGCGTCGCCGACGCGGTCGAAGACATCGCCTTCGGCACGGCGAAGGGACCGACGCGCTTCGGACCCTTTTCACGCGCGATGGCGGCGGATTCGACGATGGTGCGCGTCGAGGGGCCACCCGAGCCCATGATGATGCCGGTGCGGTCGTTCGAAACGTCGTTCGCCTCAAGCCCGGCGTCGCGGATCGCCTGATCCATGGCGACGTGGTTCCAGGCGGTGCCGCCGCCATGGAAGCGCATGGCGCGGCGATCGACGGCGGACTCGACGTCGAGGTCAGGGGCACCCGAGACCTGGCTGCGGAATCCGTGTTCGGCGTACGAGGCGTCGCGGTCGATGCCGGAGCGCGCCTCGCGCAGGGAGGCCAAGACCTCCTGGGTGTTGTTGCCGATGGACGAGACGATGCCCATCCCGGTGATCACGACGCGCCGCATGATGGCCTGGCTTCTCCGCCGCGACGCCCCGAACCGCGCCGCGTGACGTCACCTAGGATGATGCGCGTCCAATCTCAACAGCAGGATCTCGATACGGCTCAGCCGCTCAAGCCTGGAACAGGGCGACGCGCAGATCCTTCGCCTCATAGATACGCCGTCCGTCGGCTTCGAGCCAGCCGTCGGCGATGCCGAGCACGAGCTTTCCGGTGCGAACCCGCTTGATGTCGATGCCGTAAACGACCTGCTTCACGGTGGGCAGCACCTGATCGGAGAACTTCACCTCGCCGACGCCGAGAGCCCGGCCGCGTCCCGGAGCGCCGAGCCAGCCGAGATGGAAGCCGACGAGCTGCCAGAGCGCATCGAGTCCGAGGCAGCCCGGCATGACAGGGTCGCCCTTGAAATGGCAGGGGAAGAACCAGAGGTCAGGCCGGATGTCGAACTCGGCGAGGACATGGCCTTTGCCGTGGAGACCGCCTTCCTTGCCGATCGAGGTGATGCGGTCGAACATTAGCATAGGCGGCATCGGCAGCTGGGCGTTGCCTGCACCGAAGAGTTCGCCACGGCCGCAGGCCAGCAACTCTTCGTAGGAATAGCTCGATGCGCGCACCGGCGTGTTTGCTCCCTCGGCGGAAGAGCTGTCGTGATCCGAGGCGGTAGGCGCGTCAGGCGGCATCGGCTGAATTTCGTGTCCTGTGTCGAGGGTCGTCCGACCCGATCGAGCCCCATGCGGGATCGCCTCGGGTTAAAATCGGCGTCTCGTTAACACAGCGCCGAAGCGCCTCAAAGCCGCGTGCGGAGACGAGTCGCACCGGCTCCGGGCGCCGTCCTTCCGCTTCCAGCGCCCGGGGATCGCGATACCGGCAGCCCGTCGCCCGAACGGAAAGCCGCCGATCAGTTCGACGCTCGTTCGGAAGCCGGCAGGGCGTTGACCAGATCGCCTTCCCTGACGAACGGGCCGGCGCGCAGGAGAACCGCCTCGTCGCCGTCGAGCCCGCTGCGGATCTCGACGGCATCGTGCGAGCTGAGGCCCGTCGTGACGAGGCGTCCTTCGACGTGGCCGCGATTGCTCACGAAAACGACGCTGCCCTCGGCGCTGCGCAGGATCGCAGATTCCGGCAGGCCGATGCCGCACCGTTCGCCGACCGTTGCCACACCGCGCGCGAACTGTCCCTGCCGAAGGTCGGCATTGCCGACCAGGGACACGCGGGCGCGTCCGAGTTGCGTGGCGCCATCAATGTCGGTCGAGACGCTGCGCACACGGCCGGCGACCTCTGGCAATCCGAGCGGGCTTACCGAGACGCTCTGACCTGCCGCGAGCATCCCAAGGCTTTTGACGGGCACCTCGGCGGAGAGTTCGAAGGTGCCCTGCGGCACGATCTTGAACAGGGTCTGGGCTCGCCCGGTGAGCGCGCCGACATGGGCCTGGCTCTGGCCGACCGAGCCGGCGACGGGCGCGCGGAGCGTCGCGGCGACCTGGCCCGGCTGGTCCGGGCGCGCGAGCTCGGCGAGGACCTGGCCCTGCGCGACCTTGTCCAGCGGCTTGGCGAGCACGCGCAGGATCCGCAGGCCATCCTCGTCGGGGCCGACCTCGACCTCGTTTCGCGGCACGACGGTGCCGGACAGCCAGACCTGTTCCTTGAAGCAGGCACGCTGCGGCTGGACCACGGCGACGGAGAGGAGATCTGCCCGTTCCAGGGCTTCGCGCGCCGCGACCGGCGACAGCGGCTCCGCCTCGGCCGTGCTTTCCGCCTTGCTGAACAGGTCGCCTTTGACCGCCAGGGCAACGCCGCCGGCCAGGAGCAGCAGGATCGCCGCGGCGACGGCGACGAGGCGCGGCCAACGCCGCCGGGCCTTCTCCGTCTCGCCCGGGCCGTCCCAGGGCAGCACGACGCGGAAGGCGTGGATCGGGCGCGGGATGTTCTTGAGGGTCTGGGGGCCGATGTCGCGAAAGGCGACGGCAACCCGTGCCGCGATCGCCTCGTGGACGGAGCGCGACAGGCAGATGCCGCCGGGCTCGGCGAGGCCTTCGAGCCGCGCGGCGATGTTGACGCCGTCGCCGAGCATGTCCCCGCGATCCGTCTCGACGACGTCGCCGATGTTCAGGCCCATCCTGAACAGGATGCGGCGCTCAGGCGGGTGATCCGCGTTGGCGCTGCGAAGCTGCTCCTGGATGGCGATGCCGGCGCGCAGGGCTTCGACCGCGCTCGGAAACTCGGCGAGGATCGCATCCCCCGCCGTGTTGAAGACGCGGCCGCCGACACGCGTGACCTCGTCGCGATACACCCGCGAGTAGTCCTGCAGGCGGCGCAGCGTGTCGTCCTCGTCCTCCGCGACGAGACGCGAGAAGCCGGCGACGTCGGCCGCCAGGATCGCCGCGATGGTCCGCTTCACGGATGTGCTCCACGCCGGCCGCTCGGGGCCGGGATGCACGTGAGGATCGGGAAGGGTCCGGCGATCATACCGCTTACGAGCAGGAGCGACGCTGCATCCGGCCAGCCTGGCGGCTGCGAGAAGCGGCTGCAGGACGGGCCAATCGGTCCGGTCTTGTCAAGGCTGCCGGAGCCGGTGGCTGTGAAATCCGGCCTGTTCGCAGGTGGAACCGGGCCGCGCCCGTCAGCGCCAGCGCACGAAGAGGGCGACCCCGAGGATCGCGAGCAGCGCCACGACCCAGCCGGTGCCGGTATTCAACGCGACGAGCATGGCCGCGACGTAGCCGATGGTGATCGCGGCCATGACGAAGAGGGCGACGGGGTTCATGGTTTTTGGGCTTTGCGTCGCCTGACTGCGCGTTGAAACTTCAGGTTGAAAAGAACCTGGGTGCCGACATCTCGGCCCCGCCGCGGTACGAACGAATCGATCTGATCGATCCAAGAGAAGACTTCATGGCGCAGCCCGTTTCATCGCTTATGGCGCATTCCACGGGCCCGGCCGATCCTCCGACAATTGGAATAACTCAAGTTGGGCGCGCTGCATCCTCCCAGGCGGTCCCGTTCCACAGCCGCACCGTCACCGTCGCCGCGCCGTTCTCGACGGTGATGCGGTTATAGGCGTTCGGCTCCCTACCGCGGAGGCGCGTCGAGGTGGCCGTGCCGGCCTGAACCGCGAGCAGCCGCTGCCCGCCGGCCGCCGAAGCCGCATCCTCTCGGGCGCCGTCCGGCTCGACGAATCGGGAATAGTGCCGGTGGAGATGGCCGGCGAGCGTGAGGCCGACGCGATGCTGGCGGAAGGCGTCGAGCGCCGCCGCTGCCCGCCCCACCAGGCGCGCCTTCTCATTCCAGGGCGGCGGCGCGAAGGGATGGTGGCCGACGACGATGCGGAAGACCTGCGGCGGCAGAGCGGCGAGCCGGGCCTCCGCCCGCCGGATCTGATCGCGGCCGATCCGTCCCTGCGACCAGTCCGGATCCGGTGCCCAGGTCCGCACCGTGTTGAGGCAGACGACGCCGATCTCGTCGTCGACGAAGGTCGGCTCGGTCTCGTCGGCGATGAAGCGGCGATAGCGCCGGAACGGCCGGATGAAGCGTGTCGGCAGCAGGAAATAGGCGATGTCGTGGTTGCCGGGCACCCCGATCCAAGGGGAGGTCAGCCGGTCGAGGAAGTCACGGGCCTGCCGATATTCCGCCCGGCGCGAACGCATGGTGAAGTCGCCCGAGGCCACGATCAGGTCGGGCCGGTCGGCGTTCAGTTCGGCGATCAGCCCCTCGACCACGTCGGGATTCGTGCAGCCGAAATGCAGGTCCGAGATATGCGCGATGCGTCGCAAGCGATTGTCCGGGATCGAGCCGTGGGTCAGCCACGCGCCGGCTCTCGCCGCACGATCCGCGCCTGGAGCCAGTCCCGTATCAGCTCGCGCTCGTAGGTGAAGCTGCCGCCGGCAAAGCTGCGGGCATGGCGCGACAGAAAGGTGATGTCAGTCACCACTTCCTCGGCGGCGAGCACGGTCCGACCGCGCTCCTTCAGGACATAGCGCAGGCGCAGGCGCGGTGGCGAGATGTCGGAGACGATGCGCGGGCTCGTCGGCAATCCGGCGGCCCGCTCGTCGCCGGCGAGGTCGATGTCGAGCACGGTGACCGCCAGGCTTTCGCCGGGTCGGAGCACGCGGTCGCCGAGTTCCGTGAAGAGGCGCCGAATCTCCGCCAGGGTCACGCGCAGAGTGGGACCGGATCCGAAGCGGTTCTCGGCGTCGGTGAAACGCTCGGGCGCGACGAAGGCGACGCTGATTTGGGCTGCAGCCGGCAGCGGCAGGATGAGCCCCGCCGCCAGGACGACCGCGGCGCGGGCCGTCACGATCCGCTCCGCGTCATTGCTGCGCGCGGTTGATGATCGCCTGCAGCGCCCGGGCGACGGGCTCGGTGACCGTGCGGCGGTACTTGCGGTGGACGAGCTGTCCGTTGTGGTAGACGTCGTGCTCCACGTAGAGCCGCTCCCCGTCCCAGCGGACGACGTTGTCGGACTCGCTCGTTTCCTCGACGCCCAGTTCCGAGCGCAGGATCGGCGCGCCGGCAGTGGTTTGCATGGGATGCCTCGGCTCTCAGGTCTTTTGCCCGACCCTTCTTACGAAGTCGGGAGGCCGGGCACCAGAGCGTCGGACCGCGAGATCCGATCAGCGGACCGTGATTTGACCCTTGATGCGCTGATAGGTGGTCCGGCTGAGCACGCGCTTCGAGAGCAACTGGTCCGTCGACGTGTAGGGCCTGTGCTGGATGATGGCGCGCCCGATCGTCCCGCCGCCTTTGAGCGCGTTGAGCTCCGTCAGCGAGCCGGTATTGAGATCGACGAGATCGACCGCCCGCGCATCCGCCGGCTCGACGGGATCGTCGGGGGGGGGCTCGGCTTGCTCGGCCATCGGTGCGGCTGGGGACGGCGGCGTCGACCGCGCAGCGGGCGCCGGCTGCGTGACGACGGGATCGGCGGCGACAGGCGGCGGGCTCGGCGGCTCTGCGCTGCTGTTCTCCGGTGTCGTAGCCGGGGCAGGGATCTGCGCCTGCGGTGGTGGCTTCGGCGCTTCCTTCGGCTGCGATGTGGAGGGCTGAGCCGGTTGCGGGGTCGGGGCAGGCTGCGAGGCCGGGGCCGGCGCTGCGGCGACGCGAGGCGGCTCCGGCTGGCGGATGGCGGGAGTGTTCTGCGCCGTCGGGCGCAGCACCGGCTTCGAAGGTTCCGGCGCGCTGCTGTCGAAGATCCAGTAGTGCTGGACGAGCGCGGTCAGGACAGCAGCGGCGATCACAACCAGGAAGACGCGCAGAAGCGCCGGTCCGTTGAGCATCAGAGGGCCTTTCCGCCCAGGTTTCGGGCGTCCCTCGTCCGCCACCGTACCATGCGCAATCCGTTGGCGCGCAACCGTGGCAAACATGTGTTGTCTTCGGCGGAAGACACGCGTTTTCAGTGTGTTCGGTCGAGGGCAGTGCACTGAAACCGGTGAGACCGGGATGACACAGTCCGGGCCAAGCGGCCTCATGGCCTCGAAATAGCCAAGCTTCAGCGGGAACGAGAGACGGCCAAGCTCGTTCGGTACAAGCTTAGCCATTGGTCCGGGCCTCGTCGTGATGTCGTTCCTGTCCTGCCCGCGCATCGCGCGCGCCCTGTCCGGCCTGCTGCTGGCGGGCGGCCTTGCGGCCTGCTCCTCGCTGCCGCGCGCGCCCTACACTGCGCAGGAGGCGTCGCTCGCCACCGTGCCCGGCATGGGTCCGGTGCGGGCCTATGCGGATGCCACGGCGACCGAGATCGCGGCCGTCGCGGCCCGGCCCGAGGGACGGCGCAATGGCTTCAGCTATCTTGCCCTCTCGGGCGGCGGCGGCGATGGCGCCTATGGCGCCGGTATCCTCAACGGCTGGAGCGCCTCGGGCTCCCGGCCCGATTTCACCGTCGTCTCCGGCGTGTCGACGGGAGCCCTGATCGCGCCCTTCGCCTTCCTCGGCTCCGGCTACGACGCCTACCTGACCGACTTCTACACGAGCGGCATCGCCGAATCGCTGGTGCAGGCGCCGAGCATCACCAACGTGCTGTTCGGCTCCGGCCTGTTCGGCGACGGCAAGCTGCGTGAGATCATCGGCCGCTACGTCACGCCGGACCTGCTCGCCGCGATCGCGGAGGAGCACGCCAAGGGCAAGCGCCTCTACGTCGTGACGACGAATCTCGACCAGCAGCGCGCCGTGATCTGGAACATGGGCGCCATCGCCGCGAGCGGTGCCCCCAACGCTGCGAACCTGTTCCGCGACGTGCTGACCGCGTCGGCCAGCGTCCCGGCGGTGTTCCCGCCGCAACTCGTCGACGTGCAGGCCGAGGGTCACGCCTTCCAGGAGATGCATGTCGACGGATCGGTGGTGATCCCGGTCTTCACCCTGCCGCAGGGCTTCCTGGCCCGCGACGAGCGCCTGCGCAGCAAGGGCAAGGCGGACATCTTCGTCGTGATCAACGGACGCCTGGATCCGGACTTCGCGGTGACGCAGAACAACGCCTTGGCGATCGCCGGCCGCTCCTTCACCACCGCGAGCCGCGCGCGCACCCGCGCCACGCTCACTGCGACGGAGGCCATCAGCCGCCGCAGCGGCATCGGCTTCAACTTGACCTATATCGACGAGAGCGGGCCGAGCACGACGGCGGCGCGCGGCTTCGACACCGCCTACATGCGCAACCTCTACAATGCCGGATACGAGAAGGGCCGCACCGGCCATTTCTGGCAGCACAGCGTCTCGGGATCGCCGACCACCACGCTCATGGAAGCGGCGGCCGGACGCTGAGGCCGGGAAGCAATCGGGGCGGCCGAACGGGCTGATCCGACGACCGGACAGAAATGCTTTCAGCCGTCATTGCTTCGCTGCGCTCGCAATGACGGCGAAGCGGACTAACCGATCGATCGAGATCGGTTATCCGACGCTTATTTGCCGAGGATCTTTGTGACGAGGCGCCCGATCGGCGTGCTCGAACCGGAATTGCGGTCGTCGCGGACCACGGGGCGGTCCTCGTTGCCGAGGATCTTCGTGACGATGCGTCCGATCAAGCTCATGACGATGCTCCGTTCTGCGACGTGCTGCCGAAAGCAGCGCAGCTTCTCGTCCGTCAACGGAGAAGCCGCTCCGCCTGTTCCGACGCAGGAACACCCTTCATGATAACGAAGACGACGATGGCCGCATAGACCGCGAACATCCCTGCGAGCGTCCAGGCGAAGCCCTGCGGCACGACGAGATCCATGCCGCCGCCGATCATCGCCGGCCCGAGCATCAGGCCGACGCCATAGAGCGCGATGAAGGCAGCGTTGGCGCCGGCGAGATCGGGACCGCGCACGCTCGCGCCGAGATGGGCGAGGCCTACCGTATAGAGCGTGCCCGCCACGCCCCCCCAGACGAAGAGCAGGATGGAGAGCGTCGTCAGCGAGCCGCTCGCCATGGGCATCAGCGCCGCTCCGATCGCCCCTGCGACGGCGCTCGCCAGGAGCACCAGCCCGCGATCGGTCCGGTCCGCGAGCCATCCGACCGGGATCTGGAACAGCACGTTGCCGAGGGCGACCACGCTGACGAGGCCGGCCGCCGTCTGGCTGTCGAAGCCGAGCCGCAAGCCGTAAAGCGGCAGGATCGCAAAGCCTCCCGTCTCGACGGCGCCGTAGAGCAGGGCGGCGAAGGTCGCGATCGGCGCCACGCGGAGATAGCTGAAGAAATTCAGGCTCTGGCCTTCGTGCGGAATGCTCGGTGACACGCCGCGCGCTAGGGCGATCGGGATGGCGGCCAGGATGAACAGGCCTGCGCCGGCGAGATACGGGGCGAACCCGTCCGTCCCGAGGATCACCAGCAGCCCGGGTCCGACTGCGAACCCGACGGCCAGCACAGTGGCGTAGATGCCCATCACCAGCCCGCGGCGCTCGGGCGGCGCGGCCTGGGTGATCCAGAACTCGGACAGCACGAACAGGGCGCCGAGCGTCACCGAGAACAGGAAGCGCAGCGGGAACCACCAAGTGAGGTCATAGAAGACCCGGAACCCGACGAGCAGCACCGCTCCGAGCCCGATCGAGAGCAGGAGCAGCCGCAGAACACCGACGCGCGCGGCGAGCCTAGGCACGAAGGGCACGGTGATGATGCTGGCGAAGCCGCCGACGGCCGTGTTCAGGCCGATCAGGAAGCTCGAGGCCCCCATCCGCTCCATCTCCAGCGAGAGCAGCGGGATCGAGAGGCTGAGACCAATGCCGACCACGGCGACGCAGGTGATCGCCGCGGCGATCGCCATGAGGCGGTCGCGGTGAGCGGACGGGGCGGGGGCGAGCATCGACACGGTGGGGCTGAGGGGGCGCTGCAGGCGCGGATGGGCAGAGCCGTCACATCGTCACGAATGCGCCGGCTGTCGAGGCCTCGATCGGGCCTTGCAACCCCCACCCGAGCGCCAAGCGCGGCGGGGATTCATCGCTCAAGCGGCGTGCCGGTCGGCCTCGGCGCCGAAATGCCCGATATAGCGGGCCGCAATCGCCTCGACCGGCAGAACGACGAAGACGTCGGTGGTGCCGAACTGATGGTCGATCACCGCGCCGTCGCCGAAGGTCGCGCCGATGCGCAGGTAGCCCTTCATCAAGGGCGGCAGGCTCTGCAGCGCGAGCTTCGGGTTCACGGCTTCGGGCGCGAGCCGGTCCATCGCCACGAACCGGTCGGACAGTGCCTTGGCCCGCCAGGCCTCGGGGGCGCGGGCGTGCTGGTGGAGGAAGCTCAGCTGCAGGGCAAGCCGGTCCGGATCGGTGCCCTCCAGGCTGGCGCAGCCGATCATCGCGTCGATGCGATGATGCAGCACGTAGGTCCAGATGCCGTGCCAGAGCAGTTCGACGGTGCGCTTGGTGCGGTAGGGCTTCAGCACGCAGGAGCGGCCGAGCTCGAGGAAACGCTTGCCGGGATGACGGTCGAGCAGCGGCCCGATGTCGAACTCGCCTGCGGAGTAGAAGCCGGCGCCGCCATCGACCCGGTCGCCGCGCAGCAGCCGGTAGGTGCCGACGACTTTCGGACGCGGCTTACGGAATGGCTTCGCCTTCACGGCGGCGTGGTCGATGACGAGGATGTGGTCGCAGAGCGTGTCGTAGACGTCGATGTCGCGGCGCTTCAGCATCGCCATAGCCGAGGGGATCGCCGACATCTCCTCGTAGAACACCTTGTAGCGCAGGCGCTGGGCGCGTCGGACCTCGGACTTCTTCGTCGCGAGCCGCACTTCGAGATTGCCGATGCGGCCGAGTGTCGGGCCGAGGCCGGGCTCCGGCTTCGGCATGCAGGGCTTGAGCAGGATCGGCGCGTTGCCCGGCAGCGCGAGGCCCGGAATGCCGCCGGCGAAGGGCGCCTGGACGTGCGTTTCCCAACCCGTCTTCCACGCCGCCGAGGCATCACGCCCGGAGAAATTCGGCACCATGTCCCTGTCCGCCCCACGAGGCCGATCCGGCCTTGATCCGCGCACATCACCACGAAGGGCGCACGCTTTTATGACATAGGAAAGCGAGTAAGGACAGTGGCTTAGGCGCTTGCTTGCCCGGCAAAATCGGCTGCGCCGGGAACAGTCACAATCATAGCCGCCGAATGAAACCGGCTAAGGATTTGGCCGCCGGGCATACCCTCCCCCGCAGAGGGGAGAGGGGAGAAGCCGTCGAGCCTCAGACGAACTGGCTGATGCCCGGGATCGCGCCGATGATCCGGCCCATCGTGTCCTCGCCGGCCTTTTCGCGGCCATAGGCGAAGAGTTCCTGGCCGAGGGGCTGCATCTGGCCCATCGAGACGCCGGCCGACATCAGCTTCTGGCCGAGCGCCATGACACCGCCGCCCAGGCCGCCGAGCATGCCCATCAGGCCGCCGCCACCCTCTTCGGCATTCGACTCGGCGATGGCCGCGTCAGCACCGGGCAGTTTCGCCAGGAGCTGTGCCACGTCCTCGGGCGGGCCCTCCTTCTGCAGGAAGGCGAGGATGTGCCCGATCGCGGTCTTCGCCGTCTCGGCATCGACGCCCGTGCGGTTGGTGATGCGGGCGATCAGCTCTTCCATGGGGTGTCCTCTCCTCGGTTCGGACGTCCTTCCGACGGGTGGGTGCCGAAATCAAGAGTCCGGGAGCCGGTGCGCCCCTGCGGCCGCCTGGAAAACCGTCGCGCTTCCGGCCTAGAGTGGGCGCATTGCGAGAGGAAGACACGGCATGGCGGGCGACGGCACGATCCTGGTCGGCAAGAGCACGGGTAAGAACCCGAAGCCGGAGGTGCTGGCGCTGAAGCTCGCCAACCGGCACGGACTCGTCGCCGGCGCGACCGGCACCGGCAAGACGGTGACCCTGCAGGTGATGGCCGAGGGGTTCTCCAATGCCGGCGTTCCGGTCTTCGCCGCCGACATCAAGGGTGACCTCTCGGGGATCGCGGCGGCCGGCGAGTCGAAGCCGGCCTTCGTGAAGCGCGCCCAGGACCTCGGGATCACCTACGAGCCCGACCGTTTCCCGGTGACCTTCTGGGACATTTTCGGCGAGCAGGGGCACCCGATCCGCTGCACGGTCACCGAGATGGGGCCGCTGCTGCTCGGGCGGCTGCTCGAACTCAACGACACGCAGGAAGGTGTGCTCAACATCGCCTTCCGCGTCGCCGACGAGAATCAGTGGCCGATCATCGACCTCAAGGACCTGCGCGCGGTCCTGACCTTCCTGTCGGAGAACGCCAAGGAACTCGGCGCGAAATACGGCAACATTGCCGCCGCCTCGATCGGCGCGATCCAGCGCGGGCTGCTCGTCCTGGAGACGCAGGGCGCCGACAAGTTCCTCGGCGAGCCCGCGCTCGACCTGCACGATTTCATCCGCACCGACCGTGACGGGCGCGGCATGGTCAACATCCTCGCCGCCGACAAGCTGATGCAGAAGCCGCGGCTCTACGCCTCGTTCCTGCTGTGGATGCTCTCCGAATTATTCGAGCAGCTTCCCGAAGTCGGCGACCTCGACAAGCCGAAGCTGGTCTTCTTCTTCGACGAGGCGCATCTGCTCTTCGACGGCGCGCCCAAAGCCCTCCTCGACGCGATCGAGCAGGTTGTGCGCCTGATCCGCTCCAAGGGCGTCGGCGTCTATTTCGTGACGCAGAACCCCCTCGACGTGCCGGAGACGGTGCTCGGCCAGCTCGGCAATCGCGTCCAGCACGCCCTGCGCGCTTTCACCCCCCGCGACCAGAAGGCCGTGCGCGCCGCCGCCGCGACCTTCCGGCAGAACCCGGATTTCGACGTCTCGAAGGCGATCACCGAACTCGCCGTCGGCGAGGCGCTGGTCTCGTTCCTGGAGGAGAAGGGCACGCCGTCCCTGGTGGAGCGCGCGCTGATCGCCCCGCCGCAGGGCCGGGTCGGGCCGCTGACGCCCGCCGAGCGGGCCGAGCTGATCGCCAAGAGTTCTCTCAAGGGCAAGTACGACGAGCCAATCGACGCCGAGAGCGCCTACGAGATCCTGGCCAAGCGCAAGAACCTCGACAGTGATACCGCTGAGGCCGCCAACCAATCCGAGGGCGGACTCGGCGGCTTGCTCAACAGCATCGGCGGCATGTTCGGCGGCGGCTCGACCCCGGCACCCGCCGGAAAGGCCCGAGGCCGCGCCAAGCCGAGCCTCACCGAGCAGGTCATCACCAATGCCGCCCGCTCGATGGCCCGCAGCGTCGGCACCCAGATCGGCCACGCGATCCTGCGCAACGTGCTGGGTGGGCTGACCAAGCGCTGACGTTTCGCCAGCGCGGGTAGCTGTCGGCGCGGTCTCTGCGGCTCTTACTGGCTGAGCCGCAGGGCTCCGATGCTTTTTGCGATGTTGTCGAAGGCTTGGATCAGGTCTGCCGAGGTATTGGCGACGTAGGCCTGTCCTGGCGCCGAGGCGCAGTTCGAGAGCAGGGTCTTGCCCTGGGCGTCGATCGGATCGGAGCTGACGCTGAAGCCGATCGTATAGATGGAGATGCCGGTCGATTGTGCGTTCTTGCAGGTTTGAAGGGTCAATTGATCGAGTGCATTCCGCGCGTCGGTCGAGTTGCCGAGGTTCTGATATCCCGAGGGAAGACGGCCATTCGCTGTCGAGCCATCGGCGTTGACGAAATATCCCATCGGGAAATACAGCGACTTATTGTAACTCGAAGAGTTGTCGTTCCAGCTATTGGCGCCGTCCGTCATCAGGATGATGACCTTGTTCGTCGTGGTCGAGTCGTAGGAGGCTCCATCGGCGAAGACACTCTTCGGCGAGATCGTGCGCCAACCCCACATGAACCCCTCGTGGATGTTCGTGGAGCCGACGGCGGTCAGCGAGTTCACAAGCGATTTCAGCGTCGCAGTGTTGGTTGTCAGCCGCTGAAGCGGCTTGCTCGTGCAGAGGAAGTTCGGTCCGTTGGGAATGCCCACGCCGGCACTCGTCGAATACGAGGCTCCGCTGGCCGCGACGTATTTGCAGGCACGGCTTTCCGCGGCCGTGAAGCTCGAAGGAGTGGTGTTGCAGTTGCCGGCGCTCGTCTTGTCGTCGATGTAGCTGTTGTAGCTGTAATTCCCGCTGAATGTCGCGGTGCCGGTCGTGCCGTTACCGGGCTCGTCCGGCGCGAACATCGGCACGTAGAGAGTATCGTCGCCGGTCGGCGTGCCGTCCTGGGTGTTGTACGGATACGGAAGTCCTTCGAAGCAACCGCCCCAAGCCCAAGCTGAATATTTCGTCGCCAATTGGGTGAATATGTTGAATCGGCTCGTAAAGCCGGCGGCCTTAGCCTGCGTTTTATCGACGTTGGTCCAGTGGTAGCTGGACTTGCCCAGCGTATCGACCCAGCTCGCGGCGGCGTAGGCAGACCCGACATTCACCGATGCGGCGAATGGAACGATCGAGATCCGCGTATCCGCGGCGAAGGCATCGTTGCCTTTGACGTAGTCGATGAAGTTGTTCGCTGCGGTCTGTGCGGCCGACAGTTTCGATCCGCCGCCGCCCGAATTCGCCATCGAGCCCGTCGTGTCGAGGACGAGGGCGATCTCGAAGGTCTTCGGCAGCGGGGTCGCGCACTGCGCCTTTGCCCCGACCGACATGTTCGTCCAGCCGAGGAATCTCCCGAAGGCCATGGTCGACTTCGCGTTTGCCGAGAGGGTGATCTTGCGCGGCGAACTCGTGATCACCAGCGAGTCGACCGAGAGGCCGACGCTGGTGCCCATGTAGCTCGACATGGACTGCTGGGCCTGCTGATTGAGGAGAACGGCCGTTGTTGCAGACGGCGTCTGGCACAGCATGAGCGCCGAGGCGTCCGCGGCCGCCTGCAATTTGGTCCTCAAGCGCGTGGCGCTCCCGTAATCCACCGCAGCCCCGGCAAAGCCGATCAGCGGAATGCTGGCGACGGCGAAAATGATCGCGACGTTGCCCTCGCGGTTCGACCAGAATTTGCGAAGATTTTCGAGGCGCATGGTGAGTATCCGTGCTGCTCGTGCAGCGAAAGAATTAGTGCGGTGAGCGGGTTCTCAGGGTGTCAGGGGGCATGCGACGCCGCTTGGCAAGATGACTTCGGAGTAGGTGCTGTTGACGACCTTGCCGGCGCGGACCGGCCACGGCATTCCGACCTTGAAGGTGAGGCCCGCAGCGCCGGTAAAGGTCTTCATGACGGCGGAGCCGAAGATCGGCTGGTAGGGCATGCTGACCTCGGCCAGGACGTAGCGCATGCCCGGGAGCTGGAAGGTCGGCGGCACCGTGATGTCTGTCGCGTTGGCTTTGGCCGTTCGTGCGACGCCGTTGAGGGTCGTGCTCGAGCAGATGTAGGGGCGGGTCAGATTCGTCGCGTAGACGCCGACGGCGCTGATGACGATGCTGGTGCTGTTGCTGTTATACGGCGCGAGAACCAGTGAGGCCGACGACAGGATGTCCTGCATCGTCGCTGCCGCCATGGGATTAACGGTATCGCCCTGCGACGTGAGGTCGGCGAGAACTCGGGAAACGAGTGTGACCTTGCGCGAATTGTCGATGGCGCGCGCCAGTTCGGAGCCGCCGATGAACAGTGCCAGCATCAGAGGCAGGATCAGGGCGAATTCGACCGCCGACACACCGGTCGCATCGCGGCAGAACTTCGACCGGAGGTGAGGGAGGGCTGTGCGGTCCATGGCTGTTCTCAGCAGGCCCCGTTGCTCGAGGTCGAGTAGGGCTCGGTGCGGAACACGTTGGTCGAGCGCAGCAGGTATGAGCCGTCCGCCATGCCGGTCAGCCCCGGCAGGAGTTTTCCGAAGAATACCGGCACGGTCACCGCGGCCGTTACCACGACGATCTGGCGCGGCTTCGCGCAGGTGTAGCCCTCGAAGTTCGGGTCGATCGTCTTCGTCGAGGAATTGTAGGCATTGGCATAGGAGCCGCTGCTGAAGTTCGTCGACGGCGCGACGTTGATCTTGATGCTGCCGCAGCTGAAGAGCGTCGGGGTGGCCGTTGCGCCTGACCCGCAGAGCGAGCTCTTCAGCTTCGCGAGGGCCGTTGCCGGGTCTATGACGCCGGGATTGGCCGTCTGAAAGCTGCCGGTGAACAGGCTCCGGGTGGCGTTCTCGACTACCGTGTCGAGATTCATCTGGGCCCAGATGATGAAGCCCCATTGGATGATGGCAGCCAGCATGCCGAAGAAGGGGATGCTGACCAGGGCGAACTCGACGGCGGTCGCGCCGGACGAGGCTGATCGGAAGCGCTGGAGGCGCCCGCAGATCGCGCGAGACAGGGCGAGGTGTCGCATCAAGGCGGCCGTTAAGCCCCGTGAGGAGGAGGGATGGGGCGCCTCACACTGTTGATCTCAAGATGTTAACAATCGCTTTCAATAAAATAATAGCGAGTTCCTAATATCATTAACCATGTATCGCCGAACTAATCTGTTGCGGCGAATCGCATATCTTGAGAAGAGAGATGGCGATCTGCCTGGGAACAAGAATCTCTTCTTTGGGCAGATCGGTCACGTGGCCCACCCGCGGGACGAGGCCGACAGGAACGCGCAGATCGACTAGCTCTGCGGAAACTCGCGCCCGTAGGCTGCCCCAGGCGCGCCGTTCATTGACATCCGCTGGCCAAGCCACTATCGGCCTGCACAACGCGCGGCTTCCTCGACGAAGTCCGCGCGTTTCGCGTTCGCGCCGATCACGGCGCGGATGACCTGAACAAGAAGACGGCCCATGCGCTTTGCGGTGCGGGAGGCCGGCAGAGAACACGAGAGACAAACGATGTTCGCAGTCATCAAGACGGGCGGCAAGCAATATCGCGTTGCCGCCGACGACGTCATTTCCGTTGCCACGATCGAGGGTGAGGCCGGTTCGGCCGTGACCTTCGGCGAGGTCCTGCTGCTCACGGATGGCGACGCCATTCAGGTCGGTGCTCCGCTCCTCGAGGGCATCACGGTCACCGGCGAGATCGTCGATCACGGCCGCACCAAGAAGGTCATCGCCTTCAAGAAGCGCCGCCGCCAGAACTCGCGCCGCAAGCGCGGGCACCGCCAGCACTTCACCACCGTGCGGATCACCGAGATCAGCGCCGGCGGCAAGTCTTCGAAGTCCGCGCCGAAGAAGGCGAAGGCTGCGAAGGCAGAGACCCCTGCGGTCGCCTCCGCCGAAGCCTGATCCGTCCGCCCGCAGAACCCTTAGAGATCCTGGAGTAGCCCAATGGCTCACAAAAAAGCAGGCGGCTCGTCCCGCAACGGCCGCGACTCCGCCGGCCAGCGCCTTGGCGTCAAGAAGTTCGGCTCCGAAGCCGTGATCGCCGGCAACATCATCGTGCGCCAGCGCGGCACGAAGTGGCATCCCGGTACCAATGTCGGCATCGGCAAGGACCACACGCTCTTCGCCCTCGTCGACGGCCGCGTGGACTTCCAGACGAAACGCGGCCGCGCCTTCGTGGCCGTGGTACCGGTACAAGAAGCCGCAGAGTAACGGCGGACGCCTCGACAGCGCGTCCCGCCGGTGTCCCACACCGAACCGGCGGACCGGCGCAGCACGCGAGACGCGCAGATCGGAACGCCGGGGAGGATGGGCACCATCCTCCCCTTCGTCATTCCAGGGGGTCGTGCTCCGCGAGGAGGCGCCCGAGGAGAGGACGCGATGTTCCCCGATCTGACCCGAGACGACGTCTTCCGCATCGAGACCCGCCGGCTCTGGCTGCGCTGGCCGCAGGCCCGCGACGCCGAGGCGATCGTACGGCTCGCCGGTGAGCGCGCGGTCGCCGAGATGACCTCGCAGATCCCGCACCCGATCGATCCCGTCGGCACCGACGCCTTCGTCATCGATGCGCGGCGCGGCAATGCGGAGGGAGAGGGGCTCGTGATGGCGCTGGCGCTTCGCTCGGCTCCCGCCACCCTGATCGGCGTGGTCTCGATCGGTCCCCATCCGGCGGGACCGGGTGCGCATCTCGGCTATTGGCTCGGCATGCCCCATTGGGGTGCGGGCCTGATGAGCGAGGCGGCCGCGACGATGGTGGATGCCTATTTCGCCTATGCGGGCGGCGATGTGCTGTGCTCGTCGGCGATGACCGAGAACGGCGGCTCGCGCCGGGTACTGGAGAAATGCGGGTTCGTGCGGCAGGGTTCGGAGCGACACGCCTTTCCCGCGCGCGGCGGCGAGCGCGAGGTCGATGTGTTTCGGCTCAAGCGCGCCGAGTGGTCGGCCAATCGGAGCGACGGGTGATCGAATGAAGCGGCGCGGGCTCACGGTGATCGGGACGGCGGCCATCGCGGCCATCGTGGCGACGACGTTCGCGCTGCGCCCGCATCGTGACCAGCCGAACCAGGGCGATCGCGCGGAGACCGCCAAATCCGAGGCTGCAGCGAAGGCTGCGGTCCCGACGCTTTATTGCGAGTTCACGAACTTCGCCGACCGCACGCCACTGGTCGGCTTCTACTTCACGATCGATGGAGATGCGGCGAAGCCGGATTATTCGCAGATCTTCCAGCGCGAGCAGGACGGCACCACCGACGATTTCGGTGGGCCGGCCGCGCCTCGCCCGCAATGGTCGTTCAATGGCGGGGAGAGTCCGGCCATCCTGCATTCGCCGGACGATTCCATGCAGATCAATCTCTACGAGTATGATCCGAAGAAGCCCGGCTCGAACTGGTTTGAGGCGGGCCTGCGCAGCGTGCGCTACCGTAACCTCGGCGGCAAATGCCGCCACAGCGCAGCCTGAAACGAGACAGCCGTGAAATTCCTCGACGAAGCCAAGGTCTATGTCCGCTCCGGCGACGGCGGGCGCGGCTGCGTCGCGTTCCGCCGCGAAAAGTTCATCGAATTCGGCGGCCCGAACGGCGGCGACGGCGGCCGTGGCGGCGATGTCTGGGTGGAATGCGTGCAGGGGCTCAATACCCTGATCGACTACCGCTACCAGCAGCACTTCAAGGCCAAGAAGGGCGAGCACGGCATGGGCTCGAACTGCCATGGAGCCAAGGGCGACGACGTGCTGCTCAAGGTGCCCGAGGGCACGCAGATCATTGCCGAGGACGGCGAGACCTTGATCGCCGACCTGACTGAAGTCGGCCAGAAGGTGCGCCTCGCCAAGGGCGGCAATGGCGGCTTCGGCAACGCCTATTTCACGACCTCGACCAACCGCGCGCCAAAGCACGCCAATCCGGGCCTCGAAGGCACGGAGATGTGGATCTGGCTGCGCCTCAAGCTCATCGCCGATGCCGGCCTTGTCGGTCTGCCCAATGCCGGCAAGTCGACCTTTCTGGCCAGCGTCACCGCCGCCAAGCCCAAGATCGCCGACTACCCCTTCACCACGCTCCATCCGGGCCTCGGTGTGGTGCGTTCCGACGAGCGTGAATTCGTGCTCGCCGATATTCCGGGACTGATCGAGGGCGCGCATGAGGGCGTCGGGCTCGGCGACCGGTTCCTGGCGCATGTCGAGCGCTGCCGCGTGCTGCTGCACCTCGTCGAGGGTACGTCCGAGCATGCCGGCAAGGCCTACAAGATGGTCCGCGGCGAGATCGAAGCCTATGGCCACGGCCTGGCCGACAAGCCCGAGATCGTCGCGCTCTCGAAGGCCGATGCCCTCGATCCCGAGACGCTCAAGAAGCAGAAGGACCGGCTGAAGCGCGCGGCCAAGTGCACGCCGCTGGTGCTCTCCTCGGTTTCGGGCCAGGGCGTGCCGGAGGCTCTTCGGGCAATCCAGGCCGCGATCGGCACGGATATCGCGGAACAGGAAGAGGCGGCGCCGGCCCCGGCTTGGCAGCCCTGACACGAGCAGTCTTGCGGTCTCGCTCCGTCTAACGTGATCGCTGGCGCGATTGACTTTCCCGATCCGCCCGAACAACCGGCGATGACGCTTCGTGCGCCGTCCGGATCTGCCGGCGATCCGCGGCACGCGGATCGGGCGGACGGATGGCGAAGGGAGATCGGATGCAGGCCAATGCCGAAGCGGGCCATCGCCGTCGCGGATATCCTCCTGCCCTCGGCCTGATCGCCTGGGTCGTCCTCCTGCCGCTCTGCCTCATCGGATTGGGGCTGTGGGAGCAGCAGCGCGGCGCCGAGACCGCGTCCGAATATTCCCAATTGAAGGCCACGCTGCCGACCGCCATCGAGCGGGCGAGGCAGGCCGCAGCGCCGAAGCCGGGCTCCAGACCCGGTTTCGTCGATGCGCCGATGCTCTCGGCCCGGCTCGATCTCAAACGCTTCGAGGAGGCCCTGCCGTCCGTGAATCGGGACGAGGCCATCGCGCGGGCGCGGCCGGCAATGGCCTGGGCGGTCGTTCTCGGTGCCGCACTGGCGCTCGTCGCGGGGCTCGTCGGTCTGGTGCTGAGCACCTGCGCGGGGATCGCGGCCCGGCGATCACGCGACTGGCTGGTTTGGGGCTTCGCCGCCATCCGCGGCCTGCTGCCTTTCCTGCTCGGTTTCCAGCTGCTCGGCCTGGCCGTCTGCGCCCTCGCGGCGACGGCGTTCGAGGCCTCGGGCCTGTGGTTCATGGACCACCTGTCCGGCAACGCCATCAAGCTCGCCGGCGCCGGCATCATCCTCGCCGGCATCGCGGCCTATGGTGCCCTGCTCGCCGTGCGTGGTCTGCGGCAAGTCTTCGCGCTGCAGACGCCCGATCCGATCGACGTGAACGGTCGCCTGGTCACCCAAGCCGAGGCGCCGGGCCTCTGGCGTTTCGTGCGGGAGCTGGCGCGCCGACAGGACAGTCTTGCTCCCGACGTCATCGCCGTCGGGCTCACCGAGGGATTCTTCGTGACCGAGGCGCCCGTTCGCCTGCTGCCGGAGGACAGGTTGCTCGAAGGCCGGACCCTCTACCTGCCGGCGCCGTTTTTCGGGTTGCTGGATGGCCGGGAATTCGCTGCCATCATCGGGCACGAGCTCGCGCATTTCTCCGGACAGGACACGGTCTACAGCCGCCGCTTCTCGCCGATCTACAGGGGGCTGCGCCGGGCCATGATGGCTCTGCAGCGCGACAAGACCGACACCTTCATCCTGTTCCCCGCGGTAAGGCTCGGCTTCCATGCGCTCGAGACCTTCGATGCGGCGGTCGGCCGGTGGAGCCGTCTGCGCGAGCTGGAGGCGGACCGGCTCGGAGCGACCGTTCCGGGGGTGGATGCCGCGGCGAGCGCGCTGCTGCGCACGAGCGTCGTCGCTCCGGTCATCGGCGCCGGGCTCCAGCAGGCCTTCGAGGGCGCGGCGCAGGCCCATCCCGACATCGTCGCCGAAATCGGCCGGCTCGCCGATGCGCGCGGATTCGGCGAGGCGAGTGCCCATCTCGACGACCGGCAGCCGCACCCCACCGACAGCCATCCGCCCGACCGGATGCGCATCGAGGCGCTCGGCGTCACGGTCGACGGCACCTTGCTGGCCCATGCCTCCCGCCAGCCAGGGCAGGCCGAGCGAGATCTGCCGGTCTCGTTCTTCGCCGACTGGCCGCGCCTGTGCCGACAGCTCAGCTCCGCGTTCCTCGTCAACGCCGAGCGCCATCTCGCGGCCGAGACCGCGTTCCTGAAGGAGACGGCCGCAGCGATCTCGACGGAGACGACGCAACTCCACGAGAACGGGCGCGTCATCGCCTGGACCATGGGCGCGCTGATCGTGATCATGGCCGCCTTCGGGGCCTGCATCGTGCTCTTCGCCCGGCAGATCGGAATCGGTCACGACCCGAACGCGCAGGCGATCATCCTGGCCGTCCTCGCGGCCATCATCGTGCTTGCGGCGCTGTATGGCTGGTGGATGCTGCGCCGGAGCACCTCGCCGTTCCTGACCCTGACGCCGGACGGCTTCGCGTCTCCCTACCTGCGCGATCCCGTCGCCTGGACGGATATCGAGGCCTATCGCGTGACGGCCGGGCGCAGTCTGACGCTCGCCCTGAAGCTGCTCGACGAGGCACCCCTGCCGGTGCCCGCAGCCCGCCTGCGGGCGAGCCTCGACCGGCGCAGGCGCATCCTCAGCCTCAACACGATGGGCGCGCGCGGTCTGAAGGCGCAAGCCTACGCAGACATGATCGGCCGCTACATCGACGCCGCCCGCGCCCGCGCCGCGCTGATGGAGAAGGGCGGACGGTAGGGTGAGCGAGTTCCGTCATTGCTTCCCTGCGCTCGCAATGACGGCGGACAAGCCGATCCCACAAACGAAGAAGGCCCCGGCATCGCTGTCGGGGCCTCTTTCGTCTGGTCCGTTCCGTTCGCTCAGCGGCGATCGCCGAAGAGCTGAAGCAGGAACTGGAACATGTTGATGAAGTCCAGGTACAGCGTCAGCGCGCCGTTGATGGACATCTTGGCGGCTGCCTCGCCGTCGAAGCCGCTGTAGAGATACATCTCCTTCAGCTTCTGCGTATCGTAGGCAGTGAGGCCGGCGAAGATCAGCACGCCGAGCACCGAGATGGCGAACTGCAGGGCCGAAGAGGCCAGGAACAGGTTCACCAGCGAGGCGATGATGATGCCGATCAGGCCCATGATCAGGAACGAGCCCATACCCGACAGGCTACGTTTGGTCGTGTAGCCGTAGAGGCTGAGTCCGCCGAAGGTCGCCGAGGTGATGAAGAACACCCGTACGACGCTGGCGCCGGTGAACGCGATCAGCAGCACCGACATCGAGGCGCCCATCACCGCAGCGAAGGCCCAGAACATCGATCGCGCCGACGCGGCCGACATCCGGTCCATCCGGAAGGAGAAGACGAAGATGAAGGCCAGCGGGGCGAACATCAGAACCCACTTGAACCAACCCATGTACAGGGCCACGCCGAGCTGGTTCAGCGGCACGCCCTTATAGTTCAGCACAGCCGTACCCGAGGTCACGGCCATGTTGATGCCGAGGGCGACGAGACCGGAGATCCCGAGGCCGACGACCATGTTGTTGTAGACGCCGAGCATGAAGGATCGCAGGCCCTGGTCGACCTCGACCTGAGGAGCCGCGTAGCCCTGAGGCTGTGCGGTCTGTCGGAACGGACTGTTTTCGAATGCCATGAAAGTTTCCCTCGGAAGCTCTCTCAGCGTGGGTTGAGTAGGCTCACGCGATACCTTCGGCGGCCGCGGACGGCGCCTCATGCCGAAATATGTTCGGTCGGCGCGTCATAAACAAGAGCCCCGTCGAGCTTGCCGGTACGAAATCGAGTTACGGTTCATGCATCGATTTCATCCCTGAAAACGGGATTAAAACTTCGTCAGTGCCGAAGTTGATCAAGTTGTCGCCGTGATCTGCGTTGGTCCGAGCCCTCAAACCTGACGCAGGTAGGGAGCCGGTTTCTGGCCGAGGATGCGCCAGGTGCCTCCGAGCCCTATCAGCAACGCCAGTACGACCGCGCCTCCTGCGGCCAGCGAGGCTCCTCCGAGATCGAGGGCGAAGTCGAGCCGCATCACCCGGGTGACGATCGCCCAGCCCGCCAGCGTGCCGGCGAGAAGCCCGAACAGGGCCGCGGCGAGACCGAGGGCGCCGTATTCCAGGCCGTAGGCCAGCATCAGTCGGCGCCGCGTCGCGCCGAGCACCTTCAACACCACGGCATCGTAGAGCCGTGCCCGGTGCCCTGCCGCGACGGCACCGGCCAGGACCAGCAGGCTTGCGACCACGGCCACCGCGCTCGCGCCCCGGATCGCCAGGGTGAGCTTGCGGACGAGATTGTCGACGGTCTCCAGCGCATCCTTCACCCGGACGCTCGTCACCGACGGGAAGGCCTTGGCCACGTCGCGCAGGATCGCAGCCTCGGCGGCCGGATCGACGCCGTTCGGCAGGGTCAGCGTGGCGAGGTCCGAATGCGGCGCCCCGCGGAAGGTGCCGGGCGAGAACACCATCACGAAATTGATGCCGAGCGAGCGCCACTCGACCTTGCGGAAATTCGCGATGCTCGTGGTGAGGGTCCGACCGAGGACGTTGACGGTCACGGTGCTGCCGATGTGCAGGCCGAGCGCCTTGCCGAGATCGGCCTCGAAGGAGAGTTTCGGCATGCGGCCCTCCTCCTCGGTCCACCACTTGCCCTCGGTGAGCGTCGATCCGTCCGGGACGGCGTCCGCGGTGGTGATGCCGCGGTCGCCGTCGAGCACCCAGGCCGCTTCCTCCGGCGGCTTGATCGCCTCGACGGGGACGCCGTCGAGGGCGATGATCCGCCCGCGCAGCATCGGCACCCGTTCGAGCTTGGCTGTCGGCGCCTTGCCGCCGAGGAAGGTGGTGAAGGCGTCGGACTCGCGTGAGGGGATGTCGAGGAAGAACAGGTTCGGCGCCTTCGCCGGCAGCGAGCGGGTGAGCGCCTGGGTGATGTTCGCGTCGATCACGCTGAGCGTCACGAGCAGCGTCACCCCGAGGCCCAAGGACAGCGTGAAGGCCGGCGTCAGCGCGCCGGGGCGGTGGAGGTTCGCCAGCGCCATGCGGGGGGCTGCCGCGCGCGGATGCGGCAGTCGGCGCGCGGCCGCCATCAGCCCGGATGCGACGAGGCGCAGCAACCCGAACGACACGGCCGCGGCCGCCATGAAGATCAGCGCCACGCGCCGGTCGAAGGCCGTCGCTAGGGCGAGCCCGGCGAGCGCCAGCAGCGTCAGGACGAGGATGGCCTTGTAGCGCAGCCGCGTCCGCTGGGCCGACGGGTCGACCGTATCGCGAAACAGCCCGGAGACCGGGATGTCGTGGGCTCGCCCGAGCGGCAGGATCGCGAAGGCGAGCGCCGTGAGCAGGCCGTAGGCGGCCGCGAGTGCGAGTTCGCCCGGTGCGAGCGTCGGCTCGAGCGGAAGCGGGAGCTGCTCGTGGAACACCGCATCGATCAGGAAGGGCAGGGCGCCGCCGACGGTCAGCCCGATCGCGATGCTGAAACCGGCGATCATCATCACCTGCGTCAGGTAAAGCACCACCACCTGCGATCCCGGCGCGCCGACGCTCTTCAGCGTTGCGATCGAACCGCGCTTGCGCTCGACGAAGGCGTTCACGGCGTTCGCCACACCGACGCCGCCGACGATCAGCGCCGTCAGCCCGACCAGCGTCAGGAATTGCGTGAAGCGCTCGACGCTCTTGGCGAAGCGCGGATCGGCATTGAGACGCGAGCGGGTTTCCCAGCCGGCATCCGGCAGCGCCTTGCCGATGGCGTGGCTTGCGGTCTCGAGGTCGGCGTCGGAGGAGCCGGGGAGCTGGAGCCGGTAGATCCAGCGGTTGAGGCTGCCCAGCTCGCCCAGGCCCGTGGCGCGCAAGGCCTCCATCGAGACGATCAGGCGTGGGCCGAAGCCGATCCCGGCCGAAATGAGGTCGGGTTCACTGACCAGCGAGGCCCGGATCACCAGTGGCTTTCCCGCAACCGTGAGACGGTCGCCCACCTTGAGGCCGAGGCGGATCAGCAGGGCCGGATCGGCCACGGCACCGAACGCACCGTCCTTCGTCGCGAGCAGATCGGCTGCCGGCGCCTGCGGGTCCGTCGCGAAATGACCCACTGCCGGGTAAGTCCCGTCGACGGCCTTCAATTCGACGAGCGTCGCGCCGCCATCCGCGGCGACCGCCATCGCCCGCAGCCGCGCGATGACCGAAAGCCGACCGTGCTCGGCGAGGATCGCGGTTTCCGCCGGCGTCGCCTCGCGGTTGATCAGGCTGTAGGTCAGGTCACCGCCGAGGATGCGCCGGCCCTCGCGGCCGAGCCCGTCGCCGAGCGAGCGCGAGATCGAGGTGACGCCCGCGATCGCGGCGACACCGATGGCGATGCAGGCGATGAACACGACGAAGCCCGACAGACCGCCGCGCAGTTCACGCAGGGCGAGGCGCACCGTCAGAGGCAGGCCGAAGCCGCGGCGACGGCCCGGAAGAGAGGATGGGAGTGTGCCGTGCACGGGCTCAGCGCTCCACCATGCCACGCCGCGCGATCCCACCCATCCCCCTCGTCCTGAGGCGCTGCGAAGCAGCCTCGACGAAGGGCTCCAGGGATCGGGAGGCATCTGGAACCCTCCTTCGAGGCTTCGCTTCGCTTCGCACCTCAGGATGAGGTGGAATTTTGGGAGAGGCATCGGTGGGTGACAGAGTCGCGCTCACGCCGCCACCGGCTCCTCGACGAGGCCGGCGCGCAGCCGCACCGTGCGGTCGCAGAGCTGCGCGAGGCCGGGGTCGTGCGTGACGAGCACCAGTGTCGCGCCGCGCTCGCGCTTCAGCCGGAACAGCAGGTCGACGATGCCGCGGCCGGTCGCTTCGTCGAGATTGCCGGTCGGCTCGTCGGCGACGAGGATCGCCGGGTTCGGCGCCAGGGCGCGAGCGACGGCGACACGCTGCTGCTCGCCGCCCGAGAGCTGGGCCGGGTAGTGGTTGAGCCGATGCCCGAGCCCGACGGCTTCCAGTTCCGCCGCGGCGCGGGCCTGGGCATCCGGCGCATCGGCGAGTTCGAGCGGCAGCGCCACGTTCTCCAGCGCCGTCATCGTCGGCACCAGATGGAAGGCCTGGAAGACGATACCGATGCTGCGGCCACGGAACCGGGCGAGCGCGTCCTCGTCGAGTCTCCCCAGATCGGTGCCGGCCACGGTGATCCGCCCGGAATCCGGCCGCTCCAGACCGGCCATCACCATGAGCAGCGTCGACTTGCCGGAGCCCGACGGTCCGACGAGGCCGACGGCCTCGCCCTTCTCGACGTCGAGGGAGATGCCGCGCAGCACATGGACCCGCGATGGGCCGCGGCCGAGGCTGAGATCGATTTCGGAAAGGGAGACGGCCTTGTCGCTCACGACTGGGCGACCGATCTGTGCGCGGATGGATGAAGTGTCATCGGCGGAAGGACTGGTCCAGTGCGGGTTGAAGCGGGAATCGTCGCGCGCCTTGTGTCACGCATCGGATTCGCGCGCGAGGCCTCGTGGCTTCGTCGCGGTCGGCATGTGGGGTGGCGGCGGGCCTCACGCATGGCCACGCTCGTGCTCCTCTTTGCCGCAGTCACCTTGGCCGCGCCCATGAGCGCGCCCCGTGCCGCCACGCCTCTCAAGCTCGTTGCCTTCGGGGACAGCCTGACCGCCGGCTACATGCTGCCGGCCGACGCCGCCTTTCCGGCCGTACTCGAGAAGGCGCTCAAGGCCAAAGGGCACGACGTCGCGATCAGCAATGCCGGCGTCTCGGGCGACACCTCGACCGGCGGCCTCGACCGGCTCGACTGGTCGGTGCCGGACGGGACCGATGGGGTCATCCTCGAACTCGGCGCCAATGACATGCTACGCGGGACCGATCCGGCCGTGACGCGCAAGGCGCTCGACTCGATCGTTTCGCGCCTGAAGGCGCGTGGCATCCCCGTGCTGCTCGCCGGGATGCGCGCCTCGACCAATCTCGGGCCGGACTACATCGCCAAGTTCGATGCGATCTATCCCGATCTCGCCAAGCAATACGGCTTGGTGCTCTACCCGTTCTTCCTGACGGGCATCGCGGGGGACCCTGCTTTCAACCTCGCCGACAAGCTGCATCCCAACCCCAAGGGCGTCCAGCGGATCGTCGAGGAGATCCTGCCATCGGCGGAGACTTTCCTCGGACGGCTTCAGGGCGGCGGGCGCTGAATGCCGCGCCTGTTCACGGGGTTGGAGATTCCGGCCGAAGTGGCGGAGCACCTCGGCTCTTACGGCGGCGGCCTGCCCGGTGCGCGCTGGGGTCGATGATGGCGACCTCCACATCACCCTGCGCTTTCTCGGCGACGTCGACATCGCGACGGCGAACGAGGTGCACGCGATGCTGGAGGAGGCACGGCCGCGTGCGCCGATCGAGATCGTGCTCGACGCGCTGGCCACTTTCGGTGGCGACAAGCCGCGTGCCGTCTATGCCGCCGTCGCGGCGAGTGCCGAACTCGACGATCTCCATGCCGAGCACGAGCGGATCGCCCGTCATGCGCGGCTGGAGCCCGAACCGCGAAAATTCACGCCACACGTCACGCTGGCCCGGCTCGGCCGCGGAATCGGCGCGGAATCCGTCGCGCATTACATGTCCCAGACCGGCATCTTCTCCCGGTTCGGCTTCACCGCAATGCGGGTCGCGCTGTTTTCCGCGCGGGCCTCGCGCGGCGGCGGCCCCTATGTGGTGGAAGCGGCCTTTCCGTTCGTGCTGGGCGAGGACTGAGCCGCTGCTCTCGCAAAGACGGCGAAGGCTCAGCGACAATAGCGCAGCGGCCGGCCGAACGGGTCGTCACGGCCCAAAGCCGGCGGGTTGCCGTAGTAGCTCGGTTTTCCGAGGCCGAAGGCGGAGCCGACATAGCTCGGATCGTCCAGGGCATCGGTCGGAACCGGAACGCGCCAGGGCGTGCAGCCGGCGATGCGGCGCCGGGCAGGCAACGGGGCAACCAGCGCGGTGTCGACGTCGCCACGGGGGAAGTAGCGGGGGCCCGAAGCCGCTGCCGGCTCGTCGATGATCTCGGGGTAGTCGGCGGCGAAGACGGTCGCGCTGAAGCCGAGCGAGAGGCCGAGGCACAGCAGCGCCAGCGCCCGGAACGCGGCCTCCCACCGCTCTCGATCCATCGTCCTCTCCCGCGACACGCGGAAGGACTGTCGGAGTGTATGGTAAACGACGGCTTAACCACGCACCGTCATTCCGGTTTCCGCTCCGCGGCCCCGGAATGACGGAGGAGGGGAATTGGCCGCGCCCTATCCGAAATGCCGCGCCAGCACCTCGCGGACGCGCTCGACCATCTCGGCGACCGGCACGGAGAACTGGGCGGGCCGCGAGGCCTTCCATTCGGCGTTGCTGGTGATGTCCTCGGCGGCCTTCGCGCCCTCGATCAGGTCCTTGATCTGGATCTCCCCGGCTTCGCGCTCGTTGGAGCCCTGGATCAGGGCGACGGGCGAGCGCCGACGGTCGGCGTATTTCATCTGCGCCTTCATGCCCGATGACCCGAGATAGAGCTCGGCCCGGATGCCGGCATTGCGGAGCGCCGCAACGTGGGCCTGGTACTCGGCGATGTTCTCGCGGTCGAGGACAAGCACGACGACGGGGCCGGGCTTGGCGGTGCCCTGGAGCAAGGGACTGTTCGTGAGCTGCAGCGCCGAAAACAGCCTGGAGACACCGATCGAGAAGCCGGTGGCCGGCACCGGCTCCGAGCGGAAGCGGCCGACGAGGCCGTCATAGCGCCCGCCGCCCGCGACCGAGCCGAAGCGCACCGTCTGGCCATCCTCGTTCTGCACGGGGAAGGTCAACTCGGCCTCGTAGACCGGACCGGTATAGTATTCGAGGCCGCGCACCACGCTTGGATCGGCCCGGACGCGGTCATGGCCGTATCCGGCGGCCGTGCAGAGCCGCATGATGGCGTGCAGCTCGGCGATGCCCTCGCGGCCGGTCTCGGATTCGCCGACGACGTCGTGCCAGGTGCCGAACAGCTTCTCCCAGAAGGCCATGCGGTCGCCGCCCTGGTGCGGCGCGGCTTCGAAGGAGACGTAGGCGAGGATGCGATCGATCGCGTCGGCCGAGAGCCCCGCGCCCTTCGTGAAGTCGCCGCTCTCGTCCTTGCGTCCGGCGCCGAGCAGGAGGCGCACGCCGTCGGCGCCAAGCCGGTCGAGCTTGTCGATGGCGCGCAGCACGGTGAGGCGCTGGCCGGCCTTGTCTTCGCCCGCGAGCCCGCAGGCCTCCATGACGCCGTCGAGCACCTTCCGGTTGTTGACCTTCACCACGTATTGGCCGGCGAGGCCGAGCCGGTCGAGGGTGTCGGCCATCAGCATGCAGACCTCGGCATCCGCCGCCACGCTGCCGGCGCCGACGATGTCGGCATCGAACTGCATGAACTGGCGGAAGCGGCCCGGACCCGGCTTCTCGTTGCGGAAGACGTAGCCGTTCCGGTAGCTGCGATAGGGCTTCGGGATCGCATCGAAGTGTTCGGCGACGTGACGGGCAAGCGGCGCGGTCAGGTCGTAGCGCAGCGAGAGCCACTGCTCGTCGTCGTCCTGGAACGAAAAGACGCCCTCGTTCGGACGGTCGAGGTCGGGCAGGAACTTTCCGAGCGCCTCGGTGTACTCGATGAACGGCGTCTCAAGCGCCTCGAACCCGTAGAGCTCGAAGGCCTGCTTGATCGTCTCCAGCATCCGTCCCTGCGCGGCGAGGTCGCTCTCGCTGCGGTCGAGGAAGCCGCGGGGCAGCCGCGCCTTGGGTTTGTCGCCCGTCATGGGGATGTCGATCGTTCTGGAGCCCGGGGAGTGGTCCCCGGCTCTATCGCAGGGTCCGGTCCGGCGGCAAGCAGAGGGCGCGCACCCGTCACCGCCGCATGGCGAAGATCATCAAGCCGGAATAGGCGAGGGCGGCCGCCATGAGCGACAGGGGCGCGAATCCGAGCGGCAGCATCTCCATGCGCCTGCTTGAACCGCGACGGCGGCCCGGGTCGATCAGGCGTTCGGTCGCTGCGTCATCGCTTCCGGTCGTGTATGGTTAAGCCGTGTTTAACCATGGCGGCCGATCCTGCCCGCTTCCGGACACAGCAGCGAGGGCGCCGCGTGCGAAGCCTCCTCCCCGTCCTACTCGCCGGCGCGGTCCTTGCCGCGTCGCCGGCTTCCGCCGAGGAGCCGCTGTTCCTGCGCATCCGCCCGAACGACGATGCGGCCGTGGCGGCGCGGGCAAGGGCCTTGCGGGAGTCGGTGTGGGCGCGTAGCGACCGTCGGGCACGCATCGCCATCGCTTCGGTATGCACCGGATGCATGAAGCCGCTCGCTCCCGCCCCTCCGGACGGCGTTCGAGGCTCGGCGTCCGATGTCTCCGCCACCGGAGCGATCCCAGACCCGTCCACCGTCCCAGCAGGTGATCCATGAGCCAGGCCCATCCGACGACCGGCGCCGAACCCGACAAGGAATGCCCCGTCTCGATGGAGCTGCTGGGGGAGGTCTATCGCGCCGACGACTACGACCTGCCCTACATCCTCGAGGAGATCCCGCCGCTGACGCGGGCACGGCTCGCGGGCTACCTCTACAGCAAGAGCCACATGCACCAGCTTGGTCTCAAGGTGGCGCGCGCCTGCGAACGCGACGACCTGATCCGCGCCGTCGGCGAGATCGGCTCGGTGATCCACGGCCAGGCCTCGCTCAAGCCGGCCCCCGTCGTCGAGGACCCCAAGGCCGCGGCCCCCGCGCCGAAGAAGGTCAGCCTCGGCGGCGCGCAGGCGAAGCCTCCGGCCAAGAAGATCAGCCTCGGCGGATCGCAGGCCAAGGGTCGCAATTTCGACTTCGATTGAGCCTGCCGGCGCGCGATCCGGGCGCTGGACGGGAACGTTTCGAGCAAGCGGGGCTTTACGAGAGCCTCAACTCAGGAGCCCTTTTGCATGTTCGGACCGTGGTGGAAGCTCGGCATGGACACCGCGATGCTCGCCCTCGAATCACAGGCGGTGATCGGCCTGCGGCTGGCGAAGCTCGCCGCGGGCGGTGCGGGCGCACAGGCCGAGGCGCAGCGCATGGTCAGCGAGAAGATGTTCGCGGCCGGCGAGGCCGCGATGACGATGGCGACGGGCGGTTCGACCCAGAGCATCGTCTCCGGCTATCGCCGCAAGGTCCGCGCGAACCAGCGCCGGCTGTCGCGCTCGCGCTGAGCCGCGGCGGCCCCGTGGCCCGAAAGTGACGCGCCGCGGCTGTGCCGCCACGCGAATATTGCGGCGCACGCCGTTTAACACTCTCTTAACCATGCCCTCCCATCGTTCGACTCGCACGGACAACAGGAGAGCGTCATGGACACCATCGAGCACCGCGTGCGTGAGCGCGCCTACTACATCTGGGAAGGCGAAGGCCGCGTCGTGGGCCGGGCGGAGGCCCACTGGATCCAGGCCGAGATCGAGATCGCCGCTGCCGGCGTCGAGACCGCTGCCGCCGCCGAGGCGAGCGTCAAGAAGGCGCCTGCTCGCGCAAAGGCCCCGGCCAAGGCTGCCGCAGCCAAGTCGGCTCCGAAGGCCGCCGCCGCGAAGGCCCCCGCCAAGCCGAAGAAGGCCCCCCGCTCGTCAGAGGCCGGCATCGCCCTCCACTGACACGCGCCGCATGAGACTTTCGAGGCCCGCCGCTCGGCTCCCGTGCGGCGGGCCTCGCGCGTTTCCGAGGTCGGTTGAAATGCGGTGCCGCCCATCGCTCCTTGCATGGCGGTGTTGCATGGAAGCATTCCAGGCTGTGCAAGGCCTGGGGATAGTCGGCAAAGCTATGGCGCGATGCGGCAGATGGCCTTAAAGGCCCGCGGCGAGACACGTCCGAGCGGGACCGAGCATGCAGACGACAGCCGAGCCGACTTCGATCAAGGCGAACGGAGCGCTCCAGCAGCAGGTCGCGGACGCGCTGCGCAATCAGGCTCTCCCGATCAGCAAGCTGCTGCGCCTGATGTGGGCGATCGAGGCCGAAGCCAGCCCGGTCAGCGAGAGCCTGCGGGTTCAGCTCCGCGCCCGGATCGGGGCGCCTCTCGCGAACTGACCGGCCTCAGCGCCGGCGATGCCGGCGCTTCTTCTTGCTGTGATGGGCGGCGTGCGGCGAGCGCTTCATGCAGCCGAAATAGAGCTGCTTTCCGATTTCGCGCAGGCCGAGATTGAGCGGATCGGGCACTGCGAACACCTTGGCCTTCGCCTCGGCACGGCAGGCGGCATCCTGCAGACTCGTGATCGGCGGTTCCTCGGCCTGCGCCGCGCCGGAGAGACCCACGACGGCCAGGAACAGCATCGCACCGAGACAACGGAACCGGTCGGGCAAAAGCGGCCCTCGCAGGCGGGCGGCGTGACGCTGCATCAGGACGGCTCCCTCGCTCTCTCGATCTGCGGAACTGGGTCCGCTTCTCGCGCCCAGCTCGTGGCAAGGCGCGACGTCACCGTCTGAACGATGCGGCGGCGACTCCGCAAGAGGGGCGGAAGACTGAACGGCATCGCCGTCCGCGATGATTCCTCTGGAGGCCTGCATCGTCCTCGAACGGTTCATCTTTGGGCTGATGCTCGGGGGGGGGACGAACGAATCGAAGACGGTCATCCCGGCGGCCGAAGCCGCGTGACGTCTGAGCGCACCGTGCATGTCCGTCTACTTACGGTCGAAGCCAGAGGCAGGACGCCTCCTTGACGCTTCTGCACTCGTAGGGGACGTCGCCGATCATCGAGCGCTTCTCGACCTCGCCAACCCGGTCGGCGGGGATCGCATGGCATCCGCCGAACTCGGCCGGGATGTCGGTTCCGTCGGGGCTCTGCATGCTCAGGCGGCGTAGGGTCACGAGGTTGTCGCAGCCGACGACCGTGGCGGACGGTTCGGCGAAGGCGCTGGCGGAGGTGAGCAACAGGCATAGGATCAGGAACGGCCGCAAGACAGCATCTCCGGAGTGTCGGCACGACCGCTCAAACTAGGCCGATTGCCGGTCTTGCCCAGTCTGGCGGCCGCGGCCGGTTTCAGCGTTTGGTTTTCGGCTGAGCCGGCGAGGCCCCTGCACCTCGCGTTGGCGTCGAGGCGGCAGCGGGCGGAGCCGCCGAGCCGGCCACGGTCCATTGGCAGATGCTGGTGCTCTGCAGGCCGAGGCATTCGTAGGCACGACCGTTCAAGGCGACGTGATCGGCGATCCCCGTCACGGCCTTCCTGTCGAGGACGGAGCATCCGAGGTCGGATTTCGGATCGGTCACGAGCTGAATCGCCGCTTTGGCGTCGTCCTTCGCGCCGCGCAGGACCGAGCGCAGGTTGGCGAGCGAGGCGCAGGCGATGACAGGCGGCGCGGCGGCCGTCCCGGTGGTGGCCGGGACGTCGCCCGGTCGGGAGGGCGCTTGCGCCGTGCTCGGCAGGGCCGAGGCGGCGAGAAGCAGAAAAGCGGTCGCGAAAGAGGCGCGCATCGGCCTGTCCGAGAGATGCTGCCTGGGCCTTAGCACGGCGTCCGCACGGGGAGCGAGACGACCTATGCGCTCACCCACCCGTGCGCCGTAGCTTCGCGTAGCGCTTCATCGCGCGTTCGCGCCTCAACCGCGTCAGCCGCTCAGTCCAGAAGATGCCGTCGAGCTGGTCGATCTCGTGCTGGAGGCAGGCGGCGGCAAAGCCCTCGGCTTCCTCTTCATGCGGGGCACCATCGAGGTCGCGATAGCGCACCCGGATGCGCACCGCCCTCTCCACCGGCTCGATGATGCCGGGCATCGACACGCTGCCCTCGCGCTGCGGCGCCCGCTCCGGTGACGCCTCGACGACCTCCGGGTTGACGTAGATGGTGTGCGGGAGATCGGGCTGCAGGCGGATCACGGCTAGGCGGGCTGGCACCCCGATATGCGGGGCCGTGAGCCCGAGCGCGCCGACGCCGCGCAGCGTGTCGAGCAGATCCTCGGCGAGCGCGCGCAGCGCGTCATCCCACGTGGCCACCTCTGCTGCGACGGTGCTCAATCGAGCATCGGGAAAGATGATCAGATCGCGTGCAGGCATGTCTTGCGGAAGCCGTTCACTATTCGTGGGGGATGGAGACCGCCACGCCGGTGGCGGCACAATCGATCTCAGATCCGGAAAGATTTTCGATTGTGCATGCCGTTCGGCATATTGGCATTTTGCGTGGAATGATGTGCCGAAATTGCCTGATCGAGTTTTTTCGGAACGAAGCCGGCTGCGATGTGTTGGCCTCACAACCTACAGCATGAGAAAGGAGGTCTTATCGTGAAGACCATGAAAATCATTTTCGCCGGCGCCGTTCTCGCTGCCACCATGGGCGCCACCGTTCCGGCCTCCGCGCAACGCATCACCATTGGTCCCGATGGACCGGGCGTGGATCTGCGCAATCGCAGCCAGCGCGAGCGCGACCGTGAGTACGCCCGCCGCGACCGCGAGGACAGCTATTATCGTCAGCAGCGGTTCCGCGACCACGATCGTGGCTATCGCCGCGGCTACGATTACTGAGTTCGAAGACAGTCTTGCTGTCGAGGGGCCGGGAAACCGGCCCCTTTTTCGTGCGCGGATCTCTCAGATCGAATTACCTCGGTCCGTCCGAGGCGGTCGGTAGGCGAGGGAGGCGTGATCGGGACTCGGATGGCGGACTTTCGACGGCCGCCCCTCCGCGCGCATTCGCCGATCCGCCTCCTGCCAAGACGGCACCGATTCCTCGGCCTGGGTCCAGTGCACGACCGAGGCCTCATCGCACCACGTGATGAGACGGGGCATCGCGGCGCGGTGCGCCCCAGCCGTCATGTATCGGCGCATGCTCTCCTCTTGGTCCCAGAGCGTCAGGGTCCAAAATGTCAGGGCGCGATCCCTCAGCACCGAGCCGGCCCGGAAACCCTGTGCGCCTCGTGCCTGGCGAGACGTGCGGAACGCCATCCACGCGAACCTGGGCAGGAAACGCAGCGAGCGCAGCTTCAACCGCGTGACACTGACGAAGGGCATGGTTTCCACCATTCGGCGCTTCCGACCCGATGCAGGCGACTCAGCGGCTCGGACCGTTGCCCGCGCATTCGCGCGAAAGGCGTCGCGAGTCGAGCCTCGCCGCGGAACACGTCGTGCCGATACCGACGAGATACGGCTCGGCTCCCCGAGAGGGCCTCGCGAACGCTGTGATGTGACGCGCATCTGCCTTGCCGGCGAGGAGATGTGGCCTCGAACCTCTCGGCCTTGCTTCGATCCGAATTGGGGCGTGGCCCGCTACCACTCCCACTCTGCGCCTACGCCCAGCGACGTACGGCCATCGCTGCCGGCCTCGCCGTTGAGCTTGATCCGGCGGGTGAGGTCGTAATTGACCGTCGCCGCGGTGTCGGCGGGCTTGGCGCCCGCCTTCACACCGACGCTGAGATCCTTGGCAATGTACCGTGAGGCGCCGACCGCCGGACCTCCGCTGGCACCGGTGGAGACGTCGAGGCTGTCGAGCCCAAGTCCCTTGCGGGCCGCCTCGAACGCGTCGGGTCCGCCGGCAGCGCCCGAGAGCTGGGCGGCGGCTTGGGCGAGCTGCAGCGCCTGGAACGGCGAGAGACTTCCCGAGGCCTTCTTGAACAGGATGCGCGAGAGCACCTCGTCCTGCGGTAGGGCCGGGTCGGAGCTCAGTGCGAAGACAGGCTGGTTCGCCGGACCGCTGACGGCGACGCGGGCGGTGACGTCGGACGCCTTGGTCTCGGCGATGAAGTCGAGGTCGGGCGCGGTGATGTCGCCCGCAAAGTTGAGGCGCCCGCGGGTGAAGTCGAGGCGCTGGCCGACGATGCTGATCTTGCCGCGGCGCATCTCGAAATCGCCGTTGGCGCGCGGATCGCGGGACGAACCGGTCACGCGCAGTTCGCCGCCGAGTTCGGCATCGATGCCGCGTCCGCGCACGAAGATGCGGTTGGGCGCGCTGATCACGAGGTCGAGCGCGGCGTCGAACGGCGCGGCGGGCTTGCCCTTGCGGCCGGCGGCGGCGATCTGCGCCTTGCGGTCGGCCCGCTTGGCGAGGCGGGCGCGGATCTCCGGCGTCGCATTGACGTGCCGGATGCCCGGCAGCGGCTGCACCGTGGCGGGGAGCCGATCCGGCACCGAGACGTCGATCGAGACGACGTCGACGCGCCCGCCGATCTTGGGTTTCTGGGCGAGGGGACCGCTCAGCGCGAGGTTGAGGTTCGTCACCGCCGTCATCAGCGGGCTCGAGACCAGCTCGGCCTTGTCGGCGGTGATGCGCAGCGAGCCGGGGAAGCCCGAGGCCGGCTGCATCGCGACGCGGCCATCCACCGAGAGGCGGCCGCCGTTGCGGGTCGCGGCGGTCAGGCGTTCGAGCACGATGGTCTCGCCCTGGCCGGTGACGCGGCCCTGGATGTCGGTAAGGCGGATGCCGTTCAGCGGATCGGTGATGCTGCCGCCCGTCAGCGTGGCCGAGCCTTCGACGCGCGGTGCGGCAATGGTGCCGGTCACGCCCGCATCGAGGGCGACGCGGCCGCCGACGCGCTGGCCGCCCGTGCTGAGCATGGAATTGGCCATCGCCGCATCGAGGCTGCCGCGCGCCTTCAGCGCGAGCGCGCCGCCGGGCTCGATCGGGATCGAGCCGGCGATCGTGACCTCGGCGCCACGCCCGGCCGAGATGCGGCCGTCGATGCTCGCAGCGCCGTCGGTCAGCGTGCCGCTCGCCTTGGCGTCGATCGGCGGCAAGCCGGCCTTGCGGGTCTCCGGCGCGACGAGGCGCGAGACGGTGAGCGCATAGTGGCCTTCGGGGCGCTGCGCCGAGCCGTGAATGTCGGCATCGCCCTCGACGGTGCCCGAGAGCGCGAGGCTCGGCGAGGCGATGCGGGCCATGGCCAATGGCAGGGCACGGATGCCGACTTTCAGGTCGAGGGTCTTGCCGGCGCGGCCCTGCACGCTGACGCGGCCCGAGCCCGCTGCGATGCTCAAGCCATCGATCACGGCCGCGCCGTCCTCGATGGTCACGCTGGCGGGACCTGCGAGCGTGACCTTGTCGCCACCGCGGATGGCCGAGAAGCGCTGCAGCTCGATCCGTGTCGCGTCGCCCGGGACCAGCCGGGCGGCCCCGTCGAGGGCGAAGCCACGGGCCTGGGCGGTGAGGGTCACGTCGCTCGCCGCCTGGGAGCCGGTCGCGGCGAGCCGCACGGTGTCGATGGTCTGGCCCGCGGCGACGAGCCGGTCCGCATTGAGTCTGCCATCGAGCGAGGGGTGAGCGCGGACGTCCCGCGCCGTCAGGTCGGCGTCGAGCCGCGCGAGGCCGTAGCGGTCGTAGCGCAGCGAGGCGCCCGTGGCGCGGATCGCGGCGTCCTGGCGGCCGCCCTCGCGGGAAAGCGTGATCGCCGCGTCGAGATTGCCGCCCATCGGCGCGAGCGCCAGGGGCGAGAGGTCGCCGAGATTGCCGGCGCGGAGCGCGATGCGGCCCTCGCTCAGCAGCGTGCCGATGTTCACGGCCGCGCGGCCGTCCACCGTGACGGAGCCGAGCGCGAAGGCGAGTTGATCGAGCGAGAATTCCTTCGGAGCGGGCCTCGCGATCCGCGCCTCTCCGGTCAGCGGTTTTTCGGCGACGCTGCCGCTGAGCCGCACGGTGCCGTTGAGCGCGTTCGTCAGGTCGGCGAGGGCTGCGTCGATGCGCATGTTCCTGATCGGCTTCGCATTCGCCGAACCCTCCGGCACGGCGATGGTCGCGGTCAGAGCCGGCGACAGGAGCGAACCCGTGAGGTGGGCGTCGAGACCCGCGTGGCCCTTCAGACGCTCGTCGAGGGCGGAGAGGTCGCTGAGATCGATGCGGCCGGTGACGTCGGCCTGGGACTGCGTCGCCTGACCCTGCAGGGTCGCGGCGATCGTGGCGCCGGTGAGCTTCAGCCGGTCGAAGCCGTAGCCGTCGAAGGCCTGCGAGACGCGGCCAGTGAGCGTGGGCTCGCGGCCGAGCAGACGGTCGGCGGCGTCGATGCCGAGCACGAGGCCCTGGCCGCGCAGGTCGAGATCGGCCGCGACCGATTTCCGGGCGGGGTCGCCGCTGAGCGCGGCCTTGGCGTCGAGACGACCGGCAAGCGTGCGGCCGGCGACGCCCGAGAAGGCACCGATATCGGCGAGCGCGGCTTCGATGGTGCCGGTCAGCGTGTTCTGGCCGATGCGGCCGGCATAGGTCAGCCGGGCCGTGTCGGCGTCGAGGGTCAGGGTCGAGACGTCGAGATTGCCGTCGGCTGTAGAAGCGGCGCGCAGCGTCAGGGTGGCGCGCGAACCGATGGCCCGGCGCAGGGCGGGATCGGCGAGGCGCAGGCCGTCGATCTTGGCATCCGCCATCAATCCGAAGCGGGAAGCCTTGGGATCGTTGCCGATCGGCTCCGCGCCGATCTTCGCCTCGATCCGGTCGAGGGACGATTCCCTGGTGCGCAGGCCGGCGGCATTGAGTGCGCCCTTCACCACGGGGGAGGCGAGGGGGCCTTTGAGGCTGCCGTCGAAGACGAGGGTCTGCAGCTCGGTCTCGTTCGCTTTGGTGACGCCGCCCTCGGTCGGGACGGCGCGGGCCTGGATCGCCAAGTCGGCAACGCGGTCGGCGGTGATGCCGCCGGTGGCCGCCAGCCGGGCCGTGCGCGAGGTCAGCTCCAGCCGGTCGATGCGGAAGGCGCCGCTATCGGCGAAGCCGAGGCTGCCTTCGAGCTTCGTGGTGCCAGAGAGAATCGCCGCGGCCGGACCCGGCACCAGCCCCTCGATCCGCGAGGCGAGGTCGAGGCTCATCCGCCTTTCCTTGCCGATGCGGGAGATGCGGGCAGTGCCCTTGGCGCCGATGTCGGGGCCGGCGTCGAAATCGAGCCGGGCGTTCCAGGCATCGAGGGTGCCGTGGCCTTCGAGGTTCAGGTTGATCGGCGGCTCGCCGGGCAGGCCGCCAGCCTTCGAGAGCAGGCCATGCGCCTCCTCGACGAGGCTCGTCTTCAGTTCCAGCGTCTCGCCCTTGGGCACGAACAGCAGCTTGGCGAGGAAGCGCCCTGTGGCGTCGAGGCGGCGGGCGTCGACGTCGAGGTCGAGGCCCTCGGAGGGGTTGCCGAGCTTGACCTTGCCTTCGGCCGTAAGCCGCGCAGGCTGGCCTGCGATGGGCTCGCCGAGGACCAGTTCGCCGAGCTTGAAGCCCTTCACCTCGACCTTCACCGGCAGGTCCGGCAGCAGCTTGCCGTCGGGTGCTTCGGCCGGCACGGCGTTCGGATCGGGAAGCGGCTTCCTCATGACCTCGAGCCGGCCGATCTCCAGGCTGTCGACCTGGAGGCGGCCGGACAGAAGCGCGAGACGGCTCCAGACGAGGCGGGCGCGGTCGAGCTTCAGCCAGACCCCGTCGCGATCGCTGATCGTGACGTCGCGGATGGTGGAATCGGAGGAAAGCGCGCCGTCGACACCGCCGATCGTCACCTTGGAGGCGGGCGTCGAGAGCGTTTTCGAGAGGAGACCCCCGAGCATCGTCTTCTCGCCGTCGGCGGCACGAGACAGGCCGACCGGGAGCGCGACTGCGAGGAGCAGCAGGATGAGAAACGCCGCGATCGCGCGGCTTCGTGCCGTTCCGGCAACCACCATCAAAACGCTTGCCCTAAGCTGATATACAGGGCGACCGGGCGCTCGTGGTAACCCTTGATCGTGTCGAGCGGGAAAGCGAGGTCGACACGGATCGGGCCGATGCCCGTGTAGTAGCGGAGGCCGATGCCGACCGCCTTGCGGATACGCTCATCGAAATCGGGCAGGGACGAGGCGAAGGCCGTTCCGGCATCGAAGAACGGCACTACGCCGATCGTGTCGGTGACCTTGATGCGGGCTTCGATCGAGGCCTCCAGCAGGCTGCGGCCGCCGATCGGCAGGTTGAACGGTCCGCGCGGGCCCAGCGTCCGGTAGGCGAAGCCGCGCACCGATCCGCCGCCGCCGCCGAAGAAGCGGAAATTGTCCGGGATCTCCGCGAGCGAGGCCCCAGAGACCGAGCCGAAGCCGATGCGGCCGGCGAGGATGTAGTTCGCGTCCTCATCGAGGGCGTAATAGGTCGATCCCTGCGCCTTCGCGACGAAGATGCCCGGATCGGAGCCGAGGAAGCTCGGATAGGGCGTCGCCGAGGCCGACAGGCGCACGCCCTTGGTCGGATCGAGCAGGCTGTCGGTCGAATCGTAATTCACCGAGAGGGGCACGCCGAACAGGCGGTAATCGACCTTGCCGAGCGCATCTTGCGACCGGCCGACCTGACCGTCGAGACCGATTTGGGCCGAGAAGCTGTCCGAGAAGCGGTGGCGCAGGCCGACCGAGGCGCCGGCCGCGTCGACGAGGTAGCTCTGCTGCACCTCGCGGGTGACGAAGACGTTGGCGAGAAGGTCGTTGCGCGTGCCTTCGAGCGCGGGCTTCACGAACGTCGCGGAGAGCCGGCCGCCGAGCCCTGTCGTGTCGATGCCGGCGAACTTGCGCTGCTGCGCGAATGGGTCGTAGCCGAGGCCGAGATAGTAGAGGTCGGCATCGATGCGGAAGGTCTCGCCGCCGCCGAACAGGTTGCGGTTGGCGTAGTAGGCCCGCACGCCCGGCCCATCGACTGTGGAATAGCGAGCGGAGACGCCGAGCAGGTTGCGCTCTCGCTCGCCGATCTCGACGAAGACCGGGAGGTTGCCGTTGGCGTCGAGGGTCTCGCCCTCTCGCACTCGGATCGAGCCGACGCCCTCGACCTTGGCGACCGTCCGGCGGATATCCGAGATCGCCTTCGGCGAATAGGGATCGCCGGGCTCCGCATAGATGAAGGACCGCACGACGGCCGGGTCGATGCCCTCGCCGCCGGAGACCGTGACCTCTCCGATGCCTGCCTTCGGTCCGGGATCGACCGTGAAGGCGACGTCCATGACATGGGCGGCATCGTCCACGACGGGATCGCGCGAGACCACCTTCGCGAAGGGATGGCCGAGGGCACGAAAGCGATCGACGATCCGGGCTTCGCGGGCGAGCACGGTGGCCGAGCGTGCCGGCGCGTCGTCGTCGGTGCGGACGAATTTTTCCGGGAGGACCTCGCCGGGGAAGCTGCGCCCGGCCCGATCGCGCACGGTCACGGAGCGCACCGTGTAGGCCGGCCCGAGATCGACGACGATCTTCACCGGCACCAGCGCGCGGCTGCGAGATCCTTCCGCCGTGCGCGCCGCGGCCGCCAGCGAGGACTCGCCGGTCACGGTCACGCCATCGACGCGGATCGACACCGTACCCTGGTAGTAGCCGTATCCCGACAGGACTTCGTTGAGACGGCGTTGGTCGGCCTCGGCACGGCGCACCAGCCCCTCGCCATCGGGCGGCGGCTCCTGGCGCAGGCGGTAGAGGGTCGACGTGTCCTGGAGCGCCTGGACCACGTCGTTGTCGTCGACGCCGGTGATGCGGACCGTGTAGGGCAGAGCCGTCGCGCTCGGCGGCGGGGGCTCTTCCTCGCCGCCGAAAAGGCCGAAGAAATCGAAGGCGCACGCCGGCTGCGGCACGGCCAAGGCGGCTATGCACGCAATCGCCAGCGCCCAGACGGACTGGCGGCTGAAACGGTGGCTAGGGAAATTGGGGGCCCACGACGGGGTCAGGACAAGCACTGGATCGCGATGGTCATCCAGTCGTGTGCGTCAGCGCACCGGAGCTTTGCCCGCGAATGTCCAACGAACCGTCTGCCATCTGCTCACCCCTCGACGGATATGCCGCTCGGGGCGTCGGGACGAGCCGTCGAAAGGCTCGGACCGGACGCTGTTCTGCGGCTTTCGTTATGCCCAAGCCTAGCCGCAAGGTGGGGGTCGGGGCAACCTTGGCTGCCTTTTCGCCCTCCCTTCCCTACGGTTGACGAGAGCGTGGGGCGAGATTCCAACAGGTTGTGGACTCTTGCCGCTCCGGCGGGCGCGACCTAACTCAAGGCCATTGCGCGACCCACGGCCACCTCGCCAGAAAACGTCCACGAGACTGAGTGCAGCGGCCGAATGACGACTTCCGCCGCGACGGATGCATCGGCCTCGATCGAGGCTCGACACCGTTCGCGGAAAGGGTCGGCCAAACGGAGATGACCGAATGCAGACGGGCACCGTGAAATGGTTCGATGAGATCAAGGGTTACGGCTTCATCCAGCCCGATACCGGCGGCAAGGACGTGTTCGTTCACGTCTCCGCCGTCCAGGCAGCTGGCCTACGCGGCCTCGCCGAGGGTCAGAAGGTGAGCTTCGACGTCGAGAACGACAAGCGTAGCGGCAAGGCCGCTGCCGTGAACCTGCAGGCCGGCTGACGCCGGCGAAGGTCGGCGTTAGGCGTCTTTGAAGATTTCGCGCAACGCTTGCGGAAATTTGTCCACGGCGCGCATGCGAGGCGCGAGTCTCACGTTGATTGTTGCGGCGCAAACGTGCATCGGCTGCGCCGTTGCGTAGCCCGGCTCCGATCCGGGTCCCTCCTGCCGTGGAAATCTGCTCAGACCCCGGCGGGGTTTCAGGTCATCACACGAGAAAGGTCAGATGGGCGCATTCGACTATCGTAATTTCGACGACCGCCGCCAGAATTCGCAGAATGCCAAGGCGGCCCTGCTTGAGAAGTTCAAGTCCCGGCCGGCCCTCGACGATCCCGAGATGATCGCGAAGGCCAAGGCTCGCGCCGAGGTCTCCAAAGCGCGTGAGGACCGAACCCGCGAGCGCGAGCGCGCCCGCGTCGAGGCCGAGCGCAAGGCGGCCGAGGAGAAGCGGCTTCGCGAGGAAGCCGAGCTCAAGGCCCAGATCGAGCGCGAAGAGGCGGAAGCCGCCGCACTCGCCGCCCGCAAGGCCCAGGAGACCGAGGAACGCAAGGCCGCACGTGACGCGCGCTACGCCGCCCGCAAGGCTCGCGTAAAGATCAAGCGCTGATTGGACGCGCGCCGACACGTCGGCGCAGCCCCCCCCTCGAAACGAAATATCGATCGAGCCGGGCTCCTCGCGGGTCCGGCTTTTTCGTTCTACGCTGGCTGTTCGATCTGCGCCGTTTCCGCCGCGGATCTGCACTCGAGGAGACCGACATGGCCAGCGTCGACGTCGAGATGGTGAAATGTGCCTGCCCGGACTGCGTCTGTGTGGTCTCGGTCGCGAAGGCGGTGCAGCACGAGGGCAAGGCCTTCTGCTGCGACGAATGCGCGAAGGGGCATCCCGACCATGACGGCTGCAACCACGCCGGCTGCAGCTGCCACGGCTGAGCCTCAGAAGCGTGCGGTCATGAACAGCCGCACGTTTCGGCCCTGCAGCAGGATCTCGTCCTTTTTGAAGGAGGCCGAGTTGCGGATGTCGTCGTCGAGCAGGTTGCGGCCCTGGAGGCCGAGCGTGACCTCGCTCGCGCCGTAGAGGGCCGGGTCGAGCGACTTCGTGTAGCTGACCTCGGCGCGCAGGTCGTTCCAACCGGCGGTCGTGGTCTCGAAGGCCGCGATTTCGGTGTGATCGAAGGCGTGGAGTAGGTTCACCCGCGCGTACCAGCCGTCCGCCCTGACGAAGACGCCGCCGCCGAGCCGGTGCGGGGGAATGCGCGGCACGTAGCTGCCGTCATCGAACTGAGCGTGGACGAAGTCGTATTGCGCCTCGATGCCCGCCCAGCCATTGCCGACGGGAAGCAGATCGATCTGAGCACCGATTTCGGCGCCGTAGAATGTCGCGTTCTGTTGCCGGTAGACGATCTGGCGCAGCTCGCTGCCGCTGCCGCAGGAGGCGAAGTCGTCGTCGCAGAGGGCGCCGGTGTAGTTGCGGTAGATGAAGCCGGTATAGCGCGTGTAATAACCTGTCGCGTCGAGGCGGAACGGCCCTTCGGCGCGGCGAATGCTGATCTCGGCAGTGCGGGCACGCTCGAGCTTTAGGTTCGGATTGCCGATCTCGAAGGTCGCGGTGGCGTCGTGCGGGCCTTGCGAAAACAGCTCGTAGCCAGTCGGTGCGCGCTCGACATAGGAGCCGTTCAGGCTCGCGACGAAACCGTAGGGCAGATCCTGCAGCGCGCCCACGCTGGCGCTCTTCGGAGCGAAGCGCCGGGTCAGGCGAAATTGCTCCGGGTCTTCGCCGGGCACCGGTAGGTAATCCGACGGAAACAGCGTTGCGGTGCTGGCGATCCGATCGCCCTCGATGCGGCCGGCTGCCTGGAAGCGCAGACCGTTGCCGACGTTCAGCTCCTCGAAAAGGTAGGCGGCGTTGCTGCGCGAATCCGTCGGCGGCAGGAAGGATTCCAGTGCCGAGTTCAGGACACGGCGCCCGCTCTGCAGGCCGAGGGCGCCGGTGAGCGTGCCGAAGGGCAGCGTGACGGGCACGTGCTGCAGTTCGACGCGTGCCTCGACCTCGCGATTCTTGAAGGTCGCCTGGAGTCCGTCGATGCCGTTCTCGCCGATCCCGATCTCGTCGTGACGATAGACCGAGCCGCCGGCCCAGTAGCGGATCACCTCGAACGGCCCTTCCGTCGGCCGGTACTCGCCGCGCGAGGTCACCTTGTCCTGGCGCGGGTCGAGGCGGGTGCGCGCCTGTTCGGCCTCGCCGCCGGGGATCTGGTAGAGCGCGTCGTAGTGGCTGAAGGCGATGCCGACGAAGCCGCGATCGCCGATCGCCGAAATGCCGACCGAGCCGCCCTGCGACTGCGTCGCCGAGTTGCGCTGGATGCCGCCGGGGATGGCGTAGCTGTCGGTTGCGCTGGCGAAACCGTCTGCGTGGACCGCGATGCCGTCGCCGCCGGCATCGACCGTTGCGGCGCCGAGCCGGCCAGCGTCGACGCTCGAGAAGCCGGTGGTGACCTGTCCGGAATAGCCCTTGGCCGGAATGAAGGTCGGCACCCGGTTGTTTTCAGACGAGACCACCCCGCCGATCGAGCCCGAGCCGTAGCGCAACGTCGCGGGGCCGCGGATGACCTCGATGCGCTGATCGACCAGCGGGTTCATCGGCACGCCGTGATCCTCGCCGAGGTCGGACACGTCGCCGGTGATGACGCCGTTCTCCTGGATGCGCACCCGCGCATTGTCGAGGCCACGGATGATCGGCCGCGAGGCGGCGCCTGGCGCGTAGCTCGATGAGGACAGGCCGGGGCGGTCGGCCAGCGCATCGCCGAGCGTGGTCGGCTGGTTGCGAGCGATTTGGTCCTGCGTGACCACCGTGACTGGCGAGAAGGTGTCGGTGGCTACCGGCAATACGCCGAAGCCGGGATTGGCGATCGGTGTCGTCCTGGCTTGGACCGGGCTCACCGAGGTGACGCTGATCTCATCCAACACCTCCGCCTGCGGTGCCGCGACGGCTCCGAGCGGAAGCAGGGCGGTGGCAAGGGCCGTTCCATAGAGGAGGGTTGCACGCCGTCCTTCCGACCAAAAAGCACCACGCATCACGCCTCGCCGATAAAACGTTACAATGTTTCATCATGCGAATGTGATAATGTTACAAGCGCAAATCGCGGGCGTTCGGACGAGGCCTGCCCGGTGTTGCAGAAGCGCATCGACGCGACGCTCTGCCCCCTCTCTGATGCCCTGAGCGACGCGGAAGGTCAGCCACGTCTAGAGCGAAGGTCTCGCAGCAGTTCGGGAGCGTCGTGCCACGTGTTCCGGGCGTGGTGGCGCGCTTGGAAGCCTCAGACTGGCCCGGTAGCCACGGGCCGTGCCTGGTCCGAGCCCCAATCGGCCCACGACCCGTCGTAGAGTGCCTTCGGGGGCCGCCCGAGGGTTTCGAGAGCCAGGGCGACGATCGCGGCGGTGACCCCCGAGCCGCATGTGGTGACGATCGGCTGGTCGAGATCCACCCCGGCTTCGGCGAAGGCCGCGCGCAGCGAGGCCTCGTCCTTGAGCCGGCCATTCGCCTGCAGGGCCGCGTAGTGCACGTTGCGGGCGCCGGGCATGTGGCCGGGGCGCACGCCCGGGCGCGGCTCGGCTTCCTCGCCACGGAAACGCGGTCCCGAGCGGGCGTCGACCACCTGGGCCGAGTTCCGGTCGAGGGCGCGCGCGACGTCGTTCGCGTTGGCCACCGCAGTGTGATCGAGCCGGGCGGTGAAGTGGCGGCGCTCGCGCGTTCGGCCGGGCCCGTCCTCGGTCGGATGGCCGGCCGCCAGCCAGGCCGGCAGGCCGCCTTCGAGGATGACGGCGTCGCGCACGCCATAGGTGCGCAGCATCCACCAGACGCGCGGCGCCGAGAATAGGCCCATGCCGTCATAGACGACGATCTGCGCGCCATCGCCGACGCCGAGGGCACGCATGCGCGAGGAGAACACGTCGGGACGCTGCAGCATGTGGGGCAGCGGCGAAGTCTCGTCGCTCATCGCATCGAGGTCGAAGCGGATCGCCCCCGGGACATGCGCGGCGCGGAACTCGGCCTCGGCATCGCGCCCCTGTGCCGGCAGGTACCAGGAGGCGTCGAGCACCACGATGTCCGGCGCTGAGAGGCGCGCCGCAAGCCATTCTGGGGTGACGAAAGGCGGTGTCGCCATGGTTGCTCTCGTTCGGCTCCTTGTCCAGCGCAATCAACCACATCCGGGATGGGCATGCACGCCGCGCTTGGACGCAGGCTGTCGAGCCCCATATCGCGTTCCGGCCCCCGCGTGCCACCATTCACTTCACATGCCGGTGATCGGATACGGGCCGTGGATGCCGGCGCGATCGGCCCTGCCGCCGGCCGCCTCGACGTCCTATGTGGTGATCCGATCCCACCCCGATCCGGAGCCGCCCGGCCTTTGACCGTCCGCGAAACCTTCCACATCGAGCTCCTGGGGCTCGACGACGGCGCCGCTGCGGCACCCGTCCAGCAGCGCGTCAGCATGCGCACGAGCAGTCTCGACGGTGCCACCGAGCGCGCCCTACGGCTGTTCGCCCGAGCCCGCGCGCCTCAGCGCAGCGAGCAGCGCCCCGAGGCCGTGCGCGTCATCGATGGCGCCGGCCGCGAGGTCTTCCGCTGGAGCCGGTTCGACGAACCCGGGGGCTGACCGCTTCTCGCGCCGAAGCGGCGATCACGGCTTGGACCTGGAGGTCCGCACCCGGACAGCCTGAGCCCGCAAACCCTCCAGCGCGACGGCCGGCCGAAACAGCGGGTCTCCGCCGCTGGCCTCGATCAGGCCATGGGCCAGCCGCCGGCGCTCGCCCCAGAAGGTCTCGATCAGCGAGAAATTCGGGGGCGCGCAGGAATCGGCCTCGATGATGCGCGGATCCGCGAGCAGCGAGCGGGTCACGCGCTCGACGAGCAGCGCGCCCGGCGAGTTCTTCGCCTCGGTCTCGTCGTGGGCGATCTTGAGGAACCAGAAGGTCGAGCCCGTCTCCAGCGAGAGCGAGACCGCGAGGCTGCGGCCACCGCGGCGCAGCCGGTCGATGCGCATGCGGCCGCCGGCGCCGTAGGATCGGACGAGGCCGGCGAGAAAGGCCGCCTCGCGCGGCCGTTTCGCGACCGCAGTGCCGGCCCGTCCCTTCCAGCCGGCGGATTCGAGGGCGACGTAGTCGTCGAGCGCCTCCGCCAGCCCGTTGGGGTCGCGGATGATCTCGTGCTCAGCCTGCGCCTCTGCCGAGATTCGCCGGAAGAGGCGGCCGAGCTGGCGCGCCTTGCGCTCCGAGAGCTGGGCGCCGAGATAGGCGTCCCGCGTCCCACCCCGTCCCGCGGCCGGGTCGAGGAAGCCGCGCTCGTGCGCCCAGAAGTCGGCGCGGCGGCTTCCGGTCCGGGCCAAGGTGTCGTTGAGCAGCGTCGCAAACGGGCCGTCGAGCGGCAGGTACGGCATCAGCAAGCGGCGTGGCAGACCGAGATGGCCCGGCGCGTCGAACAGGGCTCGCAGCGCCGGAGCGGCCTCGTCCCGCGCGAGGAGCGGCGGCCCGAAGATCGAGAAGCCGTGCGTCCAGCCCATTAGAGCGGGGATCGGCACGCCCCACCGGCGGACGACACGGCAGGGCCAGAGCGCGAGGAGGCGGGCGCCCGGCGCTTCCGGCGGCTGGTCGCTGACGGTCAGGAGCCGGATGCCGCCGCCGAAGGCATCCGCCGCCGCCAGGGCGAACTCCGCTTCGAAGAACAGGTTCTCGACCAGCGGATCGCGGGCGAGCTCGCGCCAGGCCGGCAGAAGGGGCGACGCCGCGTCGAGCGGAAGCGCTGCGACGACGAGGCCCTCGGCGGTTCGCGCCGCGTGCGCCATCAGGCGGGGCGCCGCGCCCGGCGCGTGAGGATCTCCGCGAGGCCGATGATGTTGAAGTGCCAGGCCGCGCCAGCGGCGGCTACGCCGATCATGGCGGCCTTGAGCACGAGCAGGACCGGCGTGCGGCCGCCCGCGACGAGATCGAGCGCCGCAGTCGCGGCATAGGCCAGAAGCGCGCAGGCGACGATCGTGACGATGTCGAGGACCGGCACCGGCATCTGGATCCGCCCTTTCCCCGCGACGATGTAGACGAGGCAGGCCACCGCCTGCCCGGCAGCGAGCGCGATGGCGGCGCCCTTCACCCCGTAATGCGGGATCAGCAGCAGCGACAGTCCGCCGGTCGTGGCGAGAAGCGCCCCGGAGGCGACCGCGTCCAGCGTGCTCGATCCGTTGAAGTAGATCACCTGCCCGAAATAATAGGCGCGGAACATCATGCAGATGCTCGCCACGATCAGGTAGGGCGCCACCGCCATCGCCGAGGCGCGGTAGCTCGGGCCGAGCAGGATCGACACCACAACGTCGTCGAAGGTCAGGAAGAACACCGCACCGAAGGCGCCGATCAGCGTGAGCGCGCGCGCCGCATCGCGCAGGACCGGATTGGCAGCCTCCATGCCGCCGCCGCGGGCGTCCCGCTTGGCGATGGAGATCATCGACAGGGCGATGCTCTCGCCGAAAACGACGAAGCTCTGGCGCAGGAAGTCGCCGATCGCGCCGTAGGCGCCGAGATCCTCGGTGCCAATCGTCTTGCCGATGATGAGCCGGTCGATCGTCTGCGCCAGCGCGGCGATGCCGAAGGAGATCACCAGCGGCCAGCCATAGGCGAGCAGCCGTCGCGCCTCGGTCAGGCTGCCCCGTCCCCCGCGGATCTGGGGCCAGACCGACAGGGCCGCCGGTATGGCTGCCAGCGCGTTGGCGAGCCCGAAAGCCAGGACGAGGTCGAGGGCGTCGCCGGTATAGGCGAGGGCCGCGCTGCCAAGCGCCAGGACCAGCACGCCGCGGGATACCACCGACATCGCGACGGCCTCTGCGGCGAGCCGTGTGCGCGCGATCTCGTTCATGCCCTCGAAGAGTGTGATGCCGACCGTGGCCGCGACGATGGCGGCGGCAAAACGAGGGTCGATGAAGCCGAGCACGGCGGCCATGCCCATCGCCAGTGCCGTCAGCACGAGCAGGATCGCGAGCATCCGCACCAGCGTGGCGATCTGGGTCGGCCCGCGCGCCTCGTCGTACAGCGCGAAGAAAGCGAATTTCGGCCATTGGCAGGTCGCGCCGTAGAGCACGATCGACCAGGACAGGATTAGGAGATAGGTGCCAAAGATGTCGACGGGCGCCAGCCGCGTGAAAGCGGCCAGCGAGGCCATGTTGAGCGCCGCCGCGACGGCCCGCGAGCCGACATAGGTCAGGGTATGGCGCGCGATCATCCGCGTCCTCGGGCGGCGACGTGCCGGTGCGGTGGAGATCCGCCGCGTAGGTTCGTCACCCGACCGTGTAGCACGGGCTCGTGATCAATCCCGCTTCGAAACGCGGCGACTGCCATGCGGAGGCCGATCGGTCGCGACCGTGCCGTTTCCGGACATGAACTTTGCATCAGGGCTCCTGCAACCACGCCGTTGCAGTCGCTGTGCCGCTTCGACAGGTCGCCTCGCGAGTACCGCATGAGTTCCATTGACTTTGCGTTGCAACATGCGCATATCGCAAGCGCAGCGTCAGCGGCCGAATGGGGTCCGCTTGAGAGGGCTGCGTGACGGTCCATGTCCGCGCATCGCGTCGGACGCGTTCCGGCCCCTCTCTTCATAACGTGCATGCACCTGACTGCCCCATCACGCGGGCTGTCCCCGACAACGGACCGAACGAACCCTCGCGCCGATGACGGCTGCCGAGATGCGGTCCTGCTGCCCGAAAGACCACCCTTGACCCAATTCATCGATTTCGGCCTGTCCCAGCCCGTTCTGAAGGCGCTGGAAGAGGTCGGCTACACCACGCCGACGCCGATTCAGGCGCAGACCATCGCGCCCGCCATGGCTGGCCGCGACATCTGCGGCATCGCGCAGACCGGCACCGGCAAGACTGCGGCCTTCGCGCTGCCGATCCTGCACCGCCTCTCGCTGAAGCGCACCCGTGCCGTGCGCAAGGGCTGCCGCGTGCTGGTGCTCTCGCCGACCCGCGAGCTCGCCAACCAGATCGCCGAGAACTTCGCCGAGTATGGCCGGCACCTGCCGCTGACCAGCACCGTCGTGTTCGGCGGCGTCACCATCAGCCGCCAGGAGCGAGCGCTCGCCAACGGCGTCGACATCCTCGTCGCCACGCCGGGCCGCCTGATCGACCTGATCGAGCGGCGTTCGCTGACGCTCGAAGGCGTCGAGATCCTCGTCCTCGACGAGGCCGACCAGATGCTCGACCTCGGCTTCATCCACGCCCTCAAGCGCATCGTGAAGATGCTGCCCAAGGAGCGCCAAAGCCTATTCTTCTCGGCCACCATGCCGAAGAATATCGCCGGCCTCGCCGAGCAGTATCTGCGCGATCCGATCCAGGTCGCCGTCACTCCGGTGGCGACGACGGCGGAGCGCGTCGATCAGCAGGTGATCTTCGTCCATACCGGTGCGAAGCAGGCGCTGCTCAACCACATCCTGCGTGACCCGGATTACGAGCGCGTGCTCGTCTTCACCCGCACCAAGCACGGCGCCGACCGTGTCGTGCGCGGGCTGGAGAAGGCCAGCGTCAACGCCTCGGCCATCCACGGCAACAAGTCGCAGCCGCAGCGCGAGCGGGCGCTCGCCGCCTTCAAGGCCGGCTCGTGCCGCGTTCTCGTCGCCACCGACATCGCCGCCCGCGGCATCGACGTCGAGGCGGTCAGCCATGTCGTGAATTACGACCTGCCGAACGTGCCGGAGAGCTACGTCCACCGCATCGGCCGCACGGCCCGCGCCGGCAAGGCCGGCCTCGCCGTCTCGTTCTGCAACGACGAGGAGAAGGCCTACCTGCGCGACATCGAGCGCACCACCCGCCAGAAGATTACGGTCGGCGCCTTCCCAGAGGGCTTCACCGCTCCGTCGCGTCAGGAAGCCAGCGAGACGGCGGCCGAAGAGGCACGCCGTCCGCCCCGCCAGCCGCAGGGTCGTCCCGGCCAGCGCCAGGGCCGTCCCGGCGGTGGTGCTCCCGGCGGCCGCAACGGCCGTCCCGGCCAGCGCCAGGAGCCCGGTCGCCAGGCTCGCCCCGATGCCGGTGGCCAGCAGGCCCGCGGTCCGCGTCCGGATGGACGCCAGGGCGAGCGTCAGGATCAGCGTCCTGCGCGTCCCGGCGAACGTCAGGACCAGCGCTCCGGCCGTCCCGCCGGTCACCAGGGCCAGCGCACCGACAGCCGCAACGATCGCCGGGGCGATGCCCGTCCGGCGCAGGGCCGTAACCCGCGTCCCGCCGGTGGCGGTGGTGGAGGCGAAGGCCGCAACATCGGCTGGCTGGACCGCTCCCCGCGCTCCTGATCCGGTCTGACAAATCAATCAGGGGCCGTCGGGTCCGAGCGTTGCCGCTCGGGCTCGGCGGCCCCATGTTTTTGCTCAGGCCTTATCGGCCGGGAGAGACGGCTCATGCGCTTCGAACTGTATCGGGATGCCGGCGGCGAGTGGCGCTGGCGACTGCGGGTTCAGAACGGCAACGTGATCGCCGATTCCGGCGAGGGCTATGTCCGTCGCGAGGATTGCGAGCACGCCATCGCGCTGGTGAAGCAGGCTGGCGAGGCGAAGGTCGTCGACATGACGACGCAGATCGCCTGATCCTCCCCGAGGTCTCGGGGAACCGGCAGCCGCGTTTCGGGCATCCGGGCCACTCGCGACCGGGACGTGTGCTGCCGCGACGGTGCCGCGTCGGGACGGTTCTTTAACCATAGGCACGACAAGATCCGCATCTCTCGGGATGCGGGCCGATGCTGAAGACCGTTCGTGCGCTTCTCGGCGGAACAGCCTTTCTCGCGATGCCGCTGCTCTGCGCCGGTCCCGTGGCGGCCGGCGATTGCACGGCCCAGGCCGTCGAGGTGCTGAAGGCTGGTTCGTCGAACGGCTACGCGATCTTTCGGCAGGTCAAGGACAAGGCCTTCTTCCGGGCGTGGCTCGATTGCAGTGACGCGCAGTATGCGCTGGCGACGGCCGTGCACGAGTCCGTGCACATGATCACCGGCGACACCGATGCCTATCCGCTGATCGGGGGTGGGGCGGTGAAGCGCCCGCGCGAGAGCAGCGCTCTGTTCGCGCCCGCCCGGATCGCACGGCAGTTCCAGCCGAGTCTTTTCGTCGACACCTATCTGCGCAAGGATAGCGCGAGTTCGGCGACGGATTTTCGCTATCTGCTCGACGAGCTCAACGCCTACACGCACGACCTCGACGCTGCGATCGCGCTCGATAGACGCCGCGACCCGGACGTCCAGCTCTCGCACCGCGACGGCCTCGCGGCGCTGATGAGCTTCGTCGCGCTCTACATCGAGGCGGCGGAGAACGATCCGGCAGCGTGGGACGGGCTGACACGTCCCGACACCGCCGCCGCCATTTTGACCCTATGGGGTCAGGCGGAGCGGACCATGGCCTCGTCCTGCCGCATTCCGGATATCGGCACGGAGGACAAGGGCTTCCTCACCCGGCTCTGCGCGAAGAAACCGCAAGCTGCGCTCGAGCGCCTGCTCGGGCGTGCGCCGGTCTGCCCGAAGGCTTGTCTGTCCGCCGTCCCGAGAACCACCAGCCGCGACTGACGGCGCCGCTCGATCGGCCCGTCGGCGCGTGTCCCCATCGTTCCGTGAGCGGAGGGAGGGTATGCGCCCGGACAGACGACGATCAGCTCGAGCTGGCCTCAGCGGCAGCCGCAACCGTGATAGTAATTCTGCACGCTATTGGTGCGGTAGTACTGAGCCGGCAGGCGTTGCACGCTGGAGACGTTCACGTTGTGGATCACCGGCACAGTGTGATGGTGAACGCGCGTCACGGTATGGATCTGCACGATCGGGCGCACACGCGTGACGTTGTAAATGTAGCGCGTCTTGTGATCGTAATGCGTGCGGTTGACGTCCCGATACTGCGTCCGGTTCGAGACCTTGTTGACGGTCTTGTAGTGATACACGGGAGAGACCGGCCCACACTTCCTGCAACCGGCCTTTGCTTCGTCCGAGGTCCCGACGAAGGCCACGGCCGCAATCAAAGCGACGCAAATTGCCGTGATCGCCTTCATCATGATTGGATTCCTCGAATAAAAAACGACTTCGGTGTGGGCCTACCAAACAGAGTATCGTGGTCCAAGTCGAATTCACGATCTACGTACTGTTCGGAGTGGATTTTCGCGGAGAGTTTCTCTCATCCGTCACGCCCAGCCCTGATCGTCACCCCTCCTGCGCTCGACCCTCGGCCGCCGCTCTCTTTCGCTTGCGCCGCGGGTTCTCTTCCGCCGTCGCATTGAGCCAGATCACCATCACGGCCGAGGCGACGCCCGCGAGGCCGAGCGCCAGGAACGCTCCCGGCCAGCCGAGCCAGCCCTGCACGAGGCCGCCATACCAGGCCGACAGCGCCCCTCCGGCGCCCTGGATCGCGTTGAGGGTGCCGAGCGCCGTCTGCGTGCGGCCGGATTTCCATGTCAGGTCAGCGACCACCACCGGCACTGCCACGCCGACGATCCCGGATGCGATGCCGTCGAGCACTTCGGCCGCGATCAGCCACAGGGGATCGTCGATGAAGGCGCAGAGGACGGCACGCAGAGGCAGCGCGAGACAGGCGATGATGAGGATCCATCGCCGCCCCTTCCGGTCGGCAAAGGTCCCGGCGAGGTAGGCCACCGGCACCATGACCAGTTGCGCCACCATCACGTAGGTCGCTGTCCAGCCGGTGCCGTAGGGCGAGACCGAGACCAGCTTCTGGCCGAGCAGGCTCAGCATGCCGCCATTGCCGAGCTGGAACAGCGCCAGGGCCACGGCCAGGATCAGCAGCCGGCGATTGCGGAGCGCCTCCGCCGTTGAGGAGCGCCGGGGCTTGTCCTCGCCTTCGTGATCCTCCCAGCCGACCGCCCGTCGCGATTCCCAGGCGCCGCCCGGCATCGTCGCCGTCGCGATGATCGCTGCCGCGGCCATGGCGCCGAGCACCCAGAGCGAGATCGCCGCGCCCCAATAGGGCGTGCCGATGGCGATGATCCCCGCCGCTGCGAGGATGCCGACATGGTTGAAAGCTTGGTTGCGCCCCTGTTGGAGGGGATAGGCCTTCTTGCCGACGAGCCCCAGCGTCAGTGCGTTCACGGCGAGGAGCAGCAACGTGCCTCCCGCCGCCGCCAGCGACTGCGCCGCGAGCACCAGCCAGAATCCCTGGGCTGGCAGCAGCAGCAACGTGCCTCCGAGGATCGCGGCGCAGGATGCCGCAATCAGCAGACGCGGCCGGCCGAACTGGTCCACCAGGGCACCGAACGGCCCGCTGAGCAGCAACACGCCGATGCCCGACAGCGTGGTCACCAACCCGATGCGAGTCGGGCTCCAATGCGCCGTCTCGGCGAGCCAGGTTCCGAGAAACGGTCCGAGGCCGCCCTGGATGTCTCCGATGAACAGGTTGATCAGGGCGAGATGGCTGGTCGGCGACATCGAGCTTCCGTCTGGCCGCGAGCTGCACCTGGCGGCGCGCCGGTCGCGGATGATTGATGCCGGGCGCTAACCGTTCGGACGCCGGAATCGATCATCCGACGATCGCTCTCGGCTCTAAATCCGGCCCGGTCCCGCTCGTCCTAGCGATATGGACCTGAGCGAGAAACAGCGGTTTCTGTTGTTGGCGTTGCGGCGCAGCCCCGTGATCTTCACGGGGCAAGAGCCGCAGGACGAGCATCTCGCCATGCTTCAGCTCTGGATGCAGGGCCTCGTCGATCGAGAGGACCAGGAGCAGCCCGGCCCGATCAAGTGGCGCATCACCAAGCGCGGTGCGACCGAGGCTGCGCAGTTGCTGCGATGACGGAGTGACCGCGCCTGCCTTCCGGCATGGGTCGGAAGGCAGGCGTTACCCCAGCGCGTCGCGCTCCTGCTTCAGAAGACCGATCAGCCGCTCGGCAAGCTGGCTCACCGGCCGTCCCGCCGGACGAAGCAGCATCGTCTCGATCGGTAACTCGGGCTGGAACGGCCGCAGGGTGAGGGCGGCGCCCGAAAATTCGCGGGCCGGCACCGGATCGACGATGGCAAGCCCCATCCCCTCGGCGACGAGACCGCAGCGCGCCGCCGTGTACTCCGCCATGAAGACGAAGCGTGGCGCGACGCCCGCAGCCGCGAAGATCGCCTCGACCGACTGCTGAAAGACGCCGGCGCCTCCCGAGATCATCGGCTCGGCCGCGAGGTCTTGCACCGAGAGCGTGCGTTTGCGCGCCAGCGGGTGCTTTCGCGGGATCGCGCAGACGGCCTTCACCGTCATGAACGGTTCGGCCTCGACGTCGTTGTAGCCCGTCCGCGGGCGTGCCAGGCCGATATCGCACTGGCCCGACGAGGCACAGGACCAGATTGTATCCGGGCTCGGCACGTGGATCGACACGCGGGCCGTTGGCAGCTCTTCGTTGAGGCGCCTGATCGCGCGCGGCAGAAGTCGGGAGGCCAGGGACGGCTGGCAGGCGACGCGTAGGGTGCCGGTGCCGCGCTCACGGATCTGCCGGGCGGCATGGCGCAGGTGATCGAACCCGGCATAGGTCTGCTCGACCTCGTGGCCGAAGGCCTCGCCCTCCGGGGTTGGGCGCGCGCTGCCATGCCCGCGCAAGAACAGCGGAAAGCCGATATCGGCCTCGAGCTGCGCGATGGCCCGGCTGATATGCGGCTGGCCGATGCCGAGGGCGACGGCCGCGCGCGTCATGCCGCCGTGGCGGAGAACGGCGCGAAACAGGTCGACATGCGTCGGATTCATCATGCCTCATTCGCATGGACAGGGCATCATGCGGCATTTGACGGCATGGCGGCGGCCGTGGTGTCAAGTGGTGAGAGGCGGCGCGTGGCCGCGATTACAGCTTGGGCGACCGGACGATGCTGCCGATCCTGCTTCCCTCGGCTCTGGCCGCGCTCGCCGGCGTCAGTATCGTCGTGCAGCAGGCGCTGAATGCGAACCTGCGCATCGCGCTGAACTCGGCGGCGTGGTCGGGCTTTGCCAGCTACTTGGTCGGCCTGGCTTGCATGGCCGTTCTGGCACTGGCGTTGCGCGATCCGCTGCCGTCGGCGGCGATTGCGTCGCGCATTCCCTGGTGGGGCTGGTTTGGCGGTCTGTTCGGCGCGATCTTCATCGTGCTCGCCGTCTTCCTCGTGCCGCAGATCGGCGCTGCGACCTTCATCGTGCTCCTCGTCTCGGGTCAGATGATCGCCTCGGTGGCCTTCGACCATTTCGGCGTGCTCGGCCTGGAGCAACGCTCGGTCGACCTGCCGCGGCTCCTCGGCGTCGTGTTGTTGATGAGCGGGGTCGTGCTGATCCGCCGCTGAATCCTGCGCCGTGAGCGCGGAAGGACGGCGGCGCCGCGCCCTGATGGCCGCGGCGCCCGGTGTCCCGGCGTCAGCCCATCAGATTGAGCGGCACTGCCACGACGACGTTGGCGGCAGGGGCCTGCATCGTCAGCACGACGCCGGCTTCCGGAAAGTCCAGCTTGGCGCTGCCGCCGAAGCTGTGAACCAGGCTGCGCTCGATCAACCGGCTGCCGAAGCCGATGCGCGTCGGTGGCTTCACCGCCGGGCCGCCGATCTCCTCCCAGCGGAAGCTGAGGCGTTCCTCGCCTTCGACCGTTACGATGTCCCAGTGGATCTCGACATGACCCTCGGACTTGGAGAGCGCGCCGTATTTCGTGGCGTTGGTGCCGAGTTCGTGCAGGATCAGCGCGAGCGTGAGCCCCGGACGCGGCCCGAGCGTCACGTCGGGGCCGGAGACCACGAAGCGGCCCGGCTCGCCGTCGCCATGAAGCGCGACCGCGGTATCGACGAGGCCGCGCAAGTCTGCGCTCGACCAAGAGCCCTGCATCAGCACGTCGTGAGCCTGAGCCAGTGCCAGCAGGCGTGCGCCGAGTGCGTCGCCGGCGTCTTCGAGCGAATGCGCGTTGCGCAAAGTCTGTGTCGCCACCGCCTGCACCATGGCGAGCGTGTTCTTCACCCGATGCGCCATCTCGTGCATCAGCACGGTCTGCCGGTTCTCGGTCTGCTTCAACTCGGTGATGTCGCGCGAGACCGCGAGTAGCCGCTCGGGGCGGCCGTCATCGCCATTCATCGGCGCGACGACGATGTCCCACCATAGCGGCGCGTCGGCAGCGCCGCCCATGTCGAGCGCGGCCTGGAAGCGGCAGGTGCGGCCGGCGCGGGCGTCCTCCAGCGCGGCGAGCACGGCGTCGCGGCTCTCCGGCAGGTTCCAGGCGTCCGACCAGGGGCGTCCGACGGCGTGCGCGAAGCCGGCCTTGGCGAAAATCGGGATCGCCACCTCGTTCATCGAGATCAGACGGCCATCGATGTCGAGCACGCTGATGGAATCCGTCGTCGAGGCCAGGATGCGGCGGTTGAACTCCTCGGTCGCGCGCAGCTCGGCATTGATTTCGTCGGATTCCGCAGCACGCATCACCTCGGCCTCCGACCCGCTCCGGAGTGCCATGGTGGACCGGCCCACGCCGAGCTCATCCGCATGGCGCCGCTCCGCATTCACGTAGATGTCGTTTGCGCTGAGAGGCCGCTGTGCGAGCAGCTTGCGAAGATACGCATTCTCGGCCTCGAGAATGGCTCTTCGACTGGTACGGGACATGCCCGTCGACACGATCGTTGTCTCGAGCACCGAAGCCCCCCGGGTTCGGCGCATTGGCCTACGATGGAATCGATCGGCCGCAGCGCATCACGCGCCGACGGGCGGATGGGGATCTGCTCACCTAGCTTCGAGGGGACTGACGGCTTGACGCCCGCTTCTCACCCCGTCGCGCTACCTATTGCATCCCGCGAGTCGGTTGATAAGTGACCATATCACGATGCTGTGACTCGGCAAGTGATGTCTAAAGTTTTCGTAAATGCAAAAAAGCCTTATCCGCAGCCAAGGTTGCCGTTGGATACTGTAGAGTGAGGACTCGACTCTCGTCGGCATTGTTGTAGCGCAAACTTGCCGAATCGATTTCGAAAGCGGCCGCACGACATCATGCGGCTCCATGTGCCTGCACGGCTCGGGTGACGATCCTGACGCCCTATCGGTTGCGGCCAAGCAACACGAGCCAGCCGATGCCCACCACCGACACGGCCAGCGCGATCAGGACGAAGACCGGCGTGCCGAGGTCGATCAGCCGCGGCGCGAGCTGCGTGGCGAAGGCGGCGACGACGAGACCGACGGCCACGCGCGCAGCGCCCCGCTCGATGCCGCGCACGAGCTTGTCCATGCCCTTCAGCTCGATCTCGACCGTGACCTTGCCCTGCTTGAGCCGCACCAGCAGCAGGTGGATCAGCGTCGGCAGCTCGGAAGCCGCGCCGTAGAGGCCGGTTCCGAGTGCCTCGGCCTTCTTCAGGAGGGCGCGCGCCGAGAACACGCTCCGCATGGAAGCGCGCACGGTCGGGCCGGCGGCGGAAAACAGGTCGAAGTTCGGGTCGAGCTGGCGCATCACGCCATCGGCCGTGACGAGGCCCTTAAACAGGATGGCGAGGTCGGTCGGCATCGCGAGATCGTTCTCGCGGGCCATGGTCATGAAGTCGGTGAGCACCAACCCGAGATTGAGCGGGATCGACGAGTGGGTCTGCACGAAGTTCTGGGCGCTCTGCTCGAGCTTGGTCAGGTCCGGCGCGGTGGGGCCGGTCCAGTCGAGCAGCGTCGCCATCAGGCCGTCGACGTCCTGTTTCAGCATGGCGCCGATCAGCACGAGGAGCTGCTGGCGGCGCTTCTGCGAGAGCCGTCCGACGATGCCGAAATCGATGAAGCCGATGCGGTTGCCGGGCAGGATCAACAGGTTGCCGGGATGCGGGTCGGCGTGGAACACGCCCTCGATCAGCGCCATGCGCAGGAAGGCGTCGCAGCCCTTTTGGGCCAGGACCTTCTTGTCGGCGCCCATGGCGCGGAGTGCCGCGGCGTCGTTCGGTGAGACGCCGTGCACGAATTCCTGCACCAGCACCCGCTCGGAGCACCATTCCCAATGGATCTTCGGGATCAGGATGTCGTCGCGGCCCTCGAAGATCCCGGCGATCATCTCGCAGTTACGGGCTTCGTTCAGCAGGTCGAGCTCGCCGTTGATACCCGCCGCGAGGTGCTTCATCTGCTCCTGGGGCTGGTAGCGGGCCATTTCCGGCCACTCGCTCTCGACGATGCGCGCGCCGTGACCCATCAGGCGCAGGTCGGCCTCGATGACCTTCTTGAGGCCCGGCCGCAGCACCTTGACCACGACCTCCTCGCCGGTCTTCAGCCGTGCCCGGTAGACCTGGGCGATCGAGGCCGAGGCGATCGGGTTCACGTCGAATTCGGCAAAGACCTCCTGTGGCGGCGCGCCAAGATCGGATTCGAGCTGCGGCCCGATCATCTCCCACGGGATCGGCTTGACCTGGCTATGGAGCTTCTCGAGCTCGTCGGTCCAGATCGGCGAGAGCAGGTCGGGCCGGCTCGCCAGGATCTGCCCGAACTTGATGAAGGTCGGACCGAGAGTCTCGATGGCCCGGCGCAGGCGCTCGGGCTGAGACAGCCGCGTCACGTCGACCCGCGGCGTTCGCCGCGGGATCAGCGGGATGTTGCGCAGGCCCAGGCGGTCCACGGCCTTGTTCAGGCCGAAGCCGATCAGGACCGAGGCGATCTCCGAGAGGCGCTGACGGTCGCGCGCGGCGACGAAGGCGGTCTTCAGCATGAGGTTGGGATGGACCCGGTCTCGGGGATTAGCAAGCGCAGGGCAGGAGCCATGAGCCTGGGGCTTTTTTGGGGAGCGCGCGCGTTTTCGTCGGACGCCTCACGTCGCACCGGGATAGTGGCCGAGCGCTCGGCGAATGTCTTGCGGATATTGAATTTGGCCGGTGTCTCCGCTCGACTGGCAAGGGAAGTCGAGCATTTCAGCGCCGCTGTCGGAATTTCATGACAGCCTGTAAAGAAGCCGGCGGTTGGCCAAGCGCCATCGATTCGGCTGTCCTTCGGACGTCTTTTGCCGAACCTCTCTTTCTCTTGGTGAGCCATGTCGAGCACGTGGATCGTTGTGATCGTCCTGGCCGTCGTGCTGGTCTGGTTCGTCGTCACCTATAACGGGCTGGCGACGCTGCGGCAGCGAGCGGCCCAGGCCTTCGGCGACATCGACGTCCAGCTGAAGCAGCGGCACGATCTGATCCCGAACCTGGTCGAGACGGTCAAAGGCTATGCCGCGCACGAGAAGGGCACGCTCGAGGCGGTGGTCCAGGCGCGCAATGCCGCCGTCGCGGCGCGGGACCCGGCCCAGATGGCCCAGAACGAGGCGCAGCTTCAGGGCACGCTCGGCCGGCTGATCGCCCTGAGCGAGGCTTATCCCGACCTCAAGGCCAACACGAACTTCCAGGCGCTGCAGGGCGAGCTCTCCTCGATCGAGGACAAGCTGGCGGCGGCGCGGCGCTTCTTCAACAACGCGGTGGCCGAATACAATGCCGCCATCGGTTCGATCCCGGCCGTGCTCTTCGCGGGCGCGCTCGGCTTCCGTCCGCAGACCTTCTTCGATGTCGGCGAGGGCGCCCGAGCCCAACTCGACACGGCGCCTTCGGTGAAGTTCTGACGCGAGCCAGGGCAGTTCGATGCTGCCTGCCTTCGGCCTCTACACGCATATCCGCCAGAACGAGGTTCGCTCCCGTATCCTCGTGGCGGGGCTGTTCGGGCTGAACCTCGTCCTCGCCTACGGCATTGCCCTGATCCTGCGGGGCATGAGCGCGAACCTGCCGGCCGGGGCGCGGCCGGGCTTTTCCGCCTATCTGCACGCGGCCTTCCACGATCTGCTCTGGATCGGCCCGCTCTCCTTCGCGGTGACCTTCGTCTGGCTGTTCGTCGCCTATCACGCACACCGCACCATGATCTCGGCGACAGTCGGCGCGCATCCCGTGGCGCGTGAGGAGGCACCCGATCTCTACCGGCTGCTGGAACCGCTCTGCATCTCTCGCGGCATGGCGATGCCGGCCCTGCTGATCGCCGACGATCCGGCGCTCAACGCCTACGCCACCGGGCTCAACCCCGAGCAATACGCGATCACCGTGACGACGGGCCTGAGGGACGCGCTGACCCCGCGCGAGATGCAGGCGGTGCTCGGCCACGAGCTCACCCACATCCGCAACGACGACGTGCGCACGATGATGATCGCCATCGTCATCGCCGGCATCTTCGCCTTCGTGGCCGAGGCCGGTTACCGCACCGACATGCTGCGCGGCCTGTTCAGCGGGAATCGCGACGGCAAGAACCGCACCGGTGCGGTGCCGGCCATGCTGCTCGGCGCGCTGCTGATCGCACTCGCCTGGATCCTCTCGAAGGCGATTCGCTTCGCCCTGTCCCGCTCGCGCGAATACGTCGCCGATGCCGGCGCCGTGGAGCTGACCAAAGATCCGGACGCCCTGATCTCGGCGCTGATCAAGATTTCGGGACGCGGCGACCTCGCCCATGCCCCGTCCGGCGTGATGGAGCTGTGCTTCGACAATCCGCGCGTGGGGTTCACGGACCTTCTCGCAACCCATCCGCCGATCGAGGCGCGCATCGACGCACTCGTGCGCTATGCCGGCGGAAGGGTGCCGCCGCCGGCCTGAGCGCCCCGTCATTGGTTTTGGTGTTGGCAGAATTGCAGATCGCCGCGTCGTGACTATGAACACGCATCGCATTCGGGCGACTGTATTCGGTCTTCAGGTTCGATCTGCGCTCGCAAGATTGAGGAATCGGCAATGGCTCGCGTGAGAAACATGGTGGATACGAGTGTCGGCATCCGCTGGATCTACGACGTCGAGTTTGCGGTCGGTCCCGGATGTCCCAACCGAAGCGATGACGTCCAATTGGTCCAGCACGCCCTCAATACGCTGTCGGCCCACTACACGCTCAAGAACCCGAACGGCACGCTCGTCGGATATCTGAAGAGAGACGGGATTTTCGGCACCAAGACCAAAAATGCCATCGCAGCCTATCAAGGCGTCAAGAAAGCGAAGCCGGTCTTCATCAGCACCGACGGTCAGGTCTCGCCGAGTTCCGCCACCGGATGGACGGCGAAGGGGGATGCCCAATACACCATCGTCTATCTCAACAGAGACCATCGCGACCTCTATGGAAAGATGATGGAGGAAGCCGATTTTCCCGAACCGCTGAAGACCTCAATCAAGACCAAGAAATTCGTTGAGAAATAGCGGCCTCTGCGCGCGATCGGAGAGGCGTCAGGGCGCTCGCACCATCTCCAGCGGCTTCCCGCCCTCGGCCTTGGCGTAGCTCTCCGGCCCAGAAGCCTCGAAGCGCAGGGAGGTCTCGGGTTCGCCGTAGAGCATCAGCGCAATGTCCTCGACATGAGCGCTGTTGAGCTTGAGCTTCGCGACGGCGAGATCGCAGGGCGTGGCGGCCTTCAGTGTCAGGTCCGTATCGCCGTCCTTGGCGCCCTTCGAAAGGGTGATCGTGCACAGCGCCGGGCCTCCTGGCCTCCGCAGCACCCAGGCGCCCACCAGAGCCGGGGCGTAAGGCGCGCGCTCAACGCCGGGCTTGGCCCGAACCATGTAGTGGACCGGCGGCGTCTCGAAGCTCGTCTTCATGAGCGTGGTTTCGTCCTCGCCGAACGCGAGGAGGATCTTGCGGTCGGCGCCGTAGAGACGGACACCCGCATCGTAGTCCCAGGCGACCGCTTTTCCGACGTTCGGCAGGCGCTCGGCGCATTCAGCGGACGGGTTCGCGCGCCAGGTCTTGCCGACGGGCTCGTCGCCGAGCGTGATGCGGCACCCCGGCTTACCGTCGTCGGTGGCGACGAGCCATTCGCCGAGCGTGTCCTTGATGAAGTCGGGCATGGGAGTTGCCTTCGCGCCCGTGCCGAGCACGAGCACGACCGCAGCCGCGAGGAGGGGACGGCGCATACAGGGCGGCCTCAGTTCAGCTTGACCAGTTCGACGCGCCGGTTCTTCGAGCGGCCGGCCTCGTCGTCGTTGCTCGCCGCCGGCGCGACCATGCCGACGCCGGCTGCCTTCAGGCGCTTACCATCCACCCCGTAGCTCGCCGCGAGCACCTTGATCACGGAATCCGCGCGACGGCGCGAGAGGTCCAGGTTGTAGTCGTAGCCCCCTTGGTTGTCGGTATGGCCGACGACGATGACGGCGAGCTTGGTGTCGGCCTTCATCAGGGCCGAGATCTCCTGCAGGGTCGCGCCGGATTCGGGCTTCACATCGGTCTTCGCCGTGTCGAACAGGATGCCGTAGAGCGTGACCTTGCCGGTCGAGCCGATGCTCTTGGCCATCTCGTCGGCCCTCACCGTAGTCATCTTCTTCTCGCGCGCCTTCGGTTCGAGGACGTGCACGAGGGCGAAGGTGCGGCCAGTGACCGGCTTGCAGGTGGCGCCGCCATCGGCCTGGAAGGTCTGGACGGTGATCCAGGTGTCGCCGTCCGGTCCCGGCTTCTTGCCGGTGAAGTAGCGCTGGTCCGACACGCTGCTGGTCAGAGCGCATTGGCCGATCGAGAAAGGCGCGTCCTTCACGTCGGCAGCGTGGAAGAAATACATCATCAGGCTCGACGTGCCGCCGCCGCCATAGGACGAGCGCGTGTGGTCGCCGCCGCAGGTCTCGGCCTTGCACGAGAACAGCACCTGGCCGCCCGCGGCTTCGAGCTCGTCCTGATAGTTGCGCATCACCTCGAAGGGGGAGCGGCCGTCCGGAATCCAGTAGGCGAGCCGCGTCAGACGGCCCTCCAGTTCCTGCTCCTGCTTGGGTGCGAAGAGCCGGTTGTTGTTGACGTCGCGCTGGTCGGTCTCTTCGAGCTTCGAGAGCGGCGCCTTGAAGTCGCTGTAGGCGAAGGCCGTATTGCTGATGATGTAGGAGCCCTCGTAGCGCTTGAGGGTCGGGCTATCCTTGGCGCCGGGGATGTCCTTGGTCGGGATCGGCGCATCGGCGGCGAAGGCCGTCCCGCCCAGCGCCAACGTTGCCAACACGCACGCTTTGATTGTCGACGACCTGATCACGCCCGCAGTCCCCCGCCGTAAGTCTCGGCTGGGATTCGATTCCCTGCCCGCGGGAGTTGGCTTTACAGAGTAGCGCCTCCACTGTCACTGCGGGGTGCTTCATTGAATTCGTGGCAATTTGCGATCGAGGGACTGTGCCGGCAATCTAGTCTCACGTTGTCTTGTTCGATGTTCGATCGCTCGTCCGTGCGTGATCGCCGGTGCTTAAGGGTGCGCTTCCGCCGATTGTTGGCCGGTGGCTGACGGCGTGCTTTGACGTGTGTACGCGTCGCTTCGCAGTGGCGGCTCGGTCATATCTTCGCCTACAACGGCAACGATTTGGGCCGCGTTGACGGGTCGTCACCGACGAATCCGGCCAACTGCCAGGGAGTTTCCAGTGACCGACCACAAGCGGCGCATCACCATCACGGCCGCAGCGCTTGCGGCACTCGTCGGCGTGGCCGGACGGGCCGAGGCCGCGCAATGCGGCAACTCGGCTGGCGGCTTCGAGAACTGGAAGCAGGAATTCTCGGCTGAGGCGCGCGGCCGCGCCAGCGCGTCGAGCCTGCAGGCCCTGATGGGGACCTCCTACTCCACGCCGACCATTGCCGCCGATCGCGGCCAGCACAGCTTCAAGCTGTCGCTCGAACAGTTCATGGCCAAGCGCGGCGCCTCGACCATCGTCTCACAGGGTCGCCGGATGAAGGCGCAGAATGCGGCGCTGTTCTCCTCGATCCAGCAGCGCTACGGCGTGCCGGCCGGCCCGCTGATCGCGATCTGGGGCATGGAGACCGGCTTCGGCAAGGTGCGCGGCAACGTCAACACGCTCTCGGCCGTGGCGACGCTCGCCTATGATTGCCGCCGCTCGGCCTATTTCACCGACCAGCTCTACGCTGCGCTCAAGCTCGTTGATAGCGGCGTGCTTACGCCCTCGACCCGCGGTGCGGCCCATGGCGAGGTCGGCCACACCCAGTTCCTGCCGAAGAACATTCTGCTCTACGGAACCGGCGGTGACCTCAATAACGTCAACGCCGCGATGACGTCGACGGCGAACTTCCTGAAGGGCCATGGCTGGCAGGCCGGCGCGGGCTACGCCCCCGGCCAGCCGAACTTCGCCGCGCTCCAGGGCTGGAACGCCGCCTCGGTCTACCAGCAAGCCCTCTCGATCATGGGCCGGCAGATCGACGGCGCCGGCGGCGGCGAAGAGTAAGGTCCAAGTCGTTCCGCTCCCGCTACAGGCGAGAGGCCAGGGGCGGCGATCTCCTGATCGTACAGCCAAGCTTGGCTGGTGATCGGCGATAAGTTTCGGGAGGCTCGGCGTACACGCCGGGTCTCTTTTGATTCGGCTTTGGCCTGTTGACAGGCTACCGCCGGGCCGATTCTGCGCGGCGGGCGTCCGGCAATTCTGCTTTCGAGGCGACACCTCCCCCTCGGGATACGTGAAACGCCCCGGTTCGGCCCAGATTCACCATGCTCCTGCCCCACAAATGCCCGGCGACCTCGGCTGTTTGATGCATGGCGGATTCACCGGGCTGCCAGGCCCGGAGCGAATCTCGCGAGGCGAGGAGGGCCGGCGCTCCGGATGACGAAGCTTCCCCAACCATCGGTGGCCGAGATCTCTCGCCTGTCGGGCCGCTACCCGATTCTGGTGCGCAGCGCGTTCGTCGCGCTCGCCGGGCTCGGCGTCGTCGGCAGTCTCACCCATTCGAGCCGAATCGCGCCCTCCGGCGCCACGCCCGCGGCCCCCCAGGCCGCCGCCGAGCTGCGCCAGAGCCTCCCGGCCCTCGACTACGAGTCGATCAACATCCTGCGCAGCGCGCTCATCGCGCAAAGCGTGCAGCCGCCCGATGCATCCGAGCCGACGAAATCGGCCGCCGCCGTCACCGGCTCCAACGCCACGCCCGACATCGCATCGGCCGAGGCCGTCGACCCGTTCACGCAGCAGGCGATGGTCGAGCCGCCGCCGGCCACCGAGCCCGAGCCGGCCTCCCCCTCCGTGACGGATCTGCAGACCGGTGACCGCCTCGTGCAGACCGTGCCGCTGCCGGTGCCGCGTCCGCCCGAGCTGCGCGGGCCGAACCCGCTGCAGTATTCTCGCCGCGCCTCGCGCCGCGTCGCTGCCGTCGCCCCGACGTCCCAAGCACCGCAGGAAGACACGCGCTCGTTCTTCGACAAGGTCTTCGGCATCACGCCCGAGCCGCAGAGCCCGGCGCTCGCTTATGCCGCGCTCAACCAGCCGCCTGTGGCCTCGGCGATCCCGCGCCAGGTCGCGCCGACACCTCCGCCTTCGGGTGGCGGCGTCGCCGTCTACGACATCAGCGCCCGGATCGTGACGCTCCCGAGCGGAGAGAAGCTTGAGGCCCATTCCGGCCTCGGCGAGCACATGGACAACCCGAGCTCGGTCGCGATCAAGATGCGCGGCGCGACGCCGCCGGGCGTCTACGACCTGACCGAGCGCGAGCAGCTCTTCCACGGCGTCAGGGCGATCCGCCTCAACCCCGTCGGCGGTGCCGGGGCGATCTATGGCCGGGCGGGACTGTTGGCGCACACCTTCATGCTCGGACCAAGCGGAGCCTCGAACGGCTGCATCTCGTTCCGCGACTACAACCGATTCCTGCAGGCCTATCTTTCCGGCCAGGTCGCCCGGGTGGTCGTGGTGCCCGGCAATGGCCAGGACAGGATGCCGGCCGTCGCGTCGCGCGGCACCGTGCGGACGGCGAAGGCCGGCGATTAATCGATGCCGTCATTCCGGGCCGTGCGCCCGGAATGAGAGCAGCGGCTGTCGGTCAGTGCTTGTGCCGTTTGGCCGCCTTCGGGGCGCCGCCTTCGACCGTGAACTCCACCACACCGGTACCCGCCTTCTCGAAGTGCAGGATGCTCTGTGCGGTCAGGCCGGGCTCCAGTGACCCGATCAGACCGACGAACATGATGTGCGGCCCGCTCGGTGAGAGGGTGATGGTCTCGCCCGGCTTGATCACGAGGCCGCCCGGGATGTCGCGGGTCGCCTTTCCTGCGCCGGACACGATCGCGACGCGGTTGGCGTCGGCGAAGGAGCCGCCGACCAGGGTGTCGGGCGCGCTGCCGGTATTCGTGACGGTGAAAAAGCCGGGCGCATCCTTGGCACCCTCGGCCGTGGCCGGTGCATGGGCGTTGGAGATCTTGAACGGGCCGATCTCGGCATCCGCCGCAAGCGCGGCGCCCGGACCGGCGAGGACGAGGGCGAGGGTCATCGCGACAAGCGTGGTGTGGGTCTGTCTCATCGGGTCCTCAGGGTCGGTCGACGTGGACGGGCAGGTCCGTCATCGCAAGCACGTCTCGTGCAACCGGCTTTCCGCATCGGCGGCGCCTGCGGCTGCAGCAGATGGCGCGACTTGCGGCCGAGATTGCGGCAGTGATCCCGGCGGAGCTGCGACATCTCGGCAAGGCCGCATCGCCGCACCGGCATGGCCGGCGCCGGTCGCGCCGCTTCGAAAAGGACGGCCGGCTCTAAATTCCGTGCCCGGCCGCGCGTCTCATTCGTGACCCACACCTGCGGCACGCGCCGGCGGGCTCGTGCGGCCGAGCTCCAATGGCGATGAGTTCCTGCGCATGCGAAGCGTCACGGACGATGCGTTGACGGCGCAGCGCGAGATTGCGAAGGCGCTGCCACAGGGATTCGAGAGGGCAACGGCGTGAGTGGTGCGGGACATCGCCGATCGCAGGACATGCCTTCCCATTTTCACGAGACCGCCCGATGAGCGCTCCTCTCTTCCAGTTCGACAATCTCACCTTCGCAGTCGAGGGCCGCACCCTCCTGCAGCCAGTGAGCGCCACCCTGGAGCGGGGCCGCGTCTACGGCCTGATCGGGCATAACGGCTCGGGCAAGTCGACCCTGCTGAAGTTGCTCGCCCGTCAGCAGGACCCGAGCGGGGGCACCATCCATTTCGAGGACAAGCCGCTGAATTCCTGGAACCGCCGGGAGTTCGCGCGCAAGGTTGCCTACCTGCCGCAACAGCCCCCGGCAGCCACCGGCCTCACCGTGCGCGAGCTGGTCGGGCTCGGCCGCTATGCTTGGCATGGGGCGCTCGGCCGCTTCGGCGAGGCCGACCGCGCCAAGGTCGCGGAGGCGATGCGGCTCACCGAAGTCGAGCCCTTCGCCGACCGTCTCGTCGACAGCCTGTCGGGCGGCGAGCGTCAGGGCGTCTGGCTGGCGATGCTGGTGGCCCAGGACGCCTCCTGCATGCTGCTCGACGAGCCGACCTCCGCCCTCGATATCGGCCACCAGCTCCAGGTGCTGCGCCTCGTGCGGCGGCTCGCCGAGCGGGGGCCGAGCGTCGTCGTGGTGCTGCACGACGTGAACATGGCCGCCCGATTCTGCGACGAACTGATCGCCCTGCATTCCGGCCGGCTCATCCGCCGCGGCCCCTGCGCCGAGCTGATGACCGAAGAGACGCTCAAGGCGATCTACGACGTGCCCATGGCCGTGCTGCGCCACCCCGAGAGCGGCCAGCCGGTCAGCGTGGCGCTGTGATCCCCTCACGCCGCGCCTTTCTGGCCGGCTCCGCGGCCCTGCTCACCGCAACGGGTCGCGCTGCCGCCGACGATCAATCGGCTCGTGTGGTCGCCGTCGGCTGGGCCGGCGCGCAGGCCCTCCTCGCTCTCGGCATCGCCCCGCTCGCGCTGCCCGAGATCGAGCGCTATCGCAGCCTCGTGGTCGAGCCGGCCGTGCCGCCGGAGACGCGCGAGCTGGGGTTGCGCTCCGAGCCCAACCTCGAGCTGATGAAGCGTCTCGCGCCGCATTTCATCGTCAACGAGGGCGGCGTGCAGGTCTCCCGCGATACGCTGGAGCGGATCGCGCCGGTGGTGGACTTCCAGGCCCTCGCCCCGGGCGAGAAGCCGCTCGACGTGTCTCGCCCCTCGACGGTCGCACTGGCTCAGCGGCTTTGCCGGGACGACGTGGCGCAGACTTATCTCGCCGGCTGGGATGCCCGCATGGCCTCGGCGGCGGAAAAGCTGGCCGCCTATCGCGGCGGCCCGCTCTGCCTCGTCAGCGACATCTTCGGCAACCGCGCCCTCGTCTTCGGTGCGAACAGCCTCTACCAGGACGTGCTCGATCGGGTCGGCATCAAGAACGCCTTCACCGGCACCACCAGCATCTACGGCCACGCCACGGTCGGCCTCGACGTGCTCGCCGGGCTGGCGCCGGACACTCGCCTCTGCATCCTCTCGGCTCGCGTGCCGAATCCCGAATTGCTGATGAAATACCGCCCGCTCTGGCGCGCCCTGCCGATGATGCGCGAGAACCGCGTCACCATCCTCTCCGACATCCTGTTCTACGGCGGCCTCCCCTCGGCCGATCGCTTCGCCAGGCTGCTGGTGGAGAAATTGCCTTTGGGGGCGTCGTGACAGTGGTGCCGCCGATCCCCGGTCACCAGACAGCCGTGATTGCTTCGCCTTCGGCGCGCAATGACGGGCGTTTCGTCCAGCCCGCGAGCTCGTTTCGATGCACGGCGTGAACGGTCCCGTCGTGCGCGTGTCCGAAGGCAGCTGGCGGCTGCCGGCGCTGATCGTCATCGGGCTGCTTGCCGCCGCGGCGGCGCTGGCTTTCCGCGACCTCAGCCTGCGCTTGCCCTACGACCAGTGGCGCGCCGGGTTTTTCGATCCGGACGTCACCGACACCCGCCAGATGCTGCTGCATTACACGGTGCTGCCGCGCATCATGGTCGCGATTCTGTGCGGGGCAGGGCTGGGGCTCGCGGGCACGGTCTGCCAGCAGGTGCTGCGCAATCCGCTGGCCGAGCCGACGACGCTCGGCGTCTCGGCCGGAGCGAGCCTCGCCTTGTCGGCGGCGACGCTCTGGGCGCCCTGGCTCTTCGTTTTCGGCAAGGAATGGGTGGCGCTCGCGGGGGCGGCGCTGGCGATCCTGTTCGTGTTCGGGCTCGCCTGGAACCGGGCGCTGTCACCGGTCTCACTCGTCCTCGCCGGCCTGATCGTGACGCTCTATTGCGGCGCCATCGCCAGCTCGCTGGGCATTTTCCACCGCGACTACCTGATCGGCATCTACATCTGGGGTGCGGGCTTCCTGACGCAGCAGGGTTGGGAAAACGTGCTCTACCTGGCACCGCGCCTCGCCGGAGCCGCGGTTCTGATCGCGCTGATGATCCGGCCGCTGACCCTGTTGGGGCTCGACGACGAGACCGCGCGCAATCTCGGCCTCGGCCTGACGGGGGCGCGGCTCGCAGCGCTCGTCGTCGCCGTCGCACTGAGCGCGGCGGTGGTGACGGTCTCCGGCGTGATCGGCTTCGTCGGGCTCGCCGCGCCGGCACTCGTGACGCTGGCCGGCGCGCGAAAATTCCGCGACCGGCTGATCTGGGCGCCGCTCTGCGGGGCCGGATTGCTCTGGCTGACCGACGGGCTCGTCCTGCTCATCCCGACCGGCTACCGCGAGATCCCCACCGGCGCAGCGACCGCCCTGCTCGGCGCGCCGATGCTGCTGATCCTGCTGCCGCGCCTGCGCACCGGCACCTTGTGGCGGCCCGAGCCGCCGCCCGTCGCGCCGCGCGTCGCCCGCGGCGGCCTGCTGCTGACCTTGAGCCTCGCGGCGCTTGCCCTGGTGCTCTGGGGCGCGCTCGCCTTCTCGAACGGCCCCGACGGCTGGCATTGGGCTGGCCTCGCCGGCATCGAGGAGATGTGGCCCTGGCGTTGGCCGCGCACCGCCGCCGCCCTCGCGGCCGGCGCGCTGCTCGCCGCCGCGGGGACGCTGCTGCAGCGGATGATGGGCAACCCGATGGCCGCGCCGGAGGTGCTTGGCGTGTCCTCGGGTGCTGCCATGGGCGTCATCATCGCGATGTTTGCGACGGCCGCGCCCTCGCGCGGCGTCCAGATCGTGGCGGGTGGGCTCGGAGCCTTCGCCGTGCTGTTCGGCATCCTCCTGCTCGGGCGCCGTTCGGCCTTCGCGCCGGAACGGCTGCTGCTCGCGGGCGTCGCCACCAGCGCGGCCTTCGGCGCGATCGTCGCCGTGGCCATGGCCACCGGTGATCCGCGCGTCGGGCTGCTGCTGACCTGGCTCGCCGGCTCGACCTATCAGGTCACCGGCAGCGAGGCCGCCTGGTTTCTCGGCGTGGGCTCCGTGCTGCTGGCGCTGACGCCGATGCTCTCGCGCTGGCTCGACATATTGCCGCTCGGCGACCCGACCGCCCGCGCGGTCGGCCTGAATGTCGGCCGTTGTCGTCTGATCATCATGAGCGTCACCGCGTTGATGACGGCTGCCGCGACCCTCATCGTCGGCCCCCTGAGCTTCGTTGGGCTGATGGCGCCGCACATGGCCCGGCTGATGGGCCTGCAGCGGGCGCTGCATCACCTCGTCGGGGCGGTGATCCTCGGTGCGCTGCTCATGACCTTCGCCGACTGGGCAGGGCGCGTGACCATCTTCCCGTACCAGGTGCCGTCCGGGCTGTTGGCCACCATCATCGGCGGTCCGTACCTGATGTGGCTGCTCAGGCGGCGTTAGACGTTCAGTCGTCGTCGACCGACCAGTAGCCCACGATGAGTTGCCGCTCCTTCGGCAGCCCGCGCTCCTTCTCGAAGTGGCGGCGCAGGGCCTTGGCGATCTGGAACTCGCAGCCGATCCAGATGAAGGGCTCGGCCCCTTCGGGCCAGGATGCCGCCGTGATGGCGTCGAGCAGCCGTTCCTGAGACCCGGCCAGTGCGCCGTCGCGGTGAAGCCAGCGCAGGGCGACGCCTGCGGGCTTCGCGAGCGGGATCTCCTCCTCCGGCCCGGCGACCTCCAGGAAGACCTCGCCGCGGGCATCCGGCGCCATGCCCTCGAGGATGCGCGCGATGGCCGGCAGCGCCGTCTCGCATCCCGCGAGCAGGTGCCAGGAGGCCGAACGCACCGTCCGCCCGAGCGGGCCGACCATGCCGAGCCGCGCGCCCGGCTGTGCCGTCTCCGCGAAGGCCGAGCCGGGGCCGGCATCGGCGTGGAGCACGAAGTCGATGTCGAGGGTGCCTGCCGCCAGGTCGATCCGGCGGATCGTGTAGTAGCGCGGTGTCGGCTTGCGTTCGTCCGCCGGCCAGAGCGTGCGCCCGTCCGGGCCGGGCCTCGGCCATTCCGGCTCGGCGAGACCGGCCGGCGGGAAGTAGAGCCGCACGTGCAGGTCCTCGTCGCTGGCGAAGCGCGCGAGGTCGGGCCCGCTGAAGCGCAGGCGGCGCAGATGAGGCGTCAGATCCTCGGCGGAGATCAGCCGGATCTCCCGGAAATTGGCGAAGGCGTCGGGGCTCTCGCCGAGGCCCGTCCAGCGGATCTCCAGCGGCTCTTCGGCGAACTCGACGATGTGCTGGGCGAAGACCGCGCGGATCATCTCGAGGTCGCCGGCATCCTCCGCCTCGACGCGCACGTTCAGGGCGCGCGCCAGCACGGTCAGCGTGCCGGTGCCTCGGCCGAGATCGGCCACCGTACTCACGCCACGCGTCTCGAACACGACCTCGTGCTCGACCATGTGCTCGATCAGCCGGGCGGCGAGCGTGGCCGGATCGGCGAGCGCGATATCGGTTTCGGTGACGGGCATGCGGATGAGGTCCCGGCCGCTGGTCTCGAGGGTCGGCGGAGCCTTACGCGGCCACGGCCTCGCGCGCCACCGAACCCTCGTCTTCGAGCGCCTTGCGGCAAAGGGCGGTCGCGTCGCGGATCATGAAGTTCACCAGCGTCGGCGAGACGCCGTTTTCGGCCGCGATGGTCTTCTGGGGCACGCCGTCGAGGCGATGCGCGAGGATCGCGTTCCGCGTGCGTGCGGGCGCCTGATCGAGTGCCGCGAGCACGGCCTTCAGCGCCTGGCAGGCCTCCATGCGCTCGTGCGGGCAAGGACACGGGCTCGCTGCCTCTTCGACGTCGCCGATCGGCGCGAGCAGGCGGCATTCGAGCCCGACCTGGCGGACGGCGTCGATGGCGAGGTTGCGGATCATCCGGCGCAGGTAGCCGGCGGGGCTGTGCAACTCGGGACCCGGCCCGTTCTGCCAGATCCGCAGGGCGGCATCCTGCACCACGTCCTCGGCCTTGGCCCGGCACTTCAGGATGCGGTACGCCACCTCGACGAACCGGGCACGGTCCGCGAGCAACAGATCGAGGAGATCCTGCCTCGCAGGGCTGACTGGCATCGCCGGCATCGGGTCGCCCATGGGAGGCCGCCTCCGCGCGAGCTGCGCGGAGCGCCCGCCGATGCTGCGATCGAGGGGCGGCGTTCCAACGGGAAACCCGCTCCGGGCAGCTTGGTTGCCGAGCTTGCTCATCCCGGTCCGTCTATCAGCGCAATTTTCCGTATTCAATAAGAAGAAATGGCAATCCAGCCACTATGGTTCTGCCAAAATACACATATTGTACTTATTCCAATGTAGAACTGGACCATTGGTTAGTGTCGGAAATGAATTCAATGCGACGCCCGGGCTCGGCTGATCTTGCCGCGCCGCCGCCGGCTCTGTACTCCCCGGTCCCACCGGAGCCGGACAGCGCCGCCTCGTAACGGGACACCCCATGATGACATTTCGCGGTGCGCCCGACGCTTCCGTGCTCGGACTGATGCGTCCCTACGCGCCCCTGATCGCGGGTTGCGCCGTGCTGGGCGGGTTGGGCGGCCTCAGCGTCGCCGGGCTCCTCGCGGTGGTCAATCGCGGGCTGCATGCGGGGCCGGACCAGGGCTCAGGGCTGGTGCTCGCCTTCGCAGGCCTCTGTATCCTGGCCCTGGTCGGCTCGATCGGCTCCGACATCGGCACCAATTTCGTCGGCCAACGCATCATCGCAGCCCTGCGCAAGGCGCTCGCGGCGCGCATCCTGGCGGCACCGATCGAAGCTTTGGAGCGCTACCGCAGCCACCGCCTGATCCCGGTGCTCACCCACGACGTCGACACGATCAGCGATTTCGCCTTCGTGCTCTCGAGCTTCGCGGTGTCGCTCACCATCAGCATCGGCTGCCTGATCTATCTCGCCATGCTGTCGCTGCCGATGTTCGCGGTGGTTGCGCTGGCGGTGGTGATCGGCGTCGCCGTGCAGGCCTGGGCGCAGGTGCGCGGCGTGCTCGGCTTCCACGCCGCCCGCGACGGCGAGGACCGGCTGCAGAAGGGATATCGCGCCATCGCCGAGGGCGCGAAGGAGCTGCGCATCCATCGCGGCCGGCGACGCCGCATCTACGCTGGCCAGCTCGAGGCCACCATCGACTGGATCTGCGAGAAGCAGATCAGCGCCATCACGCTGTTCGTTTCGGCCCGAGCCTTCGGTACGGCTCTGTTTTTCCTCGTGATCGGCCTCGTCCTCGGGCTGCGCCAATGGGTCTGGACCGACATGGAGGCCTCGGCCGCCAGCGGTTTCGTGCTGGTGCTGCTCTATATGCGCGGACCCGTCGACCAGATCATCAGCGCTTTGCCGGCGATGAGCCGTACTCTGGTGGCCCTGCGCCGGGTCAACGATCTCACGGCGCAGTTCTCCAATTCCGAGCACGGCCTGCTCGGCTCGCTCCATTCCACCGAGCCGGACGCGAGCAAGCAGATCCGATCGATCACCCTTCGGCAGGCCTCCTACGCCTTCCCGGCCACCGGCGCTGCGGCGGCGTTCGTTCTCGGTCCGGTCGACCTGGAGATCCAGGCCGGCGAGATCGTCTTTGTCGTCGGCGAGAACGGGTCGGGCAAGACCACACTGATCAAGCTGCTGCTCGCCCTCTACGAGCCGGCCTCCGGCGGCCTCCTGCTCGACGGCGTGCCGGTGACGGCGGAGACCCGCGACGCCTACCGCCAGCTCTTCACCACCGTGTTTTCGGACTACTACCTGTTCGAAGACCTCGTCGGCTCGGATGTCGACGTGCCGCCGGAGGCCAACCGCTACCTCGAACGTCTCGAGGTCGCCCACAAGGTCAGCGTGAACGAAGGCGTACTTAGCACCGTCGATCTCTCGACCGGCCAGCGCAAACGCCTTGCCCTGCTCAACGCCTGGCTCGAGGGCCGTCCGGTCCTCGTCTTCGACGAATGGGCGGCCGACCAGGACCCGACCTTCCGCGGCATCTTCTACCGCGAATTGCTGCCCGACCTGCAGCGGCTGGGAAAGACCATCATCGTGATCTCCCACGACGACCGCTACTTCGATGCTGCCGACCGAGTGGTGCGGATCGCTGGGGGACGGATCGTGGCGGAAGAACGAGTTGCGGCGACGGCGTGAGGTCGCTCGCGGCGACGGGCGGCCTCAGGCCCGGCCCGCGACGGGCGAGAGCATGGCCGGTTCGATCCCGTTCATGCGCAGGACGCGGTCATACTTGTCGTCGAGGACGGGGTTGAAGATCAGCTCCGGGTCGGCCGCGCAGTTGAGCCAGCCATTGGCCAGGATTTCGTTTTCGAGCTGCCCGGCCTGCCAGCCGGCATAGCCGAGCGCCAGGATCGCACTCTCCGGGCCACAACCCTCGGCGATGGCGCGCAGGATCTCGACCGTGGCCGTCAGACAGATTCCGTCGTCGATCATCAGGGTCGACTGATCGATCCGGACATCCGACGAGTGCAGCACGAAGCCGCGCTTGGCGTCGACCGGGCCGCCCATCAGCACGGGCATGTGACCGACCTGCTCGCGCAGCCGGATCTCGTCCGCCGCCGGCGCGATCTCGAGCTGCATCAGCAGATCCGGCATGGTGAGGTCGGTCGCCGGCTTGTTGACGATGATGCCCATCGCCCCGTCCGCCGAGTGGTGGCAGAGGTAGATCAGCGAACGGGCGAAGCGCTCGTCGCCCATGCCGGGCATCGCCACGAGGAATTGCCGATCGAGATAACCCGACCCGTCTTCTTCGGCGAGGTCGTGCTCGGTGCGTGGCGGCGGGAACGGCTGCATGCTCCCATGCTAGTTCGAGGCCCGGTTTTGTCCATAACGGGATGGTGTTCCTTCCACCGCGGGGAGAGCTCTTCCCGCGCCTCGACACCGTCGTCTCGCCAAGCTAACGCTGCCGCACGATCGAGGAGACGGTGAGAATGACGATTCAGGTTGGCGACCACCTGCCGCAGGTGACCTTCCGCGTTAACGGGCCCGACGGGCCGCAGGCGAAGACCACCGACGACGTCTTCAAGGGCCGGCGCGTCGTCCTGGTCGGCGTCCCGGGCGCTTTCACGCCCGCCTGCCACAAGAACCACCTGCCCGGCTTCGTCGCCAACAAGGACCAGATCCTGGCCCGCGGCGTCGATGCCATCGCGATCACGGCGGTCAACGACATCTTCGTGCTCAACGCCTGGCAGGAGGCGACCGGCGCCCAGGGCCTCGAATTCCTGGCCGACGGCAATGCCGAGTTCGCCAAGGCGATCGGCCTTGAGCTCGACGGCAGCGGTTTCGGCCTCGGCTCGCGTTCGCAGCGCTACGCCATGCTGGTCGAAGACGGCGTCGTCCAAGTGCTCAACGTCGAGGACTCGCCCTCCAAGGCCGAGGTCTCCGGCGCCGAGGCTTTGCTCAAGGTCATCTGATTTTTTCGGAGCACGCGTTGAAAGCCGGGGCATGTCCCCGGCTTTTTCATGCCCGCAGCCATCCTTGCTTCGCTCACGCTCGCAGGGTGCGTTCCGAGATCGTCGCGTCAGCTCGTGATCTTGGTAGCCCTCAGCCGTCCGATCCACCCTCTCAGCTTGCGATCGAGTTCCGGATACCGGCGCAGGCCTCCGGCCGCCGCAGCGCGAAGCGTCGCCGGGATGCCGGCGAGGCCCAGGCTCTCGGTGAAGTCGACGAGCGGGGTCGGCGTCACGCCGAAACGGCGCTTGTAGTCGTAGTTGCCGATGCTGAAATCGAACGAGCGGTAGCCCTCGGCATGCAGTGCAGCCATGGTGCGCTCGATGATCAGCCGGCCGGGCGAACAATTGCTCCAGCGACCCGCGGCATTGCTGATCCGGATCATCACGTAGGTCTCGCCATCCCGAATCCCGAGGAGCGAGGCGACGACCTCATCGCCGGCCATCAGAGCCGAGACCAGAACCTCGCCACCCTCGATCGAGCGCTCGATCAGCGTCCGGTAGAACCGCGCGAAATCCGGGTCGTCGAGCACGTAACTCGCGCCCTTCTCCCTCATGCGGGTTTCCTGCTGGTGCTCCATCGCGTCGACGATGCGTCGAGCTCGTTCGGGATCGGTCACGATCTCGAAAGAGGTCTCCGGTTCGCGCGAAAAGACGCGCCAACTCCGCTCCAATTCCTTGCGGACGGTTTTCTCCAGGCCGCGACGCCAGCCATCCCAATCCTCGCCAGTGACGACGACGTTGCCGTTGAGGGCGCAGGGCTGGATGTTCGGGAGCAAAGCCAGCGGGTTCGGGCGGCCGCGCAAAGTCAGCGGCATCTTGGCGAAGCGTACGAGATCCGCACGCGGAAGCGCCTTGCGGATCGCCTTCCAGAGGGCGGCTGCACCCTGCGCGTCGCGCGGTGCGGCCGGTCCGAGGGCAGGGGCGTTGTAATCGGTCAGGTCGAGATCGGCGAAGCCGATGGTCCGGCGGCGTCCCTCGCGGAGGAGAACGAGAGGCAGCCGTACCGCCACCTCGCCGGACGCGGCGTCGCGGGCCGTGACCAGAAGGGGAGTCAGGCCGGCACGTGCACCCAGCGCCTCGTACCAGGCGCCGAGCCATGCCGATTCCTGGAACGGCGTTCCCGCTCCCGTCCAGCCGGCCGAGACGGCCGACCAATCGGAGCTGGTCTCGACGACGTAGGTGGCGGCGCGCCGGGCCGCCGGGGCGGCGGAGGCGGCCTCGGCGGTGGGCGCGAGGGCGATCATGCGGCGACCTTCAGCTCGACGATCTCGCCGGGAGCCTCGGCATCGAGGCGGAAATCCACCATGCGGCGGCTGCTGCGCTCGCGCTTGACCCAGCTGGTGTTCCGCATCGCCTTCTGCAGGAGCAGCTTCGACCAGTAGCTCGGGCCGGTGATGGCGCGGCTCTTCGGCTGATAGCCGAAGCGGTGGCGCAAGATGCCGTTGGCGAGATTGACCTTGGTCAGGCGCCGGATCGACTCGTCGTTGAAGGACACCGTCATCGAGACGTTGAGGCAATCGAGATTCTCGACGCGGTGCGGTGCGTTGAGCGGCCAGCTCAGCATCTGGCCCGGTGCGAGGTCGAGCGCCTGGGCATGCGCGTCGTACCAGGGCGCGTAGGGCATATCGACCTCGACATCGAACAGCGCGATGTCTTCGAGGTGCCGCGGCGTCACGAAGGGCGCAGAGGACGGGTAAACGTAGACCCGCTTGCGTCCGATAATCTGCCACAGATGCTGACCGGGCAGGTCGCAATGATAATAGACCTGGGCGCTGGGCGACGAAATCAGGATACCGCAGGTGTATTCCGGCGGCTCGAAGCCGGGGACGCGCCCGGCCAACTCCGCGAACATCGCGTCGAGGACCTCGCGGTAGCGCGCATCGACCGTGTCGACGTTGCGCAGGTTGAGCCACATCCGGCCCTTTTCGATCGCGTCGATGACCCCGGCACCGGGCATGTCGCCAATCTCGCCCTCGCGCCAAAATCGGCGCTGACCCGCCGCGCCCATATGGACGAGGCCGTATTGCTCGCGCGGATAGCGATCGATCAGGTCGGCGAGAGCCGGCTTCGAGAAGACCGGCATCTCGTGCAACCGATGCTGCAGGCGCAGGGGCTGATGGCTCCAGAGCGCCGAATGGGTGTCGTTCCAATCCGTGAAGATGGCTGGGCTGCTCATGCTGTCCTCGTTCGTCGCGACGTGGCCGGCCATTGGTCTCGTTCCGGGACGCGCCTGACCCGCTCTCGAACATTCGGCCCGTGAAAGGCGGCGTGAGCCGCTCAAGTCGCAACCGCGATGCCGATCGATCTGTCTTGAATTCGGAGCGCCGCGATCGGGGAAGGAGGAGGTCGTGGCGCCTCCTAATGGCGCTCCTGCCGAGGTGTCGGCCTCAGCGAGCTGGCGAAGCCGTCCCGGCTTGAAGCACGCTCGACGGGAACAGGTGGGGGCTCATGGGGTGAGCACGAGCGAACCGCCGATCGCCCGAAGCATTTCGTAAGGCAAATCGGGCAGGCTCTCGCCCCGTGGGCCCGATGCTCGCTGCGAGATGCCTAAGTGACATCGTCCATGCCTTCCGACCCTGCAGCGACGAGCCTCCACCTGCTCGGAAGCGGGAACCCGCCCTGCGGGATCGGCGACTTCAGCCGGCTGCTTCTCGAAAGCCTTCGTGAGGGCGAGCCGAACGCGCACGCCGCTTTCACGGTCGAGCCGCGCGAGTTTCGCTTTGCCGAAACCTGGCGCGCCCTGGGCCGAGCCGATGCGGTCGTCGCCAACTTTCCGGTGGTGGCCTGGAAGCGGGCGCTGTTCGGACCGCTCGCGATCTACACGCTCGCCGGGCTGCGCGGGCGCAGGCGGATCACCATCCTGCACGAATGGGCCGGCCTGCACCGGCTGCGCCGTCTGGTGCTGAGGCCGATCCTGCTCCTGTCCGACACGATCTTCCTGGTCTCGCCGCAGGTTCGCGAGGAACTCGCTGCCGATCCCCTCGTCGGTTTCCTGGCGCGCCGGGCCGCGCTGATGCCGGTGCCCCCGAACCTGGCGAGGCCGGCAGACGTGGCCGACAGTGCACTGCGCCGGACGCTGATCGAGGCCCGGCATGTGGGACGGCTCATCCTCGGCCATTTCGGCTCGATCTATCCGGGCAAGCAGCCGGAAGCGGTGCTCGACATCGCGGCCAACCTGAAGATGCGGGGCGCTGCCCCGCTTCTCGTCTTCATCGGCTCCTTCATTAAGGCGAGCGATGGGATCGAGGACGTCTTTCGCGAGAAGGTCGCGGCTTTGGGCCTCGCCGAGGACGTGATCGTCTCCGGCTACGTGGCCTCCGCCGAGGAGCTGTTTGGCCTGTTCGAGACGGTCGACGCCTTCGCCTACGTCCTGCCGGAGGGGCTGACCGCGCGCCGCGCCAGCGTGCTCGCCTCGGTCCAGGCCGGCCGTCCGGTGGTCGTCACCGCCCCCGCGCTGCCGGACGAGTTCGATCACCACCCGCGCTACCGGACGCTGCTCGATGGCGGCGCGATCGTCCTCGTGCCGCGGGGAGCCGGGGCAGAGGCCTATGCCGACCAGGTTCTCGCTTCGCGCTCGCGCCCGACAACGTATCCCGACCTCGACCGGCGCACGTGGTTTCGGGACGCTGCGGATGCGTTGCGCAACAGGCTGAGGCCGCCGGCCAGGTGAGGGAGCCGGCCGGTCAGCGCGTTCGGAACCGCGCGAGGAAATGCAGCCCGAACACTGCGAACAGGAACAGGACCCAGATCACATCGCTGCGGTCGAAGAAGAAGCTCTCCATCGACGACAGCAGGATGCCGAACAGCCAGATCTGCAGGAACATCGTCGCGAAGGGGCCGGTGTTGCCGGCCTCGAATTGCAGCCGCTGATAGTTGCGCAACGGCCCGAGCACGAACACGATCAGCAGCAGGAAGAGTCCGACGGCGCCCATCGTCAGCGTGGTGTCGACGTAGCCGTTGTGGCTGTGGCTGGCATAGCCGGCCCAGGTGGCGCCCTCGTCGGAGACGTCGCGCACGGTCTGTGTGCCCCAGAAGGCGGCGAAGCCGTAGCCGGTGATGGGGCGCGCGGCGATGGTCGCGATCGAGAAGCGCCAGATGTCGGTGCGCCCCGTGAAGGTCGAGTCGATCGGAAGCGCCGAGACGATCGAAGCCAGGCCGTCGCTCATCACCGTTCCGACCGTGAACACGTTCAGCAGGAGGACGGGCCCGATCGCGACCAGCATGCGGCCGCCGAAACTCCGCACGACGGCGAAGGCGCCGGTCAGCGCGAAGACCGTGAGGCTCAGCGCGAAGGAGCTCTTGCCCTCGGAACCGACGAGGAACACGCAAGACAGCCCGAGAATCGCCAGCCCCGAGACCCGGCCGCCCGCGCGAAAGACGGCCACCCCGACGAAGAGCAGCATCGCCATCACGGCGGCGGCCGCGTTCTTGTGGCCGAAGGAGCCGCGCCAGTTGCCGGCCAGCCCCGGCTCCTGGAGGTCGCGCGCCTGATGGACGGCGAATTCCGGCGCCACGATCATCCCGACGTAGCACACGGCCAGCAGGACCAGCGTGGCGATCGCCAGCAGGTTGCGCAGCTCGGTGCGGGTCTGCGCCAGCAGCGGCAGGCAGGCGGTCAGCAGCATGACGGCCGCCGTGAGCGCCAGGCGTTTGCCGGAGGTGGCGTGGTCCTGGGACAGCACCACGCTGACGCCGAGCCAGGCCACGAGAGCCAGATGCGTCGGCGTGACGAGCGACGCCAGCGCCCGGCCATGGTCGCGCATCGCGAGCAGCAGGCCAGCGAGCGCCAAGGCCCCGAAGGTCGCGTAGGTCATCGTCTCCTGGCCGGTGACGAGGTCACCGACGTCGAGCCGCGAGAGGTCGGCAAAGGGCTTGAGCGTGATCAAGGCGAGCAGAAGCGCCGCCAGGAACAGCGCCTGCCGCGCCAGCCGCAGCACCGATAGTCCGGCACCGAACTCGCGCAGATGGCCGAGCACGTTCGAGGTCGGCACCGCGACGCCCATGGACGCGGCCGGCCGCCGTGCACCGAAGGCTGGCTGCTGCGGGGTCATTTCGGCGCCGCCGCGCGGTATTCCTGCGGCTCGATGCCGGCCGCCGCGAGGCAGCGCCCTATGGCGACGAGCAGCGGGTGCAGAGCGATCTTGGGCTGCCGGGTTTCGGCGAGCAGCCGCAGGCCCCTGACGAGCGAGATGGCCAGCACGCCCAGCGACTTCGCCGCGACGGCGAGCCGGCCGGCGCCGCCGACGGCATGTTTCAGCTCGATCCGATGGTTGATCGCGCCGATGCGCAGGCCGCGCCGCGCGAGCCAGCGCATCGTCGTGCGTGCGACGGGCACGGTCTCGCGGATCACCGCCTCCTGGACCCATTGGAAGCGGATGCCGGCGCGCTCGGCCCGCGTGAAGAAGTCCGTGTCGCCGCCGCCGAGGAAGTTGTAGGCGAGGTCGAAGGCCGGTAGCCCGAGCCGGTCGAAGGTGGTACGCGCGATCAGGCAGTTGCCGCTTCCGTAGATCTTCGGCACCGGGCCGCTGATGTCGAAAGCCGGCCGGAACGCCGGGTGGCTCACCAGGGCCGCCGGCCCACCCCGCGCGATCTGCGGCATAACCGGGCCGCCGACGACCCCGGCGCCGGTGCGTTCGGCGGTCGAGACCATGGCCTCGAGCCAGCCCGGTTCGGCCCATTCGTCATCGTCGATCATTAGGACGTAGCGTGCCGCCGGGAACGCGGTGAGCGCCGTGCCGAAGGCCGCGTTGATCGCGTGGCAATTGCCTTGGCGCTTCTCGACGACGGTCAGGCCCTGGAGCTGACCGGTCGCGAAGACCTCCGAGGCGACGTCAGCGCCCTGTTGTCCGGCCGCGTCGTTCTCGGCCACGACGACGGCGAAGGGCCGACGGCAACTCTGCGCGACGAGGGAGCCGAGGGTGCGGGCGAGCCAGTCGGGCCGGCGGAAGGTCGGCACGCAGACGACGATGTCGATCTCGCGGTTCGGGGTCATGATGCGCTCCGCGTATAGCGTTCGATGACGGCCATGAGCGGCTTCGGACGCATGGCGGCGTCCAGCGGCAGAGGCCGGTTCGGCAGGCCGTCGGGCCTCGTGAAGTAGGTCGGCACCCAGGTGTAGCGGTCGCTGATGCCCCAGGTGAGGATCGTGCTCGGCGGGATCACCTCGGCGACGGCGGAGAGGAACGCGCGCGCCATCTCGGCGACCTGGCGGTCGCGGGCCTCGACGTCTCCGGGCAAGCTGACGTCGACCACGTCGAGCTCGGTCACGAGCACGTCGAGCTTCATTGCCCGGATCTCGCGCAGGAAGGCCTGCAGCCCGTCCCGGTCTATGGACCGGTCGGCGAAGAGGTGGGCCTGCAGCCCGATTGCATGGAGGGGCACGCCGGAATCGACGAGCCGGCGCGCGATGGCCAGCAGTGCGTCGCGCTTGCCCTTGAAGCGGGCGCCGGCGAACTCGACGTCGTATTCGTTGAGGACGAGGCGGGCGGTTGGGTCGGCGGAGGCGGCCGCGCGGAAGGCGATCGGGATGTAGTCGGCGCCAAGCGTCCGGGTCCACACGAAGGGGCGCAGGTCACCGGGCGAGGACGGCGCGTCGGGGATCGGCTCGTTCACCACGTCCCACGAGGTGATCAGGCCGGCATAGCGCGACACCACCCGCTCGATATGCTCGCTCAGCACGCGCTCGGCTTCGGCGCGCGAGGTAATGGCGTCCGTCCAGGACGGCATGCCGCCGTACCAGGCCAGGGTGTGGCCGCGCAGGCCGATGCCGTGGCGGCCGGCGAAGGCGGCGATGCGGTCGGCGTCTCCGAAGTCGAAGGTCTCGCGGTTTGGCCGGATCACCGGCCATTTCAAGCTGCCCTCGGGGACGATGGTGCGGCAGCGGGCTGCGACGGCCTCGGCGTAAGCGGGATCGTTCGCCAGCGCGTCTCCACGCACGGCCGCACCGTAGACGGCGCGTGCCAAGACGCCCGGCCCCGCCGCAGCGCGAGCCGACAGGTCGAGGCACGGCAGTCCCGCCGCGGCCAGGCTGCTGGCCAGCATCTGCCGTCGCGTGGGACAGGGCTGTGTCATTGCGAAACCTCGGCGGCTCTCATGCCACCCGAATTGCAAGTTCGGGTCCGCCGATCGATTGCCACTGCGAGATGGCCTTCGGGCGCCGCGCGAGGCGGCTGCGGCGAGCGGCGGTCTGGCACGGGGCCTGCGGACATCCCGTCCATGAGCGCCACCCTGTCCCGAAATCCGACCCTGATCGGACCGCCGCCCCTCGCCGGGCGACCCGTTTCGGGACACCGCCTCAATCCGGCACGGCTCGTACCGGAGCGGTGGGCGGCGCACCGGAACGCCGTGCTCGGCTACGTCCAGCTGCTGGCCGGATCGGGCGGCCGCCTCGGGCTGCAGGTGGTCTACTTCTTCCTTCTCGCCAACACCCTCAGCCTCGCCGACATGGGCGTGTTCGCCACGGTCTCGGCGGCCGGCGTGCTGATCGGGTGCTTTGCCGGCTTCGGCTTTCAGGCCTTCGTCATGCGCTCGGCGGCGGGACGTCGCTCTTCCCTCGGCGCCTATCTCGCAGCCTACCACGTCTGCTTCGTCGCAGCCCTGCCGATCATGATGGCGCTGGCCGGTGTGCTCTACCTCGTCCTGTTCCGCACCGTGATCGCGCTGCCGGCCTACGCCGCGATCATCTTCGTCGAGATCGCGCTCTGGCGGCAGATCGAGCTGCTCATCCAGGTCAATAGCGGGCTCGGCCGGTTCGGCGCAGCCTCGACCCTGGTCTCGTTGCCGGTGGGCTTTCGCGCCGCCGCCGCGGTCGCCTTCTGGGCGATGGGGGGCGGCAGTGCCGAGACTTGGAGCCTCTACTATCTCGCCGGCAACCTCGTGGCCGCGACCATTCTGGTGGCCGTCTTCCACCCTCGGATCCGCATGCGCTTTCGCCCGAAGCTCGTGAGGGGGAAACTGCGCGACGGCCTGTTCTATGCGGTCTCCTACTGCATGTTCCTGGCCCAGGGCGAGGTCGACAAGTTCGTCATCCTCTCGCTTGCAGGCGAGCGCACGGCGGGCATCTACGCCATCTCGATCCGGCTCATCGACCTCACCGCCGTGCCGTTGCGGCCGATGTTCATGATGTACTCGCGCAAGATGATCCAGGTCGGTCGTGCAACCGGAACGATGGTGCGCGAGAGCCTGAAGATCGAGGCGCTCGTCGCCGGCGTCTCGACAGCCGGCCTCCTCGCCCTAGTCGCACTGCTCAGCGTCTGGCCCACGATCCTCGGTGCCAACGTCGCATCGGCCTACGGAATGCTGGCCGTGATCGTGCTCGTGCCCGCCGTGCGCAACCTGCTCGAGTTCCACAGCGAACTGTTCTTCGCCTTCGGCAATATGGGCCTGCGGGCCGCACTCACTGCCGGATTGGTGGCGATCAAGGCCGGCGCCCTCGCCGCGCTGATCATCCTGTTGCCGCCAGCGGATAATTGGCTCGTGTGGCTGAATGCTGTTTTCGCGCTGATCTATCTGTTGTCGTTCATCGCCGTTTACGGCGCGATGAGGACGAAGCGAGTATGACGGGCGCGACGACCAGAATGCGTTTCTCCCCTCTGGACGAGCGGCGCAGTGCATCGGACTTCACGGGGTCGAAGGAGGCAGGCATGCCGGCGCTGACCGAACCAAACGAGCGCGGCCAACCCGAGACCGTGGGTCTGATCACGCCGAGCTATCGAGGCGACCTCGATCGCTGCGAGCTCCTCTTCGAGAGCATCGACCGCCACATCGCAGTCCGTGGCCAGCACTACGTCATCGTGCATGACGAAGACGTGCCGCTCTTCGAACGATTCCGACGGCATGACCGGCAGATCCTCCCGGTCTCGGCCTTCCTGCCGCAATGGCTGCGCCACATCCCGTTCCTGAAGTGGAAGGGCAGACAATACTGGTGGACGTCGCAGGGTTGGCCGATCAGCGGCTGGCACTCCCAGCAGATCGTCAAGATCCAGGCGGCGGCCTCCCTGCCGGAACAACGCTTCTGCATCGTCGATTCCGACAACGTCTTCTTCAAGGATTTCGATCTCGCGCCGTTGGCTCTCCCGAACTCCGTACCGCTCCACGTCTATGAGGGCGGCATCCGGGCGCATCGGCCGCGTCACATGAAATGGATCGAGACTGCGAGCCGCTTGCTGGGCACGGTCGAACCGAGCTTTCCGGCGGACGACTACATCGACCAGATCATCGTCTGGGATCAGGCGACGGTGCAGGGGATGATTGCGCGGATGGAGAGCGTCTCGGGGCGCGACTGGGTCGCCGCCATGTGCCGAGACCGGGATTTCTCCGAGTACATGATCTACGGCGCCTTCGTCGAAAGCTCGGCCGCCGGCGCGGCGCGGCACACGCGCACCAGCGAGAGCTTCACCCGTACGCATTGGGATGCGGACGAGTTGAGCGCCGCAGACATCCTGGCGATGCTGCGAGCGGCGACGCCACGGGAATGCGCTTTCTGCATCCAGTCGTTCGGTTCCACGCCCCTCGCGACGATCCGTACGGCTCTCGCCGCGTTCTATTCCGAAAATTCAAATGCGGAGCAGAAAATCCGGATGGAAGCTGCTTAAGCGCAACAGCAACGTCTGGCGACAGCTTGGTTGCGTGACCGATACTGGACGCAGATGAGCCAATACGGCAAAATCTGTGTTCCGTAGATAGAAAAATAACCGACGTTCTGCAAAAAGCAGCGCTCGGCTTTTCACTCGGCACCTTCCTCGTTTCGGCAGATGCCCCTTCGTCCTTGTCCGGGATCGACATCACGCGAGGACGGAGGATTGATCTTGAACCAGACGATCATGACGGACGGCTTGATGTCTATCGCCGAAGGCGACCTGCACCACGACACCGAGATGCCGGCCGGCGAAGCCGGCGACAGCCTGTCCAAGGTCCACGCGATCCTGCAGCGCCTGCTGCCCGCGGGCCGGGTCTCGGTCTACGAGGCCGGCGGCGGTGCGGCATCCTACCTGCCGGTGGCGCTCCTGGAGCGCTCCGACGTCACCGTCGTCGACATCGATCCGACGCAGATCTCCAACAATGCCTATGCCGAGACCCGGATCTGCGGCGACGTGCAGACTCATCACCTGCCGGCCGAGAGCATCGATCTCGTCACCAGCTACAACGTCATCGAGCACTTGCCCGAGGTCGATGCCGCACTGGAACGCTTCGCGGAAGCCGTGCGGCCCGGCGGTCTCGTCCTCATCGGTGCGCCGCATCCGCGCTCGCTTTCGGGGCTGGTGACGAAGCACTCGCCCCACTGGTTCCACGTCTGGTTCTACCGCCACATCCGTGGGAACGATCGGGCTGGGCTGCCGGGCGAGGCGCCGTTCCCGGTCCATTATCATCCGCTCGTGCTGCCGGGCCGCCTCAAGGCCTTCATGGCCGCGCGCGGCTTCGAGACCGTGTACGAGCGCGTCTACGAGAGCCCGCGTTTCGCGGAGATGCGCACGCGCCAGCGAGCGCTCGCGACGGTGGTCGATGGGATCACGAGCCTCGTCAACGGCCTGCTGCTCAACCGGGTGAACCTCCGCCACGGCGACTATCACCTCGTCCTGCGCAAGCGGGCGGATGCGCGCGTCGCAGCGGAGTAGTCGCTTGCTCACGATACCGCTGGATGGTGACGTCGCCGGTGCCGCCACGTGGCGAGTACGCTTGACGCATCGTCTCGCCCGGCACATCCGCACCTCCCCGGTGGAGCTCGCTCCGGCGACGCCACTGGTCAGCTTCACCTTCGACGACGTCCCGGTCTGCGCCGCCACCACCGGCGCGCAGATGCTGGAGGCCCACAGCGCCAGGGGCACCTTCTACATTTCCGGCGGCCTGATCGGGACGCAGGCCCGACATTGGCGCGTCGCCGATGCGGATCACATCACGGCCCTTCACACGGCGGGTCACGAGATCGGCAGCCACACCTATTCGCACATCTTCGTGCCCAACCTCCGCTCCGAGAGCATCGTCGCGGAGTCCCAGCGCAACGCTGAATGCCTGCGCGCGGTCGTGCCGGGCCTGACCCTGGAGAGCTTTGCCTTTCCCTTCGGGTTCGGGTCGCTCCCGGCCAAGAAGACGCTCGCCTCGATCTACCGGACCAGCCGCGGCATCGGGCCCGGCCTGAATGTCGGCAGGGCCGATCTCCAACTTCTCAAGGCCAATCCGCTGATGGATGGACGGTTGGATGCCGCGGGGATCACGCGGCTGATGGACGAGGCCTTGGAGAAGAAGGGCTGGCTCGTCTTCTACGGCCACGACGTCGTCGAGAATCCGAGCCCTTACGGCTGTTCGCCCGGCTTGCTCGAGACGGCCCTGCGCGCGGCCGGCGACCGCGACATTGCGTGCGTGCCCGTCGCCGAGGCCCTGCGCCGCGCGCTCTGACGGTCACTTAAGACTCTCTTAACCACCTCGCATCGCAGCGGTCCCTGCCAACCTCAGCTTTCGCTCCGGTGGTTCGCAGGTTGCGACTTCGAGACTGTCGCGGCGCCCGAACGCGGATCCTGTCTCACTCTGAGGCAGGTCCGTTCGACGGAGGCGCCGACGATCCGGTTACGGGACTCGTCCCGTAGCCGGTCTCGACCGGAGCCTTTCGATGCTGGTTTACGACGACGTCGATCCGCGCAACAGCACCGCCTTGCAGCGGCGCCGAGGGCCGGGTGAAGCGACGGCCCCCCGTGGTCCCTCGGTCCGCCATGTCCTGGCCGTCCTGCGGCGCCGTGCGCTGTTGATCGCGGGTTGCGCGATCATCGGCACGGGGCTCGCCTTCGCGGTCGGCAAGGTGCTGACGCCCCGCTACACGGCCGGGGCGCAGCTCTATATCGACCCGCGCGATCTTCGCCTTCTCGACAAGGAGCTGACGGCGGCCGGGCAGGATTCCGGCGGCTTCCTGACCATCGTCGAGAGCCAGGCGCAGGTGATCACCTCGAGCAACGTGCTCGGCCGCGTCGTCGAAACGCTCGACCTGATGCACGATCCCGAATTCGGAGGCGCAGGTGCCTCGCCGGGACTGCTCGGCTCGTTGGCACAGAAGCTCGGCCAGACACAGCCAGCCGCCCCCGATGCAGCCACCAGCTTCTCGGCAGCACTCGAAGCGCTCTCGAAGCGCGTCGCCGTGCGCCGTACCGGCCGCACCTTCATCGTGGATGTCGAGGCGTCCTCCCGCGATGCCGACAAGGCTGCGCGGATCGCCAACGCCGTCGTGGATTCCTACCTCGCCGAGGAGGCCGCCAATCGGGCCGAGGCCGCCAACCGCGCCAGCGCGGGCCTCTCGTCCCGGCTCGTCGAGCTGCGCGAGGACGTTAACCGCGCAGAGAGCCGGGTCCAGACCTACAAGGCCGAGAACGGCCTGATCGGCACCCGCGATGTGCTGGTCACGGACCAACAGCTGACGCAGCTGAACGCCCAGCTCGCCGGTGCTCGCGTCCGCGCCGCCGACGCGCAGGCTCGCGTCGACCAGGTGCAGCGCATGCAGGCCGCCGGCATCGATGCGGGTGCGACCGAGGATGCGCTCGCCTCGCAGGCGATCACGGCCCTTCGCGGCCAGTATGCCGAACTCTCGCGCAAGCAGGCCGAGCTCGCCCACGATCTCGGGCCGCGCCATCCGCAGGTGACCTCGATCGCCTCGCAGCTGCAGCTCTCGCGCAAGCTGATCGACCAGGAGATCGGCCGCTATGCGCAGGCGGCCAGGACGGATCTCGCCCGCGCCCAGGCGACGGTGATGTCACTCGAAAAGAGCTTCGACGCGGCCAAGGGCAGGACGGTCGGACTCGCACAGGCCTCCATCCGGCTGCGTGAGCTGGACCGCGAGGTCGACGCCAGCCGCGCCGTCTACGAGGCCTTCCTGGTCCGCGCCCGCGAGACCGGACAGCAGGCCCGCCTCGACGTCGGCAATGCCCGCATCATCACGCAGGCCGTGAAGCCGCTCAATCGCAGCTACCCGCCGCCCGCGCGCACGCTCGCCATGCTCGGCCTCGTCGCCGGCCTGCTGCTCGGCATCGCGCTGGCACTCGCCGAGGAATGGCTGAAGGGCGAGATGCACACCTCGCGCGAGGCCGGCGACGGCATGCTCGACTCGATTTCGGCCGCGCGCCGTCGACGCCCGAATGCAGTTGCCATCGTCGGCGCCGAGCGCCTGCCCGCGACCGTGGGAGGCTACCTGTGAGCATGGCGCCCGTCGCCCCTCATTCCCGGGACCTCGTTCGCGACGTCACGGCCACGAAGCTCGGCGGCATGCCGATCGCAGTACTCGGCATGCAGGAGATGGCAGACCTGATGCTCTCCGCCGCCGAGAGCCATCCCAGGCCCAACCTGCCGCTGTTCCTGACCTCGGCCAACGGCGAGGTCCTCTCGCGCTACGCCCGCGACCGCGACTTCGCGCGGATGCTGGCGCAGGCGGATCTCATCAACGCCGACGGACAGCCCATGGTGGTCGCTTCCCGCTTCTTCGGCGAGCATCCGCTGCCGGAGCGCGTGGCGACGACCGACCTCTTCCATAGCGTCGCGCGCGGTGCGGTGAAGCGGAACCTGTCCTTCTACCTCTTCGGCGCGAACGAGGAGGAGAACCGGCTGGCCGTCGAGAACGTCCGGCGCCTCCATCCCGGCATCCGGATCGTCGGCCACTCGCATGGCTACCTGGAGGGGGAGGCCCTGCGCGAAAAAATCCGTGAAATCGATGCGCTGGCGCCGGACATCCTCTGGCTGGCCCTCGGCGTGCCGCGCGAGCAGGTCTTCGTCTACGAGTTCGGTCCGTTGCTCACGAATGTCGGGCTGATCAAGACCTCGGGCGGTCTGTTCAACTTCCTGTCGGGCAGCCGCTCGCGCGCGCCGGACTGGATGCAGCGCTTCGGGCTCGAATGGGCCTGGCGGATCAAGGAAGAGCCGGCCCGACTGTTCTGGCGCTACTTCACGACCAATCCGCACGCGATGCTGCTGCTGGTCTCGCGCAGCGGCACCGTCGCGCAGATGCGCGCGGGCTTCCGGCGGCGACTCGCTCAGCGGATGCCACTCTGGGCGCGCCGTGCCGCCGACGCGGTGCCGAATCCGATCGCCCCAGATCTTCCGACGGACGCGTGACGTCCCTCGTTTCAGCCAAAGCCCATTCCGGAGGAAAGCGGCCCGTGACCGATTCTGCTCAAACCGCGACGGAGCCGACCCCGGCGAAAAGCCAGGACGGTCTCCCTGACAGCCTGTTCAAGACCGGACTGATCGGTGCCGGCGCGCTGACCATCACCTGGTGGGCGCTGATCGCCTGCGGCGTGTGGCGGGCGATGGAGTGGGCGGGCGTCTAGGCCGACGGCCCGATCGGGCGAGTCGCATCTTCGAGCCACGCGCGCGTCTCCGGATCGAGGTCGGGTCCGAGCGTCTCGCGCACCCGCGCATGGTAGGCGTCGAGCCACTCTGCCTCAGCCGGGGAGAGCAGCGACGGCTCGATCAGCGCGCGGTCGAGCGGGGCGAGGGTCAGCGTCTCGAAGCCGAGCATCGGCCTCTCGCCGCCCGTGATCGCGCGCTCCTCCACCAGGATCAGATTCTCGATTCGGATGCCGTAGGCGCCGGCGCGGTAGTAGCCCGGCTCGTTCGAGAGGATCATGCCAGCCTCCAGCGCAACCGCGCCGGTCTTGGCGATGCGCTGCGGCCCTTCGTGCACCGACAGAAACGAGCCGACGCCGTGGCCGGTGCCGTGGTCGAAGTCGAGACCGGCCTCCCACAAGGCCCGGCGCGCGAACGCATCGATCTGCGCCCCGGTCGTCCCCTTCGGAAACACCACGCGCGCTATGGCGATGTGCCCCTGCAGCACGCGCGTGAAGCGATCGCGCATCTCCTCCGTCGGCGTACCGATAGAGACGGTGCGGGTGATGTCCGTGGTGCCGTCGGCATATTGCGCGCCTGAATCGATCAGGAAGAGTTCGCCCGGCTGAACACGCCGGTCGCTGCCGATTGTGACGCGGTAATGCACGATCGCGCCGTTCTGCCCCGAGCCCGAAATCGTCGGAAACGACACCTCGCGCAGCAGCCCGCTCTCGGCCCGAAAATCCTCCAGCGCCTCCACAGCCTCGATCTCGCTGACGTCGTTGCCGCCCGACCGCTGCAGCCACGCCAGGAAGCGCGTCACCGCGAGCCCGTCCCGCCGGTGGGCAGCACGCGTGCCGGCGATCTCGGCGTCGTTCTTGACCGCCTTCATGCCCGTGATGGGGTCGGGGCCGATATCGGCGGCGCCCCCGGACGAGACGATGATTTCCTTCAGCGCAGATCCTGCCGTCGCGACGTCCACGCGGACCTTGGCGGGCCGGCCGGCGAGTGCGCCGAGCGCTTGCTCGAAGGAGGCGCGTGGCTCCAGCTCTGCGAGCGCGCCGAGGGCTGTCCGCACCTCCGGCGCCAGGTCGGTCGAGCTCAGGAAGAGGCTCGGCTGGCCCTCGCGCGGGACGATGGCGTAGCCGAGCGCCAGGGGCGTGTGAGCCACGTCTGTGCCGCGGATGTTGAAAGCCCAGGCGAGATTGTGCGGGTCCGAGATGACGAGCGCGTCGCCCCCTGCCGCCGCGAGCTTGTCCCGGATGCGGGTTAGCTTCGCCTCGGCGCTCTCACCGGCATAGTCGAGGGGCTGCAGGCCCACGCGACCCGCGGGCTGTGGCGGTCTTCCGGCCCAGACGGCGTCGACGAGATTCGGAACGGCCTTCAGCGATGCGCCGGCCTTGGCGACGGCACGTTCCAGCCGCGCCACGCTATCGGCCGTGTGAAGCCAGGGGTCATAGCCGAGCACCGTGTCGGGCGAGATGGTCTCGGCGATCCAGGCATCCGGCGTCTTGTCCGCCAGTGGCACGACCGTGAAGACGGCGGTGTCGACCTGCTCGGGCGCCTGCAGCGTGTAGCGGCCGTCGACGACGATGGCCGCCTTCTCGACCAACACAACGGCTGTACCAGCAGACCCGGTGAAGCCCGTCAGCCAAGCGAGCCGCTCGGCATTGGCCGGCACGTATTCCGACTGGTGCTCATCGGCGCGCGGAACCACAAAGCCGCCGACACCGGCCTCCCGCATGGCGGCGCGCAGGGCGGCGACGCGCTCGGGACCCTTGCGATGGCTCGGGTCGTCGAAGGTCTGGAAGCGGCGGCGCGGGCTCGTCATGCCCGGAAGCGTTACGCGGCGTACCGGCGCCGGGCAACAACGCGTGGGGCCGCTCCGCCCCGGCGCAGCACCAGCGTCGCCCAACCCTCGATCACACCCATTCTGGCCAGGTGAAAACCCCTGTGCCGGTAGGTGGAGAGCACCCCCGGAACGTCGCGCTCGATCAGCCCGGACAGGATGAGGATGCCGTCATCCGCCACGACGGCCGTGAGCGTCGGCGCGAGTTTTTTCAGCGGCTTGGCCAGGATGTTGGCGAAGACCACCTCGAACCGGCGCGTCCGGTCGGCGAGCGCGTGGCGCACGCCGGGTCCTTCATAAAGCCGGAGATGGGCGCCGATCCCGTTCAGGCGAGCATTGCCCTTCGCGGTCCAGACGGCTTCGGGGTCGAGGTCGCCCGCGATCACCGTGGAGCGCAGCGCCTTCGCCGCGGCGAAAGCGAGGATGCCGGTGCCCGTGCCGACGTCGAGCACACGGCGCGGGCGGCCGCGCTTCAGCCGGTCGGCGAAAGCCCGCAGGCAGCCGAGCGTGGTGCCGTGATGGCCGGTGCCGAAGGCGAGCGCCGCCTCGATCTCGATGGCGAGGTCGTTGGCGCGGATCTGATCGCGGTCGTGCGAGCCGTGGATCAGGAAGCGCCCGGCACGTACCGGCTTCAGACCCTCCAGCGAGGCCTTTACCCAATCCTGCCGCTCGATCGTGTCGAACACGGCTTCATCGGCCTGATCCCCGATTATCGGGCGGATCAACTCGCGGACGAAGTCTTCATCGGGCTCGTCGGCGAAATAGGCCTCTAGTCTCCAGGTAGTCGTGCCCTCGACCTCGAAGGCGGCAACGGCCGTCTCGGTGGGGTCGAACATCTCGCCGAGCAGGTCGGTCATGGCGCGCGCGGACAACTCGTCCGTCGAGAGTCGCAGGATGTGGGTCGGGCGGTGAGGGGGCAGACCTTCGAGCATGCCGCGCGGAGTAGCACCGACGCGCCGCACCCTCCACGAATTTTGCTAAAAGCCGAGGGAACGCCCAACCGCTGGGCAGATTGTCCAATGCCTGAGCGATTGGGGACGAGCCGGCGCCGCTTGGCATACTGGCCTTCCAACCCCAGATCGGGCTGGCGTCGAAGCAACAGTATGCGTCATGAAAGCAAGAAAAGCTCTACGCCGCAGCCCCGTCGTCGTCCGAGGCATCCTCCGCAGCCGCCGCGCTCGTTCGCCACGAGACGAGGTGCTCGGTGCGGAGGCGCTCGAAGCACCAATGCCCGGCTCGCTTCTCGTCCTGCTGAGCCGTCTCGCCCGCACGGACCGGACGAATCATTTCGATGACGAAACTGCAGGTTGATCCGACACTTATCCGTGCTGTGGCTCCGCCGATGGGTTGGCGATAGCGCGCCTCACAACTATGGTCGCGCCGTTCCCGGGCGGATATAACGCCCGTCGGGAATGAGGCGTGCCGTGGGGGGCGCCTCGTCGCATTCAATGATGCGCGGTTTGCCGGCACGGCGGCTGCGCTCCGATCGAGGCGCGATCATCTTGATTCATGCAGTGTCGACCCGCCGCTCCTGGCTCGCAGGTCTTCTAGGGCTCTCTCTGGTACTCGGCTCGTTTCCGGCGACCACGCCGAGCCGGGCCGCAGACGCCCCCGTCGTCGTCTTCGCTGCGGCGAGCCTGAAGAATGCCCTCGACGAGGCAACCGCGACCTGGGGCAAGGAAACCGGCAAGACCGCCAAGATCTCCTATGCCGGCTCCAACGCCCTGGCGAAGCAGCTCGAATCCGGCGCACCGGCCGACATCTTCTGGTCCGCCGACCAGGCCTGGATGGACTACGCGCAGAAGAACAACACCATCCGTCCCGACACGCGCACGGACCTGCTCCGCAACGCCATCGTCCTCGTCGCGGCCAAGGATTCGACCGTTGCCGTCGATCTGAAGCCGGGCGTCGATCTCGCCAAGGCCCTCGGCGGCGGCCACCTCGCAATGGGCAACGTCGATGCGGTGCCAGCCGGCAAGTACGGCAAGGCCGCGCTCACGCAGCTCGGCGCCTGGGATGGCGTGAAGGACAAGGTCGCGCAGGCCGAGAACGTCCGCGCCGCGCTGCTTCTCGTCGCCCGCGGCGAGGCTCCGCTCGGCATCGTCTACGCCTCCGACGCCGTTTCGGAGCCTGGCGTGAAGGTGGTCGCGACCTTCCCGGCCGACAGCCATCCGCCGATCGTCTACCCGATCGCCCGCACCAAGGAATCCGCGAACGAAGACAGTGTCGCGCTCCTGAAGTGGCTGCAGAGCCCGGCCGCGAAGCCCTTCTTCGAGAAACAGGGCTTCACCGTTGTCGGCGCAGCCAAGTAAGCCTAGATCCTGAACTCGACCGGCCCGGATGCGATCAGGATCGCATCCGGCCGTTTCAGGGTTTCCGCGAGTGCGTAGTGCACGGCGTCTTCCCTGCTGCGAAAGAGCCCGCCGCCGAGGCCATGCGTCTCGACGGCCACCCAGCGGCCGGAAGCATCCTGGCCGACGACGAAGCTCGGCATGACGATGGCCGCTGCCTGTCGTGCGGCGGTGAGTTGGGGGATGGACATCGATCGTCGGGGTTCACGCGATCCGACTGGGAACCGCGGCCGTAAGCTGGGCACTCGACCGTTAGGATGCGAGAGGGTGCGGCACCTCGCGCCATAAGGGCTTCGTGAAGATCCGGAAGCAGGGGCTCACGCGAGCACCTGAAGGGCCCTATCTCGTAACCTCGCATAAGAACGACGAGGTCGACGGTGGGGCTGAGGATCAGGCGAGAGGCGTTCATCCTCGTTCTCGCCGCGGTGGTTGCCGTCGTTGGCATCGCGGCCCTCTATTTTTCTCGGGCTACGACCCTGACCGTTGCCGTCGCGCCGAAGGGCGGCACCGAACCGGCGCTGCTTCAGGCCTACGCCGAGGCCTTGAAGGCGCGCAACAAGGACGTCCGGCTCAAGATCTTGGCTTTCGACGGCGTGCGCGAGAGCGCCGAGGCCTTGCGCGATCGCAAAGCAGACCTTGCCGTGGTCAGGCCGGATATCGCCTTGCCGGCGAACGGGTTGACGCTGGCGATCCTGCGCGAGCAGGCGGTGATCATCCTGACGCCGGAGGCCTCCGGCATCGCCGCCATGCCGGATCTCGCCGGAAAGCGCCTCGGCTTCATCGCGCAGCGCTCTGCCGACAAGGCCCTGATCTCCGAGCTTTTGGAACATGACGGCATCACCGCCGCGGACGTGCCGGAGGGGCAGGCCGTTCCCGAGGACAGCGTTGCCCTGGTCGGCCTCGAGGAGCGCGATCTCGCCGCGGCGCTGAGCGAGAAGCGCATCGACGCGGTGGTGACCGTGACCACGCCGACGACGCCCGCGGCACGGCGCATCGTTGGCATCGTGCGGCAGGCTAGCCCGGACAATCGCGTCCGGGTGATCGGCGAGCAGGACACTGCGGCGCTCGCCGAGCAGATGCCGAAACTCTCCACGGTCACGATCCCGGCGGGACTGTTCGGCGGTAATCCGAGGGTTCCCGCCGAAGATGTCATGACCGTCGGCGCCTCGTATCGGCTGATGGCGCGGGACTCGCTCTCTCGGAGCGTCGCGGCCTCCGTGACGCAGCACCTGTTCGAGATGCGCGGCGGCCTCGCCGACACCCATCCCGCGGCCAACGCCATCCATGCCCCGGCCTACGAAAGCACGGCCGAGGCGACGAGCGCCAAGCTGCCGATCCATCCGGGCGCGATCGACTATTTCGAGCGCGAGCAGGAGAGCTTCATCGAGCGCTACGAGACCTGGATCTACCTCGTCGCCTTCTTCGGCGGCGGTGTCGGCTCGATCCTGGCGTGGCTCAGGCAGCGGCTCTCGCGCGTCCGACGCGAGCGGATCGCAGTCGCAACGGAGAGGCTGCTGGAGATCCGCGACGAGGCCGGAGAGACGACCGAGCCGGCGCGCCTCACGGCGCTCGCGGACGAGATCGACGGGCTCGCCGCGGACATCGCCCGCTTCGCGCTGCATCGCTACGCCGAGGCACGCACCATGAGCGCGGCGACGATCGCCATCGAGGCGGCCAGGGCGACGGTCATGCGCAAGGCCAGGATCCCCGATGCACGGCAATCATCGATCACGCGCGTGCAAGCCGTTGACTGATGGGCTGTGTACGGGCTGATACAGCGCATATCCCCCTGAGAGCCGACATCGCGCCTTGGACCGCCTCGGACTGACTCCCGACGAATGGATCGCGGTCCTGCTCAGCCTGCGGGTCGCCGCTGTGGCGACCCTCGCGAGCCTCGTTCCCGGCCTGGCCATGGCATGGCTGCTCGCCCGCAAGCGCTTCCCAGGCCACGCCCTGCTCGATGGGCTGATCCATCTGCCGCTGATCATGCCGCCGGTGGTGACGGGCTATCTGCTGCTCGTGACCTTCGGGCGGAAAGGCACTCTCGGCGCGTGGCTCTACGAGATCGGCATCGTGTTCTCGTTTCGCTGGACCGGTGCGGCGCTCGCCTGCGCCGTGATGGGCTTTCCGCTGATGGTGCGGGCGATGCGGCTCTCGATCGAGGCGGTAGACACCAAGCTCGAGCAGGCGGCCTCGACGCTTGGTGCATCGCCGCTCGTCGTCTTCCTGGCGGTGACGCTGCCTCTGAGCCTGCCCGGCATTCTCGCCGGTTCGGTGCTCGCCTTCGCCAAGGCGATGGGGGAGTTCGGCGCGACCATCACCTTCGTCTCGAACATCCCCGGTGAGACGCAGACGCTGCCTTCGGCGATCTACACCCTGACCCAGGTGCCCGGCGGTGAACCCGCGGCCATGCGCCTGACCCTGATCTCGATCGGGCTGTCGATGATCGCGCTGCTGCTGTCCGAGCTGCTGTCCCGGCGGCTCGGCAAGAGGCTGGCGGAATGAACCCGGCCTCACGCATAGGCGTAGGGGCCGCCCCGCTGCAGGCCCCGCTGGTAGGCCGGTCGCGCGTGGATGCGAGCCAGCCAGTCCGTCAGCTTCGGTCCTGCCCCAGTGCCACGCGAGGCGAAAGCTTCGAGCGGAAAGCTCATCTGGATGTCGGCGGCCGTGAAGGTGTCGCCGGCGAACCACGGGCGGTCGGCGAGTTCGCTCTCCCAGAACGCTGCGTGGCGGCGCAGATCCGGATCGACGAAGCCGCCCATGACCTTGGCCGAGATTGCCCGAACCAGGGGACGCACCAGCGCCGGGCTGCCCGGCGCGAGCCGCGAGAAGACGAGCTTCAAGAGCAACGGCGGCATCGCCGAGCCCTCCGCGTAGTGCAGGAAGTAGGTGTAGCGCCGGTGCTCGGGCGTGCCGGGCGCGGGTGCCAGGGCGCCCCCCTGTCGGGCCGTCAGGTATTCGACGATGGCGCCCGATTCCGCGACGACCGTGCCGCCGTCGTCGAGGATCGGCGACTTGCCGAGCGGATGGACGGCGCGCAGTTCCGGGGGCGCCAGCATGGTCTTCGGATCGCGGGCGTACCGCTTCACGTCGTAGGAGAGACCGAGTTCCTCCAGGAGCCACAGCACGCGCTGCGAGCGGCTGTTCTCCAGATGGTGGACGACGATCATCGAGGGCTCCTGGCTGTGGTCTCTGACAACGCCCGGCGGGGGATGCCCGGTTCATGACGATCGACGTCGAGCTTTCGCTGCGCCGCGGTACCTTCGCGCTGGACGTCGCCTTCGGCGCCGGGGCCGGGCTGACCGCCCTGTTCGGGCGCTCGGGCTCCGGCAAGAGCGCGGTGATCCACCTGATCGCCGGGCTCGCCCAACCCGACAAGGGGCGGATTGCCGTGGACGGCACAGTGCTGTTGGATACCGCGCGCCACGTCCGCGTGCCGGTGCATCTCCGGCGGATCGGCTGCGTCTTCCAGGAGGCGCGGCTGTTGCCGCATCTCAGCGTGCGGCACAATCTCGGCTTCGGCCGCTGGTTCGCCCGTCGGCACGGCATCGAGACCTCGGCGGCGGAGGTGGACAACGTCGTCGAGATGCTGGGCATTGGACCGCTGCTGGAGCGGCATCCGGCCGGCCTCTCCGGCGGCGAGCGCCAGCGCGTAGCGATCGGCCGGGCCCTCCTGTCGAAGCCGCGCCTGCTCCTGATGGACGAGCCGCTTTCCGCGTTGGACGAGTCCCGCAAGGGTGAGATCCTGCCGTATATCGAGCGGATGCGCGACGAGGTCGGCGTGCCGATCGTCTATGTCAGCCACTCGGTCGCGGAGGTCTCGCGGCTCGCCTCGACCGTGGTCGTGCTGGAGGCCGGGCGCGTTGCGGCGACCGGGTCGGCCGATGCCGTCCTGCGCCGTCCCGACCTCATCCCCGATGCCGCCGAGGCCGGTGCGATCCTGACGATGACCGTCGCCGCGCATGACGACGCGACGGGCTTGACCCGGCTGAGCGGCCCGGCCGGCCCCCTCACCGTGCCCCGGCTCGGCGCTGCGCCGGGACGCGCGGTGCGCCTTCGGGTCCCGGCCCGCGACGTGCTGATCGCCACCGAGCCGCCGCACGGCCTGAGCGCCCGCAATGTCTTCCCAGGAAAGGTCTCGACGATGCGTGAGACCGGCGCCTCGGTGATGGTCGAGATCGACTGTAACGGCGCGATCCTCGCCGCGCGGGTGACGCGGGCTTCGGCACAGGATCTCGCACTGGCGCCGGGCCGCGCGGTCTTCGCCATCGTGAAGAGCGTCGCCTTTGATCCGCAGGGCGTCGGCGTGGGGCATGGCGCGCCGGTTGAGATCTGATCACAGGATCCTGTGATACGGTGATCCTCAGATTTGCCCGTCCAGAAAATCGCGCAGCAACAGGTGGGCGATGGCGAGCGGCTTCGGCGCGGTGATGTCTTCGGGGTGGTTGCCGTCGAACATGGTGCGCAGCTCGGCCCGCGTCACCCATCGGGCGTCCGCGAGTTCGAGCGGGTCGATGGTGATGGCCTCGCTCGTCGCCTCGGCAATGCAGCCGATCATCAGCGAAGACGGGAACGGCCAGGGCTGCGAGGCCCGATAGCGGACCTGGCCGACGACGACGCCCGTCTCCTCGAAGGTCTCGCGACGGACCGCGTCCTCGATCGTCTCGCCCGGCTCCACGAAGCCGGCGAGGCAAGAATACATAGTGCCGGGGAAATGCGGGCCGCGTCCCACCAGGCAGGCATCGCCGCGATGCACCAGCATGATCACGACCGGGTCGGTGCGGGGGAAGTGGTACATCGAGCAGGATGGGCATTCGCGCCGGAAGCCGCCGGCCTTCACCTCGGTCGGTGAGCCGCAATTGGCGCAGAAGCCGTTGCGGCCGTGCCAAGCGAGCACGGATTTGGCTGTCGCCAGCAGGCCGAGTTCTTCGGCCGCCACCGCTCCCTCGGCGGCGATGCCGCGCAGGTCCGAGACGCGGAACGCTGGCTCCGCAACCTCCTCGGCCGCCTGCTCCGGCAGCGCGGCGGCAAAGACCGGGCGGCCATCGACCCGACCGAGAAACACGGTGAGCCCGCCCTGCAGAGCCGGCGCGAAATCTTCGGGGGCGAGCAGGGCCGTCGGCGGGTCGCTGGCGCGCAGGATCACGCGGTCGCCGGCAAACAGCAGGATGCCGGTCCCCGGTGCATCGATGGGCGGGATGGCGACATGCTCACGCTCGGCGCTGTGCCGCACGAGCCCGCTCTTCACGAAACCGAGGCGGTCGAAGACGTCCGTCATGGTCAGGCCGCCGCGAACAGCGCGCCGGCGCGCTCGAGCAGCTGTGCGCGGGCATGGGCCGGGTAGGGCGCGCGCGTGCCGACGCCCCAGATTGGGTTCGGCCAGGCCGGATCGGAGCGGAAGCGCCCGATCACGTGGATATGGAGCTGAGCCACCTGGTTGCCGAGCGCTGCCACGTTCAGCTTGTCGGGCTTCGAGAGGGCCTGCATCACACCGGAGGCGAGGCGGATCTCGTCCATCAGCGTCGCCGCGTCCTCCGGTGACAGATCGGTTAGCTCGCTTAGTCCTGGCCGACGCGGCACCAGGATCATCCAGGGAAAGCGCGCATCGTCCATCAGGAGGACGGAGCACAGGGCGAGATCGCCGATCGCGGCGGTGTCGGCCTGCAAGCGGGGGTCGAGGGTGAAATCCGATTCCATCGGCACCGATGTAGGACGCGGGCAGGCCCGAGGGAATTGGCGCTCCGCCTCGTCGCACGGCGAGCGGCCTCGGATCATCCATTCATCCGGCCGTGTCGCGTGTGCCCGAGCACTCCCAAGCTTTCCTCGATCTGCGAGACCAGATCGGCGCAATCGAGTTCCGCCGAACGCGGTGCCGATCACAGATCTGGCATCGCGTTGGATCCGATCGTCCGAGGAGGTTCACATGGTCAGCTGCGTTCAATACACCCGGCTTCTCAGCGTGGCTTTCCTGGCGGGTCTCGTGCTGGCGCCGATGGTCAACATGATGTTGCCGTGATCGGCTCAGCGGGCGTTCAGGGAAAAACGTGTTTCATCAAGTCTCCGGCAGCGGTCGCCGCGTGCCGGATGGTTGAGGAGGTCCCAGTATGACGCACCTGAAGATTATCGCGGCCGCGGCGACGCTCGCGGCCGGTCTCGGTCTCGCGACGTCGGCGAGTGCCGCTCCGCTCAGCCCGGGGTTGCTCGGCGCGACGGACGGCGCCCAGATCGAGCGCGTAGCCGGTGGTTGCGGCCCCGGTTTCCACCCCAATCCCTGGGGCGTGTGCCGTCCGAACTTCTACGGCCCGCGCCCGTTCTACGGCCGCCCGGTCTATCGCCCTTACGGCTACTACCGTCCGCGCCCGTATTACCGTCCTTACGGCTTCTACGGCCCGCGCCCGTTCTTCTAGGACCCGGCACGCGAGGTGCCTGACACACCACGGAACCGAAAAAGGCCGGCGAGCTAAGCTCGCCGGCCTTTTTCGTGCCGTTTATCGGGTGGGCTCAGCCGTGCGCCGGATGGGCTCCGCGTGTGTCGTCTTCGGTCTTCCCGCGCAGCTTTGCGATCCACAGCACGAAGCGGCGGATCACCACGTAGAAGACCGGCGTCAGGAACAGACCGAAGAACGTCGCGCCGATCATGCCGAAGAACACGGCCGTCCCGAGAGCTTGACGCATCTCCGCACCGGGACCGGTGGCGATGACGAGCGGCAGGGTGCCGAGGATGAAGGCGAAGGCCGTCATCAGGATCGGACGCAGGCGCAGACGACAGGCCTGGACTGCGGCCGCCACCGGACCCTTGTGCTCCGACTCCTCGATGTCGTGCGCGAATTCCACGATCAGGATCGCGTTCTTCGCGGCGAGGCCAATGAGCACGATGAGACCGATCTGGGTCAGGATGTTGTTGTCCTGCCCCCGAAGCTGCACGCCGAAGAGCGCGGCGAGCACGCCCGTCGGCACGACGAGAAGGATTGCGAGCGGAAGAGCCCAGGATTCGTACTGGGCCGCGAGCACGAGGAACACGAGCAGCACACCCAGGGCGAAGACATAACCCGCCGTGCCCGAGGCGGCCTTCTGCTGAAAGGCGATCTCGGTCCAGTCGTAGGCAAACCCGTCTGGCAGCACACGCTTGGCGACGGCCTCCATCGCGTCGAGCGCCTGACCCGTCGAGATGCCCGGCCGCGCCACGCCCTGGACCGGTACCGAGTAGTACAGGTTGAACCGCTGCACGATCTGCGGGCCGGTGATCTCGCGGATGTTGGCGAGTGTGCCGAGCGGCACCAGCGCACCGGTCGAGGACCGGACCTTGAGCTGCTCGATGTCGCGCCGCGACTGCCGGTAGATCGCATCGCCCTGCAAACGCACTTGGTAGATACGTCCCAACGTATTGAAGTCGTTGACGTAAGTCCCGCCAAGCGCCGCCTGCAGCGTGTTGAACACGTTGGCGAGCGGCACGTTCAGCATGCGCGCGACCGTACGGTCGATGTCGAGATAGTATTGCGGCGTGTCGTTCGTGAAGGTCGTGAACACGCGGGTCAGGTTCGGATCGGCGTTCGCCTGGCCGAGCACTTCACCCGTCGAGGCGAGCAGCGGGCCGATCGCCGAGGATTGCCGGCTCTCGATCTGCATCTTGAAGCCGCCGCCCTGGCCGAGGCCGCGCACCGGCGGAGGCGGGATCACGATGATCCGCGCATCCTGGATGCCGGCGGTGGCCTTGAGCACGTCGCCGGTGATGACGGCTGCGCTGCGGCCGGTTTCAGCGCGCTCCTTGGCGCCCTTGAGCGTGAGGAACATCACGCCCGAGTTCGTCGTGTTGGTGAAGGTCGCACCGTCGAAGCCGGCGATGATGACCGAGTGGGTCACGCCATCGACTTTCCGCGCAATGGCAGCAGCCTTGTTGATGACGTCGGTCGTCCGATCGAGCGACGCGCCGGACGGGAGCTGGACGACGCCGATGAGATAGCCCTGGTCCTGATCGGGGATGAAGCCCGTCGGCACCGTCTTGGCCAGATGCAACGTCGCGAAGATGACGCCGGCATACACGACCAGCATCAGCAACAGCCCGATCACCGAGCTCGTCAGCACGCGGATGGTACCAGCATACCCGTTCGAGACCGCGTCGAAGCCGCGGTTGAACAGATCCGCGAGCCAGTTGACGAACCGCGTCAAGAAGAACTTCGGCTTCGGCCGATCGTGGTGCGGCACCAGCAGCAGCTTACAAAGCGCCGGCGACAGGGTCAGCGAGTTGAAGGCCGAGATGATCGTCGAGGCCGCGATGGTGAGCGCGAACTGCTTGTAGAACTGGCCCGAGATGCCGGGAATGAACGCGGTCGGGATGAACACCGCGGCGAGCACCAGGGCGATGGCGAGGACAGCCGATCCGACCTCGTCCATGGTCTTGTGCGCCGCCTCGCCCGGGGAGAGGCCCTCCTGCATATTGCGCTCGACGTTCTCGACCACGACGATCGCGTCGTCGACGACGATGCCGATGGCGAGCACCAGCCCGAACAGGGTGAGGTTGTTCAGCGAGAACCCGAACGCTGCCATCGCCGCGAAGGTGCCAACCAGCGACACCGGGATCGCGATCACCGGGATCAGCGCCGTCCGCCAGCTCTGGAGGAAGACCAGGATCACGATCACCACGAGGCCGACGGCCTCGAACAGCGTCTTGTAGACCTCGTGGATCGATTCCTCGATGAACTCGGTCGGGTTGTAGGCGATGGCGTACTCGACGTCGGGCGGGAAGTTCTTCTTCACCTGCTCCATGACGGCCTTCACCGAGGCCGCCGCGTCGAGCGCGTTGGTGCCCGGGCGCTGGAAGGCGCCGATGCCGACTGCCGGGGTGTCGTCGAGGAACGAGTTCGTCGTGTAGTCCTTCTGGCCCATCTCGACGCGGGCCACGTCCTTCACGCGCACGAGGCGCCCGTCCTGAGCCTTGACGATGACGTCGGCGAATTCTTCCGGCGTCTTGAAGCGGCCTTGCGACTGAACGACGAACTGGAACGCTGCGCCCGTGGCAGCGGGCGGCCCGTTGAGCTGGCCGGCCGCGACCTGGACGTTCTGTTCCTGCAGCGCATTGACGACGTCGGTCGTCGTCAGGCCGTAGGCTGCGAGCTTGTTCGGATCGATCCAGATGCGCTCGGCATATTCGTTGCCGCCGAAGATCGTGATGTCGCCGACGCCATCGAGGCGGAGCAACTCGTCGCGGATGTTCAGGTAAATGTAGTTGGCGAGATAGTTCTGGTCGTACGTGCGGTTCGGCGAGCGCAGGTGCACCACCAGCATCAGGTCCGGCGAGGCCTTGCGCACGGTGACGCCCAGGTTGCGCACGTCCGGCGGCAGGCGCGGCTGCGCCACCGAGAGCCGGTTCTGAACGAGAACGTTCGCGATATCGAGGTTGGTGCCGACCTTGAAGGTAACGGTCAGCAGCATGTTGCCGTCGTTGGTCGACAACGACGTCATGTAGAGCATGTTGTCGACGCCGTTGATCTCCTGTTCGAGCGGCGTCGCGATCGTGGCCGCCACCGTCTCGGCATTCGCGCCGGGGAAGGAGGCGCGCACGGTCACGGTCGGCGGCACGATCTCGGGATATTGCGAGACAGGCAGCGACTCGTAGGCGACGAAGCCGAGGATCAGGAAGACGATCGACGTGACCGAAGCGAAGATCGGCCGGTCGACGAAAAAGTGGGCAAAACGCATCGGCTAACCTCTCGCCGCCGGGCCGCAGGACACGGGTAGGCGCCTCATTCCTTCGTCGGCGGGAGCTGCTTCGTCTCGGGCTTCACCTCCATCCCGGGGCGGATCTTGGCGATGCCGTTGATCACCACGGTCTCGTCGCCCTTCAGGCCTTCGGCGATGACGCGGTAGCCGTCGACGATGGGGCCGAGAGTGACGGGCTTGGCGGAGACCTTGTTGCCCTCGCCGAGGATGTAGACGATCCGCTTGTCCTGGTTCGCCGAGATCGCGTCGTCGGGCATCAGGATGCCCTGGTAGGGCTTGGTCGCCGGCATCGAGACGATACCGAACAGGCCAGGCTTGATGAAGCTGTCGGCATTCGGAACGGTGGCGCGCAGCAGCACCGTGCCGGTCTGGTTGTCCACGCGGTTGTCGACGAAGTCGAGCGTACCCTTGTGCGTCGGCTTCTTCTCGCCGCTCAGCGCGATCATCACCGGTGCGCCCTTGCCGCGCTGGGTCTGGCCCATGCCGATGCCGATGCTCGTCTGGTATTTGAGGAAGGACTGCTCATCGACGGTGAAGCCGAAATAGATCGGATCGAGCGAGACGATCGTCGTCAGCATCGTCTGGTCGGCGCTGACGATGTTACCCTCGGTGACCAACCGGCGACTGATGCGGCCGTTGATCGGCGATTTCACATCGGTGAAGTCGTAGTTGAGCTGGGCGTTACGCAGCGCAGCTTCCGCGCTGTCGACGTCGGCCTGCGCGGTCTGCGATGCCTGTCGGCGCTGGTCGGTCACCTGCTCGGAGATGTTGCCGCCCTTCGACAGCACCTGGGCGCGCTCGAGGTCGGTCTGTGAGAAGGACAACCGCGCCTTGGCGGAAACCAGCGCGGCCTGAGATTGCTCCAGCGCCGCCTTGTAGGGCCGCCGGTCGATGATGAAGAGGGTTTCGCCCTTCTTCACGTCGGCGCCGTCCTGGAACATGATCTTGTCCAGGTAGCCGGTGACGCGGGCGCGCACCTCGACGAACTCGATCGGGTCGAAGCGGCCGGTATACTGGTCCTGCTCGATGATCTCCTTCACCACGGGCTTCGACACCGTCACGCCGGGCGGCGGCATGCCGGGAGCTTGCGCCAGCGCCGACTGCGAAGCGAGCGCGGCACCGAGGCCGATGGTGAAAAGGCTGAAGACCCGAAGGTTACGCATTTTTAATGTTCCCTTGATCCCGCGCTAGAGGCTCGGGATGGGTCGTGTAGTGCGGTTGCGCACATTGCCGCCGGCAATGGCGTCTGAGTCGGGGATGATCGATGCGCGTCCCCAACGCCGTCCTCGACTCTGGTGGTGGCTCAGCGTTCGACCGGCTCGCCGGAGGCGAACCAGTCCTTGAACGCGCCCTTGTAGTGCTCGTCGACGTCGATCCCGGCCTGCCGAGCGGCGTTGATCGCGTGAATGGAGCGGACGCCAGAGGCGCAGGAGAAGACCGGCCGGCGCCCGTCGCCGTCGATCAGTGCCTTGAGCGTCGCCGGATCGAAATCCGAAAGCGGATAGGACACGGCACCGGGTATGCGCCCGGCTGCAAATTCGTGCTCCTCGCGCACGTCGATCAACAGAATCGACCCATCGGCCAAGCCCTGCTTCACGGTTTCGCGGTCGAGATCGACGATCGTCATCGCGTGCGAGCCTCGCCGGTCGGAGCGTTGAGGGAAAATCCGCGAGGCCTTACGGAGGCCTGCCGCGGGTGCTGACGTTTTTCCATATTCGTCAGCCCAGCTTGAGGCAAGCTGCGCTATCGTTCAGGTTTGGTCCAGGGCTGCGAGCGTCGTGTCCAGCTTGACGAGGTGATCGGCCCAATTCGGCGGTGCAAAGCCGTCGAGCCGCGCAGCCAGGGAATGCCGTAGGCTTGATTCTGGCGCGCTCAGATCTTCGATCGCCTGTCGCCAGCCCGGTCCGTCGAGGGGATCGATCAGTTTGGCGAAGCCGCCGCCGATCTCGCGGTGAACCGGGATGTCGGAGACGACCACCGGCAGACCGCTCGCGGCGGCCTCGACCACGGGCAGGCCGTAGCCCTCGATGAAGGACGGCATCAGAAGAGCGGTCGCGCCGCGCATGAGCCGGGCGAGACCCGGGGTCGACAAACCCGAAACCTCGGTGACGTGCGGGGCGATCGACGGGCAGCGGTCGAGCAAGTCGACGACGTTCTCGACCTCCCAGCCGCGCCGGCCGACGATGACGAGGCGCGGCGTTTGCGCTCCGTGCCGTGCAGCGAGGTCCCGCCAGACCTGCAGAAGCAGCAGGTGGTTCTTGCGCGACTCGATCGTCCCGCACACTAGGAAGGTCGGCTGCCCGAACGCCGGAGCCGCGCCGTCCCGCCCGGAGAAGATCGGCTCGACGCCGAGCGGCGCCACGGTGACCGCTCGCGGCGCAAACCCGCGTGCGGCGAGATGCGCGCTGAAGCGGGCGCCGACATCAGAGGAGTTCACGATCACCGCCGCCGCATGCCGGGCGATGGTGTCGATCCGCTGCTCGTGACGGGCGGCCTCGCCGGGTCGCCCGTATTCGGGGTGCGAGATCGGGATCAGATCGTGCACGAAGAAGATCGGGCGGATGTCGCGGCGCGTATAGAGCCAGTCGAACCGTTCCGGCCGGTCGAGCCGCAGATGCGAGCTGTGCAGGTAGATCGTGCCCTCCGGCAGCGCTTCGACGCCGCGGCCTCGCAGCGTGCGCAGCGTCGTGGCGACCTGGATCTGCCGGCGCCGCAATGCGCTTCGGCGTGCACCTTCGGCGCCCGGCCGCCGCTCGCCGGGCGAACCGGCGAGCCTGAGATAAACGGGATCGTCCTCGGGCCGCACGTCCTCCACCCAACCCGAAGCCACCGCCTCCACGATGGTGCTCGCCTGTCGCCGGTCGATCACCCGTGGCCCGACAGCGCTCGTCACCAGTCCGAAGCGCGGCCCGTCACCGGCGAGCACATGGCGCGCATAGGCGAGGTCGACCCGGTCGATACCGGTCGGGCTGGCATGACGCAGGCGCGTGATCAGCCGGGTGAGGTCGAAGGCGATGGGACGCGAGGACATGGATCTCCGCTGAGGCAGCGTGCTGCGGCCGCCGGTGACGGCGGCTGCTCATAGACCGATCCGGTGTCCACGACGACCATGCGCGGCCGGCTTTCGGGGTTGCGCCGGAACCGGCACGAAGCTAAGAGCGCCGAACCCCTCCGGGGGTATCGGGACGGACGTGACGGAGTATAGCGCAGCCCGGTAGCGCACCTGTCTGGGGGACAGGGGGTCGCAGGTTCAAGTCCTGCTACTCCGACCAATGACGACGATGCAGCCAGCCTCGTGCTGGTCATTCCGTTTCCGATGTAGGGCCGGGTGCGAAAGCCCCGGCCTTTTTCGTTCCGGCCCAAGGTCGGCGAAGCGCGACGAAGTTTGATGGGGATCGAATCAAGAGCCGCCCTTCTGTCGTCCCCCCGACCGGAAAAACGACTACGTCGCCACGGCTCAATCCGGGAACATTAGGCAACATTGACCGTGACAATCAGGCATATGTGCTCTGACCTGTTTCAGCCAAGCCTGAATAACAGTTTGGAATTACTCTGACTTTCGCGGCAGCTCTTGATCGGTTCCCCGCTTCTCGGTTACTGCAGCGCACAGCCACCCGACGCCGCCTCCGACGGTGCCGGGTGGCTTTACTTATTCGATCCCTTGCTCCGATGCCGGATGTCTTCCTCGCGGCGGTCGCGTCCGCCCGACCCGCGCATCTCGACGGCAGCGGATCCGTGAAGGGATACCGGCCGATCCGGCGCGGGAAACCCAATCCGATGCGCCGCCCGCCTGCCAACGGGCGCCGGGGACGGGTTCGATAGGGCAGGCCCATCTCAAGGGCCGCCGCTTAGAGGAGGACAGCCACCGTGGTGCAGGAGTTCGTAGGGGCCATGAACGGTCAGTTCTATCGTCGTGCCGGGCGCATCGCCGCCGCAGGATGGCTCCTCGCCTCCGTGCTGGCGGGCTCCGCCGTCGCGCAGGACGCCAAGCCGGCCGCCTCCGCCGGGCCGTCGCTGAAGCTCGAACTGAACCGCCTCGAGCCTGCGGGCGAGAATTGCCGCACCTACCTGCTCGTCGACAACGCGAAGGGTCCGGCCCTGAAGTCGCTGAAGGTCGATCTCTTCGCCTTCGACACCGAGGGCGTCGCCCAGAAGCGCCTCGCGGTCGAACTCGGCCCGGTTCAAGAGCGCAAGACCGTGGTGCGCCTGTTCGATTTCCCCGGCATCACCTGCCCGAAGATCGGTCACGTCCTGCTCAACGACGTTCTTGCCTGCGAAGGCGGCGAGGCCAGCCGCGAGAGCTGCCTCGAACGCATCGATACGAGCAGCAAGACCGGCACAGAGTTCGCGCGCTAGCCCTATTCCTGCAGCCCCGGCTGCACCGATGATGCGGGCCTCATGGGATCCGCATTGACCCGATCACTCTTGAGGAGCCCGACCATGGATCCGACCGCCGCACCGATCGAGGCTGCAACGCCCGACTTCTCGTTCCTCGGCTTGTTCTTGCAGGCCGATCCGATCGTGAAGGGTGTGATGGTCGTCCTGATCATCGCATCGATCGCGTGCTGGACCGTGGTGTTCGAGAAGATCGTGCGGCTCGCCAAAGCGCGCAGCCAGGTGAAGGCATTCAATACGCAGGTGAAGACGGGCGGCTCTCTGGATTCCAACGACAAGGGCATCTCCGGCCAGATCGTCCAGGCCGGTCTCGAGGCCTGGCGCGACCAGGATCCCACCGAGAGCCGCGCCGAGCGCCGGGACCGTATCGAGCGCGCCATGCGCGCCGCCCTCAGCCTCGAGATGAAGCGCCTTCAGACCGGCCTTCCGCTCCTGGCGACCTCGGGCTCCACGGCTCCCTTCATCGGCTTGTTCGGCACGGTCTGGGGCATCATGAACTCGTTCTCGTCCATCGCGAAGAGCCAGGATACCAGCCTCGCCGTCGTGGCGCCCGGCATTGCCGAAGCACTGTTCGCCACCGCCATCGGCCTCGTCGTCGCGATCCCGGCGGTGATGGCCTACAACAAGCTCAGCGGTGACGTCAGCCGCCTGCAATCCTCCTTCGTTTCCGGCATCGGCATCCTCGGGAACCGCTTGGCCCGCGAGCGCAGCAGCGCGAGCCGCGCCGCCGCCGAGTAGCCTCCCGGGCCGCGCCCGTTCTCTGCGCGGCCACGGGCCAGCGAGCATCGGCGACCATTCCGACCCGTTAAGCACGAGGATCGGGGCGCCTCACACATCGATCGCGGCAGCCTCAAGGGCGCCGGCGCCCAGGAGGGCAGACACATGGCGATGGGTTCGATCCGCGCAGGCGGCGGAGACGACGAGGACGACCTCGACGCGACCCCGATGTCCGACATCAACGTCACGCCGATGGTCGACGTTATGCTGGTGCTGCTGATCATCTTCATGGTCGCGGCGCCGCTGATGACGACCGGCGTGCCGGTGCAACTGCCGAAGACGTCCGCCGCAAAGGTGGCCCAGTCGCAGAAGCCGCTCGAGGTCTCGATCGACAAGGAAGGCCATCCCTTCATCGCCAAGGACGGCTTCACCAACGAGACGCTGATGCCGCGCCTGCGCGAGCTGAAGGCCCAGAACCCCGACCAGGTCGTGCTGGTGCGCGGCGACCGTGACGTGCCCTACGGCAAGATCATGGAAGTGATGGGGCTCGTCGGCCAGGCCGGCTTCACCAAGGTCTCGCTGATCGCGCAGTCCGCCGGTGCGGCACCTGCTCCGGCAACGCCTGCCCCGGCGAGTGGGACGGCACGCTGACACGATGACGACGCTCGCTTCGACATCCGGACCCGATCGCGGTCAAGGAGGGTTGGTCGCGGCCCTGCTCGCCGCGCTGCTGCTCCATGCAGTCGGGATCGCCGGGCTGATGTTCCTGAACCTTGCGCAGCCGGCCCCCCCCGGCGAGCAGCAGATCAGCATCGATCTCACGCCGGAAATGACGGCCGCGGAGGCCCAGGCGCCGGCCGAGCAGGCTGCCCAGGAAGAGGTGCCCGAGGAGGCCAAGCCCGTCGGCGATCCGCCCGAGGCCACGGCGCCCGAAGTCGCCGAAGTGCCGACCGAGGCGAAGCCCGTGGAGACGGCGAAGGTCGAGCCTCAGGAGACGACCGAGGTGAAGCCGCCGGAATCCGCGCCGGTCGAGCCGGAGGTCGCGCCGCCGCCGCCCGTCGAGTCGATCATCACTTCGCAGGCTCCTGAGGCCGAGGAAACCGCGCCGCCGCCGCCGCCCGTCATCGCCGAGGCACCCGAACCGCCCAAGCCCGTGGAGCCGGATCCGGCCGTGGTCGCGGCTCAGCAGGAGGCCAAGCGCAAGGCCGTTCTCGAAGCCAAGCGTAAGGCGGCTGCCGAGGCCAAGCGTCAGGAGGCCATCGAGGAGCGTCGCGAAGCCGCCGTGGAGGCGCGGCGCGAGGCTGCCGAATTGGCGAAGCGCAACGCAGCGCGGGAGCGGGCCGCTGAGGTCCGCCGCGCCGCTGCGGCGGCCGCGAAGTCCAGGGAGGATGCGGCCCGGCGGACGCAGGCGGCGAACGACGCGCGCGGCCGCCAGAATGCGGCGTCGGCGGCCTCGCGCGCCAGCGGCGGTCGGGCGGGGGCGAGTGGGAACGATCCGAACGCCTTGGCAGCGTGGAAGGCATCGATTTCCGCCACGATCCGCAGCCGCATGAACCGCAACGCCGCCTCCGGTACGGCGGGCGGCGTCGCCACCGTTCACTTCACCGTGAGCCGTTCGGGCGCCGTCAGCGGGGCCGGGCTTTCGGGCAGCAGCGGCTCCGGCGCTATCGACAGCGCCGCCCTGGCCGCCGTGCGCGGTTCGGTGCCCCCAGCGCCGGCCGGCTTCGGCGGGGCAAGCCTGGCGGTCACCGTTCCGCTGCGCTTCAGCCCGGGCCGCTGATCGCGGAGCAAGGCAGGGATCCAGAGCGTTCTCCCGGCTTCCCCGGGGGAGCGTGGCCTTGGCCGTCTACTTCACAAGCGACACGCATTTCGGCGACCCGCGCATCCTGCGCATCGATCGCAGGCCTTTCGGCGATCTCGCCGCGCACGACGCGGCCTTGGTCGAGGCCTGGAATGTCGTCGTCCAACCCGACGACGAAGTCTGGCATCTCGGCGATTTCGCACTCGGGCCAAGCCCGGAACGCATCCGTGAGCTGCTCGGCGCGCTCGCGGGCACAAAGCACCTGATCATCGGCAACAACGATGGGCCGGAGACGCTCTCCGCACCCGGCTGGGCCTCGGTCGGCCATTATGCGGAAATCGAGGTCGAAGGGCGCCGGCTGGTGCTCTGCCACTACGCGTTCCGGACCTGGAACCGCATGGGGCGCGGCGTCGTCAACCTGCATGGGCACTCGCACGGCAAGCTCTCGCCGATCCCGCGCCAATACGACGTCGGCATCGATGCGCAGGGGCTGGCGCCGGTGAGGCTCGATGCGATCCTGGCCTCCAGACGAGGCCGGTCTTCCGCCAGATCTCGGCTCGAAAAAAGCGGAACCTAACGGCAGCTTGACCGTTCATCGGTTCGGAACCGCTCATATCGGCCGCGCCGTGATTGTCGGCGATGGGCCGATCCCGCAGTCACCGCATCGAGTCCCCTGCCCATGCGTCGCACGATCCTCTCCGCCGGCCTCGCCGTGAGCCTCCTCGCGCCGTTCGCCGCCCCCGCCTACGCCATTCCCGCCTGCGTCGAAGGCCAACGCAAGGTCGAGGAGGCCAGCGCCCTGCGCTACCAAGCCCGCCAGGAGGCCCGCCTCGGTCGTCACGACCGCGTCTGCGACACGCTCGACGAGATCGGCGACCGCTACCACGACGCGCAGGGCGCCTTCGAGGATTGTGGCGCCGACATCGCGTCGATCGATCTTCGCAGCGAGCTGCGAAACCTTCGCGTCGCCAAGCACGTAAACCGCTGCGACTGAGCGTGGCTGTTCGTCGAGGCCCGTGGTCGGGTGTGCCTCCGCACGCCCGCCCGGCCCGAAACACGGCACGGTCAAGTTCGAGACGACGTCGATTCGCTCAACGCACAGATTTCAAGAGCACGGCCATGACCACCGCTTCCGACACCATCCCGACCGGCCCGTCCTTCGCAGCGGCCCTATGCGGCTTTCTCAGCACGACCGTCGCGACGACGATGCTGATGCTCCTCGTCCGCAGCTTCTGACGGCACGCTCGCTCAGGGCGCGACGTACCAGAAGCGGCGGCGCGAGAAGAGCGCGTCGGCTTGCGCCGCGGTGGCCTGCGAGGCCTGCGAGTTCACCGGCGGCGCGCAGGCGACCTCCTTCCGGACCGGAGGCTCGATCAGGGCGGCCTGGGCTGGCGGAATGAGCCCGAGGCGGGCCTGGATGTCCGGATGGCGCGCAGCGGAAATGGTCGCGATGCAAGCGATCAACCCGCCTGCCACCAGACCGAGAAGGAAGTTCATCATCCAGGCCGGATCCCGGCTCAGTCGTGCCGCACGAGGGAGAGTCGATCTCTCGCCGCTCATCCGGGCGCCATTGCGGCAAGTCTGAGCGCTGACTCCAATTTTTAATATTCGGCATGCCAGAACTCGCATGCCGGACGGGGCAACCGTCCGGGCGAGGAGATGCCGGGGCGATGATGCAAGGGGCCAACGCATACGCAAAGGTTGCACGCAGCGCCTTGACGCCTCGAGAAGCCGAAGCCGCCGTTCTCCTGAAAGCCGCCGGACGCCTCCAGGCCTTCACCACGGGTGAGGTCACGGGGTCCACTGAGCTGAACGAAGCGCTGATGTTCAATCAGAGGGTCTGGACGATCCTGGCCGGCGCGGTTGCCGACCCGGCCAACCCGCTGCCCGACGACATCCGCCAGAACGTCACGAACATCGCGATCTTCGTGTTCCGCACCATCATCGACGCGATGATCGAGCCCGCCGCCCACAAGCTCGAGGCGCTGGTCTCACTCAATAACCATCTCGCAGCCGGCCTGCAGGGCAGCCCGACTCCTTCGGCGGCCTAAAAACCTCGGTAGAGCGAAGAGACGCACGCCGGTCAGGCGTGCTTCTCGATCCGTTCACCGACCGGAGGGTTCTGCTCGCGTCCGTAGACACGCGCCTTGATGACGATCTCGTTCGGGATCTGAACGATGACGTCGCCGCTCACCGTATCGGTGATCCGGAAAACGACGGATTCGGAGTCCTTGTCGCGGACATAGCCGCGGCTTTCGTCGGCCCGGCGCCGATTGGCGGCTTCTGGGCTGAGGTCGAGCGAAACTGCGGGATCGAGCGTGCGGTCGCCGTCTCCGCGATCGCTGACGCCGGTTGCGCGGCTGATCGGTTCGATGGCGGGGACCGGCGGTGAAAACTGAACTGGACGGATCGGCTCCATGGCATGCTCCCGTGGTGCGAGTGAGCAACGTCCATGGAATCCGTGCGCGAGGTCGCCGGAGTCTTAACGCAACCTCTTTGTCCCCTGCCAACCTCGAGTAGTGTTGACGCGACGTTAAGTCCGTTCGGACATTTGTCCGCAAAAGCGGCCGGCATGCGCTGTCGAGCACGCCGGCCCGCGTCGATCTTACTCTGCAGCGTCGACGTAGAGCTTGCCGCCTTCCTCCAGGAACTCCTGCGACTTGGCAGCCATGCCGGCCTTGCGCTCGGCCTCCGTCATCGGCTTGGCCTCGCCGATCACGATGCCGGCCTCCTCCATGGCGAGCACGTCGGCGCGTAGGTCCTGCGTGATCTTCATCGAGCAGAATTTCGGGCCGCACATCGAGCAGAAATGCGCAACCTTGTGTGCGTCCTTCGGCAGGGTCTCGTCGTGGTAGGAGCGGGCCGTGTCCGGATCCAGCGAGAGGTTGAACTGGTCCTCCCAGCGGAAGTCGAACCGGGCCTTCGACAGGGCGTCGTCGCGCAGTTGCGCGGCGGGGTGGCCCTTGGCGAGGTCGGCGGCATGGGCAGCGATCTTGTAGGTGATCACGCCGGTCTTCACGTCGTCGCGGTTCGGCAGGCCGAGATGCTCCTTCGGTGTGACGTAGCAGAGCATCGCCGTGCCGAACCAGCCGATCATCGCCGCGCCGATGCCGGAGGTGATGTGGTCGTAGCCCGGCGCGATGTCCGTGGTCAGCGGGCCGAGGGTGTAGAAGGGCGCCTCGCCGCATTCGCGGAGCTGCTTCTCCATGTTCACCTTGATCTTGTGCATCGGCACGTGGCCGGGGCCCTCGATCATCACCTGGCAGCCCTTGTCCCAGGCGATCTTGGTGAGCTCGCCGAGCGTCTCTAGCTCGCCGAACTGCGCCGCGTCGTTGGCATCGGCGATTGAGCCGGGGCGCAGACCGTCGCCCAGCGAGAACGAGACGTCGTAGGCCCGCATGATGTCGCAGATCTCGTCGAAGCGCTCGTAGAGGAACGACTCGCGGTGTCCGGCGAGGCACCAGCGCGCCATGATCGAGCCGCCGCGCGAGACGATGCCGGTGGTGCGACGTGCGGTGAGTGGCACGTAGGCGAGGCGGACGCCCGCGTGGATCGTGAAGTAGTCGATGCCCTGCTCGGCCTGCTCGATCAGCGTGTCCTTGAAGACCTCCCAGTCGAGCTTGAGCGGGTCGCCGCCGACCTTCTCCAGGGCCTGGTAGATCGGCACCGTGCCGATCGGGACCGGCGAGTTGCGCACGATCCACGAGCGGATGTTGTGGATGTTGCGGCCGGTGGAGAGGTCCATGACCGTGTCGCCGCCCCAGCGGATCGACCAGACGAGTTTTTCCACCTCGTCGGCGGCCGAGGAGGTGACGGCCGAATTGCCGATATTGGCGTTGATCTTCACCAGGAAGTTGCGGCCGATCGCCATCGGCTCGAGCTCGGTGTGGTTGATGTTGGCCGGGATGATGGCGCGGCCGCGGGCCACTTCCTCGCGCACGAATTCCGGCGTGATGAAGGGCGGCACCGAAGCGCCGAAGCTCTCGCCGTCGGCCAGCGCCTCGTGGGCGCGCTCCAGCATCTGCTCGCGGCAGGCGTTCTCACGGTGGGCAACGTAGATCATCTCCTCGGTGATGATCCCGGCGCGGGCGAACTCGTGCTGGGTGACCATCTGGCCAGCATCGGCGCGGCGGATGACGCGCTCGGCAGGGCAGGGGGCAACGAGCTTGTCGGCGGCAGCGAAGCCGTTGTCCTCGGGCTTGACCTCGCGCGGCTTGACGGTGGCGTAGGCGCGCTTGGCGATCCAGGGCTCGCGCACCAGCGGCAGGCCCTTTTCGAGATCGATGCGGGCATCGGTCTCGGTATAGGGGCCGGACGGGTCGTAGACGCGGACCGACGGCTCCTTCGGATCGGTCAGCACGATCTCGCGGAACGGCACCTTGATGTCGTCGCGCCCCGGCACGCTCGAATAGACCTTGCGCGAGCCCTGGATCGGGCCGGTGGTGACGCTGGCGGGGGTGCCGTTCGGAAGGTCCTTGGGACGGACGGGTGCGTTCATCAGTGTCGCTCCTGGCGTTGGAGGCGACCCGCTTCACGGCGACGATACGGCAAGAGGATCGACGCGCTCGCCGCGCCGGCCATCAGTTCCCGTCCCTACGCCGGTACGAGCCGGATCAGGTTCAAGGGTCAGGGCGACGCGCCCAATCTCAGCCCCCATCGTGGGGCCCCCCTCGGAACGGTTCCAGAGTCGGAGTCTGGGAGAACTTTGTCAATGCGCCTTCTGAAAGGCGGCGGTCTCCTACCAGAGCCGCATCAGACGGTAGCCCATCACCACGTCCTGCGGCGAGAAGCCGAGATGCACGGTGATCCAGAGGCCGGCCCGAAAGACGGAACGGGCGAAGGCGCCCGAGAGCAGGAACATGCCGGTGATGATCAGGCCCGAATACCGGGCGATCTGGTCGCCCGACTCCCGCATGCCTTCGGGGATCCATGGGCGGATGATGCCGTAGCCGTCGAGGCCGGGGATCGGCAGCAGGTTCAGGACGATCGCTGTCGCCTGATAGAGGGCAGACACCGCGATGACGGCCCGGATCGCGTCGGCGCTCTCACCCGCGAGCTGGTAGAGCACCAATAGGAAAAGCAGGAACAGCACGTTCATCGCCGGCCCGGCTGCCGAGACACCGCTCTGCCAAGGCGGCGAGCGGAGCAGGTGCCGGTTCACGAGGACGGCGCCCCCCGGAAAGCCGATGCCGCCGAGCAGGGTGAACAGGACCGGCATGGCGATCGAGTTGATCGGGTCGGCATAGTAGCGCGGATCGAGCGTGAGGTAGCCGCTCTGGGCGATCTCGTGGTCGCCGCCCTTCCAGGCGACGTAAGCGTGCCCGAATTCGTGCAGGCAGAGCGAGAGCACCCAGCCGGCCAGCACGAAGACGAAGGCGAGGCCCTTCTGGCCGCCGATGCCGAACTGGATCGCCAGCCCCGCCAGCGCGAAGGTCAGCAGGATCATCAGGAAGTTGAAGCTCGGGGCGACGGCCCCGCTCAGCCTGCTGGTTCCGGGTATCTGCACCATGGTCACCCGAGTCGACGCCGGAACGGTGATCGGGGGTTTGCCCGATCCGCCCCGTGTTTGGGAAGAGGCCGAGGTTTTCGCGGGATCACGAGGCGGTGTAAGCAGCCTCGCGATCCTGAGCCTGGCGGGACCATGCGCATCATCGGATACGGCGTCCTTGCTCTGCTGTGCCTTTACGGAGCGGGCGTCGGCGTTCTCGCCACCTACCAGCGCCGCATGATCTATCCGGGTGCCTTCGACCCGATTCCCCACGATGGCGCGGTGCCGGCCGGCACGCAGGCCGTCTTGGTCGCCACCCCGGATGGCGAGCGCTTGCACGCTCTCTGGGCAGCGCCGAAACCCGGCTGCGGCGTGGTGCTGAGTTTCCATGGCAACGGCTCCTTCCCGGAGGAGCACGCGGCGCGTTTCGCCGCCTCGCCGTGGCGCGAGGCGGGATGGGGCGTGCTCGCCATTGCCTATCGCGGCTATGTCGGCTCGACGGGATCGCCCACGGAGACGGGCCTGATCGAGGATGGTCTCGCCGCCTACCGCTTCGTGACCGAGGGGGCGCCGGGCGCACCGATCCTGCTCCATGGGCACTCACTCGGAGCGGCCGTCGCCGTCGCCGTCGGTGAGCAGAAGCCGCATCTCGGCCTCTATCTCGAAGCACCGTTCGACTCGATGATGCATGCCGCCGCGACGCATGTGAGCTACGTGCCGGTGAGCTTGTTCCTTCTCGATACGTTCCGCTCCGATCGTCGGATCGCGCAGGGTCGGGACCCAGTGCTGATCGTACACGGTGACGACGACACAATCGTGCCGGCAGAACTCGGCAGGAACCTAGCCGCCGCCGCGGGAGCACGCGCCAAGATCGAGGTGATCCCGGGCGACCACGTTTCCATTCTGGGCCTGCGCGACCGCGAGGCGGAGGCGTCGTTTCGCGTGAAGCTGCCGCCTGCCTGCGAGGCGGCCCGCGCGGCGGCGCGCTGATGGTCGGCCGGCGCGCGCTGCGATGGCGCGAGAGCGAGGCCGCTATTGATCAGGCCGAGCCGGTGATCTGTCCGCTCTGCGAGCGGCCCATTCCGCCCCGGGCGCAGCAGAGCCTGCATCATCTGCTGCCCAAGCTGAAGGGCGGTGCGCGCGGCATGACCGTGCGGCTGCACCAGATCTGCCATTCGGCGATCCATGCGCGCTATAGCGAGGCCGAGATCGCTCTCCGCCTCACCGACATCGAGGCCTTGCGAGACGATCCGGAGATCGCGCGGTTCGTCGCCTGGGTCCGCACCAAGCCCGACGACTTCCACGCGCCCACCCGCATGACGCTGGGGCGGCGCGCGGCAAAACGCGAGCATTGATTTAACGCGTCGTTTCCGACGTTTCGCGCTCGGTCCGCCCGCCCGGCTGCCTCCTTAACGATCGCACTGCACGATGGTCCTGTCCCATGGACCCAGTCGACATGAGTGCATCGCTGAACGCCACCCGCACCCTCGCGCCCTCCGACGCCGTCCGCTGCGCCTGGGTGGATGTCGCCAAGGGCCTCTGCATCGTCCTCGTGGTGATGATGCACTCCACCCTCGGCACCGGCGAAGCGATGGGCGGCGAGGGCTTCATGCACCACGTCGTCGCCTTCGCGAAGCCGTTCCGGATCCCGGACTTCTTCCTGCTCTCGGGACTGTTCCTCGGCCGCGTGATCGGCCGTGACTGGCGTCTCTTCGCCGACCGTCGCGTCGTGCATTTCGCGTATTTCTACGTGATCTGGGTGCTGATCCAGTCGGTGGTGAAGGCCGGCCCGATCGTCGAGGGCACCGATGGCGCGGCCGGAGCACTCTCGGCCTTCGGCCTGCATCTCGCCTGGGCGCTGGTCGAACCGTACTCGACGCTGTGGTTCATCTACCTGCTTGCCGTCTTCTCGGTGGTGACGAAGTTCCTGCACAAGCGCCTGCACCCGCTCGCGCTCGTTGCCGGAGCCGCCGTTCTGCAGAGCCTGCCGCTGCATGGCGTGCCCTACCTGCTGGAAGAGTTCTGCGGCCGCTACGTCTACTTCCTGATCGGCTTCGTTTTCGCCGAGCGCATCTTCGACATCGCGCAGTGGGTGAGGGGACATGTCGGCCCGGCTTTGGCGGGGCTCGCGCTCTGGGCGGCGCTGAACGCCGCGCTCGCCTTCACCAACACGGGGTTCGAGCACTATCCGACCCTGGCGAGCCTGCCCGTCGTCAGTCTCGTCATCGGCAGCCTCGGCGCGATGGCGATCGTCGCGGTGGCAGCGCTGCTGACGGAGGCCGGCGGTTCCGTCACGCGAGCCTTGCGCGCCTGCGGCGAGCGCTCGATCGTGATCTACCTGGCCTTCTTCCTGCCTATGGCCCTGACGCGCGGGGTGATGGTCAGGGCCGATCTCGATGTCGGACTGGCCAGCCTGATCGTGACCGCTGTGGCCGTGGTGACGCCGCTGGCCTTCGCGCGGCTGATCCGCGGAACGCGGTTGTCCTTCCTGTTCCACCGCCCGGCGGCCTTCCATATCGCCGACGCGCCCAAGAAGACGCTTCGGATGCAGCCGGCCTGATCAGGCCTCGGCCTCGCGGAAGCGCAAAGCCGTGGCGATCAGCAGGTAGAGCACCGTCGCGTTGAGCAGGTGCCAGAGGAAATGCGTTCCGCTGACGAGCTCCCGGCAGACGGCGCGGTCGATCGTCCGGCAGGTCAACGAGAGCAGGAAGAGCGCGGCGACGCCGAGAAGCGCCAGCCCCGCCTTGCGCCGCGCTGCCGCGCCGGAAACCGCCAGCACGCCGCCGACGATCACCAGCGCCAGCACCGCCGGCACGTAGTCGATCGAGCCGTTGGTGAGCGCGGCACTCGACTGGCCGAGCACCATATCCGCCAGGGCGCCGAAGCCGAGGTTGAAGGCGGCGAAGGCCACCGTGACCACGATCGCAGCGAGCGACGGCAGGTCGAGGAAGCGACGCAGCGCGAGCAGCAGGTAGGCGTAGATGAACAGGCCGATGGGGATGACGTCCGCCAGCATCGACCAACGGTTCGCGAGGGTGTGGAACAGGAACGAGCCGATCCCGACCACGGCCACCAGTCCCGCGAGCACCAGGGCGGCCGGATCGCGCCGCTCGGCACGCCGCTCGTGCAGCACCGCGACGCCCGCCGCGGCCAGGAATGCGCCGTTCGAGACCGCGTTCAGCGGCTCGGCCCAGAACGAGCCGTCGAGGCGCTCGCAATAGGCCATCACCGGCGCGAACCAGGAAGCATCCATCGTCCAAAGCCCTTCGCTCGGCGCGCCTTGCCAGAGCGGCGCGAAGGCCCGATGACGGCAGCCCGATCACTGGCGGCGAGCACGCGGCACCCGATGCGGATCACCACCTGGAACGTCAACTCGATCAAGCAGCGGATCGGCCACCTCGTCGCCTTCCTCGACGAGGCGAAGCCCGACGTCGTCTGCCTGCAGGAGCTGAAGTGCCAGGACCCGGCCTTCCCCCGCGAGGAGGTCGAGGCCGCGGGCTATGCCGTCGAGACGCTCGGACAGAAGGCCTATAACGGCGTCGCGCTGCTGGTCCGTCGCCCGCTGGAGATGACCGAGGTGCTGCGCGGGCTTCCCGGCGACCCGGAGGACGAGCAGGCGCGCTACCTCGAAGCCCTGGTGGTCGGCGAGGGCGAAACGCCGGTGCGGGTCGCCACGATCTACCTGCCCAACGGCAACCCGGCGCCCGGCCCGAAATACGAGTACAAGCTCGCCTTCATGGAGCGGCTGCGGCTGCATGCGCGCCGGCTCATGGAGACGGAGGAGGCGCTGGTGCTCGCCGGCGACTACAACGTCATCCCGATGCCGGAGGACGCCGCAAACCCCGAGGCTTGGCTTCAGGACGCGCTCTTCTTGCCGGCGACCCGCCGCGCTTTCCGTGCGCTGCTCGCCGAGGGTTTCACCGAGGCGGTCAGGGCCTGCGACCCGCGCGAAAAGCTCTACACCTTCTGGGACTATCAGGCCGGCTGCTGGCAGCGGAACGCCGGTATCCGCATCGACCACCTGCTGCTCTCGCCGCAGGCTGCCGACCGGCTGGTCTCGGCCTCGATCCAGAAGCACCTGCGCGGGCTCGAAAAGCCCTCGGACCACGTGCCGGTGACCGTCGAGCTGGCCGCCGCCGCTTGAAAGCCCGGCCGTCGGCCCCAAGACTCCCCCACCAAGCCCCGAGGAAACGGACATTCTCGCCATGACGCCAACGCTGCGCGCGCTTTTCGCCCTAGCCGTCCTGTCGGCATGTGCCGGGGCTGCCCAGGCGCAGACCGTCGTGACCATGGAAGGCCGCTGCGAGAAGCTCGTCATCGCCGGCCAGGACATCACGCAGAACTGCAAGGAAAAGCTGACCAACACCGTCGTCGGCACACGCACCAGCTTCGACTTCGCGGCGCATGACGGCCAGACGCTGAGCTTCGCGGGCAGCGGCGCCCAGCAGGAGGCGACCGAGGTCACCGAACAGCTTCAGCCGATCAACCTCGTCACGCCGGGCCGTTCGAGCAAGGAGGGCATCGTCCGTTCGCCCGCGCCCGGCGTCGGCTCCTGCAAGTTCTCATCGCCCGAGCCGGGCAAGACACAGATTGCCTGCGAGGCCAATTCGCAGGGCAAGAGCTACGTCGGCATCTTCATCACCGATGCCAAGCCGAAGGACGCGCCGAAGCCCTGAGGGCAGCCGTTACGGATGCGCGTGCGACCGGTCTGGTCAGACGTGCGTCAGACCCCATCTAACCCTGCGAATATCCCACATCATGCGTATTGCTTCCGAGGGCTCCATGCTCACCGATCCTCCCGCGCTCGGCGCCAATCCCGGTGCAGCCGGCGGGCTGGTCAAGGACACGACGACGGCCGGCTTCCGTGCTGACGTCATTGAAGCGTCGATGAATCAGCCGGTTCTCGTCGATTTTTGGTCGCCCCGCGCACCCTCCAGCAAGACGCTCTCGGCCGTACTCGAAAAGGTCGTGGCCGGCGCGGGGGGCAAGCTGAAGCTCGTCCGGTTGAACGTGGATGAGCATCCGGCGGTGTTCAGCCAGATCGGCCAGCAACTCGGATTGCAGGGGGTGCCGGCGGTGATCGCGATCGACCGCGGCCGGCCCGTCGACATGTTCAGCGGCGCGCTGCCGGAGGCCGAGGTGAAGGCCTTCGTGATGCGCTTGATCGGCCCCTCGGAGATCGACCAGTTGCTGGAGGAGGCCGGCCGGCTCGCCGGCGAAGGCGACCATGCCCAGGCCTCCGAGATCTATACGGCCATCATCCGCGAGGAGCCGGACAACGTCCGCGCCTTCGCCGGCCTCGCCAAGGGCCAGCTCGACCTGGGCGAGACCGAAAACGTCCGCCGGTTGCTCGACATGGTGCCACCCGACAAGGCCGCCGACCCTGCTTTGGCCAGCGTGCGCGCTGCCCTCGATCTCGCCGACCAGGCAGAGAGCCTCGGTGACCTCGCCGGCCTGCAGAGCAAGGTCGACGCGAATGCCGACGACCATCAGGCTCGATTCGATCTCGCCGTCGCGCTCAATGCGCACGGCAAGCGCGACGAGGCGGTGGACCAGCTCGTCGCCATCTCCCGCCGCGACCGCACGTGGAACGACGAGGCCGCGCGCAAGCAGTTGTTGCAGTTCTTCGAGGCCTGGGGCCTGATGGATCCGGCTGCGATCCGCGGACGCCGCCAGCTCTCGACGCTGATCTTTTCATGACCCATTCGCGGCGCCTCGGGGAGGCCGGCCGATGAGCCTGCATTCGGGCTACAAGGGACCGGGCGATTGCCCGGCCATCATCCCGGTCTTCCCGCTGCCGGGCGCGCTGTTGCTCCCGCGCGGACAGATGCCGCTCAACATCTTCGAGCCGCGCTATCTCGCCATGGTCGACGATGCGCTGCGCTCCGAGCGGATCATCGGCATGATCCAGCCGGATGCCGAGGGCGGTGGGCCACCGATGGCGCCACGGCTCTACAAGGTCGGCTGCGCAGGCCGCATCACGCAATATGCCGAGACCGGGGACGGGCGCCTGCTGATCTCGCTCACCGGCGTCGCCCGGTTCCGTGTCGAGAGCGAACTCGCTGCCGCCACGTCCTATCGCCGCTGCCAGGTCTCCTACGACGGCTTCTCGTCGGATTTCGAGCCGCGTGCCGGGGAGGATGCAGTCGACCGCGAGGGCGTGCTCAAGGCGTTGCGGGATTTCGTCGAGGTCAACGACCTCAAGGTCGACTGGGGTGGCATCGAGGAGGCGCCGAACGAGGCGCTGGTCAACGCGCTCTGCATGATGAGCCCCTTCGGGGTGCGCGAGAAGCAAGCCATGCTGGAGGCTGTCGACCTCAAAACCCGCGCCGAAGTGCTGATCGCCGTCACCGAGATGGAACTCGTCCGCGGCGACGGATCTGAGCCGACTTTGCAGTGATTTTTTCGATGCGGTCGCGGCGCCCGTGAGGCTATACGCGGCGCGCGTCCCCTCAACGATGAGATCTGTTTAATGGCCGACGACACTACCCAGCCGGTCGAGGCGACCCGCGTCGATCCCAAGCTTCTGGAACTCCTGGTCTGCCCGCTGACCAAGGAATCGCTCGACTACGACGCCGCGCGTCAGGAGTTGATCAGCCGCTCGGCCAAGCTCGCTTATCCAATCCGCGACGGCATCCCGATCATGCTGCCGGAAGAGGCGCGCACGCTCTCCGATTGATCGAGGGGCGCTACGCCTGCCGCGACGGCGGTTCAGGCGGCGGCTGTCCGGTCCTGCTCCGCGAGCGCCGCTCGCCCGATGGCGCGGCGCCCGAAGATCGAGCGGGCGAAGTCGTCGAGCGGCAGCATGATCGGCAGGACGTATTCCTTGAAAGTCGGCTCGAAGATGGGTGCGCCGACAAAGCTCAACCCGATGCCGAGCAGGAAGCGGACGATGGCCGGCAGCGGCAGCGTGTAGAACTGGCCTGCTTCGGCGAGCCGGCGCTGCTCCTCGGTGAAGAACGGCCGGCTCGGGACGTGGTCGGGTTCCGGCAGGGTCGAGCGCAGGCAGGGCCGCGACGCGGTGCGGCCTTTTCGCGCCAGGATCGAGAGGATGATCTCGGTATCCGAGCGGAGGTCGGTTTCGGTCAGGCTGAAGCCGATCCAATGGCTGATGCCGTCGCGGCGAGAGGCTTCGTAGGCCGCCTTGTAGAGCCGTCCGATCGCCGGCGAGCCGCGATGCTCCTTAAGGATCGCAGCCCGGCCGAGTTCCGCGATCCGGGCGAGAGGCGGCATGTCCTCGATCCGGCATTGCAATTCGAGCGGCAGGCCGAAGGGCAGGCGCTGCACGCGCGCCACCGACGGGTTCGGTCGCAGCAGGCGGATGGTTCCGACCGCCTCCTCGTCCTTGTAGCAGACGAAGTTGTCGGTGGTGTCGAGGACGTCGAAGCCGTTGATCTCGCGGAGCGCCGGCAGGAGGCCCGGTTCGAGCTGCATCGCTTCCGAGAACACTTGCCAGCGCACCCGCGCGGCGATGTCGAGCTCGGACACCGTGGCCGCCTTGGCGACGCGGTAGCTGCCGGATGCGATTTCGTTCGTTGCCATCGCGAAGGGGCTCAACTCATTCCGCGGCATTCCGGGGCTGCGAAGCGCAATCCCGGAATGCATGATCGGGCGCGACGGTGCAGGGCGTCGACATCGCGGGTGGATTCCGGGCTCTTGCCTGCGGCGAGACCCGGAATGACGATGGTGGCAGCTCGATCTCAGTTCGCCGTCGCGCGGCTCCGAGCCACTTCGTCGAGCATGCCGAGATAGGCGCCGCGCGTCGCCGCTGCCGTCATGACGATGGCGTCGCGTTCGGTGGCATCGTCGAGGTCTGCGAGGATGCGCTCCAGGTCGTCGACATGCCCGACATCCGCCTCGGCATGCAGGTCGAGGAAGGTTACGGCATCGGCGATCTTCGGGATGCTGCTCGACGCCACCAGCGCCTTCGCCACCTTGCCGGCGCGCTCCACCGCGAGCCCTTCGAGGATGTAGGCGCTGCCCAGGAAGGCCGCCGGATGGCGCCCGTTCGTCGCCGCGGTGATCCAGCTATTGTAGGCGGTGATCCATTCGCCAGGCGGGTTCGCGGCCAGGGTCTTTTCCGGATCGAGGCCGAGGCTGCGCAGGTCATCGTCGACCAGGATGTCGTGGCCGCTCTCCTCCTCGGCCTTCTGGAAGAACAGGTCGGCCAGTTCCGGGTGCTCGCCGAGGGCCTTCAGTCGGCGGCCGGCCGCTTCGAGGCACGGCGACGTCAGCGCGACGTAGTGACGGGTCTGGGCGAGGAAGGCGACGTAGAGACTTTTGTCGGCCGAGCCGTTCTTGAAAGCCTCGATGGTCGGCTCCTGATCGATGCCCGAAACGAGCAGGCTCAACTGGTTTCGCAGATCCCCGACGACTCCACCTTGTGACGTTGCGACAGCAGCTTCAGCCATTCTCATCCTCCCGGTTGTGTCCTGTTCCGCGTGCCGTCAGCGCATCGGAACGCCCGGAGGCTATGATCTGAGATGAGCGTGCGTCCAGAAAAAACTACCTGAAATCTGTATTTGCTAGGAGAAATTGCACATAGTTTCTTCTAGGTTTATTTCTTCACGTTTTGCTTGTAGGTCTGAGGCCAAGAGAAAGGGCGCCGGGTTGCCCCGACGCCCTCCCTTCGATTCGCGAGTAAACTTGAGGTAGCTCAGCGACCCTGCTGGATCGCCGAGAGCAGCCAGGCGCCCCCGCGCTCGCGGGCGAAGGTCCAGAACTCCTTGGCCTCGGACGGCCCGTTCTCGACGACGCGCTGGGTGTTGCGGTCGAAGGTCTCGTCCTTCAGTGCGAAGCGCATGGCAACGGTGGCGTATTCGACCGGGCCTTCACGCCAGGCCTCCGACAGGTCACCCTGAAGCAACTTGACGTCGGAGATGCGGTTGACGACGCCACGCTGAGCGTTGGCCCGCAGCTCCTCTTCGAAATAGCCGACCATTTCCGGCGTCGCGACGCGGCGCAGCGTCCCGAGATCCTCGCGGCCATAGGCCGTCTGCACCTCGTTGAGTGTGCGCTCGAAGGCTTCGTAATCGGCCGGTTGGACATTGACCGGCTGACCCTGCGGCGCGGCGCTTCCGCCACCACCGCCGAGGCCCATTCCGCCCATCGTGCTGGCGCTCGCGCCATCGAGGTTCGAGCGTGCGGAGGGCGCATTCGCGGCCATGGCCGGTCCACCCGATTGGCGGCGGCGGAAGAAGCTCACCGCCAGCATGACGAGGCCGACCAGCAGGCCGACTTGCAGGAGCAGGCCGAGGAACGAGGCAATGCCGCCGAGGCCACCGAAGAAGCCGCCGCCGACGAGAGCGCCCAGAAGGCCCGCGCCGAGCAGACCCGCGAAGAAGCCACCGCCGAACCGGCGCCCGCTATTCGCCTGCATACCGGGATTGCTCATCCCCGGGCTCGGAGCCGTCTGCGAGCGCTGGATCGGCGCGGTGGCGCCCGGCGAGGTGGCGGTTCCCGCCGGTGGGCTGTAGGTGCGCGAACCGCGAGAGCCGAATCCGCCGCCACCGCCGCCGGGGCGCGCCTCGACGACCGGCGCGGCGGTGACCGCCAGCGCTGCGGCGAGGGCGAGCATGGTCGCCATACGCCTGCGACCGGTCTTGGGGGTTGCCATGGACATCCTCTGCAAAAGCGAGACGGGCGGATTTGCCCGCTACGATATGGGAACGTCCTGGATCGAGTTTTAGTCCCGATTAGTGCTGGCGATCGGCATGCCGAAGCCTCTCCCGCTCGCCGAAACTACGGCGCGGTCGGGAAAACGAGGCGCACGGTGGTGCCTTCGCTCGACCGGCTCTCGAGAGAGATGGTCCCGTTCTGGCGCTTCATCAGCCCGTGCACAATGGCGAGCCCGACGCCGCGCCCCGCCTCGCGGCTGGTGGCGAAGGGGGCGAGCGCGCGGGTCAGCATCTCCGGCGACATGCCGTGCCCGCGATCGGAGACCGCGATGCCGACGGCGCCGTCGGAGGGCCGATGCAGCGCGCTGTCGCCGCGCGGGACGGCGAAGGTCGCGACGGTGACCGTGCCCGTCTCCGCTGTGGCCTCCGCGGAATTCGCGAGGATGTGCCGGAGGGCGAGCTCCACCTGGGTCGGATTGCAAAGGGCCGGCGGCAGGCCGTCCGTCGTGGTGATCGACAGGCTCAGCCGGGGCGGGAGCGCGGCGGCCAGCGAATCGGAGATCGAGGCCAGGAAGGCGTCGAGGTCCACCGGGCGCACGTCCGGCGCGATCCGGCGCGAATGGGTGAGGAGATGGCGCGTCAGGACGGCAGCCCGCTCCGCGGCCTCCGTCGAGCGGGTCACGGCGCGCTGGATGAAGGGCTCCGGCCGATCGGCGAGCCGGCGCTTCAGCCCGTCCACGTAGCCGATCAGGATCTGCAGGAAGTTGTTGAACTCGTGCGCGACGCTGTTGGTGAGCAGCCCCAGAGCCTCGCGCTGCTGCGACAGCACGAGCGCGCCCTCCGCATCCACCCGGCGGGTGATGTCGACGACCTGGCCGACCAGCATCCCGGATTCGCCGAGCGGCGCCACCGCGATCGTCGCCCAGAACGACGAGCCGTCGCGGCGCGCGCAGAGCAGATCGACGTCGGCCGCGCGGCCTTCCGCGATCGCGTTCCGCAGTGCCGCCCAGGCCGCGGCATCGCCCTGGCTGGCCTGGAGCAGCGCGATGCCGCTGCCGAATTCCGCCGCCGGCCGATCGGCCAAAACGGCGAGCGCCGGATTGACCGCGCGCAGCAGACCCGCCTGCGCGATGAAGGTCGCGACCGGAGATGCGTCGAGCAAGGCGAGCGCGTCCGCCGACAGAGCCGTTCCGGATGGGCCGTCCTCGTCGGGCGATGGCATGGCCGCTTTCCCTGGCTGCACCTCGTCACGCTCGCGCGGCTGGGCCGGGCTCGCATCGCAGCGATCGATACCCGCATTCCCGCGAACGCCCAAGGCTGCGTGCGGCGGGCGCTATTGGCGCACCCACATCACCCGCACCATCCAGGCGATCTCGGAGACGGGCACGGCCCGGTCCTCGTGCTCGGGGTTCAGCGAGGCCAGCTCGACCGTGCGGGCGGTGCGGCGCCGCAGCTCTTTGGCGAGCACTTCGCCGGAGGAGAGCCGGGCCACGACTCGGTCGCCCTTGCGGACGCTCGCCGTGGGCGAGACGATCAAGACGTCACCGTCGCGAAACAGCGGCATCATCGAATCGCCCTGGACCTCCAGAGCGAAGGCGCGGTCGCCGCCGAGATCCGGGAACTCGATCTCCTCCCAGCCCGGGCCGCCGGCAGGCATGCCTTCGTCGGTGAAGAGTCGTCCGGCACCGGCCTGCGTCATGCCGATCAGCGGCACCATGGTGCGCAGCGGCCCATCGCGGCCGACGATGAGACGCAGGAAGTCGTCGAGGCTCGCGCCCGTCGCGGCGAGGATCTTCGAGACGGATTCGGTCGAGGGCCAGCGCTTGCGGCCGTCGGGCCCGATTCGCTTGGAACGGTTGAAGCTGGTGGCATCGAGCCCCGCGCGGCGGGCGAGCCCGGAGGCCGAATAGCCGTGGCGTTCTGCCAAACGGTCGATCGCCATCCAGATCTGGTCGTGCGACAGCATGGCGAGCTCGTGGATCGGGCAGGTTGAGACAACCCGCCTAGCGCTAGGAAAGTAGAACTACAGGGCGGCGAACGCAACGCGAAACGACGGCGATTCTCGCATGGTCCGGCAGCCCGAGAAAGCGGCGCGTTCGTCCATCCGGCTTTGCCGGGTTGCGGCCCTCCGGCGCCCGTCCTAAGCGCTTCGCGCCGCATGCCGAAGAGGCCCGACCCTTCATGCTCGTCTACAAGATCTGTCCGCGCGCGCTCTGGCGCGAGGCCGAGGCCGCCGGGCGCTTCGTGGGAGCCCCGGTCGACCAGGCCGACGGATTCATCCATTTCTCCACCGCCGCGCAGGCCGCCGAGACGGCTGCGCGTCATTTCGCCGGCATCGACGACTTGCTGCTCGTCGCTGTCGAGAGCGGGGCGTTGGGAGAAGCCCTGCGCTTCGAGCCCTCGCGCGGCGGCGACCTGTTTCCGCATCTCTACGGGGATCTGCCGCTCAGCGCCGTCCGGAGCGTCGAGCCTTTGCCGCTCGGACCCGATGGCCGGCACGTGTTTCCGGATGCGCTCACCCAGGAGCAGGGCGCATGATCTCGGCACTGTTTCCGCTGGCGCGGCCGCTTCTGCATGGGCTCGACGCCGAGACGGCGCACGACCTGACCCTGCGGGGGCTCGCACTGCTGCCGCCGCGCACGCCGCCGGCCTCCGATCCGCGGCTGACGATCGACCTGTTCGGGAAGCGCTTCCCCAACCCGGTCGGCCTGGCCGCCGGCTTCGACAAGGGCGCGCGGGTGCCCGACGCCATGCTCGGCCTCGGCTTCGGCTTCGTGGAGGTAGGCGGCGTGGTGCCCAAGCCTCAGCCGGGCAATCCGAAGCCGCGGGTGTTCCGTCTGGCCGGGGACCGCGCCGTCATCAACCGCTTCGGGCTGAACAGCGAAGGCCTCGACGCCGTGGCCGATCGCTTGCGCGCGCGGCGGGGGAGGGGCGGCGTGGTCGGCGTCAACATCGGCGCCAACAAGGAGGCCGTCGACCGGCTCGCCGATTACGTCGCCTGCACCCGGGCGCTGGCGCCGTTCGTCGACTTCATCACCGTCAACATCTCCTCACCCAACACGCCGGGCCTTCGCGATCTCCAGGGCGAGGCCTTCCTCGACGATCTGCTCGCCCGCACCGTCGCGGCACGCGACGAGACGCATCCGGGCACGGCGATCTTGCTGAAGATCGCCCCGGACATCGGCCTCGAAGCCCTCGACGCGATGACGGCCACGGCCCAGCGTCGCGGCGTCCAGGCGCTGGTCGTCTCGAACACCACCATCGCCAGACCGGATGCGCTCACCGAGAAAGGGCTCGCGAAGGAGACCGGCGGCCTATCCGGTCGCCCGCTCTTCGCGCCGTCCACGCGGCTTCTCGCCGAGACGTTCTTGCGCGTCGGCCAGAGCATCCCGCTGATCGGCGTCGGCGGCATCGATTCCGCGGAAGCGGCCTGGACCAAGATCCGCGCCGGCGCGAGCCTCATCCAACTCTATTCGGCACTCGTCTACGAAGGCCCGGGCCTCGTCGAGGCCATCAAGACCGGACTCTCGGCACGGCTGAGTGCCGAGGGCGCGGGCAGGCTCGCGGCGGTGATCGGGCGCGACGCCGGCGAACTGACCAAGCTGGCAGGATAACGCCTCCCACTTTTCGGCACCGCAACCAGACCGGCTTTGGCGGCCGGTCTCGCACGCCCACCGTGCGACGCTCTCGAATTATTCCAAAATCAGGCAGCTCAGGTAGAATAATGCCAGATCTATGCGATTTACGCATGGGTATCCCAACGCTCAGCCGAAATCATTTTGCATCTGCGAATTGCTAGATTGCGTGGCGCTTTCAGCCGCTGCGGGACCATCACGACGATGCCGCCGGGCGACAGACACTCGACATTCTCCGACATCCGCGATCGGACCTCATGAGCACCACGGAACCGGCACTCAAGCGCTCGTCTGCCGCTGGCGGCTGGGGTGCCCTGAAGAGTTGCGGCAAGCATCTGCTCAAGAGCCGTGCGCCCATCTCCGGTGCGCGCGTGCTGCTCGCGGCCAACCAGCCCGACGGCTTCGACTGCCCCGGTTGCGCCTGGGGTGACCCGGCCCACGGCTCGTCCTTCGAGTTCTGCGAGAACGGCGTGAAGGCGGTCTCCTGGGAGGCGACGGACAAGCGCACCCCGCCGAAATTCTTCGCCAAGCACACGCTGACCGAACTGCGCGGCTGGACCGACTACGCCCTCGAACTCGAAGGCCGTCTGACCCATCCGATGCGCTACGACGCGGCCTCCGACCGCTACGTCGCGGTGACCTGGGAGCAGGCCTTCGCCGAGATCGGCGCCACCCTGCGCGGGCTCGACCATCCCGACCGGGCCGAGTTCTACACCTCCGGCCGTGCCTCCAACGAGGCCGCCTATCTCTACCAGCTCTTCGCGCGCCACTACGGCACCAACAACTTCCCCGACTGCTCGAACATGTGCCACGAGGCCAGCGGCATTGGGCTCACCCAGGCCATCGGCATCGGCAAGGGCACGGTGCTGCTGGAGGATTTCGAGAAGGCGGACGCGATCTTCGTCGTCGGCCAGAACCCGGGCACCAACCATCCGCGCATGCTGGCCGACCTCCGCCGGGCCGCCGAGCGCGGCGCGCGGGTGGTCGCCTTCAACCCCGTGCGCGAGCGCGGCCTGGAGCGCTTCGCCGACCCGCAGAACAGCGTCGAGATGCTGCGCGGCGCGAGCCACGCCATCGCCAGCCATTATTTCCAGCCGCGTCTCGGCGGCGACATGGCGGCCTTCCGTGGGATCGCCAAGGTGGTGTTCGAGCGTGATGACGCCGCGCTTGCCGCCAGCAAGCCCTCGCTGCTCGACCGCGCCTTCCTGCGCAGGCAGACCTCCGATTACGAAGCCTATCGCGCCGCCGTCGACGCGACCTCCTGGGAGGCGATCCTCGACCAGTCCGGCCTGACCCGCGACGAGATCGAGACCGCCGCCGACGTCTATCTCGGCGCCGACAAGGTCATCGCCACCTGGGCAATGGGCGTGACCCAGCACAAGCACTCCGTCGCGACGGTGCGCGAGATCGCCAACGTCATGTTCCTGCGCGGCCATATCGGCCGTCCCGGAGCCGGTCTCTGCCCGGTGCGCGGCCACTCGAACGTGCAGGGCGACCGCACCGTCGGCATCAACGAAAAGCCGCCGGAGGCCTTCCTCGACGCCCTCGATCGCGAATTCGGCTTCAAGTCCCCACGCGGACATGGCCACAACGTGCTGGCCTCCATCGGCGCCATGCTCGACGGATCCTCGAAAGCCTTCATCGGCCTCGGCGGCAATTTCGCCCGGGCGACGCCGGACAGCACGCTGGTTGCCAAGGCGCTCGCCTCCTGCGAGCTGACCGTCCATATCGGCACGAAGCTGAACCACTCGCACCTGCTGCCGGGCCGCGTCGCCTACCTGCTGCCCTGCCTCGGCCGCACCGAGATTGACCGCAACTCGAAGGGCAAGATCCAGATCGTGACCGTCGAGGATTCGATGAGCATGGTCCACGGCTCGGGCGGCATCAACAAGCCCGCCTCGCCGGAGCTGCGCTCGGAGATCGGCATCATCGCCGGCATGGCCGCCGCCACCGTCGGTTCGGCCCATGTCGACTGGGCCGCGCTCGCCGACGACTACGACGGCATCCGCGACCTGATCGAGAGGACCATCCCCGGCTTCACCGGCTTCAACCTGCGAGTCCGCCGACCGCGCGGCTTCATGCTGCGAAACCTCGCTGCCGAGCGCGTGTTCGAGACGGAGAGTGGCAAGGCGAGCTTCTCCTTCGGCCCGATCCCGCAGGCCACCGAGCACCAGAAGGCGCTGACCGCCGACGGCACCTTCGTGCTGCAGACCTTCCGCAGCCACGACCAGTACAACACCACGATCTACGGCCTCGATGACCGCTATCGCGGCGTCTACGGCGAGCGCCGTGTGGTCTTCGCCCATCCCGACGATTGCGCCGCGCTTCGTGCGCAGTTCGGCGACCGCGTCGACATCGTGCGGGCCGGCGACGAGGAGGGCGGCGAGGTGGCCGAGGACTTTCGCCTGGTTCCCTTCGAGATGCCGCGTGGCTCGCTCGCCGGCTACTATCCCGAATTGAACGTCATGGTGCCGCTGTCGAGCTTCGGCGAATTCTCGGACACGCCGACTTCGAAGTCGGTGCTGGTGAAGATCCGCGCCCGCACCATGCTCGCCAAGGCGGCATGAGCGAGCCGCCCGCCGACGCGGAAACCTTCCTCGCTGCGACGGACACCATCGCGGCGTTGCGCTTCGACCTTTCGCAATTGGAAGCGGGGATGCTCGCCGGCCTGTCGCTGGAGATTGCCTCGGATACCCGCAGCTTCGCGAGAATCTTCGCGATCGAGCACGCGTTGGTGCTACGGGCGCTGGAAATCCTCGTCGAGCTCGGGCTCCTTACGGTGACGTCGCGTCATGCCCGCACGCAGCGAGCACATTACGAGGCGTCGGAGGAGGGCCGGCTGCTGCTGGGCGGCCTCCGAACGGAGGCCAAGCGCGAGCGCAGCCGCAACTCCTGAGCGCTGCCCTCTCTGCGACTCTGCCGCGATCGGCGCCCCGCGGCGCCTGATCCCGCAACTTTTCCGGCCGCCCTCACGTACCGTCCGAAGGAAGCAGCTGGGGCGGGGACGGAGCATGACGAAAGTTTTGGCAGCGGCGGTGCTGATCGCCGGGATCATGCTGGGCGGTCCAGCCTCGGCGGCCGAGCCGATCCAATGGACCGGCTGGAGCGCCGACCTGTTCGCGCGCGCCAAGGCGCAGAACCGGCTCGTCATCCTCGATCTCGAGGCGGTGTGGTGCCACTGGTGCCACGTGATGGAGCAGAAGACCTACGCCAACGAGACCGTGTCCGGGCTCATCTCGGCGAAGTTCATCGCAGTGCGGGCCGACCAGGACGCCAGCCCGGACCTGTCGAGCCGCTACGGCGACTGGGGCTGGCCGGCGACCATCGTGTTCGCGCCCGACGGCACCGAGATCGCCAAGCTGCGCGGCTTCGTCGAGCCGGAGCGGATGGCCGCGCTGCTGAAGGCCGCTATCGAGGACCCGACGCCGGGGCCGTCCGTGAGCGAGGCGCTCAAGGTGGTGCCGGCCGAGAGCCACACGCTCGGCAAGGAACAGCTCACTGCGTTGAACGAGAGCTACGAAGAGGCCTGGGACGAGGAGAATGCCGGCTGGGGCCAGCCTCTGAAATACATCGATGCCGACAGCTTCGATCTCGCCATGGCCCGCGCCGAGACTGGCGACAAGACCGCCGAAGCGAGGGCGCGCCGCACCCTCGACAAGGGTCTGGCGCTGATCGACCCGGTTTGGGGCGGCGTCTACCAGTACTCGGACAAGCTCGACTGGTCCTCGCCGCATTTCGAGAAGATCATGTCGTTCCAGGCCCAAGACTTGCGCCAATACAGCCAGGCCTATGCCCGCTGGCACGATCCGAAATATCGCGACGCGGCGGCGAAGATCGCGGGCTACCTCACCGGCTTCCTAAAAAGCCCCGAGGGCGCGTTCTATGTCAGCCAGGATGCGGATCTTAGCCACGAGGTCGACGGCCACGTCTATTACGCGTTGGGTGACGCCGACCGCCGCGCCAAGGGCATCCCGCGGATCGATACGCATCTCTATGCCCGCGAGAACGGCTGGGCGATCGCGGGCCTCGTCGCCTATGCCAACGCCTTCGACGACGCGGAGGCGCTGAAGACCGCCGAGACGGCGGCGCGCTGGGTCCAGGCCAACCGCGCGCTGCCCGGCAGCGGCTTCCGGCACGGCACGGAGGATCGCGGCGGTCCCTTCCTCGGCGATACGCTCGCCATGGGCCAGGCCTTCCTCGACCTCTACGCGGCGACGGGCGACCGCGCCTGGCTTGCCTCGGCGCAAGGGGCGGGGGGCTTCATCGCCAAGACCTTCAAGGATGAGGCGGGCGGCTTCAACGGTGCGGCCAAGGCCGAGTCCGATGTCCTTGCCAACCCGCCGAAGTCCCTCGACGATCAGATCGCCATCGCCCGCTTCCTCAATCTGCTGGCGCAATATACCGGATCGGATGGTGAGCGCGCGCTCGCGCTCCATGCCATGCGCTACGTGGCGGGGGCCGTTACCGAGATCGAGCGCCCGCTTGCTGGTGCGCTGCTGGCGGACCGGGAACTCAATGCGGCCCCGACGCACCTGACCGTGGTGGGTCCGAAGGGCGATCCGGCGGCGCGCCAGCTCCAGGCTGCGGCCCGGGCGCTCCCTGCGGTCTACAAACGCCTCGACTGGTGGGATCGCGGCGAGGGCAGGCTCGCCAATCCCGACGTCGACTACCCGGAGCTCGACCGGCCTGCGGCCTTCGCCTGCAGCGGCCATCTCTGCTCGCTCCCCACATTTACGGCTGCCGATCTCAAGACCGCCGTAGCCCAGATGGAGGAGCAGGACCGCGCACGAGCTGCGAAACGCGCGACGGCTCCAGCCCGCTGAATCGAGGCTGCAGAGAATATTTCGGCCACGTCTGTAACTTTTCGGAGACCCACTTCGTAAGGGCTGATGAACAGGTGGAAGAATTCTCCGGCACCTCGGGCTATCGCGCCCGGGATCGGGGGTTCGGACCGGTTCGATCAACCGTGCTGCGGAACCGAAGAGCGTCGCCGCCAGAGGGGGCTCCGATCTTCACCGAAGACGGCACGACAACGACCCAAGAGAGGACAAACACGATGAAGATGAACGCCAAGTCCGGTGTCGCCACCGCCGCCGCCACGCTGTTCCTCGCTGGCGTCGCCATGACCCCGGTCGCCTACGCCAAGTCCGCCAAGGGCCACTGCATGGGTGCGAACGCCTGCAAGGGCCAGGGCGCCTGCAAGACCGCTCAGAACGCCTGCAAGGGCCAGAACGCCTGCAAGGGCCAGGGCTTCACGATGTCGTCCAAGGGCTCTTGCGCCAAGGCCGGCGGCGAGTTCTCGAAGGGCTGATCCCTTTCTTCAGGGTCCGGCGGTTTCCGCCGGGCCCGTTTCGATCCTGCGGCTGGATCACCCTGGTCCTCCCGCGAACGGGCTTGACGAACGAGGCCGAGCCTCCGAGCGTCGCCCTCGACACGACAGGGTTCCGATCATGATGCTGAACGACCTGACGACCGTCCCCGACGGCGAGGCTCGATCCGTCTCCGAGCACCAGACCCAGAAGGCGCCTGCCGCCAAGCCCGACTTCCTCGGCTTCGGCCTCGGCCTGCGCGCCCAGCACTACGCCGACATCCTCGACGGCGACCCGCCGATCGACTGGTTCGAGGTGATCAGCGAGAACTACATGATCCCGGGCGGTCGCCCGCTGCAGATCCTCGATCGGATCCGCGCTCGCTACCCCGTGGTGATGCACGGTGTCTCGCTCTCGATCGCCTCCACCGCCCCGCCGGACTACGATTACCTGAAGAGCCTCAAGGCGCTGGCCCAGCGCGTCGAGCCGAAATGGATCTCGGACCACCTCTGCTGGACCGGCGTCCACGGCAAGAACCTGCACGACCTGCTGCCGATCGCCTACACGCGGGAATCGCTCGACCACGTCGCCAGCCGCGTCCATCTCGTGCAGGACTATCTCGGCCGTGCGCTGACGCTCGAGAACGTCTCGACCTACGTGCAGTTCTCGAATTCCGAGATGACGGAGTGGGAGTTCATCGCCGAGCTCTCGAAGCGCACCGGCTGCTGGCTGCTGTTCGACGTGAACAACGTCTACGTCTCGGCCTTCAACCACGGCTACGATCCCTACGTGTTCCTCGCCGGCATTCCGCAGGATCGCGTCGTGCAGTTCCACATGGCCGGCCACAGCCACATGGGCACGCACATCATCGACACGCACGACCAGCCGGTCTGCGACGATGTCTGGGACCTCTACCGGGCGGCGCTGAAGCGCTTCGGCCCGGTCTCGACCATTATCGAGCGCGACGACAACATCCCGCCGCTCGCCGAACTCCTGGTCGAGATGGAGCAGACCCGCGCCGTCGCCCGTGAGATCCTGGGCAATGCCGCGATCCCGCGCGGGCAACGGCTCCAGGGATGAGCGACTTCGCGCGCCAGCAGGCCGACTTCCAGCGTGCCATCCTGGAGGGCGACGAGGGCGTGCTCGCCGAACTCCTCGACAGCGACAAGGAGAAGCGGGACGCTCTGTTCGCGGTGTACCGCAACGCCTATGGCGCGCGCCTCGTCGAGGCCATGCGCAACGAGAATCCCCTGCTTCACGCCTATCTCGGCGACGACACCTTCGACGACATGGCCCGCGCATACATCGCGGCCCGGCCCTCGCGGCATCCGAACCTGCGCTGGTTCTGCCAGGGCCTGCCGGATTTCCTCGGCTCCGCCGAACCCTACCGCGACTACCCCGCGGTCGCCGAGCTTTCGGCGATCGAGACGGCGCTCTCCGACGCTTTCGACGCGCCCGACGGCACGGTGCTGTCCTTCGAGGATTTCGGCGAGGTCGCGCCGGACAGCTTCAAGGATCTCGTTTTCGCCGCCCATCCGAGTGCTCGCCGTCTCGATCTGAAGACCAATGCCTTCGCGATCTGGGACGCGCTCAAGGACGAGACAACGCCGCCGGAGGTCGAGCACCCGGCCGAGCCGGAGCGCCTGATCGTATGGCGCGAGGAGCTGACGGCGATGGTCCGGGCGATGTCCGTGGAAGAGGCGATGATGTGGGACGAGGCCGGTGCCGAGGTCCCCTTCGGCGTGCTCTGCGAGATGGCCGCGACCTACGACGATCCCGACAACGCGGCCGGCCGCGCCGCCGGCTACCTGCAAGGCTGGGTCGGCGCCGGCATGCTCGGTGGCTTCACGATCGGCCCATAGCGGTCTGCCCGACGGCGGAATAGTCGAACGCCCCGAGGCGAGGAAGGCGATGGCGTTGCTCAAGCCGACCCGGACCACCTTCCTGCTCGGTGGCGCCGTTGCTTTACTCGCCGCTTCGCTGAAGGGCGGCGCCGGCGCCGGCTCGGAATTCCTATCGGGCGAGGGCATGCCCTATGCCGCCTTCGACCGACTCCCGAAGACCGACCTGCCGGTGAAGGGCGGGACCGTCCATGTCGGCTTCGCGCCGGGCACGCTGGACCTGTCGCGCCAGGAGACCATCGCCTGGATCGAGCGCTCGGCCCGGGCCGTCTCAGCCTATTACGGCCGCTTCCCCGTCGCCTCGTTGCGCCTGCTGATCGTGCCGGTCGGCGGTTCGGGCGTTCGCGGCGGCACGACCTGGGGCTATCGCGGCGCGGCCATCCGCATCCTGCTCGGATCGGAGGCCGACGCCGCCGATCTCACCCGCGACTGGATGATGGTGCACGAGATGGTGCACACGGCTCTGCCGGAGATGGACCAGCGCTCCAACTGGCTGTCGGAGGGGCTCGCCGTCTACATCGAGCCGATCGCCCGTGTTCAGGCCGGCGACCTCACGCCGGAAAAGATCTGGGCCGATATGGTCCGAGACATGCCCTCCGGCCTGCCGGGCCGAGGCGATGGCGGGCTCGAAGGCGTGCAGAGCTGGGGCCGCACCTATTGGGGCGGAGCGTTGTTCTGCTTGCTCGCGGATGTCGGCATCCGGAAGGGCACGAACAATCGCCTCGGCCTGCGCGATGCCATGCGCGGCGTCCTCGCCGCCGGCGGCAGCCACGAGGTCGACTGGCCGGTCCGCCGCGTCCTCGCCACCGCAGACAAGGCGGTCGGGTTGAGCGTGCTCGCCGACCTCTACGCCACGATGGGCAGTCGGCCCGTAACGCCTGATCTGCCCGGCCTGTGGCGCGATCTCGGCATCCGCCAGGCCGGCGATGGCGTGAGCTTCGACGACGCGGCTCCGCTCGCCGCCATTCGAAACGCCATCACAAGGCCGTGAATTCCGTAACGGGACGGCCATCCCTGCCGTACCCGCCTGAGCCACCCCGTTTCGCATGTGGAGATTCAGCCATGCACGCTCGTCGTCCCGTCCTTTTCGCCATTGCCGCGAGCATCGCAGTGTCGGCATCGCTGTTGGGCGCGAGCCCTAGCCGGGCGGTCGAGCGAATGGCCTTCACGCCGGCAGCTTTGGCCGCGGCGAAATCCTCGGGCAGGCCGGTGCTGGTCGACGTTTCCGCGCCGTGGTGCCCGACCTGCAAGGCGCAGAAGCCGATCCTGTCGGAGCTCTATGCCGATCCGGCCTACAAGGACCTCGTGGTCTTCGACGTCGACTTCGACAGCCAGAAGCCGGCGCTCAGAACGCTCCGCGTGACCGCGCAGAGCACCTTGATCGTCTATCGGGGTGACCGGGAGGCTGGGCGCTCGACCGGCGACACCAGCAAGACCGGCATCAAGGCCCTGCTCGACAAGGCGATCTGAGAGCAGGCTGGGACAGGATCGAGGGAGCGCCATCATGATCGGCACGATCGGCCTCGCCGCGCTCGCCGGCCTGCTCTCGACCTTGTCGCCCTGCGTGCTGCCGATCGTGCCCATCGTGCTGGGCACGGCCGCTTCCGAGCATCGTTTCGGGCCGGTCGCGCTGGCCGCCGGGCTCGCTCTGTCCTTCACCGCGATCGGCCTGTTCGTGGCGACGGTGGGCTTCGCGATCGGCCTCGATGGCGACCTGTTTCGCCGGGCCGGTGCGGTGCTGATGATCGGCCTTGGTCTCGTCCTGATGCTGTCGCGGCTCCAGATGAGCTTCGCGACCGCCGCCGGCCCAATCGGGGCCTGGGCGGAGGAGCGCTTCGGCGGCTTCTCGACCTCCGGTCTTGGCGGTCAGTTCGGGGTTGGGCTGCTGCTCGGAGCCGCCTGGAGCCCCTGCGTCGGGCCAACTCTCGGCGCAGCGTCCCTGCTGGCGGCGCGCGGCGAGAACCTCGCCAGCGTCGCACTCACCATGCTCGCCTTCGGCATCGGTGCGGCGGTTCCGCTGGCTCTCCTCGGCCTCGCCTCCCGCGAGGCGCTGCTGCGCTGGCGCGGCAATCTCGCGTCCACGAGCAAGATCGTGAAGGCCGCGATGGGGGCGGTTCTGGTTGCGCTCGGGCTGCTCGTGCTGACCGGAGTCGACAAGCGGATCGAGGCTTGGGCCGTCGAGACGGCACCCGACTGGCTCACCGCTTTGACGACGCGGGTGTGACACCGTTCCCGACCGACGGGATCGGAAACGGTATCAGAAGCCCTGCTCTTCGCTCTCCACCAGGATCTCGCGCTTGCCGGCATGGTTGGCCGGCCCGACGAGCCCTTCGGTCTCCATGCGCTCCATGAGTGAGGCGGCGCGGTTGTAGCCGATCTGCAGGCGGCGCTGGATGTAGGAGGTCGAGGCCTTCTTGTCCCGCAGCACCACGGCCACGGCCTGGTCGTAGAGATCGCCGCCTTCTGAGCCGAACTGGCTGGCATCGAAGACGGGGCCGTCCTCTGACGAGCCAGCTGCGCCACCGTAAGAGGGGATATCACCCTCGTCGGCCGTGACCGCGTCGAGATAGGCGGGCCGACCCTGGCGCTTGAGATGCGCGACGACGCTCTCGACTTCCGAATCCGAGCAGAACGGGCCGTGCACGCGGGTGGTGCGGCCGCCACCGGCCATGAACAGCATGTCGCCTTGGCCGAGCAGCTGCTCAGCGCCCATCTCGCCGAGGATCGTGCGGCTGTCGATCTTGCTCGTAACCTGGAAGCTGATGCGGGTCGGGAAGTTCGCCTTGATCGTACCGGTGATGACGTCGACCGAGGGACGCTGCGTCGCCATGATCAGGTGGATGCCGGCAGCGCGCGCCATTTGGGCGAGACGCTGGATCGCGCCCTCGATGTCCTTGCCGGCCACCATCATCAGGTCGGCCATCTCGTCGACCACGATCACGATGTAAGGCAGCGGATTGAGGTCCATGACCTCGTCTTCGTAGACCGCCTCGCCCGTATGCCGATCGAAGCCCGTCTGCACGGTGCGGGTCATGGTCTCGCCGCGCTCGCGCGCCTCGGCGAGCCGGGCATTGAAGCCGTCGATGTTGCGCACACCGACCTTGGACATCTTCTTGTAGCGTTCCTCCATCTCGCGCACCGCCCATTTGAGGGCGATGACCGCCTTCTTCGGGTCCGTGACGACGGGGGAAAGCAGGTGCGGGATGCCGTCGTAGATCGACAGCTCGAGCATCTTGGGGTCGACCATGATCAGGCGGCACTCTTCCGGCTTCAGCCGGTAGAGCAGGCTCAGGATCATGGTGTTGATGGCGACGGACTTACCCGAGCCGGTGGTGCCGGCGACGAGCAGGTGCGGCATGCGGGCAAGGTCGGCGATGATCGGCTCGCCGCCGATGTTCTTGCCGAGGCACAGAGCGAGGCTCTGCTTCGTCTCGGCGAAATCCTGCGAGGCCAATAGCTCGCGCAGGAAGACCGTCTCGCGCTTGGCGTTCGGCAGCTCGATGCCGATGGCGTTGCGGCCGGGCACGACCGCGACGCGCGCCGAGATCGCCGACATCGAGCGAGCGATGTCGTCGGCGAGCGAGATCACGCGGCTCGACTTGGTGCCGGGGGCCGGTTCGAGCTCGTAGAGGGTAACGACGGGGCCTGGGCGCACGGCCAGGATGTCGCCGCGCACGCCGAAATCGGAGAGCGTGGCTTCGAGCAGCGTGGCGTTCTGCTCCAGCGCATCGGCCGAGACCTCCGAGCCGGGCGCGACGGGACGCGGCAGGGCGAGAAGTTCGAGGGCTGGGTGGCGATACTCGCTCGGCTCGCCGCGCGGCATCGGACGCGGACCAGCGGGAGGAGCCGGCGGCAACGGAGCGGAGACGCGGCCGCGCGGAGCCTCGGCCGGCTCCTCGAAGGCGTCGTCCTGCGGGATCGGCGCAGCAGGCATGCGGCGCGAGACAGGCTGCGGCGTGGGCGCCTCGGCGGCGTGATCGAAGCGCTCGTCTTGGCTCTCGCCGCGCTCACCGAAGGTCGGCTCGCGCCGCGCGACCGATCCCGGCACGCGCTCCTGGGCCTGCGCGGCCCAGGGCGGATCGTCCTCGAAGGCGCGGCGGGCCGCGATGGCACCGGGCGAGGAGCCGGCATAGACGAGGTCGTCGGGCTGCTGCCCCGCCTGGAAGTTGGTCAGGCGCGCGCGGAGTGCCCGGCGGCCGTTCATCATGGCCTGGGCTAGCGCGCCGAGCGACAGGATGCCGAGGCTCGGCTCGTCGGCGTCGTGGCGGCTCTGGCGATCGTTGGCATAGACCGGCTCGTCGTATTCCTCGTCCTCGTCATGGATGCCGGCGCGGCAGGCGCCGGTGAGGGAGAGAATGGCGATGGCGGCGTAGAGGATGCCGACCAGGGCCGCGGCCGGCCCGGCGATGGCGCCGACCACGAGCCTTGCGACCGAGAGCAACGCATCGCCCGCGACGCCGCCGAGGCCGGTCGGAAGCGGCCAGCTCGCCGTCGGCGGCAGGGCGCTCGCCACGGCGCTGGAGGCAAGGAAGCCGATCACCCAGAGAGCGAGGCGCAGGCCGCCTCGGGGCAGGTTGTGCTCGCGCATCAGGCGTGCGCCCCAGAGCACCGGCGGCAGGGCGAAGGCCAACGAGCCGAGCCCGAGGAGCTGCATGGCGAGATCCGAGACCGCCGCGCCCGCGCGGCCGAGCACGTTGTGCGCGGCCCGCTCGGTGGCGTGGTTCAGGCTCGGGTCGTCGATCGACCACGTCGCCAGGGCCACGATCATGGCCATGGCTCCGGCGAACAAGACGAGGCCGCCGAACTCCGTCAGTCGCTTCGCCATGAACGGGCGAAAGCTGTCGACGAACGTGTCGTACGGCGATGCGGAACGGCGGAGCGAGCGCATGCGGGACCGGACGCGGAGCGAGAAATCTTTCGCTAAGGCTATCCCGGTGCAGTTAACGGCCCTTTAAGCTTGCTGGGCGGCCGCGCTGCCGCTGCTTTGAGCCGCATTTCGCTGTGGATGGGTTGCCGCGACGGCCGCTCCCATTCGATCGATCGCAGAGGGCGGCGCTTCACGTTGGAAACGATCCTGCCATGCAAACCTTGGCTGAGGCCAAACCCGTGGCGGCGCGCTATCTCATCGGCGACGAGCCCTGACGCCGAGCCGAACGGCTGGGCTGCCGGACCCGTGCCAACGGGCGATGCCGTGAGCTCTGCCGATTAATGTCCTCCGCAAACCCGACACCGCAGGCCCTCGCACGGGACGGGGTGCCCCCGGCGCAGCGCAGGCGGGCCATGGCTGCGATCCTCACCGGGATCGGGCTCGCCGTCCTCGACACCGCCATCGCGAACACGGCGTTGCCGACCATCGCCGCGGATCTCGGGGTCGATCCCGGCACCTCGGTCTGGATCGTCAACGCCTACCAGCTCGCCGTGGTCGCGACCCTGCTTCCGATGGCGGCGCTCGGCGAGATCGTCGGCCAACAGCGCGTCTTCGTCGCGGGGATCGCCCTGTTCACGGCGTCCTCCCTCGTCTGCGCCCTGGCCTGGTCGCTGCCGACCCTCGTGGCCGCCCGCGTGCTTCAGGGGCTGGGTGCAAGCGCGATCATGGCGGTCAACATCGCGCTGGTCCGCTTCGTCTATCCCCTCAACAGTCTCGGACGCGGGGTCGGGCTCAACGCGCTGACCGGCAGCGTCTGCTTCGTGGCGGGGCCGACGGTCGCCTCGCTCATCCTCTTCGCTTCGTCCTGGCCGTGGCTCTTCGCCGTCAACGTGCCGATCGGGCTCGCCGCGCTGGCGCTGGCGCTGACCTCCCTGCCGGAGACTGGCCGCGCCAAGCATCGCTTCGACGGGATCGGCGCACTCCTCAACGTGATCACCTTCTCGCTGCTGATCCTGGGGCTGGGCGAGGCCGCGCACGACCAGCCGCCCTGGCGGATCGCGCTCGAACTCGCTGGGACGCTTGTCGTTGGCACCTTGCTCCTTCGCCGGCAGGCGAACCATCCCGCGCCGATGCTGGCCGTCGACCTGCTCAAGCGGCCGCTCTTCACGCTCTCGGCCGTGACCGCGATTTGCTCCTTCGCAGCGCAAGGCCTCGCCTTCGTCTCCCTGCCGTTCCTGTTTCAGCATCAGCTGGGGCGCTCGCAGGTGGAGACCGGCTTCCTGATGACGCCCTGGCCCGTCGTCGTCGCGCTGATGGCGCCCGTCGCGGGGCGGCTCTCGGATCGCCACTCGCCTGGACTGCTCGGTGGCATCGGCCTCGCCGTGCTGGCCGTCGGGATGGGGCTCCTCGCCACCTTGCCGGAGGCTCCGAGCGTCGCGGATATCGCCTGGCGGATGATGATCTGCGGGGCCGGGTTCGGCTTCTTCCAGGCGCCGAACCTGCGCGCCCTGATGACCAGCGCTCCGCCCGAGCGGGCAGGCGGGGCGAGCGGCATCGTCGCGACATCGCGCCTGCTCGGACAGACGCTGGGTGCTGCCCTCGTCGCGGCCTGTTTCGCCGTCTCGGAGGCGCATGGGCCGGCCCTCGCAATGGGGCTAGGCGGCATCTTCGCGGGCGCCGCGAGCATCGCGAGCTTTACGCGCCTCGCCGTTCGGCCGGGCTGAGGCGATCTGACCGTCGCGGGTCTCGATCCCTCAGTAGGGATCGCTGCGCTCGAAGATCTCCTGGCCCATCAGGACACAGCTGCCGGACATCCGCGCGTAGATCAGGCGCATGCGGTACTCGCCCTTGTAGATGCTGCCCTCCACCTCGATCACGTCGAAGCGGCGGTTGCCCACGAGCGAGGCGACGGTGCCGATCTGCTTGATGCCGGCGGCATCGATCGTGGCCCGGTCGTCGCCGTCGCTGTGGAAGCGCAGCAGCTTGAGGGCCTGCTTGCCGGCGTCCGTAGCGCAGGGCGGCGCTGCCGCGAGGGCGGCGGAGGATTGCAGGGCCACGGCGAGCATCACTGTCAGCAGCAACGACCTCATTCGACGATGGCTCCAGCCGTTCGGAATTCCGTACCACCTACCTTCAGCACGCTGGTATGTCTCCCGGCGCAGCACATGGATGCCGCTCGGCGGAGCGCGACGAGGACGAATGCCCATGATTGCCCAGGCTGCCGCCGCGCTCCTCGCCCTGGCCGTCCCCTCCGCCGCCTTCGCGGCATCCTGGACGGCCTATGGCAATGCGCGCTTCGGCTACCTCGTCGATCTGCCACCGGGCTTCCCGCCGATCAGGGAGGCCGACAACGGCGATGGCGGTGTCTCCGCCTCCACGGAAGGGCACGCGGCGCTCTCGGTCTGGGGCTCCTACCTGCTCGATTCCACGTTTCGGCAGGAGGCCGGGTCGCGGATAGCCGGCGACGCCGAGAAAGGCTGGTCGATCGGCTATCGCGCGGTGACGGCACGCGCCGCCTCATGGTCCGGGTCCAAGGGAGACCGGATCCTCTATGTGCGGGCGATCGCGCGCTGCAGGGATCAGGCGGCCTTCATGCGGATCGAGTACGATGCGAGTGCCAAGGCGGTCTACGATCCCATCGTTTCCCGGCTCGTAAAGAGCCTGAGGGCAAGCGGCGGCTGCTGAGCGGCCGAGGCGGCTTCCGCGTCGCGGCATCTTCCCATCTCAGTCCCGGTCGCGTTACAGCGCGTGACCCTTCGGCCGTGCGATGGCCGCGTGACGTGGAATGACGACGATGAGCCTGCTGACCCGCATCCTTTCGCCGCGCTCGGGTTCGAGCGACGGACCGCGGACGCTGCGTCTCGGCATTGCCGGGCTCGGCACCGTCGGCGCCTCCGTCGTGCGGATGATCGCGCGCCGTGCCGAGGCGCTGTCGGCGGCGACCGGCTGCACGATCACCGTCACGGCGGTCTCGGCCCGCGACCCGAAGCGCGACCGTGGCCTCGACCTCGCCGGCATCACCTGGTTCGACGATCCGGTCGCGCTGGCGCGCTCGGGCGAGGTCGATTGCGTGGTCGAGCTGGTTGGCGGCTCGGAGGGCGCGGCCAAGGAGATCGTCGAGGCGGCGCTCGCGGCCGGCAAGCATGTCGTGACCGCGAACAAGGCGCTGCTCGCCCATCACGGCAACGCGCTCGCCAAGGAAGCCGAGAGCCGCGGCGTCTCGCTCGCCTACGAGGCCTCGGTGGCCGGCGGCATCCCGGTGATCAAGGCGATCCGCGAGGGCTTGGCCGGCAACGAGGTCAGCCGCGTCTACGGAATCTTGAACGGCACCTGCAACTACATCCTCAGCCGGATGGAGGCGGAGGGTCTGACCTTCGAGGCCTGCCTCAAGGACGCGCAGGCGCTCGGCTACGCCGAGGCCGACCCGACCTTCGACGTCGAGGGCTTCGACACGGCCCACAAGCTCGCAATCCTCACGAGCCTCGTCTTCGGCGTCGAGATCGACGTCGAGGGCGTTTCGGTAGAGGGCATCTCCGCGATCCAGCCGCTCGACCTGACCATGGCCGACGAACTCGGCTACCGGATCAAGCTGCTCGGTGTGGCCCAGGCCACCGAGGCCGGCATCGAGCAGCGCGTGCATCCGACCATGGTGCCGAAGGGCTCGGCTATCGCCCAGGTGATGGGTGTCACCAACGCCGTCACCATCGATGCCGACGCCGTGAAAGAGCTGACGCTGATCGGCCCCGGTGCCGGCGGCGATGCGACGGCTTCCGCGGTCGTCGCCGACATTGCCGACGTGGCGGCGGGCCTGGTGCGGCCGACCTTCGGCCAACCGGTCACGGGGCTCGCCGCGCCGCGCCGCGTCGAGATGCAGCGCCATGAGGGCGGCTACTACATCCGCCTCACCGTGCATGACCGAACCGGCGTCGCGGCGGGCGTGGCGACGCGGATGGCCGAGCGAGAGATCTCGATCGAGAGCATCGTGCAGCGCCGCTCGGCCAAGGCCGAGGCCGCCGATGCCAAGGCTGCGGCCAACGATCCGCGCGGGCTGTCGCGCGCGCCGGTGCCTCTGGTGCTGATTACTTATGCGGCAACTGAGGGCAACATTCGTGCAGCTCTTGACGCCATCGCTGCGGATGGTCTGCTGGCGGAAGCGCCGCAGCTAATCCGCATCGAGCGCGAATAAGGGCCAAGACCGCAGCGGCGGCCGGCCCACTCGAACGGGGACGACATCACGATGCCCTTGGCCGATACCGGGATCTTCAGCGACCGCGCCGCGCGTGGGCTGACGCTGGAATTGGTACGCGTGACGGAGCGCGCGGCCATCGCAGCCGCGCGGCTGCGTGGACAGGGCAAGGAGCGCGAGGCCGATCAGGCCGCCGTCGACGCCATGCGCGACGAGCTCAAGGCCCTCCCCATCGTCGGCACCGTGGTCATTGGCGAGGGCGAGCGCGACGAGGCGCCGATGCTGTTCATCGGCGAGGTGCTCGGCACCGGAAATGGGCCGGAGGTCGACATCGCCGTCGATCCGCTGGAGGGCACGACCCTCTGTGCCAAGGACATGCCCGGCGCCATCGCCGTGATGGCGCTCGCCGAGAAGGGCACGCTGCTCGCGGCGCCCGACGTCTACATGCAGAAGATCGCCATCGGCCCCGGTTACCCGCCTGGCACGATCGACCTCGACAAGAGCCCGGCCGAGAACATCGCCGCGCTCGCCAAGGCCAAGGGTGTCGAGCCCTCCGCGCTCACCGCGATCGTGCTCGACCGGCCCCGCCACATCGACCTGATCAACGCGGTGCGGGCGACCGGAGCGGGCGTGCGCCTGATCTCGGACGGCGACATCGCCGCCATCATCCACACCACGGCGCCCGAGGAGACCGGCGTCGATATCTATCTCGGCTCCGGTGCGGCACCCGAAGGTGTGATCGCGGCGGCTGCACTCTGCTGCATCGGCGGCCAGATGGAGGGGCGGCTGATCCTCGACAGCGCCGACAAGCGCGCGCGGGCCGCCAAGATGGGCATCACCGATCCCAATCGGAAATACGACATGCACGACATGGCTCGCGGCGACGTCATCGTCGCGGCGACCGGCGTGACCGATGGGGCGCTGCTCGGCGGCGTGCGCTTCAAGCCGGGGATGATTGAGACCGAGACCGTGGTCTACCGTTCCAATACCGGCACCGTACGCCGCATCGCCTGTGAGCACCGGCGACCGGAACTGATGGACCACTGAGGTTCGCCGCGCCCGTCATTGCGAGCGCAGCGAAGCAATCCAGTGTGAAGCCCGCGGCATCGGCCTGTTGGCCCTGGGTTGCTTTGCCTTCGGCTCGCAATGACGGCGCAAACGAAAAGGGCAGCGGATGATCCGCTGCCCTTTTCGTTTTCAGATCTTCCCGAAATCCTAGAAAATTCCGCCCGACATCCGGCTCATGCCCTGCTTGGCGACCGAGTTGTTCGGGTCGAGCGAGGAGGCCTGGGTGTAGCTCTCGCGGGCTTCCTTCTTGCGGTTCGTCTTCTCGTAGGCGACGCCGCGATAGGCCCAGGAATTCGCGTCCTTCGAGTTCACGTTGAGCGCCGCGTTGTAGTCTTCGATCGCCTTGTCGTACTGGTTCGTCGCGATCAGGCTCTGGCCGCGGGCGGCATAGGGCGCTGCGACGAAGGGGTTGCGGTCGATGGCGGCGGCAAAGTCGCCGATCGCGTCGGCATCGTGCCCCTGCTTCTGACGGACGAGGCCGCGAGCGTGATAGGCCTCTGCCGATTCCGGAGCGAGGCGGATCGCGACGTTGAGATCGTTGAGCGCGCCGCCGAGATCGCCCTGGGCGCGCTCGAGGTTGGCGCGGCCGATATAGGCAGCGGCGAAGTTCGGGTCGTTGGCGATCGCCTTCGAGAAATCCTGGAGGGCGGCGTCGTTGCGGCCGGTCTGGCGATAGGCGAGGCCGCGATTGTTGTAGGCCGACGACGAATTCGGATCGATCTGGATCGCCTTCGAGAAATCGCCGATTGCGTCGCCATACTGGCCCGAGCGGGCATAGGCCGCGCCGCGGGTGACATAGGCGCCGGCATCGTTCGGGTTGCGCGAGATCACCTCGCTCAGCGAGTTGATGTTGGTGTTGGTGGCGCCGGTGGTGTCGGCGGCCTCGAGCACCGCGTATTGGCGCGGCGAGCCAGCGCTGTAGGTCTCGCAGCCGGCCAATCCGACCGCAGCAAGCGCCAGCGCGCCGAAAAGTCCAACCTGGTGCGTCCTCGGCTTCATGGACGTCATCGACCCGCTCCCCCTCCGGCCATCGCGTGCACATCGCGTAGGGCCGACACTGTCTACGATCCCGTCGCGCTCTCGACGTCAGGTCGGAAGTGCAAGTGCACGTTCGCCGAATGCGGTGAACGCGCGCTTAAAGCGGCGCGACTTTGCCGCTGAAACCTTTCGATGTGGCGAAGGTGTGGCCCCCTCGACCGCGGAGGCCGAATGAGGGCTCCGGAGGGTCCGATCGGGGCCGCCTGTGGCGCGCGAGCTACGACTCGCGCGGCCGAACGAGCCGGGTCACGTGGCCCATCTTGCGGCCGGGACGAGCGTCGCCCTTGCCGTAGAGATGCAGGTGCGCGCCGGGCTCGGCCAGGATCGTGCGCCAGTCGTCGGCTTGGTCGCCGATCAGGTTGCGCATCTCGACGTCGAGGCCGCCGACTCGGGAGGAGTCGCCAAGCGGCCAGCCGCAGACGGCCCGCACGCATTGCGCGAATTGCGAGGTCAGCGCGCCCTCGATGGTCCAGTGGCCGGAATTATGGACCCGCGGCGCGATCTCGTTGACGACGAGCCGCGCGGCGCCGGCCGGTCCGGCTACCTCGAACAGCTCGACGGCGAGCACGCCGACATAGTCCAGCGCTTCGGCGATCTGCCGGGCGATGCCGACCGCCGCGTCGCCCGTCTCGCGGGCGAGGCCGGGGGCGGGGACGCGGGTGACCGCGAGGATATGATTCTCGTGTTCGTTGGCGCAGGGATCGAAGGCCGCGAAGCCGGCATCGGTGCCGCGAGCGGCGACCACGGAGATCTCACGCTCGAAGGGCACGAAACCTTCGAGGATGCAGGGTGCGCCGCCGAACTCGGCCAGGATCGCGGCGAGGTCGTCGCCCTCGCGGATCATGCGCTGGCCCTTGCCGTCGTAACCGAAACGCCGGGTCTTCAGCACCGCGGGGGTGCCGAGGGCATCGAGGGCGTCCGACAGATCCTGCACCGTGTCGACGGAGCGGAACGGTGCGGTCGGGATGCCGAGGCCGTTGATGAAGCGCTTCTCGGCGAGCCGGTCTTGAGTGGTCAGCAAGGCGCGCGGGTTCGGATGCAACGGGGCATGCCGGGCCAGGATCTCGGCAGTGACATGCGGGATGTTTTCAAATTCGTAGGTGACGACGTCGACGCTGTCGGCAAACGCGGCGAGCGCCTCAGCATCCTCATAGGGGGCCACGGTGGTTGCGGCGCAGACGTCGAAGGCTGGGCTGTCGGTGTCGGGCGCGTAGACATGGACCTTCAGGCCGTAATTCGCGGCGGCGAGCGCGATCATGCGGCCGAGCTGACCGCCTCCGAGAATGCCGATGGTGCCGCCGGGCCGCACGGGCCCTGCCTTGGTCGTCTTCGCCATGATGTCTGTCTTTAGTGTTCGGTCGTATCCGGCCATTCGGCGACGGATGCCGTCTGGCGCTCGCGCCATGCATCGAGCCTGCCGGCGAGGTCTTGGTCCGTCAGCGCCAGCACGGCAGCGGCGAGCAGCGCCGCGTTGACCGCGCCGGCCCGGCCGATCGCCAGCGTGCCGACAGGGATGCCGGCTGGCATCTGCACGATCGAGAGCAGGCTGTCCTGGCCCGACAGCGCCTTCGATTCCACCGGCACACCGAAGACGGGCAGCGGCGTCATGGCGGCCGTCATACCCGGCAGATGCGCGGCGCCGCCAGCGCCGGCGATCACCACCTTGAAGCCGGCCTCGCGCGCGCCCTTTGCGAAGGCGACGAGCCGGTCGGGTGTGCGGTGCGCCGAGACGATGCGCGTCTCATGCGCGACCCCGAGCGTGTCGAGGGTCTCGGCGGCGTGCCGCATGGTCGCCCAGTCGGACTGGCTTCCCATGATGATCGCCACGGGGGCCGATCCCGACATCCTCGTCACTTTCGGTTGCTGGAAATGGACCGGCGATCACGCGCCAGGGTCGTGCCGTCGAATACAGGTGGTGCCGCGAGCCGGCAAGACGCGGGACCGACCGTTCGACGTTTCGAGCTCCTGGCCGTACCGGATGCGGCCCGCATCTGAAAGTCCAGTTCGACCCAGCGGGCGGCGGACCGCGGCACTCAGATGCGTTGGCCGCGCCGCTCGCGGGCATCGTCCTCGGCTGCGGGAATGCCGATCAGGACGCGATGCGGGTACGTGTGCACGATCCGGATGCCTTTCGGAGTTGGGTCGCAGCCTAGGCAGACGGCATGTGTCCAGCGAGTCCACAGCGAACTGTTGTGGTGATCGATGGCGACCTGCCGTTTCCTGGCCTTGGCCAAGTTCTCCCGGATTTCGTCGGCCTGCTTGTCGCCGTCGATCTTCCGCTGCTCCCGAGAGGCGACGGATGTTTTTTTGCCGTCTTGAGCGACGGCGGGAAATGTCGAGACGAAAAAGGACAGCAGAACGGCGATTAACACACGCATCGAATGCTCCTGATGATTCAGTGAGCATTCCCCTTGGTGTGCCGCTTACGATGCGCGGGCAGACGAAGTTTCAGAGCCGACGTCGTTATCCACAGATCGCGTGCGAACCTATCGATGAATTCAATCTTCGTGGGATGTTCATCAGCTCAAATCTCGACGGGGAGACTGCTGAAGACGCTTCAGCGTTCGGCCGTCATCGCGTTCTGCTGATTATTGTCGGCGCTTTGCCAGGTGTCTTGAGGTCGGGCCAATGTTCGTCAGGCGGAGCGCTGCGCCGGAGGAGCGGGACGATCGTCAGGCGATGATATCCGGATGGATCTGATCCTCGATGTGGCTGATCCGGTCGCGGAGGAAGAGCTTGCGTTTCTTCAGTCGCTGGATCTGCAACTGGTCGCTGACGATGCCGACCTTGAGTGCCTCGATCGCCGCGTCGAGGTCGCGGTGCTCTTCCTTCAAGCGGCCCAGCTCCGATCCGAGATCGGTCGCGGCATCGCCGGTGTCGTTGGCTCCCATCATGGTCCGCAAAACTCGATCACGCTTTCGAAAAAACCATGCGCCAAGCCTCGGTTCCGGGCAAGGCGGCAAAGCTTGGCCAAGCGCCGATCCATGCCGATATCGTCGCAGTGCCGGGGGATTTTTCACACCTGGGGCATGCCGACAATGATGCGGAAAACCAGCGGCATTTCGATGACGAAATCGAGAGCTTGACCGCCGAATCGCTTCGACAGCCGGCTCATCGTGTGTCAGTCTGCCCGAGTCGCTAATCGAGACAGGAGAGACGCCTCATGTCCTTGGATACGCATTTGAGCCAGCTCGCCAGGAAGCACGATGCCCTGGAGCGGGAACTGCACGACGCGATACAGTCGCCTTCGAGCGACGACCTGCTGATCGCCGAGCTCAAGCGCAAGAAGCTCCACCTCAAGGACGAGATGAATCGCCTCCGGGACGAGGGCGACACGCTCCACTGACCCGGTCGGCCGGTGGGTCCCGGCCGTTTTCCTAAAGGCCTGATGAGTTCGCCGCCGCTCCGGATATCCGGCGCGGCGGTTGTTTTTTGGGCATCGCTCACCCGTTTCGTGAAAGGATGCGGCATAGCCGGCGCCGACCGGTACGAGAACGCCGAGGAACGCCATGTCAGCCGCTGCGACCGCCTACGCCCCCGTGCATGCGGCTTCGATCGCGGACCCCGAGACCTTCTGGCTCGATGCCGCCAAGGCGCTCGACTGGGAGCGCGCGCCGAGCCGCGCCTTCGATCCGCAGGCCGGCGTCTATGGCCGCTGGTTCCCGGATGCCCGGCTGAATGCGTGCTTCAACGCCGTCGACCGGCATGTCGAGCGGGGGCACGGCGAGCAGGCCGCGATCCTCTACGACTCGCCCGTCACAGGGACGAAACGCCGGATCAGCTTCGCCGAGCTGCGCGAGGAGGTGGCCACGCTCGCGGCCGTCCTCGCCGGTTTCGGCGTCGGCCGGGGTGACCGCGTCGTCATCTACATGCCGATGGTGCCCGAGGCCCTGTTCGGGATGCTCGCTTGCGCCCGGCTCGGCGCGATCCATTCGGTGGTGTTCGGGGGCTTTGCCGCCAACGAGCTCGCCCTGCGCATCGAGGATGCGCGCCCGAAGGCGGTACTCGCCGCCTCCTGCGGCGTCGAGCCGACCCGCGTCGTGCCCTACAAGCCGCTGCTCGATGCCGCCCTCGCGCGTTCTTCCTACAAGCCGGATGCCTGCCTCGTCCTGCAGCGCCCACAGGCCAAGGCCGAACTCGTCGAGGGCCGCGACCACGACTGGGAGGAGGCGGTCGCCGCGGCGAAAGCGGAAGGGCGCCGCGCCGATCCCGTCGCGGTGGCCGCGACCGATCCGCTCTACATCCTCTACACCTCGGGCACGACAGGGAAGCCGAAGGGCGTGGTGCGCGACACCGGCGGCTACTGCGTCGCGCTGACCTGGTCGATGGCCAACCTCTACGACGTGAAGCCGGGCGAGGTGTATTTCTGCGCCTCCGACATCGGCTGGGTCGTGGGGCATTCCTACATCGTCTATGCGCCGCTCCTGCACGGCTGCACGACGGTGCTCTACGAGGGCAAGCCGGTGGGCACACCGGATGCGGGCGCCTTCTGGCGCGTCGCCTCCGAATACGGTGTCTGCACGCTCTTCACCGCACCGACGGCGCTCCGTGCGATCAAGAAGGAGGATCCGCGCGCCGAAAAGCTCGACGGCTACGATCTCTCCGGCTTTCGCGCGCTCTTCCTGGCCGGCGAGCGGGCCGATCCGGATTCCGTGGCCTGGGCCGAAAAGGCGCTCGGCAAGCCGGTGATCGACCATTGGTGGCAGACCGAGACCGGCTGGGCCATCGCCGGCAACCCCCTGGGGATCGAGCGGCTGCCGGTGAAATACGGCTCCACCGCCGTGCCGATGCCGGGCTACGACCTGCATGTCCTCGACGAGGCCGGCAAGCCGGTGCCGGACGGCACGATGGGCACCATCGCCCTGAAGCTGCCGCTGCCGCCGAGCTGCCTGCCGACCCTGTGGGGCTCGGACGAGCGCATGCGCGCCAGCTACCTGCAGACCTTCGCCGGCTATTACGACACCTCGGATGCCGGCATCCGCGACGCGGACGGCTACGTCACCGTGCTCGGGCGGACCGACGACATCATCAACGTGGCCGGCCACCGCCTCTCCACCGGCGGAATGGAGGCGGTGTTGGCCGCGCACCCGGACGTCGCCGAATGCGCGGTCATCGGCATTCGCGATCTCGTGAAGGGCGAGGCGCCCTGTGGTTTCGTGGTGCTCAAGTCCGGCGTCACGAAGGAGCCCGGCGACATCGAGAGGGAACTCGTCGCCCGCGTCCGCGACGAGATCGGCCCGGTCGCCGCCTTCAAGCTCGCGCTCACCGTCGGCCGACTGCCGAAGACCCGATCCGGGAAAATCCTGCGCGCGACGATGAAGGCCATCGCTGATGGCCAGAGCTACACGATGCCGCCGACGATCGAGGATCCAACCGTGCTCGAGGAGATCGGCGAGAGCCTCAAGACACGGGGCGTCGGCGCCTAGCCTGTGGCGCCCCCCTCACGCACGGGTCAGGCGAATGTCGACCTCCCAGTCGACGTAGCGCCATTCGGGAGTCGCGCGCAGCTGCGCAACCATCGTCTCGAAAGCATCCGCCTGTGCCGGCGCGTATTCGAACCAGGTGAGAAAATCGAACGGGCCGCCGAGGTCGCGAGCGTGATGAAGGCGCCGCGAAACGCCTGGCAGAACCGTCATGCCGATGCCGATATGCCGCGACTGCTCTTCGAAGACGGCGCGGCGCTCGTCCTGCGTCAACGCCCACCACGCCGCATTCTTTCGAATCGGGATCAATGCGGCACGCACAGCCTCCGGTCGGTGGAGGCCTTGCTGCTGCGAGGCTAGCGCGTCCGCCTCCCGTCGGTTGGTGTAGCGGATGTTGCTGGTCACGCCTCGCAGGACCCAGGCGCAGTCGGCACGAGCGGCCCGACCGACGTCTTCGATGACCGAGAGGCGCGTGGCCGCCGGCAGGCCATCGCCGATCACGGCCTTCACGGTCTCGATCTGCCAGATGCCGGATGTGCCCGCTGCGAAGGCGACGGGAAGCGGCGAGGTCATGAGCTGCTCATCTGAATTGTCCTGGCAGGCCTTCGCTAGTTTCGTGCCGAGCGTTACGTTCGCGTCATCCCGAAGCGCCGTCGTCGACCGTGCGGCCTATCCCCGGAGACTCGATGTCGCCACGCCTGTTCACGCCGCTTCGCCTCGGCGATCTCGATCTCGACAACCGCATCCTGATTGCGCCGATGTGCCAATATTCGGCGTCGGCCGGCGAGGCCTCCGACTGGCACATGATGCATCTCGGCCAGCTCGCCATGTCGGGCGCCGGGCTGCTCACGCTGGAGGCCACGGCCGTCTCGCCCGAGGCGCGCATCACCGATTGGGATCTCGGGCTCTACTCCGACGGCTGCGAGCGCGCGCTCGACCGGGTGCTCGACGCGATCCGCGCCTATTCGCCAATCCCGACCTGCATCCAACTCGCCCATGCCGGTCGCAAGGCATCGAGCGATGCTCCCTGGGCCGGCGGTGCGCAGATCCCGCCGGAAAGCCCACATGGCTGGCGCACCGTGGCTCCCTCGCCGATCCCGCATGGCGACGGCGAGGTGCCGCCTCACGCCCTGAGCGCCTCCGATCTCGAGAAAATCCGCGACGACTTCGTCGCCACGGCCAAGCGGGCCATGCGGCTAGGCATCGACGCGGTCGAGGTGCACGGTGCGCATGGCTACCTGCTCCATCAATTTCTCTCGCCCCTCTCCAACCAGCGAGCCGATGCCTATGGCGGCAGCCTGCAGAACCGCATGCGCTTCCCTCTCGAAGTCTTCGATGCGGTCCGCGAGGTCGTTCCGGCCGGCAAGCCCGTCTGGCTGCGCGTTTCGGCGACCGACTGGGTCGAGGATGGCTGGAGCCTCGACGAAACCGTCGTGTTCGCCCAGGCGCTGAAGGCCCATGGCGCGTCGGCGATCCACGTCTCCAGCGGCGGCCTCTCGAACCAGCAGAAGATCGCGCTGGGGCCGGGCTACCAGGTGCCGTTCGCCGAGCGCATCAAGGCCGAGACGGGCCTGTCCACCATCGCCGTCGGCCTCATCACCGAGCCCCGCCAGGCCGAAGAGATCCTCGCCGAGGATAAGGCGGATGCGATCTCGCTCGCCCGCGCCATACTCTACGATCCACGCTGGCCCTGGCACGCTGCGGCCGAGCTCGGCGCCAACGTCCATGCGCCGAAGCAGTACTGGCGCTGCCAGCCGCGCGACCTCAAACAGCTCTTCAAGGACACGCAGTTTGGCCAGCGCTGAAGGAAATGGAGCGGTTCCCGAGGACGTCGTCGCCTTCACGGTCGAGCGCGTGCGCATCGACGATGAGAACGGTCTCTGCCTGATCTCCGGCGCCGACGACGAGGCGGAGCCTGCCGGCTACTTCATCGTACAGATCGATGCCGCTGGCGCGAGCCTGGAGTTTCTGGGTGAAGAGCTGACCCAGCGCGACGGGGTCCAGGCGCTGGCGATCGGTGATCATCGGCTCGACTTCACGCTGGACCCCGCCAGCGCGGTTGGAGCGCAGATGCCGAGGGTTCGGGTCACCTCGCGCGAGGCGATCGGGCTCGCGGTGAAATCCGCGTTGAAGAAGGCCTTCGGAGATCGCGTCCGGGAGGCATGACGTGCACCGCCCCGCCGTGGTGAGTGAGGCAATGCCGAGCTCAGCGTGGCACTGCCCCCACCAGCGGCCCGAGCGGGCGGCTGAGATCCGAGCGGCCGAGGCCCGGTGCGTAGAGGCTCGAGACCGATCCGTCGAGAAACAGCGCGTTGCGGCAGCCGAGGTCGTCCTTGAACAGCCTGGCGAACGCACCGAAGCTGACAGGGCGCTCCGAGATCGCGAAGATCGCCGTACGCCCGTCGTCGCGCACGCCCACGCCGTTGCGTACCTTCTGGCTCGGACCATCCTCCGAGATCTTCGGGTGGATCTTGCCGTCGATCACGAGCATCGGGCCGGATTGCGTCGCGAAGTCGGGCTTCGGCTTCGCCTTGAGGTAGCGTGCCGTATCGAGCACGCCGGCGCGGTCTCCCTTCACGTAGAAAATACCGTTGGGCTTGAGGTGGAAATTGCCCGGCCCGTTGGCGGTCGAGACGCGCTTCAGCTCGCGCCCTTCCTCGATATAGAGCCCGACCGGAGCCTGATCCTTGTCGTACATTCCGGCATTCATGGCGAAGCTCAGTGCCGGCCCCTGCTGCCGCGCCAGGCCCGACAGCGAGGCGTAGGGCGTGCCGTCGGCACCGAGCCAGAACAGGCGCACCCGCTCGCGCCTCAGATCCACGACGCAGACCGTGTAGGTCTCGTTCTCGGAAACGGTCGCGCGGCACGGCCCCTTGGCGGCCGGGGCGGCAATCGATGCGGCGGGGGCTCCGCTCCCCTCGCGCGCTGCCGCGGACAAGGTCGCCAGGCCGCAGAAGCCGATCGCTAGTCCAGCAAGACGTGAGCGCATCCCTGAAGTCCCGCTTCCGGCCCCGACGAGTCCTCGACCCGATCCGGCCACGCTTTCCTCGCCGCAAAACGCGGCCATTTTCAAGACCGTCGCGCGCCCCTGCAACCGAGAACGACGGCAGCAGCAACCGGGACCGCATGCCGCATGAACCGTTTTCATGGGTTGCACGTTTGATGGGCTGGTGGGGGAGGAACTCCTCGGAGATGGCATCATGAAACGGGTAATTCTGGCATCGGCCCTGGTGGCCGGCGCGCTCGCTGCCCTGCCGGCCACGGCGGAAGCGCGCGGCTTCGGCGGTTTCCACGGCGGTGGATTCCATGGCGGCGGCTTCGGTGGCTTCCGCGGCGCAGGCTTCGGAGGCGGCTTCCGGCCCGGCTGGGGTGGCGGCTATCGCGGCTACGGCTGGCGCGGTCGCGGCTTGGGCTATGGCGGTCTGGGCCTCGGCCTCGGCCTCGCCGCAGGCGGGCTCTACGGAGGCTATTACGGCTACGGCTACCCCTACGGATACTCGAACGTCGGCTATGACGGGTACGGTTACGGGTATGGTGGCGGTGGCTGCTACGCCGTCCCGCGCCTGCGCTGGACGCCCTATGGCTATCGCCGGGTCTTGGTGCAGCGCTGCTACTGAGCTGAAGCTTCGCACTTCGAGAACACGAGAAGAGGGGTCGCTCGAGCGGCCCTTTTTCTTGTTTGGATCAGGGCGTCGTGAGCCCGAAAACCTCACAGCGTGTGAGACAGGCGCAGCAACCCGAACAGCAAAACCGTGCCTCCAAGGCAGCGCCGCCAGGGGTTTACCCCGCGCAGGACCTCGTCGATGGCCCACCAAGCGAGGCTCGCCATCGAGACGAGTGACAGGGTGATGGTGAGCCAAGGCGGAGCCTGCCAGGCCGAGGCCTCGATGATCCAAGTGAACACCGCAGCCCCGGCGAAGATCCAGAGCGGGAGGTTCGGCCACTGAGCGATCACGATCTCGCCCGTGGCGCGATCACGAAAGAACCAGTTCAGCGCCCTCGTCACACCGCTCACCCCGATCCATCCGCCGCGGCGAGGATCAGGTCTTGTCGGAGCCGTTCGTATCGGCCCTGCGGATCGGGGCGCAGATCTGCGGGCTGACCTTGTCCAGCGACTGACAGGCATTGGCGAGGTACCAGTCGCGCAACTGCGGCTGATTGGGAGCAACGTACATCCCGACGAGCACGAAGCCCGCGCCGAGGACGATCAAGAGAACGAGGAGGTTGCGCATGACGTCTCCAAGGAGGTGGTCTGCCCATCCGCAGGGCAATCGCTCCCTCCTATCACAGGCGGGCCATCGTTCGAGCAAGCGGCGGCCTGTCGTCGAAACGCGCTCTAACGCGGCGCACTCATCGGCATGGAGCGGTCCGCAGCGGACGGTGGTTGGCCTTTGGTACGGAGATAACCGTTATCCTGCAGCCAGATCATCAGCAGCAACGCCGCGACGAGGCTGGCGACCTGCATCAGCGAGCCGAGGTGCCTGCGCCAGAGCACCATCAGCAGAAGAACGCCGGTCAGGACGATGCCGAGAACGGGGACCATGACGGCTTTCTGCCACGTCCCCTGGTGCGATGCACCCCGGTCGGTGCAGCCCGCGACTCGATTCGTCACGGTTAACGGCGTCGTTGCCGAATACTTTAATTGTCTGGGTATGCAAAAATTTGATGCCGGGTCCGTAGAAAACACCCGAATAGAATCATTGCCGAACACTGAATTGCGTGACAGAAGCCGAGGTCATATCGGGACGCGGCATCTGCCGGTCCTGTGGACGACCGCCAATGACCGCCCCCATCTCAGACGAACTCACCGGCGCCGTGACCAACGGGCCGGTTGCCGCGATCCGTGCACGTGCCGCAGCCGACGCTCGCTTCCTGCGAACGCTTGCGCGCACTGCACGGGTCGACGGCATGCCCCGGCCCGAACTGCGTGCCGTCAACGCGCGCAAAGCTGCCTGGCGCGTGCTCGACCATGCGCGTCGCATGTCGTCGGTCGTACCTGCCGTCACCGATGGTGTCCGGCCTGCCGAAATGGCGGACTGACCGAACGCGACCGCCCCGTCGCCTGCTTCTCCCACAGGGCCGTCGCGGCGTCGGACCGAACCCGGACAGCTTGGGCTGGACAAGCGGCAGCGAAGCCCTTAAACGGCCCGAGCTACGCCGACCGGCCGACGATGAACTCATCGAAGCCGGTGCCCGACGGTGGGTTTCGAGAGCAGCATCCGCTCTCGGCGGTGGGGGATAGTTTAACGGTAGAACAGTGGACTCTGACTCCTCTAGTCGAGGTTCGAATCCTCGTCCCCCAGCCACTTCTAAACCCTCTATCGGCCGCACCTAAGACCGACTCATTCCACACCTAACATCGACTCAATAAATCCGATAATAACAACTCAGTATAAACCTAGATTTATATTGGTTCGAAGCTCTGATTGCTCATAAAAATTGATTTTTGTAGCGCGACTACATATTTGTTGCGCGCGAGGCAGCCTGATGCGCCAATGTAACGGCAAGTAATAACGTGCTCTTCGCCGTTGAAATTGGCCTTCTGAGGCTCCGCAGTTAAGACCGACTCATCTGGCTCGGTATGCCGATGCAGCGTGGTCTTTGCATCCACACCTAAGAGCGACTCAATCCGAACGTGGGTCCTGGAACACCAGTGCGCGACCCTGAGCCGGTTTGGCACGGGCTCCATGTCTGGGGCGTGCTTCGGGTGTAAAGGAAGGGTCCGGGCCCGTCGCTAGCAATCGGATATGCAATCCGGGACAGCATCAGTTGGCGTCGTCGAACAGGCGAAATCTTTCGCATGAACGGCGGCGTGAAAAAAACGGCGCGTACCGTTGTCAATGTTCTTGATATGTTCTATTAGCCGCTATCGCCTATGAAGCAGGCGATCTCCTGAAGGCGACGTCCGCCGAGCGCTCGATCTGATCGAGCCAGCCACGTCGATCATCCGATCCAGCCCTCAAGCTGACGATTGCGCCGATGCGCGATCGCGGGAGATCCGCATGCTCGACGACTACCTCGACGACATCGTTGCCTGTGCGCCGGATCCGGTGGTGCCGCCAACCGATACCCTCGCCCAAGCCTTCCTGAAGAGACTTGCCCTCGGCGAACGCGAACGCCGCCGGCACGAGGCAATGGCGAGCTCCGTTGCATTCATCGACGACGATGATCCGGTCGAACGGATGGTCGCGTTGGACGAACCCGACCGGAAGTCGGAGCACCTGCCGCTGGCTCCCGGCCGGGCGCTGACCGCCGTCCTGGTCGCTCGCGCCATCGAGGCTGACCCTGACGTTCTTCGCCGGCTGCGCCGCGAGAACCCGGTCGTGACCATTGCCACCCACATGCCGGAGCTAATCGATGCGACGCGATACGTGATGGAGAAATGCGCGCTCGCGACGGGCGCTTTCGTGAAGGAGTTGAACGGCTCGAAGTACCACGACCTCAGACGCGACCAGGTCGGCCTCGTCGTTCGTGACGGGTCCGGCAGAGAGCATTCTCCCGACATCGGCAACGCGGCCATCGGCGCCGCGCTTCACGCGGGCGCCGCGCTCATCGGGATCGCTCCCGACCCGAAGCGTCAACTGCCGCGGGACCTTCTGCGCTCTACCGAGCATCGCCTCGTCCTTCCGCCGATCGACCATGGCGCGATTGCCCTGATGGTCGAAGCCGTCACGGGGGACGTCCCGACACGCCGGATCGACGACGCGCTGCTTCGGACGCTGGACATTGGCGATCTCCCGGTCGCTCTCCGCAATGTGCGTTCTGCCGACGATGGCATCGACGCGATCGCGCGGGTGCTGTCACAGAAGGCCGACTACCTCGAATACGGCCCGTCACTCGAGGAGTTGCACGGTTACGGGGGTGCCAGAGATTGGGGCCTGGATCTCGCACGGGACCTGAACGACTATCGTAACGGCCAGATCGACTGGTCCGACATCGACAATCGCGGGCTCCTTCTGTCGGGACCGCCCGGGGTCGGGAAGACGAGTTTCGCCAGGGCTTTGGCGAAGAGCGCCCGCGTTCCGCTCGTCGCGACCAGCGTCGCAGAGTGGAATTCCGCCGACTACATGAGCGGCACGCTTCAAGCGATCCGGAACGCGTTCGCCCGCGCGCGAGCGCAGGCGCCCTGCATCCTCTTCATCGACGAACTCGATGGGATCTCTGACCGCTCGCAGATCCGGGGTGAGTACATCCAGTATTGGACCCAGATCGTGAATTTGTTTTTGGAGCTGCTCGCCGGCGTCGAGGAGCGCCCGGGGGTCGTCGTCGTCGCCGCAACGAACCATGCCGATCGGATCGACGCGGCCGTTAAAAGAGCGGGGCGTCTCGATCGCGAGATCATGATTAAGAAGCCCGACGTCGCCACGCTCGGTCGGATCTTCCGCCATCACCTGGGGGCGGAGGCGTTGCCGGACGTCTCACTGGCTCCGGTCGCGCTTGCCGCCCGCGGCCGAACAGGCGCCGATGTCGAGGCCTTCGTCCGTCGTGCACGCGGAAGGGCGCGCCGCGCCGGGCGCGAGATCGTCGTCGACGATCTGATGGTTGAGGTCCGTGAGGGAAGCACGCCGCTGTCGGCAGACCATCGGCATCGGGTCGCCATCCACGAGGCTGGTCATGCCGTCGCGTGCCGCGCGGTCCGATCCAACGCGGTCATCGACGTCTCTCTCAACGATGGCGGCGGGCTTCTGGCCTGGGACCAGCAGATCACTGGCTGCTCCACCCTTTCCCAGCTCGAAGCCATTCTGGAGGTCTGTCTCGCAGGCCGCGTCTCGGAGCAGATCCGCTTTGGCGAGGCTTCGATCGGCGCTGGAGGTCTCGGGGGCTCGGACCTTCAGCAGGCGACGGAGCTCGCACGCGATATCGAGACGAAGTTCGGGCTTGGAGGAATGGGGCCGGTTCTCGTCGATGTGTCCGGGCGGGATCTGCTGGTCCCGAACGGCATCCTGGAACTGGTGGCCAAGCGGTTGCTGGCCGCGGAAGAGCGCGTTCGGGTCCTCCTCACGCAGCGCTGGAAGGAGGTCGAGGCAATCGCGGACGCTCTCTTGGTCGATGGTTATCTGGCTGGCGCCGAGGTTGAACGGATCCTGGCTGCGGCCGCTTCCCAGGACGCCCTGAATTCGGAAGGGGGGCGGTGATGTTCGCCATTCCCCCGGAAGGTCCGAAACTCGGCGAATTGCAGCCGCTCGCGGAAGCGATCGACGGTCTCTGCGAGATCCTCGATGTCGACCGCGAAGCGGTCATCGAGAGCTTGGCGGACATCGTCCGGCGTCGCGCCGCCTTCGAAGAAGCGCTGCGCGAGGTCGAAAAGGGAGGCGGCCGCGATGCCTGACCCTATCTCACGTCTCGCCTCCAAGATCGGCCCCAAGCTTGTCATTGATGACGAGTGCCTGCAGCCAGAGTTTTTCGATCCCGGTTCCCCCTTGGAAAGCGGACCGCTGGCCTCGGAGATGCAGACGATCGCGGAAGGGCGCGAACCCACGCATGAAAGCCTGGCCGGCGCGCCGCTCCTCGACGACTGGTGGCAAGTCGCGCATCCCCTCTGGGGATATTTCGTGCTGCTCGGCCGGGTGACGGGCCATCCGTTGCTCGGCAACGCCAACATCCACACGAGTGCGCTTCGAGCCCTCGCCCTCGATCTCTCATGGGCACGCACGACGTCGCGGCTCTATCGGCTCGGCACTCCGCGTCTCGCAGGATCGCCACCGAGCACCACATGCTAGTCCCAATACGCGAGGCTTCCTTCGACTACCGGACGGTGAAGGCATGACGGACATCCCCTATCGGAGCGCCCTGATCATCGGAGCAGGGTCCGGCATCAGCGGATCCCTGACCCGCCTTCTCCGATCGGCCGGCCTGCCGGTTGTCATTGCCGCGCGGAACACCGACAAGCTGGCACCGCTCGTCGAGGAGACGGGGGCCATCGCCCTCGAGGTCGACGCGGGCGATGCAACTGGGGTCGAGCGGCTCTTTGCCGAGACCGAAGCCCAGATCGGTGCGCCCGAGGTCGTGGTCTACAACGCCAGCGGACGGGTACGAGGCCCCATCGCGGATCTCGATCCTGGAGAGGTCGAGCGGGCCGTGGGGGTCTCGGCGCTCGGAGCCTTCTATTCGGTCCAGCAGGCGGCTAAGCGCATGATCCCGGCCGGCAAGGGCGCGATCTTGCTGACCGGGGCGACCGCCGGCGTGAAGGGCTTCGCATTGTCATCGCCCTTCGCGATGGGCAAGTTCGCCCTGCGGGGGCTGGCGCAGAGCGCAGCGCGAGAGCTGGCTCCGAAGGGCATCCATGTCGCGCATGTTGTCGTCGATGGAGGCGTCCGTCCGGTGGGCCATGCCGATCCGGTAGACCGGCCCGACAGCACTCTCCATCCTGATGCGATTGCCCAAACATATGTCGATCTCCTCCGCCAGCATCGGAGTGCGTGGTCCTGGGAGATCGAGGTCAGGCCTTGGGTCGAAAGCTTCTAGCGAGCTTCACACCTCGCCTCTCGGCCCAGCCGCCTTCAAACGCCTCGTAGGGCCAACGGCTGCTTCGCGCCCAGTCTGGACATTTGGCGAGCTATTAACGAAGACCGAAAGCAGACGTGCACGGGTTAGCTATCAGCTACCGATGGTCCTTCTGATGGTCACACGGCGAACTCGGTGCTGAGAATGCCTTCCAGCGCCGCGAGCACGAGATCCGGGCGCTCCTCCTGCAGCGTGTGCCCGCATTCGAGCGCGTGGCCCCGTACGTCGAGCGCTTTCTCGCGCCAGGTCGCAAGCACGTCGTAGGTGCGCCCGACCGTCCCCTTGGCGCCCCAGAGCGCCAGCAGCGGCACCTCGATGCGCTTGTCCGCATCGGCGGCATCGTGCTCGAGATCGATGGTCGCGGCGGCGCGGTAATCCTCGCAGATGGCGTGGCGCGTGGCCGGGTCACTGTAGACGCGCAGATACTCGGCGAAGAGCTCGGGACTCGGAGAGCCCGGCGTCTTCGACTGGCCCTCGACATGGGTGCGCAGGAAGAATTCCGGATCGGCCGCGATCAGGCGCTCCGGCAGCGGCGCCGGCTGGATCAGGAAGAACCACCAGAAATAGGCCGTGGCGAAGGCCTTGTCGGTGCGCGCGTACATCGTCGCCGTCGGCGCGATGTCGAAGACCGCGAGCCGGCTGACGGCGTCCGGGTGGTCGAGGACGAGGCGGTGGGCGACGCGGCCGCCGCGATCGTGGCCGACCAGGGCGAAACGCTCGTGTCCGAGGGTACGCATGGCCGCAACGGCATCGGCCGCCATGGCGCGCTTGGAATAATTGACGTGCCGCTCGCCGCCCTCGGGCTTCTCGGAATCGCCGTAGCCGCGCAGATCCATCGCCACGACGCTGAAACGCTCGGCGAGCCGCGGGGCGACGGCGTGCCAGGTCGCATGCGTCTGCGGGTGACCGTGCAGCAGCAGCAAAGGCGGCCCAGAGCCGCCGGTGGCGGCCCGGATGCGGATGCCGTCCGCGTCGATGTCGCGGAGTTCGAAACCCGCTAGGAAGCGGTCCATCTCGGCCATCGTCGGGTTCTCAGCGCAGGAGCCAGGGGCGGGCGGCGTGATAGCGCTCCTCGAAGGCGCGGATCGCGCCGGCCTGATCGAGGGTGGTGCCGATCGCATCGAGCCCGCGTACCAGGGCGTCCTTGCGCGTCGCCGGGATGTCGAAGGCCATGCGCGTCGCATCACCAGCGAGGATGACCTGGCCGGGCAGGTCGATGGTGAGGCGGTTGCGCTCCGGATCGGCGGCGAGGCCTGCGAGCATGCCGACCCGTTCCGGATCGAGGCTGATCAGGAGCAGCCCGTTATTGGCGGCGTTGTCGGCGAAGATACCGGCGAAGCTCGTGCCGATGATGGCGCGGATGCCGAGCTGCAGCAGCCCCCAGACCGCATGCTCTCGGGAGGAGCCGCAACCGAAATTGGAGCCGACCACGAGGAAGCGCGTCTCCGCCCATTCCGGCCGGTTGAGCACGAAGTCGGGACGCGGTGCGCCGGCCGCGTCGAAGCGCAGGGTATGGAAGGCGCCGATGGCGAGCCCGCTGCGATCGATACCTTTCAGGAATTGTTTGGGCATGATCACGTCGGTATCGACATTGGCCGCGGGCAAAGACGCGGCCGGGCCGGTGACTGTGTCGAAGGGCTGCATCGTTCAGATCTCCCGGGCGAGGCGGCGGACATCGGTGAGATGGCCGGCGACGGCCGCCGCGGCGACCATGGCCGGGCTCATCAGGTGGGTGCGGCCGCCCGCGCCCTGGCGCCCCTCGAAGTTGCGGTTGGTGCTGGATGCGCAGCGCTCGCCGGGCTCCAGCACGTCGTCGTTCATGGCGAGGCAGAGCGAGCAGCCGGACTGGCGCCATTCGAAGCCCGCATCGATGAAGACGCGGTCCAACCCCTCGGCCTCGGCGGCGCGGCGCACGCTGGACGAGCCGGGCACCACCATGCCGCGCACCCCCGCAGCGACGTGCCGGCCGCGGACGATGGCGGCGGCTTCCCGCAGATCGGACAGGCGCGCATTGGTGCAGGAGCCGATGAAGGCCCGCTGGATCGCGACCTCCTCCAGGGCGGTGCCGGGGGTGAGATCCATGTAGGCGAGAGCGCGCTGCATGTCCTTGCGCCGCGCCACATCGGGCTCCGCCGACGGGTCGGGCACCCGCTCGCCGATGGGCACGGCCTGGTCGGGGCTGATGCCCCAGGTGACCAGGGGCTCGATCTCGGAGGCCTCCAGCCGGACCTCACGGTCGAAGACGGCATCGGCATCGCCGCGCAGGCCCGACCAGTGCTCCACGGCATGGTCCCAGAGATCCCCCTTCGGTGCCCGCGGCTTGTCGGCGAGGTAGTCGAACACGGCCTGGTCGGGCGCCATGATCACCCCGCGGGCGCCCGCCTCAACGGCCATGTTGCAGATGGTCATCCGGCCCTCGACCGAGAGCGCCGCGATACCGTCGCCGGCGAATTCGATCGCGTAGCCCGTGGCGCCGGAAGCGCCGATCGTGCGGATCAGGGCCATCACCACGTCCTTGGCCGTCACGCCCGGCGGGAGGGCGCCGTTCAGCGTCACCCGCATCGTCTTCATCCGGCGATAGCGGAGCGTCGAGGTGGCGAGGTAGTGCTCGATATCCGAGGTGCCGATGCCGAACCCGAGGCAGCCCAGCGCACCGTAGGTGGTGGTGTGGCTGTCGCCCGCGCCGATCACCATTCCCGGCAGGACGAAGCCGAGCTCGGGCGCGACGACGTGCTCTATGCCCTGGAGCGGGTGCAGCACGTCGAGCAGTTCGATGCCGAAATCGCGGCTGTTCTCGGCGAAGTAGCGCACCTGGTTAGCGCCCCCGGCATCCGGCATCTCGGCGTTCCGCTGGGGCGCAGTCGGGTTCACGTGGTCGACGACCATCAACGCCGCGTCCGGCCGCCAGACCCGGCGCCCGGCCTCGCGCAGGCCGCTGAAGGCCTGGGGGCTGGTGTATTCGTTGAGGATGGTGCGATCGATGTAGAGCAGCACCTCGGCGCCAGGACCCGAGCTTTCGTCGAGGCGCGCGACGGCGTGGCTGTCGATGATCTTGTCGTAGAGGGTGCGGGGCGACATCGTCTCGAGTCCTGAGGCAAGGCGAGACGCGGCGGGACGGCCGCGCCTCGGAAGAATGGTCAGACGGCCAGGGCGGCGCGGGTCGGGGTCTCGGCTTCGCCGCCGACCGGGTAGTCCTCGACGAAGCGCCCATCGAGCACGTCGCGCATGCGGGCCATGTCGAGCTCGCCTTCGAGCTTCGCCATCACCACGGCGGCGACGGCATTGCCGATGATGTTCACGATGGCCCGGCCCTCGCTCATAAAGCGATCGATTCCGAGGATCAGCGCCATGCCGGCGAGCGGGATTGCCGGCACCACGGAGAGCGTGCCGACCAGCGCGATGAAGCCGGCGCCGGTGATGCCGCTCGCGCCCTTCGAGGTCAGCAGCGACACGCCGAACAGGGCGAGCTGCTGGGTCAGGGTCAGGTCGATGTTGGTCGCCTGGGCGACGAACAGGGCGGCGAGCGTCATGTAGATGCAGGTGCCGTCGGCGTTGAAGACGTAGCCGGTGGGTACGACGAGGCCGACGACCGATTTCGAGCAGCCGAGATGCTCCAGCTTCTCCATCAGCGAAGGAAGCGCGGCATCCGACGAGGACGAGCCCAGCGTGATCAGCAACTCCTCCTTGAGGTAGCGCAGCAGCTTGAACAGGCTGAAGCCGCCCCAGAGGGAGACGAGGCCGAGAATGCCGAACACGAAAATCGCGCCGGTGAGATAGAAGGTGCCGATCAGCCCGAGCAGCTGCCCGAGCGAGCCCAGGCCGAACTTGCCGATCGTGTAGGCCATCGCGCCGAAGGCACCGAAGGGCGCGAAGCGCATCACGACGTTGATCACGCCGAACACCCAGCGCGAGCCCGCATCGACGAGGTCGCGCAGCGGCTTGCCGCTCTCGCCCATCTTCGAAAGCACGAAGCCGAACAGCACGGCGATGAAGACCACGGGCAGGATCTCGCCCTTGGCCAACGCGTCGAAGACCGTGTGCGGCACGATGCTCGTCAGGAAGTCGACGGCGCCGTGTTCCTTGGCGGCGCCGGCATATTTCGCCACGGCGCCGGCATCGAGCTTCGACGGGTCGGCGTTCATGCCGGCGCCGGGCCGCACGAGGTTGCCGACCACGACGCCGATGACGAGGGCCGCCGTCGAGAGCACCTCGAAATAGAGCAGGGCCTTGCCGCCTAGCCGGCCCATCTTCTTCATGTCGCTCATGCCGCTGATGCCGGCGACGACGGTGCAGAAGATCACCAGTCCGATGACCATCTTGATCATCTTGATGAAGACGTCGCCGAGCGGCTTCATGTCGACGCCGAGCGATGGGTCGACGTAGCCGAGGACGACGCCCGCCAATATTCCGGCGAGGACCTGGGCGTAGAGACTTCTGTAGAACGGCTTGCGTTCAGCCTGGGCGACGGCCTGCACGGAAAACCTCCCTGATCGGTTTCTGTTTTGGCTCCCCCATGCGGTGCGAGGGGCTCTTGTTGTCTGTTTTGGAAGAACTCCAATCGTCACGACAAAGCCAATGCCGATCCGGCATCAGGTGATGCCGGCTCCCGGCGCGCGCCGTTGACCGGTCCTGTCGGGCCGGCCATCCTCGGCCAGGATCGAGGGAGCAGGGCTTCGACGCGGCCTCGCCGCGCCGAAGGGGTCGAGACATGGATGCCGCCTGGCTCGAAGACTTTCTCGCCCTGGTCGATCTCGGCCATTTCTCGCGGGCGGCCGAGCAGCGCTGCATCACCCAGCCCGCCTTCAGCCGGCGCGTGCGCGCGCTGGAGGATTGGGTCGGCGCCCCGCTCTTCACCCGCGACGTGCTGCCGGTCACGCTCACGCCCGCCGGCGAGCGCTTCAGGCCGGTGGCGGAAGAAACTCTGAGGCGGCTCTATCTGGGGCGCGAGGCGGCGCGCGAGGCCGGCCGGATGGCCGCGGCCACCGTGCGGATCGCCTCGACGCAGACGCTGTCGGTCAGCTTCTTCCCGAACTGGATCAGGACTATCGAGGGATTCGAGCAGATCCAGGCGACGATTAATCTCACGGCCGCGCATATGGCGGCTTGCGAGCAAATGATGTTGCGCGGCGAGGCGCAGTTCCTTCTCTGCCACGACCACCCCGCCACCACGCACATGCTGGCCTCGGACCAGTTCCGCTCGGTCCATCTCGGTGTCGACCGGCTGCTGCCCGTGAGCGCGCCGCGGCCGGACGGTTCCGGGCCGCTCTTCGCCCTCGGCGGCGGCGCGGCGGCACCGATCCCACTGCTCACCTATACGGGCGAGTCAGGCCTCGGCCGCATCCTCGCCAGCTCACGGGCGATGGAGCGAAGCGAGACGGTGATGCGGCCGGTCTTCGCGTCTCACCTGACCTCGGTCCTGGTGGCCATGGCCCGCGACGCCCATGGCGTAGCCTGGGCGCCGTTGAGCGTCGTTTCGGACGATCTGGAGCGCGGACGTCTCCACAGGGCCTTGGGCAGGCAAGCCGATGTCGAGATTGAGATCAGGCTGTATCGCCCGCGAACACGACAGAGCCCAGCTGCCGAAAAGTTCTGGACGCTGGTGTTCGACAACACCAGCGATTTAAGTCCAGGCAATATGTCTTCTCAGTAAAATTAATAAGTTGCAGCCATGAACCAACGTTCGCGGGCGCTTGAACGCCCCTTATTTGCGTGCGTCCGAAATTCGCTCAATGCGTCACGAGATGCGCTTGAGAGCCGCCAACGGTGCAATGTCCGCCTCCTCGCTCGTACCGCCGCAAGCTGCCGTTCCGCTTTCGGCCAGGTCCAGCCGGCTGCTTCGCGCCCAGCCGAGACATACACGCGCGATCGCGCGGCTCCCGAAAGCGGACCACCTGCCAGCCCTACGGCCGCGGAGCGCACATCCCGTCGTTCTGAGCAGGAGCCTCCCTTTTACTCGGAAGCGGACGTCGGACGATCGCGGCCCAGCCCGTGCCTGCGCTGCGGCCGACGATCCTCGCGCGCTTGGTCGAGGCCGACCTGAACCGCCTTATCTCGCCTTGGCATACCGATGCCGACCTCAGCCGACCCATCGAGGTGGTAACCGACATGGCTTTGAGGCCACCAACACACTGTTATCAGGCGGCACGTTAGAGACGGTGATCGCTGGATATCGCGAACATGTCGCTGTTAACACAGAGCGTCTGTTGTCTCTTTGATTGATTCAAGTTTATGTCGATTGCGGATAACGACAATATTCCACCGACGACGCCATCCAAAATCGACGTCATCACGCCTGATGCGCAAAAACAGCGGCTTCACGATCTTTGCGAGACGCTGCCGGCTGAGGAAGTTGCTCAGCCGGATCCTCAAGACGTTCCTGAACGACCGTTCGAAAAACCAGATCCCTCGAAAA
>NZ_JACIDN010000007.1 GCF_014196345.1 Methylobacterium brachythecii | reverse complement strand
CGCGAAATCGATCTCAATGTCGGGGCCTGACGCGGGGCGCCAGAGCGACCGCGAGCGAGATCGCGCGGCCTCGACAAAGATGCGGATGTCACAATTCATTGCACCGGCATCAACAATGCCAGACCTTGAGTGCAATGCGTCTTCGCGTCGCTGGCCGCGCGCCTCGCGGCGCGCAGATACGGAGTTTCATCGCGTCCTGCCATTATCGCTTCCTGAAGCGCGCGGCAGGTGTGGGCGAGATCATCGAAGCCGAGATTGCCGGCCGAAGAGATGAGAGTGTGGGCCTGCCCTGCGATGGCCTGCCTGTCGCTCGCGCCCTCGAAGGCGGTGTCCAGGGTTTTGCTCAGGCGGGCGAGCAGCACGTCGATCCGTTGGGAGCCGACGAGGCCGTTCAGTTCCTCGAGCCTCCTGACGTTCAGCGACATCGCCGCCGCGGCGCTTGAAAGAGTCTCGATGGGGCGATCGAGCGGGTGCGGCACGGCTTCGTTCGGACGCGAAGCCCTCCGACTGGGTTCAGGCTCCCGATCACCCATGGTGAGGGTGTCACGGCCAGCCTGAGTCAGCCTCGCCGACACGCCGCCCGCGACGGGCTGGCAGGTGACCGTCCCGGCTTCCATCAGTTGGAGCACGGCGGCCATCAGCGACGTCTTGGAATGGCCTGTCTCGTAAGCGAGGGCCGTGGCCTCATCCCCTGCCGAGAGCCGTAACTCGCGATCGGCGACGAACATCAGGGCGGCGAGGCGCGTTCTCGCGTCGCTCGCGCTCCGGGTGCCGGGCGCCAGGGCGGCGCCGCGCTGGCCGAAGGCAGCGACCGTCTGCGCCAAAGCGGTCCACGACTCCGGATTGCCGACCTGGAAGACGCCATCGCAGGACGCGCCGAGACGGCCCGTCAGATCGAAGGCGGGCAAGAGACCGTTCGCGCCCTCCGCCCGCAGGCCGCGCAGGCCTTCCAGCCCGGATTCGTCGCTGACGAGCACGACGCTCGCTTCGGTCGAGGGTCCGGCCAGGGAAAAGGCCTGCGCGACGGCCTCTGCCTCGCTCGCCGAGGGCGGCGGGCAAAGGATGGCGCGCGGCCGGGCCGAGAGGCCTCGCCGACGCCAGAGTTCGTCGGCCGGGTGGGCGGGTTCGGCCATCGCCTCCGGCTGCGTCAGCCGGTCGAGGGTGACGAACAGGGTCTGCGGATCCAGCGGCTTGACCAGGATCGCGTCGAACAGCGTGTCGGCGCCCCGGCGCGAGGCGAGCCCGTGGCGGTCCGCGGTGACGCCGACGAGGCGCAGGCGGCCCTCCGGCCGGCCGAGTTCGCGCATCAAGCGGGCGAGCGCGTAGCCGTCCATTTCGGGGAGGTGATAGTCGATCAGCACGATCTCGTGGCGGCGCTCGCTCAGGAGGCGCAGCCCGAGAAAGCCGTCGGCTGCGGTGTCGACGCTGTCACCGCGACCCTCGCAGAGCGCGCGGATCAGCTCCTGGGTATCCGGATCGTCCTCGATCAGGAGGATGCGCGTGCCCTGGGTAGCGTCGTTGATCCCGGTTTCGGTCTGCTCGATCGACATGGATGCAATCCCGCTGAGGCTCGTTACCGGGTCGGGTTGGAGGCAGGCCCGCGATAGGCCTCGGGCGGAAGGTCGGCGGTCATCGTTCCAGCGGCCGGCGCAGCCCGACCGCCTAGGCCGACGAGGGGCGCCCGCGCCGCGCTGATGCCGACGGCAGCCGCCGGAGCCGCATAGGACGGCATCGGGCTCGCGCTGGCGGATGTATCTGCGCCGAGATAGCGCCGCCCGTTGGAACTGGGCACGGCTTGGATCGGCGGGCCGGCGCGAAGGAGGGGCGCTTCGGCGCGCGGGGCGGCCTCAGGCACGACCCGTCGCTCGGCGACCCGCGTGAGGCGCGCTTTGCCATGGGACGGCGCGGCTGGCCGCACCATCGCCACGCGCGGCGCGTCGACCGGCTGCCCCTCGAAGCGCGGGACAAGGCGGAGCTGGTTCACGGCCGCGGCCATCGCCTCCAACGTGATGTCGGACCGGCACAGGCGCACGCGCAGCGACAACGGCGCATGGCCGCTCTCCCCGGCCTGAAGCGCGGGCGGCTCCTCGATCCACTGCCACGCATAGAGACAGCGCGCGCCTGCCGCGCTCCGGCCGATGGCGAGACCATAGGGGCCGTAGCCGTTCGAGGCGGGACGCTGGACGACCTGCATCGGCGTGCCGGGGAAGACGGCCTCGAGTTCGGCGCGGATGCCCTGCTCGGTGGGCTTGCCCATGACACTCGCCGAGTCGTTCCCGAAGCGCTCCAGGGCGGCGCGCGAGCGCGGAACCGTGACCATGATCAGGTTCTCGCGGGTGTCGCCGCGCGGCGTCAGGCTGAGCGAGACCGCCTGCTCGAACGTGTCGGAATCGTCGTGTTCGCGCAGACGGATCGGCTTGCCGATCCAGGCCGGCATCATCGCGACCGGACTGGCCCGACGCTCGGGTTCGAGACTGCCCGACAGGCTGGAGGTCGTGTCCGCACGCCCGTCGAGGGTGGCATCGAGGCTCGCATAGCGTGCCGCCGGGGTCGAGGCCGTTGGCGTCCGCGCGTTGCAGGCACCGAGGGCGAGTGAGGCGGTGAGGAGGGGGAGCAGGCGGGTGATCACGGGGCGCGGTTCCGCTGGCGGGAGGTGAGAGGCTCGATCGATCCGGTGCTCGTGACGTCGGCACGGGTCTGGGAAGCGGGGTGCTGGTCGGACCAGAGCGATCCTGTCGGAGCGGGCTTCTGCGCGGCGGTCGGCATGCTCGCGGCTTCCTCGCCGGTCCAGGCCGGCATCAGCGAGAAGCCGAAGCGCTCGTAGGGCATCGCGCCGACGCCGGGCACGCGCCGTGCGATCGTCGCGGGGCGCCCCATCGCGTGGGCCGGCCAGCGCAGCTCGACCGCCGGGCTATCGGCGGCGGCCGTCGGGGCGACACGCAGGTCGTTCTCCATGAGGACGGCGATGGGGAAGTCGCTGCGGCGCACGAGCGGGGCGGTTCCGGCGGAGGCCGCGAGATCGTCCGGGCCGGGTACCCGTCCGCGCCGGCTCGTGACCGTCCCGTCGGCCCGCGCCGAGAGATCGAGGTAACCCGTCACTGGCGCCGTCGAGACGGCCTGGGCGACCGGTCGAGCCGGGGCCTGCTCGCAGGGCATCGGATGGTCGCTCGGCGGCTGGAACAGCAGGTCGACCACCTTTGGAAAAAGGCCGTCGTAGCGGTTCACGGTCTCGATGAAGGCGCGCTGCTGGCGCATGCGGCGCAGCGACAGGGCGTAGCCGTAGACGGTCGCCTCCTTCGGGAACCAGGCCACGGCGCGCTTGAACCAGCCCAGCGCGACGTCGAACTGGCAGTTGTTGTAGGCGTACCAGGCCAATGCCTGCGCGCCCTCGCCGGAGGCCGTGGCGGCGGTGACCTGGGCGTAGCGCTTCAGGCGCTCGGGCTCGATCGCAGGCGGGATCTCGCGGGTGAGGTCGGTCTCCAGCAGGTCGATGAAGAGCAGCATGTTGTTCACGAGCGGCTCGCGCCAGGCATAGGCGACGTCCTCCGCCTCGCGGCGCAGGCCGAGTTCGCGCAGGGTATGGGCGAGGCCATGCGCCACCATGGCATCCCCGCCCCGCGCGATGGCACGTTTGAACCAGGCCAGGGCGACGGGGAAATCGCGGCTTTTGTAGGCGTACCACGCGACGAGCGCCGGCTGGTTCGCGTCGCGCGCGCCCTCGGCATAGGCCTCGAAGGCAGTGAGGTCGTCGGCTGGGACGAACTGGCCCGCCTCGTCGTGCAGCACGGCGCTGATCCGTCCGCGGATCAGGTCGATGCGGATCGAATCGGCCTCGCCCGGGCGTAGAGCCTCCCCGAGGCGGTCGACATCGCCCATGGACAGGATGGCCATGGCGCGGAGCACCGTGACGCGGCGCTCGTCCGGCCCGATTCCGGGTGCGGCCATGACGCGTTTGAGGAGGGCGAAGGCGTCCGACCCGCGCTCAGTCCGGCCGAAGGCCTCCGCGACGGCCCAGGACAGTTCGGGTTCGCCCGGATCGATCTCCGCGCGGCGGGCATCGGCGAGCCCCGCGAGATCGATCCAGCGGCCGGCCTTGGCAAGGGCGAGGGCCTCGATGCGCATCTCGCGGCGCGCAATCGCCTTCTTCAGTGCGGAGGACGGGGCCCAACCCGGTTCGGTGCGGCCGCGCTCGGCGATGCCGGTTCGCAGCTCCGAGACACGGCCGGCGGCGAGAAGGTCCCAGAACGGGCCTTCGTCCTCACCGCCCGGCTCGGCGGTCCAGAGATCGGCCGGCGGCTGCCAGCCGGAATGGCGGCGGCGCAGGCGCTCGATCTCAGCCTCGACGCGGGCCGTCTGCTTCTGCGAGGCATAGTACCGGAGCGCGACCTCGTCGGGCCGGTCGAGGGGCGCCGGCGCGGCGGCGGCCTGTGTCAGGCCTCCGGCGAGGAGGGCGAGGATCAGCGCGGCGCGCATGCGGGGAACCTCGACTTGAGGGCGGCGAGCGCCAGGAGATGCAGGGTGACGGGGTAGTAGTGCTCGGACGAGGCCCGCACGGTGCGCAGCGCCGCCGGGAATGGCGTGCCTTGGCTGACGCAGGCGGCGAGCGCGGGGATCGCGGTGTAGCCGGTCTCGGCGAGGCGTTCGGTGATGCGCCCGCTCGCCGTGTCCACGAGGCCGAGACTGCCGGCGGCCGGCGTGCCCCAGAGCGAGAGAAAGGGCGCGTAGAGCTCGGGATCGCTCACGCCCGCCATGGCGAGGTAGAGCGGGATGCGCAGCGCATTGTAGGCGAAATGCGGTGGGAAGCCTTCGGCGGGGCGCGGCGCCTCGCCGGACAGCGAGACCCACTCCACCGGCAAGCGCGCCTGTCCGAAGCGCGCGGCGGCGATCAGGCGGCGGCCGCTGCGGCCGAGGCCGGCCCAGTCGAATTCTGGCGCGAGCAGGGTGACGCGATCGAAGGCCGGGAAGATCCAGTAGGACAGGTTCACCACCGGACCGTCGCCGCGATCCTCCGCCGAGAAGCCGGAAACGGCGGGCAGCAGCAGCGGTCCGTGGGCGGCGCGCGGCAGGATCAGCTTGCGCCCGAGCTCCACCGCGATGCGCCGGCCCGCGGCCTTGTGCGAGGGGTCGTGCCAGGCCTCGGAGGCCTCGGCGAGTGCCCAGGCGACGAGGAGGTCGCCGTCGGAGGCGTCGTTCATGTCGGCGACGGCCGGGCGTTTCTCCGGCTCCCAGCGCCACGCAATGAGCTGGTCGTCGCGTACCATCAGGTTCGCCCGGGTCCAGGTCCAGATCCGTTCGAAGGCAGCCCGGTCGCCGGCGGCCACGGCGAGCAGCATGCCGTAGCCCTGGCCTTCCGAATGGCTGATGCCGCCATTGCCGGTATCGACGACGCGGCCCTGCTCGGTGACGAAGCGGGCCTTGTAGGCCGCCCAGGCCTGCGGATCGGCGAGGCTGCCCGCGAGCGGGATCGAACCGGTCTGCGCACGCACAGTGCCGCCGAGGGCGAGGAGAGCCAGCGCGATGACGGCGGCGAGGCGGATCGCGGCGATCAGCATCGGTCGCGGCAGCGCGCGGCGATCGGCCGGACAGGACGACGGGTTCACTTCGACCTCCGGCCGAGATTGCGCACGAGGAGCTGGGTCGAGCCAGCGAGCCCGCCCGCGAGGAGAAGGGCGAAGGCGCCGTAGAAGCCGGCATGGAGCGAGAGCCAGCCGGCCGCGATCCGGCGCAGATTGGCCAGGGACGCGGCGATGGTCGCGACATAGCGGGGCGCTTCGTCCGGGAGGCTCGTCACCGCGCCGTCGGAGGCCGAGAGCACGGCCTGACGGCCCTGCGGCAGGTTCCAGACCCGCGGATGCACCAGGCAATCCACCGCCTCGCGGAGGGACGCGGCGCTCGGCGCCGTGACGAGGGTGAGGATGTCGTCCGAGGCGGGGCCGGTGATCGCCTGCGTCAGCACCGCCGAGGCACCGCCGAGATCGGGGCCGGCCTCGGTCGTGGCCGCGAGAGTGGCGGCGGCCGGGCGTGCGCGGCAGGCCGCGACGCCGTCCTGGCGGAGCGCCCTGCGCCGCGCGGCCGGCGACGAGGCCTGCGCCGCGGCGAGGCCTTCGCGTCCGGTCCAGGCCTGGCGGACGTTCTGCGGGTCGAGGCCCGCCGCCGTCACCGTCGGCGCGTCGAGGGACGGCGCGGGCGAGACCAGGAGGGTGGGGCCCGTGCCCGTGATACGCCCGGCATGGAAGCCGAACGGGATGGGGTGGCCGGCGGCGAGGCCGAGCCGGGCGGCGAGCGTCGCCGCCGCGGCCATGCTGTCGCGATCAGGCGTCGGGACGCCGAGCGTGGTCCGGCGCTCGGCCCCCGCATAGGGGAACCCGGCGGACAGCGTCTCGGCGAGGTCGGGCTGGCGCGAGATGCGGGCGAGCGACGGGATGGTGAGGCGGGTCGAGGCGAGTAGCGTCAGCCGGTCGGGCAGAGCCGCCGTCTCGGCCGGGCAGGCCTTGTCCTCCTCGCGCGGCAGCTCGGCGGTGATGACGATCCGATTCAGGCCTGGTCTCAGCAGCCGCAGCGGCAGGAAGAGCGCGCGACGGCGGAAGCTCTCGCCCGTCGGCCGTGCCAGCGGCGTGCTGCCGGCGCTGGCGCCGTTGATCTCGACGGAGATCTGCGCGCCGGCGGAGAGGCCGGCCGGATAGCTCCCGTCGAGTTCCAACGTCAGGCGATCGTAATCGGCCGCCATGACGTCGTGGGGCAAGGCGAGATCGAAGCTGATGCGGTGGCTGCGCGCCGCGACATGGGCATCGGCGAAGCCGAGATCACCGAGGCTGAGGCTCTCGCCACCCTCGACGTGCCGGCCGCCCGCATCGGCGACGGCCTGCAGGCCGGTCGGCGTTCCGCGCGGCGCGGCGGCGTGCAGGCGCGCGAGCTCAGCGAGGCTCTGCGCCACCTCCGCCTCGTCGGCGCCGGTGGCGACGAGGACCGGGCGGCGCTCGGCCGTGCGCGGCAGCAGCATGAGGCGAGGGCCGGCAATGGTGCCGAGGTCGAGGGTCTTGCCGAGGTCGTTGGCCGTGCCGACGGCGACGGCGAGGCCGTCGCCGGTCTCCGCCGCGCGGCCGAAATCCACAGCGGGCTGCGTGAAACGGCCGGCTAGCACGACGCCTTGAACCGCGCCGAGCAACTGCTCGACACCGCGCTCCGAGAGGCGATCGCCGGCCTGAAGAAGCCGGATCGGCATGGCGCCATCGGCCGCCACGGACAGGGCGGCGAGATCCGCCGGCTCGGCGAGACCCGAGGCGCTGGAGACGAAGCCAGTGCTGTCGGGATCGATCTGTGTCCAGAGTTCGTAGGTGGCGGCCACCGAGCAATCGACGCGGTGGCGTTGGCCCACGGCGATGCGCAGCGCATTAAAACCGTGCGACAGCGCGCCCGGAGGCACCTCGACGCTCACGCTGCGCAGGCCCTTGGCGCCGTCGATAGCGCTGCTTCCGATCGCCTTGCCGTTGAGCAGCAGCGTCAGGGCGGACGCCTCGGGCAGCACCGAGACGGCGGACAGATAGCCGATCTGGAAACGCCCTCCGGCCCTGGCCTCGGCCTCGGTGGCGTAGAACGTCCAGGTGATCTCGCCGTTCTCGCCCCAGATCCGCAAGGGCTGCGCGACGGACGGCAGACGCCGCAAGCTGGGCTCGCGGGGCGTCGGCTGAGGAACGACCGCTTCGGTGGCGCGGGCGGCATCCGCGTCTTGCGGAAGCACCAGAGCGCGGGCCGGGCCGAGGCCCGAGAAGGTCTGCGCGGTGGCGCCGGCCGCGCAGAGCAGGCCGGCGGCGAGCGCCAGTAGTGAGACGAAACGCATCGGACGACCTCAGGCAGCGCTGCGGAAGCGGGCGCCGCGCGATTGCGGATCGCGGCGTTCGGAGTGGGTTTCGACGATCGGAGCGGCCTGTTCCGCGACCGCCGGGGCGTGCGGGGCCACCGTCCCCTTGTCGCGAGCGGCCATCCGACGCTCGGCATCGGCGAGCGCATGGATGCAGGCGCGCCATTCCTTCGCATCGAGGCCGTCGACACGCATGCCGGGCGCCGGCATCTCCACGCCGAGCAGAGCCCGCATCGCCACCTCCCAGGCCTCGGCGGTCAGCGGCACGGCCGACGGAGTCTCGGGCTCTGGCGAGGCGGCAACCGGGGCGACTTGCGCGACGACGACATCGACGGACACGGCTGTTTCCGTGCGCGGCACGGCGAGAGGCACGATCTCGGCGACGGGCGCCGTGACGCTCTCGATGACCGGCGCGATAGCCGCCGTCTCGATGACGGCTTTGGTCTCGGTGCGCAGGGCGCGGGCAGCATAGGCGAACGCGCGAACCGGCTCGGTGACACCCCAGGCGAGGAAGCGCAGCGACCCGGTCAGCAGGTCCCTGTAGCGACGGCGGGAGGCGAGGAAGCCGCGCAGCGGGTCGGCATCGCCATACATTAGCTCGGCGAGGGCCCGGAATTCACCGGATGCCATCGGCTCGAAGGCGACCGAACCGAAATCGCCCTCGACTCCGCCACTGACCCGGAAGACGAGCGCCTCAAATGCCGCACCATCGGCGCGCGGCTGCAGCGTCAGGCTGCCGAGGGCACCCGTGGTTTCCGGCCAGGGCGTGCCGTCGAAACGGCGCAGGGTGCAGCCATCGGAGGAAGCGCGCTGGACGGCGACGTCGAAGGCAAGGCTCCCGATCGTCACCCGGCCGCGGCGAGCGACCGGCAGGCTCGGGCTGCGCTCGGCCTGGCGGCGCTCGGCCACGACGCCCAGCGCCACGCCGGCGATGACGAGGTTGAACAGGCACCACAGGCCCACCACCAGCATCAGGCTGGTGACGCCGGGCTCGTAGAGGTAGCGCCAGGCCGCCGTCGCGCAGCCCGCGGCCAGGGCGCCGAAGATCGCAAAGAACGGCCAGGCCAGCGGCGAGAGATGGTCGGCCTCGAGGCTGACGCCCTTGTTGGTGACCTTGAAGCTGGGCTTACGCGGCGAGACCAGCACCGAGGCGATCGAGCGGGCGAGGTAGACGCCCTGGACGTATTCGTAGAGCTCCGAAACCCAGGGCCAGCGCACTCGGCCGTAGAGGTAGTTCTGGATCATCATGTTCGCGACGACGTAGGTCGCGGTGAAGGCCAGGGCTTCGTCGATCGAGGAGACGAAGATCTTCACGTCGAAGAAGATGTGCAGCAGGGGTGCCAGCATGAAGATCAGGCGCGGCAGCGGAAAGAACCAATAGGCCATGCTGGAGAGGTAACCGAGCCGCTGGATCGGCTTCAGGCCACGCTTCGCAAGCGGGTTCTTCAGGATCATGATCTGGAACATGCCCTGGCACCAACGCGCCCGCTGGCCGATGAAATCGGCGAATGTCTCGGGCTGGAGGCCGGCGATCAGCGGCTTGTCGATGAAGGCGCTGGTCCAGCCGCGCGAATGCAGCTCGAAGGCAGTCTCGCAATCCTCGGTGATGGTGATGCCGGAGAAGCCGCCGACCTCGTCGAGGGCCTCGCGCCGCAGGAGCGCCGCCGAGCCGCAGAAGAACGAGCCGTTCCACTTGTCGAGGCCGCGCTGCGTGACCGCGTAGAACATTTCGTTCTCGGACGGCATGCTCGCGAAGGTGCGCAGGTTCCGCTCGATCGGGTCGGGGTTCAGGAAGACGTGCGGCGTCTGCACCAGGAACAGGCGCGGGTCGGTGGAGAACAGGCCGACGGTCTCGCGCAGGAACGAGCGGAAGGGCGCGTGGTCGGCATCGAGCACGAGCACGATCTCGGCGGTCGAGGCCTTCAGCCCGTTATTGAGGTTGCCGGCCTTGGCGTGCTCGTTCCGGGCGCGCGTCAGGTAGCGCGCCCCGAGATCCCGACAGAGCGCCTGCAGCTCGGCGCGGCGCCCTCGGGCAGCGGCGGATTTCGCCGGATCGGCATCGGCGCATTTCTGGTCGGTGCCGCCGTCATCGAGCAGCCAGACCGCGATCTTGCTCGCCGGATAGTCGAGGTTGAGGGCTGCGGCGAGGGTCACCGCGAGGATCTGCGTCGATTCGTTGTAGCTCGGGATGAAAACGTCGACGGTGGGCAACGCCTCGTCCGAGAGAGACGGCGCGGCGGCGCGCTCCAGGGGTTCCGCGTTGATGATCAGGCTGACCGAGAGGATCAGCACGCAGTAGAGTTCTGCCGAGGCGAGGATGACGCCAAGGCCGAAGCTGACCGGATCGTCGAGGCCGGGCAGCGTGCCGCTCAGACGCCAATAGACGTAGCGGACGACGACGAGGCTGCCGAGCGCCAGGAAGGCCATGCGCGGCAATCCCCGCTGCGGACAGCAGAGCCACAGGGCGATCATCCCGGTGCCGGCCGCCGCGCAGAGAGCGAGCTGCGCCGTCGCGCCGACTGGCTGCGTGAGGTAGCCGAGCGCGAGGGCGGCCGAGAGGCACCAGACGCTCCAGACGAGCCCCATCGCCGCGCGGCCGAAGGCCTTGCGCAGGTGGGTGGTGAGCGAGGGCGCCCCGGTGCCGCCTTGTGCCAGCGCGCGCATGGTCAAAAACCCGTCCGCAGATCAATGGTGGTGTAGAGGCCGCCCTTGCTGGCTTGATCGTGCAGGTAGCCGGCCGAGACGCCCAGCTGGACCGCGCCGAATTGCATCCCGGAGAGATGAATGCCCGCACGCCACTGCCGATAGTAATCGTCGCCGAGCAGCGCGAATTCCGGCCCGATATAGCCGCCGGCCACGCTCGCGAAGCCGGCGCGGACGCGACCGTAATAGGCGTTGAAGGTGGTAGAGTAGCTGCCCGTCGCGTGGATCATCGTGGACGCGGTCGGCCGCGCATAATAGTCGAGCGCCGTCTTTAACCCGACCCGCGTGCTATCGGAGGGCAGCGAGTTGTCGAACTGCGAGGTCTCGTTGTGCCGAACGTTCAGGCCTACGAAGGCCGAGAGCGCCGCGTCGGGCATGACCCAGGCATAGCCAGCCATGGCCGCGACCTCGGCCTGCTCGCCGATCGCGTTACGGCCGTTGCCAGTCTCGGTGCGGTAGGAGCCGATCAGGCCGTCGAGGCGCACGCGCGGGCCACTGACCAGGAGGTCGTCCTGTGGGGCGGCGGTGACGGTCGCGCCGGCGAATTGCGAGCCCTGCGAGCTCAGGGTCGTGGAGGCGTCGACCGAGACGATCCAGGCGTCGCGGTCGGCCGGCGCGACCGCACCGGTGTACCAGTCGGCAGCCCGAACGGGAGGGCTGACGCAGACGGCCATGGCCGCTGCGAAGCAGGTGGAAACACGGTGCATGTCGGTACGCCACGAGACTTGCGATGGGCGCAAGATCGGGCTCGCAGCGTTAAGGGGACCTTGCCGCGATCGATCGTATCCAAAGGATCGAAGGCTTAGGCCATCAGGCCAGGGACGGCCGCGCCGTCATCGTCAGTCATTCCGCCAACAGGCAACGACTTCGCATTGGAGAAGACTGATAAAGCCGTCATCGTAAGTCGAATCGAGGCCTTGCAGGGGCGCAAACGACATCGATGCGTTTGCCCGGGACTGCTCCGCTGCCATCGAAACAACCGCGAAGCCGGGATGGCCTAGGCCGCTCGGCCTAGGCCCCTCGCAGAACCTGCGCTCCCGCCGCGGCAGCCATGGCGCGATTGGCCACGCCGAGTGTGCGCAGCAAAGCCGCGACGTGGACCTTCACGGTGCCTTCGCCGAGATCGAGCGAACGGGCGATCTCCTTGTTGGAGCGCCCTTCGACGATGAACTCCAGGACCTCGCGCTGACGTCGCGTCAGCGTGGCACCGCTGGATTCGCTCGACTCCGCGAGAGGCGATGCCGTGCTCGCCCCCCCCGGCAGATCCGCGAGGAAGGCTGGCACGAAGATGTTGCCGGCAAGAATGCTGCCGAGTGCCTTCACCAGCTCGGCGGCACCGAAGGTCTTCGGCACGTAGCCATGGCTGCCGGCCGCGAGCGCGATCAGGATGTCGCGGCGATCGGTGGAGGCCGAGACGATTGCGGTCTTCACGCCGGGAAAGCATTCGCGCACCGCGCTCAGGGAAGCCGCACCGGCCATCCCGGGCATGCGCAGGTCGAACAGCGCAAGCGTGGTGTCGGGCAGATCCGCCAGGGCGGCCAGGGCCTCGTCCAGAGAGGCCGTCTCGACGACGCGCGCGAAGCCGAGCTGACCCACGAGCAGGGCCGAGGCGGCCATCCGGAAGAACTCGTCGTCGTCGGCGACGATCGCGATCGATCGCGTTCCACAGGCGGCAGGATCGTGAGATGGGCTCGTCATTGCGGCATCGAACAGACAGTCACTGCGTCGCTCGAACGGCCGAGCTCGACGGCTCTTCCATATCCGCGATCAGGCGCTGCGTCTCGGAGGCCGCAGCCGCGGCGAGCCTTCGCACATGCGCCAGAGCCGCGTCGAAGCCGGCCAGCCCCTCCTCGGCGATAAGCGGCTCGTCGTAACCGTCCAGAGTGGCGCAGGCCTGGCTCAGCGCCGAGAAGCCGATGAGGCCAGAGCCCGAGGCCAGCGCATGGGCCTCCCGCCGCAGCGTGGTTCGCCCCGCTCGTGTGCTGGACTCACCCGAAAAACTCTCCGTGGCGAGCTTGCCGAGATGCCCCAGCAGGCGGGAGACGCTGTGCGAGGGCAACATGCTGAGATTGTGCTCGTAATGAGCGCGATCGATCGTCAGGGTGGGCTGATCGACGACGGCCGTTTCCGGTGCGAGGCCGGGTTTGCCGCCGCCGAGCCAGCGCCGAAGCGTGGCATCGAGGTCCGCGGGTGAGAATGGCTTGCCCAGATGATCGTCCAGCCCCGCCTCGCGGAAGGCTTGAACCTGGTTCGGCAGCACGTTCGCCGTCATGGCGACGATCGGCACCCGGGCGCGATCGCCGGGAAGGCAGCGGATGAGACGGGTCGCCATCAACCCGTCCATGCCGGGCATCTGAATGTCCATCAGCACGAGATCATGCTGCCCGATCTGGACCGCCCGCACGGCCTCGAATCCGTTCTCGGCGACCTCGACGGTATGACCCGCCGCCCGCAGCATGACGCTCGCCAGCTCACGGTTGATGTCGATGTCCTCGACAAGGAGGATTCGTCCGGGGCGGATCGCCGGATCGCTCGCCGGGAGTGCTGGAGCCTCCGCAACTGAATGAGCTCGCGGCAGGGTGAGCGTGAACCAGAACGTCGAGCCTCGGCCGGGAGTCGAGGTCACGCCGATCTCGCCGCCCATGCGTTCGACGAGCTTCTTGCTGATCGCGAGCCCGAGCCCGGTGCCGCCGTAATCGCGCTGGATTGAGCTGTCGACCTGGTAGAACCGCTCGAACAGGCGCTGCTGCTTGTCGGCCGCAATGCCGATGCCAGTGTCGATTACGCGGAACGAGACGCGCTCTCCCCAGGGAGTTCGTCCCTTGTGGCGCACGCTTACCGTCACGCTGCCGCTTTGCGTGAACTTCACCGCGTTGTTGAGGAGGTTCAGCAGGACCTGCTGCAGCCGTGCTTCGTCTCCGAGAAGACGCTCAGGCACGTTATTATCGATCAGAGAAGCGATATCGAGCGTCTTCGCAGAGACCGCCGCCCCGACGATCGCCAGACAGCCTTCGATGAGCGGTTGAATGCCGAAGGCCTCCCGGTTCAACGTCACGGCGCCGGCCTCTACGGCCGAAAAGTCGAGAACGTCATTGACGATCCCCAACAGGTTGGCGCCCGAAGTGCGCACGAGTTCGGCATAGCGCTGCAGGTCGCCATCGAGCCGCTCGGAGCCCGCTAGAAGCGTGGAGAACCCGATCACGGCATTGAGAGGCGTGCGAAGTTCGTGGCTCATCGCCGACAGGAACTCGGTCTTCGCGGCGTTGGCCCGTTCGGCAGCGAGCCGCGCGGCCTCGGCGTCTCGCTTGGCTTCGATCAGGGTCGTCTCGGTCTCCTTGCGCGCGGAGATGTCGAGGTTGAGCCCGGTGACGCGCTGGGGCGCGCCTGCCTCCTCGTCGCAGGGCCGACCGATCGCCTGGATCCACCGGATCGCGCCATCGGCGAGGCGGACCCGGAACTCCAGATCGAAGGTCGTGGAGCGCTGCACCGCATCGCGCACCGTCTGAAGCGTCGTCATCCGGTCCGCTGGATGAACCCGGCGCAGCCAGTCGGCGATGGAGATCACCGCCGGCCGGTCGCCGGCTAGGCCGTGCAAACGCGCGCTGACGGGAGACAGGATGATTTCGCGCGCCCCGAAGCGCACGTCGAACAGACCCGCCCCGGCGGCCTCCTGGGAGAGCCGCAAAAGATGGCTGGTTTCTTCCAGAGCGCGACGGTTCCTCACCATCGGCTCGATGTCGATCGCGGAGCCGAGCCAGCCGACTAGTTCGCCGGCCACGACGAGCGGTTTCAAGGTCAGCTGATGCCAGATGTCTCGACCGTCGCCGCGCCGGAGGCGTGCCTCGCACCGGCCGCTTGCCGAGCGTGTGATGGTGAGCAGATGACGGACGCGCTCCCGATCATCTCTATGGCAACGGTCGATGGCGTTCGTACGAGAAAAGTCGATCTTTCCAAAATAGATTTGGAACGCCTCATTGGCGTAAATCGTCTCGCCAGTATCGCCACGCTCTACCCAGACGAGCTCTGGAAGGGCGTCTGCAACCATTTTGTAGAGATCGTGAGGCTTGTACGTCTTGTCATCGCGTCGGTTCGCGACGTGATTTTTTTGATTGGCACCACTAGGCTCGGACATATGCAATATATGCCTTTTGCTCGCTTATTGAAAGAGAATTAGATCGGTCTTTCTGGGACATTCGATGCACAGCCGCAGAATTCTAGCGCACTATATTGCGTATTCGTATCTTTTAGAATTCCTGCAAAACTTCTTAAAAATACTAATGAGCACATCGCCGATTATGAATCATCAATTCATTAATCTTATGTTAACCGTGAAATGGGAAGTCCGTGATGAGTTCTGCGACACTCGCGGCCACGCCGCAAATTCGATCGAACCGCGGAAAACTGGTCGGATCTGTTGTTTGGAGCAGGCTTCGCGGGAGAGGCCGTTTCCATTTTCAGAGGCTTGATGGGCGGTGCTGTTTCGTTCGTGAACTCAGCGGAGAAATCCATGCGGCAAGCACCGTCAGAAGAGAGACGCCGGCACGAGCGGTTCCCCGTGACGGTGTCGGCCCGCGTCGTCTACGCGGCTATGCCCTATCGCACGGAAATCCTCGATGTGAGCACTGGGGGGATGCTTCTCGCGCCGATCGACGCACTAACGATCTCGGCACGCGAATCCATTAACATCGAGTCGCCCGTGTTCGGCAGAATCGAAGCCATCGTCGTGTCGCAGAGCGAAACCGGGATCCACATCGCAGCCGATCTCTCGCCAATGGAATTCCAAGACGCAATCGAGCGTCTTTTTTTACTTTCACGAACTTGGATGCTTAAATAATTGGATTGAAAACTTGTTACAGGCACAGGGCAAGAAGAAATTACGCGTTACTTAACCCGAAAAACTTGCGTCAATCTTGAAAACTAATTTATGCGCATTTGTTTTATCACGGCGCCACTTTTGATATAACGTCCTGAATAGGGCACGCGTGGCAGCGAGTTTATTCATCTCGGCCCGGCTTCTTTGCGATGCACGTTACGAATTCAGTAGCGGCTACCAAAGCCCCGCGATCTCCTATGACGAAAGGATCGACCGGCCACCTACTTGGGCACCAGGCGAACCGGAGACGGTCTCCCCATTGGTCAACTGTCCGCTTACACACTGTCCGTAAGCCAGAGCGGACCGACGGCTTTCGGCCAGAATGGGTCGGCGGCTTCGCGCCCATCTCGGTCGTTCAGACGATCTGATCGCCAGCTCGAAAGCAGCCGTTCCGCTACAGCCAGATCGAGCCGGCTGTTTCGCATCCAAATCCGACGGTTGAGTGAATGTACGGAACCGCTAGAAGCGGACACTGGTTTCTGAGGGTTGTCCTAACGCATCAAAATTTCTCGCAGTGATACGCTCAAAACCTGCAGTTTTATCTGATTGTATTTGAATACCGGCTCGGCAGCCTGGAGCATTGTCCTCAAGTGTGAATGCGAGGTTATGAAGCCGGGCGATCGAGTCGACGAGGCTGAGACCGATCCCGAAACCGGAATACGAGCGCACCCTGTTTCCCCGGTGATGGCGCTGCTTGACCCGTTCGATTTCCTCGGGCGCGATCCCGCAGCCATTGTCCGCGACGCTGAGTCCAGATGGATCGGTCTGCGCCACGAGCTGCACCCATCCGCCCCGTGGGGTAAACTTGATACCGTTGTCGACGAGGTTGCTGACGGCTTCGAACAGCAAGCTTGCATCCCCCTCGACGATCACCGCCTCCTTCGGCTTGGTCCAGATCAGCGACACGCCTTTGTCTGAGGCGATTGGCGCATAATACTCGAAGGCGTCGTCGAGGATGCGCGTAAGGTCTACATGCGCGAAGGCCGATCGCCTGACCCGGTCTTCTAGCTCCGAGATTCGAAGGAGTGCCGAGAACCGAACCACGATCTGCCGAAGCTCTCCAAGGACGTCCTCGTTCACGGTCCGAAAGTCGTCCGCGGTTCTAGCGTTGCGCAGCGACCGCTCGAGGCTCGCCATCACCCGTGTGAGCGGTGTGCGAAGGTCGTGAGCGATGTTCTCGTTGACGCCCTTAACCTCTCGCATCAGCCGTTCGAGCTGGTCGAGCATCTCGTTTACGACATTCGTGAGGTGCCCGAGATCGGCCGACAATCCACGTTGCGGCAGCCGCTCGGAGAGGTCGCCGCGCATTATCTGCGCGGCGGAGAAGGTGATGGCCTCAATCTGGCGCAGGGACCCGATGCCGAAGACGATGGCACCGACGATCCCGATGGCGACTGTGCCGCCGGCACCCCAGGCGAAGGTGTCGACGAGCGCCGTCTCCAAGGCTTCGAGCACTTTGGCGGATCGGCTGACCAGTAGCAGGTTACCGTCCGGCAACAAGGTGAGCATGCTGTAATATGGCTGCGTCGTGCCATTCACCGTCTGCGTCAGCTCGAAGGGCCTGCCGATCGGGGCCGGCCGGGGAAACGAGAGGTCGGCGCCCGCGATCCGTTGCCCCTCCGGCGTGAACACCGTGAGCGGTCGGCCGCCTTGCTCGAAAGCTTGCCAGGTATCCGTCCGCTCGCGCAGCTGCGCGGTTTGCAGGCGGCTCAGGCGAGCGGATTCCCATTGCACCCATTCATAGGCAGAGGTGCGCCCGTAGCTCCGGGTTTCGAGGTAGAGGAAGCCGAACAGGGCGAGCGAGGCTGCCCCGAACGTGGCGAAGAACAACAGCGCGACGTGAAATCCGCTAGTGCGGTGAAGGTCACGCAGCCGCACGGAGGATGAAGCCCGTGTTGCGCACCGTGTGGATGCAGGGGTTCAGGCCATCCGGGTCGAGCTTCTTGCGGATCTTGCCGATATGGACGTCGATCACGCTCGACTGGTGGTTGAAGCTGTAGCCCCAGACGGATTCGAAGATCATCGTTCGGCTGATCAGCGTGTTAGCGTTGCGCATCAGGAACTCGACGATCGCGAACTCTTTCGGCAGCAAGTCGATCTCGCGATCGCCTCGGAACAGCACGCGGTCGATCAGGTCGAGGCGCAGGTCGCCGACTTCCAGCTCGTTGATCGCATCCGCGACGACCCGACGGCGCGCCAACGCATCGACCCGTGCCGTCAGTTCGATAAACTCGAAGGGCTTGGCGAGATAGTCATCGCCGCCGGCGCGCAGGCCGTCGACGCGCTCGTTGACCGCCGACAACGCGCTTAGGATCAGCACGGGCGTCGAGATCTTCGCCTCACGCAGTCGGCCGAGGACGGACAGGCCGTCGATCTCGGGCAGCATGCGATCGAGGACGATCACATCGAATTTGCCCTCCATCGCCTTCTTCAGGCCGGTCGAGCCGGTTGGCGCGTCGTCGACGCGGAAACCGTGGTCCGAGAGGGCCGAGCCGATTTCGGCTGCGACGCGCTTGTCGTCCTCGATGATCAGTACGCGTGCCATCGCACGTCTCCTGTTGCCGTCAGGCTTGTTGCGCATGGGCTTAGATAGGCAGTCGTCTAACGAAGCCATGCGGCGAAGTACGCGGTTGCCGTGTCCACGGCGCAGACAAGTTCAGCGTCCAATGTCGGCCAGTCATTCCGCCTTGGCCTCCACCGCGGCCACGGGCCGGATCGCGGCAGGGTGAGCCAGGGCGACCTTGCTTCCGTCCTGCAGATCGGCGGGAGGGCTGAGGACCAGCGTCTCGCCACCTTTGAGTCCTTCGCGCAGTTCGAGCGTCGTGCCGAGGTCGCTCGCAATCTCAACCGGTTCGAGCTTCACCGTGTCGTCGGGCTCGACGACCGCAACCCGTGTGCCTTTTGCGTCGAACACCAGCGCCTCCGAGGGAATGACGACGCTCGGCTGCTTCCGCGGGACGTCGAATTTCACGGCCACATACAGGCCCGGCCGCAAGACGCCATTAGGATTTGGTACATCTACCTCCGTCGTCAGCGTGCGGGCCGACGACTTGAGGGCGACCGAACTGCGCGAGACCGTCCCGGAAAACGTCTTTCCGGGTATCTGCGGCACTGCGACGCTGGCGGCCACGCCGTCATGAATGTCGATCGCCGCGTATTGCGGGATCTGAACCGCGACGCGCAGCACCGCTTCGCTCTCGATCGAGAAGAGCGGCGTGGTCGAGCCGGTGTCGGCATGGATGAGGTCGCCGACATCGACCTTGCGATCGGTGATGATCCCGTCGAAGGGCGCGGTGACGTTCTCGAAGCCGGTCAGGGCAGCGAGCCTGTCCACGGTGGCCTGCTGGGCGGCGAGGTTGGCTTCCGCCACCTTCACGCGCGCCTCCGCTGCGTTGAGGGTCGCGTTTGCGGTAAGCACCTTGGCGCGGCTCGTATCGGCCGTCTGCCTCGAGGCCCAACCCTGGCCGGCCAGTGTCGAGGTGCGGGTATCCGTGACGCTGGCGAGCGTCACGTCAGCCTTGGCCTGGTCGACATTGGCCTTCGCCTCGACGACCTGGGCCTTCATCTGGCCGAGCTGGGCCTGGGCCTGGTGGAGCTGCTCGTCGAGATCGGGGGCGGCGATACGCACGAGCAGGTCACCCTTCTTCACGCGCGAGCCGATATCGACCTTGCGTTCGGCGATGTAGCCAGTGGCGCGGGCGAAGACGTCGGCCTTGTCGAAAGCCTCGGTCTGCCCCGGCAGAGTCAGCTGCATCGGCGTGTCGTCGCGGATGGCAGCGATGGTGCGGACCTGCGGGAAGAAGTCGACGGCCTCGGTCTGTGTCTCCTCGGCGGCCTTGACCTCTCCCCAGTGATGCCAGCCGCCAAGGCCGAGCAATCCGCCCAGCGTCAGAACGGCGATCGCGAAGGGGAGCTTGCGCGGCGGCGGAACGTCCTGATGGGCCAGGGCCGCATCGGCATGATCCGTCCCCAAAGGGTCAGTCTCCATTGCCTGTCGTGCGGCCTCGGTCGGGCCGTGGACGTTGCAGTCCATCATGTCGCTCATGCGTAGTCCTCGAGGGGCTTGACCGCGCCGCGGCGCAGAAGGGTGTAGAGGAAGGGGACGAAGATCAGGGTCGAGCAGGTGCCCATGGCGATGCCGCCGAGCACCGCGCGGGCAAGGGCGGCGTTCTGCTCGGAGCCCTCGCCCGAGCCGATCGCCATCGGGATCAGGCCGAGGAACATCGCCGCGGCGGTCATCAGCACGGGCCGCAGGCGGGTCTGGCCAGCCATCAAAGCAGCCTCGATCGCCGTGCAGCCCGTGGCCTCGCGGTGTTCCTTGGCGAAGGTCACGAGCAGGATGGAGTTGGCCGAGGCCACGCCCACCGACATGATCGCGCCGAACAGGGCGGGTATCGAAAACGTCGTGCCGGTGATGAAAAGGCTCATCACGATGCCGCAGAAAGCGAGCGGCAGGGCGGCGAGCACCACGAAGGGGTCGCCCCAGGTCTGGTAGTTCAGGACCAGCAGCAGGTAGACGGCGACGAGCGCGATCCCGAGGCCGATCTCGAGGTGGAAGAACGCGCTCTCCATGCTCTCGATCTGGCCGCGGATGCGGATCTTGTCGGGCGCCTGCAGGCCGGCCTGCTCCTGTTCGACGATCTGCTCGATCGCGTTGCGCACGGAGCCGAGATCGGAGTTCTGGACGCTGGCAAGCACGTCGTAGGTCGGCTGCGTGTTGACGTGGCTGACCACCGTCTGCTCGGGCTTGCGCTCCATCGAGGCGACGCTGGACAGCAGGATCGGGATGCCCGCATCGCCATGGTCGGCATCGCGCACGGCGAGCGGCGTGTTCATCAGGCTCGTCATGCTGGCATTGCGGTATTCCGGCGTCTGAACTCAGAGCTGGTAGGGCGTGCCGGATTTCGGATCGGCCCAGAAATTCGGGCTGACCTGGAAGGAGCCGGAGAGCGAGACGTTGAGGTTCTGCGCGATCTCCTGCTCGCTGAGCCCCATCTCGGAGGCGAGCTTGCGGTCGACGTTCACGTAGAACTGAGGCGCGTCGACGATCTGGTGCAGGTGGACGTCGACCGCCCCGCGCACCTTCGAAATCCGCCGGACGAGATCCTGCGCAGTGGCGAGATCCTTGATGTCGTGGCGGCCGGTGACCTGGACGTCGATCTGCGCGATCGTGCCGAAGTTCAGGATCTGCGTGATGATGTCCGAGGGCTGGAAGTAGAAGACGACGTCGGGGAAATCCTTGCGCAGCTCTTTGCGCAGCACCTTCTCGTAGAACGAGATCGGCTTGTGCTCGCCCTTCAGGTTGATGAGCATCTGGCCGTCGTTATAGGCGACGAAGGATGCGTCCATGAACGCGAAGTTATAGTTCGAGGCCGGCAAACCAATATTGTCGAGGATCAGCCCGAGCTCGCCCTTCGGCACGGTCTTCCGCACCACGTCCTCGACACGTGAGAAGACCTGCTCCGTGGTCTCGATCCGCATGCCCGGCCGGGTGCGGACGTGGAGCGTCATCTGGCTGGACTCGATCTGCGGGAAGTAATCCTCGCCGACAAAGGGCAGCAGCACACCGGCGACGACGAACACGCTGGCGACGCAGGCGAGCGTCGCGATGCGATGGGCGATCACCGCCCGCAGCAGCCCGACATAGCCGGTATGGAAGCGCGCGAACCCACGCTCGAAGGCGGCGCGGAAGCGGCTCGCCGCGCGGCCGATCGGCCGGAACGGAAGGGCGATCACCGCCAGGACAGGGCCGACGACCCGGCTCAGGATCGAGCGCGGCTTGTCCGCATCCGCCGGCTCGGCGCCGTGAGCGCCGGCATGGTGCAGCTCGTACTCGCGCGCCACGAACACGTCGATCAGGATCGGCACCAGCGTCAGGGACAGCACGTAGGAGGCGAGCATCGCGAACACGACCGCCTCGGCCTGCGGCGTGAAAAGGTACTTCGGCGCGTCGGTCAGGAAGAACACCGCGACGAAGGCCGCGCAGATCGCCAGCGTCGAGATCAGTGCCGGCTTGGCGATGCCGGACACGCCCATCACCACCGATTTCCGGAAGGGCTGGCCCTCCTCGAACATCCGGTAGGTGTTCTCGATGGCGACCGTCGCGTGGTCGACGAGGATGCCGACGGAGAGTGCCAGGCCACCCAGCGTCATGATGTTGATGGTCTCGCCCATCGCCGTCATCACGCTGAGCGAGGTCAGGATTGCCAGCGGGATGGTGATCAGCACCACCAGCGTCGAGCGCCAAGATCCGAGAAACAGCAGGATTGTCAGGCCTGTAAGGCCCGCGGCGATCACTGCCTCGCGCACCACGTCCTGGATCGCGTCGGACACGAAGACCGACTGATCGAAGAGCGGCGTGATGCTCATGCCGGCCGGCGCGGCCGCGCGGATGTCGGCCAGCGACTTCTTGACGTTGTTGACGACCTCGAGCGTCGAGGCCGAGCCGTTCTTGAGGATCTGCAGGAGCACCGAGTGATGGCCGTCGGCGCGCACGATGTTGAGCTGCGGCGGGGCGCCGTCGCGAACATGGGCGACATCGCGCAGCAGCACTGGCTGGCCGTCGACGACCTTCACCGGGATGCGGTTGAGCTGGTCGACGAGCTCGGGCGAGGCGTTGAGGCGGATCGCGTATTGCTGCTCGCCGATCTTGGCGAGGCCCGAGGGCACCGCGAGGTTCTGCTGCAGCACCGCATTGGTGACGTCCAGCGGCGTCATGCCGACGGCGCGCAGGGCCGCGAGGTCGAGGTCGACCATGACCTGGCGGGGCGCACCGCCATACGGCGAGGGCAGCGTCGATCCCGGCACCTCGGCGAGGCGCTGGCGGGTGCGGTACTGGGCGTAGTCGAAGACTTTGGTCAGCGTATCCTTGGTCGAGGACAGGGCGAGCTGGATCACCGGCACGGAGGAGGCCGAGAAGCGCATGATCACCGGGGGCTGCACGCCCGGCGGCATGCGCGAGCGCACCGCGTTCATCGCGGAATCCACCTGCGTGATCGCGAGATCGATGCTGACGCTCGGATCGAAGTAGATCCGCTCGGTCACCGTGCCCTGGATCGACGTCGAGTCGATCCGCTTGATGTTGTTGACGTTCGAGGAGAGCGAGAACTCGCTGTAATTGGTGATGCGCTGGACGATGTCGGTCGTGTCGAGACCGTTATAGGTCCAGACCACCACCACGACCGGGATGTCGACGGCCGGCAGCACGTCCTTGGGTGCAACGATGACCGACCCCGCACCGGCGAGCAGCATCAGCACGGCCAGCACGAAGAAGCTGTTGCGAAACTTCAGGGCAAACCGAACGACACCCATCGCGATACGCCGACTCTGACTGTGGGGGGGGCTGCGGCCGCCCGAGGGCGTCCGCACAACCACGATCCGGGGCCGAAGGCTCAGCGCCGGCACCCGATCGATCGCAGTGACACCATTCGAGTAAGTCGAAGGCTCGGCCGTCACCAATGAATTCGGCTTCAATGTTGAAAATGGATTTTGGTTTTAAGAACGCAGCCCCTTCTCGGAGACGAGATCAGTGCCCCATCTCCATCGGAAACAAGAGAAAACCAGATCTGGTATTTTGAATATGCTTTCAAAAATAAAACCGATTTCAAAGATCGAATATTTATAAATTAAATAAATCGCTATTCATTTGATCGTTTTTGAAAATCACCAGCATTGTTGTCTCAAGCGATCGGCAACGAGTATTTCCGCGCCGGCCGCCCAGACGAACAGAGTATAGATTTCCGGAGAATATCGAATGTCCTTCTCTTCTCGCTCCGTGCTGACGGCGGCCTTCGCCTTCGGATCCCTCTGCGCGCTTTCGATCGGCGCCAATGCCCAGCCCCTGCTGCACCACGCCATCCATCACACCAGCGAGCAATCGCAGGCCGTCCGCGAGGCGCAGCCGGGCCCCTACGTGAATACCGGCTTCGCGGAATCGCCGCGTGAATACGAAGGCACCTCGCGCCGCGCATGGATCGGCGGGGAGCGTGACGACGACAGCGCCAACGCCAAGAACCCGGCGCTGCCTTGGTACGAGCGCGGTCGCGGCAGCGAGACCGGCGGACCGGCCCGGATGCTGATCGGCGGCGAATAATCCCCTTACCCCTTCAGCAGACCCTGTCCGCGTTTTGCTCGGGCGGGGTCTTCCGATTCAGAACGGTTCCGCGCTGCCGCGACCTCGCTCGCCGAGCTGGCCGCCCCCTCCTGATCTGGATGTTAGACCATGCGCATCGCGCTCTCGGCCGTTCTGGCGGCCGCTCTTCTCGGCTGCGCCAGCCCCGCCCTCGCCGAAAGCCGCATCCCGGCGGGCGGCGCCTTCATGAATAGCTACACCTCGGATCCCTATTTCGATCCGAAATCGGTGTGGTCACAAGAACATTCGAGGGGCGACATCGGCGGGCAGGTGATGCTGGCGGAGCCGCCCGGCTATCCGCGAGCTTGCGACATCTTCGATGCCGCCTGCGCCGCGCGCCGCCACAAGCTGCTTTTGCGCATGGGGCACCGTTGAGCGCCCCTATGCGTAGACAGAGATCGGCCTGCACAAGCACTGATTGCAATACATAGTCCACAAATAAAAGCAGGATTTCGAAAATAAAATTTGTTTTAATTGATGATTAGCAATGCCATCTCTTAAAGCTTAACTGTAAATGTCGATCGACCCGCTGAAACGACATTACAATAACTTGGGCTGGGGCTGATTTCGCTATGAACCGTCTTTGCTGGATGCTCCGATCATGCGTCGGGGCAACGATCTTCTGCGGCCTGCTGACAGGGTCCGCCTCTGCGGCGAGCGACGCGACAGATGCGAGACTGGAGGCGCTGCAGAAGCAGATCGCCGCCATGCAGCACGAGATCTCGGCGCTCAAGCGGCGCCCGACCGGACCCGTCGTGAACACGTCGATCGGCCCCGGCCATCAGTCGCGCATGGCGCGGCGGGAGGAGGCGGTGCAGGGTATTCCCGGCTCGGAAGGTCGCTCACCGGCCTTCCTGCAGGCGCAAGCCCTCTGCGAGGGGCCAGCGATCCCCCTCGGTCATGTCTGCTTCACGCCGGGTGGCTTCCTCGAATTGACCGGCTTCTATCGCAACCCGAACGAATCGGCGGATATCGGCAGCAATTTCGGCGGCATCCCCTTCCGGAACTCGCCGATGGCTCATGAGGGCGAATTCCGCTTCAGCGCCCGCCAGAGCCGCATCTCCGGCCTCGTCACGGCGATGATCGATCCGAGCCTGAAGGTCTCCGCCTATGGCGAGGCGGACTTCCTCGGCGCCGCGGTGACCTCGAACAACCGCGAAACCAACAGCTATGTCCCGCGCATTCGTCAACTCTGGGCCGCCTTCGACGACAAGGATCTCGGCATCCAGGTCCTGGCGGGTCAGGCTTACACGCTCATGACCACCAACCTCTCGGGCATCACGGCGACGAAAGAGCAGACCCCTCTGACGATCGACGCCCAGTTCGTGCCAGGCTTCAACTGGGCCCGCATGCCCCAGGTGCGTGTCGTCGACAACGTCGCGCCCGGTATCTGGGCCGCCGCAGCGCTCGAAGCGTCCCAGACGCTCGTGCCCGGCGGCGCATTCGTAATCCCGGCCAACGTCAACCTGACCAATGCCGGCGACCCGGCCGGTCTGAACAACTCCACCACCACCTATTCCGTCAATCAAGCGCCCGACGTTTCGGCCAAGCTCGCCTTCGAGCCCGGCTGGGGCCACTACGAGATCAAGGGTATCGCCCGCTGGTTCAACGATCGCACCATCGGCCGATCCTACGACGACATGGGCTTCGGGGTCGGCGCATCGGCGACCGTACCGCTCATCCGCGATACGCTCGATCTGCAACTCAGCGGCCTGTTCGGACGCGGCATCGGCCGATACGGGTCGTCGCAATTGCCGGATGTCGCCCTTCGCGCCGACGGATCGGTGGTGGCGATCCCGATGTTCCAGACCCTCGCCGGCGTCATCGGTCACGTCTATCCGGGCTTCGACGTCTATGCCTATGCCGGCTGGGAGCATGCTGAACGGACCGGCGCGCTCAGCCTCTCGGGTTATGGATCGCCGACGCTCAACGATTCCGGCTGCGACATCGAAGGGGCGACCGCATCGACCTGTCAGGCCGAGAGCCGCGACGTGAAGCAGATCACCGGTGGCTTCTGGCACGACGTCTACAAGGGCAGCTACGGGCGCGTCGCCGCAGGCGGCCAGGTGTCCTACACCACCCGCGACGCCTTCCGTGGGTTGGCCGGCGTCGATCCTTCGACACACATGGTCGTCGGCCTCGCCTCCCTTCGCTACTATCCATTCTAAGGTGCGCCAACTTTCTTTCAGATCGTTCGATCAGGTCCATACCCTTTCTTCGACCGGGTGCTCGAAGAGAGGGATGTCCGCATTGAATCTCGCATGGTAGCGTTCTGGCGCAGACAGCCCTGGCGTGATGAGGGAGCGTGTGCACGCGCTCCGAAATCCTCGGATATCTCCAGGGTTTCTCGAACCGTCGCAGACCTTACTATCTCAGGTCCGTGGCTGCTTCTCGACCGCCACGTCGCGCGCTCGATTTTGCCGATCTCCCAAGTCGCGCTTCGGCTTCGCAAATCTGGCTAACCAGCCTGTCACTCCGCGACGGCACATTTCTCGGATCAGCACAGCTTGTTTCCGATGGATCCACCAAAAAGGGCCAGTCGGCATGCCGACTGGCCCGAGTGGTATTGGGTCTCGAAAAAGCGGTGGGTACCGCTCGTCCAATGGAATTCGTAGCAACTCCATTGGCGTCTCAGCAATCCGGCGGGATCGGATTGTTCTTCCTGTTAGCTTCCAGGGGCGCAATCCACAATTAAATTCCGATTTTATTTCAAAAATTGCGCTCAGCTTCGATTCTGGATAACAATACATTTAAGATTGGAATTTTTATTCACAAAATTCCACTTGGATCCCAAAACTTCCGGGAAAATATTGAGCTCCATCGAGGCAAGGGCATTTTATCAGCTCTTGCGTAAGCCAGGAGCCGATCATGAAACGCATCGTCATTCCCGCAGCCTTGCTGTTCGCTGCACTGGGGAGTGCGGCGGCCTTGGCGAACGGGTCAGGAGATTCCGGCCTTCGGGCCGAACTTCAGAATCCCTCCATGATCGAGCCGGGCCACAACGCCTACAGCATCGAGCGCGGCTATGCCGGCGAGCATTTGGGAGGCTACTCGCCTTCCCGCCCGCGCGGTGCCTGGGCATCCCACCCCGGCTATCGCCGCCGCAGGCCGTCCTTCTGGTAGGCGATGGCGCCCCTCAGAGCCGCCCATCTTCTTGTTCTGAGCTCGTCGATCTGCGTTTTGAGAATTGAGAGGAGTGGGGAACCTTCGCGCAACCCCGCTTCTTGTGCTCGACGGCGCGCCAATTGCGGATCAGAAAACCCGCACTCCAGCGGCGATCGGACTTACAGTTGATCAGCGCCTTCAACGCGCGATCGCGCACGTCGCCGCCTGCTCGATGTCATCAACCCCTCTATTGCTAAGATGATGCCGCACTGGTGGACGAGACCATCCACCGTAGACGATTGGGCCCGATGGCGGCGACATCGGACAAGTGGAATACGTTTCGACAGGTGTTCGGTTGGAGACAGTGCCTCGCCCGACTTGGCTAAGCAGTATCTGGTCCGCTTTGCGGAGCCCACCTCCCAAAACCGGATATGCTGCTTTCGGCCAGAACCCGACGGCTGCTTCGCGCCCAACCTCGCCGTACACGAACGACCGCCTGTTCCCGAAAGCGGACGTCCCTTCTGCCGCTTCAGCGGCAGTGGTGCGCCCATCCCGGTCGTTCTGGCTGTCTGAGTTCCCGCTCCGAAGCGGACATAGGCGCAGGCAAGTCGCTGACCGAGTTGGGTGGTTTTCTGCCGGTCTGCTTTCGGACGCTATAATAAACAAGCGGACGTTCGAGGTTCGGCGGGAGCTGGCCGACAGCGGACCGGCTGCTTTCGGGTTCATAATGAGGAAAACCGGACGTTGCAGCACCGACTGCTTCCGACCCAACTACGCCGTACACGGGCGATCATGCGATCCTCGAAAGCGGACGTCCGTCCTCCCGGTGATCCGGCGGCTTCGCGCCCATCCCGGTCGTTCAAGCCTGCCAAGTACCTGCTCCGAAGCGGACATAGGCGCCTGCTAGTCGATGGCGGAGAAAGGTGGTTTTGCGACCGTTCGCGTTCGGGCGGGATAACGCGTGCCTCCGACGACGCGAACCTCCACCGGTGAAACTCTGCTCCAGGCCGGTGCAAGCCGCTTAGCCGCGGCCGGATGGGAAACGCCCCATGAGCCAACACCTCGAGCGCGGCACGCGATCCGCGCCTACCAACTTCGTGATCCCGGAATACCAGCACCGAGACGGAACTCGCTAGCGCGCAATTCGTTTGAGCACCGCCGTCGGCTTGGCGGTCAAGGGTTTTCAGGGGCGGTGCGGCCGTGACGGCGGACGTCGACAGGCATGAACTCCGACAGATCATCGCCGGCCTGAGTGAGGGCGTGATCCTGGTCGAGCCCGACCAGACAATCTCCTACGCCAACGAGGCCGCGCTCCAAATGCATGGCGCCGCGAGCCTCGACGAACTCGGCAGCGACGTCGACGCATACCGCGGGTGGTTCGCCCTGCGCTACCGCAACAACAGGGCTCCCGAGCACTACCCCATAGAACGCGTAGTCGCCGGCGAGAGCTTCCACGACGTCGTCGTCGAGGTGCGACGTGCCGACAGGCCGGATATCGAATTCGTCCACTCGCTGCGCAGCCTCGTTGCCACCGACCGGGCCGGCAAACCGAGTTGCCTCGCGCTCATCATCAAGGACGTCTCGGACCAATTTGATGCCGAGGAGCGCTTCGAGAAGACCTTCAACGCCAACCCTGCGCCGGCCGTCATCACGCGGCTCTCCGACTTGCGCCACGTCAAGGTCAATGTGGGCTTCCTGGAGATGACCGGTCACGTTCGCGACGCCGTGATCGGGCGCAGCGTCTACGACGTCGACATACTGGCCGGCGCCCGCAATCGGGACTTGGCCATCTCGCGCCTGAATGAGGGGGGCACCATCCCGCAGATGGAGGCCTGCCTCGACCTGCCGGACGGAGGCTCGCGCTTCGTCATCGTGGCAGGCCAGCCCATCGAAATGGGCGACGAACCCTGCATGCTGTTCACGTTCGCCGACCTCGAACTTCGGCGGAAGGCAGAGACGGCGTTGCGCCAGAGCGAGGAACGCTTCGCCAAGGCATTCCGGCTGACCCCCGTTCCGACGGTGCTGGCGCGCCTCGACTCCTTCACCGTCACCGGCATCAACGAGGCCTTCACTCGCGTCTTCGGCCACGGCGAGGATGCGGTGGTCGGGCGCTCGCCCGCAGAGACCGGCTTGTGGGTAACGGCCCTTGCGCGGGACCGCTTCGAGGAGGCGGTCAGGCGCACCGGTTTCGTGCCGGGACAGGAGGTCTGCCTGCGCCATCAAGACGGATCGGAGCTCGACTGCCTGGCTTCGGCGGAGCGCGTCGAGATCGGCGAGGAGACCTTCGCGCTGCTCGTCCTGCAGGACATCACCGACCGCAAGCGGGGCGAACGCGAGCTGTACGAGGCCATCGAGGCCGTCATGGCCGACACGTCCTGGTTCAGCCGGGGGCTGATCGAGAAGCTCGCCAACCTTCGTCACCCGAGCGACGGGGACGGCGACGGGACGAGCCCGACCCTCACGGTGCGGGAGCGCCAGATCCTGAACCTGATTTGCTCCGGGCTCGACGACGACGCCATCGCCAAGCGTCTCGGCCTGTCGCGCAACACCGTGCGCAACCACGGCGCCGCTCTCTACCGCAAGCTCGGCGTTCATCGACGGGCGGAGGCCGTCATCTGGGGTCGCGAAAATGGCTTCCCGTTCCAGTCGGCCAGTACATAAAACAGGGTCTACTAGTATTTTTGCACTATTGATCCGGCTTCGGCAGCGAACATCTCAGGCCGGGGCCGGCATTCCGCACCCGCCGGTAAGATAACCGTGACCGAAAGAGCGAAGCCGACGGCAACTGAGCAGGCCAAGGGCTCCGTGAAGGAGGCTATCGGCAAGCTGATCGGGGATGCCCGGGTCGAGGGCGCGGCCGCTCAAGTCGGGCACGCCCCGCGACTGAACGCAGCGATCAAGAGACGACGAGGAGAACGACATGGTGGATACGGACAGGATCACGGGCGCCGCGAAAGAGCTGGGCGGGAAGGTGCAGGGCGCGGTCGGCGACCTCGCCGGCTCGAAGAGCAATTCCGTCGAGGGCCGCTTCCGCGAGGCCAAGGGTACCGCCGAGAACCTCTACGGCCAGGCCAAGGACGCCGTCCGGCACGTCGCCGACGAGGTCTCGGACTACACCGAGGACGCCTACGACCAGGGCCGCCGCAGCCTGCGCGAAGGCCACGACCGGTCCGCCGAGTGGCCTCATGCCTCGCTTCTCGTCGCAGGCGCCATCGGCTTCGGCCTAGGCCTGCTCGTTAGCCGCCTCTGACCCTTTCCTTTTCCGACTTCACCCACGACCGGAGTAAACGCGTGACCACGACCACAAGCCTATCCCCCGTTGCCATCGGCGACACGCGGGCCGTCCTGCTCAACGAGGTGTCCTGGGGCGCCATCTTCGCCGGCGCCGTCACTGCCCTCGTCGCCCAGGTCGTTCTGAACCTCGTCGGGGTGGGCGTCGGCCTGTCGTCCGTCGGCACCACTGCCGCCGACAACCCGGCCGCCTCGACCTTCTCGCTCGGCGTAGGGTTGTGGTTCGTCGGCTCCGGGATCGTCGCCTCGCTCGTAGGCGGCCTCATCGCTGGCCGCCTTTCCGGCAAGCCGCTTCCGGGAGCGGCGTCGCTCCACGGCCTCGTCTCTTGGGCGGTCACCACGCTTGTGGTGCTGTACCTCATCACCTCGGCGGCGAGCGGTCTCGTCGGCGGCACGCTGAGCACCGTCTCGGGTGCGCTCGGTGGCGCGGGCAACCTCGTCGGCGGCACCGTGCAGACGGCGGCCCAGGCCGCGGCGCCCTCGCTGTCCAAGATCTCGAACCCGCTCGACGGCATCGAGCAGAAGGTGCGCGAGCAGGCGGCCGGCCAGGACCCGCAGGCCGCCCGGGACGCCGCGGTCGCGGCGGTGCGCGCCGTGCTGACCGGAGATCCGTCCCAGAAGGAGCAGGCCAAGTCCCGCGCCGCGGATGCACTCGCCAAGGCGCAGGGCATTCCGGCCGACCAGGCCAAGGCGCAGATCGACGACTATCAGAAGCAGTACGAGCAGGCCGTCGCCACGGCCAAGCAGAAGGCCGAGGCCGCCGCCGTCGCCGCCAAGTCGGCGGCCACGCAGGGCGCCTTCTATGCCGCGCTGGCGCTGATCCTCGGTGCGTTGGCCGCCTTCTTCGGCGGCCGCCTCGGCGCGCCCAAGCCGGTGACGCTGGTCGGCGCCTACGACGCCCGCCGCGCCTGATCTTTCCCATTGGCTGCCGCCGTCCTGCGGGAGCCTCACCCACCGGCGAAGTGCCGGCGACACCAACCACCCGAAAGGAAACCTTCCGATGAGCAGCACGACCGACAAGATCAAGGGCCTGGCCAACGACGCCGTGGGCAACGTCAAGCAGGGCATCGGCAACGCCACCGGCAACGACAAGCTCGTGGCCGAGGGCAAGGCGCAAGAACTCAAGGGCGAGGCCCAGAAGAATGTTGGCGACGTCAAGGACGGCGCCAAGGATCTCGCCGACAAGGTCACCGGCAAGCGCTGACCCATGCGCGGGGCCGGCCCGGCCGGTCCCGTCCCTCCCGTTTTCGACGTCAGGAGACAACCATGAATCGCGACCAGTTCCGTGGCGCGTCCCGTCACCTCAAGGGTCGAGCCCAGACGGCCCTAGGCGGCGTCACGGGTGATCCGGCCCGCCAGGTACGCGGCGCCGTGAACCAGGTGGCTGGCGGGGCGCAGTATGCGTACGGCAGCGCCCGAGACCGCGCCGAGGATATCACCCGCGACGGGCGCCACCTCGCCGATGCCGCCCGCGAACGGGCCGACGACCTGATCGAGAACGGGCGTCGCTACGCAGGCGAAGCCCGCCGGCACGGCCGGGACTACGGTCGCCGTGCCGTGCGCTACGCCGATACCAACCGCACCTCGACGTTGCTCGGCATAGCGGCAGCCGCTTTCGCGCTTGGCTTCCTTGCGCGAAGCTCGCGCTGAACCTTTCGCATCAGGAGACGACCATGATCCGCAAGCTCCTCATCGCCTTCGTCCTGCCGAGGGTGGTTGCCTTCGTCAGTCGCCGGCTCACCGGCCGGACCGCCTCTCCGGCGCGCCACGGACGCTGAGCATCACCGGCGATCCGCCGACCCTTGAAGGAGACGACCTCATGAGCAAGGGTTACCCCTCGATGACGGCCCTGTTGGGCCTGCTGGCGGTGGCCGGCTACCAGAACCGGGACAAGATCGCCGAGTTCTTGAAGGGCCATGACGGCGCGACGACCACCCATTCCCCGGTGCCATCGGTACTGGACCGAAACTCCGAAACGGGCGGCTCCGGCGCGCTCGGCAACCTCTCCGACCTACTCGGCGGTGCCGGGACCGCTGGTGTGGGCGGCTTGATCGCATCCGGGTTGAGCGAGCTCGTCGACCACTTCACCAAGGGTGGCCACGGTGCGGCGGCGAACTCCTGGGTTGCCCAGGGGCCGAACCGTGACATCGCCGAGTCCGACCTAGAGCGGGCTATAGGCTCCGAGACGCTCGACCACCTCACGCAGCAGACCGGGCTCAGTCGTGCGGCGCTGCTGTCTCGGCTCTCGCGCGAGCTGCCGTCCGCCATCGACCGCTACTCGCCGGACGGACGCCTTCCGGCCTGACCGATCCGGACCGCGCACCTGCGGCCCGGTCCATCATCCCACTTGCCCTTCAGATTTCTCCATACCGACGAGGACCACCATCCCATGACGTTTCGCCCGCTGCTGTGCGGAGCCGCTGGGCTCGCGCCGTGGTCGACGGCTATCGATGCCATACTGGACAAACGCATCATGGTGCAGGCCGTACTGGCGGGCTCGTCGAACCTCATGGGCCGTCTGCTAATCCGACCTATGCGGCTCCTGGACATGAACGAGCCGGCGTCTGATCTGCTCGTTGAAACCGATTCTGACAGCCTGCTATCGACCAGAGCTGCTGCGGAACTCATCGGCTGCACCGAAGTGGCAATCACGTGGTTGTTGTCCGCGGAGCTGATCGAGGGAAAAAGGATCGGACCTAACCGCCGTCGTCCCATCCGCAAGTCGGTGTACGATTTTCATCGATCATTCATGCTTGGAGGCGAAGTCTGCCGAGCGACCGGTCTTCACAAACGCGCCTTGTCGTTGCGCCTCAAGGCCAAAGGCATTTTCCCCGCCGCCGTTCTCACGGACAACGGCAGGACGGTCTGGTCGCGAGATGCGATTGAAAAGCTGCTCGCCGACGCGCAGAATCTTGACGGTTTGCGTTAACCTGATCGTCGGCGATGCTTCCGCTAGCGCCCTTCGGTGTTGCGGCAGTTCGTCGAGCATTTTAGACGTTTGCAGCGCAATTCGAACGTATGAGTCGGTCTTAGCTGTTCTCAAGTAATTTCAAGATGTCGTTGAGTCGGTCTTGCGGCCGTAAGTCCCTGAATTTTAACGATTTGTGTGAGTCGGTGTTAGGTGCGGCCGACACCCTCAGCTTTTTTCCTTCGGTGACGTGAACATTCAGGCCCGGTCGGTTATCCCGTCGGAAGAATTCGTTCACCCTTCGAGCTTCTCAATCGCCGCGAGAGCCCGCTTTGGTCGCGGCTTAGGTAGTCGGCATCGAGGATCGATCTGACCTCCTTGAGTGTGTACCCCGTTAGCGTCGCGATCTCAGCCTCGGAACAGGCCGGCTAGCGCAAGGCGGCTCACGGTGCCCCGTAGGTCATAGAAGGTGACGCCCGTGACACCCGCTGTCGCGCAGGCTTTCCGCCAGGACGACCGAAACCTGTCTGCTGTCAAAGGGAGCCCCTCGGACGAGATCAGAATGATCGGGCTCTTGCGAGCCGCTTGATCCAGGGCGAGCTTCAGGACGCAGCTGACCGGGACGACGACCCGAACCTTGGTCTTGCTCTGCTGGAGCCGGATCTCCTCGTCGTCATATGCGGATCATGGGAGGTGCAATAAACCGCCCTGCCGTTGGCCTGTCCAAAGAGCAAGAATCGGCGGGAGATGGAGGTGCTGGGGTGCCTTTGCGAGGAATGCAGCCGAGTTAACGATCGGCTGGAACTTCAAGGCATCGCGGTGGCGACTGGTGCGCTTCGATCGGCCGGGAAAGAGAGCTTGCAGCGCTGGCCTCCAGGCAACTTAAAGTCGGTGTTGGGCAGTTCGAGGCGAACGCCGAATGTGCCGCTTGCGGCATCAAAGACCTGGTCGACGACGGTCAGCTTGGCTTCGTACGTGCCGCCGATTGGTCGATCGAGTTCGACACTCGCTGTCTGTCCGGGCGCCACGTCCTTCCAACGCGAGACGGGGAGGTAGGCCTCCACATACAGCGGATCGAGTTGGACCAGTGTGAAGATGGCGCTGTCCTGGCGTACGAACTCGCCCGCCGACATCAGGCGCTCCGTCACGATGCCCCTAATTGGGCTGCGGATCATGCGCAGTTCGAGTTGTGCCTCGGTGCGCCGCAGTTCGATCGCTGCAAGGTCGTGCTTGAGAACCTCGGTTTGCAGGTCGCGCTTGCCGATTTCGTAATCGGCCTCGACCTGATCGATCTTTTCCTGCGTGACGATGCCCTTAGAGAGCTGGCTCTGACGTTCGAGCCGCCGCCGGTAGAGCTCGACGCGTGAGCGCTGGGCCTCAATGCCTGCGGTGGTCTCGGCCTGCGCTCGCGAGAGCGCAACATTCGCTTCCTCCACGCTGGAATCGAGTTGCGCGATGATGTCCCCGGCCTGGACCATCGCGCCGCGATTGACCGGGACACTCTTCAGAATGCCGAGCGTCGCGCTGCCGATCTTGAGCTTCTGAGCGGGCTCGACGACGCAGTCGACGCGCTGACTCTCGGCGCCGACCGCCTGGCTTGCGCAGGCCGCAAGGAGAAGGGCGGCAAGAGCCACGCCGCAGCCTGCTGAACGGGTCGTCATCGCGAAATCCTCACTCGGAATGGCCAGCGAATGCCAGGATCCGTTCCTGCATCTGGTCTGACCGAAGCAGGTCGGCGCGCATGCGCGCATGCAGACGCTCAGTTCGGGCCTGGGCGAAGCGTAAGAGGTGGCGGCCGAAGAATTGGGCTCTCGCCTCTCCGAGGAGCGGCATCAGCCTGCGCGCCACGCCGCGCGGCACCAAGCTCTTGTCGAGCAGTGGATCGTCGAGGGACAGGATGGCCTGGAAGCAGCCGGGCTCGCCCTGGCGCCCGCTACGGCCGGCCAGCTGATCGTCGATCCGGCAAGCGTCCTGGCGTTCCACCATGATGACGTGGAGACCACCGATCTCCTCCACGCCGGGGCCGAGTTTGATGTCGGTGCCACGGCCGGCCATGTTCGTCACGACGGTGATGCGACCACGCTGGCCGGCCCCGGCGACGGTTGCCGCCTCGTCGCCATCCTGGGCTGCGCTGAGCACGGTGTGTGGCAGCCCGGCTCTCGTCAAAAAGTCGCTGGCGCGCGCGGAAGCGGCGACCGATCGAGTTCCTACCAGGATCGGACAACCCCGGTGGTGAAGCTCGGCGATGCGCTGGGTGACCTGCTGCCATTTCTCGGTCTCGTCGAGAAGAACCTGGTCGACGAGATGACGCCTCTTCACCGGCCGATGGGTCGGAATGCGCACGACCGGCAGCCGGTAGACGGTCCAGAATTCCGCAACCACGCCTCGCGTCGTCCCGGTCATCCCCGACAGCCGTGGATAGCGCCGGAAGAAGCGCTGGTAGGTCATGCGAGCAATCGTCGAGCGCCCGCTCGACAGGGCTACGCCTTCCTTGTGCTCCACCATCTGATGGAGACCGTCGCTCCAGCTCCGGTCTGGCATGACGCGGCCCGTATTGGCGTCGACGATCACCACCTTTCCTTCGCGCAGGATGTAGTGCTCGTCGCGGTGGAACAGGTGCAGCGCCGAGAGCGCCTGGCTGACGAGGCCCTCCCGGGTGACGCGGCCGCGCCAGGCCGGGCCGTCCTCCAAGACGAGGCCGGCGATCCGCTTACGGCCCGCTTCGGTGATCAGGACCCGATGCTCCGACGTATCGAGAATGTAGTCCTCGGCATTCGCCAGTGATCTGGCGACCTCCATGGCGCGCGCGAGGGTCTCCGGCTCGAACTGAGAGCCGATTTGCGCCGAGATGATCAGCGGGGTCCGTGCTTCGTCGATGAGGACGCTGTCCGCCTCGTCGACGATGGCGAAGTGCAGGCCTCTCAGGCGCAGCTGCGCCAGGCGGCTCGCCGGCGCATGCAGGCTTTCGAGCTTCAGGCGAATGTCGGAGGCACGCTGACCGAGGGCCACGCGGTCGCGAAGATAGTCGAAGGCGAGATCCTTGTTCGTGCAGTAGGTGATGGTGCAGGCATAGGCCTGCGCCCGCTCCGGCTGCTCCTGCTTTTCCTTGATCACGCCGACCGTCAGGCCGAGCGCCGTATAGAGCGGGCGCATCAGCTCGGCGTCGCGCTCGGCGAGATAGCCGTTGACGGTCACGACGTGGACCGGGAGACCGGCCAGCGCCGCGACGCCGGCGGCGAGCGTTGCCGTCAGGGTCTTGCCTTCGCCAGTCGCCATCTGGGCAATGCGCCCATCGAGGAGCGCCGCGGCGCCCATCATCTGGACGCCGTAATGGCGCTGACCGCTGATGCGGCCGGACGTCTCGCGGATCAGTGCGAAGGCGTCGGCGATGTCGGCATTGCGGAACGTGGTTCGAGCGCGCAGGCGCGCCGAGATCTCTCGCACCCGAGCGCGAAGCTCGAGGTCGGACAGCGCCGCGATGGCACTGTCCTGAGCGAGGGCCGTATCCGCAAGGCGAGCGTAGCGGCGAGCGCTCCAGCTCGTCAGGAGGGCTCTGCCCCGGCCGACGAGCCCGGCGACGGCCTGGTCGATCCGATCATGTTTCGGGGGTTTGCGCTCGGTATAGGCGCGCGGCGAGGGGAGCCGATCGGTGGCTGCGGCGAGGGCGAGCGGCTCAGACACGGAATTGGCTCAGGAATACCTGCCGCAGGCCGCGCAGGAGCCGCCAGGCAATCGCCTCCGACCCGTGATCGAAGCGCACGTACACGCGCTCGCCGAGCACGTTGAACGGAATGCCGCCAGCGAGCTGCACATCGAAGATGAAGATGCTTTGCAGGGCGACGGGCTTCTGGGTGTTGCTCGAGTCGACGGCGATGGTACCGCCGCCCTGCGTCGACAGCGCCATGCTCGGAATGTCCTGCTGCGCGGCCGGCACCTCGCGCTTGATCGTCGCGACGCGCACGTTTTCCGGGCGCTCGGCGAGCCGTGCGGCGACCGTCAGGGTCCGGCTGCGGATCAGATCGACGTCAGTCTGGTTCACCACCACGCGAACGACCGGATCATCGGGCGCTAGGACGTAGCCGATGCGCTCGCCGCGGCGCAGATAGCGCCCCGGCAGGTCGGTGGCGTTGGGGACGATCAGGCGCCCCGGGTGATCGGCGCGGACGACGAGGGCCGCCTGGCGCTCGCGGTAGACGCGCAGGATCTCCTGCGTGCTCACCACCTGTTCGTGGAGGATCTGAGCCTGGACGCGGTCCCCGAGACGGGCCGCATCGTAGCGCAGACGCAGCTCCGTGAGCTGTGCCTCGAGAACGGCGACGCGGCCGTCGAGGCTCGGATCTTCGAGGGTCGCGAGCGGTTCCTTCGCCGTCGTGTCCTGTCCGGGCGGGACCAGCAGTGCTGTGACGATGCCGTCGGTCTGCGCCCTTAACTGGGTGTCGTCGGGAGCCCAGACCACGCCTTGCGCCATGGTCGCGTAAGGCAGCGGGATGATGAACAGGGCCACGAGGACCGCGAGAGCGGCGCCCCCGGTGACCAGGACGGCGCGCCGCCGCCGCCCGTTCAGCTTCGGACTGGCTGCGATGAACTTGAGCCCCTTCACCAGCGGCGTGATGACGATGCCAGTCATGGCGAGCACGGCCAGGGCAATGCCGAAGATGAAGAATTGCGTGGCGATGAAGCTCGCGATCGCGATTGAAACGACCGTTCGATAGAAGAACGCGCTCACCGCATAAAACAGCATCCATCGGCCCTCGCCGGGGGCCGTGACGGGGTTCTCCGACTGCTCGATCTTCAGGGCATACCGCTCGATCAGATGGAAGACGTAGCGGTTGGCGCGCGAGGCGAGGTTCGGGATCTCGATGAGATCGGAGAAGATGTAGTAGCCGTCGAATCGCAGCAGCGGATTGCCGTTGAACAGGAGCGTCGAGACGCTGCCGATCACCATGACGTTGAAGGCCGCCGCTCGCACCAGACCCGGTTCGGCCATCGCCCAGACGATGGCTGCGCCGGCCGCGAGGAACAGCTCGACGCAGATGCCGGCGGCGGCCACCATCATGCGCTGCCATTTGCTCGGGAACGCCGCCGAAGACGAGGCATCCACGTAGGGTGCCGGGAACAGGACGAGGATCATCACGCCGACCTCGTGCACCTCGCCACCCCAGGCCTTGGCGGCGCAGGCGTGACCCGCCTCGTGCAGGGCCTTGATGATCGGATAGAGGCACATCAGCAGCGCGACGTTCTGCGCCGAGAGCATCTGGTTCGCGACGTCGCCGGTCAGCTCGTTCCAGTGCAGGCCCGCCACGACGAGGCCGGTCACGACGAAAGCCAGCCAGACCGCCAGCCCCCAGACCGTGAAGAGGGGGCGATACAGCGGTGCCAGCCGGTCGAGGGCGGCGTCGGGATCGAAGAGGGGGAAGCGCAGCGCAAGCGGATTCTTGACCCGGGCCATCAGCGTGCGCCGGGCCGTGGTTTCCGATCGCTCGGCGAGTTCGGCGAGATCCGGCGGCAGGTCGCCCTGCAGCAGATCCGAGCCGTGAAGCTGAGAAATCAGACGGATCGTGTCGTCCTGCGTCGGCGGGTCGTCCTCGTTCCGGCGAGAGGCGAGTTCCCAGATCTCCTGCAGCGTGCGGCGGCCGTCCATCAGGCAGACGATCCGGTTCGCGGATGGCGAGAGACGGTGGAAGCGTCCGGTCTGATGGTCCTGCAGGACGTACCAGATCTCGCCGCGGAAGCTCTGACGGTGAATCTCGGCATGCCTGCGCAGGCGTGGGCGAAGGCTCGCCACGCGGTACCACGACTGGCTGAACAGGGACTGCGCCATGGCTCAGGCCCTCACGGCCACCAGTGCCAGAACGCCAGACGCGCCCAGTCGATGATCGGCCGCGACCAGATTCCAGCGAGCAGGCGACGGTCGACATCGACCTTCGCGATGCCCTCCATGCCTGGCCGCAGACGGGTTCCATCGGCGACGATGCGGCCTTCCACGCGGAACAGGTTCCGGCCGTTCTTCGCCTCGGCCACCGGGGTGATGGTCTGGATCGTAAGCGCCTGCGGCTGATCGGGCAGCGACGAAGCCACCATGTGACCAGTCTGACCCTCCTTGAGATCGGCGATGAAACGCTCGTCGACGTTCAGCACGACGCGGTAGCTGTCGAGCGGAGCGATCTCGAACAGCACCTGCCCTCGGCTGACGGCGCCGCCGATCGATTGGGATAGGTCCCCCGAGACGATGAGGCCATCGAAGGGAGCGTAGAATTTCGAGCGCGACAACTGCTCGTCCAGGAGGCGAATCTGGGCGTCCGCCTGGTCGATCTGGCTCTTCACGACGTTGATCGTCGCGGGCTGCCGGGTGGCGAGTGCCTTGTCGTATTCGTAGGTCCGCTGCTGGCGTTCGGTGACCCAGCGCAGACGCTCGAGGGCGAGGTCTCGGTCTTCGAGCGCGGCGAGCAGGTCGCCCTTGTGCACGGTGTCACCGGCGCGATGCTCGGCCATCTTGAGATAGCCGTCGTAGGACGCGACGACCGAGCGCCGCACCAGGCCCTCCACGCGCGCATCTGCCGTGACGCGGTAATCGGCCGGGATCACCGAGAAGGCGAGCAGGGCCAACAGGCTCCCGGCGATGCCGAGCTTCAGACCGGTCCTGTCAGGCCCGACGACAAGGCGTGCGGCATTGTAGATGGCTTCCCAGGCCTTCGCGGGTAGCCAGCGATCGTTCAAACGTTTGTCGTTGAGAACCGGCCCGATGGCAGCCGCAGCGGCGACGATCTGCTCGATCGTCTCCGGCAGGAAGGGTTGATCGGCGGGACGTTCCAGCGTGATCGCGCCGATAAACTGGTCATCGACGAGCATCGGCACGGTCAGAACCCGTGCGCTGTGTTGTAGGCGCGCCAGGTCGGCATGCGCCGTTGTCACATAGACTTCGCCCTCCGGCGCCGGGAACAGGACGAGGCTCCGCTGGTCAACGGACTCGTTCATGCAGGCGCCGAGCCTGCGCACGAGGTTCATCTCGCGGCTGAACTGAGCCGAATGCGAGATGGCTGCGATGCGGGCGGAGCCGCCGCGCATGAAACCGATCGCCGTCCTCTGGCATGCGAAGACGAGCGCCAGATCCGTCACCGCTGCGGTGCAGGCAGCCGCGAAGCGCGACTGTTCGAGAACGCCCGCTAGAAGATCGAGGACAGAGCGCGAGCGCGCGAGGATCTTGCGCTCGACGCGGCCCACGAGCTCGGCCTGCTTGGCGACGATCCAGGCGCTGCCCCACTGGATCTGGCGGATCGCCGCTCTCAGTTCGTCCTTGTCCTGGCTGGCGATCGCGAAGGAGGCGACGGCGAAGGGCGCTCCGTCGATGACGAGGGGCATGGCGATCCAGGCTCCGAACCCGCCTTGCTCCATGGCCTGAACCACCGGGCGGTTCTCGCGCAAGGCGGCCTCGGCCGTCTCGCGCAGGCCGATCTCGGCTTCGGTCTGGGCCGGGAACACCGCGAGTGGCGCGAGGCCGACCGAGGTGCCAGGCACCAGAACGCAACCGCTGGTTGCCGGCAGCATCGGCGCCTGGAGCGCGAGCCACGCCTCCACCGCCGCCTGCAGCGTCTGGGAGTATTGGAGGGCTTGCCAGAGCGCCGGCTCGAGCAGCGACAGGCGCGCAGCCGAACCGGCTCCCGACGGAATTTCGACCGCCAAAGGCTCGCTCATGACGCCCTGATCCCTCCCGCCCCGGAGCTGTGTCGCGACTTATGCTTCGAGGTCGAGGCGCCCGTGGCGGTTCTCGTATTCTGCCAGGACGCCGCCGAGCACGGCATGAAGCCGCTTGGCCGCGAGGGGCGTCAGGATGATGCGATTCGACAGGTCGACGACGACGTTCTCGGTCTCGGCGACGTTCCACGTCCGGTTGGTGCCGAAGAACAGGTCGACCTGCTCGCGCGTGCCCTGCACGTTCACGACATTGGCGAACTGCGTCGCCATGGACTCCTCGCGCCACGCGATTGCGCGGACCTGATCCGGAGCACCCGTGTTGGCCTGACCGGTTTCACTCACGACTTCCCCCTTCGGCACGCGGCCTTGGAGCCTGCGTTATTCTCGTTGAGAGCATTGGCGTTGCACTCGGCCAACTGACTCAGCCGAGGTCTCGCATGAAGAAAGCCGCCGTTGAATGGCGGCTTTCCTGATACCGTTAACGAAACGAAGCTTCTTTGCATTTTTGCTACACGACGCCGTGCGGCAAAGCAGTACGAGCTGATACTTGACCTCTGCGAGTCGATCGCGAGGGGATTGAGGCAGCTCCGGCAATCGCTTCGATTTTGAGTTGATCAAGCGTCTCAGGCCGAAACACTTGGCTGCCAATTTCGAACGGATCGTGCGCGGAGCTGTCACGCTGACGACGAGCGCGTGACAGGGGCAGCAACGCGCCAGGGGCAGAAGGGGCTGAGACGCATCATGGCCGTGGCCGGCATGTCGGTTCTGCAGGCCGGCGCGGACCTGCAGACCGAGTTTCCGCGCGTGGACCGCTTTCTCGACTCCGAGATCGCGACACGAGCGCTCGCCTGCGCGCTCGAGCTCGGGTTGATCGATCGCCTCGCCGGCTCCCCGACGCTCGCCAAGGATGGGCTCGCAGCGGAATATGGAATCGTGTCCGAGAGGTTCGGCTGCCTTGCGGATCTGCTGATCGGTGCCGGTGTCCTCGCCGAGGTGGGCGACGCGCGGCTCGCTCTGACCGACGACTTTTCCGCCGTGCTGCCGTTTCGTGACCTCATCGATGCGAAGATCGGCTTCGCGATGATCGCCGCAGAAGATCTGCGCGGACAGTTCAACGCGTTCCTCACGGATCTGCCGGCATTCATGGCTGAATCCCGGACGTTTGAGTTGTTTCGCTACGACCGCTGCTTCGAGGCGAGACCGGACAACATCGCTGCAACGCGACGCTGGGTCTCCTACACGACCTGCCTGACCCGCTACGAGGCCGGCCCCTGCCTCGATCGGATCGACCTCGGCGGTCACAGCCGCATGCTCGACCTCGGCGGCAATAGCGGAGAGTTCGCCTCGCAAGCCTGCCGTCGAGCGCCCCACCTGCAGGCGACGGTCGTGGACCTGCCCGTCGTGTGCCGGCTCGGCCGCGATCACCTCGCAGGGCGCGCCGAGGCCGAGCGGGTAACATTCCATGCCGCGGACATGCGGCGCGATCCTCTGCCCGCGGGGCACGATCTCGTGACTTTCAAATCCGTCCTGCACGACTGGCCGGCGGCCGATGCCCGGCTCCTGCTGGAACGCGCCATTGGCGCTCTGGCACCGGGGGGACGCCTCGTCATCTACGAGCGCGCGCCGATGCCGCTGCGGGAGCGGGCGCTCGGCTTCTCGCAAATGGCCGATCTCGTGTTCCAGCCATTCTTCCGCGATGCGGGCCTCTACATGGAAAGCTTGACGGCTTTTGGCCTCTGCGGCGCCAGGCACCGCGTTCTCGACCTCGGGACCCCTTTCCATCTCATCGATGCGCGGAAGCCGGCCGAGATCCCTGTCGCCCCGCCGGCCCAGGCACGCCGATGATCGGATCGTCGCGCGCCGCATCACCGCGTCTCGTGATCGCCGGCGGCGGCCCCGCAGCCTGGATCGCTGCCGTCTACCTGCGGCGCATCCTGCGCCGGGCCGACTGGCCTGTGACGGTCATCGGGCCTCCGCCGCCCGCGGCTCCTACCGGCGCCTTGGCGACGCGACCCGGCTTTACGCGCTTCCTGCGCGGCTTCGATATTGACGAGACCATCTTCATGCGGCGCTGCTCGGCGGGTTACCGCCTTGCGAGCCGCTTCGAGCACTGGTTCGAGGCCGGCCAACGCCATTGGCATCCGTTCGGCGCTTGTGGTCCGCGAGTAAACGGGCGCGACCTGTTCCACTATTGGCTGCGCAGCCGGGCCGAGGGCGGCTCGGCCGAGGCGTATGCGGAATATGCGCCGCAGACGCTCGCAGCGGCGGCCGGATGCGGTCCGCGGCCGGAGGCCGGAACGTCGTCGATCGTCGAGTCCTCGGGCTACGGCTACCATCTCGACCGCAGCAGCTTGATCCGGTTCTTGCGCGACATCGCGCTCTCCGAGGGGGTGCGCGCGGTGCCGGGAAGAGTCCGGGACGCGGCGCGCGATCAGGCTGGGAACCTCCGCGTTCTGCGGCTCGACAGCGGGGCCGCCGTCGAGGGTGATCTCTTCATCGACGCGACCGGCACGACGGGCCAGCTCATCGAGCAGGTTCTCGCCGAGCCTTGGTTCCCCGGGGCGCCTGTCCCGGACCGGTTCGCCTCGCTCTCGGCAGAGCTGGATCCCGCGATGCCAGCCTACACGACCTATACGGGTTTGCCCGAAGGCTGGATCGCCTCGCTTCCTTTGGCAGGGCGCACGGAATGGTTCCTGGCCTATGACAGCGCCTCGGCGACGCCGGACGCGGCCGAAGCCGGCTTGCGGGCGGCCACAGGCAGCTCAGACGGCATCGTGCATGGGCAGATCCGGTCTGGCCAACGCCGGCAACCCTGGCAGCACAATGTCGTTGCCCTTGGCGCCGCAGCCGGCGCCGTCGATCCGCTCCACGGTTTTGGTCTCGACCTCGTCCTCGCTGCGCTTGGTGCCTTCGTGGATTACCTACCTCGCAGCGTGGACAGCGAGGCACTCGCCCGGGCCTATTGCACGCGGATGAACCGCCTCCACGACGAGGCTAGCGAAGCGTTGGCGGCGCATTATGGGCTTGGACGGCGGACCGAGCCGTTCTGGGCGGCGGCCCGCGCTACCCCGCTACCGCAGCGGCTCGCCGAGCGGCTCGATCTCTACGAACTCTCCGGCCATATCGAGGGCCGCGATGAAGGGCTCTTCGGGGAGAGCGAGCACTATCTCCTTCTCGCAGGTGCCGGGTTCCTTCCCCGCCGGCCCTTCGCACCGGTCGATATGGCGGATGTGCGCGAACTGCCCCGCTTCCTCGGTGACATCCGAGCACGCAGCGCGCAGGTTGCCGGAACGATGGCGCGCCACGACCGCCTGCTCGAAGCGATCCACGGACGCCGTGTCCAGCCAACGGGCTCCCAGAATGTTCGAGTCGCCTCCGCCGAGGTGCCGGCCACGGGACCGGCAAATTTGCGCCGGACACCGGATGGAGCGCGGCTCGCCGACCTCGTTGCCGGCCTCAATCAACCCTTCGGCTACGAGCGTTCGGTGAAGGCAAGCCCGGCTGGTCTCCAAATCGATCGCTTCCTGGTCAGCCTGCACCGGACGAGCTTGGGGCTCGAGCCGGGCCGGGTCTTGGACAGACTCGCGGCCAAGCTCGCCATGCCGGAGCCGGAACGCCGTGAGGCGGCTACCCTGATCGACGGGGCCGACCTCTTGCATCTCGGCCACGAGGACGGACCGTCGGGTGCGCTCTACAAGCTCTACGTCGAGTGGTCGGCGCGGACGGATGCGGCCTGGCGCGCCGGCGAAGGCGGCGAACCGCTGCTCGTCCACCGCGCCTACAAATGGAATCCGCATGGCTCTGCGCCGCCGGTCGTGACGCTCTATCACTGGCCGCGGGTGCGCGAGCCCGACCAGATCGCTGCGCGCATGACGTCGATGGCAGCGGGCTGGGGTGACGTGGGTGCAGGTGTGTTGGCTGCTGGGTACGCGATGCTCCGGCTCGCGCAGGAGCAGGGGACCGGCGCCATCCACTTTCTCGAAGCCTGCGAGGAGCGCGGCCCACGCCTGTCCTACGACCTGAACCTCTACGCCTGCGGACTCACCGTCGCGACCGCTGAGCCGATCCTCGGACCGGCGCTGAAGGGAATGGGCATTCCCGCGACGGCAGTGACCGCGACGCTGGCCGAGCGCCGCACGGAATCGTTGGGCCATCTCGCCGGCGGGGTCGGGCGCGACGGGCAACCGTTCCTCACCGTCTATTCCGGGATGGCGGGTGCATGAACCGCCTCGAACTCACGGTGCCGGGTGATCGCTACGCGGATTACTGCCTGTGGGACTACCAGCCGGTGGGGCCCACCGCTGGCCGCCTGCGGCAGGCCAGCCTGCTTTGGCACTCGTTCTCGGTCGCCGGTGCAGACGCGCGGCTCTACGCTCTCTGCGATGCCCTGCGCGCCGGACTAGGACCCGGCCAGAGTGTCTGGGGCGCGAAGATGCGCGATGGCGTGACGACGTGGGAGTTTTACTTCTACGACTACGCCCGGCTGGAGCGCAGCGTCTCGATCGAGCGGGTGCTCGCGATCCTTGCCCCGTTCGCGCTGTGCGCCCTGCGTTATTCCGGCACGCGCCCCTATTTCATGTTCTCCCTCGACCTCGACGACGCCTTGGTGCGTGGCGAGCGCGGCCTGGAGCGGATCAACGTCTATATCGGCAATCCCGGCAGCTCGGTCTCCTCGGGCCTCTGCTACGGGCTGACGGCCGCGACGCTGGTCCTCGACAACCTCTACAGCTTCTTCGATGCGACGAACGAGCGCGAAGCGATCGCGGCCAAGGCCGCCTGCTCGGCCCATCTCGACCTTCCCAATCTGGATCTCGACGCGATCCTCTGGCCCGAGCTGATGAGCTGTGGCGTCGTCGTCATCGCCAACAAGCGCCTGTGCGACGGCGTGTATTTCTCTCGGATCGGCGTCGACCGGCTGCTGTTCTTCCTCGACCGGCTCGACTATCCGACCGAGATCCGGGACTTCGTGCGGGAGGAGCGTCGCCGCCTCTCGCACCTGCTTTTCGACGTGGGCATTGATTATGCCGTGATCGAGGGCCGCCTCACGATCACCAAGAGTGCCTATTACGGGCTTCTCTGAAGTATCTACCGAGGATGCCACCGGGAAACCATCATCGCGCCACGGGCCCTGCCGAGGCATGCCGAGAGAGACGTCATGGGACGCTACGACCACGCCGCCTACGTCTCGTTGACGATGGAGTTCCGCTGCAACCTCAAGTGCGTCCACTGCATGATCGAGGGGACGATGGACCGGCTCGCGCCGGAATCGCTCGCGCATTTCGAGGAGGTGCTCGCCTTCAACCTGCGCGAGCGGCGCTGGACGGGGCTCATCCTGACGGGCTCGGAAATTACGCTGAGGCGGGACCTGCCGGATCTGGCACGCAGGGCGCGTGCGAGCGGGTTCGACCATGTCCGCATCCAGACCCACGGAATGCATCTGGGCCAGGCCAGTTACTGCCACCGCCTCGTCGAGGCCGGCATCGACGAATTCTTCGTCTCCATCGCCGGGAGCGATGCCGCGAGCCATGATGCCCTGACACTGGTCCCGGGCTCGTTCGAGCGGGCGCTGCGCGGGCTTGAGATCCTGGATGACATGGAGGGCGTCGCGACTCTTACCAATACCGTGGTGACTGAGCGCAGCTACAGATTGCTCCCGGATCTCGTCACCCGCCTCGGCCATCTCAAGCGCCTGACCCAGATGGAGCTCTGGGTCTATTTTCCGATGTCGGAACGTGACGAGAAGAACCTCGTCGCACGGCACGGTGCCGTGCTGCCCTACCTGCGCGAGGCCATCATCCGGGCGCGCGACCTAGGCCGAGCCGTCGAGGTGAAGAACTTTCCCGAATGCATGCTGGGAGATCTCGGCGACGCCCTCGCCAACGGGCAGCCTGAGCTGCACATCGATCCCGACTTCTGGCGAGAGTTCGAGCGCAACGGATTCTATCAATGCGTCCATCGCGACGCCTGTGCGTCGCGCGAGTGCCTCGGCCTGAACACGGCCTATATCAAGAAATTCGGCCTCGAAGCCGACCTCCTGAAGCCCTTGCAAAGGTCCCGGCAGCGCGTTCCCGCCTGAGCCGTCACGAATTCAGCGGTCGGTGCCGAGCCGCTTCCACCACCAGTCGAGGACGTCCAGCCCGGTCTGGCCCGCCTTCTCGGCGATGGCGACCTGCTCGGCCCGGAACTCGCTCGCGGTAATGCCGAACTGAGCACGGAAGCTGCGGCTGAAATGGACGTTCCCGCTGAACCCGTGATCAGCGGCCAGTCGCGACAGCCGGCGCGTTTCCAGCGGATCGCTGAGTGCCGCGCGGATGGCGAGAAGGCGCCTTTCCTGCACCGAGCGCATGATGCCGCCATAGGGCGCGAACATCCGGTAGAGCGTGGCACGCGATACGCCGATCTCGTTCGCGATCATCTCGGGTGTGAGATCCGGCGAAGCGAGGTTGTTGCGGATGGCCTGTTCGGCAAGCGCGATGTAGCTCGTATCGAGCGAAGGCGCGTCCAACAGGCTGGCCGCGCGCGACGAACTGAACAGCGTTCGCAGGAACTCGACCGTTCGCTCCACAACATCGGCGACCTCTGGTTCCTCGAGCGTCGTGCTGCGCTCGCGCAGGCTCATGAGATGTGCCGCAAGAAGTCGGTTTCGCTCCGGTTCGAGCCTGGGCGGGAGATGTGTGCCGGCGATGCCGGGCAGCAGGGTGCGCGGCACGATGAGCGAAATCGTATCCGAGGACGCGGCAAGGGTATCGACCTCGTAGCCGAGGTCGATGATGGCGACCTGCGCAGACCAGATCGTGGCATGATGGCCGGTGATGAGGCCGTTGAAGCCACCGACATTGTAGAGGTGGAACAGAAAATGGTCGGGAGTCTGCGCGACGAGCTCTTTGTCGCGCCGAAAGCTTTGCGCTCCGAAGACAACCCTGGCGACAATGATGTCGCCCAGGACGACGCCACTGGCCGAACCGGTCGGATAGCGCTGCGTCGGATGAAAGGCGCGCGGCTGGAACAGCGCGCCGACGACGCCCTTCCACATCTCGAACGCCTCCTCATTCGGGAGGCCGGTTGTAATGTAGTCCAGGCGATTGAGGGCGGCCATGCGAAGGTCGCTTCTTGTTATCGTTTACTCTGACAAGCACAGCCCTGCAGATACCTGCTTGCCCACGAACCAAGCCTCGTCAGCTCCCCTCCATAACGTTACGCGTTGCCCGTGCCTTCGAAACCGAGTTCGTCAGCACACAACCCTTGAGCGAATGAAGCGTTGCTAATTAGCGTGAGGCTTACCCGATTAGTGTAGACAAACTTACAGTCTGCTGCTGAAGCTTTACCGTAACTATCGGATTAATAGGCAAATTCAAGCGATATTAGTGACTTTTTCTTTAGAATTTACAGGCTGCTACGCCATGGTGGGCTTCTTCTAGCTCATGGCAAAGTGTTTTTGCGAGCTGGCCAATCGTCGTGCCTAAGGTTTCACATAATAGGAACATAGTCTGAGGTGCCGGGCTTTTTCGAGATCGGATCGAGGTTCTCGATGAGCGGTATCCACCAGAACCGGCAATGCTTTAGCCGCAAGACTATCATATGCTGGCGGCCGATGTTGCCGATGGGGCACCCGCTCGCACATACCGTAAACGTGGCCGCAGTTGTGAGACGCCGGATCAACCCAAAAACTCAGTCATGCCTCCGCAAGGCGCTCTGTCGTTGATATGCACCAACGCGGCTATGCAGCAACGATGCGGATAAACGCGTGTCTGCCGCAAAGAGGGGGTCGGGAATGAGTAAGCAGCTTCTCATCTATGAGCGTGCCGTGCCGGTGACCCGGCAGCGTCATGGGTCGTGGTCCGTCAAGGCCGGATCGACCTTCGAGTTCGCTCGCAGCGTGAATTCCGTTCCCTTGATGGTTGCCGAGTTTGCGAATGCTGCGGCCGAGTACGCAGTCGTGTTCGGCGGCGCAGCCGACGAGATCATCCCGGTTGCGCTCCTCGGGATTCGCGACAACGAGAACCTCTACGTCAAGGATTCGGGCGCCTGGACCGGCAATTACGTGCCGGCCTTCCTGCGCCGCTATCCATTCGTGTTCTCGAGCGACAACGTGAACGAAGCAGACGCGACCTTCACGCTCTGCGTCGACGAAGAGTTTGCCGGCTGCAACGACGAGGGCCGCGGCGAGCGGCTGTTCGACACCGAAGGCGAGCGCACTCAGTATCTGCAGAACGTCCTCGGCTTCCTGCAGGCCTACCAGGTCCAATTCCAGCGGACGAAGCTCTTCGTGAAGCGGCTCCAGGAGCTCGACCTGCTGGAGTCCATGCAGGCTCAGTTCACCCTGCGTACCGGCCAGCGTTCGACCCTGTCGGGCTTCAGCGTGGTCAATCGCGAGCGCCTCAAGGCGCTGCCGGCGGACAAGCTCGCCGAGCTGATGCAGGCCGACGAGATGGAATTGATCTATCTCCACCTTGCTTCGATGCGGAATCTAACGCCGATCGCCGAGCGCATCGGCAGCCCGATCGATACGGCGCAGGAGCCCGAGACGGCGCCCGCCTCGCCGTCCGACTTCGAGACCACCGGCAACGCCTGATCGCTGCTGGCGGCCGGGTCCGTTCGGGCGCCGCCGCAGCATCTCGACGAGCGGCCGGCGCGCAAGACGTGCGCGCCGGTTCGAATTCCAGGACATCGCTGTGATCGTACCGGCCGCGCGACGCGCTCCGGGCGATGTTGTTCTTGCGTGCCCGTTGGGCGCGCATTGACCGGTTGGAGAGACGGCAATGGCTTTTCCGTTCAAGTCGGAAGGCTTCTGGGGGCCCCTGTTCCGCCGCCGCGATCGTGCGCGCACCGTCGAGGCGCCGCGCGCCTTGCGGCCGTCGAAGCGCCAGCTGGTCCTTCAGCTCAAGGCGAAGGCCGACAAGCTGTTTGCCCGCGATCGGCTGATCTTCGATCCGCTGGAGCCGCGCGTCCTCCTGAACAGTGACATCACTTATCAGATCGGCACGGGCGACGCTCAGGTCGCGGATCATCAACTTCTCGTCAAGCTGATCAGCGAAAGCCAAGATAGTTCGCATCCGGAAGTTAAAGTTCAGCGCATACAAATCTTTGATTACAAGGGCGGCACGCAGGGTCAGACCGCGCTTTATTCCTTCGGCCCGATCAGCGCGGATTCTACCGCGACTTACACGCTCATCGGCTCTGCTCAGAAAGAGAACATTACGGTCGATGTTAAATCCTTCGATCTTCTGACCGGCGACCAGAAGCCGATCCTGTCTTTCATAGATTCCGCCGGCGACCTCAACAACACCGCCGTCCTGTCAAACGAGGGCATCGCCAAATTCGACCTGTCGGGCGCCAATGCCGGCGGGATCACCGCTGGAAAATTCTCCGGCACCTTTTCCGCTGTCGCGAACCTCGCTGGTTCGTCTGCGCAGGACACGCTGGCAATCGGCGCGAGCGGGAGCCTGTCGGGCACGTTCAATGGTGTCGCGGTGCGTGGGACGAGCGATCTCTCGTTCGACCTGTCCGGTAGCGTCGTGCAGGGCAAGGGCATCGACGCCTCGCTCTCGAAGGACAGCCTCACCGGCAACTACATCCTCGCATCGACGGCGTCCTCTCAGACGATCTTCGGAAGCCTGAGTTTCGCCGCACCGACCACGAGCCTCGGCATCATCCTGGGCAGCGGCGACGACACGCTGCATCTCGCGACTCTGCCGCCTGGACCTTCTTTCACGGTCTCGGGTGGCACCGGCGCAGACAAGATCGCCTTCGACAGCGACCTGACCTTTGCCGGTGGCAGCCTAAACCTCATCTTCGACGGTGGCGCAGGTGACGACACCATCGAGATGGCGAGCTCGCTAGATCTCGCCAATGTCGGCATCACGTTCCATGGGGGTGCCGGCAACAACGCGCTGACCGTCGCCAAGGGCAAGACGATCAACGCGACCAACGGTGTCTCGATCGTCGCGGACGCTACCGTTACCCCGGTGCTCACGACGAACGGCAACGACCGCTCGACGCCAGCCTCGACTGCCAAGATGGCTGTCACCGTCAATCAGGACGCCGTCATCGGCGGTGCCTCGGTGGCGATCGCTGTCCGCAGCAGCACGACGGTGACGGACGATGCGCCGGATTTGACGCAGACGCTGTCGGTGAACACGACCGGCCTGGCGACGCTGACCCTGGACGGCAAGGTCCTGACCGCCGGTGACGCATCGCTCACGACGGATGTGGTGAACAGCATCACGCTGACGTCGTCGGCTTCGTCTCAGGTCAAGGGCATCACTCCGACCCAAACCAACACGTCGGCGATCGTCGTGGGCGCGCATGGTGTCGTGAACGGCGGGACCGTCAAAATCGCTGCCACTACTACCGCGACGGTCAACGTCAAGGCGATCGGGCTCGTGCTGCCGGGCGTTGGAACCTTCAAGGACACCGCGAAGGGCACGGCCGACCAGATCAAGGCCGTCGCTCGCGGTGAAGCGGATCTCTCGACGATCTTTACGCCGACCGAACTTGCCGTCGAAGGTGTGGTCAAGAAGGCCGAGACGACGATCACCAACGTGACGCAGGTCTCAGTCGATTCGGACGCTCGGATCGCCCAGACGGGCAATAAGACGATCGCGGGAAGCGACCCGAAGCTCTCGGTGCAGCTCTCTGCGACGGACCGCACCAATTCCACCACGACGCTGGTGGCGAAGGACGGCGGCGACATTCCCGTCCTCGGCTCGATCCTCAACATCTTCGCGCTGACCGGCAATCAGACGCTCAACCGTACGACGAGCGTTGATGTCGGTGTTGCAGCGGACAAGCCGCTTACGGGTGTGACCACACCTGGTGCGACGGTCATATCCGCCGACGGCAACGTTGCGCTCCAAGCTGCGAATAGCGGCACAGTTCAGACGCGCATCCGCGCGGCCACCGAGGCCCCGAAGTCGACGACGACGAACGGTACCACGACGACGACACTCGTGGCCGGAGATGGCGACGACGACGACTCGGTTCCCGGCGACGGTTCGCTGCCGGCACCCATCAAGGCGGGTGCGATCCTTAATACGGTCAACGACACCGTGCGCGTCGCGGTTCGCGGCGTCGCGATCGCCGGCGCATCGCTCACGGCGGCCGCGACGAACGATACCGCGATCGAGGCGCGCGCCGTCCAGGCGCGCAATCTTCTGACCGGATCGACAAGTGCCAAGGCGGAAATTTCGCGCCTGACGGCCACGGGCGGCGCGATCTCGATCGTCGCAATGGACGCAACGGCCGCAACGGCCATCGCCGAACCGATCGACACCGGCTCTTACGAGCCCGTGAAGGCCCCCAGCGAGTTCATCGCCATAGCGCGTGGCTCGGCGATCAACACCACCCAGCGTGACATTACCGCGGCCATCACCGACTCGACGATGAGTGCCACGGGCGACGTGACGCTGACTGCGCAGAACGCCCTCGATCTGACCGCGAACGCCCAGGCTGCCGCGGTTTCCAGCACGGTTGGCGTTGCCGGCTCGCTCGCCGTCAACGTCGTCCTCGGCAACACGACGGCGACCATTACGCGCGGCACCGTGACGTCGACGGGCGGAGACGTCACCGTCACCGCGGGCGATGTCTCGAATGTCGACTCGCGCGTTCAAACGACGGCCGAGAACGCCTCGAAGGGCGGCGGCACGGCCATCGGCGGCGCGGCCGCCTTCAACATGATCGGCTACACGCTCGACGGCATCGTCACCGACAAGCTTGCCGACAAGATCGTTGGAACGGCGCTCGACGTCGTGTTGGGTACCGGCTTCTTCACAACGGCCGCGACCCAGTCGATCCGGGCTCGCATCGAGGCCGCCGACGTGAGGGCTACTAGCGGCCAGGTTGGCGTCAATGCCGTGAGCGCCGGCACCGTCAACGCCACTGTCAGCAACACGGTTACGGTGAAGACGCCGGAACAGACGGTCAAGCAGCAGACCAAGGCTGCCGCAAAGCAGACGTCGTTGAACACCGCGCGTACGGCCTTGAACCGGCCGACCGTGTCGAGCCCAACGGGCACCGTGACGAACGCGAGCTCGCGCAGCATCGGCGGCATCATCGCGACGAACCGGATCGCACGGTCTGCGACCGCCGACGTGATCAGTGGGGCGACGATCACCAGCGGGGGCGAGCTCGGCGTTCGTGCCGCCGACACCTCGACGATCAGCTCCAACGTCAAGCTCGTCGCGTCCAGCCAGGCTGCGAGCGACGGCGGCCTTCCAAGCAAGCAGCCGCAGATCAAGTCGGACTACAAGGCCAGCGCGTCGGACCCCGTCGCGATCAAGCTCGCCCAAAGGGTTGCGATCACCTTCGCGAACCTTGCCGGCTTCGATCCGATCGTGACCGGCACCCCCCTCGACCGACTCAAGAACAAGCTGCCGACGAGCACCGCGGATGCGCAGACTGGCAAGACGCCGGAACCGGCCTCCCAGATCAAGTCGCTCAAGGCGGGTGACGTCGTGCTGGTTGGCCCGGGTTTCCAGGGCAAGGGCGACGTCGGAACGTACTATCGGTACGCCCCCACCAACAACGCTGCGCTGAACGGCGCGGCGCAGGAGATCGATCTCAGCAAAGCCGATTTCACTGACGTAGCGGACTGGAAGCCGATCGGCGTCAAGGGCGCGGTCTATGCCTATATGGGCCCGGACGCGACCGACACGACCAAGGTCAACCTCAAGACCGCGGACTACACGAATCTCGACCTGTGGCGTCGCGTCGTCGACGGCGAGGCCAAGGGGACGAGTGTCACCGGCTCGAGCGGCACTGCCGCCGGCGGCATCATCGTCCGCAACGAAATTCTCGGCGGTGTGACGGCCACCGTCAACAGTTCGACCGTGACGTCGGGAAGCGTCGCCGTCGCCGCCGATCGTAGCGCCACGATCTCGGCGAAGACGGACGCGACGGTCGAGGCGATCGCCACGATCAAGGAACAGCAGGGCACCACGTCCAGCGGAACGGCTGGCACCGGCACGCCGAGCACCGTCCCCGGCCAGACATCCGCATTCGACAAGCCGGCGACGAGCGCCGGCGCGCAGAGTTCGAAGTCGACGGCGCTGGCGGTGAATGCCGTCATCGCCACCAACACGATCCTGTCGGCGGCCGACGCTTCGATCGTCGATACGACCGTGACGACCACGGCCAGCGGAGACGGTTCGGTCTCGGTGACCGCCAACGCGGCCGGTGTGATCGATGCCACCGTCAATGCCCAGACGACGGCCCTGACGAGTGGCGCTTCGGGCACCGGAACCAGCACCGGACAGACGACGCCTCCGACGACCACCGCTCGGGCGGCCGGCATCCAGCTCGCCTTCAACGCGATCGGCTACCAGAGTTCCAACCTCGCCTTCGACACCCTCGACGCGCTGGTCGGCACCAACCTGACGACGCCGTCGACCGCGCAGGCGCGTGCCAACATCACGAACAGCGCGGTGTCGGCGACGGGTGCGATCACAGTCAGCGCCGAATCCTCCGCTGCGATCGACGCGACGCTCGGCAACAAGGTCAGCGCCTCGGCCAAGGCGGCGAGCGTCGACGCGCTCGCGGTCTCCGGCATCGTCGCGATGAACCGCGTCAGCGGCGCGGCACAGGCTGCGATCGACGCGAAGGGGAAGACGGTCGCCGGCACGGATGTGACCGTGGCCGCCACGGATTCGGTCTCCATCGATTCGACCACCACGGTCGGCGCGTCGGCCAAGGCCGTGAAAGCGGGCTCCGTCACCGGCGCCGACAAGAGTGCCGACACCCTCCTCGGCCAGTACGAGTACACGACGGCTTCAGGCTCGCGGCTGGTCGATTTCGGTCAGAAGATCCGCCTCAGCGACAACTGGACCGGCAAGGGCGAGCCGGGCGCCGTTTATCAGTATGTCGGCACCAAGTTCGCGGCGGCGCAGGATCTCGGCGACACGACGCGCGACTTCAGCGACTTCTCGCTCTGGAAGAAGCTCGATTCCACGAACGTCGTCCCTAACGGGACGTCGGGCTCCCAGCCGAAAACCGGCAAGATCTCATCGACGGGGCTCGGCGGCCTGTTCTCCCGCAATTCCGTCCTCGGGCAGGCCGAAGCCAAGATCGTCAACACGACCCTCAACCTGTCCGGCGATGTCGCCGTCACCGCGCAGTCAACCGGCTCGATCAAGGCGCTCGACGCCAGCGTGATCTCGGGCGGGACGGCTCTGAACGGCATTCTCGTCTCAAACAGCGTGCTGAACGCGGCGACCGCCTTCATCCAAGACAGCATGCTCACGACCAAGGGCGGCGTCAGCGTCAAGGGCGTGAACGCATCCGACGTCGATGCCAGCGCGAAGGGCTCCGTCGCCGGCGAGACGACCGCACTCGGCTTCACGCTCGCCTTCAACACTGTCGGCTACGAGCAGCAGAACCCGCTCTTCATGGCCGTCGACACGATCGTCGGCGACCCGCTGATCGCGACGGCGACCAAGGCGGGCGACAGCCCGGCCGCAGCGAAGGCCTACATCACCGGCACGACGCTGAGCGCCCAGCGCGACGTCGCCGTGACCGCCGACAGCCGCGCGCAGATCAAGGCCGTCACCGGCAACGAGGTGAAGCAGGCGGATACCGCCAGCACCGTCTACAAGGCCGAGACCGGAGCGAAGGGCATCTCAGCGGCAGCCCTACTCGCCTCGAACAAGGTCAACGCGAAGGCCGAGGCCTATATCGGCGCGCCGACCGAGGCCACCACCGCACCCGCGCAACTCGCGGCCACGGTGACGTCGACCTACGGAAGCGTCACGGTTTCGGCCAAGAACGAGGCCGGCGTCGATTCCAGCAGCACCCTGATCGGATCGTCTGCCGTCTCGGGGACCGTCGCTGCACTGGCCAAACAGGCCGCGAAGACAGCGCAGAACATCTACGATTACTCCACGGCATCGGGCGAGAAAGATCTCAAGGCCGGCGACCGCATAAGGCTCGCGGCGAACTACGCCGTGGCGCCCGGACCGAACAACACCGATCCGGCCATTGCTGGCCAAGTCTACGTCTATATCGGCTCGGCCACGAAGCTGAAGCTCGGCGAGCAGAACTACGCCGACACGACGAAGTGGTTCGCCATTTCCGAGGGGGCCACGGTCTCGACCGCGCCGACGGCCTCGTCGTCGACCGCGTCGAGCGACACCACCAAGGAATCCGTGTCCGTCGCCGGGACGGACGGCACGACCACCACGGTCACCCGCGACAAGGCGCGCTACAGCTCCAAGGATCTGAACCCCATCCTCAATGTCGGCGAAACGGTGCTGTTCAAGGCTGGCACCGAGACCACCGGTGCCAAGGGCGAAGTCGGTACGATCTACATCTATCGCGGCCCCGACAAGACAGAGGTCGTCCTCAACAAGGAGGACTACACCAGCGACAACTGGATCCCGGCCGCGGCCAAGACCGTGATGCCTGAGCTCGACAAGGTCGCGGATCCGGCTCCCAAGCCGACGACGGCGTCCGACGGCACAGTCACGGTCCCGTCGAACACGCGCACGCCCGCCTCGTCTTCGAAAGCCTTCGGCGGCCTCATCGTCTTCAACGAGGTCAATGGCGGCGCCAGCGCCCGGATCACCGATGCGACGGTGACCGGATATGTCGATCTCACCGTTTCGGCGAGCGACGCCTCCGACATCTCGGCGAACGTCATCTCGAACGTCACCGCCTCGGGCGGCGCCTCGTTCGCCTCCAAGAGCGGTTCGGCCGGCACCAGCGGCGGAGCGAACAGCAACAGCTCCGTGATCGCGGTCAACGGCATCGCGACGACCAACGTCGTGCGCGGCGGTGCGACGGCGAGCGTCCTGCGCGGTACGGTCGAGGCGACGACCGGCGACCTCAATGTCACCGCCGATAACAAGGCCGGCGTCGATGCCACGCTGCGCGCCGCGAGCACGACGTCAGGCGGCGAACTCGGCGTCGCGGCCGCGGTTACGCTTGCCTTCAACTCGGTGGGCTACCAGACCCAGAATCTGCTGTTCAATTCGATCGATGCCCTGATCGGTTCGCCGACGCTCTCCGATGCCTTCGGCGGCGAGGTGGGCGCGGGTGCGACCGCCACGATCGTGAGCTCGTCCGCCAAGGCCGGCGGCGACCTGTCGGTGACGGCGAACTCGTCCGCCCAGATCAACGCGACGGTGAGCAACGCAGCCCAGTCCTCGACGGATGCCCTGAAGGGCGCGGGCGGGACCGGCTTCGGCCTTGTGCTGGCCTCGAACAAGGTCAGCGGCAGCGCGACCGCGCGGATCGACAATACCGGGACCAGCAAGCCGATCACCGTCGGCGGAGCCTTGTCCGTCCTCGCCACGGACGCTGCTGGCATCGCCTCGAACGTCCAGATCGTCACCAGCTCGACCGTCGTGAAGAGCTCCGGCGGCGCGATCACGAACCAGTCGAAGCTCAACAAGTTCCTGCCGTCCGATTTCTCGACGAATCCGAACGAGGTTCAGTCGGCCACCATCCAGTCGAACCTGATCAAGAACCGAAAGGATCTGCTGCCCGAAGAGATCAACAAGCTTGAGGCCAAGGCCTGGGCCGAGGTTGCACGCGTCAAGCAGCTCGTCGCTGACGCACAGGCTCTCCCCGCTAAGCTGACGAAGACCGTCGAAGACTATTTCCTCAAGTTCGCCACTCGCGCCGATGCGTCGACGTATCTCACCGGCTTGAACAACGAGCTCATCGCGCAGCTCAAGGCCATCCAGGTTCCGGCGAACGATCAAACCGGTCTCGCCAAGCGGCTGACGGACGCGGCGAAGACTCTCGACGACCAGACGAAGCTCGGCGCCCTGAACCAAGGCGCGACCGACGCCCGCGCGGCCGCCATGAAGCTCGCCTCCGAGGCGGCCCGCCGCGGATTCCTCAACGACGCCGCCTTGCGGGCGAGCGGAGACCTCACGACCGGCAGCTACAAGCAGGTGCTCGGCGAGGCGATCGGTCTGCAAGTCAGACTCGACAGCGCGATCAACGATGCGGCTGCCCAAATCGTCAAGCTCAAGGACGGCCTCAACGACTTCCTGAAGCCCCTCGGCATCAGCACCGACAGCATCGGCACGCTTGATCTCTCTGCCTACGGTCAGGTGCCGAAGGTCAAGAACGCGCAAGAGGTCAGCTTCGGCACGCGCGTGCGGATCGCCGACGGCTACGCCAAGCCGACATACAAGTCGACCGACGCGGGCGCGGTGACGATCAAGACCGGCGATACGATCCAGGACACTGTTTCGGGTGTCGTCTACAAGTATCTCGGCAGCTCGCCGCTGACGAACAAGCAGCCGAGCACCATCACCAATCTGTCGACCGACCAGACGAACTGGGCCGCGCTCGGCAAGCTCGACGGCTACAAGGCCGGCGACATCTATATCTATATGGGCGGTGAGACGAAGACGCTCGATCTCGCAGCCACGGACTACACCGACAAAACGCTCTGGAAGCGGGCGCTCGACTCGAACTTCATCCCGGATGCGCTGACGCTTCCGACGCTCGGCTCGGGCTCCGGTAGCAGCACGGCTCCCACCGTGGCACCCGCGACGCCCGCGACCGAGACGAGTGTGAAGTCGGGCGATGCATCGTCCGGCAACACCGCCGCGACCGGCACCGTGAAGCCGCAATCCACGATCTCGCTCGCCATCGGCGGCCTCGTGGTTCTGAACAGCGTGCACGGCGACGCCGTCGCCCAGATCACCGGCGTCACGGCGACGACCAGCACCGGCGCGATCACCGTCTCGGCCACCGAGAAGGCCACGATCACCGCAACCGCCGACAGCGCGGCGAACGTCAAGTCGGCCAGCTCCTACAAATCGACGGATGGCAAGGGGAGCACGGGCTCGGCCGCACCGGCCAGCACGGACAAGTCCGCAACTGCGGGCGCGACATCGCAGAACCGCAGCCTCGCGCTGGGCGGCATCATCGCGACGAATGCCGTGCTCGGCACGGCGACGGCTGAGATCGTCAGCAGCACAGCGAATGGCGGCGGTGGCGTCACGGTGAATGCGGCCAATACCGCCTCGATCGTGGCCATTAACAAGACCGCAACCTCGAGCGACCAGGGCGCCGTCGCGATCACGCTCGCCTTCAATACCATTGGCTGGAAGGACCAGAACGTTCTGTTCCGCGCCGCCGACCTGATCACCGGCCAGCCGCTCATCCAGGAAGCTCTGAAGAGCGACGCAAACCCGTCGGGCGCCAGCGCCCGCATCCTCGCCAGCACCGTCACTACGGGAGCGGGCAGCGCTCTCGCCGTCACGGCAAAGTCTGACGCGACCATCGACGCGACGATCAGCAACAAGGCCAGTGCATCGAACGCCGTCCTCAAGGACGCGAGCGCCTATGCGGTCGGCGTCGCTCTGAGCGGCAACATGGTGAACGCGCGGGCGCGCGCTACGATCAGCGACACACTCGACACGTCTGTGACCGGCACCAGCACGATCGATGCGGGCGGTGCAGTGGCGATCTCCGCGACGAGCAACGGTTCGATCACGTCCAAGAACACACTGTCTGCGGTCGCAAGCCTGACCAAGCCGAGCGTCCTCGAAGATTTCGCGAACAAGATCCTCGACGACTACACCTACACCACCAAGTCTGGCACGCGGAGCATCAAGTTCGGCGACATCGTCTACGTGAAGGACGGAGCCTCCGAGAAGCGCTACGTCTATTACGGCGCTCCGCAATCGAACGTTGACCTCAGCAACAAGTCGATTTTCACCGAGGCCAATTCCTGGCGCGAGAATAACTTGCGCGAGTTCATGAAGTTCTTGCCGCCGGGTGTCCTGAACCTCGCCGACAGCAAGGACACGAGCGGCTCTTCCACGGCTCCGGCAAGTGGTTCTTCCTCCACGTCCGAGAGCAAGGCCACTAAGCCCTCCGCGGTCGCCGTGAGCGGCATTCTCGTTAGCAACGACGTGCGCAGCACGGCGGCGGCGAGCCTCGAGAACACCAGCGTCACCCGTGCGGGCGACGTCAGCGTGAAGGCCGCCCAGACGGGCGCCATCACCACGACGATCACCAGCAAGGTCGAGGCGAAGCTCAAGGCCGGGACCGACCCGAACGACAAGAGCGCGATCGCCGTCGGCGGCGTCATCGCCGCGAACGTCGTCAACGGAACCAGCACCGCGAGGATCGCTAACAGCCAGCTCGGCGACAGTGCTACGGGCACGACCGTCGGCAACGTCACGGTCGACGCGGCCAATACCGGCACCATCAAGGCGACCGTCGACAGCACGGTCGAGTCGAGCCAGACCGCCGTCGGCGTCACGGCTACCTTCAACAAGATCGGCGTGCCGAGCCAGAACGTCTTGTTCGACTTGGCCGATACCATTCTCGGTACCGACCTCGCGACGGCCACTCAGACTGCCAGCCCCTTCGCCGCGACCGCCTCGATCACCGGCAAGTCTATCAACGCCACCGGTCTCGTCACGGTCAACGCGCGCTCGAACGCGACCATCAAGGCCAATATCGAGAACGCCGTGACCACCGTCGGTGGGTCGGTCACCAGCGTCGGGGCCGTCGTCGGCCTAAACTTCGCCCGCCTCTCGACCTCGGCGGCAGTCGCCGACGTGCCGAGCCTGAAGGCGACCAGCGGAGTCCTCGTTAACGCCCTTAGCAACGGCACTATCGAAGCGGTGGTCACCGCGCCGGTGATCTCGGTGGCTTATCCGCCGTCGCCGGCGACGAGCCAGTCCTCCGGTGGAAATCAGTCCGGCAGCGGCCAGTCCGGCAGCGGCTCACAGACCGCGCACACCGTCTCCGTGGCGCTGAGCATCGCGCGCAACACGATCGTCGACGAAACTCTCACCGCCGGCATCGATCGAGTCACAGACCTGACCGCGAGCGCCGGTGACGTGCGCGTTTCCGCCGCCAGCCAGGCGACGATCAACGCCAAGGCGACCGCGGCCGCCATCGCCGTGCTGCTGAGCACGGAAGACAGCAAGAATGTCGGATTCGGAGGCGGTGGCGCCCTCGGCTTCAACACCATCCTCGGCGGCGTCGACGCGCATATCGCCGACAGCAAGGTCACGGCGCAGGGCAACGTTGCCCCGGCGCAAAACGGCACCGGCGGAAACGGCAACATCACGGTCTCCGCCGGCAACACGGCGGCGATCACGGCCGGCGTCGATGCAGCGGCAGTCGCGGTCGTCGTGGGCAAGGGCACCTCCCAAGCCATCGCCATCGGTGCAAGCATCGCCTTCAACATGATCGGCTCCTACAAGAGTGGGCTGCCGATCGGTGCCGAGTTCGCCAAGGGTGCGTCCGGCGTGCTGGACGTGCGCGCTAGCGTGTCGAAGTCGTCGCTCAAGGCCGGGCGGCGCGTTTCGGTCGATGCCAATTCGTCCGAGACGATCACCGCACAGTCACTCGCAGCGGCCGTCGCCGTCGCAGGTTCGACTGGCGGTGGGAGTGGCGGCGGCAATGGCGGTTCGAATCTCGCGGTCGCGGGCGCCGGCCTCGTCATCTTCAACAATGTCACGACGTCGACCAAGGCCCTGATCGACGGTACCGATAGTTCCGGAAAGACCTATACGGTCGAATCCGGGGCGGGCGGCGTCAACGTCGCGGCCCAGGACAAGGCGATCATCAAGGCCACGGCCATTGCCCTCGCCGTCTCGGCCAACCTGAGCGCCAACTCCAACGACACCGGCACGAAGCCCACCGTCGCGATCGGCGCCTCGGTCTCCGACAACGAAATCACCAGCGAGGTCACGGCGCGGATCGTCCAGGTCGCCAACGTCTCCGGCCGAGGTCCCGTCACGGTCGCCGCGACGCGCACGGCCGACATCTTCGCGCAGACCTTCGCCGCAGCCGTCGGGGCCGGGGTCTCGTCGCAGGGCAGCGGCGCGACCGTCAGCGGCGGGGGCGCCCTCGCGCTCAACACGATCGGCGGGAGCACGATTGCCGAGATCACCGGCTCGAAGATCGGTGACGGCATCGGCGACGCGACCAAGGTCTCCAGCGTCGACGTTTCCGCGACCGATCAGGCCACGATCAAGGCACTGACCGGCGCAGCCTCGATCGCGGTGAGTGGCTCCGCCGAGGGCAAGGCCGTCGGCGTCGCCATCGGTGCCTCGGTCGCCAACAATGTCATCGGCTCCGGCGCTCAAGTGCGCGCGACCGTGTCGGGCACTCCGATGCGCGCGACCAATGCCGTCAGCGTGCGCGCGCTGTCCAAGGAAACAGTGGACGCCACGACGGTTGCCGTCTCGGTCGGCGTCTCGGCCTCCAGCGGAAACTCGGTCTCGGTGAGCCTCGGCGGTTCGGCCGCCCGCAACACCATTGACGTCGCCACCACGGCCGAACTCGTCGGGGCCGTCGCGGTCGATGCCGGCAGCGTCAGCGTCAAGGCCGACAATCAGTCGAACATCGCCTCCGCCGTCGGCGCCGCCTCCATCGCGGCTGCCTTCGGTTCGGAGAAGGGCGTCGCTGTCTCACTCGCGGCCAGCCTCGCCCTCAACAGCATCTCCGGCAACGTCAGCGCGACGTTAAAGGACGCGCAGGTGACGACCCGTAGCGGCGGTGTCACCATCGCCGCGACCCGCACCGGCACCATCAGCACGAAGTCCGCGGCGGCGAGCGTTGCGGTCGGGGTGGGGGGCGACGGTGGGGTCGGCGTCGCCGGCGCCGGGGCCGCGGCCGTCAACAAGATCAACAGCAGCACCACCGCTCTGGGCCGGGGCGGTTCTCTCAACGCGGCGGGCGATGTCTCGGTCTCCGCGAGCAGCACGGCCACTATCACGGCAGACATTCTTTCGGCGGCTGCCTCGGTCGGGGCGAGTTCGAGCAACGCTGGCGCAGGCGCCCTCGGCATCGCCATCGCGTACAACGAAATCGGCAACTGGACGGCTTACGACGAGGGCACGAACACCATCAGCGCGACGCCGACATTCGGCAGCCGCGCCAACGTCTCGGCCACTCTATCGAATGCCCGGGTCGCGGCAACGGGTGCTCTCTCGGTCGGAGCGACCAGCACCAACACGATCTCTGCGAATATCGCGGCGATCGCGGCTGGCATCACGGCTGCTGGAAGCAGCGGCGGCACCGCAAGCGTCGGTGGGACTTTCGCGCTCAACAGCATCGGTCTGGCGACCAAGGCTCTGATCGACGGCGACGGGACCGGCTCGACTCCGGGCATCTCGGCAGCGAGTGCGGCCATCGCCGCGCAGGATACCTCCGTCATTACCGCGCAGGCCCTGTCTGCGAGCCTGGCAGCGACCTTCGGCTCATCCAACGCCGTGTCGATTGCGGTCGGCGGAAGCATCGGTCTCAACACCATCGCCAATGACATCTCGGCGATCGTCCAGAACGTCGACCAGGGCCTCCAGACGACGGGCGCGATCCTAGTCAGCGCGAAATCGGCCGGCAGTATCACGGCGAATGCGGCCTCGGCTGCTCTCAGCCTCGCGGGCGCAGGCTCGAACGCTGTCGCCGTCAGCGCTGCTGTGACTTACGCGCGCAACGTAATCACCACGAGCACGCAGGCCGCTGTGACCGGCAGCGTCCTCACGACCACCGACAGCACCGCCGGCTCGATCGACGTAAAGGCGGACGCCTCCTCGGCCATCACGGCCAAGATCCTGGCGGCTTCGCTCGCGGTCGGCGTGGGCGGCAGCAACGGCGTCGGCGTCGGCATCGGCGCGGCGGTTGCCGAAAACTACATCGGTTCCTGGGACAAGTCCGTCGAGAAGGAGACTAAGACCGGCTCGGACGGCAAGACCTATCAGTCTGACAAGACCGAAACGACGACCTACACGCTCAAGACCGGCGGCGGCACTGCGGTCTCGGCTCTCGTGAGCGACAGCAGCGTTTCGGCCGCGGGCGCCCTCGGCGTCGTGGCGACGTCCAACCAGACGATTTCTGCCATCGTGATAGCAGCCTCGGCTGCGGTCGGCGGCGGCGGCTCTGCCGGCGTGGGTGTGGCGGCGGCCGGCTCAGTGGTTTCGAACGCCATTGCGGTGGCAACAAGCGCCACGATCTCCGGCGGCACGAACAAGACCGTGACTGCGGGAAGCGTCACGGTCAGCGCGGCCGATACCTCGAAGATCGATGCGGTGGCCGGCGCGGCCACCCTCGCGGGCGCGGTCGGCGGCTCGGCGGGTGTCGCGGTGGCGGTCGGTTTCGCCCTGGCGATCAACACGATCGGCGGCTCGGTCGATGCAGGGATCACCGGCGTCTCGGCCAGCCTGACCACGCGCAGCGGCGGCGTTTCCGTCGGTGCAACGAGCAATGCCCGCATTCGGGCGCTCTCGTCGGCTGCGGCCGTATCGCTCGGTGCCGGCGGCTCGGCCGGCGTCGCAGTCAGCGGCGGCGGTGCGGCTGCGGCCAACATCATCACCACCAAGACGAATGCCCGCGTCACCGACAGCAAGCTGACGGTGCGCGGCGGTGCCTCGACCATATCGGCCAGTGGCACGTCGGACATCCAAGCTCTGATCGTCGCCGCATCCATCGCGGCTGGCGGCGGGGGCTCCGCCGGTGTCGGCGTCTCGATCGGTGCCGGCATTGCCGTGAACAAGATCGGCGACGGAGCCGAGGTTCAGGCGACCCTGGCGCGGACGAGCGTTGATTCCGACGACGCGCTGACGGTCGCGGCACAGTCCAAACAGACGATCACTGCCGATGTCGGGGCGATCTCCGCCTCGTTCCAGGGTGGCGGCACGGCTGCCGTCAGCGTCGCGGGCGCAGGTGTCGGCGCTTCAAACGTGATCGCTGTCAAGACGGTCGCGACGATCGACGGCACGGGAACCGGTGGTGTCACGGCGAAGCAGATCGGCGTGTCAGCCGAAGACTCTTCGGCGATCTCGGCGACCGTCGCTGCGGCCGGCATCGCCGGTAGCGGTGCGGGCGTCGCCAGCGTCGGCGTCACGGTCGCCGCTACGGTTGCCACGAACAAGATCGGCAACACGATCGAAGCCGCGATCCGTAACGCGGGAACCGGCGTGAATTCGATCTCCGGCGACGTGTCTGTCGAGGCGATCAGCGGCGGTTCAATCAAGGCGATCGCGGCTGCGGCGACGGTGAGCGTCGGCGGTGCCGGCATCGCCAACGTGCAGGTCGCGGGCGGCGGCGCCACGGCCGTCAACATCATCACGACCAGCACCCGCGCCGCGATCGAACGGGCAACCGGCCAGTCGGGCAACAATAAGATTACCAGCAAGGGCGGTGTGCGCGTCGCGGCTTCGAGCACGCAGACCATCGACGCCAAGGTCGTGTCGGCCTCCGTGGCCGGTGGCGGCGCCGGCATCGCCAGCGTTCCAGTCGCGATCGGCCTCTCGGGCGCCCAGAACATCATCGGCACCTGGTCGACGGATCGTAATTCGGATCAGCCGACGCTCGCCCAGAACGGCGGCGCCAAGGTCGAGGCCGTGATCAGCGATACGACCGTCGATGCGACGAGCAGCGTCGCGGTGACGGCGACTTCGAACAGCGCCATCACCTCGCAGGTCGCGGCAGCCTCCGTCGTCATCACCGGCGCGCTCGTCGGCGTCGGCGTCGCGTCGTCGGGAAGCTATTCCGGAAACGCGATCGGCTTCGCGACGAACGCGGCGATCACCGGCGGCACCACCGACGTGAAGGCCGCCAACGTCACCGTGCGTGCCAAAGATCAGTCTTCGATCGACACCGATGTTGGCACCTCTGCCATCGCCGCCGCCGGCGGCCTCGTCGGTGTGGCGCCTTCGATCGGCGTGGCGACCGCGCTGAACGTGATCCAGAACGCCGTGACCGCGACGGTCGATGGTGCATCCGTGACCGCAAGGTCCGGCGGCATCACCGTCGAAGCGCTCGTTCCGGCAGACGATCCGGCCACTGCCGGCTTCGATGGTGCGAGCATCCACGCCAAAGTCGCGGCTGCTTCGGCGGCGGTGGCGGGCGGTCTCGTCGGCGTTGCGGTGAGCGGCGGCGGAGCGATCGCCACGAACCTGATCGGTGGCACGACGCGGGCGAAGCTCAACAACGCCAACCTCTCCGCCACCGGCAACGTCGCGGTCAATGCGGCCAACAACAGCAAGATCGAAGCTGAAGTCGCGGCGATCGCGGCCGGCGTCAGCATCGGCGGCGTTGCCGTTAGCGCCAGCATCGGCGCAGGTGTCGCGACGAACCTGATCGGCAGCGAGATCACCCAACTCGTCGACGGCAAGGACAAGACGACGCGCTCGGGCGCCATGGTCGTTGAGGCGCTCGCGACGGGTGCCGCGGTCAAGACGGACAGCGACCTGTCGGTCACCGCCACGTCGGGCCAGACGATCCGTGCGAATGTCGCGGCCGGCTCCGTTGCGATTTCGGCAGGTGCGATTGCCTTCAGCGCGGCCGGCGCAGGCGCTGGCGCCCATAACCGCATCGGCGCGACAATCAACGCCCAGATCGACGGCAACGGCACGAACGCCAAGGTCTCGGCCAACAACGTCACCGTCGCGGCGAGCGACACCTCCTCGCTGTACGTCGAGACCGGTGCGGCATCGCTCGCTGCCGCCGTCGGCTTCGGCGGCAGCGGGGACGCGTTCTCCCTCGCCGTTGCGGCGGCCGACAACGTCATCGCCAACAGCCTGAAAGCCTCGATCGCCAATCTCAGCGGTGGCCTCACGACCAAAGCTGCGGTCAATGTGACCGCGACCGAGAATGCGAGCCTGACGAGCCGGGCGCGTACCGGCGCCTTCGCAGCGAACTTCTCGCCGGCCGGCCTGTCCGTCGCGGGCGGCGGCGCCGGTACGGGCGACACCGTCAGCAGCCGGACGACCGCCGCGATCACTGCGAGCACCGTTACCGCGGCGGGTGACGTCGCGGTGCGCGCCTCCGACACGACCAACGTCGACTCGCAGGTGCTCGGCATCTCCGTGGCGGGAGGCCTGCTCGCCCTTGCCGCCGGCGGTTCGGTCGCCAGTGTGAACGTCCAGCCGACGGTCACGGTTTCGCTGTCGGGCAGCACGATCAAGGCCGACGACGTCCTCGTGACGGCCACCGCAACCCCGACGGCCTATGCCAGGGCGACCGGCATCAATGCCGGCACGGCCGCTGTCGGCACCTCGACGGCCCTGACGAGCGTCAAGGCGAATGTCGGCGCGAGCACCAGCACGAGCAATGTCACAGCCAATACCCTGACTGTGCTGGCTTCTCTCGCCAACGGCTCGAACACCGCAGAGGCGCTCGGCGCGGTCGGCGGCCTGATCGGCCTCAACGCGACGGTGACCAACGCCGAAAACGTCAGTTCTGTCTCGGCCCTGTTCGACACGGGAACCGTCCTGAACATCGCCGGTGCAGTGTCTCTGGCGGCCTCGAGCGCGACGCAGCAGCGCTCCAACGCCAGCAGCGCCTCCGTCGGCCTCGTGGCCGCGGGTGCGACGATCGCGCGGGCGACGTCGGCGACGGTGACGTCGGCCCGTGTGGCCACCACGGACAAGATCAGCGCCGGTTCGCTGTCGGTCACGGCCACCGGCTCGGACGACAATGCCGGCGTCGCGACTGCCGGCTCGGGCGGCGTCGCCGCGGGTGCGGCCGCGCTCGTCGAGACGACGACCGGCGGCAGCACGACGGCAACGTTCGGCACCGGCGCGAAGGTTGACCTCATCACGGGCAAGGCCGGCACCGGCCTGTTCTACCTGTCGGCCGACCACACCACGACCACGAACGGGCAGGTCATCACCAACGCCTACGGAGCCCTCTCGGGCAGCGGCGCGCTGGTCCTGAATACCGTGACGCATGCGGCGGAAGCCGCCATCGGCAACAATGCCGGGATCCTCGCCTACGACATCACCAGCAACGCGCGGAACGCCGTGCAGAAGCCGATGCTCGATGGCGGCCATATCCAGGGCAGCACCGCGGCCGTCGTGACGGGCGCCGCCGCGCTGAGCCAGACCGTGCTCGACCTCTCGACGAAGGTTACGGTCGGCCAGAACGCCAATCTCGAGACCACGGGCTATGTCGGGGCCTACGGCAACATCAGCTTCTCGGCCCTGAACGTCGTCGACGTCTCGGACAAGGTCGTGCTGCACACCTATGGCGGGCTCGCGGGCGCCGGTGCCTCGACCTCACTGGCTGGCCGGAACGGCGCCGGCCTCAAGGCGCAGGTCACGATCGGCAACAACGCCCAGTTGCTGACCCTCGGCAAGCTGACGGCGAGCGCCAACACGCAGGTCACCGCCCAGCTCGTCTCGAACACGGAGACCTTCGGCCTCGCTACGGTGGCCTTCGGCAAGACCGACATCACCCTGCGGCCGGACAACTCCGTGACCGTGGGAACGGGCGCGCACATCACCGCGTACGGCGATCTCACGCTGATCGCCGGCAAGCAGGCTGACCAGCGCGACGATCACTACGACCTGTCGGCGAAGACCGACACCTTCGCCGGTGCCGCGATCCCGATCCAGTCGATCAGCGCGAACATCGACCTGAAGCAGGCCAACACCATCACTGTGAGTGGGTCGGCGCTTCTCGAGACCGGCGGAGACGCCGTGCTCAACACCAACTTCATCGGGTTCGCGGGCACCGACGCCAAGGCGAAGGGCACGAACTGGGCGACGCAGGCGGCCGGCGCAGTCGACAGCCTGCTCGGCGGCAACCCAGAATCCGTCCAGACGGGCGATGCCAAGCAGTCCTCGATCGGCCGTGTCGTCATGGACGGCACGATCCGCACCGGAATCATCAGTGACATCAAGATCGTCCTGAACGATCTCGGCTACTCGGAAGGCGCAGGAGGCGCCGCCGGATCGACCGTGCTCACCGGCACGATCTATCTCGGCGGCCAGGCGATCAACTCCGACGGCACCTTCGCGGCGCCCGGCGCGACACCGGCCTCCTTCACGGTGACTCAGGCGACAGGCGGAGCGACCGCCTCGGTCGTTGCCCCGAAACTGCCGATCGTGATTGCGATGGGCACCGAGTACCAGCGCAGCGGCCTCATCGACGCGATGAACGATGCGATGGCCAAGAAGCAGCTTTATGCGCGCGATGCCGGTCTCGTCGCGTTCTACCAGAGCGAGATCCTGCGCATCGCCGGCATCCTGACCTCTCAGGGCCTCGCGGAAATCTTCTATAACAGCGACGGGAGCATCGCCGGCGTCGGCGCGACCCGTCAGCAGGTCCAGGTCGTTACCCTCGGCGCCTTCACGGCAGGCGCCGGACGCATCGCCGTGTTCGCCGACGAGTTGTCCGGCTCGGGCGCGTTCACTGCTGCCCCGAAGGGCACGGTCGACATTCAGAACAACTCGACCGCATCGTTGCGGATCAACGGCATCAACATGCCGGAGGCGTCCGGCGGTCTGACCTACAACGGTATCAAGGTCTCGGAAGCCGGCAACTTTGCCGATAGCTTGAGAGCAATCACCAACATCAACGTCGCGAACGCGGCAGAAGACAAGTTCACCCCGACCAATCCGGCCTTCAGCGCCATCTCCGGCGGCGGCAGCTTCACCAACGCGGCGCGCAGCACGCTGTCCATCAACAACACACGCGGCGTGACTACCGTCGCGACCGGCAGCGGGGATTTCAGGATCCCGGCTCCCAACCTGATCATCGATGGCAGCATCCGCGCCCTCAACGCGATCTTCACCGCGAACACCAAGGGCGACTACTTCGTCGACGGCCAAGTCGCGGTCTACGAGAACCACACGACGGTCGCGGGTTCCGCTTCCGTGGCCGGCGGGATCAGCGACAAGACCGTCTATGAAATCGCGGGCTCGCCTTACGCGCAGATCAAGATCGCGCTGAGGAACGATGGATTCTCAGCCTCGAGCCCAGCCGACATCCAGGCAGCCCTGTCGAGAGCTTCGAGCACGCCGAACCTCGTCGCCAAAGAGGTGTCGATCAACGCTCAATACGTGAACATTAACGGTCTCGTGCAGAGCGGCTACTCGGACTATACGCTCAACGTCGACGCGACCGCGATCTCTCAGATCGAAGCTGCGCTCCGGAACAAGACCGGGCCGTACATGACGATCGCGGCTCTCTCGAACAGCCTCGTCACGACCGAGCTCGACACGATCAACGAGCGGCTGATCGTGCATGAACTCACCACCTACGGCGGTTCGATCGCCATCACTGGCACGATCCTGAACACCGGCTACGACACCGGACGCCTCCAGGCACTGGCAGGCTATTCCAACATCACGATCACGAACACGTCGAAATACGACCTCGTCCTGGAGAAGCTCGACAACAGCAGTCGTGGGTCCGGCAGCGTGGTGCTGAACGACCTCGCCTACGCGACGAACGACGTGAAGTACCGCACCACGATCATGACCGCGACGAAGACGTCCGGCGGTGCGGACGCGGTCTCGACGATCGTGCGCAACTTCTACAACGACACCAACCGAGCTCCGACGGTGGTCGGCACGGATAAGACGGTCGCCGGCCGCACGGCTGAGTACGATCCGGTCAGCGGCTGGCGCTACGTCTACGCGGTCGGCCAGAGCCAGACCCTGATCGAGACGACGACGACGGGCAGCGCCTCCTGGCTGGGCATCGACGCATTCGCCAAGGATCCGGACACGATCACGGGCTTCAAGCCCGTCACGACCGGCGACGTCCGCAACCTGCCGGAAGGCACCTACTACACCAACAGCCTCAGCGTGACGTCTGCGAACGACGTCTACTTCTTCCCGACCAACGACAACCCGAAGACCGTCGCCAGCGGTGGGTTCAGCCCGGTTCGGAAGGGCGAAAGCTGGGTCGATAGCACCTGGTACGGAAAGAAGACCTACTACCAGGAGTGGATCCGCGAGCAGCCTCAGGAGAAGACCGCGACTGCCAGCATCCAGGCCGACAACCGTATCCACGTCTCGTTCTTCGGCTCGGACACCGGCAACATCACCGTCAACGCGACCGGTGCCGGCAAGGTCATCATCAAGGATGGCATCATCAACACGTCGGGAACGACGACGATCAATGCTGTCGGCTCGATCGTCCAGGAGGCCAACGCCACCGGGATCCAGAGCCAGTCGATCGTACTGACCTCGACGCGCGGCAGCATCGGCACGGGCACGGCTACCCTCGACGCTGTGAAGGGCACCCTGGTCGAGAACGCGAACATGCAGGCCATCAAGGTCGATGGCGTCGCAGTCAAGGACAGCCAGGGCGTCGTTACCGGCTACCTGCCGACGGTGCTGAAGGCGACAGCTGCGGGCTCGATCTATGTCCAGAACGCCGGCGCGAACGCGCTCGGCGTGGACGCCATCTCGGCCGGCGGCGACGTCACGGTCGTCTCGAACCCCGGTATCGCGAAGGCTGCCAACAAGGCGGGCTCCGTGGGCGGCGGCATCATCACGCTCGTTGCGAAGTCTGGCGACATTGGCGCCGTCGGCGCGACAACCAAGCTCGCCCTTAATGCGGGCCAGACACAGCGCGACCGGGTCGACATCCTCGCTGGCGGCAATGTCGGGATCCGGCAGGCGTCGGGCGATCTGCGTCTCAACAGCCTGACGGCGGGTGGCGACGTCGCCATCGTCGTCGACAGCGGCAACCTGCTCAACGTCAACAACGTGGTCGTGCGCGACGAACGCAGGGCGGATGAACTGGCGGGCGGTGTCTGGAAGGACCTTGCCCTCACGGACGCTGCGGCCAACCAGAAATACCTGGACACGCTCAACGCCTATGAGAGCAAGCTCGAGCGCGACTACAACACCTATTGGTCGTTCCGGAACCAGCAGGCCGACCCGAGCCGCTTCGACGCGAACTTTGTGGTCAAGCTCAATGCCGCCAACGGCGAGCTGGCCTACTACCAGCAGCTCTACAGGAACCAAGCTGCTGCGGAGAACGTCGCTGCCAACCGTGTCGACGCATATGTCAGCGACGCGATCGGCGCGCTCGAGCAGAGCCGCACGCTGCAGTACCGGGCACTGAACGCCCAGTACGGCCAGTACGGTGACGTCTATCACGCCGATCTCGCCGGCGACTACGCGACCTACTGGGCGTTCCGCAGCCAGCAGGGCGCGGGCGCGTATAGCGCGACCTACACGGTGCAGGCGACGGCCGCGGCGCTCGCAGCGATCCAGTCTGCGACGCATGCCGCGCCCGTGTCGGGCGACGCCGTGATCGCCAACGTCACGGCGCAGATCGCGCAGATGGAAAGCGACCGCAATCGTCGTCTGACCCAGGCCGAGATCACGGACCTCTACACCGCGGCGTTTCAGGCGGAGGCGCGCAACACGCTGCTGATCGGCAGCGATCGCCTTGCCGCGATCAACGCGACGGTCGCCCAGCAGGTCTCACAGGCGGAATCCGCCCGCACGACGGCCTATACCGGGCTTCGGGTGCGGTTCGACAGCCTCGGCAACAGCTATGACGCGACAAAGGTCTCGACCGCGGACAAGGCGGATTACGACACCTATTGGAGCTACCGGAACGCGTTCGACGCGACGGCCGGCAAGGTTCGCCTGAGTAAAGCTGAGACCTCGGCGCTCTATACCGCCGCCTTCCAGACGAACCAGAGCCAGACCATCACGGGCGAGTTCGGCAAGTACATCGACGCGCAGGTTGCGCAGGTCCAGGCGTCGCGCACGATCGACTACAACAACGTCAAGGCGACCTTCGCGAATTTCGACAGGACAAAGCTTCAGGGCGGCGATTTCGGAACGCAGTACAACCGGTATTGGGAGCTGCGCGATCTCGGTGTCGATCCCGCGACGTCCACCGAGTACCAGCGTCTGGACGCAGCCTTCGCCGGCTTCGGTAACCGCTACCTTCCGAACCTCGCGACCGCGTACGCGACATACAGCAGTTACAGCGCGACGATTACCGGATCCGAACTCGTCAACCTCCGGGCGCAGCTCGCGGTGGACGCGATGTCGCTGACGCTGGGCGAGGCCGCCCTTCGCACGGCGACCTCCACGGCCGTCGCTGCCGCCGAGGCTGGGCTGAATGCCAAGTACGCCGCCCTCAACGATCGCTTCAAGGCGCTCGGCGACGTCTACACCCCCGATCTGGTCGCGACTGCCGACAGGGCGGCCTACGACACCTATTGGAGCTACCGGAACCAGCAGGTCGACCCGAGCCGCTACGACGCCGCCTTCGCGCCGCGCCTCACCGGGCAGGCGCTAGCCGATGCCGTCGCGACGGCCCGTGCGGATGCGGTTGCCGCAAATGCCGGCTCCGACGCCATCACCGCTGCCCTGCAGTCGGCTCAGACGGCGCGGCAGACGAAGCTCACGCAGCAATACGCGGCGCTGAACACGTTCTTCAACGCGCTGCCGGGGTCGACCGGCCTGAACGGCGAGACCGGTCAGCTCACGGCGACGAGGCAGGCCAACGCCACCTTCTTCGTCGACGGGAAGACCGCCGACACCATCAACAAGAGCATCAAGCGCTGGACGTCCGCCGAGCTGATGAGCGCGGTCAGCCAAGGCCTCCTCAAGGAGACCCCGAGCACGATCGTCGACGTCCAGTCTCCGGTCATCAAGGGCCGTTCGGTCTCGATCACCACCACGACGGGCGACGTCGGCTCGACCAGCGGCACGACGCTGATCCCCGTCGGCAATGCTCATCAATTCACGAAGGACGAACTCGTCGACCTGGCCGCGGCCGAGCGCAGCGACTTGGTCTTCCTGACCAAGGCGCCAGTCACCGCCAACGTCGTCTTCACGAACGTGTCGAGCAGCACCGGCACCGTGACGCTGACGAGCGGCAGCTGGGACCACGACACCTTCTTCGACAAGACAGGCAAGCTCTTCGACGGCACCCTCTACATCGGCGGACTGACCTCGAACGCGACGGGCGAGACCGGTGCGTCCATGAAGGTGCTCAGCGTCTCGGGCGGCGTGCTCACCGTTGCCTTCACCAATGGCCGGGCGTTCGCGCAGGAGGGGATCGCCCGCAACATCAGCTTCGGCGTCAGCATCGCGGTCAACGGCGACACGCCGCTCTCGACCGGCAGCATGGCCGTCGACTACCTGAAGGCGCCGCCGGTCACCGCAGACGTGACTCTGACCAACGACACCGCGGCCAACCAGGGCGTACTGACACTCAAGTCAGGGGCGTGGAACACGGCGAACTTCAAGGTTGGCGATACGCTCTACCTCGCCGGCGTCGTCGGAAACTCCAGCGCCGACGCAACGAAGGTCTACCGGATCGCCGCGATCTCCGGCGGCACGATCAAGCTCGAGGTCGGCCAGATCTTCGATCTCAGCGCGGGCAGCAACGGCCGTCTCGACGCGACGATGGATGTCGGCGTGCGGCTGTCGAGCAGCACCGTCGGCGGCGTCTACGTCATCGAGCGCGACCTGGCCTACGCATCGGACAGCTTCCTCACCGACGGTTTCCGCGATGGAATGCGGATCGGTGTCGGCGGCGCCTTCGGCGCGTCCTACGCCAACTCCACCGGCGGGTCGGCCTACTACCAGATCGCCAAGGCGAGCGCCGCGACCCTGGTGCTCGACCTCGGCAACTCGACCGCCGCGAAGCCCAGTCTGCAGAACGCGACTAACATCGTCGTGTCGCAGTCCCGGCAGGATCCCAACAATCCGCTCAACTCCGTCACCCAGCTGCTGATCCAGAAGCGCAAGGCGATGGTTCTGCAGAGCAGCGGCACACTCGATGTGACGGCCGCCGGGCAGATCTACGTCACCACGCCCGGCCCGGCGACGATCGGTCTCATCAAGTCTACGGACGGCAAGGAGATCCGCCTCAAGACTGATAGCGGCATCTTCAACGGCCGCAGCGATGGCGCCGCTTCCGTTGTCGGCGGCGACACCGTGCTCGAGGGCGGAACCGGCACCGTCGGCACCGCGACCAAGTCCGTTACCGTGGACCTGACCGGCGCGCTCGCAGTGCGCTCGGCCGGGAGCCTCTACGTCACCGCGCCGAATGGCGACCTGAACCTGGAATCTGCCTACTCGCAGAACGGCGACGCGTTCTTCGTGGCCAAGGGCAGCATCCTCGACGGCGTCCATACGGACACGACGAAGATCAGCGCCCACAACATCTATCTCAAGGCGGGCGGCTCGATCGGCACCAAGGCCGACGCCCTCGAAGTGAAGCTCACCGATCAGACGAATGGCGGCATCCGCGCAAGCGCCGTGGGCGACATCGTCCTGACCGCGACCACCGGCGACATGCGGGTGATCGCGATCACCACGCAGGGCAACGTCGTTCTGCGCGCCGTCGACGCCATGGCCTCGATCCTCGACGCGGGTGATCTGACCAACCCGCGCGACATCGATTCCACGCCCGCTTCCGGCCGCGGCAACACCAACATCAGCGGCCACTCCGTCCAACTCGAAGCCAGCGCCGGGATCGGCGCCTCGGGCAACGAGCTCGAGATCGACAGCAACGTCGGCAACACCATGGACGGCACCGTCACCCTGAAGGGTGGCGCGGGCAACATCTATGTGATCGAGCAGTCGGGCGACCTGCGCCTGGCCACGGTTGGCACGGATGTGAGCCACATCGCCTTCATCAGCACCGTTGCGGGCAGCATCCTCAACGGGGCCGCGAAGTACGACACGCTCGACCCCTTCAACACCGATACCAACCTCACCTCCGGCAAGGCCTACCTCATCGCGGCCGGCGGCAGCGTCGGCACGGCCGACAAGCGCATCGTCGCCAAGATGCAGAGCTCGGATGCCGACGGCTTCGGCGGCATCGAGGGCAAGGCCGATCAGGACTTCTACCTCTGGAACGTCGGCGGACTACGCGTCGGCGGCGTCGTCGCTGCCGCGAAGTTCGGCGTCCAGGCCGGCAAGGCGATCAACATCCGCACATCGAGCCCGGTCGAGATCGCCAACGACATGATCGCGGAAGGCGCGATCCTGATCGAGTCTGGCGAAGGCAAGGACGCCAACGGTCAGCCGATCCCGCGCGATCCCAACATCAAGAGCACCCAGGACGATGTCGTCGTAAAAAGCGGCACGACGATCTTCTCGACGGGCAGCACGGTTACCCTGAACGCCGGCGACTACCTCACGGTCGAGGCGGGCGCGACGGTGAAGGCCAACGGCGCAATCACGCTGCGGGCCGATTGGGACAAGGACAAGCAGCTCTCCTCGAACGATGCTGCGGCCGACATCACCCTCCAGGGCAACTTCGTCGGTGCCTCGATCACGATCCTGGGCAGCACCAAGGGCGGCAACATCGCGCTCGACGGTACCTTCAAGACCGGCGACCGGACGATCACGGCCACGCGCGACGCGGGGGGCAACCTCACCGTTGCCGGGATCAGCGAAGGCACGCTCACGCGAAGCGGAGCGACCACCATCACGGGTGGCGCGGGAGACACCACCTTTATGCTCGCGGGCAGCTACGCCACTGGCGCGCTGACCATCACGGGCGGCGCAGGCAAGAACGCCGCCAACCTCGGCGGCAGCTACACGCTCTCCTCGCTCGGCATCGATCTGGCGGACGGCGAGAACACGCTGAAGCTCGCCGGCACCTACGGCGTCGACAACGCGGTGACGCTCAAGGGCGGCAAGGATGCCGACCACTTCGACCTCCGCGGCAGCTACACCGCCCGCTCGATGGATCTGGGCGCGGGCGGAGGCTTGAATGACCTGACGCTGACCGGCACCTACGCGGTCGCAAACGCCTTCAAGATTACCGGCGGCTCCGGCGTCGACACCCTGACCGACTCCCGCAACAACGATAGCCCCGCCAATGTGACGGCGGACTCGCTGACGATCGATCTGGGCGATGGCGACAACACCATCACGCTCTCGGGCAGCTACGACACCACGAAGGGCAGCGATCCGAACGGCGCGCTGTCGATCCGCACGGGCACCGGCCGCGACATCGTCGATCTCCAGGGCAGCTACACAGCTGGCTCCATGACTGTGAACGCGGGCGACGGCCGCAACGACGTCACCTATACCGGCCTCTACAAGATCGCCGACGCGTTCTCGATCACCGGCGGCTCGGGCCTCGACACCGTCACCGACACACGGACGTCCAGCGGTACGACCAGCCGAGCCGACGTGACGGCGGGTTCGCTCTCGTTGAACCTGGGCGACGGGGCAAACACGCTCACCCTGACCGGCGACTACAAGGTCCGGGGCGCGCTCACGATCACCACGGGCGCGGACCGCGACGTCATCGACCTGCAGGGCAGCTACGATGCGGCTTCGATGGCGGTGTATGCGGGCGGCGGCCAGAACGACGTCACGCTGACCGGGGTATACCGGATCACCGATACCTTCTCGATCACCGGTGCCAGCGGCAGCGATACGCTGACCGACCTGCGCGTGACGGGCGGCGTCGTGTCGAAAGCCGACGTCGAAGCGACGACGATGACGATCAACCTCGGCGACGGCGCCAACACGGCGACGCTCGTGGGCAAGTACCGGATCGGAAACACCTTCTCGCTGACGGCCGGCTCCGGCGACGACATGCTGACCGATCATCGCTTCTTCGGTGGGATCGTGACGGATTCCGTCGATCTGCAGGCTGCGACGATCACGCTCGCGCTCGGGAACGGCAAGAATCGCGTCGCGCTCGCCGGCAATCTGAGCGCGACGAACGGCTTCACTCTGACCACCGGTACCGGAGACGACACGATCGTCGACGCGGCCCTGGTCGGCGACACGGCCATCAAGACCGCGACGATCACGGCGAATACGATCGGGTTCGATCTCGGCGATGGCAACAACGCCCTGACGCTTCTCGGCACGGCCGTCGCGACCTCGACGATCGCCCTGACCAGCGGTGCCGGGCGCGACCGCTTCGCCCTGCGCGGTACCCTCCGCGCGTCGACCACGACGATCCGCCTCGGGGCGGGTGACGACCTCCTCGACCTGGTGCCCGTCGCGATCGCGGGCAACACGAAGATCTACGGTGAGGATGGCGCGGACACGATCAACGTCGACCGCCTGCCGAATCTCCTGACAAAAAGTGGCGCGGAGCCGACGCCTCAGAACAGCTCGGCTCGCACCGACACGCTCGACATCGACGGTGGCGAGGACACGGACACGATCCGGCTCCAGGTCAACGGAAACTCGACCTACCGGATCAACGTCACGGATTCCGGCCGGCCAGATAACGGCGTCGACACGCTGACGATCACCGGCACGACCGCCGACGACACGTTCCTGATGCGGAAGAACTTCGTCGCACTCGTGCATCCGGACGCTGACGGGACCGACCCGGCCGACAGCAAAGTCGAACGCATCAACTACGACATGTCCATGAACGGCCGCGTCATCGTCGAAGGCGGTGACGGCGACGATCGCTTCTACATGGACGACAACGCCGCGCTGATGACCATCGACGGCGGCGCCGGCAAGGACTTCTTCCAGGTCGGTCAGGTCTTCGCGACGCCCCGCGATGTGGCCAACGGCCTGCTGGCGGAGGATGTGTTCGAGACCACCAAGCTGTCCTTCGGCGGATACCTGTCGCGCGGTATCTCGATCCCGACCGTGATCTACGGCGGCACTGGTGATGACACGTTCCAGATCTACTCGAACAAGGCGGATCTGCGCCTCGAAGGCGAGGACGGCGACGACACCTTCATCGTGCGCGCCTTCGCGACCGCCCAAGAAAACAAGATCAAGATCAACGCCGGCACGGGTAACGACCGGATCGAGTACAACATCAACGCGCCGCTCGACATCGACGGCGGCTCCGGATTCAACACCATTGTCGCCCTCGGCACCGAGTTCGACGACGTGTTCGTCATCACCAGCGACGGCATCTATGGCGCCGGCCTGTCGATCCGCTTCACCAACATTCAGGCGGTCGAGGTCGACGGCTTGGAAGGCAACGACACGTTCTACGTGCTGTCCACGCCGGCCGGCGTGGTCACCACCCTGATCGGCGGCCTCGGCAGCGATACCTTCAACATCGCGGGCGACGTGAGCGGCGAGGTCGTGGCGCGCGATGCCAAGGGTAACTCGGCGGTCATCAACCACTCCGTCACCAGCCTGGACAAGCGCTTCGACGGCCTGTTCGTCCAGGGCGTCAATGCCTCGGTCTCGGCTGCCGATGCGGGCGCCGTCAGCGACGGCGGCGGGATCACGCTGCGCGAGGATTCCGTCATCACGACAGTCAACGCGGAAGGCAGCCGCGTTGGCAGCTACACGATCGAGCCCCCGCTGCCGTCGAGTGCAAAGCCGCTGACGGCGATCGACAAGGCGGTGATCACGGTCTCGGCCGCCCAAGCCTCGTCGCAGATGCGTGGCCTTCCGGACGCCGACGGCAAGCTCGGCACCGCAGGCACGATCGAGCTCTCGAAAGACAACGGCACCTACGCGGACATCATCACACTGACCTTCACTGCCGTCTCCGACGGCAACGGCGGCTACAAGTGGAGCCCTGCGCAGACCGTCTACGTCCGTGCCAAGTCGGACACGGTGCTGGAGGGCGACCAGAACGTGGCGATCGGCCACTCGGTGCTCAGCACCAATTCCGATGTGAACGGCACCTACGTCCGTACCGCGCTCGTCAAGGTGATCGACAACGACAAGCCGGGCCTGATCATCACCGAGAGTGGCGGCGGCACCGCCGTGATCGAGGCCGCCAGCGGCGTGCCGCTGAAGGACCAGAACAAGGACAGCTATACGGTCGTCCTCAACAACGCCCCGCTGGCGAACGAGACGGTCCGCGTCACCCTCGACGTGCCCGCCGCGCAGCTCGCACAGCTCGCCTTCGCCAATGCCTCGGGCAACGCGCTGCCGCGGGATGCGGTCTCGGGCCTGCCTTACCTCGTCTTCACCGCCGCGAATTGGAATGTGGCTCAGACCGTGGTGGTGTCCTCTCCGGCCGACGGCGTCGCCGAGAACCGTTACGTCGCCGAGATCACGCATGTCGTGACGAGCAGCGTCGACGGCACTGGCGCCGAAGGCTTCTTCAAGTCGTCGCTCGTCGCCAAGCAGATCGTGCGCGTGCAGGTCACGGACGGCAACACGGCCGGCGTGGTGGTGACGCCGGCTGCCGGCGGCGTCGCAGTGACCCCGACCCAGAATTCCTCATACGACCTCGTCCTGAGCACCGCGCCGACCGCGCCGGTGACGATCGCGCTCGCCAATGACGGCCTGACCATCCAATCGAGCAGCGACCCCCGCTTCACGGCGGCCTCGGGCAACAACCCCGCCACCGTGACGTTCGACGCGACGAACTGGGACCAGGCGGTTCACGTGATCGTCAAGCGCAATCCGAACGCGTCGAACGCCACCTCCGACATCAAGACCTTCTCGCGTCAGCCGCACGATCTCAGCCGGATCCAAGGGCCGCTGGTGCTCGAGGGCGGCGTCGGTACCGCGAACCGCTCGCTGACCCCGGCCGTCGTGCTGCCGGGCGAGAAAAACCCGACCGTCGATCGAACGATCGCCAACAGCGGTAAGCCGGACTTCGACAAGGTGACGTTCTACAACGACACCACGACCGCCGGGGTTTCCGGTACGTTCAGCTACGACGCGGCAACCGGCTTCAGCCATGTCGACGATTTCGGCATGTCGATGAACGACGTCGTGAGCACCAAGGGCACATTCCTGGGCGGCGCCACTTATCGCGGCATGAGCTCTGTCGAGCTGTTGCTCGGCTCCGGAAACGACACCGTGTTCGTCACGGGCACGGATACGAAGACGATCACGGCGATCCATGGCGGCGGCGGCGCCGACCGCATCACAGTCACCGGATCCGAGGGCATTCTCGCCCTGTTCGGCGACACCACGGCAGACAACAGCCGCTACGACTCGACACCGACGAAGCCGACCGGCCGTGGCTACGCCTTCGGCGACGAAGGCACGATCGGACCCGACGGCAAGGTTATCAGTCTCGACGACACCATCGACGCCAGAGGTGCGACCGGCCTCGTGATCATCGACGGCGGTGCTGGCAACGACACCATCTGGGGTGGCCAGGGCCGCAACATCATCGCGGGCGGCAGCGGCAACGACACGATCTGGGGCGGCCCCGGCGCGGACATCATTCTCGGAGACTCGCGCTTCAACCTCGACGACGTGCGCCGCATCCTGACGATCGCCGATCCCGGCATCGGCGAGGCGCGTGCGAACGGGAAGGATACGATCAACGCGCTCGGCGGCGACAACGTCATCGTCGGCGATCACGGTCAGATCTATCAGGATGGCTCGTCGGTCGCGCAGATCGCGCTCGAAGGCACGCAGGTGATCAGCCGGGTGGTGTCCACCAACACGGGCGTCGGCGGCGACGACATCATCACCGCGACGGACGGCAACAACATCATCATCGGCGGCTACGGCGCGGACCAGATCACGGTCGGCAAGGGCAACCACGTCATCCTCGGCGACAGCGGCGAAGCCCTCTTCGTCGGCGGCATTCTGACAAGCCTGCGCAGCATCGACGGAGCCATCGGCGGCAACGACACGATCACCGCAGCGGACGGCAATACCACGATCATCGGTGGCGCCGGCGCCGACGAGATCAAGGTCGGCGTGGGCAACCACGTCATCCTCGGCGATACCGGTGAGGCAGCCTTCGTCGTCGGTTCGGTCACGCTCAACAACGTGACGGTTCCGGTTCCGGTGCTGATCGCGATCAAGACGGCTGATGGCGAAGCCGCCATCGGTGGCGACGACACGATCACTGCAGCCGACGGCAACGTCACCATCCTCGGTGGCGCCGGTTCCGACACGATCAAGGTCGGCAAGGGTCGTCAGACCATTCTCGGCGACAGCGGCTCGGCCACGTTCGTCGACGGCCTGATTGAGACCGTCACCTCGGTCGCCACCAGCATCGGCGGTAACGACATCATCGAGGCCAAGGACGGCGACACCACCATCATCGGCGGCGCAGGCGCGGACCAGATCACGGTCGGTGCCGGCAATCACGTCATCCTGGGCGATAGCGGCAAGGCCACCTTCCGCAACGGTAAGCTCGTTTCAATCGAGAGCATCGACGCGGGCGTCGGCGGCAACGACATCATCACTGCGGCCGATGGCGACGTGACGGTGATCGGTGGTGCAGGCGACGACAAGATCACGCTCGGCGCCGGAACGCAGGTCGTGCTCGGCGATAGCGGCTCTGCGACCTACGTCGACGGTAAGCTCGCGACCATCACGTCGACCGCGACCGACATCGGCGGCAACGACACCATCGTCGCGGCTGACGGCAACACCACCATCATCGGCGGCGCCGGAGCGGACACGATCACGGTTGGGAAGGGTAATCACGTCATTTTGGGCGACAGCGGCAAGGCCGTCTTCAGCGCGGGCGAGCTCGTCTCGATCGACAGCATCGATCCGGGTGTCGGCGGCAACGACACCATCACTGCCGCCGACGGCAACGTGACGGCGATCGGCGGTGCGGGTGACGACACGATCACCCTCGGCGCGGGCACGCAGGTCGTGCTCGGCGACAGCGGTTCCGCGACCTTCGTCGACGGCGTGATCGCGACGATCATCTCGATCGCCACGGATATCGGCGGCAACGACACCATCAAGGCCAAAGACGGCGACGTCACCATCATCGGCGGCGGAGGTGCGGACCGGATCACGGTCGGTGCCGGCAACCACGTCATCCTGGGTGATAGCGGCAAAGCCACATTCCGGAACGGTCGCGCCCAGCGCGTCGAGTCGGTCACGCCGGACATAGGCGGCGACGACATCATCATCGCCGCCGACGGCAACGACACGATCATCGGTGGCGCAGGCTCCGATACGATCGAAACCGGCGCGGGCAACCACGTCATCCTCGGTGACAACGGCGAAGCCGACTTCACCGTCACCGTGAGCGGCAACACAACGACCAGTCTGCTCGCGCGCATCGCCACCACGGCAACCGCGATCGGCGGAGCGGACAAGATCACCTTCGGCAGCGGCACGAACGTCGTGCTCGGCGGCGCAGGCGGCGACACGATCATCGGCGGCGACCGTGGCGCGGTGATCCTCGGCGACAACGGCATCGTCACCTTCGACGAGAACGGCCTGATCCTGCAGGCGGTCTCGATCGACGAGAAGATCGGCGGCAACGACACCGTCTCCGTCGGCGACGGCGACAACATCATCATCGGTGGCTTCGGCCGCGACACCATCAGCGCCGGCAACGGCAACAACGTCGTGCTCGGCGACAGCGGCCAGGCCGATTTCGTGGCCGGTGCGCTCGTCGAGATCACGAGCACCAGCCCGGAGATCGGTGACAAGGATACGATCACGCTCGGCGCAGGTCGCAACACCGTCATCGGCGGCGCCGGTGGCGACGTGATCAAGGCCGGCGACGGTGCCGACGTGATCATCGGCGATGCCGGTCATGCCACCTTCACGGCGGCTGGCCTGCCGATCCTGGTCGAGACGCTCTACGACAACGTCGGCGGCGCCGACGAGATCACCGTGGGAGACGGCAACAGCGTCATCCTCGGTGGCTCCGGCAGCGACACGATCACCGCTGGGAACGGCCGCAGCGTCGTGCTCGGCGACAACGGCAAGGCCACCTTCGACAGCCTCGGCCGCGTGCTGCAGGCAGCGACCACTGCCGCGACCTCCGGTGCCGGCGACGTGATCATCCTCGGTAACGGCGGCAGCGTCGTCATCGGCGGTGTCGGCAGCGACACGATCACCACCGGCAGCGGCGCCGACGTCATCATCGGCGACAACGGCAGCGCCGTCTTCGAGAACGGCGTGCTCGTCTCCATCGAGACGCTGGAATCGACCTTCGGCGCGGCCGACCTGATCGATGCAGGCGAGGGCGACAACGTCGTGTTCGGCGGTGTCGGTGGCGACGACATTACCACCGGTTCCGGCAAGGACGTGATCGTCGGCGACGACGGCTACGCCACGTTCGAGAACGGCAAGCTCGTTCGGGTCTCGACGAAGAACGACAGCGTTGCCGGCGACGACACGATCCGCGCGGGTGACGGCGACAACGTCGTGCTCGGCGGCTCGGGCAACGACACCATCACCACGGGCTCCGGCGCCGACATCGTGTTCGGCGACAACGGTGCGGTTGACTTCGTCAACGGCATCCGCTCCGAGGCGCTCAGCGAGCGCGCCGGCGGCGGCGGTCGTGACACCATCGTCACGGGTGTCGGTGCGGACCTCGTCTTCGGCGGTCTCGGCGCGGACTTCATCGACGCGGGCAAGGACGACGCCGACGCCGACATCGTGTTCGGTGACGACGGCCACGTCCTGTTCGACGTGCTCGGCCGCGTTCAGTATGCGGAGACCGTCGACCCGACGCTGGGCGGCGACGACATCATCCTCGCGGGTGGCGGCGACAACATCGTCTTCGGCGGCGCGGGTTCCGACGACATCACCACGGGTGCCGGCAACGACATCGTGCTCGGCGACAACGGTTCGATCACTTTCTCAGGCGGAATCCGTCTGGAGGTGATCAGCGACCGGACCGGTGGTGCAGGGGATACGATCAAGACCGGCGCGGGCGCCGACATCGTGATCGGCGGCCTCGGCGCAGACACCATCGACGCGGGCAAGGACGACACCGATGCCGACATCGTCTTCGGCGATAACGGTCACATCACCTTCGATGCCCTCGGCCGCGTGAAGCGCGCCGAGAGCCTCGACCCGGGCTTCGGCGGCGACGACATCATCGAGGTCGGCGGCGGTGACAACATCGTCGTCGGCGGTACCGGCTCCGAAACGATCACGGCGCGCGGCGGCAACGACGTCATCATCGGCGACAACGGCTACGCGTTGTTCGACAAGGGCGTGCGCGTCCAGTTCGAGTCGACCGACACCACCAATGCCGGCAACGACGTGATCGATGCGGGTGACGGCGACAACATCGTCATCGGCGGCTCTGGCAGCGACACGATCACCACCGGCAAGGGTGCCGACATCGTCCTCGGCGATAACGGTCTCATCGCCTACGAGCTCGGCGTCATCTCCCTTGTCCAGAGCGACCGTAACGGCGGTGCGCGCGACATCATCAAGACCGGCGCGGGCGCCGACATCGTGATCGGCGGCGTCGGTTCGGACTCGATCGATGCCGGCAAGAACGACAGCGACGCCGACATCGTGTTCGGTGACAACGGCCGCGTGAGCTTCGATGCCCTCGGCCGCGTGAAGCGCGCCGAGAGCCTCGATCCGGGCATGGGCGGCGGCGACGAGATCGATGCGGGCGGCGGCGACAACATCGTCATTGGCGGCACCGGCTCCGATACGATCACCACCGGCGAGGGCTCGTCGGTGATCCTGGGCGACGATGGCTACGCCTTGTTCGAGCAAGGCATCCGCGCCGAGTTCGCGTCGACGGATACCAGCGATGGTGCCCGCGACGTGATCAAGGCCGGCGATGGCGACAACATCGTCATCGGCGGTGTGGGTTCGGACGACATCGCCACCGGGAACGGTGCCGACGTGATCCTCGGCGATTTCGGCCTCGTTCGGTACGAGAACGGCCTGCTCAGCAGCATCTACACGACCGACGAACGCCTTGGCGCGCGCGACGTGATCAAGGCCGGCGATGGCGACAACATTGTCTTCGGCGGCGCCGGCTCGGACGACATCACCACGGGCTCCGGCTCAAATGTGATCGTCGGCGACTTCGGCGAGGCAACCTTCACCGACGGCCACCTGACCCGGATCGCCACGCTTTACCCGGACCGCGGCGGTGACGACCTCATCAATGCGGCCGATGGCGACAACGTCATCATCGGCGGCTTCGGCAGCGACACGATCACGGCTGGCAAGGGCGCCGATCTCGTCATCGGCGACAACGGCTTCGCCACCTTCCGGAAGGACGGCAAACGCATCATCGTCCAGACCACCGATTCGACGATCGGCAGTGCCGACACGCTGAACCTCGGCGACGGCAACAATGTCGTGCTCGGCGGTGCGGGTGGCGATACGATCACGACGGGCTCGGGTTCGGACGTAATGCTCGGCGACCACGGCAGCGTCAGCTTCGACGAGGCTGGCCTGCTGGCGCAGGTGCTCTCGACCGACACCGCGATCGGCGGCAACGACGTCATCTCGACCGGCGATGGATACGACGTGATCGTGGGCGGCTTCGGTGCCGACAAGATCAAGGCCGGTAACGGTGCCAAGGTCGTTCTGGGCGACAGCGGCCAGCTGGACTTCGCGGCCGGCGTGCTGACCCAGGCGCGCAGCCTGGATGCCAAGATCGGCGATGCGGACACGATCGAGCTCGGCAACGGCATCCGCCTGGTGATCGGCGGTGCCGGCAACGACACGCTGACGGCCGGGGACGGTGACAGCGTGGTGCTCGGCGATGCCGGCCTGGTGACCCTGGTCAACGGCAGCCCGGTCCATGTCGAGAGCACGGATTTCGACGTCGCGGGCGACGACGTGCTGACGCTCGGCGCCGGCAACAGCGTGGTGCTGGGCGGCTCGGGCGCAGACCGGCTGACCTTAGGCGCAGGCCGCTCGGTGGTCCTGGGCGATAACGGCAGGGTCGAGCTGGACTCGCTCGCGCGTCCGACCGCGATCGTCTCGCTGGCGCCCGAGATCGGCGGCAACGACACGATCGTCGTGGGTGACGGCGGCTCGGTGGTGATCGGGGGCGCCGGTGCCGACACGATCACGACGGGCTCGGGCAACGACATCGTCCTTGGCGACAACGGCGAGGTGACGCTGTCGGCCTACGTGCCGATCCTGGTGCGCACGACGAGCCCCTCGGTGGGCGGCGCGGACGTGATCAAGGCCGGCGACGGCGACAATGTCGTGCTCGGCGGTGCGGGCGGCGACACGATCACCACCGGTTCGGGCTCCGATGTGATCCTTGGCGACAACGGCAGCGTCGGTTTCGACGCGGCTGGTCTCCTCGCACAGGTGCTCTCGACCGATACGGCCATTGGCGGCGACGACATGATCGTCGCGGGCGACGGCCGCAACATCGTCTTCGGCGGCTTCGGCGGCGACACGATCACCACCGGCAGTGGCGACGATGCAATCCTCGGCGATGCCGGCCGCGCGCTCTTCACCGGCGGCGTGCTGACGATGCTCGAGACCATCGATCCGACGATCGGCGGCGACGACGTCATCAATGCCGGCGACGGCGACAACCTGGTCTTCGGCGGGATCGGTGCGGATCGCATCCTGACCGGCGCCGGTGCAGACATGATCTTCGGCGACAACGCGCATGCCGACCTCAGCGTGGTCGGCGGCCGCGCCGTGATCCGTCGGGCCGCTTCGACCGATCCGCTCGCGGGCGGTGACGACACCATCGATGCCGGCGACGGCAACGATTACTTGGCCGGCGGCACCGGCGCGGACACGATCTTCGGCGGCGCCGGCCACGACGTCCTGTTCGGCGACCACATGCTCTACGATCTCGCGCTCCCGGCGAACCAGCGTGCGGTCTCGATCTTCACCGGCGCCAATGACGGCGGCGGCAACGACGTCATCCACGGCGGTGACGGCGACGACTTCATCTACGGTCAGCAGGGCGACGACACGCTCTACGGCGATGCCGGTGACGACGACATCACCGGCGGCCACAACGTCCTCGGCGGCGCCGACGGCAACGACACGATCTACGGCGGTGACGGTGCCGACGTGATCCTGGGCGACAACGGCATCATCACGCGCAATGTGCTGGTCGACGACGTCAAGGGCGTTGCCTGGCAGCGCAACCCGGCGCCTTTCGCCGATACGGTGATGCGCGACGTGCTGCGCTTCGACCTGATCGACTTCATCGGCGGCAACGACACGATCTATGGCGGTGCCGGCGACGATCGCCTGTTCGGCCAGCTCGGCGACGACCGGCTGTTCGGCGGAGACGGATCCGACGAAATCGTGGGTGGACTCGGCCGTGATTTCATCGACGGCGGGGCGGCCAACGACATCCTGCTCGGCGACGAGGGCCGCATCGTGCGCGCCTACAATGCCGACGGATCGGCCGTCCTGAACAGCGACGGGACCTGGCACCGCGACGTGGTGCTCGAGGAAATCGGCTGGGTTACCGCGACCATCGCCACGGACGCTCAGGCCAGTGCCGACAACACCTCTGATCTCGCTGCCAAGCTCGGGAACGCAGACCTCATCCTCGCCGTCGGCGCGAAGGACGCCTCCGGAGCGCGCATCCTGCAGGGCGCAAACGGCGCCTGGACGACGGCGGCGCTCGCAGTGCAGCTGGCTGCCGCCGATGACGACCTGATCGAAGGTGGCGACGGTAACGACGTGATCTTCGGTCAGCGCGGCAACGATACGCTCCGCGGCGGCGCTGGTGACGATCTGATCTTCGGCGACCGTGCTTCGAACCTGTCCGAGAGCCTCTCGGATCAGCCTGGGATCGTGAATGCGATCCGCCTGATCGGCGCCGCCGCCGATACCGGGGTCACGCTGCCGATGGGCGGCGAGGTGGTGGTTCCGGCCGCAAACCTCGTGCCCCAGGCTCTCAGCGTCGGAACGCCTCGCATCGAGGTCTACCCGGCGATGAGCGGGGTCGCGAACGACATCGCTGGCGCCGGCCCTCTCCGGCGCAACGACGGCAGCAGCTGGACGGTCTACGCGTCTCTCGTGCCGAGCCTCTACAACACCAACGGTGTTCTGGCCGGCAACGACACCATCGACGGAGGCGCAGGCAACGACACGATCTATGGCGATAGCGGCGAGACCTACGTGCTCGATGTGACCGCCTATGCGACGCTGAACCAGCAGATCGATACCGTTTCGGCATCGATGCAGAACCTGTTGAACGTGTTTGCAACCCTGAGCCGTGGCGTCGATCTGCAGAATGCCCTCCAGGGGAAGGCCTCGCCATCCACGATCTCCTACGGCAACGACACCATCACTGGTGGCGAGGGCGACGACCTGATCGTCGGTGATGCCGCGCGCACCATCGTCCGCGGCCAAGGCCCGCTCCGCAGCCTGTCGAGTGACGCCGCCCAGGCGCTGGGCGACTTCCTCTCGGACATGACTGGCGTGCTGAGCGGTCTCAACGCGACCGCACAGTTCGCCGGGTCGAAGGTCAGTGCAGTTCTACAGAGTGCGCCGGATCAGGGCTTAGGCTTCTCCAACGGCCTGTTCTGGTCACCGGAGTTGCCCGTCCAGACGTTGTCGAACCACATCATATCGATCGGCAACGATACGATCGATGCGGGTGCGGGCAACGACCTCGTGGTCGGCGACACGCTTGTCATGCTCCAGCCAGGCGTCGCGCATGGTCTTGCTGCCTTCGATCCCAATCATCCCGATGCAGCCGCAATCGACGCGAACCACTATGGGCGCGCTGTGAACCGGGCCTACGAGCTGATTGGGAACGTCTCCGCGAACTTCACTCCCGACTTTGGAAACATCGCTCTCAGCTGGCTCGTCAGCGCCGCATCGCGGGGCGACCGCCTCGAAATCGGGAACGACACGATCTTGGGCGGCGAGGGCAACGATACCCTCATCGGGGATACGGCCCTGATCCAGAAGCCGGCTGCGAACGCGGCAGAAGCGATCGGCGTGACGGCAGCGAGCCTCGCCGAAGATCGGGCGCAGGTGAGCGCGCGCGTGTTGAACTACGGCTCGACCGGCCTCGGCTCCCCCGCTCTGCCGTGGACGAACGGGTATCGGAATACATTGGCGTCGTCGTACTTCGGCGCCTACTATCCTCCTCTCTACAACACTGAGTTGTTCGCTCCATTCTATGGATTGGGCGCACTCACTCCTGCCTATGGTAGCGTGCTGAACGGCATCTACTCTCCTTTCTACGCGCCATTCTTGAGGTATCTGTCAGGCGCCGGGAACTCCATGCTCGGATACGGCTACCCGTATTACGGCTTGAGCTCGCCGTATCCCGCTTATGGAAATGTGCTGAGTGGCATGTACTCGCCGTTGTACTCGCACTTCTTGGGCTACTCCGGACTTGTTCAGCCGAATTACGCGCTGTCTTACTTGGCAAACACTGGCAACTACCCGTTCGGATACGGTGCTGTGTTGGCCAGGGGTCTCCTGGCGCAGCCTTATGGCCTGGGCATTCTCGGCTACGGCCTGGGGTATGGCATCTACCCCTTCGCGCAGGCAGCTCCAGCGTCGACCTCAGGGATCTATGCAGGCTCGGTAAAGGCCGGGGAGGACATCATCACTGGCGGCGCGGGTGATAACCGCATCTTCGGCGCGACTGCGACCTTGGTCCCGGCTCTCGACGCGTCGGGCCAGATGGTCGGTCCGAATGCACTCACCGCTCTCAACCCGACGGTGATCGGCCTGTCGCAGGGAAGCTTCGATCCAGGCGCCTATGCGAACAGCACCGGGGTCCTGACGACGAATGGCATCCCGAGCCGGGCGCTCACTTTCCACTACGGCGTGCCGGTGGCCGGAAAGTACACAACCGCCAACTTCCTCTCGTATCTCTCGTCCTATGGCGCGCCGACGTATCAGTCGTGGGCGCAAGGATACGGCTTGCCCTACGCACAGCTCGGGTACCCTGGCCTGTACGGGCTTTCACCGTACGGAATCCGGGGGCAACTGTTCGGCGCATCGCAATCGACGGGACCCGATCAGATCTCGGGCGGCGGCGGCTTGAGCTTCCTTGGCTACAACAAGGGGCCGATCTGGTCCTTCGACGCGGGCGTTACGCTTCCGTCGCTGTCGTCCGCGATGGCCGACACGCTCTCGCCGAGCGCTGTTGCCACTCGTCCGTCGGTGATCCAGGCCGTTGCTCACCGGCCGCTGCTCGACAGCGATGTGATCAGGGCCGTCCAGGGAAGCGAGATCGTGCTGCGCGCCAAGCCCGTCGCGGCCGCGAGCCCGCCGAAATACACGACATGGTACTTTGACGAGGCGAAGGGGAGCCTGGAGCAGAAGGCGCCGGAGGAAGAGGACATCCTGTTTCTCGCCAATCGCTTCGGCAACCTGGTGCGAACTGCGAGGTGATCGATGAGCCAGCAGCACGGAGCTGCGGAGGCTCGTCATAGGCAGGCTGTCGGGCTCCTGGCGTGGGGGCGGCCTTCCCGACTGAGCAATTCGGCTTGGACGCGGTGGCGCCCCAGCTTGTGCGTGTGAGGGGCGTTGCGGGCGACTGGGCACGCGGTCGCCACAGGCTTTAGACGTCGTTGATGTATACCGCCGCGCATGGCATTGGATCTGGTATGTCGCCCGTTGCGTAAAGCGCTATCGCTTGCGCACATGCATCACCATTGGCCGACGCAGAGGGCGCGACCTCTATGCGGGCTCCAGCGGCTCAGCGTGTGACGGACTGAGGCGGGAGACGAGTGGAAGCTCTATCCAAACCGCTACGCGATGGCGCGATTACGCGGATCGAGATCGAGCTGGGGCCGAGAGAGCTGCCGATGCGACAGCTGTACGGAACCCGAGGCTTCCTCGCATGGCTCGACGAACGCGCCCGAGGGCAAGAACCGTCGAGCATCGATTCCGATACGACGCCTCTCGAGCAGATCGACGACCTGTTCTACCGTTACGTTGCTGGACGAACGCTGACACACCGCAGGGAATTTCGCTGCGTCAAAGTCGAGAAAAACCCTGTCTGGGAATTCAAGACTCCCGATGTGCGGATTTTCGGTTGGTTCCCGATGAAGGATTGCTTCGTCGCGGTCTATGGTGACTCGGCCGACCGCGTGAAGGACCACGACCTCTATCGCGGCTACCGCCTCGAAGTCAGACGCATCCGTCGTGAGATGGGTGTCGAGGAAAGCCTCTACGGCGAGGGCAGCGTGCCCAACGACGTCCTGTCTCCGTAGGCGGTAGTAGCGCGGCCAGGTCGGCCGCCGGACTCGCGACGTCCACGGAATGCGCTCTAATCGGCAACCACGACGCGCAGGGATCCGAGGCTCACCTCGGCTTGGACGTTGTCGACGACGGCGCGCATGCTGATCAGACCAGGTCCCCGGATTTCGAAAGGAGACAGGATGATGCTCGCTGCCGCGACGATGATCTTCGGCGCTTCCTGTCCTGCTTCCAGCTCCGATACGAGCTTCTTCTGGTCACTCAGCGCGGGCGTATCGATCAACTCTTCGACGATCGGTTCCGTGCTCCCGGGCGCATAGCACCGAATGTAGACCGATCTGAACGGTTCCGTCGCGGGAGAAACGACATGCGTGTGAATGCAGAATTTGGGTAGAAAGAATGAAGTTTCGCGCGGAATGAACATCACCGAATTGTAACATCCGACGAAGCTCAGCTTCCCTCCGACCTCGTTGCGGACGTCATCACAGAAGATCGAGTAGCCATACCTGCTCATGCCGAGGCGCTCTTCCTGTGCATCTGCCGCGGCTGCACATGGATCTGGCGCGCCGGCGGCAGGGTCGTTGCCGGCGAGTAGGTTGCCGACATCGTGAGCGGGGCCGGCGAGGCCAGGGTCGAGACGTCGGCCAGGTTGTTCTGTCCGGCAAAGGCCTGCGGACGGCGAACTTCGAAGACGATCTCCCGATCCAGCGCCCAAGCCAGCTCTGCGACGGTCCGAAGCGTGAGGTGTTGAAGCCCCGCCAGCTGACGGTTGATCGCAGAACGCTGAACCTGGAGCTTGTCCGCGATGGCCTGGACCGAGGCGCTCGATGCGGCGCGCTCTTCCTGCAAGGCATTCGTCAACTCGCTCCGAACCTGCCCGATGAAGCGGCCGACGCCTTGCGATCGCGCACCGATGCTGAACCGGTAGGACTTCATCTGACGTTTCCCCCTCGCGCGCTTCTTCAGAGCACACGCCACCTGGATGCACTTACAAGACCTGAGGCGCCCGTTCGCGAGATCACGAAACTCGGCGCCCGTTACTTGAAGGGTAATGTCACGATCAGCCTGAGAGTGACTGATTTCGATGTCGTTTGCTGGAGTCGAGGACAAGCATTTTTAGAGAACTATGCACTGCGCTTACTTGGTCAAATTTATTAACTCTGCGCGATTGTATAGTGGATCATCTTACGACTGCAGCGACTTTTGGAAAGCCGTTTCGGTGCTGAGGACCGGACGCTAGCATTTGAGAAAATCGCATCAAATACTCCTTTTGGTGTAATGGATTGTCCTATTCGTACCTATTCTGAATCGCCACATTGCGGCATGTGGATATAAAGATTCCATCCATTTTCACCGAATTTACGGCAGCCGATCGCGGTGCGGATCCAGATCCGAGGCTCACACTCTGTAGCAATATACTATTTTGATGAGTCCGGCTCGCATCTGTTGATAAGTCTTGTGCCGATGGGTATTTCATACGGACGTCAGATTGACTGAATTTTAATCAAATCTCTTGCGTCGATATTGTTAAAAATGCATTAACTCGTTCCGAGGGCAGCGAATCGTCGTGAGCCCCACAGTGGCTGCAAATTAAGCGGCCCGCCCGGATAGAGTAGGCATCCTCTCATGAAGACGTCAGTAGCACTGGCGCTCGTTCTCGCGAGCACCACGGCGCTTTCTGCTGCCGAAAACGAGTCGTTCATTGCGCAGATTGGCGCTTTCAACGGTGCTGTCGCCGATCAGACCGGCGGCAACAACAAGCAGACCACGTTCCAGGCGGGCGCGCGCAATCAGGCGCTCACCACCCAGAAGACCTCGGGCACCAAGAAGAACAATTCGGGCACCGTCCAGCTCGGCGCGAGGAACAGCGCCGTCGTCGGCCAGAGCGTCGGCGGCAACAATCAGACCACGCTCCAGGTCGGCGCGAAGAACCTCGCCGTCACCGGCCAGACCGGTGGAACGCGCGGCACGAACGAGTCGACCACCGCGCAGTTTGGTGTCGCCAACGTCTCCCTCGTCGGCCAGGACGGCGGCGGCAACGGCCAGCGCACCCTCCAGGTCGGCGCCGGCAACTTCGCCTTGACCGGCCAGAAGGATGCGGCCCTCGGCAGCAACAGCTCGACCACCAGCCAGTTCGGCGTCAAGAACGGCGCGCTGGTCGGCCAGACGGGCGGCGAGAACGATCAGCGCACGCTTCAGGTTGGCGTGAAGAACCAGGCCGTCACGGGTCAGTCCGGCGGCTCGCACGGCCCCAACGACTCGACCACCGCTCAGTTCGGCATCGCGAACAGCTCCCTCGTCGGCCAGGACGGCGGCAACAACGACCAACGCACGCTGCAGGTCGGTGCCGGCAACATCGCTGTGACCGCGCAGGATAAGGCAACGCACGGGTCGAACGACTCGAACATCGCTCAGTTCGGCGTGAAGAACTTCGCGCTGGTCGGCCAGAAGGGCGGCGCCAACACCCAGGACACCCTGCAGGTCGGCGCGAAGAACGGTGCGGTCACCGCTCAGGCCGGCGGCTCCAATGGCAAGAACGACTCGACCACCGCCCAATTCGGCGTCGGGAACAGCTCCCTCGTCGGCCAGGACGGCGGCAACAACAACCAGCGCACGCTTCAGGTCGGTGCCGGCAATGTCGCCGTGACCGCGCAGGACAAGGCGACGGCTGGGCACAACGACTCGAACGTCGCGCAGTTCGGCGTGAAGAACTTCGCGCTGGTCGGCCAGACGGGCGGCAACAACACTCAGGACACCCTGCAGGTCGGCGCTGGCAACTTCGCCGTCACGGCTCAGAAGGGCGCCTCCGGCAACCGCACGAACGACTCGACCACCGCCCAGTTCGGTGTCGGCAACGTGTCTCTCGTCGCACAGGACGGCGGCAACAACGGCCAGGGCACGCTGCAGATCGGCGCTCGCAACTTCTCGGCGACCGACCAGGCGAGCAATCTGCAAGGGCTCACCAACGACGCGTCGACCGTGCAGATCGGTCGCGGGAATAGCGCCGTGACCGCTCAGGTGTCGTCGGGAGCGCCGCGCCAGACCGGCTCCATCACGGCGACCACCCATACAACATCCAACTCTTACTCCACGTGGGAGGGCCTGAAGTTTGTGTTGTTTGGGCCTGACACCTGGAAAACTCACGCTGCAATCGACCAAACTTCTACGTCCAGTTTACCAGTAACGCTTCCGGCCTACAGCGGTGGCATCAACTCGGCTTCCACCTTGCAGATCGGTAACGGCAACTCGGCGTTGACGAGCCAGAGCTCCGTCGGCACGCGTGTTGGCGGCAGCTCAGTCACGCTACCGTCCATCAAGACGCCAATTCTTGGCAGCAAGTTCCCAGTCTTCGTTGCCTATAATGGCCCATCGTTCGGGTCCGGCGTCGCGCAACAGACGGCAACAACGACCGTTGTTACTCCGGACTTTGTTCCGCTCAACGGCGTCGACAACAACTCTTCCGTGGTCCAGATCGGCAGCAAAAACGTCGCCCTGACCTCGCAAAAGGGCTCCAGCATCCTTCCGACCTCCAACAACTCGACCGTCGCTCAGATCGGCTCGAGGAACAACGCGGTCGTCGGTCAGGAGAACGGCTCGAACCTGCAGGGCACCCTGCAGATCGGTGCGCGGAACACGGCCATCACCAGCCAGACCAACGGCCAGCTCTCGGCCAACCTCAACGGCTCGGTGACGGCCCAGCTCGGCGTCAAGAACACGGCGCTGACGGTCCAGCGGACCAGCCTCGCCGGCACGGTCGCCAACCCGCTCGGCGCCATCGGTGCCAACGGCTCGCTGATCACGCAGGTCGGCTACAACAACACGGCCAACGCGTTCCAGCAGACCGGCCCGCAGGCTATGATCGGCGCCAACACGCAGGCCACCGTGCAGGTCGGTGCGAACAACTACGCCCTGACGTCGCAGTCGACCGGCGGCAACGTGACCAACAGCTCGGTCACCGCGCAGTTCGGCTACCGCAACGCGGCCATCACGGTGCAGCGCTAAGCCAAAACGAAGCGGCGGACCCTCGGGTCCGCCGCTTCCCCTTTTCGAGCTCCTGCCAAGGCAGACCGGCCATGCGCCGCTCTCTCTCGTCGATCGTGGCCCTCGCCGGTTTCGCCGGCAGCCTGGGGACCGCCGCGGCCCTGACGCCCGCTGCCCCTCCGAAGGATCCAGTCATGGGCGTGTCGTGTCAGATCCGCTCCGACTCGGCCGCAGGCCTCCTTCGCCTCCAGGCCGTCGCCCGATCCGATGCGGATCTCCAAGGCCGGTACCGGCTCTTCGTCCTCAAACGAAGTGAGACCGGAACCAGCCAGAACGTCCAGAGCGGTGACTTCTCGCTGACCTCCGGCACCGAGACGACCCTCTCGAGCCTAGCCTTGGATGGCTCTGCGCGCGGTCACTACGAAGCCAAGCTGATTCTGGAATGGGATCAAGGAAGCACGTCATGCCAATCTCCGTGACTTCACGTGCCAAGGCCCTCCGGGCCTCATTCGCGCTGGCCGCCCTGGTCGCGCTGTCACCGTCCATCGCGCGCGCCGAGTCGGCGTATATTCCACAGATGGCGAGCGGGACCGCGGTGCCGCTTCAAGCCGCCGCGACGCTGCTGAACGCCCCGCCGGCGCCGGCCGTCTCGCGCACGCCGACGGCCTATACCCCTCCACAGACGCCCGAAATGGCCGCCATGCGCGGGTCCGGGCACAACCTCGCGCAGACGTTGCAGGTCGGGATCAACAATCAAGCTCTGCACGTGCAGGCAGGTTTCAACAATGAATCTACGGTCGGAATGATCGGAAGCCGCAATCGAGCCGGCGTGTTGCAAGCTGGTGACAATCTTCGCTCGAACGTCGTGCTACTGGGAACCCAAGGCTTAAATGTCGGTGTAATCCAGCCTCAGGGTTCTGCTCCGATTAATATGTTGATCGCACGCCTTCCGAATGGAGGCCTATTGATCAAGCGTTAATAAGCAGAGCGCAAGATGCCATAAATAAGTATAGGAGTTGGGGAATGAAACTTTCGGCATTAGCTCTCGCCGGCCTCCTCGGAGGCGTCATCCCCGCTTCGGCCACCGAGCAGGTCTACCGGCCGGTCAGCCCGACCTTCGGCGGCAACGCGCTGAATGGCACCTTCCTCCTCTCGACAGCGCAGGCTCAAGGGTACGGCGCCAAATCGGGGCAGAACTCCCCCGACCTGTCCGGCCTCAACGCGGCCCTGAGCAAGCTCGGCGACTCCACGAGCGTTGCGACGCCTACGATCATCATCAACGGAACGACCATCCCGACCAATCCCTGAGCCAACGCCGCTCGGTCAAGAAGACAAGAAGGTTTCAGGGGGGCTCGACATGATGACGGTGATGGCACGCGCTGCCGTGGCAGCAATCTTCTGCTTTGCCCTGAGTGGGTGCATCGCCGCGACGGGGACGGTCCTGGACCCCGCAACGCAGCCTGCGACGCTCGTGCCCGAAACCAAGTCGGGCGTCATCCTCGACAAGCTTCCGCCGCCCGTTCAAGCTCTCGACGTCGCCGTCTACAGCTTTCCGGACCTGACCGGGCAGAACAAGCCGAACGACAATTTCGCGGAGTTCTCGCGTGCCACCACCCAGGGCGGCGCGGCGATCCTGACGGACGTGCTGGTCAAGGCCGGCGCAGGCCGCTGGTTCAACGTCGTCGAGCGCAACGAACTCGCCTCGCTCCTGCAGGAGCGGCAGATCATCCAGAACACCCGAACGGCCGTCCAGGGCGAGAAAGCCGCCGGCCTGCCGCCGCTGCGCTTCGCGGGCATCGCCCTGCAGGGCGGCATCATCGGTTACGATTCCAACGAGACCACGGGCGGGATCGGCGCCAACTATCTCGGCATCGGCGGCAATACCCAGTATCGCCAGGACATCGTCACCGTCGCCCTTCGCGCGGTCAGCGTCCAGACCGGACGTGTCCTCGCTTCGGTGACGACCACCAAGACGATCTACTCGATCCTGGTCAACGGAACTGCGTTCAAATTCGCGGCGGTCGACCAGTTGCTGCAGGCCGAGGCTGGCTTCACCAAGAACTCACCGACGACACTCGCCGTGCGTGAGGGCGTGCAACTCGCCGTCTACTCGCTGATCTTCGAAGGCGCTCGGAACAAGCTCTGGAAATTCCGCGACGTCGTCGCCGGTGAAGCCTTCTTGCGTGCGCTCGACGAGCAGCGGCGAGCTGTCGACTTCGTGGTGACCCCGGCGCCGCCCGGCGCTTTCTCCCAGGTTCCAGACACCCTCTCCAGCAAAGGTTGAACCACCTTCGATTTCAACGCGTGACAGGACGAGATTGCTGCGTCGCGGTGTAACAGGCAGGGGAGGATGCATTCTGCCCGTTGCAGGTCACAGGCGCGGTCGGGCCCTGAACCGTCGCATTCTTCGCTTCCCCCTCGGGGATCGGACGGGCCGGTGCCGAGCGACGGTCCGGCACCTGGCTGATCCGGGCCTCCGATGCAGGGTCGAAGGCAGCCGGCGCGCGCTTCGAATGGTGCGAACGGGCATGCCCTGCTTCGGCGGCCAGGGCGATCGAGGGCAAAGACAGAACGAGAAGAGTTACGGCGAGACGAAGCACGACAAATCCTTTCGATACTGATCAATACAAGCGTCTAGCGAAAAACTCCTCAGAATAAAACCATTTATTCAAGTCGATGCACATGCCGCGAGTTTTGGCTGATGTTCTCGCTCATTCCGAATATGCATAGCGTGACCGTATCCAGGCGCATCTTGTTTGGCGCCCTCTGGGGCGCGGTGCTCTGCACGGCCGTGGCCGCGCAACCTCATTCTCCGTCGAACGGCGCCGATCGTGACACAGCCAGGGAGGTCCTGACCGAGCAGTTCCGCGAAGGCACCACGATGCCTCTCGTGCTCAAGGCCCTGCATCGCACGTCCCTGAACAATCCGCCCGATGGGCCCGCGACCGACAAGGCTGAGATGCAGCGACTGGCCAGAGACGCCGCCACCGCGCACGCGCTTCCGGTCGATTACTTCCTGCGGCTGATCAAGCAGGAGAGCGGGTTCAACCATCGCGCCGTCAGCCGTGCCGGAGCCCAGGGCGTTGCGCAATTCATGCCGGGCACCGCGACCTTGCGCGGCCTCAAGGATCCCTTCGATCCGGTCGAGGCTCTTCCGAAATCGGCAGCCTTCCTCAGTGATCTCAGGAAGCAATTCGGCAATATCGGGCTGGCCGCAGCGGCCTACAATGCGGGCCCCCAACGCGTCTCGAGCTGGCTTGCAGGCATTGGTACTTTGCCTCTCGAAACCCGCAGTTATGTCATCGCCATTACGGGCCGCACTGCCGAAGAATGGGCCCCCCCGGGAGCGCGCCTTCTCACGACCAAGGTGCACTTTGCTCATGGTGCAAGCGTCCCGAAGAAAGCTCAGACCATCAAGCTCAAGAACTGGGAACTGGAGTTGCTCGCATCGCTGACGGGCTCGACGTCCAAAGTCGCGACGGATGTGGTCGCAGATTCGGCGTCCGCAAGGCGCTCGACCAAGGCGTCCTACCGGTCGACGCGAACGGCTGCAGAGTTGAGTTTATGCCCAACATGTTTGGTTCAAAAAACATATTAGAAAACATTAAAGTGCAATAAAGGTAATATAGATCACGTATGACTGAGTTGGCTCCGCATTTGCGAGAGCTGCGACGTCTGCTTTCTCTCGTTGTGTGGCTTAAGCCGTCCAGTCGGCCAGCTCCTGCCGATCGTCGAACGTCCGCATCCTCGTCCCCCAGCCAATTTCTCGACGTCTCTCACCCACATTTGATCCAGGAGCCCGATCGTTCGATCGGTGAGACCGTCGCATGGCCGTCAGTGGCATTGCGGCAAGACGGTTCGCAATCTGCCTCGTAACGCTCATCCGCGAAACGCCGGCCTGACCTGGTTGGAGGTCGAGAGAGCCGCGATGAGCGCGACCGATCGGAGCGTGAGCCCGCTTCCTTCAAAATCCAGCATGAGCGAGCGCGCCGAAGGCTGCTTGCAGGATTACAGATTACAGGTTTCGGCTGATCTTTCCCGAGAGCAGCCAGGTCCGAGCCCGCACGAGAAGGGCAGGACGGACGCGCGTGACGTCCTCGTCGTCGACGAGCGGCGAGGTCGCGAGGGCCGAAAGGTAGGCGGTCTCGCTGTCGCGGCATTCGCGGATCGCGGATTCGGCGGCCAGCGCCTTGCCGGAGAGGGCGGCGCGCAGCTTGAAGGCGTCGGAGAGGCAGGCGCGCCAGGCGTCGTGCCGATCGCCCACGCTGCCTCCGGCGAGGGCGGGAGCCGCCGTCGCGAGCGATCCGGCGAGGATGACGAGGCGGGCGATCGTGCCGACCGAGACCATCGGGACCTCCGGGCCTCCATCGCGCCACTGGAGAGGCGCGCTGGACGTGAACGGGGCGAATTCGCCGGGTTGGCGAAACGCTCCGGTAACCCTTGCGTCGAAAGTCTTAAACGTCTGCAACGATCGGCTTGCCGAAGAGTCCCGTTTCGGGAAAGCCCGTTGGGCTGGGCCGTCGGACGCTCAGCGGTTGGCAGTGGTCGTCGGCGAGATGGCGACGCCGAGACCGACCCAGGCGACCGCGTCCTGGCTCTCGCGCTTAATGAAGGTGTAGCCGGTCTGGCGCCAGGGCAGCACGGCGCTGGTCTTGTTGTCGAGGACGAGGTCGCCGCGGTCGGTGATCAGGGTGAGCACCGCGTGGCCCTCGCCCTTCTCGTCGATCACGACGGTCATGCGCATGGCGCGGCGGGGCAGGCCGGCCTCGACGAGCATCGCGCGTTTGCGCAGCTGGAAGTCCTCGCAATCGCCCTGGCCGTCCTCGGCGAGGTCCCAGCGGTCGGCGACGTTCCAGTGATCCTGGTCGGTGACGGCGTGGATCGCCTTGTTCACGCGGCGGTTCACGGTGTTGATGGTCTGCCAGATCGCCGGGGTAAGGGTGATCGAGGCGGACTCGCTGCGGTTGACGGCGCACTCGCTGGCGTAGCGCTCGCAGAACTCGGTCCAGGCCGCGATCGGACGCGCCGAGCCGGTGATCGAGGCGGCCAGCCCGGAGGCGGGCAGCGAGGCAATGGTCTGAGCCTGGGCCAGCGGACCGGAGGCCAGCGACGCCATCGCGGCGGACGCCGCAACGAGACCACGAACCAAAGCCTTGATCCGCATGGAAACGCCGGTACGCATGGCTTCGGAGAACCTCGTTAATCTTCTGTTAACGAACGTCTCACAGGCGGGGGGCGGCCGCAATCATTCGGTTAAAGGTCGGTTAACGGGGCTGTTGAGGCCGGTCAGCGGACGGCTGGCGACACGGGCGCGACGAGGCGCACGAGCGTGGTTTCGGAGCGCAGCCGCTCGATCGTCTTGGTGGCCGTCTCGCCACGCTCCCCGATCCGCAAGCGATACACTCCGCCGGGCAGCGGACCGTCGACGATGACGGCATGGGCCTCGCGCAGAAGTGCCTCGATCCGCTCAGCGGGCGCTGCCGGCGCAAAAGCGATCAGCACGAAGACACCCTGTTGGGATGCCGGGGAGGGTGCCGATGCCGTCTCGTAGGCACCCGGCGCGGTGCCGAGATAGGCCTTCGTCAGCAGACCGGCCTGCACGGCGATCACCAGGGCTGCGGCCGCGCCGGACCAGGCGAGCGAGTGCGGCGACAGGCTCGCCAGCCAGTCGCCCCAGCGACCCGAAAAACCCTTGGCGGGTGCTCGGCCCTCTGCTGCGATCCGCGCGAAGAGCGCGTCGCGCGCTGCCCGCGAGGGCGTACCAAGCCCTTGGTTCAGCGCCACGGTCTCGGCGCGCTCCTCCCGGGCGATCTCGAGATGGCGGGCGCGTTCGGGGTCGGCGCGCAGGGCCGCCTCGACTTGTTCGGCCTCTTCGTGCGAGAGCCGCTCTACTGCATGCCAGGGCAGCAGCAGGTCGACCTCGTCGGGTGTCTGGTCCTCGCCTGGCTCGCGCGCGGTCATGGCCAGCCCCGATCGATACCCATGGCGTTGAGCTGTTCCGAGAGCCGCTTCCGGGCGTGGAAGAGCCGCGTCTTCACCGTTCCCGCAGGAACGCCGGTGATTTCGGCGACCTCCTCGACGCTGCGCTCGTGGTAATAGACGAGGTCGATCACCTCGCGATGCTCCAGGGAGAGCACGGCGAGGCAGCGACGGATTACCTCAGCCTTGCCGACCTTTTGCAGCAGGATCTCGGGTGTGTCGGCCTCGTCCTCGATCGCCTCGACAATCTCTGGCTCGAGCGCCTCGTGCGGGCGCTTGCGCAGGTAAGACAGCGCCTTGAAGCGGGCGATGCCCAGCATCCAGGTCGTCACGCTGGAGCGGCCCTCGAACCGGGCGGCCTGCTGCCAGACATCGAAGAATACGTCGCTCATCAGGTCCTCTGCCTGCGTGGCATCCCGGACGAGGCGCACGAGGAACCGGTACACGCGTGTGGAATGCCGCGCGTAGAGGCTCTGCATCGCGAGCGCGTCGCCGCCCGCGATCCGCGTCACCAGCGCCTCGTCGGAGGCCCCGGTCATGCGGACGGGCTGCTCATGGGTCGCTTCAGGCGGGGGTTCGGTTCAATCATCACGCGGACGATGCCTGCGGCCGGTCTCATTTCGCGGGAGCATCGTCTGTAGTGGTGGCAGACAGCGTCGGTACGACGCTCGTTTCCGGGAGCGCCTGACTGGCGCCGTTCGGGGAGTTCCGTTTCGCAGGTTCGGTCGCATCGATCTTGGCCGCGCCGAGGGGCGGTCTCGCATCACTGATCATCGCCGGCGCGAACGAGGCGCCGATGGTCTGCAGCGCGTCCCGCGCATCGGCCGTGCCCGCGCCGAAATCCGGGTCTATCCCGGCCGGGCCGAGATCGTGAGCGCTCTTCCTCAGGGCGTCGCGCAGGGTCGCGAGGGTGAGGTCGGGTCGGATCTGAAGCATCATGGCGGCAATGCCCGCCACCTGCGGGGCTGCCATCGAGGTGCCGCTCAGGAAGCCGTAGCCGCCGCCGGGCGTCGCCACGAACACCTCGACGCCGGGCGCTGCGACGAACACGTGCGGCCCGCGATTGGCGGCGGGGAACAGCTTGTCCTCCGCATCGGTGGCGGTGACGGCGATCACGTTGGGATCCGCGGCCGGGTAGAGCGGCAGCGCGTTCGGGCCGGCATTGCCGGCGGCAGCCACGTAGACGATGCCCTTTGCGGTGCCGGCTGCCAGGAACTCCGAGAGTTTCGCGTCGGCCGGTCCGGCGAAGCTCATGTTGACCACACGCGCTTCGGCGGCCGCAGCCCGGTCGATCGCCCGCAGGACGTGGATTGTCGTGCCCTGTGAGCCGGGCTTCTGTGCGCCACCGCCGGTGAAAGCGCGTATCGCGACGAGGCGCGCTTCGGGCGCGGCGCTCGCGAGTTGGGCACGTGCCCCGGCAATGCCGGCGACGGCGGTGCCATGGGCGTCGCCGCCAGCCGACGGCAGCGCGGCCTTGGCGATGGCGTCCCAATTCTCCGTCAGCGCGCCCGCCAGGGCGGGATGGGTCGCGTCGACCCCTGAATCGATCACCGCGATCGCGACGCCGCGGCCGGTCGCAGCCCGGTGCGCCTCATCGAGATGAAGCTTGGCCACGACGTATTGTGCGCTTGCAAAGGGCAAAGCCGGCGCGCCGTCGCCGACCAGGGAATAGACGTGGTTCCCCTGGGCCGAGGCGACCTGTGGGTCGGCCTGCAAGGCCCGCACGACGGCGGCCACGGTGCGCCCATCGCGGATACGATAGCGGTGCAGCGTGAGCGGCACCAGCCGGAAGGTCTCGCTCTCGATGGCATCGAGGCGCTGCTGGCGAGCGAGCTGCGCCAGGGCGCCGCTCGGACCGCCTGGCTTCAGTTCGATCAGCACTTCGCCGGGGACAATGCCGGGCTCCTCGGCCTGGGCGGCAAGCACGGGAGCCGGCGAGGGCGGCAGCACGCGAGCCGGCACGCGCGGCGGCGGCTTCGCTGCGGTTCGCGCCGGGACCGCATGCAAGGGTGCTTTGACCGTGCGGGTTGGTGCCGGACGCAGCGGCCGGGCGATACGGACTGGTGGTTCCGAGGGGCGCGCGATAGGCGGCCGATGCCGTGGCGGTTTTTCCGCGACGGGTTGAGGCCGCTCGCCGGGCGGTCGCTGCGGAGCGGGCGGCTCCGCCACGCGCCCCGGACGGCGTGGCGGCGGCTCGTCATCCTCTTCGACGTCCTGAGGGGGCTGACGGCCCATCGAGCCGACGACTCCGCCGAGAATTGCGCCGCCGATCCCGAGGCCGATCCCGCCGCCACCGAGACCACCGCCGCCGTAGCCGCCGCGCCCCCCGTAGCCGCCGTACCCCCCGGTCGTTCCGCGATACTGCGCATCGGCGGGAAGCGGTGCCAGGACGAGGGCCGTGCACAAAGCCGCCCACGCGACCAATAGGCCGTCTCTCGCTCGCCCCGCCATGACGGAAACCTCCGGACACTTCGTCGATGTGACCGTCTCGACTCGCCGCAACTGCAGTTCGGCGAGAGGCCTGCAGTTTGTCCGAAGGATGAACCCGCGTCCACGCGGAGCGCGATCCTGCGAACATTATCCTGCACTTCGCCGATGACATGCCTGTCGGCACGAGGCGAACTGGTGAGAGCAATGCCGAGACGGAAGTGGGCGGCTTTCAGATTTTTCTCGATCCGTGATGAACCGCACCCGCCGCCGCTGCGACTCACCACCATCGCCCCGAGAGATCGTCCTCGCCGGGCCATGGAGATGCAGCGATGGTCCCGTCTCTCACCACCTCACCGAAAGTCCGCTGGGGCATTCCGCTCGTGCTGCCGCACGTGCTCCTGAGCGTCGGGTTCCTGATCTTCGTGTTCGTCAGCGAACGACCGGCTTCCTCGAGGGGCGCTGCCAGCTCGGCGACGGTCGCCTCGACCACCGGCGGCCCGTCCGCCGCGCTCTTTCAGCCTCAGACGCGCCGGATTTGAATATTCGCATCGGGAGAGTGAGCCGTTCACCGTGTCGCAGTCGGCACCGCTCGTGGCATGCTGACCGCTCAGGGCGGCCCCATTCTGCGAGGGCCCTGCGGAGAACAGCCATGTCTCACGACGTTGCAAGAGCGGATGGGGCCGGTGGCCAGCCCGTCGATCGGGGGGCGCCTGTGATCCGCACCGTCGCCATGCCGGCCGACACGAACCCGGCCGGCGACATCTTCGGCGGCTGGCTCATGGCGCAGATGGATCTCGCTGCCGGCAACGTCGCGGCACGGCGCTCGCGGGGCCGCTGCGCCACCATTTCGGCGGAGGCCATGAGCTTTCTCCACCCGGTCTTCGTCGGCGACGAGGTCAGTCTCTACGCATGGATCGTCTCGGTGGGGCGGACATCGATCAAGATCCAGGTCGAGGTCTGGCGGCGCGAACGCGAGAGCGAGGAGACGATGAAGGTGACCCAGGCGCTCTTCACCTTCGTCGCGATCGGGCCGGATCGTCGCCCGAGGCCAGTGCCGCCCGAGGTGCCTTAGCGCATTCGCACGGAGCTCAGCTGCCGGCGCTCGGCATGCTGGTGCAGGAAGGCCGCCATCTCGGAGAGTTCGGGCGCCTTCGAGCGGAAGGTGATCGAGAGCGCGAGCAGCGTGTCGGCATGGTCGAGGCCGGGATAGATCCGCTCCTGCACTCCGACGCGCATGTCGCGCAACCGCGCCGCGAGGTTCTTGGTGTTGGCCGGGCGGACCGTCTTGTCGGCGTCGCCTGTGGCGAGGAAGGTCGGCGGCGAGTTCGGGCCGGCGAAATTGATGGGCTGGGTTGCCTTCGGATCAGGCGCCTGCCCGAACACGTCGATCGAGGTGCTCTGGTCGAAGGGGAAGAAATCGTAGGGGCCGGAAAGGCCGGCGACGGCACGGATGGTGCGCGGCTCGACGCCGGCACGACGCAGATAGGTCGGGTCTAGCGCGAGCATCACGGCATTGTAGGCGCCGGCCGAATGGCCCGCGAGGACGATCTTCTTCGGGTCGCCGCCATAGGACGCGATGTGATCGCGGGCCCAGGCGATGGCCCGCGCGCCGTCGTCGAGGAAATCGGGGAAACGCACCTGCGGGTAGAGCCGGTAATCCGGCAGCACCGTCACGAAGCCCTGCGCAGCCAGGGCCTGCGCGACGAAAGCATAATCTTCTTTAGATCCGCTCTTCCAGGAGCCTCCGTAGAAGAAAACCAGCACCGGAGCGTTCGTGACGTCGCCGACCGGCGCGAACACGTCGAGGCGCTGGCGCGGGTCCTCGCCGTAGGCGGCATCCTTCAGCGAGAGGCGGGCGCCGGCATCACGTGGGCCGAGCGCGTCGAACAGCGCCAGTGGCGAGCAGCCCGAGAGGCCGAGCGCGGAGAGCAAAAGGCAGCCGAACGAGAGCGCGGCGACGAGGACCCGGATCATGCGTCTCCAAGGGATTGGCGTGAGAGCGCAGAAGATGGGGCAGACTGGGCGGTTTCAAGGCCGTCGCGAAATGAGCGCGACGCCGTGCGCATCCCGGTGATGTTCCCGGTGAGCACGCACATCATGTTCTGAGGACGATGCAGGCGCCTCCGGCCTTCCGGATTTGACCGCACAGGGTTTCGCCGGCCGCGCGCGTCTCGGCCGGGATGCGGATTCGGTAGAAGGCCCGCGTTCCGCGGGACCGTAGGCGCGTGCCGATGATCATCGGGCGCACCGTGCCGATCACCCCGGCATAGCGCGAGCGGGTGCGCGAGAAGCTCGCGAGCGCGAGGGATTTGGAAAAGTTGCCGGCGAGCTGGATGCCCCAGGGCGCCGTCACGCCGCCCTCGACCGGAAGGGCGAAGCGGTCGCCGCGCGAGGGGATGCGCAGGAGAGCCGTGACCTGGAGGCAAGTCTGGGCCGATTCCGCCTCAACCTCTTTCGCGGCCTCGCCGGCCGTGTCCGGCTGCTTTGCACCAAGCTTGGCGGCATCCGCTGCCTTCGGATCGCCTTCCGCGGGCGCCATCTCGACGCCGGAGGGCCGCCAATCTTCGGCCGGGTGGCCGGTCAGCGCGATGACGTAGGCGCGGGTCTCGGAGGGCAGCCCGCCCTTGCCGGCGAGCCAGGAGGAGACCCGGCCGGCCCCGCTATTATAGGCGGCCGCGGCGAGCCCGAGATTTCCGAACTGGGTGCGGAGATCGGCCAGGAGATGCGCTGCGTGCGGGATGGCCTGCTCTGGATCGAACGGGTCGAGCAGGCCCCGCTCCTTGGCCGTGCCCGGCATGAACTGCGCCACGCCCTGTGCGCCGACGGGGCTGACCGCATTCACGCGAAAGGCGCTCTCACGGAAGATCAGGCGGGTCAGGAAGGGCACCGGGATGGACCGCGCCTTCGCCGAACCCTCGATCAGCCGGCAGAGGGCCTGGGTGACGGTCTCGCCGTCGCCCTGCGCCTGGGCCGCGCCCGTCGCCATGGACATCGCCATGGCAATGGCAAGACAAAGGATGCTTCGCACGCTCACCCGGTCGATCACGCCCGCTTCGAATGCCCTGCTAGCAGGATCGGGCCGGACAATCACGGCGTTGCACGCCCGCGATGCGGTTCGCTCTGGGACGCGGGAGCGCTATAACCCGCCGGCGAGGCCCGCCGCTCGGTGAGGCCGATCGCCTTCCGTCGACCCTGCTGAGCGCTCGTGGCCGAACCGCTTCTCTCCGTTCAAGACCTCTCGGTCGCCTTCGGTTCGTCCGAGGGCAAGACACTCGCCGTCGACCGCGTGAGCTTCTCCATCGCACCTGGCGAGACGCTGGCGCTGGTCGGGGAATCCGGCTCAGGCAAGTCGGTCACCGCTCTCTCGATCCTGCGTCTGCTCGATGGCGCGGCGCATCATCCGGGCGGCCGCATCGTCTTCAAGGGGCGCGACCTGCTGACGCTGCCCGAGCGCGACCTACGCAAGGTGCGCGGCGCCGACATCACCATGGTCTTCCAGGAGCCGATGACCTCGCTGAACCCGCTGCACTCGATCCAGCGGCAGATCGGCGAGGTGTTGCAGCTCCATCGCGGGCTGACCGGCAAGAAGGCGCGGGCTCGCATTCTGGAGCTGCTCGACCTCGTCGGCATCCGCGATGCCGAGCGCCGGCTTGGCGCCTATCCGCACGAATTGTCCGGCGGCCAGCGCCAGCGCGTGATGATCGCCATGGCGCTCGCCTGCGAGCCGGACCTGCTGGTGGCCGACGAGCCAACCACGGCGCTCGACGTCACCGTGCAGGCGCAGATCCTGACCCTGCTCGCCGACCTGCAGAAACGGCTCGGCATGGCGATGCTGTTCATCACGCACGATCTCGGCATCGTGCGGCGCATCGCGAATTCGGTCTGCGTGATGCTGCGCGGGCGCATCGTCGAGGCCGGCCCCGTGGCCGAGGTGTTCGACCGGCCCCAGCACGAATACACCCAGCGCCTTCTCGCCTCCGAGCCGACCGGCCGCGCCAACCCGGTCGCCGAGGGGGCGGAGAAGCTGGTCGAGGCCGGCCCGATCAAAGTCTGGTTCCCGATCAGGCAGGGCCTGCTCCGTCGCACCACGGACCACGTGAAGGCGGTCGACGGCGTCAGCCTCGCCGTGCGTCAGGGCGAGACCATCGGCGTCGTCGGCGAGTCCGGCTCGGGCAAGACCACTCTCGGCCTCGCGCTGTTGCGTTTGACCGCCTCGGAAGGGCCGATCGTCTTCCTCGGCAAGCCGATCGAGGCCTTGTCCGTCGGCGCCATGCGGCCGCTGCGGCGGGACATGCAGGTGGTCTTTCAGGACCCCTACGGCTCGCTCTCGCCGCGCATGTCGGTGGCCGACATCGTCGCCGAAGGGCTCGTGGTGCAGGGGCAGGTCAAGTCCCGTGCCGAGCGGCGTACCATCGTCGCGAAGGCGCTGACCGATGTCGGGCTCGATCCGGGGGCGATGGACCGCTATCCGCACGAATTCTCCGGCGGCCAGCGCCAGCGCATCGCCATCGCTCGCGCCATCGTGCTGAACCCGCGCTTCGTCGTGCTCGACGAGCCGACCTCGGCGCTCGACCGCTCGGTCCAGGCGCAGATCGTGACGCTGCTGCGCGACCTGCAGCGCGAGCGCGGCCTCGCCTATCTGTTCATCAGCCATGACCTGAAGGTGGTGCGCGCGCTCGCGAACTACGTGCTGGTCATGCAGAACGGCCGCGTGGTCGAGGAGGGGCCGGCCTCCGAGATCTTCGCCCGGCCGAAGACCGAATACACCCGCACCCTTTTCGCGGCCGCCTTCGACATGGAGGCCGAGACCGTGGATGACGAGCCCGCACCAGCCACCGCCACCGCCGTTCCGGCCTGAGCGACTATGGCCCGCGTACTCCTGATCGTTCTCGATTCCGTCGGCATCGGCGGCGGCCCGGATGCCGCCCGCTATGGCGACGAAGGCGCCGACACGATCGGCCACATCGCCGAAGCTTGCGCGAGAGGGCAGGGCGACCGTGACGGACTGCGCTCGGGGCCGCTGCGTCTTCCCAACCTGACCGCCCTCGGTCTCGGCCTCGCCTCTGACGGCGCGACGGGCCGCGTACCGCCGGGGCTGGAACCCGTCGGCGCCGTCGAGGGCGCCTATGGCCATGCCGTGGAGACGGCGGCCGGCAAGGATACGCCCTCCGGCCACTGGGAGATCGCCGGATTGCCGATGCTGGAGGATTGGGGTCACTTCCCCGATACGCAGCCGGCCTTTCCGGCTGCGCTGACCGCGGCCCTGGTCGATCGGGCTGGGCTGCCGGGCATCCTCGGCGACAGCCATGCCTCGGGCATCACGATCATCGAACAGCTCGGCGCCGAGCATGTCCGGACCGGCAAACCGATCTGCTACACGTCCGCGGACAGCGTCTTCCAGATCGCCGCGCACGAAGAGGCCTTCGGGCTCGAGCGGCTCTATGAGGTCTGCCGCATCGCGCGTGTCATCTGCGATCGCTGGCGCGTGGGCCGGGTGATCGCGCGGCCCTTCGTCGGCTCGGACACCGATGGCTTTCGCCGCACGACGAACCGCAAGGATTTCTCGGTCGCGCCACCGAGCGACACCCTGCTCGACCGGCTGACGGCTGCCGGCCGTGAAGTGGTGACCGTCGGCAAGATCGGCGACATCTTCGCCCACCGCGGTACTGGCCGCGAGGTGAAGACGGCCGGCAACGCGGCAGGAACCGACGCGGCGCTCGCCTCGCTCGCGACGCTCGACGATGGCGGCTTCATCTTCGTGAACCTCGTGGATTTCGACACCGAGCACGGCCACCGGCGCGACGTGCCCGGCTACGCCGCCGAGCTCGAAGCCTTCGATGCCCGCCTCCCGGAGATCCGGGCGGCCCTGCGCACGGGCGATCTCTGCGTCATCACTGCCGACCACGGCAACGACCCGACCTGGCACGGCACGGAGCACACCCGCGAGCAGGTGCCGATATTGGCCTTCGGGCCGAAGGTCGCGACCGGTCCGATCGGGCGACGGGAGAGCTTCGCAGATATCGGCGCGACGGTGGCGCGGCATCTCGGGATCGCGCAGGCCGGCGCAGGGCAGAGCTGGCGCTGAGAGCAGACCCGGGTTCCGGCTGCTCGGATAGGCAATACCGCCCTCTTCCCGGACGCCTGGAGCGAAGCGAAAGGTGATCCGGGACACAGCGGAAAAATGGCCGCGTCAGCGGCTCGTTGTGCACGGTTCGGACGCTTCGCGACGTCCTTTGGCTGGCCCCCGGATCAGGCTCCGCTGACGCTCCACCTGTCCGGGGAGTGGCGCAGTGCTACCGAAGCCGTCGTTTTCGAGACTGCATGAGCCGCGGCAGTTACACTCGACGGTGCGCGACCGCTACCTGTCCAATCTCGCGATCGCCTCCGGCGTGATCGGTGTGAAGAAGTTGACCAGGTTGCCGTCGGGATCACGGAAGAGCAGCGAGCGATTGCCCCACGGCATCGTCGTCGGCTCCTGGACGACGGACTTCGGCAATCCGGCCAATGCGCGATGGCTCTCGTCGACGTCTGCGACCCGGAACTCGATGATCACGGATTGGTTCGCGGCGGGCCGCGCGATGTCGCTTCCGAACAACGCGAGCGGCCGCGTGGTTGAGACCGCCAACGTGCAGGAAGGTGTGGCGATCTCTGCGAAATCGTCGGTGTACCAGGTGGCCGCGAGGCCGGTCGCCTGCTCGTAGAAGGCGACGAGCCGTTTGATGTCGTCGGTGATGAGACGGATTGAGACGAAATTCATGGGTTTCTCCGGGATCGCGCCCTGAGCGCGTGGCGGAGGCGTCCTATGCGGCCGGACTGACAGATCCTGTCAGGAGCGAGGATCGCGCAGCACCGATCCCATCTGTGCGACCAACTCCGACACATCGTCCGCCTGGATGGCGTCGATGGCCTTCCGGATCTGGAAGGCCTGTGTCGGCTCGCCGGAGCGCATCACCAGCACGATCGTCTCCATGTCCGGGCAGCCCGGATCGGCGCAGGCAATCTCGTTGACCGCCACGGTATCGTCGGGGCCGAGGCAGATGGCCCCGATCACCCGGGCCTTCAGCGTGGCCCGCATCTCCGCTTGGGCCGCGCTGCGCTGCCTCCACGCTTTGAGGCTGACGAAACTCACCGGCTCAGGCCGCGCGGCGCCATTCGGGGAAAGGGTCTGGCAGGCGCCGATAGGCGCTCGGGTCGAACCGCGTCGTCCGCTCCGAGCCGATCAGGCAGGCATCGAGTGCGGCGGTGATCGCGTCCCGGTCCATGCCGGTGCCGATGAAGACGAGTTCCTGGCGGCGGTCGCCCCAGACCTCGCTCCAGTTCTTCTCGAGATGGCTTTTCCAGTAGGACTCGTCGGGCCAGCGTCCGCGCGGCACGGCAGCCCACCAGAAGCCCATGGCGGAGACGCGGGCAACGGCGCCGGCCAGTGAGAACTCGCCCACCCAGTCCGGCCGCGTCGCGAGCCAGAAATGCCCCTTGGCGCGGATCAGTCCGGGCCAGGTCTGATTGACGAAGGCATTGAACTTTTCGGGGTCGAATGGCCGGCGCGCCCGATAGACGAAGCTCGACACGCCGTATTCCTCGGTCTCCGGCACGTGCTCGTGCGCGCCGTAGAGTTCCTTGAACCAGAGCGGATGACGCTGCGCATTCTCTTCGTCGAACAGGCCGGTATCGAGAATGGCATCGAGCGGCGCCCGGCCATGCGAGGTCTCGACGAGCCGCGCATCGGCATTGAGCCCGCGCACCACCGAACGCACCAGTGCGAGTTGCTCCGCCGAGACGTCCTCGACCTTGTTGATCACGACTACGTCGGCGAACTCTATCTGCTCGACGAGGAGGTCGACCAGCGTGCGGGTGTCCTCTTCGCCGGCCGTCTCGCCGCGGTCACGCAGGAAGGCGGCGGAGCCGTAGTCGCGCAGCAGGTTCACCGCATCGACGACGGTGACCATGGTGTCGAGCCGGGCGACGTCGCTGAGCGCGCGGTCGTTCTCGTCGCGAAACGAGAAGGTGCTGGCCACGGGCAGCGGCTCGGCGATGCCCGTGCCCTCGATCAGCAGGTAGTCGAAGCGGCCCTCCTCGGAGAGTCGGCGCACCTCGGCCAGCAGGTCGTCGCGCAGCGTGCAGCAAATGCAACCGTTGGTCATCTCCACGAGCCGCTCGTCCGTGCGGGACAGGTTGGCGTCGCCTCCGCGGACTAGGTCGGCGTCGATGTTCACCTCGCTCATGTCGTTGACGATCACCGCGACCCGCCGGCCCTCGCGGTTGCCCAGAACGTGATTCAGCAGAGTGGTTTTCCCGGCTCCGAGAAAGCCCGAAAGCACGGTGACCGGGAGGCGGGTGTCGGGCGATGCCATGTCTGTCTCACCAAAAATGTAATACTATAACATTGCTAACGTGCCGATCTGTCAACAGCTGGCGTCGGAAAGCGTGCACTTGTCGACATCGGGGCCGCAAAGCGCTGGCCGTTCGTTGCGATCACGTGCAACCTCACCCTTTCAAGCGGCTTTCCTGATCGGGCATGCGCCCGGCGAACCGAGGAGACGGTTTTCGTGCGACCCTGGCGCGAGCGGCCGGAAGACCGGCGCAGCTACCACCACGGCAATCTGAAAGAGGCGCTGATCGAGGCGGCCCGCCGCTTCATTGCCGAACGTGGTGTCGGGGGCTTCACCCTGGTCGATGCCGCCCGGCTCGTCGGCGTGACGCCGGCCGCGCTCTATCGCCATTTCCGCGGCCGCGAGGCGCTGCTCGAAGAGGTGGCCGGGCGCGGCTTCAAGGACTTGGCGGGGCGCCTCGCGCGAGCACTGACCGGACGTGGCACGCCGCTCGAACGCTTCACCCGCATGGGCGAGGCCTATCTCGCCTTCGCCGAGGAAGAGCCCGGCTACTACGCCGCGATCTTCGAGGTGCGCAGCGCGGCGCCGAACCCCGACCGGCCCAATCCGTTCGATCTGCTCGTCGAGGCGCTGAAGGCGACCTTTCCCGACGGTTTCGGCGGCGTCGACCCGCGCTTCATCGCGCTGGAGGTCTGGGCGCTTTCGCACGGCATCGCGACCCTCGCCGCCTCGGGCCAGCTGCCGAAGACCGGGCCGGACAAATACGAGCTGTTGCGCGCCGGCGTGCTCGCGCTGGTCCATGGCGCTGGAGCCGGAGATACGAATCCGAAAGCCGGCTTCGATCCCGCCTCTTGAAACGCGATGTGCGGTTGCGCATGTGAATGTTGTTCACATTCACACCCGGAGCGAACATCCGTGAACACGACCTCTGCCTCTTCCCCCTGGTCGGGCGCCCGCGCCTGTCACGGCGGGCCATTCCCGCGCCGCTCTCTCGAGATCGGCGCCATCGTCATCGGCTTCATCTATTGGTGGCCGGCGGCGCTCGCCTACGTTGCGTGGAAGATCGCGGGGTATCCTGCGCTCGGCCAAATGCGTGAGTTCGCCCAAAGCGGTTCGTGGAACGTCGGCTCCGCGGGGGGCACCTCGCGGTTCGCCAAGGCCTTCGAGGCCGCGAAGGACCGCGGCGTCTACCGGTCCGGCACCGGCAATTCGGCCTTCGACGAGTATCGGAAGGCCGAATTGGAGCGCCTCGAAGCGCGTCGTCGCGCCCTCCAGGAGGAGAGCCGCGCCTTCGCCCAATTCGTGGACGAGCTGAAGCGGGCCAAGGACCGCGAGCAGTTCGACGCCTACATGGCCAAGAAGCGCTCCGAGGGCGGTGGCCCGACGATCGACGCCTGATCTATCGGGCGCCGGCATTCAAGGAATGTCTCGCGTAGGGTCTCCCGCCAGAAATGGCGGGAGACTTTTTTGCATGTGCGAGATTCGGCGCGAATCCATGCTGCCCTGCGGTTGCCGGAGGCCGCCTTCGCCATAGTTGCGGTCGCGGAACCAGTTGCGACGGCAGGCCTTCTCCCGGAGGTGCCCGCTCGTGCCGGGCAAAATCTCGCGAGAGCTGAGGACAGAGGCTGAATGCGGCGAAGCCATGCGATGGTCTACGGCAGCGAGTTGACCGACGTTGGTGCCCGCTTCGCGATCTGGGCGCCGAGCGCGGCCGACGTGGTCCTCGCCGTCGACGGCACGGACCACGCGATCCCCGAAGTGGGAGACGGCTGGCGCCGCACCGAAATACCGGGTGTCCAGGCCGGCGCGCGCTACGGCTTCCGCATCGGCGGCGACCTGACCGTCCCCGATCCCGCCTCGCGCTTCCAGCCAGACGACGTCTCCGGCCTCAGCGAGCTGATCGACCCCGCCGCCTATGTCTGGTCCGATGGCGCCTGGACCGGCCGGCCTTGGGAAGAGGCGGTGATCTACGAGCTGCATGTCGGTACCGCCACGCCCGAGGGCACCTACGCGGCGTTGGAGGCGAGGCTCGACGACCTCGTCGATCTCGGCATCACCGCCATCGAGCTGCTGCCGCTCGCTGATTTCAAGGGTACGCGTAACTGGGGCTATGACGGCGTGCTGCCCTACTCGCCGGATGCCGCCTATGGCCGGCCCGAAGACCTCAAAAATCTGATCGACACCGCCCACGGCAAGGGCCTGATGGTACTGATCGATTGCGTCTACAATCACTTCGGGCCGGCCGGAAACTACCTCCATGCCTACGCGAAAACCTTCTTCACCGAGCGCCACCAGACCCCGTGGGGCGCCGGGATCAACTTCGACGGCAAGGAAAGCGGCCGCGTCGTCCGCGACTACTTTATCGAGAACGCGCTCTACTGGCTCGAAGAGTACCATTTCGACGGCATCCGCTTCGACGCGGTCCACGCCATCCTCGACGATTCCGAAAAGCATTTCATCGGCGAACTGGCCGAGACCATGCGCGGAAAACTGCCCGGGCGGCACATCCACCTGATTTTGGAGAACGAGGCGAACCAGGCCCGCTGGCTCGAGCGCGACGGCGAGGGACAGCCCGTCCAGCACAGCGCACAATGGGCGGACGATCTGCACCACTGCTGGCACGTCCTACTGACGGGCGAGGATGCCGGCTATTACGCCAGCTTCTCCGACAAGCCGGTCGAGCACCTCGCCCGCTGCCTCGCCGAAGGCTTTGCCTACCAGGGTGAGCCCTTCAAGACGCTGGACAACCATCCGCGCGGCGAGCCTTCCGCCCACCTGCCGCCCTCGGCCTTCGTCACCTTCCTGCAGAACCACGATCAGGTCGGCAACCGGGCGCTCGGCGAGCGGCTGAGCCAGCTCGCCGATCCGGAGAAGCTGGCCCTGGCCCGCGCCGGCCTGCTCCTCGCGCCGCAGATCCCGATGCTCTGGATGGGGGAGGAATGGTCGGCCTCGGCGCCATTTCTGTTCTTTGTCGACTTCGCGCCGGACGAGGACCTGAACAAGGCGGTCCGTGAGGGCCGGCGCCGCGAGTTCAAGAGCTTCGCGGCCTTCGCCGACGACACCTCGGTCATCCCCGACCCCACCGAGGAGAAGACCTTCCTGGACTCCAAGATCGACTGGGGCGAGGCCGAGCGCGAACCGCATCGCCGGGTCTGGGCCGACACCCGCAACCTCCTACAGATCCGCCATCAGACCGTGGTGCCACTGACCAAGTCCAGCTTCCGCGGCGCGAAGGCGACGATACCCGCACCGGGCGTGATCGACTGCACCTGGCGCTTCGAGGCCGGCACCCTGCGCTTCGTCGCCAATGTCGGGACCGATGAATACGACGCTGCGAGCGACGGCGAGCAGGTGATCTGGTCGAGCGCCTCGTCGCGGCAATCGCTGCACCTGCCGCCCTGGACCGGCGTTTTCCTGGTCGGAGCGCCGGCATGAGCGATCTGACCCGCCTCGCCGACCTCGTCGGCATCGCCAAGGGCTATACGGATGCCTTTGGCACGCCCGTCGAGACCTCCGAAGAGACCCGCGCCGGCATGCTCGCGGCCCTCGGCTTCGCCGTCGGCACCGAGGACGAGGTCGCGCGGAGTCTCGCGAGCGTCGAGGCGTTGCGGCTCGGCCTGATCCCGCCGCTGCTGCCGGCGGAGGCCCGTCGCTCCCTGCGTGTCCCGGTTCTCGCCGACGGCACCGCTGGCTCGATCGTCTGGCGCCTCGTCGATGAGCGCGGCCATGCCAGCGAGGGTCGGGCGAGTCTCGACGTTGCGGGCACTGGCCCGAGCTTCGAGCTGCCGCCGCTCACGCCAGGCTATCACCGCCTCACCGCGACGCTTGGTGAGCGCCGCGCGCAGGCCTGGATCATCGCGGCGCCGCAGCGCTGCTGGCGCCCGCGCGCCTATGCCGAGGAAGGCGCCCGCGATTGGGGCCTCGCCGCCCAGCTCTACGGCCTGCGCTCGCCGCACAATCTCGGCATCGGCACCTTCGCCGATGCCGGCCGCGCTGCCGCAGATGCCGGCCTGCGGGGTGCGTCGTTCCTGGGCCTCAGCCCGGTCCACGCGCTCTTCCCAACCGACCGCGAGAAGATCTCTCCGTATTCGCCGTCGTCCCGCCTGTTCCTGGAGACGCTCTACATCGAGCCCGGCACGCTTCCCGGTTTCAACGGCAGCCGTGCCGAGTCGCTGCTCGACGCCATGCGCCCGCGCCTCGATGCTCTGCGCGACGCCACGCTGGTCGATCATGCCGGCATCTGGGAAGTGCTTTCACCAGTTTTGGAAGCGCTCTGGCTGGATGCGCCGGCGCGCAACGGCGCTGATGCCGCCTTCGCGGAATTCCGGGCCGAGGGTGGCGAAAACCTCGAATCCCACGCGATCTTCGAGACGCTGTCCGAGCACTTCAAGGCCGAGGGCGCGCACTGGCTTGGCGAGTGGCCGGAGCCCTACCGCCGGGCCGGCACGCCGGAGGTTCTCGCCTTCGCCGAGGCGAATGCCGGGCGCGTCAGCTACCATGTCTGGCTTCAGTACCTCGCCGACCGGCAACTCCAGCAGGCCTCGCAGGCGGCCCTCAATACCGGTATGCGGCTGGGCCTCTACCGGGACCTCGCCGTCGGTGCCGATCGCGGCGGGTCGGAAATCTGGTCTCACCCCGAGCGCTTCGCCAACGGCGTTTCCATCGGCGCGCCGCCTGACCTACTCGCGCCGAAGGGCCAGGATTGGGGGCTGCCGGCCTTCCACCCGCTGGAGATGGAGCGCGACGGGCTCAAGGCGTTCCGCGATCTCGTCCGGGCCAACATGCGCCATGCCGGCGCGATCCGGATCGACCACGCCTTCCAGCTGGCGCGCTTGTTCCTGATTCCCGTCGGGCAATCGGCGCGGGCTGGCGCCTACGTCGCCATGCCGTTCGAGCCGATGCTGGCCGTGCTGAGGCTGGAGAGCCACCGCTCGAAATGCCTAGTGATTGCAGAGGATCTCGGCACCGCCCCGGAAGGCTTTTCCGATGCCCTGATGGCGGCGGGCATCCTCAGCTACCGCATCCTCGCCTTCGAGCGACAGCACGGCGGCGCCTTCAAGCCGCCGTCGCTCTATCCGCACGATGCACTCACCGCCATCACCACCCACGACCTCCCGACCTTCCTCGGCTGGTGGCGCGGCGTCGATACGGATACGCGCCAGTCGCTCGGACTCTACGATTCCGACCGGGCCGATGCCGAGCGTGCCGATCGCGTCACAGAGCGCCGCAGGCTCTCGGAGGCACTCCATTCCGAGCAGCTTCTGCCGGGTGCCGAGCCGCCCGATGCAGCCCCGTTCGAGGCCGCCGCGCGCTACCTCGCCCGCGCACCCTCGATCCTGACGGCCGTTCAGTACGAGGACGTCGTCTCCGAACTCGCGCAAGCCAACGTGCCGGGCTCGACCGAGGGTCATCCCAACTGGCGGCGCAAGCTCGATCGCACCCTGGAGGCGATCGCCGCTCCCGGAGGCCCACTGGCCAAGCTCGCCGCGTCGCTGGCGGGCGAGGATCGCGGTCCGCGCTCGGGTGCCGCCCGGCTCAACTCGCCCCCGCCGCGGGCGACCTATCGGCTGCAATTCTACGAAGGCTTCACCTTCGCGGATGCCGAGGCGATCGTTCCCTATCTCGCCCAGCTCGGCATCAGCCACGTCTACGCCTCACCGCTGCAGACGGCGCGGCCCGGCTCGACCCATGGCTACGACATCGTCGACCACTCGCAAATCAATCCCGAGATCGGCGGCGCGGCGGGCTTCATCGCCTTCTCCGATGCGCTCAAAGCCAACGGCCTCAAGCTCCTCGTCGACATCGTCCCGAACCACATGGGCGTCGGCGGCGCCGACAACCCGTGGTGGCTCTCGGTGCTCGAATGGGGCGGCCTCTCGCCCTTCGCGCACGCTTTCGACATCGATTGGGAGCGGCTCGGCGCCAACGGCAAGCTCGTCATCCCCTTCCTCGGCGAGCGCTACGGCGACGCCCTGGAGAAGGGCACGCTGGAATTGAAGTTCGACGAGGCCAAGGGCGCCTTCAGCGTCTGGCACTACGAGCACGAGTTCCCGATCTGCCCGCTCTACTACCCAGCGATCCTCAACCGGGCGCTTGCGGCCCTCGGCGAGGTCGGCGACGACCCTTCCGCCGACGTGCTCGAAGTCTCCGAACGCCTGCGGGGCATGGGCGAAGAGACCAACCCCGAGCGCCGCCGAGCTCTTCCCGCCGAGGCCGAGGCCTTGAAGCAGGACCTTGCCGACGCAGTCCGCGCCTCGCCGCAGATCGCCGCTGCGATCTACCGCGCGCTGCATCTGCTCAACGGCAACAAGGACTATCCCGACTCGTTCGGGCCCCTGCATCGCCTGCTGGAGAGCCAGTCCTACCGGCTGGCTCATTGGCGGATCGCGTCGAGCGACATCAATTACCGGCGCTTCTTTGACGTGAACTCGCTCGCCGGATTGCGCGTCGAGAAGTCGGACATCTTCCGAAAGTCGCACGCGCTGCTGTTCCGGCTGGTCGGCGAGGGCCGCATCGACGGCCTGCGCATCGATCACATCGACGGGCTCGCCGACCCGCTCGGCTATGCCCGCGCCCTGCAGGCGGCCGTCGGTCCCGGCTTCTTCGTGGTCGTCGAGAAGATCCTGGAGCCCGGCGAACGGCTGCGGCCGTGGCCCGTCGCTGGCACCACCGGCTACGACGCGCTCAACCAGCTCGACGGCCTGTTCGTCGATCAGGCACTCAAGCCGCGCATCCAGAAATTTTATCAGTGGGCGACGGGCGTCGACGAGCCCTACAAGTTCCAGCTGCGCGGGGCCAAGGCCGAGATCCTTGAGACGAGCTTCGCCAGCGAGCTCGAAGTGCTCACCGGCGACCTCAAGGCCATCGCCGATGCCGACCGGCGCACCCGCGACTTCTCGCTGAACGCGATCCGCCGCGCTCTGATCGAGATCGTCGCGCGCTTCCCGACCTATCGATCCTACCTGCCGCCCGATCTCGACGAGAGCGACGTCGATCAAGAGGACATCCAGCTCGTCGAGCAGACCGTGCGCAAGGCGAAGCGCTGGAGCGTGCTGCCCGATCGGTCGGTGCACGACTTCGCCGCGGACGCCCTGCTCGGCCGCATCGATACGACCGGACGCGGCCCGGAGCCGCGGGTGATCCTGCGCTTCCGTCGCCGCTTCCAACAGCTCACCGGCCCGGTCATGGCCAAGAGCCTCGAAGACACCTTGTTCTACCGGTTCAGCGAGCTGTTGGCCCTCAACGAGGTCGGCGGCGATCCCGGCGAGTACGGCATCGAGATCCCCCACTTCCACGCGCTGCAGGCTGCCCGCGCCCGGGACTGGCCGAACGCCATGATCACCACGGCGACGCACGACACCAAGCGCGGTGAGGATGCGCGTTCGCGGCTGCTCGTGCTCTCGGAGCTGCCTGAGGACTGGGCTCGCGCCTGGGACGCCTGGCGCCGCGCCGCCGAGCCGCATCTCGCCACCATCGAAGACGAGCCGGCACCGGACCGCAACGACCAGTGGATGTTCCTGCAGGCCATCCTCGGCGCCTGGCCGCTCGAACTGCTCGACGGCGACGATGCCGCGGCCATCGAGAGCTTCCGCGAGCGCCTCGACGCCTATGCCGAGAAGGCCCTGCGCGAAGCCAAGCGCTATTCGAGCTGGGTGAACGTCGACGAGGCCTACGAGGGGGCGGTGCACGCGCTTTTCGAAAAGCTCGTCGCGCCGGGCTCGGACTTCCTGGCCCGGGTGCGCCCCTTCGCGCGGCGGCTCGCGCATCTCGGCATGATCGCCGGGCTCGGACGCACGGTGTTGAAGGCGACGCTTCCGGGCATCCCGGACGTGTACCAGGGCACCGAGTTCTGGGACTTCTCCTTCGTCGACCCCGACAACCGGCGCCCGGTCGATTACGGCGCGCGGGCCGAGGCCGTCTCCGGGGAAGCTGCGCCGGCCGACTTGCTCGCGAACTGGCAGGATGGCCGCATCAAGCAGGCGACGCTGGCGCGGCTGCTGGCGGACCGGGCCGCGCACCCGTCCTTCTATGCCGATGCCGGCTACCAGGCCCTCGACGCGTCGGGCGAGCGTGCGAACCACGTCGTCGCGTTCCTGCGCTCTGCGGATGAAGACGGGGAGGGCGACCTGCTGGTGGCCGTTCCGCGCCTCGTCGGGCGGCTCCTCGGCGACCGGACATGGTCGGGCGATGCCTTCCGCGGCACCCGCCTAGGGGTGCCCGAAGGCAGCCGCTGGACCGACATCCTCTCGGGGGCCGGCCATTCGGACGAGGACGGCTACCTGGATCTCGGCGCGCTGTTCGCGGCGCTGCCCTTTGCCGTGCTCAGGCGAACCGCCTGAGCCTCACCGACTTACTTCATGGGACGACGCGCGACACCGCGCGAGGGAGGCCGATCATGAACGCACCGACGACGCCCAAGGGCGCCCAGACGGGCGCCGCGACGCGGACCGACGCGGGTTCCGTCGCCCTGCCGGCCAACCTGGCGCCGCGCGCCCAGGGGCCACGGATCTACAATCTGTTTCCGCTGCTCGTCGGGACGGTTTCGGCCTGGACGGCGGAGTTACCGCGCATCGCCGGCCTCGGCTTCGACTGGATCTACCTGAACCCGTTCCACCAGACCGGCGGCTCGCGCAGCCTCTACGCGGTGCAGGACCCCGAAAAGCTCGACGAGCGGTTTCGCGATCACGACGGCACGTCGGATGACGAGCAGATCGCCCGCTTCTGCCGCGCTGCGGAGGCGCAGGGCGTCGGGGTGATGACCGACCTCGTCGTCAACCACACCGCCGACAATGCCCGCCTGCTGCAGGAGCGACCGGACCTGTTCCTGCGCGACGGCGAGGGCCACCCGGTCAGCCCGGGCGCGGTCGATCCCGACGACCCGTCGAAGAAGACCGTCTGGGGCGATCTGATCGAGTTGGACTACCATTCCGATCACGCCCGGCATGAGCTGACGCGCATCTTCGACGCCTATATCGGCCGGCTCCAGAGCCTCGGCGTGCGCGGCTTCCGGTGCGATGCCGCCTACAAGGTGCCGGCCGATGTCTGGCGCGCGCTGATTGCCGCGGCCAAGAAGCGTGAACCGGACACGCTGTTCGCCGCCGAGACCCTCGGCTGCACCTTCGAGGAGGCGCAATCGACCGCCGGCGCCGGCTTCGACTACCTGTTCAACTCCTTCGCCTGGTGGGACCTGAAGGCACCCTGGGCGCTGGAACAGTACGATCGGCTGCGGGTCATCGCGCCCTCGATCGCCTTCCCCGAAAACCACGACATGCAGCGCCTTGCCGCCGGCATCCCCGGCGATGCGGGCGCGATCGCCGCGAAGTTGAAGACGCGCTATGCGCTCTCGGCCTTCTTCTCGGCCGGCGTATTGATGCCGATCGGGTATGAATGGGGCTATCGCCGCGCCCTGCACGTCGTCGACACTACCCCGGGCTCCCGCGAGCACGATACCGGCATCGACATCTCCGCCTCGATCAAGGCGATCAACGCGCTCAAGGCCGAGCTGCTCTCGGCCAATGTCGAGGGGTTCCAGGCGCGGATCTCCTCGCCGGATGCGCCCTACGTCGCGCTGTTCCGGAGCGATACCGGCCACCCGGCCTCGGCGACCCACGGCACGCTCGTGCTCTACAACCCGTCCAACCGCCCCGTGCCGGTGGATGCCGGGCGGCTGATCGCGCGGACCGGCGGCCGGCTCGGTGCCTTCGTCGACCGCACGCCCGAGGCCGACCCGATCGCCTTCCATCCGGGCGCGGGCATCGACCTGCTGCCCGGCGAGCTGCGCATCCTCGCCGCCGATGCGCCGAAGGAGAAATCCGCGCCGAAGCCCACGAAGCCGACCGGCGAGGGCCGCGTCGTGATCGAGGCCGTCACGCCCGAGATCGATGGCGGCCGCTCGGCGGCGAAGCGGGTCGTCGGCGAGTCGGTGCGGGTCGAGGCCGACATCTTCTCGGATGGCCACGAGATCATCGACGCGGCGATCATCTCGCGCATCGTCGGCGAGACCGAATGGCGTCGTGATCCGATGGTCTTCGTCGACAACGATCGCTGGGCCGGCCAATTCCCGCTGGAGCGGAATGCCCGCTACGAGTTCACCATTGAGGGCTGGCGCGACGGCTTCTCCTCGTGGGTGCGCGACACGCTCAAGAAGCGCGATGCCGGCGTCGACGTCCGCCTAGAGACGATCGAGGGCGTGAAGCTGGCCCAGACCGCGACCGGCCTCGCGGTCGGGCGTGATCGCGAGCGGCTCGCGGCGCTCGTCTCGGCGCTGTCGGCCGAGCAGGAAGGCTCGGCTGCGGTGCTCGACAAGCTGCTGGCACCGGAGGCGAGCACGCTGATCCGGCGCAATGCCGAGCGCGTGAACCTCTCTCGCTATCCGGTGTCGATCCCGGTGATCGCCGACCGCCTCGCGGCGCGGTTCTCGGCCTGGTACGAGATCTTCCCTCGCTCGCAATCGGGCGAACCGAACCGGCACGGCACCTTCCAGGACGTGATCCGGCGCCTGCCCTGGATCCGCCAGCTCGGCTTCGACGTGCTTTACTTCACGCCGATCCACCCGATCGGGCGCACCAACCGCAAGGGCAAGAACAACACGCTGAAGGCCGAGCCCGGCGATGTCGGTTCGGTCTACGCCGTCGGGACGGAGGAGGGCGGCCACGAGGCGGTTCACCCAGACCTCGGCACGCTGGCCGACTTCCGGCAGCTCGTCGCGGCGAGCCATGCCAACGGCATGGAGATTGCCCTTGATTTCGCGATCCAGTGCTCGCCCGATCATCCCTGGATTAAGAGCCATCCCGAGTGGTTCGAGTGGCGGCCGGACGGCACCCTGAAATTCGCCGAGAATCCGCCCAAGAAATACGAGGACATCTCGAACGTCCATTTCTACGGCGGCGCGCTGCCCTCGCTCTGGACCGAGCTGCGCGACATCGTGATGGGCTGGTGCGCGCTCGGCGTGCGCATCTTCCGCGTCGACAACCCGCACACCAAGCCGATCCCGTTCTGGGAGTGGATGCTGGCGGAAGTGAACGGCCGCTATCCCGACGCGATCTTCCTGGCCGAGGCCTTCACCCGGCCAAAGATGATGAAGAAGCTCGCCAAGGCCGGCTACCAGCAGAGCTACACCTACTTCACCTGGCGCAATACGAAGCAGGAGCTCATCGACTATGCGGTCGAGTTGGCCGGCGAGATGGGCGAGTATTACCGCCCGAACTTCTTTGCCAATACGCCGGACATCAACCCGTATTACCTGCAGACCAGCGGGCGCCCAGGCTTCGTCGTGCGCGCCACGCTCGCGGCGACGCTCTCCTCGGTTTACGGCATCTATGCCGGCTTCGAGCTGTGCGAGGCCGCGCCGTATCCGGGCAAGGAAGAGTACCTGAACTCGGAAAAATACGAGCTGAAGGCCTGGGACGAGGATCGTCCCGGCAACATCCGCGAGCACATCATCAAGCTCAATCGGATTCGCCAGGACAATCCGGCATTGCACGACTTCCGCAACGTGACCTTCACCGGCGCGGACAACGGCAACGTCATCGCCTACGCCAAGATGACGCCCGATGGCGACAACTGCGTCTTCACGATGGTGAACCTCGATCCGAAGAGCCGCCAGGAATGCTCTTACGAGATCCCGCTCTGGCTGTTCGGCCTGCCTGACGATGGCGCGCTGGAGGTCGAGGATCTGCTCGAAGGCTACACCTTCGAGCTGCGCGGGCGCGGCCACCGCATCGCCCTCGATCCGGCCGAGCGCTCCTGCGTGATCTGGCGGCTCAAGGTGCCGCAGCGGGTTGCGCAATGAGACCGGGCGTGTAACCCGGTTGCCCCGTGGCGACGCAGGGCCCTTCGGGTAACGCGTCGCCGGCAAGAGATGCGGCCGAAGCCGCACCGCCTTCGTGCCCGGTCTCAGATCCGGGCTGGAAGGTCGACACAGATGCCCTCGAACCGAGACTGAGGCAGCGACGGATGATCGATCGCAGTGATCCCCAATGGTACCGCGACGCCATCATCTACCAGATCCACGTCAAGTCGTTTTTCGACTCGAACAATGACGGGATCGGCGATTTCGAGGGGCTGACCCAGCGGCTCGACTACGTGCGGGACCTCGGCGTCACCGCGATCTGGGTGATGCCGTTCTACCCGTCGCCCCTGCGCGACGACGGCTACGACATCGCCGATTACGAGGGTATAAACCCCTCCTACGGCACGATGGAGGACTTCAAGCGGTTCGTCGAGGAAGCGCATGCGCGCGACCTGCGCGTCATCACCGAGCTCGTCATCAACCACACCTCGGATCAGCATCCCTGGTTCCAGGCCGCCCGTGAGGCGCCTCCCGGCAGCCCCGAGCGCGACTTCTACGTCTGGTCGGACACCGACGAGCCCTACGGCGACACGCGCATCATCTTCCTCGACACCGAGACCTCGAACTGGACCTGGGATCCGGTCGCCAAGCAGTATTTCTGGCACCGCTTCTACTCGCACCAGCCGGACCTGAACTTCGACAATCCGAAGGTGCTCGACGCCGTCATCGAGACGATGCGCTATTGGCTCGACATGGGCGTCGATGGCCTGCGGCTCGACGCGATCCCCTACCTAGTCGAGCGCGAGGGCACGAACTGCGAGAACCTTCACGAGACCCACACGGTCATCAAGAAGATCCGCGCGGCGCTCGATGTCAGCTATCCCGACCGCATGCTGCTCGCCGAGGCCAACCAGTGGCCCGAAGAAACCGCGCAGTATTTCGGCGATGGCGACGAATGCCACATGGCATTCCACTTCCCGCTGATGCCGCGCATGTACATGGCGATCGCCCGCGAGGACCGGCACCCGATCACCGATATCATGCGCCAGACGCCGGAAATCCCGGATGGCTGCCAATGGGCGATCTTCCTGCGCAACCACGACGAGCTGACGCTCGAAATGGTGACGGCGGAGGAGCGTGACTACCTCTGGTCGTTCTACGCTGCCGAGCGCCGCGCCCGCATCAATCTCGGCATCCGCCGCCGCCTCGCGCCGCTCTTGGAGAACGATCGCCGCAAGATCGAGCTGATGAAGTCGCTCGTGCTGTCGATGCCTGGCACGCCGGTGCTCTATTACGGTGACGAGATCGGCATGGGCGACAACATCTATCTCGGCGACCGCGACGGCGTGCGCACGCCGATGCAATGGTCGCCGGACCGCAATGGCGGCTTCTCGCGTGCCAACCCGCAGCGGCTGTTCCTGCCCTCGATCCAGGACCCGATCTACGGCTTCGATGCGATCAACGTCGAGGCGCAGACCCAGGCGCAGACGTCCCTTCTGAACTGGACGCGGCGCATGATCGCGATCCGCAACAACTCCGTCGCGCTCGGCCGCGGTGGGATCCAGTTCCTGTATCCGTCGAACCGCAAAGTGCTGGCCTGGCTGCGCGAGTTCGAGGACGAGCGCATCCTCTGCGTCGCCAACCTCTCGCGCGCGCCCCAGGCCGTGCAGCTCGATCTGTCGGACCTGCGCGGCGCCATCCCTGTGGAGCTGACCGGCGGCTCGGAATTTCCGGCCATCGGTGATCTGCCCTACCTGCTAACCCTGCCGGCCTACGGCTTCTACTGGTTCTCGCTGAGCTATGCCGATACCGGCCAAGTCGGCCCCCAGCCGCTGACGCCCGAGCTGTTCACGCTTGTCCTCACCGGCGGCATCGAGACGCTGATGGCGGGCCGGGAGCGCATAGCCTTCGAGCGCACCGTGATCCCGCCCTTCCTGGCGACCCGCCGCTGGTTCGGCGCCAAGGGCTCGCGCATCAAGGGTGTCCAGGTCGCCGATTGCGCGACGCTGGACGCCAAGGGCGAGGCGCGCTTCCTGCTGCCACAACTCGACGTCCAGCTCTCGAACGGCGAGCGGCATTCGTACTTCGTGCCGGTCGGCGTCGATGAGGGCCGTGAGGACGAGAATCTGATGGACCACGCGGTGGCGCGCGTCCGGCGCGGTCCGCGCACCGGTCTGCTCTACGGCGCCATCGCCTCGTCCGAATTCGCGATCTGCCTGGTCGACGGCATGCGCGACGGCCGCGAAATCAAGACGGAGCGCGGCAAGCTCGTCTTCTCGGCGACGGCGGCTTTCGATCGCGACGTCGTCATCGAGGCCGAGGAGGTTCGCCGCCTCTCCGCTGAGCAGAGCAACACCTCCATCGCCCTCGGCTCCAAGGCGATGCTCAAGATCCTGCGCCGGTTGCAGGCCGGCACGCATCCGGAGGTCGAGGTCGGCCGCTTCCTCACCGAGCAGGCGCATTTCCCGAACACGCCGCAGCTGCTCGGCACGCTGGAGCATATCGACGAGAACGGGGTGCATACGGCACTCGCCGTGCTGCAGAGTTTCGTCCGCAACCAGGGCGATGCCTGGACGCTGATGCTGGAAGGCCTGCGCCGCGACTTCGACACCGTAGTGCTCGCTCCCGAGAGCGAGGCGCCGAACCCGCAGGAAGCCTTCAAGGACCACCTGCGCTGGGCCGAGCTTCTGGGGCGTCGCACCGCGGAGATGCACAAGGCCTTCGCCATCAAGACCGACGACCCGGCTTTCGCGGCCGAGCCGTTCGGCGAGGACGACCTCGCCACCCTCGTCGCGGATGCGCAGGCCCAGGCGAAGCGCGCCTTTAGCGGCCTCGCCTCGGTCGCGGCCTGGGCTCAGGGGCCTGCGAGCCAGGCTCTGGCCAGCCGCCGGGCCGAGGTCGAGGCCCTGATCGACGAATTGTCCGACCGGCCCCCGATCGGCGCCTACAAGACCCGCATCCACGGCGACTACCACCTCGGGCAGGTGCTGGCCTCCGAGGGCGACCTCGTCATCATCGACTTCGAAGGCGAGCCGTCGCGTCCGGTCGATGTGCGCCGAGCTAAGTCGACGCCGCTGCGCGATGTCGCGGGCATGTTGCGCTCTTTCGCCTACGGTGCGGAGACGGTCGTGCGCGAGATCTCGGGCCGCTTCGGCGACAGCGAGGAGCGCGCCCGCAATGCGGCCATCGCCTGGCGCGGCATGATCGATGCCTCGTTCCTCGAAGGCTATGCCGACGGCGTCGCCGGCAGCCGCGCTGCCGTCTCCGACGGCCCGACCTTCGAGCGGCTGCTCAAGCTGAGCCTCGTCACGAAGGCGCTGTACGAGGTCGATTACGAGATCAACAACCGCCCGGATTGGATCGAAATCCCGGCCCGGGGGGTTCTCAACATTCTGGACGAAGCCAAGCGTTCGTGAAGGAGAGGTCACTGGATGACGGATGCCGACGAGAAGCTCGCGACCAAGGTTGCCACCCCGGTGAGCACCGGCCGGCCCGCGGAGGGAGCGTCTCGTGACGTCGGCTCCAGGACCGGTGCGACGCAAGCCGGCTCCGAGACGGTGAAGGCGCCGGCCGGAAGCCCGGCTCTCGGCAAGGCGCGTGGCTCGACGCTCCATCCCGATGCCATCGCCGCCGCGATGGGCGCCAACCACGGCGACCCCTTCGCGATCCTCGGGCCGCATCAGGTCGCCGAGGGCCGCTGGGAGGTGCGCGCGATCCTGCCGGAGGCCAAGGGCGCGACCCTGCTGATCGGCGATCGGCGCATCCTCTTCGAGAAGGTGCATCCGGACGGCTTCTTCGTGGCATCGATCGAGAGCCAGGGCCGGCCGCTCTACGAGATTGCCGTCGGGCTCTGGGACGGTGCCGAGCGTCCCCGCTACGACCCCTACGGCTTCGGCTCCAGCCTCGAACAGCACGATGTCGACGCGCTGCGCGAGATCGGCAGCAACGTGACTTACCGCGTGCTCGGCGCGCACGAGCGCAAGCAGGACGGGATCGAAGGGTTCCGCTTTGCGGTCTGGGCGCCGAACGCGCGCAAGGTCAGCGTCGTCGGCGACTTCAACGAGTGGGACGGCCGCCGCCATCCGATGCGGCTCTGGCAGAGCGGCGGCATCTGGGAGCTGTTCATTCCCGGCCTCAAGTCCGGCCAAACCTACAAATACGAGATCCGCGGCCCCGACGGCTCGCTGCTACCGCTCAAGGCCGACCCGGTCGCCTTCCGCGCCCAGCATCCGCCCGAGACCGCCTCCGTCCTCCAGGGCGGCGACGAGCCGGTCTGGCACGACAAGGGCTGGATGGCCTCGCGCGGCGAGCGCGACCCCCGCCACGTCGCCATGTCGATCTACGAGGTCCATATGGGCTCGTGGATGCGGGTGCCGGAGGAGGGCAATCGCTACCTGACGTACAAGGAACTCGGCGAGCGGCTGATTCCCTACGTCAAGGAACTCGGCTTCACCCATATCGAGATGCTGCCGGTCACCGAATTCCCGTTCGACGGCTCATGGGGATACCAAGCGGTCTCGCTGTTCGCGCCAACGAGCCGCTTCGGCACGCCCGACGAGTTCGTGGCCTTCATCAACACGGCCCACGAGGCAGGCATCGGGGTGATGCTCGATTGGGTGCCGGGGCACTTCCCGCTCGATGCCCACGCCCATGGCCTGTTCGACGGCACGCATCTCTACGAGCATGCCGACCCCCGCCAGGGCTTCCACCAGGACTGGGGCACCTACATCTACAATTTCGGGCGCAGCGAGGTTTCGACTTTCCTCGCGGCCAACGCGCGCTTCTGGCTCGAGCACTACCACCTCGACGGCCTGCGCGTGGATGCCGTCGCCTCGATGCTCTACCTCGATTATTCGCGCCGCGCCGGCGAGTGGATCCCCAACCAGTACGGCGGCAACGAGAATCTCGACGCCATCAACTTCCTGCGGAAGACCAACGAGGGCACTTACAGTCACGCGCCCGGCACGATCACGGTGGCGGAGGAATCGACCTCCTGGCCCGGCGTTTCGCACCCGACCTATACGGGCGGCCTCGGCTTCGGCTTCAAGTGGAACATGGGGTGGATGCACGACACCCTAAAATACATCTCCGAAGATCCGATCCACCGGCGCTACCACCATCACAACCTGACCTTCGGGTTGCTCTACGCGTTCAGCGAAAACTTCATCCTGCCCCTGTCGCACGACGAGGTTGTGCACGGAAAAGGCTCACTGCTCGGCAAGATGCCCGGCGACCGCTGGCAGAAATTCGCGAACCTGCGGGCCTATTACGGTTTCATGTGGGGGCATCCCGGCAAGAAGCTGCTCTTCATGGGCTGCGAGTTCGGTCAGGAGCGTGAGTGGAACCACAACCACTCCCTGGACTGGCACCTGCTCGACGATCCGCACCATCGCGGCGTGAAGGACCTGATCCACGACCTCAACCACGTCTACCGGGCGACGCCCGCGCTCTACGAGCGCGATTTCGAGGCGGCCGGTTTCCAGTGGCTGGTGGCGGACGACCAGGACAACAGCGTCATCGCCTGGGCCCGCAAGGGCAAGAACGAGGGCGAGATCGCCATCGTGGTCTCGAACTTCACGCCGGTGCCCCGCGAAAACTACCGCATCGGTGTCCCGGCTGGCGGGTACTATCGGGAGGCGATCAACTCCGATTCCGAGCGCTACGGCGGCTCGAACGTCGGCAACCACGGCGGCCTGCACACCGACCAGCAGGAGAGCCACGGCCAGCCGCATTCGCTGAGCCTGAAGCTGCCGCCTCTCGGGACTCTGATCCTGGTGCGCGAGGGCTAAGCGGCCCGCATCGCGCGGTTGCCGAAGGCCCGCGAGTAGAGGGCGCTGTAATCGAGCGCCGCGCCGTTCCAGGTGCGGTCGCTCATCATCGCCGTCTCGCGCATGCCGTTGAGCCGCTTCTTGCGGCCGAAGGTGTCGAGGGCTCGCGCGATGGCCTCTCTCAAACCGTGCACGCTGGCATCGCGGAAGCTGAACCCGGTCACCTCGTCCTCGACGGTGTCGGCGAGACCGCCGGTCGCGTGGACGATCGGCAGGGAGCCGAAGCGCTGGGCATACATCTGCGCCAGACCGCAGGGCTCGAAGCGGGACGGCATCAGCAGGAAGTCGCTGCCCGCGAACATGCGCCGGGCGGCCATTTCGTCGAAGCCGACCCTGACGCCGACCTGGCCCGGATGGCGTGTGGCCAGAGCCGTCAGGGCGTGCTCGAAGCGCCCTTCGCCCTGACCCATTACCACGAGTTGGCCGCCGCCATCGAGGATGGCCTGTGCCGCGTCGAGGCTGAGATCGATGCCCTTCTGATGCACGAGCCGCGAGACGATGGCGAAGAGCGGCCCGCGGGAGACGGCGAGGCCGAAACCCTGACGCACGGCTTCGGCATTCGCTGCCTTCCCCTTCCAATCGCCGGCTTCGAATCGCACTGCGAGATGCGGGTCGATCCGCGGGTCCCAACTCTCGTCGATGCCGTTGAGGATTCCGGCGAGCTGCCCGCACGCGGCCCGGGTGCGCAGCAGGCCATCGAGTCCGCAGCCCGATTCCGGCCGGGTGATCTCGCGGGCATAGGTCTCGCTGACGGTCGTGACCTGGGAAGCGTAGTAGAGCCCGGCCTTCAGGAAGGAGAGCTGCCCGTAGAATTCCACGCCGTCCATGCGGAAGGCATCGTCCGGCAGGCCGATGCGATGAAGCGTCTCCTTCGGGAAGACCCCTTGGTAGGCGAGGTTGTGGATCGTCAGCACGCTGGGCGTACGCGCGCCGCGCCAGGCGAGATAGGCCGGTGCCAGGGCTGTCTGCCAGTCGTTGAGATGGAGGAGGTCCGCCGACCAGGCCGGATCGGCGCCGCGCGCCAGTTCCGCTGCGGCGAGGCTCAGGCGCGCGAAGCGCAGGTCGTTGTCGCCGAAATCGATGCCGGCTTGGCCGTAGGGCGTGCCGTCGCGATCGTAGAGTTCTGCCGAGAGCAGCACGTAGATGCCGAGGCCATCCGCCGTCTCGGTGAAGCCGAGGTTGCAGGGTGGGATGTCGGCGAAGCCGGAGAGATGGCCGATCACCGCGATCTCGCCGCAGCGCTCGACGACCTGACGATAGCCGGGGATCAGGATTCGCACGTCATGGTGCCGCCGCAGTGCCCGGGGCAGCGCGCCGGCCACCTCGCCGAGGCCGCCAGTCTTCACGAAATCCGCCATCTCCGCGGTCGCGAAGAGGACGCGCGGGGCGAGGGCGGTGCGATCGAAGGGCGGAGAAGCGCTCGTCCGATGACCGCCACCGAGAGGTCGGCCTGTCGCGTACGGGTCCGGAGGGATCAGGCGAGTCGTCGGATGACCCAGCCCAGGCGTCGACATGCGAGCATTCCCGTCGTGCAAGTGCAGCGCTGCATTGCACAATCCAGGCCATTACGCTGGTTAATGAAAGGTTTTTATCTCTCGCATCGCAACAAAAATGCGTGATCAATCGGCCGGGAGTGGCGCCAGGATCAGCCCCTCGTTGGCGGCGATCGGGAACTCGCCGGTCTCGACCGCGCCGGAGCGGCCCGGGCGGCTCGACAGGAGCACCTTCCAGTCCGGGCCATCCGGCAACGCATGCCGGCGCTCTCCCTCGCCGAAGTTGAGAACGACTCGCACAATCTCGCTGCCCTCGATGCGCTCATAGATGAGCAGGTCTTGGGCAAGTTCCTCCGGAGAGGACACCGTGCTGTAGCTGCCGATCGAGAGCGCGGCATGGTTTCGGCGCAGGTGCAGCAGGCGTCGGTGCAGCGTGAGGATCGAGCCGGAGCTGTCGCGCATCTCGTCGACGTTGCGTCGCGCGCAATCGGCGCTCAGCGGGAGCCAGGGCTCGGTCGTGGAGAAGCCGGCATGCGGGGCGTCCTCCCACTGCATCGGCGTTCGCTCCGGGTCGCGGCCGTGGCCGGGTTCATTGTGCTCCCACGGGTCCTGCATGCGATCCACGGGGATCTGCACGTTCCCGAGCCCGATCTCGTCGCCGTAATAGAGGGTCGGCGTCCCTCGCAGCGTCAGCAGCAGCATCGCCGCGACCCGGGCCTGCGCCTCGCCGACGCGGTCGACGATGCGCGGACGGTCGTGGTTGCCGAGGACCCAGTTCGGCCAGCCTCCCTCGGGCAGAGCCGCCTCGTATTCTTCGATCAGGGCGGCCACGGAATCCGCCTGCCACGGCGTCGAGAGGAGCTGGAAGTTGAAGGGCAGATCCGCGCCGGCCAAGTCCTCGCCGTAATACGCGACGAGCCGCTCGATCGGCAGGTAGATCTCGCCGATCAGCACGCGCTCGCCGAATTCGCGCAGCACGCCTCGCATCCCGGCGACGACGTCGAACACCTCCGGCCGGTCGCAGGAATAGACCTGCTCGAAGCGGTTGATCTCGGGCAGGTCCGGCACGAAGGCCGGGTTGAGCGGATTGTCGCGAAAGCCCTCGTCCTTGATCAGGTGCCAGATCACGTCGACCCGGAATCCGTCGACGCCGCGCGCCAGCCAGAAGCGCAGCACGTCGTGCATCGCGGCGCGAACCTCAGGGTTGCGCCAATTGAGGTCCGGCTGCTCACGCAGGAAGGCGTGGTAGTAATACTGCCCGGTCGCCTCGTCACGGGTCCAGGCGGCACCGCCGAAATTCGAGAGCCAGTTGTTGGGCGGTCCGCCATCGGGCGCGGCGTCTCGCCAGATGTACCAGTCGCGCTTTGGGTTCTGGCGCGAGGCACGGCTCTCGGTGAACCAAGCATGCTCGATCGAGGTATGGTTCGGCACGAAATCGAGGATCACGCGGAGCTTGCGCCGATGCGCCTCCGCGACGAGGGCGTCAAAATCCTCGAGCGTGCCGAAAAGCGGATCGACGCCGCAGTAATCCGACACGTCGTAGCCGAAATCGGCCATCGGCGAAGTATAGAAAGGTGATATCCAAATCGCGTCGACGCCGAGCCAGGCGAGATAATCGAGGCGAGACGCGATTCCGCGCAGGTCGCCGACACCGTTGCCGTCGCTGTCCTGAAACGAGCGTGGATAGATCTGGTAGACGGTGCCGCTCTTCCACCAGACCGTGTCGGACATCAGGATCTCCCCGGCCAAACGTCGTGCTGCACAGGTCAAGCTTAGCCGCAGTCGCTCATCAAAGCGAGACACCGAATCATGGCCGTCGTAACTGACCTTTAGCCGTATCCGGACGGAACACCTGGACGGTTCGCTCGTTCAGGAAGGCTTCAAGAGCACATCGGCACGGTCGATGCGTCGTTGCTGCGGCGCGGTTTGTGTCGACTCGGACACAGATGAGCAGGCAAAGCATTTGCCGCCTGGGCGTGTACCATGCCGAAGTCTCGACAGACCGACACGACCGGAGACACCATGCCGGACGAAGCACCCGGAGCTGACCAGCGCCGAAAGAAGCGCGCGAAGCCCGCGGGGTCCGGCCGTATTCCGGTGGCGACGAAGGGGGACCTGAAGATGCTCAACGAAGCTGAGGCTCGTCACGAATCGACGGCGGACGCGGATGCGTCCGCTGCGTCGTCTGCGAAATTCGCGAAGGAATCCGCGGCAACGCGCGCCCTCGCCAAGGAAAAACTCTTCAATGGCGATGCCGTCATAGAGCTGCGCGAGGCCATCCGGGCCAAGCTCGTCTACGCGCTCGGCAAGACGCCGGAGAGTGCCCGCGACCGGGATTGGTTTGCGGCAACGGCGCTGGCTCTGCGCGACCGTATCGTCGATGCCTGTCACGAGGGCAGCAGCGGCCGGGTGCCGGAGAAGCGCGTCTATTACCTCTCGCTGGAATTCCTGATCGGCCGGCTGATGTCGGACGCGATGAACAACCTGCGCCTCGTCGAGGTGACCAGGGCCGCGCTCAAGGATCTCGGCGTCGAGCTGTCCGAGGTCGAGGAGGCCGAGCCCGACGCGGCGCTAGGCAATGGCGGCCTCGGCCGTCTCGCTGCTTGCTTCATGGAGAGCATGGCAAGCCTGTCGATCCCCGCTATCGGCTACGGCATCCGCTACGATCACGGCATCTTCCGGCAATCCATGGAGGATGGCTGGCAGCGCGAAGCGCCCGAGACCTGGCTCGCCGAAGGCAACCCCTGGGAATTCCCGCGCCCGGAATCGACCTACCGAATTGGCTTCGGCGGTCACGTCACCATGTCGGCCAACGGCGATCAGATCCGCCGCCACTGGCAACCGGCCGAGACCGTGAACGCGGTCGCCTACGACATCCCCGTCGTCGGCTGGCGCGGGCGCCATGTGAACCAGCTTCGCCTCTGGAAGGCGGAGGCCGACGCGCCGGTGGAGCTCGCCCGCTTTAATCACGGCGACCATGTCGGCGCAGTGGCGGGCCGCGCCCGCGCCGAGTCGATCTCCCGCGTGCTCTATCCGAGCGATTCCTCGGCCGAAGGCCAGGAGCTGCGCCTGCGCCAAGAATACTTCTTCACCTCCGCGTCGCTGCAGGACCTAGTGCGCCGGCACCTCAACGAGCGGGGCGACCTGCGCTCGTTGCCCGACCACGCCGCGATCCAGCTCAACGACACGCACCCGGCGATCGCGGTGCCCGAGCTGATGCGCATCCTCATGGAAGAGCACGACTTCACCTACGAGGATGCCTGGCACATCACCACGAACACGCTCGGCTACACCAACCACACCCTGCTTCCCGAGGCCCTGGAAACCTGGCCCGTCGAGCTGATGGAGCGGCTGCTGCCGCGCCACATGCAGATCATCTACCTGATCAACTGGATGCACCTCGAGGAGCAGGCCAAGCAGGGCAAGACCGACGCCGCCCATGTCGCCGCGGTCTCGCTCATCGACGAATCCCACGGCAAGCGCGTGCGGATGGGGCACCTCGCCTTCCACGGCTCGCGCCGCGTGAACGGCGTCTCGGCCCTGCACAGCGATCTCCTGAAGACCACGCTCTTCAAGCCGCTGCACGAGCTTGAGCCGGAAAAAATCGTCAACAAGACCAACGGCATCACCTTCCGCCGTTGGTTGCACAACGCCAATCCCGAGCTGACTCAGCTCGCCGTGGAGACCGTCGGTGAGGGCGTCCTCGACGATCCCGGGCTGCTGATCGGACTGGCCGACCACGCCGACGATCCGGATTTCCGGAAGCGCTACGCGGCGGTGCGGCGGGCCCGCAAGCGCAGGCTCGCTCAAGTGATCGTCGAGCGCACCGGGATTGCGGTCGATCCCGCGGCCCTGTTCGACGTGCAGATCAAGCGCATCCACGAGTACAAGCGCCAGCTCCTGAACCTCGTAGAGACCGTCGCGCTCTACCAGGCGATCAAGGAGGCGCCGCACAAGGACTGGACGCCGCGCGTCAAGATCTTCGGCGGCAAGGCCGCACCGAGCTACGTCCAGGCCAAGCTGATCATTAAGCTCGCCAACGACATCGCCCGCACGATCAACGACGATCCCGATATCGCCGGCCGCCTCAAGCTGGTTTTCCTGCCGAACTACTCGGTGAGCCTCGCCGAGGCGATCATCCCGGCTGCCGACCTCTCCGAGCAGATTTCGACGGCGGGCATGGAAGCCTCGGGCACCGGCAACATGAAGCTGGCGCTGAACGGTGCGCTCACCGTCGGCACCCTCGACGGCGCCAATATCGAGATCCGCGACCATGTCGGGGCCGACAACATCTTCATCTTCGGCCTCGACGCGGCGGGTGTGCAGGAGCGTGTGGCGGAGCCGGCTTACGCCCAGCGCGCCATCGCCGCGTCGCCGCGGTTGGCGGCCGCGCTCGATGCGATCGGCTCGGGCGTGTTCTCGCCGGATGAGCGCGGCCGCTACGGCTCGCTGGTCGACGGGCTGCGCTATCACGATCCCTACCTGCTGACCGTCGATTTCGACGATTACTGGCGGGTGCAGCGCGAGATCGACGCGGCCTGGAAGCGCCCGGCCACCTGGTGGCGAGCGGCGATCCTCAATACGGCGCGGATGGCGTGGTTCTCGTCGGATCGCTCGATGCGCGAATACGCCGCCGAGATCTGGCGGGTGAAGGTGGCCTGACGGTCCCACGCTCGAAAACAGGCCCGTCTCGTTGTCGAGGCGGGCCTTTTTTTCGGCTCAGATCGTGGCGTCCAACGGGATCGTGTAGCAGCGCGCGCCGACGCTCGCGGCAAGGACTTCCACGGCGCCTACGGTCGCGGCGCGGCCTGAGACGTGGACCGCGTCGTTGGCCCGCAGCATCGGGATATGCGCCGTGAGTGGGCCAGGCCGCACGTCCGGGGGACGCTGGCGGTTGCGGTCGGCGACCGTGACGATCCGGCCGACGCCCGTGGCCGTCAGCCAGTCGAGGGCGGGGCGCATATAGAGGTCGAGCGGGTCGCGCGCGCCGACGACGAGCGTCTGTTCGCGCGCCGGTTCGATGTAACGTGCGGCGCGGGCGATGGCCCAGATACCCGCGAAGCCGGCCTCGTCCGCCACCAGCACCATGCGGCCGCCACCGGGCCGGTACTGGCCGCGCCCGACCGGCCCCTGCACCTTCACCGGCTTTCCGAGTTCGAGCTCGCCCGCGAAGGAGCCGGCGACCACGCCGGCTTCCACGCCGATATGGAAGACCAGTTCGTTCAGCTCGGCCGCGCCGTCGACGCGGAGCGACGGCGTGAGGGTGACGGGATGCCAGCCGGACAACGACAGCACCACCTGATGTCCGGGCTGATAGGGCAGTGGATTGGTCAGCGTGACGACGGCCTGGACGACGCCGGGGCAGAGCCGGGTGATCTCGGTGACGCTGCCGCTGCGCTTCAGCGACTCCTGAGCCGGCTCCGGCTCGCCCCGTGCCTGCAGAGGGTTGGCGGCGGGCATCGCGAGGCGCATCGGCTCGGCACGCGGCGCGCGGGGCTCGGCGCGGCGTCCGGCCGGCGCTCCGCCCTGGCCGAAGGCGGCAGCGCCGTGCACGCCTTGCATCTGGGTCATCATGCCGTCGGACACGGCGTCGTCGAGGTGGGTGTCCCCCGTGGAGACGCGCACCGACTTGCCGTTGACGACGAGTGAGCAACGGGCGCTCATGGCCGTCTCCCGTTTCGATGAAGGACGATGACGCGGCGTTCGCGCGTCAGACGGGAGCGTGCAGAAGCCGATCGAGCAGGGTGGCCCAGCGGTCGCGCACCGCGCGCGCCTCGGCCCCGAGGGTCTCGTCGGCCTCGTCGAGGCCGATGCAGGCGCGCAGGTTCGCATTCTCGCTGCGCTCGGCGTCGAGCACGGCCTTCAGCACCATCATCTCGATCCGCATGCGCTTGATGTCCGAAGAGGCCGTCTCGACCCTCTCCTCGACGTCGGTGGCGGGCTCGTCGGCGATCGGCTCCGGAGCGATGGCCACGGGCGTCCGTGCCGCTGGCGTCCCATGCATGTGAATCGGCCGCGCGATCAGGCGCCGAACGACGTCGGAGCCGTGTCCGTATCTCGTCCGCCGCGCCGCCTCGGCCATCGCATCGTCTCCGCAAACCATTCGCGGACCGCCCGAAAACGATCCTCATGTCTCCACAAGACTTTGGGACGACATGGTTAAGGGAGCTTTAATTCGATCGTCGAGATCCGGCCCTACCCTGCCCGTCACGATTGCGATGAGGTCGATTTGCCACGTCTTTCGCCAAGCTGAATATCCTCGAAAATGCGACGTTGACGAACGTGCGGCCAAGCTGCAATTTCGAGGGTGCAGGCCGCTTCGCGAGACCTGAGACCACGCCAGTGCCGCGGGTCTTAGCTCGACATCGGTTCGCAATGTTCCCGAGTACACGGTCATCTTGGCTTGGCGCTTTCACCAGCGCCTGGGAGCGTGCCATGCTGCAGGGAAGGCGGGTCCTCATCGTCGAGGACGAGGCGCTACTCGCGATCGAGTTGTCTGACATCGTTGAGGGGAGCGACGGGCACGTCGTCGGGCCGTTCCGAACCAACCGGGACGCCCTACGCCTACTGGACACCGAGACCGTCGACGCCGCGATCCTCGATCTCAATCTCGCCGACGGTGAGGCGACGCCGACGGCCGAGCGTCTCGCGGCGGCCGGCGTGCCCATCCTTGTATGCACGGCCGGCACGCTGCCGCGGGCGATGAAGCTGCAATGGCCGGACATCCCGATCCATCGCAAGCCCGTGAAAGCGGACCGGCTGGTCGATACCCTGCGCGACCTCTGCGCCCGGACCTGATCAGGCCGCCTCCGGCGCCGCTCCCACGAGTTGGCGCGCCTGCAGCACGGTCATCGGCTCGCCGAAGGCCGCGCCCTGCGCGTAATCGCAGCCGACATCCTGCAGCCCCTGCGCGTCCGCCTCGGATTCCGCCCCCTCGGCGATGATGGCGAGGCCGAGTTCCTGCGCCATCTTGACGATCGAGCGCAGGATCGCCGTGCGGCCGGAACCCATCTGCCGGACGAACGAATGGTCGATCTTGATGCTGTCGAAGGGGAAGCGCTGCAGGTAGGACAAGGCCGAATAGCCTGTGCCGAAATCGTCGAGCGAGAGGCCGGCGCCGAGATCGTGGATCCGCGCCAGCATCTGTGCCGCGTATTCCGGGTTCTCCATCACCAAGCTCTCAGCCAGCTCCAGCTTGAGCGAGCCCGGGATGACTCCGGAACGGGCGAGCACCGTCTTCACGTCGTGCAGCAGGTCGTGTCGCAGGAGCTGCCGCGAAGAGATGTTCACGGTGGCGAAGATCGGCGGCTCGACCTCGAGCGAACGCTGCCAGGCCGCCAGCTCCAGGGCCGTGCGCTCGATGGCGTAGTTGCCGAGATTGACGATGAAGCCGGTCTCTTCCGCCACGGGCATGAAGGTCGAGGGCGGGATGCGACCGAGCTTGGGGTGATCCCAGCGCAGGATCGTCTCGAAGCCGGCGACGGTGCGGTCCTCCAGCCGGACGATCGGATGGAACAGCACCTTGATCTCGTTGCGCTCCAGCGACTTGCGCAGGTCGCTCTCCAGCATGAGCCGGTCCGAGCGCTCGGTGCGCATGGTGGCGCGAAACACGTCGGTGCGGTCGCCGCCGCCGCGTTTGGCCTGGATCATCGCCATTTCGGCGTTCTTGAACACGTCCTCGCGCTTCGGTGCCGCGGTGCCCTGGCCGCCCTCGTAGAGCGCAATGCCGACGGAGACGGTGAGGAAAACCTCGCGGTCGGCGTAGGTGACGGGGGTCGCGATCGCCCTGCGGATCATCTCGGCGAAGGACAGGATGCGGTCCGGCTCTCTCTCGGATTGCAAGATGACGGCGAACTCGTCGCCGGCCACGCGTGCGAGCGTGTCCTGCGGCCGCAGCAGGCGGCCGAGGCGGCGCGAGAGCGTGAGCAGGATCGAATCGCCGGCCGAGAGACCAATGGCATCGTTGATCGCCTTGAAGCGATCGATGTCGAGCACGATCACCGCCGGCTTCAAGCGCTGGTCCTGGCCGGCCATGGCGAGCGCTGCATCGAGCCTGTCGTAGAACAGCTCGCGGTTCGGCAGGCCGGTCAGGCTGTCATGCACCGCATCGTGCAGCAGCCGCTCCTCGGCGGTCTTGTTTTCGGTAACGTCGGCGATGGTGCCGACGATGCGTACCACCTCGCCGTCGGTGCCGATCACCGGGCGCGCCTTGAGACGGTACCAGTAATAGGGACCGGAGGCCGAGCGCAGGCGGAAATCGTGCAGGATGCGCCCGCGGCGTTCCTCGATCACGGTGTCGAGCGCCGCGGAGTAGCGCTCGACATCGAAGGGATGCAGCAGGCCGAGCCAGTTCGAGGCAGGGCCTTCGAGCGCTCCGCGTTTCAGTCCGAGTTGGCTCTCGATTTCCTGGCCCGCGAAGACACGGTCGCCGGGCACGTCCCAGTCGAAGACGATGTCGCCTGCGCCCGTTAGCGCCAGCGCGCGCCGTTCGGTGTCGGATACGAGGGCGTGGCCCATGCCGCTGCCGGTGAAGGCGTGCTGCATCACCGTGAAGCCGATCAGCATCACGATCAGCACGAGGCCGCCGATCAGCGCCGGCTGCACCAAATCGGACCCGATCTGGCCGGTCACCGTGAAGGCCGCGGCCACCACCCAGACCAGCAGCAGCAGCCAGGTCGGGATCAGCAGGATCGCCCGGTCGTAGCCGTTATGGACGGCGAGGTAGAGGATCAGCAGCAGCCCAACACCGGCCACCGCGGCGATCGAGATGCGTGCCACGCCCGCCGCCACCGGCGGGTCGAAGGCGGCGAGGCCCACGAGGCCGGCGAGAAAGGCCAGCCAGAAGAAGGCGACGTGGCTGTAGCGCACGTGCCAACGCGACAGGTTCAGATAGGCGAAAAGGAAGACGAGCAGCGTCGCGCCGAGCACCGCCTCGGCCGAGGCGCGGTAGACGCGTTCGACCACTTCGGTGGTGGGAAAGACCCGCTGGAAGAAGCCGAAATCGATGCAGGCATAGGCGAGTACCGACCAGGCCAGAGCCGCAGCGGCCGGGAAGATGATCGCGCCCTTCACTACGAAGATGATCGTGAGGAACAGCGCCAGCAGGCCGGCGATCCCGATGATGATGCCCTCGTAGAGCGTCAGGCCCGAGGTCTTCTTGCGATAGGCGTCCTGGTCCCAGAGGTAGACCTGCGGAACGTTAGGGCCTTTCAGCTCGGCGACGTAGGTGACGGTCGTGCCGGGATCGAGCGTGATCAGGAACTGGTCGGCGTCGGTGCTCTCGTCCCGGTCAGGGCGGATGCCCTCGCTCGCGGTAATCGCGGCGATGCGCGAGCCGCCGAGATCCGGCCAGACCACGCCGGAGCCGACGAGGCGGAAATGCGGGGCGACCAGCAGCCGGTCGATCTGCTCGTCGGTGTCGTTGGTGAGCGCGAAGACCATCCAGTCGGGCCGGGCGCCGGCCTCGCGCGCCTTCACGGCGATGCGGCGCACGATGCCGTCCTTGCCGGGCGCGGTGGAGATCTGGATGAGGTCGCCGTCCGAGCGATAGCGCTCGATCGTGGAGGTCAGGTCGATGGCCGGCGCGTCCAGTGTCACGCGCACCGCCTCGACCGCGTGAGCGGGAAGCGTCGAGCCGAGAGCGCCGAGAAGCGCCGTCAGGAAAGCGAGGACGAGGGGAATCTGGCGCAACGGGGCTTTTCTTCGGGACCGCTCTTCAACCACGGCATGCGATCCGGCAGGCGGGACAAGTGGTATCGGCGTGGCATTCCAGGGGCAAGGCGGCGGGCTCCGGGATGACGCAGTGCTCACCGCTGAAATGGCGCGCGACCGACCCACCGCGTCGCGTGGATTTGCGGCCAAAACAAGCCAGGACGGCCCTTGGCAGTAGCTTGGCCGTTGGATTGCGCCCGGTCGGCTCGCGGGTATGCCTGCATCTGCTTGCTTTGGGGGGTCGGTCCCTGCACCGTCTCGATCTCGATGACGGGCGGCGGTCCCGCCATCCCGTTGCGCGGACGAGGGAGCACCACCATGAGCGGACCCTTGATTGCGCTCACCGGCGCGACTGGCTTCATCGGCCGGCATCTGCTCACGGCGCTCACGGCGCGGGGCTACCGTGTCCGCGTCCTGCTGCGCCGGCCCGTCGAGGTGCCAGAGGGCGCCAGCAGTGCGGTCGTCGGCGACCTCGCCCGGCCGATCAACATGGCCGCGGCTTTGTCCGGCGTGGATGCCGTGGTGCATTCGGCCGGTCTCGCCAATGCGATGTCCGGCGCCCCGGAAGACGATTTTCGCAATTCCAATACCGAGGCCACCCGGCGCCTCGCCGAGGCGGCGCAGCGCGCCAAGGTGCGGCGCTTCGTATTCCTGTCCTCGATTCGCGCGCAGACGGGGCCGAGCGCGCCGAGCCCGCTCACCGAAGCCGACTTTCCCACCCCGACCGATGCCTATGGCCGCTCGAAACTCGCGGCCGAGCAGGCCCTCGCGGAGACCGGCCTCGACTGGGTCGCGCTGCGACCGGCGCTGGTCTACGGCGTCGGCGTGAAGGGAAACATGGCGGCGCTGCTGAGACTTGCCCGCTCGCCTTATCCGTTGCCGCTGGCGGCCTTGTCCGGCCGGCGCTCCCTTGTCTCTGTGGAGAGCCTGTCGGCCGCGGTCGCCGCGGTGCTCCATACCGCAGGGCCGCTGGAACGGGCGCTGATCGTCGCCGATCCGGATCCGCTGACTCTGCCGGAGATGTTGGCCGCCCTGCGCTCGGGTCTCGGGCGGCGCCCGAGCCTGCTGCCGGTGCCATCGCCGCTGCTCGGGCTCGCCTGCCGGATCACGGGGCGCGAGGAGATGTTCGACCGGTTGTCCGGCTCGCTCGTCGCGCGCTCCGACGAACTGGCCGCGCTCGGCTGGCAGCCGGTGCAGACGTCGCGGGACGGGCTGGCGGAGCTCGCCCGCAACGCGGCCGGTTGATTGGCCGCGATCAGGCGCCCTTCTCGGGCTTGCCCGCCAGCGCGATGTAGAACCCGAGCCCGTCCTCCGCGGGCAGCGTCTGCAGGCGGTCGACCCAGCCGCGGCGCTTGGCATCGAGCAGCAGCCGGCCGACGGGCTGGAAGAGCGTCTCTCCGCCGCCTTCCGGCGGCGGTTCGAGGCGCACGGCCACGGTTTTGCCCTTCGCGAAGCGGCTGCGCTCCAACATGTCGTTGAGGGAGGCCTCGGCCTTTGCCCAGGGCGCGCCACGCAGGTCGAGCACCGATTCCGCGTCGGTCAGCCCGAGCGCGCCGCGCAGCTTGTTTGCGTAGAAGTCTTCGAGATGGGGCAAGGCCGGGGATCCGCGACGGTGGCGTCAGGACGCGCGACCGCCGCAAATCTCGGCGGCGGCGCGCAATCCCCAGCTTCCCGCACTGCCGGCGGGGCGTCCAGTCCTCGCGACGCGATCACCGGCCTTGCCTGCATGCTCCTCAGGCCGTTGCGCGATACCGTTCCGCAGCGTGCGACTGCGCGAAATTCGGGATCATCGCCGTCCGCGCCGCTTCCAACGCATCCCACTGGCCTGCGCTCGGCAGCGGAGGGATCGTTACCGGCTCGCGCCGGTCGAACCCGACGAGCGCCGCATCGACCAGCTCCGACGTCTCCATCACGCCTTGCAGGCTGTTTACGTCACGTCCCGAGCGCTCCCAGATCTCCGTGCGGGTCGCCGCCGGCAGGACGGCCTGGACGTAGACGCCCTTCGGTCCGAGTTCCTGGGCCAGCCCCTGGCTCAAGAACAGCATGTAGGACTTGGTGGCGCCGTACACCGTCATCCCGAATTCCGGCGCGAGGCCGACCACCGAGCCGATATTGACGATCGCGCCCGAGCCGGATCGAGCGAAACGCGGGGCGACCGCTGCGGCGAACCGCGTCGGAGCGGTGATGTTGAGCGCGATCAAGCTGGCGGCTTGCTCCGGGCTTTGCTCGACGAAGCTGCCTGGCAGGGCTGCACCGGCATTGTTCAGAAGGATCCCGATCCGCTCGTCTTCGCGGAGGCGCTCCTCGACGCGGGCAATGTCCGCTAACGCGGTGACGTCGGCCTGGATGACATCGACAGCGACGCCGGCTTCGGCACGCAGGCGGGAAGCGAGGCTCTCGAGGCGTTCGGCGTTGCGAGCGACCAGAACGAGGTCGTGGCCGCGCTTCGCGAAGCGATCGGCGTAGATGGCGCCGATGCCTGACGAGGCGCCGGTGATGAGGACGGTGGTCTTGCTGGCCATGATCGGGTTCCTAGCTCATAAACATGATCAACATCATGTATATTAAACATGACAACCATCATGAATAGAGGCAAGCGGGTCGGGTCCCGATTCAGGTGAGACAGCGCACATGAGAGTGAGCCGCGAGCAAGTGGCGGAGAATCGGCGCCAGATTCTCGAGGCCGCTGGGCGCCTGTTTCGCCAGCGCGGCTTCGAGGCCGTGACGGTGGCCGAGGTGATGAAGGCGGCCGGCCTCACCCATGGCGGCTTCTATGGCTATTTCGCCTCCAAGGATGAGCTGATCGCCACGACGCTTACCGAGCTCATGGCAGCACCCGATCCCGAGCGCGTGACGCTCGAAGCCTATGCCAATCGCTATCTCACGTCCGAGCACATGGCCGATTGCGCCGGCGGATGCCCCGTCGCCGCGCTCGGAACGGATATCGGGCGGCAATCGCCTGCAGCGCGGGCGGCGATGACAGAGGGGCTGAGGCGCCAGATCGACCGGCTCGGCGAGGGCGCTGCCCGCGACGATCGCAGAGCCGCGCGGCAGAATGCGATCGGGAGCTGGGCGGCGATGGTCGGTGCGATGATCCTCGCCCGCATGAGCGACGATCCCGCGCTCGCACAGGAGGTGCTCAAGGAGACCCGCGCCTTCATCGAGAAGCGAGCCAAGAGAACGCCGGGCGAGAGCTGATCCGCCCGGCCGTCAGGGCCGCCCGCGATTGACGGGCGGCCGATGCGTTATCAGCCGCGAACCAGTATGTTGCGGAACTGCCAGGGATCGCTCGTGTCGATGTCGTCCGGGAAGAGGCCCGGGCGTCCATCGAGGGGCGTCCAGTCGGTGTAGTAGCCATTCACCGGCCCGAGATAGGGCAGCTGGATTTCGAGGCAGCGGTCGACGTCCATCTCCTCGACCTCGACGATGCCGGCGCGCGGGTTCTCCAGCGCCCAGACCATGCCGGCGAGGACGGCGGAGGTGACCTGCAGGCCGGTCGCGCTTTGGTAGGGCGCGAGCGCGCGGGTCTCCTCGATGTCGAGCTGCGAGCCGAACCAGTAGGCCCCCTTCTCGTGGCCGTAGAGCAGCACGCCGAGCTCATCGACGCCGTCCACGATCTCGCTCTCCTCGAGGATGTGGTGCTCTTTCTGCGGCCGGCCGGCATTGCCGAACATCTCGTGCAGCGAGAGCACGGCGTCGTTCGGCGGATGGTAGGCGTAGTGGCAGGTCGGCCGGTAGACGGCCTTGCCGGTCTCATCACGCACGGTGAAGTAATCGGCGATCGAGATCGACTCGTTATGCGTGACCAGGAAGCCGTATTGCGGGCCGGGCGTCGGGCACCAGCTTCGGACCTTGGTCTCGGCGCCGGGCTGCATCAGGTAGATGGCGGCCTGTGAGCCGGTCTCGTGGGTGCGGGCATTCTCCGGCATCCACTTTTCGTGCGTGCCCCAACCGAGCTCCGACGGCTGCAGGCCCTCGGAGATGAAGCCCTCGACCGACCAGGTGTTGACGAAGACGTTCGGCGGCTTGGGGTTCTTCGAGCGCTGCGTGTCGCGCTCGGCGATGTGGATGCCCTTGACGCCGACGCGCTGTGCCAGCGCCGCCCACTCCTCCCGTGTCGTCGGCTGCGTCGCATTGAGGCGCAGGTCGGCGGCGAGGTTCGTCAGCGCGCGCTTGGCGAGCCAGGACGCCATGCCGGGATTGGCGCCGCAGCAGGATACGGCGGTCGGCGAGCCTGGCGCACGGGCGCGCTTGGCGTCGAGCGTCATCTCGCGCAGCGCGTAGTTCGAGCGCTCGCCCGGACCCTTGCTCTCGTCGAAATAGAAGCCGAGCCAGGGCTCGTTGACGGTGTCGATATAGAGGGCGTTGAGGCTCGAGCAGAATTCCATGATGTCGCGCGAGCCGGTGTCGCAAGACAGGTTCACGCAGAAACCCTGGCCGCCACCCTTGGTGAGGAGCGGCTCGAGGATCTGCTTGTAGTTGGCGGGCGTCAGGGCTTCATGGATGAAGGGAATGCCGCGCTCGTCGAGGAGGTGACGGTTCTCGTCATCCGGCGCGATGACCACGAAGCGGTCTTTATCGTACTCGAAATGCCGCTCGATCATCGGCAGCGTGCCCCGGCCGATGGAGCCGAACCCGATCATCACAATGGGGCCGGTGATGCGGCCGTAGACAGGCCACTCGGTCTGCGTGCCATTTGTCACGGCGCGGTCACTCCTCGATGGATCGCCTCTCGATGAAGGCGATGTCCTTGCTGACGGGAAATGACGTGCGGATGACGCTTGATCCGCTCTGGGTCAACTGCCTGCACCATGAGATTCTTGCAGAAGTGTGAAGCTCCTCTGGCCTCGGTATGCTTCCAATGCAATGCGGACGCGAGTCAGCCTCTCTGACGAGCGTCTGCGAACCCCTTATATTGCAGTGCAACACGGACGTGCAGCGGGATGTCCCCGCAAAGCGATCCCAAGGGGAATTCACATGCTCAGTCTTGTTGCCGCCAAGGAAGTCAGGCCCGAGGTCGAGAGCCTCGACAAGGATCCCGGCATCCTCAGCCTTATTGCTGCTTTCGCTCGCTTCACGGCGCGCCAGACCGCGTCGACGGTGCGTTCGGTGCAAACCTTCAATCAGCGCGTGAAGGCCGCGGAAGCATTCAGCTCCTCGACCGCTTGGCCGTACTACGACCGCTCGCGCTGAACGCGACTGCGGGCGGCATCCGCCGCCCGGCCATCTCAATCAGGCGGCCTGTCGTCGTGCGTCCGCTGCAGCGGTCTCGGCCGCGAAGCCCGGAAGCGGCTCGAAGGCGCCGGTGGCGTGCAGAACGCCGCGAGCGCCGCTGAGCGCGCCGGTCTCCAGTTCGAGGCCGAGCAGACGCTCGCGCTCGAATGGGCCGGGCATGTAGAGACCCGCGGCCTTGTCCGCAGAGAATCCGAACCTCTCGTAGTAGGGCGCGTCGCCGACGAGCAGCACGGCGGCATGTCCGAGTTTCTTGGCGCGCGCGACCGCGGCCTGCATCAGGCCGCCGCCGAGGCCGCAGCCCTGAATCGACGGATCGACCGCGAGCGGGCCGAGCAGCAGGGCAGGGCGGCCGCGGCCGGCTTCGACATGCCATAGGCGCACGGTACCGACGAGGCGGCCGTCCGCATCCTCGGCGCTGAGGCTGAGGCCCCCGGCCGGCAGACGGCCTTCGCGCAGGCGCTGCGAGGTCTTGGCGTATCGGCCCTCGCCGAAACACGTGTCGAGCAGGCGCTCGCGGGCGCCGATGTCGGATGCGGTCTCGTGGCGGATCAGGATCACGGCCAACCCCTCCTCTTGGGTCGTTCAGCCGGGCCAATCAGCCCTCGCACCGGCCGCGTGCGGCCGGCCGTCCGGGAACTGGGGGTGTGTTTGCGCGAATGCGGATGAAGGGAGGCTGAAGCAGGCGCCTGTCCGGCACGGGCTTCAGCCAAAAAGTCAGATCACGATCTGCGCGAGTGGCGGAAAGCCGTTGAAGGCCACCGCCGAATAGGTCGTGGTGTAGGCCCCCGTACCCTCGATCAGAACCTTGTCGCCGATCGAGAGCGAGACCGGCAGCGGGTAGTGGTTCTTCTCGTAGAGCACGTCGACGGAGTCGCAGGTCGGGCCGGCGACGACGCAGGGGGCCATGCGGTCCTCGTCGTGGTCGGTCTTGATCGCGTAGCGGATCGACTCGTCCATCGTCTCGGCCAGCCCACCGAACTTGCCTATGTCGAGATAGACCCAGCGGACCTCGTCCTCGGCCTCGGACTTCTTGGAGACCAGCACGACTTCTGCTTCGATCACGCCGGCATTGCCGACCATGCCGCGGCCCGGCTCGATGATCGTCTCGGGGATCCGGTTGCCGAAATGCTTGGTGAGCGCCCGGAAGATCGAGTCGCCATAGGTCTCCACGCCCGGCACCTGCTTCAGGTACTTGGTCGGGAAACCGCCGCCGAGATTGACCATCGAGAGCCCGATGCCGCGCAGCGCGCATTCGCGGAAAATCTCGGAGGCCGAGGCGAGCGCCCCGTCCCAGGCTTCCGTATTGGCCTGCTGCGAGCCGACATGGAACGATACGCCATAGGCCTGAAGACCGAGACGGTGCGCGTGCTCGAGCACGTTCACGGCCATCTCGGGCTCGCACCCGAATTTTCGCGACAAGGGCCAATCGGCGCCTGCGCCGTCGCAGAGGATGCGGCAGAAGACCTGCACGTCGCTCGGGTCAACGTCGGCTTCGGCCGTCGCGGAAAGAATCTTGTCGGCCTCGACTTGGCAGTCGACCGCGAACAGGCGCACGCCGAGCTTGAGCGCGCGGACGATGTCGCGCTCCTTCTTGATCGTGTTGCCGTAGGAGATCCGGTCGGCGGTCGCGCCGGCGGCGAGCGCCATCTGCATCTCGGCGACCGAGGCCGTATCGAAGCAGGAGCCCATTTCGGCGAGAAGGCTCAGGACTTCCGGCGCCGGGTTGGCCTTCACCGCGTAGAACACGCGCGTATCGGGGAGTGCCCGGGCGAATTTCGAAAAATTGTCGCGTACGACGTCGAGGTCGAGCACCATCACGGGGCCCTCGTCGAGGCCGAGGTCGCGGCGTGCGCGCAGGTAGTCGCGGATGCGATCGGTCATGGTCGTCCCCACCACACAGGTTCGCAAGCGCCCTTCGCGGGGCGCGCTGTCGAAATCTGACGACCCTCGCGGGCCGCCGGCGTCAGGGGGCGATGCGTCGCGCGCGAGAGCGTGCTGTGGAGACACGATCTTGCAAGCGGGCGCAGAGCACCCGGAAGCTGCCGTGGATTGGTAGGGGGAACCCCAACCGCACGCCGGGCAAGGAGAAACAAGCCTCTTCGGTGTCGGCCTTTGGAGGGCCGACGAGACCAAAAAAGCCCGTTCGTCGTTGCTTTAAGCTGCGTCCCCCGTGGAGAGCGGGGTTCGCCGGTTTCGCCTCCGGCTGCCGGTTGTTGTCGGGGTCCGGTGTTGCCACCTGGATTGCCGGCCGTAGGGATCCACCCTTGCGACCATCGATCCTAAGACCCCTGGCGGCTGTCCGGCAGTTGACCGGATGCCCACCAACCGACACGCGGCCACAGGCACGTGCGAAATTGGGCAAGGCGGCATATACGGTCGGTGGGTCTCGACGACAACCAAATATAGCCGGCAATAGCGCGGATTCATTGGATGAATCGGCTTTCGTGGCGAAAAGGCCGCAGGTGCGAAGTGTGACCCTTTTCAAGCGCGGTGCGACAGGCCATTGAACCCCCCTTTATAGGGGCGCAGGAGTTCACGGCGCTTGGGGCATCATGTGACGCAGGATCGATGACCGCGCCTTCCCGCCGCTCCGTTCTCGCGGGGCTCGCCGCTGCCGGTTTTGGCCCGACCGCCCAGGCCGCCGAGGGGGCCGCCTTCGGCTTCGAGACCGTCGAGCAGCAGGCGAAGGCGCTCGCCCAGGCGCCCTACGACGCCAGCATCCCGCCCCTGCCGCCCGCCCTGGCGGCGCTCGACTACGATGCCTGGCGCGACATCCGCTTCAAGCCGGGTAAGGCGTATCTCGGCGAGAGGGGCGGGCCGTTCCGGCTGCAGCTCTTTCATCGCGGCTTCCTGTATCCGCGCCCCGTCGCCGTGAACCTCGTGCACGACGGCGTTGCGAGCCCGATCGCCTACAGCCCCGATCTGTTCGATTTCGGCCGCAACACGCTCGCCGCGCCGCTGCCGGCCGATCTCGGCTTCGCTGGCATCCGGGTGCATTACCCGCTGAACAAGCCGAACCTCCTCGACGAACTGATCGTCTTCGTCGGCGCGAGCTATTTCCGCTTCCTCGGCCGCGACCAGCTCTACGGGTTGTCGGCGCGCGGCATCGCCCTGGGCACGGATGGCGACGCGGAGGAATTCCCGAGCTTTCGCGCCTTCTGGATCGAGCTGCCGCCGAAGGATGCCGACGCGCTCACCTTCCACGCCCTGCTCGACGGGCCTTCGCTCACCGGGGCCTACCGCTTCGTCGTGCATCCCGGTGAGCAGACCACCGTCGCGGTGACCGCGACGCTCTACCCGCGCCGCGTTCTCGATCGGCTCGGCATCGCGCCGCTGACCTCGATGTTCTTCATCGGCGAGGCCGAGCGCGGCCATGTCGACGATTACCGGCCGGAGCTGCACGATTCCGACGGGTTGCAGATCGCCGCCGGCTCGGGTGAGTGGCTGTGGCGGCCGCTCGATAATCCGAAATCCCGTCGGATCTCCTCCTTCGGCGATCGCAATCCGAAGGGGTTCGGGCTGATGCAGCGCGACCGCGCCTTCGAGGACTATCAGGACTTGGAGGCGGGCTACGAACGCCGGCCTAGCTATTTCGTCGAGACGGATGGGGCCTGGGGCCAGGGCAGTGTGGTGCTGGTCGAACTGCCGACGGACAACGAGACCGCCGACAACATCGTTGCCTTCTGGCGGCCGGCGAAGCCCTATGCGCCGGGCGAGCCGGTGCGCCTGTCCTATCACGTGCGCTCGACGCTCGACGGCGGCCTGCATCCCAATGCCCGCGTGCTGAACACCTTCGTTGCCAAGACCGCCGCGAGCGGCGCGAGCCGCGAGGCGCAGCCCGATCCCGCCGTGCGCCTCAAGCAGCGCTTCTTGATCGACTTCACCGGCGGTGATCTCGGTCACTACCTGCCCGATCCGGCTGCCATCGAGGTCGTGGCGAGCACGACGGTCGGCACGATCGTGGCGACCTCGATCACGCCGAACCCGCATATCCGCGGCTTCCGTGCAGCGGTCGATGTGGCCCTGGACGCGCCGGGCGCCACGGAGCTGCGGGCCTATCTGCGCTCCGGCGGCCGTGCCCTGTCGGAGACCTGGTCCTATCCGTGGACCGCGGCATGAGCGTCGCGACAGCCAAGCCGGTGACGGCCTTCTCGGCCTCGGTGCGTCTCGCCGGGCTCGCCGATCTCGATGCGCTCGTAGCGCTCGAAAACGCGTCGTTCGTGGACGAGCGCCAGACTCGTCGTGCGATCCGCTACTCGCTCGGCTCGCCGACCATGAGCGTGCTCGCCGCGGTCATCGAAGACCTCGCCGGCGAGATGCTGGTCGGGGCCGCGACCCTGGAGCGCCGGCGCAAGGGAAGAATCGCCCGGATCGCCTCGCTCGCGGTGCTGTCCACCCGCTCGGGCTACGGCGTCGGCGGTCTGCTGCTCGATGCGGCCGAAGTGGAGGCCTTGGTCCAAGGCTGCTCGCTCGTGCGCCTCGAGGTGCGCTTCGACAATTGGAGTGCCATCCGCCTCTACGAGCGCCACGGCTACAGCCACTACACGACCAAGGAAGACTACTATCAGGATGGCACCTCGGCGCTCTGCTACGAGAAGGCGCTGACGGCGTCATAGTCCTCCGCCGTCATTGGTTCGGCCTCGACCCGGAATGACGGTGTGGTTCCTATCGCAGGTGCGTTGCCGCACAAGGCAGCGCTCCCTGCAGGGGGGAGCGTTGCCGTTTCGGGCTGGCGTCGTCCCGCCCGGTGCCCATTTCACTCGACGAGGTGGCGAACTCGCCGGCCGGCTCATGCCGTGCGCGGCCCGACCGATCGCTCAAGGAATTGCATGCCCACTCTGTTCGATCCGATCCGTCTCGGCGCGCTCGAGCTGCCGAACCGCATTCTCATGGCGCCGCTGACTCGCGGCCGCGGCACGCGCGAGCATGTCCCGACGCCGATCATGGCGGAGTATTACGCCCAGCGCGCGGGTGCCGGCCTGATCATCACCGAGGCGACCGGGATCAGCCAGGAAGGGCTCGGCTGGCCCTACGCCCCGGGTATCTGGAACCAGGCGCAGGTCGAGGCCTGGAAGCCGATCGTGAAGGCGGTCCACGACAAGGGAGGCCGCATCGCGCTCCAGCTCTGGCACATGGGCTACCTCGTCCATCCGAGCTTCCTCGGCGGCGAGAAGCCAGTCTCCTCCTCCGTGCGGACCGCGCCGGCCGAGGCTCACACCTACGACGGCAAGAAGCCCTACGGCGAGGCGCGAGCCCTGCGCGAGGACGAGATTCCGCGTCTGCTCTCGGATTACGAGAATGCGGCCAAGAATGCGGTCGCGGCCGGATTTGACGGCGTGCAGATCCACTCGGCCAACGGCTACCTGCTCGACGAATTCCTTCGCGACGGCGCCAACACGCGCACCGACCGCTACGGCGGCTCGATCGAGAACCGCGTGCGCCTCGTCACCAAGGTGGCGCAGACGGTGGCGGGCGTTGTCGGCGCTGATCGCACCGGCATCCGGTTCTCGCCCAACGGCCCGATCCAGGGCGTCGACGATTCCGATCCGCACGCCGTGTTCGGCCTCGCCGCCGAGATGATGGCCCGCGTTGGCCTCGCCTATATCGAGCTGCGCGAGCCCGGCCCGGACGGCACCTTCGGCAAGGCCACCGTGCCGCCCGTCGCCCCGACCATCAAGAAGGCCTTCGGTGGCCCGGTCATCCTCAACTGCGACTACGATGGCGCGAAGGCCGAGGCCGCGATTGAGTCCGGCGAGGCCGACGCCATCGCCTTCGGCCGGCCCTTCATCGCCAATCCCGACCTGCCCGAGCGGCTCGCCAAGCATGCCTCGCTCAACAAGGACGTGATGGCAACCTGGTACAGCCAGGGCCCGGAGGGCTATGTCGACTACCCGGCCCTCGACGCGGCCAAGGCGGCCTGATCGACGGAATGACGAAGGACGACGACGAGTCCGCTCACCGCTACCGGCTCGTCGTCTTCGACTTCGATGGAACGCTCGCGGACACCTACGACTGGTTCGCGAGCGTCATCAACGACGTGGCCGACCGCTATCACTTCCGCCGCGCCGAGGAGCATGAGGCGGAACTGCTGCGCGGTATGGATGCCCGCGGCGTGATGCGCCATCTCGGCATTTCGTCCTGGAAGCTGCCTTTCATCGCCCGCCACATGCACCGGCTCGCTGCGCGCGACGTGGCGACGATCCGGTTGTTTCCGGGGATCGACGACCTTCTGATCGAGCTCGAGGCCGCGGGTTTCGTCCTCGCGGTGGTCAGCTCCAACACGGAGGCGAATATCCGCTACGTGCTCGGGCCGGCGCTCGCCACCCGCTTCCAGCACTTCGCCTGCGGAGCTTCAGTGTTCGGCAAGGCCAAGCGCCTGCGCGCCGTGATGAAGGCTGCGGGAGTCGCCCCATCCGAGACGCTCGCTATCGGTGACGAGATCCGCGACGGCGATGCTGCGCGGCAGGCGGGTTGCGCCCATGCAGCGGTGTCCTGGGGCTACAACCGCGCCGAGGCGCTGGCCGCGCGCCGGCCGGTCGCCGTGTTCCAGACGCCGAAGGAGATCGGGGTGTTTCTCGGGGCAACCTGACACCGATGGTCGTCATTCCGGGGCGCCGAAGGCGAATCCAGGATCCACGACTGGTCGCTTCAGGGTGTTTGGCAGAGCATCACGGGTGATCCCGGGTTCCGCTTCGCGGCCCCGGGACGACGACGGTGGTCTCTTACTGCCCGCGGCTGGCGCCGGGAACGACCGACGCGCCAGAGCCGGAGCCGAAGGGCTCGTAGCGGGTCAGGCCGCGGAAGAGCTGGCCGAGGAAGGCGCGGTCGGCGCCGCTCGATGCGGTCTTGCGCTCGATGAAGTCGAACACGCGGCCGTCCTGCAGGCCGTAGAGCGCCACGCGCTCCACCTTCATGCCGCCGTTAAAATAGACCGCGGTCACCTTCTGGTCGTCGACGCTCTCGCCCATGAACAGGACGGTGCGGCTCGAGGTCTGCGAGATGTAGTACCAGCTCTTGTTGCCCACCGTGGACACGGTGGAGGGCGAGCCGAGGATCTGCAGAACCTGCTCGGCACTCATGCCCGGCCTGACCGTGGCGAGCGCGGCTTGGTCGATGACGTAGCCGTGGCGGATCTCCTCGCCGATGCAGCCGGACAGGCCAGCGCCCAGAAAGGCGAGCACGCTTGCGCGCGCAAGCGACGAGACGAGACGGCGCGACATCGAAGCCCCTTTATCCCTGATTGGAGAGCCCGCGGCGCGATTTCGTTCGCACTCTTCGGACTTGCACCTGGAATGGGGGTTGCCGTACCGCGGGGTTATGGCTTTGACAAGGCAAGCTTGGCCGCAAGCAATTTCCTTCCGGTGGATCGGATGATCCTTGGTTTCTTTCGCCGCGCAGAGTCGCGCAAACGCCTCATCGATGGCCTGCAAGCGCGCATCGATCAGGCGGCGCGGGTTCCCGGTCTGTACCGACGCCTGCAGGTTCCCGACACCGTCGAAGGACGGTTCGAGGCGGTCTGCCTGCACGTCCATCTCGCGATGCGCCGGCTCAAGCAATTGCCGCCGCCGGCTGAGGATGTGGCGCAGGACCTGATCAACGCCGTCTTCGCGCAGTTCGACGCCTCCTTGCGCGAACTCGGCGTCGGCGACGTCGGCGTCCCGAAGCGCATGAAGAAGCTGGCGCAGGCCTTCTATGGACGCGCTGGCGGTTACGACGTGGCGCTCGATGCCGGCGACCGCACCGCGCTCGCCCTCGCCCTCGGCCGCAACGTGCTCGGCGATGCGGATGGTGAGCGGGCCGGGCCGCTGGCCGACTACGTCATCGCCGCCGATGCCACGCTGGCGGGGGCGAGCCTCGATGACCTTTTGGGCGATGGGCCGCGTTTTCCCCGGCCCGACGATGTCGGGACGGCTTTGGGAGCAGAGACATGACGCACGACCCCGTCGGACCGTTGAGGCGCCCGACCCGCGTCGACCGTCTGGTCGGTCGCGCGGCAACCGTCACAGTCGAGGCGACGCCGGAGGAATGCGTCGCCCTGGCGAAGGACTTCAAGATCCCTGCGATCCGCGATCTCAAGGGGACGTTCCGAGTCACCGGGACGCTCGCGCGGCTCAACGTCGTCGGCAGCGTCGAGGCCGTGGTCACCCAGGTCTGCACGGTGACGCTCGAGCCCTTCGAGGCCCCATTGACCTCGGAGATCGACGTTGACTTCTCGGACGGAGCCGAGTCCTTCGGAGTCGGTCCCGACTCCATCGACGTGCCCGATCCGATCGTGAACGGACAGATCGATTTCGGCGCTTTGACCGCCGAGTCCCTCGCGCTCGGCCTCGATCCCTTTCCGAGGATGCCTGGAGCGCGGTTCGAGACGGTCACGGTGGGCGACGACGAGAGCGCCTTCGCCGTCCTGAAGAAGATCCCCGCGAACGACGTCTGAGCGCGAAGCGGACGTCGGAGGGGCAGAATTCGTTTGCCCCTCGGCCGTCGATCGCTATTTTCCGCGCATCCGGCGCACGCTTTGCCGCCCTCACGTTCCTCTCCATCGCCGTCTCGCGAGGGAGTCCTCCGCGACAGGCGTTGATCTCAAGGACAGATGTCGAACCGCGTTTGCATCTCGCTCGACGCCATGGGTGGCGACCACGGACCCTCGACCGTCGTCCCCGGTGCGGCCATCGCCCGTGAGCGGCATCCCGAGACGACCTTCCTGATGTTCGGCGACGAGGCGGTGGTGCGTCCGCTCGTCGAGGCCGAGCCGCGGCTCAACGGGGCTGTCGAGATCCGCCACACCACGATGTCCATCGCCATGGACGAGAAGCCGAGCCAGGCGGTCCGCACCGGCCGCGGCAAGTCCTCGATGTGGCGCGCCATCCAGGCTGTGAAGGACGGGGAGGCCCAGGCTGCCGTCTCCGCTGGCAATACCGGCGCGCTGATGGCGATGTCGAAGATCTGCCTGAAGACCATGGCCGGCATCGAACGCCCTGCCATCGCCTGTCTGTGGCCGACCGTGCGCGGCGAGAGCGTGGTGCTCGACGTCGGCGCGACCATCGGAACGGATGCCGAGCACCTCGTCGAGATGGCGGTGATGGGCTCGGCCATGGCCCGCATCGTCCTCGACATCGAGAAGCCCACCGTAGGGCTGCTCAACGTCGGCACCGAGGAGATGAAGGGCAACGAGGCGGTGAAGGAGGCAGCCCGCCTCCTGCGCGAGACCGAGCTGTCGAACTTCTCCTATTTCGGGTTCGTCGAGGGCAGTGATCTCGGCAAGGGCACCACCGACGTGGTGGTCACCGAGGGCTTCACCGGCAACATCGCCTTGAAGACCGCCGAGGGCACGGCCAAGCAGATCGGCACCTATCTGCGATCGGCCATGAGCCGGACGCTCTCGGCTAAGATCGGCTATTTCTTCGCCCGTTCGGCGTTTTCAGCATTGCGCGAAAAAATGAATCCGAGCCGGGCCAACGGCGGCGTCTTCCTCGGGCTCGAGGGCATCGTCATCAAGAGCCACGGCTCCGAGAACGCGCAGGGTTTCGCAGCCGCCGTGGACCTCGCGCACGACATGGCCCGTTACGACCTGATGCGAACCACGCGAGAGATGCTGGAACACACGCCGGCAGTGGCGCCGGTATGACGTGCTCACGGCAAGAAGGACCGACGCGATGACGACCCTGCGTTCCGTGGTGGTCGGCTGCGGCTCCCACTTGCCCGCCACTATCGTCACCAATGCCGACCTCTCGGAGCGGATGGAGACGTCCGACGAGTGGATCGTCCAGCGCACCGGCATCCGCCAACGCCACATCGCGGCGCCCGAGGAGACGACCGCGGTGCTTGGAACCCGCGCCGCTCAAGCGGCACTCGCGGATGCCGGGCTGTCCGGCGCCGACATTGATCTCGTGATCTGCGCGACCTCGACGCCGGACCACACCTTTCCCTCCACCGCGACGCAGATCCAGGCGGCGCTGGGCATCGAAACGGGTTTCGCCTTCGATCAGCAGGCGGTCTGCGCCGGCTTTGTCTATGCCGTCGCCACCGCCGACAGCTTGATCCGGACCGGTGCGGCCAAGCGCGCGCTGATCATCGGCGCCGAGACCTTCTCGCGGATCGTCGATTGGGAGGACCGCACCACCTGCGTGCTGTTCGGCGACGGCGCCGGCGCGATCGTATTGGAAGCCCGCGAGGGCGAGGGCACCACGGCCGATCGCGGCGTGCTCTCCAGCCGGCTGCGCTCCGACGGCCGCCACCGTTCCAAGCTCTATGTCGACGGAGGCCCCGGCTCGACCGGCACCGTCGGCAAGCTGCGCATGGAGGGCAAGGAGGTCTTCCGCTTCGCGGTCGGTTCCGTCACCGACGTGATCGCCGACGCGTTCACATTATCGGGAACGACGGCTGAAGACCTTGACTGGTTCGTGCCCCACCAGGCCAATCGTCGGATCATCGAGGCTTCTGCCGACAAGCTCGGGATCGCACGTGAGAAGGTGGTGTTGACCGTCGACATGCATGGCAACACCTCGGCTGCCTCGATCCCGCTCGCTCTGGACGCCGCCCGCAAGGACGGTCGCATCCGCGACGGGGATCTCGTGATGATCGAGGCGATCGGCGGTGGCTTCGCCTGGGGTGCCGCGCTGATCCGGTGGTGACCCGGCGGCCACAGTCCAGAGTCAGGCCAGCCGATCGGCTTGGTTGACCGGGCTCTGCCGGCAGATTAGCCTTAGCGATCATAAACATACGCCACGAACGACGAATCGCTCGGAGGGGGAAGCATGACGGGAAAGACGGTCACACGCGCCGATTTGAGCGAGGCCGTCTACCAGCAGGTCGGCCTGTCGCGTGCGGAATCCGCGGCCCTGGTCGAGACGGTTTTGGCCGAGATCTGCAACACCCTTTCGGAGGGTAAGACCGTCAAGCTATCCTCGTTCGGTTCGTTCCTCGTGCGCTCGAAAGGCAAGCGCGTCGGCCGTAATCCGAAAACCGGCGTCGAGGTCGAGATCGAGCCGCGTCAGGTCATGGTTTTCAAGCCTTCGAACGTGCTGAAGGCCCGCATCAATGGGCTGAACGGCGTCGTCGAAGACGACGAGTGAGATCCTCCGCCGCGCGTTAAGCCGTCCATCCGCAATCGTTAGGGTCTCGCCATGGCGCTCGCCGTGCTCGCCGCGTCCGATTCCGATGACGAGGCCAGGAAGCCCGAGAAGCGGCCCGGCGCCTTTCGCACGATCAGCGAGGTCGCCGAGGACATCGGGGTACATCAACACGTCCTGCGGTTCTGGGAGGGCCGGTTCACGCAGATCCGGCCACTCAAACGCGCCGGAGGACGACGCTTCTACCGTCCGGACGACATTGACCTCATCAAGGGTATCCAGCGCCTGCTGCATGGGCACGGCTACACCATCAAGGGCGCCCAGCGTGTCCTAAAGGACCACGGCGTTCGCTTCGTGCAGGCGATCGGCCGCGGAGAAGCCGAGGTGGGCAAGCCCTCGCTCCAGGATCGGGAGACGGACGGCGAGCCCGAGGTGATCGCGGCGGCGACCGACGTCGATGCCATCCTGCATGACGTCCTTTGTGAGTTGCGGGCCTGCCGCGAGGCGCTTGCCTCTCTGCGTCCCGGCCTCTGACCCCGGCTGTCTTTCTCCGCTGCGACAGAACGCTGGCCGCCCCGAAGCGCGAACTTTGAAGCGTGATCGGCGTTGAGGCGCCATGGCCGAGCAGCGTCAACCGAGATCGCCGACCCAGGAGTTGATCTCCCGCGTGCTGCGGATCGTGCGTGCGTCCCCCGACGCCGCCACCGAGATGCTGGAGCTGATGTTCCTCGTCAGCCAGATCGAAGCCCTGACGACGGTCGACCGTGAGTACCGCGATGCACGGCGTGTGATCAGCCGCCTGCGCAACCCGCTCTGGGACATGGGGCCAGCGGACCGCGAGCATCTCCTCAAGGCCGCCGAAACCATCCGCAAAGCCTGCAACCTCACGGAAAAAGATATTCCCGTCACACCTATCGCCGATCTCGGCGAGCGCGAGCGGATCGAACGCCATCTCGTCGCGGCGCTCGGCAAGGATTTCGACGCCGCGCAGATCGCCCGAGTCACCGGAGCGGTCGCTGCTGCCCTGCAGCATTGAAGTCCGGCTACGAATCCTCGACGCCGCGCCCTCTCGTCCCCACATCGGCCGTGTCTCACAGGCCCCCTCGTCTTCCGGATGGTCCGGCAAGCCGCGGGGCACGGAGGAAACCGCATGATCGCTGCCCGTCTTCTTGCTGCAGCTCTGGCTGCCGGCCTCGCCTGCGCGGCTCCGGCTTACGCCCAGACCGTGACGACCCGCAGCGAGACCGCCGCCCCCGGCAAGGTCAAGCGGCTGATCGTCAGCCCGAATCTCAAGAAGGATTGCTCCACCGGCCCCCTGCCGGAAATTAAGATCGTGACCGCGCCGAAAAACGGCCAGCTCCAGACCAAGAGCGGCAAGCTGAAGACGCCCGCGAGCTATCGCTGCCCCAGCAAGGACGCGCAGGCATCCGCGGTGTTCTACAAGAGCAAGGCCGATTTCACCGGGACCGATCAGGTCTTGCTCGACGTGAAGACCGCAGACGGCGTCGTCGAACGTCAGGACATCCGCATCACGGTCGAGGCCGCCAAGACGGACGACAAGAAGGCGGACGACAAGAAATCGGATGCCAAGAAAGACGAGAAGAAGGACGACAAGGACCTCTCCGATCTCTGACCTGGAGAGCCGTCTTCCTTTCGTCGGCATCCTTATTGCGTCGCACTAAGACTTCTGGCGCCATGCGAGGCGCGCTCGACTCGGCCAACCCTGTAAAGGGCTTGGCCGAGCACGAGAACTGCTGCAATCCTGCAATAGTGTTACCCGTTTCACACGCTTGAACGGTGTGATGTGGGCGCTGCGACAAAACCGATAATGTCCGTTGCATCCAAGCCGGGACAGGATGAAGCTGTCTTGAGTTTGATGGGGGTGTCCGAATGCCGACGCACTCGACGAGCGACCTGTTCCAGAGCTTTGCCCGTGGATACGAGGCGCGACGGGACACGGAGATGTCCCTCTCCGAATTCCTTGAGGCGTGCCGCGACGAGCCGCTGATGTATGCCAGCGCCGCGGAGCGTATCCTCGACGCAATCGGCAAGCCCGAAATGGTGGATACGGCTCGGGACTCGCGCCTCGGCCGGGTCTTCATGAACCGAACCATCCGGGTCTACCCTGCCTTCTCCGAATTCTACGGCATGGAAGAGACGATCGAGCGCATCGTCTCGTTCTTCCGCCACGCGGCGCAGGGCCTCGAAGAGCGCAAGCAGATCCTCTACCTCCTCGGCCCGGTCGGCGGCGGCAAGTCGTCCCTCGCCGAGCGGCTCAAGGCGCTAATGGAGGTCCACCCCGTCTACGTGCTCAAGGCCGGCGACGAGGTCTCCCCGGTCTTCGAGAGCCCGCTCGGGCTGTTCGATCCCGACACGATGGGCAAGGAGTTGGAGGATCGCTTCGGTATCCCGCGCCGCCGCCTCACCGGCCTGATGAGCCCCTGGGCGCTCAAGCGCCTCGACGAGTTCGACGGCGATATCTCGCGCTTCAAGGTGATCAAGGTGCGCCCGTCGCGCCTGCGCCAGATCGCCATCGCCAAGACCGAGCCGGGCGACGAGAACAACCAAGACATCTCCTCTCTCGTCGGCAAGGTCGACATCCGCCGGCTGGAGACGCTCTCCCAGGCCGACCCGGATGCCTACAGCTACTCGGGCGGCCTCAACCGGGCGAACCAGGGCGTTCTCGAATTCGTCGAGATGTTCAAGGCGCCGATCAAGATGCTGCACCCGCTGCTCACGGCGACGCAGGAGGGCAACTACGTCGGCACCGAGAATATCGGCGCGATCCCCTTTACTGGCGTGATCTTGGCGCACTCGAACGAATCCGAGTGGCAGTCCTTCAAGACCAACAAGAACAACGAAGCCTTCATCGACCGTATCTACGTCATCAAGGTTCCGTATTGCCTGCGCGTCCAGGAAGAGCAGAAGATCTACGAGAAGCTGATCTCGCGCTCGGAACTGTCGGAGGCCGCCTGCGCGCCAGGTACCTTCGAGATGCTGTCTCGGTTCTCGGTGCTCTCGCGCCTTCGCGAGCACGCCAACTCGAACCTCTTTTCGAAGATGCGCGTCTATGACGGCGAGAGCCTGCGTGAGGTCGATCCGCGCGCCCGCTCGATGCAGGAATACAAGGACACGGCCGGCGTCGACGAGGGCATGGACGGGATCTCGACCCGCTTCGCCTTCAAGGTGCTCGCGGCGACCTTCAACCACGACACCACCGAGGTCTCGGCCGACCCGGTCCATCTGATGTATGTGCTGGAACAGGCGATCCGGCGCGAGCAGATGCCTCCGGAGACCGAGAAGCGCTACATGGAGTTCATCAAGACCGAACTCGCGCCGCGCTATGCCGAGTTCATCGGTCACGAGATCCAAAAGGCCTATCTCGAGAGCTATCACGATTACGGCCAGAACCTGTTCGATCGCTACATCGACTATGCCGATGCCTGGATCGAGGATCAGGACTTCAAGGATACCGAGACCGGCCAGCTCCTGAACCGCGAGCTCCTCAACCAGGAGCTCACCAAGGTCGAGAAGCCGGCGGGCATCGCCAACCCGAAGGATTTCCGCAACGAGGTGGTGAAGTTCGCTCTGCGCTCCAGAGCGCAGCATGGCGGGCACAACCCGTCCTGGACGAGCTACGAGAAGCTGCGCGAGGTCATCGAGCGGCGCATGTTCAGCCAGGTGGAAGAGCTGCTGCCGGTGATCTCCTTCGGCTCCAAGAAGGACGGCGAGACCGAGAAGAAGCACGGCGAGTTCGTCGAGCGGATGACGGCGCGGGGCTATACGGAGCGACAGGTCCGGCGGCTCGTGGAATGGTACATGCGGGTCAAGCAGGCGGGGTGAAGCGGGCGTCTCCACCACGCCCCTGCTTCACTGCCGCCGCACTTTTGGTCGGTTGTCCGGGTTGAACACCGGAAAGGCTTGAGGACGAGGCGCTTAGCGAGACACGATGCACATCGTCGACCGTCGGCTCAATCCCGGGGGCAAGAGCCTCCCGAACCGTCAGCGCTTCCTGCGTCGCGTCAAGGACATGGCCCAGCGAGCGGTGCGGGAATCCGCTCGCGAGAAGGACATCAAGGACCTTGGCAAAGACGGCCGGATCTCGGTGCCCGCCGACGGCGTGCGCGAGCCGCGCTTCAGCCGTCAATCCGGCACCGGGCTCCAGGATTACATCATCCCCGGCAACAAGACCTATGTCGAAGGCGACCGCATCGAGCGGCCGCCGGGCGGCGGCGGGGCCGGTGGCTCGGGCGAGGGCGGTGACGGCGGCGAGAACTCGGAAGATGCCTTCCACTTCGCGCTGACCCGCGACGAGTTCCTCGAACTCTTCCTCGACGATCTCGAACTGCCCGACCTGGCCAAGCGCCGCCTCTCCATTGTCGAGACGGAAGGGCTGCGCCGGGCCGGGTACACGGTGAGCGGCTCGCCGGCAAACCTCGCGCTGACCCGGACGCTGCGCAATTCGATGTCGCGCCGGATCGCCCTCAAGCGGCCGAAGCTCGAGGAATTCGCGGCGCTCGAAGCGCAGATTGCTGAGGTCAGCGAATTCGATCCGATCCTGCCGGAGCTTCGCCTCAAGCTCGAAGCGCTCCGTGAGCGCTCCAAGCGCATTCCTTACGTCGACCCGCTCGACCTGCGCTTCCGCCGCTTCGAGCCCTATCCGCGCCCGATCGCGCAGGCGGTGATGTTCTGCCTGATGGACGTGTCCGGCTCGATGACCGAGCACATGAAGGACCTCGCCAAGCGGTTCTACATCCTGCTGCACATCTTCCTGACGCGTCGCTACAAGCACGTCGAGATCGTCTTCATCCGCCACACCGACAAGGCGACGGAGGTGGATGAAGAGACCTTCTTCGGCTCCCGCGAGACCGGCGGCACGCTGGTCTCCTCGGCGCTCGTCGAGATGAAGCGCGTCGTCACCGAGCGCTACGATCCGAACGACTGGAACATCTACGCGGCCCAGGCCTCGGACGGCGACAACGTCTCTTCGGACGGCCCGACCTCAACGGAGCTGCTGCGCGCCCACATCCTGCCGGCCTGCCAGCATTTCGCCTATCTGGAGGTCGGTGACGAGAACGGCCCGCGCGCCGGCTTCGTCGAACATCGCACCACGCTGTGGCGCACCTACGAGGCGCTGGCCAAGGCCGGGGAGCCGCTCGCCATGCGCAAGGTCAACCACCGCCGCGACATCTACCCCGTGTTCCGCGAGCTGTTCGGCCCGAAGGATGCGCGCGCGGAGGCGGGGGTATGAGTCTCGGCGCCCATCGCTCAAGCTCGTCATTGCGAGCGTCAGCGAAGAAATCCACGGCCAACGCTCCAACCGTCGCGCGTGAGGCTCTGGATGGCTCCGCTCCGCTCGCCACGACGGAGGAGATGGCATGACGACCGCTCTGAAATCTCGCACCAAGGCCACCGCCAAGGCGGCCGAGCCGCTCTTCACGGGCAACGACTGGGATTTCGACACCATCCGCCGCATCCACGAGGCCTGCGAGGTCGAGGCCACGGCGCTCGGGCTGTCCTGGTATCCGAACCAGATCGAGATCATCACCGCCGAGCAGATGCTCGACGCGTATTCCTCGATCGGCATGCCGCTGTTCTACAAGCACTGGTCCTTCGGCAAGCACTTCGCCCAGCAGGAGGCGAGCTACCGGCGCGGCCATATGGGGCTGGCCTACGAGATCGTCATCAATTCCGACCCGTGCATCTCCTACGTGATGGAGGAGAACTCGGCGACGATGCAGACGCTCGTCATCGCGCATGCCGCCTTCGGGCATAACCACTTCTTCAAGAACAACTATCTGTTCCGGCAGTGGACAGATGCCGAAGGCATTCTCGACTATCTCGACTTCGCCAAGGCCTATATTACCCGCTGCGAGGAGCGTTACGGCCACACCGCCGTGGAGCAGGTGCTCGATGCCGCCCATGCCCTGATGAGCCAAGGCGTCCACCGCTATCCGCGCAAGAAGCGGCCGGACCTCGCCTCGGAGCAGCGCCGCGAGCGGGAGCGCCAGGAGCACGGCGAGCAGATCTTCAACGACCTCTGGCGCACGCTTCCGGCCAAGGCCGATGCCGCAAAGGGCGATGCGGCCCTCGACCGCCGCCGCGCCCTGTTGGAGCTACCCCAGGAGAACATCCTCTATTTCCTGGAGAAGGTCGCGCCGCGCCTGCGGCCTTGGCAGCGCGAGATCCTGCGCATCGTCCGGCTGGTCGCGCAGTACTTCTACCCGCAGCGCCAGACCAAGGTCATGAACGAGGGCTGCGCCACCTACGTGCACTACCGGATCATGAACGCCCTCTCCGAAAAGGGCCTGATCGGCGACGCGGCCTATCTCGAGTTCCTGACCTCCCACACCAACGTCATCCGCCAGCCGAATTTCGACGACCGCAGCTTCGGGGGCCACAATCCCTACGCGCTGGGCTTCGCGATGATGCAGGACATCCAACGCATCGTGGAGAATCCGACCGAGGAGGACCGCGCCTGGTTCCCGGACATCGCCGGAACGGGCGACGCCATGGCGGTGCTGCGCGATTGCTGGGAAAATTATCGCGACGAGAGCTTCATCGCGCAGTTCCTCTCGCCGAAGCTCATGCGCGACATGCGCCTGTTCCACGTCGTCGACGATCCCGACGAGCCGGACCTGCGCGTCGAGGCGATCCACGACGAGCGCGGCTACCGCAAGATGCGCCGCTCCTTCGCCCGGCAATACGACGTCGCGTGGCTCGACCCCGACATCGAGGTGGTCGACGTCGATCTCGAAGGGGACCGCCGCCTCATCGTCCACCACAAGGCGCTCAACCGCATCACCCTGCAGAAGGACGATGCCCGCCGCGTGCTGCAGCACCTCGCCGATCTTTGGGGCTACGACGCGGTTCTGAAGGAGGTCGATCCGGCCACCGGTGCTGTGCTGGTCGAGCACAATGCCAGCGCGCGGCCGATCTTTTTCTGAAGCCTGCACCGCCGTCATTGCGAGCACAGCGAAGCAATCCAGGGCCGCATACACGACGTCAGCCCGTTGGCCCTGGATTGCTTTGCTGCGCTCGCAATGACGGGCGAACTTACCCCGCACGCGCTGGCGCGAACACGAAGCGCTGGTAGACCAGCCCGATCCCGATCAGCACGGCGCCGAGCCCGAGGAAGGACAGGGCCCGCAGCGGGCCGTCGAGCCCGGAGAGATCGAACAGGAACACTTTGAGCGTCGAGAGCCCGACGAGTGCCGCCGAGGCGAGGCGCGCGGTCAGGGATTGCCGCAGCAGGCCGTAGGCGAGCAGCGCCAATCCGGAGAGCAGCCAGCCGGCGGAGTAGGCGTACCATTCGGGCTGGCTCGTCTCCCGGTCGATGCCGAGCTGCGCGCCCTGGAAGCCGTGTCGGATCAGGAGCGTCACCGCAAGGAAGCAGAGCACCACGCCGACGCCGCCCGCTCCCAACACGTACCATTGCGGCCGCTTCTCGCGGGCCGTGCGGGCGAGCGCGAGGGCGACGAGGGCGGGCAGGCCGTAGGCGATCAGGATCTCATTGAAGACCGGGCCGCCGGCAACGGCCTCGTCGGTGAAGTAAGGGTTCACGGCGAGCCCGAGCGCGGCGAGGCTCTGTACGAACGCGATCACACCGAAAGCGAGGCTCGCGAAGCGCAGCACCGGCGAGCCGTGCACCCCGTCGAGGCGCACGAGGACGGTCGCGAAGCCGAGCGCCGAGAGCGACAGCAGGCCGTGTTCCAATAGGCCGCTATCGAGCGCGTAGATATCGCCGCCATGCAGGGCGTGCCGGATCTCGAAGAAGACCAGGAAGGCCGCGAGCAGCAGGCTCAGGGCCTGCGCGATCAGGGGAGGGGCGTCCGGCTTGGTGTCCGGCAGGCGGATGATCCGCGAGACGAGGCCGAAGGCGAATGCAGGCACGCCGTAGCCCACGAGCAGCCAGTTGAGGATCGGTGTGCGCCCCAGCTCGCCGCCAACGACCATCGGATCCCAGGCGAGCCGTCCGGCCACGACGATGCCGAGACCGGCGACGCACCAGCGCAGGGCGGGGATGTCGAGCCGCCGCGCGATGACGCCGGTGCCGAGTGCGGCGAGCGCCATTGCCACGGTGAGCGAACCGCCCGAAACGGCGAAGACCATGCCCAGCGCCAGCGCGGCGACCGCGGCCGAAGCGAAAGCGCCCAGTCCGATGGTGAGCGCGTCAGCCGGCGTCCGTTCCCGCTGCGCGCGGAATACCGAGGCGAGCCAGGTCATGGCCAGCGCCACCACGCCGGCCGCCACAACGAAGGAGGGTGAGACCTCGGCCTGTGCGAGCCGGAGATAGGTCAGCGAGAGGGCGGCGAGCGGCGTCAGGGTCGCTCCCGCCGCGTAGGCGAGCGCAGTAGCAAGCGGCAGCCGGCCGCCGCCGATCAGCCTGAGCGCGCCGGCCGCGGCGATACCCACACCGGCGAGCGCGGCAAAGGCCAGGAGCAAACCTGGATCGGTCGTGTCGAGGCGAATCAGGAACGAGACCCAGTGCTCATCGGGAGCGGGTGGCCACAGGACAATCGCACCGGAGAGCGCAACGCCTGCGATGACGAGTCCGGCTGCTGCCGGGACGACGAGGAAGCCGGCAGCGGCGGGGATCGCCACCGCGGCGACCGCCGCGAGGATCCAAGCCGCGCCGTAGCCCTGGGCCATCGTCGTCCCGAGAAGCGCGACGAGCACGAGGGAAGGGGCCATCAATGCTGCCGTGGCCGAACGATCGAGCCGTCCCTCCTCGGCCGGCGTCGCCCGGTGGGACAGAGTGAAGACGAAGCTCGCGAGCGCCGCCTGTAGCACGCCGTGGATCTGCGCCGCCGCGGCGTCCGAAGCCTTCATGCTGACGAGGCCGAGCAGAAGCGCCCATAGGCCGGCGCCGATCGCCGCCGCGACGGCGAGCGCGCGCCAGCCCTTGTACCAGGCGAAGCCGTAGGCGCTCGCCGCGACGGCGGGGAGATAAACGGTCAGGGGCCACGGGCTTCCGCCCCCCCCTACGAGAAGCGGCGTCCCCAGCGCGGCGATGAGGCCGAGACCGGCAAGGGCGGGCCCGTGTAGCAGCGCGGCCGACATGACGCCGAAGCCAGTGGCGGCGAGTGCGACGAACGTGATCTCGGGCCCGATGAAGCCATAGAGCGCGTGGGCGGCGTAGATCGTGCCGAACAAAGCCACGGTGCCGGCCGCGGTCACCATGGCGGGGATGTCGGGCCAGGTGGTCGGGACCGGCAGGCTCCCTCGCAGACGCCGCCTCAGCAGTTCGCCGACGGCCAGAAGGCCTGCGGCCAGCGCAAAGCCGGACACGACGCGCATGCCTGGCCCGAAATAGCCGGCCTCGACCGAGTAACGCACCAGCAGCGCCGCGCCGAAGGCCAGGGCGATCCCGCCGACCCAGACCACCCACCGCGTGCCGAACCGCTCTTCGAAGGACGGACGGGGCAGCTTTGGCTCGATGGCCGGAGGGGAGGCGGAGATCGGCAGCACAGTGGGTGCGGGACGCGCCGTCTCGCGCGCGGGTTCAGGCGCCGGCTCGGGCCGAGTGGCGGGCTGCCGAGCTGCGAACGGTGCGGGAGCCTGTGCGGCAGGCGGAAGCCGATCGAACCGCGCAAGTCTCTGCTCCAGTTGAGCGATTCGCTTGCGCTGGGACATGACCAGGACGAAGGCGATCGGGCCGGATACGGCCATCGCCAATCCCGCCAAGGCGAGGCCTACGAAGAAGAACGTCTCGTCCATCGCCCAACTGCCCGATTGACCGTGTCGCGAGATACGCCGTTCAAACTCGACAGTCTGTGCGCCCGGTCACGCTCGAAGAAAAGCCTGAACGGAACGGGGTCTTCGATCGAAAACAACAGAACTCACAAAGCAAAGCCCCGCGAACCGGGGCTCGCGAGGCTGTGCACGCGCTTGGAAGAGCGAAGGCTTATGGGCAGGAACGCCGCTTGCCCCCCTTGCCGACATAGGTGCGCGTTTGCGGATCGTAGGTCTTGAACCGCTGAGCGCAGTAGGCGGCTTGCGCGTCGCCGGCCGGCGCCGACGACTCGTCGTCGTAGGCAGCGGGCGCATAGTAGTCGTCGTAGTAGCCGTTGCCGTACGGGTACCCGTATCCGTAGCCGAACCCCGTTCCGACGCCGAAACCGTATGCCGGGTAGGGGCGGCCGTGCCATCCGTGATGATGATGGTGACCGCCCGGCCGCCCAGGGCGATTCCAGCCAGGGCGGCCGCCGAAACCGCCATCGGCGATGCCGCCGGGCCGCCCGGGGCGGTTCCAGCCAGGGCGACCGCCGAAGCCGCCATCGGCGATGCCGCCGGGACGGCCCGGTCCGCCGGGGCTTACGTTTCCCGGAAAGCCCGGTCGGCCAGGATTCACGCCGGGACCGAGCGTCGGCCCGACCGCCGTCGGCAATCCGCCGATCCCCGGCGGCCGAGCGGCCATGCCGCCCCCGCCGAAGCCTCCCGGACGCCCGCCCACGGCCCCGCCACCGAAACTTCCGCGGACACCTGCGCCTCCGCCGAGTTCAGCCCCTCCGCCGAGACCCCCTCCACCGACAGGCCCACCGGACGCGGCGGGAAACCTGCCGCCCGTAATAGTTTGTGCTTCGGCGGCCGCGATCGTCAAGGTCAAGCTTCCGGCGACCATCACGGAGGTCAGAATGATTTTTCTCATGTCGAAATTCGCCATCTGCGTATGGATCATATGAATTTCTAACGGTTGAGAGTCCGAGTTCGTCCGTTGGCTCGGCGAAAATCTGCACGAAGTCTTCACTGCGACGCACCAGTTGCATGGCTCCGCTTGGCACATCACGCCGGCGACTGACGGCGTGGCATCTGCTCGTGAGCCGGCGTGCTGAATCAGGGCGGCCGGAGACGGGCTGGCCGCCATCGTATCCAGTATCCAATACTGCGCTCCCGCCGGTTCGCCGCGAGTTTTTCTTGAGCCTTCGGACAGTCTTTTTCAGGTCCAACCAGCGCTCGATTGCGCTAAGCTGATGCTTCCTAGGCTTGTGAATGCGTCGCAGCAGAGATGTTGCGCGATGCAGCATAAATCTGGGCAATCATGCTGGGGATCGAGACCGGCTGATCGCTTGTTTCGATCGAGGCGACGCAATCTCCGCCGCGAGGGCTACCGTGCAAGATCTTGCACGGAACTGCGAAGAGCGGAGAAGCTGGGAGGACGACGCAGCCGATGAAGAAGAACAAGGTCATCACGGCCCAGGAGGCGATCGCGCTCATCCGCGAGAACGACGTCGTGACCACGACCGGCTTCGTCCAGAGCTGCATCCCCGAGGCCCTGCATGCGGCGCTGGAGAAGCGCTTCGTCGATACGGGCTCGCCCCGCGGCCTCACCTTGATCATGACCGCCGGCGCCGGCGACAGCAAAGGCCTCGGCACCGGCCGTCTGCACCATGATGGGCTGCTCACTCGCGTCATCGCCGCGAATTTCGGCCGGATGCCGAAGGTGGCTCAGGCCGCCACCGAGAACCGTATCCGCGGCTACAACCTGCCTCAGGGCGTGATCTCGCAGCTCTACCGGGCCTGCGCCGCCGGACAGCCCGGCCTGTTCTCGAAGGTCGGCCTGCACACCTATGTCGATCCGCGCCATGGCGGGGCCAAGGTCAACGAGTTGACCCAGGACGACATCGTCAAGCTCGTCGAGGTCGATGGCGAGGAATGGCTGTTCTACACGGCCACCAAGATCGACGTGGCCTTCATCCGCGCCACCTCGGCCGACCCGTCCGGCAACCTCTCCTACGAGAAAGAGGCTCTGACCCTCGATTGCCTCGCCCAGGCCATGGCCGCCCGCAACAACGGCGGCATCGTCATCGCCCAGGTCGAGCGCATCGTCGATGACGGCTACCTGCTGCCGAAGGACGTGCGCGTGCCCGGCATCCTCGTCGACTGCGTCGTGGTCGCCGAGCCTGAGATGCACCGCATGAACTACGGCGTGATGCACGACGCGGCGCTGGCGGGTGAGATCCGCGTGCCGGTCACCGGCATTAAACGGATGGCGCTGAACGAGCGCAAGATCATCGCCCGCCGCGCGGCCTTCGAGCTGCCCCCGAACGGCGTGGTCAATCTCGGAGTCGGAGCCCCAGAGGGGATTTCCTCCGTCGCGAACGAGGAAAAGATCACCCCCTACATCACGCTGACCACCGAGGCCGGTGCGGTGGGCGGCGTGCTCGCCTCGGGGTCGAGCTTCGGCGCGGCGACGAATGCCGACTGCATCATCGACCAGAACCAGATGTTCGACTTCTACGACGGCGGCGGCCTCGACATGACCTGCCTCGGCATGGCCGAGTGCGACGAGGCCGGCAACGTCAACACCTCGAAATTCGCGGGCAAGCTCAACGGCTGCGGCGGCTTCATCAACATCAGCCAGAACGCGCGCAGCGTGGTCTTCGCCGGCACCTTCACGGCCGGCGGCCTCGAGATCGCGGTCGACGACGGGCAGGTGCGGATCGTCAAGGAGGGAAGGGCGCGGAAGTTCGTCACGCAAGTCGCCCAGAACACCTTCAGCGGACCGTACGCGGTGCAGAAATCGCAGCCGGTGATCTACGTGACCGAGCGCTGCGTCTTCCAGCTCACAAAGGACGGGCTAGAACTGATCGAGGTCGCACCCGGCATCGACATCGAGCGCGACATTCTCCCCCACATGGACTTCAAGCCGGTGATCCGGAACCCGGTGCCGATGGACTCGCGCATCTTCCGCGAGGAGCCGATGGAGCTGGCCTCCGACCTGCTCAACCTCGATCTCAAGGACCGCGTCAGCTACGACCCGGACCGCAACCTGCTCTTTATCAACCTGGAGGGCTGGTACTGCCGCGTGAAGAGCGACATGGATGAGCTGCGCCTCACCATCGTCGAGGCCTGCAAGAAGGCCGGACAGCGCGTGAACTCGGTGGTGAACCACGACGGGTTCAAGCTCAACGAGAACCTCTACGACGACTATGCCGGCATGATCCAATATCTGCAGGCGAACTACTACGCGACCACTACCCGCTACGCGACGAGCGCCTTCCTCCGCCTGAAGATGGAGGAGGCGCTGAAGAAACGCGGCGTCGCCCCGCACGTCTTCGAGCGGAAGGAGGACGCGCATTCGTTCGTGGGGACAGTGGACAAGCGGGCAAGGAAGCAGATCTCGCCGGCCGTGGCGGCGGAGTAGCACTCACCGTCATTGCGAGCGTCAGCGAAGCAATCCAGGGCTAACGGGCTGAGGTCGCGTGTGTGGCCCTGGATTGCTTCGCTTCGCTCGCAATGACGCTCAGGCGAAGGTCTTCCGCGGGTCGAACGCGTCGCGCACCGCCTCGCCCGCGAACACCAACAAGCTCAGCATCGCCGAAACGACAAAAAACCCGGTCAGCCCAAGCCAGGGCGCGTTGATGTTGTCCTTGCCCTGCGCCAGCAGCTCGCCGAGGGAGGCAGAGCCGGGCGGCAGTCCGAAGCCCAAAAAGTCCAGCGAGGTCAGCGTCGTGATCGAGCCGTTCAGGATGAACGGCAGGAAGGTTAGAGTCGCGACCATGGCGTTCGGCAGCAGGTGGCGGGTCATGATCGCCACGTTGGAGAGGCCGAGTGCCCGGGCGGCGCGGACGTATTCGAAGTTGCGGGCGCGCAGAAACTCGGCGCGCACCACCCCGACGAGGGCCGTCCAGGCGAAGAGCGTTAGGATCGCGAGCAGCGTGAAGAAGCTCGGCGCCAGGAAGGCCGACATGATGATGATCAGGTAAAGCGTCGGCACCGCGCTCCAGATCTCGATGGCGCGCTGGAAGATCAGATCGGTCCAGCCGCCGAAATAGCCCTGCACCGCCCCTGCGATCACGCCGATGACCGACGAGACGGCCGCGAGCATCAGCCCGAACAGCACCGAGATCCGGAAGCCGTAGAGGATGCGGGCGAGCACGTCGCGCGAGGCGTTGTCGGTGCCGAGCCAGTGCTGCTCGATATCCCGGCAGCCGAGGGGGCGTCCTTGCGCCTTGGCGCCGGCGCGCTCGGCGACTGGGCGGCACTGGTCGTCCGTCAGATTCCAAGTCGGCGGAGAGGGGGACGGCGTCGGCAGGTCGCTCATGAAGGTGTTGTAGGAGTAGGGGATCGGCGGCCAGACCGACCAGCCGTTCTCCGCAATCTCCTTGCGGGTCTCAGGTGCGCGAAAATCCGTCTGCGCGAGGAAGCCACCGAACTTCTCGTCCGGGTAGTCGATGAAGACCGGCCAGAGCCATTCGCCCTTGTAGGAGACGAAGATCGGCCGGTCGTTGGCGATGAACTCCGCGAACAGGCTTACCACGAACAGTACGGCGAAGACGACCGCGGACCACGAACCGCGCTTGTTCTTCCAGAAATTCGCGACGCGGCGGCGATTGAGTGGCGAGAGCCCGCGCCGGGTCTCCGGCGGTAGGCCCTGCATCTGCGGCGCATTGCCAGGCGCGGTCACGGGGACCGCGTCGACCTGCGGGCGCGGCACCTCGTTCATGACGTCACGGCCCTGATGGTGAAAAAACTCAATCGAGGCGCGTTGCCGTGCCCTCGATCTCGCTCGGCCGCAAGCTGCCCTTCTTCTCGAGATGCCGGCGCAGCAGGCGGACGTTGCGACGATTGGCCTTGAAGGCCGCGTCGAACAGGTCGCCGGCCACCGGCACGGCGCCGACGAGACCGTCGAACGCCACGTTCGCCGCCATGCGCCCAACCAGCCAGCGCGGGGCCCCGAGGCGTCGGGCCTCGTAGACGATGTAGGAGGCGATCGCGACGCCCGCGATGTCGCCGATCACCGGCACCAGGCCGATGATCGCATCGAGACCAACGCGCCGATTGATGCCCGGCAGCACGAAGGCCGTGTCCATCAGATGCGCGATGTGCTCCAGGCGCCGGAGGCTGGCCTCCGGTCCGGTATCGGTGAAACGGCGCAGGTCGGCCGACCCGAAGGGCTCGGCGAAGACGTGCGGGTTGCGGGGCGTGTCGGCGGCACTCATGCCGAAGCATGTGGTCCGCGTGACCCCCGGCGGCAAGGAAGCGGCCTTTGCCCGCGGAAAATTTCATCAAGCGGCGCTCGCCTGGCGCGACAGCCGTTCGAGGGCGGCGTCGAGGGTCGCATCGGTCTTGGCGAAGCAGAAGCGCACGAGGTTCTTGACGCGCCCGGTCTCATAGAAGGCGCTCACCGGAATCGCGGCGACGCCGTTCTCGCGCACCAGCCGCTCGCAGAAGGCCACGTCGTCGGCCGCGCCGATATCGATACTGACGAAGTATGTCGCGGCACTCGGCAGAACCGTGAAGCCGAGGCCGGACAATCCCGTTGCCAGCCGATCGCGGGAACGAGCGAGCCCAGCGCGCATACCGGTAAAATAGGCGTCGTTCTTCCCGAGACCGTAGGCCGCCGCCTCCTGCAGGTTCGGCGGCGTCGTGAAGGTGAGGAACTGGTGGGCGCGGGCGAGCACGCGCATTAGCTCCGGAGCCGCCATCACGAAGCCGACCTTCCAGCCGGTCAGCGAAAAAATCTTGCCGGCCGAGCCGACCTTGATGGTCCGCTCGCGCATGCCGGGCAGCGCCATCAGCGGCACGTGGCGGGCGCCGTCGAAGATCACGTGCTCCCAGACCTCGTCGCAGAGCGCTACGGCGTCGAACCTTTCGCAGTAGCCCGCGAGCAGCGACAGGGCGGCCTCGCCGAAAACCGTCGCCGAGGGGTTGAGCGGGTTGTTCAAGATGACGAGCCGCGTCCGGTCGGAAAACGCTGCCGCCAGGGCCTCGTCCTCCAGCCGAAAGTACGGAGGCTTCAGCGTGACGAAGCGCGGGATGCCTCCGGCCCGGCGCACCAGCGGCAGATAGGCGTCGTACATCGGCTCGAACAGCACGACCTCGTCGCCGGGCTCGATCAGCGCGAAGATCGCGCCGGCCAGGGCCTCTGTCGCGCCGGAGGTGACCATCACCTCGGTGTCGGGGTCGAGTTCGAGACCTTGATGGCGACCGTAATGCTCGGCGACGGCCGCACGCAGCGACGGCAGTCCCATCATAGGCGGGTACTGGTTGTAGCCGTCGCGCAGGGCCTTGGCTGCCACCTCGCGCACGTCGTCCGGCCCCGGATCGTCGGGAAAGCCCTGGCCGAGATTGATTGCGCCATGCTCTCGGCCGAGCCGCGACATCGTCTCGAAGACCGTGACGGGAAGATCGGCGAAGACGGGATTCATATCCGGCAAATCAGAGCAGGGACGACACCGGTCGCAGCATCCGCGACGTCAAGACGAGAAGCGGATACCACGCGGGGATATCAAGGCGAAGCGTGCGGGAGCGCACACGTCTCCGCCCCGGATGGCCCCGAACGACTGACGAATGTTGACAATCATCAGTCGTGATTTAACTCTCAGTCCACGGCCGACCGGCGACCGCCTGTATGGAACTCCGCCCCCTCGTTCCCTGCAAGTGGTCGCCGGCTCGGTTGTAGCGAAGAGGCTGCCGTCTTGTACGGCGGCCTCTTTGCGTTTTCGGCGGTCGCGACTGACACGATCAGCACATTCCGCCCCTGCTCCTTCATTGCATGATACTTCGCCCGTACTCGCCGCGCGTGTCGATACGCACTGCGTGCGCTGCGGCGTTGGCAGCCGGAAAGCCCTCCGCGCGCAGCAACATCCGGGAAACCTGCACGCCGTACTGACGACGCATTGCCGAGAGAAGTTTCGCGTGCTTCTGCGATGCACGCTTCCCGTCTCGAGGCCTGGGTTTGTTTGCTGATCCTCTGAGGATCCGAACGCGTCCGCATTCAAGTTGTGATCGGTTTGCCTTCGTCCGTTGGATGACGGCACAGTCCGGTTCACGGTGAGTTGGAAATCGGCGCGAAGACGGGTTTCGACGCGACGATCTGATTGAGTCGAGGATGAACGAGAGTTCGCCGATCCGCAGGGAGACCGCCCGGGAATATCCCGAGCAGGCTCCTGCTCCGAAGACCCGCCGGCGCAGCCGTACCGGGCGTTGGATGCTGCTCATCCTGCTGCTGGGCTTGGCCGGGGCCTTCGCGCATCGGATGTACGAGGCCAAGCAACAGCCCGAGGGCGCCGCGGCGACGAAGCACGGCCGCGGGGGTGGAAGGCACGGCGGAGGCGATATCGCCCAGGCCGTCGGCATCGCAACGGCAACGACGGGCGACATGCCGATCATCCTGCAGGGCCTCGGCACCGTGACGCCGCTCGCTACAGTGACGGTGAAGTCGCAGATCAGCGGCTATCTCATGGAAATCGGCTTCCGCGAGGGCCAGACGGTCAAGAAGGGCGACTACCTCGCCCAGGTCGACCAGCGTCCCTACGAGGCCCTGCTCGCGCAAAACCAGGGCCAGCTCGCGCGGGATCAGGCGCTGCTGCAGAACGCCAAGCTCGACCTCGTGCGCTACCAGACCCTGAACCGCCAGGATTCGATCTCGAAGCAGAACGTCGATACCCAGGCCGCCCTGGTGAAGCAGAACGAGGGCACGGTCGCGGCCGATCAGGCCATGGTCGATCAGCAAAAGCTGAACATCGCCTATGCCCGCATCACCTCGCCGGTGGAGGGCCGGGTGGGCCTGAGGCAGGTGGACCAGGGCAACTACATTTCGGCCGGCTCCACCAACATCGTCGTGGTGACGCAGCTGCATCCGATCTCTGTGCTGTTCACGCTGCCGGAGGACGACGTCGCGCGGGTGATGAAGCGCATCCGCGAGGGCGCTAAGCTCACCGTGCGCGCCTATGACCGCGGCGACCAGCACGAGATCGCCACCGGCTCTCTGGACACCATCGACAACCAGATCGACGTCACCACCGGCACGGTGAAGCTGCGCGCGCTGTTCCAGAACGAAGAGGAAACACTGTTTCCGAACCAGTTCGTCAACGCGAAGCTGACCGTCGACACGATCAAGAACGCCACCGTGGTGCCGACCGCGGCGATCCTGCGCGGCACGCCCGGCGCCTACGTCTACCTGATGCAGGGAGACGACAAGGTCACCGTACGCCCGATCACGGTTGGCGAAACGGACGGCGTCCGAACCGTCGTTTCGGCAGGCCTCCAGCCGGGAGATCGAATCGTCACGGACGGCACCGACCGCCTGCGCGAGGGCGCTCCCGTGCGGATCACGGCCGGCGGTCAGAAGAAAGCGGCCGGTGCGCCGGGCGACAACGCTGCTCCGGGCGCGGCCGCCTCCCAGCAGGGCGAGACGGGCAGCGCCGGGAAGACGGATGGCGGCAAGGCCCCGGACGGCCAGAGCGACGCCGCGCAGACGCAAGGCGGCGAGCATCCGCGCCGGCGCGGCAGACAGAAGGCTCAGTGATGAGGAGCGCGACGGTCTCGCGCTCTCCTCTCCCCATGTGCGGGGAGAGGAGATGCGCGTCGCGGCGCCTTAGGCACACGCCATGAACCCGTCGCGCATCTTCATCCTGCGTCCGGTTGCCACGACGCTGCTGATGCTGGCGATCCTGATCGTCGGCATGGTTTCCTACGTGAACCTGCCGGTCTCGGCGCTGCCCGCCGTCGATTACCCGACGATCCAGGTGCAAACCTTCTATCCGGGAGCGAGCCCTGAGGTGATGACCTCGGCCGTCACCGCGCCGCTGGAGCGGCAATTCGGCCAGATGGCCAATCTCAGCCAGATGTCGTCGCAGAGTTCCGCCGGCGCATCGGTCATCACCCTGCAGTTCAGCCTCGACATCTCCCTCGACATCGCCGAGCAGTCGGTCCAGGCGGCGATCAACGCGGCCGGCAACCTGCTGCCCTCCGACCTGCCGGCGCCGCCGGTCTACGCCAAGGTCAACCCGGCCGACGCGCCGATCCTGACGCTGGCGCTGACCTCCGCGACCATGCCTCTGACGCAGGTGCGCGACCTCGCCGAAACGCGGCTCGCGCAGAAGATCTCACAGGTTGCGGGCGTCGGCCTCGTCAGCATGGGCGGCGGCCAGCGGCCAGCGGTGCGGGTACGGTTCAACTCCCTGGCGCTTGCCGCCTACGGCCTGAACATCGACGACCTGAGGACGACGATCGGAAACCTCAACGTCAACACGCCGAAGGGCACCATCGACGGGCCGACCCAGTCCTACACGATCAACGCCAACGATCAGGTCCGCGACCCGGCCGTCTATTCCAGCGCGATCATCGCCTACAAGAACGGCTCGCCGGTGCATCTGTCGGACGTGGCCGAGGTTGTCGACGGCGCCGAGAATACCCGGCTCGGAGCCTGGATGGACCGGACGCCCGCGGTCATCCTCAACATCCAGCGCCAGCCCGGCGCGAACGTCATCGAGACGGTCGACAAGATCAAGCAGTTGCTGCCTCAGCTGCAGGCCAGCATGCCGGCCGCCGTGGGCGTCGCACTGCTGACCGACCGCACGGTGACCATCCGGGCCTCCGTCGAGGACGTTCAGTTCGAGCTGCTGCTCGCCATCGCGCTCGTCGTGATGGTGATCTTCCTGTTCCTGCGCAGCGTGTCTGCGACGATCATCCCGAGCCTGTCGGTGCCGCTCTCCCTCGTCGGGGCGCTCGCGGCGATGAACCTGTGGGGCTTCTCCCTCGACAACCTCTCTCTGATGGCTCTGACCATCGCCACCGGCTTTGTCGTCGACGACGCCATCGTGGTGATCGAGAACATCGCCCGCCACGTCGAAGAGGGGCTCTCGCCCCTCGAAGCCGCGATGAAGGGCAGCCGCGAGATCGGCTTCACCATCGTGTCGCTGACCGTGTCGCTCATCGCGGTGCTGATCCCGCTGCTGTTCATGGGCGACGTGGTCGGCCGGCTGTTCCATGAATTCGCGATTACGCTCGCGGCCACCATCGTCATCTCGGCCGTCGTCTCGCTGACGCTGGTACCGATGATGTGCGCGCGCCTCCTCAAGCCGGAGGTGCATGGCGAGCGGCGCGAGGGCGCCATCGGCCGCTTCGGCCGCCGCATGACGGAGGGGACGATCGCCGGCTATGGCCGGGCTCTGCGCGTCGTGCTCGCCAACCAGGGACTCACGCTCATCGTCACCCTCGGGACGGTCGCACTGACCGCCTACCTGTTCGTGGTGATCCCGAAGGGCTTCTTCCCCGTCCAGGATACCGGCGTCATCCAGGGCATCTCCCAGGCCGACCAGAGCGTGTCCTACGCGGCGATGGCAGAGCGCCAGCAGCAGCTCGCCGACGTGGTGTTGAAGGACCCGGACGTGGCCAACCTGTCCTCGTTCATCGGGGTCGACGGCCAGAACGTCACGCTGAATTCCGGCCGCATGCTCATCAACCTGAAGCCTCAGGCCGAGCGCTCAGCGAGTGCCAGCGACATCATCCGGCGTCTCAACCTGTCAACGCGCCAGGTGCCGGGCGTGCGACTGTACATGCAGCCGGTCCAGGATCTGACCATCGATACGGCGGTCTCGGCGACGCAGTACCAGGTCATCATGGAGAACCCGAACCTGTCCGAGTTCGAGACCTGGGTGCCGCGCTTCGTCGAGGCTCTGCAAGCCTCGCCGCTGCTCGCCGACGTCACCAGCGACTATCAGGGCAACGGACTCGCGGCCTTCGTCACGATCGACCGGCCCACCGCAGGCCGCTACGGCATCACGCCGGCCTCGGTGGACAACGCACTCTACGACGCCTTCGGCCAGCGCATCATCTCGACGATCTTCTCGCAGTCGAACCAGTACCGAGTGATCCTCGAAGCCGATCCGGCGCTGCACACGACGCTGGATTCGCTGAAGAAGCTCTACCTGCCGTCCGCCACCGCGGCTTCGGGCCAGGTGCCGCTCTCGGCCATCGCCAGAATCGAGGAACGCCGCGCGCCGCTGCTCGTCGGCCATCTCGGCCAATTCCCGGCAACCACGGTGTCGTTCAACCTCGCTCCGGGCGCAGCCCTCGGCCAGGCGGTCGACGCCATCGAAGCGACGCGCAAGCAGATCGGGCTCCCTGCCAGCTTCAACGTGGTGCCTCAGGGCTCGGTCTTCGCCTTCCAGTCGGCGCTCTCGAACGAGCTGTTCCTGATCCTGGCCGCGATCGTCACCGTCTACATCGTGCTCGGCGTACTCTACGAGAGCTTCATCCACCCGATCACGATCCTCTCGACGCTGCCTTCCGCCGGCATCGGCGCCCTCCTCGGGCTGATGCTGTTCGGGCTCTCGCTCGACATCATTGCGATCATCGGCATCGTGCTGCTGATCGGTATCGTGAAGAAGAACGCGATCATGATGATCGACTTCGCGCTCCAGGCCGAGCGCGAGGAGGGCATGAGCCCGCGTGATGCGATCTACGAAGCCTGCCTGCTGCGCTTCCGTCCGATTCTGATGACGACCTTCGCCGCCCTGTTCGCAGCGGTACCGCTGATCCTCGGCACCGGCGTCGGCTCCGAGCTGCGCCAGCCGCTCGGCATCGTCATCGCCGGCGGCCTCATCGTCAGCCAGGTGCTGACGCTGTTCACGACCCCTGTGATTTACCTCGCCTTCGACCGGCTCGAGCGCCGGCTGACGGGTCGCCGGGAAGGCGGCTTCCGCGCGGGCGAGGCGCTTCCGTGAACATCTCGGAGCCGTTCATCCGGCGCCCGATCGCCACGACGCTACTGACAGTCGGCGTTCTGCTGGCGGGCATCTTCGCCTTCCTGAAGTTGCCGGTAGCGCCGCTGCCGCAGGTCGATTTCCCGGTCATCCTCGTCCAGGCGCAGATGGCCGGCGCCTCGCCCGAGACCATGGCGACGACGGTGGCTGCGCCGCTGGAGCGCCGTCTCGGCATCATCGCCGACGTCAACGAGATGACGTCGACGAGTTCCACCGGCAGCGTCCGCATCGTCCTGTTGTTCGGCCTGAACCGCGACATCGACGGCGCCGCCCGCGACGTGCAGGCCGCGATCAACGCGGCCCGCGCGGACCTACCGACGGCACTCCGCCAGAACCCGACTTACCGGAAGTTCAACCCGGCCGACGCACCGATCCTGATCCTCGGGCTGACCTCGAACACGCTCTCGCCGGGCCAGCTCTACGATTCCGCCGCCACCGTCGTTCAGCAGAAGATGTCCCAGGTCGAGGGCATCGGAAACGTCGATATCGGCGGCTCGTCGCTGCCTGCTGTGCGGGTCGAACTCGATCCGACGGCCCTGTTCAACTACGGCATCGGCCTGGAGGGCATCCGCGCGGCCCTGGCCTCGGCCAACGCCAACTCGCCAAAGGGCGACGTCGTCGCGGGCAGCCGGCGCTACCAGCTCTACGCCAACGACCAGGGCCACCAGGCCGCCGATTACCGCGACATCGTCGTGGCCTATCGCAATGGCGCGGGCGTGCGGCTGACCGACGTCGGCAAGGTCGAGGATTCCGTCGAGGACAAGCGCAACCTCGGCCTCGTCAACGGCAAGCCGGGCGTCATCCTGTTCATCTACAAGCAGCCCAACTCGAACGTCGTCGAGACGGTGAAGCGGGTGAAGGAGGCGATCCCGCAGATCCAGGCGGCGCTGCCCGGCGATATCGACCTCAACATTTCCGGCGATCGCTCGGTGACGATCCGCGCCTCCCTGAAGGAGACCGAGGAGACGCTGATCATCGCGGTCGGGCTCGTGATCCTGGTGGTGTTCGTGTTCCTGCGCTCGGGACGCGCGACGCTGATCCCGGCGGTCGCCGTGCCGATCTCGATCGTCGGCACCTTCGCCGCGATGTATCTCTGCGGTTTCTCGCTCAACATCCTGTCGTTGATGGCGCTGATCATCGCCACCGGCTTCGTGGTCGACGACGCCATCGTCGTCCTTGAGAACATCCAACGGCACATCGAGGCGGGCAAACCGCGAATGGAGGCTGCGCTGCTCGGCGCGCGCGAGGTCGGCTTCACGGTGATCTCGATGAGCCTGTCGCTCGTCGCGGTCTTCCTGCCGATCCTCATGATGGGGGGCATCGTCGGCCGGCTGTTCCGGGAATTCGCGGTCACGCTCTCGCTGGCGATCCTGATCTCGCTCGTGGTCTCGCTGACAACCACGCCGATGATGTGCGCGCGCTTCCTCAGGGCGCATGATCCTTCGGCAAAGGCCAAGCGTCCCAACCTCTTCGTCAGGGTCCTGGAGGGCGGCTTCGACGGGCTGCTGCGGGGTTACGAGCGCTCGCTGGGCTTCGCCCTGCGTCACCGCCGTCTCGTGCTGCTCAGCGTGTTCGTGACGATCGGGCTGAACGTCTATCTCTACGTCATCGTGCCGAAGGGCTTTTTCCCCGAGCAGGATACCGGGCAGCTCATGGGCGGCATCCAGGCCGACCAGCGCATCTCGTTCCAGTCCATGAAGGAAAAGCTGACCCGCGCGAGCGCCATCGTACAGGCCGACCCCGCGGTGGAGAGCATGGTCGGCTTCACGGGCGGCCGCGGGACCAACTCAGCCAATGTCTTCGTGGGTCTGAAGCCGCTCGGGGAGCGGCCGCCGATCGAGACGGTGATGGCGCGGCTGAGGCCGAAGCTTTCGCAGGTCGCGGGCGCGAGGCTGTTCCTGTTCGCCCGGCAGGACCTGAAGATGGGCGGGCGGCAGAGCTTCGCCCAGTATCAGTATGCGCTTCAGGCCGATTCGGCGGACGAGCTCTACACCTGGGCGCCGAAACTGGTGACGGAACTGCAGAAGCAGACCGATCTCTTCGCCGACGTGACCTCCGACCAGCAGGAGGGCGGCCTGGAGAGCCGGATCGTGATCGACCGGCCGACGGCCTACCGTTACGGCATCACGCCCGACAAGATCGACCAGACGCTCTACGATGCCTTCGGTCAGCGTCAGGTCTCGACGATCTACAACCCTCTGAACCAGTACCACGTCGTGATGGAGATCGCGCCGCGCTACCTCCAGAGCCCCGAGACACTGAAGATGATCTACGTCTCGACCTCGGGCGGCAACGCGCGCGGCTCGGCGACGACCAACGCCGTGGCTGGGACCGTGACCGGTCCGTCCAGCGCGGCGACAACGTCGGCTGCCGGCGGTTCGTCCTCGCCGTCGACGTCGAGTACCGCCGGCAGCACGATGCCGGGAAGTTTTGGCGCACAGGGCAGCGCTCCGGCGGGGAGCGCCGGCTCAACCGTGGCGTCCCAGGCCGGAGCCGGAGCGAGCGCTTCTAGCAGCACGAGTGCCTCTTCGGTCGCATCGGATTCCGCACGCAACGCCGCCTCCAACGCCATCGCCGCGAGCAAAGGTGGCGCCTCGTCGAGCGCGCCGGTCTCGAGTGCCAAGGAGACGATGGTGCCGCTCTCGGCCTTCGTGCGCTTCGAGACGGGCACGGCGCCGGTCCAGGTCAGCCACCAGGGGCTGTTCGTGGCGACCACGGTCTCCTTCAACCTGGCACCCGGCAAGAGCCTCTCGGACGCCACGGCGGCGATCGACAAGGCGATGACCGAGCTGCGCATGCCGGCCACCATCCACGGTGAATTCTCCGGCGCGGCCAAGAATTACCAGGACTCGGCCTCGCGCCAGCCGCTGCTGATCCTCGGCGCGCTGCTTGCGGTCTATGCCGTGCTCGGCATCCTCTACGAGAGCTACGTCCACCCGATCACGATTCTCTCCACGCTGCCTTCGGCCGGAATCGGTGCGGTGCTGGCGCTGCTCGTGACGGGCACCGAGTTCACGCTGATCGCGCTGATCGCGGTCTTCCTGCTGATCGGTATCGTGAAGAAGAACGCCATCCTGATGATCGATTTCGCCCTCGACGCCGAGCGCACGCGCGGCGCCTCCCCGGCCGATGCGATCTACGAAGCCTGCCTCTTGCGCTTCCGCCCCATCATGATGACAACGGCGGCCGCGCTTCTCGGCGCCGCGCCCCTAGTGCTGGCGATGGGCGAGGGCGCGGAACTCCGCCGGCCTCTCGGCATCGCGATCATCGGCGGCCTCATCGTGAGCCAGATCCTGACCCTGTACACGACCCCCGTCGTCTACCTGTACCTCGACCGGCTCCGCCACTGGGCGCTGAACCGGCGCAGCAGGCGGACCGGCAGCGGCGCGGCTCCGATGCCAGCCGAGTGATGTCCGTGAAACTCATCCGCATGGTGGCGGCCCTCGCTGTCGCCGCCACGACCTCCGGCTGCCTCGTGGGTCCCGATTACACGCGGCCGTCCGTCGAGACTCCGTTGGGATTCAAGGAAGGCGGCATGCGCGAGGACAGCCTCGCCTGGGTTCAGAAGAAGAAGGGCTGGCGAGCCGCCCAACCCAACGACGGCGCCGTGCGCGGCGACTGGTGGCGGGTGTTTCGCGATCCGACGCTCGACCGCCTGATGCGCTCCGTCGACGTCGACAACCAGAACCTCCGGGCGACGGTCGCCAACTACTCGCAGGCCCGCGCCCTCGTCGCGCAGTCTCGCTCCGCCCTGTTCCCGACCGTGATCGGCGCGCCGACGATCACCCGCGCCCGCTCGTCCGGCTCCGAGCGCACCACCTATTCGCTGCAGGGCCAGGCGACCTGGGAGCCCGATCTGTTCGGTCGCATCCGGCGGCAGTTGGAGAGCGACGTCGCCAGCGCGCAGGCCTCGGCCGCGGATATCGGCCTGGTCCGACTCGGCATTCAGGCCGAACTCGCCACGACCTATCTGCAGCTCCGTTACCAGGACACGCTCAAAAAGGTCCTCCAGGAGAACGTCGAGGGCTACAAGCGCAGCCTCGGCATCGCCGAGAACCAGTACAATGCCGGCGTCGCCGCGCGCTCCGACGTCATCACGGCGCAGACCCAGCTTCAGACGACCGAGGCGGCGGTGATCGCTACTGACGTCCAGCGCGCGGTCTACGAGCATGCCCTCGCGACGCTGATCGGCCGGCCGCCCTCCGAGCTGAACATCCCGGTCGGGCGTCTGGCGCAACGTCCCCCCGCGGTTCCGGTCGGCGTGCCCTCCGACTTGCTGGAGCGCCGCCCCGACATCGCGCAATCCGAGCGGCTGGTTCAGGCCCAGAGCGAACAGATCGGCGTCGCGGTCGCGGCATTCTTCCCGACGGTGACGCTCTCGGCCTCCAGCGGATTCGCGGGCCTCACGCGGGACGGCATCTTCTCGGCGACGAATGCGGCCTGGTCGGTGGCGGCCGCGGGCAGCGAGACGCTCTTCGACGGCGGGGCGCGCAGCGCGGCGGTCCAATCCGCGCGCGCCGGCTACGACGCTGCGGTCGCGACCTACCGCCAGACCGTCCTGACGGCTTTCGGAGAGGTCGAGAACGACCTTTCGGGTATCCGCATCCTCGCGCGCCAGCAGGTCAAGCAGGACGAGGCCGTGGTCTCCGCCCGCAAGGCCGTCGAAATCACCCTGAACGAGTACCGTGCCGGCACCCAGAACTACACCACCGTGATCACTGCGCAGGCGCTGCAGGTGAACAACGAGGTCGCCGCCCTGCAGGTGAAGCTCAGCCGCTTCACCACGGCCGTCGATCTGATCCGCGCCATCGGCGGTGGCTGGGACGCTCGCTCCATCCCGACCGGCGAGGAGTTGAAGGACAAGGCGCTCGACCTGCCGGTCGATCACGGGCAGGCCCTGCGCACCGAGGAATAGCGGGCGGTCGGAGCGACTCTGCCCATTGCAGCGCGATTTCGTCATCGACGTCGTTTGCAATGCGGCTCTGCTCGCCGCGGGTGAGCGACCGCGGAACGCGGCTACCTACGAGGGGTTGATCCGCGACCGCCGTGCCGAGGCGGATATCGCGGAGATTGCAGGATGGCGGACCAAGCCGCGCCGACACGGAAAGCCACGCCGGGCGATGCCGTCGCTCCGCCTTGCGCCCTCGTCATCTTCGGAGCGGGCGGCGACCTGACCAAGCGGCTGCTGATGCCGGCGCTCTACAACCTTTCCGGCAGCCGCTTGCTCTCGAACGATCTCACGATCATCGGCGTCGATCACAACGAGAACACCGACGAGGGCTGGCGACAGAACCTCACCGAGACGATGGAGAGCTACGCCAAGGACGCATCCGGCGAGTTCCACACCGACCACATCGACGAGGCCCAATGGGGCTTCATCCGCGACCGGCTGCATTTCGTGCAGGGCGATTTCGAGAAGGACGAGACCTATACGTCGCTCGGCGAGCACCTGAAGGGCAACGCGGTCTTCTACCTCGCCGTCGCGGCCCGATTCTTCGGCTCGATCGTCGACGGGCTCGGTAAAGCCGGCCTGCTGAAGCAGAGCGACGATCAGTTCCGGCGCGTCGTCATCGAAAAGCCCTTCGGCCACGACCTCGCCTCGGCGCAGGCACTCAACACACGCATCCTGAAGCAGGCTGACGAGAGCCAGTTCTACCGGATCGACCACTTCCTCGGAAAGGAGACGGTGCAGTCGATGATGGCGATCCGCTTCGCCAACGGCATCTTCGAACCGCTCTGGCGGCGCGAATACGTGGACCACGTTCAGATCACCGCGGCCGAGACGGTCGGCGTGGAGAAACGCGGCTCGTTCTATGAGCCGACTGGCGCCCTTCGGGACATGGTGCCGAACCACATGTTCCAGCTGCTCTGCATGGTGGCGATGGAGCCGCCGAACTCGTTCGATGCCGAGGCCGTCCGCACGGAGAAAGCGAAGCTCGCCGAGGCGGTTAAGCCGATCATGCCGGACCACGCGGTGCGCGGCCAGTACGCGGCCGGCGTCGAGCTTGGCAAGGATGTGCCCGCCTATCGCGACGAGCCGAACGTCGACCCGAACTCGAACACCGAGACTTATGCCGCGCTGAAGCTTGAGATCGAGAACTGGCGCTGGGCCGGCGTCCCATTCTACGTGCGCACCGGCAAGCGCTTGGCTGGCCGCCTCACCGAGATCGCGATCCACTTCAAGCCGGCCCCGTACCGGTTGTTTCGCGACACCGCGGTGGAGGACGTTGCGCAGAACGTCATGCGCATCCGGATCGCCCCGGAGCCCGGCGAGACCACCGAGATCAACGTCAAGGCGCCGGGTCCGCAGATGCGGCTCGGCAGGGTGGAAAACGCCTTCCGCTACAAGGACTTCTTCGACGAGACGCCGAATGTCGGCTACGAGACCCTGATCTACGACTGCATGATCGGCGACGCGACCCTGTTCCAGCGCGCCGACAACATCGAAGCCGGCTGGGCGGCGGTCGATCCGCTGCTGAAGGCCTGGAAGGACGCCCCGGTGGAACTCTACACTGCCGGCAGCGACGGGCCGAGAGCGGCCGAAGACCTGCTGGCGCGCGATAGGCGCTCGTGGCTGCCGCTGCCGGGAGAAACCGAAGACAAATCAGGCGGGTAGACGCCGGTTGGCGGCCCGCATCGGGCGCAACGCGCTGAGATCGTCGTGGTGCAGCAGCAAGACGCCAGTGGTCGCGGCGAGCTTACGTGCGGCGGGCGTGAAGCCGGCATTGGAGACGACAGCCGCCATGTCGGCCGACCAGTGCCGGGCGGCAGCGGCTGCTTCCTGCACGGCTGCGTTGCCGACGGGCTTTCCGTAGCGCTTGCACTGGACGACGAGGCGTGTGCCGGCGGCCTCGGCGATGACGTCTGCACCCTGGTCGCCGCTGGCCTGGGTCGACCGGGCCTGCCAGCCGGACTGGGTGAGGAGGCCGGCGCAGAAGCGTTCGTAGGCTATTCCATCGTCTGGCATTTCCGTCTCGTCGGGCAGGCGGACGGAGCCTGCCGTCGCCTCGACGATGGCGATCATCTGGTCCCAGTGCGGGTCGACATAGTCGGAGAAGCCGCGTTGCTCCAGGAGCGGCACGATCGTGCGTTCCACGAAGTATTCGCGTTCGCGCAGCCAGCCGTCCTCGACGGTGTTGCCATAGGCGTCCACGAAGCATTCCTGGCGGCGGCGGAGCGCCAGGATGCGGGCGTGACGGCGGGTGGTTCGGCGTACGAGCGCGCGGAATCTGCGTGGCCGGTCAAGGCGATAGAGCAGGATGACGGCTAGCCCGGCGCCTGTTGCGATCAGGGCTGGCCGCCCATAGGCGAGCGCCGCCGCACCTCCGACGACGAAGGTCCAGAACAGGTGCGTGACCGTCTTGGAGCGGGCGGACATCGACGTTGACGAGGGTTGCCGGTCGCTCTCCGAACGAGAGCCGCTGCAGGATGCCGGAAGGGGATTGTTCGACCCCTAATGCGAGCCGGCGGAAGAGGCGCATCTGGGAAAGGCCTGTGGATGGAGACCTTTCGAGAGCCGAAGCCTGCTGGACGTAGTCCATCCCCAGTCCCCGAACGTCATCGCCGATGCCGCTCATCCCGACCCTGCCGGAAGGCGTCCGGCAAGGTGTCGCGCGAGCAATCAATATTTAGAATGATTGAAAGTCTACTGTCGAGTTGCGCTGAAGTGGGCGCCTTACCGTTCGATACTTGTGAACCTACCTTCCTCATCATCACGAAGCCCGGCGCGGGGGTTCAAAAACCTCGAAAGGCTGGTACTGCTCCGGCATTCCGTTTCGGTGATCCAGGCGGCGCGTTTGCGATCACCCGGAACATGGCGCGCGAGCATCCGAGCCAGCTTATGAGCACTTACGGGTTCGCGACCATGTTGGCCCCGCGCAGCGTCGCCATCGTCGGAGCCGGCGAGCGCGAGGGGTCGGTCGGCCGGGCGGTGATCGACTCGCTGCGTGCCGGCGGGTTCGACGGCGCGATCCGGCCGGTGAACCGGAACTACGACACCATCGACGGCCTGCCCTGCTGTCCGAATCTCGCGGGCCTGCCCGAGACGCCGGATCTGGTGCTGATCGCGACGCCGCCGGAAACGGTGCCGGGAATCGTCGCGGAGGCGGGGGCCTGCGGGGCGGCGGCGGCGGCGGTGCTGTCGGCGCATCTCGGGCGGGGGGAGGAGGCGCCGATCGGCGCGGCGCGGCGGGCGGCGCGGGAGCACAGCCTGAGGCTGCTCGGGCCGGACAGCATCGGCCTGGCCGTGCCGGGGCGAAAGCTCAACGCGACGCTGCTGGCGCATCCGCCGCTCGCGGGGGATCTGGCGCTCGTCACGCAATCCGGCACCGTGGCCTCGGCCATCGCGGCCTGGGCGCATCGCCGCGAGGTCGGATTTTCCGCGATTCTCACGGTCGGCCGCTCGGCCGATGTCGACGTGGCCGATGCGCTGGATCATTTCGCGGCCGATCTCCACACCCGGGCGATCCTGCTCTCTCTCCACCGCATCGAGGATGCGCGAAAGTTCCTGTCGGCGGCCAGGGCGGCGGCCCGGGTCAAGCCGGTGGTGGTGCTGCGCACCGGGCGCCACGAGCCGCAGGAGGAGACGCCGCAGACCCATACCGGCGCGCTCGCCCGGCCCGATGCCGTCTATGCGGCGGCCCTGCGCCGGGCCGGCCTGCTCTCGGTGGACACGCTCGACGAGATGTTCTCCGCCGCCGAGACCCTGCGCCGGCAGCGGCCGTTTCCGGGCCGCCGGCTGATGATCGTCGCCAACGGCCGCGGCATCGGCGCGCTCGCGGCCGACCGGCTGGCCGAGCAGGGCGGCACGGCGGCCGATTGCGCGCCCGAGACGCTCGCGGCGCTCGACGGCATCCGTCACGGCGCCTCGAAGAACCCGATCGATCTCGGCGTCGATGCCGAGGCGAAGGATTACGCCGCCGGACTGAAGCCCCTGCTCGCCGCCCGCGAGAACGACGCGCTCCTGGTGATCCACGTCCCCACCGCCCGGGCCGGCGCCCGGCAGACGGCCGAGACCATCGCCGCCGCGGTGGCCGAGGCGCGCCGGGGCGGCGATCGCAAGAAGCCGGTCTTTGCCGTCTCCGTGGGCGAGAGCCCGGCCGCGGCGGCGGTTTATGCCAAGGCCGGCATCCCGCTGTTTCCGACCGATGCGGATGCGGTCGACGGCTTCCTGCACGTGGTGCGCTACCGCGAGGCGCAGGACGACCTGATGCGCACCCCGGCCTCGCTGCCGCAGGATTTCCGCCCCGACGTCGAGGCCGCCCGCGCCATCGTCGAGGCGGCGCTGGCCGGCGGCCAGAGCTGGCTCGATCCGCTCTCGGTCAAGGCGCTGCTCGCCGCCTACGGCATCCCGATGCAGCCCTGCCTGCTGGCGCCGGATGGCGAGCTCGCCGCCGAGGCTGCCTGGCCGATGATCGCGCAGGGCCAGCCCGTGGCGCTGAAGCTCGTCTCGCCGGACATCGTGCACAAGTCGGATGTGGGCGGCGTGCGCCTCGGCCTGACCTCGGAGGCCGACGTGCGCGAGGCGGCGACCCGCATGGTCGCCCGCGTGCGCGCCCTGCAGCCCGAGGCTCGCATCACCGGCTTTGCCGTTCAGGCGATGGTGCCGCGCGGCGCCAGCCGCGAGCTGATCGTCGGCCTCGCGGAGGACCGGACCTTCGGCCCCGTCGTGGTCTTCGGCCGCGGCGGCACCGCGGTGGAGGTGATCGACGACCGCGCGCTCGGCCTGCCGCCGCTCGACCTGCGCCTCGCCGCCGACCAGATCGCCCGCACCCGCGTCGCCCGGCGCCTCGCCGCCTATCGCGACGTACCGGCGGCCGACAGCGAGGCGATCGCCCTGGTCCTGGTGAAGCTCTCCCAGCTCGCCGCCGACCTGCCCGAGGTGCGCGAGCTCGACATCAACCCGCTGCTGGCCGATGCCGCGGGGGTGCTGGGTCTCGACGGAAGGGTGCGCGTTGCGCGGGCGACGGCTCTAGGACGAAACGTGTTTCACGTGAAACAAATCCTATCGCGAGAGGCTGGCGACACTCAGACCCGTCATTCCGGGGCCGGGTTCCCGCCTCCGGCGCGCCCCGGAATCACAGAGAGCAAACGCCCCGTCTCTCCCCACGCCCACCTCGCCATCCGCCCCTATCCGGTGGAGTGGGAGCGGGAGATGACGCTGAAGGGCCGCGCCATCCACGTGCGCCCGGTGCGCCCCGAGGACGAGGGGCTGTTCGCGGCCTTCTTCGCCGAGATCGACCCGGAGGACGTGCGCCTGCGCTTCTTCACGCCGATGAAGCACTTCAGCCACGCCTTTCTCGCCCGGCTGACTCAGCTCGACTACGCCCGCGCCATCGCCTTCGTCGCCATCGACGCGGCCGACCAGACCATGCTCGGCGCGGTGCGGCTCCACGCCGACGCCAACCACAAGAGCGGCGAGTTCGCGATCCTCGTGCGCTCCGACATCAAGGGCGTAGGGCTGGGCTACGCGCTGATGCGGCTGATGCTGGATTGGGCGCGAGCCGAGGGGATCGGATTGGTGGAGGGGATGGTGCTGGCGGAGAACAAGGCGATGCTGGCGGTGTGCCGGCGGTTGGGGTTCGAGGCGAAGCCGGATCGCGACGATCCGAGCGTGACGAAGGTGATGTTGCGACTGTAGGGGATCGGCATCGCATAACATGCCGGCTGTCTCGACCTGTCCCGTTCAGCTTGAGGGACGATTGGCAGTGGCATGCGGGCATCGTCCCGAAGCGCCAACCTTCCCAAGTTAATATCGTTCGCTTGCTCGCCGTGGTGGGCATTTCCTTGTGCAGTCAGCGCCACGGAAGGGCAACTACGCTGCGTACGACCTGCGGCATGTGCCAGTTCAGACGCGGCATCTCGCGGAAAAGAGCGTGGTTGAGCAAGAGCACGTCAGGGGCGATAACCACGGTCAGTCCCGCAGCAAATCCAAGCGACATGCTACTCAATTTATTTGATTGATCCCGCTTCCGTTTCGGTTCCTGATCGCAATCGTGCATGTGAAGACTGAACATGATCGCGCTTATTTTGATCGTAACGTCAGTTTTGATTGTTTTCGCGAATTTGCGGAATTTCCTTTAATTGAATAGCTCGCACATTTTAGATCGTCAGATCTCCGTTCAGCGTCGGCTGACCCCAGTCGCCCGACGCGAGTTTTGCCGGGTCTTACCGGAGCAAGACGATAGCGACGCAGCAGGTCAAATGCGCCCGGGGCGACCTACCAACGGATCAAAGACGTTGATCACCGATGACCTGCATCTCGATCAGCGTGAAACCGCCTCCGCTAGCGAAGGCGCTGGCGGCCTGGGGTTAAAAAACCGCTCAGTTTTTGATGCGCCCCAGAAGTATTGACGAATTATATCACCAAAATATATCGGTAATATGGTTGACGCTGGAGCGTTGGCTGATTTGAATACAATTCTGAGGAGGTTTGCCCAATGTCGAACACTTCAGTAACGGCCACGGTTATTGCTGCCGCGCTTACTTTAGCCCCTGTCGCTCACGCCATGCCGATGGGCGGATCCTATACTGGCCGTGTTGATACCCAGACTCCACAGGTCCTCGGACCCAATGAGGTCAAGGTTCAGCAGACCGCTTCCGGCTTGAATAATGGGCCCGGAACACCCCTCGACGGCGCTAAAGTTCAATGGGTAGAAACAGTAACGCTCAAGAATGGCCAAGGACCGGTACAGGGGACCATCACCTTCAGCACACCTGTCGGCTCTACCTCCAGCGCTTATAAAGGTATGGTCGCCACCGATGCTCAAGGACGTGTAACGGCAAAGGGAACCTACAAGGACACAGCCTCGACTGGCGAATTCGAAGGCATCAGAGGTAAGGGAAGCTTCACAGTCACATATACGTCCAAGACGGACTTTACGGGTGAGTGGAAAGGTGACGTGACGCTACCCAAGCAAAAAACATCTAACCGATAAAACTGATGTCGCGTGGGCCAAGCTTTTTGGCTGCAATTCGGGCTGCGCGATTTTGGATAAGCACCGTTGCGCAGGCCGCGTGGGATGCTGGCGTCTGAGAAGGGTCAACTCCTGCCGGAGCAGCCGCAGAGGATATGTCCGCTGTCGGGAACTGCGCGGCCACGCGTGAACGGCCGGCTTGGGTCGTAAGCAGTCTATGACTTGGAGAAATGGGCACCAAAGAAGGCTGCTTTCACCTCACGAGCCTCATCCCGAGGGACAGCGTCGGAGGTCCTCGAAGAGAGGGCTCGGACATCGCGCGGCATTGAGAACGCTCCGAGGCCGCAGCTCTGCTTCGGTGCGCCAAGACGTGGATCGTGGGTTGGAGCGGTCACCCGCCTTGCCTTCCCGCCCGAGCACCCCATGTCCCACCGATCGATCTGTGGCCGGACTTTCCGGGTCGTGACTCCTTCGCAGGGCGACCCCGTCGTTTCCACCCCTATCGGTATCTCCGGCCCTTCGCGTTCGCGCGAAGTGCTAACCCACTCGATAAGCCTGCGAAGACCTAAGGACTGACATGGCGACCGGCACTGTAAAGTGGTTCAACGAGACCAAGGGCTTTGGCTTCATCCAGCCGGATGATGGCGGCCAGGACGTGTTCGTGCACATCTCCGCCGTCGAGCGCGCCGGCATGCGCAACCTCATCGAGGGCCAGAAGATCTCCTTCGAGCTCGAGACCGACAAGCGCTCCGGCAAGAAGGCCGCGAGCCAACTCCAGGCCGCCTGAGCCTCGACACCGCTTTCGCCGCGCCCCTCGGGGCTCAGGCCAAACAGAGAGAAAGCCGCTCCTTCGGGGGCGGCTTTTTTCGTGTCGGGCATGGAGGGCGATGGGATGCGGAGGCCAGCTCGCAACATCGGTGAGGTGGCTCGGGATGGCTTCGCCGCGGGGGCGAGGGGCTCGGGCGTTCCCGCGGCCTCGCGGCTGGGTGCCTTAGGGTGAGGGCCTGGCTGGGAGGATGAAGGCTGGGAGGGGGCAGGTGACGGGCCGGGTGGCTGCACGTCACATCTGCGCAGGGCGCGGCCCTGAGGGACGGGGTGTGTCGGGCCGGAGGCGCCGGTTCGCCTGGTCCCGTATGACCCCCGTCCCAACAAAAAAGCCCTCCCCGCGAGGGGGGAGGGGGCGGGCGTCAGCCCTCGGTGGATTCCGCGGCCTCGGCCGTCTCGGCGTTCTCTGCAGGCTCGGCCGTCTCGGGTCGGGGGGCGGCCTTGTCGCGGCGGAAGCGGGAGGGCGGCGAGCGGCGCGCATCGCCCTTCTCGATGTCGCCGGTGGACGCGGCGATCTTCTTGGCGCGGGCGTTGAACTCGGCCATCGAGAGGCCGGGCGTGCGTCCGCTCGTGCTGTTATGCGCCATTGTCTGTCCTCTGAGCGTCGTGCGCCGGCCCGAGGAGCGGGCGGCGGATCGTAACGGGGAGCCGTGGTCCGGGTGCGGACGGGTGCGGACGGCTCCGGCATTGCCCAAGGCACCGGATTGCGCAGAGGGTGCCCATCAATAACACGTCCGACACGACGATGTGCCGACAAATTCCGATGCGGCTTTCGCGCAATTTCTGCGCTGCTCTTGCCGGAAGGGGCGTGAAGGTCTACTTACCCGTTATCGATCTAAGCCCGGAATTTGGGCCGTATACGCCTTCGCAGGGCGGTTCGGAATTTCTCGTCTTCTATCGGTTATCGAACCGTTCGCCGTCTCACGACGGTCGGACGACTGCGCATGATTTCCTGCGAAGCGACAAGGACGACTATGAGCACCGGCACCGTCAAGTGGTTCAACGAAACGAAGGGCTTCGGCTTCATCCAGCCGGATGACGGCTCGAAGGACGTCTTCGTGCACATCTCCGCCGTCGAGCGCGCCGGAATGCGCAACCTCGTCGAAGGCCAGAAGATCTCCTACGAGATGGAAACCGATCGCCGCTCGGGCAAGCAGTCGGCCGGCAGCCTCCAGAACGCGTGAGCCCTGCTCCGCAACCGCACTCGAAGCCGCTCCCGATGGGGCGGCTTCTTCGTTTGTCGTAACCTGCCCCCTCCAGGCCGGGCCATCGGGGCCGCGGCCGCAACAAGGACGCTACGTGAGCTTCATCAACCAGAACGCCCTCGATGACCGTCTCTCCGCCCAGCAGAAGGCCCGCCAGGCCATGGTGGAGCGCTTCCGCCAGCGCCCGAGCGCCGACGATCCGGCCGTGATCGCGCGCAACGCCGAGCGCAAGGCCGTCGCCGAGGCCCGCGCCGCCCGCGCCGAGGAGCGCGAGCTCGCCCGGATCGCAGACGAGGAGCGCAAGGCCGCCGAGAAGGAGGCCGCCCGCCAAGCCGAGATCGCCCGCAAGGCCGCCGAACTCGAAGCCGCCGCCGAGCGCGCCCGCGCCCAGCAGGCCGCCCAGAAGGCCGAGCGCGACGCGCGCTACGCGGCCCGTAAGGCCAAGATCAAGCTGCGGCGCTGAGCGCCGCCCCCTTTCGGAAGGAGGACGTCATGTCCCACAAGTACAAGCTCGGCCAGCGCGTGAAGCGCCTCGGACCGACCCCCACCAACGACAAGACCGGCTTCGGCGACGTCGCCGAGATCGTCCGCCTGATGCCGGCCGACGCGTCCGGCGAGGTCTCCTACCGCATCCGCTCCGGCATCGCCGAGCGCGCCGTGCGCGAGGACGAGATCGAGATCGAAGAAGCGGCCTAACCGGCGGCTTCGCCTCGCGGCACGAAAAAACCCCGCATCCTGCGATGCGGGGTTTTTCCCGTTGCCGTGAGGGCAGGATGGCTCAGTGGCCGCCCTGCGTGGCGTCGCGGGTGATCTCGTAGAGGAACCAGGTGCGGCGCTCGGACTGGTCGATCCACTCCTCGAGCAGGCTGGTGGTCGACACGTCGTTGGCCTCGTCGGTGACCTCGTGCAACTCGCGCATGTTGGCGGTGAGGTTGCGGTTGTCGTCGCGGAGTTCCGCGAGCATGTCGAGCGGCGAGACGTAGTCGGCATCATTGTCCGGCACGCGCTTCAGCTTCTCGGCCTGGCCGAGCGAGCGGAGGGTCACGCCGCCGATCTTGCGGGCGCGCTCGGCGACGTCGTCGATGATGCCGAAGATCTGGTCGCCCTGCTCATCGAGGAGCAGGTGGTAATCGCGGAAGTGCGGCCCGCTCATGTGCCAGTGGAAGTTCTTCGTCTTGATGTAGAGGGCGAAGAGATCCGACACCAGGACCGTGAGGCCCTGGGCGATCTTCTTGGTGTCGGCCGGATCGAGATCGGTCGGGGTGTTGAGGCGGTCGCTGGCGACGCGCAGGTTCGGCTGCTTGGCCTTGGCCATGGGAGTTCTCCGTTCGCTTGCCGTGAATGGCTTCGAGGGGAGGCTCGCCACCCGGGAGCCGCTCCTCACGCCCGGTGAATGAGCGGCGAAACCGAAGGTTCCCAGCTGCATGGCCGCGCTGCGGGAAACGGATAGCTTAGAGCGATTCTAAGAATTTTTAGCCGGCTGCGGCGGCGCGTCCGTCGGGCCTCGGCGTGGCGCCCGAGACGAGGCGCAGCGAGTCCACGGTGACCTCTGCGCTCGGCCGGGAGAGGGCGGCGAGACGCTCGGGCGTCGGGGCAGGCAGCCGCACCATCACGATGGTGCCGACGCCGACATCCGAGCGGATCCGCAGGGCGCCTCCATGCAGCTCCGCCGTCGAGCGGGCGATGGCGAGGCCGAGCCCCGAGCCGCGATGACAGCGCGTCAGGTTGTTCTCGACCTGCTCGAACGGCTTGCCGAGCTTGGCCAGCGCGGTCTTCGGGATGCCGATGCCGCTATCCTCGACGAAGAGATGCACGTTGGTGCCGCAGCTGCGGCCTCGCACCAGCACGCGCCCGCCGGACGGCGTGAACTTCACCGCGTTCTGCAGAACGTTTCCGAGGATCTGGATCAGGGCGCGCTCGTCGGCGAGCAGGCGCAGGCTCGGCTGCATCTCGACCCGCAGGCCGACGCCCTTCGCCTTGGCGGCGATCTCGACGAGCTTCACGGCATCGCGCACGGCGTCCGAGGCGGCGATCTCGCGGCGGTCGAGGCTGACGCGCTTGGCCTCGATGCGGGCCATATGGAGGATGTCGTCGATGACGGAGAGCAGGTAGGTGCCGCTCTCCTGTATGTCGCGGCAATAGCTGACGTAGCGCGGATCGCCGAGCCGTCCGTAGACCTCGCTCTCCATCAGGTCCGCGAAGCCCATGATGGCGTTGAGCGGCGTGCGCAGCTCGTGGCTCATATTGGCGAGGAACTCGGATTTCGCCTGATTGGCGATCTCGGCCTTGGCCTTCTGGTCGAGATGCTGCTCGGCGAGGTCGGCGAGCTGGTGGGTCTGGAGCTCGAGGGTCCGGCGGGAGCGTTTGAGGTCCTTCACCGTGGCGAGCAGCTCGCGCTCGGATACAACGAGCTTGTCGTGCTGGCGCTTGAGGCCGGTAATGTCGGTGCCCACCGAGACGTAGCCGCCATCCTTGGTGCGTCGCTCGGAGACCTGCAGCCAGCGCCCGTCGGTCAGCTCGACCTCGAAGGTGCGGGCGGAGGGGCTGGCGCGGCCAACGTCGGGCAATTCGCGCCGGACCGGCGGCAGCACGCCGCGGCCCATGATGTCGGCGTATCGGCGGCCGGGCTGGGCGTCGTCGGCGGAAAGGGCGTGCAGGTCGCGGAATTTCGAGTTGCACAGCACGAGGCGGTTCTGGTCGTCCCAGAGCACGAAGGCCTCGGAGATGGCCTCGACCGCGTCGCGCAGGCGCATGTCGGCGGTGGCGGTGGATTCGGCGAGCCGGCGCTGTTCGGTGACGTCGACGGCGATGCCGACGAGGTGGCGGCTGCCATCGGCCTCGTCGTGCACGATCTCGGCGCGGGTGCGCAGCCAGATCCATTCGCCTGAGGCGCCGCGCATGCGGAATTCGTGATCGATGGTGGAGTCGATGGCCGCGAGCTGACGGGCGAGGCTGTAGAGGTCGCCGTCGTCGGGATGCACCAGATCGTTGACGTCGCCGAACGAGAGTAGGCCCTTCTCGGCCGGGTAGCCGAGCATGGCGTACATCGAATCCGACCAGAAGATCTCGCCGCGCGGAATATCCCAGTCCCACAGGCCGCAGCGGCCGCGGCCGAGCGCCGTGTCGAGCCGGCGGCGAACTTCGTCGCACACCCGATCGGCGGCGTGTGCCCGGCGGCTCTGGAGCGTGTAGGCGGCGCCGATGCCGACGACGACGAGCGCGGTGGATCCGAACAGCACGGCGAGCGTGCAGAGCCGCTCCCACCAGGCTGCCGTCACGTGGGCAACCGGCCGGATCACGGCCACTTGCCCAGCCCCGTTGGGCAGGCTGTGGACGGCGGCGATCGCCTCGGCCCCGTCGGCAAGGCGCAGGACCATCGCGCCGGCGGTCTCGGCGAGGGTACCGAGGGCCTGATCGGCTCCGAGCACGGCGGTCAGGGTCGAGGGCAGGCGGCCCGGTGCGGGGAAGGCGGCGACGATCCGGTCGTCGCGCCCGGCAACGAAGATCTGGCGGCCGGCATGGGCGCCGGACGACATCAAGGCGTGGAGGCGTTCCTGGGCGGAACTGCGGGCGGTCTCGTTGGAGATGCCGTTTTCGCCGATCGCCGCGGCGGTGAGCCGGGCCAGGCCTTCGACCTCGAGGTGGGCGATGCGCACCGCCTCGGCGTGCTGCATGCGCAGGTGAAGGGTGATGACGGCGAGCAGGCAGAGCAGGAAGCCGGCCAGCATGCCCGGCACCGCGATACGCAGCCAGGTCTCGGCCCGCATCACCCGTTCATGGGCCGGATTTCGCGGTCGCCGGATCCCGAGGATCGTATCGGCGCGCACGCGCGCGGCCAGGGAAGCGGAAACCGCCTCCGGCATGACTAACCCCCACTCAATTCGGCTGAAACGCCCCGCAGCGGTCACTCACGCCCCGCCACGAATCGTATTCACATTGAGCACTCAGAGGGGCGATTTGTCCACGATTTTTATGGATCGTTTTGTTGACTCTTTAACGATGATGCGACTCGGAGAGGTTCTCGCGACAGACTCGAAAAGCGTATCGTTTGCAGAGTCTTAGGTGGAGAGACTCAGTCGACGTCCGGCTTCTGCAAACAAGCGTCTTTTTCGATTACGGAAACGGGGTGCCGGAATCTGGCGCAACGGCACGTTCGGTGGCCGGCAAACGCGGATTTTCGGCGCTGGTTTTCCCAGGGGTGTTGCGAAAACGTCGCCAGGACGGCCAGCCTCCATTCGGCGGCCCTCTCGGAGGCGTCGGCGCGACTGTCGCGGGCCTCAGTCGGGAGCCCGGCCGGGCTACCAGTCAGCGCTTGACGATGGCCTGCTCGAAAGCTGCCAGGAGGTCGCGGTCGAGCTTGCCGCCCATGCTGTGCAGAACCCGAAGCGCTTCCCCATGGCCCATCGGTGCTCGGTAGGGCCGGCGTTCGATCAGCGCCGCATAGATGTCGCAGATCGTGATGAGGCGGACGCGGTCGCTGATGGCGTCGCCCTTGAGCCCATCCGGATAGCCCGATCCATCGAGCATCTCGTGGTGATGGAGCACCACGTCGAGGGTCTGCGCATCGAAGCCGGTCGCCTTGATCAGCAACGCGTGGCCGAGTGCGGCATGCGTGCGCATGATGCGCATCTCGTCATCGTCGAGGCGGCCCGGCTTGTTGAGGATCTTGAGCGGGATCTTGGCCTTGCCGATGTCGTGGATCAGGGCAGAGCGCACGAGGTGTAGCCGATCGCTGGCCGAGAAACCGACATGCAGTGCCAGTGCGGCGGCGAGCCCGGCGACCAGCATGCAGTGCTGGTAGGTGGCGTCGTCGAAACTCCAGACGATGTCGAGCCAGCGCACCAGTCCGCCATCCGCCACGGCGGTGAGGATCGGGTCGACGCCCGTCTCGAAGGCGTCGACGTCGAGCGACTGGTCTGCCCGCGCGGCGTCGAGCAGCGTGGTCAGGGCGCGTCCCGCCCGTCCGATGGCCCGGGTGATGGTGAGATCGATCAGCTCGCGTCGCGGATGGGTCTTTGCGAGGAAGGTTTCGGCAACGACGTGCGGAGCCGTCCTCGCCGCGAGGCAGACATCGGCACCGACGGACTTCGCGTCGGCGAAGCTGCGCGCGCTGCGGTTGCGCATCAGCAGCACGAGAGGCGCGTCGCCCGGCACGGCCAGTTCGCGTAGCTTGCGCACGGTTTCCTTGGCCTGGGAGCGGACGATGTCGACATCCGCGATGATGCCGGCGAGGGGAGCGGGCTCGGTCCAGGGCTCGTCCATGCCGAGGACGCGGCAATCCACGGCCGGCTCCAGCGCAGCGGCGATCTGCGCACTCCGGTCGGGGCGGTCCGTCAAAAGAAGGGCAACTGGATCGCGCATGGCCCGTCCGGAGCAAACAGCTCATCCGCCGGCCAGGGGAAACGATGGCCGGCGAAGCAGTGCCCTACTTTTGACCACCGCGAGTTAATTTATGTTTTCCACCCCGGTTTTTTCATCGGTGCAGCCAATTCTGGGGGCGCATGGTGAACCGCGAGCGACATCATGGAAATACAGTCGTTGAATTAGATATCGGCCTCAGTTCTACAATGTGGAGTCAGGTTGAACAAAGCACTGTCTGGCATCTGGTATGCCAGATTGTGATATTCAGTATAGGCTGATGCTGCGTCTCAATGCAGACGTTGCTGACTGTTCGTCTTCAGTTTTGAAGGCTGCGGCCGGCGATGTCGGCGACGTCGCGCGACAGGCCTTCCGCCGCTGCGATCCCCCGCAAAGCCGCCTCCGCCGCAGCCCGCCGTGCCGGCTCCAATTGCCGCCACGAGCCGAAAGCGGTCAGCAGGCGTGCGGCGATCTGCGGGTTGCGCCTGTCGAGCGCCATCACCGTTTCGGCGACCAGCGCATAACCGGCGCCGTCCGCCCGGTTGAATTGCGTCGCGTTCGACAGGCTGAACACACCCACCAGCGAGCGCACGCGGTTCGGGTTGGTGATCGAAAAGGCGGGATGCTGCTGCAACCTGCCGATGCGGGCGAGAGTGCCGTCCTCAGCGATGGCAGCCTGGATCGCGAGCCATTTGTCGAGGATCAGCGGCTCGTCGGCATAGCGCTCGGCGAAGGCCGCGAGCTCGATCTCACGCGGCTCGCCGGGGATCTGCGAAAGCGTGGCGAGGCCGGCGAGCCGGTCGGTCATGGTGGTGGCGTCTGCGATCTGCGCGCGGGCGAGCGCCGTGCCGCGCTCCGGGTCGGCCACCGCGATCAGGTCGAGGGCGGCATTGCGGAAGGCGCGCCGGCCGGCCGAGGCGGCATCCGGGCTGAAGGGCGCACCCGCAGGCTCGGCGAGTGTTTCGCGCAAGGCGAAGAGCGGCTCGCATAGCCGCGCGGCGATCGCCTGGCGCAGGCGGCGGCGCGCGGAAAGGATCGCGTCCGGATCGATGTTCGCGCCAATCTCGCTCGCCACCTCGCCCTCGGTCGGCAACGCCAGCATCAGCGCCGCGAAGGCCGGATCGTTGAGCGCCTCTTGATCGAGAAAGGCCGCCAGCGCGTCGGCGAAGCCCTCGGCGCCGTCGAGCTGCTGCGCACCGCTGCGGGCCGCCTCGATGACGATCCGGAGCGCCACGCGCTGCGCGGATTCCCAACGGTTGAAGGCATCGGGGTCGTGGCGCAGCAGCGTCAGCCGCTCGGCATCGCTGAGGCCGATCTCGACACGCACCGGCGCCGAGAAGTCGCGAAACAGCGAGGGCACCGGTTGAGAAGCGACGTTCTCGAAGACGAGGCTGTCCTTGGGCTTGTCGAGCACGAACACGCCGCCTCGCACGCGCTCGCTCTTGGCATCGAGCGGGCCGTGCTCGCCGACGAGCCCGAGCGCCACCGGGATCACCAGCGGAGGCGCGTCGGCGCCCGCGCCGGGACGGGTCTGGCGGAAATCGAGCCGATAGGTCTTTGCAGCCGCATCGTAGTGACCGGAGACGGCGATGCGAGGCGTGCCCGGCCGCTCGTACCACTGCGCGAAATGCGAGAGGTCGCGGCCGGTCTCGGTGGCGAAGGCCGACAGAAAGTCCTCGACGGTGGCCGCGGTGCCGTCGTTGTCCGCGAAGTAGCGGTCCATGCCCTTGCGGAAGGACTCCTCGCCGATCAGCGTCTTGAGCATCCGCACGATCTCGGCGCCCTTTTCGTAGACGGTCGCCGTGTAGAAGTTGTTGATCTCGGCGTATTGCTTCGGCCGCACCGGGTGAGCGAGCGGGCCAGCATCCTCCGGGAACTGCCGGGCACGCAGGGTGCGCACCTCGCTGATGCGGTGCACGGCGCGAGAGCGCATGTCGGACGAGAATTCCTGATCGCGGAAGACCGTGAGGCCCTCCTTCAGGCAGAGCTGGAACCAGTCCCTGCAGGTGACGCGGTTACCCGACCAGTTGTGGAAGTATTCGTGCGCGATGATCGCCTCGATATTGGCGTAGTCGGCATCCGTCGCGGTCTCGGGGCTGGCGAGCACGTATTTGTCGTTGAAGATGTTGAGGCCCTTGTTCTCCATCGCGCCCATGTTGAAGTCGGACACGGCGACGACGTTGAACACGTCGAGATCGTAGGCGCGGCCGAAGACGTCCTCGTCCCACTTCATGGAGCGGGCGACGGCATCGAGCGCGTAGTCGGCCCGCGCCTCCTTGCCCGGCTCGACATAGACGCCGAGGCCGACCTGTCGGCCCTCCGACGTGGTGAAGCGCCCGCTCACGCTGCCGAGCCGTCCGCCGACGACGGCGAAGAGATAGGCCGGCTTCGGATGCGGGTCCTGCCAGATCGCGTAATGCCGGTCAGTGTCGGGGACGTCGCCGCTCTCGACCGGGTTGCCGTTGCCGAGCAGCACCGGCGCCTCCTCGCGCGAGGCCTCGATGCGCGTGGTGTAGATCGAGAGAATGTCCGGACGGTCGAGGAAATAGGTGATCCGGCGAAAGCCATCGGCCTCGCACTGCGTGCAGTAGACGCCGCTGGAGCGGTAAAGCCCCATGAGCTTGGTGTTCGCCGTCGGGTCGATCTCGGTCTCGATCGACAGCGTGAACGGGCGCTGCGGCGGCCGGTGGATCGTCAGCCCCGACGGCGTCGCCGTGTAGGCGTTCTCGAGCATGACCTCGCCGTCGAGGGCCACGGCCACCAGCTTCAACTCGTCTCCATCGAGCACGAGCGGCGCCCCGGGCACACCCTCCGGGTTCGGCCGCAAAGCCAGCACGGCCGTCACCCGGCTCGCATGCGGATCCAGGCGGATGTCGAGATCGACGCGGTCGATGAGGTGGTCGCTCCGCTGGTAATCGGCGAGGCGGATCGTCGGGGGCGTCTCGGTGCGCATGCGGACTCGACCTTCGGCTCGGACGGTGTGCGCCCTCTATCGAGTCCGCTGCGCGCGAGCGCAACCGTTGACGGGCGCCGGCGCGAGGCCATCTAGCCGCTCACAGCACGGAGCCTGGATGCGACGATGAAATACCTGCACACGATGGTCCGCGTCGCGGACCTCGACAAGGCGCTCGACTTCTACGTGAACACCTTCGGCCTCAAGGAAGTCCGCCGGGTCGACAACGAGAAGGGCCGTTTCACCCTGGTCTTCCTCGCCGCGACCGACGACGTGGCCCAGGCGGAGGCCGAGAAGGCGCCGCTGATCGAGTTGACCCATAACTGGGATCCCGAGACCTATTCGGGCGGCCGCAACTTCGGGCATCTCGCGTATCAGGTGAACGACATCTACGCCTTCTGCCAGCAGCTGCAGGACAAGGGCGTGACCATCAACCGGCCGCCGCGCGACGGCTACATGGCCTTCGTGAAGTCGCCGGACGGCATCTCGATCGAACTCCTGCAGAAGGGCGGCGCCAAGGAGCCGCAGGAGCCGTGGAAGTCGATGGAGAACACCGGCAGTTGGTAGGCCATCCTTCCATCGTCATGCCGGGGGCGCGAAGCGCAACCCGGCATCCACCCGAGATGCAGTGCCCCGTCGTGGATTCCGGGTTCTCGCCTGTGGCGAGCCCCGGAATGACGGGCGAGTAACATCGGTCTAAACGCTCACCGCCGGCGTGATGCCGAGTTCGGCGAGCTTGGCGGCGACCGCCTCGATGGGCCGCTTCAACCGCATGCTGATCACCGGCACCGGCACGCCTTCGCGGGCCAGGGTGCGCAACTGTTGGACGGTTTCCAGGGTCCAGTTCGTCTCCGTCATGGCGAGACCTCCTTCACGGGGTGACGGCAGGCCCGGCGCGTGAAGGCGCAGGGCCTCCTTGGAAATGAGTTTGGCGCCGTGCCCCTGCGCCGGCAATGGATCGCCGAAAATCCGTGCAGGCCTGAACTTTGGGCAAACGGCCCGATTGGCGAATGTCCTTGACCGTATCGCTCCGCGCGGCGCACATCCGCCGCGGATCAGTCGGCCGGGCGGCCGCTCCGCCTTCGGGTGGGGAGGAAAGTCCGGGCTCCATGGAGAGACGGTGCCGGATAACGTCCGGCGGGGGCGACCCCAGGGACAGTGCCACAGAGAGCAGACCGCCCCGCTTGCGGGGTAAGGGTGAAAGGGTGCGGTAAGAGCGCACCGCGGACGCGGCAACGCGGACGGCATGGCAAACCCCACCGGGTGCAAGACCGAATAGGGGTGACACGCACTCCCCGAGAGGGGAGGGCAGGCCGGCTCTCCAGGCCCGTCGCCCGGGTTGGTTGCTCGAGGCGGTCGGTGACGATCGTCCCAGAGGAATGGCCGCCACGTCCGGGTGTCGCAAGGCGCCCGGGCCCTACAGAACCCGGCTTAAAGGCCGGCTGATCTCCCCGCTTTCCAACGCCGTTTCCCAGCGGATTCCCGGCCTCGATTGACGCTCGGTTAACCTTGCTCGGGTCTTTATCGAGGGGTCCATTTCCGTTCGGCCACGCTCGTTGACGGCGCTCGAAACCCCATGGTACCCGGCTCGAACCCGCTAAAGGTGATTTTCGGATCGGCCGCCTCTCGCCCTGGTTGTGAGAGGAGTGATTTTGCGCGAGCTTTTGGCCGGCGTCCCGCCAGCCGCAACGCCTCCGCCCGAATTGCCATTGCGCGCCCCAAGCGCCCTGCAGGAAATCATGAGCTGGATCGCATCCCAGATTCCGCAGTTGGATTCGGTTCCAGCATTGGCACGGGAGGTCGTTTCGTGAGCCGCTCCCCTCGCATCAAGAGCGCCGCCGCCGAAGGCCCCCACGTTCCCGTCCTCCTCAACGAAGTGATCGAGTCGCTCGCCCTGCAGGGTCCTGGCCTCGCGGTCGACGGCACCTTCGGCGCAGGCGGCTACACCCGCGCATTGCTCGATGCGGATACCTCTGTGCGCGTCATCGGGATCGATCGCGACACCGCGGCGATCACCGGCGGGGCTGCCCTCCAGAAGAAGGCTGGCAAGCGCCTCCGTCTCGTCGAGGGCCGCTTCGGCGAGCTGGATTCCCTCGTCGAGGCCGAGGGCGAGCCGCATGCCGACTGGGTCGTGCTCGATATCGGCGTGTCGTCGATGCAGCTCGACCAACCCGAGCGCGGCTTCTCCTTCCGCAACGACGGTCCTCTCGACATGCGCATGTCGAGCCAGGGCCAGAGCGCCGCCGACCTCGTCAACGAGGCGGACGAGGAATGGCTCGCCGACATCTTCTTCCATTACGGCGAGGAGCGCCGCGCCCGCGCCGTGGCCCGTGCCATCATCGAAGCCCGCCGCCGCGCGCCGATCCAGACCACCGGCCAACTCGCGGAGCTCATCGCGGGTGTGGTGCGGGTCGATCCCGGCAGCCACATCCATCCGGCGACCCGCAGCTTCCAGGGCCTGCGCATCGCCGTGAACGACGAACTCGGCGAGCTGGTCGCGGCGCTCCACGCGGCCGAGCGCATCCTGCGCCCCGGCGGACGTCTCGCCGTCGTGACCTTCCACTCGCTGGAAGACCGCATCGTGAAGCAGTTTCTCTCGGCTCGCAGCGGCCGCGCGGTCCAGGCCTCACGGCATGTGCCGAGTGTCGAGCGCCCCGTGCCGCGGAGCTTTGCGCCCGTCACCAAAGGCCCGGTGCTGCCGAGCGACGAGGAGTGCCGCGTCAATCCGCGCGCCCGCTCCGCCAAGCTGCGCGCCGCCGAGCGCACCGACGCCCCCGTACCCGAGCCGCTCGACGCGGTCCGGGAACTCGCCATCCTTCCGGCGACCGCCGGCCTCCGGGGAGGATCGCGCCGGTGATCCGTATTCTCAATATCTTGGCCGTGCTCGGGCTGATGGCGTCGGCCGTCCACGCGTACTCGACCAAGTACGACACGCTCTATCAGGCGGCGCAGGTCTCGAAGCTGAAGAGCCAGCTGCACAACGAGCGCCAGGCCATCGCCGTGCTGCGCGCCGAATGGCAGCTCCTCACCCGTCCCGACCGGCTCCAGGCCGCCGTCGAGCGCCACCTCGCGCTCGAGCCGATCGGCATCGAGCATCTCGCCCGGATGTCCGACCTGCCGGCGCGTCCCGATCGCGGCGATGAGATCGGCCGGCTGCTCGCCGCGACCTCGACGCCCAAGGAAAAGACTGCGACCCGGGCCGACGAGCCGCGCACCACCGGCTCGATCACCCGCTCGACGACGACCCGCACCGTCAGCACCCGCACGCCTGCCACGGCTTCGAGGTAGTCATCGTGTCCGAACACCATCCGCAGGATCAGGGCGCGCCGGCCGCTGGCGAGCACGAGGCTCACGAAACGGTTCAGCCGGAGCTCCCGGCCGAGCACGCCGCGCAGGCCTATGACGAGGGAGGCGTGCCCGAGCGCATCGTCGCTACGGAGCCGCGCGAGCCATTCCTGCTGCGTCTCTACCGCACGATGTTTCGCCTCGCGATCGAGCGGTCCTACACGCGCGTCGGCATCGTCGGGCTCGGCTTCGGTGCTGTCTTCTGCGCGATCTCCATCCGTCTCGTGATCATGGCCTCGACGCCGAGCTCCGGCAACGACGACCATCGCATAGCGGCCTCGGCGACCACCGCGATCCGCCCCGACATCATCGACCGCAACGGCGAGATCCTGGCCACGGACATCCGTACGGTCTCGGTCTTCGCCGAACCCCGGAAGATCTACGACAAGGACGAGGCGGTCGAGCTGCTCACTGCCGTCCTGCCCGAGCTCAACGCCACGGACCTGCGCGCCAAGCTCTCGACCAAGAAGGGCTTCGTCTGGGTCAAGCGCGAGATCACGCCGAAGCAGCAGCAGGAGGTCCACCGGTTGGGTCTCCCCGGCATCGGCTTCCTGCCCGATCACAAGCGCGTCTACCCGAACGGCGTCGCCGCGGCGCACATCATCGGTGCGACCAACCTCGACAATATCGGCATCGCCGGTATGGAGAAGTACATCGACAACCAGGGCAACGGCGCCCTGAACAGCCTCGGCTTCGTCGCCAAGCAGGCAGATCTCGCGCCGGTCCAGCTCTCCCTCGACCTGCGTGCCCAATTCGCGGTGCGCGACGAGCTCGTGAAGGGTGTCGAGCACTTCAAGGCCAAGGCCGGCGCCTCGATGATCCTCGACGTGACCACCGGCGAGGTGATCGCGCTCGCCTCCTATCCGGATTTCGATCCGAACGAGCCGAAGGACGCGCTCGCGCCCGACCGCATCAACCGCATGAATGTCGGCGTCTACGAGATGGGCTCGACCTTCAAGGCGATGACCCTCGCCATGGCGCTCGATTCCGGCAAGTACAACGTCAACTCGACCTTCGACACGCGCGGCGGCGCGATGCATTGGGGTCGCCAGACCATCCACGACTACCACGCGACTGGCCGCGTCCTCACCATGCCGGAGGTGTTCACGCACTCCTCCAACATCGGTTCGGCCAAGATGGCGCTCGGCGTCGGCATCCCCGGTCACCAGGCATTCCTGCGCAAGATGGGTCTGCTCGATCGCATGCGCACCGAACTGCCGGAGAGCGCCTCGCCGATCCTGCCGCCGCGCTGGAGCGAGATCAACACGATCACCATTGCCTTCGGCCACGGTATCGCGGTCGCGCCGATCCAGGCCACCGCTGCCGTCGCCGCGATCATCAACGGCGGCGACTTCATGGTCCCGACCTTCCTCAAGCGGGACGAGGCCACGGCGCGCGCCAAGGCGACCCACGTGCTCTCGGCGCAGAATAGCGAGGCCATGCGCTTCATCATGCGCCTCAACGCCACCGAGGGCTCGGCGAAGAAGGCCTCGATCCCGCTCTACTATGTCGGCGGCAAGACCGGCACGGCGGAGAAGGTCATCGGCGGCCGCTACAACAAGAACCGCCTGTTCACGACCTTCATGGCGGCCTCGCCCATGAACGATCCGAAGTATCTGTTCGTGACGCTGATGGACGAGCCGCAGGGGCTGCCTGAGACCGGCGGCTACGCCACGGCGGCCTACAATTCGGGTTCGGTGACGGGTAAGATCATCGAGCGCGTCGCGCCGATCCTTGGCCTGCCGCCGCAATTCGATCCGCCTGCGAGGCCGTTCCCGCAAATGGTCAAGGCCGGCGCCTACCACGTGAACATGGTCGACGGCCGGTGAGGGTGGTTTGATCCTGGCTCTAGTCACGGGCGCGGCGCGATGACGGCATCGACACTGCACGGCCTGTTTCCCGACGCGGAGGCCGGCGACCGCCCCGTCACCGCCATTACCGCAGACAGCCGCAAGGTCGCGCCCGGCGGAGTCTTCGTCGCGATCCCGGGCATCAAGGCCGATGGCCGGCTCTTCGCAGCAAAGGCTGCGGCTGCCGGCGCGGTCGCCGTCGTCGGTGAAGGCGAGCGCCCTTCGGACCTCCCGTCCGGGACGGCCTGGATCGCGGTGCCCGACGCGCGCCGCGCCCTCTCGCTCGCCGCGGCGCGCTTCTCCGGGCGGCAGCCGGAGACGGTCGTCGCCGTCACCGGCACTGCCGGAAAAAGTTCGGTCGCCGACTTCGTCCGCCAGATCCTGTCGCGGATTGGCCGGGAATCGGCGAGCCTCGGCACGGTCGGTATCGTCACGAACAAGGGCGCGGCCTATGGCTCGCTGACGACGCCCGACCCGGTCACCCTGCACGAGACCCTGGCCCAGCTCGCCGATGACGGGATCACCGATCTCGCCATGGAGGCCTCCTCGCACGGCATCGAGCAGCGCCGCCTCGACGGCGTCGTGCTGGCAGCGGCCGGCTTTACCAATCTCGGGCGCGATCATCTCGATTATCACCCGACCGTCGAGGATTACCTCGAAGCCAAGCTCCGACTGTTCACGACACTGCTGCCGAAGGGCCGGCCAGTGATCGTGAATGCCGACGGCGCCTATGCCGAGCGGGTTATCGGCACGGCCGATGCGGCCGGGCACGAGGTCCGCACTACGGGCCGCGCCGGTCACTACATTCGTGTCGAGGACGTTCGACCCGAGGGCTTCTCTCAGGCGCTGAGCCTGCAGGGCCCCGGCAAGGATGGCGAGACCGCCTATACCGTCCGGCTGCCGCTCGTCGGCGAATTCCAGATCGAAAACGCCCTCGTCGCCGCCGGTCTCGCGCTGGCGACGCCGGGTGGCGCGGCCGATCCGGCCGGTGTCTTCGCCGCGCTCGAAACGCTGACCGGCGTGCCTGGCCGCATGGAGCGCATCGGCGAGGCCAATGGCGGCCTTTGCCTCGTCGACTACGCCCACAAGCCGGAGGCCCTCGAGCACGTGCTGATGGCATTGCGGCCCTTCGCGACGAACCGCCTCGTCCTGGTGTTCGGCTGCGGCGGCGACCGCGATACCGGCAAGCGGCCGATCATGGGCGAGATCGCCCAGCGCCTCGCCGACCGGGTCATCGTCACCGACGACAATCCCCGCACCGAGGAGCCGGCCGCGATCCGCGCCGCGATCCTCGCACAGGCTCCGGGGGCGGAAGAGATCGGCGATCGCGCCGAGGCGATCCGCACGGCGGTGCGTGGGCTGCAGCCCGGCGACGTGCTGGTCGTGGCCGGCAAGGGTCATGAAACCGGCCAGATCGTGGGCGACCGCGTGCTCCCATTCTCGGACCACGACGCGGTTCGCACCGCTATCGCTGAGCTGAAGGGGTGACGATGGACATCGGCGACACGCCGCTCTGGACGCGCGAGGCGCTTCAGGCGGCCACCGGCGGCAGCCTGCAGGGCGAGCCCCGCGCCGTCACGGGCGCCTCGATCGACACCCGCACGCTCCAGCCGGGCGACCTGTTCTTCGCCATCCGCGGCGAGGCCCGCGATGGCCACGACTTCGTTCAGTCGGCCCTGGAAAAGGGCGCGGGCGCAGCCGTTGTTGCCCAGAGCCGCGCCGGGGAGTTCGCAGGAATCGGACCCGTGCTCGCGGTGCCGGAGGGCGGAGAGGATGCGGTGCTCGACGCCATGCGCGCCCTCGGCATTGCATCGCGCGCCCGCTCTCATGCCGGCATCGTCGCGGTGACGGGGTCGGTCGGCAAGACCGGCACGAAGGAAGCCCTGCGCCACGTCCTCTCCGCGCAAGGTGAGACCCACGCCTCGGTCGCCTCCTACAACAACCACTGGGGCGTGCCGCTGACCCTGACGCGGATGCCCGAGACCGCGCGCTACGGCGTCTTCGAGATCGGCATGAACCACGCCGCCGAGATCGTGCCGCTCGCCGCGCAGGTCCGCCCGCAGGCGGCGCTCGTGGTCACCGTCGAGCCGGTCCATATCGAACACTTCCGCTCGCTCTCGGCCATCGCCGACGCGAAGGGCGAGATCTTTTCCGGGCTCGAACCCGGCGGCGTCGCGATCATCAACCGCGACAACCCGAACTTTTCGCGGTTGCTCGCCCATGCGCAGGCCTCGCGGGCCGGCCGCGTCGTCACCTTCGGCGAGCACGAGGAGGCGGATGTCCGCGCGAACCGCATCGTCACGCGGCCAGACCTCTCGGTGGTCGATGCCACGGTTATGGGCGTGCCCGTGACCTACCAGCTCGGCACGGCCGGGCGGCACGTCGCCATGAACTCGCTCGGCGTCCTCGCAGTCGTCCATTCCCTCGGGGCTGATCTCGCCCGCGCGGCGATCTCGCTCGCCGGGCTGAAGCCGCCGGTCGGCCGCGGCGAGCGCACCGCGCTCACCATCGAGGACGGCGAGGCCTTCCTCGTCGACGAGAGCTACAACGCCAACCCGGCCTCGATCCGCGCCGCCCTCGCGACGCTGGCGGGCATCGAGGTGACGGGACGGGGTCGCCGCATCGCCGTGCTCGGCGACATGCTCGAACTCGGCGCCTCCTCCGAACAGCGGCATCGCGAACTGGCCGACGCGGTGCGTGCCAGCGGAATCGACCTCGTCTTCACCGCCGGCACCATGATGCGCCACCTGTTCGAGGCGCTACCCATGGCGCATCGCGGCGCGGCCGCCGCCACCTCGGCTGAACTCGTCGATGCGGTGCTCGGCGGCCTTCGCCCCGGTGACGCGGTGATGGTGAAGGGCTCGAACTCGATCCGCATGGGCAGGATTGTGGAAGCGGTGAAGGCTCGCTATGCGGGCGCCACCGATCCGCGCGATGCGCAATTCAAGGCTGCTCCCTGACCCCTCGACGGCGGCTCCCTCCCGGCGCGGCCGTGCCCTCCAGATCTCGCTGACCGGTGCAGACCCTGCCGCCGGACGCGACCAGAGCCTGCGGCGACTGTCAGACGAATGTTCTTTCTCCTCTCGGACTTGAGCAGCAGCTTCAACGCGCTCAACGTTTTCCGCTACATCACCTTCCGCACGGGCGGCGCGCTGTTTACGGCGGGGCTGTTCGTGTTCTGGTTCGGGCCCTGGATCATCTCCCTGCTGCGCCTGCGCCAGGGCAAGGGCCAGCCGATCCGCGAGGACGGCCCGCAGACCCACCTCGTCAAGCGCGGCACGCCCACCATGGGCGGCCTGATGATCCTGGCCGGCTTCCTCGTCGCCGTGCTGCTCTGGGCCAATCCGCGCAACCACTACGTCTGGATCACCCTCGCGGTGACTATCGGCTTCGGCGCGATCGGCTTCTACGACGACTACCTCAAGGTGACGAAGCAGTCGCATCTCGGCTTCTCGGGCAAGTTCCGCCTGCTGCTCGAAGCCTCCATCGCCGGCGCGGCCTGCATACTGATCTCATACTATTCGCCGGCCAGCCTGCAGAACGAGCTGGCCTTCCCGGTCTTCAAGGATGCGCTGCTGAATCTCGGCTGGTTCTGGGTGATCTTCGCCGGCTTCGTCATCGTGGGCGCCGGCAACGCCGTGAACATCACCGACGGCCTCGACGGTCTCGCCATCGTGCCGGTGATGATCGCCTGCGGCACCTTCGGCTTCATTGCCTACCTCGTCGGCAACTCCTTCACCGCGGGCTACCTCCAGGTGAACTACGTGCGCGACACCGGCGAACTCGCCGTGGTCTGCGGCGCGGTGATCGGGGCGGGCCTCGGCTTCCTCTGGTTCAACGCGCCGCCCGCGCAGATCTTCATGGGCGATACCGGCTCGCTGGCCCTCGGTGGCCTGCTCGGCACCATTGCGGTGGCCACGAAGCACGAGATCGTGCTCGCCATCGTCGGCGGCCTGTTCGTGCTGGAGATGATGTCGGTGATCATCCAGGTCGCCTCGTTCAAGCTGACGGGCAAGCGCGTCTTCCGGATGGCGCCGATCCACCACCATTTCGAGCAGAAGGGCTGGAAGGAGGCGCAGGTCGTGATCCGCTTTTGGATCATCGCTGTCATCCTGGCGCTGGCCGGCCTCGCCACGCTGAAGCTGCGCTGATGACCCCTGCCACCACCTTCGCCGGCAAGACGGTCGCCCTGTTCGGCCTCGGCGGTTCCGGCCTCGCCACCGTCCATGCGCTGAAGGCTGGCGGCGCCGAGGTCATCGCCTGGGACGACAGCCCGGAGAGCGCTGAACGCGCCCGGCAGCAGGGCATCACCGTCGCGGATCTGCGCGGAGCGGATTGGAGCAGCTTCTCGTCGCTCGTCCTCGCCCCCGGCGTGCCGCTGACCCACCCCGAGCCGCACTGGACCGTTGGCCTCGCCAAGGCGGCCGGCGTGGAGATCATCGGCGACATCGAGATCTATTGCCGCGAACGCGCGGCCATCGCCCCCGACGCCCCCTTCGTCGCCATCACCGGCACCAACGGCAAGTCGACCACCACGGCGCTGATCGCGCATGTCCTGGCCAGTGCCGGCTACGACGTGCAGATGGGCGGCAATATCGGCACCGCGATCCTCTCGCTGCAGCCGCCCTCGCGCGAGCGCATCCATGTCGTCGAGCTCTCGACCTTCCAGATCGACCTCACGCCCGGGCTGAAGCCGAGCGCCGGCATCCTGCTCAACCTGACGCCCGACCATCTCGACCGCCACGGCACCATGGAGAACTACGCGGCGATCAAGGAGCGGGTGGTGCAGTCGGCCGACCTCGCCATCGTCGGCGTCGACGACACCTATTGCGAGGCCATTGCCGGCCGCCGCACGGGCCCGATGATCCGTGTCCATGTCGAGGGCCACGGCCATGCGGAGGCCGAGCTGATCGCGCGCGATGCCAAGGTGTTCGAGGGCGACACGGTGCTCGCCGATCTCGATGGCATCGGCTCGCTGCGCGGTGCCCATAACTGGCAGAACGCGGCGGTGGCGGCTGCCACCGTGCGCGCCTTCGGCGTCGAGGGCGAGCGGCTGGCCGCCGGGCTGACGAGCTTTCCGGGGCTCGCGCATCGCATGGAGCAGGTCGGCCGGCGTGGCCGCGTGCTCTTCGTCAACGATTCGAAGGCCACCAACGCCGATTCCACCGAGAAGGCGCTCACCGCCTTCCGCGACGTGCACTGGATCGTCGGCGGCAAGGCGAAGGAGGGCGGCATCACCCCGCTCTTGCCGCTCTTCGACCGGGTCGCGCACGCCTACCTGATCGGCGCCTCGAGCGAGGCCTTTGCGCAGACGCTGGAGGGCCACGTGCCCTACACGCTCTGCGGCACCCTAGACGTCGCCACGCAGAAGGCCGCCGAGGCGGCCGCTGCCTCGGACGCGGTCGAGCCGGTCGTGCTGCTCTCGCCGGCCTGCGCTTCCTATGATCAGTTCCGGAACTTTGAGATCCGGGGCGACCGTTTCCGCAGCCTCGTCGCCGAACTCTTGAAATAGCCCCGGGTAGAGGGGAGGGCGCTCACTCGCCGCTGATCGACGCCGGGTCGTCGATGGGCGGCGGATCGTGCTCCGCCTGCAGGCCCGTCAAGGCCAGGAGCGCGAGCATGGCGATGCCGATGGCGATCGCCACGAGGCAGGCTGTGATGATCTGGGCATGTTTTCGCAACGCATGGATGATCAGCGCGCCGAGCGTGAACACGCATGCTTGAAGGGCGATGGTGTGGTCGAAAGCCATGACGAGCGCACCGATGAGTCTCGGCTGATTCCGATCACACGGTAGTCCAAAATCATACCAGATTTTTGACGATCGGCCTCGGTCGCTTCGGCTGCCGAATGCTCTTCAGCGTGCCAGCACCTGCGCCGCGTTGCGCGTCGTCGCGACGGCGTCGGAGACCTGCGTCACCGCCGAGGTGATCGTTGTGATGTTGTCGGCAATGGTGGCGACCGCGCGGGCGGCATCCTGCATGTTCACCGACATGTCGCGTGTCACCGCCGACTGCTCTTCCACCGCGGCGGCCGTAGCGACGACGTGGTTGCGCATGACGTCGACCGAGTGGCGGATCGAGTCGAGCGCACCGACCACCTCGGTCGAGACCGTCTGGATGCCCTCGATCTCGCCGTTGATCTGATCGGTGGCGCGCGCCGCCTGGCTCGCCAAGCTCTTCACCTCCTGCGCAACCACCGCGAAGCCGCGCCCCGCATCTCCGGCGCGGGCCGCCTCGATGGTGGCGTTGAGCGCCAGCAGGTTGATTTGCGCTGCGATAGTGTTGATCAGCCCGACGATGCCGCTCATCGAGCTGGCGGCATCCGAGAGGCGCCGCGTGAAGTCGCTGGCCTCGCGCACCCGCTCGAAGGCGCTGTCGGTGGCGGCCTGCGACTTCTGCATGCTCTCGGAGACCTCCGCCACGGAGGCCGCGAGTTCCTCGGTGGCCGCAGCCATGGTGCCGACGCTGCCGGAGGTGTTGCGCGCGGCCTCGAGCGCCGCGCGCGACTCCATCGTCGAACGGCCCACGGCCTGGTCGATCTCGCCGAAATTCTGGTCGATCATCACCCGAAGCTTGGCGAGCAGGCCGACCTGCTCGGTGATGTCGGTGGCGAACTTCACCACCTTGTAGGGGCGTCCCGAGGCGTCGAGGATCGGATTGTAAGACGCCTGGATCCAGACTTCCTTACCCCCCTTGGCGAGGCGCTTGTACTGCCCGGCCTGGTAGGTGCCCTGCTTCAGGGCGCTCCAGAAGGCGGCGTAGGCCGGATCGGCGCGGTAGGCGGTGTCCACGAACATCGAGTGGTGCCGGCCGGCGATCTCGTCGAGCCGGTAGCCGACCACCGAGAGGAAATTCGGGTTGGCATCGGTGATCGTGCCGTCGAGGTCGAACGCAATCACGCCCTGCGACTTGCCGATGGCTGCGACCTGGCCCGCGCGGTCGGCATCCTCGGCCTTCTGGCGCGTGATGTCGGTGGCGAATTTCACGATCCGATAGGGCTTGCCCGCGGAATCGAACAGCGGGTTGTAGGAAGCCTCGATCCAGATCTCCGCGCCACTTTTCGAGACCCGCTTGAATTGGCCGACCTGGTGTTGCCCCAGGCGCAACTTGTCCCAGAAGCCCTGGTACTCGACAGAGTCCTTGTAGCCCGGCTCGACGAAGATGCTGTGGTGGCGGCCGGCGATCTCGGGCAGCGTATAGCCGACGGCGGAGAGGAAGTTCTCGTTCGCCACGAGGATCTTTCCGGCCAGGTCGAATTCTATCACCGCTTGAGCACGATCGAGCGCCGCCAGCTTCGCGTTCTTCTCCAGCGCGCTCTTCGATCCGAACATCACGTTTCCCAACCTCGCCGACGAATTGAGTCGACGCTCCCGAAGAGCCATGTCGCCAGATTTAACCACAAGTTGTGGTCCTGGAAACTGAATTCGCCTTGAGCAATCGAGCAGCAAGACCAAGTTAGAGTGCAGGATCAGACAGAAATACCTAACGTCCATTAAATAAAATCGATGACGTCGGCAGCGATCAAGCTCTGTGCCGGAAAGCATTATTCAAAATCCAGAGCTGCGAACCTAAGAAAGCGTTTACCAATCCGCTTCACCATTCCCGCCGGCTGCGGTCTCGCCCGATGCGAGCCTCCGGAGGTTGCCCAACGCCATGATGTCTCGCGCCGAACGTACGCCCCTGAACGACTGGTGGTGGACGGTGGACCGTAGCCTGCTGGCCGGTCTCGGCTGCCTGATGGTCGCCGGTCTCGTTTTCCTGATGGGCGGCGGCCCGCCGGTGGCCGAACGCATCGGCCTGCCGACCTTCTACTTCCTCAATCGGCAGGCGGCCTATCTCGTCCCGACGATCGGGCTGATCATCGCCGTGTCGTTTCTGTCCGTGCGCCATATCCGCCGCTTCGCGCTGCTGACCTGGCTGATCGGCGTCGGGCTCTGCGTGCTCGCCTCCAAGTTCGGCCCCGAGATCAAGGGTGCACATCGCTGGATCCAGTTCGGCTCCTTCGGCCTGCAGCCTTCCGAATTCGTGAAGCCGGCCTTCGTGGTGGTGGCCGCATGGGCCTTCTCCGAGGGCGCGCAGCGTCGCGACATGCCCGGCGGCCTGCTTGCCATGGCGCTCCTACCGATCACCATCGTGCCGCTGCTGCTGCAGCCCGATTTCGGCCAGACCATGCTGATCACCATCGTGTGGTGCACACTGTTCTTCGTCGCCGGCCTGCACTGGTTCTGGGTCGCCGGCCTCGGCGGCGCAGGCCTGCTCGGCGTGGCCGCGGCCTACACGGTGCTGCACCACGTCAAGGAGCGTATCGACCGCTTCCTCGACAAGGATTCCGGCGACAGCTTCCAGGTGTTCTGGTCGCGCGAATCGTTCACCTCCGGCGGCTGGTTCGGCACCGGCCCGGGCGAGGGCATCGCCAAGCGCCACCTGCCCGACGCGCATACCGACTTCATCTTCTCCGTGACCGGCGAGGAGTTCGGCGTGATCGTCTGCCTGTGCCTCGTCGCGCTGTTTGCCTTCATCGTGATGCGCGGCTTAAAGCTCGCCCGGCGTACCGACGACACCTTCTCGAGGCTCGCCATCACCGGACTGACCACGCTTTTCGGGCTCCAGGCCTGCATCAACATGGCGGTGAACACGCAGCTGATGCCGGCCAAGGGCATGACCTTGCCCTTCGTTTCCTATGGCGGCTCGTCGCTGATCTCGCTGGCGCTTGGCATGGGCTTCCTGGTGGCGCTCACCCGCAAGCGTCCGCGCACGACGAGCCTCGGCCAGCGCCCGCCCGGCACGACCCCCTCGGCTGTGCCCGGTCTGATGCAGTGACGGTCTTCCAGCCTCTCGTCCTGGTTTGCGCGGGTGGAACCGGTGGGCACCTGTTTCCTGCCGAGAGCCTCGCGCATGCCCTGAAGGCCCGCGGCATCCGCGTGGCGCTGGCCACCGATGCCCGCGTGGACTCGATCTCGGGCGAGTTTCCGGCCGAGGAGATCGTCACGATCCCCTCCGGCACCCCGTCAGGCCGCTCGATCCTCAAACGGGCCGGGGCGATCGGAAAGCTCGGACGCGGCTTCGGCCGCGCCGCCAAGGAAATTCGCCGGCTCAACCCGGCCCTGGTGATCGGCTTCGGCGGCTATCCGACCGTGCCGCCGGTTCTCGCCGCGCAGATGCTGCGCGTGCCGACGATCCTGCACGAGCAGAACGCGGTGATGGGCCGGGCCAACGGCTTCCTGGCCCGCGGCGCTCGGGTCATCGCTACCGGATTCGCTGAAGTGCGCGGAGTGCCGGCCAAGGCGACCGCCCGGCGCGTCCATACCGGCAACCCGATCCGCCCCGCCGTGCTGGCGGTGGCCGACACGCCGTATCCGTCCACCGAGCCCGGCGCGCCGCTGCACATCCTCGTCTTCGGCGGCAGCCAGGGCGCGCGGGTGATGAGCGACGTCGTGCCGAGCGCGATCGAATCGCTGCCCGCCGATTTCCGCGCGCGCCTGCACATCGTCCAGCAGGCGCGGCCGGAGGACCTCACCTCCGTCCAGAACCGCTACCTCGCCATGGGCCTCGCGGGAGTCGAGGCCGCGCCGTTCTTCCGCGACCTTCCGAGCCGCATGGCCAAGAGCCACCTCGTCGTCGCACGCTCTGGCGCTTCGACGGTCTCGGAGTTGGCCGCGATAGGCCGGCCGTCGATCCTGGTGCCGTTACCGGGTGCACTCGATCAAGATCAAGCTGCCAATGCCGCGACGCTCGCCGCGATCGGTGCTGCGCTGAACCTTCCGCAGACCGCCTTCACGCCCGATCGGCTCACTGCCGAGCTCGTAGATTACTTCGAGGCACCCCAAAAATTGACCGCAGCGGCCAAGGCCGCCAAAACCGCGGGCATCCTCGACGCGGCGGAGCGTCTGGCGGCACTCGTCGTCGAGACGGCCGCCCGTACCTGATTCATTTCGTATTTTTCGCTTCGGCGCCCGAAACGGACCACATCCCATGAAGCTGCCGGAAAAGCTCGGCCCCGTTCACTTCATCGGCATCGGCGGCATCGGCATGTCCGGCATCGCCGAAGTCATGGCCAATCTCGGCTACACGGTGCAGGGCTCTGACGCGAACGACAACGCGAATGTGCGGCGCCTCGCCGAGAAGGGCATCACCACCTTCGTCGGCCACAAGGCGGAGAACGTCGAGAACGCCGCGATCATCGTGGTCTCCACCGCGATCCGGCGCGACAATCCCGAATTGCTCGCCGCTCGCGAGCGCCGGCTCCCTGTCGTGCGCCGCGCGGAGATGCTCGCCGAGCTGATGCGCTTCAAGTCCTGCGTCGCCGTCGCCGGTACGCATGGAAAGACCACCACCACCTCGCTCGTCGCGACCCTGCTCGATGCCGGCAATATGGATCCGACCGTGATCAACGGTGGCATTATCAACGCCTACGGCACCAATGCCCGCATGGGCGCCGGCGACTGGATGGTGGTCGAGGCCGACGAATCCGACGGCACCTTTCTCAAGCTGCCGGCCGATGTGGCGATCGTCACCAACATCGATCCCGAGCATCTCGACCATTTCGGCTCGTTCGACGCGATCAAGGACGCCTTCCGGCGCTTCATCGACAACATCCCGTTTTACGGCTTCGCGGTGATGTGCATCGATCACCCGATCGTGCAGGACCTCGTCGGCCATATCGAGGACCGTCGCATCATCACCTACGGCGAGAACCCGCAGGCGGACGTGCGTCTGATCGACGTCGACCTGAAGGGGGGCCAGAGCCGCTTCCGGGTCATGATCCGCGATCGCCGCCCAGGCTTGCGCCTCGAGATGGAAGACCTCGTTCTGCCGATGCCGGGCAAGCACAACGCGTTGAACGCCACTGCGGCGCTCGCGGTGGCTCACGAACTTGGCGTGCCGGCCGACGCAATCCGCAAGGCGCTCTCCGGCTTCGGAGGCGTCAAGCGGCGCTTCACCCGCACCGGCGAGTGGAACGGCGCTGCCATTTTCGACGATTACGGCCACCACCCGGTGGAGATCGCCGCCGTGCTGAAGGCGGCGCGTGCCTCTACCGACGGCCGGGTCATCGCGATCGTCCAGCCGCACCGCTACACTCGGCTGCAATCGCTTTTCGACGATTTCTGCACCTGCTTCAACGATGCCGACACGGTCATCGTCGCCCCGGTCTACGCGGCCGGCGAGGCGCCGATCCCGGGCTTCGACCGCGACTCTCTCGTCGACGGCCTGCGCTCGCGCGGCCACCGCGACGCACTCGCTATGCAGAAGCCAGAGGATCTCGCCGGCATCGTCGCGTGCCATGCTGGGCAGGGCGACTACGTCGTCTGTCTCGGGGCTGGGACGATCACGCAGTGGGCCTACGCGCTGCCGGGTGAGTTGGCGGCGTTGAAGGGCTAGGCGAGCCTCCATGGCCTCCACGACGCTCATCGACGACATCCGCGGTTCCGCGCCCGCTCTACGCGGCCGGCTCATCGCGAACCAATCCCTGGCCGACCTCACCTGGTTCCGCGTCGGCGGCCCAGCCGAAGTGCTGTTCAGCCCGGCCGACGAGGAAGACCTTGCGTTGCTGCTCGGCGCGCTCGATCCGGCCGTGCCGGTGACGGTGATCGGCCTCGGCTCGAACCTGATCGTGCGTGACGGCGGCATTCCCGGCGTCACCATCCGGCTGGGTGGCAAGCCCTTTGGCTCGGTGGAGATCGACGGCGACAGCATCCGTGCTGGCACCGCCGTTCCCGACATGCGGCTCGCCAAGAGCGCGGCGGAAGCCTCGCTCGATGGGCTCGCCTTCTATCGCGGCATCCCCGGCTCAGTTGGCGGCGCGCTTCGCATGAATGCTGGCGCCCATGGCGGCGAGACCACCGACGTGTTGATCGAGGCGCGCGGCGTCGATCGGGCCGGAAATCTTCGCACGCTCAAGCATGCCGAGATGGGCTTTTCCTACCGGCACTGCTCGGCGCCGGACGACATCATCTTCACGAGCGCGCTCTATCGGGGGCGTCCGGGAAACCGCGAAGCGATCGAAGCCGAGATGGACCGCGTCACGGCGGCACGCGAGGCGGCCCAGCCGATCCGCGAGCGCACCGGCGGCTCGACCTTCAAGAACCCGGATGGCGGCAAGGCCTGGCAGCTCATCGATGCGGCCGGCTGCCGCGGCCTGATACGCGGTGGCGCGCAGGTCTCGGAGATGCACTGCAACTTCCTGATCAACCGCGACGGCGCCACCGCGGCCGATATCGAGGGGCTCGGCGAGGAGGTGCGGCGGCGGGTCCGCGAGACCTCCGGTTACGAGCTACATTGGGAGATCAAGCGGATCGGCGTCGCCGCCGAGCCAGCCTGACCCCGAACGATTTCTCCGCGCCCTGCGGGGCCTGACCCGGAGCCCACACATGCCCAAGCACGTCGCCGTCCTGATGGGTGGCTGGTCTTCCGAGCGGCCGATCTCCCTCAGCTCGGGCAATGCCTGCGTGAAGGCGCTCGAAGGCGAGGGCTACAGGGTGACCCCGGTGGATGTAGGACCGGACGTCGCCACCGCGATGACGCAGCTCAAGCCCGACGTGGCGCTGAACGCCCTGCACGGGCCGGCCGGCGAGGACGGCACCATCCAGGGCCTGCTGGAAATCCTGAAGATCCCCTACACCCATTCCGGCGTCCTCGCCTCGGCGCTGGCGATGCACAAGGAGCGCGCCAAGACGGTAATGCATGCCGCCGGCGTCGCCGTACCCCAGGGCTGCGTCGTTAACCGTTTTGTTGCAGCGAAGTCACATCCGCTGCCCCCGCCATATGTGGTTAAGCCCATCGCCGAGGGCTCCTCGATGGGGGTAATCATCGTGCGTGAGGAGCGCTCGCATCCGCCCCAGATCCTGGCCTCGGACGAGTGGACCTACGGCGAGGAAGTCCTTGCTGAGACTTACATTGCGGGCCGCGAGCTGACCTGCGCGGTGATGGGCGATAAGGCCCTCGGAGTCATCGAGATCAAGCCGGCCTCGGGGGAGTGGTACGACTTCGATGCGAAGTACGCCGAGGGGGGGTCGATCCACGTGCTCCCGGCAGAAATTAAACCGAATGTTTACCAGCGTGTCCAAGAGTTGTCGTTAACGGCGCATCAAGCACTCGGGTGCCGGGGCGTAAGCCGTGCCGACCTTCGCTACGACGATACGCCAGGGGGAACCGGGGCGCTCGTCGTCCTGGAGGTCAACACGCAACCCGGAATGACCCCGACGAGCCTTGTGCCGGAGATGGCGGCCCATGCGGGCTTGAGTTTCGGTGAGCTCGTTCGATGGATGGTGGAGGACGCCTCTCTGGGACGCTGAACCCCGCCGGGAATCCGGAGGGCGCCGGCTTCTCCGCGGCGATGGCAGGTCGGCTCCAGGGTTTCCTGAAGCCGGTGCTGCGGACGCGCCGCTACCGTGTTTCGCTGCCGATCGAAGCGCGCATCCCCCGCGGGCTGGGTGCTGCCCTCGTCGCCGGCACGCTTGCTACCGTTTCCCTCTTCGGCTTCATCGCGAGCGGTCGCTACGACGCCTTCGTGACCGAGAACGGTCGCCCCCTCGACATCATGGCGCGCATCGCCGGCTTCGGCGTCGAGCGCGTGACGATTTCCGGCATCTCTCGGATGTACGAGCGCGAGGTCATGCAGGCCGCCGGGATCGACTGGCGAACCTCCGTGCCCTTCCTCGACGTCGCGCAGGTCCGTGAGAAGCTCATGGCCGTGCCGCTGATCGCCTCGGCTTCGGTGCGCAAGCTCTATCCGAACGAGATCGTGATCACGCAGGTCGAGCGCGAGCCGGCCGCCCTCTGGCAGAAGAACGGCGAGATCCGGGTGATCGCCGCCGACGGCACCGTGATCGACGAGATGCGCGACGAGCGCTACGCCAACCTGCCGCTGGTGGTCGGCGAGAACGCCAACGTCCACCTGCAGGAATATCTCAAGCTGATCGACGCGGCCGGTCCGCTCGGCGAGCGCGTCAAGGCCGGCAGCTACGTCTCCGGCCGTCGTTGGACGCTGAAGCTCGACGGCGTCGACATCAGGCTGCCCGAGACCGGCGCGAACGAGGCGCTCGCCCGCCTCGTCGACCTGGAGCGCAAGAACCGGCTCCTGGAGAAGGATATCATCGCGGTCGACCTTCGCATGGACGACCGCGTGGTGGTGCGTTTGACGGAGGAGGCTGCTGCCGCCCGCGCGGAGGCGCGGAAGAAGACGAAGAAGGGAGCCGCGACATGATCCCCGCGCTCGCCTTCGCCGACCCTGCTGCAGCACCCTCTCTCCGGTAAGCGTCACATGTCATCCCACCACGGCCTCACGCCGCGTATGAAACCCCTCTCCGCCCGGCGGAGCGCGACGCTGTCGATCCTCGACATCGGCACGAGCAAGGTCGTCTGCCTCATCGCCGAGCTACAGCCGATCGAGCAGCTCTCGACGCTGCGCGGCCGCACCCACATCGCTCGCATCATCGGCATCGGCCACCAGCGTTCGGTCGGCCTCAAGGGGGGCGCCATCGTCGACCTCGAAGCCGCCGAGAACGCGATCCGCCAGGCGGTGCACGCCGCCGAGCGTATGGCGAAGGTCGAGGTGCAGTCGGTCATCGTGAATATGTCCGGCGGCCGCATCGCCTCGCAGCGTTTCGAGGCGCGGGTGAACGTCCGCTCCGGCACCGTCACGGGCTCGGATGTCGAGCGCGTGCTCGAAACCGCCAGCGCCCACGGCGTCGGCCCAGGCCGTACCGTGCTCCACGCCCTGCCGACCGGCTACGCCCTCGACGGCCAGGGTGCCGTGATCGATCCCTCGGGCATGATCGGCGAGATGCTCGGCGTCGACCTCCACGTCGTCACCAGCGAGGCCGCTGCCGCGCGCAACCTGATGCTCGCCGTCGAGCACTGCCATCTCGGCGTCGAGGGCGTGGTCGCCACGCCTTACGCCTCCGGCCTTTCGGTGCTGGTCGACGACGAGGCCGAGATCGGCTGCGCCGTGGTCGACATGGGCGGCGGCACCACCAGCGTCGGCGTCTTTTCGGGCGGCCATCTCGTCCACACCGATGCCATCGCGGTCGGCGGCCATCACGTCACTATGGACATTGCCCGAGGCCTCTCGACACGCGTCGCGGCGGCCGAGCGACTGAAGACCCTCTATGGCTCCGCCATCTCCACGACCTCGGACGAGCGCGACATGATCGCGGTCCACGGTGTCGGCGAGGACGAGGCCGAGACGCCGAGCCACGTGCCGCGCTCCCACCTCGTGCGCATCATCAAGCCGCGGGTCGAGGAGATCCTCGAACTCGTCCGCGACCGGCTGCGCAAGGCCGGCTACGCGGCGCAGGCCGGCAACCGGCTCGTGCTCACGGGCGGCGCCAGCCAGCTCGTCGGCCTGCCGGAGACGGCGCGGCGGCTGATGCAGGGACAGGTTCGGATCGGGCGCCCGCTCGGCATCCGAGGCCTGCCCGAGGCGGCCAAGGGGCCGAGCTTCTCGGCCGCGGTCGGGCTGCTGGTCTACCCGCAGGTCGCCCATGCGGAACATTTCGAGCCGCGCCGGCAGCGTGCTTTAGCGGCGACGGGAACCAACGGATATTTCGGCCGCCTCACGCAGTGGATCGGCGAAAGCTTCTGAGACGGACTTAACGGGCGCCCGGAAACGGGAGCCCTATCGACGAGAAACAGGCGCTCCGGCGTCGCACACAACGCTCAAGAGTTTGAAGGGGCTTCACACCATGGCCATCTCCCTGCAGGCGCCGGATATCCGCGAACTCAAGCCCCGCATCACCGTGTTCGGTGTCGGCGGAGCCGGCGGCAATGCCGTCAACAACATGATCGAATCCGGCCTGCTCGGCTGTGAGTTCGTCGTCGCCAACACCGACGCCCAGGCGCTGACCTCCTCGAAGGCCGAGCGCGTGATCCAGATGGGCCTCGGCGTGACCCAGGGCCTCGGCGCCGGCTCGCACCCGGAAGTCGGTTCGGCCGCCGCCGAAGAGGTCATGGACGAGATCCGTGACCAGCTCTCGGGCGCTCACATGTGCTTCATCACCGCCGGCATGGGCGGCGGCACCGGCACCGGTGCGGCTCCCGTCATCGCCCGCGCCGCGCGCGACATGGGCATCCTCACCGTCGGCGTCGTCACGAAGCCGTTCCAGTTCGAAGGCACGCGCCGCATGCGCACCGCCGATGCCGGCATCGCCGAGCTTCAGGCCGCCGTCGACACGCTGATCGTGATCCCGAACCAGAACCTCTTCCGGGTCGCCAACGAGAAGACCACCTTCGCCGACGCCTTCGCGATGGCCGACCAGGTGCTCTATTCGGGCGTCGCCTGCATCACCGACCTGATGGTCAAGGAAGGCCTGATCAACCTCGACTTCGCCGACGTGCGCGCGATCATGCGCGGCATGGGCAAGGCGATGATGGGCACCGGCGAAGCCTCCGGCGAGAACCGCGCCCACCGCGCCGCCGAGGCCGCCATTGCCAACCCGCTCCTCGACGAAGTCTCGATGAAGGGCGCCCGCGGCCTGCTGATCTCGATCACCGGCGGCGCCGACCTGACCCTCTACGAGCTCGACGAAGCCGCCACCCGCATCCGCGAGGAGGTCGATGCCGAGGCCAACATCATCCTTGGCGCCACCTTCGACGAGAGCCTCGAAGGCATCATCCGCGTGTCGGTGGTCGCCACCGGCATCGAGCCGGCCCTGATCTCGGCGACCTCTCCGAACAGCACCGTCGTCGCGGAAACCGAGCAGCGCATCGCCGAAGTCGCCGAGAAGCTGCGCGCCGAGGCCCGCGCCCGTGCTGCGCAGCCCGCTCCGCTGGCCGCTCCCGCTCCGCGCCCGGTCGCCGAGTTCCAGGCACCGGCCACGATGCCGGCCGCCCCGCAATTCGCCTCCGCCGAGCCGGCTCCGGTCGCCGCCCCCGTGATGCGCGACGACGTCGTCCTGACCCAGGCGCCGCCGCGCGCTCCGGTCGCCTACGAGCCGCCGCAGGCCCAGATGGCGGTCGCCGAACCGGCTCCCGCCCAGGCCGGCCCGTTCGTGCCGCCGCGTCCGCAGGTCGCCCGCGCTCCGCGGATGCCGCAGATCTCCGACCTGCCGCTCCACACGCAGGCTCAGATCCGCCAAACCCGCGGTGAGGCTCCGGCCGAGCCCGAGCAGGATTCCAAGCGTATGTCGCTGCTGCGCCGCCTCGCCACGGTCGGCTTCGGGGGTCGTCGCGAAGAGGCCGAGGCCGCCCCGCTTCCGCAGATGCGCGCTCCGGCCGCTCCCGTCGCTCCGCCGGCACCGGCCCGTGCACCTGCCGTGCAGGCGCCGCAATATCGCCCTGCCCAGGGCAATCTCGACGCGCAGGGACGAGTCGCCCCGCAGTCGCGGCTGATGGATGACGACCACCTCGAAATCCCGGCTTTCCTTCGCCGCCAAGCGAACTGAGCCGTACTCGGTCGATCGTCTGAAGCCTTTCTGCCACAGGCCCGGGACCGAAAGGTCCTGGGCTTAACTATTTATTAAAGGCTTGAACTGGCTCGGTTTTCGGCACTTTGTGGCAGAACCGTGGCTGTAACAGAACGTAAGAAACCGTGATTTGGCCGGCCTGTGCAGCGCAGCTATAAATTTCCCCGGAACGAAAAGGCGCGACGGTTTTCGGACGGTCAGCGCTCGCAGGGGCTTCAAGCAGCGGACGGACTGAGTAGACGCCGTGCTCTCTTTCGAGGGCATGCGTGTCGGGTCCTGGCCGAGGGCTAAGGGAATGCGGACGAACCAACAAACGACGCTCAAAGCGTCCATCACCTTGAGCGGTATCGGCGTCCATTCGGGCAATCCGGTCGAGATCACGCTCCATCCAGCTCCCGCCAATGACGGGATCTGCTTCCTTCGGACCGGCATGCCCAGCGGCAACGACCGGCTCATCAAGGCCCACCACGCCTGCGTGTCGGCCACCGAGCTCTGCACCGTGATCGGCGACGTCGAGAGTGGCGCGGTCGCCACCATCGAGCACCTGATGTCGGCGCTCTTCGGCCTCGGCATCGACAATTGCCTCGTCGAGATCGACGGCCCCGAGATGCCGATCCTCGACGGAAGCGCACTTCCCTTCGTACGCGCCATCGACACTGCCGGCATCGCTACCTGCGCCGCCCCGAAGCGCTGGATCAAGGTTCTCCGCCCCGTTCGCATCGAGGTCGATCGCGCCTTCGCCGAGCTTCGCCCGATCGACCGCGGCTTCCGCCTCGACGTCGAGATCGATTTCGAGAGCCCGGTCATCGGCCGCAGCCGCAAGGCGATGGATCTCAGCCCGGCGAGCTACCGCCACGAGATCGCCGGCGCCCGCACCTTCGGCATGATGAAGGACGTCGAGCGCTACTGGAAGGCCGGCTTCGCGCTCGGCGCCTCCCTTGAGAACACCGTTGCCGTCGGCGAGACCGACGTGGTGAACCCCGAGGGCCTGCGCTTCGCCGACGAGTTCGTCCGCCACAAGATCCTCGACGCCGTCGGCGACCTCGCCCTCGCCGGCCTGCCGATCCAGGGCGCCTATCGCTCCTATTGCGGTGGTCACCGCATGAATGTCGGTGTCCTCTCGGCGCTGTTCGCGGACCGCGCCAACTACCGCATCATCGAGGCCCAGAACACGCGCCGCGAGTCCTCCCTGGTGGAACTCGGCGCTGGCCTCGGCATCGCCGCCTTCGCGGCCGATCTGTAACCTCGGCGACACACCGTCTTGCGTCCGGGGAAGTTGTCCCCCGGCGCCGCATCACCGCCGTTTTCGCGCCCGAATCTGAAGCCACGGTTCACCGAACGTTAGGAGATGCGGTTTTCGCCGCTCTTCGCAACGAGACGGTTCGAGGGACGCTGCCCGCCGCAGAGGCTGCGCCCGCATAAGGACGTGACAGGGATGCCTCTGACCTTCGCCAGGAAAGCCGCCGGCACCGCCGCCCTCGCGGCCGTGCTCGTGTCGCTCAGCGCGTCTCCGGGCTTCTGTGCCTGGTACGACTCGCTGGACCCGACCCAGTGGTTCGCCGAGAAGTACAAGCCGGAGGTCCAGCCGGACATCCCGGCCGACAAGCTCTACAGCGACGGCCTCGCCAACCTCGAGGACCGCAACTTCGAGATCGCGACGCAGAAGTTCGAGGATCTCGACAAGCGCTATTCTTCGTCGGATTGGTCCCGCAAGGCGCTCCTAATGACCGCCTACTCGAATTACGAGGGCCAGAAGTACGACGACGCGATCAACGCCTCGAAGCGCTACCTGCAGCGCCACCCGGCGACCAAGGATGCGGCCTACGCGCAGTATCTGATGGCGATGTCGCAGTACAAGCAGATCCCGGACGTCACCCGCGATCAGGATCGCTCCGAGAAGGCGCTCGTCGCCCTGACCGAGCTGGTCCAGAAGTATCCGACGTCGGAATACGCTGCGGACGCCAAGGCCAAGATCCAGATCACCCGCGATCAGCTCGCCGGCAAGGAGATGGAAGTCGGCCGTTTCTACCTGGAACGTCGCAACTTCCCGGCCGCGATCAACCGCTTCCGCGACGTGGTCTCGCGCTACCAGACGACCCGCCACGCCGAGGAGGCCCTGGAGCGCCTGACCGAGGCCTACATGGCGCTCGGCATCACCGGCGAGGCACAGACCGCCGCCGCCGTGCTCGGCCACAACTATCCCGACAGCCAATGGTACAAGGACGCCTTCGCGCTCCTGCAGAATGGCGGCCTGGAGCCGCGCGAGGAGAAGTCCTCGTGGCTGTCCAAGATCTATCGCGGCGTCATCGGCCGCACGGCCGCCGCCGAATAAGCGGGCTGCCTCGCGAGATCGGGAAGGGTGGAGGCGGAGACGCTTCGACCCTTTCGCATTTTTGGGCGTGAGTTCTGTGTTGGTTCCGCCTAAACAGCAGGAACCGTCCCTAACAGCCAAGGCGCGCCGCGCGGCATGCTGGTCCAGCTCGCGATCCGCGACATCGTTCTCATCGACAAGCTCGCGCTGAATTTCGCCGAGGGGCTGAGTGTCCTCACGGGCGAGACGGGCGCGGGCAAGTCGATCCTGCTCGACGCCTTCGCCCTTGCTCTGGGCGGCCGCGGCGATGGCGGCCTCGTGCGCCATGGCGAGACCCAGGGCGCGGTCACCGCGGTCTTCGACGCCCCCATGGATCATCCCGCGCGAAGGATCGCGCAGGAGGCCGAGATCGATACCGAGGGCGACTTGATCCTGCGCCGCACGCAATTCGCGGACGGTCGCACCCGCGCCTTCGTCAACGACCAGCCCGTCGGCGTTCAGGTCTTGCGCGCCATCGGCTCCGCCCTCGTCGAGATCCACGGCCAGCACGACGACCGCGCGCTCGCCGATCCGGCGAGCCACCGCGCCATCCTCGATGCCTTCGGCGGCCTGCAGAAGCCTCTCGCTGCCACGGCGCAGGCCGCCAAGCGCGTCCGCACCGCGCGGGAACAGCTCGCCGAGCACCGCGCCCGCATCGATGCCGCGCGGAAGGAGGCCGATTTCCTGCGGCACGCCGTCGAGGAACTGGCGGCCCTCGATCCGCAGGACGGTGAGGAAGCCTCGCTCGCCGAGCGCCGCACCGTGATGCAGCAGGGCGAGAAGGTCGCCCGCGAGCTGAACGAAGCCCTCGATGCGGTCGGGGGCCCGAATTCCGCCGTCCCTCATCTCTCCGCGGCCGTGCGCAAGCTCGAACGCCGGGCTGCGCAAGCCCCCGCGCTCGTCGAGCCTTGCGTCGCTGCCCTCGACGCCGCGTTGCTCGCCCTCGATGATGCCCGCAGCGCCCTCGATGCGGCGATCCTGGAGGCGGAATTCGATCCGCGCGAGCTGGAGCAGGTCGAGGAGCGGCTGTTCGCGCTCCGTGCCTCATCCCGAAAATACGACGTCCCGGCCGACCAGCTGGCGCATCTGCGCGAGCGCTACGTTGCCGACGTTGCCACGATCGATGCCGGCGAGGAGGCGCTCGGAGGTCTGGAGCGTGACCTCGATGAGGCTGAGGCGGCCTACGTCAAGGCCGCCAAGACCCTGAGCGACGGCCGCATCCGTGCGGCGAAATCCCTCGACGGTGCCGTGAAAGCCGAATTGCCCCCGCTGAAGCTGGAGCGGGCTCGCTTCATCACTCAGATCGTCACTGATCCGGACGCGCGGGATAGCGCGGGCATCGACCGGGTCGAATTCCACGCGCAGACAAATCCCGGCACCAAGCCCGGGCCGATGATGAAGGTGGCGTCGGGCGGCGAGCTCTCGCGCTTCATGCTGGCGCTGAAGGTCGTGCTCGCCGACAAGGGCTCGGCTCCGACCCTGATCTTCGACGAGATCGACACGGGCGTCGGCGGCGCCGTGGCCGATGCCATCGGACAGCGCCTTGCACGCCTCTCGGACCGGGTCCAGGTCGTGTCAGTTACCCATGCGCCGCAAGTCGCCGCGCGTGCCGGCACTCATTTCCTGATCGCCAAGGACGCGGTGCGAGGGGCGAACCGCGTCGCCACCAGCGTGGCCGCGCTGGCAAGCGAGGCGCGGCGCGAGGAGATTGCCCGCATGCTGGCGGGCGCGACGGTCACCGACGAAGCGCGCGCGGCCGCCGCCCGGTTACTGCAGACATCCGAGGCCTGACCCGATCAGAAACGGAAACTTAACCTTAACCATAAAACTTTGTTAACCACGTTGCGCGAGGTTGGTCCGGCACGAAATCAGTCGCGCGGGCCGTTGCCGCGCCGTCGGGTGGAAACAAGGTCACGCGTTGATGGCACAAGTTGCCCTGAAGACTGACGCCGGCTTTAGCGAGCACAAGCATCCCGCGCTTTGCGGAGAGGCGCGGGAGCGCCTCGGCGTCGCCCTGCGGGCCGTCTATGAGGGCGCCATCGAGACCCAGCCAATCCCGGATGCCCAAGTCGACCTGCTGCTTCGGCTGCGTCACAAAGAACGGGATCGGCAGCGCTCCGCCGCCTGATCGGTCCGTCTACCAGCGCCGAGCGCCGGGCTGCCGCTTGTACTCGGCGGCACGGATCAGGGTCATCACCCTGTCGAGATCCTTGAGCAGCGATTTTTCGAGCAGGCGCGCTTGTTGAATATCGGCATCGTCGGTGCCGTAGCGCTGGCGCTGCTGCGCCAGGGTCAGGTCGCGCTCAATCAGCTCCCGCTCCCCGTGCAGCGCGAAAAACGCCGCATCCTGTGGGTCGAGCGGTACGGTGGGCTCGCCTTCTGGGGGCGGGGTGTCCGCCACGTCTGCCTTCTCCACTTCCAGCATCCGATGCACCGTTACCTGCTCGCCGGGACGAGTCGATCATTCTCGCCATACGAGCCTGACCGTTCTCAACGCATGGGTATGCAGACGGGTTCGGATCTTCGGTAACGCTGCGCACGTCCGCAGTTTTCTAGCGCGTTCTTCACGGGATCGTGAGCCTCGTCCCCTGATGTCATCCACCTGTCATGTCACCGTCATATGGCCGGCAGCGTCGGGAGCCTAAGGCCGGCCTGCGAAACAGGACACGGGCGTCCGTCAGCGAGAGCTTGGCGAAAGCGCCGCGGCCGTTCGCCGACACGACACGGAGATGCAATTGAAACCCTTCGCTTTCGCGCTGGCCCTCGGTCTCGCGACCGTCCAGCTCGCCTCCTCCGCTCTGGCCGCCGACATCACCGGCGCTGGCGCCACCTTCCCCTTCCCGGTCTACTCGAAGTGGGCGGAAGCCTACCGCAAGGAGAGCGGCAACGGCCTGAACTACCAGTCGATCGGTTCCGGCGGCGGCATCAAGCAGATCCAGGCCAAGACCGTCGATTTCGGTGCGACCGACGCCCCGCTCAAGGGTGAGCAGCTGACCAAGGACGGCCTCGTCCAGTTCCCGACCGTCATGGGCGGTGTCGTCACCGTCGTGAACATCGCCGGTCTCGAGCCGGGCAAGCTGAAGCTGACCGGCGACATCATCGCCGACATCTACGCCGGCAAGATCTCCAAGTGGTCTGACCCGAAGATCGCCAAGCTCAACGAGGGGCTGAAGCTCCCCGAGGCGAACATCACCCCGGTCTACCGTTCGGACGCCTCGGGCACGACGAACATCTTCACCACCTACCTGTCGTCGGTCTCCGAGGGCTGGAAGAAGGAGTTCGGCGCCGCGACGACGATCTCCTGGCCGGCCGGTCAGGGCGGCAAGGGCAACGAGGGCGTCACCGCCAACGTCAAGCAGGTCCCGAACTCGATCGGCTACGTCGAGTCCGCCTATGCCAAGCAGAACAAGCTCGCCTACGCCCTGATCCAGAACAAGGCCGGCAAGTACCCGACGCCTGACGACAAGGCCTTCCAGGCCGCTGCCGCCAGCGCCGATTGGAAGGCCGCTCCCGGCTTCGGCATCTCGCTGACCAACCAGGCCGGTGACGACGCTTGGCCGATCACCGCCGCGACCTTCATCCTGGTCCACAAGGAAGCTGCCGACGCCGCCAAGACCGCCGACGTGCTCAAATTCTTCGACTGGTCCTACAAGAACGGCGGCAAGCTCGCCGCCGATCTCGACTACGTGCCGCTCCCGGCCAACGTCGTCGGCCTGATCCACGAAGAGTGGAAGACCATCAAGAGCAAGGACGGCAAGCCCGTTCTCTAACTCGACCCGACCCGGCTCCTCCCCGCTCGGGGAGGAGCCATCTCGCCCCGCTCCCAAGAGGGAAGGGGCGATGAACGCAGACCCTACGATCGCCTTGTATTTCCGCCCGCGTTAAACGCCCCGCACCCAAGAGCATCAGCGGATGACCGCTTTGACCGAACAGATCGCCCTGGCCAGCGACACCCGCTCGAGCCGAACCGCTCCGAGCAAGGGGCTCGACCGCGTCTTTCAATTGGCTGCCCTCGGCTCCGCGCTGCTGGTGCTGCTGGTGCTCGCAGGCATTCTCGGGTCGATCATCTACGGCGGCTGGCCCGCCTTCCGCGAATTCGGCTTCGGCTTCATTACCTCCAGCGCCTGGAACGTTGGATCCGAACAATACGGTGCGCTCGTCGCCGTGCTCGGGACGCTCGCCTCGGCCTTCCTCGCCCTGCTGATCGGCGTGCCGATCTCGATCGGCATCGCGATCTACCTGACGCAGCTCTGCCCCGGCTGGGCGCGCAAGCCCGTCGCGATGACCATTGAGCTGCTCGCCTCGGTGCCGAGCATCATCTACGGCATGTGGGGCCTCTTCATCTTCGCGCCCCTCTTCGCCCGCTACATCCAGATCCCCGTTTCCAACGTGGTCGAGGGCCTGCCGATCGTCGGCACCATCCTCTACGCTCGCGTCCCCTCGGGCGTCGGCGTGCTCACCGCCGGCATCATCCTCGCCATCATGATCGTGCCCTTCGTGGCCTCGATCACCCGCGACATGCTCGACCAGATCCCGACCGTCCTACGCGAGAGCGCCTACGGTATCGGCTGCACTACCTGGGAGGTCGTGCGTCACGTCCTCGTGCCGCAGGCCTCCGTCTCGATCATCGGAGCGATCATGCTCGGCCTCGGCCGCGCGCTTGGCGAGACCATGGCGGTGACCTTCGTGGTCGGTAACGCCAACCGCCTCTCGGCCTCGATCTTCGATCCGAGCTCGACCATCGCCTCGCGCATCGCCAACGAGTTCAACGAGGCGGACGGCATGCAGCTCAACGCGCTGATGGCGCTCGGCTGCCTGCTCTTCGTCATCACTTTCATCGTCCTGATCATCGCCCGGCTGCTGACGCGCCGCGCGAAGGTCGCCTGAGCGACAGACAGGAGTCTCGACCGATGGACGCCCAGAACCCCATCCTCGCTCCGGCCCCGGCCGGCGCACCCTCGCTCCGCGCCAACCGCGTCCGCCCCAGCCGGCGCGTCGCGGACAAGATCCTGATCACGGCGAGCACTGCCTTCACGATGCTTGGCATCTTGGTTCTCGGCTCGATCCTGCTCATGCTCATCGTCGAGGGACTGAAGGGCTTCTCGCCCTTGCTGTTCACGCAGCCGACACCCGGTCCCGGCTCGGAAGGCGGCGGCATCGCCAACGCCATCGTCGGCAGCCTGGTGCTGACCTTCCTCGGCATCGTGATCGCCACGCCGGTCGGCCTGATGGCCGGCACCTTTCTTGCCGAATATGGCCGCGGCTCGAAGCTGGCGGACCTGATCCGCTTCCTCAACGACATCCTCCTCTCGGCGCCGTCGATCCTGATCGGCCTGTTCGTCTACACCCTGATGGTGCGGCCGATGGGGACCTATTCCGGCTGGGCCGGCGGCGTGGCGCTCGCCATCATCGCGACCCCCGTGATCGTGCGCACCACAGAGGACATGCTGCGTCTCGTCCCGAGCCAGATGCGCGAAGCCGGCGCGGCGCTCGGCGCTCCGCCGTCCCACGTCATCAAGACGATCACCTGGCGCGCCGCGTCGGCGGGTATCGTCACCGGCATCATCCTGGCACTCGCCCGCATCGCCGGTGAGACCGCGCCGCTGCTCTTTACGGCGCTGAACAACAACAACTGGTTCAACGCCAACCTGCTCGGCGGCATCCCGAACCTGCCGGTGATGATCTACCAGTTCGCCCTCTCGCCCTACCCGAACTGGCAGGGGCTCGCCTGGGCCGGCGCGCTGCTCATCACGATCACCATCCTGGCGCTGTCGGTCATCGCGCGCCTCGTCATCAAGGACCAGCGGGCGCGCTGATCGCGCCCCGCCCCGCAACCCGCTGAGGACTCTCCGATCATGAGCCCGACCAACTCGATGAGCAGCGCGCTCTCAGGCCGAAACCCGGCCGACGAATCCGCGCCGGTCCGCATCGCCGTCAAGGATCTGAATTTCTATTACGGCCAGTTCCACGGCCTGAAGAACGTCAACCTGAACTTCCACGACCGTCAGGTCACGGCGCTGATCGGCCCGTCGGGTTGCGGCAAGTCCACCCTGCTGCGCACCTTCAACCGGATCTACTCGCTCTATCCGGAGCAGCGCGCCACCGGCCAGATCCTGCTCGACGGCCAAAACGTGCTCGACGCCAAGGTCGACCTCAACGAGCTGCGCGCCCGCGTCGGCATGGTCTTCCAGAAGCCCACGCCCTTCCCGATGTCGATCTACGACAACGTCGCCTTCGGCCTGCGCCTCTACGAGCGCCTGCCGAAGTCCGAACTCGACGGTCGCGTCGAGGACGCGCTGCGCAAGGCCGCGCTCTGGGACGAGGTTAAGGACAAGATGAAGCAGGCCGGCACCGGCCTGTCCGGCGGTCAGCAGCAGCGCCTCTGCATCGCCCGCTCCGTGGCCCAGCGCCCCGAAGTCATCCTGTTCGACGAGCCGACCTCGGCCCTCGACCCGATCTCGACGGGTCGCATCGAGGAACTGATCGAGCAGCTGCGCACCGAGTTCACGATCGTCATCGTCACGCACAACATGCAGCAGGCTGCGCGTATCTCGCAGTTCACGGCCTTCATGTATCTCGGCGAGCTCATCGAGTTCGCGCCGACGACGAAGATCTTCATGAACCCCGACAAGCGCCAGACCCAGGACTACATCACCGGCCGCTTCGGCTGAGCCTGTCGCCCCTATCCTGAACTGGCCCGCGCCGGAGCCCGTACATGTCCGAACACATCGTCTCTTCCTACGACCAGGATCTCGAAGACCTCCGCCGCCAGATCGCCGAGATGGGCGGCGTGGCCGAGAAGATGATGGCCGACGCCACCGTGGCGCTGGTTCGTCGCGACACGGCCCTGGCCCAGGCGGTCATCGTCTCCGACAAGCGCCTCGACGTGCTCCAGCGTGAGATCGAGGAGCGCTCGGTGCTGCTCATCGCGCGCCGCCAGCCGCTCGCCATCGACCTGCGCGAGACCATCTCCGGTATCCGCGTCTCGGGCGACCTGGAGCGGATCGGCGATCTCGCAAAGAATATCGCCAAGCGCGTCCTGGCGATTGCCGATCAGACCCAGCCGCAGAAGATCGTGCTCGGCGTGGAGCATATGAGCGACCTGGTGCAGGAGCAGCTCAAGGACGTGCTCGACGCCTATGCGAGCCGTAACCTCGACGCCGCCCACGACGTCTGGGAGCGCGATGGCGCCATCGACGCGCTCTACAACTCGCTGTTCCGCGAGCTGCTGACCTACATGATGGAAGATCCGCGCAACATTTCGTTCTGCACGCATCTCCTGTTCTGCGCCAAAAACGTCGAGCGCATCGGCGACCACACCACCAATGTCGCCGAGACGATCCACTACCTCGTCACCGGCGAAACTCTGGCGGGAGAGCGCCCCAAGAACGATGCTTCGAACTATGCGACCGTGCAGCCGGGCGCGTAGGATCGGGCACAACCCCTAGTTTGCCGGCCGGCCGATGCAAGCCCGTATCCTGATCGTCGAGGACGAGGAATCTCTCACGACGCTGCTGCGCTACAACCTCGAAGCTGAAGGCTTCGAGGTGACCTGCGCGGCGCGCGGTGACGAGGCCGACCTGCTGCTGCGCGAGCAGCTTCCCGACCTCATCCTGCTCGACTGGATGGTGCCGGGCCTGTCGGGGATCGAGCTGTGCCGGCGCATCCGTGCCCGCCGCGAGACCGAGCAACTGCCCGTCATCATGCTGACGGCGCGCGGCGAGGAGGGTGACCGTGTCCGCGGTCTCGCCACCGGTGCCGACGACTACATCGTCAAGCCCTTCTCGGTGCCCGAGCTGCTCGCTCGGGTGAGGGCGTTGCTGCGCCGGACCAAGCCGGCCCACGTATCCGGCACGCTCCTGGCCGGTGACATCGAGCTCGATCGCGTCAGCCACCGCATCCGCCGCTCCGGCCGCGAGATCCATCTCGGCCCGACCGAGTTCAAGCTGCTCGAATTCTTGATGCGAAGCCCCGGCCGCGTCTTCTCCCGCGAGCAGCTCCTCGACGGCGTCTGGGGGCACGACGTCTACATCGACGAGCGCACCGTCGACGTGCATGTCGGCCGTCTGCGCAAGGCGATCAACCGGCCGAAGCAGAGCGATCCGATCCGCACCGTTCGCGGCTCCGGCTACTCTTTCGACGAGATGTTCACGGAAGTCTGAGGCTTCTCTTCGCCGTCATCGCTTCGCTATGCTCGCAATGACGGCGGAGCCTAAGAAAAAGCCGTCGGATCGTGACCCCACGGCTTCGAGCCGGCGCCGCAGCGCCGGGCAGTTCAAAAAATCAGCGGATGCCGGCGACGCGGCGATCGCGCTTGCGCTCGGCGGCAGGCTGGTAGGCGATCTGGGCGTGCTGGGTGCAATAGGGCAGGCCGGTGATGGCCCGGCCGCCGCAGAAGCGAAAGTCCGGCGACGTCGGGTCGCCGAGCGGCCAACGGCACATCGACTCCCGCAGATCCATGATGGTGACCCGCTCCGAGACGGCGAGTCCGTTCGGCTCCTTGGCCGCGGCCGGCGGCGTGATCGGGAATGAAGGAGCGGGACGATGCGAGATCACCGCAGGGGGCTCCGAAATGGTCTGCTCGCTCGCGAGCGCGTCGGCAGCCTCGGACTCCGTTTCCACCTTCTTGCGGCCGGTGACTTGGCCGGCGCCGTTCGGCTTCACACGGCCGGCGAGGCCGAGGCGGTGCACCTTGCCGATGACCGCGTTGCGGGTCACGCCGCCGAGCTGCGCCGCAATCTGGCTCGCGCTCAGGCCGTCCTCCCATAGACGGCGGAGCAGCTCGACGCGCTCGTCCGTCCAGCTCGGGATCGCTTCCACCATGGCCCCCTCCGATTCAGTCGCGCTCATCGATGGCCCGGTGCTCCGCGCAGTCGTGTTGGTTGGCGATACGCAACAAGCCCGCCACGCGCGTTCCGGCGACCTGTCGATGATGTCCGCCGAGCCCTCTCCCGGTGGACGGATGGACCCTACAGGAGGGCTCCTTCCCGGCGCAAGCGCCCCGTTTGGGACGATGATGGTTTCCACCAGCAAAGCTTGATGCGCAACCGAAAACCGCCCGCAGACGAAGCCTTCGATACGCTTTCGCCCGTCAAGGCAGCCGATACGACGATCCACATCGGATGCAATGAAGATTTCGAGACGTTCCAGAAATTGCGGACAGTTTGAATGAGCGTCGCGTCAAGGTGAAATTTTCGGGTTTTGTTGCTCGTGAACGCAAATTTGGGCTTGCAATCGCGATCGGATAGTATTCTCGACAGGGCGCAACGCAGGTTTGTCGTTAGCGATCAAGCACCTATGTGAGGGCCGGACTGGTCCGCGATCCGGCCCCAGAAATCCCATGATCGGGGTTTCTCTGGTGCCACGAAATCTGGTCCTTCGGGAGATGTCATGCGCCTTCGCTACGCGACCGCCTTCGCCTTTCTCGCGTCCGCGATACCCGCCGGTGCCGCGCCGGCGCAAGGCGCACCAGCCACGCCCGCCGAGGCGCCGATCCGGCTCGCCAACCATCGCGCCGTCTACGACCTGTCGCTGGCCAAGAGCGAGGGAACCCGCGCGGTCGAGGCGGTGCAGGGGCGGATCGTCATCGATTTCGCGGGCGATGCCTGCAAGGGCTACACGATCCAGACCCGGCAGGTGACGATCCTTTCCTCCGGCGAGTCCGGCGAGCGCACCTCGGATCTACGCAACACCACCTACGAGACCGGGGACGGCAAGAGCCTGCGCTTCAAGACCGGAGCTGTCCTCAACAACCAGCCGTCCCCTGACGTCGACGGCACAGCGGAGACCTCCGCCGAGGGCGTGAAGGTCAAGCTGAAGGAGCCCAAGCGCGACCAGTTCAAGGTGGACGGCACGGTGCTGTTTCCGAGCCATCACATGCTGAGGTTGATCGAGGCGGCCCGGAAGGGCGAGACCACGGTCGCGGTGAAGGTGTTCGATGGCTCAGACGACGGACGCAAGGTCTACGACACGCTGGCCGTGATCGGCCGACCCTCCGCCGCCACGCCAGCATCCGCCAACACCGACCGCGACAAGCCTCTGCGCGAGGGCGAGATGGCCACGATGCGTCGCTGGCCGGTGACGCTCAGCTATTTCACGCAAGGGGAGGGCGAGCGCACGCCTGTCTATACCCTGAGCTTCGATCTCTACGAGAATGGCGTCAGCGGCGCGATCCATCTCGATTACGGCGACTTCGCCATCGACGGCACCGTCAGCCGCTTCGACATGGCCAAGGCCGATCCGAAGGCGGAAGGCGAGTGCGGGAAATAGCGCGCGCTCGTTCTGCGCTGCGGCGGCCTCTTCCCATCGGCCGGGCCGCCGCGAGGCGCTCGATGCAGAGGTCCCAGCGCAGGCTATCGTCGCACGCCGGTCTCGGACATCGGCCAGAAACGAAAGCCCGCCAGAGACAGAGCCGCTCGATCTTCTCTGGACGTTCACCGACATGACGCTGCTTGGTTCCGGGACGCTGGCCCTCGCCGTGGCTTTTACCATCGCGATGCTCGGTTGGGCGAAGTCGACACCGCGCGGGATGACGAGCGGTCGCCTGTGCTGCCTCCGGCTGCTGGTGATGGTCGCGCTGGCATCCGCCGTCGCGCTGGCGACGGCCTCGCCGTCTCTCGCGCGCCGCTCCCACGGGACGCAGACCAGTGCGGCGAACGCGACGCCGGCCAATGCTGGCGAAGCGGTCTGCCGCTCGCGGGCACGCGACTATGCCTACGACAAGCACGCCGATCCCGGCCAGGAACGTCTCTTCTTCGACAAGTGCATGGGTCACTGACGGGCGGCGGCGAAGAGCCGAGACTGCCCCGCCCGGCGCGATATCGAAGAAGCGGCGCCCGGATCGCGCGGATGCCGGGAACGCCGGTGTGGTTTTGTTTTCCAATTTTCGAACCAGGCCGATCTTCTTACTTCGTTTTAAGGTGGAGCCGAGAAAGTCTTTTCCGAGAGCAGGAAAGGACCGATCTTCTATGTCCGAGCAGACCTACCGACTGGTGACGCGCAGTGATTTCGACGGGCTCGTGTGCGGCATGCTGCTGCGCGAGGCCGGCCTGATCGACGACATCAAGTTCGTCCATCCCAAGGACATGCAGGACGGCATCGTCCCGATCACCGATCGCGACATCATCACGAACCTGCCCTACGTCGCAGGTTGCCACATGGCCTTCGATCACCATTCGAGCGAGGCCAAGCGCGCCGGCGGCGAAATGCGCGCCAACCACGTCATCGACCCGAACGCCCCCTCGGCTGCCCGCGTGGTCTATGACTATTACGGCGGCGCGGCCGCCTTCCCGAAGATCGGCGCGGACCTGATGGCCGCCGTCGACAAGGCGGATTCCGCGCAGTTCAGCCGCGAGGAGATCCTCGACCCCAAGGGCTGGGTCCTCATGAACTTCCTGATGGATTCGCGCACCGGGCTCGGCCGCTTCCGTAGCTTCCGCATCTCGAACTACGAGCTGATGATGCAACTCATCGAGAATTGCCGCGACCTCACCGTCGAGCAGGTTCTCGCGCTCCCCGACGTCCAGGAGCGCGTCGAGATGTACATGGCGCACCGCGACCTGTTCCGCGCCCAGCTTCAGCGCTGCGCCCGGACGCACGGCAAGCTCGTCGTTCTCGATCTGCGCGACGAGGACGTGATCTATGCCGGCAACCGCTTCATGATCTACGCGCTGTTCCCCGAGTGCGATATCTCGGCCCACGTCATGTGGGGCATGAAGCAGCAGAACACCGTCTTCGCCATCGGCAAGTCGATCCTCGACCGCGGCTCGGCCGTCGATGTCGGCTCGGTCTGCCTCGGTTATGGCGGCGGTGGTCACAAGGCGGCCGGTACCTGCCAGATCGCCAACGACCAGGCCGAGCGCGTAAAGAACGAGCTGATCGCCGTGCTCAACCCGATGATGCAGGCCGCCTGAGCGGCCCTGCCTCCTCCCTGTAACGTCTGACCCTTTGAAGGCCGCGCGCTGAACAAGTGTGCGGCCTTCGGCTGTCGTCCCCTGGCAGAAGCAGGCATCGTTTCGGCACGCCAAGAAACGATTCGAGGGAGACGCCCGCAATGTCGAAGGTCAGTACCTGCCTCTGGTTCGAGCGCGACGCAGAGGAGGCCGCCCGCTTCTACACCTCGCTGATCCCGGGCTCGGCCGTCGACCACGTGCAGCGCTCGCCGGCGCAGTGGCCTGCCGGCGAGGCCGGCGACGTCATCCTCGTCCTCTTCAATCTCGCCGGGCAGAGCTACCAGGGGCTGAACGGCGGCAACCGTGCCGATTACGGCACGGCCGCCTCGATCTCCGTCACCTGCAAGGATCAGGCGGAGGTCGACCGGCTCTGGGGCGCGCTCACCGCGAATGGCGGATCGGAGATCGCTTGCGGCTGGCTGCGCGACCGCTGGGGTGTGCCGTGGCAGATCGTTCCCGAGATTATGGTGCGTCTGCTGGCCGATCCTGACCCCGCCGTCGCCAACCGCGCCTTCACGGCGATGACGACGATGGTCAAGCTCGACGTGGCCGCCCTGGAGAGGGCGGCGGCCGGCTGACGACGGCGAAGGCAGATCGCTGGAGCGTTCCGCCTCGGTCCAAGGATGATCGTGCGCAACCTTGGTCGTACGCCAATGTCTCGACTGCGATGCCAAGCATTGATCGGAGCGCTGAAAGTGATCGCGAAAATCTAATTTCCAAGATTCACTGTGTCTGGCCCTCGGTGAGGAACCAGTTGTTCGCCTCGTTGCTTCCAGGTTGAGCGGCGAGACGTGTCTCCAGGCGCGTCGAAGGGGACATCGACGACGCCATCATGATGCGTGCGGCTCTTGCCAAAAGACATTCAACCGACCCGGGGCGGGCTCCCGCCGGTCGGGCGACCGAACAGCTCTACAAACTGTTGGCCGACAACACGACGGATGTCGTCATCTGGTTGGACCTGTCCGTCCGGCGCCGCTACATCTCGCCCGCCATCAAGACGGTCCTCGGCTACGAGGTCGACGAACTCATCGGCACGCATCCACTCGCGACCGTGCATCCGAGCGAGACGAAGGCGTTCCAGCTCATTCTCGACGACCTCGCGCAAGGCAGGATCGAGGATGCGCTGGCGGTGCAGCGCTATCGGCATAAGAAGGGCCACTGGGTCTGGGTCGAAGCCTCGTTCAAACTCACCCGTGATCCCCGCGGGCAACCGACCGGCTACGTCGCGGCGCTCCGGGACGTGTCCGCGCGAAAGGCGACCGAGGACGCGCTCCGCCTGAGCGAGGAACGCCTGTCGCTGGCGCTCGACAGCGGCAGCGACGGCCTCTGGGATCTCGATCTCACGACGGGAGAGATCGAACTGTCGAGCCACTGGTTCGACATGCTCGGCTACCGGGCGAGCGAGATCGTCCCGCACATCAACACTTGGCACGACCTCGTTCATCGCGACGATGCCGAGCGCTCACGCCGGCTCTTCCTCGATCACCTAAACGGATCCACACCGGCTTACGAGTGCGAGTATCGCCTGAGGCGAAAGAACGGCGACTACGCCTGGACGCTGGCGCGCGGCAAGGTCGTCTCCCGCGACCAGAACGGCCAGGCGCTGCGCGTCGTCGGCACCCACATCGACATCACGCGCCGCAAGGAAGCCGAGCTGAAGATCGCCCACATGGCGACGCACGACGCGCTGACCGGCTTGCCGAACCGCGCCCTGTTCCGGGAGCGTCTCGACGAGGAGTTGGCCACCGTGCGCCAGCAGGGCGGCGGCTTCGCCATCCTCGCCTGCGACCTCGATCGCTTCAAGACGGTCAACGACAGCCTCGGCCATCCGGCCGGCGACGAGCTGCTCCGCGTCATCGCGCGACGGCTGACCTCCGTGCTGCGCGACGTCGACACGGTCGCCAGGCTCGGCGGCGACGAGTTTGCGATCATCCTCAGTCAGACGGACGATCCGCGATCCGTCAGGGCCGCTGCCCATCGCATCATCGAGGTCGTGGGTGAGCCGGTCGACCTGTGCGGGCATTCCGCGAGTATCGGCGTCAGCTTGGGCGTCGCGCTCGGACCGGGAGCCTCGGCCAGTGGCGATCAGCTCTTCCGGCATGCCGACATCGCGCTCTACCGGGCCAAGAAAGCCGGGCGGAACACGTTCTTCTTCTACGACGACGGCATGGGCTCCGAGGCCTCGGAGCGAACGTTGCTCGAACTCGACCTGCGCGAGGCGGTCCTGCGCAGCGGGTTCCTGCTGCATTACCAGCCGATCGTCGATGCGGCGAGCCGGACGGTGAGTGCGTTCGAGGCGCTGATGCGCTGGACACACCCCCTGCGCGGCGCCATTCCGCCGGCCGAATTCATTCCGTTGGCCGAGGAGACCGGGCTGATCGTGGCGCTCGGTACCTGGGCCCTGCACGAGGCCTGCCGTGAGGCCGCCTCTTGGCCAGGCGATCTGCGGGTTGCCGTCAACGTTTCGGCGGTCCAGTTCACTCAGCCCGGCCTCGAGCAGGTCGTTCGGGACGCTCTCTCCGCGTCGGGACTGCCAGCGGACCGGCTCGAACTCGAAATCACCGAGAGCGTGCTGATGAGCGATGCCGAGAGCGTCGTCGCCAGCCTGCACCGGCTGCGCGACCTGGGCGTGCGCATCGCCCTCGACGACTTCGGAACCGGATATTCCAGCCTGAGCTACCTGCGCCGGTTCCCCTTCGACAAGATCAAGATCGATCGCAGCTTCATCCGCGACATCGGCAACGAGGAGACGGCGGCGATCGTGCGGGCGATCGTCGGCCTCGGCGAGCGCACCGGAGCGACGATCACGGCGGAGGGTGTCGAGACCGAAGAGCAGTTCGAGAGCGTCTGCCGGGAAGGCTGCACCCAGGTCCAGGGCTACCTCTTCAGCAAGCCGCTGCCAGCCTCGCGCGTGACGGGCTTCGTCGAAGAACTGGGACGCCGCGCCATTGAATCCGGGATGTCCGTCGCGGGTTAGGAGAGCTAGGCGGCTCTGGTGTTTCGCGGTCGGGGAAGCGGAGGCCGTAGCCGCCTACGCCTGAGCGCTCGCCATGTGTCTTCCGGCAGCAGCCTCGGCGGCCCTCCCGATCTGGATGGGGCTTCGATGCGCTCCCGGTTCGTCTCCGTCTCCGAGACTTCGTGGACGTCAACTCAATCCGTGAAGACGACACCCATCTTCGGCCCGATCCGCCAAAGAACACGGCATGGTCTCGGCGTCTCATCTTCTCTCGCAGCCAACAAAAAGTGGTCTGGTAGTTTCGTAGAGTCCTCGACCTCTATCTTCGCGCCGCGCTCCGTGATGTTGAGCGTCATGCAGGTATATGTCGTCGAGGATTCCTGAACGACTGCAAATCCGAACTTGAACAGATCTTGTCTCGGAAACTCTCGGCGTTCTTCGATCACAGCTATCGCTCCCCAGCGTTGCAATCATCATCATCGCATCGCTGGGTTAATGATTGTGATTGACTGCGGTTAACGCAGTTGTCGCGATATATAATCTGCGGTTGTGAGCTGCGAGATCAGTCAACTTGATCGAGCTGCTGAAGGCGGCGGTCATCGTCGCCTCTCGGAACGCGGCCGACGCTTCACGGCCGCCTGAAGCGCGCGGCCTCGGGCTTCGGCGCGGCCTCGGTCGGCTGGAACGTCAGGCCGCGCTGGATCGCCGCCGCCCCGAATTTTTCGCGCACCCGGTCGAGCGCGGCCTCACGCTTGGCGGTCGCCGCCACGCTACCGTCGGCGAGGTCTCCACGATCGGCATGGATCGCGGCGCAGAGATCACCGCCGCCGATGCCGATGAGGCGGAAGGCGGTGCCGTCGCAGGCCTCGCGCAGCATCGCCTCTCCCTGTCGGAAGAGCTGGTCCGCGAGCTGCGTCGGGCCGAGGCAGCCGCGGGTGCGCGTGCGCAGGCGAAAGCTGCGATCCTTCAGCTTGAGGGTGACGCTGCCGGCTGCAAGTTCGGCCTTCTTCAGGCGCGATGATACGCGCTCGCAGAGCCGCCATAGGATCGGCCGCAACTCCTCGAACCGGGAGAGGTCTGCCGAAAAGGTGGTCTCGGACGACACGCTCTTGGCCTCGCGGGTCGTCTTCACGACGCGGCGATCCTCACCACGGGCGAGTGCCACCAGCCGGTCGGCGTCACGGCCGAGCGCCGCATGCAGGCGCTTCGGATCGGCGCGGAGCAAGTCGGAGACGACGCGCACACCGGCCCCTGCCAGCCGCTCCCGCGCAGAGGCGCCGATACCGGGAAGGATGCCGACCGAGCGCGGGCCGAGAAACTCGACGGCCTCCTCGGCGGAGATGATCGAGAAGCCGCGCGGCTTGTCGAGATCGCTCGCGATCTTCGCCAGGAACTTGTTGGCCGAGAGCCCGACCGAGATGGTGATGCCGACCTCGTCCTCCACGCGCTTGGCAAAGCGGGCCAATGAAAGAGCCGGGCTCGCGCCGTGCAGACGCTCGGTGCCGGAGAGATCCAGAAAAGCCTCGTCGATCGAGACCGGCTCGACCATCGGGGTCAGGTCGAACATCATCGCCCTGACCTGCCGGCCGACGCCGACGTATTTCTCCATGTTCGGCTTGATCACCGTGGCGTCCGGGCAGAGCTTGAGCGCCTTGAACATTGGCATGGCCGAATGCACGCCAGAGATCCGGGCGAGGTAGCAGGCCGTCGAGACCACGCCGCGCTTGCCCCCGCCGATGATTACTGGTCGATCGCGCAGCTCGGGATTATCGCGCTTCTCGATGGTGGCGTAGAAAGCGTCGCAATCGACATGGGCAATGGCGAGCCGATCGCGCGCCGGATGCATCAGCAGCCGCGGCGAGCCGCAGGACCGGCATCGCGCGGCGCCGGACGGCTGGTCGGTCAGGCAGTCGCGGCAGAACGGGGTCACGGGGGCCGCTCGGGGCTCGCCGGTCTCGGCAGAGGCAAGGTGTACGAATGGATGCGAGGGCGGACAAGGCAGGCGGCCTGCCTGTCCTCATCTTAGGTGGGACGACGGAGGCCTCCGCGCTGGTGCGAGCCTTGGCCTCGTCCGCCCGTTTCGCGGTCACCCTGTCGCTCGCAGGGCGTACGGCACGGCCGGCGCCTGCTGGTGTCCCGACGCGGATCGGTGGCTTCGGCGGGGTGGAAGGGCTTGCGGCCTGGATGGCCGAGCACTGCATCGCGCGCGTGATCGACGCAACACATCCGTTCGCTGCCCGGATCTCGCGGAACGCCGCAGCGGCTTGCGCCCGAGCCGGTGTTTCGCTGCTGGCCATCCGCCGCCCGGCTTGGGAGCGCGTCGAGGGCGATAACTGGATCGAGATCGAGACCATGGATCAGGCGGCCGCCGCGATCGGCTCCGCGCCGCGCCGGGTCTGTCTCACCATCGGCCGCCAGGAGCTCGCCGCCTTCGCCGCCGCCCCGCAGCACGATTATCTCGCGCGGACGATCGAGCCGGTCGGAGACGCCGTTTCCCTACCGCGGCTGACGGAGATCTCGGCCCGCGGCCCATTCGCCGTGGCCGACGAGATCGTGTTTCTGCAGGAGGCGCGCACCGACGTGCTCGTCACCAAGAATTCGGGAGGCTCGGCGACCTACGCCAAGATCGCGGCCGCCCGCGAACTCGGCCTTCCGGTCATCGTCGTACGGCGACCGGATGTCCCGGACGTGCCCTCGGTGCCTGATGTCGAGCAGGCGTTACGGTGGCTTGAGGAAGCGATCGACCCGCCGTCGTCATTGCAGGCGCAGCGAAGCAATCCAGAGCCAACGCACTGACGTTTCTGGGTGTGGCCCTGGATTGCTTCCGCTTCACCTCGCAATGACGGTGCGGGCTTCAGCCCGGCACGCTGCGCGGCGTGTAGACGAAGGGCGCCCCTGCCTCTCGCGCGATCAGCCGCGTGCCGGAGGCGCCGATGATCACCACCGTCGCCATATCGGCCGTGGCTTCCCGCGCCTCGTCGAGGGTCAGGACGCGGATCGCCTCGTCCGGGCGTGACACGGAACGGGCGAAGATGACGGGCGTGCTGCCGGTGCGAAATTCGGCCGCGAGTCCGAGCGCATGCCCGAGCTGCCAGGGCCGCGCCGAGGAAATCGGGTTGTAGAGCGCCACCACGAAATCGGCCTGGAAGACCGCCTTCAGCCGGGCGGTGATGATCTCCCAGGGCTTCAGGTTGTCCGAGAGCGAGAGCGAGCAGAAATCCCCGCCCAGCGGAGCCCCGAGCCGCGCCGCCGCGGCGAGCATCGCGGTGATGCCGGGCTCGACCGTGATGTCGAGCTCGCGCCAGCCCGGCTCGCCATGCTCCACTGCCTCGAAGACCGCGGCCGCCATGGCAAACACGCCAGGGTCGCCCCCGGACACTACGGCCACACGCCGCCCGGAGGCCGCGAGCTGAAGTGCATGGCGCGCTCGGTCGACCTCGACGCGGTTGTCGCTGGCGTGGCGCACGAGTCCCTCTCGCTCCGGCACGCGGGCGACGTAGGGAAAGTAGCCGATCAGATCCTCGGCCTGGGCCAGGGCCTCGCTCGCGGCTTGCGTCAGCAGGCGCGGATCGCCGGGGCCGAGGCCGATGACCGTCACCGATCCGCGGTTCACGGCCGGCGGCCCTCGCCGGGCACCAAGACCATGGAGAAGTACGGCGCCTTGTCGTCGGCCTTCTCGGCAAGCGGCACGATGCTCTCGCCCGCCATGGTGCCGCGCTCGACATAGACCGCTCGCGCCAGCAGGCCGGTCGCCGCGAGCGCCGTGCGCACCTTCGGCAGGTGCCGGCCGAGCTTCATGATCACGGCGGCGTCGGCATCGCGCAGGCGCGCGAGCAGCTTGTCCTCGGGCAGCGTCGCCGGGAGCACGGTGAGCACGTCGTCGCCCCAGGTGATCGGCGTGCCGGCCCGCGTCCAGCAGCCGGACATACCGGTGACGCCGGGAATGACCTCGATCGGAAAGCGCCCCTTCAGGCGCCGCCAGAGATGCATGAACGAGCCGTAGAAGAAGGGGTCGCCCTCCGAGAGGATCGCCACGTCGCGGCCGGCGCCGAGATGGTCGGAGAGCCGCGAAGCCGCATCGTCGTAGAAGGCGGCGAGCGCCGAGACGTACTCCGCATCGTCGGGCGCCAGCTCCGTCGTGTAGGGATAGACCAGTGGAAACTCGCGGCTCGGGTCGTTCACGACGGCGTCCGCGATCGTCCGCGAATTGCCGCGCCGGCCCTTCTTGCAGAAATGGACGAGTATAGGCGCGCTCTCGAGCACGCGCAGGGCCTTGAGCGTCAGCAGTTCGGGATCGCCCGGGCCCATGCCGACGCCGTAGAGCGTGCCGGTCTTGGCCACGCGCGGCGTCTCCGGCATGTCGAGCCGGTCGGCCTCGATCCGCTCGCTCGCCTCCATCACTCGACCTCGCAGGCGAGCGCATTGACGGCGGCGGCCGTCATGGCGCTGCCGCCGCGGCGGCCGTGGACGACGATGAAGGGCACGCGGCCATCGCGGGCGAGCGCCTCCTTCGACTCGGCCGCGCCGACGAAGCCGACGGGGATGCCGATCACGGCGGCGGGCGGCGCGATGCCTTCGTCGAGCAGTTCGAGCAGGCGGAACAGCGAGGTCGGCGCATTGCCGACGGCGACGATGCTGCCCGGCAGGTGCTCGCGCCACAATTCCATCGCGGCGGCCGAGCGTGTCGTCTGCATCTGCGTGGCGAGGTCCGGCACTCGGGAATCGCCGAGGGTGCAGATCACCTCGTTGCGGGCCGGCAGGCGGCTGCGGGTGACGCCGTCGGCGACCATGCGGACGTCGCACAGGATCGGCGCGCCAACCTTCAGCGCGCGCTCGCCGGCCTCGGCGAAATCGGCGGAGGCCTCCACGTCCTTCGGCAGGTCGGTCATGCCGCATGCATGAATCATCCGCACGACGACGCGCTCGGCCGCGCCCGTGAATCGGGCGAGATCGGCCTCTGCGCGGATCATGGCGAAGGAGCGCGCGTAGATCGCGCTGCCGTCGCGGATGTAGTCGTGCCGGGGCCGCATCGTCCTGGAAATCCTGGCGGTCATGAAGAGAAGGCACCGGCTAAGGATCGGGCCGGATCGGCCCTCCTTACGCGGTCGAGCGCCGCCTCGAAAGTCAGGGAAGGCGGCTGTCCCGTCTCCCCCGGCGCACCATCGATGACGACGCGATAGAGGCCATCCTCAGCTACCAGCGTGAGATCGGCTGGACGCGGATGGGCGCAGCCCTTGGCGCAGCCGGAGACATGAGCGGTGAGACCGCGCGCGGCGAAAGGCGCGAAAGCTTCGGCGAGATGGGCGGCGTGCTCGGGAACCGGTGTGCTGCCGGAGGCACAGGCGGGCGCGCCGGGGCAGGCGGCGATGGCGCGGCGGGGATCGGCGGGATCTGTGATGAAGCCGGCCGCGTTGAGGCTGCGCAGGATCGCTTCGGCACGCGGCGGCGAAGCCAAAAGGACCAAACCACGCTCGGGCGTACACCGGACACCCTTGTCGCCAGCGATGGCGGCGGCTGCATCTAAGCCGTCGGCGGTGCAGCGGCCGAACGGCGCTTCGGCGACGATGGCTGCCAGATCGGCGCCGAGACGGACGAAGCCGGGAGGCATGGCGCTGCGCGGCTCTCCTCCCCCTTGCGGGGAGGAGTTGGAGCTGGGGGTGGTTCCGCTTGTTCCGATAGCGGCAAGCGGAACCACCCCCACCCTTTGTCCCTCCCCGCAAGGGGGAGGGAATGGCGCCTGCCGATCCGCCCGACCATCCACGTGACCCGAGGCAATGGCTGCAATGCTGGAGCGTCGAGTGTCGTCGAGATCGCGCATGCGGCGATGCTCGCTCGCGACGAAAGCCACCAGCACGCGGCCTATGGCTTGCGGTGCGTTGGCGACATCGACCTCGGGGCACCAATGGTGCGCCGTTTCCGAAGCCAACCCAATTGCAACGCAGCTTGGCGCGATAGGCCGGATCAGCAGATCGGCCTCCGCCTCACCGAGCCCCCAACGCCCACCGCTCTCGACTGCCACCAGCATTTTCGCCGACAGCCCCGCGATCGTCAGTCCCATCGCCTCGACGGCGCGTGCCAGGGCGATCGCGTCGATCAGGGCGTCGGGATCATGGCCGGCGAGCGGGCTCGTCAGAGTCAGCCGCTGCGGGCCGCCATCGGATCGAACGTCGCCGAGACCAGCCTCGGTGAGATGGGCGGCGAGCGCGCAGGCCGTCCCTTCGCTCACGCCACGGATCTGCAGGTTGCCCCGCGCGGTGATGTCGATGTGGCCGTTGCCGTAGAGCCGGGCGGCCTCGGCAACGGCGCGCAACTGGGCGGCAGTCAGAATTCCCAGCGGTGGATGTACACGCGCGAGCAGGCCGTCGCCGGTGGGCATCGGCCGGGCGAGGCTCGGGCACCAGCCGCGGCGGCTCGCGTCGTTCGGCGGGAGCCGTCGCGCGGTGCTCACTCGGCGGCGTCCCGCATCAGCGCGTCCGCCGGGGCGGCGTTGCGGCGGCTCTGCCAGAGGCCGCGCTCGCGCAACTCGTCAAAGCGATCGAGAATGGCGCGGGTCGCGTCGGGGTTGGCCGCACGTAGGCGTTCGAAGACGTCGAGATCGCCGATCCAGGCGGCATGAAGCACGTCGAGGTCGGCGCTCGACACGGCATCCGTCGTCGCGGCCAGTACGAAGATCGCGTCGATCCCCTGCGCCAGCTCCTGGGCGCCGCGCCAATTATGGCGCAGTTGCCCGTCGATCCAGCGGCGATGCGAGAGGCGGCCATGGATCAGCCGGGTGACGTCCTCGCGCGCCGTGCGAGCACGCGGCTTTTCGGGGTCGGAAACGTCGAGGCTGTAGAGCGCGGGTGGCGCGTCCTCGCGACCGGCTGCCGCGAAGAAACCGCCCATGGCGTCGGCGGCCGCATCGCCATCGAGCAGGTCGCGCTCGGCGACGTCGAAGGCGTGCACATAGGCGTCGGCGGCGGCCACGCGTGCGGCGAAGCCGCTATCGCCGGCCTCGGCATCGCCGAAGGCGTGCGAGGTGGCCGCGATATAGGCGCTGCCGAGATCGGCGCGGTCCTTCCAGGCTCCGTCGAGGGCCAGTTCGGCCGCGCCCGCGCCGTAGCGCCCCGGTGCCGCGCCATAGACACGCGCGACGGATTCACCGCGGCGGCGGGAGGCGGCGAGGGGGTTTTCGACGTCTTCCTCGTCACGCGCTGCGACGGCGCGGGCGGCGCGGTCGAGCAATGCCAGCGTATCGGGAAACGTGTCGCGAAAGGCGCCGGAGACGCGGCAGGTGACGTCGATGCGCGGGCGGTCGAGCACGGCCAGCGGCAGCACCTCGAATCCGGTGACGCGGGTGGTAGCGTTGTCCCAGGTCGGCCGCACGCCCATCAGCGAGAGGGCATGCGCCACGTCCTCGCCGCCGGTGCGCAAAGTCGGCGACGCCCAGAGGTCCATGACGATGCGGGCCGGATACTCGCCCTCGTCCTGAAGGTATCGCCGCACGACGGCATCGGCCGCCTTGGCGCCGAGCATGGTCGCGGCGCGGGTCGGCAGGCTGCGCGGATCGAGGGTGGTGAGGTTGCGCCCCGTGGGCATCACGTCGCTGCGCCCGCGAGAGGGCGAGCCGGCCGGGCCGGGCGGCACGAAGCGGCCATCGAGCGCGGCGAGCAGGCCGATGCGCTCGGCCTCGGCGCAGGCGCGAATCGCCTCGGACGCACCCGGCCCGGCGCGGCCGAAGACGTGCAGGCCGTCGCGGATCGGGGTCTCACCGAGGTCGCAGAGATGCGCGTCGAGCGTGGTCAGCGCATCGGCCATCGGCGTATCGGCGGCGATGCCGGCCCCCGCGAGCAGGCCGGCACGCCCCGCCTCGTCGAGGATGGCGGTGGCGATCAGGCCGGCGCGGCGCGGATCGAGCACGCTGGCCGAGGAATATTCCTCCACGAGTTCGCGCAGCGCCGCCGCCTCGGGCGTGAGACCGGAGGCCTCGACGCTCGGCGTGAGATGCCCCAGCGCCACACCGCCGAGGCGTCTTTTGGCAGGCGCCGCCTCGCCGGGATCGTCGACGATGAACGGGTAGATCACGGGCAGCGCGCCGATGGCGCGGGCCGGCCAGCAATCGGGCGAGAGCGCCACGGCCTTGCCCGGCAGCCACTCCGTAGTGCCGTGGGTGCCGAGATGGATCAGGGCATCGCAGCGGCTGCGAAGGCCGAGATAGAAGGCGAGATAGGCGTGCGTCGGCGGCTCGTCCGGGTCGTGATAGCCGGCCTTCCGGTCGGCGGCGCGGCCGCGATCGGGCTGGAGGAAGACGGTGAGATGGCCTTCACCGTCATTGCGAGCGCAGCGAAGCAATCCAGACGCTTCAGACGCGGAAACGTCGCCTGGATTGCTTCGCTGCGCTCGCAATGACGGTGCGGGTGAGACGGCGCGAAAACGGAATGCGCCATCCGTGCAGACCGGGTCGGCCTCGGGCTCTCCCCAGCGCTCGGACAGTTCGTCCCGTAAGTCATCGGGGAGCCCGTCGAACCACGCGCGATAGGCATCGAGCGGCACCGAAAAGCGCGTCTCGCCCTCGATCAGCGCGCGCATGAGACCGCTCTCGTCGGGCAGATCGCCGGCCGCATAGCCCGCCTTTGCCAGATCCTCGGCGATGGCGCGGGCGCTCTCGGGCGTATCGAGGCCGACCGCATAGCCGGCGCGTCCGCCCCGGGCCGGATAGTCGGACATCACCAGCGCGATCCGGCGACCCTCGCGTGGCGTCGCGGCGAGCCGGACCCAGGCGGCCGCGCGGTCGGCGAGGGCGGCGATGCCCTGCGCGTCGGCCACGGCGCGGCGGCCGATGAAGCCGTCCACGACGTCGATCTCCTCCTTGAACGAGATCGGGAAGCCGGAGAGGCGGCCGTCGAATTCCGGAAGCGCCACCTGCATGGCGAGGTCGGCTGCATTCATGCCGCGTGCGGAAGCGGCCCAGGCCTCGTGAGAGGCACCGATCGTGTAGGCCTGGAGCACGGGGCAATCCGCCTCGTCGAGGACGAAACCGGCATCCTCGCGCGCCGAGAAGGCGGTGGCCGCGATGACGATGTCCGGCCGCCGCGCCGCGATCGCCGCTCGGACCGGCGCGACAGCGTCCGGGTCCTTCAGGCTCGACACGGCGAGCGTGATGGAGCCGATGCCGCGTTCCCGCAGGGCGGCGACGATCGCCAGCGCTGGGCCGGTCTCGCCGGACAGCACGGCCGAGCGGTAGACGAGGAGCAGTGCCAGCGGCCCGGGCCCGGCGGCGCCTCGTGCGTCCTCCACGGAACACGGTCCGCAGCCTGGGCACCAGGCGAAGCCGCGGGGCAGCGCCTGTGGTGGCGCGTATGACAGCGCCGTCCCGGCCTCCGCCGCGAGGCGGCGCAGGAGGTTGCGCAGGTTGTCGATGCCGCCGGCGCGGAAATACGCGTCGAGGGTCTGAGAGAGGCCGGCGGACACCGTCGAGAAGGCATCGAGCCGCGAATCCGGCCGATCGTCGCCGGGCAACACCGCGAGCAGCACGCCATGCGCGCGCGCGGCTGCCGCGGCGCGCTCGATGCCATAGCGCCAGTAATCGAGGCCGCCGAGGCAGCGGATCAGGCAGACCTTCGCCCGCGCGATCACCGCATCGACGTAGAGATCCACCGACATTGGGTGGCGCAGCTGGGCGAGTTTCGCGAGCCGCAGCGAGGGCAGCTCGGGCTCGGCCGCATAGGCATCCGCGATCGAGGACAGGTCGCTGTCGGTGAAGGACAGCACGACGATGTCGCCCGGGCTCTGCCCGAGATCGACCGCCGCTTCGCCCTCGTCGAGCGAGACCGTGTCGACACGCAGGAGGTGCATGGGCCTCTATATCATCCCGCCAGGGCGGCGGCGACGGCTCCCTGGTCGAAGTCCTTGAGGCCGATCACGACCAGGCGGCCGTCGCGGTGCTCGTCCGACTTCCACGGGCGGTCGTAGTGATGGGCGATGCGGCGGCCGACGCCCTGGACGACGAGGCGCATCGGCTTGCCGGTCACTTCGGCAAAGCCCTTGATGCGAAGCACGCCGGGGATCTCGGCGGCTTTGGCGACGCGGGCGGCGAGGTCTTCGGCCGTCGTTGACGTGCCGACCGGTATGGCGACCGAGTCGAAATCGTCGTGATCGTGATCCTCGCCCTCGCCATGGTGCGAGGGGCGGGCGTCGAGGTCGTCCTCCGCGGCAGCCTGGATACCGAGCAGCACGCGCGGATCGATGCGGCCGTGCTCGGTCTCGACGATCTCGACGGCGCGGGGCAAGTGCTCCTCGATCTGGGCGCGGACCTTGTCGCGGGCGTTGCCGTCGATGAGGTCGGCCTTGTTGAGCACAACGAGGTCGGCGCAGAGAATCTGGTCCTCGAACACCTCTTCCAGCGGATTGTCGTGGTCGACGGCCTGGTCGGCGGCGCGCTGGTTGGCGAGCGCGTTCGGATCGTCGGCGAAGAAGCCGCTCGCCACGGCCGGCGCGTCGACCACCGCGATCACCCCATCGACGGTGACACGCGAGCGGATGGCGGGCCATTGGAAGGCCTGGACGAGAGGCTTCGGAAGGGCGAGGCCGGAGGTCTCAATCAGGATGTGATCGGGCGGATCGGCCCGGTCGAGCAGCGTGTTCAGCGCCGGCACGAAGTCGTCAGCGACGGTGCAGCAGATGCAGCCGTTCGGCAGCTCGACCACCGAATCCTCGTTGCAGCCCTCGACGCCGCAGGAGGCGAGGAAGGAGCCGTCGAAGCCGAGGTCACCGAACTCGTTGACGATGATCGCGAGCCGCTTGCCAGCGGTGCGCTCCATGACGTGGCGCACCAGCGTGGTCTTTCCCGCGCCGAGGAAGCCCGTGACAATGGTGCAGGGAATCTTCTCGACGATGCTCATGGTGTGTCCGTGGATGTCGTGAAGGGCGGGATGCGGGCGACGACGCCCTTGCGAAACGCTTCCGGGCGCTCGCGCCAGGGCACGATACCGTCCGTCGTGCCGGCATAGAGGCCAATGCCGGCGAGGATCGTCGCGGCGGAGGCCTCGGCATCGAGATCGCCGTAGACGTAGGTCCAGCGGCCCGGCGAGGCGACGGCGACGGTGCAGGGTCGCTTGCAGACCGAGAGGCATTCGACCCCCTCAATGCGCAGCGCCTGCGTTCCGGCGGCCTGTTCCTTCAACGCTGCGAGCAAACGAGCGCCGGCGCGGATCTCTGAGCTATCGCCTTCGGCCCGGCAGGTCATGCAGACGTAGAGGACAGTCTCGTCATGCATGGGAGCGCCTCGCTTCGGCGCGCTCGCCAAACAGGTGCCAAGCCCAGCCGTAGGCGAGCCCGATCACCGCCCAGAACACCAGGCTGATCCCGAGCGAGCGCGCGGCGAACTGGGCTGCCAGCGCGGCTGGCAGCCGCGATTCCTCGATGACGATGGGCGCGCCGACGAGCTGCGGTGCGACGATCAGCACGAGACCGCCGGCGATGCTCAGCGCGACGCGTCGCACGGCGATGAGGTAGATGCCGATGCCGGTGGCGAGCGCCGTCATCACCCACCAGGCCTGACGCACGCCCAGCGCGGCCGAGCCCATGCCCGGCAGTTCCGGGGGCAGTCCCATGGCCGGCGCGAGCGCCACGGTGAGGAAGCCGGCGATACCGACTGCGAGTCCCGCTTCGGGTGTCGGCTCTCGCCGCAGGGCGAGCATCACCGCGCCGAGCAGCAGCGCATAGCCGACACCGCCGACCAGTGTCGCGAGGCCGGTATAGGCCATGCGCTCGAAGCCGGGGGCCGGTTGCCACTCCGCCGCTGCGCCATGCTCGTGATTCTCGCCGCCATGGGCGTGAACGATCAGCCCGGCGAATGGCAAGGCTTCGAGAGCCGTGTGCTTGGCGTCCTGCTCCTCGTAGACCTCTGCTTTCAGGATCAGCGGTGAAGTCAGCGCGAATTGCAGGCCCGTCGCGACGACGGCCGCGAGGAAGCCGGCGACGAGAGCCGCCGACACCAATCGAATGATCATGATGCTGTGCCCGGCGAATCAGAGAGTAAGGGCAGGCGTCCCGCGAAAAACCGTATCCACTTTTTCGCAGCCGGCCCTAGCGCCGTTAGTGGCAGGGGAAATTCTGCGTGTGCCGGAAGTCGTGCGCGGCGTTGTGCAGGGCCATGGCCGGGGCGAAGCCCGTCATGAATACCAGACCAAGGCCGAGCAGGGCCGCCACGACGATCGCACGGGTGCGCTCGCTGGAGCCGGCGGTCGTGGTGGTCTGGAGGGTAGCGCTGGTCGACATCACAATTCACTCCGGCCGCCCCGCCGGCGGCATCGAGAACACGGGGGACGGCAGGTCTCCTGGCTCGCGGGTCGATGCGCCTGCCGCCTTCCCGGATGGCTCCGGTGGCCAATGGCAGAAACTCGCCGCTTACAGTTGCGGGGGCAGCAGCGGGATCGACATCCTCTCGGATCTCTCACCGCATTCCCTTTTCACCCCGTTGCCAGGGCACCGTCGAGATCGCTTCTAGCCTGCTCACGGGAGGGTTGCAAAGTGGCATTGCGCCATGGCGACGGGTTCTGGCACAGGATCGGCGCATGCAGCCCGCTCGCATGACGTTGGTCCTCGGAGGCGCCCGCTCGGGCAAGAGCAGCTATGCCGAGCGGCTGATCGAAGCCTGTCCCGCGCCCTGGACCTATCTCGCCACCGCGCAGGCCTGGGACGACGAGATGCGCGAGCGGATTACCCTGCATCGCTCGCGCCGCTCTGGCGACTGGATCGCGCGAGACGTGCCGATGGATCTGCCGCGAGCGATCACGGAGGCGCGCGAGCCCGTTCTCGTCGATTGCCTGACGCTATGGCTGACCAACGTGATGCTGGCCGAGGCAGATCTGTCCGCTGCATCGGCCGCGCTGATCGAGGCCTGCACCGCTGCGCGCGGCCCGCTGGTACTCGTCGGCAACGAGGTCGGTCTCGGCATCGTGCCCGACAATGCGCTCGGCCGCCGTTTTCGCGACGAGGCGGGGCGCCTTCACCAGCGGCTGGCCGCCCAGGCCGATCGCGTCGTCTTCATGGTCGCCGGGTTGCCGATGATCGTGAAGCCATCGTCTGAAAATCCGGGAAATCCGTCATGAGTGACGACGACCGCCACCGCGAAAAAATGGCCAAGCGCAAGGCCGTGCAGGATGCCGAGGTCGCGCAAAAGACCATCGAGAAGGGCCTCCTCATCGTTCACACGGGTCCCGGAAAGGGCAAATCGACGGCGGCCTGGGGTCTGATGCTGCGCGCGCTCGGCCGCGGCTGGCGGGTCGGCGTGGTGCAATTCATCAAAGGCGCCTGGGATACTGGCGAGAAGCACGCCCTCAAGGCCTTCGGCGACCAGATCGATTGGCATACGCTCGGCGAGGGCTTCACTTGGGAAACCCAGGACAAGGCCCGCGACATCGCGGCGGCACAGGCGGCTTGGGCGGAGGCGGAGCGTCTGCTCGCCGACGAGAGCATCCGGCTCGTCATCCTCGACGAGCTCAACATCGCGTTGCGCTACGATTATCTGAACGTCGATGCGGTCGTCGCGGCGTTGCAGGCGCGCCGGCCCGATCTCCACGTCGTCGTGACTGGTCGCAACGCGAAGCCGGTGCTGATCGAGGCGGCGGACCTCGTCACCGAAATGGGCAACGTGAAGCATCATTTCTCGGCCGGGGTGAAGGCACAGGAGGGGATCGAGTTTTGACGGCTCCAGCCGGCAAGCTGTCATTCCGGTGCCGCGCAGCGGAACCTGGAATCCACTCGTGATGCAGACGCTCGCTCGTGTCGTCGCGACCAGTCATGGATCACGGGTTCCGCTCCGCGGCCCCGGGATGACGGCGGAGTTTGTTGGCCCCGGTGGTGTCCGTCGCCCATGACCCGCTCCCTCATGATCCAGGGCACCGGGTCCGACGTCGGCAAGTCGCTGATCGTAGCCGGGTTGGCGCGCGTCTTCACGCGGCGGGGCCTGCGGGTGCGGCCCTTCAAGCCGCAGAACATGTCGAACAACGCCGCCGTCACGGCCGATGGCGGCGAGATCGGCCGGGCCCAGGCGCTGCAGGCGCGGGCGGCGCGGGTCGCGCCTTCGGTGCACATGAACCCGGTGCTGCTGAAGCCGCAGAGCGATGTCGGCGCGCAGGTCATCGTGCAGGGGCGCATGGTCGGCACTGCGAAGGCGCGGGAGTACCAGTCCTGGAAGCCGCGGCTCCTCGCCTCCGTGATCGAGAGCTTCGAGCATCTCAAGGGCGAGGCCGACATCGTACTGGTCGAGGGCGCGGGCTCGCCGGCCGAGATCAACCTGCGCAAGGGCGACATCGCCAATATGGGCTTCGCCCGTGCCACGGGGACGCCGGTGGTGCTCGTCGGCGACATCGATCGCGGCGGCGTCATCGCCAGCCTTGTGGGCACGAAGGCGGTGATCGATCCGGAGGACGCGGCGATGATCGGCGGCTTCGTCGTCAACCGGTTTCGCGGCGATCCGACGCTGTTCGCCGACGGCATGGCGATGATCGCAGAGGCCACCGGCTGGACGCCGTTCGGGCTCGTCCCCCATTTCCACGCGGCGGCGCGGCTCCCGGCCGAAGATGCGATGGCGCTGGCGCCGCTGGTCGCGCGGACGGGACAGGGCGCCGTCATTGCGGTGCCGATGCTGCCGCATATCGCGAATTTCGACGATCTCGACCCGCTCCGGCAGGAGCCGGGGATCGAGCTGGTCTGGGTGCGGCCCGGCGAAGCCTTTCCGGGCAACGCCGACCTCATCCTGCTGCCCGGCTCGAAGACTACGATCGACGATTTCCTGTTCGTCCGGGCGCAGGGCTGGGACATCGACATCCGGGCGCATGTCCGCCGGGGCGGCCAGGTGCTCGGCCTCTGCGGCGGCTTCCAGATGCTGGGCCGGAGCATCGCCGACCCAGACGGGATCGAGGGCGATCCGCGTGCGGTCGAGGGCCTCGGCTTGCTCGATGTCGAGACGGTGATGACGGCGGCCAAGCGTCTCGTCGCGGTGAGCGGCGTGAGCGTCGCCGACGACGTGAGCTTCGTGGGGTACGAGATGCATGTCGGCGACACGACCGGCCCGGACGCGGCGCGTCCGCTGCTGCGCTTCGTCGACGGCCAGCCGGACGGAGCGGTCTCCGCCGACGGCCTCGTCTGCGGCACCTATGTCCACGGGCTCTTCGCGGATGATGCCCAGCGCGCGGCCTGGCTGACACGGCTCGGCGCGCCGCCCGGCGACGCTTCCTATGAGGCCGGGATCGAGACGGTGCTCGATGCTTTCGCGGACCACCTCGAAGCGCATCTCGACTGCAATGCGCTGCTGACGCTGGCGGAGAGCTTCAAAGCCGCGTGACGGCGAGGCCGAGGCAGGCGAGCCCGAACAGCAGCAGGCAGGCGGTCCGGTAGAGCCTGAGCGCCCTCTCGATGTCCTCCGGGCCGGCCTCGGCCCGTCCATCGCCCATCCAGGCATCCTCGACCCGCGTGTGGCCATAGACCCGCGGTCCGGCGAGCCGGAGTCCGAGCGCTCCGGCCATGGCGGCCTCGGGCCAGCCGGCATTGGGTGAGCGATGGTGGCCGGCGTCGCGACGCACGGCGTGCCATGCGCCGGCTGCCGAGCCATCGCGATGCAGCGCCGCCGCCGCGATCAGCAGGAGGGCCGTCAGCCGCGAGGCGGGCAGGTTGACGAGGTCGTCGAGGCGCGCAGCCGCCCAGCCGAAGGCTTCGTGGCGCGGTGTGCGGTGGCCGATCATGCTGTCGGCCGTGTTGATCGCCTTGTAGAGCACACCGCCCGTTAGACCGCCGGCTCCGAGCCAGAAGGCGGGTGCGACGACGCCGTCCGAAAAATTCTCGGACAGGCTCTCGATGGCCGCCCGGCAGATCGCGGCCTCATCCAAGGTCTCCGGATTGCGGCCCACGATCATCGAGACCGCCGTCCGGCCAGCGGCCAAGCCGCCGGATCGCAGGTCGCGGGCGACGCGGGCCACATGATCGTGGAGGCTGCGCTGGGCCGGCAGGCTCGCGGCGATGATGGCGAGCGACAGGATCGAGCCCGCCCGACCCGCCAGCGCGGCGAGCACGGTGAACATGGTCGCGAAGATGGCGCAAACCGCCAGGAGGACGATCAGGGCGATGATCCCGGCGACCCGCCGCCGAGCCTCGCTGCCGCGGTTGAGGGCGCGGTCGAGGGCCGCGATCAGCCGGCCGATCCAGGTGACAGGGTGGCCGAGCGCCCTGTAGAGCCGGTCCGGATAGCCGGCCGCCGCCTCGATCGCCAGCGCGAGGCACAGGATCGCGAGGGCGTCGGGCGGGTGCGTGAGGCTGGTCCAAGGCATAGACGTGTCTGCGATTCCCGCAAACGAGACGGATGAGGGACATCCGCCCCCGGTGTTTCACGGTGGCGATCTCGACGCGGCCCGGAGGGCGTTTCCGGATGCGCCGGAACCCTGGATCGACCTGTCCACCGGGATCAATCCGGTCCCCTATCCGCTACCGCCCTTCGAGGCCAGCGCGCTTCAGCGCCTGCCGTCCGCCGTCGACCTGCTCGCCCTGAAGCGCCTGGCGGCCGAGGCCTACGGCGCGCCGGGGTCGGAGGGCGTCGCCGCCGCTCCCGGTTCGCAGATCCTGATCGAGACCCTGCCGCGCCTGCGGGCGCGGTCCAACGTCGCCGTGGTCGGGCCGACCTATGCCGAGCATGCCGCGGCTTGGGCCAGGGGCGGACACGCGATCGAGATGGTGCCCGACCTGCCGGCCGCCGGCCGCTTCGAGGCCGTCGTCGTCGTCAACCCGAATAATCCCGACGGACGCGTCCACGATGCCGGAAGGCTCGCGGAGGTGGCGCGGGATCTTGGCGCCCGCGGCGGCCTGCTCGTCGTCGACGAGGCCTTCGCCGATTTCGAGCCGGGCTTTGACGAGCCGGGCGATCTCGGCCCGGCGGTGGTGCGGCTGCGCTCCTTTGGCAAGAGTTACGGCCTGGCTGGCCTGCGCCTCGGCTTCGCTCTGGCCGAGCCTGGGCTCGCGAGGCGGATCGAGGCCGCGCTCGGTCCCTGGGCGGTGTCGGGGCCGGCGATCGCGGCTGGGCTCGCGGCTTTTCCCGATCGGGCATGGCGCCAAGAGGCTGCTCTGGCGCGGGCGCAGGATGCGGCGCGGCTCGACCGGATGATCGAGCGGGGCGGGGGCCGGATCGTCGGCGGCACGTCGCTGTTCCGAACCGCGGTCTTCGCCGACGGGCCGACCCTGTTTCGGCGCCTCGGCGAGGCCGGCCTCTACGTGCGCCGGTTCCCGGAGAGGCCGAATCAGCTCCGCTTCGGGCTGCCGCCAGACAAGGGCGCCTGGTGCCGGCTCTCGCGTGTGCTCAAGCCGGTTTGACGCGGCCACCGAGCCACGAGACGGCAAGCGCGCCGAGCGCACAGGTGCCGCCGACGGCGCAGACGCCAAGCCACCCGGCCATCAGGAAGGCGCGCGATCCGGCGAGCGCCCCGAACGCCCCGCCGATGAAAACAGAGGTGAACAGCACCGTGTTGATGCGCCCCCTGGCGCCGGGAACCAGCGCATAGGCCCGCGTCTGGTTGGCGATGAGCGCGGTATTGATGCCGAGATCGATCAGCAGCACGCCGGCGACGATGGCGGTGAGCGACCAGGTCCCGCCGGCCGCGAGGACGACGAAGGCCGCGAGCATGCAGATGCTGCCGGCAATCACCACCGGGCGCGCTCCACGCTGGTCGCTGTAGCGGCCCGACAGCGGCGCGGCGAACGCGCCCGCCACGCCGATGATCCCGAACAATCCTGCACCGGCCGGAGACAGCCCAAAGGGCGGTGCTTCGACGAGCAGGGCCAGCGTCGCCCAGAACGCGTTGAAGCTTGCGAAGAGCAGCCCCTGCGAGAGGCCGGCATTCCGCAGGATCGGCTGCGAACGCAGGAGATGCAGCAGCGACAGCATCAAGGCGCGATAGCGGATCCGCTTCACGGCCTTGCCTCTGGGCAGGGTGGCCGCCGCGATCCCGGCCATGACGACGGCGAGGGCCGCCGCCGCGAGGAACATGGCGCGCCAGCCGAACTGCGCGCCGACGAACCCGCTCGCGGTTCTGGCCAGCAGGATGCCGGTGAGCAGCCCGGTCATCACTTGGCCGACCATGCGTCCGCGCGTGGCGTCGGGAGCGAGCTCGGCGGCGAAGGGCACCGCCTGCTGGGCTGCGGAGGCGAGCACGCCGATCGCGAGGCTGGCGAGGCCGAGCACGGCGAGGTTCGGGCTCGCGGCCGCCGCGAGGAGCGCGATGCAGAGACCGAGCAACTGGCCGACGATCAGGCTCCGTCGCGACAGCGCATCGCCGAGCGGGACGAGGCCGAGGATGCCGAGGCCGTATCCGACGAGGCTCGCGGTGGGCACGACCAGGGCGGCACGATCACCGAACTCGGCCACCATCAGCCCGAGCAGCGGCTGGTTGTAGTAGATGTTCGCGACCGCACCGCCGGCGATCAGGGTGAGGCCGAGTCGGGTCTTCGCCGTGAAGCCGTGCGAGGCCGCATCATTTGAGCCCGTCACGAGCGTGCAGCCTTGGGTGGCCGGGGCTGCGATCCGGCATAGCCGGCGAAGACGAGCTTGGGCATGCGTCCCGGCTAGTCGTGCGGAAGAGCCTCCGCAAGACGCCGTCGCCTTTCGATCTAGCTCCGGCGGGAGCATCGCCCCCTCCTATGGGGAGGGACATCTCCGCAAAAGCACTGTCGAATCAGGCTTTCATCCCCATATCGTGGGGTCTGTGGGAAGAGGAGACTACCCATACTGGCATCGTTCATGTCCAGAATGCGAAGTCGCCATCACCGCAGCAAACGGTCTGTTTCGAGGAATGGAGTCGTGCGTGGCCAATTACCGCATACACTTCGCCAAGGAGATCTTGGGAGTTCCCTTCACGGTCGGTTCCGTCGAGATCGCCAGGGCGCGCGATCCGGGCCGGGCGTTACGCGCCGCGGAGATCCGCTTCGCGCGTCAGCATGGATTGCTCGATTGGCGTGAGCGCGCGGATACGGCCGACATCGCCGCCTCGGGGGCTGGGGGGCAGGGCTGACGATCCCCAGGCGACCGGGGTGCTGGCCTCGGGCCTTGCTCGGCGCTAGGTCTCAAGCTGGGCAGCGCGCTCTCGCCGGCGCCCTGCTCGGTGTCGTGGCGGTCAGTGCCGGAGAGTCGGGCGTTTCATGGCGACGATCTCATTTCTAGGCGATCTCCTGCAATCGATCGGGGATCGCGGGCGCGAACTGATCAGCTTTGGCCGGGGCGATCTCACCCGGACCGCGACCGCCAACGATCTGCTGAAGCTCTGCGAGGACTTGATCTCCCGGCGCGGCGAGGCCTCGGGCGTCGCCTTGGCGCGGCTGATCCTCGAGCGCTATGCGGCTCTGCCGCGCGAGGAGCGCCTCGCCTTTCTCAGGCTGGTCGCTGCCGAGTTCGATGCGGACCACGAGGCCGTCGACGAGGCGATCGCGGCCTACCGCGCCAACCCGACCCGCGCGCAGCTCGGCCTCCTGCACGAATCCGCCGAGCCGCGCTCCCAGGAACTCATCCGGCGACTGAACCTCGCACGCGGCGGTACCCTGGCGCTAGTACGCATGCGCGAGGATCTGTTCGAGTTGCGCAAGCGGCTCAAGAAGGAGGGGGCCGATCCCGATCTGATCGATGCCGCCGGCAGCCTCGACGCCGATTTCCAGCACCTGTTCGCCTCGTGGTTCAACCGAGGCTTCCTGGTGTTGCGCCACATCGACTGGAGTTCGCCGGCCGACATCCTGGAAAAGATCATCCGCTACGAGGCCGTCCACGAGATCCGTGACTGGGACGACCTGCGCCGGCGGATCGAGCCGAAGGACCGCCGCTGCTTCGCCTTCTTCCATCCGGCCCTGCTCGACGAGCCCCTGATCTTCGTCGAGGTAGCGCTGACCTCGGAGATTGCGTCCTCGATCCAGCCGATCCTTGCCGACGAGCGCGAGCCGCTGCCGGCTCGTGCGGCCACCAGCGCGATCTTCTACTCGATCTCGAATTGCCAGGCCGGGCTCGCCGGGGTCACGTTCGGCAACTTCCTGATCAAGCAGGTGGTCGAGGACCTCGCCCGCGAGATCCCGACCCTGAAGACCTTCGTGACGCTCTCGCCGGTGCCCGGATTCCGCTCATGGCTCGACCGCGAGCGCGGCTCTGACGCGCCGCAGGGTCTGACCCGGGACGATGTCGAGACGCTGCGAATGCTCGACGCGGAGGATTGGCAATCCGACAAGGCCAAGTGCGAGGCGGTGCGCCGGGCGATGCTGCCGGCGGCGGCCGCCTATTTCCTGCGCGCCAAGAACCCCAAGGGGAGGCCGCTCGATCCGGTGGCGCGGTTCCACCTCGGCAACGGCGCGAGGCTGGAGCGCATGAACTTTCTCGGCGACGTCTCGCGCAAGGGCGTCGGGCAATCCTACGGCCTGATGGTGAACTACCTCTACGACCTCTCGGCTATCGAGAAGAACCACGAGACCTACGCCAATCTCGGCACGGTCGCTGCTTCGTCGGCGGTCAGCCGGGAGCTGCGCGCGAACCTGCCGCCGCTGCGCAGCGTCGTTCTCGCGGAGGCGTGAGCGCGCAGCGAGGCGACACTCCCACCAAACTGCGGGAAGCGGCGCTTTGCCAGTCTAGACACGTTCGCATCTGTCATGTCACAGAGCGCCGCGACAGGTGTGCGGTGCGGCCATGGCCAAACGTCCACCGGCCATGACGGGATGGCGGTTGCCATCGCGTCGCGCTGATCATCATGCGCAGGGTTTCGCTAGGCGCCGCCCCGGCAAGAGGCCGGAGGAGGATCTCGCCGAGACGGTTGCGCCTTCTCCGTTCGGAGCTCGAGTCTTGGCGAACATCCCGGCCCCCACCGCTGGCGCACAGGATCAACACGGCAGCCGCCGCGACTTTCTGTTCCTCGCCACCGGAGCCGGTCTCGCCGTCGGCGCCGGGCTCACGGCCTGGCCCTTCGTCTCCTCGATGAAGCCCGATGCGGCGACCGTGGCGGCCGGTGCGCCGCTCGATGTCGACCTCTCGCCGATCACCGACGGCCAGATCGTCAACGTGTTCTGGCGCGGCAAGCTGATCTTCATCCGGAAGCTCACGGAGAAGGAGGTCAAGGACATGAAGGCGATTCCCCAGACCGACCTCTCCGACAAGGCGACCTTCGACTCGCGCGTGAAGCCGGGCCACGACAACTGGCTCGTGGTCTACGGCAACTGCACCCATCTCGGCTGCGTGCCGATCGGTCATTCCGGCAACTTCGAGGGCTGGGCCTGCCCCTGCCACGGCTCGCAGTTCGACGCAGTCGGTCGCGTCCGCCGCGGACCCGCGCCGATCAACCTGCCGATCCCGCCCTACACCTTCGCCTCGGACACCAAGGTCCGGATCGGCGAAGAGGGCGGCAAGGCCGCAGCCTGAACCAACGATAAGCGGAGCCGAGCGGGTCACCTCATGAGCGCGCACGCCACATCGACCTACGTTCCCAAGAGCCGCATCGCGAAGTGGTTCGAGTCGCGCCTGCCGCTCGTCGGCCTGGTCCACGGCTCGTTCATCGCCTACCCGGTGCCGCGGAACCTGAACTACTTCTGGACCTTCGGCGCGATCCTGTCGGCCTTCCTCGGCATCCAGATCATCACCGGCGTCTGGCTGGCGATGCACTACGACCCGAGCGCCGGCAACGCCTTCGAGAGCGTCGAGCACATCATGCGCGACGTGAACTACGGCTGGCTGCTGCGCTACGCGCACGCCAACGGCGCCTCGATGTTCTTCCTGGCGGTCTACGTGCACATCTTCCGCGCGCTCTATTACGGGTCATACAAAGCCCCGCGCGAGGTGCTCTACCTGCTCGGCGTCATCATCTACCTGCTGATGATGGCCACCGCCTTCCTCGGCTACACCCTTCCGTGGGGCCAGATGAGCTTCTGGGGCGCCACCGTCATCACCAACATCCTGGCGGCGATCCCGATCGTCGGCGACTCGATCCAGAGCCTGCTCTGGGGCGGCTATTCCGTCGGCAACCCGACCATCAACCGCTTCTTCTCGCTGCACTACCTGCTGCCGTGGATGATCGCCGGCGTCGTCGTGCTGCACGTCTGGGCGCTGCACGTCGTCGGCCAGAACAACCCGGCCGGCATCCCGATCAAGTCGAGCAAGGACGCGGTTCCGTTCACGCCTTACGCGACGATCAAGGACGTGTTCGCCACCGTGGCGTTCATGATCATCTTCGCCTGGTTCATCTTCTATCAGCCGAACTATCTCGGCCATGCCGACAACTACGTGCCGGCCAACGCCTCGGTGACGCCCGCGCACATCGTGCCGGAATGGTACTTCCTGCCGTTCTACGCGATCCTGCGTGCAGTGCCGGACAAGCTCGGCGGCGTGATCATGATGTTCGGCGCCGTGGCGATCCTGGCCTTCGCGCCCTGGCTCGACACCTCGCGCGTCCGGTCGACGAACTACCGCCCGGTCTACAAGGTCTTCTTCTGGGTCTTCGTCTTCAACGCCATCCTGCTCGGCTGGCTCGGCGCAAAGCCTCCGGAGGGCGGCTACGTCCTCGTGAGCCGCATCTGCACAATCTACTACTTCGCTCACTTCCTGCTGGTGATGCCACTCGTCGGCCTGTTCGAGACGCCGAAGCCGCTGCCGGGTTCGATCCTCGAGACGGTCACCGGCCCGCGCTACGGGTCGAGCGAAGGCCCGACGCCGGGCGCGCCCGTCGAGAACGCCAACAAGAACATCCCGGACTGGGCCAAGCCCGATGCGGTCAAGAGTCACTGAGCGGCGGGGACACGAGATGATGCGTTACCCGAGCCTTCTCGCGGCAGGTCTGTTCGCCGCCACCCTCGGTCTCGCCCCGGCTGTTGCCGAGGAGCACGGCCACAACCCGCCGCGCCAGAGCTGGAGCTTCGCCGGCGTGTTCGGCAAGTTCGACGAGGCGCAGCTCCAGCGCGGCTTCCAGGTCTACAAGGAAGTCTGCTCGAACTGTCACTCGATGAAGCTCGTCAAGTTCCGCAATCTCTCGGAGGAGGGCGGGCCCGGCTTCAGCGATGCGCAGGTCAAGGCGCTGGCCGAGACCTACCAGATCAAGGACGAGAACGATAAGGGCGAAAGCATCGAGCGGCCCGGCCGCCCGGCCGACGCCTTCCCGCTCCTGCACCCGAACGAGAAGGCCGCCGCCGCGGCCCATGGCGGCAAGGCGCCGCCGGACTTCTCGGTGCTTGCTAAGGCCCGCACCTACGAGCGCGGCTTCCCGGCCTTCGTGTTCGATGCGCTGCCGCTGACGGGCTACTCGGAGCAGGGCGTGGACTACATCCACGCGCTGATGACCGGCTACGAGGATGCGCCGAAGGGTACGGAAGTCCCGGACGGGACCTTCTACAACAAGTACTATCCGCAGGGTCAGGTCATCGCGATGCCGCCGCCCCTGAGCGATGGCGCCGTGACCTACGCGAAGAACGCCAAGGGCGAGCCGGTCGTGCCGGAGACGGTGGACCAGTATGCCAAGGACGTCGCGGCCTTCATGGCCTGGGCGGCCGAGCCGCACATGATGGCCCGCAAGGCCCTCGGCTTCCGCGTGATCCTGTTCCTGATCATCCTGTCGGGCCTGCTCTACTACGTGAAGAAGCGCGTCTGGAAGCCGCTCGGTGGCGAGGTGCACGGCCTGCAGCCCGAGCTTCACAGGACTTCGTGAGACGGCGTCTCATCTATCGATCTGCGTGACAGAACGGGCCCTTCGTGGGCCCGTTTGCTTGCGCGAAGCCTGCCGCGGCGGCAGAACGGCTGCCGCTCACTCCCCTAGCGAATGGAATTCTGCCATGACCGCAGCGGTTCTCGGTGTGATCGGCGGCTCGGGCGTCTACGACTTGCCCGGACTCGAAGACATCCGCGAGGAGGCAATCGCCTCGCCCTGGGGCGAGCCCTCCGATGCGTTGAGATTCGGCAGGATCGGCAAAACCCAGGTCGTCTTCCTGGCCCGGCACGGGCGCGGCCACCGGCTCTCGCCGTCGGGCATCAACTACCGCGCCAACATCGACGTGCTGAAGCGGGCCGGCGTGACCGACCTCGTGGCGATCTCGGCCTGCGGCTCGTTCCGCAACGAGCTGCATCCGGGCCTGTTCGTCCTGGTCGATCAGTTCGTCGATCGCACGCACGGCCGCGCCTCGTCCTTCTTCGGCAATGGCTGCGTCGCGCACGTGGCCTTCGCCCATCCGGTCGGCCCGATCCTGCAGCGGCGCATCGTCGACGCCGCCGCGGCCGAGGAGATCGCGGTCCACAAGGGTGGCACCTACGTCTGCATGGAGGGGCCTCAATTCTCCTCCCTCGCCGAGTCGAAGGGCTACAAGGCCGCCGGCTACGACGTGATCGGCATGACGAACCTGCCGGAGGCCAAGCTCGCCCGCGAGGCCGAGATCACCTTCGCCACCATCGCCATGGTCACCGATTTCGATTGCTGGCACCCGAACCACGACGACGTCGACGTCGCCTCGGTCGTGGCCGTCGCCCGCGCCAATGCCGACAAGGCGGCTCGCCTCGTGGCGCGGCTCGCCCGCGACTTCCCCGCCGAGCGTGAGGAATGCCCGGCCGGCTCGCACCGGGCGCTCGAGGGAGCGATCATGACCGCTCCGAGCCACCGTGACCCGGAGCTGGTCGCCAAGCTCGATGCCGTCGCCGGCCGCGTGCTGAAGGCCTAAGCCGTCCGAAGCCGAAGCGATCGGCTCGGCTCGCGGCCGAAGCCGCGGATGTCGAGCCGGTCGCGCTCGATCTCCACGATGGCGTAGGCGTTCTCGGCCGGCGTATCGACCATGCCGTGGAAGTTGACGTAGTGGAGACCGGCGGCCTCGCCGTAATTGCCGGCATGGTTGTGCCCGCAGAAATACGCGACGACATGCGGCTGCCCGTCGAGCAGCGCGGTGATCCGATCCGAGTCCCACATGTTGTGCGGGTTGGCCGGGAAGACCGGGTAGTGGTTCATGACGATGACCCGCTGGCCCTTGGCCTTGGCATCGCCGAGCACGCCGCCGAGCCAGGCGAATTGCGCGTCGCCGAGCGAACCATTCCACGGCTTGGCGTTCTCCGCGCCCTGCGCCGCCAGGTGGCCGAGCCTGTCCTGTGCGATCTGCCAGCGCGGATCGCCCTGCGGCGGCGCAAACAGCGAGACGTCGTTGCCGTCGAGCACCACGAAGCGGATGCCGCCATGCGTGTACTCGTAATGCGTCGCGGAGAGGCCAAGCAGGCCCGGCTGCGCGCTCAGGCGATCGGGCGCGATCGAATAGTCGTGGTTGCCGAGCAGCACGATGTGGCGGTGCCGCAAAGTCGCGTAGACGGCCAAGATGGCGGCATAGCTCGCGACGTCCCGGTCGATCACGTCCCCGAGCGTGACCACGAAGTCCAGATCCTCCGCGTTGAAGGCGGCGACGGCCGTGCGCAGCTTGTCCAGGCTGTTCCGGAAGTAGCGTCCCATGCCGAGATGCGGCTCGGCATCGGCATATTGCGGGTCGGCGACGACGCCGAAGCGCAGGGGGCGGGTCTCGGCATGGGAGGCGAGCGGGGCGGCGAGCACGGCGGCACCTCCGGCGAGTACGGTCCGTCGAGACGGCATGGCTGACTCCTCGATCGGGCAGAGATTGCACGATCCGTGGAGCTTAGGCGAACGCGCCGACCGTGGTGTGACGCCGGCATGACCCGAATTCCTTAAGCCCTTCCGCGTTTTCGCAGGGCACCGGCGCTCGAAACCCTTCCCCCCGCAGCCGGAACCGCTCTAAAAGGCAGCCCCGGCCGCGGATGCGGCCTCCTGGAAGGCCTACACCAGCGATGCGCGCCGAGAGCATCAGCCGCCGGACGGCGGAGACCGACGTCAGCGTCTCGATCGCCCTCGACGGGACCGGAAAGGCGACCATCGCCACCGGCGTGGGCTTCCTCGACCACATGCTGGAGCTGTTTGCCCGGCACGGCCTGTTCGACCTCGAAGTGAAGGTCACGGGCGACCTGCATGTCGACCAGCACCACACCACCGAGGATGCCGGCATCGCTCTGGGTCAGGCCTTCCTGAAGGCGCTCGGCGACAAGCGCGGCATCCGCCGCTATGCCGACCTGCACCTGCCCATGGACGAGGCGCTGACCCGCGTCGCCGTCGACATTTCCGGCCGGCCCTTCCTGGTCTTCAAGACCGAGTTCCGCGTCGAGAAGATCGGACAATTCGACACCGAACTGGTGCGCGAGTGGTTCCAGGCCTTCGCCATGAATGCCGGCATCACGCTGCACGTCGAGACGCTGTACGGCGACAACGCGCACCATATCGCCGAGAGCTGCTTCAAGGGTCTGGCCCGGGCCTTGCGCGAGGCGGTCGCGGTCGACCCGCGCGAGGATGGCCGCGTGCCGTCGACCAAGGGCTCGCTCTAGGGGCTGCGGGAGATCAGGATGCGGCTGCGGACCTACACACTCCACCTGCCCGACGGCGCGCTGCGCGGCGATGCCCGCGCCTTCGACGACGCCGTGCTGGTGCCGGACGGGTTTTCCTGGCCGGCCTTTGCCTTCTCCGTCGTCTGGTTCCTGTACCACCGGCTCTGGCTGGCGGCTCTGCTCGTCCTCACTCTGCTGGGCGGGTTGATCCTCGGCGGCCGTCTGGTCGGCATGTCGCCGATCGCCGCTACCGTCATCACGCTGCTGGCCTCGCTGCTGATCGGGCTCGAAGCATCGAGCCTGCGGCGCTGGACCTACGCCCGCAACGGCCGCCCGGCCCGTGACGCCGTCGTCGCCGCGTCCTCCGACGAGGCCGAGGCCAAGGCCATCACCCGGTGGCTCGACCCGTCCATCGCGCCCCGCACGACGACGGTGCCGACGACGGGCCGGCGCTTCGACGAGTCGGTGATCGGCCTGTTTCCCTTTAGCGAAGGGCACCGGTAGCGCTCGTGACCGTCGCCATCATCGATTACGGATCCGGCAACCTGCACTCGGCGGCGAAGGCCTTCGAGCGCGCCGCGCGCGAGGCTGGCCTCGACGACGCCCGCATCCTCGTCACCGACAAGCCGGACGACGTGGCCGTCGCCGAGCGAATCGTGCTGCCGGGCGTGGGCGCCTATGCCGATTGCCGGCGCGGGCTCGATGCCGTGCCCGGGATGGTCGAGGCGATGACCCTGGCCGTGCGCGAGCGTGGGCGGCCTTTCCTCGGCATCTGCGTCGGCATGCAGCTGATGGCGACCCGCGGGCTCGAATACGAGACCACGCAGGGCCTCGACTGGATCGCGGGCGATGTCGCGCCGATCGCGCCGAGCGACCCGTCTCTCAAGATCCCGCATATGGGCTGGAACACGCTGAGCGTGGATCGGCCCTCGCCCCTGCTCGACGGCATCCCGACGGGTGAGACCGGCCTGCATGCCTATTTCGTGCACAGCTATGCTCTGAAGCCGCTCGACCCGGCGGATGTCGTGGCGCACAGCGATTACGGCGGCACGGTCACTGCAATGGTGGCGCGTGACAACGTCGCCGGCACCCAGTTCCATCCCGAGAAGAGCCAAAGCCTCGGCCTGGCGCTGATCGCGAATTTCCTACGGTGGCGGCCGTGATGCCCGGTCGATGGGCATCATGACCTTCATCCCTGCAATCGAACGACGAGCCGTTTCTTGATCCTCTTTCCGGCAATCGACCTCAAGGAGGGACGCTGCGTCCGCCTGGTTCAGGGCGACATGGCGCAGGCCAAGGTGTTCAACGACGACCCGGCGGCACAGGCGTTCGAGTTCGAGCGGCAGGGTTTCTCCTGGATCCACGTGGTGGATCTGGACGGGGCCTTCGCCGGCGCTCCCAAGAATGCTTCCGCCGTCGAGGCGATCCTGGCGCGGGTGAAGGTGCCGGTTCAGCTCGGTGGCGGCATCCGCGAGATGCGCACGCTGGAAGGCTGGCTCGACAAGGGCGTGAGCCGGGTCATCATCGGCACCGCTGCCGTGCGCGATCCGACCTTCGTTCGTGAGGCCGCGAGGCGGCATCCGGGCAAGATCGCCGTTGGGATCGACGCGAAGGACGGCCGTGTCGCCGTCGAGGGCTGGGCGCAGACCTCGAGCATGACGGCCGAGGAGCTCGGCCGCCGCTTCGAGGATGCCGGCGTCGCCGCGATCATCTACACGGACATCGCCCGCGACGGCATCCTGAAGGGCCTCAACATCGAGATGACCCTCGCCCTCGCCGAGGCCGTGACGATCCCGGTCATCGCCTCCGGCGGCCTCGCCTCGATCGAGGACATCCACCGGATCCTGCAGCCGGATTGCGCAATGCTGGCCGGTGCCATCACCGGCCGAGCGCTCTATGACGGGCGCATCGACCCGCAGGAGGCGCTCGACGCCATCCGGCAGGCTCGCAAGGCCTGACCGAGACCCGAAAGCGCGCCGTGCTCAAGACCCGCATCATCCCCTGCCTCGACGTCAAGGACGGCCGCGTCGTCAAGGGCGTGCAGTTCCTGGAACTGCGCGATGCCGGCGATCCGGTGGAATCCGCCAAGGTCTACGACGCGGCCGGCGCCGACGAACTTTGCTTCCTCGACATTGCCGCGAGCCACGAGAACCGCGGCACGCTGCTCGACGTGGTCAGCCGTACGGCCGAGGCCTGCTTCATGCCGCTGACCGTCGGAGGCGGGGTGCGCACGGTGGCGGATGTGCGCACGCTCTTGCTGGCCGGCGCCGACAAGGTCGGGATCAACACGGCCGCGGTGAAGAACCCCGATGTCGTGGCCGCGGCGGCGGAAAAGTTCGGCGACCAATGCATCGTCGTGGCGATAGACGCCAAGCGCGTCTCCGGCCCCGGCGAAGAGCTGCGCTGGGAGATCTTCACCCATGGCGGCCGCACCCCGACCGGGATCGACGCCATCGAATTCGCGCAGGCCGTGGCCAAGCGCGGTGCGGGCGAGTTGCTCGTGACCTCGATGGACAAGGACGGTACCCGGTCCGGCTACGACATCGCGCTGACGCGCGCGATCACCGATGCCGTGAGGGTCCCCGTCATCGCCTCGGGCGGTGTCGGCGGCCTCGACGATCTCGTTGCCGGCGTCCGCGACGGCGGCGCGAGTGCAGTCCTCGCCGCCTCGATCTTCCATTTCGGGCAGCACACGGTCGGCGAAGCCAAAGCCCACATGGCGGCGGCCGGCCTCGACATGCGTCTCGATCGCTGAGACATCCCCTGAACTTTCGTCCAAGTCGGCTCCCTTGACCGAAAACCTTGCCCTAGATCAGGGTCCGAAGCCGGCACGCTTTTCCGACAACGCCGCTCCACGGACGTGATGACCTCCTTCTCCCTTCAGGATCTGGCCGACCTGGTCGACGCGCGCGCCGCTGCGTCGGCAGAAACGTCCTACACGGCCAAGCTCTTGTCCGGCGGTCCTGCGAAACCGGCCAAGAAGCTGGGGGAGGAGGCCGTCGAGGCCGCGATCGCCGCCGTTCAGGGAGACCGGGCCGGCCTGGTCGGCGAGGCGGCCGACGTGCTGTACCACCTCGTCGTCCTGCTGAAGGCCGGGGGTGTCCCCCTCCATGAGGTGATGGCGGAGCTCGAACGCCGAACCGCGCAGAGCGGGATCGCCGAGAAGGCCTCACGGAGGCATACGTGAAAGGGGCGCCGATCCCCTCCAGCGGCATCGAGGATGCCGATCGCCAGAATCCGGTGACGGGCGTGGGGCCCGCTCGGCTCTCGCCCTACCGCCTGTTCACCCGTGCGGAGTGGGCGCAACTGCGCGCCGACACGCCGCTGACGCTCGACGTCGAGGACGTCACCCGGCTGCAATCGCTCAACGACCCGATCTCGATCGAAGAGGTCGTCGAGATCTACCTGCCGCTGTCGCGTCTGCTGTCCCTCTACGTCGCGGCGACGCAGGGGCTGTTCAAGGCAACGCAACGCTTCCTGATGGCCGAGGGCGAGGCGAAGGCGCCCTACATCATCGGCCTCGCCGGCTCGGTGGCGGTCGGCAAGTCGACGACGGCGCGGGTTCTGAAGGCCCTGCTGGCGCGCTGGCCGAACACGCCGAAGGTCGACCTCATCACCACGGACGGCTTCCTGCACCCCAATGCCGAGCTGACGCGCATGGGCGCGATGGAGCGCAAGGGCTTCCCGGAGAGCTACGACACGGCGGCGCTGCTGCGCTTCCTCACCGACATCAAGGCCGGAAAGCAGCGCGTCGCCGCTCCCGTCTATTCCCACCTCGTCTACGACGTAGTTCCGGGCGAGGAGCAGGTCATCGAGCAGCCGGACATCCTGATCGTCGAGGGACTGAACGTGCTGCAGCCGGCGCGCTTGCCGCGCGACGGCACGGCGATCCCCTTCGTCTCGGACTTCTTCGACTTCTCGATCTATCTCGACGGCCACGAGGACGACCTGCACCGCTGGTACGTCAACCGCTTCCTGCGCCTGCGCCAGACGGCCTTCCGAAACCCGCTCTCGTATTTCCGGAAGTATGCCGAGGCGAGCGAGGCCGAGGCGCTGGCCATCGCCGACGGCCTCTGGGCGACGATCAACCTGCCAAACCTGCGAGACAACATCCTGCCGACGCGCCAGCGTGCGAGCCTGATTCTCGCCAAGGGTGCCAGCCACCGAATCGAGAGCGTCGCGCTGCGCAGACTTTGAGCGAACCGGCTCCCGAAATGGCCATAAAGCGTGGCCGTTGGGCAACGCTCGCTCGCAAAGCTCGCCCCGTGGCCCGACCATCCCGCGCAAAGCGCGGCCGTATGGCTGGCCTCGCCCGCGAAATTGCCCTGCACTGCCTTCGGTCCGCCACAAGCGCGGCCGTGTTGTCGCCACACCGGTCAAGAAAAGTTTGGGCCATCGAATCAGGCCGTGAACAGCGGCGATCCAGGGGATAAGCGACCGACATGCAGGGCCGCACCAACCGTTCGCAGACGACGACCCCCGCGCGCCGCTTCGGTGCTGGCGCCCGGCAGGATGTCATCGCTCTTTCGAACAAGGTCGGCCGCGACCACGGCAGCCGCACGGCGCTGGTCCGCTCGGTCCTCTCCATGACGCTCGTCGCGGGCGGCCTCGGCGCCGTCCTGCTCAATGCCGGCACCGATTTCGGCCGCGCCGAAGCTTCGACCAAGGCCGTCCACGAAATCGCGATGCCGAAGCCCCGCGTGCAGGCTCTGGCCCCCGAAGCGCCCCAGCCGCAGATTACGCTGACCGCCGCGTCGAGCTTCGCCCCGATCCACGACCTCGATACGGAGCTCGGCGGCAACAGCGTTGACCGGGTCTCCTACGACTTCCTGCTCTCGCAGACCGCCACCGGCGACCCGAACGACATCCTCGAATTCGGGCCGATGAAGATCCGCCGCCACATCGTGCAGACGATCGTCAAGGCGGCCCAGGCGGTCGAGACCGATCCGGTCCTGCTGATGGCGATCGCGGACAAGGAATCGAGCTTCATCACGGCCGTGCAGGCCAAGACCTCGTCGGCCACCGGCCTGTACCAGTTCATCGAGCGCACCTGGCTCGGCGTGGTTCGCGATTTCGGCCCCAAATACGGGCTCGCCCAGGAAGCCGCCCTCGTCACCAACGACGCCAACGACAAGCCGGTCATCACCAATCAGGCCGATCGCAACCGCGTGCTCGAACTGCGCCGCGATCCCTACCTGTCGGCCCTGATGGCTGGCGAGATGCTCAAGCGCGATGCCGGGCGCATCGCCCAGACCATCGGCCGCGACCTTTCGCTCGGCGAGGTCTATCTCGCGCACTTCCTCGGCCCGAACGACGCCGAGAGCTTCCTCTCGAAGGTCGTCGACAAACCGGGTGCCGCCGCCGCCGCGCTCCTGCCCGGTCCGGCCCGCGCCAACCGCTCGATTTTCTTCGCCGCCAATGCCGGCCGCGGCGGTCGTGGACGACACGCCAAGAAGGCATCGAGCCTGTCCGTCGCCCAGGTCCACGAGAAGTTCGAGGCGATGATGAGCACCCGCGGCGACCGTTACCGCGACGTGACCTCGATGGCCGGCGTGATGGCCTATGCCGACGCCGCGGGCCAATAGTTCCATTTGCTTTGATACAATGAAAAGCTCCCGCGGACGCAACTGACGAGCAGTTGGGGGCATTCCCATCTACGTCGCCGCTCACTCAGCGGTTGCGAGATGAGAGGAAAGCGCGTGCAGAAGCCGAACCCAACGATGCTCGATGGATCGAGCCCGAAGGCCGGCATCAGGCATGTGCTCGACCCGCTGCTGCCCGGCATGCCGCTCGACCAGATCGGGCAGGCGCTCGCCTCGGCCTACGACGCCCTCGTCTCCGAAGGCGTGCCCGAGCACCTTGCCGCGCTCGTCCGGCAGGTGAAGCACACCGATCTCGACGTTCCGCCCAAGAGCGGCCGGCTGGCCCTCGTCGTCGAGGACGATCCAGACGTGCGAGGCCTCGCGGAGACGCTCCTCGACGAGACCGAACTGTCGGTTGTCGGCTGCGACAGCGCGGAGAAGGCCCTCACGGTCCTGCGCAAGTCTGGCGGCGACGTCGCGCTGGTCTTCGCGGATATCAGCCTGGCCGGCCAGATGGACGGGATCCAGCTCGCCAACGCCGTCGCCACTCTGTGGCCGAAAGCCCGGCTCGTCATCACCTCGGGCGTGGCCCCGGAGCGCCGCGACGAGATCCCCGACCGGGCGGTCTTCATTCCCAAGCCCTGGCGCGCGCTCGACGTGCTCGTCGAGGCCGGGCGAGCCGCGAAAGAGGCGCCTCCGCCGGTGGCCTGACGCGCCCGGGATTCGGCGCATCCTTTGCAAGGCCGAAGCGAACTCGTTTCGGATGCAGGTCGAGTGCTGCAGACGCCTTCAGCGCAAAGCCTCGCCGTCGTCCGGATGAGCCGACCCAAAGTCCGGCGCGGCCTCCCGCCTGTCCGGCTCCCATGTGGAAAGCGTTGCTCCGATGAAGATTCGGACCGGGTTCGACATCGCGTTCGAGTCGACGCAGCCGACGCCGATGATCCTGATGCTCAACGTGCATCCGTCCCGGAAAGCCGATCTTCTCACGCCCGAGATCCTGCGCTTCGAGCCGGACATCCCGGTCAGGACCTATCGGGACGATTTCGACAATGTCTGCACCCGGATCGTCGCTCCGGCTGGCAGGGTGAGCATCTCGGCCGACTTCCTGATCCGGGATTCCGGCGAGCCGGACCCGGTCGTGCCGGATGCGCCGCAACTCGACGTCCAGGACCTGCCCGACGACATCCTCATCTACCTTCTCGGCAGCCGCTACTGCGACACCGACAAGTTGGCCGCGACGGCCTGGTCGCTCTTCGGGAACACCCCGCTGGGCTGGCGACGCGTCCAGGCGATCGTCGACTACGCCCATCGGCGCATCCGCTTCGACTATTTGCGCGCGGACGCGACCCGCACCGCTTTCGAAGGACATGAGGGCGGCGAGGGGGTCTGCCGCGACTTCGCGCATCTCGCCGTCGCGCTCTGCCGCTGCATGAACATCCCGGCGCGCTACTGCACCGGATATCTCGGCGACATCTGTATTCCCCCGGTGCCGGACCCGATGGATTTTTCCGCGTGGTTCGAAGTCTATCTCGACGGCCGCTGGTACACGTTCGATGCCCGCCACAACACACCGCGGGTCGGACGCATCCTCATGGCCCGCGGCCGAGACGCGGCCGACTGCGCCATCTCGACGAATTTCGGGCCGCAGCAGCTCGTTCGCTTCGACGTGCATACGGATGAAGTGATCGAGGAAACGACCCGTTGAGTCTCGTGTGGAGGCGCACGACGCTTATGCACAAAATCATTGAACAAGCGTGGAACCGCGTGGCCACGGTCACGCTTGTGTAGTCAAGATAAATGCACAGGTAGGCATCTCCTCATGAAGACCCTGGCCACCGCCCTCGCCGGCGTCATCGGCGTCTGTGTTCTTGCAACCGCTCCCGCGATATCTGCCCCCTTCGACCCGTTCGGGACGAACGACGCCGATGATTACTACTCGGGCCAGGCCTACGGCCGCTCGGGTGCGCAGCAATACGATCCCTACGGCGGTCAATACGGCGCGTCAGGCTACGGCCAGGGTGCCCAGGCTGCGCCGCAGGCGCAGGTCGCGCCGATCCCGCGCGAGATGGTTCAGTTCGACCCGCGCTACAAGGTCGGTACCATCGTGGTCTCGACCTCCGAGCGCCGGCTGTACTACGTGACCTCGCCCGGCGAGGCCTTGCGCTACGGCGTCGGCGTCGGTCGTCCAGGGTTCGAGTGGTCGGGCGTGAAGACGGTGGTCGCCAAGAAGGAATGGCCGTCGTGGGTTCCGCCGAAGGCGATGCTCGCCCGCCGCCCCGACCTGCCGCGCTACATGGCCGGCGGCGTCGAGAATCCGCTCGGCGCGCGTGCCATGTATATCGGCGGCACCGAGTACCGCATCCACGGCTCCAACGAGCCCGACACGATCGGTCAGGCCGTCTCCTCGGGTTGCATCCGCATGACGAACGACGACGTCACCGACCTGTACGAGCGCGTCCGCGTCGGCGCCAAGGTCGTCGTGCTGAACTGATCGACTCGATCTGAGCGAAATCGAAGCCCGCGCCGGTCGAACCGGCGCGGGCTTTTCGATTCGTGCCGGTCGATCAGGGAACGACGCGGCCGGCGACGGTATCTCCGCCGCTCAGCGGGGCCGTCGGCGTCTCGCAGAAGCAGCGGGCGCCGAGGGGGCGCGGACCGGGGAGCGGGCACGAGAACGGCTTCGGGCCGAACATGCCGGGTTGGATCGCGTCGCAATTCAGACCCACGTCGCGCCGGGGCGGAGGAGGACGGCGACCCTCGTAGCGAGACTCATAGCCGCCGCGGCGGGGCGGCGGCGCATCGTAATAGCCTTCGTCGTCGTATTGCGCGCGGGCGCCCTGGGAGCCGAGCGCGCCGAGAACGATCGCGGCCGCGATGCTGAGACGATAAGCAAGACGCATGGAGGTCGCTCTCTCGATGGCGTTGGGTCGTGCCGAACGCCGACACGTGACGCGCCTCGCTAAGAGCCCCGATCGGCCGAAAAAAGGCGGCCCGATCTCCAAGGCTTAGGGTAGCCCCGGCCAAAAAAGAAAACGGCCCGCCTGTTGGGCGAGCCGATCTCTCAGAAATCACGGTCCAGCGTTCTCGCGGCGACCGTGTCCCGACTGATTTGGAAAATCAGGCGGTGGGCTTCTTGGTGGTGGCCTTCGCGGCGGCAGTGCCCTGGTCGAAGGCCTGGCGGGCCTCGTTCTGGCCCTGCTGGACGGCGCTCTTGGCGTTCTCGGCACCCTGCTGGAGAGCGCTCTGCGCGAGACCACCGAACTCCTTGGCCTGGGCCTGGATGTTGGCGAACTGTGAGCGAACGAACTCGGCCTGATGCTGCATCGCCTCCTGCACGTCCTTGGCACGCACGAGCTTCTGCGCGAGGTCGAACGCGGCGTTCACGTTCTGCTCGGCGAACTCGAACGAGCGCGAGGACAGCGTGGTGGTGTTGGTGCGGGCGAGTTCGGCGGAGCCCTGAACGGTATCGGCCGTGCGGCGCGCTGCGCCAAGGAACGAATCGAACGCCTTGCGGGCCTGGTCGACGCTCTTCTCAGCGAAGTCGCGCATCTCGGCAGGAACTTCGTAATTGGGATTCTGGCCGCTGCTCATGTTCGTTTCCTTTCCAAATGCCCATGAATTCATCATTGTGCAGCGCACAATAACATATATTTCATGCGACGCTAGCCCCCGGTGCGGCGGCAGGCCGCGTATTAGGGTTAAGCGTTGATTAACGTGTGTCAGATCGCCTTCATGTCTATGACGGCACTGGCAGAAGTTTCAGACTGCCTGCCGATTTCCCACCACGTGGCCCACAGCTAGGCATTCGATGTCCGACCGCGCAAAGCAGGCCGATGGCGGCGACGCGACGCTCGCTGCCGACTTCGCGCGCTGGTCCGCCGACGCCCGTCTCGCACCGCTCTTCGCAGTACCCGGCCGCGCCGTCCTCGTTCTCGATCGTGCCGCCGAGAGCTTGGTGGGCTCCCATGGGGACGCCGTGGCTCTACGCGCAGCGGTCTCGCGCGACGATGACCGCGTCGACCCCGGACTCAGGCTTCCGCATCAGATCCGGTCCGTCGGCGAGCCGGGCACCGGCCCACGCCTCGTTCGGCTTCGCCTCGACACGCGCGGCCTCGGGCGCCCGGTCACTTGCCTGATCGCGTCGGCGATGAGCGCAACGGGCGAGACCTTCCGGCTGCTCGCGTCCACAGAGGCACTACCAGCACGTCGCAACTCCGCCGAGCGGCCGCCGATCGAGACGGCGGCCGTTCTGGAGCCCCCTCGGGAGCCGGATGTTCCATCCTCGGTCTCGCGGCGCTTCGTCTGGCGGAGCGACGACAACCACGTCGTCGCCAACCTATCGGGCGCATCTCCCAAGATCGCCGCACATCTTCTCGGCCACTCGTGGACGGCGCTCGGCGAGGCCGGGGCCATCCAGGGAGGGAGCCTGCTCGAAGCGCTGACGGCGCATCGGACCTTTCGTGCACTTCCCGTCGTCCTTCGATCGCCCGGGGCGGATCGGGAGATCGAGCTCGAACTGTCCGGAACGCCATCCGGACGCGCCTCGCAGCCGTTTTCCGGTTTCTCGGGGTTCGGCGTGGTGCGCGAGCCACGAGCCTCGCTGCCCAGCGCGGCTTCGCTGCAGGATGAGATCTCGGCGGAGGCCGCCGCAGCCGACCCGTCGCCGTCATCTGCCGTCCAAGGCGACGACGACGCTCCGGTGCTGCCGGCTGCGGACGAAGCGCGAGCGGGATCGGCAGCGCCGCTGGCCGGGGAGGCTCCCGTGCCCGGCGCGGTGCTTGCCGTCAGCGCGCTGGATACGCACGTCGAAGAAGGCGCGCCGGCCATGGTGGGCGAAGACGCGGGCGACGCGCACGCGCCAGCGCAGCAGAATTCGGACTTGTCGACGAACGAGCACGCTGCTTTTCGCGAGATCGCGCGCGCTCTCGGCGCACGCTTTGCGGGCGACGACGACACCGTGCCGCCGGAGCCGCCTCTGGGTACGGAGCGCGGCGGCTCGGTCATGGCCTTCCCGGTCGCTGTGCCGCCGAGTGCGGTGTCGTCCATCGACGAGGCGATCGTCGCGGCGCTCGACCGGTTGCCGGTGGGCGTTCTCGTCCATCGCGGCACCGCGATCCTCTACGCGAATGGCAGGTTCCTCGATCTCACCGGACATCCGGACCGCGCCGCGTTGCAGGCAGCCGAGGGCGTCGGGACACTGCTCGGCGAGTTGCCTCCGCTGAAAGACGGCATGCTTCCCGATACGCCGGTCTCCATGACGCGGGCGGGAGGGCAGTCGCTGTCGCTGCTGGTCGAGCGCTCGCGGGTCGATTGGGATGGCAGCTCGGCCGAACTGCTTCTGGCCCGCGTGGCGACTCAGGTCGACAGCGCCCGCGAACAGATCGCGCGCGGCTTGCTGGAGACGCGGGATGCAGCGCGCGAGCGTGACGCCCAGGACCTCCTCGACAAGATCGAGCTGGGCGTGGCTTCGCTCGACGAGGGCGGCCGCATTCTCAGGCTGAACGCCAGTGCGCAGGCCATGCTGTCGAGCGAGTCGCGCGAGGTCGTCGGCGGCAGGCTAGCTGATTTGTTCATAGGCGAAAGCGAGCCTGCCATTGCCGCTTGCCTCGACGAGGCGCGCGGGGCGGCCACTGGCGCGACTTGCGAAGCCATCGCGCGAACAAGCCCACAGAGCGGCGCGCTTCGACTTCGCGTCGCGCAGCTTCCAACGGAGAGCAGGGCCAAGTTCTGCGTGACCCTGAGTGAGCCGCTCCCGCCGTTGGCCGGCGTGCCGCACGTCGAGCCGGAGTCGCGTTTCCGGGCAGACTTCGCCGCGATCGTGTCTCATCAGGTTCGCGCGCCGATCGTGCAGATCGCCGACCGCACGGAAATCCTGCTCTCCGAGCGCCTCGGACCGCTGGCGAGCGGGCGCGGAAACGACTATCTTCAAGAGATTTACCAATCCAGCCAGCATGTCGTCGGCGTGATCGACGACCTTCTCGATCTCGCGCGCATCGAAGCGGGTTTGGGCGGGCTGACCTTCACCGACATCGCTCTCAACGACGTGGTGTCGGGATGCATCGCGCTGATGCAGCCGCAGGCGGCGCGCGACCGCATCGTCGTGCGGACCAGCCTCTCGCCCGATCTCAGGCCTCTCGTCGCCGACGAGCGTTCCATGCGTCAGGTCACCCTCAACGTCATCGCCAACGCCATCCGTCTCACAGAGGCCGGCGGCCAGGTGATCGTCTCGACGACCGACGAGCGCGGCGAGATCGCCTTCCGGGTCCGCGACACCGGAATCGGCCTGACGCAGGAGGAGATCGAGCGGGCGCTGATGGCGAAGGGCGACGGCGACGTCGCGGGCGCACGCGCCGGCATCGGTCTCGGCCTGACGGTGACCAAGGCGCTGGTCGAGGCCAATCGCGGCCGATTCCGCATCTCCAGCCGCAAGAACGAGGGCACGCTCGTGGAGATGCTGTTTCCGCTGCAGCGCGCTCTGAGCGCCTGAAAGACACCCGGCATTCTAGACTTTTTGGTGCTTGTCCCGCCGTTTAGGCGGTGCAACTAGTTAGTGACTGGAAGTCCCGGCTGCGCGAACCTTCGCGATACGATCGGGCGCCTCGAAGGGAAGAAACGGCATGACTGAGCGGGTTGTCGACGTCCAGGACGCGTGGCGTGAGCATGGGCTCGTGGACGACGCAAAGTACCAGGAGATGTACAAGGCCTCCGTTGCCGACCCCGACACGTTCTGGGCCGAGCACGGCAAGCGCATCGACTGGTCGACCCCCTTCACGAAGGTCAAGGACACCAGCTTCGCCCCCGGCAACATCTCGATCAAATGGTTCGAGGACGGCAAGACCAACGTCGCCCATAACTGCATCGACCGTCACCTCGAGAAGCGCGGCGACCAAGTCGCGATCATCTGGGAAGGCGACGACCCGAACGAGCAGAAGCACATCACCTACAAGGAGTTGCACGGCGAGGTCTGCCGCTGGGCGAACGTGCTGAAGAACCGCGGCGTCGAGAAAGGCTCGCGGGTCATCCTCTATCTGCCGATGGTGCCTGAGGCGGCCTACGCGATGCTGGCCTGCGCGCGTCTCGGCGCCATCCACGCCATCGTCTTCGGCGGATTCTCGCCGGATTCACTTGCCCAGCGCATCAAGGGCTGTGAGGCCAAGGTCGTGATCACGGCCGACGAGGGCCTGCGCGGCGGCCGCAAGGTGCCGCTCAAGGCCAATGTCGACGAGGCCATCAAGCGTCTCGACGACGCGACCGTCGACCACGTTATCGTCGTGCGCCGCACTGGCGGCAACGTCGCCATGGAGGCCGGCCGCGACGTCTATTACGACGAAGCCGCCAAGCAGGTGACGGACGATTGCCCGGCCGTGGCCGTCGAGGCTGAGCACCCGCTCTTCATCCTCTACACCTCCGGTTCGACCGGCCAGCCCAAGGGCGTGGTGCACACCACCGGCGGCTATCTCGTCTACGCCTCGATGACGCACGAATACGTCTTCGACTACCACGAGGGCGACGTCTACTGGTGCACGGCCGATGTGGGCTGGGTCACCGGCCACAGCTACATCGTCTACGGCCCGCTCGCGAACGGCGCGACCACGCTGATGTTCGAGGGCATCCCGACCTACCCGACCAACGGCCGCTTCTGGGAGGTGGTCGACAAGCACAAGGTCAACATCTTCTACACCGCGCCGACCGCGATCCGCTCACTGATGGGCGGCGGCGAGGAGCCGGTGAAGAAGACCTCGCGCAAGTCCCTGCGCGTGCTCGGCTCGGTCGGCGAGCCGATCAATCCGGAAGCCTGGGAGTGGTATTACCGGGTCGTGGGCGACGAGCGCTGCTCGATCGTCGACACCTGGTGGCAGACCGAGACCGGCGGCATCCTGATCACGCCGCTGCCCGGCGCCACGAAGCTCAAGCCGGGCTCGGCCACCCGTCCGTTCTTCGGCGTGCAGCCGGTGATGGTCGATGCCGAGGGCAAGCAGCTCGAGGGCAAGTGCGAGGGCAACCTCTGCATTGCCGATTCCTGGCCCGGCCAGATGCGCACGGTCTACGGCGACCACGAGCGCTTCGAGCAGACCTACTTCTCGACCTACAAGGACCTCTACTTCACCGGCGACGGCGCGCGCCGCGACGAGGACGGCTATTACTGGATCACCGGCCGGGTCGACGACGTCATCAATGTCTCCGGCCACCGCATGGGCACGGCCGAGGTGGAATCCTCGCTCGTCGCGCATACGAAGGTCGCCGAGGCGGCAGTCGTCGGCTACCCGCACACCGTCAAGGGCCAGGGCATCTACGCCTACGTCACCCTGAACCAGGGCGAGGAGGGCGACGACGCTCTGCGCAAGGAACTCGTTGCCTGGGTCCGCAAGGATATCGGCCCGATCGCCTCGCCGGACCTGATCCAGTTCGCGCCGGGCCTGCCCAAGACCCGCTCCGGCAAGATCATGCGCCGCATCCTGCGCAAGATCGCCGAGGACGATTTCGGCTCGCTCGGCGACACCTCGACGCTGGCTGAGCCCGCCGTCGTCGAGGACCTCATCGAGAACCGTCAAAACCGCGCGAACTAAGCACAAATCGGCTTGACGGGCGCCCGGTCCTCGCGCCCAAGTCTCTTCGACGTGGCAAGGCGGAACGCGAGAAATCGTCCGCCACGTTCGAAGAGGCTGAAGCCGCCGAATGCCATGAAGAGCATCCGGGTCGGCGGGAGGACATCATGAGCGCAACACAGGCGGCAGGCACCGCCGCGGCATCTCCACATGCCGCAGGCGTCGACACACCCGATCCCCGACTCGACCGCGTCATCACCAATCCGACATTCCAGACCCTCGTCCGCGAGCGCACGAGCTTCGGCTGGATCCTGACGATCCTGATGCTGGTCGTCTATTTCGGCTTCATCGGCCTGATCGCCTTCGACAAGCAGCTGCTCGCCACCAAGGTCTCCGGCACGGCCTCGCTCGGCCTGTTCATGGGCGTCGGTGTCATCGTCTTCGCCTTCATCCTGACCGGCATCTACGTCGCGCGCGCCAACACCCGCTTCGACCGCCTCTCCGCCGAACTCGCACGGAGCCTGGCCCGATGAGCCGCGCTCATATTCTGGGAGGCCTCGGGGCCGCCGGTATCCTCGGACTCGCCGTGACGACGGCCTGGGCCGCCGGCCCCGACCTCGGAGCCGTCTCGCAACAGGCGACGAACTGGCCGGCCATCGGCATGTTCCTGTTCTTCGTGCTGTTCACGCTCGGCATCACCTACAAGGCGGCCCAGGGCACGAAATCGGCCTCCGACTTCTACGCGGCCGGCGGCGGCATCTCCGCGGGCACCAACTCGCTGGCCATCGCGGGCGACTACATGTCCGCCGCCTCGTTCCTCGGCATCTCGGGCCTCGTCTACACCTCGGGCTTCGACGGGCTGATCTACTCCACCGGCTTCCTCGTTGGCTGGCCGATCGTGCTCTTCCTGATCGCCGAGCGCCTGCGTAACCTCGGCAAGTACACCTTCGCCGACGTGGCCTCGTTCCGCCTCGACCAGACGTCGATCCGCATCATCTCGGCGGTCGGCACCCTCGTGGTGGTGGCCTTCTACCTGATCGCGCAGATGGTCGGCGCCGGTAAGCTGATCCAGCTGCTGTTCGGTCTGCCGTATCTCTACGCGGTGGTCATCGTCGGCGCGCTGATGATCATCTACGTGGCCTTCGGCGGCATGAAGGCGACGACCTGGGTTCAGGTCATCAAGGCGTGCCTGCTGCTCGGCGGCGCGAGCTTCATGGCCGTCGCCGTACTCTACAAATACGGCTTCCATCCCGAGTCGCTCTTCGCCGCGGCCGTCGCGACCCATCCGAAGGGCGATGCCATCATGGCGCCCGGCGGCTTGGTCTCGAACCCGATCGAGGCGATCTCGCTCGGCGTCGGCCTGATGTTCGGCACGGCCGGCCTGCCGCACATCCTGATGCGGTTCTTCACGGTCTCGGACGCCCAGGCGGCTCGCAAGTCGGTGTTCTATGCCACCGGCCTGATCGGCTACTTCTACATCCTGACCTTCATCATCGGCTTTGGCGGCATCGCCCTGCTGATGTCCGATCCGAGCTACTTCAAGCTCGGCGCGGCCGGCACCTTCGACAAGCTCAAGGACATGGTCGGCGGCACCAACATGGTCGCCGTGAACCTCGCCAACGCCGTGGGCGGCCCGTACTTCCTGGGCTTCATCTCGGCGGTGGCCTTCGCGACCATCCTCGCCGTGGTGGCGGGTCTGACGCTGGCCGGCGCCTCGGCCGTGAGCCACGATCTCTACGCCCAGGTCATCGCCCGCGGGCGCACGACCGAAAATGCAGAGGTACGGCTCTCGAAGATCGCCGCGGTGGTGATCGGCATCGTCGCGATCTATCTCGGCTACGTCTTCGAGAACCAAAACGTCGCGTTCATGGTCGGGCTCGCCTTCTCGGTGGCGGCGAGCTGCAACTTCCCGGTCCTGTCCATGTCGATCCTCTGGCGGGGAACGACCACATGGGGCGCGCTGCTCGGCGGCCTCGTGGGTCTCGTCACGGCGGTGACCATGGTGGTGCTCTCGAAGGCAGTCTGGGTGACGACCTTCGGGCATCCTGCGGCGCTGTTCCCCTTCGACAATCCGACGCTGTTCTCGATGCCTCTGGCCTTCCTGACCATCTTCGTGGTGTCGAAGCTCGACAACACGCGGCGGGCTCAGCGGGAACGCGCGGCCTTCGACGCACAGTTCGTGCGCTCGGAGACCGGCATCGGCGCGAGCGGCGCCCACGCTCACTAAAAAGAATTTCTCTTCGGGGGGATTAAGGAAGAAGGCGCGGCGTGAGCCGCGCCTTTTCTATTTCAAACATGTGTCTAAGCGCTTTCGCACGCTTGTTGATGCTCTTTCCTCCTTGGCACGGCACAGCACTGACGTAACAATGGCTTGTGCGTTCGCAGGTCGTTTCAACGATCCGGGCGCTGGAAACCAAAAAAACGAGCGGGTTCGCGCAAGACGCACCGCCGGGTGGAGGAACGTGTAATGGCTGTGGCAGCAGCAGCGTCGCATGCGGGAGATGCCGCGCGACCGATGACGGCATCCGAGAAGAAGGTCATCTTGGCCTCGTCACTCGGCACGGTGTTCGAGTGGTACGACTTCTATCTCTACGGATCGCTCGCCGCGATCATCGGGGCGCAGTTCTTCTCCGCCTACCCGGAATCGACGCGCAACATCTTCGCCCTGCTCGCCTTCGCGGCAGGCTTCCTGGTCCGCCCCTTTGGCGCGCTGGTCTTCGGCCGGGTCGGTGACATCGTCGGCCGCAAATACACCTTCCTCGTCACCATCCTGATCATGGGTCTGTCGACCTTCATCGTCGGCATCCTGCCCAACGCCGACAGCATCGGCATCGCGGCCCCGATCATCCTGATCACGCTGCGCCTGCTCCAGGGCCTCGCCCTCGGCGGCGAGTACGGTGGCGCCGCCACCTACGTTGCCGAGCACGCGCCGAATGGCCGCCGCGGCTTCTACACCAGCTGGATCCAGACCACGGCGACGATGGGCCTGTTCCTGTCGCTCATCGTGATCCTGGCGACCCGCACCTTCACGGGCGAGGACGCGTTCAAAGCCTGGGGCTGGCGCATTCCGTTCCTGGTCTCGGTCCTACTGCTCGCCGTGTCGGTCTGGATCCGGACCAAGCTCAACGAGTCGCCGGCCTTCCAGAAGATGAAGGAGGAGGGCACCACCTCGAAGGCTCCGCTCACGGAAGCCTTCGGCCAGTGGAAGAACGCCAAGTTCGCGTTGATCGCACTGCTCGGCCTCACCGCCGGCCAGGGCGTGGTCTGGTACACTGGCCAGTTCTACGCGCTGTTCTTCCTGCAATCGATCCTGAAGGTCGACGGCTACACCTCGAACCTACTGGTCGCGTGGTCGCTGCTCCTCGGCACCGGGTTCTTCGTGTTCTTCGGCTGGCTCTCGGACAAGATCGGCCGAAAGCCGATCATCCTGGCCGGCTGCCTGATCGCGGCGGTCTCCTACTTCACGGTGTTCCAGCAGATCACCTCGATGGCCAACCCAAACCTGGAGAAGGCCGTCGAGACCGTGAAGGTCAGCGTGATCGCCGACCCGAAGGAATGCGGCAGCCTGTTCAATCCGGTCGGCACGCGCAAGTTCGAGACACCGTGTGACCTCGCCCGCGACTACCTCGCCAAGTCTTCGGTGAAGTACTCCACTGAGGCTGGCCCTGCCGGACAGCCGACCAAGGTCAAGGTCAACGACACCGAGGTGCCGTACACCGCCGGCATGCCGGCAGCCGACTTCGCCAAGGCTGCGTCGGCCGCCCTGCAGGGTGCCGGCTATCCGAAGGCGGGTGACCCGGCGATCGTGAAGATGTCGAACCCGTTCGACATCTTCCGGCCCCAGGTCGCCAAGGTCATCGGGCTGCTCTTCGTGCTCGTGCTGTTCGTGACCATGGTCTACGGCCCGATCGCCGCTGCCCTCGTGGAGCTGTTCCCGACCCGGATCCGCTACACGGCGATGTCATTGCCCTATCACATCGGCAACGGCTGGTTCGGCGGCCTGCTGCCCGCGACCGCCTTCGCGATGGTGGCCGCGACCGGCGACATCTACTACGGCCTCTGGTACCCGATCGTGATCGCGGTGATGACCTTCGTTATCGGCCTGATCTTCGTGCCGGAGACGAAGGACCGGGACATCTTCGCCGAAGACTAGCCCTTCGAGGATGCGAGACAGGAAAGGCGCCCTTCGGGGCGCCTTTTCTTTTGCTGCCTGAATTGTTGTCCGCAACCAGCGATCCAGCCGCCGGTCTTAGCGGTCGGAAAGTCTGTCGGTTCAGTGCCGGAAGTGGCGCGTGCCCGTGAACACCATCGCCAGCCCAGCCGCGTCGGCGGCACGGATCACCTCGTCGTCGCGCATCGAACCGCCGGGCTGGATCACAGCGGTTGCGCCGGCCTCGGCTGCCGCGATCAGGCCGTCGGCAAAGGGGAAGAAGGCGTCGGACGCCACGACGGAGCCCTTGGCGAGGCTGTCCGGTGCACCGATGCGCTTGGCGCCCTCAGCCGCCTTCCAGGCGGCGATGCGTGAGGAATCGACGCGTGACATCTGCCCGGCGCCGATACCGACCGTCGCACCGGCGCGGGCGTAGACGATGGCGTTCGACTTGACGTGCTTTGCCACCCGGTAGGCAAAGCGAAGGTCCGCGAACTCGGCCTCGCTGGGCTGGCGAGCCGTCACCACGCGAAGCGGCATGTCGTCGACGACGGCTTTGTCGCGGCCCTGGACGAGGAGGCCGCCCGCGAGCGTGCGCACGGTCTCACCGGCTGCGCGCGGATCGGGGAGGGCGCCGGCCAGCAGCAGGCGCAGGTTCTTCTTCGCCGCCACGATCGCCATCGCCTCTTCCGAGGCTTCGGGCGCGATGATTACCTCGGTGAAGATCTCGACGATCTTTCGCGCAGCCTCGGCATCGAGGGGACGGTTGAGTGCGACGATGCCGCCGAAGGCCGAGGTCGGATCGCACGCGAGCGCCTGCTCGTAGGCCTCCAGCAGGCTCAAGGCTTCGGCGACACCGCACGGATTGGCATGCTTGATGATCGCCACGGCGGCCGAGCGTGCCGGATCGAACTCGGCGACGCATTCATAAGCCGCGTCGGTGTCGTTGAGGTTGTTGTAGGACAGCTCCTTGCCCTGGACCTGCCGCGCCGTGGCGATGCCGGGCCGCGCGATGCCGGGAGAGCGGTAGAAGGCCGCCGCTTGATGTGGGTTCTCGCCATAGCGCAGGCTCTGGCCGAGCGTGCCGCCAAACGCGCGGAAGGTTGGCGCCTCGTCGTTGCCGATCTCGCCGGCGAACCAGTTGGAAATCGCGGCGTCATAGGAAGCGGTGCGCGAGAACGCCTTCTGTGCGAGACGGCGGCGCATCCCTGAGCCGATGCTGCCGTCATGCGCCTGCAATTCACCCAGAACGGCGGCGTAGTCGGCCACGTCGACCACCACGGCGACGTCGGCGTGGTTCTTGGCGGCGGCGCGGATCATCGCGGGGCCACCGACATCGATGTTCTCGATGCAGTCGCCGAAGGGGCGCCCGGCCTCCAGCGTCGCCTCGAACGGGTAGAGGTTCACCACGAGGAGGTCGATCGCCTGCAGGCCGTGGGCGGCGAGCGCGGCCTGGTGCTCGGGATTGTCGCGGATGGCGAGCAGGCCGCCATGCACGGCCGGATGCAGCGTCTTGACGCGCCCATCCATCATCTCGGGAAAGCGCGTCAGCTCGGAGACTTCGGTCACGGGCAGGCCGGCCTCGGTCAACGCCTTGTGCGTGCCGCCGGTCGAGACGAGGGCGATGCCGCGTTCGGACAGCGCCCGCGCGAAATCGACGAGGCCGGTCTTGTCTGAGACCGAGAGGAGGGCGCGGGTGACGGGAGTTGTGTCGCGCGGCATCGGGCGTGTCCGGTCGTCGGTCAATCAGGGATGCGCGCGGGTAGCACGAAACCCACCGGCGGAACCAGCGCGTGCGACGCAGCATGATTGGAGCCGCGGATGATCAAGCCGCAGCCGGTTCCTGGTGGTCGAACTGCCAGCGCACATGCGCGCCTTCGGTCACGGTCAGGTGCAGGACGATCTGACTGGAACGGCGAGGGCCGGCAACGCCGGCGAAGAAGACGCTGTTCTCGATCGCGACCTCGGCGCCCTCCGACGAGAACGTCCAGGTTCCACCGAGCGGCGTCATCAGGACCAGGCGGCCGTCATCGCCGCCCTGGACGTTGACCGTCGGATGCAGATGGAACCGGATGGCGACGTCGCGCGCACGACCCCGCCCACGCCCCTCGCGAAAGAAGGCATCTTCCCCGTCGAGCCGGTTGCCGTCGGTGGAGAGCTCCCAGCGCCGTTCGTGGGTCACGCCGAACGGGTACTGATATCCGTCGTGGCGGCCAGCCAGGATGGCGCGGCCAGGCTCGTTGCGCCGGTCGATCGCCACGGGGCTCGGTCCGCGCAGGATGATCGGCCCCCACCGTCTCAGCAGCCAGCGGCCGATCAGGCGCCGCCCCCACCAGCCGTCCTCGCCGGTGAGGAAGCGGCAGGAGGAGGCGTCGGCGATGGTCGCGGTCGAATGGGCCGCCGTGCTGCGCGAGATGCTGCGCTGATCGGTGCCGCTGGCCGGCGCGCCGCAATTTACGACGAGCCGCTGCAGACCGCTCGACAGCTCGAAGGAGAGGCAGCCGGCGCAGGCCAACTTCGAATAGGATTGCCGCGGCGGGGCACCGACGTCGACCACGAGAACAACCCGGCCACCCTCCAAGCGCTCGTAGCCAGAGAAGGGCGCATGCCGCATCGTCTCGACCAGGGCGCCGTCATAGATGAGCAGCGTGGTGAGATGGTCGGCCTCGGTGGTGCCCATGCCGTTGAAATGGCTGAGCGAAGCATCGGGATGCCGCATCAGGCGCAGCATCGGCAGCATTCGGTCGATGGCGCGCAGCAGCGCCTCGGGCGGCTCCAGACTGCGGCTGAGGAAGCTCTGGCGGAGCGGCAGCAGGTCGAGCAGCAGTTCGACGGCGAAGCGGGCGTTACGGCTGCGATGTCCGCCATCGGGCAGGATCTGGCGGTCGAGCTCCCGCGACAGCACCCGCGTCGCCCGCCGCAGGATCGGTTGGAGTCCCTCGCAGCACAGGCCGGCATAGCAGAGGGCGACCGCCGCCAACAGGCGCGAGGGGCGTTCGGTGCCGCGCCGCAGGGCGCGTTCCAGATCGCGCGCGCTGCGCCCGATCGACTTGAGGAAAGCTTGGTAGAAGGTGTGGTCTGCCCCCTCCAGTACCAGCGGCGACTGGCACAGGAACGAGATCAGCCGCCGCGCGGCGATCGGCACGGGACGGGCCAATGCCGCATCGCCGCGGTTGGCGAGAAAGTCGGATACGAAGGCGCGGGCATTCGCGCGGGCCAGCGCAGTGTCGGCGGCGCGCAGGTGGCGCAGCCAGCCGAAGCCGTAGAGCACCTCGGCCCATTCGGGTGAGGGCGGCTCATAGTCGAAGGGCGAGCGGCCGCTGACCGAGAGCGCGCGGCCCGCGAAGACGAAGAGCCCGGAATAGATGTCGTCAGCGAAGGTCGCGTCGCTCGTGCGCAGGTCGTGCGGCGCGATCACGAGCGCCGTGACGCGGGCGCCCGCGAGCAAGTCTGGTGGTGCCGTGATGCGCGCAACGGCGCTGCGCATCGTGCGCACCGCCTCGCGCACGGCGAGCCGATACAACACCCAGCGCTCATGGCCGCGCGCCACGCCGTACCCTCTCGTTGGTGTGTCGGGGATGCCCCGTCGGGACGCAGACGACCGGCCTCGCGGCCTTCGGTCAGACTAGCGCGTGCCTCTTAACCATCTGCTAACGCTGTGTCGTCCCGCCGAAGCGCTCCTGCGACCATGCGATCAGGCGACTCGCCTGAGGCGGCTCGCGAAGAACCCGTCGAGGCCGCCCCGACGCCCGACCGCCTCGCCGCTGGACGAGAGAGGGAGGTGGCAGGGCAGCGTCCGCAGGTCGCCTTGCAGGTCGATGATCTCGAGCTGCCCGGCAACCTCGTCCGCCGTCACCGGTACGCGCTCGAAATCGGGACGGCGGCCGAGGAAGGCGGCGACCTGCGCCTCGCCCTCCTCAGGTTCCAGCGAGCAGGTGCAGTAGACCAGCCGACCGCCCGGCTTGACCAGGGCGGCCGCCTTGTCCAGGAGGCGGCGCTGAAGGCCGGTGAGGCGGGCGATGTCGGCCTCGGTCTTGGTCCAGGCGACGTCGGGATGGCGGCGGATCGTGCCGGTGGCCGAGCAGGGCGCATCCAGCAAAACGGCGTCGAACGTGGCATCCTCATCGAGCGCGAGGGCATCGGCGACGCGGACCTCCGCGCTCAGGTCGAGGCGTTCGAGGTTTTTGCGAAGACGCTCGAGGCGTGCACCCGAGCGGTCGACTGCGATTACCGTGGCCCCGGTCGCTGCGAGCTGAGCGGTCTTTCCGCCCGGCGCGGCGCAGAGATCGGCGACCCGCTCGCCCGGTGCGGCGGCGAGCAGACGAGCGGGGAGGGCGGCGGCGGCATCCTGAACCCACCAGGCGCCCTCCTCGTATCCAGGGAGCGTAGCGATCGGAGCATCCACGTCGGCGAGGCGGACGCTGCCGAGGCCGAGCGCGATGCCGCCGAGCCGGTCGGCCCAAGCGGCAGAATCGGAGCGGATGGTGAGGTCGACCGCGGCACCTTCGAGATGGGCGACCGCGATCCGGCGGGCGGCGTCCTCGCCGTAGGCTGCGCGCCAGCGGGCGACGAGCCAATCCGGCGTGTTCGCGTCGAGTGGGTCGCCGCCAGCCGCCAGGATTGCGTCGCGCTCGCGCGTCACGCGCCGGAGCACCGCGTTCACGAGACCGGCCAGATGGCCGAGATCGGGGTCGGCCTTGGCAAGCCGCACGGAGAGGTCGACCGCTGCGTGGTCGGCTACAGCGAGGTCGAGGATCTGTGCGGCGCCGGTGGCGAGCAGGGCCAGGAGCCGCGGCTGGTCCTCGGGCAAGCCCTGGCTCATGCGTTCGGCGAGCACCGTGCGGAGCAATCCGAAGCGCCTGAAGGTCGCCGTCGCGATGGCGCGCGCCAGCGCCGCCTCACCCGGGTCGAGCCGGCCGCCGGCCTGCGCCAGCGCGTCCTCGAGAGCGAAGGCGCGTCCTTTGCCGAGAAGTGCCGCGACGGCTTCGTGAGCGGTCCGCCTGGCCGCGAGCCCGGCAACCGCGCCGTCCGACGCGTCGTTCGACGAAGCCGCGTTGCGGCGTGGGGTCATGAATGCCACTTTCAGGCTGTACTGCGATGTCCTGCCGGACGCACTCCCATCCGCAGACGCGCGATGCAAGGGATCGATGAGGGCCGCGATGCAGGACGAGACCGGCGACCAGGCGAGGCCAGCCGAGCAAACCGCGTCGCGCGCGCTCACGCCGGCCGCGCAGCGCGCCCTGGCCGAAGCGGCCGAGCGGCGCGCGGCGATCGATGCCCGCGCGGCCGAGATCGCCGCCCAGCGCGAGACGAGCGGTCGCGGCGGACTCGAACCGGTCCGCTACGACGATTGGGAGGTCAAAGGCATCGCCGTCGACTTCTGACGGCAATCTCCTTCAGCGCATCACGGTGACCTGCGTGCCCACCGAGACGCGCTCGAACAGGTCCGAGATGTCCTGGTTCAGCATGCGGATGCAGCCGTAGGAGGCGAAGTGGCCGATCGATTCCGGCCGGTTGGTGCCGTGGATCGCGTATTGGCCACCGCGCAGTGTCATGGCGGCGACGCCCATCGGATTGGCGGCCGTTCCGCCGCGGATGAGGTTGGGAATACGCGGATGGTCGCGCTTCACCACGGCCGGCGGCGACCAGTCGGGCTGGTAATACTTGCCGTCGATCATGGTCTGCCCGGCCCATTGCTTACCCGGCTTGCCGACGGCTACCGGATAGCGGATCGCCGTGCCGTCACCGTTGACAAGGTAGAGCCGGCGCTCGGAGGTCCGCACCACCAGCGTGCCGGCCATGCCGCCGCCCGTGAACGGCACCACTTCGCGCGCCTGCGCCGGGGCAGCCACGACGATCCCTGACCAAAGCGCGACAGCCACGCCCGCGCCCATCACAAATTTCCCGAACATCGAACTCGACCCTCCGAATACAACGGCAATCGGAGGTTTGTGCTGGATCAAGTTTGATACTTAGTTGCTTTTATTTTACTCGGTAGCAAAATCGAACGAATTTGTTCTCAGCGCTAAAGTCGCGCAGATTTTTTTGATTAAACGATGTCTATAGAATCAAGATTTGTTTAATGATGATCAGATGGTCGACGATCGACGTTTCGTAAATGAAAACGCCACGGAAGAGGTGATGACCTCAACCGCGGCGCAAAACTGGGGGTCGTGAAGCTCAGCGGGTCACGTAGACCTGCGTGCCCACCGAAACCCGCTGATACAAATCGGTGATGTCCTGGTTATACATGCGGATGCAGCCGTAGGACGCGAAGGTGCCGATCGAGTTCGGCCGGTTCGTGCCGTGGATCGCGTATTCGCCGCCGCGCAGCGTCATGGCGGCGACGCCCATCGGGTTGCCGCGCGTTCCGCCGCGGATGAGGTTCGGCAGGCTCGGATGGTCGCGCTTCACGTCGGCGGGCGGCGACCAATCGGGCTGGAAATACTTGCCGTCGATCTCGGTGCGCCCGGCCCACTGCTTGCCCGGCTTGCCGACGGCGACGGGATAGCGGATCGCCGTGCCGTCCCAGTTCACGAGGTAGAGCCGGCGCTCCGACGTGCGCACGACGAGCGAGCCGGCAAGTCCCGGCTCGTTGAACGGAACGATCTCGCGCGCCTCGACGGGCGCTGCGAACACACCGGCCGTCAACGCGGCGGCGACACCAACGGCCACTCTCCCTGTACCGAACATCGGATTTCGTCCTTCAAGCGTGAGCTTACGCGTCGGGACAATTCGCAGCCAAGCTTGTCGTTCCTGTTACTCAGCATGGTTACGCGGCGGCGAATTACGTAATTCGAGCTGGAGGGCTAACGAGCCGTAGTCGAACTCAGTCGAGTCTGGTCGAGCACGAGTCGAAGACTCGTAAGACTCAGCGTTCGGTCAGTCGCGCAGAGGCCGGCAGACGCTCTTGCCAACCATGCCGGACGAGTTCGGGGTCGCGGTGTTCTTCCACCGGACGGCCGACGCAGAGATAGGCGACGAGCCGCCACGAGGCCGGCACGTCGAGCAGCCTTGTCACCGTGTCGGGCTCCAGGATGGAGACCCAGCCGACACCGAGGCCATGCGCCCGGGCCGCGAGCCAGAACGAATGGACTGCAGTCACCACCGAGTAGCGCAGCATTTCCGGCATGGTCTCGCGGCCGAGGCGATGGCCCGTCTCCGTTGCCTCGTCGCAGAACACCGCGAGATGGATCGGCGCCTCGCGGAGGCCTTCGAGCTTGAGACTGGCATAGAGATCGCGGCGCGCATCCGCATAGGAGGCGCAGGCCGCCTCGTTGCAGCGGGCGAAGGTCTCGATCACGGCCGAACGGCGGTCCCGATCGGCGACCCGCACGAAGCGCCAGGGCTGGCTGTTGCCGACAGAGGGTGCGAGGCTTGCCAGGGCGAGGCAAGCCGAGAGCGTGCCCTCGTCGACGGGGTCGTCGCGGAAGCGGCGCACATCCCGGCGCCACGCGAACAGGTCGGCGAGACGATCGCGAAAGGCGGCGTCGAAATCGGGCGGCACGGTCTGCTGTTCCGACGGGCGGGATGCCCGACCGGACTTGTCTAGCGGATCGGCGCGGCCTGCGCCGGACAAAAAAAGGGGCGGCGCTCCGGAGAGGCCGCCTGAAGTCCTTGGGTCTCGAAACCTCGGAGTGCCGGACGCGGGCCATCATCCTCGACGACCACCACTGGCTGGGGAGCTGGGGTGTGGGGCCGTCTCGGGGCCCGAGGCCGACGAGGTTCCAAGTGACAGTCAATCGTTTCAGCAAGGCGCTCCGAGGGCGGGAACACGGCGACACCATGGCCGAACGTTTCGCCTCATTGCCGACGCCCGACGGGCTTGCGAGCTGGCAAAGGTGGCCCCATCATCCCGGTCCGGCCGCCGCGGCGGCCTCGCACGGGAGAGACGATGAGCGAGCGGCACAGCGTCGACACGCAGGGCGACGACCCGAGATCTCGCGTCATCCCGTTCCCGTCCGGTGCGTCCACTCCACAGATCGCCTTCGACCGCACGGAGCTTCGAACCATCTTCAATCTTTACGGCCGGCGCGTGGCCGAAGGCGAGTGGCGCGACTACGCCCTCGACTTCCGCAGGGACAGGGCCGTTTTCTCGATCTACCGGCGAAGCTCCGAGATGCCTCTGTATCGGATCGAGAAGGATCCGAAGCTGGCACGCCGCCAGGGCGCCTATGCCGTGATTGCGGCGAGCGGGCTGGTGCTGAAGCGAGGCCACGATCTCGCCAGGGTGATCGCCGTACTGGAGAAGCCGCTGCGGGCGGTGTGAGGCGCCCGTCCGGCCCTCACGCCGTATCCTCGGCGATCAGCTCCATGTTGATGGCGAATGCCGCCATGGCACCCTCGGCTGCCGCGACGATCGCGAACTGGACCCGGCGCGAGGCATCCCCGGCCACGAACAGGCCGGGCACGTTGGTCTTCTCGTAATCGTTCTTCGTCAGCACCACGCCGGTCTTGCCGATGTCGCAGCCGAGCTGCTCGAGGAGATGCGAGGGCTCGCAATCCGTCGGCATGAGGAAGACGCCTGTGCAGGGGATCGTTCGCCCGTCGCGGAACGTCAGCGTCTCCGCCTGCCGCCCGTTGCCCGAGAGCTGGGCGATCGGTGTCTCGATGATCCGGATGCCGTTGCGGACGAGCCGGTCGCGGTCCTTCTTGCCGAGAGACGCGTCGGGGCCGTCCGTGCAGAGCGTGACGTCGCGGCTCCAACAAAGCAGCTCCAGCGCCAGCCCGCAGCCGCCATGGCCGTTTCCATAGGCGATGATGGGCCGATCGCGGGTCTCGTAGCCGTCGCAATAGGGGCAGGAATGGACGCCGGTGCCCCAGTACGTCTCGAAGCCCTCGACCGCCGGCAGATCCTGCCGGAGCCCGGTGGCGAGGATCAGCCGTCTCGCGGTCTCGCGGTTGCCATCGGCGAGCCGGATCTCGAAACCTTCCTCGGCGGAGCGCGCCTCCACCACCTCGATCTCGCGGCGCTCGACCGTGCCGTAGCGGTCGAGATCGGCATGCGCCTGCTCGCGCAGGGTAAAGGGCGATGTCCCGTCACGGGTGAAGACACCCCAGGTCAGCGGCGTCGCCGCGTTGCGCGGGCGGCCGGCATCACAGAGCAGCACGTCGCGCCGGCAGCGCCCGAGGATCAGCGCCGCATTGAGTCCGGCCGGGCCTCCGCCCACTATGATGACGTCGCGCATCGCTCGGTCCTCCCTCGCTCGGAGGACGCAGCAGGATTCGTTTTTGTTGCGTGGCCGTCGCAATCCGCGCACGAAAAAGGGCGCCGAAGCGCCCTTGTCGGTCTTGCCACGGCGCTCCGATCAGGCGGCGGCGGTGTTCTTCACCGAGATGCCCTTCTCGGACAGGAAGGTCTGCAGCTCGCCGGATTGGAACATCTCGCGGGCGATGTCGCAGCCGCCGACGAACTCGCCCTTCACGTAGATCTGCGGGATCGTCGGCCAGTTGGAATAGGCTTTGATGCCGTCGCGGATCGCCATGTCGTCGAGCACGTTCACGCTCTTGAACGGCACTTCGAGGTAGTTGAGGATTTGCACGACCTGGCCGGAGAAGCCGCACATCGGGAATTGCGCGGTGCCCTTCATGAACACGACCACGTCCTGCGACTTGATCTCGTTCTCGATCGCGGTGTTGACGTCGCTCATCGTCTTATCCTCGTGTGCAGCTCGGTTTCTGACCTAATCCTGGGGTACGCCCGTGGTGAGCGCAAGGGCGTGAAGTACGCCGCCCATGCGGCCCTGCAGTGCGCCGTACACCATCTGGTGCTGCGCGACCCGCGTCTTGCCCTTGAAGGCCGACGAGATGACCGTAGCGGCGTAGTGGTCGCCGTCGCCGGCGAGATCCTTGATCTCCACATGCGCGTCGGGCAGCGCCTCGCGGATCATCGTCTCGATCTCGCGCGCATCCATCGGCATCGGGGTCTCTCCAGGGCAGCGGTGAAATCGGATCAGGCGGCAGGGGCGGCCGGCTGGCTGGCCATGTAGGCCGGGAACCAGCCCTCGTTGGCGGCGCGAAGCTCCGCGATGGATATGGTCTCGCCGTCGGGCAGCGTCAAACTCGTTCCGCCCGTCGTGCCGATGCGGATCGCGGCGATGCCCTGCGCTTGCGTGCTGTGGAGGAGGTCGTCGGCCGCTTCCGGTCGGACCGAGAGCAGGTAGCGGCCCTGATCCTCGCCGAAGAGCCAGGCATGCGGTACCGGGCCAGCATCGGCTCCGGCGAGCGTTGCCCCGCGATCGCCGGCCATCGCCATCTCGGTGAGCGCCACGGCGAGGCCGCCATCGGAGAGGTCGTGGACCGTGTCGGCGATGCGGCCGAGGATCAGGCTGCGCACGAAGTCGCCGATCTTGCGCTCGGTCACCAGATCGACCGGGGGAGGGGCGCCTTCCTCGCGGCCGGCGATCTCGGAGAGGTAGAGGGACTGACCGAGCCAGCCCTTCGTCTCACCGAGCAGGATCAAGGCATCGCCGTCGCGCTTTAGCGCGAGGTTGGCGTGCACGGCCACGTCGTCGAGCACGCCGACGCCGCCGATGGTCGGGGTGGGCAGGATGCCGACGCCGTTGGTCTCGTTGTAGAGCGAGACGTTGCCGGACACGACGGGGAAGTCGAGGGCGAGGCAGGCCTCGCCGATGCCCTTCAGGCAGCCGACGAGCTGGCCCATCACCTCGGGCTTCTCGGGGTTGCCGAAATTGAGGTTGTCGGTGATCGCGAGCGGCTTCCCACCGACGGCGGTGATGTTGCGCCAGACCTCGGCGACGGCCTGCCGGCCGCCTTCGACCGGATCCGCCTCGCAATAGCGCGGGGTCACGTCGGTGGCGATGGCGAGACCCTTCGGGCCATCCTCGACGCGCACGATGGCCGCATCGCCGCCGGGCTTCTGGACGGTGTTGCCCAGGATGAAGTGGTCGTATTGCTCGTAGACCCAGCGCTTGGAGGCGAGTTCTGGCGAGCCGATGAGCTTGCGCAGGGCCTCGCCGTTCGAGATGGGGGCGGCAACGTCCGCGGCCTTGATCACGGGCTGATGCGTGTTCGCAATATGCGGCCGGTCGTAGAGCGGGGCCTCGTCGCCGAGCTCCTTGATCGGCAGGTCGGCGACGGTCTCGCCGTTCCACTTGATGACGAAGCGCAGGGTGTCGGTGGTGTGCCCGATCACCGCGAAGTCGAGACCCCACTTCACGAAGATCGCCTCGGCCTCGGCCTCCATGCCGGGCTTAAGCACCATGAGCATGCGCTCCTGGCTCTCCGAGAGCATCATCTCGTAGGGGGTCATGCCGGCTTCGCGCACCGGCACGGCGTTGAGGTTCAGCTCGACGCCGAGGTCGCCCTTAGCGCCCATCTCGACGGCCGAGCAGGTCAGGCCGGCAGCGCCCATGTCCTGGATCGCGATGACGGCGCCGGAGGCCATCAGCTCCAGGCAGGCCTCGAGCAGGAGCTTCTCCGCGAAGGGGTCGCCAACCTGCACCGTCGGGCGCTTGGCCTCGGTCTCCTCGTCGAACTCCGCCGAGGCCATGGTGGCGCCGTGGATGCCGTCGCGGCCAGTCTTCGAGCCGAGATAGACGATCGGGTTCCCGATGCCGGTGGCCGCCGCATAGAAAATGCCATCGGTCTTCGCGAGGCCGACCGCCATGGCGTTGACGAGGATGTTGCCGTCGTAGCGCTTGTGGAAGCCGACGAGGCCGCCCACCGTCGGCACGCCGAAGGAATTGCCGTAACCACCGACGCCCGCGACGACGCCCGAAACAAGGTGCCGGGTACGGGGATGATCGGGCGAGCCGAAGCGGAGCGCGTTCAGCGCTGCGATCGGCCGCGCGCCCATCGTGAAGACGTCCCGCAAAATGCCGCCGACGCCAGTCGCCGCGCCCTGGTAGGGTTCGATGAAGCTCGGATGGTTGTGGCTCTCCATCTTGAAGACGCAGGCCAGTCCGTCGCCGATGTCGATGACGCCGGCATTCTCACCCGGACCCTGGATGACCCAAGGCGCCTTGGTCGGCAGCCCGCGCAGATGCTTGCGGGACGACTTGTAGGAACAATGCTCATTCCACATGGCCGAAACGATGCCGAGCTCGGTCAGCGTCGGGTCGCGACCGATCAAGCCGCGAAAGCGCTCGTATTCGTCGGTCGTCAGGCCGTGCTGACGCACGAGCTCCGGCGTGATCGGGACGTCGTTGCGAAACATTCGGTCTCTCGCCTGGGCTGGCGTCGCATTCGGCCGCCATGGGGAGACGCCGGCCTCGGGCGTCCCTGCATTGGGACACGGATTAGATCGGCAGCGTCTCCACTGCAAACCCGCAGGTCGGGCTTTCCGCAACGATCCCTGCTTCCCGCGCGGAACTCAGGCGGCGGGCGGCGGCGCGGTTGCCCCATAGAACGGCGAATCCTCGATCGCCTCGACGGCGCGATGGACCGGCTCGGCTCCCGAGATCAGCGCGATGTAGTCGAAGGCTGTCCGGTCGCGGCTCGACATGAGCAGCTGAAAGTGCATGCGGAAGAAATTCCAGCGCAGGGTAGCGACGGTGCTCGGCTCGATGAGATCGGCGATGCTGATGCTGCGGATCATCGGCCGGTCGGGTTTTGCCATGGCCGGATCGACTGCGGCGACCGGACTGCGCAGATGGATCGAGAGCCAGTCCCATGGCGCGCGCAGGTCGAGCCACGCGATGGCCTCGGCATCGGCAAGCCGGCGCAGAGACGCGCGTGTCCCCTCGGCGAGGGGATCGAGCGTGATCCAAGGGATCACGCTCCCGAGCGTCACCAACGTCACCGGGACGCCGCGCTCGCCGAATCTCGGATCGCGCATCAGGACCCGATCGAGCGCTTCGAGGGCGAGAAAGCTCGACGAGGAATGCCCGATGACGACGATTTCGGCAGCCTCAGATTCAGCGGCATGAATGCGCTCGGCCCAGGCGTCGAGTCGCGCGCGCATGTCGTGGTCGTCGCCCGACGCGTGCTCATGCGTGAAGGCGGTGTCGTCGACGAGATGCGTGATGAAGAAGGGCCGTCCCTTCGTGATCCGCGAGACGATACTGAGGATGCCATAGGCGGCCGGCAGCAGCAGCGTCCATCGCAGGAACGCGGAGCCTTCCCCAAGCGGCATCATCGCCACAAGCGCGGCCGCGAGGCCGAGACTCGCGATGACCAGGCCGACATAGAGCAGGTGGACGACGAGGATCACCGCCGAGAATTGCCAGGCCTCTCGGCGGAAGGCTTCGAGGTAGCCGCAGCGCCAGAGGCGCCACCACAGGCGGGGGATGTCGATGAGCCGTCTCAGGTTCGAGCGCGGAAAGCGCGAACGCACGATGTCGTCCCAGCGCAGCAGGCCGTAGCGCGAGCGGGTGGCGACCCCGTGCTCGAGGCTTTCGACCATCCAGTCGAGGCTGAAGCCGTCGGCGGACCGGACCGGTTCACCCACGTCGATCGTCAGGCCGCGCCGGCTCGCGGTCAGCCGGCCCTCACGGCGCAGCAGGCCCCAATAGGCCTCGGGCTCGCGTGGATCGAAGCCTGGCAGGTAGAAAACCTGGCGCAGCTTCGTCGTATCGCGCTCTTCGGAAATGATGCCGGTACTCGGTGAGAGGGCGGGAATCAGCCGGATCGGAAGGGCCGCTTGAATAGCAAAGTCGCGTGAGGCTGCGCGACCAATGAGCTAAGCCGTTTTGGGCGTGATCCAAGAGGGCGGCCTAGCTGCGGCTCTCAATCCGCTGCGACCCGGCCGCGCCGACCGTCATCTGCCAGGAACTCTGCGATGGCCTCGACGAAGCGCTGGCCATAGGCCTCGCGCTTACGCTCGCCGACGCCGTGGACGCTGCGCAGCGCCCAGAGGTCGACTGGCTTGGCGCGGGCCATCTCGATCAGCGTGCGGTCCGGAAACACGATGAAGGCGGCCACGTTCTCGGCGCGTGCAATCGAAGCGCGCAGGCCGCGCAGGTGCTGGAACAACGCTTCGTCCGCCTCGCCGAGTTGCAGCGCGTCGTCATCGCGCGCTGCCGTGCGTCGGCCACGCGGCTCGGCCTTGCGTGGCTCGGGATCGGGCCGGACCTGGATTGCTTCGCGGCCGAACAGGATCGCCTCGCCCTTCTCTGTCATGGTGAGGCCGCCAAAGCCGTCAGCATTCTCGGCCACCGCACCCGCGGCGAAGAGCTGGCGCAGGATGGCCCGCCATGCGGCCACGGGCTTGTCGGCGCCAACGCCGAACGTCTTGAGCTGGCCATGTCCGTTGCGGCGGACCTGCTCGGAATCCTTGCCGTGCACCACGTCGCAAACGTAGGCGGCGCCAAAGCGCTGCCCGGTGCGGACGATGGCCGAGAGCAGCTTCTGCGCCTCCACGGTGCCATCGATCAGCGAGACACCCCCGCGGCAGAGGTCGCAACGACCGCAGGGCTCGCTGGCCTCGCCGAAATACGAGAGTAGCGACTGGCGGCGGCAGGCGGCGCCCTCGCAAAGCGAGATCATCGCCTCAAGCTTGCGCCGCTCGACCCGGCGGCGCTCGTCCGGCACCTCCTTCTCGTCGATCTGGCGGCGGCGTAGCGACATGTCGTCGAGGCCGTAGAGCGTCAGCGTATCGGCCGGCAGTCCGTCGCGGCCGGCGCGGCCGATCTCCTGATAGTAGCCTTCGACGTTGGTCGGCATGTCCGCGTGGCAGACGAAGCGCACGTCCGGCTTGTTGATCCCCATGCCGAAGGCGACCGTCGCGGTCATCACGACACCGTCCTCCTGCAGGAAGGTGTCCTGGTTCCGCATGCGCGTGCCCTGGTCGAGCCCGGCATGGTAGGGCAGGGCGTTGAAGCCGTCAGCCTTGAGGGTGTCGGCGAGTTGCTCCACGCGCTTGCGCGACGAGCAGTAGATGATGCCACTCTCGGCGCGCCGGTTGCGCAGGAAGCGCTCCAACTGCCGGGTCGGATTGTCCTTGGCCGCGAAGGTCAGCCGGATGTTCGGCCGATCGAAGGAATGGACGAACGTCCTGACCCCGCGTCCGGCCGGGAACAGCCGCTCGGCGATGTCGGTGCGCGTCGCCGCATCGGCGGTTGCCGTGAGCGCCAGGGTCTGCACGTTGCCGAGCGCCTCGCGAGCACGGGCGATCTCGCGGTATTCCGGCCGGAAGTCGTGGCCCCATTGGGAGACGCAGTGGGCTTCGTCGACGGCCAGCCGCTGCACACCGGCGCTGCGCAGCGCCTCCATGCAGCCATCCATCAACAGTCGCTCGGGCGAGACGAAGAGCAGGCGCAGATCGCGCGAGCGGATCTTGCGCCAAGTCTCGCGCGACGCGGTCTCGGCAATCGTCGAGTTCAGCGTCGCCGCCTCGACACCGAAGCCGACCATCTGCTGCACCTGGTCGTGCATCAGCGCGATGAGCGGCGAGATCACCACGGTGAGCCCGTCATCGACCAGCGCCGGCAACTGGTAGGTCATCGACTTGCCCGAGCCCGTCGGCATCACCGCGAACACGTCCGAGCCGTCGAGGACGGCGCCGATCACCTCGTCTTGGCCGGGCCGGAAATCGTCGTAGCCGAAGGTTTTTCGAAGTGCGGCGCGGGCCTCGTCGAGGCGGGTCATCCGGGGTCTTTCGCGAAGATTCGGGTATGCTTGAACGCAGGGTGTGTAGACACTAGCGTGACCGCGTCTACACGGAGGCTCCGATGCCGCTGAACATCCGCAGCGAAGAGGTGAACCGACTCGCCGACAAGCTGGCATCGCTCCTGAAGGTCAGCAAGACCGAAGCGGTCCGCATCGCGCTGACCAACGAACTCACACTGCGCGACAAGCGGCCCTCGTTGCAGGAGCGGCTCAAGCCAATGCAAGAAGCGTTCGCGGCCTACCCGCGGACGGGCCTGCAGGCTGATAAGGCAATTTTCGACGAGATGAACGGGGAACCGTAATGTTCGTCGATGCCTCGGCCATCGTTGCGATGATCGCCCACGAGCCCGGTCATGCCGAACTGGCCAAGGCCTTGGAAGGGGCCACGTCGCCGCGGACGACCTCGGGGATCGCGATCCTCGAAGCGGTCATGGCCTTGCGTCGGATCGGGGATGTCGGCGTTCCGGGGGCAGAGGCGATCGTCCGACGTTTTCTCGATGAGGCTGACATCGTGGTCGTGGCGATCACCGATCTGGAAACCCGCGGGGCGTTCGCCGCATACGGCCGTTATGGCAAGGGCCAGGATCATCCCGCTCAGCTCAACATGGGCGATTGTTTTGCCTATGCCTGCGCCCGAGCACATGATGTCCCGCTGCTCTTCGTCGGCAACGATTTCTCGCAGACTGATATCCAGTCGGCGATGAGCTGACGGCGCTCAGGCTCCTTCCGGCGGCACGATCCGCCCATCGGCGACCCTGACGATGTCGGCGCGCTCGCCCAGCTCCGAGAACAGCGCCGGATCGGCCCCCGTCATCCAGACCTGCCCCGAGAGCGCATCGAGCGCGTCGTAGAGACCGGCGCGGCGGCGTGGATCGAGATGGGCGGCAACCTCGTCGAGCAGGATAAGCGGGGCGAGGCCGCTCATCGCCTGGACGAGCCGGGCATGAGCGAGCACCAGCCCGATCAAAAGCGCCTTCTGCTCGCCGGTGGAGGCGGTCGCCGCCGGCACGTCCTTGGGGCCGTGGCGGACGACGAGATCCGTACTCTGCGCCCCGATCAGGGTGCGCCCAGCGGCGCGATCACGATTGCGGCCCTGGCGGAGCGCCGAGCGGAAGCGGTCCTCGGCCTCCAGCGCCGACCAGACGGCGACGAGGTCATCGAGTTCGCCCTCCAGGCGCACGGCCGCCCATGGGAAGGGCTGGGCATCGTCGCGGCTCTCGCCGATCAGCCGATCGAGGCGCTCGACCGTCTCGCGGCGGGCCAGCGCGACGGCGACGCCGAGTTCGGCCACCTCGCGCTCGACCGCGTCGAGCCAGCGCCCATCGTCCGGGCGCTCCTCCAGCAGCCGGTTGCGCGAGCGCAAGGCGCGCTCCATCGCGCTGACTCGGCCGCCATGGGTTGCGTCCACGGCGAGGACGAGTCGGTCGAGAAAGCGGCGGCGGTCGGCCGCCGGGCCGCGAAACAGGCCGTCGAGATCCGGCGTCAGCCAGACGATGCGCAGGAATTCGGCGAAGGCCACTGGTGAGCCGACCCCGGCTCCGTCGATGCGGCAAAGGCGGCTGGCACGGCCGTCGAAGCCCGGCGGCTCGCAGCCGGTGCCGAGGCGATAGCCGTCCTCGCGCTCGCCCAGCGTCAAGGACACCGCGAAGCCGCCCGGGCCGCCGCTCCGCGCCATGCCGGAGAGGTCCGCCCGCCGCAATCCGCGGCCGGGCGAGAACAGCGAGAGGGCTTCGAGCAGGTTGGTCTTGCCCGCGCCATTCTCGCCGACGAGCGCCACGAAACGGCGGCCGATCGACAGGTCGAGTTCGGTGTGATTGCGGAAATCGCGAGCGATCAGGCGGGTGGGGCGAGCGCCCCCGCCCGGCATCGTATCCATGCCCCGCGATGTAGGATGTCGGGCGTGCCCTGGATAGCCCGGCTCAGACGCGCATCGGCATCAGCACGTAGAGGGCGGGCGCGCCCTCGCGGTCCTGGATCACCGTGGGAGAGCCCGGATCGGCGAGTCGGAACAGGGCGGTGTCGCCCTCGAGTTGGCCGGTGATGTCCAGCAGGTAGCGAGCGTTGAAGCCGATATCGAGCCCGGCCGCCTCGTAGTCGACGTCGAGTTCTTCCGTGGCCGAGCCGGAATCCGGGTTGTTCACCGAGAGGGCGAGGCGCCCATCCGTCATGGCGAGCTTCACGGCGCGGCCGCGCTCGGACGAGATCGTCGAGACGCGGTCGACCGCACGCGCGAACTCGTCGCGCTGGACAGTGAGGCGCTTGTCGTTCCCGGTCGGGATCACGCGCTGGTAGTCGGGGAAGGTGCCGTCGATCAGCTTCGAGATCAGGATGACTCCGCTCTCGAAGGAGAGTCGGATCTTGGCCGGCGAGATCTCGATGGAGACGCCGTCGCCGCCATCGTCGACGAGCTTCTGGATCTCGGCCACCGCCTTGCGGGGCACGATGATGCCCGGCATGCCGCGGCTGCCCTCGGGGGCATCCATCTCGACGCGAGCGAGGCGGTGGCCGTCGGTCGCCACGGCGCGGAGCTTGAGGGCGCCATCGACCTCGATCGTGTGCAGGTAGATGCCGTTGAGATAGTAGCGGGTCTCCTCGGTGGAGATCGCGAATTGCGTCTTGTCGATCAGGCGCTTGAGGTCGAGCGAGGCGATCGAGAAGGAATGCGGCAGCTCGCCCGCGGCGAGATCGGGGAAGTCGGCCTCGGGCAGGGCGCCGAGAGCAAAGCGCGAGCGGCCCGAGCGGATCGTCATCTGCCCGGTCTCCTCGCTGGTCTCAAGCGAGACCTGGGAGCCGTCGGGCAGCTTGCGGACGATGTCGTAGATCACGTGCGCCGGCACCGTCGTCGCGCCGGCCGTGGCGACGTCGGCGGCGATCGTCTCGGTCACCTCGATATCGAGGTCGGTGGCCTTGAGCTGCAGGCCTTCGGCCGAGCCGCGCAGCAGCACGTTGGACAGGATCGGGATCGTGTTGCGCCGCTCGACGACGCGGTGCACGTGGCCGAGCGACCGAAGGAGGGCCGCGCGCTCGACAGTGACTCTCATCGCAACAAACTCTGAACTTCGGAAGAACGCCAGCCGCCACCGCAGACGCAGTCTCGGGGCTGCGAACTTGGCGAAGCCGCACGCTCAAGGCAAGAGAGACGAGCCCGCCTTCCCGCGTGTATTGGCGCGGATGCGCATCAGGCGCAGCGTGGTGCGCTGCGCCTGATCATGATCTCGAACGATGAAGGGCTCGGCCGCAGCTAGTCCTGAAGCATCCGCTTCAGCAGCTCGACCTCGTCGCCGAGCACCGGATCGTCGCCGATCAGCTTCTCGATCTTGCGCACGGCGTGGAGCACCGTGGTGTGGTCGCGACCGCCGAAGCGCCGGCCGATCTCCGGCAGCGAGCGCAGGGTCAGTACCTTCGAGAGGTACATCGCGATCTGGCGCGGCTTCACCACGGCGGCGGTGCGGCGCTCGGAGAGGATGTCGGAGCGCGAGACGTTGTAGCGGCTGGCGACGAGCTTCTGGATGTCCTCGATCTTGATCCGCTTGGGCTCGCGGTTCTTGACGAGATCGCGGATCGCGGCTTCTGCCGTCTCCACCGTCACCGGGGCGCCGGTGAGGGTGGAATGTGCGAGCAGGCGGTTCACCGCGCCTTCCAGATCGCGGCCGTTGGCGGTGATCGCCTTCGCAACGTAGGCGGCGACGGCGGGGGCGACGTCGAAGCCCGGATGGGTGACGCGAACCGCGGCGAGGCGAGCCTGCAGGATAGAGGCACGCAGGCCTTCGTCGAGCGAGCCGATCTCAACGACGAGGCCGCCGGCGAGGCGCGAGCGGACGCGCTCGTCCAGGGCTTCCAGCTCGGTCGGCGGCCGGTCGGAGGCGACCACGACCTGCTTGCCCGCATCGATCAGGGCGTTGAGCGTGTGACCGAACTCGGCCTGGATCGACTTGCCCTGGATGAACTGCACGTCGTCGAGGATGAGCAGGTCGATGGTCCGCAGGCGCTCCTTGAAGGCCAGTGCGTTCTGCGTCTTCAGGGCGTTGACGAAGCCGTACATGAAGCGGTCGGCGGTGAGGTAGATCACCCGGCGGCCGGCTTCACGGGCGGCGTGGCCGATGCCGTGCAACAGATGGGTCTTGCCGAGGCCGACGCCGGCATGGACGTAGAGCGGATTGTAGAGGGCGCCTTCCCCGTCATGGCGCGAGACCCGCTCGCCGGCTGCATGCGCCAGGGCGTTGGAGCGGCCAACCACGAAGCTCGCGAAGGTCAGGCGCGGGTCGAGCGGCGCGCTGCTGAGGTCGCCCCCGGAGGCGTCGCCGGTCGCCGCACGGGCGGCCCCGGCATCGGACGGCGCTCCGGCGGCAGCACCCTGAAATGGGGCCGACGGTCTATTGGCGGGGTAATGTGCGAGTGGGCTGGCAGGGACGGCCGGCTTGGCGGCAGTGACGGCCGGGCGCGGCGTCGAAGACGGTCCGCGCACGCCGACGTCGAGGCGCACGACGTCGTCGAGCTCGGATTTGAAGGTGTTGAGCACTCGGTCGATGTAATGCGACTCGATCCAGCTCTTGAGGAAGCGCGTCGGAACGCTCAGGCGCGCGACGCCGCCGACTACGTCCTCGAGTTCCAGACGGGCGAACCAGCTCGCGAATACGTCTTCGCCGAGCTCGGCCCGCAGCCGCCGCTTCACGCGCGTCCAGGCAGCCTGAACGTCGCCGGCGCCGTTGCCGCCCCTGCCGTTCCCGTCGCCGTTGCCGTCCGTCCTGCTGCCGTCGAGCTGCATAACCTGACTCTCCTCGCATCCGGGGCGGCGGAGCCCGCCGGGGACACGTACGCTCACGCTACTTGAAGGAGACCTCAGCGAGTCGCGAGGCCTCCTGATCCACTTGCCGTGTCAAGCCCTCGAACAGGACCAGCGACCGGCAGAACCGGTCTATCAACAATCCTCTATCGTTCTCCTAACACCGGGAAGTGCGGGGATAGCTTCTGCGCCCCCGGCAGGCACTTCATGCAGCCTTTTGGAGTCGAAGCAGAGGTGCGGATCTTGGGGACGACTCGGGCGCAAGCCGTTGACACTTCGGACCTGATCGGCCGTAGCAAGGTTTTGTTAAGCTACAGGGTCCGGTGCATTCAGCGCAACTGAATCGATTCAGATTAGCGTTAACGCGGTCTGAACGGAGTGCTTGAGCGGCGTTGCAAGAGGTCCGCTGGGACAAGTCCTACGAATCTGTGCACAACTCCTGGGCCCTCGGGGAAAACCAGAGGTCAAGCGGTTGGCGACTCGGGCGGCGGGCGAACGGCGAAACTTGCGCTTCAGGACATTCGAAAAGGCTGCCGAGTCCAAGTCATGCCCCCTCGCAGCGGCCACCAGACGCGTCCGATCCGGCGTCACAGATCAGGGTAGGCTTTCAGGGCGGTATCCGCGTTCGACCGGACCGCCGTCACGATCCGAGTATGCTCACTCGGATCGCACGCACGAAAAAGCCCGGCGCGAGGGCCGGGCTCTTTTCGTCAGCGATGCCGGGTGCGGCGGATCAGGCAGCCAGCGCCTTCACGCGGGCAGCGAGGCGCGAGACCTTCCGCGAGGCATTGTTCTTATGAACGATGCCGTTCTGGGCAGCCTTCATCAACTCGGGCTCGGCAGCGCGGAGCGCGGCGGCAGCCTGCGTCTGGTCACCGGAGGCGATGGCTTCCTCGACCTTGCGGACGAAGGTGCGCATACGCGAGCGGCGCGAGCGGTTGATCGCCGTGCGCTTGGCGATCTTGCGGGTCATTTTCTTGGCCGACACGGTGTTGGCCATGGGGCATCCTCGTCTCTATGGGCGACACCGCCGCGGCCTGGTGACAGGCGAGCATCCGGTCGACGCGTCAGGTGTGATCAGGCAAAAGCGACGCAGCCGGTCCGCGAAGCGCGTCCGGAGGCAGAGCCGGCTCTATAGCCACGGGTTCGGATTGCGTCAACGGATGGATGCAAACCTGCCGCAGAGGCCGTTGCCAAGCCCGATCCGATCCGTTAGAGCCGCCACCTGCCGGACGGAGCCGTTTCGCTCGTCCCAGCATGCTGCGGTAGCTCAGTGGTAGAGCACCTCATTGGTAATGAGGAGGTCGTGGGTTCGATCCCCCCTCGCAGCACCAGAACTCTCTTTCCGAACAGATAGTTGGATCGTTCTGACGGCTTCGAGTCGCGGAGCGGCTGCGAGTAGTGCCGACCTTCGCGAGCACCGTTTCGGAGATTGAGCGCGGCCTTGCACGACCGTGCGCTCGATCGGGTGTTTCCGCTAAGCATTCGTACGAAGGAGGCCGATCCGCAGTCGGAAACTGTGCAAGCGCTCATTCGGCGCGGCGGTTTCCATCATCGTTCGGCTGCAAAACCCGACGAGAACAGCGTGATCCGCACCAGATCGGACACTCGCCTACGCTCTGATTCGATCCGGAAGTCGCGAACTTTGGGGGCGAGGATCGGCCAAAAGCGGGCCGGCCCGCTTACGCGTTTCGCACGTTCGGGCTACGCAGACCCGGATCGTATCCGCCGAGATCAGTCCCTCATGCGTCGACCTTTCGCCCCTAAACGAGTGAGGCTTGGCACCTCACCCTGGAACGGAGCCGTCGTTCGATGACGAGCAGTCCCTATCACGGGGCAGCCGGCGGCCTGCCGGAGCAGTCCGCGCTGCATACCGGCCGGGCCGTCTTCACCGATGCCTATGCCTTCATCCCCAAGGGCGTGATGACGGACATCGTCACGAGCTTTCTGCCGTTCTGGGACAGAACCCGTGCCTGGATTCTGGCACGGCCGATGAGCGGCTTCTCGGAGACCTTCTCCCAATATCTGATGGAGACCGAGCCCGGCGGCGGCAGCGACCGGCCCGACACACATGCCGGCATCCAGAGCGTGCTCTTCGTCGTGGAGGGCGAGCTGACCCTCTCGCTCGCCGGTACCACGCATCGGCTGGAGACGGGCGGCTACGCCTATCTGCCGGCTGGGACAGACTGGACCCTCCGGAACAGCGGCACCGCACCTGCGCGCTACCACTGGATCAGGAAGCCCTACGTCGCCGTCGACGGCTTGGAGCGGCCCGAGCCGTTCTTCACCTCGGACGCGGCCGTCGAGCCGATCGCGATGCCGGGCACGGAAGGCCGTTGGGCAACGACGCGGTTCGTCGAACCGGCCGATCTGCGCCATGACATGCACGTCAACATCGTCACCTTTCAGCCGGGTGGCGTGATCCCGTTCGAGGAAACGCACGTGATGGAGCACGGGCTCTTCGTGCTCGAGGGGAAGGCGGTCTACCGGCTGAACCGCGACTGGATCGAGGTCGCGGCCGGCGACTTCATGTGGCTGCGCGCCTTCTGCCCCCAGGCCTGCTACGCGGGCGGCCCGGGGCGGTTCCGGTACCTTCTCTACAAGGACGTCAACCGCCATGTCGGCTTCGGCAGGGTCGGCGTGTGATGGCGCCGGCCGAGTCGAAAACCCTGACGGCACGGCCGCTGACCCGCGAGGCCTTCGCGCCGTTCGGTGACGTCCTGGACATCGGTGGCGATCCGCCGAAGCCCATGAACGGCGACCGGGCGCTGCGCTACCATGCCCTGGCCGAGGCACAGGTGTCGGGCAGCGATGCCCGGGTGATCGTCAGCATCGCCGTGTCGAAGCCGGTCTCGGGGCTCGTCGAAATCGCGATGGTCGAGCGCCATCCGCTGGGATCGCAGGTCTTCATGCCGCTCGATGACGGCGGCCTCCTCGTGGTGGTGTGCCCCGACGAGGGTGGACGCCCGGGCAGGCCCGAAGCCTTCATCGCAATATGGGGGCAGGGCGTGAACTATCGGGCCAACGTCTGGCACGGCGTCCTGGCCCCCATCGAGCGGCAGCAGAGCTACCTGATCGTCGACAGGGATGGGCCGGGCGTGAACCTCGAGGAGCATGTCTTCGAGGCGCCCTGGTTCGTCAGGGTGTCCTGACGCGATCTCGACGCGCCGGGATTAGGCCTGCGGTTCGGCCGCGACGATGGTGGCCATGTCCGGTGGCGGGCTGTCGAGTACGGTCTTGGCGCGCGCCTTGTCGAGATCGCCCTCCCAGGCCGCGACCACGACCGTGGCGACGCAATTGCCGATGAGGTTGCCCACGGCGCGGGCCATACCGATGAACCAGTCGACCGAGAGCACCAGCACGAGGCCGATGGCGGGGATCGTCGGCACCGCGTTCAGCGTCGCGGCGAGGATCACGATTGCCGAACCCGGCACGCCATGCGCGCCCTTCGAGGTGACCAGCGAAACGCCGAGCACGATCAGGAGATCGCCGAAGGAGAGCGGCGTCCCGGTCGCCTGGGCGATGAACACCACGGCCAGCGTCAGATAGATCGAGAAGGCGTCGAGATTGAAGGAATAGCCGGTGGGAACCACGAGGCCGACCGTCGACGGCTTGATGCCCAGATACCTGAGCTTGGCCATGATTTGGGGGAGCACCGCATCCGACGAGGCGGTGCCGAGAACGATGGTCAGTTCCTCGCGGAAATAGGCCAGGAACTTCAGGAGATTGATCCCGGCGAGCCGCATGACCGCGCCGAGGATCACGAGCACGAAGATCGCCACCGTGACGTAGTAGAGCACGACGAGCGAGAGCAGCTGCTTCAGCGAGCCGACACCGTATTTGCCGACCGTATAGGCGACGGCACCGAGCACGCCGAGGGGCGCCACGCGCACGATCAGGCCCATCGCCTTGAACAGGACGCCTGCGATCGCGTCGATCAGGCTGGAGACTTGGCGCCCCTTCTCGCCGCCGTAGAGCGAAAGGCTGACGCCGAACAGCACCGCGAAGAACAGCACCTGCAGCACGTCGTTGCGCGCCAAGGCGTCGAACGAGGTGGTCGGGATGATGTTGAGCAGGAATGCCGACAGGCCGCCGCCCTGGAGCTTGTGGGCGTTGTCCGCGAAGTTGCCCATGGCTTTGCCATCGAGCGTCGCGGTGTCGATGTTCATGCCGTGGCCGGGGCCGACGAGGTAGGCGATGACGAGACCGAGCGCGAGCGCCACCGTGGTCATGGCCTCGAAGTAGATCAGCGCCTTCACCCCGACGCGCCCGACCTTCTTGAGATCACCCGCGCCGGCGATGCCATGCACGACGACGCAGAACACGATCGGCGCGACGATCATCGAGATCAGCTTGAGGAAGGCATCGCTGAGCACCTTCAGCCCGATCGCGAAATCGGGCAGCGTCATGCCGATCACGACGCCGAGCACCAGCGCGACCACGACCTGGAAGAACAGCGATTTGTAGAGCGGCACGGCCGCCTTCGCGGGGGGCACCGGATGCAGGGCGGGCGAGGCAGTCTGAGCCGACATCAGGCGATTTCCTTCACGACGTCCCGGTTCGATCGCGGCTGCGCTGCCGAAGTCGGCGGCCGTCTCGCCTTGGATCGTCCGGGATTACTCCCCGTCTGCACGAGCGGTGCCGAGGCTAATGCTGTAGGATCTTCGAGAGGAAGTGCTGGGCACGCTCGCTGCGCGGCTTGCCGAAGAAGTCGTCCTTCTTCGCGTCCTCGACGATCTCGCCCTTGTCCATGAAGATCACCCGGTCGGCGACCTTGCGGGCGAAGCCCATCTCGTGGGTCACGACCATCATGGTCATGCCGTCGCGGGCGAGCTCGACCATCACGTCGAGCACTTCGCCGACCATTTCCGGATCGAGGGCCGAGGTCGGCTCGTCGAACAGCATGACGACGGGGTTCATGGCGAGTGCCCGGGCGATCGCCACGCGCTGCTGCTGGCCGCCGGAGAGCTGGCCCGGAAACTTGTCCGCATGCGCGGAGAGGCCAACGCGCGCCAGGAGGTCCCGGCCGCGCTTGCCCGCATCGTCCGCGCCACGTCCGAGCACCTTGCGCTGCGCCAGGGTGAGGTTGGCGATGATCGACAGATGCGGAAACAGCTCGAAATGCTGGAAGACCATGCCGACGCGCGAGCGCAGCTTCGGCAGGTTGGTGCCCTTATCCTTGACCTTCGTGCCGTCGACCGTGATCTGGCCGGTCTGAAACGGCTCCAGCGCATTCACGCATTTGATGAGCGTAGACTTGCCCGAGCCGGACGGACCGCAGACCACGACGACCTCGCCCTTCTCGACCTGCGTCGTGCAGTTCGTCAGCACCTGGAAGCTGCCGTACCACTTGCTGATCCCGTCGATGGCGATCATCGGCACGCCCGTCGCGGTGGCAGGCGGCGGGGTGACCAGCGGTCCCTTCTGCAGACCCTCGTCTCCGGGCGCCTCGGCAGCCGCCGCGACGGGCTCTGTGCCGCCTGGAGCCGGCATCGGTGTCGAGGTCATCGGCCGAAATCCTTTGCCGCATTGTTGTCACGCGAACCGGCGGACATTTCGCTCGACCATGCTCTCATCGAATGATCGCCACGCGGCTGTGAAGTCGCCGCACGAGGAAGGACGCGGTGAAGCAAACCGCGAAATAGACGACGGCCGCGAACAGATACATTTCGACCAGCCTCCCGTCGCGCTGCGCCACCTTGGAGGCCGCGCCGAGGAAATCGGTCAGCGACAGCACGTAGACCAGCGAGGTGTCCTGGAAGAGCACGATGGTCTGGGTCAGCAGCAGGGGCATCATGTTGCGGAAGGCCTGCGGCAGGATCACCGTCGCCATGCTCTGCCAATAGGTCATGCCGAGCGCCTGGGCCGCCGCGGTCTGCCCCTTCGGGATCGACTGGATGCCCGCGCGCATGATCTCGGAGAAGAACGCCGCCTCGAACAGCGTGAAGGTGATCAGGGCGGAGGAGAAGGCGCCAACCTGGATCGGGGTCGGCGAGCGGGTCAGCCACGCGCCGATATACGGCACCAGGAAGTAGAACCAGAAGATCACCAGCACGAGCGGCAGCGAGCGCATCAGCTCGACATAGCCCTTGGCGAGATGCGTCACGCCCGGGATGCCGGACAGCCGCATCATGGCGATCAGCGTGCCGAAGGCTACGCCCATCGTCGCCGCCAATGCGGTCAGCGTGACGGTGAAGACCATGCCCTGCCCGAATAGGTAGGGGAGGGAGGATGCGATGACCCCGATGTCGAAATTCGAGAACATCAGCGCGTCCCCGGCACCGCGACGGAGCGTTCGAGCCAGGTCGCCAGCACGATCACCACGAGATTGATCACAATGTAGAGGACCGTCGCCGCGGTGAAGGCCTCGAAGACCTGGAACGAGAATTCCTGCATGGCGCGGGCCCGCGCCGTCAGCTCGAGCAGACCGATCGTCAAGCCGACGGAGGTGTTTTTGAGGTTGTTCAGGAACTCGGAGGTCAGCGGCGGCAGGATGATGCGATAGGCGTTCGGCAGCAGCACGTGCCGGTAGCTCTGGGCGACCGTCAGCCCGAGCGCCGTCGCTGCCATCCTCTGTCCCCGTGGAAGGGCCAGGATTCCGGCCCGGACCTGCTCGGCGACGCGGGCGGCGGTGAACAGGCCGAGGCAGACGAGCGCCGTGTAGAACGGCGCGTTCGGCAATTGCTTGATCGCCGTGCCGAGCTTCTCGGGAAGAAGCTCCGGCACGACGAAGTACCAGAGGAACATCTGGACGAGCAGCGGGATGTTGCGGAACAGCTCGACATAGGCCGTGCCGACGGCCTGCGCCGCCTTCGACGGCAGCGTGCGCATCACGCCGATCACCGAGCCGAGGCAGAAGGCGATCGCCCAGGAAGAGAGGGCGGTCGCGATCGTCCAGACGAGACCGGACAGGAGCATGTCCGCGTAGGTGCCGACTCCTTCGGGCGATGCCTCGAAGAAGATGCTCCAGTTCCAGTTGTAGTTCATCGATGCGCGGTCAGTACGCGGCCGGATCGGCGCTGTCGCTCGGCGAGGCGAACTGCTTCACCATGGCCTCGCTCATCGGGAGCTTGAGATTGATGCCGCGCGGCGGGATCGGCTGCGTGAACCACTTGTCGTAGAGCGCCTTGCCCTCGGGGCTCTTGTAGAGCGCGCTGGTGGCGGCATCGACCACGGCCTTGAACGGCGCATCGTCCTTGCGGAGCATGATGCCGTAGGGCTCGGGCTTGGAGAGCGCCTCGCTGGAGATCGCGTAGGCGTCGGGCGTCTTGGAGCTCGCGGCCAGCGAGGCGAGCAGCACGTCGTCCATCACGAAGGCATCGGCGCGGCCGGTCTCGACCATCAGGAAGGCCTCGGCGTGATCCTTCGCCGGCAGGATGGTGAGACCGAGCGAACGGGCGGTGTTGGCCTCGTTGATCATCTTGATGTTGGTGGTGCCCGAGGTGGAGACTACAGTGCGGCCCTTCAGATCCTCGATCTTGTCGAGCTTCTTGTCCTTCTTGGCGACGTAGCGGGTCGCAGTCAGGAAGTGGGTGTTGGTGAAGCTCGCCTGCTTCTGGCGATCGGCATTGTTGGTGGTCGAGCCGCATTCGAGGTCGATCGTGCCGTTGGCGATCAGAGGGATGCGCGTCGCCGAGGTGACCGGGTTGAGCTTCACCTCCAGCTTGTCGAGCTTGAGATGGGTCTTCACCGCATCCGCCACCTTCCGGCAGATCTCGTAGGCGTAGCCCACCGGCTTCTGGTCGCCGTCGAGATAGGAGAAGGGCACGGACGAATCGCGGTAGCCGATCGTGATCGCTCCGGAATCCTTGATCTTCTTAAGCGTGCCCGTGAGCTCCTCGGAGCGTGCGGGCGCCGCAAACGTCATCGCAGCGAAAGACGTCAACAAAAACAGGTGTCCGAGGCGCATTCCGCATCCTTCTCGCGAAAACATCCGGCTCCACGTCCGGCCCTACAGGGGCCGGCAACCGGAAATGTGCGAGCATTGTGTGCGCGCAGGCCGGACTTGTCATCCGGACCTGCGCAAAGGGCGTGCCGACTCTAAAAGTCGCGCTGCACGCGCATGCGGATCTGGGTCGCGTCGTAGCGCTTGACCGTATGGATCGGCACGCCGTTGGCATCGTTGCCAGGCCTCGTCGCATCGGCAACCCGGCCTTCGAGAACGCTGGTGCCGATATACGTGCCCTCGACGCCGATATCGAGATCCTTGACCGGCGACCAGATGATGCTCGCGCCGGCAGTGACCTGGCCGTTATCCCTGAGGACCGGGCTGACGGCGAAGGCCGCTGGGTTGGTGAAGGCGCTCGGCGGGGCGCCAGTCGCGAAGTTGGTGCCGAGCAGGCTGTAGGCCAGGCGCGTGCCCTTGTTGAAATTGACTTGGCCGTAGCTGCCGAAGAAGGCCGAGCGCCATTGCGGCGTCCAATAGTGCAGGTACGCAGCTGAGACGGTGAAAGCCTTCGTCAAGTCGAGCTTACCAGTGATCGGATTGACGACTGCGTCGGGTACGTACTGGTTGAACGAAGCGCCCTGGACGGGCGTCAGGTTCGTGGAATAACTGCCAGTCAGGTAGGTGTAGCCGGTGTAGCTCATGGCGCCTTCGGCGTAGGCACCCTGCAGGTAGAAACCGTCGCCCGGTGCGATCATCGGCAGGTTCACCTTCACGCCACCCTGGACGGCCCAGCCGTCCGCGGTCTGCGCGCCGGAGGTCACGCCGCGCGCGGCCAGGAGCGCCTGAGCCGCTGCGGCTCCCGGCGCCAACACGGCGCCAGATCCGGCCGTGGACAGGAAGCCGCCGACATTGGTTTCGTGCAAAGCGCCCGAGAGCTGTGCCGAGCCCCAGGGAGCATCGTAGCGCATCACGCCGACGAAATCGGGAAGGCGGCTGCGCTGGACGGCATCCAGATAGGCGACGCTCGTCGCGGCGAAGCCGTTCATGGTCAGAATGATCGGCGCAGGCGCGTTCGATCCGATCCCCAAGAAAGTCGAGGCGCCGACGGTGGCCCCCGTCGTGGAGAAGGTGGGCGAGTAGACCGGTTGCCGGCGGAAAGCCGGGTCTTCCATCGAGATGGTGGCCGAGAAGCCGCCTTCGAAGGCCTTGGTGTAGGCGAGCAGGTTGGTGGAGGCGATGTCGGAGCCGCCGGTGGTGCCGATCAGCTCGTAGTCGTGGGCATAGAAGTCGAAGAACGAGGAGGCGCGGCCCGCTGTGAGGCCGGCGAACTGAATGAAGGCCTTCTCCGTTACGGCGAAGTTCTGTACGCGGCTGTAACCATCCTGGCCGGTGGCGAAGAACGAGTTCGCGATGCGGAGCTGCGTCGCAGACGATAGCAGCGTCCCCGTACGGCTCGCCATCTCCTCGCGAACGAAGGCGCGCAGCGTGCCGTAATCGGTCTGTGTCCGCGCATCGAGCGAGATGCGCAGGAGCCCGCGGAACTGGGATGCGTCACCCGAGCCCCGGCTGCGGTCGGGATTGGGGATGGTGCCGGCCTCGAACCGTGCCCGGCCCGAGATACGAAGGCACGTATCGGTGCCCGGGATGTAGAAGAAACCCGCTCCATACGCGCCGCAGACGCGGACGTATTCGATCGGAGTAGCTTTCTTTACAGGCAGATCCGCTGCGTTGGCCGCTCCAATTGCAGCGAAGGTCGCAGCTCCACAAAGCAGCGCCGATCGAATTCCGTACATCCCAAAAACCCCCAGCCCCATTCCTGTGGCCCATCGATCGAACACGATGAGCCACACGACGTAATCTTATTTGTTCTGAGGATGTGACGTCTCGGGTCCGTTCGGATCCATCATCGAAACGTCCAGTGCCCCCGACGCGGCAACCGCTCTCGCGTTCGACGCATCTCGAAGGTCAATGCTCAGTTCTTGTGCTCCGATGTTCTATTCGTGAGCAACGACTGTTCATGCGACCCGAAATGAATTCCATCGCTGTTGAGGCGGCAGCACAAGTCCATTTCGGCATCACTGGCAGGATTAAGTGCACGAGCCCGGCGTGTGTGTCCTTTTGCGCACAATGCCGCAGGAGGCGCCCCGCCGGGACTCTGCGACACGAGAGAGCGATGTCCCACGACAATGCTCACGAACCCGTGATCCGATCTCCACACGTCGATTTATGGAGATTTCGTGATCTGCCACTTGCGCTTGGCTTATTTCGTGCTTCAAATCGGCCTGTAATAAAAAACAACCTGACGCGCTAAGGAGCAATCATGAGCGGCAGCCGGCTGACGACGATGATCTTCATCGGCATGCTGCTCGGCATAGCCGTCGGCTACCTTTGCAGTATCACTTGGCCGGATCCACAGACCGCCAAGGAGATCTCAGGTTATATTGCGCTGATCAGTGACGTCTTTCTGCGCCTGATCAAAATGATCATCGCACCGCTGGTGTTTTCGACCCTCGTCGTCGGCATTGCCCATATGGGCGATACGGCTTCCGTCGGCCGTGTCGGCGGCAAGGCTCTTCTTTGGTTCGTCGGCGCCTCGTTCTGCTCGCTGATGCTGGGACTGATCCTCGTCAACCTGCTCCAGCCCGGCCACAACCTGAACCTGCCGCTCCCCGACGTGGGCGCCGGCACCGGCCTGAAGGCGGCCTCGCTATCCCTGAAGGAATTCGTGACGCACCTGGTGCCGAAGAGCGCCGTCGAAGCGATGGCGAATAACGAGATCCTGCAGATCGTGGTCTTCTCGATCTTCTTCGGCGTCGGCCTCGCTGCCATCGGCGAGAAGGGGCACGCCCTGGCCGAGGGCGTCGAGCAGCTCGCCGAGGTGATGCTCAAGGTCACCGGCTACGTGATGATGTTCGCGCCGGTCGCCGTCTTCGCCGCCATCGCCGCGACGATCACCACGCAGGGCATCGGCGTGCTCGTGACCTACGGCAAATTCCTGGTGGAGTTCTACCTGAGCCTCGGTGTGCTCTGGTGCGCGCTGGCCCTCGCCGGCTTCCTGCTCCTCGGCGGCCCCAGCCTGATGCGCCTCTTGAACCTGATCAAGGAGCCGTTCGTTCTTGCCTTCTCGACGGCATCGAGCGAGGCCGCCTATCCGAAGACCTTGTCGAACCTCGAAAAATTCGGCGTGCCCAATCGCATCACCTCGTTCGTGCTGCCGATGGGCTACTCGTTCAACCTCGACGGCTCGATGATGTACTGCACCTTCGCGGTGATGTTCATCGCGCAGGCCTACAACATTCCCCTGAGCTGGGGGCAGCAGCTCACGATGCTGTTCCTGCTGATGGTGACCTCGAAGGGCATGGCCGGCGTGCCGCGCGCCTCGCTCGTGGTGATCTCGGCGACGCTGTCGCAGTTCAACATCCCAGAGGCCGGCCTGCTACTGATCATCGGCATCGACCAGTTCCTGGACATGGGCCGCTCGGCGACCAACGTCCTCGGCAATAGCGTGGCCACCGTGGCCGTCGCCAAGTGGGAGGGCCAGCTCACGACGACCGATCAAAGCCTCGATCGCGACGCGTCGCCCGTGCCGTCGCCGGCAGAGTAGTGGGTAAGGTCGGGAGCTGCGCCATGACGGTCGCCGAAAGACGCGCTTCGCCCTGGATCGCGGGCGGGGTTGCCGCCCTTCTGATGGTCGCGGCCGCGACGCCGAGCCGGGCCGTGGAGGTTCTTACCGGCACCATCAAGAAGGCTGCCGAGACCGGCGAGGTCGTGGTCGGCGTCCGCGCCAGCTCGGTGCCGTTCTCCTTCCAGGAGAAAGTCGGGCAAAGCGAGCATCCGATCGGCTACGCCGTCGACATCTGCCAGGAGATCGTTGACGACATCGGCAAGGCGAGCGGCCGCGAAGGGCTCAAGATCCGCTACGAGCCGGTCACCTCGGAGTCGCGCATCCCGGCGGTGACGTCGGGCAAGGTGGACCTCGAATGCGGATCCACCACCACCAACGCGGAGCGGCGCAAGAGCGTGGGCTTTTCGCCGGTTACGTTCATCAGCGCGACCAAGCTGCTGGTGAAACGCGATTCCGGCATCGCGTCCTACCGCGACCTCGGTGGCAAGAAGGTCGTCGTCACGGCGGGCACCACCAACGAGGCGGCTTTGCGCAACATCCTCGCGAGGTCCAAGATCCAGGCCGAGATCCTGATCGGCAAGGATCACGCGGACTCCTTCGCCATGGTCAAGGACAGCCGCGCCGACGCCTTCGCGACCGACGACGTGCTGCTCTACGGGCTCAAGGCTGCTGCCGGGGCAGACGGAGCGAGCTACACGGTCCTGCCCGAAAAGATCTCCTTCGAACCCTACGCGATCATGTTCCGCAAGGACGATCCGGCATTGGCGGCGCTCGTCACCGGCACCTTCGAGCGCCTGGCCGACTCGCGCGAGTTGCGATGGACCTACGAGAAATGGTTCATCAAGCGTCTCCCGAACGGGGAGCGCCTCGACATTCCGATGTCCGAGGAACTCAGGACGGCCTTCACGGTGATGGGACTGCGCGATTGAGGCCTTGCGGGTTGTTCATGCCGGCATACCACAGGTGGCATAGGGCGTATTCCTGATCAGGTGTCTGTTCAGGTCCGGCGCTCCATCGGTCCACCCGACGGGCCCACGCTCGCCGAGCTCGTGCTTCGCCACGTCGACGGCATGCCTCCGACGCATCGCGTCGGCCCGGGACATGAAAGTAAGCCCGAACCTGCCGGAGACCGGCTGCCATCACCGGTGGGCGCCGTTATAAGGCGTCATGAGCAACGTGATCCGACCGACCTTCGGTGCACGCCCGAAGCCCGACGCCCCGCCGCCGCCGGCGGCGCCTGAGCACCGTGCGCTCCGCATCTTCGGGCAAGCTGCGGGCTACACGGTCGCGCTCATCCAGGATGAGGACGACCGGACCGGCCCCGCGCTCAAGGTCGTGGTCGGCCCGACGACGGGCAACGAAGTCGAGGCCGTCGCGATCCTGCCGGCCTTGCCGGAGGGCGAAGCGGATGCCGACGTGGTCGGTCTCGCGATCCTGCGGACGCTGGAAGTGATCGAGGCGGCCGGCCGCGATCCGGAGATCGCGTGACTGGTCATCGGCGCGTCGCACGGTCTTCACCAAGCGGCGCAATCCTGTCGGTGCGGACGCGAACGCTTTTCCCGTTCCACGCATGAGCTTCGGATGGCCCGGACGTCAGCCACGTCCCGAGTGAAAGAAATCGTGTTGGCTCTGTCGGACCCAGACGCTGCGAGCGCGCATCCGACCCAAATGAGCTAGGCGATATCGTCCGCAAGACCGACCGCTCAGAGGGTTGACCGAGGCTCTGCGGCATGGCTTCTGCCCCTCGGGCATGTCTGACTCCGTAGCTCAGCTGGATAGAGCAGCCGCCTTCTAAGCGGCAGGTCGAAGGTTCGAGCCCTTCCGGGGTCGCCATATTTTTCATGGTGTTAGCTCCTATCCAGATCACGCATTCCGACAAGAATGCGTCGGCTCATTCCGACAAACCTCCTCGTTCCGTTCGCTCCGCCCGGCGTTTCCGAGTCCCGGCCACGATCTGCCGCTGCGTCTTTTTCACGTAGCGAGGCAGGGTGCGGACGTCTTTGTGTCGGCTGATCGCTCGGATTTGCGAGTCGGTCAGGTCGGCGTCCCCAAGCTCCGTCATTCCGCCATGCCGCCAGGACCTAAAGGACAGGTCGGAGGGGAGCCCCGCAGAAGCGATCACCTCCTTGGTGGTCTGGCGCATGTAGGTGAGATCGCCATTCTCGGTGATCCACGGCAGTGGCAGCCCGGCGCCTCGATCCGTCCAGTCGCGCACGATCAGCAGGCCGCCGATCCGACTGCGCTTCACTTCATCCAACCGCGCCACCAGTTCGGGGAACAGAGGCTCGCCGCGGTCGAGAAGCGGAATCCAGACTTCCTCTCCGGTCTTCGGGTGCATGATCAGCACCTCGTCCGGCCGCTCGCGAGGACGGTAGTGCTCCGCGCTTAGAACGCCGAAGATGTGCTCCGACCTTTGGAGCCACTCCCAGGCAATCATCGCGGCTGTACCCAGCGATGCGACGCCTGCCTTGTCGCAAGCCGCTACGAACGCCAGAAGGTGGCCGTACTCGCCTGTAGGCGTTGGGCGCGAGGCGTCTTTCAGACCCATCCTGCTGAACGGGTTCATTGGAGGCACGATCGACGGATTCGCGCGCTGAACCACGTTCCATGCACGCCGGCACGACTTCATCGCGTGATTGACGGTCGTGCGCCGCTCGCGCTCCACGGTCACGGGTTTCCCGGCCGCATCGAGCACGGGCTTCTTCTTCGCATCTAGAACCGGCTCCCGCACGAAGACCAGCTTGTCGAACAGCTTGTCGACGACGTCGGTCTCGACGGACTTCACCGATAGCACGCCAAATCGGCGGCCATCCTTGAGCGCATGATCTGCAACGAGCCCGAGCCCATTGTCATGGTTCTTGCGCTGGCTGACGCTGACCTTGGTGTAGTACTTCGAGGCCTTGAAGGTCTTCACCATCCAGTCGAAACTACCGACGGCGACGCGATCCGGGACGAGGTCTGAGCGTCCCGCCGTGCGCCAAGAGTCGAACTGCTTGAGCAGTACTGTCTCCGCTCGATGGCGGGCGGCATCAGGGTCGATGCCCAGCGCTTCGTTCCCGATCTTGCAGCCGGCTTTCTTCGCCCAGGTCGGAACCTCGAAGAAGTGCCCCCAGGCTTTCGAGCCAGCGAGCCACTTCCTTCGAACGTATCGCGGCAGGGGAAGGCGGACCGGCTTCGGCATCAAATCAGATCCGCCACGCTCTCGACGGAGGATTCTCGCTCGGCGATGTCGTGGCGTCGAGTGATGAACTGACGGCAGGCTTCGAGGGCCCAGATTGGTTCTCGCGTGCTGCCGGTGCCGCGCATGGCAGTGGGCGCCGGCGCGTCTCCAGCCGTGATGCGGCGGGTCAATTCCGTCGTGTCGCGGCAATCGAAGAAAGCAGCCGCCAGATCGGCGCGCATGATTCCGGGCCATGCGCCGTGCGGCGGGAACCGTGCGGGGGCCGATTTCCGCGCCTTCATTCCCCACCACCCCGCCCGCCTACACGGACTGCGTTGTTGGCCTCTTGGAGACGAGCGCGGCCAGATTCAGTGAGGCCGTCGATCGTGCCGCCCCATGCCGGACCCTTGGCCTCAGGATGGGATGGGAGCGACGGGAGCGAGGCCAGGATCGCGCAGGCAAGCCTCACCGCGCCGCCAATGGCGCGGTGCTTACCTGCCGGATAGGCTGACCCGAAGGGAATCGCAGGAGAGCCGACATGACGCGCATTGCCGGGCTGGTTGCCGCGAGCGCGCTGGTCTTTGGCAGCCTCTCCCCAGTCTCGGCGGACGAAATCCCTTGGCCGGCGAGGGTGTCGAAGCACATCCGACCCTTCGTGGACGCCAGGAAGCCGGACGAGATGCCGAAGGGGCACCACACGGCGATCGTCAAGATGACGATCGACCGTATTGGCCGCGTGACGAACCCGGTCGTTGAACGGAGCTCCGGGAAGCCGGACCTCGACGCGATCGCGCTGGAGGCCGTTCGCGCCGCGAGCCCGGTGCCGGAACTGCCGAGCAGCATTCCAGGCGATGCCGAAGACGAGATCACGGCTTCTCTCCCGATCTCCTTCGACAGTGGCGTTAAACCGTCCAAGGCATCTCGTGTGGCGAAGATCTGCCGCGGCTGCTGAGACGTGCCGGACGGGTTGCTCGGCACTCACGGGCGGCGCTCCATCCCTGGGCCGAACCACTTGGCCGGCGCTCGGGTCGGGTGCTGCTTGGGCGCCTTGTCGAAACCTCGACCCTGGAGCTTCCGCCGGTGTGGATCCTTGATGCCGTTGTGGTGGTCGAACTGGCGCTTGGCCTTCGCGCGGCGGGCGGCATCCGCGGCCGTCTTGGCCTTGTGGCAGGGCGGGCAGAGCGCCTCGCAGTTCCCCAGGGTCGCGTCGCCGCCCATCCAGTCCTGAAGGACGTGGTCGAATTCGACAGGACGCCCGCTGCCGATCGGGGCATCGCAACGCATGCCGGTCTCGAGGTTGCCCTCACAGCATCCGCCAGACCGGGCGAGGGCGGCGCGCTTCGTGGCTTTGGAGAAGTTCGTCCGGCTCATGGGCGCACCCCCACGGCCGCCAGAGCCTCATCCAGCTTCTCGCCAGACGCGCCGGAAATCGCCGTGTCAGTGTCGGGGTCTCGGACATCGGACCGGATGGCCTTCAGAGCCTCGACAAGCCCGGGAATCGCGTTGACCGCCTGAGCAAAGCTCGCAGCCTCCTTGATGTCTCCAGGCCATGTGAGTGAGCAGCGCTGACCAGCTGCGGTCTCGAATTGGATCCAGACGCTGTCGTTCTGGCTGCGGCCGAACTCGACCGGCTTCGGGAGGTAGACAGCAGCCTTAGCCATGCCAGCCTCCGCGGCGGCGCTCGCGCTGGTCGCTTGAACGAATGAGCAGGGGTACGGCGATCATCGCGCCGACCGAAAGACCGGCGAAGACGAAGCTGGCGAGGGCGAGGGCGGTGCCGTTCATGCCGCTCTCCGGATCTCGACGGGCTCGGCGCGACGGCGATCGAACGCTACGTCCTCGGCAGCGTGGGCCAGGAGCTTGCGGATCAGCGTCCGGTCATTCTCGATCCGGCGCAGAAGCCAGATCGGTGCGTCTTCACCCAATACCCGAGCGGTCAGGATCTCGACCTCGTCGCCGAAGCGAACCCGGTAGCTGAGGAGCACAGTCAGGGAGCTCGATGCGCCTTCGCCAATGGTGACCGAGAGGGACATCTTGAAGACGTGGGTGCGCATCAGGCGGCATCCCTCTCAAGACGATCGAAGACCTCAAGCACGCGGTCGCGCCCGATCTCGATGAGGGATTGCTCGGCCTCGGCGACGCCCGGCAGCGGGACACCGAAGAACCGGAAGACATCCCCGAACGCCTTCACCTCATGGCTGTGGCAGCCTCGGAACACGCCCGGCAGGTCTGCCGGCGCCGGGTAGCGCGCACGGTCGGCTTCGATGGTCCAAGCCCGGTAGTGCGGGTCGTAGACGGCCTCTGCAGCCTGGGCGCCGTCCAACAAGATGTTGCGGCTATCAGGGGATTTGATGATCTCGAAGGGCATCACGAAGCCTTCCGCTCATCACGGCAGGCGATGGCGTCGATGCGGGCGAGACTCGGAAGCTCGCCGCCCATCCGACGCATCACGTTGCCCAGCAGAACAGCGTCACGGTGCGTGAGCAGAAGAGCCGCGCACCCCGGCAAGCGATAGGAAGGTTCGGCCCCTACGATCAGCCGGAGCGCCCGATCCGCGTTCAGGTCGAGAGGCGACTGCGCTACCAGTGCCCGAAGGCGCATGGCGAGCACGTCACGCTCGGCGATCGGCAGAAAGCAGGCTTGCGTCCCGGTGAGGCGCTGACGCTTGGCGGCCCCGTTCTGACGGCCGACGCGGCCGCGGCTGGCCTTGCGGTCCTGCTCGTAGATCTGGGCGTTCACCAGTTCTGTGACGGTGAGGGGGCGCTCGAACATGGATCAGAGCTCCCCGAAGTAGGAGCGGCCGATCCGACGCAGGGTCTCGTAGACCGAGCAGCAGAGCATGATGCCGGCGAGGCCGGCGAAGGCGATGGCTTGGTCGGGAGAGAGGGACACTGGAAAGCTCCGCCAGGAAAGCAACAGTCACAGGTAAGCACAACTTTCCTAACAGAGCAAGCAGAAAGGTAAGTTCAGCTTTCCTGATTTATCCACAGCGCGGCAGAATGAGACTCGACTCAGGCAGCGCGCTCGGGCAGCTATTTGAGAACAAACCACGAACACGAGGCAGCCGATGTCCCTTGGGGTGGGAGCAGCACAGGACAGAAATGAGCTCGCCGGAATTCGCTCGCTGCAAATCGTCTGTGACGACTGCGGGTGCGGTCGCCGCTGGACGGGTGATCAGATTTCGGTTGCCATTGGCAAAGGCATCCGAACGGTTCCAGACCTAGGAAGTCGGCTCTTTTGTCGCCTTTGTAAGGAACGCGGCGCGAGTGGCAAAAACGTCAGCATCATTCCTCAGCTACGGAGGAGCCGATCATGAGTAAGGCATTTACAGATGCAGAGGTGTTAGTCGCAGAAGTCCTGAGTTTTCTGGCTGGAGACGTCGAGCGATTAATCCAGTTCTTTGAGGCAACCGGGCTGTCGGCATCATTGATCCGTCAAGCGGCGACCGATCCCGGCTTCAACCAAGCTATACTGGAGTACGCCGCGAGTGATGAGCTGAGGCTGCTTGAGTTGGCTCGGCACGCCGGTCGCGATCCGGCTCATTTCGCGAGCGCCGCCACTGCAATCGACACAAGCCCCGAGTCGCAGACGACCAGCCCGCGCGCGGCCCTTAATCGCCCAACGAACTTGGCGCGCCGATACGAGGCTACATCCCCATGCGAGTGAAAAAGCTTTGGTGCGTGAAGACATCAATGTCGGTGGACGGCGAGATCTACCTCGATGGCAGCGCCGCATTAGTTTTGCCTAACGGCTCTCTTGTCGTCTACGACGACGAGGAAGAGGCGGCTGTCACGATGGCGTTTGCGCCAGATGCATGGCAGACGGTGCATGATATGGATGGAGAACGAGACAAGCCTCGCAGCATCAAGATCTGGAGGGGTGAAGTTTAGAGGCCCAAAAGCTCATCCCAAGGAATGACGCGATGCATAAGTCTTATTGACCGTTGCTCGAACTCTATTTCTTTTGCCGGGTTAAATTGCTCAACTACTAATAACTTCGCCGATGAGCGAACTAGGCGTTTGATGTATCCTTTTCCAGGTTGATCATCATCGGCTTTCAGTTCGATCACGACATAGTCGCGCGGACGGGGCGCACGGTTCGAATCAACGTATATTCGCGCGCCGTCTTCATAGGCGGGCGAGACGCTGTCTCCACGCACATAAAGCGCATAGACGCCGGTCCGCCGGGCAATGCCAGGTGGTCTTGGTGCATAGTCGATGGCATTACGGTTCAAGCTGAAGTCGCCCTCGCCATCGCCGCCTTCGCTAGTTCCAAAAATAGGAATGTCGCGTGGCCCCATAAATCGCGAAACGTCGATTGGCGCGCGCGCTTCGATCGCTTCAACTGACGCGGCTTCCGCACCGATCTCACCTTCGGCCGGCCCATTTCCTGCTTCCCGATGCTCGATCATTACGAGGCGCCCTTTAAGGGCGGCGTCCATATCGATCCCGAGCATGTCACCTAACTGGCCGAGCTTCTCCGTGCCCGGAAAGGTCGACCCGGCTTCCCACTGCCCGACCGCCGGCCGCTGAATTCCGAAATGATCAGCGACCTCCTTCTGGGACAGGTCTTTAAGATTGCGCGCCTGTCTGAGAACGGCGCCGAAGGCCTTGGACATAGGCGCAACATGTAAGCTGGCCTTTCTAGCCGCTACGGAAGAATTGCTTACCATGTCGCTTGACGCATGGGTAAGAGCAACTTACCTTGCTTACCTATGGGACAGACACCCCTTGAACGCGCGATCGAAGCGGCCGGAGGCCCGAAGGCCTTAGGAGTCGCGATCGGCATATCTTCGCAGGCGATCAGCCAGTGGCAGGTCTGCCCTCCGCTCCGGGTTCTTGAGGTGGAGCGCGCAAGCGGCGTTTCACGCCATGATCTTCGCCCCGATCTGTATCCATCAGCAGCGCTCGCTGTCACAGCCGAACCCGCGAGGGCTTCGGCATGAGCGCTTTCGCCTATTCCAGCGCCGTTCGGACCTCGTCCGCGAACCTGTTGGCATGTCGAGGGATCGCTTCGACGACGCTTTCCAGAAAGCGCGTTGCCGATGGTGACGGCGCCCCAGGCGGAACATCCGAGACCGTAGAGACGAATCGCACGAGGACATCCTCGCGATCTTCCGGATCCAATCGGCGCAGCGCCTCTGCCATCAGCGCTACCATTGCACTGTGCAAGACTTCGATCTGCGCCGACGTCTCGACTGCGAAGGTGTGGGTTTGCTCGTCCATCACCGACCTCGTTGCTTGGGTCAGCGATCATAGCCGCGACTTCATTGGAATCGAGCCCCGAATAGGTCGGGGCAAAAGCTGCATTCAATGCTTTCGCTCTCAAGGGGCAGGTACATCGGACCACTCGGCAAGGACGTGCTCCAAGTGCTCAAGGGCTGGAACTGCTTGCTTCCGGAGTTGTCGGTTCCGCTTTGCGCCAGCGATCGTCACGCGAAGGTCGCCGATGATTGCGACGGCATCTTCTTTTGGTCCTCGCCTCAGCATTAGGCCCAGCAGTGTTTCGATCGCGTCGAGGCGCGCGCTGTCGGTATCGTTCATTTCTCGTTCTATCGATCCGATTAGCAGCCCGAAGGTAGCGGGCTTTGAGACCGCTCATGGCATCTTAGCCCATCCTAAGAGCACGGGAGCGACCGCATGATCGCTCCCGCCGCCAATCCGGGAACTATCCAAAACTACGCCGATCTCTGCCGACTAGTGGAGGTCTGCACGAGATCGCCGCAGAGATCGGACCATCTCCGCGTATTGGTCAGGATCATCGATGGCGTCAGCAGACCAAGCTGCGATATCGATCGTGAACGACGTTCCGCACGTCCGACATGTGATTTGAAGCTCCCTTCGGAGATCAGTCAGGGTCTTCCTGATTTCTGCACCGCATTGCGGGCAGGGAACATCTCCCGTGATGTCGTCGGTGAGGCCGGACATAGCCGCTCCTGCATTTCCTTATTCCCCCGCCTGACGGTAGCGCTTCAGTCGCTAGTTGGCTCGCACGAACTGTCTAAAACCTCACTGTTCGTAGGAGCGGCATGATGCGCTCCTCCTATCAGTCGTCCCCATTCCGTGGCGTGATGGCGATTGGCGTAGTCCTCTGGGCCGGCACGGTCGTGCTGGTCGTAGGCATTGCTCAAGACAAAGCTCGTCGCGGTGAGCTGATCACCCTGTCGCGGGAGATCGGCCGATGAAGCTGGCCCCGCTCAAACTCAATCAACCCGCGCCCGCCGCCGGCAACGACGACCACATGTCGAACGCCGACCTGGCGCACATCCTGTTGTTTCTCGTGATGCTCGCCGCTGTCCCGGCGTTCGCGTTCGTGCTCGCCGGAGGCCTCTTCCGATGAGCGCTACCCAGGCCCCTCGTGGGCGTTTCCTCCCTTGGACTGACCGGGGCCTTCGGGCTCCGGTCCTTTCCGGGGGATCCGTACCAAACGATGCCCTCTCGGATCAGCGCTGCCAGGCGCTTCCGAGCTTTGGCTCGATCTCTTTCCCGCGCGTCCGCTCCAGCCTGCCAGCAATCGACGGTCGCGCTCTCGTTCTGCGTATCGCGTCCCCGTTCATTTCTCTCGGGTCCGCCTGACATGAGCGCCGTCTCCTTATCTTCGCGAGGCTATCTGCCTGGCGCTTCCCCGATGATCACATCATCGGGGAAAGACATGCGAAAGTCTGGGTTAGAAGATACCCAAGGTTGGGTAATTGATCCCCAACTCTGGGTAGACGAGTGGCGTCGCATTCATCCGGTAAAAACCGCACAGTGCGTAGCTGAGCAGCTTAATGCCCCCGTTCGCACCGTCGAGAAATGGCTGTCCGGTGAGTCGCGCCCGTCCTTCGACTGGTTCGGCCCAATCCTGTGCGCCTACGGTCTCGGCTTCGTCGCCGCCGGCATGCCGAACCCGGCACCGTGGCTCGACGACCATGCCCGCGATGAGCGTCGGGCGGCCATCCTTGCGAAGCGCCAAGCCCTCGACGAGCAGCTCGCCGCCGACTGGAACCGGAGGGCCAACGCTTGATGCAGTCCATCGCATGGCACTGGCACCGCTTCATGGAGTGGGTGCATCAGCTCCGCTCGCTGCACCACTACGAGCGCGGCGACCATCACGCCGGGCGGGCACTTGAGCATGGCGTCGAAGCCGATCGGCACGATGCCCGCACCCCGCGACGCCCTGCGCCTGGAGCCGGGTCCGAGCCCGAGTGCGAACCCGAAACCTGGGGGCGCCCATGATCGGCCGCGAGCGCCTCATCAACCGTCGCGCCTCGATCACAATCGAGTTCCAGCACGACAACATCGACTACACCGCTGGCTTCTCTCGGTTCGCTGACGGCCGCCTCGCCGAAGTCTTCCTGAACGGCGGGAAGCTCGACTCGCAGGCCGACGTGCTGGCTCGCGACAGCGCCATCGCCGCATCCCTCGCGCTTCAGAGCGGGTGTGCCGCCGACGACCTCCGCGCCGCCCTGACCCGTACTGCTGCGGGAGGTCCCGCTGGCGCGCTCTCCGTCGCGCTCGATCGCATCGCGGAGATCCCGGCATGAAGGTCGAGCTGTCCGGCGGCTCGGTCCGCATCAACTCCAGCATCGCCGTCGTCGCGGCCGATACCGGCAATGTCCGCCTTGCGATCACTGCCCCGCACGGCGAGCTCGTGCTCCCCGTCTACGGCGCTCGCCACTACGCCGAGCAGATCCTGCGCGCCTGCCGAGAGGCAGAGGTGAGCGCGGTCGAGGACTCAGCTGACCCCCGCGTTCCGCGGCGACCCGCCGCCTGACCTTCCCCGCCGACGGGCGGATCCCGTCACCCTGTTGGAGTGCCGACCATGTCCGAGTCCTCAAATCTTTACCGCCTGCCGTTGACCGATACCGGCGCTCACTTCGATCCGACCATCAGCATCGTCGGCGATATCGTCTCCGCCTACGTGTCGAACAACGCGGTGACGGCTGAGGCTCTGCCGTCGCTCATCAAGAGCGTGCACGGAACGGTCACGACCCTTGGCCAGCCATCGGCGCCGGACGCCGCGCGCCCCGAGCTCAGCGAGAAGGCCACCCCGGCCCAGATCCGCAAGTCCATTACCCCGGATGCGCTGATCTCCTTCATCGACGGCGCCTCCTACAAGACGTTGAAGCGCCACCTCTCGACGAACGGGATGACCCCGGCGAGCTACCGGGCGCAGTTCGGACTGCCGGCCGATTACCCGATGGTCGCCGCCAATTACTCGGCCGCGCGCTCAGCGCTCGCAAAGGGCATCGGCCTCGGCATCCGCACGGCTGGCGAAGCCCAGCCCGCGGAACCTGTCGCCGCGTAACCACGAAAAGCGAAACCGCCCGGACCCCATCCGCAAAGCGGGGCACCGGGCGGCTGCTCTGGACATCCTCGGAGAGACGAAATGAGCACGGACCGTTCCGGGCAACGAGCCCCTGTTTCCTCCGCCGAGGGTGTGGCGGCTGACGAACTCAAGCAGTTCATCGAGCGCATCGAGCGCCTCAACGAGGAAGCCGACGCCATCAAGGGCGACATCAAGGAGGTGTTCGCCGAGCTCAAGGGGCGCGGCTTCGACGTGAAGGCCGTCCGCTCGATCCTTCGTATCCGCAAGCAGGACCACAGCGAGCGCCAGGAGCAGGAGGCGATCCTCGAGCTGTACCTGCAGGCCCTCGGGCTTTCGGTCTGAGCCATGGAAGCGCCGTCGCTCTCCCCGACAGCCAAGCGCAGAGCCAAACGCACCGAGGCGCTCCACAAGCGCCCGGAGCAGAGGCCCGTCTACGCCCAGCGCTCCATCGTGCCGAAGGTGGAGATCCGCTTCCCGCTCCCGCCCAGCACGAACAGCCTGTTCGCCAACGTCGCCGGCCGGGGCCGCATCAAGACTCCAAAGTACCGGGCATGGCGCCAGCAGGCAGTCCTGCAGATCAGCATCGCCGTCCCGCGGCCCGGTCGCATCGCAGGAGTCTGCGACGTCGAGATCTTCATGCCGCCGTTCACCGGCGACACCGACAACCGCATCAAGCCATGCCTCGATGCTGCGGTCGAGGCCGGCATCATCGCAGGAGACGACCAGCGCTTCGTCCGGAAGGTCAGCGCCCACCCCGGCACTGAATCCACCAGCATCCGCATGGTTCTCACCGCTATCCCGGTCAAGGAGCAGGATGCGGCAGAGATCGAGCTCCGCCACCGCGACGGCTGGACCGCGAAGGCCATCGCAGACGCCAATCCCGACATCACCATCGGTCAGGTCGAGACCGTCATCGCGGGGCTACGCCGATGATGGCCGCCGCTCGCACCCCATCCCAATCCGACGGGAGCGCCCTTCATCGAGAGGTCGCCGACCTATGGGCGAAGGAGCGCGACAGCTACGAGATCGCGAAGACCCTCGCGGCCCGAGGCTACCGCAACCACCACGGCAAGCCGGTCACTGAAGCGGACGTCTATCGGATCCTGTCCTGGCAGCAGACGTGGCGGCACGCCGGTAAGGCGGCGGGAGGGCGGGGCGATGCCTGACCGCTTCCTCATCGGCAATGGCCTGTGGTGCTCGTGCTGTTTCCCGGCCGGCGCGCCGCGCTCGCGCAACTGGCGGAAGAAGATCCGCCCAGGCTGCAACGAATGCGCCGGCGAGGGTCGCATCTCGCTCACGGCCGAGCAGATCATTGCGGCGACGATCGCGGAGACAGTCGCGTGGAGGGCTCGGGCATGAGCGGCCTTGGCGCCTATCACGATCTGATTGCTCGGAAGCGAGTGGCCGCGGAGCCCGCAGGGTTGGCGCATGTCCCGCAGCTCAACGCCTCGCTGAAACCGCATCAGGCGCATTGCGTCGACTTCGCGCTGCGTGTCGGCCGTGCCGGTCACTTCCTTGATACTGGCCTCGGCAAGTCGTTCGCTGCCCTGGAATGGGGGCGTGTCGTTGTCGAGGCCACCAACAGGCCGGTGCTGATGCTGGCGCCGCTCGCCGTCGGCCCGCAGCATGGCCGAGAGGCTGAGCGTTGGGGCATCGACGGAGCATATCGCCGCGAGCCGGATCCTGCCGATCGCGCCCGCATCGTCATCACGAACTACGAGCGCCTCGACCGCTTCGACCTCGACGCCTTCGGTGGAGTGATCCTCGACGAGTCGTCGATCCTCAAGAACTTCACTGGCATCACCACCCGCCGCCTGATCGAAGCCTTCGCGCGCACGCCGTTCCGGCTGTCTGCCACGGCAACCCCGGCGCCGAACGATCACATGGAGCTTGGGCAGCAATCCCAGTTCCTCGGCGCCATGGCGTCGAACGAGATGCTGTCGCGCTGGTTCGTCACGGATCAGCAGCAGATGGGCAAGTACCGGGTGAAGCGCGCCGCGGTGCGCCCATTCTGGGAATGGGTATCGTCCTGGGCGCGCTGCGTCGCGAAGCCCTCCGATCTCGGCTTCTCGGATGCTGGATACGACCTGCCCGAGCTCGTCACCTGCAGGCACCTCATCGAAGCCGATCGCACGTCCGATGCTGGATCGGAGCGAGATGGCCAGGGCCGCCTGTTCCGGATGCCGGAGATGTCGGCGACATCGATCCACCAAGAGAAGCGTCTGACGACTGCGGCGCGCGCTGCCCGCATCGCCGAGGTCGTGGCTCTTGAGCCGACCGAGGCCTGGATCGTCTGGTGTGACACCGACTACGAGGCCGACGCTCTCGCTGCCGTGATCCCTGACGCTGTCGAGGTTCGCGGCTCAATGTCGGCCGAGATGAAGGAAGAGCGCCTCGACGCCTTCTCTCGCGGTGCCATCCGGATTCTGATCAGCAAGCCCAGCGTCGCCGGCTTCGGGCTCAACTGGCAGCACTGCGCCCGCATGGCCTTCGTCGGCCTCTCGTTTTCCTACGAGAGCTATTACCAGGCCGTCCGCCGGTGCTGGCGCTTCGGGCAGACGCGGCCCGTGCACGTCCACGTCGCCTGCGCCGACACGGAAGCTGCCATCGGCGACACGATCGCACGCAAGGCCGGCGACCATGCTGCGATGAAGCGCGAGATGACCGCGGCCATGGCCCGCGCAGCGCGCTCCTCGACCGTCCTCGAAGACTATCGCCCCTCGCTCACGGCCGCCCTGCCGGCCAGGATGGTGTCCGCATGACCGCGATCCCCTGCAACGCCGTGTCGGCCGGTGAGAACTGGACGCTCTGGAATGCTGACTGCGTCGAGGTCCTGGCCGCCTTGCCGGACAACAGCGTCGACTTCAGCGTCTACTCGCCGCCCTTCGCGAACCTCTACATCTACAGCGATTCCGCCCGCGACATGGGCAACGTCGAGAACGACGAGGAATTCCAGGCGACTTACGCCTTCGTCGCGCGCGAGCTGCTCCGGGTCACGAAGCCCGGCCGGCTCGTCTCCATCCACGTCAAGGATCTCGTCTATTACTCGAACGCCTCGGAGAAGGGCGACCGCGGCCTCCACGATTTCACGGGCGCTTGCGTTCGAACCCATGTCCGCGCCGGCTGGAGCCTTCACAGCAAGACGACGGTCTGGCGCTGCCCTGTTCGGGAGATGACAAAGGCCAAGCCAGACGGCCTGCTCTACAAGAACTTCCGCCTCGACGCTGGGCGCAACCGACAGGGCCTCCCTGCGTACATCGTCACCTTCCGCAAATGGGCGGAGGGCATGGATGAGACCGCGCCCGTCGAACACCTGCCGGGCCTATGGCCGGAATGGGCAGGTGAAGGCGCCCGGTTCGTGTCCCGCCGCGTCGGCTCGCACGACGGCCTACCGAACTATGCGAGCCTGTCGGACGCTCTGCAGAAGCGCGATCCGCGATATCTTGAGGCCCTGGACGTCTGGCAGCGCTGGGCCTCACCGGTTTGGGAAGACACAAACGAGACGAACGTCCTCAACGCCAAGCAGGCGCGCGACCCGGAGGCAGAGAAACATCTCTGCCCGATGCCGCTCGACCTGATTGAGCGCTGCATCCGCCTCTGGTCGAACAAAGGTGATGTGGTGCTGTCGCCGTTCGCCGGCATCGGGTCTGAGGGCTATGCGGCGCTAAAGGCTGAGCGTCGCTTTCTCGGGGTCGAACTTAGCGCGAGCTACTACGCGCAGGCCGCCCGGAACCTCCGCGAGGCCGAAGCTTCCGCGGGAACGCTCTTCGCCCACGGATCTGCAGCACTCGAAGCTGCGGAGTAGGCGCCGCCATGCCAGGCGAATTCTACAAGATGGACTTCGAGGCCTGGGACGAGGGCACTGACGAGCTGACGCTTGAGCAGGAGGCCGCGTACCTCCGCCTCTGCCATCAGCTCTATCGTCGAAAGGCTGCCATCCCGAGCGCCGCAACGACGCTCGCTCGCATCTGGCGCTGCCATCCGAACAAGGCTCGAAAGCTCCTTGCGGACCTCGTCGAGGCCGGAAAAGTCATCGAATGCGACGGACACCTGACCAACACCCGGGTGACACGTGAGCTAGACGCGAGGGAGACGCGCCGCACACAACAGGCAGACGCAGGGCACATCGGTGGAACACAGGCCCAAGACAATCGACGTAAGTCTCTGAAAACAAACAACGCTGATGTAGCGGTTGCTCCAACCCCTGTTGAAGCGAATTCAAGCAGAGAAAGAGTAAGAGGGAGAGATAGAGATCAGATACAGGCTGCGCCTCTATCTGATCCGCGTGCGGCCTCCGCCTTTCCTCCGCGGGCTTTTGACGAGTTCTGGGCCGCCTATCCGCACAAGGTCGGGAAGGACGCTGCCCGGAAGGCCTTCGACATCGTTCGCCGAAGCGACCGCGTCTCGTTCGCCGAGATCCTAGAAGGCCTCGCTCGCTACAAGGCAGCCAAGCCTCCGACCCGCGATTGGTGTCACCCGACGACGTGGCTGAACCAAGGGCGCTGGGCCGACCAGCCAGCCGATCCCCCGCAACCGCCCGCCAGAGCGTCGCCGCGCACGTCCACCGCCGACCTCTGGGCCGGCGACGCCTTCGACGCTCACGAATCCCGCCAGCGAGGTCCCCATGACCAACGCCCTTTCCCCGATAGGCCAGTCGGAGGCCCGAGTTCCGGCGATCCGCGGTGGAATCCCGCCAGCCGAGAAGCGGACCGCAGCCATGATTGGGTATCTCCACAACAACCTGGAGACGATCCCCGGGAGCTTCCACCGCTACGCCTTGTCGGCGGCGTGTGAGCCGAGCGCGGAGCAGAAGGATCTGCTGCTCGCCCGACGTCAGGAAATCGACGCGGGCCTGGATGGCTGCGACGAACTCACCATCCGCGAGCATGTCGGCATCCTCCGCTCGAGCATGGCCACGGCACCCCTCGGCGAAGAGGCCATGAAGCTCGCCAAGCGCGGCTTCATCCTCGTGCTCGGCAAATACCCGACCTGGGCCGTCGTCGAGGCGGCGATGCGTTTTCTCGACGGCCGCGCCGGCAACAAGACCTACGCGCCGACGGCTGCTGAGATGGCCGAGGTCTGCCGCGGGCTGATTTCGCAGGACCTCGCGGAGCGGGCGCGCATCAACGCCATCCTCGATGCCGAGGTCTACCACCAGCCGAGCGAGGAAGATCGGGCTGCCATAGCCGCGCGGCATGCCGAGTTCGTCGCACAGACGGCGGCCCGCGCACGGATGCCGACGAAGCCGGCGCCAGAGCCACCGAAGCCGTACCGCGATCCGCGCGCCATGGAAGAACTCGCCGCCCGCACAGCGCGTCGGCAGGCCGAAGAGCGCGCCGAAGCCGCGGCAACCCCTGAAGCGAGCCAGACCGAGGACGCAGCCTAATGGCCAAGCGCAGAACTTGGCCTCAAGCCTTGTGCATCAGGCGCGTTTCGAAAGGTGTGCGGCTCGTGCCGGCCCTACTTGCGGCCCCCATCCTCCTTACCCGCGCTCCCAGTCGGCACCCCTGCAGCCTTGGGATTGCTCTTCCCTGCCTCGACGCCTTCAGCAGGCTTGCTCTTCGGTGTGTCCTTCTCGCGCGCCTCGTCGACGCTGCTCGTGGTCGGCTTGGTTTCGTCGCTCATGGCTTCGCCTCTCTGTGTCGAAGGGCAACCACCGCAGCAGAACCGAATGTTCCGTGCGGGCGGTTAGCCGCCGCCAGCGAAGCCGGCTCGACCCACCGCCACCCAGCCTCAGCCTAAGGGAGACACCATGCCTCGAGGCCAGCACGGCAAGGGCTACAACACCGCAAAGGCGACGCCGCAGCACAACGCCACCATCCCGAAAGAGGTGCCGCTGTCGCCAAAGAAGCGGAACAAGGTGCCCGACGTCCAGACCAAGGGCGTGCGCTGGTACGTTTGCACCACAGCACCTCAACAGGAGCTGCGCGCGGCCGAAAGCCTGCGCCGTATCAAGCTAGATCCGCCGCTACTCGCCTATGTCCCCTGCGAGTTCGAGTGGAAGCGAATGAAGCGCGCAAACTTGAAGATGCCGCTGAGGGAGTTCCAGCGACCTCGGATGCGGCATTACCTTTTCGTCGGCGTCACAGGCGGGATGACCGACGAAGTGCTGGCCGCGATGCGCGAGCGGGATGTTGAGGGTCGGAACGTACACCGCCTAGTCGGCATCCTCGGCGCTGGGAACGGAAAGCCGCTTCGGTTGAACGATTGCGGGCGAGAGTGGATCGCAGGTTTGGCGGAGGCTGAATCATCGGGGCTAGCTAACGTGACCGGCGCTAGCCTCGGAATTAACGATGCGGTGCGTCTCACTGGCGGACCGTTCTCAATGTTCACGGCACGGCTCGTCGCCATCGACAGCGACAAGAGTGAGGCTGTGGTCGAGTTGAGCTTGATGGGGCGAGGGACCGAGATCCGGATAGGTCTAGAGGATCTCGAAAAAGTTGCCTGAGGTCGATCGACTTAGGGTCAGAACTCGCAAAACAATTTCCGTCATTTGATCCGCTGCCGCCTACCGGGCAAATATTAGCAATATTTAAGATTATTCTTTCGCATAAAACATTTATTGTATTTGTGCAGAAATTATACTGCTCCAATTTAACTGTGGCGGCCTCGCAACAGTTAAAAAGATTGATGAGAAACACCCCTCGCAGAGTACTTGATGAGCAGTGTTTCTGCGCGAATTGGGATAGCAGAGGCGAAGGGCTACTTATCCTCTCGAAGAGGAATTGAGGGGTGCCCTTGAATTAGTGCTTCATGCGTTTTTTGGGGGGGGCTTCGATGCGTGACGCCGTGCCGGGTCCGTTTCTGCGAAAGCGCCACGTCGCTTCATGTTCTGTCGTTGCGCTTGCTGCTTGCGCGATGATGACCGTGGCCACGCGTCCGGCGTGGTCCCAGACCACTTGCACACTGGAAAACGGCGGTAGTGCCTCAGCGGCTTTCCCGGGAGCCTTTGCATGTGGCCCAGGTGCCTTCGCATCCGGATTGAACACTACGGTCATCGGTGACTCAGCGTCATCGGGTAGCGCCATGAGTACAGTACTTGGACAGGGAGCGATCGCAGGCGGCTCCAACGGGCAAAATTCTACCGCCATCGGTCAGAACAGTCGCGCTGGCACGGGCGGCAACGCCGGAGTTCAAGCCAGCGCCACGGCTGTTGGACAAGATGCCCAGGCCGGAACGGGAGCTAATCAGCCCAACGCAACTGCTGTTGGTCAAGGCTCTCGTGCCAACGCAAACAACGCAACGGCGATCGGCCAGGGCACAATCGCTAGCGGTAATTCAGCGTCCGCATTCGGCCGCGGTGCGATCGCATCAGGCGATTTTTCGCTCGCATTGGGCGGGGGCACCGTTACTCCCGCGAATGCCTCGAACACTGGTGCTATAGCGATTGGCAACAACGCCGCCTCAAGCGGCTTTACGGCAGTTAGCATTGGGACCAATAGCTCAGCCACCGCTGATAACAGCGTTGCCCTCGGTGTCGGTTCGCTCGCCAATCAAGCCAATACCGTCTCGGTCGGCGCAGTCGGTAACGAGCGACGCATCGTCAATGTCGGTGCGGGTACGCTGTCCTCGACGTCGACGGATGCCGTGAACGGCGCGCAGCTTTTCACCACCAATCAGAACGTCATCAACAACGGGAGCGCCATTGCTGGAACGGCGGCGGCCTTAGGCGGCGGAGCTGCCTATAACACTGGAACTGGTACATTCACGGGACCTACCTACACCTTCGGTAGCGGCGCGCAGTTCACGACAGTCGATGGCGCTCTCGGCAATCTGGATACCCGCACCACAGCCAACTCTAACGGCATCGCTGCTCTCCAGTCGGGCCAATCGGGCCTTGTTACACAGGCCAACAACAACGCTCCCATCACGGTGGGCTCAGCAAGTGGTGGTACCATCGTCAACGTCGGCGGCACCTCTGGCAACCGACAGGTGACCGGAGTAGCGGCCGGATCACTCGCCTCGACTTCAACGGACGCCGTAAACGGCAGCCAGCTGTTCGCAACGAACCAACAGGTAGCCGGCAACACCGCAGCCATTGGTCTGCTTCAGGGTCAGACGGCAACAAATACGGCTGACATCGCGGCCCTGCAGAACGGCACAGGGGGTGCATTCGTCGCCAACAATCCTGGCGGTGCGGCCGCACCGAGTGCGTCAGGATCGGGCTCGGTGGCCGGCGGTTTCGGCGCGGCCGCTACCGGTGGATCGACGGTAGCCATCGGAACGAACGCCAGAGCGACTCAGTTCGGCGCGACAGCAATCGGTGCAGGCGCAGTTGCCTCGGGTGATCCGACAACCGCCGTCGGCTTTAATGCTTTGGCTACCGGAAACGAAGCATCGGCCTTTGGTGCATTTGCGACGGCATCAGGCACGAACAGCACCGCTCTGGGTCGTTCCGCGACCTCCGCCGGCACCAACTCGGTTGCTGTCGGTTTTGGGTCCAGCGCAGCCCAGGCAAACAGCGTTGCGATCGGCACTGGTGTAGCAACAACTCGCGCCAATCAGGTGGCGATCGGTAACGCTAGCCAGACCTACACGCTTGCGGGCGTGGGTTCAGCCGCAAGCCTCGCCGCCCAAACCGGTGCGACCCGCGTCGTGACGACGGACGCCAACGGCAACCTCGCGACGTCGAGCTTCGATCCGGCAAGCGTCGGCGCACTCGACGGCCGTGTCGGCGCGCTGGAGGCGGGCCTCGGCAACCTGACGCGCTACGCAATCGAATCTCGCAGGGAGGCTCGCCGCGGCATTGCCTCCGCGATGGCGCTCGCCAGTGCCCCGCTCCCCTCCGCCCCGGGACGCCTGAGCTACGTATTGAATGGCGCGACCTTCCGGGGTGAGTATGGCGTCGGCGGTTCGGTGGCATACCGCCTCGACACAAACGTGCCGCTCGCCATCACGGGCGGCGTTGCCGGAAGCCCTGGTGGCGGCGTTGGGGGCAGGATCGGAATCATGGGCGAGCTGTGAACGAAGGTCTGACGTCGCGTTCGTTCAAACTGTTAAAGCCTTCGCAGGGTTCGCTCCGCGCTGCTTTTGCGCTTTTCGCGCTGGGCGCGTTTAGTGGGATGCCGGCATTGGCGCAGCCAAAATCGCCGCCGGCACAAGCACAGCAGAATACTGAGCCGCGTCCAGCTCAAATTGACCGCAACGGCGTACTGATCCTAATCCGCACGGCTCTGCTCGCGCTCAATCAAGCTAACGAGACCGGCAATTACACGGTCCTGCGCGATCTCTCGGCGCCGGGCTTTCGCGATGCCAACAATGCCGCTCGACTCGGCGAGATCTTCGCAAGCCAGCGCGCGCAGAAGCTCGACCTGTCGGGCGTAGCTGTACTCGACCCGCAGCTCACCCTACTGCCGCAGATCGAGCCGAACGGCCTGCTTCACATGGCAGGCTTCTTCCCGTCCGTGCCGTCCCAAGTTAATTTCGAGCTTCTGTTCGCCCCCGTGGACGGACGCTGGCGGCTGTTCGGCGTCTCAGTGAATGTGGGCTCCTCGGCGCCGGCTGCTCCGATCGCTCCCACGCAGCCCGAGACGAATACGGCGCCTAAGCCGCAAGCCGATACGAAGCCGAGTGCCAAAGCTGCAGTAAAGCGCATCGAACCGACGAAGCCATCCGTCAAGCCAGCCCCCCAGCCCGAAAACTTCAGCAGCGAACCGTCGCCAGTTCCTCATCCGTAACCACGGACGGCATTGCGACGATGCAGTGTGCATCACCTCCGGCCAGTTCTCGATGTTTACCGGACGGCTCATCGCGATCGATGGGGATAAGAGCGAGGCGATCGTTGAGTTGAGTTTAATGGGGCGCGGTACGGATATCCGGATTGGTCTGGAGGATGTGGAGAAGGCAGCCTAACACTGGCAACCGCCAGCGACCCAGCAACGCAGTATGTCGAAATACGTCATCAGCTGCGGTTCGGCGCGCGGGCCCCCAAGGTCGCGATGTTGGACATGGTCAAGGAAGTCCGCGTCGCGAAGGGGCTTGAGGCGGATGCGGAAAGCCGTTTGAACAATTCCATCGCGAAGTGGCCGTCACAGAGAATGTGTAGCCAATAGGGCACAAAGCAAAACTCGTGCACCAGAGCACTACTCGCTGGACTGTTTTTGGATATAAAACGTGTATCGGAATCTGATTCGGTGGCGTGTTCTGCAATGTCTTCCGTTCACGCATTAGCCATTCAGGCTTGTACATTGAGTTTGGGCGCAGCGATCATCCATGCTCTGCGTGCCCACGCTAAAATATTAACAAATATACTCATGGTAATTGCACTGATTCTCGCTGCGCTTTGGCTTATTATTTTAAGCTGCTGGTTCGCCAAGGACAATCCGCCGCCAATGGAGGATCCGATGGCTGTTTCCATTCAATAGCACCGCTCACGTCTGCCTAAACTCCCCAAGAGGTAGGTACGTTAATGCTTAACTACCGTGGAGACACTCGATACTGGATTAGCTATGTCGAATCCTGACCCAGCGAATTGCCAGTGATTTGCGCGAGACGGAAGAGAGCCTCTCGCAGCGGCTCCGTCTAGCTGAGCAGCGCCTCGATGAGACCGACCAAGTGCTCATTCGGCATGGTTTGCAGATAGCGAGGGTCGAAGGGCGGACGTCGATACAGAGGTCGAATTCTGTTGCATCAAGCAGCAGCGGGTGCGTTGCCGACGGCGAGAGCAGGACGCTGCGGTCTGCCTAGTGAAGCCCCCCGTACGCCGAGGCTGATCCTATGGACAAGATCGTCATGCTCACGCCGCTGTATCTGGCCGGCTCGGCCGCCGGATTGCTGGTCGGCTATTTCGTCTGGTTGTCAGGGCGGTCTTTAGGCTTTTGGTGAGGTCGAGGCCTGACTGCGCCTGGACGTCTGCGCTGCCGGCGTCATGGCTTCTTTATTTCTGATGTAGAACCATCCCTCGCCAGGCGTGCCGCCTTCAGGCGAGCCGTATTTTGATCTGTTTTGCTGACCAACGGCTCGACGAAGGATTTTTCATTGGAACCACCCAGCGTTTTGGCAAAAGCGGCCTCGGCCCGAATTCGCTCTTTGCTTTGATACTCGGCCAAATAACGTTCCTTAATTTATCCCATTAGGGTCTTCGTTGAGTTCGATTTGGATTTGCCCGGGCAACTGATCCATCAGCAGCGCGACTTCGCCAGTCCAAGGTCCAGCAAATGTCAGTGTGGGAGTGTGGACGGCGACATTGGCCCTATCTCGACCAAGAACCGCATAAGCCTGCCGGTCGCCGTCCTTCGGGATCTCATCCCGCGCGATCTGCGGGAGGGGTGCCATTGCCTCTTTGAAAGCGCCGCAATCTATGGCTCCCGCATCGGTCAGAAAGGCTAGCCTCGCCGGTGGATCAACAGGCCGAGCAAGTAACCCGCGCCAAGTGCCACAACGAGCGAAGCGAATGGCATTGCTTCGACCGGGCTCCGAACCGCCTGGTTACCACGGCGGTAAACTTCGTCAGCGTCTGGCAACCTCTCTCGCCCGGCCCGGATCGCGTCCTTGGCGATGCTGCTAGCTCGGTCAGCTACGTCGCTGACGGCATCCTTGGCTTGCCCGACTAAATTTTCAGCCGTCCCTTCCAATTCTCTAGCTCGCCCCTCCGCCTCAGTCGATTTGTCACCGGTTAATTTGCCAGCGGCGCCCTCGACTTGGCCGGCAACCTTCTTGATCTCGCCCGTGATGCGGTTCTCGTCCATGTCGATCTCCACCACTCCATGCAGGTGAGTGTCTCTTGTCCAACGCCGTCGATCGCCTTTGGACCCATCGATAACAGCGCGCTGGTTGAGGAACCGACCTATGCCGCCACGGTTTCCAGTTGGCTCTAGCGCAGGAATTCGACATGACTCACCCTTCGCAACCGGCGGCAGATGCGGCTGATGCTTTAGGGCGCGGTCAGGGAGATTTTGCTTCCGCCATTCGAGAACAAACCGCCGGCTATGCCCGAAATCGCCAGCAAGACATCGTTCGAGCTGTGTCGGACGTTGCCAACGTTATCCGAGACAGCGGCTCGAGCTTCGATCGTGTGCCTCATGTGAAGGCCTTTTTCGACAATGCTGCCGACGGAGTTGGTGAGCTCGCCGCAGACATTGATCGCCGCACGCTGACCGAACTCTACGATGAGGTCGAGGCTGCTATCCGGCGGCGTCCGGGCGTCGCACTAGCATCCGCCGCTTTGGCTGGTTTTGCCTTGGTGCGTTTCGTTCGCGGAGCTGGTCCCCGACCCGTCCCGAGATCTCGAGCAGTCGTGCCGATTGAAACGCCCGCGACGCCCGGAAGTGGAACCTGACTGTGTCAGATCAAAAGCCTCGCAGCGTTCCCCACCTTCTCGGAGATGTCATTCGCGGAGTGCAGAAGCTCGTCACGACAGAGGTGAAGCTATTTCAAACCGAGGTGACAGCTGGCCTGCGGCAACTAGTGTTTGCGCTCACTTTGATCATCTTGGCTAGCATCTTCGCCATCGCGGGTCTGCTGACCCTCCTCGTGTCTCTCGTAAAAGGCTTGGCCGTTTTCTTCCACTCGGAAGCACTATCTGCGCTCGTTGTGGGCGGGGCGTTCGCGGCCGTCGCCATCGGGTTTGCCTTGGTAGGAAGTAGCTGGGCTTCGGTTTCCGGACTGGAGCCGAGCCGAACGGAACGACAGGTCCGCCAGGACGCCACCATGATCACGGAGCGATTGGAAGAATGAGCAAATCGGGGGAAAAATTAGAGCGCGAAGTCGAGGCCTCGCGCGACCGACTGGAAGGCACGCTCTCCGACTTGCAGTCGCGGTTGAACCTATCGAGCCTAAGACGTGGCATTCTTAGCGCTCAAGCATCACGGGGCAATTTAAGCTCGACTTTCGATAATCTTGCGAGAACTCTGCGCGAAGATCCGGTCCCAGTCCTACTCATAGGGGCTGGTCTTGCATTCCTAGCTTCCGACGTACTCAAAGTGCGAGGCGACCGCCGTCGGCCTAGGATCACTGCTGAAGTTGATCCGCTTGAAACGTCGGATCGGCACGTCGCCGGCAACCACCCGGACCGATTGAACTAAAAGCTTGACGACGCGCTGGAGGAATCGTTTCCCGGCAGCGACCCGATCTCGGTGAAGATCACAAGGTTATGGCCCGGATGACCGCGCAGGAAATTGCCATCATCGAAACGTACGGCGAACAGGATAAGGTTGCGCTCGCCCAGTTGGGCGCGGCTGTCGTTCTCGCTTGGCGATTTCTCGATGAGGACTTGCAACGCGACTTGGTTGCGACCGCTGCAATCGTCGACGGTGTGGAGAAGGACAAGAAATTCGACTCGATCTTAAAGCGCCTTGTGCTCTCGAACGATCGGAGCGGTGGCAAGCAGCCACAGAATTAGCCGTTCCAAGCACCGTATCGCTTGACTGCGTAGGGTTTGGCACTCCAAAAAGGTTTTACGCCGACCGACGAAGAATATGCACGGGTCGAGCGCGAGAACGGATGTGAGGCCGCCACAGGCCCTGCCGCTTCTCACGATGGAAGAGATGCACCCTCAGCACGACAGTCAGACGGCCTCATCGGGCAGCGGTGGATCGCCTCCCGAGAGCCAATCTTTGGCGTCTTGGAGTGAATAGACCTCACGATCAACGTCATAAGCTCTGACGGTCCAGAGCAACGTTCCTTCGACGAAAGCTTCGAGGCCGAAGGCGTGGCCCACGGCAGTCTTTCCGTCCATCACAGTGTAGTCGTGGTGGCCCATTTTGCGCAGGGTATACGCCGTCTTCGGGCGAGGGCATCTAGGCCCGTCGCTCATACCGACGCTTCCAGCATACGGCGCGATGGTCGTTGGGTGGACCTTTGCCCGAAGGTTCAAAAAGCAGGCAACCGCGGCGACCATCGTCATCTCCCGCGAGATGTCGTTCAGCCCCACCCGATGCGATTGAGCAATGCTTTCCTCACGCAACAAGCGTGATAGCGCACATCGCGATCGGTGAAAGTTTGCGCAGCGCCCCGCCGTCCGCGTCGGCGTAGAGTGACCCGGCCACCGTCAGGTTCATACCCCTGACGGTGGCCGGTCCGCAGTAGTCAGTTCACCCGATCACAACCCAGTTCGCCAGCAGCGTGGCGATTGCGCCCAAGACCGCAAGACCCAAAAGGGTAATGCTGCTGAGCTGATCGACGTTGTCGATATTCTGGCCGACGTAGTGGCTCGGGTGATTGGCGTTCATGAAGCTCTCCTGGTGTGGGTAGAAGGCAAACACCAGAGCTATCTCCAAGGTCCTGCGACATAGTCGATGAAGCACCAGCGCGGAACGCTCATCGAACTCGACGCAGGCTCGCCGATCGCGCCCTCACAGCAAAACGACAGGGCTTTCGCCCTGCCATCTGTCTCAAGAGTAGATGAAAAGCTCAGTACGCGGCGCGACTCCGGCCACGACGCTCCTGATTTACCATCTGGTCGTCCTGCTCGAATTCGCTGTACCGAACATCACGGTTGTCACGACGCGGAGTTATGGATCCTGTGACGATGTCATCAGCCGCTCCGACCGTTCCACCGACAACGCCACCGACGGCGCCAGTCACGCCACCGACGACGTTACCGACAGCACCAAGCGGGCCGCGCTGCCCGCCATTCGGACTCAGGTTCGCTCCCCAGACGTTGATAGTTCCGTCGCTGCCGTAGCCTGAGCCACGGTTGTTGAAGTCCTGAGCAAGGCTGGGGGAAGCAGCAGCGCCGATTACGAGAGTAAAAGCGACAGCGATCTTGGAAACATTTTTCATGAATATTCCTTAATTATTGGGAGCGCTTTTGTTGATGCTATCTGCATCAACAAAATCACTCAGCCACGAAATCACTGGGATGATTATCGTGAGACATGAGTTCGGGTGAATTCGCCCCGAAACAACCCAAACGATACATCCGGTCGCGGGCGTATAATTCTCTTCAAAGAAGATCATCTGAAACTATTGCGCTGCGACACCGCGTTCGGATCATTTAGACCAACATAGCCAATGAGTTCCGCTCGGCATTAGCAATTGGGTCGGCTTTGATGCTTTCCACGTATGCGATCAGCGCAGCCATAGTGGATGCAACAGAGCTCGATTTGGCCTGCCACGCCTCTCCACCTTAGCCACTCGTCTCTCGACGCTGGGCACACGGACAGCTCGACCGGCACCGATGGTTGCTGACCCCGGGCGCAGACGGCCGAGCACAAAGCCTGGGCGCTAAAGGTGAAGCGACGCGCCGCCTGGCGCTGCCAATGGCACGGATGCGGTGTTCGCGGCGGCAACGGCGGTGTCAGGCTTTACGCCGACCACATCGTTGAGCGGAAGGATGGCGGCGCGGCGCTCGATCCCGTGAACGCCAAGCACTTTGCCCGAAGCACCACCAGATCAAGACGGCGCAGGTCCGAACCAAAAGGATGGCGGACAGATCCGGCGCCTGACGCTGTCGAAGGATGTGAAAGATTAGTGGCTGCCGAAGCCGCCCTGGTCGCGCTCGACAGCCTTCATGGCGTTCTCGAAAGCCTTGTTCTCGCTCGGGAATGCTCGGTCGGAGCGCTCGGTGAGCTTTCCGTGCTTCCGAAGCGCCCAGCCATAATGGCCTTGGGGCTTCGTCAGCGGTTCGACGGTAATGGAATAGGGGTGCGGCACTTCGGTCGTCATTCCTCCCTATGACATGCGCTTCGGCGGCCCGCCAAGACTCCCCGATGGGCCGTCAAAAGCGCCAAGTCGAGGGGATACTACGAAGCACTATCAGGTAACGACGGCACGGGCTTGGGCCCAAAGGATGCGCGCCTCGTGATTCGTCTGCTAGGCCGGCTCGCCGCCGAACGTGTCGAACGAGGATCTGACCTTCTCGGCGTCCTGGTCGGTGATCTGGACAGAGACCTTGATCTTGCCGGCCAGAGCCGGTTCGCCATCGTTGTCAGACTTCAGATGTCCATCTTCGATATCGGCGCGCGCTGCCTCCGTGCCCGCCGTGTTGGCATCCGAGGCCGAGCCGACCGTGACGGCGCTGCGATCGAAGCCGTGCTCCTGCACGATGTGCTCCACCGCCATCTCGGCGTCGCGGCGTGTCGTGAACTTGGCTGAGACCGTTTGGGCCATGTGTGCTCCATGTTGCTGATGAAACTGGTGGATCCAGCTTATTTTTGAAAGCGCGTGCGTCTCATTCGAGACGGCACGCCACTTCGTCGTGTGGAGGGGAAATATGCCGAGAGGCGCTATGGCAGCGCGCCTGCGGTCTCCTTCACCTTGGTCATGGTGTCCTGGCAGCCCTTCTCGTCGCCGGCCTTCTCCTGATCGCGAGCCTTCTCGATCATCGCCTTGGCATTCAGCACACCAGGTCCCGACGGCTTGGTGCTCGGGTCGGAGGGCTCGCCCTTTGGCTGCTCATCGAGGGCCTTCGGAGAGTTCGACGAGGTCGCTCCTTGGTCGGGCTTGACGCCCGTCACCTTCTCGGCACCAGCGCTGTTCAGCCTGCGCTCAATGGTCGAGATCTCCTCCTTGCACGAGATGGCCAAGGCTGGGGCAACGCTGCCAAGCAATATAATGGCTGCTGTTGCGTTCTGTACGATGCGCACTTCGGGTCTCCTGGGATTGGTAGTTGCCCGATGGAAAGGCGTGCGGAGACTGCTGTGTTTCGATGCGCGACTCTCAGCCGCGATCATGGGGCGGCGTTCGGAGGTCTTCAGCCTAAGTGGTCGGCTGAAGCTACGTGCCGAATGACGACCCGGGATTGGTGCTTCTCTTTGTGATCCGCTTGATCGCTAACGGACGGATCTAGCTGCGAATGATCGAGCGAGGTGCAGAATGTCGGTCGGTTCGCAACCCCTTGCCGTCGAGCCACTCACCTCGTGGGCTGCGACCGTGCGGTAAGCTTGTTTCCGTCAGGGTCACGAAGGTACGCGACGAAAGCCCCATTCGGTCGCTCTGCAGGCGGGCTCTCAATTGCGACACCTCCATACGTTGTGCCGGCCTTATGCCAAGCCATGACATGATCCGGGCTTGGGGCACCGATCCCGATGGTTCCGCCGTTGGCAGAGGTCGCTGGCTTCCCATCAATCGGTTTCGTGATCATCAGCCGACCGCCGTCGTGGGCGTAGATCAGCCTGCCTCGCGCATCCATCTTGCCTGGCTGGCCGCCCAACGCGACGAAAGTGGCGTCGTAGAAGGTCCTGGCCCGCTCCAAATCGTTGCTGCCGATCATGACGTGGGTGAACATGCTTTCGCTCCGACGGATGACAGCACCAGACAGTCTCGGCCGAGCGCTGAGTGCCAGACCGCGCTTCGGCGGGGGACCCTGTCGCCGCCCGTCTATACGGGTGGTCGGGGCCCCAGCAGTTTCTAGCGCCAGGGTCCGAAAACCCGGTAACAGGGTAACAGGTAACACCCCGCCATGGCTGAAGACGACGGGTCGAAATTCGTCAGCCAAGCCGACTTTGCCCGTCGGCGGATGGTATCTCGCAAAGCCGTAACAGCCTGGAAGCAGAAAGACTTACTCGTCTTTTCTGATGCTGGTCTGATTGATGTCGAGGCATCAGAGTGGAACCTCGATCAGAGGCCTGCGAGCTACCGGGGTGGTGTTACCCATCGCCCGGTCCGCGCAGCTGAGGGTAACACGGACCGGTCGGAGCCGAAGGCGCCAGCGAAGCCGAAGCCGGACACTTGGCAGCAGGTCGCAGATGCGATGCCGCGTCCCGGCACCACGCCGGCGGAGGGCGCGCCCGACGAGTCGTTCGACCTCGACGGCGTCGACCTTCCGACGCCCCTCGCGATCCGTCGGAAGGAAAACTACCTCGGGCTTCAGCGCAGGCAGGAGGTGGAGAAAGGCAACCGCAAGCTCGTCGATCGCGAGGCGGCCGAGAAGCTGTTCTTCGACACCGCCCGGGACTTCCGAGACGCTTGGCTGTCCTGGCCAGCGCGGGTCGCCATCACGATGGCGGATGAGCTCAAGGTCGACCCCCGCGCGCTCACGACGATCCTGACCGCGCATGTCCAACAGCACCTTGCAGAGCTCGGCGAGCCTTCCGCCGAGTTCGCTTGATACCAGCAGCCTTTCGACAGCTTGGCGCAAAGGGGCGACCCCGGCGCCGCAGCTCAATGTTGTCGAGTGGGCGGAACGCTATCGCCGGCTCAGCAAGGAATCGTCGCACGGCGGTCGGTTCATCGTTTCCAGGGTCGAAGTCGCCCGCGGCCCGATGCTCGCCGCCACCGAGCCGGGCGTGAAGACCATCACGCTGATGGCCTGCACCCAGTTGCTCAAGACCACGGTGATCGAGAACATCATCGGTCGGTTCGCGCATATCGAACCGTGCCCGATCCTCGTGGTGATGCCGAAGGACGACGCGGCCGAGACCTTCTCGAAGGATCGGCTCGCCCCGATGATCCGGGATACACGCGTGCTCCGGGAGTTGTTCGGTGACGCCAAGTCGCGGGATGCCGGCGCGACGCTGACGCACAAGCAGTTTCCTGGGGGGCATATCACCCTGGTCGGGTCGAACAGTCCGACCAACTTGGCTATGCGGCCGATCCGCCTGCTGCTGTCGGACGAGATCGACAAGTACCCGCTCTCGGCCGGCGGCGAGGGTTCGCCGATCGACTTGGCCGAAGAGCGGCAGGCCGAGTTCGTCACGAACAGCCTTTCGGTCCGCGCCTGCTCACCGACGGTGCAAGGGCGCAGCGCTATCGAGGCGTCCTACGACGAGAGCGATCAGCGCAAAGCGTTCGTCGCATGCCCGCACTGCTCCGAGATGCAGGCCCTCGAGTGGGAGCGGGTCAAGATCGACAAGGATGCCGGCGGAAAGTTGCGGCCGGAGACTGCGCGATACGAGTGCATCGCTTGCGATCGACCCTGGACCGAGGCCCAGCGTCTGACGGCGCTCAGGCATATCGAGTGGCGCCAGACACGATCGTTCGAGTGCTGTGGCGCGCAGCAAGTACCGGAGCGCTGCGATGCACAGGGCAGAGCGCTCTGCCGTCACTGCGGTGGACAGGCGGTGTCGAACGAGCATGCCGGCTTCGTCGCCTCGAAGCTCTATGCGCCGAAACAGACGATCGTCGAGACGGTGAGGAAGTTCGCCCGCGCGCTTCGGCGTGGTCCCGAAGCCCTGAAGACCTTCCACAATACGCAGCTCGCGCGGACGTGGAAGGAGGGTGCGGAGGCACCCGACTGGCAGGATGTCTACAATCGGCGCGACGACTACCTCTCCGGCACCGTCAGCCGCTCGGCCCTGGTCTTGTTCGCCGGCGTCGACGTCCAGAAGGATCGTCTCGAGGTCGGCATCTGGGCTTTCGGTCGGAACCGGCAGCGCTGGCTGGTCGAGCACCGCGTGCTTCCGGGCGACACGAACCGGTCCGAGGTCTGGGCCGAACTCGAAGCCATGTTCGACGAAACCTGGCTGCACGAGACCGGCATCGAGCTGTCGGTCAGGGATTGGGGCATCGACTCGGGCGCCTTCACGGCCGAGGTCTACGCTTTCGTTCGCTTGCAGGCCGGCCGCGGCAACGTTCACGCGGTCGACGGGCAAGACAGCTACACGGCCGCTTTCCTCGGCGTCGGAGCCAAGGACACCAATGGCAACGGCAAGAAGATCCGCCGAGGCCTGAAGACGGTCCGCATCGGCGCGTCGTTCTGCAAGCAAGAGCTGCTCGGCTGCCTGTCGCTTCCGCGACCGATCCAGGGTGCCGAATTCGCCGCTGGCTTCGTCCATCTGCCGAAGGATGTGGGCGAGGAGCAGGTCCGGCAGCTGACGGCAGAGGAACTCGTCACGAGCGTCAGCCGAGGCCGGACGCGGCGCGAATGGGTACCGATCACCGGCCGGCGCAACGAGGTTCTGGACTGCGCGAACTATGCCCGCGGGCTCGCGCAGATGCGGGGCTGGGACCGCTGGCGCGAGGGGCAGTGGCGGGAACTCGAAGCCTCGCTCGGCCTCGAACGCGTGGTTCGGTCATCCGATGACGAAGCGGTATCCGGCCGGGACGTCATCGCCGCTTCCGGGCAGCAGAAACGCGGACGCCGCGGCGTCATCCGCAGTCGGTTCATGAGGTAGGCGACATGGCCGGCTACACCCAGAAACAGGTCGACAGCCTTAAACAGGCGATCGGCTCCGGTGCGCTCACCGTCGATTATCCCGAGCGAGGCCGCATCACCTACCGGTCCCTGGCTGAGATGCGGCAGATCCTCATCGACATGGAGAGGGATATCGCCGGCGCTGCTGGTGGAGGACGCACTCGGACACGCCGCATCGTTATGACGACGTCAGGTGGGCTCTGAGCGTGCGCGAACCTGCCCGCGTTCGCGTCCGCCTGAAGGGGACGAGCCAGTATTTCGCACCGGTGGCTTCGGTCGATTTGAGCGGGGCGCCCGCCGGCACGGGGACGGCCCGCGAGGCTGCGCCCTACGATGCCGCGGGCGGGTTCGGTCGGCGTTCACGGGCCTGGCGCGTCGGTGGGTACGGGCCGAACACCGCGCTCACCTACGCGCTGGACGAGCTTCGCCAGAAGTCCAGGGACCAGGCCAGGAAGAACCCCTATGCCCGGGCGGCGATTGACCGGCTGGTGACCAACATCGTCGGGACCGGGATCAAGCCGCAGAGCACCGCGGCGATCTCGACGGTCGGGATGAGCAAGGCGCAGGCGAAGGCTGCGAAAAAGCTCAGCGAGCAGTTTCGGCAGGCTGTCACCCGGCTGTGGTGGGACTGGACCGATCAGGCGGATTCCACCGGTGCGCACGACTTCTACGGTCTGCAGGCCATCGCGGTGCGTGGCATGATCGAAGGGGGCGAGTGCTTCTTGCGGATGCGGCCGCGGCGCTTGACCGACGGGCTCACCGTGCCGCTGCAGCTGCAGGTGCTCGAAGGCGACCACTGCGACGCCTTCAAGACGAATGCTAGCGAACGCATCCGGCAGGGCATCCAGTACGACGCCATCGGCGCCCGGCAAGGATACTGGCTCTACCGGGAGCATCCCGGCGACGGCCTTCTGGGCGGTGCCGGCTCGCTCGCCCAGAGCCTCGTGCCAGCTAGCGACGTCTGCCACCTCTACCGCGCCATGCGGCCTGGGCAGGACCGCGGAGAGCCCTGGCTCGCCCCCGCTCTGCAGACGCTCTACGACCTGAGCGGCTACCTCGATGCCGAACTCGTTCGCAAGAAGAACTCGGCGATGTTCGTCGGCTTCATCAAGCGGATCGCCGACGGCCAGTCACCGCTCGGAGCGGACGGACCCGACGATGCCGGATCGGCGGGTCTCGCCTTCGAGCCCGGGACGCTTCAGATCCTCGAGGACGACGAGGACGTCACCTTCTCCGACCCCAAGGACGTCGGACCGAACTTCGAGGCCTTCGTCCGGCAATCCCTGCGCGGCATCGCGACGGCGGCCGGCACGCTCTACGAGCTCTTGAGCGGCGACTACAGCCAGCTGAACGACCGGACGCTGCGCGCCGCGCTGAACGACTTCCGTCGGGCCGTCGAGGGCTGGCAGCATCACCACGTCGTCTACCAGGTGTGTCGTCCGGTCTATGCCCGCTGGATCGATCTCGCGATCCTGTCCGGTGCTCTCATTCTGCCACCCGGCATGCGGCGGCAGGATGCCTACGCCGCGAAGTGGACGCCGCAGGCCTGGCCGTACATCCACCCGGTTCAGGACGTCGAGAGCAAGCAGATGGAGATCCGCGCCGGCTTCTCGACGCGGTCGCAGAAGGTCTCCGAGGGCGGCTACGACGCCGAGGCGATCGACGCCGAGAACGCCCAGGACAATGCCCGGGCCGATGCGCTCGGACTGATCTACGCCAGCGACGGCCGCCAGAAGACCGGATCCGCTGGGAACGCCGGGGCTGCCGGCGATGCACCGGCCGGAGGCAACGGCCCCACGGCCGACTGACGGCCCGTCACCTCGTCCAAACGAACATCGAAGGAGTCGCCATGGCCGTATTGGTCAATGGGAGCGAGATCGTGCTGAGCGGCACGGTCGGCAATCTCTACTGGGATGACAGCTTCGACGCTGCCGACGTGATCCTGGCGCTCGCCCGGGTCGGCCGCGATCAGGACGTCACCATCCGCCTGAACAGCGGCGGCGGCATCGCCACCGAAGGGGCTGCGATCCATGCCGCGCTCTGCGCGCATCGCGGCCGCAAGACCATCATCGTCGAGGGCGTCGCCGCATCGGCCGCCTCCGTCATCGCCATGGCCGGCGACGAGCGGGTGATGGCGCTCGGCGCCGTGATGATGATCCACGATCCGTCGGGGTTCACCTTCGGCACGGTAGCCGATCACGAGATCCAGATCCGTGCCCTGACCTCGCTCGCGAGTGCCATGGCCGGCATCTACGCGGAGCGCACGGGCAAGACGGTCGACGAGATCCGCGCTGCGATGCAGGCCGAGCTCTGGATGTCGCCGGACGAGGCCGTGGCCGCCGGCTACGCCGACCGGGTCCAGGGCCGCACGACCGACGACACCGGCGAATCCGGCGAGACCGTCGTGATCGACCTCGGCGGCGACGATGGCGAGCTCGGCGCCGAGCCGACCGCCTTCGACTTCCGCCTCTACCAGCATCCGCCCGAGCGCCTCGTCGCCCTGGCCGATCGGCGTGCGTGGACCAACCGCGCCCGTCCCACCGCGGCCGCGCCGGCCGTTCCCCCGCGCCAGAAGGAGACATCCATGGCCAACGATCCGGCGGGCAGCTCACCCGCCCTTCCACCGAACCCGAGTGCGGCGCTCGCAGCCGTCGTCGACAAGCCGATCGCCACGACGGCGACGACCGTCTCCCGTGCCGATGCGTCCGAGATCGCGACCCTCTGCCTCGAAGGCGGCGTCCCGGCCATGGCTTCGACCCTGTTGGCCGAGGGCGCCTCGGTCGAGCAGGCCAAGGCGCGCATCGGCTCGGCCGGCGAGATCAAGACCCTGGTCGCGCTCGCGCGACGCGCCGATCCGTCGATCCCGGAGGCTCTGGCCACCGACATGGTCGCGGCGGGCAAGACCGTGGAGCACGCCCGTGCCGCGCTCTTCGACAAGCTCGTCGCGACCGACGAGGCGACGGCCGTGTCGTCGCATCACGTCGCACAGAAGGCCCCGGCTCAGGCCGGCCCCGATGCGGCCAAGACCAACATGCGCTCGCAGCTCGAGCGCGCCGGCCTCGTGAAGAAGGGAGCCTGACCCATGGGCGCGACACTCAACAGCCCCGTCTACGTGAGCGATTGGCTCAAGTACGAGGCCGGATCCTACTACTCGCGCGGCACCGGCACCGTCGCCAGCGGCTCGGGCGCGCTCGTGTCCGGCACCGTGCTCGCCAAGGTGGCCGCCTCCGGCAAGTACGTGCCCGCCGCCGCGACCGGCAGTGATGGCACGCAGACCGCGACGGCCATCTTGGTCGCGCCGGTCGATGCCACCTCCGTCGACGCCCCCTGCGTCGTCATCGAGAACCATGCCCTCGTCAGCCATGCCGGCCTGACCTGGGGATCCACCATCAACGATGCGACGAAGCGCGCGGCGGCCATCGGCCAGCTGCGCAGCGTGGGCATCAAGGTCCGGGAAGGAGCCTGAATCGATGCCCGATATCATCCTCGACATCACCAACAGCAACGCGTTCTCGGCGAGCTCGCTGACCGAGAGCGTCAATCTCGTCCCGAACACCTACGGACGGCTGAACGAACTCGGCCTCTTCACCGACGAGCCGATCGCCACGACCTCGGTGACGATCGACATCAACAACGGCGTGCTCAACCTTCTGCCGACGCGCCCGCGCGGCGCACCGCCGAGCCTCGGCACGCCCGAGCGCGCCCGGCTCAAGGCCTTCGTGGTCCCGCACATCCCGCATGACGACAGCGTGCTCGCCCTCGACGTGCAGAACATGCTGATGCGGGTCGGTGTCGCGGGAGCGGGCGGCGGCGTCGCTTCCGGCATAGGCCTCGAGACCGTGCTCGGCATGGTCAACCGCAAGCTGATCACCATGCGGCGCAAGCACGCTATCACGCTCGAACACCTGCGGGTCAGCGCCATCACCGGTGTCATCGTCGACTACGACGGCACGCCGCTCATCAACCTGTTCACCGAGTTCGGGATCGTGCCGAAGCAGGTCGACTTCGCGCTCGGCACGGCCGGCACGGATGTCGGCAGCAAATGCCGCGAGGTGTCCGGCTATATCGAGGACAATCTCCTCGGCGACACCATGACCGGCGTCCAGGCCCTGGCCTCGCCCTCCTGGTTCGATCGCTTCGTCACGCATGCCAGTGTGAAGGACGCCTACAAGTACTTCGCCTCGACCCAGAACCCGCTGCGCAACGATCTGCGCAAGGGCTTCACCTTCCAGAACATCACGTTCGAGGAATACCGGGGTCAGGCGACGAAGCTGAACGAGGACGGTAGCACCAGCGTGCAGCGCTTCATCCCCGACGGCGATGTGCGGTTCTTCCCGCTCGGCACCGGGGACACCTTCACGAACTACTGGGCGCCACCGGACTTCGTCGACGAGGTCAACATCGCGCCCAACGTCGACGACCAGGTCTTCGTGGCTCCGCTGGAGCGCATGAAGTTCGGCAAGGGCATGGACATGCATACCGAGTCCAATCCCCTCCCGCTCGTGAAGCGGCCCGCCACCCTGGTGCGCGGCTTCTCCTCGAACTGATCGACCCGGCAACGCGACCTCGTCAGCGGCTCATCGCCGACGAGGCCAACCCATGGCCGGCCGCCGCGGTGGCCGATCCCATCATCTTGGCTCCCCGAAAGAGGGCGGCCGCATCGAAGGAGGTCGCCATGCGATTGCGCGAAACAGGCAAGAAGGACGGCGAGATCGTCACGCTCGACTGGGATGCAGCTCAGGCTGCGCTGCAGGCCGGGACACACGTCTCGGCCGAGGAGGAGGGTGGTGACGGCAAGCGCGGGCCGGATGTGACGGCAGCGCAGTCGCCCAAGCCTGGCTCCGAGCCCGAGAACGAGGACGACAAGCGCGGCTCGAAGCAATCCTAAACCATGTCCGCCTTCTCCCTCGCCATCGATTCCATCTTCGACGATCCGAACATCGCCGGAGACGCCCTTTGGCGTGCTGGAGGTCAGGGTGATGGCGTGCCGGTGCGCATCATCAGGAAGTCGCCCGAGGCCATCGTCGGTCTCGGCGGCAACCAGTACGACCTCGACGCCATGCTGATCGACGTGCGCTTGTCCGAGGTGCCGAGCCCGGCGCAGGGCGACACCTTCGAGATGCAGGCTGAGGACGGCGAACCGGCGGGCACGGTCGAGGTCATCGGCCTGTCGAAGATCGACGCCCATCGCATCGTGCGCACCCTCGAGGTGCAGATGGTGCAGCCCGATCCGGACGAGGACGCGCCGTGAGGTTCGGCGTCCAGATCCCGAGTTTTACCGAGGGCATGCAGGGCGAAGCCAAGGGTCTCGCGCGCTCGGTCACCGCCGGCATGCGTAAGGCGACCGACGGCCTGAAAGGCGACCTGCGAGCCGACGTGAAGCGGGCCGGCCTCGGTCAGCGTCTTGCGAACACATGGCGCGGTGCGACGTATCCTGAGAGCGGTGAAAGCCTTGAGGCGGCCGCCTACGTCAGCTCGAACGCGGCGAAGCTGATCATGGCTTTCGAGCAGGGCGTCACGATCACGGCGCAGAACAAGAAATTCCTCGCGATCCCGGCCCCCGACGCCGGCGTGAAGCACGTCAGCGTCTCCAAGGGCAGCAAACGCCTCACCCCGGCCGACTGGGAACGCGAAACCGGCGTGAAGCTGCGCTTCGTGCCAAGCAAATCGGGCGGCGTGCTCGTCGCCGATGCCTTTTACCGGCGCCAGGCGGCTCGCTTCCAGCGGCGCAAGTCCTTCAAGCCGATCAATGAGGGCGGCCCGACAGCTGGACGCTCGTTCGTGGTGATTTTCGTTCTGGTGAAACAGGCGAAGCTCCGGAAGCGGCTCGACGTGGATCGGATCGCTCAGGAATGGGCCGCTCGCGCGCCCGCTCTCATCGACGAAGCTCGTTCGGCCAACGAGGTGTGACGATGCTCCGTTGCGTTGCCCTGATCCTCGGCCTCCTACTCATTTCCGGCGCGGCCTTGGCCGAAAAGCCGCCGGCTGTCGCCCCTGGCGTCCCGCGCAGCGAGACGCTGAAGCCGGTTGCCGTCTACGACCGCGACGGAAACGTCACCTCGGCGGTGCCCTTCGCGCGCAACGGCAAGGCTTTCGCGCTCCCGGTCAGCACAACGCCGCAGACCTATGAGATCGTCCAGCCCGACGGCGCACCGGTCTATCGCGGGCTCAATCTCTGCCCTGCCGACATCGTCATCGCTTCGGTGTCGGTGACGGCGCCGGTGACCACCCAAGCCGTCACCTTCGGCGGCAAGACCCTCAGCAACGTCCGGCTGGTGACCTCGGCGACGGGCGCCGTGAACGAGTTCGAGGACACGGTGTTCATGGCGCGGTCCGGCCGCGTGCTCGGCAGCTCGTCGAATCCGATGGGCGGCCAGACCCGATACGTCTCGATCATGGCGCTGGCCGACTTACAGGGCGTCGCCTGCGCGTTCCGGCTGCACTACGGGAACGGCAATTGATGCGTCGTCTCCTCGCCATCGGGGCGGCTCTCGCGCTTCTCGCATGCCCCGCTGCCGCGGAGGACGAGAGCTCGATGATGATGAGCCCGGCAGCGGCCGGGCGCAGCGTCACGGCGACGACGATCAATGGGGCCGGTCGCCTCGTCCTAACCTACTCCGACGGGTCCACCGCCGATATCGGGCGCGTGGTCGGTGCGGCAGGTTCGCCCGGCGTACCGGGTACGGATGGCGCGCCCGGCGTGAAGGGCGACACTGGCGCCAGAGGAGAGCGCGGTGATGTCGGACCACAAGGACAGCCAGGACCTGCTGGGCCAGCAGGCTCTGCGGGTGCAGTCGGTAGCCCTGGACCTGTCGGACCAACTGGTGCGACTGGCCCTTGCGGCGCAGACGGCCTGGCTGGACCTGTGGGTGCTGCCGGGCCTCAGGGCGATCGAGGACCTGCAGGCGCGGCAGGCGCAGCAGGCAAGGACGGCTCGGCTGGTCCGAAGGGGGATACCGGCGCCACTGGCCCGGCAGGGCCTGCGGGTCCTGTAGGCGCTACAGGCGCCAAAGGGCCGCAGGGAGATCCCGGCCCTCAGGGCGTTGCCGGTTTTCCAGGAGCAGAAGGCGACAAAGGCGATGTCGGACCAATCGGACCGCAAGGCGCCACCGGTGCCAAGGGAGACCCTGGAGCAGTGGGCGGCCAGGGTCCGGCAGGAGCAATCGGAGCAACAGGCCCGAAAGGCGATGCGGGCTCTCAGGGCAGCGCAGGAGCCGCAGGACTAGCGGGCGCCAAGGGAGATGCCGGCGCTAAGGGTGACACGGGTGCGACCGGTCCTGCCTTCGCTCAGTTCGCCACCACCGTAGCTTCGAAGGCCGACTGCACCTTCATCGTCACGCTACCATCGGGACGTTTCTCGGCATCGCCGATCGTCACCGCCACCGCATGGAGGTCGGGCGGCCGCGATTACGTCGTGACTGGATTGACGAAGAGCGCCACCGCAATCTCTGGGCAGGTTCGGGGTTCGCGCACGCTGCCTGCCGTCATCGGCCTCGTGACCGCCCTCGTCGGCTACGACACGTTCACCTGCACGGCGACCGACCTCACGCCTGTCGATGTCATCGCCACCGCGCCGGTGCCCTGATGGCGAGCAAGCGCGAGCAGGTCATCCAGGCGCTGGCCGCCCTCATCAAGGGCGCGCTGCCCCAGGCCGCCCACTACCGGAACGAGGTCAAGCAGCAGACCCTTCCCGACGGCGGCTTCGTGAATATCGACGACGGTGACCCCGGTGATCCCGAAGTCACCCTAAGCCCGGCGACCTACGTCTTCGATCATCAGATCCCCGTCGACGTCGCGGCGAACAAGACCAAGACGATCGCGGCCGAGACCGCGCTCGACACGATGCTCGGCAAAATCGGGGCCGCCATCGCGGCGGACCGGACCCTCGGCGGCCTCTGCGACTACGTGCAGGTCGGTGACGTCAGCACCGAGCCGCTCACCACCTCCGGCGCCGCTGTCTCGCGCGCCGCTCTCGTCACCATCGTGGCGACCTACGGCACCACCGACCCCCTGAACTGACAGGAGCACCACCATGGCCCGAGCACGCGGCGCGAACGCCATCATGGCGGCTGCCTTCGAAACTACCTACGGCACGCCGCCCAGCACCGGGTTTGCGAAGCTGCCCTTCGTGTCCTCGCAGCTCGGTGAGGAGCAGGGGCTGCTGGAATCGGACCTGCTCGGCTACGGCCGCGAGCCACTGCCGCCGACGAAGGATGTGGCGAACAACGATGGCGACGTCGTCGTGCCGATCGACCTGCGCAACTTCGGGACGTGGCTGAAGCTGTACTTCGGTGCGCCGACCAGCACAGCGGCGTCTGACGTCCACACTCACGAATTTCACTCCGGTGCGCAGCAACTGCCGTCGATGTCCGTCCAGATCGGCATGCCCGAGGTGCCCAGCTACGGGATGAACTTCGGCGTTCGGGGCAACACCATGCGCGTGGCCATGCAGCGCTCGGGGCTGCTGACGGCGACGTTGGGACTCATCGCCCAGGGCGAGACGAAGGCGGCGGTGCCCGGCGCGGCCGCATCGCCCTCTGAGGCCGTCATCGAGCGGTTCGCGCAGGCACAGGGCAGCGTCAGCCGGAACGGCATCGCGCTCGGCACCGTCGTCTCGTCCGAGTTCACCTATTCGAACCAGCTGGAGAAGGTGGAGGTGCTGCGCGCCGACGGCCGCATCGCCGACGCCGACGCCGGCATGGTGATGATGTCGGGGCAGATCGTAGTGCGCTTCGACAGCACGACGCTGCTCGACCAGGCCACCAACGGCACGCCGTGCGAGCTGGACTTCGGCTGGACCACCGACGCGAGCCGCTCGCTGATCATCAAGGGGCACTCGGTGTTCTTGCCGAAGGCCAAGACTCCCGTCACGGGGCCGAACGGGGTGCAGGCCACCTTCGCTTGGCAGGCAGCGAAGGATCCGACACTCGGCCGGACCGTGACCGCCATCCTGGTGAATGACGTCGAGGGCTACTGAGGCTTTCCGGTCTGCTTCTGAATGCATTTAGCATCCAAGTATGGAGCTGACCCGCCGCGCTCAGTTTGGGTGACGTACATCTCACCCCAACTCTTTTTACCCGCTTCGCAGGCTTCCTTGGTCGGGAACTCAATTGTTCCAGAGGACACGACGCCATGGGCGGCGACCGATAGCCAGACGAAAATCCACATGCTGGCATTCAGCACGGCATCGGCTCTCCAAGCAACATTTCACTCTCAAGGGTCACCATGTTGAAACTCGGCGCACTGCCGCGCGAACCCTATTGGATCGATCTGTCCTCGGTAGCCGAAGGGCTGCGCGTGAAGGTCCGGCCGATCGACCCTGTCGCGATGGCTCTGGCTCGCAGGGAGGCGGCCGAAGTGTTTTCGGAAGCCGAGGAAGGCGATCAGACGGCCAATACCCGCGCTGGCGTCGGGCTCGTTCGGGCTCTGGTTCGCAACGGCATCGTCGAATGGGAAGGCGTCGCTGACGAGAAAGATCAGCCGGCCCAGGTCACGCCCGACAACATTGACCGGCTGCTTGGCCTCTGCCCGATCTACGACCGCCTGGATCGTGACTATGCCACGCCCGCCTTCACGGTGGACACGGAAAAAAACGGATCATCGAGCTTGCCCGGTGGCACTACCGGGACCGAGGCCCCGACTACTGCGGAGCCTGCGGCGTAGCCTGCGCCGAATGTCCCTACACGGTTCATGCGCCACAGACGGCGGACGGCATCGCCGCCTGGATGGTCCTCGAACGGTGCGGGGGTCAGATCCGGGCGGTGCAAGGCTCGGTGTTCGGTGTCGACTTCGCCTCGATCCTGATGCTGGCCGAGAGCATGGGCGCGAAGACGCCTCTGCTCGCCGACGTGCTCCCAGCCGTAGAGAAGATCATCGTCGAGTCTTGGCAGACCGAAGGGGATAGCTGATGGCGACGAAGAGCTATGCCATTCGCCTGCAGGCCGAGGGCGGCGCCGAGATCAAGCAAGCCTTCGACCAGGCCGGCCGCGCCGGTCAGGACGCCTTCAGCGACGTTGGCGCAGCCGCTGATCGCGCGACGGCCGCGACGGAAAAGCTGACGGCCAAGACGAACGAGGCTGCCAACGCGGCGCGTCAGGCGCAGAGCTCGGCGAAGGGTGCGGCTGGCGCATCTGCCGCGCCCGCGATACCGGCCAGCATCCCGACGCCGAGCCCCGCAACGCAAAGGGAGATCGAAGCCCTCCGCCGCCGTCTGGACCAGGACTATCGGAACGGGCGCCAGCAGGCCAAGGACGCCGACATCATCGGGCGCAGTAACCTCAGCGACAGCGAGGCGGATCGGCTGCGCTACCTGTCGCAGCAGAAATACGGGGTCAACGACAACACCTCCCGCGGTCTGAGCACGAACGACAAGCTCTTCGTGAAGTATCAGGCCTTCGACGTAAGTTCGCAGTTGGTCGGCGGGGCTCCGCTCAGCACGATCGCCGTGCAGCAGGGGTCTCAGGTCCTGCAGAAGCTGGGCGACAGAGAAGGCGGTCTGACGCAGGGCCTGAAGCAGCTCGGCGTCTCGGCGACGGCCCTTGTCACACCCTTCACGGTGGCGACGACAGCCACGCTGGCGGCGGTCGCAGCCTTTGCATTTGCGGCGAAGAGTGCGTCCGACGATCGGCAGAAACTTGAGCAGGCGACGCTCGGGCTCGGCCGCGGAACCGGCGCGTCCGTCTCAGATCTCGATGCCCTCGCCAAGGGCAACGCCGAAGCCGGAAAGGTTTCGACCTCAACGGCGCGCGAGATCGTGGCCGCCTACGCGCAGACCGGTCAGATCGCCCTCCCGGTGATCGGCGATCTGACCCGGGAGACAGAGCGCTACGCTCGGATCACGGGCCAGGACACCGTGACCGCGACCCAGCAATTGGCGGCGTCGTTTTCGAACCTGACGACTGGCATCGACGACATTGCTTCGAAGATCGGCGGCCTCGACGACCGGACGAAGCAGCTCATCCTTACGCAGCTCGAGCAGGGCAATCGCTCGGCTGCGCAGCAGACGGCGGCCGAGTATCTGCGCTCGACCGTCGAGGCCAACACCGCTGCCACCACCGGTTGGGCGGCGGCGTGGCAGACGGCAACAACGGCTGCGAACAGCTACTGGGAAGCGGCCAAGCGCATCGCCGGCATCAAGCTCGGTATCGTCCCCGAAGGCGCGCAGGAGGCGGTCGATCGGCTTCAGAAGCTTGTCGATAACACCAACATCAACCGGAAGGTTAGCGGCTTGGAGCCGCTTAATCCCTACGATAACGAGACAGCGCGCCAGCTCGAAGCTGCAAAGGTCATTCTCGATACAGAGCGCCGCGAGACGGCAGGCCGTGCAGCCACCGAGGCGGCTAATCGGGCCTCCACCACGGCAGGTGACATCGCGCGCGCCGTCGATCCGAATTACAGCCGCCTGTCTCAGCTCAGAAAGCAGCAGTCCGACCTGAGCGACGCCCTTTCCAGCCCCGAGGCGCGCGGGAAGCTGGCTGACTTCGACCAGACCGAGAACGCCTACCTTGGCGTGACGCGGGCGATCGAGACCCTCACCGACGCCAACGGCAAGATTATCTCGTCCGAGGAGATGTCTCGGCGCCAGGACCAGCTGCGTATCGACTCTCTGAAGGCCAAGACCGACGCCGAGAAGGCGGACGTCGCCCAACGCCAGAAGGCTTTCGACCTCATCGGCAAGACGATCACCGGCAGCGATGCGCGTGGTCAGATCGAGCGCGCCGGTCAGATGGCCCGCCTCGAGGCGCAGTCGAAGGGCGGCGGCGGGGCCGACAAGGTCGACGAGTACGACCGGGCCCTGAAGCAGACCGACGACCGCATCCGGCGCCAGGGCGAGGAAGCGCAGACCTACGGCATGACGGCCGACGTGGTCGCCCGCTACCGGACCGAGCAAGAGCTGCTGACGGCCGCCAAGCGCGCGGATCGCGATATCACGCCGGACCTGACGGCCCAGATCAAAGACTATGCCGATCGAGCGGCCGATGCGGCGAAGCGCGTCGAGGATCTACGCGAGAGCAGCAAACGAACGGACGATCTTCGCGGCGTCGGGACCGACGGCGTCCGGACGCTGACGCGGGACCTCATCGACGGCGCCGGCAAGGCCAAGACGCTCCAGGACGTGCTCGGTGGCATCAAGAACAAGGCAGCCGATCTCGCTGCTACGTCGATCTCCGACATGATCTTCGGCAAGCGCGGCTCGTCCGACATGGGTCTGCTGAGCAAGCTGTTCAGCGGCGAAGGTGGCCTGTTCTCCGGGCTGAAGAGTCTCTTCGGCTTCGAGAGCGGCGGCTATACGGGGCCCGGCGCCAAGTACGATGTCGCCGGCATCGTGCACAAAGACGAGTACGTCTTCGACAAGGCGGCAACGAACCGGATCGGCGTCCCCGTTCTCGAAGCGATGCGCCGGGGCGTTCGCGGCTATGCCGGCGGCGGCTACGTCACCGGCGGCAGCTACGTGATGCCGCGCGCCGCCACGATGCAGGCCGCAAACAGCAACGGCGGAGCCCCCGTCATTAATTTTATCCCACCGCCGGGCGTCCCTCTCGCGGCAGACGGGCCGCCGCGCCGCAACGCCAGCGGCGGCTACGACCAGGCGCTTCGCACCGTCGGCGACGGCCTCGCGAACCAGGGCCGCGGCGGCCGGGGCGCGTTCCGCGAGCAGTTCAACACGCCAGCGACGCGGATCGGCTGATCCATGCCAACTTGGCCCGCAAGCCTCCCGGACCTGACCGGGCTTGCCCAGAGCATGGGCACCGGCGAGCTCCATCCGGAGACCAAAGACACCGAGATGGACGATGGCCCGGATATCCCGCGTCGTCGCAAGCTCTACGTCGAAACGCCGCTGACGATGCAGGTTCGGCTGACGCCTGAGCAGTTCGTCGTCTTCAAGAACTTCCACCGCGACGACCTCAACACCGGCACGCGCTGGTTCACGGGTCCGGTGCTGCTGCCCGATATGTCGATCGGCACGCGTACCTGTCGGATCAAGGGCAAGGTCGGCCTCGCCGGCAACGTCCGCACGAGGTGGATCGTCTCGTTCACGCTCCTCGTGAAGGACTGGTAGAGCGTGACCCTCAAGGCAGCGTTGGAAGAGAGTTACGCCTCGGGGGACGACGAGGGCGTCGAGGTGGTCGGTCTGGCCATCGACCACCCGTCCTTCCCGGCGCCCGTCTACATGGTGCGCGATGTCGCGAACAATTTTGGCAATCCGGGCGACACCATCGGCCTTCCGATTGCCGAGGGCGGCCCGAAGCTTCCGCACCTGCTCCTGGCCTTCACAGTGATCCGGCCGGGCGCCGATCGCGACGGGCCGACGGACGGCAAGCTGCAGATCGACGGCGCGTCAGACGAGATCAACGCTTTGCTCGAGGGCACCATCGGATACGACGAGGAGATCCGGGTGAGCCTTCGGTTCTACCGTGTACTGCCGGGACAGCTCGACGCGGTCACCGGACCTGACGACGACGGCTTGAACGGCCTGCTGATGACCGAGGTCGCGATCGACGCGACGCAGGCCTCTGGGACGATCGCTTGGCCGGATGGCCGAAACCAGAACGTGCCGACCGGTGACAACGCCTTTTTCGACCGGGACAACTATCCGGCGCTGTTCTCGTGACGGATCGGGACGCGTTCCTGCGGCGATGGCAGGGAACGCCCTACGACCGACTGGGGCGGCACTGCTGGTGGCTAGCCTCGCTGACGCAGGCCGAGCTGTTCGGAAGGCTTCTGCCGGCGGCCGACCCAACGCTGATCGCGGATATCCGGGACCGAGCTCGGATGCTCGCGGGACACCCGGTTCGGCAGGAGTGGATTTCAGTGCCGCAGCCGGTCGACGGCGCTGTCGTTTTGATGGGCAAGACGTCCGGCGCCGAAACCCATGTCGGTACCTTCCTCGCCATAGGAGCGGGAATGATCTGGCACACGGATGAGGGGCACGGCGTGGTGTTGGACCCGCCGCTCGAACTCGCTGCCGCGCGCCGGTGGCGGTTGAATTACATCGTTCCGTCTAAGCTAACCACTTGAAGTCTGCTGTGTGAGGCATTGAAGCAATCCGAGGCAGTTCTGTCGTCGATTGAAGATGATCGGCAATCTGTCCGAGGAGATCGCCTGATTTCGGAAGACCGGATTGGCGATGGCCAACAGCTGCCTGCCTGAGATCATCTATCAGGCCCTCGGTATCGAGCGAACCTTTCCGATCAAGAGCTTTCACGAGCATTCCGATAGTCGCCAACATGGCTGTGTGAGCAGAATTCGTGTCGAGGTCTGGATGTCCCACGCTTCACTCCTATGCTCCAGTGTTTCTCATGCTGCTACTGCAAAACCATCCCGACAAGTCTGCTCAGCGCCACATCTCCTGAATCGCGGTCTAATATTATGAGCTACCTCGGCTGATGACTTTAGTCCTCACCACGAACGTCGTCGGGCAGACCCGCGGCGAGCCCGTGACGCTGCCGAACAGGCGGCGCCGGCTCTCCACGATCGTCGCCCGGCATCGCCCGGCGCGGCATCGCGACTTCGTCGTGTCGGTCCACCGCCGCGGCGTCGTGGATCAGCGTCCGTTCGTGCCGAGCGATGCCACCGCCAAGATCAAGGCGCAGTGGTCGAAGACGCTGATCGGCCCCAACGACGTCGTGGTGTTCACGGTGGTGCCAGGCCGGGGCGGCTTCGCCTCCATCGGGCTCGCCATCGCGTCTATCGCCCTCATCGCGCTCGCGCCGGTCGTGGCGCCTCTGATCTCCGGCTCTCTGCTGTTCGGTGGGGGTGCGGCAACGGGCGTGCTTACGACCGCGATCCAGGCCGGCATGGTCGTGGGCGGGATCGGCCTCGCCTACGCGGCGCAGCAGGCCTCGGCAGCCAAGGACAAGACGCAGACGCTCTATAGCGTGTCGGGCGGTGGCAACGTGCCGAAGCCGGGCGGCCGCAAGCCTCTGCAGTACGGTGAATGCTGGTCGGTTCCGCCGCTCTCTCAGCGCGACTATTTCCGCTACGACGGCGTCACGATGGTGCTCACGAAGCGCCTTACGCTCGGCATCGGCAAATACGAGGTCCACCAGATCAAAGTCGGCGACGCCGTCTTCTGGGATGCGTCACAGGGCGGCCTCATCGCCCCCTTCAACCAGCCGGTGACCGGGACCGATCCGGCCGCGCAGACGGCGATCGAATTCCTGTACGAGCAGCCCTCGACGATCGCGCCTGGCGACGCCATCGCATCGGGAGACGTCGCCGGCCAGGAAGTCCCGCGCGTCGGCGGCAATCCGAACGTCTCACCCTGGTTCCGCGCTCAGCCGCAGGGCGTCGTGTCGGACTCGGTCCTGCTCTCCTGGACCATCCCGGCCGTCTACCTGATCGGCGTGAACAGCGGCGAGCGGCGCAAGGCCTCGGCCGAGGCCGTCTGGATGGCGCGCCGGATCGACCCGGATACCGGTGCGGTCATCGGACAGCCCTTCGAACTGCTGCGGGACGCCTACAACAACGTGCTCGTCACGACGGCAAGCCGCTTCTCGAAGATCATCCGCTGGCCGGCCGAGGGCGCCTACGAGGTCAACGCGCAGAACATCTACCCCGACCCCAAGGAGTTCGGTCAGAACAGCTTCACCTGGGACGAGATGACGGCCTTCAAGGACGACGTCCGCGTCAGGCCGCAGACCTCCGAGATCGTGATGCGGGTGCGCGCCGGCCCTGGTCTGACGGTGACCGCCTTTTCCGACGTCTCGGTGCTCGCGACGCGCATCGTGCCGGTCTTCGAGAACGGCGCCTGGGTCGATCGCGCTACGCGTAAGGCCGTCTGGTCCTACGCCGACCTGGTCCGGGCCAATTACGGCCTCGCGCTCGACGCTGGTGCAGACGTCGACAAGGCTGCCTACTATGCCGGACTACTGACCGAGGCCGACACCTTCGATGGTGTGCTGCCGGAGGTCTCGGGCTTCTGGGAAGCGGCATCGCTAATCCTGCATCCGATGCGGGCGGATCCAATCAAGGTCGGCTCGGTCCACTCGTTCGTGCGGGACGAGCCGCAGGCGCAGCCACGTCGCATCATCAGCCGCCGCCAGACCATCCGGGATTCCGGGACCGCAACTTTCAAGACGAAGGTCGAGGGCGGCGACGTCATCGTCGAGTACGAGCGCGAGGGCGATCCGAAGAAGCCCGACGAGGTGCGCTACTCCTACGGGCCGCCGACCCGCACGCCGAAGCGCTACAAGGTGCCCGGCATCACCGAGGCCGTGCATGCCCTGAAGCACGCGAAGTGGCTCGCCGCCTGCGCGGTGTTCCGCGGCGCCGAGCGTTCGGTGACGACGAGCTGGGACGGCCGTTTGATCTATCCCGGCGACCACATCCTCAGCGACATGTGGTTCCTGAAGCAGACCACGGCCTACGGGGTCGCCAGCTTCAGCGGCAACGTCCTCACGCTCGACTACGATGCCAGCGTCTCGACGGACTGGGTCTATGGATCGATCCGGACTCGGGTCGGCAAGGACTGGGGCATCATCCGGGTGCGCGGCCAGGGCGTTCGAAGTCTGGAGCTCCACGCGTCCGATGTCAGCACGCTCACGGCCTCGTCGGGCCTAGCTCTCGCCGACGTCTTGGCCCGCGAGAGCCAAGCGCCCACCACGGTCGTCGTTGGCGGCCTCACCGAGATGCAGCAGACCTGGGTCGCGCGCTCTGCGGTCCCGGCCGACGAGGATCACGTCCAGATCGAGATGGTGCGGGACGACCCTCGCGTCTGGCAGATCGTGGGCGAGACGCCGATCATCCCGGTGCCAATCGGCCTCAACCCGCTCGACGAACCGCTCATCCCCGAGGTCGACGTGCTGCACGCGCGCTGCGACCGAATCGAGACCGGGATCGAAGTCGTCTGGGGTGTGTCGGCGACGCGCGGAGCCCGGAACTACGAGGCAGACCTCTCCTACGACGGTGGCGCGACCTGGGACGTGCTGAGCGCCTTCGGCCCCGCCTCGAGCGGTCGAGCCATGATGCAGCAGACCGACGGGCCGGTGACGGTGCGGGCCCGCGCCTTCGGCCGGACCGGTCTGCACGGCGGCTACGCGCAGACGACCTTCCTGACCGTCGCGCCGGTCGTGGATGGCTCCTTCCTGGCAAACCTGTCGGTCGATATCGCGGCGCTGACTGCCGAGGCCCAGAAGCAGATCGCCGACGTTTCGGCGCTCGGTAGCGGCCTTCTCGCGCTCGATACGGTCTCCGGCAACGTCGCCATCGACACGGCCCATGACACCATCCGCGGAGCCATCCAGCAACTCGCGACGATGCTAGACCAGCTCGCCGACGTCGCCAGTGATCGGGCGGTGAACGACTTTCTGCAGCGGCAGGAGATCCTTGTCGGGACGAAGGCGAGCAACGCCGCGATCTCTCGCGAGGTGAAGGCGCGATCTGACGCGGTTTCGGCGATTGCCAGCATCGTGGACGCTATCGCCGCCCGACTGACCACGGCGGAAGGGCAGGTTTCTGGCGCTGCGCAAGCGGTTCAGAGTTTGCAGGCTTCTGTCTCGACGCAGGGCGGCCAGATCGACGCTATCTCGCAGCAGCTTGTATCGCTCAGCAGTACAGTCTCGACGCAGGGTGGCTTGATCACCGGCAACGCGACAGCGATCAGCACGCTCACCACGCGGGCCAACACGGTCGACGGCCAGATCTCGGTGACGGCGACATCGCTCCAGGCCCTCAGCACGACAGTGAACGGTCAGACCGCAACCCTCACGACCTACGGCTCGTCGATCGACGGCCTCAAAGTTCAGTACGGCGTCACCGGCTCGATCAACGGCGTCACGGGCGGGTTCGTCATGACGGGCGTTCGCCGCAACGATGGCGCGGTCGCCTACACTCTGGAGGTCGACGGAAGCCTGATCGTCACGGGATCGGTGACGGCCGCGAAGATGAGCGTGCTCACCGTGTCCTCGCTCACGGCAAACCTCGGCGCTATCACCGCCGGCAGCATGCAGTCGCCAGACGGCAAGTGGGTGATCAATCTCAGCGGCAAAGCCGAATATTTCTACGACTGATGACTTGTCGCAGACTGCGCGGGCAGCATCCATCGACCGGAGAAGTCGGCCTGTGGCTTTCAAAGCCGGGATACGACTGCATCAACGACGACCGCACCGACCGGACCAAGTTCTTCCTCTCGACGAGCTTCACTGATCGCAAGCCGTTCCGCATCATCGCCGCCGGCATCGCCAGCACCAACACGCCGATCTATCTGCCGTCTTCGCTCGCCGGCCTCGGCGGGGATCCGCTCCTCGACTTCCGGCCAATGGCAGATGCCAACACCGAGCGACGCAACAACTATTACGGAACGGAGAACGACGGACAGGGCAACAGCTACAGCGGTAGCGAATTCTATTCTCGGCTGCTCGACGGCAATCCGGCGTATTTCGTGGTTGCGATCACCGGCTTCAGTGCCAGCACCGGCATCCTCGTCCGCTATCTCGTGGCGCTCTACTGATGGTGCTGCGTATGCTCCGCCAGCCCGGCGTCATCAAGATCTCGAAGCCGGGGATCGACGTCTCTACGGCAGCCGAGAAGGATCTGCTGATCGCGCTCGGCGCACGTAATTGCCAGGTGATCCAGCGCGGCTTCATCGCAGCGCCGGCCCCGACGCCCTCCGGCAACGATGGCATCTTCAACTTCACGATCGCGTTCCCGGCGCAGTCGACTAAGCCTGATCTGCGGGTAGAGCCGATCAGGCAGGCCTCGCCGAACCAAAGAAGCGAGAACCACGCATTCACCAACGACAACACGACGATCTCCGTCGTGTTCGGCACGTCGTCGATCGCCGTGCAGCTCCGAAACAGCATCAACCAGTTCACCGGGCTCCAGGGGATCTCCTACGTGCTCCTGCGTAAGCGGACCGATAGCTGATGCTGGTCGACTGGAATGGTCCGGATCTGCTGCGGGTCCAGCGAAGCACTTCGAGCCGCATCGCCGATCCGCTCGACCCTGACGTCATCGTGTCGGGGGCTTTCGATGATGGACAGGCGCTGTTCTTTCAGCAGGCCGTCAGTGCGCCGGGCGTCTCGCAGGTCGCTTACACGATCGGCTTTGGCAGGACGCTTGCTGCGCCACCTGTCGTGATTGGCGGCCTAAAGCTGTCTCAGGCGCTCGTCCAGAGAGACACCGCTAATTCTAAGAACGTTCAATACTTCGATCCAGGTGAGATCGTTGCGCCGTGCATCTTCAAATACAACAAAGGCGGCGGCGCTGGCACAATTATCAATTGGAATTTCAGCTTCTACGTCTACGCCGATCGCATCGAGCTGACCGTGGGAGGCTTTGTCGGCACTGCCGAGTTCCTCGTCTTGGACGTCTGAGCATGTTCTCTCTGTTCGATCCCGTCTTCCGCAACCTGATCAGCGCTTACGCGACCTCGGATCGCGAGGCGGAACGCGCACGGCTGCGAGCCGAGGGCGCCGACTTCATCGAATACGAGGGCGCCCTCCCGGCCGACTTCGACATGCTGGCCGTGACCGAGAATGAGGACGGCCTGTCCTTCGTAGTGCGGGAGCCGTTGCCGGACGCCTGTCGCTTGGCCGACACAGAGTTCGATCGCCCCGCCGTGGTGCCGGAGATCCCGGAGCTTCCAGCCGGTGCTGTCGTGATCCCGGCGGTCGGTGCGGCACTGCCGTCTGGTCTGACGACGATCGTGGTGCGCGCGCCTTACCACCTCGACCACCACTTCCGCGCTTACGTGGAGACCGACGACGACAGGCGGGCCGGTCTGATCGCGCATGCCGCAGCGCGCCGTGACGCGCTCATCGAGGGCGGCGTCATGTTCCGAGGCCATCGCATCGCGAGCGACAATCACTGCGCCATGAAGGTGCTGCGCGCCATGGAGGCCGCCCGGCGCGATCCGGCTTGGTCGACGGTCTGGGAATGCGCCGACGGCTCTGCACTGCCTCTGGCCGGCGAAGACATCGGCGAGCTGCACGATGCGATCGAGGCGAACCACGACGACGCCTTCGCCCGGTACACGCGCACCAAGGCCAGCATCGTCGCCGGCACGATCACCACCACCGACGAAGCCGACGCCGCGATGGCGGCCGGCGCATAGGAGAGCGGCATGGCAGACGAGACAAAGCAGACCGTCATTACCGAGATCCAGGACGCCAACGGCAACCGCGTTCGCATCCGCGTCGGCGACGTCGAGGTGCCCGTGCTTCACGGCGGCCCTGTGCCCGGCAAGATGTGCACGAACTACACGCTGACGATCGAGAACGTGCGCGTCGAATACGAGCGCGACGCCCCGGCGGCCTAACGCCTCGGCCGCCCTCACCGCGCGATCCCCGCAACCCAGGCGGAACACCCTGACATGGCCGATCCGAACAACTCCGTCGCCGTGACGGCGGGGTCTCCCGTCGTGACCGGAACGCTGACGAGCTTCGTCGCGGCCGAATACGACATCTTCATCTTGGACGGCGTCGTTGGCGTGGTGGATTCCCGCCAATCTCCGACGCAGATCACGCTGAAGAATCCGTGGGCAGGGCCGAGCCAGTCGGCGCAGCTCGATTGGGTGATCGTCAACACCGGACCGTATTGGTCGGCATCCAAGACCACAAATGCGCAGTTGAACGAGTTGCTGCGCAAATGGGAGGCCGGTCCCTTCAAATGGGATGCTACGGGCACGTTGGCAGGGCGCGCCGCCTACAACAATCAGGATGCCGGTTTCTCTTATCTGGCAGCCGACATCACGCCGTTCTTGTTCTTCATCAAGCTGGCGAATACGAACTCGGCTTCGGATTGGTCGGCGGGCCAGGTCATCGAGGGGCGTTTGCTCGATTCGACGCTGGCGGACGTCAAGGCCACCATGTCGGAGGCGCTGGACAGCACCAACGATTACAAGCTCTTGTCTCCGAAGGGGGGCAACGCGCTCGTTGCCGCTGCCATCGCCGCCCTTGTCGGGTCGGCGCCTGCGACGCTCGACACTCTCTATGAAATCGCGGCGCAGCTCCAAGCCGATGAAAGCGCAGCCGCCGCGCTGACTGTCGCCGTCGGCAATCGACTTCGCTTCGACGCGGATCAATCGGTCAGCAATACTCAGCTTGGACGTCTGCTCAACAACTCTCGGTTTGCGGAAATCTTCCCGCGCATCGATATCGCAACGCAGGGATTATCCGCCGCGCAGATCTCGAACGCGTTGACCAATCTCGGCGTATCGACCTTCATCAAGACGCTGCTCGACGACGCAAGTCAGGCAACCGCGCTGCAGACCCTCGGTGCACAGCCTGTCGATGCGGACCTGACGGCGATTGCCGCCTTAGCGACGACGGCCTTCGGGCGCTCACTTTTGACGCTCGTCGATGCGACCGGCGCTCGCAGCTACTTCGGCGGGTTGAGCCCGACCACGGGATTTGCCGCCGAGGGTTCGGCGAACGACTTTACGGCCAACAACGCCTGGACGAACCCTCTCGCAGTCGATTTCGCCGCAACAGGGACGAAGGTGCTTGGCTACGCGGCGGTCGACTTCACGAACTCGTCCGCGTCGGCCACCGACGTTCAGGCCCGTCTCGTGGTCGCCAATATCACAGCGGGCGGCGCAACGGTTGCGATCGGGCGTCCGCAGATCATCACCCTTCCGCCAACCGTCTACACCGGCTCGGGCAATCTCAACCCGATGATCCAGGTGAACGGCCTCACACCCGGATCGACCTACCGGATGCAGCTCCAATTGCTGCGCGTTCAGGCCAACGGTCCCATCGCCCAGCCCAATTTGCAGGTCGGAGGCATCAACCTATGAGCTTGGACGATACCTCTGTGGCCGATGCTCTGGCCGGCGAGCTTCCGGCGCTCGAGCATCTTCAGCTTCGGCTCGAAGACGGGATCGTCACAGGCCGATTCCGCTCGAACGTCGAACAGCCGGACTGCCTCTCCGTCGAGCCCGAGATTTATGAGGCCGTCGCGGATCGCATGGGCCGTTGCAAATATGAGGGGGGTGAGCTGTCGGACTATGAGCCTCCGCCTCCGCCGCCGCCACCGCTCCCCGCCATCACGGACCGCCAGTTCGGTGAAGGCCTGTGGCGCGAGAAGCTGATCTCCTTCGACGAGTATCTGGCCTTCGTCGGCCCCGGCACGGTCCCGCCGCCGCTGCTCGCCATCATCAACACGCTGCCGGACGACGACACGGGCAACCCGACGCCCCGCAAGGTCGCTCTTGGCCTCGTGACCGGCGCTCAGACCTATGCCTTCGACAACTCCCTGGTCGACGTGGTCCGGCAGGCCCAGGGCTGGACAGAGGATTACCTGCGCGAGCGCTGGGCTGAGTGGGCGCAGCTCTGAGCGGGCCGAGCGGCCTTTGGGGGCAGGATAACCGCTCGACCCGCCGTCACCCGCGCCGTGTTGAGACGACCGGCGGACGACGCAGCCTCGTAGCGCTCTCGTGTTTCTGGATTTGATCTGATCCTGGCCGGCAGAGTGAGGCCGAGCGCTCAAGCGGGCCGGGTAGCAAACTCTCCAGAAGACCACCCGACCCGCCGTCGCCTGGAGCAGCGGGCGGCCATCCGGGCAACTCGCCGATCGTACTGAGCCGCCGTCCGTGCCGGTAGGCGCTTACTCCCTAAGAACCTTGGAGATCTGATCATGACCCGCTTTCTCGCGGCGCTGGCGCTCGCCTGTGCCTGCTCTCCAGCCGTGGCCGAAGGGGCATCCGAGCCGATCACGGGAGGGGATATCTACTCGCTGCTGGGATGGTTCGGGATCGCCGGTCTGGTTCTCGGTGCCGTCGCGGTCGTCCTTCTGATCGCCTTCGCGGCGATCGGCGGCTTCAACGACTGGAGCCGGTGAGATGGCCGCCTCGATCGGCACTATTGCGAGTCTGCGCGCCGTCGGCTTCGTCGGTGCCGCGATCAAGATGCAGGACGCGGATCTCCCGGCGGCCGGCCATCTGGTCGGCGTCGGCGAAGACGAGATGCACGCTATCATCGACGTGGAGTCGGGCGGCTCGGGCTTCGACAGGCTCCGCCGGCCGAAGATGCTGTTCGAGCCGCATGTCTTCCACCGCAACCTGTCGGGCGACAAGCGCACGCGAGCCGTTTCGCTCGGGCTCGCCTACGAGAAATGGAAGCCCGGGAACTACCCATCCGACAGCTACCCGCGCCTGGCGCAGGCTTTGGCGATCGACGAGCGGGCAGCCTGCCTCTCGGCTTCATGGGGCCTGACCCAGATCCTCGGCGAGAACTATGACCGGAGCGGCTTCGCCAGCCCGCAGGACTTGGTTGTGGCCATGTGCGCCTCCGAGGGCGCGCAGCTCACCGCGACCGTGATGCTGATCAAGGCGATGGGGCTCGCCGGCAAGCTGAAGGCGCATGATTGGGCTGGTGTGGCGCGCGGCTGGAATGGTGCCGGCTACAAGGCCAACGCCTACGACGACAAGCTGGCGGCTCGGTTCGCGCACTGGAATGCGATCCCCGACACACCGTGGTCGCCAGGGCAGGTCGTCACGCAGCCGATCCCGGCCGCGCCACTGCCGCCCGCGCCCGCGCCGGTGGCCGCAAATACGAGCGCGGCAGTTGCGATCGACAAGATCAACCCGAAGCCGCTGCCGACGCCGACCGTCCGGACTGGCGGCTTCTGGTCCGCTCTCAAAACCCTGTTCTCGAAGAAGGATGCCGCGTGATGGACGGATGGCAGCAGATTGCCGGGCAACTGGCGCAGATCGGTCTCCCGGCGCTCGGAGGGCTATTCGGCGGTCCCCTGGGAGGCACCATCGGCGGACTGGTCGGAAAGGGCGTCGCAGCCGCGCTCGGCGTCGAGGCCACGCCTCAGGACGTTTCTCAAGCCATCCAGGCCGATCCGTCGGCGGCTTCCGTGAAGCTCGCGCAGATCGAGGCAGAGACCAAGGCTCGCGAGGGCGATCTCCAGGATCTCGCCAGCGCGCGCAACCAGACCATCCAGCTTGCCCAGGCAGGCTCGGGTATCGCCTGGGGCGCGCCGGTCGTCTCCATCGTGATCGGCCTCGGCTTCTTCCTCGTTATGTTCATGCTGTTCTTTGTGCGGGCGGAGATGCCGTCGAGCGTCTTCCAATTGCTCAGCATTCTTTTTGGCGTGCTTGCGACCCTGTTCACGCAGGTCGGCAACTACTGGCTCGGATCGAGCGAAGGCTCGCGTCGAAACGGGGATGCGATCCGTGGGCTGGCGCAGCAGGCAGTGACGCCGTCCCCCGCGCAGATCGCGTCGCAGGTGGTCAACGCGGTGCGCCGCTGATCATGCACGGCACCTGGATCGACCTCGTGGCCGTCCTCTCGTTCGTCTGCACGGCCTTCGGCGGTCTCGCCCTGGTCAGCGGCGATCGTGAGGGCGGCAAGGGGCTCGTCGTGTTCGGCATGATCGGGACTGTGCTCGTCCTGGCGATCAAGACGCTGAGCTGATGGAAGCCGCTCTGAAGACGCTCGCCGATCAGGGCGTGGCCGGCGCCCTGCTGGTCCTGTTCCTCGGCGCGATCGTTTACCTCAACAAAAAGCGCGAGGAATCGTCCGATGCTCGCCTCAAGGACACGAAGGAACAGCTGGTCGTCACCGCGGAGACGAACCATACGCTGGCGACGCTGAAGGACGCTGTCTCGGGTGTCGCCTCTAGCATCACGACGATCTCGTTGAACATGTCGGCCATGCACGCGGACAATCGCTCGGCACTCGATCGCATGAACAGCCGCGACGAGCGGATCGAGCGCATGATCGAGGAGATCGGCAAGTCGTCCAGTGCGACCCGAGCCACGGTCGAGAGCATCACAAAAGACTTGGACCGGCTGCTCGATCAGCCGGCCGTGCCGGGGCGCTGAGGCATGGGAATGCTCAAGGCCATGTGGATTCGGCTTCTCGGGCGCGAGCCCAGCATCGCGACCCAGCAGCAGCGCGCGAGCGAGGCGCTCGCGGTCGAGCGCGAGACGACCCGTCGTCTGATCTCCGAGATCGAGGACGAGGCACAGGGACTCTACGGGGCCGAGGCACGGATGCGGCACGCCTTCGCCGGCCTCCAGGTTAACACCGGTCGAGCAAGACGGGGACAGCATTGATGCGGGGCGCGTTCGAGTTCAAGGCGCTGTGGTCGCTGGTCGGCCTCGTCGTCGCCGCCTTCCTTCTGACCAAGCTCGTTCCCTACCACCCACGTGGGACGGCGCTGCGCAGCATCTTCTTCGTCATCAGCGGATGGGGCCTGTTCGCCTATTGGCGTCCGTTCCGCGTGGCCATCCTCACGCGCGGCTGGCCCGACGGCTCGGGCCTCTACGCGATCATGGTGTGGATGGTCTGCGCCTCCTACAACCTGAACATCGCCATCGCGACGTTTTGGCGGCTGGCCGGGCAGCCGGCCTTCCTCATCAACAATGCGCTGTTCGACTTCTGGATCGTGCTCGGCATCGCGGCCATGACCATCGCGGTGACAGTGCCGGACCTGTTCGGAAAGGACGTGCCGCCGCGCGATAAGATCCAGCTCGGCTCGGCCTGGACCATCATGTTCGCACTGGTGCTGTACCTAACCGTCGTGCATCCGGATCTAGGACCGCTGGCAGATTGGATCCGGCCCTACATCGACTCGGGCCACGCCTATCGCGATCCGGACTGAAACCTTCCTGTCGCTGCCGCCGTAACGTCGTCTCGGGCGGTTGCCCCTCATCGCCGCTCGGCTTCAGGGCCTGCCCTCGTCAGCTGACACGGGCGGGCTTTGCTGTTTCTGAACACTGGGGGGCGCCCCCCGGTTGCACGAACTCGGGTGTTTGCAGTGCTGCTCCGCCCGGCCTCAGAGCCCGCCGGTGTTCCTCCAGTTCGTAGCGGGCTTTGTTGTGTCTGGCCTGTCGCTTGCTGTCATCTTACTCGCTCCCAAGCACCTTCAGCCCGCCTGGCGAAAGCTAGTGCGGGCTTCTTTCCATCAGGAGACCGGTTTGCCGGGAACTCCGGTGCGCACTGCCTGATTGCCCCGGTTCAAAACAAATCGGAGGAAACACATGAAATTGGCAATTGGCTCTGGCGCTCTCGCGATCCTGCTTTCGGCCACGATGGCGATGGCAGCCCCCTGCAATACCGGTTCGGCCAAAGGCAAAACCCCTGAGCAGTCCGCTTCCAATGACAAGAGCTCGGCCGTCGACCAATCCAGCAAGAATACCGCCGGCGGCGCTCAGCCGGCATCCCCTGGAACTGTGGGCGCAATGAACAATGCGGGCGCCAACCAGGGCGTTGGCCAGCAGGCCCAGACCGATAAGAACAAGGAAGATCCGGCGTCGAAAAATACGGCTGGCGGCAATCAGCCCGCGTCTCCCGGCACTGTCGGAGCAATGAACAACGCTGGTGCCAATCAGAGTGTCGGCAAAGACGACGACTGCTGATTGGTTCGACAGGCATTTCTAAAATCGACCCGCCCGGTTCGCCGAGCGGGTTTTTTCATGGCGATAAATTTTCACTAATCCGCGCATTGAACGGAGCGACGCGCTCGCTGTTGTCGAGCATGTCCCAATCTCCCGGCGATCTGCATCGGCAATGGCAGCAGCTGAGTTAGCTGCTGAAGCTCAACATCGCCTTAGAGGAGGTGTGCCTCGCAGAACTCGAAAGAGCGGTTGCCCGGAACAATCCCATAGCGACGAGCAAACGGCGACATGAACTCTGTGACCGCATCCGCCATCACCGGGTTGGGATCATCAAGACCCGCGCATTGATGGGCGGCGTTGGCATCGCCATCTAAATCGGTTTGCGATCTTTGAGGCTCAGGCGCGCTCATAACCGTATCAGCCTACCTTGCGACTTGCATGGCGTTAATCCGACCGTCGTGGGCTTGCTCGTGCTCTTGATGACGCATTCCAGCCGCATCGCCGTGGGATCGTTGCCTTCTCCCAGCGATCGCGGTCGCTCACTTAGCCCGCCCGGTTCGCCGCGGCGGTCTTTTTGCATCCAGCCTCAGTGATCCGTGCCCGGCCTGTTCTGACGGGGCGCCTCACCATGCTGCTTCGTGAA
>NZ_JACIDN010000006.1 GCF_014196345.1 Methylobacterium brachythecii | reverse complement strand
CGGCCGAGCGCCAGGCCGACCCGGCTCTCGCCGGCGCCGGGCGCTCCCGAACCGGCCCCCACGCCCAGGCCGCGCAGATGCGCCGCCAGACGCTCCGCCCGTGCCTCGAGCTGGCCGTAGCTCAGCAGCGCACCGTCGGCCTCGACCAGCGCGACGGCATCGGGATGGCGCGCAGCCCGCGCCGCGATCGCCTCAGGCATCAGGGCGAGAGACCCGCCATCGGCCGCATCCGCTGCCCGCGTCGCCGCCAAAGCCGCCGCGATCCGGGCCACGTCGTCGGCAGCCGACACGGTTCCGAGAGACCGCTCGGCATCTTCGCAGAGCGCCGCGAGAAGGCCCGCGACGCTGCTCCGAATCAGGTCGACCTGCTCGGCCGAGAAAAGCGCGAGATCGTGGTCGAAACGCAGGTCCAGCCGGTCCGCACCCGCAAAGACGTAGAGCGTCAGCGCGTAGTTGGTCGGGCTGGCATGGCGCAGGTCGGTGAAGGCGGGGCGAGCCGAGTCGGCCTCTCCTTCCAGCAACAGCGTCTCGTCGATCGGATAATTCTCGAACACCACGATCGTATCGAAGAGCGGTTGGCCGGGCCGTCCGGCGAGGGTCTGGATCTGGCCGAGAGCCGTATGCTCATGCTCACGCAGGCGCAGGTTCCTGTCCTGGAGCGTGCGCAGCCACGCAGCGACGCCCGTCGCCGGAGAGGCGTCGTCAATGACGGGCAGCGTGTTGATGAACAGCCCGAGTATGTCCTGGGCGCCCGGAAGCTCGTCGGGCCGGCCCGCGACGGTGGCGCCGAAGACAACCGCGTCCCGCCCGGTGAGGCGGCGCAGGGCGAGGGTCCATGCCCCCTGCACCAGCGTGTTCAGTGTGATGCGCTCGCGCCGGGCGAAGCCCGATAGGCGCGCGAAGGCGTCGCCGTCGAGGGCGAGCGGCAGGCTGCCATGGCCCGGCTCTCCGGTGCCACTTCGATGCAGAGCCGGTGCCAGAAGCGTCGGCTCGTCGAGGGGCGCCAGTTCCTCGCGCCAGAACCCCTCGGCCGCCGCCTGGTCGCGGGTGGCGAGCCACGCGATGTAGTCGCGATAGCGGCCGCCGGACGAAGCCGCACCCTCGGCTCCCATGATCTCGGCGAGCAGGCGTGCGGAGGACCAGCCATCCATCAGGATGTGATGGCTCGTCCAGATCAGGCGATGCCGCTGCCTTCCTCCTGGCGCATCGTCCAGGCGGATCAGCCGAACCCGCTGCAGAGGGGCTCGATCGAGTGCGAACGGTGCCTCGTGCTCGGCCCGCTCGGCCTCCGCGATGCGCCGTTCGAGGCCATCGGCCCCGCGCCAATCGTCGACCACCAAGGGTAATGCGGGGTCGGCGTGCACGATCTGGAGGGCGGTGCCGTCGAGGCCCTGCCAATGGATGCTTGTGCGCAGCACGGCATGCCGCCGCGTGGCACTCGTCCAGGCCGCTTCGATCCGGGCGCCATCGATGCCTTCGACCGTCACCGCGATCTGGTTGACGTAGGTGCGCCGGCTGTCGCCCTCCGAGAGACTGTGGAACAGAATGCCGGCCTGCGTCGGGGCGAGCGGATAGATGTCCTCGGTGCCGCGTGGGTCGAGGCCGGACGCGCCGAGCAAGGAGTCGAGACCGGCTTGGTCGAGGCCAGCGAGCGGGACATCGGACGGCGTCAGGCCGGACGCGCCGGCGCAGTGCTCGACGAGGTCGCGCAGGGTGTCGGCGTAAAGCTCGGCCAGTCGCGCGATCGTGGCCCGGTCGTGCCGCTGCCGGCCGTAGCGCCAGGAGAGGCGCAGGCAGCCCTCGCGCACCTCGCCGACGATGCCGAGCGGGCGGCCGAACGGCGCCTTCGGCGAGCGAGACGAGCCCGGATCCTCGTCGGTCAGGGCAAAGAGGCTATCGGAATCGAAGCTCGCATCGAGTTGGCCGAGATAGTTGAAGGTCACCTGCGGTTGTGGCGATGCCTCGAGCGCCGCGCGCTGCTCGGCGCTGCCGAAACGAGACAGCAGACCATAGCCGATGCCGCGCTCGGGGAGCGCGCGGATGGCGTCCTTGGTGCGCTTAATCAGAGCGCCTGCCTCGTCGCCCGCTCCCTCGAGACGCAGGGGGAACACGGTCGTGAACCAGCCGACGGTTCGCGACACGTCCATGCCGGGCAAGACGTCCTCGCGGCCATGGCCTTCGAGTTCGACCAACACGGCGTCTTGGCCGGACCAGCCGCTCAATGTGCGCGCGAGGGCGGCGAGAAGCAGATCGTTGACCTGAGTGCGGTAAGCGGAAGGCGCTTCGGTCAGGAGGCGGCGGGTGAGGCCGGCATCGAGGGTGCAGGCCACCGTCTCGGCATCCGCCAGGAGTTCGGGTGTCGCCGGAATGCGGTCGCTCGGCAGGCCGGCATCCAAGCCGTTGCCCTGGGCCAGCCAGAATGGAAGCTCCGCTGCCGGCGCAGGAGGTTCGCGCAGGCGTGTGGCCCACTGCGCGAAACTATCGGTCTTCGCCCCGAGATCGATCGGCCGCCCCTCGCTCGCCTGAGCGTAGGCCGTCGCGAGATCCTCGAGCAAGACACGCCAGGACACGCCGTCGACCGCGAGATGGTGGATCGCGAGCAGCAGGTGCTGCCCGCCCTCGGACCTGTCGATCAGCAGGGCCTGGACCAGACGGCCGGCGCCGAGATCGAGGCTGGCCTGCACCTCGGCACAGAGGCCGGCGACAGCCGCCGAATTCACGGCCGAGACCCGTCGCAACAGGTCGGCGCGGGGTGCCGATGCCCCGCGCTCCGCTCGCCAACCGGACGCGCCCTCGTCGAATCGCGTCGTCAGCGCCTCGTGGTGGTCGAGAAGCGCCTGCAAGGCCTTGGCCAGGGGCTCCGGATCGAGCCGCTCGCGCGCGGCGAGCAGAAGCGACTGGTTCCAGTGATGCCGGTCGACGGTGACCTCGGCGAAGAAACGGTCCTGGATCGGCAGCAGCGGGATGGACGTGGCTGGCGCTTCGACCGGCTTCGAGGCGGGGGCTTTCGGGGCCACCGCTCCGGCGACCTCGGCGAGGCTGCGGACGGTTTGCCGATCGAAGATTTGCTTCGGGGTGAGCTTGATGCCGCGCTTGCGCAGCCGGGCGATCACCTGGAGGCTGAGGATCGAATCCCCGCCCAGCTCGAAGAAGTTGTCGGTGGCGCCGACGCTGTCGCGTCGCAGCACTTGGCACCAGATCTCGGCGATGGCCTGTTCGACATCGCCCATCGGCTCGGCGGCTGCGGTCGCCGTGGGTGCCGCCTCGGGAAGCGGCAGCGCCTTGCGGTCGAGTTTCCCGTTGGCCGTGAGCGGCAGGCGGTCGAGCAGCAGGATGTGCGCCGGGACCATGTAGTCCGGCAGCTGCCCAGCGAGCCTCGTCTTGAGCGCCGCGGGCTCGGGGGCGGCCCCTGGCGCGGCGGTCACGTAGGCCACGAGCTGGCGCGCAGGCTCGTCCAGCGCGACGGGCTGCGCCAGAACGGCGGCGTCCGCCAAGGTCGGATCGGCCGCGAGCATCTGCGCGATCTCGCGAGGTTCGATGCGGTAGCCGCGCAGCTTGATCTGGTCGTCGCTGCGACCGAGGAAGACGAGGTTGCCGTCGCGGTCGGCGCGCACCCGGTCGCCGGTCCGGTAGAGCCGGCTGCCCGGCGCTCCGAACGGGTTCGGCACGAAGCGCTCCGCCGTCGCGAGGGGGTTGCCGAGATAGCCACGGGCGAGCCCGTCGCCGCCGACATATAGCTCGGCGGCGACGCTGGCCGGGACAGGGTTCAGCGAGGCATCGAGGACATGGGCTTCGCAATTGGCAAGGGGCAAGCCGACTGGCACGACCTCCTTTGGTTCACCGACCTCGTGAGTGAGAACGCCGACCGTCGTTTCCGTTGGCCCGTAGTGATTGAGGATGCGCAACGTCGGCCGCAACCGGCGGATCTCCGCGACGAGCGCCGGATCGCAGGCCTCGCCGCCGAGAACGAGTGTCTTGCGCGGCAGCACGCCGCCGGAGGCGTCCGCCTGGATCAGCCCGCGCAGGTGGCTCGGGACGATCTTGAGGATATCGACGGCGTGATCGCGCATGCGGGCGGCGAACAGCGCCGCATCGAAGGCATCCTCGCGCGGAAACGGGTGCAGGCTCGCGCCTGATGCCAGCGCACCGAACAGCACGGTGTGGCCGAGATCGGCCGCCGGGGTCGAGACCATGGCCATGACGTCGCCCGGCTCGGGCTGCAGGCGCAGCAGCAGCGCCTGCACGTAGTTGGCGAGTGCGCCATGAGCGACCACGACGCCCTTCGGCTTGCCGGTCGAGCCCGAGGTGTAGATGACGTAGGCCGCCTGATGCGGATCGATCGCCGGGAAAGCTGCCGAGCCTGGCTGCGGTGAGACGCTGCCGGCATCGATGACGGTGCGGCCGGTCTCGCGGGCGAGTGTGAGCGCGTCTCCGGCCGACAGGAAGGTGGCAATGCCGGCATCGTCCAGCACGGCCCGGATGCGGCCGAGCGGCCATGACGGGTCGAGCGGCACGGCGACGCCACCGGCTTTCATCACGCCGAGAAGTGCGATCACGAAAGCGTTCGACCGCTCGGCGAGGATGGCGACGCGGGTCTCGGCGGCGATCGTTCTGGCGCGAAGATCGGTCGCGAGCCCATTCGAGCGGGCATCGAGTTCCGCATAGGTCAGGCCGCCTTCGGCGTCGACGACGGCCTCGGCCTCGGGCCAGGACTGCACGGCATTGGCGAAGAGCTGGGGAAACGTTGCAGCCGTAAAGGCCTGCCGTTCGATGGCGATCGCGCGCCGGGCCGCCTCCGGAAGCGTGAGGTCCGCCAGGGGGCGATCGGCCGCAACCGCGACCTGACGGAGAACGTCACCGAACTGCGCGGCGATCCGCTCGATCGTGTCGCGGTCGAACAGGTCGGTGGCGAAGTTGAACGTCGCCTTCATGCCCTCGGCGCCGTCGAGAATGTCGAGCGCGAGATCGAAATGCGCGCCGGCGAGGTCGACGATGCGGATCTCGGCGTCGAGCCCTGGCACCGAGGTGAAGCCACGAGGCTCGGCCATGTAGTTGAACTTGGCCTGGAAGAGCGGGTTGTGGCCGAGGTTGCGCTCGGGCGCGAGGCGCTCGACGACGCGCTCGAACGGTATGTCCTGATGCGCAAGCGCCTCGATGACGGCGTGCTTGGTCTGGGCCAGCAGGCCGGAGAACGTCAGCCGGTCATCGGTGGAGAGGCGCAGCACCAGCGTGTTGACGAAGAAGCCGATCAGCCCTTCCAGCGGCTTCAGCCGGCGATTTGCGGTGGGCACGCCAATGCGCAGGTCGCTCTCGCCCGAATTGCGGTGAAGCAGGACGGCATAGGCCGCGAGCAGCACCATGAAGGTGCTGGCCTGTTCGGTTCGGGCCAGCGCGCGAACCCGGCCGGCGAGATCGACCTCGATGGCGAGCGTGACCGTGTCGCCGCGATGGCTCTGCTGCGCCGGACGAGGCCGGTCATGCGGCAGGGTGAGCACCGGATGCTCGGTGCCGAGCCGTTCGGCCCAGAATCCGAGCTGGCGCTCGCCCTCGCCGGCGCCGAGCCAGTTGCGCTGCCAGGCGGCGTAGTCGGCGTATTGCACCGGGAGCGGCGGCAGGGACGCCGCGGCGTCGAGATAGAGGGCGCCGATCTCGTCGAGCAGCACGCCCATCGAGATGCCATCGACCACGATGTGGTGAGCGGTGAGGACGAATTCGTGTTCGCCCGGGCCGAGCCGCAACAGGCTGGCGCGCAGCAGCGGACCCGTGGTTAGGTCGAAGGGTACGGCCAGCGCGTCCTGGGTCCGCGCAGCGATGGCATCGGCCCGTTCCACGCCGTCGACCACGGTGAGATCGACGATCTCAACCGGCACCGGGGCCGCCTCGTGGATGATCTGCGTTCCGCCGCCGTCGCCCGCCTCGAAGGTGGTGCGCAGGGCTTCGTGCCGGGCAACGACGGCGTCGAGAGCGTGAGACAGCGAGCCGGCATCGAGATTACCGCGCAGCCGGATCGCCCCGGCCACCATGTAGGCGGTGCTGGCCGGGTCCATCTGCCAGAGGAACCAGAGCCGCTCCTGGGCGTGCGACAGCGCCAGCGGCGCTGCAGGCGAGACCGGCACGACCGGCGGAACGCTGTCTTCGGCGGCGCGCGGCAGCGTGCCGACATGGGCGGCGAAGGCCGAGAGGGTCGGGTGGCGGAAGAAGGCAGAGAGGTCGAGTTCGACCTTCAGGGTCTCGCGCAGGGCAGCGGCGGCCTGGGCGGCGGCGATGGAGTTGCCGCCGAGCATGAAGAAGTCGTCCGTCGGTACGATCGCGGAGATGCCGAGGGCCTCGCGCCAGGCGTCGAGAACGGCAGCGTCGACGAGGCTGCGAGCGTTCTCATGCCCAACCACCACCTCAGGATGAGGGCTTTGGGAGAATGGCGCGGTGTCAGCCACTGCCTCCAGTCGCTTGCCACCGACGAACACGGCAAAACTATCCAGCCCGTTCTCCCAGCGCATGCCGCAGGCCGCGCGCTGCAGCTTCCCGCTGGTGGTGAGCGGCATGCCGCGTGGGTTGAGCAGCACGCTCACCACGGGCGCCTCGCCGCAGGCCTGCACCACGGCCTTCGCCAGGGCTTCGCGCAGGGTTTCGGCCGGCACCAGATTGGCGATGCCGCGGCGGAACTCAGCGGCGATGCCGATGCCCTCGCGGCCATCGATCTCAACCGGGAACGCGGCGACGCGGCCCGGTCGCACCGCCTCGATCTCGGCCTCCACCGCCGTTTCGATATCGAGGGCGAAGAGGTTCTGGCCGCGGACGATCAGCATGTCCTTGATGCGCCCAGTGACGACGACGCCTCCGTCCCGGCGCACGAAGCCGAGATCGCCCGTGCGCAGCCAATGGCCGCTCTCCGTCTCGACGAAGGCGGCTTGCGTCGCCGCCTCGTTGCGCCAGTAGCCGCGGGCGACACTCGGGCCGCGCACCCAGATCTCGCCGATCGTGTCCTGATCGGCCATGCGGCTGCCATCGGTGCGCATGATGTGGATGGTATGGTCGGGCCGGGTATGACCGGCCGCCACCAGCGGCGAGCCGTCCTCCGCCTCGACGACCCGGCCCTGCCCGAGTGCCGTGCGGTCGTAATTGACGATGCTCGCGCTCTCGCCGGGCGGGCTGCCGGTGACGAACAGGGTCGCCTCGGCTAGCCCGTAGCCGGGGCACAACGCCTTGGGCGAAAACCGGCTCGCCGCGAAGCGCCGGGTGAAGCGGTTGAGGGTGCCGGCGCGGACGAATTCCGACCCACTGAACGCGATGCGCCAGGTGCTGAGGTCGAGCGTCTCGGCGACGGCGTCGCTGATCCGGTCGGCGCACAGCGCGTAGGCGAAGTCGGGACCGCCGCTGAAGGTGGCGCCGAAGCGCTGGATCGTCTCCAGCCATCGGCGCGGGCGCTCGGTGAAGCTCTTCGGGTCCATGAGAACCGCGGGAATACCGAGGTAGAGCGGCTGCAGCAGGCCGCCGATCAGGCCCATGTCGTGGAACAGCGGCAGCCAGCTCACGACGATGTCGTCCTGGCTCATGCGGAAGGCATCGGTGATCGCGCGCTCGTTGGCTGCGAGATTGGCATGCGAGACGCAGACCCCCTTCGGCTGGGCGGTCGAGCCGGAGGTGTATTGCAGGAAGGCGATGTCATCCGGCACCGGCGAGGCTTCCCGCCAGTCGGAGGCCGCAGAGACCGGCACGCCGTCGACCGCGATGATCCGGGTCTCGGCATCCGGCGGCAGCTCGGCGGCGACGAGCGCGCTCAGTGCCTCGGTCGTCAGGATGAAGCGCGGCTGCGCATCGATCATGATGCCGCGCAGGCGCGTGGCGTGCTGCGAGCGTCCGCGGACCGGCGGGTAGGCCGGCACCGCGATCACCCCGGCATAGAGGCAGGCATAGAAGGCGACGACGTAATCGACGCTGTTCGGGAAGAGCAGCAGCGCACGCTCGCCCCGCGCCACGCCCTGCTGCAGATGCGCCGCCACCGCGCGAATGCGCGTGTCGAGCTCGGCATAGGTCAGGTCGGCGCCCAGCGTGTCGCCGTCGAGGAAGCGCAGGGCGCGGGCCTCGGGCTTAAGCGCGGCGTGGCTCCGCAGTCGGTCGACGAGAGAGTCGTTTCGCATGCTGATCGCTGACTGGGTGTGATGCCGCGGCGAAAAGGCGGGCCATGGGCCGCCGGGAAAATCAGTGCTGGCCGTGGGCCTCGGCCATCGCCACGATGACCTTCCGCGGGCCCTTGAAGGGCGTGCGGGCATGCGCCGTGAGCATGTTGTCGAGCATGACCACGTCCCCGCTCTGCCAGGGGAAGATCACCGTGTGCTGCTTCAGCACGTCGCGCACGGTCTCGAGGGTCGCGTCGTCGATCGGGCTGCCGTCACCGTAGAGGACGTTGCGCGGCAGCTCTTCCTCGTCCTCGACTATGTCGAGCAGGCTCTCGCGTACCTCGGGCTCGAGGTTCGAGACGTGGAACAGATGGGCCTGGTTGAACCAGACCCACTCGCCGGTGACGGGATGGCGCGCGGCGCCCTGGCAGACCTGGCGGGTGCGCAGCTCGCCGTCATCCTTCCAGTCGCAGGTGATGCCGTGCTTGGCGCAATAGGCCTCGACCTCGGCCTTGTCTTCGGTGCCGAAGACCTGTTGCCACGGCACGTCGAGCCCGTTGCCGTAATTGCGCACGTACATCAGACCCTTGTCGACGAAGGCCTGGCGGATCGCCTCCGGCACGTCGTTGAAGATGGCGCGGCTGTCGGCGATCGGGGTCTCGCCGCCCTCGGGCGCCGCCTGCATGCAGTAGAACCAGATCTTCATCGGCCAATCGCGGGTGTAGGCCTGCTCGTTGTGCAGCGGGATGTGCTGGTGCGGCGGGTATTCGGTGGAGGTGTAGACGCCCTTGGTGACCTGGCTGCGCGGCGTCGAGCCGAACTCGTAGGTCAGCAGCGGATGGCCGAAATCGCCGGCGAAGGCGCGGAAGGCATCCGCCCCGTCGAGGTCGAAGCCGCGGAACATCACGCCGCCGCCGGTGCGCAGGTGCTTGTCGATCTCGGGGCGCATCTCGGGCAGCGCGTCCGAGAGCAGGATCGACGAGCCGGATGCCTCGAACAGCATCGGCAGGCTGGTGCCCTCGAGGAGGGGACGGACGGTGAAGGCGCTCATGTCGCGGGTGGCTCCGTCTGCGGGTTTCGTGTCGTCTCGGCGTCGGCGTCGATCAGGCGGTGGCTGCGAGCGCGGCTTTCGGCAGCCGCTCGGCCAGGTCTTTCTCGATCAGGCCGAGCACCTCGGCCTGCCGCTCATGGATGAAAAAGTGGCTGCCCGGCACGAGATCGAGCCGGAAGCCGGCCTCGGTCTCGCGGCCCCAGGCTTCGAGCGCCGCCACGGCGCAATCGTCCTCGGTGCCGCCGAGCGTGTGGATCGGGCATGGCAGTTTGCGGCGGGGGCGGTAGGCGAAGGCACCGCACATCAGGAAGTCGGCGCGCAGGATCGGGAGGATCGTCTCCATCAGCTCGGAGCTGGCGATCGCTTCCTCGGGCGTTCCGCGCATGGCGCGCAGCTCGGCGATCAGCTCGGCATCGCTTCGCGGGCGGCGCCAGTCGCTGTCGTCCCGCACGGAGGGTGCCTCGGTGCCCGAGGCGAACAGCACCAGCGGCAGCGGCGCGCCGCGCGCGACCAGCACATGGGCCAGCTCGTAGGCGACGACCGCCCCGAGGCTGTGGCCGAACAGGGCATAGGGCTGGTCGAGCCGCTCGCCGATCTCGTCCGCCAGCCGCCAGGCGAGGTCGTGCGGATCGGTGCCGAGCGGCTCGTCCATGCGCGCGCCGCGGCCGGGAAACTCGACGAGTTCCGCCGCGATCCAGGACGGCAGAAGCCGCCGCCAGCGCGCATAGGCCATCGCACTGCCGCCCGCATAGGGCAGGCAGAACAGCCGAACCGCCGCGTTGTCGCTCTCCCGCGCCACCGCGATCAGTGGACCGACGGACTGGCTCCGCCCCCGGCAGCGGCCTGCTCCTCCATGTGCTTGCGCAGGCTGAGCGGCCGCATGTCGGTCCAGACCTCCTCGATATAGGCGAGGCAGTCCTTCTTCGGCCCGCTCTTGCCGACGGCGCGCCAGCCAGCCGGGATCTCCTTGTATTCCGGCCAGATCGAATACTGCTCCTCGTGGTTGACCACGACGATGAACGTGATGTCGTCCCGATCGAAGATCACGGTTGTCTCTCCTGTCCCGCTTCGCGGCTCCGTAGCGACGCCGCGTCGTCCCATCGGACTGCGGTTCGTCACCAGCGGCCGGCGTTGCGACACGCTTGCCCGCGATCAGGCACGTGCCACGCAAGACCGCTTCGAACGCGTGACATCGAAACGTGCGTCTGCCCTTTGGAGCGACTGCTCGTTTCAGTGCCTGCCGTCCGTTGCGGTCATAGGGAGAACGAACGAGCCGGCAGCGAATTTAGTCGCTGGTTATGTGAAAGGCGCTGGATTCAGCGGCCTGGGACTAGTCGGGGCTCGTCATGCATGGCGCGGAAAAAGCTCCCCCGATCTGAGCCCGGGCTCTGTTCGCAAAAGGATGTTCGCAGTCGTGGGAAGACGATCGTTCGGACCGCGCGTCCTTCAGACGCCAGTGGACCAATCGGCCTTCGCCGCGTCGTCGAGGATCGCGACCACTAACTTCGCACTGAAAGGAGGCTTCCGTTCTCGTATGGGACCGGGCGGTCAGCCGTGCGAAAGGCTCTCCAGCGTACGCATGTCTTCGTCGCCCCCGAAATAGGCCGTGAGTGCTTCGCCGAACTCCGCAACGCTCGGGTCTGCGCGCGAGAATAGGGTCATGCTGGAGCGGAACTTCATGTCATCAGGCGATCCGAAGATGTCGTGTGCAGTGCGGCCGCTCACGGCGTTCACGGCCGCGGTGCAGGTCCGCAGGCGCGTGCCGAGGATGGGGTGCCGCAGGAAGGCGCGTGCTTCGTCGAGGCCGCTGATCGCATAGCGTCGTGCCATGTCGCTCGATCCGAGGCCGGAGCATTGCGGGAAGACGAACCACATCCAGTGGCTGCGCTTGCGGCCCGCGACGAGCTCCCGCAGTGCCTGGTCGAAGCTTGTCGCTTGAGCCTCGACGAAACGCTCGAGATCATAGGGATCGGCCATGGGCACTCCTGCAGCTCACGGGAGAACAACGCCGCGTCCTGCGCGCCTGCTCCCCGGCGGTGCATGGCGATGGCCGCCCGGAAACGAGAAGTCCGTGCGGCGGCGGCAGATAGACACAGCCGAGCAATAGAGCGGAGTCATCACTCTTGCGCAGAGAGGGAGCGCAGCCATGTCCTGGAAATGGATCGAGGGCAAAGGCGATTGGGTGATCGACATGACTTTGCTGGGGTCAGGTGCGCTCTCAATCGCCTTCGCGGTGACCATCGGGCTGCTCGCTCTGGTGCGGTGAGCGGCGCGGCCTCCCGGCGTTGCCCGGACAGCATTGGCCTGCGTCGGCATTGGCGCCCGCCGAGAGTTGTGCTGTCATGGACGGATCGCAGGAGGCGTCATGTCTGACATTCGCAAGCATCGCGCGTTCGACGGCCGTTGCACGGTCTTCGCTGGAGCCGGCCTGATCATCTCCGATCTCTCGGACGAGACTGCGGACCTCGTCATCGCGCATCTCTCCGCCAGCTCACCATCGTCGAGCACTGCGCGGACCGTCGGCGGCCGCGGTCTGGCAGCCTCCACCGATTCGCCGCGCATGCGCGCCACGGACCGCCGGACAGGCTGATCTGAGGTCGGGCCGGACGCGCCTTTCATCGAGGCGTTGCCCGACTGCGCGTCGGTCGACGTGCACGGGCATCTGTCGACGAGATGGCCTGAGGCCGTCCTACCGGACGACGTCGGGATCGGGATCCTCCTCGGCCGGCGCGCGCCGCGACCCACGCGGAGCCGTAGTGGTGGTCTCCGGCTCGGCCCTCGGCGCGCGGGCCGGCGGCCTGGCAGGCGCCGCCGCGGCGCCAGCCTGTCCGGCAGGGCCGCGCGGCCCGGCTGGGCCGGCCTTGCCGGGAGACCCTGCAGGACCAGCAGGCCCTGGAGGTCCGGGCTGCCCGCGGTCGCCCGCCGGTCCCGGTGGACCTGATGGGCCGGCGCTTCCCGGCCGGCCCGTGTCGCCTGCCGGACCGGCTGGACCGGGCTCACCTTTCTCCCCGGCCGCGCCGGGCGCACCATCGGCGCCGTTCCGCCCCTCGGCGCCCGGCGGCCCGACTGGACCGGGCTCGCCCTTCTCCCCGCGCGCACCATCGGCTCCGTTCCGTCCGTCGGCGCCCGACGGCCCGGCCGGGCCAGCCTCGCCGTGTTCGCCCTGCGGACCGGGGGGACCTGCATCGCCGGGCGGACCCGGCTCTCCGGGCAGGCCGGGCGGCCCCGGGATGACGGAGGTCACCGTCGCACCGATCGGCCCCTGCGGCCCCGGTGGACCCTGCTGGCCGCATTCGGCGACCACGGCCTGCCGCTCCTGGCGTTCCGTGCGGAGGGTGACGATGCAGGTTGCCGGATGATGGACAACCCGGAACTCGAAATTGCCCTTGGCATCGGTGCGGCGCGGGAACGCGCCGTCCAGCGTGATCTCCGCGTCGGGCTCGCCTGCCGAGCCGAGCACCCAGAGTTCGCCCGCCGTGATCTTCGCCGCCTGGACCTGGATCTCGGCTCGGGCCGGCACGGCGGCGAGCGCCAGGACCAAGCCTGGAATGACGCGCCAGGGTGATCGGCCGATCGACATGAGGCTTCCGGCTGTTCTACGGGGGCGATAGCTTGACGTTTTCCCGATCGTTTCGAAAGCCGTTTCGGTAAGCTGCGCACCGCAAGCTTTCGAGAACCGGCCTTTCGGGTCGCCCGCTGCTGCGGATCATCACCGCCGTCATGACGCGGGTGAGCACGGTCCGTGATGTCGGAGAGGGCACGGCGCATGCCCTGACGGCGCAGGCAAAGGCTGGCTTTTTACTGTCGCAACTCAGCCGAGCATTCGGTCTCGGCTGTCACGTGCAAGTCGTATATTGTCCATTGAAAGACACGGGACAGTCGCTTGCGCGAGTTCGACTGCCGAGAACTTCAATCGCGTACTCGCAATTTTTCGCGAGATGCGCGATCTTGCTGCTTCCGCTTCGATTACGTAAGCACTAGGATCGTGGGTAAAATTCCCACGTAGAACCGGATACCCGTGCCTCGCTTCTTCATCGACCTGCATACCGGCACCGAGCACGTGCGCGACACCGAGGGTTTCGACCTGCCGGACGTCGCCGCGGTCCGTCACAAGCTCCTACGCATCATGACGACGATCCTACGCGATCTCTCACCTGACCTGGAACGCGAGGATTTCGTCGCCGCGGTCCGCGACGAGACCGGCGCGTTTATCTTGCGCTCACGCCTGTCGCTCGCGATGGAAGCGATCGAATGACGCGACCGCGCCGCAGCCTCACTCAGCCTGGGTCCACGGCACGAGCAGGGCGGCCACGATGATCGCGATCGCGGCGAAGCCCCAGGGGCCCGTCGTCGGGAGGCTGCCGATGATCGCGATCATCACGGCGAGCAGCAATACGGCGACCACAGGATACATGACCACGACACCTCGGGCCGCTCTCGCCGGCCCAGTTTTGCAGAGTCTCGAAACATTCGAGCAGTCTTCGGCGGGTACGGGTGCTTTGCGTCGAACCCGTGGCGAGACATGGCGCTGAGAGCGCCGAAACTCCCCTGCACCGCAAATCGCCCAAAGCGTTGCTTTACGGGAACACCGTTGAACGGTTGCGCATTGCGCAGCGGTGAGCCACGGCAGCCGGCGGCGGATCAGCGAAGGCGGAAGGTACGATGAAGCGTCTCGAAGAGCTCAAGAGCGATCCTGCGTTTCGTCAAGCGGTCCTCGCGGTGAAGGGCGCGGCCAGCACCTTGAGCGGTCGCGCGATGACGCAGGAGGAGTCCGAGTTCCTCGTCAGCATGGCGCTCGCCACCTTCGCCAACGCTGGCGGACTGGCTGAGTCGAGCCTGACCAAGCTCGCACGCTTTGCCGGAAAGATCGGCCCGAACGAGAGCGTCGAGAGCCTGATCAAGCATTGATGGGAACGGGAGCGACGGCGTAGGCGGCCCCGCCGCTCGGACCGAAACCCAGAGCGGCGGGGCGTGTCGTGGCTGCACGACGGAGCCGATACGCAACGCGGCTCTCGCACACTCTGGCAGCAAGCTCTTAGCCGCCATTCAATCGGCGCCCAGGTGGAGCGTCCCGGAACGGGAATGCAGGCGCCCCTGGCTTATTTCCCGCTGGTATTGCCGTTGTTGCGCTGCTGGCAGCGGTATCCGGCGAAGCAGTTCGGATCGTCGAGCGCCGGCTCGAAGGCCGGGACGGCCGTGACCTCGCCCCGGCAGGCGCCGCTGTCGAGGAAGACCAGCTCATAGGCGTGAGCACTCGTCGCGAGAACGACCGCGCCTTGACGCGCGACGATGCCCTTCACCGCGGCACAGGTCAGCGCAGGCGTAAAAGGCCGTGGCTGCGCGACCGCCGTCGCCGCGGAAAGAGCGAGACAGATAATCGAAACTGCAGCACGCATCGGACGGGGCTCGTTCCAGTGATCCGGACTGGATCGTGTTCGGTTCTGACTAGCCTGCGCAAAACGCTTTCGGCAACGGGGCCGAGCGCCGCTCGTCAGGATGATGTTACTCGGATCTGCGCTGGCGACTTGCCGACGGTCAGGCAGCTGCTTCGCCATAGACGTGGTTTGCGCGGCTCTCGAAGGCATCCGTGAACTTGCGGAAGGCCTTGTCGAACATCTTGCCCATGAGCAGCCCGAGGGCGAAGCTCTTGAACTCATAGGTGATGAAGAATTCGACGTCGCAGCCGCCCTTGGCGCTGTCTTTGAACGCCCAGCGGTTCTCGAGGTGCCTGAACGGCCCGTCGATGTACTCGGCGGTGATCTTGAGGTTCTGCGGATCGAGACCGACGCGGGTGGTGAAGCGCTCGCGAATCGCCTTGTAGCCGACTCCCATCTCCGCGATCAGCACCGGATTGCCGTTTGCGCCCTCTTGCCTGCGCAGCACGCGCAGAGACTCGCAGAGCGGCAGGAATTCCGGGTAGCGCTCGATGTCGGCCACGAGATCGTACATCTGCTGCGGCGTGTGCCGCACGTGGCGGGTGATGCGGAAGGACGGCATCAGGCGATCGCCGCCTCGCGAGTGAGGCCGAGCTTGGCCAGACGGGCCGCCTTGAGCCGGGCAAAATCCTCGCCGGCATGGTGCGATGAACGCGTCAGGGGCGTCGCCGAGACCAGCAGGAAGCCCTTGGAATAAGCCGTGCTTTCCAGGCTCTTGAACTCGTCCGGAGGAACGAAGCGGATCACCGCGTGATGCTTCGAGGTCGGCTGAAGGTATTGGCCGACCGTCAGGAAATCGACGTCGGCCGAACGCAGGTCGTCCATCAATTGCACGATCTCGTTCCGCTCTTCGCCGAGGCCGACCATGATGCCCGACTTGGTGAAGATGGTCGGATCGAGTTCCTTCACCCGCTGCAGCAGGTGCACCGAGTGGAAGTAGCGCGCACCGGGGCGCACGGTGACGTATTTGCCGGGCACCGTCTCGAGATTGTGGTTGAAGACGTCGGGCCGCGCTTCCACCACGCGCTCCAAAGCCCCGGGTTTCCTCAGGAAATCGGGCGTGAGGATCTCGATCGTAGTGCCGGGGCTCGCTTTGCGGATGGCCGCGATGGTGCGGGCGAAATGCTCGGCGCCCCCGTCGGCGAGGTCGTCGCGGTCCACTGAGGTGACGACGACGTGGTGCAGGCCGAGCTTGGCCACCGCGTCGGCGACCTTGTCGGGCTCGGCCTGGTCAAGGCCCTGCGGCAGGCCGGTGCGCACGTTGCAGAACGAGCAGGCCCGCGTGCAGGTGTCGCCCATGATCATGAAGGTGGCGTGCCGTTTTTCCCAGCATTCGCCGATATTTGGGCAGCCCGCCTCCTCGCAGACGGTGACGAGGCCGTTCTCGCGGACGATCTTGTTGGTCTCGGCCCAGGCCTTCGAGCCGGGCGCGCGGACGCGGATCCAGTCGGGCTTCTTCTGGATCGGATTGTCCGGCCGATGCGCCTTCTCGGGATGGCGCGGGCGTTCCGCCCTGGGCCGGTGATCGTTGTTCAGGAGGTCGAGGACGACGGCCATGATGGTCCGAATGGGAGAGCGCGGGCGCCTGTCACCCGAGCTCTGATCTAGGACGTGAAGGCTCTCGTCGCAAACCGTCTTGCCGACACCGGGAATTCCCGGGTCTGATTCTGGGCTCGTCGCTGGGCAGTCCTGGGTTCCTACTGGGCCGGAGCGGAGCTGTACCGGGTCGGAACGCCCTGCGGCAGGGTCAGGCCATAGGCGACCTGCGTCGCCTGGATCGACGGCATGCGCGGCCGCGGCGCACCGGTGGTGAATGCGTCGGGCGCGTCGGCGAGGGACGCCATCTGGATCGGGACGAGCTTGCCCGAGGCGGTCTGGACGACGGCATGCGGCAGGATCGCCGGCAGGTAGCCCTCGCGATCGGTCTTCTCGTAGAACTGGTTGCCGCCAGCGAGCGCGACGTAGTGCATGTTCGTGTACGAGAAGTGGTAGCCGGCGGTGTGGAAGTGCATCGCTGCGCCGACTTCCTTGTGGCGCTCGCCCGAGAGGATCAGGTCGGCGACCTTCTCGATGCGCGCACGGTCCTGGTCGCGTACCGGCTTGGAGAGCACGCCGTTGGCGAACTGGCGCTTCTGGCCGACCACCTCGCAGACGCTGCCGGGATATTTCGGGTTGTCGAGGCGGTTCATCACCACGGTGCCGACGGCGAGCATGCCGTCCTCGTCCGTTCGGTTCGACTCGAAGTACATGGCGCGGGCGAGGCACTCGCGGTCCGCGCGGGTCGGGGTCTGTACGACCTTGGCGTTCTTGGCCGGGATCGAACCCGTCGTCATCTCGCCACCGGTGGGGAGCACTCCGCAGCCGCCGAGGCCAGAGCCCGTAAGGCCGACCAGGAGGAGACTGCCGATCAGGCTGCTCTGGTTCCGGTTCATGCGAGCTCCATCGCTTCTGCTTCGGCGTTCGCTGGGGCCGCAGGCTTCGACGAGGGACCGGGTCCACGTCACCGAAGGATGCTTCAGGGAACGACTCTGCCGTCTGCCCCAGGATCGTTAGCCGAAGCTTAGGCGTAAAGGGTTTCGGAAACCCTATCGCGGGAATGGCCACGCTTCTTCCCACCCTGTGACTTCGGTGCCACGCTTGCGCCGGGCGGGGGTGGTCACTCATGGGGAGGCCCCTAGCGCCATCCTCGCTGCCGGCCGGCCGAGGCGGAATCTGCCTCCGCTGGCTGCGCCGCGAGTGCCGTAGCGCACCGCTTTCTTGAGGCCGTTCCATCTAGCTTGGCCGCGCGGCTGCGCCTTGGGCGGCTGGCCAGGGCCTCCCTCGGGATCGATAGCCGGGATCGAAGTTTCAGCTTGGGCGTTGACCTTCGCGTTATTGCACCGCGAAAGGCCACCATGTCCGATCTTGCCACGCCGATCGACGATGCACTGAATGAGGCCTCCGAACTCGGCCGCGCTGCGCTGGAAGCCTGCCTCGACAAATTCGCGCCAGACGTCCGCGACGCCTTCTGGAACGCCATCGGCCTCTATTACTCCACCCGCCGTCATCCCGGAGCTGAGGAGGCGAAGGGAACGGAAGCCGAGGCCGTCGCGGCCTGAGACCGTTGACGACGGTCATTGCAGGGCGCCGAAGGAGAAACTGTAATCCACGACTAGATACTCCTTCCGCGCTGTACGCGGGCACTACGAGTGCATTCCGGCTTCTCTCGACGCGAGCCTCGGAATGACGGGCGAGCGTTTCGCCCGTCCCAAAATCCCCTGCCCCCCGAACTGATCCACGCTCCCGGCGTTGAAGGCCGTCGGCGGCGCCTCTCGCGTCGCCTAGCAGCAGAGCGCACATCCCGATGCGGACAGGATCGAAAGCCGGCCTTGCGGCCCTTGCCGTGGTACTCCTGGGCGGTGCCGCCGTTTACAAGTTCATCCTGTTCCCCGAGCAGGCCACGCTCGATTACTCGGCCGGCATTGGCGCGAGCCCGACGCTGCCGCCGCCCAACGGCACCGTGATGCCGACGGTGAACATCGCCCGCGTCGTCGGTTGGCAGAACGGCGCCAAGCCGACGCCGGCTCAGGGCTTGGCGGTCCAGGCCTTCGCCACCGGCCTCACCCATCCGCGCTGGGTCGTCACGCTGCCGAATGGCGACGTACTCGTCGCCGAGACGAACAAGCCGAAGACCGACGATCCCTCCACGGGCATCGCCGATTGGGTCGCCGACAAGGTCAAGACGCTGGCGGGTGCCGGCGTGCCGAGCCCCAACAAGATCACCCTGCTGCGCGACAAGGATGGCGACGGCGTCGCGGAGGAGCGCCACGACTTCCTCAAGGGCTTGGCTTCGCCCTTCGGTATGGCGTTGGTCGGCGGCGACCTCTACGTCGCCAATGCCGACGCGCTGGTGAAGGTGCCCTACCAGGAGGGGCAGACCGAGATCACGGCGACGCCGGAAAAGCTCGTCGACCTGCCCTCGGGCATCAACCACCACTGGACCAAGAACGTCATCGCTAGTGCCGATGGTAAGAAGCTCTACGTCACCGTGGGCTCGAACTCGAATGTCGGCGAGAACGGTCTCGACAAGGAGAAAGGCCGCGCGGCGATCTGGGTCTACGACATCGCCTCGAAGGATTTTCGCGAGTTCGCCGGCGGCCTGCGCAACCCGAACGGCCTCGCCCTCGAACCGCAGTCCGGCGCCCTCTGGACGGTTGTCAACGAGCGCGACGAGATCGGCAGCGATCTCGTGCCCGACTACATCACCCATGTGCAGGAGGGCGCCTTCTACGGCTGGCCCTGGGCCTATTGGGGCAACACTGCCGATGCCCGCGTGCAGCCGCCGAACCCCGAACGGGTCTCGAAGTCGATCGCGCCGGATTATGCGGTGGGCACCCACACGGCGTCCCTCGGCATCGCCTTCTCGATGGGATCCTCCCTCCCCGAGACTTGGAAGAGCGGCATCTTCGTCGCCCAGCACGGCTCGTGGAACCGCCGGCCGAAGAGCGGCTACAAGGTGATCTACGTCCCCTTCGAGAACGGAAAGCCCTCCGGCAAGCCGCTCGACGTGCTGACCGGCTTCCTCGACGCCGACGAAAAGGCCCAAGGCCGCCCGGTGGGCGTGACGCTCGACAAAAGCGGCGCACTGCTGGTGACGGATGATGTGGGGAAGGCGGTGTGGCGGGTAACGGGCGCGCAGGGATCGTAAGGCACGGCTCTCCTTGTTAGTCATTTCGGGGCCGCGCAGCGGCACCCGGAATCCATGACTGAGCTCGAAACTTTTTGAATCACGCGTGGATTCCGGATCCCGCTGCCCGGGTCCGGAATGACAGTGGTGACGTATTGGGGGGCCGTTTATCTGCTTGCTAATAAGCGGGACGGCACTCTCTACCTCGGAGTGACGAGCCACCTAGCTCGACGCATCTGGGAGCACCGAACGAAGGCGACGCCCGGCTTCTCGTCTCGATACGATATCGATCGATTGGTCTGGTACGAGGTCCACGAGCGCATAGACGAGGCCATCGCTCGGGAGAAGTAGATCAAGAAGTGGCGGCGCGCTTGGAAACTCGCTCTCATTGAGGCGATTAACCCGGATTGGGCCGACCTCTACGAACAGCTGAACGCGTAATCTGTCCTCCCCCGTCATTCCGGGGCCGCGCAGCGGAACCCGGAATCCACGACTGGCCGCCACAGTTGCCCCCGCCCCGCATCACGGGTGGATTCCGGGTTCGCCTCCGGCGCCCCGGAATGACGGGGATCTGCCGTGCGACCGCACCCCCGTCCTTGCGCCTCACCCACGCTCTCCTCTACCTCATCCCACCCAACCAACCGGACCGTCGCCATGTGGTGGATCGAAGCCGCGAAAAGCTTTCTGGCGGCGGCCTCGGCGCTGTTCTCCATCGTGAATCCGCTCGGGGGCGCGCTAATCTTCGCGCAGATCACCGGCGACCGGACGCATGCCGACCGGACGCTGCTCGCCAGGCGCGTCATGGTCTACTCGGCGATCGTGCTGCTCGCCTCGCTCTGGATCGGTGCCTATGTCGTCGACTTCTTCGGGGTCTCGATCCCGGCGCTCCGCGTGGCCGGCGGCCTGGTGGTGGCGGCGAGCGGCTGGCACCTCCTGAACGCGCCGGAACGGAACGAGGACAAGAAGCAGGCCCAGGCCGAGGATGCGCGGGGCCAGGACGACATCGCGTTCTTCCCGCTGACCCTGCCGCTGACGACGGGGCCGGGCTCCATCGCGGTGGCGATCGCTCTCGGCTCGAACCGGCCATCGGGCGGTGCCGAATTCGCGGCCTTTGCCACGGGCACCTCAGTCGCGGCGCTCGCCATCGCGGCAGCGATCGGCTTCACCTATAGCTGGGCCGACTGGATCACCGACCTGCTCGGCAAATCGCGCATTCGCGTCATCGCCCGGCTTGCGGCCTTCATCCTGCTCTGCGTCGGGGTGCAGATCACGATGAGCGGCGTCACCGAGGCGTTGCGCGCGGCGGGCACCTTCACCCCCAAGACCTGACCGCTACGTGTCAGAAGTGCTTGCCGTAGAGCGGATACAGGTACGCGTCGTCCGTCTGCGACGTCGCGGCCGAGCTCGACGCGATGCCGGCGCCGCCGCCCGACGGCGCCCCGCCGGTGCCGTTGGTCCGACTGAAATCGAGCTGGCCGGGATTGGCGGCCGAGCTGGCAATCCCAGCCCCGCCCGATCCACCGCCGCCGGCCGCGCTCGTCTGGCCGCCGAGCGACAATTGCCCGGGATTGGTGAGCGTGTTCGCCGCGCCCGGCGGGTTCGTCTGCAATCCGCCGAGGCTGATCGTGGTCGGATCAGAGGGCACGCTCTGCGCGAGGGCCGGTGCGGCCAGCAGCGGCTGCGCGGCAATGGCCAAAAGCATCCGTCTCATGGCGTCTCCTGATCGAGCGTGTGGCGCGGCCGGGAGGTCAACGTGCCGAGGCGGCGCCCGTTTCGTGGGCCGCGTCTTCAGGGCGGCCGGGCCGCTCTATCCCGGCCGGCGCACGTAGCCGCGGGAGATCATCCGGCCGGTCTCGCGGGAGCGCCGCTCGGCCTCCAGGAGGTCGGACAACGCATCGGTGATCGCGCGGCGCAGGGCCACGGCGGCATCGCCTTCGGCGGTACTGAGATAGGCCTGGGCGATCTCCTCCACCGGGCTCGCGGTGGCGACGGCGCTGCTGCGCATCATGGCTTCGGTCATGGTCCCTCTCCGACTCGCGTTGAGAACGGATCCAGAACAGTCCAGCGCGGTTAACGAGGGGTTAATCCGACCCCTCAAAGGCTGTGGATGGCGCCGTGCGCCCTCCGAATCCTGTTCATGGCGGGGGCTGGTGAAAAGCCGAGCGCGTGTGGCCCAGGTTCGCCTTGCCAGACCCAGTCCCCTCCGCTATCACCCGGCCCTCGCCGCGCCCCATGGGGCCGGCGCGATCCCGGCATGGGCCTTCGACAGCCCAGCGTGCCCGCTCGGCGGCCAGGATTGGAGAGGTGGCAGAGCGGTTGAATGCACCGCACTCGAAATGCGGCATGGGTGCAAGCCCATCGGGGGTTCGAATCCCTCCCTCTCCGCCATTAAAAACCTAAGTCATTGATTTTAAAGACAAATCGGCCCCACATGGGGCTGTTTCGGCGCCTTTGTGGTACACGCGCGTGGTACACAGATGGTGCTCGGCATCTCCCGCCCCTGGCGTCACCCCAAGACCCATACGTACTGGTTCCGCCGTCGCGTTCCGAAGGAATTGCTCTTCCTCGTCGGCCGGACGGAGGAACGAAAGAGCCTTCGGACGAAGGAACCGACGGTCGCGCGCACGCAGTATCTGCTCACGGCCATCGAGGTCGAAGAGCGCTGGTCGCTCCTTCGTCGTGCCGCGGGCGCCCTCGCCTCTGCGGCATCGGACGAGACACCCGCCGGCATCGCCCGTTCCTTACCAGGGCCGCCCGAACCGCCGCCGACCGCTCCTTCGAGCCGGAAGTCCGCCCCCTGGCGAGGCACCTTCGAAGCCTACGCCAAGGATGCCGCACTCGCTCCTTCGACGGTCAAGCGCTGGACGGGGGTCTTCGTGGCCCTCGAGGAGGCCTGCGGCACCGACGATCTGGAGCTCGTGACCCGCGACGACCTGATCGGGTGGAAGCGCGACCTCCTCGCCTCGGGTCGCGATCCGCGGACCGTGCGCGACGCATACGTCGCCGCCGTGAAGGCATTGATGAACTGGGCGGTCGCCGAGGGCTGCATGACCGCGAACCCGGCCGCCGACATCGTCGTCGCTGTGCCGGACAAGCCGACGACGCGCGACCGCGACTTCACCGACGGAGAGGCCTACGCGATCCTTCGCGCCTCCCTGGCTCCCCAGGATACGAGGCTCTCCCGCGAGCATGCCGCGGCGCGCCGCTGGATCCCGTGGCTGTGCGCCTACGGCGGCGCGCGCGTCAACGAGATGACGCAGCTGCGCGGCAGCGACGTGCGCGTGGAGAACGGCATCCCGTTCCTTCGCATCACCCCGGAGGCCGGCAGCGTGAAGAACAGGAAATGGCGCGACGTCCCGGTCCATCCCCACCTCGTCGAGCAGGGCTTCCTCGCATTCGCGAAGGAACGGGGGCCGGGGCCGCTGTTCTACGACCCGGCCCGCGGACGGAACGGGCAGGCCGCGCACCCGATCTACAAGAAAGTGGGCGAGCGCCTCGCTGCCTGGGTCCGCTCTATCGGCGTCGACGATCCGGGCGTCGATCCGAACCACGGCTGGCGGCACCGCTTCAAGACCGTCGGCCGCCGCGCTGGGATCGACGGCGCATTGCTGGATGCCATCCAGGGGCATGCCCCGCGCACGGAAGGCGAACGGTACGGGCGATTTCCCGTCGACGTCATGATGCCGGCGGTGGCCCGGATGCCCCGATACGATCTCGCGAAGGAACGGCAGGATGCCGGACCGGGGTGAAGCCCAGCTACATCACCTGCTCGAAGGCGGAGACGAAGGCCTTCTTCTCCAGTACCGAGAGCATGATGCACGAATTCGAGAACAGCCAGGACGTCTCGTGCATCGGCGTGCCTTCGATGAAGGCCGAGCGCACCGTCGTGATGTCGCCGCCGAGAGACTGCATGCGCCTCTTCAGGCTCTCGACGACCGCGTTCATGATGTCGCAATCCTCGAAGTTCCGTCCGAGCGCGACCTTGTTCGAGATGCCGGCATCGAGATAGATCGATAGAGGGCCGAGCTGCCGTTTGGGCGCTCTGTACTGGTTCGCGGCCTGCTTGACGAAGCTCCAATAGGCTCCGCTGGCGAGATCCAGGCACCGGCTGAGGTCGATATCGACGGCGAGGACCGCGGGGCCGCCCTCGTTGCCGCGGCTGGCCCGACCCGCGGTCATCTCGGCCCACTTCCGTGCGTAGTCGGGTGCGTCCTGAAAGAAGTACCGGCCATAACCGAGCCAGGAAGCCGGGCGAGTACTGAGATTGAGGCTTCCGTCGATTATGGCTTGTGCCGCTTTCACAGTCGTCCCGTGAAAGCCGCGTACGACTCCCAGCCCCGCCACCAGTAACCCCCGGTCGTTTCCGTCCGCTGAAATGCGGGCAGGATGCTTACCGGGTCAGGGGGTCGAAGTCATCTTCGCTTTTCGGGTCGATCACCCACTCTTTATCGAATTCCGCCTTCCGGCGCTCGATGAGGAGCCTGATGTCTTCGGGCGATTTGAAGTCGTCCTCGGCGAGCTTCGCAAGCTCCTGAGGCGAGATCATCGGGTTGGCGGCGGCCTTTTCCGAGGCTTTGGACGCCGGTTCCTTGCCCTCATGAGGCGTGCGGGAGCGTCCCGAAGCCGGGGAAGACGTGCTGTAAGCCATCACGCCGTCGGGCGGGCGACCCATGCGACACTCCTCGAAACGCAGCCCGGACGAGGCGACCCGACTCGAAGCTGCGACCTTACACTTCGCTGCTCTGCGGGAAATATGCCCTTTCGGTGGAAATTCACTTGCTTGTGCGCACAATGCCACACCGCAAGGCCGAATTTGCACCGTTGGCGACGCATTTCCGACCGACAGGATGCGCCTAACGGCTGAGCTTGGCTGTAGGGCCCAGGCAACACGAATGACTAAGCTTCGACCCGGGTGCCTCTCCCCATGGCGGCGGGGCGCCCGTCGCGTTTTCGCGATTCCGTCTCAGGTCTCGTTTGTTTCGTCGGCGTTCGGACTGACGAGGCCGGGGGACTGCCCGCTCGGAGCAACGATGAAGTCGGTCATCTGCGACGACCTCGCCGATCGATGCGTCGTCGATCGAACGTGGCCGGTGCCGGAGGATCGTCCGAGACCTGTCGCCGTCAGCGGGCCGGCTGCCGGGAGACGTTCTCGACGATGCAGCGGGCGCGATGGAACAGCTCGCCGAACGTCAGGATCTCCGGCGCTCGCACGTTTCGCCTGAAGAGTTCGAAGCTCGCGATCTGGTCGGGGTCGTCCCGAACCTGATCGAGCGTTCCGACGACGAGATAGCTCCGCGGCTCGACGGCGTGGACGAAGTTGCCGGTGAAAGAACCGTCGGCGTTCCTGCCTTCGTCGCGAAAGCGATGGCGCACGAATTCGAAGACGGTCTTCTGGACCTGCGCGACGGCTCCCGCGAGTTCGTCCGAGATGCTCCAGCATCCGGACCTGTAGGGCCTGCCCTGTAGAAGACGGGTCGCGTTCCTCTTGATCTCCACGAGGACGTACTGGCTGACCTCCGCCCTCGTCATCATCAGCCCATCGGCCCGCTTGCCGGACCGATCGAACGAACTACCCGTCGTCGATGCCTCGAGCTTCGGGGCAACCTTGTCGAGAAACACGTAGTTGAGCCCGTGGCCGAAGATCCAGGGATTGCGCTCGAAGAACGCCTGCCACGTCGCCTCCGGAATTTCCGGATCCCGAAGCAGATCCTCGAACTCCCGGAGTGCGCTGCGCTTCGTGCCGACGGCGTAGATATCGACATGCAGGTCGGGGCTCGCGGCCAACGCGTCGATCAGCTCGGCTCCCTTCGCGCTCGACAGCAACGCTCCAAGCGCCCCGACGTGAAGGTTCTCCAAGGAAACGCGCGTCTTCTGCGCCTCGCCGAGATCGAGACTCGACAGGATCGCCAGGAATTCCCTCATCTGCGCGAGTTGGAATTGATTGACCTGGACGGCGCCGTCCTCGCGCCAGCCATGCGTCTTGTGGAACAGAAGCTTCCTGATCTTGAACTGCCCGTAGTCGCCCCGATCCTTCACATGGAAAGCCGTCACCGCGATCCTGCAGCGGGCGGTCACCGCGACTTCGCCGATCCGGATCTCCTCGCTCTCTCCCACGATCGTCGCGTAGGCCCCGGCAGGTGCCGGGTGCGTATAGAGCTTATCCGGCTGGTAGTGCGCGATGTACTCGGCGTCGGTCGTCATGCGTCGAAGCTACATGATTTTTCGCGGGACCATGATCGAAGTGAGCTTCTTCTCGTTCGACACGATCGTCAGATAGCCGATGGTCGTCGACACGGGTGTCTTGTCGGTCCAGCTTTCGCCGACCAATCTCGTCGGCCTCAGGGCCCAGTATAGATCCATGCCGTGGCCCTCGATCTCGTCCTTCAGTCTTGCGAGATCGTCCCGGTATCCGAGCCGCTGCCCGAAGGACATCTCGACCCATAGGTCCTTCAGGTCGCCCATCAGGTCGAACATCGCGGCCACGCTCTCCCGAGCCGGTCGGGGCGCCTGGTCCTCGCAGTGGAAGACGATGGCCTGCGCACGATCGACGAGCTGTTCCAGATCGGCCCCTCCTTGGACCGGCCTGATCTCGACCGGAACGTGGTCGGGATGCTGCCGTCCGGAGGCCTCCCTGCTCGCCGTGCCGATCGTATCGAGCATCCCCTCGACGGTCTGCACGAAGCTCGGATCGTCGAAGACGCCGAAGTCGTCGTAGCCCAGACCCCGCGCAAGAGCCCGACGGGTGTTGATGGTCGAAGGTTCGCCCTTCTCGACGCGCTGCACCGTCCTGACATTCACGCCGGCCGCCGCCGCCAAGGCTTCCTGCGACCAGTTCATCGTCGTCCGGATCGACCTGACCCAAATGGCCAGGATCTCGGGACGGAGCGTCGTTGCATCCGGTATCAAGGCAGCCTCCGCGACTTCCGAAAGAGGTGGCATGCTAGGGCCGTCGGGACCAGGCGCGCCACGACAGCGTCCCGACAGCAGTCCGCCGAGGGCCGGGCAATCGGAGTGGCGACTCCTCCCTGGGCGGATCGGCAGACTGTCCACTTCCGTTCGGACGCCGAAATCCTAGGATGCAGGCCTCGGTCCCGCGTCGAGGTCGCGGCGAGCCGAGCTTCTGGAAGGAAGCGTCCTTGGGCAAGCTCGAGATCGGTCTGCATCAGGCGAAGCTTCTCTGCGGCATGCCGTTCGCGGATCGCCTGGACTTCATTGCGGAAGGTCTGCCGCTGATCCTCGGGAGCGCCCAGGGACTGTGGGCGGCATCGCGCAAGCTCCAGGACTGCCCCCGGGAAGCGAACATCCTCGAAGGGCACGCCGAGGAGGAGGCGGCCAAGATCCTGATCCTTCTGGACATCGTACGCTGTCCCCGCAAATCCATCGGGTCGCGCGTCGGACCCATGGTGCGATGGTTCTACGATCACCTGGCCCGGTTGATCTATGCGAACGCGGTCTCATGGAAACCGGTCGACGTCGACCAACTCCGAGACTACGTCGACAGCCATCGCCAGGCGCACTTCGTGGAGGGCGAGTACGGCGAATTCATCCTGCCGAACTGGGAGATCTACAGCCGGGAGAGCCGCCTCTACGTGGATGTCGAAGCCCAGGAGGACGGCGTTCGAGGGTGGAGCGTACCGAGGGGCCTTGCGACCCAGGGCATGTTCGGCAGCGCGCCGGCGCTGCGGACGGCGGAGGCCCTTTCGGCGCTGGGGATCTTCGCGCCGGCCGGCCTGCTCGCCGTTGCCGAGATCTGGGGGCAGCTGGAATTCGTCGACCGGCAGTGCTTCGACGACTGTCGGCGTCTCACACGGACGCTTCTCGAACGCCTGGATCGGGAAAAGCTCTTCACCGACATAGCGGAGGAGAAGCACGCCCATCTGCTCTTCGATGCATGGCAGATGCCGATGTACAATCTCGAGTTCGGGCTCGTTCCCGTATCGCTCGAAGAGCTGCAGGCGGAACGCGACAGCCGCTACTACGCCGAGATCGCCGGCCACGATTTTTAACGGTCCGGTGAAAACCATGGCCGGAGCCATGGCGCTCTCGGTGCCAAGCTCGCCGGCCGAGGTATCGAGCGGCTCGATCGGACGCCGTCGAGCGGCGGAACCCGGACTTCCAGCAAGACCGACGCGGTCAATCGGCCACGTAGCGGCGGTGATAGCTGCAGAGCCCGTTGCCTTCCCGGAGATCGTCCAAGCTCAACGGATTCCCGCATACTTCGCAGGTGCGGTTGTCCCCCGGAGTAAACCCGCAGGCGGCGCACGTGTCGTCGTCGACGACGAAGGTCTCGTGATCGCATTCCGGGCAGCATGCGACCGGAGGCGGCCCACCGTCGGTCATGGCGATATACCAGTCGGCGTAGAGGGCCTTCTCGAGGCCGCCGGCGATCAGAGCTTCGGTTTCGAGAGATGTGCCGCAGGCGGCGCAGGAGAACGCGGCGCTCTCCTGCTTCTCGTTTTCGGGGTCGCGCTGCCTGACCAGCATCGAGCCGCATTCGACGCAGGCGAATTCATTGGAGGCAGCGAGCGCGCTCTCCGTTCTCCACCGCACCGCTTCCACCGACGAGCGGCAGGCCTGAGCCTCCTGCTCGAACAGCTCGTGGTTTTCCAGAAGGGCAGCCCAACATTCCTTGCCGAGCGCCGTGCCGGGATCCACTTCGAGGATGCGGACCAGGATCTCGCGGATCGCCAGAAAGGCACCGGAGACGGCTTCGCGGGCGAGTTCGGGCCGACCTTGGTAGTACGCGTGTTCCATCTCGTTCCGAATCGCCGTCATCTTCTCGATCGGCTTCCATTCGAGGGGGATCCGGAACGTCCTGAACCTCTCCTTGATGCCGTGGACGTCCACGGTCTTGTTGCCTATCCCCTTGAAGACCATCACGCCGTTTGCCGCGACGACCGGCTCGATCTTCTGCTTCAGAAGCACCTCGCCATCCGGTGAGAGTCGTCGAAGTTTTTCCTTGCACAGTAGAATAGTGCCAGCTTGGATATTTCTAATCGCTGACACAAGTCTTCGAGGATCCAAGGATTCGAAATCCTGGACTCCGATATTTATCGAATCAATGGCGTTGTTATATAAGCTCATCGAGTTGCGTGCCGTAATATCTGCAATGTTGGCGGTTGAAATCATCGCGGTCAGGACGCGGCGGTGGTCGAATCGCTGCAGCGCCTCGAGACGGAGCCTGCGGCCTCTGGGCTTCCGGATCGACGACGACACGACCGAACGGTGGCCTGGCCGCTTTCCACGATACCAAGGTTCGATCGAGAAGCGCCCGAGATCTCGATAGGGCGGTCGGAGGCAACGGCCGGATTCCCGCGCGGCCTCATCGCAGGTCCTTCTCGCCGCTCGGGTTCGCCGGAAAGAACGTGACCTCCGGATCCCAATCCTCGGGCAGCTCCGGCGGCGGAACGGATTCGAGATCGAGCCGGATGAACGATCCAAGGATCGACCGGAAGGTCGCCGTGTCGCGCGCCCAGTGGATCACGCCGTCGAAGTCGGCGGCGAGATGGTGCGTCAGATCGAGCGAGGACCGTCGGTCGACCCCCACGGGGCTGTCGACCTGCACGACCGCGATCCTGTCGCCTCCCACGAAGTGGAGAATTCGGTCCGGCATCTCGTGCGCATAGTTTCGGCGGCCGTTCCAGACCGCCGCCCGTATCACCTTCCCCGCCGGCGTACCGATGCGGAAGATCCAGGGCGCATCCTCCGGAGGCTGGCCCGGTACCGGGAGGAACCTCGGCGGTGACGGGCGGCCGAGCATGGCGGCCTTCCGCTCGCGGATCCTGTGACGCTGGGCGGCCGTCGATCGGCGCAGCAAGCGCCCTTCGTCATCGAACTGGCGGATGTCCGGCGAGTACGAGATCTCGGCGGTCCCGGCATCGTAGATGTCGGAATCGGGGAATGCGAACAGCAGGACCTTGCCGGCGAAGGTTCGCAGATGCCGCAGCACGATGTCCCACGCGATGTCCTCGTCGACGATCGGGACGACATGAAGCGCCGCCCCCGGGGTCTCCATCATCAGCCGCTCGATGACGGCGATGCCGATGGGGCTGAAGACCTGCCCGTCTCCGAGGCAGAAGCCGGCATGGAAGGTGCGCTCGCCGGCCACCGCGCGAAAGGCGCGCAGGATCACCTCTTGCGCGGACGGAATGTCGTCGTTGCCGGTCAGGCGGCGGATGAACTCGCCATCGATCTCCGCGACCGGAGGCAGGATGTGCAGGTCGACGACGTCCCGATGGCTCTCCGAACGAGGCCATTCGGAGCATTGCTGCCTGCGCCGCTTCGCATCACCCAAAGGCTTGTTTCTCCGACTCTCAGCTGAACGCCGCGATCAACGTATCGATCGGCAGGAAGAGGGCCCGGCTGGATGCCGGATATTCGAGGAACTCGGCCCTGCGCTGGTAGAAGGTCTTGGCCTCCTCGCTTTTGGCGTGGACCAGGACGGCTCCGATGCCGATGCTCTGCGAGGCGATGGCTATCCGGCGCAGGGCGTCCGACAGGAGGTCGGCGCCGAGCCCCCTGCCCGCCTCTCGCCGGTCCACCGCCAGCCGACCGATTATCGAGACGGGTATGGCCGACGGCGCGTTCCGCCTCATCGCTCCCGGGGCTTCGGCACGATCGACGGCACCTGCAAGAATGCATACGTAGGCGACGACGCGATCGGCCCGGCACACGACGTACGTGCGCGAGAAGCGACCCTCGTTCTTCAGCGCCTTGGTCCGGAGCCACGCATCGAGGACGGGCTCGCCGCACTCGAACCCGGAGGTGTCGTGCGCAGCGTTCAGCGGAACGGGTGGTGAAAGGGGTGGCTCGGGTATGTCCCGATCGCCGTCTAGCTGCCCCACACCGGCGTCCGACGAAGGAGCGCGCGAAGCTTCGGTCCCGGTGCGGGCGGCTCGTCGAGCGATCTGACGAAGGCATCGTAGCGCGCGGGCTCGAGCGTGAAGAGCCGCTGGTCGAGCAGCACGTCGATGGCCTCCCTTCGGGCGGTCTCGATCATGAACTCCGTTCGGGTCTTGCCCATCACCTCGGCGGCATCGTCGATCAGGCGACGCGTGCCTGCATCGATGCGCATGTTGATGCTGCCCTTCGGGTCGGTGGCAGGCGGTCGCTCGGCGACCGCTACCGCAGCCTCCGCGCTATCCGAGCCTGATATCGATCCCTTCCGCATGCCGCCAAATGTATCCGGCGTATCTACAACGTCAATACGTCAGCCTACGGGATGGATGCCGTTCGGACCTTCCAGCGCCGTCACCCTCATGCCGTTCCCATCGGCCCGACGTCGTCCATCGAGGGGCAGCAAGGGCGCGGCTCGGATCCGGAAAGTCCGCCTCGGACCGGTGGAAGCGACGCTTTCGGAGATCGCAGCGGCTCCGGAGCCGGTTCGCCCTGACCGGGCACCTGGCGTCCCGGTGTGGTCGGCTCCAGCCGTGGCGGCCCGGCACCTGGGTTCGGCGCTTCTAGCTGGCCTCGCCCGACAGTACCCGCCAGACGCTACGGTAGTCCTCGCCGGTCAGGGCCGCCCCGTCGGGACGGCTCCTGTTCCAATCGGCAGTGGTCATGCCGTTCAAGAAGGCCCGCGCCCGTCCGACCGAGTACCGGGCCCTGTCGCCCTTCACGGCCGAGCGATACATGCCGGCGAGTGTCTCCGCCGCGCTTCGTGGAGTGGAGTTCATCCGCATCAGCACGGCCTCCTCCGTCCGGACCCCGTGGTAGATCATGGCAGGTAGCGCGTTGAGGCGCCGCCGTTCCGCTTCGGGCAGAGAGTCGAAGTCCAGGCCGGATACCCGGCTCAAGGCCGAAAGCCCCCAGGTGCCATTGTTGACGATGGCCCGATATAGCGCCTTGCACGCGTTGGTCAGGGCATCGGTGTCCGATCCCCCCTCCCCAGTGGCGAAATATCTCCGCGCGATCTCCTCGAGCGGTTGCCCGTTCACCCAATCCCTTGTGATGTTCGAAAGATGGGTGTTGTCGAAGCCTTCGCCGCTCACGCTTGAAAGGCCCTCCTTCAGCTGTGGAACCTGCAGCATCACGCCGAACAGCTCGGCCATCTTACCCCCTGCCCCGAACAGGCTCTCCGGCGTCCAATCGCTGGGGGTCAGCTTGTCCTCGAGATTGCGGAGCCCCTTCATGGCCTCGCGGACACCTTCGGGAGAGAAGCCGGTCGAGTCCGCCAAATCGGCGAAGCCCGGGTTTTCGGCGAGGTTGCGAGCGTAGCTCCGGGTGGCCTCGAGAAGCGTATCGGCCTTCGAGCGCGCGACCGGATCGTTCCTCAACGTCGTGTAGCCATACGTCTGCCGGAGGAGCTGCTCGGACTCGGCGAGCACGGCATCGAGGTTCTTCTTCTCGGCCCAAAGGTGGGCGACGTAGCAGCGGAAATCCACCCACTGCGGGTGGTAGATGTGTCTCTGAAGCTCGTGCAGCCGCCCGCTTGCTTCCAGCTCGTCGAGCAAGGAGACGAGACGGGAAGCGAGCGCGCCCGTGCTCCGACCGACGTACTCGATGAGGTCGCGTCGCCCCTCGCCTTCGGCAAGGCCGACGACGCCGACGCTGTCCTGGCCGATGCGCCCTGCCCTGCCGACGAGGTTCCAGAACTCGCGCGGTGACATCTCGACTGAACGTCCGCTCTGCGGAACGAACCGCGACGCGAGAAAGATCGATTTGACCGGGAAGTTGATGCCTTGAGCGATGGTCGAAGTGGCGCAGAGGATACGCAGATGGCCGGTTTCCGCGAGCCACTCCATGAGTGTCTTGATCTCGTCGGACAGGCCGGCGTGATGGACGCCGACGCCATGGGCGAGCATCGAGATCAGTTCGAATTCCGGACTGACCTCCGTGCGTAGGAAATCCTGCACGAGGCGTACCTCGCTTGGCAGGTCCTCGACCTCGGGCAGAGCCGCCGCGGAATGCCGAGCCATCTTCCAGACGGTGTCGATCCGGTTTGCAACGCCGATGCTCGTGCCACGCCCCGACATCACGGTGGCCATTGCCGCCGTCTGGAGACCGAGTCCGATCTGTCGCGTTCCGTTGAGCACCTTGCTTTTCGGCACGTTGATCGGCTTCACGCCGCCGGCGCGATGCGTGCCGCGGAGGGGCATGGCCTTCTCCGTAACCGTCAATGTCTCGAACTCGAGCCTCCAGCCGGCAGTCACCGAGTTGTCGGGAGCCGCCCGATAGAGACCGATGATGCGTTCGTTGGGCTTCCAGGCGGACGTGCTCAGGCTGATCGATTTCCCTGCGCTCACGTCCTGCGCAAGCCATCTTGCCAGGGTCCCGGCGCTCTCGACGTACGGCATGAGGAGCAGGAAGTTCGCGTGCGGACAGTCCCGCTTGATGGTCGCTAGAAGCAGCTCGATGCGAAGGCCGCGCGATTCGTTTTCGATGTTCTGCGCTTCGTCGATGACTGCGAGTGCAAGAGGTCGCGAAACCTTCTTGTTGCGGATGACGAGCGACAGCTTCTCGGGTGTTGCGACCAGAACGCTGAAGGGGCGTTCCAGGTCGGACAGGAGCTCCTCCTCGAAGGCGTCCACCTCGATGGCGCCCGTGAGCTGCTCCACCCGTATGTTGATCGGCTCGAAATCCCGCCTGAGCCGCCGGGTGATCTGCGCCGAGAGCGCGCGGGTCGGCGCGACGTAGACGACCCAGCCCTTCTGTACGTCGAACTGGTTGAGCGCCTGCAGAATGCGGAACTGGGCGAGCAGCGTCTTTCCGCCCGATGTCGGCATGTCGACGACGATCGCGGTCTTCGCCTGGTCGAGAAGCCCCTCCTCCAGAAGAGCCGCCCGTTGCGGTGGCAGAAATTCGAACATCGCCTGGTGTTCGCGCCGCGTCAGGGCTCGCACGAAATCGGTCACGCGCGAGTTTACGGTGCGGGTTCCCCACCAGAGAGAACTCGTGATCATGATGCGGGCGGCTGCATGCAGCCAGCGCATCATGACCTCGTGCTGCGGATCGCCGGCGGCTGCCGCTGCGGCGATCGCTGCCTCGAAGTTCTTGTCGATCTGGCCGAAGACCGTCTGCGCACCGCCCTGCAGGATGTACTCCGCCACGACCTCGGTGGCCTTGGCCCAGTTGTACAGGGCGATGAGCCGAAAGGCGGTCGCCCGATCGGCCGCGTCGGATCCCGTCTTCAGGCTTGCGGCTTCGTGTTCCTTCTGGTCCTTGCGAAGGCCGGCGATGATTTCGTGGATGGCGTGCAGGTCGTTCCAGCCATCCTTGCGGAACAGCCGTACCCAACATTCGAAGATCCGGAAGAGCAGGCGCTCGTCCCACGCGACATCGGCGATCGAAGGCGACACCAAGGCTGCGGGGCTCTCCTGGTACCAACGTCTCAGGTCGGACCAGCGTTCTCCGCAATAGGCGAGTGCCGAAATCTGCAGAACGTGGTGGATGCGCTCGAGCGTCGTATCGGGGGCCGGCAGCAGACGGCGGATGTCGTACGCGCGATAGGCGGATGCGACACACTGGGAGCGCAAGACTTCGCTTCCGCCTGACGCACGGCTCAACGCATCGAGGCCCTCGATGGCCGCCATCTCGTAGGCGAGAGCGAGGCGGTCGAGAAGCTCGTCGTCTCCCGCCTGCTCGGTGAAGTCGAAAGCGATCTGATGGCCGACCGCACGCACGGCCAGCCGCTCGTTGACCAGCGCTGCAGCTCTGTTTCGATCGGCCTGATCGATTGCGCCCACGGCCCAGTGGGCCGACAGGCTCTCGAGAGCCGCCAGGGAAACGGTCATGCGCTCCCCTCCGGCTTCGCAGCCTGCGTCTTCGCGACGAGCTCGTCGATGCTACCACCTGGAAGGTAAACGGATAGGAGTTCGATGCCCGTTCCGGCGGGACAACCCTCGTTCAAGGCGGCGACGCGAACGCGCAGGTCGTCCTCGTGGGGACCGACGTCGCGGATCAGGATGCCGTAGACCCGAAAGTCGGCGCCGTTCCTCACATAGCGCCGAGCTGCGTCCCTGAACCGGGGTAACCAGTCCGCCCCGGATGCGCGATGCCCGAGGTAGCGGATGAGATCCGTGCGGATTCTCGCGCTGTCCCGAAGGTCCTCCAGCTGCTGCTTCAAGCCCGTCCGGCCATAGGTCGCTCCCGGGGGATGCTTGTCCTCGCTCGAGGTCTTGACCTCGCCGAACGCGAAGCAGGTCCCTTGCGCGTCGGTCGTGAAGCCGACGAGGTCCGCTCCCGGCAGCGACGAACCGCTTTTCCGCTCGTCCCGGCCGTCGGGCCACGGGAACGTGCAATCGCGATGATCCGTCAGATACGTCTCCGCGATCGCCTCGCCGACCCGCCAGCTTTCGAAGCCTCCTGGCGTCCGGAGGATCTCCGCGATACCGGCCTGCTCGAACTGCGTCTCCGCGAGCCCCGCGAGCAACGTCGCGATGTTGGCGTTTCCTGCATCGTCGAAGATCACGGCGGCGACCGAGCCCTCGATCGCTTCATCCAGTTCGTTCGCCGTCCAGGAGAGCCCCAGCCCGGTGCATGGCGAGGTCCCTAGCGAGTAGGCGTGGGTTCCGACGGCGACAGCCATAGTTCAGCTTCAGCCCCGCCGACGTCGGGATGGTATATTCGAAATACTCGATGGCAAAGTATCGATTTCCATCCTGGTAACAAGTTAATTCTGATGCTTACTTATTTTGACTGGAGGAAGGAGATCAAGAATTACTCTATAAGATTGCCGAGTTTCGGCTAGTCATCATATAGATACCGCGATTCCGAAGAAATCTTAGGAGAGAGCGCCCATTTATCGGTTCGGCTTCAGGAATGCCAGCTCATCGACCCAAACCGACAAGGTTTTCCTCCCATCGTGCTTCATCTGCACCATTCGAAGATGTCGGGTTTCGAAACCACGTCGTCGACAAGGGGATACGCTCGCGACGGGGGCTATCGAGGCCTCGGCCCGCGGCAAGCTTCGACGAACGGCACGTACATCGCGCAGCGCCCGGTAGCGTCATAGACTTCGACGGTCCAGCACGACCAGTCTACGCCAGAGGCACGTCGCTCCATCAGTCGGCGCGCCACGTCGACGGCATGCGACCTGAGTTCGCGCTGCCGCTCGACCAGTCGGCCGGTCAGATCGAAGACGGCATCCCGACCATCCGTCGAATGGAAGCGGTAACGCCTTGCCGGCACTCGTCGTTTCCCGAACTTTCAACATCGCCTCACATCGGATTTCGGCCTCCGGGTCTCGAATCGATTGACCCGCGCCGGAACCGGCTGTCTGTTCACGTTGTGTTCTCAAATTCGGATGCCGGTGCAAGTGCCTCGACGGCGCTGTGCATGCGCGTTGACGACGCGCCCCATCCGCCGATCTCCGGAGCCGGTGTTCTGTGAATGTCGTTCGATCGGGCGCGAGATATTGCCTGCCTCCGCGACCGCATCGAGCGGCTGGAGCACGCTTGCCCGGGCGGGGAGAGCGGCCGCGCCACTCTCCCATTCGGCCTCGATCCGATCGACTCCGCCTTGCCCGGACGCGGGCTGAGACTCGGAGCGGTCCACGAGGTCGTCCCGAACAGCTCCGATCTCTCGGACGCTGCGGCATGCACCCTCTTCGTTGCAGGCATCCTGGCACGGCTGGACGGACAGGTTCTGTGGTGCATGCCTTCCAAGGCGCCGTTCCCCCCTGCCCTTGCGGGAGCCGGTCTTCGAGCCGAGCGGGTCCTCTACGCGGAACCTTCCCGGGATGCGGCGCTGCTACCGCTGGTCGAGGAGGGCGCGCGATTCGGCGGACTGGTCGCCGTCGTGGCGGAGGTGGCGAAGATCGGGCTCGTCGCGACGCGACGCCTTCAGCTCGCGGCCGAGGGATCAGGAGCGACGGTATTTCTTCTCCGTCGCCTCGGCCGGCGACCGACGGCGGTGTTCGCCGCGAGTGCCGCGGCATCTCGCTGGAAGGTAGGCGCGCGGCCGTCGGTGCCGGGTTCGCACCCCGGTTTCGGCCGTGCCCGATGGTGCGTAGACCTGGAACGGTGCCGGGGCGCTCCCGCTGGTACGGCTGCCTCCTCCTGGGTGCTCGAGGCCTGCGATGAGGCGGGTCGTCTCGCTCTTCCTGCCGACCTGGCCGACCGACCGCATCCGCAAGCACGATCGTACGGCGCCGCCGCGGGATAGGCCTCTGGTCACGGCTGCCCGAGACGGTCCCTCGCGGATCGTGGCGGCCGTCTGCCGTGCGGCCCGGGCCGCAGGTCTGGAGCCGGGCATGACGATTGCCCATGCGCAGGCACTCGTACCCGACCTCGTCGTCGTCGACGGCAGGCCCGAGGAGGACGAGGCCGCGCTCGTGCGGCTCGCACTCTGGAGCCTCTGGTGCGGTCCACTGGTCGCGGCCGATCCGCCGACCGGGATCTGGGTCGACGTCGCAGGCTCGTCCCATCTGTTCGGCGGCGAGTCTGCGCTCCTGAAGTCCCTCGCAGCCCGCCTCCGCGGCGGCGGCTGCGCCGTCCGCCTCGCGGTGGCCGATACGCCCGGAGCGGCCTGGGCCGTCGCGCGCCATGCGCCGAGAGGCTCGGTGCCGATCGTGCCACCGGGCGGGATGACGGCGGCTCTCGCCGGGCTTCCGGTCGAGGCCCTGCGGCTGACCTCGGATGCCGCCGCCGGACTGCGCGAACTCGGCTTGGAGCGGATCGCGCAGGTTGCGGCGGTGCCACGGGGGCCGCTGGCCGGCCGCCTCGGGAACGCCGTCCTGCGTCGCCTCGACCAGGCGTTGGGTCACGCGCACGAGCCGATCGCCTGGATCGCACCTCCGGATGCCGTCGTTGTGCGCAGGGCATTCGCCGAACCGATCTCGGCTGCCGAGACGCTCGAACGCGTGACGGACGACCTTGTCGACGCTCTCATCCCCGAGCTCGCCCGCCGCGGTCTCGGAGTCCGCCGGCTCGATCTCGCCTTCTCCAGAATCGACGGCGGCGTCAGGGCGATATGCATCGGAACCGCGGCAGCCACCCGCGAGCCCAGCCATCTGTCACGCCTTCTGAAGGCGCGTCTACCGGCGGTCGATCCAGGCTATGGCATCGAGGAGGCGATGCTGACGGCCGCCGAAGTCGAACCTCTCGCTGCCGTACAGGTCGAGGGAATGCCGGGAAGCACCGACCCGGGCTCGCGGCCCGACCTGTCGGTACTCGTCGACCGCCATGCGGCCCGCATGGGCGCCGGCCGGCTCTATCGGGCCGTACCTGTCGAGAGCCGGGTGCCCGAACGCTCCGTGCGCCGCGTCGCTGCCCTGGCTCCGGACGACGCTTCGTCCTGGCCGGAAGGGCTCGCCCGGCCGCCACTCCTCGTCGATCCGCCCGAGCCGGTCTCCGCCATCGCGATGATGCCGGATGCGCCGCCCGCGGCCTTCACCTGGCGCGGCCGGCGCTACCGGGTCGTTCGTGCCGACGGGCCTGAACGGGTCCGCGGCGAGTGGTGGCGGGCCGACGGCGAAATGGCATCGCTGCGCGACTACTACCGTGTCGAGGTCGAAGGCGGCGGCCGCTACTGGCTTTTTCGCGATGGTCCGATGGAGGCCGGCCCGCGCTGGTGGCTGCACGGGGTGTTCGGGTGAGATACGCCGAGCTTCAGGCCACCACACACTTCTCGTTCCTGCGCGGCGCATCCTCTCCGGAGGAAATCTTCGCGGCCGCATCTCTTCTCGGGATCGAAGCTGTCGGCGTGACGGACCGCGGATCGCTCGCGGGCATCGTGCGTGCCCACGAGGCAGCCAAGGTCACCGGCACGCGCATGGTCGTTGGGTGCCGCCTTGATCCCGAGGGCGGTCCCCCCCTGCTCGTCTACCCGACCGACAGGGCGGCCTACGGGCGGCTCTGCCGTCTCCTGACCATCGGCAAGCGGGCGGCCGGCAAAGGCGCTTGCCGATTGACCAGCGAGGATGTCTTCGCCTGGAGCGGAGGGCTGGTGGCGATCGTCCTCGCTTCGGATCCGGTTTCCCCTCGCCTGCTACCAGATCTGGGGCGATTGCGATCGGTCTTCGGCGACCGGCTCTACTGCGCCCTGACCCGACGCTTCGTCCAGGACGATCACACCCGGCTCGCCCGGCTGGCGGAGCTCGCCCGCATGGCTGGCGTCGCCTGCGTGGCCACCGGAGACGTCCTCTACCATGCCGAGGAGCGTCGCCTGCTGCAGGACGTCGTCACGTGCATCCGCGAGGGCTGTACCTTCGACTCCGCCGGCTTCCGACTGGATGCCCATGCCGACCGGCATCTCAAGCCGCCGGCGGAGATGCACCGCCTCATGACGACCCATCCGGACGCGCTTGAGCGCACGCTCGAGATCGTCGAGCGCTGCCGCTTCGGCCTCGACGAACTCACGTACCAGTATCCGGAGGAACGCGAGGATCCGTCGAAGAGCCCCCAGGAGACGCTCGAGGAGCTCGTCTGGACGGGGACTGGCCGGCGCTATCCGGCAGGAGTGCCGGACGCGGTGGCAATGCAGCTTCGCCACGAGCTGACCCTGATCGAGCGCTTCGCCTATGCGCCGTACTTTCTGACGGTGAATTCGATCGTCCGCTTCGCCAGAAGCCGCGATATCCTCTGCCAGGGGCGCGGATCGGCCGCGAATTCCGCCGTCTGCTACGTCCTCGGCATCACCTCGATCGATCCTGTCCGCCAAGGCCTGCTGTTCGAGCGCTTCATTTCGGAGGAGCGGCGCGAGCCACCCGACATCGACGTCGACTTCGAGCATGAGCGCCGCGAGGAGGTGATCCAGTGGGTCTACGAGACCTACGGACGCGATCGGGCTGCTCTCTGTGCGACGGTCATCCGCTACCGGGCGCGCGGAGCCGTGCGCGAGGTCGGCAAGGCGCTCGGCGTCCCCGAGGACTTGACCGGCGCCCTCGCCTCGCTCGTCTGGGGCTGGTCGGCCGACGGCGTCGAGGAGAAGCACGCCAAGGAGCTCAACCTCAATCTCGCCGATAGACGCCTGAGGCTGACCCTCGATCTCGCCCGGCAGCTGATCGGAACGCCCCGGCACCTTTCCCAGCATCCCGGCGGCTTCGTCCTGACCAACGACCGCCTCGACGAGCTCGTGCCGGTCGAGCCGGCGAGCATGGTCGACCGACAGGTGATCGAATGGGACAAGGACGACGTCGAAGCCCTGAAGTTCATGAAGGTCGATGTCCTCGGCCTGGGCATGCTGAGCTGCATGCGTCGGGCCTTCGACCTCCTCCGGGAGCACAAAGGCGATCCGCACGATCTCGCTTCGATCCCGTCTGAAGACAAACGGACCTACGCGATGATCCGGCGCGCCGACACGATCGGCGTCTTCCAGATCGAGAGCCGCGCGCAGATGGCCATGCTGCCGCGCATGAAGCCGAGGACGTTCTACGATCTCGTCATCGAGGTCGCCGTCGTCCGCCCGGGCCCGATCCAGGGCGACATGGTCCATCCGTACCTGCGCCGGCGCGAAGGCATCGAACCCGTCACCTATCCGACGCCGGAGCTCGAGCGTGTCCTCGGCAAGACGCTCGGCGTTCCGCTCTTCCAGGAGCAGGCGATGCAGGTCGCCATCGTCGCCGCGGGGTTCACCCCGTCCGAAGCCGACAAGCTGCGGCGCGCGATGGGCACGTTCAAGTTTACCGCGGGCGTGACGAAGTTCCGCGACAAGCTGATCGCCGGCATGATCGACAACGGCTACGCGCCGGACTTCGCGGAGCGCACCTTCAAGCAGCTCGAGGGCTTCGGCTCATACGGCTTCCCGGAGAGCCACGCGGCCTCGTTCGCTCTGATCGCCTACGCGTCCTCCTGGATGAAATGCCACCATCCGGATGTGTTCTGCTGCGCGATCCTGAACGCCCAGCCCATGGGCTTCTACGCTGCTGCCCAGCTCGTCCGCGATGCCCGGGAGCACGCGGTCGCAGTGCGGCCGATCTGCGTGAACCGATCGGATTGGGACTGCACGCTCGAACGGAACGAAGGCGGACGCTACCTCGCGGTCCGGCTCGGTCTGCGCATGGCGCGAGGCTTGGCCAATCTGCATGGCGCCCGCATCGTCATCGCCCGCGGCGACGCCCCCTATGCGTCCATCCACGATCTGTGGCTGCGTGCAGGTGTTCCGGCGACCTCTCTGCGCCGGCTCGCCGCCGCAGACGCCTTCCGGTCGGCGTTCGACATGCCCCGACGCGACGCGCTTTGGGCGATCCGAGGTCTGCGGGACGAGCCGCTGCCCCTGTTCGCGGCCGCCGACGCACGAGATGGAAAGCTGCGCCCGGAACTCGACGAACCCGATGTCGCCCTCGTCCCCATGACCGCCGGCCGGGAGGTCACGGAGGACTATCGCGCCACGGCCCTGTCGTTGCGGGCCCATCCGCTCAGCTTCCTGCGCGAGGAACTGGCCCGGACCGGTCGCAGGCTTTGCAGCGACCTTGGCCGCTGGTGGAACGGGTCGCGGATCGAGGTCGCAGGAATCGTCCTGATCCGTCAGAAGCCGGGCTCGGCCAAGGGCGTCATGTTCATCACCCTCGAGGACGAGACCGGGATCGCCAACCTGATCGTCTGGCCCGCTCTCTTCGAGCGCCAGCGTTCGCTCGTCCTGACGGCGGGCCTCATGGGTTGTCGGGGTCGCGTTCAACGCCAGGGGCGGATCGTGCATCTGATCGCGGAGGAACTCACCGATCTCTCGCCGATGCTGCGTCGGATCGGTGATCTCGATTTGACCAAGCTGCCTACCGGGCGCGGAGACGAGGCGCGGCACGGTGGGTCGCCGGACATGCGCGATCGTCCGGCGCGATCGTCGAACAGGGAAGATGAACTCGGAAGAGGGCCACGAGACATCTTCATCCCCGATCTGACGATCGATGCAGCACTCGAACGGAACGATGCGCAGCCATCGATCCGCGTGAAGTCGCGCAATTTTCGATGATGATCGGAGCACCGGTTTCCGCAGGCCGACGGACCTCGATCGTCCTGCGTCGCAACAGATCCACGAGGACGGGATGTCCGCCTTCGACGAGGCCGCTTTGCCGTTGGCAGGGCTGCCTCATCGAGCAACCCTGCTAGTGCGCTTCTAGACTTTGCCCTCGGCAAGCAACTCGCGCGTGCGCCGGAGTGTCGACAGCAGGGCGGCCCTGTAGCCATCGTCGCTGTCGAACTGGACCTGCTCGGCCTGCTCCTCGGGTCCACCCGGCGCCTTACCGCGCAGGCCGAGATAGCAGTAGAACCGCAGCTTGAGCGTGCCGGCGTCGTCCTCGAACAGCTCGTTCACGATGGCACCCTCCCTGGGGCCGGTGGCCTGAAAGAAGGTCACCTTGCGCTCGGGCTCGAAGGCGATGACCTCGCGTAGGTCGCTGCCTGCGATGGTGGCCTCGCGCACGATGTGCGTCGCACTCTCCTCCACGACCTCGCAGCGGGTGCAGAGGTTGGGCGGTAGGAAAAGGCGGGCGTCGCGTGCCTTGAGGACCAGGCCCTGCCACGCCTGGGCGCGGGTCATCCTGGTTTCCCCGTCCGGATTCACCGGGACGGTCGCGGTCGAATAGATCATGACGATGTCCTTCCGATGGGATTGCGAGACACTCGGCGGTCAGGCCGTCGTGGCAATCTCGGTGGCGAGACCGCGATAGGAGCGCAGCGGGCGGCCCAGGAGCCGGGTGAGGCGCTCGACGTCGCCGGCCTCCGGGACCATGCCGTCGGTCAGGAAGCGCTCCGCCATCATGCGCATGTCGTAGGCCATCCAGCCCGGCATGAAGTTCCGCAGATTCTGCTCGAAAGCGGCAGTATCGTCCCCGCCGTAGACGACCGGGCGGCCCAGCACCTCCGACCAGATTGCGGCCACGCCCTCACCGGTTAGCGTCTCCGGCCCGACGACGTTGATCCGCTCGATAGGAAGCGGCCCGGTAGCCTGCTCGCGGCGTACGAGCTCGATGGCAGCGATCTCGCCGAGGTCGCGCGCGTCGACCATGGCCAGCCCTTTGGAGCCGATGGGCATGGGGTACACCCCGTGCTGCAGGACGACATCCTTGATCGTCCATTCGTTGCTCATGAAGTAGGCGGGACGCAGGATGGTGGCCTGGAAGCCCATCCCCTCGATCATGCGCTCCACGCCGAACTTTCCCGCGAAATGCGGCACGTTCACGTAGACGTCGCTGTGGATCACCGAGAGATAGACGACCCGCTTGATCCCGACCTCCCGGGCGACGTTGAGAGCGATCAGTGCCTGGGTGAATTCGTCCGCCAGCACGCCGTTGAGCAGGAACAGGGTGGAGACGCCCGTGAAGGCGTTCCGCAGGGATTCGATCTCGAGCATGTCGCCCTGGACGACGGATACGTTCACGGGCAGGTCGGCCCTGGCGGGATCGCGAACGAGCGCGCGAACGTCGGCGCCGCGTTTCTCGAGCTGTTCGACGACCTGACGGCCGATGCTGCCGGTGGCGCCGGTTACGAGGATGGTCATGGGAAATCTCCGGGGTTGTCGTTGGTGACAGGCCGGAAATGAGTGATCCAGCATCGCGCTAAAAGTCGTCATATTTGGACAAGCCGTCTCGTGGATGGAACACATGGATCTGCTTGCGCTCGCCGACTTCAATCTCGTCGCTCGACACGGAGGGTTCGGGCGGGCGGCCCGTGCCGCTGGCCGTCCGAAGGCGACGTTGTCCCGTCGGGTGGCCGAACTGGAGGGCGCACTTTCGTTGCGCCTGTTCGAGCGCGGGGCGCGCACGCTGAAGCTCACCGAGGAAGGACGGGCACTCCACGAACGTACGGGGATGCTCCTGACCGAGCTCGACGAGACCGCGGCGGCCATCGCCTCCGGCGGCACGAAGCCGAGAGGCAGGCTCCGGGTCAGCGCGCCACTCCTGATCTCGCAGGTCGCGATGGGGAAGCTGGCTGCCGAATTCGCGGCCCGGCACCCCGAAGTACGGCTCGAGATCACGACGGAGGACCGTGCCGTCGACATGGTCGAAGAGGGCTACGACCTCGTGATACGGGTCAATCCGGAGAGGGACGAGAGCCTTGTCGGGCGCATCTTTCTGCGGGACCGTATGGTCGTCGTCGCATGCCCGTCCCTAGGTCGCCCTTCGGGCAATCGAGCCGTAGCGGCCGTGACGCGTGGACCTGGCGGCGGCGATGCATGGAAGGTGCGCGCATCCGGAGAGTCGCGCATCCCCTTCGAGCCGGTACTGCGCCTATCGTCGGTCATGATGGTCCGCGATGCGGTCCGGGCCGGCATCGGGGCTGGATGCCTGCCGATCTCGCTGGTGAGCCACGACATCGCCGCGGGCACGCTGGTCTCCTGGGGCGACGTCGAGGGCCCCGAGATCGAACTCTGGGCTCTCTATCCGACCCGCCGACTTCTCAGCGCTCGCGTCTCCGCGTTTCTGGACCATCTGAAGATGGCCTTTCCGCAAGGCACACCGGACGAGCTCGCGGCCTATGTCGGTGGGTGAGTCGCCCGCCGGCGAGCGCCAACGGCGGATCGGATCAGTTGCCGCACGATCGGGCACTCGCTCCGAAAGCGTCCCGCTCTCAGGCGTCCGGATCCTTTGGCGTCACGTCGATGTTTGAGTCTGCATGTCTGCACTCACCATCATTCTCGCTCGGCACGCCGAGAAGCCGCAGAGCGGATACCCGGGCCCGGGCACCGATGTGGATGGCAACGACGATGACAAGTCGCTCGTCGTCCGTGGTTGGCAGCGAGCGGGTGCCTGGGCGGCATTGTTCGGTTCGGGGCTTGGCAGCGAGGGCTATCCGCGTCCCGGCATCGTCTACGCGGCTAAGCCTGAGCCGATCGCGAAGAAAGCCAAGTTCAGTCATAGGCCGTATGAGACAGCTATTCCTACTGCCCAACGTCTTGGCCTCGAGCCAATTACCAAGTTTGGGGTCGGCAATGAGAAAGACTTGGTGGCGGAAGTTCTCGATTTGACCGGAGTGGTTCTGATATTCTGGGAGCATAAGGCGATTGCGGGCAGCATCATGCCTTTGCTGTGCGGCTCGCAGAAGATTCCCGGAGTTCCGAAAGAATGGGACGGCAATCGCTTCGATGTAGCCTTTCGCTTCGATCGGGCTTTGCCGTCCGCGCCATGGTCGTTCCGGCAGCTGTCTCCGATACTCCTGAGCGGCGATAGCGAAGCACCTTTCAAAGAGCGCACCGAATAGCGTCCTCCGGTGGAACACGGCTCCGAAGGCGAGCATCGCTCCCTGTGTCTCGATTCCCTACCGCGCATACTGGAGACAACCCGAGAAGGCTCCCGACACGGCAGGCCGGAGCCAAGTTCAACACAATCCCGGATTAGCTGCTTCGAATGCCCCCTGCCCTCACACACGACCTGGCAAGCCTTTCGCGCGAGCAGCTGGAAGCCGAAGTGCGCCGTCTCCGAGCCGAGTCGGTCTCGCTCGCGCAGATGTTCGACCAGGCCCCGAGCTTCATCGCCTTGTTGAGTGGGCCCGAACATCGCTTCACTCTGACGAACGCCGCCTACCAACGGGCGATCGACCATCGAGACGTGATCGGAAGCACCGTATCCGAGGCGCTGCCGGATGCGGCGGCCCAAGGCTATGTCGATCTGCTCGACGACGTGTTTCGATCCGGACGGATCCACAGAGCGTCGGGTGCCAGATACGCCGTCCAGGCGGTGCCCGGTGGCCGGGTCAACGAGCGCTATCTCGACTTCGTCTACCAGCCTATTACGGACGCGCACGGTTCGGTCAGCGGGATCTTCGTCGAGGGGCACGACGTCACCGAGCGCACCTTGGCGGAGGTCGCCCTTCGCGAGAACGAGGCGCGCTATAGGACCCTGTTCGAGAGCATCGAGGTCGGCTTCTGCATCGTCGAGATGAAGTTCGAGGGCGAGCGTCCCGTCGACTACCTCATCGTCGAGGCAAATCCCGCCTTCGTCCAACAGACCGGTGCCGACGTCGCCGGAAAATGGGTCAGCGAGTTCGCGCCAAATCTCGAAAGACATTGGTTCGACACCTACGGTCGCGTCGCATTGACGGGCGAACCGGCCCATTTCGAGCACTACGCAGACGTATTCGGGCGCTGGTTCGACGTGCGGGCTTTGCGGACCGGTGATCCGGCTGCGCACCGGGTCGCCATCTTCTTTTCGGACATCACCGAGCGGCGTACGGTCGAGAAGCGCGCCGAAGCCGGAGAGCGCGATCTCCGCCTGATCACGGACGCCCTGCCGGTTCTGATCGCCTTCATCGGCGACGACCATGTCTATCGCTTCGCCAACAAGGCCTACGAGGACTGGTTTTCTATCCCCGCCGCGGAGGTCGTCGGCCGGGATGTCAGGAAACTTCTCGATCCGGAGGGCTATGCCGCGCGCAGGCCGTTCATGGAACGCGCCCTCGCGGGAGAGAACGTCACCTTCGAACTGGATTGGCCGCGTCGCGACGGCCAACCCCGCATCGCCGAGATCCGCTACCTCCCGCGACGGAACGCGAGCGGTCGCGTCGACGGGTATCACGTGTTCGTGCAGGACGTGACCGCGCGCAAGCAAACCGAAGCCGACCTCGCCCGCCAAGTCTCGATCCGAACGGCCGAACGCGACCAGATCTGGCAGGCCTCCTCGGACCTGCTTTGCGTCGCCAACTTCGACGGCTACTTCGTGAGCCTCAATCCAGCGTGGCCACTGACCTTGGGGTGGACGGAAGCCGAGCTGAAGGCACGGCCCTTTCTCGACTTCGTGCATCCCGACGACATTGCGCCAACGATGGCGGCCGCGGGTGGACTGGCGCGTGGAGAGCCTCAGCTCACCTTCGAGAACCGCTATCGCCACAAGAACGGCAGCTACGTCTGGCTGTCCTGGAACGGCGTGCCTCGCGACGGCCTGATCTATTCGTCCGTGCGCGACGTCACCGAGGTCAAGCGACAGGCAGAGGCGCTGGCCAAGGCCGAAGAGGCCCTGCGGCAGTCCCAGAAGATGGAGGCCGTCGGGCAATTGACCGGCGGCCTCGCGCACGACTTCAACAATCTCCTCGCAGGCATCTCCGGTTCACTCGAGCTGATGCAGACCCGGATGTCCCAGGGTCGGATCGGCGATCTCGACCGCTACATGACGGTGGCCCAGGGTGCGGCGAAGCGAGCCGCTTCGCTGACTCACCGCCTGCTCGCTTTCTCACGCCGACAGACGCTTGATCCCAAGCCCACCAACGTGAACCGCCTCGTCAAGGACATGGAGGAGCTTGTCCGGCGTACGGTCGGGCCTGCGGTCCATCTGGAGGTCGTCGGCCTCGCCGGCCTTTGGCCGTCGTTGATAGATCCGGGCCAGTTGGAGAATGCGCTGCTGAATCTCTGCATCAACGCCCGCGACGCGATGCCGGACGGTGGACGCATCACGATCGAGACCGCGAACAAATGGATCGACGAGAGCGGGGGGCGTCGACACGACATGCCTCCTGGCCAGTACCTCAGCGTCTGCGTGACCGACACGGGCACCGGCATGGCGCCCGACCTCGTCGACAAGGTGTTCGAGCCATTCTTCACCACGAAACCCATGGGCGAGGGCACCGGGCTGGGCTTGTCGATGGTCTACGGCTTCGCGCGGCAGTCCGGCGGTCAGGTCCGGATCTATACGGAGGTCGGAGAGGGTACGACGGTCTGCCTCTACCTGCCGCGCCACTACGGCGAGGCCGACGAGGACGACGTGACGCGGAAGCTCGCCGAGGTCGGACGCGCGGGTCAGGGTGAGACTGTGCTCATCGTCGACGACGAGCCTTCGGTGCGCATGTTGGTCACCGAAGTGCTGGAGGATCTTGGCTACACCGCGATCGAGGCTGCCGACAGCGTCGCCGGAATGAAGGTGTTGCAGTCCGATGTCCGCATCGATCTGCTGGTAACAGACGTGGGGCTCCCAGGAGGCATGAACGGGCGCCAGATGGCGGATGCCGGGCGCGAGCGCCGGCCCGATCTGAAGGTTCTGTTCATCACCGGCTACGCCGAGAATGCGGTTCTCGGGAACGGGTACCTTCGACCCGGAATGCAGGTCCTGACCAAGCCGTTCGTCCTGGAGACGTTGGCCTCGCGCATCAAGGATCTCATCGCCGACCACTGACCCCGGATTTGCAACGTGCGGTCGGACGGCATCGTCGCCGTTCGGCCCGATTGCCGGGCGAGTGACATGTGCCGACAGCGGACACGACCGTCACGGCGGCATGAGAGCGGGCGATGACGAGCACCGGACGACCAACCTTCACCCGCTCCGCGATCGTCAAGGCTGAGGAACCGAAGGTCGCCGCTCGTGCTGCCCGAATTCTCATCGAAGAGCTGCTTCAGGAGCTCAAGCTCAACGGCTTCGATCCCTCCCGCTTCGACAGCGAAATCACGATCACGGTACGGCGGCACCTCGAACGGACCTAGAGCGCGCTCCAAATTGCTCCTTATGGAGCCCGCTTTCGGAGAACGATCCGCCCTTTCGAAGCGATGGTTCAGGCGGCTGCGCGCGCTCTATCTAATGCTCGCAAGCCGAATCGCGGCTCCAACAGGTCCAGCACGGCGTCGAGTGCAGCGTTGCTGGGGCTTGCCTCGTTGCGAGTCGGTAAGCCGCCGGTCGCGACTGCGACAGGTTCGAACGCCTGCTCGAAGGTTTCGGACCCTCCACCTCTGAGATGGGCATTTTGCCATGGCCGTTGCGACAGGCCTGGACTGTCAGGTCCTTGTGTCCAAGCCGTAATCCGGCAGATCGGGCCCATTCTCTTTCCCGGCGAACAGCCTGCCCGCCACGCTTCGCACCGACGGCGCGGCCGCGACGGCGAGGACGGCGTGCTGGAATGCGATCCCGAAGCGCGTGCTCGGCTGGAGCAGTCTCGGCCCGAACCTCGGATAGTTCTGCCCTTTCTCCGCAATAGGCCGCATCACCCGCTCGTAAGCAGCGAAGGCGGTCGGGATATCCTGGGTGCGGGACATCTCGCCCGCCAGCACATAGGCGCCGATCAATCCGAGACTGGTCCCCATCCCCGTGATCGGACCGGTCGCCCAGGCCGCGTCTCCCGTCAGTGCGATCCGGCCTTCCGACCAGCGGTCGACGTCAATCTGTCCGACCGTCTCGAAATAGAAATCTTCCGCCGCGCGCAGACCCTCCAGCACCCGAGGTGCTTCCCAACCCGCATCTGCGAAGCGTTCAACCAAGGCTGCTCGCTGCTCTTCGAGCGGCAGATCCTCATAGCCGCAGGGCGCCTCACGTAAGGTCAGTACAACCCGAGTGGTCCCGTATCGGTCCGGGCGCAGGAGAACGCTGCGGCCACCGGGCGCGGCATACCAGCGTGCCATGTCGCCATCGCCGTGACCCCGAGGGATGGTGAAGTAGCCCATGGATAGGCCGACAGGCTCGCGGTCGTGATCCTTGCCGAGTAAGAGCTTGCGGGTGGAGGATCCGATCCCCTCTGCAGCAATGACCGCGTCGAAGCGCTCGCGGGAGCCCCCGAAAAGGGTCACGTCGACCTCTAGGCAGTGCTGTCCGATTCTGGTGATGTAGTCGCCAAAGCGGTAGGTTGCGCCTTCGCGGCGGCTGGCTTCGACCAGGATGCGGGCAAGGTCACCGCGAAGGATCTCCAACTCAGCGGTCGGTCCGTCCGCGCCGAACTCGGCTTGGCCGAATGCCGCGCAGGTCTTGTCGCGCTCGTCGACGAAACGGATACCCGTCTCGCCCGTCCCCTGCTCCTTGACGATCGGCTCCAGGCCCATGCGCGCGAGAACCGTGCGCCCTGCGCCTCGGATGTCGATGTTCTGCCCGCCGTCCCGGAAAGTCGGCGCCCGCTCCAGCACCGTGACGTCCTCGCCGGCTCGCGCGAGCCAGAAGGCGAGAGCCGGTCCGGCCACGCTCGCCCCCGTGATCAAGATTCTGCGTGCCATCGGAGATCTCCTCGCGCGCAAAAGAACAGCATAGCCGTCCCTCGGTTGCATCGAGGCGCATGAGGCCGAAAGGCGCCCCCAGGCTTGGCGGGGCGCTTGCGCCGCAGGGGCGATCTGGAACGCGAGCGTCCGGTTCGGGTTTGCCGGCCAACACAACTGCCCTCCACAGATCGGAGGTTAGCGATGGCAGAAGAGCACGATCACGAAGCGACCTATCGAGAGTTCAAAGAGGTCGTCAATATGACAGCGTCCGTGCTGGAAAAGCATCTCAAGACCGAGAAGAGTCGCTCGGTCGGCCAGAAGAAGGACGGCGGCGAAGCCACCGGCCATGCAGAAGGCCGGCGTATCGTCGACATGCTGCACAAGAAGAAGTCCGACCTGTCGGACGACGATTACGGCCACATGCGCAAGGTCATCGGGTACGTGCGACGTCACCTCAAACAGGGTGGCCCAAAGGATCAGGCCGAGATCGAGCACTCGCCGTGGCGCCTGTCACTGATGAATTGGGGCCACGACCCCTCGAAGGCGGCCTGACCGATGGATGATGATCCCAAGCCGGTTGCGGTGACCGTGGAGGCCGGCTGCGAGAACCATGGGCGGCATCTCTGGCATCTAGCCGAAGCTTCAACTGCGGCTGGCGGATCGCTCGGAGCCACACAAGAATGACCCGGCCAACGACCCCTATCCACTTAGACGTTTGCCTGGTGCAACCAACGGCGCTCCGGCCCATTGCCCATCACGGAACGCATTCAGCCCCGAGCGTTCAAACCTCCATCCCGCTTGGCCATGCCAGGCGGGATTTCTTTTGCCAGCATGCCGGCTCGGATCGAGACCACGCTCCCGGGCGACACAATCAATTTTGGAGGCTCCCATGACCGAAGGCGCAACCGCCAGCGACAGTCCATTCATCAAGGGGCGCAATGCCCGGGTCTACGGCAAAACTCGTGAGAGCTGTCCTTATCCGGAAGGCTCCGAAGACCGCACCGCTTGGCTCCAGGCCTGGGACGAGGCCGGCACCGACGATCAGGGCGGCAACACTGCCGAGATCGACAAGGGCACCGTCGACACAGTCTGACGACCCTTCCACCTCCATCTGAAGCAAGGAGAACATCATGGATGATGATCGTGTCTGGTCGTTCGAAAAGAGCCTCTGGCTCGGCGATGCGGAAAACTATCGCAAGCTCATCGACGAGGAGTGCCTCATGGTCCTGCCGCAGCCGCCTTTCGTGCTGAGCGGGAAGCAGGCCATCGAAGCCGTCGCGAACACGCCGCGCTGGATCGACGTCGAACTTTCGAACCGCCAGGTCGCACGTCCCGAGGAGGGGCTGATCGTCATCGCCTACCATGCCCGGGCCTCTCGCGAGGACGAGACCTACGAGGCGCATTGCACCTCGACCCTACGACGTCTCTCTCACGAGGAATGGCGAGTGGTGCAGCATCAGCAGACGACCCCGGTCGCCATACCCGGCACGAGCGAGGGCTGATCCAGCCATGGCGCATGTGCTCGTGATCGGCGCCAGCAACGGCGTCGGACTGGAGACAGTGAAAGCGGTGCTGGGGGCTGGGCACGGCGTGCGCGCCTTCGCCCGCTCGGCCTCGACCATCGACATTGAAGATTCAAATCTCGAACGGTTTCCAGGCGACGCCCTGCTGGCGGCCGACATCGAGGCGGCGCTCGATGGGATCGATGTCGTCGTTCAGGCTTTGGGCGTTCCCTTCCGCGCCATGTTCAAGCCGGTGACGCTGTTCAGCGCGGCCACCAACGTCCTGGTGCCGGCGATGGAGAAGGCAAGCATTCGCCGCATCATCTCTGTTACTGGCTTCGGCACGGGCGACAGCCGCGAGGCGATAGGTCCGCTGCAGCGCCTGCCGTTTCGCCTCGTGTTCGGCCGTGCCTACGACGACAAGGACGCTCAGGAGATGCGTATCCGGCGCAGCTCCTTGGACTGGACGTTCGTGCGGCCCGGTGTGCTGACATCGGGGTCGAGGACCGGAAAATACCAAGTCCTGGAATCGGCAGCCTCCTGGCACAACGGCATGATCCCCCGTGCCGACGTCGCCGACTTCATTGCCCGGCAGATCAAGAGCCCCGTCTACATCCGAAAGGCTGTGGTGCTCGCCGCCTGAACCGGAGCGACGCCCGCCAACATTCGGATCGCCGACCCGAGATCCTTCCGCATCTATGGAGCCGTTGCTTGTCGAAACGCGTCGACCTTCACCGCCGCAACCTGTTGAAGATCACGGGCATCGGTGCCTCGGGCATCGTGTTGGGTAGTGCCGCCCAGGCGGCCCCGAGCTATCCGGCTCCGACCAAGGTCGACACCGGCAGCGTCGAAGGCGGCAAGGTGAAGTTCCCGAACTGGCGCGCGCCGGCCGACACACCCTCGGGTCCAACGCCGGCGCCGATGCCGCCTTCCGAGCGCGTCGGGTTCGCTATCGTCGGCCTCGGACGCCTCGCGCTCGAAGAGATCCTCCCAGCCTTTGGCGAGAGCAAGAAGGCCAAGCCAGTGGCCCTGGTCTCAGGCACACCGGAAAAGCTCACGGCCGTGGCCCGGCAATATGGCATCGCCGAAAGCGCCTGCTTCGACTACGCCGGCTTCGACCGCATCCGCGACAATCCGGAGATCAAGGCGGTCTACATCGTGCTGCCGAACGCGATGCACCGGGAGTTCGTCGAGCGGGCCGCGGCGGCCGGTAAGCACGTCCTCTGCGAGAAGCCGATGGCGACCTCGTCGGCCGACGCCCGCGCCATGGTGGCCGCCTGCGAGAAGGCAGCCGTGAAGCTTATGATCGCCTACCGGATCCAGTACGAGGTCTACAATCGGCGGCTTGCCAAGTTCGTCCGCGAGAAGACCTTCGGCCGGTTGCTCGGCATGAGCGCGACCAACGTCCAGACGGTGGCGGAGAACGGTGCCGAGCAGTGGCGGCACAAGCGGATCATGTCTGGGGGCGGCTCGCTGCCCGACATCGGCCTCTACTGCCTGAACACGGCGCGGTTCCTCACCGGCGAGGAGCCTATCCAAGTCTTCGCCCACACTGTCACGCCGCCGAATGATCCGCGTTTCGCCGATGTGGAGGAGACGGTCTCGTTCCAGTTGATCTTCCCCTCCGGATTTATTGCGAACTGCTTCACCAGCTACGGCGGCCGCGACGACAAGCATCACCGCCTGAACTTCGAGAAGGCCGTCGTCGACATGCCCAACGCCTACCTCTACGAGGGTCAGCGCCTCATCGTGACGTCGCGCAATGGGGATGCCACGAGCCAGGACGAAATCGTCCTGAAGCCGAAGAACCAGTTCGCGGCCGAGCTCGACCACATGGCCGATTGCATCCTGCAGGACCGCAAGCCGCGCACCCCGGGCGAGGAGGGTGTGCAGGACCAGATGCTAATGGAGGCGATCTACGAGAGCGCCAGGTCCGGTGCGCCGGTGAAATTGAAGGTGCCGGACTCGCTCGACGCGTTCCGGGGGCCAGCGCTGCCCGAGGAGGGTTGAGCACGCAGCGTCGCTCTAGGCTTCATATTAAGCCGAAGGGCTTGGAAACCACCGTGCGTCTCGGTGAGCTGGTGGCCGGGAGTTTGAGATCCGACGGGTGCGCACGCGTCCAAGCTTAGACCGGTCCGAACTTCGTCCTGCGTGAACTCCATCCGCGCATCCTGTCGAACGACATCGTGATCTTTTGGCGGGTCGTAAGGTTGACCGCAGGACGCTGCGGATTTCGGCAGCCAAGAGGACAGCGACATGGCCGATAGCGGACCTCCGCTCTTTCCAAAACAGCAGCAACCCATGCCCGGCTCGACCGCGGCGATGCGTCCGCAGCCCGACCATGGTGAGACCAGCTACCGGGGCTCAGGTCGCCTGGACGGCAAGAAAGCTATTATCACCGGCGCTGACTCCGGGATTGGACGCGCTGTCGCCATCGCCTTCGCACGGGAAGGCGCGGACGTTCTCGTCTCTTATCTCGACGAGGAGGAGGATGCTCAGGCGACAGGTCGTCTCATCGAGGAGGCAGGGCGTAAGGCGGTGCTGGTGTCGGGCGATATCAAAAGCGCCGCGCATTGCCGCACAATCGTCGACAGGGCCGTGGGCGAATTCGGCCACGTCGATGTGCTCGTCAACAATGCCGCTCATCAGGCCACGTTCTCCAGCCCAGAGGAAATCAGCGACGAGGAGTGGGAGTTGACCTTCGCGACGAACATCCACGCGATGTTTTATTTGACGAAAGCTGCTCTCCCGCACATGCGCGAAGGCGCTTCGATCATCAACACGACCTCGATCAATGCCGACCAGCCGAGCCCTCAATTGCTCGCCTACGCCACCACGAAGGGCGCGATTCACAACTACACGGCAGGCCTCGCCCAGATCCTGGCGAAGAGAGGCATCCGAGTGAACTGCGTCGCGCCGGGTCCAATCTGGACGCCATTGATCCCCTCGACCATGCCGCCGGAAAAGGTGCAGAACTTCGGCGGCAACACGCCTATGGGCCGGGCCGGACAGCCGCGGGAGCTTGCGGCCGCCTACGTGATGTTGGCCTCCGATGAAGCAAGCTATACCTCCGGGGCGACGATCGCGGTCACCGGTGGGCGACCCTTCATTTGAACGCGAAGAAAAGGTCCGACGGTCTCACGATCACCGCGCGAGAGCCTCGGTCGGTCCCCTGGCTCTTGGTGGTATGCAGGCGAGATCCGTGAAGGCTTCGTCATGCTGACGACCCTTGGCGGCGGCCCCATACTGGTCTTCCTTTCCGGCGTGCGCCGAGGCGTAAGCTTTCGGACCGAACGCGGTCCGGCCAGATCGGATAAAGTCTGCCCAAGGCAAGGTCATGCGTATTCTTGTGCAGGGCGCATAAGGCTGTCGGTGATCCGATCAAACGGCCGCGCGGTACCGCACGTCTGCGGGGGCGCCTTCCCGAAGAAGCTCCGACAGCTTTGCCAGCGCCGCGGTGAGCGAGATCCGGTCCGACGCTGCGTTGACGCAGACGCGAACGCTGTCGCTCTGATGTAGTGCCGAAACTTCGAAAAGGCTGAGGGGCGTCACCCCAACCCCGAGTTTCTCCGCAGCCTGGGTATAGGCTTCCGCCGACCAGCCGTTCTTCAGCTTGAGGCAGAAATGATAGGCTTGCGGATGGGTCATGAGGGCCGGCTCGGGCAGCACGTCCGCGACGAGCGCCTGTCTCGCCGCGGTCTCCGAGCGGATGCCGGCAACGACTTCGTCCAGTTGCGGTGACGACAACAGGCGTGTGGCGTATTCAGCGTTGAAGGGTGAGGCCATCAGCGTGCTGGCGCGGAGCGCCTTTCCGAAAGCGGGCGCCAGGTGAGACGGCGCCCTCATGAAACCGATGCGCAGTCCGGGGCCCACGAGCTTCGACAGGCTCGAAATGTGAACGACCCTGTCCGGCGCCATGGCCGCCAGTGGCAGCGGTTGCGGGTCGGGCAGGAAGCCGTAGACGTCGTCCTCGACGATCAGGACGTCGTGGCGCGAGCAGATCTCTGCTACTTCCCGCCGCCGATCCTCGGACATCGTCGCGGTCGTCGGATTGTGAAGGGTCGGCGTGCAGAACAGGACCTTCGCGCCCGTCCGGCGGCACACAACGTCGAGATAGTCCGGCACGATGCCTTCGCGGTCCATGCGGACGCCGACCAGCGAGCGCCCCAGCATCGCAGCCGCGGATTTCAGGCCGTAGAAGCAGAGTTCCTCCGACAGGACGGCGTCGCCCGGTCGGGTGAGGGCCATCAAAGCGAGCAGCAGGCCGTGCTGCCCGCCGCAGGTGACCAGCATATTGTCGGCTGTGGCCTCGATTCCGAAGCGGCCGAGCCAGCGCGCGGCCACGGCGCGATGCCGGGGAAGCCCGATATCGACCTGGCTCGCCAACAGGCCACCGACATCGACCGCATCGGCAAACGCTGGACGGATCACGTCGAGGGCCGGGTGGCGCATCGCGTTTGGGGGGAAGTTGTGGGACAGGTCGATGAAAGTCCGGCGCAAGGCCGGCGCGCCCAGGGATGACGGGCCGTCGGAGGCCTGGGCTTCGTTGAGGAAGGTCCCGCGCCCGACCTCGCCCCGGGCGAGTCCCGTCCGGTGCATCTCGGCATAAGCCTTGCCGATCGTCCCGGTGTTGAGCGACAGCCACCCGGCCAGATCGCGTTGGGGCGGCAGCCGATCGCCGGGGCGCAGCGCGCCCGACTGCAGCGCGAGTTCGATCGCATTGACGATGGCGAGGTAACGCGGGCCGGCGATCCGCTCGATCGTCTCGGTCCAGACCGGCCGCATCCTGTCTCCATCGATTGCACGAGGCATTGTCTCGGTCGATCTCTGCCGCAGCCGCCAATTCGAGCGTATTGCCCTGTTTATCCGCGCGCGTCATCGGACAATATGGCCTAACTTGACCGTTACAATAGTGGTTCGCGAACGTGGCAAATCTGGTGCTCGGGCACCGGGCCCGCGGCAAGGAGATCAGGTGCAGCACGCCGAGACGACATCGCCTCCGATGCTCTTTCACATGGTGACCGGCGGCCCGACCCCGGTCGCGCCGTTCAGCCACGCGGTCGAAACCGACGGCTTCGTGTTCGTGACGGGTCAGATGCCCGACACGCCGGAGCGGCCGGGCTTGCTGCCCGACGGGATCGAGGCGCAGACGCGCTACGTTATGGCGAACCTCCAGACCGTCCTGGCAGGGATCGGCCTCAGTCTGGAACACGTCGTCTCGGTGCGCGCCTTCCTGACTGAGTTCAAGCGCGACTACGCCGAGTTCAACACCGCCTATCGCGCCTTCTTCCCCCCGAACCGGCTGCCGGCGCGCACCTGCGTCGGGGTCACGGGGCTCGCCTACGACGCGCTGGTCGAGATCGATCTGATCGCCCGCCGCGACGCCGCATCATCGCAGCCGTCAACCCAGCAGGAGGGCTGAGCCATGCCTCTCATCCGCAGCAGATTGGTCCATCTCGGTCTCGCCGTCGCCACCGTGCTGACGCTCGGCGCCTCTGCATCGCAGTCGGCGAACCTCGACGAGATCAAGGCCCGCAAGGCCATGACCGTCGCGACCGAGGACAGCTACAAGCCGTTCGAATATGTCGAGAACGGCACTCCGATGGGCCTGGACCACGAACTCCTCGCCCTGCTGCGGAAGACCGCGCCGTTCAAGATCGATCAGCAGATCATCCCCTGGACGGGGCTCCTCGCCGGCGTCGCGACGGGCAAGTACGACGTCGCCCTGACGGCCGCGGTGATCACGCCCGAGCGCATCCAGAGTCTCGCCTTCACCATGCCGATCGCCGAGGCGACGCAATATTACGTCGTCCGCGCCGACGAGACCCGGATCAAGGGCGTCGCCGACCTCGCCGGCAAGACGGTCGGCGTCCAGTCCGGGGGCGCCTCCTACGCGGCCCTTGCCGATCTGGAGCCGAAGCTCGCCGCCACGGGCGGCAAGCTCGGCAAGGTGATGCAGTACACGTCGCTGCCCGAAGCCTATCAGGATCTCGCCAATGGCCGGCTCGACTACGTGATCAACGGCGTGGTCAACCTCACCAGCCTGACCAAGGAGCAGCCCAAGCGCTTCAAGATGGGCGAGGCGGTCGGCGCGCCGACGTTTGCGGCCTGGGCGGTGGCCAAGGGCAACGACAGCCTGCTCGCCTATCTCGATGAGTTCATGACGAAGGTGCGCGCGAACGGCGAACTCTATGCGCTGCAGGAGAAGTGGTTGGGCCGTTCCTTCAAGGACATGCCGTCCACGCCGACCAAGTAGCGCGGCAATCCTGCGAGAGACGGGGACACGGCCGTGACCTGGCCAGCCATCCGCACGATCCTCGACGGCGCGCTCGTCACGGCTGCGTTGTCGGCGATCAGCATCCTGCTCAGCCTCCCGATGGGGCTGTTGCTCGCGCTCCTGCGCTGGCGCCGGATCCCGGTGATCGAGGGTCTGCTGGCGGCCTTCGTCACCATCGTGCGCGCGACGCCGTTCGTGACGCTCGTGCTGTTCGTTTATTTCGTGATGCCGGCGATAGGGCTCGAGCTCGATCCCGTCCCGGCCGCGATCCTGGCGCTGACGGCCAACACCGCGGCGTTCAGCAGCGAGATCTGGCGCGCGGCGCTGCAGGCCTTTCCGCGTGACCAGCGCGAGGCCGCAATTGCGTTCGGCATGACCGACACGAAGGTCTTCACGCGCATCGTCTTCCCGCAGATCTGGCGCGCGAGCCTCGGTCCGCTCGTCAGCGAGGTCACCATCCTCCTGAAATGCACCCCGGCCGTGGCGGTGATCGGCGTTGTCGAGATCACCCGCGCGGCGAGCCGCGTCGGCGCCGAGACCTACGAGCCGCTGCCGCCCTTCCTCCTGGCCACGCTGATCTACACGGTCCTGATCGCCGTGCTGGTCCGTAGCCAGCGCGTGATCGAACGCCGGCTCGCCCGACGCATGGGGCTGACGCCCCTATGAGCGGGATCCTGGTCTCCTGGCAGTATCGGGACGTCTTCCTGTGGGGCGTGGCGAACACCCTGTCGCTCGTCCTCGGCTGTCTGGTGCTGAGCGTGCCCTTGGGCATCCTCGGCGCCATCATGCTGACGGAGGCACCCGCACCCCTGCGCCGCCTGTTCGCGGAACTCGTCGACCTGTTGCGATGCGTGCCGTTCCTGCTGCTCGCCTACGTCGTCTATTACGGCCTGCCCGAGCTCGGCCTGCGCCTCGACCCCTGGTGGGCCGGCCTCGTCTCGCTGACGCTCTACAACACGGCCTATCTGGTCGAGATCTTCCGGGCCGCGTTCCTCGGTATCGCGCGCGACAACATCGAGGCGGCACAGGCCTTCGGGCTCTCGCGCAGCCTGCTCTATCGCCGGATCATCCTGCCGCAGGTCGCGATCACGGCCGCTCCGGTGATCGGCAATCAGGTCATCACGACGATCCGCGACAGCGCACTCCTGATGATCATCACGGTCCAGGAGCTGACCTTCGCCGCAAATTTCGTCAGTGCGAACGCCTTCGCTCCGTTCGCGCCCTTCGCGGCGGCGGTCGGGCTCTACCTCTTGATGTCGCTGGCGATCGAAGCGGGCGTGCGTCGAATGGAGCGGATGCGGAGGGTGCGTTATGGCTGAGCTCGAACCCGCCATCTCGGCGAGAGGCGTGTGCAAGGATTTCGGCGGCTTCGAGGTCCTGCGCGACATCGATCTCGACGTCGCCACTGGTACGACGACCTGCATCCTCGGTCCGAGCGGATCGGGCAAGTCGACCTTCCTGCGCTGCCTCAACTGGCTGGAAGAGCCGAGCGCCGGCGACATCCTGATCCAGGGCAAGCCGATTGGCCGGACCGGTCTCGGACGAGACGCGAAACGCATGGCCCGGAACGAGCTCGCCGCCGCCCGGACGAGCATCGCCATGGTGTTCCAGCATTTCGCGCTGTGGCCTCATCTCACGGTGCTCGGCAACGTGGCCGAAGCGCCGGTCCATGTGCTCGGCCGTCCGAGGCACGAGGTCGAGGCGGAGGGCCGCGCGATCCTGGCTCGTGTCGGACTGGCTGAGAAGGCCGATGCCTACCCACACACGCTCTCAGGCGGCCAGAAGCAGCGCGTCGCCATCAGCCGTGCCCTGGCGATGAAACCGAAGGTGATCCTGTTCGATGAGCCGACCAGCGCTCTCGATCCTGAAATGGTCGGCGAAGTGCTCGCGGTCATTCGCGGGCTCGCGCAGGACGGCCTGACCATGGTGGTGGTCACCCACGAGATGGCCTTCGCCCGCAAGGTCGCCGACACCATCGTGTTCATGGATGCCGGCCGGGTGCGAGAAGTGGCCACGCCGCACGACTTCTTCGCCAATCCGCAATCGGAGCGGACGAAACGTTTCATCGCGCGCTCCTGACGGCTGCGCACTCAGAGTGCGAGCGTGAGGCTCACGCGTGCCCGCGAGACGCAGGGCATCATGCGATCCTGACGCTTGGAGAGAGGCAGCGACGAATCGCGGTGAAGCGCGACGCCGTCGCGATAGCCGCATTCACAGGAGCCGCAGACTCCCATCTCGCAGGACGACGGCAGTGGGAAGCCGTGCTCTCGCAGGACGTCGAGCAGCGAGCGATCGGCCGGCACATGGAGCGTTTGGCAGGTCGACTCGATCAGCGCCTCGAACGGCTCCGGCTTGAAATTCTCGTCGAGAGTCGCCGCGAAGCGCTCGATATGGATCTGCTTCGGCGGCCAGCAGGCGAAGTCGAGCGCTGCCTGCAGGGATCCGACCAGACGCTCAGGCCAACAGGAATAGATATGCGTGCCCTCCGACGGCCCAGCTAGCACCCTCGGATCGAACCGCCGGCCCTCAGACGAGAACCAGCAGAGCAGCCGCTCGCAGCAGATCTCGCGCAGGAGACCAAGGAGCGGCGCGTCCTCAGCCTAGCTCGCACATGTGGAGCGTAGGTCTGCTCCCGCCAGAGGATCACGGCGAAAAAATCGACCTGGTTTCTCGTAGCGGAGGCCTTCAACCCGCAGCGCGGCTCAGGTTAAGGCCTCTACCGACGGACGAGTAGCGCGATCGAGGATTCTAGCTTCTGACGTAAACGTCGGCATCTCTCGTGTTGCTGCCCTGATACGGCACTAGGTAACGGCCACTCCCGCCGCGCCATGGATGGCCTGCGGGGGCCTCACCACATTGCTGAAACGGCGTCGGATCCGCCGGACTTACGCATTGAAGCGCGCTACTTTCCGCAGATTGCGATGTCCGCTCTGGTCCTTGCCATCACTTTCGCACCTGGCCGTTGGGCTGCCTGAAGCTACTTGAAACGCTTCCAACCTGTGAAGCGGGACGTAGCCAGCATGAGCTTCCCCATCGCGTTGACCATCAACGGACAGCGCCGCGCGATCAATCTCGACGATCCGCGGGTCACTCTTCTCGACCTCCTGCGCGAGCGGCTCCACCTCACCGGCTCAAAGAAGGGCTGCGACCGCGGCCAGTGCGGAGCATGCACCGTGCTGGTGAACGGGCGGCGCATCAATTCCTGCCTCGCGCTCGCCGTCAGTCTCGACGGGGCCGAGGTGTTGACGATTGAGGGGCTCGCCGAGAACGGCACTCTGCATCCACTCCAGGCCGCCTTCATCGAGCATGACGGCTTTCAGTGCGGGTTCTGTACGCCCGGCCAGATCATGAGTGCGGTCGGGCTGATCCACGAGGGCGATGCCGGCGACGATCCCGAGCGCATCCGCGAGGCGATGAGCGGCAACCTCTGTCGATGCGGCGCCTATCGCGGCATCACCGAGGCCGTGATCGAAGCGCAGAAGAACATGCCTTCCCGCATGAACGGGGGCGCCGCATGAACCGCTTCGAGTACATCCGCCCCGCCTCCGTCGCCGAGGCCGTCGCGGCCGCCTCCGAGCCGGGCGCGACTTATCTTGGCGCAGGTACGAACCTGCTCGACCTGATGAAGGGCGGGATCACGAAGCCCACCCGCCTCGTCGACACGACGCATCTGCCGGGCCTCGACCGCATCGAGCGATTGGAGGGCGGCGCGGTGCGGATCGGCGCGCTCGTGCGCAACACCGACCTCGCCTACGACCAAGAATTCTCGAAGACCTTTCCGAGCGTCGCGGAAGCGGTGCTCGCAGGTGCTTCAGCACAACTGCGCAACGCGGCGACCACGGCTGGCAACCTGATGCAGCGCACGCGCTGTGCGTACTTCTACGACCCCGCCAGTGCCTGCAATAAACGCGAACCCGGCGCCGGTTGCGACGCACTTCACGGCGCCAACCGCACCAGCGCGGTGGTGGGCTGGAGCGAGCATTGCGTCGCGACGCATCCGTCCGATTTGTGCGTGCCGCTTGTCGCGCTCGACGCGGTGGTCGAGATCGATGGCAAGGCCGGCCGGCGCGAGGTGCCGCTCGAAGCCTTCCATCGGCTGCCGGGCGACGAACCACAGCGCGAGACCGTGCTGGAGCCGGGCGATCTGATCGTCGCTGTGCGCCTGCCGGTCGAGGCCGCCGCCTTTGCCGCGCGGAGCCGCTACGTGAAGATCCGGGAGCGGACCTCCTACGCCTTCGCATTGGTCTCAGTCGCAGCAGCACTTCACCTCGAAGGTGATCGCGTCGCGGAGGCGCGCGTCGCGCTCGGCGGCGTCGCGTTGAAGCCCTGGCGGGCTCGCGAAGCCGAGGCGATACTCGACGGCGCCGCGCCGGACGAGGCTAGCTACCGCAAGGCAGCCGATGCCGCGCTCGCGGCGGCCAAGCCGTCGGGCGACAACGCCTTCAAGATCGAGCTCGCCCGTCGCCTGATCGTGCGCGCGCTCACCCTCGCCGCCGCCGGCACACCCGAGCGCGTGCCCGCCTTGCCTGCCTCCGTCTTCCAGGCCGCTCAAGGGAGCGCGATCCATGCCTGAGAACGCCGCACGCATCCGCCACGGCTCCAGCATCGGCCAACCGCTCACGCGGCGCGACGGGCTGCTCAAGGTCACAGGCGGCGCGACCTACGCCGCCGACAACCATCCCGAAGGCCTCCTGCACGCCGTGACGGCAGTGAGCACGATCGCGCGCGGCCGCGTCACGCATCTCGATGTGGCGGCGGCGCGTGCGCATCCTGGCGTCGTCGATGTCATGACGCCGGAGAACGCGCCCAAGCTCGCTATGCATCCCGACAAGAAGGACACCCCCTTCACCTTTCGGCTCGATCTCCTCCAGGATTCGGCCGTCCGCTACGCCAACCAGCCGATCGCCGTGGTGATCGCGGACACACTGGAAGCCGCAACCGAAGGCGTCGCGCTCCTCGCGCCGCGCTACAACGTGGAGGCCGCCCGCGTCGGGCTCGATGCGGAGAAGCCGATCGTGCCGCCCTCCGTCGGCGTCGGCGAGCCGCCAGATGCCAGCAAGGGCGATGTCGAGGCCGGGCTCGGCGAGGCCGAGACGCGCATCGCAACGACCTACGAGACGGCGTCGCAGTACCACAACGCGATGGAGCCCCACGCCATCGTTGCCGAGTGGAAGGACGGCGGCCTCTCGATCGATATGCCGACACAAGGGCTCTCGATCGCTCAAGGGCGGCTCGCCGGCTTGTTCGGGATCGACCCGAAGAAGATCCACATCCGCAGCCCATTCCTCGGCGGCGGCTTCGGCTCGAAGGGCACGCCGGCCGGGCCGCAGGTGCTCGGCGTCATGGCGGCGAAGCTGGTCGACCGGCCGGTTAAGCTGGTGCTTCGGCGCGAGCAGATGTTCGGCCCTGTCGGGCACCGGGCGCAGACGCGCCAGAGCTTTCGCCTGGGCACCAAAGGCGATGGGACGCTCACCGCGCTGGAGCATTGCACGCTCACCGCTTCGAGCACCTTCGACGATTTCTTCGAGCCGAGCGGCGGCGTCTCGCACACGCTCTATGCGAGCCCCAACATCTCGGCGACGCACCGGGCTGTACGGCTCGACATCGGCACGCCGATGTTCATGCGCGCGCCGGGCGAGGCCTCTGGCAGCGCGGCTCTGGAGAGCGCCATCGACGAGATGGCGGAAGCCTGCGGCATGGATCCTCTGGAATTCCGCTTGAAGAACTACGCCGAGAAGGAGCCGCTTTCCGGCAAGCCATTCTCTTCGAAGGCGCTTCGCGAGTGCTATCGCCAGGGCGCCGAGGCCTTCGGCTGGTCCGCACGTAAGCCCGAGCCGCGCTCGATGCGCGATCAAGACGGCCTGCTGGTCGGCTGGGGCGTCGGGACCGCGACCTTCCCCGCTTTGATGATGCAGGCGCAGGCGAGCGCGGAGCTGCGCGCGGATGGCAGCGCGAGCATGCTGATCGGCGCCCACGACATGGGCCAGGGCGCCTGGACGGCGCTTGCTCAGATCGCCGCGGATTCGCTCGGGCTCGATCTCGACGCCGTCGAGTTCCGGATGGGCTCCTCCGACCTGCCGAACGCTGGGATCGCAGGAGGCTCGGCCCATACCGCGACGGCGGGCGATGCGATCCACAAGGCCGGCTCCGCGATCATCGCGCAGCTCTCGGAGCTAGCCACGCAGGACGAGCGCTCGCCGCTCTTCGGGGCCGGCAACGCCGGTACGATCGCCCGCGACGGCTGGCTACTGCGTCGGGACGATGAGCGCCGCGGCGAGAGCTTTTCCGACATCCTCAAGCGGGCCGGCCGCGAGCGCATCGAAGGTCAGGGCAACGCCGGCAGCGACAAGGCCGCGCGAGAGGCCTACGCGATGCATGCCCACGGCGCGGTCTTCGCCGAGGCGAAGGTCGATCCCGATCTCGGGCAGGTCCGCGTCACCCGTCTCGTCGGCGCCTTCGCGGCCGGCCGCATCATCAATCCGCGGCTGGTGCGCAGCCAGTATTACGGCGGGATGATCTGGGGCCTGTCCTTCGCACTCCACGAGCACACGGTGATGGACAAGCGCTCCGGCCGGCCGATGAACGCGAGCCTCGCCGAGTACCACGTGCCCGTGAACGCCGACGTGCCCTCGGTCGAGGCCATTCTGGTCGAGGAGCACGACCCGCACGTCAACGCGCTTGGGATCAAGGGCGTCGGCGAAATCAGCATCACCGGCACGGCTGGCGCGATTGCTAACGCGGTGTTCCATGCCACCGGCATACGGGTGCGCGAATTGCCGATCACGCTGGATCGGTTGATGGGCTGAAAACTCCCTCGCGCGCCTCGCTTCTATCAGATTGGCAGTGTCCGCGCGCGGGCAAGCCAATGAACAAGCTGGCGAGCCTCAGCACAACGCCCGATGTACTGAGGCTCGCAGATAAACAATCTTAGATCATGCAAGCCGAACATTCGAGTCTGAAGCCGAGCGCCTGTTCCAGAGCAGATCGCCAGGCTAGCAAAGTGGCTGGTTTGGGCGCGACGTGATCGCCCTGCTTTGGCCGAAAGCAGAATCGCGGCTTCGATTTAGTCGGCCGACCCAACGGCCGTCGATTCCAAGCCCGGTCAGAGGATCCGTATCCGCTGACCGGGCGGTATGAGCAGCTACGCCGCCTTGGAGGTGTGCAGCGACGGGACTTCAATGCTGATTGCCCGAAGGATGTCGTCGAAGGCACTTTCGGCCGAGCGATGAAGTTCTTCCGTTGTCTTGTTCTGCAACGGATGCTCGACGTAGACCGACGCAGCGTCGAGGCCGATCGACGACTTCTGGGATTCGAAAGCCTGTTCGAACTCGGTCGTCAGAACGCTGACGCCGGCCAATCCCTTCTTGTCCAGATCGTTCAGGTCGTGGGTCGAGCACGAGGTGCACGAGCCGCAGTCTGACAGCGCGATGATGACGGCCTGACAGTTGTCGGCGATATCGTTGATCATCTCGCGCGGGGCGACCCGCGTGTTCGTCGGCTTCTTGTAGCGCCGGGTCGAGATGCCACGCTCGCTGCACAGCTGTTCGAGGCGGTCGATGAACTCGTCGCCGCGCATCTTGCCGATGTCCATCAGGGCGACTGTCCTGTCTTCCAACGTGTCGAAGGGAGGGACGCGATCACGGAGAGCCGACGAGGTCTCGGCAGTGGGGTCGCGAAGCATGATTCCGTCTTTCACAGCACGATCTCCTTGGTTACGGGCTTGGATTCCTCGCGGAAACGACCGCCGGTCCACCCGGCGCAGATGGCGGAGAACAATCCCGCCTTGCCTCCTGCCTGAACGATCAGGAGACCCTCCGGCCAGAACTTGTTGACCATCTCGTCCCGGCGACCGACGGCAATGCCTTCGCCGACTCCGTGAGCGCCCTGGATCACATCCTTGCCCGGCCTGACCATGGCCTTATGGAGCTCGCTCGTGATGCGGTCGCGGTCCCATCCGGCGTCACGGAAGATCCCGTAGTGTTCAGGTACGAGGACGAGCATCGCGTTCGTGAACTCGCAGAGCTTGTAGTGGCCCACCGCAAGGAGAGACATCGCAAGCGACTTCGTCAGCTCTTCGGGTGTCCGAGACCGCTGATCGAGGAAACCCTGGATGCCGTCGCCCTGGAACAGCGTCACCGCATTCTTCCCGGGGTCGATGCCGCGGGACGAGGCGAGGGTCTGCCAGGTCGGATCCGACTCGTCCTCCGCGAAACAGAACGTGTACTTTCCGGGTCCGCCGAGAACCGCCCGATCCAGCTCACCCGGACGGCCGCCGCCGACGTTGCGGATGATCAGCTGTACGGCACGGCCGATGGTGGCGTTGGCGCGATTGCCCTGACCGAGGCAGTTGATACCCGAATTCATACCGATTTCGCGGGCGATCGGTCCGTTCACCACGATGATCGGGCCCGAGAAGCAGGTCGTGCAGAGAAGACCGTGCATCGTGAACAGGGGATCGAGCGCGGCCTCGAGGGCGGTCAGGATCACCGGCATGTACTCGGGGCGGCAGCCCGCCATCACGGCATTGATCGCGATCTTCTCGACCGTGATCGGCGCGAGATTGGGCGGCACGTTTCCGATGATTTCATCGGAACGACGCGAGGTGCCGTCGAGCATCCGAAGGATGCGGGTGTCGGTCGGCGGCACGACCGGAAGGCCATCGCTCCAGCCGCGATCGTAGGTCGCTTCGAACTCGTCGTCCCATTCACCGAGAACGATCGGCCGGGATTTGAAGTCGAGCTTGCCGTACTTGGCCCGCAGAGCATCGTACACGCCGGGCTCTCGAGATTTCGAGCCGCATCCCGGTCGCATGAGGGGCAGGTTCGAGCCGAGGTCTCCGAGGCCGGTCATCGCCTGCCAGTCGTCGCGATGCCAACCGAACGTCCGCGACACCTCGCGACCGTTCTTCACGCGGACCAAGGTCGGAACGGCCTCGACGTCGAACGAGAAGGACTTTTCGAGAGAGGTGTCATCGATCGCCGAAACGCTGGTAGGGAAGCTCGGATCGTCCTGAGTGTAGACGGTAATCGGGTATTGGCCCGCGATGCGCCCGAGCACATCGTCGAGCATCTGACACGTTTCGCAACCCTGTTTAACGAATGCGACGAAGCTATCGCCGGGTTCTGCGCTGGTACTCATCTTTTTCTCCATGTTTGAAGGCGTGGAAATCTTGAAAAATCGAGATTTCGGATCGGTGCCGAGCGTCGAAGATCAGGCCGGTTGTCGGCTTTGTCTTCGATCGACCTGCTGGTCACGGCTCCTTGCCGGCCAGGACCACTGCGGCATCGTGAATTGGAGGTTGCCCTGACGCGGACGCGGCCGGCTTCGAGGCCCAGAGAGGACGGTTCTGCTGAAACGGCATGTTCGGACCGAACCGTTCGGCGTAGGCGGCTTCGGCAGCGGCCGGATCGAACTCACCGCTCATCTTCGCCACGATGACCGTCGCGAGGCTGTTGCCGATGATGTTCGTGACGGACCGCGCCTCGGACATGAAGCGATCGATACCGATGATCAGGAGCAGCCCCTCGACAGGCAGGATGTGCGTCGCCGAGAGCGTTGCCGCCAGGACGACGAAGCCGGAACCGGCGACCGAACCCGATCCCTTCGACGTCACGAGCAGAAGCAGCAGCAGACCGACCTGCTGGCTGAAGCTCATGTCGATGCCGTAGGCCTGAGCGATGAACAGCGACGCCATCGAGAGATAGATCGCGGTGCCGTCGGCGTTGAACGAATAGCCGACCGGCAGGACGAGACCGACGCTGGATTTGGAACAGCCGAGACGGTTGAGCTTCGTCATGAGCCGCGGCAGCACGCTCTCGGAAGAGCAGGTGCCGAGTACGATCAGCACTTCCTCGCCGACGTAGCGGATGAACCTGAAGATGCTGAACCCGTAGGCGCGGGCGATCGCGCCCAGCACGACGCAGACGAACAGGACACAGGTGATGTAGACGCACAGGAGCATGTGCCCCAGGACGAGGATCGAACCGATCCCGTACTTGCCGACCGTGAAGGCCATCGCGCCGAAAGCGCCGACGGGTGCCAAGCGCATGATCATCGAGACGAGCTGAAACAGGATGTCGTTGGCGGCCTGGGCCACTGCTACGAACGGTTTCGCACGCTCTCCGATGAGCACCGCCGCGCAACCGAACACGATGGCGAAGAACACGATCTGCAGAAGATCGCCTTTGGCGAAGGCGGCGACCGCGTTGTCCGGCACGATGTGAGTCAGGATCTCCGTCATGTACTGGCCGGCCGGCGTGCTGGTGTACTTCGAGATGTCGACCGCCTGAGCGCCGACCCGGGCGCGGTCGAAGCCGTCGCCGGGCCTGACGACGTTGACGACGATCATCCCGATGACGAGCGCGAGGGTGGACGCGACCTCGAAGTATAGAAGGGCGCTTCCGCCTACTTTTCCGACCTTCTTGAGATCGCTCACCTCCGCGATGCCGATGACGATCGTCAGAAAGGCGATCGGGGGGATGACCATCTTGATAAGCTTGATGAAGACGTCGCTCAAACCTTGCAGTGAGACTGCGAAATTGGGCAGCAGAATGCCTATTGCTGCGCCTAAACAAAGGGCAGCGATGACCTGGACGGTCAGGTTGGAGAATTTGCGTCGAATGGCGTTTGGCACTGGGTGACCCCGCTTTTTGATTCAGAGCGTTTCGTCCCGTGCAACTGATATGCCAGTTAGCCACTTGACGCGCAAGATGGGGTAATTGATATTCCAGTTATGACCGACGACAGCAAACTCAGCCTCCGCGCCGAGGCGATCATTCGAGACGCCATCATCACCGGACGTTTCGCCTTCGGCGCACGTCTTTCGGACCGCGTGCTCGCGGAGGAACTGGAGATCAGCCGCACACCCGTTCGCGAGGCTCTCTCCCGTCTCGCGCAGGAGGACCTCGTGGTGGTCCGACCTCAGAGCGGGACGTTCGTGATGGATCTCGATGCGACCGATCTGCGCCGCATCTGCGAGATGCGGGCAGTCCTCGAATTGGGAGCCTTGCGGATCGCTGCTGCAAGCGATGCGGATGCGCTGGTCGCAGCCGTCTCCATTCCTCTCTCAGGCGGTGCTCTGGCACTCGAAGACGGAGATCTTGCCCGGGCCGATGTGATGGACACTGCGTTCCATGAGGCACTGGTCGGGGCAGCAGCCAACCCACTCCTGACGAGGGCCTATCGCGGGATTGCCGACCAGGTCGGCGCGATCCGCCATCGGTTGCCGCGCGAGATTTCGAGGATGCGCGCCGCAGTCGAGCAGCATCGCAGGATCATCGATCTCGCCGTGACGGGCCGCCTCGTCGATGCGGAGGCACAGCTCTCCACACACGTGCGCATCGTCGAGAAGCTCGCAACCGATTTCCTGTTTCAACAGACCAAGGTCGCAGGGCGCTCGCGCCGTCGATCGCAAGCGCCGGAGCGGACATGACGGCCCATCATACCAAGCTGCTGATCATCGGCGCCGGGCCCGCCGGCTATACGGCGGGCATCTACGGCGCACGGGCAAACCTGCAGCCGATGCTGGTCACCGGTCTGCAGCCCGGCGGCCAACTCACGATTACCACCGAGGTCGAGAACTATCCCGGCTTCGCTCGAGCGATCCAGGGACCCGATCTGGTCGAACAGATGCGCGAACAAGCCGAGCATGTCGGTACCCGGATCGTCTACGACACGATCGTTTCCGTCGACCTCGGAGCGCGTCCGTTCAAGGCGGTCGGCGATAGCGGAGACACCTATCTCGCCGAGACACTCGTTGCCGCGACTGGCGCGCAGGCCCGCTGGCTCGGCCTGCCGTCTGAACTCGAATACAACGGCGCAGGGATCTCGGCTTGCGCGACCTGTGACGGCTTCTTTTATCGCGGGAAGGATGTCGTCGTCGTCGGTGGAGGTAATACCGCAGTCGAAGAAGCCCTATACCTCGCCAACCTCGCCTCCAAGGTCACGGTGATCCATCGGCGCGATCGATTCCGGGCCGAGCCGATCCTTCAAGACCGGCTGTTCGCCCATCCCAAGATCGAGGTCGTCTGGAACCACGTGATCGACGAGATTCTCGGACAGCACGAGCCCGTCAAGGTCGTGACCGGCGTGCGCCTGAAGGACACGAAAACGGGCGCTACCCGAGGGCTGCCCACCGACGGCGTCTTCGTCGCTATCGGCCACGACCCGGCGACCAAGCTGTTCGCAGAGCAGGTCGAGATGGAGGCCGGCGGATACATCCGAGTATCGCCGTGGTCGACACGAACCTCGGTCCCGGGCTTCTTCGCGGCGGGCGACTGCGCGGAAAGCGTGTACCGGCAGGCGGTCGTTGCCGCGGGAATGGGCTGCATGGCAGCTCTTGAGGCTGAGAAGTTTCTCGCCGACCATTCGGTGGATCCATCAATCCGACGAGAGGAAGCGGGCGAGAGCGGGATGATCGGCGCCTACGCCTGATTTCCCTTTACCGATCCATTCCGGTCGTCCCGCGAGGCAGCCGCCAAGGCGTCGGATCCAGGGCAGCCTGGAGCGCGTCGAGGAACCGGCCGGTGCGAGCGGCGCGCGCCTGTCGCCGCGAGCCCAGGAGAGCGACGACGGGTGCGGCAGGGAGGGCGAACTCTTGCAGCACCCTGACCAGACGTCCTTCGCGAACATCCTCGGCCACGTCCCATTCGGAGCGGACGATGATGCCGCGCCCAGCTAGCGCCCAGCCCCGAACGACGTCTCCGTCGTTGCTGGAGAGGCGAGGTTCGATCCGGACGCTCCCCACGGATAGGCCGTGGATCGATCCGAAGCGCCAGAGGGTCACGTCTTCGTCGTTTTCGCGAAGGGCGATGCAAGCGTGGGCATGCAACGCGTCCGGCTCGCCGGGCGTGCCGTTTCGATGGAGATAGTCAGGCGCTGCGCAGGCCCACCTTTCGTTCGGCGCGAGATGTCGCATCACCAGGCTCGAAGCAGTGTGGTCGAGCTCGCCGACGTGAACGGCCAGATCCCAGCCGCTGGTCGGGATGCCGCCGAGGCGATCCGAAAGGATGAGATCGATCTTCAGTTCCGGATGATCCTCCTGGAATTGGGAGGCGACAGGTGCCACGTGCCGGCGCCCGAAGCCCAGCGAAGCAATGACACGCAGATGTCCTCTGACCTGGCCACGACGGGTCGCGATGGCGTCGTCGAGGTCTTCCAGGTCTTCGAGAACGAGCCGTCCGCGTTCGGCGAGCAATTCGCCCTCGTCGGTCAGTGTGAGTTGTCGTCCCGACCGATCGACCAGATGCACCCGGAGCCGCTCTTCGAGCGCACGGAGCCGCTGGGTCACGGCTGGCGGCGACACGTTCAGATCCCGGGCAGCGGCAGCGAGCGACGTCGCTCGCACGATCGCGGCAAAGAAACGGAGATCGTCGGTAGTCAGCATTAAGTCGAAGCTTAATCGAGCAAACAGTTCGCGTTAATAGGCAGCGCCCGCAGGCCGTGGTCTCTGAGGCGGCGAAAACCGCCGCGATCATGGTCTTGATGATGTCCGCAGCCACTTCCCCAGAGCCACGCACGGCGTCGAATGGCACAAGCCTCGTCGAGATTCCGACGCCTTGCTTGTTGCTCGATGAGGCAAAGCTCCGATCGAATGTCGAAGCCATGCGGTCGCATATCGAGGGACTTGGCACCGTTTTTCGGCCGCACCTGAAGACGGCCAAATCCATTGACGTCGCCCGAATCGCCATGTCGGGACCGGCAGGCCCTGCAATGGTCTCGACACTGCGGGAGGCGGAGTACTTCGCCGCGGGCGGTGTGACGGACTTGATCTACGGGGTCGGGATCGCCCCGGCGAAGCTCGGTCGCGTCTCGGCGCTCCGTTCACGCGGTGTCGATCTCGTCATCATTCTCGACAGCGTGGAGCAAGCCGAGGCTGTTGCCGCACATGTCCGCGCTATCGGTGACCCGCTCCCCGTCTTCATCGAGGTGGATGCGGACGGCCACCGCTCCGGGGTCTCGCCAGGTGATGCGGAGACGCTCGTCGCGATTGGTCGATGTCTAACATCGGGGGGCGCTACTCTGCGCGGCGTTCTTCTCCATGCCGGCGACAGCTACAGACTGAACGACGGCGTAGCCCTCGCCGCCGCCGCGGAGGCAGAGCGCCTGGCGGCCGTCACGGCAGCCGGAGCATTGCGATCTGCGGGCCTACCGTGTCCCGTGGTGAGTATCGGCTCAACGCCGACGGCACGCTATGCCCGCGACCTAACCGGCATCACCGAGGTTCGGGCCGGCGTCTTCATGTTCGGCGATCTCTACCAGGCTGGCGTCGGCTCCGTAGCGATGGGTGACATCGCCCTGTCCGTGCTCGCCTCCGTGATCGGCCACCAGCGCCGCAAAGGCTGGATCATCATCGACGCCGGCTGGATGGCGCTCTCGCGGGACCGCGGAACCGCCAAGCAGACGTGCGACCAGAGCTATGGCGTGGTCTGCGACCTGTCCGGCCGACCCTACGACGATCTCATCGTTGCGGACGCCAACCAGGAGCACGGCGTCGTCGCCCTACGGTCCGGCTTTGATGCGGCGCTTCCCGAACTGCCGGTCGGATCGCGCGTCCGCATCCTACCGAACCATGCCTGCGCCACCGGCGCACAGCACGATTGCTATCACGTGCTCGACGCGGCCGGTCGCATCGGCGCGATCTGGCCCCGTATCAACGGCTGGTAAGAAAGCGCCCCATGACGGATCCGATCGAGCACATCGCGACGACCGGCGCAGCCATCCCGGCCGGCCACTACGCCCACGCGACCGCGTGGCAGAATCTCGTGTTCGTCTCCGGGCAGCTCGCATCACGCCCGGATGGTACGCAGACCGCCGACCAACCCTTCGATCGGCAGGTCAAGCAGGCCCTCGCCAACGTCCTGACCATCCTGTCCGAGGCGGGATGTGGCCCGCGGAACGTGCTCCGCGTCACGGCCTACATCGTCGGCGTCGAGAACTGGGCCGCCTTCAATCGGATCTACGCCGAGGTCTTCGGTCAAGCGAAACCCGCGCGAACGATCGTGCCCGTGCCAGAGCTTCATCACGGCTACCTCGTGGAAGTCGAAGCGATTGCCGCGCGTGCTCCCTGATCGCGACTTCCAGCGCGCCACCCGAAAGTCTCTGCATCGATCTGGAGTTTGCCAATGTCAGAGCAACGTTACGACGCCGTCCTATTCGACCTGCTGACTGCCCTGCTGGATAGCTGGTCGCTCTGGAATTCCGTGGCCGGGGGTGAGGAACTCGGATTGCGGTGGCGAAGCGAGTATCTTCGGAACACATACCGCACCGGCGGCTATCGCCCGTACGAAGATCTGGTGTCCGAAGCGGCCGATGCGGTCGGCCTGCCGCGAAGCGCCACCGCGCAGCTCGCCGAGCGCTACGGCGAGCTGCAACCCTGGCCGGGCGTGACGAAGGCCTTGCAGGAGCTCGCCGCCAGGTCGGTGCCGCTCGGCATCGTTACCAACTGTTCGGAGCATCTGGGACGCATCGCCGCGAGCCGGGTGGGAGTGGCGTTCGACTGCTTGGTCACGTCGGAGCGAGCCGGCTTCTACAAGCCGGACCCACGTCCTTACCTGCTCGGCCTGAACGAGCTCGGGGTCGGGGCATCGCGCTGCCTCTTCGTGGCAGGCTCCGCCTACGACCTCATCGGAACGGCGGCTGTCGGGCTCCCGACCTTCTGGCATGACCGCATCGGCATGACGGCTCCGGAGGGTGCGCCAATCCCTCTGGCACATCAGGCCTCTCTGGATCGATTGCCGACCCTCATCGGCGTCTGATGACGCCTTCCTTTCGCTGACCCGCTGCGGTTTCAGCGAAGACGCTTGCGGATGGCCAGTTCCAATGCGCGCAACGCATCGCCCACGATCGGCGAGCCCGCTCGTCCGAACATGACGATCTCGGATGCCGGGATCGGTGGGAGACCGAGAGCCGGCCCTGCGTCCGGCATCCCATCGCACGCTGCGTCACCCAGAAGCGCGACGCCCAGCCCGGACCGGACGCCAGCACACAGCGCTGCGCAACTGCTTGCTTGAAACGACTCACGCCACGGGATGCGGGCGCGGTCAAGCAGGCGGATTGCAGCCTCATGGACGCCACAGGGCATACCGAGCGTCGCCAACGGTAGAGGGCCATCCGCCGAACGCGACCAGCCCTGTGCCGCGCGCCAGCCCAAGTGGTCGTTGCCGAGAACCTCGCCTTCTCTGCCTCCGCTTTCCCGCCGGATGACGATCGCGTCCAGTTGTCCTGCGTCGAAACGGGGCCGCAAATCTTGAGAAAGCCCCATGCGAACGTCGATGATGGCGTTGCCCGGCAGAGCACTGCGAACGGCTTGCAACACCGGCTCGATCCCGAGCCCAAGAGCATGATCGCTAAACCCGAGGGAGAACCGGACGGCCGGGGCCTCGGTGAAGCGCATGGCTTCGTCGTGGCTCCGGAGGAGAAGCCTCGCCTTCTCAAGAAATGCGCGGCCGTCTTCCGTAGCCCGAACGAAGCGTGGGGAGCGATCGAGAAGCTTTCGACCCAGCGTCGCCTCGAGCGCCTTGAGCCGCTGGCTGACGACGGGTTGGACGGTGCCCGCGGCCTCGGCGGCGCGCGTCAGGCTGCCAAGGTCTAGCGCAAGGACGAAGAGCCGAACCGACACCAGATCGAGCATGATCGCGTTTCGCAATGGGAAAAACAATAATTCATTACTTTCTCTTATGATGTTAGTCATGTCAAGCACGTGCGTCTTCCATCGAGGATTTCGCAATGCCTATGATAGTAGTTCGTTATGTAACGCCGCAGCCGCGGCCAGAACTCCGCGTGCAGATCGCAGAATTAGCCAGAACCCTAGGAGCCGAGAGGCTCGGAAAGGACGCGAATGTCACGGCCGTTCTGGTGGAAGAGGCCGATCCGGACGGCTGGTTCATTGCTGGACGCCGCCCAACGGATGATGGGCTGTCGGCCTTCTGGCTCGACATCAAGATCACCGAGAAGAGCAACGTGAAGAGCGAGACCACGAGCTTTGTGGCGGCCGCTTTCGAGGGAATGAAACAAATCCTCGGACAGATCCACGGGGAAAGCTACGTGTTCGTGCATGCCGTCGACGGCGACGCCTACGGGTTCGGTGGCCGCACGCAGAACGGGCGCTGGGCAGAGGCCCATCCCGGCTGAGGCGCCCGTCGACGCATCGCATGAGCCGTCCGGCACTTGCCTCGAACTGCCGGCTTACGCTCGCAAGCACGTCCGCCGGGGACGCTCCGGCGGCGGTCAAAATTCCGCAAAACACCAAAACCTAGCATCAGGATTTCGAAATGCAGATCAACAGGCGTGTCATGACAGCCTCGTTGCTGGCATCTACTTTGATTCCTACAAGCTTGAGAGCGCAACCGGTTGTTCCGAAGGCCGCCAATGTCGTCCTTGTTCATGGCCTCTTCGCGGATGGCTCGTCGTGGCTAGACGTCATTCCGCTCCTCCAGGACCGCGGTCTCAACGTCACTTCGGTTCAGAACCCGTTGACCAGCCTGCCTGAAGCCGTCGCGGCCTGTCGCCAAGTCCTTGCACGCCAGAAGGGACCGACCGTGCTCGCGGGACATTCCTTTTCAGGAACCATCGTGACGGAAGCCGGGACGGATCCGAATGTCTCGGCGCTTGTCTACATCGCCGCGCGCGCGCCCGATGCCAACGAAGATTACACGGCGCTGACCAAGCAATATCCGGCCGTGCCTGCCTCCGCAGGTATCGTATTCGATGGCGACGAAGGACGACTGACCGAAGAGGCTTTCATCCACGACTTCGCCCCTGACGTGCCGACGCGCAAAGCCAAGTCGCTTTATGCTGTTCAGACGCCGTTCCGTAAGGAGTTGATGCTCGGCAAGGTCAGCGAAGCTGCGTGGCGTTCGAAGCCCTCCTACTACGCCATATCGGTGGACGACCGGGTCATTCACGCGGATCTACAGAGGTTCATGGCGAAGCGTATGAACGCCACGACCGTGGAACTGCCATCGAGCCACCTTCCGATCGTGTCGCATCCTCATGAGGTTGCGGCTTTGATTCTGAAGGCGGCGGGACAGAGCACCTGAACGACACGGTGCGAGGAGTAACGGTCGGGCGTCCGACGATGGGCCGATCATGGCCGTTAGCGGACCGGCTGCTTGCGGGCAAAGGTAACGGGAAAGCAGCCTTCCGCCCGCGGCACCACTCATGCGCGTCTCCAACCGAAGCTCTAGGTTGGCCTTGAGCGCAACCGGTTCCACAAGGTCGACCGTGCCGTCTCAATGGCGATGGCGACCGCCGACATTGTGCGTGCGTCTGGCTCACGAGCGCGAGCGTATCGGGCCGCCTTCGCGGCCAAGCCGTCGATCTCAGCGTTTAGCGCCCCCAGCCGCGTAGCGTCCTGCACCGTTTGGATTTCCTCCGTCAGGGCAAGCAGCCTGTCGATGACTTCATCGATCCGCTCACGACCTAAACCGACGAGGCGCTGGCGTATCCAGGCAAGGACCGACACGAGACCGCCAGCGATAGCGCCGAGTAGATAGAGAGTGTCTCCGTACCGCTCGACGAAGCCGTGCTGCTCTCGCTCGTAGTAATCGACGGCGCCTGGATGGATCGGTATGCGCGCGCTCGTGGCGGCAACCGTGGTGTCATAGGCCGGCGCCTGGACGTATTCGGCGGCGTCAGTCTTCGCTGCGGCAGCCGTGCGCTTCTCGAAGAGCTGCTGGGTGATGTCGGCGGCAACCACGCGGCTCAGATTGGCTCGGGCCATGAGCCGGTAGGAGGCGCCCACCGTCTTCACATCGTCAGTCGGCAGCTTCGGGTCTCCCCCGAACAGACCGCCCGGTACGGTCACGGACTGCAGTCGGGGGAATCGCTCGATGACAGCACCGTCGTCTTCGACTGTGATGAACTCCACCTTGCCGCCTCGGGCGACCGAACGCGCGGCGTTTACGAGGGCGAGCGCCTTCGGAGCCGAGGGCGCGATGATGCTGATGAATGCGTCGATGCGCTTCTCGCGGAAGGCCGCCGCCACCGCGTCTTGATCGACCCGGACAAGACGTACCGTCCGGTCGCGCGCGGGGAGTGCCGAGGTCTCGGTGTCGAGGGTTAAGCTGTAATACCCCAGGAGATTCTTGAGCAGCAGGAGATCGGCGTCTCGGTGCGCGGCGATGCCGAGCCGTCTGCCCGCAAGCTTGGGGAACGCCTTGATGGGAGCCTGCTCGGGTGAGACGATGATTATCGCCTGGTCCCGAAGGATCGCCAGGGTCAACCCGTTTGTCGGCAGGAGAACGTCGGGCCGGACGACGGCGAGATCGGCACGCCCGTCCTGGAGGGCGGCGGCGCTCTCGCGCACATCGTCGAAGGACAGGATCTTGAGCCGGACCGCCTCTCCGCCAGAGTCCAAGGCATCGGCATAGGCCTTGATCAGCTCCGGTTCGGTCCCGTCACGGGGAGCGACCGCAACCGTCAACACCGTCGCCTGCAGCAGGTACCAAGCCGCTGCAGCTCCCGCGGCCAGCAGGGCGCCGGCCGAAAGGAGCAAAACCTCCCGGCGCACCAGCCAGGATAGTCCGTTGATCATCGGTCCTGCCGTTAGAACACGGAGATGAGCACGATGCCGGCCACCATCACGGTCGCACCGCCGAGACGCGACGGACCCGCGGTGACCTGCTTCATGCCGAGCAAGCCAAAATGGTCGAGAGCGACGGACGTCAATAGGTTGGCGGTGATGAGGAGACCGTTGAAGGCGCCCGCCCCGACCTTGTCCACAAACAGGAGACCGGCGAACACGGCGACCGCACCCGTGAGGCCGGCCAGCGGCATCCACCAGCGCACGCCCTCGACGTCCGTCCGCTGCGGGAGCGGCTTCGGGAGCAGCAGGAAGACCAACACGAACACGAAGACCACCGGCAGGAAGGATACCGTCGCGGCGAGCCACGGGTTGAGGAGGGCACCCCGCAGCTGCGCGTTCCAGACGACGCCGATCGCTTGCAGCGCGCCCGCGACGACGATGAAGGGGTAGAGGAGCCGGCCGTCGAGACCGTGACCGGCATCCTGCTCATGAGTGTCGCCGGGCGTCGCCCGGGCGATGAAGGACACGCCGATCGCCATCAGCAGACCGCCGAGCCAGGGCATCGGCTTGAAGCCTCCTCCCTGCAGACCGAACATTCCAAAGGCATCCAGCGCCAATGAGGTCAGGATATTGGCGGTGAGGGTCAAGCCGTTGAAGGGACCGGCACCGACCTTGTCGACGAAGGCGAGGCCGCCGAACACCGCCACCGCGCCTGCCACACCGCCAAGCGGTGCGTACCACGGCATGGAGGCGAGGTTCTCCATGCTTGGGAGCGGTGCCGGCATGACGAGGAACAGCGTCGCGAAGACGAAGACGATCGGCAGAAACGAGACGGAGGCCGCCAGGAACGGGTTGACGAGATGCCCGCGCAGCTGGGCGTTCATCGAGTTGCCGAGCGCCTGAAGGATGCCGGCGACGATGATGAAGGGGTAGAGTAAGGCGGCGGTCACGCGGGCACGTCTCCGGATCGAAGCGGTTCGGGCGTCAGACGAGGATCAGGGAGGCGAGCGCCAGCACGAGCGCCGGCGGCATCACGAGGAGTCCGAGTTTCAGGAAGGCGAAGGCCGAGACATCCTGGCCCTCGCGGCGGATCGCGGTGAGCCACAGGATGGTGGCCAGCGAGCCTGTCACCGAAAGGTTCGGCCCGAGGTCAACGCCGATCAGGATGGCGCCCGCGACCTTCTCGGAGACGTGAGCGGCCTGGACCGCGGCGCCGGCGAGCAGCCCGGCCGGCAGGTTGTTCACGAGGTTGGAGCCGAACGCCACGATGGCGCCGCCGACCCAGGCCGCCGTGGCGGGGTTCGTCTCCGCCGACCGCTTCAGGACGTCGGCGAGCATGCCGAGCACGCCGGTCTTCTCCAGCGCCTCAACCAGGACGAACAAGCCGGCGACCAGGGGCAGCACGCTCCAGGAGACGTCTTTGACGACCTCTACGAGGCCGCCTCGGTTGATCAGGAGCACGACTAGCGTGGTGGCCAGTCCCGCGGCGAAGGTCGGCAGTCCAAGATCGAGGCCGTAGGCGGACGCTGCGATTAGCAAAGCGCCGGTCGCGGCAATGCCGGCGCCCGCGACCTTACCGCCGAGCGCGAGACGCGGCATCTGCACGTTGGTGGACACTGTTTCGGCGTTCAAATGCGCCCTCTGCGTAAGGTGGAGCACGACGTAGGTCGCCACGACAGCAAGCAGCGACGGCAGAGTGAACGTCGCGAGCCACCGGCCGAGCGGCGGCATGTGCTCGGCGAAGACAACGAGGTTGGCCGGGTTGGAGATCGGCAACATGAAGCTCGCCGCGTTCGCAATGAAGGCACATATGAACAGGTAGGGAAGCGGCTGCTTCACCCCAGCGGCCTTGGTTGCGGCGAAGACGGCGGGCGTGAGCACCACCGCACAGGCGTCGTTCGACAGGAATACCGTCACCACCGTGCCGACGACGTAGACGAGCAGGAAAAGGCGCGTTGCAGAGCCTCTGGCGGTCTGCACCGCGTGCGAGGCGAGCCAGTCGAACAGGCCTTCCTTCCGGGCGATCTCGGAGAGCAGCATCATGCCGACGAGGAACAGGTAGACGTCTGTGCCCTTCAGGACGCCGTCGAGGGCGGTGGCAGGCGCGAGCAGGCCGAGGGCCACGAGGGCGGCCGCGCCAAGCACCGCCCAGATCGCCTCCGGCCAGGAGAAGGGACGAAGTATCACGCCGAGTGTAGCGAGGCCGGCGATGCCCCAGGTCGCGAGGTTGGGTGTCAGGGTGAGAGCGCCCATCGCGTCGGCCGTCCTTGCAGGTATTCGGAGTGAAGGCAGGGGGTGGGTGCCGCGCTACCAGTGCCGCCCGTTGCGGTTCGGCCCCAGCTGCGTGCCGAGCACGCCCCGATCGGGCCAAGGTCCAAGCGCGTCTGCGTCGCTGCCGATCCCTTTCGAGGTCGCGAGCGCAAAGGAGGCACCTGCCGGCTCGACAATGTCCTCGTCACAGGCGCCACCGGCATCGTGGGCGCGGACTGCGAGGCGGTGGCCGCCGGCCGGCCAATCGACATAGGCATGGTAACGACGGTCGTTCTCGTCGGAGCGCATCGGGCTCCAGGGACCGTCATCGATCCTGTACTCACACGCCGCGATGCGGTCATGGCCCAGAACAACGGCGCGGATCTCCGTCTCGCCTGCGACGCGGTGATCCTCAGACTGGGCAAGCCGTCCGTCGGCGGGCGCCGTTATGAGAACGAAGGGCCAGGGTTGGCCGAGTTCCCTGAACCGCCAGGACACGACGCCGCGATCGACCGCCGCGACGGCGTAGCCGACCGGCCCCTCCTCGATCTGTCCTGTGGAGCGGCAGGCGGCGTAGATGGTACGGCCGTCGTTTGAGAGTTCGTTGTAGTGGGTATGCCCCATCTCGACGAGGCGGACGGGACCGCGGTGGACGAGGTCGGCGACGCGCGTCGCCTCGCCGGCATCCGTCAGGTCGGCCGGGTAGCTGTGCATGAACAGGACACAGTCCCGGCCGTGCGCTTCAGCCCCGCGAAGTTCCGCTTCGAGCCACGCGATCTGGTAGCCGCCGAGCCGGAAGTCGGGGCCGCCCGAGCCCGGTCCGCACATATCGAGGAAAAGGCAGCGCGTGCCGGAGACCGTGACCGCGTAGGGCAGTTGCCGCACCCCGAGGCCGCCGTAGAAAGCGTCGAGGCTGCCCGACTCCATATCGTGGTCGCCCGTGATGACGTGCACGGGCAGGCTCAAGCCGTCGAGGCCGATACGGACGAGCTCGTATTGATCGGTGCGCCCGTTGTCGGCGTTGTCGCCGGGAAGGAAGACGAAATCGAGCCCGTCGAGCTCTTCGAGGTGAGCAAGAATGGCCCAGTAGTCGGAGGTATTCTGCGCATCCGGCTCGATCAGGTGCAAGTCGCCCACATGGGCGAAGACCAGGATATCGTCGTGCGTGCTCATCGACGGCTCTATTCGGCCGCGACCACAGGGAGCGAGCTATTCGCTGCGGCCGTCGTGCCGTTCCAGTCGGTCATTCTTGCGTCCGCCAGCTATTCGACGAGAGGCGGAGACGTGCTCGCCTGCTCTGTGTGATCGCTCGACGCAGGGGGCAATGCTCTGTTCCCCGTGTCTGAGCCGGCGCATAGGCTGGACGCGAAAATTTTATCCGATCAGAGACTTATACGCTGCCCAGCACGTCCAGATCGTCGGCTTTCGCGACAGTCGCTGTCGTATCTCGCGACAAGTCGAGGTCCGGCGCTCCGCCGAGGCCGTAGCGTTCGATCTTCGCGTACAGAAGTTGCCGTTGGATCCCGAGACGCCGCGCCGCCTTTGTCCGGTTCCCGCCGGCCTCGGAAAGGGCTGCCACGATCATCGCGCATTCGAGACGCGCGACAGCCCCGGGCAGATCCGCCTCGATGCCGATTTCGATCATGCCGTTCGCACGATGCGACGAGGTTGCAGTTGCGAGATCGAGATCCGACGCCTCGATGAGACGGCTGCGCGTCATCACCGCCGCGCGTTCGACGACGTTGCGCAGCTCCCGGACATTGCCGGGCCAGCGGTGGGAAAGCAGGCGCGTGGAGGCGGTGTCGCCGAGCCGCTTTCCCGACACAGCCAGAAAATGTTCCGCGAGCGGCACGATGTCGGCCAGCCGCTCGCGTAGCGGCGGAATGACGATGGGTATGACGTTGAGGCGGTAGTAAAGGTCGGCGCGGAAACGGTCTTCGGCGACCATGCCCTGCAGGTCCTGGTGAGTGGCGGCGACCACGCGGACATCGACCCGACCTGGTTTTCCGCCGACGGGCGTTACCATCCTGTCCTGGATGACCCGCAGGATCTTCGCCTGCATCATCGGGGACATGTCGCCGATCTCGTCCAGGAACAGCGTACCGCCCTCTGCAAGGTGGAAGGCTCCCGCGCGATCGGACGTTGCTCCGCCCAGGGCGCCGCGGACATGACCGAACAACTCGCTCTCAAGCAGGTCGGCAGGTGTCGCCGCACAGTTGACCGGAACGAAGGGCCGGGCGCGCCGGGCCGAGAAGGCGTGGAGCGCGCGCGCGACCTCTTCCTTTCCCGTGCCGGTCTCCCCCTGGATCAGCACCGTGGCGCCGCTGTCGGCGAGAAGGCCAATCGCCTTCTGAACGCGTCGCATCGCCTCGCTTGAACCGATCAGACCGTTGGCTGCCTCGCACGCCGGCTCCTCTGCGATGTGGGTGGGACTGCAAAGCAACATCGATGCGAGGTTCTCGGCAAGATCGGCGCGGCCGATCGGCTTGGTAAGATGATCGTGCGCGCCGAGTCGCATCGCCTCGATTGTGTTGGCCGGACTCGCAAACGCCGTGAGGACAGTGACGGGCGGCGGATCGGACAGAGCTCGGATCTGCCCCAGGGTTGCGATCCCGTCGAGATCGCCCGGCATGCGCAGATCGAGGAGAACGGCGGCTACGGGTTGTTGCGCAAGCGTGGCCACCGCCTCGCATCCGGACCGGACCGCTAGCGGCGTATGTCCGAGATCCGTCACGGTTTCGGCGAGCCCATCGCGCAGGGCCTCGTCGTCATCGACGATCAGGATGGTTGCCATGGCAGGTCCAGCCAAAATGTGGTCGCGCCCTCTCCTTCGAGGAACATCGTCTTTCCGCGATGGGCGAGCGCAACCTTGTTCACGATCGCGAGGCCTAGGCCCGTACCGTCGGATCGTCCCGTAACGAAAGGTTCGAAGAGACGCGACCGCATCGCCGGATCGATCCCTTGTCCGATGTCGGAGATGAGCAGATGCAGGCGCGGCGCACCCTCGCGGATGATCCGACGAGCGCTCAGGCTCACGAGGCTATCCGGCGGCGCATGCTGCAGGGCGTTCAGCAGAAGATTGTCGAGCGCACGTCGAACCTGCTCTCGATCGATGTGGGGGCGGTCCGAAGAGGGCAGTCCTTCAAAGTCCATCACCATATGAACGCCGCGTTGCCGCGCAAAATCTTCGTGCAGCTGGGAGGTCTCCACAAGAAGGGCGCGGATATCCGTCGGGGCGCGCACAAGCGCGCGCGCCTGGGTCAGACTAAGAAGGTCGCGCAGCAGCGTTTCCACTCGTACGATCTGGCCTAGGATCGCACCAAGCGCGGCCTTGGCCCGCACCGGATCTCCGGCAGCCAAGGCGTTCTCGGCCTTCAGGCGCATTGCCCCGATAGGATTGCGGATCTCATGAGCCACGTCGGCACTCAGCCTCCCGACGGCGGCCATTCGCTCGGCCGCGACGGCTTGTTCACGTGCTTCCTTAAGGCGAGTGCCCGCTGCGTTTAGAGCGTCGACTAGGCGGTCGAGCTCGTATTCGCCTGTAGGTTCGAGGTGAGCGAGATCGGAACCGTCGCTCCTCGGGGCCTCCAGAGCCGCCTCCAGACGCGCGATGCGACGGGCGTAGCCGTAGAGAAAATGTCCGAGGAATCCCGCGGAACCGATCACCGCTACAGCAAGGAAACCAAGGGCCGCCAGAAAGCGTGGATAGGCCGGACCGTCGTTGACGTGAGCCCGGGTCATCGTCCAGGCGGTCAGCCCTGGAACGGGACCGTGCAGCGGACATGCCTGCACCAGGAGTGCCTGCGTCCGGGTCAACCGGTGGCTAACGACTGAACGTCCGAGCTGCCGAGTCTCCGCATTCACTGCGGCGATCGACCCGCGTTCAGCCTCCGGAAGATCCAGTTTGGGGCCTGAGCCCTCATAGGTTGGGAAGGCATAGGCCAGCGAACCGTCGGCGTTGCTCCAGATCCCGCCTTCGATACCGGGCCACCCGCTCAAAGCGTCCGATACAATGCGCGGAAGGTCGGCCGCCTTCCCGTCCGTCGTCTTCTGACCCAATGACAGGCTATAGCGGTCGATGATCGCGCGACAGGCACGCCCGACAGCAAGCTCGGCCTGCGACACCTGCACGGCCGTCGATTGGGTATAGAGACCAAACAGCAGGTATGCCGTCGCCGCCGCCGACGCGAGCAGCATGATCCAGAGGCCGACAAGCCTCGTTTGAAGTCGGTACCGAGTCACGGCCCGATCCGGCCTAATGCATTCATCTCGCTTCCGAAAATTCGCTTCTGCAGCGGCTAGCAATCCATTTGCGATAGTGGGTCAGATCCTTTGAAAAATGACCATCTACCTCTCTTCCATCGTTAGATGGGCGTTTGGCGATGGCCAATCCACTGGTCCGGTCAGTTGCAAGCAAGCACGATGTTTTCCGCCGCCTCGGGCCGGAAGCAGAACGACTGCTCTTGGCATCTGCCCGCCAAAAAGCGGACCATCGGTTCAGGATACCACGATGACGTCAAGGACAGGCAGAACTCAGACCCCTAGTAATTGACCCTTTGAACGGTCCGAGCTGCAGCGCAGGGCTCATCGCGGCCGATCCCATGCAGAGTGGTCCTGCACCTCAGGGAACCACAGCAATATTCTGCGGCTTAGCTGAGCCGGAGGGACGTCGGGGGGCGGTCTCCTGCCCTAGGAGACTGTCTTTGAGCCGCTCCAAGATTTTCACCGCTTTCGCCGGCAAGGTCGCCAAATGGGCAGGCCATCCTATCGCCTTCGCGCTCGGGGTTACTTCTGTCGTCGCTTGGGCAATCAGCGGGCCTGCCTTCCAGTATTCGGAGACGTGGCAGCTCGTGATCAACACGGGCACCACAATCGTGACCTTCCTGATGGTGTTCCTGATTCAGAACTCTCAGAATCGCGATGGTGCCGCAATCCAGGCCAAGCTCGACGAACTCATCCGCGCGAGCGCCGCCCAAAACCGCTACATCGGCATCGAGCACCTAACAGAGGAAGAACTCGACGAGCTTCGCCAGCGTTGCGAGACCCGTGGCAGGGCCGAGCGCTTAGACGATGCCATGGACGCCGCCGACGCCGCCGAGGAACGCGCTCGGAAGATGGCGGCTAGGGCGGCGGAGCGCGTTGCTGGTGGCTAGTTGATTTCTTTCCGAACGCCGTCGAGCCGAAGGGAGGTTAGAAGGGCTGGGCCCCAGCGCTACCGCGATCCTGCTGAACCTGTGACCTCATCCTGGCCGGGCTTGATCGCCCAAAGTTCGCTCGGAAGCGTGATGGGCGCGCCCGCCTTGTAGTCGGCCGAGTCCTGAATGTGTGATGTCGTCACGTAGATCGCGCCGTCCGGCCCTTCGGAGAACGTGTCCGGCCAGCGTAGTTGCGGATCCTGGACCAGTGTCGTCAGTCCGGAATTTGTCCCGGCGAGATCTCGTACCTTCACCGCATTGTCCTGCGGGGAGGACACGTACATTCGACCGTCCTTCTTAGAAATTAGCAGGCCGTCGGCCGGTCCGTTCTCGCCGACCGTGACGATCTTGGAGCCCAGCGTCCGGTCGCTTAGAAGCTCAGGGACGAACGATGCGGTCGCCCAACCGGTCAGGGCATCGGTCGGGATGCTGTAGAGCGTCTTGCCCTTGATGGCCTGCCAGTAAAGCATCTTGCCATCAGGCGAGAGGGCGATGCCATCCGCAGAGAACTCGACGCCGCGCCCGTCCGGCCGGCGCAATGCCTTGCCGTCGTAGGCCACGGTCACCGACTTGTCCGGCATGGTCGTGGGATGACCCGACAGGACGCGTTTGGCGGAGCCGCTGTCGATGTCGACGACGATCAGAGCGCCCTCTGCACCCGAGTCGGTGAGAAACGCCGTCTTGCCATCGGGCGAGATGCGTACGTCGTTGATGTAGGACGCCTGCATCACGGTGCTGGTGTCGAAGGGAATGGTCTTCACGACCTTGCTGGTCTTCAGGTCGATGCCGACGAGCTTGGCGCCATCCTTGACGACGGCCCCCATCGCCGGCGCGGCCGCGTCGACGACCCAGAGTCGATCCTGTCCGTCGGCGACGACGCTCTGCACGCAGACGAAGTGGTTCTTGGGGTCGACCTCGTCCTTCTTCGCGTTGCGCCAGGAATTCCACTCGTCATCGGGGTAGGCGACCGGTTTTCCATCCTTGAGCTCGGCGACCGAGACTGGGGCATCCTCGCTCCAGCGCGGGAAGTTGACGAACATGCGCCCGTCCTTCGCGACGGTGACGCCTGTCACCTGATGCTCGAAGCTCGCGACCTTGGTGAGGTTGCCTTCAGCCCATGCCGAGGCCGCGGTCAGCATGACGCTTCCCATGAGGAGGGTGGCGAGACCCACGCGCGCCTGATCGACTTTCGACATTTTCGCTATTCCAATCCTATGACATCCGGGCTCGGCAGGCACGGACGAGCTACGACACCGCCGGGATTTGCTCGACGCTTGACGTGTCCTCGGAGGCCACCCCGTTTTCGCGGTGTCGGAAGGCGCTCAGCGCCCGGTAGACCTGCAGCCGCGCCCTCATGACGGACCCGAGCGGACGATGCGCCGCTAAGCTGTGGGCCGGGCGGAAGGTCATCACCTCGTCGAAGTAGCGAACCCGGACAGGGGCATAGGCGTCCTGGCGCGGGAGGCGCAGCGTCGCGACGGTCCGGTAGGGGCTAATCGAGACCGGCCAATCGACCGACGCGTCCTCGATGGGCTGCTTCTCCGCGTCCGCCCAGAGCTGCACCTTTAGCTCGTAGACCACCTCGTTCTCCTGGAAGAAGGTGGCTGCGGCATGCCGGAAGCCATTCTCGTCTTCGTGAGGGTCGAGGCGCCATTCCGCTAGGGCGAGCTGCGCCTGCGAGACCGGCACCACGCCGAGCTTGGCCACGTAGTCGCCGTAAAGCACTGGCGCCTGGCTGAAGTAACTGTCGGCCAGAGGATGGCTGTAGGGATGGCCGAAGAAGTCGGCGAGCGCACTCTCGGTCCCGAACGCGTGCAACACCTTGTTGAGGTTACGCATCGTCGAAGAGACGGCGCTCTTGGCCCCCTCCGGTAGCCCTGTAGCCTTGCCGATGACGGTCCCGTCACGAAGGAAGCCGGCCGCAGTCCCGGACGGAAACGTCGTGCCGGTCGCCAGCACGAAGTCCTGGGTGTCGACGGTGTGGCCGGGCAGCTTCTCGCCGGGCACGTCGAACACTTTGATGGACATGCCGCGGTGGGTAGAGACGCGGTCGCCGAGCGTCTCTCCGGGGCCCTGTGCGAACCGCACCGCTACGGGGTAGGTCCCGGGCGTGGCGAACAAACCTTGCGCCAATTCCGACGGCAGGCCGGCGGAAATCGTCAGTTCTCCGGTGACGCATGCCGAACTCTTGGCGTGGCTCGCCCGCACGGCATGGTGCTCGCGAGCCTCGACCGTCTCGGATTGCTGCGTCATCCCCTTGACGATGCCGTCTATCGTCTCCTGCTCGTCCGCGGCGGGCTTCTCGATATCGGCTGCGTATCGCAGATAAGTCATGTTTATCCTCGCGGAATTGATCAGGAGAAAATTCGACTACGGCTGAGCAAAGTTAGCTTGGGTGGAAGACCACCTTCACGCAACCGTCCTTCTTGTCCTTGAAAGTATTGTATAGATCCGGCCCGTCAGCGAGATTCGTCGAGCGATGGGTAATCATCGACGTAGTGTCAATTTTGCCCTCTTGGATCAGCTTAGTCAGTGGTTTCAGGTAGCGCTTCACGTGAGTCTGACCGCTCTTGATGGTCAGACCTTTCTGGACGACGGAGCCCATGTTGATCGGCACCGGACCGCCATAGACGCCGGGCACCGAGACGATGCCGCAGGGCCGTACCGCCTTGATCGCCTCACCGAGCACGTAGGGCCGCTGCGTCGCCGTCAGCTTCTCCTGGACAGCCGCGAGCGCGCCGCTAATGCCGCCATGGCCGGAGGCTTCCATGCCGACGCAGTCGATCACGCCGTCGGCGCCTGCGCCCTTGCTGATCTCCTTGATCCGCTCGAACACGTCTTCGTGCTCGAAGTCGATGATGTCGGTCGCCCCAGCCTTGCGCGCCATTGCGATGCGCTCCGGCACCGCTTCGATGACGATGATGCGCTCTGCCCCCATGATCTTGGCCGATTGGATCGCGAACAGCCCGACCGGGCCGGCACCCCAGATGGCGATGATTTCACCGCCCTGGATCTCGCAGTGCTCTGCGCCCTGCCATCCGGTCGGCAGGATGTCGGTAAGGAAGAGGACGGACTCGTCGTCCATGCCCTCCGGCACCAGCATCGGCGCGACGTCGGCCATGGGAACGCGGACGTACTCGGCTTGGCCGCCAGCGTAGCCACCGGTGAGGTGGGAGTATCCGAATAGGCCTGCCGTAGTGTAGCCAAACTGCTCGGCGGCCATCTCGGCGTTGCGGTTCGAGCGCTCGCAGACCGAGAAGTTGCCGAGCTTGCATTGTCGGCACTCGCCGCAATTGATGTTGAAGGGCACGACGATGCGGTCGCCCTTCTTGAACTTCTTGTGCGCCCCGCCGACTTCGACAACCTCGCCCATGAACTCGTGGCCGAGCACATCGCCGCTCTTCATGGTCGGCATCAAACCGTCCATGAGGTGGAGGTCGGAGCCGCAGATCGCACACGACGTCACCTTGATGACGACGTCGCGCGGATCCTCGATGATCGGGTCCGGCACCGTATCGCAGCGAATATCGTTCTTGCCGTGCCAGCACAGTGCTTTCATCAAACGGCTCCTGCGAGACCCGCAGACGGTGGCCTCGTTCAGTATTTGGGAAGGGTGGGGAACCGTGCGACGACGCATGCGGTCCTGCGAGCAACCGTACCCAATCCGAACTGTTCCCGGCTTTTGAGCTGGACAGCGCCAGAACTGGATCGGGAAGGACGGAGACAGACGGCTCAAGCTCGGCGAGCACGTTCCCTAGCCCTGCCGTTCGCCAGCCACCTCGCTTGGGGCTTCAGTCAGATTCCGGCGTACCAGGCGTAGCCCTGATCCTCCCAATATCCGCCCTTGCCATCGCCGATGTGGGCAAAACTCTCGACCACCTCGATGCGCATCACGTACTTCGCCTGTTTGTAGCCGAGGTTCCGTTCGACGCGCAGCCGCAGCGGGGCGCCGTTCGAAACGGGAAGTGCTTTGCCGTTCATGTCGTAGGCGAGGATCGTCTGCGGATGGAACGCGTCCACAAGGTCGAGGCTCTCGTAGTACCTGACCGGCGATCCGCCGCTGGCTCCGGTCTCTGCCGAACCCTGCTGGCCACCGGCATCCTTCCTGCTCTCCCCGGTGCCCGCCTGCTTGGTCATGGCCGGGTTGGCGTTGCCAACGGGGGTCATCTCGTCGGAGCCGGCATCCTGCGCGTCGTCCGATCCGCCGTCATCCTCGCCGTGATCCATCGTGTCGGCGCAGTGGAACATGACGTAGCGCGCCTCCGGCTTGAGCTTGGCCCGAGTCAGAAGATCGGCGAGCGGCACCCCGGTCCATTTGCCGATAGCGCTCCAGCCCTCGACGCAATCATGCCGGGTGACTTGCGTGCGAGCCGGAAGCTTACGGAGCTCCGCCAGGGACAACTTGAAGGGGGCCTCGACGAGGCCGGCGACCTCCAGGTGGTATTTGGCGAATTTGCCTTTCGCTAGGGCTTTGTAGGGCTTGTCCGGCGGGTCCTCGGTGCCGTTCGGCTTGAACCACGGCGAGATGTCGGCCTCGGCGTATTCAGGGGCCAAGGAGCGTTCGGTCAGGAGCAGGCGCTGGACGAAGAGGTTGGCGTCCTCTCCGGTCTTGAGCGTGCGCTGGAACCATTCCGTGTTGCCGAGGCGGTCGCAGCCGCCGAGCATGGCTGCAGCGGCTACGGCTGAGGCCCCAGTCAGGAGGGCGCGTCGGCTCGGACGAAGACTCATGCCCTGGGCTCCCCTGCGACGCCGGCCGGCACGACCTTGCGCTCGATCACAAACCAGCCGGTGATCATGCCGCGCATGTTGTTCCAAAAGCCGGAGAGCACGACCAAGGCGACATGTACGATCACGAACAGGGCCAGCAGCCCCGCCACGACGAAGTGGACCGTGCGCGCCGACTGCCGTCCATCGAACAGCGTCAGCAGGAATGGGAACGCCGCATCCATCGCGGGAGACATCGCAAGGCCCGCCAGCACCTGCACGGGCAGCAGCACGAACAGGACCACGAGGTAGGTGAGCTTCTGGATGACGTTGTATCGCTTGGCCTCGTCGCCTTGCGGGAAACGCAGCGTCACGTGCTCCCACACCGACGCGCCGAAATGGCGGACCTGGTCGCGGGACGGGATGACCCGGAAACGAAGCTGCCCGCTGATCACCCCGTAGAGCAGGTAGGCGAGGCCGTTCAGGACGAAGGCCCAGGCGAAGAAGAAGTGCCAGGAGCGGCCGCCGGTAAGATCCTGGTCGCTCGGCAAGGTCAACCAAGAGGGAAAGCCGCGATCCGCCGGCTCGCCGTCGGCACCCGCCGAGGAGCCAAGCCAGCCGGTGGTGTCGAAGGTTTTCCCGAACATTGTCGTGACGCCTTTGGGCGGGTCGTCCTCGGTAGAGGACATCGCCATCAATGGCGTGTCGAAGGTCGAGATGTTGCCCCAGTACAGGGCCGGATGGGCGTTGAAGATCTGCAGGCCGCTCATGAGCAAGACCAGAAGACAGATCGCATTGATCCAGTGTGTGATGCGGATGACGACGGGATGCCGGAACATCCAACGGCGACGCTCGACTTCGCCGGTCTCGGGCGCAGAGTGGGTCAAGTAGGTTCGGGCCAAGCGGTCATCCTCGAAATCGTGGCCGCCAGATAGAGGTCCCTGTTCAGGGACCTCCGGAAGTATCGGGCGTGTAAGATCACATGCCGCCGTTCATCATACGGTTCTTCATCATGCGGCGCTTCATCATCTTCTTCCGCATCATGCGCTTCTTCATCATCATTCGATCGCCCTGCATCATGCGCACCTGGGTGACGCCGCTCTCGGACTGGATGCCATTGACGGACATCGGTGCAGCCGTGGCTGAACCGGCCGCGAAGGCGACACCGCCAAGGGCGGTCAACGCGGTCAAGGCAAGCGTGAACTTGTTCATGAGATTTCTCCTGTAAAGCCGAATTTTTTATCCAGCCGACAGGGCAACAAGATCATTCTATTGTTGTTCAATAAATGCAGACTTATTATCTACGTTGCAGTATTTCGACAATACTCATCGCGCACTGAAGCCAGGGCTTCGCGCGTGGAAACGATCGTTCTTCCAGTATGGCTACGGGCTCGGGCCGCGATTAGTTTCAGGCACACCACGCTAATCGTTCGAGGCGGTGACCGGATTTCCGCTGTCGACTGTCCGGCACCGGATCGCAAGACCAAGGAAAAGGGCGCACCAAGTCGCCCCAGCGGACGAACCGGATCGAACAAGACGTGAGCTGCAGCGTTCGCGCTGGACGTCTCCCACGCGGCCAGGATGGTCGCCCGCGAGACGTTCACGATCAATGACAGCCCGTTCATCCGCTCGAATCAAGGACCATTCATGGACGACATGTCACGTCGCGGCTTCATCGCAGCCGCCACGGTCGGAGCAGCGACCATGCCGACAAGCCCACGAGCGCAAGGCGCAACCGCGGATGGCCCAATCCCCATTCGAGGGGGTGACGGCGCGGACGTGCTCGGCCCTCGCAATCCGGCCCGCGAGGCGCAGGACCGTTGGACCGTCGCGCCGCCCAAGACCGATCACGGGACCCTGCCGAACCTGAAATGGTCGTTCGCCGACAGCCATATGCGGCTCGAAGAGGGCGGCTGGGCTCGTCAAACCACCATCCGCGAACTGCCGATCTCCAAGGCCATGTCCGGCGTCAACATGCGGCTCAAGGCCAATGCCGTCCGGGAGATGCATTGGCACAAGGAAGCCGAGTGGGCCTACATGCTGAAGGGCAAGGCGCGGGTCACCGCAATCGATCAGGACGGACGCACCTTCGCCGACGATCTGGGTGAAGGCGACCTCTGGTACTTCCCCTCCGGCATCCCGCACTCGATCCAGGGGCTGGAGAGCGAGGTCGACGGCTGCGAGTTCCTCCTCGTCTTCGATGACGGCGCCTTCTCCGAGGATTCCACCTTTTTGATCACCGATTGGCTCGCGCACACGCCCAAGGATGTGCTCGCCAAGAACTTCGGCCTTCCCGAGAGCGCGTTCGCCAACATTCCCGAGAAGGAACTGTACATTTTCCCCGCGCCGAAACCCGGCACGCTGGCCGGCGACAGATTGGAGGGCGCCGGTCCCGTGCCGAACCCGTTCGTCCACCGCATGACCGCGCAGGATCCCATTCGAACCAAGGGCGGTACGGTGCGCATCACCGACTCGTCTTTGTTCAAAGCCTCGAAGACGATTGCCGCCGCCCTCTTCGAGCTCGAACCCGGGGCCTTGCGGGAGATGCACTGGCATCCGAACGGCGACGAGTGGCAATACTACCTCTCGGGAAAGGGCCGGATGACGGTGTTCGGATCGGAATCGAAGGCACGCACTTTCGATTACCAAGCTGGGGATGTTGGTTACGTTCCGTTCGCCATGGGTCACTACATCGAGAATACCGGCAGCGAGAAGCTGACCTTTCTCGAGATGTTCCGCAGTCCAAACTACGCCGATCTCTCACTGGCGCAGTGGATGGCCCTGACTCCGCATGCCCTCGTGCAAGCGCATACGAAGCTGGAGCGTGCCAACATCGACGGGCTGCCGACGCGCAAGAACCTAGTCGTGCCGGCGTAGTGAATTGAGGATCAATCTGAGGCCGTGCCGATAGTCGGCACGGCCACGCATCCGGGCGACGCTGCTCTTGACGGCTCGCGCCTGCCGAACGTCCACTTGTTAAAAATGGCGTTCGAAGACGGACTAGGAGTTATCTAACCTTCTCAGTTGCAGCGCTTACGTCCGCTTCGAGGCGGTCGTAAAACCAACTCGAACGACAGTTTTTGGCGCGATCCGGCCCGGTGGCATGAAGGCCCCTCGACGTCGGCATCGAGGGTGCTCTTCGACTTCCGGCACGATGCTAACCAGATAATGGAGATCGAGTCGGTCGCGGTCGGCGATGGGCTGATCTCCGAAGGGCAATCAGCGCCGTACCAGCACCGGCCCGTCCATGCCTGGCCAGTCGGAGTAGCCGGTCGCACCGCCGCCGTACCAATATTGCTTGGGCGCCTCGGCTAATGGTGCCCCGCTCGCCAGCCGCCCGACTAGGTCGGGGTTCGCGAGGTAAGGCCGGCCGAAGCTGAACAGATCGGCGCGGCCCTCGGCTAGTTCCTTCTCAGCGAGATCCAGGGTGTTCTGGTTGTTGCCGATATAGGCGCCCTCGAACCGGCGACGCAGGTCAAGGAAGTCGACGCCGTCCGGCACGTCGCGGGTCTGCTGGGTCACGCCTTCGATCGTGTGGATGTACAGCAGACCGTAGGCGTTGAGTGCGTCGACATAGGCGCCGAAGGTCTCGTGCGTGGTCGAATCGAGCGGGGTCTCGCCAGGTTGTGTGGTGGCGGGCGAGAGGCGGATGCCGACGCGGTTACCGCCGCCCCAGGCCTCGGTGACGGCCTCGACCACCGCTAGCGGGAAGCGCAGGCGGTTCTCGATCGAGCCGCCGTACCGATCGGTGCGCTTGTTGGTGGAATCGCGGACGAACTGCTCCAGCAGGTAGTTATTGGCGGAATGAATCTCGACGCCGTCGAAGCCGGCGCGCTTGGCGTTCTCGGCGGCGCGGCGATAATGCTCGACGATACCGGGGATCTCGTCGGTCTCGAGCGCGCGCGGCGTGACGTGCTCCTTCATGCCGCCTTCGGTGAAAGCGCTGCCCGTCGGTTTGATCGCCGAAGCCGAGACCGGGAGCTGACCGTCAGGCTGAACGTCCGGGTGCGAGATGCGGCCAGTATGCCAGAGTTGCAGGAAGATCCGGCCATCGTTGGCGTGGACCGTCGATGTGATCTTCTGCCAGCTTTCGACCTGCGCTTCGGTCCAGATGCCGGGGGTGTAGGCGTAACCGACGGCCTGAGGCGAGATGTTGGTCGCCTCCGAGATGATCAGGCCGGCATTCGAGCGTTGGCCGTAATAATCCTGGGCGAAATCCGGTGGCACGCCCTGTGTCGACGAGCGGCTGCGCGTCAGCGGCGCCATCACAATGCGGTTCTTAAGTTCCAGGTCACCGATCGTGACGGGCTGGAGGATCGGGCTCGTTGTCATGGTTCCTCGGATCGTGGTGAGCGGAAAGCGGGTCAGCCCTTCAGGAAGGTGATGAGATCCCTGTTCAGCCGCTCGGCATGGGTGAACGGCACGGCGTGCGGCGCGCCTCCGTAGATGACGAGTTCGGCACCGGGGATCGAGGCGGCTGTGGCCTTGCCCGACACGTCGATCGGTACGGTCTGGTCGGCATCGCCGTGGATGACGAGGGTCGGCACGTGAAACGCGCTCATGTCGGCGCGGAAATCGGTCTCGCCGAAGGCTGTCACGCTGGCGATCGTCGCCTTCGGCGAGGCGAGCATCGCGAGGTTGCCGGTCCACTGGATCAGGTCGGACGAGACCGGAGACGAGATCATCCCGACCCCGAAGAAGGTCTTGGAGAAGGTCGCTATGAAGTTCGGACGGTCGTTCTTCAGCCCGGCGATCATGCCGTCGAACACTGATGCGTCAACGCCCTTTGGGTTGTCGGCGGCCTTGAGCATGTAGGGCGTCACCGCCGAGACGAGCGCCGTTCGGGTCACCCGGGCGCCGCCGTGACGGCTCATGTAACGGGCGATTTCGCCGCCGCCCATCGAGAACCCGACCAACGCCACGTCCTGCAGATCGAGGGCGTCGAGCACAGACTTCAGGTCGTCGGCGAAGGTGTCGTAATCGTAGCCGCACCAGGTCTGATCCGAACGGCCAAAGCCGCGGCGGTCGTAGGCGACGGTGCGCAGGCCCGCCTCGGTGAGCGCCAGCTGCTGGAACTCCCACATGTCCGCGTCCAGCGGCCAGCCGTGGATCAGCACCACCGGCCGACCGCTTCCCCAATCCTTGCAGAAGAGCTGTGTGCCGTCATGGGCCGCAATGAAAGGCATGGTGGTCTCTCCGTTCGAACGATCTTCTCTCCGGAGACCGGCTCTGGCCCGCGTTGGTTCCCCGGGGTGAAGCCTCCGCGAGCGGAGCGCGCTGCAATCAATGACGCAATCAACAACCGAGAAACCGTCATCAATCGTCTCAAAGAGTTTCTCGAAGCGGCTTCGATCGCTGTCGAGCGCAACAAGTCGAGCTTGCGCGTCGCTCTGCCGAAGCGCGCTTTGCTGATCGGTCGTGTCTGTTTCCAGCGATCCGTCTCAATACCCGAACGGCGGCATCGATCCGTCGGTATCGGGCTGGAGGCTAACAGAGCGCGCCTGCTCATAATCCAGGAGTTTCGATGAGGAATGGTCCCCTCGGCGGCAAAGGCATTTGCCGGCATCAAAATTCTCGGACGAAACCTGGTTGGATTGCTCGCTTCATTGCGGCAGGCCGAGGTGTTTTTATCGATATCTGGTTTGGTGGTGCTGACAGCGTTCGTCGAGAGACGCCATGGGCGCAAAGCCGAAGGTCCGCTTGTAGGCGTTGAGCCAACTTCCGCTAGCCATCCCGAATTGAAGTTGCCGGCGGGCCGACGAACGGCTGCTCCGGATAAGCGCCGGTGCTGGTCCGGGCCACTAGTTTAAGTTCGGAAGTAGAGCGGCTGAGTTGGTTGGATCTTTGCCGGTCCGCTCCCTTGCGGCGGATACGTCACAGAGCGGATGTCGCGAACCCGTCCGTTCACGGGCCGCCTGGGCCATTCGAAGCGGGGATCAAGCTACTCATGTTCTGATCGATCACACTGATCCGCACCCGGTGCCAACAGGTGCAAAGGTAACCTTTGTGATTCCAGGTGTCGGTCGGCAGCGCGGGTTGCGTCTGGCCGGCCATGTCCCAAGCGCGAACGGCGAGCTCATGCTCGCCTGGAGCCAGATAGAGTTCTACGCTCCAGAACGTCCAGGCGAATGGCGCATCCTGTTCGTGCTCCAGATCAGCCTGCGTCCAGGACCGGCCGCCATTCCCGGAAACATCGACGCGCACGATGGCTCTGTCGCCACTTACTGCGTAGCCACGAACCCGGTTCCGTCCGGCCTTAAGGGTGGCTCCGCGTTCGGGATCACAGATCGCGGCGTTGAGCGGCATCGTGTCGATGGTATGCCCCTTGGTCGGGTCCGCCGTCTCTGCGGTCACGCCGGGCGGGAACAGCTTGTAATCCTCGGCCTGAATTGGGTTGTCGGACGGGTGGTCCTGCACGGTGAGGCGCCGGAGCCATTTCGGACTGCGAACGCCGGCGAAGCCAGGCACGACCGCGCGGACTGGGTAGCCGTGCTCGGGGAGCAGGGGCTCGCCGTTCATGGCGTAGGCGAGCAAGGTTTCGGGCGCCATTGCCTTGCGGAGTGGGATCGATGCTCCATACGGGCGTCCTTCCACCATGTCATGGCTCTCGAAGGCCACGTGGAGATCCGCACCATCCGCAACACCCGCCTCGCGCAGGATGTCTCCGAGCCGGACTCCGGTCCAAGCGGCCGTCGCGATAGCACCGGCATCCCATGGATCGCCCGATACCGGGGCAACCGCGCGCATGTCGGCGCGACGATTGCCCGCACATTGCATTGTTGCCGTGACCACAGCTTCCGGGAAACGGGTCTGCAGGTCGTGCAGCGAAAGTTCCTGCCTGACACCAGCTCCGCCAAAAATGGCAATGCGCCAGGTTTCTAAGTCGAGGTCCGGAAGATCGCCGTGCGAGCGGACATAGAAGTTCTCCGCCGAAGTCCGGTAGGAGGCGCGCAGTCGACCCAGAGGCGGTTCGGCATTGTAGGGCTGATCGCCGTGGACGATCAGGCGAGCCTTTCGCTCGGATAGGCTCGACATCGAGGCTCCCGTCTGGGTGAGGACACGGAGTGAACGCGCCGACGGCGGTAAAGCTCAATCGTCACCCCAGGGACTACCACGGCGAAGCTGCCGGACGGCCGACGAACGGCTGCTCTGGATAAGCGCCGGTGCTGGTCCGGGCGGCTAGTTTGGGCGCTCAGCCGCCCGTTTGGGTTCGCTGGTCGGAACTTTCTCCGAGAACCTTTGCTAAGGGCGGCACATCGAGACACGGGCGAGTAGCGCCGTTAGGTTCGTCGGATGCGAGCACGCGCGCCTTTGTCTGTTGAACTAAGCCAATCCAACGGGTTGGGACACCGGTTTGGATGCCACTGCATCTACCCGGAGATGCGTATCCTCGTGAGAGGGGACTACCGGGTAGAGTTGAGAGCGCGCGCTTTCGATCTCCTCTGCGTGCTCGTCGAAGCCCGCGGCAGTCTGGTCGAAAAAGACGAGCTCATCGAGAAGGTCTGGAGCGGGGCGGTCGTCGAGGAGAACAATCTCCAAGCGCAGATCTCTGCGCTCAGGAAGGCGCTCGGCCCCGACAGGGACCTGCTCTCGACCGAGTTCGGACGCGGCTACCGCCTTCTGCTCGGAACGGATGCGGTCGAGGGGCAGGTGCAACTCCATGCCGATCTGCCCCAGCGCGCTGCGACCTGCAGCCTGCCGAACGCTATCACGAGCCTGATCGGCCGATCGACGGAGGTGTCGGAGATCGAGGGGCTCCTGGGTCGCGCCAGGCTCGTGACCATCGTGGGACCGGGAGGCGTCGGCAAGACGCGGCTCGCCAACGAGGTCGGTCGTCGGCTCGTCCCCGCGTTTCCTGATGGCGTATTCCTGGCGGAGCTCGGCAAACTGTCCGAGGACCAACTCGTCTGGCCAACGATCGGCACGGCGCTCTCCATCCCGGCTTCGGTGCTACGTCAGCCCGGTCGGCTCAGGAGCTACGTCGAACACCGCCGCATCCTGTTGGTGGTCGACAATTGCGAGCATGTTGTGGAGGCGGCCGCCGAAGTCTTGGCGAACCTCCTGCAAGTCAGCGCGAATCTGAGCGTCCTTGGTACGGCCCAGGAACCACTCGGCATGCCGGGAGAGTATGTCTTTCGGCTGGGTCCGCTCGCGGTGCCGCCCAAGACCATGCGCGAAGCGAGCGAGGCGCTCGGACATCCGGCGGTGGAGCTCTTCGTGGAAAGGGCGAAGGAGAGAGCCCGCGAATTCCAGCTTCTGGACACCAATGCTTGCGATGTCAGTGAGATCTGCCGCCGGCTTGATGGCATTCCGCTCGCCTTGGAGCTCGCGGCGGCCCGGGTTGCCGCGCTCGGCGTGACCGGCGTGCTCACCGGACTGGACGATCGATTCAAGCTTCTGACCGCCGGGCGCAGAACGGTTCTGGCCCGGCACCGCACGCTGCGCAACGCGGTTGACTGGAGCCACGATCTGCTCAGCCCAGAGGCGAAGCGGCTGTTCCGGCGCCTAGCTGTATTCCCGGGTGCCTTCACTCCAGAGGCCGCGCATCAGGTTGCGGCGGGGAACCTGGAAGAGGAGTGGCAGACGGCAGACACGCTTGGTGAGCTCGAGGGAAAATCCCTCCTTCTCGTCGATGCCGGGAGGCCGGAGCCCCACTTCCACATGCTGGAAACGATCCGCTTCGATGCGCTGGAGAAGCTTGCCGAGAGCAACGAGGTCGACGGGATCGCCCGTCGGCACGCGAGCTTCACGGCCGCGATGTCCGAGGAAGCCTCCGTCGATTGGCGGATCTTGCCCACCGAAGACTGGCTGAACCGTCACGCGACCGGCCTGGACGATATCCGGGCCGCCCTCGACTGGGCGCTTTCCGCGTCCGGCGATGTCGACCTGGGCGTCACGATCCTCTCACACTCGGCGCCATTCTGGATTCAGCACTCCCAACACGATGAAGGCCAACGCCGGATCTCCGAGATTCTCGGCGGGATCGCGATCCAGGGTCCGATCCATTCTCAGGCCGAGATGGCCGCCCAGACGGCGCTCGGCGCCTGCCTGACATGGGCAAAAGGCCCCGTCGCCGAGACCAGGAATGCCTGGAGCCGTGCCCTCGAACTCGCCACGGAACTCTCCGACGTCGAAGTCGGGCTCCAGGCTCATTACGGATTGTGGCTCTTTCATCTGCGCTGCGGCGACTATGCGGGCTCGCTTCGCCATGCACGAGAGATGATGGAGCGGGCCAGTCTTGGAAACGACCGTGAGGCCTTCGCCGCAGGGCAGCGTATCGCGGGCGTGTCCCATCATTTCCTGGGCCAACATGCCGAGGGACGCCGCCTGATCGAGACGTCACTCGGATGGTACGATCGGCACCCTCCGATTCAGCGATTTCGCTTCGGTCTCGACCAACGCGTCGCCGGGCTCGCCTTCCTTTCGCGCATATTGTGGATCGAAGGTCAGTTCGCGACGGCTATCGACGTTGCGCGTGACGCCTTGGAAAAAGCGCGCGCGCTCGACCACGCTTGCACGCTCTGCTGCGCGCTCGCCGAGGGCTGGTGCATGGTTCATGCCCTGAACGGCGATGAGACTGCCGTCGAACGCGCGGCGCCGCTGCTCGTCCAGACCGCGAGCCGGCATGGCCTCGGGTTCTGGACGGTGTACGGCGAGTTGTTCATGGCCTGGGCCACGACCGGCAACGATGAACGTCCGCAAGCCCGCATCGAGCGTGTCTTCGCGTCTACCAGCGGCATGGACTTCGATCCGCTCTACTCGACGCTCGTCACGGATCTGCTCATCAACGCCGATGTCGATCATCCCGCCCGCGAAGCGTTCTTGCGATTGGCTGATCGCGTCGACGACGGCCGAGACGAGGCCCATTGGGCATGGTCAGAATTTCTGCGGGTTCGCGCGCAGATCACCAATCCCACTCCGGCCTCGCGCGAGCGCGAGCTGAGGCGGGCTCTGGACATCGCCGAACGTCAGGAAGCCCCCGCTCTCGGCCTGCGGGTCGTGTTCGATCTGGTGAAGCTTCTCACCGATCATGGTCGTCGGGACGAGGCACGCGCGCTCCTCGAACCATACCTCGACCTGCTCCCGAGCGGAGTGTCGTCGCGGGACTGGCGGGCGGCTCGAAGCTGGTACGTCTCGCGGCTCTCCGATGCTTACTGAGCCGCTCCCGTTTTCAGGAGTCTGAAACGAAGCGCCAAAGACTCCAAGCCCCATAGCTGTGAAACGCATTCGTCTCGCGTTGCCGGACGCATCGCGCGCCGGACACTCATGAAGGCGGATGCTCTTGGCGGACATCGTCGCAGCTTATGTCGTGCCGCATACCCCGAGCTTCGTGGCCGAGGTGAAGGCGAACGGGGAGCGTTCCGAAACGGCGCGCTTCTTCGGCGAGATCGGACGACATCTGATGGCGGCACGCCCGGACGTGATCGTCTCCATAAGCAACGATCATTTCAATACGTTCTTTCTCGACAACTGGCCCACCTTCGCGATTGGGCTGGCGGATCGCACGGCCGGACCGAGCGACCAGACACCGGAGATGCCCTGGTACGAGGTTGAGGTCGCCTCCGATCTCGCCCGGCATCTCTTCGGCCACCTCGTCGCGGACGCATTCGACGTCGCGCGCTCGCTCGAGTTCCAGCTTGACCACGCGCACCTCGTTCCACTTCACTTTCTCACGCCCGAGATGTCGGTTCCGATCGTCCCGGTCTTCATCAACTGCATCGTCCCACCCCTGCCGAGCAGCCGCCGTTGCCATCGCCTGGGCCGCTCGCTGGCGGAGGCCATCGCGAGTTGGAGCAACGAGCAGCGAGTCGCCATCCTCGCCAGCGGCTCCCTGAGCCTGGAGATCGGCGGACCCCGCGCCTTCGAGAACAAGACCTTCGGCGTCCCCGACCCGGACTGGGCGAGTTGGGTGCTCGAACAGATCCGGACCGGACGCATCGAAACCCTGATCGAGGCTGCGAGCCAGGAACGGATGCTCGAAGCCGGGAACGTGGCCGGAGAGCTCCTCACCTGGATAGCCGCGCTCGGCGCGGTCGGTCCGGCCACGCCCGACATCCTCGTCAATCAGCCGGAACTGGGTAACGCCTTCGCGGCCTGGACTCCGAAAGGCGTCGGCCGATGAGCGCCTATCAAGTCGAGAAGCTCTGCCGCCGCGTCCTGCATGACAGCGCCTTTCGGGCGCGGATGCAGTCCGAACCCGCGGACGCGCTGGCGACCGTGCCGCTGAACCTAGAAGAGCGGGAGGCGATCCTGGCCGGCGACGTGGGCTGGCTCTACCGCCACGGCGCCTCGGCGTTCCTCCTCCCGATCCTCAGCAGGTTCGAGATTTGCGGGCTCGCTCTTCCGGTCTTCAACCGGCGCATGCGAGCCGAAATCAAAAACTGAAGCCGCTTCATCGCGGACAACACGAGCGATCCAGCGAAGACTGGACGGGAGGACGCTGTGACAATGACAGGTGATGGGCCTATCGGGCCCCTTCAACGACGTGTGCTGACCAGCAGTTTCATCGGCTGGATGTTCGACGGTTTCGAGACGAGCACCCTCATCCTCGTCGGCGGCGCGGCCATCGCGTCGCTCATCCCGAACGCAGGCCCCGATGAGGTAAGGCTCAGCATCGGGACTGCACTGAGCGCCACGCTCGCCGGTTGGGCGGTCGGAGGGGTCATCGGAAGCATCTTGGCGGACTATGTCGGCCGCAAGAAAATGCTGATGATCTCGATCGCCGGCTACTGCGCTTTCACCGCACTGACGGCCGCCAGCTATTCGATCGGCGCATTGATCTCGCTGCGCTTTCTCACCGGACTGTTTCTCGGTTCCGAATGGAGCACGGGCACGGCGTTGGTGGCCGAGACTTGGCCGGACCACGCCCGAGCGAAGGCGCTCGGAGTCATGCAATCCGGCTATGGGTTCGGCTTCTTCCTCGCTGCGGGACTGTGGCTCTTCATCCAGCCGCTCGGACCCGACGCATGGCGCTTGATGTTCGTGATCGGCGTCCTGCCGGCAATTGCCCTGATCTACATCCGTCGCGAGGTCGGTGAATCGAAGCTCTGGCAGGAGGCGGTCGCCGAGCGGAGATCCGCGCCGACCAAGCGGGACTTCACCGTGATCGAGCTTCTTCAGGATCGGGAAGCCCGTTCCCGGGCGATCGCGACCCTCGTCATGGCAGCAGTGACCGTGTCGGTCTTCTACGCGATCAGCGCACTCACTGGCCCCTTCATCGGCGCGATTGCCGCCAAGGAGGGCCGCCATGCCGCGACCTGGGCCAGCATAAGCGCCCTCGTCTACAATGCAGGGGCCATCGTGGGCTACATCTCGGCTGGTTTCCTGGCCGAGGCGCTTGGACGCAAGCTGTACATGTCCTGCGTCTTCGGAGGCGCCATTCTATCCGGCATCCTGATGTATTTGGTGCCGCCGGCATTGTTGCCGAGTTTGATCGCAGTCTTCATCCTCGGAATATTCACGCTCGGCGTCTTCTCATGGATGCCGATCTATCTGCCCGAGCTGTTCGCGACACGCATTCGGGCCACGGCATCAGGCGTCGTGTTCAACCTGGGCCGCCTCGTTGCCTTTCCCCTCCCCGTGCTGACGGCATTTCTTTTCTCTAGTCTAGGCGGATATCAGCCCACCGTTCTGGCGCTCACCTGTCTGTATTTGCTCTCTCTATCCGCGCTCTGCTTTCTGCCGGAGACGAAGAATACCCGTCTTCCAAACTAATCGAAAATAAGGATCACGTCATGGAACTCGGCATTACCGGCCGCGCGGCCGTCGTTACTGGCGCCAGCACCGGCATCGGCTTCGCGGTCGCGGAAGAACTCGTGGCGAACGGTGCCTCCGTGCTGATCGTCGCGCGAGACCAGAACCGGCTCGAAGCCGCCGAGGCGAAACTTCAGCAGAAGAGCCGGGCAAAGGTCGCCTCGCTCGCGATCGACGTCGCCAGCGCCGGGGCAGCCGATCGGGTCGTGGAGGCTGCCCTATCCGCTGTCGGCTCTCTCGACATCCTCGTGAATAATGCCGGCCGAGCGCATGCCGGCGGCTTGATGACCTCGTCCGAAAGCGACTGGGACGAGATGACGATGCTGAAACTCGTCTCGATGCGTCGGCTCTGCAAGGCCGCCATCCCACACATGAAAGAGAAGAGCTGGGGCCGCATCGTGAATATGTCTTCGATCGGCGGGATCTATCCGAATCCAAAGCTCTTGATCTCGCATGTGCTCAGCGGAGCGATCAACAACCTGACGAAGTCCCTGGCGCTCGAAGTTGCAGCAGACGGTATTCTGGTCAACGCGATCGGGATCGGCGCCGTCGCCACGGACAACTGGGCCAACAACATGCTTCCGGCCGTCCGCCGCAATCGGTCCGAGTTGGCCAGTCTCAGCGATGACGAGGTCCTTGCCCGGGTCGGCGCAGAGATGACGCCGATCGGCCGCGCTGGGACGCCCGAGGAAATCGCCGCCATCGCTGCTTTCCTGGTGTCCAGCCGGAACGGTTTCGTCACAGGCGACACGATCGAGGCATCCGGCGGAGCGGACCGGTTCATGTAGATTGATACGAATTTTGTTATCGGCTTTGTCTAAGCCTGACTGATCGCCAAGGACGCACGGCCACCGAAGCTTCGGCAGAACTAACGTCTGGTTTCGAGGAAGCTTTGGATCGCCGGCTACGACGCAAATGGGCGCGAAGCTGTCGGCAGGAGCTGGCCGATAACGGACTGACGGCTTCGGGCTGCCCGAGGATCTGAAGCAGACGTCGGCGTTCCAGCGGGTGTCGACCCTAGACGGTCGTCGGAACAATCTTCGTCGCTCCTACAAGCGGACAGCCCGATGGATCGGCTAGGGCGATCTTCAGTAAAATGGAGCGCTGTGACGGATCAGGCCTTCGGATAGATTTCAATCATCTTGTCGACGCGCGTGTCGCTCCACCCGAGGGGCCGACCATCGAGAGCGTGCAATTTCAAACGCGCGACTGGATGCCCTGTCTGACGATCCACCAGCGAGGATCGAAGCTCTTCGGGCCGATAGAGGTTATCCTTTCCCCACTGACGGAGGGCGACGATCACGAGGAAGAGGCCACGCCCCTTCTCGCTCAGGACATACTCCCGATAGGCAGTGCCATCCGAAGCGGGCGCCGTCTCCAGGATGCCCCGCTCGGTCAAGTCGCGAAGCCGAGTCGCCAGGACGCCCCTTGCGATACCTAGGCCGCTCTGGAACTCGCTGAAGCGCCGCACGCCATCGACGGCGTCACGGATGATCAGGAGCGACCACCAGTCGCCGATCACGTCGAGGGCGCGCGCCACCGGGCATCCGGCATTCCACAGGCTGACCCGCTTGACCACGACGGCGCCTCTCTCGGCCCAAACTGGTTCTAAAATAGAACTGGATCTCGCGCACGGCAACTGGTCTCAATTTAAGACCAGTTGCCGTGCGCGGAGGATCGTCATGCGTCTTGCCAATGAGAGCCGCCACCCCTCGCGGCCGCCGGGCGGATTGTCGGGGATCACGACGCTGGTCTTTGCCGTGGCGGCCGGCCTCAGCGTCGCGAACGTCTATTATGCGCAGCCTCTGCTCGACGCGATGGCGCGCGATCTTGGGATCTCTCCGGCCAGGGTCGGCCTCGTCGTCACCCTGACGCAGGTGGGCTACGGGCTCGGTCTGATCGCCATCGTTCCGCTCGGCGACCTCGTCGACCGCCGCCGTCTCATCCTGGGCCAGGGCCTGCTTTCGGTCATCGCCTTGCTCGCCGTGACCACGGCCCGGACGGAAGCAATTCTGTTCGCCGGCTTGGCAGCGGTGGGGCTGCTGGCCGTCGTGGTTCAGGTCTTGGTGTCCTTCGCCGCGACCCTCGCGACGCCGGATGCGCGCGGCAGCGCTGTCGGGCGGGTGACCAGCGGCGTCGTGATCGGCATCCTCGCCGCACGCTTCGTCGCCGGATGGCTGGCCGATCTCGGCGGATGGCGGGGGGTTTATTGGGCCTCCGCCTTTCTGACGCTGGCCAAGGTCGGCTTGCTCGGCCGGGTCCTGCCGAAAGAGCAAGCGCCGGGACGCACCGAGGGCTACGCAGCCACGGTTCGCTCCATCCCGGCCCTCTTCGTCCGCGAGCCAGTCCTCAAGGTCCGCGGCGTCCTCGCGCTCCTGATCTTCGCATCGTTCAGCACCTTTTGGACGGCTTTGGTGCTGCCGCTCAGCGTCGCACCTTTTTCCTACTCCCATACCCAGATCGGACTGTTCGGCCTCGTCGGCGTGGCGGGGGCCATGGCCGCGACGGGGGCAGGCCGGCTCGCAGACCGCGGTCTGGGCCAATGGACGACGGGCGTTTCGCTCGCGCTTCTGCTCGCATCCTGGGCGCCGATCGCGCTCCTGCCGCGTTCGATCTCCGGTCTGGTCGTCGGTGTGATCCTGCTGGATCTTGCCGTGCAGGCCGTTCACGTCACCAATCAGAGCATGATCGTCGCCCTCCATCCCGAAGCGCGAAGCCGGCTCGTGGGCGGCTACATGGTCTTCTATTCGATCGGGAGCGCCCTCGGAGCGATCGCCGCAACCACGGCTTATGCCGAGACCGGCTGGCTCGGCGTCTCGGCGCTGGGAGCGGCGTTCAGCGCCGCTGCCCTGTTGGTCTGGGTCTCCACCTTGAGCGTGACGCGATCGTCGCGGATATAGTGTCGTGCCTTGAGGCGATCGGCGGATTTTCTTCGTTGTTGGCCGTGACCAGACAGGCTGACGTCCATCGTCACGGTTCTTCCGATCGCGATCGCGCGCTTTGCGATCGTCGCTCACTTGCTCGTCCGTTCGACACCCTCGACCACGCGGGAGGCGTAGGGTAATCGCGGGTGCCGCCGAAGTGGAGCTAGCGTCTTGGCCGGATCTGAGTGCGGAGCCGTGCAGCGTCGTCGTCGGCGTGATGGCGAGATCCGGCGCGATGCCGTGCTCGATGCGGCGCTGGAGATTTTCTCCACACTCGGCCTGCATGGGGCGAGCATCGACCAGATCGCGGAGCGCGCAGGTCTCTCGAAGACGAACCTGCTCTATTACTTCCCTTCCAAGGACATCCTCTACGTCGCGGTGCTCCGGCGGGTGCTCGATGTCTGGCTCGATCCCCTCAAGGCGCTCGATGCGCGGAGCGAGCCTGCCGAAGCCCTGCGCGCCTACATCCGCACCAAGATCGCGCTGTCGCGTGACGAGCCGCAGGCTTCACGCCTGTTCTGCCTGGAGATCGTCCAGGGGGCGCCGCTGCTGCGTCTGGAGCTCGAAGGTCCTTTGCGCGCACTCGTCGAGACCAAGGTGGCCGTGCTGCAGGACTGGATGGCGGAAGGCCGCATCGCGCGCCACGACCCTTACCACCTGATTTTTTCGATCTGGGCGATCACGCAGCACTACGCCGACTTCGCGACACAGGTGGATGCGATCACGGGGCGCTCGCTGTCGGATGAGGCTTTCTTCGAAGCCACTGTTGCGAGCACGCAGCGCCTGATCCTGGCGAGCCTCAACCTCTCTTGATTCGAAGGCGAACGGCCGTCGGACGGCTCGTCATTTCGCCGCTGCCATAAGCAAAGTCCGATCATTGCGCGGGCATCGCGCGGAGAGTTTGTGCAAATGGTCAAATTCCGCCGATCTGGAGTTTGACCATCCGGTCCAACTCGCTAGCGTCATGTTCAGCGCAAGTCATCGAGCGTGTTCGACTGTTGTGAGATCGGCGTCTAACGGGATCTCACGGACCGAATGCAGTGGTGGCGCGGGCATGCGAGGTGGCCATGACCGAACCCATGAACATCGGCGTCTTCATCCCGATCGGCAACAATGGCTGGTTGCTGTCGGAGAACGCTCCGCAATACATGCCGAGCTTCGAGCTCAACAAGCAGGTCACGTTGAAGGCCGAGGGCTACGGCCTCGACTTCGCGCTGTCGATGATCAAGCTGCGCGGCTTCGGCGGGAAGACGGAGTTTTGGGACCACAACCTCGATTCCTTCACGCTGATGTCGGCGCTCGCCGCCGTGACCAGTCGGATCAAGCTCTACGCCACCGCCCCGACCCTATGTCTGCCGCCGGCTATCGTTGCCCGCATGGCCGCGACCATCGACTCGGTCTCGAACGGCCGCTTCGGCCTCAACCTGATCACCGGCTGGCAGAAGCCGGAATACTCGCAGATGGGCCTCTGGCCCGGCGACGAGTATTTCGCCCGGCGCTACGAGTATCTCTCCGAATACGCTCAGATCCTGCGCGATCTCTGGGAGACAGGAAAAAGCGATCTGAAGGGCGAGTTCTTCCAGATGGACGATTGCCGTCTGAGCCCCCGCCCCCAGGCCGATATGAAGATAATCTGCGCCGGGCAGAGCAGCGCGGGCATGGCCTTCACCGCGACCTACGCGGATTATAATTTCTGCTTCGGCAAGGGCATCAACACGCCCACCGCCTTCGCGCCGACCGTGGCGCGGCTGGAGGAAGCCAAGGCCAAGACCGACCGCGAGGTCTCCTCCTACGTCCTATTCATGATCATCTCGGACGAGACCGACGAGGCGGCCTTCGCTAAGTGGGAGCACTACAAGGCCGGCGCCGACCAGGAGGCGATCGCCTGGCTCGGCGTCCAGGGCGCCGCCGATACGAAATCCGGCAGCGACACCAATGTCCGCCAGATGGCCGACCCGACCTCGGCCGTGAACATCAACATGGGTACCCTGGTGGGCTCCTACGCCACGGTCGCGCGCCTGCTCGACGAGGTCATGACGGTGCCCGGCACCGGCGGCGTGCTCCTGACCTTCGACGACTTCCTCATAGGGCTCGACGATTTCGGCCAGAAGATCCAGCCGCTGATGGAGACGCGTCGTCACATTACCGGCGCCGCCGCACCGCTCCCGCAGGTAGCCTGATGTCGGATATAGCCCCCGCGGGATACCGCGACCCGGCCGGTCGCTACGGCAGCATCACCTTGCCGGCCCGGCCGGAGCCGGTCGCCTTCGAGGTCGCGGCCAGCGCGCTCATCGTCGTCGACATGCAGAACGCCTATGCCTCGAAGGGCGGCTACCTCGACATTGCCGGCTTCGACGTCTCGGCGACGGGCCCGGTCATCGCGACCATCGCCAAGGCCGTGGTAATTGCCCGAGCAGCGGGCATGCCGATCGTCTGGTTCCAGAACGGCTGGGACCCCGACTACATCGAGGCCGGGGGGCCGGGCTCGCCGAACTGGCACAAGTCGAACGCGCTCAAGACGATGCGCCGTCGGCCGGAGCTGAACCAGCGCCTGCTCTCGAAGGGCTCCTGGGACTATGCCCTCGTCGACGAGCTGACGCCGGAGCTTGGCGACATCGTGCTGCCGAAGCCGCGCTATAGCGGCTTCTACAATACTCAGCTCGACAGCTTGCTGCGCGCCCGAGGCATTCGCACCCTGGTCTTCACGGGGATCGCCACGAATGTCTGTGTCGAGTCGACGCTGAGGGACGGTTTCTTTCTCGAATATTTCGGCATCGTCCTTGCCGACGCGACCTATCAGGCCGGTCCACCGTCCCTGCAGGAGAGCGCCTTGTTCAATATCGAGACCTTTTTCGGCTGGGTCTCGGATGTTGCGTCATTCGAGGCGGCCCTGAAGCCCGGCGCGGCCCTCGCTGCCGAGTGATCCGTCCCGACAGCGGAGATCGTCCCAGAATGCCCAAGACCGTCGTGATCCCGCCCGGAACGGGCAAGCCGCTGGCGCCCTACGTCCCGGGCACGCTCGCCGATGGCGTCCTCTACGTCTCGGGCACCTTGCCGCTCGATGCGGAGGCCAACGTCGTCCATGTCGGCGATGCCTCTGCCCAAACGCGGCATGTGTTGGAGACGATCAAGGGCGTCGTCACGGCCGCCGGCGGCACGATGGACGACGTCACCTTCAACCACATCTTCCTGAAGGACTGGGCCGACTACGCCGCGATAAACGCGGTCTATGCCGAGTACTTCCCCAACGAGAAGCCGGCGCGCTACTGCATCCAGTGTGGCCTGGTGAAGCCCGACGCGCTCATCGAGATCGCCTCGGTCGCGCATCTCGGCAAGGCGGCCTGAGCCGATGGCCGCGCCGATCCATTGCGAGGTCCAGGGCCGGAGCGACGGCCGCACGGTGCTGCTCTCGCCCGGGCTCGGCGGCTCCTCCGGATATTTCGCGCCGCAGATGGCGGCGCTGACGGAGCGTTTGCGCGTCGTCACCTACGATCACCGCGGCACCGGCCGCTCGCCGGATCAACTCGAACCAGGCCACGACATCGCGGAGATGTCCCGCGACATGCTGACGGCGCTCGACCGGTTCGATGTCAGAATTGCCGACATCGTCGGCCACGCTCTGGGCGGCCTGATCGGGCTGCAGCTCGCCCTCGATCACCCGGATCGCGTCGGGCGCATCGTCGTGATCAACGGCTGGGAGACGATGTCGCCGGCCACCCGCCGCTGCTTCGCTGCCCGCAAGGCCCTGCTGACCAAGGTTGGGGTCGAGGCCTTCGTTCGAGCCCAGGCGATCTTCCTCTATCCGGCGCCCTGGATTGCGGCGAATGCCGAGCGCCTGGCCGCCGACGAGGCGCATGGGATCGCCCATTTCCCTGGCGAGGCCAATGCCCTGGCGCGGATCGGCGCGCTCGAATCCTACGACCTCACCGGGCGCCTCGGCGATATCCCACACGAGACCCTGGTCATGGCCGCACGCGACGACGTGCTGGTGCCCTACACCGCCTCCGAGCGTCTGGCAGCCGGACTGCCGAATGCCCGTCTCGAGCTCGCAATCGATGGCGGCCACGCCCACAGCGTGACCCGTCCCGATCTCTTCAACGAAGCGCTGCTGCGCTTCCTGGCGCGGCCGTGAGACCGCTCTGCGAGAGGCCATCGCGATGACTGCGATCGACACGAACACTACCGCGCTGGCCTATCGCGACGCGATGGCCCTGCTCGCCAGCGCGGTGCATCTCGTCACCACGGACGGTCCCGGCGGCCGGGCCGGGTTCACGGCCTCCGCGGTCTGCAGCGTCAGCGACACGCCGCCGACGCTCCTCGTCTGCCTCAACCGCTCTTCGTCGGCCTTTGCGGCGTTCAGCGGCAACACGAGCCTGTGCGTGAACACGCTCACCGCCGCACAGAGGACGGTGGCGGATGCCTTCGGCGGCAGGACCCCGATGGCGGAACGGTTCGCTGCGGCGCGCTGGACCGCCGGATCGACCGGCGCGCCGGTCCTGGCCGGCGCCCTCGTCTCGTTCGATTGCCGCATCGTCTCGCGCACCAGCGTCGCGACCCACGACGTGCTGTTCTGCGAGGTGATCGCCCTCGCCGACAGAGCGCCGAACGACGCGCTCGTCTACGCCAGCCGCCGCTACTACACCGTGCCGAACGAGCGCACCGACCTGCGGACGCTGCGCGCGGCAGAGCGTGTCGAGGGACTCGGCAACGGCTGGGCGGCGGAAGCGCGCCGTGCCGCCCTTCGCCTCGCCTGAGGCACGGAAAATGCTCGATCTCCGGGAGACGGCGCCTCGACACGGTTCCGCCCCGTCCCGGAGTGGACCGTCTCAGCCGACCCCACCGCCCATCAGGTCCGCCATGCCGCGTGCCAGCGCAGCCGCTTTGAGAACCGTGCCCCCGACCGACGCCGATGCGACCGAGGATCGGGCGCCGGAGCCGGCCCGCGCGGTTGTGTCGGTGAGCGATCTCTCATTGACCTACGAGACGGCCGACGGCCCGGTCTACGCGCTGTCCGGCGTTGATCTCGCGATCGCGGCCGGCGAGTTCGTCTCCTTCATCGGCCCGTCGGGCTGCGGGAAGACCACGCTGCTCCGATGCGTCGCAGACCTCGAACAGCCCACAGGCGGCGAACTCTGGGTCAACGGTGTCAGCGCCGAGGCCGCCCGGCTGAGGCGCGACTACGGCTTCGTGTTCCAGGCACCGGCGCTCTATCCCTGGCGGACGATCGAGCGGAACGTCGCGCTGCCGCTGGAGATCTTCGGCGTGCCGAAGGCCGAGCGGCGCGAGCGCGTGAGGCGCTATCTCGACCTCGTCCATCTCGGCGGCTTCGCGAAAAAATTTCCCTGGCAACTCTCCGGCGGCATGCAGAGCCGCGCCTCGATCGCACGAGCCCTCTGCTTCGATCCGCAACTCCTGCTGATGGACGAGCCGTTCGGTGCGCTCGACGAGATCGTGCGCGATCACCTGAACGAGCAACTGCTCTCGTTGTGGCGGGAGACCGGCAAGACGGTCCTGTTCGTCACCCACTCGATCCCGGAGGCCGTCTATCTGTCGAGCCGCGTCGTAGTGATGTCGCCGCGTCCAGGCCGCATCATCGACGTGGTCGATTGCTCCAGGCTCGGGCGCCAGCGCCCGCTGGAGATCCGCGAGTCGCCCGAATTCCTAGCCATCGCCCATCGCGTGCGGGAAGGCCTCCGCGCGGGCCATGCCTATGACGAGTGAGGCGCTGGCTCCCCCTGCCCGCCCAGTGGCACGAGCAACCCTGGCCGAGGGCAATGCGCTCCCCATCGCCACCGTCGTCCTGACAATCGTGATCGTCTGGTATCTCTCGGCGCTGCTGGCCAACTGGACTGGCACCTTCGACGCCCTGGCCCGGGCGGGCAATCCCACGGATCTACAGGCCGTCGCCACGGCGACGATGCAGCAGGAGCGGCCGGTCGTGCCCGCACCGCATCAGGTCGCAGCCGAACTCTGGAAGGGTGTGTTCGGCTTCGCGCCGTCTTCCAAGCGCAGCCTGCTCTTCCACGGCTGGGTGACGCTGTCGGCGACTTTGCTCGGCTTCGCTATCGGTGCCGCGCTCGGCATCGCGCTCGCCATCGCCATCGTGCATCTGCGCAGCGTCGAGGCCAGCATCATGCCCTGGATCGTCGCTTCGCAGACCGTACCGATCCTCGCCGTGGCGCCCATCGTGATCGTCGCGCTCGGCGCGGTCGGCATTGACGGGTTGATGCCGAAGGCGCTGATCGCGGCTTATCTCTGCTTTTTCCCGGTCACGGTCGGCATGGTAAAGGGGCTTAACGCCCCGGACCGCATGCTGCGCGACCTGATGCGGACCTACTCCGCCTCGCAGACCGGAATCCTGCTGCGGTTGCGGCTGCCGAGCGCCCTGCCCTACCTGTTCGCGAGCCTAAAGATCGCCTTGGCGGCGAGCCTCGTCGGCACCATCGTCGCGGAACTGCCGACCGGGGCGCAGGCCGGCCTGGGCGCCCGCCTCCTCGCCGGTTCTTATTACGGGCAGACCGTACAGATCTGGGCTGCGTTGATCGGAGCGGCGCTCCTCGCCGCGCTGCTCGTCCAAGCAGTCGCCCTCGCCGAGGCCGCGACGTACCGCGCCATGGGTGTCAGGTCGCGATGAGCCGGCAGGTGAACCGCACCATCATCCTCTCGGTCGCCACCGTGGCCGGTGGTCTTGGACTGTCGGCCTTGGCGCATAGCCCGGATATTGCAGGCCAGGCGGGATCGGGCTTCTGGCTCGGGACACTTCTGCTGTGGCTGGCCGCGACTCTGGCGGCGCGCGACCTCGCTGGGCTGGCGGCGCAGCAGCGAAAACCCAGTGGGCTGCTGGCGCTCGCCGTGCCGCTGCTCGTCGGCTTCCTGCTTGTCGTGCTCTGGGAGCTGATCACGGTCGGCGCGGGCGTGCCGGCGGTGCTGATGCCGCCCCCATCGATGGTCGCGGCACGGTTCGGCGGAGCGCTGCCGGTGCTCGCGGCTGACTTCGTTCAGACCTTCGTGAAATCCGCCCTGCCCGGCTACGCGATCGGCTGCGCGGCCGGGTTCGGCACCGCGGTCCTCGCCGATCGCGTTCCGTTCCTGCGGCGCGGCCTGCTTCCCGTCGCGAACTTCGCCTCGGCTCTTCCGATCATCGGCATCGCACCGATTATGGTGATGTGGTTCGGCTTCGATTGGCCCTCCAAGGCCGCGGTCGTGGCCGTTATGACCTTCTTCCCGATGTTGGTTCAGACGGGAGCGGGCCTCGCCGCCACGGGCCGAATCGAGCGCGACCTGATGCGCACCTACGCGGCCGGCTACCTCACGACGCTGGTGTGTCTGCGCCTGCCGCAGGCGCTCCCCTTCATCTTCACGGCCCTCAAGATCAACGCCACGCTGGCGCTGATCGGCGCGATCGTTGCCGAGTTCTTCGGGACGCCCATCGTCGGCATGGGCTTCCGCATCTCGATCGAGGCGGCGCGGCTTTCCCTGGACATGGTCTGGGCCGAGATCGCCCTCGCGGCGCTCGCCGGCTCGGCCTTCTACGGCGCGATCGCGCTCGCCGAGCGCGCCGCGACCGGCTGGCATCCGTCCATGCGCGCGGCGCGCTGACGACGGGCACCGGCCGCAACGGCCGAAGGGGATCTCGTTTCGTGATGGAGACCAGGACGATGGCGATAGGACGCAGGATGAGGTCGCTGGCCGGTGCGGCGGCGATGATCGCAATGGTGACCGGGGGCGCCCAGGCGGCGGAGAAGGTCACGATCCAGCTGAAATGGGTCACGCAGGCCCAGTTCGCCGGCTACTACGTCGCGCAGGCCAAGGGCTTCTACAAGGAGGCCGGCCTCGACGTGACCATCAAGCCCGGCGGCCCCGACGTCGCCCCGCCCCAGGTGATCGCGGGCGGCGGTGCCGACGTCGTCGTCGACTGGATGCCTTCCGCCCTCGCCTCCCGCGAGAAGGGCGTGCCCCTCGTCAACATCGCCCAACCCTTCAAGAAGTCCGGCTTGATGCTGACCTGCCGGGCCGAAACCGGCATCAAGACGCCGGCCGACCTGAAGGGTCGCACGCTTGGCGTCTGGTACTCGGGCAACGAATACCCGTTTCTGGCCTGGATGGCGACGCTCGGGCTCAAGACCGACGGCTCGCCCGGCGGCGTGAAGGTGCTGAAGCAGGGCTTCAACGTCGACCCGCTGATCCAGAAGCAGGCCGATTGCGTCTCGACCATGAGCTACAACGAGTACTGGCAGGTGATCGATGCCGGCTTCAAGCCGGAGCAGCTCGTAGTGTTCAAGTACGAAGACCAGGGCGTCGCAACGCTCGAGGACGGCCTCTACGCCCTGGAATCGAAGCTGAAAGACAAGGCCTTCGTTGCCAAGCTCGGCAAGTTCGTGGCCGCCTCCGAGAAGGGCTGGGCCTATGCCGCCAAGCATCCGGACGAGGCGGCCGGGATCGTGCTGGAGAACGATACCAGCGGCGCGCAGACGGAAAAACACCAGAAGCGCATGATGGGCGAGATCGCCAAGCTGCTCGACACCTCGGGCGGCAAACTCGCGCCGGCCGATTTCGACCGGACTGTCTCGATCCTGCTCTCCGGCGGCACCGACCAGCCGGTGATCACCAAGAAGCCGGAAGGCGCCTGGACACACGCGGTGAGCGACGCCGAGCCGAAGTAATCCCCGACAAGCGAAGTCCGGCCCCGAGTGTCGGGGCCGGTCTCGGGGATGTCAGGAGCGATGCCTGTATTACCGGCCGTGAACGCTTGCGGCCTGAGCCGGGATGCCGGCGGGCGCGGTGTAGCTCTGAGCCTGGGCGGCGGTGCCGGCGGCGAAGAGCGACAGGGCGAGAGCGGCGGCGGTGACGAAACGGGTCATGGTCAACTCCATCGGATCGTGTGGCTGGCGGAGACCGTTCGCCGGTGACCGTCATCTGATGGAGTGAAGATGGCCCCCGAAGCGTTGGCGAAACAGCCGAATAAGATCGATCGATACGTTCGAGAAAATAGAATAGCCGGGAAGTGCCGCCACTTTCAGTAAGGCTCTTCAGCCTGACGGGCTGAGCGCCGCGATCACGTCATCGGAGGTCGAGACCCAGCCGAAGATCCCGCCCTGTGCCTTGATCATCGCGAGCCCGGCCGCATGGAATTCCGGGATGTACGAGCCGCAGGCGTCCCCGACCACGACGCAGCGGTAGCCGCGGTCGTTGCCCTCGCGGACCGTCGTGTGAACGCAGACTTCCGTAGTGACGCCGCAGACGATCAGCGTCGCGATGTTGCGGGCCTGGAGGACCTCCGCGAGTTCGGTGGCGTAGAAGGCGCCCTTCCCCGGCTTGTCGATGACCGGTTCTCCGTCCTGCGGTTTCAGCTCGGGGATGATGTCGTGGCCCGGTTCGCCGCGGATCAGGATGCGCCCCATCGGGCCGGGCGCTCCGATCCGCGCGGTGGGCTCGCCGCGCTCCAGCTTGGACGGCGGTGCGTCGGACAGGTCCGGGCGATGTCCCTCGCGTGTATGCACGACGAGCAGCCTGGCGGCACGGGCCGCGAGGAGCAGTGCCTTGGCCGGTGGGACCGCGGCCGAGAGCAACGACACGTCGTTGCCGAGGCTTTCACCGAAGCCGCCGGGCTCGAGGAAGTCACGCTGCATGTCAATGATGACCAGCGCAGTACTCGCGGGATCGAACGGAAGCGGCGAGGGCTCTGCTGTGAGGATGCGGTGCATGCGAAAATCCTCGCGGGCCATCGGTCGGGCCGGCCGGTGCCATCATGTATGCAGTGTCGGCGAATGGCCTGCTCAATCCGGTCCCAATCATGCGCGAAGTTTCGGCCACCCTGTCGATCGCATGGGCAGCAGCTTCGGTTGATCCGGCGGGTGTGCGGGCCTTCAGCGCGACGGGCGCGCTTTGGTCGTCAGCGCTGGTGGCGCTTTTTTCCCCTGGTCCCGGAAGCCTCCGCCGGCCGCTTCTCGTGCAGCCAAGCTCCCGGCATGCGCCAGCTCGAACGCATCCTCGACGATGCTCATATGGACCAGCATGGCCGAGTTCGCGGCGGCTGCGTCGCGGGCGAGGATCGCACGGACGACGAGGCCATGCTCGGCATGTGAGCGGGCTAACCGCCCCGGCGCCTGGAACTGGAAGCGGCGATAGGGCGTCAGGCGCCGCCGCAGGTTGCGGGCGATCTCGTCGACGACCGAATTGTGAGCGCCCTCGTAGAGCCGCTCGTGGAATTCCTGGTTGCCGACGACATAGCCATCGTGATCGCCGGCCTCGGCGAGCATCCCCATCCGCTCGTGCAGTAGCCGCAACTGGCCGCGCTCGGCCGTGCTCATGCTCAAGGTGGACAGACGCGCGCAGGTCGCCTCGATCTCGCCCATGGCGATGAACATCATGTCGAGTTCGTCCGGCGTGATCGTGCGGACGGTCGCCCCGAAGCGAGGCCTCAGATCGATCAGCCCGGTCCCGTTGAGCAGCCGCAGGGCGTCGCGAACAGGCGTGCGCGACACCCCGAAGCGTTTGGCGAGGACCTGCTCGTCGAGATGGGTGCCCGGCGCGAACTCGCCCGACAGTATCGCCTCGGCGATGGCATGCGAGAGGCTATCCGCCCGTGTCGGGAACTCAGGCACTGGGTCTCGATGTCCGATGCACCGTCACGTCGGGGCGCATGCCCGCGGGGATGAATAAGACGAGAACCGAGCGCGCTGCAACGGGCCGTCAAGGCAGCTTTCGGCTATGCCTTCGAACTTTTGCGCCGCTGCCGCATCGACGCATCGACGCATCGAGCGAGGTTCGCGCCGGGGGCACGGAGATCATTCATGATGCAGTCGGTGTACAAAACAAGCTCAGCCATACCGGTAAGCCCATTTAACGTACATGCATCGGAGCGCCAATTGCAGCGTTGGATCGGCCGAGCGGCTGGTGCCTGACGACCGATCTCCCTAGGGGAGCAGCTCTGGCCAGACTGGAATTGTTGCAATTTTGCGACGGGCGGTTCCGTCCTCCGATCGCCGTGCCGCGATGGCATATCGGTTGCTGCTCCCTACGCAGTTTTGCGAAATGGGGAGAACAACAATGTTCGCAAGGGGGCTCACGGCGGCTGCATTGTCGCTCGGTTTGATAGGATCTGGCATGGCTGCCGATCTCGATGTGGTGACGAAGGACAAGGTCGCGGCCGCGGCGCCGGTGAAGGAAGCGCCCTTCTTCCTGTTCTCCGATACGCAGGTCAGCTTTCGGTACCAGTTTCCGAGCGCCGAGCCCGGCGTTCAGGTCACGAAGGCCAATGGCAGCGTCGAGACCCGCGGCATTCCGAAATACATCACCAACATCTCGCATGCCGATGCCTGGGCCTACGGCACGAACTTCTTCTCGCTCGACATCCTGAAGTCGGCCAACCAGGATCCGGCCGGCACCACGAACGCGCCCGGCGGCTTCGCGCAGTACGACTACGGCGCGACGGAAGCCTACGGCCTCTATCGCGGTACGCTGAGCCTCAACGCGCTGACGGGTACCAAAGCCTTCTCGTTCCCCGGCATCATCAAGGACGTCTCGCTCGCCTACGGCTTCGATGCGAATTCGAAGAACACCGCCTTCGGCCCGAAGAAGCGTGACGTCGTCGGTGGCTTGACCTTCTCCGTCGACGTGCCGACCGGCTTCCTGAACGTTTCGGCCCATGCCTACAAAGAATGGAACCGAAACGGCTTCAACTTGCAGCCGAACCGGGACGTTAGCTTCGACACGGTCCCCGAGTTCGAGATCGTCTACAATTTCCCGCTGACCTTCATTCCGGGCGTGCCGCTCTCGGTTGCGGGCTTCAACAACATCGTCCTGCCGAAGGGCCGCGGCGTGTCGCAGATCTCTGCCTTCCCCTTCAATCCGCCGACCGGCCTCGAATTCCTGTCGCGGACCAACCTCGTCCTCGACGTTGGCAAGATGGTCTGGAACCAGCCCAACAAGCTCGATGCCTTCATCGGCTTCCAGTACTGGCTCAACAAGTTCGGCAACCAGGAGACGCCGACCTTCAAGGGCACGGAGGAGAAAAGCTTCCTCGCTGGTATCGCAATTCACATCTTCTGAACCGGTACCCTCGTTCGATCTTGAGATACGGCATGGGACGTGCCTTGCGCCCGGTTGATCGCGCCTGAGGAGATCGAATGAACGGCCACGACGGGACTGGACGTCGACTCTGGATCAAGACGCCGCTGGCCATCCTGGCAAAGGATGCCGGCGGCGGCATCGTGGTGGAGGGCAAGCGCATCGTCGAGCGTGTTGTCTCCGGAGGCCAACCGGCGGGGCCGGTGGACGAGACCTTCGACGCCTCGCGCCACGTCGTCATCCCGGGGCTCGTCAACACCCATCACCACTTCTTCCAGACGCTCACCCGCGCGCATCCGTTGGCGATCAACAAGCCGCTGTTTCCGTGGCTGAAGTCGCTCTACACCATCTGGCATCGGCTCACCCCGGAGGCCTTCCGCCTCGCTTCGCGGCTCGCCTATGCGGAGTTGCTGCTCTCGGGCTGCACCACGGCGGGGGACCACCACTACCTATTCCCGAAGGGCCTCGAATCCTCCGTCGACATCCAGGTCGAGGAGGCCAAGGCGCTCGGCATCCGCGCCTTCGTCACCCGCGGCTCGATGAGCCTGTCCGAGCGCGACGGCGGCCTGCCGCCGGACAGCCTCGTGCAGGACGACGACACCATCCTGTCCGACAGCGAGCGCGTGCTCTCGCTGTTCCACGACCCTTCGCCCGGGGCGATGGTGCAGATCGGGCTCGCGCCCTGCTCGCCTTTCAACGTCACCAAGCGGCTGATGCGCGAGAGCGCGGCGCTGGCCGACCGCTACGATTGCCGCCTGCACACACATCTCGGCGAGACGCTGGACGAGGACGCCTATTGCCTGGAGGCCTTCGGACAGCGCCCGGTCGACTATCTCGAAGAGGTCGGCTGGATGAGTTCCCGGGCCTGGCTAGCGCACGGCATCCATTTCAACGACGAGGAGGTCGTGCGGCTCGGCAAAGCCGGTGTCGGCGTGTGCCATTGCCCGACCTCGAACATGACGCTGGCCTCCGGCTGCTGCCGCACCTGCGAGCTCGAAGCCGCCGGATCGCCGGTGGGCCTCGGCGTCGACGGCTCGGCCTCGAACGACAATTCCAACCTGATGGAGGGCGTGCGTCATGCCCTCATGCTCAACCGGCTGACCTACGGCGCGGAGAAGGTCACGCATCTCGACGCCCTGCGCTGGGCGACGGAGGGATCCGCCGCCTGCCTCGGCCGCTCCGACATCGGCCGGATCGAGGAAGGTCGCGAGGCCGACCTCGCCCTGTTCACGCTGGACGAATTACGCTTCTCCGGCGGGCACGATCCCCTAGCCACGCTCGTGCTCTGCGGCGCCTATCGGGCCGACCGGGTCATGGTCGCCGGTCAGTGGCGGGTGATCGACGGGCACCCGCTCGGGCTCGATACCGGCAAACTGCGGGAAGAGCACACCCGGTTGGCACACGACTTGTTCGGCACTTCCTGAGATGGATGCTGCGCCCGCTTCTCCTGCCAAGATCAGCCCCAAGGAAGGGCCGACCCCCCTCTTCGGTGCCTATGGCATCGTGAAGCGCTTCGGCAGCTTCACGGCCAATGACGGCGTCGACCTCGAAATCCGTGCGGGCGAGATCCACGCCCTTCTCGGCGAGAACGGCGCCGGCAAGTCGACCCTGATGAAGATCCTCTACGGTCTGCTGGAGCCGACGGAGGGCGTCGTCACCCATAAGGGCGACATCGTGCAGTTGCCCAACCCCGAAGCCGCCCGCCGGCTCGGCATCGGCATGGTGTTCCAGCACTTCTCGCTTTGCGAGAACCTGACGGTCGCAGAGAACATCGCCCTCGTCATGCCGAAGGAACTCGCCGGCAAGGCGCTCGCGGACCGCATCGCCAAGCTCGGCAACGATTACGGACTGCATCTCGATCCGAGCCGGCCGGTCTGGTCGCTCTCGGCGGGCGAGCGCCAGCGCATCGAGATCGTCCGCTGCCTGTTGCAGGACCCGAGCCTCGTCATCCTCGACGAGCCGACCTCGGTGCTGACGCCCGGCGAGGCGGAGATGCTGTTTACGGTGCTGGAGCGGCTGCGCGAAGAGGGCCGCGCGCTGCTCTACATCTCGCACCGCCTCGACGAGGTCCGCCGGCTCTGCGTGCGCGCCACGATCCTGCGCGGCGGCAAGGTGGTCGGCGCCTGCAATCCGCGCGAGGAGACCGCCCGCTCCCTCGCCGCGATGATGGTCGGCACGGCCGTGCGCGACGTGACACCGCGCCAGGGCGTCGCGCCGGGCAAGGAGCGCCTGCATCTCGAACGCCTCACCCTCCCCGCTCCCGGCCTGCACGCGACCTCGTTGCGCGACGTGACGCTGAGCGTTGCCGGCGGCGAGATCCTCGGCATCGCCGGGATCGCCGGAAACGGACAGGCCGAGCTTTTCGCCGCCCTGTCGGGCGAGACGCGGGCACCCTCCCCCGACGCCGTTCGGATCGACGGCAAGCCGGTGGGCGGCCTCCGCATCAACGCCCGGCGCCGGCTCGGCGCGAGCTTCGTTCCCGAGGAGCGCAACGGCCATGCCGCAGCGCCCCTGATGAGCCTCTCCGAGAACGCCCTGCTCTCGCGCTATGCGACGGCGCCGCTCACCCAGTTCGGACTGCTCAAGCTCGGCTCGGCCCGCGATCTCGCCAAGCGCGTCATCGATGCGTTCGACGTCCGCAAGGCTGGTCCAGACCCGGCGGCCGGCACGCTGTCGGGCGGCAACCTGCAGAAATTCGTGGTCGGCCGCGAGATCCTGGCCGAGCCCGGCGTGCTGGTGATCAACCAGCCGACCTGGGGTGTCGATGCGGCCGCCGCAGCTCACATCCGCCAGGCCGTGATCGACCTCGCCGCGCGGGGCGCCGCGATCCTCGTGATCAGCCAGGACCTCGACGAGCTGTTCGAGATCGCCGGCTCGATCTCCGTCCTGCACGACGGAACGCTTTCGCCCGCAATCCCGACCGCCGAAACCAGCCGCGAGGCCGTGGGTCTGCTGATGGGTGGTTCGAGCGATCATGCCGCTCCCGTAGGCGACCTCCCGCTGGTCCACGAGACGGCGCCGGTTCCCGTGCCGGCTCACGCGCACTGAGCGATCGCCACCATGCGCCTCGACCTCGTCCCTCGCACCCGCCGCTCCCCCGTCCTCGATATCCTGTCGCCGGCGTTGGCCTTCGTTGCGGCCGTGCTGATCGGCGGCATCGCCGTGGCGGCGCTCGGCGTCTCGCCGGGACAGGCCTTCGTCACCTACTTCGTGACGCCGCTGAGCGAGGTCTGGTCGCTGCAGGAGATCGCGCTGAAGGCCGCGCCGCTGGCGCTGATCGCGACGGGTCTCGCCTTCTGCTACCGCGCCAACCTCTGGAATATCGGTGCCGAGGGCCAGTTCGTGGTCGGCGGCCTCGTCGGCGGCTGGGTCGGCATTCTCACGCATGGCGCGGAGGGCGCGACCCTCTGGATCCTGCCTACCATGCTGATCGCCGGAACCTTGGCCGGCGCCGCCTATGCGATGATCCCGGCTTTCCTGAAGGTGCGCCTCGGCGTTTCCGAGATCCTGACGAGCCTGATGCTCGTCTACGTCGCCCAGCTCCTGCTCGACTACATGGTCCGCGGTCCCTTGCGCGATCCGGCGGGATTCAACTTCCCGCAGAGCGTCGGCTTCGATCCGGCGGCGCGCCTGCCCTACCTCATGGAGGGCGATGCGCTGCATGCCGGCGTCCTGATCGCCTTCGTCGCCGTGGTGCTGGCGACGATCGTGCTGGCGCGCACCCTGTTCGGCTTCGAGGTTCGCCTCGTCGGATCGAGCCCAAGGGCGGCGCGCTTCGCCGGATTCTCCGACGCGCGGCTGACGCTCGCCGCCTTCGCCATCTCGGGCGGCGCCGCGGGGCTTGCTGGGATCGCCGAGGTCGCGGGCAAGATCGGTCAGCTCCAGCCCGAGATCTCGCCGGGCTACGGCTTCACCGCGATCATCGTCGCCTTCCTCGGCCGGCTCTCGCCGCCGGGCATCCTGGTCGCCGCCGTCGTCATCGCGCTGACCACCATCGGCGGCGAGGGCGCGCAGATCGACCTGCGGCTGCCCCTCGATCTGACCCGCGCCTTCCAGGGTCTGCTGCTCGGCCTCGTGCTCGGGGCGAACGTGATCGCACGCTACCACGTGCGGTTTGTGCCGGGGGGCCCGTCGAGCCGTGTTTTTCCGTGAGCGCGATCGCGTGAAGAGCCTGCCTCGGAGCCCGGCATGACCCTCGATATCGTCCAGATGGTGCTCGCTACGGTTCTGGCGGCGGCAACGCCCCTGATCCTCGCCGGAATCGGCGAACTTGTCGTGGAGCGCTCCGGGGTGCTGAACCTCGGCGTCGAGGGCATGATGATCTTCGGCGCAGCCGCAGGCTTCGCCGTGGCGATGCAGACCGACTCGACCCTCCTCGGTGCGCTCGGAGGCGCCGCGGGCGGCCTGCTGCTCTCGGCGCTATTCGGTATCCTGACGGTCGGGCTCGCCGCGAACCAGGTCGCCTCCGGCCTGTCGCTGACCATCCTTGGCCTCGGCCTCTCGGGGCTCGTTGGGGCAAGCTATGTTGGCGTGAAGCGCGATCCGGCGCCCCACCTGCAGATCCCGGGGCTGACCGACCTGCCGGGTGTCGGCAAGCTGCTGTTCGGGCAGGATGCCTTCGTCTACCTCGCCGCCGGGCTGGTGGCGGCGGTCTGGTGGTTCCTCTGGCACACGCGCAAGGGCCTGACCCTGCGCGCCATCGGCGACGACCACGTGGCGACGCACGCGCTCGGACTGCATGTCCGCAAGGTCCGCTTCCTCTCCGTGCTGTTCGGCGGCGCCTGCGCCGGGCTCGGCGGAGCCTACCTCTCCCTCGCCTACACGCCGTTCTGGTCCCCCGGCATGACCGCCGGACGCGGCTGGATCGCGCTCGCGCTTGTGGTCTTCGCCTCCTGGAAGCCGCTGCGGGTCGCAGCCGGCGCTCTGCTGTTCGGCGGTGCGACGGTTCTGCAGCTCCATGCCCAGGCGGCTGGCCTCGGCCTGCCGGGCCAGCTCCTCTCGGCGGTGCCCTATCTGGCGACGATCCTGGCCCTGGTCTTGCTCTCGCTCGGACAGCGCCAAGGCGGCTCCCTCGCCCCCGCTGCTCTCGGACGCGTGTTCACGCCGAGCCGGTGAGCGGCACCCGCGATCGGTCCAGAAGGCCGCCGCCTGCGCCGGTGACGTTCAAGAAGGAAACCAAGATGCGGGGCAGTCTCACGAAGTTCGGCGGCGCGCTGGTCGGCGCAGCCATGGCGATCGGCCAGATCGCGCCGGCTCTCTCGGCCGAGAAGCTGAAGGTCGGCTTCGTCTATGTCGGGCCGGTGGCCGATTTCGGCTATTCCTACCAGCACGACCTCAGCCGCAAGGCGCTGCAGGAGGCGATGCCGGACAAGGTCGAGACCACCTTCCTCGAGAACGTGCCCGAGGCGGATAGCGAGCGCTCCATCGAGAAGCTGGCTCGCTCCGGTGCGAGCCTGATCTTCACCACCTCCTTCGGCTTCATGGAGCCGACCCTGAAGGTCGCCAAGAAATTCCCGAAGGTGAAGTTCGAGCACGCCACCGGCTACAAGCGCTCGGAGAACGTCTCGACCTACTCGGCACGCTTCTACGAAGGCCGCTATGTCTGCGGGAAGATCGCCGGCAAGCTCTCCAAGTCCGGGACGGTGGGCTACATCGCCTCGTTCCCGATCCCCGAGGTGGTGAGCGGCATCAACGCCTTCATGCTCGGCGCGCAGTCGGTCAACCCGAACATCAAGGTGAAGATCGTCTGGGTGAACACCTGGTTCGATCCGGGCAAGGAGGCCGAGGCGGCCAAGGCGCTGCTGGCGCAAGGCGCCGACATCCTGACCCAGCACACCGATTCCGCGGCTCCGCTGCAGGAGGCCGAGAAGCAGGGCAAGCTCGCCTTCGGCCAGTCCTCCGACCAGTTCCGCTTCGCGCCCAAGGCGCAGCTGACCTCGATCACCGACGACTGGAACGGCTACGTGATCTCCGAGGCCAAGGCCGTTCTCGACGGCACCTGGAAGAGCCACGACACCTGGGGCGGCATCAAGGACGGCATGGTCGTGCTGGCGCCATTCACCAACATGCCCGACGACGTCAAGGCGATGGCGGAGGAGACCAAGAAGGCGATCGCCGACGGCAAGATCCATCCCTTCCAAGGCCCGGTCCTCAAGCAGGATGGCTCGGTCGCCGTAAAGGAGGGCGACAACGCCCCCGACCCGATGATCCTCGGCATGAATTGGTACGTGAAGGGTATCGACGACAAGCTGACCCAGTAGTCGCAGTCAGCCAGCCCGATGCGAGAAGCCCCGCCGGATCGTCTCCGGCGGGGCTTCTGCTTTCAGCATTGCTCGGTGATCAGGGACGCGGCGCGGGCGGCGGCTGGTCCGGCACCACGACCGCGCCGGGCGGCGGCGGAGCGGGTTCGCCGACGCCGCGAGGAGCAGGAATGGCGTCGCCGCTGCGGATCGCCTCGCGCTCGTTGCGGGCTCCGGCGATCCCTTCCGTGCCGCCCGGAGCCGTTGCCGGCTCGCTGCCGGCGGGAGCGCCGGTCGATTGGGCGAGGGCTGGACCCATCAATGCCGCCATCCCGCACACAAACATTGCGGCGGAGAATGTCCTACGCATGATCAAGAACCTTCCATAAGTGCCTAAACGATAGGCAAGTCATTGTCGTACTTATGGAAAATCGATTAGGGCTCCGAATTGTTCCCTATCGGTGATGGCGGTGCCGCCTGTGCCGGTGCGCTGCCCGTCCCCTAAGGCCGCCGGGCGCCGTGATCCGAGGCTGACCCGCGGGCGGTGTCAGGCTCCCCTGAGCGCGAACTCCAGAAGCCCCACAGACGACACTGCCTGAGAGAACGAGGGCGGCGACCAGCCATGCCGTGAGAGGAAGACCGAGTCCGATCGCGACGCCGGGGATACGCATGGATGGTTTCTCTCGCAGCTGAGTGGACGAGCCATTGGCTCATCCAACGGGCAGCAAGCGCTATGCCGGCTGCGAGCCTCGTCCGCTTTCGGTACGTCGAATGCGGCTCAGCTTCCGCGATAGGTTTGGTAGCTCCACGGGGTCGCCACCAGGGGCACGTGATAATGGCCCTCCGGATCGCTGACCCCGAACCGCAGGGGCACGATATCGAGGAAGGGCGGCTCGGGCAGGTCGAGACCGAGGGCGGGACCAACGCGCCGGAAATGATCGCCGAGGCTGAAGCGCAATTCGTAGGTTCCGATCGGCACCGGCCGACCGCCGACCAGTGGCATGTCCGTCCGGCCATCCGCATTGGTCAGCGCGCGCGCCACGATAACGGTTTCCGTTGGCGAGACGATCTCGACGAGTTCGATCGTCACGCCGGCCGCCGGCTTCCCCTGGACCGTATCGAGCACGTGGGTCGAGATCCGGCCGGTCGTCTGGAGGGGACCGTCACCGGTGACCAGCGCGTTCAGACGGATCGCAGCGATCCGCATGACTTCCGCTTCGGCCGTGCGCCGCTCGACGTCGGGCACGGAGGCGAGCCGTGCCTCGAAATGAGCGAGTAGGGAGGCCCGCCCGTGCCGCTTGATGCACAGGATGAACGGGATGCCGAATTTTTCGCGATAGGCGGCGTTGAGCGCCTCGAACCGTGCGTATTCGGCGTCCGACATGCGATCGAGCCCGGCCGCCGCCTGTTCCGCGATCGAATCCGGTGCGATCTCGCCGGAGCGGGCTGCCCGCCCAGCGAGCTCCGGATGCCCGGTCAGCAGGGCGAGCCGTTGTGCGTCGCTTGCGCGCTCGACCACGTCGATCATCGCCGCATAGAGCGCGCCGACCGTCGCGAAGGGCCGCTGCGCCGCGCTCGCCTCTGCGATCCAGGGCGCATGCTCGAATACCGCGCCGAGCGTCCCGACGAAGTCCGCCGAAGGGGCGGCGTTGAGATCGGAGAGCGACGTCGTCATGGCAGCCGGCTTTCGCTGGGATGGGGTGCGATGGCAATGAATTGCAACCTGCTCCGGTGCAGGCAACGGGCCAGCCGGACGGACGGCTCACGCCATGCCCAACGGCGCGCAAGATACATGCAGATGCACTTGAATCCGGCATCGATGGCGCATCGCCGGGCCGGTCGGTTGCCGGCAAGCCATTGTGATCGAGCGCCCCTGCGGTTTGCCGTGCCCGTGGCACACGCTTTGCCCAGTGGAACGAGGAAACCCGCGCCGGGGATCTGTTGAGGCCGAGGCGTCGCTCCCATGACCAGTGCCACGAACACTGCCGTCCACCCCGATGTCGTGATCGATCCGCCGGATCCCGCCCCGGTCGAAGCGGCCGCTGCGCCGGTCAACAAGGTGCCGCCGGTTGCGCTCGGGCTCCTCGGATTGCAGCACGTCCTCGTCATGTATGCAGGTGCCGTCGCCGTGCCGCTGATCGTCGGACGTGCGCTGAAGCTGGCGCCGGAACAGATCGCGATGCTGGTCAGTGCGGACCTCTTCGCCGGCGGTCTCGCAACCCTCGTGCAGAGCTGGGGCCTGCCCGGTGTTGGCGTGCGCATGCCAGTGATGATGGGCGTGACCTTCGCAGCCGTGACCCCAATGATCGCCATGGGCAGCAGCCCGGAGATCGGTTTGACCGGCATCTATGGCGCGGTGATCGCCGCAGGCCTGTTCGCCTTCCTCGTCGCACCGCTCGTCGGGCGGCTGCTGCCGCTGTTTCCGCCAGTGGTGACCGGAACGATCATCCTGGTTATCGGCATCTCGCTGATGAAGGTCGGCGTGAACTGGGCCGCGGGCGGCGTTGGCAATCCGAATTACGGAGCACCGGTCTTTCTCGGCATCGCGGCATTCGTGTTGTGCCTGATCATGGCGATCACCCGCTATGGCGCCGGCTTCGTGAACTCGGCCTCGGTGCTGATCGGCATCATCGTCGGCATGGTCGTGGCGGGCTTCTTCGGACTCGTCGATTTCAGCCATGTCGCCACCGCGCCGTGGTTCGACGTGGTGCGTCCCTTCGCCTTCGGATTCCCGACCTTCGATCTCGTCTCGGTGATCACCCTGTGCATCGTGATGGTCGTCGTGATGATCGAGTCGACGGGCATGTTCCTGGCGCTCGCCGAGATCTGCGCCGACCCGGTCGACGAGAAGCGCCTCACCAAGGGCCTTCGCGGGGACGGCCTCGGGACGATCATCGGCGGCGTCTTCAACACCTTCCCGTACACCTCGTTCTCACAGAACATCGGATTGGTCGGCGTCACCGGCGTGCGCACGCCCTACGTCGCCGTGGTCGGCGGCTTCATCATGCTGGGGCTCGGCCTGATCCCGAAGCTCGCCGCAGTCGTCGAGGCGGTGCCGCAATGCGTGCTCGGTGGCGCGGGACTGGTGATGTTCGGCATGGTCGGCGCCACGGGAGCTCGCATCCTCCAGGCGGTCGACTTCGCCCATAACCGCAACAACCTGTTCGTGGTGGCCGTCTCGGTCGGCTTCGGCATGATCCCACTCGTCGCCCCGAACTTTTTCAAGCAGATGCCGCATGCGCTGCACCCGTTGCTCGAATCCGGCATCCTGCTCTGCGCGATCTCGGCGGTGCTCCTGAACCTGTTCTTCAACGGATTGCAGAGCGCCGAGGAAGCCCGCGCGGCTGCCAAGGCACAGGCCGCCAAGTCCGAGCACTGATCCCCCGACCCTGGACCTTTCCGGAGACGACCATGCCCCTGACCGCCTCGAAATACGGCAAGGGCCGCGTGCGGGTAATGCGGCTCACGCGCGATGGCGACCATCACACCCCGCGTGAACTCAACATCACGGCGCTGATGAAGGGCGCTTTCGATGCGTCGTGGACCGAGGGCGACAACCGGGCCTGCGTCGCCACCGACAGCGTGAAGAACATCTGCAACGTCGTGGCGGCCAAAAACATCTCCCTCGACAAGGAGGCGTTCATCGAGGCCGTCGCCAAGCTCTTCCTCGACACCTACCCGCAGGTCGAGCAAATGCAGATCGAGGCGAAGGAGACGCGCTGGCGCCGTCATGCCTTCGACGGCAAGCCGCATGGGCACGTCTTCACCCTCGACGGCAATGGCTTCGGCTACGTCAAGCTAGTGGCGAGCCGCGACAAGGCAGTCCTACAATCGGGCCTGCGTGGCTTCACCTTCATGAAGACGACGCAGTCCGGCTGGGTCGATTTCGTGAACGATGAGTACCGCACGCTGGCCGACACGACGGACCGGATCGCCGCCACCGCCATGGACGCCACCTGGACCTGGCTCAGTGCCCCGGCCGACTACACGACGACGAACGCCAAGGTACTCGACATCCTGATCGAGGTGTTCGGCACGACCTATTCCTACGGGGTTCAGGACTCGATGTATCGCATGGCCGAAGCCGTGCTCGCGGCGGTTCCCGAGATCGCCGACATCAGCTTCGCGATGCCGAACAAGCACTACATCCCGATCAATCTCGCGCCTTTCGGGCTCGAAAACCCCGGCGCCGTCTTCCTGCCGACGGACGAGCCGCACGGGCAGATCGAGGCAACGATCAGCCGCGGCTGAGCCGGCCGCCTCACCACCCCATCCCGCATCACCCCGAGGCGGCTCGCGGCTCAGGCTCGCGGGCCGCTCTCGTTCGGCATCTCGCCTGCCCCCGGCACCGATGCGTCAGCGGTGGGTATCGGCACGCGGGCGCTGCCGTTTTTCAGCGATCGAGCTGTGCGAAAAGGCACTCTGGCGAAAGAAGCGTGCCAATCCGCCTGCATCGGCCGGAAAAGCATGGATTTTGCCACCAAGTATTTGATTTATTTTTGCTTTATGCGACGGCGGTCAATCGCAGCAAGCAAAGGTCCGCGATGTGTGCACGAACATTGTGCATAATAGTCGAGCAAGGCGTGTTGTCTTTGCAGGCACGGTTGCACAATTTCTGGGAACTCGATCAAGCGCCGCCGTTCGTCAAGCGGCGCCGGGTCAAACCAGGGATTCTCGCTATGACGTCACGCATCATCCTGGGCGCCGCTCTCGGCTTCGCCCTCACCTCCTCCGCCTTCGCGCAGAGCTACACCGCACCGGCCGGTATCCCCACCGCCACCGCCCCCGGCGGCCTCGAAGGCTCCGCCTTTACGGCGGGCGCCAATGCCGGTCGCGGCTATCGCGTTGCTCCCGACGACACAGCCTACACCACCGGTTCGGTCCGCAAGGCATCGCCGGATCGCAGCCGTCAGGCCCGCTGAGCCTCTCGCCAAAAGGCGCAGGCTCCCCCCTCGAAACCGGCGGCCCGATCGGGCCGCCGGTTTTCTTTTGCCGTCACGAATTGCGGTCGCCGGCCTTTGCGGCGTGCCGACTGAGACCGTCCGCGAGTCTTCGTCCGCTGGTCGAAAACCGTGCATACACGGCCGTAATTTTGGGCGCGTTCCGAGTCTATCGGGCCTCTGCCGAGGGAGATCGACCTCGGTTCATTGCTAATAATCTTGGCTTCTTCGCAGTCCGGGCTCGGCTTAGTTTCGCGATATTGCATCGCCTAACGCCGAAACGGACGGTTCGCCGTGATCGCACGCCCCTTCTCTCGCCGATTTCTTCTCCAGGGCGCAGGCGCTCTGTCTCTGAGCGCGCTTCCCTTCGGCCGTGCCCGGGCTGCCGGCTCCCTGACCGTCGGCTTCATCTACGTCGGACCGAAGGACGATTACGGCTACAACCAAGCTCATGCCCAGGCCGCAAAGGCGCTGAAGGGCATGCCGGGTATCGAGATCACGGAAGAAGAGCGCGTTCCCGAGACGAACGCGGTCGAGAAGACCATGGAGAGCATGATCAATCTCGACGGGGCGACGCTGCTCTTCCCGACCTCCTTCGGCTACTACTCGCCCTACCTGCTGGCGGAAGCCAAGAAGAACCCCAAGATCCAGTTCCGCCATTGCGGTGGCCTGTGGTCGGACAAAGACCCGAAGAATGCCGGCTCCTACTTCGGCTACATTGCCCAGGGCCAGTACTTGAACGGCATCGTTGCGGCGCATGCCTCGAAGTCGAAGAAGATCGGCTTCGTCGCGGCCAAGCCCATTCCGCAGGTGCTGAACAACGTCAACGCCTTCCTGCTCGGCGCGCAGAGCGTCGATCCGAGCATCACCTGCCAGGTGATCTTCACCGGCGAATGGTCGCTCGCGGTCAAGGAGGCCGAGGCCACCAACGCGCTGATCGATGGCGGCGCCGACGTCGTCACCTGCCACGTCGACAGCCCGAAGGTCGTGGTCGAGACGGCGGCGCGCCGTGGCGCCTTCGTCTGCGGTTACCACGTCGACCAATCTCCGCTCGCCCCGCAGAAATACCTCACCGGCGCCGAGTGGAACTGGCTGCCGATCTACAAGGACTTCATCGCCTCGATGCAGGCCGGCAAGGTGCCCCAGAATTTCGTGCGCGGCGGCCTTGCCGATGGCTTCGTCAAGATGAGCCCCTATGGGCCCGGGGTCAGCGAGGCGGCGCGCAAGAATGCCGACGCGGTCAAGGCCGAGATGCTCAAGGGTGGCTACGAGATCATCAAGGGCCCGCTCAAGGACAATACCGGCAAGGAGATCGTCGCCGCCGGCAAGGCCTATCCCGAGAAGGCGGCCGAGCTCGAAAGCACGAACTACCTCGTCGCCGGCGTGAAGGGCTCGGTCTGACGCTGGGCCAACGGCGCCGCATGGCACGCTTTCTGCGGCGCCGTTCTCACTGATCTTCCTCGTTCGCGGAGAGCCCTGCACGTGGTCGCGGATGCTGCTCCTTCGGTGATGCCGGTGCAGGCCGCCCGGCCTTCGACGGGACTTCAGGTGCGCGCCTGGCTCGCGCGCCGGTCCGAAGCCGTGGCGATCCCGGTCGCCGCGGCGGTGGCCGGCTTCCTGCTGTTCGGCGTCTTCCTGCTCGCGCTGGGCAAGTCGCCGCTGCAACTCGTCGATCTCGTCTATCGCGCGGGCTTCGGCTCCTCCTTCGCCCTCGGCAACAGCCTGCAGCGGGCCGCGCCGCTGCTGTTCACGGCGCTCTGCGTCGCCCTGCCGGCTCGGCTCGGCCTCGTCGTGATCGGCGGCGAGGGCGCCATCGTGCTCGGAGGCCTCGCCGCGGCGGCTTTCGCTCAGCCCCTGGCGGCGTTTCCGGCCGTGATCGCGATCCCACTGATGGCGCTGGCCGCCGCCTTTGCCGGTGCCGTCTGGATCGGCTCGGTCGGCTGGCTCCAGGCCTATCGCGGGGTCAACGCGACCATCTCCAGCCTGCTCCTGTCCTACATCGCCATCGCGATCGCGAACCATCTGATCGAGGGCCCGCTGAGGGATCCGACCAGCCTCAACAAGCCCTCGACCCTGCCGATCGGCGATGCCTTCATGCTTCCGCCGATGCCGGTGATCGGCGTGCATTGGGGCCTCGGCTGCGGCGTGATCGCCTGCATCCTCGCCTACATCCTGATGGATCGCACGACCCTCGGTTTCGCTGCGCGCATCGCCGGCGGCAATGTCCGCGCCGCGCAGATCCAGGGCCTGCCCGTCGGCCGGCTCATCGTCGGCTTCACGGCCCTCGGGGGCGTCTTCGCGGCGCTCGCGGGCTTCTTCGAGGTGGCCGCGGTGCAGGGCACCGCCAACGGCACCCTTGTGGCCGGCTACGGCTATACCGGCATCCTCGTCGCCTTCCTCGCCCGGCAGAACCCGATCGCAATCATTCCGGTCGCCATCCTGCTCGGCGGCATCGAGGCCTCCAGCGGCCTGATCCAGCGGCGCATGCAGTTGCCCGACGCGACGGTGCTGGTCCTCGAAGGCCTGCTCTTCCTGATCGTGCTGATGAGCGAGACGCTCTACGGCCGCTTCAAGATCTTCAGCCCCCATCTCTGGCAGGCCAAGGCAGAGACGATGCCTGCGCCCGCCGCATCCGCCGCGGCGTGAGGCAGGACCGATGAGCGATCAACTCGGTCTCTGGAGCGTCCTCATCGCCGTGATCGGCGGGGCGATCCGCGTCTCGACGCCGTTCCTGTTCGTCAGCCTCGGCGAGACCATCACCGAGCGCTCGGGCCGGATCAATCTCGGCCTTGAGGGCACCCTCGTCTTCGGCGCGATGTCGGCTTACGCCACCGCCGTGCTGACGGACTCGCCCTGGGCAGGCGTTGCCGTCGCCGGGCTGGCCGGAGGCGCCTTCGGCCTGCTGCATGGCTTCGTCTGTCGCCTGCCGCGCGTGAACGACGTCGCCGTCGGCATCGCGCTGATGCTGTTCGGCTCCGGCCTCGCCTTCTTCCTCGGCAAGCCCTTCATCCAACCCTCCGCACCGCCCCTGCCGGCGATCCCGTTCGGCTTCTGGTCGGATCTGCCGCAAGTCCAGGCGGCGCTCAGGGTCAATGTGCTCTTCCTCGTCGGGGCGGCCCTGTCGGTTCTGCTGTGGTGGGCCTTCCGCAATACCAAGGCTGGGCTCATCGTGCGCGTCGTCGGCGACAGCGCCGATGCCGCCCGCGCCATGGGCTACGACGTCGACCGGGTCCGGCTCTACGCCACCGCCGCCGGCGGCGTGCTCGCCGGGATCGGGGGCGCCTATCTCTCGCTCTACTACCCTGGCTCCTGGAACGAGGGCGTCTCCTCCGGCCAGGGCCTGATGGCGGTCGCGCTCGTGATCTTCGCCCGCTGGAACCCGCTGGCCTGCTTCGGCGCGGCCTTGCTCTTCGGTGGGGCCGGCGCCCTCGGGCCGGCGCTCCAATCCGTCGGCATCTCCCAGGGGTATTACCTGTTCTACGCGGCGCCCTACGTGCTCACCCTCGCGCTGCTGATCGCGACCTCGTCCACGGAGCGGGCGCTTGCCGGTGCTCCGGGCGAGCTCTCCCTCTCGAAATAGGACCTGCCATGAACGGACTTGGCGGACTGAACAAATCGCCCAACGGCGTGGTCATCGGCCTCGTGCAGCTGCAGCTGCCGAACGTCGTCACCAAGGCCGACCTCGCGGCCCAGACCGCGCGCATCGTCGAGCTGGTGGCCAAGGCCCGCGCCAATCTCGGCACGATGGATCTAGTGGTGTTTCCCGAATACGCCCTGCACGGGCTGTCGATGGACACAAACCCGGAGATCATGTGCAGCCTCGACGGGCCGGAAGTCGCCGCCTTCAAGCAGGCCTGCATCGACAACAGGATCTGGGGCTGTTTCTCCATCATGGAGTACAATCCCGGCGGCTACCCCTACAATTCCGGCGTCGTCATCGATGATCAGGGCGAGCTGAAGCTCTACTATCGCAAGATGCATCCCTGGGTGCCGGTCGAGCCCTGGGAGCCCGGCAATCTCGGAATCCCGGTCATCGACGGGCCGAAGGGCGCCAAGCTTGCGCTAATCATCTGCCACGACGGCATGTTCCCGGAGATGGCGCGCGAATGCGCCTACAAGGGCGCGGAGATCATGATCCGCACCGCCGGCTACACCGCGCCGATCCGGCAATCCTGGCGCTTCACCAACCAGTCCAACGCCTTCTGCAACCTGATGGTGACCGCCAATGTCTGCATGTGCGGCACGGACGGCAGCTTCGACTCCATGGGCGAAGGCATGATTGTGAACTTCGACGGCACTGTCATCGCCCATGGCACGACGGGGCGGGTCGACGAGATCATCACGGCGGAGGTCCGGCCCGACCTCGTGCGCGAGGCACGCATCCACTGGGGCGTCGAGAACAACATCTACCAGTTCGGCCACCGCGGCTACACGGCTGTGAAGGGCGGTGCGCAGGATTGCCCCTACACCTACATGCACGACCTCGCCGCCGGCCGGTACCGGCTGCCCTGGGAGGACCAGGTCCAGGTCGTCGACGGGACGAGCTGCGGCTTCCCTGCCCCAACGCGGGCATTCGGCGAGACGGCAAGCTCCGAAACCAAGGAGGCCGCCGAATGAGCGCCAGCCCCATGCCCGCCGCAGGAATGCCGACCAACGGCCGGTACGCCGAGGCTAAGCCCTATCCCTGGCCCTGGGACGGCGACCTGCGGCCGGACAACACGGCGCTCGTCATCATCGACATGCAGACCGACTTCTGCGGCGTCGGCGGCTATGTCGATACGATGGGCTACGACCTCGCGCTCACCCGTGCGCCCATCGGGCCGATCGGCAGCCTGCTCGCCGCCGCGCGCCGGCTCGGCTACCACGTGATCCACACCCGTGAGGGCCATCGTCCTGATCTCGCCGACCTGCCGGCCAACAAGCTCTGGCGCTCGCGCCAGATGGGCGCCGGCATCGGCGATCCCGGCCCCTGCGGCCGCGTGCTGGTGCGCGGAGAGCCCGGCTGGGAGATCATCCCCGAACTCGCGCCCCTCCCCGGCGAGCCGATCATCGACAAGCCCGGAAAGGGCTCGTTCTGCGCCACCGATCTCGAGCTGATCCTGAATCAGCGCGGCATCCGCAACCTGATCCTCACCGGCATCACCACGGATGTCTGCGTGCACACGACGATGCGCGAGGCCAATGACCGCGGCTTCGAATGCGTCATCGTCACCGACGGCACGGCCGCCACCGATGCCGGCAACCATGAGGCCGCGCTGAAGATGGTGACGATGCAGGGCGGCGTGTTCGGCGCCATCGCCTCCTCCGAGGCGCTCCTCGCGGCGATGGGCTGACCACGATGGAGCCGGATGCCCCCGCTACCGGCGCCATCGGCGTCGAGACCATCGGCATGACGAAGCGCTTCGGCGCCTTCACCGCCCTCGACGACGTCTCGATGAAGATCGAGCCGGGCGGCTTCCACGCCCTGCTCGGCGAGAACGGCGCCGGCAAGTCGACCCTCGTCAAATGCGTGATGGGCTTTTACGCGCCGACGTCAGGTTCGGTGCTCGTCGATGGCCGCGAGGCCGAGATCACCAACCCGAAGGGCGCGCAGGCGCGCGGCCTCGGCATGGTCTACCAGCACTTCACCCTAGTGCCCTCGCTGACCGGCGCGGAGAACCTCGTGATCTCCCGCGCGGATGCCCCGGCGATCCTCCACTGGTCCTCGGAGCGAGCCGCGCTCGCCGACTTCATGGGGCGGATGCCGTTCAAGCTGAACCTCGACCGCCCGGTCGCCGAATTGGCGGCCGGTGAGAAGCAGAAGCTCGAAATCGTCAAGCAGCTCTATCTCAAGGCTCGCTTCCTGATCCTCGACGAGCCGACCTCGGTGCTCACCCCGGCCGAGGCCGAGGAGGTCCTGGGCCTGCTCCGCGCCATGACGGATCGCGGCGATCTAAGCGTGCTGATGATCAGCCACAAATTCCGAGAGGTCGAGACCTTCGCCCGCTCACTCAGCGTCCTGCGACGCGGCAAGCTCGTCGGCGGCGGCGCGGTCGGCGTCCTGTCGCGCGACGACATGGCGGCGATGATGATCGGCGAGCGCACGACCCGGACCATCGCCGCGCGCCTCGGCGAGCCGGATCCCGAGCGCGAAATCCTGCGCGTGGAGAAGGTGACCGCCACGGATGTCTCGGGCCTGCGCCACATCGCCATCGACGACCTGCGCGTCCGGGCGCGGGAGATCGTTGGCATCGCAGGCGTGTCGGGCAACGGACAGAAGGAACTCGCCGACGTGCTCGGCGGCCAGATCCGCGCCACCGGCGGCCGGGTCGTCGTCGCGGGCACGCCCTATACTGGCAAGCGGGTCGAGAGCCGCTCGCGCCGCGTGCGCTTCATCCCCGAGGAGCCGCTGCGCAACGCCTGCGCGCCGCGGATGTCGGTGGCCGAGAACCTCGCCTTCCGGGCCTTCGACAGGCGCGGCGACGATCCGCAGAAGCCGCCGACCCTGTGGCTCGACAAGGGTGCCATGTCACGGCGCGCCAAGGACCTCATCGCCCGCTTCAAAGTGAAGACCGCCTCGTCCGAAGCGCCGATCGCTACGCTCTCGGGCGGCAACGTCCAGCGTGCGGTCCTGGCTCGGGAGCTGACCGATCCGGTCGATCTCCTGATCGTCGTCAACCCGTGTTTCGGCCTGGACTTCGCCGCAGTATCCGAGATCCGCAACCGGATCGTCGCCGCGCGGAACGGCGGCGCGGCGGTCCTGCTGATCAGCGAGGATCTCGATGAGATCCTCGAATTGTCCGACCGCATCGTCGTAATGTCGGAGGGGCGGCTCGTCTACGAGACGCTGGCGGCGGAGGCGGAGGTCGGCGCGATCGGGCAGCATATGGCGGGGCATCACTGACGGGGCACCGATCTTGCCGATCGATGTCTTTTCGATTTTTTCGAACGTTTCCATCGATCTTATTCGGGTTTTGCGAGGAGCTGCGCGGGTCCACTTTCACTCCATCAGATGACGGCAACAGGCCGCCACACCGAACTGATGGAGCCCGCCGTGTCCCGTATCCTCACCGCTTCCGTTCTCGCCCTTTCCCTGGTCGCTGGTCTGCCGGCCGTCGCCTCGGCCCAGAGCTACACCGCTCCTGCCGGCATCCCGGCCGCTGCGGCTCCGGGTGGCTTCGAGGGCAGCGCCGCCGCCTCCAACCTCTCGGGCTACGACGGCCGGTCGTACCGCCAAGCCCCCGGCGAGGTCTCGGTGGAAGGGATCTACACCACCAGTTCGATCGCCGCTCCACGTGCCCACCGCTCCGGCAGCGCCCGCTGAACGCAGACGCCAAACGGTCTCTCGCAAAGCCGGTCCGCAGGGGCCGGCTTTTTCGCGTCTGCCGCATCGAGGCTCCAGGGCCACGGTTTCGGCTTCAGGCTTGCTTGCCGAACTCCTCGAAGCGCCGATCGGCGCATCGTTCGAGGAGTTCGGCATGGCGGCCGTCGGAACCCCGACGCTCGATCAGCTTCGGGTTTTTCTGTGCGTGGTCGAGACCGGGAGTTTCGCCGCGGCCGGGCGCCGGCTGAACCGGGCAACATCGGTGATCAGCTACGCCATCGCCAATCTGGAACTGCAGCTCGGCTTGCCGTTGTTCGATCGGGAATCGACCCGTAAGCCGCAGCTGACGGAAGCCGGCCACGCCGTGCTGGCCGAGGCGCGCACGGTGACTCACAGTCTCGATGGCTTGAGGGCGAAGGTCAGCGGCATGCTGAGCGGCCTGGAAGCCGAGGTCAGTCTCGTCGTGAGCGTGCTGATGCCGGGTGAGCGGCTTGTCGATGCCCTCCGTGCGTTCCAGGTGCAGTTTCCAACGGTCGCCTTGCGGCTGAACGTCGAGGCGCTCGGAGCGATCCAGCAATACGTCTCGACTGGCCGCGCGGTGATCGGCATCGGCGTGGAGCTGTGGGACCGAGCGAGCGACCCTCTGGAGCACATTGCAGTGGGCGACGTCGAAATGCTGCAGGTCGCGGCGCCCTCGCACCCGCTCGCCACTGCGGATGCCTCGACGCCGGGCGCGGCGCGGGATCACATCCAGCTCGTCATCGCCGACCGCTCGCCTCTGTCGGAGGGCCAGGAATTCGGCGTGGTCGCTACCCGCACTTGGCGCCTGTCCGACCTCAGCTCGAAGCACACGCTGCTGTTGGCCGGCATCGGCTGGGGCAGCATGCCGGCCCACATGGTCCAGGCCGATCTAGATGCCGGCCGTCTGGTCGAATTGCACATGCCGGAAGCCAAGCACCGCCGCCTGCCCTTCACCGCGATCTACCGCACCGACAGGCCGCCGGGTCCAGCCGGCCGCTGGCTGATCCGACGCTTCGCCGAGCAGGTGTCGGATCCCCCTGTCGAGGCCCAGGAGGGTGCCCGGGCCCTGGCGGAGACATGAATGCGATCGCGTTCCCGCGAACGTGGCAGCAGGCTTGCTCGAGTGGACGCACGGCACGACGGATGCAGGCTGTCCCGTGGTCAGCCCTCCCGCATGTATACATGAGAGGCAGCAATGCACGCTGGTGAGCAGAGTGGCGCGAGCCTTGGCCTTCCCTTGATGCTGACGCTCGCCGCTCTGCGCGCGGTCTACGCCGAGGGATCGATGAGCCCGGTCGATGTAGCGACCATCGTCGCCGACCGGATGGAGTCCTCGACCGATCCGGCGATCTTCATCACGGCGCTGCCCCGCGCGGCTCTGATCGCCGCGGCCCGCGCCTTGATGGCGGAGCATCCAGAGCCGAATTCGCTCCCGCTCTGGGGCGTCCCCTTCGCGGTGAAGGACAATATCGACGTCGCGGGCCTTCCCACCACAGCCGCTTGCCCTGCCTTCGCCTACACGCCCGAGCACGACGCCCGTGTGGTCGAGCGTCTGAAGCAGGCGGGCGCCCTCGTCACGGGCAAGACCAACCTCGACCAGTTTGCCACCGGCCTCAACGGTACGCGGTCTCCTTATGGCGCTCCGCGCAGCGTCTTCTCCGCCGACTACATTTCCGGTGGGTCGAGCTCCGGCTCCGCGGTGGCGGTCGCGGCGGGTCTTGCGAGCTTAGCGCTCGGCACCGACACCGCCGGCTCCGGCCGAGTGCCCGCCGCCTTCAACAACCTCGTCGGCATAAAGCCGACACCGGGCCTACTCAGCACGACCGGCCTCGTGCCCGCCTGCCGCAGCCTCGACTGCATCACCGTGTTCTCGCTCAGCGTCGCGGATGGCATCGCCATCCGCCGCATCGCCGAAGGCTTCGATCCGGCAGACAGCTACGCGCGCCGCATCGAGGCCGCCGCACTCCCGGCCAGTCCCCGCTTCGGCGTTCTGACGGGGACCGATCGCGAATTCTTCGGCGATCGAGAAACCGAGCGGCTCTACGACGCATCGGTGGCGCGGCTCGAGGCCAAGGGCGCCATCGCCGTCCCGTTCGACTACGGTCCTCTCCGTGAGATCGCCGAGCTACTCTATGGCGGCCCGTGGGTGGCCGAGCGGCTTGCAGCGGTCGAGACGTTCTTCGGCTCGAATGCCGATGATTTCGATCCGAGCGTGCGCGCCATCGTCGCGTCTGCCGAGCGCTTCAGCGCCGTCGATGCCTTCAAGGGCCGCTATCGGTTCGAGGCACTGAAGCGCGAGGCCGAGGCCATTTTCGCGCGCGTCGATCTGCTACTGCTGCCGACCGCCCCCACCACCTACACGGTCGCCGAGATGCAGGCGGAGCCGATCACGCTCAACAGCCGCCTGGGGCTCTACACCAACTTCGCCAACCTGCTCGGCCTTGCCGCGATCGCCGTCCCGGCAGGCTTCCGGAGTGATGGCCTGCCGGCGGGCGTAACGCTGGTCGGCCCGGGCGGCAGCGACGATGCACTGGCGCCCGTCGCCGACGCACTTCACCGCGGTGCATCCTGCGGCTCGGGCCTCGACCGTGAAGCCGTCCTGCCCAGTCTGGCGGAGCCGAGACAGGCGGAAACGGCCATCTCGCTCGCCGTGGTCGGTGCCCATCTCTCGCGTCTGCCGCTCAACGGAGAGCTGGTCGCGCTCGGCGCGACCTTGCAGCGGAAGGCGCGCACCAAGGCCGATTATCGGCTCTATGCCCTGCCCGGCACCGAGCCTGCGAAGCCAGGTCTGGTTCGCGATCCCGGCTTCTACGGACCCGGAATCGAGATCGAGATCTGGTCGCTCCCGCCCGAGGGGTTCGCACGCTTCGTCGCGGCGATCCCGGCCCCGCTTGGGATCGGCAAGATTGCCCTCGCCGATGGCGGCTCCGTCACCGGCTTCCTGTGCGAGGCGCACGCGGCTGCGGGCGCTCGGGACATCACCCAGCATGGCGGCTGGCGAGCCTATGTCGACGCGCTGCGCGCGTGATCAGGCCGCCTCGAAAAGCGGCACTTGCTGCATCTCCGGCACCAGCACGAGTCCTTTGTCGGTGATGCGGATCTGCGGGATCACCGAGAGCGGGATCAGGTTGAAGCCCATATAGGGGATCGCGCAGCCGGCCTTCTCCCAGGCAGCCTTCAGTGCCCTCACCTCTTCCGCGACCGCGTCAACCCGCTTGTCCGACAGCAGCCCCGCGATCGGCAGCGGCACCAGCGCGACGACCTGGCCGTTCTCGACTACGCTCACGCCCCCGCCGACGGCCTCGATGGCCTGCAGCGCTATGCGCATGTCGGCCTCGTCGAGTCCGGCGACGATGCCATTGTGCGAATCGTGCCCGACGCTGCTCGCCACTGCGCCGGCCCTCAGGCCAAAGGCGCTGAGCAGGCCATGCGCGACGTTGCCGCCGAGCCCGTGCCGCTCGACCACCGCGACGTGGCAGAGGCCGTGCGACGCGAGGGTCGAGGCCCAGTCCGCGCCCGGTGTCAGTGCGATCCGCTCGTGCACGAGCTCGATGCCGGGCAGCGATGTGCGGATCGCGTTGACCATGCACGGTCCGGCGGGAAGCGGCGGCACGAGCGCGGGCAGCGGATCGGGCAAGTGTATCGTCGCGTAGGCGGGCCCAGGATAGCGATACGGCCTCGCCAGCGCGGCCTCCAGGCGCGGCGTTGGCTTGCGGCTCTCCACGACAAGCTCGCCGCCATACCAGGTCGATTGCGGCACGAGGTCGTCGTCGAGAAGCACGAGATCGGCGCGGCGCCCCCCGCCGAGACCGCCGATCTCGCCATCGAGCGCATAGCGCGTAGCCGGATGCAGAGAGCCCATCGCCCAGGCGGCCGGCTTCGGGATGCCCATGCGCACAGCCTCGCGCACCACCCAGTCGAGACCGAAATTCAGCAGGTCGTCGGCATCGCGGTCGTCCGTGCAGGCGCAGACCCGTTTCCAGGCGGCCCCGTATTCGGTCACCGTGCCGATTGCCTTGGGCAGCGAATGCCAGGGCGTCGTTGGCGGCCCCCCGCGCAGGAAAATCCAGACGCCGGCTTCCAGGAGGTCGTCGGCGATGTCGGCATCGATCGCTTCGTGCGTGTCGGTGACGCCGCTCGCGGCATAGGCCGCCACGAAGTCGCGCCCGTAGATGTGGCCCGAGACCGGGCGTCCCCGCTCAAGCGCCGCCGCGATGATCGCGTGCGCACGCGGCTCGCCCATCGCTACGGCGACGAAGTCCATCTTCTCCCCGAGTCCGAGCGCTTCGGGCCACGCATCGAACAGGGCCGCGATCTTCTCGGGCGTGAGATCACCGCCGGCCGTTTCAATGGCCGGAGTGGTCGCTGGTACCGTGCTCGGCACCGTCAGGTAGATGTTGAGGGGTGCCTCGCGGGCATCCTCGAGCATCCATTCGATTCCCTTGGAATCGAGGACGTTCCCGATCTCGTGGCTGTCGCAGAAGATCGTGGTGGTGCCGTTGATCAACGCGGCCTCGGCATAGGCGCAGGCCGTGATCATGCTGCTCTCGATGTGGAGATGCGGATCGACCAATCCGGGCGCAATCAATCCGCCGGCCGCGTCGTAGCGAGGAGCGCCACCCGTGTGTGAGCCGGCGGCTTTCACCGCCGCGATCCGGCCGCCGGCGATCCAGATTTCGCGGTCTGGCAGGATGCGCTCGGAATAGGTCGAGAGCACGTGCGCGCCGGTGATGACGAGATCGGGCTCGGTCCGGCCGCCCGCTACGTCGGCGAGGCGGCGCGTCATCCGGCTCAGGGGTTCGACGGAGAATCGATTGAGCGGCTTGAATTCGGTCATCGCGTTCCTTCGCCCTGGACTCGGATCGGCGGCCGCGCCCGACGTCCAGTGGCGCGAGCGTTGCAGGCGGCCAGCATAGCCGATGCCAACGATGGTTTCCCGGAGGGCTGCCTTGCCGACAGAGACGAGACCCGAGTTCGATCCGGAAGCCTATCTGCAGGCAGGCCTCGGTCTGCTCGACCTGACCATCGAGCCGAACTGGGCGCCAGCCATCGTCGCGAACCTGAAGGTGCTCCAGGCGGCGGCCGCCCTCGTCGGCGGCTTCGCGCTGCCTGACGAAGCCGAGGCGGCTCCGGTGTACGAGGCGTGATGCGATGACGGATTTTGGCACGGCTTCGGCCGCAGAGATCGCGTCCGCTGTCTCGGCGGGCCGTGTCGGCGCGCATGCGGTCACCAGCACTGTCCTGGAGCGTATCGCCCGGCTCGACGGGCGCGTGAACAGCTTCACGGACGTCGTCTCGGAACGCGCCCTGGCGCGTGCGGACGCGCTCGATGCCGCCAGGGCGCGCGGCGAGGCGCTCGGCCCTCTGGCCGGCGTGCCGTTCGCGGTGAAGAACCTGTTCGACGTCGCCGGCCTGCCGACGCGCGCCGGCTCGAAGATCAATCGTGAGCGGGCCCCCGCCGAGCGGGACGCGACGCTGATCGCTCGGCTCGAGGCGGCGGACGCGATCCTCGTCGGCGCTTTGAACATGGGCGAATACGCCTACGACTTCACCGGCGAGAACCTGCATGACGGGCCGACCCGCAACCCGCACGATCTCGGCCATATGTCCGGCGGATCCTCCGGTGGCTCCGGTGGCGCCATCGCGGCGGGTCTCGTGCCGCTGGTGCTGGGCTCGGACACCAACGGCTCGATTCGCGTGCCGTCGGCCCTGTGCGGCTGCTTCGGGCTGAAGCCGACCTATGGCCGGCTCAGCCGAGGCGGCACTTTTCCCTTTGTCGGCAGCCTCGACCATCTCGGGCCGATGGCGCGCAGCGTCGAGGACCTCGCCCTCGCCTTCGACGCGATGCAGGGGCCGGACCCGGCCGATCCCGTGGTGGCGGATCGCGGCATCGAGCCGACGGCTCCCACTGTCGATTCCGGCATCGGCGGGCTTCGGGTGGCCGTGGCCGGCGGATACTTCGCGCGCAGCGGCGATCCAGAGGCCTTCGAGGCGGTTCGGACGCTCGCCAGCGCCCTCGGATGCGAACGGACCGTCGACATCCCCGAAGCGGCGCGCGCCCGCGCCTCCGCCTATCTCATCACCGCGGCCGAGGGCGCGACCCTCCATCTCGATCGGCTGCGCGAGCGCGGCGGCGATTTCGACCCGGCCGTCCGCGACAGGCTCATCGCCGGCGCGGTGATGCCGGCGCCGTTCGTCGAACGTGCCCAGCGCTTCCGCCGCTGGTATCGCGCCGCCGTGCTTGACCTGTTCCGTGAGGTCGACGTCATCCTGGCGCCGGCCACGCCCTGCCGGGCACCGCGCCTCGGCCAGAAGACCTTCGTGCTCGATGGCGTCGAATTGCCGGTCCGGGCCAATCTCGGCATCTTCACGCAGCCGATCTCGTTCATCGGGCTGCCGGTCGTCGCCGTTCCGGTCTGGCCGGATGACGGGCTGCCCCTCGGCGTGCAGATCATCGCCGCACCGTGGCGCGAGGAGGTGGCGTTGCGGGTGGCGCGCCATCTCGAACGCGAGGGGCTGGTGCGGGCTCCGGTCGCCAAGCTGGATTGAAGGACGTGACCACGATGCAGATCGACGATGCCGAGGCGAAGGCCGAGGTCGAGGCGGCTTTCGCCCGCTACGAGGCCGCGCTCGTCGGCAACGACGTCCCGACGCTGGAGGCCCTGTTCCACGACGATCCGCGCACGATCCGGTACGGCGGAGGCGAGAACCTCTACGGCATGGATGCCATCCGCACCTTCCGGCGTTCGCGCCCGTCCCGGGGACTGGACCGGGAGCTGTCGGACACGGTGATCACCACCTATGGCCGCGACCATGCCGTCGCCATGACCTTGTTCCGACGCGGCAACGCCCCCGGAAAGGTCGGCCGCCAGAGCCAGACATGGGTGCGCTTTCCGGACGGGTGGAAGGTCGTGGCCGCGCATGTCAGCGTGATCGACGAGCCCTGAGCCCGATCGCGGCCAGACGAATGCATGACGGATTGCACCACGGTTTCGATGACCAGCACTACGAAAGTGTCCGAGAACGGCGACCGTGTCGGCTCGATCTGCCGCGCCCTGCGACGGGCCATCGTCGAGCGGGCGCTTGCTCCCGGCGACCGCCTGCCGGAGGATGCTCTCGGCGAGCGTTTCGGCGTCAGTCGCACCATCGCGCGGCAGGCCCTGGGCCGGCTCGCGGGCGAGGGGCTGGTCGATCTGCGCCGCAATCGGATCTCCGTCGTGGCGACGCCGAGCTGGGATGAGGCGCGCGACACCTTCGACGTGCGGATCGGGCTGGAACGGCTCGTGATGCGCCGTCTTGCGGGGCGGTTGAGCGCGGAGCAGCGCCAGACGCTTCTCGACCAGATCAAGCGCGAGGAAGACGCCAGAAGCGGCCCCGAGGCGGTGTCGATCCGGCTCGCCACCGAGTTTCATCTGATGCTGGCCGAGATGACCGGAAGTCCCGTGCTGAGCCGGTACGTGGCCGAGGTCGCCTATCGCTGCGCCCTGATCCTGTCGCTCTACAGCCGGCCGCATTCCTCGGATTGCGCCGTGAGCGAGCATCGCGACGTCGTGGCCGCCCTGGTCGAGGGCGATGCCGAGTGCGCCAGCACCCTCATGGACCACCATCTCGACGCGGTGGCAGAGCGGGCCCGCATCGTGCCGCAGACCCCGCGCGAGCGCGATCTCGCCCGGCTGCTGGCCCCCTACGTCGAATCGGCAGACGGAGTGGCCTGACCCCGGCCCTCAGGCCGTGATGCCGTGCTTGGTCAGCAGGCGTTCGGCGCTGTCGTTCCAGACCTCCATCGTGACGATGAGGCCGTCGCGCACGGTGAAGCGGTCGACGTAGCGGTTGCCCTCGAACGGCGTGCCGTCGGGCCATTCGCCGTAGAGCGTGCCGAGGCTGTAGACGGTGGTGACGCCGTCACCTGGAACGACGTCGAGCCGCTCCATGCGCTTCTTCACCCAGGCATAGCGCCCCGCGTTGAACGCCGTGACCCCGTTGGGGTGGTCGAAGACCCTCGCGCCGGTGAACACAATCTTCGTGCCTGGCGCCATGTAGCGGGCGGCCGTCTCGGGATCGGGCACCATCGAGGCTTCGAGATAGGCGGTGACATTGGCCGCATCGCGGGCCGTGGTGTCGGCGTGTCTCGGTTCGCTCATCGCGTGATCTCCTCTCTCACCAGACTGCCGCAAAGTTCGAAAAAGTGCATGCAGCAAGTGTATGCACTTTGACGATGGATTGAGCACGGGCTGCTCGGAAACGTGCATGACCGGAGGCCCTGTGCCGGTATGCGCCGTGACCTCGGGTGGCACGGGCGTTGCGCTTGAAGGCGAACGCCCCTGCTCGGAGACGCGCCATGTCCTCCCTCCTACCTCGCTCCCTACGCCGCATCGTGGTGACAACGACCGCCTTGCTCGGACTTGCCGTCGCGGGGGCGCAGGCGGCCGACACCGTCAAGATAGGCCTCGTCACTGCGCTGAGCGGACAATCCGCCAAGTCGGGCGAAGCGATCTCCCGCGGCATGGGGCTCGCCATCGACGAGATCAATGCGAAGGGCGGCGTCCTCGGCCGGCCGCTGGAGCTGGTTGCGCGCGACGACGAGGCAAATCCCTCGAAAGGCGTGCTGGCCGCCCGCGAGCTGATCCAGCGCGTCGGCGTGGTTGCCGTGGTCGGCGGCCTCGATACGCCCGTCTCCATGGCGATCGTGCCCATCGCAAACCAGATGAAGGTGCCTTTCTTGGGCCCCTGGGCGGCCGGAACCGGCATCACCCGTAACGGCGCCGCCGACAACTTCGCATTCCGCGTCTCGGCGGTCGACGCCCTCGTCGACGAGGCGCTCGTCGCCTACGCGGTGAAGACCTACGGCGCCAAGAAGCCGGGCATGATCCTCGTCAACAACGCCTGGGGCGAGTCGAACCAGAAGGGCCTCAAGGACGCGCTGCAGGCGGCGAGCCTTCCGACGGCCGGCATCGAGAAATACGAGGCCAACGACGTCGACATGGTGCCCCAGCTCTCGCGGCTGAAGGAGGCCGGTGCCGACACGCTATTCCTCGTCGGCAATGTCGGCCCCTCGGCGCAGGTGGTGAAGTCACTTGACCGGATGGGCTGGGCCGTGCCGGTGGTCTCGCATTGGGGCCCCGCGGGCGGCCGCTTCGACGAACTCGCCGGCCCGAGCGCCGCCAAGGTCCATTTCGTCCAGACCTTCACCTTCGCCGGGAACTCGTCGCCGAAGGCGACGGCCGTGCTCGACGCGCTGAAGGCAAAGTATCCGGCCATCAAGTCGATGGCCGACGTGACGCCGGCGGTCGGCATCGCCAATGCCTACGACGCGACCCACCTTCTGGCGCTCGCCATCGCGGCCGCCGGCTCGACCGAGGGCCCGAAGGTGCGCGACGGCTTCTACAAGATCGGCACCTACCAGGGCTTGATCAAAACCTACGAGAAGCCGTTCTCGCCCGAGCAGCACGATGCCCTGGGGCCGAAGGATTACGTCTTCACCCGCTTCAAGGACGGCGAGATCGTCGCCGTGACGAACTGAAGCCGCTGCGATGCTGACCTCCATCCTCGTCAGCGGCCTCGGGCTCGGCAGCATGTATGGGCTCGTGGCCCTTGGCTTCCACGTGACCTACGCCGTGTCCGGCACCGTGAACTTCGCCCAGGGCAGCTTCGTCACCCTCGGCGCGGTGCTGGCCTATTGGCTCGGGATCACGTTGGGCTGGCCGATGGCCGTCGCGGTCGTCGCGGCGCTGATCGGCTGTGCCCTGTTCGGGCTGCTCGTCGAGGCCGCTCTGGTGCGGCCCTTCGTCGAGCGCCGATCGGATGCCTGGCTGCTAGCGACGGTTGCGGGCGGCATCGTGCTCGACAACGCCCTTCTCTTCACCTTCGGCAAGGAGCCGCGCAGCCTGCCTTCGCCACTGGCCAGTAAGCCCGTGGAGATCCTCGGAGCGGGGGTCTACCCGCTGCAGCTGATCATCCCGGTGGTGGGGCTCGCCGTCGCCTTCGCGATCCGCACAGTGTTCCGCAAGACCGATCTCGGGCGCGTCCTGCTCGCGGTCGCGCAGAACGCCGATGCGGCGCGGCTGATGGGGATCAACGTCCGCCGCACGGTCGCCTGCGCCTTTGCCCTCTCGGCGACGCTCGCGGGCGTCGCCGGCCTGCTGATCGCGCCGCTGTTTTCGGTCTCGGCCGAACTCGGCACGCTGTTCGGCATCAAGGCCTTTGCCGTGGCGATCCTCGGTGGCATCGGCTCGGCGACTGGGGTGATCCTGGCGGGCCTGCTCTACGGCTTGGTCGAGGCCGGCGTCACCGCGACCCTCGGCTCGACCTACACGCAGCTCGTCGTGTTCTCGGTGATCATCCTGGCGCTGGCCCTGCGCCCCGACGGCCTGCTCGGCCGCGCTGCGGTCAACAAGGTCTGACCCGATGCACCGTCTTCGCTCAGCCATGGCGATGCGGCTCTGCATCGCGGCGCTCACCGCCGCCGCGTTCGGCCTGATCGCGCTGACCTCCGGCTACAGCCATTTCGTGATCGCGCTGGTCGCGCTCACCACGGTGGCGGGCGTCGGCCTCAACGTGCTGCTCGGCCTGACCGGGCTGATCTCCTTCGGTCATGCCGGCTTCTATGCCATAGGCGCCTATGCCAGTGCTATCCTGACGCTGAATGGGGTGAGCTTCTGGCTGGCGCTGCCGGCGGCGGCGATTGTCTCGGCCGTCGTCGGCGCGCTCGTCGCGGTACCGGCGATGCGGGTGAAGGGCCCCTACCTCGCCATGCTGACGATCGCCTTCGGCTTCATCGTCGAGCACGGCCTGATCGAAGGCGGGGAATTGACCGGCGGACAGAACGGTCTCGTGGTCACCGATGCGCCCACCCTGCTCGGCGCGCCTCTGTCGCCGGCCGGTCTGGCGACGCTAGCGGTGCTCGCGGCGTCGCTGAGCCTGTTCGGCTTTCATGCCCTCGCCCGCAGCCGCCTCGGCCAGGCGATGCGCGCCGTACGCGACGCCGACGTCGCCGCTGCCGCGCTCGGTTTCGATCCGGTTCGCGTGAAGACCCTCGCCTTCGCGATCTCCGCCGCGCTGACCGGGCTCGCCGGTGCCGTGCTGCCGCCGCTGATGCTGTTCATCGCGCCGAGTTCGTTCCCGTTCTCGCAATCGATCCTGTTCGTGCTCTTGGTGATCGTCGGGGGCGCCGGAACCGTACTCGGTCCGCTCTTCGGCGCCCTGGTCACTGTGCTGCTGCCGGAAGCGCTGTCCGGGCTCGCCGAATACCGCCTACTGTTCTTCGGCCTCGTGACGCTGGCCGTGCTCTGGCTGGTGCCGTCGGGCCTCGTCGGAAGCCTCGGGCGCCTGCTGCCTCGCGCCCGCGACGAGCGGGTCGAGAGTGCCGATGCGGATGTTCAGCTACTCGAGCCTGCCGCGGGCGAGGCGCTCGTCGTCGAGGGGATCGGCATCCGCTTCGGCGGGATCACGGCGGCGGAGGGCGTCGCCGTCACGGCTCTGACGGGCGCCGTCACCAGCGTGATCGGACCGAACGGGGCCGGCAAGACGACCGTGCTGAACATGATCTCGGGCTTCTATCGCCCGAGCACCGGCGCGATCCGGCTCGGAACCCGCGACCTCGCCGGCAGGCCGGCGCACGTCATTGCCCGGGCCGGTATCGCGCGCACCTACCAGACCACGCGCCTGTTCGGATCGCTGGCGGTGGTCGACAACGTCGCTCTCGGTTTCGCCCCGGGCCGCCTCTCACGCCTCGTGCGTGCCGAGGATCGCAAAGCGGCGTCGGCGCTTCTCGCCTTCGTGGGCTACCAGGGCTCGCTCGATCGCCCGGCCGCTGAATTGGCCCATGTCGACCGACGCCTCGTCGAGATCGCCCGCGCGCTCGCCGGTGGGCCGGCCGTTCTGCTGCTCGACGAACCTGCCGCAGGTCTCTCCCGCGCCGATACCGACACGCTCGCGAAATTGATCCGCAGGATCGCCGATCACGGTATCGCCGTGGTGCTGGTCGAGCACGACATGCCGCTGGTGATGGGGATTTCGGACCACATCCTCGTCATGGATGCCGGCAAGCCGATCGCGCAGGGAAAGCCCGCTGAGATTCGTCGCGATCCGGTGGTCCTGCGCGCCTATCTCGGCGGCGCAAATACGCCGGCACGGCCACGCGGCGCGCCCTGGCAAGGGCCGGCCGATGCCGTTCTTTCCGTCCTGGACCTGACGGCGGGCTACGGCGCCGCGCCCGTCCTCGACCGGGTCGGGCTCGACGTGCGCCCCGGCGAGACCGTCGCGCTTCTCGGCGCGAACGGCGCCGGCAAGTCCACCGCGATGCGGGCCCTCGCAGGCCTGCTGCGCCCGGTGGACGGCGCCGTCGTGTTCGACGACCGTCGCGTGAACGCGCTTCCGGCGCACCAGATCGCGCGGCTCGGGCTGATCCTGGTGCCGGAGGGACGCCAGGTTTTTCCGGAGCTCAACGTCGTCGAGAACATTCGGCTCGGTGCCTTCGGGCGCGGCAAGGCGATCGATCCAGCCGAGATCGAACGCCTGCTCGACCGGTTTCCGCGCTTGCGCGATCGTGCCCAGAGTCGTGCGGGCCTGCTCTCGGGCGGCGAGCAGCAGATGCTCGCCATCGCCCGTGGACTGATGGCGCATCCGCGCATCCTGCTGCTCGACGAGCCTTCCCTCGGCCTCGCTCCGGCAATGATCAACGCGCTCTACGCAACGGTGGCGGAGTTGCGCGACGAGGGCGTCACCATCCTCATCGTCGACCAGATGGCGGCGCTGGCCCTCACGGTCGCCGATCGCGGCTACGTGCTGGAGCAGGGCCGCGTGGTCGCCAGCGGAACCGCCGCGGAGCTGTCGGGGGACAAGGGCCTGGAAGCCGCCTATCTCGGTGCGGCGTAACGGGACGACAAGGACCGTGAGGCTCCCCTCGCGAGCGTTGGCCGCGCCATCGCCCGCTCGCGACTGCGTACGGAGGCCAGCAAGAGGCACGAATTCCGCTAGGCCTTGTACGACTGTTGATGGCCTCCCGCTCAGCGAGACCTCGTGCGCATTCTCCTGATCAACCCGAATACGAGCGAGAACGTCACGGATCTGGTCACCAGCCATGTCCGACGCATTGCCGCCCCGTCCGTTGATGTCGTCCCAGTCACGGCACGGTTCGGCGCACGATACATCGCGAGCCGCGCGGCGCTTGCGATCGCGGGTCACGCGGCGCTCGACTGTCTCGCCGAGCATGTCGAGGGCTGCGACGCGGTGTACCTCGCCTGCTTCGGCGATCCGGGACTCTACGCGCTGCAGGAAGTCTCACCGGTGCCGGTCGTCGGCATGGTCGAGGCGTCATGCCGGGCCGCAGCGGAGACCGGCCGCTTCGGCATCGTCACCGGAGGCGCACTCTGGGAGGCGATGCTGCGCGAGATCGTTGCCGTCATGGGCCTCGCCGATCGTTTCACCGGTGTGCGGACCATCGCGCCGACTGGCGGCGAGATCGCCCGCGATCCGAATTTGGCGCTCGCTCATCTGGCAGAGGCCTGCGGGCTCTGCGTCTCGGAGGACGGCGCCGAAGTCGTGATCCTCGGGGGAGCGGCTCTGGCCGGTCTCGCCGCGCGTATCCAACCTCACCTGTCCGTCCCGGTGATCTGCTCGGTCGAGGCTGGCACCCGTGCAGTTCTCGCCGCTCCCGGCGCCAAGATCACGCAGGTCGGTGCGAGAGCAGCGATGGAAAGCATCGGCCTCGGCTCGGATCTCGCTGCGTTGCTCGCAGGTCGAACCAAGTAACTGGCGGCCCCGGCCTCGTTTCGGCTTGGCACACCGATTGCGCCGTCAGGGCGAGGCGCTGGCGACGGTCACACCGGGGGCATCATGGCAGGGGCGAGCGAGACCGCGCATGGGGGAGCCATCCCCGACGAGCATCCCGCAGTCATCATCAAGCCGGCCTACGACGAAAATCTGGTCAACGAGGATCTGGCGCCGCTGCGCAATCAGACCTGGAGCGCCTACAACATCTTCGCCTTCTGGATGTCCGACGTGCATAGCGTCGGCGGCTACGTCACGGCCGGCAGTCTGTTCTCGCTCGGGCTCGTGAGCTGGCAGGTGCTCGTCGCGCTGATCATCGGCATCCTGATCGTACAGTTCTTCTGCAACCTCGTCGCGAAGCCGAGTCAGGTAACGGGCACGCCCTACCCCGTCATCTGCCGCGCTTCCTTCGGCGTGAAGGGCGCCAACATTCCCGCCATCATTCGCGGGCTGATCGCGGTCGCCTGGTACGGCATCCAGACCTACCTCGCCTCCGCCGCCTTCATGATCGTCGCGCTCAAGTTCTTCCCGAACCTCGAACCCTACAGCGATCTCAAACAGCATGGCTTCGCCGGGCTTTCGACCCTCGGCTGGGCCTCGTTCATGGCGCTGTGGGTGCTGCAGGCCATCGTGTTCTGGCGCGGGATGGAGGCGATCCGCGTGTTCATCGACTGGGCGGGTCCGGCCGTCTACGTCGTGATGATCGCTCTCGCCGCCTATCTCGTCGCGAAGGCGGGCATCTCGAATGTCGGGCTGACGCTGGGCGAGGTGAAATATACCGGCTGGGACGCCGTACCCGTGATGTTCAACGCCATCGCGCTCGTGGTCTCCTACTTCTCGGGACCCATGCTGAACTTCGGCGACTTCTCGCGCTACGGCAGCAGCTTCGAGGCGGTGAAGAAGGGCAACTTCTGGGGGCTGCCGGTAAATTTCCTCGGCTTCTCGCTGCTCACCGTCATCACCACCTCGACGACGCTGCCGGTCTTCGGCCACCTCATCACCGATCCGGTGGAGACGGTGAGTCGCATCGACAGCACGTTCGCGGTGGTGCTCGGCGCCTTCACCTTCATGACGGCGACCATCGGCATCAACATCGTCGCGAACTTCGTCTCGCCGGCCTTCGACTTCTCGAACGTCTCGCCGAAGGTGATCTCCTGGCGGATGGGCGGCATGATTGCGGCCGTCGGCTCGATCTTCATCACGCCGTGGAACCTCTACAACAACCCGGCTGTGATCCACTACACGCTGGATATCCTCGGCGCCTTCATCGGGCCGCTCTTTGGCATCCTGATCGTCGACTTCTTCATCGTGAAAAAGCAGCAAGTCATCGTCGACGACCTCTACACTATGAGCCCGAGTGGCGCCTACTGGTACGAGGGTGGCTACAACCGGGCCGCCGTGATGGCGATCATTCCCTCGGCCCTCGTGCCTGCCCTCTGTGCCGTGCTTCCCGGCCTAGAGGGCCTCGCCAACTTCACCTGGTTCATCGGCTGTGCGCTGGGCTACGGCGTCTATGCCTATCTGATGAAGCGTCAGCCTGACCTCGCCGCTCAACCCGGCTGAGCGAAAGACGGAGCGGCCGGGGCGAGCTTGGCGGCTGCCTTGCATACACGGCTCGGGACCTTTCAGCTGCGGAGAGACACGATGTGCCTTGGCGACGATCCGACCTGTGCAGCCTTCGCGGAGCATCGCCTCCGCTATCAGCGTGACATGCAGCCGGAGCGCCGTGCCTTTCTGAAGAGCAGCTTCGTGGCCTCGGGCGGCGCGGCTGCCATCGCCGCGGGCGGTCTTTCGCTCGTCAGCCCTGCCCTTGCCCAGGCGAGCGGCAAGGCCGTCACGCAATCCGCGCACTACCATCTGCCGGCCTCGGCGGAGACCGTGCACTGGGGCTATTTCAGCAAGAACCTGAAGCCGCAGGTCGAGATCGCCTCGGGCGACTACGTCACCATCGAGACCCTGACCCATCATTCCAACGACGATGCCGAGCGCATGGTGACGGGTGATCCCGGCGCCGAGAGCGTGTTTCTCTGGACCAAGGATAAGAAGGGCGTCGCGCGCCGCGGCGCTGGCCCCGAGGATGCCAAGCTCGGCCCTGGCGGCGGCCTCGGCGTCCATATCTGCACGGGGCCGGTGGCGATCCGCGGCGCCGAGCCGGGTGACGTGCTTGAGGTGCGCATCCTCGACGTCGCGCCGCGTCCGTGCGCCAATCCGAAGTTCAAGGGCTCGACCTTCGGCAGCAACGCAGCCGCCTGGTGGGGCTACCACTACGACGACATGCTCGAGGGCAAGAAGCGCGAGGTCATCACGATCTACGAGGTCGATGCCTCGGGCGGTCGCGACTGGGCGAAGGCCGTCTACAACTTCCCCTGGCCGGGCGTGACCGACCCCAACGGCGTGCTGCACCCGACGATCGACTATCCGGGCATTCCCGTCGACCACAGCAAGACCCAGCGCACCTACGACGTGCTCAAGGGCATCCGCGTGCCGATCCGCCCCCATTTCGGCACGATGGGCCTCGCGCCGGCCGAGGCCGACATGGTGAACTCGATTCCGCCGAGCTACACCGGCGGCAACATCGACAACTGGCGCATCGGCAAGGGCGCCACGATGTACTACCCGGTCGCCGTGTCGGGCGCCCTGTTCTCGGTGGGCGATCCCCATGCCAGCCAGGGCGATTCCGAGCTCTGCGGCACGGCCATCGAGTGCTCGCTTACCGGCACCTTCCAGTTCATCCTTCACAAGAAGGCCGATCTCGCCGGCACCTCGCTGGAAGCGCTCGACTTCCCGATGATCGAGACCAAGGACGACTGGGTGCTCTCGGGCTTCAGCTACCCGAACTACCTGAAGGACCTCGGGCCGGACGCGCAGAACGCGATCTTCTCGAAGTCGTCGATCGACCTCGCCATGCGCGATGCCTTCCGCAAGATGCGGTCCTTCCTGATGCACGCGAAGGGGCTGACCGAGGACGAGGCGATCTCTCTGATGTCGATCGCCGTCGATTTCGGCATCACGCAGGTCGTGGACGGCAACTGGGGCGTCCATGCCATCGTCAAGAAGGCGATCTTCTCGGAGAGAACGACCTGAGCGGAACGCCCCCACATCGACGCCCCGGCGGCAAACTGCCGCTCAAGCGGACGGGTGGTTGGCGATCCAGTGCCGGGCGATGTCGATGCGGCGCGTCAGCCAGACGTCCTGATGCGCCGCGACGTGGTCGAGGAAGCGGATCAGCCCCGCGATCCTGCCGGGGCGCCCGACCAGTCTGCAGTGCAGGCCGATCGACATCATCTTCGGCGTCTCGGCCCCTTCGGCGTAGAGCACGTCGAAGGTGTCGCGCAGGTAGGTGAAGAACTGCTCGCCGGTATTGTAGCCCTGGGCCACGGCGAAGCGCATGTCGTTGACCTCCATCGTGTACGGCACAATGAGGGCCGGCGCTTTCGGACCCTGCATCCAGTAGGGCAGATCGTCCGCGTAGGAATCGGCGAGGTAGGTGAAGTCGCGCTCCATCGCGAGGTCGCGCGTCTGGGCGGAGAAACGCCCGGTGTACCAGCCGAGCGGGCGCTCGCCGGTGATCTCGGTGTGCAGGCGGATCGCCTCGTCCATGTCCGCCGCTTCCGCCGCGCGCTCGAAATGGGCGTAGTCGATCCATTTGAGGCCGTGGCTGGCGATCTCCCAATCCGCCTCGCGCATGGCGGCGACGGCCTCGGGGTTCCGGGCCATCGCCGTGGCGATGCCGAACACCGTGAGCGGAATTCCGCGTGAGGTGAACAGGCGCCAGATCCGCCAGAAGCCGGCGCGCGCGCCGTATTCGTAGATCGACTCCACCGTCATGTGCCGCCGGCCGGGCCAGGGGTGCGCGTCGATGATTTCCGTCAGGAAGGCTTCCGAGGCCTGATCGCCGTGCAGGATGTTGTTCTCCCCGCCCTCCTCGTAGTTGAGGACGAACTGCACGGCGATGCGGGCGCCGCCTGGCCAGTGGGCCTTCGGCGGTGTCCGTCCGTAGCCGATCAAATCACGCGGGTAGGTCAATCCATTTGCCTCGTTGCGACGGCGCGCTCCTATTCCGTCGGCTGCACCGGGAGCCATCGGGGGCGCGCTCGTCAAGGCACGAGAGAACGCGCCAGAGTTGCCGCCCTCACAGACTCGCGACGGCGATGGCTTCGGAGCGGTCAGCTTTTGCCCTGGCCTCCCGGTCTGCGACTGCCTGCATGACCTGACGGAAGATGCGGTCCGGTGCGAAGGGCGTCGCTGTCAGCCGTGCTCCCGTGGCGTCGCGGATCGCATTGGCGAGCGCGGGCGCGACCGGGTTGTAAGGCGACTCGCTCATCGACTTGGCGCCCAGCGGGCCGACTCGGTCATAGGTCTTGGCAAAGAGCACGCGAGTCTCGGGGACGTCGGCGCAGGCCGGGATGTGGTAGTTGCGGAAGGTCTGCGTGACGACGCTGCCATCCTCGGCAAAGCGGTAATCCTCGTAGAGCGCTGCGCCGAGCGCCTGGGCGACGCCGCCCTCCACCTGGCCGCGGCACTGCATCGGGTTGATCACCACGCCGGCATCGGCCGCCTGAATGCTCGCCAGGATCTTCACCTCGCCGCTCGCCGGGTGCACAGCCACGCGGAACGCCTGGACGTTGAAGGCGACCGAGCGTGGGCTGCCATCGGCCGTCGCGGTCGCTTCGATCGGTGCGAAGTCGGAGAGCGGGACGCGTCCCATCGGCGTCTCGACCGCATCCATCGCTAGCCGGCACGCGTCCGGGTCGACGCCTTGCCGCGCGGCGGCGGCCTCACGGATCATGACCGAGAGTGCCAGGGCGGCGCGATGGTTCGCCTGTCCCGCTACCACGGTGCCGGTACTGCCATAGGCGCCCGTGTCGTGGGGAACGGCATCGGTGTCGGCCTGAGTCAGCCGAATGCGGTCCGGCGTTGTGGCAAGCGCCTGCGCCGCGAGTTGACCATGCACCGTGCTGGTGCCGTTGCCGAATTCGGCCGTCCCGACTGACAGCGCGTAGCGGCCGTCCGTTTCCAGGCGGATCCGGGCATGGGCGTAGTGTCCACGCGGCGGGATGGTGTCGATCATCGCCATCGCCATGCCCTCTCCGACGAGCCAGGACGGATCGGGCGGCGCCTCGCCGGAATGCTCTGCGAGCGCGGCCTGAGCGAGGTCGAGGCACTGGTCGAGGCCGTAGGAGCCGTACTCGACGTCGTGCGGTTCGAGGCTGGTGGAGACCATGGGGTCGCCCGGGCGCACGGCGTTGCGGCGGCGCATTTCGAACGGGTCGATTCCGAGCCCACGCGCGAGCTCGTCCATGGCCGACTCGATGGCGAAGATGGTCTGGCTCAGGCCGTAGCCGCGGAAGGCGCCGGAGGGCAGCGTATGCGTGTAGACGCTGTAGCCCTCCACCCGTTTGTTGGGGCTGTTATAGGCGGAGATGCACTCGTTGCAGCCATGGTGCAGTACGCCGCCGGCATGGTTGGCATAGGCACCGGTATTGGCGAGCACTTTCAGCGAGATCGCGGTCAGCGTGCCGTCCTTCCGAGCGCCGAGCTTGACCCGAACCCGCATCGGGTGGCGGGTCGTCGTCGCCGTGAACTGCTCCTGGCGGGTCAGCTCCCATTTCACGGGCCGTCCGGTCCTAAGCACCGCCAGGGCGACGAGATCCTCGGTGAGCATCTCCTGCTTGCCGCCGAAACCGCCACCGACCCGCCCGCAGAGAACCCGCACCCGGCTTTGCTCAAGCCCGAACAGGTCGCAGAGCGCATCGCGGGTCAGGAAAGGCACCTGAGTCGAGGAGCGCACCACGAGCCGGCCTTCGGCATCGCGCCAGCCGATCGCGCCATGCGTCTCCAGATGCGCGTGCTGCACGCGCTGAGTGACGTATTCCTCTTCGTAGACGAGGGCGGCCTCGGCGAAGCCCGTTTCGACGTCGCCGATCGCGCCATGCACCTCGGCGGCGAGGTTCGGGTGGGCATGAATCGGCGGCGCGTCTTCCCCCGGCCGAGGTGGCTCGCGGTCGCCGGGGTCGTGCACGAGCGGTGCGTCGGCGGTCAGCGCGATCTCGGGATCGAGCAAGGCGGCGCGCGGCGCGTAGGTGACGACGAGCGCGCGAACGCCAGCCTCGGCCGCCGCCTCGCTCTCGGCCAGGACTGCGGCGACCCGCTGGCCGACGAACCGGACGATCGGATCGAGCATCAGCGTGTCGGGCGCGTCGTCAGCCCTGATCTGGTGACGCCCGGTGGAGAAGCGCTGCGCGGGCACGTCCTCGTGGGTGAACACCGCCACGACGCCCGGCACGGCGAGCGCCGCCTCGCGGTCGATCCGTAAGATGTGAGCATGGGCGTGGGGAGAGCGCAGCACCTTGAGGTGCAGCAGGTCGTCGACGGCGAGGTCGAGCGTATAGGCCGCCCTCCCCGCGACGACGGCCGCGCTCGCGGGCGCCGGCAGATTGCGCCCGACCGGCGCCTCGCAGGATTGCGGCGCCTCGGCATGAGCCGTTCCCGCGATGGCGTCGCGGATGGCGCGGTAGCCGGTACAGCGGCAGAGGTTACCCTTCAGCGCCGTGCCGAGATCCCGCCGCTGGGCCTGATCGAGCGCAGCGGCCGTCATGATCATGCCGGGTGTGCAGAAGCCGCACTGGAAGCCCTGCGCATTCAAGAAGGCCTCCTGCATCGGATGCCGGTTCTCGGGCGCGCCCCCTCCGGGCCGGCAGGTCCCCGCCAAGCCCTCGACCGTGGTGACGGCTCTGCCTTCCGCCTTAAAGGCGGGGAGCAGGCAAGAATGCACGGGTTCGCCGTCGACATGGACCGTGCAGGCGCCGCAATCGCCGGCATCGCAACCCTTCTTGACGCCGAACCAGCCGAGCTCTCGCAGGAGGGTTCGAAGACACTGCCCGGGTAAGGGCGCGGCCTCCTGCGCCTGCCCATTCACCGTCAGCCTCATCGCGCGAGTTCCCGGCGAATCTCTTCCGCGAGAAGCAACGTCACATGACGTCGCCAGTCCGGCGCCCCATGCACGTCGTCGTACCAATCGGCCTCGGCGATCGCTCCCGCGATCTCTTCCCGCAGCGTGTCCGCCGAAGGAGTTGGTCCAATCGCGATCTGCACCGGACAACGCGTCGATGCCGTGATGGTCAGCGTGAGGTTTTGGTCCGCATCCAGTGTACCGATTACCAAGGCCCCGGAGCGGCCATTCGGACTCAGCGAGATCCGCCTAAATGCGGTGCGCCGACCGAGCGCTTCAGCCGGCATCGAGATGCTTCGCAGAATCTCGCCCCGCCCCAAGGTGGTCTTCTGGGGCCCGAGCACGAAATCGATCACCGACACGCGCCGCTCCGCTGCGTTCGGCGAGACGATCGTGCAGACGCCGTCCAGTGCGGCTGTCAGCGCGATCATCGGTCCTGCGGGCAAGGCCATGCACAGGTTGCCGCCGACCGTGGCCCGATTCCAGATCTTGAAGGAGCCAAGCAGCGCGCGGCAGCACTCTCCGATCAGCGGGGAAGCGATCCACCCACTCGGCAATTCGAGCCTATCCAGCTGCGCGATCGTGCAAGTCGCGGCCAAGGCAAGGCCTTCATCAGAGACCGTGCTGGGAGCCCATTCGAGTGCCGCGAGATCGATCAACCGGCGTAGATGCGGTTGCGGCTCCGAGAACAGCCACGTGCCTCCGGCGAGCCACGCATCTCCGTCCTGCCAATCCGGAAGGACGTCCGGCCTTTTCGGCTCGATGATCGACGTGATGCCACTCAGATCCATGGCCTAGCTCGTAAGCAAGACTCCGTCCAAAATGGCTCTACGCGATTTGGCGTTCTCCAATGCGATGCGCGGTTTGGATCTTCTCGTAATGGTGCGGCGGCACCCGACGATCGGCTGGCTCAGCCCCATCGAATTCGAGAACCCGGTCAATCTAACTTAGGACGGTGTCCGCCGAACCGGCAGCAGACCGCGATCCGTCTGGCGACTCTACCGGAGGAAGCGATGGTTTTGGAGCTTCGAAACATCGATCGTCGGCGTCGATCGGGGGCCTTGCCCGGCACTCTTCTCGACTGTCCTCACTCGACCATCAGTGCACTTTGGCGGCGACGACCGGTATCTCGGTGCCTTTCGCGTCGTAAAGCTTGCCGTTGAGGAAGCGGTCGCCGTCGAGAAGGCGAGCGATGTCCTGATGCCGGATGGTTCGCTCGGTCCCCGCCACGAAGACCGATTGCTGATCCGAGTTTCCCAGTTTGAGGTGATTGAAGAGCAGGTTGAGGACGATCGCCATCAAAGCAGCCGAACTGATGCCTGAATGAAAGATGGTGGCGACCCAGGCCGGAAAGTGCTCGTAGAAGCTCGGGGACGCGATCGGGATCATGCCGAAGCCGATCGACGTCGCGACAATCACGAGGTTCATGTTGTTCTCGTAGTCGACCTTGGACAGCGCGCGGATGCCGCTCGCTGCGACGGTTCCGAAGAGAACGATGCCGGCCCCTCCGAGAACGGAGCTCGGTACCGCCGCGACGATGCGGCCCATCACCGGCAGCAGTCCCAACGCGACCAGGAAAGTGCCGCCGGTCGCCACCACGTAGCGGCTCTTCACGCCGGTGACGGCGACGAGGCCCACGTTCTGGGCGAAGGCGCTTTGCGTGAACGACCCGAAGATGGGAGCGAGAATGCTCGACAGCATGTCGGCCCGGAGTCCGTCGCCCAACCGCCGAGAATCGACTTTCGTCTCGACGATCTCGCCTACGGCCAGGATGTCGGCCGACGTTTCGACGAGCGTCACCATGATCACGATGAACATCGAGATGATGGCTGCGACCTCGAAGGTGGGATAACCGAAGTGGAAGACCGTCGGCGGGGCTAGGAACGGCCCATTCATTACCTGCGAGAAGTCGGTCATTCCGACTGCGTACGCGACGCCGGTGCCGATGATGATCGCGAGGAGGATGGACAACCTGGAGATCGATGCGCTCCCGAGCTTGCTGAGCAGAAGGACGATCACGAGCGTCACGGCGGCGAGCTGGATGTTGGCCGGCCGACCGAAGTCCGGCGAAGTCTTGTTACCTCCCATAGCCCAGAAAGCCGCGACTGGCATGAGCGTCAGCCCGATCGTGGTGATGACGATCCCGGTCACGAGCGGAGGAAAGAACCGGGTGACCCGTGAGAAAACCGGCGTGATCAGCAGGCCGATTGTCGAAGCCGCGATGACCGCTCCCAAAATCGCTGGAATGCCGCCGTTGCCCGAGATGGCGATCATGGTCGCGACGCCGGAGAAGGACACGCCCTGCACGAGTGGCAGGCGGCTGCCGAAGAAGGGCAAGCCGATGGTCTGAAGAATGGTGGCGAGGCCGCCGGTAAACAGCGAAGCCGTGACGAGAAGCCCAACATCGTTCGAACTGAGCCCGGCCGCTTGGCCGAGGATCAATGGTACGGCGACGATTCCGCCATACATCGTCAGGACATGCTGAAGTCCGTAGGCGAGATTGGCGCAAACGCCGAGCCTCTCATCTTCGGGATTCTGGCCAGTCGCCCTCTCCTCTGTCATTGAGGTCACGGCGGTCTCCTCCATGATTTTTTTCGATTCCTCGCTTACGGAGGTTGTCGAAAATCGTATGGCGAAACGTCGTGGAGAGCTTTCCAAAAATTAGCGAAACACCTTCGAAAATTCGACGATACTGCCTTCGCATCGGTGGCGGGCCAGATTTTGAGATCCGAACCGGATGCAGGCGATCGATTTCGATACAGCCGTTTGTTCGAAACCGTCGGATCTTCAGTGCGTTGCCGAAGCCTGCACGATGGGAAACCTTTGCTGGGTGCGCTGCTTTTGCATCGAGATCTCCTGGGCAGCTTCCGCCACTCCGTCGTCGGGGCGTCGGAAGCCTGCCCACCAAGCGTTGAGCGGGATAAGGCTCGGAGGCGCGTAAGCGGCGAGGTTGCCGGCGAAACGAGACCACTGCTCGACGAAGGTCGGGGAGACGGCGGTCAATACCGGCGTCTCGGTCTCGACCGCTGCCGTGAAGGCGGCCACCAAACCGGTCCGCTTCGCTTCGAGCTTTCCGAATTTGCTCAAGATGACGATGTCGCATCCTGCGAGGATCTGCCTCTGAACCGATGCGCAGGCGTCCATGATCCCATCGGCGATCAGGCGGCAGGCAGTGGATCCCGGTCCCAGATCCTGCTCGGTGACGTAATCGGTGCCTGTTCGCAGGTCCCGCAGACTTCTGAGATTGGAGCGGGGACAACGGGTTTCGATCACTCCGACGACCCGAGCACCGGCGGCTGTCCAATCACGCGCGCAAGAGGAAAGCAGCTCTTGAACGACCTCTGACGAAGCTCCTTGAATTGCCAGAATGCTCTTCGGCATCATCGCGTCGATCCCTTTCGGTCCGCTTGGCCGACGACGACGGAACGGCCGTCAGCCGAACCGGGAGGTCGCCAACCTCGACCGGAGGACGCTAGCAGATGCCGGCCTGCGCGGGTTTGTGGATTTCCCGTTAGGTGTCGCCAACAGATTCGGGGGATTGAAGGGTCGGGCGAAGAGCATTGCCGAATAGCAGAAGCAGCTTCCAGAATAGCAATCTATTCGGATCTGCGGCGGCGTATAGCTTTGAGCATGCATCCGCCGCGTCTCAACGACCGCACGCGTCCGAGGCATTTCCTCCCAGAACCTTGGCTTGCCGTGCCCTCGGCACGGCAAGCCCTTTATCTGGCTCCTCGTCACGCGAGACGTGCTCCGCGATCCGTCATGGCAGCTGACGTCCCACCAGAGCCAGTTGTTGTCCGAGGTGTCTTCGGATCTCTTCGGTTGCCATGCCGATGAACGTCTTGGCCCGGTTCGGCAGCAGTTTGCGGGACGGGTAGAGCAGTCCGAGCGTGACTGAGACCGGTGACACTGCCGGCAGAACCTGAACCAGACGACCGTCTGCCAAGTAAGGGGCGACTTCGAAGAGCGGCTTCATCGCGATACCGAAGCCGTCGAGCGCCCATTTCGTGAGAACTTCCCCATTGTCCGCGTCCAACTCCCCGGCCACCGGCAGGGTGATGGTCTCGTCCTGTTCGGTCATGGTCCAGCGGTATTGCTCGGATCCCGGAAACCGGAGCAGCAGGCAGGAGTGGTTCAGGAGATCGGCGGACCGTTCGAGCGGTGGCGCCTCCGAGAGATAGCTGGGCGAGGCACAGAACACCCGTTCGATCTCGGCGATCTTCCTCAGCGTGAAACTGGAATCCGCCATCACCGACATCCGAATTCCGATGTCGATGGATTCCTGCACGAAGTCGACGAAGCTGTCCGACAGCCTGAGGTTCACGCTGGTTTCGCTATGGCGTTCACGGAACCGCGGGATGAGAGGAGCGACGACCTGGCTGCCCAGCAAGAGCGGCGCCGCGACTTTCAAGACTCCGCGGGGACTCGCCCCGGCCGTCTCCACGCTCTTTTCCGCAGCCTCGACCGACGCGAGGACGTCGACGCAATGGTCGTAGAACTGTCGACCGGCGTCCGTGAGGCTCATGTTGCGGGTCGTTCGGGTCAGCAACAGGCAGCCGAGGTGATCTTCGAGGCACTGCACGCGGTAGCTGACGACCGAAGGCGAGATCCTCATATGCCGGCCGGCCGCCGAAAAGCTGCCGGACTCGGCTGCACGGATGAACGTCCGGATGCTTTCGAGTGAGATCAACTTGCAGTGTCCGTTCCGCCGGATTTCTTCGCTTCAGTTTCGACGCTAGCGAATTAATCTCGATCGGAAAGGCGGCAGTTGGTTTGCGCATCGCAATCGAGATGCAGTTCCCATGTCGATGGCTTCGACATCTCGCGATCAAAATCCACGTTGGGATCCGGTTCGGAACACAGATTCAACAAGCGAAATCAGTCGTCTGACAAAAATCTGGCGTTGAGTGATCGCCGCTGCAGTCCTGCCGGCCGCCCTTCTATTTCTCTGCTTTTTCGGAAGGTGTTTCAGGGTTTCGTACCGAACGACCGGTAGCTTCGAAGCGTAGCCGTGCTCCTCGGAAAGGCTCTCCTCTCCCGCGAACCACGGCTCGGGACTTCGATTCCGCTGGAAGGTGTTCACGGATTTCATGTCTGGCTGGGCTAGGGAGGCGCGATTAGACATCCCGTTCACTCTCCCGTCGGGAGCGATCGTCGCACGAATGAGCGCGTCTGGTGGCCGGATGGGCGTTCACAGAGCGCAATGGCCAGGTGCCCCGATCCGGAACGACTTCCAGGTCCGGGCGCGGGGCTCTTGCCGCCGATTGATCGAGACCGGCAACTTCCGCGTACGCTCGAAGTTCGGGGCCGCGGAGGAGAGAAGAAGCGTCAGGAAACGTCAGGATGCAGGCCAGAGCCCCAATTCGTTTCTATCACGACGGTCGGATCGTTGAGATCGCTGATGCCGAGCCGACAGCGACGGTCCTCGATTGGCTGCGGGAGACCGCGCGGAAGAAGGGGACCAAGGAGGGGTGCGCTGAAGGCGACTGCGGGGCCTGTACGGTGCTCGTCGCCGAGATGGCTCCGGTGAGCGCCGGGGGACTCCCGACTCCCGATGACACAAATGCCGTGCGGATCGGTCGGCTGTCGGTCCGACCGATGAATGCATGCATCAAGTTTCTCCCCACCTTGGATGGCTGCGCACTTCTGACGGTCGAGGACCTTCGGCAGGCAACCGAAGGCGACGACGACGATGCCCTCCACCCGGTCCAGCAGGCGATGGTCGAATGCCACGGCTCCCAGTGTGGCTTCTGCACGCCCGGCTTCGTCATGACGCTGACCGCCACATACGAGAAGCACTGTGAGGCCGGCACGCATCCGACCCGCGCGGAGCTTTCGGACGATCTCGCCGGCAACCTCTGTCGCTGCACCGGCTATCGTCCGATCCTGGAGGCCGGACAACTGATGTTCGACCTACCGAGGAAGCGGATCGACACCGGGCGTATCGAGCGGGCCTTGCTGCAGATCGGAGAGGCATCGGCACGCTATGAAGGCTCGCAGGCGCGATACTGGGCGCCACGGACCCTCGCGGAGTTCGCCGAGCTTCGAGAAGCCGAACCCAAAGCCAGACTTCTGGCCGGCGCGACCGACATCGGGCTTTGGGTCAACAAGCAGATGCGGGACATCGGCGACGTGCTCTACATCGGCGCCGTCGATGAGCTGAAGGTCATCGAGCGGAGCAACGGGTATCTCCGCATCGGGGCTGCCACGCCCCTCGAGGACGCGTTCAAGGCACTCGTGGCCCACTGGCCGACGCTCAGCGAGGTCCACACCCGTTTCGCCTCTCCACCGGTCCGTCATGCAGGGACGATCGGAGGCAACGTCGCGAACGGCTCGCCGATCGGGGACGGTCCCCCGACCCTGATGGCGCTCGGCGCCGAGCTGATCCTCCGGAAGAACAAGGAGCAGCGTCGGATACCGCTGGACCGGTTCTATCTCGACTACATGAAGAACGAGATGAGAGAGGGCGAATTCCTCGAGCGCATCGATGTGCCGCTGCCGGCCGCCGGCCAGGAGGTTCGGGTCTACAAGGTCTCCAAGCGCTACGATTCCGACATCTCGGCTCTCTGTGCCGGCCTGATGATCGAGCGCTCTGCCGACGGTGCGATCACCCAGGCCCGGTTCGCTTTCGGCGGCATGGCCGCCACCGTGAAGCGCGCATCCGAAGCGGAGGCGGTGGTGGTCGGGAGCGACTGGTCCGAGGCGGTTCTCCAAGAGGCGAAGGCCGCCCTTGTCTCGGCGTTCACGCCGATGACGGATCTGCGGGCCAGCTCGAACTATCGCACCCTCGTCGTGGCGAACCTCCTCGAACGCTTCTGGCTGGAGACCAGAAGCGGAACGCTACCGGCTTTGGCGCCCGATCAGACCAGCATCTACGCGACCATGCGGCAGTGAGAGGCGGCGATGAACAAGCATTTCGAGCCGAGCGAACTCGTTGGAACGCCCGTCGCGCAGGTCGGAATCTCACGCCCGCACGAGTCAGCCCATCTCCATGTCAGCGGCCGCGCCTACTACACGGATGACATTCCGGAATCCGAAGGAACGCTCCACGTCGCGCTCGGCCTGTCGCCGATCCCACATGGACGGCTGAAGTCGATCGACATAGAGGCGCTGCGTGCCATTCCCGGCGTCGTGGCCGTCCTGACAGCCGCCGACATACCCGGTGTGAACGATTGCGGTCCGGTCGTGCACGACGACCCGATCTTCGCGAAGGACACCGTGCAGTATGTCGGGCAGCCCGTCTTCGCCGTCGTTGCGACGAACCGGCTGATCGCACGGCGTGCGGCTGCCAAGGCCAGCAAGGTTCTCGACATCGAGCCGCTCGAGGCCGTCCTGGATCCCAGGGAGGCGGTTTCCCGGCAGAGCTTCATCCTGCCGCCGATGCATCTGACGCGCGGCAATCCGGCGGAGGCGATGGCGACCGCCGAGCATCGCCTGAAGGGCACCCTCAGTCTGGGTGGGCAGGAGCAGTTCTACCTGGAAGGCCAGATCGCCTACGCGACGCCGGCTGACGATGGCGGCGTCAAGATCCAGTGCTCGACGCAGCATCCGTCGGAGATGCAGCTGATGGCATCCCACGCGCTCGGCGTGCCTGCGAACCGCGTCCACGTCGAGTGCCGGCGCATGGGTGGCGGGTTCGGTGGTAAGGAGTCGCAGTCCGGCCTCCACGTCTGCGTCGTCGCCATGGCGGCCGCGAAGCTCAACCGGCCTGTCAAGCTGCGGCTCGACCGCGACGACGACTTCATGATCACGGGCCGGCGACACGGCTTCGAATACGACTACGAGGTGGGTTTCGACGCCACTGGGCTGATCATTGCAGCCGATCTGACCATGATCTCGAACTGTGGGTTCTCGACCGATCTGTCGGGCCCGGTTATGACGCGGGCGATCTGCCATTTCGACAACGCCTATTGGCTGCCGAACGTCGCCATCCGCGGCTACACGGCGAAGACCAACACGCAAAGCAACACGGCCTTCCGCGGCTTCGGAGGCCCACAGGGAGCCTTCGCGATCGAGGCGATCCTCGACCGTGTCGCCGGCGCGCTGAACCTCGACCCGGTCACCGTGAGGCATACCAACTTCTACGGCCGCCGCCAGAACAACGTCACGCCGTACGGCCAGGTGATCGTCGACAACGTCATCCACGAGCTGACGGGCGAGTTGCTCCGGACGAGCGGCTACTGGGCGCGGCGGGAAGCGATCGAACGGTTCAACGCGTCGAGCCCGGTCCTGAAGAAGGGCATCAATATCGGGCCCTGCAAGTTCGGTATCTCGTTCAACCTCACCCATCTCAATCAGGCAGGGGCACTGGTCCACGTCTACACGGACGGCTCGATCATCGTGAACCACGGCGGCACGGAGATGGGGCAAGGCCTGAACACCAAGGTCGCCCAGGTCGTCGCGGAGGAGCTCGGCGTGCGGTTCGAGCGCGTCCGCTCCACGGCGACCGATACGCAGAAGATCGCAAACACGTCCGCGACGGCGGCCTCGACCGGCGCCGATCTCAACGGCAAGGCGGCTCAGGACGCTGCACGCCAGATCAGGAGGCGTCTCGAGGCCTTCGCCTCCCAGATCTACGGCGGCGAGCCGGAGGACGTCGTCCTCAGTGGCGGCAGGGTCCAAGTCAACGGAACCAACCTCAGCTTCGAAGAGCTCGTGGCGAAAGCCTACGTCTCGCGCATCCAGCTCTGGTCGGACGGGTTCTATGCCACGCCCGAGATCCACTGGGACCGCGAAACCATGAGCGGAAACCCGTTCTACTACTACGCCTACGGCGCTGCCATCAGCGAGGTGATGATCGATACCCTGACCGGCGAGTGGCGCCTCGTGCGCGCCGATGTGCTCCACGATGCCGGTCGATCGCTGAACCCGGCGCTCGATGTGGGACAGGTCGAAGGCGGTTTCGTTCAGAGCATGGGATGGGTCACCAGCGAGGAGTTGGTCTGGCACCCCAAGAACGGCAAGCTGCTGACGCATGCGCCGAGCACCTACAAGATCCCCACGGCCAACGACGTGCCTGCGGAGTTCACGACGCGCCTTTTCAAGAACGAGAACGTGAAGGACAGCATCTTCAAATCGAAGGCGGTGGGGGAGCCGCCGATGCTGCTCGGGTTCTCGGTCTGGCTCGCGGTTCGCGATGCGGTAAGAGCCGCCGGCGGTCCGGGATCCGATCCAGTGCTCGACGCGCCGTGCACGCCCGAAGCCATCCTCATGGCGGTTCAGTCGGTCAAGAAGCCGGCCGCGGTCGCATAGGCTCTCGCTGGAATCCGAAGGTTCCGTGATGACCGAGCGTCCCACTACCGCCGCCGTTATCCTCATCGGGGATGAAGTCCTGTCCGGCCACACGAAGGATCAAAACCTCGGCGTCATCGCGGACATGCTGACCGAGGTCGGCGTCCACCTGCGCGAAGTCCGCATCGTTCCGGACGAGTGCAGCGAGATCGTCGACGCCGTGAATGCGCTGCGAACCCGGTATACCTACGTCCTGACGACCGGGGGGATCGGGCCGACCCACGACGACGTGACGGCCGACAGCATCGCTTCCGCGTTCGGCGTCGGGATCGATGTCGACCCGCGCGCAAGGGCGATGCTTCTCGAGCGTCTCGAACCTGGCAAGCTCAACGCCGCGCGCCTCCGTATGGCTCGGATCCCGTTCGGCGCGGATCTCATCGTCAGCCCGATGGCGAAGGCTCCCGGCTTCCGGATGAAGAATGTGTTCGTGATGGCAGGCGTGCCTGCGATCATGATGGCGATGCTGGAGGAAGTGCGGCCGCTGTTGGGTAAGCGTCGCGCCACGGGCGCCTGACCGGACGCGGCCACGGTTCGGCTCTCTCTGGCGCAGCGTCGGGAACGTTGGAAAATTCCGCAAGGACCTTCGGAAATTTTGACGTTCACGTCCGACGCAAGATGATCGAAATGTAGAAATAGCTCATCTGCACACTACGATTGCTAATGGCCCTGGGCGGAGTCCCGGCCGCGCAAGGCGATCGAAATTATCGGAGCGATCAGCATTCGTTGCACAATTAGAATTCCAGCTCAGATCAACATGGCGCTTTCCGCAGTATTTTGCGCAGTTTACAATAAATTATATTATACTATTTAAATTCTTACGAGTTACCGCAAGATTGTTCGGTGCTCTCATGTCCAAACTCAGCATAATCGCCAAGTTCGCTATCGCCAATGCGATTTTGGCGGGAATCATTATTTGTTATTCCGGTTACAATTATATAAGTCAATCTAACGTCGAGACAGTGTCTCAGTCCACGAATCGTGAATGGGAAAAAACCGTCGTCCTTCGCGAAATACAGATGCACATCGTCGATGTGCAGGCCCTTGTCCGCGGAATGACGATCACCGGCAGTGGCTATCTGCAGAATATCTACAGCGATCGTCTGACTCAGATCGATGGGCAGTTCGTCAACCTCAAAGCGCTGAGCCTCGGCGACGATGACATGGCGTCCGTGACCGCAAGCCTTCGGCAGGCCGTCGAGAAGCTCACGCGTACGGTCTACGATCGCCAGGTTTCGCTGGCATTGAATCCCGCCACCAACGCCGCAGCAATGCAGATCGAGCGATCCGGAGAAGCATGGCCGCTTCTCGAACAGGTCATGAAGGACACCGATCGCGCCACCGAACTGCAACAGCGCCGGCTTCTGCTTGCATCCGAGTTGAAGTCCGAGACGTTTCGGCAGCAGAGATTTGCCGCACCCTTGGCCGCCGTCGCTGCGCTGCTCGCAACCGCGGCAATTGCCGTGCTGCTCCGGCAGATTATCGTGCGACCGCTGCAACGGATCACCTCCTCTGTCACCGCGCTGGCCGGGAACGACCTGACGGTCACAATCCCGTTCACTGCCCGAGCCGATGAAATCGGCGCGATGGCCCGGGCCATCACCGGCTTCAAGGAAGGTTTGATCAGGAAGGAAGCGCTGGAGCGGGAAGTTGCCGTGGCGCAGAGCGACGCCGATGGCCAGCGCAAGCTGATGATGAATGGCATCGCCGACAGTTTCGAGTCCGTCGTCGGCAACATCGTCGGCTCTGTTTCGGCATCGGCCGGCGACCTGCATGCGACGGCACAGACGATGGAGGCCGTCGCGACCCGAGCGGCGAGCAGGTCCTTCAACGTGGCGGCGGCGGCCGAACAGGCATCCTCGAACGTCAGCACCGTGGCGGCCGCAGCCGAGGAACTTGGATCCTCGGTGCAGGAGATCGGCCGACAGGTGGACAATTCGGCGAGGCTCGCCCACCAGGCCGTGTCCGAGGCCGATCAGACCGGAATTCTGGTCAAGGAACTCAGCGGGGCGGCGACGCGCATCGGCGACGCCGTCGCGATGATCGCTTCGATCGCCGCCCAAACAAACCTTTTGGCCCTGAACGCGACGATCGAAGCGGCACGGGCCGGCGAGGCGGGCCGCGGCTTCGCCGTCGTCGCCGCAGAGGTCAAGGATCTCGCCGGACAGACGGCGCGAGCCACCGACGAGATCACCGCGCAGATCGGATGCATTCAGGCGGCCACGGGCGACTCGGTCCTGGCGATCGAGGGCATCACAAAACGCATCCGCGAGATCAGCGGCGTTGCGACCTCGATCGCCGCGGCGGTGGAGGAGCAGGGCGCGGCGACGCAGGAGATCGTTCGAAACGTCGCGCAGGCCTCGATCGGCACGGACGAAGTCACCACGAACATCGCCGAGGTGGCGGGAGCCGTAGAACAAACCGGCACGTCGTCGGCCCAAGTCGTGGGAGCCGCCGCGAACCTTTCGCGCCAGTCGGAATGCCTCACCAGCGAAGTAGAGCGGTTCCTGAGTAACATTCGAGCGGCATAACTACGCGGCCATCCGAAGTAAATTTTCGGTTCTTGCCCGACACAGCCTTCGCTTGATTGGAGGAGGCGTCTTGAATGCGGCGTCTCTTCGATTCGGCGGCTCACAACCGAACCGCTTGAACGAAGTGACGGCGCACATTGAAGCGTTAGCCTGATTGGGCCGCCCTATTGGCGCCCAGGCGCTCGGAAATATCACGGGCCGCGCCCGCGACCCATTTCCCGATCTGGGGTATCCGGGCTTCATGCACTCTGACCGTCGGTCCGGAGACGGATATCCCGGCCACCGCCTCCCCGTAGGCGTTGAAGATCGAAGCCGCGACGCAGCGCATGCCGGTCGTCCGCTCTTCGTCGTCGATGGAATAGCCCAGCGTTCGCGTCTTCTGGATCTCTGCCGCCAGATCCTCGGCTCCCCCGATCGTCCTGTTCGTAAAACGGGCGAAATCCGCGGTACGCAGGTACGTCGCGAGCGCCTTCTCGTCGAAGGTGCTCAAGAGCGCCTTCCCGATACCGGACGCGTGCAACGGCGATTTCGTCCCGGGCGGGATAAACGCCCTGATCGTCTCGTGCGTCTCGACCTGGCTCACGAAGAGCACCACGCCGTCCGACTCGATCCCCAGATTCGCTGTCTCGCCGGTCTTGGCCATGAGCTCCCGCAGGACGGGACGACTGCGTTCGACGATGTTGGTGTGCCGTAGGAATGCCGAGCCCAGCCGGAATGCTTCCGGACCGACGAACCATTCCTGGCTCTTCGGATCGGTCTCGACGTACTGCCGGCTCTCCAGGGTGTTGAGCACGCGGTGCATGGTCGCCGTCGATTGCCCAAGATAGCCGGCAAGTTCCGTCAGCGTCACGCCTTCATGCTCGACGAGTGCTTCGAGGACGTCCAGAGCCCTGTTCAGCGCCTGGATGCCCGAAGGCTGCTCGACCGGCTTGATGCTCTTCGGACGTCCACGGCGGCGGATCGGCTTGTCCATTGCAGCTCCTCGACCCTTCGGAATTTCAGAAGCACCTATCGTGAAAATCGATCACGCACAGCGATAAAATGTAAGCTATTCCTGTTGCTGCACAAACAGACTTCTTCGTCAGAATGAAAAACGTTTTTAAAAAAATATACCGCTTTTCCGGCTCGTGGTAATTGTTCGTCCGAGGCAAGGACGTGATCATGAATACCCAGAACCCAATCTTCATTCCCGGCCCGACGAACATCCCCGAGGTGCTCCGGAAGGCGGTCGACATGCCGACCATCGACCACCGCAGCCCGATCTTCGGGAAGATCCTCAAGCCCGCGCTCGAAGGGGTGAAGAAGGTCCTGAAGACCACTCAGGCCGAAGTCTTCGTGTTTCCCTCCACCGGAACCGGTGGCTGGGAGACCGCGATCAGCAATGTCCTGTCGCCCGGCGATCAGGTGCTGGCGACCCGCAACGGGATGTTCAGCCATCGCTGGATCGACATGTGCCAGCGCCATGGACTGGACGTGATCGTGGTTCCCCAGCAATGGGGTGAAGGTGTCCCGGCCGCCCGGTTCGAAGAGATTCTCGCGGCCGACAAGCAGCATCGCATCAAGGCGGTCCTCGCGACCCACAACGAGACGGCGACGGGCGTCCGTTCCGACATCGGTGCGGTCCGGGAAGCCATGGACGCAGCCCGGCACCCCGCGCTCTTCCTCGTCGACGGCGTCAGCTCGATCGGTTCGATGGACTTCCGGATGGACGACTGGCGTGTCGACGTCGCGGTCACCGGGAGCCAGAAGGGCTTCATGCTGCCGCCGGGCCTGGCGATCGTCGGGTTTTCGCAGCGGGCGCTTAAGGCCATTCAGACTGCCAAGCTTCCACGGACCTTCTTCGACATCCGCGACATGGCGAAAGGGTATGCCAACGATGCCTACCCCTACACGCCTCCGGTCGGGCTGCTGAACGGGCTCAAGATCGCCTGCGACATGCTGCTCGAGGAAGGTCTCGAGAACGTCTTCGCCCGGCACCACCGCATCGCCGGGGGCGTCAGACAGGCCGTGGCAGCCTGGGGGATGAACCTCTGTGCCGTCCGACCGGACCTCCATTCCGATACGGTCAGCGCCATCCGCGTCCCGGACGGCTTCGATGCCAACAGGTTCGTTGCCCACGCGCTCAACGCCTACGGCGTGTCGTTCGGAACGGGCCTGGGCGACGTCGTCGGGAAAGTCTTCCGCATCGGTCATCTCGGCAGCTTGACCGACGTGATGGCGCTGTCCGGGATCGCGACGGCCGAGATGGTACTCGTCGATCTGGGTCTCCCGATCCGGCTGGGTTCGGGCGTCGCTGCGGCCCAGGAATTCTACCGGCAGGGCCACGCAGCCATCCAGAGAGAGGCGGCATGACGGAAGCCGGAACCATGTACATTCCGACCCTCGAAGACATGCTGGAGGCGCGGCGTCGCATCGCGCCGTACGTGCACCGCACGCCGGTCCTGACGTCGCGGATCCTGAACGAGCTGACCGGCGCGCAGCTGTTCTTCAAATGCGAGAATCTGCAGAAGGCCGGAGCGTTCAAAGCCCGAGGCGCTTCGAACGCGGTCTTCGGGCTGTTGGACGAGCAAGCCGTGAGGGGCGTCGCGACTCACTCCAGCGGCAATCACGGCAGTTGCCTGTCATACGCGGCCGGTCGCCGGGGCGTGCCCTGCACGGTCGTCATGCCGCGCACGGCGCCGCAGGCGAAGAAGGATGCGGTCAGGGGCTATGGCGGCCGGGTCGTCGAGTGCGAACCCTCGCTCTCCAGTCGGGAGGCGGTTTTCGCCGAGGTGGTCGCCGAGACCGGCGCCGAGTTCGTGCACCCCTATAACGATCCACGCGTCATCGCCGGGCAGGCCACCTGCTCGGCCGAATTGATCGAGCAGGTCGACGAACTCGATGCCGTGGTGGCACCGATCGGCGGCGGCGGCATGGTCTCCGGAACCTGCCTGACGCTGTCCAATCTCGCGCCGAAGGTGCGGATCTACGCCGCCGAGCCAGAGCAGGCGGACGATGTCTACCGCAGCTTCAAGGCTGGGCACATCATCGCCGACGATGCGCCGAACACCGTGGCCGACGGCCTGAAGGTCCCTCTGAAGGATCTCACGTGGCACTTCGTTCGGAACCACGTCACCGACATCCAGACCGCCTCCGAACAGGAGATCGTCGACGCGATGAAGCTGATCTGGAAGCGTCTGAAGATCGTGATGGAGCCTTCAAGCGCAGTACCGTTCGCCGCGATCCTGAAAAATCCCACGACATTCGCCGGAAGGCGGGTCGGCGTGATCATCACTGGCGGCAATGTCGACCTCGACAACTTGCCCTGGAACTGAGGACAGCAACGATGAACGCCCACACCAATCTTGCAGACCTCGAAGTCGGCTTCGACGTGCCGGCGCTGCCGGGGATGGACGAAGCCGACATCCAGACGCCCTGTCTGATCCTCGACCTCGATGCGCTCGAGCGCAACGTCAAGAAGATGGGCGACTATGCGAAGGCGCATGGGATGCGCCATCGCGCCCATGGCAAGATGCACAAGTCGGTCGACGTCCTGAAGCTTCAGATCGAGCTCGGCGGCGCGGTCGGCGTCTGCTGCCAGAAGATCTCCGAGGCCGAGGTGTTCGCCCGGGCCGGCATCAAGGACATCCTCGTATCCAACCAGGTCCGCGACCCCGCGAAGATCGACCGCCTCGCTCGACTTCCGAAGTTCGGCGGTCGTGTCATCGTCTGCGTGGACGATCTCGCGAACGTCGCCGACCTGTCGGCAGCGTCGCAGAAGCACGGGACGACCCTCGACTGCTTCGTCGAGATCGACTGTGGCGCCGGCCGCTGCGGCGTGAAGACGAGTGAGGCCGTGGTCGAGATCGCCAAGGCGATCGCTTCGGCTCCGGGGCTGCGCTTCGCAGGCCTGCAGGCCTACCAGGGCGCCATGCAGCACATCGACAGCTTCGAGGATCGCAAGGCCAAGCTCGACACCGCCATCGCCCAGGTCCGGGAGGCGGTCGACGCCCTAGTCGCGATCGATCTCGAGCCGGAGCTCGTGTCGGGCGGCGGTACCGGGTCGTACTACTTCGAATCGAAGTCGGGCGTGTTCAACGAGCTGCAGTGCGGGTCGTACGCCTTCATGGATGCCGATTACGGCCGCATCCACGACAAGGACGGCAAGCGCATCGACCAGGGCGAGTGGGAGAACGCCTTGTTCATCCTCACGTCCGTGATGAGCCACGCGAAGCAGCACTTGGCCGTCGTCGATGCCGGCCTCAAGGCGCAGTCGGTCGACAGTGGCCTGCCATTCGTGTTCGGCCGCGACGACGTCAAATACATCAAGTGCTCCGACGAGCACGGGGTCGTCGAGGACAAGGACGCCGTCCTCAAGATCAACGAGAAGCTCCGCCTCGTTCCGGGCCACTGCGACCCGACCTGCAACGTCCACGACTGGTACGTGGGTGTCCGCAACGGGAAGGTCGAAACGCTCTGGCCGGTCTCTGCCCGTGGCAAGGCGTACTAATCCCGCCGCGATCCGAACTGCATCCCCTCTCTGATTCGAACGAGCTATGCCGATGATAATCGTTCCGGAACGTGCGATCGCGGGTCTGATCTCGCCCGCAGACTGCTTCACTGCGGTCGAGAAGGTCTTCGGATCGATGGCGAGGAAGTCGGCCTACAACTTCCCGGTCATCCGGGAAGCCATCGGGCACGCCGACGCCCTGTACGGCTTCAAGTCCGGCTTCGATCGCGAGAGCCTGGCGCTCGGATTGAAGTCGGGCGGCTTCTGGCCCGGCAATATCGACAAGGGGCTGACGAACCACCAGTCGACAGTCTTCCTGTTCGATGCGGATAGCGGACGCTGTCGCGCGGCCGTGGGCGGCAACCTGCTGACCGCGCTTCGCACGGCGGCAGCCTCGGCCGTCTCGATCAAGTACCTCGCCCGGCCGGACGCCAGGGTGCTCGGCATGATCGGCGCCGGCCATCAGTCGACCTTCCAACTCAAGGCGGCGCTCGACCAGCGCCCCTTCGAGAAGGTGATCGGCTGGAACATCGAGCCTGCGGCTCTGGAGCGGCTCGCCTCGGTGGCGAAGGAGCGCGGGCTGCCGTTCGAGAGCGTCGATCTCGATCAGCTCGGCCGGCAGGCGGACGTCATCATCACGATCACCTCCTCCTTCGAGCCGATCCTGAAGGCCGCGCAGGTCCGGCCCGGCACCCATCTGGCCTGCATGGGTACCGATACGAAGGGCAAGCAGGAAGTTGAGGCGGAGCTCGTCGCGGCTGCGACCGTCTTTACCGACGAGATCGCCCAGTCGATCACGATCGGCGAGGCGCAGCATGCCGTCGGGCGCGGATTGCTGAGCGCAGACGGGATCGTCGAGATCGGCGCCGTCATCAATCGCACGGATCCGGGCCGTCGCAGCGACGACGAGATCACCTTGTTCGACGGGACCGGCGTCGGGCTCCAGGATCTTGCCGTCGCGTCGGCCGTCGTCGATCTGGCCGTTGCCAGAGGCATCGCGATCGACGTGGACCTCTGAAGATCGCGGGGGAGCCGGCTGGAAGCACGCGCGAAGGCCGATGCCGCAGATGTCAGCGGCTTCGGCTCCCGATCATCCGGTACCGAGCTCAGTACTTCATGGCGTCGCTTTATCGACGACTTCGGCCCACCCGGTTCGCCGTGGTGGGCGTCTTCGTGTCTGCCCCGAGAGCTCTGTCGCTGCCGCCGGTCGATCAGCTGCCCCGATACGTGCTGTAGCCGTAGGGTGAGATCAGCAGCGGCACGTGCAGGTGCGCCGGGCCTTCCGAAGCCGGGGCGACCTGGAAGCGTACCGGGACCAGATCCAGAAAGTTCGAAGCGACGCCGTTTCGCTCAAAATACTCGCCGACGTCGAAAAGGATCTCGTAGGTGCCCGGCTGCAGGGCTTCGTCGGCGAGCAGCGGTGCGTCGCATCGGCCGTCCGCATTCGTCTGGACGCTCGCGACGATGGTCCGCTCTTCCCCTACGAGACGCCATAGTTTCACCGACAGACCTGCCGCCGGCCGTCCAGCGGCCGTGTCGAGGACGTGGGTCGTGAGGCGACGGGAAGCCGACGGTGCCATGTGAATTCCTCGGGTCTCGATGTGCAACGAGGCCCAACGGGCCCGTAGAGCCTATTCTTCGGACAGATCTCATCTATGCGGGCTGCTGCCAGCTACACCGCAAATCTGGAAGCTTCCTACGAACATATCGGAAGCCCGCACCGCTCTTCGGCGCGTCCTACCGCAGCAGTCCCCCGATGAGGCCCGGAGGCTTCAGGACGAACATTTCGCCCCCGATGCCCGCTCCGAACAACTTGCCGATCAGGACTTCGCTGCACCGTCGAGATCGAGGCCGGATCCTGGCAACTGGATCAGCCAAGGTGCGTCGAAAAAGTGCTCCTGCAGATTATTCCCCAGACCGTCGCGGTCGACGATCAAGTAGCTCTGCCGCTTGTCGATCGGCGCAAGGACGCCATGCCAGACATCGGCGTGGTAGTTCACGCCCTGCCCGCTTGCTGCGACGAATGCTTGCGGCTGTCCGGGCCGGCCATCCTCGTCTGGGCAAACGATGACGAGGAGACGCCCCTCCCCCAGCGGCATGAAGGCCTGGGATCCGAGTGGATGGCGTTCGACCATCGCGACCTCGACGAGGCCGGAGACCGGTTTGGACACCACCATGCTGATGACGACTCGCGCCTCGTCGCCAGCGACCGACGCGCTGCCCAACGCGTGATAGCGCAGAGCCTTTTCGCCGTTCATCGGCCTCGGAGGATCGCCGCGCAGATCGAGCACGTCGCCGAATGGCGCGAAGGCCTCACGGGTCAGCGGACGGAGCGTCAATGTCCTTGCTTCGGTGGCCATGTCAGACCCCCGCTTTGCCGAAGCCGACGTGCCGGTTCACGTCCTTGTAGAGCAGATACCGGAACGGCCCCGGGCCGCCGGCGTAGCAGGCCTGGGGGCAGAAGGCGCGCAGCCACATGAAGTCGCCGGCCTCCACTTCGACCCAGTCACGATTGAGCCGATAGACCGCCTTGCCCTCGAGCACGAAGAGCCCGTGCTCCATGACGTGCGTTTCCTCGAACGGAATGACGGCTCCGGGCTGCAGAGTGACGACGTTCACGTGCATGTCGTGGCGGAGATCGGTGGGATCGACGAAGCGCGTCGTAGCCCAGCGACCGTCCGTGCCCGGCATGGCGACCGGTTCGATGGTGTCGTCGGAGGTGAAGAATGCCTCCGGAACGTCGAGGCCTTCGACCGCCTCGTAGCGTTTTCTGACCCAATGATAGCGCGCGCGCACGCCGCCTTCGTTCCGGACCGACCAATCGGCGCCGGGCGGCAGATAGGCATAGCCGCCGGCTTCGAGGCGCTGCGGCCGGCCAGCTGACGTCACGGTCAGTTCGCCTTCGACCACGAAGAGCACGCCTTCGACGCCCGGGTCGGGCTCCGGACGATCGCTGCCGCCTTGGGGCGCGGTCTCCACCAGATACTGGGAAAAGGTCTCGGAGAAGCCCGTCATCGGCCGCGCCAGGATCCAGGCTCGGGTTCCACGCCAGAGCGGCAGAGCGCTCGTGACGATGTCGCTCATGACGCCCATCGGTATGACCGCGTAGGCTTCCGTGAACACGGCTCGACCGGTGTGCAAGGTGGACTGGTCGGGCAACCCACCCGCAGGGCCATGATAGGAACGGGCCATGGATCCACTCAAACTCCGCTGATATCGGCACGCGGGACGAATGATGCCGCTGCCTCCGGGTCTCGAAATCTGGCACGGCCAGACGACGGTCCATCCCAAAGATCCGGGATCGGCCATGGGTTCGGCCGTTCTGTCGGGTGCCCCAGCGATCCAACCTAGCCAAAGGGCCCGATCTTCGCGCGGCTAGAACCTGGAATCAGCTTCCGAACTTTTCGAAAGCCGGGCCATCGTCGGGAGGCGACACGGCTTCTTGATCCGCTCTCGGTCAATCTTTCGGTCGCTCTCCGTGCGGCGAGAGACGATCAGCAAATGCAAAAAGCAATCGGAAGCAGCCTATTGTGCTGCTTCCGTCTCATGAGCGGGAATGTCGCTCGGCCGATGGTTGTCGCCGGTCAGAAAAGATGGATGGCAAATCCGGCCAGGAAGCTTTTCTGCTCGGTGCCCTTGAAGTCTGCGCGCTCGACGTTGCCGAACTTGTTGTACCAGTATTCGAAGCCGACGAAGGCATCGAGCCTGTTGGGCTGATTCCAGATCAGCTTGCCGAGATCGAGCACGAGATTGGTACGCGAGAGAAATTCGACGCCGGTCTTCGGATTGAAGGCGAAGGCGTTGACGTCCGTGACGCCCCGCCCCTTCGGCATAACGATGTTGTTGAAGCCCGCGACCGAGAGCGGGACACCCGGAATGAAAGTCAGCGGGAAGTTGTAGACGATTTCGAACTCGGGGACCGTGTCGAAGCTGACGTCGCGGTTCGGCTGCAGGTTGAAGCCGTTGCGGTTCCACTCCTTGTAGGCGTTGACCGACACGTTGAGGAAGCCGGTCGGCACGTCGACGGAGAAGGTCAAGCCACCGACGACGTCACGCTTCTTCGGGCCGAAGGCGGTGTTCTTGGAATTCGCGTCGAAGCCGAAGCCGAGCGAGACGTCCTTGACGATGCCGGGGAGCACGAAGGCCTTGGTGCCCGTCAGGGCGTTCAAACTGAGCGTACCACGGTAGAGGCCGTAGGCTTCGGTCGCGCCGTAATCGTACTGTGCGAAGCCGCCGGGCGCATTCGTCGTGCCGGCCGGGTCCTGGTTGGCCGACTTCAGGATGTCGAGCGAGAAGAAGTTGGTGCCGTAGGCCCAAGCATCGGCATGCGAGATGCTGGTGATGTATTTCGGGATGCCACGCGTGGCGAAGCTGCCATCCGCCCGCTGCACCTGAACGCCCGGCTCGGCCGAGGGAAACTGATAGCGGAAGCTCACCTGTGTATCGGTGAACAGGAAGAACGGCGCCTCTTTCGGTGGAGCGGTCCGAACCTCCGCCGGCTCGTTGTCGCCGAAGTCCTTCGCGAAGGCCTGACATGTCGGCACGAGAAATAGCGCGGTTGCCGCGAGTACACGCAAAAGCACTTTAGCTTCCCCCTAATAAATATACGATCGATACACACGGTCTATTGCCGCGTGCCGTGCTCGATCGCTTTTCCGTCTCTTCGAGATGGACGTATTCTTCTTTAGTGTGCAGCGTGACGCGAAGGTTGATCCTTCCCGGCGCGGTGCCTTTCGATGACGATGGCCGCCGGCCCTATGCGGCCGCGCCACTCGATCGCGGTCTGCTTCCGTTGCAACGGACCCATCACGGCCCGTCGCAATTTCTCGACGCAAATCTCCAACGCGCTCCTGCAGAACTGCGTGCATTGGTACAAAGTCTAGCGGCGATCTCAGATCGGGCTGGCGTGAACGCAGTTCAATTGAGACAGCTTTTTGGTCCGTCCGATAGTGCCGCATATTCTCGGCGGCGCACTACGGGGCGATTGCCGAAAGTCTTTCAAAAAAATCAGAAAAGCCGTCCGGCACGGGCCCGTTATCCTGGGGCATCGAAAGAGCGCCGAAAAGTGCTGCCGCGTACAGGATCGAAGATGCAGACGTCCCGCGACATGATTGGATATGGCCGTCGACTTCCTCAGGTCAATTGGCCCGGTGGCGCGCGGGTCGCGGTCCAGTTCGTGCTGAACTACGAGGAAGGCGGCGAGAACTGCATCCTGCACGGCGATGCTGCGTCGGAAGCGTTCCTCTCCGAGATCGTCGGTGCCGTGCCGTGGCCTGGCCAGCGGCACATGAACATGGAGTCGATCTACGAATACGGCTCGCGGGCCGGGTTCTGGCGGCTGTGGCGGCTCTTCACCGAGCGTCGCGTGCCGGTGACGGTCTTCGGCGTCGCTACCGCGCTCGCGCGAAACCCCGAGGCGGTCGCGGCCATGCGCGAGGCGGATTGGGAGATCGCCTGCCACGGTCTGAAATGGATAGACTACCGCGACTTCACCCGCGAGGCCGAGGCCGCCGCCATGGACGAGGCGGTCCGTCTGCACACAGAGGTCACGGGGTCGCCTCCCCTCGGCTGGTACACGGGGCGATCCTCCGTCCACACGCTTGAGCTGGGGATCGAACGGGGCTTCGCTTACCTATCGGACGCCTATGCCGACGACCTGCCCTATTGGATCGGCGGCGAGGCCGGCACGGGTCTCGTGGTGCCCTATACCCTCGACACCAACGACATGAGGTTCGCCACTCCGCAAGGCTTCAACTCCGGCGATCAGTTCTTCACCTATCTCCGCGACACGTTCGACACGCTCTATGCCGAAGGCGCCACCGCTCCGAAGATGATGTCGGTCGGGCTGCATTGCCGCCTGATCGGCCGCCCGGGGCGACTGGCCTCGCTTGTGCGCTTCCTCGATTACGTCGCCGGGCACGAAGGCGTCTGGATGCCGCGGCGCATCGACATTGCCCGGCACTGGATCGAGCATCATCCCCCGAAGGGGCTGACGCCGAGCCGCATGAGCCAGGGCCAGTTCGTGGCGCGCTTCGGCGACATCTTCGAGGATACGCCCGAGATCGCCGTCCGGGCTTGGCGGACGGGGCTGCGTGACCGCGACGACCTGGCCGAAGGTCTCCATGCCACTCTCGTGGGCGTCCTTCGGGGGCTGCCGAGGGATCGGAAGCGGGAACTCATTCTCGCGCACCCCGAACTGGCCGGGCGGCTCGCCCTGGCCGGCCAGCTCACGCACGCGTCGACCACAGAACAGGGCAGTGCGGGGCTCGATACCCTGACGAAGGAGGAACTGGCGCGCTTCCAAGAGCTCAACACGGCCTATCAGACCCGCTTCGGTCATCCCTTCATCATGGCCATCAAAGGTCGGAACAAGCAGGAGATCCTTGCGGCTTTCGACGACCGGCTGCGGAACGACGTGGAGCAGGAGTTCAAGGAAGCACTTCGTCAGATCGAGAAAATCGCGTGGCTGCGGTTACGCGACAAGCTGCCCTCGCCGCCTCCGATGGACGGCTGACAGCGACAGGTTCCTCCGAGCGGCGCTACTGCCGGATTGAAGATCTCAGATCGACGGCGAAGCGTGATGCCGTCGATCTTCCGAAAAATTCGGAAACTGAAGGGGAATTTCGAAGGCTTTCAATTCGGGACGGACCGCTACGATCGACGCGATAGTCAGGAGAGACCGCGTCGTGGATAGTTTTGTCTGGGAATACGGGAGCCTGCTGCTGCGCTGGCTCCACATCATCGCGGCGATGGCCTGGATCGGCTCGTCGTTTTTCTTCATGCATCTCGACGCGTCGTTGAAGCGGACCCCGGACATTCCGGCGGGCGAAGGCGCGGCGGCCTGGCAGGTCCATGGCGGTGGCTTCTACGAGATGCGGAAGTTCTTCGTCGCGCCGTCCCACATGTCGCCGGATCTGACCTGGCACAAATGGCAGGCCTACACGACCTGGCTGTCGGGCTTCGTGCTGCTTGCCTGGGTCTACTACGCGCAGTCCAAGCTCTATCTGGTCGATCCGGCGGTGTTGGATCTTTCGCCGGCCTCGGCGATCGGCCTGGGCGTCGGTGCCTTGGCGGTCGGCTGGGCCATCTACGACGGCATCTGCCGGTCGCCTCTCGGACGCAACGAAGGCACTCTCGCTGCCATCGGCCTAGTGGTCATCACCGCCGCCGCCTACGGTTTCACCCAGGTGTTCAGCGGCCGCGGCGCCCTGATCCACACGGGTGCGCTGATGGCGACCTGGATGGCGGGCAATGTGTTTCTCATCATCATCCCGAACCAGCGCAAGGTCGTCGCCTCGCTGATGAAGGGCGAGAAGCCCGATCCGGCGCTCGGCAAGCAGGCCAAGCAGCGCTCGATGCAGAACAACTATCTGACGCTGCCGGTCGTGCTGCTGATGATCTCGAACCACTATCCGATGTTGTTCGACGGCCGGGCCACCATCCCGCTGGTCGTGGCCTTGATCACCGCGTCGGGCGCCGTGATCCGCTATTTCTACAACGTTCGGCATGCCGATCATGATCGTTCCCCCTGGTGGGCGTGGGGAGCGGCCGCTGCAGGACTTGCCGCCGCTTTCGCCGTCGCTCTGACGGGCAGCGCCGGCGGCCGATCGCTTCTTGGCCTGCCCGCCCGGGCAGAGGTTTCGCCGACGGTCGTGACCGCGTCGGCGGCACCGACGCCAACGAAGGTGTCCGCACTTTCGGCGCCTCCGGAGCACGTGGTCGAACTCGTCATGGGCCGCTGCGCGATGTGCCATGCGGCAGAGCCAGCATTCGACGGGATCCGCATCGCTCCGAAAGGCGTCCTCCTCGATTCCGAAGGAGCGATCGCGCGGCAGGCGCAAGCCATCCGCCATCAGGCGGTGCTGACCCACAGCATGCCGCCGAACAACGTCTCCGAGATGACCCTCGACGAGCGTGCCCAGATCGCAGCTTGGCTCGAGAACGGTCGATAGGCGATCCTCGCGGCGTCACGCCGCCTTCGATGTTTCACGCCATCGCGTCGTGCGGGATTCCGACCGGTTTCGGTCAGAGCCCGGCATGACGGGATGGCGTCATTTTGCCGAGCGGCGTGCGGTAAGGTAGCGATGGCGTCCCTGTCGCCGACATCGGCACTTCCGCGCCGCCTGCGATCCTTTCGAGATTGGCGGCCTGAGCACGGTGACCACACGTCCAGCCTCGACGCGGTTCCGCTCAATGTGGCCTACCCGCATATGCCACCTCGGAACCGCCGCATCGTGGTCTTCTCAGTTGTCTCTCGTAGCTCGACCGGCCCGGTCGAAGCTCGGCCCGATCGGGCGGAGCACAGATGTCAGTTCGATCTCGGTCCGGGCGTTGCGGCTGAAAGCCCGCCCGAGGCGACCTCGCGAACGCGGTGGAATGAACGACTCAGGCCCGCCGAAGTCGGCACGCGGTCGCCAATCCACGCCTTGGGTCGCGCCCCGGTATCGTTCGGTGAACGACGCGCGCGCAAAAAACCCGGCCCAGTGATCTGGGCCGGGTTCTATTCCCCGATAGCCTGAAGGCAGCTGTCGATCGCTCTTTAGTCTCAGTGGCCCGAGAAGAACGCGAACCGGATCACGAAGAGAGCTGCGACGATCACCGTTGCCGGATGGAGCATTTTCCATCGTCCCGTGCAGACCTTGATGCCGACGTAGCTGATGAAGCCGAAAGCGAGGCCGTTCGCGATCGAATAGGTGAACGGCATTCCGAGAGCCGTGAGCGCTGCGGGTGCCGCCTCCGTGACATCGTCCCAGTCGACCTCGACCAGTTCGCGCATCATCAGGCCGGCGACGTAGAGCAGCGCCGGTGCCGTCGCGAATTTCGGGACCGAGGTCGCCAGCGGCGAGATGAACAGCGCGGCGAGAAACAGCAGGGCGACGATCAGCGCCGTCAGCCCGGTTCTTCCGCCTGCCTGAACGCCGGAGGCGCTCTCGACATAGGCCGTGGTGCTGCTGGTCCCCAGGAGCGAGCCTGCGACGATCGCCGTGCTGTCGGCGAGCAGCGCGCGGCTGAGGCGGTTCGGCTTGCCTTCCTCGATCAGATTGGCCCGCTTGGCGATGCCGATCAGGGTCCCCGTCGCGTCGAAGACTTCGACCAGGACGAACACGAGGATGATGTGGAACAGGCCGCCGTGCATCGCGCCGACGATGTCGAGCTGCATGAAGGTGGGCAGGATCGACGGGGGTGTGGAGAAGACGCCCCGGAACTCGCCGGCGCCGAGGAGCCAGGACAGAATTGTCACGATGATTATGCCGATCAGGATCGCGCCCTTCACCTGCAGGGCGTCGAGGACGGCGATGATCAGGAACCCGAGTATCGCGAGCAGCGGACCGGTCTTGTGAAGGTCGCCGAGGGTGACCAGCGTTGCCGGGCTGTCGACGACGATACCGGCGCTTTGCATCGCGATGATGCCGAGGAACAGTCCGATGCCGACGGCGATCGCGCTGCGCATCGAATGCGGGATGCCGACGATCAGCCAACTCCGGATGCCGGTGACCGTGAGAATGAAAAAAATGACGCCGGAGATGGCAACGGCGCCGAGAGCCTGTTGCCAGGTGAAGCCAAGTGCTGCGACCACGGTGAAGGCGAAGAAGGCGTTCAGGCCCATGCCCGGGGCCATACCGATCGGCCAGTTCGCGACGAAGGCCATGACCAGTGTCCCGAGGGCGGCGGCGAGACAGGTCGCGACGAAGACCGCGCTTCGGTCCATGCCCGTTGTCGACAGAATGTCGGGATTGACGAAGATGATGTACGACATCGTGAGAAATGTCGTAATGCCCGCAATGACTTCCGTGCGAACGGACGTGCCGTTCTCGCTCAGCTTGAACAGCCGATCCAACATTCTATCCTCCCGTTGGCGGACGTCTTACGCGCCGCCGAACACTACGTGATCCGAGCGCGTGTATGTCCCGCCTCGTGATCCTGGTCTCGCGAAGACGAATCCGGCCGAAGTGCTGGCCGGGCCGTTGGAAAAGCTATGCATGGCTGCATTGCTTTCAGTCGCGATGGCGGACAGTGCAGATTCGGGAGAAACTAAGCTAGGTCGACATTCCGCGCGTCGAGATTAAACAGTTTCAACTTTTCCAATACATTCGTCGCGAGCCGCCGGGCGCGGGTGCGACGGCCGCGAGCGAGCAGGTCGGACCGGCAGCCCGTCATCTGTGAACAGGACGCGCGACGGTGTCGTGACCTTGGCAAGATCCGCTGGATCTGTTGATCGCGTCGCAACACAATGGCGCGGCATGCGGCGGAAACAGCCGGCACGACGATCACGACGTGGATCGATTGCCCCTGGTTTGATTGAAAGTCTCGAAGGACCAACTCGCTACCTGAGCGCGCGTGCCTTGCCGATAAATACTCGGCGAGGAACGGAAGCCATGCTGCCTCCAACCGAGAACATTCGTGAATTCCTGCGTGCCGAGCCGAGCTGCGTTCTCGTCACGGTGTCGGGAGCGGCTGGATCGACGCCGCGCGATACGGACGCCTGGATGGTGGTGTCGCGGACGCGGTTGTACGGCACGATCGGCGGCGGGCAGCTGGAATTCATGGCGATCGACCAGGCACGCCGGGCGCTCCGCAACGGCTTCGCCGCCGAAAACCTCGACGTGCCGCTCGGACCTGCGATTGGCCAATGCTGCGGCGGACGTGTCGGCCTGTCGTTGGCGCACGTGACGGAGGAGACCGCCCTGCAGCTCGTGGCACGCAGCAACGCCGAGATGGCAGCGCGGCCGCACGTCTACGTCTTCGGAGCCGGCCATGTCGGACGGGTTCTGACTGCGGCTCTCGCGCTCGCACCTCTGCGGGTCGTCCTCGTCGATACGCGTGAAGGGGAGTTGTCCGCCTGCCCCGTGCTCGGCGTGGAAACCTGTCTCACGCCCATGCCGGAGGCGGTCGTCCGCAACGCTCCGCCGAGAAGCGCCTTCGTGGTTCTGACACACGATCACGCCTTGGACTTCCTGATCGTCGCCGAGGCCCTCCAGCGGGATGATGCCGTCTATGTCGGCATGATCGGATCGAAGACGAAGAGAGCGACGTTGCGCAACTGGCTTGCGCGCGAGGCCGGAGGGACGAAGTTCTTCGATCGTCTGATTTGCCCGATCGGCGGCAAGGTCAAGGACAAGCGACCTTCCGTCATCGCGACCTTGGTTGCCGCGGAGATCCTGACGGCGACGCTCGCCGAACCGCAGGACCGCAAGACGGGACGAGCGCGCGCCAACACCGAGGGGTAACGACCTCGGTCCGAACAGAACGCGAAAAGGTCTAGCGCGGTCCCTGTCGACGGGGCTTCGTCGGCCTCTCCTCGAGCATCTTGCCGATCAGCCGCTGACAGCGTTCGGCCATGAAATCGATCATCAGGCGGACCTTTGGATCCTGGAACCGCTTGTGGGGATAGATCGCCGCCAGCTGGACCTGTGCCGGCGGACTGTCCGCGAGGATTTCGACGAGCGTTCCATTGTTCAGGTGCCCTTTCACCTCGAACAGCGGCTTGTTGATGATGCCGTGCCCCTCAAGGGCCCATTCGGTCAGGACGTCGCCATCATCGGAATCATAGGGTCCCGAGATCTCGAACTTGCGCAGGCCATCGGCCGTCTGGAGCGTCCAGAAATATTCCTTCGAGCCCGGATAGCGCAGCAAGAGGCAGTCGTGCTTGTCCGCGATCAGGGCATCGGCGGTCGCGGGCGTTCCCCGCCTCTCGAGATAGGTGGGCGCCGCGCAAATGACCCGCTCGCTGTTGAGGATGCCGCGCATGCGCAGGTTCGAATCCTCGAGCACGCCGAGCTTGAACGCGATGTCGATGCCCTCGCTCACGATGTCGACGTTGTGGTCGGACAGGCGCAGCCTCACTTCTATGTCGGGATACATCGCGTGGAAGGCGGGGATGCCGGGCGCGATCAGACGCCGCCCGATGCCGAGGGGCGCCGTGATCCGGATTGCGCCCTTCGGGTTCTGCGAGAGGTCGGCGACGGTGCCTTCCGCCTCCTTCACGGCCTCGATGATCTTGATCGCGCCTTTGTAGAATACCCGTCCATGCTCGGTCGGCGTGAGCTTGCGCGTGGTGCGGTTGAAGAGCCGTACGCCGAGATGCCGCTCGAGCTCCTTGATGCGATTGCTGGCGACGGCCGGCGTGACGCGCTGATCGCGCCCTGCCGCAGAAAGCGTTCCGAGTTCAATGACGCGGACGAAAACGCTCACGTTATCAAGGTAGGACATGCCCTTTCCTTAGATGATCGCGCCGGCCGCAGTCCCGCGACATTATCAAGTTTCTCTTGAAAGTGTTTGGAGGCCTTCAGGGATGTTCCCGCCGGTCCGCCGCTGGCACGAATATCCCGAAAGCGGAGCCGCGCTCTCCACCACACGGTCGGCGGCGCCGCGCTGGCCTCGGCAGGCGATCGATCTCTGGTCGCCGGGCGAGATCGCAAGGTGGACGAAGATCCTCGGGTTCGACGGGGAGAAACGACCGCAGGCGCGTGCCGGACGGCCGTCGTCTGCCGTCATGGCCGCACTGCGCAGGACGAGAGCCGTTCCCGCCGACCGGTGCCGGACGGCCGCCCAGGGGAGATAGAGAAGCGATGAGAGACCTGCTGATCCGAGGCCGCGTCCTCACCTTCGTCAACGAGCCGAGCGGCGTCGACGACACGGCGTCCTATCGCTTCTTCGAGGACGGCGCGGTGCTGGTTCGCGGGGCGGCGATCGTCGCGAGCGGGGACTATGATCGGGTGAAGAGCCTCGCGGCCGCCGATGTCACGATCGATGATCACCGGCCCAATCTCGTGCTGCCCGGACTGATCGACACACATCTTCACTTCCCGCAGACCCAGGCCATCGCCTCGTACGGGGCGCAGCTCTTGGAATGGCTGAACACCTACGTCTTCGTGGAAGAGCAGAAATTCGCCGATCCGCTTTATGCGGCCTCGATCGCGAGCCGCTTCATGGACGAATTGCTGTCGAACGGCACCACGACCGCGGTGGCCTACTGCTCCGTTCATCCCGAGAGCGTTGAGGCCTACTTCATGGCTGCCGAAGAGCGCGGCATGCGCATGATCGGCGGAAAGGTCCTGATGGACCGCAACGCGCCCGAGGCGCTGCGGGACAACCCGCAGCGCAGCTACGACGAGACCACCCGCCTGATCACGAAATGGCACAACCGAGGACGCGCTCACTACGCGATCAGCCCGCGCTTCGCCATCACATCGACGCCAGAGCAGATGGAGGTCAGCCGCACGCTCGTGGCAGAGAACCCAGACTGCTATGTCCAGACCCACCTGTCCGAGAACAAGGACGAGATCGCCTTCGCGACCTCGCTCTATCCGGACGCCGTCGACTACACGGACATCTATGCCCGGTACGGTCTGCTCGGCGACAAGACGCTGCTGGGGCACTGCATCTATCTGGACGACCGAGAGATTTCGGTCCTCGCGGAGACGGGCGCCGTCGGCGTGTTCTGCCCGACCTCGAACCTCTTCCTCGGTTCCGGTCTGTTCGACCGGGACCGCTTCGACCGCATCGGAGCCCGCTGGTCCGTCGCGACGGATGTCGGCGCCGGAACGAGCTTTTCCATGCTCGAGACGATGGACGAGGCCTACAAGGTCCTGCAACTCCAGGGTCAGCGTCTTTCGCCCCTGAACTCCTTCTATCGGATGACTCTGGGCAACGCGCGGGCGCTAGGTCTCGACGATCGCATCGGCTCGCTCCATGCCGGAGCCGATGCCGACATCGTCGTTCTCGACTCCTGCGCCAAGCCTGCCATGGAGCTGAGGATGCGGACGGTCAAATCGCTGGTCGAGGAACTCTTCATCCTGCAGACGATGGCTGACGACCGCTGCGTTGCCGAGGTGTACGTCGCCGGCAATGCCATGAAAGGAAAAGCAAGACCCGAGGCTGCGCCGACCGGTCGAGCCGAGTTGGCGCTGGTTTAGCGATCCGCGCGCTCGAGAGCCTGTAGTCGAGCAAGCGCATCAGGGTCGTCGACGACGACATTGACCGGATCTTCGGCCCGGGTTCAGCGGAGGCTGCGTCAGGTGTCGTGAACTTGGCTCGGTCCATCCATCGTCGACCGCCGCCACGCATCGCTCTTCGCCAACTGCTCGCGAAGCCATCGGACCGCGGGGCCTGCGGACCGCTGCTTGTGCCATACGAGTTCCAGCGCCACCGGGTGATCTCCCTCGTCGAACTCGAGCGAAGGCGTCGTCAGGTCGGCTGCGAACGGCGACTGATGCAGGATGTGCTCCGGGATCAACGCCCATCCGAGGCCCTGGCGGAGGATCTGAAGGATCACCCAGTGACTTTCGACCCACCAAACCTCTGCAGCCACCCGTAGCCGGTGCCGTTCACCCCGGTCGCCGCGCTTGGAGACCATGATCTGACGATGGCGTTTGAGGTCCTCCCAGCCGACAGGGGACCGCGTCAGGGGGTGATCGCGTCCACAGACGAGAACGAGCGAGACCCAGCCGATCGTATGGAATCCAAGCTCGGGCGGCAGATCGTCCCGACGCCACATCACTCCGAGATCGGCCTTTCCGTCGAGCAGCAGTCCGGTCACGGCCTCCGTGTGAGGAAACAGCAGTTCCAGTTCGACGAAGGGAAATTGGCAAGCGAAATCGGCAAAAAGGGATCCGATGGCAGGCTCGGGATAAAGCTCATCGAGCGCAACGACCAGACGGGTCTCGATGTGCTCGTCGAAGCTCCGGGCAACGCCGATCAGATGCTCACGCCTGGTGAGGAGCAGCTTCGCTTCGGGAAGCAACCGGGTGCCCGCCTCCGTCAGCAGAGGATTACGGCTCGAGCGGCTGAAAAGCTTGACGCCGAGATCGTCCTCCAAGGATGAGACGAGCGTGCTGACCGCGGACTGCGCCTTTCCGAGATGACGTGCGGCGGCAGAGAACGACCCTCGTTCCGCAGCCGTCACGAACGCTTCCAACTGGTCCAGCGAGACGGCCATCTATCCGTAATTCAGATACTATCTAACTTTGGAGTGCCAGGTCTTCGGATAGAATGCTGCACAGCAAAAGTCGAGGTCATCAACCAAATGCGTACCATCCGCGATCGCGTCCGGCACGCGCTCATGTTCGAAATCGTCGGGCTGGCGATCTTTACTCCGGGATCGGCCATCCTGCTTGGGCAGCCGGTGGAACACATGGGCGTCATCGGCATCGTCTCGGCGACAACCGCGACGCTCTGGAACTTCATCTACAATATGATATTCGATCGTATCCTTCTTCGATGGAAAGGAACCGTCGAGAAAAATATAATGACCCGGCTCGTTCATACAGGACTATTCGAGGCTGGCCTGGTTACGCTTTTGATCCCCTTCATCGCGTGGTATTTGGGGATCAGTCTTCAGGAGGCTATTGTCATCGATTTGGGAATCGTAATCTTCTATCTTTTCTATGCTTTCAGTTTTAATTTCTTATACGACTGGGTCTTTCCAATCGCTCTTCAGGCTAAACCGCGCATGGCCTGAGCGCCGGGAAAATTTTGTGAAAATCGACGAGCAGTCGCGATCTCGATGCTCAAGGCGAAGATCCTTCAGTGCCGGCTGGCTGACGACGCTATATAGATCATCCTCGGCTCGTGTTTGATTATTAGGCTTGTATTCGGATTGACGCTATTGGCCGCTGCCTCATTGTCCCTTCGTTTGCAGTCAGATTTGCCCGAGCGGTTGAGGTAACCTAGCCGATCAAGCGCGACGCGACAGGCCCCATCCTGCAATGGGACTGGAACGAGCACGATGGCCCGCCGGCTGGCCGAAAGTGAATGCAGCATCAGCTGAGGCGACGAGAAATCGCTCGGGCCTTGCGGCGGTAGCCAGGGATCACCCTGGCATTCGACGCCGCAGTCGCCAGCTGCATTGCGGCGTCACTGGCTGCGGCAATCTTCTCGGTGATCATCAACTGCGCTTCGATATGTGCGTTTTGGCCGCCGAACGCGAACAGTGCAATCCGTTAGGCAATGACGCCTTGGGACTCAAAGCCCAGCATCGCCATGTCCATCCCAGTCTTCCACCAAGCGCCGCACATGCCCTGACAATCCCTGTATATTGCAGTGCAACCATACGCGCTCGGGCGCAGTTCCATGCCTGCTCGGTTGACCTCTGACGGCAGAGACATTGATGCCGTAGCCTCAGGAGCATTCATGGACACCCTGCCCGCTTCGGCCTTCAGTCCGCCTTCCGTCCTGCTGTCGGGGCCGGTCGACTATGACATGTATCGGGATTTCCGCCGGCAGTTCGAGCAAGCGTCGGAGAAGACGCTAGTGGTGGTCGAGCTCTCGACCTTGGGCGGCGATCCTGAGGTCGCGCGCATGATGGGCGAAGATATCCGCTATCACAGCGACCTGAGCCCAGAGCGCCGGTTCGTGTTCCTCGGCAAAGCGGCCATCTATTCGGCTGGCACGACCTTCATGAGCTTCTTCGCCCGTCCCAACCGCTACCTCACGCGTGGCACGCGCCTAATGATCCACGAACGTAAGCTTTCGAAGGAGTTGCAGATCAATGGGCCGCTGACGACCTGTGTTGCGACGGTGAAGGCCACGTTGCACGAGATCGAAAGCTCGATCGTCATCCAGAACGAGGGCTTTGAAAACCTCATCCGGGGCTCGACCGTGTCTATTGAGGACGTGCTTCAGCGTGCGCCGTACAATTGGTATATCGAGGCCAACGAGGCCAAGCAGCTCGGGCTAATCGAGGCCGTGCTGTGATCGCGGCCGATCAGCTATATCAGGGCGTACGAATATTGTTTCGTTAGCTGAGTGATTATAATCTTATGGATCAGAATAAAATACGTATTCTAAATCTTCAATAGGCTACTGCATATTGTAGAGGTTGATTATTACCCGTATATACATTCCTGTCGGCTATCAATTATTGTCTTCATGGAACCTGGGGTGCTTGTCGATTGCATGGTGAAGATCTATACGGAGGACGGGCGTACCGACGTCGACCGCCACATCAATGTCTTTATGGTGCTAAAGGCGTCTTCTACCTTCTCGCGATGGAGGACATCAATTTCGACCGCGGACAAATTTTTAATTCAGCTGAATTTGTCTAGGCCAGTTGGCGAAGCTCGTGATTGACGGCAATGGCCGCACTTCTGCCGATGACTTAGCAGAAGGGATGTCTGCTTCGGAAACCGCACGATCCGTCGTGAACGGCTCACTTGGTTGCTAAGCGGCCGGCATGATTTGGCCAGTAGCAGATGGTGGCTTCGAAGGCGCTCTAGTCAGAATGCGGACAGCCCCCTGCCGCCCACCCTCTGGCGGCTACTGCTCAACGAGGATCGATCGGACGAGGCGCCGTCGATCCAAACGTTCTTTGAAGCTGTTCACAGGCCGCATCCGCCCTCACACGAGAAAGGCCGGCGCCTGGGCGCCGGCCTCTCATGTCAGTTAAGAGCCATCACTTCTCGGAATGGCCTGATGGCTTCCTTTCTGGCGTCCGTTGCGGCGTCAGCTTTCGGACCGAAGGTGCCCCGCGAGCAGCGCAGATCGTAACAATGTTCGGCCTGTTCAGCCTCGGATTCCTGGCGTTGGTGGCGGCCGCTCGCGACAAGCCCAGCATGGCGCTGGCGCTCTTTATCCTTGGCTATGCCGTCATCGCGATTCTCGATCCGATCGCCGCTCGACGCCCTGCTTCAAAATCCGCATCGGCCATTTGGCGTTTCACGGTGCGGGCTTTGTTGCGTCTGGCGCGACGTTTGCAGGCATCCCATCATCCTCCCTAAGCACCTTGGCCCGCCCGGCGATTGCTGGAGCGGGCTTCTTTCCATCAGGAGACCGGTTTGCGGGTTTCACGTCGTGCGGGTCATTAGAGGCGAGCCTGGCGCTCTTCGCGAAGCTTGTCGAGGCGCAGTTTGGCAATGGCGTCCCGACCCGCGCCCTCAGCCTCCGATCGCCTCGAAAACGTAGCCGTCGAGCGCATGAAAGGCTCTTTCGTGCCGTAGCGATGGAGCGACCAGCACCATGGCGCCAACGGCCGCCCTGTCTGGTCCACCGAAACTCGAAGTCGGGTTGATGTAACTGTCATGCCTGCCATCATGACACGCGCACCCGACAGTCGCTAGACAGGGTCAATAGGGTCAGATTTCAAACTTACCCACTACGCGGGACTGGGAATAGACGCCCTGACGTTGCCCTCGGCGTCCAATGAGCATGACCCGGTAGCTCGGCGGCTTGGAATCATCCACTCCTGGTAGACCGCCTTGCGGAATGTCGGACATGCCACAACTTCTTCGGCATCGGCGCGTGCGCCTCTGTTCGCGGCGCTCTCAGGGGGAAACCCAAATTTATCCCCGGCCGTTCAAACGCCCAAGGTGTACCTGCGGATGATATAGACGTCTCTTTGTTTCCGTCGAACCATCTGCGCCAACAGCGAGTTACGTCGATCCTTACTCTCTTTGGGATCGACCATGAAAAAGATCACGATCGCCGCCTGCGCCGCGGCGCTGTCGTCGCTGGTCCTGGCTCAGATGACGGCACCTGCCGATGCGCGAAGCCGCCATAAGCGAACATCGACCACGAAAAGCATGAGCACCAGCAAGACGGGTGGCTTGAACTCGTCGCCTTCCGCGGCGGGAGGCAACTCTAGTTCGCCGGCCCAGCCGGGCGCGCGTGGAAGCGCAGGTGGCAGCAACTCGAACTGACTTCGCTCCAGATAAGCCTCAGGCCGCCCGGTTCGCCGCGGCGGCCTTTTGTTTCCAATGATAATTTTTGCCCATACCGTTCGAATTGAAATCGAGTGCCACGTCTGTCCGCAATCGCACGGCAACTTAGCAGGCCCAGGAGCGGTTTTCGCAGCTCCACAGGAGTTGCGCGTGCCCCGCTTTCATTTCGACATTCACGATGGCCGTTCGCTGATGCGAGATCAGGACGGCCAGGAATGCGGGAGCGACGAAGCTATCCGATCCTTGGCGATGCATTCGCTTCCTGAGATCGCTCGCGACGAGATCCCGAAGGATGGCGATCAGCAAGCCTATACTGTGCTTGTCCGCGACGAACACAATCTCACGGTCTACACCGCTACACTGACATTCGCTGGACTTTGGGTGAGGGACCCGTCGAAGCTCGGTCGCGAGTTCGACTAGTTTTTCGGTTGTGAAGCTTGCCGTGCGGGCCGCCCGCGTCACCGCACTTCTGCATCCTGTTGCATGGTTTTGGAGTGGCGAAGCCTCTTCCGTATCGGCCTAGCTCCAGACCCTTATTGGGCCGCCCGGATCGCCGCGGCGGGCGTTTTCGCATCTGTCGGCCGCCCACCATAGGCGAGCCTCTCAGCGATGCGTATCGCCGTCACCTAAGCCTCGCCAATGGATTAACGAAGGGAGATTCGTAAAGAGCGACGTTTTCGAGAACTCGAGCGTTTAAGGTCGATTTCGATCCCGCGTCTGGACGATTGCCTCATGATTACCGATCTCTGGTACAAGAACGCGGTCATCTATTGCCTGTCCGTTCGGAGCTTCATGGATGCAGACGGTGATGGGATCGGTGACTTCGTCGGGCTGGAGCGCCGACTCGATTACCTGCAAGGGCTTGGCGTCACGGCCATCTGGCTAATGCCTTTCCAACCGTCGCCGAAGCGCGACGGTGGCTACGATATCTCTGACTTTTACGGGGTCGATCCGAATTACGGATCGCTCGGGGATTTCGTCTCCTTCACCCACGCGGCTCGTCAGCGCGGACTGCGGGTGTTGATCGATCTGGTGGTGAACCATACGTCGGATCAGCATCGCTGGTTCCAGTCGGCTCGAACCGATCCGAGATCGCCTTATCGAGACTGGTATGTCTGGTCGGAGAAGCGGCCGACCAACTACGACAAGGGCATGGTCTTCCCCGGCGTTCAGAAGACGACATGGACCTACGACGGGGAGGCCAAGGCCTGGTATTTTCACCGCTTCTTCGATTTCCAACCCGATTTGAACACAGCGAACCCCGAGGTACGCGCCGAGATCCTCAAGATCATGGGCTTCTGGCTCGAGCTCGGCGTCTCGGGCTTTCGCATGGACGCGGTCCCCTTCGTCATCGCGCAGAAGGGCGCTGATGTTAAAGGCGAGCCGCGCGAGCAGTTCGACATGCTGAGGGATTTCCGCGAGTTCCTGCAGTGGCGTCGCGGCGACGCGATCATTCTGGCGGAAGCCAATGTGCTGCCTAAGCAGGACTTCGACTATTTCGGAGATGACGCTGACCGGATGAACATGATGTTCAACTTCCAGGTCAACCAGGCGACCTTCTACGCGCTCGCAGCAGGTGATGCGGGGCCTCTGGTCAAGGCGATCGCCAAGACGAAGCCGCGTCCATTCTCCTGCCAATGGGGCACCTTTCTCAGAAATCACGATGAACTCGACCTAGGCCGGCTCACCGAGCGGCAGCGGCAGGCTGTTTTCTCTGCGTTTGGGCCGGACAAGGACATGCAGCTCTACGACCGCGGTATCCGCCGTCGCTTGGCCCCGATGCTAGCAGGCGATCCACGTCGCATTCGCCTCGCCTATTCGCTGATGCTCTCGCTGCCAGGCACTCCCGTGCTGCGCTACGGGGACGAGATTGGAATGGGCGACGACCTCTCGTTGAAGGAACGCGAATGCGCCCGGACCGCGATGCAGTGGACGGCCGAGCGTCATGGCGGTTTCAGCAGGGCAGATAAGCCGTCGACGGCGATCATCGCGGATGGTGCCTACGGCTTCACGCACGTGAATGTCGCCGACCAGCGCCACGATCCCGGATCGCTATTGTCATGGATGCAAAGCATGGTGCGGCAAAGAAAGGAGGCTCCGGAAATCGGCTGGGGAGATGTCGTGCCCGTAGAAACCGGGAACGACGCCGTTCTTGGCTTGCGTTACGACTGGCGAGGCAATGCCGTCCTTTGCCTCCACAATCTCGCGTCGCAACCGCTCGAGGTTCGCTTCGCCACCGGTATCCCGGCTCCCGAGGGCACACTCCTGGTCGACTTGCTGACCGGAAACCGCAACGAGGCCGAAGCCGATGGCGAACACTGTATCTTTATGGAGGGCTATGGATACCATTGGTTCCGTGTAGGCGGACTCGACGCATTACTGAAGCGTCAACCAGCTTGACAAAAATAGCGAACGCTTAGTTCTGACGTCTTGACCTATGCGATGCTAAATTTCCGCTTCGTCAACGTATCGGCCAAGTAAGCGGACACACAGATCGCGGCCAAGAACCGGCGTCAAACCCAATCTGCGCGGTCTCAGGCCAACTCCGATCGAAGGTAAGACCATGCTAATGCTCCATCCGCAGGCGAGATCATGAAATGAAGATACCGCGGTTTTGGTGTTGAATGTTCAAGTCTCCGAAAGGGTTTTTTTCGCCAACAAGAACGATGCGTGCGTCCCCGGTCCGGTTCCTCTGTGAATCGAAGCGCCGAATCTGGAACCGCCATGACCGGGCCGGGATTGACCTTTTGCCCTGGCCAGCCGTCCACGAGACCTTCCATGTCCGACGATAGAGATAAGCACCGGCAGCTGCTGAGCGCGCTCAAGCAGGCGCAGGGCACCGGCGACGGCTCCTTCGAACACGCGGTCATACGAGCGTTCGAGCACGTCTTCGAGCACTTGGAGCGGCTGAACGCAGTGAGCGATCCCGGCGGCGAGGATCGGCCGCTGAAGCCGGGCGAAACCGCGACCCTTCGATAGGGTGCCGACCGAGCCGACGCCTAGCCGGCGCACAATGGCCGTAGACGGTTACGTCACCGGTTCGAGCCTGCCGACGCCTCAATTGCCGATCCTATGCGACAACGAGAAAAAATATGGCTGCGGCGACGCTGGGATCAGTAGGCCACGCTTCCGTACAACTCAGGGTGTTTTCGCATTTGCGCTTTCGAAGGTTTTGGACCTAAATGGAAGATGGTTACATGGGGTAATTCAGGCAATGTCTCGGCTAAAGCTAGTGCTGCCTCCACCGAAAGGACTTCCTGTTCCAATATCCTCAATGCATGAGAAGGGAGATATTCCTCGCACCAAGCGGAATGGCGAAGCTCATAATTGTATCGCATCAATAGACTGGCCGCAGCATCGAGACCACCGTGGGACCCGATTAGATATCTAAGCGCGGTTCTGCCGTATGGCCTGCCAGTTTGACCCAAGCGGGCGCCATTTCGCACTTCTAAGGTAAAGCAGGAAACAGGCGCGCCACGAAGGTAGACTTGCCCGTCGGCAGTTCGCGAAGCGCCGTATGCATCCTCGATCAGTTTACGGAGTTCGGCGAGATCGGTTCCCGGCTCGACAATCTGGCTGATGCACTGTTGGTAACCAATCACGGAAAAGGTCAACGGACTGAAGATCTTTACGTTTTCGACTGTGCGATCCAGTTGCGCATTCGCCACCCAGCGATTGCGAGTCTGGGGGCCAACTAATGCCGATTGGATCTCGTCTGCCGGAAGCGGTACCGCCAAGCCTGCCGCTTTCAGGAGCTCGATCTCCCAGATCCCTCGTCTAAAGCCGTCGACCCGGATAGGGCCATCTGCGTGCCAGCCTAGCGACGCAACTCGCTCGCCTGCGTCGATATCAATAACGTTCTGAAACGGGTCTCCGCGCCGATCGGAGGGCAGCGTCCACCATCTGCCGTCACGGCGCCCGAGCCTGCCGCCCTCCCAACGGTACGAGGTGATCTTGAACCCACGAAACCACGCGCAACGGATGAAGGGCTCTATGTGCCTGGTATCTTGACCGTGATGATCGAGAATGCGCTGCGCGGCGTCCCGGATCTGAAGGAGGATCTCGTGCCGCTCGCCATGGAGCTGAAGTGCGTCAGGGGTCTGCATCAGGGCCTCTGAGATAAGGACCCTTCTTCAGATCACCTGGTCTCGTGAAAGCGTCAATCGCACGTTCGTCGGAGCCTGTGGAAAGAACGAAGATAGAACGCAGGACGCCGCCGTCCAACGGTAGTCCGGGCTTCGTCTTCATAGCCTTGATGGTTCGGCATCCGGCGCCCACGAAGAGAGATGTCCCCGTCTCCGACTGGCCGAACCCGCCACCCGGGCTATTTTAGACCTCATTCACAGCAGCACCCCGCCCCGACAACGCGGTCCGAGCGGGCGAACGCCTCGCGAATGCGGCTCGGAGTGCGCGATGACACAGTTCGGAGAGCTCGACTTCAACCGGCGGGAGGTAGTCGCGGGGGCGTCCGCCTGCACCGCGCTTACCATTCTACCGCTGACCGCACGCGCGGAGGCTGCGACCGTAGGCAGCCCCCCTGTGCTCTCGCCTGTCGCGTTCACGGTGAACGGTGAGCGGCGTGAGCTTCAGCTCGATACGCGCACCACGCTGCTCGACGCGGTGCGCGAGCACCTGCACCTTACCGGCGCCAAGAAGGGCTGCGACCACGGCCAGTGCGGCGCCTGCACCATGATCGTCGGGGGTCGGCGCATTAATTCCTGCCTGACGCTCGCGGTCATGCACCAGGACGATGACATCACCACCATCGAAGGGCTCGGCAAGCCGGGGGCCCTGCATCCGATGCAGGCGGCTTTCGTCAAGCATGACGGTTACCAGTGCGGCTTCTGTACGCCCGGGCAGATCTGTTCGAGCGTGGCAGTGCTCGCCGAGATCGAGGCCGGCATCCCGAGCCACGTCACGGTCGATCTCACCGCGAAGACCGAGCTCACCACCATTGAGATCCGCGAGCGTATGAGCGGCAACATCTGTCGATGCGGTGCCTATTCCAACATCGTCGATGCCATGACCGAAGTAGCCGGGAGGCAGGGATGAGGGCCTTCAGCTACGAGCGCCCGACCACGCCCGCCGAGGCCGCCTCGGCCATCGCGGCACGGCCCGACGCGAAGTTCATCGCGGGCGGCACCAACCTACTCGATCTAATGAAGCTGCAGATCGAGATGCCGGCTCACCTCGTCGACGTGAACGGTCTCGGACTCGATAAAATCGAGCCGACGGCAGAAGGCGGCCTACGCATTGGCGCGCTGGTGCGCAACACCGACCTTGCGGCCGATGGGCGGGTGCGGAAGGAGTACGGCGTACTGAGCCGCGCGATCGTGGCCGGGGCCTCGGGGCAGCTGCGCAACAAGGCGACCACGGCGGGCAACCTGCTCCAGCGCACGCGCTGCCCGTATTTCTACGATACCGCGCAGGCCTGCAACAAACGCCAGCCCGGCTCTGGTTGCGCGGCGATCGGCGGGATCTCGCGTCAGCTCGGGGTGATCGGCACGAGCGAGGCCTGCATCGCCACCAATCCCGGCGACATGAGCGTCGCGTTGCGTGTGCTCGACGCCACCGTCGAGACGGTCGATGCCAAGGGCGCCACACGAACGATTCCGATCGCGGAGTTCCACCGCCTGCCGGGCGACACGCCGCAGGTCGAGACGGCGCTCAAACCCGGCGAGCTCATCACGGCGGTGAGCCTGCCGAGGCCCGTCGGCGGGACCCACTTCTACCGCAAGGTCCGCGACCGTGCCTCCTACGCCTTCGCGCTCGTCTCCGTCGCGGCGATCGTGCAGCGCGATGGCAGCGGACGGGTGGCGTTCGGCGGGTTGGCGCCGAAGCCATGGCGTGTCGAGGCGGCCGAGGCCGACCTGCCGGAGGGCGCCAAGCGTGTCGCGGACCGCGCCTTCGCCGAGGCGAAACCGACCCGCGACAACGCGTTCAAGCTTAAGCTCGCCGAGCGCGCGCTCGACGCCGTGCTGACCGAAGCGAGGGGCTGAGCCATGAAGTTCGACACGCCCGCCGGCCGGAACCCGATCGACCAGCTGAAGGTGATCGGCAAGCCGACCGACCGCATCGAGGGCCCCTACAAGGTCACCGGCACTGCCCCCTACGCCTACGATTGGCACGACCCGACGCTGACGCCCCTATACGGCTTCGTGGTCGGCTCCGGCGTCGCGAAGGGCCGCATTGCCGGCATGGACCTCACGACGGCCAAGGCCGCGCCGGGTGTAGTGACGATCGTCACCGCCGAGACGGCCGGCCCGCTCGGCCTGGGTCAGTTCAACACCGCACCCCTGCTCGGCGGCCCCGAGGTCGCGCATTACCATCAGGCCGTGGCCCTGGTGGTGGCCGAGAGCTTCGAGCAAGCCCGTGCCGCCGCTGCTTTAGTCAGGGTCGATTACGACGAGGCGAAGGGCGCCTTCGACCTCGCGGCGTCGCGGGGCTCGGCCAAGGCCGCCAAGATCCAGACCAACCCGGCCGAGACCGCCATCGGCAATTTCGAAGCTGCCTTCGGCAAGGCGGCGGTTCGGCTCGAAGAGACGTACACCACGCCGAACGAGGCGCATGCGATGATGGAGCCGCATGCTTCCATCGCCTCCTGGGAGGGCGACGCGCTGACGGTGTGGACCTCCAACCAGATGATCGACAGGAGCGTCAGCGACATCGTTAAGACGCTGAAGATGCCGAAGGAGAAGGTGCGGCTAATCTCGCCCTTTATCGGCGGCGGCTTCGGCGGCAAGCTTTGGATCCGCTCCGACGTGATCCTCGCCGCGCTCGGCGCGCGGCAGGCGGGACGGCCTGTGAAAGTCGCACTGACCCGGCCGCTAATGTTCAACAACACCGTTCATCGCTCGGGCACGATCCAGCGCATCCGCATCGGCGCGGACACAGACGGCACGATCATCGCGATCGGGCATGAGAGCTGGTCGGGCAACCAGGTGGGCGGCCGGCCCGAGGGCGCAGTCGCGCAGACGCGGCTGCTCTACGCCGGATCCAACCGGATGACGGCCGAGCGTGTCGCGGCGCTCGACCTGCCCGAGAGCAACGCCATGCGCGCACCAGGCGAGGCGCCGGGCCTGATGGCGCTGGAAATGGCCGTCGATGAGATGGCCGACCGGCTCGGGATGGACCCGGTTCAGTTTCGGATCAAGAACGACACCCAGGTCGATCCGGAGAAGCCGGAGCGGCCCTTCTCGCAACGCCAGCTCGTGGCAGCCTTGCGCGACGGCGCCGAGCGCTTCGGCTGGTCGAAGCGGGTTGCGACGCCCGGTCAGGTCCGCGATGGGCGCTGGCGAGTTGGGCTAGGTGTGGCCGCAGCCTTCCGCAACAACCAGGTAATGAAGTCTGGCGCTCGCGTCCGGCTCGGAGCCGACGGCATGGTCACCGTCGAGACCGACATGACCGATATCGGCACCGGGACCTACACGATCATCGGCCAGACCGCGGCCGAGATGATGGGTGTCACCCTCGACAAAGTGGTCGTGCGTCTCGGCGACTCCTCCTTCCCTATTTCCTCCGGCTCGGGCGGCCAGTGGGGCGCCAACAGTTCGACCTCGGGCGTTTACGCTGCCTGCGCCAAGTTGCGCGAGGCGGTAACACAGAAGCTCGGCTTCAATTCGGACGACGCGGTATTCGAGGACAGCCAAGTCCGTTCCGGCAACCGCAGCCTCCCGCTTGCCGAGGCCGGCGAGCTCGTCGCCGAGGACGCGATCGAGTTCGAGGGCCTCGCCAACAAGTACCAACAATCGACCTTCGGCGCGCATTTCGTCGAGGTCGGCGTCGATGCCGCAACGGCCGAGATCCGCGTCCGACGGATGCTCGCCGTCTGCGCGGGCGGCCGAATCCTGAACCCGAAATCGGCCCGCAGCCAAGTCATCGGAGCGATGACGATGGGGGTTGGCGCGGCGCTGATGGAGGAACTCGTGGTCGACAAGACCCGCGGCTTTTTCGTCAACCACGACCTCGCGGGCTACGAGGTGCCTGTACACGCCGACATCCCACACCAGGAGGTGATCTTCTTAGACGAGGTCGACCCGATCTCCTCGCCGATGAAAGCCAAGGGCGTCGGTGAACTCGGCATCTGCGGATGTGCGGCGGCGGTCGCCAACGCCATCTACAATGCGACCGGCATCCGGGTGCGCGACTACCCGATCACGCTCGACAAGCTGCTGGAGCGGATGCCCGACGCGGCATGAGATAGCCCGAACTTAATCAAACAAAACATGTCAAGCGCTCTACAGGTGAGGAATACTTTAACATCCAATATTGGATGAAATGATCGGGAGCTCAAAGTGCTCCCGATCATAGTGGCCTTAGTGCTTGAACTTGCCCTCGTATTTAAACTGCGGTGCTTCCTTGAGCTTTTCCTTGGTCGTGTTAACCGAAGCTACCCACTTCTTGGCGCTTTCATCGTAGGTGAGACCCACTGACGACGGCTCGACGGCGACGTAGTGCTCACCCATACCTAGAAAGCCGCCGACTGATAGGATGTAGCCGACGAGCTTACCGTCGTTGACAATAAGATCCTTGATCTCACCAACCGTACTGTTGGAGCCATCTACGACCGTCAGTCCAATGAGGTTGTAGCTGAGCACTGCTGTCGGCGGCGCTGTTGCGAACTTAACCTCGGCGGGCGGAGCAACCGGCTTGGCGCTTTCGGCGAGGACTGGGGTCGCCAGCATGGTTGCGGCTAGGACGGCGAAAGCGATGCGACGCATTTTTATGCTCCTCTGCCCATTGGGTGGGCAGCATGGAAGCCTCTTGGTCCTCCCTTCGTTCCCTCTCAGTGCAAAAATGTTAAACTGCATCACATGCGACAGGCGATGAAACGTTGCCAGGGAGCTTTTCAGTCGTGACGTGGGGACAAGGGCCAAGCTCCAAATGTTGCGGCGGAAGGCCGGAGCTGTGCTCCTCACCTAACGTTTCTCACCCCGCGCAATCGAAATGATTAAGGTCGAGCTTACGTACTGAGCTTTCCAGCCTTGAGAAGCGGCGCGTTTAGTCCAATAGGCGTAGAATGTCCGTATTGGAATTATGCGATCTACCCAATAAACGACCGGGGCGCCCGCAAAGCCGCCGTCTGCCGAACGAAATACTCGAAGACTAGTGGGCGGCATCGTGTGCTGCCGAACTAGTCAAAAGCTCTCAACCCATGGCCTGATTTCAATCTCCCACGACCAGGCGCTCCGATGCTGGCGGAGGAGATTGATGTAGCTTTGGGCGATCGCATCAGGATCGAGAGTGCTGTCGGGCCGGTCCTCCGGATCGGTATGGCCCACCGGACGAACGCGTCCGTCGATGACCACGTGCGCGACATGGATGCCCTGCGGAGCAAGTTCGCGTGCCGCGCTCTGAGCCAGCCCCCGTAACGCGAACTTGCCCATTGCGAACGGCGATGACAGAGCGAACCCTTTAACGCCGGCGGTAGCGCCCGTAAGCAGGATCGCGCCCTTGCCGGCCGGGATCATGCGCTTGGCGGCCTGCTGGACCGAATAGAAGGCACCGAGGGCCGAGACCCCCACGGCCCGCTCGACCTCCCCGGGATCGAGATCCGCTATTGGGCCTCGCACGCGGCCGCTGGCGTTGTAGATCACGACCTCGGGCGTACCGATCCGAGCTTCGGTCTCGTCGAAGAGGCGCGCTACTCCGACGGGATCGCTTGCGTCCACTTGGAGAGCGATTGGGCCGGTCTCCTCGACGAGAGGCGTCAGCTTGTCGGTATTCCGCGCGGCAATGATGACCGGCAGACCCGCTGAACGGAGAAGGCGCGTCATGGATCCGCTGATGCCGGACCCTGCTCCGATGATCAGGGCGTTCCGATAGGGGATGTCTGTCATGCCTTCACCGTCCGGTAGCCGAAGGAAGCCTCGCGTATTCAACCTAGCATGTGGTGCTCGGCGGCGATCCTGCGAGGCGCGGAGTGCCGAGCCGATAGAGTCGCGACGTCGTGCGCGCCCATGAGAGATCGAGGGCGAGGGCTCGGACTGCACTCGTGTGGATGTTGCTGTTGCCGAGTAACGGATGGCCCGTCACCCGGCCGAGCAGCACGACATATCCCCAGAGCGGATGCGCGACTTGCCACCAGTCGTCCAGGATGCGCGCCGGCGAGGCCATCGTGGGTTGGGTCGCGGCCCTCGGCGATCGCCCGCATCTCCGACGCGAGCGGCTCCTTTTCCATGGGAGACCCGGGATCGAAGAATCTTGACAGCAGGAATTCGTCGTCCATGACTTTGAAGCCGATCTCGGAGGCGAGAAGTGGGACGGAGTCAGGCATCGCGACCGCCTCCCTTCTCAAACTGGCGCCGTGCTTCTTCGAAAGCAGCGCGACGCCGGATGATGTCAGCCAAGCTCTCGATGACCGCCTCCCGATCGGCATCGAGGATCTCGCACAGTCCGTCGATCCCGGCGTCCAGGGGCTCCCGATCACCGACGTCGGGTTCGTTTGGTGGAAGCGCGAACATCACGCATCCTCCATCTTGGTCGATACCTCGGGATCACCGGCCGCGTTGGCTGAAGCGATCATGATCGCCTCGATCTCGGCACCGGACAGGTAGGCCGCTTCTTCGAGTGCAGAGGCGATCCGCCGAACTACGGACCGTGCCTCGCCCACGATGGCGACCGCGCGCTCCTCGGCCGCACGAAGCCGCGTGACGACCGACGCAAAAACCGCTTTTTCGAGCAGCAGATCGCTTGCATGCGGAGCGACATAGATTGGCCCGAGGAGGCGCGGGAGCTCCAGATCGCCATCGGGCTGGTGGCGGCCGAAGAAGGGATCGCGGTCGTGCCGGAATCGGTGCGGAGAGCGCGGACGGAGGACGTGCGCTACCTTGAGCTGGCCGAGGCCGTCTCGTCGCCTATCATCATGAGCCATCGGATCGGCGACGCCTCGCCCGAGATCGCAGCGTTCAAGCGGATCATCGCGCGCAAGTGCGCGGACTGGGGTGCCGCCGTGCCCGAGGCCCTCCGGGCCGTCGAGTCCGGAGAGTGATGAGCTGGCGTCGCCCGTTTTTCGGCGCTGGCCGATTCCGGAAGGCTCGCGATGCCGATCGCCGACGAACGCTCATGCTCCTCGTCATGCAACGTCGGGCGATGCCCCTCGACGCGCAGGATGAACGGACGAGCGCGCGCAGCTATGTCATTCAACTGCGACCGGCTCCGTGCGGCGCGCGGCGACATGGATGGGCGGAATGCCGGCCAAGGATAGGATGAGACCGCCGCGCAGATGGCGGATCAAACCCGTCCGCATTTCCGTTTCGAACATCGGACCCTTTCGCGGAGACCGATTTCATACCGTTACCTTCATCGGTCCGCGTACGGGGAACGAAGAGGCACCCAGGCCCCTGGCCGACATCTTCATGATGGTCGGCCCGAACGGGTGCGGCAAGACGACGATCCTCGACTGCATTGCCGCGACTTTCGATCTGCTCCAGAGCGATCAGTCGGATTACCTGAAATCGCGTGCGGACGAACAGACCCGGATCGTGCTGGATCTGCATGCGATTTATCAATCCGGCCGATCCCGAGGAGAGTTTCTGCTTCGCATCTTGTTCGGCTATGCCGCATCTCAGCTGTCGCAGCTCGATCTTCCTCATCTACCCAGGTTCGACGATCTTCCAACAGGTACAATCGGCTTCAGCGGTCGCCCAGACGGCTACAGTCCGCCTCAATGCGACGAGAACGGACAGTTGTTCTACGACAGCGTCAGAAAGGACGACGGCCGCTGGTCTCCCGATCACTCGCAGGGTGAGGTGGCGGCCCCCGTCGTCTTGTTCTTTCAGCCCAATTGGACTTTCGGCGTTGTCGAACCTAGCTATAGAAGGCGCCAGGTCAGCTCGCGCTATGCATCCGTCCAGCGCCTCTCGACAATATGGAAAAACAACGAGTTATTCCATCAGGTTATTCATTACTATAAATGGGAACGACCGGAGGAATTTCGAAAGCTAGTTCGGTGGCTGAACAAATACGTGTTCGCGCAATTTGGAATACGTAAGGAACTGTTTCCGAACGAGCGGACGAGCAATCAACATCATCTGTATTCGAGCCTCCTCGTAGATCCCGAACCGCTTTCCTGCGGGCAGGAAGCCGATCGGGACGGCAAGCGATCCGATCTCGAACGCGACCGGCGCTCCCATGGGATCGAGCTTCTGGGCAGTGGGGAACAGATGCTGCTGCAGCTCTTTGCTTGGCTCAAGCTTCATGAGAAGCGTTCGGCGATCATCCTCATCGACGAGCTCCACGTGCACCTGCATGGCCGCACGTCGGAACTGCTCCTCGCAGCTCTTGAGAAGCTCAGTGCACGAATGGCGGGATTGACGATCCTGTTTACGACCCACGACCTGTCCCTCATCGGCAAATTCGTCGAAGGGGCGACCGCTGCGGGGCGTCGGGGAGGAGCTGTCGTCGGCGAGACCGTCGAGGCATGAGGCGGCGGTTCACGTTCACCGATATCCACGACTATCGAAGCCCCAGGGACGTCCATGCGGCCGTAGAGAGAAACGCCGTCTGCTACATCGAGGGTCGCCTCGACCCCCGATTGCTCAGTCTGCTTGCGGGTCCCAGGCTGTCGGCCTTCGTCAGGTTCAAGCAGCCGCAAGACGACTTCGACGATGTTTCCGACGGTCATAGCGGCGTATTCGCGGCGCTCGAGGAACAGGCCCGTCGCCAACCAAAAAGCCCGTACTTCGGCCTTTGCGACGGCGATGCGCTCAGTGCGCTGGGCAGATCGGAGTTGCTGCTGGACGCCCGGTCTTCGTTCATGACCTTCAAATCCGCGGAGCTCGGAGCCGGCAGGGTCGTCTTCCTCGGCTTCCATGAGATCGAAAACATCGCGTTCTGCAAAACTGACGCGATCGGACACGCGGTCCACTTCTCGAAGCACCGGACGGAGCCTGGATTCGAAACGCAGCTTCGTCGCTCGACCCTCGAACGAGCGAGAGTTCTCTTCGACGAGGCCCTCGACGATTTCGCCGAGAGCGCGATCCATCACAGCCTTGGCCCGAAGAGCGCGCGGCAGTCCATTGCCGACGACGAGTACGCGCATCTCATCGCTGAGGAGCGGATCCGGCAGCTCGAGCTGCTAAGGAGTGTCATGGGCTCGGTTCACCCTGCGGATCGTCGATCTACGGTGCCCGACGGTCAGCTGCTGCGACTTTGCAAGGGGAAGGAACTGCTCCAGCATCTCGTGGGCGAAGCGAAGCTCGGCACGTCATTCCTCGACATCCTCTTCGTCGCGCTCAGGGCCGAGAAGATCGGTCGCGATTTTCAGAAACTTCTCCGCCAGCAGCTGCGCATGCTCCTCGGAGACGACCCTCCCGTAGATCTCTGAGGGGCTCTTCGGTGACTCGGCAGGCGCTGAATCCGCGACTTCCCGCTCTGCCCAAAGGGTGCGTTGAATGCCGGCCAACAGGGCCCGTGTCCGTTTCGTCGCTTGGCCCCAACCAAACGACAGCTCCAGGCGCATATGCTCGATCTTCTCATGCATATGTTCGAGATCGGAAGACGTTTCTCCGGGCATCAGAAAATCGCCATCAATGCTCCTTATCCGTATAGCGTAAAGCTTCGTATTACCGGGGCCTGCTATTTCTATCAGATGCAGGTATGAGATCGGGAATCTCTTCCAGTCGTCGATGTCGTCTGGTGTGACATTGTATGGTATATCTCTGTATTTCGACTTATCGAACGGCATTTATAATAAATCCTTCTGTAGTAGAGAGTTGGCACCTGCAGATTTTCAATAGACATTCTTGTCATACAGGGAACAATTGGATATTATCCAATTGTTCCCTGTATGATGTTTCTTTTATCTCAATTCTGTCGAATTAGATTTTGATCGCCACATATCTTACTTGATAGATATGTGGCGAAACACGTCTGGACTTACGACAAGTGTCTTGCGACGTACTTGCGACAAGGTATGACGGATTTGGTCACTTAGATTCCCCGCCTCACCGAACCCTGCGGGATCCAAAACGTCCCTTCGCGGCGAGAACGGGAAGGATTGACGCGGACGCGATGGGGATCGTCCAGGGCGCGAGCTTGATGCTCACCGGAAGCAACGATCCCGACCGGGCGGAGACGGTTTCGGCAGGCCTCCGAAGGTGTGACTGCGCGGGTTAGATGAGGCCCTCGTCCGGGCCGGGGAAGGAGTGACGTCGGACGACGCCCGGCAGTTTTCGGGCGCCCTGCGTCGATCCCCGGAAGGATCGGGGAGAACCCTTTACCCGCTGGGGACATTCGTCAGACCACGCTTCGGCCTGATAGAATCTAGCGACGGGGCGATGTTCGGGCGGCCATTTCCGGCGATGCATCTCGGCGGCTTAGGTGGCTCGAATTTCGGCGAGGTGATTGGATCTTCGTTTTCGGTAACGGTGGCGGGATGGGCCGCCATCGTGGCGTCCTGGGAACTTGATTTTCAGTTCGCCTGACCGCCGGACGTTCTGTTCCGAGCGTCAATGCCACGGAAGTCACGCCGCCGCTTCGATACCTAACGAGTATGACACCGAACCGTATTGATCTTTGATCGAGCAGTAACGACGGCCTACCCTTCCCGCACATCAGAAAAGGGGAGGCCGCGTAGGCCATGTCGACTATCGTACAGGTCGAAACCTTCATCAGAAACGTGCCGACCATCCGTCGGCACGTGCCTGCGATGGCGACGATGCACCATCCGTCGATCGTCCTCGTCAGGACACGGGATGCCGATGGGATCGAAGGGCTCGGAGACGGCACGACGATCGGCGGTCTCAGCTACGACGAGGAGAGCCCAGAAGGCATCAAGCTCGCCATCGACACCTACATCACCCCGATCCTGCTCGAGAGCGATGCCAGTCGGGTCGCCGAGACGATGGCGAGGATCGGCCGCAGCGTAGCAGGCAACCACATCGCCAAGTGAACCGTGGAAACGGCTCTCCTCGACGCGAAGGGCAACGCCTCGGCGTTCCGGTATCCGACTTGATCGGCGGCGGACGTGTCCGGGAGCGCTTCCCTGTCGCCTGGACGCTTGCGAGCGGAGATACCCAGCGGGATATCGACGAGGCCGAGCAGATGCTGGCTGCGCGGCGCCACAACATCTTCAAGCTGAAGATCGGCAAGCGCACCGTCCGGGACGATGTCCAGCATGTCGCTGCCATCAAGCAGGCGCTGGGGGATCGCGCTAGCGTTCGCGTTGACGTCAACTAGCACCGGAGCAAGACCGAAGCCGACCTCGGCATGGGTCTTCTCCACGACGCCGGCGTCGATCTGGTCGAACAGCCCTCCCAGTTCGCAAATCCCGATGTCGTCGCACGGTTTCGGGAGATGGTCGTCGCAAACCCGGCAGTGGGCTATGCGGGCTGCTGCGCGGCGTTGCGCGAGGCCGACCTGCGCCTTGAGATATCCTATATCAAGGCCCCTACTCTGCTGATCGCTGGACGGCTGGACGTCTCGACCCCTCCCGATCACCTTCGGGCGATCGCGTGTCGTCGAACTGGCCGCAGCCCATCTGTCGAACGTCGAAGCACCCGAAGCCTTCACGAAGGCCTCAGTCGAATTCATCGCGGTTTGAACTGGATAGGCCTTCTCGCCTGCTGGCCATCCCGGAAGTGCTTACCGACGCGACTATCGTGCACCCGCCGTGCGGTCGGCCGGCCCCTTGACTGCCGAAGGGTTTCACCCGGGGCCCGGCGTGTATTGGGGATGCGCGGATCAGATGGCGAGCCTAATCCGCCGGCGCGCCTTCGAATGCGGGCGATGTCCGTCTGGAGCGGGAAGCCGTCGACATGAAGACGGTGTGAGAGGCGATCGACTCAGATCATCGTCGGCTTCCGGGAATCGAGCCGTTCAAGCGACGGACCTGCCGGTTTCATATGCTTCCGCTTCATGGTCCCGCAGTCGGCAGAAAGTAACCCCGCGAAGTCGGCTTCGGGTCGGGCGCGAACCACCTGTCCTGCCAGCCTGCGTCCTTGCGGAGAAAGCCGCCTGCCTGCGTCTTAGGTGGCTCGCCCTTCGCGAGGAGTGCCTTTCGAAGCTGATCCTGGAGCTTCGCGCGCATCACGTAGTGGTCGTACACGTCGAGGACGTGGATCGCGTAGGAGATCGCAAGGGCCTGATTGCCCCTGACGATGAGCAGGTTCTCGTCGTTTTGATATGAGGCCTTGTAGCCGAGGTTGTGGCTTCCGGTGATGACGGTGCAGTTCACCGGATCCATCGGATCGATGACGATGATCTTGTCGTGGATGATCGCGTGTCCGGCGGAGAGCAGCTCCGGCCTGAGATCACCCGTCTGCTGCGTGATTGCCGCAGCCCGCACCATGACGACACGGCTGCTCTCTCCTCCGGGCCACCAGATCGCCCGCTGCGGCAGCTTTTCTTTCGTGCCGTCGGGCTTCGTGTACTCCGTCTCGCCGTCGTCCGCCTTTGGAGGGAGCGCCTTCGGATCGCTGATCGCACCCTGGACGAGGAGTTTCGGATTGGCGGCGGCCAGATCTGCGGCATTGCCGATGATGTTCTGGTTGCCGCCCACGCCGGGCAGAAAGGTCAGGAAGAGCAACGCGTCCTTCGCATGCTCCATCAGCGAATAGACCCGCGCCAGGTCGATTGGAGTGGGCGACGAGCTGTTCTTGATGGCCTGCTGGGTGTTCGGGCTGAAGAACGTTTCGAACGTGGTCTTGCCGTCCTCCGAACGGATCGCATCCATCGGCTTGGCATTCTCGCTCCGGAGCGTCTTGCCCTGGACACCGCCGTTCGGCGCGAGGCCGACGATGGCCTGTCGCCCTCGCTTGTCTGAAAGAGGAACACCTGCCGGTTGCGGATCGTCCCGGAGTCTCTTCCAGAACTCGAGATAGCGGCCGGCGACCTCTTCGTTGTCGATCACGATGACGTTGTTCGATTGGGTGCAGAGACCCGTCTCCGTGAAGTTCGTGCTGCCCGTCAGCACCGCCTTGGCCGTTCCGCCTTCGACGTAGACCATGAACTTGTCGTGCCCGATGTGGGAATTGTTGTTGAACAGCCGATCCCGCACGTCGGCGCCGGCGACTGCATGCAGAGCCTCCCGGGCAGCATGGTTCTCCGTGTCCCACACCACTGGCCGTTTTGGTTTGGGAGAGTTCTTGGCGGGGTTCGGATCGGTTGAACCGGCGGTCGACAGGATCAGGTGCAGCTTCCCGGCGCGCGTCAGATCCACGAGCTTCCCGATGAGCTCCTGGTCGTGCAGTTCGTAGAGGGCGCCATAGAGTTCGCCCGTTTCCTTCGCTGCCCTGTCCATGAAGGCGAGGAGGAAGCCGAGAACGTCGCCCGTCAGAAACGTCCGGAGCGGATCGTTCCTGACCGGGATGTGCGCCTTCAGCGTCTTGAGAAGCCCGGGAGTTATGCCCGTCGTCGGCCCCGGCTTCACCTGCGTCGGCTTGCTTCCCGATATCGCCTCCAGTTGTTGAAGCAGGTTCTGGGTCGAAAGGATGCCGTTCGTGTACGTCGCCTGGATCTTGCCGAAAGTGTGGGTGACGTCGATCGAGGGCGTCGCCATTGCCGGTCCGACGAAGGCGAGCTTCCGTTGCGGTCCCTCGTAGCGGGGCTTGCCGGCGGCATCGAGATACGGTGCCGTATCGGAGGCCGGTACCTCTTCGCGCCCCTTCTTCGGCAGGCCGACCGGACGGATCTCGTAGTGGACCTTGAAATCGATCGGCCGGATCGAAGCTGTATCGCGGGACCGGCGCAACGTCAGGTCGCGCCACTCGTACTGCTGGATCGGCCAGACCGAACTGTCCTGATTTTGCCAGTCGGGATTTGCTTGATCGGTGAATGCGATCCAGGTGGGCAGGATGCGCCTGCTACCCGCTTCGGGGCCGGTCTCGTGGACACGGGTGACCATGAATCCGAGGCAGTCGGCGATCGGTCCGTCAGCACGCCAGGCCAGATAGGCGATTTCGCCATTGCACCACGCGTTTGCCACAACGAGTTTCCCCACGGCCAATCTCCCCCTGGGATGCCCGGCGTGAGCGAGCCGGGAAGTCGTCGAACGGATGAACCGATCGTCGTGTTGGGCGCCCGGCGGGGCGCGACGACCCAAGTGACCGACGATTGAGCTTGGGAAGTTTCTACGCGATTCGGGGGGAACGTGTACTTATTTCGCCAAGACCGTTCGGCGATGAGAACGCTTAGCCGTCAAAAATTTCGAGGAAGCCGGACGGCTAGGCAAAATCCGATAAGGAACGTGATGCGAAAAGCCCATCTTATTTGCCGGTCCAACGTATAGACGAAATTACGGCACATTCTCTGCGGCCGCCAACGCCTGCATTTCCTTCTGCCAATGGTTCGCAAAAAACCATTTGAACATGGCAGAGAACTGCGGAAAGACCCCGTTCATTTCGTCGATATATGTCGTCAGCCAAACTGCTTCAGGAAGTTTCTCCAGATCCGCATACGCATCTTGGATCAATTTCTCTCGATTATTTCGTAGGGTTTCGGAGTTCAGATTTAGATTGGTAATTGTGGCGCTGGCGTCGCCGTCCCCCGCCGGCTCGGGCCGAATATGCCCAGCGAATTCGTAGCCGAAGCGTGTCTCGCAGGTCGGTTGAAGGGGGTGGACCGGGAGCGGGCTCGTCCCACGGTATTCGCCGCAATGGCTTTGCGTCGCGAGTTTCGATCCTTTTTCATTCTTCGGAGCGCAGCAGCCCAGCAAATTCGGCCAGTCCAATGCGATTTGCGGATAGATCGACCTCGGCTCGAGGTGCTCGATATGCATCGAGCCTGCCGAGATCGATCCCATGCAGTAGCAGCAGATAGCCCCTTGCTCGCCGAGGAGATGGAGGCGTCCATCGGCCTTTTCGGGGTTCTGGAAGTCGCCCCAGGCGGGCTCTATCCCGGCCGCCGTCTGCTTCAGCTTCCAAGCGGTCAGCGATGCGGGTTCTCCGCCCTTAGCGATGTGCTTCAAAGTCTCGGAGCGCTTTGCTGCGTCGGATGCGCGACCGGGCGAGCATCAGCGTCGGATAGTTTTCGCCGAGGAGATCGACCATTTCGTTCAACTTCGCTTCGCCCTCGTCGAGGCTGCCTCGATCGATCAGATCGTCGAGGAGTTGCAGTTGATGTTCGACTTCCGGGGGGCGACCAGGATCGCCCATCAGCTCTCTCAGGACCTGGGTACTCTCCATTCCGTAGGACCGCACCGCCGGAACTGCGGAACCGTCCTTGAGAAGGAAGATCTGCTCGGGTTGGACCTCGCTGATGATCTGGGGCGAGTGGGTCGTGAAGATGAATTGGATTCGGGGAAACGCTGCCTGCAGGCCGTTCACTGCGTTGCGCTGCCACGCCGGGTGAAGATGGAGTTCGAGCTCGTCGATCATGACGATGCCAGAACCCGTCAAAGGAGCTTGTAGTCCCGGATTCGCTAGGGAGAGCCGTCTGGCGAGATCGCCCGCCAGGGCGATCAGCCCCTTCTCCCCGTGCGAGAGATCCTCGACATCGAACTCCGTATTCTCCTTCTTGACGACGAGGCGCAACGGCTGACGTCTGACCCGAAGGTCCCGAAAGGCCGGAAGGAGGCGTTCGATGGCCTCCCGTACGGCGGTCAGCTGGTGATCGCGATAGTCCGAACGGTCCAGCCGGCGTTCGTTCTCGAAGTCCTCTCTTTGTCGGAACCATGTGAAGAAGGCGTCGAAGTTGCGCGCCTTGCCGAAGGACGTCGCCTGGAAGGCGGCAGACTGCCTGTAGTCGTCTCCCTTGCGCACCTTGAGCGATACGGCGAAATCGCTTCTCGAAACGGGATATGTTGCAAACAACGGGACGCTTGCCTTATCGTCGGTCTCGAATTTCGCAAGTTGACGTTTGATGAATTCTCGGAATTCCTCAGAGCCCTCGACCTTCGTTTGATTGTGCAGTCCCCTGAATCTGCTTGACGCGTACCAGCCGAACTTCTTGTTACCGTCAACAGCCGCAGCCGCCAGAAGGACGCTCGTCGATCCCGACGCCACATCCTTCTCCGACGGCCCGCGCATGACCGGACGTCCGGTGCTCATCGCCGAAACGTAGCGGGAGAAGAGCAGGTCGACGGCCACGAGCAGGGTCGACTTGCCCGAGCCATTCACGCCGGCGAACACGTTCACCTTCGGATCGAGGACCACCTTCACCGACTTCAGCGCCCTGAAGTTCTCGATCTCCAGATTGACGAGGTGCATGAGGATGTTGGAACCGTCCGGTCGGATGCGGGAGCATAGACCGATCGAGCGGTCACGGTAAGGCTTCGGTCCATGGTCCGGATGATGCCCTCTACCCGACAATCTGACGGAGGGCGTTTCGGGAAGCCCCCGCGGCTTGGGGCAAAACCATTCGGCTTGAGACGTCCGCGGTGCTGCGGGATGCTCCTCCCGGGCGACGTTATGTCGAAGCGACCGATCCAGCATGGCGCATGTTGCTCGGTCGTGAAACGCGAACGCTCTGCGACGTATCGGTAGCCGCGTATCTCCGGTGATCGGCGGCGAGTTGGATCGCGCTTCCTCGTAGCTACAGGGCATTCGGGCCGGCACGTCAGGATGCTTCCTCCGCGGCGTTTCCGAGTGCCGCGACACCCGGAAAGCTGCGTCGTGCCCGACGAGCCATAGGGACGAGACGATCGCGTCTTCCAGATTCAGGCGTCGGCGGATCCATGCTGCCGCGCCTGAACGCCCGGGCGAGCCCCCGCACCGGGCAGACTCACCATCTCCTCCGAGGAGACGGGGCTTTTCGGCTGGACGACCGTCACGCGCGGCGTCGGTTCCGCGACGGAGCGACCCGTGAAGCCGACGTCTTCCCGCGGACTGGACGACGGACGTTCCGGTTTGCACGACCATCCTTGAGGCGGCGTTCGAAGACGGAGTGGTCCAGCCCATCGACCGCTTTCGATCCGCGGCTGCCGAGCGCCTCGAGCGTCCGCTGCAGGGCACCACTCCTGAGGACTATGCGCACCGCCCTGGAAATGCCGTGCGGCGTTCCGTACCTCGGCGGCAGCACGTTGAGCGGAACGCGGGTCCGTGCGTGGAACAGAGCCGCGTTGAGCACCGTGCGCTGCGGTATGGCATCCTTGCGCCTCGTACCGAGCAGCGGTTCCGCGACGAGCCAGTCCTCTTCGGAAACGTCGTAGCTGCCGGTGTCGGCGATCGTTTCGAACATCGTTCGGCGGTCCGTATCGCCCATGAACCCTCGGCCGGGAGGGGGGCACGTTCGGACCAGCCGCCTGGTCGGCGAGACGCCCGTCGAAGAACTGCCCAGAAGCCCGGCGAGGTGCCCATCGATCTTCAGAACGTATCCGCCGTTGGGTTTCATCTTCACCACCACGCGCCGAACGACGGCACGGAGGGCCTGGAACAGGACCATATCGCTACTGCCCACCTTCTCGATCGGAAGCCTCCCGATCAGCTTCTCGACCGCGTCTCGGAAGTCCGCAACAATGCCGTCCGGAAGCTTGGGCATCTCCTCCAGGTCGGGCAGGTTCTGCAGTTCGAGCTCGAGCTCGCCCAGCTCCTTCTCGAGCCTCGTCTGAAGCTTCGAGATCCGGTCTGGGCTCAGGGCGCGCGAATGATCTTCGTCGAAGGTCCGTTCGAGTTTGCGTTCGAGCAGGGCGATGGCGCTTTCGAGCCTCGTCCGGTCCGCGACGACCTTGCGGGTGACGTGATCCCGCCTCGCGAGATATTCGGTTTCGAAGAGTGCCGACGCCTCCGGGGCGGCGATGACGTCTCGCACGATCCTCAGCATTTCGCGCTCCATGAAATGCGCGGTCACGGTCCGCTTGTTGTTGCAACCGCCGCGGCGGGCCGCCGAGCAGAAGAGGATCCGAGCCCGGTCCTTCCGGAGGAAGCTGCCATACATGGGCGCACCGCAGGTGCAGAAGGTCACGCCCTTGAAGACGAACTCGCCCCGATTGCCAGGTCCCCGGACCTTCGTGCAGATCGTGGTGATGAGCCGGCCGTGGACGCGGAACCACTGGTCCGGATCGACGAGGGCGATCTTCCCGTTCTCGCAGATGATCCAGCGGGACGGATGGCGCACCGTCATTGTGACCGTACCGTCGTCCGGGTCCCTCCGCGTTTCGATCCTTCCGTAGATCGACAGGCCCGCGTACTTCGTGTTCCGCAGAATGCCCAGCCACCGTTTGGACTCGCCCACGAGACACGAGCGCGACCACAGGCGTCCCTTGGGAGATTTCACGCCTTCCTTGTTGAGGAGTGTGGCGATGGTGCCGGGCGATACTCCCTTGTCGGCCAGATCGAAGATCCGCCGGACGATCTTGGCGGTCTCCGGCTCTTCTTCAATGATGCCCGGGCCAAGTGCCGACCGGCGGTAGCCGTAGGGAATCTGGGTCGGATTCCGGCCGTCGGCCGCGGCGAGCCATCGCCCCTGGGTCGTGATCGTCGTGACCTTGAGCCGTTGTTCCATGCTCAGGTAGCCGACCATCGTCACTTCCATGATGCCGCATTTTCCGCGCGTCGCGGCATGCAGCTCGACGTTCCGGCTCTCCAGGGTGCGGAACATCCGTCCCAGGTCACCGAGATCCCTCGACAGCCGGTCGAGATCCTCGACGACGACCACGTCGATCAGACCGTTCCTCACGTCGGTCAGGAGCTGGTCCAGCGCCTTGCGGTTGTAGGTGTACGCTCCGCTGACCGCGCGATCGGCATAGAGGTGGCGTTTGGGCGCGAACACGAAGCCGTTGCGCTTCGCGTACGCCTCATTGTTCGCGATTTGACGTTCGATCGAGCTCTCGGTTTGGCCGGAAGTCGAGTATCTGCAGTAGAATGCGCATCTCTTCTGAGAGGTGGTCGATACGGCAGAGAACTTCTGCATCTTGATCCAGCTATTGAAGAGATGCTCGAAGCCGCCGCCGTCGTGCTTGACCGCTATTCTTGGTCCGGCGCTCGATTTTCTCTTCGCATTGTCGAAGATCTCGTTGATGACGGTGGCCGTATCCGTTGTCGCCGTCTGAGTTTCGGCTTTCGTCTGGGTTGCTCGTGACATGGTCAGGCGCGCCTTTCGGAATTTCGTGTGCTGGGACGGGGCCGACGCGTCTTGGATGACCGGACGCGGAAGCCGCTGGCGGATCCGATCAATTCGGCCAGCATCGCTTCGTCGGCGGACCCATCACGGGTCAGTCGATCGAGGCCTTCCATCACGAGCGGACGTCTCGATCCGGCCGTCTCGTGTGCGAGAGGATGGGCGAGGCCTTCACGGGCCTTCGGTTTCGGGTTCATCGGCTTGTTCCTCCGAGGACGGGAAAAGTCGGCGGGGCTCCGTCCGCAGAGCCCCGCCCCGGTCTCAGCTGGCTCGGCGGTGGCCGTTCTGGTCCTTGCCGGAGCGCGCAACTTTCCCCTGACGGAAGCTCGGGAGCGGCCTTCTCGCGGTCTGGATCCTCCGCTTGCAGGGGCGCCGGGATGCGGGCCGCTGTTCGCCCTCCAGCCGGACGGCGGAGGCTCTCAGCTGCTCGGCCGCCTTGTCCTGGCCGCCGCGCCGACGGACGGCGTCGTATGCCGCCGGATCGAGATGGGCGGCATGGGGCCACTTCAGAGCCTGGAGCTGCTCGACAAGCCTCCTCCAGACTCCCGTCGAGCCCATCGCGTCGAGCTGCCCGCTCAAGCTCTCGGCCGGCCCGAAGCAGGCGGGCGCACGGCGACGCGGCATGCGCGTCAGGGCGAGGAACACCGCTGCATGCGCAAGCGCTCTGCCGTCAATGCCCTTCTGAGATAGCCCTACGAACAGCGGTTCGACCGCCTTCCAGACCTTGCGGTCCAGGGCGAAGACCTTCCGCTCCGCGGCTGCCGTCAGTCGGGCGACGAACTCCGGATCGGCCGCATATCCGACATGCGAGGGAGGAACCTCGAATTCGATATGGGTTCGAGGTGAAGCTTCGGTCCCCTCGCCCCGATCGATCCCGTCTGCGAGTTCGATACGAAGGCCGTACCCCTTCCCCCTGCCGTTCGGCGTCACCGCCACGCTATGAATGCGTCCGCGGATGTGCTGCCGAAGCGTGGTGTCGGCATCCGTGCGGACACGGAAGGGGAAGGGTCCGAGGAAGGAAGCACTGCGCGCCTCGAGCCGGTCGATGCCCTCGACGCGAACCTTCGCAGCGCACGGCGCCTCCTCCGGCATGGCTGCGAGGTCGTCTTCAAGTTCCGAGAGCTGCAGTCGCAGGCGAAGCTGCATCTTTCGGACAACGTCGGGAGACAGGCCGTCGGAGCTGTCTCCGGGGGGCGCGGACAGACGTTCCTCAAGACAGGCGCCCTTCGCCCGGAGCTTTTCGGCCTCGTCCGCCATACGCTTCCTTGCGGCCGCACCTTCCACGGGCGGAGCGGTTCCGGTGGTCGTTCCTCCCTCCGCGAGCGGGTGGTCGGCCAGAAAGGAGAGGACGCGGCGTTCCACGTCGGCCGACAGGATCGATCCCGGGTGATCATTTTCGCCGGAGAAGATCGCCGAGCAGTGCAGGTACTCCAGCGTTCCCGGCCGTCCGCCGTAGCTCATCGGACGTCCGCACCCGCACCGGACCAGACCGGACAGCAGCGGCCCATCGGGCGCGTCCGGCGCCCGCCGTGGTGTCCTGGGCTTTGCGGCGAGGGCGGCCTGCGTGGCGGCACGGTCGGCAGTTCGCCGCCTCTGCGCCTGATCCCACAGGGGGCGCCGGAGGATCTCCAGGTCGGGATGGTGGTGGACGATCCATTTCGAGGGATCGCGGACCACGCGACTACGCTTGAAGTTCTCGTCGCGCCTGGTCTCGATCCGACCCCAGACCTCTGCCCCGATATAGAGAAAGTGGTCCAGGATGCCGTGGTCTATCCCCGACGGAGCAATGGAGGCGGGAAGCCATTCGTTCCCTTTCGGTCCCCGCACTCCGTCCCGGTTCAGGCTCTCCGCGATTGCGGCCGGATCGGCGCCGCGGACATACTGGCGGTAGATGCGTTTGACGACGGCGGCTGCCTCGGGATCGATCTCCAGCGGCCGCTCCGGATCGCCCGTTAGACGGTACCCGAAGCAGAGCGACGTCTTGAGCATCCCGCCCTTGGCCGCACAGGACCAGACGCCATGGCGCGTCCGCTCGAGCATCCGGCGGCGCTCTTCGTCGGCCCGATAGCCGCTCAGCGCGATCGACGTCAGGTCGATCAAGCCGTCGTTGGCCGTGTGGACCTCGGTCCCGTGATGCCGGCAGATCCGCCAGAACCACGCGAGGTCTCCGACGATGCGGGAGAAGCGGCTGACGTCCTCCGCCAGAACGACATCCACGCCGCCTGCGCGGATCGCAGCAAGGAGAAGCGCGAAGCCGTCTCGTTCGTTGAGCGTCGCACCTGACCGAAGCACGTCCGCGAAGATGTGCCGCCCCGGCATCGGGATCATTCCGTGACGTCTGGCATAGGCAGTCGTCGAGGCCAGCTGTCGTGCGATGCTGCTCTCGAACTCCTTGCCCGGCGACTTGCGCTGGTAGACGACAAACTTCTTCGCGCCAGCTTCTTCCGAAGGATTTGGCCCGGAAGTAAAATATTTTTTCAGGCTTCGGACGATCGCCTTCACTTTAGATTTTTCACTGTGTTTCATGACTGATTCCACGTCCTCAACAATGCTCAGGTTGGCGACTTTGGTGATGGTCTTGTGTTTCATATTATTTGTACCTTCCGTATTGAAAGAGATCATATTCGGCGGCCCAATGAGCAATCGCAATCACGACCTGTCTTTCCTCTTTGGAAAGGCAAGGTCTCGATTTCGGTTGTTCGCCTTCGGTCTTGACCAGGGGCCGTTTGCGCGGTCGCGATGTCTGGGTCTGCTGACTTCTCATGGCGCGGATGCCCGTTTCCGCAGCGCGACGGCTGCGGAAGATCTTCGGATCTGGGTTCCGTCGCCCGCGAGATTTCGACCGCGTCGGCGCGTAGTGCTGTTCGGGGAAGCCCGACGGGCAGCGGCACCGTCGAGGCGCCGTCCGAACCTCCCGAAGCGCGGGAGGTCGACACCGGAAGCCGACGCCGGATCGACGGCAGCTTCCGAGAGGGTTGGTCAGGCCAGGCGTCGAGCGCTCTCGCGATGCGATCACCCTCGACGCAGACGACTAGATTTGGCGGGAAGATCTCGCGGCCCGCGGTCTCATCGGGCGCAGAGGAGGCAGTACCGGGTCACCGTCCTGGAAGGACGACGCCTGCGTGCGGGACACGATGTCCATCGCGATGGCTCCGGGAACGATCGTATCCGGAAGAGCGAGACCCGGCTGGAAGGAGAGACGCAGCCGATGACGTGCAGGTCCGTCGGATATCAGCTCGATGGCGGAAAGGCTCTGCCGAATGGTCGTGACAGCGTCCCATTCCAGCCATCCCAGGCTGCCGAAGGTTGCGATATCGCGCGATGCGGAGTTGATTTCCGAGCGCAGGCGGCGGCGGGCGATATCGCGTCGGTCGGTGACTTCCGCGGGCGGCCCGGGAAAGGCCGACGGTTCGTCATTTGCCTCGGCTTCGTCCAGCGCGTCGCTGCAGGCGCGCAAAAGTCCGGTTTCGAGGCTGCGTCCGTCGATCGACACTCGGGCGTCGAACTCGTCGGCTAGGACTAGCCGCCGTTCGTCCTCCGACGGAAGGATCATCCAGGGCGATCCGGCGGCAGGATCGAGCGCGAGACCAATGATCGTTTCCAACTGGGGAATGTTGATCAAAGGACGTCCCGCCTCGGACGGGCGGATTTCGGAAGAGATTGCTGGAGATTTGGACCACTGCGAGCGGCGTAGAAGGTCCTCGCGGCTCACGTACTGATACATCGCGAAGTCCATATCCGACGTTGGACCTCGGTCCATCGTGTGGATCTCGACTTCGTACTGCTTGCAGTATTTATTGAACTTGTAGGCGTCCGGGATGTGCTCGAAAAGACATTCGAGATTTGGGAAGACGATGATCCGGAACCGCCCGAATTCCATGTCCTCGAGCATGCGCATCCAAGCGTCCTGGGAGGCCAGGGCAGCCGATGACGTCGTGCTTTCCAAGTAGATCCTGCCGGCCTCGGGCTGACGCGCTCCGATCCAGTACAAGTACATGCCGCAGAGGCTGACCAACGCTTCCGGGCCGCCCAGTGCGTCGATGGCGGATCCAAGCGGCCCGTGGCCCACGAAGATCGCCGTAGTCATGAAAGGGTATCTGGAGCCTACGCTCTTGGGTATCGGCCGCGGAAGCGCGGCATTCTCCAGGATGGAGTCGAAAGGTTCGTCTGTCGTGAGGGAGTAGGTGTCGTCAAAGTATCTTGCGCTGTCGAATTTCATGATGGGATTCCTCTAAGAAGCCCGTATCGGCCACCACGGCGCAATAGCCGTCGTACCGAGAGAGCGAATCTACGGTATAATTCAGCATTGAAACGGTTCCATCGATCCGGTTCGACCGGATTTGCAGAGGGAGTTGTTGTTGCTCGCGGATGCGATGATCAAACATCATTGTCTGAGACCTTTCTGTAGGCGCCGTTCGACTGGCGCCTATTACGCATCCAACGAGCAGAGCTTCGAGTCAAGCAGTGGTCTATGGCATGTCGTCAACTCCCTCAGATTGCAGACGATTTGAAATCGTCGGCACCGGAATCGGCCGCGACTCGGCCGATTCGCGTTCCGTTTCGGACATGCCGCCCGGACCTGGGGCCGAGACCCCGTCGAGAACCTGCTCGATTTCGGCAAAGCTCAGCCAACGCCTCCTCAAGAGGTGATCGGCGATCGCCTCGAGCTGATCCCTCCGGTCCTGGAGGACAGCGGTTGCCTTCTCGGAGGCTCGGGAAAGCGCGACCTCGACCACGTTCCGCTCGTAGGGATCGGGAGGCAGCAGATCGGCCGAAGCGAGCCGCGCCCCGAGTCCGAACTCGAAGTTCATGTTCCAGGCGATCCTCGTGGCGTCGGCAAGATCGGTGACCGAACCGGCCGACGCCTCGCCCAGGCACAGGATCTCGGCGCAGCGGCCCGCGAGCTTGCAGACGAGGAGATCCTCCAACACGGGGCGCGTGCTGTGTCTCGTCGCAAGCGAGATCTCAGTCTTTCCCAGTCCCGTCGCGGCATTGCTGCCGAGCCTCACCTCGCGGACCGGGTAGCCCAGCACGTAGCTCGCCACCGCGTGACCAGCCTCGTGCAGAGCGATTCGGCGGTCGAATTCGACGGATGCCTCCGTGCCGCTCCCGATCTGCTCGAGGAGATCCGCAAAATCGATGGCCCTGCCTGCCCTGCGGGCCGTCGCACGGGCGCGACGAACCCAGGCGGCGCAGTCGGCCCCTGTCGCGCCGACCGCGCGCCGTGAAGCTTCGCCCAGATCGGCTCCGGCAAGGTCGGATCCGAGATGGTGGCGTAGGATGCCGGCGAGGCCTTCCGGGTCGGGAAGACCGATTTCGATCTGCCGGTCGAAACGTCCCGATCTGAGGATCGCGGGATCGATGCTCGAGGGGTAGTTCGTCGTCCCGATGAGCACGATGCCCTCGTGCCCGCTTCCGCTGTCCAAGCACTCGAGCAGACCGTTCACGATCTGGATCGAATAGCTCTTGTGATGCTCCAGGAAGGTCGCCCTGTCCCCGAAGCTATCCAGTTCGTCGACCAGGGCTACGGCCGGCGCGAGTCGTCTGGCTGCCGCGAAGAACTCGCGCATGGCCTTCAAGGTCGTTCCGAGATGGGCCTCTCCGACGCTTTGCCACTGGGCCAGCGATCCCGAGAGGAACGGAAGTTCGGCTTCGCGGGCAAGTGAGCGCGCGAAGAGCGATTTGCCGGTTCCCGCAGGGCCGAAGAGGAGGGCCGCGGGGTCGAGGTCCCGCCAAGGCAGGGCACCGTCCCGATAGGCCCGTAGATCCTTCGCGAGCTGGACGCCCCACTCGCCCGCGGCTCCGTAGCCGGGCAGCTCCGAGAGCCGGGGGCCGGACACGTCGCTCCTCCGCGGCTTCAGGATGGCCTCGAGCCGGGCAAGCGATCCCTCCGCACCCCGAGAGGGATGGACCGCCAGATCGAAGTCGTCGGGCCTGACCCGTGCGGCAAACTCCGCGCTCGGAAGCTTTTCGAGGCGGCATCCCGTCGCTGCCTCGACAGCCACGGCCAGAGCGAGCGGATCGAAAGCTCCGAGGGTCAGGCGGTGTTCGCAAAGGCGGCGCAGAAGTTCAGGAAGCCACGTTTCCGTACCGGGCCGACAGACGCCGAAGAGGGTCGTCGGATTGCGAACCGAGGTCCGGGCGATCAACTCCAGGTCCATGCTGCTCGACGGCGGACGTTCACCGAAGGCCTTTGCAATTCTGGCCGAGAGCTTCGCGGAAGGATCAATTCCGTTCCGCCTCGCGCGGGCGCGCTCGGCCGGCGGAACGAGGGGCGGCCTGCCTGCCGAGAAGCAGGCCTTCAGGAGCGTGGCGACCCCCTCCGCTTCGCCGTCGGGCGCCGTGACGATGACGACGGGACTTTCCCAGAGAAGGCGGTCGAACAGACCGGGCGTGGTGGCGATCGCATCGGCCAAGAGGACGGCCAGGGCGATCTCGAGAGTGGACACGTGCGGTCCGATGACGGAGCGCGCCGGATCGTCGACAACTGCCGCCGGACGTCTGCGGTATCGCAGGAGTGTGAGCAACCTTCGCATCGTCGCCTTTCGGCTCCGATCATCCGCGGCGGCCGGCCTGCCGGCGTTGGAGTCGGGGGCTGCCGCGCTCATGCGACGAGCCCCCCGGGATGGCCGCCGATATCGACGAGGCCGGGAACTGCGATCTCCATGAAGACGAAGATGTCCCTCGTCGCCGGCGTGCACCCGAGACGGCGGATGGTCGTCGCATTGCCGACGGCCGAACCTGCAAGCAGCTTCGTGTTGGATGCCCGTACCAGAGCGCTCCCGATCTCGGCGATGGCGAGCGATCGGGCCGGCCCGGAGAATGGAAGGCCTCCGAGGATCAGGATCTCCCGGGTTCCTCCCTTGGCCTGCAGAGCGGCTCGCGACGCCAGGACGGTACGCCAGCGGCTCGACTTCAGGATCCGGACGGTGGTGCGATCCCGATGGTCTCGTCCGAGCAGAAGACAGACGACACCTCGCATGCATGGACAGATCTCGACCATTCGGTCGACGTTCTCGGAGGCGGCGTAGCCGATCCAGGCGCCCGAGGACGAAGGGCCGAGGCGGAGGGCGAACGGGCCCCAGGGGTGTCCGGACACGACGAGATCCGTTCGGTCGATCACCGCAGGTAGCTCGGATCGACGTGAGGCCCCGGTCGCTCGCGTCTCCTCGGCGTGGCGGAGCGCAAGACGGGCTGCCGATGCCGGCGACAATGTTCCGACCGCCGCGAGCGCCGCCAGCCGCGAGACCGTCGCGTCGGTCAGGCCGCAGAGGTGGTCGAGCCGAATCTCGATCGGCTCCGAGGCATGTCCAGCGGTCTCCATCATCCCAGTTCCTCGGAACAGGTCCTGGGCGATGAAAGCGACGCTCCGACTACTTGCGGGAGAGGCGCTGCGGCGATGCTTGGCATCGGCGAAGTCGACGACCACGCCGTCATCCGATCTGGCGTCCATGGCCGCTACCTCGCGGCCGATGTCGGACGGCCGCCGATCCGGCGCCGTCCGATCTCGTTTCGCAGACCTTGCGGTGTGGCGATCACGACCCGCTGGCCACAGGCCTCGGCGAGGCGACGCAGAGCGAAAAGCCGGGAGCGCAGCGAGGCGATCTTGAGCACCCGCCGCGTCGCCGCGAGGATCGTCACCGTGCCCGAGGCGCCGACGACGGTCGCGTGGGCGAGGCCTTCCGGCTCGAGTGCGGCGTAGGCTCCGAGGTGGCCGAGCCCACGAAAGCTGAACCGCTCGACGTCCCGTCGCGCCGCCAGTACCACCTCGAGATGATGCGCGAGATGTCTTCGCTCCGATCGAAGTCGGATCGCCCGGCATTCGCGAGGAGAGTGTCGCTTCGGCATCGACGTGCCGAGCCTGGCATTCGATCGTAGCATCGCACGCACTCCCGAGCCGCCGTTACGACGGCGGCAATCAAGGTTCTGAGATTCGGGGCTGCGACGCGTCGCCGGGGATTAGCCGCCGAGACGCGCGTGGGGTCCGGCGCTGGGCCGGACGAACCGATGACTTCCGTGACCGGCTCTCCACGCCCGGCGATGCAAGGTGGGCGGGCGAGGAGTGTTGTCGAAGCGTCGCCTTTCGCACGTCGCGGTCAGGCTCGACCTTCGAATATGAACAGAAATGCGTTTTTGATGCAGATAGTCAATTGTGTTGCGAGGTTTTCCCCAACTTCGCCAAGAAGCGCGAATTCGCATCGGCTGGATGCCGGCATTTCGACCGAGCGAACCTTTTCCACGACTGCAACCGTGGCGACCGAAGCTGGTCTTCGGCGTGATTTAGACGGATTTCGAACAGTCGGTCCGCCCCGCGGCGATCTCGGTGATCGTGACGCCTAGGACACCATCGCTGCGTATGAAGCGGATGCCCGCGTCGATCAGCACGGATTTGAGCTTCGTCAGCGTTTCGCGCCGCGGACGCGTGGTCTGCGTTTCCAGGTCCGCGACGCTTCGGGTGGCCACACCGGCCCGTGCCGCGAGATCCGCCTGGGACCAGGACAGAAGCGACCTGGCTGCGCGAACCTGCATCGCGACAGCCGCTTCGTCGTCGATCCGTAACCGAAGACGATCCAGGTCCTCGCCCATTCCACACCTGCCGGGCGGCGCCTGGGTTGGGCCGTCGAAGACATTTATGCCTTCATCGAAGGGACCGCGAAACGCCACTGCCGTCAATCCGGCTCCTTCACGAAGCAACGTTCGCGCGCGGGCCGATGCCTTCGAAGTCGTATCGTCCCATTCCTTAGGCCGGTCTCGCCGCTCCTTCATGTAAGGAGTGGGATGGACGGACGGAGGACGGATTGAACGGCAAATTCGACACCCGCTGGATTGCGGCGGCCGCGGCCATTCTCGTTGCGAGCAGTGGAAGCCTCGGATCCGTCCGCGCGGAGGGCCTCACGGCCGGCCGTCTGTACGACATTTGCCACGACCGCACCTCGGCAGATTGGGATCGGATCGGCCAGTGGCTCTGCCCCTCCTACCTTCGAGGCATCGTCGACGGCGCACGCCTGCAGGCCTTTCACGTGACGGGCTCGATGGAGACGTACAAGCGGGTGATGCAATTCTGCGAGCCGGCGGGATCGACCTACGACGCTGCGATCGGCGTCGTCGTGAAGTTCATCGAGGCCAGGCCGGAGACACGTCCCCTGTCCGCCGCAGGAGTCGCCTACGAGGCCTTCAGCGCGGAGTGGCCGTGCCCATCGGAGCGCAGGTGAACGGTGCTGCCCGCTTCGGAGCGCGACGAGCGTCGGGCCATCCGCACCATGGGTCGTCGTTTCAGGATTCGGCGGGACGGAGCTTCGACCGCCAGAAGCGCTCTGCGACGAGATACGTATCGTAGGCGGCAATCGGGTCCGATTTGTAGAGGCGGTAGAACGACCGCGCGCACGACGCCTGAGGGGCGGCGTCCGACAGAACGTCTTCGACGCCGCGCGTCGCGGTCTCGACCCGCCGCGCATCCGATGAGGTCTCGATCAGTTCCAGCTTGGTCCATAGGTCGCTGATCGTTCTGAACCTGTCGGCCCAGAGCTCCTCACGCGTATTGAGGCCGAAGAAGTCGATCGTGACGAGCGCGCGGCGGTGGTCGGGTCCGTCGGCCGCGATGGGCTTGGCGACGATGCCGTCGAACGCGATCAGCGTCTCAGGATCCACGTCGACCGTGCCGAGAGGATATGGGAGAAACGGCTGCTCTCCGGCGTTGAGGGCGGCGACGTCCTGGCCAGCGCCACCGCGGTTGCCCGATGCGATCGGAAAGTAGTTCGCCTTTCTGGTCGAATTGCAGGGCTTGCAGGATGCGGCATAGTTCGTGAGCTCGTAGGCGAGCCAGTAGTAGCCGGCACCCGCAGCGCCGGTCCCGAACACGTAGGGGGCGGGCTGCCCCTTCGGCTGTTTGGGCGGCCAGGGCTTCAACGCGTTCTTCGGACGGAAATGCTCGACATCCTGCTCGACCTTCCCGGCGACCTCGCCGGCAAGGGGGCGTTCGCAGAAGATGCACTTGTTGTGCTGGAAACGCATGTAGACCGGCTTCACATCGCTCCAGGAAGGGCCGTCCCCCGAGAACTTCTGCTGAGCGGCCATCTGTTGCGTGGCCTTTGCTGCGCGGGCGCGCCAGTTCGGCACGAGCGCGTCGACACGCCTTCCGACCTCCTCGGCTTCGGCCGTTTCGTAGCGGATCATCTCGCGGCGTGCCCTCAGGTGCTCCTGGCGGCGAGGCGCCTTACCCATTCGGGTGGCTCGGAGGGCTCCTCCGGGAGCGCGGCGCCCTGCCCCTGGGCGACCTGCCGCATGAAGGTCATGGCGGCCTCGCGGTCTCCGATCGCGGCTTCGCCCGACAACGCATCGAGATGGGCCTTGAAAGAGGGGTCCCGCGTCGACTCGAGGCCGAAGACGTCCGACCGCAGGATCTGATCGGCGGAGAGGCCGTATATCTCCTCGTCCGGTCTCCGGAGCACGGGACGTCCGAGCCTGTTCGTCTCGATGAGATGAATGTTCGCCCGCTCCAGCGTGCCGACGACGAGAGGGCTGTGGGACGTGAAGACGAACTGCATGTTCGGCAGCGCCCGGGCGAGCGTCGGGATGATGGTCCTCTGCCACTTCGGGTGGATGTGCAGGTCGATCTCGTCGACGAGGACGACGCCCTTGTTGTCGACGAGCTTCATGCCTTTCGGGCAGCCCATGCACACGTGATAGAGAAGGTCTCCTACCCAGCCGATGAAGGCCTTGTAGCCGTCGGACAGGGCGCTGAACGGGACGTCCGTCCTCTTGGTGCGGAAGACGTACTCGCCACGTTCGAGAACGCCGGTGAAGCGCACGTCTTCGCCGGACAGTCGATTGATCAGGTTGACGACCTGCTTGTGCCGGCCTGGATTCCGGCTGCTCCATTCGGGCAGCCAGCTGGTCAGGGGCCGTAGGGTGAACTGTTCCTCGAAGAGGGATGCGACGCGTTCGTAGCGAAGCTGGCGCGCCCTGCTCCGCGCAGCCGTATCGACGTTCGCCGAGCTCTCGACACGCCTCGTCGCGCCGTAGCCGACGATGAGAAATGCGGGCGACTCCTCGCTGAACATGCCCTCCCAGATCGGATGGCTGTCGTCGTATCCGACGATGCGCTCCACATCGCCCCGGCGTTCGACGGAGGTTGCGACCCGACGACGTGCCTCGGACCCCTTCTTCAGTCCGTCCTGGCGATGGACCACCATGTCGATGTCCAGCGTTGCCCGATCCGCATGCTTCTCCAGGGGGCCGCGGCGGATCAGGAAGTGCGGGCGGAAGCCGGCCTGCGCGATGATGGGCGAGAGGACGCCCAGGGCGATGCCGTCGAGCAAGGTGCTCTTGCCGGCACCGTTCACGCCGAGGATCAGATTGACGTTGTCGAAGCGTGGCCTCGGCAACGTCCCGTCCGCGCCGGACCTTCCGTCGACTCTGCCAGGATGAAGCAGTTCGAGACGGGCCGAGGCTACCGCCCGGAGATCGCGCACTTTGAGGCTGCGGATGTACATTCGGCCTCGGTCTCGCGGCGTGAGGCATCGTGCCGAGCTTCGCGATGCGGAAGCATCGCCGCGGGACCCGGACGGACCATGACGAGGCCTCCGCCCGCATCCCGGGAGACATTACCGGGACGCGCAACGACCGCCAAGCGGCCGAAGGCTCGGGTCGCGTCACTCCACGACGTCGTAGGCTCCCGGCAGATTTCCAGGATCGTACCCGATGCCACCCGTCATCCGATCGATCACGCTCCGATGGATCAAAGCACCTTCGTGGATGAAGCGGCGCTCGCCCTTCGGGAGGTACCAGCCGGTCCGACCCGCCCCGTCCGGTCCGGGTCGGCCCTGCTTCGGAAAGTATTCCGCGTATCGCCATCGGCCGACCAGGGAGTCGTTCATGGCTGCGAGGTGGGGTGGTTTGGATACTGGTCCCGCCACCGATTTCAGAACGCGAGCCCTTCTGATCTCGTCGACCAGAAGGCCATGCTCGATCGCCTCCCGCACCATCCACCCAAGCGAAATCGACGAGAGGGCATTGTGCTGGATGGGGTATCCGCCGCCGACGTCGCTGTGGACGCCGGCGAACCAGACCTGCTTCGCGTCGGTCGCGGTTCCGACCGTCGGGGCTTCGCTCCACAGGTTCGGTCTGAAGAACCGACGGCGCTCGTCGATCGCAACCGCATGGCGGACGACCGAGACCGACCTGTTCACGAAGGTCCGAGGCAACGAGACGCTCGTGAGCCGCTTCGTCGTCAGGTCCACGCTGAATACCGACTTCACGGTATCCCAGAGCCCGAGAAACCGGATGTCGGCCGAGCGGTCGCAGAAGGTTTTCGTGAAGGTTTTCGACACGCCGATGTTTGTGGGCGCCGCGTAGAGTTTGACCGCGTAGGGGACGAGGTTGTCGCGTCCGCGCTCCAGAATCCCGATCTTGCCGATCAGGCCGGCGAGCGCCCGGGCGACGTATGCGCCTCGGCTGAACCCGAACAGGTAGAGCCTGTCCCCCGGCTCGTAGCGGTCGATGATCGCCCGATAGCCGGTCGCAATCTTGTCGTAGACCCCGCTGCCGAAGCCCAGGTCGACCGTGGTGACGAACAACTGCCTCCCCACGAGATCCCTCGTAGGGGCACCCTGGGTGCCGACACCTGGATCGTAGACGAACTTCTGCTGGTCGCTCTCCGGCAGCATCCGCGCCAGCCGAAGTACGTTGGTTGCGTCCGAGGCGACGTCGTTACCGGTTCCGTCGATCAGAACCACGATGTTCTTCGGCATTGGTCCCACCGCATGATTCGACGGATGGCCGTCGCGCGATCATGCCGCGTGTCGCCCGTTCGTGCAGTGGTTTCGCGAAGAGATTGATCCCTCCCCTACGCAATGCGGTAGCATCGCAAGGTCTGGAATCGGCGATGTCGCCGACCGACCAGCGGGGAGAGCTGCCATGGCGCCGCCCTGGACCACGTCGAAGAAGACCGTTTCGGCCATACCGACCACGAACGACCGGCTCAGCAAATCCCGTACTCCGATCACCGGCTACGCGCCGCCCTCCCCTCCGAGCACGATCGACTTCGTTCCGTCGGCCCTGTTCGCCTCCATGGCAAAATGTGCCGCCATCCGCCGCGTGGCACCGGCGGTCTCGGCAGCCCTCGTGACGAGTTCTGCGGCCCTCCTCGGCAATCTGGTCGACGATGCCGGCTCTTCCTTCGATCTCTCTTCCGATTTCGAGGCGATCGCGGACTTCGAGAGGACCGGACTGACCGGGCGCCTCGGCGGAGGCTTCGCCGACCTCTGCATGGCGAAGATGGGTTACGCCTGGCTGGATCTCTCGTCCGAGCTGCTTCCCGGACTCGCGGGGCGGCTCGGCGACTTCATCTACGACGGGCCGGCGACCGGTGGACACGGCGTCGTGCTGGCCGAAGCGAAAGCAACCAACGCCTCAAGCGTCACGGCGGGCGATGTGAAGGGGATCGCGGACCGGGGCTATCGAAACCAGGTCGACCCGCATGTCGGAGCGGTGACGGTGCCCGGCGCGGGCAAGATCTTCCACGGCTATGCCGTATGCCTCGGTGCCGCGCCGGGCGTTCGGGGCGGTCTCGGCCACATCGTCGAAACCGCGGTCGCAACCAGTCCGGGCGGCTCCGGCGGGACGCCGGCCGGCGGCGGCTCCCCAGTCGCTACGACAGTCGGTGCACGCCTCGCGATCGCCAACTACCGGGCCGTCTTCAATCTGATCGATGCTCCCGTCCTCTATGGTTGCCTCGACAGGCTGCTGGGCAGCCCCGGCCCCTTCTCGGAGTACGAGAGTCAGGAGTTCCTGCGCTTCCGATACGGAGACCGTTGGCTTTTGACGGGCTCGGATCCGACGTTCTGCCGCTGGCCGAGAGGGGAACTCGTGCCGCCTCTGATGTTGGCCGAAGAGATCGCCGAGCCTCTGCTCGAGCAGATCTCAAGAATACTGAGGACGAAAGCCCGGCATTGGGATGGCCTGCCACCGTTCGTTCTGCCTTCGTTGCCGCCCATCTTCTGTCCCGACGATGCGGGCCCTGCCGGCTTCCGGTACGTGCTGGCGCCTGACGGATTGGCCTCTCCCGTCGACGGCTACGACGAGATGACCCGTCGGACCTGGACCGTCCATGGTGGACTCGGATCCTGAAGTCCCGAGATGCGACCTAGGTCACGAACTCATGACCCGTGCAGGAGGTCGGTCGGATCCCTATCTGGCAGGGATGAGCACGAGCACACCCCCGGCGATCCAAGCCGACCTCAACACCCTGATGCGCGAGCGGAACGAGGAGCACGCCTCACGCGCGGCGGCCAAGTTCGCGTTGGCCGTGCAGCCGATCTACGGAGCGAACGACCGCAGCGATCCGGTCCACATCGGGTCGGCGGTGCTCCTGGACGTGCACGGGACGAAGGTGATGATCACCGCGGCGCACGTGATCGACAATAATTCTGGCAACCGCCCCACCAGCCTCTACGTTGGCGGCGGCGCAAACCTGGAATTGATCGACGCCGACTTCGCCGTCAGCGCCGCGCCCAACTACCTGCGGAAGCTCGACCGCTACGACATCGCGTTCTGCGCTCTGCCTCCGGCACTGATCGAAAAGCTCGGCGGCACCTACATCGGGGTCGCCGACATGGCTCGGCACGCCCCCTACGAGCAGGGGCGCCTCTACACCGCCATCGGCTTCCCGAACACGATGAACAAGGTTAGTTGGCCCGAGCGGAAGGCCAGGAAGCTCCACCCGGAGATGCTGCGCTACACGAACACCTACCGGCTCGACGAGGAGGTCGCTCGCGGCCTGCCCAACGGCGGGGAGAACCACATCTTCATCCCGTACGGCGACAAGTGGAAGGACGTCGACGGCTTCGTCGAGAACGCCAAAAAGCCGATCGGGATGAGCGGCGGGGCAATGATCGATTGCGGCAAGGCGAGCACTCCGGAGACCGCGGCCGGGACGAACGAGCCGACGCAGCGGCTCGCCGGCATCAGCGTCGAGTTCAAAGAGGAGAGGGTCATGATCGCGACCCGCATGGCCGTGATCCTGCCCGAGCTGGAAAAGCACTTCCCGCCTCCTTCGAAGGAGAAGTGCTAGGTTACGAACTGATAAATATATGGCGGCATGGATCGAGTGCTGATTCAAGGCTCTTGGAGGAGCGGGGATGAGCACGCCGCGCCGCTACGAGCTGAGCGACTTCGAGTGGTCGATTATTCAGCCGTTGTCGCCGAACAAGCCGCGCGGGGTGCCTCGGGCGGACGATCGGCGGGTGCTGAACGGCATCTACTGGCGGCTGAAGACAGGCTCTCCATGGGCCGACATCCCGGAGCGCTACGGCTCTCCAACAACCTACGCCAACCGCTTCCGGCGCTGGGCCAAGATCGGCGTCTGGGGCCGCGTCTTCGCGGCGGTCTCGGCCGCCTACGACGGCGACGCCGCCTACGACGGCGACCTGGAGATGATCGACTCCTCGTCCGTTCGGGTTCATCAGCACGGCGGCAACGTCAAAAAGGGGGTCCGCACGCCACGCCTGCCACCGCTCGGGACCACGCTCGAGCCCAGTGCATGGGGCGCTCGCGAGGCGGCCTGACCACCAAGATCCACGCGCTCGTTGACGCCGACGGTCTGCCGATCGCCGTCACGCTCTCAGAAGGTCAGGCGCAGGACGGCCGCAGCGCCGCACCCATGCTGGGCCTCGGGCCTGGCCAGACGCTCATCGCCGACCGAGCCTACGACAGCGACGCTCTGCGCCGGGCTCTGGCCGATCGAGGCGCCTGGGCCAACGTCAAGCCCGTCACGCGGCGGGTGAGCAAGCCGGCCTTCAGCCCCTTCCTGTACCGCCACAGGAACCTCGTCGACCGCTTCTTCAACAAACTCAAGCACTTCAGAGCCGTGGCCACACGCTACGAGAAGCACGCCTCCAACTACCTCACCTCGTCAAGCTCGCTGCCACACGCATCTGGTTGCGGGCTTACGAGTCGGTGACCTAGTCCGCCGCCGCTCTCACCTTGCCGATCAGTTCATCGATGTCGAACTCGAGGATGTCGGCGATCGTCAGCAGTTCGATGAGATCGATGCGCCGTCCGCCAGCCTCCATCACCGCGATCTTCGATTGAAAGAGACCGAGACGTTTTGCGAGCTCGGTCTGAGTCATGCCCGCGCGCTTGCGATACGCGACCAGACATTCGACCAGCACCTTGTGCCGGCCGGAGTATAGCGTCTTGGGCATCGGGGCGCCGGCGGCTGCGAGGATTAGCCAGCCGGCCGATTAAGCCGAGTTCCATGTTATCCGAAAAAGGTATATTTCGGGGTTCGAAGTCGAGTCGACGATGGCTCCGACGGCGAATACCGATGACGATCTGGTTCACGTCCGATCACCATTTCGGCCATACGAACATCATCCGCTTCTGCGGTCGGCCGTATTCATCCGTAGAGGAAATGGACGAGGCGCTCGTCGAACGGTGGAACTCGGTCGTCGGATCGAACGACGAGGTCTGGCACCTCGGAGACTTCGCTCATCGATGCGGCCCGAACCGGATGCGCGAGATCTTCTCGAGCCTGCGCGGTCGAGCGGTCCATCTCGTGCTTGGCAACCACGATCGGAAGCATACCCTCGAGCTGCCGTGGGCCTCGGTCCAGCATTACGCGGAGCTACGGATCGACGGCCGCCTGATCGTGCTCTTCCATTACGGACTTCGGGCATGGAACCAGTCGGGCCGCGGATCCTGGTCCCTCTACGGACATAGTCACGGCAGCCTGCCGGGAACGCCGTCGAGCAGCGACGTAGGCGTGGACGCATGGAATTTCCGACCTGTTTCGCTCGACGAGATCGCGGAGCAGCATCGTGGACGCATGGCTCAACTTCCCGAGCCCGAATGAGCCAGGTACCGTCGGCGTCTTCGGGGACGGTCTCCATATGATGGCGCGTCGGACGGGCACCGCCCCCCAATCCGGATCTCCGGAGGGATCTTGGCGAGACCGAGGCACGGATCGGAGCGCCCGAGGTCGTGGTCTAGAACGCCAGCGGCCGGGTACGAGGCCCCATCGTGGAACTCGATCCCAAAGAGGCGGAGCGGGCCGTGGGCGTCACGGCGCTCGGTGCCTTCTACTCCGTCCAGCAGGCAGCCAAGCGCATGATCCCGGCCGCCAAAGGCGCGATCCTGCTGACCGGAGCCACGGCCGGCGTGAAGGGCTTCGCGCTGTCGTCCCCGTTCGCAATGGGCAAGTTCGCGCTGCGCGGGGTGGCGCAGAGCGCAGCGCGCGAGCTGGCTCCGAAAGGGATGAATGTCGCGCATGCCGTCGTCGATGGACGTGTCCGGCCTGCAGGCCGGACGGATTCTGCCGATCGTCCAGACAGCACACTCGATCCTGATGCGATCGCCCGAACCTACGTCGATCTGCTCCGCCAGCATCGAAGCGCCTGGTCGTGGGAGATCGAAGTCAGGCCCTGGGTCGAGAGCTTCTGAGAAACCGCGGACGCCACGTCCTCCTGGAACACTCCGATCGGCCGACGACGGCTATGCCTCCAATCCGGTCATTCTGGCCCGCGACTAGGGCGGCCTTCCGCCGGTCCGTCTTCGACTGACGAAGCTTGGAAGCAGACGTCGCCGCCGCCCCCGCTCCCGACCATGTCCGGAAGCTCCAAGGGTCCGCTTGCGTGAATCCTGAACAAAGTTGCCAAGCTGTCCTGGCTGAAAGCTGAACTGCGACCTGCGGGTCTGTTGCGAAGAAGAAATGACGTTAGAATTCGATTAATGTCGACCTGTTGCTCTGCCGGAATCAAAATTAGACTTTCGGCAGCTCCGATTATTCACAATGAGCTCAAAATTATTTAAACTCTCATGGCACGAGAAGGATAGAAAACATTTCGTCATATTGAAATACAGACATCATTGACATGAACTTGCATGATCGAATAAAATAAACAGAAATCAAGAACGACCAGGGCGGAAATTTCAATGGCGATATGTCCCTTCGCAGTTTGGAAACCTTTGCCGTGGTCGGGCGGAAAGTACAACGACGACCCGTTCAAGGTCGTTCACCACACGACAGAGGGTTCCACGGCCCAGAGCGCGTTCGACAAATACAATCAGGATCACAAGATCCCGCACTTTACCGTCGATGCAACACACATCTATCAGCACCTCGATACATCGGTCGCCGCCCGCGCGTTGAAACATCCCGGTAACGTGCAGACCAACAAGAGCTCGGCGATCCAATACGAACTCGTTGGTTTCGCTGGACGCGACAAGGATCGCGACGCCCTGAAGAATGCGGGCCGACTGTGTCGTTGGATCGAAGAAACCCACGATGTTCCGAAGCAATGGCCGAGCGGGTACCCGGATCCGCCCAAGGACGGCAACGATCCCGGGCATCACAATAGGAGTGTTCCCAACTGGAACACCAAGGGTGGCCACTACGGGCATTGTCATGTGCCCGATAACATCCATTGGGATCCGGCCTTTACGAAGGACGAAGTCGAATTTCTCATGAGCGTCACCGAAAGCGACTTTGCGGTGGCGGCCCTCGAAGACCACGAATTTGCAGAGGCGGTGATGCCGAATGCCGGGGTGCTGCTCGACAAGGCACTCGTCGAAACGGCCGAGCCGGTCGACAGCGCCACGCAGGCGTCCGAGGCCTTCGATAAGGCGATGGACAAGATCAAGGAGCTGGTGGCCGCCGGCGACACCAAGTTCGGTGGCTTCTTCCCGGGTGGGATCAACTATTTCGAATTTTCGGTCGCGCCCACGACGGGCGTCAAGATCGTGATCAGCAGTCAACCATCGCCGAAGCCTCCGGGAGGCGTGGCGGAGAGTTCCGTTCCCGGGCCGAGATCGACCGCGCTCGAGCTACATACGATGCTCGACGAGGTTGCTGCTGCCCAGGTCTTCGCGGCTGCGGTGCCCTACCCGGAATGGGCGTTGAAGCGGGACCTTCAGACTGCGAAGGCGAACTATTGGACTTCGATCGGCGAGGCGTGCCGGGAGAGCCAGCTGGATCTTTCCGTGGTACTGGCCATCGGGTCCAAGGAGTCGCAGTGGGGCCTGATCTTGCGCCCGGTCGGCCCGACGGGCACGGGCGACTGGACGCCGCGAGATCCTGCGAAGTGGGGGCATTCCATGCCTACCGACGGAAAGGGTTGGGGCCGCGGTTTGATGCAGATCGACTGGTACTCGCATGACTTCGCGAAGACCGGCGAGTGGTACGACGCGGACAAGAACATCAAGTACGGCTGCAATCTCCTCAGGCAGAACATCGATCGTTTCGTAGGCCAGGGGATCGATCCGCCTACCGCGCTTCGTTACGCGGTATCCGCCTACAACGGACAGCACGGACCTCATTCGCCCTACTGCGAAGACGTGATGAAGCGAGCGGATTGGTTCGCGAAGAACCCCTGATCGAATAGGCTGGCGCCGAACTAATCGGCTGATCGAACCTGTGTGGACGCGTGAGGCGGACTTCAGCCAATCCGCCCGGGCGTTCGGTGCCACTTGGACATGTTGGTCCAATGGACATCTCGTGGCGCCGGTCTTCGAGTGCTGTCGGCAAGCTTGCCGCCCCGGGGCTTCCCCGGGCCTCGCAGCGCCGCAGGAGGCGTGGACATCAGGATTTCGCAAGCCATCTGGCCGCCGCGTCCCCGCTGCTGTCCGGGCTCGCGTTGAAGGCGGCCATCCCCATCGGCGGATGCCCGAGGCGCCTCCGCCAGACACCATCGAATCGGTCGCCGTGAGCTCAAGATGGAAACGGCCGACGATCGGGCACGGGCAGCGAGTCTAGTCGAACGGGAAGCCGAACAGGCCGCCGGTCTCTCCATCCGTCAGCTTCACCGAAAGGACGCCTTCGGCGACCTCCGGATCGGCGTTCAGAACGCATCGGTCGAACCCCGACCCAGCGTTGGCCCCCGCTTGCGCACTCGCGGATCGTGTGCCGACAGAGGCTAGGCGCGAACACTCCGTAGGCGCCGGACACCGAATGATTACGAACCGCAAGCGATGATCGCGGCCTGATCGCCGGATCGAAGACAATGTACGACGAAGAGCCGCTCAAGCCCTGGCCCCATCCCGATAGCGAGGTGCTGTACTATCGCCGCCGCGTGCCGAAGGATCTAGTCGAACTCGTAGGACGCGATCACGTAAAGATCAGCCTTCGCACTAAAGACATGCACAAAGCTCAGTTAGCCTACAATGAAATTCATCTTAAGTACAAAGAAAAATGGAACAATCTCAGGCAAGGTTATCGAAAACTTGATGTATTGGAAATCGCGACCATCGGCGGCCATTTGTACGACAAGATAACAAAACTGGCTTTAACGGGAAAAGGTATCTCGCTTCACTATTTTTATCATTTGACGAGCATGTGTGGAAAGCTACTGAAAGGCGATCTCCACGAAAGCGAGCGAGAGCATTTCGACCACGACATCGGCCGCCACATCGATTCCTATCTTGAGGAGCGAGGTCTCATCGTCGATGCCCGGACACGCAGGGCGATCGAACGGCAATGCGCGGAGGCCGTCGTTCAGGCGTCGGCACTACCTTTCTACTGGGCAGGCGGCGACTTCCGTCCGGATCCCGAGGCCGGCCGGTTTCCACGCCACGCGGCCATTAAGCCGGTCCTCCGCGCTCAGGCGTCGTTCACGGCCTACGCCGCCGCGTCCGAGCTGTCGCCAGCCACGAGAAAGCGGTGGTCTCCGGTCTTCGCAAGCCTGGTGCGCTACGTGGGACGCGACGACCTCGCCTTGATCGACGCCGATACGATCGCGGGATGGCTCGACCACCTGCTCGAAGGCAAGGACGCCGGGAAGGGCAGGAAGCCCGAGGCCGTGACCGTTCGCGATGTCTATCTGGCGGCGGTCAAGGCCGTTTACGGCTGGCTCGTCGCCCGACGGAAGCTCAAGGAGAATCCGAGCCGCGACCTGAAGGTGAAGGTGCCCGCCGGCCGGAACCGGAACATGCGGGAGTTCGACGATAGGGAGGCCTGCCTCATCCTGTCTGCGAGTCTGCGCGTGCAGCCCGACGATGTGTCGCCGTTGCATAGGGCCGCCCGGCGATGGGTGCCCTGGCTCTGCGCCTATACCGGCAGCCGCGTGAACGAAATCACACAGCTCCGGGCTGAGGACGTCGTCTTCGACGACGGGGTCTGGGCGTTGCGGATCACCCGGGATGCCGGCCGGGTGAAGGATCGGAAGCCGAGGCTGATCCCTCTTCATCCCCACGTGGTCGAACAGGGATTTCTCGAATTCGTCGAAGCCTGTGCGGCCGGACCGCTCTTCTACGAGCCAGACCTCGATCCAGAGCTCAACCCCGTCCAGCGGGAGGCCCACAACGCGTCGCGCTACCAGGCGGTCGGCGCCCATATCGGATCATGGGTCAGGAGCCTCGGCATCGTCGGTAAGGATGTCGGCCCCTCCCATGCGTGGCGGCACCGATTCAAGACCGAAGGCAGACGGGTCGGGATGTCGGAGCAGAAGCTCGATGCGATCCAGGGCCATGCCGCGCGGACCAAGGCCGAGAACTACGGCCGCTGGCCCGCTTCCGTGCTTCTGCCGGAGATCCTCAAGCTGGCGCCCTACACCGTGACCGACGCATCGGTTTCGGTGTCGCCGGCTCCGGTCTTCGCCTACGACTACGGTTCTGACCGGTCGGCGGCGGCAGCGGACCGTTTGAAGAGGCGTCACCTCGAAGCGGCCTGATGCCCGCGTTCGTTCGAGACATGGCGTGCGGATCTCCGCTCGACCGCTCTTCGACGCGGACCCAAGGTACCGGATCCTCCTTCAATCCAGAATGAGCCGTCGCACTCCCCGCGGCTTGCATGCCGGAGGCTTCGGGGGCTGTGAGGGCTCCGGCGGAGGCGTTGTAGGACGCACGGACTTCGCAGCAGCCATTTCGGCGAGAAACACCGCAATCCACGCCTTCGCCATTTCGGAGAACGGCGCATCGGGTTCGGACTGGCTCCTGATTTCGGCGACTGCCCTCCGCGCGCCCGCACGGAGGCGCTTAATGGCGTTGTTTCGGACCGCGTGGTGTTCCGCGTCCGGCACCTCGATCTCTTCCAACTCGTCGGCGGTCGCCGACAGCTCGACCACGAGCTTGCCTAGAAACTCGAGCTTCCTGAGGACGCGAGTCCGCTCTTGGACGAGCGCCAGCCTGTTGAGACCGTAGACCTGTATGGATACGGCGCCGCGTTCGCTGAGCCCGGCAGCTCGGGCCGCCCGTTCGACATCTGGTATGGCGGCCGTCGGCTCCGGCAGAACCACAGGTCCGGCGCCGGTGGGATAGACGATGCCGAGCGGATTGAGCCGATCGATATGAAAGCTCAGATGGCGGCCGGGATCGTCCGTACATGGATCGAGTAGAAGACATTGCTCGGCAGCCAGGGCGGCCGTCAGCATGCCTGGTGCGGGTTCCTGGATGCTGCGGACGCCGAGCGCCGAGATCGGGAAGCTGGTTTCCTTGCCCGTCTTGACGCTCGTGAAGCCCGTGCGTCGAGCTTGGTCCAGCCCCGCGCTGAGGCTGGCGAACGCCGACGGAGTAGGTTGGTAGCGCCTCCGGTTGCAGTCTATGCAACTCGGCAGGAGGTTGGTCCATTCGGCCGCGAGCCACCAATATCCGGGATGGACTTGGCCTTCGACGCCCCCTTTCGGCCGGAAGTGTTCGATATCAACCGGGGCGGTCACATCGAAGCGGCTTTCGCAGTATGCGCACTTGCCGTGGAACAGCGCGTCCAGGGCATGGCGCACATCGTTGCCCTTGTAGGCCCTGAACGGGTAAGTGCCTTTCCTTCCGGAAGCGTAGTGCGCGCGAGCGCCATCGAGTTCACTCGGGCCAGTGCGCCCCGGGATCGACAGACTGGCTGGCCCAGCGAAGGTTGCCCGATCGACGCGACGCAATCAAAGGTCTCCCAATGCGGCGATGATCGCGTCTCGCGTTTCATCGCGAAGCCGCGTCAGCTCGGAATGGGACTTCCCCCGGCGATCGAGCAGATACCGTTCGACCGCTTCCTGGATGAGGCGCTCCACCTCCGTCGAACCGACCGGTATCGCGTCGCCGATCTGAGACCTGAGCGCCATCCGTGCTCGCTGCAGGGCCGCGCCGGCGTCGCCGGAAATTAGTTCGCCGGCCTGTTCCCGGGCCAGCAGGTCGCCGAAGCGAGCGAAGCTGTCCTCCAGCGCCGGAGCATCGGTCGTGTGAAGCTGGAAGAGATCCGAGGTGAGCAGCTGCTCGACCGTCAGGCCGCCCATCGGGGGTAGCTCTTCCAGTTGCTCGACGAAGGTCGGCGGCAAGCCGTACTGTTCTGTTCGTCTTATGCGGCGGAAGACCCGTACCTCCGACGGTGCGAGGCCGCGCAGACAGAGGGGATCGTGGGTCGTCATGATGAAGGTCACACCGGGCAGAGCCTCCCGCAGCCCCTGGATGATCCGCATCTTCCATCTCGGATGGAGATGCGCCTCGACCTCGTCGATCAGAACGACGGCGCGCGTCTTCGCCAAGGTGGTGCCGGTGCTGCTCTGAAGAGCGGTCAATCCGCGCATCACGTCGCAGGTCATGGCGAGAACCGCCCGGAACCCGGACGAAACCGCGGAGAGCGGCGTACGGATTGTCGCCGTTCCGCCGTCCGCCGCCGTGGTGCTGACGACGAGCGCGCATTCCTGCCTGTCCCTATCGATGTCGATGACGTCGACGGCCTGATCGATCGCGAGAATCATCTTCAGGGCACGGGCGACCTCCTCGAAAAGCGGAGTTTCCGCCAGGGACACGAGCCAGGGCTCGGGGTTCGGAAGGACGTAGTCGAGTTCGAACAGCGATCGGATCCTGGCCGATGGCCGGGTTCGCCGGTCGACCTTTCGGAACAGGCGGAAGGCGCCGTAGGCGAAGACCGGAATCCGTGCGAGGTCGCGTCCTTCCCGGAACGGGAAACCGGCGCCGACGGCGACCGTCGCCTCGTCGCCGTTCTCGTATCGGACCTTCAGCGACGCAGCTGGGCGCCGACCGGCGCGGCCTCCCATCCATTCGGGATTGAGGATGCAGTCCGAAGCGACGAGCTTGAGGTCATCCCGTGCGTCCTGCTCGCTCAAGGCCAGCGCCATTCCTTCCAGGATTGAGCTCTTGCCCGCGGCGTTCTCACCGAGAATGACGATCGCAGGCGCCAATTCCGATCCAGGGTAGCGTCCGATGAGCTGCGCGGCGGCTGTCGAGGTTCCGGACTGCGCCGGCAGCTTGATCTCGATCTTCTCGAGCGCCTTGTAGTTCTCGATCGTGAAGGCGACCGGGCGAGCGTCGCCGCGTAGCGGGCGACGACTGCGCTTCCGACGGACATGGACCTGCTCCGGGACGTGCAGGAGTTCGTCGAACGCATCGCGCAGCCGCCGGTCGAACGAGGGAAGTTTGAACTGCTTCGCGAAGAAGCGGCCGATGACCTTGGGCGAAAGGGACTGCGAAGACGCCTTCCCTCCGACGAGCTTCTTGGCGATCTCCCTGAGCAGCATGTACCCGGTGCCGCCGAAATCCTGATCGAACAGCTCGGAAACATCCGAGAAGCTGCTGCGGCCGCTCAGGATGGAACCCAGTTCATCGAGATGGAAGGAGTAGGCGGACCGCCGTTCTTCGACGAGCTGCTGCCGGTTGAGGGAGAAATGCTCGATGGTGAACTCTCCGCGCGAGCTCAATCCCACCAGTTCTCCCCCCGGCAATGCCGTCAGGTGCCGGGCAAGGGTATCGCTTCCGCACGGATCCAGCAGCAGCGGTGTTTCGTCGATCGGGTGTGGCCAGGAGGCCGGAGCCCGATCGACGTACGAACGGATCTGGGTCCGGCTCGGTATCGGGCAACGCTGGTGGAGCGTCGGAAAGACCGACTCCTCGCGCGGGCGGCAATCGTCGCAGATCGGATAGAGGTTCTGCCAGGAGTTCACGAGCCAGCAGTAGTAGAGATGACTACGATCGGCATCGCCGGGAGGAGCCGCCGACGATGGGCCCGCCTCCTCGATCGGCCGGAACCGGTAGGCGCGTGTCGGCCTACTCTGTTCGCAGAACGCGCAGCGCTTGTTGAACAGGCGCGTCAGAGCCTGGTCGATCTCGGGGTCCTGCACAAGGAACGAGCGCAGGCTCACCCGGTTCTGCGCGAGCTTGCGGTTGTCCGTTCCGAAGATGGCGCGAAGCTGTTCCCGTGCCCGAGTCGTACGCTCGTCCGACAGGCAGCGGGGCGGTGGTTCGGCAGTGCGGTCGACCTTCCTCATCGATCGCAGCTACCCGTCCTCGCGAAGGAATGGCTCGTTCCGCCGAACCCAGCGCGGCACCTGCGCCACCCGTGACGACCGGTTCCGAAAAAATGAGCGGACCGACGAAGCCGGAGAAACGTCGATCCATCCGCCCCGAAGTTGTTCCATTGGCCCTTCAAGGAAAACATGCGTCGAGAGCAATGAAATTCATCGTCAAAAGCAGGGATATCCAATAGAATCGGGGCATCCATCGAAGTCGGAAGCGCTATGACCGATCGACCTATCCTCATTTTACATATCCCTTGGATGTTGAATTACGCTGGACTGATCGGCGGAGACGCGCCGATCGGAAAGTTCGGATACAACATCGATGTTGGTCCTGGTCCGGAAATCTATAATTTCGCTGTAAAACATGATGTCATGTATGGCTATGCACCTGTAAATCACGCCACCATCAATATTACCAAACTCGGCGCCGCGCGAAACGACGACTTTCTGGACGGCGCCACCGTGGTCTGGACGGCAAGCTGGCCCGGGATCAAGAGCCGACGCTTCATCGTCGGCTGGTATGAAGGCGCGCGCGTCTACCGCCGCGTCCAGGAGCGAAGCGGAAAGGCGTCGGTCAGCGGTCCCACGCACCAGTCGTTCAATACGACGGCCCCTGCCGATCGTTGCCGCTTGCTGCACCGGGACGAGCGGACCTTCAGCTTCCAACCCATGACGACCGGCCGGCCCGGACACGCGCCCGCGTTCTATCCGGCCCTATCGGCCGATCCGAAATGGCTGGCTCAGGTCCGTGCCTTCGTCGCCGATCCGAAGTCCCAGCCGCTTTCGAAGGCCGTCGGCAAGGGCTGGGCGCGGCAGGCCGATCCGGAGCTCCGCAAGAGGATCGAGAAGGCGGCCGTCGCTCGCGTCCGCAAGCACTACGAAGACCTCGGCTACAGGGTGGTGAGCCGCGAGGTCGAAGGCGTGGGGTGGGACCTCGATGCGTCGAAAGGCGATCTCGAACTGTGCATCGAAGTCAAAGGCGTTCACGGCAGCAAGCTCGGCTGCGAAGTCACCCACAACGAGTACGGCGCCATGCTCGATCTCGACCGACAGCCCTTCTATCGACTGTGCGTCGTCACCGAAGCCTTGTCCGACCATCCGACGCTGCGGATCTTCGGCTTCGACAAGCGAACCCGGAATTGGACCTCCGAAACGGGGGAGGTTCTCGAGTGCGAGGAGTTGACGGCGGCCCGCTTCACCCTTTCGCAGATTCGAATGAGGACGGATCGGGGATGAACCGGCAGCCGAGCCGCCATCCGGGAGATCGAGAGGCGTTTCCGTCGGGATGACGGCGGCGTCATACACCCCCGGCATATCATGGTAGACGCGAGCTGCCGCCAGCAGCGTCGATCGATCCGCTCACCCGCATGATCTATTTTCCGGACACGAACTTCCTCCTGCACTTCAAGGATCCGCAGGACATCGACTGGTCGGTGGTCACCCAGGATCGGCATGTCCGGATCGCGATCTGCAGCAACACCCAGCGCGAGATCGACAAGATGAAGTTCGATCTCCGCGGTCGTGCTCAAAAGCGTGCCCGCAGCTGGTCTTCGACGATCGGCGACATGATCGAGGCGGACGAGCCGTTGGAATTGCGGTCCGACGGTGCCGCGGGTCCTCGCATCACGGTCGAGCTTCATCTCGAATGGCCGCCGAAATGGTCTCCTCCGAAGGATCTCGATACGTCCCGTCTCGGGGACGACAACTTCATCGCCGACGTTCTCGCCTTCCAGGCCGCCTACCCCGACGAATCCGTTGCTTTGATCACCGCGGATACCGGACCGCTCGGCAAGGCTCGTCGCCACAATTTGCCGGCCATCCGCCCCTCGAAGTTCGATTGGGAGCTGCCGCAAGAGGCCGACGATCGGGAAAGGAAGATCCAGCACCTCGAGAAGCAGCTCAAGGCCGCGAACGAGCAAGGCCCGTCGATCGTCGCTCGGATCGCCGTCGACGGCAGCACCGCGTCCAAGCTGACGATCCCGGCGACGACCTATCTGGATCTGTCGCAGCACCGGATCGAGGAAATGCTCGCCGGGTTGCAGGAGCGTCACCCCCGGACGACCGGATTTACGAAACCGGGACCGGACTACGAGGCCCCTCCCCCGGCAACGCCCGGTCGCCTGACCGTGGCTCACCTTCGCGCGCCGTTCGACTGGAAGGAGCCGACCGAGCAGGAGATCTCCGAATACGGCGCCGCCTACGATGGATGGATCGCCGATGCCCGAACGCTCATCGAGACCCTGCCGGGCCAGCTCCAACAACGCTCCTTCGAGGTCGTCTTCGAGCTGGAGATATCGAACGACGGCAGCGAACCGGCGAAGGACGTCATCGTGTCCATCGAGGCCAAGGGCGCCCTCCTCCTGCGTCACGACGCGGAAAAGGACGGCGACGCCGATCCGCCTGCGCCGGTACTCAGCCTCGCCAAGGCGGCGATCGACAGGAGGCTCCGGCAGCCCCCCGTTCCGCCCGCCTGGACGAAGGTCTTCCGCTCGGAGCCGGTCGTCAGCCCGAATTCCGCATCGACCTTGGCCGTGAAGGCCGGTTCCCTCGCGGGCATGGCCGCGCGTGATCAGATCTATGGGTCGGCCCTGGCGCGGGCCGGACTGCTGGGGGGCACCCTCGGATCGAGCATCTTCCCCCACGAGGGTGTTCTATCGAGGGCCCTCGGCCGTTCCTTAGACGCGGACCTGATTTCCCGAGCCTCCGCATTCGCCCCGACGCGCTTCGACACCTCGCCGCTCGATCTCATTCCGCGCTCCAGGGATCCCGAGGTCTTCTATTGGCAGCGGACGCCCGAGCGGCTCGACAGCACGTGGGAATTCGAATGCAGGCTGTTCCGCCATGGCATCGCACCGGAGACCTGGACCGTTCCGGTCGTCGTGTCGGTCGACGACCTGTCGGGCGGCGCCGTCGAGATCGAGGTGCACGCCACGAACCTCCGGCATCCGAAGCGGATCAAAATTCCGGTCCGGGTCGCCGTCGAACCCGAGGACACGGAGGCCGTTCTGCGCGAGCTGCTGCCCTAGCCCTCCCGTTCCTTCGATATGCCGTCGCCGACCTTCCCGCTGGTACACGCCGGTGGTACACGCGGATCTGCGCAAAGCGCCGAACGATTCGTCGTTTCAATGGCTTAGGTTGGAGAGTGATGACGGGGGTGTGAATCCCTCCCTCTCCGCCAATTAGTCCAGTCAAACTATTGAATCTTTTGGATATTAGTGTCTCGCCGCGGCCGCGTGTCGGGAAGCGGGCTGCTGCCATTTAACCCTCGATCGTTCTGAACATGTGCTTGATCGTCTGCCGATAGGTGGCATTGCGCAGGGAGTTTCGTATCGACTTGGCTCCCAGCGCCTCACCTGCTGTTCCTCGGCAGGGTGCAGTTCTTTGATTGCGCAGCCGCGACAGGCCGTCGTCCATGAGCGGCGCAGCGTCGGGGCGCCCTCGATATTCATAGCGCCTTGGGCGAGCCCTTTGTGTGCTGGAACTGGCAACACAGCCCAAGTCATTCGCGCCGAGTCAGGTTTTTCCTCAGTTTCCGGAGGCGGTTGTTATCAATAGCGTCGAGCTTGTGTGATTTTACCGGGTGGAGAGACTGATGGCGGTAGGCTCGGGATCGATCTTGAGCGACGGGCCCGAGACGTGGGGAGCGCCCCAATCACTCCGCAACTGTGTTGGTGCCGACCAGATCGTTCCGCGTGCAGCGGATGCCTGGACCAGCCTCAAGCCCAGCCTCGAACGCGTGATCTCGGAGGCCAAGGTTCGTCGTGTGTTGGAGATCGGCGGCGGTCGTCACCCCTTCTTCACCGTGGCGGAGGCCGAGCGGCTCGGGTTCGATCTGACGGTCAACGACCTGGATGCGGAGGAATTGAGCCATGCCCCCGGCGAGTTCGGGCGGCTGGTGCTCGATATCGCAGGCGATCTCGACGGCTCGGGCGTCGAGCGCGGCGTGTACGACCTGATCTTTTCGCGGATGGTCTTCGAGCACGTGCGCGACGCAGAAAAGGCTTGGTCGAACGTCCACACTCTGCTGGCGCCGGGCGGGATCGGCTTCGCCTTCGTGCCGACGCTGTTCTCGCCGCCCTTCGTCATCAACAGGGCGATGCCGGAAGCTCTCACCAGCCGGGTGCTGCGCCTGATCGACCGGACGCGGAATCCAGACGAGATTCCGAAGTTTCCCGCCTTCTATCAGGCCTGCCGAGCGAGCGAGACCGCGCTCGCGCCGATGCTCACCCGGATCGGTTTCAGCGAGGTCTGCGTCGTTCCATTTTTCGGCACGCCCTATTTCCCGGCTGTCCCGGTCCTCAAGCATATCGCCAGCGCCTTCGATCGCTGGGTCGAACGGCGGGATTGGCGCATCTTCGCCAGCTACGCCTACATCGTCGCGCGTAAGTGACGGCTACCGGTACACCCGGACGTGGTCGATCCAGAGATCGTAGTACCCGGACGGTGGCACCGCGACCGGCCAGTCCTGGCTGATCGCCAGGGTAAGCATCATGAAGAATGGCGACTGGCTGGCGGCGCGATACAAGGGTGCACGGAATTTCTCCGCGCCGTCGAAGTAGAAGATCACCTCGTCATCGGTGATTTCGACGCCGTAATCGTGAAATCCGAGCGAATAGTCCGGCAGCCCCGTAATGTTCCTCTGCGCGATCGGGTGACGCCCGGTCGCAGGAGGGGGTGGCCAATCATGTTCGGTCGCGACGTATGAAGTCGTCGCGTGTCCGTATCCCTCAATGACGTCGATCTCGACGGCGCCCTGCTTGGCGCTGTTGCGAATGCTGTTTTGGTCGAGGAGCCAGAACGAGGGCCAGCAGCCCGGGCCGGCCGGAAGAAGCATCCTCACCTCGGCATACCCCTTGCGGAAGGCGGCGCTGGCCGAGCCGTCGGGGAAGCCCGTCGAGAGGTGGCCTGTGGTCCATTGGCGGCCGAATCCCGCTGTGTCGGTTCGCTGAGGTCGGTAATTCGCCCGCACCCGGAGGAAGCCGTCCCGGATCGTGTAAGGGCTTGCCTCCGCGGATTTGTAGCCGAGGAACGCGGCTGCGCTGTATTCCTGTCCGTCGGGCTTTGGACCCGCATACCAGATCTTCGCTGACAGCGCGTCGAAGCTCTCGTTCCAGATCAGGGTTCGGCCATGCGCTGGGTGGCCCGGTGGCCTCTCGGTGGGTGGGGAGCCGTCTGCACCTCCCTCGACGAAAAGATGAACGCGCAGGCTCAAATTGGTCTTGAAGGAGTGATCATCCGGCGGCGCATCCCAGGCAAAGACGTCGACGACCAGCGGACCATTTTCAGCCTTCGAGAGATCGACGATCGCCGTGAAGCGCTGGTCCGCATCGGGGACTGCAAGTGTCCAGACGCCACCGATCACGATCGCCACGCTGCGCATGCCCCTGGCGATGCCCGCGAACGCGACCTTGTCTGCCCGCACTCGCATCCGGTCATCGTCGATCGCAACGGTGGACGCTTGAGCGCCTAGAAGTTGGTTATGGGTCGTGGTCCCGGTCGGCCCGGGTGACGTGAGCTGCAGGGCGAACGGTCCGCTCGTTGACTGGCCGGACCCTGTGAGGCCCTCCGATGCTGTCGCAGGACTGGTCACGACGGCGGCCGCGAGGAACGCGCCTCCCAGCAGAATGAGGCTTCGCTGCCGGGTGTGCATGACCACTTTGCCTTCCATGTCGATCAGGCCGGAGACGCGGGTCCGTGAGCGCGCTGCGGGAGGACGGGACGCCGGGCCACCGCCAATCGGACCGGCCCCTGCGCCGGCGCCTCGAGGTCGACCGGGGTCGCCGCCAACGCGGCGCAGATGAAGAACAGCAGTCCGAGATCGATGGTCGTCCCCGCGATGCAGCCGCTGATGAACAGGGCCGCGCAGGCCGACGCAGCCGCTTTGCGCACGATGCGCCGATCAGGATCCCTTTCGAAGCGAGGTGCGACGAGGCAGGTGACCAGGAAGGTCGCGTAGGTGAAGGCTCCGAAGATCCCGATCGTCGCGAGGGTGGCGATCACGATGTTCGAGGCGCGCGCGCTCCCTGGGCCGACGCCGAGCCCGTAGCTGTCGTAGAAGTTGATCAGCGCCTGACTGTTCCAGCTCGCTCGCTCCATCGCGGAAGCCGTACTCCCCTTCATGAAGATCAGCTGTTGCAGGATGTCGCTGATGCTGGCCGTCAGCGTGTCATGAAGGTTGATCGTCCCGACGAGGATCAGGGCGACGATCGGGCTAAATGCGAGGAACGCCAGCCGCGCTGGGCCGACGCGGCCGTAGAGCAGCAGTCCGAGGCTGCCGAGGTAGACCAGCGCCAGATAGACCGAGAGCCCTGCATAGGCGGTCGTCGAGGTCGATGCGACCAGGGCGAGGAAGAGCAGCAGCGAGAGGCCGCCGACGATCCGGGATCGGTAGCCGTCGAGCCAGAGGCTGAAGGTGAAGGCGAAGAAGGTCAGCGTCGCAGTCGCGAAGGCGGATGCTTCGGGAAACGACCCCACCAGGCGCTTGAACCCGACGACCTCGGCCGTATCGAGCATGCGGTAGGTGGCGTTGCGCATGAAGGCCAGGAAGTCGGCCGTGCCCGTGAAGAAGGTGGCGTAGTCGAGCGCCGCGAACGCGATGTTGAGACAGCCTCCGATCAGGATCGCCTGCACGATCCAGCCATGGCACTTCCGATCGCGCGCAAAGGCGTAGAAGACGCCGAAGCACAGCACGTCGGCGACGAAGTAAGCGGTCTGCGAAAGGTTTCCGCTGACGGGCGCGAGCTGTGTGAGCAGCAAGCCCGGTCCGAGATCGGTGCGAGCGATCGTGAAGACGTAGCTGGTGCCGGCGAAGAGCCGCGGCATGAAGACGGCGGCCAGGGTCGCGTAGAGACCGGTCATGAGTAGCCAGAAGCCCGGCTGCGGCCAGGCATAGGCCTCCAGTATCCGGCCGGCGAAGGGCCGGCGCAACGCGATGAGCATCAGGAAGCCGAGCAACACATGCGCGGGCGGCAGGTTCGCCGAGCCGAGCGCCGTCAGAATGGAGGCGGCCGCGGCCCCGAGTAGCGTCGCCGCGATGCAAGCCGTGATGGCGAGACGGTGGCTCTGCACGAGGCCGAGGAGCCCGACGATCAGCGTAGCGAGGCCGATCCACTCGAACGTCATCTCTCAGGCGCCGACCGAGACCAAGGCGGGCGGTCGAGGCCGTTGCGGGACGACGTCCGACAGGCTCGCCTCGATGAAAGCCCGCATCCTGCGCTCGAAGACCGGCGTGGCGAAACGCTCCGAAAGACGCCGGATCGCCTGCGGGTCGATGGTCATGCGTTCCAAACGCGCGACGCCGTCGACGATCGCCGCGACGGTCTGCTCGTGGAAGAACAGGCCTGTGACGCCATCGACGACGGTCTCGGTGGCGCCTCCGCGGCCGTAGGCGAGAACGGGACGCCCGCTCGCCATGGCTTCGACAGGCACGATCCCGAAATCTTCCTCGCCGGGGAAGATCAGGGCTGCGCATTCGGCATAGAGCCGTCGCAGCTCGGCGAAGGGCTGCGGCCCGAGAACGGTCACGGTCGGGCCAGCGATGCGGCGGATCTCCGTCAGCATCTCGCCCCCGCCGACGACGACGAGCTTGCGTCCCATGGCGTTGAAGGCTTCGACGGCGAGGTCGGGCCGCTTGTAGGCCACGAGCTCGCCGGCCATGAGGTAGGTCTCGCTCCCGCCTGCCTTCGCCTCGATGTAAAAGTCGTCGACGGCCACCGGCGGCGGAATGACCTGGGCGTCCCTCCGGTAGTAGCGCGCGATGCGCTGCGCGACCGTCTGCGAGTTGGCTACGAAATGATCGACGCGCTGGGCCGACAGCGCATCCCACGAGCGCACGTAATGCGCGGCGGGCATCATCAGCATCCGCTTCATCACGCCCGTCGATCGGCGATAGTCGTGGTACATGTTCCAAACGTACCGCATCGGCGAATGGCAGTAGCAGATGTGGAGCGAGTTCGGCGGCGGGACGATTCCCTTGGCAGGCCCAGACTCGCTGCTGATGATCAGGTCGTAGCCGCGCAAGTCGAGCTGCTCGAGCGCCATCGGCATCAACGGAAGGTAGTTCTTGTAGAGTTTTGCCGGGAACGGCAGCGAGCCGATGAAAGACTGCTGAACTCGGCGCGAACGGATGAGCTCGCTGACGGCTTCCGGGCGATAGACATGCGTGAAGAGATCGGCATCCGGAAACATCCGGCAGAGCGACTCCACGACCTTCTCGCCGCCTCTCATGCCGACGAGCCAATAGTGGATGATCGCGACTCGCATCGTGGATCGGTCCCCTTCAGAGATCGGCCGTCGCTGTCATCGGCTGCGGCGAGGCTCCCGCGACGTTCCGGCCCGGCCACGCTAGCGGGCCGTCATCAGCCCGGTCAGTCAGTTCGCGCGCCGATTGCCGTCGGATTTTCCCTGACGCTGAAAAGATTTTCACCGTCTTCGCGATCTGCTGCCCGTCGGGAAGTCTGACGTCGCAAATCTCGATGCTGGCTGCTGCGGTACCGAGACCTGATCGTCGTCAAAGGAATGAGATGTTCGCATGCGTCTCGGACACCACGACTACCATCTCCTGCGACGTCTTCGACACACTGCTCCACCGAGACGACAGGGCTGAGAGCAGCCGATTTCGAACCATCGCCGAGCTCGTGTCGCAACGTCTGGTCGGCGAGCACTGCGTCGCTATCGACCCGAGGCTCGTATGGCGCACTCGGATCGGCGTGCAGCGGGCAGCTTACCGGGCCGTCGAACTCGCCACCCCCGATGGCGACGTGCGCTTCGCGGATCTCGTCGCCGTGACCGCAACAATCTTGGGACTTGAGGGGCGTCAAGCCGCGATCCTGCGGGAGGCCGAACTCGCAGTTGAGCGGCAGCAGCTGAGGCCGAACCGCCCGTTCCTGACGTGGCTGGCAGAGCAGGCGCGAGCGGGGCGCCGTGTCGTGGCGGCGAGCGACACCTACCACGACGGCGCGACCATCGAGCATCTCCTCGATACGCTGGCGCCCGGCCACCCGGTCGCCGCGATCTATACAAGCGCCGATCTCGGCGCGACGAAACGATCCGGCGCGCTGTTTCCCGCACTGCTGCGCGCGGAAGGAGTGCGCGCGGATCAGGTTCTGCATATCGGCGATGATGCTTTGGCCGACGTCGCGATGGCTTCGGCCGCCGGGCTGAAAACTCTTCACCTCGTTCGGCCCCGCCACATCCGCATCCGGCGCAAGGCGGACGCGGTGCGTGCGCGGGTGGAACGCGTGCTCTCGCATCGCAACGGCTTTCTCTGGAGCCGGGGAGCAGCCCTCACATGAGCGGGTCGTCGACGGCATCCTCCGTACCCAGTCCGGAAGCTTTCGGTCGAGAGGTTCTCGGCCCGATCCTGGCCGAATTCAGCTTACGGCTCTGGTTCTCTCTGCGCTTCTTCCCGAATCCGGAAGAAGCGACGCTGCTGTTCTGCGCCCGCGGCGGCCTGCGGCTGAGACACGTCTACGAGAGTTTCCTAGCCCGCACCGGTCTGACCTCGCCGGTCGTCGCGGAAAGCCTGATGGTCTCTCGCCTCGTGGCCGCTCGGACCTGTGCGCCGGACCCAGGCGACGCCTTGCTGTCCGAACTCGGGCGCGAGTTCGAGGGGCGGCCGATGGCAGAAGTCGCTCTGGCGCTCACGCAGCGCCCCGATCGGACCCTGTCATCGGACTGGGATGCACGCTTCGAGCCGCAGCTTTTTGCAGCGCTCCTGATGGCTCCCGACCCCGCTGCAGTGGCCGTCCGACAGGCGATCGCCGGCCAGGACGCTCTCTTCCGCCGTCATCTGCAGGCGCGCACCGGCGGCCGAAAGACCGTGATCCTGTGCGATACCGGGCTGTATGGCAGCACGGTGCGGCTTCTGCGCGACGGCATTCCGGACCGGAGCTGGTTCTGCTTGCAATTCGCGCGCAGCAACTACAAGCGCCTCGCCACGCCTCATTTCGACTGCACCCGCGGCCTCTCCATCGAGAGCGACAGCTACAAGCCCTGGGAAATGCGCACGTCAGGCCTGCGCTTCTGGCAACTGATCGAAGCCGTCCTCGAGCCAGACCTGCCGAGCGTCCGCACTTTCGCTGCGTCGTCTCCGTCAGAGGAGCCACGCTCGAATCTGCAGGTCGAAGGCTGGGAGAACCGGATCGCGGATGACGTCCGCGGCCTCTTCTCCGGGGTCTTGGCCTGTATCGAGACCCTCGACGAGGCGTCGCTGACGCGGATCGAGGATGACGCTGCGCTCGCATGGCGCCGGTTCCGGCGGGCGGTGATCTGGCCTGGCCGTGACGATCTCGCCATGCTGAGTCTCGCCGATCGCTCCCGCGACTTCGGCCGCACCGAGACAGTGACGCAATTCGCATCCGGCGTCGCATCGGGGCGCGCGGGCAGAATCCGTGACAGTCTGTGGCGCGAGGGAGCCGTCATGCGGATGTATCCGCGGCTCGGCCGCGTCGGATTGCTCGCGATCGAACTGGCCCAGACCGGTCGCGCGCTACGCTCCGCCTATAACGGATGGCGTGGCATCGAGGCCGGCCGGCTGGCCGGCGCCCGCGCATGAGGATTTTGCATCTCGCCAACCACTGCCACGAGATCGGCAACGGCATCATGAACGTAGCCGTGGACATTGCCTGTCGCCAGTCCGAGCGCGGGCACGCGGTCGCCATGGCCAGTGCGGGCGGCTCCTATGTGAGGCTCCTGGCCGATCATGGGGTCGGGCATGTAGACCTGCACCAGAATTGGCGTGAGCCTCTGACGTTGCCGCGGGCGGCCTTGGGACTGAAGGCCCTGATCCGCTCCTGGAAGCCGGATGTCGTCCATGCGCACATGATGACCGGCGCCCTCCTTGCCCGGTTCGTGCGCGCTGGCGCCAGCTGGAGACTGGTCACGACGGTCCACAACGAGTGGCAGCGCAGCGCCGTGCTGATGGGCGTGGGCGACCGTGTCATCGCCGTGAGTGCGGCCGTGGCAGAGCAGATGAGCAAGCGCCGCATTTCGATCTCCAGGATCGACGTCGTGCGCAACGGGCCGCTGAATTCACCGCGCCGGGCACCCGACGGGGGCGACGTCGCCACCCTCTCGCATCCTGCCATCCTTACGGTCGCAGGCCTGTACGCCCGCAAGGGCATCGGCGACCTCATCACTGCGTTCGGCGTTCTGGCGGAGCGTCATCCGAGCGCTGCCCTCTACATCGTCGGCGACGGTCCCGACCGCGCCCGGTTCGAGGAGCAGGCGCGGGCGAGCGGACTCGGAGGGCGTATCCACTTCACCGGCTTTCTGGCGGACCCGCGGTCCTACTTTCGCGGTGCCGACATCTTCGTCCTTGCTTCGCGCAGCGAGCCCTTCGGTCTCGTCATCGCGGAGGCGCGCGAGGCCGGCTGCGCGGTGGTGGGCAGCGACGTCGGCGGCATTCCCGAGGTGCTCGAGGGCGGCCGTGCCGGGTTGCTGGTACCGCCGGGCGATCCCGAGACCCTCGGCAGGACCCTGTGCGGGCTGCTCGACGATCCCGCCGCCCTGGCTCGCTGGCGTGCGGCGGCGGTGCGAGAGCTCGACTGGCTCGACACGCGCCGCGTGGCGGATGAGACCGTGCAGGTCTACCAACACGCCATCGACGCGTATCGCCTGCGCTTAAGCGGAAGACCGGCCGCCCCTGGCACCGGACATCCCTCCCCTGCAGATCGGCCTGCGGGGTAGCGTATGTCATCGCGCTTCGCCCGCAACTCCCTGTTCGCTACTCTGGCGGGCCTCTGCACCGCGCTCGGCAGCTTCGTCAGCATGGTGCTCGTCGCGCGTTTGCTCGGGCCGACCGACACGGGCGTCATCGCCTACGCGCTCTGGCTGGTGACGCTCGCCGTCACCTTCGCGGATTTCGGCATCTTCCAGTCGCTGACGCGCTATCTGCCCGAGCTGACCGCAGGAGGTGACGATGCGGACGCGCTCGGTCTCGCGGCCTACCTGCTGCGCCCCTGCCTCGCGCTGGCGGCGCTGGGAGGCGCCATCTTCGCCTGGCTCGGTTTCAAGGCAGATGGCCCAAGCCCCGACTCGCTGGCCCGGATCTGGTGGCTGATCGGTCTGCTGTTCACGACGCAGCTCGTCTCGAATTTCGGTCTCGGCTTCCTGCGCGGGATGCAGCGCTTCGACGCCGCCGCGAAACTGACACTCGGTTCGCTGCTGATGCAGCTCGTTGCCGTCACGGCGGGAGCGCATTTCGACGGAGCCGAGGGCGCATTGCTCGGCTATTGCGCCGGCGGTCTCCTGCCGATCGCGGCGGTGATCCGGATCGGGACCCACGGCGCCCGGATCAGCCCCGACTTGCGCAGGCGGACCCTACGTTTCGCGCTCTATGCGTGGGCCGGCGCACTGACGACGACGCTGATCTGGTCGCGGTTGGAGATCTTCTTCCTGCAGCGCTACCAGGGCAGCGAAGCAGTCGCCCTTTTCACGGTCGGGTTCACCTTCTCGAACCTCGCCTCGCAGGGGCCTCTCCTGCTGACGGGCGGCCTGCTACCGTATTTCGCCGAGAGCTACGGGCAGCGCGCGACGGACCGCACGCGCAGTGCCTACGCCACCGCGACCCGGATCATGGCCTTCCTTCTGTTTCCGAGCTGTCTCGGCCTCGCCGCGATCCTGCCCGCGCTTCTGCCCCTCATCTATGGGCCGGCCTATTCCGCCGCGATTTCCGTCGCCAGCGTGCTGGTAGCGGGGGCTGCCATCGGAGCGACGGGGTCGGTCGGGTCGCAGATGATCTACGCGCACGAGCGCAGCGACTTCGTCTTCGTCAGCGGTCTCGTCGGCGCCGCGCTCTCGATCGCCGCCGGCTTCCTGATCGTGCCGTCCTTCGGGATGATGGGAGCTGCCCTGTCACGGGCAGCCGTTCATGCCGTGATGGTCGCTTGGGGTTCGTGGTTCATCATGCGCCGGCTCGGTTGCCCGATCCCGCTGGGTGATCTCGGGCGACTCCTGATCGCTGCGCTGCTTTGCGCTTTCGTCGCCTTCCTTTGCGTCAGCCTAGTGCGAGATCCGATGCTGTCTCTTCCCCTCGCAATTGGGAGCGGGGCGGTCGTCTACCTCGTCGCCGTGCGGAGCCTCGGCGCGCTCCCGGCGCAGGACGTCGGCCGCCTGCGTGCGCTGGCGGCCAGGATTCCCGGCCGCGTGCGGACGCCGATGGACAGTCTCCTGACGATGCTCAGTCCAAAGCGAGCCTGAAGGGCGCCGGCCTAACCGGTGATCGAGAGCGAGAAAGGTCGCGATGTTTCCAGATCCGGTACGGCTCGGACGTGCCCTGCGGCGGCGCGTCCTGCGGTTGACACCGTTCGTCGACCTGCAGGTCCGGTACGATGCAATCGATCGACCTCAATTCGCCTACGGCATCTATCAGGCCGCCCGGCAGGCGAAGGCGCTCGGCTACGACGCGATGAGCGTGCTCGAATTCGGTGTCGCCGGTGGCAACGGCCTCCTGGCCATGGAGAACGTGGCAGCCGTGATCGGCGCCCATCTCGGAATACGGATCGACGCCTACGGGTTCGACACGGGCCAGGGAATGCCTCCGGCACTCGACCACCGGGACGCACCGTTCATCTGGCGCTCCGGGCAGTTCCGCATGGATTTCGAGGCGCTGGCCGCGCGGCTGACGACTGCCCGGCTCGTGATCGACGACGTCGAGGCCGGATTGAAGCGGTTCGTCAAAGACATGAGGCCAGCGCCGATCGGCTTCATCTCTTTCGACATGGATTATTATTCGTCGACCCGGAAAGCGCTGGCGCTCTGCGACGAAGGCCACGACCTCTTTCTTCCGCGGCCCTTCTTCTACTTCGACGACATCGTCGGCGACGATTCCGAACTGCATTGCGAGTTCATCGGAGAACTGCTGGCGATCCGCGAATTCAACGACGCGCATCCCGCCATGAAAATCGCACCGATCCATGGATTGGCGGCGAAGCGCGTCGTGCCCGACCATTGGCATGTCAAAACCTTCGTGCTGCATCGGTTCGAACATCCGCGGTACTGCGACTTCGTCGGTGCGAAACCGAATTGGCAGATGCCGCTGAAGGCGGCTCGCAGTCGAAGCCGAACTTGGACTCCGGCGTGAGAGCCGAGCTTCTCCCGACGGGCGCCTCGCTCGAAAGGGTGATGCCGGGTCGCGGGCCGTCAGAAGGCGCGCGCGGCGACGGCTCGTTGCCGGCACGCGGTCGGCTGCATCAGCTCGACGGACTGCGCGCCGCCGCCGCTCTCGTGGTGGTGGTCTTCCATTTCCTCAGCGCCTTCGCTCCGCGCTTTGCCGTCGGCGAGGGCGTGACCCCTTCCCTGTCGGACGGGACCGCATTCGGAGCGCTCTTCAACGGGCCGTTCTCGGTGTCGGTGTTTTTCGTGCTGAGCGGTTTCGTCGTCTCGAACTCCGCGGCCGGCCGGCGCGAGCCCGTTTATCTCATGGCGCCCCTGCGGTATCTGCGGCTCGCTCTGCCGGCCACGGCAAGCGTCTGCCTCGCCTGGATCCTGCTCTCGGCAATCCCGGACGCAGCGCGCGAACTCGATCGGCTCGCGCCGAGTCCCTGGCTGCAATGGGTCCATCAGGGCCTCATCCCATCGGCGGCCGCCGCGCTCTCCGACGGTCTGGTCGGGACGTTCCGCACCGGCGGATCGCTCTTCAACAATGTGCTCTGGACCATGCGGATTGAGCTGCTCGGGTCGTTCCTGCTCTACGCGGTCTATGCCTGGACGCAGGGTCTGATTCGGGTCGCGATCCTCGTTGCGGTAGGGATCGCTGCGGCCGCGATGCACCGGTTCCACTACGACGGCTTCATCCTCGGCGCGCTGCTACGGGAGGCCTGGATCCGCGGTCAGCTCGGTGCGGTCGCGCCGGTGGGGTCGTTCTGCCTCGGTCTCTTCCTCGGCAGCCATGCGACGCTCGTCGCCATGGGGCCTGACTGGCTTGGGCGGGTGATGCCTGGCGAAGGGCTCGAACCGATCGGCGCAGCCCTCATCGTCTACGGATGTCTATGCTCACCGCGCCTGGGCCGCGCATTCGCCAGTCCGGCAATGCGCTTTCTCGGACGCATCTCGTTCTCGCTCTATCTCGTCCACGTGCCGATCCTGTGCACGCTCACCGCTGCGACGGTGGTTGCACTATGGCCGCTCGGCAACTTTGGTCTCGCAGGCGTCTTCGCCGCCTTTCTGGCCCTGTCCCTGTTGGTCGCGACGTTGTTCACCTACCTCGTCGACGAGCCGGTTCTCGGCGTCTTGTCCAGCCTGCGTCGCGCCGCTACGCCGATGCTGCGCCGGCCGCGCATCGCCTGACCCCTCTGCTTCAGATGTGGAACAGGACCGAGCCGTTATCCACGAGCACGGCCGCGTGGGGGTCGAGCCAATCGCAGCCGCGCGACGCGTAGTTGGCCGTCATCGCTTCGACGCCATGCTCCGTTCCGTCGAAGCTGAAGCCGCTGACGTAGAGGTTGCGGTCGTTCATGTGCCAGCCCGTTTCAGGATCGTAGACCGGCGTTCCCGCGGCATCGTTGACGAACTCGACGGCGATCTTGTGCGGCCCCGACCCGAAGGCACCCGTGAGCGTGACGTCCTGGCGTGCGCCCGAACCGTGATCGGCACTGACCTCGTAGGTCCCTCCGACGCGCACGCCGTCGACCGTGACCGTGAAGGCAGGGCCGCCGTTCCAGAGATCGCCGGAGACGTGGAAGGTCAGGGTATCGGAGCCGGGCGCGACCACGGGGACGGCAGGAGGAGTGGGGGTGACGGGAGTGCTCGGAGCGGTCTCCACCGGCGCGGCGGGAGGCGCTGTCGGTGCCACCCCCGGGGGGGCGGTCGAAGAGGAGGCGCCGTTGAAAGCGAAGGTTGCCGTCCCGTTATTGACGAGAACGGCGGCGTGGGGATCGAGCCAGTCGCAGCCGCCGGAAGCGTTGTTGGCGGTCATCGCCTCGACGCCGTGCTCGACTCCATCAAAGCTGAAACCGCTGACGTAGAGATTGCGGTCGTTGACGTGCCAACCCGTAGCCGGATCGTAGACCGGCTGTCCCTGAGCATCGTTGGCGAACGTGACCGCGACGACATGGGGGCCGGCGCCGAAATCGCCGGTAAGACTGATGTCCTGGTGAGCCCCGGTGGCATGGTCGGCCGTGACGTCGAAGGTGCCGCCGACAGGCTTGCCGTCGACCGTGACCGTGAATTCCGGCCCACCGTTCCAGAAGTCTCCGGAGACGTGCAAGATCAGGGTGTCCGTCCCGTGCGCGGGCGGCGCGACCGCCGCCGCCACCGCCCCGTGAAGGTCGGAGGTGTCGGCTCCGTCCGGCGAGGCGATGTGCTGAAGCGCCACGGCAGTCGCGCTCGGATCGGCCGAATAGGCGCGGACGTAGTCAACCAGCATCGAACGGGGATCGTCGGTCGTTCCTGCCACGCCCCGCGACATCGCCAGTGCGATCACCGGGTACATCGCCCCGTGCATGTCGGCCGGCGTTGCGAGTTCTCCGATGGCGGTGCCGTCGTAGTAGAACGTGATGGTCGTGGGCGTCCAAAGCGCCCCGAAGGTGTGGAAGCCTGCCGAAAGGGTCGGCTGATTGGTCCAGACGGTCTGGAAGGTGTGCGCTCCGGTCTGCTCGGTATGCACCGAGTTCGTCAAGGTGGTCGGATCGGCGCCGAAGGTCTCCACGATGTCGAGTTCCGGCGGCCAATGGCCGTCGGCTGCGAGCAGCCAGAAGCCGGGCCAGGAGCCCGCGCCCTCGGGCAAGTCGGCCCGCATCTCGAAGTAGCCGTAGGTCTGCGAGAACGTCTCGGCCGCGTGGATCAGCCCAGACGACCACAGGCCGGGATAGACCAGATCGGCCGCCGCGCCGGTGGCCGGCGCCGCTTCGATCTTCAGCGCTCCGTTCGTGATGGAGAAAGGCTGGATCCCGGCGCTGGAATCGACGAAGGCCGACTGGCCGAAGCCGATATCGACTCCGGGTCGAAGTAATGAGCCCGGGCGGGTATCCGCCCAGACGGTGCCGCTGCCCGTTGCCGATACGCTGAGTTGGTTGAATTCGTCGTCGAAGGTCAGCCGATAGCCGGTCAGATCGATCACGATGAAACCTCAGGTTGGTCTGACTCAGCAGAGATCACGGCAGCATTGCGAATGCTTGCTCGATCGAAGGCTGTCGCGAAACCAAAGTCATTCGCCTTTGTCGAAAATGAGATTCTATTCGAGAGCTTTCGAGTTCCTGAAAATCCGCTGCTGAAATTTCGAGCAACTGATTGGTCGGCGCAGAAACCGACAGGATTTTCTTCACAAGACTGATGATCTCGCTTTTCCTTAACCGAGGGCGGCGAGCGCCTCCACAGTTGGAGGGGGCCGGAGTTCAACGGATGCGGAAGAGAGTTTCGCGCGGTAGAGCGCGATCAGGCCGTCGCACCAGGCTTCCGGCGTCGGTGCGAGGCTTCGCCCGTGGTGGAAGCCGGCCTCGCTCATGCGGCGCACGTGGAGGTCGTCCGTGGCGAGACGTGCGAGCTGTGCCGCCAGTCCCACTCGGTCGTCGGGATCGCAGGCCTCGGCACAACCGGTATCGACGACTTCCGGCGCGATCAGGGCGTGGCGAGAGACCACTACCGGCAAGCCGCTCATAGCGGCCTCGAGCGTGACCAGCCCGAAGGTTTCCCGCCAGCGCGTCGGGACGACGATCAGCCGGGCGGTCTCGACGAGGGCCGAGATCTCGGAGGGCGAACGCCACCCCAGGAGCCGGGCCTCCGGATAGGCTGCCTTCAATTCGTCCTTGAGCGGCCCGTCACCGACGACACAGAGTGGAACTTTCGCTTCACGCGCGGCCGCGGCGACCACGTCGACGCCTTTGTCGCGTTCGAGGCGCCCCACGAAGACGACCTCGCGGTTCTGCTCGGCTCTGATGCGCTCGGTTCGCCAGGGCAGCACGGGATTGCGCAGAACGGCGATCGCATCCGGCGCGACGCCCCCGCGGATCAGGTAGGGGCGCATACCCTCATGCACCGCCACGATGCTGGCAGGGCTGTGCGCCAGGTCGAACGTCGCTTCGCGAACGACATGGCGGCCGACCCGCCAGAGCTTGTGAGCATAGTGGCGACGATCGCAGTTCGTGGCCACGCATCCGAGGGAGAGCGGGACCCGCTCGCAGGCCTCTCCACGCGGGAACTCGAATTGCCCCCCGTTCGGACAGACGAGAAAGTAGTCGTGGGCCGTCATCAGCAGGCGGTCGGCGACGCGTCTCAGCGGTACGAATGCGGACGGTGACAGCACCTTGTGCCAGTTGTGGAGGTGATAGACCGTGCCTGGCGTATCGTTCTCGCGTATCCAGCGGTCGACGAACCCCATGGCGGCCCGGCTGAACAGGCCCCGCGCGGCGGCCGTGCCGCGGCTTCCTTGAAGCAGGCTTTGCGACCCGAGCGAGTGCACCTCGATCCCCGCCCCCAGGGCCGCCGACCCCTCGCCGCCGCTGCCGTTGAGGATCGTCACCGGAATGCCCCGGCCGCTCAGCAACCGCGCGGAACTGAGGGCGATCCCGGCCGCTCCGCCGCTCTCGACGGCGTCGTCGCTGACGATGACCACGCGCTCGATCATGGAAGCCTCGCTTCTCTCACGGTTTCGCTCAAGGGTTAGGACAAGCTGTCGATCCGCTCCGGATCCAGGCGACGACGCAGCAGGTCGGCGAAAGCCGCCGCGTTGCCCGCCAGGCGTCCGCGGCGGTCCACATGCGGTTCGGGTCTCGCGGAACGCAGCAGGTTCATCGCGACGTTGCGGCTCATCAGCCACGCAGCCCGATGCCAGACGTAGCTGCCCTTGCGCACGAGGTAGATCGGGTTGGCGATCTGCGAGTAGCCGAAGCATAGACCCGACTGGCGGCCGCCCTTGACTCCGAGATGGACGCCGAGGGCATCCGCGACGCGCCCCAACGACCCGAACCGGGCGATGCGTCGGCTGAAATCGACGTCCTCGAGCCAGCCGTAGCGTGGAAGACTTTCGTCGAAGCGCAGGCCTTCCTGCCGGACAGCGCTGACGCTGAAGACCATGTTGCAGCCGTAGGCACTATAGACTTCCGAGGTGGAGACCTCCGGGCTGCGCGCCGCAGCGAGCACGCGCTCTGCATCGGCGAAGCTGTAGCCGGCACCGGTGATCCCGTCCGCGAGGACGACACCGGTCGCTCCAGCGAGGCCAGCATCTCGCAGGAAGGCCTGCTCCATCGCAGCGAGGTAGCCGTCGCCAACGACGAAATCGTCGTCCAGGAAGCAAACGAGGTCGAAGCCGTCCAGCCGTTCGAGGATGGCGTTACGCTGGCGGGTCAGACCGCGTGCGCCGACGAGCAGCGTAACGGCCGGCATTCCCGCGGCTTCGAGGCCGATATCGGCCGTCGTCGGCACGGAGACCAAGATTGCGTCCGGCGGCCGCGATTGCCGTCCAAGCCGCACCAGCATCTGGCAGGCGACATCGGGCCGACCCGCCGTCGCCAGCCCGACTGCGATGCGCAGTCTTCGGACTGGCGCGGGCGAGCGAGCATTCCGAGCCCCATCCGAGCCTGATCTCGATCCGTGGGAAGCGGATTCGGGCTCCCACAAGATGTCCAATGGCGCGATGCTGCCGAAGCTATGGCTTGGCAGGCTGGTCGGCCCCGCACCACCGCTGCTCGTCATCATCGACGAGTCCGGATGGTCGGCGAGCGCCGCGGCACCCCGTGCGGCGTCAACCGGCAATGAGTGAGATGACATAATATCCATGCGCGACATTTGAACTATCCTTCAAGTCGACATTTGATAATGGAATTCGATTCCTGTTATTTTACAAGATAAAATCCAACTGACATAAATAGTCGTTGACACGTATTATTGATTTGTTCGATATTTTCTTTCCAGGAGAGATTCTTGGGATTTGCGTAGGAGACCAACACCATGAGGCATGGCGTCATTCGGTCGGTGGTTGCGGGAACTTTGCTGACGACGCTGCTCGGCTCGGCCTGGGCTGCGCCGCAGCGCTACCGGCTGGGAGCGGAGGATCGCGTCCGCCTGCGGGTCAACGAGTGGCGCGCCGCCAAGGGCGAGACCTACGAGTGGACGGCGTTCTCCGGCGAGTTCACCGTCGAAGCCGGCGGCCTGCTGTCCTTGCCGCTCGTCGGCGAGATCGAGGCGGCGGGACGTACGACGGAGGAGATCGCGGCGGTGATCGGCGAGCGGTTGCAGAAGAAGGCGGGCCTGACACAACGGCCGGACGCGTCGGTCGAGGTCTCGCAGTTCCGACCGATCTACGTCGTGGGCCAGGTCGACAAGCCCGGCGCCTATCCCTATCGGCCGCGACTGACCGTTCTCCAGGCCGTGAGCCTGGCGGGCGGCTTCTTCCGCCCGCCGGAGCTGGGTATGCAGCGCCTGTCCCGCGAGGCGATCAGCGCGCGCGGAGAATTGCGCGATGCCGAGATCGAGCAAACCGCGCTGATCGCCCGCCGATCGCGCCTCGAAGTGGAGATGCGGGAGGGCGCCACGCTCACGTTCCCCGACGCCGTGACGGCCCGTAAGAGCAGTCCTGCGGTCGCCGATGCGATGCGTGAGGAGCAGGCCCTGTTCGACGCCCGGCGCAAAGCCCTCTCGTCGCAGCTTGAGGCCCTGGCCCAGGCAAAGGAGCTCATCAAGGCGGAAATCGATACGCTGCAGGCAAAGATCGCCTCGCAGGATCGTCAGGTCACGCTTGCGCGCAAGGAGCTCGACAGCATCGTCGCCCTCGTCCAGCGGGGCTTGTCGATCAGTCCGCGGCAGCTCGCTCTGGAACAGACCGTGGCCCAGATGGAAAGCGCCCGCCTCGACAACGTCCTCGCCATCTCTCGATCGCGTCAGGACATCAGCCGCAACGAGCGCATGGTCCTCGACCTGAAGAACCAGCGCCAGACCGGGGTGCTGGCGGATCTGCGAGAGACTCAGACCAAGCTCGCCAAGATCGGGGAGAAAGCCGAAACGATGCGGAACCTGATCACCGACAGCGAGGTGATTGCGCCGCGCATGCTGGAACAGGCGCAGGCCGATCGGCGCCGAAACCCGGTCTTCGCCCTGGTCCGCCAGGGGCAGGATGGTGGACAAGAGATCACCGCGACGGAAACCGACGTCATCGAGCCGGGCGACGTGCTGAAAGTCGACGGCGAGCGTCTGGATGCCGGTGGCGCTGACCGCCGCTCTGCGATCTCGACTGACGGTCCGGCGCGGCTGGCCGAGGCACGCTGACGACGCCGGAGGAAGCCTGCGAGGCTTCCTCCGGGAACGGGGGTGCGGGGATGGCATCGCCGCGCCTCAGATCGACTGCGAAACGGAAGCGGTGTCGCGGATCTTGTTGAGCACGACTCCGAAGACGTGGGCTCCGCTTGCGTCGAGGGCATGGGTAGCCTCGGACAGGACCGCGGCCTCGGTTTCCCCCCAAGCGGCAACCAGGAGCAATCCGTCCAAGAGCCGACCCACCGCTCTGACGTCGGCGGAATCCTGCATTGCCGCGAGATCGAGAATGACGATGTCGTAGGACGTCGACAGTGCGGCGAGCAGCACGCTTGCCTGTCGCGAGCTGAGGATGTCGCTCGATTGGGCGATCGGCATCGTGAAGACCAACGGCAGCAGGTCCAGGTTCGGCAATCGCGTCGACTGGATCGCGTCCGCGTCGCTCTCGAGCACCTCGACCAATCCCGCCGTGGCCATGGGAGCGTTGGCCCGAGTGAGGTCGGCCTTTCGGAAGTCGGCGTCGACGAGGAGTGTGCGCAGATGGGCCTGGGCGTAGAGGGCACCGAGGTTGAGCGCGATACTGGTTTTGCCTTCTCCCGAAGCCGTCGAGACGATGCCGATCGTCGTCATCGTGCGGCTCTCGCGAGATGCGTCGATGGCGATCTTGGTCCGCCGGAGCGCCCTGCTGAAGGCCGAGAACGGTGCCTCCAGCACCTCGAAGCCGATGGGGCGGGCGACTTTGCCGCCCTTTCCACCGGACCGTTTTCCGGCGATGAACGGCATCAGGCCCAAACAGTCGAGCCGGGTGGCGTGGGAGACGTCCTCGGCGGTCCGCACGGTTCGGTCGAGGCCTACCCGCACCGTTGCGTAAACTGTTCCCCCGAGCAGGCCGAAAGCGGCGCCGAGCGCGAGAATCAACCCGGTTTTCGGGCTGCTCTTTCCGAGTGGAGCGTTGGCTGGCGCGACGATCCGAGCATTCGAGATCGGGAGCGTTTCCTTCTGTGACGTCTCCGTCAGTTTCTCGAGGAGGTTCTGGTACATCTTCCGGTAGCTTTCGGCCTGAGCCTCCATCTCGGACAGAACCACCTTGGACTGACGACGCTTGTCCACGACGGCAACGAGTTTGCCGACCTCGCCCTCGAGGGCGCGCTCACGTTCCACCGCGATCTCGTAATCGCTGAGATAGGTCTGAGCGATCCGCTGCATCTCGGTGGCGATCTCTGTCTCGGCTTGGGCCGCATCTGCCTGCGCCTTGACGACCGATTCATGGGTCGGCCCGTAGCGGTCCCGGAATTCCGCCTCCTTCGCGATGGCGTTCTGCTGCCGCTCGCGGAGATTGGTGATAACCTGATTGTTGAGGGCCTCGCCCACCGACGCGCTGCCAGCGGCCGCACCGCCGACGGCGCGCACGCGGGCGAGCCTCGCTGCCGATTGCGTGGTCTGTGCGCGGGCCGAGACGAGTTCGGTGTTCATCTCGCTGAGCTGCTGCTCGACGAGGAGGTTCGTGCCGGCGGTGACGAGGCCGTTCTTCGACTTGAAGTCTTCGACGGCGCGCGCAGCGTTGTTCAACGTCCCGCGCAGCTCTGTGATGCGCAGCTTCAGCCAATCCACGCCCTGCCGGGCGCCTTGCGACTTCGCGTCGAATTGGTCTCGCAGATAGGCGCTGGCGTAGGCGTTGGCGATCTGTGCGGCGAGATCCGCGCGCGTCGACCAAGCGGAGATCTCGATGACGTAGGACTGGCCGATGCGGCGCACGCCGACATGCTTGGCGAGGTTTGCGACCGTCGTGCGCAGGCGTTGAGCTTCGTCGCGATCCGCATCGCCTGACGATCCAGCTCCGGGATGCGCATTCATGCGGCTTGGATCGGCCTGGAACTCAGGGTCCGTGGCGAGCTTGAGATCCTTGACGACCCAGGCTGCCAATCGCTCCGAGCGCAGGACCTCGACCTGACTCTCGACCTGGGCATTGTCGAGGGTGAGATCCAGCATGCCTGGCTCGAACAAGAGGAGCTGCTGCTGTTTTTGCGGCTCGATCAGAAGCTGAACGTTGGCAACGTAAGTGGGCGTGCTGAAAACACAGAAGACCGCCGCGGCCGCGACGCACAGAACCATGGCTCCGACAACCGTCCAGAGCGAACGACGTAATGCAGTACCGATCGCCCCTAGCGAGAAGACCGCTCGGCGAGTTGGGGCATCGTTCTGCGCATCCGGCGACCAGGCCGGGTTCAATCGAAGCATGGTTCGACGGCCTCCCGGCAGGTCGGCAGAGGGCCGACGCCCCCGCGCTGCCGCCGGGGGGCGTCGTGGACATGAGGAGGGTCGTCAGTAGACGCCGCGAGAACTCATCAACGCCGGCACCGTTCTCAAAATGATCGCAAGGTCTCCGGTCATCGACCAGTGCCGCACATATTCTCGGTCAAGCATGACCCGCTCGTCGTAGCTGGTGTCGCTGCGCCCGCTGCACTGCCAAAGACCGGTCAGCCCTGGCCTCACGGATTGGTACTCCGCAATGGCGCTCCCATAGCGGATCAGTTCCTGCGTAACGATCGGCCGTGGGCCAACGACGCTCATCTCGCCTCGAATGATATTGAGCAGTTGTGGAAGTTCATCGAGACTGGTTTCACGCAGGATTTTGCCGAGTGGTGTTACGCGCGGGTCGTTCTTCAGTTTGCGTGTGGCCTGCCATTCCAGCATGGCGCCAGGGTCTTTCGCGAGATGCCGGACTAGAGCCGCATCGGCATCACGAACCATTGTTCTGAACTTGAAGCAGGGGAACATCGCGCCCCCCTTGCCCACACGCGGGTGCCGAATGAGAATCGGGCGGCCTTGCATGATCAGAATTGCCGAAGCAACGATCAGCAGGAGCACGCTCAGTAAGGCCAAGCTCGTCGTAGCGACGAGGATGTCGAAAGCGCGCTTCGCCACCGCTGCCTGGCTAATTCCCATCCTCCGGACGGATCGAACTTCAAGAGCACCGGAATCGCCTTGAGGAAGTTGTAGAGAGAGTTTGGACAACTGACTTCTCCTCCGACGGGATGTTCTCCGGACATATTTGGTACCGCGTTCGGTTGGATCTTCGGCGATCCACTCCTTCGTAGTCAGTCGTTAAGAGGAAGGAGGTAGTACGAACGCCGGAATTACAAATACATAAAAGTGTAGAGCCGACTGATCACAGTAGCTGCATGAGGCTCGTCAGTTGCCTCAAGCACTCAACGATTTATTAACTATTCCCAGGTTGGTGCGCTGCGGCAATGGCTCAGCCTGTCGGAAAATTGGCAGCTTCGTCAGGTTTTCCCCTAAGCCATGTGCTTAACGCCTAGCTTTCAGGCGGGACCGACGGCGAGCCGTGACAGATGCGATTTGCATTCCTGGGGTTGTAAAGCGCCTCGTGCAGATCATCGCACTCGCAAACGTGCGGTTGTCGTCGTGATTTCACTGATCAGAAAATATACCTGCCCAAAAGGAAATATCCGCTGGGCGCAATCGCGTGGCGATTGAGGCGGCAAATTTTGCGAAGGCTTAGTTCGGCGGGGCTTGCCGGAAAAATAGGCGGAAAAGAGCTGACTTTTTGACCATAAATGTAATATCCATGCTTGACGGCTGGTTTGCGCCCTAGCAAGTTTGCACCGCAACATTGATCATGGTGGGAGCCATGGAGCAGGGAAAACGGCGCACCTAACGTTCGGCGGCGAAATTTTGGAGATTTAGTAGGGGTTAAATTGTCCTAGGTCTCGACTTGAGGAACAGTGCCTCACGAGATTCGGAGGCCCGCGAATATTTGTGGACACAATGTTTCTGAGGGGTCCGGCCATGCGCAACGTAACCGACGAGTGCCTTCAGATCGTGATCGGCGACGGACATCCGATGTTTATCGACGGTATCCGAGCCTTGTTACACACCATCGATACGCTGAGCATCGTGGCGGAGGTCGCCACAGGATCGGCGGCTTATCGGAGTATTCTGGATTATAGCCCTCATATTGCGATCCTCGACAGCGCAATGCCGGGCATGCGCGGACTTGCGATCCTCGAGCAACTCCGAACGGATGCCGAAGGAACGGCCGTCATCATCCTCAGCGATTGCGAGGAGACCACGTACGTTCATCGCGTTCTAGCGACGGGTGTGCGCGGCTACGTGTTGAAACGATCGACGGGCTCGAGCATCATCGAGGCCGTTCATGCCGTGAGCCGCGGAGGACTTTATCTGGATCCGGCCGTGGCCGCCCAGATCATTCCCACGGGAGTCTTCGGCGTATCGGGTACGATGGGGCGTAAACCGGCAGGACGCACACTGACGGACCGCGAACGCGAGGTCCTACGGTTGATCGCCCTTGGGTTCACGAACAAGGAAGTGGCCGGCCGACTCGGCATTACGACCAAGTCCATCGAGACTTATAAGACGCGCGCCACAGATAAGCTCGACATCCATAGCCGGGCCAAAATCGTACAATATGCAATGATCCAGGGGTGGCTCGAGAGTCCTCTCCCGTGAGCGGGCTCGCTGCCTGACGTCCGTTCGAATGCAAGCCCTGGCGTTTCGAACATGGGCGGAGATGACGCGACCGACGCGGCGCGCATGAGCCGGTCCGGGCTTACGACTCGCGGCCCAACTGCTGCTTCGCCGGCCGGATTTCCTTGCGAGCGGTAGAGCTTGTGGCGCGATCCAGGCGGCCATCGAGAGCAGCTCGCGAAACCACACCAAGACCATATCCGACTTGCAGCGCGACGATGGCGACGATGAAGGTCACGCCGAGCGGATAGGTTGGGGCGGCTTCGAACGACAGGAAAAACGCGCCGAGAACCAGCGAGATCACGACACCTAGGGCAACCGCCACGAGGCCGTGGACACGGGTAATCAAACTGAGAATCGCACCTGCACACAGAAGGCAAAACGCAAAAATCACCATCGGCAGTTTGCCCTCTGAAAGACCATGCTGACCCCGTCCTATACGAAGAAATTCTTAAGTATTAGCTCCGGTTCCAACGCTGCAGACGATCGGAGTAATCCGCAAATAGGGCGTATGTTTGCGAGCCAGCACGCCGGTCGCCGCATTGATTGCAGACGCGGTCAAGCGCCCAGAGCGCGCAGCACCGCGGCGCTGTCGACCATGAAATCCTGCCGCTCGTTCTCCGACCCGCCCGAGACATGGGCATAGGCAAGGTCGTGCAGCGAGGCCATGTGCAGGTAGGTGGTCTTGCGCGCGTTGGACGGAAAGATCTCGACGACCCGCGCACCGGGCGCCGACCAGACGATGTTCGTCAGCGCCGCCCCATGGACAGACACGATCTCGCGCGCGGCCATGAAGCGGGCGATCTGCTCCTCCGGGTTGCCCCTGTGCGCCGTAAAGGACGCGAAGTCGCGCTCGGTCAGCTGCGCGATCAACTCGGGCTCGCCGATCAGCCGGCGGATGCGGGTGCCGGTGCGCGGCACGTAGACCCGGGCCGGCAGTGACGATGATGCTTGGCCGGCGAAGGCCTCCCGCAGAACTCCGACAGCGTCCGGGTAGGTGTAGAAGTGCTCCACCGAGGCGGCGACCGGCTTGCAGAACAGGTACTGCTCCGGTGCGTAGGTCACGAAGGGCCGCGCCTCCTCGAAGGCGATGGCGATGCCGAGCCGCTTTAGGATCTTCGCGATCGCGTCGAGCAGCGGCAGGTCGCGCTGGGCGATCACGGTGATCGCAGTTCCAGCCAGGCGCTCGCGCTCGGTGAGCAGCATGTCGACGACGGGCAGGATGTGCTCGACGAGAAGGTGGAAGTAGTTCTTCACCGGCGGGATCGCCCAGGCGGCTCCCTTCAGCCGCACGCGCTTCAGCCGCGAGAGCCCGGGATAGGCAATGCCCCAATTGACCTCGGTGCTGCCGTAGAAGGCGAGGAGCCGCCCGGTCGCCGCGTCCACCGGCAGTAGGTTGTGGCCCGGCACGATAACGTCCGGCACCAGCGAGGCGAGGCGGCGGACCTCCAGCGGCTCCAGCGGGCCGAAGCGCGACACGCCGCCCTCGGCGGAATGACCCGGATGGCCGAGATGCCAGGTCGGCGCGTCGACATTGGCGATGCTGAGCGCGCGGAATTCTTCGGCGTAGGGCGCCTGCGTCATCCGCGTCGGGATGCGGCTCTCGCTCAGCCAGTCGAAGCGCGAGGGAGGGCCGAGGATCGCGTGGTAGCCGATCGCCGAGGTCAGCGCGGGCGCGGATCGTTCGAGTCGCAGCATGGCGCGCGTCAGGTAGAGTTTGGGATCGAGCGCCCTTTTCCACGCTGCCCGGCCACGTGCCACCCGATGCAGGCTCCCCGATCACTCGACTTGGCCGTATCCGGGCGGTTTATGGCATGGCGTGGGAGACCGGTCGATGCACATTCTCTTCATCTGCCCGACGCGGGCGCGCTTCGATCTCGCGACGCCGGCGAGCGAGGGCCTGGGCGGCATCGAGAGCACGAACCTCGAACTTTGCCGGGCGCTTGCGCGGCGCGGCCACGCGGTCACGCTGCTCACCCGCACCGAGCGCGTCGTCGAGGCGGACGGTGTCGTCAACCGGCCGTTGGAGGAGTTGCGCGGCATCCGCGCGGACGTCGCCGTATCGAGCAACGACCCGCGGCTTCTGGAAGGGTTGGCCGGCGGCCCGCGGACGGTGCTCTGGATGCACAATCCGCTTCCCGTCGAGAAGGCGCTGCGCCGAGGCTACCTGCTTCCGATCCTGCGGCTTCGCCCCGACGCGGTTTTCGTCGGGGAGGTTGCCGAGCGCGCCGCGAGCCGGCTCTACCGATTCCGCAGCCGCGAGGTGATCCCGCACGGCCTCGGCGAGACCTTTCGGCGCGCGCCTGTCTCGGACGGGACATCGCGGGACTTCGTCTTCGCCTCGCAGCAGCAGCGCGGGCTCGAGCGGACTTTGCGCGCCTGGCAGGCCTCGGGGGTTCATGGGGCGCTCGGCGGCACGCTTCGCGTGTTCGGGACGGCCCAGGACAGCCTGCGGCCGGCAGCGGCCAGGGCGCTCGGGCCTGGCGTGACGTTCCACCCGCGCCAGACCGCCGAGGCGCTGGCGCAAGCCTATCGGGGCTTTCGCGCCATGCTGTATCCGGGTGCGATCGACGAGACCTTCTGCCTCGCGGCCGCCGAGGCGCAGGCCATGGGCCTGCCCGTCGTCACCCTAGGAATCGGGGCGCTGGCCGAGCGGGTCCGGCATGGCATCGACGGGCTCGTCGCGCGGGACGACCGGGAGTTCGCCCGTTTCGCCGCCCTTCTCGCCCGCGACGACGACCTGTGGCGCCACCTCCACGCGGGCGCCCTCCTCCAGCGATCGGCCCTGGCCTGGCACCGCGCCGCGCTGCTGTGGGACAGCCTGCTCCTCAGTCGTCGCGACGCGCCGGCCGCGCCGTGAGGGCGTCTCGCGCCAGGCGACGGATGCCGTAGACTGCGCTATGGGCTGAGCACGCGCAGGCGGTGCCCGTCACGGTCGATCCGCTGCGTCCCCGATTTTCCCGGCCGCAGCGCCGAGGCGAGGTCCCCGAGATCGTTTGGCGATCATGAGCCGCAAACTGTCGTGTACCGTCATTACGATGAACGAGGAGGACAGGATCGAGCGATGCCTGGCGAGCGTTCGCGGCATCGCCGACGAGATCGTCGTCGTCGATTCGGGAAGTACCGACGGGACGCTCGAGATCGCGCGGGCTTGCGGGGCGGTCTGTCACGTCAATGCGTGGCGGGGATACGGGCAGCAGAAGCGCTTCGCGGAAGACGTGGCGACGAACGACTGGATCCTGAACCTCGACGCCGACGAGTGGCTGACCGATGGGGCGCGCCGGGAGATCGCGGCGATCATGGGCACGCCACAGCCCGATCCCCAGATCCACGGCTACCGGTTCGATATCCGGCACGTCTATCCGGGCCGGTCCAAGCCGCGCCTGCTGGCCGACAGCCATAAATACATCAGGCTCTACGACAGGACGCGCTGTCGTTTCCCCGACAGCGCCGTGTTCGACGAGATCAAGCTCGAGCCTAAGAATATGGGCCGCATCCGCGGCCCCGTCCTGCATCAGTCGCTGCGATCGCTCTCGCACCTGATGAAGAAGAACGTCGCGTATTATCGGCTGCAGACGACTGAGATCGACAAGGTTCCCAGCCTGCTGCTGCTCAGGATGGCCACGGAGCCCTTCACGGTCTTCTTCAAATACTACGTCCTGAAGAGGCACTTCACGGGCGGAGCCTATGGCTTCGCCGTCGCCTCGACGATCGCCGGGTTGCGGACGTATCGGTTGGCCTTGCTTCGCCGAAGTGGGAAAAGCCGTGGCTCCGGCTGACGCGGGACGTCTGACGGCGATGACGGGCAAGGTTCAGCCGCCCATGGGCTCCTGATGGACGAAGCCGCATACCAGAAACTTCTACGTCGGAACCTGAAGAGGCATGCCCGCGTCGCCCGCTGGGACAGGCCGCTGCAGGGTCGCGTCGAGCGCGCCAAGGCATGGCTGAACATGCTGTTCGCCGATCATGGCCTGTTCCGGCTGGCCTACCTGAACGCGCATCGGGTCGGGACCGGTCGGCTGTGGCGCTCGGCGCAGCCGACGCCGCGCCAACTCGCGCGCTTCCATCGCACCGGCATCCGCAGCGTGATCTGCCTGCGAGGACAGCGGGAATACGGTTCCTGGCCGCTGGAGCGGGACGCCTGCCGCGACCTCGGCATCGACCTGCACGACGTCACCGTGCGCTCGCGAGAGGCGCCGCAGGCAGAGACCGTGCTGGAGCTCAAGCGGCTCTTCGAGACGATCCGCTATCCGGCCCTGATCCACTGCAAGTCCGGCGCCGACCGTGCCGGACTGGCCGCGGCCCTGTACCTGATCTTCCAGGAGAAGCGCGCCGTGCCCGAGGCCGCACGGCAGCTGTCGCTGCGCTACGGCCATATGCGGAGCGCGAAGACCGGTATCCTGTACCGCTTCCTCTGCGCATACGCGGACTACGACGCCCACACCCCGATCGCCTTCGAGGACTGGGTCGCCGAGGTCTACGATCCGCAGGCCTTGGTCGGCACGCAGAAGCCGCGCCGGCTGCAGGATTTCGTCGCCGACCACGTGCTGCACCGCGAGTGACCGCCCCGCGTCCGGCCCCCGGAGTGAAGCCCAGAGGACCCATCGTGGTGCGGTGACCCCTTACCGCGTGCTCGGCAGCAGCACGTCGGGGAGCCAGAGGGCGATGCCTGGGACGAAACACAGCAGCGCGATCGCCACCGCCATCAGGATCACGAAGGGCAGCGTGCCCCAGATGATGTCCGAGAGCGGGATGTCGGGGGCGATGTTCTTGATGACGAAGATGTTGAGTCCCACCGGCGGGTGGATCAGGCCCATCTCCATGGTGATGGTCATCACCACGCCGAACCAGACCAGATCGAACCCGGCGGCCTTGAGCGGCGGCAGGATGATCGGCGCGGTCATCAGGATGATCGAGACCGGCGGCAGGAAGAAGCCGAGAACGATCACGAGCAGCAGGATCGTCACCAGCAGCAGCCAGGGCGAGAGCTGCATCGCCACGATCGCGGCGGCCGCCGATTGCGAGATGTGCAGGTAGCTCATCACGTAGGCGTAGAGCAGCGACATGCCGATGATCAGCATCAGCATGGTCGACTCGCGGAGCGTCGCCGTGAGGATCGGGCTCACATCCTTGATCCGCCAGACGCCGTAGATCACCGCGATCAGTGCAAGAGCCAGGAGACCGCCGAGGCCGGCCGTCTCCGAGGGCGTGGCATAGCCGCCGTAGAGCGCGACCATCACGCCGGTGAGCAGCACCACGAAGGGCAGCACCCGCGGCAGCGTCGAGAAGCGCTGGCTCATCGAGTAGCGGTCCTCGGTGAGGATCGGCGAGCGCGGGCCGCCTCCCTCGAAGACCAGCTTCGCCGCCGCGTATTCCGAGCGGAAGCGGTAGACCGCCCAACTCGAGAACAGCCCGACGAGCAGCAGGCCCGGTCCGATGCCGGCAAGGAACAACCGTCCGAGGGACTGCTCGGCCGCCACCGCGTAGAGGATCATGGTGATGGAGGGCGGCAGCAGGATGCCCAGCGTGCCGCCTGCGGCGATGATCCCGGCGGCGAAGCCCGGCGAGTAGCCGCGCTTTCTCATCTCCGGGATGCCGGCCGAGCCGATCGCCGAGCAGGTGGCCGGGCTCGACCCGGCCATGGCGGCAAACAGCGCGCAGGCGAAGACGTTGGCGATGCCGAGGCCGCCCGGGATGCGCTGCATCCAGGCATGCATCGCCGAGTATAGGTCCTGCCCCGCCTTCGAACGCCCGATCGCCGCGCCCTTCAGGATGAAGAGCGGGATCGAGAGCAGCGTGATTGAGGCCATTTCCTCGTAGACGTTCTGCGTCACCGTATCGAGCGAGGCGCCCGGCATGAACGCGAACATGAAGGCGAGCGCGACGAAGCCGAGAGCGAAGGCAATGGGGATGCCCGACAGCATCGCCCCGAGCGTCGCTCCGGCATAGAGGAAGCCGATCGCGGCGGTGCTCATTGCTTGTCTCCCGAGACGGTACCCACCGTCTTGCCCATTAGATCGGGACCCTCGGGGGTCGCGCCGGGCCGGTTATGCATGTCCTTGTTGACGTCGGCGCCGAGCCCGATCTTGGGCTGCGCCCAGCCGGCGCTCTTCGGGCCGTAGAACACAGCCTCGGCGATCTGCAGCAGGAACTGGACGGTGAGCAGCGTCATCCCCGCGGCCATCAGGCCGTAAGGGATCGAGAGCGGCGGTCCCCAGGTGGATTGCGAGGTCTGACCGTCGACATAGGCCTCATGGAACAGCGACCAGCTCTTCCAGGTGAAGAAGGCGACGAAGGCGAGGCTGATGATGTCCGCCAGGATCAGGCGGATGCGGTTCACCTTCGGCGAGAGCAGGCCGGTCAGCGCCTCGATGGCGACATGGCCGCGCTTGGCCTGCACGGCGGCGGCCGAGAAGAAGGTGGCGCCGACGATGAGGAACACCGCCATCTCGTCCTGCCATTCCGTCGCCTCGTTGAAGAGGTGACGGACGAGGACGCTGTAGCTGAGCACGAGGCAGGCCGTGACGAGCGCGGCGCCACCGAGCAGCAGGATCACCTGGTTCACGAACCGCATGGCGCGGTCGAGGACACCGAGAAGGCCGGGAACCCGCGGCTCCGTGGCGGCATGCGCCTCCGGAGCCGCGGTGGCGGCGTCGAAAGCGTGGCTCACGACACCTGCTCGGCCAGCTTGAGCAGCTCGGCGCAGGACGCGCTCTTGGCGGCGAAATCCTTCCAGGCGGTGTCGCGGGCAATGTCACGCCACTTGCCCATGGTCTGCTCGTCGATGGCCTGCACCTTGGCGCCGGCCTTGGAGAAGACTTGCTCGACCTTGGTGTCGTCGGCCTTGGCGCCCTCCTGTCCGAAGGCTTCCATCTCGGCGCCGACGGTCATGATGAGATCCTGCTGGTCCTTGGGCAGGCCGGCAAAAATCGTCTTCGACATCATGATCGGCTCGAGCATGAACCAGTAGGAACGCTCGCGGCCGGAGGTGAGGTGCTTCGACAGCTCTTCCAATCGGAACGAGATCAGGCTGGTGGAGGAGGTCAGCAGCGCGTCGCAGGCGCCGGTCTGCATGGCGGCGTAGGATTCGTTCGAGGGGATGGATAGCGTGGCGGCACCCGCCTGCTTCATCACCATGTCCATCTCGCGCGAACCGCCGCGCACCTTGAGGCCCTTCGCATCCTCGGGCGCGACGAGCTGGCGCTCGCGGCTGGCGACGCCGCCGGCCTGCCAGACCCAGGAGACCAGGATGATGCCCTTGGAATCGAGCACCTCGGCGAGCTTCTTGCCGACGGGCGCATTCTTCCAGGCGATGCCCTGTGCGTAGGATGTCACCAGCGCCGGCATCAGGCCGATATTCAGCTCTGCCACCTCACCGCCGGCGTAAGGGCTCGGATAGAGCGACATGTCGAGGGCGCCCTTGCGCATCGCGCCGAACTGGGCGTTCGTCTTCATCAAAGAGGAGCCGGGATAGACCTGAATCTCCAGCGCGCCCTTCGAGCGCTCGGCGATCGCCGCCGCGAACTTCCGGCACATGCGATCACGGAAATCGCCCTCGTCGACCGTGCCGCCGGGAAACTGGTGGGAGAGCTTCAGCGTGGTCGCCGCCTGAGCGGCGCCTGTGCCGAGCTTGAGGAAGGCCGGCGCAGCGAGGCCGGCCGCGACGAGATGGCGGCGAGTCAGGGTCATGGCGTTTCGCTCCCGAGCGAGTTTTGGTTTTGCGTGCATCTCTTGCGGATGCGAATTTGCGCAATCTTGCACAGTTTCGTATATTTTCAAGCGATCTCGTGGCGTTATGAATACGGAAACGTGCAGAACATTTCCTCGCGTATTCATGGATGAAGACCGCCGCCGGCTCGTGCCGGTCGTGCGAGGGATATGTCTCGAGACCCTCTCACAGCGACGGCCGGGCTTCACCAAAAATCGCAAGGACGGGGGATGGCGGCTCGCCGCATGGCTTGACGCTTAGGTTGCGCGTCGGCTCAGGTCGGTGCAGGGCGAAGCGAGGGCGCGGGCGATGGAAGGTGAAGTGATCGAGGAGCGCGAGCTGCTCTCGGACCGCATCCACAATGCGCTGACCGATGCGATCACCTCGGGTAGCCTCGCTGCCGGCACTGCGCTGGACGAGCAGGAGCTCGCATCGCGCTTCGGTGCCTCGCGCACCCCCGTCCGCGAGGCCCTGCGTCAGCTCGCCTTCAACGGCCTCGTCGAGCTACGGCCGCGCCGCGGTGCCGTCGTCACGCGGATGACGCCCGAGCGGATCGCCGACATGTTCGAGACCACCGCCGAGATCGAGGCGATGTGCACGCGCTTGGCGACCTACCGCATGACGCTTCTCGAACGGAGCCGCTTGATTGATCTGCACGAATCCTCGGCCGCGATCGTCGCCGCCGGCGACGTCGACGCCTACGACGCCTTCAACCGAGCCTTCCACGAGACGCTGTATCAGGCGACCCACAACGCCTTCATGGCCGAACAGGCCCTCGGTATCCGCTGGCGGCTCTCGGCTTTTCGCCGGACACAACTGCGCCACGGCGAGCGCATCCGTTTCTCCCGCGACGAGCACGGCGCAATCCTCGCCGCCATGGCCCAAGGTGACGGCGAATCCGCAGCCCGGCACATGCGGGCTCACATGCTCAATGCCGCGAGCGCGCTCGGCCGCTACATCGCCGAGCAGACGGAGGGTTAGCCTCGCGACCCGACGGCGTGAGGTCGATGTCCCGCGAAATTGGACGTCATGACAATTTCCGCGCGCGGTTCTGACCGCCTCAGGCCGTAACCGGCTTGTCCGCCCGAGCCCGGTACGACAGCGCCTCGGCCAGATGGATGCGCCGCACCCTCTCCTCGCCGTCGAGATCGGCCAGGGTCCGCGCCACCCGCAGCGTCCGATGGAAGCCGCGGGCCGACAGGCGCATCGTCTCGGCGGCGTCGCGGATCAGGGCGGTGCCGTCGGCATCCGGCGCGGCCACGGCCTCGATGACCGTTGCAGGACAGGTAGCATTCGTGGTCGCGGGCCCGAGGCCGTGCTCGGCGAAGCGCTCGGTCTGGCGTTCGCGCGCAGCGGCGACGCGGGCGGCCGTTTCCCGCGATCCTTCCGTCGGCGGCGGCAGGATCAGGTCGGCGGCGGTCACAGCGCCGACCTCGATGCGCAGATCGATGCGGTCGAGCAGCGGACCCGAGATGCGCGCGCCGTACTGCGCCATGCAGCGCTCGTTCGGCCCGCGCCGGCAGGCATAGCCCGGCTCCAGCGCCTGCCCGCAGCGGCATGGGTTCATCGCGGCAACAAGCTGGAAGCGGGCCGGATAGGTGACGCGGTGATTGGCGCGCGCGATCATCACCTCGCCGGTCTCCATCGGCTGGCGCAGCGAGTCGAGCACCTGCGGCTGGAACTCCGGCAGCTCGTCGAGAAACAGCACGCCGCCATGGGCGAGCGAGGCCTCGCCCGGCCGCGCGTTGATGCCGCCGCCGACTAGCGCCGCCATCGAGGCCGAGTGGTGCGGTTGCCGGAACGGCCGCCGGTTAGAGAGCGCACCGCCCTTGATCTGCCCGGCCACCGACTGGATCATCGAGACTTCGAGCAATTCTCGCGGCGACAGCGCCGGCAGGATCGAGGGCAACCGGGCGGCCAGCATCGACTTGCCGGCTCCAGGAGGCCCGTTCATCAGGAGATTGTGGCCGCCGGCCGCGGCGATCTCCAAGGCACGCTTGGCACCCTCCTGGCCCTTGATGTCGCGCAGATCCGGCAGCGGCCCGCTCGTTGCGGCGATGGCGGCCACCGGCCGCGCCATCACTTGGCTGCCCTTGAAGTGGTTGGCGAGCTGGATCAGCGAGCGCGGTGCCAGCACGTCCATGTCGCCGGCCGCCCAAGCTGCCTCCGGCCCGCAGGCGGCAGGACAGATCAGGCCGAGGCCGCGCTCGTTCGCCGCCATCGCTGCCGGCAGCACGCCGGAGACGGCGGTGAGCGATCCATCGAGCGCGAGCTCCCCGAGGACGCAATAGCCGGCCAGCGCGTCGCTCGGCAGCGCGCCGATGGCTCCCATCACTCCGAGCGCGATCGGCAGGTCGTAGTGTGAGCCCTCCTTGGGCAGGTCGGCGGGCGCAAGGTTCACAGTGATGCGTTTGGCCGGCAGGGCCAGCCCCGATGCGATCAACGCCGAGCGCACCCGCTCGCGGGATTCGGCAACGGCCTTGTCGGGGAGGCCGACGACGTTGAAGGCGACCATGCCCGGCGCGATCTGCACCTGGACGTCGACGGCACGCGCCTCGATCCCCTCGAACGCCACGGTGGCGACGCGCGTGACCATGGCGAAAAGCGAGCCCCTTGTCCCGCCGGAAGCTTAGGCATGGAGCCAAACGGTGACAACCGCAGGCTGTCGTCGCGCTGGGGACGGTGGCGGAACATGTGTCGGATTTGGACCGTTCGAACGCCGTTCCCTCACATCCGGAGAGCTCACATGTCCGCTCGCGCCCTCGGCCTATCCGTAATCGCCCTGTCGCTCGCCCTCGCGCTGCCCGCTCTCGCCGACCAGAAGCTGCCCGCCGACCAGCAGACAAAGGTCGAAGAAGTCCTCAAGCAGCAGGGCTTCACCAAGTGGAAGGAGATCGAGCTGGACGACGGCGTGATCGAGGTGGACGACGCCATCGACGCGAACGGCAAGAAGTCTGATCTGAAGCTCGATCCCAAGACCTTCGAGATCATCAAGCGCAAGGCGGAGTGACAAGCACCTCAGCGGCGATCAGCGCCTGATCGCCTTGAAGTACTCGCCCGGATTGGCGGCTGCCGCCGGCAGGTCCGGGCGAAATCCGTCCCATTGGGTCAGCATCGTGCCGCCCTGCTCGCGCTCCAGCGTGAAGAGGGTCTGGCCCGGCTTGTAGATGGCGACGCCGTACTTGTTGACGGTCCGGCCGTCCTCGTAACCGTGGAACGTCACGGTTAATGCCTTCGCATCACCGCTTGAGTGGCAGACGATGCGCTCGTCGGCCTGGAAGCCGCTGGCCGAAAGCAGGCATCCGCCGCGCGCGGCGCCCGGCACCACGGCGAGATCGTAGGTGATCAGGATCGGCGACCCGCCGGCCGTTCTGCCACCGTCGAACGCGTACCGATAGGCGCCCTTCCAAGCGGCAGCGTCTCCCGACTGCGCTTGCGGGTGTGCTCCGCCAAGCATGGCGATGGCGAGGATGGCGGTTCCGAGCTGTCTCATGGTGTCCCGACGAGTTCGCAAAGTTCGGGGCGACGATGGTGATCCATGTGGTCAAAATCCGGCATCCGGAATCGCCTGCGGAGATCGAGGCGCCATGGGATGCGATCCGTCGCTGCAGGAATTCGGCCCAGGATTGTGGCTTGTCGACGGCCCAATCGTCACCGCGGCGATCGGATTTCACTATCCGACCCGCATGGCCGTGATCCGGCTGTCGGATGGCGGGCTGCTGGTCTGGTCGCCCATCGCGCTCTCCGCGGAGATCCGCAGCGCGGTGAACGGTTTGAGCGAAGTCCGGCATCTCGTCGCGCCGAATTCGCTCCACCACGTCTTTCTGTCGGAGTGGCGGCTGGCCTATCCGAGCGCCAGGCTGCATGCGCCATTCGGCTTGGCCGAGAAACGTAGGGATCTCGCCTTCGACGGCGAGCTGACGGAGCAGTCGGCAGTGATATGGCGCGACGACCTCGACCTTGTCGTCGTTCGAGGCAGCTGGATCACGACGGAGGTCGTGTTCTTCCATCGTGCGAGCCGCACCGTCCTGTTCGCAGATCTCCTCCAGCAGTTTCCGCCGGGATGGTTCAGGGGCTGGCGTGCCCTGATCGCGCGATGGGATCTGATGACGGCAGACGAACCGTCGGTACCCCGCAAGTTCCGGCTGGCGTTCACCAATCGCGCCAGTGCGCGTGCCGCCATCGAACGCATCCTGGCTTGGCCCGCTGAGAAGGTCGTAATGGCCCACGGCACACCGGTCCTGGAGGACGGTCGCGCCTTCATCCGGCGAGCCTTTGCTTGGCTCATGTGACGAGGCGGCATCGAGGCCCGATCCGGCTTGCATCGCCCGCGCGGCCCGGCCATATACGGCTTCGGGAGGTTGGCGAGGGACGTTTCACTCGCCAACCGGGTCAGGTCCGGAAGGAAGCAGCCCTAACGAGACCGAGCGGGTCTTTGTCCAGCCTCCCACCCTCGCCCCCGGCGAGCGCGCCGCCCCAGGGGGGGCACAACCCGACATTCGAAGCGGCATGGACGACACCCTCGGCACGCTGATCGACGAGCCGGGATTCCCCGGCGTGCCGGCTCCGGCACCCGCCGTCACGCCTTACCGGGTGCTCGCCCGCAAGTACCGTCCCCAGACCTTCGACGACCTGATCGGCCAGGGCGCCATGGTGCGCACGCTGGCCAACGCGTTCGAGGCGAACCGTATTCCGCAGGCCTGGATGCTCACGGGCGTGCGCGGCGTTGGCAAGACGACCACCGCCCGCATCCTCGCCCGTGGCCTGAACTACCTCCGCTCTGGCCATCCCGATACCGGCCCCACCGTGGAGATGCCGGAACTCGGCCTGCACTGCCAGGCGATCATGGAATCGCGCCATCTCGACGTGCTGGAGATGGACGCCGCCTCGCATACCGGCATCGACGACGTTCGCGGCATTATCGACGGCATCCGCTACGGACCGGTCTCGGCGCGCTACAAGGTCTACATCGTCGACGAGGTCCACATGCTCTCGGAGAAGGCGTTTAACGCCTTCCTGAAGACGCTCGAGGAGCCGCCGCCCCACGCGAAATTCGTCTTCGCCACCACCGAGATCCGCAAGGTCCCGGTGACGATTCTCTCGCGCTGCCAGCGTTTCGACCTGCGCCGCGTGGAGGCGGACGTCCTCTCCGAGCACCTCAAGAAGATCTGCGCGGCCGAGAGCGTCGAGGTGGAGCCCGAGGCGATCGCCGCCATCGTGCGCGCGGCCGAAGGCTCGGTGCGCGATGCGCTCTCGCTGCTCGACCAAGCCATCGCCCACGGCGCCGGAGTGGTGAGCGCGGCCTCGGTGCGCGACATGCTCGGCCTCGCCGATCGCGGCCGCGTCGTCGACCTTTTCGAAGCTACCATGCGCGGCGACATTCCCGCCGCCTTCGGCGAGTTGCGCTCGCAATACGATTCCGGCGCCGATCCGGGGGTTGTGCTCTCGGACCTTGCCGGGTTCACCCATCTCGTCACGCGCCTGAAGTTGGTGCCCGAGGCCGCCGCCGCCGATCCCTCGCTCAGCGACGTCGAGCGTACGCGCGGAGCCGAGTTCGCCCAGAAACTCCCGGTGCGGGCACTGTCGCGCGCCTGGCAGATCCTGCTCAAGGCGATCCCCGAGGTGCAGGCCGCGCCGCGCCCTCTCGCGGCCGCCGAGATGGCGCTCGTGCGCCTCGCCTATGCCGCCGACCTGCCGACGCCCGACGAGGCCTTGCGCAGCCTGCGGAGCGACACGGCGTCCGGTGCCGGCCCCGGCGCAGAAGGCGGCGGACGTCCTCTCCCTGCTCCACGTGCCTCGCTGCAGGATACCCCGAGACCTCAGCTCTCCGCCGTGCCGGGCGGTTCGGCGATGCCGCGTCCTGCCCCCGCGCCGGAGGCCGTCGTCGCGGCCTCTCCGCAACCGCAGGGCCCGCGTCTCGGCCGCTTCGAGGACGTGGTGGCGCTCGCCGCCGAGCGCCGCGACATCACCCTGAAAATCGCCCTCGAACGCGACGTGCATCTCGTGCGCTTCGAGGAAGGGCGGATCGAGCTGCGCCTCGGCCAGGGCGCGAAGTCGAGCCTACCGGTCGACCTGTCCAAGGCGCTCCAGCAATGGACAGGTCGCAATTGGCTGGTCAGCGTATCGAGAGAGGCCGGTGCGCCGACGCTCGCCGCCGCCGCTCGCGAACTGGAGGAAAACCGCCATCGCGACGCGGCGAGCCACCCGCTGGTGCGTGAGGTGTTGGCCCGCTTCCCCGGCGCCCAGATCGTCGACGTGCGCGACAAGGCACAGGAAGCGGCCGCCGACGTGACGGAAGTGCCCCCACCGCCTCCCGATGCCACGGGTGACGACGAATCCGACGACGAGATCTGATCCAGGCCGCGGCAGGGACGTCGCGCCGGCTCAGTGTATCGCCGGTGCCGCGGCGCACCGCCGCAATGCCCAAGACCGCCCAGATCTTCATGGCGACGCTTGGACTCGTAACCTCGTCCAAGACATAGAAGGCACCCGCCGACCGAGTCTCACAGACGATGCCGCCGGCAGTGCGAACCGAAGGATTTTCCATCTCATGCGCGACATCATGGGTATCATGAAGCAGGCTCAGGCCATGCAGGAGAAGATGGCTTCCCTGCAGGGCGAGCTCGACACTGTCGAGGTGAGCGGCGCCTCTGGCGGCGGCGCGGTCAGCGTGACCATGACGGCTAAGGGGATGGTCAAGGGCGTAGCCATCGACCCGTCGCTGATGATCCCGGACGAGCGCGAGATCCTCGAGGATCTCATCGTCGCCGCGATCAACGACGCCCGGAGCAAGGCCGAGGCGACCGCCCAGGAGAAGATGGCCGAGCTGACCAAGGGCCTGCCGCTTCCCCCGGGCATGAAGCTGCCGTTCTGATTTCGCGCCGGAGTCGCGAAACGGCGTGAGGACGCTTGTGATGTCGCACGCCCGGCATCCTCGCTCCATCTGAACCTGTGCCTGGTTCGCCATGTCGGTCGCGCTGAGACCCTGCGCCAGGCGATGCTCGGCTACGTGAACGACGGCTCGGCTCCGCAGAGCGCCTACCCCGCCTATTGGGGACCGTTCTCGGTGGTCGGCGAAGGCGCGCGCTGAGCGGCCTTACGCGACCGGTGCGGCAGCCCTTGCGGGAAGCGCCGGTCCCGGCGCCGGCAGCAACCGCTCGAATTCCAGCACGTGATCGGCATGCGCGATGGTCGCCGGGCGGTGGGCGACGATGACGCGGGTCATCTTGAACTCGCGTAGGGCCTGGGCGATCGCCGCCTCTGTGGGCTCGTCCAGCGCGCTGGTCGCCTCGTCGAGGAAGAGGATTTCTGGGCGCTGGTAGAGCGCGCGGGCGAGGATGACGCGCTGCTTCTGACCGCCGGACAGGGTCGAACCCATGTCGCCGACGAGCGTCTCGAAGCCCATCGGCGTCTTGCGGATATCGTTGAGGATCGCCGCGCGGGCGGCGCATTCCTCGATCCAAGCCGGGTCGGGATGCTCGTCGAAACAGGCGATGTTCTCGGCGATGGAGCCGGCGAACAGCCCATCGCTCTGCATCACGCCGGCAATGCGCTTGCGATATGCGGCCGCTCCCACCGCCTTGATGTCGCGCCCGTCGATCAGGACGTTGCCCTCGGTCGCCGAGAGCAGGCCCATCAGGATTTTCATCACCGAGCTCTTGCCGCAGCCCGAGGGGCCGATGATGGCGAAGCAGGTCCCCGGTGCGACCTGGAAGCTGAGATTGCGAAACACCCAGGGCTCGTCGGCGCCATAGCGCAGCGACAGGCCGTTCGCGACGATGGAGCCGCGCGCTGCGCCGGGGATCGCCGGTGCCTCCACGGCCTTCGGGACTGCCTGGGCCGGCTCTTCCGGATCGGTCATGACGATGTCGGAGAGCCGATCGGTCTGCACGTTCAGCATGCGCAGCTGGAAGCCGGAATTGATCAGGTTGCCGACGCGGCTCGAGAACTGGTCGCGGTATGTCAGGAAGGCCACGAGCATGCCGAGCGACATCGACTGGTCGATCACGGCGCGCGCGCCGAGCACGAGCAGGATCAGCCGGTCGGCGCCGGCCAGCAGCTCGCTGGCGCGGCCGAAGACGAGGTCGAGGCGCTGGAGCCGCAGCCGGGCGTTCAGCGCGGTGACAAACTGGTTCATCCAGGTGCCGCGGCGGCGCTCGCGCAGCCCCAGCAGCTTCACGCTCGCCATGCCGCGCACGGTCTCGATGAAATGCGTCTGCTGGCGCGCCTCGGCGACGATCGCCTCCTCGGTGCCCTCCTTGTAGGCGTTGTAGGCGGCCACCCGCAGGCCGGCTGCAACCGCGGTGGAGAGCAGGGCCACCAGGGCCAACCAGCCGCCGTAGAGAAACAGCATGATCAGCATGCCGATCGACATCACGCCGTCGAGCACGGCCTGGACGAGGTCGGTGGTCAGACCCTTCTGGATCGTGGCGAGCGAGCCGAAGCGCGAGATTACGTCGCCGACATGCCGTTTTTCGAAGTAGTCGAGGGGCAGCCGCGAAAGATGGTCGAACAAGCTGCCGGACCATTGATAGTTCAGCTTGGTGCCCGTCAGCATGATCGCCCAGGTCCGGGCGACGCCGAGCGCGAGCTGTATCAGCAGCAGCAGCGCGAGCCCGAGCGCGACGACGAGGAGCAGGTCGAGATCCGCGTTGACGATGACCTCGTCGATGACGATCTGCGAGGCGATCGGCATCAGGATGTTGACGAGTTCGATGCCGATCGAGAGCGCCAGGATCGACATCATCGCCGGGCGGATACCGCGCAGGTTTCGGAAGAGATCCCCCAGCGCGAGGCCCTTGACCGTCTTCTCGCGCACGAAACTCTGGTTCGGCGTCACCTCCAGCGCGACGCCGGTGAAATCGCGCGAGGCCTCGTCCAGGGTCAGCCTGCGCCGGCCGCGGGCGGGATCGTGGATGACGATGCCGCCGCGATTGATCGAGGCCAGCACCACGAAATGGTTGAGGCCCCAGTGCAGGATGCACGGCGTCTTGAGGCGAGCGAGATCCTTCAGCTCGATCCGCAGAGCGCGCGTCGCCAGGCCCATCGTGCCGGACAGGTCGATCAGGTTCCTCAGCGTCATGCCCTTGAGCGATAGGGCGTGACGCCTCCTCAGGGCTCCGAGATCGGTCTCGCGGCCGTGGAAGCCGAGCAACATGGCGAGGCAGGCCATGCCGCATTCGGCCGCCTCCGCCTGCAGGATCACGGGCAGGCGCCGGCCGAATCCGAATTGCAGGCCGGCCTGGGAGATGCCGTCGAGGAGCTTCACTTGGCGAGCCCCTGACTGCCGCCATCCGTTACGAGGTCGACGCTGCGCTTCACGCGGTAGAGCGGGTCGAGCAGCCAGCGGTAGAGGGCGCGCTGCTCCAGCGCGATATCGGCCTCGACGCGCATCCCGGCCTCCAGCCGGCGCCGCTCGCCATAGGCCATGACGCCGTCCTCGTCGGGCTTGACCACGATGCGGTAGACGCCGCCGTTGCTCTTCCGCTTCATTTCCTCGGGGGCGTCCTCGCCTTCGAGCGGAGCGCGGGTCACCTCGGTGACGACGCCCCGATAGAGGCCGAAGCGCTGGAACGGGAAGGCGGCGTAACGCAGCATCACACTGGCGCCGGTCTCGATGAAGCCGATGGCCGAGGAATCCACGAACAGGTTCGCCTGGAGCCGGCCCTCGCTCGGCAACAGGGTCAGCAGGGTGGCGCCGGCCGCGACGCTCTGGCCGGGCTGGGCGCGGATCGAGGTGAGGATGCCCTTTTCCGGGGCGCGGATCTCGATGGCCCGTTTGGCCTCGCTCTCCGCCTTCTGCTGTTCGAGCTGCGCGGCGGCACGATCCATCTCGGCGAGATCCTTGGCGAGCTTCTCGTCGAAGGAGGCGAACTGCGCCTTCAGGTCACCGAGCTTGCCCTCGATCTGAAGGGCGCCCTGACGGAACTGCGCGAGCTGCGAGCTCGATTGCATGAAGAGATAGTTCTGGTTCTGGAAATCCGCCGCGCGGGCGAAGCCCCGCGAGACGGCGGAGGCCAGCTCATCGGCGCGGGCCTTGAGCGGCGGCACCAGCTTCTCCTGAAGCTCGACCTGCTGCTTGATCTGGTCGGATTGGGCTTCGAGATTGGCGATCTGCTCCTGTAGCGAGCGCTTCTCGGTGCCCGCCATGGAGGCGCGCAGGCGGCGCTGCTCCTCCATGCTCTCCTTCTGCCGGCCGAGCTGCGCGATGACGCGCTCCTGTGTCGGCCCGCTGGCCGAAACCGCATCGACGTCCACGGTATAGAGAAGCCGACCCTGCTCGACCCGATCGCCTTCCTTGACGCCCGAGGCGCTGACGCGCCCCGCGACGGGGCTGGCCACGGTGATCAGTCCGACATCCGGAGCCAGCAGCCCCTGGGCATGGACGCGGCGGGTGTAGCTGCCAAGCACGGCATACAGGAGCGTCGCGACGACGAGACCGATGCAGACATAGGCCACGATGCGGATCGGAAGGGGTTGGACGATCTGTGCCTCGCCGAGCCACGCATTGCGGCGCGCCTCGGAAACCTCTTTGCGGAACAGCGGCGTGGACATGAACACCTGTGACGACGCGCAGGGACTGCGCGGGGCGTTTCCCGGCGCCCGCTTCTCACAAGAGGCACCGCCACGCAATCCGAGCGCATGTCCTGCAGTCATGTGCAGGTCCCGGCGGCCGGCTCGGTTGAATTTCCGAGGAGAAAACCGCCCACGGTCTCAATGTAAACGAGGATGTTTCTGCCGAGAACTATAGGGTCGGCAGGAAGATCGATCTGCGGGGGTTCTGAAACTGAATTATCTGCAAATTTCTTCTCTCGATGATCGCGAACTTGAGACTTCGACGCAATGGACGGCTGCGGCACCCCGCCGCACTCCTTTCAGAAAAGCCCATCGATCGGAACGTGTTGGAGCGTCTTTCCCATGCGTTCAGGCTGCGGTGATGCCGGTTGGATCGAGGGGCGCCTTATGAGCCGTGACCGTCGTTCACTGCGCCGTTGCCTGAGATGAAGGAGAGAGAAATTCTCTCAAATTCACGCGTTCGTGACCGCCGAAGCAATCGATGTGGCTAAAATCCGGTCGTGTTGCAGCTTTGTATTTTGCGTGTTGGAATGTTTTCAGAAGAAGACGAGCAGATGCTTCTTCCGCGACTGAGGTTAAATCCTCGTCGTGCATGGATCGAACCGGAGAATATTTATGTCGCAGGACTTCGAGACCACTCGTGAGCTCAGCCTGACCGAACTCGATCAGGTCGGCGGTGGCCAGTCCGCGCTCTCGGTGAGCGTCGGCGGCCTCAACGAATTGATCGACACCGTCCATTCGATCCCGGCCGGAGGCGTCGCGAACGTGCGCGGCCTCGTCGAGGACCTCGCGGGCGGCCTGCTCGGCTCGCTCGGCGGCCTCGCAAGGAAATAGACGGCAGTCAGCCCCGGATCCGGCCAGCAGCCTCAGCATCGGCTGTTGGTCGGACCGAGCCTCGCTGCCCTGATTTGCCTTTTTTCTGCCAAGGTTCGGCTGGGCTCATAACCAGCTCGCGCCCAATTCGGTTGGCCATCCGGCAACCTGACGGCTCGCCGCGCCGGATCCGAATTTCGGCAAGAATACTACGGTGTTGGCGCGTAGCCCCGGATCGAGCGTGGCCGTTTGCAGGCTTCCTCGGTGCCCAAATTTGCCGCCGCGCAACCTTAGCCTGCGGCGTGCTGACGCACATGTCTGGGAAAATGCTGCATTGACAGTGGCTTACGGCGGCTAACTCGCAAGCGCTCGACGGTTTGCCCGGGCAGACGATAGCGGCCCGATGCTGCGGTGCAACGATCCTGAAAACCTCAACGGTATCGGTCGGATGGGCCATCGCTTGCGATGGCTCCGGACGGCCTGGGAAAGATCAGATCCGCCGGACCTGCCATAAACGTGGCAGGAAACTGGGTTGATCCCTGCCTCCGGGAATGGTCCCGTTGATGGGCGACGCGTAACCAGCGCTTCGTGATGAGGTTTGAAGCGGGATATTCTCAAAAGAATACCTTGCTTATAGCCTATCATTTCAGGAGAATATTTATGTCGCAGAACATCGAGACCATCCGTGAGCTCAACGCTTCGGAGCTGGATGCCGTCGGTGGTGGCCTCGGCGTGGGCGTTGGCGCCACGGTGGACCTGAGCCAGGAACTCGGTGCCGTGTCCGGCACGGTCGATCAGGTCGGCGGCCTCGTGAGCGGCCTGCTCGGCACCGTGCTCGGTGCGGTGGGTGGCGTCGTCGGCGGCGTGACCGGCAGCGTCGGCCTCGGCAAGTAAGCCGTATCGCCTCAGCGATCGGCGGCAGCGAGGATCTCCCCTTCCTCGCTGCCGCCTCTTCATTTTCAGCAACTCAAGCGGCGATCGAGGCCACCGGCTCTGCGGCGCGCACGTCATCATCGACATGCGCCTCGAACCGCTTGAAGTTCTCCTTGAACATCCCGACGAGCCGGGTCGCGGTCTCGGCAAAGGCGGCCTTGTTCTGCCAGGTCTTGACCGGAGAGAGCACGTGCGGCTCGACGCCCGGCACGAATTCCGGCACCGCGAGGCCGAAATACGGGTCGCGCCGGAACTCGGCTTTCGAGAGCGAGCCGTCGAGGGCCGCCGAAAGCAGCCGACGCGTCACGCGGATCGGCATGCGCCGGCCGGTTCCGACGGCGCCGCCGGTCCAGCCGGTATTCACCAGCCAGCAATCGACGTGGTGCTTGGCGATCAGCTCGCGCAGCAGGTTGCCGTAGACGCTCGGGTGACGCGGCATGAATGGCGCGCCGAAGCAGGTCGAGAAGGTCGCCTCCGGTCCCGTGAGGCCGCGCTCCGTGCCGGCCACCTTGGCGGTGTAGCCGGACAGGAAGTGGTACATCGCCTCGGCGCCGGTGAGCTTGGCGATCGGCGGCATCACGCCGAAGGCGTCGCAGGTCAGCATCACGATGTTCTTCGGATGCGCGGCCCGGCCCGTGGCGCTGGCATTGGCGATGAAGTCGAGCGGATAGGCACAGCGGGTATTCTCGGTGCGCGAGGCATCGTCGAAATCCGGAATGCGCGAGAGTGGGTCGATGACCACGTTCTCCATCACCGTGCCGAAACGCTCGGTCGTGGCGTAGATCTCGGGCTCGGCGTTGCGGGAGAGCCGAATGGTCTTGGCGTAGCAGCCGCCCTCAAAGTTGAAGATGCCCTCGTTCGACCAGCCATGCTCGTCGTCACCGATGAGCTGGCGCGAAGAATCGTTGGACAGCGTGGTCTTGCCGGTGCCGGAGAGGCCGAAAAACAGGGCCGAGTCACCGGCCTCGTCGAGGGCGGCATTGGCCGAGCAATGCATCGGCATCACGCCCTTACCGGGCAGGATGTAGTTGAGATAGGTGAAGACAGACTTCTTCATCTCGCCGGCATAGGCCGAGCCGCCGATCAGAACGATCTTCTTGGTGAAGTCGATGGCGATGACGGTCTTGGAGCGGCAGCCGTGCCGGGCCGGATCGGCCTGAAAGCTCGGAAGGTCGATGATCGTCATGTCCGGCACGTAGGAGGCGATCGCCTCGCGCTCGGGACGGATCAGCAGGTTGCGGATGAAGAGCGAGTGCCAGGCGAGTTCCGTGAAGACGCGCGCCTTCACACGGTTTGCCGGGTCGGCTCCGCCGAACAGATCCTGCGCGAACAGCTCCTTGCCCTCGGCATGGGCCAGAAAGTCCTGGTAGAGCGTCTCGAACTGTGAAGGGGTGATCGAGCCGTTGTTCTCCCACCAGACCTGATCCTCGGTGGAGGCGTCGCGCACGACGTATTTGTCCTTGGGAGAGCGGCCGGTATGGGCGCCGGTATTGGCGACGATGGCGCCGCCACGGGCGAGTTCGGCCTCGCCGCGCCGCAGGGATTCCTCATAGAGGCGGGGCGCCTCGAGATTCCAATGGACCGCTTCCAGGTTGCGCAGGCCGATCGCTTCCGCGCCATGACCCGCGTTGAAGTCGCCGATGTTGTTCACGTCCGTTTCTCCTCGGGGCCCTGATCGCGGCCTGGATGCTTGTCTTCCGGGGATGTCCGCGCGGTCGTTCAGGTCCGCCGCGCGCAGGTTCACCATCCCGTGATCCTGTCTGGCTTGGGTCGAGGACGGTTTGCCGTCAACTGAACTTTTGGTCGACCACAAATTTTTTTTGTCTCGCCACAGGGTATTCCGGTGAAGGTGACGCTGCGCTGGCGATGCAATCCAGAAAGATTGATTTCAGCCGTCATTCCGGGGCCGCCTTCGGCGCCCCGGAATGACGCAGGTGCCAGGGATGACGGGGCCGCTTTGCGCGAGGGCCGCGGCGTCGTATGCCGCGAGCCGTCCCCTCGCCACACGACGCAAGCCCGCATGCCCCAATCCGTCGCCGGCCCGGAGATCGAGCGCCTGATCCAGCTTCTGGCGCGCATGCCGGGGCTTGGGCCGCGCTCCGCACGACGCGCGGCGCTGCAGCTCATCAAGAAGCGCGACACCCTGCTCGGGCCGCTCGCGGAGGCGATGCGGATCGCCGCCGAGCGCATCGTGGTTTGCTCGTCCTGCGGCAACGTCGATACGAGCGAGCCGTGCACGATCTGCCGCGATGGCAGCCGGGATGCCTCGATGCTGGTGGTGGTCGAGGATGTCTCCGACCTGTGGGCGCTGGAGCGCTCGGGTGCGGTGAGCGCGCGCTACCACGTCCTCGGCGGCGTGCTCTCGGCGCTCGACGGCGTCCGCCCCGAGCATCTCAACATCGAGCGCCTAGTGGAGCGGGCGAGTGATCCGGCGGTGAAGGAGATCATTCTCGCGCTCAACGCTACTGTCGACGGCCAGACGACAGCGCATTACGTCACCGATGCCCTGCGCCATCTCGGCCTGACCATTACCCGCCTCGCCCACGGCGTGCCGGTCGGCGGCGAGCTGGATTACCTCGACGAGGGCACGCTCTCGGCGGCGATCCGGAGCCGGTCGGCGTTCTGAGGGAGCGAGGCCGGCTCGCCTCTCTCGGGGCGATGTCGCGCCGGCGGATCAGGTGGATCGTGGCGAAAGGGCCGAGGCTGCGGACCGCCTCGCAGGCTGGCCACCCGTGCTGGCAGGCGACATCAGCGTATCGATCGCGCGGCCGATCGGCCCGATCCCGGCATAATGGATCATGTGACCGAGCCCGGGCAGGATCTTCAGGGAGCTGCCGCCGATCTCGCCGTGGAGCCGGCGCGACTGCTCGTGAAGGTCGACGACCGCATCGGCACTGCCGCTGAGGATCGCGACGGGGAGCTCTAGCCGGGCATAAGTGTGCTGGAGCTGTTTTGCCGCCGCGTTCATCGTTGAGGCATCCTCCGTCGCGGCACGGAGTTGGGTGGCGCTCATGGCGATCTCGACCGGAAAATCGGTTTCGAACCGCCGCGGCACCATCTCCGGTCGGAACGCGTGCCGGAACGATTGCGCGGCGACGAGCCGTCCCATGGCCGGGTTCATCATGGCGCGAGCGGCATCTCCGATGCCCGGCATCGCCAAGGTTTTGGACATCGTCACGTCGGCGCGCCGGCTCGGGTAATAATAGCCCGAGAGCAGCACGAGACCGCGCAGCTCGCGCAGACCGGACGCGGCCAGGGCCAACGCCACCAGCGTCCCCCAGGAATGCCCGACGACGAGGGGTCGCTTGACCTTCAGCCCAGCCAGCACGTGATGGATCAGCTCCGCCTGCTCCGCGGCGGTCCAGATTTTTGCGCGCGGCCGTCCGGTGTAGCCGAAGCCGGGCCGGTCGATCGCGATCACGCGATAGTGGGTGGCGAGCCGCTCGATGAGGCCGCTGATCAGGAAATCCTCGGCCATGGTGCCGTTCCCGTGCACCAGCACGACCGGCCGTCCCCTGCCCTTGACGATGTAATGGACGCGCAACTGCCTGATCTCGACGAAACGCCCCGGAGGCTTGCGCACCGGCTCCTTGCGGGGCTTGGCGGCGGCTGCGCGTTTACCGGAGGCATTGCTCGGCGCTTTCAGGAGCTTCGCGAGCTGACTCAGGCCGCGACGGGTGGCCCGCTTGGCGCTGCGTCGGGTGCCGAATGGGAACACGGTTGAGCCTGGGGCTGTCGCGGAGTTCGGGGCCTAACTCTACACGGCGAGTATCGCTCCCCGGCGTGCCGGTTTGATGGCGCAGCTATTCGATCGGCGGCATGGCTGTGGCGAGGTTCCTGGATTTGACCGTCCGCGGGGCGGCCCGTATGCGAAAGCCTTGTTTCAGCGCGCCTTCGCGGCGCTGCAATCGAGCCCGCTCTCCGTCATGACCGTTCGACCTCTCGTGATCCTGCCCGATCCCGTCCTGCGCCAGAAATCCGAGCCGGTGACGACGATCACCGACGAGATCCGTGTGCTCGCGCGAGACATGATCGAAACCATGTACGATGCGCCCGGCGTCGGCCTTGCCGCGATCCAGATCGGCGTGGCCAAGCGCGTCGTCACGATCGACACCAATAAGGAGGAAGAGGCCCGCGATCCGACGGTTTTCATCAATCCCGAGATCGTCTGGGCGTCGGAAGAACTGCGCGTCTACGACGAGGGCTGCCTGTCGATCCCAGAGTTCTACGGCGAGGTCGAGCGGCCGGACCGGGTCAAGGTTCGCTATATGAACCTCGATGGCGAGACCGTCGAGAAGGAGGCCGACGGCCTGCTCGCGACCTGCTTGCAGCACGAGATCGACCACCTCAATGGGGTGCTGTTCATCGATCACCTGTCGAAGCTCAAGCGCGACCGGGTCATCAAGAAGTTCGCCAAGGCCGCCAAGCGCGACGCCGCCTGAAGCGGGGCCATAAAGCCATGCACGTCGTTTTCATGGGCACGCCGGACTTCGCCGTGCCGACACTGGCGCGCATCCTCTCCGACGGTCACGAGGTGTCCGCCGTCTACACCCGCGCGCCCGCTAAGGCCGGCCGTGGCATGAGCCTGAGACCATCGCCAGTCCATGCCTTGGCCGAGAGCGAGGGACTCGCGGTGCACACGCCCGTCACGCTTCGGACGGAAGAGGCGGCGCGTGTCTTCGCGGCCCACGAGGCCGACATCGCGGTCGTCGTCGCCTACGGCCTGCTGCTTCCGGAGCCGATCCTCGACGCGCCGCGCCACGGCTGCCTCAACCTGCACGGCTCGCTGCTGCCGCGCTGGCGCGGAGCCGCTCCGATCCAGCGGGCGGTCATGGCGGGCGATGCCGAGAGTGGTGTCGGCGTGATGCGTATGGAGAAGGGACTGGATACCGGCCCGGTCTCGTTCGAAGGGCGCCTGCCGATCACCGAGGGAATGACGGCTGGCGAATTACACGATGCGCTGATGCCGCTCGGCGCCGAGCTGATGAGCCAGGCGCTCGCTGCGTTGGCCGCCGGCGACCTCGCCTTCAGGCCGCAGCCCGATGAGGGCGTGCTTTACGCCCACAAGATCACCAACGAGGAAGCGCGGATCGACTGGGCCCAGCCGGCGAAAGAGATCGCCAACCACATCAACGGGTTGTCGCCCTTTCCGGGAGCGTTCTTCCAGGCCGATCTCGGCAAGGGGGCGGAGCGCGTGAAGGTGCTGCGTGCGGCTCGGGTGGAAGGTTCGGGCACTCCCGGTACGTTGCTCGACGAGGCCTGCACCGTTGCCTGCGGCCAGGGCGCGGTGCGGCTCCTCGAACTGCGCCGCGCTGGCAAGGGCGGGTCTGCGACGGGCTCGGATTTCCTGCGCGGCGCGCGGCTCTTGCCCGGATCGCGCCTCGCCTGATGCCTCGTTACAAGCTGGTCATCGAGTACGACGGAGCCCCGTTCTGCGGCTGGCAGCGCCAGCCGGAAGAAGTGACGGTTCAAGGAGTTGTCGAGGCGGCTGTGCATCGCTTCTCAGGAGAGACGGTGCGTCTCACCTGCGCCGGGCGTACCGATGCGGGCGTTCATGCGATCCATCAGGTCGCCCATCTCGATCTCGCCAAGCCGTGGCGGACCGACACGGTGCGCGACGCCACCAACGCGCATCTGCGCCCCCACCCTGTCTCGATCGTCAGTGCGGAGATCGTCGGCGAGGATTTCGACGCGCGCCATCGGGCGATCCGTCGGCATTACCGCTATCGGATCTTCAACCGGCGTCCGCCGCCGGTGATTGTGAGGGCGCAAGTCTGGCACGTGCCTTGGCCGCTGGATGCCGGCCTCATGCATGAGGCCGGGCGAAGGCTACTCGGGCGTCACGATTTTTCGGCGTTTCGAGCGGCCGAGTGCCAGGCTGCGAGCCCGATCCGCACGCTGGAACAGATGGACATCGAAGTCCGCACCATGGGCCTGCACGACGAGATCGTGGTCGCGACCTCGGCGCGCTCGTTCCTGCACCATCAGGTCCGCTTCATGGTCGGCACGCTGATGCTCGCCGGCTGCAATCGGATCAGCGCCGACGATGTCGCCGAGATCCTCGCCTCGGCCGACCGCAGCCGGTGCGGGCCGATGGCCCCGGCGCAAGGGCTGACCTTCGTCGGCGTCGACTACGAGCCGCCCTTCGGGAAATAGGCTTCCAGCACGCGGGCATAGATTGTGGTCAGCCGCTCGAGGTCGGCCACCGCTACGCACTCGTCGACCTGGTGCATGGTCTCGCCAACGAGGCCGAACTCGATCACAGGGCAGGCATCCTTGATGAACCGGGCATCCGAGGTGCCCCCCGTCGTCGAGAGCTTCGGTGTGAGGCCTGTCTCAGCGGTGATGGCTCTTGAGACCAGGTCCACGAACCTGTCAGGCTCGGTGAGGAAAGCCGGCGAATTCGAGGGCTGAAGGTCAAGGCTGAACCGAACAGCATTGCCAGCGGCCTCTTCGAGGCGCCGACGGATCTCGGCTCCGAGAGTGTGGGCGCTCCAATCGTCGTTGAAGCGGATGTTGAACACTGCCTTCGCGTTCGCCGGGATCACGTTGGTGGCCGGGTTGCCGACGTCGACCGTCGTGAATTCGAGGTTCGACGCATCGAAATGCGCGGTGCCGCCATCCAGCGGCTCGGCGATCAGGGCCGAGCAAAGACGCAACAGGCCGGGGATCGGGTTCTCGGCCCGGTGCGGATAGGCGACATGGCCCTGACGGCCGTGGACGGTGATCGCGCCTGTGAGCGAGCCGCGCCGGCCGATCTTGATCATTTCGCCGAGCCGACTCGGGTTGGTCGGCTCACCGAGCAGACAATGGTCGAAGCGTTCGCCCCGCTCCCGCGCCCAGGCGAGCAGCTTCACCGTACCGTTGATCGCCGGCCCCTCCTCGTCGCCGGTGATCAGGAAGGCGATCGAGCCTGCAAAATCCGGCCGCTCGCGCAGAAAGGCGAGGGTCGCGGCCAGTTTGCAGGCGATCCCGCCCTTCATGTCGACGGCGCCGCGGCCGTAGAGCACGCCATCCGCGACCTCGCCCGAGAACGGGCCATGACTCCAGGCGGAGGGCTCGCCCGTCGGCACGACGTCGGTATGGCCGGCGAAGAGCAGGCACGGGCTGCCCGTGCCGATCCGCGCATAGAGGTTCTCGATGTCCGGCGTACCGGCCTCCGAAAACACCGGCCGCTCGACCTGGAAGCCGACCCCGCTGAGCAGGTCGTCGAGAAAGGAGAGCGCCCCGCCCTCCTCCGGCGTCACGGAGGCACACCGGATCAGCGCCTGGGCGAGCGAGATCGGGGATGGCGGATCGAGGTTCATGCCGTCACCTGCAACACGCATCAATTCCTTGCCTGCGCGTTAAAAAAGCTCGCAAAACACAATTGCATGGGCGCGGATACGCTGGGCTGCGGACAACCCGCAAGAGGTGTTGTGATCCGGGTTGGACCGGGTGATGACAACCTGAGCGAGATCACGTCGTCGCAAGGTGGTGTCTTCATGCGGACGATCCCCCTCTCCCCCTCCTCGTCCGCGCCGCCCATCGCGGAATCGGCCGCGGAGCGCCGCGGTCTCGATCGAAAGACCGTGCTGATCCCGGCCATCGCGGTCTGCCCGGACGGCATCGAGTATCGCTGCGTTCTACGCGACATGTCGACGACCGGAGCCCGGATCGGGATACCGGGCCGCAATCGGCTGCCGCAGCGCTTCAAGCTGGTGACGGGCAATCGACCGAGCGGGTTTCCGATGCGCCTCGCTTGGCAGCGCGGCGACCTCGCCGGACTGATCCTCGAACAGGACGAGGCCGAGCCCGCGCCGAAGGCAGGCTAGATCGAGCCGCGGGGCTGTCGCGAGCGCACCGCATTGGACGCGACTATCGCGCGGGCCGTCGGCTGACTATGTGCCGGATATGGCTCTGTCCTCCGATGAAATCGAACGCTACGCCCGCCACCTCGTCCTGCGCGACATTGGCGGTCCGGGCCAGGCGAAGCTCAAGCAAGCGCGTGTGCTCGTCGTCGGCGCCGGCGGGCTCGGCGCGCCGCTGATCCAGTACCTCGCGGCCGCAGGTGTTGGCACCATCGGCATCGCCGACGACGATGTGGTGTCGCTGTCGAACCTGCAAAGGCAGGTGATCCATCGGACGCCGGATATCGGACGTCCGAAGGTCGAGAGCGCGGCGGAGGCGGTCTCGCTGCTGAACCCGCATGTTCGGATCGAGAGCCATTCCCTCCGCCTCACCGAGGAGAGCGCAGCCACGCTCGCCGCCGAGTACGATGTCGTCGCCGACGGCTCTGACAACTTCGCCACCCGCTACGCCGTCTCCGACGCCTGCTTCCGCGCCAAGCGCCCTCTGGTGACGTCGGCCCTCGGACAGTTCGATGGATCGCTCACCACGATCCGGGCGCACGAGACCGGGCCGGACGGCCAGCCCAACCCGACCTATCGCTGTCTTTTCCCGAACCCACCGCCGAATGGTGCCGTGCCGACATGCGCAGAGGCCGGCGTGCTCGGTGCCCTGGCCGGCGTCATGGGCTCGCTGATGGCGATGGAGGTGATCCGGGCGATCGTGCCCTTCGGCGAGCCACTGGTCGGGCGCCTGCTCATGGTCGACGCCCGCTCGATGCGGTTCGAGACGCTGAGCTACGCCTGGGACCCGGCGAACCCGTTGAGCGGCGAGACCGTGACTCGGTGAAGATCGTCGACAGCAGGCCGGCCAGTGGCCTCGCCGAGTTGCTTGTTGCCGCGCCCCTCAATCCCCGGTCGTCGCATCCAGCGCCCGGCTGAGATCCGCCAGCAGATCCTGCTCGCCCTCAAGGCCGACCGATAGGCGCAGGAGGCCGTTCGTGATGCCGGCCGTCGCCAGGGCCGTGGCATCCATGGCCGCATGGGTCATGGTCGGCGGGTGCGCCACGAGGCTCTCGACCCCGCCGAGGGACTCGGCCAGCGTGAAGATCTGCACCGCTGCGACGAACGAGCGAACCGCTTCGAGTCCGCCGGCGAGCTCGAAGCTGAGCATTGCGCCGAAGCCGCTCTGCTGGGTCTTGGCGAGCGCGTGATCCGGATGGCTCGCGAGGCCGGGATAGTGGACGCGTGCCACGGCGGGGCTGGATTCGAGATAGGCAGCGATCGACGCGGCGGTCTTCTGTTGTTGCTCCACGCGGACGAAGAGCGTCCGGACGCCGCGAAGGGTCAGGTAGGCGTCGAGGGGCGAACCCGTGACGCCGATCGTGTTAGCCCAAGAGGCAAGCTCCTCGCCCACGGCCTTGTCGGCGGCGATCACGGCTCCGCCGATGACGTCGGAATGTCCGTTCAGGAACTTGGTCGTCGAGTGGACCACGAGATCGGCACCGAGACTGATCGGCTGCTGCAGGGCCGGCGACAGAAAGGTGTTGTCGACCACCGCCAGGGCTCCGGCCGCCTTCGCCAGCGCGGTCGTACGGCGGATGTCCACGACCCGCATGAGCGGGTTGCTGGGGGTCTCCACGAGAACGACGCGCGGCTTTTGCGCGAGGGCGGCCGCGAGGGCCTGCTCGTCGGACTGATCGACGAAGGCGACGCGGTAATGCCCGCGCTCCGCGCGCATGCTGAGCAGCCGATAGGTGCCGCCATAACAATCATGCGGCGCGACCAGGAGATCTCCGGGACGCAGGCTCGACAGGGCGAGTTCGAGGGCCGCCATGCCGCTGGACACCATGATCGCCCGCGCACCACCTTCGAGCTTGGCGATGGTGTCCGCGAGTTGGTCGCGGGTCGGGTTGCCCAGGCGCGAATAGTCGTAGGGGCCGGGTTTCTCGAAGGCGGGAAACTTGAAGGTCGTGGAGAGATGAATCGGCGAGATGACGGCTCCGAAGGCCGTGTCCTGCGCAACCCCATTGGTTGCAGCAATGGTTCGCGCTGCGCGTTCCTTCGACATCGGAACGTCCTTTCGCTCTCGAAAACTGACCTCGGCGGCTCTGCCGCCTCTGCTGACCGCGTTCTGTAAACAGAACGATTTGGATGCACAACAGGACAGTCGCGCCGGAGCGACAGTTTCTTCGCAAGCCCTACGGCCGGCTGATTTTTCAATCTAGGAGAGGCTGGGCAGCTGTACCGGCTGCTCGGCATCCAGGCAGCACTTCTTGTACTTCTTGCCGCTGCCGCAGGGGCACGGATCGTTGCGGCCGACATCCTTGAACGGGTTGGTGACCGGCTGGCCGGCCTCTTCCGCCGTCCAGGCGAGCTGCCGGATCGGATCGTCGAGATAGCCGTAGGCCTCGCCCTCGAAGGACTGGAAGCTCGGCGGCTCGGACGTGACCTGGCGCAGGGCACGGCGGAACCACGGCAGGTCGCTGAACTCGTCCGTGATGCGGCCGTCCTTGCGCGCAGCCTCGACGCGCGGAGCGAGTTCCGCCAGGCCGAGATAGGCGATGGCCTGCTCCCAACCAGTCCAGCCGAGGCTATCCTCAACGGCGACCTTGGCCTCGTCGAAGCGGATGATAAGGGTCTTGGCTTGGTCGGGTGCGATACGACCTTCGCGGACGAGAAAACTCATCGCCGTGAAGGCGCTGCTCGTCACGGCGTCGTCGACCGTGCTGTCGAGGATCAGACGGAACAGAGCGTCGGTATCGCCGTCGAAGCTGCCGGCGAGCACGCGCGGCAGGGTGATCGACAGGGCATCGCCGAGCAGCCCGTCGAGGGCCTCCGGATCCTGACGTAAGAGGCGGAGCAGTGGTGCGAAGAGCCTAGTGTCGCGGGCCGCCGCCAGGGCGTGCAAGCCCCAGAACAGCAGGTTCGCCTCGTCGTCGCTCGGCGCGTCCGGATCGTCGGCGAAACCTTCGACGACGCGCAGAACGGCATCGGCCACGAGGTCCGGCGCCGCGATCGCACGCTGGAGCGCATCCCTCGGAAGGAACTTGGCTTCCGAGAGGTGTGCGACGAGAGCTTCGTCCATGGTCGCCTCCTCAGCCGCGCAGGGTCGCCCCGGTCTTCTTGGCGACCTCGGCGACGATCTTGGCGCTCACCGCCTCGATCTCGGCATCGGTGAGCGTACGCTCCACCGGCTGCAGCCGCACGGCGACCGCGATGGACTTCGCATTCTCGGGGATGCCGACGCCCTCGTAGATGTCGAACACGTCGACGCCCGTGATGAGCTTGCGCTCGGCCCCCTGCGCGGCGCGGATCACGTCGGCGGCGGCGACGTCGCGGCCGACCACGAAGGCGAAGTCTCGCGAGACGGCCTGGAGGTCAGACAGTGCCAGCGCCGGCTTCACCTTGGTCGGCTTGTATTTCGGCAGCGGCAGCGCATCGAGGGTGATCTCGAAGGCGACGAGCGTGCCCTTGAGATCGAGCGCCTTCATCGCCTTCGGATGGATCTCGCCGAACCAGCCGACGGGGTTCTTCGGGCCGAATTGCAGCGTGCCGGAGCGTCCGGGATGCAGCCATTCCGGGCCGCCGGCCACGATCTGCAGGCCGCCGGTCTGGATGCCCACAGCCGTGAGCAGCGCCAGCGCGTCGGCCTTGGCTTCGAAGGCGTCGACGACGGGCACTGTGCCGCTCCAATGCCGGCCGGCGCCCGCGTGGCGGGCCGTCCCACGGCGCACGCCGGCGGCACGGATCGTCTGGCCCTCGGGCTGATCGGACTCGAAGCACTGGCCGACCTCGAACAGCGCGACGTCGCCGTAGCCGCGATCGGCATTGGCCTGGGCACCGCGCAGCAGGCCGGGGACGAGGCTCGGGCGCATGTCGGAGAGATCGGATGCAATCGGGTTGGCCAGAGAGAGGTCTGGCCGGCCGCCGCCGAAGAGGTGTGCATCCTCTTGCCGGATGAACGACCAGGTCACGGCTTCGAAAAGCCCCCGACTCGCAAGGGCGCGCTTGGCATTACGGGTGCGCCGCTGAAGCACCGTGAGCTTCGGACCCACGGCGCTCGTCTCCGGCCGCAGCAGGGGTTTCGGCTCGATACGGTCGAGCCCAGCGATGCGGATGATCTCCTCGACGAGATCGGCCTTGCCTTCGACGTCGGGCCGCCAGGACGGCGTCAGCACCTTCACGCGATCGCCGCTGCCGGCGACGTGGAAGCCGAGAGATTCCAACGTCACCTTCATCTCGGCCCGCGACAGCTCGATCCCGGCGAGGCGCCGGACCTCAGTCCAGGGGAAATCGATGACGTGGTCGCTCTCGGGGGGCTCGCCAGCGAAGCTCGTCTGGCTCGCGGTGCCGCCGCAGATGTCGAGGACGAGGCGCGTGGCCGCATCGAGGCCCGGCAGTGTGAAGGCCGGGTCGACGCCGCGCTCGAAGCGGTAGCGCGCATCGGTGATCACGCCGAGGCGGCGGCCAGTGCGGGCGATGTTGCGCGGGTTCCAGAGCGCGGACTCGATCAGTACGTCGGTGGTGGTCTGGTCGCAGCCGGACGCTTCGCCGCCGATGATACCGCCGATCGACTCGACGCCATTCTGGTCGGCGATCACCACAGTCTCGGCATCGAGCCGGTGCGTGCGGCCATCGAGCGCCTTCAGCTCCTCGCCCTCCCGCGCAAGGCGAACCGTCAGGCCGCCAGCAACCTTCTTCGCGTCGAAGACGTGGAGCGGCCGACCGCGGTCGAAGGTGAGGTAGTTGGTGATGTCGACGAGCGCGTTGATCGGGCGTAGCCCGATGGCGCGCAGGCGTGCCTGCATCCAGTCGGGCGACGGGCCGTTCTTCACTCCGCGCACGAGGCGCAGCGTGAAGTAGGGACAGAGATCGCGGTCCTCGCCGAGCTCGATGGCGAGCGGCACCGGGCAGACGCCCTCCCCGCGCAATTGCGGGAAGGCATCGCCCTTGAGCGTGCCGATCCCGGTCGCGGCGAGATCGCGGGCGATGCCGTGGATCGACGCGCAGTCGGAGCGGTTCGGCGTCAGGTTGATCTCGATGACCGGGTCATCGAGCCCGGCAAAGAGCGCGTAGGACATACCGATCGGCGCATCCGCCGGCAGATCGAGGATGCCGTCATGATCTTCGCCGAGACCGAGTTCGGCACCCGAGCAGAGCATGCCGCGGCTCTCGACGCCGCGGATGGTGCCCACCGACAGCGTGATGTTCTTGCCGGGGACGTAGGTGCCGGGCGGCGCGAAGACCGACTTCATGGCCGCCCGCGCATTCGGCGCGCCGCAGACCACCTGCAGCGGCGCCCCGTCGCCGGCATCGACCATGCAGACGCGCAGACGATCGGCGTTCGGATGCTGCTCGGCACTGATGACGTTGGCGACGACATACGGCTTCAGGGCCGCCGCCTTGTCCTCGATGCCTTCTACCTCCAGGCCGATCTTGGTCAGCATCTCGGCGATGGCTTCGAGCGACGCCTCGGTGTCGAGGTGGTCCTTGAGCCAGGAGAGGGTGAATTTCATCGGTGCAGTCTTTCGCGGACGCCAGAGCGGTCCGCCGGGGTTTCAGCCGCGGCTCGTGAGACGATCGTGGGTCAGGCCGTGAGGCCGCCGACGAGGCTCGGCACGTCGAGCGGCCGGAAGCCGTAATGCTCGATCCAGCGGACGTCCGCCTCGAAGAACGGACGAAGGTCCGGCATGCCGTATTTCAGCATGGCGAGGCGGTCGATCCCCATGCCGAAGGCGAAGCCCTGGAACTGGTCGGGGTCGAGCCCGCAATTCTTCAGTACGTTCGGATGGACCATGCCGCAGCCGAGCACTTCCAGCCAGTCGGTGCCCTCGCCGAAGCGGATCTCGCCGCCCTTGCGCGTGCACTGGATGTCGACCTCGGCCGAGGGCTCCGTGAAAGGAAAGAACGACGGCCGGAAGCGCATGCCGACGCTCTCGACCTCGAAGAAGGCGCGACAGAAATTCTCCAGCACCCATTTCAGGTTGGCAATGTTCGCCTGCCGGTCGATCACCAGCCCCTCGACCTGATGGAACATCGGCGTGTGGGTCTGGTCGGAATCGTGCCGATAGGTGCGGCCCGGGATGATGACGCGGATCGGCGGCTCGACCGAGCGCATCGTGCGGATCTGGACCGGCGAGGTGTGCGTGCGCAGCACCTTGCGGCGGCCGAGATGGTCCGGCGCCAGGAAGAAGGTGTCGTGCATCTCCCGTGCGGGATGGCCCTCGGGGAAGTTCAGCGCGGTGAAGTTGTACTCGTCGGTCTCGATGTCCGGGCCTTCAGCGACCGAGAAGCCGAGATCGGCGAAAATCGCGGTGATCTCGTCGATGACCTGGCTGATCGGGTGGATGCGCCCGCTCGCCTCCGGCGCCTCGCGCAGGGGCAGCGTGACGTCGATCCGCTCCGAGGCGAGCCGGGCTTCGAGGGCGGCGCCCTGAAGCGCCTCGCGGCGGGAGCCGAGGGCCGTGGTCACGCGGTCGCGCAGGCCGTTGATGAGCGGGCCGCGCTCCTTGCGCTCGTCCGGCGTCATCGCCCCGAGCGTCTTCAGGAGCTCGGAGACGCTGCCCTTCTTGCCGAGTGCCGAGACGCGGACGGCTTCCAGAGCTGCCTCGTCGGAGGCAGTCTCGATCTGGCCGAGCAGATCGCGTTCGAGGGTATCGAGATCGGTCATCGCTTGTCCGAGGGCGGCGGCTTTCGCGCGCTGCTTTCGCGCTTTGCGCGAAGTCGCGCAAGCGCGGCCAAAAAAAGAAGGCGCGGCGCTGTCGAGCGCCGCGCCTTGTCAGCTCGATGAGCTCGGCTTGGGAGCTCAGGCGGCCTTCTTGGTCTCGGCCGGGAGCGCAGCCTTGGCCTTCTCGACGATGGCGGCAAAGCTCGCCGGCTCGTGGATGGCGATCTCGGACAGCGCCTTGCGGTCGACCTGGATGCCGGCCAGCGCGAGGGCGTTGATGAAGCGCGAATAGGTCAGGCCGTGCTCGCGGACGGCAGCGTTCAGGCGCTGGATCCAGAGGGCGCGGAAGGTGCGCTTCTTATTCTTCCGGTCGCGGTAGGCATACTGCATGCCCTTCTCGACCGCCTGCTTGGCGATGCGGATCGTATTCTTGCGACGGCCGTAATAGCCCTTCGCGGCCTTCAGAACTTTCTTGTGCTTTGCGTGACTGGTCACGCCGCGCTTGACGCGGGCCATGGGAGATCTCCTGGGATTCTAGAAAAACAGATTCAACTGAGGTGAAGAGGATGCATTTTCGCCGGAAAGCGCTCAGCGCTGGTTCGGCAAAAAGTACTTCTTCACGTTGGCGGCATCGCCCTCGAACAGGGTCGTGGTGCCGCGCAGGTTGCGGATCTGCTTCGTCGTCCGCTTGATCATCCCGTGGCGCTTGCCGGCCTGGGCGTACATCACCTTGCCGGTGCCGGTGATCTTGAAGCGCTTCTTGGCGCCCGATTTCGTCTTCAGCTTGGGCATTTGGCTCTCCTAGCGCAAAAGGATGCCGACCGGTGTGACCGGCATTCCTGCGCGAATGATGCTTCTGGAAGCAACGGCAACCGCCACGGCAGCCCTATCGGCCGGGCGGTTCGACGCGGGCGGCTTATGACAGAAAGATTGCGGGGTTTCAACGCGGATCGCGACGCCGGCTACGAACGGTCTATTCGTCCTGTGGCTGCCCGGCCAGCGCCATGAAGGCGGCGAAGCTGTCGGCGGCGAGCGTCACTCCGTCCGCACCGCTCTCTTCGTGATCGACGAACACAACCGCTGGGTTCGCAGGATCGGCGCGAAAGTCGAAGGCCCAGTAATTGCCGCCGGTATCGTCGGCGAAGGGAAACAGGCCGGCCGGATACCGATCTTCCATGCTCCGGTAGCAATCCTCGACGGTGTAGGACGCATCGGACTTCGAGAGGCTCTTCGGCGCCAGTGCCAGAAGTAGCACCCCGAAATTGATCTCGCCTTCGTCGGGCAACACCAGGCCGTCGGTATCGAGCACCTGGCCCTGATGCTCGCAGACGACCTGCCAATAACGGTCGGGCAGTCGTGCCCCGGCGAGGACCTCGAGCCTTGTCCGATCCGTCTCCGTCGGTCGCGCGAAGGCCGTCTGCAGATAGCGCTTCCATTCGCTCATCCCGGAAATCCACACCCAACGGCCAAGCCTGCGGAACCTTAAATCTCAGCCTACGGTTTCGTTCATGTTCGGCTCAGGCCTCGTGCGTACATTCCCCACCAACACCTCGCTTCGTCCTGTCAAGGAGACGTATTCGTGCGCATCGCAATGGTTGCCCCGCTCGCTGAGGCCGTACCGCCCAAGTTCTATGGCGGTACCGAGCGCGTCGTTTCGTGGATCACAGAAGAACTGGTCCGCCAGGGCCATGACGTGACCCTGTTCGCCAGCGGCGATTCCGAGACCTCGGCCAAGCTCGCTGCTTGCCACCCGGAGGGTCTGCGCTTGCTCGGCTATCGTGATCACACCGCGGGTCACCTCGCGATGCTGCACCACGTGCATCGCCGGGCTCACGAATTCGACATCATCCACTTCCACATCGATCTCTTGCAGTATCCGATGTTCGAGGATCTCTATCACAAGACCCTCACCACCATGCACGGCCGTCTCGACGTGCCGGACTTCATGCCGGTCTACAAGACCTTTACCGGCATGCCGCTGGTGTCGATCTCGGACAATCAGCGCGAGCCGATGCCGGAGGATTCCAACTGGCTGGCCACGATCCATCATGGCCTGCCGAAGGAGAACTGCCCGTACTACCCCGAGTCAAAGGGCGGCTACCTCGCCTTCCTCGGCCGTATCTCCCCGGAGAAGCGTCCGGACCGCGCCATCGAGATGGCCAAGCGTTCGGGCATCCCGCTGAAGATCGCCGCCAAGGTCGACAAGGCCGACCAGGATTACTGGGACGACGTCATCGAGCCGATGATTCATCATCCGCTGATCGAGTACATCGGCGAGATCAACGAGGAGCAGAAGAAGGACTTCCTCGGCAACGCGCTCGCCCTCGCTTTCCCGATCGATTGGCCGGAGCCCTTCGGCCTGGTGATGATCGAGGCCATGTCGGCCGGCACGCCGGTGATCGCCTTCCGCAACGGCTCGGTCCCCGAGGTGATCAAGGACGGCGTCGGCGGCTTCGTGGTCGACAACATGGATCAGGCCGTCGAGGCCTGCATGAAGGCCAAGGATCTGTCGCGGGCCGGCGTGCGCAAGCACTTCGAGAGCCAGTTCACCGCCGAGGTGATGGTCAACAAGTACGTCGCCGCCTACGAGCAACTGCTCGCCAACCGCGGCAACGTCGTCGACCTGCCGACGGCGGGCAGCTTCAGCCCGCAATATGGCGAGGTGAACGGCTCGCCCCGTCCCTCGATCAACGTGGCGGCTCTCCCCGCCTGACATTTCATCGGCGCCGGCCCCTCGCCGGCGCCGTTTTTGCTCCTAACTGACGTGTCCGAACTGGGCCGCCGGTCAATCCGGCGGCCTTTATGATTCGCGCCAGGGCGCGGACAGTCTCGGATCATCGCAGCAAAGGGCACTCGGCATGGCAGCAGACGAGGCAGCGGCGAAGGCCAAGGTCATCGTTCCAGACAACACTACGACCCGTCCGAACCTCGGCTTCCAGGACGCCGACGAGGCGCTCCCGCAGTACCATATCGAGACCCAGACCTCGCTCGTGGAGCGGCCGCTGCGGTCACTGAAATACGGCGAGGCCTTCGCGGTTCTCGACACCCACGGCGATATCGGCGTCTTCGCCGGCCCGGACGGGATCTACTTCCAGGATACGCGCTACCTCTCGCGCCTCGCCTTCACTGTCGAGGATCAGCGGCCGTTGATCCTGTCCTCGGTGATGCAGGATGATAACGGCGCGCTCAGCGTCGACATGACCACGCCGGACATCCGGATCGACGCGCAAGACGACACCTCGATCCCGCGCGAGCTGATCGCGATCGAGCGCACCAAGTTCCTGTTCAAGGGCACCTGCTACGACCGCATCGGCCTGCGCAACTACGACACGCGCCGCCGCACCCTGACGATCTGCGTGACCTTCGACGCGGATTTTCGGGACCTCTTCGAGGTGCGCGGCACGAACCGCACGCGGTTCGGCAAGCGCTCTGTCCAGGTGGCGAGCGAGACCACCGTGCAGTTCCGCTACGTCGGCCTCGACGAGATCGTGCGCAGCACCTCGGTGCATTTCGGGCCAACGCCGAAGCGGATCGAGCCGGGCCGTGCCGAGTTCGAGGTAACGATGGACCCGGGGGAGCACACCTCGATGTTCATCCGGGTCGTCTGCGAGTCGCACCGCGCCTTCACCAGCGTGCCGACCGCGCAACGCGCCGGCGAGGATGCCGCTGCGGCACTCTCGCGTGCGGCCGGCAGCGCGGGCGGCGAGCGCCCAACCAAGGGCCTGTCCGAGGGCCGGATCTTCGCTCGAGCCTATCGCGACAACCGGCGCGACCAGCGCCAGCTCACGGCGGGCATCACCACGATCATCTCGTCGAACGACCAGTTCAACGAGTCGCTGTGTAGGGCCACGGCGGATCTCTACATGTTGGCGACCCGGACGCAGGAGGGCGTCTACCCCTTCGCCGGCATTCCCTGGTACTCCACGGTCTTCGGTCGCGACGGCATCATCACCGCGATGATGGCGCTCTGGATCGACCCGAATTTCGGCAAGGGCGTGCTGCGCTTCCTGGCCGCGACCCAGGCCAAGACCATCGATCCCGCCGCCGACGCCCAGCCCGGCAAGGTGCTGCACGAGACCCGTCGCGGCGAGATGGCGATGCTCGGCGAGGTGCCGTTCCGCCACTATTACGGGACCATCGACGGCACCCCGCTCTTCGTGATGCTGGCCGCCGAGTATTACAACGTCACCGGCGATCTCGACACGATCAAGCACATCTGGCCGGCACTCGAACTCGCGCTGGAGTGGATCGACACATACGGCGACCGCGATGGCGACGGCTTCGTGGAATACATCCGCGAGACCGAGAACGGCCTGGCCAACCAGGGCTGGAAGGACAGCCACGACTCGATCTTCCACACTGACGGCAGCATGGCCAAGGCGCCGATCGCGCTGTGCGAGGTTCAAGGCTACGTCTACGCCGCCAAGAAGGGCGCGGCGAAGCTCGCGGTCCTGACCGGACACCCGGACCTCGCCATCAAGCTCGAGCGGCAGGCCCACGCCCTGCGCGAGGCCTTCGACAAGGCATTCTGGAACGACGAGATCGGCACCTACGTGCTCGCGCTCGATGGCGACAAGCGACAATGTGCCGTGCGCTCGTCCAATGCCGGCCACGCCCTGTTCACGGGCATCGCGAAGCCCGAGCGTGCGCAGCAGGTGGCCGACCAGCTCCTCTGCAACGACGGCTACAACGGCTGGGGCATCCGCACGATCGCCAAGGGCGAGGCGCGCTACAATCCGATGTCGTACCACAACGGCTCGATCTGGCCGCACGACAACGCCATGATCGCCATGGGCTTTGCCCGTTACGAACTGAAACCGGAGGCCACCCGCGTCTTCCAGGGTCTGTTCGACACCTCGCTCTACCAGGACCAGAAGCGTCTGCCGGAGCTGTTCTGCGGCTTCATGCGCCGCCGCCAGCGCGGGCCGGTGAACTACCCGGTCGCCTGCTCGCCGCAGGCTTGGGCGGCGGCGACGCCCTTCGCGCTGCTCGCCTCCTGTCTCGGCCTGGAGATCGTGCACGACAAGAACCGCATCCGGCTGCGCAACCCAATGCTGCCGCGCTTCCTCGACGCGGTGACGCTCTACAACCTCAAGCTCGGCAACTCGCGGGTGGATCTGCGCGTTCACCGGCACGGCGACGACGTCACCGTCGCCGTCGAGCGGCGGGTCGGCGACGTGCAGATTTCGTTGTTGAAGTAGGGCCTCTCCCCGCCCCCACGGCCATCCGGGTTCTCGCTTTCGGCGAGCCCGGAATGACGGCGGTGGGAGGACCACGAACGAAAACGCCGCCTCTTTCGAAGGCGGCGATAACGTCGATCGACTGGACCGTACGAGCGCTTCGGCTCAGCGCGGCGCCAGGATCATGATCATCTGGCGGCCTTCGAGCATCGGCTCGCTCTCCACCTTGGCGATCTCTGCCGTCTCCGTCTTCACCCTCTCCAGGAGGCGCAGGCCGATATCCTGGTGCGCCATCTCGCGGCCGCGGAAGCGAAGGGTCACCTTGACCTTGTCGCCCTCCTCGAAGAAGCGATGCACTGACTTCATCTTCGTGTCGTAGTCGTGCTTGTCGATGCCGGGACGGAGCTTGATCTCCTTGACCTCGACCGTCTTCTGACGCTTGCGCGCCTCGTTCTGCTTCTTCTGCTCGAGGAAGCGGAAGCGCCCGTAATCGAGGAACTTGCAGACGGGAGGAACGGAGTTCGGCGCGATCTCGACCAGATCGAGACCGACTTCCTCGGCCATTTCGAGGGCTTCGAAGAAGGGAACGACGCCCTTGTTCTGTCCGTCCTGGTCGATGAGCTGAACCTCACGGACGCCGCGGATGTCCCGGTTGGCGCGCGGCCCGTCCTTCTGCGGGGCCGGCATGGCTCTCATAGGTCTACGAATGGCTTTGATCTCCTGAAAAACGACGAAACGGCAGCCTCGAATCCGCCCTAGGCAGGTTCCGGCCACCCCGTGAACCGGCTAGGCCGGTTTGGATCACCTTGGCAAAACCTTCCGACAAGTCAACTCGAAGGACCCGTTTCGGTTCACGCCGAGCCTTGGGTACCCGGAAAAGCCCTAACGCTGGAGCAGTCCCCGATACACGTCGAGGGTGTCCCCAATCATGGCCTCCAGCGAGAAATGCGCCTCGACGTGGTTCCTCGCCCGCAGCGTCAGCGCGTCCCGCGCGCTGGCACCGAGCGCGAGAAGTTCGGCGAGGGCATTTGCCAGGGCGGCCGGGTCGTTGGGCGGCACACGCCATCCCGTGCGTCGGCCGGCCTCCGTCTCCGGCGGGGCCAGCACAGTTTCCGGCACGGCGCCAATATCCGTGACTACCACAGGGGTTCCGAGCGCCTGGGCCTCGACGGCGGAACGTCCGAAAGCCTCGGGCTCGACGGAGGGAACGGCGACCACCGAGGCCGCGCGGAAGGCAGCCGGCATGTCGGTGCAATGGCCGACCCGTCGCACGATGCCGTCGAGGCCTCGGGCCGCGACGAGCGCATCGAGTTCCCGCTCGTAGCTCTCGCGTCCCTGCGCATCACCGGCGAGCACCACGGCGATGTCCTTGAGGCCGCGGTCGCGCAGGAGCGCCGCCGCCTCGATCAGAACTCGTTGGCCCTTCCAGGCCGTGAGTCGGGCGGCCAGCAGGATGATCCGCTCATGCGAAGAGACGCCCCAAGTCCGGCGGAGCGCCTCGACACGCCCGGCCGTGACCGCGCTAGGATTGAAGACCGAGAGATCCGTCCCGCGATGGATGACGCGGATCCGGTCACTGGCCTGTTCTGGGTGCCGCGCGCGGATCAGGTCGGCCGTATAGTGCGAGTTGGCGATGACGACGTCGCCCCGCGCCATCACCGAGTTGTACAGCACCTTGACACCGCTCACCCCGGAATAGCTGCCGTGATAGGTCGTCACGAACGGCAATCCGAGCCTTCGCGCGGCGCCAAGCGCCACCCAGGCCGGCGCCCGCGACCGCGCATGAATCAGCTTCACGCCCTCCCTGCGGCAGAGCTGCGCGAGCTTGAGCGCGTTGAGCGCCATCGCTGCCGGGTTCTTGGCTTGGGCGGGAAACGGCACCCAGACGCCGCCCTTCGCCTGCAACTCACCGACCAGACGGCCACCTTCAGTCGCGACTAGGGCCCGTCCGCCCGCCGCGGCGATCGCCTCGGCGACGTCGACCGTCGTGCGCTCCGCGCCGCCCGCGTCGAGGCCGGGAATGATCTGGAGGATGGTGAGGCCGGCGAGCGGTGCTGCCTCGCTCGGAAAGGTGCCGGTATGGTTCGGCTCGTTCATTACGCAGAATATCCCGGCCGATAGGCCTCGATGCGGCAAGGTTCGGCCGCGCCTCGGGCTGCCCGGCGGCAGCAGGCCATTTCGGTCTCGATCATTGCGCCAAGATCGCGTGCGCGCTTTAGGTTTCCGTAAACGAAGCCCCGGTGCCGCGAGGCTTCCCGCCGGCGCATCGCGAGGAACGATAGAAGATGCTGCAGGACAAGGCGATTCAGGCGCCCCCCGAGGATGATTTGCCGATCGTGACGATCCCGGTCGGCACCGGCGCACAGCGACGGGACATCGCCGTGCGCGTCCGCTCTGGCAAGGGGCGGCCGATCGTCTGGCTCGGCGGTTTCCGGTCGGACATGCGCGCGACCAAGGCGAAAGCCCTCGACGCCTGGGCCGAGAGCCGAGAGCGGCCGTTGGTCCGTTTCGATTACATGGGGCACGGGGAATCCGGTGGCGCCTTCGCCGATGCCGTCATCTCGACCTGGGTCGAGGATGCGCTCGCGGTCCTCAAACGCTTCGCCGATGATCGGCCCGTCCTCGTCGGCTCCTCCATGGGAGGCTGGGTGACCTGCCTCTCGGTGCGAGAGAGGCTTCGCCAGGGCCGTACCGCGCCAGCGGGAATCGTGCTGATCGCCCCGGCACTCGATTTCACGCATGACCTGATGTGGGAGGCCTTTCCCGCCGAGGTCCGGGCCGAGATTGAGCAGCGCGGCGTCTGGTATCGCGAGACGTCCTATGCGCCGGAGCCCTATCCGATCACGCGCGCGCTGATCGAAGACGGCCGGCGCAACTGCCTACTCACGGAGCCGGTGGAAACGGGTTGCCCTGTCCACATCCTGCAAGGGATGAACGACCCGGACGTGCCCTGGGTGCACGCCTTGAAAACCATCGACCGGCTTCCGGCGCAGGGAACGCTGTTGACGCTGATCAAGGACGGCGATCACCGCCTGTCGCGCCCGCAGGATATCGATCTGATCCTGCGGGCGGTCGAGGCCATCGCCTAGGCCGAGGAAAGGCGGCCCCGAGGCCGCCTCCCTCGTCGCGATCCTCAGTGCAGGCTCACCGTGTGGAGGTCGTGCGCCATCGCGTTCGCCAAAGCGACGTCGCGCGAGTCGGCGAGCAGGATCGGCGCGCCGCTTGCCGAGAGCAGGGCGAACAGATCGAGGCCGGGGGTCAGTTCCGGGGCCTGCGGGAAGAACTGGCGCACCTCGTCCGAGCGGATGGGCCGGACATAGGCGATCTGGCCTTCGCCGAGTGAGGCGAACTCGGTCGGGTTGAATTGCGGGGCAGCGGTCGGGTTGGTGTCGAAGTCATTCATGGTGGCCCTCCGATTGGCAGAGCGTTCTCCAGGATGTGGTCCCGCCTCATTGCGGCGACAACTCCGGATGGGTGAAACGATCGTTCCGTCAGGTGTGATGCGTCACACGTCCTTGGCGGCGATCGCGATTTTGCGGATGACCCGCTCGGGTTCGGGCCGGGCGAGATCGATCGACAGCAGCCCGTTCGACAGGTCGGCGCCAAGCACCTCCATGCCGTCCGCGAGCAGGAAGGCGCGCTGGAACTGCCGGGCCGCGATCCCACGGTGCAGGAACTGGCGCGACTTGTCGTCGATCTGGCGGCCTCGCACGACGAGCTGGTTCTCCTCCAGCATCACGTCGAGCTGATCGCGCGTGAAGCCGGCGACGGCGAGTGTGATGCGCAGACGTTCTGGTTCGGCCTCCGTGCGGCCGACGCGCTCGATGTTGTAGGGGGGGTAACCGTCGTTGGCGGCCTTCGAGACTCGATCGAGAGCCTGCTCGATCTCGTCGAAGCCCAACAGAAAGGGATGCCCGAACGGAGAAGGCCGTGTCATCGTCTCGCGCGAACCTCATCGAAGCCCTAGGACGACCCTTGCGAGGCACGTCCGGACAGGCACTTCGTGGATCTGGAAGCCCGCCGAGGCAGCGCTCCCGGCGGCGATCGCTCGCCGCTCGCACCGATATGGAGGGCGCAGGAACCGCGTTCAAGCCACGCTCGAAAAGGTGCTGTGATCGCTCATCAAGAGGGCGGTGACCTCGCGGCGTGATTGGAAAGTGGCCGAAAGCGCCGGATCGCAACGGTCTCGATAACCTTCCCTTCACCATCGACATCGAACATTGGTGGGAGGCGCGGTTTCGCGGAACCATTTAACTCTATCGCAACGCGCCCCGAGCAGATTGGGTGAGCCGAAGATCGAACAACAGATCTCCGACAATAACCGCGCAAGCTGACAGACCAGGAATTCACCCATGAAGACCATCATGAAGCGTTTCGCCGCCGATCAGTCCGGCGCGACTGCCATCGAATACGGCCTCATCGCCGCCCTCATCGCTGTTGCCATCATCGCCGCCGTCAAGGGCGTGGCCGGCAGCCTGAACACCAAGTTCGCTGACATCGCCACGAAAATCACCGCCGCCGGCAACTGATCGCGTGCAAGATCTTTCGGTCTAAGGTTTCCAACTCATCGGGAGCCTTAGACGCCGCCATTGGCGTAACGCAAGGATTGATCATCGGATCAGTCCTTGCGCGCGTTTCTGGGGCGCAGCATCACGAACTTAAAGCGAGGAAAAGAATAATCATGAGCTGGGTAGGCCTCGTCGTCGTCTTCCCGTTCCTGATGGCCTATGCGGCCTCGAGCGATCTGCTGACGATGCTGATCCCGAATTGGATTTCCCTCGCCTTGGTTGCCGCCTTCGCTGTCGTGGTGGCGGTTTCGGGATTGGGATGGACGGAGATCGGCTGGCACGTCGGTGCCGCTCTCCTCACCCTGTCGGTGACGTTCACGTTGTTCGCTTTTGGCGTGATTGGCGGAGGCGATGCCAAGCTGGCCGCTGCCACGACCCTCTGGATCGGCATGGGCAACATGCTCGATTACCTGCTTGTCGCCTCCATCCTCGGCGGCGGTCTGACTCTCCTTCTCCTAGCCGCCCGGGCTCATCCGCTGCCATCGCCGCTGCGGCGCCTTCCCTTTGCGATGCATCTGCATGACGGGAAGACGGGTGTGCCTTACGGAATCGCGCTCGCGGCCGCCGGTCTCGCTGTCGTCCCGTACACGGCGCTCTGGTCGGATTTGTACCGCCTCTGAGGCCGAGATTCCCTCATTTGCCGCGCTAGCAAGACGATAAAATCTAGAAGTGTGACGATGCCGGACGACGGCTCAGACTTCGCCAAATCAACCGGAGGTTGATGGCGGGGCTTCGGTTGACTTCCCTGTCCGTCGCTGAAGTCGACTTGATTGCCGACCCGCAGTTGGGACCGTGCCGAAACCGGACAATCATGAGTGATTAACCTTAATTTGAGGAATCTGACCCAAACCTGACGTTCGAACGGTGATCGCACCGTCGTCAGGACTTCAGCTCCGATGAAACCAGCACGTCTCGCCGTTCTCGCCATCGCGCTCGTCGCGGGCGGCGGTGCGGCCTTCTTGATGAGCGGCGACGAGGCTCCTCCTCCCCCCTCCCCGGTCGCTCAGGCCCCGGCTCTGCCGATGACGGATGTGCTCGTCGCGGCGGCTGACCTGCCGATGGGCCAGACCCTGAAGCCTGAGGATCTGCGCTGGCAGCGATGGCCCGACCAGGCGCTCGCACCCGGCTACCTCACGCGAGCGAGTGCCCCTAAGGCTCTCGAGGAGACGGCCGGGTCCATGACCCGGATGACCTTCCTCGCCAACGAACCCATCAGAGCCGAGAAGCTGGTGAAGGCCGGCAGTGGCTTCATGTCGGCAATTCTGCCGACGGGCCTGCGTGCCGTCGCAGTCGAGATTCAGCGGGGCGGGTCGACCTCGGCGGGCGGCTTCGTCCTGCCCAACGATCACGTCGACGTCATCAGCATCGGAAAGGTCGCAGGCGGCACGAACGGCGACCCCACCGCGCAGACGATCCTCACCGACATCCGCGTCCTCGCCGTCGGCCAGGTCGTTCAGGAGCGCAACGGCGAGACCGTCGTCACCGGAGACAACGCCACGTTGGCGCTGACGCCTGCGCAGGCCGAGGTCGTCTCGCTCGCGCAGAAGACCGGTGCGATCACCCTCGCTCTGCGCAGCATTCAGGATACGGGCAAGACGGCGGATACGGCGGCGGCGGATGCGTCGCCGGAAGCCGGCCTCACGATCGTACGCTTCGGCGTCGCCCAACAGCAGCCGCGCCGCTGAGGAAAGCAGTCATGACGATGAACCGCGTGCGCCTGCTCGTTCCAGCCCTCTGCGCCATCGCCGTCGCGACGACGGGCGCAGCGCAAGGGCAATCCCGCTCGGGCCTCGGCCAGGCTCCGGTCGTGTCGGTCGGCTCGGACGAGTCCTCGGCCTCTCGGAAGGTCGAGTTGACCAGAGGGAGGTCGATGATCATCGACCTCCCGCGAGACGCGAAAGAAGTTTTCGTCGCCAATCCCAACGTCGCGAACGCCGTCGTGCGATCGACGCGCAAGGTGTTCGTCATCGGCATGGAGGAGGGCGCGACCTCCATCTTCGTGATGGACGGCGACGGCCGTCAGATCGCTGCGCTCGACGTGGTCGTCGCGCGCGAACTCAAGCTCCCGTTGCTCCAGCAGACTCTGCTGCAGAGCTTTCCGGGCGCCCGTTTCGAAGTTCGATCGGCGGGCGACTCGATCATCCTGTCGGGCACCGTCGCCTCCGCGTCCGATGCCAACCGTGCGATGGATCTGGCGAACGGCTTCGTCGGCGCCGCTGGAAGCATGGGAGGAGCATCTGGCGCCGGGGGAGCTGCGACGACGCGCGGGACCGTGATCAACAACCTGACGATCCGCGAGAAGGATCAGGTGATGCTGCGCGTCACATTGGTCGAGGTCGCGCGGACGGCGTTGAAGCAATTCGGCGTCAACGTGAACGGTAGTTGGTCCAACCTCAACTTCGTCAACACGGCCCCTCTCGCCCTGTCAGGCTCTCAGTTTCCGAACGGGAACCTTCTGTCCGGAACGGTCAATACCGGCGGCGGGGGAAGCCTTACGGCTACGCTCAGGGCCTTCGAGCAGGCCGGCGTCTCGCGCATTCTCGCAGAGCCGACGCTCACGGCGATTTCCGGAGAATCGGCCAACTTCACGGCCGGCGGCGAAATCCCCGTGCCATCAGGTGTCACGTGCTCTGGCGGAGCCGGTTGCCAAGTTGGTCTGCAGTTCAAGCCTTACGGTGTTTCCCTGGTCTTCACGCCAGTGGTTCTATCCGAAAACAGAATTTCTCTGCGTGTCGGCACGGAAGTTCGAGAGATCGATCCGCAAAATTCTTTCAATTACACATTTGCTGGCTCAGATCAGACGACGCCCGTACCGGGCATGACCGTTAGGAAATCCGAGACAACGATCGAGCTTGCTTCCGGCGCAACGATGATGACGGCCGGTCTCATCCAGCAAAAGTCGAAGACGGCCATCAACGGGCTGCCCGGGCTCATGAACCTGCCCATTCTCGGCGCTCTGTTCCGCTCGCGCGACTATCAGCGCCAGGAGACGGAATTGATGATCATGGTCACGCCATACATCGCCAAGCCGATGCAACCGTCTCAGGCACGCCGTCCCGACGACGGCTTCGTCGAGGCCACCGATATCCAGGGCGTGCTGCTCGGGCGCGTCAACAAAATCTACGGTTCGGCCGGCAAGCGTCCTCTCGGCCAGGGCTACCGCGGACATGTCGGCTTCATCGCCGACTGACCAGACCTGACATCTCCAGACATTCACGCCCGGCCCCAGGCCGTATCAGGATCGCGAACGATGGCACTCCGACCCTCGACGACGCCACGATCGCCGCTTGCTATGGCGGTTCTGGCCCTGCTGGTCGCTTCTCTCGGCGCCTGCAAGAGCGACCGCGTCGATACGACCGGCTCGATCTACCCGTACGACGTCCGCGCCCGCCATCCCTTCGTTCTCGCTGAAGGTAGCCGAACCCTCGACATCTTCCCGACTGGCCCTGGTCATCTCGACCCGCGCCAATCGGCCGATCTCGATGCCTTCCTGCTCGAATATCGCCGCTACGGGCGAGGACAACTCGCCATCGATCTGCCGCGCGGTGCATCTCCGGTTGTCGGGGCCGCTGCCGAACGGACGGGCGCGGCGATCCGCCGTGCCGCCGCCGAGAACGGCGTACCGAACGGCGCCATCGCTATGGCGGGTTACGCCGCCGCCGATCCCTCTCTCGCCTCGCCGGTGCGGCTCAGCTTCCAGCATATGGAAGCCAAGGTTGCGAGCGCCTGCGGATTGTGGCCGCAGGATCTGGGCGTCAGCACCCCCGCTTCAAACCTGCGCAACGAGCCCTCGTGGAATCTCGGATGCGCAACGCGCTCCAACATTGCTGCCCAGATCGCCGATCCCGTGGACCTCGTCCGCGGCCGACCAGAGGGCCGTATCGACACGGTTCGGCGGACCCAGGTCATCGACAAGCTTCGCCAAAGCAAGGATCCATCAACCAAATGGAACCAGGATGGAAAGGCCGAGGTGAAAACGAGCAGCCAGTAGCAGGCAGTATCGTTAGACGGTCGGGTCGGCCCGTGCCTTTTCGGCCGTCACACGCGAGACTCCATCAACCGGAAGCGACACATGCCGGACCCGAACGAGCCGAACGAGCGCATCATCGCCGCGGTCCCCAGGATCACCATCCAGGCCTTCTGCGAGACGGCCGAGACGGCAGCCCTGATCGAGACCACCGTCGGCGACCGGCGCATGCAGAAAGCGCATGTCCGCGTTCAGATGGGCGGCGGCGCGGCGGCGGTCGAGGCCTTCCGTCAGGCGCCGACGCCGAACGTCATCATGATCGAGATCCAGGGACCCAAGTCGCGTCCGCTCGAGTGCCTCGACTCGCTGGCCGAGGTCTGCGACCCGGGCACCAAGGTCATCATCATCGGCCACGTCAACGACGTGCTGCTCTATCGCCAGTTTCTCCAGCGCGGCGTCAGCGAATACCTCATGGCTCCGGTCGAGCCCTTGAGCCTGATCTCGGCAGTCTCGGACCTGTTTTCGGCCCCGGGAGCCAAGCCAGTCGGTCGGACCATCGCGGTGTTCGGCGCTCGCGGGGGTGCCGGCTCATCGACGGTGGCGCACAACCTCGCCTGGACCATCGCGCGCGAGCACGGCACGGCGACGGTCATCGCAGACCTGTCCATCGCCTTCGGTACGGCGAGCCTGAACTTCAACCAGGATCCGCCGCAGGGCATCGCAGAGGCGGTCTTCGCGCCAGAGCGCCTCGACGCGAACCTGCTCGACCGGTTGCTCTCGAAGTGCAGCGACAATCTCAGCCTGCTCTCGGCGCCGGCCACCCTCGACCGGACGGTCGACCTCTCCGAAGCCTCCTTCGACGCCCTGCTCGATCTTCTTCGGACCGCCGTCCCCTGCATCGTTCTGGACGTCCCACAGGGATGGTCCGCCTGGACGCGGCGCATGCTCATCGCCGCCGACGAGATCCTCATCGTCGCGCAGCCGGACCTCGCGTCGCTGCGCAACACGAAGAACCTGCTCGCTCTCCTCGCGCAGAACCGCCCGAACGACGCGCGCGCCCGGGTGATGCTCAACAGCGTCGGCGTGCCGAAGCGCCCGGAGATCGCCGCCGCCGAGTTCGCCAAGGCGCTGGACCTGACGCTCAGCGCCGTGGTCCCCTTCGATCCCGCCCTGTTCGGGACGGCGGCGAATAACGGCCAGATGATCGCTGAGGTTCAGGCCAACGCGAAGCCGGCCGAAATCTTCGGCAGCCTTGCTGCCGCCGTCACCGGCCGCGCCGAGTTGCGCCGCAGCCGCCCGAACATGCTCGAGCCGCTGCTCGCCAAGCTCTCGCGCCGCAAGGCGTCCTAGCACACTGAAGGCGCGGGACCCGATGTTCGGCAGACGCACTGGCTCATCCGCAGCTCCGGCACCGGCTCCCATGCCGATGACGGCGGCGCCTGTCGCGCGCCTCGCGGAGCCGGTCGTGGCTCAGCCGGTAGCGGAAGCTCCGGCTCGACAGCAGTCTGCCGCCCCGCCGCCGGTGCCGCAGAAGTCCGAAGATTACTTCCGCACCAAGAGCATGATCTTCGGAGCGCTGATCGAGGCGATCGACCTCGCGCAGCTCGCCCGCCTCGATAGCGAAAGTGCCCGCGAAGAGATCCGCGACATCGTCTCGGAGATCATCGGCCTCAAGAACATCGTCCTGTCGATCGCCGAGCAGGAAGAGCTCCTCGACGACATCTGCAACGACGTGCTCGGCTACGGCCCGCTGGAGCCGCTGCTCGCCCGCGACGACATCGCCGACGTGATGGTCAACGGGGCCGAGCGGACCTTCATCGAAGTCGCCGGCAAGATCCAGCTGACCTCGGTGCGCTTTCGCGACAACGCGCAGCTCATGAACATCTGCCAGCGCATCGTCAGCCAGGTCGGCCGGCGCGTCGACGAGGCCTCGCCGATCTGCGACGCCCGTCTGCCCGACGGCTCGCGCGTCAACGTGATCGCGCCGCCGCTCGCCATCGACGGCCCGTGCCTCACCATTCGTAAGTTCAAGAAGGACAAACTCACCCTCGAACAGCTCGTCAGGTTCGGAGCGATCTCGCCCGAAGGCGCGAAGATCCTCCAGATCATCGGCAAGGTCCGCTGCAACGTCGTCATTTCCGGTGGTACGGGTTCCGGCAAGACCACTCTGCTCAACTGCCTGACGGCCTATATCGAGCAGGATGAGCGTGTCATCACCTGCGAGGACGCGGCCGAGTTGCAGCTCCAGCAGCCGCACGTCGTCCGCCTGGAGACGCGGCCGCCAAACCTCGAGGGACAGGGCGCCATCACCATGCGCGACCTCGTCAAGAACTGCCTTCGTATGCGCCCCGAGCGCATCATCGTCGGCGAGGTGCGCGGACCGGAAGCCTTCGACCTGCTGCAGGCGATGAACACCGGCCACGACGGCTCGATGGGCACGCTGCACGCCAACTCGCCGCGGGAGTGCCTGTCACGTATCGAATCGATGATCACGATGGGGGGCTTCACCCTGCCGTCGCGGACGCTGCGCGAGATGATCACCGGCTCCGTCGACGTCATCGTTCAGGCGATGCGCCTACGTGACGGCTCGCGCCGCATCACCCATATCACCGAGGTGCTCGGGATGGAGGGTGACGTCATCATCACCCAAGATCTGATGGTCTATGACATCCTCGGTGAAGACGCGAACGGCAAGCTGATCGGCCGTCACCGCTCCACCGGCGTCGGCCGTCCGCGCTTCTGGGAACGAGCGAGGTACTACGGCGAGGAACGAGCGCTTGCCGCCGCCCTCGACGCCGCAGCCGTACCTGAGGCAGCAAACGAATGAATGCGGCGGGCGCCTCGATCGCTGCGGGTCTGGCTGCCGTCGCGGCAGGCGGCGTCGCGTATGTTTTCCTGATGCCGCTCCTCTCCGGCGAGCGTCGCGCAGAACAGCGTGTAAAGGCCCTCGGAGCTCCGAAAGCCGCAGTCGATCGCACCACCGCGATCAACCGCCGCGAGCAGGTCGCCAGGAGCCTCAAGGAGATCGAGGCCAAGAAGGCGAACACGAAGATCACCCTCGAGACCCGGCTGGCCCGTGCGGGCCTCGATTGGTCGCGAAAGAAATTTTTCGTCGTTTCCGCGATCATGGGGCTCGTCGTCGGCTTCGGGGTCCTGATCGTGAGCGGAAATCTGCTCGCGGGCCTGGGGGCGGTATTCGCTGGCGGCTTCGGCCTGCCGCGCTGGATGTTGAGCTTCTTGCAGAAGCGACGCATCGGCAAGTTCGTGCTTGAGCTGCCGAACGCGATCGACGTCGTCGTCCGCGGCATCCGCTCGGGCATTCCCGTGGGCGACTGCCTGCGGATCATCGCGCGGGAGGCCCAGGAGCCCGTGCGCAGCGAATTCAGGATCGCCATCGAGGCTCAGGCCCTCGGCGTGCCAATGTCGGATGCGATCCTCAAGATGTACGAGCGCGTCCCGGTCAACGACGTCAACTTCTTCGCCGTCGTCATCGGTATCCAGGCAAAGTCGGGCGGTAACCTTTCCGAAGCCCTCGGCAACCTCTCCCGCGTCCTACGCGAGCGCAAGAAGATGGTCGGCAGAGTTCAGGCGATGAGCATGGAGGCGAAGGCCTCGGCAGCAATCATCGCCTGTCTGCCGTTCCTCGTCGCACTTCTCACCTACTTCTCCAGTCCCGACTACATCTCGCTGCTGTGGACAACGAATATCGGGCAGCTCTCGCTGCTTGGATCGGGCATTTGGATGTCGATCGGCGTCCTGGCGATGAAGAAGATGATCAATTTCGACATTTGAGCTGCACCGGCCGCCCAACTGCGGGCGGCCGGACCACTGGTCCGACGAGGTCGGCGCGTCCGGGACTTGTGACTGATGAACTTATCATTCCTCGAACAATTCACCGACCCCAAGCTCGGGGCCATGGTCCTGACGGGCTTCGCCGTGGCAGCGACTGCCTTCGCCCTGGTTCAGCCCCTGCTGGAGCCGGACAGGCTCGGCAAGCGCATGAAGCTCGTCAGCGACGAGCGCGAGCAGCTGCGTCAGCGCGAACGCGAGAAGCTCGTGAGCAAGTCGACACTGCGTTCCGAGCCGAAGGCGTACATGAAGAACGTCGTCGAGCGGTTTAATCTCGGCCGCTGGCTCGGCACCGACACGTCCAAGAAGAAGCTCGTGATGGCCGGCTATCGCGGCCAGGGGGCGGAGACCGCCTTCCTGTTCTTCCGCCTGGTCTCGCCCGCCGTGATGGCCGTGGCCTCCACGGTCTATCTGTTCGTGCTCAACGTGCTCGACCAGCCGCCGACGATCAAGATGGGCATCGTGATTGCGGCGACCTTCGCTGGCATCAAGCTGCCCGAGCTGTTCCTGACCAATCTGATCGGTAAGCGCCAGGCCGAGATCAGGCGTGCTTGGCCCGATGCACTCGACCTCGCGCTCATCTGCGTCGAGTCGGGCATGGCGGTCGAGAACGCCTTCCGCCGCGTCGGCATCGAGATCGCCACGCAATCCCTGGTGCTGGCCGAGGAACTCGCCCTGACGGTGGCTGAGCTATCGTTCCTGCCCGATCGGCGCATGGCCTATGAGAATTTGGCGAACCGTGTCGGCCTTGAAGGAGTGAAGGCCGTCGCCACGGCGCTGATCCAGGCCGAGCGCTACGGCACTCCGGTGGGCCAGGCCTTGCGCGTTCTGGCGCAGGAGAGCCGGGACCAGCGCCTGACGGCGGCCGAGAAGAAGGCCGCCGCGCTGCCGCCAAAGCTGACGGTGCCGATGATTCTGTTCTTCCTGCCGGTGCTGTTCGTGGTGATCCTGATGCCGGCGAGCATCCAGGTCTTCGGCTATAAGTGATCGGAGCCGGGTAACGACAGGGGCCGAGGCCGCGAACCGCTGCGGCCGGATCGGCTGCCCCTGTCCGGATCAGCTACGCGGCGCGGCGATCGGTGCCCTCGGCAATTCGCGGCTGACCGTCTGAGCGGGCTGTGCGCTCGCCTGACGCGCGGCGACCGCACGCAGTGATGCGACGTTGGCGGCAGCCGCCTCGGGGGTAAGATCCTGGCGAAGCACGGTTTCCGCCTCGTCGAAACGCCCTTTCAGCCCGAGTGCCAGAGCCAGGTTCTGGCGAACGCGCGCGTCGGCGCGCGGTTGCGAGCTTGCCAGCCGCAGGGTCGTCTCCGCCTGATCGAGCTGACGCCCGAGCAGGTAGGACAGCCCGAGATTGGACAGCACCGTCGGCTCGTTCGGCACGATCTTGAGGGCCGCCTCGTAGAATCCCTGCGCGCTGACATGATCGCCGAGCTGGTCGGCGACGGTCCCCTGCGCAGAGAGCACGCGCCAGTCGGGTTGGGCCGGCGTGTGAGCGTTCTGAAGCACCTCGGCGGCTTCTGCGAACCTGCCGGCATCGGCGAGGCTCTTCCCGTAGGCAGCGAGCACGGTCCTGTTCTTCGGATTGCGAAGGGCGGTCTGCTGCAGAACGGCGACTGCCTGCGTGCGCTGGTTCGTGGCACGCAGCGCCGAGGCGTAGCGCATCGCGATACCGACATCGGCCGGGTCGGCGGTGTATTTGGCGCCCAGGTCGTCGACCTCCCCGCGCGCGCTAGCGAGCGGCGCGGATACGTTGCCGATGGAGCCCGTGGTTTCGGGCGAGCGCGACTGACATCCGGCTGCGAGAGCCGCGAGGAGCGCCGCGGCGCCGAGCGACCGCCCTGCCCTTCCGAAGGACGAGAGGGCGCGAGGTCTCGAAGCCGCCGCACGCATGATCCGCTCCCAATGGCCATCGGTCACGGCATCGCCGTCCCCGGCCTTTGGTGATAGGCCGTTAACCCTAACGGCCCGTAAATTCGCTCCGGACCTACCGGCAAACCAGTTTTCCGCCTCCACGCTCAGAGCCGATGCGAACCGACCTTCCCGATCTCCTTCCCGATCTCCTTCCCGCCGGCACCGCCGCGATCCCGATCCGCTGCATCGATTTGGCCGAGTGGGATCGCGTCGAGCCTGGTCTGACGCCCGTCCAGCGCGCCTATGTCGAGACGACGGGCTTCGCGCCGAAGGCCGGACGTCTGTGCCTGCTTCCGAGCACGGAGGGGCGGCTGGAACGCGTGCTGTTTGGGCTCGGCGACACGACGGCAGCAGCCCACGATCGCCTCGTGGCCGGCCGCCTCATCGGCCTGTTGCCGGAAGGGCGTTACCACTTCGAGGAAGGCGGCATCGACCTGGCCGACGCCACCCTGGCCTGGCTGCTGTCGAGCTATCGCTTCAGCCGCTACAAGGCCGCGCCGGCAACGCTGCCGACTTTGGCAGCGCCCGAGACGATCGACGCAGATGCGGTCTTGCGCATCGCCCGGGCCGTTGCGGCTGGACGCGATCTCGTTAACACGCCGTCGAACGACCTCGGCCCTGCCGAAATCGAGACCGCTGCGCGCGCCCTCGCCGAGCGCTTCGGTGCCGCGATCAGCGTGACGAGCGGCGAGGAGCTGGAACGGGAATTCCCGCTGGTCCATGCCGTCGGCAAGGCCTCGACCCGGCCGCCCCGGCTGATTGACCTGACCTGGGGACCGGCCGACGCGCCGCGCGTCACCCTCGTCGGAAAGGGCGTCGTCTTCGATACCGGTGGCCTCGACATCAAGCCGTCGAGCGGCATGCTCCTCATGAAGAAGGACATGGGCGGCTCGGCTGCGGCCCTCAGCGCTGCCGAAATGGTGATGGGATCCGGCCTGAATTTGCGTCTGCGCCTCATCGTTCCAACGGTGGAGAACGCAATCGCCGGCAACGCCTTCCGTCCAGGCGACATCCTGCGGGCGCGCTCGGGCCTGACGGTCGAGATCGGCAACACCGACGCCGAGGGCCGGCTGATCCTTGCAGACGCTCTCACGCTCGCGGAAGCGGAGCGGCCGGACCTCATCATCGATTTCGCGACGTTGACGGGCGCAGCCCGAACCGCCCTCGGACCCGACCTGCCGGCCTTCTTCACCGAAGACGATGCGCTGGCATCAGCCGTCGAAGCCGCCGGCCGTGCCGCGATCGATCCGGTCTGGCGGCTTCCGCTGCACGCGCCTTATGCGAGCCTGCTCGATTCGAAAGTCGCCGATCTGAACAACGTCTCGGGCGGCCCATTCGCCGGCGCGATCACCGCGGCGCTCTTCCTGCGCCGCTTCGCACCGAACACGAAGCGCCACGTGCATTTCGACCTCTACGGCTGGAATCCGTCGACCAAGCCGGGCCGGCCAGAGGGCGGCGAGGTGCAGACGGCGCGCCTCGTCCACCAGTTGCTGAAGACGCTGTATCCCGCAGCGTGACCTGGCCTCAGGCCGGTCAAGCGAGCCCGAGCGCCTCCTTCTCGGCGGCATAAGCCTCGCGAACGGGCTCCGCACCGTAGCGGCGCTCGAGGCGCCGGACCGTGAAATGCGCCCGCGCCATGGCTTGGAAGTGGTTCATGAAGGCGGTGTTGACCGCCGCACCGCCAACGGCACCGAGCACCGGAACGGCCTGCGCGGCAACCTTCTGCGACACGACGATGCCGAAGCGTGCTGCGATCTGCGAAGCGAAGCGGATCAGAGCGGGCGCGGACGAGTCGAGCACGGAACGGTGGGCGGCGTATTTGGCGGCCTCGGCCATCGTCTTGGCCAAAGCCGCGCGCACGGCGAAGTAGCCACTCTCGGATAGTGCCGTATCGGCGCCGCTCTTGCCGCCGAGCGCGAAGACCTCGACGCAGGCCAGCGCATTCTCGGGATCACTCAGATCCTCGCCTTCCTCGCGCGCGATCTCGGCGATCGAGCGCAGCATCAACGTCGTCGAGACGGGTAACTCCACTGCCAGGGTCGCCAGTCCGAAGGCGCCGCCGACAGCGCCGGAGAGCGCGGCCATTGCTCTGTGCTTCGAGTCGCTGGACTGGAACAGGCGGCTCAACCGGTTGCCCGTCTCCTCCCCCACTTTCTCGATCTCCGAGCCGGTCGGGGTCACGGCCTTGTGCGGCAGCGTCGCCAGCGCGACGCGAAGGGCTGCCCGCATCGCGCCTTCCGCGGAGCGTGCGACGACGTCCGTCACCGGCGCGGGAAGCGAGCGGCCGATCATGTCGAGGGGCGCGCCGGCCGCTGCCGAGAGCCGGGAGGCGAGACCCGGCTTCTCGAGGACGGCGACCGCGCGGCGCAGCGCCGCCAGGTCCTCGTCGCTGAGCGACGCGAAAGGCGCGACGCGGACGGGAAGGATTTCGCTGGCCGGGGTGATCTCGTTCACGTCTGCGCCCTCGCGGTTGCCGCAGGAATGCCGGTTGGAGAAATTTCCGGGGCCTCGACAGGGTTCCCTGACGCCGTCGCCACGCTGGCCTTCGCCCGCTCGGGCACGCGTCCCACCGCGAAGCAGAGCGCGACGACGGGGATGCCGACGGCGGCCGTCATCGTGAAGAAGGCCGGATAGCCGTAGGCGGCCACCACGAAGCCCGACATGCCCGCGACGAGCTTGCCGGGCAGCGCATAGAGCGAGGAGAACAGCGCATATTGCGTCGCCGCGTAGCCGGGTGTGGTCAGGCTGGACATGTAGGTGATGAGCGCAATTCCGGCGAAGGATCCGCACAGGCTCTCGATCGAGACGGTGACCGCGAGCCGCCACAACTCGGGCTCGCCGGTGGAGAGCCACGCCATCGAGAGATGCGAGGCGGCGGCGATGAAAGCGCCGGTGACGAGCGCCGGGAACATGCCGAAGCGCGAGATCGCCCAGCCACCCGCGAAGCCGCCTGCGATGCCCACCCAGATTCCGACGAGTTTTACGATCGTCGCGATCTGCGGCAGGTCGTAGCCGAGCTTGATGTAGAGCGGGTTCGCCATCACGCCGGAGATGAAGTCCGGCATGCGGTAGAGTGCGACGAGTAGCAGAACCGCAAACAGTGCATTGCCCATGCGGCCGTGCAACTCGGTCAGGGGTTCGAAGACGGCGCGGCGCATGCGGTCCATCGCGCTCGCGCGCTTGGGGGGCTCGGCGGCCTCGACCGTCTCCCGCTTGCGGTCGTAGCGGCCGGCGAACAGCGCCGCCACGAGGCCGATGGACATCGAGGCCGCCATGATCAGGTAGGCCAGCGTCCAGCCGCCATAGGCCGCGATGTAGAGCGCACCGGCGCCGGCCAGGATCAGGCCGAAGCGGTAGCCGAGGTTCGAGGTCGCGGCCAGGATGCCCTGCATATCGGTGCCGGCGGCCTCGATGCGCCAGCCGTCGATGACGACGTCCTGCGTCGCCGCGCAGAAGGCGACGAGGAAAGCGCCGAGCCCGAGCAGGGCGAGGCTGTTGGTCGGATCGGAGAACGCCATGAGGACCATGGCGAGGGCGGTCGCGATCTGTGTCGTCACCATCCAGGCGCGCCGCCGCCCTAGCCGCTTGGCAAGGAACGGCACGTCGAGGCGATCGATGGTCGGGGCCCAGAGGAACTTCAGCGAGTAGGGCATCGCGACGTAGCTGAATAATCCGATCGCCTTGATATCGATCTGGGATTGCGCGAGCCGCAGCGTGAAGGTGCCCAGCACGAGCAGCAGCGGCAGGCCCGAGGAGAAGCCGAGTGCCAGCATCTGGATCACACGCGCATCCTCGAAGAGGTCGCGCATGCGGAATTTCCGGCCCTGCGGGACGGTCGCGCCAGAACTCGTCGCGGCCATGGGTCGAACTCCTCGCGCCGAGAGTGTTTCCGGCCGATCAGAACCTACGCCTCGCCGTCATTGCGAGCGCAGCGAAGCAATCACGGTCGCGCTGGGCGCGCCCCCCCCGAAGCGGAAACGGCCCGACAAGGCCTTATCCGCAAACATCGTGGCAGTCTTGCGCCGCTCAAGCGTTGCGGGCGCGCTCCTTCTTGAGGCGGTAGAGCGCGTCGAGCGCTTCGCGCGGGGTCATCGCATCGGGGTCGAGTTCGTCCACGAGCGCGCCGATGCCCTCATCGACCGGGACGGGTTGCGCCGGCTCGGGCGGCGGCGCGTCGGCGAGGCTCGCGAAGAGCGGCAGGTCGTCGATCCTGCGGCGGGTCGGCCGGTCTCGTTCGGAGGCTTCCAGGCCCTTCAGTATGGCGCCGGCGCGGGCTACCACCGCCTTCGGCAAGCCGGCGAGCCGCGCGACCTGCAAGCCGTAGGAGCGCTCGGCGATGCCCGGCACCACCTCGTGCAGGAAGACGACCTCGCCGCGATGCTCGGTGACGCGAAGGGTCGCGTTGTCGAGCCGGGTCAGGCGCTGCGACAGCGCCGTCAACTCGTGGAAATGCGTGGCGAAGAGAGCCCTGCAGCCATTGGTCTCGTGCAGGTGCTCGAGGCAGGCCCAGGCGATCGAGAGGCCGTCGAAGGTCGCGGTTCCGCGGCCGATCTCGTCGAGGACGACGAGGGAGCGCCGGGTCGCCTGGTTCAGGATCGCAGCGGTCTCGACCATCTCCACCATGAAGGTCGAGTGCCCGCGGGCGAGATCGTCCGCCGCCCCAACGCGGGAGAAGAGCCGATCGACGAGGCCGAGATGGGCGGAGCGCGCCGGCACGAACGCGCCCATCTGCGCCAGCACGACGATCAGCGCGTTCTGGCGCAGGAAGGTCGACTTGCCGCCCATGTTCGGGCCGGTGACGAGACGGATGCGTCCGCTCTCTTTGCCGGAGAGGTCACAATCGTTGGCGATGAAGGGCTCGCCCCCGCGCCGCAGGGCCGCCTCGACGACGGGGTGGCGGCCGCCTTCGATGGTGAAGGCCACGCTCTCGTCGAGCCGGGGCCGCACCCAGTCCAGCTCGATGGCGAGTTCGGCATGGCTCGCGGTGACGTCGAGGGAGGCCAAGGCCTCGGCGACACCCGCGACGACCTCGGTCTGAGCGAGCACGAGGCTGGCCAGATGTTCGAAAACCTCGCCCTCCATGGCGAGGACGCGGTCGGAGGCTCCGGCGATCTTCGATTCCAGCTCGCCCAGCTCCACGCTGGTGAAGCGCATGGCGTCCACCATGGTCTGGCGGTGGATGAAGTCCTTCATCAGGCCCTTGAGGCAAGCCTCGCCCACCGCCTGCGGCACCTCGATATAGAAGCCGAGCACGTTGTTGTGCTTGATCCGCAGCGTGCGGCAGCCGGATTCTTCGGCGTAGCGGGCCTGAAGGGCGGCGATCACCTTCCGGGAATCGCGACCGAGTTTGCGCGCCTCGTCGATCTCGGCATGATAGCCGGCGCGGACGAAATTGCCGTCGCGCCGGTTGAGCGGAAGCTCGTCGGCCAAAGCTGCCGCGAGTTCGGCGACGAGGCCTGTATCAACTCCGGCGAGATGCTCGCCGATCTCCTTCAGCAGCCTCGGCGCGTCCTTGGGCTCGGCGAGTCTGTCGGCGATCCGCGCCGCCGCGTCGAGCCCGTCGCGCAGGGCCGCGAGATCGCGCGGACCGGCCCGGCCGAGCCCGGTACGCGTGAGGGCGCGGGCGATGTCCGGTGCGCTGGCGAGCGCGTCGCGCAAGGGGCCGCACAGACTCGGTTCGCCGACGAGATAGGCCACCGCCGCGTGCCGGCCGCCGATGGCCTCGAGATCGGTCAGCGGGCCAGCGAGATGCTCGGCGAGCAGCCGTGCACCGCCCGCCGAGACGGTGCGGTCGATCGTGTCGAGCAGGCTGCCCTTGCGGTCGCCCGAGAGCGTGCGGGTCAGTTCGAGATTGGCGCGGGTGGCCGCATCGATCGACAGGGTCGCGCCGCTCGCCTCGCGGCTCGGTGCCGAGAGGGGGACGCGGGTGCCGATCTGCGTGCGCTCGATGTAGAGCAGCGCCGCGCCGGCCGCCGCGATCTCGGCTCGGCTGAATTGGCCGAAGCCATCCAGGGTCGCCACGCCGAATTGTTCGCGGATACGCCGCTCCGCGGAGGCCGGCTCCAGTTCGGCCTGGGCCAGCGGAACCACGGCCGCGGAGGTATCGCGCCAGAGCCGAGCCAGGGCCGGATCGGAATGGATTGCCTCGGACAGCACGATCTCGCGCGGCTCGTAACGCGCGATCGCCGCCGAGAGCGCACCGTCGGCCACCTCGCTCAGCGAGAAGCGGCCCGTCGAGATGTCGAACGCGGCAAGCCCGTAGGCGTGGGCGTGTTCCGACACCTTTCGGCGGCCGATGGCGAGGAGCAGGTTGGCCCGGGCCGGATCGAGCAGCCGGTCCTCGGTGATGGTGCCGGGGGTGACGAGGCGCTGCACCTCTCGCCGCACCACCGATTTCGGCCCGCGCTTCTTGGCCTCGGCCGGGTCCTCGACCTGCTGGCAGACGGCGACGCGGTGGCCGAGCGCGATCAGGCGGCTGAGATAGTCGTCGGCCCGTTCCACCGGCACGCCGCACATCGGAATCTCGGAACCCGCATGCTTGCCGCGCTTCGTGAGCACGATGCCCAGCGCCCGCGAGGCGATCTCGGCATCCTCGAAAAACAGCTCGAAGAAGTCGCCCATCCGGTAGAACAGCAAGCAGTCGGTATTGGCCGCCTTGATCTCCAGGTACTGCGCCATCATCGGCGTCGCGCCGGCGCGGTCGAACGATGTCGGCTCTTTGGGTGTCACGACGTCGCCGGCCTTCGCGTGCGGGTCGGAGGGCGTGGATCGCACGGCATGGCGGCTCATGCGGCCGAGCTTAGCAGACGCGATCGGCTGAATCAGGCGTTTGCAACGTCTCGGCTGGGGAAACGGCTCGCGCGGCTCCGTCGAGTGCCGCGGTAAGCATCGTCGAAAGTCTTGGTTGAGCCCAGTCCCCATGGGCGCTAGGCCCGGCACCATAAGAGGAAATGCCGATGACCGAGAGCAAGCCCGCCCAGCCGCGCAAGCGCCCGACCTTCACCGAGGAGGAGGCGCTGGCCTTCCACGCGGGCGACCGTCCCGGCAAGCTGGAGGTCATCGCGACGAAGCCGATGGCGACGCAGCGCGACCTCTCGCTCGCCTATTCGCCCGGCGTCGCCGTGCCCGTGCTCGCCATCGCGGAGGATGCGTCGAAGGCCTACGACTACACGGCCAAGGGCAACCTCGTCGGTGTGATCTCCAACGGCACGGCGATCCTCGGCCTCGGCAACCGAGGCGCGGTGGCCTCGAAGCCGGTGATGGAAGGCAAGGCGGTGCTGTTCAAGCGCTTCGCCGACGTCGACGCCTTCGATCTCGAAGTCGGCACCGAGGACCCGGACGAGTTCATTAACGCGGTGCGTTTCCTCGGCCCGACCTTCGGCGGCATCAATCTCGAGGACATCAAGGCTCCCGAATGCTTCATCATCGAGGCGCGCCTGCGCGAGCTGATGGACATCCCGGTCTTCCATGACGACCAGCACGGCACCGCGATCATCGCCGCGGCGGGCATCCTCAACGCGCTACACCTGACGGGCCGCGACATCGGCAAGGCGACGCTCGTCGTGAACGGCGCGGGTGCGGCGGGCATCGCCTGCATCGAGCTGCTCAAGGCGATGGGCTTCGGCCACCAGAACGTGATCCTCTGCGACACCAAGGGCGTCGTCTATGAGGGCCGCCGCGAGGGCATGAACCAGTGGAAGTCGGCCCATGCGGTGCCGACCGACAAGCGCACGCTGGCCGAGGCCATGCAAGGCGCCGACATCGTGTTCGGTCTCTCGGTCAAGGGGGCGTTCTCGGCCGAGATGATCGCCTCGATGGCGCCGAACCCGATCATCTTCGCGATGGCGAATCCCGACCCCGAGATCACCGTCGAGGAGGTCGGCCAGATCCGCACCGACGCCATCGTCGCCACCGGCCGCTCGGACTATCCGAACCAGGTCAACAACGTGCTGGGCTTCCCCTACATCTTCCGCGGCGCGCTCGACGTGCGCGCATCCGCGATCAACATGGAGATGAAGATCGCCGCGGCCGAGGCGCTCGCGGCTCTCGCCCGCGAGGACGTGCCGGACGAGGTCGCCGCCGCCTACCAGGGCAGCCGGCCGCGCTTCGGGCGCGAATACATCATCCCAGTCCCGTTCGATCCGCGCCTGATCCACACCGTGCCGCCGGCCGTCGCTAAGGCGGCGATGGACACGGGCGTCGCCCGCAAGCCCATCGACGACATGGCGGCCTATCGCGACCGGCTCTCGGCCCGGCGCGACCCGGTGGCCGGTGTGCTCAACCGTGTCTTCGAGCGCGTGCGCAAGTTTCCGAAGCGCGTGGTCTTCGCCGAGGGCGAGGAAGAACTGGTCATCCGCGCCGCCGTCTCCTTCGCCAACCAGGGCCTCGGCACGGCGATCCTGGTCGGGCGCGAGGATCGCGTGAAAGCGAATGCGGCGGCTGCGGGCATCGATCTCGACCGGCGCGACAACATCGAGATCCACAACGCCTCGCTCTCGAAGCGGAACGACGACTATGCCGAGCACCTCTACGCGCGCATGCAGCGGCAGGGCTATCTCCCGCGCGACTGCCACCGGCTGATCAACCAGGACCGCAACGTCTTCGGCGCCACCATGGTGGCCCTCGGCGATGCCGACGCGATGGTGACGGGTGCGACCCGCAACTACTCGCTGGCGCTGGAGGACGTTCGCCGTGTCATCGATGCGAAGCCCGGCCACCGCGTGATCGGTCTATCGGCCGTCTTCGCACGCGGCCGCACGGTGCTCGTCGCCGATACCGCGATCACCGAGATGCCGGATGCGCAGGAGATCGCGCAGATCGCGATCGAGGCCGCCGGCGCCGCGCGGAAGCTCGGCACGGAGCCGCGCGTCGCCCTCCTCTCCTTCTCGAGCTTCGGGCATCCGAAGGGAGAGCGGATGGAGAAGGTGCGCGAGGCGGTCCGCATCCTCGATGGGATGAAGCTCGACTTCACCTACGAGGGCGAGATGGCGGCGGACGTCGCCCTCGATCGCGAGCTGATGCAGCGCTACTACCCGTTCAGCCGCCTCAAGGAGCCGGCCAACGTGCTGGTGATGCCGGCTTTCCACTCGGCCTCGATCTCCACGAAGATGCTGCAGGAACTCGGCGGAGCCATGGTGCTCGGTCCGATCCTCGTCGGGCTCGACAAGCCGGTGCAGATCGTTCCGCTCGGCGCTACCGATGCCGACCTCGTCAACATGGCCGCTTTGGCCGCCTTCGACATCGGCGGCTAAAGGCTCTCTGAAACGAAACGGCCGATCCGCGCGAGGGGGCGGTGCGCGGACCGGCCGTCCATCACGCGGGCTAGGGAGACCGCGCGATCGGGGCAGGACAGGGTCAGTGGGCCTCGACGGGTGCCGAGGACCTCTGCGGTTTCTTCAGAAGGGCGACGACGGCGAGGCTGAGCACGAGGCTAACGCCGACGAGCCAGAACCCGTCGGCATAGGCCATGACGTAGGCCTCTCGGCGGACTTGCTGTGCCAGCATGCCGACAGCCACGCCCTTGGCGGCGAGCGGGTCGGCGATGTGCCCGTGTAGGCCCGCGACCAGGGCAGCGAGGCGTTCCTGCGTCCGCGTGGCGTTCACGGTGATGGCCTCGGCGAGCACCGAGAAATGCATGTGCTCGCGCCGGTCGATCATGGTCGAGAGCATCGCGATGCCGATCGAGCCGCCGAGATTGCGCATCATGTTCGACAGGGCCGAGGCATCCGCCGTGTCGCGGGGTCCGAGGCCCACCGTCGAGAGCTGCGAGAGCGGGATGACGAAGAGCGGCTGGCCGATGGCACGCAAAAGCTGCGGCAGGATCAGCTGGTCGACCCCGACATCGTGCGTCAGCCCGACATTGATCCAGCAGCTTGCGATGAAGAATAGCGCCCCCGCGATCACCAGCAGCCGGGCGTCAAAGGTCCGCATGATCAGCGGCATCATCGGGAACAGCAGGAGCTGCGGCAGGCCCGACCACATCACCACGTAGCCGATCTGCTGGGCGTTGTAGCCCTGGATCTGCGCGCAATAGACCGGGATGATGTAGATCGAGCCGAAGGAGACCGCGCCGAGCACGGTCATCAGCAGGCAGGCCCCGCCCACCGAGCGGTTGGCGAGGACCCGCAGGTTGATGAAGGGCCGCTCGGCCATCAGCTCGCGGATGATGAAGCCGATGATGCCGGCCGCTGCCAGCAAACTCGCCTTGACGATGATCGGCGAGCCGAACCAGTCCTTCCGCTGGCCCTCCTCGAGCACGAAGGTCAGCGCCGGCAGGCCGGTGGCCATGAATCCGATGCCGATCCAATCGCCTTTCAGGAGTTCGCTCCAACGGGCCGGGACACTGTCGAAGGCGCCGAGCTGGATCGCCGCGGCGAGCGGTCCGAAGATCAGGTTCAGATAGAAGATGTAGTGCCAGGACAGGTTGTCGGTGAGCCAGCCGCCCACCGTCGGGCCGATGGCCGGGGCGAAGGTCGCGGTCAGGCCGAACAGCGCGATGCCGATCGGCTGCTGGCTCTTCGAGAGCCGGGTGCGCACGATGACGATGGCGGTGGGGATCAGCACGCCGCCGGTGAAGCCCTGGCCGGCGCGAAAAAGAATCATCTGGCCGAGCGAGGTCGACAACGCGCAGGCGAGCGAGAAGCCGGTGAACAGCATGGTGTTCACGGCGAGGTAGCGGCGCAGCCCGATCACGGAGGCGAGCCATCCGGTGAGCGGGATCACGATGATCTCGGCCATCAGATAGGCGGTCGAGATCCAGCTTCCCTCTTCCGTCGAGGCCCCGAGCGCGCCCTGGATGTCGGCGAGCGAGGCGTTGGTGATCTGGATGTCGAGGATCGCCGTGAAGGCGCCGAGGATGGCGCCGAACACCGCCAGCCAATCGCGGGCGGAAGCTCGTTCCGGCGCGACGATGGCCGTCGCGGCAGCACTCATCGCGGCAGCGCCTCGCTGACGAGGGCCGGGACGGGCTTGCGCCGGTCGGGAACCCGTTCGATCGGGTCCTGGAGGTGTACCGTCGCCTCGACCGAGAGGCCTGGTCGGAGGCGTGCGAGCAACGGGTCGCCGGCATCGAGGGCGATGCGCACGGGCACGCGCTGCACGACCTTGGTGAAGTTGCCGGTGGCGTTCTCCGGCGGCAGCAGCGCGAACTGGGCGCCGGTGCCGGGTGAGAAGGATTGGATGCGGCCGCCGAATGCGTGGTCGCCGAGCGCATCGACGGTGAAGGTCACGCGCTGGCCCTCCACCATCTCGCCGGTCTGGGTCTCCTTGAAGTTCGCCACGAGATAGATGTCGCGGCCCATCGGCACGACGGTGAGCAGGCCGGTGCCGGCCGAGACGAACTGCCCGACCCGCAGAGAGCGATCGCCGACCACGCCTTCGATCGGCGCGGTGATCGTCGTGTAGCTGAGGTTGAGCTGCGCCTGCTCGAGCTTGGCTTGCGAACCTTCGAGGGTGGCCTTCATGCTGGCCTCCAGCGCCTTCAAACTCTCGACCTGCTTGTTCGCGGAATCGAGAGAAGCGATGGCCTTGTCGTGCGCAGCCTTCTTCTGGCGAAGGTCCGCATCCGCCTGCTGCTGGCGCTGTACCGTGCCGGAGCCGGTCTGCAGCAGGTTCTGGTAGCGGGCATATTCCTTGGTGGCGAAGTCGAGGGCGGCGACGGTGTTGTCGACCTCGGCCTTTGCCGACTGGATCTGGGCCTGTTGCTGCAGGATGGCGGCGGCCGTCGCGAGCATCTGCGCCCGGCTCTTCTCGACATCCGCCTCCGACTGCTTGAGCGCCACCCGGTATTCGCGGTCGTCGAGCCGTGCGATCACGTCGCCGGGCTTCACCGGCTGATTGTCGCCGACCATCACCTCGGCGACATGGCCTGCGATACGCGGGGCGACCGAGACCTTGTCGGCCTGGAGGTAGGCGTCCTCGGTCGTTTCCAGGAAGCGGCCGATGGTCCACCAGTGCCAACCATAGCTTCCGCCGCCGCCAATGGCGGCCAGAAGAATGAGCATCAGTACGACCCGACCCTTGCGGCGCTTGCGCGCCGGCACGGCGGCTGGAGCCGGGATCTGTGTCGGTGGAGTCGACTCTGGCATGGCGGGGGCGGGAGGATTATCGCTGGGCAACGGTTTCATCGGCGCTAGGCATTAATGAAACGATACGGTATCGTTGCAATACGCCCGATCGGCTCGGGCGACAAGGAGATTTTTCGATGACGCAGTCGGCCACCGCCGATGCGAAGGAGCCGCCGAAGCGCGGCGGCGGTGGACGCCCGACGCGGGAGGAAGCAGCCCGTCGCGAGGCGCGCATCGTCGAGGTGGCGACGCAGCTCTTCATGGAGCGCGGCTTCGACGCGACGTCGATCGACGCGGTCGCCGAGGCCGCGGGCGTCAGCAAGCCGACCCTCTATGCGCGCTACCGCGACAAGCGGGCGCTGTTCGAAGCGATCCTGGACGAGCGAATCCGCGAATGGCTCGCGCCTCTGAGCGCAGCCGAAGCCCAGGCCCTGCAGGCCAAGCCAGGTGGCGCGGAGGCCGTGCTCGACGATCTCAGCCGCAGCCTGCTCGCACGCTCGCAGGAGCCGGGCGCGGCCGCGCTCACGCGCTGCATCGCCGCTCAGGCCCTGCAGTTTCCCGAGATGGCGAAGCTCGCCTACGAGGAGGGCTGGCTGCGCGGCGTGCGCGCCGTCGCGCGTCTCCTGGACGTGCTTGCCGCCCAAGGGCAGATCCGGGTCGAGGATACCGAGATCGCCGCCGACTTGTTTCTGAACCTCATCCTCGGCCGCAGCTCGAAACAGGCGCTTTACGGCATCACGGTCGATCCGGTGGCCCAGGAGAAACGGCGCCGCGCCGCCGTGGCGCTTTTCCTGGCAGGTGTCCGGTCGCGTAGCGGCTGAGGGCGGGCCGGCCCTTCGGGGACGGTGACCGCGCCTCCAGGCCCTTCTGTTGCGCCGGCCCCGTTTCCGCGTCACGAGCGGCGGCGATGTCCCTGCCTCCAACGAGCTCCCTGCCGATCGACGCCGTCCTGCCGCAACTGCGCGAGGCGCTGGTCGTGTCGAGCGCGGCCGTGCTCGTCGCCCCGCCCGGCGCCGGCAAGACGACGCGGGTGCCGCTCGCCCTGCTCCAAGAGCCCTGGCTCGCCGACCAGAAGATCATCCTGCTCGAACCGCGCCGGCTCGCCGCGCGTGGTGCTGCCGAGCGGATGGCGAAGACGCTGGGCCAGAGCGTCGGCGAGACGGTGGGCTTACGCGTCCGCCTCGGCTCCAGGATTTCTGCCCGAACCCGGATCGAGGTCGTCACCGAGGGCGTGTTTTCTCGCATGATCCTCGACGATCCCGAATTATCGGGCGTCGGCGCGGTGCTGTTCGACGAGTTTCACGAGCGCTCCCTCGATGCCGATCTCGGCCTCGCCTTGGCGCTCGATGCGCAAGGAGGTCTGCGAGAGGAACTGCGGGTGCTCGTGATGTCGGCGACCCTCGACGGGGCGCGCGTGGCGCGGCTCCTCGGCGAGGCGCCGGTGATCGAATCCGAGGGCCGGGCCTATCCGGTCGAGACGCGCCATCTCGATCGCGACCCCAATACGCGGATCGAGGATGCCGTCACCGAGGCGATCCTGCGCGCCCTCAGGGCCGACCCCGGCTCGGTGCTGGCCTTCCTGCCCGGGCAGGCCGAGATTCGCCGGGTCGCCGAACGCCTCGAAGGCCGCGTCGGCTCGGAAACGGACGTGGCTCCTCTCTACGGCGCGCTGTCGCAGAGCGAGCAGGATCGGGCGATCTCGCCGCCGCCGCCGGGACGGCGCAAGGTGGTGCTGGCGACCTCCATCGCCGAGACCTCGCTGACCATCGAAGGTGTTCGAATCGTTGTCGATTCCGGCCTCTCTCGGGTGCCGGTCTACGAGCCCGGCAACGGCCTCACCCGTCTCGTCACCGCCCGCGCCTCGCGTGCTTCGGTGGACCAGCGCCGGGGCCGCGCCGGACGCACCGAGCCGGGGGTGTGCTGGCGGCTCTGGGCGGAGGCGGGCACGGGCGCGCTGGAGCCGTTCACGCGGCCCGAAATCCTTGCGGCCGACCTCTCGGGCCTGGTGCTCGATTGCGCCGCCTGGGGCGTCAAGGATCTGACGACGCTGCGCTTTCTCGACCCGCCGCCGGCCCCGGCGCTCGCGGAGGCGCGAGCCCTCCTGACCCGTCTCGGCGGTCTCGACGAGGATGGGCGGATCACTCCGACCGGGCAGGCCCTGCGCGCCCTGCCGCTGCCGCCGCGCCTCGCTCGGATGGTGGTCACGGCCGCGGGCGTCGGCGCTGCGCGCCAAGCCGCTGATCTGGCTGCAGTTTTGGTCGAGCGTGGCCTCGGCGGCGACGGTGTCGACCTGGCGGAGCGCGTGGAGCGGTTCTCGCGTGAGCGCGGCGGCCGGGCGGCGGACATGCGGCGCCTCGCGGAGGGCTGGGCCCGGCAGGCCGAACGGGCCGGTCTCGCCCCGCAAGGCCCTGATCTGACGGCGGAAATCCTGTCGCGGCCCGGTTCTCTCCTGGCGCTCGCCTATCCCGATCGGATCGCGCGGTCGCGCGGCAAGGACGGGGCGTATGTGATGGTCCAGGGCCGCGCCGGTCAGCTCGATCCGGCCAGCGCGCTCGCCCGAGAGCCTTTCATCGTCGTCGCCGACCTGGCCGGAAGCGCCGGCTCGGCGCGCATCCTGGCCGCCGCTGCGATCGATCCTGAGGAGATTCGCGCGATCGCGTCCGTCATGATCACGGTGAGCACGACGACCACCTTCGACGACGTCTCCGGCCAACTCAGGGCGCGCACCGGGCGGCGGCTCGGAGCGGTCGTCTTGGACGAGCGCACCTTGCCCGTTCCGCCGGACGAAGCCTCGGCGCGGATTCTCGCACGGGGGCTGGCCGGGCTGGGGCTCGACCGCCTGCCGCGGAGCGCGGGGCAGAGGCAGTGGCTGGCCCGAGTCCGGTTCCTGCGGGCGGCCGAGGCGGGCGACTGGCCGGACCTGTCGGAAGAGGCGCTCGCCCGATCCGCGGAGGAGTGGCTGGCGCCGGCGATCGTCGGGCGTACCGGGCGCGACGCCGTCACCGCCGACGATCTCGGCCGGGCGCTCGACGCGCTGCTGCCCTGGAACCTGCGAGCGCGGCTCGACGCGGAAGCGCCGTCGCATCTCGAGGTGCCGACGGGGTCGCACATTCCGATCGACTACGAATCGGGGCCGGAGCCGGTCCTGGCAGTCCGGGTGCAGGAGCTCTTCGGCCTCGACCGGCACCCGAGCCTCGGTGGCGGGCGGGTGCCGCTGGTTCTGCACCTGCTGTCGCCGGCGCAGCGCCCGATCCAGATCACGCGCGATCTGCCAGGCTTCTGGCGGGGGTCGTGGGCGGCCGTGCGCTCGGAGATGCGCGGGCGCTATCCCCGCCACCCCTGGCCGGAGGACCCGCTCTCGGAAGCGCCGACCCGGCGCGCCAAGCCGCGGGGGACGTGACACGGCCTTTGCCGTCGGCGCGACTCACGCGACAAGCCTTCGGAGATGAGCGCCTTGAGCCCTCTGCACTGGTTCGATCCGCGAGGCCGGCTGTCGCGCCGGGCCTATGGCCGGCGCGCAGTGCGGCTCGGCTTGCTGACGGCTGCGTTGGCTTGCCTCTCCGTCGCGCTGGCTGCGCAGGGCTGGCGCGTCGCTGGCCTACTGACGGCGGGCGGCGCTCTCCTGCCGGGGCTCGCCGCCTTCGCCCAGACCGTGCGGCGGCTGCATGATCGCGGCCGTACCGGCCTTTGGCTCGCCCTGCCCCTGGCCCAGACGGCGCTCGGCTTCGTGCCGATCGAGGATCAGGCCGAGGCTCACCCCGCCGCAGTGCTGACCTACGCCCTCGCCGCGCTGGCGGCCGGCCTGTGGTTCCTGATCGAGACACTCGGCCGGCACGGCATGACCGGGCCGAACCGCTACGGCCCTGAGGAGGCAAATGGGCGGGGAGTCTCCGACCGAGGTCCGTCGACGGGTCCCGCTTGAGCTGGAACCGCCACACCGGTCATCCTCGCGTGCTGCTGCTGCACGGGCGGAAGGCTTCGGAACGAGCGAGCCTACGTCCGAGCGTACCGAAACATCCGGCCGCCGACGGAACCAACCTCAGGTGGTTCCATTTATCGCGAGTTATGGCCGCAATCCGAATCCTGAGTTGAAACGGCCGTTGGGCCGCTCCAACAAGACGGCGTGACGGTCGGCTACCAGACTGAGACGTCGGCACGTCGTGTTGGAACTGGAAAATCCCATTCAAGGGCCGACATGCCTCGGCGCGGCGGCAGCGTCGCGAGAAACCGCGTGTGACCCCTCTCCGGACATGGAAAGTGCCCCGGTGGCCACGGAGGGACCATATCGGAACCGGTTGCTCGGGCGGTGCATGGCGGCGGACCTCGCCCTGCTCGTTCCCAGCCTCGTGCCGGTTCCGCTCGATCGCGGTCAGGTATTGATCGAGCCCGGCCAGCCGATCCGCGAACTGGTCTTCCCGGAGAGCGGTTTCGTTTCCGTCGTCACCGGGAGGAGCGGTGGCGAGGTGGAGATAGCCCTGCTCGGCTGCGAGGGCTTGGTCGGCGCGGTGCCGTCACTGCTCGGCATCGACCGGACGCCCGACACGTCGGTCGTCCAGGCCGCCGGGCGCGGTTACCGAATCCGCTTGGAAGCGCTTGAGACGGCCGTGGATCGGAGCCCGACGCTGCGTCGGCTGCTGCTCACCTTCGTGCATACGCTCTACATTCAGACGGCGCAGACGGCCCGTACCAACCTCACCGACAACCTCGAAGCGCGCCTCGCCCGCTGGCTGCTGATGTGCCAGGACCGCCTCGGCGGCTCCGACATCGCCGTGACGCACGAATTCCTGGCCGTGGTGCTCGGTGTCCAGCGGTCCAGTGTGACGGTGGCGATCCAGATGATTGAGGGTCGCGCGCTCATCAAGGCGCGGCGCGGCCGCATTCACGTGGTGGATCGGCGCGGGTTGGAAGCAGTCGCCGGCACCTCCTACGGCTTGCCAGAAGCCGAGTATGCGCGGCTGATCGAGGCAGAGTGACCGACCGATTGCACTACCTTAGATAGTATCTTAGGGTTGTTTCGCCCTTGAGATGCAAGCGCTGCAAATGGAGTATTCAGGTCGCAATCTTCAGTAGCCGCTATGTCGGGTATCCGACATTTCACGATCTCTGCATATACATCTTACGTTGATGTCCTATAGTCTTGGTATTGTTGCCGAGGGCCAGGATCTTGCGGAGGGCAAGCCGTGTCCAACGTTGAAGATCAGCTTGTAGTAGAAACCGTTGCAGAGATCGAAAAAATCCGCGAAAGATTTCGCTCAGACGGCAATTTTAGGCTTCGCGTGCTACTCGACATGGTCGCTCTCGAATTGAAGCGCGCGCGACCTTCTTCCGTTACAGCTCCTCGACCTGACACACCATCCGAACCTTGAGAGAAAGCTTGCCTGCTTCATCTCTTGCCGAGAGGACGAGGGTTGTTTCTTTGGCATCTTCTGCTTCGGCGGCCATCAGAGCCGTCACGACGCCGAGCGCCTCGCGCCGCAGCGTCCGATCATCGCGGATTTCGCGACCGATTTCGTCGTGAATGACCGAGCCGTCGTCAATGTCGAAGAAATAGCGGCTCAAGGCCAGCTCCCCGTTTATTTGCCGACTTTGCGCTATCACGTGCTGGACGAGCCGGACACGTGTCAAAAAACTTAGCGCAAGCTTGGCCGGATTGGAAAGCTCGTGCGCAATCTTTCCGGTGGCGAACGCGGCGCGACGATCGACGGCAACCCTAGCGAGTGTCCAGGCACTCGCTCGATCCGGGCTCAATGCTCGCGAGCGCGTTCCACGACGTGACGGGCGGCGGCGAAGGCCTCGTCCGCATCGAGTTCGGTGGTGTCGATGATCACGGCATCCTCCGCGGCCTTGAGCGGCGCGGCGCTGCGGGAGCTGTCTCGTTCGTCTCGGGCCCGAATGTCAGAGAGGATCGCCGCGAGCGTGGTCTCCTCGCCGCGGCCGGTGAGTTCGCGGTGCCGGCGGCGGGCGCGCTCCTCGGGCGAGGCCGTGATGAACAGCTTCACCCGTGCATCGGGGCAGATCACGGTACCGATGTCGCGCCCGTCGAGCACGGCGCCCGCCTCGTCGGAGGCGAACCGGCGCTGCCAGGACAGCAGTGCCGCTCGCACGTCCGGGATGCCGGAGACCCGTGAGGCTGCTTCGCCCATGGCCCGCTCGCGCAGGCGCGGGTCGGCGAGCTGGTCGGCGACGAGGCTGGAGGCCGTGCGTGCGGCCTCGTTCGCGTCGCCGAGATCGATTCCGGCATCGAGCATCAGCAGGGCCACCGCTCGGTAGAGCAGCCCCGTATCGAGATGCGGCAGCCCGAAATGCACGGCGAGACGCCGCGCGAGCGTGCCTTTGCCCGAGGCGGCCGGCCCGTCGATGGCGATCACCAGCGGCATCGGCCTAGCCCGAAATCGCGGCGCCGAGCGCGGTCATGCTCGGCGTGAAACTCGGGAAACTCGTCGCGATCATCGCCCCGTCATCGACCGTGACGGGCTCGCGGCTCGCCAAGCCGAGCACCAGGAAGGACATGGCGATGCGGTGATCGAGATGCGTCGCCACGGTGCCGCCGCCGCGCGGCGCGCTTCCGTCACTTTGGACGATCAGGTCGTCACCTTCGATCACGTAGTCGATGCCGTTCGCGGCGAGGCCATCGGCGACCGCAGCCAGGCGGTCGGATTCCTTCACGCGCAATTCGTGCAGGCCGTTCATGCGCGTGGTGCCCTCCGCGAAGGCGGCGGCGACGGCGAGCACGGGGTATTCGTCGATCATCGCCGGCGCGCGCTCGGCCGGGACGTCGACGCCCTTGAGGCGGCTGGCGCGAACGCGCAGGTCGGCGACGGTCTCGCCGCCTTCCTCGCGCTCGTTCAGGCGTTCGATGTCGGCGCCCATCTCCAGCAGCGTGGTGATGAGGCCGATGCGCAGCGGGTTCATCATCACGCCGTGGATCGTCACCTCCGAACCGGGCACGATCAGCGCCGCCACCAGCGGGAAGGCTGCCGAGGACGGGTCGGCCGGCACGATCACATCGGTGCCGCGCAGGGTCGGCTGGCCGGTGAGCGCGATGGAGCGGCCGTGACCGCCGGGACCGTGCGGGGTCACCGCGACTTCGGCGCCGAACAGGCGCAGCATGCGCTCGGTATGGTCGCGCGTGGCCGCCGCTTCGATCACCGTGGTGATGCCGGGCGCATTCAGCGCCGCGAGCAGCACCGCGGACTTGATCTGCGCCGAGGCCACCGGCGTCTCATAGGTGAGCGGAATGGCCTCCGCCGGGCCGCGCAGGGTCAGCGGCACGCGGCCGCCCTCGGCCTCGGAGACGATCTGCGTGCCCATCCGCAGCAGCGGGTCGAGGATGCGGCGCATCGGGCGCTTGCGGAGGGAGGCATCGCCGTCGAACGTCGCGGTGATGGGTTGGCCGCCGACCACGCCCATCATCAGCCGAGAACCGGTGCCGGCATTGCCGAAATCGAGCACGCCCTCCGGATCGCTCAGGCCGCCGATGCCGACGCCCTTCACCCGCCAGCGTCCCTCGCCCAGCCGCTCGATCGAGGCGCCGAGAGCCCGCGCCGCGTCGGCGGTGCGCAACACGTCATCGCCTTCGAGCAGGCCCTCGATCCGCGTCTCCCCGATCGAGAGCAATCCGAAGATCATCGCCCGATGCGAGATCGACTTGTCGCCCGGCGGCCGCAGGGCGCCGCGCAGCGGCGTTCCGGGCGAGGCTGTGACGGGCTGAGGCTCTGAGGCGTGCGACACGGGCGGGGCTGAGGGGCTGTTTGGGGATTGGGGGCATCCCCGGGAAGGGGCCGGTTACCATGGGGGCGACCGCACGTCATCCGGCCCGCGCCACGTGTCGGCACCGCCGGCGACGGGCCTCTTGGTTGCGATGGCATTTGACATGCTCGCAGGAGCCGACTAACGGGGCCGCGCTCCCCCCTACACGACCTCCAGAGGTTCCCCCCCGTGGCCCGACCGGAACTCGGCATCAAGCGCCAATGCATGAATTGCGGCGCGAAGTTCTACGACCTGTCCCGCGATCCGGCGACCTGCCCGAAATGCGGCACGGTCTTCCAGATGGCAGCTGCCGGCCGCGGCTCGGCGCCGGTCGTCAACCGCAAGGACGACGACGAAGAGGACGAGGACGAGACGGGTCCGGAGGTCGTGTCCCTCGATGAGGCCGAGGCGAGCGAGGACAGCGACGCCAAGGTCGACGGCGACGACGGTGAAGACGAGGAGAGCAGCTCCTCGGGCAGCGACGACGACACCTTCCTCGAAGAGGAGGATGACGACGACGTTTCGGATCTCGTCGAGAACGACGACGACAACGACGACGACAACTGATCGGCCATCGCTGGCGTCCTCGCCCCTGATGCCTTGACGACACACCTGTCAGGGGTGAAAAAAGGAGCGGAGAAGGGGCTTGAGTCCCGGCAAACCTCCGCTTATAGAACCGCCCTCCCCGGTGGGCCGACCGCCGGGAGGTTTCTCCGAAACGGACCGTACCAGACCGTTTCGGATACAAGTGGGGCCTTAGCTCAGCTGGGAGAGCGCTTCCATGGCATGGAAGAGGTCATCGGTTCGATCCCGTTAGGCTCCACCATTTTCCTTCAGTAAGCTCGTCGTTGAGTTCAGGTGCCACAGCCGCGATCGAGACGCGCGCGCCGGACGAGACACGATGAAGATCACCCAGGCCTTCACCTTCGAGGCGGCCCACCGCCTGCCGAACGTCCCGCAGACGCATCGCTGCTCGCGCATGCACGGGCATTCCTACCGCGTGGAGCTCACGGTCTCGGGGCCGGTGGATGCGCAGAGCGGCTGGGTGATCGACTTCTACGACGTCGAGAGCGCGTTCAAGCCTATCCTGGAGCGACTCGACCACCACACCCTCAACGAGATCGAGGGGCTGGAGAATCCGACCGCCGAGCACATCGCGGCCTGGATCTGGCATAAGACGAAGCCGGTGCTGCCGGGCCTCTCCTCCGTGAAGGTGATGGAGACGCCGCTATCCTGGGCGGAGTATGACGGCGACTGATCCGAGCGACGACGGCGCGCTGGTCCTCTTTTCGGGCGGCCAGGATTCGACGACCTGTCTCGCCTGGGCGCTGGAGCGGTTCTCCCGCGTCGAGACGCTGGGTTTCGACTACGGCCAGCGCCATCGGATCGAGCTCGACTGTCGCGAAAATCTGCGCAGCGGACTCGGGCGGATCGACGAGAGCTGGGAGCGCCGTCTCGGACCCGATCACACCATCGACCTCCCCGCGCTCGGCGCCGTCTCCGAGACCGCGCTGACTCGCGACACCGAGATCGCCATGTCGGCGGACGGCCTGCCCAACACCTTCGTGCCGGGCCGCAACCTGGTCTTCCTGACCTTCGCCGCCGCCCTCGCCTATCGACGCGGCCTGCGCCACATCGTCGGCGGCATGTGCGAGACCGACTATTCCGGCTACCCGGATTGTCGCGACGACACGATCAAGGCGCTGCAGGTTGCCCTCAACCTCGGCATGGAGCGGCGCTTCGTGCTGCACACGCCGTTGATGTGGCTCGACAAGGCCGCGACCTGGGGACTAGCCGAGGAATTGGGCGGCCAGCGGCTCGTCGACCTCGTCGTCGAGGGCAGCCATACCTGCTATCTCGGCGAGCGCGGCGAACGCCACGATTGGGGCTATGGCTGCGGGACCTGCCCGGCCTGCGTGCTGCGGGCGAAGGGCTACACCGCGTTCGTAGCGGCGGCCTGCGACTGATCCTGAGGCTTCAAATGCGCGTGTGTGCTACCGCACGCGAATGAAATCTTCGACGTAACCTGGCGTGAGGTCGGCCGAAATCCTGAGTATCTGCGAACAATACCGAAGCGCAGGCCAAACTCAGGAGATTACATCATGATCAAGTCCATCGTCATCGCTGCTATACTTGCCGTTGGTTCGGCTGGCGGCGCTCTCGCGCAGACTCGCACGATCAACGTCTGGGGCGCCCAGCTCGAGGTGCCGACCTACGGCGCCACGGCCCCCAACGGTCCTGCGATTAGCCGGTACGACCGGGACAGCGCGACCTTCACCGCGATGAAGTCGCACGACGCCGCCCGCGACCAGCACCGCAACCGCTAACTGTCGGACACTCGCCGGCGACGGACTCCTCGAAGGGCCGTCGCCGGCGAAGCCGTATCGCCGATTGGCTAAAGCATCCGAGCCTCGCGGTCCGACGACCGGCTCCGAACTCTGAATTACCGACCGATCGCGTTAAGCAGAATCTCCCGTCGATGCCCCCGGTCCCGGTGCTCGATCAAATAGATCCCCTGCCATGTTCCCAATCCGAGCCGTCCGTCCACCACCGGCACGCTCAGCCCGGAATCGGTAAGCATGGTGCGGATATGAGCCGGCATGTCGTCCGGCCCCTCTATACCGTGCACCCAGCCGGCATTGCGCGGGGCGAGGCTGTTGAGCGAGCTGAGCAGGTCAGTGCGCACGTCCGGATCGGCGTTCTCCTGAATGGTCAGCGAGGCCGAGGTGTGCCGGCAGAACACCGTGACGAGGCCGTCGCGCAGGGCGCTCTGGCGCACGAAATCGGCGACGGCGTCGGTGATGTCCGTAAATCCCTGGCCCGGCGTCGAGACCGTGAGCCTGGCGCTGGCCTGTCGCTCGGCCGCGCCGCTCGATAACCCCTCGATCGCACCGACCTTGCCCGCTGGCCTCATGCATCCGTCTCCATGCTCTCGCCCGGCGCGATCTCGCGCTCGCCGCGTTCGAGGATCCGCTCCAGCGCCTCAACCCGGTCGGCCTCGGCTGGCGGCTTGTCCCAGCGGATGCGGCTGACGCGGGGGAAGCGCATGGCCACGCCGGATTTGTGACGGGTCGAGCGCTGCACGCCCTCGAAGGCGATCTCGAGCACGAGGCCGGCCTCGCGGCCATAGGCCACCTCGCGAACCGGGCCGAAACGCTTAGTGGTGTGGTTGCGGACGTAGCGGTCGAGCTTCTGCAACTCGGCATCGGTGAAGCCGTGATAGGCTTTTCCCACCGGGACGAGCTCGTCCGCGCCAGCCTCGCCCTCCCGCCAGCAGCCGAAGGTGTAGTCCGAATAGAAGGACGAGCGCTTCCCGTGGCCGCGCTGGGCGTACATCATCACCGCGTCGACGACGAACGGCTCGCGCTTCCACTTCCACCACGGACCCTTCGGCCGGCCGGGCTGGTAGACGCTGTCGAGCCGCTTGAGCATCACGCCCTCGATCGCGTCGGCATCTTCGCCGGCTCCGGCCGAAGCCGGGTCGGCCCGCGCCGCCGCGAGGTCCGGCCATGTCGCGAACGGCACGATCGGGGAGAGATCGATGCGGGCGTGGTCGAGATGTCCGATCAGTTTTTCGAGGGCCTTACGCCGCTCCGAAAACGGCAGCGCGCGCAGGTCTTCGCCCTCGTCGGCAAAGACATCGTAGGCGCGCACATGCGCTGGAAACTCTTCGAGCAGCTTCGGCGTCACCGCCTTTCGGTTGAGCCGCTGCTGCAGCACGTTGAAGCTCTGCACGCGGTGCTCGCGCAGGATCAGCAACTCGCCGTCGATGGCGCCTTCGAAGGTGATCGCTTCGGCGAGATCGGGGAAGGCGCCGGTGATGTCCTCGCCGGTCCGCGAATAGATCTTGGCGACCTGCCGCCCGTCCCGGTCGCGGCCACCCGCGAGCTGCACGCGGATGCCGTCCCATTTCCACTCGGCCGAGAAGGCCGCCGGATCGAGTTTGTCGAGGTCCGCCTCCTCCTCGATCGGATGCGAGAGCATCGGCGGGCGGAACGGGGCCGGGTTCAGCGTCTCGGGCCGCTCTCCCCTTCCCTCGACCCAGGCGAACAGGCTCTCGTAGGGCGCCTCCAGCCCGTGCCAGACCTCCTCGATCGCGTCGGGCTCGTGGCCGCCGAGCGCCCCGACGGCCGTCTTGGCGAGCCGGGCCGAGACGCCGACGCGCAAGTTGCCGGTGACGAGTTTGAGAAGCGCCCAGCGTCCGGTCTCGTCGAGGGCGTCGAGCCAGTTCGCGAGGTGGCGGGGCAGGTCTTTCTTAGCGGTCGTGGCGAGGGTTTCGACGACGTCGGAGAGGGTCGGGACGTCGGGAGGCGGATTGTTGTGGCCGGGGCCGGCGTCCCGCCTCTCCCCCGTCATTCCGGGGCTCGCCAAAGGCGAGAACCCGGGATCCACCCGTGACGGAATGCGGCTCGTGCCGTCGTGGCCAGTCGTGGATTCCGGGTTCGACGCTTCGCGCCGCCCGGGAATGACGGTCGGGGTGGGCCAGATCAACGCCACCGTCTCCGCCAGATCGCCCACGTAATTCCGCGATAGTCCGAACAGCACCGGGTCGACCCGCTCTTCCACGAGCGCCCGGATCATCGCCGGCTTGGCCTCGCGAAAGCTCAGATTCCCGGTCATCGCCGCGAGCGCCCAGCCGCGCTCCGGATCGGGTGTGCTCGTGAAAAAGTCCTTCAACAGGCGCAGCTTGGCATTGCGGCGAGGCTCGTAGGCGAGGCGGTCGAGGAGGTGGGCGAAATCGTTCACGCCGAGGCCTCCTCCATCTCCGGCTTCGCGCCAGGATCGGGCTCGGCCTCGCCATCATCGCCATAGCCCAGCATGTGCAGCGGCTTGGCCTTGATGCCCTGCGTGCCGCACCAGTGGACGAGCGCATCCTCCTGCCCATGCGTCACCCAAACCTCCTCCGCCCCGATTTCCCGGATGGTGCGGCAGAGGTCAGGCCAGTCGGAATGGTCGGAGATCACCAGCGGCAGCTCGACGCCTTTCTGGCGGGCGCGAGCGCGCACCCGCATCCATCCCGAGGCGAAGGCCGTCACCGGATCGGGAAATTTTCGCGCCCACAGGTCCTGGATCGAGGACGGCGGACAGATCACGATGGCACCGTGCAGGTCCTTGCGCTCGGCGGCGACGACCTTCGGCGTCTCGCCGAGCGGGATGCCTTCCTGCTTGTAGAGTTCGGTGAGCTTCTCCATCGCGCCGTGCAGGTGGATCGGCCGGTCCCAGCCTTCTTCGCGAAGCAGGGCCATCACCCGTTGCGCCTTGCCGAGCGCGTAGGCGCCGACGATGTGCGCACGCTCGGGAAACAACGCGACCGAGTCGAGCAGCTTCCTCACCTCGCCGCGGGTGTCGGGATGCACGAAGACCGGAAGGCCGAAGGTCGCTTCGGTGATGAAGACATCGCACGGCACGACCTCGAACGGTAGGCAGGTCGGGTCCGGCGCGCGCTTGTAGTCGCCCGAGACGACGATGCGCTTGCCGTCCTTCTCGATCGCGATCTGCGCCGATCCGAGCACGTGCCCGGCGGGTGCGAAGCGCACCGTCACATCGCCGATCCGCATCGGCTCGCCGAGGCATGCCTCCTGCCGCGACCGGCAAAAATCCTCGCCGTAGCGCACGGCCATGATCCGCAGCGTCTCCGGCGTGGCGAGCACCTCGCCGTGCCCCGAGCGCGCATGGTCGGCATGGCCGTGGGTGATCAGCGCGCGCTCCACGGGCCAGGTCGGATCGACGTGGAAGCGTCCGAGCGGGCAGTACAGGCCCTCGCGTGTCAGGGTGAGCAATTCAGAAGCGCTGATCGGCATCGATACGGATATAGGTGGCGGCCACCCCTCAGCATCCCGCCTCAGACACCATGTCTCGCCAACGCTCTTCCGGAGACCTACTGGCCGACCGCCGCTTCGCCTATGCGGAGGCGTGTCTCGCCGAGGGAGAGGCTGGGGCTGCCGCCGAGATGGCGGAGCAGGCCATCGAGATCGCGCCGCGATACGCTCCCGCTTGGTTCCTGCTCGGCCGGGCGCGCGAGGCGTTGTTCCTGGCCTCGAACGAGCCTGCCGCCGAGGAGGCCGCCCGGGCGGCCTATGCCAAGGCACTGGACATTGACCCGGACGACGCCCTCGGAGCGCGACTTCACCTCGCCGATCTCGGCACGGGCGACGCCCTGGCCGCGATCACGCCGGACTATGTGCGGGCGCTCTTCGACGGCTACGCCGCGCGCTTCGAGCGGCACCTCGTCGACGATCTGCATTATCGCGGACCGGAACTGATCATCGAGGCGCTCGACGCCCTGCGCGATGCTCGACCCCGATTCGAGACGGCGCTCGATCTCGGCTGCGGAACTGGACTGATGGGACGCGCGCTTGCGGGGCGCGTCGGGTCGCTGACCGGCGTCGACCTCTCACCGGAAATGCTGGCTTTTGCGCGCCGCAGCGGGCTTTACGCGCGGCTCTGCGAGGGCGAGCTGACGGTGTTCCTCGCAGAGGAGCCGCCGGAGAGCGCCGACCTTGCGATCGCGGCTGACGTGCTGATCTATCTACCCGATCTCACCTCGGTCTTCTCGGCGATCGGCCGCGTGCTGCAGCCGGGCGCGCTCGCGGCCGTCTCGATCCAGTCGCATGACGGCGACGGCGTCGTGCTCGGGCCGGATGGTCGCTACGCGCATGGCGACGCCCATCTGTGCGAGGCCGTCAGGCGTGCTGGGCTCGACGTCGCCTTCCTCTCCCAGGCGGCCGTCAGGCGGCAGCGCGGACGGGACGTACCGGGGCGGATCGCGGTGTTGCGCAAGCCCGTTTGAGGCGGCAGATCGCGGTTTAGGTTCGCAACCTTCTCCGGATTGATCAGACCCCACTCCCCCGACGCTTCAAGCGTCCGGGAAGGGATTGCGTGAGTGCGCGCCCGGTCGTCCGTGACAGGCTAGTCGCCGCCGGTATCGCCACGCATGCGCTTGACAGCGCCGCGCCGACTCTTGGTTTCGAGCCGACGTGTCTTGGATGCGAGCGTCGGCCGCGTCGCGCGCCTCGGCTTCGGCGGCACCGCCGCTTCGGCGACGAGGGCGGCGAGACGGTCGCGGGCGTCGGCGCGGTTGCGCTCCTGGGTGCGGTGCTGACGTGCGTCGATCACCAGCACGCCATCATCGGTGAGCCGGCGCCCCGCGAGCTTCATCAGCCGAACGGCGACCGCGTTCGGCAGGGAGGGCGAGCGCCGCACGTCGAAGCGCAGCTGCACCGCGCTCGCTACCTTGTTGACGTTCTGGCCGCCCGGCCCGGAGGCGCGCACGAAGTTTTCTTCGAGCTCGGCCTCGTCGATGGCGATCTGCGGCGTGCATTGGAGCGCCATCGGCAGGGCGTCAGCCGGCTTCGGCCGGGGTGCGGGCCTTGAGCGCGAGCGCGTGGAGCCCGCGCTCGAAGGCCGGTGCGAGCATGCCGTTCACGAGGCGATGGCGCTCGACGCGGCTCTTCCCTTCGAAGGCGGCCGAGACCACATCCACCCTGTAATGCGTTTCGCCGCCCGGCCGCGCGCCGGAATGGCCGGCATGCATGTGGGACTCGTCGACCACGTCGAGATGGGTCGGCGCGAGTTCCGCCTGCAGCCTCTGTCCGATCCAGTCCTTCAGCGTGCCCTGGCCGCTCATCGTCGTCTCCAACTGCCTGCCGCGCCGGCTGATCCGAACCGGGGGCGATCGGTGCCCGTGGCCGTCAAGCCCGAAACGGCGCATGCGTCATCAGGCCCGTCGGACTTGTGTCTCCGGTCCACCCCCTCATAATCGCGTCGTCATGGATCTCAACTCGCCGCTGTTCGACAGCATCCGCATCAAGCCCAAATGCGACGACCCGAATGCCGACTCGGGCAAGACTGGCGCGGGCAAGGGCGGCGGCAGGAAAGGCGCGGCCGGCAAAGCTGCGGCCGACGCGCTCTGCGAGGTGCCCGGTTGCGAGCATCCCGGCCTCTACCGCGCCCCCAAGGGCCGCAAGCACGAGGGCGAGTACCTTCGCTTCTGCATCGATCACGTGCGCGCCTACAACGCCTCCTACAACTACTTCGACGGCATGAACGACGACGCGGTCCAGGCCTTCCAGAAGGACGCGATCATCGGCCATCGGCCGACCTGGTCGATGGGCACCGGTGGCCGCGCGGCGGACAAGAGCAAGCCCGAGACGGAACGCGACTGGGCCTATGCCGACCCGCTCGGTGTGCTGCGGGCCGCTGGCGTCGCCGGCAAGGAGCGCCGTGCCCCTCCGGAACCGATGCGCCCTCGCCTCTCGCCTGCTGCCCGCAAGGCGCTCGACGTGCTCGGCCTCGACGAGACGGCCGACACGGCGGCGATCAAGGCGCAGTACAAGACCCTGGTGAAGCGCTTCCACCCCGACGCCAATGGCGGCGACCGCTCCTTCGAGGACCGGCTGCGCGACATCATCCGCGCCCACGACGTGCTGCGCGCCGCCAACCTCTGCTGATCGAGGCGCGCGCCCACGGCATGAAGGATGCTACCCAACGGGGGGCGGCAATCCCGTCGCCGGGAACTATATCCGGCCAGCCCCCTTGGCGGCTGCCGGACCCGGCGACTAAGGAAGGCATCGATATTCCGTCCAGCGGCCTGTCCTAGAGCCAGGCGCAAGCCAGCGATTGACGCGGGCGCACGCGCCCCGAAGAGGCCATTCATGCTTTCTGACGACACGTACGCCTCGCTCCCCGACCGGGAAGTCTCCGTCCGCGAGGCCTTCGGCATCGACCTCGACCTCAAGGTGCCCGCCTTCTCCGAGGCCGACGAGCACGTTCCGGACCGCGACGAGGACTATATCTTCGACCGCGAGACCACGCTCTCGATCCTGGCGGGCTTCGCCAAGAACCGCCGCGTCATGGTCACCGGCTATCACGGCACCGGCAAGTCGACGCACATCGAGCAGGTCGCCTCGCGGCTGAACTGGCCTTGCGTGCGGGTGAACCTCGACAGCCACATCTCGCGCATCGATCTCGTCGGCAAGGACGCCATCGTCCTGCAGGAAGGCAAGCAGGTCACCGCCTTCCAGGACGGCATTCTGCCTTGGGCGCTCCAGAACAACGTCGCGCTTGTCTTCGACGAATACGATGCCGGCCGCCCGGACGTGATGTTCGTGATTCAGCGCGTGCTGGAGGTGTCCGGCCGCCTGACGCTGCTCGACCAGAAGCGCGTCATCCGCCCTCACCCGGCCTTTCGCCTGTTCGCCACGGCCAACACGGTGGGCCTCGGCGATACGTCGGGACTCTATCACGGCACGCAGCAGATCAATCAGGGCCAGATGGACCGCTGGTCGATCGTCACGACGCTGAACTACCTGCCGCATGACCGCGAGGTGGACATCATCCTCTCGAAGGCCGTCCATTACCGCAACGAGCAGGGCAAGGACCTGGTCAACCGGATGGTGCGCGTCGCGGACCTCACCCGCAACGCGTTCATCAACGGCGATCTCTCGACCGTGATGAGCCCGCGCACGGTGATCACCTGGGCCGAGAATGCCGACATCTTCAAGGATATCGGCTTCGCCTTCCGCGTGACCTTCCTGAATAAGTGCGACGAGCTGGAGCGACCGCTCGTCGCCGAATTCTACCAGCGCGCCTTCGGCAAGGAGCTGCCCGAGAGCGCGGTGAACGTGGCCCTGAGCTGACGGACGAACACGCTTGTCCATCCCCAACCGCAGCAAGGCTGCCGCCAACCGTGAGCCCGTCGCAGAGCCGCTGAAGCGCTCCGTGGCCGGCTGCCTGCGGGCGATCGCGCGGCGCTCCGAGGTCGAGGTCACCTACGCCAGCGACCGTCCTGCCCTGCTCGGCGACAAGGCGCGTCTCCCGGAGCCTGCCCGCAAGCTGACGCCCGAAGACGTGGCGGTGCTGCGCGGCCATTCGGATTCGATGGCTTTGCGCCTCGGTTGCCACGATGCCGGCGTGCACCGCCGGCTCGCGCCGGAGAATGCGCAGGCCCGCTCGGTGTTCGATGCCGTCGAACAGGCCCGCGTCGAGGCGATCGGCTCGCGCCGTATGGCCGGCGTCGCCTCCAACATCACCGCGATGCTGGAGGATCGCTACCATCGCGGCGGCCGCTACGAGGACATCACCGACCGCGCCGACGCGCCGATGGAGGATGCCGTCGCGCTGATGGTGCGCGAGCGCCTGACCGGCCAGCGCCCCCCGGCCGCCGCGCGAAAGATCGTCGACCTCTGGCGCGAGCATATCGAGGAGAAGGCGGGCAAGAACCTCGACGGCCTGATTGGCTCGCTAGAGAACCAGCGCGCCTTCGCGCGCTCGGTGCGCGACCTCCTGACCTCCCTCGACATGGCGGACGAGACGCCGTTCGATCCGGAGGACGACGAGAACGAGGACGAGTCCGAGAGCCAGGACGACGAGCAGCAGCCCAATAGCGGCGACGCCGAGGAGCAGTCGCAGGGCGACCGCGCCGAGATCGAGGTCACGGAAGAAGAGGCCGAGGATCTCGACGAGGGAGCAACCGAATCGGCCGACGCTCCATCGGGCGAACTCCCCGACGACGCCGATGACGCCGACTCGGAGCAGGCCTCGGAGAATTCACGGCCGCCGACCCCGCGCCCCAACCAGGTCATCGGCCCCGAATACAAGGTCTACAATCCGCGCTTCGACGAGGAGGTCCACGCCGAAGACCTCTGCGATGCCGAAGAACTGTCGCGACTGCGCTCCTATCTCGACAAGCAGCTCGCCCATCTCCAGGGCGTGGTCGGCCGGCTCGCCAACCGCTTGCAGCGCCGCTTGCTCGCGCAACAGAACCGCGCCTGGGACTTCGATCTCGAAGAGGGCCAGCTCGATCCGGCCAGGCTGGTGCGCGTGGTCATGGACCCGTTCCAGCCCCTCTCCTTCAAGCAGGAGAAGGACACCAATTTCCGCGATACCGTCGTCACGCTGCTGCTCGACAATTCGGGCTCGATGCGCGGCCGGCCGATCACGGTGGCGGCGACCTGCGCCGACATTCTCGCGCGCACGCTGGAGCGCTGCGGCGTCAAGGTCGAGATCCTCGGCTTCACGACGCGGGCCTGGAAGGGCGGCCAGTCGCGCGAGGCGTGGCTCGCCGGCGCCAAGCCGTCGTCGCCGGGTCGCCTGAACGACCTGCGCCACATCATCTATAAACCCGCCGACGCCCCCTGGCGCCGTGCCCGAAAGAATCTCGGGCTGATGATGCGCGAGGGGCTGCTCAAGGAGAACATCGATGGCGAAGCCCTCGATTGGGCGCATAAGCGCCTGCTCGGTCGCCCCGAGCAGCGTAAGATCCTGATGGTGATCTCCGACGGCGCCCCGGTCGACGATTCGACGCTCTCGGTCAACCCTGGCAACTACCTCGAACGGCACCTGCGCTGGATGATCGAAGAGATCGAGACGCGCTCGCCGGTCGAACTCCTCGCCATCGGCATCGGCCACGACGTGACCCGATACTACCGGCGCGCCGTGACGATCATCGACGCCGAGGAACTCGGTGGCGCGATGACCGAGAAGCTGGCGGAGCTGTTCGAGGAGGACGCACGGGGCGCCCCGGCGCGGCCGGCGCCGCGCAGATCGCCTACGAGGATCGCGGCAACGCGGGTCTCCGGCGCCCGATGAGCGAGGCGCCTCCGGCCGTGGTCCGCTTGACCGTGTCGGATGCGCTGAATGCGGCCCGGCTGCATCACCGTTACGCCATGGCCACCCGCAGTACGATCCTGTTGGTCGCCGTGCTTGCCATGGGCGCGGCACTCGCCACCTACGCCGCCGTGGCCCCATCCCGTGACGCGGCTTGGATCGCGGCGATCGCCGTGTTGGTGATGGCCGCCTATCTCTACGGCCTTTTCCTGTTCGTCCGTTGGGTGGTCCTGCCGTGGACCGTTCGCCGGCAATTCCGCGAGCAGCGCAGCCTCAAGGAAGAGCTTCACGTCAGATGGAGCGAGCGCAGCTACGAGGTCGTCGGCGAGACGATGCGCTCCGACCTGCCCTGGGGCGATTACGTGAAGTGGCAGGAGAACGGCGAGCTGATCCTGCTCTACATCTCGTCGCGAGCCTATCAGATCCTGCCGAAACGGATCCTCACGGCGCAGCAGGTCGCGGAGCTCCGCAGTCACCTGCAGCAGGCCGGCGTGAAGCGGCAACGGGCGTTCTTCGGCTGACGGCTGGCTGCCGCGGCACGGCGCTTTCGGAGAAAGGCATGGGCAAGGTCACTATCACCGCCCACGGGAGCGGCAGCCACGACGAAAGGAACGATCGCTGGACGTTCCCGCGAGAGCTGCATGCGGTCGACACGATCGAGAACGGCGAGCGCATCGGCTTTTGCTACGAGGTGACGGGTAAGGGGGAGACGGTCTCGGTCGCGCTTTCGATCGTTTTCCATGCCGAGGACGAAGCAGCTCCGCCGCCCGACTACGTCGAGACCGCCGTCACGCCGAACACGACGTTCTTCCGGTCCGAAACACCACCCGCCGCCTTCTTCGAGGCCTGCATCCCGATGCAGGTAAGCTTCTCGGCGCGCCCATCTCCGCGAGGGCGGCCCGCAACGGCGTCGATGCTGATGATGCCGGCCGATCTCGGCCGGGTCCTGTCGGATCACGGCTTCGCGCCGGCGACGGACGCGATGATCGCCGCGCATGAATCCCGCTTCGGCATGCGCCTGCGGCCGGACTATCGAGCGTTTCTCAAGAGCAAGAACGGCTTGAGCCTCTCATGGTATCGCGATCCGGTCTGGAGCTTCGTGGCCGACCGGCATCGTGAAAAGGGCGGGTCGGGCGATTTCTTCGACGACGCCACCGCTCAGGAAGCGGCGATCCGCGCGAAGCTCCGGGCACGTGCCGAGGGCCCGCGACACCTGTTTGGGCTCGGCAACCGCAACCCTGCCGCCGATTTCGACCTCGCGACCGGCGACGGCGAATTCAACTTCTATTGCGGTGAGTTGATGCGGCATGCCTATCTCGTCGGGGTTGATGCGGGCGGCAACAACTTCGTGCAGGTCGCCGAGGGGCGCCACGGCGGCAGGATCTTCGGGGTCGATCACGAGACGTACTACGGAGGCCTGTCCTCGTTCGTCGACTTCGATGGGCTCGACGACGACGAAACGGCGGATCTGCCCTGGTCGGACATTCACGAGGCCACGACCGACGCCGTCATCGACAAGGCCGTGGAGTTCGGATTTCTCTACCCGGTCGCCGACGACGTCACGACGTTCTGCGACCGCGAGATCGCCGTGGTGGAGGCGGTGATCGAAGCACTCGCGCCGACCTATCTGGACCCGTATCGCTGATCGCGGCTCACGCCCGCCCGAGCAGCATCAGCCAGCCCACGGTCGTTGCGGCCCCGGCGATCGTCGAGACGAGGAGCGAGGCGGCGATGACGCCCTGCTCGGTCCGATAGCGAGCGGCGAGCAAATACGAGTTGATCCCCACCGGCATCGCCGCGAACAGCACGGCCACGCCCGCATAGGCCGGCGGCATCGTGAAGACGTGGAAGGCGAGGACGTAGACGGCGAACGGGTGCATCCCGAGCTTCAGCGCCGCGATGATGGTGGCGCCGGGCAGGTCGTGCAGCACGCGGTAGCGTCTCAGGGCGGCGCCCAGCGCGATCAGCGCACAGGTCGAGGCCGTACTGCCGATGTCGGTGAGCAGGGTCTTGGCCATCCCGCTCGGATTGATGCCGAACACCTTCATGGCCATGCCAGTCAGCAGCGCCAGGAAGATCGGATTCTTGATCAGGACGAGTCCGAGCCCCTTGATCCGGTCCGCGAGAGAACGGTCGCCGTCCGACTCGATCAGGAAGGTGGCCGCCCCCATCATCAGCGGCAGATGCACGGCGAGCAGCATGAAGAGCGGAAAGGCGCCTTCCTCGCCATAGGCCTGCAGGATCATCGGAACGCCGACGAAGATCGTGTTCGACTGACTCGCCGCGAAGCCGTGCAGGATCGCGCCGCGCCGGTCGACTCCCTCCCGCCGGGTGCCGATGAAGGAGGCGATGGCCCAGGCGACCGCCACACCGCCGAAATAGCTGAACCAGTAGCCCCAGGCGATCTCGCCGCTCATGCCGGGGCGCGTCAGCGTCGTGATGATCAGCGCGGGAATCGCGATCGCGAAGACGTACTCCGACAGCCCTTCGCTGACGCGGTCGGACAGCACCTTGGTGAGGGCCGCGAGCCAGCCGATCATCACGAGGCCGAAGATCGGGATGACGAGCGTCAGCGCGGTCATGGATCACAGTCGGGCATGACGAAGCCGCCGAGACGCGGAGGGCGCCCGGCGGCTAAAGTTCTCAGAGAACCGGATGCCGCGGCGGGCCGAGCCAATCAGGCTGCGGCGGCGTCCGAGGTCTCGCCGAGCTTCTTCTGAATCTCGCGCTTGAGCAGCTTCGCGTTCTGCGACAGCTCGACCTCGCGTGCCTTCACGAGGAAGGCGTCGAGGCCGCCGCGATGCTCCACCGAGCGCAGGGCATGCGCGGTGACGCGAAGGCGGACGCGGCGGTTCAGCGAATCCGACGTCAGGGTGACGTTGACGAGATTCGGCAGGAACCGGCACTTCGTCTTGTGGTTCGAGTGGCTGACGAGGTGGCCGACCTGCACGGCTTTGCCCGTGAGTTCGCAGCGGCGCGACATTGACGTTTATCCCGTATCGTTCCGCGAACAAACGACGCGCCGGTCTGTTTTGCGAGCGATGTGCGGCTCTCGCCGCGCACTCGAAAAACCCGCGCGTGAATTCGATGAAGTCCAGCGGAGTCCTGTTGAAGGCGCGAGGCTATAGGGGACGGGCCCCTGTTTCGTCAAGGCGAACCTTGGCACACGCGGCTCAATCCGCGTGATCCGGAACGCCTCCCGGAAACAAATGACGGTAAGGCCGCGCCCCGTCGATCGCCCGCTTTACCGAGGGCCTGTCCCTCAGCCGCGCGAGATAGGCCTTGAGGTGCGGGTGGGTCGCGTCGATCGGCTGAACCCAATCGGCGTAGAACAGGAAGGGACCGGCCCCGCAATCCGCCAGGCTGAACATGTCGGCCGCCGCCCATATCCGGGTCGCCATCCGGTCGTCGAGCCAGCGGTAGGAGGTGGCGAGCATGGCCCGCGCGTCGTCGACGCCTTGCTGGTCGTGTGCCTGGGGAGCCCGCATCCGGTCGGCCACGATCTTCTGCTGCGGCGTCGAGACGTAGTTGTCGAAGAAGCGATCGAGCAGCCGCATGTCGAGGCGCGCATCCGGGTCCTCCGGCAGCAGCCGTTCGGCTCCCGGATAGTGCAGGTCAAGGTACTCGATGATGATGCTGGCCTCGGGCACGGTCTGCCCTCGGGTATCGTCGACCAGGACCGGGAACTTGCCGATCGGCCACAGCGCCTTGAAGGCACCGAACGTCGCTTGATCGAGCAGAACCGACTCGAACGGCGTCTCCGCTTCGTAGAGGGCGATCATCGCCTTCCACGAATAGGAGGAGAAGGGGTGCGCGTGCAGGGTCAGCGTCATGGTGTCTCCTCGGCCGTGTGGCGGTTTCCGTCGACCCGAGGACGGCTGGGCGAGCGGCGATCCGACACGCCGAAATGATCGGCGCGCAGTTTTTAGACGGATTCGGGATGTGCTAGGGCGCTCGCCGACGCGCGGAAGCCAAATCCGCCCCCCGGAGCCGTTGTCCATGTCGAACGAACCGCGCCCGCTCGCCGTCGAGACGGCGCGAGAGACGGCTCCCGGCGCGAGCGCCCTGAACCTCACCCAGCGCCCGCGCCGCAACCGCAAGGCAGACTGGTCGCGCCGCCTCGTTCGCGAGCACACGCTGAGCGTGGATGACCTGATTTGGCCGCTCTTCCTGATCGAGGGTGAGGGACGGCGTGAGCCCATCGCTTCCATGCCCGGCGTCGAGCGCCGGAGTGTGGACGAGGTGGTGCGAGACGCGGAACGAGCCGCGCGCCTCGGCATTCCCGCGATCACGCTGTTTCCGTACACGGAGCCGGCCCTGCGCGATGAAAGCGGTTCCGAGGCACTCAACCGCGAAAACCTCGTCTGCCGCGCCGTGCGGGCGGTGAAGAAGGCGGTGCCCGAGATCGGCATCATGACCGACGTGGCGCTCGACCCCTATACCAGCCACGGCCATGACGGCCTGATTGAGGACGGCGCCATCCTCAACGACGAGACCGTCGCGGTGCTCGTCGAGCAGAGCCTGATCCAGGCCGAGGCCGGCACCGACATCATCGCCCCCTCCGACATGATGGACGGCCGCGTCGGTGCCATCCGCGCCGGGCTCGACAAGGCCGGCTTCCGCGATGTCCAGATCATGGCCTACGCGGCCAAATATGCGAGCGCCTTCTACGGCCCGTTCCGTGATGCCATCGGCACCAAGGCGGCCCTGGTTGGCGACAAGCGCACCTACCAGATGGACCCCGGCAACGGCCTCGAGGCCTTGCGCGAGGTCGCCCTCGATCTCGCCGAGGGTGCGGATTCGGTGATGGTGAAGCCGGGGATGCCGTATCTCGACATCATCCGCCGCGTGAAGGACGAGTTCGGCGTGCCGACCTTCGCCTACCAGGTGTCCGGCGAGTACGCGATGATCGAGGCCGCCGCCAAGAACGGCTGGCTCGACGGCGATCGCGCCATGACCGAAAGCCTTCTCGCGTTCAAGCGCGCAGGGGCCGACGGAGTGTTGACCTACTACGCCGCGCGCGTGGCGGAGCGTCTGCGCGCCGGTGCGTGACCTGCTCAGGAGGACGCGCTGCGCCGTCCTCGTCCTCCTACTGCCCGCCCTGTCGGGCTGCGACCGGGGTCTCGATGCACGCCGCGCGGCGGTCTGCCGACGCGCCGTCCCCGCCCTGGTCCCGCGCGATGCCAGCGTCTCGCTCCTGCGCGTCGGGTCTGGTTCATCCGCCGACAGCATCCGCGTCGACTATCGGCTGACGGGCAGCGGCGACGCCGCGAAGGCGCGCTGGATCGTCTGCGCCTTCGGGCCGGGATCGAGCCTCGACTCGATCACCACGGAGTCCGGCCCCGTCAGCGGCGCGTCCGTTTATCTGCTCCGGCACTATTATCTCGACACGCCAGAAGCCGTGGCGGCGGATCCCGCCGGCCGGTGAGCCGTCTTCGTCGTCGGGATTTGCGCGAGGCGTCGCGCTGACCGAGCGCTCTCTGGCTCTGCGCTGAGCGGTCAGCAGCCCCAAGCCTATCGCATTGATCTTGCGAGCGATTTCGCTTAGCCGAGCGGCCTTCCCAAAAACAGCCACAGGACTATTGGATGCGGAGCTTGCTCTCGCTCGCCCTTCTTGTCGTTTGCGCGCTCGGCATCGTGCCCGGGGCGCAGGCCGCGACCAGTTACGTTTCGTTTCAGCCCCAGGTTCGTGGAATGGGCTGCCTACAACCGCGCACGCGGGCCATGATCGCGCATCTGACATCGCGCGTCGGTCCGATCCAGATCACCTCGACCTGTGGCGGACGCCACGCCCACAATTCGCAGCACTATCGCGGCGCGGCCGTGGATTTTCGTCCGAAAGCCAAGTCAGTCTCCGCGACCCTCGCCGTGCTGCGCAGTATGCCGGAGGTCGGTGGCATCGGCTCTTATTCGGGCGGTCTGATCCATGCCGATATCGGCCAGCGCCGCATGGCCTGGTACGGCAGGGCGCGGCAACATCTGGCACGCGGTCACTTCCACGCCCGCTATGCCAGCGCGCAGCGCTACCGCCGCGGCAGCAACGGCTAACGCGACGATGCCGGGGCCTGCCGTATCTCGCAGGCCTCGGCAAAGAAGGGCCGGCAGCCCATGGGCACCGCCCCTTGGAACGGTCGAAAGGGCCTCTTACTTTCTGGGAGACAGGTCCTCACCGAGCAGCGCCCGATGAACCAGCCCCATACCGATTACGCTCAGCCCTACGGTGCCACCGGATATGGCGGCCCCCTGCCCGTGCCATATGTGCGGGCGAGCCTCGGCGGCCGGACGGTCGCCTATCTGTTCGACATCGCCTTCATCTTCTTGTTCACCGCGATCCTGGCGACCGCCATTGCGGTGATCGGCCTGCTGACCTTCGGTTTCGGCTGGACGCTTTTCGCGATCCTGCCCGCGAGCGGCATCATTTACAGCGCGGTGACCGTTGGTGGTTCGAAGCAGAGCACCTGGGGCATGCGGATGCTCGGGCTGCGCGTCGTGGCTCCCGAGAGCGGCGGACGAGTGGACATCCTGACGGCGGCGATCCACGCGCTGCTGTTCTACGTGGCGATCTCGACCTTCCTGCTCTGGTGCGTCGACGTGCTGTTCGGCCTGCTGCGCCCCGATCGTCGGCTCGGCCACGACCTGATCCTCGGACTAGCGGTGGTGCGGGCCTGATATTTGCTGGAGCGAACGGGCGGGACTTGCCACGAAGCCCATTGAGCGGCGCGGCGATGCCGTTACACTCCAAAGTCGGCGCGGCATCGTCCGCTCCGGCGGACCCTGGGCATCGATCGGCGTGACGAGTCATCCACGCGACACACCGCAATTCTATCTGACGGCCGCCTCCCCCTGCCCCTATCTCGAGGGTCAGGAGGAGCGGAAGGTGTTCACGCATCTCGTCGGGCGCCGGGCGCGGGACCTCAACGAGATCCTGACGCAGGGTGGCTTCCGCCGTTCGCAGACCATCGCCTACCGGCCGGCCTGCGAGACCTGCCGCGCCTGCATCTCGGTTCGCGTGCTCGTCGACGATTTCCGGCCCACCGGCAGCCAGCGGCGTATCCTGCAGCGCAGCTCTGACCTAGTCGGTACGCCGGAATCCAATCGGCCGGCCTCGGAGCAATACGCCCTGTTCCGCCGCTACCTCGATGCGCGCCACGGCGACGGCGGCATGGTGGACATGACCGTGCTCGACTACGCGATGATGATCGAGGACAGCCACGTCGACACACATCTCGTGGTCTATCGCCGTCGCGGACCCGACACCGCCATCAACGGGCGCGGGCGTGGCGGCCCGGTCGCCGTCTGTCTGACGGACGTGCTCGCCGACGGCCTGTCGATGGTCTACTCGTTCTACGACCCGGACGAGGCCTCGCGCTCGCTCGGCACCTATATGATCCTCGATCACATCCGCCGGGCGCAGGAGATGGGGTTGCCCTATCTCTATCTCGGCTACTGGGTCGAGGGCTCGCGGAAGATGGACTACAAGGCCCGCTTCCGCCCACAGGAACGGCTGATGCCTCAGGGCTGGGCGCGGGTGGAGTGAGCCAGCGCCTTTAGCGCGTTATTTCTTGGCGTCGCCCTCTGGCTCGAAGCACATCAGATCGTCCGCCGCCACCGTCGGTCCCGTGTAATGCTCGGCGATCGTGGCGAGGTTCTTCGGCAGGACGTTCAGGCTGCGCGCCATGTTGTGCGACAGCACGAGCTTCCGGACGTGCGCGGCCTTGGCGAGCTTGCCGATCTCGCTCGGCCGGTCGTGCAGCGCGGCCTCGACCGGGCCTGCATCCTCCGGCACGGCGTGATCCATGACCAGGATGTCGGCCCCTTCGATCATCGCGGTGAAATCGGGATTGTCGCCGCCCTGGTCTCCCGAGAACGCGAACTTGCGTCCTCTCACCTCGACGACGTAGCCGAGCGCCGGCACCGGGCCGTGCATCACGCCGACGGAGCTGAGCTTGAACGCGGCGTTGGCGAAGGCCTTCTGCGGCTTTTCCGATTTTGCCGAGATTTCGGCAATTTCCGCCTTCGCCAGGCCGCCTGATCCGTCGAGATAGCCTGAGAGATAGCGATAGGCTCCGCGCCGCGCATCGAACAGGGCATCCATGTAGGCGCGCATGCCGGGGAAAGCGGGGCTGCCCGTCGGCCCGATGATCGGCAGGGGGCGCTTGCGGTCGCTGAAAAATCCGCTTTTCAGGATCGCCGCGAGGTCCGTGACGTGGTCGGCGTGGAGATGGGTGATCGCGATGGCATCGAGCGTGTCGAACCGCGCCTTGGCTTCGCCGAAGCGCAGGAAGACGCCGCCGCCGGCATCGATCAGCAGACGCGCTTCACCGTCGATCCAGACGAGATAGCCGGAACTGGCGCGGGCATCGTCGGAAACGGGGCCGCCCGAACCGAGCACCTGGACGGCGACGGGTGCATTGCAGCCCGCTTGCACGACATGCGGCCCGAGGATCGACAAGGCCGCGAAGCCGGCAACCGTCATGCGGAAGCGAAACCGTCGCGACGCGTGCCACTCGATCGATCGAAGCATCGCGTCATCGCTTTCGTTCGGAGGACGATGCGCTGGCCAATCCGGCGCATCCCCACATCCGACATTCGCCACGTCCGGCCCGGCGTTACCCGTCCTGGCCGACTCGGTCCGGCGTCAGTTGTTGGAGGCCGCCCGGAACGTGTCGCAGGACTTGGTCTGACCGCTCTTGTAGCCGGTGGTGAACCAGCGCATCCGCTGGGCCGACGAGCCGTGCGTGAAGCTGTCGGGCACGGCGTAGCCCTGGCTCTGCTCTTGCAGCTTGTCGTCGCCGATGGCGCTGGCGGCGTTCAGGGCCTCCTGGATGTCGCTCTGGTCGAGCGAGTTCCACTTGTCGTTCGAGTTCTTGGCCCAGACGCCGGCGAGGCAGTCGGCCATGAGCTCGATGCGCACCGAGAGCTGGTTCGACTCGGTCTTGCTGCTCGCGTTCTGCTGCCGCCCCTGGACCTTGCCGAGGATGCCGAGCACGTCCTGGACGTGGTGGCCGACCTCGTGCGCGATCACGTAGGCATAGGCGAACTCGCCCTTCACGCCGAACTTGCGCTGCATATCCTGGAAGAAGGTCGTGTCGAGATACACCTTCTTGTCGATCGGACAGTAGAACGGCCCCATCGCCGCCCGCGCATCACCACAGCCCGAGCGGGTGCCGCCCTTGTAGAGAACCATCGTCGTGGTCGTGTACTGCTTGCCCGTCTGGTTCGGCAGCACCTCTTTCCAGACGTCCTCGGTATTGCCCAGGATCGCGGCGGCGAATTTTCCGGATTGGTCGGTGGGCGGGGCACGGCGGCGCGCCTGCGTGTCGGGATCGGCGCGCTCCTCGCGGGGCATGCCGCCCCCGCCGCCGGTGACCTGCGAGTAGCCGCCGATCAGGATCGCCGGGTTGATGCCCGTGGCCCAGCCGATGATGCACAGGATCACGATGGTGCCGATGCCGAGTCCGCCGGCCCCGCCGCCGGGAAAGCCCCCGCCTATGCCACCGCCGCCTTCGCCGCGACGGTCCTCGATGTTGTCCGAGCTGCGGAAATCGTCCCAACGCATGGCCGTCTCGTCCCGTGATGTGCCGCCGGGGCGAGGCCGGCGTCTGGCTTGAGAATGATCTGAGGAAAAATACGGTTCCGCTTGAACCCGCGCAGCCTATCAGGTCGTGGCGTCGAGCGCCGCCCGCAAAGCGCGGAAATCGCGCCAGGCCAGCCGCTTCTGCACCGGTTGGCGCAGCAGATAGGCCGGATGCAGCGTGGCGAGCGCCCTGATCTCGCGGCCATCCGGCAGCGCGTAGGGGAAGAAGCGCCCGCGCGCCCGCAGGATGCCGTCCTTGGTGCCCGTGAGCGTCTGCGTGGAAGGCGCGCCGAGGCAGACGAGAATCGCAGGGTTCACCAGGGCAATCTGCCGTTCGATGAAGGGCCGGCAGATCGCGACCTCCTGCGGCGTCGGATTGCGGTTGCCCGGCGGACGCCAGGGCACGATGTTGGCGATGTAGGCGCTCGTCCGGTCGAGCCCGACTGCCGCCATCATCCGGTCGAGCAACTGGCCGGAGCGGCCCATGAAGGGCTTGCCGACCCGGTCCTCGTCGGCGCCCGGCGCCTCGCCGACGAACATGACCCGCGCCGCCGGATTGCCGTCTGCGAAGACGAGGTTCTTGGCGGTGAAGCGCAGGCCGCAGCCCTCGAAGTCGCGCAGCAGCGCCTCGAGTGCCTCCAGCGATTGGGTCTCGGCGGCCTTCGCTCGCGCGTCGATCGCGGCTTCCTCGGGCTTCGCCGAGGCCGATCCTCCGAAGGTGCGGGGCGCCGCCGGCCTCGGCTCGGGCGTCGCGTCGCGGGAGGGCAGCGGTTCGCGGCGGAGTTCGGGCCTGGGGGCGGATGGGACGTCCCGTCGCGTGTCGCCGAACGTTTCGCGGGCCGGCGGCGCCAGATCCGCTTCCGTGAAGCGATCGTGCGGGGTTTCGTCGAGCATGATGTCGACGCCGGCCTCCGCGTGGAAGTCGAGGAGCGCGATCAGGTCTGAGCGATCGGGGCCGAGGGACGCCATGGCGCTGATGTGGCTCGGATCGGCGCTGTGGACAACACTCTCTTGCGGCCCGCGCACCGCGACTTGCCGTTGTGGTTGCACTTGGTCGACCAAGGGCTCTCCTACCAGAGGCGACTTGCGTTCCTAGTTTGGAATGGGTTGAGAGACATCTTGAGCATATGCGCCCGCTCCGGCTTCGTCCGTGAGGTCTGACGCGCCGAAGGAAGACTTGGAGGAATAAGAGGATGGCGTTGCCGGAACGCGAGGGCATGGACTTCGACGTCGTGGTCGTCGGCGCGGGGCCGGCCGGCCTCGCAACCGCGATCCGGCTGAAACAGATCTCCGCCGAGAAGGGCGAGGAGATCAACGTCGTCGTCGTCGAGAAGGGCTCCGAGGTCGGCGCGCACATCCTTTCCGGCGCCGTGATCGATCCGTCGGGCCTCGACGCGCTGTTGCCCGATTGGCGCCAGGACGACGAGCGACCCCTCACCACCGAGGTGCAGCGCGACGTCTTCCTCTACCTCACGCCGCATAGCGGGATGCGGATTCCCAATTTCGTGATGCCGCCTCTGCTGTCGAACCACGGCAAGTTCATCGGCTCCCTATCGAACGTCACGAAATATCTCGCGGCAAAGGCCGAGGCACTCGGCGTCGAGATCTATCCGGGCTTCCCAGCCTCCGAGATCCTGTTCGATGAGGCTGGCGCCGTCACGGGCGTCGCCACCGGCGACCTCGGCATCGGCAAGAACGAGCAGCCGCGCGACGACTTCACGCGCGGCATGGAACTGCGCGGCAAATACGTGGTGTTCGGGGAAGGCGTGCGCGGCTCGCTGACCAAGCAGCTGATCGCCAAGTTCGATCTCGCAAAGGACGCGGATTACCAGAAATTCGGACTCGGCGTGAAAGAGCTCTGGCAGCTCGCCGCCGACAGGTTCGAGCCCGGCCTTGTGCAGCACACCCTGGGCTGGCCGCTGTCCAACAAGACCGGCGGCGGCTCCTGGATGTACCATTTCGGGGAAAATCTGCTCTCCGTCGGGTTCGTCACGCACCTGAACTACGAGAACCCGACTCTGTCGCCGTTCGAAGAGTTGCAGCGCTTCAAGACCCACCCGATGATCCGCGAGGTCTTCGAAGGCGCCAAGCGCATCGGCTACGGCGCCCGCGCCATCAACGAGGGCGGCTGGCAGTCGGTGCCGAAGCTGGTCTTCCCGGGCGGCTGCCTCGTCGGCGATGCCGCCGGCTTCGTGAACGTGCCGCGCATCAAGGGCTCGCACAATGCGGTCCTTTCGGGCCTTCAAGCGGCCGAAGCGATCGCGATTGCGCTCTCGGCTGGCCGCCAGGGCGACGAACTGACGACCTACGAACAGGGCTGGCGTGGCAGTGCGATCGGTCGCGATCTCAAGCCGGTGCGCAACGTAAAGCCACTGCTATCGCGCTATGGAACGGCGCTCGGCACCGGCCTCGGCGGCTTCGAGATGTGGACCAACACGCTGCTGAACGCCTCGGTCTTCGGCACGCTCAAGCACGGCAAGCCGGACCATGCCTGCCTGAAGCCGCTCTCCGAGGTGCAGCCGATCAAATACCCGAAGCCCGACGGCAAGATCAGCTTCGATCGCCTGTCCTCGGTCTACCTGTCCAACACGAACCACGAGGAGGACCAGCCTGTCCACCTCAAGGTCAAGGACATGACCCTGCAGAAGACATCCGAGCACGACGTGTTCGGCGGCCCTTCCGGCCGCTACTGCCCGGCCGGCGTCTATGAGTGGGTCGAGGATACGAGTGCCAGCGACGGCATCCGCTTCCAGATCAACGCGCAGAACTGCGTCCACTGCAAGACCTGCGACATCAAGGACCCGAACCAGAACATCAACTGGGAGACCCCGGAAGGACCGGGTGGCCCGAACTACACGAACCTGTAGCTCGAGCAGTCCCGGGCAGAGCCTGCGAGGTCTCGTGTCGAGCATGGACCGCTTCACCGCGGTCGCAGTGAAGCGCCCGCGCGCGCCATGCTTTCGCCGTTAGGCCATGGCTTGCGGAGACGGCGGAAGGGATTAGTGTCCCCCGCCACATCGGCGCAGGCCGCTCGCCAGCGCACGAAGGAGCCGTATCTGGTGATCATGAACGGAAACGCCGCCCGCCGCCGGACCCTGTCGGCGCTCACCCTGCTCCTCGCCTCGTCGGTGCCGACGAGCCTCTCCGCCGCGGCGGCGCAGCCGCGCGAATCCTCGCCGATCTCCGAATACGAGCCGGCCGAGTCCCTCGAAGGCAACTTCCTCTCCGCCTACATCGCCGGCGCCGCCAAGGACACGTCGGCGGCCGCGAGCTTCTACCGCGAGGCGGTGAAAGGCGATCCGCGCAACGCCGAACTGCTGGAGCGCGCCTTCGTCTCGCTGCTCGCCGACGGCGCGATGACCGACGCTTTCCGTGCCGCGGAGCGCCTCTCGACCCGCGAGGGCGCGAACGGTCTCGCCCAGCTTTCGCTCGGCGTTCGCCAGCTCAAGGCCGGTCAATATTCGGCGGCTCGCCAGAGCTTCGGCCGCAGCGGCAAGGGCGCGGCCGCGGACCTGACCTCGACCCTGCTCACCGCCTGGTCCTATGCCGGCGCCAATGACGGCAAGCGCGCCCTCGACACGGTGAACAAGCTGCGTGGTGAGCGCTACTTCAACGTGTTTCGCGACTACCATGCCGGCCTGATCGCCAACCTCGTCGGCGACAAGGCAGAGGCCGAGCGCCGTCTCAAGGCGGCCTACGACGCCGATCACAACACCCTGCGCATCGTCGACGGCTATGCCCGCTTCGAGGCTGCGGCGGGCAAGACCGATGTCGCCATCCAGGCCTATACGGATTTCGACAAGGTGCTGCCGCGGCATCCGATCGTCACCGATGCCCTCGACAAGCTGAAGGCCGGCAAGCCCCTGAGCCAGTTGATCAACTCGGCTCAGGAAGGCGCCTCCGAGGTGCTTTACGGGCTCGGTTCCGCCGGCTCGACGCAGGGCGACGAGCTGCCGGCGGTGGTCTACCTCCGGCTCGCCCTCTATCTGAACCCGGATCACGGCGTCGCCCGCCTGACGCTGGCGGACACGCTCGACCGGATGAAGCAGGCCGATCGCGCCAACGAGGCCTATGGCCAGATCCCGGCCAGTTCGCCGCTCAAGCTCAATGCCGACATCCAGATCGGCCTCAACCTCGAGCAGATGGGCAAGGGCGAGGAGGCGCTTCAGCATCTCGACGCCGTCCAGAAGGACCATCCTGACAACGTCGACGTGATCTCGGCCCTGGGCAACGTCCAGCGCTCGCGCAAGAAGTTCGCCGATGCCGCCGAGACCTATAGCCGTGCGATCAAGTTGATCGGCCCCGCGCAGGAGGCCGGCTACTGGACGCTGTTCTACTTCCGCGGAACCGCCTACGAGCGCGCCGGCGAGTGGCCCAAGGCTGAGGCCGACCTCAAGAAGGCGCTCGACCTGATCTCGCCGACCCAGCCCAACGCGCGCGCCCAGGTGCTGAACTACCTCGCCTATTCCTGGGTCGACCGGAACATGAACATCGACGAGAGCTTCAAGATGCTGAAGCAGGCCGTCGACCTATCGCCGCGCGACGGCATGATCATCGACTCGCTCGGCTGGGCCTATTTCCGCCTCGGCCGTTGGGACGACGCGGTGCGCGAATTGGAGAAGGCCGTCGAGCTGAAGCCCGGCGATCCGACCATCAACGATCACCTCGGCGACGGCTACTGGCGCACCGGCCGCCGGCTGGAGGGCAAGTTCCAGTGGCAGCACGCCAAGGACCTGAACCCCGAGCCGGACGACCTCGCCAAGATCAACGCCAAGCTCAAGGACGGCCTGCCCGATCCCGACAAACCGGCAGTGACGGCGCAGAATCCGCCCGCTCCGGCCGAGCAGACCCCGGCCCCGGTGGCGGCCCCGCACAACGCCGAAAACCCGGAGCTTCCGAAGGGCGCGCCGGCTCCGAGCGAGCCTCCGGGCGCGGCCGACAAGACCGACAAGAAGCCGGGCGGCTAGCAGGCGGCTTGCTTGCCGGGTCTTGCGCGGTCGCCTATGGCCGCGCTTCGATTCCGTTCAGCCCCAGCGACGTTCCGTGACCGCGCTCACCACCCTGGCTCCGGCCAAGATCAATCTCACGCTGCACGTCCTCGGCCGGCGTGCGCGTGACGGCTATCACGCGCTCGAAAGCCTCGTCGCGTTTGCCGGTGTCGGCGACACGCTGACGCTGGAGCCGGGCGCGACCCTGAGCCTCGACGTCTTCGGTCCCACGGCAGGGCCTGCCGGTCCGACCGACGACAATCTCGTCCTGAGGGCGGCTCGCCATCTGGCGGCGGCCATCTCGGGCCTGCGCGTCGGCGCATTCGCGCTCGACAAGCGCCTTCCCGTGGCGGCGGGCATCGGAGGCGGCTCGTCCGACGCGGCCTCGGCCCTGCGCCTACTCGCGCAGCTCAACGCCTTGCCGCTCAATCATCCCGCGATCATTGCGGCTGCCCGCGCTGCGGGGGCCGACGTGCCGGTCTGCCTCGATCCGCGGGCGCGGATGATGCGCGGGGCTGGCGAAGATCTTGGGCCGGCGCTCGATCTGGCGCCGCTGCCGGCTCTGCTGATCAATCCCGGCGTGCCGGTCTCGACCGCACCCGTGTTCAAGGCGCTGGGGCTCGCCGTCGGCCAGACGTTGCCCGGGGCAGAGCACCCGGCAATCGAGGCCGGTCTGGATCTGGATGGCGTGCTTGCGGCCATTACTCCGGCGCGCAACGACCTCGAAGCTCCTGCGCTGACTGTCGCCCCGATCATCGGCGAGGCGCTCGGCGCCCTGCGCGACCAGCCAGGTTGCCGGCTCGCGCGCATGTCGGGCTCGGGCGCGACGGTGTTTGCCGTCTTCTCGGACGAACAGGCGGCAGCGCGAGCGGCGGCGGCGATCGGTGCCGAGCGGCCGAGCTGGTGGATCGAGGCGACGACGCTGAGCTGAGCTGACCGGGCGCCTTCAGTGCGCCCGCGCGATGCAGAAATCCACGACCTGCAGCAGCGCCGTCTTCACAGGCCCGTTCGGGAACAAGGCCAGCGCGTCGCGCGCCATTGCGCCGTAGTGACGGGCGCGCTCCGTGGTGTCTTCGAGCGCGCGATGGCGGCGCAGGATGGCAAGCGCAGTTTCGAGATCGCCCTCGGCGATTTCGCCGTCCTGCAGCGTGCGCCGCCAGAAGGTGCGCTCCTCCTCGGAGCCACGCCGGAAGGCCAGCACGATCGGCAGCGTGATCTTGCCTTCGCGAAAATCGTCGCCGACGTTTTTACCCAGGCTGGCACTGGTGCCGCCGTAATCGAGCACGTCGTCGACGAGCTGGAAGGCGATGCCGAGATTCATGCCGTAGGAGCGGCAGGCCGCCTGCTCCGCGCGCGGGCGTTCGGCAAGAACCGGCCCGACCTCGCAGGCGGCGGCGAACAGCTCGGCAGTCTTGCCGCGGATCACGGCGAGGTACTCGTCCTCGCTGGTTTCGGTGTTCTTGGCGGCGGTGAGCTGCATCACCTCGCCTTCCGCGATCACGGTGGCAGCGGAGGAGAGGATGTCGAGGGCACGCAGCGAGCCCACCTCCACCATCATGCGGAAGGCCTGGCCGAGCAGGAAGTCGCCGACGAGGACGCTCGCCTCGTTGCCCCACTTGATGCGGGCGGCGACCCGACCACGGCGCATGTCGCTCTCGTCCACGACGTCGTCGTGCAGGAGGGTCGCCGTGTGCATGAACTCGACGCTGGCCGCGAGCTTCACCGCGCCGTCATCTCCGCGATAGCCGCAGAGATCGGCGCAGGCGAGCGTCAGGATCGGGCGCAGACGCTTGCCGCCCGAGGCGATCAGGTGCTGCGCGACCTCGGGGATCATCGTGACGGCCGAGCCGGTGCGCGACAGGATCGTGGTGTTGACCCGCTCCATGCCGCCCGCGACGAGGGCGACGAGATCGTTCAGGGAGCTTTCCGGATCGGAGCGGCTCTCATCGAGGGAAACGACGACGCCCAAAACGCACCTGCCTGCGAACCTGTCCGCATGCGGATGGGGCCCCGCATCCCGGACGTACGCGACCCCTTCGCACGGGCCGTGCTGCCTCGCAACACGCGCGCGGTCGCATCGGACGCGCCTCACCCGTGCGTGAGCTCGGGTTGGATGCTAGAGCGGGCGCCTACCGCAGGGAAGCCGCGCACCCGTGACCGAGCTGATCCGCACCAACGACGTCGTCCTGATCGGCTTTGCGCGCTCGCTGCTGGAAGGCGCCGAGATCCCGGTCCTGGTCGCGGACGAACATATGAGTCTGATGGAGGGCTCGATCGGCGCGTTCGGACGCCGCCTTCTGGTCCCCGACGATCATGTCCGGCAGGCTCGGCGTATCCTCACCGATGCCGGCCTTGCGTCGGAACTCCGCGATGACGGAGCCCGCTGAACCGGATCGCTGGCTCGGCGGCCGTCTGAGCCTGCGCCAGCCGCCGCGCGGCGCCCACCGGGCCGGCACTGATGCCGTGTTGTTGGCGCGGTTGTTCGATCCACACCCGGGCGCCGTCATTTGCGACCTCGGTGCGGGGACCGGCGCCGTCGGGCTCGCCTATGCCGCGCTCCACCCGGGTTGTCGCGTCGTCCTGGTGGAAAGGGACGAGGGGCTTGCCGCCCTGGCGCGGCAGAACATCGGCGAGAACGGCCTCGCCGATCGCGCCACCGTCGTCGAGGCTGACGTGCTCGCGCCGGGTACGCGGCGGCGAGAGGCAGGCCTGTCGCCCGACATGGCCGACATCCTGGTGACGAACCCGCCCTTCTTCGAGGAAGGGCGCCATCGCCCTTCACCGATTGCGGGGAAAGCCTCCGCTCACACCTTCGCGGCAGACGGGTTGGAAGCATGGCTGCGCACCTGCGCCGATGTGCTGCGCCCGAGTGGACGGCTCGGCCTGATCCATCGTGCAGACAGTTTGCCCGATTGCCTCGACGCGATGCGCAAGCGCTTCGGGACGATCACCGTACGCCCGATCCATACCGCTCCCGATCGCCCGGCGATCCGCGTGCTGATCGGTGCCGTGATGGGGAGCCGGGGACCGTTCTCGCTGTTGCCGCCCCTGGTGCTTCACGATGCATCCGGCTGCTTCACGGCGGAGGCCGAGGCCCTGCATCGTGGCGGAGGCCTGGAGTCATGAAAAAGGGGCGCCCGCGAGCGCCCCTGCCGTGCCTGTGATCGGTTCGCGATCAGAAGAAGAAGCGTCTACGATAGTAGCGCGGACGATAGTAATACCGCGGACGGTAGTAGTAGCGGCGATAATACCGCGGGCGGTAATAGTAGCGCGGACGGTAGTAGCGACGGCGGACGAAGTAGTAATAAGCCTTCTCGACCGTCGGGGCTGGGCTCGTCTCGGCAACGATGCCGGCAACTGGCATCGGCGCGGCATTGACGGATGCGCTGAGGCCGATAGCGCCCCCGAGCATCCCGATGATCAACATCATCAAACGTAAGGCACGCATGACGTCTTGCTTCCTCCGCTGAGTGGCCGCCCAAGTGCACGGTCGTAGCGCGTGGACGGATCGCGACTCGACACGAGCGTATGATCCATAAACAACGCTCAATGGGAATTGTCGATTTGTCCTCATTTATGTTTTGAGAGGGGTTGAAACACGTAGTTCCCGCCCTTGGCGTCTAGAGCAAGCTCAATGCCTATGTTGCCGGCGGCGGGACTTATTGCGAACGTCATCAGTCAGTTGCGGCGCCAGCTGGCCCTCGTCTTCGAAGGTGACGGCCTTTCGCGACGATCTCAAAAGATTGCTCAAGATGGTAACCAGTGGCCGCCCCGATGCGTGGAGGGCGGATCACAGTGGCGTGACGTCTCTCTGCGCTTTACGCAGAGCATCAGCCCGTTTCCCCGGATCTGAACACGATGCCGAGCACCACCGTGATTGCCGACGGCCTGCGCCGCTTCCTTCCCGCGCGATGGCGCCAGACGCCGCCGCGCGTGGCGGTGCTACGGCTCAATGGGGCAATTGGCGCGGTCTCGCCGATCCGTCCGGGCCTCTCCATCGCGACGCTCGCGCCCAGCCTGGAGCGGGCTTTCGCCATGCCGCGCATCGCCGCGGTAGCGCTGATCGTCAATTCGCCCGGCGGATCGGCCGCACAGTCGCACCTGATCTATCGGCGCATCCGCACCCTGGCCGCCGAGAAGAAGCTGCCGGTCTTCGCCTTCGTCGAGGATGTCGCTGCGAGCGGTGGCTACATGATCGCCTGTGCCGCAGACGAGATCATCGCCGACCCGGCCTCGCTGGTCGGCTCGATCGGCGTGGTCTCGGCGGGGTTCGGCTTCGACAAGCTCATCGAGCGTTTCGGCATCGAGCGGCGTGTCCACACGCAGGGCGAGGCCAAGGCGATGCTCGATCCGTTCCGGCCCGAGGACCCGGCCGACGTAGAGCGCCTGAAGGCCATCCAGGCCGACGTGCAGGGCCTCTTCACGAGCCTCGTCAGCGAGCGGCGCCCGCGGCTGCCGAGCGGCCAGAGTCTGTTCACGGGCGCGGTCTGGAGTGGCCGTCAGGCTCTTGAGCTCGGTCTCGTCGATGCGCTTGGCGACTTGCGCACGACGATGAGGGCGCGGTTCGGCGAGAAGGTCGATCTCAAGCTCGTCGCCGAGGCCAAGGGCTCGTTCCTCGCCCGGCTGTTGCGAAGGGCCGGACCCGGCGCGACGGCCGCTGCGATCCCCGATGCCTGGATCGGGGCCATCGAAGAGCGCGCCGCCTGGGCGCGCTTCGGGCTCTGATCAGCGGCTGGCGGTCGGGCAGCCGGCGGGCACGTTGGCGTAGCCGCTATAGACCACGCGGACCTTGCGGTTGCAGGTCTCCGGCGTGACGGCGCTGGCGACCGGCGCGATCTCGACGGGCGTCACTGCGACGGCCTGGGTCACGCTCTCGGGGCTGTCCGAGGTGGCCAGTGCGTTGCTGGCTCCGATCACCATCGGCGTGGCGAGGAGCGAGGTGGCGACGAGAGCGGCGAGAACAGTGTAACGCTGGCGCATGACGTGGCTGCCCAAATGTTCGTCCACCACCCGGGTGGAGCTTGACCGTTTGATTGCTGCGTTAACTTGGCAGTAATCTTCTGGTTCCGGTTTGAGCGGATTCGTCGCCGAAGGATGTGCAGGCCCGCACGCGGGGCCGGGAAATTGCGCTCCCGCGGGCGCAACTCGGGTGTGATGGTGCACGCCCGGCCCGGGAGTTAAGTCGACCCATCGAGCCGCGAAACGGCAGAGGAGTTCCGAACAGCGTGGCCCGTGCCTCCGACCGATCCGATTCTCGTCAGGAGACCTCCGCCGTCGAGGCGCGACGCGCGGCCATCGTCGCAGCGGTCCGCCAGCGCGGCTTCGTGACGATCGAAGCGCTGGCAGCGAGCCACGGCGTGACGGTGCAGACGATCCGGCGCGACCTCAACGAACTCTCCGCCGAAGGGCGCCTGGAGCGTTACCGCGGCGGCGGCGGCCTGCCCTCCAGTGTCGAAAACGTGGAATACGCGGACCGCCGGGTCACGCTCTCCGCCGAGAAGACGCGGATCGGTCGCCTCGCTGCCGGCCGGATCCCCTCGCATTGCTCGGTCTTCATCGGGATCGGGACGACGACCGAGGCCGTGGCCCGCGAACTGACCCGGCACGACGACCTCTCGATCGTCACCAACAACCTGCACGTCGCGCTCTCGCTCGCAGAGGCAACCGATTTTCGTATCGTTGCGGCGGGTGGCACGATCCGCCGCGACGGGGCCGTGCTCGGACAGCTCACCCTCGATACGCTGAGCCAGTTCCGGGTGGATTATGCCGTGATCGGCTGCAGCGGCATCGATGGCGACGGTACGCTGCTCGATTTCGACTACGAAGAGATCCGCGCCACCCAGGCGATCCTGGCGCATGCCGAGACCACGTTCCTGGTCGCCGACCACAGCAAGTTCTCCCGCCGTCCAATGGTGCGCGTCGGCAGCCTGGAGCAGGTGGATACCCTGTTCACCGACCGGGCTCCCCCACCCGACATCGCCGCGCTCATGGAGCGGCAGGGGATCGAGGCGGCAATCGCTCCAGGTACGGCTGCCGATTGACCGGATCAGCGACGTGCCGCGTCCGCTCCCTACTCTGGGACGAGGGAAGGCACCCGATCGCACATGTCATCGAACAGAAATGATCGTTCGCGAACGCTGAAATTTTCGCTTGCGAACATCATGAAGTGCGCAATATGGTTCCGGATCGGCATTGCGCCAGTTCCGGGAGTGAGTTTTGCAGACTGCCTACGATCTGCTGGTCATTGGCGGCGGCATCAACGGTGCCGGCATCGCGCGCGACGCGGCGGGGCGGGGCTTGAAAGTGCTGCTTTGCGAGCGCGGGGATCTTGCCGAGTTCACCTCGTCATCGAGCACCAAGCTGATCCATGGCGGCTTGCGCTATCTCGAATATTACGAGTTTCGCCTCGTCCGAGAGGCCCTGGCCGAGCGAGAGCGGTTGCTCCGCCTCGCCCCGCACATCATCTGGCCGTTGCGCTTCGTGCTTCCCCGCGACGAGGGCCTTCGCCCGGCCTGGATGCTGCGGATCGGGCTCTTTCTCTACGACCATCTCGCGCGGTTGCGAACGCTGCCGGGCTCGGCTTCGGTTCGTTTGCGAACGTCGCCGCTGGGCAAGCCGCTGCAGGAGCGTCTCAACAAAGGCTTCGTCTATTCGGATTGCTGGGTCGAGGACAGCCGGCTCGTCGTGCTTAACGCCATGGATGCGCAGCTGCGCGGCGCGGAGATCCGTACACGGACCGGCGTCGCCTCGGCCCGCCGCGAGGGCGATGCCTGGGTTGCGGAACTTCACGACGAGAGGAGCGGCGCCGCCGAGACGGTTCGCGCCAAGGCAGTGGTCAACGCGGCCGGCCCCTGGGTCAGCGAGACGCTCGGCGAAACGCTGGGAATCAACAGCCGCGCAGCGGTGCGCCTGATCAAGGGCAGCCACATCGTCGTGAGGCGGCTCTTCGAGGGCGAGCAGGCCTACATCCTGCAGCAGCCCGACCAGCGCATCGTCTTCGCGATCCCGTATGAGCGCGACTTCACGCTGATCGGCACCACCGACGTGCCCTACGAGCGCGAGCCCGGCGCCGTGACGATCTCGCCCGAGGAGACCGCTTATCTCTGCGACTGCATCAACCGATCCTTCGCGAAAAGCATTGGTCCGGAGGACGTAGTCTGGAGCTATTCGGGCGTGCGCCCGCTCTACGACGATGCCGCCGCGAACGCCTCCGCGGTCACGCGCGACTACGTGCTCGACGTTTCCGACCAGAACGGCAGCCTGCCGGTCCTCTCGGTTTTCGGCGGTAAGATCACGACCTATCGCCGCCTCGCCGAACACGCGATCGAGAAGCTCGAAGACTACTTTCCCGGTCTCAAACCAGCCTGGACCGGCGCTGCGGCCCTCCCGGGCGGCGACATGCCCGGTGCGGATTTCGACGCCTTCCTGGACGCGCTGAAAGCCGAGGCGCCGTTCCTGCCTGCGGAGACCGCCCGACGGCTGTCGCGCGCCTACGGAACACGGACGCGAGACATCGTTCGGAATGCCAGATCGCTCGCCGATCTCGGCGAGGCCTTCGATGGCGGCCTGACCGCGCGGGAAGTTGATTACCTCCGCGACCAGGAATGGGCGATCACGGCTCACGACATCCTGTGGCGCCGCTCCAAGCTCGGCCTGCACACGAGTGCGGAGAGCGAGACGCGCCTTCAGGCCTACATCGAGGGGAAGGCCGCACAGGCCGCGTAATCACCGAGACGAGCCCGACCGGCAAAAGACCGACGGGGCGAAACAGCAGACGAATCCCAGGGAGGGATGAGCCATGAGCCGATATGTCGGTGCCATCGACCAGGGCACCACGAGCAGCCGCTTCATCGTGTTCGACCGCAAGGGCACCGTCGTCTCGGTGGCCCAGGAGGAGCACGAGCAGATCTTTCCAAAGCCGGGCCATGTCGAGCACGACCCGCGGGAGATCTGGAAGAAGACCCGCAAGGTGATGAAGAAGGCCCTCGAAAAGGCCGACCTCAAGCCCAAGGATCTCGTCGCCATCGGCATCACCAATCAGCGAGAGACCACGCTGATCTGGGACAAGACAACCGGCGAGCCGCTGCACAACGCTCTGGTCTGGCAGGACACCCGCAACGACCGTCTCGTCGCTGAATTCGCCAAGAAGGGCGGCCCCAACCGATTCCGTGACGTCACCGGCCTGCCGCTGGCCAGCTACTTCTCCGGGCTGAAGTTGCGCTGGCTCCTCGACAACGTGAAGGGCGCCCGGGAGAAGGCCGAGGCCGGCGACGTGCTCTTCGGCAACATCGACACCTGGCTCGTCTGGAACCTCACCGGCGGCGCAGAGGGCGGCCTGCACCTCACCGACGTGACCAATGCCAGCCGCACGCAGCTAATGTCGCTGGAGACGCTCGAATGGGACGAGGGCATGCTGAAGGCCTTCGACATCCCGCGCGCGATGCTGCCGAAGATCGTCTCGTCGAGCGAGGTCTACGGCGAGACCAAGGTGCCGTTTGAGGGCGTCCCGATTGCCGGAATCCTCGGCGACCAGCAGGCCGCCCTTTTCGGCCAGACCTGCTTCACACCGGGTGAGGCGAAAAACACCTACGGCACCGGTTGCTTCGCGCTGATGAACACCGACGGGAAACCCGTCCCGTCGAGCGCCGGCCTCGTCACGACGCTGGCCTATCGGCTCGACGGGCAGAAGCCCGTCTACGCGCTCGAGGGCTCGATCGCTGTGACCGGCTCGCTGGTGCAGTGGCTGCGCGACAACCTCGGGATGATCAAGGAGAGCGCCGAGGTCGAAAAGCTCGCCGCGACCGTCGAGGACAATGGCGGCGTCTATTTCGTGCCGGCCTTCTCCGGCCTCTACGCACCGCACTGGAACGACGCCGCACGCGGGCTGATCATCGGCCTGACCCGCTACGCCAACCGGGGCCACATCGCCCGCTCGGTGCTCGAAGCCACGGCTTTCCAGACCAAGGAAGTCCTGGAGGCCATGGAGAAGGATTCCGGCATTGCGGTGAAGGAGCTGCGCTCGGATGGCGGCATGGTCGCCAACGATACGCTGATGCAGTTCCAGGCCGACATCCTCGACGTTCCGGTGGTGCGCCCGAAGGTCACCGAGACCACCGCGCTCGGCGCCGCCTACGCGGCCGGTCTCGCCACCGGCTACTGGAAGGATCTCGACGACCTCAAGCACAATTGGAGCGTCGACCATCGCTGGGAGCCGAAGATGGATACCGGCCAGCGCAAGAAGATCTACGCCGCCTGGAGCCGCGCGGTGAAGCGCTCCTTCGACTGGAAGACCGACGAGGATTGAGGGCTCCGTCCGCCCCCCCCGTCATTGCGAGCGCAGCGAAGCAATCCAGGGATGCGCGGAGCTCGACGAGTTCGGCTGGATTGCTTCGCTTCGCTCGCAATGACGGCAGAGGGGCGTGATCCGGTCGAAGACTTCAGCGACGTCAGCGCGAGAACGCGCGACACAGGAGGATACGCCATGACCTCGCCGTTCCTGGGCGAAATGTTGGGTACGATGACCCTGATCATCTTCGGCGACGGCGTCGTGGCCGGGGCGCTGCTGGCGAAGTCCAAGGGTGAGGCCATGGGCTGGGTCGGGATCACAGCGAGCTGGTGCTTCGGCACGATCGCCGGGATCTTCGTGGCCACCGCTGCCGGCAGCGCCGATGCGCATATCAACCCCTCCGTGACCGTCGCGGCCGCCGTCGCCACCGGCGACCTGAGCAAGCTCGGCGTCTACATCCCCGCCCAGATGATCGGTGCCTTCTTTGGCGCGGCGATCGTCTGGCTGCACTACCTGCCGCATTGGGGGGCGACACAGGACAAGGATCTCAAGCTCGCCTGCTTCTGCACGGGGCCGGCGATCCGCAACATGGGCGCGAACCTCCTGGCCGAGATCATCGCCACCTTCGTCCTGGTGCTGGTGATCTACGCGGTGGTCTCGAAGGCCGTCGTTGCACCCGGAGCCTTCCCGACCGGCGTAGCTCCCTACATCATCGGCGTGCTGGTCTGGGGTATCGGCCTCTCGCTCGGTGGCCCCACTGGCTACGCCATCAACCCGGCCCGCGACCTCGGGCCGCGCATCGCGCACGCGCTCCTGCCGATCCCCGGCAAGGGCGGTTCGGATTGGGGCTACGCCTGGATCCCGGTCGTCGGCCCGGTCATCGGGGCGACGATCGCCGCCCTTTTCGTCGGAATCGTAGGGATCTGAGGGAACATCGATCGGACGACGAGACGTCGAGGACACTCGCCTCTGCGGCCAAGCCGTGCTCAAAGGACCGCGGATTTTCCGATCGGGCCCAAGCTCCATGATCCGCCGCCTCTACGAGTGGATACTCGCGCTCGCAGCCACGCCGTCGGCGCCCTGGGTGCTCGGCGTGGTGGCCTTCGCAGAGAGTTCGTTCTTTCCGGTGCCCCCCGACGCGATGATGGTGCCGATGGCGGTGACCCGGCCGGAGAGGGTCTGGCTCTACGCCACCATCGCGACGGTGGCCTCCGTTCTCGGCGGCCTCCTCGGCTATGCGATCGGCGCGCTGCTCTTCGATTCCGTCGGCCAGTGGCTGTTCCAGCTCTACGGGCTGACCGACAAGGCCCACACTTTCCAGGAATCCTACGCCAAGTACGGGCATTGGGTGATCCTACTGAAGGGACTAACGCCGATCCCCTACAAGCTGGTGACCATCACCTCGGGCTTCGCCCATTACAGCCTGTTCTGGTTCGTGGTGCTCTCGATCATCACCCGCGGCGCTCGCTTCTTCGTGCTGGCGGGACTGCTCGGCCGCTACGGCCTCTCGATCCGCGCGGTGCTCGACCGGCACCTCAACGTCGTCGTGGCGATCTCGGTGGCGGTGATCATCCTCGGCTTCTTCGCGCTCAAGGTGGTGTTCTGATGCGCCTCGGCCCCTTGCTGCGCCCCCGGACGGCTGCGCTCTTGGTCCTGCTCGGTGCCGTGCTGACGGTGGGTGGAGCGCTCTATTTCGAGCATGTCCTGGGTTACGTGCCGTGCAAGCTTTGCCTGACCGAGCGTGTGCCCTACTACCTCTCGCTGCCGCTGGCGGCGCTGGCGATGATCGCGCCGGGACGCGGCCCGAAGCTGATCCTCGGCCTGATCGCCCTGGTGATGCTCTACGGGTCGGGCCTCGGCATCTACCACGCGGGTGCCGAGTGGGGCTTTTGGCCGGGACCGAGCGATTGCGGCGGCGGGTCGGCCGCCGCGGCCGACATCAACGATTTCCTGAAAGACCTTGCGGTCAAACAGCCCGTCGATTGCACCAAGGCGGCCTGGAGCTTTCTTGGGATCTCGCTGGCCGGCTGGAACGCGGTGATCGCCGCGTTCCTGGCTGCGTTCGCAGGAGCCGCCGCGCTGTCGCGTCAGCTCTCGACCGGACCGCACCAGCCCGGCAGGTAGCCGGCATCCATCGACTTCGCGAGGCCGAGCGCCTCCTCGATCGCCTTCGAGAAGTCGTTCTCGACAGCCTTCCGCTTCATCCGCCTGCGCAGGAAGTCCGCCCAGAGGAATTCGCTGAACGGCGTCGTATCCTTGGCGAAGCCGCCGGCCCGACGGAGTTCTCCGGCGAGACTGCGGAACGGGTCATCGACGAGCTCGGAGATCTTCTTGGGAACCTCGGCATAGCCGACGCGGACACCCTCGTCGTTGTAGGGGTGGGACCATGATTTGAGATCGATCACCGTCCAAAAGGCGTCCTTGTCGAGCGCGTGCAGGTCGGCGACCACGTTGACCAGCACGTTCTCCTCGCCCTCCTCCTGCAGTGCGCGAGCGAGGTGATGGTGGTCGATGACGTAGTGGCGCTTCTTCGGTCCGAGCAGGACCGGGATCATGTGCGAGCCGAGGAACGCGGCCTTCTTGTCGGGATCGTGCTCCCGCCAGCGCTTGCGCTTCTCCTCGACCTCCCTGTAGCCGACCGTGATCTGGGTCGGCCGAAGCTCGGCGATCGGTACCGGTTTCAGAAGGGGTTCACGGGTTGTCATGGCGGCGTCTCCGAAAGGGCCCCAGGCGCTGAGGCGAACGCCTGATTCATTCGGAATGCAAGCGGCGGAACGTCACGTTCGTGAGACGTCAGCCCTTCTGCAATCCGCCCATCGCGCAGACCATCGCCCACTCGGCCTCCGTCACCGGCTGAACCGAAAGCCGAGAGTTGTTCACCAACACCATGTCCTTGAGCCGCGGCTCGGCCTTGATCGCGTCGAGCGTGACGGGCTGCGGCAGCGGCTTCACGGCCTTGATGTCCACCATGCCGAAGCGGCCGGACTCGTCAGTGTGGTCCGGATAGTATGGCTTGATCACCTCGACGATGCCGACGACCGCCTTGCCCTCGTTCGAGTGGTAGAAAAAGCCGCGCTCGCCGACCGTCATGGCCTGCATCTGGTTCTTGGCGAGATGGTTGCGCACGCCGCTCCAGAACGTACCGCCCTCCCCCGCCTCCACCTGTTGCTGCCAGGACCAGGTCGAGGGTTCGGACTTGAACAGCCAATAGGCCATCGTGGGGCGGCTCCGTGGAGGAAGGCCGACCGTCTACACGTGGCAGGCCGGCGCCGGAAGTCATCGCCCACGCCCGTCATTGCGAGCGCGGCGAAGCAATCCAGGGCCAACGCACGGACGTCAGCCCGTTGGCCCTGGATTGCTTCGGCTTCGCCTCGCAATGACGGTGAGGCTTATTCGGCGGTCGACAGCAGCGCCCTGTCGAGCACCCGCGCCACGTGCTCGGCCTCTCGCTGAACGCCGTCATGGATCTGATGGCGACAGCTGGTGCCGTCGGCGACGACGAGGTCGTCGGGGCCGGCTTTGCGGAGCGCCGGAAACAGAGACAGCTCGGCCATGGCGAAGGACACGTCGATGGTCTCGGCCTTGTAGCCGAAAGCGCCGGCCATACCGCAGCAGCTCGACTCGATCACCTTCACATCGAGGCCCGGCACCGCGCGGAGCACCGTCTCCACAGCCCCCATCGCCCCGAAGGACTTTTGGTGGCAGTGGCCATGCAGATGCGCCACCCGGCCGGCCTGGTCGGCGAGGTCCAGGGTGATGCGCCCGGCCTGCAGGTCGGCGGCGAGAAGCTCTTCGAACAGGAAGGCCTGCTCGGCCAGCGCTTTCGCTTCCTCACCGGGCAGCAATGACAAAAACTCGTCGCGGAAGGTGAACAGGCAGGACGGCTCAAGCCCGACCACGCGGGCACCGGCTCGCACGAAGGGCAGCAGCGCGTCGAGCGTGCGACGGGCCTCCTCACGAGCGCGGTCGGTCTGCCCGGAAGCGAGATACGTCCGGCCACAGCAGAGCGGGCGGCTGCCCGAATGCGCGACCACGCGATGCAGCCGGTAGCCGGCCGCCTTCAGCACCCGCTCGGCCGCCTCCAGGTTCTCGCGCTCGAAGGCCCGGTTGAAGGTGTCGCCGAACAGGATGACGTCCTGCCATTCGCCGGTCACATCCGCCGGCTTGGCAACGGGCCCCTGCTCGCGCCAGGGCCGGCGCCATTCCGGCAGCGAGCGCCGGGCCGAGAGGCCGAGCATCTGCTCGCCGAGCTTGGCGAGCGCCGGGATCTGGTTGCGCAGGTTCATCAGCGGGGCGAGCCGCGCGGCAATTCCCGCATAGCGCGGCATCTCCGCGATCACCCGGTCGCGGGCCGGCAGGCCGTGCTCGGCATGGTAGTGATGAAGGAACTCGATCTTCATCTTGGCCATGTCGACGCCCGTGGGGCATTCGCGCCGGCAGGCCTTGCAGGACACGCACAGATCCATCGTGCGCTTCATGTCGGCCGAGGTGAAGGCGTCCTTGCCGAGTTGGCCCGAGAGAGCGAGGCGCAGGGAGTTGGCGCGGCCGCGAGTAAGGTGCTGCTCCTCGCGCGTGGCGCGATAAGAGGGACACATCGCGCCGCCGGCGAGCTTCCGGCAGGTGCCGTTGTTGTTGCACATCTCGACGGCGCTACCGAGCCCGCCCCAGTCCGACCAATCGAGGGCCGTCTCGATCGGCTGCACCGCGTAATCCGGCTTGAACCGGAACAGCGAGCGGTCGTCGAACTTCAGCGGGCGGACGATCTTATTCGGGTTCAGCCGGTTCTCGGGATCGAAACCGTCCTTCACCGTCTCGAAAGCCCGCGTGAGGGTCGCGCCGAACAGCGGCTCGACGAATTCCGAGCGCGAGATGCCGTCGCCGTGCTCTCCCGAATACGAGCCCTTGTAGCGCCGCACGAGATCGGCGGTCTCTTCCGCGATGGCCCGCATCTGCCGAACGCCGCCGGCATCCTTCATGTCGAGGATCGGCCGCACGTGCAGACAGCCGACGGAGGCGTGCGCGTACCAGGTACCGCGGGTGCCGTGCTTCGTGAAAACCTCGGTGACGGCGTCGGTGTAGTCGGCGAGGTGCTCCAGCGGCACCGCGCAATCCTCGATGAAGGAGATCGGTTTCGCATCGCCCTTCATCGACATCATGATGTTGAGGCAGGCCTCGCGCACCTCCCAGACGGTCTTCTGGCGGGAAGGCTCCAGCACCTCGACCACGGCATCGGAAAAACCGTGATCGGCCATGCAGGCATCGAGACGCTTCAGATCCGCTTTCAGCGTATCGAGATCGTCGCCGGCGAACTCGGCGATCAGCAGGCAATTGGGCTTGCCGCGGGTGATGTCGGCGAGAGTCGCCTTGAACAGCGGGATGTCGGCGCCGAGCACCAGCACGTTGTTGTCGACGAGCTCGACCGCGACTGGGCCGAGGGCGACGAGGTGCTGGGTCGTCTCCATCGCCGCGCGGAACGATGGGAAGTGGCAGATGCCGAGCACCCGATGCGTCGGCAACCGCGACAGCTTCAGGGTCACCGAGGTGGTCGCGGCGAGCGTGCCCTCGGAGCCGACCAGCAGGTGGGCGAGGTTCGGGCGAGGCTCGATCAGGCTGTCGAGGTTGTAGCCGCCGACGCGTCGTTGGACGTTCGGATACCTGTCGAGGATCTCCTGGCGGTTGTCCTGCGCCAGCGCGAGCATGCGCCGCGCCAGTTCCTCCGCCCTGGCCGAGCCGGTGACGCCGAGGGTCTCGTTTCCGGTCAGCCCGAAGCCGAAGGCTTCCGCATCGTGGAACAGGGCCTCCATGGCCAGCACGTTGTCGCTCATCTTGCCGAAGCGCAGCGAGCGGGCGCCGCAGGAATTGTTGCCGGCCATGCCGCCGATGGTGCAGCGGGTCGCCGTCGAGGGCTCGACCGGGAAGAACCAGCCATCGGCCTTTACGCGCGTATTCAGCCGCTCCAGCACCATGCCCGGCTCGACGGTGATGGTGCCGGCCTCCGCGTCGTAGGCGGTCATCGCGTTGAAGTGGCGCGAGCAATCGACCACCAGCCCCGAGCCGATCGGCTGGCCGTTTTGCGAGGTGCCCCCTCCCCGCATGATGACGGGCACGCCGTGCTCGGCGGCGATGGTCAGGGTCGCCGCGAGGTCGTCGCGGCTCTTCGGCAGCACCACGCCCGCCGGCATGATCTGGTAGATCGAGGCATCCGTGCTGTAGCGCCCGCGCGTGAACGCGTCGAAACGAACGTCGCCCTGAAGGGCCTGCGACAAGCGTTGCTCCAGACGTCCGACTTTCGGAGCCCCTCTCGCGCTGTCACCGTCCATGATCCGTTTCCCTTCCGGCCATCATCGCATTCGACCGGTCGCTATCCGGATCATCGCCACTTCGGCGAACGTTTGTATACATAATTCAAAATTCATTTTTGCTCAAGTTCGCAACGCGCCTCTGGCATGCGGATCAGGTCCGTCAAAATGAATTCAAAAATGATCGGAAAGACTCTCAACTTGAATGCGTGATCCGGTGTCCAAGCGGGCAATGCCCGTCTGGCTCAGGCCGTCACCGCTTCCTCGACGCCATTCTCATCGGCCTGTCCTTCGCGCTTGGCGGCGGCGCGGTGCTTGTTGCGGAGGTGGCGGAACAGGATGTCGCTCATCTCGGAGCCGGCACGGCGGCGAAGAGCGTCGAGCATTTCTTCGTGCTCGCGCATCGCCTCGCTCCAACGGTCCCGATCGTCGTCGAGATTGGCGGCGTAGCGCGTCCGCCGCAGGCGGCCGGCGAAGTTCGCGTAGGTCGTCCTCAACGGCTCGTTGTCGGCCGCTGCGACGATCGCGTCGTGAATCGCTTGGTTGCAGGCGAAGTATCCGTGGAGATCGCGCCGCAGATAGTGGCCGTACATCTCGTGATGCAGGCGTTCGAGCGCGGCGAAGGCCTCCTCCGAGATCTTCTCGCAAGCGAGCCGTCCCGCCAGGGCTTCGAGGCCGCCCATCACGTCGAACAACTCGGTCAATTCGCGCTCGCCGATCCGGCGAACGCGCGCGCCGCGGTTGGGCAACAGATCGATCAGGCCCTCAAAGGCCAGGACCTTCAAGGCCTCGCGCAGGGGCGTTCGCGAAATGCCGAATCGTTCGCAAAGGAGCCGCTCAGGTACCCGGGCGCCGGGACTGAGATTGCCCTCGACGATGAAGTCACGCAGCCGCTCCAGCACCTCGCCGTGCAGCGATTGCATCAATGGTTCGGGCTGATCACGTCGCTCGTCCCTCGCGGGGAGCGGCTCAAGGCCGGTGACGGACATGTGCATTTTTCCTCATGCTGGGGTCGTAGCAGTGGCGGGATCACCCGTCGACATGCATTATGTCCACAAATCTGACTTGCCATCTCGAATTTTGAATGCAAAATGCTTGAATAAGCTGGCGGCCTTTGAGGAAGATGCCAGCACCGGGAGGCCGTTATGACGACGCGTACGGGACGCCATTTTCTGAACATTCCGGGCCCGAGCCCCGTCCCCGATCGCGTCATGCGAGCGATGGATCGGCAGGTGATCGATCACCGCGGGCCGGAATTCGCCCGGCTTGGACACGAGGTCCTCGAAGGCTGCAAGGCCGTCTTCCAGACCAAGGCACCGGTGATCATCTACCCCTCTTCCGGCACCGGTGCCTGGGAGGCCACGATCGTCAACACCCTGTCGCCGGGCGATCGCGTGCTGATGTTCGAGACCGGCCATTTCGCGACCCTGTGGCAGAAGATGGCCGCACGCTGGGGCATCGAGGTCGACTTCGTGCCCGGCGACTGGCGGCGCGGCGCCGATCCGGCGATCGTCGAGGCGAAGCTCGCCGAGGATCGCGAACACGCGATCAAGGCGGTGATGGTCGTCCACAACGAAACCTCGACCGGCGCGACGAGCCGGATCGCCGAGGTGCGCCGCGCGATCGACCAGGCAGGCCATCCGGCGCTGCTGCTCGTGGACTCGATTTCCGGCCTCGGCTCCGCAGACCTGCAGCACGACGCGTGGGGAATCGACGTCACGGTGAGTTGCTCGCAGAAGGGGCTGATGCTGCCCCCCGGCCTCGGTTTCACCGCGATTTCCGAGAAGGCGCGGGCAGCGGCGAAGGCAAACACATTGGCGCGCTCCTATTGGGATTGGGAGGAGATGTTGAAGCCGAACACGGACGGCTTCTTTCCCTACACCCCGGCCACCAACCTTCTGTTCGGCCTGCGCGAGGCGATCGCCATGCTGCTGGAGGAAGGTCTGCCGCAGGTCTTCGCCCGGCACCAGCGCCTCGCCGCCGCGACGCGCGCCGCCGTCCAGGGCTGGGGCCTGGAGGTGCTCTGCGAGGAACCGTCCGAATTCTCGCCCGTGCTGACCGCCGTCCTGATGCCCGATGGCCACGACGCCGACGCCTTCCGCAAACTGGTGCTCGATCGGTTCGACATGTCGCTCGGGACCGGGCTCGCCAAGCTCGCGGGGCGCGTCTTCCGCATCGGGCATCTCGGCGAATGCAACGAGCTGTCGCTGATGGGCGCGCTTTCCGGCGTCGAGATGGGTCTTGACGCGGCCGGCATCCCGCATCAGCGGGGTGGCGTGCTCGCCGCCATGACGAGCCTGCGGACCGGCCGCGACGACTGAGCCGACGGTCCTGGCCCGCAGCCGCGCGGGCCGGGAACGGTCGGCGCAGCGGCGGGCGGACATCGTTCTTTCGACCCGCGCGTGCGAACAGAGGGCCCTTACGTCGTCATGATCGATCTGTTCAGCGACACGCAGACGAAGCCCACGCCGGGCATGCGCGAGGCCATGGCACGCGCCGAGGTCGGCGACGAGCAGTCGGGTTCGGACCCGACCACCAACGCCCTGTGTGAGCGCGTGGCCGAGATCCTCGGCATGGAGGACGGCGTGTTCATGCCGTCCGGCACGATGTGCAACCTGACCTCGATCCTGGTGCAGACCCGGGCTGGCGACGAGATCATCTGCGACGACCAGTCTCACATGTACAACACCGAGGCAGCGGGCGCGGCGGCCATCGGCGGGGTGTCGGTCAAGCCGCTGCCGACCCGGGTCGGGCTCTACACGCTCGAACAGGCCGAGGCGGCGATTCGGGTGCCGCAGAGAACGGCGCCGCGCTCGGCCCTGATCTCCATCGAACAGACCACCAGCTTCTCCGGCGGCACGGTCTGGGATCTCGGCGTGATGCGGGCGATCCGCGATCTCGCTCATTCCAAGGGTCTCAAGGCGCATATCGACGGGGCCCGCCTGCTCAACGCGGTGGTCGCCACCGGGATCTCTGCGAAGGACTATGCCGAGGGCTTCGACAGCGCGTGGATCGACCTCAGCAAGGGTCTCGGCTGCCCGGTCGGCGCCGTGCTCTGCGGCTCGCGGGAATTCGTGGTCGAAGCCTGGCGCTGGAAGTACCGCCTGGGCGGCGCCATGCGCCAGAGCGGCGTGCTCGCCGCGGCAGGCCTCTACGCTCTCGACAACCATATCGACCAGTTGGCCGAGGACAACGCCAACGCGCACCGCATCCACGAGGCCGTCCGCAATGCCCCGGGCCTCGTCTTCGACGAGACCGCGGGCCAGTCCAACATCCTCTGCTTCTCGGTGGCCGGTCTCGGCATCAGCGCTGCCGAATTCGCCGAGGCCTGCCTGAAGGATGGCGTCCGTATCCGCGCGCTCGGCCGCGATCAGATCCGCGTCACGGCCAATCTCGACGTCGATCGCGCCGGCAGCGAGCGCGCCGCAGAGGTCATCCTCGCCAAGGCCACGAACTTCGCGAGCCGTGCAGAAACGCCCGACGGCTCATCTGCACGGTTGCGGGCAGCCTCCCTCGCCCAGTAGGGACTTCCGCTGCGGGCCGCGAGGGCAACAAGAGACGAGTTCACGCCCCCTCGACGGAGGCGTCGAGAAACAAACACGAAAAAGAACCTTGTGAGGGAAACGCCCATGACGACGCCCATCGCGGCCAAATCGAAGCCGCCGCTCATCAGCGCGACGAACAGCGTGCTCCTGCTGCTCTGCCTGATGTATTTCATCACCTATCTCGACCGGGTAAACGTCGCGACGGCCGGCGGCGAGATCATGAAAGAACTTGGGATGTCGAAGACCGAGTTCGGTCTCATCCTGTCGGCCTTCGCCTACCCCTATGCGATCTTCCAGGTCATCGGCGGCTCGATCGGCGACAAGTTCGGCGCGCGGCGCACGCTGCTGGTCTGCGGCCTGATCTGGGCCATGGCGACGATCCTAACGGGCATGATCGGCGGCTTGATCAGCCTGTTCCTGGCCCGCGTGCTGCTCGGTTTCGGTGAGGGCGCGACCTTCCCGACCGCGACCCGCGCCATGCAAAACTGGACGGCGCCGGGCAAGCGCGGCTTCGCGCAGGGTATCACCCACGCCTTCGCGCGCCTCGGAAACGCGGTCGCCCCGCCGATCGTCGCCTTCCTGATCTACCATGTCGGCTGGCGTTACTGCTTCGTGATCCTCGGCTTCGCGAGCTTCGTCTGGGTCGCCATCTGGTACATCTATTTCCGCGACAATCCGGCCGATCACAAAAGCATCACGCAGGCCGAGCTCGACGTGCTCCCGGCACCGCGCGCGCCGGGCGCCTCGCAGTCCGTGCCGTGGTGGGCTCTCACCAAGCGCATCGCGCCGGTGACGATCACCTATTTCTGCTACGGCTGGACGCTGTGGCTGTTCCTCGGCTGGATCCCGTCCTTCTTCAAGGAGAGCTACGGGCTCGACCTGAAGAACTCGGCGCTCTTCGCCTCCGGCGTGTTCTTCGCCGGCGTCGTCGGCGACACGCTAGGCGGCGTTCTCAGCGACGGTATCCTGAAGAAGACCGGAAGCATCAAACTCGCCCGGCTCTCGATCATCGTGGTTGGCTTCCTTGGCGCCGCGGCGAGCCTGACCGGCGTGTTTTACACCAAGGACCTGACCTACGTCGCACTGCTGCTCTCGTCGGGCTTCTTCTTCGCCGAGTTGGTGATCGGTCCGATCTGGTCCGTGCCGATGGACATCGCTCCGAAATACGCCGGCACGGCGAGCGGCCTAATGAATACCGGCTCCGCGGTAGCGGCGATCGTCTCTCCGATCGTGTTCGGCTTCGTCGTCGACAAGACCGGGGATTGGACGCTGCCCTTCATGGGCTCGATCGGCCTCTGCCTGCTCGGCGCCGTGCTCGCCTTCACCATGCATCCCGAGCGCAAGTTCGAAGATGCGTCGACGGACACGACGGCACCGAGCGGCTTGAAGAAGGCCGCCTGACCCTCACGCTGAACGAAGGGACGGCATGACGGAGAAAAGCACGGGCCAGGGCCCCCTCGCGGGCGTCCGCGTCGTCGAGCTCGCTCACATCATGGCCGGCCCGGTCTGCGGGCTGATGCTCGGCGACATGGGTGCCGAGGTCATCAAGGTGGAGAAGATCGACGGCGGGGATGACACCCGCCGTTCGGTCCCGCCCTCGATCGAGGGCGAGAGCGCCGCCTACATGATGATGAACCGCGGCAAGCGGGGCATCGCCCTCGACCTCAAGAGCCAGGAGGGCAAGGCAGTCCTCCGCCGCCTGCTCGCCGATGCCGACGTGCTCATCGAAAACTATCGCGGCGGCACGATGGAGAAGCTCGGGCTTGGCTACGGGACGCTCCGAAAGGATTTTCCTGGGCTGATCTACTGCGCCCTCTCGGGCTTCGGCCGCACCGGCCCCTATGCCGATCGCGCCGGCTTCGATTTGGTGGCCCAGGGCATGAGTGGCCTGATGAGCACCACCGGCGAGGGCCCTGGCCGGCCGCCGATGAAATGCGGGCCACCGGTCACCGACATTACCGCCGGCATCCTCGCTGCGATGGGCGTGCTCGCGGCCTATGCTCACAAGCTCAAGACCGGCGAGGGCCAGGCCGTCGACACCTCGCTGTTCGAGGCCGGCATCACCCTCACCTACTGGCAATCGGCCATCGCCATGGCGACCGGCATCGCCCCCGGTCCGATGGGCTCGGCCCATCCGCTGAACGCGCCCTACGAGGCGTTCGAAACGTCTGATGGCTGGATCACTATCGGCGCCGCCAACCAGACCAACTGGCTGCGCCTGATCGGCGTTCTGGGTGTCGAAGAGCTGTCGAACGATCCGCGCTTCGCGGCGAACCGGGACCGCATGGCCCATCGCGCGGATCTGGTCGCGGCCCTCGCGCCGCATTTCCGGAAGGCCGATTCCGAGACGTGGCTGGCACGGCTCGAAGACGGCGGCGTCCCGGCCGGACCCGTCCTCGACGTGCTGGCCATGCAGCGCGACCCGCAGACACTCGCGCGCGAGATGGTGGTCGAGGTCGATCATCCGAAGGCGGGCCGGATGCAGACGCTCGGACTGCCGGTGAAGTTCTCGCAGACGCCCGGACGAGTCCACGGGCCGGCGCCGACCTTCGGCCAGCATGGCAGGGCGATCCTGTCGGAGGCCGGCTACGATCAGGCTGCCATCGAAGCGTTGGTCGCGAGTGGGATCATCCGCGAGGCCTGATCCAGCTCGCCGCCGATCAGTCCCGCTCCGCCTTGAGCGGCCTGGCCAGCAGCCGGGCCACCACCCCATCGACGTCGGACACGCCGGAAACGACGTCGGCCACCGCTTCCGCGATCGGCATCTCGACGTCGCGCGCCCGCGCCAGATCGATCAGCGCCGCCGCGGTGAAGGCGCCTTCGGCGAGCTTTCCACCCGCGGCCTTTTCCGGCGTCGCACCACGTCCGAGGCGATCGCCGAAGGCGAAGTTGCGCGATTGCGTCGACGAGGCAGTGAGCACGAGGTCGCCGAGACCCGAGAGCCCCATCAGCGTCTCCGCACGGCCGCCATAGGCCTTCGAGAACCGCATCAGCTCCGCGAAGGCGCGGGCGATCAGCGCCGCGCGCGCGCTCTCGCCGAGGCCGCGTCCGGCAACGATGCCCGAGGCGATGGCCAGCACGTTCTTGCCGGCACCGCCGATCTCGACACCCCGTACGTCGTCAGTGTGATAGAGCCGGAAAGCCGGGCCGGAGATCAGGCCGGCCAACCGCGCCGCCTCCGCGCCGTTGGCGCAGGCGAGCGTCACGGCTGTCGGCAGGCCGCGGGCGACGTCGGTGGCGAAGCTCGGACCCGATAGCACGGCGACCGTCGAGGACGGCATCGCTTCTGCGGCGACGTCGCTCATGAAGGAGTCGGTACCCCGCTCGATTCCTTTGGCGCAGAGAACCAACGCGGTATCGCGGAGATGGGGGCTCAGCTGGCCGAGCACCTCGCGCACCGTCTGAGCCGGGGTGACGAGCAGGATGGTGCCGGCCTCCGACACGCGTCCCTCATCGCTCGTGACCTGGACCTGGTCGTGCAGCGGGATGCCGGGCAGGTAGCGCGTGTTGTCGCGCGTCTTCTGGATATGGATGGCCCCGACGGGGTCGCGCAGCCAGAGCGTGACCTCCCGGCCGGCGCAGGCCGCAGCATTGGCCAGCGCCGTTCCCCATGAGCCCCCGCCGACGACGGCGATGCGGTTGGCTCGTCCGCTCTCGACGCTCATGGAACCTCCCGTCTTCGGCGGCACCCTCTGTCGTCTCGTCGGCGTCGTCAACGGCGCATCAAGCCGCGACAGGTGTCTCGCCGCCGCCCCGGATGCCCAAGCGCTCGCAGAGCCGCAGGATGTTCATCATCAGGCGATTCACGATCTCGGTTTCGTTCGCGCCGTTGCGCACGTCGAGGCCGTATTTCAGCGTGACCTCGATCCCGTCCTGGCTCAGCGCGGAGACCGCGACCGAGGTGCGCTCCGGCGTCGATTCGGGAATCTCGGCCACGAGGTCCTTCACTCCGGAGACCAGCGCCTCGATCTGCGGCACCGTCGTGTCATAGGGGATCGGCAGCTTGGCCGAATTCAGGTGGAAGCGGCGCGTGCCGAGGTTGTTCACCGTCGCATCCGAGAGCTTGCCGTTCGGCACGATGATCAGGCTGTCATCGGCCGTGCGCACCCGCGTCGAGCGGATGCCGACATGCTCGACGGTGCCCTTGGTGTCGCCCGTGGCGATCCAGTCGCCGCGCCGGAATGGCCGATCGATGGCGAGGATGCCGGCGCCGAAGACGTTCGACAGGGTCTCGCGAGAGGCGAAGGCCACGGCGAGGCCGCCGATGGAGAGGCTCGCGACGACGCCCTCGTAGGGAAGCGACAGCTGGATGGCGATGTAGGTGAGCCCCGCCGCGACGAGGCCGATCTTGAGCGCGCCGAAGCCGAGCGAGACCAGGATGTTGTCCATGCTCATGCGACCGCCTTCGCCACTGGTGAAGTAGCGGTCGACCACCGCATCTACGAGCCGCCAGCCGAGCCACATCACCGAGACGGCGAGCATCACGCCGGTGATGCCGACCGAGATACGGGTCGCCAGATCGGGCAGGCCCAGGGCCGGCACCAGGGCGTTGTAGACGACGAAGACCACGGTGCCCCAGAGCGGCCAACGGAAAGCGCGCCGGGCCGCCCGTGGGTCGGCCTCTCCGACGGATCGCACCAGGAACATCATGATCGCCCGCGCGATCAGCCATCCGAGGCCGATCGCGAGCAGGATGATCGAGGCCCAGCCGGCGATCTGCCAGGCTTCCAAGGGCCCGAATTCCGTCAGCATCGGCGGTGCGAAACCGCGTACCCACTTGCGCACCTTGAAGAAGACCGAAGGCGGTGCCGGAAGGCCCTTGGCCTCGGTGATCGGCATCTCCTCGACGGCGATGTACAGATCGCGCGCACTGCGAACGGTCTCGGCTGTGAATTTCCAGCTCATGGCATCGCCGGTGCCCTTCGGCGCGATGACGATGCGGCCGGCCGGATGGCTGAACACGACCAGCGGCTCTCGATTCTGGGGATCGTCCGAGACCTCCTGCGGCCCCATCAGGCCGATGCGGTTCACGATCCCGTTGAGGTACTGGAGCGCCAGCACGCCCTGGTCGTCGCGGACGGCCTCGCTCAGCTCGGAGGTGTCGAGGGTGGCAAGCGCCTGGGCGCGGCCGCCCGTCTCCCATTCCGAAAAGGCGCGGGTGAAGCTGCGCATGGCATCGCGCGCGCTCTTGCGGAGCTTATAGGCCTCGGGGCTCGGCGGCCGGCCTCCCGAGCGGGCGAACAGGGCCTTGCGACCCGCCTCCAGCGCCGCCTCGTCGGGCATGGCGATGAACCACTTCTCCCCCTTCTTCACGAGGCGCAGCGGAAGCGTCGCACCGGTGCCGGCCTGTTCGAGCTTGAGGTCGACTGCATCCTTGTCGGTCTTGCGGCCCGGGACGCCATGCAGGCGGAAGGTGGTCTGGTCGACGAGGTTGAACAGCGTCTGGGCCAGCCCGAGCTTCTGCTCCGGGGTGATCGTGCCGGCATTCTCGCCGAAATCGATGACGGAAACGGCGCGGGTCATCTGGTCAGGCGCGTCGTAGCGGGCGCTGTTGCCGGCATCCGCGAAGGTGCGCAGGGCCTGGCGCGGGCCGCGCTGGTCGATGCCGACCGCCTCCGGGTCTCCTGCGGTCCGGCCGCCGGTCCACCACTCTCCGGTATCGAAGCGGCCCATGAAGGACTGGCCGTCATTCGACAGCACGAACTCGATGCCGCCCGAGCGCTGTCCCTGGATCCAGCGCCCTTTCAGCGTCCGCCCCTGGACCTCGCCTTCGATCGAGCCGTCATAGGACAGGTAGGTGCCGTGGACGTGGCTGCCTTCCTGCTGCAGCGCCACCCGCGCCCCGCCCTGGCGCCAGCGGGTGTTCCAGGTGCCACTCCAGCTCGGATCGCCGGCAGTGGCTGGGATGGAGATGGAGGCAAGCGAGATCAGGACGAGCAGCAGACGTACGGCGTGGTGCATTGCGTTTCGCAGACTATGGAAGATGGCTGGGAGCTAGGTGGCCAAGCTCCAAGGTCAACCATTGGCGATCAGAACACATTCTCGCCGCATTTCCCTCCGTCGCGGCCCTTTATCTGTTGATCTCCGCATGGATGCTTGCCGGGCGATCTCGACACGCTTCGAGGCCTGCCCAATACCCGGATCGAGAGCCGCTAACGCAGGCCGATTCCCCTTAAGCTGCCGTCGCCGCCACGGCGAAGGGCCACCGAGCTCGGGCGGGGGCCGTCAGATCGTCGACGAAACCGGCGCGCAAGCGCTCGAGGCCTGCCCAGGCGATCATCGCACCGTTATCGCCGCAGAGTGGCAGCGGAGGCGCTACGAAGCTGAGGCCGACCTGGCCTGCCTGCGCCGCAAGCGCTCGACGGATCGCACCATTGGCCGCGACACCGCCGGATGCGACGAGAGCCGTCGGCTGGCCGGCGACGGCGTCGAAGCCGCGGAGCGCCACGCGCACCCGGTCGGCAACCACGTCGACCACGGCAGCCTGGAAGCTCGCGCAGAGATCGGCGACGTCGGCGCGCGCCAGCGGAGCGATCTTCTCGGCCTCGATGCGCAGGGCCGTCTTGAGGCCCGACAGGGAGAAATCAGCCTCGCGCCGGCCGAGCATGGGCCGCGGCAGGGCGAAGCGTTCCGGATTGCCGGCCTCGGCCATCCGCTCGACCTCTGGGCCGCCTGGATAGCCGAGCCCGAGCAGCTTCGCGATTTTGTCGAAGGCCTCACCGATGGCGTCGTCGATGGTGCCTCCGAGCCGGACGTAATCGCCGACACCGCGCACCGCCACGAGCTGTGTATGGCCGCCCGAGGCGAGCAGCAGGAGATACGGAAAGGCGACCCCGTCGGTGAGGCGCGGCGTCAGCGCATGGGCCTCGAGATGATTGATCGCGAGCAGTGGCTTGCGCGAGACGAGCGCCAGCGCCTTGGCCGTGACGAGCCCCACCAACACGCCGCCGATCAGGCCAGGACCCGCGGCCACGGCGATTCCGTCGAGTTCGGCCAGCGTCGTGCCAGCCTTATCCAGCGCGCGCTCGATCAGGCGGTCGAGCACTTCGACATGGGCGCGCGCCGCGATCTCCGGCACAACGCCGCCATAGGCCGCGTGCTCGGCAATCTGGCTCAAGACCTCGTTGGAGAGGATCTGGCCGCCCGGCTCGTCGCCGTCGGGCTTGGCGACCACCGCGGCGGCGGTCTCGTCGCAGGTGGTCTCAATGCCGAGGATCTTCATCGGGTTTCGCTCACGGAGGCGTCGGCCGTCGCGGGCCGGGTCGCCGGAAGGGTAAGGTCGCCAGGCGGTCCGGCCGGGATGAGCCGAGCATACATGGAAAAGGATGGGCCGAGGGTTTACGGCAGATCCATCAAGCCGAACAGCGCGGCCGATCGAAGGGAGGGCTCGATGCGGATCTGGGTAGCCCGTCCCGAGCCGGGCGCCTCGCGCACGGCGGCGAGACTTCGGGCGCTTGGGCATGAGCCTCTGGTCGAGCCAATCCTTACGGTCGCGCCCACAGGGCGGCTCAGGCCGGCCGGCCGTTTCGACGCCGTGCTGCTCACCAGCGCCCAAGGGGTATCCGTCCTCGCCGAGAGCGATCTCGAAGCGCCGGTTCCGGTTTTCGCTGTCGGAGGCCGAACGGCCGATGCTGCCCGCGCGGCCGGTCTCGACCGGGTGCATGACGCGGACGGCGATGCGGTGGCCCTGGCGCGCCTCGTCCAATCGCATCTGCCCGTCGGTTCGAGGTTGCTTCACGTGGCTGGCGAGGATCGCAAGGCGGAGCCGATGGCGAGCCTCGTCGCGGTCGGTTACGACGTAACGCCTTGGGAGGCCTACGCGGCGCGACCCGTCGCCACGCTTCCCGAGCCGGTGGCGGAGGCCTTGCGCGAAGGAAGCCTCGCGGCGGCTTTGCACTATTCCCGCCGCAGCTCGGAGACGGCCCTTCGGCTCGCGCATTCTGCCGGACTCGACGCGCCATTTCGGATAGTTGATCACTACAGCCTGTCCGCAGACGTGGCCTTACCCCTGGTCGAGGCCGGGATCGCGGCCCATTTCGTTGCGGCACAGCCGAGCGAGGATGCGCTTCTGGCCGGTCTCCCCGAACCGACCTGAGCGCGAGGCCCTCGCCCGAGCTGAACAACGAGACGAAGCCGGCGGAAGACGGCGGGCCTGCGCGACGGTGGCATCCCGAACGGCCGCCGCCGATGCAAGGCCGAACGAGAGGGACGACACGCCCGTGACATCACCGGTAGACGAGCGCGGCAAATCCAGCGACCGACCGGACGACACCGCCGGAAAGCCGGGATCGGCACCGGCCAAGCCCGGTTCGACCGGAAGCAGCACGCCGCTGCCGAGCGCCACCGCTAAGCCGAATGAGGCTTCGAAGGCGGCCGAGCCGGTAAAGCCCGGCGCAACCGTCAGCAACGCTGGCGCCAAGCCGTCCGAGACGGCATCGCAGGCAGCTTCGAAAGACGGCGCCAGCACCGCCTCGTCGGCTGCCAGCAGCTCGGGTCCTCACGCAACCGCATCGAGCGCGTCATCCGCCGCCGGCGCCGCGAAGACATCTGGACCGACGCCGGCACAGCCGGCCAAGCCCGGCGCCACTGGAAGCAGCGCGGTCCCGCCCGTGCCGCCGTCCGCTGCGTCCGGCGCGCCGAAGCCGAGTGAACCTCTCAAGGGCAGCACCAGCACGGCTGGCGTCGGAGTCGGAGCCGACAAGGCAGGCTCGGGACCGAACCCATCCGCTTCCGGTGCGTCGGCCAAGCCACAGACGAGTGCCTCGCGGGTCGGCCGTGACGACGCGCTCACCGACGGCCCGATCATCGACATGAAGGCGAACCCCAGCGCCAATCCCGCGGGTCCCAAGCCAGCGGCCAAGGATGCGGGCAGTACACCACCGCCCGCAGGAGCGGCTGCTGCCGCTGCGGGACCTGGATTCGCCCCTCTGGCCATCGCCGGCCTCGTCGGCGGCGTGATCGGCGCCTTGCTGCTGTTCCTGCTCGCACAGACGGGCGCACTGGCTCCGAAGGGCGACCAGGCTCGGCTCGACGATCTGGACAAGCGCATTGCAGCGCTCGCTTCCGGCAGCGCGGTGACGGCGCTCGACAAGCGGGTCAGCGCCAACGAGACGGCGCTGAAACCGCTGGCCGAAGCGATCACCAAAGCCCAGGCCGCCGCGTCCAGCGCTGGCGAGAAGGCGGATCAGGCGCTGCAGAAGGCGTCGGGCTCCTCTGCCCCTGCCGCCGAGGGGACACCGGCGGCTCCGGCTGATCTGGCCGCGCGGCTCGATGCCCTCGACCAGCGCGTCTCGGCCCTGCAGGAAGAGCCGGCCCGCGATCAGGGATCGGAGGCGAAGCCCGGTGCCGCGCGCAGCGGTGACGATCCGGTTCGCCTCGCCGACCTCGATGTGCGGCTGAAGGCGATCGAGACCAAGAGCCAGGCGCAGGGTGCCAGCGTTCCCGAGGAGGATCTGGCGCCGAAGCTCGCGGCCTTGCAGGGCGACGTCGAGGCTCGTGCCAAGAACAACGAGGCGGCCGACAAGGCGCTCGGCCAGCGCCTCGACCAGCTTCAGCAATCGCTCGATGGCCGGATCGCGTCGGCGATCGAAGCCGTTCAGCAAGTGACCCAGGCGAGCCGTCAGACGGCCGAGGCTGGCAAGGCCCAGGCCGAGGAGGCTGCGAAGGCCGTCGATCGCCGCCTTCAGGAGCAGGGCGACCGCATCGCCGTCCTCGACAAGACGGTCGACGGAAGCGCCAAGGCGGCGACGGTCCAGTCGGCGCTGCGCGCCGTCGCGGCCAACCGGGTCTCGGATGCGCTGGCAACGGGTGCTCCCTACGCGGATGCGTTGGCCAGCCTGCGCGGCAACGACCCAGGGGACGGCGCGCAGTTCCAGCCCCTTGCGGCCTTTGCCGATTCCGGTGCTCCGACCGCCCAGGCGCTCGCGGACGAATTCCGGCCGATCGCAGAAAAGATCGCGTCGGCACGCCGCTCGGCGCGCTCGGCCGCGCGCGCTTCCAGCGGCAGCATCGGCGACCGCCTGCTGGGCATGGCGGAGTCGGTGGTGCAGGTGAAGCGCGTCGGCACGTCTGGTGGCTCGACGACGGCGGTGCCGGCGGCCGATGACGAGCCCGAGGCCAAGGTGCAGGACGCGCTCGACCGGGGTCGTCTCGATGCCGCGGCCAAGGCCTTCGCGGCGATGTCGGAGGCTGACCGCGCCCAGGCCAAGGAGTTCGGCGCGCGGCTCAAATCCGCGGCCGACGCCCGAGCTGCCGCTCAGGCGCTGCAGGCCGATGCCTTCAAGGCGCTCTCGGCGCCCGCGGCCGGCCGCTGAAGGTGACTTCAGAGCTCGAAAGCCCCCTGAAACTGGGGTGGACGATCCTGGCGCGGATCGGCGGCGCGGATGACGCGCCGTCGCCGGACCGTGTTACACCGCAACAGTTTAGCGCGGCCGATCGCTGGCGATCCGGCCATTCGACGTTCTGGAGTTCTTGACCGAATGTGGCGCGCTCTCGTCTTCCTCGCCCTCCTGGCCGTTGCCGCCTTCGGCGCCGTCTGGGTCGCCGACCATCCCGGCACCGTCACCATCGTCTGGAGCGGCTACCAGATCGGCGTCAGCCTCGCCGTGGCCTTGGTCGGCGTTCTCGTCGCCGTGCTCGTGGTGGGGCTGATCCTCGCGGTGGTACGCGGCGTGATCGGCCTGCCGGGCTTCCTCAGCCGCTCGACGCGCGAGCGCCGACGCGCCAAGGGAATGTCGGCGCTCTCGCGCGGCATGATCGCCGTCGGCTCGGGTGATCCGCTCGCGGCCCGGCGCCATGCCGGCGATGCCGAGCGTTTGCTCGGCGCGCAGCCGCTGACGCTGCTGCTCAAGGCGCAAGCGGCACAGATTTCCGGCGACCGCGACGCGGCCGAGAAGGCGTTCCGCAGCATGGCGGACGATCCGGAGACACGAGTGCTCGGGCTGCGCGGCCTCTACGTCGAGGCGCGCCGCCGCGAGGACGATTCCGCAGCGCGCGCCTATGCCACCGAGGCGGCCCGTCTCGCGCCCAGCGTGACCTGGGCGAACGATGCCGTGCTCGAAGCGCAATGCGCCGACGGGGACTGGGCGGGCGCGACGGAGACGGTCGAGCGCCGCGCGTCGCTCGGGCTGATGGACAAGAATGCCGCTCGCCGCCAGCGCGCCGTGCTGCTCACCGCCTCCGCTCAGCTCCATGAGGCCGGCGAGCCGGATGCGGCGCTCGCCGAGGCGCAGAAAGCGGTCAATCTCGTACCGGATCTCGTGCCTGCCGCCTGCATCGCCGGCCGGCTGCTCGCCCGCAAGGGCGACCTGCGCAAGGCGGCGAAGGTGCTGCAGACGGCGTGGAAGGCCGAGCCGCATCCCGATCTCGCGAAGGTCTACCTGACGCTGCGCCCCGGCGACTCGACGCAGGATCGCTTGAACCGCGCCGAAGTGCTGGCGCGGCTGTCCAGCTGGCATCCCGAGGCTCGCCTCGCGGTGGCTCAGGCGGCCACCGAGGCGCGGGACTTCGCCAAGGCGCGGGACGTGCTGGCGCCACTTGTCGCCGACCATCCGACAGTGCGCATCTGCCTGCAGATGGCGCGAATCGAGCAGGGCGAGCACGGTGCCGAGACGGGCCGCGCCCGCGAATGGCTCGCCCGCGCCACGCGCGCGCCGCGCGATCCGGCCTGGATCGCTGACGGCATCGTCTCGGAGCGCTGGGCTCCCGTCTCGCCAATCTCCGGGCGGGTCGACGCCTTCGTCTGGAAGACGCCGCCGGAGCTGCTCGGTGGACCCGGGGCGGATGATGCGGAGCACGAGCCGGAGTCGGCACCGACGGGGGTCAAGAACCTCGCCTCATCCACGGCTCGCGCGGACGGCCCCACGATGACGGCCAAGCCGAAGGGCGATCCGGTTGCCGGAAGCGCCTATCTCGTCGACAGCGGCACGCCGCCCGTACCGCCCGTCTTCAAGGCCGGACAGGCGGCGGGCAGCAACGAGCCTCCGGAGCTGCGCGGCCTCTCGTGAGCGGGGCCGGGACATCCGCGATTCGCGCGGTTTAAAGCTCGATTCACGCAAACTCGCTTAACCTGGGCAAAGCGAGTTCTGCGTTATCGAAAGCCCATGACCTCATCCGTCATCGACACGCCGGACCTCACCGGCCTCATCGAACTGTCGCGCGATCCGGGGCTCGACCTGAAACCGGTTCTCTTGCGGGTTCAGACCGATCTGTTTCTGGCCGCGCCGATCCGCGACCGGGCCGTGCTGTCCTCCTTCGCTTCTCTCGCGACCGGTCTGATCTCGACAGTGGACGACGAGACTGTGCTCACCGTCGCTCGCAAGCTCGCGCGCTGCCCCGAGACGCCGCAACCGGTGCTCGCCGCCCTGGCCGCCCGCGGCGGAGAAGCCTGCCTGGAGGTGATCGAGACAGCACACCTGCTCGAGCCGATCGTCATCGCTGCCGCCCTCGCCTCAGGAGCCGATGTCGGCGCGGCCATCGCTGCCCGCGCCGAGCGCGACCTGAAGTCGAGGCATAGCGCCGAAGCCGCTGAGCTGGTTCAGCCACCCAAAAGCGACGTTGCGCTCGACCGCTCGACGTTCGACGACCTCATCAGTCGAGCCCGTCACGAGAGCGACGTCGCCAGCGCTCTGCTCGCGCGCTCCGATGTCGCCGTCGCCGACCTCGCCCCGCTCTGGCTGCACGCGGAGTCGGCTTTGCGCGTGAAGATCCACGAGGCGGTCGCGGCGACGGCGGCTCTTCGCTCGCATCCCCAGGCTCAGCGCGATCTCGGCCAGACGCTCACCGGGCTGTCTCGCGACGGAGACGTCAAAGGCTTCACCGCAGCGCTTGCCGGCGCGCTCGGCCTCCCGACGAATTTTCTCGCTTCGGCGCCAAATCCCGCCTCACGCTACGATCTGCTGACGCTCGCCTTGCGCGCGGCCAACCTGGCCGAGGCCGAGGCGGTCTATGTCTTCCTCACGCTGAACGCGACGGTCGCGCGCTCGGCCGACCGGGTATTTTCGCTGGTTCAGCTCTTCCGCTCGCTGACGCGTCCGGCCTCACGCGACCTCCTTGCGGCGGTTCTCGATTTGAAGCTGCCGGAGCGGTCAGTCGGCTCGGAGCACCGGCCCTACTACGCCCCAGATGCGGACAAGCCGCGGCCGGTGGCCGAGCGGATTTCTCCGCGCAACATCCTGCCGGCTCGCGCCCGACAGACGGTCTGAGCCATCACTCGACCAGTTCGAGGCCGTGGCGTCCGTCGCGGTCGTCGATCTCGATGATCCAGAGATCCTCGTCGAAGCGGATTTCCTTGGCGATGCGCGTCTCGACGTCGGGGCTGTCGGCACCCGTCAGGATCGCCGCGAACCGCCGCTCGCCGTCATCTGCCTCGATCAGAGCCTGCGGGGCTGGACCGTAGAGATCGGCGGTGCCGTTCAGGCGGTCGACCTTGAGGAAGATCGCGCCGGCCTCGGGCGATCCGCGCCGGCGCTGCACGGCGGGAATGCCCTCGACGGCGAGACGGCGCAGATGCGCGGAGACCCAGAAATCGGCACGGAGACGAGGCATGACACCGCGATAGCGTGTCGGGCGCCGTGTTGCATCCCGCCGTCGGCGTCAGCCCTTGGCTGCGCCGGCCTTGGCGGCGAGTTCACGCAAGGTGCGGCCGGAGGCCTCGCCGGTCACCGGAAGTTTGCGGTCGCGCTCGAACTTCTCGATGGCCGTCTTCGTCGCCGGTCCCATCACGCCGTCGGCCTTGATCGTGCCGTAGCCGAGCTTCGCCAGCGCGCGCTGAGCCTGGGTCACCTTGTCGATCGGCTTCGGCGTCACCGACGCCGTGGTGTCTCCGGGTGTGCGCAGAATGTCCGCGATCGGGTCGCGGGCGGGTGACCTTTCTGCCTGCCGCGGTTCGGCTTTCTCTCGCGCGGCAGGTTCTGCGGCCGCCGCGACGGGCGTCGCCGGAGCCGTGACCGCTGGCGCCGGGCCGGCCTTGGCCTGCTGAATCGCCGCCTTCGGCAGGATCGGAGCCGGATGAGGCCCGGACTGGCGGCCGAGCGCGTTCACGCTCACATAACCGACCGCGACGAGCGCGGCGACGGACCCCAAGGCTTCGCCGGGACGGCTCATGCAGGTCTTCACGAGCCAGCGGCCGAAGCTGGCCACGGTCGCGAGGAATTCGGCGCCTGCCGAGCCGGAGGACGGTTCGTGGGCGGTACGGCGCGGCGCGGCCTTGGCGGCGGCTTTCGCGGGGCGCATGTCGCGCGGCACGACGATCTCGCGCTGATCCCGCCGCGTGCTTGGCTCGCGCATCAACGGGCTCCTTCGATGGTTCGGGGTGCTGCGGGGGACGGGAAGCGCGGCATGGTCAGCCGGCTTTCCGGAGCGCGGGCGCGCTCTCGCTGCGAGGCAAAGGGGTGTCGTCGAAGAGGCCGATCGGCAGGCGCACGACGGTCGGAGCGGGCTCGTCGGCCGACGCCGCGCCGCGCAGGCTGGCGCGGATCGGTGCCGGCTCGGCCAGAGCGTCGCTGCGGCGGGGTTCGACCGGCAGCGTCACGGAGACGGTCGTGCCCAGGCCCGGCGCACTCTCGATGGAAACCGATCCGCCATGCAGCCCGACGAGGCCACGCACCACCGAGAGACCGAGGCCGGTCCCCTCATGCGCCCGCTCGTAGCCACCATTCGCCTGGAAGAAGGGGTCGCCGATGCGCGGCAGGTCGGCCTCGGCGATGCCGCAGCCGGTATCGCCCACGACCAGGTCGAGGTAGTTCCCGCCGCTGCGAACCCCGACCTCGATGCGGCCGCCTTTCGGCGTGAACTTCACGGCATTCGAGATCAGGTTGATCAGCACCTGCCGGCAGGCCCGCGCGTCGGCCGTCAGAACCGCGCCGTGCGGGATCACCCCGCGAACGAGACGGATGCCGGCGCCGTCGGCCTTCATCTGCATCAGGTCGCAGCAGCCGTTCACGAGCTCCGAAACGTCGAGCATCTCGGGATCGAAGTCGAAATGTCCGCTCTGGATGCGCGACATGTCGAGCAGCGTGTTGACGACGCCGAGCAGGTGCCGACCCGACGAGGCGATGATGTCGGCGTATTCCTTCGAGCGCTCGGCCGTGATCGTGCAGGCGCCCTCCCCTCCGAGCACCTCGGAGAAGCCGATGATGGCGTTGAGGGGCGTGCGCAGCTCGTGCGTGACGGTCGCCAGAAACCGGCTCTTCACCGCATCGGCGCGCTCGGCATCCGCGCGGGCCTTGTCGAGCTCGGCGGCGTGGCGGTGATGCTCCGAGACGTCGCGGGTGACCGCGACGACGGTCGCGGCGGCGGCACCGCCGAGGCCTGCCTCGATCCGATGAGCACGCATCTCGGCGAAGATGGTGAGACTTCCATCGGCGCTCGGTGCGGCGAGGTGGAGGCGGAACGGAACGGTGACCGGTTCGCCGCTCGCGGCCACGTCGCTGATCGCCTTCAGCAGAGCCGGACGGTCGCCGATATGGACACGGTCGAGCAGGCCGAGGCCGCGCAGGCGGCCGGGCTCGGTGCCGACGAACTTCAGCGCTGAGGCGCTCGCCTCCAGCACACGGCCGTTGCCGTCGTGCCAGGTCACGAGGTCGTCGATGGCCGAGAGAAGCAGGCGGTCACGGGCTTCGTTGTCGCGCATCCGCGAGCGCCATTCGCCCTCACGGCGCAGGTGCTCGATGGCCTGCGCCGAGATGTGACCGATTGCGGTGATCGCGAAGAGCGGCATCGCGATGGCGCTCGGCCAACCGATGGCATGAGCAGTCAGGTCGAACTGACCAGCCACGGCGACCGCGAGTGCGCCGAGAGCCGCGATGAGCGCGGCTGCGACCGTGGCGCGGATCGAACCGGAGACCAGCGCTTCGAGCGGGATGGCCACCAGCCAGAGGGCGGCTGCCGAGCTCGAACCACCGGTGAGTGCGGCGAGGCAGACCACCACGCCGGTCAGGCCGGCCGAGGACAGGGCGTGCGCGATCCAGAGGATGCCGGTCCGCGAGAGCACGGCGGCGGCCAGCACCGGCAGGAACAGCGAGGCGATGCCGAGCGCTTCGATGCCGCTCGGGACACCGCGCCACAGCAGATAGGGCGGAAGGGCCGCCATCATCACCGCGCCTGCGGCGAGACGCGACACGAGGAAACGCTCGTGCCGGAAGCGCATTCCGGGCTCTTCGAGAGCCGTCTCGTGAACGAGGCCCGCCAGGCGGGCGTCGAACAGGGACGCAAAGGTCGTGGTGATACGCAAACTCGTCACGCCCAACGCGATCGGCCGCAAACGACGACCGGATTTCGCGCCCTTCAAGCTCACAGCTTCATCCGATGCGAACCGTCGCAGAGGCGGTTTAAGTGACGATGAAGCGAAAGCGTCGGATCGAGTCGCATGCGTCCGATATTGGATGCGGGAGGCACTCCGACGATCAAACCGGAGAAGTTTTCCACAGCCACGCTTCTCGCTTTTCGGCGATTCCCCAAGGGCGATGCGATTGGGACAAGGCTTCGTTCACCACGCCCTCCTTTTTCAACCGCTGCGTGGGATGCGCTTCACGCTCAGGTGCGAAGTTGAGGCTCGACGCCATCATGCGGGCGCGACGCCCAGCATCCAGCAGGTCGCACCATGTCGTTCCTTTTTCGGGCCGCCCTCGTGATCGGCGGCCTGTCCTACTTCGCCATGCAGCGCGACGGCACCGCACCGCCGGTCGTCGAACTCAAGGCGGCGGCCGAGCGGCAGGGCGAACAGCTCGCGGCGCTGGCAGGGGCACTACCGGCGGGGATGCGCGATGCGGCGGCCCAGGCCGCCACGGCTGAGCTGGTCAAGCGGCTCTCGACGCAGACCGCCTCGCGCGACACGCTGCTGGCCGTCGACCGTCGTCCGGAATGGCGCGGCAGCGATCTTCGCTGAGCGGCAGACCTATCCCCAGAGCGCTTGCGTCGGCGGGTGCACGAGGCTGCCTTCGTAGTGCAGACCCGGCTCACGGTCGCGCGCAAGCAGCAGAGGCCCATCGAGATCGACATAGGCTGCGCGTGAGGCGAGCAGCATGGCCGGCGCCATGGCGAGCGAGGTGCCGACCATGCAGCCGACCATGATCGCGAGACCGCGCGATTGCGCCTCCGCCGACAGCATCACCGCTTCCGTCAGCCCACCGGCCTTATCGAGCTTGATGTTGATGGCGTCGTAGCGCCTGGCCAGCGCGTCGAGCCCGGCGCGGTCGTGCAGGCTCTCGTCGGCGCAGATCGGGATGGTGCGGTCGATGGTTTCGAGGAGCGCGTCCTCGCCGGCCGGCAGCGGCTGTTCGATCAGCCCGACGCCCGCCGCCGTGCAGGCGGCGAGGTTTTCGATGATGGTCTCGGGCCGCCAGGCCTCGTTGGCGTCGACGATCAAGCGCGACTCCGGAGCGCCCCGCCGTACGGCGGCGATGCGGGCGGGATCGCCCTCCCCTCCGAGCTTCACCTTCAGCAGCGGGCGATACGCGGCCTTGCGGGCAGCCGCCTCCATGGATTCGGGATCGCCGAGGCTCAGCGTGTAGGCCGTCGTCGTCGGCGCAGGCGCATCGAGCGCCAGCATTTCCCAGACTGGCTGGCCGGAGCGCTTCGCCTCGAAATCCCAGAGGGCGCAATCGACGGCGTTGCGGGCGGCGCCCGGTTTCATGCGGTCGAGCAGATCGCGCGACGAGAGGCCGTCGGCCACGGCCCTCTCTTGCGCCTCGATCAGCGCGATGACGCTCTCCACCGTCTCGCCGTAGCGCGCATAGGGCACGCACTCGCCACGTCCGCGGATCTCCCCCTCCTCCACCGTCGCGACCACGACGACGGCTTCCGTCCGGCTGCCGCGGGCGATGGTGAAGGCGCCGGAGATCGGGAAGCGCTCGACCGAGACGGAGAGACGGCGGGTCATGGGCTCAGGCCTTCGGAAACTCGGCGGCGATGCGATCGACGATACCCTCGACGCCGAAACGCACCGGGTCGGTCGCCGGGAGATCGTGCTCCCTGGCGAGATCGTCGAGCAGTTTCCGGGCCGCCGCCTCCTCCAGTGCCTGCGTGTTCACGGCGATGCCGACCGGCCGGATGCCCGGATTGGTCAGGCGGCCGCTGGCGATCGTCTGCGCGATCACCTCGGCGATGGACGGCAGCGGATGCTTCACGCCGCGCATGGTTGTGCGGGTCGGCTCATGGCAGATCACGAAGGCGTCGGGCTGCGCGCCGTGCAGCAGGCCGAGGCTGACACCGGCGAAGGACGGGTGGAACAGCGAGCCCTGGCCCTCGATCAGATCCCAATGCGCGGGATCGGAATCCGGAGAGATCCATTCCACCGCGCCGGAGATGAAATCGGCCACCACGGCATCGATGGCGACGCCGCGTCCGGAGATGAACACGCCAGTCTGGCCCGTCGCACGAAAATCCGCATCGAAGCCGCGCTCGCGCATGCCCTTTTCGAGAGCCAAAGCCGCGTATTTCTTGCCCACCGAGCAGTCGGTGCCGACCGTGAGCAGGCGCAGCCCCGAGCGCTTTGTGCCCTTGCCGGTGTCGAACCGCTCGTCGCTGTGGCGGACGTCGTGGAGCTGGCGGCCATGCTTTTGCGCGGCGTCGGCGATCTCGGGGATCGAACCGAGGCGCACGTGCAGGCCGCTGGCCACGTCGAGCCCGGCTTCCAGCGCTTCGACGATCTCGGCGACCCATTGCTCCGGCAGCCGTCCGCCGGCATTGACCACGCCGACCACCATCGTGCGACAGCCCTTCTCCACGGCCTCGTTCAGCGTCAGGTCCGGAATGCCGAGATCGGCGGCGCAGCCCTCCATGCGGATCTGGCCGATGCACCATTCCGGACGCCAGTCTGCGATGCCGTAGGCGGTCTTGGCCGCGAGCCGGTCGGGCACGTCTCCGAGGAACATCAGGTAGGGCGTGGCGATCTGCATGGGTTCACGTCCATCGATGAAGGTTGGCCTGTCGTAGCCCGAGGGCTGCGACGAGCCGGTGTCGATCCGTCAGGTCGGGGCTATACGAGAGCCGGCGATCCGGCCACACGTCTTGGAGGCGAGCCGGCCAGCGCCTACCTGATCGCAACGATCACAGCCGACACGGAAAGCCCCATTGCCTCACGCCGACGCAAGCTCCACGCCGCTCATGCACGCCACCACCATCCTGATGGTGCGCAAGAACGGCCGGGTCGTCATCGGCGGTGACGGTCAGGTCAGCCTCGGGCAGACGATCGTCAAAGGCAATGCCCGCAAGGTGCGGCGCCTCGCCAAGGGCACGGTGATCGGCGGCTTCGCCGGGGCGACGGCCGATGCCTTCACGCTGTTCGAGCGGCTGGAGGCCAAGCTGGAGCAGTATCCCGGCCAGCTCACCCGTGCCTGCGTCGAGCTGACCAAGGACTGGCGCACCGACCGCTACCTGCGCCGGCTCGAGGCAATGATGGTCGTCGCCGACAAGTACGTCAGCCTGCTCCTATCGGGAGCCGGCGATGTGCTCGACCCCGAGGGCGGCGTCATGGCTATCGGCTCCGGCGGCAACTACGCGCTGGCCGCCGCACGCGCCCTCGAAGACCAGAATCTCGACGCCGAGGCCATCGTGCGCAAGGCGATGAAGATCGCGGCCGAAATCTGCGTCTACACGAATGGCAATCTCGTGATCGAGGCGCTCGAGACCGATGGGGCCTGACACGTTTGCCCCAATGACTCGATTGCGCTGACCAGAGCTTCGCGAGTCCCATCACGGCATTTGAGCGCCTAGCCTTCGCCTAACCGCGGGAGCGGGTTGCCGTTCCGACCCCGTTCGGCCCGACTCTGTCGCCCGAGAAGCTGCGGGAGTTGGACCTGAGCTCAGAATTGCCTGGGAGACGGCAAGTTGCCGAATGTCGAACTTTCTGGACATGGAATCCGCGGCCCGAGGTTTCGCCCGAACGCCGCTTCGGCAGCCGCTGATTTGGCGAGTGTGATGCGGATCACAGATCGCCGGCTTGAGATCTGTGAAATCGAGATTGTCCACGGCGCGGTTGCCGTACAACTCGAAAGGCTCAACTCATGAATAAGATCTGTTCTGCTCTACTTATCGTGGCCGCTTCCACGATGAGCGCCGCGAGTTCGCAGGCACGCCCAGCTCAGAAGGCGGTCGACGAGGCTCGCATGCGGATGACCCCGATCCGTGGGCAGTATATGCGGCTCGATCGATCGCCGACAAATACATGCACGGGCGCCTTCGATGGAGGGGAAAATCGATTCGACCGCATGTATGACAACATTGGGGTCTCAAGCTGCAAGTCCAGATGACGAATGATTCGTAAAACAACGTTGGCATGCGCTCAAAAACACTGGCAACGGCTCGATCTTCTCCATTCGAGTGCTACCGAGCGGAGAAGATCATTTCGACAATTTCTAGCCTGATCGTGCGGTGATCATGCGTCCAATCAGATATGTGCCGTCGTTCTGCTCACCGAGCTTGCCTCATCCAAAAAATCCTGACAATAATCATTTTCATCGAATTGTTTGAGATCTATAGTATTCGCGCGAACGATTAGATGCTCTTTGAGCCCGTCCGCAATGGAAACGCCACGGTCTCTCGATGGAATGTCCGAGTCGATCTCACGTCAGTTGACGAGTCGTACAACCCGACGGGATGCTCTCGGCTGGCTGGGCGTCATGACAGCGGGAATACCGTCTGCACTCGCTCAGTCATCCGCCAACCCCATTGTTGGATACCTCGGTCCCGAGTCGCCTCGGCTCTTCGCAACGCGCCTCGCCTATTTCCGCGAAGGTCTGGCCGAGTCCGGCTATCACGAGGGCCGAAACGTGATCCTCGAATTTCGCTGGGCCGAAGGCCACTATGACAGGCTCCCGGGGCTTGCTCGGCAACTCGTCGAGCATGGCGTCAAGGTCCTCGTGGCACCAGGTGGCGCTCCCGTTGCGCTTGCAGCGAAGTCGGCCACGCCGACGATCCCGGTCATTTTCGAAATGGGTGGAGATCCTGTCGCGCTCGGCGTCGTCGACAACCTGGCTCGACCGCCAGGGAACGTGACAGGAATCTCGAGTCTGAGCGTCGATGTCTCGCGCAAGCGCTTGGAGTTTCTTCGTGACGTGGTGCGGAAAGCAACGGCGTTCACGGTCATCATCAATCCCACCAGCCCGACGGCGCGCTCGCAACTGCGCTCCTTGAACGAGGCCGCCGAAAGTCTCGGTGTCGAACTTCAGGTCTCACCCGTCGCTCGTCAGGAAGAGTTCGAGCCGATCTTCGCGAGCGTCTTCAGCGGACGAACGAGCGGGATCGTCTTCACGTCCGACCCTTACTTCGCCAATCGCAGTCAACTCCTCGCCGAGCTGGCCCTTCGCTACAAGGTGCCGGCCATCACGCAGTCGAGAGATTTCGTTCTGTGTGGCGGATTGCTGAGCTATGGCGGAGACTTCACGCAATCGCACCTGCAGGCAGGGATCTACACAGGGGAGGTCCTGAAGGGAAAATCCCCGAAGGATCTGCCGGTGCAGCTCGTGACGAAGGTCGAGTTCTTCATCAATGCGAAGACCGCCGGCCTCCTGGGCTTGATCATACCGCCGTCCCTGCTCAGTGGTGCCGATACAGTCATCGAATGAGCGAGAGTCCTCTCCGTCATCGGGGCTCGCGCGGAACACCGTCGGAGACCGAGAAGACGGGTACATCGTCCTTCAGCCCCTTCAACGGTCGTGAGCCGAGGGAGGCGATCGTCACACGGCCGCCGAGACTATCGGCCAAGCTCACATCGACCAGAATCTGTCCGTCCGCCGCTGACGCACACAGCCGTGCCGCCAGATTCACGACGGGGCCGATGGCAGTGTAGTCGTATCGCTGCTCGTATCCGATCCGCCCGACGGTGGCGGCCCCCATCGCGGCACCGACGCCGAAGCCGATCTGATGGCCCTTGCCGCGCCACGAGACGAGCAGGCTTTGAACTGCGGCTTGCATGTCGATGGCCAGTCGAGCAGCAGCCAAGGCGGGGTCCGTCACGCGCACGGGAGCGTTCAAGATCGCCATGAGGCCGTCGCCGGTGAAGGAAATCAAGGTCGCACGATGCGCCGTGACAACGCGACCGAGTGCCTCGAAATAGCTGCCGAGCACATCCATCACAGCGTCAGGTGACGAGGCGGCGGAGAAAGCCGTAAAGCCGCGCAGGTCGCAGAAGATGACCGAGACGGTCACGCGCTGGCCATCGAGAATGTTGTCGTCTCCCGTGCGATCGACGAGCTCGGCAATCTGGGGCGAAAGGAATCGCTTCAGGCGTCTGATGCGCTCCTGTCGTTCCTGTGAAATCGCCAGCTCTCCTGCCATGGCATTGAAGCGCGCGGCGAGCCGGCCCAATTCGTCGACGGACGTGATCGCAATTCGGTGTTCGAAATTGCCGGCACCGATTTGCTCGGTGCCGTACTCCAGACGCTGGATCGGACCGGTCATTCGGCGTGCAAGCCAATAGGCGAGCACGGCAGCGAACAGCGCGCCGACGACCAGAAGTGCCCCCGTGCGCACCAGAGCCCGAGAGATGGGCCCGAAGGCCTCTGCCGTCGGCAACATGACGATCACCGTCCAGCCGACCGCTGGGATCGTCGACATCGAGGCCATGACGCTTTGCCCCGAGGCGTCTTTCCCCGTCGCGATCCCGCCGGAAGCGTGAATGACCTCGCGAAGCGCCACCAGAGGACGTGCCGCGGGATCGTCGGCGCCGCGGAGGACGAGGTTGATGTCGGGATGCGCTATGAGCCGTCCCGGACTGTCGAGGACGAAGGCTTGTCCCGTCTCTCCCACTTTGATGCCCGAAACGACTTCTTGGATCAGCTTGAGGTTGATCTCTGCGAGGGCATAGCCAGCCGACGTGCGGTTCCCTGCGACCGCGATCGTCATGAAGGGCTCGGAGCCGCGGTGATAGGTGACCGGACCGTACCAGATCCGGCTCGTTCGGGCGCCAACGACGCCTGGATCGGCAGCTAGGTCGAAGCCCCCGTCGAATCTGTTCAACTCCACCCGAGAAACGTGAAGCCGCTCCTGCCCGTCTCCGTCGGCGAGCGTAAGGCTCATGATGGCGGGCACTCGCCGGAGCAGGAGAGCGGCATCGACCTTGTGACGATCAGCGGACGACGCAGTCCACGAGAGCTGAACCATCCAGCCCAGCTGCTCTCGGATGGTGTCGATGAAGGCGTTAATTCGAAAGGCTGCGGCACGCCCCTCCAAGCCGAGTTGGTCTTGCAGTTGCTCACGCCGGTCACGATAGCCCAGCCAAGCTTCCACGCTCCCGTTCGTGAAAAGTGGGAGCGCCACCGCTGCGAAAAGAGCGACGAAGTATTTTCCGAACAACGACCTATGGGGCCGAGCCTTTGCTCCGATCATGGCGCGTCCGACCCGAGCTAAGGTGCTTCATCCGAGACAAGGCTCGGTTCGTCGGAACCGAGTTCATGGCCACCCCATCTCTCATGTCGAGGCATGTCGGCGAACCTCACCGTCCGCGGTGGGGTGGTATACGAACCAACTCCGCAGCAGACGATAACCTCGGGAGCGAATATTTTCTTATGATTCTACAATTTCGGCGGCGTCCCCCGGCAATATTCAATTTTCTTTATGACAGGTCCGAATCGGATTATTTCCGGTGACACTTATTTCGACAAGAGCAAAGGCTTCATTGTCATCGATAACCATGATTGACTGATCGCCGGGTGGCTCCGATGCTGGAAAACGTGAAGCTGGGCAAGATCCTAGCTGCAAATCCTCTATTCGCCGGTATTGCTGACGACGCTCTGCAGACGGTCGCCAGACTCTCTGCGAACCGCGAATTGGCCGCTCACGAAATTCTTTTCCAAAAGAACGACGCTGCCGATGCCCTCTACGCCGTACGGCGCGGGGAGGTGAGGATCGTCACGCGAACGACCGAGGGGCGCGAACTCACGCTCAATCTGCTCGGTCCCGGCGACGTTTTCGGCGAGATAGCCCTTCTGGACGGAGGGTGCCGCACCGCAGACGCGATCGCCACCGAAGTGACGATCCTGTCGGTCATCCGTCGGTCCGATTTTCTCGACCTGCTTGCGCGAGAATCGACCCTAGCACTCCGCGTGATCGACCTGATGTGTGCGCGCGTGCGGTGGATGAGCGAGCGCATGGAAGAAACGAACCTCTTGTCGCCCGCCGCGCGCATCGGCCGCCGGCTCGTGGATCTTGCCGAAGATTACGGCGACGACGTCCAAGTGACCCAGGACGAGTTGGCCGTTTTCGCCAACACGACGCGCGAGACCGTCAACCGACAGCTTCAGGCCTGGAAGCGCCAGGGGCTGATCGAACTTGGCCGCGGACATTGTCGCATTCTGAGCCGGCATGGCCTTGAACGAGCGACGTCGGAATGCGGTCTCTCGCGACGATGATAGGACGACGGTCGAATGGCGATCGCTGACATCGATCGCTTGAAGCCCGTGCCGCAGCCGCTCAATCGACTTGAAGGGCGCGAGGCCGCGGATTGCCGATGCCCAGTGGATGTCCTTTGCGGGGCTCGGCGTGATAGAGACAGACAGACTGAAAGCACCCATCAAAGACGCGATAGGCTGCGCTGCCGAGTTCCTCGGATCGACCAAACGACCCATCTGCCGATGGCGACGCGAGGCTTCCCGGCAAAACTCCTGAGTTAGGCCGGGCATAGGATGCCGGTCAGCAAATCGTCCGTTTATAGGAATATAAGCTAATCATCGTCACGTTGTCAATGGCGTTTCGGGCCGAGCCTCGGGCGCGCGAGACGCAAGCTCGACCGTTCCGGGGCCCGTTCGAGCGTGGGACGGCCTGGGACAGGTGGGACGGTCGTTCAGGTGTCCCATCCACAGCGCAGGTCGTCGCGGCAGGCATGCGGCAGGCTCCGTCGCGTCTGGAAAGAGCGTGCCGGCCCGCTTAGATCGGTGCGAGATTCGTCCGCCTCGATGCCGCGCGCCGTGGCCTGCCAGGAACCCGATGACCACCTTCTCTCCCCGTGAGATCGTCTCCGAACTCGACCGCTTCATCGTCGGCCAGAAGGATGCCAAGCGCGCCGTCGCCATCGCGCTGCGCAACCGCTGGCGGCGCCAGCAGCTCACCGGGCCGCTGAAGGAGGAGGTCGCTCCCAAGAACATCCTGATGATCGGGCCGACCGGCTGCGGCAAGACCGAGATCGCCCGGCGGCTGGCGAAGCTCGCGGGCGCGCCATTCCTCAAGGTCGAGGCCACCAAGTTCACCGAGGTCGGCTATGTCGGCCGCGACGTCGAACAGATCATCCGCGACCTCGTGGAGGTCGGCATCAGCCTGCGCCGCGAGGAAAAGCGCAAGGAGGTCAAGGCCAAGGCGGAAGCCGCCGCCGAAAACCGCATCCTCGACGCCCTGGTCGGCCCGACCGCCAGCCAGACCACCCGCGATTCCTTCCGTAAGAAGCTGCGCAACAGCGAGCTCGACGACAAGGAGGTCGAAGTGGAGCTTGCCCAAGGCGGGTCGCAGGGGCTGCCCATGTTCGAGATCCCGGGCATGCCCGGCGCCTCGATGGGCGCGATCAATATCGGGGAGATGCTCGGCAAGGCCATGGGCGGCCAGCGCGGCAAGCCGAAGCGCATCACCGTGCGAGATGCCTACGCGCCGCTCCTCGCCGAGGAGAGCGACAAGCTCGTCGACGACGATGCGCTGACCCGTGAGGCGATCCGCGAGGTCGAGGATAACGGCATCGTCTTCCTCGACGAGATCGACAAGATCTGCGCCCGCGAGAGCCGCTCCGGCGCCGACGTCTCCCGCGAGGGCGTGCAGCGCGACCTGCTGCCGTTGATCGAAGGCACGACGGTGGCGACCAAGCACGGCGCGGTGAAGACCGACCACGTGCTGTTCATCGCCAGCGGCGCCTTCCATGTCTCGAAGCCGTCCGACCTGCTGCCCGAGCTGCAAGGGCGCCTGCCGATCCGCGTCGAGCTGCAGCCGCTGACTGTCGAAGATTTCAAGCAGATCCTCACCACCACCGAGGCGAGCCTGCTCAAGCAGACCGTTGCCTTGATGCTGACCGAGGGCGTCACCCTCGACTTCACGGACGATGCCGTGGACGCGCTGGCCCGCGTCGCTGTCGAGGTGAATTCCTCCGTCGAGAACATCGGCGCGCGCCGGCTCCAGACGGTGCTGGAGCGCGTGATCGACGAGATCTCCTTCACTGCCACCGATCGCTCGGGAGAAACGCTGACGATCGACGCCGGTTACGTTCGCGACCGCGTCGAGGATCTGGCGGCGAACGCGGATCTCAGCCGGTTCATTCTCTAGCGGTGATTTCGTCGGACGGGCGGAACGGGATGCTGCTTCCGCTCCTGGCGCTGGTCGCCGGCATGGTCTCGATCCAGGTCGGGGCGGCGCTGGCCAAGTCGCTGTTTCCGGTCGTCGGCGCGTCAGGCGTCACGGCCCTGCGCGTCGGCATCTCGGCCTTGATCCTGGTCGCGGCATGGCGGCCGTGGCGGCGTCATCTGGCGCTCGCCGATGCCCGAGCCATCGTCCTCTATGGCTGCGCACTCGGAGCGATGAACCTGCTGTTCTATCAGTCGCTGCGTACGATCCCGCTCGGGATCGCCGTGGCGATCGAGTTCGTGGGCCCGCTCTCCGTCGCGCTGTTCTCGTCTCGCCGACCTGGGGATTTCGCCTGGATCGGCTTGTCCGTGATCGGTCTCGGGTTGCTGCTGCCGCTGCACGACGAGGCCGCGATCGATCCGCTCGGCGCGGCCTGCGCGCTCGCAGCAGGCGTGTGCTGGGCGCTCTACATCGTCTTCGGCCAGCGTGCGGGTCAGGCGCATGGCGGGCAGGCTGTGTCGTTGGGCATGGCGGTCGCCGCGCTGCTGGCCGCGCCGTTCGGAATCGTCGAGGAGGGCGTGAAGCTGCTCGAACCGCAGGCTCTCCTGACCGGGCTGATCGTCGCCGTGATGTCGAGCGCCCTGCCCTACTCCCTTGAGATGTACGGACTTCGTCGGCTGCCTCGCCAGGTGTTCGGGGTCACGATGAGCCTGGAGCCGGCCGTCGCAGCCCTGGCTGCCCTCGCGGTCCTCGGAGAGCGCCTGAGCCTGCTTCAGAGCGTCGCCATCGGCTGCGTGATCGCGGCCTCTGCCGGTATCACCTTGGGAAGCCGCCGGCACGTGCCGGCGGCCGACGCTTGATCCAACGAACGTAAGGCTAGGCTGCCACGGCCTCCAGGAAACGCTCGATCTCGCTTTCGAGACCGGAGGCGACCTCTTCGACGGACGATGCCGCGCTCTGCACGGTCGCGGACATTTCCGAGGTTCGATGCGCGGCCTCGCGGACGATTCCGAGCGCTCCGGAGATGCTCGCGGCCGTCATGGCCGATTGCGCGGCGCTTTCCGAGATTTCGCTGGTGGCGGCGCCCTGGGCGGAGACGGCCTGAGAGATCTCGGCGGTGGTGGCGTTGATGGCTACCATGCGCCGCGACATCCGACCGATCGCTTCGACGGCCGAGCCGGTCGAGCTCTGGACGGTGGCGATCTGCTCCGCGATCTCGTCCGTTGCCTTCGCGGTCTGGGTCGCCAGGGTCTTCACCTCGGCCGCGACCACGGCGAAGCCGCGACCCGCCTCGCCGGCGCGCGCTGCCTCGATCGTGGCGTTGAGAGCAAGCAGGTTGGTCTGCTCGGCGATGCTGCGGATCAGCCCGACCACGTCGCCGATGCGCTGCGTGAACGAGGCGAGCTTCACGACCTCGTCGTTGGTCGCGCCGGCCTCGTCGACGGCGCCCTCGACCTCGCGCTTGGCATCCTCGACACGCGCCGCGATCTCGGAGATCGAGGCCGACAGCTCTTCGGCGGCAGCGGCGACGGCCTGGACGTGGCCTGAGCTCTGATCGAAGCCGACGGAGGCGCTGTCGGCGCCGCTCTGCGCCTCGCTCGAGAGGCCCGACATCGTGTGCGAGCGCTGGCGAAGCTCGTCGGTCCGCGCGCGGAACGCGGCGATGGCCGCGCCGACCTCTCCTCGAAACCGCTCGATCTCGCTCTCGATCTGCGCGCGGCGCAGGCCATCGGCTTCCGACGCGGTCTTCTGATCGATCTCCATGACCCGGGCGTGGCGGCTGGTATGGAGCAGGCCGTCTAGTGCGCGGGCGACCGCGCCGATCTCGTCGGCGCGGTCGCGATGACGGATCGGGCTGTCGAGATCGCCGGCCGTGAGCTGAGTGGTGCGCTCGGCGATGTCGCCGAGTGGCCGGAACAGCCGCGCCGCGACCCAGCCGATGATCAGCATGGCGACCAACGCGACGCCGGCTGCGACCCAGCCCATCGCGACCATCGTCTCACGATGCATCGCGTCGTAGCGCTCGATCGGGATGCCGACATAGAGAATGCCGTTGACCTTGCCTGCGAGATCGAGGGTCGGCTGGTACACGGTGTAGAAGCGACGCCCGAACAGGTCGGCCGGGCCGGAATAGGTCTGACCTTTTCGCAGAATGGCCTGGGCCGGATGGTCGGCCGCCAATGCGGTGCCGACCGCGCGCTCGCCGTTCTCCTTCTTCACGTTCGTGATCTTACGGACGAAGGCGTCGCGGGTGGGCTCATAGGCGAAAACCGTCGCATTGCCGCCGACATAGGCGGCGGTACGGTCGACGATCGAGAGGTCGCTCAGGTTGCTCAGGTCCGGCGTCACGGTCTGGAGCACGCGGCTGCCGTCGAGGCGCAGCGTGGTTCCGGGAACGATGTCGGCGAAGACGCGGGCCAGGGCGCCGATATTGTGCTCGCCCTCTTCGCTCTGCTTGCTCTCGAGATGCGACTGCATCTCGTAGCTGGCGCCGAACCATAGGGCACCCGAGGTGATGGCAATGGCGACGGCTGCGAGAACGATGACCTTCGATGTCAGGCTTGTGAGCCGCAGCATGACTAATCCCCCGGATGCAGGCTTTGCGGGAGACTTTTCCATATTGCGGTTAGCGTCGAGTGAACGGGCACATGCAGGCTGGGATCGCCTCAAACCTTCAGCGCAGAGGCGTGATCAGGCCGTCCAGACTTGGCCGGGGCGGAGCGGCAGGAACACCTCCTGGCTCAAGCCGGCGGCACCGAGCGCGGCCGAGAGGGCCTCGGCGGGCCGTTCGATGCCTTCGTCCGTGAGCTTGAAAGTGCCCCAGTGGTGGCCGAGCGCCTGCTCGGTGCCGAGAAGCCGAAATGCCTCCACAGCGTCAGCCGGATTCATGTGCTGCGGCTCCATGAACCAGCGGGGTTCGTAGGCGCCGATCGGCAGCGTCGCGAGACGCGGCGGGCCGAAGCGGGCGCGGATCTCGCGAAAGATCTGGCCGCTGCCGAGGCCGGTATCGCCGACATGGTAGTGCACGCCGCGCGGCGTGGTCAGCACGAAGGCGCACCAGAGTGCCATGCGGCGGTCGTTGAGCCCGCGCGCCGACCAATGGTTTGCTGGCGTGAGATGCACCGTGATGCCGCCGCCGAGATCGATCGACTCGCCCCAATCTCGCGTCTCGACATGCATGGTCTCGTCGTAGCCGCGCAGGATCGCGTCGTTGCCGAGCGGCGCGACGATCAGCGGCTGATGCGCCTGCCAGAGACGCGCCATGGTCGGCCCGTCGAGGTGGTCGTAGTGGTTGTGGGTGATCAGCACCGCGTCGATCGACGGCAGATCATCGAAGGCGATGCCCGGCGGGTTGGCTCGTTTCGGCCCGGCGAAGCGGACAGGGCTGGCGCGCTTGGCGAAGACCGGATCAACCAGGATGTTGCGGCCGGCGACCTGAAACAGGTAGCTCGCGTGACCGATCAGCACGACCCGCAATCCCTCGAAGCGCTGTGGTGGCACGTCGGCGGCGAAGGGGCTCGGTGCGGCGGCCGGCCAGTCCTCGCGCTTGGCGCTCATCCGCCAGCGGACGATGTCCGAAAAGTCCTTGTCGGGCGACTGTTCGGGTCCGAAGAAGCGCAGGCCGTCGAAATGGTCGCTGACCGGGCCGCGATAATACGGGTTCGAGTTGCGCTTATGCGCGGCGTAGCCGACGCCGCCCAGAGTCATCACCGTGGCCGCGCTTGCGGCCGTGATCATGCTTCGTCGTTTCATCGTTCAAGACATGGCGAGTCGCCGCGCCGCTTCAAGCGTTGCGCGGTTCGTCTGCGATGAGGTGCCTGACCGGCCGAGAACGCCCCCCTGCCGATGACCCAAGCAAACGATCCGATCGATCACTTCGGAGCAATCTTCATTTCTTAAAGTAGTAAAGTTAGTTTAGTTACTGTAATTATGAATGCAAATTCAATCAATGTTTTATAAACTGCTCAATTTGCTATCGGTGATCAATTTTCAGTGATGATGTAGAGGTTTGTTTCCAGTTTGTAACCATTTGGAGTCATAGAATTGCCTAAAAATCTGTGATATGCGCCATCGCAAGCACGGCCTCGACGAGGCGGCCCATCCGAGCCACCAGGACAACAGACAGACCCGAGGCCATGGCGTCGATCGTCCGACTTGCGCTGGTTCGCCCCTACACGTTCGTCGTAATGTCGATCTTGATCCTGATCTTCGGGATCATGTCGATCTTCCGGACGCCAACCGACATCTTCCCGAGTATCGGCATCCCGGTCATCAGCGTGGTCTGGCAGTATGCCGGCTTGCCGCCCGACGACATGTCCGGCCGCATCGTCTCCGTCTTCGAGCGGGTGCTGACCACCACCGTCAACGACATCGAGCACACCGAGTCGCAATCGGTTCCCGGCTACGGAATCGTGAAGATCTACTTCCAGCCGACCGTCGACATCACCGCGGCCCAGGCGCAGGTCACGTCGATCTCACAGACGATGCTCAAGCAGCTCCCGGCAGGCATCACGCCGCCGTTGATGCTGACCTACAACGCGTCGAGCGTGCCGATCATCCAGCTCGCCCTGTCGAGCAACACGCTCTCCCAGAGCGACTTGCAGGATCTGGCCCTGAACTTCATCAGGCCGGCTCTGACCACGGTGCCCGGCGCGCAGATGCCCTATCCGTATGGCGGTGTGGCGCGTCAGGTGCAGATCGATCTCGATCAGTCCGCCCTCCATGCGCACAACCTGTCGGCCACGGATGTCGGAGCCGCCCTCGCGAACCAGAACCTGATCACGCCGGTGGGCACCCAGAAGATCGGGTCCTTCGAATGGATCATCGATCTCAACAACTCGCCGAAGACGATCGACGAGTTCAACAATCTGCCGATCAAGGTTGTCGACGGTGCGACCGTGTTCATCCGGGACGTCGCGCATGTCCGCAACGGGTCGCCGCCGCAGACCAACGTGGTCCAGCTCGACGGCAAGAAGGGCGTCCTGCTTTCGATCATGAAGATCGGCAGCGCCTCGACCCTCGACATCATCGCAGGGATCAAGGAGCGGCTCCCCGCCATCCAGGCGACGCTGCCACCCGGAGTGGATCTGAAATACGTGGCCGACCAGTCCGGCTTCGTGAAGGGCTCGGTTGTGTCGGTCGTGCGCGAGGGCGTGATCGCGGCGACGCTCACCGGCCTGATGATCCTGGTCTTCCTCGGCTCGTGGCGCTCGACGCTGATCATCACCGTGTCGATCCCGCTCGCCGTGCTCTGCGCGCTGATCGCACTCTCGGTGCTCGGTCAGACCATCAACGTGATGACGCTCGGCGGCCTCGCCCTCGCGGTGGGCATCCTCGTCGACGACGCCACGGTGACGATCGAGAACATCAATCGGCACATGGAGGAATTCGGCGAGGACATCGTCACGGCGATCACGCTGGGCGCGCAGGAGATCATGCCGCCCGCCACCATCGCGCTGTTCTGCATCTGCATCGCCTTCGTGCCGCTGCTGGCGCTTGGCGGAGTCGCCGGCTTCCTGTTTCGGCCGCTGGCGATGGCCGTCGTCTTCGCGATGATCGCGTCCTACGTCCTGACCTACACCGTGGTCCCGACGCTCGCGCGCTTCCTGCTGGCGCATCAGGCCCAGCACCATGCTCCGGGTACCGACGGGGCGCCGAGCAATCCCGGGTTTTTCGGCCGCTTCCAGCAAGGTTTCGAGCGGCGTTTCGAGAGCTTCCGGCAGGCTTATCTCGGCCTGCTCGGCCTGGCGTTGACGCGCAAGTATCACTTCTCGCTGGGCTTCCTCGGCGTGGTGGTCCTCTCGTTCGGCCTTCTGCCCTTCCTCGGGACGGACTTCTTCCCGACGACCGATGCTGGCGCGCTGCGCATCCATCTCCGGGCGGCGACGGGCACGCGCATCGAGGAAATGACGGCGTTGACCGGTCGCGTGGAGCAGCGGGTGCGCGCGCTGATGCCGCCGGATCGTGTCGCGAGCGTCGTGAACAACATCGGTCTGCCGATCAGCGGCATCAACATGTCCTACGGCAATAGCGGCACCATCGGCACCTTCGACGCCGACATGCTGGTGACCCTGCACGAGGGCGAGACGTCGAGCGCCGAGCTGACCAAAGCCCTGCGCGAGCGGTTGCCGCGGGACTTCCCCGGCATGACCTTCTCGTTCCTGCCGCCGGACATGGTCAGCCAGATCCTGAATTTCGGCTCGCCGGCCGCGCTCGACATCCAGATTGCGGGCGCCAACGCGGAGGGCAATCAAGCCTATGCCTACCAGCTGCTGTCGCGAATCCGGCACGTCGCCGGCGTCGCCGATGCCCGCATCCAGGAGCAGGCCAGGGGGCCGGGCCTGAGGCTCGACTTCAATCGCGAGTTCGCCGGCACGGTAGGCCTCACCGAGCGAGATGCCGCCGCGAGCATGCAGGCCAGCCTCTCGGGCAGCACGCAGACTGCACCGACCTACTGGCTCGATCCCAAGAACGGCGTCTCCTACTCGGTTTCCATCCAGACGCCGCAATACGCGATCGACACCCTCGGCGACCTCCGCAACGTGCCCATCACCACCGCACGCTCGATGCAGCTCGTCGGAGGCCTGTCGAACCTCACGCCGCAGCCGCAGAGCGCCGTGGTCACGCACTACAACGTCGCGCCGACGGTCAACATCCTGGCGGCGACGCAGGATCGCGACCTCGGCAGCACAGCCGCAGAGGTGCAGCGGATCATCGACGAGACGAAGGGCAGTCTGCCGAGGGGATCGACCATCTCCATCCGCGGGCAATCCGCCACGATGGCGAGCGCCTACAAGCAACTGCTCATCGGCTTGGCCTTCTCCATCGTGCTCATCTATCTGCTGATCGTCGTGAACTTCCAGTCGTGGCTCGACCCGTTCGTGATCGTCATGGCGCTGCCGGCGGCGCTCGCCGGGATCGTCTGGATGCTGTTCGTCACGCAGACCTACGTCTCGGTCCCGGCACTCACTGGCGCGATCATGTGCATGGGCGTGGCGACGGCGAACTCGATCCTGGTGATCAGCTTCGCGCGCGAGCAGCTCAGTGCCGGCCGCGACGCGGTCCAAGCGGCGCTCGCAGCCGGTGCGACCCGTCTGCGTCCAGTCGTCATGACGGCGCTCGCCATGGTGATCGGCATGGCGCCGATGGCAATCGAGCCTGGCCAGAACGCGCCACTCGGCCGCGCCGTCATCGGTGGCCTGCTTTTCGCCACGACCGCAACGCTGCTCTTCGTCCCGGTGGTCTTCAGTATCGTGCATGGCCGCGCCAAAAAGCGCGCCGACGCGGATCTGCCCGCCGCCCTCCCGTCCCCGTCCGTCTGAGCCGCACGCCATGCATTCCGCCGAAGGCACCATCACGGCTCCCGCGCCCTCGAAGCGCAAGCTCTTCCTGCTGCTCTGCGGCGTGGCCGTCGGCGGTGCCTTCCTCGCCTATTCCGGCATCACCGGCCGGGCGAAGGGCATGCAGGAGACGGCAGCCTGGACCGAGGCCCAATCCATCCCGACGGTGAGCGTGGTCCAAGCCAAGCTCGGCCCGCAAAGCGAAGACTTGACGCTGCCCGGCTCACTCGCCGCCATCGCCTCGGCGCCGCTCTACGCCCGCGCGAGCGGCTACGTCAGCGCCTGGAACAAGGATATCGGCGCGCGCGTCAAAAAGGGCGACGTGCTCGCGGAGATCTCGGCGCCCGACCTCGACCAGCAACTGGCCGAGGCGCGCGCCACGCTGTTGCAGCTCGACGCGGCCGTGCAGCAGGCCCAGGCCAATTCCGACATGAGCGAGGCCACCAACCGCAGGACCTCGCGGCTCGTCCAGCAGGGATGGTCGAGCGAGGAGCGCGGCGATACCGACCGCTTCACCGCCGCGTCACGGACCGCGGCTCTGTCGGTCGCCAAGGCGAACCTCGTCGTGCAGAAGGCAGTCGTCGGCCGGCTGGAGGAGCTTGCGCGGTTCAAAGAGATCAAGGCGCCCTTCGACGGGATCGTGACCGCTCGCGCGATCAATGTCGGCGATCTGCTCACCGCCGGCGGCACTGCGGGGCGCCCGCTGTTCCGGATCTCCGACATCCGACGTGTGCGCATCCATGTAGACGTTCCGCAGGCCTTCCTCGCCGCGATGAAGCCCGGCCTGAAGGCCTCCCTCACCGTTCCGGGCCACGAGAAGAGCTTCGAGGCGGCGGTGACCTCGACCGCGAACGCGGTCTCCGAGGAATCGCGCAAGGGACTGGTCGAATTGCAGGCCGACAATCCGAACGGCGATCTCTGGCCGGGCGCCTTCACGCAGGTGCAGTTCCATATCCCGTCGAACCCGGACACCCTGCGCATCCCGGCGACGGCGCTGATGTTCAACCGGAACGGCACCTTCGTCGCAGAGGTGCAGGCCAACAAGGTCGAGCTGAAGCCGGTGAACCTCGGCCGCAATCTCGGCAACGACGTCGAGGTGCGCAGCGGCGTCATGATGAGCTCGCGGCTGATCGATAATCCGCAGGAGTTCCTGACCACGGGCGATGCCGTTCACGTGGCCGGCGAGCCGCTCGGCCAGCACACCGCCTCGGCGAACTGAGCGCGGTTCGACACTCCGTCGTCAGTGAAGGCGAAGCCTCACGAGCGCCAGCGGAGTTCCTGTCGGCTGAGCGGGTTCTCGAACGAGCGTCCGGCACGCGCCGCCTCCAGCGCCTCGCGCTTCAGGCGGAAATACCATTGCGAGGGCAGATCGCCCTGGCCGAGCAGTACCATGGTCGGCTTGCGGTCGAGGCCGGCCTGGGCGTGCTGCAGCACCTGCTGGTCCTGGGTGAGGAACTGCCTCATCAGCGGCCGTGCGACCGGCTTCAGAAGGTTGAGCAGCGGCATGCTCCAGTAGAGCGCGTTGGTGAGCATGGTGCGGTTGTTCGAGAGCGGCGTCGCGAAGGTATAGTTCGCTACCCGCTTGTCGCCGGCTACGATCCGCTCCAGTCGCACGCCTGGCAGCCGGAACTCGATCTCGACGTCCGGTACCCCACCGAGCAGCTTGTAGACCGGCGAGGATTTCGTGGTCGCGTGGCTCGACATGACGAAGCCGTGCGGCACCGGGATGAAGGTCTTCACCTTTTCGCGCAGTTCCTTGGACGGCCGGAACCACCAGGAATCGTGGACGAAGGCGACATGGCCGGGATCGACCAGGCTGAGCGTCGTCAGGTCGAAGCTCGCCTCCACAACCAGCTCGACCACGAGGCATCCGGCCGCCTCGAAACCGAGTTCGGGCACTGCTGGGATATCTTCGGTGACGGCCGGCCCGAGATAGGGATTGATCCAGAGAAAGCCGGCGCTCTCGATCACCGGGAAGCGTTGCACGACGATGCGGGAGAAGTCGGAGGAATCGGTCTCCGACAGGGTCGGGACGTCGCGGCATCGGCCATCTGTTCCGAAGCGCCAGCCGTGGAAGGGGCACATCACGGTGCTTCCGTCGAAGCGGCCCTTGGAGAGCGCCATCCCGCGATGGGGGCAGCGATCGCGCATCGCGAAGAGCGCACCGGAGGCATCGCGGCCGACGACGATCTGCTCGCCGTTCAGCTCCACCGGCCGCATACCACCCGGCTTGAGCGTTGCCGCCTGCCCGATGCAATACCAGGCATTCGGCAGCGGCTCGCGCATGGCCTTCGGATCGAGGGCGTCCGTTACGGTGTCGTCTGCGGCGCGCGTCGTCGCGGCGAGCATGCGGGGCCTGCTGCGTCTGAGGCTGCGCCGGCGAGGCGCGGTCGAGCCCTCTTACGCCGCCGCCGGAGGCGTTGCCAGCAGCGTGGCCCAGCACCCACTTGTGCGTTGCGGCGAGAGAACGCAGGCGGGGGGCTTTACGAAAGCCGCCCGCACTCCCTACCTTCGTAGTCCCAGCAACGAACGAAAGGAGGTGATCCAGTGTCTCATTGTCATCAGCCGCTGTCGGCGACCAAGACCTGGACCGTTACCTCCGGCGAGAGCATCTAGCTTTCGCGGGATACGCGACAGGTTTCGTCGAACCGCGGTTCGACAATGGAAGGGCCGCCCTCATCGGGGCGGCCCTTCGGCTTTTCGGGGTGTTGGATCGGGTCAGCGAGCGCCGTTGAAGAGCGGCTGCATCAGCGCCTCGCAGCGAGCCTTCCAGAGGTCGCGCTCTCCGCGCAGGTCTTCGAGCTTGCCGATCTCCTCGCTGACATGCGCGCGCAGCTCGCGGACCTCCTGCGCCAACAGGATCTGGAACTCGTCCTGGCGATCCGCGGCGAGCCGCAGCTTGGCCTTCAGCATCATGTTCTCGGCGATCAGCTCGGCGACCTCGTCGTCCTGGGCCTGTGCCTGAACCTGGGTCTGAGCTTGCTGCACCTCGGCCGGAACAACGAGGCGCGGCGCCCAGCCGCTCGGCTTCGATTCCTCGACGACGGGCTGCGGTGCCTCCGGCTCGGGCTGGCGGGCCTCCGGCGTGGTCGCCCTCATGGCGGCGAGCCAGTCGCGCAAGGGACCCGACTGAGCGGCAGACCGGCTCGTGGTGTCGTGTAGAGAAGAGTTACGAGCAGGTTCCGACATCGGCTGGATCCTCGATTTCGAGGCTATTTCAACCAGACATGCTTAATGAACGGTAAAGGTTAACACGCCTGAGGGCGTGCCGGTGCGGGATCTTGACTTACACGCCCGCAGGGCCTACCGCCCACGGCTCAATCCGACGACATGTCGTCACCGAGAGCCGCCGACTGGCCCGAGAGGCCGGAGGTCAACGCCCGACAGCGCGTCTGCGCCCTCGGGCGGGCTTTGCGTTGGCGGTACGGCGTCCTCACCGGCGAGGCGAGCAGCAGCCCATGGCGCCTGCAAGCGAGACCACCCTGCGCATCGAGGATGCGATCAACGAGAATTGCCCCTGGTCGGGCAAGCCGATCGCGGCCGACTCGCTGACGCTCTACAACGGCGCCGTGGTCGGCTTCTGCAATCCCGACTGCCGGGACAAGTTCGCCCGTGCCCTGGCGAGCTTCGAGGATGCGCTGCAGGCGCGCCGCGCGGCGAATGCCGGCATCTATCAGTAGGCGACCGGAACCCGCATGTTCGAAGGCCTTTCCGACCGCCTCTCCGGCATTCTCTCCGGGCTTACCCGCCGTGGCGCCCTGACGGAGGCCGACGTCACCGCCGCGATGCGCGAAGTGCGCCGTGCGCTGCTCGAGGCCGACGTCTCTCTCGAAGTCGTCCGCAGCTTCACCGATGCCGTGCGCGAAAAGGCCGTCGGCGCCACGGTCGTGAAGTCGGTCACGCCCGGCCAGATGGTCGTGAAGATCGTCAACGACGAACTCGTGGCGATGCTCGGCACCGAGGCCGGTGTCATCGATCTCAACGCCCCTGCCCCCGTCGCAATCCTGATGGTCGGCCTGCAGGGCTCGGGCAAGACCACCACCACCGCCAAGATCGCCCGCCGGCTGAATCAGCGCGACAAGCGCAAGGTGCTGCTCGCCTCCCTCGACACCCGCCGTCCGGCGGCGATGGAGCAGCTTGCAGTTCTGGCCAAGCAGGTCGAGGTCGAGAGCCTGCCGATCGTCGCCGGCCAGACCGCTGTGCAGATCGCGCGGCGTGCCATGGAGGCCGCGCGCCTCGGCGGCTTCGACGTGGTGATGCTCGATACAGCCGGCCGCACCACGGTCGATGACGCGCTGATGGCCGAGGCCGCCGAGGTGAAGGCCGTCGCCAAGCCGCACGAAGTGCTGCTCGTCGCCGACGCCCTCACCGGCCAGGACGCCGTCAACACGGCGCGCGCCTTCGACCAGCGCATCGGCGTCACCGGCATCGTCCTGACCCGGATGGACGGCGATTCCCGCGGTGGCGCGGCGCTGTCGATGCGCGCCGTCACGGGCAAGCCGATCAAGCTCGTCGGCGTCGGCGAGAAGGTCGACGCGCTCGAGGAATTTCACCCGGCACGCGTGGCCAACCGTATCCTCGGCATGGGCGACATCGTCTCCCTCGTCGAGAAGGCGGCGGAGACCATCGACGCCGAGGCGGCGATGCGCACCGCCGAGAAGATGCGCAAGGGCAAGTTCGATCTCGAGGACTTGTCCATGCAGCTCGCCCAGATGGAGAAGATGGGCGGCATCGGCGGCCTGATGGGCATGCTGCCCGGCATGGGCCAGATGAAAAAGCAGGTCGAGGGCGCCAACCTCGACGAGAAGATGTTCAAGCGCCAGCGAGCGATCATCTCCTCGATGACCGCGCAGGAGCGGAAAAACCCCGACATCCTCAAGAACAGCCGCAAGAAGCGCATCGCAGCCGGTTCCGGCGTCGACGTCTCGGAGATCAACAAGCTTCTGAAGATGCACCGGACCATGGCCGACATGATGAAGGCGATGGGTTCGGGCAAACGCGGCATCGGCCAGGCGCTCGGCTCGATGTTCGGCCTCGGTGGCGGCATGCCTGGCGGGCTCCCCGGCGGCATGAAGATGCCGGCCGGCATGCCCGAGCCGACGCCGGAGCAGATCGAGCAGATGCAGAAGCAGTTCGGCGGCAAGCTTCCGCCCATGCCTCCGGGCCTGGGTGGCGGGATGCCGAAGATGCCCGGCCTGCCGGGCCTGGGCGGACCCAAGCTGCCGGGCCTCGGCGGCTTCATCCCGGGGAAGAAGAAATGACGATCCTGGCTGCACAGGGCGTCGACCCGGAACTCGTCCGTCTGCGCGACAGCATCGACAATTTCGATGCGGCGCTGATCCACCTACTCGCTGAGCGCTTTCGCTGCACGCAGCGGGTCGGCGAGCTCAAAGCTCGCAAGGGTATGCCGGCCTCCGATCCCGACCGGGAGGCACGACAGGTGACCCGACTGAGAAAACTCGCGGTCGATGCCAAGCTCGACCCCGACTTCGCCGAGAAGTTCCTGGCCTTCGTGGTCAAGGAAGTCATCCGGCACCACCAGACGATCGCACTCAATGCCGATCTGAACAACGACACCGAAAGGAAAGACTGATGTCCCTCAAGATCCGCCTCACCCGCGGCGGCGCCAAGAAGCGCCCCTACTACCGCATCGTCGTCGCCGACGCCCGCGCACCGCGCGACGGCCGCTTCATCGAGAAGGTCGGCGCCTATGACCCGATGAAGGCCAAGGACGATCCGGCCCGCGTCGTGCTCGACACCGACAAGATCACGTCCTGGCTCGCCAAGGGCGCCCAGCCGACGGACCGTGTCCTGCGCTTCCTCGACCAGGCTGGCCTCGCCAAGCGCCCGGCCCGCAACAATCCGCAGAAGGCCGAGCCCGGTGAGAAGGCCAAGGAGCGTGCCGCCAAGCGCGCCGAGAAGGCCGCCGCCCCGGCCGAAGACGCCGCAGCGTAAGCTGGACCGACGTCCCTCCCCCTTGCGGGGAGGGATCGAGGGTGGGGGTCGTGCCGACACGCCGATGGCGGCAAACGCCCCCCCGACCTCTGCCTGAAAGGGCAGAGGGAATAGCTGCCCCACCTTTCGAGATCTCTACATGCCCCGTCGCCCCGGCCCCCCATCGCGCGCCGCGAGCGAGCCACGGTCGGTCCCCGAAAATCTCGTCATCCTCGGCGAATTCGGCCGCGCGCAGGGCCTGCGTGGCGAGATTCGGCTGAAATCCTATACGAGCGACCCGCTCGCCATCGCCGGCTATGGTCCGCTCCGCGCGGCCGATGGGCGAAGCTTCGTTCTCACCGATGCCAAGCTGGCACCCGGCTCTTCGCCCGACCTTCTGGTGGTTCGCGTGCAAGGCGTGATCGATCGCACCGGCGCCGAGGCGCTGACGCGCGTCGCCCTCTACTGCGATCGGGACAAACTCGGGACGCCGCAGGACGAGGACGAGTTCTTCGCCGCCGATCTCGTCGGCCTCGACGCGGTGGACGTAGAAGGCCTCGCGATCGGCACCATCGTCGCCGTGCCGAATTACGGCGGCGGCGATCTCCTGGAGATCCGGTCCGCGACCGGCGGCGCCACTGCGCTGTTGCCCTTCACCAAGGCGTTCGTGCCGACACTCGACGTCCCGAACCGCCGCGTCGTGGTCGACCCTCCCGAGGATTTCTTTGCGCCGGCTGGACCCAAGCCTGCCGACGAGCCGGATTGATCGAGAACGCGCCTACGGCGCTTTGATCTCCATCCCGGCCCGGGCTGCGCGCAGGGCATCCGGTTTCAGCGCCATCGGGCCGTCGAAGGGCCGTTCGTGCAGGGCGATCAGCCCGAGCGTCGAGATCATCGCCGCCGCGAAGAGCAGCAGGACGGTCGCCTGCGCGCGTGGCTTCTCCAGGTGAATCAGCGCGAGCGCAACGAGTGTCAGCGCGGCGAGCACCAGCAGCGTCAACCACTTGGTCTCGTCGCCCTGCGCATCCGCCAAGGCGAGGCGCTCGCCGCGTGCCGAGCGCAGGTTCATCACCGCATCGAGCAAGGCCGATTGCGCGGCCGGACCCGACTCGGCGCCGGCCTTCGGGTCGGCGACTGCCTGGAGCAGCCGTCCCAGTGCCGCGCCGGCGCGCTGCGACGCGTGGCCAGTCTCCGCCATGGCCGGCCATTCGTCTCCGATCACGGCATCGAGGTAGTTGGCGAGGGAGGCCCGGATCCCGCTCATGTCCGAAACGGTCGCGATGCTGAGATCGTAGACGGCGCGGGCATTGGCGCGTTCGGACTGCACGACGCGCGAGGCCTGGCGCTGACGTTCCCAGGCATCATTGGCGACAAAGCCCGTCAACAGCGCGAGCAACACCGAGATCGCGCTGAAATACGGGGCGACAATCCCGGTGCCGCAGGCCTGCATCAGCGGGCGCGAGCGCCGCCACAGCGTCAACACTGATAGGATCGCGCAGAGGCCGAGAAACGGCACGGCAAGCAGGGCGAACATCAGCCAGACGGGCTGATCGAGCCAAAGGCCGAGGATCATGAGAGCATCCGGGGGTGGAACCGGACAAGCTACCCTGGGAATCCTCGCAAGCCGTGAACGGCGTCATGCCGTTTGTGAAAAGTCGCTTGCGTCAGTGAAAGCGAAGCGCTGGGCCGATCTTCCTCAGTCCCTTTTCTTTCGCGTCGTCTCGTCCTTGCAGGGCGTGATGGTCGACGGATCGGGCCGCCCCTCGGGGGTTGGCGCCTCGAAGATCGCGAGATAGCCGACGCCGCCCTTCAACGTCGCGAGACTCACCTCCTTGTAGCCGGCGGCAGCGAGCTCACAGCGCAGCAGCTTCGGCGGCGTCCCATGCTTCGAGGGGATGTCGTCGGCATCGACGATCCCAACCCGTCCGCCCGGCTTCATCGCAGCCGCGAGGTTGTGTAGCAGGCCGTAGGGCTGGCTGATCTCATGATACATGTGAACGAGCACGGCGGCATCGAGTGAGGCGGCCGGAAGCCGCGGATCATGCGCCTCGCCGCGCACCACTGCGATGTTGGTCTGTCCGCTCTCACGGACCTTCCTGTCGAGCTCGGCCAGATAGTCGGGCGTGATGTCCTCCGCGAGCACCCTACCGCTCGGCCCGACGCGCTTTGCGAGCCGAAAAACGTAGTAGCCGTTGCCGGCGCCGATATCGGCCAAGGTCTGGCCTTCGCGGATCTTCATGAGCGCGGCGACCTGCCCGACCTCGTCGGCCTGGTTGCGCCGCTTCTCGAGCGCCCAGGCCGGTGAGACGATTTCGGCGACCGGACGATCAGGCTTCGGGAAACGGTCGGCCGGCAGGCCAGGGGGCGCCATCGGTTGGACGTCCTCGGCGACGGCGCTGTTCGCGAAAGCGGCCGTGAGGGCGAGGATGGCGAGCGCGCGAAGGATCATCAGGCGAGCATAACCCAACGGCGGCTTGGATGCCGCGAGCACATTTGACGCCCGCCCGCGCGACGCGCCATGGGAGGCCATGACCACCGACCCTGCGCCCTGGCGCGCCACCATCCTTACGCTCTATCCAGAGATGTTCCCCGGGCCGCTTGGGATCTCCCTCTCCGGCGACGCGCTCACGCGTGGCACCTGGGCGCTGGAGGCCCGTCAGATCCGTGAGCACGGCATCGGACGCCATCGCAGCGTCGACGACACGCCGGCTGGCGGCGGCGCCGGCATGGTGCTGCGCTGTGACGTGCTGGCCGCCGCCATCGACGCGGTCGTCGCCCCCGACGATCCCCGTCCTCGCCTGCTGATGTCTCCGCGCGGAAAACCTCTGAGCCAGGCGCGGGTCCGCGCGTTGAGCACCGGACCCGGTGCGGTGATCGTCTGCGGCCGCTTCGAGGGGGTGGATGAACGGGTGATCAGCGCACGCGGCCTCGAAGAGGTGTCCATCGGCGACTACGTGCTGTCCGGAGGTGAGATCGCGGCCCTCGTGCTCGTCGATGCCTGCGTGCGGCTGCTGCCCGGCGTGATGGGCAAGGTCGCATCGGGCGAAGACGAGAGCTTCGAATCCGGGCGCCTCGAATATCCGCAATACACACGGCCCCGCGAATGGGAGGGGCACGCGATCCCCGACATCCTCAATGGCGGCAATCACGGCGCCATCGCGAAGTGGCGGGAGGCGGAAAGCGAGCGGCTCACGCGGGAGCGGCGGCCGGACTTGCTGACCCGCCGCAAGGATTAGGCGACCGATCACAACGATCCGCCACCCGCCGGATCGGAGACACAAAAAAGGCGGCCCGAGAGCCGCCTTTTCGAACATCCTTTGAGGTTCGCGGCTCAGGCCGCTTCTGCCTCGCCGCCCTGAACCGGGCCGGAATCCTTGCCGCGGGCATCGACGTCACGGTCGACGAACTCGATGACGGCAAGCGGGGCGTTGTCGCCCTTGCGGAAGCCGGCCTTCATGATCCGGCAGTAGCCGCCCGGACGCGAGGTGTAGCGCGGGCCGAGCACCGTGAAGAGCTTCACGACCATATCGGCGTCACGGATCTGGCCCATGGCGAGACGACGGGTGTGGACGCTGTCGATACGGCCGAGCGAGATCAGCTTCTCCATGACCGGACGAAGGTCCTTCGCCTTCGGCAGGGTGGTGACGATCTGCTCGTGCTTGATGAGCGCTGCGGTCATGTTCGCGAACATGGCCTTACGATGCTCGGTGGTGCGATTGAAGCGACGACCGCGAAATCCGTGACGCATGGTGGCTATCCTTTTTTCTCACGGCCGCCGTGCCACGGTACGGCCGAGTGCCCCACGATTGGGGCTCCTTCTGATGTTATCCGCTTGACCCCGCGGCGGGATTCTTCTCCGGACGTCATCCCGGGTTCCGCATCGCGGCCCCGGGATGACAGCTTCGGCTCAGTAGTGCTCTTCGAAGCGCTTGGCGAGATCTTCGATGTTCTCCGGCGGCCAGCCGGGGATGTCCATGCCGAGGTGCAGGCCCATTCCGGCGAGCACTTCCTTGATCTCGTTGAGCGACTTGCGGCCGAAGTTCGGGGTGCGAAGCATCTCGCCCTCGGACTTCTGGATGAGGTCGCCGATGTAGACGATGTTGTCGTTCTTCAGGCAGTTCGCCGAACGCACCGACAACTCGAGTTCGTCGACCTTCTTGAGCAGAGCCGGGTTGAAGGGGAGCTGCGGCGCGAGCGGCGCGGCCTCTTCCTTGCGGGGCTCCTCGAAGTTCACGAAGATCTGCAGCTGGTCCTGGATGATGCGCGCAGCGTAGGCCAGCGAATCCTCCGGCGAGATCGCGCCGTTGGTCTCGACCGTCATGGTCAGCTTGTCCTTGTCGAGATCCTGGCCCTCGCGGGTGGTCTCGACGCGGTAGCTGACCTTGGTCACGGGCGAGAACAGGGCGTCGACCGGGATCAGGCCGATCGGCGCATCCTCGGGGCGATTGCGCTCAGCCGGGACGTAGCCCTTGCCGGTGGCCACCGTGAACTCCATGCGGATCTCAGCGCCGTCGTCGAGCGTGCAGAGCACGAGGTCCGGGTTCAGGATCTGGATGTCGCCGATCGCACCGATATCGCCGGCGGTCACGAGACCCGGGCCGGTCTTGCGCAGGGTCATGCGCTTCGGCTGGTCGGTCTGCGAGCGGATGGCGATCGTCTTGATGTTCAGGACGATGTCGGTGACGTCCTCACGGACGCCCGGGATCGACGAGAACTCGTGCAGCACGCCGTCGATCTGCACCGAGGTCACGGCGGCGCCCTGGAGGGACGACAGCAGCACGCGGCGCAGCGAGTTCCCGAGCGTCGTGCCGAAGCCGCGCTCGAGCGGCTCGGCCACGACGGTGGCGACCCGCTTCGGGTCGTCGCCGGCCGAAACCTGCAGCTTGTTCGGCTTGATGAGCTCTTGCCAGTTCTTCTGAATGACCACGGTCCTACCTCTCGTCGTACTCGCGTGTCCGGCGTCCCGGATCACGCTTCGGCCGACCCCCACGCGCCCCCGCGTCGAGATCGGTCCCTGAAACTATTGCTGCCCTGAAACCCAGAGCTCGGGCACGAAGCGGTAGCCACCGCCATCGCGCGCCACGTAGCCGAGCGCCGGAAACTCGAGATGAGATCCGGCGATCAGCGTGCCGTTGTCGGCGACCTCGGCGAGGATGCGCTTGCGCGTCTCCCGTGCCTGATCACCATCGACGTCGAAGCCGACCCCTGCCTCGGGTTTGGCGAACTGGATCGCCGGCAGGTGGACGACGTCGGTCCACATCAGCAGCGACCGGCTGCCCGACGTGATCCGGAAACCGGTATGGCCCGGCGTGTGGCCGGGCAGCGGAACGGCGACGATCCCTGGTGCGACCTCGCCGCCCCGATGTTCGACAACCCGGCCCTCGTAGGCCGAGATCACCTTGCGGGCGTTCTCGAAATACGGCTTGGCCCCGTCCGGTGCCTTGGCGAGCGCCGCATCGGGAAGCCAATGCGCGGCCTCGTCGGCGTGCAACACCAAGGTCGCGTTCGGGAAACGTGCCTTGCCGTCATCCCCGAGCAGGCCGCCGATATGGTCGGGATGCAGGTGGCTGACGAGCACCGTCTCGATCTCGGCCGGCGTGACACCGGTCGTGGCCAGAGCCGCAGGAACCCGGCCGAGCGTATCGACCGGAGAAAGCGGGCCGTAGCCCGCATCGATCAACAGCGGCTTGCGGCCCGGCCCCGTGATCAGGAAGGCGTTCAGCGTGACGCGCGGATCGGAAGGCCGGTGACCGGACTTCTGAAGCCCGACGGCGTCCGCAGCGGGAATGCCGGTGACGAGGTTCTCGGCCGAGTCCTGGAACCAGCCGTCGTTGAGCACGGTGACCGTGAGGTCACCGAGGTTCCAACGCAGCACTCCGGGAAGCGGCTTCGAACCGTCCGACACGCGAGACTCCTTCCGATCCTCGCTCAGACGCGGCGACGCTTGCGCGGGCGGCAGCCGTTATGCGGGATCGAGGTCACGTCGCGGATCGAGGTCACGGTAAAGCCCGCGGCCTGGAGAGCGCGCAGGGCCGATTCACGACCGGAGCCCGGACCGGACACCTCGACCTCGAGGGTGCGCATGCCGTGCTCGGAAGCCTTGCGGGCTGCGTCCTCGGCGGCGACCTGGGCAGCGTACGGGGTCGACTTGCGCGAGCCCTTGAAGCCCATGGCGCCGGCCGACGACCACGAGATCGTGTTGCCCTGTGCGTCGGTGATGGTGATCATCGTGTTGTTGAACGAGGCGTTCACGTGGGCGACGCCCGACACGATGTTCTTGCGTTCGCGCCGGCGGACGCGGGTCGGTTCCTTAGCCATCTGTTCTCAGTCTCTTCCTTCAGGCGCGCCCGTAATGCCAGGCGCTCGGGATTGCGTGTCTCTCGGTACCGAATACGCCGCCATGGCGGACGTTTCGAACGGTCACGGTTGCGATCGGATCGCGCCGTGCGAACGAAGGAGGCCGCGCGATGCCCGGCCTCCGATGGAACCGAATTACTTCTTCTTGCCGGCGATGGGCTTCGCCTTGCCCTTGCGGGTCCGGGCGTTGGTGTGGGTGCGCTGGCCGCGAACCGGGAGCTGCTTGCGGTGGCGCAGGCCACGGTAGCAGCCGAGATCCATCAGGCGTTTGATGTTCATCGAGACGTCGCGGCGGAGGTCGCCCTCGACGAGGTAATCACGGTCGATCGTCTCACGGATCTGGAGAACCTCGGCGTCGGTCAGCTCGTTGACGCGACGCTCGGCTGGAATGCCGACCTTCTCGGTGATCTCGCCGGCCTTCTTGGAGCCGATGCCGTGGATGTACTGAAGCGCGATGACGACGCGCTTGTTGGTCGGGATGTTGACGCCTGCGATACGGGCCAAGGTCTTCTCCATCTGGGCTGGGCTGAGCCCGAGCCACGAATTTTGCACGCGTCCGGTGGAGGCCGGCCCATGCGCGCGGATGCTAGTGTCTCGGTCCGTAACGACAAATCGGCCCAAGAGCAGCCTCAATGAGGCACCCTGGACCTGATCGCGGTCTGGACGAAGGTGGCCCGCCTAGCGCAGGCCACCCGGGGAGTCAAGGCTGCTCCCGAGCCGTTCGGCTCAGGAGGTGACGGTCTGCCGGTAGCGATCGAGGATCGTCGTGAGATCCTTCGTCACCTCGTCGATCGGCTTCATGCCGTCGATCGTCTGCAAATGGCCGAGGCTGGCATAATAGTTCGACAGCGGTGCCGTCTGCTTCTTGTATGCCTCGAAGCGAGACTTGAAGACCTCTGGCGTGTCGTCCTTGCGCACGGGTTGTCCGCGTGCCGCGGTCTCCTCGGCGCGCTTGGCGATGCGGCCGACCAGGGCATTCTCGTCCACGACGAACTCGACCACGGTGTCTAGCTCGAGGTGTTTCTCCTTGAGCATCGCGTCGAGGGCGATGGCCTGCTCGACCGTGCGCGGGAAACCGTCGAGGATGAAGCCGTTCTCGGCATCGGCCTCTTCGACGCGGTCGGCGACGATGCCGACCACGACGGCGTCCGGCACCAGGCCGCCGCTCTCCATGATCGATTTGGCTTCCAGCCCGACCGGCGTGCCGGCCGCGACGGCGGCGCGCAGCATGTCACCGGTCGAGAGCTGGGGAATGCCGTAGGCTTTCGTGATTCGCTCGGATTGCGTACCCTTCCCTGCCCCAGGGGGTCCGAGCAGAATGATCCGCATGGCGCCGTGATCCTCCTCAGGCCCGCCTCGCGGGCTCGTTATTCCATCAGGCAGGGTAGTCTATCGAATGGCCGGAAAGGAACGCCTTTTGTGCGCCCCTTCCGGTAGACCTTTGGCCGAGAGCCGCCGGCTTCAGCGGCGGCGCTGCGTCGTGGATGCGCCGCGCAGCTTGGCCTTCTTCACCAAGCCCTCGTACTGGTGCGCCATCAGGTGCCCGTGGATCTGGGCGACCGTATCCATGGTCACCGAGACCACGATCAGCAGCGATGTGCCGCCGAAGCCGAGGCTGGCCGAGGTCTGCGAAGCGACGATCTCCGGCACCAGGCAGACGAAGGTCAGGTAGAGCGCGCCGATGACCGTGATCCGGGTGAGGATCTTGTCGATGTAGCTCGCCGTGCGCTCGCCGGGCCGCTGGCCCGGGATGAAGCCGCCATGCTTCTTCAGGTTGTCGGCGGTCTCCTGCGGATTGAAGACCACGGCCGTGTAGAAGAACGTGAAGAAGATGATCAGCGCGGCGTAGAGCAGCATGTAGAGCGGACGCCCGTGCCCGATATACGCTGTCAGCGTGCCGAGGATCCCCGTCGAGCCCTGGTTTGCCGAGAAGCTCGCCACCGTGGCCGGCAGCAGCAGGAGCGACGAGGCGAAGATCGGCGGGATGACGCCCGAGGTGTTGAGCTTCAGCGGCAGGAACGAGGTCTGGCCCTCGTACATGCGGTTGCCGACCTGCCGCTTAGGATACTGGATCAGAAGCCGGCGCTGGGCCCGCTCCATAAACACGATGAAGTACACGAGACCCACTGCGGCGACAGTGGCGCCGAGGAGCAGGGCCGGCGAGAGCGCGCCGGTGCGGGTCAGCTCCAGAGCGCCGAAGATCGCCGCCGGAAGGTGGGCGACGATGCCCGCGAAGATGATCAGCGAGGAGCCGTTGCCAATGCCGCGCGAGGTGATTTGCTCACCGATCCACATCAGGAACAGCGTGCCGCCGGTCAGCGTCAGGACGGTCGAAAGAATGAAGAACGGGCCGGGATTGATGACGGCGTTCGAGCCCTGCAGGCCGAAGGCGATGCCCCAGGACTGCACCAGAGCCAGCACCACGGTGAGGTAGCGCGTGTACTGGTTGATGACCTTGCGGCCGGATTCGCCCTCCTTCTTGAGGGCTTCCAGCGTCGGCACGACGGAGGTCAGCAGCTGAACGATGATCGAGGCCGAGATGTACGGCATGATGTTCAGCGCGAAGACGGCCATGCGCTCGACGGCACCGCCGGAGAACATGTTGAACATGCCGAGCACGCCACCGGCCTGGCTCTGGAAGTTCTTGGCGAACTGCTCGGGGTCGATGCCGGGAATCGGGATGTAGGTGCCGAGCCGGAACACGATCAGCGCGCCGATCGTGAACCAGATACGCTTTTTGAGCTCGTCGGCCTTGGCGATCGCGCCGAAATTCAGATTGGCGGCAAGCTGCTCGGCGGCTGATGCCATGTCACGGGTTCCCGAAGAATGCCGTCCGGAGGATCTGGAAACAGAGACGGCGGCCACGCGCGTAGCACGGGCCGCCGCTCAGATGTTTCGACTTAAGCGCTGGCTCAGGCCGACGCAACCGTCGCCCGGTGGGCGACGCCTGCGGCGAAGGTAGTCGTGACCGATCCGCCGGCCTTCTCGACCGCCTCGATGGCGGACTTCGAAGCGCGGGTGACCTCGAAGCTGAGCTTGGTCGTCAGTTCGCCGACGCCGAGCAGCTTCACGCCGTCACGAGCCCGGCTGATGATGCCAGCCTCAATCAGCGACGCGACCGTCACGGTCGCGGCCTTGTCGAGCTTGCCGGCGTCGATCGCCTGCTGCACCCGGCCGAGATTCACCTCGTTGAGGTCGGTCGAATACAGGTTGTTGAAACCGCGCTTCGGCAGGCGACGATGCAACGGCATCTGGCCGCCCTCGAAGCCCTTGATGGACACGCCGGTACGGGCCTTCTGGCCCTTCACGCCGCGTCCAGCGGTCTTGCCCTTGCCAGAGCCGATGCCCCGGCCGACGCGCATCCGGTTCTTGGTTGCGCCTTCGTTGTCGTGGATCTCGTTGAGCTTCATCGCGCCCTCCTCAAGCCACGTCGCCGTGGACGCGCACGAGGTGCGCAACCTTGCGGATCATGCCGCGCACGGAGGGAGTATCCTCCAGCTCGGACACGCGGTGCAGCTTATTCAACTTCAGGCCGATCAGCGTCGCGCGCTGAGAGGCCTCGCGGCGGATCGGCGAACCGATCTGCTCGATGCGGACAGTCTTGGTAGCCATTCTGCCCTCCCCTTACGCAACAGCGGCTTCGGAGGTGTCGTTCGGATCGGCGTCGCGGCGACGCGACTGCAGAGCGGACACCTTGAGGCCACGACGGGCGGCGACGGAACGGGGGCTATCCTCGTTCTTGAGAGCATCGAATGTCGCACGGACCAGATTGTAGGGGTTGGAGGAGCCGAGGCTCTTCGCCACCACGTCCTGCATGCCGAGCGTCTCGAACACGGCGCGCATTGGGCCGCCGGCGATGATGCCGGTACCCTGGGGCGCAGCGCGCAGGATGACCTTGCCGGCGCCGTGACGTCCATTGACGTCGTGGTGCAGGGTGCGGCCCTCGCGCAGCGACACGCGGATCAGGCCACGCTTGGCGGCTTCCGTCGCCTTGCGGATCGCCTCGGGAACCTCGCGGGCCTTGCCGTGGCCGAAGCCAACGCGGCCCTTCTGGTCGCCGACGACGACGAGAGCGGCGAAGCCGAAGCGACGACCACCCTTCACGACCTTGGCGACGCGGTTGATGTGGACGAGCTTGTCCACGAACTCGCTGTCGCGCTCCTCGCGATCCTCGCGGCGGCCGCGGCCACCGCCTTCACGTTCACGTGCCATGTCTTGTCCTATTCATCTCACTGGCGCAGGCCGAAACGACCCGCTCGCTCGATGGCCCGAACCCGCTGATTAAGAGTCAGCGGCTCGTACCGAGGCCGGGCAGCGCTGCCGCCCGGCACTGGATCAATCAGAACTCGAGGCCGCCTTCGCGGGCTGCGTCGGCGAGAGCCTTGACGCGGCCGTGGAAAATGTAGCCCGAGCGGTCGAAGACGACCTTGGAGACACCGGCAGCCTTGGCGCGCTCTGCGACGAGCTTGCCGACGGCCTCTGCCGCAGCCTTGTCGGCGCCGGTCTTCAGGTCCTTCTTGAGATCCTTGTCGAGGCTCGAAGCCGCGGCCAGCGTCTTGCCGGCAGCGTCGTCGATGACCTGGACGTAGATCTGCTTGGACGAGCGGAACACCGAGAGACGCGGCCGACCGTTTGCTGCTGCCCGAAGCGCGCGGCGCACGCGCGCCTTGCGCTTGATGAGGGCTTCGTTCTTTGAAGACATTCTCGCCCCCTTACTTCTTCTTGCCTTCCTTACGGAAGATAAACTCGCCCGCGTACTTCACGCCCTTGCCCTTGTAGGGCTCGGGACCGCGATAGTCGCGGATCTCGGCGGCGACCTGACCGACCTGCTGACGGTTGATCCCCGTGATGGTGATCTCCGTCGGCTTCGGCGTCACGATCGTGATGCCGGCCGGGATCTCGTATTCGATGTCGTGGCTGTAGCCGAGCGACAGCTTGAGGGCCTTGCCGGCCATCGCTGCACGGTAGCCGACGCCGGTGATCTCGAGCTTCTTCTCGAAACCCTTCGACACACCCTCGACGAGGTTGGCAACCTGGGCACGCGAGGTGCCCCACAGGGAACGGGCCTGCTTCGACTGGTCCTTGGGCTGCACCGAGACGGCGCCGTCCTTGAACTCGACGGTAACCTGCGACGGCACCACGAATTCCAGTTCGCCCTTCGAACCCTTCATCTTCACCGTCTGACCCGTGACCGTGGCGGTGACGCCGGACGGAACGGGGACGGGCTTCTTGCCTACGCGAGACATTCGGCTGTCCTCCGGATCAGAACACTTTGCAGAGCACTTCACCGCCGACATTGCGCTCGCGCGCATTGTGATCGGCCATGACGCCCTGCGGGGTCGAGATGATGGTGATGCCGAGGCCATCGGCCACGCGCGGCAGCTCGCCAACCGACGAGTAGACGCGACGACCGGGCTTCGACACGCGCTGAAGCGAGCGGATGACCGGCTGGCCATCGTAGTACTTCAGCTCGATCGCGAATTCCGTCCGACCATTGCCGAGATCGCTCACGGCGTAGTCGCGGATGTAGCCCTCGGACTTGAGGACATCGAGAACGCTCTTGCGGAGCTTCGATCCGGGCGTCTGGACGACGCTGCGGCGGCGAAGCTGGCCGTTGCGGATGCGGGTGAGCATATCACCCACGGGATCGTTGACCATGGTGGCTCCCCCTTACCAGCTGGACTTCACGAGGCCCGGGATCAGGCCCTTGTTGCCGAGCTCACGCAGGGCAATTCGGGACAGGCCGAGCTTGCGGTAGAAGGCGCGGGGGCGCCCGGTGACTTCGCAACGGTTACGAATGCGGGTCGGCGAAGAGTTGCGCGGCAGCTCGGCGAGCTTGAGGCGCGCCTCGAAGCGCTCCTCCATGCTGTTCGCCTCGTTGTTCGCGATCGCCAGCAGCGCCTGCCGCTTGGCGGCGAAGCGCTTCACCAGCGCCTTGCGCCGGTTGTTGTTCTCGACTGAGCTTGTTTTAGCCATGTCTATCTATCTCCGGTGTCCGCGTATGAGCTTTGGGCTCACTGCCGGAACGGGAATTTGAAGTGGGCGAGAAGGGCCTTGGCCTCTTCGTCGGTCTTGGCGCTCGTCTGGACGACGATGTCCATGCCCCAGGTCTGCTCCGCCTTGTCGTAGGAGATTTCCGGGAACACGAGGTGCTCCTTGAGGCCCATGGCGTAGTTGCCACGGCCGTCGAAGGAACGCGGGTTCAGACCGCGGAAGTCGCGGACGCGCGGGAGCGCGATCGTGACCAGACGATCCATGAACTCGTACATACGCGCCTTGCGGAGCGTGACCTTGCAGCCGATCGGCATGCCCTCGCGAACCTTGAAGGTCGCGATGGCCTTGCGGGCCTTGGTGATGACCGGCTTCTGGCCGGCGATGAGCGCCAGATCACCGGCAGCAACGGTAGCCTTCTTCGAATCCGCGGTGGATTCGCCGACGCCCATGTTGATGACGATCTTTTCGATCTGCGGCACTTCCATCGGGTTCTTGTAGCCGAACTGCTCGATGAGCTTCTGGCGAACGACCTCGTCGTAATGCTTGCGCATCCGCGGGGTGTAGCCGTCGGCGCTCGCGCCGCGCTTCGGGCCAGCCGCCTTCACGGTCTTGGCCTCGTCCGCCTTGCCGGCGTCCTTGGGAGCCTTTGCAGGCTTCTTGGCATCAGCCATCGATCAGATCCCCCGAGCGCTTGGCGAAGCGGACCTTGCGGCCGTCATCGAGAATACGGAAACCAACGCGCGTGGGCTTGCCGTCCTTGGGGTCGGCGATCGCGATGTTGGAAAGATGGATGGCGGCTTCCTTGGAGATGATCCCGCCTTCCTGATTCTGCGTCTGCTTCTGATGCTTCTTCACCAGGTTCACGCCGCGAACGAACGCGCGGTTCTCCTTCGGAAGCACCTGAATCACCTCACCCGAGCGACCCTCATCACGGCCGGTGAGAACGACGACCTTGTCGCCCTTCTTGATCTTCGCAGCCATCACAGCACCTCCGGAGCGAGCGAGATGATCTTCATGTGATTGCGGGCGCGAAGCTCACGCGGCACGGGTCCGAAGATACGGGTGCCGACCGGCTCCTTCTGATTGTTGATCAGAACGGCGGCGTTCTTGTCGAAGCGGATCACCGATCCGTCGACGCGCTTCACGGCCTTGGCCGTCCGAACGACGACCGCCTTCATGACGTCGCCCTTCTTCACGCGGCCGCGCGGAATCGCTTCCTTGACGGACACGACGATGATGTCGCCGACGCCGGCATATTTACGCTTCGACCCGCCGAGTACCTTGATGCACATCACACGACGCGCACCAGAGTTGTCGGCGACGTCCAGATTCGTCTGCATCTGGATCACGGAAGTGACCTTTCCTTGTTTCGGGCGGGTATCCGCACGCGGACGGTATTGTCCGGCGGACGACGCCTGATGGGGATCTGAGGTCCCCGAATGTAACGGACCGCGCAATCGGCGTTGGAAACGCCGGCGCGGTCACCGCGGTCATGTGAAAGTGCGAACACTCTCACGGAATGTCTGCGAAGGTCGGCGCGATACTACGTGCCGACCGTCGATGCAAGAGGCTTCCGTCGATCCGCCTCCCGTTCAGCCCTGAGGCTCAGGCGGCAGGCGCCTGACCGGCGGCTTCCGCCGCGGCAGCCTGGTCGTCAACCAGCTTCCAGGTCTTAGTCTTCGAGAAGGGGCGCGACTCCTCGATGAACACCGTCTGGCCGGTCTTGGCGACGTTGTTCTCGTCGTGAGCATGATAGTGCTTCGAGCGACGCACGGTCTTCTTCATCACGGGGTGGGTGTAGCGGCGCTCCACCTTCACCGTGATGGTCTTGTCGGTCTTGTCGCTGATGACAGTGCCCTGCAGCACGCGCTTCGGCATGGTCTGGAACTCCTTAGCCTTGCGCCGACGCCAGCGTCTTCTGACGCTGAAGCGTACGGACGCGGGCGATGTCGCGGCGAACCTCACGGACGCGGGCGACGTTCTCGAGCTGGCCCGTGGCACCCTGGAAGCGCAGGTTGAACTGCTCCTTCTTCAGGTTGACGAGCTCATCGCTCAGTTGATCCGGCGACAGGGCGCGCAGATCCGACAGTCTCTGTGACGACTTCATGATCCCCTCCCCTCTCAGTCGGCGATGCGGGCAACGATGCGGGTGCGCACCGAAAGCTTGGCGGCTCCGAGGCGCAGAGCCTCGCGGGCAACCGTCTCGGCGACGCCATCGACTTCGAACATGATACGACCCGGATGGACGCGGGCCGCCCAGTACTCGGGAGCACCCTTACCGGAGCCCATGCGGACCTCGGTGGGCTTGGCGGTGACCGGAACGTCCGGGAACACCCGGATCCAGACACGGCCCTGGCGCTTCATCTCGCGGGTGATCGCGCGGCGGGCCGCCTCGATCTGACGGGCGGTGACGCGCTCCGGCTCGACGGCCTTGAGGCCGAACGTGCCGAAGTTCAGGTCGAACCCGCCCTTGGCCGCGCCATGGATGCGACCCTTGAACTGCTTACGGAACTTGGTCTTCTTGGGTTGCAGCATGGCAGCCTCTCAAACTCTCCTCAGGCTCAGGCGATCAAGCGTGAGACGGCTCGCGGCGGCCGCGGCCACCACGGTCGTCACCGTCACGCTCACGACGCCCGCCGGAGCGGCCGCCCTCTTCCTGGGCCTTCTTGTCCTGGGCCATCGGGTCGTGCTCAAGGATCTCGCCCTTGAACACCCAGACCTTGATGCCGCAGGTCCCATAGGTGGTGAACGCGGTGGCGACGCCATAATCGACGTCGGCCCGCAGCGTGTGCAGCGGAACGCGGCCCTCGCGGTACCATTCCGTGCGCGCGATCTCCGCACCGCCGAGACGGCCGGCGCAGTTGATGCGGATGCCCTCGGCGCCGAGACGCATCGCCGACTGCACGGCGCGCTTCATGGCGCGACGGAAGGCGACGCGGCGCTCGAGTTGCTGAGCGATCGAGTCGGCCACCAGGGTAGCGTCGATCTCGGGCTTGCGCACCTCGACGATGTTGATCGTCACGTCGGCCTTGGTCATCGAGCCGACGAGCTTACGCAGCTTCTCGATATCCGCGCCCTTCTTACCGATCACCACACCGGGGCGACCCGAATGGATGGTGACGCGGCACTTCCGGTGCGGACGCTCGATCACGATCTTGGAGACCGCGGCCTGCTTCAGCTGCTTCATGAGGGCGGCGCGGATGGCGACGTCCTCGTGCATCAGCTTGGCGTATTCGCCCTTGCCGGCGAACCAGCGGGAATCCCAAGTCCGGTTGATGCCGAGACGCAGGCCGATCGGATTGATTTTCTGACCCATGGAATCCTCCTCAGGCCGCTTCAGCGCGCACTTCGCGAACCACGATCGTGAGGTTCGCGAAGGGCTTCAGGATGCGCGCGCCGCGGCCGCGGGCACGGGCGTGGAAACGCTTGAGCACGAGTGCCTTGCCCACGAAGGCCTGGGAGACGACCAGGTCGTCCACGTCCAGGTCGTGGTTGTTCTCGGCGTTGGCGATCGCGCTCTCGAGGCACTTCTTGACCTCGACGGCGATACGCTTGCGGGAGAACTGAAGATCGGCGAGCGCCGTATCGACCTTCTTGCCGCGGATCAGCTGCGCCACGAGGTTCAGCTTCTGGGGCGAAACACGCAGCATGCGCGCAACGGCCTTGGCCTCGTTCTCGGGGAGCGCGCGGGGGGTGGCAGCCTTGCCCATCTTAGCGCCTCTTCGCCTTCTTGTCGGCCGCGTGACCGGGGAAGGTGCGGGTCGGCGAGAACTCGCCGAACTTGTGACCGACCATTTCCTCGGTGACGTAGACCGGGATGTGCTTCTGTCCGTTATGCACACCGAAGGTGATGCCAACGAACTGCGGGAGGATCGTGGAGCGGCGGCTCCAGATCTTGACGACCTCGTTGCGGCTGGAGCCGCGGGCGGCGTCGGCTTTCTTGAGGAGGTAGCCGTCGACGAACGGCCCCTTCCAGAGGGAGCGTGCCATGGCGATTACTTCTTACGGTTATGACGGCTGGACAGGATGAAGGTGTCGGTCCGCTTGTTGGACCGGGTCTTCTTCCCCTTGGTGGGCACGCCCCAGGGCGTGACCGGGTTGCGGCCGCCCGAGGTACGTCCCTCGCCGCCGCCATGCGGGTGATCGACGGGGTTCATCGCCACGCCGCGGTTGTGAGGACGCTTGCCGAGCCAGCGGTTACGGCCGGCCTTGCCGAGCGAGATGTTCATGTGATCAGGGTTCGAGACCGCACCGACACTCGCGAAGCACTGGCCGTGCACGAGGCGCTGCTCGCCCGAGTTGAGGCGCAGCGTCACGTAGCCCTGGTCGCGTCCGACGATCTGGGCGTAGTTGCCGGCCGAGCGAGCGATCGCGCCACCCTTGCCGATCTTCAGCTCGATGTTGTGGACGATGGTGCCCACCGGCATGCTGCCGATCGGACCGGCATTGCCCGGCTTGATGTCGACGTTCTCGCCGGTCACGACCTTGTCGCCGGCCGAGAGGCGCTGCGGGGCCAGGATGTAGGCCTGCTTGCCGTCCTCGAACGTGATCAGCGCGATGAAGGCGGTGCGGTTGGGATCGTACTCGATCCGCTCCACGGTCGCCGTCTGGCCGAGGTTCTCGCGACGCTTGAAGTCGACGTTGCGCAGGGTGCGCTTGTGACCACCGCCGCGGAAGCGCACGGTGATGCGGCCAAGATTATTGCGACCGCCCGAGGAGGACTTGCCCTCGGTCAGCTTCTTCACCGGCTTGCCCTTGTAGAGCTCACGGCGGTCGACGAGCACGAGCTGGCGAAGGCTCGGCGTGACCGGTTTGAATGTCTTCAAGGCCATCGGCTTGATCCTAGACTATCGCGTTCTCAGAGGCCGGTCGTGACGTCGATCGTGTCACCCTCGGCGAGGGTGATGATCGCCTTCTTCACGTCGGACCGCTGACCGCGTTGACCGCGGAAGAACTTCTTCTTGCCCTTGGTGACGAGCGTGTTCACGCCGGTCACCTTGACGTCGAACAGCTTCTCGACCGCTTCCTTGATCTGCGGCTTGGTAGCCTTCGGGGCGACCCGGAAGACGACCTTGTTCTGCTCGGTGAGGTTCGTCGCCTTCTCGGTGATGACCGGGGAGACGATGATGTCGTAGTGGCGCGGATCGGCACTCATTTGAAACGCTCCTCCAGCGCATCGACGGCCGCGCGCGTCAGCACGAGCGTGTCGCGGCGCAGGATGTCGTAGACGTTGATGCCCTGCACGGGCAGGACGTCGATCTTCGGCACGGCGCGGGCGGCGCGGCCGAAATTCTCGTCGACCTCGGCACCGCCGATGATCAGGGCGCTCGACCAGCCGAGCTTGCCCAGCCGCTCGACCATGGTCTTGGTCTTGTGGTCGTCGACCTTGATGTCGTCGACGATGATCAGGGTCGAGGCCTTGGCCTTGGCCGAGAGGGCGTGGCGCAGGGCCAGCGCACGGAACTTCTTGGTCAGGTCGTGGCTGTGGTCGCGCACCACCGGACCGAACGCACGTCCACCACCGCGGAACTGCGGAGCGGAGGCGGCGCCGTGGCGGGCGTTACCGGTGCCCTTCTGCTTGTAGATCTTCTTGGTCGACCGATCGATGTCTGACCGGTTCTTGACGGCATGGGTACCAGCACGCCGCTTGGCGAGCTGGTAACGAACCATGCGCTGAAGAAGATCGGCGCGGGGCTCGAGGCCGAAGATGGCCTCGTTGAGCTCGACCGAGCCGGCGGAGGACCCGTCGAGCGTGGTGATATCGAGCTTCATCACGCGTTCTCCTCGGCTGCGGGCGCCTCAGCGGGCGCCTCCTTGGAAGCCGAACCATTCGAACCGTTCTCACGGAACTTGCCCGGATGCGGCACCTCGGCGGGCAGCTTGCGTTTGACCGCGTCGCGGATCTGGATCCAGCCACCGGCGACGCCGGGAACGGCGCCCTCGACGAGGACCAGGCCACGCTCGGGATCGATGCGCACGACCTTGAGGTTCTGTGTGGTGACACGCTCGACGCCCATGTGACCGGGCATCTTCTTGTTCTTGAAGGTCTTGCCCGGGTCCTGGCGGCCACCGGTCGAACCGATCGAACGGTGCGAGACGGACACGCCGTGGGTGGCACGCAAGCCACCGAAGTTCCAGCGCTTCATACCACCGGCGAAACCCTTACCCGTGGTCGTGCCCGTCACGTCGACGAACTGACCTGGGATGAAGTGGTCCGCGGTGATCTCGGCACCGACCGGGATCACGGAGTCCTCGCTGACGCGGAACTCGGCAAGCTTCTGCTTCGGCTCGACCTTGGCGACAGCGAACCGGCCGCGTTCGGCAGCCGACACATTCTTCACCTTGGCCTTGCCGACGCCGACCTGGAGGGCGACGTAGCCATCCTTCTCGGTTGTGCGGTGTGCCACGACTTGGCACTGATCGATTTGAAGCACGGTAACCGGCACGTGCTCGCCTGCGTCCGTGAAGACGCGGGTCATGCCGACCTTTCGTGCAATGACGCCTGAGCGCATAGGTCTCTCCCTCGCGCGTTGATCGCTGAAGCTCTAAATCCCGCGGGACTTAGAGCTTGATTTCCACGTCCACGCCAGCGGCGAGGTCGAGCTTCATCAGCGCGTCCACGGTCTGGGGGGTCGGATCGACAATATCGAGCACTCGCTTATGCGTGCGCATCTCGAACTGTTCGCGCGACTTCTTGTCGATGTGGGGCGAACGGTTCACGGTAAACTTCTCGATGTGGGTCGGAAGCGGAATCGGACCACGGATCTGCGCACCAGTGCGCTTGGCCGTCGAGACGATTTCCTTGGTCGACGCATCGAGGATGCGATGGTCGAACGCCTTCAGGCGAATGCGAATATTCTGACCGGACATAACCTATACCTCGGCGGAAACGTGAAGGGCGGGCGGGAGGGCCCGCCCCTCAACGTCCCCTGTCGATTTGGTTGAAGGGGCTTTACTCTTGGATGCTGGCGACGACGCCTGCACCGACGGTGCGGCCGCCTTCACGGATGGCGAAGCGCAGCTTCTCTTCCATGGCGATCGGCACGATCAGCGCCACGTCCATGGTCACGCTGTCGCCCGGCATCACCATCTCGGTGCCCTCGGGCAGCGTGCAGATGCCGGTCACGTCCGTGGTGCGGAAGTAGAACTGCGGACGGTAGTTGGTGAAGAACGGCGTGTGGCGGCCGCCCTCTTCCTTCGTCAGGATGTAGGCCTCGGCCTTGAACTTGGTGTGCGGCTTCACCGAACCCGGCTTGCACACGACCTGGCCGCGCTCGACGTCCTCGCGCTTGGTGCCGCGCAGGAGCACGCCGACGTTGTCGCCGGCCTGACCCTGGTCGAGCAGCTTGCGGAACATCTCGACGCCGGTGACCGTGGTCGACACCGTCGGGCGGATGCC
>NZ_JACIDN010000005.1 GCF_014196345.1 Methylobacterium brachythecii | reverse complement strand
CCGTCCCAGGCGAGCACCTTGCCGCTGTCCGCAGTATTCAAGCCGTCCAACACGCACACCAGATGGGCGGCGCATTCTTCCGGTGTGAAGACGCCCGGCGTGCCTTCAGCCGGTCGGAAGGGATGCGATAGCGCAGTCCTGACCGTTCCTGGATGAAGCCCGACGATGATCGCGTCCGGATGCGTTCGCGCGGTCTCGATGGCCAGTGTGCGGAGAATCTGGTTCAGGGCCGCCTTGGAAGCCCGATACGTGTACCAGCCGCCCAGGCGGTTGTCTTCGATAGAACCGACCCCAGCCGACAAGGCGGCGAAGAGGCTTCGACCGGATCGAGGCATCATTGGCAGGAAGTGCTTGGCCACGAGCGCGGGTCCGATCGTGTTGACCGCGAAGACAGCGGCCATCGCAGCCGGGTCCAACGCTCGTATCGCCTTCTCGGGTTTGAGATCCGGCCCATGGAGTATCCCGCTTGCGACGACGACGAGCCCTATGGGACCCGCAGCCTCGATGGCCTGGGCAGCAGCGGCGACGGATGCTTCGTCGGTAATGTCGATGGTTGCGGAGCGCATCGGTGCTGGCGCCGACACGCCCGAGCGCGACAACGCGAAGACCGTATCATAGGCGTCTGTGTCCGCGATGGCTCGGCCAACGGCGCGACCAATCCCTCCGGATGCGCCGACAACGACCGCGTTTGTCATGAGCAGCTCAGCTCTGTTCTATAGTCAGCTTCCGACCCTTGTCGGCGAGTTCGTCGCCGAACGCTTGCACCCAGGCAATCCTCAGCTCCCGACTGTCTCTCTGGCAACATCAACTGGAATTGCAGGTTCCTTGGTTCGCCAAGGCGCCGCAGCCGTCGAAAGATCGCACCTGCGATCCACGCGCTTCCAACGTATTCGCCAACTCGTCGAAGTGAGGTCCGACATCGTCTGAAACGACGGCCAAGACCGGCGTCTCTTCTTCGAGCCACGCGGAGGCATTAACGCAATCCGCAAAGCCGAGCGTATCGTAGCCGCTTTCGGTGAGCGCGCGGCAGGGCGCTGTCGCGCTCCGCAGCAGAGGCGGCGATGACCATGGCGCGCTGGCAGTGGGGCCGGGCGAGTATCATGCGGCCTTCTTCGTCTTGCGCGCGGCGGTCTTTTGGCTGGAGCTGCCACCGGAGGAGCGGGCCGTACTCTTGCCGGCCGATTTACGGCTCCCGGATTTCGGCGTCTCCGATTTTTCGGAGGCGATGCTGCGCTTCAAGGCCTCCATCAGGTTCACGACGTTGCCCGAGGCCTTCACGGCGGATGCCTTTCCGCCCTTGCCGCCCTTGGCCGGCTTCGTGGCCTTGCCCCTCACCAGCGCGATCAGGGCACCCTCGTAGCGATCCTCGAAGGTCTTGGGGTCGAACTTGCGGGTGGAGCGATCGATCAACTCCTCGGCCAGCGAGCGCATCTCGTCGGTCGGCTTTCCGTCCGGCATGTCCTCGAAAAAGGCCGTAGGCGAGCGGATCTCGTCGTGGTAACGCAGCAGGGTCGCAAGCAGGCCCTTTCCGTAGGGTTCGAGCAGAACGACCCGCTCGCGCTTGTAGATGACGACCCGGCCGAGGCCGGCCATGCCCTTCTTCTTCATCGCGTCGCGGATGACGGCAAAGGCTTCCCGCGAGACCTTATCCTCGGCGGCCAGATAGTAGGGACGGTCGAGATAACGCTCGTCGACCTCACTGCGGCGGCAGAACGCCTCGATGTTGATGGTGTGCGTGCTTTCGAGCGCGATCTCGTCGAGCTCGTCGCCCTCGATCGGCACGAGTTCGTCCTTGGCGACCTCGCAGCCCTTGATCTGGTCTTCCCGGTCGACCGGCTCATCGGTGACCGAGTCCACGATCAACTGCTTGATGCGGTTTCCGGTCTCGCGGTTGATCGTGTGACATTTGAGATGAGACGAGCTGCTCACGGCCGGATACAGTCCGACGGAACACGAAACCAGGGAGAGGCGCAGATGACCCTTCCAATTTGCGCGGGCGGCCAAGGCTTTCTCCAGTCTTTCAAAAAGTCTAGATTTCGGCCGCGGCGATCATTTTGAATCTCCGGGCGATCCCGGGACTCAACAAGAGTCTCTCTCGACTCGTTCCTTAGGACTTCATCCTGTGGATAACTTGGGTTCGACTTCGTCTCTGGGGGCGGACGCGGCCAATCGCAGGAACAGAGCGGGGCTTCCCGCGGTTCATCTAAGACGATGGACAAGCTCCTCGAACCCTACCGCGCCAAGCGCGATTTCACGCTCTCGTCCGAGCCGAGCGGCCGGGATCGGCGGCGCGCCCGTAAGGGTCGGTTCGTGGTGCAGAAGCACGATGCCCGGCGGCTCCATTACGATCTGAGGCTGGAGATCGACGGCGTCCTCAAGAGCTGGGCGGTGACGCGGGGGCCAAGCCTCGTGCCCTCCGACAAGCGTCTCGCCGTCGAGACCGAGGACCACCCGACCGACTACCTGCGCTGGGAAGGGACGATCCCCAAAGGCCAGTATGGCGGGGGCACCATGATCGTCTGGGACACCGGCACCTGGATGCCCGTCGGCGACGTCGCGACGGGGCTCGCCAAAGGACACCTGGAATTTGTGCTCGACGGCGAGCGCCTCAAGGGGCGCTGGCACCTCGTGCGCATGAAGGGCCGCAGCGGCGACAAGAAGCGACCCTGGCTGCTGATGAAGGTCGAGGACGAGCATGCCCGCGCCGAGGGCGACGGCGACATCCTCGCGGAGCAGGACTCCTCCGTGCTCTCGGGCCGCACCAATGCGGAGCTGGCCGCGAGCGGCGAGCTGAGGGCGGACCACGAGAGACGTGCCCGCGTCGCCAAGAGGGCCGAGAGCGCAAAGAGTAGCAAGGCTTCGGCGTCCAAGTCCTCTGCCGGGAAAAAGGGCGTCCTCCCGGCTTTCGTCGAGCCGGCGCTCGCGACCCTCGCCCCGGCGGCGCCGAACGGCGCGGACTGGCTGTTCGAGATCAAGCACGACGGCTACCGCATTCAGGCGCGCATCGATGACGGCAGGGTGAAGCTGCTGACCCGCTCCGGTCTCGATTGGACGGCGAAATTCAAGCCGGTCGCCCAAGCCCTCAAGGCGCTGAAGCTGCCTTCCGCCCTGATCGACGGGGAGATCGTCATCGAGAGCACGAGCGGCGTGTCGAGTTTCTCCGCTCTCCAGCAGGCCCTGACCACCGGCGAGATCGACCCGGTGATCTTCTATGTCTTCGATCTGCTCTACCTCGACGGCCGTGACCTCCGTTCCCTGCCACTCACCCGGCGTAAGGACCTGCTGCAACAGGCGCTCGACGATGCCGGCTCGGATGCCCGCATCCGCTTCAGCGAGCACCTCGTCGAGGACGGCGAGGCCATGGCGCGCCATGCCTGCCAACTCGGCCTCGAAGGCATCATCGCCAAAAGAGCGAGCGCGCCTTACCGGTCAGGCCGCAGCGATCTCTGGCGTAAGGTGAAATGCACCTCGTCGCAGGAATTCGTGATCGGCGGTTTCATGCCATCGACCTCGGCGCCGCGGGCGGTCGGCTCGCTCATCCTCGGTATCCACGAAGGCGAGAGGTTCGTCCATGTCGGCCGCGTCGGTACGGGCTTCACCAATACGATGGCGCGGGATCTTTGGAACGCGCTCAATCCGCTGCGGATCGATGCGCCGCCCTTCTCGGATCCGCTGCCGCCACTGGCCAAGCGTCACGCTAAATGGGTCGAGCCCAAGCTGGTCTGCGAGGTGACTCTGCGCGCCTGGACCAGCGACGGCCAGCTTCGCCACGCCTCCTTCAAGGCCCTGCGCCCCGACGTGACAGCGGAGGAGGTCGTCCGCATGACGGAGCCGAAACGCGCCCGGCGTCGCGCGAAGACTGCAAGCAAGGGCGCCTCGCAGAGTGACGTGCGGCTGACCCATCCCGACCGCGTCTTGTGGGACGATATCGGCCTGACCAAGCAAGGCCTGTTCGAGTTCTACGCGGAGATCGCCGACCACATCCTGCCGCACGTCGTCGATCGGCCTTTGTCGCTCGTGCGCTGCCCCGACGGCATCGGCTCCTGCTTCTACCAGAAGCACGGCTGGGCCGGCATGGATGCGGACCACCTCCATGTCGCCAAGGCCGGCGACGACAGCGTGGTCGTGGTGCGCGACCGCGACGGCCTGCTCGCGCTGGTCCAGTCGAGCGTGCTCGAGATCCATCCCTGGGGCGCCACACTGACCGATCCCGAGAGACCGGACCGGTTGGTCTTCGATCTCGATCCCGGCGAGGGCGTCGGCTGGGCCGATCTCGTTGCGGGTGCCGGGGCCGTTCGCGAGCGGCTGGACGGGGTCGGTCACGCCGCCTTCGTGAAGACCACTGGCGGCAAGGGGCTGCACGTCGTCGTGCCGCTGGCGCCGAAGGCCGGCTGGGACGAGGCCAAGACATTCTCCAAGCGCATCGCCACTGAGCTGGCGAAGGACGATCCAGACAGCTTCGTCGCGACAGTGTCGAAGCGTGCCCGAGCGGGCCGGATCTTCATCGACTATCTGCGCAACCAGCGCGGCGCGACGGCGGTCTCGGCCTTCTCGACGCGCGCCCGACCGAGAGCGCCCGTATCAGTGCCGGCAAGCTGGGACGAGTTGCCCTCCCTCGGCTCGGGCAACCGCTTCACGGTCGAGAACCTGTCGAGCCGACTGGATGCCGTCAAACGCGATCCCTGGGCGCACCTCGCGGATGCGGCGAAGCCGCTGAGGTAGCTGAGAACTTGATCGAGTCGGCTACTGGCCGATAGCGGAAGGACAGCTTTCGGGAGAGCTGATGGCGAAGGTTGCCGTTCCAGTCCCGGCGCGTTCCGACCTAACTCGGATTGGCGTCGAGGCTGCCTAAGACCACGCTGGCGCTTGCAAGAGCGTTCGGCTCAGGAGGCCTCAAACGAGCAGAGCGCGCACGCCCTTCGTGCGCAGCAGGTCGATGCCGCGTTCCTGCTGGAACCTTGAGAACCAGACATTGAACAAGTCGGGCGCCAGGGGCTCGGCGATGGTCACGGCGACGCAGCCGATGTCGTCGCTATGCTCGTGCTCATGGTCCTCGAGAAGATCGGGCTCGATCGCGAGAAGGTTCTTGAGGTCGAAGGCCCCGATATCGAGAACCGTCTCGCGCGCGACTGCCCCGCCGCGAACTCGATGAATCCGGGCGAGCGGATTCAAGCGACGGACCTCGCTTTCGGTGCGCTCGAGAGAGGCCGTGTTTTCCAGATCCGTCTTGTTGATCAGGACGACGTCGGCGAAAGCGACTTGCTCACGTGCTTCATCCCGGCCGATCTGGATGGCGAAGTGCCGGGCGTCGGCGACCGTAACGATCGCGTCGAGCTGCACGTGTGCCTTCAGGACATCGTCGAGCACGAAGGACTGGATGACTGGCGCGGGGTCCGCGAGACCAGACGTTTCGACGATGAGCCGGTCGATCGCCCGACCGCTGGTCATCAGATCGCCAATCCCCTTCACGAGATCGCCGCGGACGGTGCAACAGATGCAGCCGTTGTTGAGCTCGACGATCGTATCAGCGGTTTCCAAGACCAACTGCCCGTCGATCCCGACCTCGCCGTACTCGTTGATCACGACCGCGATCCTTTCGCCTCCTGCCTGTCCAAGAATATGATTGAGCAGAGTGGTTTTTCCGGAGCCAAGGAATCCGGTGATGATCGTCACGGGCGCTTTAATCATGCGACATTCTCCCGATGATCGCCAAGTTTTGCTTGGCGGATCATGGCCCGATGATGTGGTTACTAGCCAAAGATCGGCGATAGCCAGCTGCTTTTCATCGACGCCAAGTGCCCGACGAAGGCGCTGAGATGATTGCACTGCAATACGTGATCGTACGCAACGGACATGGTCCGACAAATTCGGCCAAAGAAGCGGACGGTTCGGACAACCTCTGCCCGAGAAACGGGCTTGACTATTTTTTGCGCAAGTTGGGCGACGTGTGTGCCGCTGCGGTCGGTTCGGTGATTGGGAAGACGCCTAAGGTGCCCGAGCCTCCTGAGGCCTGAAACCTTGTGACGATGGCCTTAGGCGTTTTTTGCCGGCCAGATGGCCGAGGCAATCGACCATCGCGAGCCCTGAGCCGTGCCTCAGAGTGCGAGGGTAAGATGCACGCGTGCACGAGAGACGCAGGGCATCATGCGATCCTGGCGCTTGGAAAGCGGAAGCGACGAGTCGCGGTGAAGGACGACGCCGTCTCGATAGCCGCACTCACAGGAGCCGCAGACCCCAATCTCGCAGGAGGACGACAGCGTAAAACCGTGCTCTCGCAGGACGTCGAGCAGCGAGCGATCGGCCGGCACATGGAGCGTCTGGCCGGTCGACTCGATCAGCGCCTCGAAAGGCTCTGGCTTGAAATTTTCGTCGAGAGTCGCCGCGAAGCGCTCGATGTGGATCTGCTCCGACGGCCAGCCGGCGAGGTCGAGCGCCGCCTGCAGGGATCCGACCAGACGCTCAGGCCCACAGGAATAGATATGCGTGCCCTCCGACGGCCCACCTAGCACTCTCGGATCGAACCGCCGGCCCTCGGACGAGAACCAGCAGTGCAGCTGCTCGCCGCAGATCTCGCGCAGGAGACCGATGAGCGGTGCGTCCTCGGCCGAGCGCGCACACAGATGGAGCGTGAAGTCCCTGTCCTCGGCAGCGAGCGCGCGCGCCATAGCGACGAAGGGCGTGATGCCGATGCCGCCGGCCACGAAGACGTGGCGCGTCGCACCCGGTGCCAACGGGAAGTTGTTCCGCGGCGCCGAGACATGCGCGATCGTTCCCAAGGCTAGGTTCTCGTGGACCCACTTCGATCCGCCGCGGCCCTGGTCCTCGCGCTTGATCGCCACCTCGTAGCGTGACCGGTCGCTCGGATCACCGCAGAGCGAGTACTGGCGGATCTTCCCGTCAGGCAGACGGAAGTCCACATGCGCGCCGGGCGTCCATTCCGGCAATTCGGGCCGCAGGGGATGGACTAGGCCGATATGGGCGACCTCGGGCGTCGAGGCGCGGATGCTCTCGACGCGCAGCTTCATGATGATGCGTGCGGTCATGGTTCAGTCCATCATCTCGATGGCGTCGCCGGGACGGATCAAGCCTCCCCGCTCTATCCCGCAGTTCAGGCCGGACCTGTTGTAGAGCGGCAGGTAGACCGGCATTCCGAGCAACTCCTCAAGGTACTTGCAGGGGAAGTTGAGCCGGCCGCCGCGCAGGATGACCTCGCCGACCCTGAAGCGCCGGCCGACAAGATGGTTCAGCGGCACACCCCTGACCGTGAGGTTGCGGCGATGGTCGCCCGGGGAGAGCTGGATCTTGCCGCCCTGGAGCGGCGGATCGTTGCGGTTTAGCGCGTCGAGCGCCTCCTGCTCGATCAGCGTCACCTCGCGGGTATCCGGCTTCGGCGAGTAGGTTCCGGTGCCGTGGAAGTAGCGGTCGCCCTCGATGCCGCGGCCGGCCACGCAGCGGGCTTCCTGCAACTCCTCCATCTCGTAGCTCGCGGCGGGCGCGACATGAATGTTCAGGAGCACGCCCTTCCATCCCGTCGCACCGCCGGGGACGTTGACGGCAATCGAGCCGGCAGCGTGCTCGAAGGCTTCGACCATGCGCGGCGGCGGCAGTTCGCTCATGACGCGACGGGCCCTGTCGCGAGTGCGATCGCCTCGATCTCGACGAGGGCGTCCTTCGGCAGGCGGGCCACCTCGATCGTCGATCGCGCCGGGGCCTCGCCGGGGAAATGCTCGGCATAGACGGCGTTCATGGCCGCGAAATCGTTGATGTCCTTGAGGAACACGGTGGTCTTCGCGACGGAGGCAAGGCTCGCGCCGCCAGCCTCGAGGACGGCAGAGAGATTGGCGAGCGATTGCCGGGTCTGCGCCGCGACGCCGTCCGGCAAGGCATTCGTCGCCGGATCGATCGGTAACTGTCCCGACGCGAAGACAAAGTCGCCGACGCGCGTCGCTTGCGCATAAGGTCCGGCAGCCGGAGCGGCGGCGCTGGTCGTGATGATCGTCCGGTTCATGCGGTCCTCGTCAACGGGTTATTCGGGTCGCGCCCGAACCATTGTTAGAATGATTTCCATTATCGTGGAATAGGCCGGGCGTCGCGATGGCGCCCGGCCTTGGGCAATCTCAGCTCCGGGTGATGTCCAGATCGCGGGTTTCGGTCGCGGCCCAGGCAGCGGTGAAGGTGATCAGCGCGAGGCCGAGCATCAGGAAGGAGATCGACAGAGTAGTTCCCGTCGCGGCGAGCAGCGCCGTGGCGATAATCGGCGCGAATCCGCCGGAGAGCGCGGCCGCGACCTGGCAGCCGAGCGAGGCGCCGCTGTAGCGGACCCGGGTCCCGAATAGCTCGGGCATGAACGCGCCCTGCGGCCCGAACATCGAGGCGTGCGTCAGGCTCATCACGACCGCGATCGTTACCGTGATGGTCGTCGGGTCCTTGCTGTCGAGGAGGCCGAAGACCACGAAGGCGCACACCGCGCTGACCAGCGCGCCGGCCAGATAGATCGGGCGCCGGCCGACCTTGTCGGACAGCCATCCGAAGAAGGGCATCGTCACGAATTCGAGCAGCGCGGCCCAGAGGATAGCGTCGAGGATCAGGCGCTTGGGGAGGCCGAGGGTGCCCGTGGCATACGCGATCGAGAACACGGTCAGGATATACACCCAGGCGACCTCCGAGACCTTCAGGCCAACGGCGATGAAGAAGGTCTTCGGCTGACCGAGCAGCACCTCGAGGAAGGGCATGCGGGCCACCCCGTTCTCCTCCTTCACCTTGGCGAAGGCCGGCGTCTCGACGAGCTTGAGGCGCACGAACAGGCCGACGGCGATGAGCAGTGCGCTGAGCAGGAACGGGACGCGCCAGCCCCAGCTCAGGAAGTCGGCCTCCGGCAGGCTGGTGAGCAGCAGGAAGGTGGCGGTCGAGGCCGCGATACCGGCCGGGAAGCCGACCTGGACGAGACTTCCGTAAAAGCCCCTCCGCTTCGGGGGCGCGTGCTCGATCACCATGAGGACGGCGCCGCCCCACTCGCCGCCGACGCCGATGCCCTGCAGCAGGCGAAGCGCGACGAGGAGCGCCGGCGCCCAGAGGCCGATCTGGGAATAGGTGGGCAGGCAGCCGATCAGGAAGGTGCCGACGCCCATGATGAGCATGGTCAGCGTCAGCATGGCCTTGCGTCCGAGGCGATCCCCGAAATGGCCGAAGATCGCGCCACCGAGGGGGCGGGCGACGAAGCCGACGGCATAGGAGCCGAAGGCCGCGAGTGTGCCGGCGAGCGGGTCCAGCGTCGGGAAGAACAGCTTGTTGAACACCAGCGCCGCGGCGGTCCCGTAGATCAGGAAGTCGTACCATTCGACCACCGTGCCGAGCACGCTGGCCCAAACGATGCGACGCATCGTGCGGTCATCGATCGCCCCCTCCTGCACGATCGTCGATGGGGGCGGAAATGCCGTTGGGTCGATTGCGTTAGCACTGGACGCCGTCATCTCCTGGCTCCTCTTCTAAAGTGGACTAAAATCCACTATCGAGGAGGCAAGCGGCATGCCAAACCGCCCGCCGACTGTCCGCAGACGGCGGTGGCTATTCAGTCTGTGCGTGACGAGGTCAGGTTGAAATCAAATCGAGCAACACGGCGCCGGGCTGCTGACAGATTGCGCAGTCAGCGCATCCGCGAGGCGTCGATCACCAGGAAGTATTGGCAGGGCTCGGTCCCGAGATTGGTGAAGGCGTGACCGGCATCGGCTTCGAAGTAGAGGCTATCGCCCTCCTCGACTACGAAGGACCGCTCTCCGACGGAGGCGCGCAGCCGGCCCTTCAGCACGTAGATGTATTCCGAGACGCCGCGGCGATGGGCAACGAACTCCCCCGTCGTCGCCCCGGGAGGAAGCGTGTTGAGCACCCAATCGATCCCGCGGCCCGGCAGGACGGGCGAGATGCAGCGGCGCAGGAAGCCCGAGGCCTCGTCGCGAAGGACCGGCTGCCGGCTGGCCGGGATCAGCAGCACTTCGCTTTCGGTGGCCGGAGCCATCAGGCGAGAGAAGGTGACGCCGAGGGCCTCCGCGAGGCGCGACAGCACCGTGGTCGACGGGACGGCCTCAGCGCGCTCGATTTTCGAGATCATGGAGCGGCTGACCCCGGACAGGGTCGCCAACTGCTCGAGGGAAAGATCGCGCTCCTTGCGCCGTCGGCGGACCTCCTCCGCGAGGACGTCGATCTGCGAGCGCGCCTCCGCCTCCACCTGCTCCCGCCTCACCGTCGTCCGAACCGTCATCTGCACCCTGTCGCGCTGGTCGAGCACCCGTTGAACTTCTGACGCAAGCCCGATGGGCACACAATGGAGAGAGTATCGCGATGGACCGCACTATTCGAAAAAGCATAGCGATCGTGATCTATGACGGCGTCGAGCCCATCGACATCGGCGGCACGGTCGGTGTGATCTCGATGGCGCGGCGCGTCCTTCCCAACCTCGCGGACGTCGTCGTGGCCCGCGAGGCCGGTCCGGTGCGGCTCGCCGGTGGCCTCGCGGTCGAGGCGCCCTACGGCTTCGCCGACGCGCCCGAGACCGACGTAACGATCGTCTGCGGCGGACCGGGCTGGAGTTCCGCTGCCGAGGACGTCGCCATGAAGGCCTTCCTCGACGGCCGCCGATCCGGGACGCTCGCCTCCGTCTGCACCGGCGCGATGATTCTCGCGGAAGCGGGACTGCTCGAAGGGCGAAGAGCGACGACCCGGCGCACGAGAGCAGGAGCCGAGCCGGTCGCGCCCCTCGATGTGATGGCATCCCGGCACGATCGCATTGCCGCCGTGCCAGCCCTGCTCGTCGACGACGGCGTCGTCACCGGGGGAGGCGTGTCGCTCGCGATTGATCTGACGCTTTATCTGCTGGGCAAGCTCTACGGCGTTGATGCGCGCGACGAGATCGCTGGAATGATCGAATACGATCGCGCCTTTGCGGCCAATCGTGCGGCCTTGCTGATTAAGAGTGGGCCTTGGTCCAACGACCTTGGCGTGTCGCCGGACTACCGCGCGAAATGATGTCCGCTTCGAAGGCTGCGGGCTTCCCAGGGCGAAGCAGTCCAATGAAGCTGACCGGCAGCTTCGAGGCCCGCGAAGCGAGGAAGCAGTCGTGCCGGGACTGGCTGCTCTCGCCCCAGCCACGTCAAGCCATTTCGGCATAACGGTATCTGATGGCGGACCTCCACCCATCGATAACCATATGTCCGCTCGCCAAGATTCCGCAGACCTCGATGGGCGGCAGACGTCGAGCGCTTATGTTGGTTCGGAAGCGCTCATCTGCGCGGCTCGTGCCAGCGCCTGCGTATCAATATACTCTTGGATGTTCGTGAGCTTGCCGTGCCGGACCGTGATGGCGAAGATCCAGTCGTCATCGAACGACCTGCCTGTGGCCTTGATCATCCCCCTGGCAAAGCCGACGACCAAAACCCGGTCCCCCTGCGCCACGAACTCTCGGGCTTCCATGATCGAGAGCTCTATGGTTTGGGATTAGGTCTTGAGCAGGTGCGCAAGCCCCGCATGTCCGCGGTAGGTCCCGGCTAGCGGCCAGTCCTCGCCCGGGATGATCCATTCGATGTCTTCGGCGACCAGCGCCCTCAGAACCTCTTTGTCGCCGCGGCCGATCGGCGAAGAAGTCCTTCACGGTCTGGACGTTCGTCTCGATGCTCATAGGATCTCTCCGTTTCACGCGCGGCCGGACCGCTTTTGATCCGAGCGCCTCCGTGTCGGTCAGCCGAACTTGACCAGATCCTTGAAGATCAGCTTGCCCCAGGTCTTCCCATGCCCGTGGACAAGCTGTCCGCCTTCGGAAAGGCCGCCGAGGTCGACCGGCGCAAAACCAAGCTTCTCCGCGAGGTCGCCGATCTCCCCTGCGGCGTCCTCGTCATCGCTCGCCAGGAACACGACCCGCCGGCCACCGTGGACGGCCGGATCCTGCCCGAGCACCCCGGCGCCCAGATGGTTGAAGCCCTTGACCACGCGGCCGCCGGTGAAAGCTTGCGCGACGACCTTGGCAGAGGGCAGCCCTCCCAGGTCCTCGGGGGGCACGCCGTAGGCGTTGGTCACGTCGACGATGGTCTTTCCCTGCCAGGTAGGGAGCGCCTTCGCGACGTCCGCATGCGCCGCGAAACGGACGGCCAAGAAGATGACGTCCGCCTTGACGGCCTCCGCCAAGGTCTTGGGAACGATCTGGGGTCCGATGGCGGCCGCATCGGATGCGAAGCTTGTCGGATCGCGCGTCGTTGCAACGGAGACTTCGATGCCGCTGCGGGCGAAAGCCCTGGCAAGGGCTTGGCCGATCTTGCCGAAGCCAATGATCGCGTAACTCATATCTTTTCCTTCCGATCGTTTCGATTGAACCCGTCCGGCGCGACGCGTCAGAGCTGCGCCAAGCCGCCATCGACGGCGACCTCGCTTCCGGTCATGAAGCTGCTGTCCGACGAGGCGAGGAAGGCCGCGGCCGCCCCCTGTTCGGCCGGATCGGCCATGCGCTGGAGCGGCATCATCGACGCGAAGACCTTCTGGCCTTCCTCGCCGAGCGCTTGCTTCGCGAGTTCGGTCGCGGTCGCTCCGGGCGACAGCACGTTGACCCTGATGCCAGTGCCCTTCAGGTCCTCCGCCCAGGTCCGTGCGAGGTTGCGCGCCGCCGCCTTGCTTGCACTGTAGGCGGTCATTCCAGGGGCACCCGTGGTGCCGGCGCTCGATCCGGTCAGGATGATCGAACCGCCCTGCCCCATCAGCGGCAGCGCCTTCTGGACCGTGAAGATCGTCCCCTTCACGTTGGTGTCGAAGGTCTCGTCGATGTGCGCGGCGGTGATCGCGCCGAGCTTGAGCATGCTGCCCGCTCCGGCATTCGCGAAGACGATGTCCAGCGCGCCCCGCTCGGCCTTTACCGCCCTGTACAGCCGGTCAAGATCGGCCTCGTCGGAGACCGAGCCGTTCACCGCGCGGGCATTGGGCCCGAGCTCGGCCACGGCGGCGTCGAGCGCGTCCTGCCGGCGGCCGAAGATGAAGACGAAAGCGCCCTCCGCGATGAAGCGCTTTGCTGCGGCGCGGCCGATGCCGGTGGCGCCGCCCGTGATGACCGCGACCTTACCCTCAAGCTTTCCCACGTCCAGGATCCTTCCTCGGCTGTTTCGGGGAGCTCCCGAGGATCCGGAGATGTGTCCGCCGGCGTCAGGCGTTCAGTAGGAAAGTGCGCACAGCGGTGGTGCGAAATCGATCCAGCCAGAAGGCTGGCGCCAATCGTCGGAATTGGCATTCGCCGTCCGAGACGGTTTGTCCTGACCGATCTCTGCTTAGGCGGCGTCCCGCGACCCCGTCGACGTGCTAAATGCGGGGCTTGGAGACAGGCACCCGGTGGTGCCGGATTGCACCATGATCGACTGGGATGATGTTCGGTACTTCCTTGCCGTCGCGCGAGGGGGCTCGGTGCGCGCCGCCGCCCTGCGCCTCGGAGTAAACCATGCGACCGTGCTGCGGCGTGTCGCCCAGCTCGAGGACCGTCTCGGGGTGCAGCTCTTCGAGAAGCTGCCTTCGGGATACCGCATCACGAGCGCGGGCGAGGAGGTCCTCGAGCTTGCGGAGCGGATGGAGGCGACGTCGCATCAACTGGAGGCACGGGTTTTCGGGCGCGACCAGGGCGTGCGCGGGCTCCTGCGGGTGACGCTGGCGCCGCCCCTCGCGACGCACCTCCTCATGCCGGACTTCGTCGAGTTCGCGCGTCTCCATCCGGAGATCGAGATGGACGTCTCTGCATCCGGCGAGCTGGCGAACCTGACCAATCGGGACGCCGACGTCGCGATCCGCGTCGTCTACGACCGCAAGACCCTGCCTCTCAATCTCCATGGCCTCAAGGGACCGGAGGTGTTCGGCGGCGTCTACATGTCCCGTGACCGCCTCGCCGCGTGGCGTGCGGACGCGTGCGATCCCCTCCGCTGGATCGTCATCAGCGTCCACGGCGTTTCAGACTGGGCGGGCGAGGGCGAGGTCCGCACCGCCGAAGTTCCGTTCAGGGTCTCGGATGCCGAAGCGCAGCTTGCAGCTATCCGACTCGGGCTCGGGATCGCGACGCTGCCGTGCTTTGTCGGCGACGCCGATCCTCTCCTGGTGAGGGTGCCGGGCACCAAACTGCATCTTTACGGAACGCTTTGGCTTCTCACACAGGGAGACGCCCGCAAAACGAAACGCGTGCGGCTCTTCACGGAGTTCGTGGCCCACACGCTCGCCGCGCACGCGTTGCTTCTCACAGGGCTGTCCGGATCGCGCGAATGATGTCGCGGGAAGACCCGCTCATTCGTGCGGGCATGGTCTTCAGGCGACGTGTCGGCCGCGGACATTGTCACCGCCCAACCGACGACCGGCATCCTCGACACGAGCGACAGCGCGCAGGGAATGGGCGCCCCCGCAGTGGTGAGAAAGGGCGAGCCGATCCCAAAGATTGCGTTCTCTGGGCGCTAGCTCCACCAGACTGAGCTCATCGACCTTCAGGGACGCGTTTCGGGGCGCTCGGATGCCCGAATTGGGGCGCGAAGCTGCCGCTACAGAAAGCCTGCGGCAGTCGTTGGCCTTCAGTCGAACACCGCATCTGCGGAACATGGTTCGACGCCGATCGCCTCATAGAAGCTTATCCAGCGTGATAGGCAGCTCACGCACCCGTTTTCCCGTTGCATTGAAGACTGCATTCGCGACGGCGGCACCAACGCCGGTGATGCCGATCTCGCCGATGCCACGCGCGCCGAGTGGGGAGCGTGGATCGGGGATACCGGTCCACATCACCTCGATCTCCGGCACGTCGAGGTGGACGGGGATGTGATAGTCCGCGAGCGACGGGTTCATGATGCGCCCGCTGCGCTCGTCGAACAGCGTCTCTTCCGTGAGCGCCAGGCCGAGGCCCATGATCATCCCGCCCTTGAACTGGCTGGTGGCGGTCTGCGGGTTGAGAATCGTACCGCAATCGAACGAGCCGAGCAGCCGGTCGACCCGGATCTCTCCGGTGACGTCGCTGACGCGCAGCTCGCAGAAGACCACCGAGGTGCTGTGCATGGCGTATTTCAGCATCTCCAGTGGCGGGCTCCCGGTCGCCGTGACTGTGACCTCCTCGCGCCCGGCCCGGGCAAGGATCGAGCTGTAGGCTTCGTGCCGCTTCGCGTCTTCGATCGAGCCAACGCCTCCATCGACGAGGCGGACCTCCCCTGCCCGCAGGCCGGCAAGCGGGCTGTCGTTTCCTGCGAGCCGCACCAGCTCGCCGATGAGCTTCTCGGCCGCCGCGATGATCGCGCCTGCGACCGATGCAGTCTGCGACGAACCACCGGCCATCGGCGCGGCGGGCAGAGCGGAATCGCCGAGCTCGAAGATGACGTCCGAGAGCGGCAGGCCGAGGCGGTCGGCAGCGTGCTGGGTCTGGACCGTCGACGTGCCCATGCCCATCTCCTGCGCCGAGCAGGCCACCACCGCCGAACCGTCGCGGCGCAGGGTGATCCGGGCCGCTGCGCCCGGCATGCGCGCATAGGGGAAGCTTCCCGTGGCGCAGCCCATGCCGATCCGCCATTCTCCGTCACAGCGCGCGCCCGGCTCCGATTGCCGGCGGCCCCAGCCGAAGCGTTCGGCGCCGTCCGTGAACGCCTGGCGCCGAGCGTGCTGCGAGAACGGCGCGCCCGAGATCGGATGCCGCTCCGGCTCGTTACGGAGTCTCAGCTCGATCGGGTCGATCCCCATGCGGTGGGCCAGTTCGTCGACCGCGCTCTCCATCGCGAAACTGCCGATCGCCTCGCCGGGCGCGCGCATGAAGGTGTTCGGCACGACGTCGAGCTCGACATGGTGCTGCAGGATCTCGAAGCTCTTCGCGCGGTAGAGCGAGCGTGATCCGAGCGTATAGGCCTCCGGGCAGGCGCCGTAGGTCGGCATCACCGAGTGTCCGCCATGGATCAGCGCCGTAAAGCGGCCCTCCGCATCGGCGCCGATGGCGACGCGCTGCTCCGTCGGGGAGCGGCCGCCGATGATGCGGTAGACGCTCTCCCGGCTGAGTACGAGCCGCAGGGGGCGCCCAATGAGACGGGCGGCCGCGATCGCCAGGATCTGATGATCCCACAGGCCCTTCCCGCCGAACCCGCCGCCGACGAACGGCGAGAGCACGCGGATCCGGTCCTTCTTGAGCCCGAAGATCTTGGCGAGAACCGCGGCGCTCGGCGCGATCATCTGCGTCGCATCGTGCACCGTCAGCGCATCCTCGCCCTCCCAGAACACGGTCAGGGCGTGCAGCTCGATCGCGTTGTGGTTCTGCCAGGGCGTCCGATAGAGGTTGTCGACGCGATGCGCCGCCTGGGCCAGCTCGCGCTCGGCCTTCCCCACCGACACATGGTTTCGTTCGATCAGGAGCGAGTCGGGGGTCCGCGACTTGGCTTTCGCATCGTCGAACCGCGTCGCTGGCTCTTCGCGCGCATAGGCGATCGTGAGAAGCGACGCGGCGTGGTCGGCCTGTTCCTGAGTGTCGGCGACGACCACCGCCACGACCTGCCCATTGTAGCGGATCTCGGCATCCTGGAGGATCGGCAGGTCGCTGTTCCCGACGGCCGAGAAGTCGCTCATCGAGATGAGCGCCGGGCTCTCGATCCGCGGCATGGTGCGGTGGGTCAGCACCAGGATCACGCCGGGCGCGCTCTCCGCCGCGCTGGTGTCCAGCTGCGTGATCCTCCCGCGAGCGATCGGGCTATGGACCAGCGTGGCGTAGGACAGCCGGTCCGCGATGACCTCCGCCGCGAAGCGTGCCTTGCCAGCGACCTTCAGGGGACCGTCGAGGCGTGAGGCCTGCCGCCCGATGGCGGCCCGGCGCTCGATCAGGGGATCGGGCGTCCCGCCGGGCAGCCATTGGGACGGCATCCATCCGAGCACCGTCCGGACCGAGCCGACGATGGCGTTCTGAACCTTGCTCATCGATCGTCTCCCGTGAGGTCCGTGAGAACGGCACCGAGGGTGCGCTTGGCGAGTTCGATCTTGAAGGCGTTGCCGGCGAGCGGGGCGGCGTCCGCGAGTTCCAGGGCCGCGGCGGCCAGGAAAGCCTCACCGCTCGGACCAGAGCCGCGCAGGGCGGCTTCGGCCCGATAAGCGCGCCAGGGCTTGGGAGCGATGCCGCCGAAGGCGATGCGGATCTCGTCGATCCGGCCCTCGCGGAGCGTGAGCTCGGCGGCGACCGAGACGAGAGCGAAGGCGTAGCTCGCGCGGTCCCGTACCTTGCGGTAGCCGGACCGTGCCGCAAAGGGCGAGGCCGGGATCTCGACGGCCTCGATGACCTCGCCCGGTTCGAGAACGGTCTCGAGTTCGGGCCGGTCGCTGGGCAGGCGATGGAAATCGACCAGCGGCACCGTCCGCTCGCCAGCCGGTCCCACGATGCGGACGCTTGCGTCGAGGGCCGCCAGGGCCACGCACATGTCGGAGGGATGCGTCGCGGTGCAGGCCGAGGAGGCGCCTACGATGGCGTGGTAGCGGTTGAAGCCGCCCGCGGCGTCGCATCCGCTGCCGGGTTCTCGCTTGTTGCATCGGGAACCGGCGACGTCGGCGAAGTACAAGCACCGTGTCCGCTGCATGAGATTGCCGCCTACGGTCGCCATGTTACGGACCTGGGCCGAGGCGCCCGCCAGGATCGCGCGTGACAACATCGGATAGCGGGTCCGGACGAGCGGATGAGCCGCCACGGAACTGTTTCGCGCGGCCGCCCCGATCAGGAGGCCGCCCGCCTCAGTCTCTTCGATTGCCGCCGACAAGGCGGTGACGTCGGTCAGCAGGGAGGGCCGCTCGACGCCCTTGCGCATGAGGTCGACGAGGTTGGTGCCACCGCCGAGCAGACGGCTGGTTCCGGCCATCCGGACCGCCTCCGTGAGGGACGAGGCGCGCTGATACGAGACGGGGTTCATGCGGCCTTCTCCGTCGCAACCTGGAAAATCGCGTCGACGATGCCGTTATGCGCGCCGCATCGGCAGAGGTTGCCGCTCATCCGCTCGCGGATCTCCTCGCGCGAGAGAAGGATGCGCTCCTGGGCGAGGTCGGCCGTGACGTAGCTCGGAACACCTTCTGCCAGTTCGCGCAGCATCGCCGAGGCCGCGCAGATCTGGCCGGGCGTACAGTATCCGCACTGGAAGCCGTCGTGCTCGATGAAGGCGCCCTGGAGCGGATGCAGCCCGTCTCCCTCGGCCAGTCCCTCGATCGTGGTGACCTCGCGCCCGTCAGCCTGCACCGCGAGGGTCAGGCAGGACAGCACCCGCTGGCCGTCGAGAAGCACCGTGCAGGCGCCGCAGGCCCCCTGGTTGCAGCCGACCTTGGTGCCGGTCAGATGGAGGCCCTCCCTTAGATGATCGAGCAGGGAAACGCGTGCATCGTCGGGCGAGGCGACCTCGGTCCCGTTGACCCTGATGGCCATCGAACGTCCTCCGCATGATCAGCCCGACGGTGCGGGCGCGATCGGCAGATATGACGAAGTTCGGATTATTCAATCTTCGTGGTATGCGATTTTCGTCACCATGCGGATGAACGTTTCCCGTTCTGCCGGCTCGAGACGTTCGAGCATCGTGACGTTGAGAGCGTTATAGGCTTCCAACTGGGCAGTCGCGCGAGCGCTGCCCTCCTCGGACAGTCGAAGGGCGACCGCACGGCGATCTCCTTCGATCCGATGTCTTTCCAGGAGCCCCCGTTTTGCCAGGCGGTCCGTTGCCGATGAGATGGTCGTGGCGGCAAGACCCAGGTAGCGTGCGATGTCGGTCGGCCCACAATCCGAGTGCCGCGCGATATACAGCAACGTCTGAACGTCGAGCTCATTGAGGGGCTTATCGAAGTTGCCGGCATCGGCGAGCTTGAAGCGTCGGACGAACGCCTGGAACGCGGCACCGAGCGTGGCAATCTGATCGGCGGTAGGCTTCGTCATTCCGGTCGCATATCGCGCCGCCGGCAGGGGCACAATTCTACCTTGGCAAGTGGTCTCTCGGGTGCAGCAGCATCTGCCAACTCGCGCTTGCCGGCCGCACCTCAATGACGGCTTTCAGAATCTACTTCAGATCGAGAACGACCGAGTCGAGCGCAGGTTTGCCGGCTCAATCTGGCCGAAAGCAGAGAGGCGGCTTCGATTGACTGCGACCGAGCCAACAGACGTCTATTTCAAGCCCAGTCAGCAGATCCAGACCCGTTGACCGGGCGGGATACGATGCTGCGCCGCCTTCGAGCTGGGCAGTAACGGGATCTCATTGCTGATTGCCCGGAGAATGTCATCGAAGCCGCTTTCGGCGGAGCGATGAAGCTCTTCCGTTGTCTTGTTCTGCAACGGATGCTCGACATAGACCGACCCAGCGTCGAGGCCGATCGACGACTTCTGGGATTTGCGTTTCCGAGATCCGTGCCCTGACGCGCTGGTCCATGGAAGACTGGCTGACCGCCGAAGCGATCGAGAAGACGATGCGCACGGAACTGGAAAGTCGTCGCGGCCGATGCCGCCGGTTTATCGAGCCCGCCGGTACAACCCCGAAAAGCTGACATTGGCGCCGCCGCAGCCATTGTTATCGCGGGCGACGAGGTAGGGCCCGCGCCGGATCATGCGGATCCGGCAGGCATATTCGCCGCCGGCTTCGTGTGGCAGCGTGCGGCCGTCATCGCCCATCGTGAAGGCCAGGACGCCGTCCTTCGGGGCCATGGAGCCCTCGATCTCGCCGGTATGGACGCTGCCCGTATTCCGCCGCTCCGGGGTGTCGCCCCAGGTGGCTTTGCCCGTCACGATGAGCAGGTTGGAACGGGCCGCCTTGATCGTGATCTCCTGCGCCGGGGTGACCCAGCGCCCGGTCCAATCCTTGGGCGCTTGCTCGGGCTCGGGCGCGGCCGTCAGAGCGGGCCTGGGCAGCCAGCCGATCGTCGTCTGTCCCTTTGGGCCGACATAGCCCACGCAGGCGAACTCGCCCTTGGTCAGCTTGGTCACGACGAGGTCGCCCGGCACGAGAAAGGCGCGATCCTGGCATTCCGGCCTGTTGCCCGGGCAGCCTTTGACGAACACCGCATCCTTGATGAAATGTGTCTTGCCGGCCTCGGGGCTCACGACGGAGACCCATGTCTCGTCACCGGCCAGATCCGACCAGACGCAGCCGGCGCGCGCCGACGACGGCAACGACACCAGCGCGAGGGCTAAGGCCGCCGCAAACAGCCGGCGGATCGCGCTGTTCATCACCATGACATCCTCCTCCGCGACCCATGCGTCGGTTCGGCAGGACCGCCGTCCGGCGGCCCACCGATGACCGACTTCACACGGCCGCGATCGACTGGGCCACGATCGGCTCGGAACGCGCCGGCGACTGTGTTCGGCCACACTCCGGTGCAAACGATCCGCTGTGAACGCTCCGAGCGGGTTCGGATCTGGCTTTTGTCGTGCGAAGTCAGCATCCTGCCCAGATTCGCAAAGCTTTCAAACGGAAAGGTCGGCTTTGGTACGATGGTCGACCCTCGAAAACCTCCGAAGCCCGCACGCGTCGATTTGCAATGATCCAAAGTGCCGACCGGGGGATGAACCCGAAACTGGAAAGCAGAGTGCAAACGGCGGGCGCATGTCGGCCGACAGGAGATGTTCGCGCCGATCGTTCTGGTCCCAACTGCCGGACGATTGATCTGATGTGCGGGACAATTGTGCCGCGGGCTTCTGTCGGCGCTATTCGATGGTCGTTTGACCCAATGCGCGCCCGTGACGGTCTGAACACCGTGCGCGTCGGATACGTTCATTGAGTTCGAACAGCCCGCAGGGGGCTCTCGTCCGCTTCCTCACGGAAAGCCGGTCCCTCCGCGGCCTGCTCGCGGTCGGGGTCGTCGCCACCGCCGCGAAGGCTGTTGGTGCCGCGGTCGAGTCACGGCGCAACACGCAGTTGGCGCGCATTCATCTGGGCCGGCGCCTGCCGGTGATCCGCGCGGAGCTCGCCGCGGCGCAGCCCGGCTTCCTCTTCCTCGCGGGAAATTCGCACGCGGAATGCGGCGGTCTCGCGCTTGCGCAATCGATGCCGCTGGTCAATGGCGGGATCGGGGGGGCCTCAGCGCGCGGCTACGCCCGTCAGCTCGGCGAGATGCCCGTGATGGCCCGCGCCGGCGTCGCGGTGCTGTTCGTCGGCAGCAACGACATCATGCGCCGGGCCAGCCCGCTCTCCGAGAAGACGCGGGCAGGCTTCGTGGTGGCGGTCGGGCACATCCTCGAATGGCTGCGCGCCAACGCGGATGTCGTGCTAGTCGCGGCGGTGCCTCCGCTGGGACCGGAAGCCGTCGCCATGCGCGATCCGGCAGCCGTCACGGCCTACGGCGATGTCCTTCGCCGGCTCAGTGTCGACTATGGCTGCCGCTTCATCGACCCCTTCGCGACATTGCGGGATGGCGCGGACGGCACGACCACCCACGCCTGCGCGGATGGTGTGCATCTGCGCGACTACGAGGCCTGGGCGGCCGAATTCGTCTCGATGCTGCGCGGGATCGGCGAAGCCGATCGACCGCCTTTTCGTGAGCAGGCTTAGAACTTCGGCCTACCAACCGGGCCGCGCCCCCGGTGCTGGCGAGGGCGCCTCACCGATCGGCGAGGGCGTTCTCGATCTCGGCATAGGTTGCGCCGTAATCGGCCGGCTCGACGCCGTTCAGCCGCTCCTTGAGGCCGAGGCCTTCCTTCCAGCGGAGGCGCGCCACGATGGCCCGCGCCATGATCGGATCGATGCCGGCCTCTGCCACGGCCTCGGCGGACATCTCCAGCTCCTCCGCGCGGCGCTTGGCGTGGATCGTTCCCGACGGGATCAGCGACTCAACGATCTCGATCCAGGGGCGCCCCAGCGTCTTGCAGGACGAGGCCATGACGGCCTCGTCGATGCCGTAGTGACGCGCGGCGAGCAGCATCTCGTCGGTCAGCGCCTCGATGCCCTTGATCAGCACGGAACGCAGGATCTTGATGCCCGATGCCGTGCCGAGCTTTGCACCGACGAAACTGATCTGCATGCCGTAGGGCGTCAGCCCATCGCGCACGCGCCCGCCGGACGGCCCGCTGACGATGATCGGCAGGGTGTGTCCGCTCCTCGGCGTGCCCTCGATCGCACCGTCGCCGAGGAGCGCACCGGTCCCCGCCAGATGCTCGGCGACGTCGATCTTGATCTTCGGCGTCGCGGAGGCGAAGTCGATGAAACTGTGCCGGCTATCGAGGCAGTCGGCGAAGGCCGCGGCGCTCTCCAGCGAGGCGGAGCCCGGCGTGACGCTGACGATCATGTCGGCGGCTTCCGCCAACTCCCGGTTTGAGCGGACCAGGGTCACGCCGGCCTCCCGCGCACGCCGTTGGATCAACTCGGCATAGGGGCCGTCGAAGGCGTATTTGTCGTAGGCCGTGAGTTGTTCGAGGCCGGCGCCCCGCAGGCCCCGCCCGAGGGTGCTGCCGATCTCGCCATAGCCCACGAGACCGAGACGAAGCTGCTGTGCCGGCATGGTGGTCTCAGCCCTTCGGGAAGTCGTAGAGTTCGGCTGGGTTGTCGACGAGGAGGCGCTGGCGGGCGCCCTCGTCCGGCAGGTAGGCCGGAAGCAGGTCGAGCATCAGCGCGTCGTCGGGCTTGTTGTCCTGGCTCTCCGTCGGATGGGGCCAGTCGCTGCCCCAGACCACGCGGTTCGGCGCCGCCTGCGCGAAGGCGCGGGCCACGGTGACCGAATCCGAATAGCTCGGTGGTCCGATCTTGGTGTCGTTGTAGAGGCCGGTGAGCTTCACCCAGGTATTACCCTGGTCGAGTAGCCGGCGGATCAGTTTGAAGGTCTCGCTCTCGATGCCTGCCGGCTGTGGGCAATGGGCGAGATGATCGAAGACCAGCTTGCCGCGGATCTTGAGGAAGGTGTCCGCGGCGGCCACGATCTTCTCACCGGGCATGTTGACCTGGCAGTGCCAGCCGAGCGCGTCGACCCGCTTTGAGAGCGGCTCCAACATGTCGAGCGTCGTCGCTCCGGCCTGGGCGAGGTTGAAGCGGATGCCGCGCACGCCGAGACCGTGCATGCGCTGGAGCTCCGCATCGCTGATCGACGGGTTCACGACGGCGACGGCGCGGAAGTTCGGGCCGAGCACCGCCAGGCCCTCCAGGGTCGGGCGGTTGTCCACGCCGTAGAGCGAGGGCTGGACGATGACGCCGCGCGTGGTGCCGAGGCGCTTTTGCAGGGCGCAGTAATCGTCGGGTGTCGCATCTGGCGCCACGAGGCCGCCCGATGCCGGCGGGAAGCGGCCGTCGTAGATGTGGAAATGGCAATCGGTGGCGTTGGCGGGCGGGCGGAACGCTGCCGCCGCGTGCCCGGTCGAATAGCGGACGTCGTGCTGGGCGCGGGCCGGCCGAGGACCGAGGCCGATCGAGGACCCGGCTGCCGCCGCCATGGCGCTGCCGAGCACAGCGCGCCTCGTGTGCCGGATGCTGATCATCGTTTCCTCCCTGTTTTGCCAGTTGATCTGGCTTCCAGACGATGCGGGCAGTCCCCTCCCCCTTGTTGGGAGGGGTTCGGGGTGGGGGTGGTTCAGGATCGAGCGGTGTGGTGCCTGCTGCACCCACCCCCACCTCCAACTCCTCCCCACAAGGGGGAGGAGAGAACCCTCTCCGGTGACGTGTTCGACCGAAAGCCCCTCAGGCGGCTCCCCTGATCCAGCCGAGCCCCTCCTCCGTCGTGGTCGCCGGGTGATATTCGCAGCCGATGGTGCCCGCGTAGCCGACCGCTTCCAGCGCCGCGAAGATCGGATCGAAGGCGATGGTGCCGGTGCCGGGCTCGTGGCGGCCGGGATCGTCGGCGATCTGGACATGGGCGATCAGGGCTGCGTGCTCGCGGATCAGCGCCGCCGGATCATGGCCGAGGCAATGGGCGTGGTAGGCGTCGAACAACAGCTTCACGTTCGGCCGACCGACCTCGCCGATCAGCCGGACCGCGAGCAGCGGATCGTCGACGATGTAGTCGGCGATCGAGCCGGGGCCGATCGGCTCGATCAGGATCTCCATGCCGCGCCGGGCCGCCAGGTCTGCGGCGAAGGCCAGGCTCTCGCGATAGGTGTCGAGGAGCCTGTCCTGCGCCACACCGGCCGGGCGCACGCCAGCCATGGCATGGACGAGACGGCAGCCGCCGATCTCCTCGACATAGTCGAGGGTCGGCGCGACGCTATCACGAAACGCCCCGGCACGGTCGGGGAGCCCCGCAAAACCCTTCTCGCCGCGTGAGGCGTCGCCTGCCGGAAAACTCGTCTGGACGAGGGATAGGCCGGCCGCATTCAGCCAGCCGGCGACCTCCCTGGCCGGGGTCGAGAACAGGTTCGGATGCTCCATCACGCGAAACCCGTTCCGCGCGGCGGCAGCGAAGCGTTCGGGGAGCGGGCGCTCCGTATAGAGGAAGCCGAGATGGGCGCTGAGGCGGTCGGCGAAGGGGCCGAGATGGATCGGCATCGGATGTTCCTCGAAACGGGTGGTCTTGCGATGGTTCAGCCGAAGGTCGCCTTCAGCTCGGCGACCTGGGCCGCATCGAGCATCCGCACGGGTTGGCCGCGCAGGATGACGAGAAGCTTCGCGGTCTCCTCCAACTCCTCGGCGGCGTAGACGGCGCTCGTCAGATCCTTCCCGCTCACGACCGGGCCGTGATTGGCGAGCAGCACCGCGGCGTGGCGGCCGTCGAGCGCGCGGATCAGGTCTCCGCCCCTGGCATCGCCCGGCCGGAAATACCGCACCAGCGGCACACGACCGACCCGCATGACGACGTAGGGCGTCAGCGGCGGGACGCAGTCTTCGGGATCGGTGTCGGCGAGGCAGGACAGGGCAGTGGCGTAGGTCGAGTGCAGATGCACGACTGCGCCCGCCTCCGCCCTGGTCTCGTAAAAGGCGCGGTGCAGAAACACCTCCTTGGAGGGCTTGTCTCCGCCAACGTGGTTGCCGTCGCGGTCGAGCCGGCTGATCCGTTCCGGATCGAGGAAGCCGAGGCAGGAATTGGTCGGCGTGATCAGGTAGCCGTCGTCGAGCCGCACGCTGATGTTGGCCGCCGAGCCGACCGAATAGCCGCGGTCGAACAGCGATTTCGCCAGCCGCGCGATCTCGTCGCGAAGAGCGGCCTCGCTCATGCCGAGCCTCCGATATGGGCGAGCGCCTTGTCGAAGAAATCGACGGCGCCGAAATTGCCGGACTTGAGCGCGAGGCCGAGGCGCGGCGCGGTCTCCGAGACGAGGACCGGGACGCCGGGATCGATCTCGCGCCCGACGGTCAACGCAGAAAGGTCAAGGGCGCCCACCACCGCTCCGGAGGTCTCGCCACCGGCGACGACGAGGCGGCGCAGGCCGCGCGTGACCAGGTCTTTCGCGAGGTTTCCGAAGACGCCGTCGAGGGCCTCGGCCACGGCCTCGCGGCCATAGCGCGCCTGGGCGGCGGCGATGTCCTCCGGGTCGGCGGAGGAATAGACCAGAGGGGCGTGGCCGGCATTGTCGAGGACGAAGCGCAGCACCGCCTCGCGATCGAAGTGGCCATCCATCACTGCATCCACGGCGATCATCTCGACCGGATGCCGCTCGCGGTGATGGGCGATCTGGGCGCGCGTCGCCCGCGAGCAGCTTCCGGCGAGGATCGCCTCCGGGCCATTGACGGCAGGCGCCCCGGCGCCGCTACCGGAGGCCTCGCCCCGCGCGATGAAGTTGTGCGGCAGGCCGCGTGCGATGCCCGAGCCGCCGGTGACGAGGGGCGCGTCAGCGACAGCCGCGCCGATTGCCGTGAGATCGTCGTTGCCGATCGCGTCGACCACGACGAGGGTTTCGCTGGCTGCGGCGAGCGCCTTAGCGATGGCGTCGGAGCCGGCCGCCACGATCGGCTGCGCGACGTGCCCGACTTTGCCCCGCGACTGCACCGCAAGAACCCGGCGGATGTCGGGATCTTTCATCGGCGTGAGCGGATGGTTCTCCATCCCAGACTCGCTGAGCAGCCGGTCGTTCACGAAGAGATGGCCGAGATAGATCGTGCGGCCGGCGCCCGGAAACGCCGGGCAGACCACGACGCCCTTGGCTCCGAGCCGCTCGGCCAGGGCCTCGGCCACCGGGCCGATATTTCCCGCGGGCGTCGAATCGAACGTCGAGCAGTATTTGAAGACGATCTGCCTGGCGCCCTGGGCCCGGAGCCAGTCGAGCGCGGCGAGCGACTGCGCCGCGGCGTCGGCGGCGGGGATCGAGCGGCTCTTGAGCGAGACGATGCCGGCTTCGACGCCGGCCGCGGCGGGTGCGGTCGGCACGCCCAGGAACTGCGTCGTGCGCAGGCCACCCTCGCCATCCAGGCCCTTGGCGATGGTGGCGGCGATGTCGCTCGCGCCGGTGAAGTCGTCGGCGATGACTCCGAGCAGCATGATCAGCCCCGCCCGCCTGCCCTGCCCTCGACCAGGGCGCGCATCCGGTCGACCGCCGCATGTGGTGCCGTGAGCACCGGCACGGAGACCACGTTGCGCACGGCCTGCGCCGCCCGCGAGGTCGAGAAATGCGCGAGCATGATCGCGTCGCACTCGGCGAATTCGGGCGCCTGCTCGGCGACGAGGCGGTTGTGGGTCTCGGCATCGCCCTTGCGGAGGCGGTCGATCGCGTCCGCCACGACGATGGTGCGAAGGCTCGCCGTCTTGCCGGAGGCCGCGACGAAGGCGTCGAACTCGTCGGTCATGGTGCCGACGGAGGGGCCGAAGGTGGCGAGCATGCCGACCTTGCCGCCCTTGGCGATGGCCGCCTCGAACATTGCCTCGTTCGGCTTCACTACCGGGATCGGCAGGGCCTCGGCCAGCCGCTCGATGGCCGGGCCGAAGGCGGAGCAGGTGATCAGGATGCCGTCGGCGCCGGTGGCGTGGCCGTAACGGCCAAAGGCGACGAAGCGCTCGATCATGGCCTCCGAGATCGGGCCGTCGCCCTCTCGCGCCCGGTCGATCGACAGGCCCTCGTCGAGCAGGTGGATCGGCTCCGCCTCGGGCCAGTTCTCGGCCATCGCCGTCTGGATCGGCTGCATCGCGACGGGGGTCGCGTGGAGGAGGACGATACGAGGGGGCATGACTGCACCGGCTGGAAGACCTGCCGTCTTGTAAGCGATTTCAAGACATAAGCAAGATATCGCAGGATACTGCTTGGGCGAGGCCTCAGCCGCGCGCTCGCGGGGGGGCCGTACTGCCGCGCACGATCAGTTCGGCGTCGATCTCGGTGAGCCGGACGGTCGGACGGCCGGCCATGCGGGAGACCAGATGGTCGCCGGCCGCGCGGCCGATCGCGGCGGAATGGACGTTGATGGTGGTCAGGGGCGGGCTCAGGAAGGCCGCGAAATCCGAGTCGTTGTGGCCGATCACCGAGAGGTCGCCGGGGATGTCGAGGCCGCGCGAGCGCGCCTCGATCATCGCGCCGAAGGCGATCTGGTCGGTCCCGCAGATGATCGCCGTGGGCGGTTCCGCGCCCGAGGCCAGCATCTGCCGGAAGCCGTCGCGGCCGCCGCCGATGCCGTAGGAGATCTCGACGTCGTGCTCGGGCAGCATACGAAGCCCGCGCGCCGCGAGCGCCGCGTGGATGCCCTCGACGCGGGCGCCGCCACGGTCGTTGTCCTTGCGCAGGCCCGAGATCACGCCGATCCGGGTATGGCCGAGATCGAGCAGGTAACTGGCCGCGCGACCCGCCGAGGCGGCGTTGTCGAAGCCGATGCAGGCGCGCTCGGTCGAGAGCGTAAACACTTGGACCATCGGGATTTTCTGGCGCGCGATCCGCGCATGCAGCAGCGGATGGTGGATGTCGCCAACGAGCATCAGCCCATCGATCCCGCGCTCGATCAGGAAGGTCGCCTCGCGCAGCACGTTGTCGATGTCGTAGCCGGAATTGGCTGCGATCAGCGTGTAGCCCTCCTGTCGCAAGCGGTCCTGGAAGCTCGACAGGACGCGGATGAACGCCTCGTTCTCGATGTTCGGGACGACGGCCCCCACGGCCATGAAGCGCCGCATCGAGAGGGCGCGGGCCGCGCCGTTGGCGACGAAGCCGAGCTCCTCCGCGGCCTTCATCACGGCCTCGTGCTTGTCGGCGCGCACGCGGGCGGTACCGTTGAGGACCCGCGACACGGTCGCGGTGGACACACCGGCACGCTCGGCGACGTCTTTCGTGACCGGAAACCGCAACGGGTCCTGGCTGATCTCTTGGCTGATCTGCGGTTTCGTCACACCCACTCGCCTCACCGGACCAACCTGCGCGCTAGATCACATCGCACCCCTGCCGGGCGCAAGCCATCCACCGGTTTTGGAGGAGGAAGGAGAAATATATTGACATCGTACACCTCGCGCTGTCTTTTGTAATCGCTTTCAAGAAAGGCGTCACGGATAGGCTGCGGCAGCAGCGGCCATCCACCTGAGAGGACGCCGCAGAGCCGAACGGCCGGGAGGAATGGAATGCCAGCGCTGGCGCGCGAAGAGCCGGATCGCGATGCGCTTTCTCCGGATGGCGACGTCGCCGAGGCGGCGGCGGTCGACGTGGGGACGGGCCTCGCCGTGAAGGCCGATGGGCAGGCCGCTCCGGCGGCACAGCCGCTCGTGACGAGCTTGGCGCGCACCGCCAACACCACGCCGCGCGCGTTCCGCGACCTGCTGGCGCTCGACGATTTCGAGCGGCATGCCCGCAGGCGGTTGCCGCACATGATCTTCCAGTACGTGGCGGCGGGCGTCGAGACCGGCACGGCGATGCGCCGCAGCCGCGACGCCTATTCCGACTACGCCTTCCTGCCGCGGGCGATGGTCGACACCTCGGCCCGGTCCTGCGCGACCGAGCTGTTCGGCAAGACCTATTCCGCGCCCTTCGGCATCGGCCCGCTCGGCGGCTCGGCCTTCATCGCCTATCGCGGCGATCTCGTCCTGGCGGAAGCCGCGGGCGCGCAGAACATCCCGATGATCCTGAGCGCCTCCTCGCTGATCCGGCTCGAGGACGTCCACGCGCAGAACAGGGACGCCTGGTACCAGGCTTACCTGCCTGGCGACCAGAACCGCATCGACCGCCTCGTCGATCGCGTGGCGCGCACAGGCTACGGCACCTTCGTCGTCACTGCCGACACGCCGACGCTGGGCAACCGCGAGCACAACACCCGCAGCGGCTTCTCGATGCCGATCAAGGTGACCCCGAAGGTGCTCTGGCAGAGCGTCACGCATCCGCGCTGGGCGCTCGGCGTCGTCGCGCAGACCTTCATCAAGCACGGCGTTCCGCATTTCGAGAACATGGAGGCCGAGCGCGGCCCGCCGATGATGTCGCAGAACGCCGTGCGAAACACGATCGCGCGGGACAAGCTCTGCTGGGCCAATCTCGAGGCGATCCGCCGTCGCTGGAAGGGCAACCTGCTGGTCAAGGGCCTGCTCAACCCGGCCGATGTCGAGATCGCCCGGAGCTGCGGTGCCGACGGCGTGATCCTCTCGACCCATGGCGGCCGCCAGCTCGACTACGCCGTCGCGCCCCTCGACGTGCTGCCGGAGATCGCGGCCAACAAGGGCTCGATGAAGGTGATCGTCGACAGCGGCATCCGGCGCGGCACCGACGTGCTCAAGGCCGTGGCGCTCGGAGCCGACTTCGTGCTGCTCGGCCGGCCCTTCATGTTCGCGGCGGCGCTCGGCGGCGCGCCGGGCGTCTCGCACGCCATCAGCATCCTGAAGGACGAGATCCTTCGCGACATGGCCTTCCTCGGCGCCAACCGCCTCGACGAACTCGGCCCCGAGATCCTCCGCAAGGTCGAGCGCCGTGGCTGAGCGGCCCACTGAAAACCAGGGAACGGAACGCGGCATGGCCGACGGCAGGACGGTGCGGGGCGAGGCTGTCCAGGCCATGTGCGCCCTGGTGGTCAAGGGCGCCTTCGACGCGAGCCTGATCCCGACCTTCGCAGCGCAGGGCGACACGCTCGACATCATGTGGGCACCGACCACCGTCATCCAGGACAGGCTCGCCGAGGGGGGGCGGCCGGACATGGTGCTGGTGCTCTCCGGCGCCATGGACACGCTCGAAGCCGAGGGGCTGATCCATCCGGAGAGCCGCGTCGACGTCTGCCGCTCGCGCTACGGCGTCGCGGTCAAGGCGGGCGCCCCGCATCCGCGCATCGACACGCTGGAGGCCTTCAAGAGCACCCTGACGGGGGCGCGCTCGGTCGCTTATTCGCGGGCCGGTGCCAGCGGCATCTACTTCGCCGGCCTGCTGCCGCGGCTCGGCATCGCTGACGCGGTCAACGCCCGGGCGACGATCATCCCGGCCGGGTTCACTGCGACGAAGCTCGTCTCGGGCGAGGCCGACATAGCCGTCCAGCAGATCTCCGAACTGATGGTGGTGCCGGGCATCGAGGTGGTCGGCCCCTACCCTGAGGGCGCCCAGGAAGAGACCACCTTCTGCGCCGCGATCCTGCGCGAGGCGACCGCGCCCGACGCGGCGCAGCGCTTCCTCTCCATCCTCACCGATCCGAGCGCGGCCGAAGCCTATCGGTCGAGCGGGCTCGAACCGGCCTCCTGACGGCCGCCCTCCCCTCGCCCATCGGCCGTCCCCGCCATCGGCGATCACAGTTCATCGAAGACGCGACGCGAACCATGTCGATGCCCGAGACCACGCACGAGAAAGTCGCCCTGCCCGCGATCCGCTGGGTGATGATCCTGCTGTGCTTCCTGATCCTCGGGATCAGCTATGTCGACCGCATCAACCTCGCCATCGCGGCTCCGCACATCAAGAAGGAGCTCGGCTTCAACGACGGCGAGATGGGGCTGATCCTCGGCGCGTTCTTCTGGACCTACGCCTTCGGACAGCTCCCCGCCGGCTGGTTCACCGATAGGATCGGCGCGAAGATCGGCCTCGCCCTCTCCGCCGCCTGGTGGTCGATCTTCACCGTCGTGACGGGCTTCGCCAATTCGGTCGCGACGATGTTCGGCTCCCGCATGATGCTCGGCATCGGTGAGGCCGGGTCGAACCCCGCCTGCGTGAAGGTGGTCTATGGCTGGTTCCCGAAACGCGAGCGCGGTCTCGCCAGCGGCCTGTTCGATGCCGGCCCGCAGGCCGGGACGGCCATCGCCCTGCCGTTGGTCGCCTGGCTGATCCACACCTGGGATTGGCGGGTGTCGTTCTATGTCACCGGCGCCCTCGGCCTGGTCTGGGTGCTGTTCTGGCTGCTGATCTACCGCGAGCCCGAGAACGACAGGAGCATCACCCCGCAACAGCTCGCCGCGCTCCGCGAAGGCGTCGAGACCGATCAGGCCCCCGCCGCGCATGTGCCGTGGTCGTCCCTGTTCAAGTACCGGACGATGTGGGGGATGATGATCGGCTTCTTCTGCATGAACTTCGTGAAGTACTTCTTCATCACGTGGTTCCCGACCTACCTGGTCAGCGCGAAGGGCTTCTCGCTGGGCCAGCTCGGCACGCTCGGCGCGATCCCGGCCCTGATGAGCCTGCCCGGCAGCGTGCTCGGCGGCTGGATGACCGACCACCTGTTCCATCGCGGCTTCTCGCTCACCGCATCTCGGAAAATCTGCCTGGCGGGCGGCATGCTGACCTCCTCGGTGATCGCGTTTGCGGCCTTCACCGACAGCATCGCGCTGATGCTGATCCTGTTCTCGATCACCTATGCCGCGCTCGCCTTCACCGCGGCGGTGATCTGGTGCGTACCGGCCGACGTGGCGCCCTCGAAGGCCCACGTCGCCTCGATCGGCGGCATCCAGAACTTCGCCTCGAACCTCGCGGGCGTCGGCATCACCAGCGTCACGGGCCTGATGCTCTGGCTCTCCGGCGGCTCCTTCCTCGGGCCGCTGCTGCTCGCCGGCGGCGTCTGCATCCTCGGCGCGCTCAACTACATCTTCGTGGTCGGAACCATCGAGCCCTTCGGCGGCGCCCCAAAAGCGGCGCCTCAGGCTGATCGGGCTCTTCCGGCCGCCAGCCCGACCACCGCCTGATTGTCACCGGCACGGGAGGCAGACCGAGCATGACCCAGGGCACGATCAGCCGCAGGACGATGCTCGAAGGCGCGGCGGCGCTTGCCGCGCTCATGCCGGGAAGGGCGGCCTTCGCGGAGGGTGCGACAGGCAAGCCGCGCTTCGCCTATGTCGGCTGCTTCACCACCGAGCAGCGCAAGGCGCGCGGTGACGGCATCAACGTCTTCGCCATCGATGCGAAGACCGGGGCCTGGACCCATGCCCAGCGCGTGCCCGACAGCGTCAACCCGTCCTTCCTGATCCTCAGCCGGGACGGCCGTTTCCTCTACGTCGTCCACGGCGACCTCGACTACGCCGACGCCTTCACAGTCGACCCATCGACCGGCACGCTCACCGCCCTCAACCGGGCGGCGACCGGCGGCAAGAACGGCGTCCACCTCGCCATCGACCCGTCGAACCGCTTCCTCGTCGTTGCGAATTATTCGAGCGGCAGCGTCGCGGTGCTCGGCATCCGGCCCGATGGTGGATTGAGCGACCAGCATCAACTGATCCCCCTGGAGGGGACGCCCGGACCGCACCGCGTCGAGCAGACGGCCTCCCATCCGCATCACGTGGTGTTCGACCCGTCCGGCCGCTTCGTGATCGTGCCAGACAAGGGCCTCGACCGCGTCTTCGTCTTCGGCTGGGACGCTGCCGCTGGCCGCCTGACTCCAGCCGAATCGGTCGACAGCCGTCCGGGCGCCGGCCCGCGCCATCTCGCCTTCCACCCCAAGCTGCCCGTCGCCTGGGTCGTGAATGAACTCGACAGCACCGCCACGACCTACGGCTGGGATGCCGCGACCGGAAAACTGACACCCCGGCAGGTGATCACGACGCTGCCGAGCACCTTCTTCGGCGCCAGCACCGCCGCCGAGATCGCCGTCTCGCGGGATGGCCGCTCCGTCTACTGCTCGAACCGGGGCAGCGACGACGTGGCGATCTTTTCCGCCGATCCGGCCACCGGCCTCCTCACCCCGAAAGGCTGGGAGCCGACGCAGGGGCGCGACCCGCGCTTCATCGCCTTCGACCCCGAGCAAGCGTTCTTCTACGCGGCGAACGAGCAGGGCGACACGCTCGTCCAGCTTCGCGCGGACCCGTCCAGCGGCGCGCTGAGTGCCACGGGCCAGACCGTGAAGACGCTGAGCCCGGTCACCATCGCCTTCTCCGCAACGACGGGGTGAGGCGCACGACCTTTGGACTTGGGCGGGACGCCATCCCGCCGGACCGAACAGAAACAACGACAAGATCTTGGAGGAACCCATGAGCGACGCCGACAGCGAGAAAGCGACCCGCGACCGCATCTTCAAACAGGCCTTCGTCAGGCTGATGCCGCTGCTCTTCATCGGCTACGTCATGGCCTATATCGACCGCATCAACGTCGGCTTCGCCGCGTTGAAGATGAACGCCGAGCTCGGCATCGGCCCTGCGGTGTTCGGCTTCGGGGCCGGCGTGTTCTTCATCGGCTACTTCTTCGCGGAAGTGCCGAGCAACCTGATCATGGAAAAGGTCGGCGCGCGTCGCTGGATCGCGCGCATCATGATCACCTGGGGCCTGATCTCGGCCGCGATGATCTTCGTGCAGGGCGAGAAGAGCTTCCTCGCCATGCGCCTGCTGCTCGGCGCGGCCGAGGCCGGCTTCTATCCCGGCGTCATCCTCTACATGACCTACTGGTTCCCGAAGGAGTACCGCGCCCGGATGTTCGGCGCCTTCTCCGTCGCGATCCCGGTCTCGCTGGCGATCGGCGCACCGCTCTCCACCGCGATCCTGCACCTGGACGGCCTGCTGGGTCTGAAGGGCTGGCAGTGGCTGTTCATCCTCGAGGGCCTGCCCACCAGCCTGTTCGGCATCATGTTCCTGTTCATGATCCCGGACCGTCCGAAGGACGCGAAATGGCTCGCCCCGGCCGACCGGGACAAGCTACAATCGATCCTCGACGAGGAGCAGCGCGGCGTGGCGGCGACCCATGGCAGCAGCCTCAAGACCGCCTTCACCGATCCGCGCATGGCGGCCCTGTCGTTCATCTACTTCGCCAATACGGGCGCCAATCTGGGCCTGGCCTTCTTCCTCCCGCAGATCCTCAAGAGCACCGGCCTCTCGGACATGCAGTCCGGCCTGATGACGGCGGTGCCCTACGTGTTCGGCACGATCGGCGGCCTAGTCTTCGGCTACGTCTCCGATACCTACAACGACCGGCGTCTGACCCTCGTTACGGCGCTCGTCTTCACCGCGCTCGGCATGGTCGGGGCCGGCTACCTGACGGGATCGCTCTGGGCGGTTGCCTTCATGTCGCTCGCAGCCGTCGGGCTCTACGGCGCCAAGGCGCCGTTCTGGGCGCTGCCCTCGCTATTCCTGACCGGCAGCGCGGCGGCCGCCGGCATCGCGGTCATCAACTGCATCGGCAATCTCGGCGGCTTCGTCGCGCCCTCGATCGTCGGCTGGGTTCGCGAGGCGACCGGAAGCTTCCAGGCCGGCCTCTACTTCCTCGGAGGCCTGGCGCTGAGCGGGGCCATCGTGACGATCCTCGTGGTCAACCAGCGCTTCGCCGAGGCTCGCGAGCCGCGAGTCGCCCTGAGCAAGCAGAGCGCCTGAGCCCGCCTCGCGAGGGCGCGTCCGAGCGCCCTCGCTTTCCTTCACGCGCAACGAGACCCACCTCATGAGTACGGGACTTCGTAAGGGCCTGACGAGCTACGGGGATGCGGGCTTCTCGCTGTTCCTGCGCAAGGCCTTCATCAAGGCTGCCGGCTATTCGGACGATGCCCTCGACCGGCCGATCGTCGGCATCACCGACACCTCCAGCGACTACAATCCGTGCCACGGCAACGTGCCGACGCTGATCGAGGCGGCCATGCGCGGCGTCATGCTCGCCGGCGGCCTGCCGATGGTGTTTCCGACCATCTCGATCCACGAGAGCTTCGCCCACCCGACCTCGATGTTCCTGCGCAACCTCATGGCCATGGACACCGAGGAGATGATCCGCGCCCAGCCGATGGATGCGGTCATCGTCATCGGTGGCTGCGACAAGAACCTGCCGGCCCAGATCATGGCGGCTGCGAGTGCCGATCGCCCGACCATCGTGATACCCACCGGTCCGATGGTGGTCGGCCATCACCGCGGCGAGGTTTTGGGCGCATGCACGGATTGCCGCCGGCTCTGGAGCTCGCACCGCGCCGGGGAGATCGACGAAGCCGAGATCGAGGTGGTCAACGGCCGGCTCGCCCCCTCCGTCGGCACCTGCATGGTGATGGGCACCGCCAGCACCATGGCCTGCATCACCGAGGCGATGGGCCTGGCCCTGCCGATGAGTGGCACCATTCCCGCGCCCCATGCCGAGCGCGTTCGCCTCGCCGAGGCCAGCGGCCGGCGCGCCGCCGAGATGGCCGTGTCCGGCGGCCCGCGCCCGAGCGAACTGCTGACGCCGGGCGCCTTCCGCAACGCGCTCACCGTGCTCCAGGCCATCGGCGGCTCGACCAACGGGCTGATCCATCTCACCGCCATCGCCAACCGCACGCCGCACCGGATCGACCTCGACGCCTTCGACAGGCTCGGCCGCCAGGTTCCGGTGCTGATCGACTTGAAGCCGTCGGGCCAGCACTACATGGAGCATTTCCATCACGCCGGCGGCATGCCGCAGTTGATGAAGCGCCTCGGCGACCTAATCGATCTCGACCAGCCCACCGTGGCGGGTGGGACGCTGCGGGACGTCGTGGGACAGGCCGAAGATGTCCCAGGCCAGACGGTGATCCGCTCGGCCGAGGATCCGATCAAGCCGGTGGGCGCCATGGCGATCCTGCGCGGCAACCTCGCTCCGCGCGGGGCGGTGATCAAGCACAGTGCGGCGAGCCCCGCCCTGCTGCAGCACGAGGGCCGCGCGGTGGTCTTCACTTCGATCCCCGACATGGCCGCGCGCGTCGACGACCCGGATCTCGACGTGACGCCCGACGACATCCTTGTCCTGCAGAATGCAGGCCCGAAGGGTGCCCCCGGCATGCCGGAGGCGGGCTACCTGCCGATCCCGAAGAAGATTTTGGCCACCGGCGTCAAGGACATGGTGCGGATCTCGGATGCCCGCATGTCGGGGACCGCCTTCGGCACCATCGTGCTGCACGTCACGCCCGAATCCGCCGATGGCGGCCCGCTCGGGCTCGTGCGCACCGGCGACCGCATCCGCCTCGACACGCCGGGGCGCCGGATCGACCTGCTCGTCGACGAGGCCGAACTCGAACGCCGCCGCGCCGAACAGGGCTCCGGCGCGACTCCTGCGACACCGGACTGGGCCGCGCGCGGATATGCCCGGCTCTATCACGACACCGTGCTGCAGGCGGATGAGGGCTGCGACTTCGCCTTCATGCGCCGCCCCGACCAGGCCTGACGGCTCAGATCAGGAGACCTCCATGGACGATGCCGATCTCATCCAGCGCCTGCGCGGCGTCACCACCGCCTCGCTGACGACGATCCTCCTCAAGAAGGGCCTGCGCCGGGTCTGGATGGCGGGAACGCGCCCCCTGACGCCCGGCACGCCGCGCGTCGTCGGCCGCGCCTTCACCATGCGCTTCGTGCCCGGACGCGAGGACGTCGCGACGCCGGCCTCCTGGTCCTCGCCGCGCTCCACGCGCGCCGCCATCGAGGCGATGCCGGAGGGCTGCGTCGCCGTGATCGATGCTCGCGGCATCCGCGAGGCGGGCGTCTACGGCGACATCCTCTGCGCGCGCATGCACAAGCGCGGCGTCGCGGCCCTCGTCACCGACGGCGTCGTGCGCGACGCGCAGGGCGTGGTCGACAGCAAGCTGCCGGTCTGGTGCGACGGCATCGCCGCGCCGCCCTCCGTCGCCTCGCTCCACTTCGTCGGCTGGCAGGAGCCGATCGGCTGCGGTGGCGTGGCGGTCTTCCCCGACGACATCATCGTCGCCGATGGCGACGGCGCAGTGGTGATCCCAGCGGCGCTTGCTGCGGAAGTCGCCGACCTCGCCGTCGAGCAGGAGCGCTTGGAGGCCTGGATCATGCGCGAGGTCGAGAAGGGCGTAGCGCTGCCAGGCCTCTATCCGCCCAACGACGAGACCCGCGCGCGCTACGAGCGCGAGAAGGGCTGAGGCGGAGCTCCCGCCGCAAGACGCACGAACTGCAGACAACGAGGATGTGAGATGGATCTCGGATTACGCGGCAAGACCGCCCTGGTTCTCGGTGCGGGCGGTGGCCTCGGCCGCGCCATCGCCGTCGCGCTGGCGGCGGAGGGGGCGCGGCTCGCACTCGGCGACATCGATCAGGCCTCCCTCGACGCGACCCTGAAGGACGTCGAGACAGCCGGCGCCGAGGGCGTCACCCTGCCATGGGACCTCGCCGACCTTTCGCAGATCGAAACCCACGTCTCCGCCATCGAGAAGCGCTTCGGCACCGTGGACGTGCTCGTGAACAATACCGGCGGGCCGCCGCCGACCCCCGCCTCCGGCCAGCCCACCGAGCTCTGGAGCAAGCATTTCCAGGCGATGGTGCTTTCGGTGATCGCGCTGACCGACCGCGTTCTGCCGGGCATGCGCGAGAAGAAGTGGGGCCGGATCATCACCAGCACGTCCTCGGGCGTGGTCGCTCCAATCCCGAACCTCGCCGTCTCGAACGCGCTGCGCCTGTCGCTCGTCGGCTGGTCCAAGACGCTCGCGCGCGAGGTCGGCCGCGACGGCATCACCGCGAACATCGTTCTGCCCGGGCGCATCGCGACGAAGCGTATCGTCGCCCTCGACGAAGCCAAGGCCAAGCGCGAGGGCCGCAGCGTCGAGGAGGTGCAGACCGAGAGCACCGGCTCGATCCCGCTCGGCCGCTACGGCGATCCGGAGGAATACGGGAGCACCGTCGCCTTCCTGGCGAGCGCCCGCGCCTCCTACCTCACCGGCTCGGTGATCCGCGTCGATGGCGGCCTCATCCCCAGCATCTGAGCGGAGGACATCACCCATGCCAGCCCTGACCAGCGACATCCGAGGCGTCGTGCCGATCGCGCCGACGCCTTTCCTCGACGACGGCCGCGTCGACGAGGCCTCCCTCGACCGCATGACCGACTTCTTCGTCGGCGCAGAAGTCGACGGCATCACCATTCTCGGGCAGCTCGGCGAGGCGCCGAAGCTCGACCATGCCGAGGGCGTCGCCATCGCGCGCCGCGTCATCGGCCGCACTAGTCTGCCGGTCGTGGTCGGAGTGTCGGCGCCGGGCTTCGCCGCCATGCGCTCGCTTGCCCGGGAGGTGATGGAGATCGGCGCGGCCGGCGTCATGATCGCGCCGCCGAACACGCTGCGCACCGACGACCAGATCGTCGGCTATTACCGCAACGCGGTGGAGGCGATCGGCCCGGACGTGCCGTTCATCCTCCAGGATTACCCGCTGACCTTCTCGGTGCAGATGACACCGGCCGTGATCCGCCGGATCGTCAGCGAGAACGAGTCGTGCGTGATGCTCAAGCACGAGGATTGGCCGGGGCTCGAAAAGATCACGGCCCTGCGCGGCTTCGAGCGCGACGGCTCGATGCGCCACATCGCGATCCTCGTCGGCAATGGCGGCCTCTTCCTCGATTTCGAGGTCGAGCGCGGTGCCGACGGCGCCAATACCGGCTACGCCTTTCCGGAGATGCTGGTGGATGTGGTCAAGCTCAACGCGGCCGGCCGCCGCGACGAAGCGCACGATCTGTTCGACGCGCATCTGCCCTATCTGCGCTACGAGCAGCAGCAGGGTCCGCTGGGCTTGGCGGTCCGCAAATACGTCTTCAAGCGGCGCGGCATCTTCACATCGGACGCCCAGCGAAAGCCGTCGATGGGGCTCACCGCGCAGGCGAAAGCGGAGGTCGATTACCTGCTGTCGCGCATCGCGCGAGTGGACCCGCGGGCACGTTTGCCAGCCTGAGCCGCCATGCCGACGATCCGATCCGCTTTACCGAAGCGGATCGGGCCCTCGAGGTCGACCTGAGCCTTAGTGGCGGAAGCCGCCGGCCTCGAAGACACGACGGTGATGGGCGAGCCATGCGGCGATCATCTCGGCGAAGAAGCCGTTGCCGGCCTTGCGCGAAGTCGGGACGGAGGCAGCCTGGAGTGCAGCAGCAACGTTCATGGCAATGCGATTCACGTGAGGCGGCGAGGCCGCCGGTTGCGACGCAACATAAAATGAGCTCGATCTTGCGCTGCAGCAATCGGGTTGTCGGCGTCGCTCGTATGCGTGGCGAACATGGCTTTGTGATCGATCGTTTAACGATTGCCTTCGGCTGGCATGGCTCGATCGTTGCCGGGTGCCGCCAGCCGGGCGATGCGGCCGCCAAACCGCTCAACCCGGGTCGGCACCGAGCCGTCGGGAGATCGCGTCGGCCGATTGCCGCAGTTCGGTTCCGAGCCGGCCGAGCACGTCGGGCAGCGCCTCGCTCTCCATCAAGCTGATGGCGACGCCGCCGATCGGCTTACCTGAATGGTCCCGGATCGCCGCGCCGAGGCAGATCATCCCCTCGCGGATCTGACCGTTGTCGATGGAGTAGCCGCGCTCCCGGATCTCCGCGAATTCGGTCCGAAGCTCAGTGAGGCTGCGGACGCTCGCCCGCGTCATGGGTTTTGGCCAACCCTGTTCGAGGAGCCGTTCGAGCTGTGGGTCAGGCCATGCCTCGAGCTGAGCCTTGCCCGTCGCGGTGAAGACGGCCGGCAGGCGCATCCCGATCCGGAAGGTGAAGCCGAGCGGCTTATCGCTGTTGTGGCAGCCGAGATAGACGACCTCGCGGCCGTCCAGCACCGTGAGGGTGACCGTATGCTCGGCGCGGTCCGCCTTTTCCATGAAGTGACGCTGGAATTCCGCGACGATGTCCTGTCGCGCGAGGAATCCGTTCGCCCAGCGCATTGGGTGAGGTCCGAGGCGGAATGCTCCCTCGTTCGATCGCGCGAGAAGCCCGAGATCGACCATCGCCGAGAGCAGGCCGTGAGCTGTGCTCTTCGGGATGCCGATCGCCCGGGCGAGGTCCGCCGCACTCGGCTCGGTCTCGGTCGTACAGACCAAGTCGAGGATCCGAACGGCCCGACGGAGCGCGGGCACGCTCTCGCCACCGGATCGGTGTGCGTCGTCGTCCATGGATCGCGTTGACCTCTCAATGAGCGAAGGATAAGTTCAATTAGCAAAATATAGTTCAGCTAATTGAACAAGACAAGCGAGTTCAGGAGATGGCGTTGGACCTGACTGCACCCGGCCTGCTGCGTGAAGCCTGTCTCGTCGACGGGCAATGGTACGCCCCGGAAGGCCGCGACACGATCGTCGTGACCAGTCCCGCTGACGGCTCGGTCGTCGCGCGTGTCCCTTCGCTGGCGAGCGAGGATATCGAGATGGCCGTCGATGCGGCCGAGCGGGCCTTCAGGATCTGGTCGAAGACCGCCGCGAGCGAGCGATCCGCGAAGCTTCGCTCCTGGCGCGATCTGATCGTCGCGAACGCCGACGACCTCGCAGCGATCATGACCGCCGAGCAGGGCAAGCCCCTGGCCGAGGCCCGTGGGGAGGTCATCTACGCGGCCTCTTTCATCGAATGGTTCGCCGAGGAGGCCAAGCGGGTCTACGGGGACATCATCCCCGCGCCGCAGGCCGACAAGCGCATCCTGGTTCTGAAGCAGCCCGTCGGCGTCTGCGCCGCCATCACGCCCTGGAATTTCCCCGCAGCGATGATCACCCGAAAGGGGGGGGCCGCTCTCGCTGCCGGCTGCACCATCATCGTCAAACCGGCCGACCAGACGCCGCTGACGGCATTGGCGATCGCGGATCTCGCGGTGCAGGCGGGGATCCCCGCCGGCGTTCTCCAGGTGGTCACGGGGCCGGCCGAGGTCGTCGGTGGCGTCCTGACCGCGAGCGATCGGGTTCGCAAGCTATCCTTCACCGGCTCGACGAAGGTCGGGCGGCTGCTGATGGCGCAATGTGCGCCCACCATCAAACGCCTGTCGCTCGAACTCGGCGGCAACGCGCCCTTCATCGTCTTCGACGACGCCGATCTCGACGCGGCGGTCGAGGGGGCCATCGCGTCCAAATTTCGGAATGCCGGCCAGACCTGCGTCTGCGCGAACCGGCTCTACGTCCAGTCGGGGGTCTACGACGCTTTTGCCCGCAAGCTCGCGGACCGCGTCGCCGGCCTGACGGTCGGACCGGGCACCCGGGAAGGTGTGCTGATCGGGCCGCTGATCGACGAGGCCGCGATCCGCAAGGTCGAGGACCATGTCGCCGATGCGCTTGCCGAAGGGGCCGAATCTCTCGTCGGAGGCCGTCGCAGCGGCGCGGGCAGCCTGTTCTTCGAGCCGACCGTCCTCGTCGGCGTCACGCAATCCATGCGGATCGCGCGCGAAGAAACCTTCGGCCCGGTCGCTCCGCTCTTCCGGTTCGAGACCGAAGAGGAGGTCGTGCGGCTAGCGAACGACACCGAATTCGGCCTCGCCTCGTATTTCTACACCGAGAACGGCCGCCGGGCCTGGCGCGTCGCGGAAGCGCTCGAATACGGGATCGTTGGCCACAACACCGGGGTCATCTCCAACGAAGTCGCGCCCTTCGGCGGCATGAAGCAGTCGGGAATGGGACGCGAAGGCTCCAAATACGGCATCGAAGAATATATCGAGACGAAATACTGGTGCTCGGCCGTCGGCTGATCACCGCTCGTCTTCGGATCGCTCTTGGCATCGGCCGGACGCTCGATCCTTCGGATATCCGCCAGCATCGCTCATCGCCACGGCACGGAGTGGACCGGCCGGCGGCTTGCGTAGTGGGTGCATGTATCGCGAGTCGACGTCAGCAAAGCCGCCGGAGACGAATCGAACTTACACACCGTCATGTCAGGCGGCGCGCACAGTGTACCGGAGTTCGCACTTCTGTGTGGAAATGGCGCGCCCGAAAGGATTCGGCGCGCATATGTTCAAAAGATTGAATTTGCAGAGCTTTTTCGTCGACCGCGTAGCACGATTGTAGCACTTTTTCGTAGCGCGAAGCTAGCTACGAACTTAATCTCGAGCAAGCAAAGCGGCGAATATTTTGGCGACAGCGAGGATCAGGTTGAGTTGAGGCGGATGCAAGTTCTGGCGTCGCGAAAGCCGGAATGCCCACGGAGGACGGCGTTCACTTAAAGCATGACGGAACACTTCACTGTAGTCGTGCCCGGCATCGGCCAGCACCCACCCAAAGCGCGCGCCGGCAGCCGAGACTCGGTTGATCTCCTGAATTGCAATCTCCGGCTTTGTCGATGCGCCTTGCCGGTTTGTGGGAATTTCTGCTGGGATCATCTCCTCGGCATCAGAGGTCCAGTCTCGGGAAGAAAGTAAGCAGGCCAACAGTAATGGGTACCTCACGGCACACCTACAATATCTAGACCAACGACTAACAATTGGATGACTTTCTGAGCGCGAACGTGTATTGCGCCGCCGACCCCAGTTTATGTCTGGAGCCAGAGGGCTGCCGCCGCGAGCAATTTGGTCTTTGATGCATCGCGAGGCGCTAGTGAATGCAACGTGACGTATCTTGCGGACGCAAGCGCCAAGAAACCGCATGGACGGCGGCTTTGCGTTGAAAAAGGAGCGCGCTTCACAAGTAGAACTTCGCCTATAAAAAATTTATTGATTATTTTTTTAATCAGATTTGTTGAATGCGTGACGGGTGTTTTTCACCCGCCACGATCTATCTTTACTGGCCGATACCTTTTGCCAATCCTGCCAAAGTGAATAGATCCACAGAAAGCTTTGTTCCGATGACAAAGGCATTAGGAATTGATTTTGCACGGAATGGGTATCGGGTCTGGTCGGGATTTACTATGTACTGGAGGTTAGGCGTAATTCTTATGGCTGGAGTAAGCTGAATACCATAATTGACTTCGAGCATGTACTGCGTCGTTGCAACATCCGCGCTGTCCAGGCCGAGCGACGTACGGGCAGCGCGAACATCGGCCAAGCCGAGCGAGGAAAACTTTTGCAGTGAGAACATTGCCGCGACAGTATCGTAGGGTCTGGCGTCGAACGTGCCGGTCTGGACCAAGCCGGCGGCGAGATAGTAGTCCTCAATTTGTCGCCCGCCCGTACCCTTCATAGCCAAGCCGAAAACCGTGAGACCTTGAGGTGCGGTAAGATCGGGCCGCCAGATCATCTGATCGAAGCGTGCAAATATGAAAGAGCGTCCAAATCGGGTCAGCGGATCCAATCCGCTGAACAGCGTGCGGCTGCCGGCCGTGTCCAGAATCGGGTCGGAATAATGCGACTGGTCGATCACAGCGCCGATCCCGTAGTTCCGAGGATAAGCATCATTCGCAAAGGTTGTGCTGTAGCCAAGTTCGATCGGCACATGGAATCCGGTCGCGCCCTTCGTCGACCAATCAATACCGTTGTCGGTTGGCAGCTGCGTGCGAGGATTGACCTCATATGCGCCCACGTGAAGGAAGTACTTGAAGTCGTCATCCAGCCAAAATTTAGCGTGTGCTCCCCAAGTAGAAACCGGAAAATAGGTGAAATTGCTATCCTTGAACACAAAAGTGGGCGATCCACAGATACCGTTATTTTGGAAATTACAGTATACGGGCGATGAAAAGAATGATCCTTGGGCGGGCAAGCGTCCAACTTCAACATCGAAATGATTATCGAACAGCTTTTGCTCGTAGCTGAGCAGGGACAGTCGAGCGGTCTGGCCGCCGCCGAAGACTTCCTGAACAGAAGTGTTGCTGCCGATATAATCGCTTGTTAGATCCCGGCCATGACGCTGGGTCACCACGACATGAGCCGAGCCGCCTTCGATGCCAGCGAGTTGCTCAAGATTGCCGTCTATTCCGAAGAAGATTTGGCCGGCATAGGCCGACCCCTGCCTGATACCACCCACAGGATTGCCGGCAACTTCGCCGGTATAATTCAGAAACATCGTGATGCCGTTTCCGAATTCCAATGTTCCCGGCCGCAAAGCTGATGCAGCGGCCGTCTGACCTTGGTTGCGAGCAATGCCAACGGCGGTAGTCGCCCCGGGAATTCCTTGAGAGGTCGGCGGCGCCTTCTTGAGTTTCGTGTAACGTCTCGGAGAAGGCTTACCGGCCGATGTGCCGCGTGACCGCGTTTGTGTTTCTTTTTCTCCGGTCGACCCGGTCGTTTCGTTGCCCTGAGCTGCGGCGCTCGCAATGGCGAAGCTCAGGAAAACACTCGTAATCAATGTCACGCGTAACGGCATAGCTCGCCCCTTTCTGATTTGAAATCCTGTTTTCATCGCATCCACGATGCATCTTCTTTGGACGCGATGTTGTATACAAACACGGATGCAATGAGCGTGCCAGTGGTAGGAATGTAACAGTGACTGTATATCTAAGCTTGTCCGAAGTGCTTGAATGAAGAAGCGAGACGCTTGAGGCCGCTCGCTGCCGGTGGTTCGCGAGAATTCGGCTTCGGCTGGAGGCGAATGACGGACCTGCGTCTATAGGGATGTCACCCAAATCAGGTCGGCGGCAGAACCGGCCGCTTCTCTACGACGCTTGCGAAGGGCCGGTCATAACTTCATCGGTCGCCGTGGCACTTCGACGGCCCAAAGAACAAGCACGCGGCGGAAAGCTTGGGCTTTGCTGCTTAGGATCGGCGCAGTCCAATCTGCCGGCGGTCCGCTATTTCAGACCTGTTATTTTAACAGTCGTTCCACGAAAGCTTCCGGGCTATCGCAAGGGCGCGCTGGTGCTGAAAAGGTTCAGTCTCCGGAACGTCGGCCGCTCAGCCACGTCAAGGCGCTCTCAATCTGAACGTCCGGCCTCAGGTCGTCGAGCTTCAGATCTCTTTCGATGTGATCGAGGTGGTGCAGCATCAGGTGCTCGGCACGGGCTCCGTCACCAGCTCGTATCGCGTCGACGATCCGGCGATGTTCGTCCTCGGGGCACGCATCCTCCCCCGACGCGTACAGAAGTATCGCCAGGCAGATCAGGGCCTGCAGCTCGGTCATGAGGCGAACCAGGATCGCGTTTTGCGTGTGCTGAACCAGAAGAAGGTGAAACTCGCCGGTAAGGCGAACCAGGCCGCCGCGGTCGTTCTGTTTCCGTGCCTTGTCTTCCGCCTCCAGGTGAGCCTGCAAATCGGCGAAGGACAAATCGGCCGCCCTGTCGGCGAGCGTCCGGACAACTTTCGGCTCGATCATGCGTCGCACATCGAGGATCTGCTTTGCTTCCTGCCGCGAGGGAGAGGCAATATGCGTCGCTCCGCTGGAATCCTTGATCAGGATTCCGTCTTGAGCGAGCCGTGCGATCACCTGCCGAATGATCGTCCTGCTTACTTCAAAGGTATCCGCGAGGGCGTCCTCGGTCAGCCGTGCGCCCGGCGGCATGCGCTGTTCGAAGATCGCCTGCAGAATGGATCGCCGGATGAGCTTTTCGGTCTGGCCTCTTATCCGTCCGACGCTCCCCATGACCCATTCGACTCCCGTATCCGCGCTAGGATCCGTCGAAGCCCTGCGTCGCGCAGTATCGTCGACGGAAATAGACGAGCGACTCCCCGGTCCGGTTGGTTGCAACGTCCAGGACGGAGCACACAAAAACGCTGTGCGTCCCAACCTCAATGACACGTTCGATCTCGCAATCGAACGAGGCGAGGGAGCCATGAAGCACTGGAGCACCCGTGGCAAGAGTGCTCCAACTCGCTCCGAGAAAGCGTTCCTCGCTTCTTGCCTGTGTCATCCCGGCGAAGACGGCTCCAAGGTCCTGTTGCTCGTGAGAGAGCGTGTTCACGCAAAGAACGCCGTTGGATTTGACACCCTCGTTTTGCGCACTGCTGCGGTTCATGCACACGATCAGCGTGGGAGGCTGGTCACTTACGCTGCAAACAGCCGTCGCGGTAAAGCCGAGCCGCCCTGCCGACCCGGCCGAGGTCACGACGTTCACCGCCGCCCCAAGGCACGACATCGCCTCGCGGAAAGAGAGGTCGGAGCCGGTCGTCGTCATGCTGCCTCCCTCACAGGATAGCCATGACGCGCAGCAAAGGCCTTCGCCACGTTCCAGTCGGTCAGCGCCGGAACAAGCGTTTCCGGATGCGGAAACGCGTAGTAGAAGGCGTCTCCAGCGTCATCGTTCGAACAGCATGTATCGAAGACCAGCTGCGCTGCAGGGCTAAGCTTTTGAAGGAACGTATTATTGAAGGCGCACTGGTTCTTGCCGTAAGTTGACCAGAGCATGTAGTTTACTTTCGTCATCCAAATTTCGTCGAACTTGGCATCTCCATGAGAGGTTATCTGATCGGCAATGAACTTGGCACTGCGATTGGCAAAATTTCCACCTTGGCCGCAGATCGGATCGAACGCGATCGCGGTGTCCCCGATGGGCATCACGAGTCCTCCCGATGGCAACCGACCGAAGGCCTGCCTGACAGTCGGCGGAAACCGGCCCGTCAGCCAGCCGTGGCGATCCTCTGAGACGTATTCCACGTCGTCGGCGAAATGACGCTCCCAAGGCGTATGCTCACGCATGATGTCCTTGGCGGCTTCGGTCACCGCTTCGCCGGAGGTCAGGCCGTTGAAGCGATCGAACTCGCCGCCGGGCTTCGCTTCGAACAGTAGGGCGTAGGTGTGCCCGGCCGTCTTGTGCATGTAGGGAACCCAGAAGAATTCGCCGGCATCGGCAAAGAAGTCGAATTTCGTGGGCACGTAGTCCCAGCGATCGGAAAACCATTCGCGAACGTGCCGACCGGACTTGCTGCGGACGATCGCCATGGCGAGGTTGCGTTGCGGCTTGTCGAATTCGCTTCGCGCCGGGTCCCTCGGGATGACTCTGGCGAGGTCAGCCTTGCCGGCCGCGAGAACGGTCACGTCGCCATCAAGCGCGATCTCGTCGAGCCGCTCGGGAGTAACGCTCTCAATGACCAGCTTCCCGGCTCGGCCTTCGAGGTCCTCAAGCCAACGATGAACGCGCATGCGCTGATCGATGCCGCAGCCCTCGCGGCCGTACTCGAAACGTCCTTTCATCACTTTCGAGCTGTGGCCGCCGACATGCTCGGCACGATCGAAGAGGACGCCATGCCCCCGGAACATGTCATGAGACCAGTAGTCCATTCCGAGCTCACGCTCGATGTCGATGACTTCGCCCCAAAGGTAGGCCGTTCCCGTCGGCGCCGAATGATTGAGCCACTGATCCGGGGAGCGGTCTGAATACAGCGTCACCTGATGGCCGTCGCGCAGCAACGCATAGGCCATTACGCAGCCGGCAGGCCCCGCGCCGATGATGTTGACTTTTGCCATGTATCTACCTCCTCAGAGTGTCAAAAGTTACTAAGATCCTCGACCTTTGTACTCGCCGAAAGCGGTGCAAATGATGATAGCCCCAAGAATCATTTGCTGGATGTAGCCATCAATCCGCGACAAGTTCATCCCATTCGACAGAATGGTTATGAAGACCGCTCCGAAGACTGGAGTGAAGGCGCTGCCGCTTCCCCCGCGGAGCGATGCCCCACCGACGACGGCGGCAGCGATGCTCTCGAGCATGAGGTTGCCGCCCAGATTGGGCTCGCCCGAGCCTGTCCGAGCGGTCAGCAGGATTGCGCCGCATGCAGCCAGGGCCGAGCACAGCGCATAGGCCAGCAGAAGGTAGGACGTCACCGGAATGCCGGCGACGAAGGCGGCCTGCGGATTCGCGCCGAGGATATAGCTCGAGCGGCCGATCTTCATTTGGGTCAACACCACATGGATCAGACCGACCAGAACGAAGGCCGCCACTACAGGAACCGGAATGCCCAATATCGAACCCTGATAGAAAGTCGCGTTCAGGCCGTCCGGCAGGTTGAAGATCTGAAATCCGTTCGAGATCGAGGACGCGAGACCAAGGCAGATATTCATCGTCGCCAAGGTCACGATGAACGGATTGAGCCGGAATACGGCGACGAAGACGCCATTGATCAGCCCGACGACGAGGCCGATGGCAATTCCGGTAATCACGCCGCTCGAGATCGCCATGGCCGGCGAGAAACCCAGGCCGAGCGCGTGACTCATCGCCATGCTGCTGGCGACGCTGATCAGGGAAACGGTCGATCCGATGGAGAGATCGAAGCCTCGAACGATCATTACGTAGGTTTGCGCCAAGGCAAAAATGATCAGATAGCTGGATTGGATCGCTACATTGCTGATGTTGCCGGTCGACAGAAAATTCGACTGGGTGACGGAAAACAACGCGACGAGCATCAAGACAAGCAGTGCGGGCGTCTTGCCTTGGCCTGGTTTGAAAATGTTGCGACTGCGCGCGGCAAGCTCAAGCATTCCCGCCTCCCGACTGCTTGGAGCGGTCCATCATGGCGGCGCCGAGAAGGACGATGCCGAAGACGATGGTCTGCAATTTGCTGTCTATGCGAACGAGGTTCATGGCGTTGGCAAAGATCGTCAGCAGGATGGCCGAGAGAAATACGCGTTCGACGCGACCGACGCCGCCTCTGAGGGAGACGCCGGCGATCACGCAGACCGCAATGCTGTGCAGCATGTATTCGGAGCCGAGATTGGCTTGTCCCGCACCGATCCGTGCGGTGATGAGGAGCCCCGCCAACCCTGCAAGGAACGAGCAGGCTACGTAAGCCGAAATGATCGTGCGATTGACCGGAATGCCGGAAAGGTTCGCGGCATGCGCATTTCCGCCGACGGCGTACAGGTATCGCCCGATCCGCGTCCGTTGCTGAACGATCAGGATCGCCGCGACCAGGAACAGCGCGAAATGGACGCTGCAGGGCAAGCCGAACAGCATGCCCCGTCCGAGGGTGTTGGTGAATGAAGCGGGTAGACCGTAGATCGGGATGCCGGCCGTCACGTAATAGGCCACGCCTCCGACGACGGAGAACATGCCCAGGGTGACGATGAAGGCCGATGCGCGGCCCTTGACGATGAAGAGGCCGTTGAGAAGCCCGATCATCGCGGCAACGCCCATCGCGGACAGGCAGGCGACGGCGATGGCGAAGGCATCGTTGCCCGGCCACCATATGACGGCGTGGTTCATCATGCTGGCGGCCGTGACGCTGCTGATGGCCACGACGACCCCGACCGACAGGTCCAGACCGCCAAGGAGCATGACGAGCATCTGCCCGAGGCCGACGATCGTCAGAAAGGAAATGTTGCGCGACAGGTTGAGGAGATTGAGTTGGTTCAGGAAGCGCGGCTCAAGCAGCGCAAGGGCCAACAGGGTCGCGACGAGTATGGCCGGTAGCGCGATCGCACGATAGCTGATGCGAAATGCTCCCGGCCGGACGGTCGGCGGCGAGCCTTGAATGATGTTTGTGTTCACGGTCATCGTCTCCTTATTCCGCCGCCGCCTTGAGAACCGGTCCGTCGGCGAAAAAGAGGGAGAGCGCCTCGTTTTCGTTCAGCCTCGCGCCTTCGAGCTCCCCTACGATGCGACCTCCCTTGAAGACGATCATGCGATGGGAGAGATGCAGCAGTTCGGTCAGATCGGACGACACGAGAAGGACAGCATGTCCCGCTTCGACCAGATTTCCGATCGTCTTGTAGACATCGAGTTTCGCGCCGACATCGATGCCGACGGTCGGCTCGTCGAACAGAAAGATTTCGGTGGGACGCACCAGTCCCCGCGCCAGCATGACCTTCTGCCGGTTGCCGCCGGACAGGCTCGAAACGCGTTCGCCTCCCTGCCGTGGTTTGATGGTCAGTTGCTCGATGATGCGGTCGACCATACGACGCTCGCTGGCCTTCCTCAGGAAAGGGCCTCGTGACAGCGTTTCGGTCGAAATTGCCGTAACCGAAGAGTTCTCGATGATGTTGCGCGGGAGGGCCAATCCTTCGGCATTTCGATCGGCCGGAAAATAGCAGACCTTTCGCGCCAGCATGTCGGCCGGCGTCGGGTTGTCGATCGTTTGTCCGTCTATGATGATGTCGCCCGCCAATAGGGGTTCCAGGCCGAACAGAGCCCGGACGAATTCGGATTTGCCGCAGCCGACCAGGCCGCCGACGCCGACGATCTCGCCTGCACGCAGCGTTATGCTTGCATCGCGCACATCGCCTTGGGCGATGCTCAGGTTGTGGGCCGACAGGCGAACGCGGCCTGGTCTGCAAGGCACGTTCGGGAACAACTGGTCCATCTGCCTGCCGACCATGAGGGCGACAAGTTCGTCGTCGGACACGCGGGACGCATCGACGGTGGCGATCTTCCGGCCGTCGCGCAGAACGGTGATGCGATCGGCAAGGGCCCGGATCTCCGGCATCCGGTGCGAAACGTAGATGATACCGACCCCAGCCGCCTTCAGACGCGCGATGTTCCTGAAGAGGATCTCCGTCTCGGCCTCCGTCAATGAGGCCGTCGGCTCGTCCAGGATCAATACGCGAGGCTCGATCAGGAGAGCCTTGGCGATCTCGACCATCTGTTGTTCGGCGCGTGAAAGATCTCCGACGATCCGCGTCGTATCGATGGAAAAATCGAGTGCCTTCAGGATCCTGCGAGCGCCCGCATCGATTTTAAGGCCGTCGATGAACCCGTATCGCGCCGGTTCACGGCCCAGGAAGATATTCTCTGCAACCGTCAGCTGGGGCACCAGGCTGAACTCCTGGAACACCGCCGATATCCCGAGGTGGCGCGCAACGGCCGGCGTCGAGTGATGGATCTGCTCTCCGTTGAAATAGAGCTCGCCCTTCGTCGCTCCGAAAGTGCCGGCCATGAGATTGATGAGCGTGGATTTGCCGGCGCCGTTCTCGCCGAAAAGCACGTGCACCTCGCCGGACTTGAGATCGAAGTCGACGTCCTGGAGTGCGATCGTCGCATCGAATCGTTTTCCGATCGAACGCGTTTCCAGAATGCAGGTCGATGGCACGGTGCTCATTTGCCCAATCCAGTCCGTGTCTGTTCGCGGCACTCGCATGGAATGCCGCAAATAGTGTTCGGTGTTTTGTCGAATCAATTCACCGAGTAGGATGGGCTCCAGCTTTCCGGTGCGAAGATGTTGTCGAGATTTGCTTTTGAAATATTATCCCTGGTGACCATAATCGGCACGATATTGGGCGACTTCATATAGGACTTGCCTTCGAGGATGCGCACTGCAATGTCGATAGCGATGCGTGCCTCTAGAACCGGCGCGATGGTCGGGAAGCCTTTGATTTCGCCGCTTCTGAGAAAGCCGAGCATGGCTTGGTTCTCATATGACGGCAGAAGATCGATCTTGCCCTGCTTGCCTGCATCGGCAACCGCGCCAACAGCGGCTTCGATGGCCGGCGGCGCGCCCCAGATCACACCGATATCGGGATCGGTTTGGAGTGAGTCCTCCACGAGCCTGAGCTGGACTGCTACTCCGGTGTCGCCCCACTTGATGTCCGAAATCTTCGCCGGGGTGCCCTTCAGCTTTTCGTCGAAGCCCTTGAGGAAGGATTCCGGCCAACCGGCCCCCTGGGGACCCGGGAAGACCGCGACCTTGACCGCTTTACCCGCGTGGCTGTCGAGGAGATAGCCGGCGGCGAGAGAGCCCAAGGTCGGATAATCCACCGACACCTTCGCGGTGACGGGCGCGTCAGCGACCGGATTGATCAGGGCGATCTGAGGGATCTGCTTGGATAGACCTTCCTGGAACTTCTTCGCCAGCCCCGCCTCGGAGATCGCCCCGGTGATGATGGCATCGGACTTCGATGCAACACAGTCGTCGAACTGAGACAGTTGCTTTGGAAGGTTCTCGTAGCCGCCTGCCTGGAACAACGTAACCTTGACGCCCAGGCGCTTCGCCTCTTCGACGATGCCGTAGTTGGCGGCGACCCAGAGACTATCCTTCAGATGGGGGAATAGAACGCAGATGTTCCATTTCTTTTCTGCTTTCGGCAGCGGCACATAGTCCGTTTCGATGGGCGTGCCGTCCGAAAGATCGTATGTTTTGGCCGGCCACCACGGCGCGGCCTCGCCATTCATCGGACACAGCGCCGCAAGACTCAGCAACAGCGCGAGAAAGGACTGCTTGGGCGACACTGGCTTCTCCTCGGGCAAACGGCCCACTGGCCAAACAAAGGCGCCTGACGAGCGCCCGACTGTATCCAATGTTGGATACAGTCGTCTAGGCAATGATTGTGCCAGACCGATCTGCAGATCGGGCCACGGTGCTCTTCAGGTTCGGGTTCTGGTCTGGGGGTGATTACGCCTGCTATTTAAGCACCACCGCTTACTCTTTGGGCGTTTGGCTGTTACGTTCTAACGGTTGCTGCCGGGCATCGCGTACGGCGACAGTCTGCGCTTAAGAAATCGTCCGTCCGATTTGCTGCCGACGATCTTGCCCTCTTCCGCGACGATCTTGCCGCGGAGAAGCGTCATAACCGGCCAACCGGTCACCTGTTGGCCCTCGTAAGGGGTGTAGTCGGCTCCGTGATGCATGAGGCGTTGCGAAATCGTCTCCTTCCGGTTCGGATCCCATAGAACGATGTCGGCATCGAAGCCCGGCGCGATCGACCCCTTTTCCGGATAAAGGCCGTAGATCTTGGCATGGTTCGTCGACGTGAGGGCAACAAACTCGTTGACGGTTATTCTGCCCTCGGCGACGCCGCGAGAGTAGAGAATTGGAAGCCTTGTCTCGACGCCTGGTATGCCGTTCGGCACCCACCTGAAAGAGGTTCGTGCCTTATCGTTGAGCTTTCCGCCGACTCCTTCGTAGAAGAAAGGGCAGTGGTCGGATGAGAACGTCTGGAAGACGCCTGTCTTGATGCCTGACCAGACGGCTTCCCAGCTCTCTTTTTCTCGGGGTGGAGGCGAGCAGACGTATTTTCCGCCGGTCTCGTCCATGTTCAGGCCCTTGAGGTCCTCGCTCGTCAGCGCAATGTATTGGGGGCACGTTTCGCCGTAGATCTTCATCCCGCGATTCTGAGCCCATCGGATCTGCTCCATCGGCTCGCGACCGGAGACGTGGACGATCATGATCGGAACGTCGGTAAGTTCCGCATGGCTGATCGCACGATGGGTCGCCTCACGTTCGACGCTCTCCGGGCGGGATACCGCGTGATAGTAGGGGGCCGTTTTGCCGACAGCCTCGAGACGCTCGGTCATGAAGCGAATGGCGTCGTAGCCCTCGCAGTGGACCATCACGAGCGCCTTGCAGTCCCTCGCGCTCGAAAAGACCTCCAGCAATTGCCGATCATTCAGTACGAGATCGTCGTACGTCATGAAGACCTTGAACGAAGTGTATCCATCCTCCACCAGAGCCGGCAGCTCCTGAGATAGAACCGATGGCGTCGGATCGGTGACGATCAGGTGAAACCCGTAGTCGCAATACGATTGGCCGTCGGCCTCCTTATGGTAGTTGACCACGGAGCTTCGGAGCGAGGCCCCGCGCGGCTGCAGAGCGAAAGGCAGAACGGTGGTATTGCCGCCGGCGACGGCCGAGCGGGTGCCGCTCTCGAACCCGTCTGCCATGGCCGGGCCGTCGAAGGACGGCTGCGCCAGATGCACGTGACTGTCGATACCGCCCGGCATGACCAGAAGACCGCTCGCATCGATGATCTTCGTGCCGTCCGTAAGGATGTTCGCGACGGTCATGATCTTGCCGTGGCGGATGCCGACATCGGCTCGAAACGTATCGGTTGCAGTGACGACGATGCCGCCTCGAATAATGACATCGAATTGATTCATTTGATTGCATCTCTCGACGGCAAGTATGTAAATGTATTCGGTTTAGTGCGAGTTCAGCAGGATTATTTGTTTTTAAGATTAGATTTCCGTATTGGATATATTTTGCTGATTACAACATGACGTCGCCGCCATTCGGCGACAGGTTTTGACCGCAAAAGTTTCTTCCACCGAATTCCGATGCGAGGAGCAGGGCTGCTGGTGCGATCTCCTCGACACTGCCGAAGCGTCCGACCGGAAGCTGAGCCATTTTCATGGCTCGCCATTCCTCGGACAGGCTGGCGAGAACTTCGGTCTCCACCGGTCCTGGAGCGAGGCCGTTGACGGTGACGTTGTGGCGAGCCCCTTCGTAGCTGAGGGCACGGACGAAGCCGACGATGCCGGCTTTGGCGGCGCAGTAATGCGCGAGGCCGGGAGCCCCTTTGTAGGCGAGCTGGGACGAGGTCAAAATGATGCGCCCGTACTTGCGTTCGACCATTCCCGAGAAGAAGGCGTGTGTGATCAGGAACGAGCCACGCAGGTGGACGGCGATCATGCGGTCCCATTCGGCGACGCTCATCTCCGTGAACATCCTGTCGCCGCCGATGCCGGCGCAGTTCACCAGGATGTCGACGGGCCCGAGCTGGTCGTCGCACCAGGCTTTCGCCCGGGCAACGGAGGTCTCACATGAGACATCGCATTCGGTTGCCGCTGCCGAACGGCCTCGGGCCGAAAGGTCGGCGACGAAGGCCGCGGTTTCGTCCTGGCGCTGATAGTGTCCGATGCCGACGCGTGCGCCTTTCGCGGTGAAGAGGTCCACGATCGCGCGCCCGATACCGCTGCTTCCGCCCGTGACGAAGGCGGTGCGGCCTGCAAGTGAGAAGGTTTCCAAGACCGGATCCTCAGGACGCTTTGGACTGTTCTGCTAGCCATGCGGCGTAGGTCCGCAGGCGTGTCTCGAGATCGTGGCGCGGTGCGTAATCGAGATCCCGGCGCGCGGCCGAGATGTCGAATTCATGCTGAAGGTCGTCGACAGGATCGGCGCCGGCGCCTAATTCGATGTCGGCGCCGGGAATAATCGAGCGGACCAGATCCGCGATCTCGCCGAGCGTTTTGTAGGTCCCCCCCGTCACCGTGTAGACCCGGCGTGGAAGTTCCGGCCGGTCGAAGGCCTGGATCAGCGCGTTCGCCGCGTCGTCGACGTAGATGTATTGTCGCGGGAAGTCCTTGCCGAAGGCGAACCTGGTTCGACTGCCCGCCTGGGCATCCGCGATCATCGTCCGGATCGCGCAATCCGTGCTTCTGCGCGGACCGAAGACCCATGAGATCCGGAGGCTCGTTCCGTCCAGCCCGTATTGCGACGCATAGGTCGAGACGAGCTGCTCACCCGCGACCTTGCTGGCCCCGTAGACCGTCTTCGGCTGAAGCGCGATGTCTTCTGGAACGGGACCCGGCGGCGTCGGTCCGAAGGCGCTCGTCGAAGAGCAGTAGATGAAGCGCGAGGCTCCGTGGATCCTCGCGATCTCCAGCATGTTGGCCGTCCCGACGATGTTGACCTCCACCATGGAGAACGGATTCTCACGAGCGACCATCGGACCGGAATGCGCGCCGCAATGGATCACGCCACGCAGCCCGTTGCGGACGAGGGCGTGCATGTGATGGACGTCTGCGAGGTCGCATTCGGTTACAGGACCGAAGGTTTTCATCCCCTTCGAGCGGTCGACGGCAATCACCGAGTCCCCTCGCTCTTCGAGAAATTGACGAACTTTGTTTCCCAGCAGGCCGGCGGCGCCAGTGACGAGAACAGGCCCTGGGCGGCTCATCGAACGAACTCCAACTCAGTCTTGGGAGCCTTGCCTGAACGGTTGGCCTCGATGGGAAGCTCGGCTGCGAGGAGCATCCTGGTGTAGGCCTCTTTGGGTCGCGCGAAGATCTGTTCCGTCTCTCCGTGCTCCACGATCTTGCCGTGGCGCATGACGGCCACGTTGTGGGCAAGTGAACGGACTGAGTTGAGGTCGTGCGTGATGAACAGTGCCGACAGCCCCATGCGGGCTTGGAGTTCGCGTACGAGATCGATGATCTGTGCTCTCACGCGGATGTCGAGCGCCGTGGTCGGCTCGTCGAAGACGACGAAATCCGGACCGGTCGCGAGCGCTCTCGCGATGCCGACACGCTTCTGCTCACCCGCCGTCAATTGATGCGGATAAAGCCCTGCGACGCGACGGGGAAGATGCACGAGGTCGATGAGCCGGGTCACTTCGGCGGCACGTTCGGCGCCGCCTCTCTGTCCGGTGAGGGCCAGCGGTTCGCTGATCAGATCCACGACCTGCCAGCGCGGGTTGAGGGCGACGTAGGGCTCCTGGAAGACGACCTGCAGACGCCGACGCATGCGCCGGAACTCGTGCTCCCTCAGGCCCAGGATCTCCGTCCCGTCGAACATCACCGACCCGGAATCCGCCTGCAGCAATTTGAGCAGGCATTGGCCGGCGGTGGTTTTCCCGGAGCCGCTCTCTCCGACGAGGGCGAGCGTTTCTCCCTTGCAAAGTCTGAACGAGATGCCGTCAACGGCGCGTACGACGGCCTGGCCGCCATCCACGACGAACGTCTTGCGAAGCTCCTTCACGTCGAGCAGCGGTTGGATCGAAGCCGCAGGCGCGTCGTCGCCGCTCTGATCCCTCGGAGCCGGGCGAACCTTGGCGGCATCGAGCAGAAGGCGGCTATACTCCGTTTCGGGTTTGTCCAGGAATTGATCGACCGGCTTCAATTCGATCAGTCGGCCGCCCTGTATGATCCCCACACGATCGCAGTAGTGGGAGATGATGCCGAGATCGTGCGTGATCAGCAGAACGCCGAGGCCGAGTTCTCGTCCTTTGCTGACGAGCAGGTCGAGGACCTGAGCCTGGATGGTCGCATCGAGGCCCAACGTGGCGTCGTCCGCCAGGATCAGCTTGGGCTCGGCGATGAGCGCCATGGCGATGACGACGCGCTGCGCCATGCCGCCGGACAATTCATGCGGGAAAGCCTCGTATCGGGCCTCGGGATTGACGATGCCGACCTGCCGGAAGACGTCGATGACCCGGCTTCTGATCTCGGTCCTGCTCGCGGGGCGGTGAGCCTTCAGAACGCGGCCGACCTGACTGCCGACCGTCGCGACCGGATCGAGGAGCAGCTTGGCGTTGGTGCCGATCAGGGCAACCTCGCCACCCCGCAGCGCGCGCTTTCTCGCTTCGGGCAGCTTGCCGACAGACTGGCCCTCGACCCGGATGTCGCCCGCCGTGATCGCTCCTCCCTTGGGGAGGAGGTCGATGATGGCGCGGGTGAGGATGGATTTCCCGGCGCCGGTTTCGCCGACGAGACCGACGATCTCGTTGCGGTTGAGGGCGAAGTTCAGGCCGTCGAGAACGGGCGCACCGTCGCCGAACGCGATCGTCAGATCTTCGACCTCCAGGAGGGGAGAGCGTTCCGGGGCCATCACGAAATCGTCTCCGCATTCGGGTCGGTGACCGCTTGAGCGAAGTCACCAAGAAGAGCGAAGCAGAGAACCGAGAAAACGATGGCCAGGCCCGGAAACAGGGCGACCCACCAAACGCCGAGGATCATCTGCTGAGCCCCGTTGCCGACCATCAGCCCCCATTCCGGCGTCGGCATGCGAACGCCGGCACCGATGAACGACAGGCCGGCCGTCAACAGGATCGCCATGCCGATACTGATCGAGACCTGGACGATGACCGGAGTCAGAGCGTTCGGAAGGATGTGGCGGAACATGATGGACAGGTCGCTCGCTCCACTGCAGCGGGCTGCACTGATGAAGGGACGCTCGCGCAGGGAGAGCACTTCGGCGCGGATCAACCGGGCAAACATCGGAATGAACAGGACGCCCAGGACGATCGCCACGTTCCAGACTTCCTGCCCGAGAACCGAGACCAGGGCCATGCCGAGAACGAAGACCGGAAACGACTGTATGAAGTCAAACACCCGCATGATCAGATTACTGAATATATTTCGATAGTATCCAATCAAAAGACCGACCGGTACTCCGACAATAAAGGCTGCGATGACCGATGATACGCTGATCAGGAGATTTATTCTTGTCGCGTAGATCACGCGCGAAAGAATATCCATGCCGGACACGTCGGTTCCGAACCAATGCGCGACAGACGGAGGTTGAAGCGAACTCAGCGGGTCGGCGTCGATGGGCGAGTATGGCGCGATATACGGCGCCAGCGCGATCGCGATGATCTGGATGGCCAACAGGGAAAAGCCGATACCGGCAGCCAGACCAAAGTGCCTTCTCACATTCTCGAAAAAGGCCTTCATACCTTAATCCTCGGATCAGCGAATTCGTAGAGGATGTCTACAGTCATGTAGACCAGCAAAATAAAAGCGGCGGCGACGAGCACGAATCCTTGAAGTGCCGGATAGTCGCTATTGACGACTGCTTGGACGGCGTATTGTCCGAGGCCGCCCCATGCGAACAACGTCTCCACGAGGACGGCGGCGCCGAGAAGAAATCCGAACAGGAAGCCGACCAACGTGATGATGGGCGGCAGGCTGTTGCGCAGCGCGCTCCTGACGATGACGGATTCCGGAAGTCCGCTGGCCCTGGCATGCCTTATAAAGTCCGAGCGGTAGACGTCCCCGAAAACTGTCCTCGTCAGCTTCATGAGCGCGCCGGCATTCACGATGGTCAGCGTCAGCACGGGGAGCACGAGCCGGCCGGCAGACGAAATGAACGCGTCCCAATTGCCGGTGAGAAGACTATCGATGATGTAGAAGCCGGTAATTCGGTTCGGAGGAGGCAACAGGGCATCGATCCGGCCGAACGGTGCCGGCGCGACGCCGAGCAGGTAGAACAGGAAGTAGATCAGCAGCAACGCGACCCAGAAGTCCGGGATCGCACCGGCGGCCAGCCCGTAGATCCGGCTTGCGCGGTCGACCGCTCCGCCGCGCCTGACGACGGCCGTGACGGCGACGGCGACGCCGATGATGACCGTGGCCAGCATGGCCCAGCAGATGAGCTCGAGAGTGGCGGGAGCGCGTTCGAGCAGATCCTGGAGGACGGGATTCGAGGTGAAGATGGATGTGCCCAAGTCGCCGTGGGCGACATTGTCGAGATAGCGAACGAACTGCACCCAGATGCTGTCGTTCAGACCGAGCCTTTCACGAAGGCTCACAATGGCCTCAGGCGTCGCCATGTTTCCAAGCAGGAGCAGGGCCGGATCGCCGGGAAGCAGCCTTATGAGAAAGAAGGTCGCGAACATGACCCCGAACATTTGCGGAATCAGGATGCTTAGCCGAGACAGGATGATCCGGGCAGATCGCGGCAGTCGGCGCCAATATGTGATGAGTGCTCTCAAAGCCGATATATCTCCCGCTGCTCCGCCGCCCGGATTCTTATTTGCTTGAGCTGGAATAAATGAAGTGTTTATTCTTTATAAAAGTCGAACCAGTTGTTGCCATTCGGCGTATACCAGGAGTATCCCTTGACGTTAGCCCGCGTTGCGAGCTGATATCCGGGATTCATCAGAAATACCCATGGAGCAGACTGCATCACGATCTCCTGCACGCGTCGCATGCCGTCGATGCGCTTGCTTTCGTCGGTCGTGGTCAGGCCGAGATTGATCAGCTGATCGACATCTTCGTTCTTGAAGTGCGAGTAGTTGATCAAAGACTTACTGTTCAGCCACAGGTTGGCGACGTAGGCGGCGTCGGGCACGATGGCCATGTCCCGGAAGAAATACATCGGTATTTCACCCTTGGTGTACCGATCGACGAGCGTCGAGGCCGGTAGTTTCTGCAGTTCCACGTCGACGCCGGCGCGTGCGAAGGCGGTCTTCAGGATGAGAGCGATCTCTTCTTCGATTGGCTCGCTCGAGCGATAACCGAGCTGTGTCTTGAAGCCCTGCGGCAGCCCCGCTTCCTTGAGCAAGGCGACGGCTTTGTTCACGTCGTTGCCGTACGGGAAATACTGATCCGTGAAGCCCGGATAGATCTCCGCAATCGGGCTTTTCGTATCGCGGGCCGTATCGAAGTAGATCGCCTTGCGAATTTCATCCCGGGGAACCAGGTAGTTCATCGCCTGACGGATGCGGACATCGTCGAATGGCGGCTTGCCGTTGAACATCTCAACTCGATGAACGTAATTTCCGAAGACTTTCCAGATCTTGACGCTCGGGCTGCGGCTCAGGAGGTTCAGCTCACGCGGCAGAAGCCATTCAGCGACGTCGACCGAACCGGTCTGCAGGGCCGCAACCCGATTGGACGAGGTCGGCACTTCTCGGAAGATGATGCGCGAAAGTTTTGCGGGCCCCCGCCAGTAATTTGGGTTGGCTTCGTAATTGACCTCTTGTCCAGGAACGATCTTCGTCACCTGATACGGGGCGAACGAGGCCGAGTGGTTGGCGAGCCATTTTGAGGCCCACGGATCCTCGTTCGTGGTGTGCTTTTTCACCTCCGTCGAGTCGAGGATGCCCAGGTCGTTGTTGACCCAGATCCTGTCCACTAACGGAGAAGGCTGCGGCAGGGTGACCTGGACGGTCATGCCGTCGATCTTTTTAAACGACTTATCGAAGTCCTGAATCTTGAGCACCTGACTCATGTACCAGTGGAACGTTGCTTTCAGAATCCAGCCTCGGGTGAAAGTCCACATCAAGTCGTCGGCCGTAAGCTCGTTGCCGACATAACTTCTGACGCCCTTGCGTAGGTGGAACGTAATCGTCGTCTTGTCGAGAGAGACCTCGAACTTCTCCGCAATACCTCCGACGATCTGGCCAAAATCTTCGACGACGATATTTTCCTCGTTCTTCTTGGGTGCGTAGTTCAGCAGGCGCTCATAGATGTTGCGGCGCGCTTCATGGCTGGCTTCCGTTGGTGGATATTCCTGGTCGAGAGATTCGGGCGTCCGAGGCCCCGCCACGAGCAAAGTGGTTTTCGGGTCCGGAGCCGGGGCCGAGAAAGCCGAGTTCGCCGCCATGATGACAGCGAGCGATCCGAGGAATCGCGCGGACATCGCGGCCTGTCCATTCTGCCGGCGATCAATCCGGTCGGGTCGCGTGATCTTACCCAATAGCCCGTGCGGACCACGTACAAAACGGACCATTTCCAGTGCCCCTTTGAATATTCGAATCCGCGAGATTTGCTGCACCGCAACTAAGAAGTTGACCGCAACGCAACATCTGACTGTACACATAATTGTATACGATGCTTGAGCGATGTCGATGCGTTTTTTTCGGCAGCCCGCGCGCAAGATCAGGGCAACTGCTACAAAACAGGGCCATATCGCTGACGGAGGGCCGTCAGCTTCCGGGGTGGGCGGCGCGCTTGCTCGCGATGTCTTATCGATACGCGCATCGGTTTTGGTCGCGGTCGGGAGCTTTCTCCAAGCGATGATATCGAAGTACTTGGATCGGGCGCGCGCCGCGCAGGCCGAGTGGCAGATCGGCTCTAGTTTTCAGCCGGGCTCATAAAGCTGGGGGACCCGATCAAGCTTCCCCCTCCTCCTCGCCACTGGGCCGTCCAGCCAAGTCTCGGAATGTGCCCCGAAGTGGTCCAGGATGCCGGCATCGATAGCGACATTTGGTAGACGTGATTACGTTCGGCTCCCTCAAACATCGTCTCCGATCCGGAAGACCTCGATCGACCGCGCGGTGGTTGCTTTCAGCGGCTGGGCGCGGACAGACGCATACCTCAACCAATCGGCTCGTCGATGGGCATGCCGCTCGGTGCCGAGAGCAAAGTCACTCGAGGGCGTCCGCCGCTTCCTGCTTCGTTGTTTCGAAACCGCGCGTCGCGAACGCGGGCTTTGAGATGCCGACGAACTTGATCGCGGTCGTCAGGTTCCACGACCATCCGCGGCTTAGTCCGGCGTAGTCGCTCTTCGACTGAACGGGGATGCGCCCGGTGTGCTTGGGCTCGGGAACGACCTACGGGTCACGATCTCGGACGTCGTAAACGTGTCCATCGAGAAGTTCATCGGGATTTGGCCGCATTCGATCACGACGATCCGTAACGGCATCATGGCGGTCCGAACCTACAACCGCCAGGAGGCCGAACGGAGGAGGCGTCGAGAGTGCTCCGGTAGCCCGACTTTCTGTCCCGGTTTAGGCTGATTGAGCGCCGAAGGCGAGTTGTCTGCTTCCGGCCAGCCTTTGCCATTTCGCGAAGGTCCGCGTTTCGCTTCTACGCCCCGAAGCAGACGGGCCGGAACCCAACCCAACGGTCATCAAGCGGTCGGTATCGACGTCCGTTTCCGAACAATTCGCTACCAGCCAGAATGACCGAGATGGGCGCGATGCTTCCGGCGCCACCGCCGATCGGATGTCCGCTTTCCGGCATTGTGCCAGGTCGCGCGAATGACGAGGCTGGGTCGGTAGATGCACGTCCGCTTTTCCAGCGGATTTCATCCGAAACGGACCAGCTGCTTTCGGCCAGCTTGTGCCGGCCGTCGAACGTCCGCTTGTCGAATTTGGCGCCCGAAAGCAGATCGGCAGATCTCCATCCAACCAAGTCACTCGTCGGCGCCGCTGTGCGCCATGAGCGGACATCAGCCCACCGCCCGGCAGCAGACATTCAGTTTCAGGTAGGCGCCCGTCCGTTGTCGACCCGACCTCGTCATATACGGGGGCTGCCGCATTATCCGATAGTGGTCGCTGCTTTTGCCAGTGCCCCGGCTGCGGTGCGCCCATCCCAGTCGTTCGGGGCAGACTAGAGCCGCTGCCGATCATGCTGGATCGTATGCATCGTATCCAGCGGCGGCGAGGTAGTTGCGACACTCGTCCGGGGTGAACGCGGCGAGTGCCTGGCGGATCGCCTGTCTGAGATCGGTGATGGTTCGCGCCGCAGCGGAGCGGAGGAGCGCCTTCAGCTTGGCGAAGGCTTGCTCGATTGGGTTGAGGTCGGGCGAGTAGGGGGGCAGGTAGAGGAGGCGCGCACCGGCCGCCTGGACGGCCTTGCGCACGCCCGCGACTTTGTGGGCCGGGAGATTGTCCAGGATCACCGTGTCGCCCGGCCTCAGGGTCGGGACCAGGATGTCGGTCACGTAGGCGCGGAAGCGCTCGCCGTTCGTCGCTCCGTCGAACATCGTCGTGGCGGCCAGGCCGCTGGCGCGGAGCGCGGCCGTGATGGTGGTGGTTTTCGCTTCGCGGCCCTTCGGGTCCAGTGTCCCTGTGGGACGCCGACCCGGCAGCGCTCGCCACGTGGGGCTCGGCCATAGCGGCGCGCCATGGCCGTGGTCGCCGCGGTCTCGTCGAGGAAGACGAGGCTGTCGGGATCGAGTTCGTCCTGGCTTTCGAACCAGTCCTCGCGCTCGGCCTTTACGTCGGACCGATCCTGCTCGGCCGCGTGGCCTGTGTTTTTTTGCGCGTGATCCCGTGCCGCTTGAAGAAGCGAGACAGGCCGCTCTCGCTCGTGGCGACGCCCCGCTCGGCCATCAGGCCCCGCAACTCCGACAGGAAGATCGTCGGCTGCGCCTCGTAGAGGCTCAGGATCAGGTCCGCGTGCGCCTCGACGTGCTGCGAGCGCCGGTCGCCGCCCTGCGGCTTGGCCGCCACCCGACCCTCCTGCGTGAAGCTTTCCTGCCAGCGGATGGCGCTGGACGGGCTGACCCCGAAGCGCCGCGCTGCGCCCCGACGCGAGGAGCCTTCCTCCACGGCATGCACGACGCGCTCACGCAGATCGGACGACAATGGCGACGACATCGACCCTCCTGTCGGAAAGCCGAAAGAGAATCAGATCAGCCCGATCCTGAAAACCCAGGTCGACTCCGCCTGATCGGCGGCGGCTCTAATTAATTCAGAGCGGACATACGAGCCGGGCAGGCAATGAACCGAGTGGTGTGGATATCAGCCGGCCTGCTTCCAGGTGGCGAATCTTCCAAGCAGGTATTTGAACTTCGTCAGTTCCTCGGCGATTCTTGCCAGAAGAACGCTGCGGCTGCCGACTTTAACAAATCCTTACAAAAGAACCGGCGCGGCTCTCACCGCGCCTTTCGCCTTTTAAAGTGCCGTCCGTTGCTCAGTGCGCGTGGGCGCCGCTGGCTCCGATGCCGGTCTCCGAGCGCACGAACTGTGCGTCGAAGGCCGCGCGTTCCCGCTGAGCCCGCCGCGTGTTGTCCAGCTTCGACACCACGAAGATGGTCAAGAAGGCCAGAGGCATCGAGAACAGCGTCGGGTTGTCGAAGGGGAACAGGGCCGCGGGATGACCGAAGGTCGTCACCCAGACCGCCTTCGAAAGCACGACCATGGTCACCGCCGTTACCAGACCGACGAGGCCACCGAGCAGCGCGCCCCAAGTGGTCGTTCCCCGCCAAAGGATCGACATAGACAAGACCGGGAAGTTGCAGCTCGCCGCCACCGAGAAGGCGAGCCCAACCATGAAAGCCACGTTCTGGTTCTCGAAGACGTAGCCGAGATAGATCGCGACGATCCCGATCACCACCGCGGCGATCTTCGAGAGCCGGACCTCGGCGCCTTCGGTCGTGCGCCCGCGGGCGATGACCTGGGCGTAGAGATCGTGGCTCACGGCCGATGCGCCGGCCAGCGTCAGGCCCGCCACCACCGCCAGGATGGTCGCGAAGGCCACTGCCGAGATGAAGCCCAGGAAGTACGGGCCGCCCACGGCGTTGGCGAGGTTCACGGCGACCATGTTGGTGCCGCCGACCATGTCCTTGAGCTTGTCGAAGGTGCCCGCCGCGCCGAGCTTGAAGTAGCTCGGATCGGACATCAGCAGGGCGATGCCGCCGAAGCCGATGATGAAGGTCAGGATGTAGAAATAGCCGATCAGGCCGGTGGCGTAGAACACCGACTTGCGGGCCGCCTGCGCGTCCGAGACCGTGAAGAACCGCATCAGGATGTGCGGCAGGCCGGCTGTGCCGAACATCAGGCCGACGCCGAGCGAGATCGCCTCGATCGGGTTCGAGACCAAGCCGCCGGGCGCCATGATGGCATCGCCCTTCGGGTGCGTGGCGACGGCCGCGGCGAACAGCGACTCTGGGTGGAAGCCGTACTTGTACAGCACGGCGATGGCCATGAAGGTCGCGCCGCCGAGCAACAGGCACGCCTTGATGACCTGAACCCAGGTCGTCGCTTTCATGCCGCCGAAGGCCACGTAGATGATCATCAGCGCGCCGACGATCACCACCGCGTAGAGGTAGGGCAGACCGAACAGGAGCTGGATCAGCTTCCCCGCGCCGACCATCTGCGCGATCAGGTAGAAGGCCACCACGACGAGGGTACCGACGGCCGAGATGATGCGGATCGAAGTCTGGTCGAGGCGGAACGAAGCCACGTCGGCGAAGGTGTACTTGCCGAGGTTGCGAAGGCGCTCCGCGATCAGGAAGAGCACGATCGGCCAACCGACGAGGAAGCCGGTGGAGTAGATCAGCCCGTCGAAGCCCGAGGTGTAGACGAGGCCAGAGATGCCGAGAAACGAGGCCGCGGACATGTAGTCGCCCGCGATGGCGAGCGAGTTGGTGCCAGCCGAAATGCCGCCGCCCGCTGCGTAGAAGTCGGAGGCCGACTTCGTGCCCTTGGCAGCTTTGTAGGTGATGCCGAGGGTGAACAGCACGAAGAACAGGAACATGCCGATGGCAGGCCAGTTCGTCGCCTGCTGCGTGATCGCGCCGAGATCAGGGCCAGCGGCCCAAGCTGTCGTCGCCGCGAGCCCGATGACACCGACAGCCCCGAGGCCGCCCAGGATGTGCGGGCGGGTCATCGAGCCAGGCTCCGTGCGAGTTCGGCCGATAGGCGGTCGAAGCGGGTGTTGGCGCGCGCGACGTAGATCCCGGTGAGGATGAAGGCGAAGACGATGACGCCGACGCCCATGAACAGCCCGAGCGAGGCCGTGCCGGAGACCTTCGTAGCGAGCAGTTGCTTGTCGAAGGCGATCAGGCCGATGAAGCCGAAATAGACGACCAGCATCAGGATTGTCAGGATCCAGCCGAAGCTCGTGCGCTCGCGGACCAGGGTCTGGAATATTGAATTTGCGGCGATGGTCGAACTCGCATCGGCAGGCCGCTGAGCGGCTTTTGCCGACGATGGATCGATCACCTGCTTTGCTGGTGGATGAAGCGTTGTCATACCGAAGCTCCGCGAAAAAACGGCCCGGCTTTTGACCGGGCCAAGGTGCGCTCCCCTCTTGTCGAGATGCTGGGAAGGGAGAGCTGGAGGAACGCGACGTCAGAAGCGGTATCTCACGCCCGCGCTGACGGTACGATCGTCGCCGCCGGAGCGCGCGAAGCTGGTCGAGCCGGTCAAGAGGCCGCTGAAGCCGTTTCCGAGATCGAAGTCGAGACCGCCGGCGATGCGGCCATAGACGTCGTCGTTCAGGCGCCCGGTCTGCGTCCGGATCAGCAGCGCCGGCGCGTAGGTCTGGAACGAGCTCACGGTGCGGACCCCGTCCAGGAAGTCGTGCTGCGCCGTCACGTTCAGGAACGGGCTGGCGAGACCACCGAAGATCGGCAGGGCCGAGCGGATCTGGACGCCACCGCCTGCCGTCAGACCTTCGAGGCTCTGGCGCCGGACACCGATCGTGAGGAGGGGATCTCCGCTCTCGGCGTAGGGATCGACGTTGACGTGAGCGTAGGCCATCTCGGCGACCGGGCCGGCCTTGAAGGAGCCGAAGTCGAAGAGGTAGCCGACACGGGCCGCGGCGGTGAAGGTGTCGCCCGAGGGAGACGCGGTCAGGCGATCGTTGAGAACGCCGGGCCGGCCGATGGTATAGTTGTTTCCGCCATAGGTGAGCACACCGTCGGCGAAGAACTCCGAGTAGGACAGCGAGGCGAAGACCGATCCCTGGAAGCTGTCCAGATCGATGCGGCCGTTGGAGAGACCCCGCAGATCGACGCTGGTGTTCAGGTAGTTGAACGCGGCGCCGAGCACGAGGTTGGGTGTGGCCTGGTAGAGCAGGCCGGCCGTCACGCCGCCGAAGTCGGCGCTGTAGCTGTTGCCGATGCTGCCGCCGCCGGCGCGGTTCTGAGCCGTGCGGTCGGCGTTGAGGTAGGTCCCGAGCGCGAACACCGAGAACGGGCTACCCGGGATGACCGGGATCGTCACAGGCGCTGGCGCCTTGCCGGGGAGGTCGGCCGAGTACATGGCAGGCACGGACATCGCCATGTTGCGGCGACGCTCGGCGCTGAGGAAGTCGATCAGCGTCGAGGAGAAGGCGATGCCTGCGCTTTGACCGAGATCGCCCTGCGGACCGATGGTCAGCGGGGCATTGAGCTGGTTGGCCAGGAAGGCCGCTATGTAGCTGTTAGTACGGCCGGTATCGTGGACGCCGTCGACGGTGATGTACTGATTGACCGTCGCACCGCCGTCGGCAGCGCCGATAGCCTTACAAGACGGAACCAGGACGCAGGGCGTGTTGCCATCCGGACCGTAGCCGAACGCGGTCGGGTTGGCGCGAAGGCGGGTGATGAGCGCATCGACATCGAAGTAGTGAATGTTGAGACCGGCCGCCGAAAGCGGCGCTAGCGCGCCCGGCAGGGCGGCGTTGATCGCCCGGGCGACGTCGTTGCCGCCGAGCGGGGTCGAGCTGACGCCGGGGATCGTCACGAGATCCGGCCGGTCGGTCTTCTGATTGAAGACGACGAACTCGCGTCCTCCGTTTCCAGCCAGTGCCTGGATGGCGGCATTGGTGTTGGCGAGCAGATTGGTAACGACCAGGGTCTTTGCCTCCGGGGTCACCGCTCCGGCGGCGGCAATGTCGTTGTAGCCCATCCAGATGCTGAAGAGGTCGCGCGGACTGAAGCGGCCGATGCGTGCGATGGACTCCGCGACCTGATCGGGTAGACCCCACGGCTTCACAGGAGAAAAATTCGGATCAGGATCTAGATGGTACGACCGCGAGCCCCCGACGGCATATCCGTCTTCGGGTCGGTAAGGCAGCCCGATGAGCGCCGGAACGACTTCAGCGTAGGCGGGGCGGTTCGCCGACGTCCCGTCTTGGTAGATAACGGAACCGATGGCCGCGTTCGCAGCGATGGTGGGGCTGAACCCGGTCTCGCGTAGAATTCGGCCGTTGTCCGTAAGACTGTCACCGAAGGTGACGTAGCGAGTGAAGTAGGCTGACTGCGCCTGTGCACCGGCGCAGGTCATCAGCAGGCTGCCGCAGGCGGCAGCCATCATTTTCCGAAACATGGCGTGATCTCCCCTTGGAAGTTCTTGCCCCGGGATCTCGCGTCCCGGTTTCATCTACGGGTGAAGGAATTCCACCCGGATCAGTCGGCCGGCCCGCCCTTGGCGAAACCGGCTCGCATCATGTCGACGAACCGCGAAAGGGCAGGCTTCGGATCGTATTCGGCGATCGTGGCTCGATCGACAATCATGCCTCTCAGCATGGCGGTCATCGCCCAGTACAAGTCTCCGCAGTCGCGTTCGGGCAAGCCGGCCGAAGCCGTCAGCGTATCGAGGAACCAGGCGCGTCCCTTTGCGTCGGCGCTGGCGACGATGTCGGCGATTGCGGGATTACGGGTAGCCTCTGCCCAAATCTCGACCTGTAGGATTGCGGCGTCACGGGTCATTGCCGTGAAGTAGCTTGCAACCATATCGATATAGACTTCGGTTTGGTCACCGCTTTTAACGAGCTCTTCCCAAAGCTCCGCGTTGCGGTTCCGGTCGCGCTCAATGATGCCGAGGACAATCGCCTCCTTCGAAGAGAAGTAGTGATAGAAATTCCCGGCGCTCATCGATGCGGCCTTAGCCAATGCGAGCATCGTGGTTCTATGGAAGCCGTTGCGCACGAAACAGGTTTCCGCAGCATCAAGAATCCGCTCGCGGCGATCGGTTCTTGGAGCGGGAGTATCTATAAACGCAGACGTGGGCTTCATCCGTCGGACCTCTTGGGCCCGACGCTGCGTCGGGCTGCTCCGCTCCTTGAACAACGGGGCCCGTATGTCGGCAACCACATCCGCTTTGTCATCGCGACGAGGATGGATTGAAGGGCCACTAAAGGCTGCATCGGTTCTTAGGAATGACAGGTGGCGAGGCCACCTCATGTTGGTCATCATGAGAGGTCGCTGTGCTTCGGCCAGTCGGCCCACCCGGGCCAATATATGACCTGTCGCTACACGACTGCGCTGACTTGCGTCGTGATATGAGTCTGCGCTTCGCAGCAAATAGCACATGCTATCCCCTCGTCAGCAAAGTTGTAATTGAACGTTCATTCATATGTCAATGAACGTTCGATTACGGCCAGTGTCAGAGCTCGCTACTGTCTGATGCGTGCTTTCTCTGCCACATCGTGGACCTGCACGTTCTGGAGCAAACAAAATCCTATTCCCCACCGGGCGAAGGGTCCCGCGAAGTTCGATGGCCATTCGGAGTCGAAGTTGCCAGGTAGGCGGAGGGAAGAAGGGTTGCTCCGACGAAGGGCGGCCAGCGGATGGCATAGGCGTCTTACGTCCAGATCAGTCTGGGCGGTTGCGTCCGCTTCTCTAAGTCGCCTGCCTGGACGCTGCCGTTCCGCTTCCGCCCGGGCGATGTCGAACCTCGGACGTCGGCTTCCTGAGTTCGGCGACGGAAAGCGGCCCAGCGGAACTCCACCCAATTGAGCCATTGATGATCGCGGCTGTGCGCCAGGAGCAGAAGTTGGTCGCCTGCCCAGAAGCAGACATTCTGCAACCGACCCCAACCTCGCCGTACACGAGCGACCGCCCGTTCCCCGAAAGCGGACGGGACGTCCCTTCTGGTGCTTCAGCGGCAGCGGTGCGCTCATCTCGGTAGTTCTAACCAAGCGATCCCCAGCTTTAGAGCAGACGTTCCGAGAGGCACGCCGATATCTGAAACGAGATGTTCTCTATTCCTCGACTTTTTGAGGCCCTAACCAAGGGAGCGGATTAGACGAAATTTGCGGTAAGCCTGCACCCGATGGCGAGGCATCGATGATTGTCAATACGACCGCGGAGTGCCCACCTATGGCCTGCAGGCATTGGGGTGGAGGGCGCCAGCTGACGATGCGCGAGGACCGGCGCCTACTTTTTTAGGATCGAACGGCCATGGCCCGAGCGTCCTGTTCACTTGCATCCTCGGGCTGAAGCATCGGACCAAGTGCGCGGATGCATTCCGTGATGTGCGTGAGCACCACCCGAATACGCGGGGTGTCGCGGTTGTCCTTGTGGACGAGCAACAGCACGTCTGCGCTGGGTGGCGCGACCCGCACCGAAATTCGGGTCAATCTCGGTTCAGCGTCTGCTCGGAACCGCGCTAGGCAAGCTAAGCCGCCTCCATTGGCCGCCGCGAGCACGGCGGCCTCGTGGCTGCTGGTCTGCAGCACCACCGTGGCTCGAGATGCCAATTCGGTCAGCCACGCCGATTGCGTCATCTCCTGGGTGTCGTCGAGCTGCGTGATTAGGCGATGCCCCGAACATCCGTCCCCAAAATCCATCGCGCCGTGATCCGCGAGGTAATCCGCCGTCGCGTAGAGTCCGAAGGCGATGCCGCCGATGCGCCGCAGGACCAAGTCATGCTGTTCCGGCTGCTTAAGCCGCACCGAAATGTCCGCCTCGCGCATCGACAGGCTGAGTTCCCGCGGGTTGGGGATGAGCTCGACCATGACGTCAGGATACGACGCGTGAAGACGTGCGAAGCTCGGAGCCAGGATCTGGGCCGCCATCGTCTCGGCGCAGGTGACGCGGACTAGCCCTCTCAGCCGGGCGTCGCGACCGCTGACGTCGCGTTCCAGCGCCAGGGCCGCTGCCTCAAGCTGTTCTGCCTTCTCGCGTACGGCTACGCCGGCCAAGGTCGGCACGTAGCCGTCCGGAGTGCGATTGAGCAGACGCACCGCAAGCGTCGCCTCCAACGAGGTTAGACGACGTCCGACAGTCGATTGCGAGACGTGCAGGACCTTGGCAGCTGCGGACAGGGTGCCATGTCGGGCGAGAGCCAGGAAGAATCTCAAGTCGTCCCAGTCGAGCATCCGCGATCCAGAATCCGTTTATGCGTCTCTCCTCGTCGACTTTGCGTGCCGACTTTCTACACGGAAAGCTTATATAGAACGCATGACTATCGCCAACATGGAAATATTTTCATGAAATAATTATTTTAAGTCATATGTTCACTATCAAGGAAATAAAAATGGCACTTCCTCCGATCAAACCTGGATCTGCGCTTCCGGATACGGTCGACGGGCGTCAGCTTGAGGCCATCATCGCCGAGGGCAAAACCGATCCCGCTGCTGTCCGCACCTTGCGATGCCGCACAGTTGCGCAGGGCCGCCTGCGGCAGCTCAATTACATCCGGGACCTTCCGCCCCAGCCAGTGATGGAAGACGAACCCGAGGGTCTTTTGGGCGAGACCACAGCGCCGAATGCATCGGAAGCCTTACTGGCCGCTTTCGGCTCCTGCCTCTCCATTGGCATCCACGCCAACGCCCTAGCGCAAGGGATCCCGATCCGGACACTCGAACTCAACGTCGAGGCCGACATCAACACTACAGCGGCCTGGGGAACCGGTGACCTCCATCCGAAGACCATCGGGTTCGAGACCATCCGGGTCGCGGTTACGCTGGATGCGGACGCATCGCGAAAAGTGCTCGATGCCCTCGTCAAGCATGCAGTGCTTTGGTCACCGGTCGCGAACATCCTACACAATCCGGTCCACCTCGACGTCTCGCTGCGGATGGCGGCGAAGGCCTGATCCGGTCCCGGATAGGTGAACTCCATACTGGTAGGGGGTACGCCCGCCCTTCTACCGTTCGGCCTCGCCGACGAGGTAACGAACGAGGACCTCGCCGACAGCCCTAACCCCATACGCTGCGATGCCTTCAAGGTGTTTGGGCGGAATTAGCGCCGTGACGACTGCGCCCTTGAGCACTGCTTGGTACTCCTGAATGGCCATGCCCGACTCTGTCGCCTCACGCTCGGCTTCGAGCGCGTAGTCCCGATTCAAGGCCTCGGAAGATTCCGTCATCGCAGCCACGACGTTCGTATCTGTCCCGCGACTTGGTGACATTCCGTTATGGCAGCGTGTAGATGAGCGGATGACCGTCGAGGACGTCTGTGAAGGCGCACGACAGAACGATGCCGGTCAGCAATGCCGTCATCGCGATCGACGGCAGAATTCGCCGCCAAGTCGCGTTGCCGGATGAGCCCATCGATCGGAAGCGGGCCAAATAGCCCGAGAAGGTTCGAGCAGTCGGCTTCGATGCCGATGTAAATCGGGTACCGACCTCGGACTGCGGGCGGCGCCGAGGCCCGTCGGCGCTCATGCCTTCTTGTCTGAGATCGGAACCGTGATTGCGGCGAAAGACTTAGCAGCGTCTTCGGCCGCTCTTATCGACTGACCCGCAATGACGCGGCTGTCTCTGAGTAAGTGTTCCAGATTCTCCCGGACGAGATCGCCGTGGATGGTGCCGAACTCATGGACCGTCTTGGCCTGCAGCAGCCTGTCCATGCCGGCGCGATTGCGCTCCCACTGATCCTGGATCATCTCCATCCAGGTCTTCGACGACTCCTCGAACGCCTTGGTCAGCACCGTCCCGCACTGTTTCATGGCTTCCGCGTGCTGCCGGGACTGGGCTAGCAATCGCACTCCCCCCTCGCCGGAGAAGCCGAAGGTGCGGTTGTAGCGTTCGGTCGCCTCGCCGATACGGCGGACCGCCTGCTCCATGCTGGCTGGGACCGGCCAGATGCCATTTTCAGCCAGCTTGTCGGCGCCGGCCTTTGCCGCTTCCGAAAACTGGTCCGCGCCGCGTTCGTGTTGGGCGCGCGCGCTGTTGCTCTGCGTGGTCATGTTCATCCTGATATCGGTTGGTAGACGGTCGAATTCACGTGCAGGGAAGCCTCACACGTCGGCATGGCCTCGCGGTAATCGTCCAGGATTTCGCTTGCGAGCGCGAGGCGTTCGAGGTCCTCGAGGTCGGTAAGGATGTCGGCGCCCTCGGCGTCGCGCGCCGAGATTAGTCTGACCCCTCCGACGATCGCCTCGAACTCCACCAGGACTTCCCCCTGGGCGTATTGGTCGTGTGGGTCGATTCAGGCGTGACGTGGCATCGGCGTCCCCTGGCATCGTCCCGGATCAAGGCCTCGGTGCTTCGGGCGCGCTCTTAGCGCTCAACCTCGAGAAAGGCCGATGAGCGATAGTGAGCAAGATCGCCGCGCATCGGTTGGACAACGGCAGAGCCGCCTGGAAGCAAAGCCTAACAGGATCCCTGGACGACCGGTCGGACCGTTAACGGTGACCGGCTGTGCATAATCGCAGAGCATACCACGGCGGCGAGCGCGTATCATAAGATGCCAATTAGCATATTGCCTTGGCGTTGATGGCCGAGAGCAATGCGCGCTCCCGTCTTCTGTGGGGGAGCTTCCAGTGCATAAGTACGTCTTCGACGTAAATGATGGCGACTCTTCCGAGTGGGACGACGAAGACTTAGAATGTGAAGGACCTGTCGCGATTGAGCGTCATGCCCGAAGGCTCCTAGCCGAGGCAGGTGCAAGACAGATTGCTCGTGGCAGTGAGGCTCTTCCCGCTACCGTGGTCGTCACTGAGGAGGATGGTGCAATCATCATGAGCGCGCACGGGTGGCTCAATGGGAATGTACGGGTACTCTGGTCGCAGAGGCGGCCACGTGACCGCAGCGTGCGAGCACATGTTCGAGGCATTCTACTGAAGCTCGTCCACGGGATCAGCAAAGCTGAAAAGGCGGAAAACTAGGCCACGATCCCTGTCATCATCCTAATCCGGTCCGCCCGAGGCCAATGAGTGAACCTGAATTACCGAGCCCGGCCAGCACCCGCTGAACCGTGCTTTTTGTGCGCTCAACGCGAACACTTTCCGCGTAACGACAGCGTGCCGTGAACGATGACCTTGCCAGCCTTGTCTTTGACCTCGGCCGTGAATTCGCGCATGCCCCGGCTCGGTAGGTAACTTTAGCGAGATGCTCGCCGGTCTCATCGTTCGCCATGACGCGGATCGCCGCTGTGCCGGGAACGCGGGATGCCATGGCCTCCGCCTTCTTCAGCGCTCCGCTCTCGGTGCGCGCGACTTCCGGGCCGCCCAGCACCAAGCGCTTCTGCTTGATGACGAAGCTCTGGACGACGAACGTGACCTTGATCGCCATGGCTCATCCCCGGTGTTCGCCAGGCTCCGGATTGACCTCACGTCAGATTCTTTCGGGAACCCCGAATGACTGGGTCGGCTCGCAAACAGCAAGGAGACGCCAGTGCTGCCGCCTTCCTCCAAGGAAGCGCCTTGCCTCGATATTTCTTTGATGTTCGCAGCTGGACTCTCTCGCGTGACTACGAGATCGGTTCATAGTGCGACGACCTCGACGCAATCAGAGACCGCGCCAAGCAGGTGCTGGCACAAGCGATCGCGTTGGAGCCGTTTCAGCCGGACAGACCGCATGTCTTCGTCAGTGGTCGAAACGCAGCCAAACACCGCGACATCATGGCAACGATGCTGATCGTTTAGAACACGCTCTGATGGACTATATTTCACGTACAGGAGCTGAAATGCTCGAGCTAACTACAGCATTCGGTTGGATAACGCGTCGAACGCAGCGCGAACGAATTAGGCGCCCCCGCCTTCCCGCGTCGGATTGATCTGATTTAACAGTGATCAATCCCAATCAACAGTAATTCGGCCTATGCGCCTAAGGAATTCTTGTCTGGTTTTGCAGACGAAAAATCACCGGACGATGTCTGCAAGTCAGCGGCCTGTGTTGCCAATACCTGAACTCTGGCATCTCCGGCTATCTGCGCGGCCTCACGATCAGCATACGAAGTTAAACCGTGCTCGGAGTGTCCACCCCCACCGGCAGCTAATATCCAGCGGAAGCGATGTTTATCGAACGGGCAAGGCTCGACGTGGGTCTCGAAAGTCAAAGTCCGTTGCTGGCTCATGTAAGCATCATGCTTTTCGCCTTTGTCGACCCAGTTCGCGTCAATAGAGTTCGAAAGGTTCGCTAGTCACGAGATCTTTGCCCCAAGTGTTTCCTCTTGGATTGGCCCACCAAGCCAACCATTGAAAATAGCATATTGCACAAGCTTAGCTCTACTGTAGATTTCTAGTTTTTCACTTGCTCTTCTTTTATGAGTATCAATAGTATTTGCCGTCACTCCCAGAGTGAGAGCAACTTCTTTATTGGTTAAACCAAGAGATATCATTCGCAATACTACAGTCTCGCGTTCCGATAAAGTAGAAGATGTAATTTTGTTTTTTATTGATCTGTCCTGGGGAGCGCTAGTCGAATTGGCATTTTCTGAGAATGACGGGGTATCATATATTTCACCGCGAGACACAGTCGATATTGCATTGGAATATTCATTCTTTGCTGCACTTCTTGAGATATGACCTTTAACGCCAGATTTGAAAATGCTTGCTACGTAGTGATCCTGGTGGTATTCACTGACAGCGACTATCGAAATATTTGGGGTTTCTATTTTTATTTGATTTAGGGTCGCAAGACCTCTCATTCCAGGTATCGAAAAGTCAAGTATCACTATATCTGGATTAATTTCTAGAATTTTTCCATATGCACCCACATAAGATGCAATCTCTCCCACAATTCGAAAACCATACATCGTATCTATCAGGCACCGTAAGCCTAAGATAAATGAAGGATGCCGGTCAGCAATCAAAACCTTGGTAATATAATCTGCTATTAGATTACTCCTTTATCTCAATTGCCGATTTTATATCGAGGTGTTTTGTGATTGTCAAAATATTTTATCTATCGATTTATCAAATACGGAAAACCAATCAAATAATAATTTGAGGCGGCGAGGATCAGTTTTAGAAATCACGCGAAGTGCGACGCTTCTCTCAATTTTCGGCGCGGTTTTGAGCTACGTGCTGTCAAATTGCTCAATTGTTCGGATTGAGACTGACATAATCGTTCATCTCGAAGGATTTCACACGCCAGCCTGTTGATCACCGTCACCGGGTGAGCTTAGCCTCAGGTTCAAGCGGCCACGGCGGCACATTAGCGCCCGGCGAGGCCTTTCAGCCCGGGCCGCGTTGGGGTTAGCGACATCCGAGTTCAGGTTACGGCTCGTCAACCCTCGTAGCCAGCGAAGGGCCTGCCGTCGAAGCGTTTAAAGAAAATGACATTGGTCGTGTCCGGCGTTGGGAACTCGCTCAAGGCAGCTGCCTTGAGGTTGTGTCGCCTGGTTTTCTCGATGCACCAGTCCATGCGAGAGGATCGGCGGCGTTGAGCGCGTCTCGCCATCCAGGCTACGGGCTTGCGTGTCCTTGACATGGGCCGCCCCGCTAAAAGTGTTGAGAGTTCGCGCCGTTTTTCCGGTCTCTAGCAAGCGTCGAGTCCGGCGTGGTCGTCGACCGAGCGCGGTTGTCGGGCCTATCCTCCTGACAGACTAGGCGCAGTGTCAACACCTCGGAATGAGGACCGTCGCGTACGGTCACGACGACGAGGCCGTCTATGACAAGATTGATCGGGTTAGACGCATAACGAGAAACGATGCTGTAAGCTTCGCGACGGGCGGCCTCTTCACTGAAAAGAACCATTCCGGCTTCATCGCGGGATACCTCTCCGTCATGGATGTCGAAGAAGTAGCGAGGCATGAAGCTGCTCCCCTGAAGGCAGGCGGGAGCACGCGTTGCTCTCAGTCATCAGCGCCAAGTCGTTGCCAATGATAGCTTAGCATAACCGCAGTCAGTAGATTTAATACAACGTATGATCGGTTTTTGACTTAGGCTGCGACAGACCTCATTATGACTGATTGTCTCCGACGAGAGCGGCACAGCGATCAACCGCTTTGTCGCAAGACAACAGCCGTGGCTGCGCCAGGACGAAGCGGTGAAAGCTGTTCTTGGGATTGTTGTCACACAAAGGTGCCGCCATTCGTTGCGGAAGGTGGGGCAGCGAGCTTACCCGCAAAAAATCGACGTCTCTGCAAAACCTTGGCCTTCAGGCGCAAATTTATGTCAAGCGCCTGTCATATATTGCCACCGCGACAACCCCTCATATGTTCGGTTTGATACCCTCATCGGGACGGGGTGATTGGATGTTAGACTCCGAGGATGCAAACACGGAAGCCGCTAAGCATTGCCAAGCAGCTTTAGATAAGCTCGGCGCGCATGCCAGCTTTCGTGTTCGGCTCCTGCTGGAGATGGTACTCATTTAGCTACAGGCGGACGCCAAAGCTCCTCCACCGAGCAAACCAAGCGAACTTTCAGCAGATAGCGACTAACCTCGTAGTGCGCTGTCAGATCGCGCATCATCTGTCTTACATCCTCGGCCTCGAACCTTGAACGTCCGCTTTCCTCGATTGACGCCTGAAAGCAGACCGGCTGAAAACCACCCTGATCAGCCACGCTGCTTCCGGCCCAACCCGGTCCTACACGCTCGGCCCCACGGTTCCCGAAAGCGGACGTAGGTTCCGTCTCTAATCCGGCGGCATCGCACCCCTATTCGCCGGCCATTCATTCGGTCGGCAAATGCATGTTATCCGAAAATAGGCTCTACGCACCTCGCCGCAGATGGACGAAATAACCCTCCATCGAGGATTTGATTTCCCGCCAGGGAATTCAACTGGAGTGCGTGGACATGGTTGACGTCAATGGGCCCCATTACTTCGTGGCATTCCAGACCCCAGGACCCAATTGGGTGAATGGCGTCAAATACAACGAGCAGCCTGAGTTCGAAAAGCACGTCGGTTACATGACCGAGCTACAGGATAGGGGCCTGACCGTGCTGAGCGGGCCGTTCATGGAGCAAGCCGGTGGCCTCAACGGCGTGCTGGCCGACGGCGGCATGACGATCTTCAGGGCCACCGATTTCGAAGAAGCCGTCCGGATCGGCACGGACGATCCCACCGTGAAGTCGGGCATGCTGAATGTCGACGTGAAGATGTTCTGGGTGCCGTTCCACGAGTGACGGGACGGGACGCCAACGCGTCCCATCATTACCGAAATTCCCACAACCGAGCTGTCTGGCATTGCTGGGCAACGGAAGGAGGACAGCATGAGTGTCCATCCGATCCTCGCTGCCTCTCGGCGTGACGCCATCCTGCAATCGCTGGCGGTAATCGCCGCGGCCTCGATTGCCGTCCCGGGCACGGCATTGGCAGCATCGCCGGTCGATCAGGCGCCGTCCAAAGGCAGATTTCGTGAGCGGTACGTGCAGCGGGCCGGGCACCGGATCTACGTCCGCGACTATCCCGGCGAGGGGCCAGCCTATGTGATGGTGCACGGCTTCCCGGACAATTGCCGCATCTACGCAGACATTGCCTCACGACTTTCGGCGGCTGGCCGACGTGTCGTGGCGTTCGACTTCCTGGGCTTCGGTGCCTCCGACAAACCCGACGGGTTTTCCTACAGCTTTGAACAACAACTGGCTGACCTGACGGCAGTCGTCGACGACCTCGGACCGATCAAGGTCATTCCGGTCGGGCACGACGCCGGCGGCCCAGCCGCCATCAATTACGCGGTCACGAACCGGTCTCGGGTCGCGTCACTTGTCCTGTTCAACTGCTACTACGCGAACTCGCCGGTCCTGGCGTTCCCAGACTTCATCGAGCTGTGCTGCAATCCGAAAACCCGGTTGCTGGCCGTCGCGATGATGACCGACCCCAAGCAGGCGGCCTACCTGTTCCAGTTCCAACAGGAGCCGATCAGGGCGCACCTCACGCCGGAGATGCGGGAACGCTTCGACACCGTACTCCAGCCGATCATCGCCGAGAATTTCTCGATGTCGCCAAGCTCGATGCCGGCGATGCTGGCGATGACCGGAAACGCCTACGAGAACCTGGCGGCGAACGACCTTCGGCTTCCGGTCCTCGGAAGCTTCGACAAGCCCTTGAAGCTCATCTGGGGCAGTTGGGACCGGTATCTCAACATCGCGGTCGCCAAAGACCTCGCCGCGCACTTCCCAAACGCGAGCCTCACCGCGCTCGAAGCTGAACATTGGCCCCAGTTCGACCAGCCCGACCAAGTCGTGCGGACCCTGCTGGCCTCCTGACCGGCCGCCGAAGGCTGCCTAGGCGGCCGGATCACCAACACAACCAATTTCCGAAGGATCAAGACATGAAGCGTCTCGAAGGCAAGATCGCCGTCGTAACCGGCGGCAGTAGCGGCATGGGTCGAGCGACGGCCAAGCAATTCGTGGCGGAAGGCGCTACGGTGATCACCACGGGCCGCCGCCAAGACCGGCTCGACGAGACCGTCGCCGAGATCGGCGGCTCCATTGAGGGCTTTGTCAGCGACATTGCGGACCTCGGCGATCTCGAACGCCTCCGGGCTCACATCGCAGACCGGCATGGCCGCATCGACGTCATCTTCGCGAATGCCGGCGGCGGCACGCTTGGTGCGTTCGGCACGATCTCGGAGGCGGATTTCGACCGCAGTGTTACGACCAACTTGAAGGGCACATTCTTCACGGTGCAGACGCTGCTGCCGCTGGTGGTTGATGGGGGATCGATCATCTTGAACGGCTCCATTGCCGCGAGCCTCGGCATGCCGGCCTTCACCGTCTACTCTGCAACCAAGGCAGCGATCCGGTCCTTCGCCCGCACCTGGACGACTGACCTCAGCGCCCGCCGCATCCGCGTGAATACGCTTGCTCCCGGAACCATCCTGACGCCGATCCTGTCCGAGCAGGCCGGCCTGAGTGACGAGCAGGTTGAGGGCTTCCTCGAAAAGTTCGCTGCCGAGACGCCGCTTGGGCGCAATGGTGATCCGAGCGAGATCGCTTCGGTCGCTACCTTCCTCGCATCGTCAGAAAGCAGCTTCATCACTGGCATCGAGCTGCAGGTCGACGGAGGCTACGCCCAAGTCTGAGGATGGCCGACCGCTCCCTAACAGGCTAGGCTTGGAGACTGTCATGGCGGGGAGCGAGGGCGTGAGCGATCGGTTCCAGGCCCTCCGGCTGTTCGTCGAGATTGCCAGGACCGGCAGCTTCTCGAAAGGCGCGAAGGCGATGAGGCTTTCCCAGCCCACTGCCTCTCGGATCATCGCCTTGCTCGAGGAGCAGTTGGGTACGGTCCTGTTCTCGCGTTCGACGCGAGCCCTGACCCTTACTGATCCCGGCTCCGCGTACCTTGCGCGCGTCCAATCGATCCTGGCGTCCCTCGAAGAGGCGGACGATGCCGTTCGTGGATCCGACGACATGCGCGGGACGCTGAGAGTCGCGGTGTCGTCGATCTTCGCATCTCGGATCATCGTCCCAAGGCTCAAGTCTTTCGTTGCCCGACACCCGAACCTTCAGATTGAGCTGACCATCGACGATCGAAGGCAAGACATGATCCTCGAGGGAATCGACGTCGCGATCCGCTTCGGCAAGCTTCCTGATTCAACCATCATTGCACGCCTGATCGGACGCTGGCCGCTCGTCGTTGCAGCCGCACCCTCTTATCTCGATGTCCGCGGCATCCCTGGGACGCCCGACGCACTTGCGGACCACACATTCGTGATCGCCGGGCCGGTGGCAGGTAGGGAGTTGCTGTTTCGGCAAGGCGACCGAGAGGTCAAAGTGCAGCCGAAGGGCCAGGTCGCGATCGATGGAGCCGAGGTTGCGGTGAGCGCGGTGCGCGCCGGGGTCGGTATCGCTGTCGCCAGCCTGCCTTCCTTCAGCGAGGATTTGGATACTGGGAACCTTGTGCAGGTGCTATCGGATTGGAAGCTCGCAGAAATCGAGGCGCATGCATTGTTTGGCAACGGACCGGCCCCTAAGCCTGCCGCCCGAGCCTTCGTCGACCATCTCGTGGAACAACTACATTCGTTCTGACTGCATCCGCGATCGAAACCTGCATCTATCGCTGTCGTCGAACGGTCTTTGCCAGGGCAGCGTTGCAGTCGAGCCGGCGACAGCTTTTTCTGCCTCTCGTCTGAAAGCGGTTCGTCAGCTTTCGGCCAAACGTCGAACGTCCGCTTCTTTGTCTTGTCTGCCCGAAAGCGGACGAGCAGAAATTCACCCGAATGAGCCGCGCAGAGCCCCGTCGATGCTTCCCGAAAGGGGCCTTTCGTCGGCCCTCCGGCAGCTGCGGCTAGGGGTGGTGAGCCGAACTCGGCTTATTGCCTGGAAACGGACGTTCCACCTTCGACCCTCTAGCCTCTCGTCTAGGATCAGCGGCCGAGCACGACCCTTAGTTTGTTGGCGAGCTCGTCTCGTTGGTAGGGCTTACTGAGCAGCGGCAGGTCAGGCGGCAGGCCCTGTTCGTCCAGAGCCGTGCCGGTGTAGCCGGATGTCAGTAGTACCCGCAGTTCCGGCCGCAATCGGCGCGCTTCGACGGAAAGCTGCACCCCGTTCATTCCGCCCGGCATCACCACGTCCGAGAACAGTATGTCGATGCGCTCGGGACCGCCCAGCCGGTCCAGCGCCTCAGAGGCGCGGGTGGCGGTCAACGCCCGGTAGCCGAGCTCGCCTAGGCTCTCGACGGCCATATCCAGTACGGCCGGCTCGTCTTCCACAACTAGGACGACCTCACCAGCGGCCGCACGGCGTAGCGGAAGCGGTCCTTCCGGTCGGCCCTCCATCACCTTCTCGACCGAACGCGGCAGGTATAGCTCGATGCTCGTACCCTGGTTCGGCGCACTCTTGATTTGGGCGTGGCCACCGGCTTGACGCACGAAGCCGTAGACCTGGCTGAGCCCAAGCCCTGTGCCACGCCCGACGTCCTTGGTAGTAAAGAACGGCTCAAAGGCACGGGCCAACGTCGCGGCGTCCATGCCGTGGCCCGTATCCGAGACCGCCACGAGAACATAGGCCCCGGGCAACAGGTCCGGCCGCTCGGCAAGTTCGCCGACGTCGAGATGCGCATTGCAGGTCTTAACAGTCAGCGAACCGCCGCCGGGCATCGCGTCGCGGGCGTTCACGGCGAGGTTCAAAACCGCGCTCTCGAACTGACCTGGGTCGAGCCGGACTGGATCGAGGCTCGCATCCAATTCGAGGCGCACCTCGATGGTCTCGCCAAGCGCGCGGCGGAGGAGGGCCTGGAAATCGTGGAGCAGACGGTTGGGGTTGACCGTCTCCGGCCGTAGCACCTGCCGACGCGAGAAGGCCAAGAGCTTCTCAGTCACCTCTGCACCACGCTTGGCAGCTTGCAAGCCCGAACTCGCCAGGCGCTCCACCCGCCTCTCGTCGCCCGGACGGCGCACGATCATGTCGAGGTTGCCGACGATGATCGTGAGCAAGTTGTTGAAGTCGTGCGCCACCCCGCCCGTGAGCTGGCCAATGGCCTCCATCTTCTGCGCTTGGTTGAGACGCTCCTCGGCGTCGTGCTGGCGCGTCGTGTCCATGACGACGCCCGCCATCGCCCGCACGCGACCGGCCCCATCCAGATACGCCTTGCCACGCAGCGCGATCCACCGGATGGCGCCGTCGTCGGCGCGTTTGATACGACACCGAAGGTCGACCCTCTCTGTGGCTAACACCCCATCCAAAGCCGCTCGGACCTCGGCGCGGTCTTCGGGGATGACGTGTCCGAGAAGCGACTCGACGCCCCATTCCGCGACCGGCTCCTCGTAGCCGAAGATCGCGTCGTGACGAGGCGTTCTCCGCGAGGTGCCCGTGCGCAGGTCAAGTTCCCAATCGCCCATCTCGGCCGCGTCGAGCGCCAGCGCCAGGTTATCTCGCGCAAGCTGCAGTTCCGCCCGCCGTGCTTCGCGCTCGTGGGCTGCGGCCTCAGCTCTCGCGTAGAGGAAATCCACCTCACGCAAGTACACCGCGAGCAGTACGACGCCGGCGACGAGCGCCTCCAGGCGTCCGGCGAACCAGCCAACGGTGCCGCGGGCTGCCGCCGGTAGCGTGACGAGGTTGTCGAACACGAGAAGCAGCAGCGCGACGGCCAGCCAGAGTTGCAGCACGGTGCGAAGCCGGGTCGTCCAGCACAACACCGCAAGGGCGGCGATTGTTAGTGCCACCACCGTGGGTCCAACCCCCGAGGTTGTGGTCAGCCAATAATCGTCGCCCTCGACGGTTTTCGGCAGCAGGTGCACGTAGCGGGTCGCCGCGGCGCCTGCGAGCGCGACGGCAACAGCGACCGCCGCGGAAACAAGCCAGCCGACCAGGGCGACGCGACGCGCCGGCACGAGGCGGCCGCGCCCGTCACCTTCCATGATCGCGTACGGTAGCGCGAAGAGCGGCGGCCCCACGTGCCAGAAGGTCCAGAGCCAGGTTGTGGTGTCGGGTCCCGAACCGAGCAGGCGCCCCTGCGAAAGAACGTTGGGAAACGACAGAAGCTGCAGGAATACGATCAGCGTGACGTACAAGCTGCCGGCCCCGAGCACGAGGAGCGGCACGGATCGGGTACGGCGGTACTGGGCGAGGAACAGGAAAGTGGTCACGCCATAGACCACCGTAAGCGCCGATTGGTAGACGGGCACGAAGCCCGGCATCGGCGAGATCGGCCGGCTCACCACGGGTAAGAGTGTGAGCGTTGCCGCTCCAAACGCGATGCTGAGGAGGGCGGCCAGAAGTCGCTGAACTTTGCCAGCTCGGGCCGTGGCAAAGGTAGAGAGGGCAGAATCCGCGATCGACTTTTGCATCGTGGACTCCGTGACGAAGCGCGATGCCCGACCAGATCGGTAGGTAAGTCGCTTTCACGGCAATTCTAACACGACCCCGCTTCTGGCACTACGCAACGCGGATCTTCCTACCATCTGCAACGGGTCGGGAGCGGCTGGGACAGGCACGTCCGCTTCAACGGGTCTACCGCCCGAGAGCAGACCGTCTTGATACCACCCTGGTCGGGAGGTTCGGGGGGGTACCATCCGTCAGGTTTTCACCACTAGCCCATCGTCGTTCTCGCTATGGGAACCTGGATATCCGTTGCCGCAGTTGTCTGGGCGATCGGACGAGGGGTGCATTGGTGGTAGCCGAACTAGAGACCGCGAAACCGCAGAAATGGTCTGACTACCACTACTCCGCAGGCGACCTGAAAGAGATGGTCGAACGGAGACTGATCATGCAGGCCGCCGGCATCCGCTCACAGGTCGTCAGCATCGATCTGTATGTGGAGGCGTTGAGGGCGCTGGCGAGAGAGAGGAAGCGGTGACCCTCTACTGGCAGCACACATGGCCCGAGGAGGGCCCCGACTTCGTCCTCCGCCGCGAGCGTGAAGGCGAGGACGAGCACATCGGCCGGATCATGCTTCATCGGCCCGTCGGCGCGAACGCCGACTATTGGATGTGGACCCTGACATCGCGTGCCGGCGCAGTCGGGATCAATAAGCCGGCCTTCGACATGTCTGGTTCCCTAGCAACGCAACGGGAGGCGCGGGAGGCTCTGGTCGCGGCGTGGCGAAAGGAAGAGGCGTTCCGCATCGTGGCCCAGCAGCATCCAGCCTTCTCAACGCTCGCTCCTTACGCCCGCGACTTCATCGTCAACGGACAACCGCCGGGGGCGAAGTGGGAGCGGTGATCCTCACCAAGCGGCAGCTCAACGCGCTGCTTTCGATCAAGCTAAACCCCCGCGGTCTGCACAAAGGATCGAGTGCGGTCACGATGCCGGCGCTCGTCGAAGTCGGCCTCGTGGAAGAGCGACCGAAGTACCGCCGGCGGCCAGGTGAGACCGCTTGGTTTCTGACGATAGCAGGGCTGAAGGCATTGGCGAATGCGGAGCCGAGCGAGGTGCGGTCGCCGGATCGGCATTGAGGCTTCTGCGGTCACACATCCGGGGAGCGGCTTTTGGTATGGTTTGCTAACCTGAGTGCGAAAGTTCAGGCAGCAGCGGAGTGTATTACTAAATCAGCCGCCCGCCTACCTCGATTAGCTTCATCGAAATATCTTCAAATTATAGCAAGATGTTTATGTGCTAGAAACAGACTGATCTTTTCTTCGTACCGAATGCTAATTTTTGACTTGCAGTGCTTGCACGAATAAGATGACAGCGTTTTAAAGGATTTGCCGAGTTTTTTATTGCTTTTCCTACATGACGGGCACGTGTGCGCCATCAGCACATCGTTCAATGATGGTGAGAGGGGCATATTGTCAAATACCTTCAATCCAACATTATACTAAATATTAATGCATTAAAATAATCAAGGGGTATACCGCTAATTCAATCAAAATGAGTAATCTCAAATCTCCGACTGCCTTTCCCTGGCGCTGCGTGAGTTTGAGACTGTCAACTGCACGGGTGGCGGCCACACCTCCTTTGCCCAGCTTGCCAGACACGCAACCGAAGGCGGCACAAAAAGCCCGCCGCGGCGAACCGGGCGGGCTGAAGGGGGCTTCTCGACTAGGCCGATACGGATAAGGCTTCGTCGCAGCGAGATATGGCATCCATCGGCTAACACGACGTAACCGACCCAGACGCAACAAAGCCCGCCATGAACTAGGAGGATCACGGGCGGGCTCTGAGGCCGGGCGGAGCAGAAGCGCCGCTTTATCGAGGCCGTGCGTGAAGCTGGCGCGAGCGAAAACGAGGAAGAATTCCGTGCCAACCTGCGCATGATTGTGAAGCCAAGGAAGGTTTAAGCGCTTGGCCGCGCAGGCGAGCGCATTGTCAGCGGATCGCCACGAGAGACTGGGCTATTTGTGATTTGCATGTCAATTTGAAAGAGCACCTGGCCACGTTCGTCCGTGACATCGATCCGCCAGTCGTAAGCTTTTATGAGATCGCCTGCGTAATCACCCATCAGGTTGGCAGCAAGTAACACGGCTTCGCGTTTAGCTGCGTCGAGGTCTGCCTTCACCGTTCCGTCAACGTCTTCTCGGCCTTTGCCGTCACGCACATGGAAAAAGTATCGGGGCATGAGTGCATCGCTGAAGCCGAGCGGGAGCGCACACGTCTCTCAGTCGCAGGCGCCCGAAGCTCTGCCGGCGATCACTGGCCCTTACCAAATGTCGGAAATCCAACATATAACATAGGATGGGTATACCGTTTACCGTCACAAACGTGACAATTATTAAAGTTGCAGCAACCAGTTGAAACGGAGCGCATCGATAGCAGATTTTCTCTGTCAAATCGGCGACTTGGCGAGGCGCGGAATGTCCAAGCGTAATGCTGATGTTGTGGCGCGGTACGAGGACGCATGCGGTTATGAAGGATTCGGGTCGAAGCGCTCAATGAAGCGCAGCCCGTCCCACAGCTCAGCCGCCAATCCGTTCGCCATCCGCATGGCCACGATCTTGGCGGCCTCGTCATTGAGAACTGGTATCGGCGTCAATGCCTGGACGTTCTCCTCGGCGTCGAGAAGCATGACCCGGTAACTTGGTGACTTGGAACCGTCTCCACCCGGTATGCCGCTATGCGGAACATCGGACATGAGGCAACTCCTTCGGCATCGGCACGAGCGCGTCTGTTTGCGGCGCTCTGAGGGGAAGCCGAATTTTATCCGCGGCCACTCAAAGGCTCAAGATGGGACGCTTCGAGGTGTCCCGTGATTGGCCCTAGCAACCCCGTCGTATGGGTATGTGAAGTGCTATACCGCCGCCTTAGACGACCAGAGCCTTAAGGCAGGTGCCGCCTCAGAAGACTTCCTTCTTTAGCTTACCGCCTCGGACGGCTGGCGAGGCGGTCACGTGAAAGTCGAGCCGGAATAGGATTAGCCCAGTAGAATCTGAGACCTCCAGCAGCCAATCCTCGTCGACGGCTATGCGCTCTGGCTCTTCTGCAAGAATGCGTCCGACGATCGAAATCGCGTGCAGTCGAGCCGTGCTCCAATCTGATAGATCAACGCCCTTATGATCCATGATGGTTTGTCCATCCTGGACGTTGAAAAAGAAACGCGGCATGCGCCGGCCTCCGTGTTCATGGAGGCAAGAGCATCGCGCCCTCACTCGCAGGTATGCCGGACCTGATCCCCGCGATTGCGGACGTTGCTAACGAGCGACGCGAGATCCGTCCCTAACCTGTGATGGATTATTTGAGCGCTTACCGTTTGCCGCGCCTGTATGTGTCAACGATATAATCGCCCTCCTTTTGCCAGAGAGTAGACCAGCCAGTTTCCGCAAAGCGTCGAATGTCAGCTTGTTGAATTTGGCGCCCAAAAGCAGACTGGCCGGTTTCCACCCGACACGATCATCACCGGTCTGTCACTGGCTCGGGCCGCGCTCGTGTCGTATGTCGCCTTGCAAAAAATCGAACCGATGATGGAATAACCTCAATCGACTGGCGTCTCCTCCTCGCTGCCCAATGAATGCACGCAGCGAAGCAAGGAATGGAAAGCGCCATGTCTGAGCGTTCGATCATTAATGTCTTGCGTATTCTCGCTGTCGCAGCAAGCATGAGCTTGCCTGCACTCTCCGTTGCCAAGGCCGACACTGGCGAAGGCGATTCTGCTCTTCGAGCCGCGCTTCATGATCCTCAGCTCATCGAGCAACAGCGCGGAAGCAGCGCGGACCAGTATCTCATCGGTGATCCGTCCCTCGGCTATGCCAAGCGGCAGCGCGCCAATCGACCGGCCTCGGCCTACACGAGGTATCGTCCGTGAGCCCTCGGGCGAATTTGATGCGGGGCCGACGGAATAATCGCCGAAAGGCGGCGTCTGGCCTCGCATGAAGAGGCGCAGTTCGATGGTATCCCGGGAGCGCATGGCGCTTGGGACCGAGTGTGGAGACGCGCGATGCAGCAGATGATGCTCCTCGTGACGCCGCTGATCCCGGCCCTCCGGCGCTACGCCGTATCACTGCTGCGAGATCGGTCGGATGCCGACGACCTGGTTCAGGATACGCTGGAGCTGGCCATCACCCGTTGGCACCAGCGCTGGGACGACGGCAGCGTGAGGTCGTGGCTCTTCGCTATCGTGCACAACCTCGCCATCAGCCGTCTCCGGCAGCGCCGCCGGCGCGGTGGCTCGCACCTGCCGATCGACGATGCCCAGGAGGCGGTCCTCGCCATGCCCCCTCGTCAGGAGGCCGGCCTTCAGCACCGCGATCTAGTTCGGGCGATCGACGCCCTGCCAGAGGATCAGCGCAGCGTGCTGCTCCTCGTGACCGTGGAAGGCCTCTCCTACGCCGAGACGGCAGAGGTGCTCGGCATTCCCACCGGTACCGTGATGTCGCGCCTGTCCCGGGCGCGGGATCGGATGATCCAGCTCATGGACGGCGAGGCCGTGGCCCAGCGCCCGGTCCTGAGGAGGCTGAAATGAACAAGCGTCCCATCAGCGAGAACGATCTTCAGGCCTTCGTCGACGATCGCCTGGATCCGGATCGCCGCGCCGAGGTCGAGACCTACCTCGCCGAGAATCCGCAGGCACGGACCCGCGTTGGTCGGTTGATGGCGCTCGGCAGCGACCTGCGCGCCGCCTTCGCTCCGATTGCGGCCGAGCCGGTGCCCCCGCAGCTCGATCTCGCCCGTCTCGTCGCCGCACGGCGACGGCCGCGCGTGCCGGCGTGGCAGGCAATGGCGGCGGCTCTTCTCATGACCGTCGGCGGCCTCGGCGGCTGGGTCGCCAGGGGCTCCATGCAGGAGGGGACGTCGGGCATCTCCGCTCTCGCGCAGGAGGCCAAGGCGAACTACGTCGTCTATGCGCCCGACCGCTCCCGTCCCATCGAACTCGCCGCGACCGATCGCGACGAGATCGCGCATTGGTTTTCCGACAGGCTGAAACGACCGATCGGCGTGCCCGATCTCAGCGAGGCAGGCTACCACCTGCTCGGTGGCCGCCTCGTCGCCACCGCCCACGGCCCGGCGGGCATGCTGATGTATGACGACAAGCAGGGAACGCGCGTGGTCATGCTGATCCGGTCCTACAGCGACGGCGGCGACGTGCCGATGGTGGATCACATCTACGGCTCCATTGCCGGCTGCGCCTGGGTCCAGAAGGGACTGGGCTACAGCCTCGTCGCCGCGGCCGATCCGGAAGTGCTGCATCCCCTGGTCCGGGAAATCCGGCGACGGGAAGCCGGCGCTACCTGACCGCCTGGCGGCGGCCCCTTTCCGCAAGCCAGGCCGAGCCTCTCACCACGCTACCCCGGCGTGCGCCTGACCGCGCGCGACCGCGGCCCCGTGCGCGCTCGCCACCTCCTCCGAAACCTCAAGAAGGACTGACACCATGTCCAACCTGCTGGCCACAATCCTCGAGCGCCGCGCGGTACTCGTTCACTTGGCGCCCGTGTCGCTGCGCCTCATCGTCGGATACGGCTTCCTGGCCCACGGCGTTGCGAAGGCCGCTCGCGGCTATGACGCCTTTCCGGCCATCGTGCAGGCCATGGGGCTCCCCATGCCCCATCTCCTCGGCTGGCTGACCATTCTGGTCGAGATTGGCGGTGGACTGGCGGTCCTGCTCGGCGCCCTGGTCCCGCTTGCCAGCATTCCGATGGCGATCGTACTGCTCGTCGCCATCTTCACCGTGCACCTCCCTTACGGGTTCAGTTCGATCAAGCTCCAGGCCGTGACCGCAGCCGGAGCGACCTTCGGCCAGCCCGGCTACGAGACCGATCTGCTCTATCTCGCCGGCCTCGCAGCTCTGGTCATGGGAGGAGCAGGGCCGTTTTCCGTCGACGGCTACGTCCGGCATCGCATCAGGGCCGCTCGTTCCTCCTGACGGCGCGGGTGGGGAAGCAGAGAGCGATTGCCGAGCGGCTGGAGAGCGTCAGTTCTGGAGCGAGCAGGCCAACCCTGCACCATGGCCAGCTCCTGCCTGACTTCGAATGTCCGCTTGTTGACGCTGGCGCCCGAAAGCAGACCGGCAAGAATCCACCCTGAGCGGCCCTCCTGCTTCCGACCCAACCTCGCCGTACACGAGCGACCGCCTGTTCCCCGAAAGCGGACGTCCCTTCTGCCGCTTCAGCGGCAGCGGTGCGCCCATATCAGTCGTTCCGCGGCGTCGGTGGCGATCCGCGACACCGCCGCGTCGTCCATCGCCGGACCGGCGACGTCGGCGTGGAAGATGCAGGTCAGGCGGGTGAAGCGGCCGATCGGCGGAGCTCGAAGCGGGAACGCTGAACCCGTCCCTTTTGGCGTAGAGGACCGGATCCGAAGGCATAGGGGGGGCCCGCCGGTTGATCGAGGGCCCGCGACCTTCATTATGGGGACCGATCATGGGAGCGTGGGGCTGGCGTGAAAATCTTCATCATCGGGGGGACGCACTCGTCGCTGGCAGACGATGCGCGGGCGGGACCGCCGGGCTCGTTCGCGTCCACGGCCCGTTGCATCGGGGCATCTGTAGCCTGATGGAGTCACGTGCTCGTCACCTGCAGCCCGTTCCCCGAGTCAGCCGACCTTGAGGCGCAGGTCGGATTCGCCGGTGCCTTCGACGGGGATCCTCCGCCGCATTCAGTGATGCACTACCCCGACGATGCGGGCATCGACGCGACGGTTTCCTCCGCGCTTGACGAGACCGGACTGCGTCGGGTCACCCAGCGGTTCCGGCATCCGGCCATGACCGACGCAGCGGGTGCCTTGGACCTACCCTATTCCTGGCTACTGTCCCAGTTGGCGGCGCTCGACCGTAGCCATGGGGTCATCGCGTTGGGCGGGAACGTCAGCGGCACGGCGCATCTACTCCTCCACCTGGCCGACGCGCCTCGCATGCCGGTCCTCCCGAGCGGGCCGCTAGCGTTTTCAAGCCGGGCGGACGAAATCGGGGCGATAGCGGCCAGTGCGAACCATCGTCGGGCGCCTACCGATCGAAGGATGCCCGCCGATCAGAGTTCGACGCCAAGGCTCGTCAGGAAGCCATCCATCCGCGTGTCGACCTCCGCCTTCGTCTCGGCCCATGTCCGCTAACAATCAACACGGACCACTCCATGGGGGACGCTCAAGGTCGGGCCGGAACAACTCGAAGTCGACGATAGCGCTCAGCTGCTCCAGCGCGTCACCCTTGGCCGATAGGTCCTTTAAGCGCTCGTCGACGTCGAAAAACCATGGATGACCGCGCATCCCAGCGCTTTACCAGAGCCCGAAGCCAGCACACCATGAACAGCCTCAAACCGCGAGGCCTTTGGAGTATCCAGCTTTTTTACGGAACCCCGCGTCAAAAACGATGCAGGCATATCTGTTAACTTTTCGTTAACCATAACAATGATCGTTTCATTTGACACAATTTCAATACAGCGCTTTTATCAAGCTGCTGTTTGCCGACCCCGTGCTGATTCGGCTCATTCAGAAGGCCTGATGTGAGGCCTTTGCTGTCAGTCTAGATCTTATTTTTGAACGTCCCTCCGTGGACGGTCTCGATGCTCTAGCTCGCGCTGGCCGAATTGCCGTGCGAAAGGCACACATTTGGTGTGCATTTACATCCTGAATTCGCAAAGGTGAAACTCAAATGCATTACGGCCATGATTACTTTCGAGTGAGCAATAAGACATATGATGAAATACGCCACTTCAAGGACATATACCAAAGATTCTATCATAGGATGAAAGAGTTAGAATTTTCTGGGCTCCGAGTGCCTGCAGATGTCCATGGACAAGAATACTTTCTAAGAGAAATTGTTGCCCAAGCTTTTGATGCAATACTAGTCGATGAGATCAATAGAGAACGTCGTGAAACATTCCAATTTATAGAAATAATACCGGAAATGGTGCTTGCTAGGATCGATCACATTCATCCTGATGCAATTATCCATGACTGGAGTATTACAGATAAATGGTGCAAAATAAACAATGACCAGTCTGAAATGACAACAGACTATGCGCAAAGATCTCTAGACGAAATCATGCGGGGTGTTTACAAAAAAATTCATGATAGATTGTCAGATCATCGCAGTTTGGGCGATTTTTACAATAACGTTCCAAGTCTGTTCTGAATTAATCTCAAGATTGACCTAGATTCAAATCGCGCAAGGGAGCGCTTACGAAAATATAAGTAGTAAACATCGGCTAAAATAAACCGAATGCGGCGCTAGACACTAGCCAATCCTGCCGCAGAAGCTGAGAGGCAGCTGCGGCGTTTTTGCGAGTAATGCATGTCATCAAATCAGACAACATAACCAACCTACAGCTCAACAGGTCATCATTTAACGTCGCCGACCATCATAACGGCAGCTACATCGGACTATCCGAAATTAGGCTTTTCGAAAAAAGAGACACCCCTTCAGATCTGAGCGACATCCAGCACAAATATAGTACCTATTTGGAACAGACAAAATTCCGGCTCGATACGCTTGTAGAGGCCTGCTGTGGTTTTGGCGGCGACCGGCACCCCTTCGTTAGACACAAAGAACAACTTATCGCTGATCTCAGCGCTTCCTACGCGCTGTTTCACTTCGTGCAATCGAATCCTGAAATATTGCCGATGCTTCGTGATCACGAGGTACTTGAAAATAGAGCTCGCGAGATTCCCAAGTCGCAGATCGCGCTGCTATGTGTTCACTGCATAATGATCCCGGAAACCGACGACGAGCAGAAGTTGTGCTCGGATTGGACGATCTGGCTTGAGCAAGCCGACCACAACAAAATTTTTCCGGATAAGTTTGTTGCCTGGGCGATGGATCAGAAGTTTCACCTCTGCCGAGATGAGGTGCGCGCTCGTCGTCGCCACGCAAAGACTTTCGATGGACGATCGCCAATAGTCAAAGAGCTTAAAGTGCAACTCAGCATTCGAGAGACCAAGGGCGGCGTCAGCGTTATGCTGAACCGGCAGGAATTCAGCATCTCCAAGAATGTGTTCGATGAGGTGCTCTCGATGATCGAGCGGGTTGCGTCCGAGGGACTACTCAATTCCGACGGCAACAGCGCCGCGGCATCACGGCCCGTCCTAAAAATTTTCTCGGACGGTTCTTGATGTCCATACGCTACCGCTCAGAATGTCATTTGCCCGCGCGCCCGTGCCTGCGGTTGGTGTGCGACGATCCCCATCGTCCCGCTCAGCGTGTGCAGGCTCGTGTCCTGGGTGCCTTGCTGCAGCGTGGCAGCGGCTACGGCGACGATGGTCCGAGTTGGGTCGAGGGCAAGCAAAAGCGCCCGCCTCCTCGCCCGCGCGACGTTAAACTGACAGCGCGTAAGCTTGCTAAGCGCCTCCGCAACAACGCGAAGGACGATCCGGAATTGCTGCGATTGGCGGCGCTCCTTCGGGGTTGCCAGCGCCACCGTCGATGTCAGCATCCGGCTTGTCCCCAATGTAGCCGTGCGCTTCAGCGGCTGCTCGTTCAAAGCATCTATCGCTTCCTGCGAGCCTATCCGACGCTCGGGCCCTGGCGGGTGCTGTCGGTCATTGTGCCAGCGACCCCAGGCAGCCAGACGATCGATTTCGGGGACCGCTGGGACGAGTTTGCGGCTCTCTTGCGTCAGGCCGGCCTCACCCGGGGTCTGTTCGGTCTCGATCTGAGCTTCAACGAGGATGATCGACGAGCGCTGCCGGCGTCCCAACGCTTCGATCCGTACCCTTGCGTGCACCTGTACGGGCTCGCGCCAGCGGCAGAGGTCGAGGCGGCGGTGCCGGTGCTGAAGCAGCTTGTGCCAGCGACGGACGCGGTTTGCCGCCCGGTCCGCACGGCCCGCTTCGATGGTGACCTGGCAGCGGTCGCCTACACCTTCAAGCGAAACTTCACCCGGCGCCAGACCATCCTGAAGAACGATCGGCGCCGAGCCACTCCCGTGCGCGACACTCGCGATCGTCCCCTCACGGTTGAGCAAGAGATCCGGACGGTGCGGGCACTCGATCGCATCGGTCTGACCGGCCGGATCATGCTGCTCGGCTTGAGCCTGGAGGCGATTGCCCCGCGCTGCTCCGGCCGCTGCAAGCCCCGAACCTAAAGGAGGAGCCCGCACGAGATGCCGGGGTCACGCAACCCCTTCGATCCAAGGCAGCCCGAAGGAGTCTCATCAACCGCAACTCGTCCTAACCCCATGGCACCAACTCTCGTCGAGAGGCTGTGCCACGCAGTACGAAAAGGAGAGCCGCCGTGGAGTCAGAACCCGCGCCATCCCACCAGCATCACTGCACGACATCTCTTCGAGAAAGCGTGCCGGGAACACAGAGGAGTATGAGCCGAAGTCAAAGGCGGCCCGAAACCCATTCAATCTCGCGATTGCCACGTAGGACGGCCTGCTGAGGAGACCGACAAAACAAAAATGATGTGAACTGCAGTACGGGAATTCACTATCGAGCGCATCGACACATCGCTTTGCAACTGCGTGCCACCCGTGCCGAGCGTGCCACCCATGAAACAAGCGCGTCTGCTTGCCGGCACGACTGGCACAGGCGGCACGCCAAAAAGGAGAAGAGAGATGCCGGGCAAAAGCATCGTACTTTACAAGTCGCCGCGACAAAAATTGCGGTTCAAGAACAAGACCACTTCGCGCGCAGCGCAACCGCCTGCGGTCATCAAGACGGCCCGGGTCGTCGACGAGGCGACACAAACCGCATTCGATCGCTTCGAAGCCAAGTCCGACTTGGGTCAGCCCGTCCAGGTGGACGTGCCCTCTGAGAAGTCCGAGAACATGAAGGAGGTGCTTGGCGAGCTTCGCAAGCATAATGCGGCGGTCACGACAAAGGGATCTGCCGATGTAATTCAGGCGGCCATCGATGCCGCACCTCTTCGGCACATTCGGCACGCTGCGCAGCCGGGGTGGCACCAGGGTCAGCAGGACATATTCGTTCGCCCGACGCATGTCGTCGGCGCGAAGCTAGGGGTCGAGGAGCTACAGCCGCCTCGGGTCCGGCCTGGCGAGAAGCGGCAGATTGTTTTTAGCAATGGCGGAACAATAGAGGGCTGGCGCCACGAAGTGGCCCGTCACGCGCGTTGGTCAAGCCGCGCTACGCTTATGATCGGAGCAGCCTTCGCTGGCCCGCTCTTGCGGGTGCTCGGCTATCAATCTTTCGGGGTGATGCTGTTCGGCCCACCGAAAGTCGGCAAGTCTACGGCACAGCTTGCAGGTGGCTCGGTCGTCGGTCTGCGCAACGAAGAGGCAATGCCGAGCTTCAAGGCAACTAGCGTCGGAATGGATTTGATCGCCATAACCTGTAACGACGGAATGTTGCCGATCAATGAGGCGGCGCTGCTAGGCCGAGACGCTTATGCAAAACTTAGCCCTATGATCTACGGTTTGAGTGAGGGCAAGGACAAGGTTCGGCACGGCGAATCACTCTACGCGAGCGACGTATCTGCCTCCGGTTGGTCGCTCGTCTACGCAATGTCCTCGGAAAACTCGGTCGAAGCGCTAGCAGCGCAATCTGGCATGACGCGTCAAGGCGGCGAGGTAGCACGCTGCCTCGACGTGCCAGCGCTGCGCGGTGACCACGCGACCATCTTCGACCTGCGCCCGAGGGGTCTCAGTGACGAAGATTTCGAGAAGGGTGCGCACTGGCGAATGAAGAAGATTCGCGAGGGCTGTGAGGACCACCATGGCGTCGTGTTCGACGCCTACCTGCGCGGTTTGATGGCCTTCGGTGACGATCTGAAGCCGAAGGCGCAGGCGTATGTCGACGAGTTTGTGCGCAAACTTCGCCTGAGGGATGCAGACGGAGCGGTCAACCATGCCGCCCGTAACTTCGGCGCCATCTACGCTGGGTTGCGGTTCGCCATGGATATGAAGGTCCTTGAGCGTCCGTGGCGTCCCCTTACTGCTCGAAAAGCTATCGCCCTCTGCTTCCGCGACGGTATCAAGGTTAGCCGCCTAAGAGACACAACGTTGGAGGAGGCCAAAGCGATTTTGCAGAAGCGCCTGCAGGAGGCCAGCCTCCCACGCAAAGAAACGGCAACGGCCCAGGATGTCGGTTTTCGGACGATGGAGGGTACCGACGAGTACGTCGCTGTCCGCTCGACGGAGTTTGTGAGGTGGTTCGGATCGAAGCGAGAGCTACTCATCGCCGTCCTCGCCTGGCTCGATGAGCAAAGGGCATTGAAGAAGGCAGGACCAGAGAAGCGGCCCAGGGGCAACGGTTACGGCTGGGCGGTGACGACTCCGCGCTGTCCAGCCTGGAAGGAGCGATGCTTCGTGTTCCGCCAGCCGATCTCGACGTGAAGTCGATTTGCAGTTTCGGAGGCTTCACCACGTCAGGTCGGCCAAAGCGCTAGGCTGCCGGACCCGCGACGGGGCGAGTCGTCGCGCGCGTCATCGACAAGGTGAGCGACACGACGGACTTCCCCGTCCTCGACGCGCCCGTACTCATAGTGCCGTCCGTCGCGAGTTTCGCCTCGGGTGCCGGATCTCGCCAAGCTTCTAAGGGATCTGGTTTCCAAAGCATGGAGCCGGGTGATCGAACGCGAGCGCGCGTTCACGTGCCGCAGAACGTGCGGTAGCCCACGCCGCCGCCCTCAGGCTCCTCGGCGTAGCGGGCATAAGCGGGTTGGTCGTCGTAGGGCCGCGACAGCACCGCCAACAACTCTTCGAAGGGGCCGAAGTCGTCGCACTCGACCGCCGCCGCGATCATGCCCTCGACGCGGTGGTTGCGCGGGATTAAGGCCGGGTTGACCGCGCGCATCGCCGTCGCCATTGCCGCAGGGTTCCGTCCTTCCTCGGCCAGCCGAGCGCGCCAATGCACGACCCAGGCGTCGTACTCGGTCGGGTCGACAAACAAGTCGCGCACCCCGGCATCTGCTTCTGATCGCTCGGCCGCGTCGCACAGTCGGCGGAAGGTTAGGGTGAAGTCCGCCCGGTTCCCCGCCATCCGCACTAGCAAGTCGTCCGCGAGCGCGGCGGCGGCATCTCGATCTCCGGACAGGCCGAGCTTAAGTGCGAGACCACCGCGATAGGCTGCCTCGAAGCGCGGACTGAATCCGGCGAGCGCCGCTTCGGCCGCCTCGACCCCCTCCCCCTCGTCCTCGGCCAGTAGCGGCAGCAAGGTCTCGGCCAGACGGGTCAGGTTCCACAGGGCGATCCCCGGCTGCTGGCCGTAGGCGTAGCGCCCGCGCGCGTCGATCGAACTGAAGCTCGTCCGCGGGTCGTAGGCGTCGAGGAAGGCGCAGGGACCGTAGTCGATCGTCTCGCCGGCGATCGACATATTGTCGGTGTTCATCACCCCGTGGACGAAGCCGACAAGAAGCCAGGCCGCCACGAGGTCGGCTTGACGGGCGACGACGCCGTCGAGCAGCGCCCGGTAGGGCTGCTCCGCCGAGGATGCTTCGGGATAGTGCCGGGCGAGAGCGTGATCGGCGAGCGCCTGCACCGCCTCGATGTCGCCCCGGGCGGCAAAGTACTGGAAGGTGCCGACCCGGATGTGGCTTGCCGCTACGCGGGCGAGCACCGCTCCGGGCAGCGAGGTCTCGCGAACGACGCGCTCGCCGGTGACGACCGCCGCGAGCGCCCGGGTGGTCGGTATGCCGAGCGCGGCCATGGCTTCGCTCACGAGGTACTCGCGCAGCACTGGCCCGAGCGCAGCCCGTCCGTCGCCGCGGCGGGAGAACGGAGTTGGGCCCGCGCCCTTGAGCTGGATGTCGCGACGCCGTCCGCTACGGTCGACGACCTCGCCGAGCAGGACGGCGCGCCCGTCGCCGAGCTGCGGCACGAAGTTGCCGAATTGGTGCCCGGCATAAGCCGTCGCGATGGGATCGGCGCCTTCCGGGGCGCTGTTCCCAGCAAGCATCTCTACCCCGGCGGGGCCGGCGAGCCATTCCGGGTCCATGCCGAGGTCCGCCGCAAGTGCGTGGTTCAAGTGGATCAGACGCGGGGCCACGACGGGTGTCGGGGCGCGGCGGGCGAAGAAGCGGTCCGGCAGCCGGGCGTAGCTATTGTCGAAGGAGATCGCGGTCATGGTCGGGAGCTATGGCGATCGCGGCCGCGGACAAGCGGATTCCGCGGACGCCGTGGGGAACGGTTCGCGAGAAGGCGTGCGGACGTGCCGCCGTGCCCGCTTCCAGGCTGATGCCAAAATGGTCCGAGCGACAGCCTTGGGAAAGAAGCTGCCGGCGGGGCGTGGCCGATAGCTGACCGGCGGCTTTGAGTTGCCCGTGGCGACGAAGCCGACGTCGCAGTTCCGTCGTGTATCGACCCAACTAAGTCGTAGATCGGCGCTTGCATGAACCCCAAAAGCGGACGTTGGATGGGCCGCCTCTCCGACAGAAGCGTATCCATCCCGACTATTCAGTAGCTTATAACTGTTTCTCTGAAGCAGAAGCTTGGCGTTCGCCTCGTTGAGATCTCAGCCCAGCGGATACCGCGATCGGTCGGACTCCTTGAGCAGGAAACGGGCTCTACTCCCTATCTGGAGCCAACCACAAAAATCTGCAAAATATGATATTGACTGATCGTTCCAGAATCGCTTAGAGACGGCGAATGGCGAGGCCGAAAGCATTCGATACCGAGATCGCGCTCGATGCGGCGATGGGCGTTTTCCGAGAACACGGATACGAAGGTACATCGGCCGAGATGCTGCTCGACGCGATGAAGATTGGTCGTCAGAGCCTATACGATACCTTCGGTGACAAGTGGCGGCTCTATCAGGCTACTCTCCGCCGATACTGCCAGCTTGAAGGCCATGGTCACGTCGCGGCTTTGCGCGGCGAAGCCAGAGCTTTCGACGGAGTTCGCGCCATGATCGATCGAGTTGTGGCCGATGCTCGTCCACCCTGCCTCGGCGTGAGTTCCGCCTGTGAGTTCGGACAGACGAAGCCGGAATTGGACGCCATCAAGGTAGCAGCCGACCATGTGCTTCGAACTGCTATGATCGTTCGCATAGAGGAAGCCCAGTCTGATGGAGACGTTTCGTCTGATCTGCAAGCCGACGAGATCGTCGATTTTCTCTACGCTTCCTTCGCCGGCATTCGTATCGCTGCACGAAGTGGTGCGGACAAGCAGCGGCTCGAGGCGCTGGGGAGGACGGCTCTTCGCGCACTCAAATAGCCCGTTCCCCCTTTTTTTGCCCAGTTATTGACTAAGCGTTCCAGAAAGCGATGCCATGATGACCTCTCTTACGATGGCCTCTTCCAGTTCGAAGCGAACGGCAATGGTTTATGGCGGATCGCGCGGCATCGGTGCCGCCGCGGTTCGGCGATTGGTGTCGGACGGGTACTCGGTCGCCTTCACCTATGTTTCGCGAGCGGACAAGGCTCAGGACGTCGTCGAAGCAAGCGCGGCGCAGGGCGGAGAGGCCTTCGCAATTCGAGCTGACAGTTCCGATCCCGCAGCACTTCAGTCGGCCGTTGCCCAAGCCGTCGAGCGCTTCGGGATGATCGACACCGTCGTCGTGAATGCCGGAATCTTCAAACTCGGAACAATCGACGCCGTGTCACTGGATGATCTCGATCAGATGCTCGCCATCAACGTGCGTGGCGTCTTTCTGTCGATCCAGGCGGTCGTCCCGCACCTGGTTGACGGAGGCCGGATCATCACGATCGGAAGCAATACGGCCGTCAGAACAGGCCACCCGGGAGCCAGCGTCTATCAGTTCACGAAGGCTGCCGTCGCCGCCATGGTGAAGGGCATCGCTCTCGATCTCGCGCCCCGGCGGATTACCGTCAACAACATTCAGCCCGGCCCGACCGGGACCGACATCACGGCAGGTTTCGCTGACACGCTCGCCGAGCGCAGCCCGATGAAGCGGATCGCTGATCCCGCGGAGATCGCCGGGCTCGTCTCATACCTCGCACGCAGCGAGGCCGGCTACATGACCGGCGCGAGTCTCACCATCGACGGCGGCTTCCTACTCTGAAGCGCGCACCGATTACGGCTGGCATGACTGGCTGGCCGTCCACTTCGATCACCGTTGCGGAGGCACGAAGATGTCCGAATTTACGTCTTGGAACCGCCGAGCCTTGCTGGCGGGCGTCGCGAGCCTCGTGGGGCCTGGATTGATCCCACCGTCTGCTGCAGGCGCGCTGGCAGACACGCCTTCCGGCAAGCTTCGAGACACGTCGGCCGGCTCGCAGGCGTCGTTCGAGCCGTTGAAGCGGATACAGGCGGGAGATCTGGACATCGCTTACGCGGAGGCCGGTCCGGCAACGGGGAAGCCTGTCCTGCTCCTGCATGGCTGGCCGTACGACATCTACAGCTACGTCGACGTCGCCCCCGTCCTGGCAGCAGCGGGATACCGTGTCCTCATCCCCTACTTGCGCGGCTACGGAGCTACGCGCTTCCTGTCGGGGTCGACCCCACGCAATGGGCAGCAAGCCGCTCTCGCTGTCGACGCGGTAAACTTCCTGGATGCATTGAAGATCGAGAAGTCGCTCGTCGCCGGTTATGACTGGGGTGCGAGGTCGGCCTGCATTCTCGCAGCCCTGTGGCCGGAACGCTGCAAGGGGTTGGTGTCGGTCAGCGGCTACCTGATCGGGAGCCAAGCGGCGAACGCCATGCCGCTGCCACCGAAAGCAGAGCTGCAATGGTGGTATCAATATTACTTCACGACGGAACGCGGTCGGGAGGGCTATGCCCGCTATACCCACGATTTCGTCCGCCTAATCTGGCAGCTGGCATCTCCACAATGGCGCTTCGACGACGCAACCTTCGAGCGGTCAGCCCCGGCCTTCGACAATCCCGACCATGTGGCGATCTCGATCCATAACTACCGCTGGCGCTTGAAGCTCGCGCAGGGCGAAGCTCGCTACGACGATATCGAGCAAAAGCTGGCAGCCTTACCGACCATCTCCGTCCCTACGATCACGATGGAAGGTGACGCCAACGGCGCGCCGCACCCTGAGCCGGCGGCCTATGCCAAGAAATTTACCGGACGCTACGAGCACCGCACGATCACAGGTGGCATTGGTCACAACCTCCCTCAGGAAGCTCCGGCAGACTTCGCTCAGGCTATCATCGCCGTAGACAAGTTTTCGGGTTGAGATTTCGTTCTCGGCTCGCCGGCTTCGCGTCAAAAGTCAGGAGTTACGATGAAGAAAGTGCTTGTTTGCGCTTCGGCGCTAATCTCGGTCTCTATCGGCATAGCAGCTCTCGTATCCGCACGAGCACAACCGCAAGACGCGTCGCCAATCTATGGGGTGAAATTGCCTGAGGGCTACCGCGATTGGAAGCTCATCAGCGTGGCACAGGAGAAGGGTGCAAATAACGACATCCGCGCGATTCTAGGCAACGAGATCGCTCTCAAGGCTTTCCGCGAAGGGATCCGCCCCTTCCCGGACGGCGCGATCCTTGCGCGGTTAGCATGGAAGTACGAGTCGTCGTCTCGCAACGACGCTGTCTTCCCAGCACCTCAATCGTTTGTGGCTGGCGAGCCCACGAATGTGCAGATCAGCGTCAAGGACTCCAGGCGCTACGCCGATACGGAGGGCTGGGGCTACGGCCAGTTCGAAGCAGGGGTAGCCAATAGAATTCCAACCGTCACTCAATCGTGCTTTGCGTGCCATGCGAAATTGCGCAGTCTATCGCCGGGTGCAGATTTTGTATTCACCAGTTATTCGCGCTAAAAAAGGAATGTCGACTGCAATTGATTGATACTTGTCTGTCGATGGAACTGCCCTCGACCTAATCTGGGTATTTGCGGATCTTGCGAAAAGACGAAAAGCGGACGTTCCTTTAGCCTTTGGTCCGGCTGCTTTGCGCCCTGTCCAAGCGACAGTGAGATCAGAGATAGAAAAACTACGAAGCGTAACACTTTGGTAGCCAGCATTTCCTACCGGCCGTGGCTGTCATCATCGCCGGGCGGCTAGTCGTTCTACGCTAAGCATTCACCTAGGACTTCGGATCGTCCTCTGACGCATCCAGTCCTGCAGGAAACCTCGTGCTGAACATCTCTAGAAGAAGGTCGACGAGGACCCTGACCTTCCTTGGTACGTGCTGGCTGGGGGACCGGACGACGAAGATGCCGACAGCGGGAAGCGCGTAGCGCGTCATGACCCGAACGAGCCTGCCCGCATTCGCGTAAGGCTCGGCGATCATCTCTCCCATCGCGACGATCCCGATGCCGGCGGCGGCGGCTTCCGCGAGGACGTAGGCGTTGTCGGCCCTGAACCGCCCCTGCGGATTGTTCAATCTGGCGCTCAAAGGCAGAGCGGGGGGGTATCCACCCCTAACGGCCACGCCGCTTCCGACCCAAGTCGGTCACTTCCATGCAAGGCCGACCACCTCGAAAGCAGACGTTGCGGCATTCAGCAAAAGCGTGACCGCCCATTGCTGTTTTTAGTACCTGCAAGCACACGAACAATCTCGATCAGCGCCTTGCTATGACTGCTTTTAATATTATCTCGGAAAGTCGCTCAGCGCGCGGGGCGAACGCAGATTGGTCACTGATCCACCCGAGCGCTCCGAGCAAAGCGAAGAGGTCGTCCCCGTCGAGGTCGGACCTCACCGTTCCCTGGGTCTGCGCACCGCGGAGCATCCGGGCGCCTGCCGAACGAAGGCGATCGCAGGACGCGTGAAGGGCTGAGGTCGGGTCGGCCAATGCGGTTGCCATCATCGCGACGACCCCGTTGTAAATGCGGAGAAATGCGATCGCATCGCGCAGCCAGGCGGCGAGCGCTTCGTCGGGCGAGGCCGAAGCTTCGAGTTCGGCAGCCTTGGCCGTCAGGGTCTCAAGGCTTGCCCGCAGCAACGCCTCCATCAGGTCCTCGCGCGTGGGGAAATGACGGAACAGCGTGGCCAGCCCGACTTCTGCCCTCCGGGCGATGTCGCGCAGCGAAGCGTCCGCACCCTCTTTGGTGACGACTTGATGTGCGGCCGCGAGGATCTGGTCGCGGTTCACCCTGGCATCAGCACGCATGAGACCCTCTTGACAAACGGATCACTGATCCGCTTAAGAGGATCACTGATCCGTTTCGTACCTCGTATCCGCCTTCGGGGGAACAGGGCGACTGACCGCATCGTGAATGCGGTCCTACATCGTGAAGGATGGTTCTCTTGCGGTACAAGGTATTCGGCGAGCACACCGGGCTTCGGGTCTCGGAGCTCGTGCTGGGGACGGCGAACTTCGGCAAGGCATGGGGCGGACACGGCGCCGAGGAGGACGAGGCGCGCCGCATTTTCGACGCCTACGCCGACAGGGGCGGCAACTTTCTGGATACGGCCAACGGCTATCAGGACGGGCAGTCCGAGGAGTTCCTGGGCGACATGCTCACGGGGCGGCGCGAGGAGTTCGTGCTGGGCACGAAGTTCGCGGTCAAGACGAACGCAACCTCCGGGGTGCTTGCGACGGGCAACAGCCGTCAGGCTATGGTGGCGTCCATCGAGGCGAGCCTAAAGCGCCTGAAGACCGATCGGATCGACGTCTACTGGGTGCACGTCTCGGACGGCGTGACGCCGATCGAGGAGATCGTACGCGGCTTTGACGACCTCGTCCGCGCCGGCAAGATCCTCTACGCGGGCTTGTCCAACTTCCCCGCATGGCGCGTCGCCCGCGCCGCGACCATCGCCGAGCTGCGCGGCGCCGTTCCGATCGCAGCCATCCAGGTCGAGCATAGCCTCGTCCAGCGCGCGACCGAACAGGATATCATCCCCGCTGCCCGGGCTCTCGGTCTCGGCGTCGTAGCGTTCTCGCCCCTGGGCGGAGGCGTGCTTACTGGCAAGTATCGGATTGGCAAAGCTGGAGACAGGCGCGACGAGGCTTGGGCCGGTGCCGGCTTCCAACCCGAGAACACCCCGCAGCGGACAGCCATCATCGACACCCTGATCGCGGTTGCCGACGAGGTCGGCGCGATGCCGGGCGAGGTCGCCATCGCATGGGTCGCCGCCAAGGGCTCGCTCCCGATCATCGGGCCGCGCACGTTCGAGCAGCTTGAAAGCAATCTCGCCGCCGCGAGTGTCGCCTTATCACCGTCGCTGGTCGCACGTCTCGACGCGGTGAGCGCCCTTCCCCCGGTCTATCCCTACACGGTGCTCGACGACCCTCGGATCAAGGATCTCATCACGGGCAGCAAGCTTGATTTGATCGACGCGCCAGTCGCTGTCGTAGCCTGATCCCGTCAGAGAAACACTTGCTTGAACCCAAGTTCGTTCTGATCAAGCCTCATGCCGTCCGCTTTGCAAATTTTGTATCCCAAAGCGAACGGGCGGAAACCCACCCTACTCAGTCATCAACAGCTTGTTGCCTATGTCTGCTTCGGAGTTGGTGATTAGCGGGCCAGAACTACTGCATTGGATGCAAAATAACATTCTATCCGCCGGCAGTTGCACATCGGCGCTTTACGATGGATCAAAGGTTTACTGTAAGGGGTTGCCCATGATGCGTTCAATCACATGGGGTCATGTCGATTTGCATCGTGCCGCCGGCAAGCTGGCCAAGTTCAGGGAACGGAGCGGTGTCGCTGATCGCCCGTCGTGCTGTTTCGACCGCAGCCTGTAGTTGCTCTGCCGTCGCGCGTTTGCTGATCGAGCGCAGGAGTTGCACCGGGCCTGTCATCTCCGCGTCGAAGTTGAGCGTCACGGCGAAGGTCAGCGTCAGGGTGCGATCGTCCCGCAAAGCTTCGGGGATCGCCCAAGCCTGCCGAATGCGATGCGCCATGGCCTGCTCCGGGCCGCGGCGCGACGGCTCGCTGGAGCAGCGTAGGTTCGCCGGGGAGGGCGCAACGGGCGAACCGTCCGGCGCTCGTGCGTTGTGATCTACGGGATTGGCGTTTTCACCGGCTCTGTTCCTCCGAGGCTCGCCGTTGTCCGGCGCCGTGACACGGCAGGGACTGAACACGATGCGGATTCGCAAGGGATCGCCTTGCAGAAGAAACTCATCGGCATCGGGAGCAGCGGCGTGGATAATGCCGTAGGGCGGCGTAATTCCGCGCAAGATGCCAAGGCTTGCGGCATCCGCGCCTTCCACCCGGCAATAGAAGCCCTGCCCCGGCTTTCCCGGAACTCCGAGGCGACCTGATAGCTGCACGAGCCAGCCCGATCCGGCTCGTTCGATTGAGCTCACGCCGACGTTGAAGTCGATGCCGCGGGCCAGGGAGGCTCGGTAACCCTCGCGTTGCAGTGGGTTCGTCAGCGCCATGATCCCGCGCTGGCCCAGCCATTCGTAGTCTGTGTAGGGGCCCTCATCGGCGCCGGGCGTGTTCGCGGGATCACGGCCAGCCTGCATCGCAATGGTTGCGCGCTCATTCTGAAGGTCGTGGAGCGCCTTCTCATAGGTCGCTTCGACTCGCGTGCCGGTAATCTCCGGACGGAGCGCATTGAAGCGTTTCAGGAAGTTGTCGAATTTGGCCAACCGCTGCAGCGGCGGCAGGTCTTGATAGGCGTTCGATGCGGCGAACTCACTTAGCAGCGCCTTGGTCTTCTGCATTGCTGCGGCTTCGCGATCCTGCACCGTCGCGATACCGTTGCGGGCCTGTTCCAGTCGGCCGAGCAGGTTTGCCAGCGCTGATCTGGCAGAAGTGCCTTCGACTTCGGAGGAGAGTGCTCGTGCACGCGCAAGGTAACTGTCGATACGCGGAAGTAACTGGTCCGCCGGTATGGTCTTGTAGCCATCGCTGACAAAGGCGACGACCTCCTGCGAGAGGGCAATGACATTACGACTAGCTTCCTCATCGCGTTCCTCGTCGCGGACCTGGGGCATCGCTTGAGCGCGGGCAATGTCGGCCGCTGCGTCTGCTACGGACTGCTGTCGCCCGTCGTTGCGAGCTTGTTGCGCCGCCGAGGAGCCAGCGTTGGCTCGTCGCTTGGCCGCTTCAGCCCGCGCGTCGCCGACCTTATAGCGCAGGTCGGCCATCGCGGTGTCGATCACCCGGATCGCATCGTTGCGATTGTAGTCGCCCATGCTCTGCCAATCCGGCCGACGCGTCTGGCAGGCGACGAAGTAGGTGCGGAAATCAGTGAGATCTTGTTCGGTCCAGTCGGTGAGCGCTTTGTCGTACGGCTTGGGCGTGTAGGGTGAAACCTTGAGGGAAAAGCTCTCGCTCATCGGTCGACGACAGCCGCCGATACGGTCAAGGAATTCGGTAATGGTGCTGGCTTGAGCGGGCAGCGCCGTCGATAGCGATAGGGCCGTGGCAAGCGCATACGGCACGCGAGCGGGAACAGGCATCGCAGTCTCCAAATTGAACAACTGAAGGGGCGTAGGAAGGAAGCAGTCAGCGCGCGCGCTCGGTACGAGCATCTCAGCGCAGCTTCTTGAAGCGGTCTCCGGCAGCCCAGCGCTGCTCGATGTCAGCGACAATTAGGGGCACCGCTTCCTTGGTCTGAACATCAGCCCAGGACAGCCTGAACTGCTCGACGGCGCGGGGTCCGAGTGTCGAAAGCCTGTCTACCCCGCCTTGATCTCGGGGTCGTAGGCGGCGAGCGAGGTCCAGCGATTGCGAAACGCTTCGGTTTCACCGGGACGCTGCTGGGACTTCGCAAGCGCCAAACCAATCAGAGCCGGCCAGAAAAAGAAGCAGGTGAGCGACCAGTTCCGTTTGTTCAGCCCCTTCCGTTTGGCGATCTGCCAACCCATGACGGCGGCACACAGACCCACACCGATGATCAGCGGCCAAATCGATTCCGAACTCTCGTTCATGTCATCTTCCTGATTGAATGCTTCAGGGGTCGCGCTGCACCGGCGTTAGCAAGCTTGCCGGCACGCATCGCGCTGAGGTTGTGATAAATGAGGGACTGTCAGTCCGTCGATTGTCAAGCCGCGGAACTGGCTTTCTCGCGCCATGGAAGCGCGTGCGATCATTGGCTGGAACCTGCGTCGGCTCCGGGTTGAGCAAGGATTGTCGCAGGAGCGTTTGGCGCTCGCCGCCGGCATCGATCGGGCGTATGTCGGCCGAGTCGAACGTGGCTCGGAAAACGTGACCGTCACCACGCTGGAGGTGATGGCGCGAGCGCTGTCGGTGGCTGTTGGCGACCTGTTCACTGAGCCGCCTGCAGGATCGGTACGACCCTCGCCGCTGCGGGCGGGACGCCGTGCCAAGCCGGCCTGAGCGTCGGTGCGCCGAACGTGCCTCGCTGAGCACGACGACAGCCATCGTCGCCGCGAGCCTGCCTGAGATCGCATCGCCGCGTCCACATGCGGCTTCACCGGCCGACCTCGAGCTGCGGGGCCACCCGAACCAGGAGGTCCCAGCCCCGCGTGATGGCATTGCGCGTTCGGTCGTCGAGGCCAGCGGCCATCAGCGCGGGCGCCGTCAGCAATTCCAGCAGCAGCGCTGCCAGATCGGGCGCGGCGGCAAGCAGCTTGGCATCAGCGAGCCGCTGGATCCCAACAGCAATGTGAAGGCTGGATCCGCCAGGCTCGATGGGCCAGTCGCGCGGGAGGAAGTAAGGCCAGCCGCCCGGCCGCTCGTCTGTAGCCATTTCGACGCCGAGCATGATCGCTGCGGCTGGTGAATCCGGACCGGGCTCGCCGCGCACCAGCCACGGACCCGGCGTCGGAACCTCAGCGGCCGACAGCCTGCGCCCGGCCATGTCAGTACTCCTCGGCGAGCATGACGCTCAGGACGCGTACGGTGACGCTGGTATCGCTTGGGTCCGGCGAGGCGGCCGATAGTGAATTGTCGTAGCAGTCGATCTTGAACAGGATACGCTCGCCGTCTACGTCGAGCGCGCCGAAGTCGTGTTCGTCGTAGGGATCGTTGTCGGCGTCAAATTCGTCGAAGGCCGCGATGGCCGCAAGGATAGTCAGTTGGCGCTCGCGGCCGAGCGCGACGATGCCGGCGCTCATCATGAGCGTGCCGCCGGCAAGCGTTCGGCGCAGGATGTCATTGAGCGCGCAAACGCGCCCCGCATCGGTGATGACGGTCATCGGATAGCCTCGAGCTGAAAGGGATGTTGGGAGTGGCAGAGCCGTAGCTGGCAAAACGCCCAAGCCACCGAGCACCGGGGCTCAGGCGTCCGCGTGATCGAAGTGCCTAGGTGACGTCGGCGGGTAGCAGCGCGACTTCGGTGCCGCGCCTTAGGATTGTCGGTTCAGTCGGGTAGTCGCGCCAGCGCAACGAGAAGACCCGGCCATTGAAGGCGATCACTTCGGCTTCCCACCAGCCGTCATCGGCACCGGCATTTGCAAGGACGACGCTGCCGAGACCGATCTGATCAGTTGACCGCGGGCTAGGCTCGCCGATGAACGTCGGGTCGCCGGGGCGCGGCTTTGGTGGTTCCTCGGCAGGATGCGCCGTCCCACCCCCCTCCCCGCCTTTTACCTGCACAACACTCGACGCTGCCATGCCGCTCGCCGATCCGTTTTTGGCAGGCTCGGTCGCAGGCTTGTCGCTCTCCTTCGGGTTGTCCGCCTTGCCGGTAGCGGCTTCCCTGAACCCGAAACTGTCGCCAACGAGTGCCGTGAAACGGCCGTAGAGGTCTCTGGGCGCAAAAGGCACGAAAGCCTTGCCGCTCGCCAAGATGCGGCCGCGGGCAAACTGTCCACCAAGCTCGCGCTGAGCTTCATCGCTGAGCGACTGCGTGCGCAGCTTCGACACGCCGGCTGCGACGTTTGCGGCATCGGCATCGGCGCCGGAAAACCATGCTGCCCTCGGCCGCCCGGTCGCTGAGCGTCCAAACAGCACCAGGCTCGGCAGTTCGGGACCGACGAGCGGTGCAGTAGCGGCAGGTCGATCGGCTACTTTGATCATGAGAAAGCTCCTGAAACGACAAAGGCCCCCGGGAGTGGGGGCCTTTTGCAGAGGTTGATCGTAGAGGTTGCGCCGCGTGGCGGTGACAACACCTCATGTCGCTTTCGCTCTCTTCGCCTCGTCATATGTCACCTCTTCAACCGATTTCAGTCGACAGCAATTGCTAAGCTGATTTGCTGTCGACTGCAGTATCATGACTGAAAATATAGCCGCAGTCAAGATTAAAGTCCTATTGATGGCCGGGGCACTAACGTAGGATCAATGGCTTGGGTACGCAGACGAGACCATGACCTTCGGCTGCGCCTGAGAGACCGCGCATCTCGGGATTGCCGTCGTCCGGACGCCGCGGGTGACGTGAAGTCCGTCGTGTTCTCCTTGTGAAACGGGAGCTACCGTGCGGCGCGGGTGTCACCATCCTGTGTCAAGCCGCGGCTTCGGCAAGCTTGAGACATCATCGCGGCAGCGGCCACGCTTGTTCCGGTTTTGCGCGATACCTGAGCCGTTTCATGCAGTTGTTATAATGTTCGATTTCCGTGCCCTGACAAAACCGCCAGTAGGGCGGTGTCAGCGCGCCCCGACGGCGCACCTGTGTTGACCGGGTCACGGTGTCGAACCGCGCACCGGTCATCGGTTGGGATGCCCTCCCGCACCCGCCCAAGCCGCCGGCATTGCGACGGCTGACGGGGACCTGCCGGCTCCTTACCCCCGGTTGTCGGCTGGCTTTCGCTAGCCAACCGCCATGTGGCAACACCTGCCGCCTAAGGTTCCGTTTACGGTAAGCCGTTTACGCCTGCGGGGTTTTGTGGCTCACGCCTGCTCGGTGGAGCTGCCATTGTCCGAGGTCTCGACGTCGCTGCTGTGCCGGGTGCGTCCGGTGACTTCCGACTGCCAAACTTGGCGTCCGACAGCATCATAGAGAGCTGCTTCACCATAGATGCCGTACGGGCTCAGCGCTGCGATGATATTCGCCTGCTCGGTTGCGTCAGCGACCGATGCTGCAGCAATCGACACACAATCGGTCCAGCGCCCCGGACCGGTCGAGCACACTATGATGCGAAGCTGGAACTCCATCGTCTGATCGGTTCGCTGCGCTTGAAATGCATGCCCCGGCAAAGAGTAGCCGGCCCAAGCCACGATCTCTAAAGCTCCGCTTTTTCTGGTTTATGACTGTGCCAATCCGATCAGCACGACACGGGCACAATCTCGGCCGGTGCTGGTTGGCTTGGTATGATCACCATCAGCATCATCGTCACCACACCGACTGGCCCGATCCTGCTAGGCGCAATGAGCGAGCGTGATGCCGCAATCACCGTCGAGGCGATCTTCTACCGGCTAAAGCCGAGCGTTTTCCCTATACCGGTGGAGATCCGGTGCCGTGACGAGCGGATGAAGAACCGCCTGATCGATTATGTTATCGACCTGCAGGGCGATCTCAGCGTCGACCGTTCGGCGAGCGACCGCCAGCAGACCTCGCAATCCTGACCGGTCGGGCTGATCGGCCCGAGCCGTCATCTGACCGTTTACGGTAAACAGCATACCGCAGACAGCAGGCAGCTCTGCGCGCATATAGGTTGGAAGCCAGCGGTCCGTGCCAGCCTCAAGGAACGGTCCGCTCTCCGGCCTTGGCTCCGTCCCGGCCAACCGGCGTCCGGCTGACATCGGCATCGACGCCCCGGAGGGCGCCGTTGCCGTCTCTGGCCACCGACAAATCCGGGAGGGCAGTACGCCTTCCTCATTCACGTGCGGCGGTAGTCGTGGGGGGATGGTCTTCGTGGGGGGGGTCTCCGGCGTGGTGCCGTGACGCCTGCGGCCCGACCGGCCGCGAAAGCGTCAATGACAACAAGCCGACCGTCGCGGGTGACGATGAACTGGCTGAAGACGTGGTCAAAGACGACGCCGAATCGAACGAGGAGGCCGCCTAGGTGTATGGTCCCGGGATGAGGTGTGACGGGTCGATCCTGAAGCGATCGGGGTCTTTCGTCCAGGCGCTCAGGATGAACTCAGTGGGTGTCAGGCCGCGCAGGGTCTTTAGCCTACGGGCGTGATTGTAGGCATCGACGAACAGGTGCAGGTGCGTTCGAAGCTCAGCATGGCTGTCGTAGTGATAGCGTTTGACTGTCGCGTCCTTGATCGTGCGGTTCATTCGCTCGACCTGCCCATTGGTCCAAGGATGGTTCACCTTGGTCAGCCGATGCTCGATGCCATGCTCGTGGCAGACACGATCGAAGATGTGCTGGCTGTCGTAGATATCCCGCTGGCGTGACGTGAACTGAATGCCGTTGTCCGTGAGTACAGTATGGATGTGGTAGGGCACCGCCTCGATGAAGTCGCGCAGGAACTGAGCGGCCTCCATCTTTCCGGCGCTCTCTACGAGCCTCACGAACGCAAACTTGCTGGTGCGATCAATGGCCACGAACAGCCTGAGCTTGCCCTCGGCCGTGCTCACCTCGGCGATGTCGATGTGGACGTAGCCGATGGCGTAACTCGCAAAGCGCTGCTTCTTGGGTTTGTCGCCGTCAATCTCGGGCAGGCGGCTGATGCCATGACGTTCCAGACAACGATGCAGCGAGGACCGGGTCAGGTGCGGGATCGTCGGCTGCAAACCGTAGAGGCAATCGTCGAGCGGCAGCAGGGTGTGCCGTCGAAAGGTCACGATGATCGCTTCCTCCTCGACCGTGAGCACGGTGGAGCGTGGATCCTTGGGCCCCATCCGGGCATCCGCCGTCGTCGCCCGTTTGCGCCACTTCTGCACCGTCGTGGGGCTGACGCCATAGCGCCGGGCCAGCGCCCTTACGCTCTCTTCACGTAGCTGGATCGCGCGACGGACTGCCTCCGTCGTGGTGGCGCTTCCGTGAAGAACCTGGCCCATAGCGCATCCCTCGCAGCATGGTGCTCAACCGTATCACCACACCGTGGGATCAAACACCTAGGCAGTTTCGTCCCCTACCCTGCCCGGTCAGATGACCGGGCTTTTCGTTGGCGTAGATCTCCGGCGGCCACGCTTGGTGCGCGGCCACCGTGTCCCTCGGGCCGTTCGCTTTCATGCAGGTCGATACCGTACGGCAGCACCGGTATCCCCTGATGAAAAAGGCCAGCCGCGAGGTTGGCCCTGATCATTGCAACATATCGCACGACTTATTCAGCGGCGGTCATGCCGGGCGTGAAATGCCCGCACCAGTCCGAGGATCCGACCACCGGCCAAAGGCCGTGTTCTTGCGGGCCAGGCTGGCTCACTGGCGGATTGAAGCGGCACAGGCCTTCGTCCGTGGCCGACTGGCCGCCGTTGGTCTTATGCTCGTCGTAGAACCTGCAGCTTTCGCAGTTGGCGTTCGCCATTGACTCGCTCCTGTCAGATACTAATTGGAATAGATACAATCTGAGAGGACAACGAGCGTGCTCAGGCCGGGTTCCGGCGCGATAATTGGCTATCCAGCGGGATTTCAAAAGGCGGTTGCCATCGCCGCATCCGCCGATCGGGCCGCCGCATCGAGCCCGATGCTCTGGCCCGAGGTCAGCCCCTCCAGGCGCTACAGCCCTTTTTGATGGGAGCGGGCCTTCCGGGGCTTCCCGACTGCGTTCGGCTGAATGCCGATAACCAGAAACCGTCAGCCCACGTCGCGGTCTGACGCGCTCCGATCATAACGGGCGTTCAACTGTCCGACCAGGCGCTCAAGAGCTTCCGGCAGTCTGGCATCGAGCTGTGGCGCGACCAGCTGGCCGAGTTCATGCGCGATGCCCTGCAGGCGCGGATCGGGTACGCTATGCAGCAGGACACATTCGAGGACGCCAAGTTCGTAAAGTTCTCATTTAAACAAGACTCTATTTCTGTAGATGGAGAAACTTATTTTTCTGCCAGCTCCAGGGCTATTTTAAAAAGTAGTTTTTGTCTTGGTTTTTTAGCTGCCGCAGCAAAGGATGCGTCTTTCAGACACCCGCGCTTTGCTATGATCGATGTGCTCGAAAACATGGGAGTGGAGGCTGAGCGGAGTCAGAACTTTCAAATGCTGATTGCTCAGACGTCTGCAGAATTACCAGCAGATCATCAGATTATTTACGCAACTGCCATGATTGCTCCGGAGTTAGACGACGAAACCTATACGATAGGTCGGTATTCGACATTGGACGAGCCAACTCTGGCCTTCAGGCAGTAAAGGCTAGCGGCGCTTGAGGACGTCTGGTTCGCGCGGACTAACTGGCTCGGGCGTTGATGCACGACAACTGACCGGTCGGATCGCAGAACCGGCGCAGGACCATCTGGGCAATCAGATGATGCTTCTTGGGAGTGTTCACGGACTTTCCTCTATTATGTGTTGGCCGAGCGTAGCATGGGCCGCCCAGTAGATTGTCGCAGCTTTTCGCAAAGAGGGGGACGGGCGATACCGCGGGCGAAGGTCGGAGGACGATGGACTTACCGAGGTCGAGCCGGTCAGAGACGGACCTAGCGAAATCAGCGAACAGTGCCGAGCGGCCTTCTTATGCCAAGAGGCGTAGCCAGCGTGCCCTCTCTGTCGACACGCCTCTGGTGCCGTTCTTCATCCGGATCGTACGCCGTTGTGACGCATGGAAGCTCGGTGGACACGGTAGCCGTAGGCTCGTCCGGGGCCTGCGGGAAGAGATCCAAGGAACAGGTGCGGCAGACCCGCATGATGGGCCACGACACGCTGACGTCGTGCCACAAACTAAACCGCTCGCTTCAATTGGTTTGTAGCTGAATGCTTGGCATGCAGCCGAGGCGTCTCGATGCTCCGTGCCTCCTCGCCAAGATAGGACAACCCATCAGCGGGGCCGGTCCGACCCACCACCGATGCGGTTGGCGTCGTCACAAAGCGAGGCGCCGGCCGGCGGCGGACCGACAGGGATCCGTCCTCACTCGGGCACGGCGGCCCTCGGATCGTCGGCCCGGACCGATGTGCGGATCTGTGCGGGGTCCACTTTCTTTCGTTCGGCCCATGCGGTCAGGTTTTCGGGACGGTAGCCCGGATCGGCACGCCAGCGGTCGAAGACCGTGACGTCGATGGTCTCGTTGACGTTCGTGTGGCTACCATCCCGACGCACTTCGGGGTCGCGCCCGATGACGCGGTACAGCGGTGACGAGATGAATTTGTAAAGTCCGCGTCCGAACAGACCGTAGGAGTCGACAGTCGGAGCCTTAAGCGCGTCGCCGTCGAGCTCGACGGCGGATCGGAACTCAAGGCCGTGCGACTGCGCCTTCTCCATGATCCAGCGTAGGGGCGCTTGCGCAAGGAGGTCGGTTTCGTAGCCGCCGCCGACATTGGCGTGGGCCCCGACGAACCAGCGTTGTTCGACGCTGCTCAGTGGTCGCTTCGCCGCGAAGACGTCCGTTGGGTTGTTCGATCGGCGCACGTCCCACAGCGTCGGCGCGAAATCATCGCGGTGCTCGTCGATCGCCAAAGCGTGGTAACCATTGAGGATGTGGATGCGCAGGCCGGTCTGCAAATAGTCGAACGACGAACGGCTGATCCCAGGGATCTTGAGGGTCTGCAGACCCAAGGAGCCAACCGTGTCCCAGACGCCGATCATCTTCACGTTGGCCGGTTTGGAATAAGTGAGAAGCCATCTCTCCTGATCCGTGAACTTGCCGGTTTCGCCAGCCTGTTCGGCCTCCCTTAATTTCCAAATGCTTTCCTCGTCGCCTTTCTTATAGCGCTTGAAGAGTTCCAAGGTGCCGATAGGCGATCCAGCCTTTAGGATTCCGTTGATCGCGACCAGTCCCGCGAGGCTCCTGGCCGTGAAGGCGCCGCGGCTGAAGCCAAAGATGAAGATCTCGTCCCCGTCGTTGTAATTCTCGATCAGCCATTCGTAGGCGAGGCGAATGTTGTCATCGAGGCCCTGGCCAAAAACGCCGCCGAGGAATCCATTTACACCAACGCCGTAGTAGATGAGCTGCGGTCGGCCGTCCTTGCCCTTGGCCGCGGTGAGCGCCCGCATACGCCAGACGTTCGTGTTGCTGTCGACGCTGTTCCAGGTCCCGTCGAGGAACACGACGAGACGCTTTTGTTGGAGGTCCGCGCCGGCGAAGTTGGATTGGGTTCCACCTTTCTCCGAGGGCCGACTGACGATCACGACGCCGGCGATCAGCGCGACCAGCGCGACCAAGGCCCCCACCCAGAGCGAGATCCGCCCGATCCACCGAAAAGCTGTTCTCATGGCGCCCCAACGGATCAAGCTTGAGGAACAAAACGGGTTCAAGAACCCTAACTTGCTGAATTTGGCTAAGGTTGCTAGCGACCAAATACTTTGCATGAAAAGTTTCCGGGCCGAGCTATTGCGCGGCCGACGATCCGGCATTCCAGGGTGCTGATCACCCAAAGGCACTGCGTGCACATTACGCCGGACGACGTCAGCATCGCGATGCTGGCGGCCGAGGCCGACTACGAGCAGCTCCTCGCCAAGATGCTGACGAACGAGACCATGCACTGACCTTCTCGATCCCTGCACAGCTCGGAAAGGCCGCTCCATGGTGCGGCCCTTCCTTTCGCCGCTCCGTTGGATGGCGCCTATCGGATCCTATCGGCGTCGAGCAGTCGCATCTCCAGCTCCTCCACAAACGGCGAGCGACCGAGGGTCCGGACGCCGAACCTGGTCTTCACCCAGCCGGAATAGAGAAGATGGACGGCGTCGCGCGCCCGTGTGAGCCCGACATAGAAGAGCCGGCGGCTCTCCCGCAGTTCCGCCTCCTTCTCGTTCGCCCACGGCATGGTGCCGAGATCCATGCCCACCATGATTACCACGTCGTATTCGCAGCCCTTGGAGGAGTGGAGCGTCAGGAGATTGACGTGCGACGGAGACCCGTCGCGACCGCCCAGGCTCTCCAGCTCCAGGCCTTCGAGCTTGCCGCCGGCCGCCACGGCCTCATTCATCCGTCGGACCTGTTCCATCTGGTCCGCGAGGCTCGGCTCCGTCCGGCCGAGGGGATCCACGAGTATTTCCCTGATCGCCGCGATGAACGGCGCGGCAAGCCCGCCATCCCGCCGTGCCTGCGTGAGGAAGATCGTCAAGGCGCGCCGGGCTGCGTTCGCCTCCCGCTCGTTGGGCCGCCCGGACCGGAAGCCGATCCAGCGTGAGATGAGGCCGCGGAGCTGGGGCCGGCCCCGCCGCCAGCCGCCCGAACACCAGGCCGCGCAATCCTCGATCCAGCTCGTCACCTCGCCCTTCTTGTAGGGGGCGGCATTATCAATCCGGATGTAGTCCATGTCAGCCGCTGCGATGGCTTCAGCGAACACGTCGCCGACGTCGGCGGCGCGATACAGGATCGCGATGTCGCCGAGGACGCGGCCCTCCTTGGCCGCCAGCGCCTCGGGGATCAACGTCTCGACGACGTAGGCTGCCTGGGCTTCCAGACCGCCGGGCCGTTCGACAAATTGGATCGTCGCCAGGCGCTCAGTGTCGTGAGGACGATAGCCACGCACCTCGCCGAGGGCATATTCCGAGGCCTCGATGATCCGCGCACCCGAACGATAGTTGAGTTCCAGCCGGACCGTCTCGACGTCCTCGCGCTCCGCCAGTCCCAGAAGCAGCTCCCCGTCCGAGCCGGCGAAGCCGTAGACCGACTGGTCGGCGTCGCCGACGGCGAACAATCGGACACCGCCCTCGAACGCGAGCCGCATCACGATTCGATGCAGCGGAAGGCCGAGGTCCTGGTACTCGTCGACGGCCAGGATCGGCCAGCGGGCCGAGATCGCAGGCAGGACCCAGTCGTGGTCGCCGACGAGCCGGTTGCCGCAGACCACCATATCGTCGAAGTCGATCAGTCCCTGTCGACGCAAGCCGGCCTCGTATACCTCGCAGAGCCTGGCCAGGTCGGCGTCCTCTCGCCAGTCAGGGGCGTCGCGATCGAGGTGGACGCGCCGGTACTTTCCCATGTCGTGGGTCTTGTAGGGCTGCCCCAGGCCCAGCAGCTCCTCTGCCACGCGCTTGAAGGTACCGTCCGCCTGGCGCGTCGTAGCGAGGGTGAGGGGGCGCGGCAGAGCGAGACCGGCCAGACGAGCATAGGGCATCAGGATGTGGCGGAGGCAGAACCCGTGCACCGTACCGACGTACAGGTTCGGCGCATCGCGCAGGCCAAGACGCTCCAGGCGTCGTCTCAGCTCACGGGCGCATTCCTGGCTGTAGGTGATACAGGCCACGCCCTGCGGGGCGCGAACGTCCTCGGCGAGCATGCGGGCCAGCTTCAGGACGAGCGTCTTCGTCTTGCCCGAGCCCGGCCCGGCGAGCACGACGCAATGGCCTTCGGAAACGTACGCCGCTTGCTGGGCGGGATTGCCCGCAAGATCGCCGGCCTGGCGCAGGTAGGCGGCGCTCGTGCTACGCGACCGCATCGCGGATGCGCTCCAGGGCTTTGCGGATGTACTCCGGGCACCGGTCGGCACGCACGGCCGAGGCGATGCGTTGCGCGAAGCGTCCCTTCCCGACGCGCTCGATCAAAGAGATGAGCTTATCGTTTTCGAGCGTGGCAGGATCCGCTTCCCAGCGATCGAGCTTGCCTTGCGTCTCCGGCCGAAGGGGTAGGTCGGCTTTGATCACACTCACCATCGTCTGCCGCATGGGCGTTCCGAAGAGCTCGGGCTCTAGCGTGTTGGTGTTCAGGAAGATGCCCGCATCCTCGCCATGTCCGAACAGCTCCGCGTCCTTCATGGAGGGGTAATCGGGTCCGGGCCGCATGACCTGGAGCAGCTTGGCGACCCGACCGCGACCGAGCACGGTCCCGGTGGCGAGCACGTCGCGGTCAGTAAGGACGACGAACGAGATACGCAGCCCATCCTGTCCAAGCAGCTTGACGTAAGGCGTGAAATTGGTGCCGCTCACCGAACAGACGGAGATCCCGAGTTCGTCGAGGTGGATGCCGAGCGCCGCGGCGAATGCTGGGATCAGGAAGCGTTCGGCGTCGCCTTCAACGAGGATCACGCCCCGGGCGAAGAACATCTCCCCGCGCGTCACGTCGATGTAGCGCTGCAGGTCATCGACCTCGGCCGCGCTTAGCGCGATGGTCGCGGTCGAAACGCCGTCCGTGCTGCCGTCGGCTAGCCGCCGCAGGAGCACGATCGAGCGCAACGGCGCGATGCTCGCGATGTGGGGGGAATGCGTCGTCAGGATCGTGATGTGCCGGCCGCCCGGTTGAGCGTCCGCTGGGCCGGACAAGTCGTCATCGCCTGCTTCGGCGGCTTCAAGGAAGTGCCGGTAGACCAACCGCTGGACGTGCGGGTGCAGGTGCGCCTCTGGCTCCTCGACGGCCAGGAAGGTGTAGTCGCGTTCCTCCTCTTCGATCAGACGATCGAGTTCCAGGCTCTTGAGGGCGAGGAAGATAAGGTTGGCGGTGCCCAGGCTCGCATCGGCGATGCCGCGGGCGCCCTCGTCGATGAGGAGGCGCAGGGCCCGGAGGAGGGCATCAATCCGTGTCGGCGCCAGCCCGAGTGCAACCGACGTGGCGTGAGCCGGACCGACCATCCCGGCCAGGCGGCCGCTAATTGTCTTGGCCACGTCGTCAACCTCGGGTCGTCCTGAGAGGGCTGCCTGCGCATCGTCGACCGCGGTCTGGATGGCCTCGCGGTCGGCCTTGTCCAGGGCGCTGGCCAGGTTCTCGATCAAGGGCCGCAGCGGCGACCTGCGCCAATTGGCGAGATCCTTCTCGGCGTCGCGTAGGGCCGGCAACAGGTCCAGCGGCAGCATGCGCCGTGAGCCGCTTCCCACGGCGTTGCCGGGATCCTCTCCGCCGAACAAGATGTACTCGTAGTCGGCGAGGCTCGCCGGCGGCTCCGCCAGCGTGGGCTTGGGCTGGAAGCGGTAGGTGAGGCGGGCGACCATCGGCGGCCCGGGATCGATGAGACAGTCACCGAGATGGGCCATGAGCCGGGCATCCGCCTCGAAATCCGTAAGGTCGACGGAGATCTCGATCGTCTTGCCGAGCTTGTCGTCGCCCAGCCCATCCCAGAAGTGCTCAAGCCCGAGCTGACGGTCCCTTTCGGACAGTCCGGGATCCAAGATCAATTGAAGGGCGAAGAGCAGGTTGCTCTTCCCGACCTTGTTTTCTCCGACGACGACGATGTTACGACCGGTTGGGATCTCGAAATCGGAGAAATTCGCAAAATTTATGATCCGGATTTTGCTGATGCGCATTCCTACGAACCTCTTGACCAGATTTTTTTCGAGTGATCGAGCAAGCCGACGATCGTCTAGCATGAGGACAAGGCATTCGCAGAAGCGCACCTTCGAGGTCCACGAATTCAGTACCGTCAAGATCGATGCTGATCAGTTTCGGATGATGGACGAAGACTCTATCGTCGATCCGCATGACGCTCCCCAAGGACCGTGGACAGGCATAGGAGATCCCACGTCAGGCCTCACCAAACCCGGAAATCGCAAATTTTTTAGCACAACCTCCTGATGTCACGGCCGCTGTTTTAAGTCCGCTTCGCCGTCCGAGCAGACATTCGAATAGCACGCGCGGAAGGTCCATACCGGGTCGATTCTGTTGAAAAACTTGGGTGTTGCAGCGGTAGTGATGAGGTGATTCACTCTTGTCGAGAGACGGAGATCGAAGCAGATGATGGGACCTCGGCAAGTCGAGCAGGGTGCCCTGTTCTACGAGTTCTCGCTCGACACGCACGTTCCCACCGACCATCTACTTCGCTCCATCGACCGCTTCGTCGACCTGACCGGCCTGCGCCAGGAGTTGGCTCCGTTCTACGCCTCGACGGGCCGCCCTTCCGTCGATCCCGAGTTGATGATCCGCATGCTGATCGTCGGCTACTGCCTCGGCATCCGCTCCGAGCGTCGGCTTTGCGACGAGGTCCACCTCAACCTCGCCAACCGCTGGTTCTGCCGGCTCGGTCTCGACGGCCGGGTGCCGGATCATTCCACCTTCTCCAAGAACCGCCATGGCCGCTTCCGCGACAGGGATCTCCTGCGTCGCCTGTTCGAGACTGTGCTCGCCCGCTGCATCGCCGAGGGGCTCGTCGGTGGCGAAGGCTTTGCCGTCGATGGCAGCCTGATCAAGGCCGATGCCAATCGGCAGAAGGGGGTGGAAGGCTCTGCCGGCCTGCCGCCCGAGGTCGTGAGCCGCGCTGCTCAGGAGTACCTCGCCGTCCTCGACGAGGCCGCCACGCCGGTGCCGCCCAAGTTCATCTCGCCCGCCGATCCGGCCGCGCGCTGGACCGGAGCGCACGGCGGGCAGGCGTTCTTCGCCTACACGGCCAACTATCTGATCGACCTCGACCACGCGATCATCGTCGACGTCGAGGCGACCACGGCCATCCGGCAAGCCGAAGTTACAGCGGCCAAACGCATGATCGAGCGTTCGCGCGAGCGCTTCGAGCTCTATCCGGCCAAGCTGGCTGGCGACAGCGGTTACGGTTCGGCCGAGATGCTGGGTTGGCTCGTCTACGAGCAAGGCATCGAGCCGCACATCAGCGTGTTCGACAAATCGACCCGCACCGACGGCACCTTCTCACGCGCCGACTTCACCTACGACCAGCCGGGCGACGTCTACCGCTGCCCGGCGGGCCAGGTGCTGACCACGACCGGCACCCTGGTCAACGACGGGGCGACGCTGCTGTACCGGGCGAGCAAGTTCGCCTGCGCGCCATGCCCGTTGAAGGCGCGGTGCTGCCCGAATGAGCCGGTGCGCAAGGTCCCGCGCTCGATCTACGAGGGCGCGCGGGACATGGCCCGCGACATCGCGCGGTCCGAGGAAGGCAAGACCTCACGACGCGAACGCAAGAAGGTCGAGATGCTGTTTGCCCACCTCAAGCGCATCCTCAAGCTGGACCGCCTCCGGCTACGAGGACCGAACGGAGCGAAGGACGAGTTCCACCTCGCAGCCGCCGCCCAGAACCTGAGGAAGCTCGCAAAGCTCATTCCGCTACCGCAACCGAGCCCGGCTTGACCGGAAGGCCACACCCGGCCCGAGAGCGAGGACGCATCCCGCCCCTCTCCGATCTCGGCCGCCACCGAGTTTTTCAACGAAATCGGTCAGAAGCAGGCGGTACTAACCGTTAGGATTTGTCTATCAATAGCTTGAGATCTCGATACGACACCTTGTCGATCTCGGCTTGCAACCGAGGGAGAGAAATACCGCAATCAAGCGTTCCATCTGCGCGCCTTTCGCGACCATAACGTCGACCGACGCCGCCACCGGAATGGCCAGTCAGCGCATTGTGAACTTCCTCGCTCAGTCCAGCTTCCCGGCAAGCCCGCTTGAACGTGTGGCGGAAGGAGTGGAACGTCTTGGCCGAGTGGTCCACCGCATGGATACCTAGGTAGCGACCGAACCACTTCGTCCACGCCTTCACTTTTGGATCAATCGGCGCAGCAAATTCAGGCCACAGCGGTGCGGTTTGCGGCTGTGTCTTGGCTCGAGCGGCAACAACATCAAGCAAGCCCAATCGGATCAGCTCCTTATGGACGGGCACTGAGCGGGCAGACGACACTGTCTTCAAATTCTGATCGGCGCCCTCGTTTGTGATGTCGAGGTACCAAATACCCCCCTCTCCTGCGCGGACGTCTCCGATCTTGAGCTGCGCGATCTCAGTCCTGCGTGCGCCACTGAACAGACCAATGAGCGGAAACCAAAATGCTGCCTCGCCCCGACCGCCGAGAGGACGCTCGCCCTTGGCGAAGACCGGCGAAGAGAACAGGCGCTGCAACTCGGCCGTGCTGAAGGGTTCGTACGGCTCACGCTCTGCCGGAGCGACGTCGAATCCGACGTGAAACGGGTTCGACCAAGCTGGCAGCTCTTCGAAGAAGCCGTCGCGCTCGGCACGGGCAAGGATGCCGCTAAGAAGGGCCAACGTTTTGTTGACCGTTTGAGCGTTGCGTCGCGGGTATTTGCTGAGATCCTGCTTCAACAGCTCGGGTAGCGGCAACCGCCCTAGTCGTACAGGGAGGGCCTTCGGCAGCTTTACGAGCGCATCGCGAAATGCCCGAGCCTGGACCTTGGAGATGGCGGTAATTCGAAGGTCGCCGTGAAGCTCAACGAAGCGTCGGACAGCTCGCGTGGCTTCCGCCACAGATGATGGCTGAGGCTTTCTAGCACCCGCGCCACCCGCACCGGCCCATAGCGTCAAAGATGCCGTGAGGGTTTCGCCTTTGGGCTCAGACGGCCGCGCTGGGGTCGGTACTTCATCGCCTTCGAGCCGCGCTAGAATGCCAGAAAACGCGCTGCGCTGTGCCTTGATGAAGGCGTGTTCGAGCTGCCGCCAAGCTGGATCCTCGGGATGCAGTGTCATACCGCGCTGTTCGACGGCTCGATTGACGAAACTGCTAATTGCCTCCCCGGCGCGCATCTTTGCAGACTGAGCTCGAACGTTCTGATCGAGATCGGCAATACCGAGACGGTAGACATCGAGGTCGTCATCCGTCATGCCGAGACCATCGTGAGGCCGCTCATCCTCCTCGGCCAAGTCAATCTCTACGGCCAAGTTAAGGCCCAAACCTCGCTCCCGGATCAATTCATCTTGGCTAAGCAGATGAATCTCATGCTCGCGCGCCATCGCGGCGATCTGATCCGGGGTGATGCTTTTGGGTGGCCCCTCCCGAAGGTAGCGTTGTGCTTGGTCGATGAGCCTATGGGCATCAGCGATGTGAGCGAGCACCTTGCGCTCGGCTGATTTTCGCTCGGTCGTCTGAAGCGAGCGGATGAGTTCGGTCTTGAACCGACCGGTTCGCGCATTGACCAAAACAGCCATGCTGTCAGGCCACGGTTGCGGCGCCGGTTTCCCGGCGAGCACATCGGGTAGGGGGAATCGGAACTCGTATCGGCCGGCGCGGCGCTGAACGAACTTCATACGGCCCATCGTACTTGGTCCTGTAGCACGTGAGTGTAGCACGCGCTCGGCAGCAAGCACCTGAGAAACAATATCTTCTGAGCTTACAACGCGTTGAGCGTTGAATGGCGCGCCCGAAAGGATTCGAACCTCTGACCCCCAGATTCGTAGTCTGGTGCTCTATCCAGCTGAGCTACGGGCGCGCGGTGATCGGTGGCAGCGGCTGCCTCAATCGATCGTGGGCGGTGTCTAAGTCGTTCCTGGCAGCTTGGCAAGCCGTTGATTGCGGGATCGAGCGTGCCTGGTTGGATGGGCCGTCATGCCGTGTCGTCGGGGCCGGTGCGGCCCCGATGCGCTAGCGCGTCGGCGGCTCCCAGAGGCCAAGAAGGGTGGTATCGACGGGGCGCGGCAGCAGCCCTTCCGTGCGGAAGGCGTCGGCGATCTTCTGCTGCTCGGAGAGGCCGTCGCGGGTGACCGGCTCGACCTTGTAGCTGCGGCGATCGTTGGCCTGGCGCACGATGGGCGCCTCGATCTTCCAGAGCGCAGAGAGGCGTGTGGCCGCCTCGTCCGGGTGGGCCTTCACCCAGTCTCCGGTCTCGCGGAGCTTGCCGAACAGGATGGCGAGCACCTCCGGGTGCGCCTTCGCGTAGTCGTCGCCGGCGAGATAGTAGCGCTTGTAGAGCGAGAGCCCGGTGCCGTCCTTCAGGACGCGGGCGCCGGACTGAACCTGGGCCGCCGACAGGAACGGGTCCCAGGCCACCCAAGCATCGACGCTGCCGCCGGAGAGCGCGCTGCGGCCGTCGGCGGGAGTGAGATAGGCCGGGGTGATGCTCTTGAAGGGCAGTCCCTCCCCGGCGAGCGCGGCGAGCAGCAGGTAATGGCTGCCGGCGCCCTTGGTCACCGCGACCTTGCGACCCTTGAGATCGGCGATGCTCTTTACCGGGGAATCGCCGGAGACGACGATCGCCTGCGCGGTCGGCGAGGCGGCCTCTTGCGCCACATAGGTGATTTTGGCACCCGCGGCCTGGGCGAAAACCGGCACCGTGTCGGCGACGTCGGCCGAGACGTCGATCTGGCCGACGTTCAGCGCCTCCATGATCGGCAGGCCGCTGGTGAATTCGTGCCAGGTCACCCGGATCTTCCGGGAGGCGAGAGCCTTTTCCAGGGCCTCGTCCTGGCGCAGCAGCGAGATCAGCGTCGAGGAGCGCTGATAGCCGATGCGCAAGCTGCCGCTCTCCTCCGCCTGCACCGGAAGCGCGGCGGCGAGAGGGGCGGCGAGCAGGCTCGCGAGAAGGGTGCGGCGGTGCATGATGCGTCTCGGACTCAGGTGCCGGGCTTGCGCACGGCGTCGGTGATGATCAGCGCCTTCGGGATGAAGCCGAGGCCGTGGAAGGTGTCGGCGATGCGCTGCTGCTCGGCGATGGTCGCCTCGTCGAGGGGGCGCACGCCGTAGCCCTGCCGCTTGAGGGCGACTGCGAGGATCGGCGCCGGGATGCCGACGGAGGGGGCGAGTTCGCGGGCGACCGTCTCGGGATTGTCCTTGGCCCAGGCATCGACGTCCCCGATGGCGGCGACGACCGCATCGAGCACCGGGCCGTTCTTCTCCGCGAAGCCGCGCGAGGTGAGGTAGAACTGGTGGTTCGGCACGATGCCGGAGCCGTCCGCGAGCGGGCGGGCGTTGCTCGAGACTTCTGCCGCGGCGAAATAGGGATCCCAGATCGCCCAGGCATCGATGGCGCCGCGCTCGAAGGCGGCGCGGGCATCGGCGGGGGCGAGATAGACCTCGGTGACGTCCTTAATCGTCAGCCCGGCTTTCTCCAGGGCGCGTACCAGCAGGTAGTGGACGTTGGAGCCCTTGTTGAGGGCGACCTTCTTGCCCTTCAGCTCGGCGACGCTCTGCAGCGGGCTCGCTTTCGGCACCAGGACGGCCTCACCTCGCGGGGCGGGCGGCTCGTGCGCGACGTAGGTGAGTGCGTCGCTCGCGGCCTGGGCGAAGATCGGCGGGGTCTCGCCGGCCGTGCCGAAATCGATGGCGCCAGCATTGAGCGCTTCGAGCAGGGGCGGCCCCGAGGGAAACTCGGACCAGACGACGTCGTAGCCGAGAGCCTTGAGCCGCGGCTCAAGGCTGCCTCTTCCTTTCAGGAGGACGAGGGTGCCGTATTTCTGGTAGCCGATCCGGATCGTCTTCTCTGCGGCATGGGCCGGGGCGAGCCAGAGAGCGGCGAAGACGAACGCGGCGAGTGCGAGCCACAGGCGATGGCCGGGGAGCGGACGGGGTCGTGCCTTGGCGAGAGCGGGCATGGTCGGCCTCGTGGGTCGGGAGCTAATCGGGTTCGGCTTCCGCGCCGTCATTACGAGCGCAGCGAAGCAATCCAGGCCCAACGGGCGGACGTTGCGGATGCGGCCCTGGATTGCTTCGCTGCGCTCGCAATTGCGGGGGAGATCAGTGCGCGGCGATGCGGCGGGTCGGGACGATGTCGTTGGCGATGACCTCGCCGAACGGGCCGTTGTTGGGAGCACCCGAGCGCGGGGCGCCCGTCGTCGCGCGCAGCGGCAGCTTGGGGAAGACCAGCTCGGCGAAGCGGTAGGCCTCTTCGAGATGCGGATAGCCGGACAGGATGAAGCGATCGATGCCGAGATCGATGTATTCCTTCATCCGGTCGGCGACCTGATCGGCCGAGCCGACGAGCGCCGTGCCGGCCCCTCCCCTGACGAGGCCGACGCCGGCCCAGAGGTTCGGCGAGACAAGCAGCTTGTTCCGGTCGCCGCCATGGAGCGCCATCATCCGGTTCTGGCCGACGGAATCCTGGCGCTTCAGGGTCTCCTGAGCCTGGGCGATGGTGGCGTCGTCGAGACGCGAAATGAGCTTGTCGGCGGCCTCCCAGGCCTCGCCCTCGGTCTCGCGCACGATGACGTGCAGGCGGATACCGTAGGAGAAGGTCTTGCCGCGGCGCTCGGCCGCTTCGCGGGCCTTGGCGATCTTCTCCGCGACGCCGGCCGGGGGCTCGCCCCAGGTCAGGTAGACCTCGCAATGGTCGGCCGCGACCTCGATGCCGGCGGGCGACGAGCCGCCGAAATAGAGCGGCGGATACGGATCCTGCACCGGCCGGAAGATCACGCGGCCGTTCTCGGTTCGCAGGTGCTTGCCCTCGAAAGTCACGGTCTCGCCGGCCATCAGCCCGCGCCAGATCGTCAGGAACTCGTCGGTGACCGCGTAGCGCTCGTCATGGGCGAGGAAGACGCCGTCGCCCTTGAGCTCGACCGGGTCGCCACCGGTGACGACGTTGATGAGCAGGCGGCCGTCCGAGATCCGGTCCAGGGTCGCGGCCATGCGCGCGGCGACGGAGGGCTCCTGCAGGCCGGGGCGCACGGCGACGAGGAAGCGCAGGCGCTTGGTCAGCGGGGCGAGCGCCGAGGCGATGACCCAGGAATCCTCGCAGGAGCGGCCGGTCGGCAGCAGCACGCCGTAATAGCCGAGATCGTCCGAGGCCTGGGCGATCTGGCGCAGGTAGTCGAAGGAGACGTCGCGCGCGCCCTCGGAGGCGCCGAGATAGCGGCCGTCGCCGTGGGTGGGCAGGAACCAGAGGACGTCTGTCTTGCCGTCGGTCTGAGTGGTCATCGGGAACTCCACAAGTCTTTAGCGGCAGCGCTCAGGAGCGCGCGAGAAGCTGGTCGAGGATGCGGCCTTCGAGCGCCGCGAGGTCGGGATCGCCGCGGCGGCGCGGACGGGGCGTGTCGACGTCGACGTCGAGGGCGACCGCGCCGTCCTCGATCACGAGGATCCGGTCCGCCATCGCCACGGCCTCGCCGACGTCGTGGGTGACCAGGATCGCGGTGAAGCCCTGCTCGGCCCAGATCCGCTCGATCATCGTCTGCATGTCGATGCGGGTGAGCGCGTCGAGCGCCCCGAGGGGCTCGTCGAGCGCGAGCAGCGCCGGCCGGCTGACCAGGGCGCGGGCCAGCGCCACGCGCTGGCGCTGGCCGCCGGACAGGGTCGCCGGCCACTCGCCGGCCTTGGCCGAGAGGCCGACCGCGTCGAGGGTGGAGCGAGCGCGCTCGCGGCGCTCGGCCCGGCTGCCCTCGCGGCCGAGCCCGACCGCGACGTTGTCGACGACGCGGGCCCAGGGCAGCAGCCGCGGCTCCTGGAACATGATTTTTCGCGATGGTCCGACGGCGCGGCCTTCACGTCCGTCGACGGCGAGGTGCCCCGATGTCGGCTCTTCGAGGCCGAGGATCAGGCGCAGCAGGGTGCTCTTGCCGCAGCCGGAGCGGCCGACGATGGCGACGAACTGGCCGGCCGGGATGTGCAGGTCGAGCCCGCGGATGACGGGCTCGCCGCCGTCGAAGGCCTTGGTGAGGCGCCGCAGCGTCACCGAGAGCGCGCGGCCGGCGGCCGGGCGCATGGCGGGACGCGCGCCGGCGGCGACGTCCTTGGTGAGGGGAGCGATTGTGGCGGTCATGCTGGCTCAGGCGTTGCGGTAGGCCGGGTTCCAGGAGAGGCAGCGCCGCTCGAGGAGCCGGGTCAGGCTGTCGGCGAGCTTGCCGAGCAGCGCGTAGATGAGGATCGCCAACACCACGACGTCGACGAGCATGAACTCGCGCGCCTGCATGGCCATGTAGCCGAGGCCGGAATTGGCCGCGATCGTCTCGGCGACGATGAGCGTCAGCCACATGATGCCGAGGCCGTAACGCAGGCCGACGAAGATCGAGGGCAGCGCGCCCGGCAGCACCACGCGCCAGAACAACGTGCGGCGGTTCATGCCGTAGACGCGGCCCATCTCGATGAGCTGCGGATCGACCGAGCGGATGCCGTGCAGGGTGTTGGCGTAGATCGGGAAAAACACGCCGAGCGCCACGAGGAAGAGCTTAGCGCCCTCGTCGATGCCGAACCAGAGGATGACCAGTGGGATCAGCGACAGGTGGGGCACGTTGCGCACCATCTGCAGCGTGGTGTCGGTGAGTTTTTCGGAGAGCTTCGAGAGCCCGTTGGCGAGGCCGAAGGCGAGCCCGATGCCGCCGCCGATCAGAAAGCCCGACACCGCGCGCAGGAAGCTGACCCACAGATTGACCCAGAGCTCGCCGGTCTGCGCCGCCTGCCAGCCGGCCCGGGCGACGTCGAGCGGAGCCGGCATGAACCGCGTCGAGACCAGGCCCGTCAAGGCCGCACCTTGCCAGCCCAGGATGATTGCCGCGGGCACCAGCCAGGGCAGCAGCTGGCTCAGGTCGAAGCCGTTGACCGGACGCGGCGTCGTCGCGCGCTGCGGTTTGGCGGTCGCGATCCGCGACAGGGCGGGAAGGGCGGAATCGGCCATGCGGCTACCCGTTGTTGCGTGCGACGCCGGGCGGCGTCCAGACGATGTCGGAGACGCGGATCGCCCGCGGGATGATCTTCAGCGCGTGGAAGCGGTCGGCGATGCGCTGCTGCTCGGTGACGACGTCGGGGGTCAGCAGCGCGATGACGTATTTGATGCGGCCGACGGTGCGCTCGGTCGCCGGCAGCGGGACGCCGGTGATGCGCGCCAGGCTCTTGGCCACCTCGCCGCGATGCGCCTCGCACCAGGTCGCGACCTCGCCGAGTGCATCGATCGTCGCGGTGAAGCGCTCGGGATGGACCTCGATCGACGTGCGGTTGGCGAGGAAGAAATTGTTGGTCGGCGTGATGTCCGAGGCCTGGGCCAGGATGCGCACGCCCTCCCCCGTCTCGGCGATGGCGAAATACGGGTCCCACACCGTCCAGGCATCGACGGAGCCGCGCGCGAAGGCGGCCGCGCCGTCGGCCGGGGCCAGCGTCACGGGTTCGATGTCGGCATAGGTCAGGCCGGCCTTCTCCAGGGCCGCGATGGTGAGGTTGTGTGCGCTCGAGCCCTTGGCGAAGGCGACGCGCTTGCCCTTGAGCTCTGCCAGGCTCTGGATCGTCGAGCCCTTGGGCAGCAGGATCGCCGAGCCGGAGCCGCCGTTCGGCTGAGCCGCGGCATAGACGAGGTTGGCCTTGGCCGCCTGGGCGAAGATCGGCGGGGCGTCACCCGTCTGGCCGAAATCGATGCTGCCGAGACTCAGGGCCTCGAGCAACGGCGGCCCGAAGGAGAACTCGACCCAGGAGACTGAGACGCCGAGGGCCTGAAGCCGGGTCTCGATCGCGGCCTGCTCCTTGGCGACGGCGAGGATGCCGTTGCGCTGGTAGCCGATGCGGAACACGGCGCCCTCCCCGGCCCGGACGAGGCGGGTCGGAGCCGAGGCCGCTGCCGCGAGGGCGCCGGTGAGCGCGAGGCGTCGTGTGATCATCGGGCGCGTGGCTTTATTCGGCGGCGGCGATGCGCCGGCCGCTCTGCCGGAGGTCGAGATCAAGGAGCACGTCGAGCTCGGCCGCGGCGCGGGCCACCCGCTCCAGGACGACCGGCTCGGTGACGCGGCCGTCCACGATTTCTGTGTCGCCGGCATAGACGGAGGTCGGAACGGTCTGAGCTGAGAAAAAACCGAAGAGCGGCCGCAGCGCATGCTCGACGACGAGAGCGTGGCGCGGACCGCCGCCGGTCGCCGCGAGCACTACCGGCTTGCCGACCAGCGCCTCCGGGTCGACGAAGTCGATGATGTGTTTGAACAGCCCGCTATAGGCGCCCTTGTAGACGGGCGAGCCGACGATGAGCGCATCGGCGCCCTCGATCGCCTCGACGATCCGGGCGGCCGGCAGCGGCAGGGCATCGCGGCTCGCCACGGCGATCCCCTGCCCCGCATCGACCAGGTCGAAGATCTTGAGATCGACCTTGCGGAGGCGCGCGACTTCGGCGGTCACGGCCTCGACCAGCGCACGGGTGCGCGATGGACGATGGGTGTTGCCGGAGAAGGCGATGATGCGGACAGGCATCAGGAAAGATCCAGATGAGCGAAAAAGTGAGCCGGTGGCGGCTACGACTTAATCTGAGGTTGCGTCGAACCATGGGCTTCCGGCAGCACTCGGGCCGAGCGTCGCGAGGACAAGCCCGGTGTGCATCTACGGAAGATCATGGCGATCGAAGTGGAGAGCTATATCGACCCTGAACGGGATTTCGTTGTGATGAACAATATTGTGGCGCGACTTGCGCGGTCAATGAACTGATCTTGTTTTGTGCGCCGCAATATCGCAAGGAAAATGTCGTGCAAGCGGCCATACGGAGAAGATTTGCCCCTACCGTCAGTCCGGGGCAGGCGATCGGCGATCCTGTTGCAGAACCGTCACGTATTCAGCATTCAACCCCAGGGAGCATTGCTGAGCGCACGCGCTGCCCGTATGGCTGGCGCATCAAAAAACTGATCCAAATCAGTAACTTAGCATAATTCTAAAAAGCACTGTCCCGGACGTGGAACGCCACGCGTCCGAATGCGGATGGCTGCTCGCACGCTGGGGGTTTCATGAGTAAGCGATCGATCATCACACCTGCCGGCGGCGGCCGGCATCGCAAGGTCTCGTCCTGGCTGGCGCTGCTCGCCGGGGTGAGCACGATGGCGATCACGCAGGCGACCGCTCAGGTTGCCGCGCCGGGCGGCGCGACGCGCCTCGACGAAATCTCGGTCGAAGGACAGGGCCTAGGGCCGCGCGTCGACAGCGGCGGACAGGGTCGCACTGCCGGTACGGTCACCCGTCCCGGCCCCGACGGCCGCATTCCGCGCGAGGACCCGAAGGGCCCGATCGACGGCTATGTCGCCACGCGCTCGTCGACGGCCACCAAGACCGATACGCCCCTGATCGAGACGCCGCAGGCGATCACGGTCATTGGTCAAAAGCAGATCCAGGCGCAGGGTGCGCAGACGCTGACCCAGGCGACCCAGTACTCCGCCGGCATCTATTCCGGCGTCTCGGGTGCCGACCAGCGCGTCGACTTCTTCACGTTGCGCGGCTTCGTCGCCAGCGACTACGGCATCTACAAGGACGGCCTGCAACTCCTGAACTACGGCTTCGGCACCTTCCGGACCGAGACGTTCGGTCTGGAGCGCATCGAGGTGCTGCGTGGCCCCTCCGCCGTTCTGTTCGGCGCGGGCAATCCGGGCGGCGTCGTCAACCAGGTCACCAAGCGCCCGACGACGACGCCCTTCGGTTTTGTCGAAGTCGGCGGCGGCTCCTACGGCCAGGTCTACGGCGCCTTCGACTTCGGCGGCCCGGCCGACGATTCCGGCCACTGGTTCTACCGTCTGACCGGCATCGGCCGCACCGGCGGCACACAGGTCGACGGCGTGCCGGCCGACAACTACTACATCGCGCCCGCCATCACCTATAAGCCGGACGGCGCCACCAGCTTCACGGTGCTGACGAGCTACCAGCGTGACTCCACCGGCGTCACGTCGCTCTTCCTGCCCTATTCCGGCACGGCGCGTCCGAATGCGAGCGGCTTCCGCATCTCCCGGTCGCTGAACATCGGCGACCCGACCTTCAACAACTTCCAGCGCGAGCAGGCCTATGCCGGCTACGAGTTCGAGCATGCGGTGGACGACGTCTGGACCGTGCGCCAGAACTTCCGCTTCTCGTTCAGCGACGGCTACCAGAACTCGTATATCGGCCAGCTCGGCTATGCCAACGCGGCGCAGACCCAGCTCCTGCGCAGCCAGTTCGGCTTCAACGAGCGTGTTGCCCTGTTCCAAGTGGACAACCAGGCCGAGGCCAAGTTCTCTGACGGCTGGTTCCGTCACGACGTGATCTTCGGTCTCGACTACAAGAACTACACCGGCAACGATAATCAGGGCTTCGCTGGCGGTCCGACACTAAACTTGCTCGCACCTGTCTTCGGTCCGTCGCGCAGCCAGGCGCCGCCCTACATCATCCGTGACTACCACTTCGAGCAGCTCGGGCTCTACGCGCAGGATCAGATCAAGTTGACCGACCGGCTCAGCTTGATCGGCGGCCTGCGCCAGGACTTCGCGAGCAACGCGACCGACGTGCGCTTCAGCGCCTTCGGCGTCACGCCGGCCAAGCGCGACGACAATGCGCTGACCGGGCGCATCGCGGCTCTCTACAACTTCGACTTCGGCTTCGCGCCGTATGTCGCCTACTCGACCTCGTTCCAGCCGCAGATCGGCCAGGACTCGCTCAACAACTTCCAGGCCTTCAAGCCGGATCGCGGCGAGCAGGTCGAGGTCGGTATGCGCTTCGAGCCCGTCGGCCAGGGCTACTCGCTGCAGGTGGCCGCGTTCGATCTCGTACGCGACAATCCGACCTTCAACATCCCGGGCACCTTCAACCAGACGCAGCTCGGCAGCGTCCGCTCGCGCGGCGTCGAAGCCCAGTTCGTCGGCAACCTCTTCGACGGCTTAAATGTCGTGGCCGCCGTCACGCATTACGACCTCGAATACATCAAGAGCCAGGCGCCCGGCCTCGTCGGGAAGACTCCGACCGGCGTGCCGGAGACCTTCGCCTCGGCCTTCCTCGATTACACGGTGCCGACCGGCGATCTCCGCGGCTTCGGCCTCGGCGGCGGCGTGCGCTACGTTGGCGGCTCCTGGGCCGACCAGCTGAATACGCTGAAGGTGCCGGAATACGTCCTCTTCGACGCGACCGTGCACTACACCTGGGACCGTTGGCGCGCCGCGATCACCGCCGCAAATATCGGCGACAAGCGCTTCGTCACCGGCTGCCAGGACCCGAACAACTGCTACTACGGCGAGGCCCGCCGCATCGTCGGAAGCCTCAGCTATCGCTGGTAACGGCAGCGCTGAACCGTGCCGTCTCCAACAAACCCCGCCCTTCCGGGCGGGGTTTTTCTTTGGATTCATGATCTTTTACGAACGACAGCCGGGATGCGTTACTGAATAAGAATCGCTGGAAGCTGAACTAAGGTGCGTTACGACCCGTCGGATTGCTGTTGGGCGAAACGAGACTCTGGCGCCGATCCGACGGGATTGGACACGGCCTCGGTGTCTCAAGCTTCGAGCAAGCCGTTACGCCCTCCGCCCCATGATGTTGCGCTGCAGCGCCATCTTCCCCTAAGAAGGCTCATTCGCCTGGACCCGGTGCAAGCCCGGGTGGCTCTTCCGGCCGCCGATCCGCCGGATCACGCATTCGAGACGCTCCCTGACCTGCGCGCGGACCGCGCAGAGGCTGGTCTCCTGCGGATATTTTCATGCTGTCATCTTCTTCCAAGCTCGCGCGCGAGTGGTTCTCCAACCTGCGCGGAGACACCCTGTCGGGCATCGTCGTCGCGCTGGCGCTGATCCCCGAGGCGATCGGCTTCTCGGTGATCGCCGGGGTCGATCCCAAGGTCGGGCTCTACGCCTCCGTCGTGATCGCCTGCACGATCGCCTTCGCGGGTGGGCGACCTGCCATGATCTCGGCTGCGACTGCCGCCACCGCCGTGGTGATGGTCGATCTCGTGCGCGAGCACGGCGTCCAGTACCTCTTCGCCGCCACCATCCTGATGGGGCTGCTTCAGATCATCGCCGGGCTGCTGAAGCTCGGCCGGCTGATGCGCTTCGTTTCGCACTCGGTGATGACGGGCTTCGTCAACGCCCTGGCGATCCTGATCTTTTTGGCGCAGTTGTCCGAGCTGACGCATGTGCCGCCGGCCACCTACGGGCTGATCGCGCTCGGCCTCGCCATCATCTACGGCTTCCCGCGCATCTCCCGCGCCGTGCCCTCCCCGCTCGTCGCCATCGTGGTGCTGACGGTGATCACCGCAGTGTTCCACCTCGACGTGCGCACCGTCGCGCATCTCGGCGCCCTACCCTCGACCCTGCCGAGCTTCGCGCTGCCGCAGGTGCCCCTGACCTTCGAGACCCTGCGCATCCTACTACCCTACGCCGCGACGCTCGCTGCGGTCGGCCTGCTGGAGAGCCTGCTCACCGCGCAGATCGTCGACGACATGACCGATACGACGAGCTCCAAGAACCGCGAATGCGCTGGCCAGGGCGTGGCCAACATCGCCTCGGCGCTCTTCGGCGGCATGGGCGGCTGCGCCATGATCGGCCAGTCGGTGATCAACGTCTCGTCGGGCGCACGCGGACGCCTCTCGACTCTGGTGGCCGGCGGCTTCCTGCTCGTGCTGCTGGTCGCCCTGCAGGAACTTCTGGCCGTGGTGCCGGTGGCGGCGCTGACGGCGGTGATGATCATGGTCTCGCTGAACACCTTCTCCTGGCGCTCGCTCGCGGCTTTGCGCACCAACCCCGTGCCCTCCTCGGCGGTGATGCTGGTGACGGTGCTCGTGGTGGTCGCCACCCGCGACCTCGCCATCGGCGTCCTCGTCGGCGTACTGCTCTCGGGCGTGTTCTTCGCCGGCAAGGTCTCCCGCCTGAGCAAGGTGACGTCGAGTCTTTCGCTCGACGGCGAGATCCGCACCTATCAGGTCACCGGGCAGGTCTTCTTCGCCTCGGCCCGCACCTTCGCGGATGCCATCGATGTGCTGGAGCCAGTCTCGCGCATCGTCATCGACGTGCATGCGGCCCATTTCTGGGACATCTCGGCCGTGGCGGCCCTCGACCGGGTCGTGCTCAAGGCGCGTGCGCGCGGCCGCACGGTCGATGTGATCGGGCTCAACGAGGCGAGCGCGACGCTCGTCGAGCGGCATGCCACCCACGACAAGCCGGGGATGGCATCACTGAAGGCGCACTGAGAGGGCCGATCCGGCCTACCTGCGAAGGGCGAGACCTTTCGCGTACTGGCCGGCCCTGGCGACGTACCGTTCGGCAAGGCTGCGCAGACCCTCGGCGCTGGCCGGATCGAGAGTACGGACGGCCTTGGCCGGCATGCCGACGATCAGGCTGTCGTCCGGGAACTCGGCGCCTTCCTTCACGAGGGCGTTGGCGCCGACGATGCAGTTCCGCCCGATCCGCGCCCCGTTCAGCACCGTCGCCCCCATGCCGATCAGCGAGTTGGCTCCGACCGTGCAGCCGTGGACGATCGCGCGATGGCCGACGGTCACGCCCTCGCCGATCGTCAGCGGGAAGCCGGGATCCGAATGCAGAACGGCGCCGTCCTGGATGTTGCTGCCCGCGCCGATGCGCATCTCCTCGTTGTCGCCGCGGACCACGGCGCCGAACCAGATGCTCGCGCCGGCTCCGATGCGCACGCGGCCGATCACGTGCGCGCCCGGCGCGATCCATACGGTCTCGTCCTCGAGAACGGGCACGACGTCGTCGAGCGAATAGACGGACATGGGCGCTTTCGTCGTGGAAGGGGCGGCATCTCAGCCAGGAGGCTGACAGATAGCGCGGAGGTGCCGACATGGCAGGTCCGACGCGGTGGCGGCAGCGACCACGCTCTGTCAATACGAACGCTGCCTCTCAGGCCTCGCGAAAAAACGAAAAATCCCGATGACCGATGCCCTGATGCGCAAGGTGTCCTGGCGGCTGCTGCCGTTCCTGATGCTCTGCTACTTCGTCGCCTATCTCGACCGAGTGAATGTCGGCTTCGCGGCTCTCACCATGAACCGCGATCTAGGTTTGTCGGCCGAGGCCTATGGCTTCGGGGCCGGCATCTTCTTCCTCGGCTATTTCCTGTTCGAAGTACCGAGCAACGTGATCCTGGAACGCGTCGGGGCGCGAACCTGGATAGCCCGGATCATGATCTCTTGGGCGATCCTCTCCGCATCCACCGCCTTCGTCGTCGGCGAAAGGTCCTTCGTCCTCGTGCGCTTCCTTCTCGGGCTCGCTGAGGCGGGGTTCTTCCCCGGCATCATCCTCTACCTGACCTACTGGTACCCGTCGGAGCGACGCGCTGGCATTGTCGGTACCTTCATGATGGCGGTGCCGATCTCCGCGGCGGTCGGCTCGCCGCTTTCGGCCTGGATCATGGCCGCGGCCGATGGCGCCCACGGGCTCGCCGGCTGGCAATGGCTCTACCTGCTGGAGGCGGCACCGAGCCTGCTCCTCGGCCTCGCCGTGCCGTTCGTCCTCACCGATAGGCCCGCGATGGCCTCCTGGCTGACGCCCGCGGAGCGCGACGAACTCGCCCGCGAGATCGAGCGCGACCGGCAGGCCACGCGCCGACCGGCGCTCGGCCTGAGGCAGGCGCTGGTCCATCCGCAGGTGCTCGGGCTCGCCCTGGTCTATCTCGGCCTCAGTGCCGGCCTCTACGGCGTCGGGCTATGGCTTCCGCAGATCGTGAAGGGGTTCGGGCTCTCGACCCTTGAGACCGGCTTCGTCACGGCGATTCCCTATCTGGTCGCGGCTGCGGGCATGGTGGCCTGGACGCGGATGTCGGATAGACGCGGCGAGCGCATCTGGCACGTCGCCTTTCCGGCTTTCGCTGGCGCCCTCGCGCTCGCCGTCTCGGGTCAAACCGGATCGCCGGTGCCGGCCATGGCGCTGCTGAGTCTCGCGATGCTCGGCGTCTTCTGCGCGCTGCCGACCTTCTGGACGCTGCCCACCGCCCTGCTCTCGGGCAGCGCTGCGGCCGGCGGAATCGCCCTGATCAACGCCGTCGGCGGACTCGGTGGCTTCATCGGGCCGTATCTCGTTGGCTGGATCAAGGACGCCACCGGGCGCTTCGACCTGGCGCTCGCCGCCATAGCGGCGCTGATGATCGCCGCGGGGCTGCTGACGCTGGTCCTGGGCCGGACGATGCGCGACGGCTGAGCCCGGTCTCGACGGCCAGCACGGCGTGCAAGCGGTTCTGTGGACAACTTCCAAGGACAAGCTTTTGCCCCGATTGGGGCGTGCCATGGCGTCACGAATCCACGGAGGAAGGCGACCATGGTGATCCTGAATCCGCTTACGGGCGAACTCGTCGAACTTCCCGAGCCTCCGCCGAAGCCGAAGCGGCCTTAGGGATCTGGAGCGCTCTCTGTCGCAAAAAAGAGCCCGCCGACGGCTTGGCTGGGCGGGCTTGAGTCGGGACGGAAGCCGGCCAGTCGGCACGGTTCAACCCGGCAAACACTCCTCCAGAGCGTCGACCAGCGCCGACGATCGAATAGAGCGATTCACGGCTTCCCCGAGCCGGCGCGCGCTGTCGCGAAACGAAGGCTCGGCGAGCAGCCGAAGCAGGGCCGAGCGGACCGTGTCGGAGGTCGCGCTCGGGTCGAGTTGCAGGCCGGCACCGTGCGCCACGACCCTGATCGCGTTGTCGTGCTGGTCCCGACCCATCGGCAGGCACAGGAGCGGCACGCCATTCGAGAGCGCGCGCATCACCGTGCCATGCCCCGCATGCGTGACCACCGCGTCGGCCTTCCGCAGGAGGTGATCGTGCGAGGCATTCGCGACGACCGCAACCCGTTCGCCGGCACGAAGCCGCGCTCCATCGAGGGCAGGCCCGAGGGTGACGACCGCACGCGCCGACAGCGAGTCGAGGGCGTCGATCACGCGCTGGATGACCCCGATGTGGTCCTGGAAGGTCGTGCTGAAGGCGACCAGCACCAGCGGCTCCGGCCCTTCGGGCACGACGTTCGGCACCATGTCCTCGATCCATTCCGGCTCATCGAGGATCGGCCCGACATACCGGAGGGCGGGCGGCAGACTCTCCGCCGGGAAATCGAAGTCCCGGCAGGTCGCGGCGAGGAATCGATGGGCCGAGGCCGGCTGATCGAGAGGATTGTCGAGCGGCCGCAGGCCGAAGCCGGCGCGCGCTTCGTTCAAAATCGGGAGCGCGACCCCGAGAAAATCGCTGATCCCGGCCTGCATCTCCGCGGCCTGACGGCGTTCGACCTCGGATCGGGCCGGCATCAGCCCTGGTCCGAAGGGTGGGATGCCGGGGATCGGCAGGTAGCACAGGTTCGAGGAGAGCACGGCCCAGGGAAGGCCGGTCGCCTCCGCCGCGATCATCGGCCCGAAGATCAGGTCGCTGGAGACGACTACATCGGCGGGGGCCGCCTGGAGCGCAGCGGTCACATCGGCGGCATAGCGCGCGGCCGGGCCGATCATCACCCGGTCGCGCAGGCGCGCCAGACGCTGCATCGGATCGGCGACCTCCCAATCGCGCATCACGTCGGACGCGACGGATTGGTCCGGCCGGTTGGGTGCCGTCGTCCAGGGCAGGAAGGCAGCACCCGCCTTCGCCACGCCCGCGGCCAGCGACGTATCGGCGATCACCCGGACGCGGTGGCCGCGCCCGACCAGGCGCCGGACGGCCCCCAGCATCGGAGGTGCGTTGCCGCCGGCATCGCAGAGGGCGAACAGATAGTCGCGCGCCGGCGTCATCGGGACGCCTCGGCCAGGACCTTGCTCAGCAGGCCGGCGATGAGATCCGTGACGGCTGGTGCGCCGTGCCCGAAATCCCGGCGGAAAAGCTTCCAGACATAGATATCCGTCACCGCCACCAGCTCGTCGACGAAGCCCTCCCTGCGGCTCGCCGGCACGCGGTCCAGCCATGTCGAGAAGCCGTCGTTGATCCAGGCGCGGTGACCGGCCCTTCCCTCGATCAGGATCGGAGTCAGCTCGGGATGCTGCTGTTCCTGCGCGAGCAGCCGGACGATCGTGTCGCCGTCGATCTCGTAGTCGGCGACGAGGATCCGGGCGATCGCCGCGGGACTTGCGTCCGGCGGCAGCCGGCGCCGGCCGGTGATCTTCTCGTAGGCCAGGTCGTTGGCCGCGGCGATCAGGCGATCCTTGCCGCCGAAGAGGCGAATCACGGTCTGGCGCGTGGTGCCGGCGCCGGCGGCGACGGCGTCGAGGGTGATCTCGTCGAGCCACTTCGATCGCAGCTGCTCGAAGAACACCTCGACGATCCGCCGCTGCGTCTTCTCCGTGGCCGCCGCCCGGGCGACCTGGCGGTAGGGTCGAGCGCTCGTCTCGGTCATGGCTTGCTCAGGCGACGGGTGCGGCGACCTGCGCCGCCGGATGGCCTGCCACGTTGAACGACGGCAGGTATGCCGTACCGAGCAGAAGGACGATGGAAATCACGAGCCGAGCGATCACATCAGGCATGGCAGTCCCCTTGCGTTGGCGGCCTCGTTCGAATGACGGACCGTTATTTGTATAACTTTCTGTTACATGAATTTGCTCGGCTCGGTCAAGCCCGATCACGGCCTTCCGTGCTCTGCGTTCGTCCGAGCCCGCGAGGTGGCCCGAGACCGATCCGACGTCGGGGGTGCCGTCTGTGAGTGGCCGTTATGGGCTGGAAATTCGTGCGGCGAACGAGGCCGATGCGCCCGGTCTCGCGGAGCTGCTTTACGCGGCGGGACGACCCGTGCCGCCTCATGTGCTCGCCGAGCGGCTCGCAGCCCTGAGGGGCGACCGAGGCACCGCGTTGATCGCGTTGGAATGGGGACCGCCGAGCGGACTCGTCGTGTTCCACCACTACCGGACGCTCGATGCCGACCTCCCGATCGCGCAGATCACGACGCTGCTCGTCGGACCCGACGAGCGCCGACGCGGCATCGGCCGGCTGCTGCTGAAGGCGGTCGCCCAGGCGGCCCGCGTCTCCGGATGCGGCACCTTGGGGCTGTCCGTTACGGCGGAGCAGCAGGAACTCGCGGGGTTCTGCCGCGCGACGGGCTTTTCGGAGCACGATACCGGCTTCGTCAGGGCGTTGCGGAAGAAGGGATCGTCGCGGGAGGCGTGACGTCGGCCATCCTTGGCCCTCCCCGCCGCAGTGTCGTAGCGTGCCGACGGTTCGTCAGCCCGGGTTCGACGCGACCACTGCCGCATCCGAGGTGGCCAGGACGAGGACGGAATGCACGATATCGGCGACGGCCATCACCACGATCACGAGCACCCTCACCCCGCCGAGGCCGGCGCTTCGGCCGACGCGCGTGAGCGCTGGAAGCACGACGGCGTGCGCGTGATCCCGGGCGACCGGCTCGATCCCAACACTGCGCAGACCCCCGGCATGTACCGCCAGGCTGCGATCAACGCCGCCCGCGTCGGCGCCCAGAAGATCTGGGCCGGCACGGTGGCGATCGAGCCCGACGCCAAGACCGGCGTCCATCATCACGGCGCACTGGAAAGCGTGATCTACATCGTCTCGGGCAAGGCCCGCATGCGTTGGGGCGACAGGCTCGAATATGTCGCCGAGGCCGGCCCCGGCGATTTCATCTTCGTGCCGCCCTACGTGCCGCACCAGGAGATCAACGCCTCGACCGACGAGCCCCTCCATTGCGTGCTGGTGCGTTCGGACAACGAGGCGGTCGTGGTCAACCTGCCCGACGTCGAGCCGATCGAGCGGCCCGAGACCGTCCACTGGATCGATCCGATCCACAAGCGACCTTAGGCGAGATCGACGGGAGACGGTCTGACGTCATCGGGTTCGAAGGCCGCGCGATTGATGCGGCACTCAGGTAAAATTCGCCTGCGCAGAGAAGAAAATGCGGGGTGTCCTTCGCAGATATTGGTTTCGAATGGAAATCATATTTGCAGAACATGCGTATATCGGAAGTTTAAATTTCGAATCAACCAGTTTTTAACGCTGTTGATATTGATGAGAACCTTGAGTGCCTGGTCGAGTTGATCCTTCATCTGTGGAGGATCCTCATGTCGACATCCCTATTTTCCGTACTCGGCCAACCAGGACGGTCTTTCGAGTGGCTGACGGCGCCCGACGCCCTGATGTCATCGACGGCGCTCTCGAGCGGCGAACTCGGGGTGCTCGGGCCCATCCTCTCGACGGTCGAAAGCGGCCCCGACCTGACCTCGACCGATTCCGGGACATCGGGGCTGCTCGGTCCGGTGATCGCCAACGCCAATGATGCCGTTCTCGACGTGCACGCCTCGCTGGAGGATACGGGCCACCAGATCACACCGCTGAACGGCCCGATCCATGCCCTGACCAACCTCGGCGAGACCATCGGCCTCGGGAAGATCGGCGAGCCGGATCATCTTCTCACAGACCTCATCCATCTGCCCCAATCGATCCTCGACGGAGGCGGCTTGGCCTCGGCCGCGCCGGCGCTCACCGATATCGGCAGCGTTCTCGGCGCCGCCGACGGTCTCGTCGGCTCGCTCACCGGGGCCGTCGCCGGAAGCAACCCGCTCGCCGCCGACGGCCTGCTCGCCCCCGTCTCCGATGTCGTGAACGGTACGGCATCCGGTCTGCATCAAGCGCTGGACGGTATCGGGCAGAGCGTCTCGCCGCTCGGCGATGCGCTGCACGGTGTGAACGGGCTGACCGATAGCCTGGGGCTCGGCGGCCAGCTCGGAACCCCTGGGAACCTGCTGACCGATGTCGTGGCGCTCCCCGGCAACCTGTTGGGCGGCCACGGCATCGACGCACTCTCGCCGGTGGTAGGCGATCTCGGCACCGTCCTGGGGTCGGCGACGGGCCTGCTGCAGGACGTGCTGCACGTCCCGACGAGCCTCGTCGGTGATCTCGCCGGAAACGGCGGTATCCTCTCGCCCGTGACCTCACTCCTCGGCGGCTTGACCAGTGATGGCGGCGTGCTCAGCCCGGTCACTGCGATCCTCGGCGGCGTGACCGGCGATGGCGGCGGCCTCACCGGAAATCTGCTCGGCAGCGACGGGCTGCTCCTACCCGTCGCCAACATCGCCAACGGGCCGATCGATGCCATTCATGCGAACTTGGAGAACGTCGGCCACGACATGCCGCTCCTGAACGACCCACTCCATCAAGTCATCAATCTCGGCACGACGGTCGGTCTCGGTGCCCTCGGCGAGGGCAACAATCTGCTCACCGACGTCGCCGACCTGCCTGGAAGTATCCTGAGCGGAGACGTCGCGGGCGGCCTCGACCACGTGGTTGGCGACCTCGGCAACGTCGTGGGCGCAGCTACGGGTGTCGTCGGCAGCGTTCCCGGGGTGCTCGGCGGTCTGGCGAGCGGTGGCGACGGTTCGGTTGGCGGCCTCCTTTCACCCGCGACCTCGATCCTCGGCGACCTCACGGGCGGCGACCAGGGCTCACCCGTCGATGGCATCCTCGCTCCCGTCACCTCTCTCCTCGGCGGTGTCACCGGAGGCGGTGACGGGTCGGCCGGCGGTGGTCTGCTCTCGCCCGTGACCGCGATCCTGGGCGGTGTGACGGGCGATGGCTCGTCCGGAGGCCTGCTCTCTCCGGTCACCTCGATCCTGGATGGAGTGACCGGCGGTGACCATGGCTCGACCGGCGGCATCCTCTCGCCCGTGACGTCGATCCTGGACGGCGTCACCGGCGGTGGTGACGGCTCGTCCGGCGGCGGGCTACTGGCTCCCGTCACCGGTCTGCTCAGTGGCGTGACGGGAGGCGGTTCGTCTGATGGCGGCCTGCTCTCTCCGGTGACCTCTCTGCTCGGTGGCCTGGGGGGCGGCAGCGCCGACGGCACCCATCCGCTGATCGACATCTCGGCCGGTCCCACCACCTCGGCGCCGGTCGCGAATGTCAGCGTGCTGACACCGCCATCCGACGCGAGCCACGCGATCCAACTGGGCGCGATCGGTGTCGGCGCGGATCAGCCGAGCCTCATCAACGCGAGCCTGCTCAACGGTGACAGCCTGCCGCTGCCGACGACGGGCGGTGGCGGAGCGGACTCGCTCGTCGGTCACGCCCTCGACCTCGTCCACAACGCCACCTCGGGGTCGACGAGCGCCGACACCACGCAGCATACGGGGCTCGATCTCGGCCTCGCCGCGATCGATCTCGGTGGCCACACGGATCTGCACCACACCGATCCGACGCCGCACTCGTCCACCGGCGGCCTGCACCTGCTCGGCCTCTGAGCACACGAGCCCTCGCCGCCGATTGCGGCGGGGGCGCTGCTGACATCCCGGCCTGACGCGCCGCGCCTCTTCCCTCGATCTGGAACCGTGACGTGAGCGAAGACCGTGTGCTGCGCCTGGCCAAATCCCGAGAATTCTGGAGCGCCGTGAGGGCAGGCCGTGGCGCCCTCTTGATGGTCGTCGGCGTCAGCGGCCTCATCAACCTGCTGATGCTGACCGCTCCGGTCTTCATGCTCCAGGTCTACGACAGGGTTCTGCCCAGCCGCAGCCTCGCGACCCTCGTCGGCCTCGCCGGTATCGCGCTGGTTCTCTTCCTCGTGCAGAGTGCGCTGGAGGTGTTTCGCGCGCGCATCCTGTCGCGCTTCGGACGCCTCGTCGACGAGCGGCTCGGCGACCGGATCTTCCGGCACCTCCTCGTCCGCGGCTGCGAGATGCCGCGCACCGACGACGGCCCCCAGGCCCTGCGCGACCTCGATACTGTGCGCGGCTTTCTGTCGAGCATGGCCTTCACGGCCTTTTTCGACCTGCCCTGGGTGCCGCTCTACATCGCCGTCTGCTTCCTGTTTCACCCCTGGATCGGCCTGACTATCCTGTGCGGCGCCGTCGTGCTTTGCGGGCTGACGATCCTCACCGACTGGGCGCAGGCCGGCCCGTCCCGGCAGGCCGTGCTGGCGGGAAGCGAGCGCCGCTCCTTCACCGACATGGCGCATCGCACCGCGCCGCTGCTCTCGGCGCTGGGCATGCGTTCGCGGATCGCCGAGCTCTGGCAGCAACGCGCGCAACAAAACCTCGACGTCGCCGGCTACGGCAACGACCTCTCGATCGGCTTCGGCGCGAGCGCGCGGCTGATGCGGACGGTGCTGCAATCCGGCATCCTCGGCCTCGGTGCCTATCTCGTGGTGCGCGAGGAGGCGACGGCCGGCGTGATGCTCGCTGCCACCATCCTCTCGGCCCGCGCGCTGGCGCCGGTCGACCTCGCCATCGCCAACTGGAAGTCGTTCTCGGCGGCGCGCCAGGCCTGGACCCGTCTCGTCGCCTTCCTACCGCGCAAGGCGGCGGTGGACCCGACACCCCTGCCAGCACCGCGGGAGAGCTTGCGGGTGACGGCGCTCTCCGTCGCCATCCCGGGCAGCGACACGCTGGCTCTGCATGACGTCAGCCTCGCCCTCGCTCCCGGCAGCGCGCTCGGCGTGATCGGGCCGAGCGCCTCGGGCAAGTCGACCTTCGCGCGCTCCCTCGTCGGCCTGGCGCGGGCGAGCCGCGGCGTCATCCGCCTCGACGGGGCTGCGATCGACCAATGGGACCCGGACGCGCTCGGCCGCGCCGTCGGCTACCTGCCGCAGGATATCGAGATGTTCGACGGCACCATCGCCCAGAACATCACCCGGTTCGACCGGGAGCCCGATCCCGAAGCCCTGCTCTCCGCGGCGCGGGCGGCCGGTGTGCACGAGATCGTCCTGCGCCTGCCCGGCGGCTACGATGCCCGCGTCGGCAGCGGCGGCCTCGGCCTCTCCGGCGGCCAGCGGCAGCGCATCGCCCTGGCGCGGGCGCTCTACGGCGACCCCTTCCTCGTCGTCCTCGACGAGCCCAACTCCAACCTCGACGTCGAGGGAGACCGGGCTTTGGCCGCGGCCGTGCAGGCGGTGCGGGCACGCGGCGGCATCGTCGTCCTCGTCGCGCACCGGCCGAGCGCCCTGACGGCGGTCGACCGCATCCTGGTCCTTGCAGACGGCCGCGTCCAACTGCACGGGCCGCGCGACGAGGTGCTCGCGAAGCTCGGCGCCCTCACCCGGCAGCAGCCCGCGAGGGTCGCATGAGCAGCGAAGCCGATCTCACCCGCGGCACCCGCCGCTCCCTGCGGCGGCACATGGCCGGCGTGCTCGCGGTGATCGCCGTGGCGACGGGCGCCGGGGCCTGGGCCGGCACCACCGACCTCTCCGGCGCGATCATTGCCACCGGCTCGCTCGTGGTCGAGACCAACATCAAGAAGGTCCAGCACCCGACCGGCGGTGTCGTCGCCGAGCTGAACGTGCAGGAAGGCGCGCGCGTTCGGGCCGGCGACCTGCTGATCCGGCTCGACGCCACCACCGCCCAGGCGACCTACGACAGCGTCAGCAAGAGCCTGTTCGAATTGTCCGCCCGCAGCGCGAGATTGGAGGCCGAGCGCGACGGGCTCGACGAGGTCACGTTTCCCGCCGCTCTGACCGACGCCGGCCCGGACGTCGCCCGCATCGTGGAAGGCGAGCGCCGGCTGTTCCACTTCCGGCGCGACGCCCGCGAGGGGCAGAAGTCCCAGTTGAGGGAGCGCATCGGCCAGCTTCGGGAGGAGATCAAGGGTCTCACCGAGCAGGCGGCCGGCAAGGAGCAGGAATCCACGATCATCAACCGCGAATACGAGGGTGTGCAGGACCTCTGGAAGAAGAACCTCATCCAGCTCACACGTCTCACTGCCCTCGAACGCGACATCTCACGGCTGAAGGGCGAGCGCGGCCTGCTCGTCGCGAACGTCGCCCAGACCAAGGGCAAGATCTCCGAGACCGAGCTGCAGATCATCCAGCTCGAGCAGAACCTGCGCAGCGACGTCGCCAAGGAACTCGCCGAGATCCGCGCCAAGGCCGCGACCCTGACCGAGCAGAAGATCACTGCCCTCGACCAGCTGAAGCGCATCGACATCCGCTCGCCGCAGGGCGGATACGTGCACGAACTCACGGTGCATACCCGCGGCGGCGTGATCTCGCCGGGCGAGCCGATCATGCTGATCGTGCCCACCGCCGATTCTCTCGTCGTCGAGGTCCGCGTCGCGCCCCAGGACATCGATCGCCTGCGCCTCGGGCAGGCCGCCGGCCTGCGCTTCCCGAGCTTCGATCAGCGCACCACGCCCGAACTGAACGGCCGCGTCACCCGCATCGCCGCCGACGTCAGCGAGGACAAGCGGACGGGCAGCTACTATTACCTCGTCCGGCTCGGCGTCTCGAAGGACGAGCTCGGCCGCCTCGACGGGGCCCGGCTGATGCCCGGCATGCCGGTGGAAGCCTTCATCCGCACCGCCGATCGCACGGTATTTTCCTATCTGACCAAGCCCCTGGCCGATCAGGCACGGCGGGCGTTCCGCGAGAAGTGAGACCGGGTCGCCGGGGTCGGGATCGGCTGCCGGAGTTGCCGCGCCGGCCGCGAGCGTTATGTCCGCTCATGTACGCCGCATCGATCGCACGACAAAGCTCGGCCGAGAGGGCAGCATCTCAGAGTACAGCTTGGCCGTTTCGGATTCTAGATCTGTTCTAGTCTTTGTCATTTGGTTGATGCTTCAGATCGAAGCGGCTTAGTCTTGCGCTGCGAGCGAATCGACATCGCAAAACATTCGGGAGATACGTCATGAACATTCGTGCCGACATTCCCTCAGCCTCCCCGACTCTGCCGCCCAACATACGCGCGTGGCTGGACAAGGAGCGCCATCTTCTCATCGACGGCAAATAGGTGACCTGACCGGTATTTTGGACCGAGCCGAGTGAGAGGGTACTGCATGGCCAGTGCCATGGGTAGCCGGAAGGCCAGATCCGGGAATGTGACAGGCGCGGGCGGCCGATAGCCCAGCGACGAATGCGGCCGGACGCGGTTGTAGGTGTTCTGCCAGAGCCCGATTACGATCTGCGCTTCCTTCAGTGAGTAGAAGATCTCCTGCCTCAGGCACTCATCGCGAAGCTTGCCGTTGAAGCTTTCGCAATACCCGTTCTCCCACGGCGAACCCGGCGCGATGTATTGGATCTGCGGCCCCGTCTCGGCGACCCACTTGCGCAGTGCCTTCGAGACCATCTCAGGGCCGTTGTCGCAGCGAATGTGCTCCGGGATGCCGTGCAAGCACATGGCGTCGGCCAACGCCTCGATCACCCCCACGCTGTTGATGCGCCGGGCCACTTTCAGCGTCAGACACGCCCGGCTGTGCTCGTCGATCAACGTCAGGATGCGCAAGCTCCGCCCGTCGTGCGTCTGGGCCTGCCCGAAGTCGAAGCTCCAGACGTGATTGCGGCGGAGCGGCCGTAATCGCACGCAAGAACCGTCGTTCAGCCAGAGGCGGCTGCGCGGTCGGTGCTTCTGGGGGACTTTGAGCCCCTCGCGACGCCAGATGCGCTGAACCCGATCCTTGCCCACCTGCCAGCCGTCTGCCTGCAGCAGCGCGGTGACGCGGCGGTAGCCATAGCGCCCGTACTCGGACGCCAGGGCAATGACGGCGCGGCGCAGCTCATCCTCGTCGGCCAGCACGGAGGGCACATAGCGTTGCGTCCCGCGGTGCTGGCCGACGATCCGACAGGCGTGGCGTTCCGAGAGGCCGTACTTCTCCCGAATGCCGTCGACCGCCTGCCGGCGTCGCTCCGGGGCTACAAGTTTCCCGAGGCGACGTCCGCCAGCACCTGCTTCTCCAGGGAAAGGTCGGCCACGAGCCGCCGCAGCCGCGCGTTCTCGCGCTCCAGATCCTTCATCTTCCTGGCCTGATCGATCTGGAGGCCGCCGTACTCCTTGCGCCAGCGGTAATAGCTCTGCTCGGAGATCTCCGCCTCCTTGCACGCCAGCGACAAACTCTTGCCCTGAGCTGTCTGCACCTCGATCTGGCGCAGCTTCAGCACGACCTGCTCCGCGCTCGTCTTCTGACCTCGCCGCATGTCTGACTCCTTCGGTCCTGGCTGATCCTCTCAATCAGCCCGGTCCAAATCCAGCCGGTCAGGTCACGTGTCGGTGCCCAGAAGATCTGGGCCGGCACGGTGGCGATCGAGCCCGACGCCAAGACCGGCGTCCACCATCACGGCGCCTTGGAGAGCGTGATCTACATCGTCTCGGGCAAGGCCCGCATGCGCTGGGGCGAACGGCTCGAATACGTCGCCGAGGCCGGCCCCGGCGACTTCATCTTCGTGCCGCCCTACGTGCCGCACCAGGAGATCAACGCCTCCACCGACGAGCCGCTGCACTGCGTGCTGGTGCGCTCGGACAACGAGGCGGTGGTGGTCAACCTGCCCGACGTCGATCCGGTCGAGCGGCCTGAATCCGTCTACTGGGTCGATCCGATCCACAAGCACCCGAAGGGGACCGATCGGGCATGAGGTGATCCTCTCCCGGGAGGTGGTGTAACTTAGGCAAATCCTTTCGCTAGGAAGGCGAAATAAAGAACGCTCATTCCGGCAACCTCGGCTATATTGAATGGCATTCAATATGCAGATGAGGTCGGCAGACATGGCTGGAGTGTTGGACCGGCGCGGCTTTCTGAAAGCCTCGGCTGCTCTTGCCACGGGAGCCGCTGGGTTCTCGTGCGTCGAGGTCGCGCGCGCTGCGCAGATCGAGATCCCCACGGTCGACAAATTGAGCCTCCGGGTCCTGATCGACTCCGCCCATGATCAGTTCCTGAAACCGAGCACGGTCCAGGGCGTGGTGCATCAGCCCCCGGGCAATGGCCGCGGCAGCGACTATCGGAAGGTGCTGCATAACCAGTGGGGACTGTCGCTCTTCGTCGAAACGCAGCGCGCGGACGAAGCGCGCACCATCCTGCTCGATTTCGGCTACAGCCCCGACGCGCTTCTGAACAACATCGAGATCTTGAAGGTCGACCCGACCAAGATCGATGCGCTGATCGTCAGCCACGGCCATCACGACCATTACGGCGGTCTGACCGGTTTCCTCGACAGCTTCAGGGACAAGCTCGCGCCCGGGGTGAAGCTCTATGCCGGTGGCGAAGACAACTTCTGCCATCGGGTCAGCCCAACCGGCGTGCAGGGCCAGTTCACAGATTTCGGCCAACTCGACCGCCGCGAACTGGCGGCAAGGCGGATCACGACGGTCCTTTGCGAGACGCCGACGGTGGTGGCGGGACACGCCTTCACCACGGGCCACATCAAGCGCTCCTCGATCGAGCGCATCTTGCCCAACACCTTCGTCCAGCGCGGCATCAAGGATGGGCTCGGCTGCGACGCGACCCATTATTCGGCGGCCGAACTCGAAGGAAAGATCATTCCCGACGAGCACGTCCACGAGCACGCGACCTGCTTCAACATCAAGAACAAGGGCCTCGTGGTGATCAGCTCCTGCGGCCATGTCGGGATCGTGAACTCGGTCCGGCAGGCGCAAGAAGTCTCTGGTGTCCAAAAGGTGCACGCGATCGTCGGCGGCTTCCATCTCGGTCCGGCGCCGAAGGATTATCTCACTGAGGTCGTCGCCGAGATCAGAAAGCTCGAGCCCGACGTCGTGATTCCAATGCATTGCAGTGGGCTGAACTTCGCACTCGAAGCGCAGGCCCAGATGCCGGCCAACGTTCTCGTGCCGACGACGGGCAGCCGGCTGACGTTCGGTGCGTAAGATCGCGACCTGCGCAGTGCTGCTGACGATGGTCGGGGCTTCCGCAGTTTTGGGTGCGGAGTCACCTCGTCGCACGGCTGCCGAGTTGATGGACGTGTTGATGTGGAACCGCGAGCCGATCGGCGGTCCCTTCGCGCTCGTCGATCACGAGGGGAACGCGCGCACGGACGCGGATTTCCGCGGGAAGCTCCTGCTCGTCTATTTCGGCTTCACGTCCTGCCCGGATATCTGCCCGACAGATCTGCAGCAGATCGCGCAGGCGATCACGCTTCTAGGTGCAGAGGGCGATCAGGTTCAGCCGCTCTTCGTGACGCTCGATCCCGAGCGGGACACGGTTGCGCGTCTCGCCGAATACGTGGCCAATTTCCATCCACGCCTCATCGGCCTCACGGGTCGCGCTCAGGCCGTTCGCGCCGCTGCCGATTCCTACAAGGTCTTCTACGAGAAGGTCGCGCTTGGGGGTAGCGACTACACCATAGACCACTCTGCCTCCATCTACCTGATGGACCGTTCTGGCGGCTATCTCGGCTTCTTCCCTCCCGGTACGTCTGCGGAGCGCATGCTGACGATCCTGCGACCAAACCTCTCGAAGGACTGAATGATGGAGCGGCTGCGCCGCCGTCCGAAATTCTGCCGAGTATCCACTTCCGGGAGCCGCGAGATGTCTCCTGCGTGTCTGAGATGGGCGCAGAGCCGTCAGTCGGCGTGGAAGTGAACGTCAGCCTCTCGGGTTCAGCCTCCCGGAAGCAGACAGGCAAAAATCTGCCCGTTCCAGCCGCCTAGCTTCGTGTCGTCGGCTTCATCCGGATCGCGTGCGCGGAGGCTGAAGGCACCTCCTTCCTGCGGCCTAAGACAGCCACGAGATCGGCTGGAATTCGCTTCCTGAGCCAACAAATGTTCGTGCGGGGAGGAGATGGGGCCGAGACATCTGAAGGACCATGTGTAGCGCCGCTGTGTAGCACAGCGGCCTAGCCAACCACATGATCTGACTGAACGTTTATGCGGATCAGTCGCCTAGCGAACTGATGGTGCCCAGGAAAGGACCGGGCCCTGAGCCACGCGAACTATTGATCTAAAAGGCTTTTTCGCTTCCGGCCATGTTGATTGTTGTACAGAGGTGTTGTGCCTGGAGGGGCCGCCTTTGGCAAGGGTGCGCGATCACTTGCTCGCGGTCTCGGGGCACTCATCGCGGTGTCTTCAAGAAGACCAAGAGAGGGCCATAGCGCTGATGAACGCGGAGTAGCTGAAGACGCTCCCAAGAGACGGAAAACTCTTCCTCGGATAATAACCCACAATGCCGGCAGCGAACGGATTTTTGGCAGTTCGCTTCTGAGTGCAGCAGCGCGGGTAGCGGAAGCGACCCGCAGGGGTGCAAATCATCCTTGCCCCCTTCCTGACTTTGCCGTTCGCCGTGCACTCGCTGTCATCGAACTACGAAAGCGACCGTGTCGGCTTGGCTTGTGTGCGTTTCCCAATCTATGGTTGAACGGCGAATGCACCTTCTAATGGAGCACGGGACGGGGACATGGCACGTAAAGTCTTCTACAGCTTCCATTTTAAGAACGACCACTGGCGAGCCTCCCAAGTTCGACAAATGGGCGCCCTCGAAGGCAACTCCGAGCTATCAGATAACGATTGGGAAGCAGTGAAGCGTGGCGGTGATGCAGCGATCAAGAGATGGATCGACGATCAGATGTCCGGGCGCAGTTGCGCTGTTGTCCTTGTTGGTTCTGAAACCGCTAGTAGGCCCTGGATCAAATACGAGATCGAGAAGGCCTGGAATGATCGGAGAGGCGTGGTCGGGATACGCGTGCACCGCCTTCTGAACAATCAGCGCCAGTCGGCGACGGCGGGCGCAAACCCATTTGCGGCTTTCAACGTCAACGGGACGCCGCTCTCTTCAATCGTGCCGTTGCACGACCCTGTCGGCGTAGACAGCCAAGGCGTTTACGGTTTTATCCGGAATAACATCGCCGCTTGGGTCGAGAGCGCAATCACCACGCGGTCCCGCTACTCATGAATACGCGACGCCGTTTCCTTGAGGAGTATCCTAAGGCTCTCATAGACGATCAGGCCGCCATCTTTATAGGGGCTGGGGTCTCCACAGGGGCGGGCTACCCGACGTGGCGCCAACTGCTTCAGGACATCGGCGATGAGCTAGGCGTTGCGACAGACGACGTGCACGACTTGGCCGCGCTGGCTCAATGGAGCGTTCGCAAGTCGTCGGGTAAGACGCGCGTTCTGGGCGTCATCCGCGACCACATCAAGCCAGACAGGAAGGTGCCGCCTGCCCTCGAAGTCGTGGCACGGTTACCACTGCGCAACATTTGGACGACGAACTACGACCGGCTGATCGAGCGAGCGTTTGAGGCCATAAACCGTCCGTTGGAGGCCGTATCAGGGGCGGATGACCTATCAATCCGGCCACGACCAGGGGCGGCTCGCCTGCTCAAGATGCACGGCACGATCGACCGTCTGAACGACATCGTCATCGCAACCGACGATTATGAGCTCTATCGCGTCAATCGCGGGGCGTTCTTGCCCTTGCTCCAGGCTCACATGACGAGCTTCTCAATGCTCTTCGTCGGCTTGAGCTTCACGGACCCGAATGTCAGGCACGTCCTATCGTTGATACGAGAAGCATTTACGACGACACCGCCAGAACACTTCGCAATCGTGCGGCCACCGCAGCGCAAGGACTTCAAAACGAAGAAAGAGTTCGAGGCCCGCCACATCCAACATAAGCATTGGGCAGAAGACCTTTTGCGCTACGGGCTGCATGTGGTCGAGGTTTCGAGTTACGGAGAGATTGACGAGCTTCTGCTTGAGGTTGAGCGCCGGGTCGCGAACAATCGGGTCTGGGTCAGCGGAAGCTGGCCGGTCACCGGCCTTCACCAAGACCAGACCGAATTCAACATCGCAGTGGCACGCGCGCTCGGATACAGGCTCGGCGTCGCCGGTTTCGCTCTCGTCAACGGGTCTGGGCTCACCATCGGCCCGGCCACCATTTCGGGCTTTTTCGATGCCCTTCAGGAAACCGGAAGTTGGGACCTGGAGCGCCGCCTCCTCGTAAGGCCATTTCCCCAGCCGTTGGAAGGTCGTGAGCCCAATCGGAGCCAGTGGGCCGCGTTAAGGTCGGAGATGGCCAGGGTATCGGGCACCGTGGTCATCCTCGGCGGCGCCAAGCTCGGCGATGAAACCCCCATCAAGGCCGATGGAGTTTGGGAAGAATGGAGGGCGGCGGCGGAAAGGGGCTCTCTAATTATCCCTATTGGATCGACGGGAGGGGTCGCGGAGGCCGTTGCCCTTCAACTCGTTGGCTCCGGCTCGCGTCAGCACTTAGGCGTTCGCAAGCCATCTAACGCTGATCTCAGGCGCCTCATGAAGCGAGGTAATCCAGAGGAGGTTGCCGATCTAGTTATGAAGATCATTAGTCGATCCGCGACTGTGCAATCTTAGTGGTCACGGAGTGATGACTACTGTCAAATTATAATAGTTTTATCTGAGAAGTGCTAATGTTTTTTGGAGTAACTGTTGTTGTTTCAAGTATTTACTGCCGAGGCTATCGGGCGACAGCTTCATTGCACGAGGTGTGCGGGCGGCGATCTTCAGGGTCGAAGCTCATTCCTGTATTGGTCTAGGCTGGGTCCTTCGCAATTGAAGCGCCAGTAACTCGCATCCGGCTGATGGCTCTCAGCAATTTGGGTGGCAGAACTCTCGGGGACGTCGGATGTTTCTGGCGTAAAAATTTTAGAGGGATACCTTACCGGGACCGGCCGAAACTCCCCCCATGGGGGCCGTCTGGGACCCCGTGTTCCCTGTCCTTGTAGGTCAACCGCCTATGCAGCTGTACGTCATGTGGCAGGGAGTGGGGATCGCCTTTCGGCTGTAACAACTCAAAACTCGCAAGCCTTCGTTGGGGAGAGACATGGGCCGCTGCCGCCATCGGATTTGGCACCCGAAAGAAGGCAGTGCGCACGGGAGTGCTGCACCCGGCTGGTGCGATAGTCTCCCCGGGCAGCGAGGCTGTAATGACGGTCGAAGGCCGAGCGTCCAGAGCTTAGAGCTTGGGGGCACTGCGGTTCACTTAAGATCGAAACACAGTCCGCCCCACCCTGATTTCCGGGGTTGACCTGACCAAGCTACGCACTTTACTTTTCTCTCAACGTTCGATGAGAGGAATGTGAAGCTGTGGCTAAGGGCAAGTTCGTCGCCTACTTCCGTGTCTCCACTGCCAAGCAAGGGTCGTCCGGTCTCGGCCTTCAGGCGCAGCGCAGCGCGGTCCACGCTTTCCTCAACGGGGGCGACTGGCAGCTCGTTGCCGAGTTCACCGAGATCGAGAGCGGCAAGCGCGACGACCGCCCGGAGCTGGCCAGGGCCGTTGCCACCTGCCGGCTCTACGGGGCCAAGCTAATCATCGCCAAGCTCGACCGCCTCTCTCGGGACGTGCATTTCCTGACGGGGCTGGAGAAGGCTGGAGTGCAGTTTGTGGCTGCCGACATGCCCGAGGCCAATGAGATGGTCGTGCACATGATGGCTGTCGTGGCGCAGGCCGAGAGGAAGATGATCGGGGCACGCACGAAGGCCGCCCTCGCCGCAGCGAAGGACAGAGGGACAACTTTGGGCGGCTTCAGGGGCTACCGGCCGAGCACCGAGGACCGGGCGAAGGCGCTGGAGACCCGCCAGGGCAAGGCGGCCTCGCGGGGTGCCCTGATGGCTCCGCTGGTGGAAGAGTTGCGGGCGGCCGGCACCACGAGCCTGTCGGGGATCGCGAGCGCCCTGAACGAGCGCGGCATCACCACGGCGAGGGGTTCTCGGTGGCACCCGACGAGCGTTGCGCGACTTCTGGAGCAGCTTGAGGGACAGAACGGGCAATAGATCAAAGGAGCGACGTCGTCGCTGTCGAGTATTCGTTCCAGATGTGGGAACAATAGACGCTTGACTAAAGCCAAATCGGCAAGCTAGACCATAGGCTCACCAAGCTTAGAAGGGGGACGGTGCTCTAATGCTCAAAACGATCTTGGAAGTGTCGAACCGAACTCTGTTTTTAAGCTGCCCGTTGGGCGCTGTGTGGGCGGAACGACTGTCCGGCGGGGCCTCTCCCGGCTTCCCACATCCTGAAGGGCGCCGCTGGGGATGCTACGCCGAAGACCACGAGTTGCTGGTCTATCTCGGCCCGCTGCACGTGATCCTCACTTCACCAACCCGGCCGGCAGCACAGGTGTAGTGACTGCACCGAACAATACGTTCCACCTCCAGGGATACATTCCGGATGCCGACCCGTAAGGGGCGTCCGTATTCATCGGTGCAGTGACTGCACTTGTCCGACTGCCGCAGCGCCCCTCCCTAGGTCGAGACGACGGCCCGGCCGCGGCATCACAGCTTCGCCTTTCGTGATCAGTTGGCGCGAGGCATCCCATCAACACGAGACGAAGTTCGGCAGGCCTTTTGGTCGGCACCTGCCCATGCTCGTCAGCACCTTCAGGAGACACACGATGACCAACAGAGAAGCACCCATCGGTGCACGGCGGGAGAACCAAGGGGGAACAGCAGCATCTCCTCCCACGGGGGCAGGCGAGGCGTCCGCAGCTTCATCCGTCAGCGACACGAAGGGGGGGCGATGATCAGCACGCAAGGAGCGCCGAAGGGGTTCGCCAAGGAGAAGGAACGGCTGGAGAGGGAGGCTGCCAAGGGTTCACCGAAAGACCAGCCGACCACCCTCCGGCTGGGGGAGATCAAGACGTGTCCGGCCGTCTTCCAGCCCCGGCAGGGAAGCCAACGAGACGGTGCCCACTACAGGGACCACGTCGAGGCCCTTGTGCACCAGCTCGACACGATGCCGGCCCATGTGAGGGTGCTGGAGCCGATCGTGGTCTACGCGGTCGGGTGGTCCTTCTACGTGCTGGACGGGCACCACCGCCGAGCGGCCTACGAGGCCGCAGGGATCACCGAAGGCATCCCCGTGGGGCACTTCACGGGCACCATCGATGAGGCCATCCGCGAAGCTTACAGGCTCAACAGCCGGGTCCACCTCAATCTTGAGAAGTCGGAACGGAACGAAGCAGCGTGGCGGCTGGTGTGCATTGGCGAGACGAGCAAACCGCGCATGACGGTGGACGCCATCGTGGAGGCGTCACGGTTGGGGAGACGGAGCGTCGAGAAGATGCGGATGCTCTGGAGGCGCCTACAGACCCGGTACGGGGAGATCGACGAGTTCACGAACGATCACGTTCCGGCGGTCTTCGAGAGCTACCGGGAGGCCCTGGAGGCGGATCGTGGGGAGAAGCGGGAGTTCACTGATGAGATGAGGGAGGCGATGATCGACGGCATGGTGGACAAGCTCGGAAAGGCCTTCGGGAAGCACGCCCACCGGCACACCGACGAGATGGGCGAGGCTCTTCAGCGCTACCTCGGAGAACACAGCTTCAAACAGATGGCGGAGCATCTGGGGTACGCGAAGGTGGACATGGACGAGCTTGAGGATTTCTTGGTCGCGAAAGCCCGAGGGGCAAAGGACCCGCACTCCCTACACCCCGCATAATGCGGGTTTGGCAGCCCCTGCGGGGGTGAATGACCTGCGGGGCAGCTACTGACGGGCGCCAGCGGGCCGGCAGATTGTTCGGCCTGATGGACGCACCGCTGCCCCGAGACCCCGCGGGAAGCCCCTGCACTATCAATCGACGTGGTCGGTGACGTACCTCGGCAGCTTGGCGACGGCAGCGTGTAGGCGCTCCATCACGATCTTGCCCACGTAGCGGTTGTCCTCACCGTCCAGCCGGTGCCCTGTGAGGCGTTTGCGGGTTGTGTCGGGAACCTCAAGGTTCACCAGCTCGGTCGAGAAGCGATGCCGCCAGCCGTGGTTCGGCGCGACCTCTCCCGCCCGAACGGCGGCAACAGCCACGTCATCGCGAACCCAGTCACCGACACGATTGATCGTCACCGACTTCGGGTCTCGCCGCCCAGCGGGGGCGCCCCCAGCACGTTCCCTGTAGAACAACCGCTCGTTCGCCTGCCCCTTCGCCCACGTCACGAAGCCCATCTCGATAAGGTGGGGATGCAGGGGCACCACCCGCTGCGAAGGCTTGTTCTTGAGGCGCCCCGCCTCGGGGTTGAAGTCGAGATACCAGACGCCGCTCTCCGGTTCCTGCCGAATGTCCTGCCGACGCAGTTGGACAATCTCCCCTGCCCGAGCCCCCGAGTAGGCCATGAGCCACGGCAGCCATCGCCGAGCGGGGTTGCTCTCCAGCAGGGCGGCCCGAAGCACGGTCTCGGCCTCCGCGAGCGTGTAGCCGCGTTCGTTGCTCTCCTCGTCGTTCCGCTTGATCCGAGGCACCTTGGCCACCGGGTTGCTGCCGATGCGGACCTCAGCCCACGCGAAGAGGGCCTTCACGGCTGCAAGGTACACGTCGTTGATCGTCTTCGCCTTGAGCCCTTGGGTCACAAGACTGTCCATCCAGGCCACCACCATGGGCGTGGTGAGGGCAGCCGGGTCAGTTACCTTGGCGTGGTCAGTCAAGCTTCGGACTGCCCGTGTCCACTCGCTGCGTGTCTTCGGCGCGTGGTTCCGCTCGGCCGACATCTTGTTGAGGAGATCACCGATCGTGACCCCGCTGGGGGCAGGCTTGGCCGGCTCGGACCGGACGGTGTCGAACTTAGGGAAGCGTACGGCTGCCGGATCGGGTGAGTAGTCGCCATCAGCCCGCGCGAAGTTTGCTTCGCCAGCCTGCAGCATGGCCCTGCCGATCTGGTCGATCAGACGCGCGCGACTGTCGGCATCAACGATGAGCCCGTGCCGAGCGAGCACCGCGTCAGCCCCGCGCCCGAACCGTTCCTCCATGCTCCGTGCCCGACGCCCTTCGTCCGGCCCAATAAAGAAGGCCGCACGGCCGAAGGTCCCGGCATCCGCCTGGACGTTGTGAGCGGTCACCTGTGCCCACATTTCCGGTGGGCCAGGGTCGTCCTCGAAAGCTTCCGTCCAGGCGCTGTAGGCCTCGCCAGCGAGCGCTACGGCCTCCTTGTGGGTCAGCCTACGTGGCCCTTCACGAACCGCCCGCCAGACGCCTTGCAGGTAGCCGGTCGCAACCGCGTGCCGATGCTTCGCTTCGTTGTCGTCGCGGGTGCCGAGGGAGATGCGCACGTCGGGCGTCGCTGCGGAAATCCGCCGAACCACAACAGTTTCACCGACAGGGATCGTGAGGGTCATCCCCCGGACCTTGCCGATCACGTCAGCGGGGATGCGCTGCACGAACTGATGGAATGAGGAACCGGGACGCTTCATCGGCCGTGGCATCGCAAGGGGCATGTTGTGCAGGTCCGTTGTACAGTCGGACCGCGATAAGCCTCTTGTAGATCAATGCTTTTTGCGGGTCAGCTACTTAGTGAGCTGATGGTGCCCAGGAAAGGACTCGAACCTTCACCTCTTGCAAGACTGGTACCTGAAACCAGCGCGTCTACCAATTCCGCCACCTGGGCGTGCGGGCCGGGCTCAAGGCCGGGGCTCGAACGTGGGGCATCGTTTAGGGGGGCGCGGAGGTGGCGTCAATCGGGTGATTGAAGCCGGCTCGCGGGTGTTGCCTTAGCCCCACGCGGCACCCTCTGGCACTTCCCCCGGTTTCGTGTATGTATCCGCCCGCCTCGACCCGGCTTCGGGCGGGGCCTGAACCGCTTGCGCACGACCCTGCTGGACGACATCCCGGCATCGGCCGAGCCGCAGGCTCGAAGCCTGCCTCACGAGGCGGACGCTTCTCCGACACACCACAACCCGAAAGGCCAGCGATGTCGATCTCGGCAGAGCGCAAGACCGCGCTCATCAAGGAATACGCCACGGGTGGCAAGGATACCGGTTCGCCGGAGGTCCAGATCGCCATCCTCACCGAGCGGATCACCAACCTGACCGGCCACTTCAAGACCCACGGCAAGGACAACCACTCCCGCCGCGGCCTCCTGAAGATGGTCTCGCAGCGCCGCTCGTTGCTCGACTACGTCAAGCGCAAGGACGAGCCGCGCTACCGCTCGCTGATCGAGCGCCTCGGCATCCGCCGCTAAGACGAACGATGCGCGGCTCCGCCACAACGGGGCCGCGTTTTGCCAAGGGCCGTCCGGATATGGGTCCGGCCGGCCGAACCTGACGGGCCGCTTCGAGGCGCGACGGTCAGGGCAGGATCATCAGCGGCTTCCGATGACGGGAGTCGCTGATCGTCTTGCCTCTGGCGGCGCCGGGCACGCCCGACCGTATGCATGAAGGCAGGAAAAGAATGTTCGACGTACAACGCGAAGAGCTGATGTGGGGCGACCGCAAGCTCGTCCTCGAGACGGGCAAGGTTGCCCGCCAGGCCGACGGCTCCGTGCTCGCCACCTACGGCGAGACCACCGTGCTCGCCACCGTGGTCGCCATGAAGGAGCCGAAGGCCGGCATCGACTTCATGCCGCTTACCGTGAACTACCAGGAGCGCGCCTACGCCGCGGGCCGCATCCCGGGCGGCTACTTCAAGCGCGAGGGCCGTCCCTCGGAGAAGGAGACCCTGGTCTCCCGCCTGATCGATCGCCCGATCCGTCCGCTCTTCATCGAAGGCTGGCGCAACGACACCCAGGTCACCGTGACCGTGCTCAGCCACGATCTCGAGAATGATCCGGACATCGTCGCGATGGTGGCAACCTCCGCCGCCCTGACGCTCTCGGGCATCCCGTTCATGGGCCCGATCGGCGCCGCCCGCGTCGGCTACATTAACGGCAGCTACAAGCTGAACCCGCTGGTCGCCGAGACCAAGGAAGAGTCGAGCCTCGACCTCGTCGTCGCCGGCACCACCGACGCCGTGCTGATGGTCGAGTCGGAGGCCAAGGAGCTCTCCGAGGACGTGATGCTCGGCGCCGTGATGTTCGGCCACAAGCATTTCCAGCCGGTCATCGAGGCGATCATCCGCCTCGCCGAGAAGGCCGCCAAGGAGCCGCGCGATTTCTCCCCGCCGGAGAACGCCGATGCCGAGAAGGCCGTGCTCGAGGTCTGCGAGGCCGAGCTGCGCGACGCCTACAAGAATACCGTCAAGCAGGAGCGCTACGCTGCCGTCGACGCCGTGAAGGCGAAGGTGGTTGCCGCCCTCTGCCCGGCCGAGGGCGAGCAGAAGTTCTCGCCTGAGAAGGTCAAGGCCGCCTTCAAGGAGGCCCAGTCGAAGGTCGTTCGCTGGAACATCCTCGACACCAAGTCCCGCATCGACGGTCGTGATCTCTCGACGGTCCGCCCGATCGTGTCCGAGGTCGGCATCCTGCCGCGCGCGCACGGCTCCGCCCTGTTCACCCGCGGCGAGACCCAGGCTGCGGTCGTTGCCACGCTCGGAACCGGCGAGGACGAGCAGTTCATCGACGCGCTGGAAGGCACCTACAAGGAGCGCTTCCTGCTGCACTACAACTTCCCTCCCTACTCCGTCGGCGAGACGGGTCGGATGGGTTCGCCGGGACGCCGCGAGATCGGCCACGGCAAGCTCGCCTGGCGCGCGATCCGGCCCGTGCTGCCGCCGGCGCACGAGTTCCCCTACACGATCCGCGTGGTCTCCGAGATCACCGAGTCGAACGGCTCGTCTTCGATGGCCTCGGTCTGCGGCGGTTCGCTGTCGCTGATGGATGCCGGCGTGCCGCTCCGCCGTCCGGTGGCCGGCATCGCCATGGGCCTCATCCTCGAGGGTGAGCGCTTCGCGGTTCTGTCCGACATCCTCGGCGACGAGGATCACCTCGGCGACATGGACTTCAAGGTGGCGGGCACGGACGAGGGCATCACCTCGCTCCAGATGGACATCAAGATCGCCGGCATCACCGAGGAGATCATGAAGGTCGCCCTCGCCCAGGCGAAGGACGGACGCGCGCATATCCTGGTCGAGATGGCCAAGGCGTTGACCGCTGCTCGTCCAGAGCTCGGCGAATACGCGCCGCGCATCGAGACGATGCAGATCCCCACCGACAAGATCCGCGACGTGATCGGCACCGGCGGCAAGATCATCCGCGAGATCGTCGAGAAGACGGGCGCCAAGATCAACATCGAGGATACCGGCATCGTGAAGATCGCCTCCTCGGACGGCAAGGCGATCAAGGCGGCCTATAACTGGATCCGCTCCATCGTCGCCGAGCCCGAGGCCGGCACGATCTACGACGGCACCATCGTCAAGATCATGGAGTTCGGCGCCTTCGTGAACTTCTTCGGAGCCAAGGACGGCCTCGTCCACATCTCCGAGCTCGCCCCGCAGCGCGTCGCCAAGGTCGGCGACGTCGTCTCGGAAGGCCAGAAGGTGAAGGTGAAGTTCCTCGGCGCCGACGATCGCGGCAAGATCCGCCTCTCGATGAAGGTCGTCGACCAGGAGACCGGCGAGGACCTCACCGAGAAGCAGAAGGCCGAGCGCGCCGCTCGCGGCGAGCCTGAGCCGGAGGAGCGTGAGCCCCGCAGCGACCGTGACCGCGGCCCCCGCCGCGATCGTGGCCCGCGCCGCGACCGCGACTAAGGCTTTCGCACTGCCGATCTGATGAAGCGCGGTCCCTCGGGGCCGCGCTTTTTTCGTTGAGGGTCCGGCTTCTTGGCGCGGCTACGTTTCGTGCCTGAGAGAAGAAAATTCCAGTGAGGCTGTCGGCAGAGGCGCCTTCCGATCGTCATCGCGATAGGAAGGCAGCGGCTTATGCTGTGTCCGTCCATGCCCGGTCGAGAGCGTGGAACCAATCACTAGAGGAGAGCCCCGGAATGAGCGACCTCGTCTTGTACACCAACCCCATGTCCCGAGGCCGGATCGCGCGTTGGATGCTGGAGGAGGTCGGGCAGCCCTACCGGACGGAGATTCTGGATTTTCGCGGCGGCCACAAGTCGCCCGCCTATCTGGCCATCAACCCGATGGGGAAGGTGCCGGCCATCGTCCATGACGGGACGGTGGTGACGGAATGCGCGGCGATCTGCGCCTATCTCGCCGACGCCTTCCCGCAAGCTGGGCTCGCACCAGCCTCAGGCAGCCAGGCGCGCGGCGACTACTATCGCTGGCTGTTCTTCGCCGCCGGCCCGCTGGAGGCGGCTGTCGTCAACAAGGTGCTCAAGGTCCACGTGCCGGACGACCCGCAGATGCGCGGCATGGTCGGCTACGGCTCTCTGGAGGCTGTGCTCGAGACGATCGACGGCGCGGTCTCGCGGACCGAATATCTCGCGGGTGACCGCTTCAGCGCGGCCGATCTCTACGTCGGCGCGCATCTCGGCTGGGGCATGCAGTTCGGCACGATTCCGAAGCGGCCCTCCTTCGAGGCCTATGCCGGCCGGCTCTACGGCCGCCTCGCCGCTGTTCGCGCGCGGGAGATCGACGATGCGCTGATCGCGGAGCGGCAGGCGTCGGGCGCGGCGTAAAACTTCCTCCCACCACCAACCTCAGGGGGTTGGGTCGGATGGGTGCATGTCTTCCTCTCTTCTGAGCGACGGCATGGCTGCCTCGGCGGCTCGCCGGGGAACGCTCCCGCCTGGCCCGCGTTCGCCCGGCGTGACGGCCGATGTCCCGCGTCGCGGGAGCATCACCATGGGATCAGGAGCGCACGCCCGATGGCGAATGAGTTGATCGAGGACGTTTTCAGCGGCGAGCCGAATATCGGGTTCACCGAGCGGGCCGTATCGGTGGCGCTCGGGCTCGGTATCGCGGCGGCGGCCGCCCAGCCGCGCCCGAACAAGTGGCTGAGCCTCGCCGCCCTCGTCGTCGGTGTCGGCCTCGCCGTGCGCGGTGCCACGGGGCATTGCCCGGTCAAGGCGATTTCCGGAGATGGCGCTGAGGTTTGAGCCAACCCATCGTCATCGCGAGCGCAGAAGCGATCCGGGGCCAACAAGCCGACGGTTCAGGCCGTGGCCCTAGATTGCTTCGCCTTCGGCTCGCAACGACGGAAACTAAGAAGGGCGCCGGAATGGATCCGGCGCCCTTCTTAGTTCGAAATGTTGTCTGCTGACGTCAGAGCGACGTCGAGCGGGTCCGGCTGGCGACGAAGCCGTAGATGAAGAGCACGACGATCGCGCCGACCACGGCGCCGATGAAGCCCGCGCCCTGGTTCGGGCCGTACCAGCCGAGCGCCTGGCCGAGGAAGGTAGCGACGAAGGCGCCGACAATGCCGAGGATCGTCGTCAGGATGAAGCCCGACGGCTCGTTGTCGCCCGGCATGATGAACTTCGCGACGACACCGGCGAGGAAGCCGATGATGATGGTCCAGAGAATGCCCATGGCTGAAGTGTCCCCGAGGTGAGCCAAAACGCGGCCTCGCAGGATGCGACTTGGCCGTAGCGTGATCGCAGAACGCGGAGCCTGCCCTCGGAGTTGCGCGTGCCTGCGAATTTGTGCCGCGATGCGGCAGGCACCGTGTGAGGCGCGAAATGCCCCTTTACGGGACCCGCCCCAAGGCTCCACACAACGCGCGTTGTTTCCTGAAGAGGTCCCTCCCCCGCGATGACGATCGAGCGTTTCGAAAAAGGCCCGCGCATGTGCCAGGCCGCCGCCCACGGCGACATGGTCTATCTCGCCGGGCAGGTCGCAGCTCAACCGGAGGGTGCCGGCGTCACCGCGCAGACGGAGCAGGTGCTCGGCCAAATCGATGCCCTGCTCGCCGCCGCAGGCAGCGACAAGAGCCGCATCCTCACGGCGACGATCTACCTCGCCGACATCGCCAGCTTCGGTGAGATGAATGCGGCCTGGGATGCCTGGGTCGACCGGAACGAGCCCCCTGCCCGTGCCACCGTCGAGGCCAAGCTCGCCACCCCCGCCTATCTCGTCGAGATCGTCATCGTCGCCACGCGGTCGGTGCGATGAAAAGCCCCGCTCTCGGCCGGATCGTTCTCGCGGCCCTCGCGCTCGGCGCGCTGGCGCTCGGACCGGTTCGCGCCGCTGAGCGGGTGATCAACATCTATAACTGGTCGGACTACATCGACCCGAAAGTGCTGGACGACTTCACCAAGGAGACCGGCATCAAGGTCGTCTACGACACCTACGACAGCAACGAGGTGCTCGAGACGAAGCTCTTGGCCGGCAAGTCTGGCTACGACGTGGTGGCGCCCTCCGGGCCGTTCCTTCAGCGACTAATCAAGGCCGGTGTGTTCCAGCCGCTCGACAAGGCGAAGCTGACCAATCTCGGCAACGTCTGGCCGGACATCGCGGCACGGCTGCAGGCCTACGACCCGGGCAACGTCTTCGCCGTCGATTACATGTGGGGCACCACCGGCATCGGGTTCAACGCCGGCATGGTCCGTGAGCGGCTCGGTGCCGACGCGGCCCCGAACTCCTGGAGCCTCGTGCTCAACCCGAGCACGATGAACAAGCTCAAGGAATGCGGGGTGATGATGATCGACAGCCCCGAGGACCTGATCCCATCGATCCTGCCCTTCTTCGGGCCGAAGATGGACCCCAAGCGCTGGGACGACATTTCGAAGGTCACGGACGCGCTCTACAAGGTGCGCGGCTCGGTGCGGAAGTTCCACTCCTCCGAATACATCAACGCGCTCGCCAATGGCGATATCTGCGTGGCCGTCGGCTATTCGGGCGACGTGCTCCAGGCGAGGAAGCGCGCGGAAGAGGCCAAGAACGACGTCAAGATCGAGTACGTGATTCCGAAGGAAGGCGCGGAGATGTGGTTCGACACCTTCGCCATCCCGAAGGACGCGCCGCACGCCGCCGACGCGCACGTCTTCCTGAACTACATGCTGCGGCCCGAGGTGGCGGCGGCGAACACGAACTTCGTCTCCTATGCCAGCGGCAACCTGCCGGCGAAGAAGCTGGTGAAGCCGGAGATTCTGGCCAATCCTGGCATCTACCCGGACGATGCGACCCTGCAGCGGCTCGTGGTCAACACGGCGTGGCCGGACAACACACAGCGGTTCGTGACGCGGTTGTGGACGCGGATACGGACAGGGCGGTGAGGGCCTCTCCTCCCCCTTGCGGGGAGGAGTTGGAGTTGGAGTTGTTGCCGCTTGCCTCCATCGGTGTCTGGCGGAACCACCCCCACCCTTGGTCCCTCCCCACAAGGGGAAGGGAAGAGCGCCACGAAAAAAGGCCCGGCGTTTTCACACCGGGCCTCGTTGAAAACGCTACGGAAAAATCAATCCTTGAGGTCGGCCGGCACCTTGCCGCCATTCTCTTCGAGCTTCTTGATCACCTGCTTGTGCAGCCAGACGTTCATCGTGGCGGAATCGTTCTTGTCGCCGGTGTAGTGCAGCTCGTCGGCGAGCTTTTGGCGGGCCGACAGGCTGGAATCGAGGTCGATCAGCTTCAACAGGTCGACGATCGAGGTCTTCCAGTTCAGCTTCTGCGGATTGTCGGCGGCGAGCTTGGCGAGGTTCGCCTCGATGTCGATCGAGCCGGGAGCGGCGGCCGGGGCGCTGCCGCCGGTCGAAGCCGGAGCGTCCGAGCCGCCGGCGGGAGCCGCGGGTGCGTCGGCGGGGGCCGCCTGGGCTTCGGAGCTGCCACCGAAGGGGTGGAGGATCTTGCTGACGATGCTGCCGAGAAAGCTCATGGACGACTCCCTGAGTGGTTCGCTGCCCGATCGTGCTCGTCCGGGCAGCCGATCAACGAAACGGCCACGCTCCATGTTCCCGGAGTATGGCCGCTGCGCGTCCGGAGACAGCGCCCGGATTCGGCCTCGGGTCAAGGCGTCGACGCGGCCCACCGCAAAGATTTCGGCCCGGCACATTCGGGTTTGATGTTTCCGGCCGCTGTGCCATGGGGGCTGCGCAACACTCGTCGGACCCTGTCATGCGTCTTCTGCTCAGCGCCCTGGCGGCTCTCGCCGGCCTCGTCGGCTCCCTGGCCGCCCCCCTGCCCGCATCGGCCCAACAGGCGCCGATCCCCGTGCGCATCGGCGTGATCCCGGTGATCGGCGCGGCGCCGATCTTCGTGGCCCGCGGCGAGGGCTGGCTGAAGGAGGCGGGTCTCGAGCCGACTTTCACCACCTTCGAATCCGGCCCGAACATGATCCAGGCGCTCGCCTCGGGCACCATCGACATCTACGTGGCCGGCGTCGCGCCCCTCGCCGTGGCCCGCACCAAGGGCATCGACGTGCGGGTCGTGGCCGCCACCGCCATAGAGGAGATGGTGTTCGTGGCCGGCCCGAAGCTCGCGCCGTATTTCGCCAGCGCGCCGAGCAAGGCCGATGCCTTCAAGGCGTTCAAGGCCAAGGAGGGCCGCGCCGCGCGGCTCGCCACGCAGCCGGCGGGCTCGGTGCCCAACACCACGCTGCAGCACTGGCTCTGGCAGGTCGCCAAGGCCGACAAGGCCGATGCCGAGGTCGTGCCCATGGGCATCGACGCCACCCAGCAGGCGGTGCTGGCCGGCGCCATGGACGGCGCCTCGATCCGCGAGCCGGCGCTCACTATCGTCCAGACCCGCAACCCGGCGATCAAGCTGATCGCCACGGGCGGCGAAATGTTCCCCAACCAGCCCGGCACGGTGGTCGCGGTCTACGGCAAGTTCGCCGACAAGAACCCGGCCGCCGTCGACGCTCTCGTCAAGGCGCTCGTGAAGTCGACCGATCTCCTGAAGACCGACCCGGCCAAGGCCGCGCCGCATGTGGAGCAGGCGCTTGGCAAGGGCATCACCGACGTCGCCACCATCCAGAAGGCGATCTCCTCGCCGGCCGCGAAATTCGTTGCCGATCCGCGCACGATCATCGAGGCGACGAAAGCGCTGCAGACCTATCAGGTCTCCATCGGCACCCTCGACAAGGAGGCCCCGACCGACGGGCTGTTCGACGCCAAGCCGTACGAGAAGGCCGTGAAGCCGTAGGTGTTCGTGCGTTCGGCGTTTCCATCGATCGGCCCGATGCCCTCTCCGTCATTGCGAGCCGCAGGCGAAGCCATCCAGGACCCCTGCCCTGTCGCCGCGGGTGTGGCTCTCGATGGCTTCGCTGCGCTTGCAATGACGGTAGTGGGTCTGCTCCAGGCTCAGTGCCCGGAGGCCTCATGAACCGCCTCCGTTCGACCGGTCTGGCTCTCGCCGGGCTTCTCGTCTTCCTCTGCATCTGGGAGGCGGCCCCGCGACTCGATCTGGTCAACCCGGCCTTCCTGCCGCCGCCCTCGACCATTCCCGCCGCCTTCCTCAAGGAGATCAGGAATGGCGGCTGGCTCGTGGCCGTGTGGGAGAGCCTGAGCCACTACCTCGTCGGCCTCGCGGTTGGTGCGGGGGCAGGCATCGGTCTCGGGCTGGTCTCGGGCATGTTCCGTTGGTTCGAGAACCTGACCGCCTGGATCGTGCGCCTGCTGCGTCCGATCCCGGGCCTCGCCTGGGTGCCCTTCGCGATCATCTGGTTCGGCGTGGAGCCGCGGGCGGCGATCTTCATCATCGCCATCGCCGTGTTCTGGATCGTGTTCTTCGCGACCCAAGGCGCGGTGCGTGGCGTTGACCGCGATCTCGTCGAGGTGGCCCAGGCCTTCGGCTTTCGCTCGGCCTGGTCTCGCCTCGTCAAGATCATGCTGCCGGCAGCCACCCCCGGCATCCTGGTCGGCCTGCGCACGGCGCTCGGTCAGGCCTGGATGGCCGTGGTCGCCGCCGAGATCTTCGGCGTGCCCGGCATCGGCCAGCGGATGATGCAGGCCTCCTCGCTCCTCTCCACCGACATCGTGGTGGTCTACATGCTGACCATGGCCGCGCTCTACGGCCTGTTCGACACGGCCTTCGTCGCCCTGCAAGGTTGGCTGCTGCGGTGGCGGCCATGAGCACCGACGTGGGCGCGCCGATCATCGACATCGAAGGTCTAAGCCTCGCCTACGAGCGCGACGGCCGACGCAACGTCATCCTGCAAGAACTCGATCTCGCGATCCCGCGCGGGCAGTTCCTGGTGATTGTGGGCGAGTCCGGCGTCGGCAAGTCGACCCTGCTGCGCGTGCTGATCGACCTCGCGACGCCGAGCAGCGGTACTGTCACGCTGAACACCGATCCGAACAACCGCACGCCGATGGCCCTGGTCTTCCAGGATGCGCGGCTGCTGCCCTGGCGCCGGGTGCTCTCCAACGTCGCCTTCGGGCTGGAGCGGATGGGCATGGCCAAAAGCGAGCGCTGCGAGCGCGCGCAGGCGATGCTGTCCCTCGTCGGCCTCGGCGATCTCGGGCAACGCTGGCCGCACCAGCTCTCGGGCGGCCAGAGGCAGCGCGTGGCGCTGGCCCGCGCACTCGCCGTCGAGCCCGAGGTGCTCCTGATGGACGAGCCGTTCTCCGCCCTGGACAGCTTCACCCGCGAAGGCCTGCAGGACGAGGTCCAGCGCATCCAGCAGAAGACCTGCAAGACCGTGCTGTTCGTGACCCACGACATCGACGAGGCGGTCTATCTCGCAGACCGCGTTGTGGTGCTCGCCGGCTCGCCGGGCCGGATCGCGGCGGATGTCTCGATCGACCTCGCCCGGCCCCGCCAGCGGCGCGATGCGGCCCTGGTCGAGGCGGCGCGGACGCTGCGGGCGGAGCTGTCGCGGCGGTCGGCAGATCTCTGAAGCAGAAGCCGCCTCCCCGTCGCTGCGCTTGCGATGACGTCTTGAGTGCGGACTAAAAATACTCCGCAAATAAAAATGCGATTATTTTGGATTAAATCCAAGATTTATAGTCGTGACTTGGCGCACGTATTTTCTATTGTTTGAATGTTATTTGAGCAAATGCCTCACGATCGTGCAGTCGCCGATCAATCAAGGAGCGGCATTTTGCTTGGATCCCTCACGCGTACCTTCGTTCTTGCTCTCTCGCTCGGTGCTTCGACGGGGCCTGCTCTCGCGAAACCCGAGACCTTGATTGATCTCTTCGCCGGCCGCGACACGCCGGCCTGCCCGAAATACCAGAAGAGCCCCCAGCACTTCTGCAACATCGTGGTGCGCCAACCGGGCGGAAACCCGACCCAGGACATGACCGGGTCGATCGGGCACGCGAAGTCCTACCAGAGCAATGGCGGTCCGCGCTGCAAGGTGATCTGCCGCTATACCGGCAGCAACTATGACGGCATCCGGTGAGGCACCGGTGCCCGCTAGGCTGCGATCAGGGCTTTGCCCCGACCGCAGCCTAGGCGTTCTGGTCCCGTTGCCCGGCTATTTTGCGCTGGCCATGAACTCCTGGAGATAACCCTTCCAGAGCTTGGCGTAGCGCAGTGATTGGTGGCCATGGGTTTCGGCCGAGGCCGGCACCAGCACGAAGCGGCTGTTCTTCAGCTTGGCCATCGCCCCGTCCATCACGTCGAGCTGAGGCGGGTTCAGTTCGTCGTCGGCGAAATTCACGGCGAGCAGCGGCGCCTTGATCCGCTCGAGCCCCGCATAGGGGTCGTAATCGTAGGAGGAATCGAACCAGTACAGCCAGTCGTTGGCATCGACCTTTCCGGTGAAGGCGGCGGCGTACTTGTCGAAGAGCTGGCGGGCCCCGTCGTTGGTCGGCGCGTCCTTCTGCAAGCCGAGCACGCTCTCGGTCATGATGTTGAAGATCGGCAGCACCTTGAGAAAGTGGCTCGGCTGCTCGGTGTAGTCGCCACCCTTGTAGTCGGGATCGTTGCGGATGTTCTCGATGAGTAGGCGCCGCCAGAGCGCATTGCGGCCACTGACCTGGATCGGCTGACTCGCCACCGCCGCGATCCGGTCCATGGAATCGGGGTAGCGCTCGCCCCACATCCAGGCCTGCATTCCGCCCATCGACGTGCCCATGACGAGGCGCAGGTGCTTGATGCCGAGCCCTTCGGTGACGAGCCGGTGCTGGCCCTCGACGACGTCTGCATAGCCGTAGCGCGGGAACTTCGCCTTGAGCCCGTCCGAAGGCTTCGTGGAGCCGCCGCGACCCAGGCCGTCCGGCAGGATCACGTAGTATTTCGAGGCGTCGAGCGGCGCGCCCTCGGCGAAGAGATCCGGGGCGAGGGTCGGGAGCAGGAACTGCTTGCCGGTGCCGGTGGTGCCGTGCAGGGCGAGCACTGCGTTGTCGATCTCGCCGGCCGCGTTCTTATGCGGTGTGCCGAGCGTGGTGTAGTGCAGCTTCACTTCCGGCAGGGTGCTGCCGTCGGCGAAGCGAAAATCCTTGGCGACGTAATCGCCTTCCGTCTGGTTCGGAAAGCCGGCGGGCGCCCCCTGAACCGCGGTCGCGCCCAGCATCAGGGCCACCCCCAACGCTCCGCTGCGAAGATACGAAAGGCTCATGGGCTCGACGCTCCCTGATTGCGGACGAGTTCCGTGAAGCATTGTCCGCCGTGAGGTCGATCTGACGCGTCGAACGGTCTCGGTCAATCGCTGGTCGACCACGTTCCACGGACTGGAACGGGCCCGCGGTTCAGGCGGATTTGCGGAAGATCAGGCAGAGATTGTTGGCTGGCATGGGCACACGCTGGGCGAGCCTGAGTCCGCGCGGGGCGGCGGCCTCTTGGAGCGCCGCGACATCCCGGATACCCCAGCGCGGATCACGCCGCCTCAGATCCTCGTCGAAGGCCGCGTTGCTCGGTGCGGTGTGCATCCCGTCCACCAGAAACGGCCCGTAGAGCACGAGCAGGCCGCCCTCATCCAGCACCCGCCCTGCGCCAGCCATCAGGCCCTCGGCAGCGCTCCAAGGTGCGATGTGAACCATGTTGATCGACACGACCGCGTCGGCATGCTCCAGCGGCCAGAGCGGTTCTTTGACGTCGAGAGCCAGGGCCGGGCGCAGGTTAGCGAGGCCGGCGGCGCGGGCATGCGCGGCGATGCTCCTGAGCGCTGCCGGCTCCGGATCGCTCGGCTGCCAGGTGAGGTCCGGGAGTGCCCGCGCGAAATGGACGACGTGCTCGCCGGAGCCGCTCGCAGTTTCGAGAACGAGCCCGGAGGGCGGCAGCACCCGGCGCAGCACCTCGAGGATCACCTCGCGGTTACGAGCGACTGAAGGGGCGAACAGGGCGTCGCCCTCGAGATCCGATCCAGGTGCGATCATGGCTCCGGGCGTCGCAGTGGAGGTGGCGGCCGGTGTAGCGCAGTCCTGCTGACGCGCCGAGCCGGGGCCACGCTAACCGGTCGTCGAACCGGACGCCTGGCGACCACGGCTGCATTCTACACGACGCCACCGTTGAAGCGTAGCCGAGTGCGCCCCGAAACCGGCTGCCGCCGACACACTCAGGGAGATGGTTCGAGCGCTTCTCCACGCGCCCGATCCACATCGGGCATCCGGTAGATCCTTTCGTCGATCTGCGCGAGGCTGGAGGGAGCGACCTCGATCTCGGAGACCCCATAGAGCTTCTGGAAGTTCATGATCAGCGGCTGCCACTTGAGCGGATCGATCCGGTTCTCGTGCCCGTCCATGAGCAGGCTCGGATGCACGTGAACACGGGTGATGCGCACCTCGAATGCCGATATCAGCCCTGCGACTTGGGGATCGTCGGCCATCATGTCGTGACGCGCCGCAACGACGGCCTCCAGTTGGATGGGACATTCCAGGACGCGCGGCGCGGCCACGGTCTGCGATGGCACCGGGGTCAAGCCAGCCGCTTCGAACTTGGCCGGCTCGTACACATAGCCCAGCCGTTGCTTCAGTTCGGGCACCGATGCGGTGCCCGTCAGACGGGTCAATTTGTTCACCGCGTCGACTTGCTTCGGCGACGCCAGATTGAGCACGCACTGGCCCGTGCGGATCATGTTCTGCGGCGTCTGCGATGCGGTCTGGAGGCCGAGCATGCAGCGCCATCCGAGCCACCACGCGGACGACATCGGTGCGAGGTTGGCGGTACCGTCCTCATTCTGCGTGCTGATGAGCACGACGGGCGTGCCGAGGTAGAGGATCGAGGGTTCGATCGTGACGTGGGGACCGGTCATGCGGGGCTCCGTGGCTTGGCGACGGGCCGCTTATGTGATCGCGCAGGCCGCGAAGAACTCCGCTTCTTGCGCTGGAATCGGATTGCCACGGGGCGGCGGAATTGGCTTCCTTCTATGCTGGACGCCGACTGATGTCGGCGCCCAACGATGGACGATTCCGAAGATCGCTTCCGGTTGTCGGCGCGGGCTCGGCAGTCGAACGTTTTTTCGGATCGGCCGTTTGAATTCGCGCCTGGGTTTCAATTGTCGCGTGAGCTTCGGAAAGCTCGGGCGGGCATGCGATCGCACGAAGGAACCAAGTCGGACAGCATGATCGGTGGTGCGTGGCGATGAACTTCCAGTCGCAAGCACGCCCCAGATAGACGATGTGATCCAAAGAATATTCATACGTTGCTGGGTGCATGGTGACAGCGACAGGATTCATTTATAGCTGTATAAATGAACAAAATTCGACATTTGATCTGTGTAATAGTATAGAAATTTCCAAGCAAATTGCGAATGCAAATCCGATATGCTCAAATGGCGGCATTCCAGGCGATATATTGTCCAGCGATTTAAGGTGGCGGTTTGCTGAATGTGCTCAATGATACACTTCTCGGCGAGATCTACGAAGCGGCTCACATCCCGGAACTGTGGCCGGGTCTGCTGGACAAGCTGACTGCGGAGAGCGATGCCTGGGGCGGCATGCTCTTCACCGTGTCCGCTGGGGTGACGCGCTGGATCGCCTCCGAGGCCACGACGCCCTTCTTCGCGCAGTTCCTGGCAAATGGCTGGATGGCCCGCAATCCGCTCGTCGAGCGCGGCGTCAAGCGTGATCACGCCGGCTTCCTGACGGATCTCGATCTGTTCACGCCCGCCGAGCTCGAGGCGGAGCCGATGTACCAGGACATGCGCCGGCTCGGCGGCGGCCAGCATGTGGGCACCGCGATCAACGTCCCCAACGGCGACACGCTGGTCATCAACATCGAGAGGCGGAGCGGCCAGAGCCCGTTCTCGCGCGGCGATGCCGAACGGCTCGATCCGTACAGGCCGCATCTGGCTCGCGCCGCCATGCTGGCGGCCCGTTACACCCAGCAGCGCTTCGAGAACACGGTGTCGGATCTGGAGCTCCTGGGGCTCGCCTCGGCCGCCATCGGCGCGCAGGGGGCGATCATCGCGTGCAACCGGCGTTTCGAAGCGATGATGCCGTCGCTGTTCAAGGACGGCCGTGGAAGGCTCTCGATCGAAGATCCTGTCGCGCAAAAAGTCGTCTTCGATCTGATCGACAAGTCGAATGCCAGCGCGCGGCCCGAAAGCGTGTCGATCCCCATACGGGCCGCGGGCTCGGACGCGCGCGCCGTCCTGCACATGGTACCGATCACCGGCCACGCCCGCGACGTCTTCACCAGGGCCGCGCATCTCCTGGTCGTGACGCCGATCGGCATCGAGCGGAAGCTCGACCTCGCCCTCGTCCAGGGTTTGTTCGATCTGACGCCTGCCGAGGCCAGGACAGCTGGGAGCATCGCGCAGGGCCTGAGCGTGCCGGAGACGGCGAGCCAGTTGGGGATCGCGGTCAACACCGTCCGCGCCCAGCTGAGAGCGGTGTTCGACAAATCAGGCGTTGGGAGCCAATCCGAGCTCGCCGCCCTCCTCAGTGGCGTGAAGTCGCCGGGGTAGCGCAGGCTGCGAGAGAGCGGAAACGGGCTCCTGCTCGAAGCCCGCTAATTCTTTGAATCGGAAGCGACTTTCGTACATCGACCGCTTCGGTCGGAGCGCGGCGGAACCTCGCCGACATTGTTTAGTCCAATCGGACGATGAGCCCCCGGATCACGCATGCCAAGACGCTTCGGAGGAGAGACGGCGCAAGCTCTGGATGCGGTGGGCGAGACACACGAATTGCAGGCTGGACGAGATGCGCAGCCTTCGCGGTTCTTCGACGAGGACCGCGAACGGCGCCCGTCCTCTGCGCACGTAACCACCGGCCTTTCGCGCTCGAAATTGCCCGCAGATCGGTGAAATCCATGCTGAGCGTGAGAAAGAAGCGTGCGGCTTTGGCCATCGTCGAGGCGGAGACGCGCAAGGCCGCCGCTAGAACCGCGGAGCAGGTGAAGGACGCCGCGGAGACCAGCCTGTCGCGCGTGATCTCGGCACCGCAACGGGTCGAGGTTTGCTGCGTCGCGCAGACGGCGTCCGAGCTGCGCGTTCATGTCTGCGGGCCGGACCTGTTCGGTGGCTTCACGGTGAGGCTGCAGCCCCTCGATCGCCGAACCATCCATTGAGGCTGCCGCCCGTGCCCAGGCATGGGCACGCGCTTCCGATAGCCTGATCTCGAAGAGGAAGAAGGGTCAGCCGGCGAGTGGATCGACGCCGTCAGCGCCGCGCGTGAGCCTGCGAGACGGCGCCGTGCTCCAGCAGCAGCCGCACGATGCCCGTCTCACCCTTCGCAGTCGCGGCGGCGAGCGGGGTCTCGCCATGGTCGTTGGCGAGTTCGGGGTCGCCGCCGGCCTCCAGGATGATGCGGGCCGCTGCCTCCTGGCCGTGGGCGGCCGCGAGCATCAGAAGGCTGTCGCCGCGATCGTTACGGAGGTTGGCTGGAAGGCCGTGCTCGAAGAGTTCGGACAGTTCTTCGGCGTGGCCAGCCTGCGCGAAATGGAAGATGCGGCCGGCGAAAGCGAGTGACTCGTCGTCGAGAAACGGAATCGAGGCGCTCGCCTGATGAGACTGCATTCCAAACATCTCTTCGCGCCAAAGAAGAAGGCCATCTGGAGTCGACGCGTGCGCCGTCCAGCCTTGCCGATCCAAAAAGATTGGGCTTGGTGAGAGCAGTGCCGCGACTCAGGCGCCGAATCTCATGAGCCGGCTTGTATCGCGACGACCCCGATTTGTCGCCGATTCGTTGAATTCGCGACGCTCGAATTTTCGTCAAAGTGTCATCCGGAGAGTCTCCGTTGCGAACGCTCTCCGCCGACTCGCGCAGCCGCCTGCTCTTCACCCTCGGCGCCATCCTCGTCTACCGGTTCGGGTTGCAGGTGCCGCTCCCCGGCATCGATCCGACGGGGCTCGGTCCGCTCGGAGCGACCGGCGAGCGGGTGTCGGTCTTCGCCCTCGGGCCGATGCCCTACGTCACGGCCTTCCTTCTCGTGCGCGTGCTCGCGCTGCTCGTGCCGCGACGGCTTTTCGATGGGGACGAGCGTCGCGTTGCGCTGGAATCGATCACCCGCGCCGCGACTGTCCCGTTCGCGGTCCTGCAGGGTTACGGCGTCGCCAGCGGCCTGCAGGCCGTCGACGGGTTGGTGCGGGAGCCCGGCTCGCTCTTCCTCGCGACGACGACGGCGACGCTCGTCGCGGGCAGCCTGCTCCTCGCCTGGCTCGCCGGGCGGATCTCCGAGCGCGGTCTCGGCCACGGCATCTTGATCCTGCTCGCCGTCGGTACCGTCGCCCACGTGCCGGCCGGGGTGACGGTCTGGGTCGAACTGGTCCGCTACGGGGCCGAGCCGGCAAGCCGGCTCTGGGCGGCCCTGGCCTTCATGCTCGCGCAGATGGTCCTGATCGTCTTCGTCGAACGGGCTTGGCGGGTGGTGCGCCTCGCCCCGCCCGCGACCATGGCCCTGCGGGTCAACCCAGCCGGGCCGCTGCCGCCGCTGGCGGCGACGGCGTTACTACCTCTTGTCCCGATGATCGCTGGCTACGCGGGTGCGCCTGCATTCCAGGCGGGCTCTGTGCTGTCCCAGGCCACCTACGGCGTGGCTCTGTTCGCCAGCGTGATCGCAGGGACCATGCTCGCAGCCCGAACGCAGGGCGGCGCTGAGGAGAGGGCGGCCGATCGGAGCCGTATCGCGCTTCGGCTCGCCCCGTACGCGGCTGCCTACGTGACGCTGATCTGCCTCGCGCCGCGTGTCCTCTTGGACATCGTACCGGCCGCCGGCCTGCCGAGCGGGCTCTGGCTGATGATCGTCGTCTGGGTCCTGCTCCGCATCGACGAGCGCCTGCGCGCCGAGCCCTAGGCTCGGCCTGAGTCAGGCGGCGACCGGAACCGGCTTCAAGCCGCCGAAACGCCTGTCACGGCCCGTGAAATCGCGGATGGCGGTGGCGAGGTCGGCCTCCCCGAAATCCGGCCACATCCGGTCGGTGAAATGCAACTCGGCATAAGCCGCCTCCCAGAGCAGGAAGTCGGAGAGCCGCTTCTCGCCGCCGGTGCGGATCAGCAGGTCGACGTCGCCCGGTCCGCCCACCTCCTCGCGCAGGGCCCGGTCGAGATCCCCACGGGATGCCTCGGGGCCGAGCCGCGCGGCCGCGGCCACGATGGCATCGCGGGACGAATAGTCGACGGCGATGCGAAGGCTGAGCTTGGTCCCGGCGGCGGTGGCCGCCTCGGCCCGCTCGATTGCCTCGGGGATGCCGGTCGGCAAGCGGTCGCGCCGGCCGAACACCGTGAGCCGTGTGCCGGTGCGGGCGAGCCGTCCGGTCTCGGAGCGCAGATAGGCCTTGAGCAGCCGCATCAGGCCGATCACCTCGGTCTCCGGCCGTTTCCAGTTGTCGCTGGCAAAGGCGAACAGCGTCAGCGTGTCGACACCGAGATCCGGCGCGGCCTCGGCCGTGCGCCGGATGGCCTCGACCCCCATGCGGTGCCCCGCGCTGCGCGGCAATCCGCGCTGCGTCGCCCAGCGGCCGTTTCCGTCCATGATGATCGCGGCATGCAGGCCTCGTCTGCCGTCGGCATCGGGTCGCATCATCGGGTCTCCGCGTACGGGATGAAACCTAAGGTCTGGAAGAGGCCGGTCACGACTTATCCGATGTGCCGGTTAAGTTGGTGTTTTCGCGGTCGATTGCCGACGACATCATGTCGGCTCGGCGAAAGGACCGGTCATGACGCGCGCCGTCTCGGCGGATTTCCCCGCCCCCTTGGCGGCATCGCGCACCACCTGCTCCAGCACGCCGAGATATTGCAGGAAACGCGAGCGGCCCCTCGGCGTCAGCCGGCAGACCGTCTGCGGACGATTGTGGTCGTAGCCCTTCTCCAGGCTGACGAAATCCGCCTCCTGCAGCACGGCGAGGTGCCGGCTGAGATTGCCGTCGGTCAGCCCGCACAGGCGGCGCAGATCGGGGAAGGCAAGGCCCTTGGGGTGGGCGACCAGCGAGGTCAGCACCGAGAGCCGCGCCTTCTCGTGGATCAGCCGGTCGAGCCCCTCGTAGGAGAAACGGCCGTCGATGGTCTCAGACATCGGAGCCTCCTTGGTCGCGCATCATGGCGCGGTGCATGATCAGGGCGAGCATCCCCTGCCCGACGGCGAAGGGCAGGCCCATGAGCCAGGGCGAGAGCCGGTGATCGCCGCTGGCCAGCGCGAAGACCGACAATCCGGCGAGGAGATACCAGGCGCCGGCGAGCTGAACCGCCTTCGGCAGGATCCGGGCGGCGGCGAAGAGCCCGAGGCCCGTCAGCACCTGCCAGAGACCCGGCAGCATCCAGACGTCGTCCGGGGCGAAGCGCCCGAACACCAGCGCCAGGCAGAGGCCGGCGCCGGCGGCCGGCAGGAAGCTCTCGATGGCGCTCGTCACCATCTCGTCGGCGAGACCCGAATGCAGGCGCCGCGAGCGCCGTACGGTCTCCACGCCGATCAGCGCGACGGCCAGCAAGGCCGCGGCGATCCAGGCTCCGAAAAACAGGAGAGGTTTCGCCGTCGGATCGTCGATCCAGAAGGCCTGGAGGCAGGCGGTGCCGACGGCGATGACGCCGGTCGCCGCGAGCGTCGCGGAACCGAGCCCGCGAAACGCCGTCTCACGGGCGATCTGCGTGCGGATCGCGACGATGTCCGCCAGTGCCTTGTCCAGGTCCCGCATGAGCCTCGCCCTCTCGCGACTCAAACTTTGCATCGTAAAGTAGATGCTAAAGCAGAGTCGGGCAAGGCTCGCGACGAGGGTTGCTCGTGGAATTCAGCGTTCCAGCCGCCTCCTCAGACGGCTGAGCCGAGAAGGTCGGCGAGATCGAGCCGGCGGGTCGTCATCGCGAGGTCGCCTGACGCGTCTCGCGGCCATTCTGCTTCCGGCCGGTCGCGATAGAGTTCGACACCGTTGCCATCGGGATCACGCAGGTAGAGCGCCTCGCTCACCCCGTGATCGCTGGCACCGTCGAGGGGGATGCCGGCGGCATTCAGCCGTTGGAGCGCATCGGCGAGCGCAGCGCGCGCCGGGTAGAGGATGGCCAGGTGGTAGAGGCCGGTCGTGCCGGGCGGCGGAGGCTGTCCGCCCGCGCTCTCCCAGGTGTTGAGTCCGATATGATGGTGGTAGCCGCCGGCCGAGACGAAGGCCGCCTGGCTGCCGTAGCGCTGCATCAGCCTGAAGCCGAGCACACCGCAATAGAAGCCGAGCGCCCGGTCGAGATCAGCCACCTTGAGGTGGACGTGGCCAATGCGGGTCTCGGGGTGGATCGGTGCCGACATGATGTCCTCCCTCAGCTCTGGCGGATGGCGAAGGGGCCGCCGCCGAGCAGCGCCTGCACGACGAGGGCAACTGCCCAGAAGGCTGCGAATTCCCAGCCGCCGCCCTGGTTCTGCGCGAAGAAGCCGTTCGCGCCGTGCACGGTGACGATGGCGCCGATCAGGATCGGGATCAGGGCGAGCGCGACCCAGCGGGCATAGAGGCCGAGGATCAGGGCGAGGCCGCCTACCGTTTCGGCAGCGATCACCGCGTAGCCGAGGGCCGGCGGCAGGCCGAGGGAGCCGAAGAAGCCGGCCGTGCCAGCAGGGGTGAACACGAAGATCTTGAGAGCGGCATGGGCCAGGAAGAGGCCGCCGAGGGTCAATCGCAGCAGCAGGGCGGCGTAGGGGGTGGTGCGGGAGTCGGTCATGGATCGGTTTCCGTCTTGAGTGGTCGGACCATGCCCTGGAACCAGAATTGCGATAATCACTATATTCTGCCAGTTACTTCACTCTGGCAGAGTGAAATCAAGCGATGCTCGACCGTGTGACCGGCATGCAGGTCTTCGTCAGCGTAGCGACGCTCGGAAGCTTTGCTGCTGCCGGGCGGGCTATGGGGCTGTCGCAGACCGGCGTGACGAAGCACGTCTCCGCGCTCGAGACCCGCCTCGGCACGCGGCTCATTCATCGGACCACGCGGCGGCTCACGCTCACGGAGACCGGCAGGGCCTATCTCGAAGCCTGCGAGGGCATTCTCGCCGACATCGCGGAAGCCGATTCCCTCGCCGGCGAGTCGGCGGTCGAGGCGCGCGGCACGCTGCGGCTCAACGTGCCGCTCTCGTTCGGGGTGCGCGAGATCGCACCCCTGCTGCCGGCCTTCAGCGCCGAGCATCCGGCCGTGTCAGTGGATCTCGGCCTCAACGATCGCAGGGTCGATCTGATCGAGGAGGGCTGGGATCTCGCCATCCGCATCGGCCAACTGTCGGATTCGAGCCTGATTGCCCGCCATCTCGCACCGTGCCGCCTCGCGATCTGTGCCGCGCTCTCCTATCTCGACCGCCACGGCATTCCCCGACGGCCGGAAGACCTCGCCCGGCACAATTGCCTCGGTTACAGCATCGTCGATCCCAGCCGTTGGCGTTTTGAGACGCGCAGCGTGTCCGTCGCCGGGAATCTGCGCGCCTCGAACGGGGATGCCCTCGTCACCGCCGCGATCGCCGGCCAGGGCATCGTCTACCAGCCGACCTTCATCGTCGCCGAGGCCCTGCGTGCCGGTACGCTCGTCGAGATCGACCTCGGCGAGCGGCCACCGCTCATGCCGATCCACGCCCTGATGCCGCCCGGCCGGCGTCCCGCCAAGACGCAGGCCTTCCTCGCCTTCGTCGCGCGACGCTTCGAGGGCGAGCCCGCCTGGGATCGGGATCTGCCGCCGCCTTTGCGAGCGATCTGACGGCGGCCTAGGATCGTCAGCGTGGCATGGCCGGCAGCTTCACCGTCTTGCCGCTCTCCAGGATGATGTCGCCCGGCTTCTGGCCGGCCTCGCAGGGGCCGAGCCAGCGCGACTCGATCACCGTGTGCGATGCCTTCGGCCCAGTGACCCCGGGCAGGCCGGTCATTACCGAATCGGTCTCGATGCGGACCGACGCATTGAAGTCGCCGGTCATCACCGCTTTCCCTTCCACCGAGATGGTGCCCATCTTGCAGCTCGTCTCGCTGAGATAGCCGGTGGCGGTCTTGGTGAGCTGCTTCTTCGAGCAGTCCATGCCCATCTTGTCGCTCAGGCCCTGCATCTGCTGATCGGTGGCGGCGTCGATGCATTGGCGCACTGTGCTGTGGGCCCCGTCGGCGGAAGCGTTCTTCGATTCCCAAAGCCCCGCCTTGCGGGCCGGCAGCGAATCCGCGGCTGCGGCCAGCGACGAGCCGGTCGACAGAGCGACGGCGAGCCCGAGGCTGACGATGGATCGGCGCATGGTTTCCCTCCCAGATCGTGTCGCGCAAAGCGAGCGCAGCGGCGGCGCACGGCTAGCCCGCGATGCGCGCGCGGACAAGCTGGCGGCCTCTGCGCCGGCGGGCCGTCGCACGTCGATCGCGGCGAAAACATCTCGTGCGAGCGCACCATCGCGGGGTTTTTCGCAGCGCGCACAAAGCCCATATTCGGTCCATGCCTGCTCCGAAGAAGCCTCGCTCCGCCTCTGCCAAGGCGGACAAGCCCGAACTCAAGCCGCTCGACGAGCATCTCGCCGAGCTGCTGAACCCGGCGCTCAACCGTAATCGGCCGAAGCCGATCGAACCGCGTCCCGCGGAGCCGCCAGCGAAGCGCGGCCGTGGGGGCCATGCCAGAGCATCGAAGACGAAGGGCGGCGGTTTCGGCGAGGCGCCTCAGGCCGGCTTCGCCATCGGCGACATGGCGGAGGTCGATCCCCGCCTCGCCCAGGCGCTCGGTCTCGCCGCGCCGGAGGATGGTGCGGCCGCCGTCGAGGTCGAGGAGCCTCAGTCGCTGGCCACCGAGGGCGTGTCGGCGACGGTCGAAGCGCTGGAGCGGCTACTCACCGAGGGTAATCCACTCTTCAAGAACGGAGAGGCCTGGATCCCGCATCGGCCCGAGCGGCCGAATAAATCGGAAGGCGGTGTCAGCTTCACGCTGAAGTCGGAATTCAGCCCGGCCGGCGACCAGCCCACCGCCATCGCGAGCCTCGTCGGAGGCGTGCGCGAGTTGGAGCGCGACCAGGTCCTGCTCGGGGTCACCGGCTCTGGAAAAACCTTCACGATGGCGAAGATCATCGAGGAGACGCAGCGCCCTGCCCTCATCCTCGCGCCGAACAAGACTCTCGCCGCGCAGCTCTACGGCGAGTTCAAGAGTTTTTTTCCGGACAATGCGGTCGAGTACTTCGTCTCGTATTACGACTACTACCAGCCCGAGGCCTACGTGCCGCGCTCGGACACCTTCATCGAGAAGGAATCCTCGATCAACGAGCAGATCGACCGGATGCGCCACTCGGCCACCCGCGCCCTGCTGGAACGCGACGACGTCATCATCGTCGCCTCGGTGTCCTGCATCTACGGTATCGGCTCGGTCGAGACCTACACGGCAATGTCGTTCACGGTCTCGCTCAATGAGAAGATCGAGCAGCGGCAACTCATCGCCGACCTCGTGGCGCTTCAGTACAAGCGCATCCAGTCGGACTTCGCCCGCGGCACATTCCGGGTGCGCGGCGACTCGATCGAGCTGTGGCCGGCCCACTTGGAGGATCGCGGCTGGCGGATCGGCATGTTCGGCGACGAGGTCGAGTCGATCGTCGAGTTCGATCCGCTGACCGGCAAGAAGATCAACGAACTCAAGTTCGTGAAGGTCTACGCGAACTCGCACTACGTCACGCCGCGCCCGACCCTCCAGCAGGCGATCAAGGGCATCAAGACCGAGCTGAAGCTGCGGGTCGACGAGTTGACCAAGATGGGCCGGCTGATCGAGGCGCAAAGGCTCGAACAGCGCTGCACCTTCGACATCGAGATGATCGAGGCCACCGGCGCCTGCAACGGCATCGAGAACTATTCCCGGTATCTCACCGGGCGAAAGCCCGGCGAGCCGCCGCCGACGCTGTTCGAGTACCTGCCCGACAACGCCCTGGTCTTCACCGACGAAAGCCACGTCACCGTGCCCCAGATCGGCGGCATGTATCGCGGCGACTTCCGGCGGAAGGCGACGCTGGCCGAATACGGCTTCCGCTTGCCCTCCTGCCTCGACAACCGCCCCTTACGCTTCGAGGAATGGGACGCGATGCGGCCTCAGACCGTCCATGTCTCGGCGACGCCGGGCAAGTGGGAAATGGAGCGCACGGCCGGCGTCTTCGCCGAGCAGGTCATCCGCCCCACCGGTCTCGTCGATCCTGTCATCGAGATCCGCCCGGCACGAAGCCAGGTCGACGACCTCCTCGGCGAGGTCCGCGAAGTGGCGCAGGCCGGCTACCGGACGCTGGTCACGACGCTGACCAAGCGCATGGCCGAGGATCTCACCGAGTACCTGCACGAGAACGGCGTGCGCGTGCGCTACATGCACTCGGACATCGACACGCTGGAGCGGATCGAGATCATCCGCGACTTGCGGCTCGGCGCCTTCGACGTGCTGATCGGCATCAACCTGCTGCGCGAGGGCCTCGACATCCCCGAATGCGCCCTCGTCGCGATCCTCGATGCCGACAAGGAGGGATTCCTGCGATCGGAGACGTCGCTGGTCCAGACCATTGGCCGAGCGGCGCGGAACGCCGATGCGCGCTGCATCCTCTACGCCGACCAGATCACCGGCTCGATGGAGCGGGCGATGGCCGAGACCGAGCGGCGTCGCCAGAAGCAGCTCGCCTACAATGAAGAGCACGGCATCACGCCGCAGAGCGTGAAGCGCGGCATCCAGGACATCCTGGAGAGCGTCTACGAGCGCGACCACGTGCGCGTCGATACCGGGCTCGCCAAGGACGTCGCCACGGTCGGGCACAATCTCAAGGCGGTCATGGCCGATCTCGAGAAGCGCATGCGCGCGGCGGCCGCCGATCTCGACTTCGAGGAGGCCGCCCGCCTTCGCGACGAGCTCAAGCGGCTGCAATCGACCGAGTTGCTCATTGCCGACGATCCGATGGTGCGCCAGGGCGACGTCGAGCGCGGGGCCGGCCGTCAGGGCGACAAGCGCAGCCGGATCAGCAAGCCGACGCTCGACAATATGGGTCCGGGCACCGACCGCGAGCTTCCGGCTGGTGCCGTGCCCTGGAAGGAGCGGCCGAAAGGGCGTTCGACGCAAGGCATAGGCGGCCAAAGGCCACGCTATAAGGGCCGCTGAATAGTATTGATCCGGGGGTGTATTCAATCGTTCCGTCTGGAACCGAACACGTATCCACGGATTGACGAGGCAACATCACAATATGTCCACGGCCGGCAGTCTTAGGCTGCTCGCATCGTGTTCTCCTCGAACCACCGGAACCGTCGATCATGAAGCCTTCGCTTGATCCCACGGCCGGTGCGACCGTGACCGGCCTGTTTCTCGGAAGCCTGGCGCTTGCCGCAGCGGTGGCTCTGGTGACGGCGCCGATCACGCCACGTAGTGCCGTCGCGCGCGACAATGCTGCGACAGCGCGGCTGACGGTTCCGGCCGCTCCGCTCGTCGCGCAGGCTTCGGTAGTTCAGAGCCAGTCGCGTCGGTTCTCGAACGATTGAATTCACCGCAACTGCTCGCAGGCTCGGCCGTTGTAGCGTCGTGTGGCGCGGGACGGAGGACGGGTCATGGGTCTGCTCGATCAAGTCATTGGTGGTGTGGTCGGGCAGGTGCTCGGCGGGGGACGTGGCGGCAGCGCGATGTCACCCATCGTCAAAGCACTCCTCATGCTGCTCCTCGCCAAGGGCGCAAGCGGCGGCTTCGGCAACATTTTCGGAGGCGGGCATTCGCCCGAACCGCAGCCGCAGGGCGGCGGACACGATCCCTTCGGCCGCGGGCGGGGGCCGTCACCGGAGGAATATGACGGCCCCCAGGGCGATGACGGCGATCTCGGCGGCTTCGGTCAGCGGCCGCAAGGGGGCGGCTACCGGCAGGCTCCCTCCGCCGGCGGCGGCGATTTCAGCGACCTCTCGGGCATGCTCGACGGCCCCGGCGGCAGCGACGGCGGCGGGCGTTCACCCGGTGCCGGCCCCTACGCGCATCTCGACCACGACCAGGGCGGCGGAGCGGGTAATCTCGGGGGCGGTCTCGACGGCTTGATCCAGAGCTTCGAGCGCGGCGGTCTCGGAGACGTCATCGGCTCCTGGATCGGCCATGGCCAGAACCGCACCATCGAGCCGAACCGCCTCGCGGATGCCCTCGGCTCCGACACCGTCGACACGCTCAGCCGCCAGACCGGCCTCGACCGTTCGGACCTGCTGAACCAGCTCGCCCAGGCGCTGCCCTCGGTAGTCGATGCGCTAACGCCCCAGGGGCGGAAGCCGGAAGAGCACGAACGGCAGGGTTGGTAGGGATAGAGCCCTCAACCGTCATCGCGAGCGCAGCGAAGCGATCCAGAACCGCAACTGCGACGTCGGCGCGTCGGCCCTGGATTGCTTCGCTTTGCTCGTAATGACGGTGGGGTGACGTTTCTCAGCGCCGCCGGCGCGTCGATCCGGTCGACTGCACCTTGGCCATCGCCTCGGCCCGGTCCGCCTCGCTCGCCGCGCTCCAGGCCTTGTCGTACAGCTCGACGATCCACTCGTCGGAGCGGGGCTGCGCCCCGTCGCGGGCCAGCGCCAGCCAAGTCAGGCCGCGCACGGTCTGACGCGGCACGCCGACGCCGTTGAAGAGCAGGTCGCCGAGGAGCGCCTGAGCGGGCTTGTGGCCCTTCTCCGCGGCGAGGTTGAACCAGCGTGCGGCCTTGCGCGGATCCTGCTCGACGCCGTTTCCGTCGAGATAGAGCCGGGCGAGGTTGTACTGCGCGTTGGGCTCGCCGAACGAGGCGGCGTAGTTGAACATCTCGTAGGCGCGCTCCGGATTCGAGCGCACATAGGTGCCCTTGATCCCGTCGAGGAAATAGGCGCCGAGCGAGGTGAAGGCGCTTGCGACGACGCCGGAATTGCCGTTGTCCGGCTTGTCGTCGACGTCGTTGTCGTCGGCGATGCGCGAGAAATACTCGAAGGCCTTGAGGTCGTCGTGCGGCACGCCGTCCCCGTCCGCATACATGCGGCCGAGCTTCCACAGCGCCAGGGTCTGGCCCTGGTCCGCGGCGTATTCGAGGGCGCGCACGGCACCCTGCTTGTCGCCGGCATTGTAGTCGCGCACGCCCGAGCGCAGCGCGTCCTTGGCCGAGCGGTAGCTCTTGTCCGGGACGGGCGTGCGTGCAGTCGCGTCGAGCGACTCCGCCGGATAGGCGGCGAGCAGCATCAGGCCGGCGGCAGCGACGGCACAGGCTAGACGTGTGCGGAGCCGACCCGGATCGGCCCCCGCCGGCCGAAGCCGGCTTGGGTCAGTCCTAGATGTCCGCATAGGTGTGGATCTCCTTGGCCCCGCCCGGATGGGTGACGGCGCCGCTGACCGCGGGTCCCACGGTCTGCATGTATTTCCAGAGGTAGCCCGAGGTCGCGTCGTTGCTGCGCGGCTGCCAGGCCTTGCGGCGCTCGGCCATCTCTTCGTCCGATAGGGCGACGTCGAGGGTGCCCTTAATCGCGTCGAGCGTGATCACGTCGCCGTCCTTGAGCAGGCCGATCGGCCCGCCGATGGCTGCTTCGGGGCCGACATGGCCGACGCAGAAGCCGCGGGTGGCGCCGGAGAAGCGCCCGTCGGTGATCAGCGCGACTTTCGAGCCCATGCCCTGGCCGTAGAGCGCCGCCGTCGTCGACAGCATCTCGCGCATCCCAGGGCCGCCCTTCGGGCCCTCGTAGCGGATGACGAGCACGTCGCCTTCCTTGTAGTCGCGGTTCTGCACGGCGGCGAAGCAGGCCTCCTCGCCGTCGAAGACGCGGGCCGGGCCGGTGAAGACCTGGGCCTCGGGCGGCATGCCGGCGACCTTCACGATCGCGCCCTCGGGAGCGAGGTTGCCCTTGAGGCCGACGACACCGCCGGTGACCGTGATCGGCTTGTCGGCCGGGCGCACCACGTCCTGGTCCGGGTTCCAGGCGACCTTGGCGAGGTTCTCGGCGATGGTGCGGCCGGTGACTGTCAGGCAGTCGCCGTGCAGGTGGCCGTTGTCGAGGAGCGTCTTCATGAGGAGCGGGATGCCGCCGACCTCGAACATGTCCTTGGCGACGTAGCGGCCGCCGGGCTTCAGGTCGGCGATGTACGGCGTCTTGCGGAAGATCTCCGCGACGTCGAACAGCGTGAACTCGATGCCGCATTCATGCGCGATCGCCGGCAGGTGCAGGGCCGCGTTGGTCGAGCCGCCGGAGGCCGCGACGGTGGCGGCGGCGTTCTCGAGCGACTTGCGGGTGACGATGTCGCGCGGGCGGATGTTCTTGGCGATCAGTTCCATGACCTGCTGGCCGGCGGCGGCGCAGAATTGGTCGCGGATCTCGTAGGGCGCCGGCGCGCCGGCCGAATAGGGCAGCGCCAGGCCGATCGCCTCGGAAACAGTCGCCATGGTGTTGGCGGTGAACTGCGCGCCGCAGGCGCCGGCCGAGGGGCAGGCCACGCGCTCGAGTTCGTCGAGATCGTCGAGGCTCATGTCGCCGACGGCGACCTTGCCGACAGCCTCGAACAGGTCCTGAACGGTGACCGGCCGGCCGCGGAACGAGCCCGGCAGGATCGAACCGCCATAGATGAAGATCGACGGCACGTTGAGGCGCACCATGGCCATCATCATGCCGGGCAGCGACTTGTCGCAGCCGGCGAGGCCGACCAGCGCGTCGTAGGCGTGGCCGCGCATGGTCAGCTCGACCGAGTCGGCGATGACCTCGCGCGACGGTAGCGAGGCGCGCATGCCGCCATGGCCCATGGCGATGCCGTCGGTGACGGTGATTGTGCAGAATTCGCGCGGCGTGCCGTGGGCGGAGGCGACGCCCTTCTTCACGGCCTGGGCCTGGCGCATCAGCGAGATGTTGCAGGGCGCGGCCTCGTTCCAGCACGAGGCGACCCCGACGAGCGGCTGGTGAATCTGCTCGGTCGTGAGGCCCATGGCGTAGAGATACGAGCGGTGCGGGGCGCGTGCGGGCCCCTCCGTCACGTACCGGCTCGGCAGCTTCGACTTGTCTGTCACCCGCGCGTCCATGGTCTCGTCCGAACTGCTTTTCACCCGTGTCCGGCGCCCCCCGACGCCGGTCGAAATTGTCCTTTACGGCCAAGCTTTTCCCAGTGGCGCATTCACCCTTGGAACGGCTCGCGACGCAGCGGTAAAATACTGACACGACAGCCATTTACCGCGGGACTTGAGGTGGCCTCGGTTTATGGCGCAATAGCGGCGTGGCAGCGGGCGGGCTGAGGCAAACTCGGGATGGTTTCGCGGTGTGTCGGACCCGCAACAGCCGAGCTTCCCTCCTGCCCGGTTCCGACCGGTCGCGTGGCCTTGGGCACGGTCATATGGGGAGAGCGGGAGGCTCCCGCTACGCATGCCTCCGGAGCGCGCGATGCGCGTGGGACCGGATCGCCGTGAAACCTCGGGCGTGCTTCCGGCTTGACCCGCCTGGAGGTGCCGAATGGGCTACGAGCTTCACTACTGGCCGATGATCCAGGGGCGCGGCGAGTTCGTGCGCCTCGCCCTGGAGCAGGCGGGCGCCGACTATGTCGATGTCGCCCGGCAGCCGCATGATGCGGGCGGCGGCATCGACGCGATGATGGCCCGGATGGGCGACGAGCCCGGTTCATCAGGAAATTTTCGGCCGCCCTTCGCCCCGCCCTTCCTCGTCGATGGCGACCTCGTGATCGGCCAGACGGCCAACATCCTGCTCTATCTCGGCCCGCGCCTCGGCCTCGTGGGAACGAGCGAGGCCGACCGGATCTGGACCCACCAGATCCAGCTCACCATCGCCGACGTCGTGCTGGAAGCGCACGATACCCACCACCCGATCGCGGTGATGGATTATTACGAGGAGCAGCGGCCCGAGGCCGCCAAACGCGCCAGGGACTTTCGCGAGAACCGGATACCGAAATATCTCGGCTGGTTCGAGCGCGTGCTCGCGCGCAATCCGGCCGGGCCCGGCCGCCTCGTCGGCGATGCCGTGAGCTATGCCGACCTCTCCCTGTTCCAGCTCGTCGACGGCCTGCGCTACGCCTTCCCGAAGGCCAGCGATCGGGGCCTCGCCGACATGCCCCGGGTCACGGCGCTCGTGCAGACTATGGGTCGGTTGCCGCGGATCGCGGCCTACCTCGCCAGCGACCGGCGGATCGCTTTCAACGAGCAGGGGATTTTCCGGCGGTATCCGGAACTGGATGGTTGAGGACGGCCACGCCGGGCCGAAGGCGGAGTCGCCATCCCTCGCCGCGGCCCGTCCGCGCCGCCCTGCTGCGAAGCGTTGCCGCAGGGAAGGATTATTCCGGCAAATCGATCATCGCGCCGATCATATGAACGATAGTACAGATCGAGCTTAAATGGTTGGCAATGGGGATTAAGCTCGATTTACCTCATCCGACTGTCGTGTGACAAAGCATCATATCGGTTTCTTCGTGTCGGCAGGATTAAAATAGCCCGACATATACTGTGAGTTATCTCACCTTCATCTCGCGTCTTGGTGAATATGTTTGTCTCATCGGCGCAGGAGCGGTTTCCGCGCCGGATCCATCCAAGGAAGGATATTGGGATGAAACGCCTCGCGAGCCTCTGTCTGATGGCGGTCGCTCTCGCCATGCCCGTTGCGGCTCAGGCCGGTGGTGCAGATGGCAGCCGCCAGGCCGCCGGCGGTGCCTTCATGAGCACCTACGTCAACGATCCGTATCACGACCCGCGCTCGCTCCATTCGCAGGATCGCGGCACCGGGCAGATCCTCGGCGCGCCGATGTACCATGACGGGCCCCGGGCGGTGGTCTCCCGCCGCAATGTGGTCGATCCGCACTGGTCCTCGGGCCGCCTGAGCGGACGCGCCGTCCGCTAACCGACCTCACCGTCTGACCAAGACCCAACTCGCGCGGCGCTGCCGTGTGGGTTCGGGTGCGTGCGGGCGCACCGTGCCGCCACGACGCATCGCAGACCGGCTTCCGGGCCGGACCATCCGCATGATCTCGACCCCGAAAGGACCCGCGTGGACAGCATCATCAAGGGGCTCGCGAGCTTCCAGGACACCGTCTTCCCCGGCCAGCGCCGGATGTACCAGCAGCTCGCGCGGGACGGTCAGAGCCCGAGCGCGCTCATCATCGCCTGCGCGGATTCCCGCGTCGCGCCCGAGCACATCACACAGGCCGGGCCGGGCGAGCTGTTCGTCACCCGCAACGCCGGCAACATCGTCCCGCCCGCCTCCGAGCATGTCGGCGGGGTGTCCTCGGCGATCGAGTACGCCGTGGTGGCGCTCGGGGTGCGCGACATCGTCGTGTGCGGCCATTCCCATTGCGGCGCGATGAAGGGGCTGATGAATCTCGGCGCGCTGCAATCGATGCCCAACGTCGCGGCCTGGCTGCGGCACGCCGAGGCGGCGCATCGGATCGTCTGCGAGGCCTATCCCGAGGGGCTCGACCCCGAAATCCGCCACCGGGCGCTCGCCCTCGAAAACGTGGTGGTGCAGCTTGCCAACCTGCGGACCCATCCGAGCGTCGCCAGCGGCCTCGCCAGGGGCACACTGCGCCTGCATGGCTGGTTCTTCGAGATCGAGACCGGCGCATTGCTGGCCTATGACGGCATCTCCGGGCGCTTCCTCTCGGTCGCCGAGGAGGCGGAACTGCCGGTGGCCCAGGCGCCCGCGATGCGGGTGGCGGTTCCCGAACTCGCCCTGCCCGCTGCAGCGGAGTGAGCCCGATGCAGCTCGCCCGCGGCTTCGACGCCTTCAAGCAGAATCTGGGGCGGAATCTTCCCGCCTCCTTCGTGGTGTTCCTCGTCGCGCTGCCGCTCTGCATGGGGATCAGCATCGCCTCCGGCGTTCCGCCGGAGAAGGGGCTGATCACCGGTATCGTCGGCGGCATCCTGGTCGGGCTGATCGCCGGCGCGCCGCTGCAGGTGAGCGGCCCGGCGGCCGGCCTCGCGGTGATCGTGTTCGAGTTCGTGCGCACGCACGGCTTCGAGGCGCTGGGGCCGGTCCTCGTGCTGGCGGGCATCCTCCAGCTCGTCGCGGGCGGATTGCGCATCGGCAACTGGTTCCGGGCGATCTCCCCGGCGGTGGTGCACGGCATGCTCGCCGGCATCGGCGTGCTGATCGTGCTCGGGCAGATCCACGTCCTCACCGATGCGGTGCCCCTCCCGAGCGGCCTCGACAACCTGATGGCGATCCCGGTCGCGGTGTTCGAGGCCTTTTCCGGCGGCAACCGCCTGAGCGCGGTGATGGTCGGGCTCGCCACCATCGCGGCGATGCTCGCCTGGGAGCGCTTCCGCCCGACCCGGCTGAAGCTGCTACCCGGCGCGCTCATCGCGGTGCTGGCCGGTACGCTGCTCGCGAGCCTCGGCGGACTCGACGTCAAGCGGATCGAGGTGCCCGAGGCCATCCTCTCGACCCTCGCCCTACCCTCCTCCGAGGCCTGGGGACGGCTCGCCGAACCCGCCATCCTGGTGATGGCGCTCACCATCGCCGCGGTGGCGAGCGCGGAGAGCCTGCTCTCGGCGGCTGCCGTCGACCGCATGCATGATGGGCCGCGCACCCGCTACGATCGGGAACTCGGCGCGCAGGGCGTGGGCAACCTCGTCTGCGGTCTCATCGGCGGCCTGCCGATGACCGGCGTGATCGTGCGCTCCTCGGCCAACGTCCAGGCCGGCGCGGTCAGCCGGGCCTCGACGGTGCTGCACGGCATCTGGATCCTGGCCTTCCTCGTCGCCCTGCCCTGGGTGCTGACCATGGTGCCGACGGCGGCGCTTGCCGGCATCCTGGTGGTCACGGGCTGGCGTCTGGTCGGCCCGAGCCACGCCTTCCACCTGCATCGCCGCTACGGCTGGGTCACCGTCGGCATCTGGTTCGTGACGTTGGTGACCGTGGTGGCCACCGACCTGCTGACCGGCGTGCTCACCGGCTTCGGCCTGAGCCTGCTCCAGTCGCTCCCGGCCTTGCGCCGCGGCCGGCTGCGGATCGAGGAGGTCGAGGCGCCGAAGCAGGAGGGCGTGCCGGAGCTGCGGCTTTCAGGCGGCGCGACCTTCCTGCAGCTGCCGGGGCTCACCGAGGCCCTGGAGCGCACTCCGGAAGGCGGCGAGGTCAGGCTCGCCACCCGCGGCCTCTCGGCCATCGACCATACCTGCCTGGAGGTGATCAGCGACTGGGCGAACCGCCGCGCGGCCTCCGGCACCCGCATCGCGGTGGTCGGCGGCTCCGGCGCCCCTCACGATCGCCTCGCCGCGGTGGTCGCGAGCCCGGCGCACTGAAAACCGGGCACCCCGGCGACCGTCGCCGGGGTGCCCGTCGGCATGGCTCTCCCGGGGCGCGCGACCCTCGCGTGCCCCTCTCGATTCCTGACGACGCACGCACACGCAACCGTGTCCTGCGCAAGCACCTGCATCGGTGGCGCGCCGCCGACGGCGCGCTTATGGGAGCCTGCGAGAACCCGGGCGATCCTGGCAGCCCGGAGCCGTCAGGAGTGCCGCGATCGTGAGAGACTTTTCCCGCCCCGGCCGTTCCCCGCTCCATGCCGCCAACGCGGCGGTGGCGACCTCGCATCCGCTCTCGACCCTCACGGCCATCGACGTGCTGCGCTCCGGCGGCAATGCGGTGGATGCCGGCATCGCGGCGGTGGCCGTGCAATGCGTGGTCGATCCGCTGATGACCGGCATCGGCGGCGATTGCTTCGCGCTCTACGCCCCGGCCGGCGCCTCGGTGCCGGTGGCGCTCGACGGATCGGGTCGCGCGGCGGCCGCCGCGACGCCGGATTGGTACGCAGAGCACGGCGTGACCATCGACGCGGAATCGCCCCATGCCGTCACCGTGCCCGGCGCGATCGCGGCCTGGGCGCGGCTGGTCGCCGACCATGGCACCCGCTCGCTCGGTGAGCTGCTGCAGCCGGCCATCGGCTTCGCCGAGAACGGATTTGTGGTGCAGCCCCGCGTTGGCTGGGACTGGCTGCGCTGCGTGCCGCGCGTCTCGCACGATCCGGACGCCGCCGAGGTGTTCCTGCCCGGCGGCCGGGCGCCGGCCATCGGCAGCCTCTTCAAGCAGCCGCGCCTCGCCGCGACGCTCCGGCGGATCGCGGAAGGCGGCCCGCAGGCCTTCTACGAGGGTGCCATCGCCGCCGATATCGTCGGCAAGCTCCAGCGCCTCGGAGGGTTGCAGACGGAAGAAGATTTCGCGGCGGCCAAGCCCGACATCGTGACGCCGATCTCCACGCGCTACCGCGGCTACGACGTCTACGAATGCCCGCCCGCCGGCCAGGGGCTCGCGGCCCTGATGATGCTCAACGTGCTCTCCGGCTACGATGTCGGCGCGCTCTCGGAGCTCGATCGCCTCCATCTCTTCGCCGAGGTGTGCAAGCAGGGCTACCACCACCGTGACGCTCTGTTCGGCGACTTCGACCTCGCGAACGTCCCGGTCGAGCACCTGCTCTCCGATGCCTGGCACGCCAGGGCGCGCGGCGACATCGACATGGCCCGCGCCCGCGAGCCGGTGCTCTATCCCGAGGCGGCGCAGACTGTGGCGCATCGCGACACGGTCTACCTCTGCGTGGTCGACCGCGACGGCAACGCGCTGTCGCTGATCAACTCGCTGTTCCAGGGTTTTGGCTCCGGCATCCTCGCGCCCGAGAGCGGCGTGCTGCTGCACAATCGCGGCCTGTCCTTCCGCACCGAGGCCGGGCACCCCAACAGCATCGGCCCGCGCAAGCGCCCGATGCACACGATCATCCCCGGCCTACTGATGAAGGACGGCCGCACGGTCGCGCCCTTCGGCGTGATGGGCGGCCACTACCAGGCGATGGGCCATGTCGAGCTGCTGACCGGCCTGCTCGACCGCGGCCTCGACGTGCAGGAGGCCCTCGATGCCCCCCGCAGCTTCGCCTATGGCGGCGGCCTCGAAGTGGAAGACGGCGTGCCGGAGGCGGTCTTCACCGGCCTGCGGGAGCGCGGCCATCCGGCGATCCGCGCCCCCCTCCCCCTCGGCGGCGGCCAGATCATCTGGATCGACCGCGCGGCGGGGACGCTGGTGGCCGGGTCGGACCCGCGGAAGGATGGGATTGCTATGGGGTGGTGAGGGTGTCGGATCAATGTACGCGCTTGTTCGTCTGACATTATCTAGCGATGAGATTTTGGAGATATCTGATGCTGATTTTAGAGACTTAAAGAATTCTCGTGAAATTCTCACGAATGCATTGCATATTGAAGCGAATTTCTGTGCTGTATGCGAGTCATACAAATTAATTGAAATAAATTATTTTAAAACTTCTCTTGATGCCATGATCTACAATTGGCCCACTAACGAAGATTTCTATCGAACTAAATATGAATACAATGCCTTGATGATCGCTGCGCTTGCAACGGTTAGATTATATACCATTTCAATAGAAAATCATGCCGCCAAGATTATTGGAAAAGAATTGGCGACGAAAAAGATAAAAGAAATAAAAGAGAAAAAATTAAAAACAGTCTTTGAATACCGCGCGATGGAAGCCATAAGAAATCTTTCGCAGCACAGTGGATTCCCTGTTCATAATTTTTCCATTGGGTCCGAGTGGATTGGCGATAAGAACTTGGCTTCTACCGAGTACTTCTTTTGTGCTGACGAGGTTTCGGGCGGTCGAAAATTTGAGAAAGAGATTATAGACGAGATTAAAGAGCGTGGAGGTCGTATCAACTTGCGTGACTGTTTCAGGGTATATTTTAATGCTCTGTGCGAATTACATACAGAAGTCAGAGATTTAATATCAGAGAGCGTCCAGCGCGCTGAAGGTTCGCGGAAAGAAATGGGGAGGCGGTGGCAATCGCAATTCGATGATAAGAGTCTTGTTGGAGTCGTTGCATGTAAAATGGAAAGCAATTTGCTTGATAAATCTATTATGCCAGTTTACTTAGAGGCATTTGGAGATAAAAATCGAGAGCATTTAAAAATGAAAATGTCGTCTTTCGCTCACATGGATAAAAGAGCAATCAAACTCTAGTAACAAACTTTTCCGGAAGTTGACTTTCGGTGTTCGGCTTTGAGCAATAGTGGCGCACTTCAATTTTTGACTATGCCTGACAAACCTCACAAAAAAACGTCGACCGTCCCGACTGCACGATCCGCGCAACATGCCCCCGGCATCCCTTCGCCGTGCAGACCAGTCCCGCCCGGTCATACACCCGAAAACTATGCTGGAAGGCCCCTGCCCCGCCGTCGGGATGGGCGTAGTCGCGGAGCGTCGAGCCGCCCGCCGCGACGGCCTCGGTGAGGACGGTCTTGATCGCCTTGGCGAGGGCATTGGCCCCGCGCGTCGGTGAGCCGTCGGGCTTGGCGAGCGTTCCGGCCATGGCCTGCGGGTGCAGGCGGGCGCGGTGGAGGGCTTCGCAGACGTAGATGTTGCCGAGCCCCGCGATCAGTCGCTGGTCGAGCAGGGCGGCCTTCAGCGGCGTGATGCGGTGCCGAAAAAGGCGCGCGATCATCGCGCCGGTGAGATCGTCGCCGAGCGGTTCGATGCCCATGGCGGCGAAGTGCCGGCACGCGGCCAGCGTCTCGGTCGGCGCCAGATCCATGAAGCCGAAGCGGCGCACGTCGTTATAGGTGATCGTCGCGCCGGAATTCAGCGCCATTACCACGTGGTCGTGCTTCGCGTTGCCGAGCGCGCCTTCGAGGTAGAAATCGCCCGGCGAGAGGTTCGAGCCGTCCGGTAGCGCGACGTCGAAGCGGCCGCTCATGCCGAGATGCATGATCAGGCTCTCGCCGGAATCGAGATGCGCCGTGAGGTATTTGGCCCGGCGCGCCAGCTCCGTGACCGTGCGGCCTTCGAGGCGCTTCGCAAAGCGCTCCGGGAAGGGAAAGCGCAGGTCCGGCCGTCGCAGCGTCACCCGCGAAAAGCGCGCGCCGACCATCGCCGGCTCCAGGCCGCGCCGCACAGTTTCGACTTCGGGAAGCTCGGGCATTCTTTTGGGACTTATGGCTTAGTTATAGGAAATGTTTCACGTGAAACGCGGGGGCAGGTCTCACGGGCTGACACCGGTCCTCCCTCCCCATCCCCTCATCCTGAGGTGCGGACGCGAAGCGGAAGCCTCGAAGGAGGGCTCCAGCCAGCCGCGCGATCCCTGGAGGTCTCCTTCGAGGCTTCGCTGCGCTACGCACCTCAGGATGAGGGGGTGGGGTGGGATGAAGGGGATGGGCGGGACGCCCGTGTTTCGTCGGTCCGGTTCATAAGCGTTGTGCCGCGGCTTCTCCACATGGCGATCCCGCGGCGCATTCGCTATGAGCGGCGTGGCTAGAGCGGATGGGACGGCATGAGCGCGGCTGAGGACGGCACGGCGGATTTCGGCTTCGAGCGGGTGTCGCTCGCCGAGAAGCAGGGCCGGGTGGACGACGTTTTTCGCTCCGTGGCCAAGCGCTACGACCTGATGAACGACCTGATGTCGGGCGGGCTGCACCGGGCCTGGAAGTCGCATCTCATCGGCATGCTGCGGCCGGGCCGCAACCGCCCCTTCCGCCATCTCGACGTGGCCGGCGGCACCGGCGACATCGCCTTCCGCGTGCTGGAGGCCGGCGGGCCGGACACCGACGTCACCGTGCTCGACATCAACGAGGCGATGCTGCGGGTCGGGCAGGAGCGGGCGGGGACGCGGTTTTCCGGGCAGATCGAGTTCGTCACCGGCAATGCCGAGAGCCTGCCGCTCCCCTCGAATACCTTCGACGCCTACACCATCGCCTTCGGCATCCGGAACGTGCCGCGGATCGACGTGGCGCTGAAGGAGGCGTTTCGGGTGCTCAAGCCCGGCGGGCGGTTCCTGTGCCTCGAATTCTCGCGGGTCGACCTGCCGATCCTCGAAAAGATCTACGACGCCTATTCCTTCCACGTGATCCCGCGCATCGGCGCACGGGTGGCGGGCGACAAGGAATCCTACAAGTATCTGGTTGAATCCATTCGAAAATTCCCCTCCCCCGGCCGGTTCGCGGCGATGATCGAGGAGGCGGGGTTCTCGCGGGTGACGCACCGGGTGCTGTCGGGGGGGATCGTGGCGATCCACTCGGGCTGGAAGGTGGCTTGAGTGGGCTTGTCCTTTCCGCCGTCATTGCGAGCGCAGCGAAGCAATCCAGACTCACACCCGCAACGGCAAGGCGTTGGCCCTGGATTGCTTCGCTGCGCTCGCAATGACGGGTGCGGAGGGCTGGCCCGTTGCTAGGCGGCATCTTCCATCTCGTCCGCGGCGTGCATGTCGGCTTCGTGCTGGCGCGCGAGGGCGGACTGGCGCTGATCGATCCGGTCGAGCTGCCGCCGCATCTGCGGCTCGCGCTGAAGGTCGGGCGCTCGCTGGAGAAGCGGGGCGTCGCGCGGGATGCCGGCGCGAGCCCGCTGGAGCGGGCCATGACCCGGCTTGGGCCGTCCTACGTGAAGTTCGGGCAGTTCCTGGCGACGCGGCCCGACATCGTCGGAATGGCCGCAGCGCGCGATCTGGAGCGGCTGCAGGACCGCGTGCCGCCGTTCGCGCAGGGCGTGGCGATCCGCTGCGTCGAGCAGGAGCTCGGCAAGCCGATCTCGGCGCTCTTCGTCTCGTTCAGCGAGCCGGTGGCGGCGGCCTCGATCGCGCAGGTGCACAAGGCGCAGGTGCTCGACAAGGACGGCACGCTGCGCGACCTCGCCGTGAAGGTGATGCGCCCCGGCGTGCGCGCGCAATTCGCCCGCGAACTGCAGGCCATGCGCTTCATGGCGCGCATCGTCCACGCGATGCTGCCCGATGCCGAGCGGCTGCGCCCGCGCGAGGTGGTCGAGACGCTGGCCCGCTCGGTGATGATGGAGATGGACCTGCGGCTCGAGGCCGCCGCCATGTCCGAACTCGCCGAAAACACCAAGGGTGACGACGACTTCCGGGTGCCGCGCCCGGAATGGGAGATGACCTCGCGCAACGTGCTCAGCTCGGAATGGATCGACGGCATCCGCCTGAGCGACCGGGCGCGCATCGTCGCCGACGGGCACGACATCAAGGCGCTCGGGCGCTCGGTGATCCAATCTTTCCTGCGCCAGGCGATCCGCGACGGCTTCTTCCACGCCGACATGCATCCCGGAAACCTGTTCGTGGACCGGAACGGCTGCCTGACGGCGGTGGATTTCGGGATCATGGGCCGGCTCGGCATGGCCGAGCGGCGTTTCCTGGCGGAGATCCTGCTCGGCTTCATCATGCGAGACTATCGCCGCGTGGCGCAGGTGCATTTCGAGGCGGGCTACGTGCCGCGCCACCACTCGGTGGACGATTTCGCGCAGGCCATCCGCGCCATCGGCGAGCCGATCCACCAGCGCCCCGCCGACGAGATCTCGATGGCGAAGGTGCTGACGCTGCTCTTCGACGTCACCGCGCTGTTCGACATGAGCACGCGCACCGAGCTGGTGATGCTGCAGAAGACCATGGTGGTGGTCGAGGGCGTCGCCCGCTCGCTCGACCCGCAGCTCGACATGTGGACCGGCGCCGAGCCGGTGGTGAAGAGCTGGATCGCGCGCAATCTCGGGCCGATCGGGCGGATCGAGGGCGCGGGCCGCGCGGCGCTGGCGCTCTCCGACGTGATCGCCGACATCCCCGACATCGCCCAGCGCATCCGCCGGATCATGGTGCGGCTCGACGAGGAGAGCAGCGAGGAGGCCCAGCACCTCGGCACGCTGGTGAAGGCCGAGAAGCAGCGCGCCATCTGGTCGACGCTGGCCTTCTGGGTGATTGCGATCGGGGTGCTGATCCTGGCCTTGAAGTAAGGGGCTGGCTCAGCCGATCAGCTCGACCGTATCCCGAACCACCAGGACCTGCCCATCGCTCAAGGTGCGGTAGGCCAGCCCTTCGCGCTCGCAGAAGGCGATCTCCTTCTCGACGTCGTCCGATTCCGGATGGTCCGAGCGGTAGTGTACGGCAACCTGGAAGGGCACCAGCCCGAGGCCATCCCAGACGATCTCGCCGGGGTAGCCCTCCGGAACCTCGTTCGGATCGTCCACCGCCTCGATCCCGCGCAGGCTCGGCGTCGCCGCGACCGTGGCCGCGCTAAAACCGCCATAGACGATCGTGTCCTCCGCGAGCCGCTCCTTGATGATCCGGTCGAAGCCGCTGAGCCGCATGGCGCGCATCAGCACGAAGGTATTGCCGCCGTTGATCCAGACCATGTCGACATCGCAGAGCGCCGTCCGCAGGGCCTCCGGCTCCCGGAAGAAGTGACGCAGGTCGAGCTCCTCAACCCGAAACCCGAGCGCCGACAGCTCCTGCGACTGGTCGGCTTGCCAATGGCCGCGTGAGGAGGTGTCGCCGTCGAGCGCGTTCATGATGAGGGCGACCCGGCCTTGCCTCGGCGCAAGGTCCACGAGAGCCGATGTCGCGTCGCCGAGGCCGAGGGAGGACAGGTAAAGGCGCATGGAAGGCTGCGTTTCTCCGGCTAAGCCTTGTTCGTCGAGTGGCTGACCAGTAGCCGCCAGCCCAAACCGTTGCCGGCCCTACGTCGCCAAGGCAGTCTCCCCCCAAATCGGGCGAGGAGATGCGCACCGCCGGACCGACCGGCCGCGCCTCGCCGCCGTTAGAGTTTGAACGTCCCGCGGCTCGTCCCGAGGTCGGCGAGATAGGCCTGCAACTCCTCCGGTAGCGCGTCGAACCAGGCCTGTTCCTCACCGGGTTTCGGCAGGACGTGGCCGTATTCGACCATGTCCGTGGGTGCGAGGTTGCAGAGATACACCCAGATCTCGCTTTCCCTGACCCGCGTGATTCCCGCGACGGCACGCATCATTGCGAGCATCATCTCCTTGCGGACGGATTCGGGCCGACCCGCGCGGATGTCGCCGCGGATCCAGATCTGCCCGTCCGCGCGGCGGCCGCCGAGGAAGCGCGTCGTGCCGCCCTCGTCGATGACGACCTGCACGAAGTAGATCGGCGCGCCCGTCGCCTCCGAATGGATGCGCGAGATCGCCTCCGCCATCTCCGCCTTCTGCCCGTCGGAAAGCAGGCCTGCCGGCACGGCGCACACGTAGGTCGGCATGGATACCCTCCCTGGCTCAGGCGGCCGCCCGTCTCCGCGAACGGTAACTCATCGCTGTGAAGCAGATGCAGGTATATACTTGTATATCGTTTACCTCAAGATCGTTCGAGATCGGCGCGACGGGCTTCCGTGCGGAGCCCGTCAAGCAGCACGTCGACCATGAGGACTGCCGACCGCTTCCAATTCTGAGCCGGGCTCAAGTTCGCGACGCCGGCAATCGCGCGCAGCAGATCGAGCGGCTCCATGTGCATGCGGATCTCGCCCGTCTCGACGGCGGCGGTCACCAGCGTGTCGAGCGCTCCCCTGACCTTCGCGGACGACTCGCCATAGAGCGTCTCCGTCCCCCCAATCAGCGTCTTCAGTGCTTCTGACATGCCCTGCTTCGACGCGAGATACTCGACGAAGATCCGAAGCCATTCGCGCAAGGCTGACACCGGCTCCAGCTCTCTCGACAGCTGCGCGGCACCCGACAGCAGGGCTTCCGTCTCCTGCCGGTAGACGGCCTCGACCAGGGCGTCGCGCGTCGGGAAGTGTCGGTAGAGCGTGCCGATCCCGAGCTCGGCATCCCGTGCGATCTGGTCCAGACTCGCGGAGGCGCCCTTCTCGGCGAACACGCGCTTGGCCGCCTTGATCAGCCGCAGCCGGTTTCGTTCGCCATCCGCACGCAGCTTGCGGGTCGGGCTCGGTCCCTCGACATCGGTCACGCGACAGCCACGCCTTGAAAACGGAGGATACCTCCGCATATTAATCGGAGCCACCCTCCGTATAGCATGGGAGCGGGTGGCGGACACTCGCCCGAAACCTCGCGGGACCTGCATCCGATGACAACACCGTTCAACGCAAAATCCTCGGCCGACGACGTGCTGGCGGGGATCGATCTCACCGGGAAGCGGGTGCTGGTCACCGGCGTGTCGGCCGGGCTCGGCGTGGAGACCGCGCGCGCCCTCGTCGCCCATGGCGCGCGGGTGACCGGCGCCGCGCGCGATCTCGAAAAGGCGTCTCGCGCGCTCGCCAGGTCGGGGGCCGAGACCGTCTCGGTCATCGCGCTCGATCTGGCGTCGCTGACGAGCGTTAGGACGTGTGCCGACGCCCTGCTCGCGGATGGGCGCGCCTTCGACCTCGTGATCTGCAATGCCGGAGTGATGGCTCCGCCGCTCGGGCACACCGAAGACGGCTTCGAGACGCAGTTCGGCACCAACCATCTCGGTCATTTCGTGCTCGTGAACCGAATCGTGCCGCTGCTCTACTCCGGCGGTCGTGTGGTCAACCTGTCGTCGGCCGGCCATCGCTACAGCGACGTCGATCTCGACGATCCGAACTTCGAGCGGACGCCCTACGACCCGTGGATGGGATACGGTCGCTCTAAGACGGCCAACATCCTGTTTTCGTTGGAGTTCGACAGGCGCCACAAGGCGCAGGGCGTTCGTGCGACGGCAGTCCATCCAGGCGGCATAGCGACGGAGCTGGGGCGCCACGCCTTCGCCGAGCCCGGCGCGCTGCAGAAGCGCGTCGACGAGCTCAATGTCGAGCGCGCCGCGATCGGAGCGCCGCCCTTCGAGATGAAGAGCGTGCCCCAGGGAGCCGCTACGTCGGTCTGGGCAGGCGTCGTGGCTTCCGCGGACGAGGTTGGCGGGCGCTATTGCGAGGATTGCCGTGTCTCCCCGCTCCTCACGGGCGAGCCGTCGAACGCGATGACTGAAGGGGTAAGGGCCTATGCCCTCGATCCCGAGCGGGCGGCGGCGCTCTGGGCAAAGAGCGAAGAGCTCGTCGGCGAGCGTTTCTGATCGACCGCCGCGGCAGATGAGGCACCGGCGTTTGCTGGCGCGACGGCGATGTCGGCTGAGGGAGATCGGTCCGCCGCTTGCTCTACGACCTTGACGCCACATCAAAAATTCCGCCGTTGTCTGCCGATGTCCCAGTCTCTCTCCGGCCGGCGCGTTCTCCTCATTATAGGCGGCGGCATCGCCGCCTATAAGGCGCTCGACCTGATCCGGCGGTTGCGCGAGCGCGGTGCCGCGGTGCGGCCGATCCTAACCAAGGCGGCGCAGGAATTCGTAACGCCCCTGGCCGCCGCGGCGCTCGCCGGCCAGCGGGCCCATACCGACCTGTTCGACCGGGCCGACGAGGCCGAGATCGGGCATATCCGGCTGGCGCGGGACGCCGACGCGGTCGTGGTGGCGCCGGCCACCGCCGACCTGATGGCGCGGATGGCCGGCGGCCACGCGCCCGACCTCGCCTCCACGGTGCTGCTGGCCACCACCCTGCCGATCCTGATCGCACCGGCGATGAACGTCCGGATGTGGCAGCACCCGGCGACGCAACGGAACCTCGCGACGCTGACCGGCGACGGCGTCTCGGTCGTCGGCCCCAACGACGGCGCGATGGCTGAGGCCGAGCACGGGCCGGGCCGCATGGCTGAGCCGGGCGAGATCGCCGATGCCCTGGAGACGATGCTCACGGCGCGCAGCGAGCGCGGCGGGCTTGGCTTCCTGGCTGGACGCGCCGTTAAAGGCTCGCTCGCGGGCAAGACGGTGCTCGTCACCTCGGGGCCGACGCACGAGCCGATCGACCCGGTGCGCTACCTCGCCAACCGCTCCTCGGGCCGTCAGGGCCACGCCATCGCCGCGGCGGCGGCAGCGGCCGGGGCGCGGGTGACGCTGGTCTCGGGGCCGGTCTCGATCCCCGATCCGGCCGGCGTCGCGGTGATCCGCGTCGAGACGGCGCGCGAGATGCTCGCTGCCGTCGAGGCCGCGCTGCCGGCCGACATCGCGGTCTTCGCTGCCGCTGTCGGAGACTGGCGCCCGGCCGAGGCGCGCGGAGGCAAGATCAAGAAGGACGGATCGGCGGTGCCGCCACTGACGCTGGTCGAGAACCCCGACATCCTTGCCACCATCGCCGGCCGCACCGAAGGCCGGCCGCCCCTCGTCGTCGGCTTCGCGGCCGAGACGGACGATGTTCTCGACAATGCGCGGAAAAAGCTTGCGAAGAAGCGCTGCGATCTCCTTGTCGCGAACGACGTCTCGCACGAGGGCGGTGTCATGGGTGGGGTCGAGAACACCGTCCACCTGCTCGGCCGCGACGGCGCTCTCGACACCTGGCCGCGGCTCGGCAAGGACGAGGTCGGCAAGCGGCTGGTGGCGCGGTTCGCGGAGCTTCTGAGCAAGGCGCCGCCAGCGTGAAGAGCTGACGCTTTTGCGTCTCCATCAGTCTGCAGACGAGCCACCCTTTCCTCGCCGATCGATCAGCACCGCCTGTTGCCAACGGCTCGGAGCCTTGTCGGTGCGGTGAATGCAGCCCGCCCAGCAGCATGGCCGCTTCTTTCCTTCCGAGATTTCCTCGCAGGTTCGCTCGATCCGGCGTTGCCGCGTCGCCGTCTGCTTCGCGTCCTCGACCCAGCAGATGAACTCGTTCCGGCCAAGCGGCGTCAGGCTTTCCCAGAGCTCATAGACCCCCGGAACCGATCGCACGGCCGCCTGGAGGTCTTCGCCGGCCTCATGGACCGTACCGTGCAGAAATGGGTTTGCCACGAAGCCTCCATGTGACGGAGCGACCGTCCTATCCCGGACCATCGCATGGATTATCGGCTTTCGAGCCGCGCGCCGCAGCAATCAGCTCCCTAATCCCCACCGCCTCCGCATCCGCCGCAGCCCCCTCCCCCGCAGCCACTGCCTCCGCCGTCGCCGCCACTGCTGCCACAGCCCGAGCTGCCGTCGCCCGCTGCGCGGAGGTGGCGTCCATAGGCCTCGTAGGGTGTGCCGGCGAGGATCGCAGCGCCGCCCAGCGCGAACGCGAACAACAGCTCTCCCTCGAGAGGCGCGCGTGCCGCCCTGGCATGGCGTTGGCGAAAGCCGGAGAGCACTCTGTCGCCGGCTCGGGTGCGCTTCGGCGCCTTCACCAAGGCAAAGACCGTCAGCACCAGGAAGACCAAGGACATCGCGAACAGGAATCCCACCGGCTTGCCCCGCGACAGGCCGACGAAGATCTTGGTCAGGCCGAGCGCGAAGACCGGAGCGACGCAGAGAAGCGTCCAACCCTTGATCCGGCTCGTCACGTCCTGACTCGGCACGAGCGAGGATCGCACCAGGGTCTCGCGGACCACCTCGAGACGCGGCGCCAGAGCGGCGACGAGGGTCTTCCGCTTCACGGTACCGGCGACCACGCCGCGATACGGTTCCAGGATCCTGGGAAGGCGGACCCCCTGTTCCTCGACCGTGATGTCGCCGCTGCCCGTCGAAAAGCTCGCGGCGCCGGCATCGATCAAGCCGATGATGACGGCGTCGGCGGCCCGGCCGTTGCCGCCGGCGAGCAGGGCGAGCTCGACCGGATCGAGGTTCGGCGCCGTAGGGGCGCGGCCGCCGCTCACCAGGACGGCGCGGCCGATCAAGGCCAGCATCAAGCCGGCCACGATGAGATTGGCGTAGAGCGTGAGGAACGGGCCGGCCGTCCAGTCGAGGACGCCGAGCGGTATGGCCGAGGCCGGTCGCGGCGTGGCGCAGAGCCCCGCTGCAGCCAGGACGATCGCCGATCCGGCGCGGGCGAACCATCCGCGCCAAGCCGGTCGCCGCAGGGTCAGGACGCGGTCGCCGTCGACGATGCGGTAGCGGGGCCTGCCCCGGAACCGGTCATGGGTCGCGGGCCAGTATCGCTGATCGGGTGGCCCGAAAAAGGCTTCGTAGCGCGCGAGCGTCTCGGCGTACTGCATGCGATACCTTCCCTGTTCGGAGGGGCCGCCTTCGGTCGGATCGTGGTGGAGCCGTTGCCGGAGCACGCTGCCGCACCAGGCCTCCCAATAGTCGCGGGAATAGGTCAGGTGCTGGTGCCAGACCTCGTCGACCTCCTCGCTCGGGGTGACGGGCGTCTCGAACACCATCGCCAGGAAGCAGAAGCGGCGATACTCGGCGACGGCGCCGCGGGCGAAGTCGAGGCTCCAGCCGCGGTCTCGGGCGAGGCGTCCGGTAAAGTCGAGAATGTGATCGGGCCGCTCGAACGGATGCGTTTCGATCCGCTGGAAGAGATCCCGTTGCTCCGATGTCCAAGCAACGCGCTCGACCTCATGCAACGCCATGTCTGCCGAAGCGTGGACCGAGCCGGGATCGACCATGCCCCGATGATACCATATCGGGCGTGCGGCGTTGAAATTGCTGCGCTTTCCGCGCCCGGTCTTGACGATCCGGTGATTCGCGACAGCGAGCCGCTCAGGCCGAGCGGCGATCCGCGGCCTGTTCGGCGTCATCGCCGTCGCGGGTCTTGCGCGTCGCGAGCGAGCAATGCCCCTTGCCCGTCGACTTGGAGCGGTAGAGCGCGCGGTCGGCAGCCTGGAGCAGGCTGGTTAGGTCGTCGCCATGGTCCGGCGACAGCGCGATGCCGATGCTGACGCCGATCCGGGCCGTGCCCGCCTCCGCAAGGGGATAGGGCTCGGAGATCCTGGCGATCAGCCGCTCGGCGAGCGCGATGAGTTCCGCCCGGCTTCTGTCCTCGCAGAGCACGACGAACTCGTCTCCGCCGATCCGCGCCGCCAGGATGCCGCGTCCGGCCTCCGCGCGCAGGCGCTCGCCCACCATCCGCAGGAGATCGTCGCCGACGGCGTGGCCGTGGGTGTCGTTGACCACCTTGAAGCCGTCGAGGTCGAGATAGAGCAGACCGATCGAGCCGCGCCGGATGGCCTGCAACGCCTCCATGGCGGCGCCGAGACCCGATCGGTTCGAGAGTCCGGTGAGCGCGTCGTGGTGGGCGCGGAAGCCGTTCTCGCGCTCGGCCCGCATGGTCGCGACCATCATCCGGTTCAGCTTGAACGCCGCGATGGTCATGGTCAGCAGGTAGAACGGGATCTGCAGGAAGGTGATCATCATGATCGGCTCGCCCGCGAAGGCGGCCCCGAGGCAGCAAGGCCCGAGCGTCAGCGCGATCATCAGGGCCGTCAGGCGCGGCGCCGCGAAGTTGCGGAAGCAGGTGCCGCCCACCATCGCGGCGGCCGAGAGGCAAGCAAGGGTCGCCGCGACCCAGTCGCCGCTCGTGACGCTGAGGAAGGTTCCGAGCCCGAGGCTCGCGGACCAGGCCAGCGCCAGGACGAGATTGAGGTCGGTGGGCGTGCGACGCCTCTGCGCCGCGGCCCTGTGCGCGATGACCAGGACCACCAGACGGGCCGCGCAGATCGCGATCTCGAGCGCGAGCCAGCCGAAGATCGCCGGATGCGGGATGTGGTAGGCGATGACGGTGGCGACGGTAATGGTGTTGGCCACACCGCCGGCGAAGATCGGCAGCGTGCCGTAGAGGCTGCTGATCAACGCGACGCGGATCTCCCGCGGAATGTCGGGACCCGCATAAGCGAGCCAGCGCGTGAAGCGCCAGCGCGGCAGGCTGAAGGTGAGCGGGTTGTCGCGCATGGTAGCCCGGGACGGCCGTGGATTCTGGTTCCCGAACGAAGCGGCATCCACTCGCCGCGCGTCGGGTCGACCGTATGTCTGCGATCCTTACGAAACGGTTTGCGCGATCGGTGCAGGTGCCGCGGGACGCTCGCCGTCTGCCCGGAGGATCACGGGCACGTAGGCGCGCAGCAGGTCGGCATCGAGCTGGCCGGCCATGCCCTCCATGATGCGCCGGGCCTCACTGCCGGAGAGGGCGGGGCGGTAGGCGCGGCGCTCGGTGAGGGCCGAATGCACGTCGCAGATCGCCACGAGGCGCACGAGGTCGCCGATATCGGCGCCCTTCAGGCCGTCGGGATAGCCGCTGCCGTCGAGGCGCTCGTGGTGGTGGCGGACCACGTCGAGGATGGCAGAGTCATAGGCACCGTCCAGCGCGAGCAGATCGGCCCCGATCGACGGGTGCTCGCGCATCACGCGCATCTCGTCGGGCGTTAGGGGGCCGGGCTTGTCGAGGATCGCCGCCGGGGTGTGGGCCTTGCCGATGTCGTGCAGCAGGGCGGCTTGTGCGAGGCGATGGCGGTCGCGACGGCCGAGGCCGAGCTCGGCGGCGAAGGCCGCGGCGAAGCCCGCCACGCTGAGTGAATGCTCGTAGACGCCGATATGGTGCCTGCGCAGGCGGTCCAGCCAGGCGCCGATGCCGGCCTCGGACACAGCGACGAGCACGATCTCGGTGCCCTCCTCCGCGTCCGCCACGCTCGGCGGGCGGCCGGAGACGGCCGCGTCGAACAGGCCGGAGACGAGGGAGGTGGCGGTTTCGACGCGTTTGCCGAGGCGAAGGCTGGTCGCGTTCGACGATTGGGCCTCGTCGATGAGCTTCAGCAGCGTCGGGACGATCCCGGCCGAGCGCGCTCCCGCGGGGATGACCGTCGGAGACCCGAAGCGGCGAGCCTCGGGACCGCCGACGCTCTCGCCATGGCGGGCGACATAGAGGCACGGCACGGCATCGAGGCGCGTACGCTTGGCGAGCGTTTCGCCCCAGCCGGTGTTGGGTAGCCCTTCCACGAGGTCGACGAGAAAGGCGAGCGGCGGCTGGGACGGCAGCGCCCGGCCCGGCTCGATCACTTGGCACGGACGGATCAGCCCGATCGCGCTGGCAAGCCTGTCCGCCCGCTCACGGCGGTCCGAGACCAGAAGGACACTCGCTTCGTGCATGGGGCCGTCATACGCCCAGTGGCCCCGGAGCCTGGACGGAACGTCGGATCCGCAAGGGGAGGCCCGCAGGATTAACCCGCGATGGTTTATGAAGACTCAACGGACGCCGACTCAAATGCGGCGTCAAGTCCCCTTGCCTACTCCGCGGCCACGCGAGGGCCGTAGACCCCGGCCTCGTTCGCTGCATGGCCCGGCGGATAGAAGCCCACCTCGTCCTCCGGATCGTCGCGCTCGCCGACGAAGCGGCTGAACAGCCGCACGAAGAGCCGAGACAGGTCGTCGACCAGGATGAAGATCGCCGGCACGAAGATCAGCGACAGGCCGGTCGAGACGATCAGGCCGCCGATCACCGCCACCGCCATCGGCGCGCGGAACTCGCCGCCGATGCCGAGCGCCATCGCCGAGGGCACCATGCCCGCGGCCATGGCGATGGTGGTCATCACGATCGGCCGGGCGCGCTTGCGGCCGGCATCGACGATCGCGGTGATCCGGTCGACGCCGCGCGCCATCTCCTCGACCGCGAAGTCGATGAGCATGATCGCGTTCTTGGTGACGACGCCCATCAGCATCAGGATGCCGATCACCACGGGCATCGAGATCGGCATGTTCATGATCAGCAGGCCGAGGATCGCGCCGCCGATCGAGAGCGGCAGCGAGAACAGGATGGTGAGCGGCTGTAGGAAGTTACCGAACAGCAGCACCAGCACGCCGAACACCATCATCAGGCCGGCGCCCATGGCCATGGCGAAGCCCTCGAAGACCTCGCCCATGATCTCGGCGTCGCCCGTCTGCTTGATGGTGACGCCCGGCGGCAGGTTCTTGGCGGCGGGCAGCGCCATCACCTGGCCGATCAGGGCGCTCAGCGCGTCCGAGCCCTGCAGGTCGGCCTCGATGGCGACGCGGATGGCGCGGTCGTAGCGGTCGACCGCGGTGGGGCCGCGCCCGAGGGTGATGTCGGCGACCGTGGAGAGCGGCACCGCGGCGCCGGCCTTCACCGGCACCTTCAGCGATTCCAGCTCGGAGAGCTTTCCGCGGGCAGCGTCCGGGAGCTGCACGCGGATCGGCACCTGGCGGTCCTTGGCGTTGAACTTGGCGAGGTTCGCCGCGATGTCGCCGATCGTGCCGACGCGGACGGTATCCGCGATCAGCTCGGTCGAGACGCCGAGATCGGCCGCGACGCCGGGCTTCGGCGTGATGCGGATCTCGGTGCGGTCGAGGGGCGCCGTCGACATCACGTTGACGAGGTGGGGCACGCCTGCCGCCTCTCGCTGGAGGCGCGCGGCGACGTCGGCCACGGCCGGGTAGTCGTTGCCGGAGACAATGAGCGCGAATTCGCGCTGGCCGCCCTCCTTCAGGGACCAGAATCGGATGTCGGGTACCTGCCGCAGGATGTCCGAGACCTTCAGGTCGATCTGCTTCTGCGTGAGGTGGCGTTCGTTCTTCGGCGTCAGGTTGATGGTCAGGCTCGCGAGCCTGACTTCCTTCTTGCCGGGAAGCTGGCGACCACCATCGACGAAGACCGAGCGGACCTCGGGCATCTTGCGGATGGTCTCGACGATACCGTCGGTGATCGTCTTGGTGTCGTCGAGGCGCGCGCCGGGCGGCAGTTCCACCACGAACATCGTGCGGGCCGCATCCTCCGCCGGGATGAAGCCGGCAGGCAGCAGCCCGGCCGATAGGATCGAGCCGGCGAAGCAGGCGATGCCGAGGACGAGCGTGATGTACTTGTGGCGCACGGACCAGGCGACGACGCGGGCATAGGCGCGCAGCACCGGGCCTTCTTTTTCTTCGTGGCCATGGTCGCGGAGGAAATACGCGGCGAGCAGCGGCGTGATCAGCCGCGCGACCAGCAGCGACATGAACACTGCCGCGGCGATCGTCATGCCGAACTGCTTGAAATACTGACCAGCGATGCCGGGCATGAAGGAGACCGGCGCGAAGATCGCGATGATCGTCGCGGTGATCGCGATGACCGCGAGGCCGATCTCGTCCGCCGCCTCGAGCGCCGCACGGAACGGCGACTTACCCATCCGCATGTGTCGGACGATGTTCTCGATCTCGACGATGGCGTCGTCGACCAGGATGCCGGTCACCAGCGTGATGGCGAGCAGGCTGACGGCGTTCAGCGAGAAGCCGAGCGCGCTCATCACCCAGAAGGTCGGCAGCACGGAGAGCGGCAGGGCGATCGCCGCAATGAGCGTCGCGCGCCAGTCGCGCAGGAACAGGAACACCACCACGATGGCGAGCAGAGACCCCTCGATCAGGCCCATCATCGCCGAGTGGTAATTGCCGATCGTCCCGGTGACGCTGGTGTCGATCACGTCGAAATGCACGCCCGGATTGGCCTCGTGCAGCTCGGCGATCTTCTTCGCCACGGCCACCGAGACCTCGGCGTCGCTGGCCCCGTTCGAGCGCGAGATCGCGAAGGCGACCACCGGCTCGCCGTTGAAGCGGGCAAAAGTGCGCGGCTCCTCGAAGCTGTCGACCAGCGTCGCGAGTTCGTCGAGCCGGACCTTGCGGCCGCCCGGCAGCACGATCGAGGTCGCACCGAGCGTGTCGAGGCTCGCCGAGCCGCCGAGCAGCCGGATCGACTGCTCTCCGCCGGCGAGCTCGCCGCGACCACCCGCCATGTCGGCGGAGGTCATGCGGACCTGCTTGTTCACGTCGGCTGCGGTGATGCCGAGCGCCAGCAGCCGGTCGGGCTTCAGGGTGATGCGGATCTCGCGGGCCACGCCGCCGAGGCGCTCGACACCACCGACGCCCTTCACGCCCTGAACCTGCCGCGCGACGACGTCGTCGACGTACCAGGACAGGTCCTCCGGCGTCATGGCGGGTGCCGAAGCGCCGTAGATCATGATCGGCAGGCCGGCGATCTCGACGCGCTGGATCAGCGGCTCGTCGATGGTTCGCGGAAGGTTGATCCTGATCTTGTTGATCGCCTCCTTCACGTCGTTGACGGCGCGATCCTGGTTCACCTCCAGGCGGAACTCGATCGTGGTCGCCGAGATGCCTTCGGAGATGTTCGAGATGACGTGCTTGACGCCCTTCACCCCCGAGACCGCGTCCTCGACCCATTTCGTGACCTGGGTCTGAAGCTCGGACGGCGCGGCGCCGGATTGCGTGATCGTCACCGAGACGATCGGGATGTCGATGTTCGGGAAACGGGTGATCGGCAGCGAGCGGAAGCTCACCAGGCCGAGCACCATCAGCACCATGAACAGCACGAGCGACGGGATCGGCTTTCGGATTGCCCAGGCCGAGACGTTGAGGCGCATCGTTCGGCTCCTCAGCGGGACTCGGCCGAGGCCTGATCGGCCTTCGGCGGAACAGCGCGGATCCGGTCGCCGTCGCGAAGGAACGAACCGGCCCGGGCGACCACGAACTCGTCCTTCGACACGCCGGTACTGAGCTCGGTGAACCCCTCGGCGGAGAGGCCGGTCTCGACCTTGCGGGCGCGGACCTGCCCATCCTTGGCGACGAGCACGCTGGCCGTGCCGTCGGCCGCGTAGAGCACGGCGGCGAGCGGGACGGCGACGCCCTTGCGGCGCGCGACCTCGACCTTGCCGCGGGCGAAGGCGCCGATATGGAGCGCCGGATCGGCTTTGAGCGAGATGCGGACCTTTCCGAGCCGGGTCATGCGGTCGACCTCCGGATAGATCCGGCGCACGCGGCCATCGAGGCTGTGGGTCTCGTCGATGTCGAGCCGAGCCGGATTGCCCTCCTGGAGGCGCGGCAGGGCCGTCTCCGGCACGTCGCCCTCCAGCTCGATCTCGCCCCGCGCGATCAGGCGGAACAGCGGCTCGCCGACGGCCGTCGCGGTAGCGCCGAGGCGCGCCGTGCGGCGATTGACGATGCCGCCCTCCGGAGCGCGGATCTCGGTGCGGGCCCGCCGCAGGGCGATCTCGTTGGCCTGGGCCTTGGCTGTGGCGAGGTCGGCCTTGGCGGAATCGAGGCCGCCCTTGGCCGATGCGAGCTTGCCCTCGGCGCCCTGTGCCGTCGAAACGCGCTGCTCGAGGGTCACGGCGGTAGCGTTGCCGGTCTTCACCAGTGCCTGCGCGCGCTCCAGTGCCTGCTTGGCCTCCAGGTTGGCGGCTTCGGCCTGCGTGATCTGGCTGCGTGCCTGGACGATGGCGGCCTCGGCACGCGCGATCGCCGCCTGGTTGGAGGCCTCCTGCGTCGCGATCATCTCGGTGGACAGGCGCGCCAGCACCTGCCCCGTGGCGACCCGGTCGCCCTCCTCCACCAGAAGCTCGGTGATGCGCAGGCCCTCGACCTCGGGCGCCACCAGGATCTCGTCGCGCGGCACCAGCGTGCCGGTGACGACCGCCTGCTCGACGATCTCCCGAGTCTCGGCGGGCACGACGCTCACGGCCGGCAGCAGCGAGGCCGGGTCCGGCACGGAGGCCGGCTCGGCGGCGCGCACGGAGATGCAGGCGCCAGCCAGAAGGGCGGCCGTCAACACGGGAAGAAATCGGGTCTGGGTCATCGACACGCCATGCTCGCGGACGCGTGAGCGCCCGAATCCCTCGTCCCGCTCCAGACCGGCGATTTCATGGCGCGACGGTGTCGGGGCTGGCCGCAAGGATGACGCTATCACGACCGCGCCGGCATTTCGCGCGTCATCGCGATGTTGCTGTGCAACTTGCATGGGCGCCGGACGTTGGACTGTCTTGATCGTCGACTATCCGGACGGTGCACGATGAGCATTTTCCAGATCAAGCAGAAGACAAGCGGCGCCATCCTTTGGACCGGCAGCGCGCATGACGAGAAGACGGCCCTCGACGCGATGGCGCGCGAGGCGGGTTATCCGGACTACGCGTCCCTCCCCGACCAGCTCCGCGCCAGGATCGTCGAGACGTTGAAGCTCGACCTGATCTCGTAGCCGCCGTGCGTTCGCAGCAGCCCGGGACGGGGCCTACTGCCGACGGTTGGCGGTTCGTTAGCCGTACGATTCCACCGCAGGCTGAGATCAGTTTTTATTCTGTCGGCTACGCTTGCCAACACCCCAAATCCGGGCCTAGCATCCCTCATCGCCATCGCAGGCCACTGGCCGGAAGGCGACGAAATGGATCGGAGAAAGGAGGCTCGCGCATGCGTTACGCCGTAGTTCTCTCCACGCCGCGCACCGATGAAGGTGACGCGGACGATCCGCCGAATGATCACCGACAGGGATGAGGCTTTCGAGAGGGCGAGTGCCGCCTGAGCGGACCTGATGGTCCGGGATGGTGGCCCGATCTTGACGAGGAACCCTTGAACTCGAAAGCGTGGACCCTGCCAAAGGCCCGACCCTCGCACGGTCGGGCCTTTCTCATGTCCGGTCTCGACTGCGCCGACGGCATCGCCGATACCGTGCGGGCTCCGGTGAAAGCTGTTTTCGCCGTGGCGGCAATGGCTCGGGATCCGCGCAAGGCAGCATGGCCCAGTTGAGTGACGATTGCTTCGCCGTCGGCGAAGCGCCCATGGCGGTTGAGGACGCCGTCGCGCTGATCGAACGGCGCGTCTCGGTCACCGTCGGCAGCGAGACCGTCGCGCTCGGGCTGGCCGACGGTCGTATCAGCGCCGAGGACGTCCGCGCTGCTGGCGACCTGCCTCCGTTCGACAACGCCGCGGTCGACGGCTACGCCCTGCGCCACACCCTGCTAAATCCCGATCGCGAGACGGTGCTGCCGCTCCGGGCGAGACTCGCTGCCGGCGCCGCTCCCGAGGGCGTTTCGGCCGGCGACGGCGTTGTCCGCATCTTCACCGGCGCACCGATGCCGCACGATGCCGACACCGTGTTCATGCAGGAAGACGTGCGCGTCGAGAATGGCCGGGTCGTGCTGCCGCCGGGGCTGAAACCGGGCGCCAATTGCCGGCGTGCCGGCGAGGATGTCTCAAGCGGAGGCCTCGTCATTCCGGCGGGACGCCGCCTCAGGCCGCAGGATCTCGCGCTCGCCGCCGCCGTCGGCCGCGATGCGCTCTCCGTGCGCCGCCGCTTGCGAGTCGCCCTGTTCTCGACCGGCGACGAACTGACCGAGCCGGGCTCGCCCCTGCGGCCCGGCGCGATCCGCGATTCGAACCGGGTGATGCTCGCTGCGCTGATGCGGCGTATCGGGGTCGAGGTCGACGATCTCGGCATCCTGCGCGACGATCCGGCCACGCTCTCCAGGCGATTGGCCGAAGCCGCCGCGGGGCATGACCTGATCCTCACCTCGGGCGGCGCTTCCGTCGGCGAGGAAGACCACGTCAAGGCGGCGGTCGAGGCTGTGGGTCAGTTGGTGTTCTGGCGCCTCGCCATCCGCCCCGGCCGGCCGGTGGCCATGGGGCTCATCGACCACAAGCCCTTCGTCGGTCTGCCGGGCAATCCGGTGGCGACCTATGTCACGCTGCTCTTCGTGGTGCGCCCGCTGATCGCCCGGCTCACCGGAGAGAGCTTCGTTCCACCCAAACCCCAGCCGGTGCGGTCGGCCTTCACCTTCCGCAAGCGCGTTGGCCGCCGCGAGTTTTTACGAGTCAGCCTGGGGCTTGGGTCGGATGGCGTGATCGAGGCCAGAAAATTCCCGAAGGACGGGACGGGCATGCTGACCTCCCTCACCGAGAGCGACGGCCTGGCGGAGCTTCCCGACGGCGCACCGGTGGTCTGCGAGGGGGACACGGTCGGGTTCTATCCGCATGCGGTGTTGTGGTGAGGCACGTACCCCCGATCCAATACGGCCCCGTCATTCCGGGGCCGCGAAGCGGAACCCGGAATCCGCGACTGGGCAGAACCTGTGCCGCCGCGTTGCATCACGGGTGGATTCCGGGTTCTCGCCGGTGGCGAGCCCCGGAATGACGGGCGTTCGGGGTGGAGCGCGCTACTCCGAAGCCTTCGGCCGCAGCCCGTAACTCTTGAACTTCTCGACGTTGCGCGCGATCTCGTCGTCCGACAGCACGTGCGGGGTGCCGACCTGCAGCGCCACCGCGTATTGCCGGCAGAGCGTCTCCAACTCCACGGCAAGCCAGAGCGCCTTCGCGAGCCCCGGTCCGGTTGCGATCATGCCGTGATTGGCGAGCAGGCAGCAGGCCCTGCCCTCCAGCGCCTCCAGTGCCAACTCCGAAAGCTCCGGCGTGCCGAAGGTGGCGTAGCCGCTGCACCGGATCGTCGGGCCGCCGGCCGCGGCGATCATGTAGTGCACGGCCGGGATGTCCTGCCGGCACATGGCGAAGGCCGTGCAGTGGATCGGATGCGCGTGGACGACCGCGTTCACGTCCGGGCGCCGCTCCAGGATGTCGCGGTGGATGCGCCATTCGCTCGATGGCACCAGCGGGTGATCGAAGGAGCCGTCCATTGCGACGAAGACGACGTCGTCGGCGCTCATCTGCTCGTAGGGCAGGCCGGACGGCGTGATCAGCAGCCCGTCGCCCCAGCGGACCGAGACGTTGCCGGACGTTCCGTGATTGATGCCGAGCCCGTTCATGGAGCGGGCGGCGTCGACGATCGACTGGCGCACCGCGAACTCGGTGTGACGGGACATGCGGGCCTCCTGCACGCCCCTCTATGCCGACGCCAGCGAGCCTGACAACCGGCCGCCGTGTGGAGCGAAGGTCAGTGACGCGCGTCGGGCTTCAGCAAGTCGCCGCCGAACACGAAGCCCGCGAAGGTCGCTGCCGCCAAAACGAAGACCACCAGCTCCCCGCCCATCACCTGCTCCATCGTCGTCTTGATGAATGGTTAAGCTGTAAAGCGGCCGCGCGTTCCGTCCGATCGCCGAAATTCTCGGGGACGATGACCCGTCTCCGGCCCATCGCGAAACGACCGACATACTGGCGCTTGACCTCCCCTCCTCCGGCACCGACATCCGGGGTCTCACAGGAGCGATCATGGCGGGCCTTAAGGACAAGCGCGGCTTCATCGACAAGGAGCGTCTCGACCTCTCCGAACGCAAGGCCGTCGAATACTGGATGAAGCGGTGGGGCGTGACCCAGGATCAGATCACAACCGCGCATCGCAAGGTCGGCCGCATGACGAAGGACATCGCGGCCGAACTCGGCAAGAAGCGCTGATCGCCATGCCCCGCTACTTCTTCCACACCCATATCGACGACGACGTGATCGTCGACCCCGATGGCCGCGAATTGGCTGATCCCGATGCCGCCTGGGCGGCAGCGCGGGTGCTGGCCCTTCAGCTCCTCCAAGGCGCCGAAAGCGACCCTGCCCTGTTCCAGGCCGTCCTCTTCGTGACGGACGACAGCGAGACCGTGGTGCTGGAATTCCCGCTGATCGATGCACTGGTGGCCGAACCGGTGCCGGATTCCGACGAAGAGACGCGCCACTAAAGCGCTGTCCGATCCCGGTGCTGCGACGCTCATCGTGACGGAACGCTGCCGCGGCTGAGCAGTTAGGGAGCACATCGATCGCAAGGAGTTTCAGCGATGACGCGTTCTCTCACCGTACTCACCGCCCTCGCCGCCCTGGCTCTCGCCGGGACCTCGGCCGAGGCGAAGGGCTGCCTCAAGGGTGCGGTCGTCGGCGGTGTCGCCGGTCACATGGCCGGCCACGGCAAGGCGGGCGCCGCTGCCGGTTGCGCCATCGGGCATCACGAGGCCAACAAGAAAGACAAGCAGCAGGGCGGCCAGCAGGGTCAGCCCCAGGGCCAATAAACCTCGCCTGCGTAACGGCAGTAACGTCCATGACTCTGCGGGCCGGTGGAAACATATCCGCCGGCCCGCAGAGATTCTGGATGATGCCCAACAATTGTCGTGATTGACTCGTGAGTCTTTGGCGTTGCTGCCGCTGGATTTCGTTTTGGACGACTTTTTGGCTGGAGGCCGCAGAGTTCGCGTAAGGAGAGGTGGGCCGGTGGAGATTGATATTCAGCAGAGCCGTCTCGCGACGGTCAGTTCGCTGGCATCGACTTTGGCCGATCAGCTGCTGACGGAGGGACTCGCGAGCGGTGCGTTCTGCCCCGAAAAGGGCGATGCACTCGAAAAGGCATCGCTCCTTCTCGAAGAATGCGACCACCCGATTCCGGACATCGTGGCGGATGCGCTCGCGCAGTATCGTCAGGACGATCTGGTCGACACCGACACGGCGGAGGCCGAACCATCGGCTGCCGAGGATGGCCGCAGCACGGGCCGCGCGAAGGGCGCGTTCTTCCGCCTGATCCGCTCGGTGCGTCCGGCCGCTTTCGCCTGACGGCGCGACGCCGCCCGGCCGTTTCGACAGACGACGTGCCTGAGATCCGGCCCGGGTCTCAGCTGTGGATCACCTTGCCGTACGCATCCAGCACGCTCTCGTGCATCATCTCGCTGAGCGTCGGATGCGGGAAGACCGTGTGCATCAGCTCTTCCTCGGTGGTCTCCAGGTTCATGGCCACGACGTAGCCCTGGATCAGCTCGGTGACTTCCGCGCCGACCATGTGCGCGCCGAGGAGCTGGCCGGTCTTGGCGTCGAACACCGTCTTGATCAGCCCATCCGGCTCGCCGAGCGCGATGGCCTTGCCGTTGCCGGCGAAGGGGAAGCGGCCGACCTTCACGGAAAAACCCTTTTCCTTGGCCTTGGCCTCGGTGAGGCCCACACTGGCGATCTGCGGCTGGCAATAGGTGCAGCCCGGGATCTTGGCCTTGTCCATCGGATGGGTGTGCAGGCCCTTGATGGTCTCGATGCAGATGACGCCCTCGTGCTCTGCCTTGTGGGCCAGCATCGGCGGGCCGGCGACGTCGCCGATGGCGTAGATGCCCGGCACGTTGGTGCGCCCGAGCCCGTCCGTGACGACGATGCCGCGGTCGATCTTCACGCCGAGCTTCTCCAGGCCGAGATTGTCGATGTTGCCGACGACGCCGACCGCCGAAATCAGCTTTTCGGCCGTCAGCTGCTGCGTCTTGCCCTTGTCGTCCTCGATCGTGGCGGTGACGGAATTCGCGCCTTTCTCGACCTTCGTCACCTTGGCGCTCGTCAGGATCTTGATGCCCTGCTTCTCGAAGCGCTTGCGGGCGAGGCCGGCGATCTCGGCATCCTCCACCGGCAGGATCTGCGGCAGCAGCTCGATCACCGTCACCTCGGCGCCCATTGTGCGGTAGAACGAGGCGAACTCGATGCCGATGGCGCCCGAGCCCATCACGAGCAGCGATTTCGGCATGCTCTCGGGCACCATGGCCTCGTAGTAGGTCCAGATCTGCTTCTTGTCGGGCTCGATGCCAGGCAGCGCGCGCGGGCGGGCACCCGTGGCGACGATGATGTGCTTGGCCAGGTAGCTGCCGGCACCCTTGGCGCCTTTCGGCGCCTCGGCGCGCTTCGTCTCCTTGACGGTGACCTTGCCGGGCGCGTCGATCGCCGCCTCGCCCCAGATCACGTCGACCTTGTTCTTCTTGAGCAGCATGCCGACGCCGCCATTGAGACGGCCTGAGACGCCGCGCGAACGCTTGACGATGGCCGCCGTGTCGAAGGTGACCTCCTTGGCCGAGAGCCCGTAATCCCCGGCATGCTGCATGTAGTGGTAGATCTCAGCCGAGCGCAGCAGCGCCTTGGTGGGGATGCACCCCCAGTTCAGGCAGATGCCGCCGAGATGCTCGCGGTCGACCACCGCCGTCTTGAAGCCGAGTTGTGCGGCGCGGATCGCCGTGACGTAGCCGCCGGGGCCGGCACCGATGATGAGGACGTCGTAGCTGTCGGACATTCAAGGCTCCGCCGATTCCCCTCCCCCTTGCGGGGAGGGGTCAGGGGTGGGGGTGGTTCCAGAGAAGGCGGTGTCGGCCGACGTGACCGCCAGCGCTGTTGCGATGGTTGCGAGAACGCCGTCGATCTCGCGCATCACGTCTCGATTGGAAAAACGCAGGACACGATAACCGCATCGTTCGAGAGCGGCTGTCCGCCGTTCGTCGTAAGCCGTCTGCCGCTCGAAGCCGTGCTGATTGCCATCGACCTCGATAATCAGTCGGTGGGAGAGGCAGCAGAAGTCGGCAATGTAAGTCTCGATCGGGACCTGCCTGCGGAAATGCGTTGCTACGACCGGAAGACGATGCCGGAGGTGCCACCAAAGCCGCTTCTCGGGCTCCGTCAGTGTCCGGCGAAGCGTCTTGGCGTGCTTGGCTGCGTTCGGAGCGATGGACTTCGAGGGAGGCTTCGACCAGGGCATCTGGCTTCCAAGCTGGCGCCGGCTTGCGGTTGGACCCCCACCCCTACCCCTCCCCGCAAGGGGGAGGGGATCAGCGGCGATGCCCCTCACACCAGCATCCCCATCGGACGCTCGATCAGCCCCTGGAATGCCGACAGCAGCTCAGCCCCCAGCGCCCCGTCCATGACGCGGTGATCACAGGACAGCGTCACCGTCATCACCTGCGCGACGACCGGCTGGTCGTCCTTGCCGACGACGATGCGCTTCTCGCCGGCGCCGACGGCCAGGATCGAGGATTGCGGAGGATTGATCACCGCGGTGAAGTGCTTCATCCCGAACATGCCGAGATTGGACACCGAGGTAACGCCGCCCTGGTACTCCTCGGGCTTGAGCTTCTTGGCACGCGCGCGGGCCGCGAAATCCTTCATCTCGTTGGAGATGGTCGAGAGCGTCTTCTGGTCGGCCTTGCGAATGACCGGGGTGAACAGGCCGCCATCGATGGCCACCGCGACGCCGACCTCGGCATTGTTGAACTTCAGAACACGGTCCTCGGCGAAGACCGCGTTGGCGTCCGGCACGCGCATCAGCGCGAGGCCCATCGCCTTGATGATGAAGTCGTTCACCGAGAGCTTGAACGCCGCCTTGCCGTCCTTGTCCTTGGGGGCGCTGTCGTTGATCTGCGTGCGCAGGGCGAGCAGGGCATCGATCCGGCAGTCGACCGTGAGGAAGAAGTGCGGGGCGATCTGCATCGCCTCGGTGAGCCGGCGCGCGATCGTCTTGCGCATGCCGTCGAGGGGCACTTCCTCATAGGCATCCTTGCTGAAGTAGCCGCGGACCTGATCAAGGCCGAGGGGCTGGACACCCCCTCCCCCCGCAGCCGGCTTGGCGGCCGGCGCAGCCTTGGCATCCGAGTTCGCGGAGGCGGCCTTCGCCGGAGCCTTGCCGGTGCCGCTCTTGGCCGCCTCGCGCACGTCGCGCTCGATGATGCGGCCACGCGGGCCGGAGCCGCTGACTGCGAACAGATCGACGCCCTCCTGGGCCGCGATCCGACGTGCGAGCGGTGAGGCGAAGACCCGTTCGCCCTCAGCGCGCGCAGCAGGCTGCGTGGCACCGTTCGGCTTCGCGCCTTCGGGCGCCTCATTCACCCGAGCATCGGCAGGCTGAGCGGTCTCGGCGGAGGCCGTCTTGGGCTCGGGCGCGGCCGCGGGAGCCTCCTTCGTCTTCGGCGCGTCCCCAGACGGCGCGCTCACGCTCTTCGGGTCCTCGCCGTCACCCGCGATCAGAGCGATCAGGTCATTGACCGGCACGTCGGCGGTGCCCTCGGGCACGACGATCTTGGCGAGCACGCCCTCGTCGACTGCTTCGACCTCCATGGTGGCCTTGTCGGTCTCGATCTCGGCGAGCACGTCGCCGGACTTGACCGCATCGCCCTCCTTCTTGAGCCACTTGGCGAGATTGCCCTTTTCCATGGTCGGAGACAGGGCGGGCATCAGGACGTTGATCGGCATTGCGTTTCCAGGGTCCCGTGCGGTCGGTCAGTTGAAGCTGTCCGGGTCGAGGCTCTCGGCCTCCATCCCGGCGCGAATGCGCTCGAAGGCTTCCTCCTCCGACATGTCCGTCTCCAGCGCGTAGGTGCGTGCAGCCTGACGGGCGAGGTCGATCAGCAGCCGGCCCCAGGTCGCCGGATCGTCGAAGGAACGACGGAGCGCCAAGCTCACGGCACCGTCGACGACGGCGGCGCGGAGCACCTCGACGCCGCCTCGTTCAACGGCGTCCGGGGGGATGGCGAGTTCGGCGAAATCCTTGCTCATGACATGCGGCCTTGCGTTCCGCTTCAGAGATGTGAGGGGTGCCGGGCAACGACCCGCATTACTTGTAGCAAACGGCCTTCGCCGCCTCGATCACTTCCGCCACGCTCGGCAGGGCGAGCTTCTCGAGGTTTGCGGCATACGGCATCGGCACGTCCTTGCCGGTCACGCGCAGCACCGGCGCGTCGAGATAGTCGAAGGCGTCGGCCATGAGGCGGGCCACGATCTCGGCGCCGATGCCGCTCTGCGGGAACCCTTCCTCCACGGTGACGCAGCGGCCGGTCTTCTTCACGGATTCGACGATGGTGGCGCTGTCCATCGGGCGCAGCGTGCGCAGGTCGATCACCTCGGCTTCGATACCCTCCTCGGCCAGCGCCTGCGCGGCCTTGAGCGCGTAGGTCATACCGATGGAGAAGGAGACGAGGGTCACGTCCTTGCCCGGCCGGTGGACCTTCGCCTTGCCGATCGGCAGCACGAAATCGTCGAGTTGCGGCACCGGGAAGCTCTGGCCGTACAGGATCTCGTTCTCGAGGAAGATCACCGGGTTGGGGTCGCGGATCGCGGCCTTGAGCAGGCCCTTGGCATCGGCGGCCGTGTAGGGCGCCACCACCTTCAGGCCGGGCACGTTCGAGTACCAGGCCGAGTAGTCGTGGCTGTGCTGGGCGCCGACGCGGGCGGCGGCGCCGTTGGGACCGCGGAACACGATTGGGCAGCCGAGTTGGCCGCCGGACATGTAGAGCGTCTTGGCCGCCGAGTTGATGATGTGGTCGATCGCCTGCATGGCGAAGTTGAAGGTCATGAACTCGCAGATCGGCCGCAGCCCGGAGAAGGCCGCGCCCACCGCGATGCCGGCGAAGCCGTGCTCGGTGATCGGCGTGTCGACGACGCGGCGGGCGCCGAATTCCTGCAGCAGCCCCTGCGTGATCTTGTAGGCGCCCTGATACTCGGCGACCTCTTCGCCCATCACGAAGACGCTCTCGTTCTTGCGCATCTCCTCGGCCATGGCATCGCGCAGGGCCTCGCGCACGGTCATCGAGGCCATCGGCGTGTCGGCCGGGAACTCGTCCGTCACGGGCTCGGAGGCCTTGCTGGTCACCGTGGCGGGTGCGGCGGGCGCTTTCGGCGCGTCCTCAGAGGACTTCGCTTCGGCGGGAGCCTTCTCGGCTTCCGGTGCGGCCTGGCCGTTCGACTTCGGCTTGCCACCGCCGGCTGCCGCCTCGGAGACGTCCTCGCCCTCGGCAGCGATGATCGCGATCGGCGTGTTGACGGCGACGTTCTCTGTGCCGTCCGGGACCAGGATCTTGGCGAGCACGCCCTCGTCGATCGCCTCGACCTCCATGGTCGCCTTGTCGGTCTCGATCTCGGCGAGGATGTCGCCGGACTTGACCGCGTCGCCCTCCTTCTTGAGCCACTTGGCGAGCTTGCCCTCCTCCATGGTGGGCGAGAGGGCGGGCATCAGGATGTCGGTCGCCATGGACGCTGCTCTATCGATCCGGTCTCGTGGGTTGGTCGGTCGGCCGAGCTGAGCTCAGGCGCGGGCCTCCAGCAGGATGTCCGTCCAGAGCTCCTTGGGATCGGGCTCGGGATCGTTCGTGGCGAAGTCGGCGGATTCGTTGACGATCTCGCGGATCTCGGCGTCCTTGGCCTTGAGGTCCGCCTCGGAGACGCCGTGCGCCTCGATCAGGCGCTTGCGCACCATCTCGATCGGGTCGTGCTCGTCGCGCATCTTCGAGACCTCGTCCTTCGACCGGTACTTGGCCGGGTCGGACATGGAGTGGCCGCGGTAGCGGTAGGTCTGCATCTCGAGGATGTAGGGCCCCTGCCCCGAGCGGGCATGTTCGACGGCGCGGATCGCGGCCTCGCGTACCGTGCGGACATCCATGCCGTCGACCTGCTCGCCGGGAATGCCGAAGGACAGGCCGCGCTTGGAGAAATCCGTCTGGGCCGAGGCGCGGGCCACCGAGGTGCCCATGGCGTAGCGGTTGTTCTCGATCACGTAGACGACCGGCAGCTTCCAGAGAGCCGCCATGTTGAAGCTCTCGTAGACCTGGCCCTGGTTGGCCGCGCCGTCGCCCATATAGGTGAAGCTCACCTTGCCGTTCTTCGTGTAGGCGTCGGCGAAGGCGAGGCCGGTGCCGAGCGAGACCTGCGCGCCGACGATGCCGTGGCCGCCGAAGAACTGCTTCTCGCGCGAGAACATGTGCATCGAGCCGCCCTTGCCGCGGCTGTAGCCGCCCTGGCGGCCGGTGAGCTCGGCCATGACGCCCTTGGCGTCCATGCCGCAGGCCAGCATGTGGCCGTGGTCGCGGTATCCGGTGATGACCTGGTCGCCGTCGGTCGAAGCCATCTGAAGGCCGACCACGACGGCCTCTTGGCCGATATAGAGGTGGCAGAAGCCACCGATGAGGCCCATGCCGTAGAGCTGGCCCGCCTTCTCCTCGAAGCGGCGGATCAGGAGCATCTCGCGATAGGCGTGGAGATCCTCGTCCTTGGTGAATTGCGGGATGTTCGGCGCCGGCTTGTGCTCGGGCGCGTCCGCCTTGGACGCGGCCTTCCTCGCATTCCTGCCTGCTGCCATCGGCGACCTCCCGAAACTCGTGTTTCGAGGGCGTTCTAGAGCGCGGCGCGGTGGAAAGCGAGGGTCTAACCCCCTGCCGCGCTTAATCTGCAGCAGGGTTTCGTCGGGGCGCCGGCCCTCCCGGGACAAAGCGGAACGATCCTGCGAAGCCTGAGATTATTCAAAATGCAAAATGATGCCGGGCGCCTCCACGGCACACGGCATGGCGCCTATCGTCAAGGATCGATGATCACGACATCGTTGGCGTGGACGCGGCCCAGCACGACGCGGGCGCGCTCTTCCAGCAGGTCGCGGTCGATCTGTTCGGAGCGCAGCAGTTCGACCCGATGCTCCCAGGTCGCCCGCTCGGCATTCGCGGCCGCGAGTTCCTGCCTAAGGCCGAAAGCCTGGATCTTGAGCGCCCGCTTGGCTTCCATGCCGCGGTTGCCGGTCTCGGCCTGCACCAGGAAATAGCCGCCCACGAGCGCCGACACCGTCCAGAGGACGGCGGGCACGACGACGGCTCTGACGCGGCGGCGGATGACCATGACGAGACCATCGCCGCGTAGGGTGAAGAAAGCGTTTCTGCGCGCCGAGATGGCTGCCTCCAAACGACCAACGCCCGCTTCTCGGGGAGGCGGGCGTTGGGCTATCGGCAGAAGAAGCGCTGGAGGGCGATCAGCGGCCGGCGAGTTGCTTGATCGCGTCGCGACCGGCGTAGCGGCCCTGCGCGCCGAGGCCCTCCTCGATGCGGATGAGCTGGTTGTACTTGGCCAACCGGTCGGAGCGGGCGAGCGAGCCGGTCTTGATCTGCCCGCAATTGGTGGCGACGGCGAGGTCGGCGATGGTCGAGTCCTCGGTCTCGCCGGAGCGGTGCGACATTACCGCGGTATAGCCGGCGCGCTGGGCCATATCGACGGCGGCGAGCGTCTCAGTGAGCGAGCCGATCTGGTTGACCTTCACCAGAATCGAGTTGGCGGTGCGCTCATTGATGCCGCGCGACAAACGTTCGACATTGGTCACGAACAGGTCGTCTCCGACGAGCTGGACGCTGTCGCCGATCTTCTGCGTGAGCAGGTTCCAGCCGTGCCAGTCGTCCTCCGACATGCCGTCCTCGATGGACAGGATCGGATAGGCGCTCGCGAGCTTCGCGAGATAGTCCACCTGCTGCTCGATGGAGCGGACCTGGCCCTCGCCCTCGTAATGGTAAGCGCCGTTCTTGAAGAACTCGGTCGCGGCGCAGTCGAGCGCCAAAACGATGTCCTGGCCCGGCTTGAACCCGGCGGCCTGGATCGACTCCATGACGAAGTCGAGGGCGGCCTCGGCCGAGGGCAGGTTCGGGGCGAAGCCGCCCTCGTCGCCGACGTTGGTGTTGTGGCCGGCCTTCTTCAGCGCGCCCTTGAGCGTGTGGAAGATCTCGGCGCCCATTCGCACCGCCTCGCTGAGCGAAGAGGCGCCGACCGGCATCACCATGAATTCCTGGAAGTCGATCGGGTTGTCGGCATGCGCGCCGCCATTGACGATGTTCATCATCGGCACCGGCAGCACGCGGCCCTGGACGCCGCCGACATAGCGGTAGAGCGGCAGGCCGGCCGTCTCGGCCGCGGCCTTGGCGACGGCGAGCGACACGCCGAGGATGGCGTTGGCGCCGAGGCGCGACTTGTTGTGGGTGCCGTCGAGGTCGATCATCGCCTCGTCGATGGCGACCTGATCCTCGGCCTCCATGCCGCCGATGGCGTCGAGAATCTCGGTCTGCACCGCCTCGACCGCCTTGAGCACACCCTTGCCCTTGAAGCGGCTCGCGTCGCCATCGCGCAACTCGACGGCCTCATGGGCGCCCGTGGAGGCTCCCGAGGGAACCGCGGCGCGGCCGAAGGAACCGTCCTCGAGGAGCACGTCGACCTCGACGGTGGGGTTGCCGCGGCTGTCGAGAATCTCGCGGGCGGCGATGTTGGTGATCGCGGTCATGGACCATCCTTACGTCGGGCGCCGCGCGCGGCCTGACCGGCAGCGGTCGGCGATGGCGGCATCATCCGCCGCGGCTTATCCGCCAAGCCGAAGCGGCGGGCAAGCGCCGCAGGGTATGAAGAATCTTTCGCTCGAGCCGAACTATCTTTATCGACTTCACCCTGCCTTCGGAGGTGTGTTTCCGGGCTCGAACTGGCGCTCGTGAGATGCGCCTCGCACGGGCAGCGGATATAGCGTTCGCCATGACCGACGACATCGCTGCTCACGCCCGCCAACTGGGTCAGTCGACGCCGTTGCCTCCTTCACCCGAGGCCGCACAGCTCGACCGCGTGCCGAACCCACATCCCGATACGGATTACCTCGCCCGCTTCACCGCACCCGAGTTCACGTCGCTTTGCCCGGTGACCGGCCAACCGGATTTCGCAACGCTGGTCATCGATTACGTGCCGGGCGAGTGGCTCGTCGAATCGAAGTCGCTGAAGCTCTATCTCGGCTCGTTCCGCAACCACGGCGCGTTCCACGAGGATTGCACTGTGGGCATCGGCCGACGCCTGACCGAGTTCCTGGAGCCGCGCTGGCTGCGGATCGGCGGCTACTGGTATCCGCGCGGCGGCATTCCGATCGACGTGTTCTGGCAGACCGGCGAGCCGCTGAAATCCGTCTGGTTGCCCGACCAGGGCGTGCCGACCTATCGGGGCCGCGGCTAGCGAAGCGGGCTCAGGCCTGTTCGGCCAGTACCCGGACCGTGCGCGCGATCAAACGCTCCTGCCGGTCGGTCGGGCCCTGGTGAATGACGGCGACGGCCTCCAGCATCTGTTCAACGTCGTCGCGCTCGGACGGAGTCAGCTTTTCGCGCAACAGCGGCGCGAGCTGGTCGATGGCGGTTTCGGCATCGGCCGCCTGGCTCGCTGCGTGGCGGATGAAGACCAAGCGGGTTGCGAGATCGTCGTCCGGCTCGACGACGTTGCGCATCTGCTGCTCGATCGCCGCCTCCTGCTCGGGTGTCGGCGTGCCCCGGGCCAGCGCGACGAGCTGCATGAGCACGCCCACGGCATCCGCCGGGTTCTTGATCGAGCGGATGGGCGCGGCCTTGAAGTTAGCCTCGCTCTTCAGCCTGAGCTTGTGATTCCGGCGATCACCGAGGACGCGGTCGATCTGCTGCATGCCGTTCCCGTACATGAACCAATACAGGAGCCCTGTCATGATCGTCCCAACGACGGCACCGATCACCGGCATGATCGCGTTCTCCCTGCCTGCTGAATGCAGCGCAAGGTGGTCAAGGCGCCATTGTGATGCAACCGTTTTCAGCCGGCTGAGCATTCGTCGGGTGAGCGCCCGCACAAACGAAAAAGGCGACCGGTGAGAACCGGCCGCCCTTTCTGAGCACGCTGTTGTTCGGCTCAGTAGCCGTAGTCGTAATAGCCGTAAGCCGGGCGGCCATAGTAGCGGTCGCGGTAGTAGGCGTCGCGCGCGGCGCCGGCAGCGATCGCACCGGCGGCGAGGCCGGCGATGCCCAGGCCGACAGCAGCACCGGTGCCGATGCCGCCACGGCGGTAGCCGCCGCGATAGGCGTAGCCGCCGCCATGGTAGTGGCCGTATCCGCGGCCGGGGCGTGCCTCGGCAGTGACTGCCAGCATCGGAATGGTCGTTGCTACGACAGCTGTGATGATTGCAAGTTTGCGCATTGTGTCCTTCCCTCGTTGAAGCCCGTTAGCGCCAGTAACGCCGAGCTTGTTGACAGGTTCCAAGCCGCTGACGAAAAATTTGAGTCATCTCAGCAGCTTGTACGATTTGCCTTCGGCACGGTGGTCTCGCCGACCTGAACCCGCCCTGAGCAGAACCGAGGATGACGATGCGGCCGTCTGCTCTCACGCGTCGGTGCGCTGTTTCACAAGGCGATCGAAGGCCTGCAACTCGGCCAGCAGGGCCGGCATCGCCTTCAACGGCACCATGTTCGGTCCGTCCGAGGGCGCGTTGTCCGGGTCCTCGTGCGTCTCGATGAAGAGGCCGGCCACGCCCACCGCGACGGCGGCCCGGGCCAGAACCGGCACGAATTCGCGCTGGCCGCCCGAGGTCGCGCCCTGTCCGCCTGGCTGCTGCACGGAATGCGTCGCGTCGAACACCACCGGCGCCCCACCCGTCACCCGCGCCATGATCGGCAGCGAGCGCATATCGGAGACGAGCGTGTTGTAGCCGAAGGAGGCGCCGCGCTCGGTGACCATCACGTTCGGATTACCGGCGCTGGTGACCTTCGTGGCGACATGGGCCATGTCCCACGGCGCCAGGAACTGGCCCTTCTTCACGTTGACGACGCGCCCGGTGGCGGCGGCGGCCAGCAGAAGGTCGGTCTGGCGACAGAGGAAGGCCGGGATCTGCAGGACGTCGACGACCTCCGCCGCCGGAGCGCATTGCGAGGAGTCGTGCACGTCGGTGAGCACCGGCAGGCCGAGACGCTCCTTGATCTCCGAAAAGATCGGCAGCGCGCCTTCGAGGCCGATGCCGCGGGCGGTGCTGCCGGAGGTCCGGTTCGCCTTATCGAAGGAGGATTTGAAGACGAGGCCGATCCCGAGACGCCCGGTCATCTCCTTCAGCGCCGCGGCAATCTCGAAGGCGTGATCCCGACTCTCGAGCTGGCAGGGCCCGGCAATGAGCGCGAATGGCAGGTGGTTGGCGAAGGCGACGGCGCCGGCATGGACGACCGGACCGGGTGCGGAAAGCTGAGACATGCCCCGCTCTACCGCGCGTCGGACGAGGCGAAAAGGCTTGCCCCATGTCTCAGCCGCGGCCGCCGGTCCGCTGCCAGGCGACAGAGCGCGCCCTCCGATGAGCCGTCGAGATGGTCTCCCGGCTCACACCGAAGGACCGCACCTCTGGCCCGGCCGAGCTGGGGCGCGCCCGAGAGCAACGCCGCCTGATGAAGGTTCATCGCCAGGATCTCGACCTGGTCCGCCCCGGCGCCGGCGAGCGTTTTCGCGGCGAGACCGATCAGCACGAAATAGAAGCGTGGCGGCTCCCGATCGAGGGAGCGAAAGACCATGCGGCGCGGCGGGCCGCAATCGAGGCTCATCCGTTCGGCGTCGGCGGCTCGAAATACGACGAGCGGGCCGGTGCGGCCGGCGAGCGAGGCGCCCGTCCCACGGATGAGTCGGGCCGTCAGCGCGTCGCAGCCGTCGGCCCGCGCGGGGGCGGCGATGGCGAGACAGAGGGCGAGGCCGCTGGCGAACGCACGAAGGGTCATGACCGACGGTCTATCCGGCCGGCGGGTCCCTGGCGAGACGGCAAGACGGCGCCGTGGTTCAGTTCACGGAACCGGTGGCGTCGGGATCCTGCCGCACGGTCCGACAGGCTTCGCGCTCGTGCGAGCGAAGCACCCGGCGCAGGCGCAGGGGCTGCTCGCTGGAGCCATCGCTGATTGTTCCGGCGAGCACGTCCGCGGCCGCCGTGCCCTGGAAGCGTAACGGACCATCCGTGCTTTCCACGGTGAAGGAGATCTGCTGGGTCGTGTCGTCGATGGACAGCGCGTCGGCGGGGATCGAGGCGGTCTTCTCGCCCGCGGCTGCCTCGTAGAGCACGCCGTTTCCGTTCGGCGAGCGCCGCAATGTCACGCGCCGTCCCTCCAGCCGGCCGGCATCCGGATCGGTGCAGAGGTTGGCGTAGACGAAGGTTCCCGTCAGCCATCCCGGCTTGGCGGGGGCACTCAGCGACGCGGTCGCCGGCAGCGCGAGCAGGGAGGCCAGGATCACGGTCGCAGCACGCATTTCGAGGCCTTTCCGGTCGGTTCGTCGTCTCCGAGGGCGCCATGCAGGATTCGGGCAACTTGTCTGCGGAGCTGCACCGGGCACCGGCGTAGCCGGCATCCATATGGTCCCGATCCTTTGCTGCATGATGTCGGGCTGACGAGCGGAGGCGGTTCGATGCATGGCGAACACCTCAGCCGGCCGCCTTCCAAGCCTTGCGGCCCTGGTCGTCGAGTGCCTGGAACTCCGCGTCGTCGAGGATGAGTTCGGTGCCCTGTACGTTCTGAGCGAGATGCTCGGGATCGCCGGTTCCGGGGATCGGCAGCATCACCGGGGAGCGCTTGAGCAGCCAGGCCAGGGCGACGGCGCCCTCGCTGGTTCCGCGCCGGCCCGCAATCTCGGCCAGCGCCGAGCCCTTGCGGGCCAGCGTGCCTTTGTCGAGGGGCGCCCAGGGGATGAACCCGATGACGTGGCGTTCGCAATGGTCGAGAACCGCCTCGCTGGTGCGATCGACGAGGTTGAAACGGTTCTGCACAGTCGTGACCGGGAAGAATTGTTGGGCCGCCTCGATCTCCTCCACCGAGACCTCGCTTAAGCCCACATGGCGGATCAACCCCTCCTCGCGCATCGCGGCGATTGCCTCGAACTGCCGCTCGCGCGGGACGTCGGTGCCGATGCGGTGGAGCTGCCAGAGATCGATGCGCTCGAGCTTGAGCCGACGCAGGCTCATCAGCACGCATTGGCGAAGGTAGTCGGGATGTCCGACGGGCTGCCAGATATCCGGCCCATGGCGCGTGAGGCCGCCCTTGGTGGCAATGACCAAGCCGTCATAGGGGTGGAGGGCCTCGCGGATCAGGTCCTCGCTGACGAACGGGCCGTAGCTGTCGGCGGTGTCGATCAAATCGATGCCTAGTTCGGGGACGCGCTTCAGCGTCGCGATCGCCTTCGCCCGGTCGGCGGGCTCGCCCCAGATGCCGCCGCCCGTGATGCGCATGGCACCGAAGCCGAGCCGGTTGACCGTCAGGTCTCCGCCGATGGCGAAGGTGCCGGAAGCGTGAGGTGTGGTCATGCCGCATCCTTGTCGAGTGTAAGAATGAAGGGCGATGTGGGAAGGCGGCCGATCCCGGCGAGCGGTTTGTGGTGGGAGGGAGCCATGCCGCCGGGACAAGGGTCTTCGGCCCCGCTAGGTTCCTATCTCTGGTGGTCAGGGCGTCGACGCGCGCCTCGGTGGAGACAAGCGGCTCGATGACTTCCGAGCATGGACAGGATGGCGAACCGGTAGCGCAGGAGTCTCATGAGCTAAGCGACCGTCAGTTCGCTGCGGTCGCCAAGGCTCTCGCCGATCCGCGCCGTTTCGGCATCCTCGGAGAGATCGCGGCGTCCGAGGGCGCGCTGCCCTGCTGCGCGCTGAGCGATGCCGACAAGGTCAGCGCTGCCACGATCTCCCATCACATCAAGGAGCTCGAGACGTCCGGCCTGATCGCGACCGTCCGCAAAGGCCGCTTCGTCGAGCTGGTGTTCCAGCGCACAACGCTCGACGCCTACCTTCGGCGGCTGTCCCGATCACTCTCGCCGACCTCTTGAAGGCCACCCCATCGCCCAACATTTCGACGATTGTCTAAACGTCGAAATGTTGGAGATCGTCATGAGCAAGCTCGAAGGAAGAGTCGCGGTCGTCACCGGGGCCTCGAAGGGGATCGGCGCCGAGATCGCGAAGGCTCTGGCACGGGAAGGTGCAGCCGTCGCCGTGAATTATGCGACGAGCCGGGAAGGCGCCGACGCGGTCGTCGCCGCGATCGAGGCGGCCGGCGGCAAGGCCATCGCGGTCCAGGGCAGCGTCGCGAAATCCGCCGACGTCGAGCGGTTCTTCGCGGAGACCAAAGAGCGGCTCGGTCCGGTCGACGTCCTGGTCAACAATGCCGGCGTCTACGCCTTCTCGAAGATCGAGGACTTTTCCGAGGACGAGTACCGGCGCCAGTACGATACCAATGTGCTCGGCGTCTTTCTCGCGACCAAGGCGGCGGTCGCGCAGTTCGGCGATCGCGGCGGCAGCATCGTCAACATCAGCTCGACCGTGACGCGCTTTGCGGTGCCGGAATCGGCGATCTATTCCGGGACCAAGGGAGCGCTCGACGCGATCACCCGCGTGCACGCGAAGGAGCTCGGGCCGCGCAAGATCCGCGTGAACGCGATCAATCCCGGCATGATCATCACGGAAGGCGTCGAGGCAGCGGGATTCGCCGGCGGCGACTTCGAGCGCAGCATCATCGAGGACACGCCGCTCGGACGCTCGGGCCGGCCGGACGACATCGCACCGGCCGCCGTCTTCCTGGCATCCGACGACGCGCGCTGGGTCACCGGAGAGATCCTCTACGTCTCGGGCGGCATGTAGCCCTTCCTCGACGAAAAAACGCCGGCCCTTGCGAGCCGGCGCCAGTCGAGGGGAGAGCGGGAAACCGCCGCGAGGGGTGCGCGGCGGCCGCTACGGCTGAAACTCAGCCGTTCTTGGTGAGGGAGACCGCCACGAAGCGGGTCACACCCTTCGAACTCTTCACGCGCATCAGCACGGCCTTGCGCCCGTTGGATTCCGCCGTGCGGATCTGCGCCGCAATGTCGGACGGGCTCGAGACGCTGGTGCCGGCAACGTCCAGGATCACGTCGCCCTGCTCGATGCCCTTGGCGGCGGCGGGGCCGTCGGGATCGACCCGCACGACGGCGACGCCGCTCGAGCCGAGCCCGACCTCGTCCGCCGGAGCGAGGCCCAGGCCGAGGCGCGGCTGGCCGTTATTGGAGAAGCCGCCGTCGTCGGTGTTGCGCGCATTCTTGATGTCCGTCGGCAGCGTACCGAGCTCGACGGTGGCCGTGTCGGACTTGCCGTTGCGGAGATAGGCGAGCTCGACCTTGGTACCGGGCTTGAGCCCGGCGATCTTGCGCGACAGTTCCTTGGCGTCGTCAATCGGCTTGCCGTCGACCTTCTCGATGACGTCGCCCGTCTTGAGGCCGGCCTTCGCGGCGGGCGTGCCACCCTCGGTGGAGTTCACCAGCGCGCCCTTGGCCTTGTCGAGGCCGAGGCTGTCGGCGATGTCCTTGGTGACCGGCTGGATCTGCACGCCGAGATAGCCGCGCACCACCTTGCCGTCGGTCTTGAGCTGCTCGACCACCGCCTGCACGGTTTCCGAGGGGATCGCGAAGGCGAGGCCGACGCTGCCGCCCGAGGGCGAGGCGATCGCCGTGTTCACGCCCACGACCTCGCCGTTGACGTTGAAATCCGGGCCACCCGAATTGCCCTTGTTGATCGGCGCGTCGATCTGCAGGAAGTCGTCGTAGGGTCCGGCGCCGATGTCGCGGCCGCGGGCCGAGACGATGCCTGCCGTCACCGTGCCGCCGAGGCCGAATGGATTGCCGATCGCCACGACCCAATCGCCGACCTGCGGGGCCGACTTGCCGAACTGCACGTAGGGATAAGAGCCGGAATCCTTGATCTTCAGGAGCGCGACGTCGGTCTTCGGATCGGTGCCGATCACCTTGGCGTCGAGTGTGCGGGTGTCGTCGAGGGTCACCTGAACCGATTTGGCGTGGTTCACCACGTGGTTGTTGGTGACGACGTAGCCGTCGGCCGAGATGATGAAGCCGGAGCCGACCGCGCCGCGCTCACCGTGGCGCTGCGGCGCGCCGTTCTGCTCGCCGGGGCCGCCCTGGCCGAAGCGCTTGAAGAACTCGCGCAGCTGCGGCGGGACCTGCTGGAGGTTCGGCTGGCCGGGGCCGCTCTCGCCATCCTCGTCCGCGCTGTCGTCGAGCTTCACCTTCACGGCGACGACGGCCGGCTTCACCTTGTTGACGATGCCGGCGAAGGAGCCCGGCGGGTGCTCAGGCGCTTCGATGGGCGTCTTCGGCAGGGCCTGGGCCAGGGCCGAGGTCGTCTGGGTCAGCGATCCCACGCCAGCCGCGCCACCGGCGGCGAGCGCCGCCACGGCGACGGAAGCGAGGGCGCGACGGCGGAAGGTCGATGTCATGGAAGAACTCCGGAAACGGTCTTGCTGCCGTCGCGGCGGACGGAGCGTGTTGCCGGTGATACGGTCTGCAGCCTGACCCGCTCGTGGCGCGCGGATTACGGTTTCGTCATGCGGCCGAACTCTCATCGGGCTCGATGGCGAACCGTTTCGCCATCTCGGCCTGCACGTGCTCGCGGAACACCCGGACGCGTGCCGGCAATTCCCGCCCGGCAAGACTCAAAGCCCGCAAGGCGCCGCCCTCCCGGGCCCACGGTGCGAGCACCCGCACGAGCGCACCCGCCTCGATCGAGCGGGCTGCCACGGTGCTGGGAATCTGGCCGATGCCAGCGCCGGCCAGGGTCAAACGAAGGGCCGTGGCGAAGTCGCTGACCCGGATTGCCGGCGCGAGGGAGATCTGCTGGGTGCGTCCCTGGCCATTGCCCAACACGATGCCTGCCGAACCGGAGCGCTCCTGTGAGAGGATCAGGTCGTGCCCGGCCAGTTCCACGAGTCTCTTGGGCGCCGGGCGCCGGGCGAGATAGGCGGGAGCGGCGTAAAAGCCGATGCGCGTCTTCAGGATCAGCGCTGCGTGGTAACCCGTCTCCTCCGCTCTTCCGAAGCGCAAGGCGAGATCGATTCGGTTCGCCGCGAGATCGAGCCTCGCGTCCGAGTGGAGCAGGTCGATCGTGATCTGTGGGTATGCCGCTCGAAAGCTGGCGATGATCTCGGGCATGACCTCAATCCCGAAATCGACCGCCGTCGTGATCCGCAGGTGTCCCGCCGGGACGGTGCGAGCATCGCGCGCGGCTTCGGCCGCCGTGTCGAGCAGCCCGAGGCTGTCCCGCGCCTTGACGTAGAAGGCGAGCCCCTCGGCCGTCGGCGAGACGGCGCGCGGATGACGGGCCATCAGCGTCGCGCCCAACGCCGTCTCGAGCCGCGTCAGGCGCCGGCTGACGCTGCCCTTGGTCTCCCTGAGGCTCGCGGCCGCCGCCGTCACGGTACCGAGATCGACGACAGCGCAAAAGGCGCGCAGGTCATCCAGGCTACCGCTGAAGGTTTCCGTTTTCGCAACCATGTGGTGCCGGATAGCAGGCTCAAACTCGGCTGTGAACGGACGTATCTCAACGCCACCACGACGCGGCGTCCGGTCGAGTAGAGCGGCGCGCAGTGAGAACGTTCCTGTCTTGGAGACTTCGATGAAGCTGCTTTCCGCCTCCACCGTCGCCGTGGCCCTGGCATTCGCCGGTGCCGCACAGGCTCAGACCGCAGCGACGCGCGACCCGGCCCAGATCCAGGCTGGCCACTACACCGTGGATGCCGGCCATACGCAGGTGGGCTGGCGCGTGTCGCATATGGGCTTCTCGAACTACACCGGCGGCTTCTCGGAGGTGTCGGGCACCCTCGACCTGCAGCCGAAGGACCCGGCCGCCGCGAAGCTGTCCGTCAAGATCCCGGTGTCGTCGGTCGCCACCACGAGCGAGAAGCTCGCCGGCGAGCTGAAGGGCGACAAGTGGCTCGATGCCGCCAAGTACCCGGACATGACCTTCGTCTCGACCAAGGTGACGCCGGCCGGTCAGGACAAGGCCAAGGTCACTGGAGACTTGACGCTACACGGCGTGACCAAGCCGGTGACGCTGGACGTAACGCTGGTCGGCGCGGGCACGAACCCGCTTAGCAAGAAGGTCAATGTCGGCTTCGAGGCCACCGGCACGCTCAAGCGGTCCGAGTTCGGTGTGAAGACCTACGTGCCGCTGATCGGCGACGATCTCCATCTCGTGATCGCCGGCGCCTTCGAGCGCCAGGACTGATCGGACGATCGGGAGGTCGGCCATGGGCACCGCCGTGTCCGCGCGGCGCTACTCGCTCGTGGCCATCGTGCTGCATTGGGCGAGCGCACTGGGTGTGCTCGCCCTGATCGGCATCGGTCTGACGATGGCCCATGCGGGATTGACGCCGATGCGCCAATTCCAACTCTACCAATGGCACAAATCCGTGGGGATCACGGTGTTGGGCTTGACGGTTTTGCGCTTCGCCTGGCGCCTGTTCCACAAGCCTCCGGCCCATCCCGCCGCAATGCCGGTTCGGGAACGACGGGCGGCCTCAGCCGCGCATGGTTTCCTCTACCTGCTTCTCGTAGGGCTGCCCCTCACGGGCTGGGCCGTGGTCTCGCTGTCGCCCTTCAACATCCCGACCGTGCTCTACGGCTTGGTTTCCTGGCCGCACCTGCCGCTCGCGGCTCTGGTTCCCGACCAGGCCTTGGCGGAAGCGATCTTCAAGCGGGTTCATGCCTATGGGGCTTGGCTGCTGATCGCTCTGCTCGTCCTGCACGTGGCGGCGGCCCTTCGCCACCACTTCATCCTCCGCGACGACGTCCTGCGTCGCATGATGCCAATGCGCGGATCGCGGTCGGTATCCGAACCCTTGGGATCATCGCGATGAAGACGTCCCTCCTCTGCCTCGCGACGGCCCTGCAGGTCGTTGCGTTGCCGGCCGCAGCGTCCGAATGGGCGGTGGACCCAGCCAGGAGTTCGATCAAGTTCTCCGGCGTGCAGGTCGGGGCGCCCTTCACCGGGCGCTTCGAGCGCTTCGACGCCAAGATCGATTTTGACGCCGCCAAACCGGAAGCCGGGCACGCTACGGTACTCGTCGATCTGGCCAGCGCCCGCACGGGGGACGTCCAGCGGGACGAGGCGCTGCCGCAGAAGGACTGGTTCGATGCGAAAGCCGCGAGCCAGGCTCGCTTCGAGGCGGCTCGTTTCGTCGACAAGGGGCGGGGCGACTACGAGGCGGTCGGAACCCTGACGATCAGGGGAACGAGCCGGCCGCTCACGCTCCCTTTCCATCTCTCGTTCGAACAGGGAAAGGCCCATGCCGTCGGCCGCGTCGGACTGATCCGGACGGATTTCGGAGTTGGTCAGGGCGTGTGGGCGACGGGCCAATGGGTCGCCCTCGACGTCGGTGTCGCCGTCGACCTGATCGCCACGAGTGCGTCCGCAGCGGCCAGGGGCGACGGAGGCTGATCGGCGATCCCGACGAGTCGAGACCGCCCCTCACGGAGCGGTCTCGCCAGCGGTGGATCGACGCTTAGAACGATCCGAACTTGTAGTTGATGCCGGCGCGCACCACGGCGAACTCGGTGTCCTGGCGGCGAATGGACCCGCCCAGCACGTTGCCGTCGCCGCCAGCGATGCTCGCCACGGTGCCGTTCGGACGGATCGCGAAGCCGCCGGCGTTGCGGTTGCCGCCGCGATCCATGTCCACGTAGAGGCCCTCGAGCTTCAGCGTCACGGCCGAAGAGTTGAACACGTTCAGGAAGGTGTTTGTCGGCAGGGCATACTCGACGCCGCCGCCCACCGCGTAGCCGGTCTGGAAGTCGCTGCTCGAAGAGTTCGGCAGACCGAAGTCGCGGCCGCCGCCGGCGCCGTAGGCGAAGCCGGCCGTGCCGTAGACGAGCGTGCGGTCGAAGGCGTAGCCGAGGCGTCCGCGCACCGTGCCGAAGAAGTCGAGACCGGACAGGCCGTTCGGATTGAAGAAGGTCACGCCCGTGGCTGCCCGCGTGCCGGGGCCGGGAATGAAGTTGTTACGGCCGCGTCCGAAATCGGCGTACTGGGCGTCGGCTTCGATACCGACCACGACACCCGAGCCCGGCGTGAACTGGTAATTGTAGCCGATCTGACCACCGCCGACGAAGCCGCTGTTGTCGTTACGGTTGTTGAACGCGACGGCCCCTGCCGAGGCTGCGAACGGTGCGACGCTGGAGACGAGCAGGCCGCTGGCAGCGGTCGTGCCGATCACCGTCGCCGGCTGATCGCTCTGCGTGCCGAAGCCGTAGCCGGCGTTGAGACCCGCATAGAAGCCCGTCCAGGTGAAGACCGGCAGCGGCGAGTACATTTCCGGTGCGGCAGCGCGGCGCGGAAGGTCGGCGGCCGAGGCGACGGCCGTCAGGCTCGCGAGGACAGTCGAGGCGAGGAGCAGCTTTTTCATCAGACGAAGAGTCCTGGATTGGCGAAAGCCGGTGGGCTTCGAGCCCCGGTCCCGTGAGAAGGCTTGTCGCGTTCCTGCAACAAGTCGCTCAAATGCCCCCGACTCCGTCAAAGAAAGGTAAAGCTTACTCGGGTGCTTCCAGGAGACTTCGACGGATGTGTCTTTCCGCACATCAGCCAATGTAGAGAGCTATGATGCGGAAACTTCATGGTTAATCTTCGTAATCCGTTGGCCATGGTTGGAAATCATTCGGAAACCATAAACTTCGGACGTGATGCTTGGCTCGTGCCCGGGTGTGCCGCAAGGGGGAATAGCGGCCGGCTCCCGTGTCAGCCCGCGTTAACCGCGTTCGTCGATCATGGGCAGCGCGACCCGCTCTCGGCGTTCGCTCAGGGTGTCCGCTCCATGTCGCTCGATTCCCCCGAACTGCCACGCCCACGTGGACTGCTCGCCACGACGGCCATCTTTGCACTCGTTTTGGGAGTCGGCGGCTTCGGGATCGCCCATCGCCTTGCCCAGTCCATCGAGCACCAGAAGAGCCGGGTTGCCGCGTTGAAACCGGGCATCGTCGATCCGGAGACGACCGGCTCGATCGGCACGTCGGCCCGCAGCATCGTGATCGACCCTTGCGTCGCCCGGGAACGACTGATCGTCCGCGGCCCTTGAGGCCATTGCCGCCGGGGAGATCCGGCGCGCGAAGATTGACAAGCCTCGGCAAGCCTCTAAACGTCGCGCACGCTCGCACCCCCGGCGGGGCGAGGATGGTGCGCGGCCGAAGCGACGGCTGCGGTGCAGAACCGGACGTTTCCGCCGCTTTGTGAGTTCGACCGACCCGAACAGGGATGCGCGAAACCTTGTCGCGCATCCCTGTTCGGGTTTCACGATTTCGCATCATTCGCTCGTGCGAGCGGCCGCCGCTCCGCACCGTTGATGCCGAAGACCTCGCGCGGATGGTCTCCCAACAACCATGCCTTTTGCCGATCTCGGACTGAGCGACAAGGTCCTCCAGGCCGTCGCCACCGCCGGATATACCGAGCCGACGCCGATCCAGGCGAACGCGATTCCGCATGTGCTCGCGCGGCGGGACGTGCTCGGCATCGCCCAGACCGGCACCGGCAAGACCGCGGCCTTCACTCTGCCGATGCTGACCATGCTGGAATCGGGCCGTGCCCGTGCCCGCATGCCGCGTACGCTGATCCTCGAACCAACCCGAGAGCTCGCGGCGCAGGTCGTCGAGAATTTCGAGCGCTACGGCACCAACCACAAGCTCAACGTCGCGCTGATCATCGGCGGCGTCTCCTTCGCCGACCAGGATGCCAAGCTGATGCGCGGCACCGATGTGCTGATCGCGACGCCCGGTCGCTTGCTCGACCATTTCGAGCGCGGCAAGCTGCTGCTCACCGGCGTCGAGCTACTCGTCATCGACGAGGCCGACCGCATGCTCGACATGGGCTTCATCCCCGACATTGAGCGCATCGTGAAGATGGTGCCGTTCACGCGCCAGACGCTGTTCTTCTCCGCGACGATGCCGCCGGAGATCGAGCGCCTCGCCGACATGTTCCTGTCGAACCCGCAGCGCGTCGAGGTCAGCCGCCCAGCCTCGGCCGCGACGACGATCGAGCAGAAGCTCGTCGCGACGAGTTCCGAGGCGGCGGCCAAGCGTGACACGCTGCGCAAGCTGATCCGTGCGGCGGACGAGCTCAAGAACGGCATCGTCTTCTGCAACCGCAAGCGCGACGTCGCGCTGCTGCAGCGCTCGCTCGCCAAGCACGGCTTCTCCGTCGCGGCGCTGCACGGTGATATGGACCAGCGTGCCCGCATGCAGGCGCTCGACGGCTTCCGCTCCGGCGAAGTGCCGCTGCTCGTCGCCTCTGACGTCGCGGCGCGCGGCCTCGACATCCCGGCCGTGAGCCACGTCTTCAACTTCGACATCCCTCACCATGCGGAGGACTACGTCCACCGCATTGGCCGTACCGGCCGCGCCGGCCGCGCCGGCCATGCCTTTACGCTGGTGGGACGCGGCGACGAGCGCTCGCTCTCGGCGATCGAGAGCCTGATCGGCCAGCCAATCGCGTGGCTGGATGGCGATCTCGCCTCGCTCTCCGCGACTGGCGAGGGCGACGGGGATGAGGGCCGCCCGCGCCGCCGTGGCGGCCGCAAGGAGCCCGCCCAGAGCGAAGCGCGCGCAGAGGGCGGACGTGCCGAAGGTGGACGTCGAGTCCGTGGCCGGCGCCCGCGCTCCGAAGAGCAGAGCGCCGAGGCGACAGCTCCGCCGGAGCCGCGCGCCGAGGCGCCGCGGCGGTCCGCCGAGCGCGTGCCGAGCGAGCGTCCGCGCGAGAACCGTCGGCCCGATCACCGGCGCGACGATGACGGCGACACGCCGGTCGGTCTGGGCGAACACGTGCCGGCCTTCATGATGCGTCCCGTCACGATCAAGAAGGACTGACGGCGCTGCGCTGAGACCGGGAACCCGCGGGCCTTCGGCTTTTCGAACCGCGGCTTAACTCGGTGTCCACCACCTGCCGGCCATCATGGCGGCGGGGCAGGTTGGATGAGTTTCAGATGAACGGCGCGGGTCACGAGGATCGCGAGCGGAGTTTCGTCATCGCGCAACGCGCGAACGAGCTGATGCGCGACTACGGTTCGTCGGCGAGCCCGCGTGCCTATGCGATCTGGTACACCTACGTCTCGGGTCGGCAGCCGCCGATGAACGAGGCGATCAAGCGCGTCACTTCGAAGAGCGGCGTTCTGTCCGATACGGACATCGACGATCTCTACGAGGCCTTCATCGACGGCCGGAACGTCGAGGGCGAGCTGGATCGCCACAATGCCGGCCTGATCGCTGAAGTTCAGAACATCATGGAGATGATCGACCTGTCGCTCGGCTCGACCGCGCAATACGGTGCCTCGCTGCAGGCGATCTCGAAGGACCTCGCCAACACGACGCCGCACCGGTTGAAGGACATCGTCGCGACGCTGATCACGAACACGCGTGACGTCGCAGCGAGCAACAAGACGCTCGAGGCGCATATGCGCGAGAGCCGCCGGGAAATCGAAGGACTCCGCGAGACTCTGGCCGCCGCCCGCCTGGAAAGCCTGACCGATCCGCTCACGGGGCTGTCGAACCGGAAGCATTTCGAGGAGACCCTGAACAAGGAGATCGAGGACGGCGCCAAGTCCCCCCAGCCTGCCAGCCTGATCCTGATCGACATCGATTTCTTCAAGCGCTTCAACGACCAGTTCGGCCATCTGACCGGCGATCAGGTGCTGCGGCTCGTCGCCATCGTGATGCGCGAGACGGCCGTTTCGCGCGGCGCGACGCTCGCGCGCTTCGGCGGTGAGGAATTCGCGATCCTGCTGCCTGGCTCCAGCCGGGAAGCCGCCCGCACCGTAGCCGAAGCCGTGCGCACCAGCATCATCGGCCGCGAGCTGGTGAAGCGTGCCACCGGCGAGTCGCTCGGTAAGGTCACGATCTCGCTCGGTGTCGCGCAGCGGCGTTCGAACGACACCGCCGTGTCCTTCATGGAGCGCGCGGATGCCTGCCTCTATGCGGCCAAGCGCTCGGGCAGGAACAAGACGATGGACGACGCCGAGGTCACGGAATTCTCGCAGGTCGCCTGACCGCGCGACGAGCGCCCTTTCAGGCGGTGACGCCTGCTGCGGCGAGACGGTCCGGCGTCGCCGGCGTAATCGCGATGGATTCGCCGCAGCCGCAGGCCGAGGTCTGGTTCGGGTTGTTGAACACGAACTGAGACGACAGCTTGTCGGTCTTGAAGTCCATCTCGGTGCCGAGCAGGAACAGCACTGCCTTCGGGTCGATGAAGACGGTGACGCCGCGATCCTCGACCATGTCCTCGCCGGCTTTCCGCTCCTCGGCATATTCCATCGTGTAGGCCATGCCGGCGCAGCCGCCGTTGCGCACGCCGACCCGTAGGCCCGCGATCGGCTTGTCCGCATCCGCCATGATCGCCTTCAACTGATCCGCGGCGCGGTCGGTCAGCGAGATAACCTTGAAACCTGACATCGTTCTCTCCTGCGGCCGGGTTCAAGGCCCGGGCGGGTGAGGGGGTACATCTTCAAGATAAGCACTGGACCTTAACCGGTCCACCGCACGCAATCGCGCAGGTGCTCCCCGCGCAGATCGCGGTTCACCACATGTCGAGGGCGACGCGGGCCTCGTCGGACATTCGGCTTTGGTCCCACGGCGGATCGAAGACCATGGTCACGGCGCAGGATTGCACGCCGGGCACCTTGGTGACCGCATCCTCGACCCAGCCCGGCATCTCGCCGGCCACCGGGCAGCCCGGCGCGGTCAGCGTCATGTCGATGGCAACCTTGCGGTCATCGGCGATGTCGACCTTGTAGATCAGGCCGAGCTCGTAGATGTCGGCCGGGATCTCAGGGTCGTAGACGCTCTTGAGCGCGGCGACGATGTCGTCGGTGAGCCGGTCGAGTTCTTCGGGCGGGATCGCGGAAGCCGCCGCGACGGCCGGCGTGTTGTTGCCGCCGGTAATGGTGGCGTCGGTGCTCATTGTGTCACTCCTCCGATGCGGCCTGGAGCCGCGACGGAAACTCCGAAAAATCAGGCGAACATCATCTCGGCCTTGGCGAGGGCCTCGGCCAGCACGTCGATCTCGGCCTTCGTATTATACAGGCCGAACGAGGCACGACAGGTGGAGGTGACGCCGAAACGGTTGAGGAGCGGCATCGCGCAATGTGTGCCGGCCCGCACCGCGACGCCTTGCCGGTCGATGATGGTGGCGACGTCGTGGGCGTGCGCTCCCTTCATCTCGAAGGCGACGACGCCGCCCTTCTCGCGGGCAGTTCCGATGAGGCGCACCGAATTCATCGCTCCGAGCCGCTCCTGCGCGTAGGCGGTCAGGGCGTCCTCGTGAGCGGCGATCGACTCGCGGCCGACGCCCATCATGAATTCGAGAGCAGCACCGAGGCCGATCGCCTCGATGATCGCAGGTGTGCCGGCCTCGAAGCGATGCGGCGGGTCGTTGTAGGTGATCGTGTCTTGCGTGACGGTGCGGATCATCTCGCCGCCGCCTTGGTAGGGAGGCAGGCGGTCGAGCCATTCCTTCTTGCCGTAGAGCACGCCGATCCCGGTCGGCCCGTAGACCTTGTGGCCGGTGAAGACGAAGAAGTCGCAATCGAGCGCCTTCACGTCGATCGTCCGGTGGACCGCGCTCTGCGCGCCGTCGAGCAACACCGGCACGTTGTGAGCGTGGGCGATGCGGATGATGTCCTCGGCCGGCGTGACCGTGCCGAGTACGTTCGACATGTGGGTGATCGCCACCATCTTGGTGCGCGGTGTGAAGAGCTTTTCGTATTCCTCGACGAGGAAGTTGCCCTCGTCGTCCACGGGAGCCCACTTGATGACGGCACCGTAGCGCTCGCGCAAAAAATGCCAGGGCACAATGTTGGAGTGGTGCTCCATGATCGAGAGGATGATCTCGTCCCCCTCCCCGATCAGACCGGCCCGATGCATCGACGAGGCGACGAGGTTGTAGGCCTCCGTCGCGTTGCGGGTGAAGATGATCTCGTCGGTCGAGACCGCATTGAGGAATTGCCGCGTGGTCTCGCGCGCGCCCTCGAAGCCCTCGGTCGCGGCATTGGCCATGTAGTGCAGGCCGCGATGCACGTTGGCGTAGCCGCCCTCCATGCAGCCAACCATGGCATCGATCACGGCTTTCGGCTTCTGGGCCGAGGCCGCATTATCGAGATAGACCAGGGGTTTGCCGTAGACCGACTGCGAAAGGATCGGGAACTCCTTGCGGATTTCCGCGACGTCGTAGCCGGGCTGGCGGAGGGGTGCGTTCATCGGGTCGGACCTGACTTTCCCACCCCGAACCTCATCCTGAGGTGCCGGAGCGAAGTGGAGACCTTGCGGGAGGGCTCCAGATGTCTCCGCGATCCCTGGACCCCTCCTTCGATGCCCGCTTTCGTGGGCACCTCAGGATGAGGTTCGATGATGGGATCGCCCTTGTCGGCCCGGGCTCAGCCCCGCGCCTTCAGCCAGCCCTCGACCTCGCCGATCAGCGCATTCCGCGCGCCGTCGTGCGTGACCGATTCCAGAGCCTCGCCGATGAAGGCCTGGACGAGCAGACTCTCGGCGACAGGCTTCGGCAACCCGCGGGCCATGAGGTAGAACAGGAGCTCCTCGTCCGGGGCGCCGCAGGTGGCGCCGTGGCCACAGGCGACGTCGTCGGCGAAGATTTCGAGCTCCGGCTTGTTCATCATCTGCCCCTCGTCGGTGAGGAGCAGGCAGTCCGACTTCATCTTGCCGTCGGTCTGCTGCGCGATCTGGCGGACGATGATCTTGCCCTGAAAGACGCCGGTGGCATCACCGTCGATCACCGTCTTGAACTGTTCGCGGCTCACCCCGCCGACGGCGGCGTGATCGGCCAGAAGCGTCGAGTCGGCGAGCTGGCCGTCGCCGAGCATGGCCGCGCCGTTGACGGTTGCCGTGGCGTTCTCGCCCGCGAAATGCAGGTAGATCTGGTGGCGCGAGAGCGCACCGCCGAAGACCAAGTTCACGCTCTCTATATGCGCCTCGGCGCCGAGCCGGGCCGCGATGGTCGAGAGCGCGACTGCCTTGTCGCCCTCCCGGTTCAGTCGGGTGTGGCGCAGGGTGGCCTTGTCGGCGATGACCGCGTCCACGACGTCGTTCGGCTGGTAGGCGATACCGTTCGGACCCTCGTGGGTCTCAAAGAGCGAGAACTCCGCGCCCTCGCCGACCGTCACCAGCACGCGGGTCGCCGTGGAGAAGGCCGTCTCGCCGGTGCCGACAAAACGCAGGTGCACCGGCGTCTCGACCCTGGCGCCAGCCTCCACCGAAATTAGCGCGCCATCGGCCAGAAAGGCGGTGTTGAGCTGGTAGATTGGGTTCTCGCGGGTCTGCTCGACCGGGGCGAGCTGGCCGAGGCGCACATCGCCCTTGGCGAGGGCCTCGTTGAGCGGTGTGACGGTGACGCCGGCCGGCACACGGCCGAGATCCGAAAGGCCGGCGACGAGATGGCCGTTAACGAAGGTCAGCCGCACGGCCTCGACATTCGCGAGCCCCTTCGCCGACGAGATGGCAGCCTTGGCAGCGTCCGCAGAGGGAGCCTCGGCCGGCGGGGCGGCCTCGACGATGGCAGCACGCAGGTCGGTGTACTTGAAAGCCTCGACGCGGCGGCTCGGCAGGCCGGTCGCCTCGAAGAACTTGAAGGCCTCCTCGCGCGCGATCTGCTCGTGGGTCGCCAGGCTCTGGCGGGTCGTCTCGAACAGCTTAGAGAGGCCGGTCTCGGCCGAGGTGCGCAGGTTCTTGATGTCGGCCATTACGCGGCCTCGCTGCGGTAATCGGCGTAGCCCGACTGCTCGAGTTCGAGCGCGAGCTCCTTGCCGCCGGTCTTCACGATCTGGCCCTTCGACATGACGTGCACGGTGTCGGGCACGATGTGGTTCAGGAGCCGCTGGTAGTGCGTGATGACGAGGAAGGAGCGGCCCTTCTCGCGCAGCGCGTTCACGCCCTCGGAGACGATGCGCAGGGCATCGATGTCGAGGCCGGAATCGGTCTCGTCGAGCACACAGAATTTCGGCTCCAGGAGAGCCATCTGCAGGATCTCCATGCGCTTCTTCTCACCGCCGGAGAAGCCGACGTTGAGGGCGCGCTTGAGCATCTCCTTGTTGATCTCGAGCTTGTCGGCCGCCGCGTTGACCTTGCGGATGAAGTCCGGGGTCGAAATCTCGCCCTCCTCTCGGGCGCGGCGCTGCGCGTTGATGCAGGCCTTGAGGAAGGTCATCGTGCCGACGCCGGGGATCTCCAGCGGGTACTGGAAGGCCAGGAACAGGCCGGCCGCAGCGCGCTCGTCCGGCGCCATCTCCAACACGTTCACGCCGTCGAGTAGGATCTCGCCGTCGAGGACATCGTAGTCCTCCTTACCGGCGATGACGTAGGAGAGCGTCGACTTGCCGGAGCCGTTCGGGCCCATGATCGCGGCGACCTCACCGTCATTCACGGTGAGGTTCAGGCCGTTGAGGATCTGGTTGTCCTCGATCTTCACGACGAGATTCTTGATTTCGAGCATGCTGGGGTCGTCCTAGTTGGAAGCGGCAGCCGGACCCCGCCGCGAGGCAGAGGGGTCGGCGCCGACGTTGAGCGTTTCTGTTTGGGTGAGCCTCAGCCCACCGAGCCTTCGAGGCTGATCGAGATCAGCTTCTGCGCCTCGACGGCGAACTCCATCGGAAGCTGCTGCAGCACGTCGCGGACGAAGCCGTTGACGATGAGCGCGGTGGCCTCCTCCTCGGAGAGACCACGCTGCTGGCAGTAGAACTTCTGGTCCTCGGAGATCTTCGAGGTGGTCGCCTCGTGCTCGAAGACGGCCGAGGCGTTCTTCGACTCGATGTACGGCACGGTGTGTGCGCCGCACTGATCGCCGATCAGTAGGGAGTCGCAATTCGTGAAGTTGCGGGCGCCCTTGGCCTTCTTGTGCGCCGAGACGAGGCCCCGGTAGGTGTTCTGCGAGCGGCCGGCCGAGATGCCCTTGGAGATGATCCGGCTCGTGGTGTTCTTGCCGAGGTGGATCATCTTGGTGCCGGAATCGACCTGCTGCATGCCGTTCGACACCGCGATCGAATAGAACTCGCCACGGCTGTCATCGCCGCGCAGGATGCAGGACGGATACTTCCAGGTGATGGCCGAGCCGGTCTCGACCTGAGTCCAGGAGATCTTGGAGCGGTCGCCGCGGCAATCGCCGCGCTTCGTCACGAAGTTGTAGATGCCGCCCTTGCCCTCGTTATCGCCCGGATACCAGTTCTGGACGGTCGAGTACTTGATCTCGGCATCCTCCAGGGCGACGAGCTCGACCACGGCTGCATGGAGCTGGTTGTCGTCGCGCTTCGGGGCCGTGCAGCCCTCGAGATACGAAACGTAGCTGCCCTTGTCGGCGATGATGAGCGTGCGCTCGAACTGGCCGGTGTCGCGCTCGTTGATACGGAAATAGGTCGACAGCTCCATCGGGCAGCGGACGCCCGGTGGGATGTAGACGAAGGAGCCGTCCGAGAAGACCGCCGAGTTCAGCGTCGCGAAGAAGTTGTCGGTGACCGGCACGACGGAGCCGAGGTACTTCCGGACGAGGTCCGGATATTCGCGCAGGGCCTCGGAGATCGGCATGAAGATCACGCCGGCCTTCGAGAGTTCCTTCTTGAAGGTGGTAGCCACCGAGACAGAGTCGAACACGGCGTCGACGGCGACACGACGCTCGGGGGCGATGCCCTCCAGCACCTCGACCTCGCGCAGCGGGATGCCGAGCTTCTCGTAGGTCTTGAGAATCTCGGGGTCGATCTCGTCGAGCGACTGGGCCGCCTTACGTTTGGGCGCGGCGTAGTAATACAGGTTGTTGTAGTCGATCTTGTCGTAGGATACGCGCGCCCAGTTCGGCTCCTGCATGGTCAGCCAGCGGCGATAGGCGTCGAGGCGCCATTCGAGCATCCACTCGGGCTCGTCCTTCTTGGCCGAGATGAAGCGAATGACGTCCTCCGAAAGGCCCCTCTCGGACTTCTCCATCTCGATCGTCGTCTCGAAGCCGTACTTGTACTGGTCGAGGTCGATCGAACGGACGCGGTCGATGGTCTCCTGCACTGCAGGCATTCAACGTCTCCTGACGTCGCCGGCCTGGACGGCTGGCGCATTTGCGAGATGACGGTGGAAGGCGAACATCATGCCGCCTGCCCTCGCCGCTGATATAGTGACTGGACGACCCGTTCGAAGGCCGTGAGGAAGCGGGACACGTCCTCTTCCCGTGAATTCCAGCCAAAACTGACGCGCAGCGCCCCCGCAACGAGCGCAGGGCTCACGCCCATCGCGGCGAGCGTGGCAGAACGTGCCACCTTTCCGGACGAGCAGGCCGAGCCGGACGACACCGCGACGCCGGCAAGATCGAAGGCAATCAGCGCCGTGGCGGCTTCGAGGTCGGGAACGGCGAAGCTGAAGGTGTTCGGCAGACGCTCGTCGTCTCCGAATAGGACCGCTTCCTGCGCGAACTCGAGCGCGCGGCGCTCCAACTCATTGCAAAGCTGGGACAGCCGATAATGCTCATTTTCCAGCGACGAGAGGGCGATCCTTGCAGCTTCGCCCATGGCGACGATACCGGGAACGTTCTCGGTACCGCAGCGAAGGCGCAACTCTTGGCCACCGCCCCGAACGAACGCGGCTTCCAGAACAACACCCCGCCCCAAGACGAGGGCACCGACGCCTTTCGGCGCTCCAAACTTGTGCCCTGACAAAGTCAGTGCATCGAGGCCGAGTTCATCGAAGTCGAGCGGGATCTTGCCCACCGCCTGCACGGCATCGCTATGCACGAGCGTTCGGCCATGCTTGCGCGCCAGCAAGACGATGTCTTCGAGCGGCTGCTCGACGCCGGTCTCGTTGTTGGCGGCATGCACCGAGATCAGCAGGCTCTCGCCGGTCAATGCACCAAGCCGCTCGCGCAGCACGTCCATGCGGAGCAGGCCGGCGGCATCGACCGGCAAAACCTCGACAGCGTCGGCCGGGAAGCGGTGGCCGGCGGAAACGCAGGCATGCTCTGTGGCCGACATGAGCAGTCGCTTCGGCGCCGGCTGCCCGTCGCGCCGAAGGGCGCCCGAGAGCACGGCATTCGCCGCCTCGGTGCCACCGCTGGTGAAGGTCACCTGCCGCGCCCGCGCGCCGACAAGGGCGGCGACCGCATCGCGGGCGGCATCGATCTCGGCGCGAGCGGCACGGCCTTCCGCGTGGATCGAGGACGGGTTGCCGGGCAGCATCAATGCACGCGCGACCGCCGCTGCCACGTCCGGACGAACCGGCGTGGTGGCGTTGTGGTCGAGATAGCTGCGTGCCGCTCCGTGCATGTGGTCTTCGAGGTTGATCGATCTCGGCGTTCGATTTTGCAGCGCCCGCACCCGTGGGTGCCGGATTTCCTTGCTTTTGCCCCCGGGCAGCGTGCTAAGGCGCTGCCACGAACATCAGCAATGAGACGCGGCGCTTGCCGACCGCTACTTTAGAATGCTTCTAATCGCCTAGAATTATTCTAAGCCGCTTGTACGGAGCTGGCGGAACGAGTCAAGGCGTCGCGCAGAGCGGGCCGGCCCGTGTCCTGCGAGCATCGATGCAGCGGAGGCGAACGGACGCTCCGCCTGAGGACAGTATGCCCGAAGTCATCTTCACCGGCCCGGCCGGTCGCCTCGAAGGTCGCTACCAGGCGCCCAAGAAGAAGGGCGCGCCGATCGCGATCATCCTGCATCCGCACCCCCAATTCGGGGGCACGATGAACAATCAGATCGTCTACAACCTGTTCTATACGTTCGCGAATCGCGGATTTGCGGCCCTGCGCTTCAATTTCCGCGGCGTTGGCCGCAGCCAGGGTGCCTTCGATCACGGCTCGGGCGAATTGTCGGATGCAGCTTCGGCGCTCGACTGGGTGCAGTCGGTCAACCCAGAGGCCAAGGCCTGCTGGATCGCCGGTGTCTCCTTCGGCTCCTGGATCGGCATGCAGCTTCTGATGCGTCGCCCGGAGATCGAGGGCTTCATCTCGATCGCAGCCATGGCCAACCGCTACGACTTCACCTTCCTCGCCCCCTGCCCGTCCTCCGGCCTTTTCGTGCATGGCTCGGAGGACCGCGTGGCCCCGGCCCGCGAGGTCATGCCGGTGATCGAGAAGGTGAAGGTCCAGAAGGGCGTCATCATCGAGCACCAGATGGTCGAGGGCGCCAATCACTTCTTCGACGGCAAGGTCGACGAGCTGACGCAGACCGTCGATACGTATCTCGACAAGCGCTTGGGTCCGGCGAAGGCGGCTTAACGCCACGCCGACGCGGACAAACCCTCTCTCGCATAGGAGGGAGGGTTTGTGCGTCCTGCCCTACAGCGTCACCGCCAGGGCGGCGAGCTGATCGGTCGCCGTCCCCCAGCCTTGGTGAAACCCCATCTTCTCGTGGGCTTCGCGGTCGGCCGCCGTCCAATGGCGGACGCGCGCCGTGTAGCGCGTGCCCTCGCCTTCGGGCTCGAAGGTGAGGATTCCCGTCATGAACGGCTTCTGCGAGGGCTCCCAGGCCGAGGTGTAGGCATCGGTGAAGACGATGCGCTCGTTCGGCACGACATCGAGATAGATCCCGCGGTTGGGAAACTCGGTGCCGTCGGGCCCCTGCATGACCACGAGGCTCGATCCACCTGGGCGCAGGTCGTTCTCGGCATGGACGGTCTTGAAGGGCGGCGGCGTGAACCACTGCCTCATCAACTCCGGCTCGGTCCAGCAGCGATAGAGGGCGGCCGGGCTCGCCGCGATCAGGCGTGTGAGCACGAGATCGCGTTCCGCGTTGTCGGCGGTTTCGGTCATCGTCATTCTCCGTCGATTTGGGTCCGCGCGCGGGCGCTCAGGGCTTCGGCTGGTTCAGCGCCCAGATCACCCCGAACGGGTCCCGGAGCTGGCCGTAGACGTCGCCCCAGAACATCTCGGAATAGGGCGTGACCACGCTGCAGCCGGCCGCGACCGCACGGTCCCACCACGGCGCAATGTCGTCGACGAGCAGCGTCATCGTGAAGGCCTGCGGCGGTAGCAGCGGATGGCCGTATTCCGGATAGGCGTCCCCGAGCATCACCGACGACCCGTTGATGTGCAGGTGAACATGCATCGTCCGTCCCTTGTCGTCGGGCGGGATGGCGAAGGCGGTCTCGGCACCGAAAGCCTGCGCGTAGAATTCGGCGGCCTTCATGGCGCCATCCAGCATCAGATAGGCGACGACTCCACCCTTCGTGATGTTCTTGGGTGGGATCATATTCGGCGTCTCGTTGCTCATCGCGGCGTTCCTCGCGTGCTCGGCCTTGTCAGGCCCCGTCCTCTAGACGAACGAAGCGCGGCCATCCCGACAGCCTCCCGCGATTCTTTTGCAGAAAAGATGACGGGCGATCAGGCTGCCTGCTTGATCTCCACAGCCGCGCGCACGACCGGTACCGGCGGTGCCCCTTCCCACTCGCTGTGCGGCGGAATGGTTTCACCCTTCATGACGATGGTGAGCGGGCGCAGCCGGGCGAAATCGCCGACCTTGGCATCGTAAAGCACGGTGGCGAAGGAGCCGATCGCGACGCCGTTGCCGATCTCGACGCGGCCGACCTTCATGATGCGGTCCTCGTAGAGATGCGTCTGGGCCGCCGCGACGCGGTTGATGGTGACGTAGTCGCCGATCGTCACGCAGTCGAACTCGGTGACGTCGGTGGTGAACAGGCAGCAGCCCTGCCCGATCTTCACGCCGAAGAGCCGCAGCATCCAGGGCAGGAAGGGCGTGCCCATCATGTGCTCGAGCAGCACCTTGCCGGCCAGCCCCCAATAGGCCACCGCGATCGCCTCGGTGCGCATGGCGAACCAGGACCACATCGGGCGCATGCCGGGCTTGTAGGTGCCCATCAGCAGCCATTTCAGGATGATGACGGCGGTCGTCTGGATGAAGGCGAAGGCGAGGCTGAGCAGCAAGAAGCTGATGGCAAGCCCGCTCCAGTCCTCGGCGAGGATCGCCGGGTAGAAGTAGAAGTCGATCGCGCAAACGGCGAGCGTGAGGTAGAGCATCGGCGAGAACGAGGTCGAGAAGGCCTCGAACAGGCCACGCCGCAGCTTCGGCCCGATGCCGGGCTCGTAGGTCTTGCCGATCTGGCCGAGATCGACCCGCTGGCGGGTCGGCAGCTTGATCGGCGGCGAGCCAAACCAGGTGTCGCCGGGCGACATCTCGGCGTTGGCAGGCGCCTTCGACTTGATACCGATCAGTACGTCGTCCGGGATGATCGCGCCCGGCTGCACGACCGCCTCGTTGCCGATGAAGACGCGCGCGCCGGTCGTCACCGGCTTGGTCTCGACCCAGCCGCGGACGATCTCCTCCTCGCCGATGATCACCTCGTCGGCCAGGAAGTTGTTGGCGCCGATATCGACGACGTCGTAGCGGCCGGACAGGTTCGTCGAGATCTCCGAGCCCTTGCCCATCCGCGTCCCCATGATGCGGTACCAGGCCCGCATGTAGACGGTGGCGAAGAGCGAGGAGAGCATCTCCAGTGTCACCTCGACGGCGAGCGCCAGGGTCCATTTGCGCAGGTAGAACAGCGAGTGGACCGAGTAGATCTCGGTCTTCAGCCGCGGCATCAGCACCCAGCGCATCAGCGAGATGAGCAGCACCGAACTCGCCGTCATCAGCATGGCGGTCGGCCAGGTGAGGAGCGGCAGGTACCAGTGGTAGTCGATGTCGGTGACGTCGCCGAGCGAGTCGCTGATCTGGTCGAACACGAAGAAGGCCGGGAAGATCGGCAGCAGGCCGACCGACGGCACGATGGTGACGATCGCCAGATAGGCGGCGCCGAGCCAGAAACGGCGCGTGGGCGAGGCGTAGGCCGGCTCCGGCAGTTCGGAGACGTCGACCATGCCGACCTTACGACCTGGCGAGCCGTCCCAGCTCTCGGCCTCACCGATAACGGTGCCTTCCGGGACCGTTGTCAGGTCGGCGAGCTGGGCGTAGTCGCCGACCACGGTGTCTGGCCCGAAGACGCAGGAAGCGCCGGTGACGACGTCGCGCCCGATCGTCACCGTGCCGATGACGAGTTCGTTGCCGATCACCTCGGCATTGGCGACGACGTTGTGGCCGCCCAGGGTCGCATCCGCGCCGATCGTGAGAAGATCCGGTGCGCCGACGACGAGTTCGGAGACCAGCGCGTCCTTGCCGATTTTGGCACCCATCAGGCGCAGGTACCAGACGATGGCGGGCGAGCCCTGCAGCCACTTGATGTGAACCAGCGGCGCCAGCCGCGAGACCAGCCACCAGCGGAAATAATATTGGCCCCAGAGCGGGTAACGCCCGGGCTTGGTTCGCCCGAGCAGGACCCACTTGGCCGCGATCGCAATGAACCCGGTCCCGAGCACGAGGCCGATATAGACCGCGAGCAGCACGCCGAGCTCGGCGAAGAAGCTGAGGCCGCCGCCGGTGAGCAGCAGGTAGGTCACGAAGATGCCGAGCCATTGCGAGGTCGCCAGCGCGATCACGAAGGGCAGAGCGATGGCCTGGGCCAGTCCGCAGAGCGCGCGGCGCATCAGCGGAGGCGGCTCGAAGCTCAGATCGCGCACGGCGACATCCGTGCCGACGCCGCCGAAACGCGCGATCAGGTCGTCCGACATCGCCCGCAGGGTGCGGTGGGAATAGACGTCGCGAATGGTCATGGCCGCCAGCACCGGCGTTTCGCGCACCGCGCCGACGAAGCGCGCGGCGAGCAACGAATGGCCGCCGAGATCGGAGAAGAAATCCGCGTCGAAGCCGATGGGCTGCTCGCCGAATGCCCTCTTCGCTGCCGCCAGCAGCGCCGCCTCGGTGGCGTTGGCCGGCTCCTCCTGCTCGCCCTCGACCCGGGTCACGGTGAGCGGGGCGGCTTTCAGCGCCTTGCGGTCGACCTTTCCGGAGGTGAGCCGCGGCAGGGTCTCCACGGTCTCGAAATGGCCGGGCACCATGTAGGGCGGCAGCTGCGCGGCCAGGGACTTGCGGAGTGCCGCCGGATCGACCGCCGCGCCGCGCTCGGGCACCACGAAGGCGACGAGGCGCTCGACGCCATCGTCGTTGCGCACGACAACGGCAGCCTGGTTGATGGCCGGTTCGGCCCGAACCCGCGTCTCGATCTCGCCGAGCTCCACCCGGAAGCCACGGATTTTGACCTGGTCGTCGATGCGGCCGTGGAACGCGATGCGTCCCTGCTCGTCGAGCGAGACCGCGTCCCCCGAGCGGTAGAGGATCGGATCGATGCCGCCGGTTGCGAAGGGATTGGCGACGAACTTTTCGGCCGTCAGCTCGGGGCGCTGCAGGTAGCCCTTGGCGACGCCGGGTCCGCCGATCAGCAACTCGCCTTGCTGGCCGGGGCCGAGCAGGTTCAGTGCCTCGTCGGCGACATAGATCGTGTAGTTCGGGATCGGGCCGCCGATGGTGACGGGCTCGCCCGGCGTCATTTCTGCGGCGGTGGCGACCACCGTCGCCTCGGTGGGGCCGTAGGTGTTGAAGAGCTGGCGCCCATTTACCGCCCAACGGCCGACGAGCGGCTCCGGCAGCGCCTCGCCGCCGAGCAGCACGAGCCGCACCTTGGGCAGGTCGCCGGGGATCATGGCGAGCAGCGTCGGCACCGTGTCGAGCACCGTGACGCCGGCTTCCGCGATGATGCCGGACAGGCTCTCGACATCGCCCATCATGGTCGGCGTCGCGACGAAGAGTGTCGCGCCGACGAGATACGGCACCCAGATCTCTTCCATCGAGAGATCGAAGGCGACCGAGGCGCCCTGGAAGACGACGTCGTCCGGCTGCATGCCGTAGAGCGCATTCCCGGAGCGCAGGAAGTGGCAGATGTTGGCGTGGCTGATGACGATGCCCTTCGGCACGCCGGTCGAGCCCGAGGTGTAGATCAGATAGGCCGGATGCTGTGGCGTCAGGCGCAGCGTCTTGAGGTCCGGCGCCGGGGCGCCCTCCGGTACGTCGCGCAGCAGGGATTCCGTGGTGACGACGGGAGCGGCATCGGGCGCACCCGATTTCAGCGCCTCGGAGACGAGCAGGGCCTTGGCCTCCGCGTCCTTCAGGCAGATTCCGACGCGCTCGGCTGGCGCCTCGGCGTCGAAGGGAAGCCAGGCGGCGCCGGATTTGGTGATGCCGATCTGCGCGATCAGCAATTCGGGGCCACGAGGCATCCAGAGGCCGACGACGGCACCCGGGCCGATGCCGCGATTGGCCAAAGCCGCAGCCACGGCGTCGGAGCGAGCGTCGACCTCGGCATAGGTGAGGGCCGGATAGCCGCCTTCGGCACCGCGCGCGGCGGCATCGATCAGGCAGGGGTGGTCCGGGCGTGCCTCTGCGCTCGCGCGAAAAATGTCGGCGAGCACCTCGTCGCGGATGAGCTCTGGTCGGGAGTCTCCATATAGCACGGCCTTGCCGACGAGCCCGTCGGGCAATGGTGCCTCCTGGCGCGCCGTGCTCGTGTCGGTGAGTGTGCTCATCCGAACTCCCGCTCCCGTCAGGGACCGGCCCTCTGGTCTTGGATCGGCTCGGCGACGCTTGGCCGACGCTCGGGGCCGTTTTGCGACCGGCCCCTGCCTTCACGGGAGCGTGAGCCCCGTCGAGCGTCGCCTAGCACGGTTCCATGCCGCGCTTGAACCGGATTTGAATACGGGATGGCGTCAGGCCCAGCGCCAACCGCCCGGCTCGATCACCAGGATCTTTCCCTGGCGGATGCCGAGGCGCACGGCGGCATAGGTGTCGAGATGACCGAGTGCCACCAAGGCCGCGCGGGCGACGCCGCCATGGGCGACGATCACCGTGGGGCCGTCGAACTCGCCGAGCATCGCGCCGACCCGCTCTGCGAGCATGGCATAGCTCTCCGCGCCCTCTCCCTTCGGCCGGTAATTCCAGCGGTCGCGGTCGCGAGCCGAGGCGCCGGACGGGTCCCAGCGCCGGATCTCGGCCCAGGTCGAGCCTTCCCAGGCGCCGAAGCCGATCTCCATGAGCCGCGGATCGGTCCGGTAGTGGTCGGGGGCGAGATCGAGGGTCGTACGCAGTGCCTCCATGGTCCGGCGGGTCCTCAGAAGCGGGCTCGCGATGAAGTCGGCCTCAGCCAACCCCAGGCCCGCGACTGCGCGCAAGCGCGCCGCCGCTTCCGCTGCCTGGACCAGCCCGGTCGCGTTGAGGTCGATGTCGCGCTGGCCCTGAAGCCGTCTCTGCGCGTTCCAGTCGGTCTGGCCGTGACGAACGAACCAGATGGCCGATCTCGGCTTCACGCCATTGTCCCGATACTCTTCGACGCCCGTCTCGGCGAATCGCGCCGCGTCTTAACCTGGATCATAGTGTGGCGCTTCGGTAGCGTGACGCGACCGCGATCCAAAACCTCGCCAGGGCACGATTTTCCGCATGACGAAGAAGCACGGCAAGCATCAGGGCGCCGCAGATGGGCAGAAAGACTCTGCCAAAGCGTCGCAGGGCGCGGCAGGCACCGGCGAGCCGCTTGCCGGGTCGGCTCCCGCGCTCGTCGGCGGCCATATCCCGATCGTGCCGCGCCCTGCGCCCGGAATCGTCATGGTCGAGCCCGGCGAGACGGTCAGCCTCGCCGCGATCGATGCGAGCACCGATGGCGGCTTCGAGAAGGAAGCCGCCAGGGAACTGCTCAAGGCGGAGCGCACGCGTATCCAGGCTTTGCAGGAGCGGCTCTACGCCGAGCACAAGCGCAGTCTGCTCGTGGTCTTCCAGGCCATCGATACCGGCGGCAAGGACGGCACCATCCGCAGCGTCTTCGAGGGCGTGAACCCGCAGGGTTGCCGGGTCTGGTCGTTCAAGGTGCCGAGCACGGCGGAGCTCGATCAGGACTTCCTGTGGCGCTACCACCTCCGCACCCCGGGCCGCGGCATGATCGGCATTTTCAACCGCAGCCACTACGAGGACGTCCTCGTGGTGCGGGTGAAGGATCTCGCGCCCGAGCCGGTCTGGCGCGAGCGCTACGGGCTGATCAACGATTTCGAGCGGCTGCTCACCGCATCGGGCACCACGGTGCTAAAGTTCTTCCTCCACATCTCGAAGGACGAGCAGAAAGAGCGGCTGGAGGCCCGGATCGCCGAACCGGAGAAGCACTGGAAGTTCGATCCAGCCGATCTCGTCGAGCGCAAGAGCTGGGGCGCCTACCAGAAGGCCTTCGAGGACGCGCTCTCGCGCTGCTCCACGCCCTACGCTCCCTGGCTCGTCGTGCCGGCTAATCGTAAGTGGTATCGCAACCTCGTTGTCGCTCGCACCATCGCCGACACGCTCGAAGCGATGGCCCCTCAGTTTCCTGAGGCCAAAGAGGGGATTGAGGGCCTGAAAGTGGAGGATTGAGTAGCGCGCAGAGTGATCGCCGGTTGCCGTACAAGTTGTGTGCGTCGGCACTCAAATTTGGTTGAACGGGGCTTCGATTAAGGGCGCTTTAGCATCTGGCGTTCTTAACGTCCTTCGGGGGTTAAGTGGTGCGCGACCGAGTTTTCGGGCCGCCCGCCAGTCGCTGCCCCGCACCCATCCTCTCGCCTGCGGCCGGCATATGACGACCATGTTCTCCTCGACCAAGAATCGTGAGGGCGCGGCTAGACTCGCGGCCCTCGACGCCGTTCAGGCGGTGATCGAGTTCGCGCTCGACGGGACCATCCTGACGGCGAACCGGAATTTCCTTTCGGCGATGGGCTACGATCTCCAGGAGATCGTCGGCCGCCATCACAGCCTGTTCGTCGAGCCGGGCGAGCGGGACACGGTCGAATACCGAGCGTTCTGGGATGGCCTGCGCGCGGGCGATACCCAGGCCGGGCAATTCCGACGTTTCGGCAAGGGCGGAACCGAGGTCTGGATCGACGCGTCCTACAACCCGATGCTGGGCCGGAACGGGAAGCCCTACCGGATCGTGAAATTCGCCACCGACATCACCCGTCAGAAGGCGAAAGATGCGGATCTCGAGGGTCAGATCGCCGCGATCCAAACCTCGAATGCCGTGATCGCCTTCGATCTCGACGGCAACATCCTCGAAGCGAACGCCAACTTCCTCGCGACCATCGGCTATACGCTGTCCGAGGTCGAGGGCCGGCATCACCGGATCTTCGTCGACGCGGCCACGGCCGCGAGCCCCGACTATGCCGCGTTCTGGCAGGCTCTCCGGGGCGGCCACTTTCAGGCCGGCCAGTTCAAGCGCCTGCGCAAGGACGGGGGCGAGATCTGGATCGAGGCGACCTACAACCCGATCCTCGATGCCGCCGGCAGGCCCTACAAGGTGGTGAAGTTCGCCACCGACATCACCCAGCGCAGGCTCCGGGACGCGGATGCCGCGAGCCAGCTCGCCGCCATCAATCGGTCCCAGGCGGTGATCCAGTTCGACCCTTTGGGCGCGGTGCTCGACGCGAACGAGAACTTCCTGAACGCGGTCGGCTACCGCCTTGAAGAGGTGCGCGGGCGCAACCACAGCATCTTCGTCGGGGCCGAGTATGCCGCGACGCCCGAATACACCGCTTTCTGGGATCGTCTGCGCAGCGGAGATTTCATCTCTGGCATGTTCCAGCGCATCGGCCGGGACGGCCGCGTGATCTGGATCCAGGCCACCTACAATCCGATCTTCGATGCGGACGGCCGGCTCCAGAAGGTCGTGAAATACGCCACCAACGTCTCCGCCAGCATGCAGGCCCGCAACGTCGCCATGGAGGCGGCCGAGCGCACCCTCGACAACGTCTACAAGGTCACGCAGGCCGCCGAAGGCATGAGCGATGCGGCGGTGTCGACTTCGCAGAGCATGGCCCAGTCGAAGGCCATGATCGGCGAGATCCACAGCCGCGCCCACGAGGCCGATGCCTCGACCGCGCGCTTGCGGGCCGCCGCGGGCGCCATGGGCGGCGTCGCCGAGACGATCGCGGACATCGCCCGTCAAATCAACCTTCTGGCTCTGAACGCCGCGATCGAAGCCGCGCGGGCGGGTGTGGCCGGGCGGGGCTTCGCCGTGGTGGCGGCGGAGGTGAAGGCGCTCGCTGGGCAATCGGCCACCGCGACGGGCCGGATCGGCAGCGAGATCGGTGGCATGCAGGCCATCTCCGACGAGGTGGGTGCCACGCTCGCCACGATCACCGCCGCGATCGGCACGATCAGCCGGCACGTCGATGGCGTCGCCGCCGCCACGGACGAGCAGAGCCGGTCCGCCGGGGATATCCTCGTCAGCATGCGGCACGCGGCCGGCGGCGTCTCCCGGATCAGCGCCAGCCTCGACGACTGGACGGTCGGCCTGCACGAGCGGCGCACGGACCGGAGGACCCGTGTCCTGCTGCCGGCGACGATCGCTCTCGCCGGCGGCCATCTCGTCGAGTGCACCATCCGGGACATCTCGCCGGGCGGGGCGAAGATCCACGTCCGTAACGGGATACAGGTGCCGGACCAGTTCGTGATGACGGTCGAAGAAGGCGGCAGCCGTCTCGACTGCCGGGTCAGGAAACGGTCCGACGGCATGCTGCACATTCAGTTCGTCGAGGGCAGCGCCTTGCCGCTGGGTATGTTCGCGGCCTGACTTGAAACGCCGGCGAGCCTCCGCAGCCTTGCCTTCGCGTAGGGTCGTCGCGGAGGCTGGCCTGAAGGAGCGGGCCGCCGGAATCGACGATGGCCACGAGGTGAGGACGAATGCTTGCCGTCAGGGAAATCTCCGTCTCGGGCTATCGCTCGCTTCGGCGCATCCGCTTTCCCGTCGACGGTCTCGGCGTCTTCATCGGCGGCAATGGCGCCGGGAAGACGAACCTCTACCGCTCGCTCGAACTGCTCCAGGCCGCCGCCAATGGAACGCTGACACGGGCGCTCGCGGCTGAGGGCGGGATGGAGTCGGTGCTCTGGGCCGGCGAACGGCGCAAGCAGGAGACGGCCCGCGTCTGCCTCGGGGTGGAACTCATCGACGACACGACGGCGCAGGGCTTCGTGTACGAGGTCGAGGTCGGTCTCGTGCCGCAGGTTCCAGATGGCTGGGGCAATTATACGGTGGTCGGGGCAGGCTTCCCCCTCGAGCCGCAACTGAAGGCCGAGCGCTTATCGCTGACCTCCGGCCGCCGCCCGTTGGTGCTACTGGAGCGTGACAACAACTCGGGTTTCGTCCGCGACGAGGACGGCAAGAAGCGCCCTTTCGGCACGACGCTTCTCGCTACGGAGACCGCACTTGCCAGTCTCCAGGATGCCGTGCGGTTTCCTGAACTTCAGATCGTCCGCCAGGCAATGGCGGCCTGGCGCTTCCATCACGACTTTCGCACGGATTCGGGATCGGCTCTTCGCCGGCCATGCCTCGCCGTGACGACGCCGGTTCTCTCCTCGGACGGCTCCGATCTCGCCGCGGTCTTCGCGACGCTGAAGCACATCCGGCAGGACACCGTCGTTCTCGACGATGCCGTCGCGGACGCCTTCCCCGGTGCCCGCCTCGTCATTCCCGAGCCGGGGCGCGAGGCCAGTTTCGGCCTGATTCACCCGGAATATCCCAAGCGGGTCTTCGAGGCCTCGGAGCTCTCGGACGGAACTCTGCGCTACCTCGCTCTCGCCGGCGCGCTGCTGGCCTATCGCCTACCGCCCTTCATCGCCCTGAACGAGCCGGAGACAAGCCTGCATCCGGACTTGATGGAACCGCTGGCGCGCATGATCGTGCGCGCTTCCGAGCGCACCCAGGTATGGCTAGTGACGCATTCCGAGCGCCTCGCCGCTGCCATCACCGAGCATGGCGGCGTTCGACCGCGCATCGTGATCAAGCGCAAGGGCGAGACCTGGATCGAAGGCCTACGCCTCGCCGGTGATTTTTCGGATGATGACGAGGACTGACGGATGTCGGCTCGGGGCGCGACCCGCGATGCCGGAGACGCTCAGTCCTTGTCGAGCGCGAGGTCCGGCGCGTCGGGGTTCTTCATGCCGACGACGTGGTAGCCGGCATCGACGTGCAGGATCTCGCCGGTCATGCCGCGCGACATGTCGGAGACGAGGTACGCCGCCGTCTCGCCGACCTCGTCGATGGTCACGGTGCGGCGTAAGGGGGCGTTGTATTCGTTCCACTTCAGGATGTAGCGGAAGTCGCCGATGCCCGAGGCCGCCAGCGTCTTGATCGGGCCGGCCGAGATCGCGTTCACGCGGATCTTGGAGGGGCCGAGATCGGCGGCGAGGTAGCGCACGGAGGCCTCGAGCGCGGCCTTGGCGACGCCCATGACGTTGTAGTGCGGCATCCACTTCTCGGCGCCGTAATAGGTCAGCGTCAGCAGCGACCCGCCGTTCTTCATCAGCTTCTCGGCGCGCTGGGCGACCGCCGTGAAGGAGTAGCAGGAGATCAGCAGCGACTTGGTGAAGTTGGCTTCCGAGGTCTCGACGTAGCGTCCCGTCAGCTCGTCCTTGTCGGAGAAAGCGATGCAGTGGATGACGAAGTCGAGCCCCTCCGGAAACACCTCGCCGGCCTTGGCGAAGACGGCGTCGATCGAAGCCGGATCGGTGACGTCACAATGGCCGACGACGTGGGCGTCGAGTTCTTTCGCCAGCGGCTCGACGCGCTTCTTCAGCGCATCGCCCTGATAAGTGAAGGCGAGCTTTGCGCCGTGCGCAGCCGCGCTCTTGGCGATGCCCCAGGCGATCGATCGGTTGTTGGCCACTCCGAGCACCAGCCCGTTCTTGCCTGCCAGCAAACCGGTTCCGTCCGACATGACTCACCCTGACCTTCAGACCGCACGTTCCGCCCGACCCACGGGACGGCCATGCGGCCGGCATCCTTAGCGGACGCCCGGCGCAGGGGAAAGCCTCGTACGCCGTGCGGGGTGGGTGTCAGGCCGTCCCGGCCTTTGCCTCGCGCCGTCGCCGCGCGTAGTCGGCCAGCGCATCGTCGTCGCCGGCCGGCAGGAGGATGGCGGTGGTGGCGATGAGGTCGCCTCGGCTGCCGTCCTTCTTCGGAAGGCCCTTGCCGCGCAGGCGAAAGGAGCGGCCCGAACTGGTCATGGCCGGGATCTTCATCTCGACGGCGCCGGTGAGGGTCGGCACGCGCAACGCACCCCCGAGCACCGCATCCTCCAGCGGAAGATCGACGGTGACGCGCAGATCGGCGCCCTCCGCCTTGAAGCGTTCATGCGATTTGACGCGGATGGTCAGCAGGGCGTCCCCCGGCTCCGAACGCGGGCCGGCCTGTCCGCCGAGGCCGCGCAAACGGATCGTCTGGCCGTCGATGACGCCTTTGGGGATCATCACGTCGACGCCGCGACCCCCCGGGAGGGTCAGGCGCAGCTTCTCGTCCGCCGCGATCTGTTCGAGTGTGACGGCGAGTTCGGCCGCAACGTCTTCGCCACGCATCGGTCCACGTCCCGCTCCCGGCCCGGCGCCCGCCGATCGAAACGCCTCTCCGAACAACGAGGAGAAGATGTCCTCGCCCATGCCTCCGGCTGGGCCGCGCCCGCGCTGCATGTGCTCGAAGTCGAACCCGCCGCCGCGACCGCCACCGAAGCCTTCGAAGCCGGTCGCCCGAGGCTTGCCCTCGGCGTCGATCTCGCCGCGATCGAACTGGCCGCGCTTCTCCTTGTCGCCCACGACCTCGTAGGCGGTGTTCGCCTCGGCGAACCGCTCCTTGGCCTTGGGGTCCTTGTTCGAGTCGGGGTGGTAGGCTTTGGCGAGCTTACGGAAGGCCTTCTTGATCTCGGCCTCGCTCGCGCCCTTCGGCACGCCGAGCACGTCGTAGGGGTTCCGCATTCAGGGTGTTGTCCAAGCGTAATCGGGCCATACGGATACGGCCTCCCGGTCAGCCCTTCAACGTGGGGGCTTCGCGGCCGATCCGCAACGGTCTCGGCGGCCGCGGACTCGATCAGGTCGTCGCGGGTTTGACCGCGCTCTTGAGGCGCTTGAGCTCCCAGGCGCCGCCCGACGGCTTGCAGCCGGTGCCGCGCACGAAGCGGCTCGACGTTGGCGCGACGACGGAGGCGAGGAAGTCGCGGCAGATCTCGTCGTTGGAGACGTAGGGCAGGCCGGTGGGGTTCACCGAGCCGCGCAAAGTGGTCTCCGGGTTCTCCCACTTCACCGGCTTGCCGTTGCCCTGCGGGTCCAACGCCACGGACAGCGCGGCATGCGCCCGGCGCCAGTCCTCGTCAGCCAAATCCTTGCCGAAGGTGGTGGGTGCCTTGGTGATGCTGCCGGTGCTGACGGGCTCGCGGACGGCCTCGTCCTTCTGCTCGGCCTGGAATGACAGAATCGGCCCGCTGCAGCCGCAGAGACCGGAGACGATCATGCTCGACAGGACCAGCGCAGCCGATCTCCACCCTGCGGGGGCTTTACACTCGCGAAAACGCATCACACCTGAACTCGCCACACCCCGTGACCGACGCTTCGGCGCTCCACGTCGGTGCCCCCCGACCCGGATGTCACGTCAGAGGAGTAGAGCGTGGATCGGTTAAGAGAGGATGAGCCCGGGCTGCCGGCGGACTTCACGCTTGCGCGCGATCCCTGGCAGCTGTTTTCCGTTTGGATGGGGGAGGCGGAGGCCGCAGAGCCCAATGATCCCAACGCGATGCAGCTCGCCACCGCCGATGAGCACGGCCTACCCGACGTCCGCACGGTACTGCTGAAGGGCGCCGACGAAGGCGGATTGGTATTTTACACCAATCTCGGTTCGACGAAGGGCGAGCAGCTTGCCCGCAATCCACAAGCGGCCGTCGTCTTTCACTGGAAATCGCTAGGCCGGCAGATCCGCGCGCGGGGGCCGGTGAGGCCGGTCACGCCGGATGAGGCGGATGCCTATTTTGCCAGCCGCCGCCGCGAGAGCCGCCTCGGTGCGATCGCCAGCCTGCAATCGCGGCCGCTGGCCGACCGGCCGACGCTGATCGCCGCGGTGGACGAATTGTCCGAACGATACGGTGACGGCCCGATCCCGCGGCCCGAAACGTGGTCGGGTTTCAGGCTTGCGCCCGTCCAGATGGAGTTCTGGCAGAATGGCGAGTTCCGCCTTCATGATCGCGTGCGGTTCACGCGAGACGGCGGGGGCTGGACGAGCGCGCGGCTCTATCCCTGAGGCGATATCGACAGCATGAGCGAGGTCGAGCGATGAGTTGGAACCCGGCCCTTGAGCCTGGCTGCCCCGATGCGGTCGGAGTCGATGCCATCGAGACACTGATCGTGCCCCGCGCCCGCGACCTCGGCGGGTTCGAGGTGCGGCGCGCCCTGCCCTCGCCGAAGCGCCAGATGGTCGGGCCCTTCGTGTTCTTCGATCAGGCCGGCCCGGCGGAGTTCATCACCGGAAAGGGCGTCGACGTGCGCCCTCACCCGCATATCGGGCTGGCCACGGTGACCTACCTCTATCGCGGCGAGTTTCAGCACCGCGACAGCGTCGGCTCGAACCAGACCATCCTGCCCGGCGCCGTGAACTGGATGGTTGCCGGGCGCGGCGTCACCCATTCCGAGCGCACCTCGGAGGCGACGCGCCTCGCGCCACACAGCCTCTACGGCATCCAGACCTGGGTGGCGCTGCCCGAGGACAAGGAAGAGACCGCGCCGAGCTTCGAGCATCACGGCAAGGACACCTTGCCGGTGATCGAAAGCGAGGGCGTCCGCCTCCGGCTGATCCTCGGGCGGGCCTATGGCGAGCGGGCGCCCGCCAGCGTCTTTACTGACATGTTTTACGCCGATGTCGTGCTGGAGGCCGGCGCGCGGCTGCCACTGCCGTCCGACCACGAAGACCGCGGGCTCTATATCCTGGAGGGCTCGGTTTCGATCGCCGGCCAAGTCTTCGAGAGCGGCCAAATGATGGTGTTCCGGCCGGGCGACGCCATCTCCGTCGCTGCAGGTCCGCAGGGCGCGCGCCTCATGGCGCTGGGCGGCGCAACCCTGAACGGGCCGCGCTACGTCTGGTGGAACTTCGTCTCCTCCAGCCATGACAAGATCGAGGCCGCCAAGGAGGAATGGCGGCGCGGAGCCTGGGGCCACGGACAGTTCGATCTGCCGGCCGACGACCGGGCGGAGTTCATCCCCCTGCCCGGCTGACCGGCCGGCGAGGCCCGTCTCAGTTCCAGCTGTGCAGCAGGACGCGCAGATCGTCGCCCTGGCGCTCGATCACGTTCACCCAGTTGCCACTATATTGCTGCTGGCCGCCCTCGCCTGGGCCGGTCAGCGCCCAGGTGCCGGAAGCGACGAGGACCGTGTCGCGCTCGAGCACCGACTGGACCGTGATCTTGTGCCCGTCGAAGCCTTTGGCGCGCAGGTCCGCGAAGAAGGCGCCGATGGCACTCGGGCCGTCGACGGGCTTGCCGCCGGCCGGCACAACGCGCGCGTCCGCGCCGTAGAAGGTGGCGAGCTTGCCGGTATCGCCGGCGTTGAAGGCTTCGTCCCAACGGTCGGCAGCGGCCTGAACATGCGCAGTCATGCGATGGATCTCCAGTGAAGTCGGGTTGCGGAAGCGGCAGTCGGGACGGCGAAGGCCGTAACGGCCCGCGTTGGGCAGGCTGCGTATCGACTGGTTGTGACCGCTTGGTTACAACAGGTACCGGGATGGGCGGTGCTCGTCAACAAAAGTGACCAGACGGTCACAACTGAAGAACATGACGCTGGTTCACGGGAGGGATCGAGCGTGGGAGATGATGGCGGCGAGACCAGCGAACCGATTGCGCGCAAGCGCCGCCATCTGCCTGCGGCCGAGCGCGAGCGTCTGATCGTGGAAGGCGCGACGCGATTCTTCGCCGAGCATGGCTTCGAGGGTCAGACCCGCGAACTCGCACGCGGCCTCGGCATCACGCATTCGGCGATCTTCCGCTACTTCCCGACGAAGGAAGCGCTGGTCGATCGCGTCTATGAGCATGTCTATGTCAGCCGCTGGAACTCGGGCTGGACGACGCTGATCCGGGACCGCGCGCTTCCCCTCGAAGATCGGTTGCTCCTGTTCTACGGTGACTACGCCAGCCAGGTCTTCGACTACGAATGGGTCCGGATCTTCGTGTTCTCGGGGCTCAAGGGCTACGATATCGCCCCGCGCTACCTCGCCACCGTGCGCGAAGAGTTGATCCTGCCGATCGCCGAGGAGGTCCGCCAGAGCCTCGCCCTCTCCGCTGTCTCGGAGGTGCCGCTGACCGAGCGCGAGGTCGAGGCGGTCTGGGCGCTCCACGGCAAGGTGTTCTACTTGGCCATCCGAAAATTCGTCTATGGCGGGGTCATCCCCGCGGACCTGACGCAGACCATTGCTGACGACGTGCGTGTCTTCCTCGGCGGGATGCCCGAGATGGTCCGGTCGATCCCGGAACTCGGGGCCGGACGCTAGCCGCAGCGCTGTTCGCGGGCCGATCCGAACCGACTCGTGGACTTGGGCGTTGCTGAAGTCCCAAGAACGAGGAGGGACGTCATGAAATTCCGTTACCTGCTGCCCGCAGCCGGGCTGCTGGCACTCGCCGGCTGCAAGGACGAGAAGAAGGCCCCGCCACCCGCACCTCCCGCTTCCCCGCCGGCCAGCACCGCGCCGACCTCGCCGCCTGCGGCGAGCCCCGATGCGCCGAAGCCGGCGGCACCCAAGCCTTGAGTCCAGTGCCGCGCAAGGCGCTCTGAGCGCCGCGAAATCGGGACCCGCCGGGCTGAACTCAGCCGCTCGGCGGGTCCTTTCGATTCCGGGTTGACGAGAGCCGCTTGCCGTCGGCCCGGTCTCTCAGATCCGATAGCGTTCGGCGAGGGCCATCAGGCCCTGCGCGAGTTCGGTGAGGTTGGCCGAGGCCATCTCGACCTCGCGGGTCCCCGCGGCCGTCTGCTGGCTGGCCTGGCGGATGTTCTGGAGTGCACCCATCACCTGCTCGATGCCGAGCTGCTGCTGGTTGGTCGAGGCCACGATCTGCTGGAAGGTCTGCACGCCCTCGTCCACGCGAGCCGCCATCTCCTCGATGGTGCGCACCGTGGCGTCGGTGCGGGTCTTGCCGGTGGCGGCGCGCTTGACCGCCTCTTCCGTCAGCATCACCGAGGAATTGATGCCGCGCTGGATCTCCGAGAGGATCGAGCGGACCTGCACCGTCGCCGCCTTCGCCTGATCGGCCAAGAGCTTCATCTCGGCCGCGACGATCGCGAAGCTGCGCCCGCTCTCGCCGGCGGCCGCGGCCTCGATGGCGGCGTTGAGCGAGAGCAGGTGCGTGCGCTCGGAGATGTCGTTGACCGTGGTGATGATCTCGCCGATCGCCTGGGTCTTCTCGCTCAAGGCGACGATGTTGCCGGCCACCGCCTCGCCCTGCTCGCGGATCAGCTCCATCGCCTTGGCCGTGTCGGAGGCCGCTCGCAGGCCCGCCCTGGCGGTCTGCGCGGAGGCCTGAGCCGAGGCGATGACGTCGGTGGCGCGCTTGGAGATCTGCGCGCCGGAATGAGTGATCTCGTCGACGGTCGCGGCGGTCTCCTGCACGGCGGCGAACTGCTCCTCGACGCTCGCCGCCTGCTCCTGGGCCGAAGCCCGGATCTCAGCGGCGGCGGCGTTGAGGTCGGCGGTGGCCGAGCGATTGGTCCGGGCGAGATCGGAGAGCCCGCCGACCATGGCGTTCAGCGTCGTGCCGAGGCGGCCGATCTCGTTCCGGCCTCTCGTGACGACGCGGCCAGTCAGATCACCCTCGCCGATCCGTCCGACGAAGGCCGCGACATCCAGAAGCGGCCGGACGATCAGGCGATTGATCGCGATCCCGATGCCGAGGCAGATCAGCAGCGTCAGCAGCATTCCGCCCCAGAGGGCGAGGCCCGCATTGTGCTCGGCCCGCACGAGATGTGCGTTCTGCCTCGTCCGTGTCCCCTCCTCGACGGCCTCGATCGACATGAGCCTCGCGCGGAACGTGTCGAAGAACTGCTTGCCCGATCCATCGACTTCGATCTGGGTGGCCTCGGGACGTGTGGCCGGGTCGGCTGCCTTGCGCAGGGCCGCCTCGCCGATATTGGTCTGCCAGCTCCGCGCGGCCTTCACGGCTTCCGCCAGCATGCGCGCGGGCTCGGCGTCGTCGCCGATCAGGCCGCCCAGGCGGCTGATGGTCTCCTCGAGCGCCGCCCGCCCGGAGCGATAGGGCTCGAGGCTGCTTTCCCGGCCGGTAATGAGGTAGCCGCGCAGCCCGGTCTCCTGGTCGAGCATCGCGGTGCGGAAGGCATCGAGACCGCGGATCACCCGCGTCGACCGGGCCCGTGCCTCGGTGGCCTCGTGCAACTCGGTCATCGTGACGAGGACCGCGCCGCTGCTGAGGACCGACACCAGAGCGATGGCGCCGATGGCGCCCCCGAGGGAGCGGTTGAGGCCGAACGTCGTCGCCATGCTTGGGCCTGCTCCCCTCGATATCCCGGTCCGCTTCGGGAAGACGATCCCGACCGAACGCCGCGCGGCGATTTTCGGATTGCTCGCGCCGGCTCGGTCTGGCCTAACCGGCAAACCGTGCGGCCTCAATGATCGAGCCGGCACGGGACCATCAATGTCGTGCACCGGACCGACTTGCCGCGAACGGTTGCAAGAATGGCTCCCTCCTCCGTGCGCGCCGCATCGACGGAATCGGCGTGCACCGACCTCGCTGCAGCGCGGCAGGGCGCTGGATTTCCGGCCGTGCGCGGCCTAGACCTGTCGGTGTCAGCGGGCGCCCCGCCCCCTTGGGTCGCATGCCGGGACTGAAGGAGCGGCCTTGGCCCAGTCCAACGATCGTCGGCGCATCATGCTGCTCACCGGCGCGAGCCGCGGAATCGGCCACGCCACCGTGAAGCGCTTCTCCGCTGCGGGCTGGCGCGTGATCACCTGCTCGCGCCATCCTTTTCCCGAAAACTGCCCCTGGGAGATGGGTCCCGAGGACCATCTCCAGGTCGACCTCTCCGACGCCGAGGATACCGTCCGCGGTGTGCGAGAGGTCGCCGGACGGCTCGAGGCCGAGGGCGGCCTGCTGCACGCGCTGGTCAACAATGCCGGCATCTCGCCGAAGGGCACGGGCGGCGAACGCCTCGGCGCGCTCGCGACTGATTACGCGGATTGGGCGCGCGTCTTCCACGTCAACTTCTTCGCGCCGATCCTCCTCGCGCAGGGGCTGCGGCAGGAGTTGACCCGCGCCAAGGGTTCGATCGTCAACGTCACCTCGATCGCGGGCTCGCGTGTGCATCCCTTCGCTGGGGCAGCCTACGGCACCTCGAAGGCCGCATTGGCTGGCCTGACCCGTGAGATGGCGGAGGATTTCGGGCCGCTCGGCGTGCGCGTGAACGCGATCTCGCCCGGCGAGATCGACACCTCGATCCTGTCGCCGGGCACCGACGAAATCGTGAAGAAGATCCCGCAGCGCCGTCTCGGCACGCCGGACGAGGTCGCCAAGGCGATCTATTTCCTCTGCACCGAGGCATCGTCCTACGTGAACGGGGCGGAACTCCACATCAACGGCGGACAGCACGTGTGAGCGTGGGCCTGGTAGCCGTCTCCGCCGTCATTGCGAGCGCAGCGAAGCAATCCAGAGCCAACGCGCCGAGGTCGCGGGGCGGCCCCTGGATCGCTGCGCCTTCGGCTCGCAACCATGGCTGGCGTTCGAGCGGCCTCGCGGCCGTTCTCCTTCTCGCCTTGTCTGCTCCTGCGGCGGCCGAAGAGCCTTCGGCGGGCGCCGGCATCATCGAGCTGCCCTTCAAGGTAAAGGCAATGCGCGGTCCCGGCAGCGAGGTCTCGCTCGCCGTCTCCACCTCAGGCATTCTGCCCATCGCCCGGCCCAAGCCCGCGAGTGCCGACCCGAAGGCGCCCCGCGCACCGGCTCCCGACGAGACCGAGGTCGCGCCGGTCGCCGTGGTCTGGGGTGATGACGGCGGAGCCGTCCTTAGCCTCGATGGCGATGCCGTGAAGACCACGCTGATCGGGGCCGAGGCGATCGAAGGCCTCTTCGCCTCCGAGACACCGCGCGGCGCCGTTCCGGGCTCGCGCCGGGCGCTGTCCGGTCCGCTCAGCGCCTATCTCACGGGGGCCGTCGGCGGTGCCGGGCAGGCCGCCGGCCTGACCCTTCGCGAGCGTCAGCCGCTGGGCACCACGAGCGAGCCGAAGGCGGTGCCGGTGGCGACCGTCACGCTCGCCCCGGGGGCGGACCAGGCTTTCGCCGCCCGCCGGCCGCGCATCGCGATCCTCGACGGCAAGGCGGCGGTGCTCGTCGTGACGGCAGGGCCGGGCGCTGCCTCCGCGCTGGCGCTTGCGGAGAAGGATGCCGGCGGAGCCTGGACTCTGGCCGCCCGAACGCCGCCGCAGGCCGGTGCGACGGCTTTGTCGCTCGCGGGTGTCGGCGACTTTTCCGGTAAGGGCCGCCCCCAATTTGTCAGCATTCGTGAGCCTGACGCGGTCGGCACGCTCCAGCTCTGGTCCTATGCGGGAGGGGCTTTCGGTCTCGTGGCGGAGGCGCCGGGCTATGCCGGCCCGACCGCCGACATCGATCTCGCCGCCGTCATTCCGGGCGAGCCCGGCAAGGCTGCCGCCCTCGCGCTGCCGGCCTCCGACCGGACGACTCTCGCGATCGTCTCGCTGGATGGTGGTATCGTGGAGCGGGCGCGCATCCTGCTGCCCGGGCCGGCGGCGCTCGGCATTGCGGTACTCGGTCGTGGAGAGCGAGCGCGCGTGCTCGTCGGGCTCGCCGACGGCCGGCTGGCCGTGGCCGGAGCGAGCGCTGGGGCGGGTGTCCGGCCATGACCGACGGCGAGGATCGTCTGTTTCCAGTCCGCCCGATGATCGGCGTGTCCATCGCCGTGATCCGGGATGGGCGCGTGCTGTTGGCCGCGCGCGCCAACCAGCCGATGCGAGGGGTCTGGACCTTGCCCGGCGGCCTGGTGGAGGCCGGCGAGCGGCTGGCGCAGGCGGCTCTGCGGGAATTGCAGGAGGAGGTCGGCGTCGTCGCCGAGGTGGTCGGGCCGAGCCTGTCGCCCACGGAGATCATCATGAGGGACGAGGATGGCCGAAGCCGCCATCACTACGTCATCCTTCCGCATGCAGCGACGTGGCTTTCCGGCGAGCCGGAGCCCGGCCCCGAAGCGCTCGGCGTGCGCTGGGCGCGGCTCGACGAGGTCGCCGGGCTGGAGACGACACCGGGTCTCGCCGCCACCCTGGCCGAGGCCTTCGCCCGCATCGGCGGCACATCCCGATGATGCGCCGGCTCGGCCCGCTGCTGCTCTCGGGCCTGCTCGCCGTGGCGCCGGCGCTGCCCGCCTCCGCGCAACAGCGCGGCACACCGGCACGACAGCAGCCGAAACCCGCGGAGAAGGAGCCTCCGCCGCCGGCTGAGCCGCCGCCTGCGCCCTACGATCGCGACCTGCAGCGGCTCTCCGAGATCATTGGGGCGCTGGCCTTCCTGCGAGGGCTCTGCGGCGCGAGGGATGCCGGCGAGTGGCCGGAGCGGATGAAATCCATCCTCGAATCCGAAGGCGTCACACCGAACCGCCGTGACCGGCTCGCCGGCGCCTACAATCGCGGCTACCGCGGTTACGCCCTCACCTACCGGATCTGCACGCCGTCGGCGAACGAGGCCAGCGCCCGCTACCTCGCCGAAGGCGAGCGCCTCTCTCACGGCATCGCCGGGCGTTACGGGGGTTAGGCCCGCGCGGCGTCCCTGTGTTGCGTGTGCGACACATCGCCGGTTCGTTGCCGAAATGGTTGCGATTGCGTCGTCCGCGTTAACCTCTTCGCAATTCCCTGCTGGCCCGCGCCGCGCGATCTGCCTATCCTCGCAATGCTTCGCCGGACAACGGATCGGCCCGAACCATGCGCGAGACCATGCTCCAGGACACCGCAGCCGCCTCGTACGACGCCGACAGCGATGACAAGCGCGTCGCGCTCGGCCTCGTCACGGAAGCTTTCGCCGAGGGCTGCCTCGACGGGCTCGACGGCGATTGCATGGCCCAGGCCGCCCTGTTCGCCGCTTTCCAGGAGCTCGTCGCGACCTATGGCGAGGAGGCCACGGCGTCCTATGCCGAGGGCCTGCCGGAGCGCATCCGCGGCGGCGGATTCACCACGACGCTCCAGCACTAGTCTCGGACTGCACGACGCCGAGTTCGTCCCGGCGTCCTTGCGGTTGCAGTCACATGAGCGTGTCGCTTCCGCGGCTCAGCCGGTGCCAGCTCGTGCCTTCGCGGACGTAGATCTCGCGATAGGTCTTCTTCTCGCCCGAGACCTGTTGCGGCGATTCCGCAAAGGTGAACGTGATCCAGATCATCTGTTTTGCCTGAACTTCGGCATCGGAGCGCAGTCTGGCGGCGAAGATATTTTGAGCGTACTTGACAAGATCCGCGACGTCCGCCCGGGCAGGAGCTATAACCTGTGCATGCAGGAACGGATACATGATCTGCTCGCCCGTATCCTTCTTTTCAAGGAAAGATGTCGAGGAGACGCTGACGAGATGAGGCTGACGGGTAAGCTCGTTCTGATTGAAAAGCCACAACAGCATGACGAGGCATAAGGCTGCCAAGACGAACGCACCGCTGTACACGCCTTTATCGTTCGAATGCATGACAACCTCCCGCCCTTCATCTTGAGCGACAAGCTAGGCTTCCCGGTTAACACGGGTGAAAAAATTCTATGATCGAGGCCGGCGATGGTGGCCTGCAATGGGTCGAAGTGCCGGAGATCGGCGCCCTGCCTCGCCACCGCGATCGTTCTCAGGCGTTGTAACATTTGCGGAAATTACACGCTGACGGCGAGATTGGCGCGTTCGGTCGATGGCGGAAGCCGACGGCGTCGATGCCGCGATCTATCCACAACCTGTTTGCGAAGGCCGTCCGATCGGATGGAACGGCCCGCGCGTCAGGCCGGCCGTGGCAGCGCCTCTTCGAAGACGACCGCTTCGCCGCGTGACGGATTCGTGAGCTCGCCCTGCCACATGACGGGTGTGCCGCGCACCAGCGTCCCGACTGGCCACCCGGTGACGGTGACGCCGTCATAGGGCGTCCAGCGGGATTTCGAGGCGATCCACTCGTTGCGGATTTTTTCGCGCCGCTTCAGGTCCACAACCGTCACGTCGGCATCGTAACCGAGGGCGAGGCGCCCCTTGCGGGCGATGCCGAACAGCCGCTTCGGCCCTGCGCTGGTCAGGTCGACGAAGCGCGCGAGCGAGAGCCGGCCTGCCGCGACGTGGTCGAGCATGACCGGCACCAGCGTCTGCACGCCGGTCATGCCCGACGGCGAGTCGGGATAGGCCTTGGCCTTCTCTTCCAGCGTGTGCGGAGCGTGATCCGAGCCGAGCACGTCGGCGATGCCCTGCTCCACGCCCCACCAGATCCCTTGCCGATGAGCGGCGTCCCGCACCGGTGGGTTCATCTGCACCAGCGTGCCGAGCCGCGGATAGGCCTCGCCGCCATCGAGGGTGAGATGGTGCGGCGTGATCTCGACGCTGACGTGATCCTTCGCCTCGGCGAGGATCGGCATCTCGTCGGCCGTGGAGATGTGCAGGATATGAATGCGCGCGCCGGTCTCCTGCGCGATGGCGATGAGCCGCCGTGTCGCCTTCACTGCGACCTCGGGCGAGCGCCAGACCGGATGCGAGGACGGGTCGCCCGACACGCGAAGGCCTTTCTGCTCGCGCAGCATCGGCTCGTCCTCCGAATGGAAAGCGGCGCGACGCCGGGTGCGCTTGAGGATCTCTCGCACGCCCGCGTCGTCTTCGACGAGCAGCGAGCCGGTCGAGGAGCCGATGAACACCTTGATGCCGGCCGCGCCCGGTAGCCTTTCCAGCTCCGCCACCTCTTGCGCGTTCTCATGCGTGCCGCCGACCCAGAAGGCGAAGTCGCAATGCATCCGGTGATGCGCGCGGGCGACCTTGTCGGCGAGCGCTGCGGCACTCGTTGTCAGCGGGTTGGTGTTCGGCATCTCGAACACCGCGGTCACGCCGCCCATCACGGCAGCGCGCGAGCCCGATTCGAGGTCTTCCTTGTGATCGAGCCCCGGCTCGCGGAAATGGACTTGGCTGTCGATCACGCCTGGCAGCAGGTGCAGGCCCGTGCAGTCCCGGCGTTCGACCGCGTCGGCCTTCGAGAGATCGCCGATGGCGGCGATACGGCCGCTCCGAATGCCGAGATCGGCGCGATGCTCGCCGTCCTGGTTGACCACGGTGCCGCCGGTGAGGACGAGATCGAACGGTGTCTCAGCCACGCGCCGCTCCACATTGAGGCTCACTGGCGGGCGGCTTATGTCAGCCCTCCAGAGCGCACAAGGCTTTCGCTTGCCGCCAGAGGAAACCGATGCCGACAGCTCACCTCACGGACCGTACGGTCGTTCAGGTCGCGGGCGATGATGCCAAGGACTTCCTGCAGGGCATCGTGACCTGCAATGTCGAGACTTTGGAGCCCGGTGAGGCTCGCCTTGGTGCGCTCCTCTCTCCTCAAGGCAAGATCCTGTTCGACTTCCTGGTGATCTTCGCACCTGACGGTGGAGAGGATTTTGCGAATTTCGGCGGCGGTTATTTCCTCGATTGCCGAAGCGACGTGGCCCCGGACCTCGTGAAGCGACTGACGCTCTACAAGCTTCGTTCGAAGGTGAATGTCCGGCACATTCTCGAGTCGAACGAGCCCTTGGGTGTTGCTGCCGCCTGGGGCGAGGATCGCGTCTACCAGGAAGATGGGTTGCGGGTCCGGGACGGACGACTGCCGGAACTCGGCGAACGGCTGTACCTGTGGAACCACGATGCGGCGGCGATCGGTTCCGTGAGCGAAGAGAACTACCACGCCCACCGCATCGCCCTCGGCATCCCGGAGGGCGGGCGCGACTTCGCTTTCGCAGACGCCTTCCCGCACGAGGCGCTGATGGACCAGCTCGGCGGCGTCGACTTCAAGAAAGGCTGCTATGTCGGCCAGGAGGTCGTTTCCCGCATGCAGCATCGCGGCACCGCCCGTACGCGCATCCTGCCCCTCGTCTTCGAAGAAGGGAAGACGCCCGAGCCGGGCAGCGACGTGACCGCCGGAGCCAAAACCCTCGGCCAGACCAGCAGCACCGCCGGCAATCGCGGCCTCGCCACGATCCGCCTCGACCGGCTCGGCGACGCGCTGGCCGCCGGAGAGCCGGTGCGCGTTGGCGGTGGCATCGCCGGCATCGAAAAGCCGGCTTTCGCCACCTTTGCCTTCCCCGCCGACACGGCTGCGGCGGCCGGCTGACGCGATGTCCGACGAGACGGGCCTGATCACCTCCCATCCCGACGGCTGTCCGCGCTGCTGGTGGGCCGGGGTCGACCCAGTCTACGTCGCCTATCACGATACCGAATGGGGCGTGCCGGAATACGATGGCCGCGCGCTCTACGAGAAGCTGATCCTCGACGGCTTCCAGGCCGGTCTGTCCTGGATCACCATCCTGCGCCGCCGCGACGGCTTCCGCCGGGCCTTCGACGATTTCGAGCCCGAGCGGATCGCTCGCTATACGCAAGCCGACGTCGAGCGGCTGATGGGGGATGCCGGGATCATCCGGAACCGCGCCAAGATCGTCGGCACCATCGCCGGTGCTCGCGCCTGGCTGGAGATCGAGGAGGCCGGCCCCGGCTTTTCGCGATTCCTGTGGGATTTCGTCGATGGACGACCGGTCCAATCCGGAGCGCGTATGCGGGCCGACATCGCCACCGAGACGGAGGTCTCGAAAGCGATCTCCAAAGCGTTGAAGGCCAAGGGCTTCACCTTCTGCGGGCCGACCATCGTCCATGCCTTCATGCAGGCGACGGGCATGGTCAACGATCACCTCGCGGGCTGCCACCGCCACGCCGCCTGCGCGGCCCTCTCGCCCAAATGACGTCGTCCAAACCACCACCACGCGCTTGGCAGCGCATGCTGTCGGGGCGTCGCCTGGATCTGCTCGATCCCTCGCCGCTCGACGTCGAGATCGTCGACATCGCCCACGGCCTCGCCCGCGTCGCGCGCTGGAATGGGCAGACGCATGGCGAGCACGTCTTCTCGGTGGCGCAGCACTCGTTGCTGGTCGAGGCGATCGGCGGCGGCTTGTCCGGCGGCGACGGTCCGGCCATGCGCCTCGAATTGCTGCTGCACGATGCCCCCGAATACGTGATCGGTGACATCATCTCGCCCCTGAAAGCCGCGATCGGCGATTCCTACAAGTCTGTCGAAAGGCGGCTGCTCGGCGCCATCCGCCGGCGCTTCGATCTGCCGGCGCCCTCCCCCTCGCAGGCGCGGCTCGTGAAGCGCGCCGACCGCATCGCGGCCTCTCTCGAGGCGACCCGGCTCGCCGGATTTTCCGAGGACGAGGCTGGCCGCTTCTTCGGCCCGGTCGCCTTGCCGGAGGCCGCCGCCACGGAGGTCGAAGCGCTGCTGGTCAGCCAACCGACCGCGGAGGTGCAAGACAGCTTTTTGGCCCGGTTCGAGGCGCTGGCCTCTGCCCACGCCGTCGAGCGGAACTGAGGGTTCAATGCCGAGCCTGTACGCCTGCCCGCTGTCGCGGTTGCCCGAGACCGTCGCTGCGACGGGCGCGAGCCATCTCGTCACGCTCGCCACCATGGGCACCCGTGTGAAGCGCCCGCCCTCGATCGATCCCGTCCGCCACCTCACCCTCGGCGTCAGCGACATATCCGCGCCGATGGCGGACCACGTGCTTCCGGCCGAGGCGCATGTGCGCGCGCTGCTCGACTTCGTGCAGGCCTGGGATCGCGACCGGCCGCTCGTCATCCACTGCTATGCCGGGATCAGCCGCTCGACGGCAGCGATTTACGGTGCCGTCTGCGCGCTGAGCCCGGATCGCGGCGAGAAAGCGATCGCGCAGGAGCTGCGCCGGCGATCGCCCTCTGCGACGCCCAATCGCCTTATCGTCGAGATCGCCGACGGGATGCTGGGGCGGGACGGCCGCATGATCGCAGCCATTGCCGGCATCGGGCGCGGCGCCGAGGCCTATGAAGGCGTGCCGTTCGCCATGTCCCTGGTGTGAACGTCCCGGTGCAGCACCTAATCCAGTGGGCTTGAATGGTTCCAGTTGCACCGGCATAACCGGCCCAATGGGATGTGAGGGATGAACGCAGCTCGATCCGCCGCGCCGGGCTCCGTGCCCGTAGCGCCCGAAGCCGTGGCCGAAGACCTGCCCTTCGAGGCAGCGCTCGCGCAGCTCGAGGATATCGTGCGACAACTCGAGAAGGGCGACGTGCCCCTCGACAAGTCCGTCGAGATTTACGAGCGCGGAGAGGCCCTGAAGCGGCATTGCGAGTCGCTGCTGAAGAAGGCCGAGACGCGCATCCAGCGGATCACGCTCGGCTCCGACGGTCAGGCGGCCTCGGTCGCTCCCCTCGACGTCGAATAGCGGGCGATGGCCATGGCAACTGCCCCCTCGCATCAAAAAAAGATTCAAATCGCGCAAGATCTTGCGCGTGTTTTTTCAACCCGGACGTGAGGATGGTTCGGTGGCATTGGTAGACAAGACGATCCTCGACGGCATCCCGACGCCGGACGCGTTGCGTGAGCGTCCGGAAAGCGAGCTTCGCGCGATCGCGGATGCGGTGCGCGCGGAGATGATCGATGCCGTCTCGGTGACGGGCGGGCATCTCGGCTCCGGCCTCGGCGTCGTCGAGCTGACGGTGGCGCTGCATCACGTGTTCGACACGCCCTCCGACCGCATCGTCTGGGACGTCGGGCATCAGTGCTACCCGCACAAGATCCTCACCGGTCGCCGCGACCGCATCCGGACCCTGCGCCAGGGCGGAGGCCTGTCCGGCTTCACCAAGCGCTCGGAGAGCGAATACGACCCGTTCGGTGCCGCGCATTCCTCGACCTCGATCTCGGCAGCCCTCGGCATGGCGGTGGGCCGTGACCTCGAGGAGGCCGAGCGCAAGGCCAACGGCGAGGAACCTGGCAAGCGCCGCAACATGATCGCGGTGATCGGTGACGGCTCGATGTCGGCGGGCATGGCCTATGAGGCCATGAACAATGCCGGCGCGCTGCATTCGCGCCTGATCGTGATCCTCAACGACAACGAGATGTCGATCGCCCCGCCGGTCGGCGCGATGTCGGCCTATCTCGCGCGGCTGGCCTCCGGCGACACCTACCGCTCGATCCGCGAGACCGCCAAGCAGCTCGGCAAGCTCCTGCCCAAGCGCCTCTACGAGCGCGCGGTGCGGGCGGAAGAATATGCCCGCTCCCTCGTGGTCGGCGGCGGCACGATGTTCGAGGAGATGGGTTTTTACTACGTCGGCCCGGTCGATGGTCACAATCTCGACCACCTGCTGCCCGTGCTGAAGAACGTGCGCGACAGCGAGCAGGGCCCGATCCTGCTCCACGTCGTCACCCAGAAGGGCAAGGGCTACGGGCCGGCCGAGGCTAGCGCCGACAAGTACCATGGCGTGGTCAAGTTCGACGTGGTGTCGGGCGTGCAGGCCAAGGCCAAGCCGAACGCCCCGAGCTATACGGCCGTGTTCGGCCAGAGCCTGATCAAGGCGGCCGATGCCGATCCGAAGGTGGTGGCGATCACCGCGGCGATGCCCGGCGGCACCGGCATCGACCTGTTCGGCAAGGCGCATCCCGACAAGACCTTCGATGTCGGCATCGCCGAGCAGCATGCGGTGACGTTTGCCGCGGGTCTGGCGACGGAGGGCTACAAGCCGTTCGTGGCGATCTACTCGACCTTCCTGCAGCGCGGCTACGACCAGGTCGTGCACGACGTGGCGATCCAGAACCTGCCGGTCCGCTTCGCCATGGACCGAGCGGGTCTCGTCGGCGCGGACGGCGCGACCCATGCCGGTGCCTTCGACCTGGCCTATCTGTGCTGCCTGCCGAACTTCGTGGTGATGGCAGCCGCCGACGAGGCCGAGCTCGTGCACATGGTGGCGACCTGCCACGCGCATGACAGCGGCCCGATTGCACTGCGCTATCCGCGCGGCGAGGGCGTCGGCACCGAGATGCCGGAGCAGGGCGAGGTTCTGGCAATCGGCCGCGGCCGGGTGATCCGTCGCCCCGCCAAGGCCCGCGTCGCCCTGCTGACGCTGGGTACGCGCCTCGGCGAGGCGCTCAAGGCAGCCGACGAGCTGGAGAAGGCGGGGATCGCGGTCACGGTGGCGGATGCACGCTTCGCCAAGCCCCTCGACGAGGACCTGATCCTCGATCTGGCCGGGACCCACGAGGTTCTGGTCACCGTCGAGGAGGGCTCGACCGGCGGCTTCGGGGCGATGGTTCTGCATCTCCTGTCGGCCAAGGGTGCGCTCGATGCCGGCACGGTCCGGGTCCGCACCATGACGCTGCCCGACAGCTTCCAGGACCACGACAAACCCGAAAAGATGTACGCCGAGGCCGGCCTCGATGCCGGAGGTATCATCGCGACGGTGAAGGCAGCGCTGCCGACCCGAAAGGGTTCGGGAGAGGCCGAGGTGGTGAGCCTCGGCCGTCGACGCTGAGCGAGACCTTCAATCCGACCCGCCATTCCGGGTTCTCGCTGACGCGAGCCCCGGAATGACGGTGGAAGGTTTGGCAGGCTCTACTTGATCACCGAGCAGGCCACCCGCGCGCCGGCGCCGCCGATCGGCTGCTGGGTGTGATCGTCCTCGTTGGCGTGGATGATCAGGGCCGAGCCGTCGCCGTCCTTGAGGCTTTCCTCGCCGGTCAGCGCCATCTCGCTGGTCATCTCGCCATTGGCCGAGCCGTCGGCATTGGCGAAGAGGTTCGGCAGGTCGCCCTCGTCGGGGCCATCGCCGTTCAGGAGGCCGTGCGAGCGCTTGTCGTGATTGACGTGCGCCTTCGACTTTTCGAACTTTTCCGGGTCCGAACAATCGCCGACCGCGTGGAAATGCAGCCCGTGCCAGCCGGGCGTCAGGCCGCCGGCTTTGATCGTCACGCGCAGAACCAGGGCATTTGCGCCATCGCGAATCTGGATCTGGCCGATCGGCTCGCCCTTGTTGTTCGTGATCGGGCTCTCGTAGGTCTGGACGGCGGTGGCGGGGGCCTCGTCCTTTTTATCCTGTGCGAGCGCGGGCATCGCGAGCCCCACGAGCACGAGGGCGGCCGGTATGCATCTCATCGGGTGACTCTCCTCCATCCGACGGGCTAGTTAGGGGGCTCGGCGTCCCGCAGACAGGGGCGGCCTATCACACCTTCATCAACTCTGGACCGAACGACGTGCCCGCGATGACGGCCGAACGACTGCGCGCCGACCGATTGCTTGTGGACCGCGGCGTGTTCGAGAGCCGCGCCCGCGCCGTCGCCGCGATCCGCGCTGGGCTGGTCAGCGCCGACGGGCGGCCGGTGGCGCGGCCTGCCGATCTCGTACCGGCCGATGCCCGGATCGAGGCGAGCGCGCCGCATCCCTACGTCTCCCGCGGCGGCCTCAAGCTCGCGGCGGCGCTCGATGCCTTCGGCATCGATCCGGGCGGCAAGGTCTGTCTCGATATCGGCGCCTCGACCGGCGGCTTCACGGATGTCCTGCTGCGCCGCGGCGCGCGCCATGTCACCGCGCTCGATGTCGGCCGCGACCAATTCCATGCTTCGTTGCGCGGCGACGCTCGGGTGACGAGTCTCGAAGGCACCGACATCCGCGATCTCGCCGCCGATGCCCTCGCCGAGCCGCCCGAACTCGTCACGATTGACGTGAGCTTTATCGCCCTGCGCCTCGTCTTGGCCGCCGCCGTCGCGCTGATGGCCGAAGAGGCCGCGTTGGTGGCTCTGATAAAACCGCAATTCGAGGCCGGTCGCGAGCGGGTCGGTCGTGGCGGCATCGTGCGCGACGAGGCGGTCCACGCGGCCGTCTGCGACGAGGTCCGGGCAGCGCTCGAAGGGCTCGGGCTGGCCGTCCTCGGCCTCGAGCGGTCGCCTGTCGAGGGCGGCGACGGCAACCGCGAATTCCTGATCGGCGCGCGCAAGGGCAGCATCCGTTGAGCGAGAGCGTCATCATCACCCGGCTCGGCGCGCGTGGCGACGGCCTCACCGCCGACGGCCTCGCCGTAGCCGGCGCCCTGCCGGGCGAGCGCATTGCCATCGAGCGCGAGGGCGGCCGTGGCCGGCTTGTCGCGATCGAAACGCCCTCCCCCGGCCGGATCGATCCGTTCTGCCCGTATTACGAGGCCTGCGGCGGCTGCGCCGTGCAGCATCTCGCGCCGGAGCCGTATGCGGCTTGGAAGCGCGGTATCGTCGAGCAGGCTCTGGCCCAGGCGCATATCGAGACGCCGTTGCTGCCGCTCGTCGAGGCGCATGGCGCCGGTCGCCGCCGCATCACGCTGCACATCCGCCGCATCGAAGACACGGCACGGGCCGGCCTGATGGCTGCGCGCAGCCACGACCTCGTCCCGATCGACCATTGCCCGATCACGGTGCCCGCCCTGCACCGTGCCCCGCAGGTGGCCGAGGCGCTGGCGGAGTATCTCGGCCGCGGCTCGAAGCCCCTCGACGTGCAGGCGACGGCGACGGAATCCGGTCTCGACGTCGATGTGCGCGGGCATGGCCCGGTCAGCGACAAGGCGCGCGCCGCGCTCACTCGGCTCGCCGGGGATCTCGACCTCGCGCGTCTCGCCCTGCATGGCGACATCGTCGTCGAGCGCCGGTCACCGACCCTGGCTTCCGGCGAGGCGCGCCTGATGCCGTCGCCCGGTGGCTTCCTGCAGGCGACGCAGGCCGGCGAGGCAGACCTGACCGCCCTCGTGCTCGGCGCGATGGACAAGCGCGTGAAGCGCGTCGCCGACCTTTTCGCGGGATGCGGCCCGTTCTCCCTCGCTCTCGCCCGCAACGCCGACGTTCTGGCTGTCGAGGGCGACGAGGCCGCCCTGCGCAGCCTCGATCGGGCTGCCCGCGCCACGGCGGGCCTGCGCACACTCACCACGGAGCGCCGTGACCTCTTCCGCCGCCCGCTCCTGCCGCTCGAGCTCGACCGCTTCGATGCCGTGGTGTTCGATCCGCCCCGCGCCGGCGCCCAGGCTCAGGCGCGCTGGATCGCGGAATCGAAGGTGCCGCTGGTCGTCGGCATCTCCTGCGATGCCGGCACCTTCGCCCGCGACGCCGCCACGCTGATCGCGGGCGGCTACCGGCTGGAGCAGGTCACGCCGGTCGATCAGTTCCGCTATTCCGGCCATGTCGAGTTGGTCGGCGTGTTTCGACGCGAGGCGGCGCCGAAGCGCAGACGGCTGCGCTGAGCGCCTAGAACAGGCTGCCCTGCTCGCCGCCCGTCTCCTTGCGAGGCTTGGCAGGCTGCGGCGTGACGGCCCGTTTGCCGACGGGCTCGACGAGCCCGGCATCGTCGTTCCGGGCGTTGTTCACGCGGTCGCCGACCTCGGTCATGGTCAGCCATTCGTCCGGGCAGGGTCGGCAGAGATCGATCACGTCGCGCGGCTCGTTGCCCACCGTGTCGAGCCAGTCCACGACGGAGTCGGGCGACAGGATGGCCGGCATCCGCTCGTGGATCGCGGACAACGTCCCGTTGGCGCCGCAGGTGACGATGGTGGCGGTGTCCACCTCCGATCCGTCGGGGTTCGACCAGGTCTCCCAGAGGCCAGCCAACGCCATCGGTGCGCCGTCTGCACGGCGGACGAGATAGGGCGTCTTCACCGCCGTCTTCCCCCTGCCCTCGCGCCGCCATTCGTAGAAGCCGTCGGTGAGGAAGATGCAGCGGCGATGCCGCAGCGCTCCGCGAAAGGCCGGCTTCTCGGCCAGTGTCTCGACGCGGGCGTTGAAGATCAGCGGGAAGTCGGCGGGGTCCTTCAGCCAGGTCGGCCAAAAACCCCAGCGCACCAACAGGAAATGCCGCGTGCCGTGGTCGCTCGTGACGATGGGGACAGGCTGGGTCGGCGCCACGTTGTAGCGCGCAGGAAAATTCGGCGTTTCGACATAGCCATAGGCCCGTCGAAACAGCTCTGGCGTCAGGGCGATGACGTAGCGGCCGCACATCCCCTCGATATGGACGTGTCGCCAACTCCAGCCAAGGGCAGCACCCACACCGGAACAGTGCGATCCAGCCTGCCCGGCCAAGGCAGCCTCGCCGAGCTGAACTGTTCGCCACCGCAAGAAACGATACCAAGACTGTAATCTGAGTTTTTCACCCCGCCATCGCCTCATTTCTTGACGAGAAAGCAGTATTCGATTCGGTGAATTCTGATTCGATCGTCGTCCCCTTGGCGGGACATCAGGGGATAGATGGCCGAGGCCGTCGCGCGCGACTGGCTTCGGTGCTGACGGAGTGTTGCCGGTGACCGAAGCTGCTACCCGCGTTCTGCTCGTCTCGCCGAAACTGAATCCCAACTCGTTCTGGGGGTTCGAAGCGGCGTCAGCTCTTCGGGGCGCCAAATGCCTGGCGCCGCCTCTCGGCCTGATCACCTTGGCCGCGATGCTGCCGTCGCATTGGGATCTTCGTCTGATCGACCGCAATACCGACGTCGAACTGACCGACGCCGACGTTGCCGGCGTCAACCTCGTGATGACCGGCGGCATGCTCCCCCAGGAGCCGGATCTCATGGCGATCGTCGCCCGCTGCAACCGGCTCGGCGTGCCGGTCTGCTTGGGCGGCCCCTCCCCGACCTCCTCGCCCGAACAATACGAGGACGCCGATTTCATCGTGATCGGCGAGGCCGAGGAGGTGATCGGTGATTTCGTGGCGGCCTTCGAGCGCGGCGAGCGTAGCGGCCGCTTCACCGCGGTGAAGTTCAAGACCGACGTAACGAAGACGCCGATCCCGCGCTTCGATCTGCTGACCTTCAAGAACTATCTGATGATCAACGTGCAGTTCTCGCGTGGCTGCCCGTTCACCTGTGAGTTCTGCGACATCATCGAGCTCTACGGGCGCGCCCCGCGCACCAAGGCCACGGTGCAGATGCTGGCCGAGCTCGATCGCCTCTACGCGCTCGGCTATCGCGGCCATGTCGACTTCGTCGACGACAACCTGATCGGCAACAAGAAGGCGGTCAAAGCCTTCCTGCCGCACCTGATCGAGTGGCAGCAGCGGCACGGATACCCGTTCCGCTTCTCGACCGAGGCCTCCCTGAATCTGGCCGACGACGCGCAATTGCTGCGCCTGATGCGCCGGGCCTACTTCTTCGCGCTCTTCACCGGCATCGAAAGCCCGGATGAGGACACCCTCAACCACATGACGAAGAAGCAGAACACGCGCCGCTCTATCGCGGAGAGCGTTCACAAGATCTACGAGGCCGGGATCTACGTGGCCGCGGGCTTCATCGTCGGCTTCGACACGGAGGAGAAGAGCGTCGCCCGCGCCATGGCGGCCTGTATCGACGACACCAGCATTCCGACCGCGACGATCGGCCTGCTCACCGCGCTTCCCAACACGCAGCTGCAGCGCCGGCTGAGGCGCGAGGGCCGGCTGTTCGACCTCTTCCGCAAGTCGATGACCGAATCCGGCGACATGTGCACCGCCGGCCTCAACTTCACGACCCTACGCCCCCGCCGCGAGATCCTGAAGGACTACCGGGTCGTCGTCGCCGAGGCCTATAGCCCGGAGGCGTATTTCGGACGGGTACGGAAGCTCGGGCGGATGCTCGACATCCATCATCCCAAACTTCGCAAGATCTGGTGGCGCAACCTGCCCCGTGACGCAGCCGGCTTCCTAAGCCTGATCTGGGTGATGACCGTGCGGCATCCGCAGCTGGCCGGGCCGTTCTGGCGGACCTTCTACGACGTCCTTCGCCACAACCCGCAGGCCTATGACAGCGTCCTACGCAACGCTGGGCATTACGCCCATCTGTATCCGTTCTCGCGCTACCTCGTGCGCACCATCGACGCGCGCATCGCGGGGATCGATGCGGGCCGCTGGGAGGATCCGCCGTTGCTCCCGGTGAGCAACGACGAATCCTGTGGCGTCAAACCCCTGGCGGCGGTCGCCTGAGCGCCGCGTTCAGGCGGCGCGCACGTTGTCCGGGAAGCGCCGGACTTCGGCGCCCTGCTCTTCCACGGCGGTGCGACTAGGCGGCACCGACGGCTCGCGACATCTTTCGCCACGCCCCAGATCGGGTTCGGCCGTTGCTCCACCCGCCCGACGAAGGGCGCGTGGAGAAACCGGGGCAATCAGCCGACGGCTGTATGAGCGTCACTCGACGATCACTTCGCCCTTCATGGCGATCGAGTGCGGCGTGCAGATATACTTGTAGCTTCCGGCCTCGTTGAACTTCAGAGCATACGACTCGTCTTTGTTCAGCATCGGGCCTTGAGCCTTGTCCCAGCCCTTGGCGGGGCCGCCGCGAAGCTGGACATTGTGCGCGACCTCGTCGTCGTTCTTCCAGCGAACGATCGCACCGCGCTTCACCTTCACGTTGGCCGGGCCATAGGCCATGTCCTTGATCGCGATCTCGGTGATCTGACCGCTCGCGGATGCAGGCGTGGCCACCACTTCGACGGCGTCGGCATGGGCCATAGCGAGCGGCATCGCGGTCAGACACGCGGCTAAGACGAACAGGCGCATTGAGCTCCACCATCCTCAAGTTGTTGCATTGTCGAGATTTCAACGCGCTGACGTGGTCGAACGCGCCCGGGTTTATGGCGCCAAGGCCTTCTTGCGCTGACCGGATCGGACCATCTGCTCAGCCGAAGCGACCGCCTGCCAGCCCGCGAAGACGACTACCGACAGAGCAGGCAAGATGAGCAGCGCATCCATCGCAATGAAAATATCGGTCCAAGACATATCGGGTCGCGAAAGCCGGCTCTGTTCGGGGTGCCGTGCTCGCCATCTACCGAAGATAGCCTCGGATGCAAATACTTTATTTGAAACTTATAATTATTACAGTGCTTAGTCAGATTTAATCTAACGATCAGCGGATTATTTCTGACAGGAAATCGTCACGAATTCTCGGCTGCGATCGATCGCAGCAAATCTGTCGCACAAACGAAAATGCCTGCCGACGAGCGGCAGGCATGTGTCGCGACGGCATGCCGTCGCCGGAATACGGCTCGTCAGGCGGCGCGCACGTTGTCCAGGAAGCGCCGGACCTCGGCGCCGAGATGCTCGGATTGGCGCGACAATTCGGAGGCCGCCGAGAGAACCTGACCGGCCGATGCGCCGGTCTCCTCGGCAGCGCCTGCGACGCCGGTGATGTTGGTGGTGACCTCGGCCGTGCCCATCGCCGCCTGTGAGACGTTGCGCACGATCTCCTGAGTCGCGGCGCCCTGCTCTTCCACGGAGGCGGCGATCGAGGTGGCGACGTTGCTGATCTCGCGGATGCGGCCGGCGATGCCGTCAATCGCCTGGACGCTCTTGTCGGTGGCGCCGCGGATTTTTTCGATCTGCCCGGCGATCTCGTCGGTGGCCTTGGCGGTCTGCGAAGCCAGCTCCTTCACTTCCGCGGCGACGACTGCGAAGCCGCGGCCGGCCTCTCCGGCGCGCGCCGCTTCGATGGTGGCGTTGAGCGCCAGCAGATTGGTCTGGCCGGCAATGTCCGAGATCAGCTTGACGACATCGCCGATCCGCGAGGCGGCGGTGCTGAGTTCCTGCACGAGTTGGGCTGTCTGCGCGGCCTCGTTCACGGCGGCCTGGGCGAGATCGGCCGAGCCGTCGACCTGACGGCTGATCTCCAGGACCGACGAGCCGAGCTCTTCCGCGGCGGCAGCCACCGTGTTGACGTTGGTCGCGGCCTCCTCGGCGGCGGCGGCAGCCGAGGTCGACTGGTTCGCGGTCTGGGTGGCGTTGGCGGTCATGCTCTGGGCGGTCGCCTGCAGCTCTGTCGCGGCCGAGGTGACGGTGCCGACGATGCCGCCGACCGCCTTCTCGAACCCGTCCGCCATGTCGCGCATCGCGGCCTTGCGCTGGGCCTCGGCGCCGGCGCGGGCCAGCGCCGTCTCCTCTTCCAGGGCCTTGGTGCGGATCAGGTTATCCTTGAAGACCTGGACGGCGGCAGCCATCTCGCCGATCTCGTTCTGGCGGCCCATGCCGGGGACCTCGGTCTCCAGCCGACCCTCGGCTAGCCGACCCATCGCCCCCGTCATTCCGGCGAGCGGCCGCGAGATGCCGAACAGGGCAAACAGCATGGTGCCGATGGCCGCTATGATGGCGATGGCCATCGCGATGTAGGCGGAGAGCTTGGCGGAGCTGGTGGCGTCGACGACCGAGACGATGGTGTTGACGGCGCCATCGCGGTTCAACTCGACGGTCTTCTGCAGCGCCTGGGTGGCCTTGTTGTTCAGGGCTGCCATCTCGGCGCTCTTCACCATCGCGAAGGCTTCGGTCTTCTTGTCCTCGACCATGAGGGCGACGGCCCGGCGCTGCATCTCCTCATAGCTAGCCCAAATCGATTGGAACTCGCCGTAGATGGCCTTCTCCTCCGGAGAACTGATCAGGGGCTCGTATTCGGTGCGAAGGTCCGCGAGTTTCTTGAGGCTTGCCTCGAGGCTCTTGCGGTTATCCGCCAGCAGCGCCGCGTCGTCGGACGCGGTGGCGAGGCGGTAGAGCTTCACCCGCGCGTCGCGCGTCGCCGTATTCATGGCACCGAGCTTGTTCACGGAGGGCAGCCAGTTGGTGCTGACGTCGGTGGCGCTGCGCTCGATCGACGAGAGCCGCACGATGCTCACGATGCCCTGCCCCGTCGCCGCGAGCGCAAGGCAGGTGATCGAGCCGGCGAGGATGGCTTTGAGGGTGAGGCGCATGAGAGATTCCGGGGCCGCACCCGCTATGGGCGGCGTATCACGGAATTTTGATGATTAATGTTAAAATTTCATTGCTGCTCAATACAATATACCACGCGTTGCAACGCGCCTGTCCAGATCTCGGAAGTGCTTCTTGCAGTTGCGCGTTACAACCATTTTTTCCAGCGAAAGAAAACGTAAGGTAGTACGGCTGCCACAACCATCATGCAGACTGCGAGGGGGTAGCCGTAGGGCCATTCCAGTTCCGGCATAGATTTGAAGTTCATACCGTAGATCGAGGCGATCAATGTCGGCGGCATGAAGACAACCGCCATGACCGAGAACAACTTGATGATGTTGTTCTGTTCCAGGTTGACCAACCCAAGGGTTGCGTCGAGCAGGAACTGAATTTTGGTGGACAGAAACGTCGCGTGTTCTTCCAGTGACTGCAGATCTCGCAGGGTTGAGCGGACATCCTCGCGCAGCTCGCGCGGCGCCTTGGCGGTGCGATAAGTCGCCGAGAGCGAGAGCAGGATGCGCTCCATCGAGACGAGGCTCTCGCGCTGCTTTGATATCAGGTCGCCGTGACGGCCCAACGCGCGCAGGGTGTCCTGCAGCGCGGTATTTCGGGCGCTTGGATCGCTCTTCTCCTCGAAGATCTTTCGCGAGAGCCGGTCGATCCGCTCGCCTTGAAGCTGCAGCACGTCCGCTGCCCGGTCGATCACCGCCTCAATAAGGCCGGCGAGGATCGTCTCGCCGGTGGAGTGCTGTGAAGGGCCGTTGCCGGTCGAGCGCCCGGCCCGCTGCGTATACATCCGGAAGGCCTGCGGCTCTTCGTAGCGGACCGTGACCAGTCGGTTGCCGCGCAGGATGAAGGTGATGCCGGCCAGGCCCGGCTCCTCGGAATCCTCGACCTTCGAGAGCACCCGGCCCGTCATGTAGCGGGCGCCCTCCTCCACGTAGAGCAGCTCGGAGGGCTCGATGTCCTTCATCTCCTCCCGCGTCGGCACCGAGATGCCCATGAAGGATTCGACCTTGAGGTCCTCCTCCCGCGTCGGGCGGACCATGTCGAGCCAGACGGTGTCCTCCGGAATCACGTCCTGAAGTTCGAGCGGACGCCGCTCCAGGATCATCTGGGCGGTGCCGGGGACCGGCTGATGGATGAAGATCAAGGGAAAAACTCAGGCCAACGCGTCGGGGGGAGCGACACTCGCATCCGGCACGAAGAAGTCCGGCGCAAGGGGGACGCCGGGTGTGACGCGGTATTTTGAAAACTCCGTGACACCTTCGCCCGCCAGGAAGGTGTCGTCGATCAGGAACTGGCCGGTAAAGTCTCGCGATGGCTTCAGGAAGATCGCATGCGCCGCATCCGCCAGGATCTCCGGCGTGCGGCTCGCCTCGATCAGCGCCTCGCCGCCGAGGATGTTGCGCACCGCCGCCGTGGCGATGGTGGTGCGCGGCCACAAGGCGTTGACCGCGATCCCGCTCTTGCGCAGCTCGCCTGCGAGTCCGAGCACGCAGAGCGACATGCCGAACTTGGCCATCGTGTAGGCGAGGTGCGGCGCGAACCACTTCTCCGCCATGTCGAGGGGCGGCGACAGCATCAGGATGTGCGGGTTGTCTGATTTCTGCAGATACGGGATCGCGTATTTGCTCACCATGTAGGTGCCGCGCGCATTGATCTGATGCATCAGGTCGTAGCGCTTCATCTCGGTCTGCGGCGTGCGGGTCAGCGAGATCGCGCTGGCATTGTTCACGACGATGTCGATGCCGCCGAAGGCTTCCGCGGTCCGGTCGAGGGCGGTCTTCACCGCATCCTCGTCGCGCACGTCCACCAGCAGCGGGAGCGCCCGGCCGCCGGCGGTCTCGATCGCCTCGGCGGCTGTGTGGATCGTGCCTTCGAGCTTCGGATGGGGCTGATCGGTCTTGGCCGCGATGGCGACGTTGGCGCCGTCGCGGGCCGCCCGCAGGCCGATGGCGAGGCCGATCCCGCGCGACGCGCCGGTGATGAAGAGCGTCTTGCCGCTAAGGTTGGCCATCGTTGTGTTCCTCTGGTCCGATCCGGAAACGCTCGGGTTGGGTGCCGTCGGCATCGGTGAAGCCGTAGGCGCGGGCGAGGTCGGCCACGTGCAGAACCTGCCCGCTGCGGCTCGACACGCCCGCGTCGCCTGCCAGCGCCGCGACGGCCCGCCCCGCATAGAGCGGAGTTTCGGTCGCCCGTTCGGGCTGGCCGAGATCGCGCACGCGCTCGGTGCGCACGAAGCCCGGCGACAGGCCGAGACAGGCGATGCCGTGGGGTGCGAGATCGGCGGCGCAGGCGACGGCGAGGCGGTTCGTCGTTGCCTTGGCAAGGTCGTAGAAGATGTCGCCGAGATAGCCGTCCTTGGTGCCGAACGAGACCAGGACGATGAGGCCGCTCCTGGCGGAGATCATCGCCGGCGCGACCGCCCGCGCCAGCAGAAGGCCGGGATAGGGCCCGCTCATCAGATGGCCGGAAAACGGCTCGGCGGAGCGCCGCCAGAACGGCGTACCCCAGGCGACGCCGTCGGCGTAGCGCTCGCCGTCGAAGCCTTCATTGCCGCTCCAGACGCTCGAGACCGCGACGTCGATGCGGCCGAAGCGGCGCACGCACCAATGCACCAGCTCGTCGACCGAGCGCTCGCTGCGGTGGTCGCAGATGTAATGGTGTCCCTCGCCGCCGGCCGCATCGACCTCGCGCGAGGTGTCCTCGATGGTCTCAGGCCGCGTCTCGGTGCGCGGGCCGGTCTCGCTCGACCGCGCCGTGACGATCACCGTCGCGCCTGCCTCGCCGAGCCCCCGCGCGATGCCGCGCCCGACGCCGCGCGAGGCCCCGGCGACGAGGCAGACCTTGCCGCGTAGGTCGGGCTTGATCACGCGGTGGGCTTCGGCGCGCGGTCGAAAAAGCTCTTGAAGGCAGCCTGCGCCTCGGGCGAGCGCAGCCGCGCCTCGAAAGCCTCGGCCTCCGCCTCCAGGGCCGCTTCGACCTCGGCCAGATTGCCGCGGATCAGCCTGCGGGAGGCCTCGATCGCCCCGCGCGGCAGCGCGGCCAGCCGCGCGGCCTGGGCCACGGCGTGCTCGACCAGCATGTCGGAGGGCATGAGCGCGTTGGCCAATCCGAGGTTCACGGCCGTCGCGCCGTCGAACGGCTCCGAGAGCAGCAGGAATTCTGTCGCCTTGAGCAGGCCGACCCGACGCGGCAGGAGGTAGCTCGACGCCGCCTCCGGCACGAGGCCGAGTTCGACAAAGGGCATCCGAAAACGCGCCTTGTCGGACACGTAGACGAGGTCGCAATGCAGGGTCAGCGTCGTGCCGATGCCCACGGCGATGCCGTCCACCGCCGCCACCATCGGCGTTTTCGTCCGGGCGAGCTGACGGATGAAGCGCAAGGCCGGCGCCTCCGTGAAGGCTTCGCGGGCACCTTCGACGAAATCGGCGAGGTCGTTGCCGGCCGAGAACATGCCGGGCAGGCCGGCGAACACCACGGCGCCGATCTCGGCCGATGCGTCCGCCCCCGCGAGCGCGTCCAACATGGCGTCGTACATGACGCCGGTGAGCGCGTTCTTCTTCTGCGGGCGGTCGATCCCGATGACGCGAACGCCGCCGGCGCTGTCCTGGATCGTGACGTCGTCGCTCATGGTCGCGGTCTCTCAGCTCGCCAGCGCGGCGGCGGCATCGTCCAGGAAGGACCCGCCGCCGATGACCGTCTGCTCCAACCCGGCCGCCGCCGGCAGCAGGTTCTCCGCGAAGAACCGCGCCAGCGCGATGCGGCCGGCATGGGAGGGATCGGTGTCGCCGGACTTGAGCGCGGCATTCGCGGCGAGGCCCGCCTGTGCCAGGCAGGCGGCCCCCTGGACGAGGCCGAACAGGCGCAGATACGGCGTGGCGCCCGCGAGCGCGGCCTCCGGCCGATTGGAAGCGAGGATCTTCAACAGGTAGATGGTCGCACGGTCGAGGCTGCCGATGCCTTCGCGCAGCCGGGACACCGACGCGCCGAAAGCGTCCGAGCCATCCTTCAGCAACCCCTCCGCGACCAGCCGCATCGTGGCGATCTGGGCGTGGACGGTGGCGCCGCCGTTCAGCGGCAGCTTGCGGGTGACGAGATCGATCGCCTGGATGCCGTTGGTGCCCTCGTAGATGCCGAGGATGCGGGCATCGCGCATCAACTGGGCCGCGCCGGTCTCCTCGATGAAGCCCATGCCCCCATGGACCTGCACGCCGAGCGAGGTGACCTCGTTGGCGATGTCCGTGGAGAAGGCTTTCGCGACGGGCGTGAGCAGCGAGGCGCGGTCGTTGGCGGCCTTGCCCTCCGGGCCTTCGGCGGCATCGAGCCCTTGGGCGGTGAGATAGCAGATGGCGCGCGCAGCGGCGGTCGAGGCCTTCATGGTCAGGAGCATGCGCTGGATGTCGGGATGGCCGACGATGGCGCTGGTTGGCGCAGAGTCGCCGGGCGCCCTGCCCTGCCGCCGATCGCGGGCATAGCCGAGCGCCTGCTGATAGGCGGCTTCGGCGACGCCGACGCCCTGCAGACCGACATTGAGCCGGGCCGAGTTCATCATCGTGAACATGCAGGCGAGGCCGCGATTCTCCTCGCCGATCAGCCAGCCAATGGCGCCGCCATGGTCGCCAAAGGCCATGGAACAGGTTGGCGAGGCGTGGATACCGAGCTTGTGCTCCAGGCCCGAGCAGCGAAGGTCGTTCTGTGTCCCGTCGGGCAGCACCTTCGGCACCAGGAAGAGCGAGATGCCGCGCGTACCGGCCGGCGCGTCCTTGAGGCGCGCAAGGACGAGGTGGCAGATGTTGTCGGCGAGATCGTGCTCGCCATAGGTGATGAAGATCTTGGCGCCGGTAATCCGATAGCGGCCTTCACCATCGGGCTCGGCGCGCGTTCGCAGCAGGGCGAGGTCCGAGCCGGCCTGGGGCTCGGTCAGGTTCATGGTCGCGGTCCACTCGCCCGAGACGAGCTTCTCCAGGTAGCGCTCCTTCAGCGCATCGGAGCCGTGCTGGGCCAGGGCCTCGATGCCGCCGGCGGTCAGGAGCGGGCAGAGGCTGAAGCTGAGATTGGCGCCGTTCCACATCTCGGTGCAGGCTGCCGCCATCAGGTGCGGCAGGCCCTGCCCGCCATGCTCGGCCGAGGCGCCGAGGCCGTTCCAGCCACCTTCGACGAAGGCACGGTAGGCCTCGCGCCAGCCCGGTGCCGTCGTTACCACGCCGTCCTGCAGGCGGGCACCCTCACGGTCGCCCGTGCGGTTCAGGGGAGCGATCACGCCGCTGGCGAACTTACCGGCCTCTTCGAGGATCGCGGAGACGTCCTCTGGTGCCATCTCGTGGCCGCCCTGGGCCAGCACGCCGTCGAGCCCGGCGACGTGGCGCAGGGTGAACACCATGTCCTCGACCGGCGCGCGATAGCTCATCGAGTTCCTCCGGCGCCGGTTGGTTCGGCGCTGATTTGACGTCCGCGACCGCGGACGGCTACGGCCACCTCTTACGACCGAAGTTGCGGGGCGGCCACAGTCGGGCTGCATCGCGCAGATAGTTTACATATGAACGATCACGGATCAATCGGCTTGTCGGGGGGCACGCGGGCGACGTCGCGCCTTGCTGCGGATGCCTACGGCATCGCCGAGGCGGCGCGGCTGCTCGGCGCCGGCCAAGTCGTCGCGATCCCGACCGAGACCGTCTACGGACTCGGCGCCGATGCCTCCGATCCGAACGCCGTCGCTGCGATCTACGCGGCCAAGGAGCGGCCCCGCTTCAATCCGCTGATCTCGCATCTGCCCGACGAGGCCTCGGCCCGGCGTGAGGGCGTTTTTGACGAGTCCGCCTCGGCCCTGGCGAAGGCCTTCTGGCCTGGACCGCTGACGCTGGTGCTGCCAGCGGCTCTCGACGGCACCGTCTGCGACCTCGCCCGTGCCGGGCTGCCGAGCGTGGCTTTGCGGGTTCCGGGCGATCCAATCGCGCGTGCTGTGTTGGCGCGCGTCGGCCGGCCGATCGCAGCACCTTCCGCTAACCGCTCCGGGCGCGTCAGCCCGACCTCGGCCGAGCACGTGCTCGGGGATCTCGATGGCCGCATCGCCGCGGTGCTCGATGGCGGCCACTGCCCCGTGGGGATCGAGTCGACGGTGGTGGCCTGCCTCGGCGGGCGCCCTCGCCTTTTGCGGCCGGGCGGCGTCACGCGCGACGAACTGCGGCGGGTCCTCGGCGTCGATCCCGTCGCTACCGCGTCCGATGAGGAGCGTCCGATCGGGCCGGGTCTACTCGCCTCGCACTACGCGCCACGTGCCGCGGTGCGGCTGGATGCGGAGCGGATCTCGGCTGCTGAAGCGGTGCTGCTCTTCGGAACATTCCGGCCTGTCGGCCTCGCCGCTGCCGCGGCCGTCGAGAACCTGAGTCCTGCTGGCGATCTCGCCGAGGCGGCTGCGCGGCTCTTCGAAATGCTGCGTCGTCTCGATGCGTCGGGAGCCGCTACGATCACCGTGTCGCCGATCCCGTCTACGGGTCTCGGCGAGGCGATCAACGACCGGCTGAGCCGGGCCGCTGCGCCTCGCTGATTTTTTTTCAAACTTCTGCGGAACCGTTCCCCGGGAAGGCTGTTGTCCAATCACGAAGGCCAGTTCAGCCCCCAATGGCCTTTTTCCTTCCCAAGGCTCGCAGCAATGCGAGCCTTTTTTCTTGGGTCGATCAGGCCGAAAGCTTGGCCGCAATGCCTGCGACGTGCTTGCCCTGGAAGCGAGCACCGTCGAGTTCGACTGGGCTCGGCTGACGGCTGCCGTCGCCGCCGGCGATCGTGGTCGCGCCGTAAGGTGTGCCGCCCTTCACTTCCTCGACACCCATCTGGCCCTGGAAAGCGTAGGGCAATCCGACGATGACCATGCCGTGATGTAGGAGCACGGTGTGGAAGCTCGTGATGGTGGTCTCCTGGCCGCCATGCTGCGAGCCGGTCGAGGCGAAGACCGAGCCGACCTTGCCGACGAGCTTGCCCTGCATCCACAGGCCACCGGTCTGGTCGAGGAACTGCTTCATCTGCGCGGCCATGTTGCCGTAGCGGGTCGGCGTGCCGAAAATGATCGCGTCGTAATCGGCCAGCTCGTTCGGCGTAGCGATCGGTGCGGCCTGATCGAGCTTGTAGTGGGACTGCCGCGCGACCTCGTCGGGAACGAGTTCGGGCACGCGCTTCACGGTGACCTCGGCGCCGGTCTCGCGGGCCCCTTCTGCAGCCGCATTCGCCAAGGCCTCCACGTGACCCCAGGACGAGTAATAGAGCACCAGAACCTTTGCCATCGCGCCATCTCCTGTCTGTCTCGAACCGGTTCGAGCCGCCCGCAACGCGCGACGCGCCTCCACGGGAGCCTAGATCGCCTCCCTCACCGATTGCGAAAATGCCCTGATCTGCAAGAAGTAGTTTGCAAAAATGCCGATCAAACCCCGATACCCGGCTCATGACCCTCGCCTGGGATGACTTTCGCCTCGTCAAGGCCATCGCGGATCGCGGCGGCCTGACCCATGCTGCGGCTCATCTCGGCATCAACCATTCTACGGCGTTCCGCCGACTGGCTGCCTTGGAAGCCGCCGTGGATGCGCAGCTCTTCGAGCGCTCGCGTTCGGGCTACGTGCCGACACCGGCCGGGCTTGCCATGGTCGAGGCGGCGGAGCGGATGGAGACCGATGTCGCGCGTTTCGGCCGAGAGGTGCTCGGCCGCACGCTGACGCCCTCGGGCGAGCTGCGCATCACCGCTCCGGTCGGCTTCGTCAGCGACCTGCTGATGCCATTCCTCGCGCGGTTCCGAGAGGCCCATCCGGATGTGCGCCTCGACGTCGTGATGTCCGAGGAGGCGCTGAACCTGTCGAGGCGCGATGCGGACGTCGCGATCCGTGCGACCAGCAATCCGCCGGCGAACCTCGTCGGGCGCCGCCTGTCCGGCATCGCCTGGGCGGTCTACGGCCGGAACGACCGACTTCAGGACAATGCCTATCGCACGCGTTGGGTAACCCCGGGTGGGCAGGTCGCCGACGGGCGCTTCACCCGCCTCATGCGTGCCCGGACCGACGTTCGAGAGATCGCCCTGCAGCTCAATGCCGTGACGGGCCTGCGCGAGGCGGTCCTCGCCGGAATCGGGATCGGCTTGCTGCCCTGTTACATCGGCGATCGCTGCCCAGAGTTGCGCCGGCTCGAGGATCCCGAGCCGGGCATCGCATCAGAGCTGTGGCTGCTCACCCATCCAGACCTGCGTCACGCCGTACGCGTGCGCGCCTTCATGGATTTCATGGCGGAAGCGATCCTGCCGATGCGCCGCGCCTTCGAAGGCCGCCTCGACGCGCAGGCAGAGACGGCTAAGCCGACACCTTGAGGATCTCGACCTCCTGGCCGTTCACCTCGACGGTGTCGCCGACAGACTTTCCGGTGATTGCGCGAGCAAGGGGCGCGACGTAGGAGATCGAGCCCTTGGCCGGGTCGGCCTCGTCTTCGCCGACGATGTGGAAGACCTGCTTCGTATCGTCCTCGCGAACGACGGTCACGGTCGAACCGAAATGGACGGTGTCGCCCTCGACCTTCTCGACGAGCTGGGCCGAATTCTTTCGCGACGACCAGTACCGCAGGTCCCGCGAGACACGCGCGGTCTCGGCCTTGTCATCGTGATCGAGGCTCGCGCTCTCGGCCTCCAGCCGCGCGACCTCGGCCTCGATCAGGGCAAGGCCCTGCTTGGTCACGAAGTTAGCGTGCGGGGAGATCGGGCGATCGGGGAGATCCTCGAACGCCTCGCCACCCTCTTTCTCGCGAACGAATGCTACACTCATGAAACGTGCAATGCGCAGGCAGGCCTCACAGTTCCGCTTCCGCTCAGCCGATCTCCACCACGGTGCGTCCGCGCGTTTGCCCGGCCAGGATGGTCTCTCCCAGACCGCCGACATCCTTTAAGCTGATCGTCCTGGTCATCGCAGCGAGCGCGTCGAGATCAAGCTCTTCGGCGAGCCGCGCCCAGGCCTCGCGCCGTGGCTTCTGGGGCGTCGTCACGCTGTTGATGCCGATGAGCGACACGCCGCGCAGGATGAACGGAGCCACCGACGAGGGCAGGTCCATGCCGCCAGCATTCCCGCAGGCGGCGATGGCGCCGCCGGCCTTCGCCATCGCCAGCAGGTTGGCGAGCGTCTTCGAGCCGACCGCATCGATGCCGGCTGCCCAGCGCTCCTTGGCGAGCGGCTTCGGATCGCCGCTCAGCTCCGCCCGGTCGAGGATCTCCGCCGCGCCGAGGCCGTTCAGGTAATCCGCTTCGCCGTCGCGACCGGTGGCGGCGATGACGTGCCAACCGCCGCGCTTCAACAGCGACACGGCAACCGAGCCGACACCGCCCGAGGCGCCCGTCACCACAGCAGGACCGGATTGCGGGGTCAGTCCGTGCTTCTCCAGGGCGATCACCGAGAGCATGGCCGTATAGCCCGCGGTGCCGATCGCCATGGCCTGGGCCGGCGAGAGGCCGTCGGGCAGCGGCACCAGCCAGTCCCCCTTGACGCGAGCGCGCTCGGCGAAGCCGCCGAGATGGGTCTCGCCGACGCCCCAGCCGGTGAGAACCACGGTGTCGCCGGGCTTCCAGGCCGGATCGTCCGACGTTTCGACGACGCCGCAGAAATCGATGCCGGGGATCATCGGGAAGCGGCGCACTACCGGCATCCTGCCGGTCATGGCGAGTCCGTCTTTGTAGTTCAGGCCCGAATGGGTGACGCGCACGGTGACGTCGCCGTCCATCAGCCCGGCCTCGTCGAAATCCTCGAAGGCGAGGCTCTGTCCGCCCTCGCCCTTCTCGACCACCCAGGCCTTGAACGCCGTCATCCTCGTCTCCCGTCAGCACTCCGTGCGGAGGGAGGTACGGCATGACGGGCCTGAATCAAGACGGCCCCGGAGGCAGGAAACCTCCGAGGCCGTCTTCAAGTCATGATCACGTTTGCGGCTCAGTAGCCGTCGTAGACGCTGCCCGACGAGAAGCCGAGGCCGACGCCGACATCCGCCGAGGAGGCGCCAGTGATGCCGACGGCATCGGGGATCGAGCCGATGCGGAGGCCAGCCGGGGCGAAGCCGCCACCATAGCCGCCGTATCCACCACCCGCCGGCACCCATTGCTGGCTCGCCGGCTGCACGAGGACGCGGCGCGAGTAGCTCGCATAGACGGGCGGGATCGTCTCCGGGATCACCTCGGCCTGGCGCACTAGGACGCGACGGCTCTGCACGGCGAAGCGCGGCGGCGTGGTGATCCAGCAGCCGACGAGCTGGCCATAGGCATCGTAGCTCGTCTGCCAGTGGCGACCGCCCGGCGAGACCATGACGCGCTCGGACACCGTGTCGTAGACCGGCGGCGTGGTGCGGTAGACGGTGCGGGCCGGGCGCACGAGGCGCTGCTCGGAAACGGTGTCGAAAACCGGCGGGGTGGTGACCCGGCGGTAGCATTCGGCGCCGTAGCAGCCGCCTGCGGCGGCGGGGGCAGCGAAGAGGGCGGCGCCGGCCAGGGCTGCGGCGAGTGTCGTGGCAAGTGTGGTGGTACGGCTGACCGACGCGGTCATGACGGCATCCTCGATCTGATACGCTGCGCGAACGGAATGCGGCTGACGCTCAGCACGCGGTCCTCGACGCGCAGGAAACGGTCAAGTTGCAGTCACGGCAAGTTCTATCGCGGAAGACGGTAAAATTAACCTATGCCCACGACTACGCAGGCAGTGAAGTCTTGCGTATTTACTACGCAAGACTTCGGCATTTTACCCATTCGGCAAAATTAATGGATTATCCGGCTCAGGTCTGTCCGCGCTTGAGCTGGTAGAAGATGTGCCGGCCGATCACGTCCATCTTCTTGAGCCGGCGCGACCAGCCGGGACGGACGTAGTCGGCATGGTAGTGCGTCGCACCGCCGACCTCGCTGAGATAGGTCTTGCCTTCGATCACGGCGCCGGCGATGCGGGTCGCGGTCTGCCAAGAGCCGGCATCGGTGATGCGCAGCGACTTGCCTTCGCAGGCAAAGGAGAACTGGCAGCCCATGTAGCGGTGACGGTTCTGATAGACGACGCCGCAGACGTTCGACGGATACAGCCCACTCTTCACCCGGTTCAGGATGACCTGTGCGACCGCGGCCTGCCCCTCCTCCGGTTCGCTGCGGGCCTCGAAATACACGGCCTCGGCGAGGCAGCGCTGCTCACGGTCCATCGCCTCGGGCTGGATCAGGTCGGCGTAGCGGTGCTGCGAGGCTTCCGCCTCGGCCGGGGTCTGCGCGGGAGCGGCCTCCTGGTCGAGGCGCGGAGAGAACCCGGGCAAGGCGAGGCTGGAGGCGGCGACCTCGATCGGCACCGCATCGGCCGGCGCTGGCGTTACCGAGGACAGGGCGACGGCCTTCGGGACCGCTGGGGTGGCACCGTCGGAATCCTCGAGCGATCCCGCGTCGTCGTCGCGGCTACCAAGCATCCCGGCCAGCGGGTTACTCAGGCCGAGGTCGGGAACGGGGATGAAACCGTCCGGCGCTCGGTCGAGGTCCTTGATCCCGCGCCCGGCGTTCGGAGCGCCCGGCGTGATGCCCTGCGTCAAGCGGGCATCGCGCTCGAACAGGTTGGCGGGGCGCAGGCCGATCATGTGATCCGTGCCGGCCGAGGCCGTAAAGGAGATCAACAGACCGACGCCCGCCGCCCACGGCACCATGGCGGCCGCCAGCCAGCCCAGTCCCGATTGGCGTCTACGCCCGCCTCGAAGCCGCCTCGTCGCCACGCCGCATGACCCGCGTCAGGATTTTGAGCCCGGCAGGCATGGTCTCAGGCGACCGCGCGAAGATTCGGGCAGAAGCCGAACGATCGCTCGTTATGGTTGAGGCGTGGTTAAGGATCGGGCCTCAGAGCCCGGCGGGCCGTCCGTGGAAACTGGCGAAGTGGGCAGCCACCATAGGCAGATAGCCGTCACCCTTCTGCGCACCGATGATCATGCGCCCGGCCGCCCGCTCGTTCTGAGCCCAGACCAGCATGCCGATCGCGAAGAGCGTGATCGCCGTCGCGAGACACGCCACCACCCAGATGAAGGCACTCTGCATGGCCTTGCCGCCGTCGGGCGCGCGACCGTCGATGAGGGCGGAAGTCGATGTCGAATCTGACATGGCAGGAGTCCCGCGAGCCCCGGTCGGACAGCCGACAAGTGCGCCCGCGCACATGGCTCCGTTAGCAGTTAACGTGCCCGGGAAACAGGGGTTCAGCCGTGCCGCACAAAAAATATTGCAAAGCTTCCACGGCCAAAGCGGCAACGGGCTTAAGGCAGACTTAACTGCCTCCGCCCGCTGCGCAAATTCCCACCATGGCCTGCCTTAAGGCTAAGCCTGATGAGCAGAAAACAGGCAGCTGCTCAGTCGCCTTTGGCGCCATCCCCGAGAGCCGCTTGTGCTGCCGCGAGGCGGGCGATCGGCACGCGGAACGGCGAGCAGGACACGTAGTCGAGGCAGACCTCCTGGCAGAAGGCGATCGAGGCGGGATCGCCGCCATGCTCGCCGCAGATGCCGAGCTTGATACCCGGACGAGTCTTGCGGCCGCGCTCCGCCGAAATCTGCACCAGTTCGCCAACGCCGTCGCGGTCGATCGTCACGAAGGGGTCGGACGGGATGATGCCGGCCTTCGTGTAGGAGCCGAGGAAGGTGCCGGCATCGTCGCGCGAGATGCCAAGCGCGGTCTGGGTGAGGTCGTTGGTGCCGTAAGAAAAGAATTCCGCAGATTCCGCGATCTCGCCCGAGCGCAAAGCGGCGCGCGGCAGCTCGATCATGGTGCCGACCTGATACTCGACGGTATCGCCGAGCTTCTTCGCCTCGCCGTCGATGCGCGCCTTGACGAGATCGAACTCGGCCTTGGTGAACACGAGCGGGACCATGATCTCGGGCGTGACCGGCTTGCCGGTCTGCTTTGCCGCCTTGGCCGCGGCGGTGAGGATGGCGCGGGCCTGCATCTCGGCGATCTCAGGGTATGCGATCGCCAGACGGCAGCCGCGGAAGCCAAGCATCGGGTTGGTCTCGTCGAGCTCCTTCAGGCGGGCACGAACGCGTTCCTCGGGCACGCCGACCGTTTGCGCGAATTCCGTCACGTCCTTGTCGGTATGCGGCAGGAACTCGTGCAGCGGCGGGTCGAGCAGGCGGATGGTGACGGGCAGGCCCGACATGATCGTGAACAGCTCGACGAAATCGTCGGTCTGGTAGGGCTCGATCTTGGCGAGCGCAGCCTTCCGGCCCTCGGCATCGTCGGAAAGAATCATCTCGCGGACCGCGACGATGCGGTCGCCCTCGAAGAACATGTGCTCGGTGCGGCAGAGGCCGATGCCCTCGGCGCCGAAGTTGCGGGCCGCGCGGGCGTCGCTCGGCGTGTCGGCATTGGTGCGCACCTTCATGGTGCGAACGGCATCCGCCCACTCCATCAGGGCAGCGAACTCGCCCGACAGTTCGGGCTCGACCATCTTGACCTCACCCTGGATCACCTGGCCGGTCGAGCCGTCGATGGTGAGCTTATCGCCGGCCTTGAGCGTGACGCCGCCGACGGTCAGGGTCTGGGCCTTGTAGTCGATCCGGATCGAGCCCACGCCGGAGACGCAGGGCTTGCCCATGCCGCGGGCCACCACGGCCGCGTGGCTGGTCATGCCACCGCGCGTCGTGAGGATGCCCTCGGCGGCATGCATGCCATGGATGTCCTCAGGGGAGGTCTCGACGCGCACCAGGATGCACTTGCGCTCGGCCTTGCGGGCGGCCTCGGCATCCTCCGAATTGAACACGATCGCGCCAACGGCGGCGCCTGGCGAGGCCGGCAGGCCGGTGGCGATGACCTTGCGCTCGGCCTTCGGGTCGATGGTCGGGTGCAGGAGCTGGTCGAGGCTGCCCGGCTCGATCCGGCGGATGGCCTCGTCCTTCGAGATCAGGCCCTCGCCCGCGAGTTCGACGGCGATGCGCAGGGCCGCCTTGGCCGTGCGCTTGCCGTTGCGGGTCTGCAGCATCCAGAGTTTCCCATTCTCGATGGTGAACTCCATATCCTGCATGTCGCGGTAGTGCTTCTCGAGGATCCCGTAGATGCGGGTCAGCTCGGCGAAGCTCTCCGGCATCGCCTTCTCCATGGAAGGCTTGTCGGACCCCGCCTCCTGGCGGGCCTTCTCGGTGATGTCCTGCGGGGTGCGGATGCCGGCGACGACGTCCTCTCCCTGGGCGTTGATCAGGAACTCGCCGTAGAGCGCACTCTCGCCGGTGGACGGGTTGCGGGTGAAGGCGACGCCGGTGGCCGAAGTGTCGCCCATATTGCCAAACACCATGGCCTGGACGTTGACGGCCGTGCCCCAGCTCTCGGGAATGTTGTTCAGCTCGCGGTACTTCTTCGCGCGCGGGATCATCCAGGAATCGAACACGGCGCTGATCGCGCCCCAAAGCTGATCCTCGGCTCCCTGCGGGAAGTCCGAGCCGTGCTCCTTCTTCACGATCGTCTTGTAGGTGCCGATCAGGGTCTTCCAGTCGGCGGCGGCGAGCTCGGTGTCGAGGTCGAAGCCCTTCTGCTCCTTGTAGTGCTCCAGCGCCTCTTCGAAGGCGTGGTGCTCCACGTTCAGCACGACGTTCGAGTACATCGTGATGAAGCGGCGATAGGAATCATAGGCGAAACGCTCGTCGTCGGCGTCCTTGGCCAGGGCCTCGACGGTCTCGTCGTTCAGGCCGAGATTGAGCACCGTATCCATCATGCCGGGCATCGAGGCGCGGGCGCCCGAGCGGACCGAGACCAGCAGCGGCTTCGTGGCATCGCCAAACGTGCGGCCAGTGATGGCGCCGACCTTGTCGAGGGCGGCCTTCACGGCGTCCTTCAATTCGGCCGGGTAGGTCTTTCCGTTGTCGTAATAGGCCGTGCAAACCTCGGTGGTGATGGTGAAGCCGGGAGGCACCGGCAGCCCGAGATTGCACATCTCGGCGAGGTTCGCGCCCTTGCCACCGAGCAGATTGCGCATTGCCGACTCGCCTTCGGCCTTGCCGTCACCGAAGGAATAGACCCATTTCGTCATCTGTCTCGTCCGTCAGATCGTACTGCCGCCGGCAAAGGGCATGGCCTCTGATCGGGGGTTGGACCACCTCATGATGCAATGCAAGATGAACGGGCCGCGTCCCAGCCGAGACCGGTGACGGTTTTCCCCCGGTGTCGCCCGTCAGGACAAATGCCGGAACAACCCGAGCCCGATCACACCGACGGCGATCAGGTAGATCGCGACGATAAAGTTCAAGAGCCGCGGCATGACGAGGATCAGGATCCCGGCCAGGATCGCGATGATCGGCTGAATATGGGCGACGGTGATGGTCATCGGGACGCTCCGCGCGACCAAGCTTGGCCGCTTCGGAGAATGACGCGCGGAACGTGACGACGGTTCCTCGTCAAAGCGAATGCAGCGATGCAATCAAGCGCACGTCGACAACAGTCGCCTGGTCGCCCTGGGGTGCTCCGCCTACGGCTCGCGACGACCGATCAGACCCTTACGCGCCCCGGTATTTCCCGCTGCGCTTGATCAGCACCGTCGTTCCCACGGGCACGCGCTGGAAGAGATCGACGATATCCTCGTTCAGCATGCGCACGCAGCCCGACGACATCTGCTCGCCGATGCTCCAGGGCTCATTGGTGCCATGGATGCGGAACAGGATGTCGCGGTTGCCCTGGTAGAGGTAGAGCGCGCGTGCTCCGAGGGGGTTGTCGATGCCGCCCTTCAGGGTACGCGGCAGGTCGGGGTTCAGAGAGACCATCGTGGTGGTCGGGCTCCAATCCGGCCAGACGCCCTTGCGGCCGACACGAGCCTCGCCCTTCCAGGAAAAGCCCTGCTTGCCGACGCCGACCCCGTATTGGAGCGCCGAGCCGTCCTCCTGCACGAGCTGAAGCTGGCGCTTGTCGATGTCGACGACGATGGTGCCCGGCTTCTCGGCGCCGGTGTAGCGCACGGTCTGCCGCCGGAACTTCGGATCGAGCCGCGACGTGTCGACCAGGGGAACGTCGTAGGGCTTATCCGGCATCGTGCCGGTGTACCAAGCCGATGCGTCGTCGAGGCCTGCGCTCTGCATGCGCGACTGGCAGGCAGCCAGCGGCGTGATGGCAACGAGGGCGAAGAGTATCCGGCTGGCGCGCATCGATCGGTTCGGAGCCTTTGCGGTCGGTCTCGGGCCCCTTCGATACTCGGCCTCGATCTCAGAGGTTGTGTCTTTGCGGCCTCACGATCCGCGGAAGAGCCCGCGCAATTGCGGCGGTCGCTGCCCTATTTGGTCCTCGTGAGAGCAGATCAACGACGATATCGACCCGACAAGCGGAAGCAGGACAGGCATGGCCGACCCACAGACTTTCCCGGACGATGCCGGCATCGAACCGATGGCCGGCCTCAGCCCGGCGATCCATCTCGACCATTGCGTGATCCACGTCTCCGACTGGGAGCGGTCGACCGCGTTCTACCGTGACGTGCTCGGCGCCGAGGTCGTCCCATTCCGCAAGGGTGTGCGATTTCTCTTCGGCGGCATTCAACTCAACGTCCACGGTCCGGGCCAGATCGGAGATCCCCTCGCCGCGAAGCCCGTCCAGCCCGGCGGCAGCGATCTCTGCTTCCGCTGGTCCGGCACGATCGAGGAGGCCATGGACCATCTCGCTCGCCACGGCGTGCCGGTGGAACTCGGCCCCGTAGAGCGCAACGGCGCGGCTGGAGCCGGCACCAGCGTGTATTTCCGCGACCCGGACGGCTCGCTGATGGAGTTCATCGCCTACGAGTGATTGCCGCCGCCTAGCGGTCGCCGCCCTGCCGGCTGGCGAGTTGGCGGTTCGTCTGCTCGAGGCGCAGCGCCAGTTCGCGCATCACCGCGATGCCGATCTGCGGAAACTGCGCCAGCAATTCCAGAAAGACGCCGCGGTCGATCCGCAGGGCGGTTACCGCAGTCGTGGCGGTGACGGTCGCCGAGCGAGGCTGGTCGGCCAGGATGCCCATCTCGCCGACGAGCGCGTCGGCTCCGAGCAGGGCGAGTTGTACGGCGCCCTGTGGGCCGTCGAGGGAGACGACAGCCTCACCTTCCAGGATCAGGTAGGCCGCGTCGGACTCGTCGCCCTGCGAGAAGAAGTTTTGCCCGTCCTCGAAGTGAACGCGCTCGCTGGTGAAGGCGAGGAGCTTCAGCCGCGACGGCTCCACTTCGCGAAACAGCGGCACCTGCTTGAGGGACGAAACCTCGGTGTCGAGCGTCATGATCTGTCTGGATGATCCCCCGCCGACGCCAGCGCGTCATGATGCGCCTGGGCTGGTCGATCATGCGGCGCGTAGCGGCTGATACGGTGCCTGTCAAAAATCTCCGAAGCCGCCGAATGCATCCCGTGATGTCCGACTGGTGACGTTATGCACCTCAACTTCGCGTGGCTATGCATTTTTTTGCAGTTCGACGGTTTCCGCCCACGCTTGAGTTCCTATGTCCCAAGCTTGGCGACCCGCCAAAAGTGTAAATGGCACCGAGTTTCCTTTTCCGGGCACGTATACAGCCAAGGAACCATCGAATTGGCTGCCGGTTGTCCGGTTGTTAAAACTTAGCCGAGGAGGCGCTGATGGCATCCGGTAATTCCACCTCGAAGCGAGGCTTCGCATCCATGAACGCCGAGCGGCAGCGCGAGATCGCGAGCAAGGGCGGGCGGTCGGTTCCTGCCGACAAGCGCTCTTTCTCCCAGGACCGCGAACTCGCATCGACCGCTGGCCGCAAAGGTGGTCAATCGACCGGCCGTGCGGGCGAATGATCTCTCCTGATCCGTGAAGCTGGGGCCGGCTGAACGCCCGCTGGTCTCCAGTTCGCGGATGATGTTTTGCGATTCCGTCCGGTTTTGCCGATCAAACGGCGGAGCTGTCGCTGCGCGCGTGCTCGCGCCAGAGCAGCACGAGCCGTTCGAGTTCCGCGATGCTTCCGGGATCGAGTTGGCCGAGCGTTCGACTGACGTAGCTCGTCTGCACCGCGAGACCCTGCCGCGCTAAGTTCGCCCCTTCGCTGGTGAGGTGAAGCGCGTGAGAGCGCCGATCGCCCACGATCGCGCGTCGCTCGACCAAACCCGCTTCGACGAGGCGGTCGATCAAACCCGAAACGTTCCCCTTTGTGACGTAGAGTCGGCTGGCGAGGTCCTGCTGGGTCAGGCCTTCCTGCTCGGTGAGCGTCGAGAGCACGTCGAATTGCGGGATCGACAGGCCGAGGGCGCGTAATTCCGAGGCAACGGCCGCCGTCACTCGTCGATTGAGCCGAATGAAGCGGAACCAGACCCGCATGGGGTCCGTCGCCGATGTCTCGGCGGGATGATGGGTTGAAGTTGGCTCACTCGGCATGATGTCAGGCTTGTAGCAGAGCCGTCTCAGGCGTGGCAGTCGCAACCCTCTCACTGGCGTGACATAGCACCGCCCTGTAGCTTGCTCAGGAGTTCCGACAGCCTTCGGATTCAGAGCCGCCCCTGCTCCATGCGCCGACAGCCTATCAAGGATCCCGTCACCCGCGCCGGCGGCTATGCGCGAAGCGTGGCGTTCTTCGCAGCCTTGGTGAGCGCCATTGCGCTCCTGATGGTGCGCAGCCAGCGCGCCGAGCCAGGCCCAGCGCTCGCCGTCCTCGGCAGTGGCGTCGTGCTGGCGGGGCTGGCCTTGGTCTTTGCCGGGTTCGCCTTCGTGCGCGGCTGGCGAGAGGGTGCGCGTGGCATCGGAGCCGCCATCCTCGGCGTGTTCATCGCTGCCCTGGTGCTGGCCTATCCTGCCTATGCCGCCCTGCGTGGCTTGCGCTTGCCTGCGATCACGGACGTCTCCACCGATCTCGAACAGCCTCCGGCCTTCTCCCGCTCGCGGGCGGCCTTCGCGGCGCGCGATGGGCGCTACCCGCCCGACCCTGGCGCGCAGGCACGCGAGGCCCAACGCGCCGCCTACTCGCAGATCGCGCCGCTGACGCTCGACGTCGATCCCGACGAGGCCTTCGAATTGGCCCGCAAGGCGGCCGTGAACCGCAAGTGGCAGATCGTCGAGGCGATCCGTCCGGGCGGCCGCGTGGGCACCGGCCGGATCGAGGCGATCGCGCGCAGCCGCGTCCTCAACCTGCCCGCCGACATCACGGTGCGTGTGCGGCCGCGGGCCGACGGCGCGCGCATCGACGTGCGCTCGGCGACCCGTCTCGGCGCGCGCGACCTCGGCGACAATGCCGACCGCATCCGCGCCTATCTCGACGAAGTCGCCAACCTCGCCATCGCTCTGAAATAACGGATGCTTCGCCGCCCTATTGGCTGGGCGCGGTGAGGATCAACGGCCCGTTTCGGGTAGCGACGACGGTGTGCTCGTACTGGACCGTGAGGGCCTGCGGCTTGCTGTAGAGGGTCCAAGGGTCGTCGCCATCCTCGGCGAAGATGGCGCCCAGCGACAGGAAGGGCTCGACGGTGAAGACCAGCCCGTCTTCCATGATCCGGCGCTCGGAGGCGTCGGGCCAGGTTGCGATTTCTGTCGGCTGTTCGTGAAGCGACAGGCCGACGCCGTGGCTCGCAAGGTTGCGCACCAGCGTGTAGCCGTTCTTCTTGGCGAAGCTGCCCACGGCCTTGCCGATGCCGGCCAACGGCTTGCCGGCGCCGACCTCACGTAGGCCCGCCCACATCGCCCGGCGCCCGTCCTTGCAGAGCCGTTCGACCTTGCGCGTCACGGGCGGCACGGCGAAAGACGCGCCGGTATCGGAGAAATAGCCGTCCTTCTCCGCCGACACGTCGATGTTGACGAGGTCCCCCGGCTGGATCCGGCGATCGCCCGGAATGCCGTGGGCCACCTCCTCGTTGACGCTGATGCAGGTCGCGCCGGGAAAGCCGTAGACCAACTCCGGGGCCGGCCGCGCACCGGCCGCCTCCATGACCGTTCGCCCGATCTCGTCGAGTTCGCGCGTGGTCATGCCCGGCTCGAGGGCGTTGCCCATCACCGTCAGCGTATCGGCCACGATCCGCCCGATCAGCTTCAGCGCCGTCAGCTCGTCGTCACTCGATACCGTCATGCGTTTTCCCTTCGAGAGGACACGGCTTCAAGCCGGTTCGAACACGCCGTCGAGGCGGGGAGGTCCGTCACTGCGTATGAGGCCCCGCGCAACCATGTCCTCCAGATGGGCGAAGACCGAGAGCGCGGCTGCGCCGCGCAGGGCCGGATTGAGCCCCTGGTAGACGGCGAGCACGATCGTGCCGACGTCGCCGTCCCCGGCGGCGATGCGCGCGCGGATCGCTGCCTCCCGTTGCCGGCGATGGCCGGCGAGGCCGCGGACGAAGCGACGCGGATCTCGCACCGGGCCGCCATGGCCCGGCCAGAAGAGCGTTTCGGGCCGGTCGCGCAGCTTGTCGAGGGAGCTCATATAGGCCCGCATCGAACCGTCGGGCGGCGCCACCACCGTCGTCGACCACGCCATGACGTGGTCGCCAGAAAACAGGGCGTTCTCCTCGGCCAGGGCAAAAGCCAGATGGTTCATGGTGTGGCCCGGCGTAGCCAGCGCCGTCAGCGTCCAGCCCTCCCCCGAGACCGTGTCGCCCTCGGCGAGTTCGCGGTCCGGCCGGTGCTCACGGTCGGCGCTGGCATCGAGATGCGGAAATTCCCCCTCCGCCAGTTCGCGGGCGGCGCGATGCGGGCCGCATCCGACGATCGGCGCGCCGGTCAGCGCTTGGAGGCGACGCGCACCCGGCGAGTGGTCGCGATGGGTATGCGTGACGACGATGGCCGAGATCGTCTCGCCTTCCGAGGCGGCCACCAGCGCGGCGATGTGGTCCGCATCGTCCGGGCCCGGATCGATGATCGCGACCTCACCCCGCCCGACGATGTAGCTGCAGGTTCCGCTCGCGGTGAACGGACCGCCATTGGCGCAGATCCGGCGCCGGACCAATGGCGTCAGCCGTTCGAGCGTGCCGGCGGCCGGAAGGGCCGGATCAAAAGCCGGTTCCGGCGTCGCAGCGCCGGATGTGTCGGTCGTCGCCATGTCTGCCGTGGAGGTTGGAGGCGGGTCGCCGGCCGCCTACGACACACCGGGGCGAACCACAAATCGGGTCGCCCGCCGCGCCTTGCGCTCAGTATACGAACGGCGACGGAACCAGCACCCGAACGGGCGCGAAGCCCGGCGTTTTCAGGGCCGGCTCGCCCATGCCGTCGCCTTCGGCCGATCCGACGCGGAGGCCGGCAGCCGTCGCGTCCGCGACGCGGATCCGGTCATTTGCGGCGGATACGGTCCGCATCGATCGCCGGAACTCCCGCTGCGCGGCATCGCGCTGCAGGGCGCCGACGCGCTGCTCCACGAACCGTCGCCCCGCGCGGCTCAGCTGTCGCGTGCTGCGATAGTCCTCGACCTCGACCTCGCCCTTCGACAGGCGCGTCACCACGGCGGCGCTCGTTCTGGTGGCGACGACGTCGCCCGGCCGAATGGTCGGATCGTGCTCGATCGAGAGAGGAGCCGCAGTGCTCCCGGGAGTCCGGCAATTGCAGCTCTCGACGCGCTTCGTCTTGTAAACGTTCGCCCAGGCCGCCGCGAGATAGGGCTGTCCCGTCAGGCTAACGCTCTGGTCGAGCTCGGTCTTGCCCCAGGGCAGCGTGTAGAGCGTGGTCGGCGCGTCTGGGCAGGCGGCGGCGCAGGCGGCCTGTTGCGTTGGCACTTCGTGCTGCGAATGGCGCGCGCCGAGCGGGAACATGTAACCGTCGCATGTGCGCACGCAGACGCTCAGCGGCCCCGCGGCGGAGACTGGGCCGGCCAAGGCGGTCCTGGTGCTGCGGCGACGCTGCGGGCGCCTCGACCATCCATCCGCACCGGCGAGGGAGACGGGGCGCGGCGTATAGTGCCGTATCCGTGTCTCCGTGACGCGGCGCGCATCCGGCAGCGAGGAATAGCGGTGGGGAACCCGTCGAACCTCGGGCGCCGGGTAGACGACGACCGGGCGTTGAGGCGCGCCGAATAATTGTCCGAAGAAGTCGAACACGCCGCCCCGGTCGGAGGCCTGCACGAGGCCCGCTCCCGACGTGACGCCGCCGAAGCCGAGGACGAGACCGGCGAGGGCCATCCCGACAACGCGTCGGCGTCCCATGCGCACCGACCCCTGGGCAGCCGGGGCGGCTTCCCGTCGACGCTTGCCGAATTCCATTTGGACAGGACTCCTGCGCCGTCAGAGCATTTGATCGTCGGCCAGGGCGCCGCCGCCAAGGCGTGCTCCGCCGGCTACGGCAGCGCTCGAAGGCTTAGTCGAGCGACCGCCGTAACGGCAATTGCGGTCGAGAACGGATGCGGTGAACAACTCCGGTTTCGCCGGCGCGTGGGCCGGTGGAAGACTGCGCAGTTGTATGAGCCGGTCGAGTGTCTGGCGGATCGCGCGCATTCGCCGCCTACAATGCGGCTGTCGGAGCTGGATACTCCAAGGCTCGAAAAGAAAACGCCGCTGGTTTCCCAACGGCGTCGAACGGTCACGAGATCGTCCGTGGGCGGCTCAGCGTGCCCCGCGCGAGCGTCCCGAACGGACCCTGACCGGAACGGGTTTGAGCTGCGGCTGCGGACCGAGCACCTCGATCAGACGCCCCAACTCCTCGGCGACGGCCCCAAGCCAGCGGCCGATGCCCAAGGGACGCTTGGCAGAGACTGATCTCGCTTGGTTCATCACGGCTCCCACGACCTGTCTTCCGAGAGATGGTGACGAACCCGGCTCCACGCCAGTCGGTTCCAGCGGGCGACGCGATTAGCCTGCCGTCCAGACGGGGCGGATGACCGCAGGAGCAGCCGGAGCCGTCCCGGGAGGCGGAGCCGGGCTCGGCATGTTCGACTTGGCGCAGCCGTCGAAACACCGCGTTGGAATGCGAAAAACAATCGTTCTCGGTTGGAGGCGCGAGAGGAACCGCCGGTTGAACCTTGACGTTATTTCCTTCGAGAGGACGCGGCCCGTGCCGCGCCAACTATTCGAGAAGGAACCAGCACATGCTCGGTTGGGCCGTAACATTCCTCGTGGTCGCCCTGGTCGCCGCCCTGCTTGGGTTCGGCGGTATCGCCGGCACGGCCATGGAAGCCGCCAAGCTCGTCTTCTTTGTCGCGATCGTCTTGTTCGCGATCTCTGCCGTCATCGGCCTGATGCGCGGTCGCTCGCCGACACTCTAGGTCGCATCGCGCTAGGTCGCATCGCGTTCACGACTGCCGGGACCTCTCTTTCGAGGGGTCCCGTTTTCAGGGCTGGTCTGCAGTCACGGCCGAATCTTCGTCGAGTTTCGCGATGAGATCGCTGAAGCGGCTCGGGATCGGTTGCTGGACGATGGATTGGTACATGGTGCGCAGGTTTGCGCCGATGCGCCTATGGGCCTGCTTCCCGAGGGGGCGGCCCGAATTCGAGATCTGCGTGGCCGACGGCATAGCTCCATCGTGGAGCCTTCCGGCCTCGTCGTCTTCCGTCATCCGGTAGCATCCCCTGGGCGTCGCTGCAGCGACGTCGGCCGCGATTGTTTTACGGCTAGACTTGAGTCATGGCTCGTGCGGAAACGCGTCGAGGCAATGCGAGTTCCGCCGTAGCGCGGAACGGAGCGCGGCGGATTGCGTTAGGGCGGAAGCAACACGAAGAGCGGCGAAGGCTCAGGGGAACTCATGTCGACAGCACAACTCGTCGTGCAGCATCTGCCGTATCTGCGCCGCTACGCCCGCGCGCTCACCGGCAGCCAAGTGGCCGGCGATGCCTACGTGGCTGCAACGCTCGAAACGCTGGTCAACGAACCGGAGACGCTGGGCCGCAGCACCAACGTCAAGGCGGATCTGTTTCGGGTGTTCACCCGCATTTGGAATTCGCTCTCGGTCAACGGCAGCAGCGAGCAGGTCCAGCACGACCTTCCCGCCGAGATCCGCCTCGGCCAGATCACGCCGCTACCGCGGCAGGCGTTCCTGCTCTCCTGCCTGGAAGGCTTCTCCGAGGAAGACGCGGCGATCATCCTCGACGTCGACGTGACCGAGGTGCGCGAGCTGGTCGACGAGGCTGGCCGTGAGCTCGCCGCGGACATGGCAACTGACATCCTCATCATCGAGGACGAGCCGCTGATCGCGATGGACCTGGAGGCGCTCGTCGAGGGTCTCGGACACAACGTCATCGGCGTCGCCCGGACCCGCAGCGAAGCCGTAAAGCTCGCCTCCGACGGCAAGCGACCCGGTCTGATCCTCGCCGACATCCAACTTGCCGACGGCTCCTCGGGGCTCGACGCGGTCAACGACCTCCTGAAGACCTTCGAGGTGCCGGTGATCTTCATCACTGCCTATCCCGAGCGCTTCCTCACCGGTGAGCGCCCCGAGCCGGCCTTCCTGATCGCCAAGCCGTTCCAGCCCGCCAATGTGTCGGCGGTGATCAGCCAGGCCCTGTTCTTCCAGCAGAGCGCACGGCGCCGCGAAGCGAAATCGGCATAGACGTTCCGACGTTTCACTGTCTGCCCAAACGAAAGCCCCCCGGTGGATGCTCCCCCGGGGGGCTTTCGTTTGAGGTGGATGTCGCCTCGGCACACGAAAAAACGGGCCGGACAATGTCCAGCCCGTCGATGAGGTTCCGGCCGATGCACAAGGGGAATGCGGGGAGGACCAGGTGGCCGGGTGATGACTCAACGGCAGCGGACGGGGCTGGTTCCTCGCCGACGGCGCATCGCGAGATTTTTTTTGAGAAGCGGCGCATTTTTGCAACGCGCAGAGTGGGGATAACTGCCTCCAGAGAACCTTCCGGGTTCAAGTCGAAACGGTCCGAAAACGAAAGCTTAACGGAAACGTAACAGTCGAGGAACCGAGGCGACGCAACGGAGTTGTACGGACAACCTGTCAAGCTCTCTTTTTGGAGTGCATCGCGATGCTCCGGTCTGGTTTCCTTCTCGGCGTTGGTGGACCGGCAGTGATCCTCACGCTTCTCGTGCTTCCTTCGGTGCGCGCCAGCGCTGACAGATTGGTCGTCCCCCAGGCGGTCGAAGCAGCTTCCCGCCTCGCGACGTCCCTTCCGGGCGCGCGGCCGGCTTCGCTGTCGATCAGCCCTATTCACTCCGAGACGGCCTCCAACGTGTCGCAGGCGCGGCCCGCAGCGCGCACCAATCCGGCAGGCGTCGGCCAGAGCGCCAGCGAGCGGGACATGTTGCCGAAGCCCCGCCGCATGACGCGCGAGGGCTGCGAGACGCCGCTCAGCTCGCTCGTCGGCCCCGAGGCGCGCCGCATGGTGCCCGGCCGCTGCATGGTCTGATCGTCGAGATCAGCCTGCGGAGCTGATCTTCTCCACATCGACCGTCGGACCGGCAGGCGACATACGCTCGTGCATGACGAGCCTGTCGCCTTCAGCGAAGATGCCCAACGGCACGTCGCGATCCGGCAGTACGACCGTGGTTGTCTTGTTGACGTGAACGAGGACGTTCCGCTTCAGCGGCAGCGAGGCTGCGGCCCAGCGCCGCAACTGGCCGTAATAGGGCTCACGCTTCCACCCGTTCGGCTGGCCGGGATCGACCTGTACGTTCATGAAGCGGGTGACCGGATCGAGCGTCAGCACCATCTTGGCGCGGTCCGGCTTCCATTCCGGGCCGAGCCAGCTCTCGGTCATCCAGAGACAATGGAAGTTGCGGCAATGGTCGGGCCGCGTCGCGTGGATGCCGCAGCCTTTGCCGGCCCTGGTATGGCGGCACCATTGACCGGCCACGCTCTCCACGGCCGGTACGTCGTAGACCTTGCAGCACAGAGTACAGGCGCCGCAGGCGCGCCCGGTGGCGGGCGTGGCAACGATGGTGGCGGGATCGAGCATCGCGTGCGGTGTTTTGGCGAAGGGCGGATGCTCGGGTTACTGACCGCGCATCGGGCCGTTAGTGTGGCGGTCCCCATCTTTGCCGACGAGACCGCCAGCCATGCTCTCGAACATCGCCGCTCGGGACGTCGAGACGCTCATCCATCCCTACACCAACCTCGCGACCTTCCGGGAAACCGGGCCGCTGGTGCTGGAGCGCGGCCACGGAGTCTGGGTCTACGATACGGATGGGCGGCCCTATCTCGAAGGCATGGCCGGCCTGTGGTGCACGGCCCTCGGCTATTCGAACGAAGAGCTGGTCGAGGCCGCCACCGAGCAGATGGCGCGCCTGCCCTTCACGCATCTCTTCTCTGGCCGCAGCCATGATCCGGCGATCGAGCTGGCCGAGACGCTCAAGGAACTGATGCCGGTCCCGACCTCCAAGATCTTCTTCACCTCGTCGGGATCGGAGGCGAACGATACCCAGGTGAAGCTCATCTGGTACATGAACAACGCGCTCGGACGCCCTCGTAAGAAAAAGATTCTTTCTCATCGCAAGGGCTATCACGGGGTCACGGTGGCCACCGCTTCGCTGACCGGATTGCCCGCCAATCATGCCGACTGGGACCTGCCGCTCCCCGGCTTTTTGCATGTCGCATGCCCCCATCACTACCGCGGCGCGGAGCCCGGCGAGAGCGAGGCGGCGTTCTCGCAGCGGCTCGCCGACGCGCTCGAAGCGCAGATCCTCGCCGAGGACCCCGACACCGTCGCGGCCTTCTTCGCCGAGCCGGTGATGGGCGCGGGCGGCGCGATCCTGCCGCCCGCCGGGTATTTCGAGGCGATCCAGACGGTGCTCGACCGCTACGACATCCGGCTCGTCGCGGACGAGATCATCTGCGGCTTCGGGCGCACCGGAAACTGGTTCGGCAGCCAGTCACTCGGCATGCGGCCGAGCACGATCTCCTTCGCCAAGGCCGTGACCTCGGGCTACCTGCCGCTCGGCGGCATCTCGGTCGACGAGCCGCTCTACAGGGCGATGCTCGACGAGAGCGCCAAGCTCGGCGGCTTCGGCCACGGCACGACCTATTCCGGGCACCCGGTCGCCTGCGCCGTCGCCAACAAGACCCTCGCGATCTATCGCCGCGACCGCATCATCGAGCGTGCCGCGGAGAAAGCGCCGCACTTCCAGGCGCGCCTGACCACCCTCGCCGAGCACCCGCTGATCGGCGAGGCGCGCGGCATCGGCCTGATCGGCGGCATCGAGATCGTCGCCGACAAGGTCTCCAAGCGGCAATACGACCCGAAGGCCGGTGTTGCGGCACGTTGCGTCGCCTTCTGCCAGGCGGAGGGGCTGATCGTGCGATTCCTCGCCGGCGACCGCATCGCAGTCTGCCCGCCGCTCGTCATCGAGCTCGACGAGATCGACACCCTGTTCGAGCGCCTGACCCGCGCCCTCGACCGAACGGCCGGCTGGATTGCGCAGGAGGGACTGGAGGCGATGCCGGCGGCTTGATACTGCGCAGGAAACCGACGGCAGCCGCATCATCCATGACCGACGAACCGAACCTTCGCACCCTCATGCCGCTCCTGGAGCGGATTGCCACGGCCCTGGAGCGGGCCGCCCCGCCGGCCGTGCCGAAGACCGATACCACCGCAGCCGATGCCTTCCTGTGGGGGCCCGAGCGCCGGCTGATCCCGGTGCCGAAGGTCAACCGGGTCGAGATCGGCCTGCTCACGGGCATCGACCGGATGCGCGACATGCTCGTCGAGAACACCGAGCGTTTTGCCAAGGGGCTGCCGGCCAACAACGCCCTGCTCTGGGGCGCGCGCGGCATGGGCAAGTCCTCGCTCGTCAAGGCGGCCCAGGCCGAGATCAATGGGCGCCAGGCCGAGGGCGTGCTGCCGATGAAGCTCGTCGAGATTCATCGCGAAGACATCGAGGCGCTGCCCGACCTGATGGCGGTGCTGCGCCCCGATCCGCATCGCTGGCTTGTCTTCTGCGACGATCTCTCCTTCGATGCCGACGACACGTCCTACAAGTCGCTGAAGACGGCGCTCGACGGCGGCATCGAGGGGCGGCCGGACAACGTGCTGTTCTACGCCACCTCCAATCGCCGCCACCTGCTCGCCCGCGAAATGGTCGAGAACGAGCGCTCCACCGCGATCAATCCCGGCGAGGCCGTCGAGGAGAAGGTCTCGCTGTCGGACCGTTTCGGCCTCTGGCTCGGCTTCCACAAGTGCAGCCAGGACGAGTACCTCGCGATGATCCGCGGCTATGTCGAGCGCTACGGCCTCAAGGTCGAGCCCGATCGGCTGCGCGCCGAGGCGCTGGAATGGGCGACGACGCGCGGTTCGCGCTCCGGCCGCACGGCCTTCCAGTTCATCCAGGATCTCGCGGGACGGTTGGGACAGCGGCTGGAGAGCTGAGGCCGCGCCCTGCTGGCGAAACCGTCGCCTGCGTGTAATCTGACCGTCCGATACTGTACCGCTGCCCACCGGCGGCCGGTCACGGAAGGACGTGCGCGATGAGTTTGTTCGACAGCATCAAGGGATCGCTTGGCGGCGCGCTGGGATCGGCTGCGGCTGCGGCTCTGCCGGGCATCATCGAGCGGGTCTATCCGGGCGGCCTGCAGGGTGTGCTCAACCAGCTCTCGCAATCCGGCTACGGTAAGCAGGTGAATTCCTGGCTCGGCCGCGGCGAGAACCAGCCGATCACCACCGACGACCTGCGCAACGCGCTGAACGACTCCCACACCAGGGAGATCGCGGACAAGCTCGGCATCCCCTACGACCAAGTGCTGGAGACGCTGGCGAAGGTGCTGCCCCAGGCGGTCGACCAGCACAGCCCGAATGGGCAATTGCAGGCACCGGCGCCGGAAGGCGGCCACGCAGCCTGAACGGAGCGACCCACGAACGACAACGGCGGCCCCTCGGAGCCGCCGCATTCGTTTCGATCGCGAGAAAGATCAGTTGCTGGCGAGGTGCGGCATCGGGTCGACCGGGGTCGCGCCCTTGCGGATCTCGAAATGCAGCTGGGGCGAGGTCACGTTGCCGGTGGCGCCGGACTTCGCGATGGTCTGGCCGCGCTTGACCTTGTCGCCGGGCTTCACGTCGAGCTCGCCGTTATGGGCATAGGCCGAGACGTAGCCGTTCGAGTGGCGCACCAGGACGAGCTTGCCGTAGCCTTTCACCTCTGAGCCGGCATAGGCGACGGTGCCGTCTTCGGCTGCCTTGACCGGGGTGCCCTCGGGCACGGCAATGTTGATGCCCTCGTTGCCCGACGTGCCGTAGCCGTTTATGACACGGCCCTTGGCCGGCCAGCGGAATGACTCGTTGGTGTCGGCCTTCACCGAGGCGGTGGTCGTAGGCTCGGCGCTGGCGACCTTCGTGGCAGCCGGCTTCTCGGCGACGACCGGCGCTTCCTTGACGGCGGGCTTGGCCGCAGCCTGCTTGGTCTCCTTGGCGGAGGCCTTCGCGGCGGCTTCGGCAGCCTTGGCCTCGGCGACCTTCTTCGACGCTTCAGCCTTGGCGGCCTTGGCCTCGGCCTCGCGCTTGGCGTCGACCTTCTTGTCGGCCTTCGGGTCCGGCTTCGTCTCGGCCTTGGCGCTGTGCTTCGGCGCGCTCTTGGACTCGGCGGCCTTCTTCGCCTCGGCTGCCTTGCGGGCGTCGGCCTGCTTCTTGGCCTCCGCTTCTTTGCGAGCCTCGGCTTCGCGACGGGCCTCTGCGGCCTTGTCGAGCTTCTCGGCCTGCGGACCCTTGCCGAACACCATCTTCGGCTGCGGAGCGGCCGGCGAGACGCGGGGCGTCATGGCCTTGCCGGCGCTCGGGTTCATGCCGTCGACTGCGCCGCCAGCGCTCATGACGGGCTCGGCCGCGGCGACGCGGGGCGTCGGCAGTGGGCGAGCAGTCATCCTGCTGCCGGGAGCGGCGAGCTCCTGCGACTGGATGCGCGAGGTGCGGATGGCCGGGGCCGACGTCATGGACTCCCCGCCTTCGCCGAGGCTGCCGGTGGCGGCAGGTTCGCTCGACGAGAAGGGGTTGGTGAACGGGTCGCTGAGGCGCGACGCGTCCGAGGAGCAGGCGGCGGTGCCGCCGCCGATCATTCCGATGAGGGCAAGACGCGACAACGTCTTCCCTAGTCCCGCCCCACGCACTCGCATCGACGCACCCGCTTACAGACGCAACTTGATGACCTCATTCAAAAGGGATTCAGGTTAAACAACCGTTCCCGTTCACCAAGATTGGCCGGCATTCGCGAGAACGGGGAACCTTTCGCAATAGCGTCGATGCCGTCAGGGCACAGTGGTTCGAACTGCCGTCAGGGGCGGCAGGCGGCAGGTCATCTCGGTTCGTTTGGTGAAGCGGCCATCCGCCGCGCGGTCGACGACGGCGATGCGCGTCCCCTGCCCCGTAGCGACGGCGCCGACCAGCCGTCCGCCGGGCGCGAGTGCTCGGGTGAGGTGCGCGGGGATGTCGGCGCAGGCGCCGTTGACGAGAATGCGGTCGAACCCGCCCTCCCCGATCAAGCCGGCATCCAGGCCGTCGCCGGCCTCGATGGTGGTTCCGGCATGGTCGCTGCCTAGCCGGTCATGGGCTGCCCGGGCGAGCCCACCCTGGCGCTCGATGCTGCGCACCTGGCCGCTGCCGAGATAGACCAGGAGCGCCGTGACGTAGCCGGAGCCTGTGCCGATCTCGAGGACCCGGCCGCCGGCCGGCACGTTCAGCAGACCGAGCATGGCGGCGACCGTCGTCGGCGCCGTCATGCTCTGCCCGCAGGGGAGCGGCAGGGCGATGTCGCGCCGCGCATGGGCGAGCAGCGTCGGGGGGACGAACCACTCGCGCGGCACCAACTCCATGGCGCGCAGGACGGCGGTGTCGCGGGTGCCGCGCTCGCGCAGCAGCAGCACGAAGGCCGCATCGCCGATCGCAGAGGTGTCGTCCCCCTCCCCCGCGACGTGCATAACGACCACCTCATGAGTTGGGTTTGACGAACCCTGCCACGTCATTCCGGGGCCGCGAAGCGGAACCCGGAATCCACGATTGGCCGCGACCACGCCCGCGCATCACGGGTGGATTCCGGGTTCTCGCTTGCAGCGAGCCCCAGAATGACGGTCGCGTGTAGCGCCGGCGGCAGCCTGTCCCGTTACTGTTCGAACGCCTTCGCAAAGCGCGTCAGCGTCGGCTCGTCCGTCAGGTTCAGCTTCAATGGCGTCACCGAGATCTTGTGATCGGCGATCGCCTTGAGGTCGGAGCCGTTGCCCGGTTCGAAGCGGGCCTTGGCGAAGGCGAGCCAGAAATACGGGTTGCCGCGTCCGTCGTGGCGGGCGTCGATCGCCAGCAGCGCCTGGTTTCGCTGGCCCTGAGCCGCCACCGCGATGCCCTGTACGTCGCCCGGCTCGCAATCCGGAAAATTCACGTTGACGACGATGCCGGGCTCGATCCCGACTTCCAGGATCTTGCGCACCACGCGCGCGCCGTGCTCGGCCGAGCAGTGGAATTTGATGCCGGCCCGGCCGCCATGGCCGTAGGCCTGGCTCAGGGCGATCGACGGCACGCCGAGGATCGTCCCCTCCATCGCCGCGGCGATCGTGCCCGAATAGGTTACGTCCTCGGCGACGTTCTGGCCGCGATTGACCCCGGACAGGACGAGGTCGGGCTTGGCGTCCTTGAGGATGTGGGCGATGCCCATGATCACGCAGTCGGAGGGCGTGCCCTTCACGGCAAAACGCTTTTCCGAGATCTGGCGCAGCCGCAGCGGGTCGTTGAGCGAGAGCGAATGCGAGACGCCGGACTGGTCGTATTCCGGCGCGACCACCCAGACGTCGTCGCTGACCTGGCGGGCGATGGCCTCCAGGGTTTCGAGCCCCGGCGCATGAATGCCGTCGTCGTTGGTGACGAGAATGCGCATCAGGTGCTTGGTCCCTCGATCCGGTTGAGGCCGCCCATATAGGGCTGAAGCACGGACGGAATCGTGACGCTCCCATCCGGGTTCTGGTAGTTTTCCATCACCGCGATCAGCGCGCGGCCGACCGCGACGCCCGAGCCGTTGAGCGTGTGGACGAAGGCCGGCTTGCCGTCCTTGCCCCGATAGCGCGCGTTCATGCGCCGGGCCTGGAAGTCGCCGCAGACCGAGCAGGACGAGATTTCGCGATAGGTTTGCTGGCCGGGCACCCAGACCTCGATGTCGTAGGTCTTTTGCGATGCAAATCCCATGTCACCGGTGCAGAGCGTCATGACCCGGTAGGTCAGGTCGAGCTTTTTCAGCACCGCCTCGGCGCAGGCGAGCATGCGCTCGTGCTCTTCTTCCGACTTTTCCGGAGCCGTGATCGAGACCAGCTCGACCTTGTTGAACTGGTGCTGGCGCAGCATGCCGCGCGTGTCGCGACCGGCCGCACCGGCTTCCGCGCGGAAGCAGGGGGTGAGGGCCGTGAAGCGCAGGGGGAGTTCGTCCTCAGAGAGAATGGATTCGCGGACGAGGTTGGTCAGCGGGACTTCGGCAGTGGGGACGAGCCAGAAGCCATCACCCGCCGCAAACTGATCGTCCCGAAATTTTGGAAGCTGTGCCGTGCCGAACATGGCTTCGTCGCGCACAAGGATTGGCGGAGCCACCTCCGTGTATCCGTGCTCGGTCGTGTGCAGGTCGAGCATGAACTGCCCGATCGTCCGCTCCAGCCGCGCGAGCTGGCCCTTCAGCACCACAAAGCGCGAGCCCGACATCCGGGCTGCCGCCTCGAAATCCATCAGGCCGGTGGCTTCGCCGAGCTCGAAATGCTCGCGGCCTTCGCTCAGCCGCGCGCGCTCGGAATCGTGGCGGCGATACTCGACATTGCCGTGCTCGTCGACGCCCGGGGGGACTTCGGCTTTCGGCCGGTTCGGGATTTTTGCCAGCTCGTCGTCGAGGGTCTTGCCGGCCTGGGTCTGCTCGGTCTCGAGCCGGGAGGCGTTTTCCTTGAGCCGCGCGACCTCGGCCATCAGCTCGCCGGCGCGGGCCTCGTCCTTGGCCTTCTTGGCGCCGCCGATCTCCTTGGAGAGCGCGTTGCGCCGCTCCTGGTTAGCCTGAGCCGCCGAGGTCGCGGCCTTGCGCGCGTCGTCGAGGCCGATCAGCGAGGCGCTCAGCGGGTCGAGGCCGCGCCGGGCGAGGTCGGAGTCGAAGGCGTCGGGATTCTCGCGAATGGCGCGGATGTCGTGCATGAAACGGCTCGGCGGCTGTCATTCCGGGGCCGCGGAGCGGAACCCGGAATCCAGACACGCCGCCGGTGCAGAACGAGATGCCGTCGGCGGATCTGGATTCCGGGTTCTCGCCTCTGGCGAGCCCCGGAATGACGGGGGAGGATGATCCGGCCTGCCTTCTGTCAGTAAGCCGTCCGCATGTCCACGATCAGCGGTGCGCGCTCCTCATCTCCCTCCGTCATTCCGGGGCCGCGGAGCGGAAGCCGGAATCCACCCGTGATGCGGGTACGCGGGATCAGGTGGCAGCGTCGTGCCCAGTCGTGGATTCCGGGTTCCGCTCCGCGCCCCCGGAATGACGGAGGGCCTCCCCCCTAAGGCTCCAGTCCCGCCTCCACGCGCTTCGCCTTGCGCATCTTCTCGACGCGGCCCACCGAGAACACCGAGGCCTCGTAGAGAAGCAGCATCGGTAGCGCGAGGGAGAGCTGCGAGATCACGTCCGGCGGCGTCAGCACGGCGGCCGCAACGAAGACGAGGACGATGGCGTAGCGGCGCTTCTCCTTGAGGAAAGCCTGGTCGATGATGCCGACTTGGCCAAGCAGCGTCAGGATCACCGGCATCTGGAAGGCGAGGCCGAAGGCGAAGATCAGGGTCATGATCAGCGAAAGGTACTCGTCGACCTTCGGGAGCAGCTTGATCGTCGGCTCGCCGGCCACGCCGACCTGCTGCAGCGACACCGAGAACGAGATCAGCAGCGGCATCGCCAGGAAATAGACGACGAGCGCGCCGAGGATGAAGAAGATCGGCGTCGCGACGAGGTACGGCAGAAAGGCCTGGCGCTCGTTCCGGTAGAGTCCGGGGGCGACGAAGGCGTAAACCTGCGTGGCGATGACCGGAAAGGCCAGGAAGCCCGCTCCGAACACGCTGAGTTTGATGTTGGTGAAGATCTGCTCGAGGAAATGCGTCGCGATCAGCTCGGCATTGGCCGCGCCCACCACCGAGACGTAGGGGTGGACCAGCAGGTTGTAGATGTTCCGGGAGAAGAAGAAGCACCCAAAGAACATCAGCACGAAAGCGATCAGCGATTTGATCAGCCGGGCGCGCAACTCGATCAGGTGTTCGAGCAGCGGCGCGCGCGAAGCCTCGATGTCGGCCTCGTCCCGCTCGGTGTTCATGAAGGCTGGCCGTCCGACGGTTTCGGTTCGCTGGGTTGGGCGTGCGGCGGCGTGACGTGGGTCGTCTCGGGCTGCACGACCTCGGAGAGTTCGGTGGGCCGTGGGACGTCGTAGCTTCCGCCCTGCGAGAGCCGCTCGGTGGCCTCGTCATCGGCGCCCGCGATGGCCGCCGGTGCGGTGCTCTGCATGAGGTCTGGTGCCGGATCGGTGGCTTTCGTCGCGGTGCGGCCCTCGACGGCACTCTTCAACTCGTTGCGGATCGTGTCGACGGGGTTGAAGCTCGGTCGAAAGCTCTCGGCCTGCCGCTTCACGCCTTCGACGTCGCGCTTGATGTCGTCGAGCTCGGCCTCGCGGATCGCCTCGTTGAACTGGTGCTGGAACTCGCCCGCCATGCGGCGCACCTTGGAAGTGACCTGCCCGACCGTGCGCAAGGCCTTCGGCAGGTCCTTGGGCCCGATGACGATCAGGGCGACGCCGCCGATCAGCATCACCTCGCCCCAGCTAAAGTCCAGCATGACGTCGTTCGTCCCGCCTTGCGAGGCCGCTTGGGTCTGCTAAAAGGCCCCGAGCCTCAGCCTACGCGGTGATCGGCCGATTGCGCCGGCGCGTGGCTCGGCTCGCCCTGGTGCGGGATGGTGCGGACCGGCTCGCTCGGCATCGTCGCCACCGGAGGCTGTTGGGGCTTGGGCGCCTCGTCTTCCTCGGCCATGCCCTTCTTGAAGGCTTTGATGCCCTTGGCGACGTCGCCCATCAACTCGGAGACCTTGCCGCGGCCAAACAACATCATGACGATCACCGCCACGACGACCCAGTGCCAGATACTCAAGCTACCCATGGCGCACATCCTACAGCGCGCCGTTGACGACGCGATGCTTTTTCCGTTCGAAGAGCTGCGGCCAACCTAGGGACCGGCCGATGCGAACACAAGTTCGCTTGTGCGATGCGGTGGTTACAAATCGGCCGTCTAGCCATGTCTCGCGGCGTCAGGCCGCGGCGGCGAGCCCCGCCTCGAAGCGGCTACGCGCCTCGGCCACGTCGAAGGTCTCGGATCGATCCGAGAGCCGGGCCAGCGCGGCCTGCGCCCGCTGCAGAGGCTTCCCGGCGAGCAGCGGTGTTCCCTCGACGACACTGCGCATCTGCCGCATCTGGCCGTTGCAGTGGAGCGCGACGTCGATTCCGGCGGCGAAAGCGGATTCGGCGCGCCGGCGGTAGGAGCCCTTGAGCGCCTTCATCGAGAGGTCGTCGGTCATCAGCAGGCCGTCGAAGCCGATAGCGCCGCGGATGATCTCCTCGACGATCACGGGCGACAGCGTGGCCGGCTTCTTCGGGTCGAGATGCGGGTAGACAACGTGCGCGCTCATCGCGAGCGGCATGTCGGCGAGCGCCTGGAACGGCCGGAAGTCGGTGGCCTCGAGGCTCGCCCGGTCGGCATCGACCACCGGAAGCTGCATGTGGCTGTCGCTGGTGGCGCGGCCATGTCCGGGAATGTGCTTGATCACCGGAAGCACGCCGCCGGCCATCAGGCCCTCGGCCACCGCGCGGCCGATCTCGGCGACCGAGGTCGCGTCATGGGCATAGGCGCGGTCGCCGATGATCTCGTGGGTGCCCTCGACGGGCACGTCGAGCATCGGTGCGCAATCGACGTTGATGCCGACATCCGCCAGATCGTGCGCCATCAGCCGCGCGCCGAGCCAAGCCATCGCCTTGGCCGAGCCGTTGAGCCTGCCGAAGCGGGCGCCGGCCGGATATTTCGGCCAGAAGGGCGGTCCCATGCGCTGTACGCGGCCGCCTTCCTGGTCGATCAGCACCGGCGCATCGGCGCGGCCGACGGTGTCGCGCAAGGCGGCGGTCAAGGCACGCACCTCGTCGGGCGTACCGATGTTCCGCTTGAACAGGATGAAGCCCCAGGGCTGCACGTCGCGAAAGAACGCAGCCTCACGCGCCGTAAGCGTCTTGCCGGAACAGCCGAGGATCAGAGCACGGCAGGTCATGACTTGCGGGGTGTCCCAACGACTTGGAGCGGCCGAAGCGTCGAATCGTCAACGATAAACGTTGAGATTTGGCCTCACCATGCGCCCTCGCAAGATGAAACCGACCGGGAGCGCTCACGCTGCCGATCGGTGTGGCTTTCGAGAATCAGGTGAGGGCCGGGGCGGCGGCGCTCAGTTCTTCGAGACGAAGCACTGGCCGCCGGCGCCCTTCAGCTCCGTGCAGAGGCTCGCCGCATCGTTCTTGGCCAGCGGCCCGACGCGGACGCGGTAGATCGACTTGCCGCCGACTTCCGCCTGCTGGATCAGCTCGGGCTTGCCGGAGAGCTGACTGTACTTGCCCTGCATCTGGCGGAAGGCCGCGTGAGCGTCGCTCTCGCTGGCGCGCACGCCGATCTGGACCGAGAAGCCGCCGACCGAGGCGGTGGACGGCGTGGCCTTCGGAGCCGGGGCCGGAGCCGCGTCGGTAGAGGCGGTGGTTTCGACCGAGGCGACCCGCTGCGGCGCCTTGCGGGCCGGCGGGGAGGCAGCCGGCGCCGGTTCGGCTGACGGCATCGCGGGAGTGGAGCCGGAGGCGTCGGCCGTCTGCACCGGCCGCGAGGCCAGACTCCGCGTCACGCTGCGCGGCTGGGCGGTGGGCGTCTGCGACGGGGTGCTCGGGGATGCGTCGGGCATCATCATGGTCGGGATCGGCGAGACTTGGCCGGCATCGGCCGAGGCGACGCGCTGGGGCTGCTGCTGCGGCTGGCCCTGAGCCTGGGCCTGCGAGGCGGCGGTGACCGGGGTATCCGGCTTCACGGACACGGTCCGCACGCGGCGTGGCTCGCCGAGCGAATCGGTCAGCAGGGCGGTATTGCCCGGCGTCGTACCGGTGGCGCCGTTGCCGCTCGCCGAACGCGCGGCCTGGGCCACGTCGAGGGGCTGCTCCTCGCGGTTGACGACCTTGATCTGGCCGTCCTTGGCGTTGCGCTCGTAGATTTGCTTCTTCTGGTCGGGGATCTCGAGCCCGTCGGCGGTCGGCGGCGCGACCTTGAGGGGCGTCTTGTCGGCGAGAACCGTCACGGGCTCGCCGTTCGAACCGTGCGAGCGCATCAGCTTCAGGCCGAGCGCGCCACTAACGCAGAGGGTGAGCACGCCGATACCGGCGCCGAGCTGCACGAGCCGCCGGCTCGGGCGCTTGGCGGCGGGAGCACGGTAGCCGGCGCCCGAATCGTCGAAGGCGGCCGGATCCTGCTCGTCGCCGGCCGTGTGCTCGGCATAGGCGCCTTGCTCGACGCTGGCGAGGTAATGGTCGAAGGCATCGGCGGGAGAATTCTGTGCGGCAGCCTCGGCGTGGCTCGGGCCGGCTTCGAAGAAGGACGGCTCGATCCGGCCGCTTGCCGGCCGTGCGGCGGCCTGATCGCCGCGCGAGGCGAGGAGGGCGCGGAAGGGATCGTCTTGGCCGACGATGCGGGCGAGTTCCGCCAGAGGGTCGGAGCGCGACGGCGCCGGAGCTGGCGACCCGCTGCTGGCGAGGGACGTCTGACGCAGATCACGCTCGAAGGCGTCGAAATCGATCGCCGCTCGCGGAGCGTTCGTCGTCATTGTCGCTTCCTTTCCAACCCGGCCAGCTCACCGCATTTCGTCCGGTGCGGTGACACCCAGAACCGCAAGCCCAGAGGCCAGGACGCCACCAAGGGCTTCCACGAGGGCCAAACGGGCACGGGTGGACTTTCGGTCGGTTGGATTAACAATCCGTAATTGCGGCAAGTCTTTGCCCTTATTCCAAAAACTATGCAGCGAACTGGCGGTTTCATAGAGATGGAACGCGATTCGATGTGGTTCGTGAGCAACGGCCGCTGATTCCAGCACGCGCGGATACTGGGCGATCAGCCGCATCATGTCGATTTCCCCCGGATCGGTGAGGATCGAGAGGTCCGCATCGGATGCCAGCGAAGCTTTCGACAGATCTTCGCTGGGGAACGCCTCAAGTGCCTGCCGCCGCACGGAAAAGCAGCGGGCGTGGCCGTACTGGACGTAGAAGACCGGGTTGTCCTTTGACTTCTCGACGACCTTGGCGAGGTCGAAGTCCAGCGTCGCGTCGTTCTTCCGGTAGAGCATCATGAAGCGAATCGCGTCGCGGCCGACCTCGTCGATGACCTCGCGCAGGGTCACGAACTCGCCCGAACGCTTCGACATCTTCACCGGCTCGCCGGCACGCAGAAGCCGCACGAGCTGACACAACTTCACGTCGAGTACGGCTCGGCCGTCGCTGACGGCTTTTACTGCCGCCTGCATGCGCTTGACGTAGCCACCATGATCGGCGCCGAGCACGTCGATTAGTTCCGAGGCGCCGGCGAGCCATTTTTCGCGGTGATAGGCGATGTCGGAGGCGAAGTAGGTGAAGCTGCCGTCCGACTTCAGCAGCGGCCGGTCGACGTCGTCGCCGAACTGTGTGGCCCGGAACAGCGTCTGTTCGCGGTCTTCCCAATCCTCGGGAAGCTGGCCCTTCGGCGGTGGCAGGCGGCCCTCGTAGACGAGGCCCTTGGCGCGCAGCTCTTCGAGTAACTCGGCGACCTTGCCGCCGTTCGCGCCTTGCAGCGTGCGCTCGGAGAAGAAGACGTCGTGGCGGATGCCGATGGCGGCGAGGTCGTCGCGGATCATCGCCATCATCGCCTGGATCGCCGCTTCGCGGACAATCGGCAGCCATTCGTGCTCGGGCATGTCGAGCAGGTCGCGGCCGTGCTCGTGGCAGAGCTGAAGACCGACGGGTTTCAGGTAATCGCCCGGATACAGACCCTCGGGGATCGCGCCGATCTCCTCGCCCAGTGCCTCGCGATAGCGCAGGTAGGCGGAGCGGGCGAGCACGTCGACCTGCGCGCCGGCATCGTTGATGTAGTATTCGCGGGTGACCTTGCGCCCGGCCGCGACCAGCAGGCTGGCCAGCGCATCGCCGAACACCGCGCCGCGGCCATGGCCGACATGCATCGGCCCGGTCGGGTTCGCCGAGACGTACTCGATGTTGACGGGGCCGCCCGGCAGCTTTGCCTGGCCGAATTCCGCGTCGGTGAGCGCGGCGCGCACCACATCGTGGAAGACGTCCGGGACCAGCCGCAGGTTGATGAAGCCGGGGCCGGCGACGCTCGCCTCGGTGACGCGCGGATCGCCGCGCAGCTCTTCGGCCAGGGCTTCGCCCAGCGCCTTCGGATTGGCCTTGGCCTCCTTGGCGAGCACCAGGGCGGCGTTGGTGGCGAGATCGCCATGGGAGGGATCGCGCGGCGGCTCGACCACGACGCGGGAAAAGTCGAGCCCCTCGGGCAGCTTGCCGGACCGGACGAGGGCTTCGAGGGCCTCGCGCACGCGCGCCTCGAACTGGGCAAAGATGTTCATGAAGTCGATGTCCGCTGGTGCGGCCGAGCGATGGCCGCCTGTCTCAGCGCGGCGGCATAGCAATGCGCGTTCGGGGTGTCACGGAGAACGGGCGGCCTCGGTCCCTTCCCGGCCCGACATGACGAGGCTCGCCAGTCGCTCGCGCCAATCGTCGGGGAGCGGGACCGGGCGACGGGTCTCCCGATCGACATGGACGTGGACGAAGTGGCCCTGAGCGGAAACCTCGTCGTCGTCACCGCGAAAGATGCCGATCTCGTAGCGCACGCTCGACCGGCCGAGATGCGCCACGCGCAAACCCGCCTCGACGCGGTCAGGAAAAGCGATCGACGCGAAGTATCGGCAGCCGGTCTCGACGACGAGCCCGATGACCGGGCTGCGCTCGACGTCGAGCAGGCCGGTCTCGACGTGATAGCCCGCCGCGACCGTGTCGAAGAACGAGTAGTACACGACGTTGTTCACATGGCCGTAGACGTCGTTGTCGGCCCAGCGCGTCGTAATCGACCGGAAATGGGCAAAGTCCGCTCGTGTCTTGCGGTCCGGACGGTCCTGTCCGCTCATGATCTGCGCCTTTCGATATTCATCATGACCTCGCTTCACCGGGGATGAGTCGGCATCTCAGTAGAGCGCCGCGTTGAAGATGGGCGCCGGCGATAGCCCTGATCAGACCGGGCGATCTGTTCGATCCCGGGAGTTTTCGATGAAGGCTATTCTTGTTGCGGGCGCAGCGCTCGCTGCCCTGACGCTCGTGCCGGCGACGGCCGATGCGGGCGGCTTCGGACGTGGCGGCTTCGGTCACGGTGGTTATGGACGCGGCGGTTTCGGTGGCCATCACGGTGGATTCGTCGGGCATCGCGGCGGCTTCGGTGGCTATGGTCGCGGTTTCGCGGGCCATCGCGGCTTCTACGGCGGTCGTGGATACGGTCGCGGATACGGCTACGGCTATGGTCGTGGCCTCGGCTACGGTCTCGCCGGTGCCGGGATCGGCCTGGGTCTCGGCCTCGCGACGGCCGGCGCCTATGGCGGCTACGGCTACGGTGGCTACGGTTATGGCTCTTCCTACGGCTATGGTTCGTCCTACGGCTATGGCGGCTATGCTCCGACCGGCTACGGCTACGGCTACGGTGGTGGTTGCGGCGCAAGCTACGTGCCGAGCGTGAGCTACGGCGGTTGCGGCCATTGCAGCTACAGCTACGCCTATCGCTCGCCCTGCGGCGGCTACTGACACGCGTATCGGGGCGGACCTGGTCCGCCCCGACGTTTCTCAAGGCTCCGCAAGGGGCAGGCCACGATCCGCAGCGTGCCAGTGCAGGTTCGGCGTGGTCGGATGGAACTTGCCGTGCTCGCGCACGGCGTAGGTGTCGGTCATCCCGGCGATGTAGTCGGCGATCCGCCGGGCACGCCGCCCCTCATCTGCGCCATCGAGGCCCGCGCACCATTCCGCCGGCATCCGCGACGGATCGGCGACGAAGGCCGAGAACAGGTCGGCGACGATGGCGCTGGCCTTGGCGCGAACCTCGACCACCTCGGGATTGCGGTACATCCGCGCGAACAGGAACGCCTTGATCTGGCTATCCGCCTCCGCGATCCGCTCCGAGAAGGCGATCACGGGGCCGGAGGCCGCCCGGATATCCTCGACGCATTGCGGCTGCAGCCTCTCGAGCCGCCCCTCGCTCTCGACGATCAGATCCTCGACAAAGCGCGTGATGACCCGTCGCGCCAGTTCGTGGATCTTTCTCGAGGCTTCGAGCCCGGGATGGCGCTGGTCGATCTCGTCCAGGAGATCGCGCAGGAACGGCACCGTGCGCAACTCGCCCAGCTCGAACAGACCGGCCCGCAAGCCGTCGTCGAGATCGTGCGAATCGTAGGCGATGTCGTCGGCGAGCGCCGCGGCCTGCGCCTCCGGCCCGGCATAGCGGGCGAGTTCGAGATCGTTCAGCGCATTGTATTCGAGGATCGCAGCCGCGATCCCGGTTCGGCGATATCGCGGCGTCGGGGCGCCGGACTCTTCGAGCAGCGGCCCGTTATGCTTGACCAGCCCTTCGAGGGTCTCCCAGCTAAGGTTCAGGCCGTCGAATTCGGCGTAGCGCCGTTCGAGGCGCGTGACGATGCGCAAGGTCTGGGCGTTGTGGTCGAAGCCGCCATAGGTCGCCATGCAGGCATCGAGCGCGTCCTCGCCGGTATGGCCGAAACAGGTGTGGCCGAGATCGTGCGAGAGGGCGAGCGCCTCGGAGAGATCCTCGTCGAGCCCGAGAGCCCGGGCGAGCGCGCGGGCGATCTGGCTGACCTCCAGCGTGTGGGTCAGGCGCGTCCGATAATGATCGCCCTCGTGATGCACGAAGACCTGGGTCTTGTGCTTCAGCCGCCTGAAGGCGGTGGAGTGGATGATGCGATCGCGGTCGCGCTGGAAGTCGCTGCGCGTGGGCGATGACGGTTCCGGAAGCAGGCGCCCGCGCGTGGCCGCCGGATCGGTGGCGTAGACCGCTCTCCAGCGATCGCCCGGACGTCTCGTCGAATGGTCCTGCGCCAAGGTCTTCGCCATTGCGTGCCGCACCGCATGCTGACGGTGCCGCGTTGCGGTGCGTCGGCGTACTCCATATCTTGTCGTCAAGTCTCCTCCGGCAATCGGGCTCCGCCCGGGTTTCTCGGGAGGGATCGAGCAATCAAGCCGAGCTCGCCATGACCGATATCCAGCTGACCGCCCGCGCTGCCAAGCGCATCAATGAGATCATGAGCCAGGAGCCGCCCGGCAGCTCCCTGCGCATCAGCGTCAACGGAGGCGGCTGCTCGGGCTTCTCCTATGCCTTCGACATCGAGCAGATCCGTACCGAGGAGGATCTGGTGATCGAGAAGGACGGTGCCATCGTCCTCGTCGACCCGGTCTCGATCGAGTACATGGGCGGGTCCGTCATCGACTTCGCCAACGACCTGATCGGCCAGTCCTTCAAGATCGAGAACCCGCAGGCGACCTCGTCCTGCGGCTGCGGGACGTCGTTCTCGCTCTGAACCCCCCGCTTTCGTCCGGGTCGGTCGTTCCGGGGCCGCGAATTCGCGCTTCCGGAATGACGATTTGGAGACCGAAGCCTTGCCGTGTCATCGGCGCAATTGCCTGCTTTAGCGTTCTGCGGCAGTGCATGGCGCCCGTGCGAGCGGGCCGCGATGGACTGCATGTTCCTCGCGATCCAGCTTTCCGGGCCACGCCATGATTCCATCCTCCGGTCGCCGCGGCCTCAGGCAGGCGGTGCTCGCGTCGGTCTGCAGCCTCGGCTTGCTGGGCATGTTGCCGGCGGTGGCCCCGGCCGAGGCCCAGGAGGCGCCCTCCGCGGTCCAGGACGTGACGCTGAACGACGTGGTGCTGACCTTCGGCGGCACACGGGCGACGGCGGCGCAGCTGACGGCGAGCGGCACGCGCCTGTCGAAGGACGACCTCCTCGCCATCCTCAAGGCAGACGGCAAGGAGCCCTGGGCAACCCGCCTCGCCCGGCTCGATGCCGGAAGCCTCGCCATTCCCGAGCTGCGCATCGAGCAGACGAATGGCGGCATGCGCCAGACCGCGACATACCGCGACGTCATCGCACGCGGCGTCCATGCCGGGCGCATCGCCGAACTGACCTCGGCCGGTGCAGCCATCACCGTCGCAGGGTCGGCGGAGGGCAGGTCCACCAACGGCGACGGGTCCTACGGTCGGGTCCGGGCCGAGGATGTCGATCTTACGGCGCTCGCCCGCCTCTCCACGGAACCGGGCGACGGCAAGGGGCCCTGGCAGCGGCTCTATGCGGGCTTCTCGGTCGAAAACATCGCCTTCAAGGACGAGCGCGGCGTGCAGGTGAGCTTCGCCCGTCTCGCCGGTCGCGATTTCTCAGGCCGCCAGGTTCCCACGACCTGGAACGGCGCCTTCGACGCCTTCAAGGGTCTCGACCTCACGAATGGCGACGCGGCCGGGCGCGCGAAGGCCGCCGGCAACGCGGCGGACCTGATCGAGGCCGTGTCCGTCGGCAGCATGGAGGCGACCGGGCTGCGGGTGCAGGACGCCAAGGGCGACAAGCCGATCGATCTCGCCGTCGCCCGGCTCGCCTACGCGTCCGCGGGAGCCGATGCCGGGATCTCGTTGAGCGGCATCAGCTTCGCCGGCACCGGCACCCGTTCGACGATCGCCAAGCTCTCGCTGAGCGGCTTCTCCCTGGAGCCGACCATCGCCACCCTGCGACGGCTGTCGAAGCCCGGCGATGCCGCAACCGTGTCGGATGCCGACATGCGCCGGCTCACCCCGTTGATCGGCACTCTGCTGCTGTCCGGCTTGAGCGTCGATGTTCCGACTGACGAAGCACCGGGACACAAGGCATCGGCCGCCGACCCCCTCGCCAAGCCGGCCGGCGGGACGGTGCATGTCGGCCTGCGCGACGCGAGCATGACCTTCGGACCGCCGAAGGATGGCGTGCCCACGGCAAGCCGGCTGTCGCTCTCGGGCCTGACCATGCCGGCCTCGGCGGTCTCTGGTTTCCCCGTCCTCGGCTCGCTCGGCCTCTACGGCTACCGCGACCTCGACCTGAACATCGTGGCCGATTCCACCTGGAACGAGAGCGCGAAGGAACTTTCGCTGCGCGAGGTCTCGGTTTCGGGCAAGGACATGGGCACCCTGCACCTCAACGCGACGCTCGGCGGCATCGGCCCCGAGATCTTCGATCCGGACGCCGCCACCTCTGGCTTCGCCATGCTCTCTGCCACGGCAAAGACGCTCGACCTCAAGGTCGAGAATGGCGGGCTCTACGACCGCTTCATTGACGCTACTTCGAAGTCGCTGAGCCTCAAGCCGGACGAGTTGCGCAAGGAATACGTCACCGCCTGCCTGATCGGCATCCCGGTGATCCTCGGCAATTCGCCGGCGGCCAAGGCCATCGGCGCCGCCATGGGCAAGTTCGCGGCGAAACCCGGCACGCTCTCGATCAGCGCCAAGGCGAAGGGCGATTCCGGCCTCGGCGTCGTCGATTTCAGCACGGCGACGAGTCCCGGCGCCGTGCTCGACAAGCTCGAGGTCAACGCCACGGCGGAGTGAGGCGCCCGTCAGGTGCGCTGGAGCGCCGTCTTCACCTTCTCCGGCGTGAACGGCACCGAGCGCAGGCGGAGGCCGATGGCGTCGTAGACGGCATTGGAGATGGCGGCCGGGATCACGGCGGCCGAGGGTTCGCCGGCGCCCCAGGGCTTGTCGCGGGGGCGGTCGATCAACTCCATTACGATCTCCGGCACCTCCGGGAAGGTCAGGATCGGATAGTTCGCCCAGTCGATGCTCGTGACCCGCGAGCGGTCGAACATCACCTCCTCCTTGAGCACGCGGCTCACGGTCTGGATGACGTTGCCCTCGATCTGGCTGCGCACCCCGTCCGGATTGATGATCTGCCCGCAATCCTGGACCACGAAGACCCTTTTGGCGCGGATCATCCCGGAACTGCGCTCGACCTCGACCTCGGCCACCGCGGCGACGTAGGTCCGGTAGAGTTCGTACTTGACGTAGGACAAGCCGCGACCGGTCTGGACGCCGCCGCCCGCATCCTTCGCCTCGCCTTGCGGCGAGGGCCGGCTCTCCCATTTCGCGAGCGTCGCCAAGCGCTTGAGAATCTCGATGCCGCGCGGATCGTTCAGCGACCGTACCCGGTATTCCATCGGATCGATGCCGGCCGCCGCCGCACATTCATCGACGAAGGCCTCGTTGGCGAAGGTGTTCTGCATGCGTCCCGGCGTCCGGATCCAGGACGGTCGCAGCGGCGTCGTCGCGAGGCGGCGGCAGACGGTCTTCACGTTCGGGAAGCCGTAGGGGATCGCTGAATTGTGGACGATGTTGCCCGGCGCGAGCGCCGTCTCGTGCGGCAGCCTGGCGAGCGTTGCCGCCACCAGCGGCACGCTGCCGGCGGCGCCATTCGGGATATGGAACTGCGAGGACCAGGCCGTCACCGCTCCCTTGTCGTCGAGTCCTGCCGCGAGATCGATCAGGGTCGGCGGTCCCTTGGGGTCCCAGCCATGCTCGTCGGCGCGCGACCATTGCACCCGCACCGGTTTGCCGACGGCGCGAGCCAGGATGGCGGCGTCGGCTGCGGCATCCTCGTGGCCGTTGCGGCCGTAGCAACCCGAGCCCTCGACATAGATGCAGCGCACCTTTTCCGGCGGCAGCGAGAACATCGCCGAGAGCTGCGTGCGCAGAGCGTGGGTCATCTGCGAGGCGGTCCACACGGTGAGCGCGTCGCCCTCGGGCTGCGCCACCGCGCAGGACGGTCCGATCGAGCCGTGGGTGTGGATCGCGAAGTCGTAGGTCGCCTTCAGCGTGCGGGCGGCCCCGGTCATGGCTCCATCCGCGTCGCCGACGTTGGATGTGACGTCCTCCTTCACCACCGGCGTGGCGCGGACATGCTCCCAGAGCCGGCTCTGCTCTGGTAGGGTCTCGGCCTTGGACCATGTCGCCGAAAGCTTCTCGGCTGCCTTGATCGCAGCCCACTCGTTCGTGGCGACGACGCCCAAAAAGTCGCCCTCGCGCACCACTTTCACGAGGCCGGGAATGCCGGCGACCGAGGCCTCGTCAACGCCCGTCAGCCGCGCCTCGATGGCCGGGGGGCGGATCACCCGGCCGTGCAGCATGCCCGGCAGCGTCACGTCCTGCATGTAGGTGAAGCTGGCGTAGATCTTGGCCGGGATATCGAGGCGCGCCACCGGCTTGCCGACGAATGTGAACGTGTCGGGGTTCTTGCTCGGCGCGTCTTTGTCGAGCTTCAGCGAGAAATGGCCGTCCTTGAGCAGGTCGGCATACGCGATCCCCTCTCCGCCTGCGGTGGGCACCACGCGGCCATCCTTGGTGACGAGGGCATCGACCGGCGTGCCGAGCCGCTCGGACGCGAGCTGGACAAGCTGCCGCCGGGCGGTCGCGGCGGCGGCGCGGATCTGTGTGCCACCGTTCTGGATCGAGAGGCTGCCATAGGTCGGCCCCTGGTCCGGCGTCAGGGCGGTGTCGCCCTGGATCACGCGGACGCGGGCGAGCGGCAGGTCGAGCTCGTCGGCCGCCATCTGGGTCAGTGCGGTCTGGACGCCGGTGCCGAGATCGACCTTGCCGGAATAGACGATGGCCGAGCCGTCGCGTTCCAGGGAGAGGTAGCTATCGACCTGATCGAGCGCGACCGGCTTCGAGGGCGCGGTGCCGGAGGCGGCAGCAGCGGGCAGCGCGCGGCTCAGCGAGAAGCCGACGACGATGGCCCCCCCTTGGAGGATGCTGCGGCGGGAGAGCTGGGTGGTTGGCATGTTCCCCTCCCGCTCAGAGACTGGCCGCGGCGCGCTGGACGGCGCGTACGATCCGGGCGTGGGTGCCGCATCGACAGAGATTGCCGACGAGGGCCTCGCGAATCTCGGCCTCACTCGGTTTCGGCTTGTCCTTGAGGAACGCCGCCGAGGTCATGATCATGCCGTTGATACAATAGCCGCACTGCGCGGCCTGCTCTTCGACGAAAGCCGCCTGGACTGGGTGCGGCGCCTCCGGCGTGCCGAGGCCTTCGAGGGTAACGATCTTCGCCTCGGGCTTCAGCGAGGAAAGCGGCGTCACGCAGGAGCGCACGGCCTGTCCGTCGACATGGATGGTGCAGGCCCCGCACTGGCCCAGTCCGCAGCCGAAGCGCGGCCCTCGCAGGCCAACCTCGTTGCGCAGCACGTAGAGAAGCGGCGTGTCGGGGTCGTCCAGGCTCACGCTGAGCGAGCGTCCATTGATGGTCAGGGAATGGGGCCGGCCCATGCTCTCCTCCGTCCGATCAGAATTATTCTTGATACAGACAGGCAGTCTCGCCCGATCGCCGCTGGCGTCAAGCGCGGCGACGTCGTTCGACGGGGCGGCTACGTGGGAGAGAAGAGGCCCGTGCTCTCGAACTCGGCGATGTCGCCGACGAGGTCGGTGATCGAGATATCGATGCGCCGGCCGTTCTTGAGGCGCAGGGTCGAGTCGGGAATGAGCCAGATCGGCATCAGGCTGGCATGGCTGCCCGTGAGCGTGCCGGAAGCCACGACGATGCCTTCGCGTCGCTCGACGACGACGCGGTAACGTACGCGCACGGCCTCGACCCCCTCCGCCGAGACATGACCTCGCCCGGTGAGGACCTGCAGGACTTCGTTCGGCTCGAACATGGAGGAGCGATCGGGGATCGGGACGTTTCGGCAAGTACTTTGCCGTTTAATCCCGAGAAAGGGTAGCCCCCTTCGTCATCGCCGAGCCCGCGACTGCTGCGGACGGCGCCCGAAGAGCCGCTTCAGGAAGGATATGCCCCTTAGCTCAGCTCGCGCACGACGACGCGGCCGTGCTCCGTCGAGAGCGCCAGACGGCCGGTCTTCAGCGCCAGCGCCTTCTCGCCGAACAGGCTGCGCCGCCAGCCCTGGAGCACCGGCACGTCGGCGTGGTCGTCATCCGCGATCGCCTCGAGATCGTCCACCGTAGCGATGATCTTCGGGGCGATGCCCTCCTCCTCCGCGACGGCCTTGAGCAACACCTTGAGCAGCTCGACCACCGCCGCATTGCCCCCGCGCGAGCGCCCCCGCTCGGGAAGCTTGATGTCGGTGGTGTCGCGCGCGAAACCCTGCTCGACGGCGGCGAGGATGTCGGCGCCGGTCCGCGAGCGCTCGAAGCCGGTGGGGATCGTGCGCAGGCGGCCGAGGGCCTCAATGCTGCGCGGCGCCGAGGAGGCGATGTCGATGACCGCCTCGTCCTTGAGGATGCGCCCGCGCGGGACGTTGCGGGTCTGCGCCTCGCGCTCGCGCCAGGCCGCGACCTCCATCAGCACGGCGATTTCGCGGGCTTTCCGCATCCGTCCCGAAAGGCGCCGCCACGCCAGCGCCGGGTCGGCCCGGTAGGTGTCAGGCGAGGTCAGCACCGCCATCTCGTCGTCGAGCCAGGCGCCGCGATCGGTCTCGATGAGCTGCTTGGCGAGGGCTTCGTAAACCTTCACGAGATGCGTCACGTCCGAGAGCGCGTAGGTGAGCTGGGCATCCGAGAGCGGCCGGCGCGACCAGTCGGTGAAGCGCGAGGACTTGTCGATCTTTGCCTTGGCGAGGTCGTTGACGAGCTGCTCGTAGGAGACGCTGTCGCCGTAGCCGCAGACCATGGCCGCGACCTGGGTGTCGAAGAACGGGTGCGGCAGCAGCTCGCCCATCAGCCAAATGATCTCGAGGTCCTGGCGGGCCGAATGAAACACCTTCACCACGCCCTCGTCGGCCATCAGGTCGACGAAGGGCTTGAGATCGAGATCCTTGGCGAGCGGATCGACCAGCGCCGCGAAGCCGTCCGGCGCCGCCATCTGGATGAGGCAGAGCTTCGGGTAATAGGTCGTCTCGCGCATGAACTCCGTGTCGACGGTGACGAAGGATTGCGCGGCGAAGCGGGCACAGGCGTCGGCGAGTTCCGACGTGGTCGAGATCAGGTCCATTCCTGAGGCTATATCGAAGGTTCCGGGCTCAGGCGAGGCGAAGTCCGCCAATACGAGGTGGACGTTTGGCTGGGCGGATGCGCCTTGGCCAAGGTCCGCGCCTTGACTTGCCCGGCATCGCGTGAATGGTGCCGGCCTTCATTCCCAAGAGCCCGTCATGCACCGTTACCGTTCGCACACCTGCGGGGCGCTTCGCCCGTCCGATGTCGGGCAGACCACGCGTCTGTCGGGCTGGTGCCATCGTATCCGCGACCATGGCGGTGTGTTGTTCATCGATCTGCGCGACCATTACGGCCTGACGCAATGCGTGGTGGATTCCGATTCCAAGGCGTTCAAGCTTGCCGAGTCCGTGCGCTCGGAATGGGTGATCCGCCTCGACGGCCGCGTCCGTACCCGGCCCGCCGGCACCGAGAATGCCGAGCTGCCAACGGGCTCGATCGAGGTCTATATCGACGACATCGAGGTGCTCGGCCCCGCGGCTGAACTGCCGCTGCCGGTCTTCGGCGACCAGGAATATCCGGAAGAGACGCGCCTCGCCTACCGCTTCCTCGACCTGCGCCGCGAGAAGCTGCACGCCAACATCATGAAGCGCGGGGCGATCATCGACTCGCTGCGCCGTCGCATGCGCGAGAGCGGCTTCTTCGAGTTCCAGACGCCGATCCTGACGGCCTCCTCGCCCGAAGGTGCGCGCGACTTCCTGGTGCCGTCCCGCCTGCATCCCGGCAAGTTCTACGCGCTGCCGCAGGCGCCGCAGCAGTTCAAGCAGCTCACGATGATCGCGGGCTTCGACCGCTACTTCCAGATCGCGCCCTGCTTCCGCGACGAGGATCCGCGCGCCGACCGTCTGCCCGGCGAGTTCTACCAGCTCGACGTCGAGATGAGCTTCGTCACGGAGCAGGACGTCTACGCCACGATGGAGCCGGTCGTCCGCGATACCTTCGTGGAGTTCGCCGACGGCAAACCCGTCACGGAGACGTTCCCGCGGATTCCCTATGCCGAGGCCATGCTCAAATACGGTTCGGACAAGCCGGATCTGCGCAACCCGCTGATCATCGCCGACGTGTCGGACGAGTTCGCCCGCGACGAGGTCGAGTTCAAGGCGTTCAAGGGCGTGATCAAATCCGGCGGTGTCGTGCGCGCGATTCCCGCGACGGGAGCGGCCGGCCAATCGCGCTCGTTCTTCGACAAGCTGAACGACTGGGCCCGCTCCGAGGGCGCGCCGGGCCTCGGCTACGTCGTGTTCGAGGACGAGGGCGGCACGCTCACGGGCAAGGGCCCAATCGCGAAGTTCATTCCCGCCGAGGTCCAGGCGATCATCGCCGAGAAGGCCGGTGTGAAGGCTGGCGACGCGGTGTTCTTCTCGGCCGGCACCGAAGACAAGGCGGCGGCGCTCGCCGGCAAGGCGCGCAACCGCATCGCCGACGAACTCGGCCTCGTCGACCGCGACCGCTACGCCTTCTGCTGGATCACCGACTTCCCGATGTACGAGTGGAACGAGGACGAGAAGAAGATCGACTTCTCGCACAACCCGTTCTCGGGCCCGAACGTCAGCCACGAAGAGTTCCTGGCGCTCGACCCGGCCGACACCGAGGCGGTGCTGAAGCTCAAGGCCGTGCAGTACGACATGGTCTGCAACGGCTACGAGGTCGCCTCGGGCTCGATCCGTAACCACCGCCCCGATGCGATGGTGAAGGCCTTCGAGATTGCCGGTTACGGCGAAGCGGATGTCCATGCCCGTTTCGGCGGCATGTATCGCGCCTTCCAGTATGGGGCGCCGCCCCACGGTGGCATGGCGGCGGGCATCGACCGTCTGGTGATGCTGCTCGTCGGCGCGATCAACCTGCGCGAGGTGACGCTGTTCCCGATGAACCAGCGGGCCGAGGATCTGCTGCTCGGTGCGCCGTCGGAGGCCACGCCGAAGCAGCTGCGTGAGCTTCACATCCGGTTGAACCCGCCCGAGAAGAAGGCCTGAGGGCCGGGCGGGGGCTGGTGATCCGCTCCTGCGTCTCCCTCTCCCCTCTGCGGGAGAGGGTGGGCCTCGCGTCAGCGAGGGTCGGGAGAGGGGTGCGCCCTCTCCGGACACGTCGCTCCCCTCTCCCGACCCGCTCTGCGGGCCACCCTCTCCCGCAGAGGGGAGAGGGATCTCCGCCTTCCGGCGGGGATTTCGCGACGTGACCCTCACCGCCATCGTCGTCTCCCACGACAGCGCCCAGGCGCTGCCGGATTGCCTCGCGGCCCTCGCGCGCGAAAAGATCCCCGCCATCGTCGTCGACAATGCCAGCCGCGACGCCTCGGTGCGGGTAGCCGAGGCGGGGGGTGCCCGGGTGGTGCGCAACGCGCGCAACGAAGGCTACGGCCGTGCCAACAATCGCGGTGTGAGGGCGGCGGAGGGGGCGAGCCATGTCGTCATCCTCAACCCCGACCTGATCCTGCAGCCCGGCGCCGCGCGCGCCCTGATGGCGGCGGCCGAGGCCTATCCCGATGCTGGCTTGTTCTCGCCGCGCATCATGGAAGCCGATGGACGTTACTTCTTCCAGCCGCGCTCGCTGCTCTCGCCCTATCTCCACAATCCGAAGGGCATTCGCTCCCTGCCCGAGGGCGATGCCTGTGCGCCCTTCCTGATGGGTGCGTGCCTGATGGCCGAGCGCGGCCTGTTCCTGGAGCTCGGCGGCTTCGATCCCAACATCTTCCTGTTCTTCGAGGACGACGACCTCTGTCGGAGGGTCGCGGATACCGGCCGGGCACTGATCCACGTCCATGACGCGGTAGCCTTGCACGGGCGCGGAAAATCCTCGTCGCCGGAGCCGGGACGGGTCTTCCGCACACGCTGGCATCAGGCTTGGTCGCGCAGCTACGTTTCCCGCAAATACGGTCTGCCCGATCCGAACCTGAAGATGCTCGCGGTGAACGCGCCGAAGGCTGCGCTCTCGGCACTCCTCCTGCGTCGAGCCGGCATGGAGCGCTATGGAGGCTCGGCCGCCGGGGCATTCGCAGCCCTGCGCGGACGACAGGCCCTTGCGCGCGAAGACCTCGGCCGGGACGAGCCGGCGTGAGGCCTACGCCGACCCTCGCCGAGGCGCTCGCGCGTCCGCACAACGCCTTCTCGATTCTGCGGCTCGCCCTGGCCCTGGCAGTGGTGGTCTCGCACGCCTTCAGCCTTCCGACCGGGCGCGTCGAGGACGAGCCTCTGTTCGGCCTGACCGGCTTCTCCCTGGGCGAACACGCGGTGAACGGCTTCTTTGCCGTATCCGGCTTCCTCGTCACGATGAGCCTCGATCGCCGGGGCTTGCGCGACTACGTCCTCGCCCGTACGCTGCGCATCCTGCCCGGCCTCGTCGCGGCGACGCTCGTGGTCTCGCTGGCACTCGGCGCTGCGATGACGCGGCTGCCATTGGCCGAGTATTACGGCTTGCCGGATCTCTGGCGCTTCATCCTGGGCACGCTGACGAGCTTCAAGAGCCACGCGAGCCTGCCGGGCGTGTTCGAAGATAATCCGATCCGCAGTCCGCTCGGAACCGTCTGGACCCTGAAATACGAGACCCTCTGCTATCTCGGCGTATGTCTGGCCGGGCTGCTGAGGCTGCTGCGCGGGCGCTGGGTCTCGCTCGTTCTGGTCGCGGGCCTATCCGTCGCGCTGATCGCGGTCGCGGCCGTGAACCCGGCCATGCCGAAGGGCATCGAGACGGCCTTGCGCCTGCCGCTGATCTTCGCCGGGGGCGCCGCGCTTTACCTCTGGCGAGACCGGGTGCGGCTCTCGGCCTGGCCGCTTCTCGGCCTCGCTCTGGCGCTGCTGCTCCGAGACACCCCGCTCTATCGGACCGTGTTGTTCCTGGCCGAATGCTACGCGGCGATCTGGATCGCCTTCGTGCCTGCGCTCGGCCGCCCTGCCCTCGATCTGCCGGCGGATCTTTCCTACGGCGTCTATCTCTACGGCTGGCCGATCCAGCAGACGCTCTACGCGCTCTGGCCCCAGGCCTCGGTGTCGGCGCTGCTGGCGGCTTCGCTCATGCCTTCGCTCGGCGTCGCGGCCTTGTCTTGGTACGCGATCGAGAAGCCGGCGCTGCGGCTCAAGGCGCGTGCCATGGGGCGGCGCACCATCGGCACCATCGAGCCGGCGAGACCGTGAGCGGGCTCCCTCCCCCCGCCGCCATCGCCCTCGCCGTGCGTCTGCTGGAGGCCGAAGGCTTCGTCGTTACGGCGCGGAACGAGCGCGGCGACAGCGTCTATCTCTCGCCTCCCGGCGAGGCGTTTGCGCTGCGCGTCTCCAACCACGCCCGGACCCCGAAGCAGCGTCGAAAGCACCCGGAGGTGCTGACGAGCCTCGTTCTCCACGGCTCGACGACTCCCGCGCAGATCGAGGCGCTGGCAGCGCGAAGCCTGCGGGTGTTTCGGATCGAGCGCGAGCGACGCGCGAATGTGCCGCCCTGAACGGCTTTATGCCTTCTTCGGATAGGGCGTTTCGCCCCGCTCCAGCATCGCGACGAAGCCGGCGATGCGCTTGGCGCGCGTCTCCGCGCGTTTCGCATCGTGGATGCGGTAGAGGATCGCGTAGCGGTTCTGCCGGTCGAGGTTTTCGAATTGGCGTTTCGCTCCCGGCGCAGCGTCTAACGCGGCGGTGAGGTCCGCGGGGACTTCGATGCGGCTCGACGGTGCGTAGGCCGCCTCCCAGCGTCCGTCGGCGCGGGCCGCCTCGATCTCGGCGAGACCCGCCTCTCGTACCCGCCCGGCAGCGACCAGCGCCTCGGCCTTCTCGCGATTGACCAGCGACCATTTCGAGCGCGCCCGCCGCGGCGTGAAACGGATCAGCCAGCAGCTCCCATCGAAAGGCGCGGCCTGTCCGTCGATCCAGCCATGGCAGAGCGCGCCTTCGATCGCCTCCGGCTGCGTGACGCTGGCGAGATCTGAGCCCTTCTTAGCGAGCTTGAGCCAGATCCCCGGCGTGGTGCGCGGATTGGCTTCGAGCCAGGACTCCCATTCGGCGAGACCTGCGAAGGCGAGAATGGGAAGGCCGGCCTTCTCGGCCACCGGTCCCTACTCCGGGTCGCGCAGATACGGCTCGACTGGGCCCTTCAGCTTCACCGTCATCGGATTGCCGGCGCGGTCGAGGGTCTTGCCGGCCGAGAGCCGCACCCAGCCCTCGCTCACGCAGTACTCCTCGACATTGGTCTTCTCGACGCCCTTGAAGCGGATGCCGATGCCGCGCTCCAGCAGCGCCTCGTCGTAATACGGGCTGTTCGGGTTGACCGAGAGGCGGTCGGGCAAGGTCGTGGACGGGGTGTCGGACATCGTCGGGCTCGGATCTGTGATCGTTGATCGGGGTAGGAGATTCAGGCCTCGTTCGCAACGCCGTGCGCCGCCCGCGCGGCTGAGGCGAGTTCCGCGACGCGGTCGCTGGAGAGCAGAGGAATCAGCCGGCTCACCGCCTCGGGCGGCAGGTCCCACCAAGCCGCGTCCAGCAGCGCGTCCACCGTCGCGTCGTCGAAGCGCCGACGGAGCACCCGTGCCGGGTTGCCGGCGACGATCGCGTAGGGCGCCACGTCGCGCGTGACGACGGCGTTCGCTCCAATCACCGCGCCGTGCCCGATCGTGATGCCCGGCAGGATCAGGCAGCCGGTGCCGAGCCAGACGTCGTGCCCGATGGTGATGCCGCCGCGCGAGCGCTCGTAGTCCTCGGACGCCTCGGCATCCGGCCAGAGCCCGCGCATCGCCGCGAACGGGTAGGTGGTCACCCAATCGTGTCTGTGATTGCCCCCCATCAAAAGCTGGACGTTGCTGGCAATGGAACAGTATCGACCGATCGTCAGCGGGTGGCCCGATTCAGGGTAGCGCACCCGGGGCCGGCCGTAGGAATACGCGCCGATCGAGTAGTGCCAGCGCTTCGCGAGCTTCTGAAGGTGAAGTCTCGTCTCGTTGTGTGGGTTGCGCCCTTGCCGCAGGCGGTGCACCACATCGGCAAGACGAGAACGACGCGGCTCAAGCACGCGTGGCGCGGCCGAACCGCAAGGCAGTGGGAGGAAAAGCCATGGCCGATACTATGTCCGAAGATCTGAAGGCCGGAGCGCTCGTCTATCACCGCCTGCCGCGCCCGGGGAAGCTGGAGATCCAGGCGACGAAGCCGCTCGGCAACCAGCGCGACCTGGCGCTGGCCTATTCCCCCGGCGTCGCCGCCGCCTGCATGGCGATCCACGAGGATCCGCAGGAGGCCGCCACCCTCACCATCCGCCAGAACCTCGTCGCCGTGCTCTCGAACGGTACCGCGGTGCTCGGCCTCGGCAATATCGGCCCGCTGGCCTCGAAGCCGGTGATGGAGGGCAAGGCCGTCCTCTTCAAGAAATTCGCCGGTATCGACGTCTTCGACATCGAGGTCGACCAGACCGATGTCAGCAAGCTCGTCGACGTGGTCTGCGCCCTGGAGCCGACCTTCGGCGGCATCAACCTCGAAGACATCAAGTCGCCCGAGTGCTTCGAAGTCGAGGAGCAGTGCCGGGCGCGCATGAAGATCCCGGTCTTCCATGACGACCAGCACGGCACGGCGATCATCGTCGCGGCCGCCGTGCTCAACGGCATGGAACTCGCCGGCAAGCGGCTCGAAGACGTCCGCATCGTCACCTCGGGTGCCGGCGCGGCGGCGATCGCCTGCCTCAACCTGCTGGTCGCCCTCGGCGTCCGGGTCGAGAACATCACCGTCACCGACATCAAGGGCGTGGTCTACAAGGGCCGCACCGAGCTGATGGACCGCTGGAAGGACGTCTACGCGAAGGAGACGGAGGCGCGTACGCTGGCCGACGTCATCCCCGGCGCCGACGTGTTCATCGGCCTCTCGGCCGGCGGCGTGCTGAAGCCGGAATACCTGGAGAAGATGGCCGAGAAGCCGCTGATCATGGCGCTCGCCAACCCATACCCCGAGATCATGCCGGACCTCGCCGAGGCGAAGCGGCCCGACGCGATGATCTGTACCGGGCGCTCGGACTTCCCGAACCAGGTCAACAACGTCCTCTGCTTCCCCTACATCTTCCGCGGCGCGCTCGATGTCGGCGCCACGGCGATCAACGAGGAGATGAAGAAGGCGGCGGTGAAGGCCATCGCGGCGCTCGCCCACGAGACCACATCGGACGTCGTCGCCCGCGCCTATGGCGGCGAGGTGCGTCCCTTCGGACCGAAATCGTTGATCCCGAGCCCGTTCGATCCGCGCCTGATCCTGCGCATCGCCCCGGCCGTGGCCAAGGCGGCGATGGATTCCGGCGTGGCCGGCCGGCCGGTCGAGAACATCGAGGCCTACGCCGAGTCGCTCGATCGCTTCGTCCACCGCTCGGGCTTCATCATGAAGCCGCTCTTCTCGAAGGCGAAGGCCGACCCGAAGCGCGTGATCTACGCCGAGGGCGAGGACGAGCGCGTGCTGCGTGCCGCCCAGGCCATCGTCGAGGACGGCGTCGCCCGTCCGATCCTGGTCGGCCGCCAGCGTGTGATCGAGGTGCGCGTCAAGCGCTTCGGCCTCAGCCTGCGCCAGGGCGAGCATTTCGACCTGATCGATCCCGATGACGATCCGCGCTACCGCGACTACGTCGCGACCTATCTCGACGTGGCCGGCCGCAAGGGCATCACGCCCGATCTCGCCCGCACCCTGGTGCGCACCAACTCGACGGTGATCGGTGCGCTCGCCGTGCGCCGCGGCGAGGCCGATGCGCTGATCTGCGGCCTCGAAGGCCGCTTCGACACGCGGCTTCGCGTGATCCGCGACATCATCGGCCTCGCGCCGGGCGTCCGCGATCTCGCGGCGATGAGCCTGATCGTCACCAAGAAGGGCGCCTTCTTCCTCGCCGACACCCATGTTCGAAAGGACCCGAGCGCGGAAGAGATCGCCGACATGACGCTGGCCTGCGCGAACCACGTCGGCCGTTTCGGGCTGACGCCGAAGATCGCGCTGCTCAGCCACTCCGATTTCGGCCAGTCGGACAGCGACTCCTCGGTGAAGATGCGCCGCGCCCTCGAACTGATCCAGGCCCGCGACGCAGGGCTCCAGGTCGACGGCGAGATGCAGGCGGATTCGGCGCTCTCCGAGCTGATCCGCGACAAGGTGTTGCCCGGCTCACGGCTCAAGGGCGCGGCCAACGTGCTGGTCTTCCCGAACCTCGATGCGGCCAACATCGCCTTCCAGTTCGCGAAGGTGCTGGCGGATGCTCTGCCGGTCGGCCCACTGCTGATCGGCCCGGCCAAGCCGGCCCACATCCTGACGCCCTCGGTGACCGCCCGCGGCATCGTGAACGTCACCGCGGCGGCAGTGGTCGAGGCTCAGTCCAGCCACCAACTCTCGGTGGCGGCGGCCGAACCTGGTGCCGGACTGATCGCGGAGTAGGCTGGTTCGAACGGCGAAGCGTCAGCTTCATGGAGGCGGCGGAGAGAGGATCTCCGCCGCCTTTCATTTTGTTTGGCGGTCAAAGTCCGATGCCTGAGGTCTCTCGAATTCAATCGAGGGCCATCGGTGATCCACGCGTGATGTCCGCGCGCAGCGCCGAGAACACGTCGACGAGATGATCTTGCAGCGGCCGCGTACCGTCGCTGGCGCTCCACGCATCCGAGGCCAAACGCAAGGCGCCGACACAAGCCAGCGAGACCAGCCGGAGCTTGAGGGCGAGATCCGGCTCGGGCCATTTCTGGCGTAGCGCCTCGAAGATCATCTGTTCCTGCGTCTGGTAGTTGGCCTGTTTGCGGGCGCGCAGGGTCTCGGTCGAGCGCAACAAGCGATCGATGGCGCGCGCTTCTTCCGTTCCGAAGCGGGAGATCATCCCGAGCATGGCCTCGCACACCACATCGAAGGGCGCGCTCTTCGGATCGGCCTCGACGATGACCGCGCGGAGGCTGCTCTCGGTCGTGTCCTGCAGCGTGTTGAGGATGGCTTCCTTCGTGTCGAAGTAGTGGAAGAAGGTCCGCCTTGCGATGTCCGCCTGTTCGGCGATCGCATCGAGCGTCGTCTCTTCGAAGCCCCGCTCCAGAAACAAGCGCATACCGGCCTCGGCGATCCGCGCGCGGGTCTGCCGGCGCTTGCGTTCGCGTAAGCCCTCACGCGGTTCAGCCGCCTCCTCTTTGGTCGCCGTCATAGGTCGGCCATAAGATATTTATGCCCTTATTGCAATTTTGCATTGAGTGCATAATATCTGTCTCGACGCTTTGATGAAGGGCCTTCCGTCGGGCCTCCGCGCCGAAAAAGGCACAGCAGCAGCCTGGCGAGGCTTCGACCGAGGATTCGGGCTTCCCCCGTCCTCGGAACGACGAGTCATGCCGAAACCAATAGGAACGAGATTCATGACCATCACCGGCAAGCCCGTCGCCCTGATCACCGGTGCCTCCTCCGGTATGGGGAAAGACTTCGCCCTCCGCCTGATCGGCGAGGGCTACGTCGTCTACGGCGCGGCTCGCCGCCTCGAACGGATGGGCGAGATCGAGGCAGCCGGCGGACACGTCCTGGCGATGGACGTGACCCAGGACTCGACGATGGTGTCGGCCATCGAGCGGATCATCGGCGAGCAGGGTCGCATCGACATTCTGATCAACAATGCAGGCTACGGGCAATACGGCGCGCTGGAGGACGTCACCCTCGACGACGCCCGCAGGCAGATGGAGATCAACCTGTTCGGGCTGGCGCGTCTGACCCAGCTTTGCCTGCCGCACATGCGGGCTCGCAAGTTTGGCCGGATCTTCAACGTGTCCTCGATCGGTGGGCGGCTCGCGACCCCGCTCGGCGGCTGGTACCACGCCTCCAAATTCGCTCTTGAGGGCTATTCGGACGCCCTGCGCATGGAAGTGCGCCCGTTCGGCATCGACGTCGTCGTGATCGAGCCCGGCGGCGTCGAGAGCGAGTGGAGCGGCATTGCCGCGACGGAAGCGGAGCGGATCTCCGGTCAAGGTGCCTATGCGGGCCTCGTCGCCAAGGCGAAGACGTTGATGACCAGTCAGAAGGGGGCGCCGCCCAAGGCCATCAGCGACCTCATCGTCAGGGGGCTTCAGGCCCGGACACCGCGGACCCGTTACCACGGCGGCATGCTGGCCGGAACGATGCTGTTCCTGCGCAACTGGCTATCCGACCGGATGTTCGACCGCCTGATCATGATGGCCCTCCGCTAACCGCGGTGCTGGTCTCGGCGAAGACAGCGGGCGTCATCAGGTGCAGAGCATCCCGCCTCAATCCGTCGGACCAGCTCTAACCCGCCGGGCGCGCCCGAAACCGCTCAGCGATCGCGATGCCGCCGAGAACCAGGATCAGGGCCAGTGCCTCGGTTGGGCCGAACGCCTCGCGCGCGACGAGCACCGCGAGCATTGCCCCGAACACCGGCACCAGGTTCACGAACAGTCCGGCCCGGTTCGCGCCGATCATCTCGACGCCGCGAATGAAGAGCAATTGGCCGATCAGCGTCGGGCCGAGCGCGACATAGGCGACGATCAGCCAGCCGCGTGGCGTCGGCCATTGCAGATGACCAGCCGCCCACTCGGCTCCCAGCGGGACGAAGGAGGTGAGCGCGGCGGCGGCCGAGAGGGCGGTGAAGAAGGTCAGGCCGGCGACCTTCGGGCGACGCGCGAGCGCCACCGCGTAGGCGGCATAGAGCACACAGGCGGCGACCATCAGCGCGTCGCCGAACTTGAACGAGAGCGTCGTCAGCACCGCCCAGTCGCCATGCGTGGTGGCGACCACGGCCCCGAAAAGGGTGACCACGAGCCCGACGGCCTGGCCGCCGGTGACGCCGATCCGGTGAACGACGAGGTTGATCAGCACGACCAGAGCCGGGATCAACCCCTGGATCAGTGCGAGATTGAGGGCGCTGGTCGTCTCACCCGCGATATAGAACAGGCTCGCGAAGGCGGTGAAGCCGGTGGCGCCCATCAGCAGCACGTAAAGCCAGTGCGGCCTCAGCCTCGGCAGGTCCGAGATCGATCGACGGCCGGTGAAGGCGATAAGCGCGCCGAAAGCGATCACCCAGCGCAGCGTCGTCAGCACCTGCGGCGAGACCTGGCCCACCGCCCATTTGCCGGCGACGGCATTGCCGCCCCAGAGCAGGGCCGTGAAGGTCAGGATGAGATAGGCCGTGACCGCCTCGTTCCGGCGCGGCACGATGGCGGAAGGGCTGTCCACGTTCGCCTCGAGGCGTGATCGATGGGACGGTGGCCGGCCGGTGTGCCGCCGGCGCCTCGATGGGCGGATGTCCCCTCCCCGCCTCAGCGGCGGGAAGGGAGTTTGGTCAGGCCTGACCGTGCCACTCGCGGATGTCGACGAAGCGCCCGGCCACCGCCGCGGCGGCTGCCATGGCCGGCGAGACGAGGTGGGTGCGCCCACGATGGCCCTGACGGCCCTCGAAGTTGCGGTTCGAGGTCGAGGCGCAGCGCTCCAGCGGGCTGAGGCGGTCGGCGTTCATGCCGAGGCACATCGAGCAGCCCGGCTCGCGCCAGTCGAAGCCGGCAGCCTTCAGGATGCGGTCGATCCCCTCGGCCTCGGCCTGGGCTTTCACGAGGCCCGAGCCTGGCACCACCATCGCCGAGACGCCCTCGTGCACCTTCTGGCCCTCGACCATCTTGGCGACGATGCGAAGGTCCTCGATGCGTCCGTTGGTGCAGGAGCCGATGAAGATGCGGTCGACCGTGATGTCGGTCATCCGGGTGCCGGGCGTCAGGCCCATATAGGCGAGCGCCTGCTCTTTCGACTGCCGCTTGTTCTCGTCGGCGATGGAGGCCGGATCCGGTACGACGCCCAGGATCGAGACCACGTCCTCGGGGCTAGTGCCCCAGGAGACAATCGGCGGGAGGTTCGCCGCATCGAGCCGCACCTCGCGGTCGAAATGCGCGCCCTCGTCGGTGACGAGGCTCTCCCAATAGGCGCGTGCGCGAGCGAAGGCCTCGCCCTTGGGCGCCTTCGGGCGGCCGTCGACATAGGCGAAGGTGGTGGCGTCCGGCGCGACGAGGCCGGCGCGGGCGCCGCCTTCGATCGACATGTTGCAGATCGTCATGCGCCCCTCCATCGAGAGGGCGCGGATGGCCTCGCCGGCATATTCGATGACGTGGCCGGTGCCGCCGGCCGTGCCGATCTCGCCGATGATCGCGAGCACGATGTCCTTGGCGCTGACGCCGGCCGGCAGGGTGCCGTCGACGGTGACGCGCATGTTCTTCGCTTTGCGCTGGATCAGCGTCTGCGTGGCGAGCACGTGCTCGACCTCCGACGTGCCGATGCCGTGGGCGAGCGAGCCGAAGGCGCCGTGCGTCGAGGTGTGGCTGTCGCCGCAGACGATGGTCTGGCCCGGCAGCGTGAAGCCCTGCTCCGGCCCGATGATGTGCACGATGCCCTGGCGCCGATCGAGCGCGTCGTAGAACTCGACGCCGAAGTCGCGCACGTTCTCGGCGAGCGCTTCGAGCTGGATCCGGCTCTCCGGGTCCTCGATGCCTTTGGAGCGGTCCGAGGTCTGCACGTTGTGATCGACCACCGCGAGCGTCTTCTCCGGCGCGCGCACCGGGCGGCCGGCCACGCGAAGACCCTCGAAGGCCTGCGGGCTCGTCACCTCGTGGACGAGGTGGCGGTCGATGTAGAGAAGCGTGTTTCCGTCCGGCAGAGTCTCGACGACGTGGTCGTCCCAGATCTTGTCGTACAGGGTGCGGGGAGCGGTCATGGCTCTGTCGGCGAGGTTACGATGGTCAGGGTCTCGACGAGCCCGGCTCGTGGTGGCCACGGGGCGGCGCGCGAGTTGGGATCATTCCAGATCCCTCTAGTAGTGCTCCGGGCAACATTTCGGAAGAGCCCAGCCGACGGGGGCGGTGCTGCCTTGCATTGCCGGAAGTGTGAAGCCTCCTCGCTGGACCGTCGCCCGACCCGGCGGTAAGCCGGCGGGGCAACCAGCAGAGGCCCCCGGCCAGTGACCGATACCGCGAAACCCGACGTCCTCGCCATTCGGCAGATGCAGTCCGAGGTCATGGAGGCGCTGAACGGCCACTTCCAGTTCCATCGTCTGCACGAGGCCGGCGACCGGGACGCGTTCCTCGCCGAATTCGGCCCGCGCATCCGCGGCCTCGCCGTGGGCGCGCAGACGCCGGTCGACAGCGCCCTGCTCGATCGGCTGCCGCGGCTCGAGATCATTTCGAATTTCGGCGTCGGCTACGACACGATCGATGCAGCCGAGGCAGGGCGTCGCGGGATCATCGTCACCAATACGCCGGACGTTCTCACGGACGAAGTCGCCGACCTCGCACTAGGCCTGCTGCTCTCGACCCTGCGCCAGATTCCCCAGGCCGACCGCTACCTTCGTGCCGGGAAGTGGCCCGAGAAGCCCTACCCGCTCTCTGCGACGCTTCGCGAGCGCAAGGTCGGCATCCTCGGCCTCGGCCGGATCGGACGGGCCATCGCCCGACGGCTCGAAGGGTTCGACGTGGCGATCCACTATCATGGGCGCTCGCGCCAATCCGACGTCTCCTACGCCTATCACCCGACACTGATGGAGATGGCCCAGGCCGTCGACGTGCTGATGGTCGTGGCACCGGGTGGCGCCGGGACCGAGGGCATGGTCGATGCCGCTGTGCTCGCCGCGCTCGGGTCGGACGGCATCGTGATCAACGTCGCCCGCGGCACGGTCATCGACGAGCCGGCGCTGATCGAGGCGCTGCGCTCCGGCACTATCCACGGCGCCGGGCTCGACGTCTTCGCCAAGGAGCCGCAGGTCCCGCAGGCGCTGATCGACGTCGAGCGCACCGTGCTGCTGCCGCATGTCGGCTCGGCCTCCGTCCATACGCGCCGGGCAATGGGCCGGCTCGTCGTCGACAACCTCGTCTCCTGGTTCGAGGGCCGTGGCCCGCTGACGCCCGTCGCCGAGACGCCCTGGAGCCCGCGGACATGATCCTGCGCGCGCTGGTGGGGTGTGCGCTGCTGATCGCAGCGGGCGCGCCCTTGCGCGCACAGGATACGGGACTGAGGATCGACGAGATGCCGGCGCCGGCGGCGGAGACGCCCTCGGCACCTCCCCCTGCGCCTCCCATGAAGACTCTCCCCGAGACCCTCGGGGATGCTGTCGGCACCTGGGACATGGCCCTCGACGGCAGCAACCGTCGCTGCGAGCTGTCCCTATCCGGCGATAGCGGGCCGAACGGCCGTCTTCTGCGCTTCCCCGCCGGTTGCCGACGGGCCCTCCCCGTCCTCGCCGAGGCCGCGGGCTGGCTGTTCGCGGAGAAGGGCATCCGGATCGTCGACCGCAATGTGCGCCCGCTGGTCTCGTTCGTGCCGCGCCCCGACCAGCAGAGCCTCATCGGCAAGGATGAGAAGGGCGGAAGCTACAGTCTCGTTCCCCTGCAGACCATGGCGACGTTGCCGCCCCCGCCGCCGCCGATTGCGGACGAGTCCCAACCCTCTGCCCCAGGCATCTCCGACGTTGCGCCGAGCCAGGGCATCCCTGGTTCGCAGCCGATGCTGCAATCGGGCGTCCTGACCAAGCCGCAGCCGATAGCGCGGGCCGATGTCCCCGCTCCCATCAGTGCGGCTCCCATGAACGGTTCGCCGGTCGGGACCTACGCCCTCGACCGCTTCAACGAAAAGGATGTCTGCCGGATCGCCCTGGAATCGAGGGCGATCGCGGCCAAGGCGGAGCGGGAGCCTCTCAAGGACCTGTCACCCGCCAGGCTTCTGCCCGGTTGTCGCGACAGCGGGATCGCCACCTTCGATCCGACCTCGTGGCGCTACGCCAGCGGCCACCTCACCCTGAAGGCGCGGCGCGGCCACGCGATCAACCTGGTCCGCACCGCCGATGGGGTCTGGCGGCGCGATCCCGACACCGGCACCACGCTGGTTCTGCGCAAGGTCGAGAACTGACTGGGACGGGGCCGGCGGCCCCGCGCTCTCGCTTCGTCCGGTGATGCGCGCTTGGGTTGAGTGAATCGCTCAGCGATCGCGCAGAAGAAGGTATAGGGCGTGGAACGAGCCCGGGAGATAGAACAGCAGACAGAGCAGCACGTTCAGCAGGAACTGCAGACCGAATCCATTCGTCATCAGGACGGAGATCGGCGGCAGAAAGAATGCAATCAGGATCTGTACGAAGGTTGACACGGGAGCTCCGTCGATTTGGACGTCCTCGGAACGCAAGCGTGAGCATTCGAGTTCCAGCGGCGATGTTTTGTAAAGGTCTGGCGATCAAAATCCGACGAGGTTCGCCGGTACCCCTAACGCGATGATGGTTTCCCTCGCCCAGGATGTCGAATACGCCGTGACCAACGGCGATCCGGCGGCGCGGCGGGTGATGCTCCTGCGGATGACCGATCTCTTCGTCGACACCGCGGAGCGGCTCGGCCAGAGCCAGCTCTCGGCCTTCGAGACCGTGATCCTCAAGCTGTCCCAGAGCGTCGAGACGGCGGCCAGGGCTGCTCTGTCCGAATCCGTCGCCGGCATCGCCAACGCGCCGCGCTCCGTGGTGCGCGATCTCGCCTACGACGCGGACGCGGCCGTAGCCGGTCCCGTGCTGTCGCGATCCGTACAGGTCGCGGAGGGCGATCTCATCCGGATCGCCGAGGAACGCGGCCAGGACCATCTCCAGGCGATCTCGCGGCGGCGCTCGCTGTCGGAGCGGGTCACGAACGTACTCGTCTCACGCGGCGACGGAGCGGTTCTCCGGACGGTCGCGGGCAATGACGGCGCGCGCTTCTCACCCCAGAGCTTCGACACGCTCGCGAGTCACGGCGCTGACGACCCCGACCTGAAGAACATCCTCCTCCTGCGCCGCGACATCCCGGCGATCCACATCGATCATCTCGTGGAGACCGCCAAGGCGCGCGTCTCGCGCAAGCTCGGCGACGAGTTCGGAGGCGAGGCCGCCGCGGTCGCGGTGTCGCGCGCCGCCCGCGCCGTCGCCGGCGAGTCGATCTCCCTCCAGGAGGCGGCCGTTGCGGTCGACGGTTGGCTCGCCGGTAAGGGCGCCCGGCACCCGGAGGAAGCGGATCTCGTCGCGTGGCTGGCAGAGGGCCGCGTGATGGAGGCGATCGTCGGTCTCTCCCGCGCGGCGGCGATGCCGGCGGAGATGGTGTTGAGCGCCTACCAGGGCGCGCATTCCGATCCGCTGCTCTTCCTGATCCGCTCGCTGCGCTTCGGCTGGGGGACCTTCAAGGCCTTCCTGATCTCGAAGACCGGCAAGGAGCCGCCGGCGGAGGAGATGCGCGGCGCGTTCGAAGCGTTCCAGGCGCTCTCCGTGGCGACCGCACAGCGCGTGGTACGCTTCACGGCCGCCCGGGATCAGCTGCAGAAGGCCGGCTGAGCCGGCGCGAGGCTCAGGCCGCCTTCTTCTTCAGCGCGTCGTAGAAGCGGCCGCCGTTCTCGGCCATCGCGACGAGGTTGTCCGGCGGCGCGAAGCGGGGGCCATGTTTGGCCTCCAGCCCACGCGCCAGCTCGACGAAGCGGCTGGCTCCCATGAAATCGATGTAGGAGAGCGCGCCGCCCGTGAAGGGCGCGAAGCCGAAGCCCAGGATCGAGCCGACATCGGCCTCACGTGGGTCGGTGATGACGCCCTCCTGGACCGTGCGCGCGGCCTCCAGCGCCTGCACGACGAGGAAGCGCTGCTTCAACTCGGCGACGTCGATCTCGTCTGCGACGAGCGGCTCGGCCTGCATCTCGCGAAGCGCCGGCCAGAGCCGCTTCTGGCCGCTCTCGGGGTAGTCGTAGAAGCCCTTGCGGTTCTTGCGGCCGAGACGGCCCTGGTTCTCGACGAGCTCGGTGAGCAGCGCCTTCTGGATCGGATCGACCGCGTCGGGGCCGAGCTGCGCTTCGGTCGCCTTCAGGATCTTGAGGCCGAGATCGATGCCGACCTCGTCGTTGAGTGAGAGGGGCCCGACCGGCATGCCGGCCATCTTGCCGGCATTCTCGATCATGGCCGGCGGCACGCCCTCGGCGAGCATGCGGTGACCCTCTTCGAGATAGGCGATCACGCAGCGATTGGCGAAGAAACCGCGGCTGTCGTTGACGATGATCGGCGTCTTCTTGATGGCGCGCACATAATCGAGCGCGGCGGCGATCGCCTTGTCGCCGGTCTGCTCACCCCGGATGATCTCGACGAGCAGCATCTTCTCGACCGGCGAGAAGAAGTGGATGCCGACGAAATCCGTCGGTCGCGACGAAGCCTTGGCGAGGCCGGAGATCGGCAGGGTCGAGGTGTTGGAGGCGAAGATCGCGCCCTCCCCGATCACCGCCTCGACCTTGGCGATCACCTCGGCCTTCACCTTCGGGTCTTCGAAGACCGCCTCGATGACGAGGTCGCAGCCGGCGAGATCGGCATAGTCGCCGCTGGCGGTGATGCGTCCGAGCAGCGCGTCGCGGTCGGCCGCCTTGGCCCGGCCCTTGTTGACCCGGTCGGTGATGAGTTTCTGAGCGTGGCCCTTGCCCTTCTCGGCGGCTTCCAGGCTCTGGTCGACGAGCACGACCTCCATGCCGGCCTCGGCCGTGACATAGGCGACGCCAGCACCCATGAAGCCGGCGCCGACGACACCGACCTTCTTGATCGAAGTCGGAGGCACGTCCTTCGGGCGGCGAGCGCCCTTGTTGATTTCACCCATGGAGATGAACAGGGTGCGGATCATCGCCTGCGCTTCCTTGGTGCGCAGGATGTTGGTGAAGTACCGGCTCTCGACCTTCAGGGCGAGATCCATCGGCAGCTGCAGCCCTTCGTAGACCGAGTGCAGGATCGCCTTGGCGGCGGGGTAGTTGTCGTGGGTCTCGCGGCGGTAGATCGCGTTGGCCGGCGGCCAGATCATCATGCCGGCCGGCGAATAGACCTTACCCGACGGGGCCTTGTATTTCGGCACGTCCCAGGGCGCGACGGCCGAGCCGCCTTCCTTGATCCAGGCCTTGGCCTTCTCGACGATCTCGGCACGGGGCGCGACGGCGTGGACGAGGCCCATGCCCTTGGCCATGGGAGCGCGGATCTGCTCGCCCTTGAACAGCATCTGCAGGGCGTCGCCCGTCTGCATCAGGCGGGGCACACGCTGGGTGCCGCCACCGCCGGGGAAAAGGCCAACCTTGATCTCGGGCAGGCCAACCCGCGTCTTGTCGTCGTCGGACAGGATCCTGTGATGACAGGACAGCGCCAGCTCGAAGGCGCCGCCGAGGCAGAGCCCATGGATCGCTGCGGCGAAGGGCTTGCCGCAGGTCTCCAGCCCCCGGAAGACTAGGTTCAGCCGCCGGGCGCCCTCGAAGAAGTGGCGCATCGCCTCCTCTTCGCCGGCCGTCGCCTTGAGCCGCTCGTATTCGGCGCCGAGGCCCTGCAGCATGGTCAGGTCGGCGCCGCCCGAGAACTGCTCCTTGCCGCTGGTGATGACGCAGCCCTTGATGGCCGCGTCACCCGCCACCGCCTGCACGATCCGCTCAAGCTCATCCATCACCTCCATGGTGATGACGTTCATCGAGCGGCCCGGCATGTCCCAGGTCGCCAGCGCGATCCCGTCGGCATCGGTCTCGAAGCGGAAATTCGTATAGGCGCTCATCGCGGATCCTCGGGGATGGGCGGCGGCTGGCGCCGGCGCGGTCTTGCGGCGGGCGCTGCTCCCTGCAGCGCCCGCGAGCGTCGTGTGCGGCCTGTCTACTTGGCCGGCATCTGCATCGGCTTGTCGTAGTTCGGCACGCCGGGCTTCTGGTCGCCGGCGGCAGCCAGGGTGAGCATGTTCAGGAGCTTCGTCACGGCGGCCTGCGAGATCACGTTGATCTCCGACTTCGGGTCGGCGTTCATCGCCTGATACTTCTGGTAGATCGGATCTTCGTAGATGCCCTGCAGGTGCTTGAGTTCGGTGAGGCTGAACTTCTCAGCGTACTGCTTAGAGATGCCGTCGAGCAGAGTCTGACGCTGCGTGTCGAACTCGGCGCGAGCGTCCTTGCGGACCTTCTCAGCCTTTTCCTCGGGCATCTGGGCGACGGTTTTCTCCAGGGCGCCGGCGAAACCCGTATCGAGGGTCTTCAGAATCGTCTTGTCGACGAGCGCCTTCGCCACGGCGACCTTATCGGCCATTTCGTCGGCGCGGGCGGCGAGCGGCATGCCGAGCGCGAGCGCGAGGCCGACGGTTGCGAGAAGTCTCATCATCTTGGCGTTTCTCCCATTCTGACGGCCGCTCCGCTGATGCGGGGCGCCGGGTGGCCGCCTTTACCAGCCTTTGCCGGCGGGCGGCCACTGTCTGGTGAAATGGGCCGTTCAGACCCGCTCGATGATGGTCGCGGTGCCCATGCCGGCACCGATGCAGAGCGTGACCAGCGCGCGTTCCTTGCCCGTCCGCTCCAACTCGTCGAGCACGGTGCCGAGGATCATCGCGCCGGTTGCGCCGAGCGGGTGGCCCATGGCTATGGCGCCGCCGTTGACGTTCACGCGGGAGGGGTCGAGGTCGAAGGCCTGCTGGAAGCGCAGCACCACCGAGGCGAAGGCCTCGTTAATCTCGAACAGATCGATGTCGTCGAGGCTCATCCCGGCCCGCGCCAACACCTTCTTGGTGACGTCCACTGGGCCGGTCAGCATCAGGGCCGGGTCGGAACCGATATTGGCGAAGGCCCGGATTCTCGCGCGCGGCCGCAGGCCGGCGGCGCTGCCCGCCTCTTTGGAGCCGATCAGCACGGCGGCGGCGCCATCGACGATGCCCGACGAGTTGCCGGCATGATGGACGTGATCGACGGCCTCTACCTCGGGATGGGCATCGATGGCCACGGCGTCGAAGCCACCCATCTGGCCCATCTGCACAAACGAGGCCTTGAGCTGGCCGAGCGACTGCATGTCGGTTGAGGGCCGCATGTGCTCGTCCTTGGCGAGCAGCGTGATGCCGTTGATGTCCTTCACCGGCACCACCGAGCCGTCGAACTTCCCGGCGGCCCAGGACTGGCCTGATCGCTGCTGCGACTGCACGGCGTAGGCGTCGCAATCATCGCGCGTGAAGCCGTATTTCGTGGCGATCAGATCGGCCGAAACGCCCTGCGGCATAAAGTAGGATTTTACCGCGATGGCCGGATCGACCGGCCATGCGCCGCCCGAGGCGCCGAGGCCGACGCGGCTCATCGATTCGACGCCGCCGCCCACCGTCATGTCGTGCTGGCCGGCCATAACCTGCGCGGCTGCGAAGTTGATCGCGTCGAGGCCCGAGGCGCAGAAGCGGTTGATCTGAACGCCGGGCACGTGCGTGCCGTAATCGGCCACCAGCGCCGCGGCGCGGGCGATGTCGCCGCCGGCCTCGCCGACCGGATCGACGCAGCCGAGCACCACGTCGTCGACCCGGCGCGTGTCGAGGTTGTTGCGGTCCTTGATCGCGCGCAGGGCCGTCTCGGCGAGGCGGAGCGCCGTGACCTCGTGCAGCGCGCCGTCGGGCTTGCCGCGTCCGCGCGGGGTGCGCACGTGATCGTAGATGTAGGCCTCGGGCATATCCGCTTCCTCGGTTCCTCGATCCTGGACGCCGATCCCCTCCCCCTTGCGGGGAGGGGTTAGGGGTGGGGGTGGTGCAGACGGCACCGTTACGATCGATTTTGCACGACCCCACTTCCAACTCCTCCCCGCAAGGGAGAGGAGAGCGCGTTGCGTTCGCTTAGAACGCCTCGGCCGCCAAGGCCATCGTCGTGTCCGATCCGGCCTTGATCCGGGCCAGCCTGAGCGCCGTCTCCGGCAGCATCCGCTCCGCGAAGAACCGGCCCGTGACGAGCTTGGCATCCATCCGCTCGGCGTCGCCGCCCTCAGCCTTCGCCGCGATCGCCGCCTTGGCGATCCGGCCCCACATGTAGCCCAGGGCGACGAGGCCGAGGAGGTGCATGTAGTCGGTGGCGCCGGCACCGGCATTGTCGGGCTTGGCCATGGCGTTCTGCATCAGCCACATCGTGGCGCCCTGGAGGTCGTCGAGCGCGGCCTGGAGCGGTCCGGTCAAGGCCTTGAGCTGCTCGTCCTCGCCGTGGTCCTTCACGAAGGTTTGGACCTCGCCGAGGAAGCCCATCATGGCGCGGCCGCCGTCCTTGGGCAGCTTGCGGCCGATCAGGTCCATGGCCTGAACGCCGTTGGCGCCCTCGTAGATCATGGCGATGCGGGCATCGCGCACGAACTGCGACATGCCCCATTCCTCGATGTAGCCGTGGCCGCCGAACATCTGCTGGGCCTCGACCGCATTGGCGAAGCCCTTGTCGGTGAGCACGCCCTTCACGACCGGAGTGAGCAGGCCGAGCAGGTCGTCTGCGGCCTGGCGCTCCTTCGCGTCCTGCGAGCGGTGGGCGATATCGGATTGCAGGGCCGTCCAGAGGGCGAGCGCGCGGGCCGCCTCGTTGAAGGCGCGGATGCCCATCAGCGTACGACGGACATCGGCATGCACGATGATCGGATCGGCCACCTTGCCGGGCTCCTTGGTGCCCGTCAGCGCGCGGCCCTGGAGCCGGTCCTTCGCGTAGGCGACGGCGTTCTGGTAGGCGACCTCGGACTGGCCGAGCCCCTGCACGCCGACGGCGAGGCGAGCCTCGTTCATCATCACGAACATCGCCGCGAGACCCTTGTTCTCGGCGCCGACGAGCCAGCCCTTGGCGCCGTCGTAGTACATCACGCAGGTGGAATTCCCGTGGATGCCCATCTTGTGCTCGATGGAGCCGCAGGAGACGCCGTTGCGCGCGCCCACCGAGCCGTCCTCGTTCACGAGGAACTTCGGCACCACGAAGAGCGAGATGCCCTTGGTGCCGGCCGGCGCGCCTTCGATGCGGGCGATGACGAGGTGAATGATGTTTTCCGAAAGATCGTGCTCGCCGGCCGAAATGAAGATCTTGGTCCCGGAAAGGCTGTAGGAGCCATCGCCGTTCGCCACGGCCTTGGTCTTCAGGAGCCCGAGATCCGTGCCGCAATGCGGCTCGGTGAGGTTCATGGTCCCGGTCCAGGAGCCCTCGACCATCTTCGGGATGTAGGCCTGCTTCTGCTCCTCGCTGCCATGGACGAGCAAAGCCGCGATCGCGCCCTGGGTCAGGCCGGGGTACATGGCGAGCGCGAGGTTGGCGCCGCTGGCGAATTCTGAGATCGCGGTGTTCAGGACGTGCGGCAGGCCCTGGCCACCGTATTCCTCCGGCACCGAGAGGCCGTTCCATCCGCCCTCGATATGCGCGGCATAGGCCTTCTTGAAGGCTGCCGGCGTCGTCACGCTGCCGTCGTCGTTGCGGGTGCAGCCTTCCTTGTCTCCGGCGAGGTTCGCCGGTGCGAACACGTTGCCGGCGAGCTTCCCGCCCTCGTTCAGGAGGGCCTCGATCACGTCGTCGGAGGCGTCCGAGAAACCCGGCAGGTTGTCGTAACGGCGGATGCCGAGGACGTCGTTCAAGAGGAACGTCACGTCCTCGACCGGTGCCCGGTAGCTCGGCATGTCCTGTTTCTCCCCGTGCGCGGATTGGCGACGCGCTTCGATAGTTCATATGTAAACTATCGCGCCCGGTTCGAAAAGACCCTTCCGGTCCCGGCGTGCCGAGAAACCCGAATTCGGTCGGCTGGCCAGTGGCAACGTGGCCGGAATTAACCGGAGGTTTACCAAGATTGTTAAAGGTCTGCCGGACCGTTCAGGTCTTTGCCCGTCCTGCGCGTTGGCGCCAGCGGGTGAAGTCCCACCGAACGATGCTTCCGACCCTGGGTCCGACGATGAGACGTACCGCGACGCTCAGCCTCGAAGGTTTCGATCCCGACGTGATCGAGGCTGCGCGCGAAGTCGCCCAGCGCGCCGGCGTTCCGCTGGAAACCTGGATCGCATCGGTGGTCGCGCCCGAGAAATCCGAGGCAAAGCCCGCAGCGGCCCGGCAGCGTAACCGTGCTGCCGCCCGCGAGGCCGCCGTGCCCGAGCCTCAGGCCGAACGGCCGGCTCCCGAACCGGCTCCCACGCCTGCACCGGCGGCCGTGACGCCGCCGAAGCCGAAGGCGGTGAAGGCTCCTGCTCCCGCGCGGGCCCCCGCCGTAACGGCGGCAGAGCCCGCAACTGCCTCGATCACCGAGATGATGCGCCGCCTCGACGCCCTCGACCGCACACTCAAGGAAGACCGCAGCACCGCGAATGCGGAGGCTCCGGCCACAGCCAACGTCGACCACGTCGCCGAGCGCCTCGCCGAGATCGAGCGCCGGATGGGCGAGATGACGGCCCAGATCGGCGGCCCGCGCCCGCTCGGTCGCCGCGGTCGCCCGATCTCCGCCGAGATGCGTGACGCCGTGGACGAAGTCCGCCGCCGCCAGCGCGAGCTCGACGCGGACGGCTCGACCGCGCAGCCCTTCGCCGAGGCCGCCCCCCCCTCCCCGGCCATCACCGAGTTGCAGGCCGAGACTGCGCGCCTTCGCGAGTCGCTCGGCACCCTCGCCACCGGCCGCGATGTGGGAGCCCTCGAAAAGGCGATGCGCTCGCTCTCCGAGGACGTGCACCGCTCGCGCGATCCGGCGGAGTTCGCCGCTCCGATCGAGGCGATGCGCCGCCAGGCCGAGACGCTCGCGGAAGAATTCGCGGACAACGTCCAAGCCCGCCTCGCGGGCGAGGTCGAGCGCTTGGCGCGCCGCGCCGACGGGGCGGCATCGAGCCACGCCGATCAGAGCGCGCTCGACGGGGTCCATCGCGAACTCGACGAGATCCGCCAGATGATCGCGGGCCTCGCCGGCCCCGAGCGCATTCAGAGCCTCGCCCAGGGCCTGCAGGCCTTGAGCGGGCAGATTGCCGACCTGCAGAGCCGCGTCGACGTCAACCCGGTCCGCGACCTCATCGGGCGCCTCGAGACCATCGGCGAGACCTTGCACCGCCCGGCCGCCCCCCCGGCGGAGCTCGCCTCGATGCATGCGCTTCTGCGCGGCATCGCCGAGAAGGTCGACCGTGTCGGTTCTGGCGGTGGCAATCTCGATGCGCTCGAAAGTCATGTCGTCAGCCTGGCCGAGCGCCTGGACACCCGCGCCGTCGATCCGGCCGTGGCCGGCCTCGAGCGGACGATGGGTGAGTTGCTGACCCAGATCTCCGCCTTGCGCGACGACACCCACGTCGAGGCCGCCGTCGAGCGTGCCACGCGCCGGGCGCTCTCCGAAGCGGTCGGCCAGGGCGGCCTGAGCCCGGCTCCGGCCAAGTTCGATGCCTTCCGCGCCGACCTCGACGAGCTCCGTGCCCGCCAGATTTCCGCCGACCAGCGCATGCAGGCGACGATGGACGGCCTGAACTCGGTGCTGACGCGGCTCGTCGACCGGCTCGGCATGTCCGACTCCGGCCCCGTGATCCGGCCGCCGGTCCAGGATGAGAGCGTTTCGCTCGGGCAGCAGCTTCGCGCCTCGACCACGCTCGGCGCACCGAAGATCGAGACCATCCCCGTCTCAGCCCCGCGCAGCCGCACGGCTCGCCGTGCGCAGCCGGCCCTGGAGCCGGCGAGCCTCGGCGACGAGCTGCTCGAGCCCGGCGCCGGCCGTCCGAGCCCGGCCCGCAGCGCCGTGCCCGAGGCTTCGGCCGCTCCGGCCGGCGACATCAAGTCCAGCTTCATCGCCGCCGCGCGCCGCGCCGCCCAGGCCGCCCAGGCCGACATCGCCGCCGAGGCGCCGTCCGCCCCCGAGCGCCGCGAAGCCTCCGCTGCGCGCGTCAGCTCCTCCGCTCCGCCTGCGGCCGGCGTCGTCGGGCGCTTGCTCGGCAGTTTCGAGAAGCGCCGCCGTCCCCTGATCCTCGGCCTCGCCGCCGTGGTGCTCGTCCTCGGCGCGCTCCAGGCCTACCAGATGGGCAGCCCGGCAGGTCAGGCCGAGCCGGTCAAGCCGGTGGCCGCCGCAAAGCCGGTTCCCGTCGAGCCCCCGGCCGCCGAAGCCGCCGTCGATCCGGCTGCGTCCGCACCTGCCGTGGCCCCCTCCGCTGGACCGCAGACTACGCAGTCCATCGCCGATGCCAGCCCTTCCGTCCCGAAGGCCGCCGCGCCCTCACGGATAGAGGAGAGCGCTCCCGCCCAGGCAGCGATCCCGAAGGTCGCCACGATGGCTTCGCTCGGCCGCGAGCTGTCCTCGGTTCCTGCCGGCCTCGCCACCCTCAAGCAATCGGCCCTCGACGGCGACGGCGCCGCCATCTACGAGCTCGCCGCTCGCGAGGCCGATGGTCGCGGTATGCCGCGCGATCTCGCCGTCGCCGCCAAGCTCTACGAGAAGCTCGCCGACGCGGGCTACGCCCCGGCGCAGTTCAAGCTCGGCAGCTTCTTCGAGAAGGGCTCCGGCGTGATCCGCGATCTCGGCCAAGCCAAGACCTGGTACGGCCGCGCAGCCGACCGCGGCAACATCCGCGCGATGCACAACCTCGCCGTGCTGCACGCCGAGAATCCGAGCGCCAGCGGTAAGCCGGACTTCGCCACCGCCTCGACCTGGTTCCGCCGCGCGGCCGAGTACGGCGTGCGCGACAGCCAGTACAACCTCGCCGTGCTCTATGCCCGCGGCCTCGGTGTCGGCCAGGACCTCATCCAGTCCTACGCCTGGTTCTCCGCCGCCGCCGTGCAGGGCGACGAGGAGGCTGGCAAGAAGCGGGACGACGTCGCGGCCAAGCTCGCGCCTAAGGACCTCGCCGCGGCCAAGGCCGTCGCCTCGGCCTACAAGCCGAAGGTTGCCGACCCCTCCGCCAACGACCTGCCGCCGGCCAAGGCCGCGGCGCCTGCGGCGATGTCGCTGCTCGGCGCGCCTCCGCCCGGCTCGCCGACCGGCAGCTTCGCCCGCTCCGGGCCGCGCGCCGGCGTCTGATCGGACCTCTTGGGCCGCCGCTCGCGAGAGCGGCGTCTTCGCGCCCGCTCCGACTCGCGAAATAGTGCGTGCGTTCGACCCGGTGTGCCAAAGCGTCCCGGTTGCCGTCAACGCCCGTTTCTGCGCGTGTGAATCCCGCAACCGGCGTCCGGGCCAACCTTCGGGGGCCCAGCTCTGGTGCTCGGGAGCATGGGGCGATGAACGCGCAAGAACGTTCATACAGGCGACATCGTCTCTCGCCGGACTGGGAGTGCCCATGCCGCGGCTGACGACGGTGCCGATGGGCGCCGTCTTTCTCGGTGTCGCCGGGCTGATTCCCTTTCTCGGCTTCGCGGCTCTCTCCGTCAGCGGCTCGGACGCGGGCCTCGGTCCGGTCGGGTTGTCCCCCCGCACGATCCTCTCAGCCTACGGTGCGGTGATCGCGTCCTTTCTCGGCGGGATCCGCTGGGGCGCCGCCGCGGCCCGCGATGCCGGCAACGCCGACTATCTCATCGCCGTCGTCCCCTCCCTACTCGCCTGGGCGGCGCTCGCCGCGCCTGCGCCCTGGGACCTGCGGGTGCTCGGCTGCCTCGTGCTGCTCTGGGGCGTGATCGACCAGGATCTCACCCGCCGCGGCATGACCCCGGTCTGGATGGGGCGTTTGCGCCTCGTCCTCTCGGGTGTCGCGGGGGTGTCCCTGCTCGTCGCAGCGTAGGGGTCTAGCCGGCTGGCTATTTCAGCAGGGCCGAGAGAGCCTTGCCGGCAGGAGTCTTCAGCTCCTTCGCATCAAGTGTTCCGTCGCCATCCGGATCGGCCGCCTTGAAGCGCTGCTCCACCAGGGCAGAGTATTCCTTCTTGTCGAGATGACCGTCGTTGTCGGGATCGGCGGCCTTGAGGTCCTTCTTGCTCAGCCGACCCTGCAACTCCTTGGTATCGACCGAGCCGTCATTGTCCTTGTCGAGCTTGGTGAAGGTCGCCTCGCCCGCAGCAGTCGCTTCCTTCAGGTCGATCGTGCCGTCATTGTCCGTGTCGACCGCCTTCAGCGTCTTGTCGGCGCCGGATGCGCGCGCGATGGCGCTGGACGATGCGAGCGGTGCCGTAAAGCCGACGAGGGCCAGAAGAAGAGCCGAAGCGGTGACTGGGCGCATGGATGGTCTCCGATGAATGGGTGGCTCGGTGCGGGTCCGAACTGGGCAATGAGGTATTTCCCGCGCGCTCCGTCGGCGAGTGGTGATCGCGCCGATGTGATCGGCTCGAAGATACGGCTCCCGAAATGGCGCCGGGACCGTCTTCCGAGCCGGCAGTGATGTGCCGAGCTCCCCTTTCAGGCGTGCGGCGGACGCGGTGTCGCGAAAACTGTGCCGTGTTTACTACAGATAGACAGTCATGAGAGGGCTATGAGAGGGCGGCCGCAGATCGCTCATAAATCTCGTGCAATCCTCACAAGATGGCACGCTCTGATTCGCGAAAAGCTTTTCTCGTGACCTCGCCCGGCGACTGTCATTCGCATGGCGCAGTCTACACGATCCTGACGCGGCATCCCGACGATGCCGTGCGGGCCGTCGCGGCTGCGCTCGGGATGGAGGCGAGGCAACTTTCGCTCTCGGGGTCGCTGTCGCGGTCCCTCGCGCGCGCCATCGGCCTGAAGCCGCTTCAGGTGCACCGGATCTGACGGCTGCCTGCCTTCAGCCTGATCGTCACGCGATCGCGCCGTGCAGGTAGCGCTGGAGCGTCGGCCCGAGACCGGCCGCCACCGTATCCGCATCCATCGCCACGACGGGTGGCAGGCCCAGGATGTAGCGGCAGAACACCAGGCCGAGCACCTGCGAAGCGATGAGGCCGGCTCGGCGCTCGGGATCGGATAGCCCGAGCGCTTGAACCATCGCCAGGACCTGGCCTGCGAAAATACCGCGTGCCGTCTCGGCAGCGGTTTCGTGGGTGGCGCAGGCCCGCAGCATCGGCAGCAGGGTCGCGCCGTCGGGGCCGTCCCAGAGCGCGATCACGTGCCGGGCGAGCCGGCTGCCGCGTTCCTCCTTCGGCAATGTCGCGAGATCGGGGAAGCGCAGATCGACCTCGACGGCTTGCGCGAACAGGCCGTCCTTGCTGCCGAAATAGCGGATCACGAGAGCTGGGTCTGCGGCCGCGGCCTGAGCCACCGCGCGAACCGTCGTACGCTCGTAGCCCTGTTCCGCGAACAGGGTCTTTGCCGACGCGAGAAGCCGCTCGCGCGCGCCTGCCGGGCGGGTGCTCATATCTCGGCTTAGCAGTGGTCAACGCTTGTTGACAAGCGATGGCCGGCACCTACCATAGTCAACAACCGTTGACTGACCTGACCTGGATGGAGGTGCATCATGCCCCTGCCCGACCGGACCGAAGTGTTCATCTGTGGAGCCGGCCCCGCCGGCCTCGCCCTGGCGGTGGGATTGCAGCAGCAAGGTGTGCCCCACCTGCTCTGCGATCGGCTGGCCGAGGGGCAGAACACCTCCCGCGCAGCCGTGGTTCATGCCCGGACCCTGGAGCGGCTGGAGAATCTCGGGATCAGCCAGCGCTTGGTGGCGCAGGGCAATCCGATCCCGACCTTCGCCGTCTGCGAAGGCGAGACGCGCCGTCTGACCATCGACCTCTCGGCGCTGAAGACGGCCTATCCCTACGGGTTAATCATCCCTCAGGACCGCACCGAGGCGATCCTGCGGGAGCGGCTGTCCGAACTCGGCGGCGCGGTGAACTGGAGCCACGAGGTCATCGGCATCGCCCGCGGCGACGAGGGCGCAACGGTCTCCGTTCGGCAGGAGGACGGCACGGTTCAGCAGGTCGCGGCGCGCTTCGTGATCGGCGCGGACGGCTTTCACAGCGCGGTTCGCGAGGCGGCCGAAATCCCTTTCCAGCACGGGACTTATCCGGAATCCTTCATCCTCGGTGACGTCGAGGGCCACTGGCCGCTGCCGCCGGACGTGATCCAGCTCTACCTCCATCCGGAGGGTCTAATGGTGGTGGTGCCGTTCTCGCCGGGACATCTGCGGATCGTGGCCACCTGCGATCAGGCGCCCGAACACGCGTCTCTCGACGATCTTTCGGCCATCGCGACCGCCCGTGGACCGTCCGGCGTGCGGCTCGAGCGACTGGTCTGGTCCTCGCGCTTCCGCATTCATCACGGCGTCGCCGAGCGCTACCGGGAAGGGCCGTTCCTGCTCGTGGGGGATGCTGCCCATGTCCACAGCCCGGCCGGCGGCCAGGGCATGAACACCGGCATCCAGGACGCCGTGCGCCTTGCCGAACTTCTCGCGGAAGCGATCCAGGACGGCCGCCCCGAGACCCTCGACGCCTATGAGCGTGAGCGCCGCCCTGTCGCCGAGGGCGTCGTCGCGATGACCGATCGGATGACGCGCCTCGCAGCGCTGAAAGGCCCGATGGGCCGGGGCTTGCGCAGCCTCGTCCTGAGGGCGGTCGGCGCCAGTTCGACCATGCGCCACGGCATCGCCCGGCAGATCGCCGAGCTCGACGTCTAATCCTTGCCGAGCATCGCGCGGCCGATGGCGAAGACGCGGCCATCGCCCAGCAGGTGGGCGGTGAAGCCTCGCGGGAAAAGCGGATCGAACGCCGCCGCACGCACGTTCAGGCCGCCGGTGAAGGCGCCGAAAGCCGGCATCACGAGCCGGCTTTCGTCGGTCACGAAGCAGCGCCGCCGTACGCTGCGCCCCCGCATCGTCACCTTGCCGCACGGATGGAGATGGCCGGCGATCTCTCCCTCCTCGACCTTGGCGGAGGGTTCGTGACGTAGCGTCAGACCGCCGATTGTGACGTTCTCGCAATAGCTTCCGCCGATTCCCTCGCGCACCGTCGCATCATGGTTTCCGGCGATCCAGATCCAGTCCCGGCCGACCTGAAGGGCAGCGACCATGGCGCGGTCGCCCGGCTCCAGCCGCTCCGGCCCGCGGGCATCATGGAAGGAATCGCCGAGCGCGACGATGCAGGCCGGATCGAGCCGCTGGATCACCTCGTGTAGGCAGGACAGCGTCTCGCGGGTGTCGTAGGGCGGAAGAAACTGGCCCGAGCGCTCCGCGAAAGACGAGCCCTTCTCCAGGTGAAGGTCCGACACTACCAATGTGCGATGCGCCTCCAGCCAAAGCGCGCCGGTGCGGTCGAGGGTCATGGTCTCGCCGGCGAGCATCAGCCCCGCCGCCTTCGCGGTCTTTTCCAGTCTCAGGCCGAGCGCCAAGATCGCATCCTCATCGAAACGATGGGAGGAATCGCTCACGCCAGGGCCTCTTCGAGAAGCTCTGCTTCGGCTTCGGCCAGAATCTCGTCGGCCCCCTCTCCGTAGACCCGCTCACGCCCGATCTCGAGCATGACGGACACGGAGAGAGGCGAGACGCGGTCCAGTGCTTTGTGGGTGATTCGCCCCTTGATGCGTCTTAGCATCATGCCGAGGCGTGCCACGTCGAGGAGTCCGGTTGCCGCATCCTGCCGTGCAGCCTGCAGGAGCAGGTGATCCGGCTGGTGCTTGCGCAGCACGTCGTAGATCAAGTCGGTCGAGATCGTGACCTGCCGCCCGGTCTTCTTCTGGCCAGGATAGCGCCGCTCGATCAGGCCGGAGATGACCGCGCATTGGCGAAAGGTCCGCTTCATCATGGCGGATTCGTCGAGCCACGCTTCGAGATCGTCGCCGAGCATGTCCTCGTCGAACAAGCCTTGAGCGAAGTCCGAATCGATGGCGATGCGCTCGCTGACATCGCGCCCCATCCAGATGGCGATGCCGTAATCGTTGGCGGCGAAGCCGTGCGGCTGCAGCCGGGCGCGCTCCAACCGGCGCGTCAGCAGCATGCCCAGCGTCTGGTGCGCGAGCCGGCCTTCGAACGGGAAGGCCGTGAGGTAGAAGCGGTTGCCGCGCGGAAACGTCTCGACGAGCAGGTCGCGCTCGCCCGGCAGCAGCGAGTGTTTGCGCTGCTGCAGCAGATACTTGGAGAGCTGCGGCGGCAGCCGGTCCCACTCGAACGGGTCGGCGATGATCGCCCGGACCCGCGCGGCGAGGAAGGTCGAGAGCGGAAATTTCGACCCGGCATAGGAGGGGATCGCCGGATCTTCGACGTTCTTGGCGCGGGTGACGAGGCAATCGTCCTCGAACAGGCCCTCGAAGCGCAGCACCTCGCCCGCGAAGAGGAAGGTGTCGCCCACTGTCAGCGTCTCGCCGAATTCTTCTTCGATCTCGCCGAGCACGCGGCCCGATTTCGGCATCACCGTGCCGGGCTTGCCGCGCAGATGCCGGGTCAGCCGCACCTTGACCCGTGCCGCCTCGACGATGGTGCCGACATTCATGCGGTATTGCTGGGCTGTGCGCGCATCGCGCACCCTCCACTTCCCGTCGGTCCCGCGAAGGATCTTGGCGAAGCGCTCGTAGGCGCGCAGCGCGTAGCCGCCGGTGGCGACGTAATCGACGACCTGTTCGAACATCTCCCAGGTCAGGTCCTGGTACGGCGCCGCGGAGACGATTTCTTCGTACAGCTCGTTGGCGTCGAAGGCATCGGCGCAGGCCATGCCGAGGACGTGTTGTGCGAGCACGTCGAGGCCGCCGATGCGCGCATCCGGCGTGTCCTGGGCCGCCTCCTCGACCGCGTCGAGGGCCGCCCTGCATTCCAGCATCTCGAAGCGGTTGCCCGGCACCAGATAGGCCTTGGAGGGCTCGTCCATCCGATGGTTGGCGCGGCCGATCCGCTGCATGATCCGGCTCGCGCCCTTCGGCGCGCCGATATTCACGACGAGATCGACGTCGCCCCAGTCGATGCCGAGGTCGAGCGTCGCGGTGCAGACGATCGCACGCAGCCTGCCCACCGCCATCGCCGCCTCGACCCGGCGGCGCTGCGCGGCATCGAGCGAGCCGTGATGGATCGCGATCGGCAGGACATCGTCGTTGAGCCGCCAGAGTTCCTGGAACGTGTACTCGGCCTGCAGGCGGGTGTTCACGAAGACCAGCACGGTGCGGTGCTCGCGGATCAGCTCGTAGATCGCCGGCATCGAGTGCCAGGCCGTGTGCCCGGCGAGCGGCAGGGTGCGCTCGATGTCGAGCATGCGCAGATCCGCCTTGGCCCCGCCCTCGACGACGACGAGATCGGCCATGGGGGGCGCCTCCCCGTCATTGCGATCGGCAGCCAAGCAATCCAGGGCCGCACCCACGACGTCAGCGCGTTGGCCCTGGATTGCTTCGCTTTCGCTCGCAATGACGGGAGCAGGGTTCTGCCCCACTAGGTACCGCCGCAACTCGTCCGGCTGGCGCACCGTCGCCGAGAGCCCGATCGCGCTTGCCTCCGGGCTCAGCCGACGAAGGCGCGCCAGGGCGAGCGAGAGCAGGTCCCCGCGTTTCGAGGTGACGAGCGCATGCAACTCGTCGAGCACGATATGCTTGAGCCCGCCCAGCAGCTCCGCCGCCTCCCGATGGGCGAGCAGCAGCGACAGCTGTTCCGGCGTCGTCAGCAGGATGTCCGGAGGTCGTGCGATCTGGCGGGTGCGCTTGTGCGAAGGCGTATCGCCTGTGCGGGTCTCGACGCGGATCGACAGGCCCATCTCGTCGATCGGCGCATCGAGGTTGCGGGCGATGTCGACGGCGAGTGCCTTGAGTGGCGAGACGTAGAGCGTGTGCAGCCGGTACTCGGTCGGCTTCCGCTTCATCCCGCTCAGGGCGACGAGCGAGGGCAGGAAGCCGGCGAGCGTCTTGCCGGCGCCGGTCGGGGCCACGAGCAGTGTCGAGCGGCCGGCTCGGGCGTTCTCCAAGAGCGCGAGCTGATGCGCGCGCGGCTGCCAGCCCCGCGAAGCGAACCAATCGGTGAAGCGTTGCGGGAGCGGCGAGGCAGGCACGGGGCCGTGACGGACTGGACGGAGGTGGCCTCATTCCCAGCGGAACGGGCAGACGCTCTATCTAAGGACCTCGCGCCGGATCGGCAGCCCCTGCGGCGACGGGTGTGTCGTCCGCAGGCGGAACGAGCGCAGGCTCAGGCCACCGCCTTGGTGGCCTCGGGCTCTGCCGGCAATCCGGTGAACCGCGAGAACTGCGAGATCGGACCAGGCCGCCCCATCAGGTAGCCCTGGGCCTCATTGCAGGATTCGCGTTGCAGGAAGCGCAACTCCTCCTCGGTCTCGACGCCTTCCGCGAGGACGGGCATGCCGAGCCCCCGGCCCAGACCCAGCACCGACCGGACGATCGCCGCCGTTTGCTCGTTGCTGTGCACGGAGCGCACGAAGGAGCCGTCGATCTTGATCTTGTCGAAGGGGAACGAGCGCAGGTTCGACAGCGATGAGTATCCGGTGCCGAAATCGTCCATGGCGATGCGGATGCCGAGTGCCTTGAGCTGACGCAGGGTCAGCAGGGCACGCGCGGGATCGCGGATCAGCGCCGTCTCGGTGATCTCGATCTCCAGCCGGCTGGGGGCGATACCCGTCTCGAACAGGACTTCGTGGACCAGCGGGACGAAATGCGGGCTGTGGATCTGTACGCCCGAGACGTTCACCGCGATCGCCAAGGGGGCGCGGCCACGAAGCCGCCTCGCGGCAGGTCTCGCGCAGCACCCATTCGCCGATCTGCAGGATGAGCCCGCACTCCTCCGCGATCGGAATGAATACGGAGGGCGAAACGTGGCCTCGCTGCGGATGGTGCCAGCGCAGCAGGGCCTCGAAGCCGACGACCTCGCCGGTCTCGACCTGGCTCTGCGGTTGATAGACCAGCTCGAATTCGCCGCGCGCCGCCGCATGGCGCAGGTCGTGTTCGAGCACGCGCCGGTCGCGCACCTCCGCGCCCATCTTGGCCTCGTAGAAGCGGTAGGTCCCGCGTCCCTCGCCTTTGGCGCGATACAACGCCGTGTCGGCGTGGCTCATCAGGAGATGCGGATCGGGCGAGTCGTCAGGAAAGATGGCGATGCCGATGCTCGACGCGATCAGCGGACCGGTCGCGTCGGCGTTTCGGGCGCGCATTGCATCGAGGATTTGCTCGGCCAGCCGGCCGGCGGCGGATGCGCTGTCGCAGGGCGCGAGAACCGCGAACTCGTCGCCGCCGAGGCGGGCCATCATGTGGGTGTCGTCGAGCACGCCGGTCACCAGCCGGGCGACCTCGACGAGCATGGCATCGCCGGCCGAGTGCCCGAACAGGTCGTTGACCTCCTTGAAGCGGTCGAGGTCGAGGCAGAGCGCGGCGAGCTTGCGATCCTCCGCCGTCGCCGTCCTGATCTCCTGCTCGAGCCGCTTGCCGAAGCTCGCCCGATTGGCGAGGCCGGTCAGGGCATCGTGATGGGCGAGAAACTGGATCTGCCGCTCGGCGCGTCGGCGCGCGCTCAGATCGCGGACGGCCACCGCATGATGGGCGCGGCTGGCATATTGGACCGTCCGCACGATCAGCTCGACGGGAATCTCGTCGCCATCCGCCCGGCGCAGGCTCGTCTCGACGGGATGGTCGGCGGGAGCGTTCAGGGCGAGCTGCGTCGTGCCGCTCGGCAGGAACTGCGACAGGAGCGCGCCCGGCAGACCATCGACCCCCACGCCGACCAACCGTGCGAAGGCTTCGTTGCCGCTGACGATCGTATCCCCGGCGCAGACCACGAGACCCTCGACCGCGGCGTTGGCGAGGCTGCGCAGCCTTTCCCCTTCCAGTGCCGCACGCCGGCGATCGCGCAGGTCCAATCCGAGGGCCGCGCTCGCCAGCAGCAGGATGGCGAACCCGGCCAACGCGACGGCGATCGCGAGCCAGCTCGTGGGCAGTGCACTCGCCGAGATTACGATGGTCGGGTCCGGGCTGATCGTCACTGCGCCCATCGCGGTGAAATGGTGCCCGCAGATGGCGAGGATCAGCAGCAGAGCGGCGAGCAGCTGACGCGGGAACGTCCGGGCCTCGCGAGCCACCCAGAGAGCACCGGCGCCGAAGATCCCGCCGATGGCGATGGAGGCGACGACGAGTCTCGTGTCCCAGATGACGTGGCCCGGGACCTCCCACGCCGCCATGCCGGTGTAATGCATCGCTGCGATCCCACCGCCGACGACCGCGCCCCCGATCGAGGCTGCGATGCGGCCGCCGAAGGCCGCCATGGCGAAGCCGATGCCGACCAGAACGATGGCACAGATGAGCGACACGGCCGTCAGGCCGAGAGCATAGCCGCTCGGCAGGCCCGTGCTGAATGCCAGCATGGCGATGAAATGCGTCGCCCAGATCCCCGAGCCGCCCGCGATTGCGGCCACCGGCAGCCAGGCGGCCCGGAGCGCCGTCTCCGAGCGCCGGGCATGTAGCAGAAGTTGAATCGACGTGAATGCCGCCAAGGCACATATGGCCGCGGCCAAGCCGACCAGTCGCAGATCATGGGCGGTGGCGAAGCACCCGAGCACCTTCAGCATCGTTCCGACCGGCTTGAGCGCGTAGCCCTATCGAGGCACTATTTGAAAAGCTGTTTATCCGAACGGTATTAAAAATTCATGTGAGACACGACGCGTCAGCTCGCGCTCTGCGTGTACTGGCCCAACGTATCCCGCTGCAACTTGAAATCGCGACAGGTTAATCTCGTAGTTTATTTTGCGCGGCGATCATCGAGACGAGATACATCCGATTTCTAGTTTAATAGCAGTGTAATGGAGTATATTTTCTGTGAAATGGCCGTTAAGAACTGAGATAAACCTTGTAGGTTATGAGGTATTCTTGACCGGCGCGCCAATATGATCAATGGCCGCGACGAGTCGATCTTCTGCCATAACCACAACTTGAGACGATGGATATCCCGATGTCCCTCACCGGCGGAAGACATAGGCGATGCTTGGCGCTGTCTGCCCTTCCGGCGCGTAGGGCGGCTTGGTTGCCGCTGCCGGGGCAATACGCCAGCGGCTTGATGGCCTCTCGGTAGCGTTTCGAGAATGCGCTCTACGATATCCCTAGGCCAGGGCCATCAGAAATCGCTCGCTCAGCTCCTGCGCGCGCTCGGTCAGCTCGCCGGGGTAGCGGATGAAGACATGGCAGCCGCCGGGATAGATCGCCGTGTGACCGCCATTGCCGGCTGCTGCCCAGCGCGCGGACATGTAGAGCGTGTCGTCGAGGAGGGCGTCGGCCGTGCCCACCGAAAAAAGGGCCGGCGGCAGTCCCTTCAGGTTCGCGTAGAGCGGCGAGACCTCTGGCTGGCGGCGATCCACCGCGCCAGCGCAGAAGCCGTCGGCGAAGGTCTTCAGGTCGCGGGTGTTATTGACGAGGCGTTCCTCGCCCCAGGCGCGAACACTCGGCGTCAGGCCGAGGTCGAAAAAGCCACAGTTCAGGTTGGCGCCGCGGAAGGCGCGGGGCTGATCGTGATGGTCGCGCAGACGCAGCAGCGTCGAGACGGCGAGATGTGCGCCGACCGACTCACCGCCGATGGTCAGCGAGGAGACGTTGAGGCTCGCCCTGCCCGGCCCGGCGAGCCAGAGGGCCGCCGCCTCGCAATCCTCGAGCGCGGCGGGATAAGGATGCTCGGGCGCCAGCCGGTATTCCACCGAAAGGCAGACGAAGCCGCAGGTGTCGGCGATGCGCTCGAGCCACGGGTCCTGCTGGTCGGCCCCGCCGAACACCCAGCCGCCGCCATGGATGTGAAGGTAGGCGCCCCGCGGCTTCTCCGCCGCCTTGCTCTTCGGCCGGATGACCCGCAACGCGATAGGGCCGCTCGGACCATCGACGGTGATTGCTTCCGCGCGGGCGCTGCGCGTGAGCCGGGGAAAGGCAATCGAGCCCTTGGCCCGCAAAGCCCTCGCCTCGGCGATGGGCAACGACCACGGGTCGGGCTGGCTCGCCTGGTCCTTGCGGATTTCCTCGTTGAGGCGCTTGGTCTCGGGGTCGATCGTCGCCGGGTCGAATAAGGCATGATCGAGCATGGATGCTCCCCGGGTTGAATCGCGCGTTGGCCGCGCTGGTCGATCGTCTTGATACGACCCCTACGATCCGGGTCGCATCTCGCGGGCTCTCGTGAAAGGGCGTAACGCTTTCAAGCTCGGGCGGTTTCGTGGGGCTGTGTCATGCCGGCCACGCTTGCCGCGGCCCGTCGTCGTTGTGAAACCTGCGCCGACCCATCACCTCTTCACAATGAAACACTCGCCGGCGGCAGACGGCATCAGACGGGACACGAGGCATGATCGGCGATCAGGATCGACGCAGTCGCGCCACTCCCTATCGGGACCTGCCCGAGGTCGGCGACCCCCGCGCCTACGGGCATGGTCGGTCCTCGGGCCTGCGCCGGTTCCTCGGCGGCTCGCCGGTGGCGGTGTTCGTCAAACTGGTATTCCTCTCCGTGCTCGTCGGCGCAGCGATGGCCATGCTCGGCCTCACGCCGGGCCAGCTGTTCTGGCGGCTTTATGATGCCTGCCGCGCGCTGATCGAGCTCGGCTTCGATACCTTCCACGATTTCGGCCGCTGGATTCTCGCGGGGGCCGTCGTGGTGGTGCCGCTCTGGCTGGTCACCCGCTTTCTGGCGATCAGGAAATAAAACCACTGCCAGTGGCAGGATCTTACCGGTCCGGCATGCTCGCACGTCTCCGAGAAAGAATGATCCGAAGCCGTCAAAGCGAGGCTTGCAACGTCCGGCGGAATGGTGTTTAGAGAGCGCCGTTCGGGTCCGGCGGCGCTGCCACGGACCTGCTGCGAGCGGGTGTAGCTCAGGGGTAGAGCACAACCTTGCCAAGGTTGGGGTCGAGGGTTCGAATCCCTTCGCCCGCTCCAGTTTTCATCAAGACAATCAAAACAATAGGTCGGCGCGGATCGGCGCGAGGGCGTCTTGTCCTCGCCGGCACGTCCGGGGAACCGAGCATGCGTGTAATCGCTGATCTGTGCATCGTGCCGATGGGCGTCGGGCCCTCGGTGTCTCCCTACGTGAAGGAGATCAAGGCGATCATCGATGCCAGCCCGCTGAATGCCGAGATGCATGCCAACGGCACCAACATCGAAGGCGAGCTGTCCGACATCTGCAAGCTCATCGAGGAGTGCGAGGCCAAGCTCAACGCACTCGGCGTCGAGCGCCTGTTCTACACGATGGTCTTCGGGTCGCGCCGCGACAAGGAACAGACCATGGCCGACAAACTCGCCGCGGTGTCGTGATCGACATGGCCTCGACGCCGCCGACGGCATCGAGGTCCTTGTTCTGCACGTGAAAGCCCTGCCCGGGCGCCGGGTCAGACCTTCAGGCGCTTGTTGCATTCCGAATAGTAGCCGCCGCCCTTCTGGATCCAGTTGAGGCCGCCGTTGCCGCCATTGGCCTTGTTGACGTTGTATTGATCCAGGCAGGTCTTCTGGCGCTGCTTGCCGGCCGACTCGCTGGCGTATTTCGGATCGATCTTGCTCGGGAACACCGTGGAGCCCGAGGCGGCGGGAGCCGCCGGCTTCGCGGCAGGCGCGGCCTTGGCCGTCGGCTGGGCCGCCGCGGGGGCCGGTGCCGGAGCGGGGGCAGCAGCGGGAGCAGTCGTCGTCGCGGCGGCGGGCTGAGCGTCGGCGCCGCACTGGGCCTTGCGGAAGTCGTTCCACTTCTGGCCGCCGAGCGTGCCGTCCTTCTTGGCCGCCTGGTACTTGGTGGAGCACTCGCTCGCCGAGAGGGCCGAAGCCGGTGCGCTCGCAGCGCAGGTCAGTGCGAGAACGGAAACTGCGAAGATCAGACGAGACATGGGATGAGACCTCCCTGGCAGAGCGTTTACCAGTCTCGAGAAACTACGCCGAGGTTCCAGTGCTGAGAAGGGCCGGGCCGGAGTTTTCCCAACCGTAGCGGGAGTTCCGGCCGGCCCTTCGCGTCAGCGCTTCTTGCCGGGGGGAGGAGGCGGTCCGGGTGGGCCATCGTCGCCTCCGCTGCCGGCATTCGCCTTGATCGCGAAGGCGACGAGGGGGCTGGCGACGTCGACCACCTCGGCCTTCGTCACGCCCGCTTTCGGATCGTAGCTGCCGGTCAACATGACGACCTTGCCCTCGTTGGCAGACAGGTCGAGCGGGGCGCCGGCATCACCGGTGGTTGCGCCGAGCGGCTTGCCGAGAGCGTCCTCGCCCTTCGGATCGTTCGTGAACAGCAGCACCAGCTTGCCGTCCTTCACGCCGCCGACGAAGCAGATCTCCTTCTCGCTCCGGCACGGAAACAGGCCGGTATTGGGCGGGGCGGCCTGCGGCGGCGGTGGAGGCGGAGCGGCTTTCGGACGGCCCTGCGCGAAGGCGCCGCCGGCGAGCGTCACCGCCAACGACGCAGCGATGGCGGAGGGGAGGATACGTGGCATGTCTCGCTCCTTTTGAAATCGCGTCGGGACCAGGGTCCGCCAATCGGGCAATTCTTCGGCAGCGGACCCACAGGAGTGCTTCGGCAGCCGGTTTCGAGCCTCGTGCGGCGGTGGTTCAGCCCGCGGAGGACAGCACGAGCGGCAGATCCGTGTCGCCGACGCGCTGACCGGCGGCGGTGAGCATCGCGTGGACCTGTCCGCGGTGATGGGTCTGGTGGTTGAAGAGATGCATGACGATCAGCGCCCGCGGCGCCGTCATCTCGCGGCCGGCAGCGCCGCTGAACCAGGTCATCGCGCTGCCCAGCCAGGTCGGATCGAGCCGCGCCGCCCAAGCGGCGAGATCCGTATCGATCCTCGTCCGCTCAGCGGCGAGCGTGGCGAAGTCCTCGTGCAGGCCGCCGCTCTCGGCCAGCCCCTCGTTCGGCGCCTTCCAGCCGTCGATCCGCGACATCCACATACGGTCGGCCCAGAGGAGATGGTTCAGCGTGCCTTGGATCGAGTGCCAGAAGGCTCCACGATCCGCCCGGCGCTCGCCGTCGGAGAGCCGGGCTGCCGCGGTGTAGGTCTTCGTGTTCAGGACGGCGTTGTAGGCCGCCATGGTCTGCGCGAATGCCGGAGTGATCACCGGCACGGCACTCCGGGCGGACAGACGCGTCCGCCACCGTGCTGCTGCTGTGGCTGCTGCTGGGGGCGCGCCATCTGCTGCTGACGCTGCGCGGCCTGCTGCTGCATCTGCATCTGACGCTGCTGCGCCATCTGCTGCTGTTGAGCGGCACGTTGCTGCATCTGTTGCTGCTGCATCATCTGCCGCTGCTGGGCCGCCTGCTGTTGCTGCCGTTGAGCGGCCTGCTGCTGCATCTGCATTTGGCGCTGCTGCGCCGCCTGCTGCTGCATCGCGGCCCGTTGACCGGCTTGCTGCTGAGCAGCGGCTCTCTGCTGCTGTTGCTGCTGCATCATCTGTTGGCGCTGCACGGCTTGCTGCTGCTGAGCCGCCGCCCTCTGCTGAGCCTGCTGCTGCTGCAATTGGCGCTGCTGGATTGCCTGCTGCTGAGCGGCGCCCGCCCCTCCCGGAGGCTGGCCCGGCCGCACGACCTGCGGAGCCGCGCCGTTTTGAGCCGGCAGGCCCTGCGCAATCCCGGGCCTGTTCCCGTTGGGAAGACCCTGCGCCGGTTGGCCGGGACGGTTGGCCTGCTGCAAGGGCTGCGGGCCGCCCTGGCCCGGAAGCCCCTGGCCGACGCCCGGGCGGCCGGGCGTGACGCCGGGCTGCACCTGACCGGGTTGCAGGGGCTGGGCCGGCCGGGTGGCCTGCAGCGGCTGCACCTCCCCATTCGGGTTGGGAAGGCCTTGCCCGGGCTGTCCGAGCCGATTGCCGGGAACGAGCCCCTGCTGGGGCTGCCCGGGTTGGCCGGGACGGTTCGCCTGTTGCGGGAGCGGCTGCCCATTCTGGCCCGGGAGTGGCTGGCCGAGCCCCGGACGCGCGCCGGGTGCGAACCCCTGCGGCGGTTGTCCGGGCAGGACCGGTTGGCCCGGGCGATTGGCCTGCTGCGGAAGACCCTGGCCGTTCGGTGCGAGGCCGGGATTGCCGATGATGCCGGGCCTGAGGCCGGGAGCGCCTCCAGGCGCGCCTGCGCCGGGGGGGACGTTGCCCTGAAGCGCCGCCCTGTTGGCGACGGCCGGAGGCAGCGCTACACGCGAGACGGCAAGGCCGGCAGCCGCGCCCGCGACCGCACCGGCTCCGATGGCCAGGGCCGAGGGACCATGGCGTTCGCGCGAGACGTCCAGGTTCTGACGGTTGATCTGGTCGATCACCGTCACGTTGTGGATGTTCTCGTAATAGACGTTGTTCGGCGGCGCGACGATGTAGGCCGGCGCGCTGACATAGGCCGGGATCGGCACGAAGGCCGGCGCCGGCAGCGCGTAGTCGACGTAGACCGGCGGCGGCGGTGCGAGGTCGACGATGTAGGCCGGCCGCGGGGGCAGGAAGAAAGCCGGCGGCGGGGGCGGCGGCGCGAGCTCGTAGTAGGGGTCGTCGAAATAGACGACGGGGCGCTCGACGTAGACGACTTCCTCCGGCGGGGGCGGCGGCACGTCGTAGGCGAGCATAGCGAAATGCGGCGGCGGCTCGAGCGCCACGGCGAGTTCGCGCAGGCGGCGGCGCGCGTCCCAAGCATGGGGGCCGCGCGGATAACGGCTGAGATAAGACCAGTACCCGTCCGGATTGTCCACGAGATAGGTTCGGCGCCAAGTTTGCGCCTCGCGCCGCGCCGCGATCAGCAGGCGCACGCGTTTGGCGAGCGCGTCCCGCGGATAGGCGGATACGAAGTCCTGGTAACCCTGCAGCGTGTCGCGCTGCAGGCAGGCGGCATAGGCATCCTGGGCCCCGATCTCCTTCAGCGGCCGATTGCGCAGGGCCGCGACCTGTGCCGGATCGGCGACGGGCGGCGCGTCGGCCGCGCGTTTGAAGAACTCGAACCCACCCTGGATCCGCGAGGCGCTCCAAGGGACCTCGCCGCCTTGCGTGGTCTCGCTGACGCGCAGGCGGACGCGGTCGAACAGATCGGCCGGCGGCAGGCCGCCCTCCCGGATCATCTCGACCAACGCCTGCGCATAGGCGCCGTAAGGCCCCTTTTCCTCGGGCCCGATGGTGCCCGGCGCGGCGTTGAAGGCGACGAGCGAGCCGGGTTCGGCCTCGGTGAGCGCGAGGCCACCGGCGAGTGGATCGCCGGTCCTGGCGAAGGGCGCGTTGCGGGCGGCGTCGAGCACGACGAAGCGCGCCTTGAGCGGGATCGCGGCGAGCTGGCGCTTGTAGTCGGAGAGCCGCAGCGCCCGCACCGGCACGTCGGCGGCGGAGGGGATCTGCGCGTCGACCGGCGCGAAGTAATTCTCGCCGTTGAGCTGCAGGCCGTAGCCCGCGAGGTAGACGAAGGCGACGGTGTCCGGGCCGGATTGCGCGGCCTTGTCGGTGAAGTCGCGCATCGCGCGGCGCAGCGAATCCTCGTCGAGGTCGCGGGCGCCGACGACGTCGAAGCCGGCCGCCTGCAAGGTCTGCGCGACGAGCCCGGCATCGTTGGCTGGCGTCGCCAGTTCGCCGGCCTTGTAAGCGGCGTTGCCGATGACGAGGGCGATGCGCTTTTCGGAGCCGCCGGGTGCCGGTTCGGCCCGGGCGAGGCCGGCGAGGAGACACGACGACAGGATCGTCAGAAGGGCGAGAAACCGCGACGCTGCGCGCATGAAAAGCCTCCCTCGGCTGGCTCGACGGACGAGCCGGGGCGGCACCAGAGCGCTCTTCCCCTCATGAATGGAGGTTGAACCGTCAATCGGGGCGATTTCGGGGTGCCTTGGCCGACCTCATTCGGCGGCGTCGTGCAGCGCGCGTCTCACGGCCTCCGTCATGAACGCGACGAATGCGGAGACCTTCGGGAGTGGAAAGTTGCTGCGAGGCCAGAGCAGGCGCAGTGCGCGACACGTCTTCTCGGTGCCGGGAAGCACCTCGTGCAGACGGCCCGTCCTGATCCGGTCGGCCACCGCGAAAGACGGCAGCCAAGCGATCCCGTTCCCTGCCTCGGCCAGACCGATCAGCGGTTCCAGGGAGGTTGCTGCGAGCGCCACCGGCAGGACCACGCCTTCGGGAAGGGGCAGGCCCCAATCGCCGAGTTTTCCGGTTTCGTAGAAGCGATGATGCAGCAGACGGTGACTCGTCAGATCCGAGGGCGTCTCCGGTGTGCCCATTCGGGCGAGGTAGCTCGGAGCCGCGACGAGCAGTGATGAAAAGTCGCCGAGCTTCACGTGCATCAGACGGCTGTCGCTGACTTCGCCCGAACGGATCACCGCGTCGAATCCGTCCTCGATCACGTCGACCATCCGATCGTTGTAGTCGAGGTCGAGTTCGATCTCCGGATTGCGGGCCATGAACGCGCCGAAGAGCGGCGTGAGCAGGTCGCCGGCGAAGGGAACGGCGACACGAAGCCGCCCCCGCGGCGAGGCCGTGCTGTGGGCCAGCTCCGCTTCTGCCGCCTCCAGCTCCGATAGGACGCTTCGGCAGCGCGTGAGAAACGCCTCTCCCTCATGCGTCAGCCTGATGGCGCGGGTGGAGCGATGGAACAGCCGAACACCGAGCTGATCCTCCAGCCGGGCGATGGTCTTGCCGATCGCCGAGGAGGACAGCCCGACTTGCTGGCCGGCCAGCTTGAAGCTCTGCAGCTCAGCCGACTGCACGAAGGCGGACAGGGCGCTCACGCTCTCGATCCGGATGCTCATGGTATCGTTTTCGTCCGTAATGATCAGAAACGCGGCCTGTTTTTCGGCTGTAGGGACTGCCTTAGTCAATCGGGTGTCGCGCTGAAGGCTGCGACTGTGACGAAGGAGATCTTATGCCGACGCTCTTCGATCCCCTCACGCTCGGCGCGCTGACCGTCCCGAACCGCGTAATCATGGCGCCGTTGACTCGCAGCCGCGCCAGCCGTGACGGCATCCCGACGCCGATAATGGCGGAGTACTACGTGCAGCGCGCCTCGGCCGGGCTGATCATCAGCGAGGCCATCGGCGTCTCGCGCCAGGGCAATGGCTTCACCTATACGCCGGGGCTCTGGACCGACGCCCAAATGGGCGCCTGGAAGCCGATCACGCAGGCCGTGCATGCAGCGGGCGGGCTGATCGTCGCCCAGCTCGCGCATAATGGCCGCGCCGGACATCATACCGTGATCGGCGAACAGCCGGTCTCGTCCAGCGCGACGGTCTCGCCGGTTGCCGCCTGGACCTATGACGGGCCGAAACCCTCCGAGATGTCGCGGCCGCTGGCGGTGGAGGAGATTCCGGGCCTCGTGGCCAGCTATTCGCGCGCGGCCAGCAATGCGATCGCCGCCGGCTTCGACGGGATCCAGATCCATGCCGCGAACGGCATGCTGATCGACCAGTTCCTGCGCAACAACAGCAACGCACGCACCGACGCATACGGTGGCAGCATCGAGAACAGGTTGCGCCCGCTCCGGCAGATCACGCAGGCCGTGGTCGAGGTGGTAGGCGCGGATCGCACCTCGGTGCGCCTGTCTCCCAACGGCGCGACCTGGGGCGTCGACGACAGCGATCCCACGCCTCTGTTCACGGCGGCGGCCGAGATGCTCGACGGCATCGGTATCGGATTCCTGGAACTGAAGGAGCACGGCCCGGCCGGGACCTTCCTCCCGACCGACGTCCCGCGCCAATCACCGATGATGCGTCGATTCTTTCGGGGGCCGCTGGTCCTCAACTGCGACTACGACCGCACCCGCGCACAGGCCGACCTCGACAGCGGGCTCGCCGACGCGATCAGCTTCGGGCGGCCCTTCATCGCCAATCCCGACCTCGTGCGGCGGCTGTACGAGCGTGCGCCGCTGACACCGGCCGCGGATGCGACTTTCTACACGCAGGGCACGGAAGGCTACACGGACTATCCGACGCTCGAAGACATCGCCGCCGTCGCCTGACCGGCAGGACGATCGGGCCTGCCGTCTCGCTTCCCTCTCTTCACCTCAAAGCCGCGTCGCGGCCCTTCAATGGAGTCTGACATGGACTGGAATGCCAATCGCGATCATCTGCTGGCGAATGTCGGCAGGCTTCAGGAGTTGTCGCCCGACACCGTCAAAGGCTACCTCACCGCCTCGGGAGCAGGCCGCCGAACCGCGCATCTGGACGAGAAGACGCGCCAGCTCGTCGCCCTGGCGGTTGCCGTGACGACGCGCTGCGACGGGTGCATCTCGATCCACAGCAACGAGGCCCTGAAGGCCGGCGCGACCCGCGAACAACTGGCCGAAGCACTCGGCGTCGCGGTCGCCATGAATGCAGGCGCCGCCCTCGTCTATTCGACGCGCGCACTGGAGGCGTTCGACGCCGCTTAGGGAGTGAGGTCGCAGGCTGAAGGCCCAAATCAGCCGCGTGGGATGCTCCCGGGCGTCTCACGCGTTTCGGATCACGAGGAGCGAGCGATGACCGACTCTTTGGAAAACCAACCCTCAGGCTATGTGCCACCCAAAGTCTGGGCTCCGAAGACGGCACTGGGCGGGACGTTCGGCAGCATCAACCAGCCGGTCTCGGGGGCCCGCTTCGAGCGGGAGCTGCCGGTCGGCCGGCATGGTTTGCAGCTCTACTCGCAGGGAACCCCGAACGGACAAAAGGTCACGATCCTCCTCGAGGAGCTGCTGGCGGCCGGGTATTCGGATGCCGAGTACGATGCCTGGCTGATCGACATCTTCCAGGGCGACCAATTCGGCAGCGGCTTCGTCGGCATCAATCCGAACGCGAAGATCCCGGCGCTCGTGGACCACTCGACGGACCCGGTCATGCGCGTCTTCGAGAGCGGCTCGATCCTCGTCTACCTCGCGGAAAAGTTCGGCGCCTTCCTGCCGACCGAGCCCCGCGCCAGAACCGACACCTTCAACTGGCTGATGTGGCAGATGGGAACGGCGCCCTTCGTGGGCGGCGGCCTCGGCCACTTCTACGCCTACGCGCCGCTGAAGATCGAGTACGCGATCGACCGCTACGCGATAGAGGTCAAACGCCAGCTCCACGTGCTCGACACGCATCTGGCCGCGCACGAGTTTCTCGCCGGCGACACCTATACGATCGCAGACATGGCGGTCTGGCCGTGGCAGCCCGGCAGCCTCTACGGCGCCTACGACGCGCACGAGTTCCTCGCGGTCGAGGAGTATTCTCACCTGCTTCGTTGGTATCGGGCCATCGCAGCCCGACCGGCGGTGGCACGGGGACGGACCGTCAACCGCACCTCTGGCGCGCCGGGCGAGTTCCTGCGCGAACGCCACGATGCCTCGGATTTCGATCGGGAGCCCGACGCATCGTGAGCCGGGACGGCTGCCCGGCGACACGGATCACGCTTGCATCTCCCGAAACCGCCAGACGCTCGACCGCTTGATCTCCGCATCTTCGAGCGAGCGCGTCACCGGCACTTCGTACGTCGCGATAGCCTCGAGCCGGTCGCGCGGCAGGTAACAGCGGCCCGGATCGCCGATCAGCACGGTGGTGCCCTGCGCGTGAAGGCCCTGCAGCCAGCCGCCGACGGCGCCGGCCAGGTCGCGCTCGTAGAAGACGTCGGCGGCGAGCACGCCGTCGAAGGGGCGCTCACTGCCGATCAGATCCTCGCCCGTCGCGACGATCCGGTCGGCGACGCCGTTCGCAGCGGCGTTGAGCGGGATGGCGGCGAGCGCGAAAGCGTCGAGGTCGCTCGCCAGCACATGGGCGGCTCCCGCCTTCGCTGCGGCGATGGCGACGAGGCCGGAGCCTGAGGCGAAGTCGAGCAGGCGCTTGCCAGCGACCGTCTCGGGATGATCGAGGATGTAACGGGCGAGCGCCTGCCCCCCCGCCCAGGCGAAGGCCCAGAATGGCGGCGGCAGGCCGATCTCGTCCAGTTCGTCCTCGGTCTTCTGCCAGAGCTCCGTCGCCTCGTCGGCGACGTGCAGGCGGATCTCGGGGGCGTGCGGAACCGGCATGAGCCGGGTGTTGGCGCGGATGAAGGCGAGCGGGTCGCGGGACGGGGTCACGCGGAGAGCAACTCCGCATAGATGTCGGCGACGCGGCTGGGGTCGCTGCCCATTTGGCCGAGGATGGTCACGGCGGTATCCGCCGGATCGAGCCCGAGAGCGCGGGCATCGTCTGCGCTCTCGAACAGGTAGCGCGTGCTTCGGTTTGCGAGCGGTCCGCGCAGCAGGCCTTTGACCGCGAGCCGCGATAGGCGGCCGGCGTCACGGGCGAGCGCGCCTGGCGCGTAGACGCGGTTCGGAATGCCGGCCATCACCGCCGCCGTGCCGCCGACGAGAATGCCGCGCAGGCCAACGCAGTGGACGATGTCGGCCTTCAACGCCTTCAGCATTGCCGAGAGCTGCCCCGCCGCGTAGCCGGCGCTCATCGGGTTGATGCCGGATTGGGTGCCCTCCAGGGCGACCACGCGCACACCGGTAACCTCGATCGCGGCGCGGTGGGTGCCAACCTGGGTGACCACTGCAATCGACAGCCCCATCGCCACGGCGGCTTCGGCCATGGGAAGACCGTGCGCGACGAAAACGGCATCGTCGCTCGCCACGAAGGCGAGGGTTTTCTCAGTGCCCGTCGCGGCTCTAGGAGATTGGGTCAGCTCGTCCATCGCGGCGGTCTGTAGCACGGGCGCAGGATAGCGGCATGGACGGAACGCTGAGCATCAGGCCCTTCGACGAAGGCGATCGGGGGCTGGTCAAAGCACTGTGGATCGGGTGCGGGCTCGTGGTACCGTACAACGATCCCGATGCCGACATCGATCTTGCGGCAGGCCGCGAGAATTCCGACGTCCTCGTCGGCTGCGCGGCCGACGGCAGCCTCGTTGCGACCGCCATGGTGGGCCATGACGGTCATCGCGGCTGGCTCTACTACGTCGCCGTCAATCCAGCCCATCGCGATACCGGCTTCGGGCGGATCATGGTGCGAGCGGGCGAGGACTGGTTGCGCGCGCGTGGCATCCGCAAGGCGCAGCTTCTGGTGCGCGAGACCAACACGGCGGTGCGCGCCTTCTACGAGCGCATCGGCTGGGCCGAGAGCCCGCGCACGGTGATGGAGCGCTGGCTTTAGCGCCGCTGCCCTCGCAAGGCGGTTGCGGGCTCCGCAGGCTGGAACACGGCCGGTCCGATTCCGGTTGAGCCCTCGCGTCGCGTGAGTGAGCCATCATGTCAGCCTGTGAAGACACCGGAACCGTCGATCCGCGAGAGGCTGCCCGCGAGGCCGGCCTGCGCTACGTGGACGATTCGAGGCCGGGCTGGACGCGCAAGCGCAGCGGGACGGGCTTCTCGTTCCGGGATACCGACGGCAAGGCGATCCGCGACAAGGCCGTGATCGCGCGCATCAAGAAGCTGGCGATCCCTCCCGCCTACACCGACGTCTGGATCTGCCCGCACGCCAACGGCCACATCCAGGCTACGGGTCGCGACGCGAAGGGCCGCAAGCAGTACCGGTATCACCCGGATTTCCGCGAGGCGCGGGAAGCGACGAAGTTCGAGCGGATCATGGAGTTCGCGGACGCCCTGCCAGGCATCCGCACCCGGATCGATGCCGATATGGGCAAGCGCGGACTGCCGCGCGAGAAGGTGCTCGCCACAGTGGTGCACCTCCTCGAAAATACCCTGATCCGAGTCGGTAATGACGACTACGCCCGCTCGAACAAGAGCTACGGCCTTTCGACGCTGCGTGATCGACACGTGACGATCGAAGGCTCGGAGCTCACCTTCCGCTTCAAGGGCAAGAGCGGACAGGAATGGAACCTGTCGATCCGCGACCGGCGCGTCGCCCGGATCGTCAAGGCTTGCCAGGACCTGCCGGGCCAGGAGCTTTTTCAGTATCTTGACGACGAGGGGGTTCGCAGGGACGTCACCTCGTCAGACGTCAACGCCTATCTTCGCGAGATCACGGGCCGAGACTTCACTGCCAAGGATTTTCGGACCTGGGCTGGCACCGTGCTCGCCGCTTTGGCCTTGCAGGAATTCGAGAGCTTCGACAGCGAGGCCATGGCCAAGCGGAACGTGCGCGACGCGATCGAATCCGTCGCCTCGCGCCTCGGCAACACGCCGACGATCTGCCGGAAATGCTACATCCACCCGCAGGTGCTCGGTTGCTACCTCGACGGCGCGCTGCTGCTCCAGGTGAAGGAGAGGGTCGAGGATGAGCTGACCGAAGAACTCGACCAATTGAAGCCCGAGGAAGCCGCGGTGCTCAGCCTGTTGCGCAGCCGGCTTCAGGAGCCTGCGCCCAAGCCGCGGGCGAAGCCGACGCGCAAGGGCGCCTCGACCGGAGGCCGGCCGGCCGCTGGACGTCGGCGCGCGGCCTGACCGAGCGAGCCGGGGCGGTGCCAGCGAGGACGCCGCTCACGGCCGTTGTCGAGCCGGGCCTCAGTGCGAGGCGGAGCGGCGCGGGAGGTCGGCGTCGATCACCGGGTCGAGGCCGAGCTGCCGGGCGAGCATCACGAGATCCTTGAGCCGGCCGGTCTGGGTCTTGCGGCGCAGGTTGAGCCGGTGCGTCTCGACCGTCCGGACCGAGAGCGAGAGGCGGCGCGCCACCTCCTTGTTCGAGAAACCCGCGCTGAGGAAGCGCAGCACCTCGGCCTCGCGCGGCGTCAGGGTCAACGCGTCCGGGGTGGTATAAGCGTTCTTCTGTGTCTCGACGCCGACCTCGGTCGGGGCGCCAGCCAGCCCGAGAATAACGCCGCAGACGTCGCGCGCCGCGGTGCCGCGCCCGACGAAGGCGTCGGCTCCAGCCGCGAGCAGGTCGCGAAGGTCATCGGAGCCCAGCGACTGGAAGACGACCAGGATGCGCAGCAAAGGCTGACGTTCGCGCAGCACTATGATCCTCTCGCAGGCCGCGGCGAGCAGCGCGTCACGAACGCAGATCAGGGCGACGACGGTGCCTGATGCGTCCGAGCCGAGGTCTTCCTCGCCGATCGTGCGCAAGGCCGGGGTATGTTCCAGTGCCGCCCGAAAGCTTGGATCGAACCCGAGTGGCTCGTCGACGATCAGGACTTCGACGGTGTGGCTCATACCGCACTCCCCTTTACGCGTGCCGCCGCAATACATCGCGGCCGTATGGGAGTGTTCAGAACAAAATCCGTTCCAGGGGTTCTATGCAGTAAAGTGGTTCAAAACAGCAATGCGCCACTATATATGTGTCATTCCGATCCCGTTTAGGGACAGTTCGCGTGACGCTTCGTTAATACTTCTTAATGTCAGCGAAAAACATTCCAGATTATCTCAGCTGGCTTTGCTGAGCGGCTGTTCCATGCCTGAGGCGACCACGCGGTCTCTGCCTGTCGCCTTCGCCTCGTAGAGCGCAACGTCGGCGCGCTTGAGCAGGCCATCGACGGTGTCCCCATCGCGCCAAGTGCTGACGCCGAAGCTGCAGGACAGTTTCACGGGACCTTTCTCCGCCGGGATGCGCAGGCCGAGGGCACGGCGACGCAGACGTTCGGCAACCATCATGGCCTTGTCGAGATCGCGCTCCGGCAGCAGCAGCGCGTATTCCTCGCCACCGAGACGGCCGGCAATGCCCTTCCCGGAGATCAGGGTCGCCACCGCTTTGATGACCTCGTCGCCGATATCATGGCCATGGGCATCGTTAATGCGCTTGAAATGGTCGATGTCGAGTAGCACCGCGGAGAGGTTGCCCGAGGTTCCGGCATGGGCGACGGCCTCGTGCGCGCGGCTCATGAAGGCACGGCGGTTCATCAGGCCCGTGAGGGGGTCGGTTTCGGCCAGCCGGATCAGGGCAGCCTGCATGGTGGTGAGCCGCTCGGCCGCGCGCAGACGCGCGTGAAGTTCCTCGGCACTCGGCGGCTTCTCGATGAAGTCGTCGGCGCCGCTGTCCAGTGCTTCGGCCAGCGTGTGCGTGCAGCGCGTCGAGGACATCACGATGATGGAAAGCGGCCGGTTGGCATCGCCGATCAGGCGCGAGCCCCAGCACAATTCCAGGCCTCCGATCGGCCTGACTTCCAGGCTCGTGATCAAGGCCCTGACCGACGGTTGCCTGGAGAGATAGTCCAGCGCTTCCGAGGAGTCGGTGAACAGTTCGACCACGTGGCCACGCGGCTCCAGAAGCCCGGCGATGAGCTTCAGGACGACGCGGCTCGAATCGACAATCGCGATGTGCATCTCAGCCTGCCGTGATCGGTCCCGCCTCGCGGCAACCGTGCAGTCAAGATGACGCCAAGAGGTTAAAGCCTCCGCTCACAGGCCGCTCAACTTGAAATGGTAGGTGAAATTTGCCTCTGCATCTGCCGATTGATTCGGGCGATCGCGCTGCGATGCAGAGCCGGCTTCAGCGGCGTGGCACCGTCACCGAGATTACGCGCACGCCGCTCCGGCCCGGTTCGACGGCCCACTGCCCTCCCCCCTCGCGTGCAGCCTGACGGACGGCGCCGCTCCGGAGCCGAGGTCCCGCATCGCGGCCGTTGATCACGGTCAGGGTCGGCTCCCCAGCCGGGGCCTGACGGATGCCCGTGATGGTCGGGACGCCGTAGGTGCCATAGCCCCAGGCGGGCGGCACGATCTCGCTCGGCCGCGGGAACCGCGTAAGAGTCGCGCCGACATAGGCTCCGCCGATTGCCTCGCCGGCGAACCCGTACCCGCCGCCATACCCATAATCCCCGATGACGCTGAAGCGCTCGCCCGCCGTCGCGCCCGACGCGGCGCAGGCGGAGATCAGCGCGGCAAGGCCGAGAAACATGAGACGCATCGGACGGGACTCCAGGCTCGATGCGGGGTCAATCGCATCCTCCCCTAGCTCGTTCCGGGACGACCCTTTGCGCCATCGATGCAGAGTGCTGACACAGGCCGCCATCCCGCGGAAATTGCGGGTGCGACGGTGGCCGGGCGCGCCTCAGCGGCAGGTCGTGACGCGCCGGACGACCCAGCCCTCGCCCTCGATCCAGAGGCGCTTGCGGGATTTGTTGCAGGTTGCGGAAGATTCGTCATCCGCGACCGCCGTCTGGGCCTGTGCCGCCTCCGCCACCCGGGTAGGCTTCTGCTCGACTGGGGTTGCGGCTGCGATCGCGGCGCTGGTCGCGCCAGCGATCAGGAGGCCGCCCGACAAGGCGGCGAGCGAAGATACCAGCTTGATCGTCATCCCAACCCTACCCGCGCGGCCATCTGGCGCCGCGCCCTGTTCGTTCGAATTCCGCCGTGAACGCTCGGCCACACTTCTGTCCAATTCACAGCATGGCCGTTCGGTTTCCTGGAAACGTCGCTGACGGTGCATAAAAAGAGGTCGTTTCCAGTGAGACTCCGTCAGTCCCGCACGGGGCGTGGAGATGATGTTTCGGTCTTGCGAAGCTGCCCGGAATGAGACTACTTCCGATCCGGCCTTCGACACGGCCAGATCGGCGCGTGGGCCGGACAAAATATTCGTTTAAAATCATTATAAACTACCGATCGCCGGAATAAGACTGTGTCTCTGTTGAAATTCATGGCGATCTCGCTCATCGGCTCGGCCGATCGGCAATCGAAAGGCTTGAAAAGTCTATGAACGGTTCGACCTTTCTGCAGGCCTTCACGATCTTGTTTCGCGAAGGGCTCGAGGCGCTCCTGGTGATTGCGGCGCTGGCGGCCTTCCTGCGTCGGGCCGGTGCCCCGGAGCGGATCGCCCCCCTCTATGCCGGTGCCGCGGCGGCTGTGCTCGCGAGCCTCGGCATGGCCTGGGTGTTCGAGACCTATTACGACGGCAATCACAGCGACCTGTTCGAGGCGGCGGTGATGCTGCTTGCCGCCGCACTGATGTTCTACATGAGCGGCTGGCTCCTGATGCGGCAGGACCCGAAGGCCTGGCAGGCCGATCTCAACCGCCTTGCCGAGAAGGCCCTGGGTGCGGGCACGATCGTCTCGCTCGCCGCGATCGCCTTCCTCGCCGTCTTCCGCGAGGGAGCGGAGACCATGCTGTTCGTCCACGCATTGGCCAAGGGCGCCAACGGCTTCGATGCGAGCCTGCTCGCCGGCTTGGCGGTGGCTGTGGTGGCGCTGGCGGCGATGTTCGTCGCGATGCAGTGGCTCGCACTGCGCCTGCCGCTGCGGCCGATGTTCCTCGTGACCTCTGCGTTCCTGTTCGTGATGGCGCTGAAGATGGTCGGCGCCGCGTTCCAGGAGTTTCAGGAGCAGGCCATCGTCCCCGTCCACAACGACGGCGTGCCGGAATGGGTGGGCACGCTCGGCCTCAACGGAAGCTGGGAGGCGCTCGGAGCCCAGGGCGTGATCCTGGTGCTCGCATCGATCACGGGCGTGCTGCTGCTGCGCGGCGGCGGCGGAAACGGGCCGCGGAAGGCAACGGTCTCTTGACGGATCGCCGAGCTTACTCCGCCGGCTCTCCGGCCGTGACGGAGATCATCGGCAACGTGGTCGTCTCCGTGAAGGCTATCGCGCGCCCGTGCAGCCCCGAGAGGGTCGCAGCGCCCAATCCGAGGGCGAGGCTCAGCGCGATGAGCGAGGTCTCGACACCACGATAGAACAGATCCATGGCAAGCCTCCGGACCCGATTCGGATCATGTCCGATCGTCGGCCGGAAGCAGTGACCAAAGCGTAACCGGGAGCGGGCTCGGTGCCGAGCCGGTTCTGGCGCGGCTCAATCGTCGCGGTAGACGCGCTCGCGGCGCTCGTGGCGCTCCTGGGCTTCCAGCGACAGCGTGGCAATCGGCCGCGCGTCGAGACGCTTCAGGGAGATCGGCTCGCCGGTCTCCTCGCAGAAGCCGTAGGAGCGATCCTCGATCCGCGAGAGAGCCGCATCGATCTTGCTCGTGAGCTTGCGCTGGCGGTCGCGCGCCCGCAGCTCGATCGCCCGATCGGTCTCGGACGAGGCGCGGTCCGCCAAGTCCGGATGGTTCTCGTTCTCGCTCTGCAGGGCGCTCAGCGTGCCCTGCGCTTCGCGCAGGATCTCGCTTTTCCAGTTCAGCAGCTTGCGCCGAAAATACTCGCGCTGCCGGTCGTTCATGAAAGGCTCGGTGTCGGAGGGCGTGTAGCTCTCGTCGATCGTCACCTTGGTCATGCCTTGCCTCACGCCAATCACTGTCGGCTGCCGCGACATTGCGCGAGCGTATAAGCGAGGGGTGCGGTCTTCACAACGCACCTCGACGATGTCGAGGCAATCGATACAAAAAGATGTGGCCATGCGGCAAACACGTCACGGTCGTATCGGCGAAAAGGTGAAAAATTCAAATTTGATCGACGTTTCGCGGGCTGTGGTCGAGATTTTTCTTTTCTGAGGACGGAGGGTTGCTTGGAACGACGGCGTTTCGCGTCGCGGTATACATGGCCATTGCAGCCGTCATCGCCGTGAGACACGCGACGGCCCGCGGCCGGGCTCGCGAAACAAGTCCAGCGGCTGCGCGTCAGAACTGGAAATAAATAAATTCGCGATTCGCGTCATCGCCGATCTTGAGCACGATGACGACGAACAGCACCGCGAATGCCACTGCGAGTGCCCGGCTCGCCGGAAGCCGATGGACCACGACCCAGGCGCTAGGCCCGATCAGCGCAATGGCGGCGGGGATCGCGAGCCCGCGCCAGCGGAACAGGGAGCCGAGCGGCGCCTGCCCGAACAGCCCCTTGTAGACGCCGAGCGCGCCCTCGAAACTCGTGGCGCGGAACAAGACCCAGGTGAGTACGACGAAGCTCATCGTCAGCGCCCAGCCGAGCAGTGCGGGCATGGGGCGACCGCTGCGGCGCCAGAGCACACCCGCGCAGAGGCCGAGCCCGTGGGCCGCGCCCCAGGCGACGAAGGTCAAGCCGGCGCCGTGCCAGAGGCCGCCGAGCGTCATCGTCGCGAACAGGGCGGCCAGTTGAAGGGCGAGCCCGCGGCGATTTCCTCCGAGGGCGATGTAGAGGTAGTCGCGCAGGAAGCGCGACAGCGTCATGTGCCAACGCCGCCAGAAATCCCGCAGCGAGGTGGCTCGGTAGGGCACGTCGAAGTTCTGCGGCAGGACGAGGCCGAACAGCAGGGCGATGCCGAGCGCCATGTCGGTATAGCCCGAGAAATCGAAGTAGATCTGCAGAGTGAAGCCGAGCGTCGCCTGCCAGGCCTCGGTCACGGTGACGACGTGCCCGGCGGCAGCGTTCTCGAAGACGGAATTGACCTGGACGCTGAGAGGGTCGCTCAGAAGCACCTTCTTCGAGAGGCCGACGACGAGCAGCAGCAGGCCGCGTCCGATCCGCTCCATCGCGTCGGCGCGCGCGTAGGGGCGCTCGTCGAACTGGTGCATGATCTCGCTCCAGCGCACGAGCGGGCCGGCGAGAACCTGCGGGAAGAAGGCGATGTAGAGCGCGTATTTGACGAGCCCGAAGGCCGGCGCCCGGCCGGCCCTCAGGTCGGTCAGATACATGATGTGGTGGAAGGTGAAGAACGAGATGCCGAGTGGCAGCACCCAGTCGAGGTGGCGCGCGCTCACCCCGGGCAGCAGGCTCGCCAGATCCGCGAAGAAGTTCAGGTACTTGAAGAGCGCCAGGACCAGCAGGTTCGCGCCGATCGCGGCCGGGATCAGCCAGGAAACGGGGCGCGCCAGAAACGCGCGCATGACGAGCCAGTTCACGCCGATCGAAGCCAGCATCAGCGGCACGAAGCGGATGTCCCACCAGCCGTAGAAGACGAGCGACAGCAGGACGAGCAGCGCCAGCCGCCAGTCCGGCCGGAATCGCTCGACCAGCGCGTGGAGGGCGAAGGCGAGCGGTAGGAAGGCGAGAAGAAAGATGTGCGAGTTGAAGAGCATCGCCGCTGGATCAGGCGCGCGATGCGGGGCGCGTGGCCACCGTCCCCCTCACGCCGCGCCCTTGTCGAAGATCGGTCCGGCCAGGTCAACGGATGAAGCGGGGCCGGCGCGAGTTCGGTTCCGTACGATCAGGTTCCTGCGGCGATGCGTGCACAGCCAGAAGGTATCTATCTCGTTGTCGAAAAAGCGCTTTTCAGCTAGGCTCGAATCGGTCGAGACAGGCGACGCGTGACCGAAAATCATCGAAATCGAGTGGAGGTCGAACGACTTGCGGCGGAGAACGCGCGGTTGCGTAGCCTGCTGCAGGATGTCGAGGCCGATGCCTCGCGCGCCGAGGACAGCAGAGGCCAGCCGGCCGACCGCGATTACCAGCTCGATCTCGCCGATGCCGTCTCCGGCATCGCGGCCTCGGACGACCTCGCCGTCGAGTTGCGCGCCAGCCAAGCCGCCCTGGCGCTCATCGAGGAGCGCCTCGCCTTCGCCGTCGAAGCTTCGGGCGCCCTCGGCTGGTGGGACTGGGACATCGCCCTCGACCGCGTCTATGCCGGCGAGGTCTTCGCACGAATGTACGGGGTCGATCCCGCCGAGGCGGCAGCCGGCGCTCCGCTCACGGCCTTCGTCGACGGGATACACCCGGACGACCGGGAGATGGTTGCAGCGAAGATCGCGGCGACCGCCGCCGAGGCGGCCGAGTTCCGGGAGGAATACCGCCTGCTCGGTGCCGACGGCACCGTCACCTGGGTCTATGCCCGGGGCCGCTGCTACCACGATACGGAGGGCCGCCCGTCGCGCTTCCCCGGCGTCGTCATCGACATCACCGACCGGAAATGCACCGAGCGGCGCAAGGATGCGCTGATCGAGCTCGGCGACCGGCTTCGCGACCGCGACGACGTCGGCGAGATCACCTTCGCGGCGGCCGAGGTGATGGCGCGGGCACTCGGCGCTACGCGGGCCGGCTACGGCCTCGTCGACCACGCCGACGAGAGCATCGTGGTTCAGCCGGACTGGCGCTCGCCCGGGGCCGCGTCCATTGCCGGGCTGCACCGCTTCCGCGACTACGGCAGCTTCGTCGACGATCTGAAGCGCGGCGAGACGGTGATCATCACCGATGTCGCGACGGATCCGCGCTCGCGGGGCATGTCGGATACGCTTCTCGCTCTCGGCATCCGTGTGCTCGTCAACGTGCCCATCGTGGAGCGCGGCCGGCTCGCCGCCGTCGCCTTCGTGCATTACGACAAGCCACATCGATGGACGGATGAAGAGATCGGCTTCGTCCGGACGATGGCCGACCGCACCCAGGCTGCCGTGGCGAGAGCCCGCGCCGAGGAGCAGCAGCGCTGGCTCAACGGCGAATTGAGCCACCGGCTCAAGAACACGCTCGCGATGGTCCAGTCGATCGCGACCCAGACCCTGCGCAACGCCGCGGACCTCGACGCGGCGCGCGAGGATCTCGTCCCGCGCCTCATCGCGCTGGGCAAGGCCCACGACATCCTGCTCGCCGGCAGTCGCGAGAGCGCGGAGGTGGCCGACGTGGTGGGCGGCGCGCTGGCGCTCCATGCCGGACGGGAGGGCCGCTTCGAAATTCAGGGGGCTGTGATCCGCCTGGACTCGTCCGTCGCCCTGTCGCTGTCCCTGATCCTGCACGAACTCGCGACGAATGCCGCCAAATATGGATCGCTGTCACAGGAGAGCGGTCGAGTTTCGGTGTCATGGACGGTCGTTCGCGTAAACGGCGAGACGACGTTCCGCCTGGTTTGGACCGAGCGCGACGGCCCCGCCGTTTCGCCCCCCTCACGAAGAGGGTTCGGCTCGCGCTTGATCGAGCGCGGCCTCGCGGGGGGATCGGTGGCGATCGATTATGCGCCCGAAGGTCTGACCTGTACGCTCGAGGCTCTGCTGGGTGAGTGACCGGGCTGAGCCCCTTCCCAATCCAGCACCCCTTCCTCGGACGCGTGAAGCGAGAGCGGAACCTAAGCCGAGGCCTAGAGAAAAGACGTCGCGAAGAGTCGCAATGTCAGCGCGGTTCGACCCGAGCCGATGACGCGGCTCGTAATTGCTCTGCGTTCTGGATCACCTTCCGCTGGCGCTCACGCGTCCGGGAAGGAACCGCGTCGATCAGCCAGGAGCAGACCTCAAACGCCGCGTAGGGCTTCGAGCTTGGCGAGCTCCACGGCCGCACGCAGCTCGATCTCGGCGACGAGGCCGTCGAGGCGAGGATCGCCGCTGGACTCGGCCCTGTCGGCCAGGCGGCCGGCGATGGTCTGTAATTCGTGCGTGGCGACGCGGCCGCCGAGGATGGCGGCCTTGAGGCGATCGAGACCGTCGAGAAGGTCGTGGCCGCGCTTGACCGAGCGGCGACGGCGCTCTTGGGGCGCGTCCTCGTTGCCCTGCAAGGTCAGGATGGCATCGAGCCCGGCGAGCATGCCGGTCTGCGTGGTAGCGCTCGTTCCAACACGGGCCTGCTGCGCGCCCTCGGTGAGAGAGAACGCGCGCGCGGCGTCCGCGCGGCGTCCGGCATTGGCCGGTCCGGCAGCGGTAGCGGCAAAGCGTTGCTCGACGCGCATGATCCTAGCTGGGAAGGAGACGGGAGCCATCACGGCTCGACCCGTCCAGTCTTCCGGCCGCCATGGTTAACCGTCGGTAAACGGCCCGGCAGAAGCTGCCGGGCCGGCAGGAAAGGACGCGACCGGCGAGGCCTCGCTCGCCCGTGAAGCTTTGGAAAAATCGATAAAATTCAGTGATTTACAAAAACCCGACGGATGGCACGCCGCTCGCAAGGGAGGAGCCGTCAGTCACCTGAGTCCACCATGACCCCGCGTCCGGTTCGGCCCACTTCTCTCCCCATCCTGCGCCTGCTGGCGCTGGGGCTCGTCGCCTGGCTGTCGAGCCTCGGCGCGGCTTCGGCGCTGTCGCGGGTGAAGGATCTCGCCTCGATCGAGGGCGTGCGCCAGAATCAGCTCGTCGGCTATGGCATCGTCGTCGGCCTCAACGGCACCGGCGACACCCTGAACAACATCCCCTTCACCAAGCAGTCGCTGCAGGCGATGCTGGAGCGGCTCGGCGTGAACACGCGCGGCGCCACCATGCGCACGCAGAATCTCGCGGCGGTGATGGTAACGGCGAACCTTCCGCCCTTCTCGGCGCAGGGCAATCGCATCGACGTCACCGTCTCCTCGCTCGGCGACGCCAAGTCACTGCAGGGCGGCACTCTGCTCGTCACGCCGCTGCTCGGCGCGGATGGCGAGGTCTACGCGCTGGCGCAGGGTTCGGTCGCCATTGCCGGCTTCTCGGCCGAAGGCGACGCGGCAAAGATCACCCGGGGTGTGCCGACGAACGGCCGGATCTCCAACGGCGCGAACGTCGAGCGCGAGGTGGCGTTCAAGCTGAACGACGCGCGGTCCCTGCGTCTGTCGCTGCGCAACCCCGACTTCACGACCTCGAAGCGTATCGCCGCCGCGATCAACGACTTCATGGGCTCCGATACGGCCGAGCCGACCGATCCCGCCACCGTCACCCTGCAGATCCCCGCCAAGTATCATGGCAACATGATCCGCCTCGTTACCGAGGTGGAGCAGCTCAAGGTCGAGCCCGATCAGACCGCCCGCGTCATCGTCGACGAGCGCTCGGGCATCATCGTGATGGGCCGCGACGTGCGCGTCTCGACCGTGGCGATCGCTCAGGGCAACCTGACGGTAACGATCACCGAGCAGCCGCAGGTCAGCCAGCCCGGCCCGCTCTCGAACGGTCAGACCGCCGTGGTGCCGCGCACCGCTCTCAAGGTCGATACCGGCGACGGCAACAAGCTCGCCCTGGTTCGCGAAGGCGTGACGCTCCGCGAGCTGGTCGACGGCCTCAATGCGCTGGGCGTCGGCCCGCGCGACCTCATCTCGATCCTGCAAGCCATCAAGACTGCCGGCGCCCTGCAGGCCGACATCGAACTCATGTGATCGACAAGGAGAAGGGCCAGACCATGCTTCCTCTCGCAACCTTCGCAGCATCCGCAGCGGTCGGCGTCGGCAAGGCCTTGGCCGGCGCCATCGCCAAGACCGGCACCGACACGATGGACACGGCCAAGGCGACCGCCTCGGCCAAGGCCAAGAAGACCGCCGATGAGTTCGAATCGATGTTCCTGGAGAACAGCCTCGAGTCGATCACCCAGTCGAGCGGCACCGAGGGACCGCTCGGCGAGAACGGGACCGGTGGCGGCGTCTGGCGCTCGATGCTCACCAAGGAATATGCCGGCTCGATCGTGAAGAGCGGCGGTGTCGGCATTTCGAGCCAGGTCTACGGCGAGATGATGAAGATGCAGGAGGCCGGCCGTGCAGGCGCCTGACACGCGCGCCGTGCGCATCCATGACAAGGCATCGGCCGAGGCGTTCATTGCAGGCCTGATGGCGACCATGCAGGACCTCGATGCGGTGCTCGCCAGCGAGAGCGACGGTGTCCGTGCCGGCCGCATCCGCGAGGCGATGGTCGACGGCCCGCGAAAGGCCGAACTCGCCTCAGCCTATCTGAACGGCCTGGAAGCCGCGAAGGCCAACGCCATTGCCCTGGCGCGGCTCGCACCGAGCGGGATCGAGAGCCTGAAGGCTGCCCATCGCCGTTTCGCCGCCGTCGTCGAGACGAACCAGACAGTGCTCGCTACCGCGCGGACCGTCTCCGAGGGGCTGATCCGCACGCTCGCCGAGGAGATCGGCAAGTCCGGGACGCCGACCGTCTACGGCCGGCCTTCGACACCGCCCTCCCCCTATGGGCGCAGCGCCGGACGGGGGCCGCTGCTGCTCTCGCGCAGCCTCTGACGCTTCAGCGGCGCCCGGCGTCGATGCGCACAAAGGAGCGCATCGGGCCGACGGCCGTGTCGGTGCGCGTATCGATCGCGAAGCGGCCGCTCCCCGTGCCGGTGCTGTAGGTGCGCGTATCCGTCGCGACGTCGGCGCCGGCGGCGACCCGGCCCGAGAGGCGGATGCAGGTGCTGGTGCCGGGGATGCGGGCGAAGCCTGGCCCCTGTTCCGGGCATTTCTGCATCGGCGCCTCGGACGGAAGCGGTGCCCGCTCGAAGGCGGTGGCCGGCGCCGCAGCGAGAAACAGGAGGAGCGGGCAGAGACGGACGAGGCGGTACATGGCGCGGGTTCCGGCGAAGACCGAGCGAACCTCTACGCCTAAGACCAGCGCCGTCTGACGCCTAGCGCTGCAAGGCCACAGATCCCCGCTCATGAAAAAAGCCTCCGGGAGTGCATCCCGGAGGCTCATGTCGTTCGTCAGCCCGCGGGGTCAGTGAGCGACCACCGCGGCGCCGTCTTCCTGGCCCGGCTTCTTCACTGGCGGAACCGGCTCGTCCCATTCGATCGGCTCGGGCTGTCGCACCAGGGCGTGGATCAGGACCTGGTCCATGCGCGAGACCGGGATGATGTCGAGGCCGTTCTTCACGCTGTCCGGCACCTCGGCGAGGTCCTTGGCGTTCTCCTCGGGGATCATCACCGTCTTGATGCCGCCGCGGAGAGCCGCGAGCAGCTTCTCCTTCAGGCCGCCGATCGGCAGGACGCGGCCACGCAGGGTGACCTCGCCCGTCATGGCGACCTCGCGGCGCACCGGGATGCCGGTGAGCGTCGAGATGATCGCCGTGGCCATGGCGATGCCGGCCGACGGACCGTCCTTCGGGGTTGCCCCTTCAGGCACGTGGACGTGGATGTCCCGGCGCTCGAACAGCGGAGGCTCGATGCCGAAGTCGATGGCCCGCGAGCGGACATAGCTCGCCGCAGCCGAGATCGACTCCTTCATCACGTCGCGCAGGTTGCCCGTGACCGTCATCTTGCCCTTGCCGGGCATCATGACGCCCTCGATCGTCAGCAATTCGCCGCCGACCTCGGTCCAGGCCAGACCCGTGACGACACCGACCTGATCGTCCGCGTCGATCTCGCCGTAGCGGAACTTCGGCGGCCCGAGGAATTCCGGCAGGGTCTCGGCGTTGCCCACGACGGACTTCACCTTCGCGATCAGGATCTCCTTCACCGCCTTGCGGGCGAGGTTGGAGATCTCGCGCTCCAGGTTCCGCACGCCTGCCTCACGGGTGTAGCGGCGGATGAGCATCATCAGGCCGTCGTCGGTGATCGACCATTCCTTCTCGTCCAGACCGTGCTTCTTGAGCGCGTTCGGGATGAGGTGGCGACGGGCGATCTCAGCCTTCTCCTCCTCGGTGTAGCCGGCGATCCGGATGATCTCCATGCGGTCCATCAAGGGGCCCGGGATGTTCAGCGTGTTCGCCGTCGTCACGAACATCACGTTCGACAGGTCGTAGTCGACCTCGAGGTAATGGTCGTTGAAGGTCGCGTTCTGCTCGGGGTCGAGGACCTCCAGCAGGGCGGCCGACGGATCACCGCGGAAATCCATGCCCATCTTGTCGATCTCGTCGAGCAGGATGAGCGGGTTCGAGGTCTTGGCCTTGCGCATCGACTGCACAACCTTGCCCGGCATGGAGCCGATATAGGTCCTGCGGTGACCGCGGATCTCGGCCTCGTCCCGCACGCCGCCGAGCGACATGCGCACGAACTCGCGACCCGTCGCCTGCGCGATCGACTTGCCGAGCGAGGTCTTGCCGACGCCCGGAGGGCCGACGAGGCACAGGATCGGTCCGGTCAGCTTGTTGGCGCGCTGCTGCACGGCAAGGTACTCGACGATCCGGTCCTTGACCTTGTCGAGGCCGAAATGATCCTCGTCGAGCAGCGTCTGGGCCGCGACGAGATCCTTCTTGATCTTCGAGCGCTTGTTCCACGGGATACCGAGCATCCAGTCGAGGTAATTGCGCACGACGGTCGCCTCGGCCGACATCGGCGACATCTGGCGCAGCTTCTTCAGCTCGGCCGTCGCCTTCTCGCGGGCTTCCTTCGAGAGCTTGGTCTTCTCGATCTTCTCCTCGAGCTCGGCCAGCTCGTCGCGGCCGTCCTCGTCGCCCAGCTCCTTCTGGATCGCCTTCATCTGCTCGTTGAGGTAGTACTCGCGCTGAGTCTTCTCCATCTGCCGCTTGACGCGGGTCCGGATGCGCTTCTCCACCTGCAGGACGGAGATCTCGCTCTCCATCAGCGACAGCACGCGCTCGAGGCGAGCGGCGACAGTCGGGATTTCGAGGATCGCCTGCTTGTCTGCGATCTTGACCGCGAGATGCGAGCCGACCGTGTCGGCGAGCTTCGAGGGCTCGTCGATCTGCGTGACGGCCGAGACGACCTCGGGGGAGATCTTCTTGTTCAGCTTCACGTAGTTCTCGAACTCGGAGATCACCGAGCGCGCGAGGGCTTCGGCCTCGACGCTGTCGCCGAGATCGTCGACCAGCGTCTCCGCGGTCGCCTCGTAATACTCGTCCGAGCGGATGAACTCCTCGATCTTGGCACGGCCGGCGCCTTCGACGAGTACCTTCACGGTTCCGTCGGGCAGCTTGAGGAGCTGAAGCACGCTGGCGAGCGTGCCGATCTTGTAGATCTGGTCGGTCGACGGATCGTCGTCGCCGGCATTGATCTGGGTGGCGAGCAGGATGTGACGATCGGCCTTCACGGCCTCTTCGAGAGCGCGGATGGATTTCTCGCGGCCGACAAAGAGCGGCACGATCATGTGCGGGAATACGACGATGTCGCGCAGGGGCAGGACGGCATAGGAGCCCGTCGAGCCCGGAACGACCGGCTGGCGCGATTTCGACTGGGTCATGGGGTTGGCTTCCCTTGTGCTCTGACGCCGGGCATTCGCTCCTCTTTGACGAGCAAGCATCCTGCCAGGGCCGACCGGGCCGCGTATGGTCGGAGATCGGATCGAACGTTGCGGCTGGTGACGCGGCACCGCACCTCGGGAGGTGAGCATGCGGCCACTGCGCTGACGATCAGGTGGCGTTCGCCGCCACGGCTTTCAAGTTTGGTGACGGTGGAATGACAGGGCCGCGCCGCTTGCACGGCGCGGCCCCGAAGCCGGGTCAAGCGCTGACGCTTGCCGGGGCTTCCTTGTTGCGGTCGCCGTGGATGTAGAGCGGCCGAGACTTGCCCTCGACCACCTCGGGGCCGATCACCACCTGCTCGACCGAGTCGAGGCCCGGCAGGTCGTACATCGTCTCCAGCAGGATGGTCTCCAGGATGGAGCGCAGGCCGCGGGCGCCGGTCTTCCGTTCGATCGCCTTGCGGGCGACCATGGACAGTGCCTCTTCCTGGAAGGTCAGCTCGACGTTCTCCATCTCGAAGAGACGGGCGTACTGCTTCACCAGGGCGTTCTTCGGCTCCTGTAGGATCCGCTTGAGGGCGGTCTCGTCGAGATCCTCCAGCGTCGCCAGGACCGGGAGACGGCCGACGAATTCCGGGATCAGGCCGAACTTGAGCAGATCCTCCGGCTCGACCGAGCGGAAGATCTCGCCGGTGCGGCGATCATCGGGAGCCTGCACGGTCGCGCCGAAGCCGATCGAGGTGCCCTTGCCGCGCTGGGAGATGATCCGCTCCAGCCCCGCGAAGGCGCCACCGCAGATGAACAGGATGTTCGTCGTGTCGACCTGCAGGAACTCCTGCTGCGGGTGCTTGCGGCCGCCCTGCGGAGGCACGGAGGCGACGGTGCCTTCCATGATCTTCAGGAGCGCCTGCTGCACGCCCTCGCCCGACACGTCGCGGGTGATCGACGGGTTGTCGGACTTGCGGGAGATCTTGTCGATCTCGTCGATGTAGACGATGCCGCGCTGCGCCCGCTCGACGTTGTAGTCGGAGGCCTGGAGCAGCTTCAGGATGATGTTCTCGACGTCCTCGCCGACATAGCCGGCCTCGGTGAGCGTCGTGGCATCCGCCATCGTGAACGGCACGTCGAGGATGCGGGCGAGCGTCTGCGCGAGCAGCGTCTTGCCCGAGCCCGTCGGCCCGATCAGCATGATGTTGGACTTCGCCAGCTCGACGTCGGAATGCTTCGTCGCGTGGGCAAGGCGCTTGTAGTGGTTGTGAACCGCGACCGAGAGGACCTTCTTCGCGTAGTCCTGACCGATGACGTAGTCATCGAGGACGCGGCGGATTTCCTTCGGGGTCGGGACGCCGTCCCGCGACTTCACGAGCGAGGATTTCGACTCCTCGCGGATGATGTCCATACACAGCTCGACGCACTCGTCGCAGATGAACACCGTCGGGCCCGCAATGAGCTTGCGGACTTCGTGCTGGCTCTTGCCGCAGAACGAGCAGTACAGCGTGCTCTTGGAGTCGTTGCCGCCAGTCTTGCTCATATCGGTCTCCGCTCCGCGAGCGCGGCGCCGGCAAGGGACGCACGCGCATCGCTCAGAATTAAAGGCATCCGCCTAAAGAAACAGTCACCTCAAGGCACGCACCGGGTCCGGGTGGGGCACGAACCCCGATGCAATCACGCTGCCGACTTCGGATCAACCTGCGCGATGCCCCGAACTGTCGCCAAAAGGACGCATCGGGAGGCTGATCCGTACCGCGGCAACGCCTTTACGCCGCCGCCGGCTCCGGCCGCTTGTGCAGGATGTCGTCGACCAGGCCGAACTCCTTGGCGGCCTCGGCCGTCATGAAGTTATCGCGCTCGAGCGCCTGATGAATGGTGTCGTAGTCGCGGCCCGTATGCTTCACGTAGATCTCGTTGAGGCGCTTTTTCAGCGCTTCGATCTCGCGGGCGTGGATCAGGATGTCGGTCGCCTGGCCCTGAAATCCGCCGGAGGGCTGGTGGACCATGATCCGGGCGTTCGGCAGGGCAAAGCGCTGTCCGGCCTCGCCCGCGCAGAGCAGCAGCGAGCCCATCGAGGCCGCCTGACCCGTGCAGAGCGTCGTCACCGGGCAACGGATGAACTGCATGGTGTCGTAGATCGAAAGACCCGAGGTCACCACGCCGCCGGGCGAGTTGATGTAGAAGGAAATCTCCTTCTTCGGGTTCTCGGCTTCGAGGAACAGAAGCTGCGCGACGATCAGCGACGCGCCGTAATCCTCGACCGGACCGGTCAGGAAGATGATGCGCTCGCGAAGAAGACGCGAATAGATGTCGAAGGCGCGCTCGCCGCGGCTCGACTGCTCGACCACCATCGGGACGAGGTTGTTCTGGAAGTAGTCGACCGGATCTCTCATTCTCACGCCCTCAAGCTCAGGGACCGGCCGGGGCGAATCATCCCCGAACCGGTGTTACAAGCCAACTACGGCGGTTGTTAACACCGCCTGATCGGACCCGCTGACCCTGAACCTCGGGTGCGGGTCTCAGCCGGCGGCCTTCTCGGTCGCCGCCTCGTTCGTCTCGGCAGGTGCGGCCTCTTCGTCGTCCTCGGCGAAGAGCGTCTCCTTCGAGACCTGCTCTTCGACGAGCTTGACCTGACCGAGGACGTGGTCGACGACCTTCTCCTCGAACAGCGGCGCGCGAAGCTCGGCGAGCGCCTGCGGATTGTTCCGGTAGAAGTCGTAGACCACCTTCTCCTGGCCGGGGAACTGACGCACCCGGGCGAAGAGGGCTTGATTGACCTCGTCGTCGGAGACCTTGATATCGGCGGTCTCGCCGACCTGCGCAAGCACCAGTCCGAGACGCACGCGCCGCTCGGCGATCTTGCGGTACTCCTCTTGAGCCTTCTCTTCGGTAGTACCCTCGTCCTCGAAGGTCTTTTCGCGGGTCTTCAGGTCCTGCTCGACCTGCGCCCAGACGCTGGCGAATTCCTGCGTGACGAGGCTCGGAGGCAGCTCGAAGGCGTATTTGCCGTCCAGCGCATCGAGCAGCGCCTTCTTGGTCTTGCGGCGCGAGGCGGCCTCGTAGTCGCTGCCGATGGCCTTGGAGACGGCCTCCTTCAGCTTGTCGAGGTCTTCCATGCCGAAGCGCTTGGCGAGCTCGTCGTCGATCGTCACGTCGCCCGGCGCCTGGACGCCCTTCACGGTGACGTCGAATTCGGCGGCCTTACCGGCGAGCTGAGCGGCCTGGTAGTCCTCCGGGAAGTTCACCTTCACGACGCGGCTGTCGCCGGCCTTGGCGCCGACGAGCTGGTCCTCGAAGCCGGGGATGAAGCTGTTCGAGCCGAGTTCCAGGTCGACGTCCTCGCCCTTGCCGCCCTCGAACTCGGTGCCGTCGATCTTGCCGACGAAATCGATCGACACCTTGTCGCCGGTCTCGGCGGCGGCGGCTTCGTCCTTGGCGGCGAAGTCGCGGTTCTGCTTGGCCATGCGATCCAGCGCCTCCTGCACCTCCTCGTCGGAGGGCTTGAGCACCGGCTTGGTCAGCGTGACGTCGGAGAGGTCGACGAGGTCGAAGGTCGGCAGCACTTCGAGCTTCACCTTGAAGGCGAGGTCACCCTTCGCCTCGAGCGCCTTCTCGACGATGTTCTGCTCTTCGTCCTTGGGGAACTCGATCTGCGGCTCGAGCGCCAGCTTGAGGCTGTTGTCAGCCACGATCTTCTGATTGGCTTCGTTGACAGCGTTCTGCAGCACGTCGGCCATCACGGACTTGCCGTAGACCTTGCGCAGATGCGCCACCGGCACCTTGCCCGGGCGGAAGCCCTTGAGCTGGGCCTTACCCTTGATGTTCGAGAGCTCGGAATTCAGGCGATCCTCGAGCTCGCTTGCGGGAAGGAGCACCTGAAACTCGCGCTTCAGCCCCTCAGAAGTCGTCTCGGTCACCTGCATCGTCGTCTCGTCCGATTCTCTAACGTCTTACAGCAATGGCTTTGTCCGCCGCGGGCGAACCCTGGGCGGGGCGACGGACCGAACCTGGGGTCGGAGACCGTCTCGACGCGACCGCGGATGCTCTTTCGCGAGGCCCCTCGGCGGTCACGGCAGTCGGTCTGGTGCGGGCGGAGGGGCTCGAACCCCCACGTCTTGCGACACTGGTACCTAAAACCAGCGCGTCTACCAGTTCCGCCACGCCCGCGGGCACCTGCGAGGAGGCACACGTCCGACCGCACAGGGGCGGCTCTATAACACGCGTGTTCCAGGCCGCAGCAAAAAACTTCGCGCGGCTTCGCCTCGTGTTGGCGCATGGCACCGGCCGCCGCTAAGTAGCATTCTGCGCCTCTGCCGAAGCGCGCCGTCTCTCTCGAAAATCCGGGTGCCATGCCGCCACGCAAAGCCACGACAGGACCGTCGCGACGCGCGCTGCTCGGGGGTGTCGCCGCGCTTGCGTGGCTGCCGCGGCCGTCCGTCGCGCAGACTGCGCCGGCCGCCGCTACCGTTTCCCAAACCTCTGCCGAGACCCTCTGGAATGCGGCGCCCGGCAAGACGCGGCTGAAGCCGGAGCCTGCGAAGGAAACGCCGATCTGGTGCTTCGACGGGAAATCGGCCCCCCCGGTCCTGCGGATCAAGAAGGGCGAGGCGGTCAGGCTGAAGCTCGACAACAAGACCGACAAGCCGCTTTCGCTGCACTGGCACGGCGTGCGCAACAAGAGCGCCATGGACGGCGTCGGAGGTGTCACCCAACCTCCGATCGCGCCGGGAGCGAGTTTTTCCTACGATTTCACTCCGCCGGATGCCGGCACGTCCGTGATCCGCCTGCTGGTCGTCGGCGGCTCGAGCGAGCCATCGGGCCGCGGGCTTGCCGGGATGCTCGTTGTCGAGGAGGCGACGCCGCCCGTCACCGACCGAGACCTGAGCCTCCTGTTGCAGGACGTCCGCCTCGAGGGGGATGGCCAGCCCCTCGCCTTCGGCCAGGTCGAATTCGCCGCCGCCTCGGGTCGCCTCGGCAACCTGGTGACCCTCAACGGCAAGCCGATCCCGGAGGCCATCGAGGTGCCGCCGGGCAGCCGAATACGCCTGCGGCTGGCGAATGCCTGCAACGCGCGCTCGACCCGCATCCGCTTCGATGGCGCCAAGGCCTATGTCGTGGCGGTGGACGGCCAGCCGACGGACCTGTTCGAACCGCTGCGCGCGACGTTGCCCTTCGCGCCGGGCACCCGCTACGACCTTCTCCTCGACATGCCGTCCGAAGAGGGCGCTGCGGTGACGGTCAACGCCTTGATTGGGCAAGGCTTGGCGCTGGCGACCATCACCGCGAAGGGCTCGCCGGTGCTTCGGCGCAGTGCGCTCGCTCCGATCGCGCCGATCGGCACCAATCCCCTGTTACCGGCCGAGGTGAAGTTGCAGAACGCCTTTCGCCGCGATCTCGTCCTCACGGGCGGCGTGCGCATCGACAAGGAGAAGCCCGCGACGGAGCCGACCTACCACGGCGACCCCACCCGGATCTGGCAGATCAACGGCGTCAGCGGCGTGGCCGGCGCCGCGCCGGCCTTCTCGGTGAAGCGCGGTCAGGTTGTGGTGCTAGCTATTCGCAACGACACCTCGTTCCTGCAGACGCTGCATGTCCACGGTCACGCCTTCCGCCTGCTCCATCCCCTCGACGATGGCTGGGAGCCCTATTGGCTCGACACCTTCCAACTCCTCGACGGCAAGACCGCCCGCATCGCGTTCCTTGCCGACAATCCCGGGCGCTGGCTGATCAGTTCCACCGTGCTGGAGCGGTTTGATACGGGGATGTGGACGAGCTTCGAGGTGACTTAGGCCCCGAGCAACTCGGCCAACACCTCCGGCATCATTTCCGGGATGTCCTCGGCGATGAGCCCAGGCCCGTGCCGCAGGCCGGCATCGCCGTGCAGCCAGACGCCGGCGCAGGCCGCTTCGAACGGCTCCATGCCCTGAGCCAGAAGCCCCGCGATCAGGCCGCCGAGAACGTCGCCCGAGCCCGCGGTGCCGAGATAGGGCGAGCCGTGATCGTTGATGGCGGCCCGTCCGTCGGGCGCGGCGATCACGCTATCGGAGCCTTTCAGGACGACGATGCCGCCGACGATCGCCGCGGCACGCCTTGTGCGCTCGATCTTGGAGAGACCCACCTCGACGGCCCGCGTGTTGGCGAAGAGGCGCGCGAACTCGCCCTCATGTGGGGTGAGCACAGCGGCCGAGCCGCCTTCGCTCAGGTGTTCGGCCAGAAGCGGCGCCTGCCCCTTGAAACTCGTCAGCGCGTCGGCGTCGAGCACGAGCTTGCGGCCGGCGGAGGCGGCCACCGCAACAAGGTCGCGGGCCGTCTCACCGATACCGAGGCCGGGGCCGATCAGCACCGTGTCGAGGCGCTCGTCGGTGAGCAGGTCGTCGAGATCGTCTGGGCTGTCGCAAGCGCGGAGCATGATCGCGGTGAGGTGGGCGGCATTCTCGGCCATCGCCGCCGTCGGCGAGACCACCGTGACCAGCCCCGCGCCGACGCGTAGAGCGCCGCGCGCGGCGAGCCGTGCCGCTCCCGTCTTGAAGGCTGGTCCCGACAGGACGAGGGCATGGCCGCGGGTGTATTTATGGGCCTGCGCGCCGGGGCGTGGAAACGCGTCTTGCCAAAGGTCCGGTCCATTGCGGAACGAGGCAGGGCCGACAGCTGCAAACCCGGCTTCGACGGCCGCCTCGCCCGTTCCGATATCGGCGACATGGAGCCCGCCGCAGAGCGATCGTCCGGGCTGAAGAAGATGGCCGGGCTTCAACGTCACGAAAGTCATGGTCTCGGTGGCCGCGATGGCTCCGCCGCGCATCTCCCCGGTATCGCCGTCGAGACCGCTCGGAACATCCACCGCGAGGACGGTCGTGCCGGAGCGGTTGACGGCCTCGATCAGTACCCTCGCCTCGCCCGCGATCTCCCGCGACAACCCAGCCCCGAACAAGGCGTCGATGATCAGGTCGAAGGAGGAGAGATCGTCCGAGGCCGCCACGTCGACCGAAAAGCCCCCCTCCTGCCAATCGGCAGCGGCGAGGGCCGCATCGCCGGACAAGGTACCCAGATCTCCCAAGAGTTGCAGGGCGACCCGGTAGCCGCTGCCTGCGAGCATGCGCCCAGCGACGAAGCCGTCGCCGCCATTGTTGCCGGGGCCGCAGAGGATCAGGATCCGCCCACCGGAGGGAGCCAGAACGCGAGCCCGGGCTGCCACCGCTGCGCCCGCGTTGCGCATCAAGGTGTAGCCCGGGATGCCGCCGGCGATCGCGGCCTCGTCGACCCGCCGCATCGCACTGACCGTCAACAGCCGGTTCGTTGTCATGATGGCCTCTCCGGCTCCTGCTCGCGCACCACCCAGGCCCTGCCTTCAGGATGAGCGAAGTTCAGCAAAATGCTCGAATGTTGTGCATTTTCTGCTTAAGGCTTGCGCAGATCGTGGGCACAGCACAGCAAAACACCGTGGCGATCCGCGGTAGGCGGTGCTACGAATCCATCACCTCCGCGAATGCGCAGATCAGGCGCCCACCGAATGAAGAAGATCGAAGCGATCATCAAGCCGTTCAAGCTCGACGAGGTGAAGGAGGCCCTTCAGGACGTCGGCTTGCAGGGCATCACTGTGATCGAGGCCAAGGGTTTCGGCCGTCAGAAGGGCCATACCGAGCTCTATCGTGGAGCGGAATACGTCGTCGACTTCCTGCCCAAGGTGAAGCTCGAGATCGTGCTCGGGGATTCCCAGGTCGAGGCTGCGGTCGAGGCGATCCGCAAATCCGCCCAGACCGGCCGTATCGGCGACGGCAAGATCTTCGTCTCGAGCATCGAGGACGCGATCCGCATCCGCACCGGTGAGACGGGGCCGGACGCGATCTGACATGGGCGGGAGGGCGACAGCAGCGCGCCTCGCCTTCCGGGACCTGCACGCTCAGGGCTGTTTCGTTCTTCCGAACCCATGGGACATCGGCAGCCTGCGGCGGCTGGAGAAGCTCGGCTTCGAAGCCGTGGCCTCGACGAGTGCGGGCTTTGCCTGGAGCGCCGGCTTCGACGACCTCACGCTGACCCGCGACGCCGTGCTCGGCCATCTGCGCGCGCTCTGCGCCGCAACCGATCTGCCGGTGAACGCGGATTTCGAGGCTGGCTTCGCCGACGATCCGGCAGGTGTCGCGGCCAACGTCGTCCTGGCTCTCGATACCGGCGTGGCCGGGCTGTCGATCGAAGATCGCAAGGGCGACGTCCTCTACGACAAGGCTCTCGCGGTGGAGCGCATCGCGGCGGCACGCGCAGCGATCGACGGCATCGATCGCGAAACGATCCTCGTCGGCCGCAGCGAGGGTTTTCTGATCGGCCAGAAGGATCTGGCGCCCACCATCCAGCGGCTCGTCGCCTATGCCGAGGCCGGGGCCGATTGCCTCTACGCGCCGGGCTTCTCGGATCCGGTTGCGATCCGCGAGATCGTGCAGGCCGTGGCGCCGAAGCCGGTCAACGTCCTGCTGACCTCGCCCGTGATGCGCATGGCCGATCTCGCCGAACTTGGAGTGCGGCGGGTCAGTACCGGCAGCAGACTGGCCTTCGCGGCCTGGACCGGGTTCGATGCGGCGGCACGCATGCTGCAGGAGGACGGCGCCCTGCCGGGCACGAGCTTCAAGAGCGCCTGAGCATCCTCAGCTCCGCATCGTTCCCCTGACCGCGAGCCGACTGCCCTGCCCCACCTCAACGACGTCGTGAGCGAGATCGCCGAAGAGATGCGGCTGCGGCCGGATCGCGGTGAGGTCGCCACCTACATCCCCGAGCTCGCCCGCGCCGACCGGCGGGCCTTCGGCATCGCCGTGATCGGCGCCGACGGCCAGCTTGCCGCCGCCGGCGACAGCGAAACGCCGTTCTCTGTCCAGAGCATCACCAAGGTGTTCACGCTGACGCTGGCGCTCGGCAAGATCGGCGACCGGCTGTGGAAGCGCGTCGGCCGCGAGCCCTCAGGCAATCCGTTCAACTCGATCGTGCAGCTGGAACTGGAGAAGGGCGTCCCCCGCAACCCCTTCATCAATGCGGGCGCCATCGCGGTGACCGATGCCATCCTCTCCGGCCACGAGCCCCGCGAGGCGCTCGGCGAGATCCTGCGCTTTCTGCAGTTCCTGGCCGAGGATTCCTCGATCGCCATCGACGAGGCGGTGGCGGCGTCGGAGAAGCGCACGGGCTTCCGCAACGTCGCGCTTGCCAATTTCATGAAGTCCTACGGTGTGTTGGACAATCCGGTCGACTACACGCTCGGCGTCTATTTCCACCACTGCGCCGTCGCGATGTCGTGCCGGCAGCTCGCCATGGCAGGCCGGTATCTCGCCCATAGCGGCCGCAACCCGACGACGGGCCTGCTCGTCATCTCGCCGGAGCGCGCGCGGCGTATCAACGCGATCATGCTGACATGCGGGCACTACGACGGCTCGGGCGACTTCGCCTATCGCGTCGGCCTTCCGGGCAAGAGCGGTGTCGGTGGGGGCATCCTGGCGGTGGCGCCGGGGAAGGCCTCGATCGCCGTGTGGTCACCGGGTCTCGACGCTGCCGGCAACTCACATCTCGGCCGCATCTCATTGGAGATGCTGACAAAGCGCATGGGCTGGTCGATCTTCGGGGAGTAGAAAAAAGGGCTCCGAAACGAGAACGGCGCGGACCCGAAGGCCCGCACCGCTGATCTCGATTACTGCCCGATGAGCATCAGGCTGCAGCTTCGGCCTCGCTGAGCGAAGAACCGGTGCCGGCTTCCGCCTCGGCAATGGTCTTCAGGATCTGCGAGGCGATCTGGTAGGGGTCGCCTTGGCTGTTGGGACGGCGGTCTTCCAGGTAGCCCTTATAGTCGTTCTTCACGAAGGAGTGCGGCACGCGGATCGAGGCGCCGCGATCGGCGACGCCGTAGGAGAACTTGTTCCACGGAGCGGTCTCGTGCTTGCCGGTCAGACGCTTGTCGTTGTCCGGGCCGTAGACGGCGATGTGGTCCATCAGGTTCTTGTCGAACGCCGCCATCAGCTTCTCGAAATACGGCTTGCCACCGGTGGTGCGCATGTAGTCCGTCGAGAAGTTGGCGTGCATGCCCGAGCCGTTCCAGTCGGTGTCGCCGAGCGGCTTGCAGTGGTACTCGACGTCGATCTCGTACTTCTCGCAGAGGCGCTGCAGGAGGTAGCGGGCCATCCACATCTCGTCGGCGGCGCGCTTGGAGCCCTTGCCGAAGATCTGGAATTCCCACTGGCCCTTGGCCACCTCGGCGTTGATGCCCTCGTGGTTGATGCCGGCCTCGAGGCAGAGGTCGAGATGCTCATCGACGATCTTGCGCGCGACCGAACCGACGGCCGAGAAGCCGGCGCCGCAGTAATACGGGCCCTGCGGCGGCGGGTAGCCCTGGGCCGGGAAGCCGAGCGGACGGCCGTCCTTGTAGAAGAAGTACTCCTGCTCGAAGCCGAACCAGGCGCCCTCGTCGTCGAGGATGGTCGCGCGCTTGTTGCTCGCATGCGGGGTGACGCCATCCGGCATCATCACTTCGCAGAGAACCAGGATGCCGTCCTTGCGAGCCGGGTCGGGGAAATGGCGGATCGGCTTCAGCATGCAGTCGGAGCTGCCGCCCTCGGCCTGCTTGGTCGAAGAGCCGTCGAAGCCCCAGATCGGGAGCTGCTCGAGCGTCGGGAAGCTATCGAAAGCCTTGATCTGCGTTTTGCCGCGCAGGTTCGGCACCGGCTCGTAGCCGTCGAGCCATATGTACTCGAGCTTGAATTTCGTCATCCCTGATCTCTCGTTCGCCGATTTTGCTCGGTCTGAGGACGCCCGGCCGAACCGGACCGTCTACGGCCGCTGCAGCGCTTGCATTTCGTGTGCCAGCCCCGACCGCCTTCATACAGCGCTGGTTGGCGCGCGAACGGGCATTCCTTGCCCGGATAAAGCGCGGCCATACGCGCGTCCATGTCGCCGAGAGAACGAATTACCCCGCGAATTGCCTGAAAAAGCGGCAAATTCCCTCTCGCGGCCGTCTGGAAACGGATGCGAACGGGGGATATCAGTGCGCCCGGCCAACGTGCGCGACGGGAGGGCGCACGACACCAGAGGTCGCTCGGGCACGTCCCCCGCGTCCGACGATCGTGGACCGTTAGAGCCTCACCGTCGCGAGCACGTCCGGCGAGATCGGCCATCGGCCGCGGTCCCGGAACCTCCGTCGAACGAGGCGGCCACGCTCCCTTGCCTACGCTCCCTTCCTGAGGAGAACGCCGACGATGAAGAACGCAGCCGAAGTCCTGAAGGCGATCAAGGACAACGACGTCAGATACGTCGACCTTCGCTTCACCGATCCCCGGGGCAAGTGGCAGCACGTCACGTTCGACGTCTCCCTCGTCGACGAGGAGCTGTTCTCCGAAGGCACGATGTTCGACGGCTCCTCCATCGCCGGCTGGAAGGCGATCAACGAGTCCGACATGCTGCTGATGCCGGATCCGGTCACCGCCTGCATGGATCCGTTCTTCTCGGCCTCGACGATGTCGATCGTCTGCGACGTGCTCGAGCCCTCGACCGGCGCGCCCTATTCCCGTGATCCGCGCTCGACCGCCAAGCTCGCCGAGGCCTACCTGAAGTCGACCGGCATCGGCGACACGATCTATGTCGGCCCCGAGGCCGAGTTCTTCGTGTTCGACGACGTGAAGTTCGGCGCCGATCCCTACCATACCGGCTTCCAGCTCGACTCGACCGAGCTGCCGTCGAACGGCTTCACCGATTACGAGGGCGGCAACCTCGGTCACCGCGTGCAGACCAAGGGCGGCTACTTCCCGGTTCCGCCGCAGGATTCGGCTCAGGACATGCGCGGCGAAATGCTGGCCGCCATGCAGTCCATGGGCGTGAAGGTCGAAAAGCACCACCACGAGGTGGCCTCGGCCCAGCACGAACTCGGCATGAAGTTCGACACGCTGACGCTGCTCGCCGACCACATGCAGATCTACAAATACGCGATCCACAACGTCGCGCAAAGCTACGGCAAGTCGGCGACCTTCATGCCGAAGCCCGTTTACGGCGACAACGGCTCGGGCATGCACGTGCACCAGTCGATCTGGAAGGATGGCAAACCGCTCTTCGCCGGCAACAAGTACGCCGACCTCAGCCAGGAGTGCCTCTGGTACATCGGCGGCATCATCAAGCACGCCAAGGCGCTCAACGCCTTCACCAACCCGTCCACCAACTCCTACAAGCGCCTGGTGCCGGGCTACGAGGCTCCCGTGCTGCTCGCCTATTCGGCGCGCAACCGCTCGGCCTCCTGCCGTATCCCGTGGACGACGAACCCGAAGGCCAAGCGTGTCGAGGTTCGCTTCCCCGATCCGATGGCGAACCCGTACCTCGCCTTCTCCGCCCTGCTAATGGCCGGCCTCGACGGCATCATGAACAAGATCGATCCGGGTCCGGCCATGGACAAGGATCTCTACGATCTGCCGCCGAAGGAGCTGAAGAAGATCCCGACGGTGTGCGGCTCGCTCCGCGAGGCCCTGCAGAGCCTCGACAAGGACCGTGCCTTCCTCAAGCAGGGCGGCGTGTTCTCGGACGACCAGATCGACTCGTTCATCGAGCTGAAGATGACCGAGGTGCTGCGCTACGAGATGACCCCGCACCCGATCGAGTTCGTTCAATACTACTCGCTCTGAGCGATCGACGACGTCAGGACGAAGAGGGGGCCGGAGCGATCCGGCCCCTTTCTTATTTGCGATGCCGGCTCGTTATTCTGCCGTTGATGTGAACTGCGTTTATTCGCCAGTACCGAAACGTTAGGACTTGGCTGATTGTGATGGCCCGACCGGCGATTTCTCGCGACCGGCTCGGCGCTCATGATCCGATTGACCTTCCTGTCGCGGTTATTCGCGGTTCCGCATTCCGATGCGGCCTTGGCCGCCGCTCAGGTTCGCGCCCTCTCGCGCCAAGTCCCGCTGCTTCTGATCACCTTGTCTGTGAACGCCGTCGCGGTGGCCTACACGCATTACGGCATTGCACCCCATGGCCTCACGATTCCGCCGCTCGTCGCCATGCTCGGGCTCGCCGCGGCGCGAATCCTCGTCTGGGTGAGGACCCTGCATCGGCCTCTCGAGGGCGAGGCGGCGTTCAGACGCTTGCGGGGAACGAACCTGTTCGGCTCGGCGCTCGGCGTGGGGTTCTCGATCTGGGCCGTGCTTCTGACCCGCTACGGCGACGTCGCCAGCCAGATGCAGGTGCTGTTCTTCCTCACCATCACCATGATCGTTTGCCTGACCTGCCTGCTGCATCTCAGCTCGGCCGCGCCGACGGTCGGCATCGCCGCTCTGCCCGTGACGCTCTACTTCATCAGCACCGGAGAGGTGCTCCTCGTCGTGACGGCGTTGAACTTCGCCGGCGTCATCAGTGCGATGATCTTCCTGCAGAAAATGGGCTACGGCGATTTCTGTCGGCTGACCGCGCTGATCGCCGAGAACCACGATCTCGCGCATACCGACCCGCTCACCGGCCTGCCGAACCGCCGCTCCTTCTTCGCCAAGCTCCAACAGACGATCGGCGAGGCGGGCGCTGCCGGGGCGACCTTCGCGGTCGGTCTTGTCGATCTCGACGGCTTCAAGCCGGTCAACGACAGCTTCGGCCATGCCGCCGGCGACGAGGTCCTGATCGAGGTGGGTGAGCGCCTCGCGGCGATCCTCGCCGGGAACGGCTGGGCCGCGCGGCTCGGAGGCGACGAGTTCGGAATCATCGTCGAGGGAACACAAGACCTCGACGCGATCGGCCGGCAGATCTGCGCCTCGCTACGTCGGCCTTACGCGCTGCGCGAGGTCACCGCACAGATCGGCGCCTCGGTCGGGTTCGCGCGCTTTCCCGATGCCGCCTCCACCTCCGAAATGCTGGTCGAGCGCGCCGATCATGCGCTTTACCATGCCAAGGAAGGCAGCCGCGGCACCGCGATCTGCTTTGCCCTGGAGCACGAGGCGCAACTGCGCAGCCACGCCGTCATCGAGCAGGCCCTCCGCAGTGCCGATCTCGAAACCGAGTTCAGCCTCGTCTACCAGCCGATCATGGATGTCGTGGAGCAGCGCGTCGACGCCTACGAGGCGCTCGCCCGCTGGACCAGCCCGACGATCGGAAAAGTGTCGCCGGGCGACTTCATCGTCGTCGCCGAGCGGAGCGGCCTGATCCGCGACGTGACGCGGGCGCTGCTGCGAAAGGCGCTCGCCGACATGGCCGCTTGGCCCATGGAGGTGAGCCTGTCGTTCAACCTCTCGGCGCACGACATCGCATCGAGCGCCTGCCGGGCGGACATCAAGGATATCGTTCGGGAGAGCGGCGTCGCGCCCGATCGGATCATCTTCGAGCTGACCGAGACCGGCCTGATGCGCGACCTCGTCGACGCACGCGATGCCCTCTCCGAGTTGAAGGGGCTCGGGGTCCGCATCGCCCTCGACGATTTCGGCACCGGCTATTCGAGCCTGAGCTACGTGCACAAGCTGCCGATCACCAGGCTGAAGATCGACCGCAGCTTCGTGACCAGCATCTGCGAGGACCAAGCCTCGCTCAACATCATCCGCGCCATCATCGACTTGGCGCGCAACCTCGGCTTCTCCTGCGTCATCGAGGGCGTCGAGACCACCGATCAGATGCTGCTGCTGCGCTCGGCCGGCTGCCGGTTCATGCAGGGCTACCTGTTCCAGAAGCCGTTGCCGCGTGAGGAAATCGAGGCGCTGTCTGGCGTCGCAGCAGCGATCGTACCGCAGGCGGATCAGCTGCGCAGCGTCGCGTAACGCGGCGGGATGGACGGGGGGCTCTCGGCCCGTCTTTCCCGGAGGCGCCGCCCTATATCGTGCGTGCCGATCGCTACGGAGGCCGTATGTCCCTCATTGTCCCCGTCATCCTCGGATCCGTCCGTTCGGACCGCCAAGGCATTCGTGCCGCCCGATTCCTGATCGAACAACTCAAGGCGCGTGGACATGAGGCGCCCCTCGTCGATCCCGCGGAGCTGAACCTTCCGCTGCTCGACAAGATGTACAAGGAACATCCCAAGGGCCACGCGCCGAAGATTCTCGAAGATCTCGCGACGCTGCTTCGCCGCGCCGACGCCTTCGTGGTGGTCTCGGGCGAGTACAATCACTCGATCCCGCCGGCCCTGTCGAACACGCTCGATCACTTCCTCGAGGAGTATTTCTGGCGGCCGTCGGGAATCGTCTGCTACTCGGCCGGCCAGTTCGGCGGCGTTCGCGCGGCGATGCAGCTGCGGGCCATGCTGGCCGAGCTCGGCACGCCTTCCATTCCCTCGTTGCTGCCGATCCCGCGCATCCACAAGGCGCTGAGCGAAGAAGGCGAACCCTCCGAAGAATGGCTCGGCAAGGCGGCGGGCAAGTTTCTGGACGAGCTGGGTTGGTATGCCGAGGCGCTTCAAGCGAAGCGCGCCGGCGGGACGCCGTATTGATCCCCTGCCCCGCTCGACGCGGACGTTGCCCCGGAGACGCGTCGGGGCCATGTTCGGCGCATCCGCCGGCATGTCCGGCCCTCCCCGATCGAGCGCCGGTGCCCTGAGGCCGGCGCAGCGAGCCCTTCTTCCTTGACCAGACTCACCAAACCCGCACCGGCTGCCGGCGCCCTTCCTTCGCGCGAAACCATCCTCGCCTTCATCTCCGACTCCACCGAGAAGGTTGGCAAACGTGAGATCGCCAAAGCCTTCGGCATCACCGGCGCCGATCGCATCGGCCTAAAGGCTCTGCTCAAGGAGATCGAGGAGGATGGCGCGATCGAGCGCGGCCGCGGTGGCCTCAGCAAAGCTGGCCGACTGCCGCCGGTGGTGCTCGCCGACATTTTTTCGCGGGATCGCGACGGCGAACTCGTGGCAAGTCCTGCGCAGTGGGACGGCGAGGGCGAGGCGCCGCGCATCACCGTCCAGATGCCGCGGGCCGGCCGCAAGTCGAACCGCCCTGCCCCGGGTCTCGGCGACCGGGCGCTGATCCGGGTCGAGCCGGAGGACAGATCGGCGACGCGCTACACCGGCCGTGTCATCAAGGTGATCGGCAAGAACAAGGCCGAGGTGATCGGCGTGTATCGTGCCGGGCGAGAGGGCGGCCGTCTCGTTCCCGTGGAGAAGCGCTCGCAGGGCCGTGAGATCGCGATTCCGCCCGGCGAGGAGGGCGAGGCGCGCGACGGTGATCTCGTCAGCGTCTCGGTGGAGAGCGAGACTCGCTTCGGCCTGCCGCGCGGACGCGTGCGCCAGCGGCTCGGCTCCCTCGGTTCCGAGAAGGCGGTGAGCCTGATCGCGCTCCACCTCCACAACATCCCGCATGTCTTCGCCAAGGAAACGCAGGCCGAGGCGGATGCGGTGAAGGATGTCGGCCTCAAGGGCCGCGAGGATTGGCGCGATCGGCCGCTGCTGACCATCGACCCTCCGGACGCCAAGGACCACGACGACGCCGTGATGGCGGAGCCTGACACCGATCCGAAGAACGAGGGCGGCTTCATCGTCACGGTCGCAATCGCGGACGTCGCCGCCTATGTCCGCCCCGGTTCGGCGCTGGACCGCGAAGCGCTGCTGCGCGGCAACTCGGTCTACTTCCCGGACCGGGTCGTGCCGATGCTGCCCGAGCGAATCTCGAACGATCTCTGTTCACTTCGCGAGAACGAGGACCGCCCGGCGCTGGCGGTGCGCATGGTGATCGATGCCGGCGGCGTGAAGCATCGGCACAGCTTCCATCGCGTGATGATGCGCTCCCGCGCCAAGCTCGCCTACGCGCAGGCTCAGGCCGCGATCGATGGCCGGCCGGACGACAAGACCACGCCACTGCTGGAGCCGGTCCTGCGCCCGCTCTACTCGGCCTACGAGGCCATGAAGGCCGCCCGCGACGCCAGGGGCCCGCTCGCGCTCGATCTGCCCGAGCGCAAGGTTCTCTTGAAGCCCGACGGCGCGGTCGACCGGGTCATCGTGCCTGAGCGGCTGGAGGCGCACCGGCTGATCGAAGAGTTCATGATCCAGGCGAACGTCGCCGCCGCAGAGACCCTAGAGGCGGCGAAGTCCCCGCTGATCTACCGCGTGCACGACGAGCCGGCCCTGGAGAAGATGCGGGCGCTCGGCGAGGTGCTCGCCTCGATCGGCATCAAGCTGCCGAAGGACGGCGTGCTGAAGCCCGCCTTGTTCAACCGCATCCTGCTCTCGGTGGCCGAGACCGAGCATTCGATCTTTATCAACGAGGTCATCCTGCGCTCGCAGGCGCAGGCGATCTATTCGAGCCAGAATCTCGGGCATTTCGGGCTGAACCTGCGCCGCTATGCGCATTTTACCTCGCCGATCCGGCGCTATGCCGACCTGATCGTCCACCGCGCCCTGATTTCGGCCGGGAAGCTCGGCTCGGACGGCCTGCCCTCCGACGTCACCGTCGGCATGCTTGACGCCATCGGCGAGCAGATCTCCGGCGCCGAGCGCCGCGCCATGGCGGCCGAGCGCGAGACCATCGACCGGCTGATCGCGCACTACCTCGCCGACCGGGTGGGCGCCACGTTCACGGGGCGCATCTCCGGCGTGACCCGCGCCGGCCTCTTCGTGAAGCTCGCCGAGACCGGTGCGGACGGCTTCGTGCCGGCCGCGACCATCGGGGCGGACTTCTACCGGCACGACGAGACCCGGCATGCCCTCGTCGGCGACCGCACCGGCGAGACCTTCCGCCTCGGTGACAATGTGGAAGTGAAGCTCGTCGAGGCCGCCGCCGTCGCGGGGGCGCTCCGCTTCGAGATCCTGTCCGAGGGGCGCTCCGGCTCCGGACGGCCGGGGCCGGGCGGACGACCGAAATTCCACAAGGCCAAGTCGAAGACGACGAGCTACGGGCCGCCGAGCTCGGCCTCGAAACGCGGCAAGCCGGCCGCCAGCCGCAACACCCCCAACCGCCGTCGCGGCTCGCGCGGCTGAGGCGCGTGGTGTAGGACCGCGCCATGCCGATCGAGACGACCCACGCTATCGATCCTCCTCCCGCCGAATCCCCAGGTGCCGTGGTCGAGCGGACGCGGCTGATCCCGGCCATGCTGCTCGGCTTCGTCTGCCGCTGCCCGCATTGCGGCGAGGGCAAGCTGTTTGGCCGCTTCCTCAAGGTGCGGCCGGAATGTGAAGCCTGCGGGATGAAGCTCGATGGCCACCGGGCCGACGACTTCCCGCCCTACATCGTGATCTTCCTCGTCGGACACATCGTCGGATACCTGATCCTGACCTTCGAGATGGGCTACGACGTGCCGCTCTGGGTCTCGGTGACGCTGTGGCCCGGCCTGACGCTCGGCCTTGCCGCACTCTTGCTGCAGCCTGTGAAGGGCGCGGTCATCGGCCTGCAATACGCCACCCGGATGCACGGCTTCCAGGTACCCCCTCCCCCGCGGCCTGGTGCCGAGGAGACGCGCATTGGATCCGGCAGTGCTGCCTCCGCCGCCGAATCCGGCCGCATCTGAGACCCGAAGCCGGTCGGCTCCCGCCCTCCGCCCCCGCGATGCCGCGACGCTGATCCTCGTCGACCGGTCGCGGAAGAAGCCGCGCGTCCTCATGGGACGCCGCAACACCCGCCTCGCCTTCCTGGGCGGCAAGTTCGTGTTCCCCGGAGGCCGGGTCGAGCCTTCGGACCGGCGCATGCTGGTCGCCAACGCCCTGCCCCAGCGCAGCGAGGATGCCTTGGCCGCGCGCCTCGTCGGCCGCTCGGCCATGCTCGGCCGGTCTCTGGCGCTCGCCGCGATCCGCGAGACCTATGAGGAGACCGGCCTGCTCGTCGGAAGCCGCGACTACGGTCCGCCCGAGGTCGCACCGGAGGGGGCCTGGCAGGCTTTTGCCGAAGAGGGTGTGTTTCCGGATCTGGACGCGCTGCATCTGCTGGCCCGCGCCATCACGCCGCCCGGCCGTCCGCGCCGCTTCGACACGCGCTTCTTCGTCGCCGACCGCAAGGCCGTGGCCACGGAACGCCCCGGTATCGTCGGCCCGGATGCGGAGCTCACCGAGATCGCCTGGGTCGGCCTCGACGAGGCGCGAGGGCTCGACCTGCCGCGCATCACCCGCGCGGTGCTCGACGATCTCGAAGCGGCCGCCGCGATCGACTTCAAGCCGTTCCGGCCGATCCCATTCTACTTCGAGCGCTATGGGAAAGGCTTGCGGGAATTGCTGTGAATGTCTCACCTCCCCGTCATTCCGGGTTCGCCTACGGCGCCCCGGAATGACGGGGAGTGTTCAAAGCGAGCCTGGGTACAACTCATCCGATGACCGACACCGACCCCCGCGAACTCGGCCTCTGCCCTGAACGCCTGGAGCGCATCGACGCCTGGATGCGACGCTACGTCGACGAGGGCCGGCTCGCCGGCCTCTCGGTGAGCCTGCTGCGCCGCGGCCAGACCGCCTTCTTCCGCGCCCACGGCAAGGCCGACATCGCCCGCGACCGGCCCTTCGCCGCCGCGACGATTGCCCGCATTTATTCGATGACCAAGCCGCTCACTTCGGTGGCGGTGATGATGCTCTACGAGGAGGGCCGGTTTCAACTCGATGATCCGCTGAGCCGCTACCTGCCGGAATTCGCCGAGATGCGCGTCGCGGTCGGCGGCAACCGGGTGAAGCTCGATACGGTGCCGGCGCAGCGCCCGATCACCATCCGCGACCTGCTCACCCACACCTCCGGCCTGACCTACGGCTTCATGGAAGCGACGCTGGTCGATGCGCTCTACCGGGTCGCCGGCATCGACTTTCAGATTTCCGACCATTCGCTGGCCGACCTCGTCGGGCGTGTCGCACGCCAGCCCTTGCTCGCCCAGCCGGGCGCCGAGTGGAATTACTCCGTCTCCACCGACGTGCTCGGCCACCTCGTCGCCGTGCTCTCGGGCCTGGATTTTTCGGAGTTTCTGCGCGAGCGCGTGCTGAAGCCCCTCGGCATGAACGACACCGATTTCTTCGTGCCCGAAGACAAGCGCGAACGCTTTGCGGCCAACTACGTCTTCGACCGCACGGGCCGGCTCAAGATCTACGACGATGCCGAGGGCAGCCGCTTCCTGTCGCCCCCGCCAGTGGCCTCGGGCGGCGGCGGTCTCGTCGGCACGGCGGCCGACTATCTGCGCTTCTGCCGCTTCATCCTGAACAAGGGCGAACTCGACGGCGTGCGGCTGCTCGGCCGCAAGACGGTCGAGCTGATGACCACCAACCACCTGAACGGCGACATGGCCACGATGGGCCAGCCGCGGTTTTCGGAGTCCTCCTACACCGGTATCGGCTTCGGGCTCGGTTTTTCCGTGATGCTCGATACGGCCCGCGCCCAAATCGTCGGCACGCCGGGCGAGGTGGCCTGGGGTGGACTCGCCAGCACCTCGTTCTGGATCGACCCGGACGAGGATCTCGCCGTGGTGCTGTTCGCGCAGCTCATCCCCTCCTCCGCCCTGCCCATCCGGCGTGAATTGCGGGTGCTGACCTACGCCGCGCTGGTGGACTGAATGCTCTGCTTCAGCGTTATATCTGAGAAGGAATAGCGGGCTCGTCCGCACCTGTCTTCGGCGATCCCATGCTCGTGCGGCACCTGTCCTTTTTCGTCACGCTGGCGCGGGAGCAGCACTTTGCGCGCGCGGCCGATGCCTGCAACGTCACGCAATCGACGCTCTCGGCGGCCCTGCGCAAGCTGGAGGAGGACCTCCAGGTTCCACTCGTGGTGCGCAACCAGCGCTTCGTCGGGCTGACCGTCGAGGGCGAGCATCTCCTCGCTTGGGCCCGGCAGATCCTCGCCGACTATGACGGCCTGCGTGACGATCTCTCCGGCCTGCGCGCGGGGCTGAGCGGCACGCTGCGGCTCGGGGTCGTCCCTGCCGCGATGGGCACCGTCGGCGTGCTGTCGACGTTCTTTCGCAAGGCCCATCCCGAGGCGCTGATCGAGATCCGCTCGCTGTCCTCGCGCGATATCCAGAAGGGGCTCGACGATTTCGAGCTCGAAGCCGGCCTCACCTATCTGGAGAACGAACCGCTGGAGCGGGTCCGCCGGATCCCGCTCTATCACGAGCGCTACATCCTCGCGATGCGCGCCGACCACCCGCTGGCCGCCCGCGAGACCGTCACCTGGGCCGAGGCCGTCACGCAGACGCTCTGCCTGCTCAGCCCCGACATGCAGAACCGGCGCATCCTCGACAATCTCGCCGAGAGCCTGTCGCTGCGGCTGCGCCCGGCCGTGGTCAGCAACTCCTTTCTCGGGATCTGCGCGCATCTGCGCCAGGGCGGCTTCGCGGCGATCGTGCCGCACGGTTTCCGCCATCTGTTCGGTGGAACCGATGAGCTCGCCATGCGCGACCTCGTCGAGCCGGCCCATCGCCAGGCGGTCGGGCTCGTCCTGTCCGACCGCGAACCGCTCCCGCCGATGGCCTCGGCGCTGCTCCGCGTCGTGCTGCGGGCCGATCTCGGTAGCGCCGCCGGTCCGACGGCCGATGTGTTCGGGCCGTCCGTCCACTGACCCACTCCGTCATTGCGAGCGCAGCGAAGCAATCCAGGGTCGCACACGCGACGTCAGCGCGTTGGCCCTGGATTGCTTCGCCTTCGGCTCGCAATGACGATTGCGAAATCTGATCGACGCCTTCGATCAGGCGATGCAAGTTTTTCGTTTGATGATCTCGGAAGTATTTTTCATTTTGAGCCCGCTCGGACCGTCGGATCGCAGTCAAGACGATCAACGACAAGGTCCCGAGTGGGGAAGCGCTCAGTATTCTGGAATATTTCCAATCGGAAAATTCCAAATTTCGGCTGAGCGGCGTCCCCTTTGTCACCGAGCAAAGGGACTAAACATGGCCAAGATCGTCCTCGTCCTCTACGACGACCCGGTTGACGGGTACCCCAAGACCTATGCCCGCGACGATCTGCCGAAGATCGAGCGCTATTCCGACGGTCAGACCCTGCCGACCCCGAAGGCGATCGACTTCCAGCCCGGCACCCTGCTCGGCAGCGTCTCCGGCGAGCTCGGCCTGCGCAAATACCTCGAGAGCCTCGGCCACGAGTTGGTCGTGACCTCCTCGAAGGAAGGTTCCGACTCCGTCCTCGACCAGCATCTGCACGACGCCGAGATCGTGATCTCGCAGCCCTTCTGGCCGGCCTACATGACCGCCGAGCGGATCGAGAAGGCCAAGAAGCTCAAGATCATCGTCACCGCCGGCATCGGCTCCGACCACACCGATCTCGATGCGGCGATCAAGCACAACATCACCGTCGCGGAGGTGACCTTCTGCAACTCGATCAGCGTCGCCGAGCACGTGGTGATGATGATCCTCGGCCTCGTGCGCAACTACATCCCCTCCTACCAGTGGGTGATGAAGGGCGGCTGGAACATCGCCGATTGCGTGGCCCGCTCCTACGACGTCGAAGGCATGCATGTCGGTACGGTGGCTGCCGGCCGCATCGGCCTCGCGGTGCTCAAGCGTCTGAAGCCCTTCGACATGCACCTGCACTACACCGACCGTCACCGGCTGCCGGAATCGGTCGAGCGGGAGCTCGGCCTCACCTGGCACGCGAGCCGCGAAGAGATGTACGGCGTCTGTGACGTCGTCACGCTGAACTGCCCGCTCCACCCGGAGACGGAGCACATGATCAACGACGAGACGCTCAAGCTGTTCAAGCGCGGCGCCTACCTCGTGAATACCGCCCGCGGAAAGCTCGCCGACCGCGATGCCATCGTCCGTGCCCTCGAGAGCGGCCAGCTCGCTGGTTATGCCGGCGACGTCTGGTTCCCGCAGCCGGCTCCGGAGGACCATCCTTGGCGGAAGATGCCGCATCACGGCATGACCCCGCACATCTCCGGCACCTCGCTCTCGGCCCAGACCCGCTACGCGGCCGGCACCCGCGAGATCCTGGAATGCTACTTCGAGAAGCGTCCGATCCGCGACGAGTATCTCATCGTCGAGGGCGGCAAGCTCGCCGGCGTGGGGGCACACTCCTACAGCGTGAAGAAGTAAGGCGCGCGAGGCGCGCCAGCGTCTCTCCGACATCAGGGGGGCGGCGGTCGAACACCGCTGCCCGTCCCATGCCCGATCATGGCCGCGCCTGCGGCCGGCGCGGAGAGCGTTCGACCGTGAGCAGCCAGGATACCGCGCGAGCGCTTCGCGAAACCGATCCCCTGAGCGAGATCAAGGCACGCGCACGCAGCGCGTTGCCAGCCGTCCTTGCCGGGCTTGGTGGTTTCCTCGTCATCTACCTGCTTTCCGAGTTGACGAGCCTGCTCGAGGCGTCGCTGCTGATCGCGCCTTTCGGAGCGAGCTGCGTCCTCGTTTTCGGCTTGCCACAAAGTCCGCTCGCCCAGCCGCGAAACGTCATCGGCGGCCATCTGATTTCGTCGGCCGTCGGCTTGGCGAGCCTCGCCCTGCTCGGTCCGACGCCCCTGGCATTCGGGATCGGGGTCGGCATCGCGATCACGGCGATGCTGCTGACCCGGACGACGCATCCTCCGGCCGGCGCCGACCCGATCGTGGTGATCCTGGCGGGAGCATCGTGGCAGTTCCTGCTGATGCCCGTCCTGCTCGGAGCCCTCGTGATCTTGGCAATCGGGATGATCTATCATCGTCTGGTGACGAAGGCCCCGTTTCCGGCCGTCGTCGGCAAGTAGGGACCGGCCTCCCCGAATGGAGGCATCGTCATCCATCGATCGTTCGGTCGCGGGCTTTCCGGAAGGGCCGCCGCCCCGCTCGGCCCCGATCTCGGGTTCGGTGGCCGCAAACTTGCAGGCCGCGGTTGCCTTCCAAGGTGCCGGCGCCACGCGCTGATCGGCGCCCCGAGGGGGCATCACGAGCGATCAGGGACGACACATGAAGCGCGAAGACCTCACGGAGAAGCTGCTCGACATCAAACGTGAGAAGGGCTGGACCTGGAAACACATCCAGGAGGAGATCGGCGGCATCTCTCCGATCCTGATCACCGCCGCCTGCATGGGCCAGATGAAGCTGCCCAAGGCCCAGGCCAAGAAGGCGGCCGATCTGTTCGGGCTCAGCGCCGCCGAGGAGCGCATGCTGAACGAGGCGCCCTATCGTGGCTCGATCCCTCAGATGCCGCCCACCGACCCGCTGATCTACCGCTTCTATGAGCTGGTGATGGTCTACGGCACCACCTGGAAGGAGCTGATCCAGGAAGATTTCGGCGACGGCATCATGTCTGCGATCGACTTCAACATGACCATGGAACGCGAGCCCAACAACAAGGGCGATCGGGTCAAGATGAGCCTCTCCGGCAAGTTCCTGCCGTACAAATACTACGGCAACGAGGATGGCGTGCCCGAATACGGCTTCAAGGAGGGGTGAAGCGTTCTGCCAGGTAGCGCTGTCATTCCGGGGCTCGCCTTCAGCGCCCCGGAATGACGAAGCGGATCACGATTGCGACGGCGTGCCCCTCGCTTCGCGCTTCTTGCCAAGTTTCCTGCCGCCTATGCTGCGAGAAATCCCCGAGGCGGCGCGTCGCAGGCCGAGCCCGAAACGTAACCGGCGCGCCGTCCGTACGAATGGGGAGACGACACGTCACCCTTTCGAGAGCAGCGCCCATGAACCGCCGCCAGACCCTTTTCGCCGGAGCTTCGCTCGTCAGCCTGTTCGCCGGGCTGAGCACCTCGAAACCCGCCCTCGCCTTCGCGGTTGAGAAGAGCGACGAGGAGTGGCGCAAGCAACTCGACCCGGCCGCCTACAACGTGCTGCGCAAGCAGGGCACCGAGCGCGCCTGGACCAGTCCGCTCGACCATGAAAAGCGGGCCGGTACCTTCTCCTGCGCCGGCTGCGACCAGAAGCTCTTCGCCTCGCAGACCAAGTTCGACAGCGGCACCGGCTGGCCGAGCTTCTACCAGCCGCTGCCCGGCGCCGTCGGCGAAAGCAGCGACCGCGCCTACGGCATGACCCGCACCGAGGTACATTGCAGCCGCTGCGGCGGCCATCTCGGCCACGTCTTCGACGACGGCCCGCGTCCCACCGGCCTGCGCTACTGCATGAACGGCGTGGCGATGTCCTTCCAGGCGGCCTGAGCCGCCTCGTCCCTCATTCCCAGGAGATCACAATGATCGTCTCCAAGTTCCTGCGATCCGCCGCGCTCGGCTGGACGCTCGCCATTGGCGCAACGGGCGGCCTGCTCGCCACGGTCTCGCTGCCTCACGGCATGGCTTACGCGGAAGAAGCCGGGCAGCGCCTGCCCGACGCCGTGATGAAATCCGGCGAGGCGCCCGGCAAGCTGCAGACCGCGACGCTGGCCGGCGGCTGCTTCTGGGGCATCCAGGGCGTCTTCCAGCACGTGAAGGGCGTGAAGCAGGCGGTCTCCGGCTATGCCGGCGGCAGCCGCGAGACGGCGAATTACAGCACGGTCGGGCGCGGCCGGAGCGGCCATGCCGAGGCGGTGAAGATCACCTACGACCCGGCGCAGGTCCGCTACGACGAGCTCTTGCAGATCTTCTTCTCGGTGGCTCTCGACCCGACGGAGGTGAACCGCCAGGGGCCGGATAGCGGCACGCAATACCGCTCGGCGATCTTCCCGGCCGATGCCGAGCAGGCCAAGGTCGCCAAGGCCTACATCGCCCAACTCGACACCGCCAAGACGTTCTCGCGACCGATCGCCACCAAGATCGAGCCCGGCGCGACCTTCTACGCGGCCGAGGACTACCACCAGGACTACATGGCCCTGAATCCGAGCGCCGGGTACATCGTCGTCAACGATGCGCCGAAGCTGCGCGCGTTCCAGCAGCTCTTCCCGGAGCGCAGCAATGCCGAGCCGGCCCTCGTCAACAAGCCGAAGGCCTGACCTGAACCACGGCTCTGCCGTGGACGGAGGGCTGTCCCGGCGCAATCAGGCTTTGCCCCGCCCGTCGTTTTCGACGATGGGAAGGGCATGAACATCCTGCTCATCGGCTCCGGCGGGCGCGAGCACGCGCTCGCCTGGGCGATCTCGAAATCCCCGCTCTGCGACCGCTTGTTCACGGCGCCCGGCAATCCCGGCACCGCCGCGCACGGCACGAACCTGCCCGACCTCGAGGTCGCCGACCACGCCACAGTGGTCGAGTTATGCCGCCGGGAAGACATCGGCCTCGTCGTGGTCGGACCCGAGGTGCCGCTCGTCGCTGGTCTCGTCGACGATCTTCAGGCTGCCGGCATCCGCGCCTTCGGACCGACCCGGGCCGCGGCGCAGCTCGAAGGATCCAAGGGTTTCACAAAGGAACTCTGCGCGGAGTACGGCATCCCCACCGCGGGCTTCGCCCGCTTCACGGAGGTCGAGCCGGCCCTCGCATACCTCCAGGAGAAGGGTGCGCCGATCGTCGTGAAGGCCGATGGCCTCGCCGCCGGCAAGGGCGTCGTCGTCGCCGAGAATCTGAGCGAGGCCGAGGCCGCCGTGCGCAACGTCCTCGATGCGCCGGGCGCTGCGCTCGTCATCGAGGAATGCATGTTCGGTGAGGAGGCGAGCTTCTTCGCCCTCTGCGACGGCACCCGCGCCCTCCCGATCGGCACCGCCCAGGACCACAAGCGCGTCTTCGATGGCGATCGCGGCCCCAATACCGGCGGCATGGGCGCCTACTCGCCCGCGACGATCGTGACCCCGGCGCTCGAAGCGGAGGTAATGGAGCGCATCATCGTCCCGACCCTTCGCGGCATGGCCGAGCGCGGCACGCCCTTCACCGGCATTCTCTATGCCGGGCTGATGCTGACGGCGGATGGGCCGCGGCTGATCGAGTACAACACCCGCTTCGGCGATCCCGAGGCGCAGGTGCTGATGCCGCGCCTCTCGGGCGATCTCGTGCCGGCGCTGATCGCCGCTTGCGACGGCGATCTCTCCACCGTCTCGCTCGATTTCGATGAGAACAAAGCGGCGCTGACCGTGGTGATGGCGGCCACCGGCTATCCGGGCACCGTGGTGCGCGGTTCGCAGATCCGCGGCGTGGCCGAGGCAGAGGCCGATGACGTCATCGTGTTCCATGCCGGCACGCGCCAGGACGGCGACCGGCTCCTCGCCGATGGCGGCCGGGTGCTCGCCGTTACCGCGATCGGCGCGAATGTGATGGCCGCCCAGACCCGTGCCTATGCCGCCGTCGCGCAGATCGACTGGCCGGAGGGCTTCTGCCGGCGCGACATCGGCCACCGGGCGGTGACGCGCGAGGTGGAAGCCACCGCCACCTGAGGCCCGGATGAGCCTGGACCCGCTCGGCCTCGCCTTCGACGCGGCCCGCGAGGCTGCCGCCCTCGGCGAGGTGCCGGTCGGTGCGGCCGTCGTGCGCGACGGCGTCGTGCTGGCGGTGGCCGGCAACCGGCCGCGTGCGCTGCACGACCCGACGGCCCATGCCGAGATCTTGGCGATCCGCGCCGCGTGCGCCGCCCTCGGCGACGAGCGGCTGACCGGCTGCGATCTTTACGTGACGTTGGAGCCCTGCCCGATGTGCGCGGGCGCGATCTCCTTCGCCCGCATCCGCCGGCTCTATTACGGTGCCGCCGATCCGAAGGGCGGCGGCGTCGAGCACGGCCCGCGCGTCTTCAACCAGCCGACCTGCCACCACGCGCCGGAGGTCTATGGGGGCTTGCGCGAGGCGGAAGCGGCAACGCTGCTCAAGCACTTCTTTCAGGCTCGGCGGGATTGAGGCCGTTTGCATCGAGCACCGTCCTTATCGAGCCGCTGACGCGGCCATTCCTGCGCTAGGTCCCGGATCACCTTCCGCTTCGCTCCAGGTGTCCGGGAAAGGGCAGTGAGGAGGAATGCTTCGTCAACTTGCCAAAAACTGCCGCAGCGCCGCCAGCACCTCTGCTGGCTTCTCCTCGACGACGAAGTGTCCGCAATCGAGCGACACGCCGGTCGCCTTCGGCGCGAAGGTCTGCTGCCAGACGGTGAGTGCGGGCTCGGGCTTGTTCTTGTCGAGATAGTGCCGGCTCGCGAAGACGAGGACCGGCATGGCGAGCGTCTTGCCGGCGGCGAGGTCGGCCCGGTCCGCCGCCCGGTCCGGCCCGTCGGGGCCGCCGCCGCGATAATCCTCGCACATGGCGTGGATGCGCTCGGGCACGTTCCAGCTCTGCCGGTAGAGCTCCAGCGCGGCCGGGGCGAAGACCGAGAGGTCGTGTGCCGCGTTCCACTGCGTCAGCAGACCCTCGAAATAGGCGTCCGGATCCTGGCCGATGATGCGCTCGGGCTCCGGCGCGGGCTCGGCGAGGAAGGACCAATGCGGGTTGCTGCCGGGCTTCGCCTCGATCCGCTGCCACTGAATTGCGGTCGGTACGATGTCGAGCAGAGCCAGCCGCTCGACGCGCTCGGGATGGTCGAGCGCGAGTCGATAGGCGACGCGGGCGCCGCGGTCATGGCCGGCGATCGCGAAATGGACGTGGCCGATCTGCTCCATCAGCGCGACGATGTCCCTGCCGATGGTGCGCTTGGCATAGGTCGAATGGTCCGGCTCGCCCTTCGGCGCGTCCGTCCAGCCATACCCCCGCAGGTCGAGGCAGATGACCCGGCGATGCGCGGCGAGCCCGGCGGCGATCGGGTTCCACATGGCGTGCGTCTGCGGGAAGCCGTGCAGCAGGAGCAGCGGCGGCGCATCCGCGGGACCGCCGGCGCGGGCGAACCAGCGGCCGGACGGCGTGTCGATCCACAACGCTTCGAAATCGGAAAACAGATTTGTCGCCACGTCCTCGGTCATGTTGTGCTCGCCTCCGGCATCTCTGCAAGAATGATCTTTCCGATTTCAAGCTGTCGCGCTTCGTTCGAGCGATCTCTCGGTGCTTCGGGGAAGCCTAACCGTTCGCTCGCAAGTGAGCCCAGCGATCATTTGAAGAGCAGATTGCTCGCTACTTGTGCAAGACCTTTTCTTAACTCTTCTATCGGAGATTGCGCCGTCAGTCGCGGATGTTCCATGCCTTTGCACGCCCTCGAAGAAGTCGCGCAGATTTCGTCCGACTGGCTCTGGGAGACCGACCAGGACGGACGCTTCACGCATATCTCGGCCGAGGCCGAGCGTCTGTTGGGTCTACCTGCCTCCGCCATGATCGGCCGGACCCGCGATGCCTTCGCCGTCGACGACGAGTCCCTCGGAGGTGAAGTCTACAGCTTGCGAGAGGTTTCGGACGCGATGGCCGCGCGGCGGCCCTTTCGCGATCGGGTCTACGTGTTTCGGCATCCCGACGGGGCCCCACGCTGGTTCGAAATCAGCGGCCGCCCCCTCTTCGCGCCCGATGGCGGTTTCCTCGGCTATCGCGGCGTCGGCAGCGACGTCAGCGACCAGCACCGCACCCGCAGCGCGCTCGCCGCGGCGCTCACCGAGATCCAGAGCGCGAACGCGCAGCTCGTCGAGCAGAACCGGCGCTTCGACGCGGCTTTGGAGAACATGACGCAGGGCCTGTGCATGTTCGATGAACAGGCCCGCCTCGTGGTCTGGAACCGCCGCTACCTCGAGATCTTCGGCCTCGACGACGGGACGATCAGCGTCGGCATGACCCAGCGCGAGATCATCGAGGTTCTCGTCTCGTTCAAGCGCTACAAGTCCGGCGCCACCGTGGATTCGGTCAGCGAGGGCACCCGCACATCCCTCGCCGGCGAGAACGCCAAGTCGGTCCTGCGCGAGCTCGCCGACGGACGCGTCGTGGCCGCGACGCATCGGACGATGGATGGCGGCGGCTGGGTCGCGACCTTCGAGGACGTGACCGAGCGGCGCCGCAACGAGGCTCGCATCATCCACATGGCGCGCCACGACGCGCTCACCGACCTGCCGAACCGCTCCTCCGTGCGCGAGATCGGCATCGAGATGATGAGCCAGGCCGACGACGGCCAGACGCTGGCTGTGCTCTGCCTCGATCTCGACCGCTTCAAGCCGGTCAACGACAGCTACGGCCACGCCCTGGGCGACGGCCTTCTCCGCGCCGTGGCCGAGCGGCTGCGCAGCCATGTCCGCAGCCGCGACGTCGTCGCGCGTCTCGGCGGCGACGAGTTCGTGGTGCTGCACCGCGTCGACGACCCGGGCGGCGCGGTCGGCCTGGCGCAGCGCCTGATCCAAGTGATCAGCGAGCCCTACGCGCTGAACGGGCTCACCGTCGAGATCGGCATGAGCGTCGGCATCGCCTTCGCCGACGGCGAGGGCCGCGACATCGAGCGGCTGCTCAAGAACGCCGACATGGCTCTGTACGAGGCCAAGTCCGCAGGCCGCGGCACCCATTGCCTGTTCGAGCCGCAGATGGACGAGACCGCCCGCGAGCGGACGGTGCTGGAACGCGAGCTGCGCGAGGCGCTGACCTTCGGCCGCTTCGAGGTGCATTACCAGCCGCTGGTCGATCTCGACCGCAACCGGATCAAGGGCGTCGAGGCCCTGGTGCGCTGGCGCCATCCCGAGCGCGGCCTAATCAGCCCCGCCGTCTTCATCCCGCTCGCCGAGGAGACCGGCCTGATCGTGCCCCTGGGCGAATGGGTGCTCAATCAAGCCTGCCGCGATGCCGCAACGCTGGCCGACGACATCAGCGTCGCCGTCAACGTCTCGGCGATTCAGCTCCGCAACCGCACCTTCGCGCAGACCGTGCTGATGGCGCTCGCCGCGAGCGGCCTCAAGGCAACGCGACTCGAACTGGAGATCACCGAGAGCGTGCTGCTCGACGACACGGAGGCCAATCTCGAGACGCTGCATACCCTGCGCCGGCTCGGCGTGCGCATCTCCATGGACGATTTCGGCACCGGCTATTCGTCGATCAGCTACCTACGCCGCTTCCCCTTCGATAAGATCAAGATCGACCGCTCCTTCGTGCGCGATTCCGCCGGGCGCTCGGATGCCGGCGCGATCATCCGCGCCATCGTCGGCCTCGGCACCAGCCTGGGCATCACCACCCTAGTCGAGGGCGTCGAAACGGAAGATCAGCTCGCCACCGTCCGTGCCGAGGGCGCCCAAGAGATCCAGGGCTACCTGTTCAGCCCGCCGCGTCCGCTGAGCGAGATCAACGAGATGCTGTTCCTGGCGAAAGCGAGATCGGCGGCGTGAGGAGATGAGGCTTGTTTCTGTCTGTCAGCGCGTCTTGCTTTGCTGGACGTGCTAGATTCAGATGTGTATGACATCAAATTCTCTACATCCGGTGGTCGTCTTCGTATATTTGTTGTTTTCATAATTGTCGTATTAAGTAACCACACGCTCGCGGCGGATCGCGCGAGACCGGGCCGTGTTGCGACCGAGAGCCGAACCGCCGAGACCATGATCGTTTCGACGAGTGAGAGCAGGGTTCGCACGAAAGGCCGGCCCCAACTCCTGATGGCCCGTTCGGGCGGCTGCGCACCCAATGCCCGGCTTGCTTGGCTGCTGTTGCCGCAAAAATGTTAAACCGCGGAACATTGCGGCGGCGGCCGCCGTTGCTCTCCCGAAGACGGCTTGACCGTCGATCAGATCAAGAGAGTTTGCCATGAGCAGCACGACCGACAAGATCAAAGGTCTCGGCAACGAGGCGGTAGGTAACGTGAAGCAGAAGATCGGCGAGGCGACGGACAACAAGAAGCTCGAAGCCGAAGGCAAGGCGCAGGAACTGAAGGGCGACGCGCAGAAGGCCGCCGGCCATGCCAAGGATGCCGTCAAGAGCGGTGCGGATGCGGTCAAGCGCAGCGTCTAAGGGAAAATCGACGAGGCTGCGGAACGTTTTACGCAGCTTGGCCATTTAATCCCCGGAAGCTTGCAGGAGACGACAATGCTCGGTTGGGCAGTCACATTTCTCGTTATCGCGCTGATCGCGGCAGTTCTCGGATTCGGCGGCGTTGCCGGAACGGCGATGGAAGCGGCCAAGATCATCTGCTTCGTGGCGGTCGCGCTGTTCCTGATCTCCGCCGTCATGGGAGCGGTGCGCGGACGCGCCCCGAGGCTCTGACGGAGCGACATCGCGAGACGGTGGAAAGGGCGGCCTCGGGCCGCCTTTTTCGCGTCTGGTTCGCTGCCGCCGGGCGCCCCATGCAGCAGACTCATCGCCGTGCTGTCGTCGAGCGGGCCACTGTTGTCTCGTAACGCGGCGCGCGCTCTGTTATGGCAGCCGCCATGAGCGACACTTCAGACGACGAGACCCGTGGGGCCGAGGCTCCGCGCGGCGAGGATGCCATTCCCGAAACCTTCGAGGGCGAGCGGATCGCCAAGGCCATCGCCCGGGCCGGGCTGGCCTCGCGCCGCGACGCCGAGGCGATGATCGAGGCCGGCCGTGTCAGCCTGAACGGCAAGGTCCTGGCCTCGCCGGCGATCAACGTCACGGACAAGGATCGCATCACCGTCGACGGAGAGCCGCTGCCGGCGCGGGAGCGCACCCGGCTCTGGGTGCTGCACAAGCCGCGCGGCGTCGTCACCACGGCGCGCGACCCGGAAGGGCGCCAGACGGTGTTCGACGGGCTGCCGGAGGAACTGCCGCGCGTCGTCGCCGTGGGCCGGCTCGACATCAACACCGAGGGGCTGCTGCTCCTCACCAACGATGGCGGCCTCGCCAAGGTGATTGCCCATCCTGACACCGGCTGGCTGCGCAAGTACCGCGTGCGCGCCTTTGGCGAGATCACGCAGCCCGAGCTCGACAAGCTCCGCAAGGGCGTCACCATCGACGGCATGGAATACGGCCCCGTGGAGGCGAGCCTCGACCGGTCGCAGAGCGACAACGTCTGGCTGACCCTTGGCTTGCGCGAGGGCAAGAACCGCGAGGTCAAGCGCATCCTCGAGCACCTCGGCCTTTCGGTGAACCGGCTGATCCGGCTCTCCTTCGGCCCCTTCCAACTCGGCGACCTCGAGGTCGGACTGGTCGAGGAGATCCGCACCAAGGTCCTGAAGGAGCAACTCGGCAAGACGCTCGCCGAGCAGGCCGGCGTCGATTTCGAGAGCCCGACCCGGGAGCCGATCGCGCCCTTCGGCAAGCCGAAGAAGCCCGCTGCGGACTCCCAGCGCGATCCGTCCGCCAAGCCCCGCAAGCCGGCCTCCGCCTCCTCGCGTCCTGCCCCGCGCGGCGGTGACGGCCGCCCGAGCCGCAGTCCCTCCCGCCCGGCCGCGCCGGCCCGCGTCCCCACCGGCGGCATGAGCGCCGGCCCACGCCAGTCGATCTGGCGCGCCGACGAGGGCACCGAGCGTCCCCACGGCACCAAGATCCCGCGTCGGGGCACCGATCCGCGGATCTCCCGCGAGGCGGCGGCCGAGCGTGGCCGCGAGCGCGTCGGCGCCATCACCTCGGGTGATCGCCGCGTCCTGGTCGAGCGCCTGCAGCCGAGCCCGGAGCAGCCCGCGCCCGAGCCGCATCGCCGCGTCCGCTTCCGCACGGCGGAAGAGCGCCCTCAAGGCTCAGAAGACCGTCGCGGCCCCCGGTCCGATCCGCGCCCGCCTCGCCGGGAGGGCGATGGCGCGCCGCGTGGAAACCGCTTCGAGGACCGTGGCGAGCGCCGCGGCCCAGCCCGGGACCGGCCTCGCGACGGTGAACGCTCGGGCGGGTTTCGCGATGGATTGCGGCCGCGCTCGAGCGATGGCGGCCGGGACCGGCGCGATGACGCCGGCGCGCGTCCGCGTGCGCCTCGGGATCATGACGAGGGTGCTCGCCGGGCTGGGCCGAGGACCGACACTGGCCGTCCGGCCCGGGCCGAGCGCCCCTTCGGCGGCGCAGCCCGCGCCGACAAGCCGGCCGGCGGCCGCGGCTTCAAGGCCGGTGGCGGCGATCGTCCGGGCGGCGGTGGCTTCAAGGCCGGTGGCCGTCCCGGTGGCGGCTTCAAGGGCGGCAAGCCCGGTGGACGACCGGGCGGATTCGGCGGCAAGCCGGGCGGCTCTCGTGGCGGTGGCGGCGGCCGGCCGCCGCGCGCCGGAAAATGAGCCGGCGTCGCCCCGTCGAGGGGCGCCGTAAACAGGCCCGAGGCGCCAGGTGAGGATCGTCGGCGGAAGCCTCAGCGGGCGCACCCTGCGCGGTCCGCGCAGCGACGCGATCCGGCCGACTTCGGATCGGCTGCGCGAGGCGTTGTTCAACGTACTTCGTCATGCCTATGGCGATCCCGTTGACGATGCTCGCGTTCTCGATCTCTTTGCCGGAACGGGTGCTTTCAGCTTCGAAGCCTTGTCGCACGGCGCGGCCTACGCGCTTCTCGTCGACGAGGGCGCCGAAGCGCGTGGGCTGATCCGCGAAAATATCGAGGCGCTCGGGCTCGAAGGCGTCACCCGGCTCTATCGCCGCGACGCCACCAAGCTCGGTCTCGCCCAGGCGATCGGCCGCTTCTCGCTGGTGTTCTGCGACCCTCCCTACGGCCGCGGTCTCGCCCCGAAGGCGCTCGCTGCTGCCGTCGAAGGCGGCTGGCTGGAGCCGGACGCCCTGGTGCTGGTCGAGGAATCTGCCTCGTCGCCACTCGGCCCGCTTCCCGGTTTCTCGGAGCTGGAACGCCGGGATTACGGCGAGACGGCCGTGACGTTCCTGCGTTTCGAGGGCGCCTGAGACGGGCGATAGCGGCGGCGCCTTAGTGCGGTCCTTAGAATTATAATTGACTTAGATGCAGCCTCGCGGAACTCTCTCAGCATAAAAGCGCCCGAACGGCGCAACCTGGGAGAGACATGGATGGCTGCCACACAGACGACCAAGCTCGGCGCCTGCCCGCACGACTGCCCCGATACCTGCTCGATGATCTACACCATCGAGGAAGGCCGGCTGCTTTCGGTGAAGGGCAATCCCGATCACCCAATGACCCGCGGCTCGCTCTGCGTGAAGGTCAAGGATTTCGAGCGCCATCACTATAACCCGGACCGCATCCTCTACCCAATGCGCCGCACCGGTCCGAAGGGCTCTGGCCAGTTCACCCGCATCACCTGGGCCGAGGCGCTGGATGAGGTCTACACACGCTTCCAGGACGTGATCACGCGGCACGGCCGCGAGGCCATCCTGCCCTACAACTACCTCGGCAACGAGGGCGTGGTGCAGGGTCTCACCGTCGGCGACGCCTTCTTCAACAAGCTCGGCGCCAGCGTCGCCGAAAAGACTTTTTGCGGTTCTGGCTCGTGCACGGCCTGGCTGCTGACCGTCGGCCCGACCAACGGCCTTGATCCGATGAGCTTCACCCAGTCGAAATACATCGTCATCTGGGGCTGCAACTCGATCTCGACGAACATCCACCACTGGCACGTGGTGAAGGATGCTCAGCGCCACGGTGCGAAGGTGGTGGTGATCGACCCATACCGCTCGCGGACCGCCAAGGAAGCCGACTGGCACATCATGCCGAAGCCCGGCACGGACGGCGCGCTCGCGATGTCGCTGATCCACTGTATCATCAACGGCAATCTGATCGATCGCGACTATGTCGAGAAGCACACGATCGGCTTCGACGAATTGAAGGAGCGCGCCGAGCTCTTCACGCCCGAATACGCGGAAGAAATCTGCGGTGTGCCGGCTGCGGATATCCGCATGCTGGCGCATGAATACGCCACCACCCGCAACGCCGCGATCCGCCCCGGTGTCGCCGTCGAGCGCAGTGCCGGCGGGGCGCAGGCTCTCCGCGCGATCTTCTCGCTGCCGGCGCTGACCGGTGCCTGGAAGGATCCGGGCGGCGGCATCTACCAGATGCCGCTCTGGGAATTCCCGGTGCATTGGGACCGCGTCTGCCGGCCGGACTGGATTCCGCAGGGCACCCGCGCCGTGAACGTGCTGAAGCTCGGCGCCGTTCTCAACGGCGAAGCTGGGCTCGACCCCGGCATCCATGCGCTGATGGTCTACAACGCCAACCCGGTCTCGAACTCCACGGAGACGGCGGCGATCAAGAAGGGTCTGGCCCGCGAAGACCTGTTTACGGTGGTGAGCGAGCATTTCGTCACCGACACCGCCCGCTACGCCGACATCCTGCTGCCGGCGACCATGGCCGCCGAGCACGATGACATGATGTTCTCGTGGGGCCACTTCTTCTTCACGCTGAACCAGAAGGCCATCGAGCCGCCGGGCGAGACCGTCTCCAACGCCGAGCTGTTCCGGCGGCTGGCCAAGCGCTTCGGCTTCGACGAGCCGCAATTCTCCATGAGCGAGATCGAGCTCATGGAGTGGTACCTCGACTGGGACAGCCCGAAGATGGCCGGCGCCAGCATGGAGGAATTTCGCAGGACGGGATGGTATCGCCTGAACATCGGCGATCCGGAGACGCGGACCCCCCATGCCGAGGGCAACTTCCCGACGGCCTCGGGCAAGTGCGAGTTCTTCTCGCAAGGCGCCCTCGACAACGGCAACTTCGTCGCCCCGCCCTTCCGGCAGATGTACGAGGCCGAGCAGGGCGGAGAGCCCCTCGACCCCCTGCCCGGCTACGTGCCGGCGAACGAGCGGCCGGAGACGAACGGGGCGCTCGCCGCGTGCTTCCCGCTCAACATCGTCTCGCCGAAGAGCCACGGCTTCCTCAATTCGCAATACGCGAACGAGGCGCACAAGATCGCCCGACAGGGCGAGCAGTCGATCCTGATCAACCCGTCCGACGCGTCAGGGCGGCAGATCACCGAGGGCGCCCTGGTACGGGTCTTCAACGAGCGAGGCACCTTCCATGGGCAGGCACAGGTGACGGATGACGTGCCGCCGGGCGTAGTCGTTGCCTCGCTCGGCTACTGGCACTCGCTCAACCGCGACGGCGCGGTGAATGTGGTCAGCTCGTCGAAGTACGGAGGCATGGGCCACTCACCGACCTTTAGCGACAACCTCGTCGAGGTAGGGCTGGCCAGCCCAGCGTAGCAACCCTGCTCGCCGTCATTGCGAGGCGAAGCCGAAGCAATCCAGGGCCACCGCACTGACGGTGTGGGTGTGCCCCTGGATTGCTTCGCTGTGCTTGCAATGACGGGGGATGGATTGGCTTAGCCGTCCTGCTGCTGACGGAGCGGCTGACCGCATCCTGCCTAGTCAGTACATATGGCGCACCGGGGGCTTGCGGCGAGCCCCCGGACCTGCCGCATGAAGGCTCCCCATTCATAACGGGGGGCGCCGAATGCGCGTGTTATTGTCGACCTATGGATCCCGCGGGGATGTCGAGCCGATTGCGGGTCTCGCAGCCGCATTGCAGGAACTCGGCGCGGACTTGCGCGTCTGCGCGCCGCCGGATGACGAATTCGTTGATGTGCTGGCGCGGGCAGGTGTCGCGCCGGTTCCGGGCTTCGCGCCGCTGCGCGATTGGGTGACGAAGCTGAAGAAGCAGCCGGCGACCGATCCGGCTCGGCGCGCCGCGGAGATCATCGAGACCGCCAAGCGAATCGTCTCCACGCAGTTCGACGTGATGGCCGCGGCGGCCGAGGGCTGCGACGCGATTCTGGCGACAGGCCTGTTCCCGTCCGTCGCCGCTGCGCAGGCCGTGGCCGAGCAGCGGGGTCTCCGCTTTGCATGCGCTGCATTTTGTCCGCGATTCCTGCCGTCCGAGCACCACCGGCCTTACGAGTATCCGACCCGTCCCCACCCGCCCGGGGTGAGCGACAACCGGGTGCTGTGGCAGCACGACCTCCAGACCCAGGCCGCGCTGTTCGGAGAGGGCATCAACACGCTCCGCGGGCGGATCGGCCTAGCCCCGCTGGAGAACCTCCGCGACCCGATCATCACCCGTCGCCCCTGGCTGGCGGCGGACCCGATCCTCGCGCCGTGGCAGCCGACGGACCTTCGCGACGTCGTGCAGACTGGCGCTTGGATCCTGTCGGACGAGCGTCCCCTGCCCGCCGAGCTGATCGCGTTCCTCGAGGCCGGCACGCCTCCGGTCTATGTCGGCTTCGGCAGCATGCCGATGCAGGCCTTGAAGGAGGCCTCTCGCTTGGCCGTCGAGGCGTGCCGCGCCCGGGGCCGGCGCGTGGTTCTCGCCCATGGCTGGGCCGAACTGGACCTGATCGCCGATCGCGCCGACGGCCTCGCGGTCGGCGACATCAACCAACAGGCGCTGTTCCGCCGAGTCGCGGCCGTTCTGCACCATGGTGGTGCCGGAACGACGACGGCGGCCGCGCGGGCCGGCGTCCCCCAGGTGATCGTGCCCCAGGTGGCGGATCAGCCGTATTGGGGCAGCCGGGTCGCGCAGCTCGGCATCGGCGCAAGCGATGGGGCGTCGGTCCCGAGCTTCGATGGGCTGTCGGATTCGCTCGCAAAGGCGCTGGCACCCGAAACGCGAGCCCGCGCGGCTGCCCTGGCCGGCACGATCCGCGTCGACGGGGCAGCGACGGCCGCGAGGCTGCTTCTTGCGCCCGCCTCCGTCTGAAGGCCCGCACGCTCGCCATCGAGTGGCCTCGCGCGACAGCCCCGGTCGCCAGTAGTCCGGTGTCGGCCCGAGATCGCTGCCGCGCGATCCCGGTTCGCCGACGGAGCCGTGGCTAACCCCGCGAAACCGAGACGCTGGAGAGGCGTCCGCCGCCGTCGAGACGCAGAACGAGGTAGGAATAGTCCACCCCGAAGCCGCCGACTCCCAGGGCGTAGGTCAGCACACCGTCCTTCTCGATCTCCGGCGGTCCGAGCCTGTCGATGATCGCCTCACGGGTCATGCCCGTTTCGAGCGCTGCCTTGACCTCCTCGACCATGGCTGCGCGCGGATTCTTGCGCTCGGTCGAGCCGTAGGCGGCCTTCCAGGCCCGCCCGTCGAATCCGCCCGCATGCGATGCCACGGCCAAAGCTCCGAACCAGCCCAGGGCGAACAGGCCCGCGACGGTGGCCTTTCCAACTCTGCTCATCCTGATCCTCGCCATCGACGACACCCTCAAGACGGCCGGCTATCCGCCGCCGCCGGATCGGGCCGCGGGATGTGACCGCCGACGGCCGGCGCGTCATCGGCCGTCCCGTGTTCGCCGTAGCGGGCCTGATCGCTCCAGGCCAGGTTCCCGCTGCGGTCGATCACGACCATGTCGCCGCGGCCGATCGCCTGCTGCACGAGATCGGCGAGTTCGTCGTCGGAGGCGTCGGGATGCTCGCGGGCGATCCGGCGGCCGACGCCATTGTTGTAGAGGTCCATTGCTTCTCGGTCGGCCGGATTGCCCGGTGCGCCTTCGTGAGCGGTGGTGAAGGCGCTCGCGAAATTCTCTCCGAACTGCTTGGTCATGCGGGCATTCCAGTAGGCGTGCCGGAAGGCGTCGTTGTGGCCGTCATTGCCGGCCCATTGCCGGAACATCTGGTCGCCCTGGGCGCCCGCGGGGAAGGCGGCCCGATGCTCGGTGGGCGGCGGGAAGCGCTCGTCGGCCTTCGAGAAGGCGGCCTCCTGGATGTCCTTCATGTCGAGGAGCTGCGGCACCGATAGGTGATCGAGCATCGCCGCCTCGGTCTTCGTCACCTCGCGCGCGTCGATTCCCGGCACGCCGATCCCGAGGAACTCGGGCTTCCAGGAGGTCATCGCGTCGTCGCCGACCTGGTAGTCGCGCAGGACTTGGCCGAGGTCCGGCCGCGACGGCTGGGGCGCAGCGTTGGGGATGGCGGGCGCGCCCGGCGTGCCGGGGACGATCGTGGTGCCCGGCCCCGCTGGGATCGATGGCTGCGAGGTGGGGCCCGATGGCGCCGATGTTACCGACGGTGCCTGTGGAGCCGGCGCGACCGGAGGTGCTGCGGGCGGCTGCTGCGGCTGCGCCGGAGCCACTTCGACCGGCCGGCCCGTGCCAGGCAGGTAGACGCGATCCCCGGCGAAGACGCGGCCCGGCTCGATCAGATGGTCCTTGTTCAGTTCGACCGTGTCCCTGAAGTCGACGCCCTCGCGCTGCGCCACGTCCCAAAGCGAGTCGCCGGGCCGGAGGTCGCGCGAGGCGTAGCGCTGCTTTTCCAACGCAGGGTCGATGCGGCCATTCGGCCCCATCGCACCATCCGGGTGAGCTTGCAGGTAGGCGCCGTCGACCCATCCTTCGACCGGCCGCTCGGCCGGATCGGGACCGCGGACCTGGACCCATTCCTGGCCGTTCGCGTCGGTGCGGCGCTGTCCGGTCGCGGTCACGAAGGTACCGTGCCGCAGGACCCCGGCCTCCGCCGCCGTCGTCGAGGGGCCGGTGCGCACGTTGACCCCGTCGGGCGGTACGACCGCGAGCTGCTCGGGGGGCAGGCTTCCCGTGACGGGAGGATCGTTCGGGACGGGAGCGGCCGGGCCGGGGCCGGCGAGGCGGTCGGCGATCTGTGTGCCCGTCGCTTCGCGGGTGCTGCGCGCGATCACGTCGTCGCGCCCGACCTCGCCGAGCACCGAGACCTTGGCCTGGATTGCCTCAGGCTTCTTGCCGACGGCCAGCCCGAGCTCGTGCTGCTGGCTCACGCCGTCGCGCTTGATGGTGTCGGTGGTCGTCGACACCTTGAAGTCGTCGCCCATCCCGCGGAAGGCGCCTTCGAGATCACCGTCGAGCAGGCGGCCTACAGCGGGACCGGCATTGTCGCGCGGATTGCGCACGCTCGCCTCGACCGTGTATCGCTTCTGGTCGGTCCGGCTCGGGTCGGCGAGCCCCTGCGTCTGGTAGCGCAGCTCCGTCTTCACCGAGAGCGCGTCCGGCCTGTCGAGACGCCCTTCGTCGACGAGGCCGGTCTCGGGAACGGGGCGGCCGCTGACCGTGCTGAAGGCCGCACCGGGCGCGACGTCCCAGCTCAGCGAGACCTCGCCGCGCGCCGCGCCGTGATCCATGACGTTCTGTGGCGTGTAGTCGAGCTTGACCGGGCTCTTGTCGTCACCGAGGTCGACGGCGCCGGCCTTGAGCTTCTCCTTGGTGCTCGCCTGCAGGTCGCCCGACAGGGTGTAGGTCAGCTTGCCCGGCTGGCCGTCGCGGGGCATCTCGATCGTCCGGCTGATGTCCCGGTTGCCGTCGAGGCGGCTCTCGAGGCCGAGCCGGTCGAACTTGCCGCCGATTTTGAGCCGCGCCTGGCCGCCGAGCCGCTGCGTGAAGCTCGTGGTGTGGCCGCGCAGGAACTGCGTGTCCGCGGCGGAGGGGCCGAGCCGGTCGGCGGCGACCTCGCCAAGTTTCGACATGACCGGTCCCAGCGGGTTCAGCCCGGGCACCCCGATGCCGGGCAGGCCGACCCCTCCGGGCAGGCTCGGTCCGCTCGCCGATCCGTCGCCCGCGAGCGGGTTGCTGCCGGGAAAGCCACCGCTCAGTCCGCCCGTCGCGGTCGAGGCGGCATCGCGCACCGATTCGGACACCGCCAGGCGCTCGAGCGCCTGCGTCGCCCGGGTCGCGTCCTCTTTGCTGTCGAATCGCATCGTGACGGAATCGACCGTGCGCAGGTTGAGCTCGACGCCGGCGCTGGCTCCGACGGTCTTGCCGCCGAGGGTTTTGCTCTCGACTTCGCCCTCGACGAGCGCACCGCCGAGCAGGTTCTTGTCGAAAGTGACGTCGTATTGCGCGGGTTTGGCTGGCGCCGGGTTCGGCCCGGGCTGGGCGGGATCGGCGGGGGCGGCCCCGCCGACCTGCTGGACCGTGATGTTGTAGCCGTACTGGGCCTTCGCCCCCACGGGTACGCCCTCGATCGGCACCACGAGCTTGCCTTCGAGGGTACCCGACATCACGACCTGATCGCCGTCGCTGTTGAGCTTGCCGATCTCGGCACCGGGATCGGCGACGACCGCGCCCGCGGTGCCGAACGAATCCTTGAGCGGATCGAGCAGGCTGGACGGGTCCTTCACCGCGCCTTCGATGGTCTTGCCGAGATTGGCGATGTCGTTCGGCCCCGGCATCGAGGGCAGGCCCGGCATTCCGGGCAGCCCGGGAATCTGCAGAATGCCCGGCGGTTTCGGCGAAGCGGGGGCGGTCGGAAAGCCTGCCGGTCCCGAAGCGGCCGAAGGGGCAGCCGGTGGCGTCGGCCCAGCGCCGCTGGCGGCCGGTGTGGGTGCGGGCTTGGCCGGCGGCGTCGCGCCGGTGGCCTTCACGCTGTCTGCGAAACTCGGCGCGGATGGGGTCTCGCTCGCCTTGGCTGACGGCTGCGCCGGAGCGGGGGGAGACGGCGGAGCCGCGGGCCGGCGATCGTTGGAAGCGGTCGGGGCGGAGGCGGCATCGGACATCGTCGGATTCCCTCGGGCAGGACGCTGATCGGCCCGACGCATCTGCACTGCGAACCTGACGAGAGCCTGATCACATCCCGATATTTCCGAAGTCGAACGGACCCGGCGGAAGATCTCGCGGGCCGTCAGGTTGCCGAAAGCTCGCCTTTCTACCGATGCTGCAAGCCTTCAGGACGACCGGCACCCAACGCGGTGCGGCGACTGCTGGCTTCTCGCACGCCGATCCCGGACAGCGATCCCGGCCGGCGACCCAACGACCTGTCGGAGACTGACCATGAGCCTCGGAATCTCGAACCTCGCGGGTGGCAGCGGAGCGCTCGCCGGCGCCGGCCTGTCCGGTGATGGCGCCGCTGCCGCGAAGACCTTCCTCAACGCCCTGCTCGGCCAGAACGACGCGCCCCGTTCCGGCGGCCAAGCGTTCCTCGCCGACGTCAAGGATGCCCACAAGCCGAGCGAGAAGCGCGCGCTGATCGACGGCTTCGCCGAGGGCTTCGCCGCCGCCTCGCAGGGTGCCGATCGCGGTGGCCGTTCCGATGCCGCCTCGGACGCGGCCCCCAGCGATGCCGCCTCCCAGACGAGCGCTGCCGATGACGCTGGCGAGGCATCCAGCCCGCAGGATCTCATGAGCGGCTTTCAGGAAATCGCCGACAAGGTGGCCGATTCCGCGCTGCCCAACAAAGCCAAGAACATGCTCCTCGACGGCATTGCCGGTCTGATGTCGAAGCTCAAGGCCGAGGCCCCGAGCCAGCAGTCCTCTCCGGCTTCCTCCCCCGCGGCCGACGGCGGCACCGCCCCGCGCGCTTTCTCGGCCCCGTCGACTTCCGACCAGACCGGCTCGACCCAGGGCGCCGACGGCTCGTCCGCGACGGACCCATCTTCGAGCGCCAATGACGGCGTCTGGACGCACGAGGTCAAGGACGGACAGGCGACCATCCGGCTCGGCGACAAGTACACGATCACCGCCGACGAGAAGGACGCCTCCTGGACGGTGAAGAACAACGAGACCGGCAAGACCACCAAGGTCTCCGGCGACCCCCACGTCGACAAGGACGGCGATGGCAAGAACGACTTCGACTTCAAGAAGGACATGACCTTCAAGCTCGACGACGGCACCAAGATCACCGTCGGCACCGTGCCGGGCGGCGATAACGGCACGACCTTCTCGTCGAAGCTCACCATCACCAACGGCGAAAACGCCATCCAGGTCTCGGGCCTCGGCGACTCGCATGACGGCAAGGACAACCTCGCCGTGACCCAGTCGATGGAAGGCGAGACCATCGACGGTCTCACCAACGATGGCTCGACCACAATCTTCGAGAATGGCGGCGCCTGGCAGACCGCGGCCGGACAGGCCGTCGACCAATCGGTGATCGACGCCGCCGAAGCCTGATCGGCCGGCATAGTCGCGATCACGACGCGAGGGGTGGATCGATCGATCCGCCCCTTTTTTCGTGCTGCCGAGCGTCAAGCGCACGCCGTGCTGGGCACGAATTCGTTATTGATCGAAGTTCGTCTCTGCCATTCGCCAAAGCAGCAGTAATTGAACCCCGATAATCTGCGCGATCAAATTTTCGTTAATGCTCGGACTGTGAAGTGACAAGCTTCAAAATTTGGCGAGATCCTCTGGAATTTCACCAGATAGACCGTTGATTAGCCGGCATAAATCTTGAGGAATGATGATTCGTCAAGATTCTGTAATAAAACCTGACTAACCAGCGACGGCGTCGCAGCGATCCACTTGATCGGCCGGCCGATCCGATCCCGTCATCGTGGAACCCGCATGCGAATTCTGGTGGTCGATGACAACGCCGCCTGTGCGAGCTGCTTCGGAGAAACCCTTCGCGAAGCCGGGTTCGTCGTCGACGTGTCGGCAAATCTCGCGGAAGCCGACGACTCGGTCTCGGTCGCAACCTACGATGCCATTCTCGTCGACCGGATGCTGCCCGATGGCGACGGGCTCGACTGGATCCGCAGCCAGCGGCGCGGCGGCGGTACGGTGCCGATGCTGATCGTCAGCGCGGAGCGCGACGAGGTCGATCATCGCATCGAGGGCCTGAACGCGGGCGCGGACGACTACATGGTCAAGCCGGTTCCGCTCGACGAACTGGTGGCGCGCGTGCGCGCCGTGCTGCGGCGGCCGCCCGCGATCCTGAATCCCGTCCTCCAGGCAGGCAATGTCGAGTTCGACCCGTCGAACCGCGAGGTCCTCGTCGACGGCAAGGCGCTGCGGATGCCGCGCCGAGAAACCTGCATCTTCGAGATGCTGATTCGCCGTGTCGGAAAAACCGTGACGAAGAGCCTGCTCGAAGAAGGGCTCTACAGCTTCGAGGACGAGGTCTCGGCCAACGCGATCGAGGTGGGCATCTACCGTCTGCGCGGACACCTGATGGGATCGAGCGCCACGGTGTCGGTCCGGACCGTGCGGGGGACGGGCTACGTCCTGGAGCCGCACGACGTGCCGATCGTCGCACCGCAGGTGCCGCAGGCGGCCTTGATCGCGGCGCAGGTCGCCGTGGCGCTGGTCAACGATGGATCGTCGAACGCCCCTGCCCTGCCGGCCATCGCGGCGAGTCTGTCGACCATGCAGGCGCATGAGACGAACGTCGCTGTCGTCGCCGCCGCACTCGCGGTCAGCATGGCCGTCGGCACGGACGACGACGGCGCCTGATCGGAGACGCCGGACCGGTTACTTCGGCCGGAGCTCTTCGCGCATCGCCTCGTAATTCGTCGGCGTCACCTTCCAGCGCGCGGCGTCGTCATATTCGAAGAAGTAGCTGACCTTCGCCGTCTCCCGCCAGATCTGGACGAGCGCGGCCTTCCACGGCTTGCCGTCGCGCTGGCGCATCACCTGGTGCAACTCGACGAAGCGCTGCGCGATCTTCGACTCACGCGGGGTCTCGGCTGCGGTCTTGCCCGCGTCGAGATAGACGTAACCGTGTAGCTGCACGACGTTTTCGTCGCGCATGGTCGCGACCAGGGACAGCGTGTTCCAAGGCTGCTCGAGATAGGCCTCGTCGTGCACGATCAGGCTGCCGATCTCGTGGACGAGAGCCTCGTTGGTCGCAGGATTGTCCATTGGCGCTCGCCCGTTCCTCTCAACCACTTATTCGAGTCCGAGTGCTTCGCGCATCCGGGCCGCGACGTCGACCTTGGCTCCGCCAGGGCCGTTCTCCTCGATCAGCCGGTCGCCGTAGCCGTCGAATTCCTGGCCGGCCTCGTTCTTGAACTCGGTAACCGGCTGCTTGTAGATCACATCGCCCGTCTTGGGATCGGTGACTTCGTATTCGACGGTGACGCGGCTCGGCCGCTTTCCGCCCCAGACGCGCGTCGCGGGCGTGTCACCCTCGCCGAGGGTGAAGCGGGTGTGAACCTCGGCGCCCTGCTCGACCCATTGCCTGACTTCGCCGTCGATCTCGTTGAAGACCCGCTGGTTGAAGTCTTCGTTCTGCGGGAACTGGTTGATCAGCCCCTGCTCGTGCAGGAACTGGAAGCCGGCAATGTGGCCGCCGTTGTCGCGCTCCTCGCGCGTGGTGCGGGGCCGGCCGCCGGACTTGCCGACCGCCGCCGTCATCTTGTTCTCCGCCGATGAGCGCTTCTTGCTCGGCGGGATCTCGGTGAGGGTGAGGTCGACCTGCGTCGGGTTGTGCTGCTCGTTGACGTAGTAGGTCACGGTATTCCCGCCGACCGTCCGGGTGGTCTCGCCGACGGGGAGCTTCGCCCGCTCGGCCTCGATGTCGTAACCCGAGACCTTGCCCGTGCGGGCCGTGCCGTCGACGCGCTTGCGCTTCGAGTTCTTCGCATCGATCGTCGCGCGATCCGGATCGCGTGCGAGGCTCGAAACCTCGTCGGCCAAAGCGTCGAGATGGCGCGTATCGACCGCGTTGGCCTCTTCGATCTCGGCGCGCCGCTCGGGCGTCAGACCGGGCGCGTCGAGTTCGGCGCTGCGCGTCCGCAGCCGTTCCTGCACCTTGGTGATGTCCGCGCGGGCGGCCCAGCCGATCGTGCCGGGCGGCGGCTCCCGGCCGCCCGAGAACAGCCGGCCGACCTGGCCTTCGAGGGTCAGGCTGCGCTGGATGTTCTGCGCCGTGCGCTGGTGCAGGGCGATGTCGGCCGGGGTCGCGTCCGGCCCGTGCCGGATGCCCTGGACCACGCCGGTGGCGGGATCGTAGTCGATCTTCACCGCGTCGCCCGGCAGCGCCGGATCGGCGGTCACGCCGGGCGCGTGCGCGGCGAGGATGCCGTCCCGGATCTTGATCGGGTTGAACATGTCGCCGGGATTGCGCAGGCCGGAGGCGCGAAGGCCGGCCCCGGCGCCGACGCCCCAGAATCCCATCTGCAGGATCGACGCGGCGCGATCGCCCGCGCTCATCCGGTCCCAATTGCGGGCGGTGTCGACGCCCTGGTTGGCCACGGCCGCCGTATCGAGGGCGAAGGCGCCCGCCTGCACGTAGCCGTGGAGCGAGGCCTCGATCGGCGCGATGGCACGTCCCGCCTGACCGAGTTCGGCGAGCCGGGCCGCACTGCCGAAGGCCCCGATCGAGGCGACGCTCGCGCCGAGGTTCAGCCAGAGGCCGCGGGCCTCGCTGTCCGTGATGGGGTTCAGGGATTGGCCGTGCTCGCCGCGATCGACCAGGGCGCTGCCGCTCCGATAGGCGCCCCAGGCGCCGGCTCCGGCCGCGACCGCCCCCGCGCCGACCACGACCGGCGTGGCGAGCCCGCCCGTGCCGACGATCAGGACGCCGCCGGCGACGATGCCGCCGACCAAAGCCACCTTGTCCACCACGGAGGTGAGGTGCTCGCCGAATGTGTCGACGGTGTCCGGCGTATTGCCCTGTCCCAGCGCGACCTTTCCGTCCGCGCCCGCTTTGAGATGGCCGCCCTCCGGATAGACCTGGGTGCCCGGCGGCAGCTTGTTGTTGGTGCGCCAATCCTCGAAGTCGTCGTAGCGGCGGCCGGTATTGTCGACGTAGCGCTCGGCGCCCGACGGGTCGGTCACGCGGAACAGAGGGAGCTGCACCGGTCCGGTCTTCCCGTCGGAATAGGTCACGGGGAGCACCGTGACGTTGGCCGACGCATCGCCTGCGATGCCGCGGATCTGGTCGGCGACCTTCTTGACCGGCTCGGCCGCATCGCCTGTCCCATAGAACGAGAAGGCGCCGCGGGCCGCGGCGGCCTCTGCCTCGGCGGGCGCCGTCCCAGCCGGAACGGCGGGCGGCAGGCCCATGGCGGTCCCGACGGTGTTGTCGAGGTCGCTTCCGGCGAGGGCGACCGGCGCGTCGCCCCTGTTGTCGAGGTACTGTCGGGCGCCCGCCTGCGCGCCCGGCATGATAATCGCCGAGTTGTTCCAGGGGTCGTCGGTCTGCTTGAGGACGTCGCCGGTGATCGAGGCGTCGCTGCGGATCGTGGCGAGCGCGTTGACCCGGTTCTCCAGAGACGGGCCGTCCTTGCCGCCGTCTCCGAGGAGCCGGCGTCCCTGATCGGTTCCGAGGATGCCCGTCAGCCGGCTGGCGTCGCGGGAGGCTGCCGCCGGGTCGTCGGGTTGCCATTCCCGCGCGAGCGCTCCGCCCATGGCCTTCTGGAGGTCGGGCGTCGCGGCGAGGTCGTCCGCCGTCACCGCGGAGAAGGCGTTCTGAACGAAGGCGCTGCGCGCCGCGCTCGGGCCTTCGCCATCGAGCGCCGTGAGCGTGCGCGTGAGATCCGTCTGTGCTCCGGGCATGCCGCCGAGCGCGCCGTTTCCGGCAAGCGCCCGGGCGAAATCACCCGCCTTGTCGGGTCCGAGGCGAGAGATCGTCTCGCGCAGGCGGCCGGCGGAGGCCGAATCGTCGGCGCTCCCTGCGGCGTCCACCGCGCTGCGGGCGTAGGAGCTGGCCCGGGCGCGGCTCTCCCAATTCGCGTCCGGCTTACTCGGGTCGAGCGGCGTCGCCTTGGTGATCCCGGCCGATCGCGCTGCCAGTTCCTGGCCGAGGATGGCGCGGCTGTCGGGCGCATCGCCGAGCGCTTCCACGAGCTGCATGGGTCCGCTCGGGCCATCGCCCCGCCCGGCATCCCAACGGTCGATCATGCGGTCGGCGAGCACGCGCTGCTCGTCGGTGCTCATCGGGCCGAGTTCGGACTTGCCCGCGAGCGCGTCGCGCACCTTCTCGCTCGAACCGGTGCCGCCGATCCCGAGGAAGCCGCCGCTGTGATCCGATTTCGTCTCGGCCCAGGCGGCGATCTGCGCCTGCCGCTCGGGCGCGACGGGATTCGAGGCCGGAGCCGCCGGAGGCGGGTTCGCGGTCGGAGCGGCCGTGTTCGAGTTCGCGGCCGGTGGCGCCGCTGCCGGCTGCTTCGCCGATGCCCGTGCGGCCTCGTAGTCGGCCTTGGCCCCGTCTGAGGGCGGCGAGGCCGGCGGTGCGGCTGGTGCGGTCCTGGCGGCGGAGGGTGCAGCGGTTGCGGCCATCGTCATATCCTCGATGAGGGGCTGCGCCCCATGAGTCTCTTGAGGTGCCGGGTGGCGTCCCGGCTTCGGCGGATGCGGATCAGCCCGCGACCGCCATGGAGTCCTTTGCCTTGATGGCGGCGCTCGGGCGGGAGCCGGCGAGACCCTGCGGCTTCGACAGGCTGAGAGAGCCGACCGGCTGCACCGTGAATTCGTCTGCGAGATCCTGGTAGGACAGCACCGCGAGTTCGATCCCGTTGCGAACGAGGAAGCCGCGCACGAAGCGGCGGATATCCATCGAGGCCAGCAGCACCGGCCGTCCGGCTTCGCCTGCCCCGGTACGCCCGGCGGCACCCTCCTGGATGCGGCGGAACTGGCCGAGCAGCGCCTCGGAGGCACGCTCTTCGAGGACGAGGTAAGGACCGACGGCCGTATCGCGCACGGCGGCACGGATCGTCTCCTCGGCCTCGCGTTCGAGCACGTAGGCGGCCACGATCTTGTGCGGGTTTGCGTGGAGGTGGCAGATCTGGCGCTTGAGGCCGGAGCGGACATACTCCGTGAGCAGCATCACGTTCTGCTCGCGTTCGCCCCACTCGGCCAGCGCCTCCAGGACGAGGCGCGTATTGCGCATCGGGATGCCCTCGTCGAGCAGGCGCCGCAGGACTTCGGCGATGCGCGGCACCGGCACGGTGCGCAGGACCTCCTTCACGAGGTCGCCGTAGCTCGCCTCCATCCGCGCGAGCAGCGCCCGCGTCTCCTGGATGCCGACGAAGCGGCCCGTGTAGCGCATCAGCACGCCGCGGATCTTGGAGGTGACGATGCCGCCGGCATCGAGATGCCCGATGCCTGCCCGGGTCAGTGCCTCGGCATGAGCGGCCTCGATCCAGACCGGCGCCTCTCCGCCCTCCTCGCGCAGGTAGGGGATGCCGGCGAGTTCGAGATTGGCGAAGTCGTCGGCGAGAACCAGCCGATCGGGCCTGACATGGCCGCTCTCGACGGGAACGCCTTCGACGTCGATCCGGAACTCGCCCTCCGCGAGCGATGGATCTTCGACCGTTCCGACCTCCGGGATCAGCACGCCGAGATCGCTCGACACCGCGCTGCGCGTCCGGGCGATGCTCTGGGCGAGCGCCGCCGCGTCGAGTGACAGCAGCAGGCCAGGCGCCAGGCTCAGCATGACCGGCACGACCTCGGCCGGGAGAGCGGGCTTGTGGGGCCGCGTCGCTTCCACAGCCTCGCTCCGGGCGGCCTCCTCCGCCGCGGCCTCGGCCCCTCGGCTGGGGCGGAAGCTCGCCGCGCCGAAGACCAGCGCGAGGATCAGGAAGACCGGCGCGGGAAACCCGGGAATCGCGGCCATGCCGAGCAGCACGGCGGCGGCGAGACGCAGCGCCCGCGGGTTGGAGACGAGCTGGTCGGCGATGTCGCGGCCCAGTGCGATGTCGCTGCCGCCGGTGACGCGGGTCACGATGGTACCGGCCGTCAGCGAGAGCAGCAGCGCCGGGATCTGCGAGATCAGCGCATCGCCGATCGAGAGCAGCGTGTATTCGTGCAGCGCCTGGGCGAGCGGCATCCCGCGGGTCAACGTGCCGATCGCGAGGCCGCCGGTCATGTTCACGGCGATCACGACGAGGCTGGCGATGGCGTCGCCCTTCACGAACTTCATCGCGCCGTCCATGGCGCCGAAGAGTTGGCTCTCGCGCTCTAGCGTCTGGCGACGGGCGCGCGCCTCGGCCTGGTCGATGTCGCCGTTCCGGAGCTCGGCGTCGATCGCCATCTGCTTGCCCGGCAGCGCGTCGAGCGTGAAGCGCGCGCCGACCTCGGCGACGCGTTCCGCGCCCTTGGCGATGACGATGAACTGCACCAGCGTGATGATCAGGAAGACTACGATTCCGACGATCAGGTTGCCCGAGATCACGAACTCGCCGAAGGTCCGGATGATGTCGCCGGCATCGCCCTCGGCAAGGATCAGGCGCGCGGTGGTGATGGTCAGCGCCAGCCTGAACACCGTCGAGATCAGGATGACGCCGGGTAGCGTCGAGAATTCGAGCGGGCTCAGCACGTAGAGCGCCACCATCAGCATGAGCACCGAGAAGCCGAGGTTGAACGCGATCAGCCCATCCACCAGCAGGTGGGGCATCGGCAGGATCATCATCGCCACGGCGAGGATGATCACCAGCGCGACGGCGATGTCCGGGCTCGCCGGCAGCCGCCCGACGAAGGTGCGTGCGGCTGCGATCATGAGCGAGCCTCTTCGAAACGGTTGCGGGCCTCGACGAAGCGGCGGAACCAGGCCTGTCCCTCGGTGAGGTCTCCCGCGAGGCGCAGGGCGTGGCTGCGCAGCAGCAGGAGCGGCGGCGCCTCTCCCGGCTCGACGGTGGCGAGGCGATCGAGAGCGGCGAGCGCCAGCGCTCCGTCCCCTGCCTCGACATGAGCATAGGCGAGAAGCCGCAGCACGCCGGCATCGTCCGGGGTCTCGCGCGCGACGAGGGCGAGCAGCGTGACCGCCTGATCGGCATCGCCGATGCCGAGCGCGACATAGGCGAGGGCACAGAGCAGGTCGCGCTGCTCGCGCCCGATCAGCGGTTGCTCGATCCGACTCTCGGCCGGCAGCGCCGCCGGGACCAGGGCGACGAGATTGCGGTGGGTATCGTCGTCGAGCATGGCGTCAGCCCTCAACGAGCGCGTTGCGCCCGGCCCGCAGCAGCGCGAGGCGGCGCAGTTCCCGATGGATTACCAGGGCGCCGTCGCGAACGACGCCATCCTCGGCCGTCGCGGCAAGGCCGTCGGCGAGCTTTTCCAAGAGAAGGCGATGGCTGTCCGTGCGCAGCACCTCGGGGTGGTGCAGCCGGGGCATCACATATCGGAAGAGCGCGCCCGACAGGCTCGCCATGGCGGTGCCGCCTACGTCTTCGGTCGCCGACCCGCGCGCGGCGATCGCGCGTCGTGCCTCGCTGAGACGAACGCGCGTGACCGGGTCGACCCCGCCGGCCGACAGCATCGACTCGATCGCGGCGTCGAGTTCGACGCCTTCGTCACCCTCCGGCAGCGGCCGGCGCGGTCCCCGCTCGTCGACGCCATGACCGGCATCGAGGGGCGATACCGCCTGCTCGAGCGCCGAGCCTCGCCCGTCCAGTTCGGCGAGGCGCAGATCCGCTGCCGTGGACGACGCGGAGACGGGATTGCGGCGGGGAAGGCGAGCCATAACGCGTCCGTTCGATCAGAAGCGCATCGCGACGAGGCGGCCGTCGCGTTCGAGCATGACCCGGTCGCGATCGATCGCTCGGATGGCCCAGCCGCCGTCGACGATGGCGCCGACGAGGTAGCGCTGGCCGCGCACCACGATGTAGGGCTGCGGCCCGCGCCAGACGCCTTCGATGCCGAGGGAGGCCGGCAGCTTCTCCGCCTTCACCGCGACGCTGTTCACCAGCGTGATTTCCCCAGCGAAGCGCTCGTCGAAGCTCTGTTGTATCGCCTGCCAACGGCCAAGCATCGACGGTTCGATGGTCCCGTTCGCGGAGACGGCGCCGGCGCTGGGTTCGGCCGACACGTTGAGCAGCCCCGCCAGTTCGACATCGCGCTTCAGGGCGTTGGACGCCTTCTCGAGGGCGCCGGGACCCGAAGCGGTCGGCGTGAGCGCGCGGGCAGGCTTGAGGTCCTGGAGACGTTCATGGGCCGTAACCGGCTGCGACGGCATCGTCGGCACGGGGTCGGAGGCTTCCTGCGGCTGACGGGCGGCCAGCACGGCCTTCGCCGAGCCGTCCAGCAGCACGGCGGCTCCTGCGATAGGATTGGCGATCGTCAGCAGCACCGTGGCTGCCAGGAAGCCGGCTGCGATGAGGCCGGGGACGGCCGGGCGCCGCATCAACCTGCGCAGGTCGGCCACGCGACCGGCGGTATCGGATGTCTCCTCGGTGGCGACGGGCATCTCCGCGACGCGCCAGGAGAGACGCAGCGCGCCGATATCGACGACGGCCGGCAAAGCGACGGTGCGGGCGGCGTCGGCCGGCACCGGACCGGCTCCGTGAACGGTCACGTCGTCGCCGATGCCTTCGACGCGCAGGGTCGAGCCATGCAGCACGAACGTCGCGTGACGGGCAGCGAGGCCCGGTTCCAAGAGAACGAGATCCGCGTCCTCTCCGTTTCCAACGACGTACCGTCCCGCATCCAATTCGTGCGTGACGCCCTGGTAGATCCCAGTGCCGATCTCCAGCAGATAGGATTGCGATAAGGCCGCCATAGTGCTGCTCCGGTCGTGCAAGGCGCGAGGGGGTCGCGAAGAGCGTGGCAGCGACACGCCTCGGCGCGTCGCTGCCCACTGTCGAAGAGCCGCTTACTGCTGCGGACGCTCCTTGGCGGCGCTCTGGTCGGCGCCGAGTTGCATCGAGACCTTGCGGAGATCCATGCTCTTGGCCTGGGCGTCCTCGCTGGCCTGCTTCAGCGAAGCGAGGTTCTGAGCGAAGCTTCCGCCGCCATCGGCACCGCCGGCGCCGCCGGCCGCACCACCAGCGCCACCGGCTCCGCCAGTGACCGCACCCGCGACATTGTTCACAATGCCGCCGATGTTTCCGAGAATTCCACCAGCCATTGTTCTCTCCAGTCTTTGTCGATCGTTGGTCGAAGGATGTATTTTCAAGCAATCCGAAGATCGGACTGCCTGAGCCGACACCAAAATCAGCTACGCTGCGATGCCGGAAAGCGGGTTCGTCACCAAAAACTGCAGGGACTACTCGAACTCTTCGTCGGTATCCTGCATGGCCTGGTCCATCTCGCCCATGGCATCCTGGGCGATCTGCATGGCGAAGCCGCTGAGCGCGTCGTCGAAGGATTTGCCGTCTGCGCCGCCACCACCGCTGCCGCCGCCATCGATCGCGCCGCCGATGGCACCGCCGATGGCGCTCCCGATCGGCCCACCGAGGGCAGCTCCAGCGATGTTTCCGATCAGTCCGAACATCGTCTGCTCCTGTCTCGCCGCGCCGTCGCGAACCCGAGTCCCGGGTCGGTCCGCACGCGAACGCTTCGACGAAAGGCCCGCCGCCACGCTTCGATGCGAGCCGGTGAACCGATCGGCGATGCCGCTGGCGGGGAGACGAGATCGTTGCGATCTGCCACCCGATGCGCCGCCATGCATCATCGCGAGCGGCACGCTAGGCAGGCGAGCTTTCGAGAAGCTGACGGGCCGCGAACTAAGCTCGCAGCGCGTCAGACTTCCGGACAATCGCTAGGAAAAGGAGAGACTTAGACGATGAGTTCTGCGATCGCGCCGCGTCGCCGGGATCAGCGCGGGCCGGTGACGGACTGATCCGAAGCCGGCTCTGCGGCGCTCCGCTTGAGCGATGATACCGCTTCCGCGCGCGGCGGAGTCGCATCGGCTTCGGGGCCGATCAGGCGCTCGGGACGGCCGTCGCGAAAAACGGTCATCTGGTTTCCCCGAAACACCGTGAGGACCGTCACCTTCGGGACTTCGGGCTTCGCGGCGACCGGCACGGGCTTCGGCCGCGCGGCCTCTTCAGCCACGAGGCCGGCGAGGGTCTGCTCGATCAGTGCCACGTAGCGAGGTGGCCCAGAGGCCATGATCAGGCCCTTGCCGGGAGCGGGGCGCATCGGAAAACGGGGGTCGCTCACGTCGAGAGAATCGAGCGTGGACTTCAGGCGATCGTACGAGATCGGGCTCAGCACGAGCAGTTGCGTGCGGCTCTCCTTGGCGGAAGTGATGTAGAGCACGCTCCCGTCGTAATACCACTCAAGATTATAGAGTGCGCTAAGCCGATCGAGGAAGGCTTGTGGGGAGCCTTCCGGGATTCGGCCTTGGATCCGGCCCTTCACCTCGGGGCTGATGCTGACCTTGATCTTGAGGTTGCTGCCGAATTCCTGCAGCGCGGCGGTCAGGTCCTGATCGATGACCATGTAATTGTACGCGGTCTCGGGCAGCCGGAGCGACGCCGCCGTCGCGGCATCCTGACCGAACGCAGCCATCCCGGTCGCGGCGGCGAGCGCCGCGCACCGGAGCAGGCGACGCCCTTCCTTGTGCCCTGCTCCCAGGCTGAACCGCTCGGCCATGTCGTTCCCCACTCTACCGGACAAGCTTAGTCGGCGTTTGCGACGATGGGCTGACGCTCTCCGGATTCGCGCCGGCTCGGTCAGCTTCCCGTCAGGTCCATGTCCTAGCGAGACTTCGGCGCGGGTCAGCCCTTCGGCTGCACCCCCTCCCGGCATGGGAGACGCGTAACGAGGGAGCCGGTATTCATGGCCATCGAAGCAGTCGCTGCTGGCGCGGGCGGGATCGGCGGAGCGGGTGCTCCAGCCGCACCCGGCGGCGCAGGAGATGCCGGTCGCTTCGATCAGGCGCTCGCCGGGCACGGCGGTGCGCCTGCCGGCGCTGAGGCGCCGCCCGTCCGTCAGGCCAATCTCGAACCCCAGGCGGGGCATGTCGGGGGCGAGCCGCGCCGGGCGCCGGCCGCCGAGGTTGCGGCCGGCCCGCATCGGTCGGGCGACTCGATCGGTCACCGCATCCTCGATCGGATCGGCTCCCTGCAGAAGGGCGATGCCGCTCTGAGGACGCCGGGCGTCACGCAGGCGCCGACCACGAACGAGCCGGGTCTGAAGATCGCCTCGCGCCCCGGACCGGCCGAGACGATGCCTCGCCCCGACGGCGCACGCTCGGCCGACGTCGCAGGCCGTGTGACCACCCAGCCTGGCAAGAGCGAGAATCCGGGCTTCGACGCCATGCTGCATCAGATGCAGGCCGTCGGCGGCCAGGTGATCCAGGTCTCGGTCGTCTCCAAGACCACCGGCAGCTTCACCGGTTCGCTCAACAAGCTGATCTCGTCCGGTTGAACGGGCCCCCGGAGCCTCTCAACTCATCAGCCGGATCGGGACCGCGATGCCTACAAACCGAAATGCCCCTCGTTCGACCCCTCAGCCGCGGCGCCTTGCCGTGCGGATCGCGCTTCTGGCCGCGGCGACGCTGATGCTCGCGGGCTGCAAGACCGATCTCTACACCAAGCTCACCGAGCGCGAGGCCAACGAGATGGTGGCTTTGCTGCTCGACAAGGGCATCGATGCGAGCCGGGTGAGCGGCAAGGACGGGTCGAGCAGCATCGAGGTCGAGAAGGCCCGATTCGCGCAGGCCGTCGAGCTCCTCAAGGCGGGAGGCTATCCGCGCCAGAGCTTCACCAACATGGGCGAGGTCTTCAAGGGCGGCGGCCTGATCGCCTCGCCGACCGAGGAGCGCGCGCGCTTCGTCTACGCGCTCAGCGAGGAGCTCTCGAAGACGATCTCCGGCATCGACGGCGTTCTCTCGGCGCGCATCCACGTGGTGTTGCCCAAGAACGACCTTCTCAAACAGGACGCGACCCCTTCCTCCGCCTCGGTCTTCATCCGCCACGACAAGGACGCGCCTCTCAAGAGCCTGCTGCCGCAGATCAAGATGCTGGTCGCCAACAGCATCGAGGGGCTGACCTATGAGAAGGTCTCCGTCGTGTTCGTGCCCGTCGATCGCAGCCAGGCGACCTCCGCCGCCGCGGCGTCGTCTCTGGCCTCTGCGGCGCCTCAATCGGGCATCGATCCGACTCTGGCCGCCACAGCTGGCGGGACCGCTGGCCTCGTCCTGGCCGGCGGCGGCTTCTGGCTGTTGCGGCGGCGCGAGCGCGGCGCGAAGGCGTCGGCGCCTGCTCTCGGCGCGCTCGAACCCGTGAGCCGACCCGACCCGTCCCTGCCGCCGCCGGACGGCACCGCGGCGGTGTCGTTGAAGCGCGTTGCCTGAGCGGTCGGCGATGCAAGACGGTTCTTCGGCGGCACTCGCCGTCCACCCCGACCGTGTCCGTGCGGCGTACGATCCCCGCCTGAGCGACGCCACGGTCTCCCGCCTGCTCTCCTGCCGCCGTTCGCGGGACCGCATCGAGAGTGCCGTGTCCGTCGGAGCGTCGGCGGCCGAGGCGCCGCCGGACGGCTACGCATGGCTTCTCGACGATCCGGCCGGTGCTGCCCGGCGCGCCGGTGCGGGGCTCCACGCTCGAGCCCTGCGCAACGTGCTGTCCGGGCCGCAGGTGGCGGCGCTGATCCAGGCGATCGGGCGCGAGGCGCACGCTTTCGGGCTTCGCCATGCGGCCGAGGCGGCACCGCGAGCGCTCGACGGTGAGCTGGCGGAGGCGATCCTCCGCGACGGGTTCGCCTGCCTGGCGGTTTGGCTGGCCACGCAGCCTGCGGCTCTTCGCGCCGCCGTGCTGCTGCGCCTGCCGCCGGGAACGCCGGCAGAGGCGGAGACCGCGGACGCGGAAATCTCGAGACGGGCCGATGCGCTCATGGCACGGGTGCGAGACACGGCGAGCGCCAACGATGTCTGACGCCGTCTCCGAGACTCCACCGGCCCCCCGCCTCCGCCCGGCCGGGCCGATCGTCGCCGCTGCCGACCTCGCGATTTGGAGCGAGGCGAGCGCTGGGCTCGCCGCCGCCCATCGGCACGCCATCGAAACCCGCGACTGGGCTCAGGCCCATTTCGAGCGGGAGCACGCCCGCGGCTACCAGGAAGGCCGCGCCGAAGGCACCGAGGCCGCCGCACGATGTGTGGCCGAGACCAGCGCGCGCGCGTCCGACCATCTCGCCGCACTGGAGCGCGAGCTGCCGGCGCTCGTCCACGGCATCGTCGCAGACATGCTCGGGCGGCTCGATGCGGACGATCTCGTCGTCAGAAGCGTCCGCCACGCCCTCGACAAGCTCCGCCCCGACGCGGCGGCGACCCTGCGGGTGCCCCCGGATCAGGTCGAGACGATCCGGGCCGCACTCGGCGACCTCGGCGCGCATGCCGAACTCCGGATCGAAGCCGATCCCAGCTTGGCGCCCGGCGAGTGCTGCCTGCGCAGCGCGATCGGCAGCGTCGAACTCGGCATCGAGGCGCAACTGCGAGCTCTCAAGGCCGGCCTGTCAAGCGCAGCGGACGCGCCGCGGTGACCGATCTCATGGACCGTGACACCGATGAGACGACGGACACCCTGGCCGCGGCGCTGCCGCGCCTGCGCGGTGCCGTCAGCGGGATCGACACGCGGCCCGTGCGCGGGCGCGTCACCCGCGCCGTCGGCACGATCATCCACGCCCTGGTCCCCGGTGTCCGCGTCGGCGAGCTGTGCCGGCTGGAGGACGTCCGCGGCGGCTTCGCGCTCGATGCGGAGGTCGTGGGGTTGTCGGAGGACACTGCGCTTCTGACCCCGATCGGCGGCATCGAGAACCTCTCGTCGCGCGTTGAGGTCGTGCCGACGGGGCGGATGGTCGAGGTGCCGGTGGGCGAGACGCTGCTCGGCCGCGTCGTCGACAGCCGCGGCGTCCCGCTTGATGGGAAGGCCGCGCTCGACGATGCGCCGGGGCGGTCCCTGCGCGGGCATGCGCCGAACCCGCTCGAACGCCAGCTCATCGCCCGGCCGATGCCGGTCGGGCTCAGGGCGATCGATTCCCTGCTCACCGTCGGCGAGGGTCAGCGGCTCGGGATCTACGGCGAGCCGGGCGGCGGCAAATCCTCGCTGCTCGCGCAGATCGTGAAGGGCACCCAGGCCGAGATCTGCGTGATCGCGCTGATCGGCGAGCGCGGCCGCGAGGTGCGGGAATTCGTGGAGCATCATCTCGGCGCTGAGGGCATGGCGCGCAGCGTCCTCGTCGTGGCCACCTCCGACCGGTCTGCGATGGAGCGCGTCCAGGCCGCCTATGCAGCGACGGCCATTGCCGAGAGCTTTCGCGATGCCGGCCGGCGGGTCGTGCTGATGATGGATTCGGTCACTCGTTTCGCCCGGGCTCTGCGCGAGATCGGGCTCGCGGCGGGCGAGCCGCCGACGAGGCGCGGGTTCCCGCCCTCGGTCTTCGCCAGCCTGCCGGGGTTGATGGAACGTGCCGGGCCGGGCGTGCGGGGTTCGATCACCGCCTTCTACACGATCCTGGTCGAGGGTGACGGCACCGGCGATCCGATCGCAGAAGAGACGCGCGGCATCCTCGACGGCCACATCGTGCTGTCGCGCGCTCTCGCGGCGTCCGGCCACTACCCGGCCATCGACGTGCTCGCCAGCCGCTCGCGCGTCATGGATGCCGTCGCGGGCGCCGACCACCGCAAATCCGCCGCTCGCTGCCGCGAGCTGCTCGCGCGCTACGCCGAGGCCGAGTTCCTCGTCCAGGTCGGCGAGTACAAGTCCGGCTCGGACCCCCTGACCGATACGGCCATCGCGCGCATCGGCGAACTGCGGGCATTCCTGCGGCAGGGCACGGACGAGCGCACGTCCTTCGAGGAGAGCATCGCATGGATGACGCGGCTGTCCGCGTGAGCCCCGCCGACCTCGCCCGTCTCGCGCGTCTGCGCGAGCGGCGCGAGGAGGCTGCCCGCCGCCGGCTTCGCGCGCTCGCGGTCGCCCGCGAGGTGGCCGAGGCCGAGCGCGCCAGCGCTGCCCGTGCCTTCGCTGCGAGCGAGGCCACGCGGGTCGAGCGTGAGCGGGCGATCTATGACGGACTGAGTGCCGGCGGCCCCGTCGCCCTCGCCACGTTGATGGAAAGCCGTGTCGCGGTCGCCGATCTCGGAACCGCGGTCGAACGGGCGAAGGAGACGGAGGCCGAGCGGGCGGACGAAGCCGAGCAGGCCGGTTCGGCCCACGAGACCGGTCGCCGCGACCATGCGGACCGCTCCAGGGACGTGCGGCGCTGGGATCGTGCCGGAACTCGCATCCTGTCGGCCCGTGCGGCCCGCGGCGACATCGTCGACGAAATCGAGACCGAGGACGAGATCCTGATGCGCATGTCACGCGGGGGTGCCGTTTCGTGAGCGGGTCCGCACTGCAAGCCGACAGCTCGCTCGCGTTGCCGCATCGCCCTCGCTCGAGCATCGGCGCGGGGTCGACCGACCTGATCAATCGCCTCTCGCGTCCGCGCATGCCGTTTGCGACGACGATCGAAGGTCTTTCGCTTCGCCTTGCCTCGACACGGGTCGTCCTCGATCCGCTCGAGCCCATTGCGAGTTCCGCAAGGCTCGCCATCGCCATCGGCGAGGACCAGCGGATCTCGATTGCACTGCCATCGGCGGTCCTCGACCGGCTGGTTCGAGCGGTCCAGCCCGATCTCGAATCACTGCCGCCCGGTCGGGCCGGGTCGCTGCTGCTGGAGCTTGCCCTGGTGAAGCTGCTTGATGCCGCAGAGGGCATCGTCGGGCAGGCGCTGCGGATCGAGGCCGTCGAAACATCGTCGAACGCGACCGGCCTTGCCGTGCTGGTCCTCGACGCTGTGCTCGACGGCGAGAGCTTGGCGATCCAGGTCGATCTCGGCAGCCCCACCGCATTGTCGCTGGAGGACGAGGGCCTCGCGGCGCTTCTGCGCCTGATCGAGTCGGCCGCGCCGAAGCCCGCAGAGATTGCCGCGATTCCCCTGCCGCTCGTTCTCGTCGGGGGCACGACGCGCTTGAGCCTTGCACAGCTGAAGAGCCTGCACGTCGGGGACGCCGTCCTTCCGGATACTTGGCACCCGGACCGGGACGAGGTCATCGCCGTTCTCGGCGAAGGTTTTGTCGCTGCCGCAACGACGGACCGTCACAGAACCCGGCTAAAGGCCGCTTTTCGGCCGATCGCGCGGGAGGGCGCGCCGGCGATCGAGGATGCGGGAATGGTTCAGGACACGGCGCCCGACGGCGCGACCGCCGTCGGCTCGGAGGCCGGAATCGACGCGATCGACGTCACGATGCGGTTCGAGCTCGGCCGGCAATCCGTCGCGATCGGCGAGTTGAAGACGATCGGCGAGGGCCACGTGTTCGATCTCGGGCTCGATCCGGCGGACCCGATCGAGGTGAGCGTGAACGGGGCGGCCATCGGCCGGGGCGAGATCATCACGATCGGAGAACGTCTCGGTGTACGGCTCGTGCGTCTGTACGGCCGGGACTGATCGGGAATGACCGAGGTCCAACCGGGCATCCTCGCCCTCCTCGCCGTCACGCTCGGCCTGGGGCTGATGGCGTTCGTGGTGGTGACCACGACGGCCTTCATGAAGATCTCGATCGTGCTCTTCCTGGTGCGCAACGCTCTCGGCGCGCAGCAGGTGCCGCCGAACATCGTGCTCTACGGCGCGGCCCTGATCCTGACGGTCTACATCTCCTCGCCCGTAGCCGAGCAGGTCTTTCAGCGCGCGGCCGATCCCCAGCTCACCTACCGGACGCTCGACGATTACATGACGGCCGGCAAGAGCATCCAGGAGCCGATCCGCGATCATCTCAGCCGCTTCACCTCGCCCGAGCAGCGCCAGTTCTTCCTCGACGCGACCCAGCGGGTCTGGCCGGAGGGCGCGCGGTCGAGCGCCGGGCCGGACGATCTCCAGATCCTGGTCCCGTCCTTCATGATCTCCGAGTTGAAACGCGCCTTCGAAATTGGATTCCTGCTCTACTTGCCTTTCATCGTGATCGATCTCGTCGTCACGACGATCCTCATGGCGATGGGCATGTCCATGGTCTCGCCGACCGTGATCTCGATCCCGTTCAAGCTGTTCCTGTTCATCGCGATCGACGGCTGGTCGCGGCTCATGCACGGGCTCGTGCTGAGTTATGCGGTGCCGGGCTGAGGAGGGTCGACCCATGGATCAGGCCGATATCCTCCGGCACGTCAGCAACGCGCTCAGCCAGTTCATGACGCTGACGCTGCCGCCTCTCATCGCTGCCCTGGTGGCGGGGCTCGTCGTCGGCATCCTCCAGGCGGCAACGCAGATCCAGGACCAGACCCTGCCGCAGACCGTGAAATTGCTCGTCGTGGTGGCGGTGCTCGCCCTGCTCGTGCCGCTGCTGTCGAGCCCGCTCGTCGAGGGCGCGAAGCAGATCTTCACGGAGTTCCCTGCGCTCACGAGCCGGGGCTGACCGGACGGCCGTGCAGGGCAGCGTCGACCTCGCCGGTGTCGCCGGTCTCCAGGCTCTGGTCACCGAGGCGCTGAGCTGGGTGACGGCGACGTCGCTCGGCATGGCGCGACCGGTCGGCATCCTGTTGATCCTGCCGGTCTTCACGCGGGCCGAGATGGGCATGGTGATCCGCCTCGGGCTCGCCTTCGCGCTCGCCGTTCCGATCCTCGGGTACGGCCGCGAGACGCTGACGCCGGTCGGCGCCGATATCCAGGTGATCCGGCTGACGCTGATGGCGTTGAAGGAGCTGTTCCTCGGCGTCCTGATCGGGTTCCTCCTCGGCATCCCGTTCTGGGGCATCCAGGCGGTGGGCGAGCTGATCGACACGCAGCGCGGCATCAACAACGAGGTTGCCCCGGTCGATCCGGCGACGCGTTCGCAGGCCTCTGCGCTCGGCCTTTTCCTCGGCATCCTCGGCATCACGGTTTTCGTCGCCGCGGATGGTCTGAACACCGTCGTGGACACGCTCTATCGCAGCTACGCGCTCTGGCCGATCCGCGATCCCCTCCCCCGCGTCGACCTCGACGCGATGATGGCGCTGGCGCGCCTGCTGGATCGCGTGCTGCGCACGGCGATGCTGGTCGGTGGTCCGGTGATCGTGCTGATGCTGCTCCTCGATATCTGCGTGATGCTGATCGGGCGCTTTGCGCCGCAACTCAACGCCAACGACCTCGCGCCGACGGTGAAGAACGTCGCCGTCGTGCTCTTTCTCGCCGCCTATGCGAGCTATCTGTTCGACTATGTCGGGGCCGAGATCGGGACGACGCGCGGCGTGGCAGGCAGCCTCGGGCTGTTTCTGAAATGAGTGGGGATTCGAGCGAGGAAAAAACCCTCCCGCCGAGCCAGAAGAAGCTGCGGGACGGCCGCAAGAAGGGTCAGATCGCCAAGAGCCGCGACCTCGTCAGCGCATTGGGACTCGTCACCGCCATCGCCTTCCTGTGGACGCGGTGGGACATGCTGAACAACGAGTTACGCGAGGTGCTGCTCAACGCCGACCGGCTGCAGAACGAGCCCTTCGTCACCGCAGCGCCCCAGGTCGGCGCAGGCCTCGTCGATTTTGCCGGCCGCACGGTCCTGCCTCTGCTCGCCGTCGTCGCGTCGACCGGCTTGCTGGCGAGCGTGCTGGTCAACAAGGGCTTCGTCTTCTCGCTCGAGCCGATCAAGCCCAAGCTCGAGAACCTTAACCCGGTCTCCGGGCTGAAGCGAATGTTCGGCATCAAGGCCCTGGTCGAGCTCGGCAAGACGCTGGTGAAGGCGCTACTGCTCGGGGGTACGTTGCTGGTCGTCTTCCTCGGGACTTGGAACACCCTGGTTCTGATACCGACCTGCGGCGTCGGCTGCCTCGGCTTCGTGGCGGGGACGCAGACGAAGCTGCTGCTCTCGATCGCGGTGGCAGCCTTCCTGATTGCTGGGCTGATCGACGTGCTGATCCAGCGCTGGCTGTTCCTGCGCGACATGAAGATGAGCGCCAGCGAGCTGAAGCGCGAATACAAGGAGCAGGAGGGCGACCCCCATGTGCGCGGGGCCCATCGCCGCCACCGCCAGGAAAGCGCGGGACTTCCGCCGCTCGGTCTCAAGCGCGCCACCTTGCTCATCCGGGGCCGCGGCTACGCCGTTGGACTACGCTACGTGGCCTCGGAGGGCGGGGCGCCGCTCATCGTCTGCTGCGCCCGGGGCGAGCAGGCCGACGTGATGACTGCCGCTGCCGCCGAGCTGGGCATTGCCCGCATCCAGGATCACGGGCTCGCCTCTGCGCTGGCGAGGAAGGTGGCGCCTGGGAGCGCGTTGCCGAACCGCTTCTTCGATCGCGCTGCCCGAGCGATGCACAATGCCGGGCTGGCCTGATCGGCGTGGTGAATCTGTCACGTAGGCTTGCCGCCTTCGATGGGAGGCTGGCTCTGTAATCCCGGTGTCACACTCGCTCGACAGGACTGTCCTCCGAGCAAGGCAAAACGCCGCGAGGGGGTAGGATATGCGACCGGTGGACGTTCCGGCGGCAACGGCCGATTTGCCACGTCCTCGCTGCGTCGCGATCTAGGTCTCGGCGATGATCCCGCGAGCCTTCGCGTTCGGCCATGGCCGGCGCTGGGAGATCGTCCTGCGGCTGCGGTTCGTCATCGGCCTCGCCGCGAGCTTGGTCGCGGCTGCTGCTCAGGCTGGCCCCGAACCGATCCGCGACGCTGGTCTCGTCCCCGCATGGCCCGACAACGCGCGGGCGCTGGAGGCGACGTCGCAGTTCAAGCCGAGGGCGACCTGGACGGCGGGCGCAGCCACCGCGCAGCGCTTCTATCCGAACGCGCCTGAGGCGGGGAAAGTCTCGCCCTCACGCGGGCAGATCTCGCTGAACGTATCGCGCGGCCAGACCCTGCGCCTGGCGCGACCGGCAGCCTCCATCTTCGTCGCCGACCCGTCCATCGCCGACATCCAGACCCCCTCGAACCAGGTGGTGTTCGTCTTCGGCAAGAAGCCCGGACGCACGAGCCTGTTCGCCCTCGACGAAGCCGGCGAACCCGTCGCTGAGTACGGGCTTTCCGTGACCCAGCCGATCCAGGACCTGCGCGACCTCCTGAGAAGCGAGGTCGGCGACTACAAGATCGGCGTGACCTACACGCCCAACGGCGCCGTGCTGAGCGGCTCGTTGCCGAATGCTGGCCTCGTCGAGAGCGCAAAGGCGGTGACGGCGCAGTTCCTCGGACAGGGCGCGACGGTCACCAACCGCATCCGAATCTCCGGCGCGCTCCAGGTCAACCTGCAGGTGCGCGTCGCCGAGGTGGACCGCAGCGTGCTCAAGCAGTTCGGGATCAACATCAACGCCAATGCGCGAGCCGGCGCCGTCGGCTTCGGCGTGGTCTCGGGCGGTTCGGCCGGCGGGAGCACCGTGCCGCAGACCGGGAGCTTCGCCGGCCGCATCGGCGTGAGCTACAACGACGGCATCAACAGCATCACGGCGACCCTCGACGCGCTGGCGCAGGACGGTCTCGTCTCGATCCTGGCGGAGCCGAACCTCACCGCGATCTCCGGCGAAAAGGCGAGCTTCCTCGCCGGCGGCGAGATCCCGATCCCGGTCACCCAGGCGCTCGGCCAGACTTCGGTGCAGTTCCGGCGCTTCGGTGCGAGCCTGGAGTTCCAGCCCACCGTCCTGTCGAACAAACTCATCAACATCCGGGTGCGGCCGGAAGTCAGCGAGCTGACGCCTGCCAACGGCGTGACCATCAACGGCACCACCATCCCAGGGCTCAGCACCCGCTCGGCCGACACGGTCGTCGAACTCGCGAGCGGCCAGAGCTTCGCCATCGGCGGACTGATCCGGAAGAATTTCTCGACCAATATCGGAGAGCTTCCCGGCCTCGGCGACCTGCCGGTCCTCGGAGCCCTGTTCCGGTCAAGTGCCTTCCAGAAGAATGAGACCGAGCTCGTCATCATCGTCACCCCCTACATCGTCAGGGCCGCCACCTCGGCGCAGGCGATCCAGGCGCCGACCGATCGGACCGCGCCGCCGACCGATGCCGGCCGCATCCTCCTCAACACGGTGTCGAAGGCGCCCTCGAACCGCCTCGCGCCGCGCAAGGGCTCCGTCGGCCTCACGGGTGATGCGGGGCTCGGCGTCGAATGACCGACCGGATGAACACCATGCCGCCCAAGGCCTCCGGATGCCTGGCCGTGTTCAGGAATACGGCCGCCGCTGCCTCGCTGACCGGGTTGTTGTCTGCCTGTACGGGCGCGTCCGCGCCGGTTCCGGTCGCTGCGCCGCCTTCCGCGCCGGCGCCCCTCACCATCGTCGACCCCCCGGTCGAGCCGGGCCGCGCCGTCGTCATCCAGCGGGGTGGACCGCCCCGCCCGGTCGTCTACGTCCAGCAGCCTGACCGCGTCTCACCGCCCGGCACGCCGCTGGTGTTACCTCCGCCGATCCCGCGCGAGGAGCGCGAGGAGACCCTGGTGGAAGCGGTTCCGAGCAGCCTCGTCGTCGGAGCGGGCGGCGGCGACCAGCGCCGTCTGGTCGGGTTCCTGACCCAAGCGGGCCGAGGCCGCTTCGACGCGCTTCACCTCGAACTCAGGGGTGGCAGCCGTGGTGCCGTGAGCGCGGCGATGCGGACGGCCCGGCGAGTCGGGGTCGACCCTCTCAAGATCCATGTCGCCGGGGGAGGAGGTCGAGGGGCCGTGGAGGTGGTTGCGACGCGATACGCGGGGACCGCGCCCGTATGCCCGTCGCTGGCAATCGTCGGCCCCTCCGTGAACGACAACGACTTCGAGACGACGCTCGGCTGCTCCAACCGCGCCAACCTCGCGGCCATGGTCAATGACCCCGCCGACCTCGTCGCCAACGACGCCGTCGTGCCGTCCGATGGAGCGCGGGCCGCCGCGGGAATCGAGCGCTATCGATCGGCCGGCGGCGACGGCGCGGGCCGCGGCCGTCAGGATGGGTCCGGCCGCGAGACACCGAATGATGCCGGGACCGGTTCCGGCTACGGACCGCCCGGCGGAGCGAGTTTGGGAGCCGGCGGCCCGATCGGTCGGTGACCGTGTCGACCTGACGCGGAGCGAGCCAGTGCCGCGCTTATGCTTGGTTGAAGGGTAGGACTTCGAGAATCCGTTCGATCTTCAAACCGCTGGAGCCGAGCGCAACTTCGCGCCGCGATAGGCGTCCGGAACCGAGAGCGCCCATACGAAGAGTCCCGCGGCATGCCGCCCGATCATGCTGGCATCCGGCGCGGCGAAATGGGTGGTCAGCCAGGCGCCGACGACCGTGAACAGGGCGAAGCCCAGTCCTCGATTGGCCCGTCCGGTCAGGACATGTCCCATGCCGGGCAAGACGATTGCCGTGGCGAGAACGAGGAGCGGATCAGGGTTCGGCCGAAAGACGCGCATCGCATGATTCCTGGTGCTGGAGAGCGGCCGACAAGTCGACGGCGGCATCGAGCGTTTCGAGGAGGTTCCGAGGAGCGATCTGCTCGTAGGCGAAGCGGTTTCCCCGCATGAGCAGGTAGGCGCCGCGTTCGCCCTCACAGGCCTGGATCGAGACCCGCAAGCCCCGTGGCGTGACGAGGATCTCCTTGAGCCGAGGATCGGCGAGAAGCGTGCCGGCCGGCATGGCCAGCCGGTCCAACAGAGGCCACGACGTCTCGCTGCCGCGGATCAGCGTGTCTTGCGGCCATGCCGCCGGCACGTCGTGGTGGATGGGCATGTCCGAAGCTGGGGAGTAAAACTCCACGTTCGTCGACCGGCGCAGGATGCTGAGGGTCTGCGTCCCTCCGATGCGCACCCTGACCTCGATCCGGCACCAGAGCTGCGGCAGCCGGCGAAAGGCCAGCGAGTCGGCAACCAGCGACAGGTGGATCGGGCGGCCTCGATAGCGTCCCGTCAGAGTGGCGAAACCCGCCCGATCGACACCACGATCGGCGGGCTCGTCGAAGAGCGTGGCGAGCGGTTCGAGCAGGCTGCTGCGTTCGCTCGCGACGCGCGCGCAATGGCGACGGCAGAGCCAGGCTGCCGCCGCCAGAACCGCGCATGCTGCGAGGGTGAACACGTTGGCTCTAATACCCCTGAGGCTTCGGCCAGGGCATCGTGAACTGATCGCCGCGCCGGACATACTTGTAGCGGTGCAGCACGAACCAGACCGAGGCGAAGATGTAGAAGGCCATCATCGCCATGAGCTGTGTCCCATAGCCGAGGAACACCGCGACGTAGGTCGTCGTGCACAGCGTCAGCAGGATCAGCGCCGGCAGCGGATGCAGTGGGTGGACGTAGCCCCGCGGGATCGTTCCGAGCGGCCATTTGCGGCGGAACAAGATGATCGACAGCGCCATCAGCGTGTAGCCGAGCAGACCCGACAGGATCGACAGGGTGATGGTCTGGTCCAGCGGCGTGGAGATCGCGAAGACGATCGCGATCGGAGCGAAGAACACGATCGCCCGGTAAGGCGTCCGATAGGTCGGATGCACCGCGCCGAACCAGACCGGCATGTAGCGGTCGCGGCCCATTGCGAACCAGGCGCGGGATGCGTCGTTGATGCAGCCATTGGCCGAGGCGATGGTCGCGAAGAGCGTTCCGAGGAACAGAGCGGTTTCGAGCCAACGGTTTCCGGTCAGACGGGCCGCATCGTAGAGCGGCGTGACGGCCTGGCCGAGATACTCCCAGGGCATCAGGCCGGTGCAGACGTACCAGGTGATGGTCGCCGCGATGAGCAGCGTCATCATGCCGGCCATAGTGCCGAGCGGCAGGGCACGGGCCGGCGAGCGGACTTCTTCCGCCGCCTGGGTCGTGCCCTCGATGCCGAGATAGAACCAGAGGCCGAAATGCATGGCCGCCAGGATGCCGAGCGAGCCGTAGGGCAACGTACCGAGCAGGTCGCCGTGCTTCAGGACCACTCCGGGCGCCCAAGGCTGCGCGGCGACGAACAGCACCACGATGGTCGCGAAGGCCGCGGCGGTGATGACGAGGTTCAGCGTCAGGGTCGCGAGCACGCCGCGATAGTTCAGGAAAGCCAGCGCCACCACGGTGAGCACCATGAAGGCGCGCTTGTCGACCGCGCCCTCCAGGCCGGCATTCGTCGCGAAAGCCTCGATCAGATCGCCGGTGACAATGGCATTCGAGACCTCGAGCATCGTGTAGGCCATCACGAGGTAGAGGCCGACATTGAAGGCCGCGAGCGGCCCGATGATGTGCTTGGCCTGCGCGTATTGTCCGCCCGCGGCGGCGACCGTCGAGGTGATCTCGGAATCGATCATCGCGACGCAGGTATAGAGGATGCCGGCGAGCCAGCATGCGGTGAGGGCAGCGACCGGGCCGCCCTTCCCCACCGCGAAGTTCCACCCCATGAACTCGCCGACGAGGACGATGCCGACCCCGAGCGCCCAGACATGGCCTGGGCCGAGCACGCGCAGGAGCGCGATCTTCTTCGAGCCCGCGGTATCGCGAACGGAGGGGTGAAGGGTCGTCGGCTCGGACAATTCGACGATCGGAGCTTTCATCTCGTTCATTCCGCCCTCGCAGCCGATTCGCCAACTTCGCTGTCGACGATCTCGCCCTCGGCGGATGACAGCAGGTAGTCTTCGTCGAAGCTTCGATCCGTCTTCACCAGATCGAACAACATCCAGAAAGCGAGAGCACAGGCGATCGCCCAGGCCCCCCAATTCATGAATAGGACCACGTTGGAACTCCTCGTATGGAGCTGAGGAACATGCTTCCCGGTCAGGCGGGCCGCAGTGGCGTTATCGGGTCGAATCCGACCGAGAAAACTTCTCGGCAATGACCTCTTTGTATTCCTTGTTCGAATAGACGAACATGAACACGAAATATCCGACGATGATCGCGAAGGTTATGATTAGGGCCGGTACGTTGAGGTCGTAGTCGAATCGGGTGCCGATGATTGGTGCGGCCTTCTCGGGCGTGAATCCAAGCTTCGTCCACTGTTCGACCATCGTGGCGTTCTGGCCAAGATCTTGCCAGGTCGGGTTCGTGTAGTCCTTCGTCGAGGTACCGCTGCCGGCCAGCTTCAACCAGAGCGGCAGGTAGAGCGTGATGAAGACCAGAACCAACATCAGGATGGCATCGAAGATCTGGCCGCCGATGGGTTGCTTGGGAGGCTCGTATGGCTTCTTCATCAGGCAGCTCCCTTGGCGCGCCGTGCTTCCCGTGCACGATCGAGGTAGTAGATGTCGGTGCCGTAGATCGAATCCCGATCCTCGCCGTAGTGTTTGATCATGGCGATGACGGCAGCTGAGTTCAGGAACACGACGACGAGGCCGAGACCGGCCATGACCGGCAGGATGTGGCTTTCGGCGAAAGCGCCGCGCATCATCCAGAAAGTAAAACCGTAGACGAGCCAGACGACGAAGACCGCGAGACTGGCGGCTGTTCGATCGCGATTGAACATCGCGTCGATGCGGGAATCCCGATGCATGACGGCGTGCTTCCTTCCCTGGCGACTATTCCTTGAAGGAATGTCGTATTCTTTGGAAGAAATATTCTGCCTTCGGAGAGGGCGTGTCAACACGCAAATGACGATGCAGCGCGGCACCGTGCAGAATTTTGCAATGAGAGCGTAGGCCGCTGAAAATGCTGGCGGAACGCCGTTCGGCAAATACTCAGCCGAGCCGTATCTTGCGGGACTTCGACAGCGGCGAGCCGGATATCCATCACGGCAATGCGCCTATCGGATCCGAATTCGCGGTACGTCCCGAAAAAGGACCGACCGGCACCTGAACCGGGCCCCGTCGATTCGGCAGACCAATCCTCATCCGCTCTCGAACGATAATAATCCCCCACGGTGAGCCATGGGGGTTGGGTCGTGCCTTCGATGCTCGAAAAAGTCACGGCCCCGGATCGCCCCGGGGCCGCAATTACTTCGACGAGTCGTATTCGGTTCAGAAAGTGAAGCCGGTCTCGATCATGAAGCGGTCCTGGCTCCTCACGTTGCCGGTGCGGCCGAAGCCGGTGCCGAGCGTCCCGGCGGCCAGATTACCGATCTGGATGCCTTGGAGGTCGACGTGTGAGTACTCGCCGCGGACGAAGAAGCGGTCGAGGTTGAAGGTCGGGGTGATCGTATAGGAGACAGCCGAACTGCCTGCTCCGTAGAGCAGGTTGTTGACGCCGAGCGGGCTGAACCGGCTACCATTCTGGGCAATATACTCGACGCGGCCGGCGAGCGAGAACGTGTCCGTGAAGCTATAGGCCGCGAGAAGCGCGCCGCCATAGGTTTCGGCACCAGGGTTGCCGATGCTCAGGTCGCGCTCGACGCTGGTGTACTGGGCATAGGGCGTGATCGTCAAAGGACCATTCGCGTAGGTATAGTTCACGCTGACGATGCTGCTGTTCTGTAGCGTGTTCGGCGTCGCAAACTGAAACTTCGAGCCGCGTTCGAGGCTGTTGAACTTGCTGAAGTGGGTGCCGCCGTTGATGCCGATCGTGTTGTTGTCGTCGAGCTTGTAGGTCACGAGACCCGTGACCCAGTTTAGCTCACCAGAGAAGAAGCCATCGGTCACCGCGACCGAGGCGTTCCACGGGCCGCTCGAATAGTTGACCTGCACACCCTGGTTCAGGAAGATTTCCTGGTTGAACAGCAGGCCGCCGGTGATGTTCATGCGCTGATACGTAAACAGTCCCTCTGAGCCGATGTTGCCGAACATCCGGCCGCCCTGGACCGACCATTCGTCGTTGATCTGGTACTTGCCGTAGGCGATCGGCACCGGCCCGAAGAACAGCGAATTCTGATCGAACGACGAGTAGAGCGGGAAGCCGAGCAACGGGAACGAATACAGACCGGCCTGGACGTAGAACTGGAATGGACCATCGGCCTTCTGGATGGTGGCCATCAGGTTGGTGAAATCGACCCGATTCTGCTCGTCGCGGCCCGTATTGAAGGGCAGCGGGAAGGTCGCCGAATTCGGGCTGAAGGGCGGCGAGAAATTATAGGCCACGCCGGACACGGCGCCGCCGATATAGAGGTCGCCGATCGGCGACACGATGCAGGCCGGGGTTGGGTTTGCCTTGATGGTCGGACCATAGGCGGGAGTCGAGATCGTCGCCTTGCAGTGCTCCGGAGCGGCCGGAACTGGAGCCGGTGCGGCCGAGGGCACGTCGGCTGCGTAAGCAGATCCCGCGGCCAAAAGGGCGAGCACGGCCGTCGTTGCGCGCATCGTCGTCTTGTAAGCCATGTCGAACCGAGCCCCCTGGTCTATTCTTATGGCCGCTCGGCGCGGCCAGTCACTACATCATCTCGCGGCCGGATCGATGCGAACCGCCGCAAACTCAGCAATATCCTAGCGAGAAACATTCGAGCTCAAACAGAAAAACTTCTCAAGCGCGGGCTCAATCGGAATTTCCGGTAACGATGTATCAATCGTGCAACGATCGCATTTGCTTGCGACAAGTCAGCTTTAACGAAAACTTAAGACAGCAAATGGAAGCGCCGCAGCAAGAGCTTTGCTGCGGTGCCTCTCATCAAGGGGTGATGATTTGGGCGCTGCCTCTTGGCGGCTTGTTCAAAGCGTGAACAACGCGTTCGCCGCCAGCAGCACCACCGCACCCGCGACGAGCACTACGTAGGGCCACATGCCGGCCTTGCGCTGGGTCATCGCGCTCTCCGTTCCGACATGCAGATCCTCGAACATGTGGGCCGGGAACTTGCCGCCGTCCTGGATGTAGTGGCGGAAGCAGAAGACCGGGATGATCATTGCGGCCGTGATCAATCCTGCCCAGAGGGCAACCGGATTCCAGATCTTCGCGCCCGCTCCCATGAAGATCACGTTGATAAAGGAGAACACCACGCCGAGGGCGAGAAGGATGGTCGGCGCCCGGTAGGGGCGTTCGACCTTGGCCGAGTCGATCCGGTGGATCCAGGCCGAGTTGAGATTCAGGAAGTTGAAGATGATGTAGCCGCAATTCGATACGGCGAGGATGAAGAAGAAGCCTGTCGCATCGGCGCAGGCGATGGCCAGGATCACCAGGTTGAAGCCGAGATCGGTCCACATGGCGCGGGTCGGTGCGCCGTGCTCGTTGACGTGGCGCAAGTAGCGCGGAAGCCAGCCATCGACAGAGCCTTGGTAAAGCGTGCGCGACGAGCCGGCCATGGCAGTCATGATCGAGAGGATCAGGGCCAGGATCATCAGCATCACGAGGGCGCTTTCGACGATCTGGCCGCCGCCGACCATATGGGCGAGCGCAGCGGCGACGCCGGAGCCGTCACCGATGGCTGGATCGAGCATCCCCTCGACGCCGAGCATGCTCTGGAAAGTAAAGGGCACCAGCGTGAACAGCACGAGGCAGAGTAGGCCGGAATAGAAGATCGCCTTGAAGGTGTCCTTGGCCGGATCCCGGAACTCGCTAGTGTAGCAGATCGCGGTCTCGAAGGCGTAGGTCGACCAGGCAGCGATGAACATGCCGCCGAGCGCGAGTGTCCAGCCCGCGGTGTTCCACGCGCCGGGCGCCGGGGTATTCGGAGCGGCGGGTGGGACCAGCGGCGAAAAATTCGCCCAGTTCACGCCGTTCGTCAGCAGCGGCACCACGCCGACGATGAACATCGGGATGATCACCAGCAGGGCGATGTACTTCTGCACGTTCGCGGTGCCGAGAATGCCGCGATGCTGGATCGCGAACACCACGAGCATCAGCGCGGCGCCGATGAAAAAGGCGGCGTTGAGCGAGAGCGAGACGGGCCCCAGCGTCGTCGAGAACAAGGTCCAGGTGCGGATGCTCGGCGACAGCGCGGCGATCGCCGCCGCGGTCTTGTCGGCGTTCGACATCTGCAGGCTGGCGCCGTGCGTGGCGAGCCAGTCCACCACGGCTGCCGAGCCGGCCGCCGGCTGAGGCGCGAAGGCGTTCAGAATGTAGGCCGCGGCGATGGAGCAGCCCAACGACAGCACCGGCGTCCAGGCAATCCAGTTACACCAGACGGAGAGTGGCGCGATCAGCTTCGAATACCGGACCCAGGCAGCCGCGCCGTAGACCGAAGCGCCGCCCGACTTGTTCGGGAAGAGGCCTGCGATCTCGGCGTAGGTGAAGGATTGCAGGAAGCCCATGACCATGGAGATGATCCAGATCAGGAAGGCCAGCCTGCCTGTATTTCCGGCGATGCCGCCGACGGAGAACAGCACCAGAGCCGGGACGCCACTGGCGCACCAGAAGGCGCCGGTCCAGTTGATCGAGCGATGAAGCTTGCTGTCGCCCGCGGGAGCACCGCCCGCGTCGACGGCGCTCGGCAGCCCCTGACTGCTCGTCGATGTCATCCCTGAACTCATTGCCTTCATTCTCCCATTGGCCCGGCAAACATGGGTTGGCCTTGGGTGCCAAAAGATGATCTGGGAACAGGCAAAGCAGATCCGATCACGGGGGCGTGATACCGCGAATTCGACATGCTCTATGCTTGGCCTTTTATCTTGACCCGCCGGGCATTGGCTCGACAGATCAAGGCGAAAGCTTTTGCTTCAGGGGGGCGGACCGCATTTCGGCAGCCGCGAGATCCCTTGTTTTGACCGCCCTGCGGTCACCGCTCTGCCCGGTCGCAGCGCCTGATTGCTCGCTGCATGCGTTCCTGATGGGAATAATCATTTCTCTATGAGCTTGGGCGTGTCAAGCAAGATCCTTCTCATGCAGTGAGAATCGCTGACACTCAGCCTGAAAATCCGCAGAAAACTGCAGATTTGGGCAATCTGCTCAATCCTTGATCATCAGGGCCCGACGGACTTCAAGGCCGTCTAACCAAATGAGACCGACACCCCGATTCCGTGAGCCGCGATCTTCTGATGACAAGATACCCGCCGAAAATTCGGGCCCGTCATTCTTGCCGGGACTTTCGGCACCCAGTTATTGAAGTACTGAATACATTATAAGCGTGGACGGACCTCAAGCGCGTTTCGAATGCGCGGGACGGCCACAAGGTTTACCCGCCCCTCGCGGAGCGGGCTCTCATCCTAATGGATCATGACGCCCGCTCGTCGATCGGATGCGTTCGCAGCCTCATCGGATCGTAGAAGGGCGTGCGTACGACGTTGGCGATGAGGTCGTCGTTGTCGGTTTTGATCTGGACCTCGGTTCCGAGCGCGCTGAGCTCCGGCGGCAGGTGCGCGAGGCCGAGGGACTTCATCAGGTGCCAGCTGTAGGTCGTGCTGTTGACTGTGCCGACCTCGCGGCCGTCCTTGAAGAGCTTCGCCCCCGGCGTGACGGCATCGTCGTGCAGGATCTCGAGGCCGACCTGTTTGAACCGCTCCTTGCCCTTCCTCTCCTGCAAAGCGGCCTTGCCGCGGAAATCGGGCTTGTCGAGATCGACCGTCCAATCGACGCCGACCTCCCAGGGGGTCGTGTCTGATTTCGGCATGTCGAAGGGGAAGAACAGCAACGCGCCCTCCACCCGGACGATGTCGAGGCAGTCCCACGAGGCCGCGACGATGCCGGAGGGCTTGCCGGCCTCCATGATCGCATCCCAGATCGCCACCGCGTCCTTGGCCGCACAGAACACCTCGTAGCCGCGCTCCGCGGAGTAGCCGCCGCGCGCGAGAGAGACGTCCTTGCCGAACAGCGTCGAGCGGGCGTGCTCGAAATACTTGAGCTTGGACAGATCGAGCGGCGTGTGCGGCTTCAGGATGTCCAGCGCCAGCGGACCCTGCAGCGACAGGATGTGGATGTCGTCGTCCCGCGCCGCCTGCACGTTGCGGCCTTCGGTGAATTCGGGAAGCGCGTCCTCCAGAGCGCCGCCGCCATGGGAGATCCGGAAGTCCTGGGGTCCGTCGCGGTAGACGAGCACGTCGTCGATCAGCGAGCCGTTGGCATCGACGATGTTGCTGATCGCCGACTTGCCGGGCGCGATCTTGCCGACGTCGCTGGTGAGCATCGCGTTCAGCATGGCTTCGGCATCGGGGCCGGTGACGTTGACGATGCGCAGGCCCGTCACGTCGAAGAGGCCTGCGCGAGACCGGACGATGGTGGTCTCATCGTAGCGGTCGGTGGCGTATTGCTGCGGAATGGGCATGCCGTTCCACTCGGCGTCGAGCCGCGAGCCGAGGGCGATGTGCCGCTCGTTCAGCGCCGACTGCCGCGGGAGATCCTTGTAGCTCACGTCATCTCTCCATTGTGGGCTTCACGAGGTTTCAGCCGCTCCGGTCGAGCGCCTGGTCTTCGTCGTCCGGGAATGCCTGAACAGGGATCAGGGACATCGACCAATCGACGCCTTGCCCGATGGTCGCGACCGCTTTCGTCCGATGCTGTATGAGCTTGTTGGCCGTCTTGAATGGTGATGCTCGATATGCGGCTTTCGTCTCGATGATGTCGTAGGACGTCGTCAGTAGCTCGCTGAGCTTGTGCTCTCCGATCTGATCGTAGAGACTCGGCTCCTGATCTCGTATTATCTGTCAGGCAAACGCTCAGATCTTACCGTCGAGGCCCATCTGGTAGTATTTGTGGATGATCTTGTCCTGGTTCTCGAGGAGCCAGTCGATCGATGGCTCGTTGGTCATGGCCTTGCGGATCGCCTCGGTCATGCCCTTGCGCTGGATCTCGAACAGGGCCCTGTGGTCGACCGTCTCGGCCTCGATCACGCCGGGGCTGAGCCAGACCGAGCAGATGATGCCGAGATCGTTGGCCTTCTCCTTGGGGATGTAGCCGGCGCGGACCGCGTCGAGCACGCCGTTGGCGATGGCGAATTGCACCGTGCCCATCAGGATCGAGGTGTACTTGCTCTCGGTGACGCTGACCTTGGAGACGCAGAGCGTCACCGGGCGGACCATGATGTCGGTGTTCAGGAGCGCGAAGACGCGGCTATGGCCGACGACCTGATCGCCGGTGAGCGTGGCCAGCGCGGTGCCGACCGGCCCGTCGAGTTCGCCGATGATCACCTCGGGCTCGGCAGCGGTGTTCGGCGGCCCGCCCGCGACGAGGGCTTCGCCAGCGCGCAGGACGATGCGGTTGCTCATGTCGATCCTCTCGTTGCTCCGTCGCGCCACCGGGCGGCGACGCCGCCCGGTGAGGATGGCTGCCTCAGCAATCGAGGGTGTTGTCGCGTTCCCACTGGGTGAGATGGCCGCAGTAGCCGTTCCACTCGTCCTGCTTGAGCTTCAGGTAGCTCGGCACGAAAGAGCCGAAGGCCTCGTTGAGAACGCTGCTGTTCTCCAGGGCGCGCATGGCGTCGAGCATGTTCAGCGGCAGTCGCTTCACGCCCTCGAGACCGTGGCCGTCGGTGTACATGTTGATGTCCAGGCGCTTGCCCGGATCTCGCTCCTGCCGCATGCCGTCGAGACCTGCCGCCAGAATGCCTGCCTGTAGGAGGTAGGGGTTCACCGCGCCGTCCGGGAGCCGGAACTCGAAACGGCCGCCGCCCGGCACGCGGACCATGTGCGTGCGGTTGTTGCCCGTATAGGTCACCGTATTCGGTGCCCAGGTCGCGCCCGAGGTCGTGCGCGGCGCGTTGATGCGCTTGTAGGAGTTCACCGTCGGGTTGGTGATCGCTGCGAGCGCGTCGGCCGAATGGATCAGGCCGCCGATGAAGTGATAGCCGATCCGCGACAGGCCGATCTCGTCGGACGAATCCTTGAAGACGTTGGTGCCGTCGCGCCAGAGCGAGACGTGGGCGTGGCAGCCCGAGCCGGTTAGATCCAGGAACGGCTTCGGCATGAAAGTCGCGCGGAAGCCGTGCTTCTCGGCGATGGAGCGAGTCATGTACTTGAAGAACGCATGCCGGTCGGCGGTCACCAGCGCATCGTCGTAGTCCCAGTTCATCTCGAACTGGCCGTTCGCGTCCTCATGGTCGTTCTGGTACGGGTTCCAGCCGAGCGCGAGCATGGCGTCGCAGATCTCGGCGATCACGTCGTAGCGGCGCATCAGGGCGGACTGGTCGTAGCAGGGCTTCATCTGCTTGTCGGCGATGTCGGCCGGCTCAGAGCCGCAGGGCGTGATCAGGAAGAATTCCGGCTCGACGCCGGTCTTCATCTGGAGGCCGTCCTGAGCGGCTTGCTTCATCAGGCGCTTCAGGATGTTGCGCGGACCCTGATCGACCGGCTTGCCGTCCATGTAGAGGTCGGCGGGCAGCCAGCCCACCTCTGGCTTCCAGGGCAGCTGGATCAGGCCATCGGGGTCGGGCACCGCGAGCAGGTCGGAATCCGCAGGGCTCATATCGAGCCAGGTGGCGAAGCCGGCAAAGCCCGCTCCATCCTCGCAACAGGTCTTGATTTTGGAAGCCGGCACGAGCTTGGCGCGCTGCGTGCCGAACAGATCGGTATAAGAGACGAGGAAGTATTTGATCCCACGCTCTTTGGCGATGCTTTCGAGATCGATTTCCATTGCTAAACCCTCCCAAGGGCGGCTGAATATTCGAGGTCTGCCAACAAAAAGGGGTCGCCCTCGGCAGGGCGACCCTCGATGTGTCTAGAGACCGGTCTTCCCCGGAACCCAGTTGGTGCCGGCCAGCGGAACCTGGGCCATCGCCGCGGCTTCGATCGTCAGGGCCACCAGATCCTCTGGCTCGAGGTTGTGCAGGTGGCTCTTTCCGGCGGCGCGGGCGATGGTCTGGGCTTCCAGCGTCATCACCGCGAGGAAGTTGGCCAGACGCCGCCCGGCGAGCTCCGGATCGAGGCGCTTCGACAGCTCCGGATCCTGGGTGGTGATGCCGGCCGGATCCTTGCCCTCGTGCCAGTCGTCATAGGCACCGGCCGTGGTACCGAGAGCCTGGTACTCGGCCTCCCAGCGGGGGTCGTTGTCGCCCAGGGCGATCAGGGCGGCCGTCCCGATCGCTACGGCATCGGCGCCGAGCGCCAGAGCCTTGGCAACGTCCGCACCTGAGCGGATGCCGCCCGAGACGATCAGCTGTACCTTGCGGTGCATGCCGAGATCCTGCAGCGCCTGAACGGCCGGGCGGATTGCGGCGAGCGTCGGGATGCCGACATGCTCGATGAATACGTCCTGGGTGGCGGCGGTACCGCCCTGCATGCCGTCGAGAACCACGACGTCCGCCCCGGACTTCACGGCGAGCGCCGTGTCGTAATAGGGGCGTGAGGCACCGACCTTCACGTAGATCGGCTTCTCCCAATCCGTGACCTCACGCAGCTCGCCGATCTTGATCTCGAGATCGTCGGGGCCGGTCCAGTCGGGGTGACGACAGGCCGAACGCTGGTCGACGCCCGGGGGCAGGCAGCGCATGCCGGCGACACGCTCGGTGATCTTCTGGCCGAGCAGCATGCCGCCGCCGCCGGGCTTGGCGCCCTGGCCGATTACCACCTCGATCGCATCGGCCTTGCGCAGGTCGTCCGGGTTCATGCCGTAGCGTGACGGCAGGTATTGATAGACCAGCGTCTTCGAATGGCCGCGCTCCTCCGGCGTCATGCCGCCGTCGCCCGTGGTGGTCGAGGTGCCGGCGATGGTCGCGCCGCGGCCGAGGGCCTCCTTGGCGTTGGCCGAGAGCGAGCCGAAGCTCATGCCCGCGATCGTCACGGGGGTCTTCAGCTTGATCGGCTTCTTGGCGAAGCGCGAGCCGAGGATCACCTCGGTGCCGCACTTCTCGCGGTAGCCTTCGAGCGGGTAACGGCTGATCGAGGCGCCGAGGAAGAGCAGGTCGTCGAAATGCGGCAGGGCACGCTTCGCTCCGGCGCCGCGGATGTCGTAGATGCCCGTCGCCGCTGCGCGGCGGATCTCGGACATCACGTCGGGCGTGTAGGTCGCGGAGAAGCGGGGCTTGGTGCGCGGAGTGCCGCGCGGATCCTTTTGATCGGCCATCAGTAGGCTCCGGCGTTGTCGACGTTGAAGTGGTAGAGGGTGCGGGCCGAGCCGTAGCGCTTGAAGTCCGAGGGATCGACTTCACCGGCGAGGCCGGCATTCTTCAGCTTGGCGTAGAGCAGCTCGCGGTGCTCGTCCTTCATCGGCTTCTCGACGCAATCGGCACCGAGGCTGGCCACCGATCCGCGCACGAACAGCTTGGCCTCGTAGAGGGAGTCGCCCAGTGCCTCGCCGGCATCGCCGAGGACCACGAGCGAGCCCGCCTGCGCCATGAAGGCCGACATATGGCCGATCGACTTCTTCACGACGATATCGATGCCCTTCATCGAGATGCCGCAACGGGCGCCGGCATTGCCGTCGATGAGGAGAAGGCCGCCATGAGCGGTGGCGCCGGCCGACTGGCTGGCATCGCCGCGGACATGCACGAAGCCGGAGATCATGTTCTCGGCGACGCCGACGCCGGCATTCCCGTTCACGAGAACGCTGGCCTGCTTGTTCATGCCGGCGCAGTAGTAGCCGACGATCCCTTCGATCTCGACGGTGATCGGCGCATCGAGGCCGGCCGCGATGGCGTGACGGCCCTCGGGGTGATTGACCGTCCAGTGGGTCTCGTTGGTGTCGGACCGCAGCGCGTGCAGGGCCTGGTTCAGTTCACGCAGGGGGCTGCTGTTAAGGTCGAAAGTCGGCATCAGTGGCGCTCCCACGCATAGACCTTGGCAGGCTCTGGCTCGAAGACGCGCGCGTTCTCGATGCCGGGAAGACCGACGAGGGCGCGGTACTCGGAGCCGAAGGCGACGTAGTCGTCCGTCTCGGCCATGACGGCCGGCTTGCAGGCGATCGGGTCGCGCACCACGGCAAAGCCGTTCTCGGTGCCGACGACGAAGGTGAAGAAGCCGTCGAGATCCGTGAGGCTCGACTCGAGCGCTTCCTTCAGCGAGGCGCCCTCGCGCATACGCCAGGACAGGTAGCCGGCGGCGACCTCGGTGTCGTTCTGCGTCTTGAAGGTCAGACCCTCGCGCTGCAGCTTCCGGCGCATGCCGTTGTGGTTCGATAGCGAGCCGTTATGGACGAGGCACTCGTCGAGGCCGGTCGAGAACGGGTGCGCGCCGTTGGTGACGACGGCACTCTCGGTGGCCATGCGGGTATGGCCGATGCCGTGGCTGCCGGACATGCCGGCAACATCGAAGCGCTCGGCGACGGATGCCGGCAAGCCGACCTCTTTGTAGATCTCCATGCGCTTGCCGGCGCTGACGACGTCGATGCCGGGGGCGTTCTCCTTGAGCCAGGCGCGGATCTTCGCCTCGCGCTCGGCCGGCACGGAGAGCACGGTGTGCGTGTCGCGTGCGGTCTTGGCGAAGGAGCGGTCGAACACCGCTTCGAGCTGCGAGATGGTCTCAACTAGGGCTGCCTGATCCGGCCCGCGCAGCGTGAGCTTCACGCCCTCGGCGTTCGAGCCATAGACCGCGATACCCGCGCTGTCGGGGCCACGATCGGTCATCGTCTCGAGCATGTCCGACAAAAGCTTGCCGAGCTGCGGCTCAAGCTTTGGATTCTTTAGAAACAACCCGACAATACCGCACATCGCAAGTTCCTTATAAATCGGGAGCGCCGGATATTGCTCGCACACCCCGCGTAGCTCGTCAACTGAGGATCAATAAAATTTCCTGATACGAAATTCGATCTCAACGGGGATCGGAAGTCCGCGTGGGTCGTGGCCATTGCGACGTGCCCTGCGCGGGCGAAGCCGATCCTGTTCTCAGCGCCGGGGCGGCAGCGAGGTCTGATCGGGCTGGATGCCAAGGGACAGAGGCGCGCCGTCATCCACCGCGGCGAGGCGCGAGACGACCATGTCCCGGTAGCGGGCGATGCCCTTGTACTCGACCAGCTCCGGGGGAAGCGTCGCCAGGACTCTGCCGAGGCGCTTGCTCCACTTCGTGACCCGCTCCAGATCCTGCAGGCTGATCAGGTAGCAGCGGATCCCGAAGAGGATCCCGTTGGAGCGAGGCAGGCGAAACAGGGTCTGCAACTCGACGCGCAGGTGAACCTTGCGGTCCACGTTCTCCGGGGTGACCGTGAGCTTGTCCGGTCCCCAATCCGGATAGTTTTCCGGCGAGGTGTCCATTCGCGGGTTCACCGTCATCGTCCAGTTGAGACGGCGGACCGGCTGACCGTATTGGAGTCGCAGCAGATACTGCAGAGCGCGGTCGAACACGCCGATATCGTGGGCCAGCGGCACCGGCCCATGCCACTCATGGAACGACATGCCGATGTCGAATTCGAGCGACCAGTCGGCCTGGCAGGTGACCATGCCGCCGTCGACGTAGAGATTGTGGTCGCGCTGGTCCTGGATGGTGAAGTCACCTTGCGCCTGCCGGGTGATGTACTCGAAGGGCTCGCGCGGAAGCGTGCTCGGATCGCCGAAGACGAATCTCTGGTCGGTGTTCAGCGGGCGATTGATCCAGTGCCAGTTGTCGCCGTCGCGGGTTAGGGAGAAGTGCTCTGGATAATCCGTCGCGAGGCTCTCCATGATGAGTTCGAGCGTGTCCCACTGGGCCGCCATCATGTGCGGTAGGACCTGGCAGCGCTTGGGGTCGGATTCCAGCACCAGGGCCCGCTCGTGGCATTCGGCGATGTAATGCTCGTCGACGTCGAAGGCGTGCTCGAAGACCGGGCACGGACCTTTCCTGACATGCGGCTCCATGTTCACGGAGTACATGTACTTGTCTTCGGCGAAGGGGAACGGAAACCGAAGGACGGCCTCGTCGCTGTTCGAATAGGAGAAGTCGCCGCGGAAGGTTTCGGTCGGCTTGAATTGGATACCCATTACGATCTCCTCAAAGATCAAGCACGAGCGATGCGGATTTGGCGCGCGACACGCAGGTCGCGATGATGCGTCCCTCGGCCCTCTCGGCATCGGAGAGAACGTGATCCCGGTGCTCGGGCTCGCCGTCGACGACCGGCACCAGGCAGACGCCACAGGCGCCGCCGCGGCATAGGCACGGCGCCTCGACGCCAGCCGCCTCGAGGGCTTCGAGAAGCGTCTGCGTCTCGCCGACCTCGATGGTCTTCCGGGATCGGGTGAGCCGCACGACGAAGGGCTGGCCGCCGGTCGCGGCGCCGAAACTCTCCTGGTGGATGGCGTTCTCGGGGAAGCCTAGCCGCCGTGCGGTCTGCGCGACGCCCTCCATCAGGCGGTCCGGCCCGCAAGTATAGACATGCGTGCCCAGCGGCTGGTCCGCGAGGATCTGGTCGAGCGCCGGGCGCGACGTCGATCCGTGCACGTGGATGCGGCCGTCCTCGTTGCCGAGGAGATCGCGAAAGACGCCGGCCTCGCCTTCGGAGCAGAACTGATGCAGCTCGAACGTCGCCTTCCGCGATCGCAGGACGGGAACGTAGGAGAGGAACGGGGTCAGCCCGATGCCGCCGCTGATCAGTATGTGCTTGCGCGCGAGCGACGCGATCGGAAACAGGCTGGCGGGCGCGCTCAGCTCGACCGCCTCGCCGCCCGTGATGACGTCGTGCAGGAAGTGCGAACCGCCGCGGGACGCGTCCGCGCGCCGCACGATGATAGCGTATTGGTCGCGCTGCTCGGGCGTGGTGACCAGCGAGTAGGAGTTCTTCCAGACGCGATCAGGGCCGCGCAGAGTGACGAGGATATGGGCGCCGGGTGCGGCCGTCGGGAATTGTCCCCCTCCCTGCGGAGCGAACCGGAAGCGCTTGAGCGTCGGACTGATGGTGTCGACACCGACGACGCGCGCCGACAGTTTGCCTTCGACGATCATTGATAGGCCTGCTCTGCGGGAGGAACGTCCCCAGGAAGCTCGGCATCGACCTTCACGCCCATGTAGGCGGAGAGCCGGCGCGAGAAGTGATCGCGAACGAAGAGCTGCGCGCCGCAGCCCTCGCACTGCGCGATCGTCGTCGTCACGCCCTCGTTGAAGGTCCGGCAATGCACGCACATCACGCGGCGCCTCGTCGAGCCGTGATGAGTCAGGAAGACCTCCTGCCTGCCCAATCCGGCTTGCTGCGCAGTGCCGTAGACGTCCCAGAGGAAGCCCTCCCTGCCGGCCGCGTAGAGCCGGAACCCCATCCGCTCGTCCTTCAAGCGATGCGTGAGACGTTGGATGAGGCCTTGCACCGAGCGAAAGCTGCGATGACGCTCATCCGTGAGCGCGGGAGACACGCCTTCGCTGTCGAGCGGCGCAACGGCCCAGACTTCGAGGGCCTGCGCCTCGGCGGCGAGCGGCTCGACGGAGAAGGAGGGTGTATCGGCCACGAACAGGTGGCGCAGCCCGGAATGGTCGATCCGAAGCCGCTCGTAGACCGGACGACTCTTGATGCCCTGATCGATCATGCCGCAGGTCTCCGAAGACGAAGGCGCGGCTACCGGACGCGCGTCCCAAGAATGCGTGCACCAGTCCGCTTCATGACAAAGCCGAAGAGCGCGAGCGACAGCGCAAGGCATCCCCGCGGGCTCGATTGCCCCCAAGACATTGCCAAGCACGCGAAATGCAGCAACATCCTGCGTTGTGCGGCTTGGCGACCTTCTCTTTGCGAATGATATTTTCTCTAAGGGAAAACGGATGTCAACCGCCGAAATCATGCTGCTGCGCAGCAAAACCTTTCGTTTGCAAGATCAATAGGCGAATGGCGAATATTGGATCAGGCGCTGCCGAGCTTGCGGGCACTCGTCGCGTTCGAGCGGTTCCTTGCCGATTTTTGCACTTATCGTGCAACCGATTGCCCGTATCTCGGACGGTGTGGTTTCCGGATGTCGGTGTCGCGTGAGGGCGGCGCGACCCGCCTGCGGACTGCGCCGCCGGGAATTTAGAAGGCGTGTAAGCCGTCTTTTGCAATGCACACATTGACAGACGGAGCGGCAACGAACGTCTGTGCAAGGAAGAGGCGAGTGGTTTCCCGCGAATGAAGAGTCGAGTGTCGAACCAGACCCCACCGGAGCGCGTCTTGAACACGGCGTCGAACGCGCCGGTCGAGGACAAGCGGAATCTGGAAAAGGCGCTGGGTCATCAGATCCGCGCGCTCCGCCGTGAGCGCGAATTGTCCGTTGCCGATCTCGGGGCTGCCGCCGGCATCTCGCCGGGAATGATCTCGAAGATGGAGAACGGGCAGATCTCCCCTTCCCTCGCCTCGATCAATTCGGTGGCCAATGCCCTCAACGTGCCGATCACGGCGCTGTTCTCGGCCTTCGAGGAGCGGCGCGACTGCTCCTATGTGAAGCAGGGCCAGGGCGTCGTGATCGAGCGCCGCGGCACCAAGGTTGGCCACATCTACGAATTGCTCGGCGCGGGGCTTCGCGGGGAACTGATCGTCGAACCCTACCTGATCACCCTGGAGGATGCCGCGGAACCCTATACGGGCTTCCGCCATGGCGGCATCGAGTTCATCTATATGCTGGCCGGAGAGGTCATCTATCGCCACGCCGACCAGGAGTACCACCTCGCCCCCGGCGACTCTCTGATGTTCGACGCCGAGGCTCTGCATGGACCGGCGAAGCTGCTCAAGAAGCCGATGACCTACCTGGCGATCATCTCCTACCCGCGTGCTTGATACGGCATCCGGTCGATCACGTCGTAGGCTTCCCCATCGTTGCGGGCGTAGCGAAGCAACTAGGGCCAACGCCCTGACGGTGCGGGTTTGGCTCTGGATTGCCTCGACGTCGCCTCGCCATGTTGGCTGAGGAGCCGGCGCACGCGACCGATCTCACCGTCGGAGAGCGATGCACTTTCGTGCTTGTGTTTCTCATAGGGAATGTTAGTTTCTTATTGTGATCGGAGGGCCGGTGCGGGCCGCTTTCGATCATGATTTCTCCCAGGGACTCAAGACTTCACCGACACTGGTCGGTGAAGTCTTTTTCCTGATTGAGGATCAGTGCGCTTCGCTCTCGGAGATCAGAGCGCGCCGCTTCGATCGCCTGCGATGGGATCAGGGTCGATGGCGAGCGCGGCTCGGCGCGCTCAGGTCGATTGCCGCGGATAGATGATCACGGCGATGTACTTGATCGGGGACTGGATGATCTGCACCGGCCCATGAAGTCCCGCCGAATCGAACATCAGCGAGTCGCCTGGCAGCAGGTGATAGTCGTGGTTGGCGTGGCGGTAGATGATCTCACCGTTCAGCATGTGGATGAACTCGATGCCGGCATGGCGAAAGCTCGCATACGGCACCGCGTCCTCGGTCAGATCGATCAGGTATGGCTCGACGACGATGTCGCTGCCGAGCGCCGCACCGAGCAATTCGTAGATGTGGCCGACCTTGGTGCCCCGGCGCTCGATGATGAGACCCTGCCCGCTCTTCACGTGCGAGCAGTCGCGCTTTTCCTCGAAAGACGAGAACAGCGCGGTGAACGGGACGTTGAGCGCGCTCGCGATCGCGTTGATGGTGGAGAGCGAAGGCGAGATCTGACCGTTCTCGATCTTCGAGATCATGCCGAGCGAGACCCCGGATGCGCTCCCGAGCTCGGCGGCCGAAAGGTCCTGCGCGCGGCGCAGCATTCGGACCTGAGATCCGATCGCCTTCTCCAGCGATTTGGCGCTTTCCTGTGGCGCGCTCGATCCCGTCGCGAGGTCGACGGCCTGGTTCGCCGCCGTCACCTCCGGCTCTGCGGCATCGGCCTTCCGTGCCGGTTTTTTCCGCGCGGCTTGGGCGACGGGAAACTTGCTGATCTGCGCCATCGAAAACTGCCTCAGCGCGCGGATTCGGCCGGTCGGATCGAAATCGCTCCGGCGGTCAGTGAGCCGACCCTTGCTCGACCTCGTAGCCGAACTCGGCGGCGGCCTCGGTCAGCCAGGACCAGAAGCTCCCGGTGAAGCTGCGGGCGACGGCCAGGTCGTAGGTCGGCGCGTCGTCCAGCTGCCAGAGCTGAGCACCGATATGGGAGATGCTGGTCACCGCCGTCCGCCCTGCCTGAAACGAGCGCGGGTGCAGATCGACCGCGACCCCCTTCTCGAGCAGTGTTCGGGCATTGGGTCCCGACACCCGCACGACCGCGCGGCCATCGCTCTGATCGGTCACAGCCGCAATGCCACGGAAGACGTCGGGCAGCTCCCGTAGGGCATCGCGCGTCTCTGCGACGGCCAGCCATTGGCCCGGGGCGGACCAGACCAGCCCTCGCTCACGCGACACCTGAGACTTGCCCGGCTCGGGCAATGTCCAGCCGTACCGCTCGGAGACGAGCGCCCGCAGGGCATCCGTTTGCCCATCGGCGGCAATGACCGTCGCGAGGGCGATGCCGTCGCGCAAGGTCAGCCGGACGCCGGCGTCGCCTTGGGTGCGGCCGTGACGGCCGGGCTTCGCGTAACCGGCCCAGGCGCTGCGGGGAGCCCACACGTTCGCGGTTGCCTCAGACATGCATCCTGCTCCCCTCGGGATCGACGAAGACCGCCGAACAGATCTCGACCTCGAAATCCTCGTTGCGGACGGGATCGTAGGCGCGCACGCGCTCGCCGATCCGCTGCGGACCGCGGCTGATGAAGCCGATGCCGATCCAGTGGCCGTTGCTCGGCGAGTAGGCGACGGAACTCAGGAAGCCCTGGTCGGCCTCGAGGCTCGGCGTGGCGTCGAGCGTGATGATGTGCGTGCCGGCCCTCAGGCGCTTGGAGGTGTCGACTGGACGGACCCCGACGAGCGTCGGCCGGTCCGGCTCCGTCAGGCCGGGGCGATCCTTCATCAGGCGGCCGATATAGTCCTTCTTCTTGGCGAGCATGCCGCCGAGACCGATATCGGCGGCCGTCGTCATGCCGTTGATCTCGGCGCCGGCCGCATGGCCCTTCTCGATGCGCATGACGGACAGCGCCTCCGACCCGTAGGGCGTGATGCCGTGTGGCGTGCCGCTCTGCATGATCGCCCGCCAGAGGGCGTCGCCATAAGCGACCGGTACGGCGATCTCGTAGGCGAGTTCACCCGAGAAGGAGATCCGGAACAGCCGCGCCGGGATCCCGCCGCCGACGGTGATGTTCGCGCTGGCGAGGAAGGGGAAAGCCTCGTTGGAGATGTCGAATTCAGGGTCCACGACGCCGCGAAGCGTGTCGCGGGCCTTCGGGCCGGCAACCGCGTATTGCGCCCATTGCTCGCTGATCGAGGCGATCTGCACGTCGAACTCGGGCCAGAGCCACTGACGGCAGAACTCCATGTGCTGCATCACCTTCGCCGCGTTCGCGGTGGAGGCGGTCATCACGTAGTGGTTCTCGCCCATGCGGGCGATGGTGCCGTCATCGAGGATGATCCCGTCCTCGCGCAGCAGGATCGCGTAGCGCGCCTTGCCGACCGGCAGGCTGCCGAACGGATTGGCCGTGAACTTTTCGAGATAGGCGAGCGCGTCGCGTCCCTGGATGTCGATCTTGCCGAGGGTCGTGACATCGCAGATTCCGACCCGCGAGCGGACGGTGTTGACCTCGCGGTTCACGCTCTCGAGCCAGTCCTTCTCCCCGGCACGAGGGAAGTAGGCCGGGCGTAGCCACAGGCCGGTCTCGACGAAGACCGCGCCGTTCTCCTCGCACCAGGCATGCGAGGGCACGTGCCGGGTCGCGCGGAACTCCTTGCCGCGGTGATGGCCTGCGAGCGCGCCCATCGCCACCGGTGTGAAGGGGGGCCGGAACACCGTCGTGCCGACGCTCGGGATCGCCTGGCCGGTCAGCTCGGCCATGATGCTGAGTCCGGCCAGGTTCGAGGTCTTGCCCTGGTCTGTCGCCATGCCGAGCGTCGTGTAGCGCTTCAGATGCTCCACGGCCCGGAAGCCCTCGCGATGGGCGAGTTCGACGTCGGTGGCGGCCACGTCGTTCTGGAAGTCGACGAAGGCCTTGCCCTTGATGCGAGGCGACCGCCAGAGGGGCGTATGGGCCGCGCTCTCCGGCTCGGTGCTCGGGACGGGATAGAGCTTGCGCTCGAAGCCGCATTCCTTTGCGGCGTCTGCGGCGACATCCGCGCCCGTCGCGAGGCAATCCGCCAGGGTGAAGTGACCGGTCGCCGCGCCCGCAGCGACCATGCCCAGAGGCATCGCCGCGGGGACGAAAGCGTGGATATGCTCGTTCCAGACTGGCTTGCGCGACAGGTGCGAGTCGAGGTGGACGATCGGGTTCCAGCCATTGGCCATCGCGAGGCAATCGCAGGCGATGCTCTGCGCGCCGCCATAGGAGTCAACGACCTCGATCGCCTTCAGGCGCAGGTGCCCCCGGGTCCCCGCGACATAGCCGTCGGTGATGATGGTGGCGCCCGCGCTCTCGGCCGCGCGACGCAGCTCCTGTGGCACGGACCGGCGCGTGTCGATCACGGCCGCGATCTGGCCGCCAGCGGCGAGCACATCGGTGACCGTCCGCCAGCCGTCATCGCTCGACGTGACGACGGCGATCCTGCGGCCCGGCAGAACCCCGTAGCGATTGACGTAGGCGCGCACCGCCCCCGCCAGCATGACACCGGGCCGGTCGTTGCCGCCGAAGACATGCGGCCGCTCGATCGCGCCGGCGGCGAGAACCGCACGCTTGGCGGTGATCCGCCAAAGGCGCTGGCGCGGCGCATGGACACCGGGGACCGCGAGATGGTCGCTGACGCGCTCGACAGCGCCATAGGAGCCGTGATCGTAGACCCCGAACAGCGTCGTTCGCGTCAGGATGCGGACCTCCGGCAGGCTGATCAGCTCGTCCAGAGCCGCTGCGGCCCATTCGACGCCGGCCTGCGAGCCGATCCACTGGTTCTCGGAGAGCAGACGTCCACCGAGCTTGAAGTCCTCGTCGACGAGGATGACCCGCGCGCCGGCACGGCCCGCGGTCAGCGCCGCCGAGAGGCCGGCAGGTCCGCCACCGATGACGAGTACGTCGCAATGCGCGTGCATCCGGTCGTAGGTGTCCGGATCGGGCGCGTTCGCGGCGTGTCCGAGGCCGGCGGCGCGGCGGATCATGGGCTCGTAGAGCTTCTCCCAGAAGGAGGCCGGCCACATGAAGGTCTTGTAGTAGAAGCCCGCCGCGAATATCGGCGCCGCCAGCGCGTTGATGCCGAGCGCATCGAAGGCAAGCGAGGGCCAGCGGTTCTGGCTGTTCGCCTCGAGGCCGGCATAGAGCTCGGCGACAGTGGCGCGGGTATTCGGCTCGCGGCGCGCACCCGAGCGCAGCTCGACGATCGCGTTCGGTTCTTCCGAACCTGCCGACAGGATGCCGCGCGGGCGGTGGTACTTGAATGAGCGCCCGACGAGATGGACGCCGTTGGCGAGCAGCGCCGAGGCCAGCGTGTCGCCCTGGAAGCCCTTGTACGAGGTGCCGTCGAAGCTGAAGTCGAGGAGCTTGCGGCGGTCTACGAGGCCGCCCTTCACGACCCGGTAGGCCTGGCTGCGGTCCGGGATCTCCGCGGCAACATCCGCGTCCGACCGCTTGAGCGTCATCGTGGTCATGCTGCGTCTCCCGTATGGCGGGCCAGCGCAACGTCGCGGGCCGAAGACACGTCACGGATCTCGTGGGTGCGGGTGTCGCGGGTCACGACCAGCCAGCTTCGGCAGCCGGCGCCGTGGTACCAGAGCTCGCGGTGCAGGCCGGCCGGGTTGTCACGCAGGTAGACGTAGTCGTGCATCGCCTCGGACGAGGCGCTCATCCCGTCGGGGCGAACGACCGTTGCGTCGCCGAGATAGCTGAACTCGCCGTTGTCGCGTTCACCGCAATGGGGGCATCGAATGCGCATGGGACTCGCTCCTCAGTGCAGGTTCGGCTGCGCGCCCATGCCCTTCTCGTCGATGAGATGGCCGGTCGCGAAACGGTCGAGGCGGTAGGCAGCGCTGATGGGATGGGGCTCGTCGCGGGCGATGGTGTGCGCGAAGCAGAATCCCGCCGCAGGGGTGGCCTTGAAGCCGCCGTAGCACCAGCCGGCATTGAGATAGAGGCCGCCGATATCGGTGCGATCGATGATCGGCGAGCCGTCCATCGACATGTCCATGATGCCGCCCCAGTGGCGCAGCAGCCGGACGCGGCCGAGGCCAGGCCAGAGAGCCATGCCGCCCTCCATCACGTCCTCGATCGTGGCGAGGTTTCCGCGCTGGGCGTAGGAATTGTAGCCGTCGATGTCGCCGCCGAAGACAAGACCGCCCTTGTCCGACTGACTGACGTAGAAGTGGCCGGCACCGAAGGTCATGACGCAGTCGATGAGTGGCTTCAGACCCTCGCTGACGAAGGCCTGGAGCACGTGGCTCTCGATCGGCAGCCGCATGTCGACCATGGAGGCGAGCAGCGAGGACGAGCCGGCAACCGAGATGCCGACCTTCTTGGCGCGGATGAAGCCGCGGCTGGTCTCGACGCCGACGACGCGACCGTTCTCGCGACTGATCCCGGTGACGGCGCAGTTCTGGACGATGTCGACGCCGCGCTCGTCGGCGGCGCGGGCATAGCCCCAGGCCACCGCGTCGTGGCGCACGGTGCCGCCGCGGCGCTGGACGAGGCCGCCCTTCACCGGGAAGCGGGCATTGTCGAAGTCGATGAAGGGCACCATCGCCCTCACCTGCTCACGGTCGAGCAGCTCCGCATCGATGCCGGCGAGCCGCATGGCGTTGCCGCGCCGGGCATAGGCATCGCGCTGTCCGTCCGAATGGAACAGGTTCAGCACGCCACGCTGGCTGACCATCGCGTTGTAGTTGATGTCCTGCTCCAGACCCTCCCAGAGCTTCATCGAATGCTCGTAGAAGGGGATGTTGCCCGGCAGGCCGTAGTTCGAGCGGATGATGGTTGTGTTGCGGCCGACATTGCCGGAGCCGATGACGTTCTTCTCCAGCACGGCGATGTTGGTGATGCCGTGCTCCTTGGCCAGGTAGTAGGCCGTTGCGAGCCCGTGGCCGCCGCCGCCGATGATGACGACATCGTATTCGGTGCGCGGCGCCGCATCGCGCCATTGCGGCTTCCAGTCTCTCTGGCCGCGGAGCGCCTGGCCGAGGACGCTGAAGAGCGAGTAGCGCATGGAGATCCCCGTCGCCGGTCGTGATCGCTTGTCCGGATCTTGATACTGCTCCCTGATCGGAGCATCCTTGCAATTCACGACGGATTTCCGGCAAATCGCGCAAAGATGGGCACTCCTACCGACGCCAGCCGTGCGCGGCCCGGCCGCAAGTCTCCCCGGATCGACCCTCCTGCTCCGATCAGCGTCGGTTTCGTCCTCGTGCCGGACTTCCCGTTGATGGCGTACAGCGCCGCCGTCGAGCCGATGCGGGCCGCCAACACCCTGTCGGGCTGCACGCTCTACGAGTGGTGGCACGCTGCGCCCGATGGCGGCACGGTGCGCGCCTCGAACGGCATCGAGATCCTCACCGACGTCGACGTCGGCTCCGCAAAGCGCGGCACGGACCGCATCTTCGTTTGCGCCGGAGGAAACCCGGCCTCCTTCGTCGACCCCGCCCTCTTCGCGTGGCTGCGAGCGCTCGCGCATGGCGGCGCAACGATCGGCGGGATCTCGGGCGGCCCCTACCTTCTCGCGCGGGCCGGCCTGCTGGATGGGCGGCGTTGTACCTTGCACTGGGAGCACGTGCCGGCCTTCGAAGAGAACTTCCCTGGGATCGATGTCGTCCGCTCCCTCTTCGAGGTCGAGAAGAAGCGGGTCACCTGTTCGGGCGGCATCGCGGCGCTCGACATGATGCTGCACCTGATCGAACGCGATCACGGTCCCGGACTGGCTGCGGGCGTCAGCGACTGGTTTCTCCATAACCAGATGCGCGAGGGCCTGAGCCCACAGAGAATGGATCTGCGGATGCGGTTCGGTGTGCGCGATCCCCGCGTGCTGAGGGTGCTCGCGGCCATGGAGAACAACCTGGAGACGCCACTGTCGAAGGACGTTTTGGCTGGATTGGCAAATGTCTCGACCCGGCAGCTCGAACGCCTGTTTCGAGACCTGATGGATCGCAGCCTCCACCGACACTATCTCGACCTGAGGCTCGACCGTGCCCACCAATTGCGCCGCGAGAGCGCCCTGCCTGCGGCCGAGATCGCTGCCGCCACGGGCTTCCTGAACTCGGACGAACTGACCCGGGCGGAGCGGCGCCGGCGCGACTTCGGCGCGGAGGCCTGACCCCCGTCATGTTCCTGTGGCGAATGCTTCGCTGTTGCGAGTGCGCGGATCTTTGCTCCACAACACCAGATAGCCGGCAGACGGGTTCGAAGGCGCCATGCGAATTCTCGTGTTCCAACACCTGGACGTCGAACATCCGGGCATCTTTCGCGACTTCTGGCATGCGAAGGGCCATAGCTGGGACGTCGTCGAGCTGGATTTGGGCGAGCCGATCCCCGACTTCACGGGTTACGACATGCTCGCGGTCATGGGCGGCCCCATGGATGTCTGGCAGGAGGACCTGCACCCCTGGCTCACGGCAGAGAAGGCGGCCATCCGCCGGTGGGTCTGCGAACTGGGCCGGCCTTATCTCGGCATCTGTCTCGGACATCAATTGCTGGCTGCTGCGCTGGGCGGCCGGGTCGGAATGATGGCGAAGCCCGAAGTGGGCATCGCCAACGTTCACCTCACCGAAGCCGGAGCCGTCGATCCCGTCGTCGGAGGCCTCCCCCGTTCATTCGAAACGCTGCAGTGGCATGGGGCAGAGGTTCAGGCTCTTCCCGAGGGCGCGGTCGTGCTCGCCAGCAACGAGGCCTGCGCGGTGCAGGCGTTTCGCTGGGGTGCCTACGCCTACGGCTTCCAGTTCCATACCGAGGTGACCTCGGAGACCATCCCCCTTTGGCGGATGATCCCCGAATACCGGGCCAGCCTCGAGCAGGCGCTCGGAACGCATCGCGCGGCCGAGCTAGACAGCCGCGTCGCGCTGAAGCTCACGGAGTTCGAGCGAGCGGCCCGCCACCTCGATGACCGGTTCGCTGAGATTGCGGCCATGATGGCGACTTAGGTCGCCGACGGTTCGGAAGCGTTAATCTGCCAAGCCTGAAGCAATCGACCCGAACAGCTCAGTCTCGACCCACTGTGAGAGATTTTTGAGCAATATAGGCAAGTTTCCGAACCTAAAAATCTAGATTCGGATCGTCGGCGATCGGGCAAAAATTAACGCAATCCGCATCATTGATCGCAAGGTCAGCTGCACTCGACGTTAAGTGCGCGGGCTAAATGGCCCCGCTGATTATTCGCAGACCAGTAAGGAAGATTGGCGCACCCGACACGATTCGAACGTGTGACCTTTGCCTTCGGAGGGCAACGCTCTATCCAGCTGAGCTACGGGTGCTGACCGTGGGCCGTGAGTAGCCCAAGCCGCAGCGGCGTGCAACGGCGCCGTTGCTGCTAGAGTGATCCGATCCGCTCTCGCGGATACGAGGTTTGGCTTGCAGTCCGCTCGGCCTGTTTGTGCGACCGGATACCTGTCGGCGAAGCATCGGGCGCGTCTTGCTCGAGGCAGCGGCTCGAGCCGCTGCCAGTCCGGGGGCGAGCCGATCCGTGTTTGCGGTGATCCAATACGGGGACGGCCCCGGCAGTGGCCACCGTGCGTGAGAGCAGAGCTCGTTTCACAACTTCACGAACCTGATATCGGCAGCTGCCGCCCTCAGGCGATCGGTCTCGGCGCCGGCATGAATTCCCGCGCGCCGACCACGCGACCATCCTCGCCCATGACCTTGAGCGGCGCGAGCGGCTTGCCGGTGAGCGCGTCGAACATTGTGCGGCTGAGCGGGACCTCGTCCGAGCAGGTCGCTTCGCCCCATTGCCAGAGGGCGATCAGCACCACGTGCAGGCGCTCGCCCTTCTCCGTCAGGACGTAGCGGCTGCGCGCTGAGGACGGCTCGTCCTCCTCGATCCGCATGATGCCCTCGTCGACGAGCTTCTTCAGCCGCGCCGAGAGAATGTTCTTCGCGATGCCGAGGCTCTTGTGGAACTCGTTGAAGCGCTGAACCCCGCGAAACGCTTCGCGCACGATCAGCAGGGACCACCAGTCGCCGATGACGCCCAGCGAGCGGGCGATGCCGCAATCGGCGTCGGTGAAATCGGTCTTCTTCCCCTTCATCGAGACGGTGCCGCGGCCTTCAAAAAAATCGGTTGCAAATCTAAACCTTGCGGGTTTAGGTGTCAAAGGTTGCAAAATTAAACCGATTGGGCGTGACCCTTCGGTGGTGCGACCGCAGGCGGCCACGCAGTCCCCGACAGGCCGGGCCGCACGGATCTTCGTCGAGGAGAGTTCGATGACCTATCAGACTGTGAACCCGGCCACCGGACAGGTGGTCGAGACCTTCGCCGCGATCAGCGACCGCGACCTGGACCAGGCGCTCGCCACCGCGCATCGCGCCTTCGAAACCGATTGGCGCAGGCGCAGCGTCGCCGACCGGGCCAAGGTGATGGCCAAGGCGGCTGCGATCCTGCGCGAGCGGATCGAGGAATACACGGGCATCCTGGTCTTGGAGGTCGGCAAGCGGGCCATGGAGGCCCAGGCGGAGGTCGATCTCGCCGCGGGCATCCTCGAATACTATGCCGAGCGCGCCGAGGGCTTCCTCAAGCCGAAGCCCGTGGCCGACGTGCCGAATGCCGAAGTGCATATCGACCCGATCGGCGTGCTGCTGGCGATCGAACCCTGGAATTTTCCGTATTACCAGGTCGCTCGCGTGGTCGGTCCGCAGCTTATGGCCGGCAACACCGTGCTGTTGAAGCACGCCGAGAGCGTGCCACAATCGGCCCTGGCCTTTGCCCGGCTCTTCGAGGAAGCCGGCGCGCCCGATGGCGTCTACACCAACATCTTCGCGACCATCGATCAGGTCGGCCGGTTGATCGACGATCCGCGCGTCCGCGGCGTCACCCTGACCGGCAGCGAGCGCGCCGGCTCGTCGGTGGCCGAGCGAGCGGGGCGCAATCTCAAGAAGGCGGTGCTCGAACTCGGCGGTAGCGATCCGCTGATCGTGCTGGAGGATGCGCCCCTCGAATGGGCCATCGGCAGCGCCATGGTCGGGCGGCTGTTCAATTGCGGGCAGTGCTGCGTTGCCTCGAAGCGCATCATCGTGGTCGGCAAGGAGCGCGGGCAGGCCTTCCTCGACGGCTTCAGCCAGGCGATGGCCTCCCTGAAGGCCGGCGATCCGGCCGACGGTGAGACCGGCATCGGTCCGCTCTCCTCCGAGAGGCAGCTCAACCTCCTCGTCGATCAGATCCATCGCGCGAAAGACGGTGGAGCGAGGGTCGTGGTGGGCGGCCACCGCATCGACCGGGCCGGCTTCTTTCTGGAGCCGACGGTGCTCACCGGCCTGACGCCGGAGAACCCGGTCTACCGTGAAGAGCTCTTCGGGCCCGTGGCGCAGTTCTTCGTGGTCGAGGACGAGGCTGAGGCGATCCGGCTTGCCAACGACACGGCCTACGGCCTCGGCGCCTCGGTCTTCACGGCGGACACGGCGCGCGGCGCCCGCATCGCCGCTCAGATCGACAGCGGCATGGTCTTCGTGAACCGGCCCTTCGGCACCACGCCGCAGCTGCCCTTCGGCGGCGCCAAGAATTCTGGCTTCGGCCGTGAATTGTCGGAGGCCGGAATCGAGGAGTTCGTGAACAAGAAGCTCGTCCACGTCGACCCGGTCGGCACCGCGCCGTTCTAAGCGATCCCAAAGCTGCTTGGACCGGCCGCGATGGCTTCTTCGCGCGGCCGGTCGATGCTTCATCGTTCCAGACCCGTTGTCCTGCCTGTGCAGACCGATCGCTTCCATCCATGTGCGCAAAGTCACTTGCACAATGAAAGTGACTCGGTTTTAACTATCATCATGCAACGCACTTCTTTCGATCAGATGCCGTGCCCTGTCGCCCGCTCCCTGGAGGAGGTCGGCGAATGGTGGAGCATCCTCATCCTGCGCGATGCCTTCTACGGGCTGACGCGTTTCGACCAGTTTGCGCAGAGCCTCGGCATCGCGCCGAACATGCTCACGCGCCGCCTCAAGGGGCTGTGCGATGCCGGGCTGCTGGAGCGCCGCCTCTATCAGGAGCGCCCGCCGCGCCACGAATACGTCCTCACTGACAAGGGCCGCGACTTCCGCCCTGTGCTGTGGACGCTGTTCGCCTGGGGCAACCGGCATCTCGCGCCCGAGGGCGAGAGCGTCGTGCTCACCGACCCCGAAACCGGCGAGGCCGTCGAGCCCGTCGTGGTCGATGGCCGCACCGGCCGGCCTTTGGCGAAGGGCGTGCGCGTCGTGCCCGGGCCGGCGGCGACGCCCGGCATTCGCAGCCGCTTCGCGCCGCGCACCGCGATCTGACCGGCAGGAGCATCGGGCGATGAGCGGCAGCGCAACGATCGACACCCTGGTGGAGACACCGGCTCCCACCCAGGAGACACCGGCTCCCACCCAGGAGACGGCGGCGCGCAAGCGCCCCTCGATCAAGCGCCTCGCGCTGATCGGCATCGCGCTCCTCGCCGTGACCGGCGGCGCGTTTTACGGTCGCTACTGGTGGGAGACCGGGCGCTTTCTGGAGAGCACCGACGACGCCTATGTCAGCGGCGACGTCACCGTCATCGCGCCGCGCGTTTCGGGCTTCGTCGCGCAGGTGCTCGTCGCCGACAACCAGCGCGTCCGGGCCGGCGACCTGCTGATCCGCATCGACGACCGCGACTATCGTGCTGCTCTCGCCAAGGCCGAAGCCGCGGTCGCCGCCCAGGAGGCGACGCTGCTCAACCTCGACGCCAACCGCCATCTGCAGGAGGCGGTGATCGCGCAAGGCAAGGCGGATCTCGCGGCGGCCGGCGCAGAGGCCGCGCGCACGCGCTTCGACTACACCCGCTACCGTCAGCTCTCGGCCAACCAATACGCCTCCGAGCAGCGCTTCCAGCAGGCGGATGCCGACGACAAGAAGGCCTCTGCCGCCGTCGACAAGGCCAAGGCCAGTCTCGAAGCGGCCGAGCGGCGCATCGCCGTCATCGACACCCAGAAGCGGCAGGCCGAGGCCGCCCGCGATCAGGCCTGGGCCGAGCGCGACACCGCGCGGATCAACCTCGGCTACACCGAGATCCGCGCGCCCATCGATGGCCTTGTCGGCAACCGCAGCGCGCGCACCGGCTCCTACGCTATGCCGGGGGTCAGCCTGATCGCCCTGGTGCCGGCCGACGGCCTCTGGGTCGATGCCAATTTCAAGGAGAGCCAGCTCGCGCAGATGCGCCCGGGACAGAGCGCGAGCATCGTGGCCGACGTGCTGCCAGATGAGGTCTTCACCGGTCATGTCGAGAGCCTGGCGCCGGCTACCGGCGCTCAGTTCAGCGTGCTGCCGCCCGAGAACGCCACCGGTAACTTCACCAAGATCGTGCAGCGCGTGCCGGTGCGCATTCGCCTCGACGCAGAGGGTGGTCGCCTCGGGAAGCTGCGCCCGGGTCTCTCTGTCACCGCCTCGATCGATCGCCGCGGCGGCAGCCCGGAGCCCGCCATCCCGATGAAGCGTGACGGCGAGTTGGTCGGTCAGCTCGATCGATGAGCACGACCGCGCCGGCCAAGCGGGAGCTCTCCGACTCCCAGAAGGTCTTCGCCTTCGCGGTGATGTGCGTCGGCTTTTTCATCGCGCTGCTGGACATCCAGATCGTCTCGGCCTCCTTGCGCGATATCGGCGGCGGACTCTCGGCGAGCCCGGACGAGGTGGCCTGGGTGCAGACGAGCTACCTGATCGCCGAGATCATCGTGATCCCGCTCTCGGGCTTTCTCGCCCGGGTGATGTCGACCCGCTGGCTGTTCTGCGTCTCGGCGGCAGGTTTCACCGCGACCTCGCTGCTCTGCGGCTGGGCCTGGGACATCCAGAGCATGATCGCCTTCCGGGCGCTGCAGGGTTTCCTCGGCGGCTCGATGATCCCGACCGTGTTCACCACGGCCTTCGCCTTTTTTCCCGGCAAGAAGATCCAGCTCGCCGCCGCCACGATAGGCGCGCTGTCCTCGCTGGCGCCGACGCTGGGCCCCACCGTCGGCGGCTGGATCACCGACAACTATTCCTGGCACTGGCTCTTCTTCGTGAACCTCGTGCCGGGCGTGTTCATCGCCATCGTCGTGCCGATCTTGGTGCGGGTCGACGAGCCGGATCTCTCACTCCTCAAGACCACGGACTGGCTCGGCATCGCGCTGATGGCGGCCTGTCTCGGCTGCCTCGAGTATACCCTGGAGGAAGGCCCGCGCTGGAACTGGACCGAGGATCCGTCCATCCGCACCACGGCCTGGATCTCGGTGCTCGCCGGGATCGGCTTCATCTGGAGGAGCCTCACCTACGCTCACCCGATCGTCGACCTGTCGGCCCTCAAGAGCCGAAACTTCGCGCTGGGCTGCCTGTTCTCCTTCATCACCGGCATCGGCATCTTCGCGACGATCTACCTGACGCCGCTCTTCCTCGGCCGCGTGCGCGGCTTCTCGGCCCTGCAGATCGGCCTCGCCGTGTTCTCGACCGGCGTCTTTCAGGTGATGGCGATCCCGGTCTATGCGATCCTCGCCAAGCGGATCGACCTGCGCTGGCTGATGATGTTCGGCCTCGGCCTGTTCGGCCTGAGCATGTGGAACTTCACGCCGATCACCCATGACTGGGGCTCGGCGGAGTTGCTCTGGCCGCAGGCGATGCGCGGCTTCGCGCAGCAATTCGCCGTGGCGCCCACCGTGACGCTGACCCTCGGCGGCCTCGCACCGAACAAGCTCAAGCTCGCCTCGGGCCTGTTCAACCTGATGCGCAACTTAGGGGGCGCCATCGGCATCGCCGCCTGCGCGACGATCCTCAACGATCGCACCAACTTGCATTTCTTGCGGCTCGCCGAGCATCTCAACACGACCAACGCGACGATGCTGGCGACGATGCGCGGCATCGAGAGCCGGACGACGGGTGCCTTCTCCGGTGACACCGACCACGGTCACGCCGCCGCGGTGAAGCAGCTCTGGTCGCTCGCCTATCGCGAGGCGCAGACCATGACCTACGCCGACGCCTTCGTGGCCATCACGGCCTGCTTCCTGTTCGCCACGGCGCTCGTGCCACTGATGCGTAAAGTTGGGCCGCCGAAGGGTCCCGCTGCCAACGCACATTAGGCACTTGGTCGCCTGGAGAGGCTTGGCTGCCAACTTCGGAAGGCAACGCTCTATCCAGCGGAGCTACGGATGCTGACCGTGTGCCGTAAGCGATGTCACGTGCCACGGCGTCGCTGCGGGCAGGAGCGGGCTTACTCGTCGAAACGTCTTCGCCGTGTCGCTGGCGGTTGATCGGGTTGCGGTAAGGGCCGAAGGTCGTGCGCGAGTCGGCGAGGACCTGCGACATGACCCTGGACGCGGCAGCGACACCCACCTCTCCCGAAGATCAGGCGGCCCGCGAGGGGCTGATCGAGAGCGCCGCCGCTCTCGTCGGATCGGGCCAGGGGCCGAGCGGCTTCGTGCGCGATCTCTTCGGCCGTGTGCCGTCGGAGGATCTCGCGCGCTACTCCGTCGAGGCGCTCGGAACGCTGGCGGTGGCGGCGCATGCGCATCTCGCTGCGGGCCGTCGGCCGGGGTTGCCGGCCGATGCCAGGCTTATCGACGTGACCGTGGAGCGAGACGGCCGGGCGCGCGATCTCACGGTGATCGAGGTCGTCAACGACAACCGAGCCTTCCTGCTGGATTCGACGCTGGCCGAGCTGAGCGGCCAAGGTCTGATGCCTCTGCTGGTCGCGCACCCGATCCTGGGTGTCGAACGCGACGCGAACGGTGCCCTGCTCCGGGTCGTCGGCGAGACCACGGCTGAAGCCCGCGGTGGCGGTGCGCGCGAGAGCTTCATCCATATCCATCTCGACAGGCTCGACGATGCCGAGGGCCGGACCCGGCTGACCGAGGGGCTCGCCCGCGTCTATGCCGACGTCGCGCTGGTGACCGACGACCAGGGCACCATGCTCGGCCTGCTCGACACTCTCCTCGACGCCGAGGGCTACCGAGAGGCGATCCCTCACTTGCCCGAAGGCGAGACCCGCGAGGCGGCCGCGTTCCTCGAATGGCTGCGCGATGGGCACTTCACGCCGATGGGCATGCGCTCCCACGTGCTCGATGGGCAGCGGGCTCCGGACTTCGAAGGCGTCGCGCTGGGATTGCTGCGTGACCCGGCGGTGGAGGTGCTCCGCTTCGGCCGCAGCTTCGTCGACGTGACGCCGGAGATCGCCGCCTTCCTCGACGATCCCAAAGCCCTCATCGTCACCAAGGCGAGTCGGCGGTCGCGAGTGCATCGCGCGGTGCATCTCGACTACATCGCGGTGAAGCTGTTTGCGGAGGGGGGCGCGCCGGCCGGCGAGTTGCGGATCGTCGGCCTGTTCGCGGCGAGCGCCTATAACAGCCCCGCCCGCGCCATTCCCTATCTTCGCCGGAAGGTCGCCGAGGTCGCCGCACGCGCCGGCCTCGATCCGACGAGCCATGCCGGCCGCACGCTGATCGACGTGCTGGAGACCTATCCGCGCGACGACCTGTTCCAGATCGACGTCGAGCGGCTGCAGCGCTTCGCCCTGGCGATCCTGAACCTGTCCGACAGGCCGCGCGTCCGCGTGTTGCTGCGGCCGGATCGTTTCGGGCGGTTCGCCTCCCTGCTCGTCTATGTGCCGAAGGATCGCTACGACGCCGGCGTCCGCGCCCGCGTCGGTGCCTACCTGGCTGGCGAACTGGGGGGGCGGCTGTCGGCCTCGTATCCGGATTTCCCCGAAGGGCCGCTGGCGCGCATCCACTACATCGTCGGCTTCGACGAGAAGAGCACCGCCGAGCCCGCCGCGGCGTCCCTGGAGGCCGGCGTCGGTGCGATCGTGCAGACCTGGGGCGACGGCCTGCGCGAGGCGTTGGCCGAGGCCCTGCCGGACCCGACGGCCCGCGCGCTCGCGGCCCGCTACGCCGAGGCCTTTTCGGTCAGCTACCGGGAAAACTTCGACCCACGGGTCGCGGTCTCCGACGTCGCGATCCTCGAGCGCCTGTCGGAAGCCGATCCGCGCGCCGCCGATCTCGGCCGACGCGAGACCGATCGGGCGTCCCAGGTTCGGCTCAAGGTGTTTTCGCGCGGCGCGGCCCTTCCCCTGTCCGAGCGCGTCCCGGCCCTGGAGAATCTCGGCTTCCGGGTCATCGACGAACGCACTTACCGACTTCTACTGCCGGATGCGGTGACGCGGGTCTGGCTGCACGACATGCTGCTGGAGCGCGCCGGCGGCGAGGCGATCGACCTCGACCGGCTCGAGAAACCCCTCGAAGCGGCCCTGCTCGCCCTGTCGGAGCGCCGTGCGGAATCCGACGGCTACAACCGCCTCGTGCTCGAGGCCGGGCTCGACTGGCGCGACGCTGCCCTGATGCGCGCGCTCGGCCGCTACTTGCGCCAGCTCCGGATTCGCTATGGGCAGGACTACCTCGCAGCGACGTTGAGCCGGCATCCGACATTGTCGGCCCAGATCGCCGCCCTGTTCCGCGCGCGGTTCGATCCGTCGGCCGACGGCGACCGCGAGGCGCTCCAGGCCGGCCTTCGCGAAGACATCGAGACGGCGCTCGCCGACGTCACCAGCCTCGACGACGACCGCATCCTGCGCCGCTTCGTCAATCTGGTGGAGGCGTCGGTTCGAACGAACTTCTTCCAGAAGACCGCGGAAGGCGGATGGCGCCAGACGATCGCGTTCAAGTTTGCCTGCGCCAAGGTCGCCGGCATGCCGCTGCCGCGACCGCTCTTCGAGATCTTCGTCTATTCTCCCCGCGTCGAGGGCGTGCATCTGCGTTTCGGCTACGTGGCGCGCGGCGGCCTGCGCTGGTCCGATCGGCCGGAGGATTTCCGCACCGAGATCCTCGGCCTGGTGAAGGCGCAGCAGGTCAAGAATGCGGTGATCGTGCCGGTGGGCGCCAAGGGCGGGTTCTTCCCCAAGAACCTGCCGCCGGCCTCCGACCGCGGCGCGTGGCTCACCGAGGGCACCGAGAGCTACAAGATCTTCATTCGGACGCTCTTGGAACTCACCGACAACATCGTCGACGACGCCATCGTGCCGCCGGCCGAGACGGTGCGGCACGACGGGGACGACGCCTATCTCGTCGTCGCTGCCGACAAGGGCACCGCGACCTTCTCCGACATCGCCAACGGCCTCTCCCTGGATCGTGGCCACTGGCTCGGCGACGCCTTCGCCTCCGGCGGCAGCCAGGGCTATGACCACAAGGCCATGGGTATCACGGCCCGGGGCGCCTGGGAGGCGGTGAAGCGCCACTTCCAGGAGATCGACGTCGACGTCCAGAAGGACCCGGTCACGGTGGTCGGCGTCGGCGACATGTCCGGCGACGTGTTCGGCAATGGCATGCTGCTCTCGGAGAGCATCAGGCTCGTCGCCGCCTTCGACCACCGCGACATCTTCCTCGATCCGAGCCCCGATGCGGCGAAGAGCCATGCCGAGCGCAAGCGAATCTTCGCCCTGCCCCGCTCTTCCTGGGCGGATTACGACAAGGCGCTGATCTCGCCCGGCGGCGGCGTATTCTCACGTTCTCTGAAGAGCATCCCGCTCTCGCCCGAGATCCGCATCGTGCTCGGCTTCGATCAGGCCGAGGCGGCGCCGACGGAGGTGATGCAGGCGATCCTGAAGGCACCCGTCGACCTGCTCTGGTTCGGGGGCATCGGCACCTATATCCGCGCCGAGGCCGAGACCGACGACGATGCGGGCGACCGCGCCAACGATGCGGTGCGCATCAGCGGCTCGATGCTGCGCGTGAAGGCGATCGGCGAAGGCGCCAATCTCGGCCTGACCCAGCGCGGCCGTATCGAGGCGGCGCGGGGCGGCGTCCGGCTCAACACGGACGCGATCGACAACTCTGCCGGCGTGAACACCTCCGACGTCGAGGTGAACATCAAGATCGCGCTGATGACCCCGGAGCGCGACGGGCGGCTGACGCAGGAGGCCCGCAACGCCCTGCTCGTGACCATGACCGACGAGGTCGCGGGTCTCGTGCTGCGCAACAACCAGCTCCAGACACTCGCCCTCTCGCTGGCCCTGCGGCGCGGCGCGGCCGAAACCGGCTTCTCCATGCGGGTGATGCAGGCGCTGGAGGCGGAAGGCCGCCTCGACCGCAGCGTCGAGTTCCTGCCTGACGACGGAACGCTCAACGAGCGCATGCGCCGCGGCGAGGGCCTGACGCGGCCGGAATACGCGGTGGTGCTCGCCTATGCGAAGCTCGCCCTGCACGACGCCATCCTGGACAGCGCCGTGCCGGACGATCCCTATTTCGATCGTGAACTGCAGCGCTACTTCCCACAGGCGCTGAAGGCGCAGTTCCCCGATGCGGTGAAGAGCCATCGGCTGCGGCGCGAAATCATCTCCACAGCGCTCGCGAACATCATCGTCAACCGCGGCGGACCAGCCCTCGTCACCCGGCTGATCGACGAGACCGGTGCCGACGCGGCGACGATCGCGAAGGCCTATGCGATCACCCGCGACGCCTTCGGATTGATGGAGCTCAATCTCGCCATCGACGGTCTCGCAGGCTCGATTTCCGGACAAGACCAGCTCGGCCTCTACGCCGAGGTCCAGGATCTCCTCGCCAACCGGATCACCTGGTTCATTCGGAACCTCGATCTCTCGGGTGGTCTCTCGCCGATCGTCGCGCGCTATCGCGAGGGCGTGAGCGCCGTGCAGGAGGCCTTGCCGCGCGTGGCCGATGCGCATGCGGCCGCAGAGATCGAGGCACGTCGGGCCGATCTCGTCGGCCGCGGGATGGCCGAGGAACCGGCGCGCCGGCTCGCCTCCCTTAAGGCGTTGATCTCGGCTCCCGACATCGTGCGGGTCGCGGAGACAGACGGGCACTCGGTGCCCGAGATCGCCGCAACGCATTTCGCGATCGAGCATGCCTTCCGCCTCGACGAACTCGTCGCGGAGACACGCCAAGTTCCCGTCGCCGATACCTTCGATCGCGTTGCTCTGGAACGTGCCGTCGCCGGCATCTCCACGGCGCATCGCAGCCTCACGGCGGAAGTGGTCGGCGATATCGGCTCAGGCCCCGAGGCCCTCGAAGCCTGGGTTGCCGCTCGCGGTCCGGCGCTGACGCGCATCCGGTCCGCGATCGAGTCCATCGTCTCCTCGGGACTCACGGTCTCGAAGGCCGTGGTAGCCTCGAGCCTCCTAGCGGATCTCGCCCGCCGGCCGTGAGGGCCGATCATCGGACCCCGTGGAACGTGATGGACTCGTTCATCGCAGCGGCGTCCTTCGCCCTGCCGAGATGACATGGCGGCCCGTTTCGTATTCGATGTCTCGAATCAGCCCATTCGTGCGGCAGCGTGTTCATCATCCGCAGGTCAAGGGAGGCTCGCGCCGCCCCATGAACGGAGATGCGATTGGATCGGCTGTGGCGCAAACCCGTCACGGGCGCCGGTCATGCAGGGGCGAAGGTGGAAGCCTGCAAACGCCTTCTGGTGGTGTGGACAGTCTGTTTCGAACCAGTCTCTGGTCGATTTTCCCTGTTTTCGCGGAAAGAGCAGGCAAAATTCCCGGAAACGAGGCCTCTGGGTGAGCGCCGAGCCGGATTTCGAGAGAGGCCGTAGGTTCTTAAGCAAAAATTCCCTGCACCGCGAAGCTGGGAATAGAATCGAATTTGCAGGGAAGCTCGTCCCGGAGCAGGCGTACTCTGGGTTCGAGCAGCGTCTTCTGTGCGCCCAATCCAGTCGTTCTATGCAAGCAGCCACTTGCTCGGAAGCGGACATTAATAGCGACCGCTGGGGGTGAATTTGCGGCGGTACGCTATCGAGCACCAGATTCGACAATCGTATTTTTGAGATTCGGCGGCAGCTGGCCAATAATAGTGCGGCCACGTTTTGCAATTCCGTGTTTAACTCGATGTTAATCAGCCTAAAACGATCCAGAATTACAGATCGATTATAAAAACAAGCTCAAAATTCAGTCAGATTCCGATTTGACCTGGCTTGCCATCTTGATCGGCCCCCACACGGTGGTCCAAGTGCAAGGTTAGTGCAAAGTCGGCCTGACGGTCCCCCAGAATTTGGTCCGGGCGAAGGGTGAGCTTCCGGACTTCATTCGGCAGCTTTTCGTGCCGCCGCCAGGGCGAACTCCTGGGGCGTTAGCCACCCCAGGGCAGTGTGAGGACGGCTCTCGTTGTACTGCCGTCGCCACATCTCGATCTTGCCCCTGGCATCTGCCAGAGACAAGAACCAGTTCGCGTTGAGACATTCGTCGCGCAGGCGGCCGTTGAACGACTCCACAAGGGCGTTGTCGGTCGGCTTGCCAGGGCGCGAAAAGTCGAGCGCCACACCATTTTCATAGGCCCACCGATCGAGCGCCTTCGAAACGAACTCGGGACCGTTATCGACCCGGATCGTACTCGGTGCGCCGCGGATAAGGGCTAATTGGCCGACGACAGCCACGACCTGCTCGCCCCTGATGCCTTGGTCGACCTCGATCGCCAGGGCCTCCCGCGTGAACGCATCTACGACCGTCAGGGCACGCAATCTCCGGCCATCGAATAGGGCATCCGAGACAAAGTCCATCGACCAGCGCTCGTTCGGCCTGATCGCAGCGGGCTGACGTTCTCGCTGGACGGCGCTGACATGTCGCCGTGGCCGCTTGAGCCTCAGGCTCAGCCCCTCGTCGCGGTAAAGCCGGTGAATCCGCTTATGATTGACCCGCCAGCCTTCCCGCCGCAGCAGGATGTAGATCCGGAAATACCCGTAGCGCATGCGCGTCTGAGCGAGATCGCGGATACGCATCCGCAGCGGAGCCTGATCGGGTGCGGTCGAGCGGTAGCGAATACTCGACCGGCCGACGCCGAGCGCGACGCAGCCGCGCCGTTCGCTCACCCCGTGCACCTCTTGAACGTGGCGCACGAGATCGCGTCGCCGACCAGGCGTCAGAGCTTTTTTGCAAGCACGTCCTGGAGGATGTGCTTGTCCAGGCTCAGGTCGGCCACGAGCTGCTTGAGCTTCCGGTTCTCGTCCTCCAACTGCCTCAGGCGCCGCAGTTCGCCCGTGCCAAGGCCGCCGTAGAGCTTCTTCCAGCGATAGAATGTCTGCTCCGAGATCCCCATCCGGCGCAGGACGTCCGCCACCGGCGTGCCTGTCTCCGCCTGCTTCAAAGCGAAAGCGATCTGCTCTTCAGTGAACCTGCTCTTCTTCACGGCCATGCTCCTCCCGTCAGGGTCTCACAAAAACCGGAAAACTCGCACTCAGAACGGACCAAATTGGTGGGGGGACGTCAGGCCTTTGCTCCACGGGTAGCTTGGTCGGCGGAGCTTGTCGGGTGAGCGCAGCCGGCCAAGCGGATGAGGCTGGCACGAAAACTTCCGGTGCCGG
>NZ_JACIDN010000004.1 GCF_014196345.1 Methylobacterium brachythecii | reverse complement strand
CCGGCACCGGAAGTTTTCGTGCCAGCCTCATCCGCTTGGCCGGCTGCGCTCACCCGACAAGCTCCGCCGACCAAGCTACCCGTGGAGCAAAGGCCGACTTTGCACTAACCTTGCACTTGGACCACCGTGTGGGGGCCGATCACCCAGACTGAAACCTTTCGCGGCGCCCGCCGTATAACCGCCGCGGGCCGCGTTCTCGCCCGATCGCTGCCCGACCTCAAAGCCCGCCATGTCGGCTGACACAGGCGGGCTTTGTTGCGTCTGGGCTTCGGGTGTGCCCGCGCACGGCAGCCCGGATTGAAGGGCGCTAATGGTAGCGCTTCTTTCAGATCGAGGCCTCAGTCCGCCGGTTTGCCGTGGCGGGTTTCTTTTTGCCGGTGAACAATCGGCCGTGCGCCCGGTTGCACGAACTCGGGTGTCTGCAGTGCTGCTCCACCCGGCCTCAGAGCCCGCCCATGATCATCTTAGTTCATGGCGGGCTTTGTTGTGCTTGGACACTGCCGTTCGCGAATATCACAGCCGCCCGCGTAGGCTTTATTCACGTCATACGTTGGGGTGCAGCAGCCCAAAAGCTGCAATTAATCGAGAGGTAGCGACCCCATCGCTGCATGCCATGCCAGCAGCTTCCACCTCGATCCTGCCGGTATGGTCCCCAGGAACTTGGCCCGCCCGGCATGCCGCGGCGGCCTTTTCTTCGGCGGCTATACCGGTCGCACATACGCTATTTAGAGGACGGCGCAGCGCGGTTTTCGCGTACCGCTCTCACGAGGTAAGTTCGTTCGGCAACGGCTGAGCTTGAATCGACGTCAGCTTCAGCACGTCAGCGCGGCTCGACAATAACCCGCATTGACACGTTCAAGCCCGCTTACGACTGATTGCGATGTGGGGATGAGCCCGCTTTCGTGTCGGGGGCCGCGAGTGCCGACCTACAACCTGCGATTTGTCTTCCGAGGGTTCAGTGTCTCGGGAAAGAAGTCATTGCATCTCACGAGCTTCGAAGCCGAGACGGCGAATGCAGCTATTGAAGAAGCAAGGCGGCGGCTTGTTGCGACTGCCGAATACCCGCTGAGTTCGGCAACCCTTACGACCTCAGAAGGCAACATGCTCTGGGCCATGCGAGGTCCGGCTGACGCCGATGGATAAGCGCAAGTAGTTGGCACGCTGGCTCTTCGGCTTCGCCTTCACGGGAGCAGATTTGTTGGGCCATGCTGCCGGCTATCCATCCTCGACTAAAACACACCGACCTTCCGCACTGAGCTTTTTTGAAATGCTAAGCCCGACCAGCACCCGCTCAGCCGAGCTTTTTTGTGCGGTTCTTCGCCCCCGCCGTGCGGAGCGCTGCTGATGTTCGTCGGCAGTTTCGGACGCTATGTCCAAACGATGCGCACTGCGAGCACTGGTTGCAGCGAGTGAATTCTCTGTCGATCGGCATCTTGTTGGCCGCAGCAGCTGGCGTGACTGTCGTTTGGGCTGCGGCCATCATGTGGACCGCTGTCTACATTTTGCAGGGATTTTTCTAGCTTAAGGGACGCGAGGGGGCTCAGCGGCATGGTCGCGTTTTGCAACAACCATACCCAGGAATCTCAGAGCCGTTCCTACATTGAAAGCCATCGCTGGCCGGCAAGAACGGGCGTCGGCGACTGAGGGCATGCTTCGCCGTCGCCTATGGAATGGCGAGCGATGAGTGCCCCGGTTCACTTCCACATCTATGTCGGGTTCACCGCGCGTGATCCCAACGGCACCGAGTTGCCCGACTACGCTGCCGCGCGTCGGACGGCTCTGCGTATGGCGGGCGAGCTAATTGTCGAGGAATGCCGAGAGGTAAAGCTCGGCGAAGAATGGCGCCTGGAAGTCACGGATGAGGCCGACCTCGTCCTGTTCCGGATCGACTTCAACATCACAGAATCGGCGGCGGTCCTCAGGGCAAATTGTCGGAATCGCCGCCATGAGGAGCTTGGCTATTTCGGCAAATGGTTCTCGGCCCTGCTGATTTCATGCGGACTTCTCGCTTGGTCTTGCATCGGCCCGGTGCCCATGAAAAGCGAGCCAATGACGAGCACACCGAGAAAGATGAACCCAATCAGGACATAGAACGGAGCGGGCATGATCAGGCCGCCGATAGGCGCTTGGTATTGGTGGCGACGTGCTCGCGATATCGCGCGATGATGGTTTCGGGTGACCCGCCTTGCATCATCGTACTGAACGCTTCGAAGCTTGCGTAGACCTTCTCGGTCACCATCGACTGCATCTCGGCGGAGCCTTCACGGCCACCCCATGCGAGGCGCACGAGACGAAGCTCAATGACTTTCTGAGCTTCGAGGGCGAGCATCATCGATGAAAAGAGGGGATTGTACACGGCATTCTCCGCGCCGCAGACTGCGCGGCAGAAGACCAACTCGTCACGGAAGCAGAAAAGCAAATTAAAATCGGTGCCGTATGGTCGCAGCCCCGATTACAATCGTAGATTAAGTCTGGTCGGCCTCCTATTATAGTTGGCACGGTATGTTGGCCATATAATCTTATCGCAATTGTACGATTTCGCACAAAACTATTTAAAGTAGGTGCAGTTCACGTCGAGTTGGCCGTTGATTTGCTTCAAGGTTTTTCGACCATGCCGATATATTTCTTACACCTGCGCAGGGGGAATGAGCTAATCGAAGACTTTGATGGCTCACTTTTGCCGGACCTCGACGCGGCAAAAGCGGAAGCTTTTGCTGCTGCGCGAGAAATGCTCGCTGAGCGGGTCAAGGCAGGCAAGCTTCTGAACGGCGAGACATTCGAGATCACCGACGACACGGGCACGGTTTTGGCAACATTGCCTCTGAGGGATGCCCTCGTACTGGATTGAGCGACGGGTCAGACTCCAGCCGCCAAGCGCTCGTACTCGATTTCGGCCACTTGGTAGGCTTCGCCAGCCAAATCCATCAACTTCTCACGGTCGAGCACGGTGATCCTGCCGCGCTTGTTCCGGATCATCCCAGCGCCCTCAAGGACATGCGAAGCCGTCGTGACGCCGGGGCGTCGAACGCCCAGCATGATCGACAGAAAATCGTGAGTCAGAAGCAGTTCATCGCCTTCGATCCGGTCATGGGCCATCAGGATCCAGCGGGCGAGCCTTGCCTCCAATCCGAATGCGGTATTGGCGTAGATCGTCTGCGCCATCTGCGTGATGAAGAATTGAACGTACAGCCCGAACGGGCGGAATAGCGATGGACGCTCTAATAGCGCCGCTTGCAAATCCGTCCTCCTGATGCGGAGCGCCTCGCCTACTCCCTGAACGATGGACGTGTGCGGGGTACGATCCGCACCGAGGATAACAGCCGTGCTACTGAGCCCTTCGTAGCCAATCAAACCGACCTCGATGCGGTCGTCGTATATCTGCGCGACCGTCGAGATGATCCCGCTCAGGGGAAAATAGGCGTATCGGATCGGCTCATGAGCCGTGATAAGCATCTGCCCTAGAGCCAGCGGCACACGTTCGAGCTTGGGCTGAAGACGCTCGAAGTCCGCTGCCGGGAGGGCGGCGAGCAGACGGTTCTGACCGTACTTCCGTGATGAGGCTCGATCTTCGGTCACGCCTAGCTCCTGGTGAACGAGGCAAAACTATTGAATCAGGACTGAGGCACCGAAGAGGTCATAAGTCGAGTCCAAGCCGCTCCTTCGCGACATGCTTGAGGTACGCCTTTCCCATGTCCTTCAGGAGGTCGAAGGTCCAGCTGCCCATTTTGGACGCGCCCTCGGGTCTGATTGCTATCGCTAAGGCCGTTTTGAGCGATCATTGGTTGACGGGCCGAGCGACGCTTGGGGGGCAGGCGATCGCCCGGTCCGTCGCCGTCCGATCGAGCTGAATCAGACGGTTCACAGTCGTAGCTGTCGCGTGTTTCCAAGATTCGTCTGCGATGCCAGCGGGACTGGAAAGGCCGAAGCGGCGAAGCTCCAGGCGGGCCAAGCGGCCTGTGGGGCAGGAAAACCGCTCGACCCGCCGTCACCCGCGCCGTGTTGAGACGACCGGCGGACGACGCGGCCTCGTAGCGGCTTCGTGTTTCTGGATTTGATCTAACCCCAGCCAGCTGGGTGACGCCGCCGCGCGGTTACGTCTTGGCGGCTGTTGTTGCCGGCCCCAACCAAGCCTGCGCGGCAGCGAAGGTCCGAAAGTCGTTCTCTGATCGCGTGAAGGGCCGCGGGTGGTTCGAGATGGCCTGCCGTTCGGTGAGGCGCGCTCGCCAGACCACCGGACGTAGCCGAGTGCCAGCGGTGCGGGTGAGGTTTCCAACCGTCTCGCCCCGCAAAAGGATTTCGTAGGCGCCAAGCGCAACACCGATCAGTCGATACGTCATCATCGACCAACGTTTGGCGCCCCGAAACGACCAAGCCGCCAGACAATCACCTCGCACTCTCGTCGAGGCGGTATTTGCGCTCAGCCGTCTATTGCCGAGCGCTCAAGCGGGCCGAACGGCGATCTTTCCAGGAGTACCATCCGACCCGCCGCTGCCGACCGGATTAAGGCGGGTCGACGGCGCTACAGCTTACCGTCTCTAGTCCCAAGGATCCTATCGAAATTCGGTAGATTGCTCTTTCGCCTGCGAAACGCGCTGATCCAGATGCAGAAGCGGATTGATGGACTCGAAACCCAAAGGGCAGCACGATAGCGTAGCGGACGATCATGAAAGCGCCCTGCGTCGACGCGCGCAGCGATCTAGATTGATGCCACAAAGCCTGATTTCATAGAGGCGGCGGCGCATGCCGCTCCAACCTCGAAACTGAGCCCGTCCGGCTTGCCTCGGCGGGTTTCTTTTTGCCGGTGAACATTCGGTCGTGCGGCCGGTTCTCCAAGTGCTGGTGCGCCAGCATCCCTCTCCTAGATCGCACCTTGGCCCGCCCAGCGAAAGCTGGTGCGGGCTTTTCTGTGCGGTCAGGCCGACCCACGCTGTGTCTGCGCTCCATTCATCCCAGGCGAGTACTGAGCGACGCGATCGCGGTGATCGATGGCAGTTCCCCCGACCATAACACCGCATCCTCAGCAGCCCCGGCCAGGAACCATCACAGCAAGCGTCCATTACTAAAGCTGGTACGCTGACAGTCATAATGGCTGCGAGCCACTTCCAACGGAAGTGGAGCGACAAGTGCCCCGATACTTTTTCAATCTTTATGATGGCGTTGTGCGGTCCGATCTCGATGGGATCGATCTACCAAACCTTGGCGCCGCGCGCTTAGAAGCTGTTGGGTTCGCGGCACTTGTCTTGAAAGATTACGCGAAGGATATCATTAAGGGCGATGACTAGCATTTGGAGGTCGCAGACGATCGTGGCCTCACCCTGTTCCGCCTCGAAATACAGGCCACTGACGCACCTGTAAGCAAGCCCGACCCGCTTACGAAGCGGTAGGGCGGCTATATCCTTCGCGCACCCCGTTCAAAATGTGTGAATTTGGAACGGACGTGACTGCGGACGCATATACGGTTGTGCGCAATCTGAGTTCGTACCAATGATGCGGTTGAATCTCGCCGCTGCGGCTTTCTGCGCTAGTGGTTTCTTAGGATAGAATGTATGCCGAGGTACTTTTTCGACATTCACGATGGCTTCGAATTTCGCGACGAAGACGGTCGAGAGCTTGTAGATAGCGAAGCCGTCCGAAGAGAAGCCCTCAAGGTGATGGGCGAACTGTCGGCTTCCGAGGGCAAGAACAGTGACGGCTATACTATCGTCGTCAAAGTTAGAGATGAAAATGGTGCAAGCGCGCTTACTCTTCGGTCGGTCTTTCAGATCGAAGATCCGACGAAGTCTCGCTTGAGGATTGCATCGTAGCCAATTCTACTAAAAGCATTTCTAGTAGAACCCGAAGCTGAAATGGGGCGTCCATCCCCACTTCCTGCTGGATTTGGCGCAGGCGTTCGATGACATCGACAAGCGTAGCGCTGTTTAGCGACATTGACGCTCCGGCCGCACGGGCGAGATTAGCAACTGGAACTCTATGATAAGCCTTATGTAACGCCGTATCGGCCTTTCTCAAGTCACAGTGTATTTGTAAGAAATCTGACAATCTATCTGTAAGAAATCCGACCATTCTCCGAAGTCATTGGCTGCGGACTTGACCATCGCTTAAGATAGGACTCAAGGTATTGGCGGGAGAATAGTGCTACGGCAAGGCATGCCTCGCTTCTACTTCGACATACAAAACGATCCCCACTCAATCGACGAGGATGGCGTTTCGCTAAACGATCGGAAACATATCGAACCGCTGGCCGTTCGAACGCTGTTTGATATTGCCCGGGAAAGCGCAGAAGTCCTTAGCGGGTCGCCAATGACGATTTCCGTCCGAGATGCTGACGGCAAACGGTCTTTCGCGCGACACTAGCTTTGCAGGCGGTTTGGAGCAGCCCGTAAGGCAGCTCGCCCGGTTCGCCGAGCGGGCTTTCTTTTGCGCTTGATCCGGCCGGCGCAGAAACCCATCTCCCGCCCTCGGGAGCGTTTCATTTCAGCACACAGTCCGGCTGCAGAGCCCGCCCGGCCTTCTGGCGTTTCACGGTGCGGGCTCTGTTGCGTCTGGGCTTAACCGAGGAGCGATGTCGAAGTGATCCCGGCGCCAGTTCCTCCCAATCGCTGGCACAGCCTCCGCCCGCCCGGTTCGCCGCGGCGGGCTTTTTCGTGCCTGATCGCCTAGGCAAGATCATCTGACTTCTGGTATGGTTTTGGATAGGTAGCGCGCTCTCCAAGGCCGCGTTGCCGGAAACTTCCGAGGCCCGGCCAGCACCTGCTGAGCCGGGTTTTTTCGTGCGCGCTGAACCGACCCGCCTCACTCGCGGTTTGTCGTCTCTCACCGGAGCGAGCCGATGTCTGAGACCCAGGTCAGATGCGAGTGTGGAGCGGTCTACCAGCGGGTCGAGGACGAGCAATCCCTCGAGGAGAAGGGCAGCTTCGAATGCGGGCTCTGCGGCCGGGAGGTCGAGTCCTGGTACACTAATCGCTGGCCGAGGTTCGTCTTACTGGAGAAGCCAGGGCCATCGCCTTCGGCAAAGCAATCCAGCGTTGCGCGGAGTTCGTAGCTGCTCGCTTTTGTGAGCGGCGGCCTATCCCTAGAAACCGAGGATGAAAGACCCACAGCCACCTCAGTGTCAGGCCATACTCACTAAAAAGCAGGCTTCCGTCGTGAGGGGTGGCGTCCGAGTCACGTGCCGAAGGTGATCAAGACCCGATGCACACAGTGGGCGCGTGAGCACGGCCTGTGCTTCATCCATGCAAAGATGCAACCGCTCAGCAGCTTCGCGCCCAACCTCCTCGTAGAAGCCGCTTTTCGACGTTTCTCGAAGCAGCCGTTCCGCTTGCCACGATCTCGGCGGCTTCGCCCCCCGTCGGCGATCCCGATCTGCGCCAGCCTTGATGTGCGCGGGCAGATCAGGCGGCCCGCGGCCTATTGGCAAGCCGTGGAACTCACGATTCGAGGTGAGGTTGCCGAGGATAAGCGAGGAGCCAGCCTGTGAGCGACGTCGAGATCGAGCCTTACGACGATCCAGCGGGCGGCTGGGGCTCGGCCCGCTCGCTTGTTGAGATTCTGACCCGCGAACAAATCCCTATCTCGGGCGCGGCTCTGCTGTTGAAGCAGAACAAGCCGGGCGGCTTCATGTGCGTCTCCTGCGCCTGGCCAAAGCCGGCGAAGCCCGCGACCTTCGAGTATTGTGAGAACGGCGCCAAGGCGACGGCTTGGGAGCAGACTCGCAAGCGCGTCGGTCCCGACTTCTTCGCGAAGCATACGGTCGCCGAGTTGCTGACTTGGACGGATTTCGATCTGGAGGCGCAAGGCCGGCTTACACATCCCCTACGCTACGATCCGACGAGCGACCGCTACGCCCCGATCTCATGGGAAGACGCGTTTGCGGAAATCGGCCGCGAATTGTGCGGCTTCGATCCGAAATCCGTCGTCTATTATTCGTCCGGCCGCGCCTCGCTGGAAACCTCGTACATGTATGGGCTGTTCGCGCGGCTCTACGGCAACAACAACCTGCCCGACTCCTCCAACATGTGCCACGAGCCGACTTCGACGGGGTTGAAGGCGTCGATCGGCGTGCCGGTGGGCACCACGGTGCTGGAGGATTTCGAGAGCACGGACTGCATCCTGTTTTTCGGCCAGAATGTCGGCTCGAACGCACCGCGGATGCTGCATCCGCTGCAGGATGCTCGGCGGCGCAAGGTTCCTATCATCACCTTCAACCCGCTGCGGGAGCGCGGACTGGAGCGCTTTACCGACCCGCAATCGCCCGTGGAGATGCTGACCAAGTCGTCCACGCGGATCTCGACGCAGTATCATCAGGTAAAGGCGGGAGGCGACATCGCGGCGATCACCGGAATGTGCAAGGCGCTCCTCGCGACCGACCGGGAGACGCAGGCGGAGGGGCGGCCGCGCGTGCTCGACGCCGTCTTCATCGCCGAGCACACCTACGGCTTCGAGGATTTCGTCGGCTTCTGCGATCGTCAGGACTGGGCAGTGCTCGAAAAACGATCGGGGCTAACGCGCGAGGCGCTGGAAGCCGCCGCCGCCGTTTACGTACGTGCTGAGCGGGTCATCGGCATCTACGGCATGGGGCTGACCCAGCATCGTAAGGGCACCGAAACCGTTCAGATGCTCGTGAACCTCATGCTGCTGCGCGGGAATATCGGCAAGCCGGGGGCGGGGCTCTGCCCGGTCCGCGGTCATTCCAACGTGCAGGGCCAGCGCACCGTCGGCATCGCCGAGAAACCGGAGCTGGTGCCCCTCGACAGACTCGCCGACCTCTACGGCTTCGAGCCGCCGCGCGATAAGGGCCTGAACACGGTCGAGGCCTGCGAGGGCATCATCGCTGGAAGCGTGAAGGCCTTCATTGGCCTCGGCGGCAATTTCGTGCGCGCGATTCCTGATACGGAGCGGATGGAGGAAGCTTGGCGCAGCATGCGTCTGACCGTGCAGGTCTCGACCAAGCTCAACCGGTCTCACCTCGTCAACGGCGCGGTCGCCTACATCCTGCCCTGCCTCGGACGGATCGAGATCGACGAGCAGGCGGCTGGTCCGCAGGCGGTCTCGATGGAAGATTCAACCTCCTGCTTCCACGGTTCTGTCGGCGTCACCAAACCGGTGAGCGATCACGTGCGCTCAGAGCCCTGGATCGTCGCGGGCATCGCCAAGGCAACCCTGCCGCCGAACCCCAAGGTCGACTGGGATGCGTGGGTCGGCGACTACGCCAAGGTGCGCGACGCCATCGAGGCGACCTATCCGATGGTGTTCAAGGATTTCAACGCGCGTCTGTTCGAGCCGGGCGGCACCCACAAGCCGCTCGCCGCGCGCGAGCGTCGCTGGGATACCGAAACGGGCAAGGCCAATTTCGTCGTGCCTCAGGGCCTCGACGAGGATCCTGACATGCCGGCCCGGCACGCAGACGTGCTCGACCTGATCACGCTACGCTCGAACGACCAGTTCAACACCACAGTCTACGGCTATCACGATCGCTTTCGCGGGGTGAAAGGCACCCGGCAGGTGCTGTTTATGAACGAGGTCGACATCGCCCGGCTCGACCTCGCGGACGGCGATACCGTCGACGTCGTCACGGAGTCCAACGACGAGTATGTGCGAGCCGTGAAGGGGCTCAGAGTGGTCAAATACAGCATCCCGGAGGGCAATTGCGGGGGCTACTATCCCGAGATGAACGTGCTCATCCCGCTCTCTCATCACGACGAGCAGGCTAAGACGCCAGCGGCGAAGGCGATCCCCGTCCGCATCGCCAAGGCAGGACCGAGGCCGATGCCAAACTGACCATTCGCAGCAATGAGCGCCAACGGCAGATCTCTATTTCGTGCAACGCGTCATGATCGTTAATGAAGCGGAGCAATGGGATCGGCAATCTGTTAGCCAATCTAGGAAAATTGCTTGCGGCCGGCGTCAGCCGGCTGCTTCGCGGCCATTGTTCGCTGTACGATGTCCTAGGCTTAGGTCCGCTTTCGGGAAACTTACGCAGTGCGCGGGAAGAACCTGCGCGCCTGCCAGCTGCTGCTGGGGCACACGAAGCTTGAGAGCATGGTACGCTATCTCGGGGTCGAAGCAGACGATGCGTTGGTGATGTCCGAGCAGACCGACATCTGACATTCACCTCGGCGGCCAATTTGGCCATCGCACCTACCCCCTTCGTCCAACAAGGGTGGAAAGCAGGCTTTGCTGCCCAGCCCGTGAGCGGACGTTCCGCTGCGAAAACGGTGGGTTGTCCAAGCAGGAGGCGTCGGCGCAGCCTCAGTCAGACACGTGCAAGGCGGCCGGCGACACCGGCTTGGAAGTTGCTGGGGGAGAGGCCTGCACCTCCAGCGCGATCTCTCCCATGGACGGCTCAAGCGGTCTGGCCAGGCTCGTGATGACGGACGCTGCGTCGGATGACCTGGGGTGGCTGACCGAACGCCCGCAGGAAGGCCCGCCGCATCCGTTCCCGGTCGGCGAAGCCCGTCTCCCGAGCCACTGTGTCGAGCGAATGCCGGCCGTCTGATCGGCCCCCACACGGTGGTCCAAGTGCAGCTCTGGACCGGCATTCACGCCTTCGACGTGAAGGCGCCAAAATGCTTCGGCGATCAAATCCGGCGCGATGAGCGTGCCTTCCTGGATCCTGCCAGCAATGGTCACTGTTGCAACGGCCACTCCATCGGCCTTAAACGCCTCTGACAATGAATAGGCAAGATTTCGCAACGCGGCTTTCCCTGCAGATAGCGAGAAAGCACAGAGCCAAGCACGTGGATCGAAAGCGAGGCCTCCACCAGTTAGCAAGATGCTTCCCCGTCCGCGCGCAGCCGTTAGCTCGTGCATTATTCGGGCTGCCGCATAAGCTCCAACGACATTCACTTGCAGATCTGTCTCAAGCTCGTCCACTGCTAGGCAACCTGGCAGTCCGAAGCTCGCTCTATAGGCGTTATAAACTAAGACCTCGACGGGCCCACGATCGGCTTCGATCTCGCGAAGCGCGCCGTTTAGCGTTTCGGGATTGGCAGCATCCGCTTCGCGGACTTCGATGCCAAGTTCACGCTGCAGCTTGTCGGGCGCACGGGCCAACCCGACCACAGAAAAGTCCTCACGAACGAAGCGGCGAGCGATCGCTAGTCCAAGACCTGGCCCAATCCCGACCACGACGGCAGCCTTGCGGCGCATAAGGTGGCTTTCAGAACCGCATGCGCGGATTGCGCTAGGAATGGAATGATGAGAGCGTTGTTGGCCGCCGCAGCCTATTGGTCTTACGAGCCCAACAGCCGCGGCAGGCGTTGACGGCGCTTGGCTCCCATGTCGGTCGGGAGCGCCGCTATTCCGACCTCAAGGCAGCGCGTTATGTTTATAAGATAGCAGCCGTTGGGCGAGCAGAACCGCCGTCGGCGCGTCGACGGCTGAAGCGTCTGCGCCGACCTGCTTGACGAATTTCGGATGCTCAAGGAAGACCGGCCCACCGACCATGACCCCGATCGAAGGGTTGCACGATGCCAGCCGCACATTGCGAATTGAAGCAGCCAATTGAGCGAGGTGGGTTTCACGACTCAGTGTAAGGCCCACCACGGCAAACCACTGTCCGTTGACCAGTTCAGCAATCTTCTGGGGACTGGAAGCAAGGCCGCTAACGACGTGCCAGCCAGCCTTTCGCATGAACTGTTCAACGATCGCCAAACCGAAGGTGTGCTGCTCGCCCGGTGCGCCCATCAGAAGAACCCGGCGCTTATCATCGAAAGGCGCGATGCCGCCGTCTGTGCGGAATGCGGCTAGAAGGAACTGCAACTGAGCCAGTCCCGCTGTGACCTCGATGAAGTCGCACAGGTCATCGTCCCACATGCGTCCCAGCAGCGCGGCAGAGGGCGCGAGCAGGTCTAGGAACAGATCATCCGCCGCATAGCCCCGTGTCATGAGGGCCCCGAAAGCCTCCATCAGAGCAGTCACATCGTGGGCAAGCACAAGATCTGTGAATGCTGCCACGGCCTCCGTCTCGAGCTTTGGCAAGGCGTCCGGTTGTACGCGCTGCTCGCGTCGGTCGAGCAGCATCAAGCGCGGGATGATTTCGGCTTGGATAACCCGGCCGAGGGCCAAGGTTCGCTCGCGCGCGTTTTCGGCAGAACGCCGTCGCGCGTAGTCCTCTCTGACACCTGCAGCTTCCGCGATCTCGGTTGTCAGCAGGTCGGCCCACCCATGGTGGGATGGTCCAAAATCCAGCATTGCTCCCTACCCACGGTCCAGGGTTGAGATCCCCGTCTCCATCTGGCTGTCGTGCAGCCATTCTAAGGAGCAGCAACAAACCTCGGCACGGCCAAAATGTAAAGGTTGGCATCCAACCCGTCAGATCCGGCCACTGGTGCAACGCGCCCGGGCCGCCCGCCACGGATAGCGGCCAAAGCGCTCGCGTGTATGGCTCATGCCCCGCCTATGTCGGCAGAGTGGTCGTCCAAATGAACTGAACTCCTCGTCGAGGAACCGCCGCCACATCAGCTCGATTGCTGCCGCATGATCCAGGTGAGCCGGCATGACCGAGAAGAAGGGCCACGGCAGCGAAACGGCCAAGAAAGCCAATGCCGAGGCGAGTCACGAGGGCAAGTCGAAACCACGGACCTCGTCGCCCGCGCAAGCCGAGCTTGGCAAGAAGGGCGGCAAGTCCAAGAGGGATATCGTGCCGCCCTTTTCAGCGGATCAGACACCGGACGGTCGCTACATCGTAGTGCGCGGCCGGCTTTGGAGGCGGCAGCGCCCGGATCTCGAGCCGGCAGAGCGGGATCGGCTGGTGCATGAGCTCATGGACGGGCGCCGGGGGGTGAAGGCGGCCAAACGCACGGACAATGTGGACGCCATGGCCGAGGCCCGAGCCCAGGTCGACCGCGCCAAGCGTGGGCTCGGCGAACGCGGTCCTGTCTGGTGGACCGACGGTGCTCCTGACCAGAACCGCCGCCTGGTCGAGAACACGTCCTATGCGGAGTGGTACGCCGACCTTTCGGAGCAAGGCGGCGAGCCCTAATCCCGCTCCTTCTCAACCTTGTAGTGCCCGTGGGCAACCTTCTCGCCGTTACCCGATGCGGATTTCTGGTCGGAATGGCCGCCGGACGACCCGCCGACCGGAACGGGGTTCCTGCCGGCGTCGTGCTGTAAACCGTCCCGGTCCTTCTGCCGATCGTTGTCCGAACGACCCTTGGCACTCATATTGGTGATGTCTTCCTGCTGCGCCGTCTGCCGGCCACCCGCAACCGCGGGCGACCCGAGCTTTCCGACGTCGTCGTCATCGCGTGTCACTGTCTCGGACGGCGTGGTCTTGTCGGTGATCATGGTTGTCTCCCGCTCTGACGTAGGAGGGAAGCCTTCCAGCGGGTCGACTGGTTCCGACCGCACCCTGATAAGCCTGTGCTGAAGACAAATTGGAGCTGCCGACTAATAGGCTTCTGGAAACTTGGACGTTGGCTTCAAAAAGCCACCGTAGCCGCCGCGGCAGCCGCGTGCAGGAATGACTGCTTTTGGTAGTCGGTGCATCGGCGTGAATAACCGGAACGGGCGCGAAGCCGCCTGTCGTCATTTCCGGCGTGAGCGTCCGCTTTTCCAAGTTCGTTGCCCGAAAGCAGACGGGAAAAAACTCACCCATCACCGACGCGAAGGTCGGGTACCAAGTGTCGGATTTCGACTGCTAGAACGCCGACGCCGCGAAATATTTTCCGGGATCCGGATCCCGCAATGTGCGCCCGAATGAGGCTATGGCCCTCGAAAGCGTCTCGTATAACTCACGCGGTGATGCGGGCTGCGCCCGCGCGCGGTCAACCCGGCGAGATGGGCCGCCGTGCCGTAGCCAACATTGCGCTCCCAGGCATAGGCCGGATGGCGCAGCGCCAGCCGCCGCATCAGCTCATCCCGGCAGACCTTGGCGACGATCGAGGCGGCGGCGACCTGTGGCACCAGCCGGTCGCCCCCCACAACCGCGCGGCAGGGCAGGGCGAGCCCCGGCACCAGGTCGCGCCCGTCGACGAGAACCGGCGCCTCAACCCCGAGCCGCGTCACGGCGCGGCGCATGGCATCGAGGGTCGCGGCGCGCACGTTGATGCGGTCGACAAGCCCGCACGAGGCAGCGGCGAGGGCGACCCGGGCATGGGCGCGGATCAGCGGGCTCAGCATCTCGCGCGCCGTCCGGTCGAGACGCTTGCTGTCGTCGAGCCGTGCGAACAGGTGCGGCGGAAACAGGAGCGGGTTGAACCAGACCGCCGCGACCATCACCGGCCCGCACAGGGCGCCGCGGCCGACCTCGTCGCAGCCGATCGCGGCGGGATACTGGGCGACCTGGGCGGGATCGAAGGGAGGCATGAGGCCAGGAGCGGAAGGAGGTGGGAGCCGGCTTCTCGCATCCCGAGCCCCTCGCGTCACCCGAGTTCGACGAGCCTCTCCGACGGCCGGCCACGCCCCGCCGAACGCATCGGCCCGACCGCATGGGCGGTCTCGATGTTGCCGTAGAACTGGCGCGCGCTCTCGGCCCAGGTGTGGCGGAGGGCCTCCGCGCGGCAACGCTCGCGCGGGATCTCCAGGGCGGCGAGGGCGGCCGCACGCAGGTCGTGGTCGAGCACGCCCGCGCCGGTTCCCGAGAGCACGTCGAGGGGTCCGGTCACCGGGAAGGCGGCCACCGGGAGGCCGCAGGCCAGGGCCTCCAGCAGCACGATGCCGAAGGTGTCGGTGAGGCTCGGGAACACGAAGACATCCGCGGCCGCGTAGATCCTGGCGAGCTCCTCGCCGGTCTTGGTGCCGAGGAAGCGCGCCTCGGGATGAAGCCCCTGCAGGCGCAGCCGGTCCGGTCCGTCGCCGACCACCACCTTGGTGCCCGGCAGATCGAGGCCTAGGAAGGCGGAGATGTTCTTTTCGACCGCCACGCGCCCGACGAACAGGAAGATCGGGCCCGGAATGTCGGAGAGCGCATCGCCCACCTGCGGGCGGAACAGCTCGGTATCGACCCCGCGAGTCCAGGTCATGAGGTTGGTGAAGCCGCGCCCGGCGAGCTCCCGCTCGAGCGAGGCCGTGCTCACCATGGTGCCGCTCGCTGCCGCGTGGAAGCGGCGCAGCCACGCGTAGCTCCACCGCTCCGGCACGGGTGCGCGAGCGGCGAGGTATTCGGGGAAGCGCGTGTGATAGCTGGTCGTGAAGGGGCGCCCCCGGGCGAGGCAGGCACGGCGTGCCGCGTGGCCGATCGGCCCTTCGGTGGCGATGTGGACATGGGTCGGCTTGTGGCCGTCGAAGGCCCGGATGACGCCGGCTCGCGTCACGAGGGAGAGTCGGATCTCGTTGTAGCCCGGCATCGGAACCGAGCGGAAATCCTGCGGCGTCAGGAAGATCGGCTCGACGCCCTGCGCCTCGCCGGCACGCACCATCTGCTCCAGCGACCGCACCACACCGTTGACCTGCGGATGCCAGGCATCCGTGGCGATCAGCAGCCTCACGCGACCGCCCGAGACGGGGTGTCGATCATTTCGGTGGCCTGCGCGGCAGCGGCGCGCTCGCGCAACATGCTGGGATAGTGCAGCACCTCCATGCGGCCGTCGTAGTGCTCGACCACGGCCGTGCAGGATTCCACCCAGTCGCCGGTGTTGATGTAGGCGAACCCGTCGATGTCGCGGTTCGCGGCGTGGTGGATATGCCCGCAGATCACGCCGTCGGCACCCTGGCGGCGCGCCTCGGAGACGAGGAACTCCTCGAACTTGCCGATGAAGTTCACAGCGTTCTTCACCTTCAGCTTCGCCCAGGCCGAAAGCGACCAGTAGGACAGGCCGAGCCGGCGTCGCACCTTGTTGAGCAGGGTGTTGACGGTGAGGGCCGCCGTGTAGGCGCCGTCGCCGAGATGGGCGAGCCATTTCGAGTGGCGCACCACCATGTCGAACTGGTCGCCGTGGATGACGAGATAACGTTTGCCGTCGGCGCCGACATGGATGCTGCTCTCGGCGAGTTCGACGCCGCCGAACGTGGTGCCGATATAGTCGCGCAGGAACTCGTCGTGATTGCCCGGTACGTAGATCACATGCGCGCCCTTGCGCACCTTGCGCAGGAGCTTCTGCACCACGTCGTTATGCGCCTGGGGCCAGTACCAGCCCGAACGGAGCTGCCAGCCGTCGACGATGTCGCCGACGAGGTAGATCGTGTCGGCGTCGACGTCCCGCAGGAAGTCGAGCAACAGCGCAGCCTGGCAGCCCTTGGTGCCGAGATGCGTATCGGACAGAAAGAGCGTCCGCACGCGGATCGTCGTCTCGGAATCCTCTGACACCGGCTCCTCCGGCCTACCCCAAGTGCCGGAGCCAAACCGAATTCCCATATCAGTTTGATGACGCCAGCCCCCCGTGCAGAGGGCCGGAAATGAGTTTGCGCGCATTGGCGGAAGGCTGAGTCCGGAGCGCAACGCCGGAAATTCTTTTTGCCATCCGATTGAGTTTTTTAAGTTTTCCTTTCGGGGGCAAGCCGGGCATCATCCGTCGCAGCGAGATCCGTGGCGGCGGCCGTGCAAAACGGAGCGGGCGGCTCGGGTTTCGGTAAGGAAATCACGGCGTTCGACGCCCTCGCCCCACCCTTGAACGGGGCCGGCGGCTGAGGCATCGAAGGCAGCGAGTCTGCGGAGGCGACCGGCGTGGGGAGCACGTCGCGACGCGAACGGCGTCAGCCGGATCGCCGCTCTGCCAGGCTTGGCGTTTCCGACAGGTCCGACGACGGTCGATGGGCGCGGACCCTGCGCGAGCGGGGACCTTCGGCTGCCCGATCGGCCGGAGCCATGCGCTATCGGGGCCGCGGGATCGCTTTCACGGCGGCTAGGCCCCGCTACGACGATGTGACAACAGGATCGGGCTCACGGCCCGACCGTTAGAGATAGAAATTTGGAGGATACACTCATGGCGGCAACGAGACGGCCTGGTCGCAACCACCTCTTCGTTCCGGGTCCGACGAACATCCCGGACCGTGTGCAGCGCGCGATGCTGGTGCCCTCCGAGGATCACCGCTCGGTCGAGTTCCCCGAGCTGACCAAGCCGCTGTTCGAGGACACCAAGAAGGTGTTCGGTTCGACCGACGGCACGATCATCCTGTTCCCGGCCTCCGGCACGGGTATCTGGGAGTCGGCGCTCACCAACACCCTGGCGCGCACCAACAAGGTGCTGACCTCGCGCTTCGGCCAGTTCAGCCATCTCTGGATCGACATGGCCAAGCGCATTGGCCTCGACGTCATCGTCCAGGAAGAGGCCTGGGGTACCGGCGCCGATCCGGCGAAGATCGAGCAGGCCCTGCGCGAGGACAAGAACCACGAGATCAAGGCCGTCATGGTCGTCCATAACGAGACCGCCACCGGCGTGACCTCGGATATCGGCGCCGTGCGGAAGGCCATCGATGCCGCCGGCCATCCGGCCCTGCTCTTCGTCGACGGTGTTTCCTCCATCGGCTCGCTGCCCTTCAATGCGACCGAGTGGGGCGTCGACTGCGCCATCGCCGGCTCGCAGAAGGGCCTGATGCTCCCGGCCGGCCTCGGCGTGATCTGCATCAGCCCGAAGGCGCTCAAGGCCTCCGAAGCCCTGCGCGGCAACAACGACCGTCTCGCCCACGTCTATTTCGACTGGGAAGACATGCGGAAGCAGAACCCGGCCGGCTACTTCCCCTACACGCCGTCGGTGCCGCTGCTCTACGGCCTGCGCGAAGCGCTCGCCTGCCTCAACGAGGAAGGTCTCGAGAACGTCTATCACCGCCACCACGTGCTCGGTGAGGCGACCCGCCAGGCCGTCGCGGCCTGGGGTCTCAAGACCTGCGCCAAGGAGCCCAAGTGGAACTCCGACACCGTCACCGCGATCGTGGTGCCGGAGGGCGTCGACGCCGCCGCGATCATCAAGCACGCCTTCGTCCGCTACAACCTCGCCCTCGGCGCGGGTCTGTCGGAAGTCGCCGGCAAGGTGTTCCGCATCGGCCATGTCGGCGACCTGAACGAGCTCTCGCTCCTCGGCGCCATCGCCGGTGCCGAGATGTCGATGATCGACAACGGCGTGAAGGTTACGCCCGGTTCGGGCGTCGCCGCCGCGTCGAGCTACCTGCGCGAGAACCCGCTCTCGAAGTCGTAAGTCTCGCCAAGCCCCGAGACCCCGCTAGGTCTCGGGGCTGCGCAGTCCGATCATCGGACGGGGCGTCTCGACGCCCCGTCCGAAACCCTGGACAAGAATACGCGACGGCCGACGCCACGGCCCGAAGACAGGGACATTCCATGACCAAGAAAGTCGTCTTCCTCGACCGCGAATCCCTCGACGCGAAGGTGCGGAGCTTCAGCTTCCCGCACGACTACAAGGAATACGACTCGACCTGGACGCCGGAGGAGATCGTCGAGCGCCTGAAGGGTGCCGAGATCGCCCTGATCAACAAGGTGCCGATGCGCGCCGACGTGTTGAAGCAGCTCCCCGACCTCAAGCTCATCGCCGTCGCCGCCACCGGCACCGACGTCGTCGACAAGAAGCAGGCCAAAGAGCAGGGCATCACCGTCGTCAACATCCGCGGCTATGCCTTCAACACCGTGCCCGAGCACGTGATCGGGCTGATGTTCTCGCTCCGCCGCGCCATCGTCCCCTACGCCAATTCCGTGCGCCGGGGCGATTGGAACAAGTCGAGCCAGTTCTGCTACTTCGACTACCCGATCCACGACATCGCCGGCTCGACGCTCGGCATCGTCGGCTACGGCGCGCTCGGCAAGTCGATCGGCAAGCGCGCCGAGGCGCTCGGCATGAAGGTCATCGCCTACGACGTCTTCGAACAGCCGGGCCTCGTCGATTTCGAGACCATCCTGCGCGACAGCGACGTCATCACGCTGCACGTGCCGCTGACGCCCGACACCAAGGGCATGATCGGCGCCGATGAACTCAAGAAGATGAAGAAGCACGCGCTGCTGATCAACACGGCCCGCGGCGGTCTCGTCGACGAGGCAGCCCTGGTCGAGGCGCTGAAGAACGGCACCATCGGCGGCGCCGGCTTCGACGTGGTGGCCCAGGAGCCGCCGAAGGATGGCAACATCCTGTGCGAGCAGGATCTTCCGAACCTGATCGTCACCCCGCACGTCGCCTGGGCATCGAAGGAAGCGATGCAGATCCTCGCCGATCAGCTCGTCGACAACGTCGAGGCCTGGGCCGACGGCAAGCCGCAGAACGTCGTCGAGGTGTAGAGCCCACGAACGCCGTCATCCCGGGGCGCCGGAGGCGAAGCCGGGATCCAGAGCCGCCGAGGCGGCCGGATGGATCGAGACCTGTGTTTCTGGAGTCCGGGTTTCGCTTCGCGGCCCCGGAATGACGGACTTAACGAATGGCGGCCACGGGCTGCCCAAATGAAACGCGCCAAGCACCGCGCGACCAGATCGCCAGAGGAACCATGACCAAGAAGCTTCTCTTCCAATTCGACACGGATGCCGCCCCGAGCGTGTTCGACGTGGTCGTCGGCTATGACGGCGGTGCCGATCACATCACCGGCTACGGCAACGTCACCCCCGAGAACGTCGGCGCCTATGTCGACGGCACGATCTACACCCGCGGCGGCAAGGAGAAGCAGTCGACGGCGATCTTCGTTGGCGGCGGTGACATGGCCGCCGGCGAGAAGGTGTTCGAGGCGGTCAAGAAGCGCTTCTTCGGCCCGTTCCGCGTCTCGGTGATGCTCGACTCGAACGGCTCGAACACCACCGCCGCAGCCGGCGTCGCACTCGCCGTGAAGGCGGCCGGCGGTTCCGTGAAGGGCAAGAAGGCCGTCGTTCTGGCCGGCACCGGCCCGGTCGGCATGCGCTCGGCCGCGCTTCTGGCCGGTGAGGGCGCCGAGGTCATCGTCTGCGGGCGCAAGCTCGACAAGGCGCAGGCCGCCGCCGATGCCGTCAACAAGCGCTTCAAGGTCAACGTGACGGCCGCCGAGACGCCGGACGACGCTTCGCGCGCCGCGATCATCAAGGGCCAGAACCTGATCTTCACGGCCGGCGCCATCGGGCTCGAGCTCGTCCCGGCTGCCGCCTGGCAGAACGAAGCGTCGGTCGAGATCGTCGCCGATTACAACGCCCAGCCCCCGCTCGGCATCGGCGGCATCGAGGCCACCGACAAGGCCAAGGATTACAACGGCAAGATCGCGCTCGGCGCGCTCGGCATCGGCGGCCTCAAGCTGAAGCTGCACCGCGCCTGCATCGCAAAGCTCTTCGAGTCGAGCGAAGGCGTGTTCGACGCCGAGAACATCTACGCCCTCGCCAAAGAGATGGCCTGAGCCATGGCCCAGAACGAGACCATCGCGAATTTCCTCGACGGGCTGGCGAGTTCCGCCCCGACCCCCGGCGGCGGCGGTGCCGCCGCCATCTCGGGCGCCATGGGCGCGGCCCTGCTGTCGATGGTGTGCAACCTGACCATCGGCAAGAAGAAATACGTCGAGGTCGAGGAGGAGCTGAAGGGCGTCCTCGCCCAATCCGAAAAACTGCGCGCGACGCTCACCGGCATGATCGCCGACGACGTCGAGGCCTTCGACGCGGTGATGGCGGCCTACGGGCTTCCGAAAAACACGGACGAAGAAAAGGCCGCGCGGGCGGAAAAAATCCAGGCGGCGCTCAAGGTTGCAACCGACGTGCCGCTCGCCTGCTGCCGGGTCTGCCGCGAGGTGATCGACCTCGCCGTGCCCGTCGCCGACAAGGGCAATCTCAACGTGATCTCGGATGCCGGCGTCGCCGTGCTCTCGGCTTACGCAGGCCTGCGCTCGGCTGCGCTCAACGTCTATGTCAACGCCAAGGGCCTCGACGATCGCGCCTTTGCCGAGGAGCGGCTCAAGGAACTCGAGGGCCTGCTCGGCGAAGCCTCGGCCATCAACGAGCGCGTCTACGAGGTCGTCAAGAACAAGGTCAATTGAGCCGGCTCACGCCACCGGCTCCGCTTTAAATGAATTCTATAAACAACTGGCAGGCAAGCAAATTGAATTGCCAGAGAAGAAAAAGTTCAGGCGCAGGCAGCTTCACGTGAACTGACTTTTACGCGAGGATGCTTCGCAAAAGGAAACGCGGAGGAGATCTTCGATGGACGTTCACGAGTATCAAGCGAAGGAGCTGCTCGCGAGCTTCGGCGTGGCCGTGGCCAAGGGCGCCGTCGCCTTCAGCCCCGACCAGGCCGTCTACGCGGCGACCGAGCTCGGGGGCTCGTTCTGGGCCGTGAAGGCGCAGATCCATGCCGGCGCCCGCGGCAAGGCCGGCGGGATCAAGCTGTGCCGGACCTATAACGAGGTCCGCGACGCCGCCAAGAACATGCTCGGCAAGCGCCTCGTCACCCTGCAGACCGGCCCAGAAGGCAAGCCGGTCCAGCGCGTCTACATCGAGACCGCCGACCCCTTCGATCGCGAGATCTATCTCGGCTACGTCCTCGACCGGAAGGCCGAGCGCGTGCGCGTCATCGCCTCCAAGCATGGCGGCATGGACATCGAGGAGATCGCCGAGAAGGACCCCGAGGCCCTGATCCAGGTCGTCGTCGAGCCGGCCGTCGGCCTCCAGCAGTTCCAGGCCCGCGAGATCGCCTTCCAGCTCGGCCTGAACATCAAGCAGGTCTCGGCCGCTGTGAAGACGATCATGAACGCCTACCGGGCCTTCCGCGACTGCGACGGCACCATGCTCGAGATCAACCCGCTCGTCGTCACCAAGGACGACCGCGTGCTGGCGCTCGATGCCAAGATGTCCTTCGACGACAACGCCCTGTTCCGCCGGCGCAACATCGCCGACATGCACGACCCGTCGCAGAGCGATCCACGCGAGGCGCAGGCCGCCGAGCACAGCCTCAACTACATCGGCCTCGACGGCGAGATCGGCTGCATCGTCAACGGCGCCGGCTTGGCCATGGCCACCATGGACATGATCAAGCATGCCGGCGGCTCGCCCGCGAACTTCCTCGACGTCGGCGGCGGCGCTTCGCCTGAGCGCGTCGCCACGGCCTTCCGCCTGGTGCTGTCCGACGACAACGTGAAGGTGATCCTCGTGAACATCTTCGCCGGCATCAACCGCTGCGACTGGATCGCCGAGGGCGTGGTGCAGGCGGCGCGCGAAGTGAAGATCAACGTGCCCCTCGTGGTCCGGCTCGCCGGCACGAACGTCGAGGCCGGCAAGAAGATCCTCGCGGACTCGAATCTCGACCTCATCACCGCCGACAGCCTGGCGGAGGCCGCCCAGAAGGCGGTCGAGGCCGGCAAGTCGGCCAAGCAATAACCCGGGACGAGGGAGGAATTACGCCATGAGCATTCTCATCGACGAGAAGACCCCGATCCTGGTCCAGGGCATCACGGGCGACAAAGGCTCGTTCCATGCCAAGGAGATGATCGAATACGGCAGCAACGTCGTCGGCGGCGTCACGCCCGGCAAGGGCGGCAAGACCCATGTCGGCGTGCCGGTGTTCAACACGGTGAAGGACGCCGTGCGCGAGACCGGCGCCACCACCTCGATCACCTTCGTGGCGCCGCCCTTCGCCATGGACGCGATCATGGAGGCGGCCGATGCCGGCCTGAAGCTGGTCTGCTCGATCACCGACGGCATCCCGGCCCAGGACATGATGCGGGTGAAGCGCTACCTGATGCGCTACCCCAAGGAGCGCCGCACCATGGTGGTCGGCCCGAACTGCGCCGGCATCATCTCGCCCGGCAAGTCGATGCTCGGGATCATGCCCGGTCACATCTACAAGCAGGGCAATGTCGGCGTGATCTCGCGCTCCGGCACGCTGGGCTACGAGGCCGCCGCACAGCTGAAGGAACTCGGCATCGGCATCTCGACCTCGGTGGGCATCGGCGGCGACCCGATCAACGGTTCGTCCTTCCTCGACCACCTGGCCCTGTTCCAGGAGGATCCCGAGACCGAGGCCGTGCTGATCATCGGCGAGATCGGCGGCCCGCAGGAGGCCGAGGCCTCCGCCTGGATCAAGGAGAACTTCTCCAAGCCCGTGATCGGCTTCGTGGCGGGCCTCACCGCACCGAAGGGCCGCCGCATGGGCCATGCCGGCGCAATCATCTCCGCCTCCGGCGACAGCGCCGCCGAGAAGGCCGAGATCATGAAGAGCTACGGCCTCACCGTCGCGCCCGATCCGGGCTCCTTCGGCACGACCGTCGCCGAGGTGCTGAACCGCCGCAAAGCGGCCTGACCAACCGCACTCGTCATTCCGGGGCTCGCCAGAGGCGAGAACCCGGAATCCACTCGCATACGCGCGGCCAGTCGTGGATTCCGGGTTCCGCTCCGCGGCCCCGGAATGACGAACAGAAGCTGCAACGACCTCTCGTCTCACGAGAGGCCGCCACGGACACCCAAGGTGACCACCCCATGATCGTCACCCTGCAGACAGCCCCGACACCCGCTTCCGGCGGCGACACCTTCGCGCCGCCCGTGATCACGGGCACGTCGTCGAAGGACGCCCTCGACATCCTCTTCCACGCGCTCGTCGACGTCGCACGCCGTCACGAGCCGGAGCTGGAGGACGTCCTGCACGGCCGGGCCGACATCTCCCGCTACACGCCGGAGATGCTGGCGCGCGCCCTTCAGGTGCAGGGCATCTGGTTCCAGCTGCTCTCGATCGCCGAGCAGAACGCGGCCATGCGCCGGCGCCGGCACATCGAGCGCGACGAGGGCCGCGACGCGCTCGGCGGCTCCTTCGCCAAGGTACTGGCGGAGGCCTCGGCCAGCGGCATCGAGGCGCCGCAGATCCACGCGCTCCTCAAGGAGCTGCGCATCCGCCCGACCATCACGGCGCACCCCACCGAGGGCAAGCGCGTCACGGTGCTGGAGAAGCTGCGCCGGATCTACCTCGTGCTGCGCGAGCTGGAGCTGCCGCGCTGGACCGAGCGCGAGCGCAACGGCCTGATGAACGAGCTGCGCGACCAGATCGAACTGGTCTGGATGACCGGCGAGCTGCACCTGGAGAAGGCCACCGTCGAGCGCGAGGTCGCCTGGGGCCTGCACTTCTTCGACGAATCGCTCTTCGAAATGCTGCCGGAGATGCTCTACTCCCTGGAGGAGAGCCTGGCGCAGTACTATCCGGACGAGACCTTCGAGGTGCCGCCCTTCTTCCAGTTCGGCTCTTGGATCGGCGGCGACCGCGACGGCAACCCCTACGTCACCGCCTCGGTGACCCGCGAGACGCTCCAGCGCAACGCGCTCGCGAGCCTGCGGCGCTACCGCGACCAGATCACCCATCTCGGCCGCGTGATCTCGATCACCGAGCGGTCCCTGCCGACGCCCGAGAGCTTCAAGAAGGAGCTCGCGGCCGCACTTTCCGAGAGCGGCGACAGCCGGGCCATCGCCAGCCGCAACCCGGGCGAGCCCTACCGCCAGTTCCTGACCTGCATCCTGCGCAAGCTCGAAGCCACCATCCAGCGCAACAAGGGCTCGCGCTCGACCGGGGCCGACTACCCGAGCGCCGACGGCTTGATCAACGATCTGCGCGTGCTGGAGCAGGGCCTCGCCGACGCGAAATGCGGCTCGCTCGCCACGGACATGGTGCGCCCGGTGCGCCGCATGGTCGAGATCTTCCGCTTCTCGACCGTCCGCCTCGACCTGCGCGAGAACACCACCCGCACCACCAAGACGCTGCAGTCGCTCTGGAAGCAGAAGATCGGCGATCGCAAGCCTCTGCCGAAGGAGGACACGCCGGAATGGCGCGAATGGCTGCTGACCGAGCTCGGCCGCCCGCGCAACCCGGAGGCGACCTTCGACGACTTACCCGACGACGCCCGCGAGACGCTCGAGACCTTCGCCCTCGTCGGCGAAATGCGTGAGCAGCTCGATCGCGAGGCCTTCGGCAGCTTCATCCTGTCGATGACGCGCTCCACCAACGACGTGCTCGGCGCCTATCTGCTGGCCAAGGAGGCCGGCATCTTCCTCGACACGGCCGGCACCGAGATCTGCCCGCTGCCGATCGTGCCGCTCTTCGAGACGATCGACGACCTGCGTGCCGCGCCGACCATCATGAAGGAGCTCCTGAACGTCCCCGTCGTGCGGCGCTCGACGCGCTGGCAGGGCGGCGTGCAGGAGGTGATGATCGGCTATTCCGACTCGAACAAGGATGGCGGCTTCATCGCCTCGAACTGGGAGCTGTCGAAGGCACAGAGCCGGCTGACCGATCTCGGCAAGCAGGCCGGCGTGCCCATCGCCTTTTTCCACGGGCGTGGCGGGTCCGTCAGCCGCGGCGGCGTGCCGACCCGGCGCGGAATCCTCGCCCAGCCGCCCGGCTCCATCAACGGCCGCTTCCGCACCACCGAGCAGGGCGAGGTGGTCTCGTTCAAATACGCCAACCGCGGCACCGCGGCCTACCAGATGGAGCTGCTGGCCTCGTCGGTGCTGGAGCACGCGCTGCAATCCGAGCGCGAGACCCACGGCCAGCCCCGCAACGAGTTCGACGACGTGCTGGAGGCGCTGTCGGGTGCCTCGCGCGCGGCCTACGTCAACCTGCTCCAGCATGACGGGCTGGTCGACTATTTCCAGCAGGCGAGCCCCCTCGACGAGATCTCGCTGCTCAATATCGGCTCGCGCCCGGCTCGCCGCTTCGGCGCCAAGTCGCTGGACGATCTGCGTGCGATTCCCTGGGTCTTCGCCTGGTCGCAGAACCGGCACGTCATCACCGGTTGGTACGGCGTCGGCTCGGGCCTGCAGAGCTTCATCGAGGTGCGCGGGGAGGGCGGCGAGCGGCAGCTCAAGCGGCTCTTCGAGGAGTCGCGCGTCTTCCGCCTCGTGCTCGACGAGGTCGAGAAGACGCTGCTCATGGTCGACCTCGACATCGCCCGCGACTATGCCGGGCTCGTCGCGGACCAAAAGATCCGCACCGACATCTTCTCGATGATCGAGGCCGAGTACGAGTTGACCAAGCGGATGGTGCTGCGCGTCAGCGGCGACACCGAACTCGCGGAGCGCTTCCCACTGTTCCGCGACCGTCTCAATGGACGCCTGCCGACCATCAACCAGGTCAGCCGCGAACAGGTCGAATTGCTGCGCCGTTATCGCAGCGAAGAAGACGAGGATCGGCGCGAGGCAGTGAAATCCGCGCTGCTCCTGTCGATCAACTGCATCGCCGTCGGCTTCGGCGCCACCGGCTGAACCTTTAAAAGAAGAGAGGAAATCATGAGCTTCACCCTGATCCCGCAGGCCAAGGCCCGCCTGCATCGCTCCGAGCTGGCAGTGCCGGGCTCGAACCCGACCTTCATGGAAAAGTCGGCCTCCTCGAATGCCGACGTGATCTTCCTCGACCTCGAGGACGCGGTCGCTCCCGACGACAAGGAGCAGGCGCGCAAGAACATCATCCAGGCCCTCAACGACATCGATTGGGGCAACAAGACCATGATGATCCGCATCAATGGTCTCGACACCCACTACATGTACCGCGACGTCGTCGACATCGTGGAGAATTGTCCGCGCCTCGACATGATCCTGATCCCCAAGGTCGGCGTCCCGGCCGACGTCTACGCGATCGACGTGCTCACCACCCAGATCGAGCAGGCCAAGAAGCGCGAGAAGAAGATCGGCTTCGAGGTGCTGATCGAGACCGCGCTCGGCATGGCCAATGTCGAGGCGATCGCGACCTCCTCTAAGCGCCTGGAAGCCATGTCCTTCGGCGTGGCCGACTACGCCGCCTCCTGCCGCACCCGCTCCACCGTGATCGGCGGCGTGAACCCCGATTACTCCGTGCTCACCGACAAGGACGAGGCCGGCAAGCGCGAGACCCACTGGCAGGATCCGTGGCTGTTCGCCCAGCAGCGTATGCTGGTCGCCTGCCGCGCCTACGGCCTGCGCCCGATCGACGGCCCCTTCGGCGATTTCTCGGACCAGGACGGCTACATCTCCGCCGCCCGGCGCTGCGCGGCGGCCGGCTACGAGGGCAAGTGGGCGATCCACCCCTCGCAGATCGATCTCGCCAACGAGGTGTTCACCCCCTCCGAGAAGGAAGTCGAGAAGGCCCGCCGCATCCTCGTCGCGATGGAAGAGGCCGCCAAGGCCGGTCGCGGCGCCGTGGCGCTGGACGGCCGTCTCATCGACATCGCCTCGATCAAGATGGCCGAGGCGCTGATCCAAAAGGCCGACGCGATGAAGTAAGCGGTCCGCACATCGGACACGCTTCAGGGCCGCTCCGGGAGACCGGGGTGGCCCTTTTTCATATCAGCCACGATCGCAGCGATCTGGCCTCGTGCGACGGAAAGGCATCTAAGCGCGTCATCCTCCGAGCGCCGCCATGCCCACCGTCTTCGATCTGATTCCCTTCCTGCTCGTCGCCCTCGGGCTGGCGCTGACACCCGGACCGAACATGGTCTACGTGCTGTCGCGCTCGATCTCGCAGGGGCGCAGGGCCGGGCTGATCTCGCTGGCCGGCGTGGCGGTGGGCTACCTGTTCTACATGCTGTGTGCCGCCTTCGGCCTGACGGCACTCCTGCTGGCGATCCCCTATGCCTACGATGCGCTCAGGATCGGCGGCGCGGTCTACCTGCTGTATCTCGCCTGGCAGGCCGTGCGCCCGGGTGGCCGCTCGCCGTTCCAGGCGAAGGATCTGCCGCACGATTCGAGCCGGCGCCTGTTCGTGATGGGCCTGCTGACCAATCTTCTGAACCCGAAGATCGCGGTCATCTACCTGTCGCTGCTGCCGCAATTCATCGATCCGAGCCGCGGTGACGTCCTGATGCAGTCGCTGCTGTTCGGCTCCGTCCAGTCGGCGATGGGCATGCTGGTAAACGGCCTCGTGGCGCTCACGGCCGGCTCGATCGCCAGCTTGCTCGTCCGCCGTCCGACCTGGCTCGTGGTGCAGCGCTGGCTGATGGGCACCGTGCTGGCCGGCCTCGCCGCGCGGATGGCGCTGGAGGCGCAGCGCTGAGGCGTGCGCCGTCGACGACCCGTGTAAGCTCGCCCGGCCGGGGGCACGATGGCCCCCACGGGGAGCCGTCACCATGCCAAGCCTCGCCATCGACCCGCTGATTGCGCTCGGCGTCGTCCTCGCCACGGGCGTGACCGATGCCGCCTATGTCTTCTTCAACGCGGCGGTCACCGCGCGCCGTCGCATCCGGGCGGCGAACTGGAGCGCGATCTGGTACCTGCTCTCGGCCTTCGCCGTGATCAAATACACCGAGAACGCGTTCTACGTGCTGTTCGCGGCCATCGGCTCCTGGCTCGGCGCTTACGCGTCGGTGACATGGCTGGAGCGCCAACCTCACGTTCAGACCTTGCCGCATCGCTGAGCGAGCACACCTAACGCCTGTGGAAGCTCAACCATTCCACCGGGAGGCACAACGCTATGCACGTCACCATCGACCAGGCCGAGAAGGCCATCGAAGCCGCGCGTCAGAAGGCCGTCGAACTCGGCACGCAGATGTGCATCGCCGTCGTCGATTCCGGCGGCAACTTGAAGGCGTTCTACCGGATGGACGGCGCCTGGGTCGGCTCAATCGACATCGCCCATAAGAAGGCCAAGACGGCGGTTTTCTTCGGCATGAAGACCGGCGCCATCGGCGGCCTGTCGCAGCCCGGCGGCCCGCTCTACGGGATCGAGCACTCGAATGACGGGCTGATCACCTTCCCCGGCGGCATCCCGATCGTCGATACGGATGGCGAGATGTCGGGCGCCATCGGCGTCAGCGGCTCGTCGGTGGAGAACGATGACGCCGTTGCGCTGGCCGGAGCGAAGGTCATCGGCAATACCGAGCTGCCCGATCACCCCTGGCGGACCTGAGCCCGAGACGAAGGCGCCCCGGAATCGACCGGGGCGCCTTTGGGCTCTTACTTCGTGATCAGGCTCGCTATCCCGAGGTCCGGCAGCTTGTGCGTGATCTGGACGAAGCCGCCGTAGCGATCCGTCTCGAACTTGGTCGGGCTTGACGGGCTGAACGGGAACTGGGTTCGGCCGTTATCGGCATTCATCTTCCAGTAGCGACCGCCGACGCCGAGGCTGATCACCGGGCTCAGGTCGTATGAGACGATCCCCTGCAGGAAATAGCCGTCGCCGGTCCCGCTCTGCGGCAGCGGATTGATCGACGGCCGCAGCCAGTGGCGATCGTACCCGTCGAGATTGACCACCGGCAGGTAGGCGCCTTCGAGCGCGAGCTTGAAGCGGTCGTAGCGCACCTCGCCGGTGAGGCCGACGCGCATGGCGTTCCAATGCGCGTCCTCGCTGAGAACCTTGACGTTGGTCGGCACTTGGGCAGCGCCGCTGCAGGTGGCGGCGGCGCCGGCCTGACTGCAGCCGAAGCCGTTGGCCAGCTCCGAATAGTACTGGTAGCCTAGGAAGCCGCCGAGGCGGTAGTTGCTGCCGCGCAGGAAGGTGTAGCCGGCATCGATCGTCGCGTAGGCGATGTCGCCGTCCTTGATCTTCGACACCGCGTTCGAGGCGGTCGCGACGACCGGCGGGAAGTCGCGGTCGTTGAGCTTACCCGAATTCACGAAGCCCGATCCGAAGAAGCCCTTCAGGAACAGGCCCGACGGGTTGTGGTCGAGGCGCGCGAACGTCTCCGCCGAATGCGCGGAGAAGTTTCCGTAGTTTAGCGCCGAGTTGAGCTGGCCGGCATTGGCCGGGGAGCCGAGGCTGTAGCGGTGCGAGCCGGAGCTGTAGAAGTAGCGCTCGCCGGTCTCGAAATCCCAGGTCGTTGCGACCGGCGCGGCGGCGGTCGACGGGTGCAGGATGTCGTTGATGATGCTGAAGCCGGGCAGCACGTCGCCGATCTCGTTGCCGAGACGGTAGTTGAGGCCGATGCGCGCCAGGTATCCGTTCGTCTCGACCCGGTTGCCGTATGCGATGCCGGCGCCGTTCACGCCCAGCACGGTCCGATCGCCGAGGTCGTAGTATAGACCCTCGACCTTCACCGAGAGGCGCGAGGTGAAGGCCTGCTCGATGCCGGCACCGACCGCGTAGCCCAGGCGGAAATCCGTCTTCTGCGAGCCATACGGGCCCTGCGCCACACTGGAGCCATCAGCATCGACGCGCACCTCGCCGCCCGCGACGCCGCCGGTGGCGTAAACCAGGGTGTTGCCGAAGGCGTAGCCGAGGCGACCACGGATCGTGCTGAGCGAATCGAGGCGCTGACCGATGTGGAAGGTGCTCGGGCCGGAATTCCCGCCGCCCACCAGCGGAAACACGCCCTGCTGCAGAGCGTAACCGCGCAGGCGCGTGAACGAGATGTCGCCCTCGACGCCGAGAACCACGCCGGAGCCGAGCTGGTAGTTGTACCCGACGGCGCTTCCGGCGACGAAATCGCCCGAGTCCCGGCGCAATGACGGGACGGTTGCGCAGCCCGTTCCGCCGAGGCCGGCCGCCGGCGAGACGCAGACCGAGCGCCCGCCATCGTCGATCGTGCCGTAGCCCGCGAACAAGCCGCCATAATAGCCGCCCCAGGTGAACAGCGGCGGCGCGACGACGACCGGAGCCGTCCGCACCGGGAGATCGGCCGCGAATGCAGCCGCGCTCCATCCGACGAGGGGTAGTGCGAAGAGCGCGGCGCGCATGACGATCCTTGAAGTCTGCGCCCATCTTATGCGGCCAAGCTCGGACGAAGTCTGTCGCCTGCCCGCCACACAGGCTCGGCCATCATGGCTGCAGAGGGATTAAATCCCGATCGCGCCGGAGGCAGGTGAGGGGACGAGCCTCCGCAAGCCCAGCAACCGGCATTCGGCTTCGTCTTCCATGAGACGGGACATCGATCGCGCTTTGCCGGGCGAGACAGCCGGCATCCTCCGGGTGTGCTGTAACCAGCCGACCCGCGGCCCCGAAAAAACCAGCGGTTAAGCATGAGTGCGTATCACCGGTCTCACCACCCGGGTGAGGACAAGGAGCGCCGATGACCAGGGAGCAACTCGCCGCCGAGCTGAAGCGCATGGCCTCCTCGCAGGTCAGCGACATCACCCGCGCAGTGAAGGACGGCCACAAGACCATCGCTCTCAACGAGCTGGCCGACCTCGATCGTCAGCTCAAGGCACTGGCCACCGCGCTGAAGGCAAAACCGGTCGCGCGAGTCTGAGACGACGAAGAGCCGGCGCATGCCCTCGGGGATGCGCCGGCTCTTCCATGTCGGCGGATGCGATCACCAGCGCGGCGGCCCATCCCAGCGGTCGTAGGGAACGTCGGCCGGCGGCACGGGATGAGGCCGGTAGAAGCTCGGCCGGAATCGCGGAACGGGCCGTTCGTCGCAGATACGCACGCGCCGCTCGACCTCGTCGCCGAATGCGTCGATCCGGTGCTTGACGATGGTCCGGCAATCCTCAGGCGGAGGGCCGCCATAAGGACCGGCGGCAAAGCGCGGACCGTAGGCGGCCGGACGATGCGGCGGAGGCGGAGGCGGAGGCGGCAAATCATCCCCGATGGGCTCGTCGCGGTAGACCCGGCTCGGCTGCGGCTCGCTGCCGGGATAGGGCGGGTATGCGAAATCGGCGGCAAGCGCCGGGAGCGCGGTGGCGACCGCCAACGCGCCGAGGCCGAAACCAGCCAATCGCCGAACGACAGGGTGGGACATGGTCGAGTTTCCCGAAGGGTTGCCGGCAGCCGCGAGACGCGTCGCCGGTCCGGTCAGGATCATCGCCCGAGCCTCCTGAACCGGGCCATGCGGCCGGGCACGGCGAACGTTCAGATTGGGCCGTCAGTCGCGCGTGGACGCCGCCTTGTCTTCGACCTCGGGCGCGACCTGCCCGTAGTTGAGCACCGAGACGAGGGTCACGCCGCCAAGCACGTTGCCGAGAAGCGTCGGCACGAAGAAGCGCCAGAGGTAGTCGCCCATGCCGATCGCGCCGGTGGCGACGAGATAGAACGCGTCGACGGAGCCAGCGACGATGTGGGCGAGCCCGCACATCGCGACGAGCGAGGTCATCAGGATGATGATGAACGGCGCCGCCGAGCCCGTAGCGGGCAGGATCCAGACCATCAGGGCGATCAGCCAGCCGGCGAAAACGGCTTTGACCATGGTCGTCAGGAACGGGCTCTCGATGGTGTGGTGGCTGATCTCGGCGAAGGCCGCGTGGACTTCCGGCTTGAACGCATCGGTCTCGGCGAGCGCGTAGGCGATCACGAAGGTCGCCACCATGTTGGCGGCGAGCACGATCCCCCAGAGGCGCGCCACCCGCCAGAGATTGATGAGGCTGCGCTCGTGCAGCAGCGGCAGGATCGGCGTGACCGTATTCTCGGTGAAGAGCTGCTGGCGGCCGAGCACCACGATGAGGAAGCCGATGGAGTAGCCGAGGCTGGTGACGAGATCGGCCCAGGGCGCATCGGGCAGCTGGGACTTGAGGACCCCGGGCACGATCAGTGAGAAGCCCATGGTCAACCCCGCAGCGAAGGCGGAGAGCGTCAGCGCCACGGCGGTGCGGCGCAGCTCTTCCTCGCCCTCGGCGCGGATGATCTCGTGGAGCAGCAGAGCGTCGGGGCGATGAGCCTCCTCGACCTCCTCGTCGGTATCCCGGTGATTCTCAGCCGCGTCGCCGCGGTCCTTCTCGGTCATGGCGCCCTCGGGCTCGATTCGAGCCTGTGCAACGCCCGAGAACCGCGTCCCGTCGCAGCTCCCGCGCCGAAAGCTGACGAAGCGCTCTATCGAATCAGCACGACGCTGTTCGAGGCGGTGCTACCGGAGCCGCCGCCGCTGGCAGGACAGCTCACGTTGAAGACCGCGTCGTTGTAGTCGCGGTCGTCCGTCGGGCCGCCCATGTCGTTCCAGTAATAGGTGATCGTCTTGCCGGCCGACTGGCTGCAATTGACCGTCCCGTTGGTGGGCGGCGCGAGCGCGAGCGCACAGGACCCGTTGTTGATCCCGGCCGTCTTACCCGTGATCGTGGTCTGCAGGCTGCAGTTAAACAATTGCAGACCATAGGCCGCCGATGAAGGCGGGGTCAGGTGCGAATAGAAGAAGTGCGAGCTGCCCTGAGCGGCGCCGTAGCTGTTCTTGCCGTAGCCGGTGACGCCGCCGGTGACGTTCTTGAGGGCAAAGCCGATCTTCTGGCCAGTCCCAATGATGGCCGAGATGTCCTTCGACGTGCTGCCGCCGGTATTCGAGAAGAGCAGGTTCAGTGCCGAGGCGGGGGGGACGCTGTTGTCGCTCGGGACGACGTACCAGTAGATGCTGTTGGCATCGGCCGCGTTGCTGGCGAAGCTCGAGAGCGAGAAGTTCAGCTTGTAGCCGGCGGTACGGGCCTCGGAGACCACGCCGACGGCAGTAGCCTTGGTCATGAGTGCCATGAGCGAATTCTTAAGGGTCGCCTGCGCGGTCACGACGACACTGTTCACGCTGGCAGAACCTGATTTCGGCATCGCCGCATAGGTCACGCTTGAACCATACGGCACCCGGGTCATGGAATCGGCCATATAGCGTTGCGCCGTGGCTTGTGCCGCCGTGCTCGCCGAATCGGACGTGTAGACGATGGCCCCGGCCAGCGCGGCGGCATCGGCGGCCGACTGCAGTTCCGAACGCAGTTGAACCGCCCGCATCATGTCGAGTCCGGCTCCGGCGACGACGAGCAGCGGAATCGCCATCACGGCGTACCAAATCGCGAACATGCCACGCTGGTCTCGCCGGAATGCATGCAGTGCATCGCGACGAGCAAAGGGTCCGGACATGCGTGTCGCCTCAGGTTCCATACGTCACCGCCGTGCCAAGGCGCGGCCGCGACAAGGCAGTGCTGGCGAAGGTAACGTTCAGCGTCAGCGGGAAGGTGATGGGCGAGGTGTAGGTATAGCTCGCACTGACAACGATAGCGGTGTCGCCGGCGGCCTGCGTTACTGACGCCGCGGTGGTGGCCGCATTCGCGATCGCCGTGACGGCGCCGCAGCTCACATCGGTCCAGTCGATTTTCCGGACGTTGTTCGAATAGGTCACGCTCGCGATCGACGCCTTGAACGACGCGCTGGCGAGTGGCAGCAGCGAGAATTTTCCCGCCTTGCAAAAGTCTGCGATCTGGGTCGGCGTGACGCTGTCCTGCTGCGAGACCAGATCTGCCAGATTGCGCGTCGCCGCCACGGTCAGCATGCGGGCGCGCGCCAGCGCGAAGATCTGGAAGCTCCCGAGAATCGCGAACAGCATCGTCGGCAGAATCAGCGCGAACTCGACCGCGCCGACGCCGGATTGGTTCCGTCGAAAGCGTCTGACGAGGCCGCTCATCAGTAGCTCTCGCTCTGGAATGCAAGCGTGGTCAGGAGCGGGATGTTGCCGCCGAAACCTGCCGCCTGCAGTAGCTTGGAGACGAAGGCCGGCTTGTTGTACCCGATTTGAAGGAGAACTTCGGCACCCGAGCCGCCGGGGGTGAAGCCGGTCTTGCTGAGCGTCGTCGTCGTCGACGGCTTCGCGGGCGTCAGGCTTCCGAAGCTCGTCCCCGACTGCACGTAGAAGACGATGTTATTGCAAGGGATGAACGGCGAGGCCTTGGCGCAGATGGCTGCCTTGAAGGTATCGGACGTGACCGTTCCGACCCGGATCAGCCGGCTCGCATCGCGCGCCGCATTGTCGAGCGTGCTCAGCATGAACAGGCAGAGGCCGACCTCGATCCAGGCGAAGATCAGGATCAGGAAGACGGGCGTGATCAGCGCGATCTCGACAGCCGTGGCCGCCCGCTGATCGCGGAGGAAGCCGAGGCATTGCGGTCTGCGAAAACGGAGCACGGTGAGCGCCTGCAACGATGCGGGACGCCCGCCAAGTCACGGATATCCCTCACACCGTTGGTGAGCTTCGGCCGGTTAATGGCGGCTAAAATCCACCATCTCGATTACGAGACGTCAGGCCCAATACAGCGAGAAACTGTTTTGCATGGCATGAACAACGATAATCTCGCCGTATACAGCGGAAGCTTCACAGTTAGCGAGACGGCATTACCTCTTCAACGTTTCAAGCATCGCTTCAATCTCGACCCGCGCCGCAGCGACCGCCTCGGCATCGCGGCCGCGCACCACGATGCGGTTCGCGAAACCGCTCTGCGTCATCGAGGGATAGGAGCCGATCGAGACGCTGCCGTGCCGCGCGGCGATAGCCGAGAGGCCCGTCGCGAAGGCGCCCTCGGGCAAGCCGCCTGCCTCGATCGTTTCCGCGAGGACGGGAACTCCCTGCGAAAGTCCGGGTAGGACCGCATCGAGCATGGCGTTCATGATCTGCGGTACGCCGGCCATGACGAAGACGTTGCCGATGGAAAATCCTGGTGCCTTCGACACCGGGTTCGGGATCAGGTCGGCCCCGTGCGGGATGCGCGCCATGCGCAGCCGTGCCTCGTTGAGATCCTCGGGCTTGTGCCGCTCCAGCAGCATGGCCCTAGCCCGCGCGTCGACGTCGATGCCGACCTCGAAAGCGGCCGCGACGCTGTCGGCGGTGATGTCGTCATGGGTGGGGCCAATCCCTCCGGTGGTGAAGAGATAGGTGTAGCGTGCGCGCAGCGCGTTCACCGCCGATACAATCTCGCTCGCCTCGTCCGGCACGACGCGGACCTCGCGCAGGTCGATGCCGATCTCGGTGAGCCGCTCGGCGATGGAGCCGATGTTCTTGTCTTTGGTGCGCCCCGACAGGATCTCGTCACCGATGACGAGCACGGCGGCAGTGACGGGGGCGATCGGTTCGGGCATGGGCGCTCTGAAGCGGAGGAGGCGGACAGAGCGTGGCAAGTAGCGCGCCCGTGGCTAGGAGCCAGCACCGGTGCTACGCGGCGCGATGCGTTTTCCAAATCCCCTGATCGAGGCGCGGCTGGTCCAGCGCTACAAGCGCTTCCTCGCCGACGTGGTGCTGGCCGACGGCACGGCCGTCACCGCCCATTGCGCCAATCCCGGCGCCATGCTCGGGCTGAACGCATCGGGCAGCCGCGTGCTGCTCTCGATCTCCGACAGCAAGACGCGGAAGCTTCCGCATTCTTGGGAGTTGGTGGAGGCGGACCTGCCGGGCGGCCCGCAATGGGTCGGCATCAACACGATGCGCCCGAATGCCCTGGTAGCGGAGGGCTTCGCTGCCGGGGCGCTGGCGCCGCTCGCGGGCTACACGACGCTTCGGCCGGAGGTCGCCTACGGCCGGGCCAGCCGCGTCGACTTCCTCGCCACGGGGGAGGGGATGCCGCCCTGCCATGTCGAGGTGAAGAACTGCCACCTGATGCGGCAACCGGGCCTCGCCGAATTTCCCGATTGCAAGGCCGCACGCAGTGCCCGGCACATGGCCGAGCTCGCCGACGTCGTCGCGGCCGGCGGGAGGGCGATGCTGATCGTGGTGGCGCAGATGCAGGCACAAGCCTTCGACGTCGCCCGCGACATCGATCCCGCCTTCGACCGCGCGTTCCGCGCGGCGCGGGCGGCGGGCGTCGAGGTCCACGCCTATCGCTGCCGGATCACTCCAGAGGAGGTCACGATCGCCGACGCGATCCCGGTGGTGACGCCCGCCTGATCAGGCCCGTTCGAACAGCAGGTTCAGCCGGGTCGTGGCGAGACGGCGGTAGCCGTATTTCTCCAGAAGCCCGGGCAGGTCGAGATGCCACTGCTCGGTGCCATTCTCGACGATGAGCAACTTCGGCAGCAGGCTCTCGGGTGCCTCGCGCAGGAACGGTTCGAGGATCAGGTCCTCGGCGCCCTCCACATCCAGCTTGATCGCGTCGATGCGCTCGATCCCTTCCGAGTGGCACAGGCCGAGCAACGTCACGGCCGGCACCTTGATCTCGGCACCCTGGTTGGTGCCGACGATCTTGACGCTCGACTCGCCTTGGTTGCGCAGGTCGATGAACAGCGTCAGCTCGCCGGCTTTATCGGCGACCGCGCAGGCCACCGCCTTGATGGTGCCGTAGGGGTTCTGACCGATATTGTAGATCAGCTTGTCGAACACGTCGGGCTGCGGCTCGACGGCGAGGATCTTGGCCTTCGGTCCCGCGAAGGCCCCGACGAAGAGCGAGTAGGCGCCGATATTGGCGCCGATATCTAGGAAAATGCCGTTCTGCGGCATGCGCGCCTTCAGGATCTGCCGCTCCTCGGAATCGAAGAACTGAGGTGTGAACAGCACCTTCTTCTCGCAATTGTTGCCGTAGGGGTGCAGCCGCATGCGCGCGCCGTAGCGCTCGACGTCGAGCGGCTTGCCGCGCAGCAGCGAGATCGCGATCCGCCGCAGCAGGAGCGCTGTGCGGCGCCCGCGCCAGCTTCCCTCGGGAAGCGTCTGCGTATGCGCCGCGATCCGGGCAACGAGCCCGGTGGGAATGTAGGTGCCGTAAGGCTGCGTATCCTTCATGCAGGTTGCTGATGCCAGCCCGATCGGTCCGCGGCAAGTCGGCGCCAAACAGCCGCGCGCGCTTTGCTTTTTGCGGGAAGCCGCGCCAAGAGACCGGAAAACGAGGATCGCGAACCCGTGCAGACCTTCGATTCCGACGGCGTGACAATTGCCTACATCGACGTTCCGGCGAAAGCGGGAGCGGGAGCGGGCGATCCCATCCTGCTTGTCCACGGCTTCGCCTCGACCCATGCCGTGAACTGGGTGAACACCCTGTGGGTCCGCACGCTGACGGAGGCCGGCTACCGGGTCGTCGCGCTCGACAACCGCGGCCATGGCGAGAGCCAGAAGCTCTACGATCCCGAGGCCTACCGGACCGACGTGATGGCCGGGGATTCGCTTCGCCTGCTCGATCATCTCGGCATCGAGCATGCCGACGTGATGGGCTACTCGATGGGCGCGCGGATCAGCGCCATTCTCGCGCTCGATCATCCGGAGCGCGTGCGCTCGCTGCTGATGGGCGGCCTCGGCCTCTACATGGTCGACGGCAAGGGCGGCCTGCCGGACGGCATCGCCGAGGCGCTGGAGGCCCCTCCCGGCACGCCCGCGCCGAACCCGACGGCAGCCGCGTTCCGGGCCTTCGCCGAGCAGACGAAAAGCGACCTACGCGCGCTCGCCGCCTGCATCCGCTGCTCGCGCCAACGCCTGTCGCGCGCCGAACTGGCCTTGATCGAGACGCCGACGCTCGTCTCGGTGGGCACCCTCGACACCATCGCCGGCTCCGGTCCGGGCCTCGCCGCGCTGATGCCGAACGCGACCTCGCTCGAACTGCCGAACCGCGACCACAGCAGCGCCGTCGGCGACCGGCTTCACCGACAGGGCGTGCTCGACTTCCTCAAGCAGCGCGCCTGATCGATCGGGCGAGCCGGCATCGGCCATTGATCGATGCGTACCGATGGTGTTTGCCTGACCCGGCAACGGCTCTTCTGCCCGGCTGAGGTGGTTCGGGAAGCCGGGGAAAGGCTCCCGTCACCCACGGTTATGGACGAAGCCGACCGGTCGAGAGGGGGATGCGGACGATGGCGAGAGCAATCCTGAGACTGGCGTTCGTCGGCCTCCTCGGTTCGGTCTTACTGGGAAATAACGTGGTGTCAGCCGAATTACCCAAGATCGCCGTGGTCGCGACCGGCGGCACGATCGCCATGAAGCTCGACCCCACGACCCATGCGCCTGTCCCCGCCTTGTCCGGTGAGGACCTCGTGTCTGCGGTGCCGAAACTGAAGGACATCGCCACCATCGCGGTGACCGAGTTCAGCAACGTTCCCAGTGACTACATGGGGCCGGACCGTTGGCCGGCCCTGTCGCGCAAGGTGGACGAGATCCTGGCCGATCCGGCGATCCGGGGTGTCATCGTCCTGCACGGCACCGACACGCTCGACCAGACCGCCTATTTCCTCGATCTGACGGTGAAGAGCGACAAGCCGGTCGTGCTGGTCGGGGCTCAGCGCAACGCGTCCGACGTCGATGCGGATGGCCCTCGCAATCTCCTCAACGCGGCGCGCCAAATTCTCGCCGATGGATCGATCGGTGCCGGCGTGACCGTCACCCTCAATCACCGCATCAACGCCGCCCGCGAGGTGCGCAAGACTCACACCAGCAACGTCGAGACCTTCAATTCCGGCGATTCGGGCATTCTGGGCTACGTGGACGAGGACCGCGTCGTCTTCAGCCGCAAGTCGCTGAGGCGGCAGACACTGCCGCTTCCCGACCGGATGCCGCGGGTCGATCTCGTGTCGATGTATGCCGGCGCCGACGGCAGCCAGGTCCGCCACGCAGCCGAGTCGGGCGCCGAGGCGATCGTGGTCGAGGCCTATGGCTGGGGCAACATGAACGCGGAGATGCACGACGCGATCGCCGACGTGATCGCCAAAGGCGTCCCGGTCATCGTCGCCACGAAGGTCTACGATGGCCGCGCGCTGCCGGTCTACGGCTTCAAGGGCGGCGGCAACACGTTGCTCAAGGCCGGCGCCGTGTTCGCGGGCGATCTCACCCCGGACAAGGCGCGCATCCTGACCCTCGTCGCCCTACCTGCGACGAAGGACCGGGCGGCCCTGCAGAAGCTTTTCGACAAATAGCTGCCGAGGTAGGCGGCCCCGTCGGATCAACTCTGCATGGGCTATGAAAGCCGCACCGCTGGGTATGAGCCGATCTCCGCGAGCACCATCGGAAAGCAGTATGCACCGATGTCCTTCGAAATCAGTCTCCACGACAATTAGTCTGCGGCTAATTAAATAGAACGGCGCCTGCAATGACACCGGCTCTGCCGCCCTCCACAACCGGAGGACGGTCTGAACCGGAGAGAGCCAGTGCTGCGAACGCTTCGTCCTTGCGTGTCCTTCGGCCTCGTCTTTGCGCTTCTCGGCGGGAGTGCCCTGGCCGAAGCGTTGCCGATGCAGCCGGTCCTCACCCTGGACGCCGCGCGAGCGATCGTTCGCGCAGCGCAGGCGAAGGCGCAGGCCGAGCGCTGGCCATGCGTCATCGCGGTGGTCGATAGCGGCGGCCAGCCCATCCTGATGGAGCGCATGGACGATGCCGCCGTGCCGGCCGGAGTCGAACTCGCGCCCGGCAAAGCGCGGACGGCAGCCCTGTTCCGTCGGCCCAGCGGAGCGCTCGAAGACGCGATCAACGGACAGCGCCCGGCCGTCCTGTCGGCCCGTGGCTTCGTGCTGATGCGCGGCGGCCTGCCGATCAGCGTCAACGGTCGGATCGTCGGCGCGATCGGCGTCTCCGCCGACACCCCCGATCATGACGAGGTGATCGCCAAGGCCGGCATCGCCGCCCTCGTACCGTGAGCGTCGCACGATGAGCCAGGCCCCCGCACACGCCGCAGATCGAGCCGCGGATTCGTCGCCCCATGGCGTCGTGATCCGGAGATCGCGGGTTCGCGCCGTGAAGGCGCCGTTGTCGTCGCCGCTGCGCACGGCGACCGGCACCATGACGAGCGCGCCGCTGGTCCTCGTCGACATCGAGACCGAGGGGGGCGCCATCGGCCACGGCTATGCCTTCGCCTACACGCCGGTCGTCTTACCCGGCCTGACGCAGCTTCTGCGCGATCTGCTGCCGCTGCTCGAAGGCGTGGAACTCGCGCCGGTTCGGATCATGGAGAGCTTGAGGGCGCGCTTCGTCCTGCTCGGGAGCCGGGGCCTGCTCGACATGGCGCTCGCCGCCATCGACGTCGCGTTGTGGGACGCGCATGCGAAGGTCCTGGATCGCCCCCTGGTGCGGCTTCTCGGGGCCACCGCGAAGCCCCTGCGCGCCTATGCGAGCTTCGGCATGGACGGCCAGGAGGAATCGGTGCGGCTCGCCGCACGGGCCGCCGACCAGGGCTTCACCGCGGTCAAGATCAAGATCGGCTACCCGACCTTGGCCGAGGACGTCGCCGTCGTGCGTGCCGTGAAGCGGGCGATCGGCAACGTCGATCTCCTCGTCGACTACAACCAGTCCCTCACCCTTCCCGAGGCGCTGCGGCGCTGCCGGGCGCTCGACGGCGAAGGCCTCGGCTGGATCGAGGAGCCGGTCCGGTACGACGACCTCCGCGGCCATGCCCAGATCACGGCCGAGATCGGAACCGCGATCCAGACGGGCGAGAACCTCTGGGGGCCGCGCGACCTCGGCGAGTACGTCCGCGCCGGTGCGTCCGATCTGATGATGCCCGATCTCGTGAAGATCGGCGGCGTCACCGGCTGGCTCGGCGCCAGCGCGCTCTGTCACGCCCATGGCGTGCCGGTCAGCAACCACTTCTTCCGGGAAGCGAGCGCGCATCTGATGTGCGCGACACCGACGGCGCATTTCGTCGAATATTTCGGTCTGGCCGACCCGATCCTGGCCAGGACGCTGCCGGTCCAGGACGGGCACGTGCGCCCGAGCGAGGAGCCAGGTCTCGGGATCAGCTGGAATGAAGCGGCGATCGCTGAGTTCGCGGCCTGACGACGCCCACCAACACACCAAGAAACGTTTCCGAGGAGATGGTCCGATGAAGTCCTACCCCCGCTTCAAGGCGGCGGCCTGCCATGCCGCGCCGATCTACTTCGATGCCGACGCCACGGTCGACAAGGCCTGCGCCTGGATCGAGGAGGCCGCGCGCAACGGCGCCGAACTCATCGCCTTCCCGGAGGCCTACATCGCGTCCTTCCCGGTCTGGTCCGGCGTCTGGGCGCCCGTCGACACCCACGATTTCTTCCGCCAGCTGGCAGCCTCCTCCGTGCTGATCGACGGGCCGGAGATCGGCCGCCTGCGCTCTGCGGCGAAGAAACACGGCGTCTTCGTCTCGATGGGCATCAACGAGGCCTCGCCGATCAGCGACGGCTGTATCTGGGACACCAACGTCCTCATCGGCGACGACGGCTCGCTCCTCAACGTCCACCGCAAGCTCGTCCCGACCTACTGGGAGAAGCTGACCTGGGCGAATGGCGACGGCAGCGGATTACGCGTCGTCGATACCCGCGTCGGCCGCATCGGCGCGCTGGTCTGCGGCGAGAACACCAATGGGCTCGCCCGCTTCGCGCTCCTCGCCCAGGGCGAGAACGTTCACATCTCGTCCTTCTCCCCGCGCTGGCCGACGCATCCGCCGGGCGAGGCCGCCTATGACCTCGAGGCCGCGATCCGCCTGCGCGCGGGCGCCCATGCCTTTGAGGGCAAGCTCTTCAACATCGTCGCCTCCGGCTTCCTGCCCCCGAACGCCATCGACCTGATCAGCCGGGACAATGCCCGGGCGCGCCAGCTGCTCGAAGAAGCCTCGAAGAGCGTGTCCCTGATCTTTGGTCCCGGCGGCGCTCCGATCAGCGAGGTGCTGAAGGAGGAAGAGGGCATCGTCTACGCCGAGATCGATCTCGCCCAGTGCGTCGTGCCGAAGCAGTTCCAGGACGTCGTAGGCTACTACAACCGGTTCGACGTCTTCCAGTTCAAGGTGAACCGGCGTGCGCATGCTGCCGCCGAGTTCGTGGCAAACCTGGCGCCGAGGCCGGACGACGAGACCGGCGTGGAGCCGTCGCTGCTCGCCGGGGACGCCCGCTGAGGGGGCCTCGTCCGCGCGCTCGCCATCGGGTCGCCCTCACGATCCCGGGCAGGAGTTCGGCCGCTGCCCGCTCCGCATTGCTGCGCCGTCCGGACGCCATCCGGCCGAGGCGCGGCTCCCCGTGCCGCTCGATGCACGCGGCCTCCGGCAAACCGGAGCGTCGCTTCAGAGGGCCGTCCGGTCTTGCTCGGACGATGGGGGTGCCGGCAAGCTCGCCGCCCGCAATTGCGCAATGAAGGCCCGCGTCGCGGGTCCGGCCTCGCCGCGCCGGAACGCCACGGCGATCTCGGACAGAACCGGCGACGACAGGAGCGGCCGGTAGACGACGCCTTCGATGTGCAGCGCCTTCGCCACGGAGCTCGGCACGATCGAGACGCCGGCTCCGAGCGACACGTGCACGACGACGGATGTCAGGTTGCCCGGCTGCTCGGCGAGCTTCGGTACGAATCCGCCCAATCGTCCCACTTCCAGGACACCGGCAATCTGCTCGGGCAGTATGAAGGTCTCGTTCGCCAGATCTGCCGGAGCGATTTCCGCCTTCGCGCCGAGTCTGCTGTTTTCGCGACACGCCACGATGAAGGGATCGCGCACGAGCGTGACCGAGGCGATGCCGGGCGGATACTCCATCGGCGGCCGCAGGAAGGCGACGTCCAGCCGCCGCGTGTCCAGCATGTCCGGTAAAAGATCCATCGCGACTTCGCGGGAGCGGATATCGACCCCCGCATTCGCCGTCTTGAAGGCCGTGATCTGCTCCTGGAGGACGCCGGAATAGGCGGTCGAGGCGACGTAGCCGATCTCGATCCGGCCCAACTGCCCCCGGCCTGCGAGGCGTGCCGTCTCGACGGCGCGCTCCGCCTGGCGGACCGCCATCCGGGCATCGTCGAGCAGCATGGCCCCGGCGGCCGTCAGGCTGACGGAGCGCTTGGTCCGGTTGAAGAGCCGGACCCCGAGTTCACGTTCGACGTCCTGGATCTGCTTCGTGATCGATGGCGGGCTGATCCCCAGCAGGTCGGCCGCCTTCGCGAAGTGGAGTTGCTCGGCGACCGCAATGAAGTAGCGAAACTGGCGGATGTCCATGCATTCACATCCGGTGCGAAGGCCATGCCCCTGCAGCTTCGCAAAAATCACGAGACTTCGGCAACCGCGACGGTCCCGCCGGGGCCGCGGTCTCGGTCAGAAGTCGACCGTGATCGCCACGCCTCTCGCGACCGCGGCGTCGACCGCAGCCGAGGCGACGGCGAGATCCTGCAGGCCGACACCGGTGCCGTCGAACAGCGTGATCTCGTCTTCACTGCGGCGGCCCGGATGCGTGCCGTTGATGACCGCGCCGATCTCGGCAATCGCCTCGGCGCTCAACAATCCGCGGCCGATGGCATGCTGCGCCTCGCCGATCGTAATCGACTGGGCGATCTCGTCGGTGAACACACTGGCTTTTGCCAGAAGTTCGGCTTCGACCTCCTGCTTGCCCTTGGTGTCGGTCCCCATGCAGGCGAGATGGGTGCCGGGGCGAACCTGGGCGGCCTTGAGGATCGGCGCGAAGGACGAGGTGATGGTGACGATGACGTCGGATTGTGCGCCGAGCTCGTCAAGATCGACCGCTTCGAAAGGCAGGCCCTTCTCCGCCGCCACCGCCTCGAGGCGGCTCAGCGCCGCGGGCTCGATGTTCCAGCCGATCACCTTCTCGAAGGGGCGCTGGTCGAGGGCGGCCCGGAGTTGGAAGGTCGACTGGTGGCCGGCGCCGATCATGCCCAGCACGCGCGAGTCCGTTCGCGCGAGGTACTTGATCGAGACCGCCGACGCCGCAGCGGTGCGCAAAGCCGTCAGCAGGTTGCCGCCCACCACGGCGCGGCAGCGGCCGGTATCGGCGTCGAACAGGAAGACCGTCGATTGGTGATTGGTCAGCCCCTTGTCGAAGTTGCCCGGCCAGAAGCCTCCCGATTTCAAGCCGAGCGCAAGGCTCTCGCGGTCGAAGCCCGACTTGAATCCGTACAGGGCGTCCGCATGCCCGATCGCCTCGCGGATGACCGGAAAGTTGTAGGCCGACCGCCGCGCCATGGAGGCGAAGACCTGCTCGACCGCAACCAAGCATTCGCTGGACGAGACGAGATCGGCGATCCGGGATTCGGGGACGATGATCATGGATGTTCCTCGGGCGTGCCGTGCCGCAGGTTTCACCTCCGACACGGCTTAGATCGACGATTCAGTAGGCTTTGCCGCGCGCCGAGACTGGCCAGAGGGTCTCGACCTTGCCGTCGCGGACGCCGACGTACCAGTCGTGGACGTTGCAGGTCGGGTCGCAATGGCCCGGCACCAGCCGCAGCTTGTCGTTGACCTTGAGGACACCATCGATGTCCTCGACGACGCCGTGCTCGTCGGAACATTTGATGTATTTCACGTCGTCGCGGCCGAACACGAAGGGCAGGCCGCTATCGACCGATTGCGCCTTGAGGCCGGCATCGACCACGGCGAGATGCGGCTTGGCGTGGCTCATCACCGAGGTCAGCAGGAAGAGCGCGTTCTCCCACTCGCCCTGGTCGATGCGCCGGCCGTCCTTGTCCTGGATGCGCCCGTAATCCGCATCCATGAAGGCGTAGGAGCCGCATTGCAGCTCGTTGAAGACGTTCGAGTTGGACTCGAAGTAGTAGGACCCGGTCCCGCCACCGGAGACCAGTTCCGGCTCGAGGCCGACGGCCTTCAAAGCCGTCACCGCATCGGTCACCTGGGCGATGGCGGCATCGAGCTTGGCCTTCCGCTCGGCGTAGCTGTCGATGTGCTGCATCGCGCCCTGATAAGCCTGGAGGCCGGCGAATCGGAGCTGGGGTGCAGTGCTGATCTCGCGGGCGATCTCGACGACCGCGTCGCTCGTCTTCACCCCGCAGCGGCCGGCGCCGCAATCGATCTCGACGAAGCATTCGAGCACCGTGCCGTGCTTCTGCGCGGCCGCCGAGAGCTCCGCGACGTTGGCGCGATCGTCGACGCAGACGATGATGCGCGCACCGTATTTGGGCAGACGCGCCAGGCGGTCGATCTTGGCGGGGTTGCGGACTTGGTTCGAGACCAGGATGTCCTTGATGCCGGCGCGCGCGAAGACCTCCGCTTCCGAGATCTTCTGACAGCATACGCCGATGGCGCCGCCCAGCTCCATCTGCAGCTTCAGCACGTCGACGGATTTGTGCATCTTGCCGTGCGCGCGGTGGCGCATGCCGTGCGCCTTGGCGTAGGCGCCCATCTTCCTGATGTTGCGCTCCAGCGCGTTCAGATCGAGGACCAGGCACGGCGTCTGGATGTCGGCCTCGTTCATTCCCGGCAGCGCCGGAACGTCGAAGCCGACTTCCAGATCGGCGAAGTTCACATGTGCGTTCATGGGTCCCCTCCTCAGTTCCAGGGCAATCTGTCGAGGTCGACGTTGCCGCCGGTGACGATCAGGCCGACGCGCTTGCCGGCGAAGACGCTCGGGTTCTTGAGAATCGCAGCCAGCGTGACGGCACTCGACGCCTCCATCACGATCTTCAGGCGCTTCCAGATCAGCTTCATCGCGGCGACGATCTCCTCTTCGGAGACCGTGTGGATGTCGGTGACGTGGTCACGCACGAAGTGCCAGGTCAGCTCTTTCAGCGGCACCTTGAGGCCGTCGGCCACGGTGTCGGGCGCGTCGTCGGCGATGATGCGTCCTGCCTTGAAACTCCTGAAGGCGTCATCGGCCTGTTCAGGCTCGGCGGCGTAGATCCGGATGCCCGGCGCCAGGTTCGACAGCGTCAGGCAGGTGCCGGAGACCATGCCGCCACCGCCGATCGGAGCCACGACCGCATCAAGCCCCTCGACCTGCTCGATCAGCTCGGCCGAGCAGGTCGCCTGCCCGGCGATGACGCGGTGATCGTTGTAGGGATGCACGAACTCGGCCCCGCTCTCGGCGACGACCTCGGCGAAGACCGCCTCACGGCTCGAGGTGGAGGGCTCGCACTCCACCACCCGTGCGCCATAGCCGGCGACGGCATCCTTCTTCGCCTGCGGCGCGGTGCGCGGCATGACCACCGTGCACGGAATGCCGCGGCGGCCGGCGGCATAGGACAGGCAACTGCCGTGATTGCCGCTCGAATGCGTGGCCACCCCGCGTGCGGCCTGCTCGTCCGACAGGCCGAAGACGGCATTCGAGGCACCGCGGGCCTTGAAGGCGCCGGCCTTCTGCAGGTTCTCGCATTTGAAGAACAGCTCCGCTCCCGTGAGCTCGTTCAGCATGCGCGAGGTCAGGACCGGCGTGCGGTGGATGTAGGGGTCGATCCGCGTGCGGGCCGTCAGCATGTCCGCCAGCGTCGGGATGTACAGGGATGCCTCGGTCGTCATGCGGCCCTCTTCAGCGCGACGCTCGTGCTCTGCCGGTAATGCTCCTGGGCGGCGGCCACGCCGGATCCGAGCCGGATCGGAATCCCGAGATCGGCGAGGACCATCTCCGCGGTGGCGATTCCGGACAGGGCCATGACCTCGGTCAGGCTGCCGAGGTGCCCGATGCGGAACACCTTGCCGGCCACCTCGCCGAGCCCAGTGCCGAACGAGACGCCGTAGGCGTTCAGCGCGTGCGAGACGACCGCGTTGGCATCGAATCCGTCGGGGACTCGGATGGCGCTGACGGTGTCCGAGTAGAGTTCGGGTCGGGCGGCGCAGAGGCGCAGGCCCCAGGCCGCAACCGCCCGCCGAACACCCTCGGCGATCCGGAAGTGGCGCGCGAAGACGTTGTCCAGGCCTTCCGCGAGCAGCATGTCCCCGGCGACCCGCAGGCCGTTCAGCAGGCCGACCGGAGGCGTGTAGGGATACCCGCCCCCCGCATAGGATTCGCGCATCGCGCGGATATCGAAGAAGTTGCGCGCGAGCTTGGCGTGTTCCGCAGCGGCGATGGCATGGCGCGAGAACCCGACGATCGCGAGCCCGGGCGGCAGCATGAAGCCCTTCTGACTGCCGGTGACTGCGACGTCGACGCCCCACTCGTCCATCCGGAAGTCCATGCAGCCGACCGAGCTGACGCCGTCGACGAACAAGAGGGCGGGATGCCGCGTCGCGTGCAAGGCGCGCCGCACGGCCGAGATGTCTGACCGGACACCGGTGGCCGTCTCGTTGTGCGTGCCGAGCACGGCCTTGATCCGATGATGCTTGTCGGCGGCGAGGATCTCTTCGAGACGATCGGCCGGGATGCCGTCGCCCCAGGCCTGCGTGACGACCTGCATGTCGAGGCCGTGATGGCGGCACATGTCGATCCAACGCTCGCTGAAGCGGCCGTGGAGGGTCGCCAGCACCGCGTCCCCGGGCGACAGGACGTTCGTGATGGCCGTTTCCCAGCCGCCCGTCCCGGTCGAGGGAAACACAAAGATCTCGGCATCCGCGGACTTCAGCACCTTGCGCACCGACGCGAGCGCCGGCCGCAGGATCTCGGCGAAGAGCGGGCTGCGGTGGTCGATGGTCGGCATGTCCACCGCCTTCCGCAGCACGTCCGGGATGTTGGTCGGCCCGGGAATGAAGATCGGGTTCTGGGTACTCATCGGCTCGCGTCCTCGACTTAAGTCAGCGCTAACACGCGGACCTGCCTCGGTAAATTTTTTTAAATTCATTATTCAATATACGTTTTTGGAGAAATTTTCTCGCCAGATCAGTGGTTTATAATTTTTCATTGGCAGGAAGCGTATTCCAAAACCTACTTTTTATTCGCGGAAAATGCCGGTAACTCGGCTCGATGTCGAAGCAGATTCGCCGTCGTGGCCGCCCCAAGAACATCCTGCCGCCGCAGGCTCTGCCGGGCATTCAGGCGCTCGATCGCGCCCTCGACGTGCTGGAGGCCCTGGCGACGCATGATGGCGTGACGCTGACGGAACTCGCCGGACTCCTGACGCAGTCCACGGCGACGATGCATCGGGTGTTGGCGGCCCTCGAACGACGGCAATACGTCGAGGTGAATCCCGAGCGTCAGGAGTGGTTCGTCGGCCCGGAGGCCTTCCGCCTCGGCTCGGCTTTCCTGCGCAATTCCAACATCGTCGAGCGCAGCCGCACGGTGATGCGCGACCTCGTGGCCAAGACCGGCGAGACGTCCAACCTCGGCGTCGAGCGCGAAGGGGTGGTGCTGTTCGTCAGCCAGATGGAGACCCAGGAAACGATCCGTGCCTTCATTCCACCCGGCACGAAGTCGCCGCTGCACGCCTCGGGCATCGGCAAGGCGTTGCTCAGCGCCTTCGACGAAGCGAGGCTCGATGCCTTCATCGCGGCGGCGCACCTCACCCGCTTCACCGATCGAACGATCGCCGGACCCGAGCAACTCCGCAGGGAGGTTCTGAACATCCGGGAGGCGGGCTACGCCCTCGACGACGAGGAGCGGACGATCGGAATGCGCTGCGTCGCTGCCGCGATCCACGACGCCTACGGAGAGGCCGTCGCCGGAATCTCCGTCTCCGGGCCGACGGTCAGGATGCCCGATGCCAAGGTCCGCCAGATCGGCACGTGGGTGGCCCAGGCCGCGGCAGACGTCTCGCGGCGGCTCGGCGCCGCACATCACGTCGGTGTTCAGAGCGCCGAGTAGGTCGCCACCAGGACGTCGCGATAGCCGACCACGGCAGGGTCCAACGCCGTCAGCGGGCTAACGCCGTGCCGCAGGCGCCGATCGTCCACGATGATCGTCTCGAAGGGCTGCCGCATCTGAAGCTGGGCCACGGTCGTTCCCGTCGCATCGACGATCGTCGTCGTGCCACCCGTGACGTTCTCGCGGTTCACCAGCATCATCAGGACCCAATCGACACCGTCGCGATGCAACCCCTCCGGGGTGGGCAATCCGTGATCCTGGCCCGTAGCCTCGATGCGGAACTGATGCATCTCGATGTCCCAGGCCGGCCGTGATGCGGCCAAACCTCGATCGAATGCCGGCAGGCATACCGAGAGGAGCCTGTGGGTCAGAGGGCTGTCCGCCACCTCGGCCGTCACGGGCGCGAAGTGCCGGGCGATCCCCCCGTTGAGACGATTGAACGCCGTGGCCTGGAAGTGAGGCCGCCCAGGTCGCCTCTCGACGCCGGTGCCCGAGCCGCGGAATATCGCATGCCGGCGACGACGGTATTGGCCGCCATCGCCCATGAACGCGTCACGCTCGAGGGACGACCAGCTTTCCGCGAAACCGGGCCAGCCGGACGACGCGCCCGCTCCCAGAAGCCGGCGCATCGCGTCGGGTCCGAGATAGACGAAGCCATCCGCGGCGAGGCCGGCGGAGATGGTACCGACATCCGGGAACTCGACCGTCACGCTTTCCCGCAACACCACGGACCTCCCTCCTGCTCGGCCTCGACGTAACGACGAAAGGTCGCCTCCGCCATCCAGCCGTGCGCGGGATGCAACGGATCGTCGCCGATTTTCAATCGTTGCGCTCGGCCCTCAAGCTCGACATGGCGGCGAGCACGCCGCCGCGCTGGTAAGGCACGTTCGCCGCGTCGAGACCCATCTCCACGCCGGACAGAGCGCTAATCAGCTTCAGATCTGTGCATTCGCCGAGATGGGCAATGCGGAATTAGCTTACAAGAAGATCATTGTTTACGTTTTGGAAATTGACGAGCAGCGAAGCCGCTCTTTTCAACTACCGCGGAGCGTTGATCTTCGTTCGACGCAAAGACCAAGAAACAGAATACTCGCAGCCTCTGGGTGCCCACATTAGAGCGGGCAGCGTCGTGCTGGGCGCAAAGCGCCACAGGGTGGACAACCGCTCGGAGCAGCGTGTCGGCGAGGGGAGGCTGGCTGGCGGCGAAATCGGTCGATCTGCCGCCTCCAGCCGACGTCACAGTCCGAGCGCGAGGCCGTCGCTTCGCGGGTCGTGCGCGCCCGACAAATGCCCGTCGCTGTCGATCACGATGGCACCGGCTTGCCCAGCCAGCGGGCTCCGGGCCTCGATCAAGCTGATCGCATGCCCGCGCTCGCGCAATGCCGCGACGGCGCTCGGATCGACGTCGCTTTCCAGCTTCAGGCTGTCGCGCTCGTCGGAAAACGTGCGTCCGAGCAGGAAGCGCGGGCGCGCCAGCGCTTCGGCCGGATCGAGGGCGTAGTCGATCAGCCGCGTCAGCAGTACGGACAGGGTCTGAGGCTGCCCATCGGCGCCTTGCGTGCCGTAGAGGATATGCGGTCGCCCGTTCTTCAGGGCCATACCGGGGTTCAGCGTGTAGAACGGCCGCTTGCCCGGCTCGTAGACGTTGGGGCTCGCCGGATCGAGGCTGAAGGCCGCGCCGCGGTTCTGCCAGAGCACGCCGGTATCTCCCACGACGACGCCGCTGCCCCAGTCGAAATAGGTGCTCTGGAGAACGCTGACGCTGCGGCCCTGCGCATCGGTCGCACCGAAGAACACCGTGTCGCCCGTCCGGTATGGCTGCGGCCAATCCAGGGCTCGATCCGAGCGGATCGCGGCCGCCTTCGCGGCGAGCCGATCCGCCCCGATCCAGAGATCGCCCGCGGGAGCGACGTAGGATGGGTCCGCGATCTCGCCGCGGTCGAGGAAGGCCTGCTTCACCGCCTCGACGCAGCGATGGAAGTAATCGGCGCTACCTTCCTCGACGTCCGACAATCCGAGGCGCTCCAGGACGCCCATGATCGCGAGCGTCGTCACGCCCTGGGTAGGCGGCGGCGGAGCCAGCAGGGTCAATCCGCGATAGTCGAGTGTGGCCGGGGCCTCCTCCCGCGCGTGCGTGTTGCGTAGGTCTTCGGCCGTGAGGGGCGAGCCGACTTCGGCGAGGCCCTCGGCGAGCGCGGCGGCGAGTTCGCCCTCGTAGAAGTCGCGCGGACCGTTTTCGGCGATCAGGCGGAGGCTGCGTGCCAGAGCCTTCTGCACAAACGGCTCGCCGACGTACGGGACGCGGCCCTCGTGCAGGAAGGTCCGGACGAAGCCGGGCCACGCCGGCAGATCAGCCCGGCGGAATTCAGTCCAGAAGGCCTGCGAGGCCGAGAACGGAAAGCCGTTCTCGGCATAACCGATAGCCGGATCGAGCAGGTTCGAGAGGCTGATCCGCCCTCCCCAATGCCGGCGCGAAAAGTCCTGAGCGAGGCGCCAGGTGTCGACCACGCAAGCCGAGGCGAGGGTCGAGAGCGGGCCGCGCGTCGGGATTGAGCCTGCGCAGGCAGGCGCGGTGGAAGCTGCCTGGCCGATGCCGGTCAACGTCGTCCGCCGGCCCTCGCGGTCGGCGACGATCCAGATCGCGTCGCCGCCGATGCCGCAGAAATGCGGATAGGTTACCGCGATCACGCCGCCGATCGCGATCGCCGCCTCGATCGCGTCACCGCCCTCGCGCAGAACCTTGAGACCGGCCTCGCTCGCCAGCCTGTGCGGGCTCGTGACCATGCCGCTCTTCGAGGTCGCGAGGACGGGACCGGGGGCGCCCGCTTCCGGGCGGCCCGCTTTGGTGGCAGGACGGGTCATGGTCTTGTCCGGATTGAGGTGGCCCCGGCGCCGGGTGGCGCCAGGGCGAGGCCGTGCGTGCTAGTGCTGTGTCGCCGGGTGGGACAGGTTGGTCTCGGGGCGTCCCGGATGGTGCGCGCCGAGCGTCGCGGTGAGCCACGCGTAGACGGGGCCGAGCGCGTTCATTGCCATCACCGAGGCGAGCGCCACCAGCGGGTCCTTCGGGACCGGGCCAAAGCCGCCGAAATAGGTCGCGAAGTAGCAGGCGAAGCCGAAGAACATGCCGGGCACGAAGCTCAGCAGCTCGAAGCGGCCGAGCGCCATCATCGATCCATTCAGGCTGAACAAGATCGCGCATTGCGCGAGCGTCAGCGCGGTGCCGGAGAGATGCTGTCCGGCGAAGTTGAAGCCGAGCACGATGAGGCAGGCGACGCAGTTGCCGAGCGCCATGGTCGGCCAGATCCGCTTCAGGACTTCCGGCTTGGGGCCGCCGGCGGCGAAGGTGCCGGCCCAGCCGATGAAGATCGCCCAGGGCGGCAGGTGATGCGGAATGAACAGCGTCGTCACGGCGAGGGCGGAGGCGACGATCTCGGCGGGGGGCTTCTTCATGGTGGCGTCTCCCAAGGTCGGGTCGGTGGCTCGGGCTTCTGGCTCAGACTGGCTCAGACTGGCTGGGCTTCGATCGGGCGGTCGTGGACCTGGCCACAGCCCCGGCAGATCCGGCTGTCGACGGTGGTCACCACGGTGACGCGGCCGTTCTTGAGCACCCACGAACGCGGAGGCAGGTCGAGCAGCGCATCGGCGACGGTCAGCGTGTCGAGGATCACGATGTCGGCGCGCTTGCCGACGACGAGCCCATAGGCCTCCGAGATGCCGACGGCGCGGGCGGCATTGACCGTGCCCATCTTCAGGATCTCAGCCTGGTGCTCGGGCGTGCCGAACTGGATGAGATGCGCGAGCAGGTTGCCGATCTGAAGCGGGTCGGCCTTGCCGAAGGGCGTGAAGGCGTTGCGGATGTTGTTCGAGGAATAGGCTACGTTGACGCCGGCCGTGTGGAGCGCCCGCACCGGCGTCAGGCCGCGACGGGGCTTCGACTCGTCCTTGCGGCCGCCGAGATAGACGTCTGTGGCCGGCAAGGTGACGATGCTGATGTCGGCCTCGCGCAGGGCCTCGATGACCGGCTTGGCCTCTTCGGGCTCCAGAGCGCCCATGCTGGTGACGTGGCCGAGCGCGACGCGGCCCTGGTAGCCCGTGGCGATGGTCTTCTCGGCGATGTAGCGGGCGGTAGCGAAGCGGGCGTCGCGAGTGTCGTCGGCGAAGTCGACATGCATGTCGATCGGCAGGCCGCGTTTCATCGCGATGTCGAAGACCCGGTCGATATGGCTGCGCGTGTCTTCGGGCGTGAGCTCGTTGTAGGGGCAGCCGCCGACCACGTCGGCACCCGAATCCAGCGCCGCCTCCATCAGCGCGACGACACCCTCCGTCTTGAGGATGCCTTCCTGGGGAAAGGCGACGATCTGCAGATCGATCAGGTCGCGGTATTCCTCGCGCAGCTGCAGGGCGGTCTCGACGCCGAGCAGGCCCTGGATCGGGTCGACGTCGGGATGGGCGCGGATCAGCGTGGTGCCGTTGCGGATCGCCATGTCGAGCACCCGGCGTGAGCGCTCCAGCACGTCCTCGCGTTCCTGCTTCGCCTTGAGGATGCCGGTGACGCGGATCGCCTCCTCGAGGGTGCCGGTGCGCGCCGGCAGACGCCGATGCAGGAAAGCCTTGTCGAGATGCAGATGCGGCTCGACGAAACCCGGCAGAGCCGCCCGCCCGCCGGCATCGATCTCCTCGTCGGCCGTCTCCGGAATGGCCTCGGCGATCTCGACGATCAGGCCGGCCTCGATGCCGATGTCGACGAGCGGTCGCTCGTCGTCGATGCGGACTCGGCGGATGATGATGTCCATGGCGCGCTGCACCCTCGTCCTTGTCCGGCATCGTTGGCCGGCACGGCGGATCACTCCCTGGCTGCACGATGGCAGCCGAAGAGGCATGCAAGCAATCGGCCGGTTCCGGGATCAGGCTCGGATTAATCCGAGCTGCACCGCAGCATCAGGCGAGGCCGCGGGCGAGAGCGTAGCGCACCAGGTCGGCGGTCGTTCCGGCATCGAGCTTGAGCAGTACGTTGCTCTTGTGCGTGCTCACGGTCTTGATGCTCACATCCAGCTCGCGGGCGATCGCCGAGACGGAGCGGCCCGTGACGAGCCGGTCGAAGATCTGACGCTCGCGCGGCGACAGCGCCGTATGCGGCGGCTCGGGCTCCAGCATCTGCCGGATCAGCGCCTGGGAGGCACTGGGGCTGACGACGCGCTCGCCCGCGGCCGTCTTGCGGATCGTCTCGATCAACTGGTCCGAGGCGCTGGCCTTCGTAACGTAGCCGACCGCTCCCGCCTTCATGGCCTCGATGACGTATTGCCGCTCCTCGTGCATGCTGAGCACGACGACGCGCGAACCCCCGATGGATGCCACGTCCCGGACGAGCCCGATGCCGCTGCGGCCGGGCATCGACAGGTCGAGCAGCACCACGTCGCAGACCAGGGCCGAGATGCGCTCCACGAGACCGTCGCCCGTGGTCGCCTCTCCGACGATCTCAAAATCGTCCTGCTCCGAGAGGATCTGCTTCAGCCCCTCACGAAAGATCGTGTGATCGTCGGCGATGAAGAGGCGGATCATCGCGCCGGCCTTCGCCGTGACGGACCTGCGATGGGCAGGCGCACCCTGACCGTAGTGCCCGCACCGGCCTTGCTCTCGATGGCGACGGTGCCGCCCAGAAGCCTCGCCCGTTCGCGCATGCCCGCCAGACCGAGCCGCCCGCGCGCCGCAGACGAGCGGTCGATGCCGCGTCCATCGTCCGAAATCGCGATGAGCAGGGCGTCGCCGTCATGGCGCGCGCTCACCTCGGCCCGGGTCGCCGCGCCATGACGGAGCACGTTGGTCAGGGCCTCCTGCACAATGCGGAAGGCAGCGGTGCTGACATCGGGCGCGTAGCTCGCCTTCTCGTCGAAGACGAGACCGATCGGAATGCCGCCGCGTTCGGCCGTAGTCTGGGTCAGCCACTCGATCGCCGCGCGTAGCCCGAGTTCATCGAGGATCAGCGGTCTGAGTTCCGTGGCGATGCGGCGCAGATCGACCACGGACCGGTCGGCAATGCCGATGAGCCGCTCGATGCGGGCGGCGACGAGATCCGGCTCGCCGAGCCGGTCCCTCATCCAGGCCAGATCCATCTTGATCGCGGTCAGCGTCTGGCCGAGTTCGTCGTGGAGTTCGCGGGCGATGCGGGCGCGTTCCTGCTCGCGAGCCTGTTGCTCGAATTCCGAAAGCTTCCGCAGTTGCTCACGCGAGGCGATCAGTTCGGCTTCCGCGGCCTTGCGTTTCGTGATGTCGCGCGAGATCCCGACCGTGCCGACGATATGGTCGTCCTCGTCCCTGATCGGCGACTTGATGGTGTCGTACCAGCGCAGGACCCCGTCCGGGCCGCGCCGCGATTCCTCGTAGCGCCGCCGCTTCCCGCTGCGCATCACGGCATGGTCGGTCTTGAGGTAGACCTTGGCGACGTCCGCGGGCCAAATCTCCTCGGGACGTCGCCCGATCACGTCGGATCCAGTCACGCCGAGAGCGTCGAGATAGGTGGCGCTGACCGCGAGGTATCGCGACTCGCGATCCTTCAGCCACGCCATGTCGGGGATATTTTCGAGAAGCGCGTGCTCCAGCGAGCGATCGCGGCCGGACGAGGCAGACATGGTTGAACACTCGGCAGACCAGCCAACTCCATTAGCAGGATCTCCCGCAGGTTAGCGAGCGCGACTCAACAGGAGTCGCCAAAGTCCCGAGGTCGACGGTGCAAACCGATACGGCGAGCGTAATCCTCGCCGAATAGCCGGAGACGAAGCTGCTTTCGGCCGAAAGGCGCGAGACCATGGAGCACAGGGGGGGCACATCGCTGGCGCTCCTGAGTGGCGATGTTTCGGTGCGGTGTCGGCCATTGCGCCTGTTCGGAGCGCTGGCTGATGCTTACCAGAAGAGATCGGGTACCGGATCGGACAGGCATGCAGCGCGTCACCATCACAATCGACGATGATTTGCTGGCCGCCGTCGATCAGCTTTGCGAACGGCGCGGTTACGAGAGCCGGTCGGAGGCCATGCGTGACATCGTGCGCGATGCCCTGGCGCCGGCAAAGGCCGCCCTGTCGACCGACGCCACCTGCTACGGGGCGCTGAGCTACGTCTATAGCCACGGGACCCGCGACCTCGCACGGCGGCTGACCGACGAAGGACATCACCACGGCGTTTCGATCGCCAGCATGCACGTGCACCTCACACACGACGACTGTCTCGAGGTGGCCGTCCTGCGCGGATCGGCGGCCGCGATGCAGAGCTACGCCGACAGCGTCATCACCCAGCGCGGCGTCCGATACGGTCACCTGCAGCTCATCCCCGAAGGTGCCCGGCAACCCGCCGCGCCCCGCCGTCAGCCCCTCCCAGAGAGCGGCTGACGCAGATCGGCCACAGCGGATAGTGAGAGTTTTGCGTATGTCTTTCATACGCGAGGCGTGCCTTAACGGGCATCGCCGACCTCACCGCCAGAGCCGACCGTGTCCCGTCAGGTCCCACGTCCGACCGCGCCAAACCCCAGGCTGCTGCTCCTTGCGTCGGCCGGCGGCTTGATGCTGTCGTCGAGCGTCGCTGTCGCGGCCCCGGCCGAGCAAGCGACATTGGCGGAGATCGCGGTCGCGGGGGACGCGGGCGCCGCCGCCGCCGCTGCCGATAGCGGCTATGTCGGCGGCACATTGGGGATTGGTGGCCCCCTGCGAACCGTGGATGCCGCAAGCGCCGGCATCGTCACGGGCGCCCAGCTCAATGCTCGCCCCGTGACGCGGCCCGGTGAGGTGCTGGAAGCGGTGCCGGGCCTCATCGTCACCCAGCATTCCGGCGAGGGCAAAGCCAACCAGTTCTTCCTGCGCGGCTTCAACCTCGATCACGGCACCGACATCGCGATCGACGTCGACGGAATGCCGGTGAACATGCGCACCCACGCCCACGGCCAGGGTTATGCGGATCTGAACTTCCTGATCCCCGAACTGATCGGCGCCTTGGAGTTCCACAAGGGTCCGTACTTCGCCCGCGACGGAGATTTCGCCTCCGCCGGCTCGGTGCGGATCGGCTACCTCGACACGGTCGAGAAGAATCTCGCTCAGCTCTCCCTCGGCAGCTTCGGCTACAAGCGCGCGCTCGGCATCGCCTCGGCGCCCCTGGGCGAAGGCCATCTGCTCGTTGCCGGCGAAGCCCAGGTCTATGACGGGCCGTGGGACGTGCCCGACCGGCTCGGCAAACTCAACGGCGTCATCCGCTACAGCCAGGGGACGCAGACCGACGGCTTCTCGCTGACCGGAATGGCCTACTGGGCCAAATGGAGCGCCACCAACCAGATCCCCGAGCGCGCCGTCGCGCAGGGCCTGATCGGCCGCTACGGAACCCTCAATCCGACCGATGGCGGCGATACCGGCCGCTTCTCCCTCTCGGGCCGCTGGAGCCAGACGGACGAGACCGGGGTTACGAAGGCCTCGGCCTACGTCATCCGCTACCAGATGAACCTGTTCAACGACTTCACTTACTTCCTCAACAACCCCATCGACGGCGACCAATTCCATCAACTCGACCAGCGCGTGCTCGGCGGCGGCGAGGTCGCGCACATCTTCCAGGGCGACGTCCTCGGCCGGCCGGCGGAGTTGGAGGTCGGCGTCCAGACCCGCACCGACCGCATCAGGGTTGGCCTCTTCAACACCGCCAACCGAGGGTTTCTCTCCGGCGTGCTCGACGATCGCGTGCTGGAGTCGAGCGCAGCCTTCTACCTGGACACCCGCGTGAAATGGACCGACTGGCTGCGCACCAGCATCGGTTTGCGCGCAGACGGCTACTATGCCGATGTCCGCTCCGATACTCCGGCCAATTCGGGCAAGGCGCGCGATGGGATCGTCAATCCCAAACTCGGTCTCGTGCTCGGACCCTGGGCCGATACCGAGTTGTACGTGAACTACGGCGGCGGCTTCCACTCGAACGATGCGCGGGGCGTGACCGCCACGGTCGATCCGACCAGCCCATTGTTCAACGTCGTGCGGGCGCCCCTCGTCGTGCCCTCGACGGGTTACGAATTCGGCATCCGCAACCGCTCGATCGCCGGACTGGAAACCAGCCTCGCCTGGTTCCAGCTCGACTTCGCCTCCGAGAACCTGTTCGCAGGAGACACCGGCACCACCGAGCCGAGCCGGCCGACCCGGCGCCTCGGCGTCGAGTGGACCAACCGCTATGCGGTGACGTCGTCGCTCACACTCGAAGGCGACCTGACCATCACCAATGCCCGGTTCACGGACCCCGATCCGGTCGGCCGACGCGTGCCCGAAGCCCCGCATGTAATCGGCTCGGCCGGCATCACCTACGGCGAACCGCTCGGCTGGTTTGCCAGCCTGCGTTTCCGTTATTTCGGCGCGCGCCCGCTGATCGAGGACGACAGCGTACGCTCGAAGCCGACGGCTCTGCTCAACGGCCGCGCTGGCTACACCTTCGAGTCCGGCATGAGCTTGGCGCTCGATATCCTCAACCTCACCAATGCCAAGGCGGATCAGATCACCTACGCCTATGTCTCTCGCCTGCCGGGCGAGCCGGCGGGTGGTGTCTTCGACCGCGTGTTCCACCCCGTCGAGCCGACGGCCGTTCGGCTGACTCTCGCCAGCAAGTTTTGACCACCCACTCCATCACCGAGAAGGATCACTCATTATGCGGACTTTCGTCGCCTCGATCGGCCTCGTCGCAGCCCTCTGGGTCGCCCCCGCCACGGCGCATGGCTGTCACCACGGCTGGCAGCAGAGCAAGATGGAAGGCTGGCATAGCCATGGACTCAGGTGTGATGCCCGAAAAGGCCTGGGCGTCTCACGCCGCACCAAGCCGCAAGGCCGTCGCTCGGCTTAGCCGCGACGTTGGGCGCCGGACTGCGCCAAGGGAACCGGTGCGCAGGTCACTTGGCGAGGCCGCCTGCCTCGATGACGAATCGGGCGATCTCGTCGGCGCCGCGACCCTCGCGTAGCGAGGAGAACACGTAGGGGCGTACCCCCCGCATGCGGCGGGTATCCGCCTCCATGATCGAGAGGTCGGCACCGACGAACGGGGCGAGATCGGTCTTGTTGACGACGAGCAGATCCGAGCGGGTGATGCCGGGGCCGCCCTTTCGCGGGATCTTCTCGCCGCCAGCCACGTCGATCACGTAGAGGGTGATGTCGGCGAGTTCCGGCGAGAAGGTCGCGGCGAGGTTGTCGCCGCCGGATTCGATCAGCACCAGGTCGAGCCGCGGAAAGCGGCGGCGCATCTCGGCCACTGCCGCGAGGTTGATCGAGGCGTCCTCGCGGATCGCCGTATGCGGGCAACCGCCGGTCTCGACGCCCATGATGCGCTCCTCGGGGAGCGCCCCGGCGACTGTGAGGATGCGGGCATCCTCCTTCGTGTAGATGTCGTTGGTGATCGCGCAGATGTCGTAGGTGTCGCGCAGGCGCTTGCAGAGTTGCTCCATCAGCGCCGTCTTGCCGGAGCCGACGGGGCCACCGATGCCGACGCGGAGCGGACCGTTCAAGGACATCGGAACAACCTCACGAGCGGAAGATACGGGAATATTGGGTCTCGTGCCGGAAGGAGCCGAGATCGACCCGAAGGGTCGCGGAGCCGATGGCGTCGAGGTCGAGATCCTCGACAATCCGGGCCAGCGCAGCGATCCGTGGGGCGAGCGCCGCGACGACGCGGGTTCCGGCGCCCTGGCCGATCGGTGCGCAGCGCAGGGCCGCCGAGACGAGGTTCTGGACGAAGGCGAGGCCGTAGGCAGAGAGCGTGTCGTAGCGCGGCATGCCATGCGCCGCGGCGGAGGCGCCGACCGCCACCGGAAACGCGACCTGCCCTGGCAGCGCCGCGCCGATCGCCGCCAGTGCGTCACAGGGCCATGCGGCGAGCGTCGCATCGAGGAAGCTGCGGCCCTGCTGGCTCGTCTCCAGATGCAGCTCCCGAGAGGGCGCCAGCGCCAGCGCCAGTTCGTTCACCGCGGCGAGGGCCGCCGCATCGGCCGCCGCGCCATGCGCGTTTGCGGCCAGGATCATGTCGTTGCGGCCGGCTCCCTGCTCGAGGACGTCGCCGAGCCAGGCCGCGAGGCTCGCCTCGTCGCGGATGTCACCGGTCTCCACCGCCCATTCGAGCCCATGCGAATAGGCGAAGCTGCCGACCGGAAAAGTCGGCGACAGCCATGCCATCAGAATCAGGGGGCCGCTTGCGCTACGCATGCCGACAGGCCCTCCCGTCACTGCGGCGGCGTCAGTCATGATGGTGGCCATGCTCGTCATGGGCGTGCGCGTGTCCGTGGCCGCCCGAATAAGCCCCGCCCTCGGGCCGGAAAGGCCGCTCTACCGGCTCCGCCGTGCCGCCGAGGCCGCGCACCATCTCGGCGAGGACGTGATCGTCGGCGATGTAGACCGCATCCCCGGCGATCTCGGCTGGGATGTGGCGGTTCCCGATGTGCCAGATCAGCCGCTTGAGCGCGTGGTCCGAGCCGGCGCGGATCTCCAGCAGCGTCTCGGTGGCGGCCTCCACCCAGACGAGGCGGCCGTCATCCAGGACGAGGAGGTCGCCATCCTCGAGCACCGTCGCCGCGGCGAGGTCGAGCAGGAAACCGAGGCCGCCGACCCCCGTCATCGCGATGCGGCGGCGATGGCGATCGCCATGGTCGAGCACCACGCGGTCGACGATCTCGCCATTCGCGAGCGCGTCGGCCCGGAGGAAGGTTCGAGCGCGCAGCATCAGAACAGGAAGTAGCGCTGAGCCATCGGCAGGACCTCGGCCGGCTCGCAGACGAGGAGTTCGCCGTCGGCGCGCACGTCGTAGGTCTCCGGGTCGATCTCGATCACCGGCGTGGCATCGTTGAGGATCATGCTCTTCTTCGAGATTCCCTCGCGCGTATTCTCCACGGCCACGAACTGCTTCTGCACGCCGAGCCGCTCGCGTAGGCCGTCCTCGATCGCCGCCTTCGACACGAAGGTCAGGGCGGTGGCGTAGGGAGCGCGCCCGAAGGCGCCGAACATCGGGCGGTAATGCACGGGCTGCGGCGTCGGGATCGAGGCGTTCGGATCGCCCATCGGCGCGGTGGCGATCATGCCGCCCTTGAGCACGAGGTCGGGCTTCACGCCGAAGAAGGCGGGCGTCCACATCACGAGGTCGGCGAGCTTGCCCGGCTCGATCGAGCCGATATGGCGCGAGACGCCGTGCGCGATGGCCGGGTTGATCGTGTATTTCGCCACGTAGCGGCGGGCGCGCAGGTTGTCGTTGCCACTCGCGTCGCCGGGGAGCGCCCCGCGCTGGCGCTTCATCTTGTCGGCGGTCTGCCAGGTGCGGATCACGACCTCGCCGATCCGGCCCATGGCCTGGCTGTCCGACGACATCATCGAGAGCGCGCCGAGATCGTGAAGGATGTCCTCCGCCGCGATGGTCTCCTTGCGGATGCGGCTTTCGGCGAAGGCGAGGTCCTCGGGGATCGACGGGTCGAGGTGGTGGCAGACCATGAGCATGTCGAGATGCTCGTCGATGGTGTTTTTCGTGAAGGGCCGCGTCGGGTTCGTCGACGACGGCAGCACGTTGGCGAGCCCCGCCACCTTCATGATGTCCGGCGCGTGGCCACCGCCCGCGCCCTCGGTGTGGAACGCGTGGATGGTGCGGCCCTTGAAGGCCGCGATGGTGTCCTCGACGAAGCCCGATTCGTTCAGGGTGTCGGAGTGGATCATCACCTGCACGTCGTAACGGTCGGCCACCGAGAGGCAAGTATCGATGGCGGCCGGCGTCGTGCCCCAATCCTCGTGGAGCTTGAGCGCGCAGGCGCCGGCGCGCACCATCTCCTCCAGGGCTCCCGGTACCGAGGCGTTGCCCTTGCCCGCGAAAGCGAGGTTCATCGGGAAGCCGTCCACCGCCTCGATCATCCGGGCGAGATGCCAGGGACCCGGCGTGCAGGTGGTGGCGAGCGTACCATGCGCAGGTCCGGTGCCACCGCCGAGCATGGTGGTGACGCCGGAGCAGAGCGCATCCTCGATCTGTTGCGGGCAGATGTAGTGGATGTGGCTGTCGAAGCCGCCGGCCGTGAGAATTTTTCCTTCACCGGCAATCACTTCGGTGCCCGGCCCGACCACGATGTCGACACCGGGCTGGATATCCGGATTGCCGGCTTTCCCGAGCTTGAAGATCCGGCCCTGCACGATCCCGACGTCGCACTTCACGACGCCCCAATGGTCGAGCACCACGGCGTTGGTGATGACCGTGTCGACGGCCCCGTCGCGGTTGGTCACCTGCGACTGGCCCATCCCGTCGCGGATCACCTTGCCGCCGCCGAACTTCACCTCCTCGCCGTAGGTGGTGAAGTCGCGCTCGACCTCGATCTCCAGGCTGGTATCGGCTAGGCGGATCTTGTCGCCGACCGTCGGCCCGAACATGGCCGCATAGGCGGCGCGGGGCAGGGAGGCGGGTTTCATGGGATTCGCCATCGTCAGAGCTCCCCCATCACGCCGCCGCGGAACCCGAACACCTTTCGCTCACCCGACAGCGGCACCAGCGTCACCTCCCGTGTCGAGCCCGGCTCGAAGCGAACGGCGGTGCCCGGCGCGATGTCGAGGCGCATGCCACGGGCCCGCTCTCGCTCGAAGCGCAGGCCCGGATTCACCTCGTAGAAGTGGTAGTGCGAGCCGACCTGGATCGGCCGGTCGCCGGTATTGGCGACCTCGACGACGACGCGCTCGGCGCCCTGGTTGAAGACGATATCGCCGGGCTGCGTCGTCACCGTGCCCGGCACGTCGGGGGAGGGGGCGCCGCGGATCGGATGGTGGACCGTGACGAGCTTGGTGCCGTCGGGGAAGGTGGCCTCGACCTGGATGTCGTGGATCATCTCGGCGATGCCGGGCATGACCTGGTCGGCGGTGAGCACGTTCGCGCCCGCCTGCATCAGTTCGGCGACGGAGCGGCCGTCGCGGGCGCCCTCGACGACGAAGTCGGTGATCAACGCCACCGCCTCCGGATGGTTGAGCGTCACACCCCGTGCCAGCCGGTTGCGCGCGACCTGCGCGGCCATGGCGACGAGAAGCTTGTCTTTTTCACGCGGTGTGAGGAGCAAGGGTGCTGTCCCAACTTCGAGCCCTGAGGCGGATCATGCACGCGGCGGCGTCTGACGCTACCCGTCAGGTCTGCCAGACGCGCGGCATCGGCGCTCCGCGATAGACGGCGAGGAAGCGGGCGACGACGCCCCGGAGCGCGCCGACCTCGGCGCCGAGAAGACGCAGCGTGAGATGGCCGTTCCACGCGCTCGCAGCCGCCTCGATGCCGCCGCCAGCGATCGCCGCGTCGAGGCAGGCGCGGGCCTCCTCGATCCGGGCTTCGGCGCCAGGAGCGCAATCGAGGATCGTGCCCATGGTGCGCGCGCCGCCGCCGATCGCCGCGCGGGACAAGGCAGCGCCGACGGCGCCGTCGAAGCGCACGGTGTCGGCAAAGACGAGCCGGCCGCCACGGCGCACCCGCCAGACATCCTCGAACAAGGCCTCGGTGAGGGTTTCGTCCCGCGCGGCGCGTCCGAAGGCGACGATCTCGACGAGGAGAAGCGCGGCATCCTCCGCGAGGTCGGCCTCGAGCCGCCGGCGCAGGCGAGCGCCGTCGAACAGGATCGTCTCCTGAGGAAGCCAGGCGAGGCGTGCAGCGGAGCCGAGCGTGAAGCCGTTGCGCACCGTGCTGATCGGACCGTCCGACCGGTAGACCTTTTCCGCGGCGACGCTCGTCAGCACGAGATCCGCCCCGGGATCGAGCCGCGCCGAGATGGCGAAGTCGTCGCCGCAGGCGATGCCGCCGGCCGTGTTGACGAGGATGCCCTCCATCGTCCCGGCTTCCCGCGGGAAGCGGATGCGGGCGGGGCCGGCCTCGGCGAGGTCGCGTACCCGCGTCGGGCCACCGATCCCGGCCGGTCCGACGTGGAGATCCACGATCCCGTGCGAGCGCTGCCGCTTTGGAACAGGCGGGATCGAGGGCGGCCGCGGGGCGTGAATGGTTCGGTTCCTCGGGGAGGTGCGGGCGTCGACCGATCGGCGATGGCGAGAGGGCAGGCCGCGCTCCCCGCCGTCCGGTCCCATGCCGCCTGCCTGCGCCTTCTTTAAGCCCGAGTGGCCGCGGGGCAAGCCTCGGTCGTTGCGGCAACGAACGGGAACCCGCCTGACGCTATGGGATGCAGGCGTCACGGCGCCGGCCGCTCAGCGTGGGTCGGGTGGCCCGTCGCCCTTGCCGACGAACGGGATGCCCTCGATCGGGCATTCCTCCGTGCCGACGCTCGACCGGGTGATGGCCCGGACCGCGTCGCGGGTCGCGTCGGGATCCTCGATCCAGCGGCGATAGAAGTCGTATGGGCATTCCGACATACCGTGCCGGTTCTCCTTCGAGTTGATCATGCCCGTGTAGCCGCGGTGCAGCAGCTTGAAGAGGTGATTCTCCGACTGGCCGTTGGCACGGAAATCACGGATCAGGAACTTGGAGAGTGCGGCGTACTGGATGCCCATCTCCTCCTCGCCGCATTCGCCCAGCGTGCGGCCGTCGAAGCCGATGATCGCCGAGTGGCCGAAGTAGCTGTAGACACCGTCGAATCCGGCGGCGTTGGCGACGGCGACGTAGGTGTTGTTGGCGAAGGCCATCGCCTTCGAGATCAGCACTTGCTGCTCTTTGGCCGGATACATGTAGCCCTGGCAGCGGATGATCAGCTCGGCGCCGCGCATGGCGCAGTCGCGCCAGATCTCCGGGTAGTTGCCGTCGTCGCAGATGATCAGGCTGATCTTGAGGCCCTTCGGGCCGTCCGACACGTAGGTGCGGTCGCCCGGATACCAGCCCTCGATCGGCGTCCAGGGCATGATCTTGCGATACTTCTGCACGATCTCGCCCTGGTCGTTCATCAGGATGAGCGTGTTGTAAGGAGCCTTGTGCGGGTGCTCCTCGTGGCGCTCGCCGGTGAGCGAGAACACGCCCCAGACTCCGGCCTTCCGGCAGGCCTCGGCGAAGACCTCGGTCTCGGCGCCGGGCACGGCGGACGCCGTCTCGTACATCTCGGCGGCGTCGTACATGATCCCGTGCGTCGAGTACTCGGGGAAGATCACGAGATCGAGGCCCGGCAAACCGGATTTCATTCCGACGATCATGTCGCCGATCTTCTTGGCATTCTCGATGACCTCGGCCTTCGTGTGCAGGCGTGGCATCTTGTAGTTGACCACCGCCACGCCGACGCTGTCGTTGCTCGACGAGATGTCACCGTGCATCATGGCATTTCTCCCTGGCTTTGATTGACCGCCGAGCCGCACGCCCTGCGCGGCTCGGCTCTTTGCCTTTGTGTCGCCCTCAGCCTGGCGCGAGGCCGAGGAGGGTTCCGATGGGGACGATGAGGGTGAAGCCGCCGTACCAGCCGTCCTTGGGACGGCGCGCGGTGTAGGGATCGAAGAAGCTGTTGCCGTTGACGAGGTATTGGACGGCCGGCTCGAGGGCGATGCCGCGGCCGAAGTCGAAGTGGGCATTGGCCTCGAAGATGAACTTGTCGCGAGAGAAGCCCCGGCCGGTGCCGCCTGCGGTCAGGTTGGCCTGGGACAGGAAGGTCGCGTAGTCGTCGGCGATCCTCTGGTAGTTCATCTTCAGGCCGTAGGTGTCGTTCGGCCGGCTCTGGTCGGGCGCCTGCAGCATGACGCCGAAGAACGAGTTGAACTGGATCGGGATCGTCGAGTCGAGGGCGCCGCCGGTGCCGGTGTAGAGCACCAGCGCCGTGGGATGCGGGTTGAGCTCGAGGCCGCCATCGGCGCGCCAGACCGTCTGGCTGGCGGTGAGCACGATGCCCGAGGTGCCCTGCCTCTGCAGCACCGGGGCACCGGGGTTGAGGCCCTTGGCCGTGCCGAAGATCGTGCGGAAGTTATCGTCGTGATCGGCGGTGTTGTAGAAGCCGGTCAGCGAGATCCGGGTCGGATAGGCCTCCTGGGTGTAGTCGGTCTTGTAGCCGATCTCCGACATGACCAGCGCACCGGCGATCTGCTCGTAACCCCAGTCGTATCCGGACAGGAAGTTGGTGCCCGGGTTCACGGTGAAGGCGCCGGCCTGGATGTAGGTGTTCTCCGAGAGCTTGTAGGAGACGTTGCCGCCCCAGACGGCGAAGAGCGGCGAGGTGAAGCCGGCATTGAAGTAGAACAGATCCTGGAAGCAGGTATTGATCGAGTTGCAGTTCGGGAGCCCGTAATAGCGGCCCGGATGGGTGCGGCCGAACTCGACCACGAGGCGGTCGTCGAGCAGCTTCTGCTGGTAGGTCAGCAGCGACAGGCGGGTGTCGTTGGGTGTGAAGGGCGGCTGGTAGCCCATCGTGGTGTCGCCGATGGCGCCGGCGAGGTTGGTGTTACGCACCAGGCCGAAGAAGGTCTCGGTGAAGTTGATCGAGCCGCCCGCGATGCCGGCGAGCTTCTGCATGTCGGCGGTCATGCTCAGCACGAAATAAGCCGAGTTGGACTGGTTTCCGGGCCGCAGGCCGGCCGAGGGATTGGCCTGGTAGAAGTCGTACATGTTGATGTCGAAGGTGAAGCCGGCCGCGGCCATGCCGTTCGCCCAATCGGCCAGGGGGCCGACCCGCACCGGAGCCGCCGCGGCCTTCTCGGCGATCGCCGGATCGGTGCGCGCCTGCGTCTTGCCCACGAACTTGCCCACCGCAGACGCCGTCTGAGCCTGCACGCCCCCCATCCCGGCAAGCAGGAGCGCCGACGCGGCTGCCGCCTTCCAAGAGCGCCTATTCTTTCGGCAAAACGGCAATATACTACTGTCTTGAGAACGCTTCGCGCTCGTCATCGTGAGACCCCATAGGTTGTGACAACGACGGAAACTAGCTTCTGCGCGCTATATTTCCGAAGATGTGCCGAGAAGATGCTTCGGTTAGTGGCTGATCATCCAAGGCCTCGCGGCCGGAAAGCTTTTCGCCGTGCCAGACGAACCACTTTTCGTGCCAGACGATGTTGTATTCTTGCAGCAACTACAGCCGGCGCCATGACGACTGGAGCGTCGCGGCTCATGGCGGCTGCGCTCGTTCGTGGCGTGGGCCGCCTTCAGGCCTGCATCCATGCCCGCAATCCGGGGGGCGGTGAGGAAGGCGCGGCGGCACGTGCCGCCGCAATCCGGGCAGTCGTGCGGGTCCGCGTACTGCGCCATCGGGCGCAGCACCGTGAACGGCCCGCAGGTTTCGCAGGAGTAATCGTAGACGGGCATGATCACAGATCCGGCGAGAGGGGCATCTGGATCGAGCCGTCGAGGTACTTCGTCGGACCGGCAGCGCTCGGATTGATGTCGAAGTCGAAGATGCCCGTCGGAATCCAGAGGGTCGCGCAGGCGTTCGGGATGTCGACGACGCCGGAGATGTGCCCCTGGACCGGGGCGGTGCCGAGGATCGAGTAGGCCTGCGCGCCCGAATAGCCGAACTTCTTCAGGTACTCGATCGCGTTGAGGCAGGCCTGGCGATAGGCGACGGTGACGTCGAGGTAATGCTGCTTGCCGTACTCGTCGACGGAAACGCCCTCGAAGATCAGGTGATCGTCGTATTTCGGCGTGATCGGCGACGGCTTGAAGATCGGGTTCTTGATTCCGTACTTCGCCATACCGTCCTTGATGATCTCGACCTTGAGGTGCACCCAACCGGCCATCTCGATGGCGCCGCAGAAGGTGATCTCGCCGTCGCCCTGGCTGAAATGCAGGTCGCCCATGGAGAGGCCGCCGCCCGGCACGTAGACCGGGAAATAGATCTTCGAGCCGCGCGACAGATCCTTGATGTCGCAATTGCCGCCGTGCTCGCGCCCCGGCACCGTGCGGGCGCCCGTCGCCGCGGCGGCATCCTTCGCATCGCCCTTGAGGCGGCCCATATGCGCGGTCGGACCGAAGGGCAGGGTGGCGAGCGCTGGCACCCGCGTCGGGTTGGTGTCGTAGAGGGCCTTCTCGCGGGTGTTCCAGGTCTCGAGCATCTTGGGATCGGGCAGGCAGCCGATCAGGCCGGGATGGATCAGGCCGGGGAACCGCACGCCGGGCACGTGGCGCGACTTGGTGAACATGCCCTCGAAATCCCAGATCGACTTCTGGGCCAGCGGGAAGTGCTCGTCGAGGAAGCCGCCGCCGTTCTTCTTCGAGAAGAAGCCGTTGAAGCCCCACTGGCTCTCGGCCTTGGCGCCGATGTCGAGCAGGTCGACCACGAGGAGGTCGCCGGGCTCGGCTCCCTCGACGCCGATCGGACCGGACAGGAAGTGCACGATCGACAGGTCGATGTCGCGCACGTCGTCGGCGGAATCGTTGTTCTTGATGAAGCCGCCGGTCCAGTCATAGGTCTCGACGATGAAGTCGGAGCCCGGCTTCACGTAGGCGACCATCGGGATGTCGGGGTGCCAGCGATTGTGCACCATGTCGTTGTCGTAGGCCGACTGGCTGAGATCGACTTTGATCAGCGTCTCGGGCATCGTTCTCGCTCCCTTTCCTGGACGAAGGCGTGTTTTTCCGTTCACGCGAGCGGTGTTTTCCACTCGCGCGTGAGGTGTGGTCGGAGGTGGCTCGGGACCGAGCCGGCTAGCTGGCGAGCAGCTCCTTGAGCGCGGCGTCGACGAAGGCGATGTCGGGGCTGGTTCCGCGCGGGTCGCCCGCGAAGTGGCCCCAGTCGCTCACGCAGACGCGCAACTCGGCGTTCGGCATGTGGGCGACTTCGATTTCGCTGTCTTCCGGCGGGAAGTAGAGATCAGTCGAGCCCGGCATTACGATCGCCTTGGCCTTGATGCCGGCCAGCGCCCTCTCGAAATCTCCGCCATATTGCGGATCGCCCGAGATGTCGGCGTGCTGCCAGGTCCAAAGCAGCGAGAGCAGATCGTTCGCGTCCTTGGGCAGGAAGAAGCCTTCCCAGAAGTAGACGAGGAAGTCTTCAAGCGAGGAGTAATTCCAGGGCACGTCCGCCGGCCTTCCGCCGAAGGGCCGCTCCGGTTGCTTCATGTCGAGCTGCTTGCGGTAGAAGGTCTGCGAGAAGCCCCAGCCGGCATAGACCCGCGCCATCGCTCGCAGACCTTTTCTCGGCGGCTCGTCGTAGAAACCGTCCTTGAACGCGGCATCCGCCGTCAGCGCCGCCTTCACGCCCTCGAGGAAGACGAAGTTGTGCCGCGAGCAGCGCGCCGCACCCATGAAGGGCAGGATGCGCTCCACCATGTCGGGATAGGACGCGCCCCACTGGAAGGACTGGGCCGAGCCCATCGACCATCCGGTGACGAGCTTGATCCGCTCGATCCCGAACTTTTCGGTGACCAGCCGGTGCTGCAGGCGAACCTGATCGTAGACAGTGACCCGCGGGAAGCGGCCGCGATCATAGGGCTCCGGCGTGTTGCTCGGCGACGACGAGACGCCGTTGCCGAGCATGTTCGGGATGATGATGAAGTATTTGCTCGGGTCGAGGGCCATGCCCTCGCCGATCAGCCATTCGTTGTCCTTGTGGTTGGCCGAATACCAGGTCGGGTAGACGATGACGTTGTCCTTGGCGGCGTTGAGCGTGCCGTAGGTCTTGTAGGCGAGCCGGGCGTCGCGGAGCGTCAGCCCCGATTGAAGGACGATGTTGCCGAGTTCGAAGATCTCGTAGTCGGACATGGGCTCTCCGTCAGACGGACAGGAAGCGGGCGACCCGCGCCTCGTCGATGTCGGCGCGCAGGGATTCGTGGACGATCTCGCCGTTCTCCATGACGAGAAACCGGTCGGCGACGTCGAGCGCGAAGCTCAGGACCTGCTCGGAGAACACGATCGACAGGCCGCGATCGTCGCGGATCTTGCGCAAGGTCCGACCCATCTCGCGGATGATCGACGGCTGGATTCCCTCCGTCGGCTCGTCAAGGAGCAGGACCTTCGGCTTGCTCGCGAGCGCCCGGGCGATGGCGAGCTGCTGCTGCTGGCCGCCGGAGAGGTTGCCGCCGCGACGGCCCTTCATCTCCAGCAGAACCGGAAACATGTCGTAGAGATCCTGCGGAACCTTGCGGGTACCGGTAACCGTCAATCCGGTTTCGATGTTCTCCTGCACCGTCATCGTCGAGAAGATCATCCGGCCCTGCGGCACATATGCGAGGCCTTGGGCGACGCGGGCATGGCTCTTGAGGCCGGTGAGCTCGGTCCCGTTCACACGGATCGAGCCGGATTTCGCCGGCACGATCCCCATCATGGTCTTCATGAGCGTGGTCTTGCCCATGCCGTTCCGGCCCATCACCGCGACGATCTCGCCGGGTGCGACGGTGAAGTTCAGCCCATGCAGAACCTCGCTCTGGCCGTAGGCGGCGTGGAGATCCTCGATGGCGAGGATCGGCGCTTCGCCGGGCATCACGGGGGGAGGGAGTGTGGTCGGCGCCGTCTGCAACATGGCGTTCAATGTCCCAGATAGACTTCGATGACCTTGGGGTCGTTCTTGACCCGCTCCATCGAGCCCTCCGACAGCACCTTGCCCTGGTGCAGCACGGTCACCCGATGGGCGATGTCCTCGACGAACTTCATGTCGTGCTCGATCACCAGAACCGAGCGCCCGACGATGATCTGGTTGAGGAGTTCGGCGGTCTTGATCCGCTCGCCCACGCTCATTCCGGCCACCGGCTCGTCGAGCATCAACAGCTCGGGGTCCTGGATCAGGAGCATCCCGATCTCGAGCCACTGCTTCTGGCCGTGGCTGAGGAACTCGGCCCGCTCCAGGAGCTGGTCCTTGAGGAAGATCGTTTCGGCGATCTCGTGGATGCGGTCGCGAACCTGCGCGTCGCGCTTGAAGGTCAACGCGCCGAAGACCGAGCGCCCGCGCGGGAACGAGATCTCCAGGTTCTCGAACACGGTCAGGTCGTCGTAGATCGAGGGCGTCTGGAACTTGCGGCCGACGCCGGCCTGGACGATCGCGCTCTCGGTGAGCTTGGTAAGCTCCTGCCCCTTGTATTTGATCGATCCGGCGCTGGCGCGGGTGCGCCCGCAGATCAGGTCGAGCACCGTGGTCTTGCCGGCCCCGTTCGGGCCGATGATGACGCGGATCTCGTTCGGATCGACGTAGAAGGAGACGTCGTTGACCGCCTTGAAGCCGTCGAAGGAGACGGTGAGCGCATCGACCGCGAGCAGATACTCGGGAGCGTCAGGATTGGCGCCGATGATGCTGGAGGGGAGAAGCGCGGCGTTCATGGATCTCTCACTCGGCCGGAGCGCTTTGGGGGATAATTGCCGGAGCCGGCGCACGGAGCGCCTTCACGCGGCGGGTGAGGCGTGGCTCGAGATGCTCGCGCCAGATCCCTGCGAGCCCGTTCGGGAAGGCGAGCACGACCAGGATGAACAGTGCGCCGAGCCCGAACAGCCAGAGGTCGGGGAAACTCTCCGAGAAGCTGGTCTTGGCCCAGTTGACGAGCAGCGTGCCCCAGATCGCGCCGAACAGTGACATGCGCCCACCGACGGCCGCGTAGATCACCATGTCGATCGAGGGCACGATGCCGACGAAGGACGGCGACATGAACCCGACCTGCAGGGTGAACATCGCTCCGCCGATCGCGGCGAAGGCTGCGGCGAGGCAGAAGGCGAAGACCTTGAACCCGGCCACCGAGTACCCGGAGAAGCGGACCCGATCCTCCTTGTCGCGCATGGCCACCAGGATGCGTCCGAGCTTCGACTTCTTCACGAACTGGGCGATCAGGATGCAGCCGATCAGCAGGCCGCCATTGACGAAGTAGAGAATGTTGTGGGCGCTGTCGGTGCGGATGTCCCAGCCGTGCAGCGTGCGAAGATCGGTGATGCCGTTGATGCCGCCGGTATAGCCCTGCTGGCCGACGATCAGGATCGTCAGGATCGCGGCGATGGCCTGGGTGATGATGGCGAAATAGGTGCCGCCGACCCGACGCTTGAACATCGCGAACGAGATCACGAAGGCGAACAGCACGGGCACGGCGATGACGAGGATCAACGTCAGCGGCAGGCTCTGGAACGGCTTCCAGAACCACGGCAACGACGTGATCTGGTTCCAGTCCATGAAGTCGGGAATGCCCGGCGTCGACTGGATCTTGGTGTTCTCGATGCTCGAGGCTTCGAGCTTGAGATACATCGCCATGCAGTAACCGCCGAGGCCGAAGAAGCAGCCCTGGCCGAGCGACAGGATGCCGGCATAGCCCCAGCAGATCACGAGGCCGAGCGCGACGAAGGCGTAGGTGAGATACTTGCCCACCAGGTTCAACCTGAAGGCGTCGAGGGTCGCCGGCAGAACGACCAGGATCACGACGACGAGGAGCGCGAGGCTGAGCCACTCGATCGGCTTCATGAACGGGTTGTCGTTCACGGTCACGGATTTCGTCAGGCTCTGGATAGGGTTCGTCATGATCAAGACCTCAGCGCCGAACCTTGAGGGTGAAGAGGCCCTGCGGCCGCAGCATCAGGATGCCGACCACCGCGAGCAGGGTGAGCACCTTGGCCATCGAGCCGGAGAGGAAGAACTCCAGCGTCGACTGGGTCTGGGAGATCGAGAAGGCCGAAGCGATGGTGCCGAGAAGGCTGGCCGCGCCACCGAACACCACGATCAGGAAGGTATCGACGATGTAGAGCTGACCCGAGGTCGGCCCCGTCGAGCCGATCATCGTGAAGGCGGAGCCCGCGACACCGGCGATGCCGCAGCCGAGGCCGAACGTGTAGCGATCGACCTTCTCGCTATCGATGCCGACCGCGCCCGCCATGGGCCGGTTCGCCATCACTGCACGAACCTGTTGACCGAAGCGCGATCGAAAGATCAGCACGGCCACGCCGACGGTGATCAGCACCGTCACGGCCATGACGAACAAGCCGTTGATCGGGATCTCGATGGAATCGGTGACCTGAACTGAACCGATCAGCCAGGACGGCAGCTCGACGCCGACCTCGCGCGCACCGAAGATCGACCGGTAGGCCTGCTGCAGCATCAGCGACAGGCCCCAGGTCGCGAGCAGCGTGTCCAGCGGGCGCTTGTAGAGGTGGCGGATCAGCGCCCATTCCACCAGCATTCCCAACGCGCCCGATGCCATGAAGGCGAGGATCATCGCGAGGAAGAAGTAGATGGGGAACAACGCCGGCAGGTGGTTCTGAAAGAATGTCGAGCACAGATAGGTGACGTAGGCGCCCAGGATCATGAACTCGCCATGGGCCATGTTGATGACGCCCATCTGCCCGAAGATGATCGCCAGCCCGAGCGCCATCAGCACGTAGACCGAGAACAAGATCAGACCCGCGAAGCCCTGCATCACGAAGATCGAGCTGAGGTCGCCGAGCGAATATTCACCGAACATGACGGGGGCTCCGGCGGAAACTGCGGGCAACGCAGCAAGATGGGGGCCAAACGGGTCATCGCCCCTCCCCGCGAGGGGGGAGGGGCGGCAGGGCGGCTACTGGTAGCCCTTCGGGAAGGGGTTGGGCTCGATCAGCTCGGGGCTCTCGTAGACCAGCTCGAACTGCCCGTCGGGCTTGGCTCGCGCCACGCGGGTCTTCGACCAGAGGTGGTGGTTCTCGTGGATCTTCACGTAGCCTTCCGGCGCCGTCTTGAGCTCGATGCCGGGGGAGGCCGCGACGACCTTGTCCACGTCGAACGAGCCGGCCTTCTCGACCGCCATCTTCCACAGGAACGGGCCGAGATAAGCCGCCTGCGTCACGTCACCGATGACGGTCTTCTCGCCCCACATCTTCTTGAAGGCGGGCACGAAGGCTTCGTTGTTCGGGTTCTTGAGGGACTGGAAGTACTTCATGCAGGAATAGGCGCCGGCGATGTTTTCGCCGCCGATGCCGTCGATCTCGTCCTCGGTGACCGAGATCGTCAGGAGCACCTGCTTGTTCAGGTCGATGCCGGCTGCCTTGAGCTGCTTGTAGAAGGCGACGTTCGAGCCGCCGACGACGTCGACCCAGATCACGTCGGGCTTCTTGAGCTTGATCTTGTTGATGACCGAGTTGAACTGGGTGTGACCGAGGGGGAAGTACTCCTCGCCCGACACCGTACCCTTGAGCACGTTCTCGACGTGCTTGCGGGCGATCTTGTTCGAGGTGCGCGGCCAGATGTAGTCCGACCCGACCATGAAGAAGCTCTTGGCGCCCTTCTCCTTGTGGACCCAGTCGAGGGAGGCGAGGATCTGCTGCGTGGCCTCCTGGCCGGTATAGATGACGTTCTTGGACTGCTCGAGACCCTCGTAGAACGTCGGATAGTACAGCAGGCCGTTATATTGCTCGAAGACCGGCAGCGCGGCCTTGCGCGAGGCCGAGGTCCAGCAGCCCATCACGGCCGCGCAGTGATCGTTGACGAGGAGCTTCTTGGCCTTCTCGGCGAAGGTCGGCCAGTCGGAGGCGCCGTCCTCCTGGATCACCTTGATCTTGCGGCCGAGCACGCCGCCGGCGGCGTTGATCTGCTCGATCGCCAGCTTCTCCGACTGGATCGAACCCGTCTCCGAGATCGCCATCGTGCCGGTCGCCGAGTGCAGGATGCCGACCGTGACCTCGGTATCGGTCACCGCGAGGCCCGTCGTGTTGACGGCGGAGGTCGGGGGAGTCGCCGCGAAGGCCATCCGCGGCATGACGGCCAGTGCGGGAAGCCCCGCGAGGCCCATGAGAAGCCTGCGCCGCAGGGCCGATTCCAGGCCCTTCTCCGTTTCGTCCGCCATCGTGCCTGAACCCCTGTCTTCGGATCGGCTTGGCTCTGCCAGTCGGCGGCCGTGCTCGAGTGAACCAAGGCTAGGCTCGATGTTGCGCCGCGGCATATACGCTGTTTTGCGTATGTCGAGCGCTGCGCTCTCCTCATACCGTGCGTCTCGCGACACGATTGGATACAAGGATTGTCAGGCGCGCGCCGGGCCGGCACGCTCGTTGCAAGCTCGTCCTGGCCCAGGCACGGCACATCCCGAATCCATGATCGCTCTCGGTCCATTCGACCCACGCCACCGATCCCGATGACGCACGCGGCTGCACGGGCACGCCGGGGGATGGGCGCGTGAACACCCGGCCGATCCTGCCGATCCGGCGCGCCTACAACCGGTTCGTCGCCGACGAGACGCTGGAAGATTACGCGCTGCGCTTCACCGCCAAGGCGGCGCGGCGCTGGTCGCCGTTTCGCATCGCGCAGACGGCGCTCGGCTCGATCTCGTTCCTGGCGCTGGAGGCGATCGGCGGCACGCTGGTTCTGTCCACCGGTTTCACGAACACCCTTGCCGCGGTGCTCGTCGTCGGGCTGATCATCTTCGTCACCGCTGCGCCGATCTCGATCTACGCGGCGCGCCACGGCGTGGACATCGATCTGCTCACGCGCGGGGCCGGCTTCGGCTATCTCGGCTCGACGATCACCTCGCTGATCTATGCGGGCTTCACGTTCCTGTTCTTCGCCATCGAGGCGGCGATCATGGCGCTCGCCCTGCAGCTCTGCTTCGGCCTGCCGCTCTGGCTCGGATACGTGGTGAGCGCGGGCGCGGTCATCCCGCTCGTCGTCTACGGGATCCGACTGATCAGCCGCTTCCAGCTCTGGACGCAGCCGATCTGGATCGGCCTCAACCTGCTGCCCCTCGTCTTCATCGCAATCTCCGGACCTCCGTCGCTCGACGCGCTGCTGACCTTTCCCGGATCGCACGGCGCGGGTGCGGGTTTCGATCCGGCGCTGTTCGGCCTGGCGACCGGCATCCTGCTGGCGCTTCTCGCCCAGGTCGGGGAGCAAGTGGACTTCCTGCGGTTCGTGCCGCCGCCGGCCGGACGAGGGGACTGGCGCTGGTGGACCGCCGTGCTCCTCGCCGGCGCGGGCTGGATCGTGCCCGGCATGCTCAAGATCCTGCTCGGGGCCTTTCTGACGGTCCTGGCGCTGAACCACGGCGTCCCGCCGGACCGTGCCGCCGAGCCGACCCAGATGTACGCCGTCGCCTTCGGCTACGTCTCCGCTTCGCCCGGTGTCGCGCTGGCCCTGACCGGCCTGTTCGTGGTGGTCTCGCAGCTGAAGATCAACGTGACCAACGCCTATGCGGGCTCGATCGCCTGGTCGAACTTCTTCTCGCGGCTCACCCACAGCCATCCGGGCCGCGTAGTCTGGCTGGTCTTCAACGTGGCGATCGCGCTCCTGCTGATGGAGCTCGGGATCGACAGGACCATCGAGAGCACCCTGCCGCTCTACGCCTGCGTGGTGTCGGCCTGGGTCGGCGCCCTCGCGGCCGATCTCGCCGTGAACAAGCCGCTCGGGCTCTCGCCGCCGGGAATCGAGTTCAAGCGGGCGCATCTCTACGCCATCAACCCCGTCGGTGCGGGCGCGATGGCGCTGTCGCTGCTGGCCGGCTGCCTGGCTCATGCGGGTATGCTCGGGACCATGGTCCAGCCGTTCGCGCCGATGCTGGCGCTGGCGGTGGCCTTCGGCGCGGCCCCGGCCATCGCCTGGGCCACCGGGGGCCGGCGCTATCTCGCCCGCCTGCCGGAGACCGGGTGGACCACTTCGGAGATCGTCTGCCGCGTCTGCGATCATCCGTTCGAGGCCGAGGACATGGCCCGCTGCCCGGCCTATTCGGGGCCGATCTGCTCGCTGTGCTGCTCGCTCGACGCCCGCTGCCGCGACATGTGCAAGCCGCACGGGCGGCTGGAGGCACAGGCCCGCGATGCGCTGGGCCGGGTCGCTCCGGCCGGTGCAGCCGCCTGGATCGGCGCGCCGCTCGGCCGCTACCTCGCGCTGATGCTGTGCCTCGTCACCGTGGTCGGGCTGATCCTCGGCATCGTCCATGCTGGCGCGGCCGCCGCCCATCCGGAGCATAGGGAGAGCCTGCGGGCCGCGCTGACGAGCGTGTTCTTCATCCTGATCGTGATCCTCGGCGTCGTCGCCTGGCTGTTCGTCCTGGCGCATGAGAGCCGCCGCGTCGCGCAGGAGGAGACAGCCCGCCAGACTGCCCTCTACGAAGGAGAAATCGCCGCCCACAGGATCACCGACGCCAAGCTGCAGCAGGCCAAGGAGACCGCAGAGGCCGCCAACCTCGCCAAGAGTCGCTACGTCGTCGGCATCAGCCACGAGCTCCGCACGCCCTTGAACGCCGTTCTCGGCTACGCCCAGCTCCTGGAGGTCGACCCGGAAATCCCAGCCCCGCGGCGGCGCGGGGTCCAGGTGATCCGGCGCAGCGCGCAGCACCTGTCGGGGCTGATCGACGGGCTTCTCGACATCTCGCGGATGGAAGCCGGCCGCCTGCAGGTCTATCGCAACGAGATCAGGCTCGCCGACTTTCTCGACCAGATCGTGGACATGGTGCGGCTTCAGGCCGAGGCTGCAGGGCTCGCTTTCCGGTTTACCCGGCCGGAGAGTCTTCCCGCCGTCGTCGCCACCGACGAGAAGCGGTTGCGGCAGATCCTGCTCAACCTCCTCTCAAATGCGATCAAGTTCACACCCTCCGGCGAAGTCGGACTCGACCTGAGGTACCGGAACCAGGTCATGGTCTTCGTGATCAGCGACACCGGGCTCGGCATCGATCCGAACGATCTGCAACGGATCTTCGAGCCTTTCGAACGCGGGTCGATCGCCGCCGCGCGCAACACGCCGGGCACCGGTCTCGGGCTCACGATCGCCCACCTGCTCGCGCAGGTGATGGGCGGCGAGATCACCGTGGAGAGCGAGGTCGGGAAGGGCACGCGCTTCCAGGTTCGCCTGATGTTGTCCTCGGTCGCGCGGCCGGCCGCGGGATCCGCCGCCATCGCCGCATCGCCGGTCTCGAAGGCGACCGCGCGCAACTATGCCGGGCGGCGGCGCAAGGTGATGATCGTCGACGACGACGAGGCCCACCGTGTCCTGATGCGCGACGTCATGGAGCCCCTGGGGATCGACGTCGCCGAGGCGTCGGACGGAGCGGCCTGCCTCGCCCTGTGCCGCTCGGAGCCGCCGGACCTGGTTCTCCTCGACATCTCCATGCCCGGGATGAGCGGTTGGGTGGTCGCCGAACGACTGCGCTCACTCGCGCCTTCGCTGCGCATCGCCATGATGTCCGCCAACGTCCACGAGATCAGCCCCGCGCGCGGCGCAGATGCTCCCCACGACGCCATCATCGCCAAGCCCTTCGATCTGCGCGACTTCATCGATCAGCTCACCCGGCTGCTCGATCTCGACTGGATGGAAGCGGCGCCGGCCGCGCCGTCGGAGGCACCGAGACCGCCCGTTGCGCTGCCGGACCGGCAGGCGGTCGAGGAGCTGATACGGCTCGGCCGCATCGGCCATGTCCGGGCCATCGAAGCCAAGCTCGCCGACATCACCCGCGAGGACGCGGACGCGGCCGCTTTCGCCGCGCGCCTGCAGAGCCTCGTCGCGGCCTACGACCTGCCGACCTACATGCGCGTTCTCGAGGAAGCCGCCGATGCCTGAGGCGACGCATCCCGTTCAGCGCGACACAGTCCTCGTCGTGGACGACTCGCCGGATACGCTGAGCTTCCTCACCGAAGCGATCGAGCGCTCGGGAGCCACCGTCCTCGTGGCGGTGTCGGGTCAGGCCGCGCTCACCCTCGTCGACGAGATTACCCCCGACGTCATCCTGCTCGACGCCGTGATGCCGAGCATGGACGGGTTCGAGACCTGCCGCCGGCTCAAGGCGAAGCCTGCGATCGCAAGCGTACCGATCATCTTCATGACGGGGCTCGCCGAGACCGAGCATATCGTCCAGGGGCTGGGGGCGGGCGGCGTCGACTATGTGACCAAGCCCATCGCGCCAGACGAGATCCTCGCGCGCATCCGGGTCCACCTCGCCGGCGCACGGGCGGCGCAGAGCCTGCGCGCTGCGCTCGATACAACCGGGCGCAGCCTGTTCGCAGTCGATCCGGCCGGGCGAATGCTCTGGTCCACACCGCAGGCGGCCCAGATGCTTAACGCGCTCGGATCGGACGGGGCAACCGAGAGTGGCTTGCCGACCTCTGGTCGCGCGTGGGTGCAGGATTGCCTCGAGACCGGCAAGACCGCGCCCTTCACTCTGACCAGCGCTTCCGGAGTGCGCTATTCGATCAGCTTCGTGGGAAGCAGCGGCAACGAGGTTCTGTTGCGCTTGTCGCGCGACGCTGCCGCAGCGGGCGTCGAGATCCTGCGCGAGCGCCTGCCGATCACCGCACGCGAGGCCGAGGTGCTGTTCTGGCTTTCGCGGGGAAAGTCGAGCCGCGATATCGGCGAGATTCTGACGCTGAGCCCGCGTACGATCACTAAACACCTCGAAGGTGTCTATGCCAAGCTCGGGGTCGAGAATCGAACGGCGGCCTCGATGATTGCCACGCGGCTCCTGCAAGATCTCGGCTGAAAGCGCTGGGCACAGCCGTCGATTCGAGGGTTCGGTGTCCGCATCGACGGGTAAGCCACATCAGGTGCCAGCCTGATCGGATGGCGTAACGGCAGCTCCCCATGGAGTTGCTCCGTTAGTTAGGGCAGCCATCTCAACCAAAGACACGCGGCGCCGATCGCAATCAGCCCAAGACCGATTGCCGCCCCTCTGGCTGCGCCGACGAGCACAATTCTCAGAGCAGCCGGCCGCTCATCATCCGTCCCGTTTTCGCGGAGCCATTGTTGAACGAGCGTCTCCCGCGGCTCCGCCTTCACCGTTGAGGCCCCGGCGACCACGGATCAGCCGCCAACGCGTCGCCGCCGCCCGTGGTGCGTCTCCTCGAGTTCGAAAAGGCCTCCCGCCAGTCCAACGTTTCGCGAGTGGCTCGGATGAGCAGCCGAACGCCAAGCGGCTCATGAGCGTCGGCCGCTTCACGGTCGATCTTCGTCAGTCGTTCAAGAACAAGATCATGCCGGCCGCACTGAGCGGTGCTTCGAACATCCTCAATCAATGCGATCAGCTTGTCCGAAATGGAGCAGTCGAGATCGTCATGCCTTGGCCGACCCATGGCAGCCTACGGATTCGAGGCGCCGAAACGCCCGGCTACGCCGCCCGCGGATAGTCCAAAGCAGGCCATGTCCATGTCGCCCCCTCGCGACATCAAAAGGGATAATCCCATTTACGGCAAATACTGGCAGAAACCGACGCCAAATCAAATATTCGAGAATCAGCATGCGCGAGCGGTGGCCCGGATGTCTCACCTCGAGGCCATCAATGTCCTCGCGGATTGCCCAACGCCAATTTAGCCCGCTCATGCGTTCCGGTAGCCCGTACGAAACTCGGGTCGTCTCGGTTCTGAAGCGCGGCTCAGCGTGCCGCCTGTGGCCAGGTTATTCCCGGAGGGGTTGTCACCTCCGCCTCAGACCTGGGCCACCACGTGGGAGCCGATCAGTTTCACAACGCGGGAACGGAAAGTCGGCAAAACGCACTTGCCAATCTCTTTGCCTCCGTGGTCAGCGCTCGACAAGCCTCGATAGATTGCCGTCTATTCAATCTCCAGCACGTTCGTGTCCTCCGACACGGCAACCACAAATTGTCGCAAATCACATTAATGTGAAAATTGGCATCGTCCATTGGAAAGATATTTTGGTTACAAGCAGTTGTTGTTCTGCGACATCGGCCGAAATTCATATAGATTTTGTTCAGAGTAGATCATTGAGATTTGTCTAAGCGACGCTTGGCATAGGGCGGTGTCAGCGTTCAGCCTTTGGAAAGCCGTAAGGGTCGTCAAACTTCGGAGGTTGCATGCCATCTCGCTTTCGCTTCGACCTGGAGAGCCGTCACGACCATATCAGCGATTTGGTTGGGGCAGAGGCGAGCGATATCCAACAAGCAACCGTACTCGCCATGGATGCCATTCGCGAGATTCAAGAAGAAGACGCACTGGACAGCACAATTTCCGAGTGGGAACTCGTGATCCGCGATGCCGCCGGGATCGAGTTGAGACGGTTGCCGCTCATGCAGCCGATGCTACAAACGGCATCCTAAGCAAGCATTGTTTCTATAGTTTTATATATTTTAGCGTTTTTATACTCATGCTGGCATTTGTAGCAACATTCAAATATCGTCTCTGTAAGAGAAAGCTCACCAAAACGCTCGCCACGCTGGAAAGATTTTCACGGCTGGGTTGTGGCACGCTTGACGATCACAATGGCCGGCTTTCCCTCCTCCAACATGGCGAACGGTCTGACGACAATGCTCGCGGCAATCGTCTTGCTGGAGCGCGGCTCTTTCTTCGCATAGACGGGCGAACGCCATCCCGCCCTGTCTTCCAACGCTCTATCGTCTTCCGCAGTGTACTGACGCTCTCTGACGCCGCATCCTTGGCAGATGGCTACGACCCATGACTGCCAAAGACCGTTGGTTCGTTCCATCGCGGAATCTGCTTTGGCTCTTCGAGCTGACGCCAGAGCTTGCGTATCAAGATCATTTTGACCGCTTGGCTTTGGCGCCGAATGCAATCGATCCAATGTCGCCTGCGGGTCGACGTCCTGTGCCGAGGCAGCAACCATCGACATCAGCAGCGTTGCCGTAATCGTGAGGATTGATTTCATAACGGAAGACCTCTTCTTTACCTCCTTTCAGAAATCAGATCACTTGGATTTTTGTTCGAAGAACCTTCAGGCTATTTGGTATTAATTATTCAGCCTCATCGCTGACCCACCAGCTAAGGAGCCACCGCTCGGCAGGATGTCTTCCGATGACGGAGTGGCCGTCGTCGCGGCTCAAAGACGATCGATCGGAATTGGGGCATCGTTGCAGTGAGCGTTCTGCCGCGCCACCTCATCTCGCAGGAGAACTGGCGAACTTTCTCAATGCAATCTGCCCAGCTCAGCCAGCCATTTGCCCCGAGGCTCATCTTGCTGGCGTTCGCCATCATGAGGCCTCCAGAACAACCCCGCCTCCTCAACCTCTGGCAGGAGCTTGCGTGGGTCGACGAGCGAAGGATGCGCCCAGCCGAGGCGAATGATCCAAACCGAAGGATAACTGTAAGGCTGCCGACACGTTGGAGGCAGGATCCAGGGCCGCCAGTTAGGATCTTCCAATTTTTCCATCAGGCGATTTTTAGACAATATGATTACCTAAGATTTTATCACTACCAAATGGGTTTTCATCACTGCTAGGCAAGGCAGAATCGTCTGTCCAATCAGAAAATATGGATTTGGATTCACCCGCAACAACGTCAGATATTTCCGTCAGTTTTCGGATAAAGTTAAGTTTTGCCGGCCGGCTGCTGAATGATTGCTGCTTCGGCTGTCCCTACCGAACGGAAGACTTTGAATGTGCTTTATCAAAACATCGTCAGATCGAATGCGGTGTTGAGCTGTGCGATATTTTGCATGATCAAATCAAAACTACACTAAATCATCTCGCATTCAATTGCGCTCTCCCGGCAGGCGTACTTTTGCGAGACAAGCAACCAAAGGCAGCATTTGACAATAATCTAGGATGAAGGCGAGAGATTTCATGACTTTATTTACTAAGTAATATTCGCCGATCTTATGACGATAATTTGTGGACAAATCGTGGCGCAGCGGCGATAATTATACAAAATCGCAACAAAACTAATATGTAAATTCATCTGGGTTTTTCGTTTGTTTCAAAAAGGATATTCGGCTTCCGACCCTGTGAGGTTGACATGCACAATCGCTTCGAGAACGCGCCTTGCAGATCGTCCAGCACTGAAACTGGACTCAGAGGTTCAATAGGGACGCGAACGGAAAGTTCGCTTTCTGTTCCTATCTACATCGTTGGGCAATCCGACATCCACAATGTTGGCTTGCGCCAAGTGTTGAACCAGCACGGCTTCCGTCATGTATCGCAGGCGGCCGTGTTGAAGGATGCGAAGTTGGCCTTGCCGAGCAAGCCCCAGCTCATCCTGATTACGGATCCGACGTTCGAGCCCGATTTGCCGGACACCGTATCCGCCCTCAGAGCTACCCATCACGCCGCGCGCATCGTCATTTTTGTCGATACGCATAATTGTGCGCACCTCGAGGCCGCGATGGAGCTTCAAGCGCACGCGTACCTGTGTAATCGAATAAAGTCTCAAGCCCTCGTCAGTGCCCTCGACGTCGTTCTCGGCGACAGCGGTGTCTTGTCGATGGATTTCGTATCCCGCTTCATCACTCGGCCGAGCGGGCCGCCGGCGGTCAAACCGGTCGATGATGGCAGCCACACGCGTGCTCCGTGTCAATCCTGGCCACTCTCCAACCGGGAAGTAGACATTCTGAAATGTTTGACGGACGGCGCTTCCAATAAGTTGATTGCGCGCCAGTTCGATATCGCTGAGTCGACGGTCAAGATTCACGTCAAAGGAATCTTGCGCAAGATCAACGTTCGCAATCGAACACAGGCAGCGATCTGGGCGCTGGCCAATTATCCCTCGGACAACGCTGCACTCTCCAGCGCAGAACATTATTGATCGATTTCAAATTTCGATCATATTGATGCGCGATCGCCGGACGACACGACAGCAACCACGCGTTGCTGTCGTGTTTAGTCGTCGCGCTATAGCCTTCGGCGTGTTTTAGAGTTGGGTCGCGCAGGGATCCGGAAAAGCGCTCAAGGCGCGGCTCGGCCGCGAGATGCGATTGCGGCTCACTTCATCCGGTTGCAGACTTGAGCGCGGGGCGTTGGAGGCGACTCAGCGCCGTCGCGGGGTGGCCACAGCGCCGGCACTCGAGAGTGCAACTCCGTTGATCGAACGCCTCACGACGAAGTCGAAATCCGCATCACGGCCGATTCTCGGAAACACGCTGCGTGGCTCGGTCCCCGAAAGATGCCGCGTTCGATTGAAGCGCCGGGCTTGCTGGTTCTCGTCGGATATCGACGATGTCCCCGGGTGCGAGGAGCGTGCTCTCGGTGGCCTCGAACGTGGCGGGAGCCTTGTCCTGAACTCGGGTGACAAAGACCTTCCGTTTGAGGGGGGCACCACTGAATGCTGCGAGGGTTCCACCGCTTTGCAGCTTCGCTTCGCGGATCTCACGGACGATGGGTAGTTGCGTCTCCGTCTCGACCAGGCGGGTGGTGACGTCCTGGAGCTCCGACATGACCTTTCGGTAGTAGGCGTCCTTGGTCTCCTGGAGCCGCAATACGAGGTCGCCGAGAGCCAGATCGAGGCGCGCGAGATCGGAATTCATCCGCGCGATCGCCCCCCGGTTGCGCGCCTCTTCCCGCTGAAACTCGATGCCTTGGTAGCGGCGAGCCAAGCCGCTCGCCATGAGCTTCTGATAGTCTTCGATATGCGATTGAATGAGCTGGAGCTGAGTCTCCTCGGACGCGCGCTGCGCACGCACTCCGGCGATTTCCGCCTCGAGCCGCGGTTTCTGCGCCTGCAGCGACAGAACCGCCTGAGACAAAGCCCCCTGTTGGGCGGTCAGGATATCGCGCTCCTCGGCGAGGATATGGCCGACGCTTCCTTCATCTGGCGGGTCGAATGGCGCTTCGAAGCTATTGCGGTTCTGTCGCTGCGCCTCGAGCCTTGCCCGCCGGATCAAGTACAAACGTCGATTGGCTTCGAGCACCCTTACGCGTTCGTCTGCGGCCAGAAATTCCGTTCGCAGGTTGATTTGTGCCTGCTCCGGGACACCGAAGCCCCCGGCCAATGCAATGCCGCTGAGCACTGAGGAGCCGTACCGGAAGGGATAACTTCCGGGCAGGCGGACATCGCCCAGCATATAGATCGGACGCATCTCCGTGATCCGGAGGCTGACGACGGGCCGCTGGAGGAAACCATCTCCGAGACGCTCGGAAATCTGCTTCTGCGCCTCGGGCAAGGTCATCGCCGAGACGGAGACTTCGCCGATGAGGGGGAGAAACAGACTGCCGCCGCCGCCTACCCCGAATTCTCCGGATAGGTCAGCTTGGCCGTACACGGACACCGCCACCCGGTCGCCGGGCGCCAGGCGGTAATTTGCATCCTGCGCGACGGCTGGGTCGACGAGCCCGACCATCACGAGCAGCGCGCCGAGATGACAGGCTCGTCGCTTCAGGCCGGATCGATCCATCAAATCGGTCATGCAGCTCACCGCTCCCGTCGAGACAACACATCTCTCACTTGAGACGACGGTATCCGAAGGTGCTCGGGCGAGCGCATTGGCTTTGGCACTAATGGAACCCGCTTTCGAACTAATCCCCATCGTCTAATTTTGGTGGCTCGAGCAATCGCCGGACTTCACGCGGGGAGGGATTCCGGCTGCCGAGCAGGTGCCGAGGGCTCATCGAAACAGCGGCAGGCAACGACGTTCGCCGTAGACCTCAATGAGCGAGTCCACCTGCCCAGGCCAGGCGGACAGGTACTCTGCCTACATTCTCACTGTCGTCCGGCATGATCATTTGATAGATTCATAGGCTGCCATCGAAACTTGTGCGTAAAACTTAATCAAGCTGCGCCTTGGGGGATTAAAACAGTCTTCGTGCAATTTATCAGCAGATAGTACTTTTGAGATTGGGAGATCCGCCCCAAGAGACAAGCGGGTCCGATCCGGACGACGTAAGTTGACTGTAGATCGGGCATTCGAACGGTGAGGCGGCGTCGATGACAATCGAGAAGCGCAAGGCGAGCGGTGCAACCGCACGGGGCCGCTCCGGCGGTCGTCGGCAAACGGGCTCCCTCGTCCCGACGGCCCTGATCGAGCCCAACGTCCTGTTTCGCGAGGGCTTGAATCACATCCTGGCGCAGACCCGGTTCAACGTCGTCATCAGAGCCGATACCGTCGCCGGACTTCCGTCCGCATCTCACGTCTACAAGGCGCCGAATCTGGTGCTGCTCTGCACGCAGAACAGCATCGAGACGGCCATCGCCGACATCACGAGCTTGAAGGCGACCTACGCCGATTGTCGGGTGGTCTGCAGCGAGCAGAGTTACAGGTTCGAGGACATCATCGACCTGCTAAAGGCCGGAGCCGATGGTATTCTCCTGCGCACCATCAGCGCCGACACGTTCATCAAGTCGCTGGAACTCGTGATGCTCGGTGAGCGCGTGATTCCGGCGGGCGCCTTCCACCTCGGCACCCTCGCCGGCAGACATTCGCCCGAAAAGCCGGAGATGGCGCGCTCGGAACCCGAGCAGGCCCCCAAGCTCCATTCGAGTCCCAGGGGCTATCAGCTCTCGGAACGTGAGCTGGCGATCCTCAAATGCCTGCTTCTCGGCGAGGCCAACAAGATCATCGCGCTCAAGCTCGATATCGCCGAGGCGACGGTCAAGGTCCACGTCAAAGCCATTCTCCGCAAGATTCACGTCCAGAACCGAACGCAGGCGGCGATCTGGGCCCTCAACCATTTGGCTGAGATCGACCTAGGCGAAACCGTCGACCAACAACCCGAGCATCATTCGAATGGGGCGGAAGGTCCGCGGCATTTGAAGCTCTCGAACGGTGCGGACGCACCGTTCTGGCTCTGACGAGTTCGTTTGGATCCGGCGGATTCTCAGTTCTCGCGCCAAGCCTTGGCGACTTGGTCGGTGAGCGGTTTGGTCAAGTAGGAGATGACCGTCCGCTTGCTGGTCCGAATGAACGTTTCGACCGGCATTCCGGGGATCAGGCTCACGCGTCCGAGCCGCTGGCGCTCGATATCCGGAATGGCGATGCGCGCGGTGTAGAACGACGATCCCGTCTTCCCGTCATGCGTCACGTCGGGTGAAACCCGATCGACGAATCCGCGGACTTCAGGCGTCGTCCGTTGATTGAAGGCCGAGAAGCGCAGGCCGGTCAGTTGCCCGACGTGAACGTGGTCGATGTCTTGCGGCTGAATCTTCACGTCGACCGCGAGGGAGTCCGCTTGCGGCACGATCAGCATGACCGGCTCGCTCGGGGTCACCAGGCCGCCGATCGTATGGACGGCCATCTGATGCACGGTGCCGTCCTGAGGCGCGCGCAGATCGATGTGCCGCAGCTGGTCCTCGGCCACGACGCGCTTCTCGACGGCTTCCGACATCTTTCCGCGGATCTCGGCGAGATCCTTGGCAACCTCGGAGCGCATATCCTGATCAATCTGCAGAATCTGCAGCTCCAACTCGCTGATCTTGCCCTTGGCTTGCGCCGTCGATGCCAATAGCTGGCCTCGTTCCCCTTCCAGCCGGGCGGCTTCCCGCTCCAACGCCGTCAGACGCGAGAGAGGCACGAGGTTTTTCTGGCGAAGCTCGCGTACGCCGACCAGCTCGTCCTGGATCAGCGCCATCTCGCGATCCTTCGCGCCGCTCTGATTGCCCAAGCCGAGGATCTCCTGGCGCAGCTGCGCGATCCTTTCCTTGAGCTGGGCCTTCTGTCCTTCGCGCGTGGCGAGGCGGATTTTGAAATACGCCGTCTCTCCCTCGACAAGATGAGCGACCGTAGGATCCGTCTTGGCTCTGGCCAGGAAATCCTGAGGGAAGGCGGGGTGGTCGGCGCCCCGCTGCTCCGCCTCACCCCGCACTCGCCGCGCCGTCAGTTCGTCGATGGACTTGACGATGATGTCGAGATTGGCGCGAATCTGGGTGTCGTCGAGCTTCACCAGGACCTGATCGGCTTTGACGCGGTCGCCCTCGCGCACCAGCAGGGCGCCAACGACGCCGCCGACGGGGTGCTGAACCTTCTTAACTTCGGACTGCACGACGATCTGGCCCGGCGCGATCACGGCGGCGGCGAGCGAGGTGAAGCAGGCCCAGCCGCCGATACCGAAGACAAGCACGCCACCCAGGATCATCGCGGCCCGGATCTGCCGGTTCAGCGACGCATGCGCGGAGGTCGGGCTGGCGGGCGGCGTGATCAAGGTCGTCGCCAAGGCGCGGGCCTGGACGACCCTCGGCCCGACGATGGCGAGCCATCGCCCGTTCGGCTTCCATGCGGGGAGGCGAACGGCCTTCATGCGCGCACCTGCCTGATCATCGGCGCACCGTGGATGTCTTTCGGCCCACCACCCGTTAGCGGTGGCCTCTTGCCCTCCGAGCGGTCCGAAGTCGGCACGGGGGCCGGACGCAGCAGACGGCGCAGAACCTCGTCCTTCGGACCGAAATCCGCGACTCGCCCATCGGAGAGGGCGAGAATCAGGTCGACGGTCGCGAGGACATTCGGGCGATGGGCGACGACGATGACGATGCCGCCGCGCTGGCGCACGCTCATCATCGCAGCCGACAGGGCGTTCTCGCCCGCGACATCCAGATTGGCGTTGGGCTCATCCAGCACAACGAGAAACGGATCGCGATAGAGCGCCCTTGCCAGCCCGACACGCTGGCGCTGGCCGGCGGAAAGCCGCGCGCCGCGCTCGCCAATCGTACCATCGTAGCCGTCCGGCATGTTCACGATCGCGTCGTGGAAGCCGGCGGCCTCGGCTGCCTTGATGATGGCTTCAGGGGAGGCGTCCGGGTCGAATCGCGCGATGTTCTCGGCGATGGTCCCGTCGAATAGCTCGACCTCCTGGGGCAGATAACCGATGTGCCTGCCGAGGATCGTGCTCGACCATTGGTCGAGGGTCGCTCCGTCGAGGCGCACATGCCCCCTGAGCGGGCTCCAGACGCCGACGATCGCGCGCGCCAGCGAGGATTTCCCCGAGGCGCTCGGGCCAATGATGCCGAGGGAATTGCCGGCTTCGAGCTCGATGCTGACGTCCTGCAGCACGACGCGCTGGACCGCCGGGGGTGCCAAGCTGAGCGATTGCACGCTCAGCGTACGCGTTGGGGGCCGCAGCGCGTTGCGCTCAGGCAGTGGAGGCAGCGTCGCGAAGAGGTGGTCCAGGCGATGCCAGCTCTGCCGTGCTCCGACGAAGCTGCGCCAGTTCGCGATGGCGAGTTCGACCGGTGCGAGAGCGCGAGAAACCAGGATCGAACTCGCGATGATGATGCCGGACGAGGCCTCGCCCCGGATGACGAGATAGGCTCCCAGCGCCAGGACGCCGGACTGCAGCGCGAGACGAGACACCTTCGACAAGGCCCCGAGGCCGCTGCCGACATCCGCCACGATCTGCTGCGTCTGAAGGTAGTCGCGGCTAGCCTTCGACCAGCGGCGCGCAAAAACGGCCTGCATGCCGAGTGCCGCCAGCACTTCGGCGTTGCGCCGCCCCGCCTCCGCCAGACCGTTCCGGCGCACGGCGAAGCCGGTCGCCTTCTGCGCGGGCTCACGGGTCATGCGATCCGTGATCAGCGTCAACGCGACGAGCGCCACGCCTCCGAAAAGCGCAGCGATGCCGATCAGCGGATGGAACAGAAAACAGATGAAGAGATAGAGCGGCATCCAAGGCAGGTCGAACAGCGCCCCCGGCGCCGGGCCACTCAGGAAGGTGCGGAGCGCATCGAGATCGCGCACCGGCAGCAAGCCGTCACCAGGCATGGTTCCGACGAGCGGTGCACGCACCACAGTGTCGAAGACGCGAGGGCTGAGTGCCTCGTCGAGCGTCGCGCCGACTCGAACGAGGGCGCGTGCCCTCAGGATCTCGAGGCCGCCCTGGAAGGCGTAGAGCGCCAAGGCGAGAATCGCCAATCCGATCAGGGTCGGGATGCTACGACTCGGGATGACCCGGTCGTAGACTTCGAGCATGAAGAACGAACCGGTGAGATAAAGCAGATTGACGAGGCCGCTCATCAGGGCAAGCCCGATGATTGCCCGACGGTAGCCGCCGAGCACGGAGGCCATTTCCGGATCGTGATGTTTGGGCAGCAAGGATGTTCAGGTCCTGGACGTCAGTCGAGCAGCGCGGTCGCCAAGCTCCCCCGATCCGACAAGATCGGGGGAGGGGGGACGTCTCACATCGCCAAGCTGGAATGGTCACCCATCTTGGCGTGATGGAGCTGGTCGAACAGCTCCCCGACCGCGTTGCCGTCGAGCTGCGTGTGCCCGGCCCCATGCTGGCTCGCCAGGTCATGGTACTGCTGGAGGACGTTCTTGAAGAATTGGCCGCCGATCTCGGGCTGCGATCCAGACGAGCCGTGCCCCTGGAGGGCGGCAAGCATCGACGAACCGTGATGTTCGCCGAAGAAGTGGCTTGCCCAAGAATGCGCACTTCCAGATGCTGACCCGTCATGCGCGGCGGCCGATGCTCCGGTGGTGGACGAAACCGGATCCGCGGAGGCACCCGGCGTGGGCGTGACGGCAGCGCCGGTAGAGGATTCTCCGGAGCCGCTAGCCTGCGTTTCCGGATCGGACGATACCGCGGTCACTGGGCTGGAGGTCGTCGACGGATCGGCAGTCACGGGTGTCGCGACGGTTCCTGTCGACGGCACGACGATGGGGTCGGTGTGCGAGGTGACGGGTGTTGACGGATCGGTGGTCGCGACCGGGTCGGTATGCGCGGCGGCAGGCGTCGTGCTCGCTTGATCTGGGTCCGAGACAACCGGAGCGCTCGTGCTCGCCGCCGAACTCGGAATCGCCGGAGCCCCCGGATTTCCCGTCGAAAGCGTGCTGTTGGCATCCTGCCCGGATACCTGACGATACTGGTTCCAGTCGTAAAAACCGTTCGTCCAGGCAAAGTGGTCGCCAGACGGATCGGAAACGTAATATTGATTGTTGTTGAAGGTGTTGCCGCCCGCGGCCAGCCCGGATTGGTCGTAATCCGCGATGGAGCCCGACGCACCGCTGCCCGGCGTTCCGTCGACGATGACGTTGTCGTGCACTGAGTTGCCGGTGGTTACCCACGGCCCGTGACTTCCCGTTCCGCGATCCTGTTGGATCAGCGAGATGGCGTTTCCGCCAGCCGACGCATCGACATGATTGCCGTAGACATCGACGTTCTGAGAGTTCTGGATCTGGATACCGCCGTTCCAAAGCCAGCCCGTGCCCTCGGTGCCGTTCCCTGTGACGACGTTGTTGCGGATCGTGGCGTCGTAGCTGATTTCGTGGTTGATACCGCCCGAAATATTGTTGGTAACGGTATTACCGTCGTAGAGCGTGTTGATGTTGTTGATGTCAGTCCATAGACCGTAACCGTTATTGTCGTGCGAATAGTTGTCACTCACCGTTAGGTGATTGGTTTCGGCGAATTTTGCGCCGCCACCTTCCCATCCCCGGTTAATCCCCGAGAAATAGCCGTTATGGGCAATCTCGTTACCTTGAATGAGGACGTTGTCTCCACTCGCGCCGAGACCCATCTGTCCATTGTCGTGAACGTAGTTGCCTTTGACCTGACCGTTCGAGCCGGAATAAATACCGACGCCGTAGTTCAGGCGCACTTCGTTGTTCTGGATCGTCCAGCCTTCGGCGGAAGAATTGTATCCGATCGCTCCGGCTTGTGCCGGGACATCGTATTTCTCAACGACGAGGTTCTGGACGACGACACCTTTGGCAGCTCCCCCAATGGCGAACGGGCTGACGCCCGCTTCGACCTTGTGGCCCGTCGGATCGTTCTGAAAATAGATCTTGTCTGCAGCGTAATCGAAGTAAAACTTACCAGGCGCGACTTGAGCCAAGGAATCGACGGGCGTCAGGGGTTTGTCGTCGATGAAGAACGTCTCCGGATAGCCCGCGCGCTCGGCACCCGGCGCACCCTCATCCGTGCCCTGCCTGAAGCCTTCCTGGGTTTGGCCGCTCGCGACCCAATTCTGTCCGTCCTTGCTGAAATCCGTGATCAACTTCGACCCATTCAGCACGGCTCCCTGCTCGCCGAGGAACTGGTCGTTGTCCTTCGGCGTCACCGACTGCATGCGGTGCTCCCCGGCCTCGATCCAGAACACCGATCCGGCCGGAGAGGAGTCGACCAACTTCTGCAGATCCGCGCCGACGGGAACCGAGATCGCGCCCGCGGGCTTGGTCAGCGAAGTAGTACCGAATGACTGTGATGCCACTATTGCACTCCACGTGATGTTGCGGCTTGAATAGTCGTGGTAGTTGGTCCCAGATTGGGATTTTATGCTGCGCAGACCGCTCTATTGGACTGATGTTTGATAGGGATTTTCATGCCTGCGGCTTGGCCATTTGATACGCGGGCTCTGCCTGCGTTGTCTTGCTTTGACTCGCCAGATGATCGCGACAGCGCGCCGAAAGGCTCCAGAGCGATTATTGGAATTGTTCTTGCGCGCCATGAACGCGGTATTCACGGCCAGAACGTCCGGGACTTCGAGCGATGTACGGAGGTTCGGTGACGCTTCCCGGCCCCATCCTCCCGCCCCGTGCGTCGGTCGGCGGTACCGTGGTTCGACTCGCCATCGAGCGTCTGGCTCAGGCAGGGCTCGATCCTGAGCCACTGCTTCGGCAGTCCGGCTTGTCGGACTTTGCCGCCGAGAATCCCGACGCCGTCTCCGGAGCCGACGCGCAAGCCGTCTTCGTGAACGCAGCCGCCGATGCGCTTCAGGACGCATCCTTCGGGCTGCATCTGGCGCAGGATTACGATCTGCGCGAGCTCGGATTGCTCTTCTACCTGATGATCTCGTCCGAGACCGTGGGAGAAGCATTGAGGTGCTTCGAGCGCTTCGGATCTGCCGACGATCCGAGCCTCTACGGCTCCTACCGGATCTCGGACATCGCCGTGACGGTCGCCGTCGGGCATGCGGAGCCCGACCGGCAACTCGATCGCCAGCTTTCCGAATTCTGGCTCCTCACGATCTACCGACTGGTGGCCTCATGCGTCCCGGAAACAACGACGCCAATCTCCATCAGCTTGAGGCAACCGCAGCAAGACGGCACCACCGCGGCCCAGAGGGGTTTTCCGATACCCATCGACTACGATGCTTCCGAAAATCGGATCGACTTCGAAATTCAATTGTCGGATGCAAAACTAACGACATCCGACCCGTATCTTCACATCTATCTTCTTCAACACTTCGAAACTCTCGTAGAAGCGACGCGCTGGGAGCCGGCGATCCTGTGGTCGCGCGTCAAGAAGGCCATGGCGCCACGGCTCTCCCACGGAACGGTGACGATGGCGAATATCGCCAAGGATCTCGGGATGAGCACGCGCACCCTGTCTCGGCGGTTGAGCTACGAGGGCAAGACGTTCAGCGCGATCCTCGATGAGCTGCGGGCAGAGCTCGCAATCCACTACATCAAGATCAAGGGGATCCCGATTTCCGAGATCGCGTGGCATCTCGGGTATCGGGAAGCCAGCGCCGTCGTCGTCGCCTTCCGCCGCTGGACGGGCATGTCACCGAGCCAGCTGAGACGGACGCACGTCTTGAGATCGGAATCGCCCGAGGCGCTGTTGCATCGCGATCAGACGAACGGCCGGCTGGGAGGACGTCACTAGAGCACGCTGAGTCCCGGCCTCGTCGGCAATGGTCGTCCGCAGCGATACGGGCATTCGGACGGGGCCGTGCTTTGTGGTTAGCTCGACAGGGTGGATTGCGCTGTCGCGCCGTCACGCCAAGATCGAGGCCGTTGCGACTGGCACATTTCGGCGTCGGTGCCCGCCTTCGTCGAGACGGACGCTACGAAGCAACGGGCCCCTGACCGAGCGATCGGTCAGGGGTTATCTCCAAGACGATCTCGACTATCCGACCAGGGCCAGCGGCACGCGCGGCTCGTGGTCGACGATGCTGGCCTTCCCTCGACCGACACCGACGTAGCGGAAGCCGGCCTTGTCGGCCTGCTCTGGCCCGTAGATGTTGCGCAGGTCAATGAGATTGGGCCGCGCCATCAGGCTTCGGATGCGGACGAGATCGAGCGCTCGGAATGCGTCCCATTCCGTCACGATCGCAACGGCCTCCGCGCCGGTCACGCAGTCGTAGGCATCCCGGCAATACTCGACGTCGTCGAGGACCTCGCGGGCACGGTCCATGCCGACCGGGTCGTAGGCACGGATGCGCGCGCCGGCATCCTGCAGAGCCGTGATGATGGAGATCGCCGGGGACTCGCGCATATCGTCCGTATTGGGCTTGAAGGTCAGACCGAGCATCGCGATCGTTCGGCCACGGACGATCCCGCCACACGCACGGATGATCCTCCGAGCCATGGCGCGTTTGCGCTGATCGTTCACCGCGGCAGCGGTCTCGATGATCCGTGCAGGCGCTCCGTGATCCTGCGCCATCTTGATCATGGCCTGAAGATCCTTGGGGAAACAGGAGCCGCCGAAACCCGGACCCGCGTGAAGGAACTTGCTGCCGATCCGCTTGTCGAGGCCGATCCCGTGCGCGACCTCCTGCACATCCGCGCCAGCCTGTTCACACAGGTCTGAGACCTCGTTGATGAAGGCGATCTTCGTCGCCAGGAACGCGTTGGCCGCGTATTTCGTCATCTCGGCGCTGCGTCGTGCCATGAACAGGAGCGGCGCCTTGTTCAAGAAGAGCGGGCGGTAGATCTCCGCCATCACGTCCCGGGCTCGATCGTCCTCGGCGCCTACAACGATGCGGTCGGGCCGCTTGAAGTCGGCGATCGCGGCACCCTCGCGAAGGAATTCGGGATTGGAGACCACGGCGTAGTCCAGTTCGGGACGAACCTCGCGAATGACACGTTCAACATTGTCGCCCGTCCCGACCGGAACGGTCGATTTGACGACGACGACCGTGTAGCCGCGGAGCGCTGCCGCGACGTCACGGACCGCGTCCAGGACGAAGGTGAGGTCCGCCTGTCCGTCTCGAGACCGCGCCGGCGTTCCCACTGCAATGAAGACCGCTTCGGCATCCGCGACGGCGTCGACGACCGTGGTCGAAAAGGTCAATCGGCCCTCGATCGCATTCTTGGCGACCAACTCGGCGAGTTGCGGTTCGTAGATGGGGATGGCGCCTCGCTGAAGCGCCTCGATCTTGCTCGCGTCGCGATCGATACAGACGACGCGGTGACCGAAATCCGCAAGGCAAGCGCCGGTCACGAGGCCCACATACCCAGAGCCGATGATTGCGACACGCATCGTAATGACCTCCTGTTGGTGCGACGAGGCCTGCGCAATGCAGCCACATGTGAACTCGAAAAAAACGAACTATAAAGTCATCACACAGAGTTTAATTCTGTAAAACTCGTAATAGTACTGATTTTACAAGTACTAACAAGAAGTTTATTCAGAATGATATTTGTCATTCTCGAATATCTTGGATGCCATGCCTCGGCTCAGGGGCTGCCAAATCTTGGCAGCGCCATCCATCGATCGCGTCCCATCAGCGGGACACCGATCGCCGCTGCAGCTCACTCGGCCGCGGCTCTGTGCGGCTGCTTGGCTAAGCTCATCTCGTCGGCCAGCGAGAGCAGCACGGCCAAAACCTCGTCCTGCTCGCTTTCTCGAAGGTCCGGGAAAAGCGGCAGAGAGAGGGTGCCTTCGCCCCAGGCTTGCGACACGGGCACGAGCGGCGCCTCGACGGTCGAGCGGTAGTAGGTGAGCGACGGAACGCTTCGATAGTTCACCGTCGCGCCGATGCCGGCTTGGCCGAGAGCGTAGAGCACCGCGTCACGACCGTCGCCCGGGATATGGATCGGGAAAAGGTGCCGCGCGGAGACGGCTCCCGGTGCGATCGTCGGCCAGGTGAAGGGCGTGCCGGCAAGCGCTTTCTCGTAGCGCAGGCTGAGGGCCTCGCGTTTCACGAGCCGCTCTTCGACGGTGTCGATCTGAGGTTCGAGCAGCACCGCCAGCAGGTCCGGAAGGTTGGCTTTCGTCCCCAGGCGGTCGATGTCCCAGTGCTTGTAAGAGCCACCCTGGAAGCGCTGAGCCGCGCCGGCCGACATGCCGTGCAGCACCGTCTGCGTCAGCAGCCTCGCGAGTTCGGGATCGTTGGTGATCACCGCGCCACCTTCGCCGCAGGTCACGTTCTTGGTCGCGTAGAAGGAGAAGATCGCGGCGTCGCCGTCCTGTCCCGGGCGGCGCCCGAACCGGCTGCCCTCGAAGCAGTGCGCGGCATCTTCGATGATGCGCACGGAGGGCGGAAGCACCTTTCGTAGCGCGGGTATGTCGACCATCTGGCCGTAGAGGTGGACTGGGATGACGGCGCGCGTCCGTGGCGTCAGCGCCGCAGCGACCAGTCCCCGATTGATCAGCAACGTCGATGGGTCGACATCCACGAAAACGGGCGTTGCGCCGACGAGCCGGACCACGTTCGCGGTCGCCGCGAAGGTCATGGCCGGAACGATCACCTCGTCGTCCGGCCCGATCCCGTAGGCGAGGAGGGTTGCGATCGCCCCTTGCGTCCAGCTCGACGTCAGCTTGGCATGATCGACGCCGAAGAAGCCGCGCAGCCTTTCCTCGACGCGCGCGCCCTGGGGGCCCGTCGTCAGGAACGGACTCGCCAGCACCTCGGCGATGCGCGCGCCGGCCTCGGGCGTGAGGGAGTGTCGGTAGAAGGGAACGGCCATACTTCACCTCCTGGAAATCGACGCACCTGCGGTGACGGGAACCGGGGCGGCGAGGGGTATGCAGATAACCGGCGACGACCTCGACGACCGGGAGATCGTCTCCCCGCGAGGTCGGGGATCGAGAGCCGATCCGTGGCGTGCTCTCGATCCGGCTTTGATGCGGATGGCGATGTCGAGGCCAGTGCGCCTGTTCGAACGCAGAGGCCGACGACTGTCGCCTCCATGGCGACGGATGATCAGATCATCGCGGCTTGAGCAGAGGCCTCACGAAGCTCGGCATCCGCGACGATCGCGCCGATCGGCGCCAAATCCGCCACCTCCTCGAGGGGAGCCTGCAGCAGGTTGCGCGCCTCGTTCATCAGCCTCGCATACCATCTGACGGTGTAGCAGCTCGGAGACTCGACCAGCTTGCCGCTCGCCAGCGCCGTCGCGATCTCGACGACGCCGTCTTCGATGCTCGTGCTGGGCTCGTAATTCAGGACGTTGCGGATCTTCGAGAAATCGACGTGATAGTCCCGCTTGTCCGCTTTCGAGTCCAAGAACTCGACCGAGCAGGGCCGCGGCGAGAGGTTCTTGACGGCGAGGGCGACGTCGAGGATCTGCCGGTTGTCCCAGCCGACGTTGAAGACCTGTCCGGCAACGACGTCGTGCGGTGCGCGCAAGGCCTTGAGAAAGGCTCCCACGACGTCTCCGACGTGGACGAAGGGCCGCCACTGCGATCCGTCACCGCCGATCTTGAGGTGACCTTCTTTCGCGGCGTCGAGCGTCATCTGGTTGACGACGAGATCGAACCGCATGCGTGGCGATAGGCCGAAAACCGTCGCGTTCCGCATCGCCGTCGCAGTGAAATGACGGTCGCTCAGGGCCAGCACCGCCGCTTCGGCTCGCGTGCAGGTCTGAGCGTAGACCGTCAGCGGGCGCAGCGGCGCCTCTTCCGTAAGGAACATCTCTTGCCCAGCGCCGTAAACGGCGCACGAACTCGCGAACACATACCGCCGGACGCCCGCCTGTTTGGCCGCGTTGACGACCCGAATTCGCCCAGTCTCGTTGATCGACTTCGTGAGCTCGGGATCGAGATCGCCCGATGGGTCGTTGGACAACGCGGCCATGTCGATCACCGCGTCGCAGCCCTCGAAATCAGCCGGGGTGACCGACCTGATGTCGCGTCTCACGATCTCGAGACGAGGATGATCGGAATACTGCGCCAGAGGTTCCTTCCCGAAGAAGTACATATCGATGGCTTTGACCCGATAGCCGCTTTTGAGCAGCCCCCTGACCATGACCGAGCCAATATACCCGCCCGAGCCCGTCACAGCTATTCTCTCGCGCATGGTGCAATTCCGTTATTGATAGCTCCCTGAAAGCCTGGAGTTTGCAGATCAGCGAAGTGCAACATCAAGACTTACGCTGATTTATTACTCATAACGGAAGTTTAAACTCAATCAATCGATGGTATTACGTAGAAATAAAAAGTGTACACCATCGTGGATGACAGATTTCGACGATCGAGCACGAAGGGCGTAGCCCAGAAGCGCATGGAGCTGACTGCGCGGGCATTTGCCATGCAGAGACTTGACGGTCACGCAGTCAGCGTCGCTCGCTCATCGCGATTCCTGCATGCAGGGCGGCCCCGATTTGCCGCGCGTGAGTCGTAGCCGAAACCTAAGCGAGCACGGGTTGCTCGCAGGCGCTGGAGCTGCGATGCCGCAGCAAAAAGCGCTCACCGAGCTCGGTTTCAGACATGTCTATAAAGTATAGCTACCTCCAGAAGCAAAATATTCTGTTATCGTGGCGGTTGCCTACAAACATGCGGGGCTCTCGGCATGATCCGGAAAGTGCTGATCGTTCATAACGAGTATCAGAAGCACGGGGGAGAAGACTCCGTCGTGGTCCAGGAAGAAAATGCGCTCAAGCGGGCCGGCTACGACGTCCAGCTGTTCATGGTGAGCAACAAGGCGATCGAGTCCTTCACAGACAAAGTGCAGGCAGCGTTCTCGGCAACCAATTCACCGAGAATGATCAAGTCCATCGTCGATGTCGCCCGGGAATTTCGCCCGGACGTGGTCCACATCCACAATTTCTTCCCGATGATCTCGCCGATGGTCCATGCCGCTCTGCAGAAGATCGGCATCCCGACGGTCCAGACCCTGCATAATTATCGTGTGATCTGCGCCGGCGCGACGCTCAACAGAAACGGCGCACCCTGCGAGATCTGCATCACCAAGTCGCCCTATCACGCCGTACTCCATCGCTGCTATCGCGGCTCCGTGCTCGGATCGCTGGCCGTCGCCTACTCGGTTCAGCGGCACAAAAGTCTCGGCACCTGGTGGAAACACGTCGACCGGTTCATCGTGCTGACCGAGTTCGAGCGCTCGCGCTACATTGCGGCGGGCTTACCGGGCGAACGCATCAAGACAAAGCCGAACGGATTGGCAGATCCTGGCGTCGGCCCCGCTCAGCGTCGCGGCCTGCTGTTCGTCGGCCGCCTGACCTACGAGAAGGGCGTCGACGTGCTGGTAAAGGCGGCACGGATGGCCGGCTGTCCGATCAAGGTCCTGGGCCAAGGCCCGCTGCAGTCGCTCGTCGAGCAGTCGGCCGAGGTCGAGTACGTCGGCCAGTGCGATCCGAGCGGCGTCCGGGCGGCCATGGCGGACGCGGCTGCGATGATCGTCCCCTCGGTCTGGTACGAGGGATTGCCGATGGTGATCGTCGAGGCCTTCGCCTCCGGCACGCCGGTGATCGCCTCGCGCATCGGCTCCCTCGCCGAAGTCATCGAAGACGGCGTGACGGGAATCCATACCAAGCCCGGAGATGCCGCCGATCTGGCGATGGCCATGATGCGATTGGTCTCCGACCCGGCTATGGCACGCCGAATGGGCGACGCCGCGCGTCAGAAATACGAGGAGAAATGGAGCGAGGCCCCGACCACGAGCCATCTCCTCTCGATCTACGAGGAGGCCGTCGCATCGTTGGCGCGCAAGCAGATCGCGGTCAAAAGCTCGCAGCCGCCGGAGTTGGCCCTCACCTAGGCCGGTCCAGCAGCTCTCGCGTCGGACCGGTCTCGCCAGGCCGGCCGCCGCTTCCTTCCCGCGCCGAGAGGCGAGCACAGGCCATGGAGTGCGGGCCGTGACCCAGTCTACCGTCAGATCCTTCGATCTCGCCCAGCCTGCATCGCGGACGTTCAACGACACTTACGTGGGCGCGCTGTGTGTTTTGCTCGGCGGATACGCGATCGTGGGCAAGACCTTCGCGTATATCGGCGTTCCACCGCTCTACATCGGTGAGATCCTGCTCGTCGTGGGCCTCCTTACGTTCGTTCGATCGGGGTGCTGGCTGGCATCGGTCGCGACCCCGGCGTCCCGAATGCTGCTGGTTCTGATCGCATGGGTCGTGCTCCGCACCGTCCCCTACATCGGAACCTACGGCCCGGACGCGCTTCGCGACAGCGTCATCATCACCTATGGCGTGTTCTGCTTCATCGTCATCGGATTGCTGCTCGAGGATCCGGGTCGTCTGGATCGAGCCCTCGCGTCCTACCACGCGTTCATCCGGGTCTACGCGCTGATCGGCGGAGGCTGCGCGGCGCTGTCCCTGTCCAAGATGCTGATCCCAGGGACGAGCCTCCAAGTGATCGACCTCAGCCCTGGGGCGATCGCCACGCATCTCGCGGGGGCGGCCGCCTTCGCGATCCTCGGTCTGGGACGTTTCTCGCGGTTCTGGGTCGCGATGCTCCTCATCAGCATGGTCATGGTCACGTCGAGCCGCGGGGCGATGCTGGCCTGCATCGTCGCCATTTTCGCATCCGCCATCCTCGGCGGTCGCATCCGGCAGCTCTTGCCCGTGCTCGGGTTCGCCGCCGTCGCGCTGATGGTCGCGTCCCTGCTGGACATCAACGTTCACATCGCTCCCGAGGGCCGCGTGATCGGACCCGACCAGATCATCGAGGGCTTCAAGAGCATCCTCGGGGTGAGCGATGCCTCGAACTATGAAGCCACGAAGGAATTCCGGACACGCTGGTGGTCGACGATCCAGGACTACACGTTCAACGGTCCCTATTTCTGGACCGGCAAAGGCTTCGGCGTGAACATCGCCATGGAGGACGGCTACCAGCTCTGGGCGATCACCGAGGGACTGCGAAGCCCTCACAACGGGAGCATGACGATTCTGGCCCGCGCTGGCGTGCCGGGCTTCCTCCTCTGGGTCGCCCTGTGCGGCACCTGGTTCACGATGCTCATCCGCAGCATGCTGCTCGCGCAACGTCGCAACGAGTCACGCTGGGCAAAGATCTTCATCTGGCTCGCGTGCTACGGTGCCGCCATCATCATCGAGGCGTCCTTCAACGTCTCGCTCGAGGGTCCGATGGTCGGCATCTGGTTCTGGTGCCTGTTCGGCTTCGGGATCGGTGCCAGCATGATGTTCCGGACGGGGCTGATCTCCGAGCACGCCTCCGGCGAGCGGCAACGCGAGGGCTGAGCCGGGCCGGCCGCGCGAAACACGGTCTCCGGCATCCTCCGCGATTACGGCACGGCGGCGATGCCCGGCTCGATCGGGCTGCGCTCGGCGGACGACAGCTCGTCGGCGACCAAGCGGTGCAGCAGCAGTGACGAGACGAGCACGCGGACGGCATTCGCGATGCCTAGAGCGATGCAGGCCCCACTCAGGCCGAAGCCGATGATCAGAGGCGCGGCGGTGACGACGGAGGCGATCATCCCGGCCATGTTCGCGATCATCGCCTGCCTGACCGCGGAGACCCCGTGGAAGTACGAACAGATCATGTCCGCGATGTAGGATATCACCGCTCCGACAGTGAGCAGCCGGACGGGGGTCGCCAGATCGGCATAGACCGATCCGGACCCGTAGATCGCGCTCAGCACCCGCTCGGGAGCGGCTGCGACGACCGCGAGGAAGACGATCGCCATTAGCAATCCCGAGAGCGCGAAGGGCCGCGCCGCCCGCAAGGCCTCGATCTTGCCGCGCAGATGAGCGCGCGCGGTCACCTGCGGGATGACGTTGCTGAGCCCGATGATGAGCGGGTTCAAGATGTTCACGATGTTGATGCACGCCAGGAGAAGCCCCGGAACGACGTTCCCCGACAGGGCGGCGAGGAACCAGAACACAGCCTGCAGGCGCAGGGCCGCGGCGAGATTGCCGGCCAACGACCATCGTCCCAGAGCGAAGAAGCTGCCAGCGATGTTGCGCAGGTCGAGATCGGCGCGGCAGCGCGAGATCAGGCCGGATTGGAAGGCCTGCAGAATCGCAGCCAGACCCGACGTGGCCGCCATGGCATAGAGCGCGCTGGCCAGCGTGAGACCGTCCTGCCGGTAGAGCCAGAGCAGGATGAGGATCTGACCGAGATAGCTGATGATCTCGCCCGGGACGGCCGCAGCGAAGCGAAGCTCCGCGAACAGGCAACGGCGAAACGTCTCTTGGACCTGCCACGCCAGGAAATAGGTGACGACCGGAAGGATCACATCGGTGCGGCCCAACAGGACGCCGACGAGGCAGAGACAGGCCATGGCCGGCACGCACAGGAAGAGCAGCAGGGCGAGGCTCGCCCTCATCAGCTGCACGCTGCGTTCGGCGCTGGAGACGTTCGAGAGCACCGACATCGGGTAGAACACAAGCGACGAGATCGCCGTGTACAGAAGCATTTGTACGCCGAGGAACAGGGCGAAGTTGCCGTACTCGTTGGGTGCGAGCGTCCGGGCGAGCGCGATCGTGAGGAGAAATCCGCCGAGGCTCGCGATGCCCTGATCGACCACGGGCCACAGGATGCGACCTGCGCTCGCCGCCAGTCCGGGCCTGGCCAAGAAGGATTTCAGCCTCCCCGGCGGCCGTGTCGAACCGGCATCCGCATCCACGGAACATGCGCTTGTCTGCATCGGCTGGTTCCGGCTTGGCGGCGAAAGCAATTCTCGTGGATCGATCCCGACGGCTGCTGCCGGCTCTCGGAGAACGGTCGAACCACCATCACGAGAGCGGCGGACTTACGTCTCCGGAGGCTCGTATTCCTCGAGCCTCCGGATCGGGCCACTAGGACGCTTTCAGGTCGATCTGCATGGGTGCCGATCCTGGCGTCTGTGCCGTCCGGGCCCGTCTTTCGTACAGCTCTCTGTACTGGCTGTAGTGATAGCACTGGTCGACGACGCGATCGTGCCGATGGTCGTTCAGATCGACTTGGGTCAGGATGATCCCGCGGACCCGCACCGTTTGCTCCTGGAGACGCTGCAACGCGGCCAGCACCGTGTCCCGCGGCGTCTGCTTCCAACGCACCGCGAGGACGGTCGCATCCGCATGGTGAGCGAGCGTGATCGATTCCTGGAACAGCAGCACCGGCGGCGCTTCGATCAGCACGAGATCGAAGGCCTCGCGGGCGAGGTCCATGAAGCCCGAGAAGGCAGTCGTCGCGTAGAGGTCGCGGAGGTTGCCGCCCGACGAGCCGCGCAACACGGTGAGATCTGTGTTGGCGCGGCGATCCAGGAAGTGCTGCTGATCGCCGAGCACAGCATCGCTCAAGCACATGCGATCGTCCTGCTGATCGTCTTCATCGGGAAAGCAGTCGATCACGAGAACTCGCTGGCCGCGACCGTTCACGGACTTCGCCAGCGCCGTGCAGAGCAGCGACTTGCCCTCTCGGGGCACTGCCGAGGTGACGAGCAGGATCTGAGGGGAGATGGACGAGCGCGACCAGCCGAGCGATGCACCGACGAGCCGAACCGCCTCGTCGAACATGCGCATCTCGCCCGCGGTCGAGCTGCCGTCGATCCTCGGCACCATGCCGAGACAGCGCACGGCGGCGTCCTGGACGAGGTCGGTGGCCGACCGGAATCCCGTGTTGCGTCGCTCCAGGAGGACGGCAGCGCCGAGGCCGGCAGCGCTCGCGCCCAGGATCGACAGTCCGATGATGAAGGCGCGGTTGGGAGCGCTTGGCAGGGAGTTGGGTTGGGCCCGCACAAGAGCCTGAGACGTCGACGACTTCATCCCGGCCAGGGCGACGGCTTGCGCGTAGCCGTCGTTCAGCAGCTTCAGGCGCTCGCGGATCGCCGAGGCGCTGGCCTGCATGCTGATGAGTTGGGTCTCGCGCCCCATCGCTTCGATGACGCCCTTCTTCAGCGTCTCGACTTGGGCGGACAGGACAGTCTCGTCCCCGAGCGCCGTGCGAAGGTCGGCCTCCAGGTTTCCGATGGCCTGCTCCACCTCCTTGCGAAGCCGCTCCTCGACGCCGTCGAGGTTGGCCTTGGCATTCAGGTAGTTCGGGTGGCGAGGTCCCATCTGGGCGACGTTCTGAAAGTCACGCTTGGCCGTCTCGACCGCTTCGAGCATCCTCTGGACGACCGGCGCCCCGGCGAGGTCCTGCGCAGAGGGAACGCTTCCCGCAGCAAAAGCCTCTCGCGCTCGCGTCAGCCGTGCTTCGGCGGCCAGGCGATTCTGAACAGCGGTGCCGAGCCGCGTCGTGGCATCCCGCAGTTCCTGTTGCGCGAGATTCGGAGCGTTCGCGGTGCCTTCGATGTAACCCGTCTTCTGCCGATACTGCTCGACGGCAGAGTCAGCTTGTTCGAGCGCCGCGCGCGTCGAACGAACCTGCTCCTGAAGCCAGACGCTCGTCCGCTCGGCGGATGCGACGCCCATGTCGAGGCGATTGCGCATATACGCGTCCACGAACGCGTTCACGATCTGCGCCGAGCGCTCGGGGTCGGTCGACGTGTAGGTGACGGAGATGAGGTAAGCGCGGGAATCGTTCGTCACGCTCAAGTTGCGCGAGAGTTCCTTGGCGATCGCTTCCGTGACTTTTTCGGGATCGGTCACCTCTGCGCGCAAGTGCAGCCGCGACAACAGCGTCGGCCGCGGCGCGAACGCAGGGTCCTCGCTGAGACCGAGATCCTTGACGACCCGTTGCGCAATGAAATTGGAGCGCAACACGCGGGCCTCGCTCTCCACGATCGCAGAGCCTTCGAGTGTCGCGGTGATGGACTGGGCGGATTGTTGCGCCCCCGGCCGCCCGAGCTCGACCTGGATCAGCGCCTCGGCGGCGTATTTGTTCGGGAGCATCAAGCTCACCGCGGCGGATATGACGAAGGCCACCGCAACGAGTGCTGCGATCAGGCGCCAATATCGTCGAGCTGCTGCAACGATACCAAGTGTTTGACCCTCAGAGGTCTGGCGGATCAGGAAGCTGACACTGCGGCTCGGTTGCTCCACGGTCCGGTTCATTCGATCCCAGCCTTCCGTATAAACTGCGTAGATCAGCTTTCGTCGTCACAAGTATTTTCATCGAAGTAGCCCGGCAGATGATCTGGCAGGACGACGATCGACGATCCATTCGATCCTGCTTCCGCGCTGATGTGAACAGACGATCCGGGACTAGTTCGATAGCCTCTTTGAACATGTGCGGGACCGCTGCCTCCATCCTTTGGTCGAGTCCATCAGAAATTCGGAGTTCGAATGATGCCCGCTCGCTCGACGGTCTTTCTCAGTTTTTTCTTAGTGAATACATATCTAGAATCAGTTTACATTATATATATGTAAAATAGTGTTTGGTAATATGACATTCTGCCAATCTACTGAAATATATCTGCAACAAAATCATAAATCATCGATCGTTCGAATTGGTATTACTCCGATAGGTGGCGTTGAGCATGCCGCGACTGACGCGCAGAATGCCCGCGGCTGAAGGCCTCGGATGCGCGGAGCACGAGACGCCACACCGTCGGACATGATGCGAAACGCCCGCAAACAGCGCGATCACACATGACGCTGCGGATCGAAGCTCTGCCGAGCGCTCCATGGCTGGTTTTTCGCTGCGCGTCTGATCGACCGCCAGGACTTCGGACCAGCAGCCGCAACGGGCCTCGTCCGGCCGACGGGGGCTCCCGAGACCACGGGCCCAGCCGCCCGGGCTCTCCGCCGCGAGGAACGTCGGAGACGGCGCGACCCTGCTTCGCCCTCGGCAGTCCTGCCAATTTTTCCAGGCGACGCGGTGTCCTCGCCGCGTCCTGCCTGGTACCGATCCTGGTCGCTGCCACTCCGCATCGGGCACTCTCCCAAGACGGCGCTCCCAAAGAGCTGTCGTGCCCTACGAAGGCCATCCGCGTGCCGGTCGGGGAGTCGATCCAACAGGCGGCCCTTCGCGCCGGTCCCGGCGGCACGGTGTGCATCGGCGCGGGATTGCATCGAATGCAGCAGGTCGCGCCGCTGCCGGGACAAACGTTCGTCGGGGAGCCGGGAAGTATCCTCAACGGCGCGCGGATTCTCGGCCCCTTCGAGCGCGTGGGGCCGTTCTGGGCGACCCCCGTGATGCTGCCCCTGCGGCCGCATTCCGGCGAATGCCGGAAGGGCGCGGTCTGCTCGCCGTTGCCTTGGCTGTTTCTCGGCGACAAGCCGCTTCGCCGCGTGCTCACCAAAGCCGAGCTCGGCCCCGGTCGTTTCCTTCTGGAGCCTGCTCTCGGGCGTCTGCTGATGGCGGACGACCCAACCGGGCGGCAGGTCGAGGCGAGCGTCGTCGCGACCGCGTTCCAGAGTCAGTCTCCCGATGTGCGGATCAGCGGCCTCATCGTCGAGAAGTACGACTCGCCCGCGCAGATCGGAGCCATTCGGGGAGATCGGGCGACCGGATGGCGCGTCGAACGTTCGGAAATCCGCTTCAATGCGGGGCTCGGTGTGTCGGTCGGGACAAACGGGATCGTGCGCGACAACGTCATTCACGGGAATGGTCAGCTCGGCGCAGCGGCGCACGGTCATCAGATCCGTTTCGAGAACAATCGGATCTTCGAGAACAACACCGCGGGTTTCGAGCCGGGCTGGGAGGCTGGCGGCGTCAAGATCACGGAGGCCCAGTGGGTCACGGTGAAAGGCAACCACGTCTATCGGAACGACGGCCCCGGGATCTGGTGCGACATCAACTGCCGCGATGCGGTCATCGAAGACAATCTGGTGGAATCCAATCAGGGGGCCGGCATCTTCTACGAGATCTCCTTCAGCGGGGTCGTCCGCCGGAACAAGGTCCGTTTCAATGGGACGAGCGGCACCCCGTGGTATTGGGATGCCGACATTCAGATCGCCGCCTCGCAGGGTGTCGAGGTCACCGACAACGAGATTGCGGTCAGGCCCGGTGGCCACGCGATCATGCTGATCGACCAGGGCCGCGAGAAGCTGGGCGGTGGCCTGTATCGGACGACGGGCAACCGCGTTCACGGCAACCGGATCGTGTTCAGCGGAGACGGCGACGCCGGCGGCGTCACGGATACGGACCGGCTCTCGCCCAACGGCTCGATCATCGAAGCCGGCAACAACAGCTTCGACGGCAATACCTATCTCGCGCCGGCCAATACGCCACCGAGCTTCGTCTGGGGGCGCGATCCCGTGACTTTCGACGCATTTCGTCGGTTGGGCCAGGAACGGAACGGTGCTGTGAAACTCGGGGCGGAGGTCCAGTAGCCAGGGCAGCCGGCAAAACCGCTATTTCTCGCGAGAACCGCGTTCACCCACTCAAGCGACTTGGCGCGCGGGCTCGGCTCGCGGGGCGACCGGCTTGCTCAATCCGAGCCGGGCGGCGATGTCGTCGTATCCGAGCTTCACAAGCCTCGACCAGGACAACTCGCCGGCGCGGGCGAGGGCGCCTCTGCTCAAGCCCAACCGCAGATTTTCCGAATCCGCGAGTTCGAGGAGGGCGCGCCGGAGCCGCTCGACGACCTCCGCCTGCGAGCCATTCGCGGACACGGCGCGGCCGCAGGCGTCGTCGATCATGACCCCCGGTCCCCCGAGCGCCAGACAGATCACGGGGAGCCCTCGGGAGAGCCCTTCCAACACGGCCATCCCTCCCGAATCGTGCAGGCTCGGGATCAGCACGGCATGCTGCTTCTCGTAGATCGCAAGCAATTCGCTGCGGGGAATCTCGCTGCGCCACTCGACCGTCGAGCCCAAATCCAACCGGTCGGCCTGTTCTTGAAGCCGCCGCCTCTGCGGGCCGTCTCCGACCACGGTCAGGCGGATGTCGGCACCCGCCCGCCGCGCGCCGGACACGGCCTCCAGGCCGAGATGCAGGCCTTTCCACGCGAGGAGCCGTCCCGCGAAGATCACGCGAAGCGGATCACCGTCACGGCGCGGCACTGTCCCGGCGCGGCCTTGCGGCTCGACGCCGATTCCCAGGTTGCAGACGACCTTCGACCAGAGGCGCGTCGGCAGGACGGCCTTGGTCTCGTCCGTGCGGACGATGATGACGGAGGCATCCGCGAAAGCGCTCCGGGAGATCGGATCGAAACGCGTCGTCCACGTGTGGAGCAACCGCATCCCCTCCGCCAGCCGGTCGAAGGGGGCGAGACCGCGCCTGAGATGGGCAGGACCGGATTCACCGCCGCCGAGCGGTCCGAGGACCAGCGGCAATCCCAGCCCGCCGAGGCAGGTCGGATGCCGGATCGTCCCGAATGTCACGTGATGCACCAGATCGAAATCGAGATCCGGGTAGAGCTTCCTGACATGGGACGGCAGCACCAGTTGCCACGCCAGATTCGTGAAGAACCAGGTCATCGACTTGAAGCGGCCACGCAGGCCGCGGTCGCGAAGCTTCGTGAGCCAGCCCGGCATGAAGATCTGGAAGGTCAGGTTCGGCGGCAGACGACCCGAGGCCACCTCGGCCTCGATGAGCGGACTGAATTCCGTGCTGGTGATCACCGTGACCTCGTGGCCGAGACGCGCCGTCTCGAGCGCCCAGTTCCAGCCGATGCCCGCTTCGGAGCCCTGACCGGGACCGCACGAGAACGCGCTCATCAGGATCTTCATTCGGTTCACCTCGGCCGGAAGAGTTCTTCGACGTGCGAGTCGGGACGAACCCCAGAGACATCGCGCTGCCGATGCCGGGCCCGCTCCAACCCCGCGCCACGATGACGGAGGAGGCAGCACTCTCGACGCCTTATCGCGCACCCGAGCCGCTGATGACGGCCGGGACGGTTGCGAGCAGGATGTAGAAATCGAGCCAGATCGACCAATTGCGAATGTAGAAGCTGTCCTGGCTCTTCTGGACGGCCAGGTCGCCGTCGCTGCGCGAGGAAACCTGCCAGAGACCCGTCAGCCCTGGCGGAACGGTCTGCCGCAACGCCTGGAATCCGGTATCGAAACTGGCCGTATGATAGGATGGGAAGGGGCGAGGCCCGACGAGACTCAACTCGCCGCGGACGACGTTCCAGAGTTGTGGCAGCTCGTCGAGGCTGGTGCGGCGGATGAAGTTACCGATACTCGGCAGGATCCGCGGATCGCGCGAGAGCTTGAAGAAGCGCTGCCACTCGCTGCGCGCTTGCGCGTCGGCGGCGAGATGGTCCTGCAGCCGCCGCTCCGCGTCGATGAACATGCTCCTGAGCTTCAGGACCTGGATCGGCTTGCCGTTCCGGCCGACCCGTTGCTGCACGTAGAAGGCCGGTCCGGGATCGACGAACTTGATCGCGATCGCGAGCCCCGCGATCAGCGGCGCCGCCAGCAGGAAAGCGGGCCAGGTCAGGAGCGTGTCGACGCACCGCTTGATGCGCAGATTGTGCCGACGATACAGGTCGCGCCGCAATTCGAGACCGAGCACGCTGCCGAGGGTTCGCGTCTGCGTCCAGAGGCTTTGGAGATCCGGCGCCTGCTGGGCGACGACGACCCGGGGAAACGGCAGCGGGCCAGGTCGTGCGAGATCGTTCAGCACGAGGTCGACGCAGGAACAGACGATCGCGACCTCGATGTCGCCGTGACGAGCCGCGTCTTCGATCGAGCCGAGAATCGGCAGCTTGGCCTGGGCTCGACTGTCGAAAGTCTCTTCGGAGCCGATGACGAAGCCGGCCGGGTTCAGGCCGAGTTCCGGCTGAGCCAGAAGGGCGTCCGCGAGGGCGAGGCTGCAGGCATCCATGCCGACGATCGCCGTCTTGGCGCCCCAGAGCCCCCTGCGGATCAGGAAGCCTCTGGCCGCGACCTCCGCGTAGAATCCGAGGACCAGGAGGAGGAGCCCGATCAATGCGATTCCGGCAACCGTCCCCGCAGTGGCGCCGAGACCGGCTGCGAAAACGAGACTGGCCGCCGTCACGGCCAGCACGCAGTAGGTTCGGAGCCGCAGGCGCTCGGCGGGGCTCGGACCGTAGCCGCCATAGAGGCCGGCGGCAGCAAAGCTCAGGCATGCGAGGATCGGGAGCGCGACGACGTCCAGGCCGCCGAACGGTCCTCCTCCGGTCAAGGTCGATCCGGCGACCACCGCGATCGTGGCCGCAGCGGCGTCCGTCGCCAAGAGAACAACAATGACCTTGCCCCGCCGGACGAACCCTGCCGTGACCGCCGTGTCGAAAGCTTTCCGTTCCGGTTGGATGAGGGCGTGCACGGCCGATGCGTCGACCTCAGGCCCAGCAACAGTCGTGCTCATCTCACGGCATCTCCGAACGAGAGCGAGGTCTTCCAGCGCAAGGCATTTAAGATCGAGGCCTGTCGGGCAGGCCGCCGCGGCGCGCAGACGCTACGGCGGCGATCGGACTTGGTCGGCTCGGCATCGGCTGCGCGAGAGGAACCGCCGATGCCGAGCCGGGAGGGCGGGGTGCGGCTACTCCGCGGCGACGGCCGCGGCGGCCATCGGGGCCTTGGCCGGGGCTTCGAGTTCCTTCGCGATCCAGTGGTAGGTCGGCACGAGACCTTCCGCGAGCGTGATCCGCGGCTCCCAACCCAGGACTTCCCGGAGCCGGCTGTTGTTGCTGTTACGGCCGCGCACGCCCTGAGGACGCGACGTATCGTGGCGCTTGACCAAGCGCTTGCCGGCGATGTCGCTGACGAGATCCACGAGGCCGTCGACGGAGATCAGCTCGTCCGTTCCGAGATTCAGCGGCAGGTGATAGCCGGACTGCATGATCCGGTAGATGCCCTCAACGCAGTCATCGACATGCATGAAGGAGCGCGTCTGCAGGCCGTCGCCCCAGATCTCGATCTCGCCGCCGTCCTGGCTCAAGGCGACCTTGCGGCAGATCGCGGCCGGCGCTTTTTCCCTGCCGCCGTCGTAGGTCCCGAGCGAGCCGTAGACATTGTGGAAGCGGACCACCCGCGTCTCGAACCCGTAGTCCTCGGTGAAGTATTGGCAAAGCTTCTCCATGTAGAGCTTCTCGAGGCCGTATCCTTCCTCGGGGTCTGCCGGGAAGGCGTCGTCCTCCTTCAGCGGAGTCACATCGGCTTCCTTTTGTAGATATTGGGGGTAGATGCAGGCAGACGACGAGAACAGAAACCGTTCGACGCCGAATTTCCGCGCCGCATCGATCATGTGAACATTGATCTTGGTGTTGTTGAGGGTGATGCCCGCATGAGACGAGGTGATGTATCCGATACCACCCATGTCGGCGGCCAGGTGGTAGATGTCCTGCATGCCGGTCACTGCAACGTCGCAGGATTCCGGCACGCGAAGATCGAGAACGTAGAACTCATCTGCAGCCGAAGCCTCGTATTCGGGCTCCTTGATATCGACGCCGCGAACCCAGTAACCTTTGTCTTTCAAAAACTTCACCAGATGGTGCCCTATGAAACCACCGGCACCGGTCACAAGAACCCGCTGAACAGCCATTGCATTTCTCCCCGTATCTAAAAATCGATCAGACTGTGTTTTGGGGGCCGAGAAATTACTATTGCTAACGCGTATTACGCCCTCCTCGCCGATGGGGGTCGTCCGAAATTGCTCGTTACTCCGAATATTGCAGTCCATACTTGCTGTGTCGGCGCATCAATCTGCGGACGCACTCGGCGCAAGCCTGTTCTCGACAGGGCTCAGCAGAAAATACGCAGTGCCGTTGCGCAGCCTTGCGTTGCCGGACCAGTATTCAGGAGGAAGCGATGTCGATCCGGCGCAGCTCGAGGCCGGGTGATCGATCGCTAAAGGACCGATGGCGCCGCGCACGGGCAGCCAAGGTGACTGCCCGCCTTGGGCTGGGCAGCGCCGGTCGACGGCGCTGCGTCACCACTGCGTTCTCGACGTCCCGTCGGAACTCGATAGGCGCAAGTTCTCGATGGGAAGAGGTCTAAGTGCGCGCCGCTTTGCTGCGAGCGAATGCCAGCTGCGCGCCGGCCAGGACGAGAAAATGCGGGACGATCGTCGCGTAGCGACGACCCAGGCGCCGTGGCTCCGTAATGAGTCGGAACGCCCATTCCAGGCCGTTTCGCTGCATCCAGAGAGGCGCCTGCCGCTTGGTGCCGGCGAGGAAGTCGAATGCCGCGCCGACACCGATCATCACGGGAGCATCGATACGTTCGCGGTGGGCGCTCATCCAGCGCTCCTGTTTTGGTGTGCTGAGGCCCACCCAGACGATGTCGGGTTTGGCCGCGTTGATCGCCTCGACGATGGCGTCGTCCTCCTCGTCGGTCACGGGACGGAAGGGCGGACTCAGCGTTCCGACGACGTCGATGCCGGGACAGGTTTGGCGCAGGCGAGCCTGGAGGGCCTCGGCCAGCCCGGGGCCGCCACCGAAGTAGAAGTGACGATACCCGCGCTCGGGAGACAGCCGGCTGACCTCCCTCATCAAGTCGGGCCCGTAGACCCGCGTGACACGGTCGAAGCCGAGACGGCGCGCCATCCAGACCAGAGGCATGCCGTCGGGGGTCACCATTCCGGCGGCGCGGTGGATGCCGCGCAGGTCGCTGTCGCGCCGGCATTCCATGACGCCGTGGACGCCGGTGATGCAGACGAAATGCTTCTGACGCTGACGGATCCAGCGGTCGATGGTTGCGACCGCATCCTTCATGTCGATCGCGCTGACGCCGACGCCGAGGATGTCGACCCGGGGGAGGAAAGCCGGCGCGCTCACTAGCCGGCCTTCTGAAGCTGGTGCACGGCCGGCTGGCTTCGCGACAACAAGGCATCGAAGTAGGCGATGGTCCGCCGCAACCCGTCGTCCAGATCGATCTTGGGCTTCCAGTGCAGGTGCTCGCGGGCCTGCGTGATATCGGGGCGCCGCTGCATCGGGTCGTCCTGGGGAAGCGCGCGATACTCCAGCACCGAGCGCGAATTGCACAACTCGATGATGCGTTGCGCAAGCTCCGTGACGGTGATCTCGGTCGGATTGCCGAGATTGATCGGCTTGGCGGTCTCGCACTCCATCGCCATCAGTCGCACGAGCCCTTCGACCAGGTCGTCGACGTAACAGAAGGAGCGCGTCTGGAGGCCGTCGCCGAATAGGGTGATCGGTTGTCCGGTCAGCGCCTGGATGATGAAGTTCGACACCACGCGTCCATCCTGCGGATGCATGTTAGGCCCGTAGGTATTGAAGATCCGAGCGACGCGGATCTGCAACCGATGCTGCCGCTGGTAATCGAAGAACAGGGTCTCCGCGCAGCGCTTGCCTTCGTCGTAGCAAGCCCGAGGGCCTGTGATGCTGACCCGGCCGCGGTAATCCTCAGGCTGCGGGTGCACGTCCGGATCGCCATAGACTTCGCTGGTGGACGTCTGGAGAACGCGCGCTCTCAGCCGTTTCGCGAGGCCGAGCATGTTGATCGCGCCCATGACGCTAGTCTTCGTGGTCTGGACGGGGTCGCGCTGGTAATGGATCGGCGATGCGGGGCAGGCGAGATTATAGATCTCGTCCACCTCGACGTAGAGCGGGAACGTCACGTCGTGGCGAAGCAACTCGAACGATGGGTTCGAGAGCAAGTCCGCGACGTTGTTACGGGACCCCGTGAAGAAGTTGTCGACGCACAGAACATCGTTCTTCTCCTTCAGGAGCCGCTCGCACAAATGCGAACCGACGAATCCGGCGCCTCCCGTGACTAGAACGCGCTTTCTCATAATGGCACTCCGGATTCGAGATATCGACGAGGCGAAATGTTGGCTGTCACCGGCCCCTTGAAGTTTCCAAATATTCGATCGAGGGGTGATGACGCTGTGACGGAAGTCAATTCCATTTACTGACTGGAATTATTGACAAAGCCGAGACTTGCTTGCATCTAGCGAGATAGCAATACATGCATCGGGAGAGTGGTGCGCCACGAAATCGCTACTCTCGTACTAATCCCGATAGGATACGGACGTGTTTCCGCGCTCGCCCGAGGCCTTTCATGGAATAGGACCGCCGTCGAACGGACCGTTCCCGTTTGACGGCACCCACGAATGCGGCACAGTCGACCACAGAAACAATCGCGCAAATTCTGATTACGTCCAATTTGCTCACAAAAATATACTGCTTCCCTTCTCCATTGACGGATTAATGATTTAATAATTCCGTACCGTGATGAGCGTACGCAGTGTTCCGCAACATTACTGAGTTTTTTGCGTCGAATTCGTAGCAAGAGTTGAGAGTTGCGTGAACGCGTATGCGCGGTACGACTGAGCGGCTGTGCGCCGAATGCCTCAGTCAGTGCATTAGCGTCTGTCGATTGAATGTTTGCCATGGCTCGATGCATGTTCGAGCCAGGTCATCTCCAGAAATGGTGATCTTCGATGCAGAGACTGGACTTCAGCTTGGCATTCTGCGGATTCGGCCCTGCCAATTCGGGTCTGCTGTTCAGCTTGGCCAAAACGGGAGAGATTGCCGACGTTGCGGATCAAGGCATCATGATCGTCGAGCGCAGCCGATCGCTCGGGTGCGGCACGCTTTCCGAGTACAGAATTCCATCGAACACGCTGGCTGACGTCATCTTGGAATGCGTCTGCGACAAACTCCTCCCGGAGGGGATGGCGCGGCTCAGGCAGCGATCCCCTACCATCGCTCAGCTCGAGTCGCTGAGCGGGCAGGCTCCGGATCTCGATCTCGTGTCGGATTGCCTTTCGGATGCCGCCGAAATGCTCGTCTCCGACCTCGCGCAGCACCATCGCATCTCGCTTCAGCGCGAACATCGCGTCGAGACAGTGAGCGTGCGTGAGGACGGCACCTTCACTGTCGAGGTGAGGGGGCCATCCGGCGATTCGATGACGGCACGCGTCGCTTCTGTCGTTCTCAATCTCGGTGGGAGGCAGGAGCCCGAAACCGTCGGCGCCCTGAGATCGCTGTTCCGCTGCGATCTACCCGACACCATGCCGATCATGCTCTCCGACTCGGTCTTGCAGCTATCCGATGCGGGACTGATCTCGCGATTTGGGCCGCTCGTTGGAGAGAAGCGCACGATCGTTGTCGCCGGCAGTTCGCACAGCGCCTTCTCGGTCGTGGAGCGGTTGGCCCAGGTCGCCGACCGGCTTGGCCTCTCACGCATCATCATCGCTCATCGGACGCCCCCGCGATTCTACTATCGCGACCTGATGGAAGCGGCAGCGTTCGGCGATGTCGTCGATGCTCAAGAGGACGTCTGTCCGCTGAGCGGCCGAGTGAACAGGCTCGGCGGCTTGCGCTTTCGAACGGCCGAGGTGGCGCGGGCGGTATTCGGAACGCACCGGCTCGACGCATACCCTGTCGAGATCGAGACCAGGCATGTCGCCGTCGGCTGCAGCGAGACAAGCCTCGCCGGAGAAATTCCCGACGTGGCGGCGATCGTGACGTGTTTCGGCTATCGGCCACTTCTCCCGATTATCCGCGATCAGACAGGAGAGATCCTGCAACTGGCGGAAGACCAGCACGGCCTCACCACCGACGACTGCGGACGCCCGATGAGGCAGGACGGACGGCTGATCCGCGGCCTATTCTCGTTCGGCCTCGGGTCCGGAATGCGCATCGGAAGCGAAGTCGGAGGCGAGCCGAGCTACAAGCGACGCCTGGACGGCATCTGGCTCTACCACAACCACGTCGGCAGCAAGGTCACGGCGGGGATGATCGAGGACTTGCGACGGTCTGAGCTCATCGAGCGACCGGAGCTGGAGCTCTGCGCGTCCTGACGGTTCGCGAACGCGGCGCACCGATACCACCAAATCGCCGCACGAGGAATTTCGATAACTAGCACGAAAATCCGACGAGATCCGACGCACTGAGCGTACAAGATATTTCTAGAACAAGGTCTCTGTATGGGTCGTAATTGATATGCGCCATCTCGATCAGATCATATGGCTTCTGCGTCATCCCGGATTTCGCGCTCAACCGCTTTTGACATGCTCGAGGGTGTTGGCGTGGCAATATCAGAAATACATGAAAGACAGCGTAACGTTGCAGCTCGACGATATTACGATACACGCACGGACATCCGATGGCATCGCGCGTTTGGTGTCGTACTTCGGAAGCAAAGCCGATGAAATGTTCATTTTCATGCAGTTATTTTTAAAACCCGGCGATCGATTTATCGACATCGGAGCAAATATCGGCACGCATAGCATCATGGGAGCGCAACTCGTCGGACCCGGCGGGATGGTCGAATCCATCGAGGCCGATCCCGATACGTACCGCTTTTTGAATGGAAACATTCAACGCAACAATATTTCAAACATCACCGTTCACAACAGATGTGTATCGAATGTGTCCGGAATTTCGATGTTTAACATCAATAAAAACAGCGCTCGAAATTCACTCTCGGTCAAAGGTGAAAAAACAATAGAGCTGCAGCTCATCAGAGTCGACGAGATTTGTGATGCGGGAGAAATCGCGCTTCTGAAAATCGATGTCGAAGGTGCCGACTATCTGGTTCTGCAAGGCGCTGACGGGCTGTTTCAAAACGATCCGCCCAAAGCCGTCATCATAGAGCGCTCCGAAGACACGTTGAAAATCGAGTCCTATTTGGAGAGCCATGACTATTGCTTGATGGATTTCGACTCGCAATCCAACAAGCTGGTTCCGATGCACGACAAGACCGAAAACATCTACGCGATCCATCGAACGGCACTCGATCGTATTCGCAGGATGGTGCAGGTTACGCACTGATAGGTGTTTGAGCTGGTTCCGGCTGAAGTATGGCTGTGATTCCAGCTCGTCACCGGCTCTGAACCCGAATTCGATCTGTATCGAAGCAGCTCAGGTGAGCGTCAATCGCCGATGGCGGCCAAGCACGTCCATTGGGTCTTATCCGTGCGCGATAATCCGGCCCAAAGCGACACGGCCGCTCCAGCAGCACCCGGCAACCTGATGGCAGCCTGCATTCGCCACAACCGTCTGCTCCGGAACTGCAGGGCGGCGACCCGCTCCGGTTCATGCACGCCAGGACGCATCATCGGCCGATGCCGCGGCTTTTTGAGTCGCCAGTTTGCGACTTGGCCCCGCTGCGAACTTAAACTCAGTATCCACAGGAAGATCCCCGTGGATTTTGCGCCGTCAGCGCGCATCTCAGATTCGACACAATACAGAGGACACGTTGTAGACTGTTCAATATTGAAATGAATGAGGATTGTCCGATGTTCGATGTTGGCAACCAACCCACGAGCACTGCTGCACAGCTTGCTTTCGTGATTCTGGGCGAGGCGTATTCCGAACTCGCCCAAGCCCTTCGAAAGATCGACGACGAACCGGCGCGCGAGCTTTTGAAGACCGTCGAGGTCAGAGCGCAGCTCAAATTGGACATGTTCAATGGCGGCGCCGCGGAGCCGTTCGGCGACCGCGAACTGGTCTCTCAGGCGGCTCAACCCGTGTCACTGCTCCTCAGAAGCGCCCACATGACAGCGCTTCCCGTCTAACCCTAACAGGTTCTGCCCGTTGTTTTCAGAACCTGTGACGATCAGTTTCGAGCCGTAAGCCACGAGGCAATCTTTGCAACTCACGCCATTCTGGATTCTATAAATAATCTCGATCAGGATATGATTACGGCTCAGCAATTGAGGCACGCGGGGCATTTGTTTGAGAAGCCCGTCAACGCGACGCAGCGTTTCTTCATAGGCCTCTTTCGCAAGAAAAAAATCGCACGCTTGTACGGTGATGTCCTGATCGGGCTCGTCGCAGGATGAAAAAATTCGATGTCGTGAATTCTCTATCTGCATGGATCAACCATATCCTAAACGACGATGTTGTTAGAATAGGATGGAAGACTCGAACGGCCGCGATACGAGACGCTCATCGAATACTTGAGTATCCTCGCTCGCGCTGCACATCGAGGAGCGACGCCGAGCACAGCGATCGTATGCCATCGCCGGCTGAGGTCGAGCCGATACGAAGGGGTATCGGCTACCCTAAAGGCCTTATGCGAAATGGCATTGCGCCGCGCCGACTCGGCTGCGAACTGGCGCGTTCTCCATGTCGCGCGCTTTGCCGTCTGCCATCATGCGAATTGCCGGCGCGCCAGCTAGGTTCGCTGTCCGCAAGTTCGCGACAGTGATCGGCCTAGAGGCATGGCATCGACCCTCTGTCAGAGTTCGGGATGCCCGACCATCGTGCGCTCGGCACGGTTCGGTCTCGGCTCCGGTCGATGCTATGGATTTTGCGGCCCGAGCGCGATCCAGGAGCCTATCGGCTCGATCGTTGCTTCCAGTATTCGGCCTGATCTATCGAGATGAATGGTAGCGAGGGAGAGATTTGAACTCCCGACACAAGGATTATGATTCCTCTGCTCTAACCAACTGAGCTACCCCGCCACGCATCGCAGCCGGCAACCATGTCGAGACACGGTCGTCGGCCGGAGAGTGGCGATATAGGGAATCCGGCTCGGCGGTGTCAACGCATGCTGGGGCGGTTCGCGCGGCGTCCGGCTAGTAAAATATTATCGACCAGATACCCGGCGCCATTGTAGGGGAGGGGCACAGGCAAAGGCGACGGTCTTCATGCAGACGCTGCTCCTCACCCATCCCGCTTTCGTGGCGCATGATACCGGCCAGGGCCATCCCGAACGGCCCGCGCGGATGGAGGCGATCGATCGCGCGCTCGCCGATCCCGCCTTTGCGGGCCTGCGCCGGGAAGAGGCCCCGCTGCGCGACGACCTCGACGAGCAGATCCTGCTCGCGCACCCGGCGGACTATCTTGCGCGCATCAAGAGCGTTGCCGCCAATCGCGCGGCACTGCCGGCCCATCTCGATCCCGACACGGTGATGTCGCCGGGCACCTACGAGGCTGCCTCGCGCGCCGTGGGAGCCGGCCTGCGCGGCGTCGACGCCGTACTCGATCCGGATTCGGGCGTGCGCAACGTGTTCTGCCAGGTCCGGCCCTGCGGCCACCACGCCGAGCCGAGCCGCGCGATGGGCTTCTGCCTGTTCTCGAGCGCGGCCATCGCGGCTCTCTACGCGAAGAAGCGGCACGGCCTGGAGCGTGTCGCGGTGCTGGATTTCGACGTCCATCACGGCAACGGCACTCAACGAGTCTTCTGGGACGACGACAGCCTGTTCTTCGGGTCGACCCACCAGATGCCGTGGTTCCCGGGCACCGGCGCCGTCTCGGAGCGCGGCGTCGGCAACATCCACAATGCGCCGTTGCGCGCGGGCGACGACGGCGAGATCTTCCGCGAGGCCTTCGGGCAGGCGATCCTGCCGGCGCTCGATGCCTTTCGGCCGGACCTCATCGTGATATCCGCCGGGTTCGATGCCCATGAGGACGATCCGCTCGGGCAGTTGCGTCTCAACGAGGCGGATTTCGCCTGGGCGACGCACGTGATCAACGAGGCCGCACACCGGCATTGCGGCGGCCGCGTCGTCTCGATGCTGGAAGGCGGCTACAACCTCGCGGCGCTCGGCCGATCGACCGCCGTACACGTCGAGGCTCTGATGGAGAGCGCCGCTTAGGACAGGCGCGAACGGGTCGAAACCGCCTTTCGCTGAAAGCCTCCTCCGACCCTTCGATCCGGCACGGGCTTGCGGAGGGCGCCGGCTCGACGCGAGAGTCGCGCCGATGAGCCAGGATCGCATCGTCACCGCCGTTACGCTGCCCTATCGGGCGCCCTACGACTGGGAGGCCCTCCACGGCTTCCTGGCCGCCCGTGCGATTCCAGGCGTCGAGCGGGCGGAAACCGGTCTCTACGCCAGGACGGTCTCGGTCGAGGGCTGGCACGGTACGGTCGATATACGACCCTCCTCGGAAGGCGAGTCGCTGGCGGCCGAGATCCGGTTTTCCAATGCCGGATCGATACCGGCGATCGCCGCACGGCTGCGCCATCTATTCGATCTCGACATCGATCCGCTGACCGTCGGCGCGCGGTTCGACGGCGAGCCGGTGATCGGTCCTCTCGTCGCCGTGCGGCCGGGCTTGCGGGTGCCGGGCGCCTGGAGCGGCTTCGAGCTCGCGGTGCGCGGCATCCTGGGCCAGCAGGTCTCGGTGGCCGCCGCGACGCGTCTTGCCGGAAAGCTCGTCGCCGCCTTCGGCACGCCGCTAGCGGGACTGGATGGGACGGGGCTCAGCCATGTCTTCCCGGCGCCGGAGCACCTCGTCGAGGCGGACATCTCGCTCGTGCTGAACATGCCGCGAGCACGGGGCGCCGCGATCCGCGCGGTGGCGGCGTCCGTGATCGCCGAGCCGGACCTGTTTTCCGTCGGGCAGGGGTTAGAGACGGCCGCCCTGCGCCTCAAGGCCCTGCGCGGCATCGGCGACTGGACGGCGCATTACATCGCGATGCGGGCGCTGAAGGAGCCGGACGCCTTTCCCAGCGCCGATATCGGCCTGATGCGTGCCCTCGATACCGGTTCCGGCCGGCCGACGCCGAAGCAAATGCTGGCGCGGGCGGAAGCCTGGCGGCCTTACCGGGCCTATGCGGCGATGCATCTCTGGGCGAGTGATGCGGAGATGGAGGCGGCGCGCCTCCTGGCGAAGGCCGAGCGATGAGAGGCGGCAGAAGCACCGAAAAATTGCCGAGCAAGCGCCGGGATGTATCGGGCCGGACCCTGCGTCAGGATGGGCATATCGAAGGCGTCGCGGACGCCGTCACGCCATCCAAGAGGGAGAGCCGAGCGATGCAGGCCCAGGCACACGAGCGCGCCCCGACGCGCAGCACCCCGCCCATGGACACGAGCGACGAGGCCCGCTGGGCCGCCTTCAGCGCCGCTGACAGGGCGGCCGATGGCAGCTTCGTCACCGCGGTGAAGACCACGGGAATCTATTGCCGGCCGAGTTGTCCGGCCAAGCGCGCCAAGCGCGAGAACGTTCGGTTTTACGACACCTGCGAGGAGGCCGAGGCAGTGGGCTTCCGGGCGTGCAAGCGCTGCCGGCCGAACGAGGCGTCCCGCGAAGACCTCCAGGCTCAGGCCGTCGCCCGCGCTTGCCGGCTGATCGAGGAGGCCGAGACGCCGCCCGCCCTCGATGCGCTCGCCGAGGCCGCCGCGATGAGCCCCTTCCACTTCCACCGCACCTTCAAGCGGATCACCGGAGTGACCCCCAAGGCCTATGCCGGCGCCCATCGTGCGGAACGCGTGGCATCGGGCCTGCGCGAGGCCCGCACGGTCACCGAGGCGGTCTACGATGCGGGCTACAACGCCGCGAGCCGCTTCTACGCCGATGCCGGCGAGCGGCTCGGCATGAGTCCCACAGCCTATCGGCAGGGCGGCACGGGGGCGCAGATCCGCTTCGCCGTCGGGCCGTGCTCGCTCGGGCAGATTCTGGTCGCCGCCACGGAGAAGGGCGTCTGCGCCATCATGATGGACGACGATCCGGACGTGCTGCTGCGCGACCTGCAGGATCGTTTCCCGCATGCCGAGCTGACCGGCGGCGATGCGGGTTTCGAGGCGCTGGTGGCTCGGGTAATCGAGCTGGCGGAGACGCCGGGACGCAGGGTCGAGTTACCGCTCGACATCCACGGCACGGCCTTCCAGCAGCGTGTTTGGGAAGCCCTCAAGCGCATCCCGGCCGGAACGACGGCGACCTACAAGGAAGTCGCCCAGGCCATCGGCGAGCCCGCGGCGGTGCGCGCCGTCGCACGGGCCTGCAGGGCGAACCCCCTTGCCCTGGCGATTCCCTGCCACCGGGTGGTGCGCTCCGACGGCTCGCTCTCGGGCTATCGCTGGGGTGTCGCGCGCAAGCGTGATCTCCTCGATCGGGAGGGCGCGAAGCGGGAGCCGACGTGATGGCCGCCGATCCCTCCGAGAGCCGCCCGCGCGCAGCCCCCGATTCTCGCGATGACGGCCTAGGGCGCCGCAACGAGAGCCGACAGTTAAAAATCGGTTATTGGAAATGAATCAAGGCTCGATCAAAGATCTTTCTCAGATCTGACAGAAACCCCTTTCAGCGTTTTTCTGTTCACGGTTGGGGGCATTTGATCTCGTGAGCCTTGATATGCACAGCAGCATGGATAGCAAACTGGACGTGTTCGAAGGCAAGTCTGCAAAAGGAGATGCTCTCGTGCCCGAACTCGTCACGGAAGCATCACAAACCTTGCCCGCGCCCGTGGTCGTCTGGCTCGATCCCACTCGGCCGGAATTCGGCACCCGCGTCATCACCACGGTGCCGGACGGACTGGCCGCGCTCAACCGCCACGGCATCGACGATGCCCGGCACGGCCCGCATGCCCAGCTCTGGCAGGACGCGGCGGCGGCTCTGAAGGCGGCGAGCGTCGAGCCGAATCCCAACAATCTGCGGCGGGCCTTCGACGCGATGCTCAGGCTGGTGAAACGGGTCGCGCCGGTCCCGACGCGCGTGCGGGTGCTGTCGGCTCCGCGGGGATTGCGTGAGCGGGTGCTCGGCCTGCTGGCCCCATCCTACGGCCGGCTCGATCTCGCCGGACCGCCCTCGCGCGCCTTCTCTGCCCGAGGGGACTAGCTCTTCAGCCGGTACCCCGTCTTGAACATCCAGGTCACCGCCGCCAGGCAGAGTGCCAGGAACAACGCCGACATTCCCATGCTGATGGCGACGCCGACGTCGCCCTTGCTGAAGAAGGCCCAGCGGAAGGCGCTGATCAGATAGACGACCGGATTGGCGTGGCTCAGCACCCACCAGAAGGTCGGCAGCACGTCGATCGAGTAGAAGCTGCCACCGAGGAAGGTGAGGGGGGTCACGATGAGAAGCGGCACGAGCTGCAGCTTCTCGAAGCCGTCGGCCCAGAGCCCGATCACGAAGCCGAACAGGCTGAACGTCACCGCCGTCAGGATCAGGAAAAACAGCATCGCGATCGGGTGATCGATGCGCAGCGGCACGAGGAAGGCCGCAGTGCCCAGGATGATCAGCGCGATCAGGATCGATTTCGTCGCCGCCGCGCCGACATAGCCGAGCACGATGTCGAAGGGCGAGACCGGCGCCGATAGCAGCTCGTAGATCGTCCCGGAGAAGCGCGGGAAGTAGATCCCGAACGAGGCGTTGGCGATGCTCTGCGTGAGGAGTGAGAGCATCATCAGCCCCGGCACGATGAAGGCACCGTAGGGCACGCCGTCGATCATCTGGGACTGCTTGCCGACCGCGGCGCCGAAAACGACGAAGTAGAGCGAGGTCGAGACCACGGGCGCGACGATGCTCTGCAGAGCCGTGCGCCAGAACCGGTTCATCTCGAACTTGTAGATCGCCTGAATCGCGGGGAGGTTCATGCGGCGTCCCTCACCAGATCCACGAAGATGTCTTCGAGGGAACTCTGGCTCGTATCGATGTCCTGGAAGCGAATGCCTGCGGCCGCGAGGTCGGTGAGCAGACCCGTGATGCCGGTGCGGCCGCCGCGCGTGTCGTAGGTGTAGATCAGCTCGCAGCCGTTCTTGGCGAGCTCGAGATGATGGTCGGCGAGGTCTTCGGGGATCGCGGCGAGCGGCTCGGGGAGGTGAAGCGTGAGCTGCTTCTTGCCGAGCTTACGCATCAGCTCGGCCTTCTCCTCGACCAGAACCAGCTCGCCCTTGCGGATGACGCCGACCCGGTCGGCCATCTCCTCCGCCTCCTCGATGTAGTGGGTGGTGAGGATCACGGTGACGCCCGAGTCGCGCAGGCGCCGCACCATCCGCCACATGTCCTGGCGCAGTTCGACGTCCACGCCGGCCGTCGGCTCGTCGAGGAACAGGATCTTGGGCTCGTGGCTCAACGCCTTGGCGATCAGAACCCGGCGCTTCATGCCGCCCGAGAGTTGCATGATCCGGCTGTCACGCTTCTCCCAGAGCGAAAGGTCCTTCAGCACCTGCTCGATATGGGCCGGGTTCTTGCCGAGGCCGAACAGGCCGCGGCTGAAGCTCACCGTGTTGAACACTTTCTCGAAGGCGTCGGTGGTCAGTTCCTGCGGCACCAGCCCAATCAGGCTGCGGGCGGCACGGTAGTCAGTCGCGATATCGTGCCCGTCGACGGTGATCGTGCCGGTGCTCGGCGTGACGATGCCGCAGACGATGTTGATCAGCGTCGACTTGCCGGCACCGTTGGGGCCGAGCAGCGCGAAGATCTCGCCGCGGCGGATCTCCAGGTTCACGTCCTTCAACGCGGCCAGGCCGGATGCATAGGTCTTCGAGAGACCGGAGATGGTGATGATCGGCTGCATGGCGGCCTACATGTCGGGGGAGGGGCCGCGATGACGGTCGCGCCGCCGATAGCACGGCAGGGACAAACGGCGGGTGCGAATCAGCTCTTGAAGATCGAGCCCGCCGCATTACGGGCCGCCTCTTTGGCGAGCTTTGCCGCCTCCAGGCGTTCGATCTCCGTACGGAGCAGGGCGATGCGCTCGACAAGATCGCCGACGGACAGTTCGTCGAGCTTCTGCCCGATCTCGTGGCTTGCAGGCTTGCGTGGCCGAACATCCTCGTCGTGCATGCCTCGGTCGACCGGCTGGCCGCTCCCTGCAGGAAAGTGCCGGGGGCATAGCGGGTGGGGACATCATTCGTCCACCCGGCCATGACACCGGCCGTCATTCCGGGGCTCGCCGTAGGCGAGAACCCGGAATCCACGAGTGGCCTCGACGGTCCTCCGGCGCCGCGCTCACGGGTGGATTCCGGATTCCGCTGCGCGACCCCGGAATGACGGGCGAAAGATTCTCAAAGATCCCGTCGCTCGACCCCTTCGAAAGACAGGATGAAGTCGGTGCCGTAAGCCGTTGCCGGCGTTTGATATCCCGGCCTCGCCTGACCGGCGGCAGAGCGACGGGCGATCTCCACGGCGGTCGACGCCGTCAGGGTGTAGCCTTCGGGCGTGCGCATCCGGGTCGCGACCCGGCGCCCTTGCGCGTCCCAGGCCTCAGCCAGGAAGAGGCACTCCGAGCGGAGCCGTGCCTCGGGCGTCGGGCCGGGCGGTAGCCGGCGCTCGATGCCGCGCTTGACCCACCGCTGGCTGAGATCGGCCGCCAGCAGGCGCTTCAGAATCCGCGGCATCGCCGCCGCGCGCGCGAGTGCCGGAGAGGCCTCGAAGAAGACGTCGATGTTCGGAATGCCGGTCGCGTGCCATGCGGTCGCAACGTCGCCCCAGCCGAGGCCGATCGTCGGGCGTGGACCGGAGCCGAAATCGGCGCTGGCACGCGGCGTGTCGGCGATCCCGACGATGCGGCCACCCCGGCGGACGCGCGTGCCGTAGGCCACGCCCTCAAGCATGGTCTTGGCGGTGCCGCGGCTGATGCCCTGGAAGCCGCCGATCGAGAGGTGCAGATGCGTGGCGCCGGGCAAGCGCGCCGCCGTGTGGGCGGCGAGGCAATCGCTCGGGACCACGTCGAAGCCAGCGCCCGGCAGCAGCATGACCCCGGCGGCCTCCGCGTTGCCGCTGCGGGCGGCGAGCGCCTCGAACACGTCGATCTCGCCGGTGATGTCGACGTAATGCGCGGCCGTCGCGAGGCAGGCCTCGACCATCGGCAGCGCGGTCGCCGAGAACGGACCTGCCGCGTGCAGAACGGCGGTCATGCCGGCGAGCCCGTCGCGAACTGCCTTTGGATCGTCGAGGCCGAAGGCGCGCCATTCGAGCCCGAGGCCCTCGGCGAACCTCCGCACGGCCTCGGCGCTGCGGCCGGCGAGAACGGGGCGGAGGCCGCGCGCGACAGCATGCTCCGCACAGAGACGCCCCGTGTAGCCGGTGGCACCGTAGATCAGGAACGTGCTCATTCGGGCATTCCTCCCAAATGAAAAAGCCGCCCGGAGGCGGCTCGTTCGATCGCGGTGCCCGTTTCGCTCAGGCCTGAAGACGGGTCTTCACGTCGCCGAGGCTCGATTTAACGAGGTCCTGGGCCGACTGGCCCTGGAGACGCTCGCGCAGGAGCGTCTCGGAGACCTTCACCGCGGCGTCGGCGGCAGCGGCGCGGACCTGCGCGGCGGCCTGGGTCTCGGCCTGGGCGATCTTCTGCTCGGCCGACTTGGTCCGGCGGGCGATGTAGTCCTCGAGGCGGGCATGGCCCTCGGCGTCGATGCGCTTGGCCTCTTCATGCGCCTCGGCGACGATGCGCTCGGCGTCCTTCTCGGCCTCGGCGCGGCGGCGCTTGAAGTCGGCGAGGACGGCGGCAGCCTCCTCGCGCAGGCGCTTGGCCTCGTCGAGCTCGTGACGGATGCGCTTGGCGCGGCCGTCGAGCCCCTTCGTCATCATGCCGAAGCCGCCGACCTTCCACACGATCGCGGCGAAGATCACGAAAGCGACGGCGACCCAGAATTCCGCGGTCATCACCATGCCGGTCACAAGTCCTTACGTGCGATCTATCAGTGGACGGCGTCGAGGGCGCGGTCGAGGCTGGCCTTGTCCGGCGCGTGGCCGGTGAGACGCTCGACGATGCTCGCGGCGGTCTCGCCGGCGATGTCGCGGACGTTGCCCATGGCGCGGGCGGTGCTCTCGCGGATCGTCGTCTCGGAGGCGGCGATCTTGGCGTTGAGCTCCGCTTCCTTGTCCTTGCGGCGCGTGTCGGATTCGGCGGCAAGCCGCGCGCGGGCTTCGCCGGCGATGCTCTGAGCGTTGTTCTGGGCGTCGCGCAGAGACTTCTCGTAAGCCTCGCCGGCGGCGTCGGCCTCGGTTTTCATGCGCTGGGCCTCGTCGAGATCCGAGGCGAGACGGCCGGAGCGCGTCTCCAGGATCGCTTCGATCCGGGGCAGGGCGACCTTGGCCATGAGGTAGTAGAGCAGGCCGAAGGAGATCGCGAGCCAGATCAGCTGCGAGAGAAAGGTATGGGTCTCGAAGGGCGGAAAGGCGCCGCCATGCGAGGGCTGCTCGGTGTGAGCGCCGTGAGCCGGGACGGCTTTGACGTCCGAGTTGGCAGGCGGTGTCGTAAGGGCTTTGTGCTCGGCCATGGCCTCGTCCGGTGACGGAGTGTTCCGGCTCCGACCAGCGGAGCGCCTACGCGTCTGTCAGGAGACCTGCCGCTCCGGGCCGAAACCCGAAACGGCAGTGCCCCGAAAGAAATCAGACGGCGAAGAGCAGGAGCAGGGCGATCAGCAGCGAGAAGATGCCGAGCGCTTCCGTCAGCGCGAAGCCGAGGAGCAGGGTAGCGCGCTGGCCATCGGCAGCGGAGGGGTTGCGAAGGGCGCCGGCAAGGAACTGACCGAACAGGTTGCCGAGGCCGATGCCAGCGCCGGCCATACCAAGGCAGGCGAGACCAGCACCGATGTACTTCGCAGCGACGGGATCCATAAGAAGCTCCTGAGTCCTTGATCTGATTGTTCGTGAGGGCGGGAGAAGCCGGCCTCAGTGGCCGGGGTGAAGGGCGTCGTTGAGGTAGATCGCGGTCAGCGTCGCGAAGACGTAGGCCTGCAGAGCGGCGACCAGGAATTCGAGCGCGGTCAGCGCGATCGTCAGGAAGAGCGGCAGCGGCGAGAGCACGCTCCACGCACCGGCCGAGAGCAGGCCGACGACGAAGAAGGCGAAGATCTTCATCGCGATGTGGCCGGCGAGCACGTTCGCGAAGAGACGCACCGAGAGGCTGATCGGACGCGAGATGAACGAGATGATCTCGATCGGCACGAGAAGCGCGAGAAGCGGCTTGGGCACGCCCGACGGCACGAACAGGCCGAAGAAGTGAGTGCCGTGCTTCATCACGCCGAAGCCCACGACCACGCAGATCACCAGGAAGGCGAGGCCGAAGGTCACGATGAGGTGGCTGGTCACCGCGAAGGCGTAGGGGATCATCCCGAACAGGTTCAGGATCAGCACGAACATGAAGAGCGAGAACACGAACGGCATGAACCGCTTGCCCTCGTCACCGGTGGCCTGGTGAACGGTGTCGGCGATGAACTCGTAGAAGATCTCGGCCAGCGACTGCAGGCGGCCGGGGACGATCGAGCGGGACGAAGTCGCGACGATGGTGATCAGCGCGATGACCGCGACGGCGGCGAACATGTAGAGCGCCGACTGCGTGAACGCGATCTGCTGATTGCCGATGTGCCCGAACGGCACGAGGGAATGCAACTCGAACTGATGGATCGGGTCCGGTCGCAACGCTACCTGGTGCGCCGGGTCGATGCTGCCCGCCATGCCTTGTTCCGCCCCTTGTCCTTCATGCCGGCGACCACGCCGTTCTGTGCGCGTGGCCATACACGATGCGCCCCGAGTCTCAAGACCCCCGGCGTCGTTTCGGCGCAAAATGCCCTATTGCGGGTCTTTTCCGCCCGCCTGCCCGGTGAACCCGCTCAGGCGCATCACGTTGTAGATCCCCGTGACGAAGCCCAGCACGAGGAACACGACCAGCCCCCACGGCGCAGTGCCGAGGAACCGATCGAAGAGCCATCCCAGGATCCCGCCGGCGATCACGCCCGCGACGAATTCCGTCGAGAGCCGCATTGCTTGCCCGATGGAGGAGCCGTCGCTGCGACCGGACCGCGCCGAAGCGTCGGGACCGACCGATGGCCGCTTCCGTTCGAGCTGCGTCTCGAGACGCTTCAGCCTCTCGGAGAGATCGTCGCCGGGGACCGACTTGGACCCTTCGCCCCCGCGCCCTGTTTCGTTGCCGCTCACGAGGCTACTCACACCGGCGGAAGCGAGGGGAACCGTTCGGCCGCCCTTCGAACGGGGCGCACCATAGTTTTGCCCCCCTTGTGAGTCAAGGCGGCCACGCTTTCACTCAAGTCATTCCAAAATCAGCAGATTTTCGGAATTTTAGGCCGTCGGCGACGTGCCTTCCGATCAGGCCCCGAGGATCGGCTTGATGACCTTTTCCATGTCCTCGATGGTCATGGCCCCGGCGAATTTCTGGCCGTTAATGAAGAAGGTCGGCGTGGACTCGACCTTGAGCACGTCGAGCGCCCGGGTCTTGACGGCATTGATGCCGGCGAAGGTCTGTTTGTTGCCGAGGCAGCTATCGAGCTTCTCCTTGTTGAAGCCGGCCTGGCGCAGCAGCTTCTCGAGGGCGTCGAGCGGATTCTCCGGCGGCCGCACGAAGGCCCAGGCCTCCTGCTGATCGAAGAGCAGGTCGGTGATCGGGTAGTATTTCTCGTTGCCGTCGCAACGGGCGAGCATGAAGCCGGCGGTGGCGCGGGGGTCGAGCGGGAATTCGCGCAGGGTGAAGCGCACCTTGCCGGTGTCGATGTACCGCTCCTTGAGCACCGGTAAGGTGGTCTTGTGGAAATGCGCGCAGTGCGGGCAGGTCATCGAGGCGTATTCGATGATCGTCACCTTGGCATCCGCCGGTCCGAGCCAGACGTCGCCGAGGGGACCGGCCTCCATCAGGGCGGCGGCATCGGCCGATTGGGCCATGGCGGAAACCGACAGGCGGGGCAGCAGCGCGGCCGCGCCGACCGCGAGACCAGTGAGTTTCACAACGTCGCGCCGGGTGATCATGGCGATGGCAAGCTCCGCTGAGAGAACACTCTCGATGGGCGTCCGGTAGAACTGCGGACGGTCGAAGGCAAGACGCTCGCGGAGGCGTGCGGCATCAGCGCCGGCCGGCAACCGAGGCGACCACCGCGATGCCGAGGCGGTCGAGCGCATCGCGCAGGCCGTCCTCCTCGATGCGCGAGACCGCGAGCGCGACCTCCCCCCGCCGTGCCGGATCGATCACGGCTGGCGAGAGCCGACGATGCCCGGAATGCACCCGGCCCTGCTTCATCACGATGCGGCCGACGCAGGCCCAGCCGTAATGCGCGTTGATCCGCTGGATCACCACCGGCGCGAGATGCTGGAGTTCGAGCGCGAAGGCGCCCTCGACGCGTACCACCAGGGTGCCGGATTCCGTCGGTCCGTCAGCATCAGTGCGCTTGCGCCGCGGCCATTCGAGCTTCACCGGCTGACAGGCGCGTCCAAGCCGCTCGCCGACGATCTCGGGCCACGCCGCGAGAATGTCGGTCGAGGCGAAGCCCTGCGCGGCGAAGGCCGGCCCAATACAGGCCTCGATCAGCTCGGCAAGCGGTTTGGCGCGGGCCATGATCATTCATTGAAGAGCGGCGCCGATCGCGCCGCCGCTCGATCATACCGCAAGGCAGGCCGCGCGTCGCTCGATTGGGCCTCGCGGAAGCTACGCCATTTTTCTCGACCTCATTCCGGGGCCGTCAGACCTCCAGAAACGGCACGAATCCACCGAAGATCATACGCTTGCCGTCGAAGGGCATGCCGGGACCGGGCTGCATGCGCGGATCGGCCATGACCTTGGCGTTCACAGCGTCGCGGCTCTCCCGCGATTCGTAGACGATCCAGGAGAAGCCGACGATCTCGTCCTCCTTCAGCTGCACGGCGCGGGGGAACGAGGTGAGGTCGCCATAGGGCACGTCGTCGCCGAGGCATTCGACGAAGGACAGCGCACCGTACTCCATCCAGACGTCCCGCGCCTTGTGCGCCAACTCCTTGTAAGCCTCGATCTTGTCCTTCGGCACAGGGATTACGAAACCGTCGACGTAGGGCATGAAAGTCTCCTGGCTGCGATCGATCGCACCGAGGTAAGACGGTCGAGGAGGCGCTTTCCCGACACGGCGCGCGATCTTTTTCGCGTTGAGACGATGCCGCCTTTGCCGTGACCCGCGCTGCCGATAAGACCTCTCCCATGCCAGCGCCCGCACAGAAATCCCGCGCGCCTGGCCGCCCGAACGCCTCCGACCTCCTCGTCTGGTACGACCGCCATCGCCGCGTGCTGCCGTGGAGGGCACTGCCGGGCGAGCGGCCGGACCCGTATCGGGTCTGGCTGTCCGAGGTGATGCTGCAGCAGACCACGATCGCGGCGGTCAAACCGTATTTTTCGAAATTTCTCGAACTGTTTCCCGACGTGGCGGCGCTGGCCGCAGCGGCGGAGGAGCGGGTGATGTCGGCCTGGGCGGGGCTCGGCTACTACTCGCGTGCGAGAAACCTTCATGCCTGCGCCAGGGCGGTCGCCGCCCTCGGCGCCTTTCCGAATACGGAGGAGGGGCTGCGCAAGCTCCCCGGCATCGGCGCCTATACCGCGGGTGCCATCGCCGCGATCGCCTTCGACCGGCCGGCGGCGGCCGTGGACGGCAATGTCGAGCGGGTGATGACCCGCCTTTTCGCAATCGAGACGACGCTGCCCGCCGCCCGGCCCGAGATTCGCGCTCTGACCCTCGCTCTCGTGCCGCGCGACCGGCCCGGCGATTTCGCGCAAGCCGTGATGGATCTCGGAGCGACGATCTGCACGCCTAAGCGCCCCGCCTGCGCGCTCTGCCCCTGGATGGCACCGTGCGTGGCCCGTGCCGAGGGGCTGCAGGAGACGTTTCCGCGCAAGATCAAGAAGGAGAAGGGTGTCCTCAGGAAGGGGGCGGCCTTCGTGGTGGTGCGGGCCGGCGACGAGGCCATCCTGCTGCGGACCCGGCCGCCCGAAGGCCTACTCGGCTCCATGGCCGAACCGCCGACCTCCGCCTGGACGCACGACTACGACCCGGCCAAAGGCCTGCTCGACGCGCCGCTCGATGCGCGCTGGAAGCGGCTGCCGGGCATCGTGAAGCACGTCTTCACGCATTTTCCTCTGGAGCTGACGGTGTTTTCTGCGCGGGTCGCGTCAGGAGCGGGAGCGCCGGCCGGGATGCGCTTCACGGCGCGGGCCGGGCTCGATGCGGAGCCGCTGCCAGGGGTGATGAAGAAGGTGCTGGCGCATGCCCTCGAGGTGAAGGCTGCATCATCTGTGTCCGAGCCGAAGGCGGAAACGCCCGTCGATCTCGCGACACCGTCCGAGCCGGAGCCGCCGCCACGGCGCGCGCCGATTCCGAAACCGCCGCGGACACGTCCCTCGGATCTGGCGCGGATCGTGAAGAAACCACCGAAGGCGACGCGGAAGAGTTAGGCTGATCGCCAAACAGCAACAGCCCTCTCCCGCAGAGGGGAGAGGGTTCGTATAGCGCTACTCCGCAGCCGTGTTCGCGCTGCGATAGGCGCTGCGGAAATCGTCGATCACGACGAGCTTGCCCGCGCGCTCGGCATGCCAGAAGGTCCAGCCGTTGCAGGCGGGAAGCCCCTGCACCAACGCACCGACCTTATGGATCGAGCCCTGGACCGGTCCGACGCTGAGATTGCCGTCGGGTCGCACCGTCGCCTTGAAGCGGCGGCGGTCGTCCATCAGCGTCTCGCCGGCGCGCAGATGCCCTGCCTCGAGCACACTGAGGAACGGGATGCGCGGCTCCGAACGCTTCGGCGTAGCGATGGTCAGCGCCGCCGTGGAGAGCGGTTCGACCGCGTCAATGCGGGCGCGGGCGGCCTCGGCGTAGGTCTCGTCGCGCTCGCAGCCGATGAAGCGGCGGCCTAGGCGCTTGGCGACGGCGCCGGTGGTGCCGGTCCCGAAGAACGGATCGAGGATCACGTCGCCGGGATTGGTAGCCGAGAGCAGGGTGCGGGCGAGCAGGGCCTCGGGCTTCTGCGTCGGATGCACCTTCTGGCCGTCGGCGCCCTTGAGGCGCTCCTCGCCCGTGCAGAGCGGGATGAACCAGTCCGAGCGCATCTGGAGGTCTTCGTTACCTCCCTTCAGCGCGTCGTAATGGAAGGTGTAGCCTTTCGATTCCGCAGAGCGGGAGGCCCAGATCAGGGTCTCGTGCGCATTGGTGAAGCGCTTTCCGCGGAAGTTCGGCATCGGGTTGGCCTTGCGCCAGACGATGTCGTTAAGGATCCAGAAACCCAGATCCTGAAGCGCACTGCCGACCCGGAAGATGTTGTGGTACGAACCGATCACCCAGAGGGTTGCGTTCGGCTTCATCACACGGCGCGCGGCAGTGAGCCATTCGCGGGTGAAGGCGTCGTAGGCCTCGAAGGTGGCGAACTTGTCCCAGTCGTCGTCGACGGCATCGACGCGGCTCTGGTCGGGACGCAGCAGGCCTGCATCTCCGAGCTGGAGATTGTAGGGCGGATCCGCGAAAACGCAGTCGACGCTCGACGGCGGCAGCGAGTTCATGGAGGCGATGCAATCGCCGACCAGGATCTCGTCGAGAGGGACTATGGTGGGAAGACGCTGGACGGAGGGTGCGAGACCCATCCGCGGCGCTGACGCTGCCCGCCCGGAACGCGAGACCTGAACCCGGGCGGTGGCGCCAGCAACCGCGGTACGCGGGGAAGCCATGGCAAACACCGGTTACGCGACTGACCACCGGACAATGGCCCAGCTAGGGTAAAGGCGGGGTTCCCCTAAAATTTGACGTTGCGTCTCGAATTGGGGCTGCAATTTTTGCCGGGTGGATGGCGCACAGGTTGCGCTGTTTCACGCCAGAAGCCGGCGCGCGAGCCCCGCAACTGTCGCAACCGTACCGCCTCACCCGTGCATGTGAAACAATAATCGCCAGATATCGTCTGCTCCACGATCGCAATTTATGAATGCTTGCCGATCAAGTCGAGCGATGGCACCCTCTCGCAGAGGCTAAACATTTTCGTCTTTCCGAATACTTCAACCGCTTTTGGTCAGCGATATTCATGTTAATAGCCGTTCAGGTCGCTTTGTCGCGGCGCACAAACGACGTCGTAATTTGGCCGCCTTCCGCTTCATTTTCCACGGCGCTCGCAACAACAAGGGAAAGCGATCGCACATGAACGTTGTCACTCGGACCGCTATGGTCGTCTTCGGCCTGGTGCTCGGCGCGCTGACGCTGACTGCACCTGCCGAAGCACGGAGCGGGCATGCGGGCTTCCACGCCGGCGGACATCACGTCCATTTCGCCCGTCACGCGCATCACGGCCACCGCATCCGTTCGGCCCACCGCGGCCGCCACGCCTCCCATGCGTCCCGCCGGGCGCGCCATTTCCGCCACGCCTCGGGCGGCAATGCCTCCTGGTACGGCCCCGGCTTCCAGGGCCACCGCACGGCCAGCGGCGAGCGCTTCAACTCGGGCGCACTGACCGCCGCCCACCGCAGCCTGCCCTTCGGCACCCGCGTGCGCGTGACCAACAATGCCACCGGCCGCTCGGTCGTCGTGCGCATCAACGACCGCGGCCCCTTCGTCGGCGGCCGTCAGATCGACTTGGCTGCCGGGGCCGCCCGCGCCATCGGTATGACGGGCACCAGCTATGTCTCGATGTCGGTGATGCGCTGATCGCGTCGCCCTGACACCATCGTCGCTCACGAGGACCTGACCGGCTGGCGTTGTCGAGACGCCGGCCGGTTCCCATTTTGAAGGAGCGCTTCGGCCCGGCGGCCGGCGCGCTGACAGGGAGTTGCGTCGAGCGATGGCGAAGCCTTTGGTGATGGAGATCCCGCACGAGCTCGGACTCGCTGAGGCCAAGCGCCGCCTGCAGGATGGCACCGAGAAGGGCAAAGCCTTCCTCGAGAAGAGCGGCCTCAAGGTCGAGACATTGGCCTGGACGGGCGACCGGCTGGATTTCGGCGTCGGCGCCATGGGCCAGAAGGTCGATGGCCAGATCGACGTCCACCCCGACATGGTTCGGCTCGAAGTCCGGCTGCCGCTGCTGCTCTCGTTCTTTGCGGAAAAGCTCCAGCGCATCGTCGGCGACGAGGGCACCAAGCTCCTCACCAAGAAGTAGGACCGGCGCGAGCCGGCAAAGGCGACCGCGCGCCGGCGGTGATGCAGCGCAACGCCTTCGAGACCCCGTATCTAAGGCCGCTCGACGAATCCCGGAACAAGCCTAACCCGGCACCCGTTTGCGTCGGACCCGGAGGCGCCGACGGCGTCTCTCCGCCAGCGTCATCGGAGTGCGTATGTCGAATCCCGGCCCGATCCCGGAACAGCCGATCCCGGAGACACCGACGCCCAACGCACCGCCGGACACGCCCTACGATCCGCCGCAGGTGCCCACGCCGAGCCCGGCGCCGGAGATACCCGGCAACACGCCGGCCGAGTCGCCCGGTGAGGCTCCCGTCGAGGTGCCGCTGCCGCCGCCCTCGCAGCCGACCCCGACCGGCCCGGCCAACCCCACCGCTTGAACCGCTCTGGCGCCATGGCCCCGGGCCGGGTTAAGGCCCGGCCATGGCCGCTCCTCCGCTTCTTACCCTCAAAGACGTCGCGCTGACTTTTGGTGGCACCCCGCTGATCGAATCGGCCGAACTCGCGATCGCGCCTGGCGAGCGCGCTTGCCTCGTCGGTCGCAACGGCTCGGGCAAGTCGACGCTGATGAAGATCGCCGCCGGCCTGGTCGAACCCGACCGCGGCGTGCGCTTCCTGCAGCCGGGCACGACGATTCGCTATCTGGCCCAGGAGCCGGACTTGTCGGGCCACGAGACCGTGCTCGCCTATGTCGAGGCCGGGCTCGCCCCCGGCGACGACCCTTATCGCGCGCGCTACCTCGTCGAGAGCCTCGGGCTCACCGGGGAGGAAAACCCCAAAAGTCTCTCGGGCGGTGAGTCGCGGCGTGCGGCTCTGGCCCAGACGCTCGCGCCGCAGCCCGACATCCTGCTGCTGGACGAGCCCACCAACCATCTCGACCTGCCCGTGATCGAGTGGCTCGAAGGCGAACTCGGCCGCACTCGCGCCGCGCTCGTGCTGATCAGCCACGACCGCCGCTTCCTGTCCGGCCTGTCGCGCTCCACGGTCTGGCTCGACCGCGGCGTGACCCGTCGGATCGACCAGGGTTTTTCCGCATTCGAGGCCTGGCGGGACAACTTCTTCGAGGAGGAGGAGCGCGACCGGCACAAGCTCGAACGCAAGATCGCCGACGAGGAGCACTGGCTGCGCTACGGCGTCACCGCACGGCGCAAGCGTAACGTGCGCCGTCTCGGCAACTTGCACGCACTGCGCAAGGAACGCCGCGACGATCGCCGCCCGGTCGGCACCGCCACCATGACCTCCGTCGAGGCAGAAGCCTCCGGCACGCTCGTGGTCGAAGCCAAGGGCATCTCGAAGGCCTATGGCGAGCGTACCATCGTGCAGGATCTCTCGATCCGGGTGACGCGCGGCGACCGGCTCGGCATCGTTGGGGCGAACGGCGCCGGCAAGACCACGTTGGTGAACCTGCTGACCGGCAAGCTCGCGCCCGACTCAGGAGTCGCGCGACTCGGCACCAACCTCTCGATGATGCTGCTCGACCAGGCCCGGGCCACCCTCGAGCCGACCATGACCGTGACCGACGTGCTCACGGGGGGACGCGGCGACAGCATCATGGTGGGCGGCCACAGCCGCCACGTCATCGGCTACCTCAAGGACTTCCTATTCACGCCCGAACAGGCGCGCACTCCGGTCTCGGTGTTGTCGGGCGGCGAGCGCAACCGGTTGCTCATCGCCCGCGCCCTGGCGCAGCCCTCGAATCTGCTGGTGCTCGACGAGCCCACCAACGACCTCGACCTGGAGACCCTCGACCTCCTGCAGGAGATGCTCGACGAGTATTCCGGCACGCTGATTCTGGTGAGCCACGACCGCGACTTCCTCGACCGGGTCGTCGGCAGCGTTCTGGTGTCGGAAGGCGAGGGCCGCTGGACCGAATATGCCGGTGGCTATTCCGACATGCTCACCCAGAGGGGCAGGGGGGTCGAGGCCCTCACCGTGCCGGCGCGCGAGCGCCCTCAGCGCGACGATGCGGGCTCGGACAAGCCGAGGGCCGCCGAACCGGCGCGGAAGAAGCTCGGCTTCAAGGAGCAGCACGAGCTGAAGACCCTGCCCGCCCGGATCAGCGAACTCGAAACGGCCATGGGACGCCTGCAGGGCGTGCTCGACGACCCAAGTCTCTACGCGCGCGACCCCGCTCGATTCGAGAAGGCCAGCTCGATGCTGGCGGCGGCCCAGGCCGAGCACGCCGCCGCCGAGGACCGCTGGCTGACGCTCGAGATGCTGCGGGAAGCCCAGACCTCCTGAACCGTCCTACGTCGAAGTCGAAACTAGGGTTCGACTCGCGGCGGCCGGCGACTGACCTTGCGGCGGCTCATGTCATCGGCAACGGCAAGCGCGTCGCCAAGAACAGAATTGCAGAAGAGCGCTCCTGCGCAGCAGAAGTTGTTTTCCAGCGCGAACAAAGCGTTGCGGACGGGCAACAGCTTTTCGGGAAGCCAGTTTGCAACGGCTCTACGAGGCCGAAGTCTGTTGCTCGTACGGCCACGCTCCCGCATGGTGACACTGCGACAGAGACAAAAACCTCGTCGTTGGTCTGGCCGATGCCTCTGCGGGGAGGGCCGAACCACTAAGGGAAAAAGGACGAGGCTCGCGGTGCTCCTCCGGGGGATGCGGCGGCCAACAACAAAGTCCGATCCCAAGGGTCTCGAAACTTTCGGAGGTTTCCACAATGAAGCTCATCAAGAGCCTTCTCCTGGGATCGGCGGCGGGGTTGACCGCGGTCGCAGGTGCACAGGCAGCCGATCTCCCGGTCAAGAAGGCCGCGCCGATCGAGTACGTTCGTGTTTGCGGCGCCTACGGCGCTGGCTTCTTCTACATTCCTGGCACCGACACCTGCCTGCGCGTCTCGGGACGTGCGCGCGGCGAGGCTGGCATCAACACCAGCCCGAACCGTCGCTCCAGCGGTGACACCTCCCAGTTCCGCGGCCTGCTGCGCATCAACGTCGATGCCCGCACCCAGACCGACTTCGGCACCCTGCGTGCCTTCGCCCGCCTCGAAGCCGCCAGCGCCACCGGCGAAGGCAAGATGGCCTCCGGCACCCAGGCCCGTATCGGCAACGCCTTCTTCGGCACCGGCCAGGATGCCTACAACCGTGTGCAGGACTACGTGCAGGCCGAGAAGGCCTTCATCCAGTTCGCCGGCCTGACTGCTGGTCGCGCCTCGTCGTTCTTCGACTTCTACGCCCACGACTTCGAGATCATCGGCTCGTCGCTCGGTTCGGACCAGGCCTCGACCAACCTGTTCGCCTACACCAAGACCTTCGGTGAAGGCTTCTCGGCGACGGTGTCGATGGAAGACCCGAACTTCCGCAAGAACCCGATCTACTCGAACGGCGGCGCGCTGCCGGGCAGCATCAATGCCAACGCCAACACGATCGGCCAGACCTTCCTCGGCATCGGCACCAACGCTCCGAGCCCGGTCATCCTGAACTTCGGTCCGACCGGTGCGGTTGCGAACGTCGGCTACGTCGACGTCGTGCAGCGCTCGCGCATGCCCGACTTCGTCGGCGCCCTGCGCTACGACCAGCCCTGGGGCTCGCTCCAGATCTCGGGTGCCGTCAAGGACGTGAACACCGGCGGCTTCCTCGGCACCATCACCACGAATCCTGGCCAGGCTGCCATCACCGCTGTCGGCGCCGCTGGCGCTCTCGCGGCTCGCGGCATCTCCTCAGGCGCGCAGACCGACTACGGCTGGGCCATCCAGGGCGGCGCCAAGTTCAACCTGCCCTTCATCGCTCCCGGCGATTCTCTGTACCTGCAGGGTGCCTACGGCGAAGGCGCTGCCAACTACACCGGCTACACCTCGTATATCGGCCGCTACACCCAGGCGACCGGCATCGTCAGCGGTGGCCCGTGGAACGTCTACATGAACGACGCCGTGATCAACCCGGTCACCGGCAAGCTCGAGCTGTCGACCAGCTGGACCGTCGTCGCCTCGTACCTGCACTACTGGACGCCGCAGTGGCGCTCGGCCGTGTACGGCTCGTACGGTGAGATGCATCAGCCTGGCGGCGCAGTTGCTGGTCTCCGCGGTCTCGCCGGTGGCACCGCTATCAGTGGTCTGCCGACCGCCAACCCGGCAGCGCTGAATGCAAGCTCGACCCTGGTCAACACCTCCCAGGTCGTCACGGGCGCAAGCCTGATCTGGTCGCCGGTGAAGGACCTCGATATCGGCGCCGAGGGCCAGTACATCCGCGTCGACACCCTCAACGGTCAGCGCGTGCTCAACAGCGACACGGGTCGTCTGGTCTCCGGCCAGGACACCTTCCAGGCTCGCGTCCGCGTCCAGCGCGACTTCTAAGTCTCGCAGACCTACTACCAACGAACCTCCAACCCCGGCTTCGGCCGGGGTTTTTTTGTGCCTGGATACCGCTCAGCCTTCATCTTGACGTGAAAAGGGGGCACGGGTCGCGTCATCAGCCCGCTTTGCTGGCCTCGCCGCAATCGAGGGTTCTCGAGGCTCGTGACGTCCGCAACCGCCCCATCCCTCGTGCGACACCGCCTAGGCTGGCTCGCCGGGCTGCCGGTCCTAGTCCTGCTTTGGGCCGGTGCGACGATCGTGGCGGTGCCCGTGATCGACGATACGCTACGTGCCGAGAGTACCGCGATCGTACGCGAGACGGGCAGAGACGAGCCGGAGCCCTGGCTGCGCGTCGAGGTCCAGGGTCGCGACCTGCTGGCGCTCGGCGAAACCACGGATGCCGCCTTGCGTCAGTCGGCGCTGACGCGGCTCCGGGCGATCCGCGCGCTGAGGCGGCTCGACGACTGCACCGGCCTGATCGAGACGGTCTCACCCTTCATCTGGACGGCGACGCGCACCGCGCCGGACCAGATCGAGACCGGCGGGCACCGCCCGGTCGAGATCGGTGCGGCTGCGCTCGCCTCTCGCCTCACACCCGCCCTGCCGCCCAATGCGACCCTGCGCGACCGGGCGAGGGCGGCACGCGGTGGCCCGGAGGGTTATGCCGAGGCGGCTTCCTATCTCGTCGGCGCCCTCCGCGGATTCGCGCCAGGCGCCGTGGCGGCGATCAACGGCACGACGCTGTCGATACAAGGCGAGGCCACCGATCCGGCAGCCTACGAGGCCGCTCTCTCCGCGGGGCCGCCGCAGGGATTCGCGCTCGACACCTCCGGGATCGTACCGCCGCGGGTGGACGACTTCCGCTTCTCCGTCGAACGCAGGCCGGACGGCACCATCGCGCTCGGAGGCAACGTCGCCTCGGAGGCGGCGCGGGCAGAGGCGGTCGGAATGGCCGCATCGCTCGGGGCCGACGACAAGCCCGGTACCGGGACACGCGCCACGGTCGTCGACACCCTGCTGCCCGCCCGCGGCCTCGATCCGGCGATCGACCCGGCCGAGTTGCCCAAGACCGCGATTCGGCTCACGGGCCTGATCCGCGAAGGCTCGGTCCGATTCGAGCGGGGCCGCCTCTCGATGTCCGGCGTCGCACGCGACGAAGAGGCGGCCAGCGAGGCCGAGACGGCGATGCGCGACGGGCTTCCGGTCGGAATCGCCGCCGGATCGGTCGACCTCCAGATCCGGCCGGTGTCGCCCTACCCGTTCCGCATCCGGCGCGAGCCCGGGCGTGTGACCCTTTCCGGCTACTTGCCCGACCGCGCGGCCCGCGAGCGCCTGAACGCCGCCCTGCGCCTGCGCTTCCTGCGCGAGACCATCATCGACCGCTCACGGATCTCGTCGGGCGCCCCGGCCCAGTTCGGCACCGCCCTCACCGGCTCCCTCGGACCGCTCTCGACCCTGGCGAGCGGCGAGCTGGACTTCGCCGACGCGTCGATCCGGCTGAGCGGCGAGAGCCTCTATCCGCAGAGCGCGCGCCGTGCGAGCGACGACTTGCGGAGGGCGCTTCCGCCCGGCTGGCAGGGTACGGCCACGGTGTCGTCGCGCGACGCCGAGCCCGCCTACGATGCTGCAACCTGCGCCCGGTTGTTCTCGGAACGCGTAACCGGCCATACCCTGCGCTTCGCCCCCGGCAGCAGCGAGCTCAAGCCGGATTTCTATCCCGTGCTCGACGCCGTCGCCGAGATCGCCAAGGCCTGCCGGACGGAGCATGTCGAGGTGCTCGGCCATCTCGATCCCGCGGGTACGCCTCCGCCCAAGCCCCCCGTCCTGCCGGAAGCCGCAGCCGAAAAGAACAAATCCGACAAGGTGAAAGCGGATAAAGTCAAAGCGATGGATAAAGCGCAGCCGAAGGGCGCGGCCAAGCCGGGCGACAAGGCGAAGCCCGCTTCCTCGTCCGAGCCGGCACAGGCCGCCAAGGATCCGGAGCCAGCGCCGGACCTCGCCGCCGCGCGGGCCGCGGCGGTCGTCGACTACCTTCTGAAGGCGGGCGTCTCGCCCGATCGGGCGCTGGCGGCCCAGGGCATTGCGCCGCTCAGCGATCGCCAGGGCATCGGCTTGGCCCTGCGCTCATGACGATCCTCGTCTCCGCCCTGTGGCCCGGCCTCGCCGGAGCGCTCCTGCTCGGAGCCTGCATCGGCGCCCTCACGGGCCTGCCGCGTGGGCGGCCGAGCCTGATCGCCTCCGCCTCGCTCCTGGGGCTTCTGGCCGTACTCGGCGGCCTCGCCGTCGCGCAGGTCGTGCCGGGGCAGGCGGGCCTCTGGGTCGAGACCGCGCTGCCGATGCTCGCGGCCTATCTCGCGGGATGCCTCGCCGGCGGGACAGGACGCCTGCTCAGGCGCCCGGCCAGAGCTTGAGCACGGCGACGCCCTCCGGCATCTGCGCCGGCCAGAGCTGGACGAGGTAGCGGTCGTCGCCTTCGAGCCCCGAATCGTCGAGGGTGTCGAGCCCGGCGAAGCTCGCCCGCACCGCGATCGGACCCGGCCTCACGGCGAGGCGGGGCGCCGTGGCCACGTCGTCGGTCAGCCCGGCCAGCACGAGGCGTCCCGTCGGGCAGGCGACGCCGGCTTCGGCGACGTGCTGGAACGCCTCGAGCTCCGGTTCGGGCCGCTCCGCATGCCATTCGACGCAGACGGGCACCGTCATATTGCGCGCCGTGTGCAGGATCAGCCCGAACGGCCCCGCCATGAGGCGCCGCGCGATGGATTCCGCGGTGTAATCGTCGGGGAGTTCCGGATGATCCGCGTCGTGCAGGTAGACCTGGAAGTAGTCGGCGAAGAGATCGCCCTGGAACATCACCTGAAACATGTTCGGCCCGGTCGCGCGTGTCGCAACGTCAGGCGGCACCATAGGCCCTGTTTGAGCGCGCCCCGCCATGGCCTATCTGCGGATCATGCCCACGTCCGCCCCCGCGCCCGACGACATCGCCCACATCATCCAGGTCGCCCTCGCGCCGGCCTTCCTGCTCACGGCGCTGGCGACCCTGCTCAACGTCTTCTCGACCCGCCTCGGACGCGTCGCGGACAAGGTCGACCTCGCCGCGATCGGCCTGCGCAGCGCCGGCCCGGAGGAGGCACGCCGGCTCAGTGCGCAGCTCACCTTCCTGCGCCGGCGGTCTTTCGTGCTGGACGCCGCCGTGCTGCTCGCCTCCGCCGGCGGCATCATGACGGTGATCGCGGTGCTGACCCTGTTCGTCGGCGTCTTGCGCGAAGCCACCACCACGTCCGTGCTTTTCACCTGTTTCGGCATCGCCCTGGTCTGCACCGCGGGCGCCATCGCCGCGTTCATCGGCGAGATCGTGCTGGCCGGGCACGGGATTCGCGATGAGGTCGACCGCCAGCAGGATCACGCCGTGGCGAAGCAGACGCGGTGATCCCAACCAGCCCGACAGCACGGACGAGCGGCATGACCAGCAATCTCAGGATCGACGGATCGCGGCTCTGGGCCACCATCCACGAGACCGCACAATTCGGCCCCGGGCAGGCGGGCGGCGTGAACCGCCTCACGCTCTCTCCCGCGGACGGTCAGGTACGTGACTGGTTCCGCCGAGCCTGCGAGGTAGCCGGCCTCACCGTCTCGACGGACGATCTCGGCACCCAATACGCGCTGAGGCGGGGCCGCGACGCTAGCGCGAAGCCGGTCGCCTTCGGATCGCATCTCGACACCCAGCCGACGGGCGGCCGGTTCGATGGCATCCTCGGCGTGCTCGCCGGCCTCGAAGTGATGCGCACCCTCGACGAGGCGGGCATCGAGACCGAGGCACCCCTGCTCCTGATCAACTGGACCAACGAAGAAGGCTCACGCTTCGCCCCGGCCATGATGGCCTCAGCCGTCTATGCCGGCGACTATACGACCGATGAAATCCTGGCGCGGCGCGACGCGGCCGGCGTCACGGTCGCCGAGGCGCTCCAGGCGATCGGCAGCGTGGGTGAGGAACGCGTCGGCGCGCGCGCATTCGGAGCCTTCGTCGAGCTGCATATCGAGCAGGGGCCGATCCTGGAGGCCGAGGAGACAGCGATCGGCGTGGTCGAAGGCGGGCAGGGGATCGCCTGGTTCGACGGCTCCATCACCGGCTTCGAGAGCCATGCCGGCACGACACCGATGACGCGCCGGCGCGATGCGCTGCTCGGCTTCTCCGAGTTCTGCCTGGCAGCAGAGCGGATCGCCTTGGCCCACGGCCCTAGCGCCGTCGCGACGATCGGCGAGGCGACAATCGCGGCGCCCTCACGAAACGTCGTGCCGGGCGGCGTGGCCTTCACTCTCGACCTGCGGGATCCGCGCTCTGAGACGCTCGACGCCATCGAGTCCGAGCTGCGCGGGAGCCTCGACGAGATCGCAGGGGGGCGGAAACTGACGAGCGAGTTCAAGCGCATCTGGCGCAAGGAGCCGGTGCCGTTCGACTCCGCCATCGTCGGGGCGGTGGCGCGTGCAACGGAGGCTCTCGGCCTGACCTCGCGCCGGATGATCTCGGGCGCGGGCCACGACGCCTGCAATGTCGCCATGAAGGCGCCGACCTCGATGATCTTCGTGCCCTGTCGCGACGGCGTCAGCCACAACGAATCGGAATGGGCCAGCGAGGGCGACTGCACCGCCGGAGCGAACGTGCTTCTCCAGACGGTAATGGCGCTAGCGAACCGGGCAACTGACGAGACGGGCGCGGCGGGCTGAGGAGACCGGCCGCCCAGCTTACCGAGCGACGGGCATCGCCTCGGCACTCGCCGCCGGCCGAGCCCCTCGGGCGAGGTCCTGCTCGATCAGCAGCGTGCTGCGGCCGTCGCCCTTGGCCGCGAGGCGGTTGCGATAGACCTGCAGGTTCTCCATCACCCGCTGCACGTAGTTGCGCGTCTCTGTGAAGGGGATGCGCTCGACCCAATCGATCGGATCGACACCGGGTTTGCGCGGATCGCCGTAGGCGTCGATCCATTTCTTCACGTTGCCGCCGCCGGCATTGTAGGAGGCAAAGGCGAGGATGTAGGAGCCGCGCCAATCCTCCATCAGCTCGCCAAGATGCGCTTGGCCGAGCCGCGCGCAATAGGCTGGATCACTCGTGAGCCGTCCTGTCTCGAAGGCGGTGCTGACGCGCTTGGCCGTGCGCTGTGCCGTCTGCGGCATCATCTGCATCAGGCCGCGCGCGCCGACGCCGGACTGGGCCTGCGGGTCGAACTGACTCTCCTGCCGCGCGATCGCGAAGACCATCGCACGCTCGACCTGCGGCACCGCGACGAAGGCCTCGTAATCCGGAATGCCGATGGTCGGGTAGGCATGCGCGTCCAGCGCGAGGCCGCGCTGCGTGGCGAGCTTGCCGAGGGAGACGAGGGCACGGGCATCGCGCATCTGAGTGGCGACGTCGCCGAGCGCGTTCAGCTCGCCTTCGTTGGTCAGCGACTTCGCCGCATCGATGTAGAGCGGCAGCGCCAGATCCTTCATCGAGGCCGCCGTGAGCAGCTTCAGGGCCCGAACGAACAGGCGGTCATCGAAGGCCTTGCGTGCATCGCCGTCGAGGTCGGCAGCACGGCGCAGGTCGAGGCTCGACTGGCCGAGCCGGGCCCGAGCGAGCTGGCCGTAATAGGCGATCGGCTGCGCGGCGGCGCGCTCGTAGAAGACCTTGGCGTCGCTCGCCTCGCCGAGCTGATCGGCGGCACGACCCTCCCAATACGCGGTGCGGGCGATCGAGATCGGCGTCTCGGCGATCCCCGCAGCCTTGGCGAAATGCGCCTGTGCGGTCTTCGCATCGCCCGCAAAGCGCAGGGCGATCCAGCCGGCATGGAACTCCGCTTCGATGCGTTTCTCGACCGTGCGCGCAGAATGTCCGCTCGCGATTGCCAACGCGGTCTTCGTGTCGCCCTTGTCGATCAGCTTGCGGGCGACGATGCGGCGCTCGACCCACCATTCGTCGCCGTCGACGAGCACGTCCGGATTGGTCGGCGCGGCCGCGAGGATCTTGGCCGCCTCCTCGAATTTTTCCGCGCGGCGATAGTACTGGGCCCGCGAGAGCATGAAGGACGAATCGTTGCGCAGGGAAGGCGGCACGGCGTTCAGCGCCGAGGGTGCGCCGGAGCCTTTGGCCTCGACCACGCGGCGCGCCCTGACCAGGCTTGCATAGGAGCCACCGGCATAGCCAGCCGCACGGCCCGCCATCTCCCAGTCCTCCTTGAGGAGGGCGCGTTCCATGCGGGTGCGGTGGTCGATCGTGGTGAGGATGCCGGGCATGGCCTCCATCACCTTGGTCTCAAAGGCACGACCGAAGCTGTCGCCACGCCAGAGATCGCGCACCAGATCGGCGGCATCCGCATCGAGTCCGTCGGCCTTGAAGGCCAGCGCCAAGGCGAGCTTGCCCGGGGCGCTCTCCGGCTTCGATGAGGCGAAATAGGCGCGGACCTGCTCAGGAGCCTTCTTCTCGGCGAGGAGCCGCTCCTCGGCGCGTCGACGCACCAGCGGCCCGGCCGGCCAACCCGGGTTGTCACGCAGGAAGGCCGTGATGCGCCTGAGGTCGACGCCCGTGCCGGCGCGGATCGCCACCCATTCGCAGAGTGCGCGGGCGGCAGGATCCTTGAAGCCGTCACGCAGGCGGTCGCCGTCCGCGAACTTGCCCTTGCGATAGAGATCGATCGCCTGGCGGAGTTGGCCGAGATCGGTGTCGCCGGCGAACATCGCGCGGGCCGGGTCCGGCACCTCCGGCACCGGGGCGGCGGGCGAGGCGGAGGCGTCGGGCAGCGGGAAGGCGAGGGGGATGTCCGTATCGGTCGAGGCGTAGGCGCTGGCCCCGGCGGGCAGCGGCGCATCGCTCGCGCCCTCGCCCCTGGAGGCCTCGCTCTTCGACGGCTCAACCCTGAGCGCGTCGGCGGCGACCGGATCGGTCGGCGCGGTATCCTTCAAACGGTCGGAACTGGCATTGGCGTCGCTCGATGGCACCGCGGCTTTTGCGACCGGCTCAACGGCCTCGGCCGCGTGCACCGGCGCGGCGAAAGCCACGCCGCCGCTGAGGACGAGCGCGAGAAGCGCAAGGCGAGGTCGATCAGAGACCGCCATGGTTCACCCCGAGTCGGGAGGCCAAACGTTAAGCTGGCCTCTCCTGCGTTAAGAAGGCATTAACTGCGTCCGCGAAGGGTTTGCGCGGCCGTGGCCGAGCGCCTATGTCTGCCGGCCCCGTTTGGGGATATCGCCGTGCGGCGGCGAAAGAGCGGCACTTCACGAGACGGCTGGGACCAGCACGATGACCGACACCCGTTCGCGCCTGAGAGGCTCGATGACCGCGTTGGTGACGCCGTTCCGCGACTGCGCCTTCGACGAGGCCGCCTTCCGAAAGTTCGTCGACTGGCAGATCGAACAGGGCACGCACGTGCTCGTCCCCACCGGCACCACCGGCGAGAGCCCGACGCTCAGCCACGAGGAGCACGACCGCGTGGTCGAGATCTGCATCAAGCAGGCCGCAGGGCGCGTGCCCGTGATCGCGGGCGCCGGCTCGAACTCGACCATCGAGGCCGTGGAGCGAGCCCGTCATGCCGAGGCCGCGGGCGCGGATGCCGTGCTCACGGTCACGCCCTACTACAACAAGCCGACGCAGGAGGGCATGTATGCCCACTTCAAGGCGGTGAACGACGCCGTCGGCATCCCGATCATCATCTACAACATCCCCGGCCGCTCGATCGTCGACATGAGCGTCGACACGATGGCGCGCCTGTTCGAACTCAAGAACATCGCCGGCGTGAAGGACGCGACCGCCAAGATCGACCGCGTCAGTCTCCAACGCCACGCTATGGGAGAAGAGTTCATCCAACTTTCGGGCGAAGATGCGACGGCGCTCGCCTTCAACGCGCATGGCGGAAAGGGCTGCATTTCCGTCGCCTCGAACGTCGCCCCTCGCCTCAGCGCCGATCTGCAGGAGGCGACGTTGGCGGGCGACTACGCCAAGGCGCTCACGATCCAGGATCGCCTGACCCCGTTGCACGCCGCCCTTTTCTACGAATCCAACCCGGTGCCGACGAAGTATGCCCTCGCCCGCCTCGGCCTGATGTCGGACGAGGTTCGCCTGCCGATGGTGCCGCCGACCGAAGGCTGCAAGAAGGCCGTCGATGCGGCGCTTCGCTTCGCCGGGCTGATCGAGGACTGAGGCGACAGGCTCGCCGGACGGGCCTTTCGACACCATATCCGGCAGCTTGGCTCAGACGCAGATCGCACCGCTCACATCATGGCCCCCAAGTCCGATCCCAACCGCAAGGTCGTCGCGGATAACCGCTCGGCGCGTTACCACTACGCGATCGAGGACGTGATCGAGGCCGGCATCGCGCTGTCTGGCACCGAGGTGAAATCCTTGCGAAACGGCAAGGCGACCATCGGGGAGTCCTATGCCGGGCCGTCGGGCAACGACCTGATGCTGTTCAACTGCAACATCCCAGAATATCTCGAAGCCAACAGATTCAACCACCAGCCCAAGCGTCCGCGCCGCCTGCTCCTGCACCGCCGCCAGATCGACAAGCTGATCGGCGCCACCCAGCGCCAGGGCATGACCGTGGTCCCGCTCAAGATCTATTTCAACGAGCAGGGCAGGGCGAAGGTCGAACTCGGCCTCGGCAAGGGCAAGCAGAATCACGACAAGCGCGAGGCGACTAAGCAGCGTGATTGGCAGAGGGACAAGGCGCGGCTCATGCGCGACAAGGGCTGAGTCGGCCCACCGTCGTTCGTTGGAGTACCGTAGGGAGAAAGCAGAGTGGCCACCCCCAATTTCGCTGATCTTCCCGCCGACCTGCCGGTGCCCGTTGATGACGGCGCCGCCAATCACCTCGCGGGGCTGCGCCTGCCGGACGTCGCGTTGACGGCAACCGACGGCACGACAGTTTCGCTGGCCCGGCTGCCGGGCCGCACGGTGGTCTTCGCTTATCCCCGCACCGGCGAGCCGGGACAGCCGAACCTCGTCGCAGACTGGGACGCGATCCCCGGCGCCAGGGGCTGCACGCCCCAGGCCTGCGAGTTCCGCGACCGGCACGGCGACCTGATCGAGCGCGGCGTCGCGCAGGTCTACGGCCTGTCGACACAATCGAGCGCCTACCAGAAGGAGGCTGCCGAGCGGCTGCACCTGCCCTACGGGCTGCTCTCCGACCTGCACCGCGCCTTCGCGCTGGCAGCGCGGCTGCCGACTTTCGATGCCAACGGCACGCTGCTGTTGAAGCGGCTTACCCTCGTCATTGACGAGGGCGTGGTCACGAAGGCGTTCTACCCGGTGTTTCCACCGAACCGCAGCGCCGAGCAGGTCATCGCCTGGCTCGACGCGCAGGCGTGAGCCGTCAGGCTTCCACCGGGTCCTCGTCGCCTGGCTGACGGATCCCGTAGCGGCTTTCCAGGCCCGGGTTTGGGGCTGTTCCGCGCGGCGCACCACGCTCGGCGAACTCGCGGCGGCCGTTGTCGCCGCCCGCGGGACGAGCAGGGCGCTCGCCGGGATCGCGGCCGACGCGATTGATGATCTGGGTCAGGTCGAGGAACTCGTCCGCCTGCCGGCGCAGGTCGTCGGCGATCATCGCCGGCTGTGTCTGGATGGTCGAGACCACCGTCACGCGCACGCCGCGGCGCTGCATCGCCTCGACCAGCGAACGGAAATCTCCGTCGCCGGAGAACAAAACCATGTGGTCGATGTGGGGAGCGAGCTCGAGCGCGTCGATCGCGAGCTCGATGTCCATGTTGCCTTTGACCTTGCGCCGTCCGGCCGAGTCGGTGAACTCCTTCGCCGGCTTCGTCACGACGCGATAGCCGTTATAGTCGAGCCAATCGATCAGCGGCCGGATCGAAGAATATTCCTGATCCTCGACCATGGCCGTGTAGTAGAAAGCGCGAAGAAGATTGTCGCGCGCCTGGAATTCTTTCAGAAGCCGCTTGTAATCGATGTCGAAGCCGAGGGCTTTGGTGGTGGCGTAGAGATTAGCGCCATCAATGAAGAGGGCGCTGCGCTGCTGTGCTGGCATTCAAAATATCCGTTGATTTCAAAGCAATGGGATTGGTCATGGGCCGCCTCGCGTGAGACCGGCAACGAAAACATTCAACCGACTACGAAAACTGCCAGCGACCAAGCTAATACGGCAGATCTTGCATTGAAAAGCTATCAGAATGCTACGATGAGATTATTCGAAATGAAAATCATCTTTCTCGCGCAGAAAAACAGACGCAATCGACGGTAATATTTCTGAAGAACCGCAGCCTGTCTGTCAAGCGAAGGCAAGATTATCGTCGAGACGAAGGGGCCACCCTCGTATCTCGGTGCATGAAGGCTTACCAAACAACTTCAAGTTCTTGACCGAAGTTCGGGCGGTTCAGGTCGTCGGAATGGCCCGGCTGCCAGGCTTCACCGCAGGCAGGGCCGCGAGTTCGGGCGGCAGTGCATCCGCCGGATAGGTAGGGATATCGAGGGCGGCGAGCGTGACCATCGGCAGCCCGATCTCGCCGCGTCCGCCCGAGCGGTCGATCAGGCAGGCCGCTCCCACCACCTCGCCGGCCTCGCCGGCGAGCGAGGCGAGGCATTCGCGGGCTGACAAACCGGTGGTGACGATGTCCTCGACGATCACGGCGCGCTTGCCGGCGGGAATGCTGAAACCGCGGCGCAGCTGGAACGGTCCGCCGGGATCGCGCTCTACGAAGATCGCGCGGGCGCCGAGATGCCGGGCCGTCTCGTAGCCGGGCACGATGCCGCCGATCGCCGGCGAGACCACGATGTCGACCTGGCCGAACCGGGCCGTGATCACCTGTGCCAGAGCGCGGCACAGGCGCTCGGTGCGCGGCGGGTCCGAGAAGATGTTCATCTTCTGAAGGAAGGTCGGCGAATGCAGGCCGGAGCTGAGCACGAAGTGCCCCTGAAGCAGCGCGCCGGCAGAGCGGAACTCTTCGAGGACGTCCTCATGGGTCATGCGGGCACGGCTTTCGGGAAGGGGCGAACGGCCTGCTTCTCGCAAGGCGCGGCTGGCGAGGCAAGGCCGCCGGCTACCCGTTCATCCGCTCCGCGCGGCTCACTGAGCGCTTCGCCCGCAGCTCGGCCACGATGGCATTGAGGTGCTTGAGGTCCCAGACGGCGAGGTCGATGACGATGTCGGTGAAATCCTGGGTCCGGCGGGTCATCTTGACGTTGTCGATGTTGCCGTCGTGGTCGGCGATGACCTGAGCGATCTGAGCCAGCACGCCGGGTTCGTTGATCGACTCGACCATCAACCGGGCAGGGAAGCGTTCGCTAGAGCCGGCTTCGACGTCCCAGCGCACGTCGAGCCAGCGCTCCGGCTCGTTGTCGAAATCCGCGAGTGCGGCCGACTGGATCGGATAGATGGTGACGCCGACGCCGGGCGTGAGAATGCCGACGATGCGGTCGCCGGGCACAGCTCCGCCGTTCGGCGCAAAGCTCACCGGCAGGTCTCCGGCGACGCCGCGGATCGGGATGCCGCCATCCCCGGCGCCGACGGCCTCCGCGTAACCTTCGGCGAAGGTCAGCCGGATCGTCTGGTCCTTGCGACTGAGCCGGCCCGCACCGTCGGCGCCGCCCTGGGAGGGTGCGGGCAAGCCCGGCGAGCCGGTGCCGCGGCTGTCCTTGAAGTCGGGATAGACCGCCTTGACCACGTCACCCGAGAACATCTCGCCGCGTCCCACCGCGGCGAAGACGTCGTCGGCAGAGGCGCGAGCGAGGCGAGGGAGGGCGCCCCGCAGCTTCTCCTCGGTGAAGGCCTTACCCGCCCGCTCGAAGGCCCTGTCGAGGATCTGCCGGCCGAGCCCGGCATATTGCCGGCGCACGGCGGCGCGGGTGGCCCGGCGGATGGCGGCGCGCGCCTTCCCGGTGACGACCAGCGATTCCCAGGCGGCCGGCGGCGAGGCGCCATCGGAGCGGGCGATCTCGACCTCGTCACCGTTGGCGAGTTCGTGCAGCAGCGGCGACATGCGGCCGTTGATCTTGGCGCCGACCGCGCTGTTTCCGACGTCGGTATGGACCGCGTAGGCGAAGTCGATCGGCGTGGCCCCGCGGGGCAGGGCGATCAGGCGGCCCTTCGGCGTGAAGCAGAAAACCTGGTCCTGAAAGAGTTCGAGCTTGGTGTGCTCCAGAAACTCCTCAGGGGAATCGCCTTCGGCCAGCAGCTCGATCGTACGGCGCAGCCACTGATAGGCGCCGCTCTCGGTGGCGAGCCGCGGATGGCTCTCGCCCTCGTCGTCCTCGCCGGAATCCTTGTACTGCGCATGCGCGGCGATGCCGTATTCGGCGATCTCGTCCATGGCCCGCGTGCGGATCTGCAGCTCGACGCGCTGGCGCTTCGGGCCGATCACCGTGGTGTGGATCGAGCGGTAGTCGTTCTGCTTCGGGGTCGAGATGTAATCCTTGTAGCGGCCGGGCACGGTCGGCCAGCTCGTATGGACGACGCCCAGCGCCCCGTAGCATTCGGGCGTGGTGGCGACGACGATCCGGAAGCCGACGATGTCGGAAAGCTGCTCGAAGGCAACCGACTTGCGCTCCATCTTCGACCAGATCGAGAACGGCTTCTTCAGCCTTCCTTTCACCTCGGCCGGGATGCCTTGGGCGGCGAGCCGCGCGGTGAGGTCCTTCTCGATAGTCTTGATCAGGCTCTTGGAGGTCTCGGAAAAGGCCTCCAGACGCTTGGTGATGGTGGCGTAGACCTCCGGCTTGAGGTTTTGGAGCGAGAGATCCTCCAGCTCGTCGCGCATTTCCTGCATGCCCATGCGGCCGGCCAGCGGGGCATAGATGTCAAGAGTCTCCTCCGCGATGCGGGCGCGCTTCTCGGCGGGCATGAAGCCGAGGGTGCGCATGTTGTGGAGCCGGTCCGCCAGCTTCACCAGCAACACGCGCACGTCTTCGGCCACCGCGAGCAGGAGCTTGCGGAAATTCTCACCCTGGACTGCGCGCTTGGAGACCAGATCCAGCCGTTTGAGCTTGGTCAGGCCATCGACGAGCGCGCCGATCTCGGGGCTGAACAGCCGGCCGATCTCCTCCAGCGTCGCAGCGGTGTCCTCAACCGTGTCGTGCAGCACCGCGGCAATGATGGTGGCGTCGTCGAGCCGTAGGTCCGTGAGGATCGCGGCGACTTCCAGGGGATGCGCGAAGAACGGGTCGCCCGAGGCCCGCTTCTGGGTGCCGTGGGCGCGCATCGCGTAGACATAGGCGCGGTTGAGCAGAGCCTCGTTCGCGTGCGGATTGTAGCGCTTGACCCGCTCCACGAGTTCGTACTGGCGCATCATCCGCCGAAACAACCTTCCGCCATCGAGGCCCGATCACCGGGAGGGGAGTATTCTCGCATCACGCCGCAGAGCGCCAGACGCATCGATGCAGATATGGAGTCGCGCCTGCTTCGGAACGAGAAAGCCCGGCCTCGCGGCCGGGCTTTCTGAATCGCTTGAGAGAAAGGCCTGAGTCTCAATCGCCCTCGTCGTCCGTCTCGGTCGGCGGGGCGAGGTTCTCGAGACCGCGGAGCAGGTCTTCCTCGCTCATGCGGTCGAAGCTGACCTCACTGTCGTCGTTCGAGCTGGACTGCGGCGCCACGGAAGCGGCAGCCGGTGAGCTCGACAACAAAGGCACAGTCTCGGCCTCCGGCTCGTCGACCTCGACGTATTTCTGCAGCGAGTGGATCAACTGCTCCTTGAGGTCGTCGGCCGTGATGGTCTCGTCGCCGATCTCACGCAGGGCCACGACCGGGTTCTTGTCGCGGTCGCGATCCACGGTGAGCGGGGCGCCGGAGGCGAGGAGGCGCGCACGATGACTGGCGAGCAGCACCAGTTCGAACCGGTTCTCGACCTTCTCGATGCAGTCTTCGACGGTGACGCGAGCCATGCGGAGCGGCTCCTTCCCAAAGGCGTACGGAGTGTTGCGGAGTGAACGGGCTCCTTACACCCGATGCGGCCGTGCAACAAGCGGGTGTGAAAGGCGGCCAGCAGGCGCGCGCGCCGGGCTCGATCCTGGTCCTCGTCCGCGACCAGCGGCTCGCTACCGGAGAAATATTGCTCATGTCACGTGCATTTTTTATTACTCACCCCGCTCTGGGAACGTCTCATCAACAATGCTGGCGCTAAGGTTCCTGTCCCGGGCCTGAGCCCGAGCCTCCGGAATGGACATCGAGAGAGGCACTCCTTGGCAACCGGCAGCGTCATCGTTCTGAGTGACCGGCCCGATCGCGACCGTGCCTTGGCCAGTGCCGTCGAGGCGGTCACGGAATGCCGGCTGGCAGGCGTCGACGAGACTTGGGTCGGGATCGACGACACCGCCGGCATCCTCGTCAATGTGAACCTCGCTCAACCTGAGGCGCGGCGCTGCCTCACCCTGCTGCTGCGCCGCCTGCAAGGGAGGCGGCTCCCCTGCATCCATCTCGTCCGCACCAGCGCGGCCTCGACGGTCCGCGAGGCGCAGGCGCTCGGCGCCACGGCCTGCCTATCGGCCCTGCTCGATCCCGAAACCGTGGTCGAAGCCCTGTTTCGCCAGATCCGTCCCGATGCGACAGTCTCCGAACTGGTCGTGCAGCGGCAGATCGCCCGCACTGGCACCCTGATCAACACCATGTTCCAGACGGCCGCGAGCGGTCAGATCGACCTGCAGGAGGTCGAACAGGGTTTGGACCCCGTCATGAACGCGGTGAAGGAGGGCGGCCTGACCGGCTGGCTCGAGGTCGTGCGTGCGCATGACGACGTTACTTTTCAGCATTGCCTGCTCGTCGCTGGGCTGACCGCGGGCTTTGCTCGTTCGCTCGGCTTGTCGAGCAAGGATTCGCATCTGATGGTGCGCGCGGCCCTCGTGCACGACGTCGGCAAGTCCCGGATCCCACCCGAGATCCTGAATAAGCCGGGCCGGCTCGATCCGGACGAGTTCCGGGTGATGCGTACCCACGCCCCGATCGGACACGAGATCCTGCTCGCCTCGGGCAACTGCGACCCGATCACCCTCGCTGTCACGCGTCACCATCACGAGATGCTCGACGGTTCGGGATATCCCGATGGTCTGAGCAGCGATGCGATCGCCGACCCGGTCCGGCTGCTGACGATCTGCGACATCTACTCGGCCTTGATCGAGCGGCGCCCCTACAAGGAGCCGTTGCCCGAGGCGGAGGCTCTGCGCATCCTCCACGGCATGACGGGTAAGTTGGAGGACGGCCTCGTCGCCGCCTTTGCGAAGTCGGTCAGCACGGATTGCCGACATCCGATCGCGGCCTGACATCCCGACCGGTCATCTCCGGCAGCCGATCACCGATATGTGACCGATCCCCGGCGGATGATTGCCACCGGTCCGTCCGTCCTCATCGGACGGAGCTGCGGCGAGGCGGGCGAGCCGGTCGTCCCGGCCCGCGTCTGGCCCGTTGGGAAGGCGAGCACGATGCAATCGATGAACCGTCGGACGTTTCTGGGCTGTGGCTGCGCTCTGGGGGTCGGGTGCTTTGCGGCGACCTCTTTGCCGCTGCCGGCTTTCGCCGCCAGCCCGAGCAGCAAGAAGACCGACATGACTCCCGACCAGGCGCTGAAGGCGCTGAAGGACGGCAATCAGTCCTTCGCCACCGACAGCCCGGTGCGCGCCGTCCAGGGTCGCGAGCGCCGTATCGAGATCGCCCTCGGGCAGACGCCGTTCTGCGTGCTGGTCAGCTGCTCCGACTCGCGCGTGTCGCCGGAGATCCTGTTCGGCCGCGGACTCGGCGAGCTGTTCATCGTGCGCAACGCCGGCAACACGGTGGATACCGCCGCGCTCGGCTCCATCGAATACGCGATCTCGCAGCTCGGCGTGCCGTTGATCCTGGTGATGGGCCATGGCCGCTGCGGCGCCGTGCAGGCCGCGGTGGACGTCGTCAAGAACAACACCGTCTATCCCGGCGCGATCGGCCGGATGATCGAGCCGATCGTCCCGGCCGTGCTCTCGGTCAAGGACAAGCCCGGCGATCTGATCGAGAACGCCGTGCGCGCCAACGTCTCGCGGATCGTTTCGCGACTGCGTACGGCCTCCGAACCCTCCTTGATCGATCCGTTGGCGAAAAAGGCCCTGCGCATCGTCGGCGCGTCGTACAGCCTGGACAGTGGCAACGTGGCTTTCTTTGACAAAGGATGAGAGGCCGCGGTCGATTGCCTTGTGCGTTGCATTGTTGACACCCGCCCCCGTCGATGCGAGTGCGCCGCGCCTCTAAGCGGCGCCGGCCAATCATCGGCAGGGGCGCGGCGCGCGGCAAGACGGAGGACGACGCGACATGACCCGAGCCTTCATCTTCCCCGGCCAGGGCAGCCAGGTCGTCGGCATGGGCAAGGCGCTGGCTGAGATATCACCGGCCGCCCGGCACGTCTTTTCCGAGGTCGACGATGCCCTCAATCAGAGCCTCTCGCGCGTCATGTTCGAGGGGCCGGCCGAGGAGTTGACGCTCACCGCCAACGCGCAGCCGGCGCTGATGGCGGCAAGCCTCGCGGTGGTGCGCGCATTAGAAACGGAGAAAGGACTCGACCTTGCCCGCGACGCGGCGTTCGTCGCTGGCCATTCGCTCGGGGAATATTCGGCGCTCGCCGCCGCCGGCACCTTTTCCATTGCCGACACCGCCCGCCTGTTGCGCATCCGCGGTGAGGCGATGCAGCGCGCGGTAGCGCCCGGCGAGGGCGCCATGGCCGCACTGATCGGCCCCGATCTCGCCACCGCCCATGCCATCGCCGAGGAGGCCACCGAGGGTCAGGTCTGCGGCGTCGCCAACGACAACGGGGCAGGCCAGGTCGTGCTCTCGGGTCACAAGACGGCCATCGAGCGCGCCATCGCCATCGCGCAGGCGCGCGGCGTGAAGCGCGCGATCCTGCTCAACGTGTCGGCCCCCTTCCACTGCACCCTGATGCGGCCCGCCGCCGAGGCGATGCGCGAGGCGCTGGCCGCAGTCTCGATGCGCGCGCCGTCCGTGCCGGTCTACGCCAACGTCACCGCAGGCCCGCTGAGCGATCCGGAGGCGATCCGCGAAGCGCTGGTGGCGCAGGTCACAGGCACCGTGCGCTGGGCCGAGAGCGTCGCCGCGATGGCCGCCGCCAGTGTCGATCGCTTCCACGAACTCGGCGCCGGGAAGGTGCTGACCGGCCTCGTCAAGCGCATCGCGCCGGGTGCCGCCGCCAATGCCATCGGCACGGCCGAAGACGTCGCCGCCTACGCTTGAGGACAGCATCCATGTTCGATCTGACCGGCCGCAAGGCCCTCGTCACCGGCGCCACCGGCGGATTGGGGGGCGCCATCGCCCGCGCCTTCCACGCCCAGGGCGCGCACGTGGCACTGTCCGGAACCCGGCGCGCGGTGCTCGACGAGCTCGCGGCCGAACTCGGCGGCGAGCGGGTCTCGGTGGTGGAGGCCAACCTGTCGGATAAGGAGTCCGTCGAGGCGCTGATCCCGGCGGTCGAGGCCGCGCTCGGCGGCCTCGACATCCTCGTCAACAATGCCGGCATCACCCGCGACAACCTCTTCATGCGTATGAAGGACGACGAGTGGGACGCGGTCATCGCCGTGAACCTCACCGCCGCCTTCCGCCTCTCGCGCGCCGCGGTGAAGGGCATGATGAAGCGCCGCCACGGCCGCATCGTGAATGTTGGCTCGGTGGTCGGCACGACGGGCAATCCAGGCCAGGGCAACTACGCCGCCGCCAAGGCCGGCCTCGTCGGGATGACCAAGGCGCTCGCCGCGGAAGTGGCCTCGCGCAACATCACCGTGAACTGCATCGCGCCGGGCTTCATCGCTTCGGCCATGACCGACGCGCTCAACGAGAAACAGCGCGAGGGTATTCTGGGCCGCGTGCCGATGGGGCGCCTCGGCTCGGGCGCCGAGATCGGCGCGGCGGCGGTCTACCTGGCGGCCGACGAGTCCGCCTACGTCACCGGCCAGACGCTGCACGTCAACGGCGGCATGGCGATGATCTGACGGCTGGTTTCGGGCACTCCGCAGCATCCAAATCAGCGCCTGGACGACCTGGAAACCACGCCGATGAACGCTTTCTGAACCGGGTCTCGCCAGAGCGGAAACCCTGTGTTAACACCCGGCTCAGCCGTGCGAGGGGAGTTGACGGTTCAGCGGGTTACGGCTTGCGAGAACACGCGCGATCGGACACCGGCCGCCTGACAAGATCCCCATCAGCGGGACGGGTGGCCACGGCGCCTTCACCATCGATCTGAGAAGACGAGGACAAAAAACGATGAGCGATATCGCTGAGCGCGTGAAGAAGATCGTCGTAGAGCACCTGGGCGTCGAGCCCGAGAAGGTGACCGAGGGCGCGAACTTCATCGACGATCTCGGCGCCGACAGCCTCGACACCGTCGAGCTGGTGATGGCGTTCGAAGAAGAATTCAACGTCGAGATTCCGGACGACGCCGCCGAGACCATCCAGACGGTCGGCGATGCGATCAAGTTCCTCGAGAAGAACTCGGCCTGAGGCCAGAGACAGGGGTCCTTGCGCCCGGGCGGGTCGAACCGGTCTCCCGCTCCGGGCGTTTCCGGTGATGACGGAGATCGGTTCGGGATAGCATGATGCGTCGGGTTGTCGTGACGGGGCTGGGGATCGTGTCGCCGCTGGGAGCCAGCGTCGAGCATGCCTGGAGCCGTCTCGTCGCCGGAGACAGCGGCGCCGTGAAGGTCGGGACCTTTCCGGTCGACGACCTCGCTTGCCGCATCGCCTGCATGGTTCCCACCGGCGACGGTTCCGACGGCACGTTCAATCCGGATCTCTGGATGGACCCGAAGGAGCAGCGCAAGGTCGATCCCTTCATCATCTACGCCGTGGCCGCTGCCGGCCAGGCGCTCGACGATGCCGACTGGCACCCGAAGACCGAGGAAGATCAATGCGCCTCCGGCGTGCTGATCGGCTCGGGCATCGGCGGCATCGGCACGATCTACGATGCCTCGATCACCCTTCACGAGAAGGGCCCGCGGCGAATTTCTCCGTTCTTCATCCCCGGCCGGATCATCAACCTCGCCTCCGGCCAGGTCTCCATCCAGCATGGCCTGAAGGGCCCGAACCACGCCGTGGTCACGGCCTGCTCGACGGGCGCCCATGCCATCGGCGACGCCGCCCGGCTGATCGCGTTCGGCGATGCCGACGTGATGGTGGCCGGCGGCACGGAATCACCGGTGAACCGCCTGGCGCTCGCCGGCTTCGCCGCCTGCCGCGCGCTCTCCACCGGTTTCAACGACGAGCCGACCCGCGCCTCCCGGCCCTACGACAAGGACCGCGACGGCTTCGTGATGGGCGAGGGTGCCGGCGTCGTCGTGCTGGAAGAGTACGAGCACGCCAAGGCGCGCGGCGCCAAGATCTACGCCGAGGTGGTGGGCTACGGGCTCTCGGGCGACGCCTATCACATCACCTCGCCCGCGCCGGAAGGCGAGGGCGGCTATCGCTGCATGGTCGCGGCTTTGAAGCGCGCCGGCATCGCCCCGTCCGAGATCGACTACATCAACGCCCACGGCACCTCGACGCCGGCCGGCGACGAGCTGGAACTCAAGGCCGTCGAACGGCTCCTCGGGGATTCCGCCTCCAAGGTCGCGATGTCCTCGACCAAGTCCGCGATCGGACACCTTCTCGGTGCGGCTGGCGCCGTCGAGGCGATCTTCTCGATCCTGGCGATCCGCGACGGCGTGATCCCGCCGACCCTCAACCTCGACAATCCGAGCGTCGAGACCGCGATCGACCTCGTGCCCCACGAAGCCAAGCGCAAGCGGGTCGACGTCGCCCTGTCGAATTCGTTCGGCTTTGGCGGCACCAACGCTTCCCTGGTGATGCGCCGGGTCGATTAGACCACGCCGCCTTCCGTCTTCGGTACGATGCCAGACAGTGGTGGGACGGTCGGGCAACTATCCCTCCGGCGATCTGTTCTTTCTCCTCATCGATAGGGAGAAAAAACCTATGCGTAAGCTTGCCGTCTTCACAGCTCTCGCCCTCAGCCTGGCCGGGCCGGCTCTGGCGCAGGGGCGCGACCCGCACAGCTCCTCGGCCGCCTCGGGCAATGCGGAGGAGAACAATAAGCCGACCTCGAACAGCGCCGGCGGCGGTGGCGGCGGTCACTGACCGCTCACCCCCTCTCGCCTTCAGGGCGACACGAACCCTCTCCTCACCCGAGGAGAGGGTCTTTTTTTGCGCTCGCGCACGCCGATCGTTCACGGGCCTCATGCCGGCGCGCCCCGGACCAACCGGTCCTCAATGCGCCGTTTCCCGGTACGCATGCCGACTGAATTCTCTTGAATCGTCCCGGGTCGGCAGCCGAATGTCGAGCAGGCGAGTCTGTCGCCGCGGCCGATCGGGAAGGATTCCAGCAATGCCCTTCGTCACGACTCAGGACGGTGTGGAGATCTTCTTCAAGGATTGGGGGCCGAGGGACGCGCAAGCCATCGTCTTCCATCACGGCTGGCCGCTCTCGGCGGACGACTGGGACGCGCAGCTGCTGTTCTTTCTGTCGAAGGGCTACCGGGTCATCGCCCATGATAGGCGCGGCCATGGCCGTTCGGCGCAGGTCTGGGACGGGCACACCATGGACAACTACGCGGCGGATGCCGCGGCGGTGGTCCAGCATCTCGACCTGCGGGGCGCCGTCCATATCGGCCACTCCACGGGAGGTGGAGAGGTCGCGCGCTACGTCGCGCGGCACGGCGAGCCGCAGGGACGCGTGGCCAAGGCGGTTCTCGTCAGCGCCGTCCCGCCCTTGATGCTCAAGACCGACGGCAATCCCGGCGGCCTGCCGATCGAGGTCTTCGATGGGTTCCGCAAGGCGCTGGCGGATAACAGGGCGCAGTTCTTCCTCGATGTCCCGACCGGGCCGTTCTACGGCTTCAACCGTCCCGGTGCGACGATCGACGAGGGGGTGATCCGGAACTGGTGGCGCCAGGGCATGATGGGCAGCGCCAAGGCCCACTACGATGGCATCAAGGCCTTCTCGGAGACCGACCAGACCGAGGATCTCAAGGCGATCACCGTCCCGACGCTCGTCCTGCACGGGGAAGACGATCAGATCGTGCCGATCGACGACAGCGCGCGGCTTTCGGTGAAACTGCTCGTGAACGGCTCGCTCAAGACCTATCCCGGCTACCCGCACGGCATGCTGACAACGCATGCCGCGGTCATCAACGAAGACCTGCTGGCCTTCGTCAGGGGTTGAGGACGACTAGGCGCTCGACGGGCAACCGCGAGCGTCGGACCTGGAGATCACGCCACCCTGCGCGGCACGTGGCGCTCGCTGGCGAGAGCCTCGTGGGCGCCCGAGACGCCGGCTTCGGTGTATTCGGCGTCCTCGTTCACGCACCAGGTGTCGTAGACCCGCGCGCCCGCGAGGATGTTCTTGACCGTCAGCATCGCGGTCATCATCGCGTGGTCCTGGTTATTGTACTTGTGCATGCCGTTGCGCCCGACGAGATGCAGGCTCGGATAGGCCCGCTCCAGGTCGCGACGGATCGTGTCGACATGGGCTTTGTAGTCCTCGTCGTAGACCGGATAGGCCTTGGGCTGGCGCACGACGCAGGCATCGACCACGTCGTCCTCGGCGATCAGGCCGATCTGCGCGATCTCGCGCTTGGCGAGCGCCACCAGTTCCTCGTCCGGCGCATTCCAGAGACCGTCGCCCTCGAAGCAGAAATATTCGAGGCCGAGGCAGGTCCGGCTCTCGTCCGGTACCATCTCGGGCGACCACGAGCGAAAATTCTGCACCCGGCCAACCATCACCGACGGGTCGTGGATGTAGATCCAGTTGTCGGGGAAGTCCTCGCGCGCCTTGGCGATCAGGGCGACGGTGAGGAAGTCGCGGTATTTCAGGGCGCGGGCGTTGAAGATCGAGAGCGGGGTCGGGCGGATCGAGTCCACCAATTCGCGGATCGGGGCGGAGGAGACCAGATTGCGGGCGGTATGGGTCTCAAGGCTGCCGTCGCCGAGCCGTGCCGTCACCGTCCAGATGCCGGTGCGCGGCTCGTAGGACAGGCGCTCGACGCCACGATCGAGCAGCACGCGGCCGCCATTCGCACGGGTCTTGTCGGCGGCGGCTTCCCACATCATGCCGGGGCCGCGGCGGGGGTAGCGGAAGCTCTCGATCAGCGTCTTGATCACCGGGCCTCCGGCCTGCTGCCGGCGGCGTAGGCCGAGCGAGCGGCCGAGACCATCGATCACCGCGGAGGCGAGGTCGAGGCCCTTGATGCGCTGTGCGGCCCAGTCGGCCGAGATCGCGTCGCAGGACATGCCCCAGACCTTCTCCGTGTAGGTCTTGAAGAAGATCGAGAACAGCCGTTCGCCGAACTGGTTGCGCACCCATTCGTGGAAGGTTTTCGGGTCTTTCACCGGCCGGATACGGGCATAGGCGTAAGAGGCGACGCAGGCCGCGCTCTCCAGGATGCCGAGATTCTTCAGGGCCTCGAAGGCCTTGAGCGGGTAGGCGTAGTAGCGGCCCTTGTAGAAGATCCGCGAGAGGCGAGGGCGCTCGATGAAATCGTTCGGAAGGATCTCGTCCCAGAGATCCACGACCGCCTTCGACTTCGAGAAGAAGCGGTGGCCGCCGATGTCGAACAGATAGCCCTCGTGCGAGACCGTCCGGCTGATACCGCCGACCTGGGCGGGGTCGCGCTCGAGCACCGTGACCTGACGGCCCTCCTTCGACAGCAGATAGGCCGCCGTGAGCCCGGCGGGTCCCGCGCCGATGACCAGCGTCTCGGTGTGGTGGCTCATCAGGGACTCCGAAGGGCGCAGGCGAGCCCGAGGCGGACCTCAGGTCGATACTCTCCGTGTTGTAGACGCGGATTGGTAAACGCTGCCTCACCTGCATGGGCCGAAACGCCCGGTGCGCTCGCATTCCGTTAACGCTCGCAGGCTAATTTGACCCGGGCTCGCCTGAGAGGGCAGGCCTGGAGAGCCCGCGATGATGCAAAGCTCGGAACGGATCCGCGAAGAGCTGAACGGCCTGTTGCCGCAGGCCTCGTTCTCGCGGAACAAGTCGATCGCGATCCTGCTGCCCTGCTTCAACGAGGAGCACACGGTCGCGCAGGTGATCGCCGGCTTTCGCAAGGCGCTGCCGGGCGCGACGATCTACGTCTACGACAACAACTCGACCGATCGCACGGCAGAGATCGCGCAGGCTGCCGGCGCCGTGCTTCGGCACGAGCGGCGCCAGGGCAAAGGCAACGTCGTGCGGCGCATGTTCGCCGACATCGACGCCGACCTCTACGTGCTCGCCGATGCCGACCTGACCTATGACGCGACCGCAGCGGGGCGCCTGATCGACGCGCTCGTGACTCGGAACGTCGACATGGTGGTCGGCGTGCGGGTCGGCCAGGACGGCGCCTTTCCGCGCGGTCACCGCTTCGGCAACCGGATGTTCAACGGCTTGGTCGAACGGCTGTTCGGGGCGGGCTTCACCGACATCCTGTCGGGTTACCGCGTCGTCTCGCGCCGTTTCGCCAAGTCGTTTCCCGCCACCTCTTCGGGCTTCGAGATCGAGACGGAGCTGACCGTCCACGCGCTCGACCTCCGCCTCGCCGCGGAAGAGATCCCGATCGCATACGGGCGGCGGCCGGCCGATTCACGCTCGAAGCTCAACACCTATCGCGACGGCGCAAAGATCCTCGTGAAGATCGTGCGCATGTACAAGACTCTGCGCCCATTCCGCTTTTTTGGAATTCTCGCCGCCGTCCTCGCCAACACCGCCATCGCCCTCGGGCTGCCGATCGTCACGACCTATCTGGAGCAGGGTCTGGTGCCGCGGCTCCCGACCGCGGTGCTCGCCGCGGCCCTGATCCAGCTTGCCTTCATGAGTCTGACCTGCGGCATCATCGTCGACGCCGTCTGCACGAGCCAGCGCGAGTTCAAGCGGATGCGCTACCTCGACCTGCCGGCCCCGAACGGCACCTGACGAGGCGATCGACCGTGCCCACCGACGTTCTCGACCTCACGCCCCGCGCATCGCTGCGCGACGAAAAATATTACGAGGTCGCCCCGCCGAGCTCGCTCGCGGAGCGGATCGTCGCGGCCGCTCGCGACCGCATCCACGCCGACTTTCTGCGCCTGTGCCGGCCACGCCCCGAGAGCACGATCCTCGACGTCGGCGTTTCCGACGTCCTGAACGATGCGGCGAACGTGCTGGAGCGGACCTATCCGCACCGGGCCAACATCACTGCGGTCGGGCTCGGCTCAGCGGAGGCCTTTCGCGAAGCCTACCCCGAGATCGCCTACCGGCAGGTCTCCGACGATTGCCGGCTGCCCTTCGCCGATGACAGCTTCGACGCGGCGGTCTCCAATGCCGTGCTGGAGCATGTCGGCAGCCGCCGGAACCAGCAGCTGATGCTCGCGGAGATGTGCCGGGTCGCCCGCAGCGTCTTCGTCACCGTGCCTCACCGGTTCTTTCCGATCGAGCACCACACGGCCGTTCCTTTCCTGCATTTCACGGATGCCGGGTTTCGGCTCGCCTGCCGCCTGCTCGGCAAGGCCGACTGGACCCGCGAGGAGAACCTCATCCTGATGACGCGCGCGCGCTTGGCGCAGGCTGTTCCGGCCGGACGCGTCGCGAAGATCGGCCACACCGGGCTTCCGCTCGGCCCATTCAGCTCGAACCTCTACCTGCACATCGCGTGAGGTCGCCGCAGTGATGAACCCGGGCCTCTCCGGACCTGCCGTCCGGCCGCGGTTTCCGAACACCGCTTTCGCCGTTTTCGGCCTTCTTGCCGTTCTGCCGATCACGGTGCGATTCTACTGGCCTGCCGGGAACGGCCTCGACGTGACAGGCTACCCGGTCGGACGCGACTTCATCAATAACTGGGTCGGCCCGCGCCTCGCCTTCCATGGCGAGCTCACGACGCTGTTCGACCTTACGGCCTATGCGGAGGCCATCGGCCGGGTCTTCGGCACCCCGCTCCCCTTCCACAACTGGGGCTATCCGCCCTTCTCGCTCCTCCTGTTGTGGCCCTTCGCGCAGCTTCCGTATCCCGCGGCGCTGGCTGCCTGGACCCTTCTGCTGTTCGGCGCCTTCGCCGCCGTGACGCTGAGCCAGGTTCCCGCCCCCGAGCGACTGCGCGCCCTGCTGCTGCTGCTGCTGTCTCCGGCCTGTCTGATCAACATGATTGGGGGACAGAACGGCTTCCTCACCGGTTTGCTCCTGCTCGGCGGCCTTCTCTGCCTCGAGAAGCGGCCCTGGCTTGCGGGCCTGCTGTTCGGCCTGCTCACCTACAAGCCCCATCTCGGGTTGGTGTTGCCCCTCGTGCTCATCGCGCTGGGTGCCTGGCGCACCATCGCTTCGGCGAGCCTCACCGCGATCGCGCTGGTCGCGGTCTCTGCGGCCGTCTTTGGGCTGGAGCCGTGGCGGGCCTACTTCACCACCGTCAGCGCCTTCCAGTTCGCGATTCTCGAGCGTTTCGAGGGCTTCTTCACCTACATGATGGCCTCGGTCTATGCCGGAGCACGGACCTTCGGACTGCCCTCGCAGGCGGCTTTCGCGCTCCAGGCGGCGGTCTCGCTGCCGGTGCTCGCGGCGACCGTATGGGGTGTGCGCCGCTCGCGGGACGTCCGCCAGCGAACGGCGCTCGTCGTCTGCGCCGTGCCGCTGCTGACGCCTTACGCCTTCAACTACGACCTCACGGCCGTCGCAGCCGTGATCGTCTGGCGGATCTGCGCTTCCGTGCCCGATCCGACGGCGAACCGGCGGCTGCTGGCCGCCTGGATGATCCCGGCTTTGATGATGCCCCTGAACATGATCGGGATGGGCATCTCATCGCTCGCGCTGATCGCTCTCTACCTGACCATCCTGCACGAGATCGCCAAGCCCGTGCCTGCCACTTCTCGGTCGCTCGCTCCGGCCGCGGCGTGAGGGGGGACCGCGCCATGGCCGCCCCTTCCGTCGCCGCAAGCGAAGACGCCCCCCAGCGCCGCAGCCTGGTCGATAGTCCGTGGCTGCCCTGGGGACTAGCCGCCTACGGCCTGCTCACGCTGTACGGCACCGGCGACCTCACTGGCGCCCTGCAAACACTCCATCTCGGCGATACCGACGACGCCATGCGGCTCGTCGAGGTGCGTGACCTCGTCGCCGGGCAGTCCTGGTTCGACATGGTCGAACACCGCTTCCTGCCGCCCGCCGGCGTCGCAAGCCACTGGTCGCGGCTGGTGGACGCGCCGCTCGCCGCCGCGATCGGCGTGCTGACGCCGCTCGTGGGGACCTCGCTCGCCGAGCGCATCACCACGGCGTTCTGGCCGCCGCTGCTGTTCCTCGTCTACGCGCTGGTGCTCGCGCGCGGCACGCGCGGCCTGTTCAACGGCCGCGCCGCGATCTTCGCGATCTTCGCGGCGACGCAGACCCTCGGGCTGACGATCCAGTTCACGCCCGGGCGCATCGACCACCATAATATTCAAGTGATCCTCCTGCTCGGCGTTGGCCTGTGCCTGATGCAGCCCGTGCGCTCGTGGCGAAGCGGTGCGATCGCCGGTGCTCTCGCGGCGGCCTCGCTGGCCGTCGGACTCGAAGCGCTCCCGGCCATCGCCCTCGCCGGCCTGATCGTCGTCGCGGATTGGTGCCTGTCCGCACGCGCGGCAATGCCGGCCCTGGCCGGGTTCGGGTTCGCCCTCACGGCGGGTACGACACTGCTGTTCGGGATTCAGACGGCTCCCGAACTGTGGTCCGCCAACGCCTGCGACGCACTCTCACCGCCCTGGCTCTGGCTGTCCGGGATCGGCGGCCTGACCGCGCTGGCCGCAGCCGTGCTGAACCCGGATCGCAAGGCAGTTCGCCTCGGCCTGACCGTTGGAGTCGGCCTGTTCGGCATCGCCGGGTTCGCGGCCTTGTTCCCGATCTGCCTGCACGGTCCGTTCCCGGGCATGCCCGACCTCGTGCGTACGCGCTGGCTCGATCAGGTCCGCGAAATGATGCCGATCTGGACCTTGGTGCGCGCAACCCCCGCAGAAGCGCTCGGCCTGACCGCAGCCCTATTCGCCGCCGCCGTCGCCGCCGTGGTGCTCGCCGCGACCGATGCCGCCCACCGGCGCCCGCTGACCATCGCCAGCCTTTTCCTCGCGCTCGGCGCCGTGCAGACCTGCCTGCAGCTCCGCGGTGCCTATGTTGCCTCCGGCATCGTGCCGATCATCGCGGGCATCTGCCTGGATCGGGCTCTCCCGCTCTCCGGCACGACGCCGGCCGGACGGATGGCCCGGATCGCGCTCCTCGCCTCGGTCCTTCTGCTGAATGGCCGTGCCTGGCTCTCCGTCGGCCGGCTTGGGGAGGACATGGCGTCGCCGGCGACAACCGCCCAAAAGGCCGGGACGGGCGAGAAGAGCTGCAAGGACGCCGCCGCCTTCTCTGCGCTCGGCGCGCAGCCAATGGGTACCGTGCTCGCGGCGATCGACCTCGGTCCCTATCTCCTGGCCTACACCCCCCATTCCATCGTCGCCGCCCCCTACCATCGCGCCACCGCCGGGCTGATCGCCGGCATCGCCGTGAGCGAGGGCACGCAGGAAGAGATCCGCCGGCAGGCCGCAGCGACGGGTGCGGCCTATCTCGTCCTGTGCCCCGCCACCGACGACGAAGGCTTCGCGGCCCGTCTCGTCCACGGCGAGACCGCGGATTGGCTCGAGCCGGTTCCGCTCGATGGGTCGCCGCTCAAGGCCTGGCGGATTCGCTGATCGGCCGGCCTGGACGGGTGGGCGAGGCCGCCGACACTCGATTTTCGCCACAAAATCCCATCAGAGTGCCCGCTCGCGCCCGCGTCCATCCGGCCCGTCTCGACCACGGGCCCGACGCGCGAGACGAGATCAGGGTTTTCGATGTTCCGCAGAAGCAAGACGCCTCCGCCCTCGCCGGCGGCCTCCGAGGAAGAGGGCGGCCCGGCCTTGCCGCAGCGGCTCGCGCCGCGCAGCCCGAGCGAGGCCTTGAAGCCCACCGCCGCGCCGCCGCCGCCCGAGCAGCCCGAGCGCGAGCGCGGCGGCTTTCTCGGAATGGTCAGCGGCCTCCTGACGCTGGCTGTGGTGCTCGCCATCGGTGCGATGATCGGCCTGACCATCGTGACGCGCGAATTCCGCGAGCCGGGTCCGCTCGCCAACGACAAGGTCGTGGTCATCGCGAGCCGCAGCGGCACCAGCGAAATCGCCGAGACCCTGAGCCGCGAGGGCGTCATCGACCACACCACGCTGTTCGAGCTGGCCGCGCGCTTCCGTGGCAAGGGCCCGCTCAGGCACGGCGAATACGTCTTCAAGGCCCATGCCAGCATCGACGACACCGTCGAGACGCTGACCAACGGGCGGCAGGTGCAGCACGCGATCACTTTCCCCGAGGGCCTGACGAGCGAACAGATCGTCGGACGCCTGAACGAGAACGACGTTCTCGCCGGCGAGATCAACGAGATCCCTGCTGAGGGCTCGCTCCTGCCCGATACTTACAAATTCGAGCGCGGCGCCACTCGCCAGCAGATCGTCAACCTGATGCGCGCCAAGCAGCGCGAGGTGCTGAATCAGATCTGGATGCGCCGCAGCACGGAGGTGCCGGTGCGCACCCCCGCCGAGATGGTGACGCTGGCCTCCATCGTCGAGAAGGAGACGGGCCGCGCCGACGAGCGCCCGCGCGTCGCCGGCGTCTTCGTCAATCGTCTGAACAAGCGCATGAAGCTGCAATCCGACCCGACCATCGTCTACGGTCTCGTCGGCGGCCGCGGCACGCTCGGGCGCGGTATCCAGCGCTCCGAGATCGAACGCGCCACGCCCTACAACACCTACGTGATCGAGGGCCTTCCGCCCGGACCGATCGCCAATCCGGGCCGCGCCGCCCTCGAAGCGGTGGCCAACCCATCCCGCACCAAGGACCTGTTCTTCGTCGCCGACGGCACCGGCGGTCACGCCTTCGCCGACAGTCTCGAAGGCCACCAGCGCAACGTGACCCGCTGGCGCCAGGTCGAGCGCGCTCGCCAGCAATCGCCGCAGCCGGATGCCGGCGGCGTCGACAAGCTGGACCCGGGCGCCGGCGATCCGAACGCTGCGGCGCAAGGCCAACCCGGCCGCGCCTCGGCCTACGCGCCAGGTTCGAACTCGACCTTCGCGGCGGACACCTCGACCATGGGCACGAACGGGCAGCGCTCGAAGGCTTTCGATGCCTCCGAGGGTACCAAGCTCGATCCGTTGAAGAACCGCAGCTACGACCTGACGTCGCCGAAGACGGTTCCGCAGCTGAAGAACCCCTGATCGGGCGGCCATTCTGCCACCCGTCATTCAGCGCTCGCGTCCTGCCGGACCCATCTTGGGCCAGCACTGCGCGGGTGCTATGAGCCGGCTCCCCTAGGCGAGACGAAGAGTTCGCCCCGAGACGAGGCCGCGCACAGCACCATGATCGCCAGCATGACGGGCTTCGCCCGCGCCGCCGGAACCACCGGGCCGGTGCAGTGGGTCTGGGAGGTCCGCTCCGTCAACGGACGCGGGCTCGACGTGCGGGTGCGCGTGCCGGGCGGCTTCGACGGTCCTGGAGAGACGGCTCGGGCGGCCTTGCAGAAGGCGCTCGCCCGTGGCCAGTGCCAGCTCTCGCTCAACCTGACCCGGCCGGAAGCCACACCGCGCGTGCGCATCAACGAAGCGCTGCTCGCGGATCTCGCGGCAGCCGTCGCTCGTGTCCCGCTTTCAGCCGGCCTCGGGCCGGCGACCCTCGACGGCCTTCTCGGGATCCGGGGAGTGATCGAGTCGGAGGAGGAGGCTGGCACCGACCGCGATGCCCTCGATCGCGACCTCGCTTCGGCCGTGCAACGCCTGGTTTCAGACCTGGTCGAGATGCGCGCCACCGAAGGGCGCCAGCTCGCGGCCATCATCGGCGGCCAGCTCGCCGAGATGGAGCGCCTCACCGAGGCCGCTGATTCCTGCCCGTCTCGCAAGCCGGAGGCGGTGCGCGGGCGTCTCGCCGCGGCGGTGGCATCGCTCGTGGAGAACGGCGCTCTCGATCCGGACCGACTGCATCAGGAGGCGGTGATGCTCGCCGCTAAGGCCGATGTGCGGGAAGAACTCGACCGGCTGCGCGCGCATCTCGCTTCGGCCTGCGACTTGCTCGCCAAGGGAGGAGCCATCGGCAGGCGGCTCGATTTCCTGGCGCAGGAGCTCGGCCGTGAGGCCAACACGCTCTCGGCCAAGGCCAACGATATCGCGCTCTCGCGGATCGGACTCGACTTGAAGGCCGTGGTGGAGCAATTCCGCGAGCAGGTGCAGAACGTCGAGTGACGCCGGATCATGCTGCGTTTTGATTGAACCAATCAAAACGCAGAAAACATGATCGATTCAAAGAGTTAGAGCAGGCTTCACGCGAAAAACCGTTTCCACTTTTCGCAGCCTGCTCTAAGGCCGAGACCACGTCCGCGGTGAAGGACCGATGAAGCAGAAGACCGCACCGACCCCAAGCCGGATCGAGCGACGCGGCCTAGTGCTGATCCTGTCCTCGCCCTCGGGCGCGGGCAAGACCACGCTCACGCGCAACATCGCCAATGCCGGCGGCTGGGGCCTCGACCTCTCGATCTCGGTGACGACCCGCGAGCGCCGCCCCTCGGAGATCGACGGGCGGCATTACCACTTCATCGACCGCAGGGCCTTCGACGACCTGCGCGCTCGCGACGGCCTTCTCGAATGGGCCGAGGTCCACGGCAATTTCTACGGCACACCGCGCAGCCCCGTGGAGCAGGCCTTGGCCGAGGGCCGGGACATGATCTTCGACATCGACTACCAGGGCACCCGTCAGGTCAGGAAGCACCTTGAGGACGACGTCGTCACGGTCTTCATCCTGCCTCCGAGCTTTTCGGAGCTGCGGCACCGCCTGGAGCGCAGGGCCGAGGATTCCCCGGCGACCATCGAGAAGCGGCTCGCCAATGCCCGCAACGAGATGCAGCGCTGGGTCGAATACGACTACGTCATCGTCAACGATGACCTCGACGAATCCTTCCACGCCCTCGAATCGATCGTCGCCGCCGAGCGCCTGAAGCGGGTGCGCCGCACCGGGCTCACCGGCTTCGTCGACGGCATGCTCGCAGAGCCCGCGAGCCTGGTTTGACGGGCACGCGGCGGCTTACTGCCCGTAATCCGCGCACCAGCGAGGCGCGTCCTCGGCCACGATCCGGCAGCCGCGGACGATCTCGCTCTCGATGAGAGAGCAGGCATTCGACACGTTGCAGGGCGGCCGCGTCGCCGGAGAGACCTCCAGGCATCGCTCGACCAGTTGCTGGGACTCGCGCTGGCCGATCTCGGCCGTGCAGGATTGAGCCCGGGCCCATGAGGGCGCGGTCAGTGCTACTGCGAGCAGTACGAGGCGGATCGCCATCGACGTGATCCGTGCGCGCGTCGGCGACGTCATTTCTGGGCATCCTTCAGGAGAGCCGCGAGGCTCGGCACGTCCTTCGTGTGGATGTCGGCGACGCGCCAGCCGGCATCGGTCTTCACGAGATCGTAGCGGACCGCGACGGCGCCCCCGAGGCGGAACTTCACCGTGGCCTTGGCCTGAGCCGCCTCCTCGCCCTGAACCGTGATGCCGACGCCTTTCAGCCCCGCGTCATCCTGGCAGGCGCAGACCGGGTCGAAGTCGAGGGATGCGATCTCGCCGGTGTCGCGCGCCGTCTTCTGGTCGCGCAGGATGAGACCGAGGAGCGGCTCGGCGAGCCACGCCTTCGGCTGATCCGTCACGGGAGACGCCTTGCCGGATCGAAGCGGATAATGGGCGTAGAGCGCCCGCAGAAAATCCGCGGGCGATCCGGTCTCGGCCGCGCCGGCCGGAGCGCTTGCCAGCAGGCTCGCGCCAACGAGCAGGCAGAGGCCGAGGCGACGCCGCACGTTACTGGAGCTTCTCGTAGGCCTGATTGAAGGCCGTCGTGACATCTTCGCAGGAGGACGCGTCGGGCGCCTGCATGGAGCGCACGCCGTCCGTCACGCCCTCCTTGAACTTGGTCATCTCCGGGCCGGGGCCGCTCATGTCGATGCCGGCGGTGCCGAGGAGACCGGCCGCGACCGCCTGCACCTTGTCCTTCGGGAGTTTGCAAAAGGTCGCCGCGCCCGTGAACTGGCCGAAGCCGAAGGCAATCTCCTCCGGAGTCTCGGCCCGGGCAGACTGTGAGGCAAGGCCGAAGAGAACTGCGGCCGACGCCGCGAGAGTGAGCAATTTCATCCAAGGAACTCCGGACCTTAGGGCAGGGAGCCCGCAGCGTCTGAGACCTAGAAGCACGGCTTGCCGCCGGTGTCATTGCTGCAGCGGCCCAATCATCGCGCATAACTCTCGGGCCGGCGTGAAACGTCGCAAATATAGTCATCGCCACCCATATTCCGGGTCGCGCAGGATTTGCGCCGATCCCCTTGCTTTCGCTATGGCGACCCCGTCGTCGCGGATCCGCACGAGGGATTGCCTCATGCCGACGATCTCGCCATCCGCAGAGACCCGGCCCACGGAGACGTCATGAGTTCAGGTCAGGCCCCGGCACAATCCGCCATCACGCTCGAAGGCGGCGACGACACCATTCTCCCGTTTTCGGTCGAGCCGCTCGACCTGCGCGGCCGCGCCGTGCGGCTCGGCCCGTCGATCGACACCATCCTGCGCCGGCACGGTTATCCCGATCCGGTAGCGCGCCTGCTCGGAGAAGCCACGGCGCTGACGGCTCTGCTCGGCTCCTCTCTAAAGGGCGAGGGCCGATTCCAGCTCCAGACCAAGACCGACGGCCCGGTCGGGATGATCGTGGTCGATTTCGAGGCGCCGGATCGGGTACGTGCCACGGCGCGGTTCGACGCATCGCGCGTTGAGGCGCTCGGCGCCAGGGCCAAGGCCGCCGACCTGATCGGGGAGGGGCATCTCGCCATGACCATCGACCAAGGGCCGGCCCAGAGCCGCTACCAGGGCGTCGTCGCGCTGGAAGGGCAGGGGCTGGAGGAGGCCGCGCACCAATACTTCCGCCAGTCCGAGCAGATCCCAACGCGAGTGCGACTGGCAGTGGCCGAGCAGGTCGAGGGCGGCGAGCAGCGCTGGCGGGCCGGCGGCCTGCTCATGCAGTTCCTGCCCTCCTCGCCCGAGCGCATGCGCCAGGCCGATCTCGATCCGGGCGACGCGCCGGAGGGGCACGAGCGGCTCGACGAGACCACGCTGCCGGAGGACGATGCCTGGGTCGAGGCGCGCTCTCTGGCCGCCACGGTCGAGGATCACGAACTCGTCGATCCGGCCGTGTCGAGCGAGCGGTTGCTCTATCGGCTCTTCCACGAGCGCGGCGTACGCGTCTTCGAGGCGCAGCCGCTTGTCGAGCAATGCCGCTGCTCGCGCGAGCGGGTTCTCGGCATGATCCGGTCCTTCTCCGACCAGGAGCGTCGCGACATGGTCGCCGACGACGGTAAGATCGGCATCACCTGCGAATTCTGCTCGCGCCACTACGTCGTGGATCCCGCCGAGGCCCAGGGTGAGACCGGGGCTGCGTCTGGGACGAGCGAGAGCCGGCACTGACGGGGGTGTCCGCCTGACTGGATCCGTTCCATGTTAGGCGCAGCATTGCGGCGCAGCAGGCCGGCCATCGCTTCCCGAGCGTGGTCGGCAGCCCGCGCCGGCTCCTCGAGCAGGGCTTGGATCGCATGGCCGACCTTCATCCCGAGATCGCAGCCGTCACCGAGCGTGTCGTCGCGCGCTCGCGCGACACGCGCCGTGCCTATCTCGACCTGATCGAGCGCGAGCGCGAGGCGGGCGTCCATCGCCCGATGCTCGCCTGCGGGAACCTTGCCCACGGCTTCGCGGCCTCGGGCGAGGACAAGAAGGCGATCGTCGCGGGCAAGGCGATGAATATCGGCATTGTCACCGCCTATAACGACATGCTCTCGGCCCATCAGCCGTACGGGCGCTACCCGGACCAGATCAAGGTTTTTGCACGGGAAGTGGGAGCCACCGCGCAGGTGGCGGGCGGCACGCCGGCCATGTGCGACGGCGTCACCCAAGGCCAGCGCGGCATGGAACTGTCGCTGTTTTCCCGAGACACCATCGCGATGTCGGCCGCCGTCGGCCTGAGCCACGGCATGTTCGAGGGCGCCCTTCTTCTAGGCATCTGCGACAAGATCGTGCCGGGCCTGCTGATCGGTGCCCTGCGCTTTGGCCACCTGCCGATGATCCTGGTGCCGGCCGGCCCGATGCCCTCGGGTCTCGCCAACAAGGAGAAGCAGCGCATCCGGCAGCTCTATGCCGAGGGCAAGGTCGGCCGCGCCGAGCTCCTGGAGAGCGAGTCCGCCTCCTATCACGGCGCTGGCACCTGTACCTTCTACGGCACGGCCAATTCCAACCAGATGATGATGGACGTGATGGGCCTGCACATGCCCGGCGCCTCCTTCATCAATCCGGGCACCAAGCTGCGCCAGGCAGTCACGCGCGGTGCCGTGCATCGGCTCACCGAGATCGGCTGGGGCGGCAACGACTACCGGCCGGTCGGGCGCTGCGTCGATGAGAAGGCGATCGTGAACGCCATCGTCGGGCTGCTGGCCACGGGCGGCTCGACCAACCACGCGATCCATCTCCCAGCCATGGCGCGGGCCGCAGGCATCATCGTCGACTGGGAGGATTTCGACCGGCTCTCGGCCGCCGTGCCGCTGATCGCCCGCGTCTATCCGAACGGCGCCGGCGACGTGAACCATTTCCACGCGGCGGGCGGCATGTCCTACGTCATCAGCAGCCTGATCGATGCCGGCATGCTGCATGACGACATCCTGACGGTCTCGGGCGCCAGCCTGCGCGACCATGCCCGCGACCCAAAGCTGTCGGGAGAGGATCTCGTCTACGAGGATGCCGTCGCGGACAGCCTCGACGCCACGATGCTGAGGAAGCCTGCCACCCCGTTCCAGCCCGATGGCGGTATGCGGCTCGTGAAAGGCAATCTCGGTCGCGCCACCTTCAAGACCAGCGCCGTCGACGCCTCGCGCCGGACGATCGAAGCCCCGGCCCGCGTCTTCTCGGACCAGGACGACGTCATCGCCGCCTTCAAGGCCGGCGAGTTGGAGAAGGACGTGATCGTGGTGGTGCGCTTCCAGGGTCCGCGCGCCAACGGCATGCCGGAACTCCACAAGCTCACCCCACCGCTCGGCGTGCTCCAGGATCGCGGCTTCAAGGTCGCGCTGGTCACCGACGGGCGGATGTCGGGTGCTTCGGGCAAGGTGCCGGCGGCGATCCATCTCAGCCCCGAGGGCGTCGGTGGCGGCCCGATCGGCCGCATCCGCGACGGGGACGTGATCCGGCTCTCGGCGGAGGAAGGCGTGCTCGAAGCGCTGGTCGATCCCGCCGAATGGGATGCCCGCGAGGACGCGCATGCGCCCCCACCAGGCCTCGGCACCGGCCGCGAGCTCTTCGCCTTCATGCGCCACGGCGCCGATGGGGCGGAGCAGGGCGCTTCGGCGATGCTGGCGGCCGCAGGGCTTTGACCGAAGTCTCGTCATTGCGAGCGCAGCGCAGCAATCCTGAGCAAACGGGCTGCCGTTGCGTGCGTGGCCCTGGATTGCTTCGCCTTCGGCTCGCAATGACGTCGAGATCGATCTGACGAGGAGACACTTATGGCCAACGACATCGACGCGCTGATGCGATCCGTCCCCGTCATCCCGGTTCTGGTGATCGAGGACGTGGCCCATGCCGCGCCGATCGCCGAGGCGCTGGTGAGCGGCGGCCTCGTCGCGCTCGAGGTCACGCTGCGCACGCCCGCGGCCCTCGACGTGATCCGCGAGATGTCGAAGGTGCCGGGCTCGGTGGTCGGTGCCGGCACGGTGTTGAATCCGAAGGACCTCGACGCGGCGCTCGCGGCCGGCGCGAAATACATCGTCAGCCCCGGTCTCACCGCGCCCCTGACCGAGGCCGCACAGAAGAGCGGCGTGCCCTATCTGCCGGGCGTGGCCAACGCCGCAGACATCATGCGCGGGCTCGACCACGGGCTCGATCGTTTCAAGTTCTTTCCGGCTGAGGCCTCCGGCGGATTGAAGGCGCTGAAGGCGCTGGCGGCGGTGTTCGGCAACGTGCGGTTCTGCCCGACCGGCGGCATCACCGAGACGACGGCCTCGGACTGGCTCGCGCACCCATCGGTGCTCTGCGTTGGTGGAAGCTGGGTGGTACCGGCCGGCACGCCCGATTCGGCTACGATCCGAAAGGCCGCGGAAATGGCCAGCCGCCTGCGCTGAGGCGAACGGCGGCGTGCCTGACTGCGTCGTTCCCTTCATCGAGATATTGCGAAGATGATCCGAGCCAAAAAATGGAACCGATCGCGATTGCAGTGCAATTTATAAGGTCAAGCTTGCGCTGCACTTGAGATCAAAATCGATAAATCCAAAAATATCGAAACCCTTTTCGCTCTTTTGACGTTTCGAACCCAGATTTGAACCTGGAGGAACGTCTGATGAAGAGAGTTGCGATTGGTCTGGCAGCACTTCTGCTGAGCACGTCCGTCTATGCCCAGCAGGGTGGCGGCGCTGCCGGCGCCGGCAATGCGGGCGGTGGATCCGAAAAGTCCACCATGGGCGGCGGCCGCAATGGTGGCGGCGCTGCCGGCGGTGCGGCAGCCTCTCGTGGTGAGGGCGGCGGTGCGGGCGCCACGCAGGCCTCTCGCGGAGCCGACAGGGGCAGCGCAGCCGGCGGAGCGTCGGAGGGCCGGAGCGCCGGGGCTGAACCCGGCCGTAGCGCAGGCAAGGCGGCGACGAACGAGCCCGGCAGCGGAATGCGCGACGATCGCGGTGGCCGTGGCGACAGAGCCGAGCGCGGCGGCCGCAACGAACGCTTCAGTGAGCGCAGCAGCAGCCGGGTCGATGTCCGCACCTCGTCGCGCGAACATGTCGATGGCGGTCGCCGCAGCGGGCGTTTCGTCTTCATCGCCGGTCAGCGCGTGGTCTTTGGCTCGCCCGAGTATCGCCGGCTCGTCGTCACGGAACGCAGCAGCACCCGCGGCAAGCGTTACGTGATGGTCAGTGGTCAGCGCGTCATCTACGGCTCGCCGGAATACCGTCGCCTGATCGTCACCGAGCGTCGTGGCGGCACCCGTGAGCGCTACGTGACCATTCGCGGTCAGCGCGTGCTCTATGGCTCACCCGAATATCGTCGCCTGTCGGTGAATATCGGCGGCCATGGCGGCTTCGAGCGTGACCGTGTCTCCACCCGCACCAGCGTCTCGACCCGTGAGAATGTCCGCGGTCGCGATGAGCGCAGTGGACGTCGTGCCGAGCAGACCGAGGGTGCCAAGGGCATGAGCCGCGGAAACGAGGGCGGCATGCGCAACGCGGGCAATGACACCAAGGCCAGCGGCGGCATCCGCAATGCCTCCGACAAGGGCGATACGGGTGGCGGTATGCGCAACGCCAGCGGTGGTAACGCGGGTGCCGGCAATGCAGGCGGCGGCCGCGGCTCCATGGGCGCTGGCGGCGGTGCGATGGGCAAGGGCGGCGGAGCCGGTGGTGGTGCCGGAGCCGGTACTGGCGGCGGCCGCAACTGAGCTGCACGCTTAAGCGTCTGACGAATGGAGAGGGGCCGGGAACGGCCCCTCTCTTTTGCGATCAGGTCTTCAGCACCGGCTCGTTGACGTCGCCACCGCCGCGTTGGGCGAGGTAGTCGGGCTGGAACAGGCACATCCGCACGGCGTCGCGGTAGCGGCCATTCACGAAGAACTCGTCGCGCAGCACGCCCTCCGGCTTGAATCCGCAGCGCTCGTAGATGCCCACGGCCCGCGTGTTGTCCTTATCGACATGCAGGTAGAGCTTGTGGATGTTCAGGACGCTGAAGGCGTAGTCCATGGCGATCCGGGTCGCCTTCCAGGCGTAGCCGCGGCCCTCGAAGCCGGGATGGATCGCGATCTGGAACTCGCAGCGCCGGTGCAGATGGTTGATCTCGACGAGCTCGATCAGCCCGGCCGGCTCGTCCGCCTCCGTCGCGATGATGAAGCGCCGCTCGGTCTGGTTGTGGATGTTGCGTTCGTAGAGCTGCTGCAGCTCGGCGAAGGACTCGTAGGCCTCCTCGAACCAGTAGCGCATGATGCTGTCGTTGTTATTGAGCTGGTGCACGAAGCGCAGGTCCTCGCGCTCCAGCGGCCTCAGCTTCACCGGACCAGCCGACCGCCGCGCACTCATGCCGCGCACTCCGCCAGCAAGCGCTTCATGAAGGCTTCGCCGCGCTCCAGTTCGGCCAGGGTGATGAACTCGTCGGGCTGGTGCGCCTGGTCGATCGAGCCCGGTCCGCACACCACCGTCGGCAATCCCGCCTGCTGGAAGCGCCCGGCCTCGGTGGCGTAGGAGACGGAGATGGTGCGATTGCGCCCGGCGAGCCTGAGGGCCAGCGTCTCGGCCTCCGAGCCCGGATCGGGCGCGAGGCCCGGCACCGAGACCTCCTCCTCGGTCTCGATGTGCCCGTAATCGCCGTAACGGTTGAGCCGGTTGGCGACGATCCGATCGGTCGCCTCGGCGAACAGGCGGGGAATTTCGGCCATGTCGAGATCCGGCAGCCCGCGGAACTCCCAGTGAAACGCGCAGGTCTTGGCCAGGATGTTGCGCGCCGTGCCGCCCTGGATGACGCCGACATGCACAGTGGTTGCCGGCGGATCGAACCGGCCCGAGGCGTCACCCCGCTCGATCATCGCGTCGGCGATTCGGTTCAGCTCGGATACGAGATCGGCTGCGGCCGTCACTGCGTTGGCACCGAGCGAGGGCTTGGACGAATGCGCCTCGTGGCCATGCACGACCGTGTCGTAGGTCACCACGCTTTTGTGAGCGTCAGCCACCTCGAGCCCCGTCGGCTCGCCGACGATCACGGCGCCCGGGCGCGGCAGGTCAATTCCGAAGCGGGCTATGGTGTCGAGCACGCCGAGGCAGGAGATCTCCTCGTCGTAGGACAGCAGGATGTGGATCGGCCGCTTCAGATCGGTCGCCACCGCCTGCGGCACCAGGCCGAGCGCCAGCGCATCGAACCCCTTCATGTCGACGGAGCCGCGGCCATAGGCACGCCCGTCGGCGATGCGGAGCACGAAGGGGTCGGAGGTCCAGGCTTGGCCGGTGACCGGCACCACGTCGGTATGGCCCGAGAGCACGACACCGCCGTCGATCATCGGCCCGAGGGTTGCGAAGATCGCCTGCTTGTCGCCGGCTGCGTTCGGCACACGCACATACGGGACGCCCCAGCCGTCCAGGTAGCCGGCGACGAAATCGATCAGGGCGATGTTGGATTTCGAACTCTCGGTGTCGAAAGCGACGAGCCGTTCGAGAAGTTCGAGGGTGGTGTAGCGGCGGCCCGTATTCATTGTCGCGCTCTCTCGCGACGAACTGGCATCCACTTCCTCGGAAAGCGCCTGCGCCACGACCTCAGTGGACGCTGCGGCGGACATGCGGCGAATCGAGCGAGAAGGCCGGGATCTCCGCCTCGAAGCTGTCGCCGCCAATGATCGTCATGGTGTAGCTGCCAGCCATGAGGCCGTCCGGCGTCGTGAGCGGGCAACCGCTGGTGTAGCTGAACGACTCGCCCGGACCGAGAAAAGGCTGCTTGCCGACAACGCCGGCCCCGCGCACCTCCTGGCAGGCGCCGTGTCCGTCGATGATGCGCCAATGGCGCGAGCGCAGCTGGACCTTCTCGTGACCGTTATTCACGATCTCGACCGTATAGGCGAAGAAGTATCGGCTATCGCCGGGAGACGATTCCTCCTCGACGAAGCGAGGCTCGACGGTCACCGTGATGCCGCGGGTCTCGGCCTTGTACATCGCCGGAACAGTCTCCCCCCTGCCCACCGCAAGCGGTGACGCGACAACCGAAGAGCCTCGTGGTACGTGGCGCCCGGAGTCCCGTCAATCGCGACTAAGTACGTCGGAGTTCTCTTGGCGCAAGCCTCGTCCCAGGCCCTGCATCCTCGAGTTGCCGACGCCTCCCTTTCCTACTGCCTCGGGTCCGCCGCGCTGCTCGCGGTGACGGCGGCCTTCCTCGCGCAGGCGCCCGTCGCGAACGGACCGGCGGCCCTCGCCCTGGCCGCCGCGATCGCGCTGGACGCCGCCTCGCGGCTGGCTGCGGCGGCGCTCTCGCGGCGCTCTGGGCTCGCGCTGGCGATGGGCGGGCTGCCCTCGCTGGTTCTGCCGCTCGGCGCGATGCCGGGGCTCGCCGCCGCCGTCCTGGCGCTGCTGCCGCTCGTGGATTCGGGCCGGTTTCCGCTCGTCGCGAGCCTGATCGCAGGGCTGATCGCCATCGGTGCGCTCGCCCGCCTCTCCTTCATCCGCAGCGTCCTGTCTCATACCGGGGCGGAGACGCGCGATTCCGGGGTAGGACCCCAGAACCCGTCATGACCTCTCCAGCGCCCTCCGGGGCCAGTTCGGACAAGCTCGAACGATGACAGGCAGTGCGGCCGCGCAGGACGGCATTCTCTCGGCGCGCGGTATCGCCGCCCTGACCGAGGCGGGCGCGATCAAACCAGAGCGGCCCTATGCAGCGGACCAGATCCAGCCGGCGAGCCTCGACCTGCGTCTGGGCGCCCGCGCCTACCGCGTCCGCACGAGCTTCCTGCCGGGCAGGGAGCGTACCGTCGGCACCTGCGTCGATGGGCTGGCGCTGCATCCGGTCGATCTCACGGTCGGTGCCGTGCTCGAGACGGGCTGCGTCTACATTGCCGAGGTGCAGGAACGTCTCGCGCTGCCCGGCGATCTTTGCGCCAGCGCGAATCCGAAGAGCTCCACCGGCCGGATCGACGTGTTTACCCGCGTCATCACCGACCGGGCCGCTGCCTTCGATCAGGTCGAGGCCGGCTACCATGGCCCGCTCTATGCCGAGATCTCGCCGCGCACCTTCCCGGTACTGGTCCGCACAGGCACGCGGCTGTCGCAGATCCGGTTCCGCCGGGGCGAGCCGAGGCTCAGCGACACCGAGCTCGTCGCCCTGCACGCGCGCACGCCCCTGGTCAGCGCGGCCTCGCCATCCTTCACCGGCGGCGTCGCGGTCTCAGTCGATCTCGCCGGCTTCGACGGGCTGATCGGCTACCGCGCCAAGCGCCATACCGGCCTGATCCACGTCGACAGGCCGGGCGCGCACAAGACCGCCGAGTTCTGGGAGCCACTGCCGGCCGATGGCAGCGGATCGCTCATCCTCGATCCGGGCCAGTTCTACATCCTGGCCTCGAAGGAATCGGTGCAGGTGCCCCCCGACCACGCGGCCGAGATGGTACCGTTCGACCCGCTCGTGGGCGAATTCCGGGTGCACTATGCGGGCTTCTTCGATCCGGGTTTCGGTTACGCCGCGGCGGGTGGCGCCGGTGCGCGGGCCGTGCTCGAAGTGCGCTCGCGCGACGTGCCCTTCCTTCTGGAGGACGGACAGATCGTCGGCCGCCTCGTCTACGAGCGCATGGCCGAGACGCCGGAAGCGCTCTACGGCACGGGAGCCGGCTCGAACTATCAGGCGCAGGGACTTAAGCTCTCGAAGCACTTTTGCTGATAGGATGCCCGGATGAAGCGCCGGGCCTTCCTTGCCATCCTCGCCGCAGCCGGCCCAGCGCTCGCCCGCGCTGGCACGGTCGAGCCCGACGATCCGGCGGCCCCTCACGGCGGCAGCGAGGCTGGCGACGTCCTCGTCTTGGCGTTCTTCGACTACAATTGCCCATTCTGCCGGCGCGCGGAGCCGGAGCTGCGCCGCTTCGTCGAGGCTGATGGTCGAGTCCGCCTCGTCTACAAGGACTGGCCGGTCCTGAGCGAGGCATCCGTCGCCGGCGCCCGCCTCGCCCTGGCGGCGGCCTATCAGGGCCGCTACGAGGCGGCCCATCGCGCGCTGATGGGCGCGCCCGGGCGTCGCCTGGCTCAGGACCAATTGCGCGCGATTCTGCAAGGGGCCGGGATCGACATGGCCCGGCTCGATGCCGACGCGACCGATCACGCACTCGACATCACTGCGCAGCTCGTCCGCAATGATACTCATGCGCGCGCGCTCGGCCTGACGGCCGTGCCGGCCATCCTCGTCGGCGGCCGCCGGGTCGTGGGTGGCTTCGACGAGGAGAATTTTTCGGAGTTCGCAGCGTTGGCGCGCGGAGGCGCAGCGAGTCGTTAGCGGCTCGCCACCGCCGAACCGGCCTTCTCTGCCGGCAGCCCGCTGATCTCCAGCACGAATTTCTGCCTCAAGGCGCGGGCGAAGTCCCCGTAGCCATGGGCGGCCATGAGGAATGCGCCGGGGCCGCCGACGACGTTCTCGCGGTACCAGCGGTCGAGCGTCGTGCCCTCGCGGTAGGTCCCCTTGGGAAGCTCGCGTAGGCCGTAGCCGGGCGCGCGAAAGGCGCCGACGCCGACCACATCGTTCTCGCCCGGCACCAGGATCGGGAGGCCGTTGATGGTGCTGCCGGTGGCGAGAAGCCGCTCGCGCTGGTCGCGCAGATCCTCCGGGTCCATGCAATTGTCGATGCCGTCCCCCGACACGTCGACGACGGTGCGGTCGGCCTGGATGGGAAGGCTCGGCACCACGCTTGCCGCGACCGTGCGCATCATGCCGCCGAGGCAGGTGAAGTTGCCCTGCATGCGCGGCACGATCCGCACGAGGGCGGCGGCAGCGGCGGCATCGGCCTTCGACGCGATGCGACGCCACTCGACGGCGACGCGTGCCGTGTCGGCCCAGGTCACCATCGAGAAGTAGATCCCGCCGGGATTGCCGGTGATCGCCGCGATGACGGCGGGATCCTCCAGCGCCTCTGCGATGCCCTCCATTTGCAGCTTGTAGCGCCGCTCGTCGACGGAGTTGGAGACGTCGACCGAAACGACGAGGGCCGTGGCGACACTGTCCGCGGCACGGACCGGCGCGACGAATGCTGACGCACACAGAAGAGCGCCAGCCAACCCACCCAATCCGAACCGCATCGACGAGAATCTCCGAAACCATGCAAGGCCATCGCCCGAGGGGGGGAGGGTGCACGGGTCCGGCGCCCAGAGCTAGACGACTTTCGACGGACGGACGCTCTACCAGTCTGCGGACCGCCTCAGTGAGCCACGCCGACGGCCCCCCCGCGGGTGACCGGGCTCCGCCGCGAGGCTGGCTTTGCGGCCGGACTCGCCGTCGAGGTGCCGAGGTCGAGTTCGGGGCCATCGGCCTGAAGCACCGGCAACGCGTCGAGTTGGAACAGTGCCTGATCGCCGACCGGCGCCGCCTGTGCGGTTGGGGCGGAGGCCGTCGATGGCTCGGCTGGGACTGCCGCGAGGGCAGGCTCGTCCATGTCGGAAGGGGCGATGACGTCCAGCGGGATGTCGGCGACGTCACGTAGCTTCGCCGGAGCGGGCGTGGATACGGACTGTGCGATCTCCGCCGCTGCAGGCGAGCCGGCCGGCCGCTGCTGCGAGACATGCGGGATCAAGGCGAGACCGGCGGCGATCAGGGCTGCCGTCAGGGCGAGCACGGTGATCGGCACCGTGCCATTGCCGGCCACGGCAACGGGCCTCAGGGGACCGGGAACGATGCGTGCGGAGCGCCCGAACAGTCTCGACATGAAGCGATCTCCCGCCGGCGCCCAAGTATCCGCATCAACAACCCGTTAGCGGCTGAGGCGAAAATGAGGCGGCTGATACGCTGCCGCCGGCGGCCGCATTGGGAAACGGCTGCGCGGCATGGGATTTCGCCGGCCGATGCCAGCGGGCCACAGATCAAACGCCGGCAGCGGCCTCGTCGATGAACCATTGCAGCCGACCGCAACTCGCAACGCGGCCGGAGGGCAGATCCTCACCGGTCGCGAGTCGCGAGAGCGGATCGCGCTTTGCGGCACCGTTCACCAGGAAGAGTACCGAGCGGGAGCAGGCCAGCGCTGGGAAGGTCAGCGAAATGCGCGGGACAAATGGCTCCATGCCCGCCTCCGGCACCGCCGCGACCCAGGCGACGCGCTCCTCCACCGCCGGCTTGCCGGGAAATAGCGAGGCGGTGTGGCCGTCGCTGCCCAGGCCGAGCAAGACGAGGTCGAAGAGCGGCCGGATCGGATCGAGCGTCTCGTCGCCGTAGAAGTCCTGCAGCGTGCGCTGGTAGGCGCGCGCGCCGATCTCCGCCCCCTCGTCGGAGGGGATGAAATGGAAATGCGTCGGCGGCAGAGTCGCGCCGTGGCCGAAGGCCTCACGCACCATGCGCACGTTGCTCAGCGGATCGTCCCACGGCACAACGCGGTCGTCGCCGAAGAACCAGTGCAGGCGCGACCAGGGCAGGCGGGAGACGTAGGCCTCGCTCGCCAGAAGCTCATAGAGACGCTTCGGCGTCGAGCCGCCGGACAGGCAGACTGCGATGCGCTCGCCCGTCGCCGTCTCGGCGATGTCGACGAGATGGTCGGCGGTAGCCCGCGCCGTCGCTTCGGCGTCGGGAAGCAGCGTCGTGTTCGGGGGCAGGGCGATCATCGCCGAGGCCTATTTGCGATCGCCGGAAGACCCCATGGCCGGACCCGGCGCGCCCTCGATATGACCGCCGAATCCCTTGCGCATGGCCGAGAGCAACTTGTCGGCGTAGCTGTCGTGGTCACGCGAGCGGAAGCGGCGATAGAGGGCGTTCGAGAGCACGTCCGCCGGGACGGCCTGCTCGACGGCGGCATTGATGGTCCAGCGGCCCTCGCCCGAATCCTGGACGAAGCCGGAGAAGCCGTCGAGATTCTCGTTGCCGGCCAGTGCCGAGGCCGTGAGGTCGAGGAGCCAGGACGAGACCACGCTGCCGCGCCGCCAGACCTCGGCGATGTCGCCGAGATTGAGATCGTAGCGGCGGAAGTCCGGGACCTCTTCCGAGTTGGCGTGACGCAGGATGTCGAAGCCCTCGGCATAGGCCTGCATCAGGCCGTATTCGATGCCGTTGTGGATCATCTTCACGAAGTGCCCGGCGCCGGTCGGGCCGGCATGAATGTAGCCCTCCTCGGCACGCGGATCGCGGCCCTCGCGGCCAGGGGTGCGCGGGATGTCGCCACGGCCCGGCGCCAGCGTCTTCAGGATCGGATCGAGCCGGTCGACGGCCGCCTTGTCGCCGCCAACCATCATGCAGTAGCCGCGCTCCAGGCCCCAGACGCCGCCGGAGGTGCCGACATCGACGAAGTGGATGCCCTTGTCCTTGAGCTCGGCGGCGTGGCGGATGTCGTCCTGGTAGAACGAGTTGCCGCCATCGATGATGATGTCGTCCGCCTCCATCAGGTCGTGAAGGGCGGTGAGGGTCTCGTTGGTGATGCGGCCAGCCGGCAGCATCACCCAGAGGGCGCGCGGCTTCTCCAGCTTGGCCACGAGATCTTCGAGGCTCGACGCGCCGGTCGCGCCCTCGGAGGCAAGCGCTTCGACGGCCTTGGCATCCTTGTCGAAGACGACGGCGCTATGCCCGTTGCGCAGGAGCCGCCGGACGATGTTACCGCCCATCCGGCCGAGACCGATCATGCCGAGTTGCATCAGCCGCATCCTTACCTTGAGCCAACGTTCGTTATTCCGGGGCTCACCGACGGTGAGAACCCGGAACTCATCCGTGATGCCGCGCTCGACGTCGCGCCCGGTCGTGGATTCCGGGTTCCGCTGCGCGGACCCGGAATGACGGGCGGCGAGAGGACAGAGCGGTTTAAGCCACGGCCTCCTTGATCGCCGCGGCGATGCGCTTGAGGCCCGCCTCGACGTCGCCGCCCTTGATGTGGGCGCGGAGCGCTCGGCGGCCGCGCTCGGCGAGCACCGAGAAATCGCCGCGCGCCTGGGCCGCGATCACCGTGGCGAAGCCGAGCTTGCGTCCGGGGATGGGTAGATCCTGCGACGGATCAGCCGTGATCTGCAGGAAGACGCCGCTCGATGGGCCGCCCTTGTAGGCCTGCCCCGTCGAGTGAAGGAAACGCGGTCCGAATTCGAAGCAGGTCGCGACCTTCCGCGCGTCGCGCACCGCGAGCCGCGCAGGCTGAAGGATCGCGTGGTGGGCCTCGTTACGCTCGATATAGGCGAGGACAGCGGCGTAATCGTCCTCCTTCAGCCGAGCGAGATGCCGGGCGATCGTCGCCTCGACGCCGCCCTCACCTTGGCTCAGCGCCTCGGCGTTGGCCGTGTCGGCGTAGAGGGCGATGGTCTCGTCCTCGAAGAGCGGCGTCTCGGCGGGCAGGGCGCCAGTCTCCTCGGCGGCCGCAAAGAGCTTCTTCGTCTCGATCTTGCTCGCCTCGACGTCGGGCTGGTCGAACGGGTTGATGCCGAGCACCGCGCCCGCAACGGCGGTGGCCATCTCGAAGCGGAAGAACTCCTGGGCGAGCTGCTCGACCTTCTCCAGGTCGATGCGCACCACCGGATGGCCTTCGCTCTCCAGGCCCCGCACCGCCTCGTCCTGCTGCGGATCGGCTCGGCCATCGAGGCGCAGGTAGATGAAGAAGCGGTCGCGCCCGTAGACGGCCGGCACGCCGACCGGCTCGCCCTCGATCGGGATGACGCCCTTGCCCTCCTTGCCGGTCGATTCGGCGATGAGCTGCTCGGCCCAGGTGCCGAAGGTGCCCACACCCGGCGAGCAGACAATCGTCACCTTGTCGCGGCCATGTTCGAGCGCCGCCGAGCCGATCGCCGCGCCGAGGCGCACGCCCGGATTGTTGGCGGGCGGCACGGCCGGACCGCAGGAGCGCACCATGATGTGCGCGCTCTCCAGGAACTCGTCGATCTCGACGCCGGCCACGGCGGCCGGCACGAGGCCGAAGGCCGAGAGCACCGAGTAGCGGCCGCCGATCTGCGGCACGCCGTAGAAGATCTTGCGGAAGCCGTCGTCCTTGGCGGCCTTCTCCATGGCCGAGCCAGGGTCGGTCACGGCGACGAAATGCCGGCCGGCCTTGTCGCCGACGACCTCTTTCATGCGGCCGAGGAAGTAGTCGCGGAAGACATTGGGCTCGAGGGTGGAGCCCGACTTCGAGGCGACGATGAAGAGCGTCTTCTCAAGGTTTACCGCGGCCTCGACGGCGCGCACCTGGTCCGGATCGGTCGAGTCGAGGATGCGCAGCTTTGGCCAGCCGTCGCGCTCGCCGTAGGTGGCGGCGATCACCTCCGGCCCGAGGCTCGACCCGCCCATGCCGAGCACGACCGCATCGGTGAAGCCCTCGCCATGGATCTCCTGCGCGAAGCTCTCGTACTCGCCGAGCTTGGCGAGGCCGTCCTCGACGATGCGCAGCCAGCCGAGCCACTTGTCCTCGTCGCGGCCGGTCCAGACGGTGTTGTCGTGCGCCCAGAGGCGGCGGATGAGGCCCTTGGCGCGCCAGGCCTCGATGGTCTTGTCGGTCCCGCCCTGCAGGACGTCGCCGAGCTTGCAGACATGACCGTTGAGCCGCGCACCGATCAGCGCCGCGCGCTTGGCCGCCACCGCGCCGAGCACGGCGTCGGCGGCGTCGACGAAGAGCTGGACGCCCTCCTCGACCAGCTGCCGCGCCACCGCCTCGATATCGATCCCGGCCTTGGCGAGGCGCGCCATCACGGCCTCGGCCTCACCGACATTCTCCTCCAGCGAGGCGCGCACCTGCCCGTGATCGCGAAACGCATCCATGGTGGCGGGCGGCATGGTGTTGACGGTATTGGGGCCGATCAGCTCGGAAACGTACAGCGTGTCCGGATAGGCCTTGTTCTTCGTGCCGGTGGAGGCCCAGAGCAGGCGCTGCGCATTGGCGCCCTTGCCCTCAAGCGCCTTCCAGTCGGAACCAGCGAAGAGGCGCTTGTAGGACTGGTACGCGAGCTTGGCGTTCGCGATCGCGACCTTGCCCTTGAGGTCGTCGAAATCGCCCTTCTCGTCGAGCAGCTTGTCGACCAGGGAATCGATGCGGCTGATGAAGAAGCTTGCGACGCTGGCGACCCGCGAGACGTCGCCACCCCGGGCGCCGAATTCGGTGAGGCCGTCGATATAGGCCTGGGCGACGGTCTCGTAGGTGCTCTTGGAGAAGAGCAGCGTGACGTTGATGGAGATGCCTTCAGCGGTGAGCTGTCGGATCGCCGGGATGCCCTCCGGGGTCGCCGGCACCTTCACCATCAGGTTGTCGCGCTGCACCGCCTTGTGCAGGCGCCGGGCCTCTTCGAGCGTGCCCTCTGTGTCGAGAGCGAGGTACGGCGAGACTTCCAGGCTGACATAACCGTCCGCGCCCTTGTTCGCCTCCCAGACCGGGCGGAGCACATCGGCGGCCGCCTGGATGTCGGCGATGGCGAGGCCCTCATAGAGGTCGATGACCCGGGCATCGCCCTGGTCGAGCACAGCCTTGAGGCTGTCGTCGTACTCGGCCGAGTGGCCGATGGCCTTCTCGAAGATCGCCGGGTTCGAGGTCACGCCGCGCAAGCCGTCCCGCTCGACCAAGGCCTTCAGATCGCCTTTCGCGATGAAGCCGCGGGCCACGAAATCGAGCCAGACCGCTTGATCCTGTTCGTCGTGCAGGGCCTTGAGCGCGTTCATGTCGACCGATCCTCAGAAATCTCGTTCCATCCGCGCCCTCAGAGATAGGGCGCCGGACCGACCGGCGGCAGGGCTTTCCCGCCGCCGAGAACACCATCGTCATTCCGGGCTCGCCACAGGCGAGAGCCCGGACCCGGAGGGGCACGCCAGAGGCGAGCAATCCACCCGACACACCGAGCCCCATCGTGGATTCCGGGTTCCGCTACGCGGCCCCGGAATGACGGGGAGGTGCCGAAGCCTCTACTTCTTTCCCCGCGCGATCTGGTCGCGGGCGGCCTCCAGAAGCTTTTCGGCCGAGAAGCCGAACTTCTTCTGCAGGTCCTTGATCGGTGCCGAGGCGCCGAAGCTGTGCATGCCGATCACCGTGCCGGCGGAGCCCGCGTAGCGGTCCCAGCCGAGCACCGTTCCCATCTCGATGGCGACGCGGGCCGTGACCTGCGGCGGCAGGACCGAGTCGCGATAGGTCTGGTCTTGGCGCTCGAAGAGGTCCCAGGACGGCATCGAGACGACGCGGGCCTTCACGCCCTCGGCCTTGAGGGTCTCCCAGGCCGACACGCAGAGCTGCACCTCGGAGCCCGAGGCGAGCAGCAGAACGTCCGGCGTGCCCTCGCAATCGGCCAGCACATAGGCGCCCTTGGCCGTGCCCGAGGCCGCGCCGAAGGTGGAGCGGTCATAGGTCGGCAGGGGCTGGCGGGACAAGGCGAGCACCGCCGGCTGGTTCTTCAGCGAGAAGATCACACGGTAGGCCTCGGCGACCTCGTTGGCATCGGCCGGGCGCAGGGTGACGAGGCCCGGGATCGCCCGCAGCGAGAGGATCTGCTCCACCGGTTGGTGAGTCGGACCGTCCTCGCCCACGCCGATCGAATCGTGCGTGAAGATGTGGAAGACCGGTAGCTCCATCAGCGAGGCGAGCCGGATCGGCGGGCGCATGTAGTCGGCGAAGACCAGGAAGGTGGCGCCGTAGGCACGCAGGCCGACGAGGCCGAGGCCGTTCACGATCGAGCCCATGGCGTGCTCGCGCACGCCGAAATGCACGTTGCGGCCGCCCGGGTTGAGCGGGGTCAGCGAGCCGGCACCCTCGAAGGTGAGGTTCGACTTGTTCGACGGCGCGAGATCTGCCGAACCGCCGAGCATGAACGGGACATGCTGGGCGATGGCGTTGAGCACCTTGCCCGAGGATTCGCGGGTGGCGAGGCCCTTGGCGTCGGTCGGGAAGACGGGGATGTCCTTGTCCCAGCCCTCGGGCAGCCGGCCTTCGAGGAAGGCCTCGAGCTCTTCGGCATGCGTCGGATCGGCCTTCTTGGCCTCGTCGTGGAGCCGCTGCCATTCGGCGAACAGCGCGGCGCCGCGCTTGCCGATGCCGTCGGCGAAGCTGTCGTAGACGCCGTCAGGCACATAGAACTGCTTGTCCTCGGGCCATCCATAGGCGCGCTTGGCACCCTTGACCTCTTCCTCGCCGAGCGCGTCGGAATGGGCCTTCGAGGTGTTCTGCTTGGTCGGTGCGCCATAGCCGATGATCGACTTGACGATGATCAGCGTCGGGTGGTCGTGCGAGGCCTTGAAGGTGTCGAGCGCAGCCGCGATGGCGTGTGCGTCGTTGGCGTCGGCCACGCGCAGCACCTGCCAGCCATAGGCGAGGAAGCGGGTGGCGACCTCCTCCGAGAAGGCGAGCTCGGTGTGGCCCTCGATGGTGACGGTGTTGTCGTCGTAGATCCAGCACAGGTTCGACAGGCGCAGATGCCCCGCGATCGAGGCCGCCTCCGAGGCGACGCCCTCCATCAGGTCGCCGTCCGAGCACATCGCGTAGACGTCGAATTCGTAGAGCGGCAGGCCGGGCTTGTTCAGGCGGGTGTTCAGGAAGCGGCTGCCCATCGCCATGCCGACGGAATTGGCGACACCCTGACCGAGCGGGCCGGTGGTGGTCTCGACGCCGGTGGTGAAGTGGTACTCGGGATGGCCCGGCGTGCGGCTGTCGAGCTGGCGGAACTGCTTGATGTCCTCGAGCGAGATGGCCGGGGCGTTGCCGCCGTCCTTCTCGGCCACGCGGGCGAGGTGGAGGAGGCCGTAGAGCAGCATCGAGGCGTGGCCGCAGGACAGCACGAAGCGGTCGCGATTCGGCCAGTGCGGGTTGGCCGGATCGTAGCGCAGGTAGCGGTTCCAAACGGTGTAGGCGACGGGCGCGAGGCCCATCGGCGCGCCGGCATGGCCGGAATTCGCCTTCTGCACCGCATCGATGGCGAGCGTCCGGATCGTGTTGATCGCGAGCTGGTCGCTCTCGCTGAAGCCGCTCTTGGCGACGGTGTCTGCTCCGCTCATACCGTGTGTCTTCCCAATTTCGTCATAGCGGCAGGGCGGTGGCCGGTGAGGCCGAGGACGTCTCTTCGTCCTCATCCTCGACGTCGTCCGCCTCGGCTGCGCCGCGTTTCGCCTCCGGCGACTCCGCGCGGCTGTAATTGAGGATCGTGTTCACGAGTGCAACGTGTGTGAACGCTTGCGGGTAGTTCCCCACCAGGCGTTTGCGCTTGACGTCGTACTCTTCGGAAACGAGCCCGAGGTCGTTGCAGATCCCGATCAGCCGCTCGATGATCGCGCGCGCTTCGTCGCGGCGGCCGAGGCCGATCAGGTTGTCGGCATACCAGAAGGTGCAGGGCAGGAAGGCGCCCTCGTTGCCCGGTAGGCCATCGACGTTGCCGCCCTGCGCGTCCACGGTCTCGTAGCGCAGCACGAAGCCGTCGCGCACCAGGTGCTTCTCCACCGCCGCGACGGTGCCGACAACGCGCGGATCGTCCTGCGGCAGGAAGCCGACATGGGCGATGAGCAAGACACTCGCATCGAGCGCCTTCGATCCGTAGGACTGAACGAAGCTGTTCAGCTGCTTGTCAAATCCCTTCTCGCAGACTTCGGCATGGATCTCGTCGCGCAGCCGGCGCCAGAGGGCGAGGGGGGCGTTGGGGCTCTCCTCCTCGGTATGGCTGCGGATCGCCCGGTCGAAGGCCACCCAGGCCATGACCTTGGAATGCACGAAGTGGCGCGGGCCGCCGCGCACCTCCCAGATGCCCTCGTCCGGCTCGCGCCAGGCCGTCTCGAGGTGGCCCAGGATGGCGCGACCGACCCGCCAGCCGTCCTTGTCGCCGAGCATGCCGCGCTGGCGGGCCTGGTAGAGCGCGTCGAACAATTCGCCGTAGACGTCGAGCTGGAACTGCTCGATCGCCGCGTTGCCGACGCGCACCGGTCGCGAGCCCTCGTAGCCCGGCAGCCAGTCGAGCTCGATCTCGGGCAGAAGGCGCTCGCCGGCGATGCCGTAGAGGATGTGGGCCTGCTCCGGGCTGCCGGCGACGGCGCGCAGAAGCCAGTCGCGCCAGGCGCGGGCCTCCTCGATGAAGCCCGAATCCATCAGCGCCATCAGCGTGAAGGTGGAATCGCGCAGCCAGCAGAAGCGGTAGTCCCAGTTGCGGACCCCGCCGAGATCCTCCGGCAGGGAGGTGGTGGGCGCGGCGACGATCCCGCCGGTCGGCCGGTAGATCAGAGCCTTCAGCGTGAGCGCCGAGCGCTTGAGCATTGCGTCCCAGGGCGTGCCGGTAGCGCATCGGTCGGACCATTCGCGCCAGAAGCGGTTGGTCTCGGCGAGCACCTTGCGCGGCTCGATCGGCGGCGGGTCTTCGCAATGCGAAGCGCCGTAGCTCAGCACGAACCAGACGCTCTCGCCCTCGTGGACAGTGAATTCGCTGACCGTGGTGTTGCCGGAGCCCCGCAGCGGCGCATGAGTGCGCAGCACGACCTTGTGCGGGCCGGAGATGGCGCGCAGGTCGCCGAGCTCGTTGCGTGACACCCATGGGGTGGACGAGCCGTAGTCGAAGCGCACGGCGAGATCCATGCGCATGGCGACCCGGCCCTTGCGGCCCTCGACGAGGCGGATCAGGTGCGATCCGTCGGCCGCCGGCATGTAGTCGGTGACGCGCACCTCGCCGGCATGGGTGGTGTGGTAGGTATCGAGGACGAGCGAGCCGGTGCGGTAGCGCCAGGATTGCTCGGCATTCTCGGCCACCGGCGCCAGCTTCCAGAAGCCGTGGTCCTCGGTGCCGAGTAGCCGCGCGAACAGGGCGGAGGCGTCGAAGCGCGGCCAGCACAGCCAGTCGATGCTGCCGTCGCGTCCGACGAGGGCCGCGGTGCGCCCGTCGCCGATCAGCGCGTAATCCTCGATCCGACCTGCCATGGAACCTCGGGCAACGGCGCATTCCGGGCCGTCAGACCCGAGTTAGGGCCGGTTTCGGAGCGATCCAGCCCACTCACGCTTTCCTGACGCCGAGCTGTGTTGCAGTGCCGTCAGAGCCGCTTTGCGCGACAGCCGGCTCAGCGCGCGCTGGCGAGCAGTTCGACCACGGAGCCACCGAGCGAGGCGGCGCCGTTGCCGACGCTGCCTCCGATGCTGCGGGCGCGATCGACCCAGGAGGCCGCGGTCGCGGCGAACGGCAGGGCGCCGGTGGGCAACATGTCCTCGTCCGCCTCGCTCTGGGCACGCATCGATGCCGGAGCCGACTCCGGCTCGGAAGCTGCCTTGGCCGGTGGCGTCCGCACCGCCGTTTCGAGGCGTCGCGTCTCGACGCAGCGCGGCCCGGTGCAGGCGCGACGGCTCGCGGAAGCCGAGCGTGTGGAACGTGTCGCGGGAGCCTTGGTCTCGGCAAGCTGCGGGGCATGCAAGGTCAGCGGATGCAATCGCGCGAAGGCGAGGGCCGCGGGAATGGCGGGCGCCGTCTCGGATCCCGGCAGCACTGGATGGAATCCGTCGGCGCCGGCGGGGGAGACCTCCGCCGTCACGACGGAGGCCGCCGGCGCGACCGGAGCGGAGGAGGGGCTGCATAGCAGGGACAGGAGGCCGACGGCGAACGCGGTCAGGAGCGTCGGCAGGAAGGGCAAGGCCGATCCGCGCGCCGCCGAGAGCGTTTCCACTCCGGGATCACGGGGGGCACATGCGCTCATCGGCTGAAGCCTCCGGTTCGCCTCGAACCAGCATTTGCCGTCTGGTTTGCGGCGGAACCGGGGCCGTTTCGTCTCCGCCGTGAAACAAATGCTTTCGCAGTGCCGCCAGAGAGCCGCACCTTCGTCAAAGCGCTTCGGCCCAAGGAGACGTCGGCGGGCCGATCTTGGCCTAGGAAGCGAAGATGCATGGCTCGCGGCTCGTCGAAGAGCCGGTTGCCCCTCTCGGACGTTGCCATGGCCGCGGGCACGCGGCTTGCACATCCGATCGCCGCCACGCTACCGCAACGCCACCCCGCCACCCCGCATCCGGCCTCGATGACCGAGACCAGCCTCACCGTCGCCGTGATCGATCCGAGTCGCGCGCGCGCCGCAATCCTCGAAGAAGGCTTGCGCGCCGCCGGGGTCGGCACGGTAGTCGTCGTCGCCGACGGACCCGATCTGCAAGCGCGGGTCGCGGCGCTGAAGCCCGACGTGGTCGTGGTCCATCTCGAGAGCCCGAGCCGCGATATCCTCGAGCAGATGTCGGGCATCGCCCGGCACGCGGAGCGGCCCGTGGCGATGTTCGTCGACCGTTCCGACGCCACCATGATGCAGGCGGCGGTGGATGCCGGCATATCGGCCTATGTCGTCGACGGTCTGCGCACCGAGCGCATCAAGTCGATCCTCGACATCGCGATCCTGCGCTTCAACGCCTTCGCCCGACTGCAGCGCGAGCTGCTGGAGGCCAAGAGCGAGCTTGCCGACCGCAAGGTGATCGACCGGGCCAAGGGCATTCTGATGAGCCGCAAAGGTCTCTCCGAGGATGAGGCCTACAAGCTCCTGCGCAAGCAGGCCATGAACGAGAAGCGCAAGATCATCGACATCGCCCGGGCGATCGTCACCGCGGCGGATCTGCTCGGATGAGGGTCGATCTCGGATACGTCCCGCTCACGGACGCCGCCCCGGTTCTGGCCGCGGCCGAACTCGACTTCGCCCGCGATGAGGGGATCGAGCTCGTGCTCCACCCCGAACCGTCCTGGGCGACCCTGCGGGACCGGCTGGCACTCGGCTATCTCGACGCCGCCCACATGCTGGCGCCGCTGGCGCTGGCAACCCGGCTCGGCCTATCCGGTCCCCAGGCGGATCTGGTGGCGCCGATGGCGCTGAACCTCAACGGCAACGCCATCACCCTGTCCCTGCCTCTCTGGGAGGCGATGGCGCCGGAGGCCGACGACCTCGATGCGGTGGCCTCGGCCTTCGGCCGCCTCGCCCTTGCGCGGGCCCGGGAGGGCAGGCCGCTGAGCATCGCCACCGTGCACCCGTTCTCCTGCCACAGCTACCAGCTCAGGATCTTTGCCGAGCGCGGCGGCATCGATCTGGAGCGGACGGTCCGGATCGTGGTGGTGCCTCCGCCTCAGACGGTCGATGCGCTCTCGCGCGGCGAGATCGACGGGTTCTGCGTCGGCGCGCCGTGGAACAGCATCGCGGTCGCCGCAGGCCTCGGGCGCATCGCCGCCCTCGGCTGCGAGATCGTGCCCGACTGCCCGGAAAAGGTGCTCGCCGTGCATGCAGGGCAGGCTGAGGCGCTGGCACCGCTGGTGCACGCCGTCACGCGCGCCGGGATCTGGTGCGGCGATCCAGCCAATGTCGGTGAACTGGCTGGGCTGCTCTCGGAAAAAGGCGGCCTCGGGCGCGAGACCGACCTGATCCGGCGCTCCCTGACCGGCCATCTCGTCGTGGATACGGCCGGGACGCGCCGAACCGATCCCGACTATCTGCGGCTCGGCGCCGACGTGCAGGCCCCCCGCCCGGAGCACGCGCTCTGGCTGGCCCGCCAGATGGCTGCCTCGGGTCAGGTCTCGGATGCGGTTCAGACGGCCGAGGCTGCGAGAGTCTTCTACCGGCCCATATTGCACAAAGCTTGACCAATCGGCGGGCGCAGCCTGCCGCATTGCAGCAAGAAGCATCACCCGCCTTATTTTTGTGCAGCGCACTTTCTGCGGCAACAACAATCACGCCTTCTTGAGGCGCTGCTTTTTAATTCATACAAATCAATAACTTATAAAAACTCGATCACGTTGGCACGGATCGTGCGACCACCCTCGCATCCGTCAACGGCGACGGGTTTCTAGCCGTCAGCAAGGCCGCTGATCCGGATCATCCACCCGCGATTCCATCGCGCGGACGATCTCGACCAGCGGCCTTCTTTGTTCGACCGCCGTGAGGGCGGCGAGGCGTGGGGACATCATGGACTTCGATCGCAGCAGCACCCGTCGAGGCATTCTGAAGGGCGCTTCCGGCGCCCTTGCGCTGGCCGCCGCCGCGCGTACTGCACTTCCCGGCGGCGCCTTCGCGCAGGGCGCGGGTCCCGAGGTCAAGGGCGCCAAACTCGGCTTCATCGCGCTGACCGACGCGGGCCCGCTCTTCGTCGCCAAGGAGAAGGGCTTTTTCGCCAAGTACGGCATGCCCGACGTCGAAGTGCTGAAGCAGGCCTCCTGGGGCACGACGCGCGACAACCTCGTGCTCGGCTCCGAGGGCAACGGCATCGACGGCGCGCACATCCTCACGCCGATGCCCTACCTGATCTCGTCCGGCCGCGTGACGCAGAACAACGTGCCGGTGCCGATGTACATCATGGCCCGGCTCAACCTGAACGGGCAGTGCATCTCGGTCTCGAAGGAGTACATCGACGCCAAGATCGGCGTCGACACCAAGCCCTTCAAAGCCCTGCTCGACGCCAAGAAGGCGTCCGGCAAGTCGATCAAGGCCGCCATGACCTTCCCGGGCGGCACCCACGATCTCTGGATCCGCTATTGGCTCGCCGCCGGCGGCATCGACCCCGACAAGGACATCGAGACCATCGTCGTGCCGCCCGCCCAGATGGTGGCGAACATGAAGGTCGGCACGATGGACTGCTTCTGCGTCTGCGAGCCGTGGAACGAGCAGCTCATCCACCAGGGCATCGGCTACACCGCGCTCACCACCGGCGAGCTCTGGAAGGACCACCCGGAGAAGTCCTTCGCGATGCGGTCGGCCTGGGTCGACAAGTATCCCAACGCCGCCAAGGCGCTGCTGATGGCGGTGATGGAAGCCCAGCAATGGTGCGAGAAGGTCGAGAACAAGGAAGAGCTGGCCGCCATCGTCGCCAAGCGCCAGTGGATCAACGTTCCGGTTGCGGATGTGATCGACCGGATGAAGGGCAAGTTCGACTACGGCACCGGCCGCGTCGTCGAGAACAGCCCCGTCGCGATGAAGTTCTGGGCCGATAACGCCTCCTATCCCTACCAGTCGCACGACCTCTGGTTCATCACCGAGGACATCCGCTGGGGTAAGTACGACGCGAATTTCGACGGCAAGTCGCTGATCGCGAAGGTCAATCGCGAAGACCTCTGGAAGGATGCGGCCAAGGCGCTCGGCGTCACCGCGATGCCGAGTTCGACCTCGCGCGGCAAGGAGACCTTCTTCGACGGTAAGGTCTTCGATCCAGCCGATCCGGCCGCTTACCTCTCCAGCCTCGGCATCAAGAAGGTGGCGTGATGGCATCCAGCTCCGCTCTCTCCACCAGCCTCGGCACGGCCGCCAAGGCAGCCGCGAAAAGCCGCGGCCCCTTCGTGACGATGAAGGGCATCCGGGCGGTCTGCGCCCGGGTGATCCCGCCCATCGTGGTGCTCGCCGGCTTCCTGCTGCTCTGGCAGGTGCTGTGCTCCTCGCCGACCGCAGGCCTGCCGTCGCCCTCACGCGTGGTCACGGAAGCCTGGGACATCATCGCCCATCCGTTCTTCGACAATGGCGGGACCGACAAGGGCCTGTTCTGGCACCTCTCGGCGAGCCTGCAGCGCGTCGCGCTGGGCTTCTCGCTCGCTGTCGTCGCCGGGGTCCTGCTCGGCACGCTCGTCGGTCAGTCGGACTGGGCCATGCGCGGCCTCGACCCGATCTTCCAGGTGCTGCGCACGATCCCGCCGCTCGCCTGGCTGCCGCTCTCACTCGCCGCCTTCCGTGACGGTCAGCCCTCCGCGATCTTCGTGATCTTCATCACCTCGATCTGGCCGATCATCATCAACACAGCGGTCGGCATCAGGAACATTCCGCAAGACTACCGCAACGTCGCCGCGGTCATCCGGCTGAACCCGATCGAGTTCTTCTACAAGATCATGCTGCCCTCGGCGGCGCCGTACATCTTCACCGGCCTGCGTATCGGCGTCGGCCTGTCCTGGCTCGCCATCGTCGCGGCCGAGATGCTGATCGGCGGCGTCGGCATCGGCTTCTTCATCTGGGACGCGTGGAACTCGTCGCACATCAGCGAGATCATCGTCGCCCTCGTCTATGTCGGGATCATCGGCTTCTTCCTCGATCGGCTGGTGGCCGGCGTGGGTGCGCTCGTGACCCGCGGCACCAGCGCAGCCTGAGGAGAACGAGTATGTCCCACCTGAATCTTTCCAAGGTCGGCATCAGCTTCACCCGCGCCGGCAAGACGTCCGAGGTGCTGCGCGAGGTCGACCTCACCATCGCTAAGGGCGAATTCGTCTCGATCATCGGCCATTCGGGCTGCGGCAAGTCGACGGTGCTCAACATCGTCGCCGGCCTGCTCAAGGCCTCGACCGGCGTCGTCCTGCTCGACGGCAAAGAGGTCAACGCGCCCGGTCCCGACCGCGCCGTGGTCTTCCAGAACCACTCGCTGCTTCCTTGGCTTACCGTGCGCGAAAACGTGGCGCTCGCCGTCGACAAGGTGCTTAAGGGCAAGAAGTCGCGGACCGAGCGCGCGGAGTGGATCGAGCACAACCTCGCTCTCGTGAACATGATGCACGCCGCCGACAAGCGTCCGGCCGAGATTTCCGGCGGCATGAAGCAGCGCGTCGGCATCGCCCGCGCGCTCGCCATGGAGCCGAAGGTGCTGCTCATGGACGAACCGTTCGGGGCGCTGGACGCCCTGACCCGCGCGCATCTCCAGGACTCGATCATGGAGATCCAGATGCGGCTGAAAAACACCGTCATCATGATCACCCACGACGTCGACGAGGCCGTGCTGCTCTCCGACCGCATCGTGATGATGACGAACGGCCCCTCGGCCACGATCGGCGAGATCCTCGAGGTTCCGCTGAAGCGCCCGCGCCGCCGGCTCGAGCTCGTCGAGGACGCCGCCTACGTCCATGCCCGCGCCGCGGTGCTGGAATTCCTCTACGCCCGCCACGCCAAGCCCGCCGCCCTCGCGGCTTGAGGCAGCAACGTCACCGCGCCGCCCCGCCCTTGAGCTCACCCTGAGCTGCCCGCGCCAGCGGGCATCGAAGGAGGGCTCCAGGGATCGCGGGCGGCATCTGGAGCCCTCCTTCGAGGCCTCCGCTTCGCTCCGGCGCCTCGGGATGAGGTGCTGGATGGGATAAACGCAGCCAGTCCAATGGACGCATCGTCTGCCCAGACCAAGGAACGGCTCGTCGTCGTCGGCAACGGCATGGTCTCGCTCCGCTTTCTGGAGCGGCTGACGGAACGCGCGCCGGGTCGCTTCGACGTCACCGTCGTCGGGGCCGAACCGGTCGCCGCCTATAACCGCGTGCTGCTCTCCTCACTGCTCGGCGGGGAGGTCGACGAGGCAGCCTGCGGCTTCCGCGGACTCGATTGGTACGCCGAGCACGGCATCCGCCTGATCACCGGCGCGCCCGTCACGACGATCGACCGGGAGAATGGGCTGGTTGTCGTCGGCGAGACCCATGTGCTGCCCTTCGACAGGCTGGTGCTGGCAGTCGGATCGCTGCCGATCCGGCTGCCGCTGCCGGGAGCCGACCTCCCCGGAGTCGTCACGTTTCGCGACTTCGCCGACGTCGCCGCGATCCGGGCGGCCGCCGTGGAACATGCCAGGGCCATCGTCATCGGTGGCGGCTTGCTCGGACTCGAAGCGGCCGTCGGTCTTGCCCGGCTCGGCGTCGACACGACGCTGCTGCACGTCATGGACCGGGTGATGGAGCGCCAGCTCGACCACAACGCTGCCCGCCTGGTGAAGGCGGCGATGGAAGCGCGCGGCGTAAAAATGCTGCTCTCGGCCAACACCGCCTGCATCGAGGGCGATGGCCGCGTCGAGCGCCTGGTCCTCAAAGACGGCACCGTGCTGCCGGCGGACCTCGTGGTGATGTCGGTGGGCATAAAGCCATCGACCGCGCTGGCGCAGGAATGCGGCCTCGAGATCGGGCGCGGCATCAAGGTCGACGACCGGATGACGACGTCAGATCCGAACATCTTCGCGCTCGGCGAATGCGCCGAGCATCGCGGCATCGCCTACGGCCTCGTCGAGCCGGCCTATGAGCAGGCCGACGTGCTCTCGCGGCATCTCATCGGCGAGGAGGCGGCCTATTGCGGTACCTCCCTGGCGACGAGCCTCAAGGTCTCGGGCCTGCCCGTGTTCTCCGCGGGCGTGGTCGATACGCCCGACGGCGCCGAGGCGGTCGTGCTGCACGATGCGGCCGCCGGCCTCTACCGCAAGCTGACCATCGAGGATGGCCGGCTCACCGGCGCGCTCTTCGTCGGCGACATCTCCGAACAGGCACGGTGCAAGGAACTGATCCGCACCGGCGTCGCCCTCGCCGCGGAAGACCGGGACGACCTGATGTTCGGGACGCCCGCCGCCACCCCCACCAAGACATCCCTAGCAGCGTGAAGGACGCCAGGAATGGCTGACGAATCCATCGCTCAGGACTTCAACGCCGAGCAGAAGCGCTACCTCGAAGGCTTCGCCTCCGGCATCGCCGCAGCCCGCCTGACCGGTGGCCTCGCCATCGGCGGTGGCACCGGTGGGCCCCCGGCCGAACCGACCGGGCCTGACGCGATCCACATCAAGGCGCAGGACCGCACCGTAAAGGATGGCGGCAAGCTCTGCGACCAGGAGAAGTGGAAACGCGCCGAGAACCCGTTCGAGGGCCATAACCGCCTGATCAAGGAGGCGGCCGCCGGCACCCAGCCGAAGCCCGAGGACAATTTCCGCTGGCGCTATCACGGCCTGTTCTGGCTCGCGCCGAACAAGACCCACTACATGTGCCGCCTGCGCATCCCGAACGGGATCATGCATCACTGGCAGTTCGCGGGCGTCGCCGACCTCGCTGATGCCCATGGTGGCGGCTACGCGCACGTCACCACCCGCGCCAACCTGCAGGTCCGCGAGATCACGCCGGAGCATGGCCAGCCCTTCCTCGACGGGCTGACCGATCTTGGCCTCACCGCGCGCGGCTCGGGCGCCGACAACATCCGCAACGTCACCGGCTCGCCCACCGCCGGCATCGACGCGCAGGAATTGCTCGACACCCGCCCGCTGGCGCGCTCCTGGCACAACTGGATCGTCAACGACCGCTCGCTCTACGGCCTGCCGCGCAAGTTCAACGTCGCCTTCGACGGCGGCGGGGTCATGCCTGTGCTGGAGGAGACCAACGATATCGGCTTCCAGGCGGTCGAGGTGGCGGAGGGAGCGGGAATCGAACCCGGCGTCTGGATGCGGCTCGTGCTCGGCGGCATCTCCGGCCACAAGGACCTCGCCCGCGACACCGGCATCGTCCTCAAACCCGAGGAGTGCAACCAGGTCGCCGACGCGATCATCCGCGTCTTCATCGAGAACGGCGACCGCACCAATCGGGCCAAGGCGCGGATGAAATACGTTCTCGATGCCTGGGGCTTCGACAAGTACCTCGCCGCCGTCGAGGAAAAGCTGGGTCGCAAGCTCGACCGCGTCGCCCCCGAGCACGTCGCGCCACGCAAGATCACCGACCGGTTCAGCCATGTCGGCGTGCACAAGCAGGTCCAGGAGGGCCTGAACTGGATCGGCGTAGTGCTCCCGGTCGGCAAGATGACCACCGGCGAGATGCGCGAACTCGCCAAGATCTCGTCCGAGTGCGGTGACAGCCAGATCCGTCTCACCGTCTGGCAGAACTTCATCTTTTCCGGCGTCCCGGATGCCAAGGTCGCCGAGGTCGAGAGCCGCGTCGAGGCGCTGGGGCTCACCATCAAGGCCGCCGGCATCCGCTCGGGACTCGTGGCCTGTACCGGCAGCAACGGCTGCAAATTCGCCGCCGCCGACACCAAGGGCGATGCGATGATCATCGCCGCGCATGTCGAGCGCACGGTGATCCATCTCGACGTGCCGGTGAACGTCCACCTCACCGGCTGCCACCACTCCTGCGCCCAGCACTACATCGGCGATATCGGCCTGATCGGCGCCCGGGTCTCGGTCGGCGAGGATGGCGACACCGTCGACGGCTACGACATCGTGGTCGGCGGCGGCTTCGCCGAGAACCCGAAGATCGGCACCGAGATCTGGAAGGCGATCAAGGCCGAGGATTGCCCGGGCCGGGTCGAGGCCCTGCTCAAGACCTATCTCGCGCTCCGCGAGAGCAAGGACGAGAGCTTCCAGGCCTTCACCGCCCGCAAGGGGCCGGAGGCCCTGCGCGACGCCGCCGAAGACCAGCCTGCTCTCAAGGCCGCAGCATGACCCAGCACGTCTCGCCCCCGCTCGTCCTGATCCCCGAGACCGCGCCGTTCGATCCGGACCAGCGCGCCTGGCTGTCGGGGTACTTCGCGGCCCTGCTCGGCCCCGCCGTCGAGGGCGCGACGGCGCTCGCGCCGGGGGAGGGCCCCTCGGGTGGGCCGAAGCTCGCCGACAACGACGATGCGCCCTGGCACGATCCGGCGATGGCCATCGCCGACCGCATGGACATGGCCAAGGAGCGGCCGGAGCCGCAGAAGCTGATGGCCGCCATGGCCCAGCAGGATTGCGGGCAGTGCGGCTACAACTGCGCCGACTACGCCAACGCGATCTTCCTCAAGAAGGAAGAGCGACTAAATCTCTGCCAGCCCGGGGGCAAGGAAACCCTCCGGATGCTGAAGAAGCTCGACGAGGAGTTCGGCGCCTCGGGCGGCGCCGCTCCCGCCCCGGCGGATGCCGGTGATGCGCCGAAGCAGGAGGTCGAGCTCGGCCCCCTCGGCTTCTGCCGCGAGAACCCGGTCCACGCCACCTTCCTGTCCCGCACCCGCCTCAACGCGCCGGGCGGCGAGAAGGAGACCTGGCATATCGAGATCGACCTCAAGGACACGCCGATCGACTACGTGGTCGGCGATTCCCTCGGGCTGTTTCCCGCCAACGCTCCGGCGCTCGTCGACGCGGTGATCGCAGAGCTCGGCGCCCGCCCCGAGCGGATCATCGCCGGCCGCACCCTGCGCGACGCGCTGCTCAGCGACTATTCGCTGGGTGCCGCGCCGGACGGGCTGTACCAGCTCCTCTCGCTCCTCACCTCCGGCGAGGCGCGGAAGAAGGCGCAGGCGCTCGCTGCCGGCGAAGACCCCGATGGCGATGCCGGTTATCTCGACGTGCTCGGCGCGCTCCACAAGTTCCCCGGCGCCCGGCCCGATGCCGAGGTCTTTCTGGAGTCGCTCGACGAGTTGCAGCCGCGGCTCTACTCGATCTCCTCCTCACCGAAGATGGATGTCGGCAAGGTCTCGCTGACCGTCGACGCGGTCCGCTACAACCACCGCTCGCGCCTGCGCCTCGGCGTCGCCTCGACGCATCTGGGCGAGCGCATCCCCGAGCAGACCAAGGTCAAGATCTACCTGCAGAAGGCGCATGGTTTCGCCCTGCCGGAAGACCTGTCCAAGGACGTGATCATGTGCGGGCCGGGCACGGGTATCGCTCCGTTCCGCGCCTTCTTGCGCGAGCGCGCCGCGACGCAGGCGGCGGGCCGCAACTGGCTCTTTTACGGCCACCAGCGCCAAGCCTCGGACTTCTTCTACAAGGACGAGCTGACCAAGCTGCGCGACGACAAGATCCTGAGCCGCCTGTCTTTGGCCTGGTCCCGCGACGGCAAGGAGAAGACCTACGTCCAGGACCGCATGCGCGAGAACGGCGCCGACCTCTGGAAGTGGCTCGAGGGCGGCGCGCATTTCTACGTCTGCGGCGATGCCAAGCGCATGGCCAAGGACGTCGAGCGCGCCATCATCGACGTCGCCGCCGAGCATGGCGGCAAGAATCCCGACGAGGCCGTGGCCTACCTCGCCAACCTGAAGAAGACCGGGCGGTATCAGGCGGACGTCTACTGAGGCGCGACCTGCTCTCCTTCCCCCTTGCGGGGAGGAGGTGGATGTGGGGGTCGGCCAGGATAAGGCGTTGCAGCGCCTCCTGCACCACCCCCCACCCCTTACCCCTCCCCGCAAGGGGGAGAGGATCGCACGGCACCGGCCCGACTCTTGCTGCTCCCGACCCCGAAACGCCAGCCGAGGATCACGCGATGACCGTGCCCGTGTCCGACGCCATCCCCCCCGTCGTGAAGACGACCTGCCCCTATTGCGGGGTCGGCTGCGGCGTGCTGGCCACGCCGGACGGCAAGGGCGGAGCCAGTGTCGCGGGCGACACCGAGCATCCGGCGAATTTCGGGCGCCTCTGCTCCAAGGGCTCGGCGCTCGGCGAGACCCTCGATCTCGATGACCGCCTGCTCCATCCGATGGTCGATGGCGCGCGCGTGTCCTGGGAGAGCGCGCTCGGCACCGTCGCGGGCGGCCTGCGCAGGATCACGGAGCGGCACGGGCCGGACTCGATCGCCTTCTATCTCTCTGGCCAGCTCCTCACCGAGGATTATTACGTCGCCAACAAGCTCGCGAAGGGCTTTTTGGGCACGCCGCATGTCGACACGAATTCCCGGCTCTGCATGTCGAGCGCGGTCGCGGCCCACCGCCGCGCCTTCGGCTCGGACACGGTGCCGGGCTGCTACGAGGATCTCGACGAGGCCGATCTCCTCGTCCTCGTCGGCTCCAACACCGCCTGGTGCCACCCGATCCTGTTTCGCCGCATGGCCGATGCCAAGGCGAAGCGCGGCACCCGGATCGTCACCATCGATCCGCGCCGGACCCAGACCGGCGAGGAGGCCGACCTGCATCTCGGGCTGAGGCCCGGCACCGATACGGCGCTGTTCTCGGGCCTCCTGGTGCATCTCGCGACGCAGGGCGCCGTCGACCGCCGCTATGTCGCCGAGCACACGGCCGGCTTCGATGCCGCGTTGGAACGCGCCCAGAGCATCGCACCGAGCATCGCCGCCACGGCGGCCGCAACGGGCCTGCCCGAGGCCGACGTGCTGGCCTTCTTCGAGCTGTTCACCCGCACCCGCCGGGTGGTTACCTGTTTCAGCATGGGCGTGAACCAGTCGGCGCAGGGGACCGACAAGGGCAACGCGATCATCAATTGCCACCTCGCCACGGGGCGGATCGGCCAGCCCGGCATGGGGCCGTTCTCGCTGACCGGCCAGCCCAATGCGATGGGCGGCCGCGAGGTCGGGGGCTTGGCCAACATGCTGGCCGCCCACATGCATTTCGCCCCGGAGGAGGTCGACCGGGTCCGCCGCTTCTGGGATGCGCCCAACATCATCACCGGCGAGGGGATGAAGGCGGTGGCGATGTTCGAGGCCATCGCCCGGGGCAAGATCAAGGCGCTCTGGGTGATGGGCACCAACCCGCTCGTCTCGATGCCGCGCGCCGACGCGATCCGCGAGGCCATTGCCGGGCTCGACCTCTACGTCGTCTCGGAGGTTCTCTCCACGACCGACACGGCGCGGGCCACGGCGACGAAGACCGTGCTGCTGCCGGCCCATGCCTGGGGCGAGAAGAGCGGCACCGTCACGAATTCCGAGCGGCGCATCTCGCGCCAGCGCAGCTTCCTGAAGGCCCCCGGCGAGGCACGGGCCGATTGGGCGATCATGAGCGACGTCGCCAACCGCCTCGGCCACGGCGCCTCCTTCGCCTACACCTCCGCCGCACAGATCTTCCGCGAGCATGCCGCGCTCTCGGCCTTCGAGAACGAGGGCAGCCGCGACTTCGATCTCGGCGCCCTCGCCGACCTCAGCGACCGCGGCTACGACGCCGCGCCGCCCGTGCAATGGCCGCTGCCGAAGCGCTCCGCCGATCCCCGGAAGGGCAGGGCGCGGCTCTTCGCGGACGGGCGATTCTACACCTTCGACGCACGCGCCCGCTTCGTCGCGGTGCAGCCGCCGGCCCTGGCGCTGGCGCCCACCGCCGAGCGGCCCATGATCCTGAACACCGGCCGCGTGCGCGACCACTGGCACACCATGACGCGCACCGGAAAGAGCCAGCGCCTCTCGGCCCACCGCGCCGCGCCGTTCCTCGAGATCCACCCCGACGACGCCGCGCGCCATCGCCTGACCGATGGCGGCTTCGCCCGCGTGACCACCGATCATGCCAGCGCGATCCTGGAGATCGCGGTCACCGACGGCGCGCAGCGGGGCACGATGTTCGCGCCCATGCACTGGAGCGACATGACCGCCTCCAACGGACGCGTCGTCGCGCTAGTGCGCGGCGTGCCGGACCCGGTCTCGGGCCAACCCGAATTGAAGGCGACGCCGGCCTCCGTCGAGCCCGTCGCCTACCGCTCGCGCGGCTACCTGCTGACCCGGTCCACCATGCCCGCGCCGGCCGGCTGGTGGTGGGCGCGGGCGACCGTGCAGAGCGGCTCCGGCTTGATCTTCGCGACGCAGGACGGCTCGCGGGAGGTGGCTCTGGCCCTGCGCGGGCTGTTTCCGGGCCACGAGATCGCCGAGTATTCCGACCACGCCCGCGGGCTCTACCGGCTCGCCGTCTATCGCGACGGCCGCCTGACGGCCTGTCTCGCGGTGGAGGCCGGCGAGCGCAGGCCCGATTGGGAGCTCGCCAAAAAGATCTTTGCCGCTCCCGAGATCGAGGCCGTCGATCGACGCTCCCTGCTCTCTGGACGGGCGCAGACGGCCTCGGCCGGGCCGGTAATCTGCGCCTGCCACGGCGTCGGGCTCGACGTCATCACCGCCTCCATCGCGGCCGGGGCCGGCTCGGTCGAGAAGGTCGGCGCGGCCTGCAAGGCGGGCACGAATTGCGGCTCGTGCATCCCAGAGATCCGCAAGCTGCTGCCCGCAACGCTTGCGCGCGACGCTGCGTGACGTCACGTTCCGCGTGATTTCCCGAGCGAGACCCCCGCTGACCGCGATGAGCACGCCCCGCCAACCCCGCGAAACCCGCGCCGGCCTCGAGCCGCTGGCGGTGCTGCCCGTCTTCGTGCCGCTGCAGGGCAAGCGTGCCGTGCTCGCCGGCTCCAACGGCGGCGCCCCCTGGAAGGTGAAGCTGCTCGCCGCCGCCGGGGCGCGGGTCGACGTCTATGCCGCCGAACCGAGCGAGGAATTGCTGGCCGTGCCCGGCGAGATCGCCGCCGGCTCGGTGACGCTGCACCAGCGCGGCTGGACGCCTGAGGATCTGGCGGGCGCGGCCTTCGCCATCGGCGCGATGGAGGACGAGGACGATTGCATCGCCTTCGTCGCGGCCGCGCGCGCGGGCGGCGCCATCGTCAACGCCGTCGACCGGCCGCATCTCTGCGATGTGAAATTCGGCGCCATCGTCAACCGCTCGCCGCTGGTGGTGGGCATCTCCACCGAGGGCGCGGCCCCCGTCTTCGGGCAGACGGTGCGGGCGCGCATCGAGGCGATGCTGCCGCGCGGCTTTGCCCGCTGGGTCGCCGCCGCCCGCGACTGGCGTGACGGCGTCACCGAACGCTTCCACGGCTTTGCCGAACGCCGGGGCTTCTGGGAGCGCTTCACGGACCGCGCCTTCGCCGAGCCCGACCGCGCGCCCACCGAGACCGATCTCGCCGAATTGCTCGGTGAGACTGAGGCCGCCCCGAAGGGCGGCGCGGTGACCCTCGTCGGGGCAGGGCCGGGCGATGCCGAGCTCCTGACCCTCAAGGCGCTGCGGGCGCTCCGCAATGCCGACGTCATCCTCTACGACGATCTCGTCGCCCGCGAGATCCTCGACTATGCGCGCCGCGAGGCCCGCACCATGCTCGTCGGCAAGACCGGGCACGGTCCCTCCTGCCGCCAGGACGACATCAACGCGCTGATGATTTCGCTCGCCAAGTCCGGCAAGCAGGTGGTGCGCCTGAAATCCGGCGACCCCCTGGTCTTCGGCCGGGCCGGGGAGGAGCTGGAAGCCTGCGCGCTCGCCGGGGTACCCTGCGCCGTCGTTCCGGGCGTGACCGCCGCGCAGGGCGCCGCCGCCGCTCTCGGCATCTCGCTGACCCATCGCGACGCGGCGCGCCGCCTGCAATACGTCACCGGCCACGACCGCCGCGGCGCGCTGCCCGAGGACCTGAACTGGGGCGCGCTCGCCGATCCGAGCGTGACCACCGTGGTCTACATGCCCAAACGCACCCTCGGCGTCCTGCTGGAGCGCGCCATCGCCGAAGGCCTCGCCCCGGCGACGCCCGCGCTCGTCGTGTTCAACGCCACCCGGCCTGAGCAAGCGACCGTCACCGGCACCGCGGCCAACCTCGCCGCGCGGATCGAGGCGGCCGGCCTCGAAGGGCCCGCGATCCTGATGGTCGGCGACGCGCTCGGCCGGCGCGGGGCCGCGGCCATCGTCGAGACCGCGACGGATCGGCTGGCGGTCTGACTAACGAGCCATGGCTGCCCTCCAGGCGAGCCATGACGCGAGCCACGGTCTGCCCATGATGGCGACAGGCCGCAGGGCCGGGCGCTTGGCGTCATGGGGCTCGTCCGGCTAGAGCTGCGCCCCCCGGCGCCGGACCTCACTCATGCAGCCCAAGTCGCGTATCCTCCTGCCGTTTCTTGCCTTCACGGCGGGCATCCTGCTGCTCTCGGCCGCCGCCGTAGTCTACCTCGTGCCGCAGAGCCGACCCGCTGCGACCAGCGCAGTCGGCGGACCGTTCACCCTGGTGAACCAGGACGGCAAGACCCTCACCGAGCGCGACTTCGCCGGCGCTACGCACTTGATATTCTTTGGCTTTACGCATTGCCCGGACGTCTGCCCGACAACGCTCCAGCAGATCACCGACGTCCTCGCCGCCCTCGGCCCGAAGGCCGACAAGCTCAAGGTCGCCTTCGTGACCGTCGACCCCGAGCGCGACGACCCGGCCGCCCTGAAGGACTACCTTTCGAGCTTCGACCCGCGCATCGCCGGCCTGACCGGCACGCCCGAACAGGTTACCGCCGCGCTCAAGGCCTATCGCGGCTATGCCAAGAAGGTCGAGGACAAGTCCGGCGGCTACGTCATGGAGCACACGGCACTCGTCTACATCATGGACGCAAACAACAATTTCGTCACCGCCCTCAACCTGCAGCGACCGCCGCAGGAGGCGGCCGCGGAGTTGGCGAAGCGGATCTGAGCCCGGAGGCTCGGCGCGTCAGCCGGGCGCCACTGCGCGAGGTGCGGGCCAGCCCATGCTCGGTCTTGTTCCAGCGGTGCGGATGCCGGGCCAGCTCGAAGACCGCGAGCCAGGCCGCAGCGCTGACCAAGCCGAAATAGAACGGCAGCAGGAGCGCCCATGGCATCAGCCCGAACCAGCGGCGGCGCAAGCAGGCAAGCAGCGCCGGGAGCAGCATCGCCATGATACCGCCAATGAAAACCACGTTCGTCCCAACACTCGTGAGCTCTGCCAGCAGGCCCGTCTCCACAGTCGGCCCGACGACCAGCTGATAGACCGTCCAAAGCGGATAAGACGGTCCCCGGCAGAAGCGTGAGCGCGAACAGGCTTCCGAGCGGCCCCAGCCGCCCGGCCGTCTCGGCAGGATTTCGAAGATGGGTGAAGCTCGTCTGCAGAAATCCCTTCATCCAGCGCGTTCGCTGGCGCAGCCAAGGCTTCACCAGCCGCAGGCCCTCCTCCTTGGTGTCACTCGGCAGGTCACCGACATGGTAGCCAGCGAGCGCCAGACGCATCCCGAGATCCGCATCCTCGGTGACGTTCCAGGCGTCCCAACCACGGAGTTCACACAGGACGCGCGTGCGGAAATGTGTCGTCGTCCCGCCCAGCGGCGTCGGCATTCGCCACGCGGCAAGGGCCGGTCCGAGTACGTCGAACAGGGCCGAGTACTCGATGGCGAAGAGCCGCGTCAGCCAGCCATCCTTGTAATTGTCGATGACGAGTCGCCCCTGCAGGCACGCCGTCGTCTTGGGGGCTCGGGCGAACAGCGTCGCGGCGAGCTTGAGCTGCTGTCGCTCGATCACGTCCTCCGCATCGTAGACCACGAGATAGCGGCCGCGGGCCAGCGGTAGCGCGATGTTGAGCGCCCGGGGTTTCGTTCGGGGGAGGCCCGGAGGCGCCGTCACGATCTCGAACCACGGCGGCAAGGCAATCGACCGCAGGGCTTCGGCCGTCTCCACGTCGTCGGCTTCGAGCAGAAGTTTGATGTCGAGCTTCGCCGCTGGATAGTCGAGACTTTTCAACGATCCGACAAGTTGCTCCACGACGCTGGCCTCCCGGTAGAGCGCGACCAGGACGGTGTAGGTCGGGAGTGCCGCGTCGTTCAGGAGACGAAGCTCGGGTGAGGGCTCCGGGCTCGAAGGTACTGCAACGGCACAGAAGCGGACCATCAGCATCGCAACGGTCGCAAGTTGGGTAAGTGCGAGCAGACTCATGCTGAATCCGTTCGGCAAGCTCGTGAAGAGAAATCCCAATCCGACCATGACTCCAACGAGAATGAGGTCTCTCGTCGTCGGACCTGGGCGGCATGACCATTCCGGATGGTGCTGCTTCAGGCCATCTGCCGCTTCGGTCGCGATCTCATCCGCCCGCTGCGCGAATACGGCATGACGCAACCGCATGGGCGTGGTGATGGCCGGCTGGACGCTGCACTGGTTCCAAGTGTCCATAAGGCGTGCGACGGCACGTCCGCGCGGGGCCACAGCGACGAGGGGCCAAAACTTCCGAGCCAACGGAGTAGCCTCGACGTCCAGTACCTCGGCATGGCGCACCCCGTCGTAGAGCCGCACGTCGTCGACGAACGTTGTGCCGAGCGAGAGAGCGAGGGCGCGATAGTATCGTTCCTCGTCGATCGCGCCGGTGTTGAGCAGTGTCGTCAAGGCATCAGCGCGGCACAGGCGTGCCGCTTCCGCCGCGTCGGCGAGCACCCGGTAAGGCATGCCATGCGCGAGCAGGAATCCGATCTCGCGCGGAAGCACGACGGCTTCCGCCGCCGGCTCTTCGCCTAGCGCGCCCCGTGCCACGATGGACCTGTCGAGGACCGCCATGAGGACGCTCCCGAGGGGCTCGACGGTATGGTACGGAGGCAGGGTGAGCCCGATCTCGTCCTCCGTTCCCCAAAGCCATCGCAGCCGCTTGTCATGGGCAAGCGCCGTGCGCGCTCTGGTTGTGCATGGTTTGTTAACCCTCGCCGTATTGCTGGCCGGTGCGGCAGACTCAACACAGGCGCAGGCTCCCGCCGCACCTGAGTCACGGCCGCCGAGCCCCTCCGTCGCGATCCCGAACTTCTGGAATCCCCGCGCCCGCGGCGAGCGCGTGGAGGCGCCACAGCTTGGCCGCCCGGTCCGGTTCCTCACGGACGACGAATTTCCGCCGCTGCATTTCGCCGGACCCGACGGCAACCCGACCGGCTTCTCTGTGGAGCTGGCGCGCGCGGTCTGCGAGCGGCTGGCGATCCAATGCACCGTGCAGGCGCGCCGCTTCGACACGCTGCTCGATGCCCTCGGTGACAAGCAGGGCGACGTCGTCGCCGCGGCGATCCCTCTGACGCCGACCCTACGCGCCCGTTTCCTGGCGACGCGTCCGTATTTCCGCTGGCCAGCGCGTTTCGTCGCGCGGGGCGATAAGGGGCTGCCTGCCCCGTCTGCGGAGGCCCTGTCGGGCAAGAGCGTCGGAGTGATCGAGAACAGCGCGCACGCAGCCTATGTGAAGACTTTCTTCCCGGCCGCGGTCCTGAAACCCTTCCCCGACCTTTCTTCGGCCGAGGCCGCGCTGAGGCGAGGGGAGATCGACTACGTCTTCGCCGACGGGCTCAACCTCGCTCTCTGGATCGGCGGCCAGGACTCCGAGCGCTGCTGCGCCTTCGTCGGCGGCGACTACCTGGAGAACCGCTATTTCGGCGAGGGCATCGGCCTCGTCACGCGCTCGGAGGACGCCGCCCTGAACCGCGCCCTCGACGATGCGCTCCAGCGTGTCTGGGACGATGGCAAATACGCAGAACTCTACCTGCGGTTCTTTCCGGTGAGCCCGTTCTGAAACGTCCGCTTCGGTCGTGACGGGGCGCCCGCGTTGACCGTGTCTGGCTCGCTCCGTAGGTAGACCGGCTCGATCACAGTTCCTCAGCGCTCTTCCGAGGGCGCTCCGCCAAGACCATATGGCCATGACCGCCCCGCTCGCTCTCGACCCTGACATTGTGGAGGCTGCCGCCACGGCGGCCGCGTGGCCCTTTGAAGAGGCGCGCAAGCTCGTCGCGCGGCTGGAGCGCAAGCCCAAATCCGAGGTGCTGTTCGAGACCGGCTACGGACCCTCGGGCCTGCCGCATATCGGCACGTTCGGCGAAGTCGCGCGCACCTCGATGGTGCGCCATGCCTTCCGCGTGCTGACGAACGACAGCGTGCCGACCCGGCTCATCGCCTTCTCTGACGACATGGACGGCCTGCGGAAGGTGCCGACCAACGTCCCTAACCAGAATCAGCTCACGTCCGCGCTGAACCTGCCGCTCACCAAGGTGCCCGACCCGTTCGGCACCCACGAGAGTTTTGGGCACCACAACAACGCCGAGCTGCGCCGCTTCCTCGACGCCTTCGGCTTCGACTACGAATTCCGTTCGGCGACAGAGTGCTACAAGGCCGGCCTCTTCGACGATGCGCTGCGCCTCGTGCTGGACCGCTACGAGGCGGTGATGGCGATCATGCTGCCGTCGCTGCGTGCCGAGCGCTCGGCCTCCTACTCGCCGTTCCTGCCGATCCACCCGGTCACCGGGCACGTCATGCAGGTGTCGATCGACGAGGTGAAGCCTGCCTCCGGCACCATCGTCTGGCGCGATCCGGCGACGGGCGAGGCCTACGAAACGCCCGTCACCGGCGGCCACGCCAAGCTGCAATGGAAGCCCGACTGGGCCATGCGCTGGGTGGCTTTGGGCATCGATTACGAGATGGCCGGCAAGGACCTGATCGACTCCGTGAAGCTCTCGGGCCAGATCGCCCGCGCGCTCGGCGCTGAGCCGCCGGAGGGCTTCAACTACGAGCTCTTCCTCGACGAGAACGGCCAGAAGATCTCGAAGTCCAAGGGCAACGGCCTGACCATCGACGAGTGGCTGACCTACGGCACCCCGGATTCGCTGGCCTTGTTCATGTACAACAAGCCCCGCGAGGCGAAGCGGCTCTTCTTCGACGTGATCCCGCGCAACGTCGACGAGTACGACAACTTCCTCGGCCGCTATCCGCGGCAGGATGCGAAGCTGCGCCTCGGCAACCCGGTCTGGCACCTGCATGCCGGGACTCCGCCGGCACCCGAGGCGATCGATGCCGCCGGCACGGTGCTGAGCTTCGCGATGCTGTTGAACCTCGTCTCGGTGGCCAATGCCGAGACGCCCGACGTGCTCTGGGGCTTCATCCGCCGCTATGCGCCCGATGTCGGGCCGCAGACGCATCCGCGGCTCGCCGCCCTCGTCGACCGGGCCCTGGCCTATTACCGCGATTTCGTGCGCCCGCAGAAACAATACCGCGCAGCCACGGAGGAGGAGAGGGCGGCGCTCGCCGACCTCTCGGAGACGCTGGGAGGGCACGAAGGCTCGGCCGATCCGGAGGCGCTGCAGGCGGTGGTCTACGAGGTCGGCCGCCGGCACTTCCCGGATCTCTCGGGCAAGTCGAAGAGCCCCGATGGCCGGCCCGGCGTCGCCAAGACCTGGTTCGCCTCGATCTACAACGTGCTGCTCGGGGAGGCGCAGGGACCGCGCTTCGGCTCGTTCATCGCGCTCTACGGCGTGGCGGAGACTCGGGCCTTGATCGGGCAGGCGCTGGAGGGCGCATTCGTCGGCACTGAGGCCTGAAAACGGGCCGCCTTCTCAGCCCGTTTCCGGCCGATCGATCCGTTCGGAAGACCGGATAAGTGGGACGGATGTCCCGCCTGTCCCAAGCCGTCCCACGGCCGGCAACGGCACTGCTTCGACTCGCATGGGCCGACGCCACCGAGAATCAGCTGGACAGCGCGCCGCTGATTTGCTAATATTCCTATATCGGAGGAATGCCGCGTCGGGCAAGCCTCGCGTGATGGGACCGGATTAGGCCCCGACTTGGCGCTTGCCGCCCCACGTCGCGGCGCTCAGGGAATCTTCGCGCGCCTACGAAGGCTGCATTGGGCGACGCATCGGCGTCGTCGCATGCGCCAGGAGCTTGGCCGCTCCCGCGGAAGCGTGTCGACGAGCGCCCCTTCAGGGGCGCTGACCTTCAAGCAACAGGCCGAAATCTTTTCTCGTGCAGAAGTCGCCCTTCATTGTGCGAGCGGCGCGACGTCGTACTCTTGGTTCTGGCCGACGCGTCGCCATTCCGATGATGCAGTTGGCCCGCTTCGTGGGGGCGGGGCGCGATGTCGGATACGCTTGTCGAAATCGTTTTCGTAGGGGCACCGATCGCCGTGGCGGGCGCCGCCTTCATCTTCGCGGCCTGGATCGGCAGGGGCATGAAGTCCGAGGCGTGAATCGGTGGAGAAGGCTGGCTCGCGCCGTCCTCGCTTCCGGCTGGCTCGGCCATCGCCGGCGCACCATCCTTTCCGGCCCCAGCCTGCGAAATCCTGTCGGCGGTCAGGACGACATCGTGCGCGATTTGGACGAGGTCCAGGGTGCGAGGCGGCGCACCGCCAACCAAAGCTGCGATCTCGATCTCGAACAGGCCCTCCCGCAGGAGGAAAGAGCAGATCTCAGGCGCCGCATCGGGCTGCTTCTCGAGCAGAACGATCAGTTTTCGCAAAATCTGACACGAAATATCATCGGGCGAATTCTGCATGTGCCTCACCTCCCGTCACGGCATGTGAGTGGGCGGATTCGGGCTAAATTGTATTCGCATGTGCGGATATTGATTTAGTCATCCACAGAATTTCCAACACTGTGCATAACTTGCCCTGAGAGCGGCGCTCGTTCAGCGCGAGAGTCTCAGGGATTGGCGATCCGGCGCAGGTGCCGATCGAGACAGGCCGCGACCCCGATGCCGCCGGCATAGGCGAGGATGTTCCAGCCCGAGAAGATCCGTCCGAGCAGGAGCTGGCCGGCGAGGGTCAGTCGGAACGCGTCGAGGCCGGGCGTGTGGTAGAGGCGAAGCCCTTCGACCGCGGTCGCGACTGCCAGTGCGACGGCGACCGCCATTCGCGTGCGCGCGCCTGCCATGAGGAAAGCGACGATCCCGTAGACCATCGCGCCCCAGAGCACGCTGCCGCCGTACTTCACCACGCCCGGTGACAGGCCGACCGGAATCACCCTCAGGGACGTTCCCAGTGCGATGACGGCGAATGTTGCGACGAGGAGCCCGAGCCGGCGACGGAGGAGGGGCGGCATCATTGCTCGCAAGTTTCGGCCGGTCCGGCGTGTTCGCCGGCGCCGGCGGTCTCGGCTCGAGGCGTCGACGCTCGGATACGGGGTCTTGCCACACCGGGCCTCACAACAGTGTCGGCTCCGACTGCGCGCAGTCCATCAGACCAGCCCGGATTCATCGCCTCGATCAACGGCCGCTTCCTGCGCCGCGAAGCCGCCTTGATCTGCTTCTCGCGCGCGATGGCCTCCGGCACGTCGGATAGTGATTGTGGCAAATCCTCCGTCACTGCAGCCGATTTACTTGAGATGCGTCGACACCAAGAGCTTTTGCCTAGGAAATATCACAATCTGAAATTGTTTCGAAGATGTATAAAATCCACCGGGCCCCTCGACAGTATCATATACTGCTCTGTTATCGAACAGGCGATCGTCGTCTGCGAAGCAGCCCATGCCTGTCGCCCACCGGCCGTCCCCGAGCCAGTCTATCGGTAGCGGTGTCGGTCGCCACGGTTCGTATGTGAGCCGAACGCCCTCCCTACTGCGGGGCGATAGGGTTACCGCCTGCAACCTGTCGAGACCGTCCTGCTCGAGCGACAGGGCAAAGTCACCATCCAAGCGAAATGCAAATCCTCCACATGTGTCGAGGTACTTCGAGCCGTAGCCCAGCAATGCGGTCGTGCGGATCCCGGCCGGTATTGTCGTGCGATAGTGGTTCGCGGCACTGCGCCAGAATGGATTTTCAGCCTTTAGGCTGAGCACCATGGCCCAAGTCGCAGCAAGACCTACCCCGGCCAATCCAAGAACCAAGGCCACAGAGAGAGCGAAGGACATAACCCAGCCACGCTGTATCATGGGCTCTCTGAGCAGGTTGCAAGCGACGTAACCGCAGATCGCCATACTGGACGTGACCGGCGGCCGAAGTTGAGCGGAAACAATCGCCAACTTCGTCTGCTATGCGGACAGCTCCGCACGATGGTTGTCCTTGAGGACGATCAAAAAACCACTCGCGTCATTGCGAGCGCAGCGAAGCAATCCAGGGCCACATCCTCAACGGTTCGTGCGTTGGCCCTGGATTGCTTCGCTGCGCTCGCAATAACGGCAGCGCCATTTACACCGCGCAGAGCCCCCGGTATCACCCCGGCCTTCACCGCACACGAGTTCACCCCAAGATGCGCGCCGAGATCGAGCAGAGCTCGGATGCCGCCAAGCAGTCTATAGGGCTGCTGAGGAGGCATCTTTGACTGGGATACCGTCGATAAACGTCTCGCGGAGCTGAACGCAGCCTCGGAGAGTCCCGAGCTGTGGAATGACGCCGAAGCCGCGCAAAAAGTCATGCGCGAACGGCAGCAGCTCGACGAGGCCGTCACTGCCATCCGCAAGCTGGAGCAGGCGCTCGAGGACGGCGCCACGCTGATCGAGCTCGGCGAGATGGAGGGCGACCAGGCCTCCATCACCGAGGGTGAGAACGCGATCCGCGCCGTCGAAAAGGAAGCGGCCGGCCGGCAGGTCGAGACGCTGCTCTCGGGGGAGGCCGACGCCTTCGACACCTATCTCGAAGTCCATGCCGGCGCTGGGGGCACCGAGAGCCAGGACTGGGCCAACATGCTTCAGCGCATGTATGGCCGCTGGGCCGAGCGCAAGAAGTTCAAGGTCGACATCGTCGAGATGACCGACGGCGAAGAGGCCGGGATCAAGGGCGCCACGCTCCTGATCAAGGGCCACAACGCCTATGGCCGTCTCAAGACCGAATCCGGCGTGCATCGCCTGGTGCGGATCTCGCCCTACGATTCCAACGCCCGCCGGCATACGAGCTTCGCGAGCGTCTGGGTCTATCCGGTGATCGACGATCGCATCGAGATCGAGATCAAGGAATCGGACTGCCGCATCGACACCTACCGCTCGTCCGGCGCCGGCGGTCAGCACGTCAACACCACGGATTCGGCCGTGCGCATCACGCACAACCCGACCGGCATCGTGGTGGCCTGTCAGCAGGAGCGCTCGCAGCACAAGAACCGGGCGACCGCCTGGAACATGCTGCGCGCCCGCCTCTACGAGGCCGAGCTGAAGAAGCGCGAGGAGAAGGCCAATGCGGAGGCCGCCTCCAAGACGGAGATCGGCTGGGGCCACCAGATCCGAAGCTACGTGCTGCAGCCCTATCAGCTCGTGAAGGACCTGCGCACCGGCACGCAATCGACCGACCCGGACGAGGTGCTCGACGGCGACATCGATCCGTTCATCGAGGCCTCTCTCGCGCAGCGGCTCTATGGGGCGACAGAGGTCGTCGAGGACATCGACTGATCCTCGTCGTCATTGCGAGCGTCAGCGAAGCAATGACGGCTGAAGGGCCGGCGCGAGGGGCCGAACCCGGGGTCTGAGCGCCTAACGGCCGGGCCCGAGCTTCTGCAACTGAGCCTTCGACCAGGCGATCCAGGAGTCGGAGGACAGCCCGTCCCGGTCCTGCGCATCCGCCGCCGGCTCGGCATCCGCGACCGTCTCGGCGAGGCTGGCGCCGGCCTTGAGGAAGCGCTGGGGGTCGACCGGCTCGCCGTCGATCCGAACCTCATAATGCAGATGGTTGCCTGTCGAGCGTCCCGTCGAGCCGACGCGGCCGATCACGGCTCCCGCCTCGACCCGCTGGCCGGGCGTCACCGAAAAACTCGCCAGATGCGCGTAGCGCGTCACCAGGCCGTGGCCGTGGTCGACCTCGACCATGTTGCCGTAGCCGCCATTGGGCTCGGCCACCGTCACGCGGCCCGCCGCCGTGGCGCGGGCCGGGGCGCCGTGCTCGGCGCGCATGTCGATCCCCGTATGCAGCGCCAGCCCGCGGGTGAAGGGATCGAGACGGGCGCCGAACGTGCTGGTGTAGACGGCGTCCTGGGCGAGCGGCTTGCGTAAGGGGAGGGTGGCGACCGTCCGTCGCAGCCGCTGCTCCTCGTCGCCGGAACGCTGCGCCTCCGCCAGGGCGCGATCGAAGGCATCGCCCGTCAGCGGAACCAGCGGGCCGCCGACGCCGCGCTCCGGCTTGTCGAAGCGGCTCGGATCGAGACCCGCCCGCGCGATCACGCTGCGAAGCCGTCCGATGGTGCGGGTGGTCGTGGCGGTGAGATCGCCAAGCACCTCCGACTGCCTCTCGGCCAGCTGGTCGAGCCGGCCGTTGAGGCGAGCGAGGCGAAGCCCGAGTCGACGCTCCGGCGCCTCGACCCGGTCGCCACCGCGCATGCGCAGGTCGAAGCTGCCGCCGGCATCGGATGGCTCCGGCGTGGGGAAGGGTTTTTGGGGCAGTTGCGCCGCGGGGGTCGGCTCCGTCGGCACTGTAAGGATCGAACCGGTGGTCTCGGGCTCCGGGGCACCGAGCGCCGCCAGAATGCCCTGGCGCCGCTCCATCAGCGCCTGCCGCTCGGCGAGCGCGCCGAGCCGGCTCTCGAAGCCCTCGCGGCTCCTGATCCGCTCCGAGACCGTCTGGTCGACCTGCGATTGCAGCGCGCCGAGCCGCTCCTGATAGGCGAGCTCGACGGTCCGGACCTGCGCGAAGAAGCGGCCGAGCGTCTCGTCGCGAAACACGATGTAGTAGGTCGTCGCGCCGGCCCAGACCGTGCTGGCGCAGAGCGCCACGGCCAGGGCGGGGGCGAGCCTGCTCCGGCGGGGCGCCGGGGTCTGGCCGAGACGATCGCGGCGCCGGGCCGCGCCGTCAGCTGGAGAGGTCGATGGTGAGATGGGACGCATCACGCCGAACGGTGAAGACAGGTGCCCCCATCACACATCGTCAAGGTTAAGGAACCGACAAAACGGCCCTGGCGCCACTGTCTCAGCCGAGGGCGCGGGTTGCCTCCAGCACCTCGTCGGCATGGCCGGGCACCTTCACCTTCGGCCAGATCCGCGCGATCTGGCCCTCGCCGTCGATCAGCACGGTGGTGCGCTCGACGCCCATGTACTTGCGCCCGTACATGCTCTTCTCGACCCAGACGCCGTAGGCCTCGAGCATGCCCTTGGCCTCGTCGGAGGCGAGCGGGAAGGTCAGCCCGTATTTCGCGCGGAACTTCTCGTGGCTCTTCACCGAATCAGGCGAGACGCCAACCACCGTCGCGCCGGCGGCGGCAAAGGCGTCGCCGAGCGCGTTGAAGCCCTGGGCCTCCAGGGTGCAGCCGCTGGTGTCGTCCTTCGGGTAGAAATACAGCACGACCTTGCGACCTTTCAGCCCGCCGAGTGCGATCGTCTCGCCTCCGGCGCCCGGCAAGGTGAAATCGGGGGCGTTTTGACCCTGTTCGAGCGGCATCATGCCTTCCTTTCGGCTGATTGATCGTGTCCCTCGGGGCATGCTCTCTGCAGAGTCGGCATGGCACCCGACCGGCGCATCAGACCCAAGGCATTCCGCTCGATTATCCCGGGCGCGTTGACCGATCCAGCGGCGAAGGATGAATGGACCAGGAAACGGCCCACTCGCTCCTCGAGGAAGCGGTGACCGGCAAAGCTGCGACCGGCAAGCCCGCACGAGGGCCTGAGACGCCGCCGGAACGGCCGCGCAAGGCGTCGGGCCGCGTCCGCCGCAGGTGCATGATCGGCGCCGTCCTGCTGGTCTTCCTGCTGGGCCTCGGCACGGGGCTCGCGGTGCTGCGGCTGTCACAGGGGCCGCTGCACATCGAGGGCATGTCCGAGCGCGTCGCTGCGGGGCTGGCCGGCAGCATCGGCCCCGGATGGCGGGTCGATCTCAAGGACAGCTCGCTGGAGCTCGATTCCGAGAACTCGCTGGCCCTGCGCGTCGCGGGGCTCGACGTGTTCAATCCGGACGGTGCGCTCGTCGTCAGCGCGCCGCTCGCCGTGGTCAGCATCGACACATGGGGGCTGATGAAGTTCTCGGTGCAGCCGCGCTCCATCGAGTTCCGCGACCTGCGGATGACGGCCCTCGTGCATCGCGACGGCTCGATCGCCTTCGCCGCCTCCTCGCCGACCGAGACGGCGGCGGTGAAGCCCCATACCCTGCCGAGCGTGGACCCGGCCCGCGGCACCGTCTCGCCGGTCTCGGCCGCCGTCGCATCGATCTTCGGCGTGGTGCTCGATTCCGCCGGAGTCGTCGGGGCCCTCGATCGGGCCAAGATCACCAATGGACGCCTGACGCTGATCGACGACGACGCCCGCGAGCGGGCAGTGTTCGAGCGCGTCAACGGGCTCTTTCGCCGCGATGCCACGCGCGACGCCCGCATCTTCGAATTGCGCATCGACGGCCCGCACGGCGAGTGGCGCTTCGGCGGCGACGTCCACGAGGAAGGCGGCGGCCGGCGCTCGGGCACCATCACCCTCGACGACCTGCCGGTCACCGACATGCTGCTGCTCGGCGGCATGTCCAAGCTGCCGGTCGAGACCGACCTGAAGGTCTCGGGCTCCGCCGACGTGGCGATCAATGCCGGGCGCATCGAGTCGATGAAGGTCGGCGTGCATTCCAGCGCCGGCAACCTGCTGATCGAGGAGAAGGACTTCAACCCGGTCACCATCGAGACGCTGAACGCGGCGGCGAGCTGGGACGAAGCCAACCGGGCCCTGAAGCTCGACTCGCTGGACTATGCCGGCGCCGGAAACAGCGTCCAGTTGCAGGGGGCCTTCGCACAGAGCCCGAACGGCGCGCCCACCGATTGGACCCTCAGCTTCGGCGGCAGCAACGCCGTCCTGCGGGGCGCGACCCCTGCGGACGCCCCCGTGAAGGTCGCCGAGATCAAGGGGCACCTGACCGGCCGCGAGGGCGGCATCAGCATCGACGAGTTTTCGATGCGCGGCGAGAAGCTCAACGGCACCATCACTGGCACCATCGGCACGAGCCGCGACGACGACGGCGTCACGCTGCGGATCAAGGCCGACCATACCGAGGGGCGCCTCGCTCTCCGGCTCTGGCCCGAGCACGTGGCGCCGGCCGTGCGCTACTATCTCGTCGATTATCTGGTCGGCGGCCAGGTCGACGCGACCGAGATCGTGGTGGATCTGAGCGGTGCCGAGATGGCATCCGCGCTGCAGGGCGCGCCCCTGCCGGACAAGTCCCTGCATGTCGACGTCGCGGTCTCGGGGGCAGGCCTCACGGTGTCGCGCGACGCGCCGCCGATCGGTCATGCCCGGCTGACGGGCGTGATTACCGGCCGCTCGACCACCATCAACGGGGCCAGCGCGGATATCCGCCTCGCCGACAACCGCACGCTCGGCATCAGCGACGGGTCGTTCACCGTCCGCGACCCTCAGCCGGGCAACGTGCTCGCGCAGATCGGCCTGCGGCTCGGCGGAGGCGCCGATGCGATCGCCGCCCTGCTCCAGACCAAGATGTTCAAAGGCCTCTCCGGCACCGATTTCGACCCGGCCAACATCAAGGGCCGCGCCGACCTGCGCATCGACTTCCCGCTGAACCTCAAACACGTGCCGGACATCGCCGACATCCCGGTCACGCTGAACGGCGCCCTGACCGACCTGACCGTCGACAAGGCGTTCGGCAAGGAGCGCTTCGAGCAGGGCCGCTTCGCCCTGAACTACGACCGCAGCGGCTTCACCATGAAGGGCGACGGCCGGGTGCTCGGCGCGCCGCTGACGATCGACCTGCGGCAGCCCAAGCCCGGCGCGCCTGGCGAGGCGCTGGTCTCGCTCGTCCTCGACGAGACCTTGCGCGCCAAGAAGGGTTTCCCGGTGGCGCCCCAGCTCAGCGGGCCGATCCCAGCGCGGCTCACCGTGCCGATCGGCCGGCCGGGCCCGGGCAAGCCGCCGATCCGGGTCGAAGCCGACCTCACCAAGGCCGGCATCGAAGGCCTGCTGCCGGGCTGGTCGAAGGCCGCCGGCAAGCCGGGCAAGCTCGCCTTCACCCTGGCCGAGAACCAGAGCGGCGGCTCCGACCTGCGCGACATCGTCCTCGACGCCTCCCCCGCACTCGCTCGCGGCAGCGCGGCCATCACCGCCGACGGCGGCTTCGACCGGGCTGAGATCTCTAGCCTCAAGCTCTCGCCGGGCGACGACATGCGCGTCTCCGTCGATCATTCCAGCGGCGTCTATAGGGTCGCGGTGAAGGGCCAGGTGGCCGATGCGCGGCCGTTCCTGAAGACGCTGACCAGCCCGGATTCGAAGAAGGGCAAGGACAAGGACGGCAAGGACGTCGAGGCCGACATCGCCCTCAATATCCTGACGGGATACAACGGCGAGGTACTGACCAACGCGAACCTCAAGCTCACCATGCGCGACGGCGACATCCGCAACGCGCAGGTCAAGGGCCGGTTCGGCAGCGCTCCGTTGACCGCGAGCATCAAGCCCGAGCGAGGACAGCCGCTGCTTCAAGTCGAGTCCGACGATTCGGGCGCGACGCTCCGCTTCTTCGACGTCTACAAGCGCATGTATGGCGGCAAGCTCGACCTGAGCCTGTTCCTGAACGACGGGCCGCAGGCGGGCGGCGTCAAGGTCAAGAACTTCGTCTTGCGCGACGAGCCCGCCCTGTCGCGGATCATGGCGTCGAGCCCGGCCGCGGGCGATGCCGTCGATGCCCGCGGGCGCCGTGTCGCGGCGGCGAGCGACGTCGGCTTCGACCGGATGCGCGCGAATTTCCAGCGCAGCGGTGCCCGCATCAGCTTCTCCGATGCCGTGATCTCCAACGCCGCCATGGGCTTCACCATGGGCGGCTGGCTCGACACGGCCAAGGAGCGCACCCAGATCGATGGCACCTTCGTGCCGCTCTACGCCCTCAACAACGTGGTGGCCCACGTGCCGATCGTCGGCCCGCTGCTCGCCGGCGACCGCAACGAGGGCCTGTTCGGCGTGAACTTCGCGGTCTCCGGCGCGATCGCCAAGCCGACGGTGAGCGTCAATCCGCTCTCGGCCGTCGCGCCGGGCTTCCTGCGCCAGCTCTTCGGCGCGGGGAGAGGCGGGGGCTCGGACGCGTCGGCCAACGGGCTGCCGGAGCGCTGACGTTCGAACGCTTTGCCGTCATTGCGAGCGTAGCGAAGCAATCCAGGGCCAACGCGCTGACGTTTGCGGATGTGGCTCTGGATTGCTTCGCTACGCTCGCAATGACGGCGGAAGCGATCAGCCCTTCTTCAACAGCACGTGCTTCTTCTTGCCGAAGGAGAGTTTGATCACGCCGTCGGACGTGAGGTCCGCCGTGCGGAGCACCGAGCGTTCGTCGCTGATCTGAGCGTCGTTGACGCGCAGGCCGCCGCTCTTGATCTGCCGGCGCGCCTCGCTTGTCGACGGCACCAGCTTGGCGAATTCCGGTCCGAAGGCCGTGAGCACGCCGATGCCGGCATCGAGCAGATCGGCCGAGACGGTGACGGTAGGCAGATCCGCCGCGACACTGCCCTCGACGAAGGTTTTCCGGGCCGTCTCGGCGGCGGCCTCGGCGGCCTCGCGGCCATGCATCAGCGCGGTGGCTTCGGTGGCGAGCGTCTTCTTCGCCTCGTTGATCTCGGCGCCGCCGAGTGCGGCGAGCCGGGCGATCTCGTCCATCGGCAGCAGCGTGAACAGCTTGAGGAAGCGGCCGACATCGGCATCCTCGGTGTTCCGCCAGAACTGCCAGTAATCGTAAGGCGACAGCATCTCGGCATCGAGCCAGACGGCGCCGGCGGCGGTCTTGCCCATCTTGGCGCCGGAGGCCGTGGTGAGCAGCGGGCAGGTCAGGGCGTAGAGCTGCTTCGTGCCCATGCGGCGCCCGAGGTCGAGCCCCATGACGATGTTGCCCCACTGGTCCGAGCCGCCCATCTGCAGGACACAACCGTAGCGCCGGTTCAGCTCCACGAAGTCGTAGGACTGGAGGATCATGTAGTTGAACTCCAGGAACGACAGCTCCTGGTCGCGCTCCAGGCGCATGCGCACGCTGTCCATCGACAGCATGCGGTTCACCGAGAAATGCCGGCCGATGTCGCGCAGCATCTCGATGTAGTTGAGCTTCGTCAGCCACTCGGCATTGTCGACCATCAGCGCCTCGCCCGGGCCGTCGCCGAAGGTCAGGAACTTGGCGAAGGTCTTGCCGATGCCGCGCTTGTTCTCCTCGATCTGCTCGATCGTCAGGATCTTGCGGGTCTCGTCACGGCCCGACGGGTCGCCGACGCGGGTCGTGCCGCCGCCCATCAGCGCGATCGGCTTGCCCGCCCCGGTCGCCTGCAGCCAGTGCAGCATCATGATCGAGAGCAGGTGGCCGATATGCAGCGAGCCCGCGGTGCAATCGTAGCCGACATAGGTGGTCAGCCGGCCCTCGGCCGCGGCCGTATCGATCCCTTCGAGATCGGAGGTCTGGTGGATATAGCCGCGCTCGGTCAGCACCCGCAGGAAGTCGGATTTCGGCGAGAAGCTCTCGGCGGCACTCATATCGGATCGGTCTCGGGTTGGGGGTGGCGCGACAGGATCGCCGCCAGCATGCTAGCTCCCCGCATCGGGGATGGGCCGGCTCTTAACAGGGCAGCCGGCGAAAGGCACGGGGCGTGAGGGCATGACGATGAAGCGCGCGATCGGCCTGATGAGCGGCACCTCGCTGGACGGGGTCGACGTCGCACTGATCGAGACCGACGGCGAGGCGGTCCACGTCGTCAAGAGCCGCAACAACTTCCTCGAGCCCCTCGGGCCGACCGGATACCGCGGCTACGAGGAGGAGGAGCGCACGCTGCTGCGCGCCGCCACCAAGGATGCCGAGAGCGTCGTGCTGCCCACCGACCGGCCCGGCCGCTTGCCGGAGGCGGAGGCGTTCGTCACCCGCGCCCATGCCGAGGCGGTGGAGCGCTTTCTCGCCGACAACGGCCTGACGCCCGCCGACATCGAGGTGGTCGGCTTCCACGGCCAGACCGTGATCCACCGTCCGCAGCACCGCATCTCGATCCAGATCGGCGACGGACAGGCGCTCGCCGACCGGCTCGGCATCCCCGTGGTCTCGGACCTGCGCCGCGCCGATATCGAGGCGGGCGGGCAGGGGGCTCCGCTGGTACCTATCTTCCACAAGGCGCTGGCCGAGGCCGCCGGCTTCGCAGGGCCGTTCGGCATCCTCAATATCGGCGGCGTCGCCAATGCCACGCTGATCGATTCAGGGGGCGGCGTCGTCGCCTTCGATACCGGGCCGGGCAATTCGCTGATCGACGAGTGGATGCAGGAGCGCGAGGGCAAGAACCTCGACGATGGCGGCCGCACCGCCGCCCGCGGCCGGCCGGACGACCAGCTTCTGGCCTGGCTGCTCCAGCACCCGTTTTTCGCGCGCAAGCCGCCGAAATCCCTCGACCGGAACTGGTTCTCGCACAAGCTCGCCGGCCAGCTCTCCACCGAGGACGGCGCCGCGACGCTGACCGCCTTCACCGCGCGCGCCGTGCTGCTCGCCCTCGACCACGCGCCGGAGCGGCCGACGCGCTGGGTCGTCGCCGGGGGCGGCGCCAAGAACGGCGAGCTGATGCGGCTGCTGAATTCCCTGCTCGATGCCGAGATTCTTATGGCCGACACGATCGGCTGGTCTTCGGCCTTCCTGGAAGCCCAGGCCTTCGCCTATCTCGCCATGCGCTCGCTGAAGGGCCTGCCGATCACCTTCCCGAGCACCACCGGCGTCGGCGAGGCGATCTCCGGCGGCGTGCTGGCCCGTCCGCGCTGAAACGACCTCGCCCGGCTTCGCCGCAAAGGCTACGCTTCACCTCCGATCGGACGAGAATCGCCAGAATGAGATTGCAGCTTCGCACGTGTGTCGCCGCTCTCGGGCTCGTGCTCATGGGCGGTGCGCCCGCCATGGCCTTCGACTGTGCCAAGGCCGGCACGCCAATGGAAAAGGCGATTTGCGCCGATCCCGTCGCCAAGGCTTCCGACGATGCCATGGAATCGGCTTTCAACACCCTGCGCGCCGGCCTCAGTGGGCCGCAGAAACAGGCGGCGCTCGACGACCAGCGCGCCTGGCTGAAGCAGCGCAACGAGAATTGCGGGAAGGAGAAGACGCCCGCCTCCTGCGCCGCGGATTCGAACGGTGCGCGCACGGGCGTCCTCACGGCGCGGCCGGAATCCGGTCCCGGACCGAAGAGCCGCCTGATCCCGTATTTCGTTCGCCAGACGGGAAGCCGCGACAAGGTCGACGTCGACGTGCAGCTCTACAAATTCGCCGATCCGGCCACGCCCGGTGAGCGGCTCCTCAACGCCCGCGCCGACGAGACGGCTGCCAAGATCGACCTGAAGAAGGACGAGCCGGACGACCGGAGCTGGAGCCACGAGGAGAACTGGTCGATCTCCTACGCCTCGCCCGACTTCATCTCGATCTGGTCCACCGGCTACGATTACAGCGGGGGCGCCCATGGCGGTGCCAGCGGCACGGGCATCCACGTCGACCTGCGCACGGGCCGTATCGTCGCCTTTTCGGACCTGTTCGACGCGAAGGCTCATGCCGAGATCGACAAACGCTGCGTCAAACAGATCAAGGCCGAGAAGGTCGAGCGCGGCGCCGGGGACGATGCCGACGATCCCGATCTCGCCAAGAAGGTCTCAGAGATCGTGAAGGATCTCGCCAACTGGTCGTTCAAGGAGCAGCAGGCCTCGGTCTATTTCGGGCAGTATTCGGTCGGTCCCTACGCCGAGGGCGTCTATGGCTGCGACCTGCCGATCAACGACCTGAACAAGCTGTCCAAGGTGCCGCTGCCGCCGCGCTGAACGGCGGCGCAGTCGCGCCATGCACCATCGTGTTTGTGCGTCCTCGCCTGCCGCGCTAGAGCGGGCGCCACGATGTCCCACAACACGTTCGGCCACCTGTTTCGCGTCACGACCTTCGGCGAGAGCCACGGGGTCGCCCTCGGCTGCGTGGTCGATGGCTGCCCGCCCGGTCTCGCGATCGAGGCGGAGGAGATCCAGGCCGAGCTCGATCGCCGCAAGCCGGGCCAGTCGCGCTTCACCACCCAGCGCCGCGAGCCCGACCAGGTGAAGATCCTGTCCGGCGTCTTCTCCGATGATCGCACCGGAGGCCGCCAGCTCACCACTGGCACGCCGATCGCCCTCGTCATCGAAAACACCGACCAGCGCTCGAAGGATTATTCGGAGATCCGCGACAGCTACCGTCCGGGCCATGCCGACTACGCCTACGACGCCAAGTACGGTTTTCGCGATTATCGCGGCGGCGGGCGCTCCTCAGCCCGCGAGACGGCGGCCCGCGTCGCCGCCGGCGCCATCGCCCGCAAGGTGCTGCCGGGCGTGACCATCCGCGCCGCCCTCGTGCAGATGGGCCCGCACGCCATCGACCGGGCGAACTGGGACTGGGAGCAGGTCGGGCAGAACCCCTTCTTCTGCCCCGACGCCAAGGCGGCCGCCTTCTACGAGACTTACCTGGACGAGATCCGGAAGGACGGCTCGTCGATCGGCGCGGTGATCGAGGTGGTGGCCGAAGGCGTGCCCGTCGGCCTCGGTGCCCCGGTCTACGGCAAGCTCGATGCCGACCTCGCGGCGGCGATGATGTCGATCAATGCGGTGAAGGGCGTCGAGATCGGCGACGGCTTCGCCGCAGCGGCGCTCCGTGGCGAGGAGAATGCCGACGAGATGCGCTCGGGCAATGCCGGCGCGCCAACCTTCCTCGCCAACCATGCCGGCGGCATCCTGGGCGGCATCTCCACGGGACAGCCGGTCATCTGCCGCTTCGCGGTGAAGCCGACCTCCTCGATCCTGACCCCGCGCAACACCGTCACCCGCGAAAACCGCGACGTCGAGATCGTCACCAAGGGCCGCCACGACCCCTGCGTCGGCATCCGCGCCGTGCCGGTGGCGGAGGCCATGATGGCGTGTGTGCTGGCCGATCACTATCTGCGCCATCGGGGGCAGGTCGGCGAACCCGTCCGCGGCGCCTGAAACACCGGAAGTTCAACGTGACCCACCATTCCCGCGTCTCCGAGGCCGTCGAGGCCTTCGCCCGTGGCGAGATCGTCGTCGTCACCGATGACGACGACCGCGAGAACGAGGGCGACCTCGTCGTCGCAGCCTCGCTCTGCACCCCGGAGAAGATGGCCTTCATCATCCGCAACACCTGCGGCATCGTCTGCGCGCCGGTGACGCTGGAGGAGGCCCGCCGGCTCAACCTCGCGCCGATGGTCGCCTCGAACGATGCGCCGCTCGGCACCGCCTTCACCGTCACCGTCGACGTGAAGCACGGGCTCACCACCGGCATTTCCGCCGAGCAGCGCTGCAACACGGTGCGCGCGCTGGCCAACGGCAACATGGGCGCGGCCGATTTCGTGCGCCCCGGCCACGTCTTCCCGCTCATCGCCCGCGACGGCGGCGTGCTGATGCGCTCCGGCCATACCGAAGCGGCCGTCGACCTCTGCAAGCTCGCCGACCTGCCGCCGGTCGGCGTGATCTGCGAGCTCGCCAACGACGACGGCACCGTAATGAAGGGGCCGCAGATCGACGCCTTCGCCGAGACGCACAACCTGAAGCGCGTCTCCGTCGCCGAGATGATCGCCTACCGCCAGGCGCGCGACCGGCTGGTGGAGCGCGTCGGCAGCTTCCCGGTGAAGACCCAGCACGGCGCGATGACCGGCTACGCCTATGTCACGCCCTTCGAGACGATCCAGCAATTCGCCTTCGTCCACGGTGAGATCGGCGACGGACGCGACGTGCTGGTGCGCCTGCACCGCTCCAACGTCGTCGCCGACGTGATCGAGGGCGGCGGCCAGATCGACTGCGTGATGCGCCGCTTCGCCCGCGAGGGCAGGGGCGTGCTCGTCTATCTGCGCGATGGCACCGCCGGCGTGCCGCTCTCGCGCTATGCGGACGAGGGCGCGGAGGCCCAGCGCGTGCGTCAATGGCGCGAGGTCGGCCTCGGCGCGCAGATCCTGCGCGATCTCGGCGTCCACTCGATCCGCAACCTCTCGGCCTCTTCGCGCGCCTATGTCGGACTGTCCGGCTTCGGCATCGAGCATCTGGGCGACGAGCCGCTGGAGGGGTGACAGGGCAAAACCCTCCCCCCTCTGCGGGGGAGGGTGCCTCGCGGATGCGAGGCGGGAGAGGGGAACGCCTTCTCCGGAAATGCCTCTCTCCTCTCCCGACCCGCTCCGCGGGCCACCCTCTCCCGCAGAGGGGAGAGGGATTGCGGCGCGCTCTTCGAATAACTGGAAAACTCCCATGACCGAACGCCCTTTGTTCCCAGGGCGCGCCTTCGCCGCGTTCCTGTTCGACATGGACGGGACGATCCTGACCTCGATAGCCTCGGCCGAACGGGTCTGGTCGCTCTGGGCGGAACGGCACGGTCTCGACGTCGCAACCTTCCTGCCGACGATCCACGGCGTGCGCACGGTGGAGACCATCGCCCGGCTCGGCCTCCCCGGCGTCGATCCGGTGGCCGAAGCCGACGCGATCATGCGGGCCGAGATGGAGGACGTCTCGGACATCACGCCGATCGCGGGAGCGGCGGCCTTCCTCGCCGCCCTGCCGCGCGAGCGCTGGGCCATCGTCACCTCGGCACCGCGCCTGCTGGCCGAGCGGCGCATCGCAGCAGCCGGCCTGCCGCTGCCCCCTCTGATGATCGCCGCGGAGGATGTGGAGTTCGGCAAGCCGGCGCCGGATTGCTTCCTTCTCGGCGCGCAAAAGCTCGGCGTGGCGGCGCGGGATTGCCTCGTCTTCGAAGATTCACCGGCTGGCCTCGCGGCTGCCGATGCCGCGGAAGCCGCCGCGCTGGTGGTCACGGCGACGCATAGCCATCCACTGGCGAGCGGCCACCCGAAGCAGCGGGACTACGAGCGCCTGACCGTGCGCGCGACGGCCGAAGGTCTCGAGGTTTTCGAGCGACCCTGACCGTCATTGCGAGGCGAAGCCGAAGCAATCCAGAGCCACACCCGCAGACGTCGGCCCATTGGCCCTGGATTGCTTCGCTGTGCTCGCGATGACGGCAGAGCAGTCAGATCAGCGCCAGGTCCGTCGGGTCCACGCTCGGAAACACCCGCCTAAGGGCCGTCTGGTCGAGCCCGTAAAGCCGCTGAAACAGCCCGGCGAGCAGCGTGCGGTAGTCGGTGAGCACCGGATAATCCCGGTTCTGGAAGAGGTGGGCCTCGTCGGCCTTCACCTGCGGGCCGGCGATGCGGCCGCCCTTGAGGCCGCCGCCGAGCACCCAGTAGACGCTGCCGTGGCCGTGATCGGTGCCGCGGTTGCCGTTCTCGCGAAACGTGCGGCCGAACTCGGAGAGCACGACCACGACGGTATCGTTCCAGGCGGGTCCGATCTCCTGCCCGAAGCCCGCGAGCCCGCGGCCGAGCTCACCAATCCGATCGGCGAGGTAGCCGGTGCCGGCGCCCTGGTTCACGTGGGTGTCCCAGCCGCCGACATCGACGAAGCCGAGGTTGAACTGGTCGCGCATCAGATGGCCGATACGGCGTGCGGAGAGCTCGAATCCCTTCGGCGACACTGCGCCGCGATCGGCCTGCTCCTGGTGCTCGGAGATGGAGTGATAGACCTCGTCGCGCACACGAAATCCCTCGCTGACCGAGGAGGCCAGCGGCGTCGCCTGGTACATCGCGGTGATGAGCCGGGCCTGCCGGTCGTCGATGCCGGGCTTGCCGACGCGGGCGATGGCAATGTTCGGCACCGTGTCGCCCCCGCGAAAAATCAGCGGCATCTGCTCGGCGAAGGCGATGGGGCGTACGCGTGTCAGCTCCGCCGCGAGCCGCGCCATGAAGCCGGAATTGTAGTCGCGTCCGCTGCCGACGGTCTGGCCGAGCTCGATCGTGTCCTGCGTCTCGAAATGGCTGCGGGTGAGGTCGTCCGTGCCGGCGAAGGGCACGAAGGCGGCCTGCCCCTTGGCGAAGAGCGGCAGGATGGTGTCGCGCAGGCTCGGATGCAGGCTCCAATCGGCATCGAGCGGCAGGGCGGCGGCAGGGTTGTTCGGATCGGGCCGCGCCACGGCGAGGTTCGGACGGGAGCGATAGTAGAACTCGCTGCCGGTCGGGATCACCACGTTGGCCGCATCGTAGGCGCCGCGCAGGAAGACGACGAGGAGTCGCGCATCGGCCTTCGGCGCGGCCCAGACACGCCCGGCCACCGTGGAGAGCCCCAGCGCCAGGGACGCCCGGATGAGATCGCGACGGTCCATGGCGAGATCCTTCATGCCCGGCCTCACCGCATGAACTCGGGAGAGGACAGGAACAGCGTGTTCCAGTCCTGCGGCGAAACCGCCTGGGACAGCGCGGCGCGGGTCGGCTCGCCGAGCGTCGCGGCGAGTGTCGAGAAATAGAGTTCGTTCTGGATCAACGGGAAGGCCGGCACCTCGGACGCATCCGGCGTCGTGGCCTTGAACAGACCGGCCGAACCCGAGCCGATCTGCCGGGCGATCTCGAATCGCGTGGTCATCTGGCCCGGCCCGCTCCAGGAGGCTGCGTCCAGCGGGTAGCCATCGGGCGTGGTGCGGTTGAACAGCCCCTCTCCGAGCCGGTTGAGCCAGCCCTGCATCGGGGCGGTGTTCAGGATCGGGCGGCCGTCATAGGCGAGGCGCACCGCCGACAGCACGTAGCGCATCGGATCCTTGAAGCGGGCCGTCGCGGAGGTGGCGAAGTCGCGCGAATGGACGAGCGCGTCGAGCACGGTCGGGATGTCGCCGCCGCTCTTGGCGAAGACGCCCGCCATATAGTCGACCAGCGCACCGGAGGGCTCGGCGCCCATGAAGGAGCGGGCCAGCCCCCGCGAGACATTGCGGGCCGTCGCCGGCTGGCTGCAGATGATGTCGAGGGCCTCGCCGATCTCGGCCCAGCCGCGCCCGCGGATGGTGTGGCCGAGCAAGACCTTGTCGCCGTAATCGTGCCGGTTCGGGTTGAAGACGAACAGGCCGGCCCGCACCAGATCGGCCTGCCGCTCGGGCCTGATCTTCGGGGCCTCCGGCCGCGCATCGATGCCGATTCCGGTGAGGATGCGGGCGAGGTTCTCGACATCGCCCTGCGTGTAGCCGGTGCCCACGCCCATCGTGTGCAGCTCCAGCAGCTCGCGGGCGTAATTTTCGTTGATGTGCCCGGCCGCGTTGTCGGCATTGTCGAGGTAGCGCAGCATCGCCGGGTGCCGCAGGGTCGCCTCGACGAGGTCGCGGAAGCGCCCGAGGGCGTGCGGGCGGATCGCGGTGTCGACGTAGTCGCCGACCATGGCGCGGATGTTCGCCTTGCCGAGATGCACGTTGAAGCGGTTGAACCAGATCCAGGTCAGGCGCTCGCGCAACTGGTCGGGGCTGTAGAGCGCGCGCAGCAGGGTCGCCGAGGCGGCATCCTTCACACTGGCATTGAGCGAGGCCTGCAGCGCCTGCCGCGACTTCTGCTTGGCCTCCGGGTCGGGCTCGGCATTGGCCTCCTTGCCCTGCGCCTGGAGCGCCGCGATCCGGTCGAACAGGCTGCTCTTCGGCGCTAGGGCATCGACCTGCGCCTGCACCACCGCCGGCAGCCGCGGCTGGGCCGGCGAATGGAGCTGTTCGCGCAGCCACGCCTCACGCCCCTTGGCGCGAAACTCCGAAAAGCTCGACGGGCTGATGCCCCAGGTCAAGGCATCCACGAAGGCCGCATCGTCGGCCGGTCCTGCGGCAGTCGACACGGCCGAGCCCGCGAGCAGGGCGAGGGCAGCGAGGCAGCGCAGCGGACGGATCATCGCGGGCGAAGTCCCGGTGGCGAGCCGGGGCAGATTCAGCCCGGATTGCGGCAACCGCAAGTTCGGCTTGATCACGGATTCGATCCGTCTTTCCACCCAACAGACCTCAGGATGAGGGGATTGGTGGGAGGACGAAGAGCGTAGAGGCGCTCGCCTACCGCCCCATCAGCGCATCGACATGAGCCGCGACCGAGCGACTGAGCCCGTCGAGATCGTAGCCGCCCTCCAGCACCGAGACGACACGGCCGCCACCGCGCTTGTCAGCGATCTCCATCAGCCGGCGCGTGGCCCAGCCGAAATCCGCCTCGGTGAGGCGCAAATTGGCCAGGGGGTCGAGGTGGTGCGCGTCGAATCCCGCCGAGATGATGATCAGGTCGGGGGCGAAGGCCTCGAGCCGGGGCAGGATACCGGCCTCGAAGGCTTCGCGAAAAATCGCTCCGTCGTCGCCGGCGCTCAGCGGCACGTTGACGATGGTGTCGTGGTTGCCGCGCTCCTTCGCGGCGCCGGTGCCGGGAAACAGCGGCATCTGGTGCGTCGAGGCGTACATCACGTCCTTGTCGTCCCAGAAGATGTCCTGGGTGCCGTTGCCGTGGTGCACGTCCCAGTCGACGACGGCGACGCGGCTGGCGCCATGGGTCTTGCGGGCGTGGCGCGCCGCGATAGCGGCGGTGTTGAACAGGCAAAAGCCCATCGGCGTGGCGCGCTCGGCATGGTGGCCCGGCGGCCGCATCGCGACGAAGGCGTTGGCGCATTCGCCCGACATCACGGAATCTACGGCGTGATTCGTCCCGCCGATGGCGTGCAGCACCGCCGAGAGCGTGCCCGGCGACATCAGCGTGTCCGAGTCGACCTGCACGAAGCCGTCCGTGGGTGCGGCTTCGGCAATCATCTCGACGAACTCGGCCGGGTGCGCCAGCTCGGCCGTGGCCAGCTCGGCCCGCGGAGCGAGCCCGCGCACCAGCGCGGCGAAGCGCTCCTGTTCCAGCACCCGTTCGACGGCACGGATCCGGGCCGGGCGTTCCGGGTGGCCGTCCGGCACGATGTGGTCGAGGGCGCTGGGGTGGCTCACGTACAGCGTGGTCACGATCATCCTCCCGGCGAGCGACGTGCGGGCTCAGGCATGGGCCCTGTCTCTTCCCGGCAACAAAGGCAGCAAATGCGCCACTGTCCCGCTCGACAGGGGCAGCTTGCCACAGTCCTGGCCATGAAGCTCGGCAATTTAGCACCGACCACACCGGCACTCCGACTACCGGGCCATCACGACATGCGTTCCGTCCTCAAGCTTCTCGCCCTCGTTCCGCTGACTGCATCGCTGACGGCGTGCATGTCGCAGCGGGCCGAGCTTCCCCCGACGCAGCTCGCGGCGCTAACTCCGCCGAATGCCGTCGGCGGCACGATGCCCGTGCCCCCGCCGCCGCCGTTTTTCCCGCCGGGCCCCGAGCGCGACCGCGAATGGCTGAAGCTGGCGCCAGCCGCCCAGATCAACGACCCGGCGCTCCTGCGCACGGTCATCGACTATCCGTCGAAGGAGAAGCCGGGCACGGTGATCGTCGCGACGGCCGAGAAGCGGCTCTATCTGATCATGGCCGACGGCAAGGCGATGCGGTACCCGGTCTCGGTCGGTAAGGAAGGCGCCTCCTGGTCGGGAACGGCCAATGTCGACCGCAAGCTCGAATGGCCGGACTGGAACCCGCCGAAGGAGATGCTCGAGCGCAAGCCCGACCTGCCGCATCGCCTCGAGGGCGGCCCGCTCAACCCGATCGGCGCCCGCGCGCTTTACCTAGCCCAGAACGGCAAGGACACGCTCTACCGCATCCACGGCACCAATGAGCCGGAGAAGATCGGCCAGTCGGTCTCGTCGGGCTGCATCCGCATGCTCAACGAGGATGCGATGGACCTCTACAATCGCGTCCCGATCGGCACGAAGGTCGTCGTCCTGTAGCCCGCAGCCGAGCGGATCGAGATCGGAAACGGAGTTTGCGGGGTGGCACGAGAGTGCCGCCCCGCTTTGCTTTTCGGATCGTCCAGATCGCCCGCGGCATCATCGCGAAGCAGCAAGACGCTGAAAATGCACGTGAAGATGGTCACGATTTCGAAAGCACCAATCGTGATGACGCCTTAACCTGAAATTCCATTCAGATATGACCGTTAACTTCTTAAGGTAACAGCGTCCCCCATAGTGCAGACACACAGGGACGAGAGACCGGCAAAACAAATGCCGGGGAGACATCAAGCCATGAGCAACTTTTCACTTCAACTCTTCTGTAACCGTACCGTCGCCGCCGGCACGATCAGCCATGCCGACGTGCGCATTCTGCGCGATGAGCGCCTCGAAAACGGCCTGGAGCATCGCGACGAAGTCGACCTGCTGCTCGCCCTCGACCGGGCCGTGACCGACAAGGATGCGCGCTTCGCCGACCTGCTCGCCGCCCTGGTCGTCGACTTCGCGGTCTGGAGCGAGACGCCTCATGGCCGGATCGACAGCGAGATGGCGGGTTGGCTCGTCGCCTCGATCGCCGGCCGCACCGGCCCGACACCGACCGGTGCGCGGATCGCGATGGAGATCGTTCGCGAGGCCGAGACCACCGACGAGGGCATGATGGCCTTCGCCCTCGAAGCCAACCGCTGGACGCGCCGGCCTGCGGCGACCCGCTCCCACAGCTTCGCGCTCGCGGCCTGAGGCGGCGAAAACCGCTGAATTGTATTCACTTTAACATAGGGGCCGGCAAAGCTTTCGCCGGCCGGGCAAGTGCTTTATCGGACTACGGCCCGGCTCCGTCCGGGCCTCCGAACGATGACGCTTCCTCCCAAAACGCGGCCTGTGATGTTCGACAAGATCCTGATTGCAAACCGGGGCGAGATCGCCTGCCGCATCATCAAGACCGCCCGCAGGATGGGCATCAAGACGGTAGCGGTCTATTCCGACGCCGACCGTGATGCGGTCCATGTCGCGATGGCGGACGAGGCGGTCCATATCGGCCCCCCCGCGGCCTCGGAATCCTATCTCGTCATCGACAAGATCATCGCCGCCTGTAAGCAGACCGGCGCCCAGGCCGTGCATCCGGGCTACGGCTTCCTCTCCGAGCGCGAGTCCTTCCCGAAAGCGCTGGCCGAGGCCGGCATCGTCTTCATCGGTCCGAATCCCGGCGCCATCGCCGCCATGGGCGACAAGATCGAATCGAAGAAGGCGGCGGCCGCGGCCAACGTCTCGACCGTTCCGGGCTTCCTAGGGGTGATCACCGACGCCGAGCACGCCGTGAAGATCGCCGACGAGATCGGCTACCCCGTCATGATCAAGGCCTCGGCCGGCGGCGGCGGCAAGGGTATGCGCATCGCGGAGTCGGCCGGCGAGGTGAAGGAAGGCTTCGACCGCGCCAAGTCCGAGGCCGCATCCTCCTTCGGCGACGACCGTGTCTTCGTGGAAAAGTTCATCGTCGACCCGCGCCACATCGAGATCCAGGTCATCGGCGACAAGCACGGCAACGTGATCTACCTGGGCGAGCGCGAATGCTCGATCCAGCGCCGCAACCAGAAGGTCATCGAAGAGGCCCCGTCGCCGCTCCTCGACGAGGCGACCCGCAAGAAGATGGGCGAGCAGGCCGTCGCGCTGGCCAAGGCCGTCGATTACGATTCCGCCGGCACCGTCGAGTTCGTCGCGGGCCAGGACAAGTCCTTCTACTTCCTCGAGATGAACACCCGGCTCCAGGTCGAGCATCCGGTCACCGAGATGATCACCGGGGTCGATCTCGTCGAGCTGATGATCCGGGTCGCCGCAGGCGAGAAGCTGCCGATGGCGCAGGCGGATGTGAAGCTCAACGGCTGGGCCGTCGAGAGCCGCGTCTATGCCGAGGATCCGACCCGCAACTTCCTGCCCTCCATCGGCCGGCTGACCACCTACCAGCCCCCGGCGGAAGGCCCGGTCGGCGACGCCATCGTGCGCAACGATACCGGCGTGGAGGAGGGCGGCGAGATCGCGATCCACTACGATCCGATGATCGCCAAGCTCGTGACCTGGGCGCCGACGCGCCTGGAGGCGATCGAGGCGCAGGGCACCGCGCTCGACGCCTTCGCCATCGACGGCATCCGCCACAACATCCCGTTCCTGGCGACGCTGATGGCGCATCCGCGCTGGCGCAGCGGCGAGCTCTCGACCGGCTTCATCAAGGAAGAATTCCCGGACGGCTTCGCGGCCCCGGTGCCGGAAGGCAAGGTCGCCCACCGCCTCGCGGCCGTCGCGGCCGCGATCGACCACAAGCTCAACCAGCGCAAGCGCGGCATCTCCGGCCAGATGCGCGATCCGGGCCTCCTGAACTTCGAGCGCGAGCGCGTGGTGCAGCTCGCCGACCAGAGCTTCAACGTCACGGTCTCCACCGTCGGCAACGAGCTCGTCGTCACGGGTGAGGACGGCACGATCACGCCGGTGCGCAGCGACTGGCGCCCCGGTCAGCCGGTCTGGCAGGGCACAGTCGGCGAGGAGCAGGTCGCGATCCAGGTCCGCGGCGTGCTCAACGGCGTCTTCCTGCAGCATGCCGGCGCGGCGGCGAACGCCCGCGTCTACACCCGCCGCGAGGCCGAACTCGCCGCCCTGATGCCGGTCAAGGAGACCGGCGATTCCGGCAAGCAGCTGCTCTGCCCGATGCCGGGCCTCGTGAAGCAGATCCTGGTCGAGGAAGGCCAGGAGGTGAAGGTCGGCGAGGCGCTCGCCATCGTCGAGGCCATGAAGATGGAGAACGTCCTGCGTGCCGAGCGCGACGGCAAGATCTCTACGATCGCGGCCAAGGAGGGCGACAGCCTGGCGGTCGACGAGGTGATTTTGGAGTTCGCTTGAGCGCGCCAAGCGATAACGCCGCTTACAATGAGCAGACCAAGCTGCTGGCGACGGGGCTGAACAACGTCGCTGTGGCCTTCATCGTGATTGGCGTCGTGACACCGATCACCGCCGTGAGTTTCGGCGTCCCCAACGCTCCGCCGCTGAACTTCGGGAGCGCGGCCTTTGCGCTTCTTTGGTTCGGCGCGGGAACAGGACTACATTGGGTCGGCAGAAACGTTCTGCGGAGTATCCGGCCATGAATTCCGGCCAAATCTTCGTCACGTTCGTGATCCCGGCTTTCGTCCTGACGGCGGCCTACCTTGCCATGCTCGCGAACGAGCGAGCCGGGAAGCGGCTGGATCGCAAACCACCGGGCGAGTAGCGCCGCTTCCAGTCGATCAGATCATACGCTTGTCCGTCATTGCGAGCGTAGCGAAGCAATCCAGGGCCAACGGGCCAGCGTCGCGGGTGTAGCCCTGGATTGCTTCGCTGCGCTCGCAATGACGGCCGGAGAGCCGTCTCACAGCCGCTCGATCATCGCCATCGCGGCTGCGGGGTTTCTCGCCTTTGCGCCCGAGATGAAGAACGCAAACACGTCGCGTTTCTGCTTCTTCGGTGTGTCGCCGCTCAGCGTCGGCAGGTCGTCGGGCACCCCGCCATCGGCATAGGTCTTCAGGCGCTTCGCCCAGGCATCGAGATCATCCGCCGAATAGCCCGTCTCGATGTCGCGGCTCCTCTGCAACCGGAGATAGACGAAATCCGCGGTGACGTCGGCGATGGTCGGGTGATCGGGATCGTCGAGCACCACCTGCGCGACATCCGCTGAGGCCTCGCGCAGCAGGGTGACGAAGGCCGGGTCGGCAAAACTCTCGTGACCCGCCTCGATGACGTGCCGAAGCCGCCGGCCGTCACGCTCGGCCGGGAGCAGCTTCAGGAAATTCGCGATGTCGTCGCGGTCGAACTTCTTGGTGGCGGGGAGCTGCCAAAGGATCGGCCCGAGCCGGTCGCCCATCTCCGTTGGTCCGGTGTCGAAGAACTTGCCGACGGACTCGGCGCCTTCGGCCAGCACGCGCCGACTCGTCGTGAAGCGCGAGGCCTTCACCGAGAACTGGAAACCCTCCGGGGTATCGCCGGCCCACTTCTTGAAGATCGCGGGCGTCTGCCCGCGATAGAAGGTGCCGTTGATCTCGATCGCGGTGAGGCGCTCGGCCATGTAGGCGAGCTCCTTCGTCTTCGGCAAATCCTTCGGATAGAAGCCGCCGCGCCACTCCTCGAAGGTCCAGCCGCCGACGCCGACGCGGATCGAGCCGGCCATCAGCGGGTACGTCCCTGATCGATCGGACTCATCGAGCGACGCATTGGCAAGCCTCGTGCAGGACTATCGGTCTCCGACTGTACAGGACCGCTCGCTCCTTCGTACAGCGATCCGCACCTAGCCGAGACCTCAGCCCAAAGCCTGCAATGCCGCTCTACTTCGCCTACGGCGCCAACATGGATGCGGCCGCGATGGCGGCACGCTGCCCGCAATCCCGGCTGATCGGGGGAGGGCGGCTCAACGGGCACCGCTTCATCATCATGAAGGAGGGCTATGCCTCGGTGATCCGCGCCAAGGGCTCGACCGTCTGGGGCGTGCTCTGGGACCTGTCGCTCTCCGACGTGCCGGCGCTCGACCGCTACGAGGGCGTGGCCGGCGGCCTCTACGTCAAGGCGAGCCAGCCCATCACGACGCCGGGCGGCGTGAAGCGCGCGCTGATCTATTTCGGCCGCAGCACCGCGCCCGGCATTCCGCGGCCGGGCTATCTGGAAGACGTGCTCGCGGCGGCGCAGGCCGCGCAACTGCCGGGACCATACATCCAGGAAATGCACGGCTGGCTGCGGCGCGCGCGGGCCTGACAGCCCCGGGGACCGTGCTAGGTGGTCGGGTGAACAACGGAGCAGCCCATTGAGCGAGACCAAGTCGATCCACGTGGTGATCCACGGACGTGTCCAGGGCGTCTTCTACCGGAAGTGGACCCAGGAGCGTGCCCGGCATCACAGCATCGCCGGCTGGGTGCGCAACCGCGACGACGGCGCGGTGGAGGGTGTCTTCTCCGGCGCGGCGGAAGCGGTCGATGCGCTGGTCGACGAGTGCCGCGATGGACCGCCAGCGGCACGTGTCGAGGGGATCGACGTCACTGCGGCGGAGCCCGTTCCGGGCCAACACTTCGAGGTGACCGATTGAGCCCCTCCCGCGATTCTCGCCGAAGGGGCTTGCCGTGCCGGCATGCGCTCTGTAGCCGCCCCTTCATGAGCCCGCCCGCCGGAGCCGGTGCCGCCCGACGCCATGCCTGATCTCAGCGCCTTCTCGCCGCTCGACCTCGTTGGGCTGGTTTTCTTCGTCGGCGCGTGGCTGACCTACGGCTATGCGGTGCAGGGCCGGAAGGGCCATCGCAGCCTGAGCCGGATCATGCACGGCCAGCGCCGGATCTGGGCCGAGCAGTTGATCAGCCGCGACAACCGCGTGGTCGACACCACGATCAACGCCTCGCTCCAGAACGGCACCGCCTTCTTCGCCTCGACCTCGCTGATCGCGCTCGGCTCTGTGCTGACCCTGTCGCGCTCGGGCGACGACGTGCTCAGCCTGTTCGGCTCGCTGCCCTTCGGCGTGGCGACGACGCGGGCGACCTGGGAGGTGAAGGTCGCCGGGCTCGCCATCGTGTTCGTCTATGCCTTCTTCAAGTTCTCCTGGGCCTACCGGCTGTTCAACTACGGCGCGATCCTGATCGGTGCGGTGCCGCCGAAGGGGTCCGGCGTGGACTACGAGACCATGCAGAAGGCCGCGCACCGCGCCGCCGCCATGAACATCGCCGCCGGCAATCATTTCGACCGCGGCCAGAGGGCCTTCTTCTTCGCGCTGGCCTATCTCGGCTGGTTCGTCAGCGCCCCGGTGCTGATCGTCTCGACGGCGGCCTGCGTCGTCGTGATGTGGCGCCGGCAATTCGCCTCGGAGATCCGCAACGCCCTGCTCGCCGACGAGGAGCCCCGCGATGGCCGATGACGCAGCCATCGAGCAGACGATGCTCGATCTCGTCGCCGCGCGCGGGCCGGGCAAGACCTGCTGCCCGTCCGAGGTCGCCCGCGCGCTGGGCGGCCCGCATCCCGACGGCTGGGGGCCGCTAATGCAGCCGGTCCGCCGCGTCGCCGTGCGGCTCACCAAGGAGGGCCGCATCGCGATCCTGCGCAAGGGCAAGCCGGTGACCGATCCCGACGACTTTCGCGGGATCTATCGGCTCGGGCCGGCGGCGGCCGAGGACTGATTCGTCAGGCGGCTTCCGAGAGCCGGATGCACCGCCTCTGGACGGCCGCTTCCGCCTCTGCCGGCGAACCAGCGCCCGTAAAGATCTCCTGCAGGCGTGCGCCCGTCTGTGGCAGGTAGGCCGCGCGCGCCAGCACCGGAACGGCACCCTCGAAATACGACGCAACCATCTCGGCGAAGGCGTCGTAGTCGAGGGCGCTCACCTCGAGTCGCAGGTCGATGCGGCAGGGTCGCACCATGGCCGGATCGAGCGCCTCGACATGGTTCGTGGTGATGATCGTGATCAGCCCGTGCGGCGTGCCGAGCCCGTCGAGGGTGTTGAGCACGCCATGCAGCAGGGCCTTCGCGTCGCCGGTGGTCGCAGGCGCAGTCTCCCCCGACTCACGGTTCAGCGAGCCCAGCGTGTCGATATCCTCGATGGCGAGAATGCCGTTCTTGAAGCGGCCGATTTCCGGCCCGAGCGCGACCAGCCTGTCGACGCAATAGAGGTCGCGGTTGAAGTGGCTGGCGATGGCCTGGATCAGGCTCGACTTGCCGGTGCCGGGCTCGCCGTGCAGCAGGATCACGAGCTTGTAGGTTAGCCCGCGCCGCCGGTACCACTCCTCGTTGGCGAGGAACCAGCGCACCTTTTCGATGAGCTCGGCCTTCATCGCGCCGTTGGCGAAGACGGTCTCGATCGGCCGCTTGGCCCGACGGATCGCCTGCCAGCCGCTGGTCGAACGGTGGTGGATGTCGATGGTGCCGCGATCCTGCATCGCGTCGTCGAGCGCCTCGTCGAGGAAGCGGCGGATCGCGGTGCGGTCGCGGGTCAGAAAGGCGAGAGTAAGCACCTCCACGACCTGGAACGTCTTGGCGTTCTCGTCGATCCGCAGGTTGTAGAACACCCAGATTCCCCGCCAGCGCGCGAGGCCCGAGCCGTAGCCGACCGTCAGCGCGTTGTCCTCGGTGACGCTGTAGCTGCGGCCCCAGGCATGGAGGCGATGGCGCGCGACGAGCCCGGTCAGGCGCTCGACGGAGGCGCCGTTCGAGCGCGCGGTCAGCGTCGAGAAGATCTGGCTGCCGATGAAAGTCTTCAGGCCGGCGGCGAGCCGCGTCGCCTGCAGGGCGAGATAGGCGGCGATCGTCGTGCCGATGCCGGCGACGAGGAGTTGGTTCGTCGAGAGCGCCGTGAGCTGGCTGACGAGATCGGTCATGCCGGCCTCCTGAAAGGGCGACACGGCTTACCGGCCGGCGGGCTGCCCCTCGATCGAGCACAGCCGCCCGAAATGGGGAGCGTCGGCCTCTAGCGCCAGGGCTTCAAGGCGACTTTTCCGGCGCCGGCATCCAGTCATCCGTGTAGCCGACGAGCTTGTAGACCACGAGCCCGATCCACTCCTTCACCGAGAGATCGAGTTCGAGCAGCCCGTCCGAGGCGAAGGTGTTGAAGCGTGTGACGTCGCGCGAGCCGGCGGTGCGGTAGTCCACCGGATAGGCCGTCACCGGGAATCCCACCTTGCGAAAGCAGCCGACGGCGCGCGGCATGTGCCAGGCCGAGGTCACGAGCAGCCAGCGTTCGTCCGGCTTCGGCTGGACCAGCTCGGCGGTGAACCGCGCGTTCTCGCGCGTGTTGCGCGAGCGCTCCTCCAGGATCAGCCGGTCGCGCGGCACACCGAGCGACTCGGCGAAGCGGCCCACCGTGCCGGCTTCGGTGACCGCGCCCTCCGTGAGGCTGGCGCTCCCGCCCGAGAAGACGAGCCGCGCCTGCGGATAACGCCGAGCGAGGTCGCCGAGGGCGAGCTGGCGCTCGCCCGCGTCATTGAGCGTGAGCTGGTCGCGCTCGGCCGAGATCCCCGTCATCAGACCGCCGCCGAGCACGACGATGCCGGTGATCGGGCGCCCATCATCGACGAAGGCGGGAAACCGCTCCTCCAGCGGCAGGATCGTCCAGATCGGAAGCGGCGAGAGACCGCCGGCGAGCAGCCCGAGGAAACCGAAAATCGCGAAGATTCGCCCGATCGGTGCCGCCGCCTGGGTGAACAGGAGCAGGCAGCCGAGCAGCCCGACCAGGATGAAGAAGTTCGATGGGGTGATCAGGAAGAAGATGATCTTCGAGAGCGGGAAGAACATGACTTTTCCGGATCGTGGACGGGAGGGCTCGGGCGAGGGGGCGTTGCTCATCGCGGCATCATCCGGCGCCGCTCCCGAGCCACGGCGGGTGCTCAGCTGATCGGCACCGTCAGAACGGCCGAGGCCGCCCCGCGTTGCGCGATCACTTGATACCAGCGCACGATATGCGGGCGCTCGTCCCGTTCGAGCGGCATGTTGAGCCAGCGATGGGCCGCGCAGCCGACGGCGATGTCGGCGATGCTGAAGCTGTCGCCCGCCACGAAGGCCGTGCCGGCGAGATACCGGTCGAGCAGGGCAGCGCCCTTCTCGGTCGTGACGCGAGAGGCCTCGACGGCCTTCAGGTCGCGCTGGCCCTCGGGCACCCGCATCATCTGCCAGAAGGCGTCGCGCATGCCCGGGGTGAAGGCGGTGGCCTGCCAGTCGAGCCATTGGTCGACTCGGGCGCTGGCGCGAGGATCAGCAGTCAGTGCCAGCGGCGCGCCGGGCAGACGGGCGAGATAGCGCAGGATCGCGTTCGACTCCCAGAGGACGAAGCCGTCTTCCTCGAGCGTCGGCACCAGCCCGGTCGGGTTCATGGCGCGGTAGGCGGGCTCGTTGACGACGCCGTGGGCGCCTCCGGCATCGACCCGCTGGTAGGGAAGCCCTGCCTCCTCCAGTCCCCAGATCGCCTTCTGCACGTTGACGGAATTCGCCCGTCCCCACAGACGCCGCATCACTCGTCCTCGCTCTGCTCTTTCGGCGGATAGGCGTGCTCGACACCGGCCGGATCGGTGACGTGGTGGCCGTCGCCGCTCTCGCGCCAATAGCCCGGGCCGACCGGCACCTTGCCGTGGCCGCCGGGAATATCGAGGACGTAGGTCGGCTGCGCCAGTCCGGAGAGCTTTCCACGCAGCGCCCTCATTAGCGTTTGGCCCTCGGGCAGGCTCGTGCGGAATCCGCTCGTGCCCGGGGCGAGATCGGCATGATGCAGGTAGTACGGCTTGATTCGGTTCTCGACGAAGCCGCGCATCAGGGCGGTCAGCGTCTCGGGATCGTCGTTGACGCCCCGGAGCAGCACGCTCTGGCTGACCATCGGAATGCCGGCATCGACGAGCCGGGCAATGGCCCCGCGTGCGGCCGGTGTGAATTCCTTCGGATGGTTGGCATGCAGCGCCACGAAGACCGCACCGGTGAAGCGCTTGAGCGCCGCGACCAGCGCTTCGCTCACCATCGAGGGATCGACCACCGGCACGCGCGTATGGATGCGCAGCACCTTCACATGCGGAATCCCATCGAGCGCCTCGGCGATCACGGCGAGCCGGCGCGGCGACAGGGCAAAAGGATCGCCGCCGGTGAGCACCACCTCCCAGATGCCGGGATCGGCCGCGATATACGCGTAGGCATCCGCGAGTTCGGCATCGCTCAGCGTGCCGAGGCCGCTTGGGCCGACCATCTCGCGGCGAAAGCAGAAGCGGCAATAGACCGGGCAGACATGGAGCGGCTTCAGCAGCACGCGGTCGGGATAGCGATGGACGAGGCCGGGCAGGGGCTCGTGCACCGCGTCGCCGATCGGGTCGGCGATCTCGCCGGGCGTCGTCTCCAGTTCCTCCGCACGGGGAATGAACTGGCGAGCGATCGGGTCCGACGGATCAGCCGGGTCGATCAGCTCGGCGAGGTCGGCCGAGAGCGAAACGGCGTAGCGCGCCGCTACGGCCTCCAGGCCGGGCAGGTCCTCGGGCCGCACCAGGCCAGCGCGGGCAAGATCGGCGGGGCTTCGCAGGGGCCGGGTCACGAGGCGACGCTCCGGGCGACCGGCGTCCAGACCACGTCGTCGATGCGCGGCGCGCCAGTGGCGAGCATCACCAGCCGGTCGAAGCCGAGCGCGATGCCCGAGGCCTCCGGCATGATCGCGAGGGCGTCCAGAAAATCCTCGTCGATCGGGTAGCGCTCGCCGTAGACGCGCGCCTTCTCGTCCATCTCGGCCTCGAAGCGGCGGCGCTGCTCGGTCGGATTCGTCAGCTCGCCGAAGGCGTTGGCGAGTTCGACGCCGCAGGCATAGAGCTCGAAACGCTCGGCGACGCGCGGGTCGTAGGGGCTCGGCCGGGCGAGAGCCGCCTCGCTCAACGGGTATTCGCAGAGGATGGTCGGGCGCCCGTCACCGAGATGCGGCTCCACCAGCCCCACCAGGATGCGGGAATAGAGATCCGCCCAGGTGTCGTCCGAGGCGACGCGCAGGCCTCGCGCGGCAACGGCGGCAGCGAGCCGGTCGCGATCGGTCTGGCCGTCGTCCGAGAGCGTCGCCAGTAGATCGATGTCGGCATGACGCATGAAGGCTTCGGCGACGGTCAGGCGCTCGAACTCGGCGAAGGGATCGGCCTCACGGCCGCGATAGGCGAGGCGGGTGACACCGGCCGTCCCGGCGGCGAGCGCCAGCAGGTCGGCGCAGTCGCGCATCAGGGTCTCGTAGCCCTCTCCCGCGCGGTACCACTCGATCATCGTGAATTCGGGATGGTGCAGCGGCCCGCGCTCGCGATTGCGAAAAACCTTGGCGATGCTGAGGATCTTCGGCTCGCCGGCCGCCAGCAATTTCTTGCAGGCGAATTCCGGTGATGTGTGCAGGTAGAGTTTTTCGCGCCCGCCATCGGGTTGGATCGCCTCGGTGGCGAAGGCCGAGAGATGCGCCTCGTTGCCCGGCGAGACCTGCAAGCAAGCGGCTTCCACCTCGGCGAAATCCTGCGCGGAAAAATGCGCGCGCAGAGCCGCCTGGATGCGGTTTCGCGCCATCAGCAGCGGGCGCCGATCCGCATGGACCTGCGGTTGCCACCAGGGGGAGGGAGGGTTCACGCTGCGCCGGCTCTACAAAGCATGATGCGGGAAAGTGGGAACAGGTTTCCCGAAAACATCATGCGGCAACAAGGAGCTGGAGCATGCTGCTGTTTCGCAGAAAAAAGCGGCGTGCTCCAGATTGACGGGTCTCGGCTGGCACGAAGGCGGCGGATGCGGTAGGGGCTGCAGCGATATTTCGCTACGGCGTCGCCGCATCGGCCCGGCGCCCTCGACAAAACAAGGTCTACGCTCGTGAAGGTGATCGCCTCGACGCTCCGCAAGGGCAATGTCGTCGACAAGGACGGCAAGCTCTACGTCATCCTGACGGCGGAGAACATCCACCCCGGCAAGGGCACCCCGGTGACCCAGCTCGACATGCGCCGCATCACCGACGGCGTGAAGGTCTCCGAGCGCTACCGCACCACCGAGCAGGTCGAGCGCGCCTTCGTCGAGGATCGCGAGCACACCTTCCTCTACAACGACGCCGAGGGGTTTCACTTCATGAACCCCGAGAACTACGAGCAGATCGCGGTTCCCGAGGACGTGGTCGGCTCCTCCGCCCCCTACCTGCAGGAGGGCATGGCCGTGATGCTCTCGCAGCACAACGGCGTGCCGTTGACCATCGAGCTGCCGGCGCGCGTGACGCTCGAGATCGTCGACACCGAGCCGACGACCAAGGGCCAGACGGCCTCGTCCTCGTACAAGCCGGCGATGCTCTCGAACGGCGTGAAGACCACGGTGCCGCCGCACATCCAGACCGGCACGCGCGTCGTGATCATGACGGCCGACGGCTCCTACGTCGAACGTGCCAAGGACTAGTTTTCTCGCTCAGTGACGGCTTACGGCGGGGAGGCGGTGCCCTCCGCCGCCTCGTAGCATTGCCGGGCAAAGCCCTGCGCTTTGGCCCGCTCCTCCAGGGTGTAGGGGCGGCCGCTTCCCCAGAGGCCCTCGCGGCGCAGGACGTCGGCGATGCATTTGCTCGCGACATGGCAAGCCTCCCGCGCGCCGCCCGTGCGGGTGCAGTTGCCCTCGAACTCCGTGCGGAACTCGGCGACGCCCGCTCGCGGATGCGGTCCCGTCACGCTGACCACGGCGTAAACCAGCCCGTACAGAACCGGCTGGTGGATCAGGTAGAAAGCGAGACTGTGCCGCCCCGCGAAGGTCGCGGCACGCGCCAGCCGGCCCTCGGCCCGCCAGCGGGCGAGCGGCGAGCGCAGGAAGGCCGGCAGGCCGAGCCGGCCCAGAGCGATCCCCGCGCAGACGATCCCGAACCACGGAAACAGCGGCACCCAGTCGTTCGTCTGCGGCGGCAGATGGGCGAGCCCGAGAAAGGCGAGCGCCGGCTCGTCGAGCAAGGATGCGCGCAGCGTGACGCTGCCCAGGATCAAACCGATGCTCAGCAATGTGCTCAGCACGATGCCCGCGCGCCTCGGCATCAGAAGCAGCGGCAGCGCCAGCACGCTCGATACGGCGATGCAGTGCAGGATGCCGAAGAAGATAAACCCGTCCCGCATGACCCAGTAGGTCATGCCGGTGATGAGGATCGCCCCGGCGCCGATCCGGGCGAGCCGCATCAGGTAGGGCCGCCAGCGCAGGCCGTTGCGCGTGGCCAGAACCAGGCTGATCCCAACCAGCAGCAGGAAGCTGCCGGCGATCAGGTGAGCGATGACGCGCCCAGGCGGCGTCAGCGCGGCGTTGAGCGGCGTCAGCCGCAGGAAGCCGAGATCCCAAGTGAAATGGTACGATGCCATCGCGACGAGCGCCGCCGCGCGGACCGCGTCGATGACGTCGAGGCGCGCGCGAGGGCGGCCGGTGTCCGCTGGTTGGTCGCCCGCGCGGGCAGGGGTGGCGTCGTGCATGGACTTGCGCGTAGCATCGTTGCCCGGGACGAGCGATGCCCGGCCCTCGCGCCAAACAGCTCTCGACATCGTGACCGACCGCGCCTCGTCTTCGACGAGGACCGGCGCGTCGTCCTGCGGCACCATGTAGCCATTACAAAGTCCTGCAAGCATGACTGTGGCAAGACTGCCGAATCGCGAGAAATTGCAATGTTCGGCCGCCTCGTGGCCCCGAGAACGGGCTTCCGCCGAGTCTGGACTTTGTTAACCTGTCGTTCGAATCGCGGAGGCGTGATTCGGTTCGGTTCGGGTTGCTTACATGTCGAACGATCACGGGATCGCAGAGGCTGAACAGCGGACGGCATCCGTGTCGGACGAGGCGCAAGCCGAGCGCCCGCTCGACCTCATCGAGGTCTCCGGCCGGATCAAGTGGTTCGACGTCTCCAAGGGTTTCGGCTTCATCGTTCCCGATGACGGCTCGCCCGACGTTCTGCTCCATGTCACCTGCCTGCGCCGCGACGGCCACCAGAACGCCAGCGAGGGCGCGCGCGTCGTCGTGGAAGCCGTGGAGCGGCCGCGCGGCTGGCAGGCCTTCCGTGTCGTCTCGCTCGACCAGTCGACCGCTACCCACCCCTCCGAACTGCCGATGCCGCGCACCCATGTCAGCGTGACGCCGACGAGCGGGCTGGAGACGGCGGTGGTGAAGTGGTTCAACCGCCTGCGCGGCTTCGGCTTCGTCAGTTGCGGCGAGGGCAAGCCGGACATCTTCGTGCACATGGAGACGCTGCGCCGCTACGGTATCGCCGAGTTGAAGCCGGGCGACACCGTGCTCGTGCGTTACGGCGACGGCTCGAAGGGTGCTATGGCGGCGGAAGTCCGCCTCGTCGATGGGGCGCTTCCGGCCTCTCACTGACGGTATCCGTTGCCCATGGTTTCGAGCCCGCTCCGCCGCCGCGCCGTCCTCGCCCTCGCCGCCGCCCTGCTTGCCGCGCCTCAGTTCGCCCCTTCGGCCCGCGCCGTCACACCGGTCGACGACATGGCGGCGGCCCGCACCGAGCCACTGTCCATCGCCTCCAAGAACGGCCGCCACGCCTTCAAGGTCGAGGTGATGCGCACCGATTCCGACCGCGGCCGCGGTCTGATGTTCCGCAAGTCACTGGCGGCGGACCGAGGTATGCTGTTCGATTTCGAGCAGGTGCAGGAGGTCAACATGTGGATGAAGAACACCTACCTGCCTCTCGACATGGTCTTCATCCGCGCCGACGGCACCGTCGCCCGCGTCGCCTCCGACACCGAGCCGTTCTCCACCCGCGTCATCCCCTCGGGCGAGCCGGTGCTCGCCGTGCTGGAGGTGAATGCCGGCACGGCGGCGAAGCTGGGCATCCGGCCGGGGGATCGTGTGGAGCACACCATGTTCAAGGGCAGGCCCTGATCATCAGGGCGAGGCCGGTTGCCGGGATCTCGCTGGTCCGGCCCTTTACGGGCCGGATGCGGCGAGGCTCGGCACCGTGTGGTGATCGAGGATCGTCTCGCACCAGGCCGCCACGCGTAGCAGATGCAGGTCGTCGCGATACCGGCCGACCAGCTGAATGCCGAGCGGCATGCCGTCGTGCAGTCCAGCGGGAAGATTTACGGCGGGGACGCCGAGGAAGGTCCAGGGCACGCAGAAGGCCGGGTTGCCGGTATAGTCGAGGCCTTCCGGGGCCGGTCCTGCCGCGGGCAGCGTCAGGATCGCATCGAAGCCAACGAGAACGGTGCCTAGTTCTTCGCGAAGCTGCGCCTGCAACCGCAGGGCATCGATGTAGGCCGGTGCGGCGATTGCGGCCCCCTCGGCGACGAGCTCCTTCAGGACGGCGCTCATCAGATCCGGGTAGCGCTCCGCCAGCGGCCCGAAGATCGCGGAGGCCTCGCAGGCCAGAATGGTTCGTGCGGCCTCCCACATCCCCACGAAGGACGCGGGCAGCACCACGTCCTCGACGACGCCTCCCGCGGCCCCGAAGCGCGCGGCCGCTGTCTCGGTGAGCGCCTTCTGCGAGGTATCGGCCACATCCCACTGGCTCGTCCTCACGAAGGCGAGGCGCGGGGCCGGTAGCGGCGCCAGCGCCGTGTCGAGGCTGAAGCCCGGTAGCGGCCGCCCATGCGGATCGGCATCGCTGACGGCGGTCAGGAGAGACAGGGCGAAGGCCGCGTCCGCGACCGAGCGCGTGAACACTCCGACATGGTCGAGGGATGGCGCCAGCGGGTGGACGCCTATGCGGGGGATGGCGCCGTAGCTCGGCTTCAGCCCAACGACGCCGCAGAAGGCGGCCGGCCGGATCACGGAGCCGAAGGTCTGGCTGCCGAGCGCCAGCGGCGCCAGCCCCGCAGCCACGGCCGCAGCGGAACCGCTCGAGGAGCCACCGGGCGTATGGGCGGTGTTCCAGGGGTTGCGCGTCGGTCCGGCATGACGCCAGGCGAATTCCGTGGTCACGGTCTTGCCGAGCACAGAGGCACCGAGCGAGCGCAGCCGCTCCACCACCCAGGCATCGGCATCGGGAATGCGATCGGCATAGATCTGCGAGCCGTTGGTGGTCGGCAGGCCACTCGTCGCGAAGATGTCCTTCACCGCCACGGGGATGCCCGCGAGGGGGCCGGCCCCCGTCGCAGCGTCATCGGGATCGGCGAGACAGGTGAAAGCCCGGATCTCGGGGTCGATCCGGCGGATCCGCTCGACGAGAGCGGCACGATAGGCCGCCCCGTCGAGGCGGCCGTCGCGGATCGCGCGGGCGGCCTCGACGAGGCCGAGAGTGTGCGCTTCCATCGTCATCAGTTTCCGGCGATCGCCTTCTCGATGAAGGAGCGCCGCACGAAGGTCGCGTAGTCCGGCTGGGCCGCGAGGTTGCCGAGCGCGATCTGGGTGTCGAGGCCGACCTTGAGCGCGTCCGGGCTGATGTCGGCGGTCTCCGGGTAGACCTTCTCGGACATCATGCGTTTCACCGCGGCTTCGACCACGGCCGGATCGAGCGTCGGGAACTCCTTCTTGGCGACGGCGATCGCCTTGGCCTGGTCGGTCTTCATCAGGACCAGCGCCGCCTGCAGGCCGTTGACGAAGGCCTGCGCGGTGGCCGGGTCGACGTCCTTGCGGGCGCTGATCGCCGAGAAGGCATAGGCGCCGTAATGCTGTGGGAAGCCGACGAGCACCTTCATGCCTTTGGCGACCGCCTGATCGAGGCCGGGCTCGTACATCACCGCGACCTTGGCCTGGCCGGCCAGGAAGGGGCCGGGCTCGGTGCCGATCTGGACCTGCGTGATGTTCACGTCGTCCTTCGTCATCCCGTTCTCCTTCAGGTATTTGAGGAAGAGCGAGGTGCTGGTGGTGGGCATCAGGCCGGCGACGATGGTCTGGCCCTTGAGATCCTTCGCCTCCTTGAAGGGGAAGTCGGGTGCGGCGGCGATCCAGACGGCGGCGCCGTTGACGACGTTGCAGATGATGTTGACCGGCGCGCCCTTCGAGGCGGCGACAGCCGTCCATTCCGGCCCGTGCAGCGAGAACTGGGCGCTCTTCGAGATCACCGCCGAGAGGGCGACGCTCGGGGCGCCAGCCGTCTCCTTGGTGACGTCGATGCCGGCCTTCTCGAACAGGCCCTCGTCCAAAGCCACGTAGAGCGGCAGGTAGAGCATCGACTGGAAGGCCTGGGAGACCGTGGCCTTCAGGTTGGCGGCGGCTGCCGGCGTGGCGCAGGCGAGCGCGGCGGCGAGGAGGGCCGCGGAACGGAAGGACTTCAACATCGAGAACCCGGGGGAGAGGGGGAAGGAAGGCGGCCCGATCCGGGCCGCCGAGAGGTGAGGGCGGCTCAGACCTGGACCTGTCCGGCGGTCGAGATCTGCTTCCAGGGCAGGATCCGGCGCTCGACGAAGTCGATCAGGTGGTAGAGGAGGAAGCCGACGAACATCAGCACGAACAGCCCGGCCCAGACCGTGTTGAGGTCGTAGAGGGACGAGGCGTTGTAGATCAGGTGGCCGAGGCCGCGCTGGGACGAGATGAACTCGCCGACCACCGCGCCGACCAGCGCGAAGCCGATATTGATGCGGAACATCCCGATGATCGCCGGCAGGGTCGACGGCACGATCACCGAGCGAAAGACCTTGTTCTTCGAGGCGCCCATCGAGGCGAGCAGCGCCTGCAGGTCTGGGTCGGCGTCACGCGCGGCCTGATAGGCGGCGATCAGGGCGACGAGGGCGGTCAGCGAGACCGCGAGAGCGACCTTCGAGATGAAGCCGGTGCCGAACCACAGGATCACGATCGGCGCGAGCGCGATCTTCGGCACCGAGTTGATGGCGACGATGAACGGCTCGACGATCCGGGCCACCAGGGTCGAGTACCAGAGGGAGAGGCCCGCCAGCGACCCGAGGGCCGTGCCGATCACGAAACCCAGGATCGCCTCGATCAGCGTGTACCAGGTATCGGTGAGGAGGCTGCCATCCATCAGGCTGGTGCGGAAGACCTGCCAGATGCCCGACGGCGCGCCGACCAGGAACGCATCGAGCCACGCCGCGTCGACCGCGATCTCCCAGATGATGAAAAAAACGGCAACCGCAGCGAGCTGGATCAAGCCGCGCCCGAGCCGCGTGTCGATGGCGCGGGCGATGGGGCCGGGACCGCGCCGCGGCATGCTGATGCTCCGGTTCGAGGGCACGGTGCGGGTGCCGCTTTTCAGGGCTTGCGTGGTCATCAGGCAGCCTCCGCTCGGGTGCGCGTCTGGATGTCGAGTTCGCCGCAGAGGGCGTGGAAGTATTCGGAAAAGCGCGGGTCGCTGCGCGCGCCGATCGGCGAGCGGTCGCCGAGCTCGATCTCGTGGACGTTCTTGACCTGCGAGGGCCGGCCACCGAGCACCACGACGCGCTTCGAGAGCGCGACCGCCTCGTCGATGTCGTGCGTGACGAGCACCACGGTCTTGTTGAAGGTCTCGACCGCGTCGAGCAGCACGCCTTCGAGATAGAGCCGGGTCTGGTAGTCGAGCGCCGAGAACGGCTCGTCGAGCAGCAGGATATCCGGGTCCATGATCAGGGTCCGGATCAGGGCGGCGCGCTGGCGCATGCCGCCGGACAGGGTCTTGGGATAGGCGTTCTCGAAGCCGCCGAGACCGAAGCGCGCGAGGTAGTCCCGTGCCGTATCCGTGGCCTGGCGCGGGTCGACGCCCTTCATCTCCAAGCCGAGCATCACGTTCTGGAGGACCGTGCGCCAGGGAAACAGCAGGTCCTTCTGCATCATGTAGCCGACCCGGCCGCGCAGTCCGAAAACCGGTTCGCCGCGGAAGAACATCGCGCCGCTATCGGGCTCGATCAGCCCCGCGACGATGTTGAACACCGTGGTCTTGCCGCAGCCGGATGGGCCGATGATCGAGACGAAATCCCGCTCGTGGATGTCGAAGGTCAGCCCGTCGAGAACGGGCACTGGGCCTCCCTTGGCGGGGAAGGCCTTCCGTATGCCGTTCAGGCGCAGTTGAACGTTGCTCGCCGTCATGCCGACTCCTCTTACGGAGCAGCACGCAGCAAGCCTCGGGCCAAGTGCATACAGAATTTGGAAGGCCGGTACGCTGCCTCGGCCTCAGGCGCGGCCGGCCTCGGGGTGCGGGAGCCAGCTCAGTCGCCGATTGATCGATCGCTCGGGCATCCTGGCGAATTTCCTGAGCCTCGGCAGGTCGACGAAATGGAAGGTCCGGCCCGTCCGCGTGATGTACCCGTCCAGCTCGAGGGACTTGATCGTGCGGCTGACATGCATCGCGCTGATGCCGAGGACGTCGGAAAACTGGTCCTGATTCATCGGAATGTAGATCGACTGGCGTCCGGCCTCGGGCGATCCCGCCTTGCGATCGAACAGCGTCAGGAGAAACGCGGCGAAACCCTGCCTGGCACTGAGCCGGCCCAGCATCAGCAGGTTGTCCATGAGGGCGACGCGCTTGCGTTGAGCCGCCACGAAGAAAAAACCGCCCAGGCGCGGCTGCTCAGCGAAGATCGCGCCGAGCTGGGCAGACGGGATCAGGCTGATCAGGCAATCCGTCAGCGGAGTCAGCGTATCGACGGCGTGCAGGAAGGGCAGGCTCGACGCCCCTATGAGTTCGCCGTCGACATGGACCGCGACGACCTGACGTTTCCCGTTCGCGAGGCAGATGCTGCTGGTGATCCAGCCCCTGGCCAGGAAGTACAGGCAAGGATTCTCGTCTCCCTCCAAGCGGATGTCCTGCAGCGCCTTGACCGCGATGAAGTCGCCGCTCAGCCGATGCAGTGCCTGGACTTCGCCCGCCGTAAGGTCTGCGACCGCGCCGAGACGCCTGACGAGCATGTCGCCCGCCGTTTCCAACACCGGATACAGACCCGCTTCCGCGATCATTTTCATGGCGCAATCTCCTAAAAAATCCTCCCGTACGAATATTTTGACGCGCGACAATAGACGCTTCGGAATACCGTGATGGTACCCCGAAGGATTGACAGGGCAATCTGGACATTAGTCGAAAGCCCGAATCCGGTCGGGCGAGATCATCGACATCGCGCAGCCGCACGCGGCACAGCGGCCCCGCCGAGACGCGGGACCGCTGTGCCGTTCACGCCGAGCGGGGACGATCAGGCTGAAACGATCTGTAGTTCGATAAACTCACTCCGAACGACAATGCCTCACCAGCTCCAAGGCCAGTTCGATCATGATCATGTCGAACAACACCCTTAGTCGAAACGAGCAGCTGCTTTCGATTTCACTTCTAGCTTCGTCGCACAGATCCATGCTCTTTTTTATCTGTGATTTCGCCTTATTCGACATTATCCTATCCAGTTTATTTTCAATTGAACTGATTTGAATTGATTCGTTAGCAATAATCACGCATCCGTGATCCGTCTCAGACAAATGCTAAAATGCCGATCGGACGTTGCGCTTCGCGAGTGCGCACAGTGGCTCGCCGTGACCGTCGCCGAAGCCCACGAACCGCCCGATTCCACCCCGACACTCGCTTCGCCGAACTTTGCGGATGACGGCGGCCCGATGCTCCGGGCCAGGGGAGGGCGCCGTGCTGAAAACCTACCTGTCGAACCTCGTGGCCGAGCTCGAGCAACCGCGCTCCGAACGGCCGTTCGGGTCGGGCTGGCTCTCCGGATCGGCGGCGCTGCTCTGTGCCGTCACCGCCACCCTGATGGTGGTGGCCCTGCGCAATCCCGATCTGCTGACCACGCCCGAACTGGCGATGGTCCGCGACAGCGCGCTGTTCCGGCCGTTCCTCTACCTGGTGCTGATCACCGGCTACGTCCTCTCGGCACTGAGCCTCGCCCTGCGGCCCGACAAGACGCTCGGCTTCACGGCGATGGCCGCGACGCTGCTCGCCTCCTTCATCGGCAGCCTGCCGACCCATGCCTCGTTCAAGCTCGAAGGCGCCTTCCTCGGGCTCGATTTCTTCGTGCTCAACGTGCTGTTCATGGGCTTTCTGTTCGTGCCCCTGGAACGGCTGTTTCCGCGCAACCGCGACCAGGTGCTGCTGCGCGAGGAATGGCGCGAGGACCTGTTCTACTACTTCGTCTCATCGCTGCTGGTGCAGGTGCTGACCTTCCTGACGCTCGCGCCCTCGCGCTTCATGAAGGAGAACACCGATCTCGGCACGATCCAGGGCTTCTTCGGCGGCCTGCCCTGGCTGGTGCAGCTTCTCCTGATCATGCTGTTCACGGATCTGGTGCAGTACTGGGTCCACCGGATGTTCCATCGCATCCCGGCGCTCTGGCGCTTCCATTCGGTGCACCACTCGGCGAAGTCGCTCGACTGGATCGCCGGGGCGCGGATGCATTTCGTCGAGATCGTGGTGCTACGCGCGCTGACCGCGACGCCGATGTTCGTGCTCGGCTTCGAGGAATCCGCGATCCAGGCCTACATCCTGATCGTCTACGTCTACTCGGCCTTCATCCACGCCAACGTCTCGGGGAGCTTCGGCTGGCTCGAGAAGCTGGTCGTGGTGCCGCGCTTCCACCATTGGCACCATGGCGAAGAACGCGAGGCGATCGACGTGAACTTCGCGATCCACTTCCCGGTGATCGACAAGATCTTCGGGACCCATCACATGCCCGAGGGACGCTGGCCCAAGGGCTACGGCATCAAGGGACACCCAGTGCCGCGCGGCTACTGGCGGCAGTTTCTGTATCCGTTTCAACGCTGATCTCAGCCTCGCGCTGGCGCTGCGCCCGGCCGAGCCAGAGTGCATTGACGAGCCAGGCGATCGAGAGCGGCACCGCCAGGATCGCCGCCCAGGTCCCGGCGAGGCCGAGCGCGCCGATGCCGGCATAGGACCAGGCGCCGATCTGGTCGCCGGTGCGATAAGCCACGGTGTCGATGAAGGCCTTGGCCTTGTAGCGGTCGTCCCGCGGGACGACCGTGAACAGCACCTCGCGCACCGGCCGGGCGATGGCGAAGTTGCCGGCTCTGCGCAACACCTGGAAGCCGACGATCGCGACGAGGCTCGGCGAGACCGCGAGCGCCGCGAAGCCCAGAACGCTCGCCGCCGGCAGCAGGGCGAGCGTCGGCCCAACGCCGATCGCCTTGATGATCCGCCCGGTGACGAAGAACTGGATGACGAGCGTCAGCACGTTCACGGCGAGATCGACGCTGGCGAAGAACGCCGTCTGGGCCGCCCTGTCGGGGAAGCTGCGCTTGGCGATGCCGGCCTGCTCGAAATACAGGAAGGTCGAGGTGACCGAGAACAGCAGCAGGAACAGCGCGATGTTCAGCAAGTAGGGCGAGGCGAAGGTGCGCCTGATCCCTGCGAGCGTGCTGCCGCCGATGGTCTCGGTGGCGCGTTCGCCCGGCACCTCGTGCAGCCGCTCCGACAGCCGCGCCAGCCCGCGCATGGCGAAGACGGCCACTTCCAGGAGGAGAGCGGCGGCGACGAGCAGTGCCCAGGTCGGGACATGGCTCGCGAGCGTCGCCGTCACCGCCGAGCCCGAGATCGCGCCGAGCGTCGCTCCGGCCGCGATGAAGCCGAACAGGCGCTTGCCCTGCTCGGTGGAGAACACGTCGACGATGGTGGCCCAGAAGATCGAGACCACGAAGAGGTTGAAGATCGACAGCCAGACGAAGAACACCCGACCGATCCAGACCAGAGACTCCTGATCGGACAGGAAGATTGCCACGGCGAACAAAAGAATGTTGCCGGCAAAAAATCGATAGGTGAGGGGGACGAACCGGGCCCGGGGCAGGCTTTTCACCAGCCAGGCGAAGGGTAGGTTCAACGCCAGCATGCCGATCAGCGTGGCCAGGAACAGCCAGGGCAGGTTCTCCAGTCCCCCAGCGATCCCCATCTGGTCGCGGATCGGGCGCAGCACGTAGTAGCTCGCCAAGATCGCGAAGATGTAGGCCCAGGACCAGGCCAGCGCTGGCCCTTCGCTGGGCCGGAGGTCGACCAGGCGCGCCAGGAGGGGCCGGTGCGCCGGCTGACGGCTAACTTCCTCTCTCGTCATTTCGGGGCCGCGTAGCGGAATCCGCAATCCATGACTGGGCGCAACGGTCGATCATGGATTCCGGGTTCTCGCCTCCAGCGAGCCCCGGAATGCCGGATGACTCTCACCTCGCTCAAGGCTTGACCCCAAGCTTCTCCCTTAGCTCCGGCGTGGTGAGTTCGAGCCCGAAGCCGGGCTGCCCCATCTGGAATTTCTTCGCAGCCTCGAGCTCGCCGACCACCACCGGGTCGAAGCCGGCATCGCTGACGAGGGTGCGCGCGGTCTCGATCGCCTTCGGATCGTCGCCGGCAATCGGGATCGCCATGCGCGGTTCGGGCCGGCCGGCATTCTTCTCGAAGACCTTGAAGTTCACCGCGTTGAAGGCCCGCGCGATCCGGGCGCCGGGCAGATACTTCTGCGACGTCACGCCGATGCCGTTCTTGTCGACCTCGTCGCGCAACTCGGCGCCGTCGCGGGCGGCCGTGGCGTTGCCGGCGTCGATCACGATCTTGCCCTTGAGCGCGGCCGCGTTTTCCTTCCCAAATTCGGGATAGGCCTTGTAGGGCACCGCCAGGAACACCGCGTCGCCATAGGCCAAGGCCTCGGCCGGCGTGCCGGCATGTGCCTTCGGTCCCAGCTGTTCCACGAGTGGCTTCAACTCCTCCGGGTGGCGCGAGGCGAAGAGCACGTCGTAGCCCGCCTTCACCCAGAGCGTGCCGAAGGTGCTGCCGATCTTGCCGGCCCCGATGATCCCGATTTTCTTGGGACTTGGCTCGGCCATCACCGGCGTCACTGCCACCACCGCCAGCGCCGCGAGGGCAGCCACCCGCGAAAAAATCCGAAAGGAATCAAACGGCATCGATGAAGGCCTCCATCTTCTTGCGTTCGCTGGCATCAGGCAGGCGTCCTCGCGCGGCGCCGACGTTTTCCTCGACATAGGCCGCCTTGGCCATGCCGGGGATCGGACAGGTCACCGCCTCGTCGGCGATCACGTATTTCAGGAAGAACTGCGCCCAGTTCGCGCAACCGAAGGCCGCCGCCCAGTCGGGGATCGGCTTGCCCTTCACCGCGCCGAACAGCCTGTCGCGACCGAACGGCACGTTGATCATCACCGCCATGCCGCGGTCCCGGGCCAGCGGCAGGATGCGCTCGGCGGCGAGCCGACTGTCGATGGCGTAGTTCACCTGAATGAAGTCCAGCGTCTCGCGCTTCATCACCGCTTCGAGGTCGGGATATTGGCCATCGACCCAGACCGTGACGCCGACGTAGCGGATGCGGCCTTGGCGCTTGAGCTCCCGCAGGATCGCGAGATTGGTATTGATGTCGATGAGGTTGTGGACCGCGACTAGGTCGATGCGATCGGTCTTCATGCGTTGGAACGAGCGCTCGATCTGGGTGAGTCCGGCGCCCTTGCCGCGCTCGGACACCTTGCTGGCCAGGAACACTTTTTCGCGAAGGCCGCCCTCCGGAAGTATCTGGCCGAGCACGTCCTCGGCCGTGCCGTAACTCGGTGCCGTGTCGATCACCCGACCGCCCAAGGCCACGAAGCGCTCCACCGCCTCGCGCAGAGGCGCGATCTTTTCGGGTGTGGGCTCCACCTCGTAGCGGCGCGAGGTGCCGATGCCGATGGCCGGCAGCGCCTCGCCGGAGGAGGGGATTTTTCGCAGCAGCAGCGGCTCCTCGGCCGAGGAAGTTCGGCCGAGGAGCGGCGCGAGAGCGCCGGCGGCCAGCAACGTTCGTCGGTCGATGGGCATGAGCCTTTTCTCCGCGATGGCGCAGGGTAAATGGGGCGCATCGCGGGAGAGGGGAGGCGGCCAATTCACGCTGCCCTATCCGCCGAAATTGATCCGACCCGACGAGTCCGGCTATCTGGCGGCGGTTCGGGAAGGAGCAGGATGCGCTACGCAATCGACACGTTCGCCATCGTGCGTGGATGCATCGTCGTCACCGGCTGGACCGACGGACGGCTGCCGAGCCTCTATCTCGGCAAGACCAAGCTCGCGACATGCGCCGCCCGGTCGCCGCGAAGCGATCTCGTGACGCTGTTCGGCGAGCGCGCGCGCAGTTGGGGTTTCCGCCTCGCCGCGGCGACGGAGGAGCCGACCGTGCCGGACGGGAACCTCAGCCTACGCTGGCCCGGCGGACGCGTGACTGGCCCGAGAGACGCCGCCGCGCTGCCCCAGGGCCGGCGCTCGATGTGGGAGTTGCTCGACCAGTTCCGCGCGCGCGTCGCCGCCGCGCCGGGACCGCTTCTCGAGATCGGTTCGCGGGCGCGCAGCGGCCATTCGTACCGGGGACTGTTTCCGCCCACGATCGACTATCGCGGCCTGGACGTGAAGGAGGGACCGAACGTCGACGTGGTCGGCGATGCGCACCACCTGTCGCGCCACGTCGAGGGGCCTTTCGACTACGTGTTTTCCGTCTCGGTGTTCGAACATCTGCTGATGCCCTGGAAGGTCGCCCTGGAGATGAACGCGGTGATGCCCGTCGGCGGCCTCGCCTACATCCAGTCGCACCCGATGTGGCCTCTGCACGAAGAGCCCTGGGATTTCTGGCGCTTCTCCGAGAACGGCTGGCGCGGATTGTTCAGCAGCCATACGGGGTTTTCCGTGATCGGGACGGGCTACGACATCCAGGCCATGACGGTGCCGGTCTTCGCCGGGGGAGGATCCACGGTGGATATCGAGCACGAACAGGCGTTCCTCGCCACGGCCTGCCTCGTCGAGAAGACCGGCCCGGCGCGGGTCGCCTGGGACGCCGAGGCGGGCGACGCCTACGATCTCGCCTATTCGCACGCCTGACATGACCCTCCCCGATACGGCGCGCCTGATCCGCCGCGGCCTGCCCCCGGTCACGCTGCCCGTCGAGGGCAGCGGCCTGCGCCTCATCATCGGCCTCGACGGCCAGGGTCTCGGCCTGCGCTTCGTGCGCGTGAGCTTCCTCGACCCGACCAGTGCCGCCTTCAGCCGGGTGACGCTCAGCGCCGGGCTCAGCGAGGGCAGCTACAAGCCGCAGCTCGCGCTCTCGGCGGACGGCAACGGCCGCTTCAGCTGGACCGGGCTGCTGCCGAAGACCGTGCGGCACCTCGAACTCGCGCCGACCTTCGACGACGTCCTGCCGCCGCTGACGAACCTCGAACTCGCCGAGCCCCAACTCGGCGGCCTCATCGCCACGGGGCTGATGCGGCGGCCCCATCTCGTCGCCGAGGCCGGCCTGTGGCGGCTGGTGCGAAAGCGGCTGAGGGCGAAGTACCGGCTGGAGGCGGCGGTCCAGCCGCGCGCGCTCGCCGGCTACGACGACTGGATCGCCCGCTTCGACACGGTGACGGCGGCCGACCGCGACCGCATGAAGGCCGAAATGGCGGGCTGGTCCACGCCGCCGGCCCTCTCGATCCTGATGCCGGTCTACAACCCCGATCCGGGCGTGTTGGAGAAGGCGATCGCCTCGGTACGGAGCCAGCTCTACCCGCATTGGCAGCTCTGCATCGCCGACGACGCGTCGACCCGGGCGGGCGTGGCGGCCGTGCTCGACCGCGCCGCCGCCGCCGAGCCCCGCATCACGCTGATCCGGCGGGGCGAGAACGGCCACATCTCACGCGCCACGAACAGCGCCCTGGAACGCGCGACCGGTTCGTTCTGCGCCTTGCTCGACCACGACGACCTGCTGCCGGAAAACGCCCTCTGGGAAGTCGCCCGCGCGATCGTCGCCGATCCCGAACTCGATCTGATCTATTCCGACGAGGACAAGGTCGACGCCAAGGGCAAGCGCTTCGAGCCGCATTTCAAGCCGGACTGGAATCCCGAGCTGCTGCTCGCTCAGAACTACCTGAACCACCTCACGGTGATCCGCACCGATCTGATCCGGCGCGTCGGCGGCCTGCGCGCCGGCTTCGAGGGCAGCCAGGACCACGACCTGCTGATGCGGATCGCCGACGACCTGGCGCCGGACCGCGTCCTGCACATCCCGAAGGTGCTCTATCACTGGCGCGCGGCGATCGGCTCCGGCACCTTCTCGGATGCGGCCCTGGCCACGGCGGAGGCGACGCGGCTGCGCGCGCTCGACGAGACCATCGCCCGGCGCGGATGGCGCCACCGGGCCGAGCGAGGGCCGGCCGGCTTCAACCGCATGATCCGTGCCCTGCCCGAGCCCGCGCCGCTGGTCTCGGTGGTGATCCCGACCCGCGACCGGGCGGAGCTGCTCTCCGTTGCCCTCGACGGGCTGCTCACCAAGACCGACTACGCCGCGATCGAGGCCGTGATCGTGGACAATGGCAGCGTGGAGCCCGAGACGGCGGCCCTGTTCGCCCATTATGCCGACGATCCCCGCGTGCGGGTCGTGCCGAGCCCCGGCACCTTCAACTTCTCGAAGCTCTCGAACGAGGGGGCACGGGCCGCACGCGGCGAGGTTCTGCTGTTCCTCAACAACGATATCGAGGTGGTCGAGCCGGGCTGGCTGCGCGAGCTGGTCTCGATTGCGGCCGAGCCACATGTCGGGGCGGTCGGTGCCAAGCTTTTCTACCCGGACTGGACCCTGCAGCACGGCGGCGTGGTGCTCGGTGCCGGCGGGATCGCGGGCCACAGCCATCTCGGCATCGAGCGCGAGGATCCGGGCTACTTCGCCCGCATGGTCGTCGCGCAGCAGGTCTCTGCGGTCACCGGTGCCTGCCTCGCCATGCGCAAGGCCGTGTTCGAGGAGATCGGCGGCTTCGATGCCGAGCGGCTCAGCGTCGCCTTCAACGACATCGACCTCTGCCTGCGCGCCACGGAGGCCGGCTATCAGGTGATCTGGACGCCGCACGCGGTGCTGATCCACCACGAATCGAAGAGCCGGGGCCAGGAGGACACGCCGGAGAAGCGCAAGCGGTTCGAGGGAGAGACCAAGGTGATGGTCGAGCGCTGGAGCAAGCAGCTCTCGCGCGACCCGTTCTACAACCTCAACCTGTCGCGGGCGAAAGCGAACTTCCGGCTGAACTGACGGGGCGCACCGTCAACGCAATCGGGCGCGGCAATGACGGCCGCGCCCGATGCGATGGTCTTCCGGTCGAGCCGCAGAGGACGATCAGTAAGGATAGCCCTCGTAACGGCGGCCGCGCTCGCCGTAGGGCACGTCGCGCGGACCGTAGGCGCGGCGGTAGTAGTTGTAGCGCGACGGGGCGTAGTTGCCGTTGTTCACGCCGGCCGAGCGGTCGTTTCCGCTCTCCGTGGCGTAGGGCGAAAGGCCGCTGCCGCTGCTGCTGTTGCCGCCGCCCATGGCGAAGGCCGAGCCGGCAGCGAGAAGAACGCTCGCCGCGACGGTCGCCGCAAGCACGGATTTGGACGCGAGAATCGTCATCGGTGTCTCCTTGTGTGCACTGTAACTCGCGAAGCGGTCAGAAGATGCATGGCGAAGCTTCATCGAATCCTTTTCGTTCCGACCTCTCCTGAACTGGCGTCGTAATCCGCCGGCTTCATCCGCATGACGCTGCGGCGATAGGCCATGACGGAGCCCGGCCAGAGCGTGCGGTTCCGCCCAGCGCCGTCGAGGTACCAGGATCGGCAGCCACCCCTCGTCCAGATGCTGTCGGCCATGCGGGCATCGATCGCTGCGCGGAAGCGCTCCTGCGCATCGCGGCGTACGTTCAGGACATGGCCGGGGTTTCGCCCGAGATGGCGCAGCGCATCGAGGATGTGGGCGACCTGGGCCTCGATCATCAGCAGCACCGAGTTGTGCCCGAGCGCCGTGTTCGGCCCGAGCAGCAGGAAGAAGTTCGGGAAGCCGTGCACCGCGATGCCCTGGTAGGCATCCATGCCGGAACGCCACGCCTCGGCGAGGGAGACGCCCTCGCGGCCGATGACGGGGATGCCCGCCAGGCTGCGCTCGACGTCGAACCCCGTGGCGAGGATCAAGACGTCGGCGGCATGCTCGCAGCCATCCGCAGTGACGACGCCGTGGGGCCGGATCTCACGGATAGGCTCGGTGACGACGCAGACGTTGCGATGCGCCAGGGCGGGATAGAACACGTCGGAGAACAGCACCCGCTTGCAGCCGAGCCGGTATCTCGGCGTCAGCTTTTCGCGCAGGCGCGCATCGCTCACCGAGCGCCGCAGATGCCGGCGCCCGAGCCGCTCGCCGAAAGCCGTGATCAACGAGACCCTGACGAAGCCGAGCAACGCAAGGATCTCGTGCTCCCAGAAGAGCTTGGATCGATAGAGCCGGCGGACGAGCGGCATCCGGGCGAAGAGCCTTCGCTCGCGGTTCGTGTAGGCACGGTCGCCTCGCGGAAGGATCCAGGGTGGCGAACGTTGGAACAGCGTGAGCGATGCGACTCGGCCGGCGATCTCCGGCACGATCTGCACGGCGCTCGCCCCCGTGCCGATCACCGCGACATGACGGCCTGCGAGGTTGCAGGAATGGTCCCAACGGGCGGTGTGGAAGGCCGGTCCGAAGAAGCCGTCGAGGCCGGGGATATTCGGTACCGCCGGATGATGCAGGCCCCCCGCCGCCGATACGAGCATGCGGGCGACGTGGGTCCCGCGATTGGTCTCGACACGCCAGCACCCTGCAGCCTCATCCCAGCGAGCGCTCGTCACGCTGGTCCCAAGGCGCAGGCGATCGGTGAGGCCGCAGGTTGCGACGAGCCCCTGCAGATAAGCTTCGATCTCCGGCTGCTGCGGATAGAGCCGCGTCCAATCCGGGTTCGGAGCAAACGAGAGCGCGTAGAGATGCGAGGGGATGTCGCTGGCCGCGCCCGGATAGGTGTTCTCGCGCCACGTCCCGCCGACGCTCGTCCCCTTATCCAGGATCAGAAAATTCGCGAACCCTGCTCGATCTGCCCGGATCGCCATGGCCAGCCCCGAGAAGCCGGCACCGATGATCAGGAGATCGAGAGGCTCGCTCACGCCGTCGCCTCCTCCGGCAGCGCGGCGGCGGCCCTAACCTCCCGGCGCAGGAAGCGAGCCGCCGTCTCGATGGAGCGCCGCGCCTCCGGCACGTAGTTGTCGGCGAGCTGCCAGGCATGCGGAACGACGGGCCAGAGCGCGAGCTCGACCGGCACGCCGGCCGCACGTGCCCGCTCCGTCAGGGCGATCGCGTCGTCGCGCAGCAGCTCGCGCTCGGCCGCATGGACGAGCAGCGGCGGAAAACCGGAGAATTCGGCCTCGATCGGAGAGACGCGCGGATCACGGGGGTCGGCTCCGGCGAGATAGGCCGCAATCAGCCTCGCCAGGACGCCGGGCGTGAACATCGCGTCCCGGTGCAGATTAGACCGGAACGAGGCGCCGCGCCCGAGGAGGTCGCTGGCCGGCGAGAACAGGGCGGCGGCGGCCGGCACCGGCAAACCGCGAAGGCGCGCCTCGACGATCAGGGCGAGCGCCAGGTTGCCCCCCGCCGAATCGCCGGCCACCGCCGCCGGTCCCTCGTGCGAAAAGGCGGTCCAGGCCGCGACGATGTCGTCGAGGGCCGCTGGAAAGGGATGCTCCGGGGCGAGGCGGTAATCCGGCACGAACACCCGGAAATCCGCCCGGGCGAAGGCCGCAGTGACCGTGCGGTGGGTGAGCGGCGAGCCGCCGACGAAGCCACCGCCATGCAGGTAGAGCAGGTGAGGGCGCCGTGCCTCGGTGTCCTTGCGCGGCCTCACCCACTCACCCGGCACGCCGCCGAGTTCGCCCGGATGGAACACCGCGCTCGGCGAGGGTTGCATGAAGTTCTGGTCGAACACCACGCGGATACGGGCGATGTCGGGTGAGTGGCCGAGCCGCGCCTTGACGCGAAACCTGGCCACCAGATCGAGAAGATGTGCGCGAAGGCTCGCCATGGTCGGACCGCTCCAGCCGCGATCGTGCTCGCGCGCCAGCTCGGTCTACCTATCGCATGCGGGCTCGGTTTCGGACCACCCAAACACAAGCTGCCGAGGCCGCCTCAGGCGGGCACGGGACGCGTGCCGTAGGCATCGGCCATCTCGTCGATCGCCGCCAGCTTCGCCACGAAGGCCGACCAGTCGTCGTGATCGGCGATGGGCTTCCAGATCGCCTCGACCTCGTCGATCAGCATGGTGCAGGGCTTTGCCGCGAAATACGGATGGCCGAGCCGGACGTCCTCCGCCGCCTCCAGGTCCTGCAGGGCGGCGTGGACCGGCCTGAAATCGTCGCCCGCGTAGAAGGACGCGGCCGGGCTCGCTGCCGCCCGCGCCTCGCTGGCGAGGCCGCCGCGCCAGTCGAAGAAGGCTTGCTCGAACGGCACATGGCTCTTGGCCATGAAGCTCCAAAAGGCCGAGACCAGACGGTGGAGGGTCTGCTCGTCGCTCGGGCGAGCCAGCCCGAGCCGGAACAGGATCGCGTCGGCGAAGGCATCCTGCAGGGCCGGACCGAAGCCCTTGAGACTCGCCTCCAGCCTCGCCTGCTCGGTGAGCGGAATCAGGCACTCCGCAAGCCGGCTGAGGTTCCAGAACAGCGCCTCGGGCTGCCGGCCGAAGCTGTAGAGCCCGTACTCGTCGAAATATGCGGCGGTGAACCCCGCATCATGCGTCGGTGCGAACCGCCACGGGCCGTAATCGAAGCTCTCGCCGGTGACGTTGATGTTGTCGGTGTTGAGCACGCCGTGCACGAAGCCCGCCGCCATCCACTGTGCGCCCATCCGCGCCACCCGCGCGATCAGCGCGTCGAAGAAGGCGATCGTCTGGTCGGCCAGGGCCTCCTCCCGGATCTCCGGGTAGTAGGTGGCCACCACGTAGTCGACGAGCCGCTCGATGTTCCCAGTCTCCCCCAGCGCCAGCAAGCGCTGGAAGGTGCCGATGCGGATGTGGGAATGGCTCAGGCGCACCAGCACCGAGGAGCGGGTCGGCGAGGGCTCGTCGCCGCGCTCCAGCGCCTCGCCGGTCTCGATCAGGCTGATGGACTTCGAGGTATAGACGCCGAGCGCCTCGAGCATCGAGGTCGCCAGCACCTCGCGCACGCCGCCCTTCAGCGTCAGCCGTCCGTCTCCGGCGCGCGACCACGGCGTCTGGCCGCTGCCCTTGGTGCCGAGATCGAGGAGCCGCCGGTCACTCAGGTCGTGGAGCTGCGCGTAGAGGAAGCCGCGCCCGTCGCCGAGATCGGGATTGTAGGAGCGGAACTGATGGCCGTGGTAGCGCAGCGCCAGCGGCGCCTCGAGACTGCCGGGCAGCGGCTCGAACCGTCCGAAATGCGCGATCCACTCCGCCTCCGGGAGCCCGTCGAGCCCGACACGCTGCGCCCAGGGCTGGTTGCGGTAGCGAATGACGGTTTGCGGAAACCGCGCGGCGGCGACCACGTCGTAGAAGTCCGGGCCGAGATCGGCGTGGCGGCGCGAGGGATTCGGAGAGGGCAGGGGCTTCGTGCTCCATTGAAGGGCTTCGAAGACGACGTCGGCCGGTTGGGCCGGACCGTCAACCCGCGAAGTCGTCTGCAGTTTTCGCAGGCGACAAACCGCGTGGTTCGCATAAAGACGAAGGCAAACACATACGGGGGCGCGGAGTGCCCGTCGATCAGCGTTTCGAGGCGACCCTGGCGGCGCCGTTCTCGGTCTCCGGGCGCGGCCTGCACACCAACCGGTTCGCCCGCGTCACCGTCGCCCCGGCGCCGCCGGGGCACGGCATTCGTTTCGACGTCGCCGGAGCCGGCGCGGTCGGCCTGTCGCACGAGAACCGTGCGCCGAGCCGGCTGAATACGGCTCTGAGGCTGCCCGACGGCACTACCCTGCGCACCATCGAGCACCTCGCGGCCAGCCTCTCGGCCTTCGGCGTCGACAACGCGCTGGTGCGGATCGAGGGTCGCGAGATGCCGATCTTCGACGGCAGTGCGCGCGACTGGTGCGCAGCGATCACCCAGGCCGGCATCGCCATCCAGACCTCGTCGCGCCGCATGCTCCGCATCACCCAGCCGATCCAGGTGGCGATGGGCCAGCGTTTCGTCAGGGCCGAGCCGGCAGCGGCGCTGGAACTCGACGTCACCTGCGAGTCCTACTACGCGGGCGGCGTGCAGGCTTGGCGGGGCTCCCCGACCGACAAGGTCTTCGTCACGGAGCTGGCGGCCAGCCGCTCCTCGGGCCAGGTCAGTCGGCTCTGGACCTTCGGCCCGGTAACGAACCGGCTCATGGCACCGCTGCTGCGGCCGATCGGACGGCAGACAGCCGTCGAGCGGACCGGCGAGCCGGCGGCGAACGCGGCGTGGCCTGATCTGCCGACGGCGCTCACCGACGAGATCCGAGCCGGCATGGCGCATCCGCGCGGCGAGCCGGTGCTACGCGGCGTCCGGCCTGGACGCGCCGCGATCCAGATCGGACCCTGGGTGCTCGGCGGAGCGCGCTTCCCGGACGAACGCGTGCGCCACAACGCCCTCGACCTGCTCGGCGACCTGACCCTTGCCGGCCGACCCCTCGTCGGCCGGATCGTCGCGCACCGGCCGACCCACAAGCTCACCTACGCCTTCGTGGCCACGCTGATGCAGAGCCCGGACGCCTACGAGGTCGTCGAGGCATAGGGCTCACGGACCGGCCCCGATGAGTCGGGCTTGGAGCGCGTCGCGGGCGAACATCGCGGTGAAACCGTCGCGGCGAGCGGCGGCAATCACCTTTCCAGAATTCTCGCCGGGATACGCCGCCTCGATCGCCTCGACTCCTGCTGCGGCGGCCGCGAGGCGAACCATGGCGCGCGCCTGAGCTAGCACCGGGCTCCAGTCTCCTTCGGCGGTGACCGGTTGCGCGCCGAGCTCCGTCGCGAGGACCGCATCCCAGCCGATGCCGCGGAGCCTCGGACTCGCCCCTGCGAAACTCCCCGCGCCGAGGACGCCGGCGGCACTGTCGATGAGGGCAACGATGCCGATGCTGCCGTCGGCCAGCCCGTGCTCGGCCTCGTGTACCGCGAGCCGAGCTCCGAGATGAGCGATCTCGCGCCCATGGCTCGCCGGCAGCAGGATCGCGTCGGGGCGCGGCTCCGGCAATCCGTCGAGGTCGATCCCTGCGATGCGCAACAGGAGAGCCACCCTGCGCTGTCCAAGCGCCCCTTCCGTCATTGCGAGCCGGACGTCGACGACCCACGCATCGGCGCTCGAGAGATCTGGCTCGTCGATGCCGTCGGCGATCAGATAGGCCCGCACGCCGCTCCCCAGCCCCATCCCGCGCCGAACCGGGACGCAGGCCGGCCGCCGATCTTCAAGCTTCCTTTACCATAACGGCAGGAAAGTCCGTTATGCGGCACAGCGTTAGGCCGCCCGGCCACATCATCCATGTTCCTGTTCACCAATGCCCCCGTCGGCACCCGCGACACCGGCTCGACCGCCGGCGGCGGCCGCACGGTCACGGGCACGGCGAGCACCGCGAACGGATCGGTGGTCGATGCGATCCGCAGCGGCGCCGAATCCAGCGGCGTCGGCTTCGAATACCTTCTGGCCACCGCCAAGCGTGAATCGGGGCTCGACCCGACGGCCAAGGCCGCGACCTCCTCGGCGAGCGGGCTGTTCCAGTTCATCGACCAGACCTGGCTCGGCACCATGAAGGCGGCCGGGGCCAAGCTCGGCCTGTCCTCCTATGCCGACGCGATCACCGCGCGGCCCGACGGCACCTTCAGCGTCGCCGACGCCGCGACGAAGCAGCAGATCCTCGACCTGCGCCGCGATCCGCGCGTCGCCACGGCCATGGCCGGCGCGCTCACCCAGCGCAACCGCGACACGCTCGGCGCGTCGCTCGGCCGCGAGCCGACCAGCGGAGACCTCTACGCGGCGCATGTGCTCGGGGCGAAGGGTGCCGCCACGCTGATCAACTCGGCCCAGGTCAGTCCCGCGCGCGCCGCAGCGAGCGATCTGCCGGACGCGGCGGCCTCCAACCGCAACCTGTTCTACGACAAGGCGGGCCGCGCGCGCGGCTCGGCCGAGCTCTACGCGATGCTCTCCACCAGCACCGCGGGAGGCCAGACCGCGGTCGCCGGCACGGCGAGCGTGCCCGAGGCCCCCACCGCCTATGCCTCGCTCGACGACGGCCTGCGCAGCCTGTTCCAGACCGACCGGCGCCAGGGCGCGATCTCGGCCGGCGTGGCCAAGCTCTGGCAAAGCCGCGGTACGAGCACCGAGACGGCGCGCAGCGCGCCGACCTATTTCCCGCGCTCCGATGGGGAGGCAACCACAGCCTCCTCCGAGCCCGAGACCACGGGCTCGATCGGAGCCGTCGGTTCGGCCGGCGCCGCCACCACGACGGCACCGATCCTCGTGCCGCTGCCGCCGCGCCGTCCCTCGGCACTGCAGCTGCAGCAGCGCGCACAGCCGGCGCCTGCGCAGGTCGCGGCGGCCTCGGCCGCGCTAGCCGACGAGCAGGCGGCGACCGACACCTCTGCCGTCACCCAGCCCGCCAAGGCAGGCTCCGGCGGCTTCCTCGACCTCCTCTCCACCCTCGGACTTCGGAACGGCCAATGACCCTTCGCCAGTTCCTGCTCTCGACGCAGACCGCCTCTGCCGAACGCCGCGCCGAGGCCGCCGCGGCCCTGGGCCGGGCCTATTGCCACGGCAACCTCGCCCCCGAGGCCGCCTGGGAAGCCAAGACCGCCCTGTTGGCCCTTCTCGACGACGGCTCGGCCCTGGTGCGCCGCGCGCTGGCCGAGGCCTGCGCCGCATCCCCCTCCGCGCCGCGCCCGCTCATCGTGGCGCTCGCCTCGGACCAGCCCGAGATCGCCTGCCTGGTGCTCGCGCGCTCGCCGGTTCTGATGGATGCCGATCTCGTCGATTGCGCCGCGATCGGCTGCGAGACGACCCGCAGCGCCATCGCCGGCCGCGCCGACATCACGATGCCGGTGGCCGCCGCACTGGCCGAGGTGGCGGGCGCCCCGTCGCTGATCGTCCTTGCCCGCAACGGCTACGCCAAGGTCGGCATCGCCGCGCTGTTGCGCATCGTCGAGCGCCACGGCGACGACGCCCGCCTGCGCGAGGCACTGCTCGCACGGCCCGGCATCGGCATCGAGGTACGCCATGCGCTCGCCGCGCGCGTCGCCGAGGCCCTGTCCTCGTTCGGTCTCGCCAGCGGCTGGCTCAGCCGCGAGCGCGGCGATCGCGTCCATCGCGAGGCGCGCGACTGCGCCGCCCTGTCGTTGAGCGACGAGGCGGGCGAGGCCGGCCTGGCGCGGCTGGTCTCCCACGTGCGGGCGCAGGGACAGCTCAATGCCGGCCTGATCCTGCGCGCCATCCTGACCCTGCGCATGCCCTTCGCCGAGGCCGCGCTCGCCGATCTCTCGGGCCTGAGCCGGGCGCGGGTCGCGGGGCTGATGTTCGAGCCGCGCGGCGCCGGCTTTTCCGCCCTGCACCGCCGTGCCGGACTGCCCAGCCTGTTGCTGCCGGCGATCCAGGCGGCGCTCTCGGCCTGGCGCGAGGCCGCGACCGGCGGCGCCGAGATCGAGGGCGCCCGACTGGCGCGTCGCATGATCGAGCGCGCTCTGACGGCCTGCGAGGATATGCCCTTCGCCGAGAGCCGCAGCCTGATGGCGCTGCTCGCCCGCTTCGAGGCCGAAGCCGCTCGCGAAGAGGCTCGCCAGCACGCCCGTTCTCTCGCGGACGAGCCCGAGCGCGAGCAGATGCTGCGCATCGAGGCCGACGATCGCCGCAGCGCCGGCTTCCTGCCGGAGGCCGTGGCCATTCCCGCGATGCCATCGGCAGACGAGACGGCCGTCTCGGACAGGATCTCCCGCGTCCTCGACGAACTGCCCGAAGCGATCATCACTAGCTATCGCGCAGAGCAGGAGCGCCGCCAGGCCGAGACGACGGATGCCGTGCTCGACGGGCTCTCCGACGCACTGATGGCGAGCTTCCTGGCAAGTCGCGAGCCCGTGCCGGACCAAGGCAAAGCGCCGGCCGTCGAACTCGTGACAGCGGCCGAGGAGACGACCCAGGTGCCAATGCTCGTGGCGGTTCCCTCGCGCGAACCCGTCGCGCAGGACGGCCCGGACCTGGTCGAGAGCCTGATCTCCGAGAGCATCATGGCGAGCTACCGGACAGACCGACTCCGTATGGCCGCCTGACCGCACGGCCAGACGCGATCAGCCGAACTGTTCGCGAAGAATCCGCTCGTCGAGGCTGTGGCCGGGATCGTGCAGCAGCACGAGGTCGGTGTCGTGGTCGAGCCAGGTCTCGACGGTACGGACCCGACGGAACTCGGTGTGGTCGGCCACCGCCGCCACCGGCCGGTGCGCAGCCTCCAGCACCTCGACGTGGATGCGCGCGTGGTTCGGCAGCAGGGCGCCGTTCCAGCGCCGCGGCCGAAACGAGGAAATCGGCGTCAGGGCGAGAAGCTGCGCGTTCAGGGGCAGGATCGGACCGCCGACGGAGAAATTGTAGGCGGTGGAGCCGGCGGGCGTCGCCACGAGGACGCCGTCGGCAATGAGTTCCGGCAGCCGCACCTTGCCGTCGATCGAGATCCGGAGCTTCGCCGTCTGGTGGGTCTGGCGCAGCATGTAGACTTCGTTGATCGCCGGCGCCGTGTGCGTGCGACCCTCCGTGTCGGTGACGACCATGGAGAGCGGATGGATCACGCTGCGCTGGGCATTCTCCAGCCGCTCGATCAGCGCGTCCTCACGGAACTCGTTCATGAGGAAGCCGACGGTGCCGCGGTTCATGCCGTAGATCGGCTTGGATCCGTCCATGAAGCGGTGGAGCACCTGGAGCATCAGGCCGTCGCCGCCGAGCGCCACCACAACGTCGGCCTCCTCAGGCGTGACGTGGTCGTAGCGGCGCATCAACGCCTCGGCCGCCTCGCGGGCATCGGGCGTCGGGCTCGCGACGAAGGCGATCCGGGAGAAACGCGACGCCATCGAAACCGTCGATCCGCCTTCGAACCTTGTTGACGCCGGGAAGGCGCGAGGTCTCACTCGCGGCCGGACGCATCTTGGAAGAGAGGCATAGCATGGAGCGCCCGCTCCTCGTCTACACCACGTTGCCGGATACGCAGACGGCCCTCGCCATCGGCGAAGCGCTCGTGCGCGAACGGCTCGCGGCCTGCGTGAACGTGCTGCCTGGCATGGAGTCGGTCTATGCCTGGAAAGGCGCGATCGAGCGCGGGCACGAGGTGGTGGCCATCCTGAAAACTCGCGAAGGCCTCGCGGAGCCCTTGAGCGCGGCGCTCAAGGCCCGCCATCCTTACGAGACGCCGATCATCCTGCATCTGCCGGTCAGCGGCGCCGATCCCGATACGGCGGCCTGGATCCTGGCCGAGACCGGCGGCGCGGACTGACGTCAGCCTACGACGCCGCGACGGCCGAACGTGCGGACGGGCGATGCGGGGGCGGAGGCAGGCCCCGGGATCACGCGTACCGGTTCCGGCGGCGGCAGCGGCTCGGAGGCGATGCGGAGCGCACGCTCGTGCCACGACGCCTCGCCCTTTCGCCGTTTGGCCCCGGAATCCCCTTCGGCTGTCTCCCCCGCGCTCGGCCAAAACAGCAGGACCCCTGCGAAGAGGCCTTTGACCGCGAGGCCGGCCGGATGTCCGTCAAGGATGCCGGAGAGCAGGGCGTCGCCACCTGTCTGCGGTGACAACACCATCGCCTCGTAGGCGGAAAAAGCCGACATCAAAGGCAGCACGAGCCTCGGAGGAAAACCAGCATCGCGCAGGCGCTTCGTGGTGAGTGCCGTGGTCATCCAGACGATCGGGATCACGCCGACGGCCACGCAGAGCCCAGTCCCGACGAGCGTATCGCCGGAGCCTTTTGCGAGGCCGGCGACGAAACCCAACGCCGCGAGAGCGACGCCGACCCCGACGACCGAGGCGACGATCATGCTCCAGCCGAAAAAGGCGAGGCGGCCCAATCGCCCGCTGAATCCGAACAAAGCCCAAAACATCGCGCCACCCATCATCGCGACGAAGCGTGATCGCGGGATGGGACGGCTTGCTTAATCCGATCGTCGAAACGGGGCTTCAGGTCGCGTTTCGACGGGTTCGCGGACCATCGCGACCGGCTTCGACGGGATCGCTGCGGCCCGCTTCAGCGTGGTCCAACCGGATAGCTCCGGCCCTTCCACGCCGTCGGCGCCTTGCCACGCGCCGCCCGCGACAAAGCCGTCCATTGGATCGCCAGCGCCATGGCGATCGTGAAGGGGTGCAGGGGGATCGTCGCGAGCGGTTCGGCGCAAGCCCGTGTGATCGCGGCCCGCGTTCCGAGGGAGACGAGGCCCGCGGCCAGCGCCGTCAGCGCGACCGCCGGCAACCCTGCAACCAGCGCCACCGCGAGCAGAAACCAGGGCAGCACATGACCGCCGAAGAGCAGGATCGTCCAGATGGGCAGGGCGCGCGGCGTCGCCATGCCCTCGTGGGCGTTCTTGGAGAAGCCAGCCCATGCCTGGCCGAACCGCGAATACATCCGGCAATCGGCCAAGGTCGTTCCCGCGACGAGGTCGGTCCGAAAACCCGCCGCCCGGAGCATGCGGGGCAGGCTCACGCCGTCATGCAACGAGGCGCGTACCGCGCCGTGGCCGCCGGTCTGACGATAGGCCTCGGCCGAGACCATCACGAGTTGGCCGCAGGCCGCCGCGAGCGAGACATCGGGACGCTGCCGCATCAGCGGGATCGGCAGGAAGCCGAGCAGCAGGAAGTTGATGGCGGGAACGGTGAGAGTCTCGCCCAGGCTCCGCATCACCTGGCGCGGCACGCCGCTGACCAATGCCGCGCCGCTGCGCTCGGCATGAGCCGAAAGCGCGGCGGCGGCATGAGGGTGGAGCGTCACGTCGGCATCGATGAACAGCAGGCGCTCGCCCCGTGCGGCTGCGGCGAGGGCGGCGCACCCGTTGTTCTTGCCAGTCCAGCCCGCCGGCAGGGCCGGTACCGCCACGAGCCGCACGCGTGTGTCATGCGCCGCGATCTCGCTCACGATCGCATCCGTCGCATCGGTGGAGTGATCGTCGCCGACCAGCACCTCGATCGGGACGCCCTCGCTCGCCAGCGCCGCGCGGACGGTGCCGGCGATGATCGCCGCCTCGTTCCGAGCCGGGATCAGGATCGAGACGAGCCCCGTCGCGCCCGGCATCGGCTCGGGCGCGGCGAGGCACCGGATGTTCACGGCGGCCAGAACCGCCGGCAGCAGCGCCAGGACGAGGCAGAGGAGGGCGAGGGAGAGCATCACGGGTTCCGCTCGGCCTCTGCCGCGCCGTGGGCCGGATCGAAGCGCCGGCCACGTGCCAGGGCCACGGCCCGGCGCCAGAGGTCGTAGACCCCGCCGATCCCGCGCGCGCCCTCGATGACCGGCACGAACCGGGCGGGATCGCGGGCCATGACGTCGGCGGAGAGCGCGTCCAGCGTCGCCGTCAACCCGGCTTCGAGCCGGGCCAACCGCTCGCCGCGGCTGAGCCGCAGCAGATCGCGGGCGGCGATCGGCTCGCCGAAGGCACAGCAGGCCTCGGCGCCACGCTCGTCCCAGAAGGCGTAGTCGAGGGCGAGGGGCAGAAACAGCGCCTCTGGCGCGATCTCGGCGAGGTGCGCGATGCCGGGCCGCAGATCGAGCGGACGGCTGCGCGCGTCGGAGAAGCGCCCCTGCGCGGTGATCCAGAGCATATGACCCGGCTCAGCCAGCACCGCGCGGGCGGAGACCAGGAACTGCGCGGCCCCGCGGCGCGACTCGAGGTCGACCGGAAAGGCACCGAGCCGGCGGAAGATGCCGTATCTTTCCAGCATCTTCGCATCGAAGGGCGCGAACATCGGCCGCCCCGGAAACAGCCGGTCGGCCAGCAGGATCAGCACCGCGGCATCCCACCAGGAGGGGTGATTGCAGTAGATCACCAGCGGTCCGGGATGATCGACCCGACGCGGCGCGCCCCAGCGCGCCAGCCGCAGGGCGTTCATGTGCCGGCGCAGGAAGCGCGCGAACACCGCTGCCATGAAGCGCCAGACGCGCTCGGAGCGCATCGGGGCGGGAGCGCGACGGGACGGCGTGCTCACGCGCTCCTGCGCAGATCCGGCCGGGCGCCCGCCTTCAGGTCGGAGTCGAGGGCGTCGGCGGCGATCCATCCGGACATCATCACCATCGGCATGCCCGGCCCCGGATGGGCGGCGCCGCCCGCGAGATACAGGCCCTTCACCTCCCGCGACCGGTTGCCGGGCTTGAAGGCACCCATCATCCGCCCGTGCGAGGCGAGCCCGTAGATCGCGCCGTTCAGCACGTGATAGCGCTCGTGGATGTCCTGCGGCGTCAGGTGCCGCTCGACGACGATGCGCTCTTCGATGTCGGGCATGCCCGCGCAGCGCTTGAGCTTGTCCAGGATCACCTGCCGGTAGGCCGGAAACATTTTTTGCCAATCGTGGTGCGGGCGCAGATATGGCGTGTGCACCAGGACGTAGAGCGCTTCGCCGCCTTCGGGCGCGACGGAGGGATCGGTCCGCGAAGGCGCCGCGAGGTAGGCAGTCGGATCCGGGGCCGGCTCGCCCTTCCGGTAGATGAAGTCGAATTCCTCTTCCGGGTCGCGGGAGAAGACGAAGTCGTGATGGCCGAGATGCTCGTAGCGCCGGTTCAGCCCGAGATAGAGCACCACGCCCGAGCAGGCCGGCTCGAACGTCTTGGCGTCGTAAGCCTTGCCGACATCGCCGCCGACGAGCTCGCGGTAGGTGCGCACGGAATCCATGTTGGAGATCACGGCGTCGTAGGCGGTGGTCCCCTCGGCCGTGCGGACGCCCCGCACCACGCCGTCGCGAATGTCGAGGCCCTTCACCTCTTCGGCCGGCCGCATCGTCGCGCCGAGATCGGTGGCGAGCTTCGCCAAGGCTTCCGCCACCGCGCGGGTACCGCCCATCGGATACCAGACACCCTCGGAGACCTGCATGTGTCCGATGGCGCAGAGAACGGCCGGCGCGCCGTAGGGCGAGGAGCCGACATACTGCACGAAATGGTCGAGCATCTGCGCGAGCCGGGCATCTTTCACCTTGCCGCGGATCGTGCCGGCAACGGTGGAATGCATGCGCAGCGAGAGCACGTCGCGCAAAGTCGCCGGGTTCATGTTGGCGCGGATGTCGATCGTGTCGAAGAGGTCCTGCACCGCCTTCCAGAAGAAGAATCTTTCGCTGACGCCGTGCAGCGTCTCGGAGATCGAGAGGAATTTTCTGTAACCGTCGCCGACGCCTTGGCCGGGGGCGAAACGGTCCATCGACGCGGCCATGGCCTCGACGTCCTCGACGAGGTCGATGCGGGAGCCGTCCTCGAAGAAGCAGCGCCATTGCGGATCGAGCCGGCGCAGATCCAAGGCATCGTGCACGCTGCGGCCGGCCTCGGCAAAGATCCGCTCCAGCACGCGGGGCACGGTCAGGATCGTCGGCCCCATGTCGAAGCGGAAACCGCCTTCGTGCAGCACAGCCGCCTTGCCGCCGAGCCAGGGATTCTTGTCGTAGAGCGTGACGCGATGTCCACGCGCCGCCGCGACACAGGCCGAGGCCAGACCGCCCAAACCGCCGCCGATCACCGCGACCGAAGAACCGCTGCTCATGGTCGAGGCCACCCCTTCGAGCCCGGCCGATCGGCCGGGCACTCACGCGAAGCTAGAAACGGAATCGAACCGGTCAACGCGAGACTCCGCCGCGCATCAGACCGGGGGTGCAGGAACTTTCCCGCCGCGCTCGGACGTTGATGGAAGAAACGAGGAGTTTCCGATGTCCGCGCGATCCATCGCCGCTGCCTTCCTTCTGATCACCGCCTCGACGGCTGCACCAACCCTGGCCCAATCCGTCGACCAGACCGGGACCGGCGGAGGGCCGGCATCCACCCTGACCGCCCCCAACACCAGCGCCGTCGGCCAGACCAAGCCGCCCGGCGCGGCCGCCGCTCCAGACCGGGCCGAGTCCCGCGAGGCGCGCAGCGATCAGATGAAGCGGGACGACAAGATCATGAAGGGCATCTGCATCGGCTGCGGGACGAAGTAGCGGCACGGCCCCTCACGTCGCCAGCGGCGAGGTGTCCGGCAATTCCCGGAGGGCAGGTGCCCTCGCGCCGACGAGGTCCTCGATGAGGAGGCGTGCGGAGATCCGCGCGCCCTCGTAGATCACCGGCAATCCAGAGCCTGGATGCGTGCCCCCGCCGACGAGGTAGAGCCCCGGCCCGAACCGGTTATGCGGGCGGAACCAAAGCATCTGCCCGAGGTCGTGCGACAGGTTGAAGGTCGCGCCTTCGTGAACCGCGAACTCCTCGCGCCAGTCGCGCGGGTCGAGCACACGCTCGTAGCGGATGCGGCTCTCGATATCAGTGAGACCGAGCAGCTTGAGCCGCTCCAGCACCAACGCCCGATAGGCCGGCCGTTCGCGCTCCCAGTCGATGCCCGAGCGCAGGTTCGGTACCGGCACTAGAACGTAAAGGGCGGTATGGCCGGGCGGCGCCATGCCGCCATCCGTGAAGCCGGCATGCTGCACGTAGAGAGAGGGCTGTATCGACAGCGTGCCGCCAGTGATCTCGGCGATGTTCCGCTGATAGTCCTTGGCGAGCAGGATCGAGTGGTGCCCGAGCCCCTCGGGCATCGCGCCCTCGATGCCGAGATACATCATGAAGGTCGAGCAGGAGAGACGCGCCGTCTCGACCTTGCGGTCGCGCCAGCGCGGGCGATGCGTCTCCGGCACGAGGTCGCGGATCGTTCCGGCAAAGTCACCATTCAGCACCACCGCGTCGGCGTTGAAAGTCTCGCCGTCAACCACCACGCCCGAGGCGCGCCGGCCCTCGAAGAGTACGCGCTCGACCCGTGCGCCGAGGCGGATGTCAGTGCCCAGCCGCCGGGCGAGCCCGGCCATCGCCTCCGACACCGCGCCGCATCCGCCGACCGGGTGATAGACCCCGTGCTCGTATTCGAGGAACGACAGGATCGTGAACAGGCTCGGGCAGCGGAAGGGGCTCATCCCGAGGTATTTGGTCTGGAACGAGAAGGCGAGGCGAACCCGCGGATCGGCGAAGTAGCGCTTGAGGTCGCCATCGACGCTGCGGCTCGGATGGAGATGGGGCAGTGCCGTGAGCATGGCCGGGCTTACCATCGACCAGAAGCGATCGAAGGCCTGCTCCAACACCGGCTTAAACCGGTCGAGCTTGGTCCGGTTCTCGGCGAAGAAGGCGGGGAGGTTGCGGGCATCGTCGGGCGCGATGCGCGCGATTTCGGCCTGGAGCCGGCCCTCGTCGCTGGTGGCGCGGATCTCGCCCGACAGCCCGTCCTCACCCTCGAAGAGCAGGTGGTACATCGGGTCGAGCCGCCGCATCTCGACGTGATCCTCGAGCCGCTCGCCGCAACTGGAAAAAATGTCGGCGAGGATTTGCGGGTAGAGGAAGAAGGTCGGCCCGATGTCGAAGCGGTAGCCGCCGGGCGCCTCGACCGTCTTGGTGCGCCCGCCCACCGCCTCGTCGCGCTCGAACAGCGTGACGTGGAGGCCAGCCTTGGCGAGCAGGAGGGCGGTGGCGAGGCCCCCGGGGCCGGCGCCGACCACCGCGACGCGACGGCCTGACAGGCTCCGCAACCCCTCACCAGATTGAAGCAACGTCGTCCGCCCTCCTCGAAGCCAACCTTCGCCTGCGTGATCTCGGTCCCGGTCCGCCCTGCGGCAATTGCAGCGCAATGTCGCGCACAACGCAACGCTCGGCTGCAGCCTCTCGCCGGCTCGTCAGACCCTGCGGCGCGCCCGCCAGAGTTCGCGCAGGGCGATGGCGCCGGCGGTGGCGACGTTGAGCGAGTCGAAGCCCGGCGCCATCCCGATCCGGATCGTCCGGCTTTTCGCCATCAGCGCAGGGGCGAGACCCGGCCCCTCGCTGCCGAGCAGAACCAGGGCGCGGGCGGGCAGGGGGGCATCGGCGATGTCGTGCTCGGCGCCCGGCGTCATCGCCAGCGGCACGAGATCGTGGCGCTCCGCCAGATCGAGCAGCGCATCTGCGCTGGCCGCGCGGGCGAAGGGCACAGTCAGCGCCGCGCCGGCCGAGACGCGGATCGCCTTACGGTAGAGCGGATCGCAGGTCTCCGGGTCGAGCAGCACCGCATCCGCCCCGAAGGCAGCGGCGTTGCGGAGGAGGCCGCCGACATTGTCGTGGTTCGTCAACCCGACGAGGGCGAGGACCGTCGCCGGCTCGGGCAGTGCCGGGATCAGCGCATCCGGCTCCGGCGGCGTCCCGGTCAGGCCGACGGCGAGCACGCCACGATGGATCGGAAAGCCCGCCACCGCGCTCATCATCGCACGCGCCGCGCAATAGACCGGCGGCGGATCGGGCAGGGCGCCGAGGAGATCGGCGAGGCCGGCCACGCGCTCCGGAAGCAGCAGGATCGACTCGGTCCGGAACCGCGAGGCGGCCGACAGCATCAGCCGCAGGGTGACCTCTCCCTCGACGATGAAGCGCCCCTGCCGCCCGACGAGATCCCGCTCACGGATCGCCGCGTAGGGCGCGAGCCGCGGGTCGGCGGGATCGTCGATGAAGATTTCGGGGCTTAGGCTCATCCTGGCGGATGCCTTTTCTCCTCCACCGTCATTCCGGGTTCTCTCTGAAGCGAGCCCCGGAATGACGGCGGATGATGAAGCCCAATCAGGCCCTACCGCCGCCCATGCGCATGCTGGCCGGGTCGGATTCTTCCTTCTTCGGCACCTTCACCAGGGCCTCGCCGTCGAGCACGACCTCGTCGCCGACCTTGCAGGTGCAGGACAGGCGGGCGCGGCGTCGCTCGGGGATCAACTCGGCCACCTCGACGATCACCTCGACCGTGTCGCCGATGCGCACCGGTGCCCGGAAGTTGAGCGTCTGGCTGATATAGACGGCCCCCGGGCCGGGAAGGCGGGTGCCGAGCACCGCAGAGATGAGACCGGCCGTGTAGAGGCCGTGGGCGATGCGGGCCCCGAAGGGCGTGCGCGCGGCGAAGTGCTCGGAAAGGTGAATCGGATTGCGGTCGCCGGTGATCTCGGCGAAGCCCACCACGTCGGAGGACGAGATCTCTTTCTTCAGCGTCTCCGTGAGCCCGACCTCCAGATCCTCAAAATACAGAATACGAAGTTCGGGCAACATCGCTGAGTGTCTCCTGTGCCGCCGCGAAGAATGCGAGCGTGGCAAAGCTTTGGCCTCGCACATGATGCCTCGCAAATCCAGTGCGCCATTCGTACGACGCCGCGGCTTCATTCGCGCATGATTGCGCAGTCCTACGCGGATCGCGGATCGGCTCCCAGGTGGCACGGTCGCTTGCGAAGAAGCTTGGCCGTCAAGCCCTCGACTTCGCGCCCGACCGAACCATGTGCCTGCCCGGCGGTTTCCGGACGACGGCGACTGCCGGAGACACGGGCCGGGAGTGCGCAGGCGCAAGGCGCTGTCGGCCCCGGTCCGTGGCCATCATCGAGGAGAACGAAATGACCTGGAAATTCGCTGGTTTGGGGCTGCTGGCCCTCGGAACCGTGCTGGCCGGCAGCGGCGCCGCCGAAGCCAGGTTCGGCTGCGGCCCCGGCTTCCATCCCAACCCCTACGGCGTCTGCCGCCCGAATGGCCCGCGCTTCTTCGGCCCGCGGCCCGGCCCGCGCTACTACGGCGGTTACGGCCCGCGCCGCTACGGTCGTCCCGGCTGGCGCCGCTGGTAAGTAAGCCCACGCCGCCGGAGCGCGATTGCTCCCAGGCGGCCTGGCCGCTCGATCATACTGCGTTTCGATGGACTCCATCGAAACGCGGACAAGACGATCGATTCCATCAGCCAGAGCAGGCTCTCAGCGAAAAACCGTTTCCACTTTTTCGCGGCCTGCTCTAGGGGCCTCCCGGCGGCGCTGGCGCCGCCGGGACGAGGCAAGCCTCCATGGACGCACAGGGCTCCGCGGCCGAGCTACGCCCGGTCGTCGTCCGTGTCGCCGGTCTGAACCTCGCCTATTTCGGCATCGAGATCGCCGTCGCGCTGACGATCGGCTCGGTCTCGCTCATCGCCGACAGCCTCGACTTCCTCGAAGACGCGGCGATCAACCTCCTGATCTTCGCCGGCCTCGGCTGGAGCTTGCGCAACCGGGCGCGGCTCGGCACGGGGCTCGCCTTCATGTTGTTGGTGCCGGCGATCGGGGCCGCTTGGGCCGCTTGGAACAAGGTGGCGGACATGGCGCCGCCCGCCCCCCTACCGCTGACGCTCACCGGGCTCGGCGCGCTTCTCGTCAACCTCGTCTGCGCCGTCATGCTCGCCCGCCACCGCGGCGGGAGCGGCAGCCTGACCAAGGCGGCCTATCTCTCCGCCCGTAACGACGTGGCGGCGAACATCGCGATCATCCTGGCCGGTCTCGCCACCGCGGCGACGCTCTCGCCCTGGCCGGATCTCCTCGTCGGCATCGGCATCGCGATCCTGAACGCCGATTCCGCCTTCGACATCCTCAAAGCCGCGCGCGCTGAGCGTCGGGCTGCGGCGGACGCGTGATGCAGCTCTTTCCAATCTCCGACCTGCATCTCGAACGCCGCCGGCCCGACCTGATCCCTCGGCCCTCGGCCCCATTCGACGTCCTGGTCTGCGCCGGCGACCTGTTCGAGGGCCATCCCGAACAGGGGCTCGCGGCCGTGCTGGCGCTCGCTGCGGGCCGGCCCGTGGTTCTGGTCCCGGGCAACCACGAGCATTACGCCCCGACCGGCGACGGCCGCACCGCGCCGGAATTGCTCGCCGCCCTGCGCGCCGAAGTCGCGCGTCTGGCTGGCGAGGGAACCCGCCTGCACTTGCTGGAGGATGCGGCGAGCGTCGTGATCGACGGCATGCGCTTCGTCGGCACGACCTTGTGGAGCGATTGGTCGCTCGCCGGGCGCTGGCTGAACTCGGACACGCCCGATCGCCCGGAGGATCCGGTGGCCTACGCGGCTGCGCGGATGACCGACCCGGTCACCGGCTCGCGCGAATATCGCGGTTCGATCCGCAACGCCGACGGCTCGTCCTGGTCGCCGGAGGACGCCATGCGGGCGCATCTCACACAGAAGGCGGCTCTGCTGGCAGCGTTGGCCGAGCCGCATGTCGGCCCGACGGTCGCCGTGACCCATCACCCGCCGAGCCCGCTCGCCGCCGACGCGTTTCGCGATGCACCCGGCGTGCCCTGGTGGGTGCCGGCTTTCTACGCGACGTCGGTGCTGGAGGATCTGCCCGACGAGTTGCGTCCACAGGCCTGGATTTCCGGTCATTTCCACGCGGGCCACGACCTGCGCGTCGGCCGCACCCGCTGGGTGGCCAACCCCGTGGAAGGTAAGACGTTTTCGCCCGAAGTGCGGGTTGAGGTGGGGTAGGGGCGCGACGATCTCACCCAAGCTCTGCGACGCTCAGGATGAGGCGAGGGGAGTGGGAGTAATCTGTGCGGATACCGCTGTAACCAAAGCCGTGATTCAGCGTTCGGCAACCGTGTTTCGAAGTGTTCGTCCCAGTCCCATGTGGGTTCTGGTGACGAAGCGCACGGGGCAACTTTAGCAAAACCGCTAACCGGTCATTGAGCTTGATGAGCGGTTGCCAGCGTGCCGCTCGAGGAGAGGGCAGAGGGTCATGAGAGAGCGCTTCGAGGATCTGAGGTTCATCGTGATGATCGGCCTAGTGACGCTGCTCGGCACCTGCGTCACGGCGCTCGTGGGCTGACGCGGCACGCCCGCGCACTGGCTCATCCCGGGATCGGCTGACGCATCCGGGTTACAGCCTTCGTTACCCAAATCACGTACTGCCTGCTCTCATGGATCTGAGAACAAGCCGGGAACACCAGCCGGCTCTCGGTGCTGATCCATCGGATCGCAGGAGGCCTGTCATGAGAGGCTCGAAACTGCCCGTCCCCCTTGCGTCCCTCGTCGTCGCAGGCTGGCTCGCCGGCTCGCCCGTGCTGGCGCAGGAGCAGGCCGGGCTCGATCGCTTGCGTGGGGATTGGCACCGCTGCGTTCGCCAGCATTTCTCCGGTCAGGCGCCGAGCATCGAGAAGCGCGCCGCCGAGCGCGCGGCCCTCGCTGCCTGCAAGACGGAGGAGGATGCCTATGTCGCCGCCGAGTTGTCGGCGCGCACCGCCGCGTCCGACGGCGCGCACAAGCGTGGCCTGACCACCCGCGCGCTTGCCTGGATCTCGTCGGCAGCCTCCTACGTCGTCGATCCGGTCGCCTCCTGGTTCGGCCGCTGACCTTGCGAAAACTGCTCGTCATCGGGATCGGCACCGGCAATCCCGAGCACGTCACTCTCCAGGCGGTCCGTGCGCTGAATGCGGCCAATGCGATCTTCCTGATCGACAAGGGCGACGCCAAGGCCGAGCTGCTGCGCATCCGCCGCGAGATCTGCGAGCGCTTCATCGAGGGTGAACCGCCGCGTTTCGTCGAGGCCTCGGACCCCGAGCGCGATCGCTCGCCCGCGGATTACGGCGTGGCCGTCGACGACTGGCACGCGGCCCGGGCCGAACTCTACGAAACGCTGATCGAGACGAATCTCGGCGAGGGCGAGAGCGGAGCCTTCCTCGTCTGGGGCGACCCCTCGCTCTACGACAGCACGCTCAGGATCATCGCGCGGATCCGCGCCCGCGGCCGGCTCGCCTTCGACTGCGAAGTCATCCCCGGCATCACCAGCGTCCAGGCGCTCGCCGCCGGCCACCAGATCCCGCTCAACGGCATCGGCGAACCGGTGACGATCACCACGGGGCGCCGCCTCGCCCAAGACCTGTCGGCGGACGGCGCGACCGTGGTGATGCTCGACGGCAAGGTGGATTTCGACGGGCTCGACCCGGACCTGACCATCCAGTGGGGCGCCTATCTGGGCACCGCCGACGAGTTGCTGGTCAGCGGCCGGCTCGGCGACGTGGCGGAGCTGATTCGCACCACGCGCCGAGAGGCGAGGGTGCGCCACGGCTGGATCATGGACATCTATCGCCTAAGCCGGCCTGCGACATAAGGGCCCGCCGTCGAAGCGATCTTCTCTCGGCCCTCATGTAGAACGATCTGTTCGTTTGATAAAACGTATCTCAGTCGACACAGCCCATCCACGACGTGCGTCCGGCCGCGAAAACGTCGCGGCGCGGCCCTTGCTTAGCCGATGCAGCAATGAAGACTGGCCGTGGTCTTGGCGACCATCGAGCCATCTGGGGGCAGGTCATGGCGAGAGCCTGGCGCGTCGTATGCGGATTGGGACTGGCGGGAATCGCGCTCGGTTGCCTCGGCGCAGCGAGCGTGGTCCAGGCGCATCTGCGCAGTGGGCTGGGACCGGCCGAGACCGGCCTATTGGGCATCTACGCCCGGCTCTCGCTGGAGCTCGAATCGCGGCTCGGCACCGACCTCCCGGCCACCGAGACCCGGATCGTGCTCGGCCCCGGCGGGACGGATATCCGGCTCTCCGGAGAGCTGACCGAGGGTGCTGGCGACCGGCTCGCGCAGTTGCTCGCCGAGAACCCGCGCGTCACCCGCATCCATCTCACCAGCGAAGGCGGCCTCGTCGACGAAGGGGAGGCGATCGGCGCGGCGATCGCGCGGCACGGGATCGCCACCTACGTGCCCGATTACTGCGTCTCCGCCTGCACGCTCGCCTTCGTGCGCGGGCGCGAGCGCTTCATCATGCCGGCTTCGCGGCTCGGCTTCCACGCTCCTTACGAGGCCGGCTTGTTCGGCCAGGCCTTCCGCACGGACGGATCGCCGGAGCGCGCCGCCTACGTCGCGGCAGGAGTCACGCCCGACTTCGCCCAGGCCGCGCTCGACGTCGCCTCGACGGACATGTGGTTTCCCGATGCCGACCGGCTGATCGCGGCCCATGTCGCGAACCGGATCGTCGATGCAGGGCATTTCCCCGACTCGACCCTCGACGACGGCGACGACGCGGCCCATGCCCGCGCAACCGTGCTGCGCAACCTCGACCTGCTTCAGGCCTTCGAGGAGCGGGCGCCGCAGATCGTCGACGGCATCGCCGCCTGGTATCTCGACGGCTATCGCAGCGGCCGCTCCGAGGCCGAGGCCTTCGAGGGCCTGAAGCGGCTCGCCGCCCGCGCCGTCTCGCGGGCGATGCGCAACGCCGACGACCGCAGCATCGTCGCCCTCGGCCGCCATCTCCTGAAGGCCATGGAGATGGCCGGGACGAGCCCGGCGACCTGCACCGCCATCGGCACCGATGCCGACCTCGTCCTCGCCCATCAGGCCCTTCATGCGGGCGAGGGCCAGGACGCGGCGGCGGACCTCGCACTGCGCACCCTGATCCTTCGGAGTCTCGCGCAGAGAGAGGACGCAAGCCCTGCGCCCGACACCATGGCACTCGCCGCAGACGTACTGCGGCCGATGCTGGCCTCGGCCCCCGCCGATTGCGCATCCCTGCGTGCGGTTTATGCGAAGGCCTTGTCGCTCCCCCGGCACGTGGCGGCTGCGGCGCTGCGCGGCCTGATCGTTCCCGCCGCCGCGCCGCGCCCGTCCCTGGAAGCCTCGGCGGCGCCTTAGCGCATAAGCTAGTCATTGTATCGACGTTACTTTCGGCGCCTTGATTGGTTCAATCAAGGCGCAGCATGATCCTAGCGGGAGCCCTCGTCGAGGAAGGCTTGGACGGCCCGGAAAAGCTCCTGCCGGTTCTTCTCCATCAGGATCGTGTGGGTGCCCTCGGCGAGCTCGACGTAGCGCTTGGTCGGCGCATTCACGAGCAGCGGGAAGAGTGCCTGGCGAAGGGCGGCCGGGCAGTCGCGATCCCATTCCGCACCAATCAGCAGCGTCGGGACCACGATCTTGGCGGGATCGTAGACCGGCTTGTTCGAGGACCAATAGTCCTTGGCGTCGGCGATGGTGCCGTTGGGCGCGCGCAGCACGGCTGGTTCGGCCTTCGCGCCGTCCGGATCGGTGGCGAAGGTCGCGTCGGCCCATTGCTCGAACCACCTCGCCGGGATGAGGCCCGCCGCCTTGTCCTGAGGAACGCCGGACAGCCAGCGGTCGCGCGCCGTCTGCCGCGTCACCGAGCGATAGGCGCCGAGGGGCCCCGCGCCCGTCGTCATCAGACCCTGCGATGTGCGGAGCCATTGCGGGGCATAGAGGACGAGACGTGAGACCTTGTCGGGATACTGCGTCGTGTAGCTCGCCATGATGGTCGTGCCCCAAGACCATCCCATCAGGTCGAGCTTCGGGAGGCCGCGGCGCTTGAGGATGGCGTCGACGGCGCTGCCGACATCCTTCACCGCCGTCTTGGTGCGAACGATCGGTCCGTTGGCCTCGGCAGGCTGCGACATCTCGGGCGGGCGCGTCGAGCGCCCATAGCCGCGCAGGTCGACGAGGTAGACGTCGTAGCCCTGTCCTGCGATCTCCTCCATCCAGGAGCGACCGCCGAGCGGTAAGTCGAAGGAGGTCTCGGCCGGGTAGGTCGAGCCGTGCACGAAGAGCAGAGTCCGCTCCGGTCGGAAGCTGGACATTCCCGCGGGGTGCTTGTTGCGAACGTAGAGGCTGATGCCGTCGTCCGCGGCGGGGACCATCATCTCCTCGGTGACGATCTCCGAGGCTTCGGCCCGGACAGCTGGTGCGAACGCCGCCATGGCGAGCCAGAGGCCACTCGACACGGCAGCCGCTACAAAGACCCTCGACCAGCGTTTCGGCATATGAACCTCCGGAGCCGGCCCTCTGATCGGGGCCTGACCATTCGCTCTGGTGTACAGCCGACCAGACCAAGCCGGTAGTCCTGGGATGGACCCGCTGCTCGATGCGGCGTCAGTGCCGAACGTCGCCGGCATCGGGCACGAGGCGGCGGGCGAGCTCGAAACCGATCTCCACCGCGAGCCGGTCGACCAGCCGGGCGAGCGACGGGTTGTCCAGGGGCGGGACGAGGCCCTTCATAGCGATCACGTGCTCGGCGAGCTGGTTGGCCTGCCATTGCGCCCTGTGAGCCGGTCCGCCACCGCCCAGCCTGCCCTCGGTGAGATCGAAGGCGAGGCCGCAGGCCCGCGCGGCGCGATCCGTCCGCCCCATCAGCCGCAGCCAGCGATCCCCGCCCCGGGTGCGGAATTCCGCTTCGAACGGGCCGCCGATCTCCCGGGACGCCGCGAACAGGCTCTCGATGCGCGGGCCGTCTTCGGCATGGATCGCCGCGATGACCCGCGTCAGGGGGACGCCGGCGACCTCTCCGGCTGCCAGACCGAACGCACGAGAGAGCGCTGGCGCCAGGCGGAGCCGCCCTTTGGCGAGGTCGTGCGTCCAGGCGCCGAGACAGGCCGAACCGTCGAGGGCGGCCCCGAAATCCATGTCGGGCAAAGGCAGATCGGGCAGCATGCGGATGCGAACTCCGGCACGGCGGGACGACCAGCCCAGGAAATAGGGCTGATCCGGGCAAGGTGAAATAAATAAACTTCAGATTTATTTTCAGGCCGCATTTGCCATGACGAAACCTTAAGCCGCAGCCCGATCCGCTGTAAAGCACGCTCTTGCGCAGAACGTTTCGGCTCCGATCGAGGGCCATCGGCCAAAATAAACTTCAAGTTTACGACAGAGGGTAGGGCAGCCACCCCTCGTCGAAAGAATCCTCCCGGATCACAGGATGCCATGATCGTGTCATCCGGCGATCCGATGCTCTTAACCGTCGGTTAACCATGATCGGCGACACCAGGGGCCAGAGAATCCGGGATCAAGGCATCTCCGGATCACAGGACGCCGTGACGGGCGCGAGGCGGTCGAGGACGATCGCAGCGGCAGGCCGGCAGGCTCGAGGGGTTTCACTGCGATGAAGGCCATCACGTTCGTCACGCAGAAGGGAGGCAGCGGCAAGAGCACGCTCTGCATCTCGCTCGCCGTCGCTGCTCAGGAAGCCGGCAAGACGGTCTGCATCCTCGAGATGGACCGCCAAGCCACCGTCTCGGATTGGCTCGACCACCGCACCGCCGACGGCCCGGAGGTCGCCCAGATCGACGCGACGCAGATCGAGGCCGTGATGGAGCGGCTGCACGAATCCGCCTACGACTACGTCTTCATCGACACGCCGGGCGTCGATTCCGCCGGCACGCTCTCGGCGATCCGCGCCGCCGATCTCTGCATCATCCCATGCCGTCCGACGCCGGCCGATCTGCGCGCCTTCAAGCCGACGCTCGCCGCGATCTACCGGCTCGAGAAGAAATTCGCTTTCGTGCTGAACCAGACGCCGCCGCGCTCCTACCGCATCCGCGATGCCGCCGACGGTCTCGCCGTGCTCGGCATCCTGCCGGACGTGAACATCGTCGCACGCACCGACCACCAGGACGCCATCGGCGTCGGCCAGGGCGTCACCGAGTTCAATCCGAAGGGTCAGGCTGCCGGCGAAGTCCGTCGCCTCTGGTCCTGGATCGAGCGCCGCATGCAGCAGGGTCGAGGCATTGGGGCGGGCAAACATGTCAAGGCCGCCTAAGCTCGACCTCGCCGCGATCGTCGCCGCCGCGACGCCGCCGACCCGCAAGAGCGCGGATATCGTCCAGCTCGACGTTCCGGCGCCGCGCGCGAAACCGGCCGCGACCCTCAAGGAGCGCGCCCGGCAGATGTCGGTCTATCTTGAGCCTCCGGTCTACGATCAGCTGCGCGATCTCGCCCATACCGAGCGCACCAAGATGCACGCGCTCATGCTCGAAGCGCTCGACCTGCTGTTCAAGCAGCGCGGCGCCCGCTCCATCGAGCAGATCAACGAGGCCGAGGGCCGCTAAGCTCCCGTTTTCTTAGTTTTGTCAGCGGCTTGATCGTCGATGCTCATGCATCGCGCGAGGACGGCTGCCTGCATTTTCGCCATCGGGACCGACGAAGGCGGAATTCGCGTTTCTGAACCTCGGCTTAGCACCGCGACTTCATTCGCAGATTCAACAGCCCAGCGGGGAATCCGCCTGGGCCGGCACCGTCGTTCAGCGTTCATTTACGCCGTCCGGACAATCCTCGCGATCGTGACGGGACGAAAAGTCCCCGATCGTCACGTGTAGCGTATCGAGCGGCCTCGGCCTTCCGCGTTCCTGGAGGGCATCGAGCGGTCGCCATTGAGCCGGGCGAGTTGCGTATGGCGCGGATCACGACGGCCGGATCGGTTCCGGCTTTGGGCGCATCGACGCGCGTCTGGCCGCTCTGGCGCCTGTTCGGCGTCTGCGCCGTGGCGCTCACCACCGCCAACTGCGCGGGCAACACTCAGAAATTCGCGGGCGGCGGATCGGGCAGCGACATCGACCCGAAATACGGCGTGAAGGCCTCCAAGCGCCTCTACAACGAGGGCGACGTGATCCCGAAGGGCGGCGGACGCCGTTTCTCGGGCAAGCCCTACGTGGTGGCCGGCAAGACCTATGTGCCGCGCGACGACGCGAGGGGCTATGTCCGCGAGGGCCTCGCCTCTTGGTACGGCGCCGCCTTCCACGGCCGCATGACGGCCAATGGTGAGGTCTTCGACCGTCATTCCATCGCCGCCGCGCATCCGACGCTGCCGCTGCCGAGCTATGCCCGCGTCACCAATCTCTCGAACGGCTACTCGATGGTGGTGCGCGTCAACGATCGCGGGCCATACCATGCCGGCCGCGTGATGGATCTCTCGGAGGAGGCGGCCCGGGCGCTGGACTTTCACCGCAAGGGCACCGAGCGCGTGCGCGTCGAGTATGTCGGCAAGGCCTCGGTGGCCGGCAGCGACGACCGCAAGCTCCTCGCCAGCCTGCGCACCGATGGGCGCCCGGCTTCGACCGGCTCGGGCTCGCCGGTGATGGTGGCCGATCTCGGCCCCGACCGCGAGGAGCCCGCGCATGAGCGCTTCTCCCGGACCTCGCGCCCGACATTGGCCTACAAGCCGGCGAGCTCGGACGAGGATGCGCCCGAGGCAGCGCCCATCGCACGCCCGCAGCGCGCCGCGCCGATCGTGCTGGCGAGCGCCGCCAGCGTCGCCGTGCCCGCCGCCGTCCAGCCGACCGCGGCCCGTGGCGCGGCGTTCAAGCCGATGCCGGTCGCCGGCCTCAATCCCTCGACCCATGGCGCCCCGGCGAGCCGTCTGGCTTCCGCTGGAGAGCCAGCACGAGGCCACGCACCGCTCAGCCTCGCACCCCCGCCCATGCGGCTCGCCGGCGCGATGCGCGAGCCGTCAGCCGCTCCCTCGGTCCGCGAGACCGGCAACCGCGCCGCCCACGCCGCGCTCGCGCCCGGCAAACCCGCGCAAGCCAAGTTTGCCGAGACAAAGTTCGGACAGCCCAAATTCGCCCAGCCGAGCCTCGCGCCGAAGCTTCAGGTCGCCCAGGCCACGATGGGCAAGACGCTCGCGACGGGGAAGGCCGGCCCGGTTTCCCGCGCCGCCGCCATGCCTTCGGATGCGAAGAGCGCGATGGCGCGCCTCGCGGCGGCCTCGAACGGCAAGCCCGCCGCGTCGACCGGCGGCCGCCGCTCTCACGTCGCCGGCGTATACTGACGCCGCCTTCGGGCGGATCGCGATACGCTGTCGATAAGTGCGGCATGGGCGCGCGTATGTGGCGTAGCACCCATCGAGACATTTGCCGGAAACATTTCCGCCGTCCTAGATCAGCCTCCGAAGCGAGGTTGCGAAGGCGAGGGCAGGGCGGATGGAGCTCGTCCAGTACGCTCTGAAATTTCGCATCACGACCTACGTCCTCGCCGTGCTGATGATGCTCGGGGGCGCCGGGGCGATCATCGTCACCCCGAAGGACGTGCTGCCCACCGTCGACATCCCCGTCGTCGTCGTCGTCTGGACCTATACCGGCCTCTCCGCACCCGAGGTGGAGAAGCGGATCACGACCTATTCCGAGTTCGGAATCTCCAACAACGTCAATAACATCGCCCGCATGGAGTCGACCACGCTCCAGGGTACGGCGGTGCTCAAGATCTATTTCGACCCGTCGGTCAGCATCGACCTCGCCATCGCTCAGGTCGTCTCCTCGACGAACTCGATCCGCGCCCTGATGCCGCCGGGCGTCCAGCCGCCGGTGATCGTGCGGTTCTCAGCCTCGTCGGTGCCCGTGATCCAGCTGGCACTGACCTCGACCAAGGACGCGCTCACTAAGGTCTTCGATTACGGCCAGTATCGCATCCGCCAGCGCCTCACGACGGTGCCGGGCACGACGCTGCCGTCGCCCTTCGGCGGCGCGCCCCGTCAGGTGATGGTCGATCTCGACCTGCGCGCGCTCCAGGCGCTCGGCATCACGCCGCTCGAAGTCACCAACGCCGTGGGCGCCGGCAACCTGACCATCCCCTCGGGCCTCGCCAAGTTCGGCGAGCAGCAATATCCGGTGCAGCTCAACGCCACCCCCGACACCATCGCCGAGCTCAACGACATCCCGATTAAGGTGGTCGCCGGTCAGCCGGTGCTGGTGCGTGACGTGGCGCATGTGCGCGACGGCGGGCCGCCGCAGGTCAACATCGTGCGCGGCGACGGCTCGCCTTCCGTGCTGATGAAGGTGCTCAAGAACGGCACCGCCTCGACGCTGGACGTCGTCAACAATCTCAAGGCCGCCTTGCCCGATATCCGCGCCGCAGCGCCGGAGGGCATGTCGATCAAGGCGCTCTTCGATCAGTCGGTCTTCGTCTCGAACGCCATTCACGGCGTGCTGGAGGAGGCACTGATCGCCTCCTGCCTGACGGGCCTCACCATCCTGCTCTTCCTCGGGTCGTGGCGCTCGACGCTGATCGTGCTGATCTCGATCCCCCTGTGCATCCTGACCTCGCTCGCGGTGCTCGCGGCGCTCGGCCAGACCATCAACGTGATGACCCTCGGCGGCCTCGCGCTCGCGGTGGGCATCCTGGTCGACGACGGCACGGTGGCGATCGAGAACACCTACCGGCTGTTCGAGGAGGGCAAGCCGTTCCGCGAGAGCGTGGTCCACGGTGCGGCCGGCATCGCCAAGCCGGCGCTGATCTCGACGCTCTCGATCTGCGCCGCCTTCGTCTCGGTGTTCGCCCTCGTCGACATCCCGAAATACCTGTTCACGCCGCAGGCGATGGCGGTCGTGTTCGCGATGCTGACCTCCTACCTGCTGTCGCGCACGCTGGTGCCGCTGCTGATCGACGTGCTCGTGGCGCGCGAATACGCCCAGCATCACGGCGAGGAGCACGAGCAGCCGAAGAGCGGACGTCTGCGCCGCGCCCTGTCATGGCCGATGAAGCCGGTGTTCCGCCTCGCCGGCGCCTTCCGTCATGGCTTCGAGGCCCGCTTCGCCCGCTTCCACCGCAGCTATCTCGGGCTGCTGCACGTGGTGCTGGCGCGGCGGGTGGCGACGCTCGCCGTGGTCGGCCTGATCTTCGCCGGAACGGGCGTTCTCTTCACCTTCGTCGGGCAGGATTACTTCCCACAGGTCGAATCCAGCCAGATCACCCTGCATCTGCGCACCCGCACCGGCATGCGCATCGAGACCGCCGATCAGGTTTTCGGCCAGGTCGAGAAGACGGTGAGGGAGGTGATCCCGCCGGGCGAGATCGAACTCGTCCTCAACAACATCGGCATCCCGTCGAACAACTACAACTTCGCCTTCTCCGACGGCTCGTTCGTCTCCTACAACGACGGCCAGATGCTGGTCAGCCTCAAGGAAGGGCATGGGCCGGTCGCGGATTACACCAAGGCCCTGCGCGAGACCCTGCGGGACCGCTTCCCCGACCTCACGGTCTATGTGCAGCCCTCCGACATCATCACGCAGATCCTGAATTTCGGCGTGCTCGCACAGATCGACGTCCAGATTTCGGGCCGCAATATCGAGAAGGACCTCGAGGTCGCGCAGCGCATTGTCTCACGCCTCAAGCAGACCAAGGGCCTCGTCGACGTCCATCTCCACCAGATCGTCAACGAGCCGCAATTCTACGTCGACGTGGACCGGCGCCAGGCCTCCGAGCTCGGCCTCTCGCAGCAGCAGGTGGCGCAGAGCCTGAACGTCTCGCTCTCGGGCTCCTTCCAGGTGAACCCGAATTTCTGGACCGACCCGAAATCCGGCATCCCCTATCAGCTTTGGGTACAGACGCCGGAATACCGCAACGACAGCCTTACCGAGTTGCAGAACACGCCGATCCTGGTCCAGGGCGGCGGCCGCGACGGGCCGGGCGTGCTGACGCTGCTCTCCAGCGTCTCGTCGATCAAGCGCACGCCGACCCAGACCGTGATCAACCACGTCAACACGCAGCCCACCTTCAACGTCTACGCCGCCGTGCAGGATCGCGATCTCGGCTCGGTGGCCGGCGAGATCGACCGGATCGTCCAGGAGGAGCAGAAGGCGCTGCCGGCACCGGACAAGATCACCGTGCGCGGGCAGATCGAGAACATGCGCTCGGCCTTCTTCCGGCTGGAGGTCGGCCTCGGCATCGCGCTGATTGCGGTCTACCTCTTGATGGCCGTGAACTATCAGAGCTGGGGCGATCCCTTCGTGGTGCTCGCCGCGCTGCCGCTCGCCTTCTGCGGCATCACCGCGAGCCTGTTCATCACCGGCACCACCTTCTCGATCCCCTCGCTGTTCGGGGCGATCATGTCGGTCGGCATCGCGAGCGCCAACTCGATCCTGCTCGTGACCTTCGCCAAGGAACACCGCGAGGCCACGGGCTGCTCGGCGATCGAAGCGGCGATCAAGGCCGGAGACACGCGCCTGCGGCCGGTCCTGATGACGGCGGGCGCAATGTTTCTCGGCCTGATCCCGATGGCGATCGGATCGGGGGAGGGCGGCGAGCAGAACGCGGCGCTCGCCCGCGCCGTGATGGGCGGCATCGCGATCGGCACGCCGGCGACGCTGCTCTTCGTGCCGTTTCTCTACAGCCTGTTGCGCCGCGGAGCCGTCCATCCGGTCGAGGATTACCTATGAACCGGAACACGTTGCGGCGCGCGGCCGTTCGCCTATGGGCCGAGACAAGGTGACTGTGAGCCAGCCCGACCAGCCAGCTTCCGATAAGGACATCCCCCCGCCGCCGGGCAAGGGGCTGTTCGTGCTCGTCGCCCTGGTGGCGGTCGGCCTGCTCGGCTGGGGCGGCTACGGCCATTGGCGACGCGATGCCGCCGCCGCCGAGTCGCAGCGCAAGGTCATCGAACAGGTGCCGAAGGTTCGCGCCGTCAACTCGGAGCGCGTCGAGACACCCGTCGAGCTGACGCTGCCGGGCCAGACCGAGGCCTTCGCCACGGCGCGCATCTTCGCCCGCGCGACCGGCTACATTGCCGAGCGCAACGTCGATATCGGCTCGCGGGTGAAGGCCGGCGACCGGCTCCTGCGCATCGCCGCGCCGGATCTCGACCAGCAGCTCGCCCAGTCCCAGGCCCAACTCGGCCAGCTCCAGGCGCAGCTGCTGCGGGCGAAGGCGCAGGTCGATCAGGCCAAGGCCAATGTGAGCCTCGCGCAGGTCACCAACTCGCGCACCTCGACGCTCGCCGGCCAGGGCTGGGCCTCGAAGCAGAATGCCGACAACACCCAGGCCGGCGTGCTCAGCCAATCCGCCAACCTGGCCTCGGCCGAGGCCGACGTTAAGGTGGCCGAGGCCAACATCAAGGCGCAGCAGGCCACCGTCGACCGGCTCAAGGCGCTGACCGGTTTCGAGATCGTAACCGCGCCGTTCGACGGCGTCGTCACGACGCGCAGTGTCGATGTCGGCGATCTCGTCACGGCCGATGCCGGCAGCGGCACGCCTCTTCTTGCCATGGCGCGGGACGACCTGCTGCGCATCTCGGTGAACGTGCCGCAGAACGCCTCGGTCGGTGTCCAGCCGGGCATCGATGCTGTGATCAAGGTCCCGCAGATGCCGGGTCGGTCGTTCTCCGGCACGGTCGAGCGCAGTTCGGTCGCGTTGCTCTCGGCCTCGCGCACGCTGACGACGCAGGTCGACGTTCCGAACAAGGATTTCACGTTGCAGGCCGGCCTCTACGTCTACGTGACGCTGAAGATTCCGCGCGCCGCTCCCGCCATCCGCATCCCTGCCGAGGCGATGGTGTTCAATCAGCGCGGCACGCAGGTCGCCATCGCCAATCCCGACGGGACCGCCTCGTGGCGCAGCATCGGCATCCGCCGCGATCTCGGAGCCTTCCTCGAACTCGACCAGGGTCTCGACGGCAGCGAGCGCCTCGTCCTCAGTCCGCCGCCCGACCTGAAGGACGGGCAGAAGATCGAGATTCAACCCGAGAAGGGCGACGGCAAGCCGATGCAGGCGGCGCAGCGCTGACGAACGGACCGGGCACGTCGCCGCAGGCTTCATCATTCCAACAGGTTGGATTCGATCGCCACCGCAGTTCGGGATATAGTCAAGCTCATGGGAGGCCTGCCCCGGCAGGCGACGCGCGAGAGACGACGATGCGGGCTTCGAGAGCGATCCTTCGCGCGGCCACTATTCTCGCTGCCGTTTTCTCCCTGTCGGCAGGGGCTGTGACCGCCCAAACCTTCCAGACCGCCGCGCCCCACGCGATCCTGCTCGATGCGGAATCCGGCGCGGTGCTGTTCGAGAAGGCGGCCGACGAGCTGTTTTCCCCGGCCAGCATGGCCAAGCTGATGACCACCGAGATCGTGTTCAGCGCCCTGAAGGAAGGGCGCCTGACCATGGATACCGAGTTCACGGTGACCGAGGACGCCTGGAAACGGGGAGGGGCAGGCGGCGGCGGCTCCTCGATGTTCGCTCAGGTCAACAGCCGCATCAAAATGTCCGACCTGCTGCGCGGCCTGATCGTCCAGTCCGGCAATGATGCCGCGATCACCATCGCGGAAAACATGGCCGGCACCGAGGAGGCCTTCGCCGGGCTGATGAACCAGAAGGCCAAGGAGATCGGGCTCACGCGCTCGACCTTCCGCAACGCCACCGGCTACTCGGCGCCCGACCAGAAGGTCACCGCCCGTGACATGGCGAAGATCGCCCAGCACATCATCGACACCTATCCCGACCTCTACAAGATCTTCGCCGAACGCGAATTCACCTGGAACAAGATCAAGCAGCAGAACCGCAATCCGCTGCTCACCCTCGACATCGGCGCCGACGGCCTCAAGACCGGCTACCTGGAGGAATCCGGATACGCGCTCACCGGCTCGGCCGTGCAGAACGGCCAACGCCTGATCATGGTGCTCTCGGGCCTGAAGACCGCCCGCGACAGGGCATCGGAATCGCGCAAGCTGATGGAATGGGGCCTGCGCGCCTTCGACAACCGGCAGATCTTCCAAGCCAACGAAACCGTGGCCGAGGTGCCCGTCTATGGCGGCGACAAGGGCTCGGTCGCCGTCGTGGCGAAGAAGACGGTGCGCCTGCTGCAGCCGCGCGGCTCGTCCGAGCGGATGAGCGCGCGTGTGGTCTACAAGGGACCGCTCGTCGCACCGATCGAGCAGGGTCAGCAGGTCGGCACGTTGCGGGTGATGCGTGGCGATTCGATCGCGCTCGACCAACCGCTCTACGCGGCCGAGCCCGTGGCCACCGGCACGCTGACCCAGCGCGCCTTCGATGCCGCGCTCGAAGTCGGCGGCGATCTCGTGCGCAAGGCTTTCGACAAAGCCCGGGGCGGTGGGAAGGAAGCGGGTAGCGCTTCCTGAAACCTAGGACCGTCGCCCCGCGATCCCGGTCATGCTAGGCCCCTCGGCATGACGACCGACACGCTAGAAGCCGCACCCGAGGGCGTCTTCATCACCTTCGAAGGCGGGGAGGGGGCCGGGAAATCCACACAGATCCTCCGCCTCGCCGCGCATCTGCGCGCCCGGTCCGGCCGAGAGGTCGTGACCACTCGTGAGCCCGGCGGCACGCCCAAGGCCGAAGCCATCCGTGAGGCGGTGCTCGCCGGTGTCGCCAAGCCCTACGGTGCCTTCGCCGAGGCGCTGATGTTTTCCGCCGCGCGCATCGACCATCTCGACCAGCTCATCCGCCCGGCACTCGCCAAAGGCGCCGTGGTGCTCTGCGACCGCTTCTCGGATTCGACCCGCGCCTATCAGGGCGCGGCCGGAGGCGTGGGCGAAGCCGACCTGCTGGCACTGGAGCGCGTCGTCGTCGGGCCGACCCGGCCGCGTCTCACGCTCATCCTCGACCTGCCGCCGGAAACCGGGCTCGCGCGGGCCCGGCAGCGGGCCGGAGGCGGGGAGGGGGAGGCTGACCGGTTCGAGGCCGAGGCGCTCGGCTTCCACCAGCGCCTGCGCGCGGCCTTCAGTGCTATCGCCGAAGCCGAACCGGAGCGCTGCGTCGTCATCGATGCCGATGCCGCGCCCGATTCCGTCGAGGCCGCGATCCGCGCCGCCGTCGCCACTCGGCTACCCGCCCTGCTCTCCGAGGCCGAGAAGGACGCGAGAGAGAATGCCGCCTGACCACCCGCGCGAGACCGCGGAAGCGGGCGATCTCGCCAACATCCCCCGGCCCCGCGAGCACAACCGCCTCGTCGGACACGAGGCCGCGGAGGCTGCCTTCGTCGAAGCCCTTCGCTCCGGCCGGCTGCACCATGCCTGGCTGATCGGCGGCCCGCGCGGCATCGGCAAGGCGACGCTCGCCTACCGGGTCGCGCGGCGCCTCGTCGCCGACCCGCGCAGCTTGCCTCGCCCCGACGGCCTCGACGTGCCGCCGGAGCATCCCGTCGCCCGGCAGGTCGCGGCGCTGTCGCATCCGAACCTGGTGGCCCTGCGCCGCGTCCAGGCGCCCGGCGCAAAGACGCTGCCGACCAAGATCTCCGTCGATGCCGCGCGCAAGGCGCTGGACCTGTTCGCCGAGACCGCGGGCGGGGAGGGCGGTCACCGCGTCTGCATCGTCGACAGCGCCGAGGACCTCAACGCCAACAGCGCCAACGCCCTGCTCAAGATGATCGAGGAGCCGCCGCCGCGCGCGCTCTTCCTGATCGTCAGCCACGCGCCGGGGCGCCTCCTGCCGACGATCCGCTCACGCTGCCGCAAACTCGCGCTACGGCCCCTCGACGAGGAGCAGGTCGAAACGGTGATCGACGGCTTTCCGCCGCCTTTCGTCCAGCCCGCCGCCGACGACGTCGCTCGCGCCGCCGCGCTCGGGGAGGGGTCGGTGTCGCGCTCGGTCTCGTTCCTCGATTCCGCAACGGCGGGCGTGGTGCGCGAGGTCCGCATGCTGCTCTCGAACCCGCACGATCCCGACTGGCACCGCGTCCTCAAGCTCGCCGACACGGTCTCCGGCCGGGATGCCGACGAACTCTTCGGGGCCGCCCTCGATACGCTGCAGCGCTTCCTTTCCTCGGAGATCGACCGCCGGAAGGGGGAGGGGGCCGCGCAACTGCTGGGGCTGGTCGAGGCCGCCGACCGGATCGTTGAGAAGACCCGCGAGGCGGCGGTCTATAATCTCGATCGCCGGCCGCTGGTGCTGTCGCTGTTCGGCGAGGTGGCCGGAGCGCTGCGCCACCTCTGATCTGCTGCACCGCCGTTCGTCGGTTGCGTCGCGCCGGCTGTCGCGCAACAAGGCCAGATCCGATCCCCTGCGGAAAGCCCCCTCGACCTGATGGCCAGCGACACCGCGCAGCGCACCTTCAGCATCACCACGGCGATCTCGTATCCGAACGGGATGCCGCATATCGGCCATGCCTACGAGGTGATCGCCACGGACGCGATCGCGCGCTTTAAGCGCCTCGACGGCTACGACGTGCATTTTTCGACGGGCACCGACGAGCACGGCCTCAAGATCCAGCAGACCGCCACCAAGGCCGGAACCACGCCGCGGGCCTTCGTCGACGACATGGCCGCGCGCTTCAAGGCGATGGCCGACGCCCTGCACTGCTCCTACGACCGCTTCATCCGCACCACGGAGCCCGAGCACTATGCCGCGGCCCAGGAGATCTGGCGGCGCATGGAGGCGAACGGCGACATCTATCTCGCCAAATACGCCGGCTGGTACTCGGTGCGCGACGAGGCCTATTACGACGAGGCCGAGACGATCCTCACGCCGGACGGCAGTCGCCGCAGCGCCAAGACCGACACGCCGGTCGAGTGGATGGAGGAAGAGAACTACCTCTTCCGGCTGTCCAACTACGAGGACAAGCTGCTGAAGCTCTATGCCGAGCAGCCGGATTTCCTCGGGCCGGATACTCGCATGAACGAGGTCGCGAGCTTCGTTCGCTCGGGGCTGAAGGATCTCTCCGTCAGCCGCACCACCTTCGACTGGGGCGTGCCGGTGCCCGAAAAGCCCGGCCACGTCATGTATGTCTGGGTCGACGCGCTGACCAACTATCTCACCGTCACCGGCTTTCCGGACCGATCCGACCCGCGGAAAAAATACTGGCCGGCCGATCTGCACGTCATCGGCAAGGACATCGTGCGCTTCCACGCGGTGTACTGGCCGGCCTTCCTGATGTCGGCCGGCCTGCCGTTGCCGCGTCGCGTCTTCGGCCACGGCTTCCTGCTCTCCAAGGGCGAGAAGATGTCGAAGTCGCTCGGCAACGTCGTCGACCCGATGGACCTCGTCTCGACCTACGGCGTCGACCCGGTGCGCTACTTCGTGCTGCGCGAAGTGCCGTTCGGCGGCGACGGCAATTACAGCCACGAGGCGATCATCAACCGCATCAACGCGGACCTCGCCAACGATATCGGCAACCTCGCCCAGCGCTCGCTGAGCATGATCGCCAAGAACAGCGACGGCGCCGTTCCGGAGCCGGGCGCCTTCACCGAGGCCGACACGGCGCTGTTGAACGCCGCCGCCGCCCTGCCGGAAAAGGCGAGGGGGCTGATGACGAATCTCGCTCTCCACCAGATCCTCGCCGAGATCTGGACGGTGGTGGCCGATGCGAACCGCTACTTCGCGTCCGAAGAGCCCTGGAAGCTCAAGAAGAGCGATCCAGCGCGCATGAACACCGTGCTCTACGTGACGATCGAGACCCTGCGCCGCGTCGGGATTCCAGTGCAGCCATTCATGCCGACCGCAGCCGGCGTTCTGCTCGACCTGCTGGCCGTGCCGACGCTGGAGCGCCAGTTCGCGCATGCCGGAGGGGGTCATAGCCTGAAGGCCGGCACGCCGTTGCCGGCACCGAGCCCGATCTTCCCGCGCTTCGAGAAGCCGGAGGCGGTCTAGCACCGCCCGCATAGGAACCGAGACAATCCGCTCCATGCTGGTCGACAGCCACTGCCATCTGGATTTTCCGGACTTCGCCGAGGACATCCCCGGCGTGATCGCGCGCGCCGAGGCGGCTGGCGTGACGCGGATGCTCACGATCGCGACGCGGGTCGCCAAGGCCGAGTCTTACCGGGCCATCGCCGAGGCGCATCCTCAGGTCTGGTGCACTGTGGGTACCCACCCTCACGGCGCCGCCGAGGAACCCGACGTGCCGGCCGAGACCATCATCGGCCTGACGGATCATCCGCGCTGCATCGGCATCGGCGAAGCGGGGCTCGACTACCACTACGAGGATGCCGCCCCGCAAGCCGTCCAGGAGCGGGTGTTCCGCGCCCATATCGCAGCCTCCCGCGCCACCGGCCTGCCCCTCGTGATCCATTCGCGCGACGCCGACGCGCATATGGAAGCGGTGCTCACCGACGAAGTCGGGCGTGGCCCGTTCAAGGCGATCCTGCACTGCTTCTCGTCAGGCGCCCGACTGGCCCAGGTCGGGGTCGAGCTCGGCCTCTATGTCTCGTTCTCCGGTATCGTGACCTTCCGCCGCTCGACCGAATTGCGCGAGATCGCCGCCGCCGTGCCGCTCGACCGGATGCTGGTGGAGACCGACGCGCCGTTCCTCGCGCCCGAGCCGCATCGCGGCCGTCGCTGCGAGCCGGCCTATACCGCCGACACCGCTCGCGTCCTGGCCAAGACCCTGGACCTGCCCTTCGAGACGCTGGCCACGCAGACGACCGACAACTTTTTCACGCTGTTCGACAAGGCGGCCGCGCTGGAGGGCAGCGCGGTATGAGACCCTCCCCTGTCATGGCGAGCCGCAGGCGAAGCAATCCAGGGCTAACATGCCGACTTTGCGTGCGTGGCCCTGGATTGCTTCGCTGCGCTCGCAATGACGGGGAGAATGCCAAGGGGGCGGTCTCATGCCGTCCCTGAACCTGCGTATTCTCGGCTGCGGCTCGTCGGGTGGCGTGCCGCGGGTCGGCTATGGCTGGGGCGCCTGCGACCCGAACGAGCCGAAGAACCGCCGCCGCCGCTGCTCGATCCTCGTCGAGCGGCTGGACGGCGCCGGCACCACCAGCCTCCTCGTCGACACCTCGCCGGATCTGCGCGAGCAACTCATGGATGCGGGCGTCGATCGGCTCGACGCGGTGCTCTATACGCACGCCCATGCCGATCATACCCACGGGATCGACGACCTGCGGCCACTGGTGCTGACCATGCGCCGGCGCATCCCGGTCCATGCCGATGCCCTGACTGGAAAGCTGCTCTCGGTGCGTTTCGGCTACGCCTTCGAGACCCCGCCGGGTAGCCTCTATCCGCCGATCCTCGACCTGCACGACTTCACCGAGGCCGATGTCGTGACGGTCACCGGGGAGGGAGGCGCAATCGAGGCCCTGCCCTTCGCCATGGAGCACGGCAACGAGGCGGCCTACGGATTCCGCTTCGGCCCTGCAGCCTATGCGCCCGATGTCAGCGTGATGCCCGACGCCGCCAAGTCGCGGCTCAAAGGCCTCGACCTTCTCATCATCGATGCGCTGCGCGAGACCCCTCACCCGTCGCATTATTCGGTCTCGGATGCCCTCGCGCTGATCGAGGAGGTCGCGCCCCGGCGTGCAATCCTGACCAACCTGCACACCGATCTCGACTACGAGACGCTGGCCAAAAAGCTGCCGCGGGGCGTGGTTCCGGCCTATGACGGACTCGCCGTCGGCGTCGATCTCTGATCGCTCAGGACCTGGCCGGCTGGAGCAGCTCGGCCCGGAAGAACAGCCCGGCCTTGAGGCTGTCGCCGATGCGATGAGCGCGCTCCACCAGCGCCTCGGCGATCGCGGGCGCAAACGTCTCCGACGCGGTCTGGCCAAACAGCCCGAGCCAGCGCTCGAAATGCGCCATGCCGATCCCTTCGATCGCCACGTGCTTGCCGAACGGATTGCCCTTGTAGCGTCCGGTCTTGAGCAGCACGGAGGACCAGAAATCCCGGATCGTCGCGAGATGGCGTAGCCAATCCTCGTCCGCGATCCGCGCGGCGAAGACCGGCCCGATCACGTCGTCACGCCGGACCTTCGCGTAGAAGCCGTCGAGGAAGATGCCGAGCGTGTCCTCGGTCAGCGCCTCCAACCGGGCGCGGGGAGGGGGCATCAACACCCGTGCCCCCGTCAGTTCCGGACGAGCGACGGCTGGGCCAAGCCGGCGCTGGCCAAGAGTTGAGCTGCCGCGGATTTTGCGAGCCGACTGTAGCCGGCATCAGTCATGTGCAGGCCGTCTGGGCCGATCATCTGCTGGGGCGTCATCAGCCCGCGCGTGATCCAGGAGAGCATCATGTCATGGCGCTGGATCACCGGCACGCCGAGCTCGGCCGAGAGTTCGTGCAGCGCATCGCCGTATTGCGCGGCATTGGCGACACCACTGAGCCGCTGGCACCACTGCTGGTCCATCAGCACCACGTCGGCGCCAGTCGCGCGGATCGCCAGGATGCCCTCGCGGGTCAGCTCCTTGAAGCGCTCAACCGGCACACCTTTCAGCGGATCGTTGCTGCCGGTCTGCCAGATCACGACGTCCGGATGCTCGGCGATGACGTCGCGGTCCAGCCGCTGAGCCATGTCGCGGGAATCGTCGCCGCCCTTGCCGCGGTTGATCACCGTGACCGAGCGCCGGCTCGACGCGCCGATTTGCAAGCTTTCCTCGAGATCGGTCTCCAACAGGGCCGGGTAGGTGGCTGCCGGCGAGGAGGCGCCGATGCCCTGCGTCGAGGACGAACCGAAAGCCACGATGCGAATGTCGCCATCCTTGCCGAGGAGCGAGGCCAAACGCGCCAACTTGAGCGCAGGCCGCGCTGACTTGCCGGGCTGGCTTCCCATCGGCTGCGTCGCTGCCTGTGGCGCCAGATCGGGTTGGGCCACGGCCGGATAGCCGAGACCGACGGCGAGCAGGGCCAGACCGAGGCGTGAGAAGCGCTGGAACATGGGAAAGAGGGCTGAAGACGCGATGCAGGAAAGCGGGAAACGTAGCGAAACATTGTGACCTTACCGCGAGCGACGGCCACAGCGCGCCCGTGATCAATGTCGCACGAGCGTTTTGCCACGAGCCTGTGCCTGGACGGCGACAGGCCCCGGAGGGATCGATCCAGGACCCCTGCCCCAGGAAATCACGTGATCAGGTTCCATAATATATCTTATGCGAACGCTGGATGGGGTCGTGAGGGGGCCTTTGGACCCTCCCTCAAGCCGCCGGCGTCAGCGCCTTGTGTCCCGCAAGGCTCTCGCTGAGAAAGGCGATCAGCGGCGCGACGAGATCCGGCGAGCGATCCTCGCCGAGCACGATCACCTCGCTGAGCGGCAGAGCCGGCCACAGCTCCGGCGCGCGCAGGATCTGCATGCCCTCCTGGACGAAGGAGCGACCGAGCAGCGTCACGCCGAGACCGCCTGCGACGGCCGCCTGGACGCCCATCAGGCTGCTCGCTGTGCAGACGGCGGTCCATTCCCGGCGCACCGAGTCGAGCGCAGCGATCGTCATCTCGCGGTAGCTGCAGGGCGGCACCATCATCACCAGCCGGGCAGGCCGGCTGAAATCGAGCTGGTAATCGGCAGAGGCCAGCCAGACCAACGGCTCGCGCCAGATCACCCTGCCCCGGGCCTGCGCGGCGGTGCGCTTGGCGATCACCGCATCGAGCCGGTCGGCGTCGTAGGCCTCCAGGAGCCTGAGGCTCAGGCCGGTCATCAGGTCGACATGCACGCCCGGATAGAGCCGTCCGAATCGCGCTAGGAGCTTCGGCAGCTCGCCCGGGATGAAATCGTCCGACACGCCGAGCCGCAGGGTGCCGCTGGCCGGCGGCTCGCGCCAGCTGCGCATGATGCTGTCGTTCAGTTCGAGCATCTGGCGCGCACTGACGAGCAGCCGTTCGCCATCCGCCGTCAGGCCGAGCATGCGGCTCGTACGATCGAAGACGCGCCGCCCGAGAATCTCTTCGAGGCGCAAGACTTTCTGGCTCACCGCCGATTGAGAGCGATGCACCACGCTGGCAGCAGCCGTGAAGCTGCCGGTCTCAGCAACGGCCACGAAGGCGCGGAGCAGGTCGAGTTCGAGATCGGGATGGCGCATGGATCGGTGCAGGGGCGAGGAGATGGCCACCCGATCTAGCAGAAAATCAGATTATATCGATACGAACTATGCGTTTTGCAGATCGAAGGTGAGGGCGCACTCTGGCTCGGCGCGATCGCTCCAGGGCGGTCGCCGCGATCCCCCTGCCCTCGACTGAAGAGGCTCCCATGTCCGCCGCGGCCATTGCCAGCATCCACCGCCCCTACCCCGGCCTGACGGCCGCCGTGACGCTCGGCCCGGCTCGACTCGTGCTCGACACGATGGGTCCGCTGGCGCGCAAGGCCGCCGGTTCGAAGACGGTTGCGCGGGTTCTGATGAGCGCGATCGCGCTCTGGGGCGCCCTGGGACCCTTGGCGAGCACGATCGGCGACCTCGCGCGGTGAGGATCGCCGCGTTTCGGTCTAGCCGCCCTTCGGCCTGACCAGCTCGAAACGCTGCTCCGCCGCGATGGCGAAGTAGTCGAAATAGCCGCCGCGCTGGATCGGGCTCATGGCGGCCGTGTCCACGCGGCCGTCACGCACGAAGCGCTCATCGACATAGATCGAGACCACCTGCCCGATCACCATGTGGTTGGTTGGCGAACCGCCGCCGAGCGGCACTAGCGGTACGGTCTGCAGCCATCTGCATTCGATGGCGGCCGGCGCTGCAGCCACACGCGGCGGCCGGACCTTCCGGGATGGCGCCATCTCGAGCCCGGCATGCTCGAATTCGCTGTGCCCACGCTCCAGCGGCGCCGAGGTGGCGTTCATGTGATCGCGCAACTCGTAGGTGGCGAGACTGCAGACGAACTCACCGCCCTCCTCCGCGAAGGTCAGCGCGTCCTTGCGGCCAGTCGAGGAGAACATGACCATGTCATCGGCGACGGCGTTGAAGAACGAGTACGGCGCGAGGTTCAGCCGGCCCATCTTGTCCATGCTGCTGATCCAGCCGATCGGGCGCGGCGCGACGATCGCCTTCAGCGGATTGTGCGGCAGGGTGCGCTCGTCTGCGGAGTAATGCATTGTTCTGGCCCTACAGCCGGGTGACGATCTCGGCGAGCACGGGACGCGGCCGGTCGCTTGGCACCTCCTGCGGGCGGCCGATATGGATGAAGCCGGCGATCTTCTCCGACGGCTCCAGCCCGAGCATGTCGAGAATGCGCCGGTCGTAGGCGAACCACTCGGTGAGCCAGGAGGTGGCGTATCCGGCGGCGTTGGCGGCGATCACGAGGTTGGTGCAGACGGCGCCGGCCGAGAGCACCTGCTCCCATTCGGGGATCTTCACATGCGGGCCGGCGCGGGAGACGACGGCAACGACCAAGGGCGCATGGGCGAGCCGCTTGCGCTCGAGGTCGAGCCGGCCTGCATCGGCATCGGGGAAGTCGGCCGCATGGGTCTTGGCGATGGCCTCTCCGACGGTCAGACGCGCCTCTCCTTCGATGACGAGGAAGCGCCAGGGCGCGAGCTTTCCGTGGTCAGGCACACGCGCGGCGATGGTCAGCAGGTCGTCGAGTTCTTCGCGGGACGGGCCGGGGCCTTCGAGCCGCACGGGCGGCACCGAGCGGCGGACGCGGAGCATGTCGAGGGTGGCGTTCATGGGGATCCGGGGAACGGCTTCCAGCAGGCGACCGGCGGTGGACGCGAGGGCTGCGGTGCGCGATCCTGCATCCTGTCGGCAGCGCCATCGCGCCGCCATCGTCCGGTCGTAGCGCCCGTCATGGCGCAGCGTCGCCGGATTGGCAATTGCGGGCACAGCGCCCGCGCGACAGGGTCGTTTCAGGAATGCGTGAAGTGGGGCTCTGGCGGGTGATCGCGATCCTCGCTGCGACGGCGGCCGGCGCGCGGGCGCAGAGTCCCTTCGACAATCCCGTGGGCGGCCCCCTGCCCTCGCCCGGCATCACCAGCCCGATCCTGCCGCAGCCGGCACCTGCCGAAAGCGAGGCGGATCTGTCGCTCTCGGCGACGCTCGTCGGCGGCGGCCAGCGGCTGCGCTCCGGGCTCGCCTGGCGCGTCTACGAGGACAAGGCCGAGGCCGGCAAGCCGGCGATCGTCGCCCGCTCGACCGACGCCACGCCGAGCTTCCGGCTGCCTCCGGGCTCCTACGTCGCCACCGTCACCTACGGTTTCGCCAGCGCCTCGAAGCGCGTGACGATGTCGGGCAGCGCGACGAGCGAGGACATCAAGATCAGCGCCGGCGCGCTCAAGCTGTCCGGCTCCATCGGCAATCAGAAGATCGCTCCCAACCAGCTCGCCTTCTCGATCTTCGTGCCCATCGGCGCCAATTCGGAAGGCCGTCTCGTGAGGAGCGGCGTCAAGGCGGGCGAGGTCGTGCGGCTGCCGGAGGGCACCTATCACGTGGTCTCGACCTACGGGGAATCGAACGCGATCCAGCGCGCCGACCTCAAGGTGGAGAACGGCAAGGTGACGGACGCCACGCTGAACCACCGGGCCGCGACCGTCACGCTGAAGCTCGTCGCAGCCCCCGGCTCGGAGGCCTTCGCCGGCACCGCCTTCAGCGTGCTGACCCCCGGCGGCGATACCATCCGCGAGGCGATCGGCGCGTTTCCGTCCGTGACGCTGGCAGAGGGCGACTACGTGCTGATCGCCCGCCACGAGGGGCAGGTCTACACGCGCGAGTTCAAGGTCGAGAGCGGCCTCGACCGCGACATCGAGGTCGTGGCGAAGGCGTCCTGAACCGGAAGGCAGGGCGCCGAACTTCGACTCAGCGCCGCATGCTGCCGACGAGGTTGCCGACCCCGCCGAGGAAGTTGCCCATCTCGCCGAGCGACGGTCCGCGCTGAGGCGGCGCCTGTTGAGGATACGGCGCCGGCTCGCGCATGGCGCGGGCCTGTGCGGGAGCCGGGCGCTGCGGACGCGGCACGGCCGCCCGCACCGCACGCTCGGCCTGCGGACGCGCGATCGCCTTCTGGTAATCCGTCTCGCTCTGTTCCCACAGGGCGACCTGCTGCGCCTTGGTGAGGAAGCCGGAATCCGGCAGGCCCTTGGTCTTCTGCCAGTTCGTCAGCGCGCGCCGGGTGCCGGGGCCGAAGGTGCCCGAGGTGCCGCCGGGATCGAAGCCGATGGCACGCAGCCGCTGCTGCGCCTCGATCCGATCCTTCACGGACAGGGCGAGCCCCGACTCGGTCTGCGTGGTGCCGGGCTCCTTCAACTCGGCCTCCGACTGGATCGAACGGCCGGCCGGCGCCCCGCGCGCGATCCGGTTGCGGGCGATCTGCGCGAAGTAGCCGTTCGGATGCGCGTCGAGATAGGCCCTGTAATCTTCGGCCGCACCGGAGCGCTCGGCCGACTCCCAGAGCTTGATCTCCAGCGCCTGCGGACCCGCCGCGGCCATGGCCGGGTTGGCGGACGGAACGCCGGGAACCTCCGCCGCGGCGACCTGGACGGCGGCGGCGGGAGCCGGGTTGAGGTAGAATTCCCCGATGATCGAGGTGTTGACCCAGGGCCGTTGACGCTCGCCGGTCGAACGCCAGACGTCCTCGCGGACCCGGTCCATCACCGTGCTGATCGAAACGCCGGGCGTCTCCATGTGCTTGAGGAGCGCGGTGGTGAAGGGACTGTTGTGGCTGCCGGAGCCGTCGAGGGCAGTCTTGCCCGGATCGGTCGCGAACGCGATCATCGTGCCGGCCGCGGAATTTACCGTGATCTCGGAGAGGCCAGAAGCCACCGAGGCCGAGCGCGTCTTGAGCGAGCGCGCGAGTTCCTTGGCGAAGGGATTGTCGCGGCAGGCGTCGAGGATCACGACGTTGACGCGGTCCTCGCGCTGCATCTGCCGGAGGACGAGATTGACGTTCATGGTCTTGAAGTCGAGATCGGCCTCGCTCTTCAGGACGGTGTCGGTGGGCAGGAGGTAGTTGTCGCCCGCCACCGCCACGCCGTGGCCGGCATAGTAGACGAAGGCGACCTTGGCCCCGTCGAGCTTCGAGGCGTACTGGCCGACGAGGCTGCGCATGCCGTCGAGCTTGAGGTCGTAGCCTTCGACCACGTCGAAGCCGATGCGCTTCAGGGCCGCGGCGATGGCTTTGGAATCGGTGAGCGGATTGTCGAGCGCAGGAACGTTCTCGTAGGCGCCGTTGCCGATTACCAGGGCGACCCGGCGGTCGGCCGTGGCGGCCTCGGCCAGCGTCACGCCCATCGCCAGGATCAGGACGGAGGCCCGGGCCATGCCACCCATGAGGGAGCGAGCGGTCAGCCCCCGCCAGCGATCGAATAAGCCCCTCATGCCTCGATGCCCCTCATTTTTCGTGAGCGGGGTCGGCCGCATGAGCCGCACCGCGGTAAAGCGCCGAGACCATCGCGGATGTGTCCGGCCTCGATCAACTGTCCGAGACACTCCTTCCTGGGATTGCGGTAAATTTTTGTAGCAGTGTGGCCCTCCCGCCATCTGTCGAGCGAAAAGCAGAACGGTCGATCACTGCCGAAACAGCAAATGAAGAAAGATTGCGCGTGGCCCGGTTTACCACAATGGCAATCATCGCTGCATGTCTGCTGTCATGGGACCATGCCTATGCGCAGACCGTGACGGATGGATCGGATTCGGTGCTTGGTCTGGACGAGTCGAAAGCCACGATCGCCTTAGTCGGCCAAGGAATGAAGGCCCCCTCCTCCGCCCTCTACTCGCGGCTGAGGCATGGACGGGCCGGCGCGGCGTGCGGTGAGGTCGACGCCACCAATCGGATGGGCACGCATACGGGGCCACGCTCCTTCGTCGCGGACACGAAGGCGGCCTTCGGCGGCATCCTCCCCGATGCGCCGGAGCTGCGCCATCCGTCGAGCATGGCGCAGTATCAGGCGATGCAGCGCACCATCGAGCTCTACCGGACCAACTGCGCGGCGGATTGATGCCCGTCAGGCCAGGCGGCGCGCGCCCGCCACGCAGGCGACGACCGCGGCGGCAGCTGCCAGCATCGCCGGCTCGATCGGCTCGCCGAGAAGCAGGGCCGCGAAGCCGAAGCCGAGGAACGGCTGCAGCAGCTGCAACTGGCCGACCTTGGCGATGCCGCCGCGGGCGAGCGCCCGGTACCAGAACACGAAGCCGATCAGCATGCTGAACAACGAGACGTAGGCGAGGCCGGCCCAAGCCGAGGACGGCGCCGCCAGCGGGGCCGCCGGTATCCAGAGCAGCACGAGCGGCAGGCTCACGGGCAGCGCGAGCAGATCCGCCCAGGCGATCACCTGCCAGCCGCCGAGCCGCCGTGCGAGGCGGCCGCCCTCGGCATAGCCGAGCCCGCAGATCAGGACCGCGGCGAGCATCAGCCCGTCGCCCATCGCGGAGAGGCCGTTGGCGGCACGCGCGGCATACGCGATGGTGACGGCGCTGCCGAGCACCGACAGGATCCAGAAGGCGCGCGAGGGTCGCTCCCCTGCCCTCACCGCACCGAACAGCGCCGTGGCGAGCGGAAGCAATCCGACGAACACCGCCGCATGCGCGGCACCGACATGCCGAAGCGCCAGGGCCGTGAGCAACGGGAAGCCGATCACCACGCCGGACGCCACGATCGCTAGGGATGCGAGATCGCCGCGCTCCGGCCGCTTCTGACGCAAGGCGAGCAGGAGCCCGCCCGCCGCGATGCCGGCGATCGCCGCCCGGGCCGCGGTGAGAAACAACGGGTCGAAGCCGGCGAGCGCGAGGCGGGTCGCCGGCAACGAGATGCTGAAGATCAGGATGCCGACGAGCCCGTCGAGCAGTCCGCTCGGCGCGGACGGGATCGGGGCTGCCGCAGGCTGCGCCGTCGGCGCGCCGACCCCTTGCGCCTGCATCTTACGAGAAGGGCAGGATCAGCGGCAGCGCCAGGGCCAATCCCGCAGCGAGGATCAGGGCATCGGCTGCGTAACGGACGAGCGGCGAGCGGCGAGATGAAACGGTCCGGGTCTGTGACATGGTAATTCCCCTTGGTTGTCTTGGTGACGGGACCATGCCGGTTTCGGCGCTTCCCCGACAGGGACGGTTACAGTACGATTCGACTGAACTGTACGGGACAATGATTGGTACAGTCGCGCGGCTAGAGCGAGGACAGAGGCCATGACGGAGGGCATTATCGAGGCCGGCCACGAGCCCGGCCTGAGCCGCGTCGAGACGGTGATGACGGCCATCGAGCGGCGCATCGAGGGGCGGGCCATGACCGCGGGCACACGGCTGCCCTCCGTGCGCGCCTTCGCCGATACCATGCAGGTCTCGAAATCGACGGTGGTGGAGGCCTATGACCGGCTCCTGGCCCAGGGCTCGATCGTGTCGCGGCCCGGATCGGGATTCTACGTTGCCGCCAAGGCGCAGCCGCTCAGCCTCGCCTCGATCGGCCCACGTCTCGACCGCGAGGTCGATCCCCTCTGGATCGCGCGTCAATCACTGGAGGCGACTGCCGAGATGCTGGTGCCCGGTTGCGGCTGGATGCCGGAGGCCTGGATGCCGGAGGAGAGTATTCGCCGGGCTTTGCGCCAAGTCGCCCGGGATCGTGAGGTCAATCTGACCCGCTACGACACGCCGCTCGGCTATACGCCGTTGCGCCAGCAGCTCGCCCGACGCCTGACGGAGCGCGGCATCCTCGCCCATCCCGAGCAGATCGTCCTGACGGACTCGGCCACCGCGGCACTCGACCTGATCTGCCGGTTCCTCGCCGAGCCGGGCGACACGGTGCTGGTCGACGACCCCTGCTACTTCAACTTCCACGCCCTTTTGCGGGCCTATCGCTTCAAGGTGGTGGGCGTGCCCTTCGGCGTGGGCGGCCCGGATCTCGCGGCGTTCGAGCAGGCCCTCAAGGAGCATAAGCCCCGGTTCTACCTAACAAATTCCGGCCTTCACAACCCGACGGGGGCCTCGCTGACACCGGCCGTCGTGCACCGGGTGCTGCGGCTCGCCGAGGCCCACGACACCGTGATCGTCGAGGACGACATCTACGCCGATTTCGAGGTCGAACCGGGCCCGCGCCTGGCCGGCTTCGACGGCCTCGACCGCGTCGTCCATATCGGCGGCTTCTCGAAGACGCTCTCGGCCGCCGCCCGCATCGGCGTCATCGCGATCCGCTCGGATTGGATCGAGCGCCTCGTCGACCTCAAGCTCGCGGTCAGCGTCGGCAGCGGTCACCTCAACGCGGTCCTGGTCCACCGGCTGCTCACCGATGGCGGCTACCGGCATCACCTCGAGACGATGCGCAACCGCCTCGCCGACATGCGCGGCACCACCCTGAAGCGTCTCGCCACGGCCGGCCTCGGCGTCCCCTACGTGCCCTTGGCCGGCATGTTCCTCTGGGCATGCCTGCCCGACGGCCTCGATGCGGCGGAGATCTCCCGCCGCGCCCTCCGGCGCGGTGTCGTGCTGGCGCCCGGCAACGTCTTCAGCCTCGGCCAGAACGCAGCCGACCACCTGCGCTTCAACGTCGCCCAATGTGCGGATAAGCGGGTCTTCGACGTGCTGGCGGAGGCGATGGAGGGGTAGCACCCTCCATCCCGAAGGCTACGGGGCAGCCACTTCCACGTGCCGCCCGTCGAGCGTCGCGTTCTCGCTCGGGACTGCATCGGCCACAGCTTCCGCCCGGCGGATGTCGGGCGAGGTCGCCTCTTCGACGAAGGCCGCGATGGCGTCCGCGAGCGGCAGGGTCTTGGTGTGCTGGCTGCCGAGGCGGCGGATCGAGACGGTGCGCTCCTCGGCCTCGCGCCGGCCGAGGGCGAGCAGGACCGGCACCTTCGCGAGCGAGTGCTCGCGGACCTTGTAGTTGATCTTCTCGTTGCGCAGGTCGGCTTCGACGCGCAGCCCGGCGCGCGTCAGCGCTCGGATGACGTCGCGGGCGTAGTCGTCGGCCTCGCTGGTGATCGTCGCCACCACCACCTGCACGGGCGAAAGCCAGAGCGGGAAATGACCAGCGAAATGCTCGATCAGAATCCCCGTAAAGCGCTCCATCGAACCGCAGATGGCGCGGTGGACCATCACCGGCGGGATCTTGTTGCTCTCGCCATCGATGTAGAAGGCACCGAACCGCTCCGGCAGGTTGAAGTCGACCTGCGTGGTGCCGCATTGCCAGTCGCGGCCGATGGCGTCGCGCAGCACGTATTCGAATTTCGGCCCATAGAAAGCGCCCTCCCCCGGATTGACCGCCGTGGTGATACGGCCGCCCGATTGCTCCTCGATCTGCGCGAGGACGCGGGTCATGACTTCCTCGGCGTGATCCCAGAGCGCGTCGGAGCCGACGCGCTTTTCCGGACGCGTCGAGAGCTTCACCACGATCCGGTCGAAGCCGAAATCGGCGTAAGTGCTGAGGATCAGGTCGTTGATCTTGAGGCACTCCGCCGCGAGTTGGTCCTCTGTGCAGAACACGTGCGCGTCGTCCTGCGTGAAGCCGCGCACACGCATCAGCCCGTGCATGGCGCCGGACGGCTCGTAGCGGTGCACGACGCCGAACTCGGCCATGCGCAGCGGCAGGTCGCGATACGATTTCAGGCCGTGCTTGAAGATCTGCACGTGGCCCGGGCAGTTCATCGGCTTGAGGGCGAACCAGCGCTTGTCCTCGGCCTCGTCGCCGGCGGATTGGGCCGCGAACATGTTCTCGCGGTACCAGTCCCAGTGTCCGCTCGTCTCCCATAGCGCCTTGTCGAGGATCTGCGGGGCGTTGACCTCGGCATAGTCGCCCTTCAGGCGTCGGCGCATATAGGCGATCAGCTCCTGGAAGATCGTCCAGCCCTTGGCGTGCCAGAACACGACGCCGGGCCCCTCCTCCTGGAAGTGGAAGAGGTCCATCTCGCGGCCCAGGCGGCGATGGTCGCGGCGCTCGGCCTCTTCCAGGCGGTGGAGATAGGCGTCGAGATCCTCCTTGGTGGCCCAGGCGGTACCGTAGATGCGCGTCAGCATCGGGTTGTTGGAATCACCCCGCCAATAGGCGCCAGCAACCTTCATCAGCTTGAAAGCGGTGCCGACCTTGCCCGTCGAGGTCATGTGCGGGCCGCGACAAAGGTCGAACCACTCGCCCTGGCGATAGATCTTGAGGTCCTCACCCGGAGGGATCGCATCCACCAGCTCGACCTTGTAGGCCTCGCCCTTCTCCGCGAAGAGGGCGCGCACGTCGTCGCGCTTCCAGACCTCCCGCGTGAACGGCGCGTCGCGCCCGATGATCTCGCGCATCTTGGCTTCGATCTTCGGGAAGTCCTCGGGCGTAAACGGCTCGTTCTTGGCGAAGTCGTAATAGAAGCCGTTCTCGATCACCGGCCCGATGGTGACCTGCGTGCCCGGCCAGAGCGCCTGCACGGCCTCGGCCAGCACGTGCGCACAATCGTGGCGGATCAGCTCCAGCGCGCGCGGGTCGTCGCGGCCCAGGAACTCGATGGCGGCATCCCGTTCGATCGTGTCGTCGAGATCGTGGACCGTGCCGTCCAGCGCCATGGCGACGGTGCGCTTGGCCAGCGACTTGGCGATGCCTTCGACCACGGCACGGCCGGTCACGGCAGCGTCAAAGGCGCGCGTATTGCCATCGGGAAATGTCAGGATGGGCATTTTTCTTCGTTTCCTTGCTCACTCCTGCAAACGAGGCAGGTAAGCGGGGGCGGGAGGCTCGCGTCGAAGCGCGGCGGCGCGGTTTAGACCGATTTGGTCGCCGAGGAAAACGCCTTGGGGGCGACGCCGCAACGGCGGCCCTCGGGCGGGACGCCGGCCATCCGATCGTGCGAGAAGCGAGCAATCTCCCTCGAGCGGTAGGACATGGGCCGGAAACTGGATCTCGACACCGGAACGCCGGTCTGGTCGGCCTACCGCGCGCCTCATGTTCAAGCCGCCCCGCTGACCAGAGACGTCGCCTGCGACGTCCTCGTGGTCGGCCTCGGGATCAGCGGTGCGATGGTTGCCGAGGCACTGACGGCGCAGGGCCTGTCCGTCATCGGCGTCGATCGTCGCGGCCCGATGTGCGGCTCGACCCGCAGCACCACGGCGCTCGTCCAGTTCGAGATCGACGAACCCATCACCAGTCTGAGCGGCAAGATCGGGCAGGCGAAGGCCGAGCAGGCTTGGCGCCGATCGCGATTGGCCGTGACCAATCTGCGCGGGCGGATCGAGCAGCTCGGGATCGCCTGCCGACCGGAGACGCGCTCCTCGCTCTTCATCGCGGGGAACGTCCTCGGTGCCGGCATGCTAAGAGAAGAAGCTCAAGCACGCGCCGCAGCCGGCCTGCGCGCCACCTATCTGACCGCGTTGGCGCTGAAAGAAGACTTCGGCATCGATCGGGCCGGCGCGATCCTCAGCGACAATAATCTGGCGCTCGACCCGCTCAAGCTGACCGCCGGATTCCTGCGCGTAGCCGCCCGTCGCAAGGCCCGCTTCTACGCACCCGTCGAAGTCACGCGCCTGGTCCATCACGCGAGCGATGTGGTCGCCGAGACCCGGCAGGGGCGAACGATCACGGCCGGACACGTGGTGCTGGCCACGGGCTATGAGCTAATGGACGTCGCCCCCTCCGACACCCACTCGATCATCTCGACCTACGTGATTGCGACGAAACCGCAAAAGGCGTCGCTGTGGCCTGGCGCGGCCTTCATCTGGGAGGCCTCGGACCCGTATCTCTACATGCGCGCCACCCATGACGGGCGGGTCATCTGTGGCGGTGAAGACGAGGAGTTCCAAGACGAGGATCGGCGCGACGCCCTGATCCCGGCCAAGACGGAGCGGCTTGCCAAGAAGCTGAAACAGCTCTTTCCGCAGCTTGACACGAAGCCGGACTTCGCCTGGGCCGGAAGCTTCGGGAGCACGACGACGGGCCTGCCGTCGATCGGGCCGCTGCCGGGCAGGCCGCGCGTCTTTGCCGTGCAGGGCTACGGCGGAAACGGCATCACCTTCTCCCAAATCGCGTCGGAGCTCGTCGCAACGACGATCGCGGGCGGCCGGGACACCGATGCCGAGCTGTTCGCCTTCGGACGGAAGGACAGCACTGCATGACCTTCACCCGGCCGGAACGGGGAAGGAGCATCGTATCGCTCCAGCTGCTCGTCGGCTCGCTCTTCCTTGGCGCTTTGGCGGCCTGCCGGACCGCCGAGACGCTGCCTGCGGAAAAGATCTGCGAGACGAGAACGCCCGCTTCCTTCGGCGTCTTGGTTCCGACCTCCTGCCACTCTCGTCAGGTCGAAGAGCCGCCCCGCGCCCGCTCGTCGACGGCGTCGCAGCGAAACGGAGAAGGCGGCGGCCCCTGAACACCCCGCCAGCGGCCGTAGCGCCAGGGAAGCCACCAGCGCGCCCGCTCGGCGAGGTTGTCAGGCACGAGATCGATGCCATTCGTCCCGAACGGTCCACAACGGCAGATCCTCGAAAACCCCATCCAGCCGCCGGCCCAGATCCCGTGCCGAGCGATCGCCGTGTCCGCGTATTCGGAGCAGGAGGGCCAGTGCCGGCACTGGCGGCCGATCAGGCTCGAGAGCGTGAGCTGGTAGGCGCGGATCGCGTAATGGGCGGCTCGGCGCAGGATCATCGACACCCCCGCGCCACCCTACTCGGCGGCCTGGGGAGCCTTGCGGGCCGCGATCTGGTCGAGGGCGTTCACGACCGCGTCGAAGGTGAGCAGCGTCGAGGCGTGGCGCGCGCGGAAGTCCCGCACCGGCTCCAGCACGGCGAGGTCGGCCCATTTGCCATCCGGCGGCGGTCCGTTCTCCTTGAGCATGGCGCGCATCCGCTCGCGGATCTGCCGCAGCTCGTCCGCGCTAGCGCCCACCACATGCCGCGCCATCAGCGAGGACGAGGCCTGGCCCAGCGCGCAGGCTTTCACCTCGTGCGCGAAGTCGGTGACGACGGCACCGGCCTCGTCGGTCAGGAGATCCACCGTCACCGTCGAGCCGCAGAGCTTCGAATGGGCGCTCGCGCTCGCATCGGGCGCGTCGAGCCGGCCGAGCCGCGGAATGTCGGCGGCGAGTTCGAGAATACGGCGATTGTAGATGTCGTCGAGCATAGAACTCTGCCGGAAACCCGATCCGCGTGATGTGCATTGCGCGAACGCCCCATAACGCCGATATAGGCTCGGAGCCGCCGTTCCGCGAGGACGGCCCGTCGTTTCAGGTCGTGCCCCGGCCGGCGTCGCCGGATCAAGAGGGGCACCGGCATCTGGATCGAGGGATGCCGGCGGGACCCGACGATGTACGCGAAGCCCGACAGCACTACGATGAAGACCCGTGTCGCGCGGGCGGGAGATGCCATGGATGCCGCGCTCAAATCCCTGTCCTACGGCATGAGCGAAGAGAACCGGCGCCAGGATGCGGCAGCCTTGATGCGTAACGACAACGACGCCCAGGCCGACATCGCGCCGATCCCGGATTCGGCGCAACGCGTCCCGAACGAGATCGCGCTTGGCCGCCCGAGCCGCCAGGAAGCCGAGGCCGCCGTGCGCACTCTGCTGCGCTGGGCCGGCGACGACCCGACCCGCGAGGGCCTGATCGACACGCCGGCGCGGGTCGCCAAGGCCTACGAACAGCTCTTCTCCGGCTACAAGGTCGACGCGGACGTGCTGCTCGAGCGGGTCTTCGAGGAGGTCGAGGGCTATTCCGACGTCGTGCTGGTGCGCGACATCCCGTTCTACTCGCATTGCGAGCACCACATGGTGCCGTTCATGGGTCTGGCGCACGTCGCCTATTACCCGTCGAAGGGCGTCGTCGGCCTGTCGAAGCTCGCCCGCGTGGTCGACGTCTTCGCCAAGCGCCTGCAGACGCAGGAGACCATGACGGCGCAGATCGCCGACACCATCGAGTCGATCCTCAAGCCCCGCGGTTGCGCCGTGATGATCGAAGCCGAGCATCTCTGCATGGCCATGCGCGGCGTACAGAAGGCCGGCGTATCGACGATCACCACCCAGTTCCGCGGCGTCTACAAGGACGATGCGTCGGAGCAGGTCCGCTTCCTGACGCTCGTGCGCAACAAGCCCTAGTGCCGAAGCTCTTCGCGCCGACACGCACATGACCAAGGACTTCGAGGCGCCGGGAACGCGGGCCGAGATCGAGGAAGGCGACGTTCTGATGCCGCGCTTCGGCGCGGACGGACTCGTCGCCTGCATCGCGGTGGATGCGCATGACGGCGCCGTCCTCATGCTCGCCCACATGAACGCTGAATCGCTGGCGCGCACCATCGAGACCGGCGAGGCCTGGTACTGGTCCCGCTCGCGCCGCGAACTCTGGCACAAGGGCGCCACCTCCGGACAGATCCAGCGCGTCGTCGAGATGCGGGTCGATTGCGACCAGGACGCCGTGCTGATCCGGGTCGAGGTCGGCGGCGATGGCAGCTGCTGTCATACCGGACGCCGCTCCTGCTTCTACCGCAGCGTCGCGCTCGGTTCAGGGACCGGGGCTCGCCTCGTCTCGTCCGAACGGTGAGTCCGCGCGCCGCCCGTCAGCTCGAGAGTTTTCCCGAAGGGGCCGTCGAGCCCGTCGAAGCGCCGCTTCGGCGCGCGCCGCGGATCGGCCTGGCTCTGGGCGGGGGATCGGCGCGCGGCTGGGCGCATATCGGCGTCATCGAGGCGCTGCAGGATGCCGGCATCTCCCCCGAGGTCGTCGCCGGCTGCTCGATCGGCGCGGTGGTCGGGGGTGCCTATGCGGCGGGCAAGCTCGATAAGCTAAAGGGGTTCGCCACCTCTCTGACCAAACGCGGCGTCATGGGGCTCGCCGATCTGAAGTTGACCGGGTCCGGGCTGATCGGCGGCGAGCGCCTCGCCCGCCGACTCGTCGAGGAACTCGGCGGCCAGCGGATCGAGGCGCTGCCGGTCGCCTTCGCCTGCGTCGCTACCGAGCTCGGGACCGGCCACGAGGTCTGGCTGACCAATGGACCGCTGGTCGAGTCGATCCGCGCCTCCTACGCCATCCCCGGCCTGTTCCCTCCGGTCTCGCTCGACACCCGCCTGCTGATGGACGGCACGCTGGTCAATCCGGTCCCGGTGCGGCTTGCCCGCGAACTCGGCGCCGACGTCGTGATCTGCGTCAACCTCGCCTGCGACCCCCGGGTCCGCGGCTCCCTGGTCTGGCACGAGGCTCCGCCGGCCGGGGAGGAGGATCTCGAAGGGCAGATCGAGCAGGCGGTCGAGGCGCGCAGCCGCTGGGCGCTGCTGCGCGGCGCCGGACTGCGCATCGTCGGGCGTCGCCCCGCGCGCGACGGCGCCATCGCGAAGGCCGTCGACAAGACGGGCGCGCCCGGTGCGGCCCGCGTCATGTTCGACGCGTTCAATATTACGCAGGACCGTATCTCGCGGGCACGCCTCGCCTCGGACCCGCCGGACGTGATGGTCTCCCCCCGGCTCGCCGCCATGGGACTGTTCGAGTTCCACCGCGCGGCCGAAGGCATCGCGCTCGGCCGAGAGGCGGCACGGGCAGCGCTGCCGGAGATCCGCCGGATGGTCGAGGGAGCGGCCGCGCGGGTCTGATCCGGTGCGGCCGCCTGGCCCGTTCAGGCCATCGTGATGTAGTCGCGCATCGCCTGGTGTTCGGCTTCGACGGCCGCGATGCGCCGCTTCACCACGTCACCGATGGAGACGACGCCGGTGAGCTGCCCGTCCTCCACCACCGGCAGATGGCGGAAACGGCCCTCGGTCATCACCTGCATCACTTCCTCGATGGTGGTGGAGCGGGTGCAGGTCGTGACCTTCGCGGTCATGTAGCGGGAGACCGGGGCGTCGAAGGCGGCAGCGCCCGCCTCGGCGAGGGCCCGCATCACGTCGCGCTCGGACAGGATGCCGATCACCTTCCCCTGATCGTCGCTGACGACCACCGCACCGATGCGCTTCTCGGCGAGCAGGTGGATCGCCTCGTCCATCGTACGGTTCGGGGCCACCGTCGCGACGGTGGTGCCCTTCTCGGCAAGAATACGTGCAACGGTCATCGTTTGCTGTCCTCCCAGGACGCGCCGTCAGCCCGCGGCGCTGTGAAGGTTTTCCGGGCCGGGTTGGTCGCGGCTCTCGACTCAATACTGTGGCGCTCGCCTCGACATGGCAAGCGTGCTCGACCGGGCAAGGTTTCCCGATTGCCGAAAAGACCGGGACGTCGGTGGAGATGTCACCGCATGCTTCGGACGAGGCGCGATCGTCGCGCCCGCGTCATCCCTGTTCCGGCTGGCGGCGCGGCTCCAGCAGCGGCAGCAGGAAGAATCCGACGAGGAACCCGCCGAGATGGGCGTCCCAGGCGATCGGGCCGTCACCGGCGCCGAGCGGCAGCGAGATCAGGCCGAACAGCAGGTTGGTGGCGAGCCAGATCACCAGGAACAGCACCGCGCTCCGGTTGCGCATGAGCTCGGGGATCGTCTCCAGCCGCGGCGGAGGCGCGATCTGCCAGGCCATGGCCGGGCGATAGGCCGGTGGCCGCTGGAATACGAACCGGGCAGCCGCAGCCATCAGCGCCGCGATGCCGGCCGAGGCTCCGACGAGCGGCATCGCGCTCAAGGGATCGATCAGAAGGTGAAGCACGGCGCCCGCCACGATGCCGGCCAGGGCCAGCACGCCGTAACGCCACGGCCCGTAGCGGCGCGCCACAGGGGAGCCGAAGGCGGCGAGCCAGACCACGTTGAAGATCACATGCGTCCACGAACCGTGCAGAAGCCCGTAGCTGGCGAAGGTCCAGGGCATCGGCGCGGCTTCCGCGACCAGCGCCCGCGCGAAATCCTGCCGGGCCGCGGCGGTGGCCGGGTCGCCCACGCCCTCGCCCGCCGCCTGCACGATGGCCTGCGCCTTGGCGGGATCGAAGGCCACCGTCCAGCGCGCCGGGATGAAGGACAGGTCGATCAGCGCCTGGACGTCCCATACGTCCGGCAGCAACTGCCGCAGCGCGTGGATGACGACGAGCACCGCGATCGAGGCGGTTACGATGCCCGGCAGGTTGAAGACGGGCACGCGCTGCCGGGGCGGAAGATCGGGGGAGGCATCCATGCCGCCACCATGTCGGGGCTTGCCGGCTCGCCGCAAGTGGCCGGCGGGTCAGCGTGTCGACGAGGCGTATGGCGCAAAAGAAAAAAGGGGAGAGCGTTACCGCCCTCCCCTCAAAAAAGGAGATCATACCTCGTCCGCGGGGCGGCGCGCCGGAGCGCGCCAGGGCCTCGTATCGAGAAGGTCCGAGTCCTCAAGTTTCACATCGCAAGCTGTGGATCGCGACCGCTAAGGGACGGGGTGCCGCTGGGGAGCGGCGGGTCTCGATCCGACGCATTCATCCTCGCCGAGCGCGGTCTCGGACGCAATCGCAACCATCTCTTAACCTTAACGAAAGCTTAAACGAGCCCGTCGGCTTGGACCGGCATAGGGTATGCGCCGGGCTCGACCAACGCCGCCGTCTCGGGTCGGCCCGACCCGGTGATCAACGATCCCGAGACAGGCCGAGCCCAGCCGTACCGATCCGGAACACACATGAAGCACCCGACGAGCCGCTTGCTCCATGCCTATTGGGACCGCCTGCGCGGAGAGCGCGCCGCGCCGGAGCGCAGCGAGATCGAGCCCGGCGAAATCCGCAACCTCTTGGCCGACAGCCTGATCCTGGAGATCGAGCCGCAGCGGCGCCAGGCGGTCTTCCGGCTCGCCGGCACCCGCCTCTGCGCCCTGTTCGGGCGCGAGCTGCGCGGAGCGGCCTTCTCGGAGCTGTGGGACGGGACGAACGGTGATCCCGCCGAGGGGGCCTGGCGCCTCGTCGAGACGGTGACGATGGACACCGTTGGCGTCGTCGCCGGACTCAAGGGGCTGACGGCCAAGGACGAGATCATCGAACTCGAACTGCTGCTGCTGCCGCTGCGCCATCGCGGGCGGACCCAGGCGCGGGTGCTCGGTGCGCTCAGTCCGCATTGCGTGCCGGCCTGGCTCGGCCTGCACCCGGTGCTGAGCCTGGAGGTGAACTCCCTGCGCGTTCTCGGACCGGCAACGGTCCCGGATGCATCGCGGCTGCCGCCCGACATGCCGATGCCGGCCAACGACCCCCTCCCCGTCCGGCGGGGTCACCTGTTGGTGCACGAGGGCGGCCGCCTCTGATTTAGATGACGTCCCTGCTTCTACCTAAAGTTGCGAGTTGACGCGTTGACCCGTGTTTTGCGTGCATGTCAGGAGGCGTAACAAGGCTTTCGTAACCCTCGGTCACTAAAGCTGGAGTCCCGATTCCACGATTCCCGGACGACATGAGGACATGAGCGAGGCCGCCGCGAGAGCCGAGTCCGTCGAGGCTCGTCCTGCCCGTGGCCCCGAGCTGCGTCGTCACCAGCGCGTGCGGGTCGCCCTGCTCGGGCGCTACATGCTGTCAGACCGCCGTGAGTATCCCTGCCAGACCGTCGACATGTCGCCGGGTGGCATCAAGGTGACCTGCGCGGTGCTCGGCCAGATCGGCGAGCGCGTGGTGTTCTATCTCGAGCAGATCGGCCGGGTCGAAGGCGTCATCGCGCGCCATCCGGGGTCCGGCACCCTCGCGGCCCAGTTCACCGCCTCCCCGCGCAAGCGCGACAAGATCGCCTCGCAGCTCACCTGGCTCGCCAACCGCGAGCATCTCGGCCTGCCCGAGGGCCGTACGCACGAGCGCCTGACGCCGAACAACCCCGTGGTGACCCTGCGTCTCGAGAGCGGACGCGAACTGACCGCACGGGTGATCGACATCTCGATGTCGGGCGTGGCGATCGCCACCGAGACGACCCCGCCGCTCGGCACCAGCCTGATGGTCGGCAGCACGCCGAGCCGCGTGGTGCGCTACTTCGAGGGTGGCATCGGCGCTCAGTTCATGCTGCCAATCTCCGCCGACCGCTTCCACGAAGGCATCCGCCTCTAGAAGACCGCCCAGGACGGCACGAACGACGGCGGCAGCGCTCCTGCCGCCGTTTTTTCATGCGCGCAGGGAAGACAGGGTTACCCCCAGCCTAACGAAACCCCGACGAATTGGCGCAATTCCTCATTCGACGATTCGGCCTGCCTCGTGGTCGGCACGGGCCGTCGGGAATTGCGTAAAATTGCGCGTATTCGCTTCAGCGCCCCGGAGCAGATGCGGCTGCACGATGGCCCTCGTTCAAAGGGATGGCCGCGATGCGCAGCGCTGGAATCAAGGCAGGGATCACGGGGCTCGCTCTGGGCCTCACGCTCCTCGTCGGCGCCACGCAGGCAACGGCCCGCGAGCAGGCCGGCGGCGCCCTGCCCCGGGCCTCCGCAGGCGCCACGCCCGTCGGCACCGCCCGTCCGATCCTGGCCTGGACCGAGTTCTGCAAGTCCTACGCGGCCGAATGCGCCGTCGACACGAACGAGCCCACCCGCATCACCCTGACCCCGTCGGTCTGGTCCCTCGTCACCTCCGTCAACCGCCGCGTGAACGACCGCATCCAGGCGCGGACCGACCAGGAGCATTGGGGCGTGCCGGACCGTTGGGATCTCGCCGAGGACGGCGTGGGCGATTGCGAGGACTACCAGTTGCTCAAGCGGCGCCTGCTCGCCGAGGCCGGCCTGCCGCGCCGGGCAATGCGGATGACCGTGGTCATCGACGAGAAGGGCGAGGGCCATGCGGTGCTCACCCTGATCACCGATCGCGGCGACTTCGCCCTCGACAACAAGACCAGCACCGTCATGGCCTGGTACGAGACCGGCTACACCTACATCAAGCGCGAGAGTCAGGATGCGGTGGCCTGGGTGTCCCTCGGGGGCGCCACCTCCCCGATGGTCACCGCCAACCGCTGAGGACTCGTGTGGCCCGGCTGCAAGCCGGGCTGGCGACGTCTCGATCCGGGACGCGAAATCCCGCGATCGATTTACTTACGCTTAACTTTGCTGTTGAGCCTGGGCCTCGCCCATGCGAGCTTCGCCGTTGGGTCATTGCGGCAAGGCTTCGAGGTCATGCGGTACGCGGTTTGGGACGGCGGGTCTGCGGTCGTCCGCGTCTCGGCGCGCCGCCACCTGCGCCAGATGGCCCACCTCTCGATCGTCGGCGCGACGCTGCTGCTCGGCGGGGCCGCCTCGCAAGCCCGTCCCTCTGTCCGCCTTCCCGAGATCGGCACGCCCGTCGAGTACGGCCAGCCGGCCCGGCCCGTCGCCGCCTGGAACGATTTCTGCGCCCGCATGCCGAGCGAGTGCACCGTGGACCTGTCGGAACCGACGCAGATCGCCCTGACCCCCTCGGTCTGGCGCCTGCTCTCCAGCATCAACCGCCGCGTGAACCAGCGCATCAAGCCGGTGACCGACATGGCCCATTGGGGCGTCGTCGACCGCTGGGACTATCCAGATGACGGCTTCGGCGATTGCGAGGACATCCAGCTGCTCAAGCGCCGCATGCTGGTGCAGCGTCACCTGCCCCGCCGGGTCCTGCGCATGACGGTGGTGATCGACGAGATCGGCGAGGGGCATGCGGTGCTGATGGTGCGCACCGACCGCGGCGACCTGATCCTCGACAACAAGACCAACGCCGTGTTGCCCTGGCAGCGCACCGGCTACAGCTTCGTCAAGCGCGAGGGCCAGGACGGACAGGCCTGGGTCTCGCTCAACAATGGCACGTCGCCGGCCACGACGGCGAACCGCTGATCCTGCCCGACCCGTCTCAGCCGCCGACCATGAGGCTGGCGAGATCGACGGCGACGCGGCCCGAGAGCAGGCTCCAGCCGCAGGCGACCATGGTCGCGATCATCACGAAGGGGATCGGCCGGTGCTCCAGGCGGCGTCCGCGCAGGGTGTTGCGCAGGATGATGAACGGCGCCGTGAAGGCCAGCATCGGCACCGCCGCCAACGCCGAGACGCCGCCCGCTTCCAGCAGCTTGAAGCTCGCCTTGCGATCGGTGAACAGCTCGAATGCGCTCGCCAGTAGCCCGGCCAGCGCGAGGCCTACGATGAGGGTCTGTAGGGATTCGGCGGCAGCGGGGCTGACGGTCATGACGCACCATCTCCAACAAGAAGAGACAGGCACTCTGACCAACGATTTACGATCTGTTAAGCATTACCCTCCCGGACGGTAAATGCCGGCCGGAAGGGCTGTGGACGAAGGCCCCTCAGTCAGGCGTCTTCTTCGAGGTCGATGTCGAGGATCGCCATCCGGAAGGTGTAGGAATCGTCGCCGTCTTCCTTGTCGTCGGCGATCACGCCGATCGACTCCTCACCGATGAAGACCTCCGCGGTATCGCCGGTCTTCATGGCGACGACCTTGATGTTCGCGTTGGCGAACTTGCGGCGCAGGTAGCCCTGGAGCGTGGCGGCTTCGGTCTTGTTCAAGGAACTGGCCTTTCGGGTTGGAATGCGCCTCACCTCCGCACCGGCCGACCGTCACGGCCGCCGGGGAAGGCGGTCGGACGGACCCGATGGCGAGGGCGGGATTGGGCGGAGAGCTAGAGGCCCCCGCGCCGGATCGCAAGACCGGCGTCAGATGCCGCCGGCGATGTCGATATAGTCGGTCATCGCCAAGAGCTGGTCCATGGAGCGTGCCGGCTCGGCGCAGCCGGCGGTGCCGACGACGCGGGCGGGCACGCCGACGACGGTTGTATGGGGCGGGACCGGCCGCAGCACCACGGAGCCCGCGGCCACGCGGGCGCAGGCTCCGACCTCGATGTTGCCCAGGATCTTGGCGCCAGCCCCGATCATCACGCCGCGGCGGATCTTGGGATGGCGGTCACCGCCCTGCTTGCCAGTGCCGCCGAGCGTCACCGCGTGCAGGATCGAGACATCGTCCTCGATCACCGCCGTCGAGCCGATGACGATGCCCGTGGCATGGTCGAAGAACACCCCGCGCCCGATGCGGGCCGCCGGATGGATGTCGGTCTGGAAGACTTCGGAAGATCGGCTCTGCAGGTAGAGCGCGAGGTCGCGTCGGCCCTGGTTCCAGTACCAATGCGCGAGGCGATGGGCCTGGATGGCGTGGAAGCCCTTGAAGTAGAGCACCGGCTCCAGCGCCCGCGTGGTCGCCGGATCGCGGTCCATCACCGCGGCGATGTCGGCGCGGATGCTACCACCGAGCTCCGGATCGGCCTCGAAAGCCTCGCGAAAACCGTGGGCGACGAGTTCGGCCGGAAGCGAAGCATGGCCGAGGCGCGCGGCCACGCGATGGGCGACGGCGGCTTCGAGGCTCGGATGGTTGAGGATCGTCGCGACGAAGAACGAAGCGAGCTGCGGCTCGTCCCGCACGACGGCCTCCGCCTCGTCCCGCACGCGCGTCCACCACGGATCGACGACGCCCGCGACGGCGTTCGATCCCCGGTTGAGGTTCGGCGCAAGGCTGGCGGACATGCTTCCTCCTCGGAACGGATGGGGACGGATCGCGGCCGGTCCTATCCTGGCCCCGTCCCCGGTAACGATCTGCCAATGCCGGTGACGATCCCGGCAGAAAACCGTGGCCCGATCGCGCAACCGGGGAACCGGATGCTTCCGAAGTGATCGCGAGGGTGCGCTGCGTCAAGGCCCCGGTGCGTCGCACGCACCGAGGCCTTGCGATTCTCAGGCGCTGCGCCGGTCCTTGGAGGGCGCCTCGCGGGCGGCCGGGATGCGGGCCTCAATCTCGCTCGTGAGCCTGTCGAGCATCGTGGCGACCGGCACGTCGGACGTGTCGACCGTCGCGGCGGAGCGGGCGTAATGCGGCTCGCGGCTGATCAAGACGGCTCGCAGCTCGTCGAGGGCCGCCGCGTGATCGCCCTTGGTCTCGAGGTGGCCCTGGTCGCGCACGCGCTGCATGTGCTCCTCGGGCCGGGCCTGCAGCCAGATGGTCAGGAAGGACTGGAGCAGGAGGTCGTAGGTCAGCGGTTCGGCGACGATGCTGCCACTGGTCGCCAGGATCATTGGACCGGGGTGCCCCGTCAGCCGCCGGAGCGCCCGCTGCTCCAGCCGGCGATAGCCCTCCTGGCCGTAGATCGCGTAGATCTCACGCACGGACAGCGCGTTCTCGCGCTCGATCTCGGCATTCAGCTCGATGAAGGTCCAGCCCAGGCGCTCGGCGACGAGCCGCCCCAGCGTCGACTTACCGGCGCCGCGAAGGCCCACCAGCGCGACGCGGATGCCGCCGTTCTCACCGGATTGCTGCGGCGACGTGCCGGACAGCACGGATTTGGCGAGCGCGACCTGTTCGGGCGACGCGTCGCGCAGCAGGTCGCGGATCAGCCGCCACTCCGAAGTGGATTCCTCGCCGGCGATCATGTCGTCGAGGCGCACGCCCATGGCGTTCGCGACCCGTCGCAGGAGAATGATCGAGACGTTGCCCTGCCCGCTCTCGAGCTGGGCGATGTAGCGCTCCGAGAGGCCGGAGGTCTGCGACAGCAACTTGCGCGACAGGCCGCGCATGGTGCGCGCCTCGCGCACGCGCCGGCCCAGCTCGCTCAGAAAAGCGGTTTCGAGTTCCACGCCGCTCATGGCGTCATCAGCCTCCCCCATGCGCCGAGATACAGGCGCGACTTCCGCTTCACGCGAGGCACGCAGCAAATCGCAGACCACGTCCTCGACATGATCACGCCTATGCTGCGTTGCAATAGCAGATCGGCAGATGTGCCGCTTCGAGCGCAGGAACGCAATCGTTCCGCAAGCGACGGTCCCATGCATTTCGCAACGGGGGCATTCCCAATGCGAGGCTTCGCAGAACCGTGACGCGTAGCTGGCGGGCCCGCGCGCGTTATTGCGCGGCGGGGAGCGCCGTCGCTTCCAGAACCTCGGCAGCCGGATTGGCCTTGCGAGCGGGGGCTGCCGGCCGTGCGACGGCGGCGAGCATGACGGCGGTCGGCCGGCGCGGGGGCAGCGGCACCTCGACGAGATCGGCGGAGGCCACCTGCTGCGGCGCGGCCGAACCGGACGCGCTCGGTGCGGGAGAATTCGGGGCAGCCGGAGCCAGCGAAACCTGCGCGAGGGCTTCGGCAGGGGCGGACTGTGCCTCGCCGCCGAAGGCGGCCGGACGGCGAGGAGGCAGCGGCACCTCGACGGAGCCAGCCGTTCCGGACGGAGCGGCGTAGGCGAGCGCCGTCGTCCCGGCGATGCCCGCCTGCGGATCGGCGGAGGCGATCCGGGTCGGCGCCGCCGTCGCACCGGAGGACAAGCCGAACAGCTTCGAGAAGTCGTTGGAGGAGCTGGCGGTCTGAACCGGCGCGGCGGCCGGCATGTCATCCGGGACGGTGACCGCGGTCTCGATGCCGAGCTTCTTGGCGGCGTAGTAGAAGCCCTTGTTGTAGTAGCGGTAGGCTTGGTCGAGATCGCCCCTGGCGAGGCGGTAGGCGCTGGCGAGATAGGCGATGCCGTATTTCAGGTTGGTCTCGGGATCGTAGAGGCCCGACGCATCGCCCTTGTAGCCCATGCCGCGCGCCGTCGCGTGCTTGATCTGCATCAGCCCAAGCGCCGATCCGCCCTTGGCGCGCGGATTGTAGTTGCTCTCGCGCTTGACCACACGGTGGACGAAGGCGGCGGGCACCTTATTGGCCTTGGCCTGCTGCTCGATCAGCGCATCGATGTTGTCATGCGCGCCCTGAGCGAGCACGGGGACCGGAGCGACGGCGATCAGAGCGGCGAGCGCGAGGCGCGTTTGCATTCCGGCGTGACCCAAGTTCGATGCCTCGGCCTCTCTCCTCGCGGAGACGGCCACGGTTACCCGAGCTTGGTCGTGGCGAAATGAGGCCGGAAAGCGGCCTCGATCCGGCGGAGTTGGACAGCGTGGCCGTTCGTCGACTTTCTGTGTTCACCGGGGCACAGTCCGCGGAACTCGCTCACCTCCCCGGCGCGTCTCTCAGGACGAACCGCTCGATGGCGCGGGCGAAGCCGTCCTCGTCGTTGCTCGTCGTCACCGCCGTGGCGGCGGCCTGCACGTCAGGCTGCGCGTTGCCCATCGCGATCGCCAGACCGCTCACCGCGAACATCGCCCTGTCGTTGGCGGCATCGCCGATGGTCGCGATCCGCTCGGGAGCGATTCCGAGCCGGCGGCTCAGGTCCAGGACGAAGCTGCCCTTGCTCACGCCCGGCGGCGTGACGTCGAGGTAATAGGCCTGCGAGCGCCCGACATTGGCCTCGCCGCCCAAGGCCTCCGAGAGGCTCGATTCGGCACGCGCGAGCCCCTCGGCATCGGAGCTGACGCCGACGATCTTCTGTGCCGCTCCGAGCAGGGAACCAAGGTCAGCGACGACTCGCGGCTCGATGCCGAGCGTCCGGCGCTCGAGGTCGGTGTAGGAGGCGGCAGGATCGCGCAGGTTCCAGGCGCCTTCGGCGAAAACCCAGACGTCGATTTCCGCCCGAAGCAGGTTTTCAACCGCGTGCCGCGCGGCGCGTTCGGGAATCGAGGCCTGAGAGAGAGGCACGAGGTCCGGACCAACGACCGTACCGCCGTTGAAGGCTCCGATCGGCAGGCGCAGGTTCAGGGGCGCGACGAGCGACCGGAAACCCACCGGAGGCCGGGAGGAGGCGATCGTGAAGCCGATGCCGGCAGCCTCCAGCCGCCGCACCGCGTCGACGCTCGCGGGCGTCAACCGCTTGTCCGTCGTGACGAGCGTGCCGTCGACGTCCGAGACCACGAGGGCGATGTCCATGCCGGCTCCTCTCGCGTCAGCGATCCTTCGTAAGGCGGAGGCGCGCGAGGATCGCCGCAGTGATCCGTTCGGGCTCGTCCTCGATCCCCACCGTGATCGGACGCTCGTCGAGGCCTGGGGGTTCCAAATCGGCGAACTGGCTGTCGAGCAGGGCCGCCGGCATGAAATGGCCGCGCCGACGCGCGAGGCGATCGGCAATGAGGGCGCGGCTGCCCTCCAGATACACGATGCGCACCTCCGGCCGACCGCGAACCAGGACGTCGCGATAGACACGGCGCAGGGCCGAGCAGGCGACGACGCCCCCCTCCCCCTGCGCCAGCCGCGCATTGATCCAGGCGGCGATCCGGGCAAGCCAGGGCTCACGGTCGGCATCGTCGAGGGGATGGCCGGCCTGCATCCGGGCTATGGTCTCAGGGGTGTGAAAGCCGTCGCCATCGGCGAAGGGCAGGCCGAGACGTGCCGCCAACAGCGCGGCGAGCGTGCTCTTGCCGGACCCCGATACGCCCATCACAACGAGCACCAAAGGGGCCACCACATCGTGCATCCGCGCCGACGGGAGCACCCCGCCTCAGGCGGCCATCGTCTCGCATGAAGGGGCAGGTTCGGTCGAGAGGGCGGCCCAGTCGGCGAGCCCGCGCTGATGCAGGGTCTCGGGTCCGAGCGTCATCGCGAAGAAATCGTAGGCGCCGCGCCGGTCGTTCGACATCAGGAACTGGAAATGCATCCGGAACGGCCGAAGGCGGACCTTGCGGTAGGTCTCCTCGGCGATGATCTCGCGAAAACGAGCCGAGCGGATCGTCGGGTTGACGATTGGCGAGCCGGCCTCGATCGGCAAGTCCAGATCGTGGAGCGGGTTGAAGCGCGGGAAATTCATCCAGTCCTGCGGCGCGACGTAGTCGATCCAGGCGACCCGCCGGCTCGTGACGAGGCTCGCGATGTCGGCGCGGACCCGGACCGCCTGAGGCTGCACCGCGACCAGCGGCAGCCCCGAGCCGAGCGTCGCGAGCGACAGGACCGGCCCCTGCGCGCCAATTTCGGGATCGCGAGCGAGCAGCCGCGCCGCGACCTCCACGGCGGTAAGGCCGCCGGTGGAATGGCCGACGATCAGGATCTCGTCCAGCGCCTCGCCCGCACCGGCGAAGGCGGCGAGGCGTGCGACGAGGTGATCGACGAAGACGTCGAGCCGTGCCTCGTAATCCGGCCTCCGGCCCTGGCCATGCTGCCAGTTGAACACCCAATCGTTCAGGATCTGCCAGAAGAAGGCGCGGTTGAGGAACGCCTCCATCGCCCTGATCCAGCCGAGGCCGACGAGAATGCCGAGGGGAATCGTCGCCCAGGGCGGCATGCCCAGACTGTGTGCGTACCAGTCGCCGAGATGGGCGTGAACGACGAGTGCAACGAGCGCAGTGGCCGCCCCGAGCAGCAGAAGCAGCACGAAGGGGTAGAGGATGACGTTCCCGTACTTCCAGTTGAGCCGGTAGAACGTGAACAGCTTGCCTCGGATCAACGCATGCAGGGTGCCGATAACGAGGAGGGCCACGCTCACGAAGCGCGACCGCGCCGTGTCCCGCGCGACGAGGTCATCCCACAGCAGCACGTCGTAGCTCGTCTCGACGCCACCCGAAGCGGTTACGGTCCAGCTCTGCACGAGCCCGTCCGCCGAGAGGCTGGCGCGGCTGATCTGAGGCTTGGCCTCACCGAAACATTTGGCGTGCCGCAGCAGTTCCCGCACGAAGAGCAGGCGATAGCGGGTGCGCGATTCCGGATCGTAGCCAGGACAATAGAAGACGTGCCGACGCCGGACCGACGCCGATTGTTTCGACAGGCCATCGTACCGCAAATCTGGCGGCGTATAGCCTAGACAATTTCCCGCCGAGTCCGCCCCACAGGACGGACCTCCATCGTCAAGATCAGACTGCACACAGCGCCCCCACTACGGCAGTATAGTAAACATCACATGTCATTCGGCATGCATTCTGTCAAAAGATGGACGTTGCGAGCATTCCTCGAATAAAAATCGAGCTCTCTCGAAAAGAGGCACTGACACGAAGATCCGGAGGCGACGATGCCGTTGAGCACGGGCGCGGCGGTGCGGCAACTGGATCAGATCTTCCGTCCGGCTTGTGCGAATCGGGGACGGCGGCCCGACGAGGGCCGTCGGGAGAACACTGTGACCGCCTCGCCACGGACAGGCTTGGCGGTTTGGGATAGGCAGCAGGCTCAAGGAAAACGACAGGCCCTCCTGTATGCGCTCCATTCCTCTTGCCCTCAGCGTCGCGCTCGCGACCTCGGGCTGTTCGTACCTGCCTGCGGCGGGTCCGACGGCGAGCGCGATCGTGGACGGGGCGGACGTGGCGACGCCGGGCGGGGTCTATGCGCGCTACGAGCTGGTGGACGTGTCGCCGGCGGTGATCGAGGCTCTGCGCTCGCGGCCGCTCGACAGCCTGCTGGCGACCTTCGGCGACCGCAGCCCGTCGGCCGAGCCGGTGATCGGGGTGGGTGACTCGGTGGCGGTGCAGGTCTGGGAAGCGGGCTCGGGCGGGTTGTTCTCGGGGCCGCTGGTGGCCGACCGGTTCTCGGCCGGCTCGAAATCGGCGCTGATCCCCGAGCAGGTGGTGAGCCGCGACGGGGCGATCTCGGTGCCCTATGCCGGCCGCATCCAGGTGGCGGGACGCCGTCCGCAGGACGTGCAGGTGCTCATCGAGAGCGAACTCGCCGGCAAGGCGATCCAGCCGCAGGTGCTGGTGACGGTGTCCAAGCCCATCTCGCAATCGGTGACGGTGACCGGTGAGGTCACCTCGGGCGCGCGCATCCCGCTCTCGGGCAAGGGCGACCGGCTGCTCGACGTAGTCGCCGGGGCCGGCGGCGTCAGGGGGCAGGTCAGCGAGACCTACGTGCGGCTCTCGCGCGGTCAGACCACCGTGACGGTGCCGCTCACCGCCGTGGTCTCGAACCCGCGCGAAAACATCTTCATGCGGCCGAGCGACGTGCTCACCCTGGTGCGCGATCCGCAGACCTTCATGGCGCTGGGCGCGCTCGGCAACGCCACCGAGATCCCGTTCTCGGCCGAGGGCATCACCCTGGCGCAGGGCCTCGCCCGGGCGCGCGGCCTGTCCGACCTCCAGGCGGATGCCGAGGGCGTGTTCCTGTTCCGCTTCGAGCCCAACACCCTGGTGCGGCGCTTGAAGCCCGGCTCGCCGCTGCTGACCACCAAGCTCGTGCCGGTGGTCTACCGCTTCAACATGCGCGATCCGCAGAGCCTGTTCATGAGCCAGGCCTTCCGCATGCGCAGCCGCGACATGCTCTACGTTTCCAACGCGCCCTTCACCGAAGTCCAGAAGGTCCTCAGCGTCTTCTCCACCGTCGCATCGCCGATCTCTGCAGCGGCATCGACCTACGCGTACACGCGCTAAAACAGGCGCAGAAAGCGCCTGTTTTTCGGAAGAAAACCCACGATCTCTTTGAATCAAGAACATTTTCTGCGTTTCGATACACGCTGTCGGAACGCAGCTCAGTGTCGCCGACACGATCGTAACGTGCGCGAGCCGGCATCCGGCGGAAGCGGCCTCACACTGCCGTCTCAGTCAATTTCGCCTCTTGCCGAGGGCTCCGCTTGCGTCATTGCATTGCGGCAGGCATGCCCTCGCGGGGTTTCACCGTCATGCCCTCGCCTTCGACGGGGGCTGCCGGTGGCCCCACCGCCGGGTTTGGCTGACGGAACAAGAGCGCTAGAAGGGGCGTGATGACGATCGGACGCCTTCTCTGTCCCGGCGCGCGCGTTGCCGGCCTCCTGCCGCGGTTGCTCCTCGGATCCGCCCTTCTCGCGACTGCCGCCTGTCCTGCCTTCGCGGACGTGGTGGTGGGTGTCGCCCTGCCGCGCTCCGGTCCCTACGTCGCCATCGGCGAGCAGGTCCTGCGCGGTGTCCAGGCGGCTACCAAGGACGCAAACGCCAAGGGCGGCCTCGACGGCGAACAGATCGTCCTCGACGTCCAAGACGACGCCTGCGATTCCAACCAGGCTCCGGCCGTGGCCAACCACTATGTGCAGGCCAATGTCCGGCTCGTGGTCGGCCATGTCTGCTCGAACGCCTCCCTGACCGCCTCAGACATCTACGCCGCCAACGGGATCGTGATGATCACCGCGGCCTCCGTCGCGGCCAAACTCACCGACCGGGGCCTGCCGACGATCTTTCGCGTCTGCGGACGCGACGATGACCAGGCCAAGCTCTCGGCGGCCGTGCTCGCCGAGCGGTTCCGCGACCGCAAGATCGCGATCCTCTACGACCCCTCCCCGCCCTCGCGGGCGCTGGCCGCCTCGACCAAGGACAATCTCAACCGGATCGGCGTGAACGAGGCGTTGTTCGCCGCCTTTCAGCCGGGCGACGTCGACGATGCGGCGCTCGCCGACCGGCTGAAGACGGCAGGGATCGACGTGGTCTATTACGGCGGCGGCGCGCAGGAGATGGGCCGCCTCGTCAAGATCTCCGCAGATCGCGGGTTCAAGCCGCAATGGTTCGGCACTTCGTCAATCGCCACGCCGGAATTCGGCAAGATCGCCGGCTCGGCGAGCAACGGCGTCCTGATGACCTTCTATCTCGATCCGAGCCGCAAGCCGGAGGCGCAGGCGGTGGTGGCTGCGGTAAAGGCGCAGGGCGGCGAGCCGGACGGGTCGCTGATCTACGGCTATGCCGCTCTGCAGGCGCTCGTCGAGGCCGGCAATTTCGGACACAGTGTCGAAGCACGGTCCATCGCCAAGGCGTTGCACACCGAGCGCTTCGACCTCGTCCTCGGTCCCGTAGGCTTCGACGCCAAGGGCGATGTTACCGCCCAGGGCTACGTGCTCTACGTCTGGCGCGACGGCAACTTCAACTACGCCAAAACCAACTGAAGCGAGACGAACTGAGCCGGCTCAGGGCTTGATGGCCGCCTCGACCTCGGCGGCCCGGTTGAGGTCGCGCATCACCGCGTCGAGGCTCGGATTCCTCGCGAGCTGGCGTCCATGCAGGCGGCGCACGGCATCGACGAGCGTGCCGTTGCGGCCGAGCGCCTCGTCGGCGAAGCCGATCATCCGTGCATTCGGCCAGGCGCCGTCCCGCAACGCGTGCAATCGTCCGATCAGCGCATCGGCCGGCGTCTCGGGCTCGGCCTGTGCGAAGAGTGTCGCCAAGGCCGCCGTCGAGCGCGACAGTCCGAGATGGCAATGAACCAGGATGTGGGCCTCGCCGGCCTCGGCCGCGACCGATCGCCCGAAATCGAGGATCGTCTCGACGTCGCCGGGCTCCGGCAGGACGAGGCCCGGTCCCGGAACGATGGCATCGTGGAAGCGAAGCACGGCGCGGCGAAGCGTGCCGTACCCGCCGAAATCCGGATCGGGCCAGCCGGGATCGAGGATCGACAGCACATGCGTGACGCCGCGGGCGCCGTGGCTCGGCAGTTCCTCCAGGCCACAGACGGTATGCAGGGTGATGCGCGCGTGTTCCACGGCCCGCTGCTATCACAAGAGTGATGGCCGAGTGAACGCGGCGCGACTTCGCACTGCCGAATGTGTATGTCGCGCGGAGCCAAGATCGGAGACGAGCGACCGAGATGCAGAACACGTTGCCGCGACGGGCGCTTCTCTCCGCAGGCCTCGTGGCAGCGGCTGCGCCGTTGGCGGCGCCCGCCCTCGCCGAAGCCGCACCCGAGCTGACCTGGCGGCTCGGATCGGGCTTCCCGAAGACGCTCGACATCCTGTTCGGTGCGTCCGAGAGCTTCGCTCGGATCGTCGGCGAGGCGACCGACGGCCGCTTCAAGATCCAGCCCGGGACAGCGACCGAGATCGCACCGAACGAGGGCCTCCTCGACGCCGTAGGCTCGGGCAAGGTCGAGATCGCCCATGCCTCGTCCAATCTCGGTTTCGCCAAGGATCCGGCCTTCGGGTTGGCCACGGCGACGCCCTTCGGCCTCAACGCGCGCGGGCAGAGCGCTTGGTGGCTCCAGGGCGGCGCAGCAGAGCTTTTCGCCGAGGTCTTCGCCAAACACGGGCTGGTGGCGCTCCCGGGCGGCAATACCGGCGCGCAGATGGGCGGCTGGTTCCGCAAGGAGATCAAGACGACGGCCGACCTTCAAGGCCTGAAGTTCCGTATCACCGGGCTCGGTGCCCAGGTCATGGCGAAGCTCGGCGTCTCGCCACAGGCGACGGCAGGCCCGGATCTCTACGCGGCTCTCGAATCGAAGACACTCGACGGTGCCGAGTGGATCGGTCCGCACGACGACGACAAGCTCGGCCTGCAGAAGGTCGCACCGAGCTATCACTTCCCGGGCTTCTGGGAGGGGGGCGCGATGATGCTGTTCTGGTTCAACGCCGAAAAGTGGAAGGCTTTGCCGAAGGCCTACAGGGCCGTGTTGCAGGCCGCCGCGGCTCAGGTCGGCGCCGAGGTCCAAGCGAAATACGACGCGAGAAACCCGCAGGCCCTGCGCCGGCTGGTGGCCGGCGGCGCTCAGTTGCGTCCCTTCCCGCAGGAGGTGATGGAGGCGGCCCTGAAGGCGGCCAACGACCTCTATGGTGAACTCTCGGCCAAGAGCCCCGACTTCAAGCGGATCTACGAGGCGATGAAGACGTTCCGGAACGAGGAATATCTTTGGTTCCAGGTCGCAGAATACACCTATGACAACTTCATGATCCGCGCCCGCGCCCGTGGGTGACGCGACCGTCGAGACAAAAAAAAGCCGCTCGTGAGAGCGGCCCGTAGTCTAGGGAGGAAACGCCCAAGGAGGGCAGCAGGATCGAAACGCCATCGATCCCGCGACGCACAATTTGATCCTTCGACGACGAAATGCAAGGGCACTGCGACAGAGGACGAGGCGCTCGACATGCTCAACCGCACATTGTTCGAACAATGTCACCAAAATGTCTCAGGCTTGGATCGCATTGCTCCTCAATGATCGAAGGCGGTGGGCAAACAAATCTGCCCTTAAATCCCTGCGAGATCAGATGTTCTAATCCAAACTGAGCTCCGATACTGGCAAGATTTGCGTGGGCACCTCACGGAGGACGGTGAGGCCTCAACGAGAGGCGCTCGACGATGCCGTGAGGTGGAATGGAGTTTTTTTGATTCGGCATGGCGATCCAGGCGACGCGCCTCAAGGCTCTGAACGACGTGGAGCCACGCGCGGGCGGCTCATACGTCCTCTACCTGCTCCAACAAGCGAACCGCGCCGACTGCAATCCGGCGCTCGAATTCGCGATCGAGGAAGCCAACCGACTTGGCTGTCCCGTGGTCGCCTGTTTCGGACTGCTCGACGGCGCAAGCGGCTTTCCCGAGGCCAACGCCCGTCACTACGCATTTCTGCTGCAGGGGCTCGCCGATTGCCGGCAGCGGTTGGCTGAACGCGGCATCGGCTTCGTCATGCGCAAGGCCTCGCCCGCCGAGATCGCCATCGCACTGTCGAAAGACGCGAAGCTGCTGGTGCTCGACCGCGGGTATCTCGCGATCCAGAAGCGCTGGTATACGGAGATCGTCGAGGGCGTCGAAACCCGCATCGTCCAGGTCGAAGGCGACGTGGTGGTTCCCGTCGAGACGGCCTCGACCAAGCACGAATACGCGGCGCGCACGCTGCGGCCGAAGCTTCACAGGTTGTGGGACGACTATCTGGAGCCGCTGAAGTCCCGCACGGTGAAGCACAAGGCCGATACGCTGGGTTTGAAGAGCGAGATCGACATCTCGGACCCCGAAAAAGTCCTCGCCGGCATGAGCCTCGACACCTCGGTGGCACCGGTGAGGCGCTTCACCGGCGGCCATACGGAGGCCAAAAGACGCCTTAAAGCCTACCTCCAGAAATCATTCGCCGGCTACGGCGCCGACCGCAACAGGCCCGAGGCGGATGCCGCCTCCCACATGAGCCCCTACCTGCATTTCGGGCAGATCTCGCCGGTGGAGATCGCGCTCGCGGTGCGGGCTGCCAAATCCGGCAGCCGCGAGGATCGCCAGAGCTATCTCGAAGAGCTGATCGTGCGGCGCGAGCTCGCCATGAATCACGTCTTCTACACGGACGGCTACGACCGCTACGAGACCGCCCTGCCCGACTGGGCCAGGAAGACGCTCGCCGAACAGGCCGGGGACGCACGCCCACACCGCTACAGCGAGGCCCAGCTCGCCGAGGGCAAGACCCACGACACCTACTGGAACGCGGCGATGCGGGAGATGCGAGAGACCGGCTACATGCACAATCAGCTGCGCATGTACTGGGGCAAGAAGATCCTCGAATGGTCTCCCTCCCCCGAGGAGGCCTTTAAACGGACCCTGCGGCTCAACAACCGCTATTTCCTCGACGGGCGCGACGCGAACTCCTTCACCAACGTCGCCTGGATCTTCGGGCTGCACGATCGCCCCTGGCAGAGGCGCAAGATCTTCGGCACCGTGCGCTACCAGAGCGAGAACTCGCTGAAGAAGTTCGACGCGAAGGCCTATCTCGAGACCGTGGAGCAGCTCTGCGCCGCCGAGGGCTGAGCCGGCCCGAAACTGGCTTAGAAGACTGAGTTCGCGCCGCCGCCATTTTCCGAGACCATGCAGCTTCGACCCCAGCAGATCCGACGCACGATGCTGCGTCTGCGCGGCGCTTCCCTCGATGGCTGGCAGATCTGGCAGCGGCGGCTGCTCTTCCTGTCGGGAGGCCTCTGCGTCGGCCTCGCCGCGGTGGCGATGGCCAAGTTGGCCGATGGGGCGCAGGCCCTGTTCAAGGACCTCCTGGGCCTGTCGCCTTGGATGACGGTGGTCGTCACGCCCGCCGCCTTCGCGCTCGCCGCCTATCTCGCGCGCACGGTGTTTCCGAACTCCCAGGGCTCCGGCATCCCGCAGGTCATCGCCGCCCGCGCCATCGGCGAGACGCGGGCACAGCATGCCCTGGTCTCGCTCAGGGTCGCCTTCGGCAAGGTCGTCGTGATGACGCTCGGGCTGCTCGGAGGCGCCTCGGTCGGGCGCGAGGGACCGACCGTCCAGGTCGGTGCCGCCATCCTCGCCGCCTTCGGCAGGTTCTCGCCGACGCGGGTGCGCGGGCTGCTTCTCGCGGGTGGCTCCGCGGGCGTCGCCGCCGCCTTCAACACGCCGCTGGCCGGCATCGTCTTCGGCATCGAAGAGCTCGGTCGTGCCTATGACAGCAAGGCGAGCGGGTTGATCGTCGCCGCGATCATCGCCGCAGGCCTGACCTCGTTGGCGATCCTGGGCGACTACACTTATTTCGGCACGACCTCGGCCACCCTGCCCTTCTCCGCGAGTTGGCTCGCGGTGCCGCTGCTCGGCGTGATCGGCGGCCTGGCCGGCGGTGTGTTCAGCCGCATCGTCATCTGGTTCGGAACGGGATTTCCTGGCCGGATCGGCGCCTGGATCGCCACCCATCCCGTCTTGTTCGCCTTCACCTGCGGGCTCGGCGTCGCGGTCTGCGGACTCGTTTCCGGCGGCACGGTCTATGGCACCGGCTACGAGGAGGCGCGGGCGATCCTGCACGGACAGGACGCCGTCGATTGGGGTTTCGCGCCCCTCAAATTCGCGGCGACGGTCCTCTCCTCGATCAGCGCGATCCCGGGCGGCCTGTTCGCGCCCTCACTCGCGGTTGGCGCGGGGCTCGGCGCGGAGGCGCGGCTGCTCTTTGCCGACGCGCCGGCCGGCGCGCTCGTGCTGATCGGCATGGTAGCCTATCTCACCGGCGTCCTGCAGGCGCCGATCACGTCCTTCGTCATCGTCACCGAGATGACCCAGGACCACGCCATGATGATCCCGCTGATGATTGCGGCGGTCATCGCCGATGCGGTGTCGAAACTCGTGTGCAAGCAAGGCATTTATCACGCACTCGCCGCGGTCCTCGTGGCAAAGGCGGAACCAATGAGCAAGGATGTTCCTGCGCTCGCCCCGGAACACAGTGCGGCCAAGCCGGGTTGAAGCCTCACTTTTTTCTCGTGTCGTCTCGGAGTGTTCCCGATGAAGCTGCTGCGGTGGGCCCTGATCGCCTTCGTGATCTCGATCATCGCCGGAGGCCTCGGCTTCACCGGCATCGCTTCGGGCGCGCGCTCGATCTCCAAGCTGCTGTTCGGCCTGTTCCTCGTCATCGCCATCGTGATCGTGGTGATCGCCGTCGCCATCGGTAGGGCGGTGTTCTGAGCACGCCTGCCTCCATGCGGAGCAAGAGCTGTCTCGTCACCGGCGCCTCCTCGGGCATCGGTTTCGAGACGGCGCTCGGGCTGTCCCGTGCCGGCGCTCGCGTCGGCATCGTCGGCCGCAGCCGCGAGCGAACGGAGGCCGCTGCGGCCCGCATCCGCGCGGCGGCGGGTGGTCCCGTCGACACCTTCGTCGCCGATCTCTCATCGCAGGCCGAGACCCGGCGGCTCGCCGACGAGGTGCTCGCACTCTATCCGCGCCTCGACCTGCTCGTGAACAATGCTGGAGCGATCTTCGACCGGCGCATGGTCACGGTCGACGGGCTGGAGCGGACCTGGGCGCTCGACCACCTCGCCTACTTGCAGCTGACCCTAGCTCTGCTCGATCGCCTCAAGGCCAGCGCGCCGGCCCGCATCGTCAACCTGTCTTCGGCTGCCCATACGCGCGGCCGGATCGCCCTCGACGACCTGAACGGCGAGCGCACCTTCGGCGGCATGAAGGCTTACTCGCAGGCCAAGCTCGGCAACCTGCTCTTCACGTATGCCCTTGGCCGCCGCCTCGAAGGCAGCGGCGTGACCGTGAACGCGGTGCATCCCGGCGTGGTGGCCAGCGGCTTCGCCAAAAATCTCAATGGACCGCTCGGCGTCGCCTGGGGCCTGATGCGGCCCTTCCTGATCTCGACCGCGGATGGGGCCAGGACCACGCTGCACGTCGCCACAGCGCCGGAGCTCGAACGGATCAGCGGGCGCTACTTCGCCAAGAGCCGCGAAACGACGTCCTCGGCGAGGAGCCTCGATGAAGCCATGCAGGAGCAGGTCTGGTCGGTGAGCCTGAAGCAGCTCAGCCTGACGGATGCAGCCGCAGGCGGCATCACTCCATCACTGCCGCCTTCATGATCACGACCATCGTGGCGCGGCCGGGCTCGCTGCTGACGCAGCGCACCACATGCGGACGGTCGCAGCGGTAGCGCAGGGTCTCGCCCGCGCGGGCGCGCTGGATCTCGCCCGAGACGTCGACCTCGAAGGCACCCTCGATCACGGAGAGCGATTCCACCGAGCCGCGCTGATGCGGATCGGAATCGAGCACGCCACCCGGATCGGCGGTGACGTCGTACCATTGCAGCCACTCGACGGTCTTGATCCAGCCGATGATGGCTAGCCGGACCTTGCCGTCCTCCGAGACCAGGATCGGCGTGTCGGCCCGCGAGGTTTTCTCGATGAACGGTTCTTCGTCGGAGGTGGCGAGCACGCGCTCGATCGAGACGTCGAGGGCCTGGGACAGACGCCAGATCGTGGCGAGTGTCGGGTTGGTCTCGTTGCGCTCGATCTGGCTGATGATCGACTTGGCGACGCCGGATTGCTCCGCGAGCTCCGACAGCGAAAGGTTATAGGCCTTGCGCAGGCGCTGGATCGTCTTGCCGAGCTGGCCCGACAGCACCTGCGCACCGAGATCCCGCGCACGCGTCCGTTCCAGCCCCGTCGCCGTGTCCTGCATGGTCTCCGTCCGCCGCCCCGCCATCCGGTAATCCGAACGAGCGTTTGCTCCATCAAACGCAAAGCGCCGGCAGACGCAACCCGCAAGGGCGCCCGATCACTGCCAGAGCGCGTGGAAGTGATGGACCGGACCGTGTCCTCGGCCGACCGACACGCCGTCGGCGGCCCGGATCGCGGCCGTGATGAAGCTCTTGGCGCGCGCGGCGGCCTCGGCGAGGTCGAGCTTGCGAGCGAGGCCCGCGGCGACGGCCGCCGACAGGGTGCAGCCGGTGCCGTGACTGTTCGTCGAGACGATGCGTGGGGCGGCAAGGCGGCGCAGGGTGCCGTCGGCGCCGATGAGGTGATCGACGCTCTCGTCGCCCTCTGCATGGCCGCCCTTGATCAGCACGGCCCGCGCCCCGAGCGCCAGGATCTTGCGGGCCTGGGCGACGGCCTCGTTCTCCGTGCCCGCGACCTCCGTCGTGCCGAGCAGAGTCGCTGCCTCCGGCAGGTTGGGCGTGATCACGGTCGCGAGCGGCATCAGCTCGTCGCGCAAGGCGGCGACGGCCTCCTCCGAGATCAGCCGGTCGCCGCTGGTGGCGACCATGACGGGGTCGAGAACGACGGGGAGTCCGACAGCATAACGGCGCAGAGCCTCCGCCACGGCGCGGATGGTGGCGGGCTGCGAGAGCATGCCGATCTTCACCGCGCCAACCGCGAGATCGGACATCACGGAGTCGATCTGGGCCGCGACGACGTCCGGCGGCACGTCGTGGATCGCCTGCACCCCGGTGGTGTTCTGCGCGGTCACCGCCGTAATCACGCTGGCACCGTAGACCCGGAATGCCGCGAAGGTTTTCAGATCGGCCTGGATGCCGGCGCCCCCGCTCGAATCCGAACCGGCGATGGTGAGCGCGATCGGGGTGCTGGCCATCGGCGGGGGTCTCCTCAGTTTTTGGTCTGGCGCGCCATCAGCGCCAGATCGATGCGCTCGCGCAAGTCGCGGGCCCGGTCCCGTGACGCGCCGTCCTTGAACAAGGCCGAGATCACCGCCACGCCGTCGGCCCCGGCGGCGATGACGTCCGCGACGTTGCCCGCGTCGATCCCGGCGATGGCGCCGAGCGGCAGGCCAGAGCCGCGGGCGAGGCGGCCGCGGACGACGAGACGCTGCAGCCCGTCGAGGCCGACGGGCGCGTCGGGATTGTCCTTGCTCGTCGTGGCAAAGACGCCTCCGATGCAGGCATAGTCCACCGGCAACCGGTACAGCTCGTCGGCCTGCGCCCCGCTCTTCACGGTCAACCCGATGATGGCGCCGGTCCCGAGCAGGCGCCGCGCCTCGTCCGGGTGCAGGTCGCCTTGGCCGAGATGAACGCCCTCGGCCTCGGCGGCGAGCGCCAGATCGACCCGGTCGTTGACGAGCACCGGCACCCTGCCCTCGACCGCCGCGCGGATCGCCCGGATGCGGGCAAGTGCGGCGCGCGCATTCTCCATGTCCTTGTCGCGGTACTGCAGCAGCGTACAGCCGCCGGCCACGGCTTCCAACGCCAGTTCCGCGAGGCGGACGCCATCGCTGCCGAGCACGCCGACATCGATCAGGCCGTAGAGGCGCAGGTCGACCGGATTGAGCCTGCCCGCGCCTCGCTCCGCCATGCCCGCCATCATGCCGCTCACGCGAACCCTCCCGACACCCAGTTCGACCTCTGCTGCCTTGTCGCGCCGCGCGGGCCCGTGAAGCAAGCCTCGCATCCACGTGCAATCGGCAACCGGACGTTGACGAGGAAGCGGACGCGTCCGCTATAGCGATGGCGTTCAACGGGATTCGGGGAGAGCCTGACGCGATGACGACGGCGGAGACGATCCGGGCCGCCACTCCGGGCGTGGAGGCGCGCGCCGCCGCGCCATCCTCGGCCGGTGCCTCCTCCGTCGGCCTCGTCGCGGTGATCCTCGCCGCCACCGACGGCGAGCCCCGTGCTCTCACGGTGCCCGTCCCGGGCCAAGCCAAGGGCCGCGAGACCGGCCTGCCCTCCGGTCCCCTGGTCTCCGAACACCCGACGCTGGAGCGCGGCCTGCGCGCCTGGGTGGAGCGCCAGACCCAGCAGCGCCTCGGCTATGTCGAGCAGCTCTACACTTTCGGCGATCGCGACCGGAAGGCAGCCGGACCCGGGTCCGACGCCGTGCACCTGCTCTCGGTCGCCTATCTCGCGCTGACCCGCGAGGCGCGGAGCGCCGGCGAGACAACCTCCGATCTCGCGCCGACCTGGCGCAACTGGTACCGATTCCTGCCCTGGGAGGATTTTCGCGAGGGGAGGCCGGCGGCCCTCACCGAGATCGAGCCGCGGCTCGCCGCCTGGATCGCCCAGAGTTCGGACGCCAAGCTGCGGCGCCAGCGCGAGGACCGCGTCGGCCTCAATTTCGCTGGCACCTGGAACGAGGAGCGGGTGCTGGAGCGCTACGAGCTGCTGTTCGAGGCCGGACTGATCCCGGAGGCCAGGGGACAGGGAGGCACCGCCGACCCCGCCGACCACGCCGTGACCGGCCAGCCGATGGCCCTCGACCACCGCCGCGTGCTGGCCACGGCGATCGGGCGCCTGCGCGGCAAGATCAAGTATCGCCCCGTGGTGTTCGAGCTGATGCCGCCGGCATTCACCCTGCTGCAGCTCCAGCGCACGGTGGAGGCGCTCTCGGGCATCCGCCTGCACAAGCAGAACTTCCGCCGGCTCGTGGCCCAGCAGGGCCTCGTGGAGGAGACCGACGGCATCACCAGCGGCGCGACAGGACGGCCGGCGAAGCTGGTGCGCTTCCGGCGCGAGGTGCTGCTGGAGCGTCCCGCGCCCGGCGTGCGGCTGACGCGGTCGCGCCGGTCCGTTTGAGGACGGCTCAGCCGCTTTTCTTGCGCGAGGTGCGGGGCTTCTTCGGCGGAACTTCTTCGTCGACCGAATGCAGCACCGGATCAGGCGCGGCCACGGCGGCCGTCTTGCGGCGCTGCTGACCGAGCCCGAGGGCGCGGGCGAGTTCCGAGCGCTGCTCCGAGTAGCTCGCGGAGGTCATCGGATAGTCGGGGCTGAGGCCCCACTTCGCGCGGTACTGCTCCGGCGAGAGCCCACGCAGCGTCAAGTGGCGGCGGAGGGTCTTGTAGGGCTTTCCGTCCTCGAAACTGATCAGGTGTTCGTGCGAGATCGAACGCCGGATCTCCTGGGCCGTCGCCCTGGCCGGCGCGGCATCCGCGACCGGGACGAAGGCCGTCACGCTGCAGATGGCCGTGTGCACGTCACCGAGCAACTTGGCGAGGTCGGCACTCTGTACATGGTTGTTGCTGACGTAAGCAGAGACGATATCTGCGGTAAGCGTGACGCGTCGTGCCATTTCGGCGCTGGATTCGCTCATATCTGACCCGCCCTCACTGATGATAGGAAAGATCGAGCCGACGATATGCCTGATGATGTCTATGAGCAAGAACGCGAATCTGTATAATCAAGCGTTTCAATGGAAAATAATGTGCATCGTCTCGTGGGATCAGGTCTCGAATGATTGCATAACCCCGTCGTTCCGCAATCCAAGAGCGACCGCCCGGCAGCGTGAACTGGATCTGTGTTGAAAGAACCGTTGCGGTAAAGCGTGGCTATCTCGCGGTTCGACGAAACACGCGCGGCTCTACAGCCCTCGCGCACAGAAACGCCCTGACGCGGTCCGCCGGGGATCAGCCCAAGGACGGACCCCGAGAGCCCCGTGAGTACCCGACGAAAACGTGCGATGCTTATCCGGGTGCGCAATGCGACCGGGAAACGCGAACGGTCGACCCGAAGTGTTCATGCCGTACTGCGCACAGATTTCGAGTGACACGTCAGGGGGCTGCGATGCCAGAATGGGTCGCTGTACTGCTCGGGATCTTGGTTGGGATGTGCGTTGTTGGCGGGTGCCTATTTTGGGCGTTCAAACCTCACCACTCGAACAGGAAATCGAAATTTCCGCCACCATCCGAGACCAGAGATCCAATGACGGCATCAGTTTTGGATCACTACTCTTGAGTTCCGCTTTCCGCCCTGTGCGGATCTTCAAATAAACGCGGCGGCCGAGGCCCGATGACGGAACTCCTTACCCTGCTCGCCGCCGAGCACGCGCAAACGCCATGGCCCTGCACCGAAACGACGATGTATCGGCGGCGGTGAGGGCTTTTTCGCCCTCTCGAGAATGCCCGCTCAGTCGAGACCGAGCATCAGCCCGATATTCTGCACGGCGGCCCCCGAGGCGCCCTTGCCGAGATTGTCGAGCCGGGCGACGAGCACGGCCTGGCGATGCTCGTCCGAGCCGAACACCCGGAGTTCCAGCCGGTCGGTGTCGTTGAGCGCCTCGGCCTCGATGCGCTCGCGATGCGTGCCCTCGCCGGCTCCGGTCACCACCTCGACGAGGCCTGCGCCCTGGTAATGCGCCACCAGCGCGGCTTCGAGATCGGTGGCGGTGGGGCGGCCGGGCAGCGTGTCGAGGTGGAGCGGGATGCTCACCAGCATGCCCTGCCGGAAGTTGCCGACGGAGGGCACGAAGATCGGCCGGCGCGTCAGCCGCGAATAGGCCTGCGTCTCCGGCAGGTGCTTGTGGCCGAAGCCGAGCCCGTAGAGCAGGAAGGGCGCGCCCTCCCCGGACTCGTAGCTCTCGATCATCGTGCGCCCGCCGCCGCTATAGCCGCTGACCGCATTGATGCTGATCGGATGGTCGGCCGGGATCAGCCCCGCCTCGACGAGCGGCCGCAGCAGGCCGATGGCGCCGGTCGGATAGCAGCCGGGATTGGCGACGCGACGCGACGCGCGGACGGCGTCGGCCTGCGCCCGGTCGAGCTCCGGGAAGCCGTAGGTCCAGCCGGGAGCGACGCGATGTGCGGTGCTGGCATCGAGGATGCGCGGGCCACCCTCGGGCAGGCCGTCGGCAAGCGCCACCGTCTCGCGAGCGGCGTCATCGGGCAGGCAGAGCACGACGAGATCGACTTGGGCCAGCAGGTCGCGCTTGGCGCCCGCGTCCTTGCGGCTCTCGTGCGGGATGCTGACGAGCCGAACGCGACCCTCGCGTTCCAGGCGCTCACGGATGCCGAGCCCGGTGGTGCCGGCTTCGCCGTCGATGAAGACCTTCGGCATCTCGGAAGCGTTCGTGGCGGACATCGGGTCCTCTCGTTTCGCGGCGCGCAAACCTCGGGCGGAACTCGGCGAGCACGTGGAATTTCAGCCCAGCCAAGTCAATGGCGCGGGGGACATGACAGAGCCGTGACGTCTCGGTCCACAGCGCCGACCGCGCGGCCCGGAACGCCATCGGCGGCCTCCGGTTGACCGGGCGACGATCCGCTCGGAGGCGCTCATGGCAGGAACCGCGAAAAAGACCGACCCGAAGCTCTGGGAACGGGTCAAAGACAAGGCCACGAAGTCGAGCAAAGGCGGCAAGCCCGGCCAGTGGTCGGCACGCAAGGCCCAGATGGCCACCGCCGAATACAAGAAGGAGGGCGGCGGCTATGCCGGCGCCAAATCCGAGGACAACCACCTCAAGCAGTGGACAGAGGAGGAGTGGGATACGAAATCGGGCCGCGAGAGCGGCAAGACCGGCGAGCGCTACCTGCCGAAGAAGGCCCGCGAGACATTGTCCGACGACGAGTACGCCCGCTCGACCGCCAAGAAGCGCGCGGACAGTGCCAAGGGCAGACAGCATTCGCGCCAGCCCAAGGACGTCGCCCGCAAGGCGGCCTCCGCGAGACGCTCCGCGCATGGCGGAGGCCCGACCAAGGCCGAATTGCTGAAGAAGGCCAGGGCGAAGGGCGTCAAGGGACGCTCGACCATGAGCAAGGGCGAGCTGGAGCGGGCGCTCGGCGCCTGATCAGGCTGTTCCGGTCGGGCGCCCTGCAGCGTAACAGGACATCCGAATACGGGCTGGAGGACGACGTGAACCGAGTCGGCACGATACTGCGGGCCTGCCTGTCGGCGCTGGCGCTGACGGGCGCCACCGTCCCGGCGGCGCGGGCCGCGGCGCTGACGGTGGTCGCGGTCGGGGCGAGCAACACCTCCGGCTGGGGCGTCGGCGAGGCGGCGGCCTACCCGGCCCGGCTCGAAGCCTTGCTCCGCGAGCGAGGGCTCGACCTGCGCGTGATCAATGCCGGCCGTCCGTTCGACACCACCTCGGGCATGCTCGGCCGGCTCGACGCCGTGGTGCCGGAGGGGACGCGGCTCGTGGTGCTCCAGCCCGGCGCCAACGACCTGCGCTTCTTCGGGACGCGCGAGCGGCGCACGGCCAACATCGCGGCGATGGTGGCGCGGCTCACCGAGCGGGGCATCGCGTCGATCGTCTACGACCCGGTCTTTCCCCGCGAGAGCTATCAGTGGGACGGCATCCACATCACCCGCGAGGGCCATGCCCGGATCGCGGAAGAGCTCGTTCCGCAGGTCGTCGCGGCGCTCAAGCCTTCGACCGAGGCCGCGAAACAGCGAAAAGCTCCGCCGCGTTAGCGCATCCTCCGGCGTTGCCGCTGCCGGAGGATTCAGGCGGCCTCGCGCGCATCCTCGTTGGCGCAGGCATCGACGCGCACCGCGCCGTCGGCAGTCAACGAGCAGATGAATTCGGTTCCGTCGTCGAGCGCGAAGGAATGAAAGAAATGCTTCTCGAGTTCTTCGAGACCTTCACCGGGTAGATCGGCGATCTCGTCGCGCGTACGCTCTTCGAGAGATGGGAGATCACCATGGTCGGCAGCGGCGCTCCGCGCCGAGCGGGTGAAAACGACATCGAACGACATTGTTGCTTCCTTGCATCAACCAAGGCCTGAATGCGTGAAGACATCGCCGAGATGAGGCGATTTTGGGGCAGCCGTGTCGTGGAGGCCTCGGCCTGCCGGATCGCGCCGGCCTGGGAACGGCGTCCCGGGAGCCTTTTGCCGCCGGCATCGGTTCCCCTGCCGAGCCTTCTCCGCATGCGGGACCGACACCATGATGAACACGATCCTCGTCGTCGCCCTGGTCTGCGCCAACACGGTGGCGGCGCCGGACTGCAATCGCGATACGGCGCTGGACGTGGTCACCGGTCCGGCGCACTCTCTACAGGAATGCCTGATCCAGGGGCCGACCATCGCGGCTGGCTCCGGACGCGCCGCCGACAAGGATACCTACGTGAAGACCCGTTGCGAGCAGCGCCACTGATGAGCGACGAGGTCAGCCCCGACCGGGCCGTGATGATCCGCCTGCGGGCACGGCTCGCCGTGGTCGAGCGCGCGGCCTGGTTCGGCTTCCAGCACGCCATGCGGACGCAGCCGGCCGAAACCGAGGCCTTCATCGCCTCGGAGCGGGCGCGCTGCGCAGAGGGCTTTGCGGGTCCGAACTGGTCGAAGGATCTCACTGCGGCCGAGCGTGCCCTGCTGGGTGCCGAAGTCGACGCAGGTCTGGCGCAGCTACTGGCGGATGGACGGGAAGAAGCCGGTAATTAGCCGCCTCGTCTATCGCTTTCCGAACAGATCCACCCAGGCCGGCAGGTCGAGACAGGGCAGGCGCCGCGCGCTGTAGACACCGATCGCCACGGCCCGCGCCAGGGTGTCCGCAGCCGCCGCGCCGATGCGGGCGAGGTCGCCGACGGGATCGGCCAGGGGCACGTGGCCGGTGGAGACCGCGAAGACCACGTCGCCGTCGAGCGGCGTGTGGACCGGATGGATGGCCCGCGCCAGCCCGTCCTGCGCCGTCACCGCAAAGCGCTTCGCCTGGGCCTTGGTGAGCGCAGCGTCGGTGGCGATCACCGCGAGCGTGGTGTTCGTGCCGGGCAGCGCCTCGCGCGGCCAGGTGAAGGCGTCAGCAGGCATCGAAGAGGGAAGGCCGAGGCCGCCGAATTCGGCCTCGCGCTCGAACGGCGCCGCCCAGAAATGCGGCCCCTGCCCCACCGTCACCCGGCCGAAGGCGTTGACCGCCGCCAGCGCTCCGACGCGAAACGGCCGATCGAGCACCTGCGCCGAGGCACTGCCGATGCCGCCCTTGAGGTTGGCCGTGCGCGCGCCAGTTCCGGCGCCGACCGTGCCGAGGGCAACCTCCTCCGAGGCCGCGAGGGCGGCCGCGTAGCCGAGGTCCCGATAGGGCGAGAACCGGCCCCAGTCCTTGTCTCCGCCATTGACCAGATCGAACAGGATCGCGCCGGGCACGATCGGCACGCGCACGCCGCCGACGGCGAATCCCCTGCCCGTCTCGGCGAGGCGCGCGACGATGCCGGCAGCCGCGTCGAGCCCGAAGGCAGAGCCGCCCGAAAGGCTCAGGCCGTCGATCGCCGCGACGGTCGCGGCGGGATCGAGCAGGTCCGTCTCGCGGGTGCCCGGGCCTCCACCGCGCACGTCGACCGCAGCGACCGCGGGCCGGTCGAACAGGATCGCGGTGACGCCGCTGCCGAGCCGCTCGTCGCCGGCATGGCCGACCGTGATCCCCGCGACGTCGGTGAGGCTGTTGCGCATGGCGGCTAGGCTCCCTTCGTCTCCGGCAGCGAACCTCGCATGGCGGAGCGCGCCCGGCGAGCCGCGAGCAGGGAATCGCCGGCATAGAGCACCAGGGCGGCCCAGATCAGCGCGAACAGCACGATGCGGTCGGGCGTCGGGGTCTCACCGTAGAACAGGATGCCGAGCAGCATGATGCAGCTCGGGGCGACGTACTGCATCAGCCCGAGGGTCGCGAGGCTGAGGCGTTGGGCGGCGGCCGCGAACCAGATCAGCGGCAGGGCCGTGGTCACCCCCGTCAGCAGCAGCAGGCCGAACTGCCAGCCGTCGGCGGGCACCGCGTCGGGCGCGAGCAGGGCGTAGGGCAAGGCGATCGGCAGCAGCAGCAGGGTCTCGGTGTAGAAGCCGATCATCGCGTCCACCGCGACGAGTTTGCGCAGGAGCCCGTAGAGCGCGAAGCTCAACGCGAGTCCGAGCGACAGCATCGGCAACCGTCCGGCCATGGCGAGCGCGATGGCGACGCCGATCAGCGCGATCCCGACCGCCAACATCTGCGCCGGCCGCAACCGCTCGCCGAGCACCAGCGCGCCGAGGGCGACGTTGACCAGCGGGTTGATGAAGTAGCCGAGGCTGGCATCCAGCATGTGCCCGGAGCCGACGGCGGTGAGATAGAGCAGCCAGTTGACGGCGATGGCCATCGCCGAGGCGATCAGCAGGGCGTGGCGCGGGCGCAGCGGAAACGGGTTCGCCAGCCGCTTGCGCAGGATCACGAGCAGGATCGTGACGAAGACCGCCGACCAGACGATGCGGTGGGCCAGGATCGCCTGCGGCGAGACGCCGTCGAGGAGCCGGAAATGCACCGGCACTACGAGTCCCCAGCTCAGATAGGCCGACAGCGCGTAGATCAGGCCCACCGGGAATGCCTTTCGCGGCGCATCCGATTCGGATGGCTCGCGCGCCTTCTACCCGTTCGCGCAACCGGCGGCAGATGCCCGGCGCAGGTCAGCCATCGGTCGGGAGAAGGGCCGTCAGCGTCGGCGGGGCGCGGCCGGAGCCGGAGGCATCTCGCCACGCATCAGGGCGTTCAGGCGCTCGGTGTCGAAGCCGCTCATGGCGCGCACGGGCTTCGTCTCGGGTGCCTCGGCGTTCTGGACGATCGTGCCGGTGGTGGCCGGCTCCGGCAGCGGTGCCTGGGCGATCGTCAGCGACGGAGGAGCCTGGAAGCGCGTATGCGCCAGCCTGTCGGCGGCCACGAAGCCGATGACGAGGGTCGAGACACCGGTGATGCCGGCAAGGACCAGAGGTCGCAGGATACCCAACGCACACACTCGACGATTGGCGGGCCGAAAAGGCCGCGGAACCGCGGGTGCAGGACGTCCGGACGGCCTCGAGCCGACTGGCGTCCTGCACCCGATGTCGAGAATAGGAGGACCCCGTTAACGAAACCGGCGATCGGCTACCGAAGCCGATGCCGGGTCCGGCGGCATGGTTAGCGTTTCGTCACCGGCCCCACGGTCTCACTGGGAGCGGCGGCCGAACGAGACCGCATAGGCCTGGACGCGGGCATCGATCAGCGGATCGTCCGAGACCTCGACGCCGTCGACGAGGGCGTTCGGCATGAACAGCAGCGCTTTCTCGGCCTCCGCGCTGTCGGCGACGGCCTTGGTGATGGTCAGCGTGCCCATGTTCACGCTCTTGCGGTCGTCCGGCCAGGGCTTGGTGGCGTCGTTGATCGGATCGCCGGCCTCCGGCAGCTGAGCCTCGACGCGGTAGGAGACCGGCCCCTTGGCGAGGCGCGCGCGGATCTCGTCCATCAGGAAGTTCGGGGTCTGCTTGGCGGCTTCGTCCGGCGGCATCAGCTCCTCGCCGTCGACCGGGACGATGCGCCAGCGGAAAGCCTGCTTCTTGCCCGCGACGTCGACGAACAGGAACGCGTTGACGCCATTGAAGGTCTGACGGCCGAGGCTCGTCGGGGTCTTGGCCGTCGCACCGGCCTTGCCGGCTGCGGGATGGCTCGCAACGAAGGTCTCGACCGGGGTCGGCTTGGCGGCGTCGGGGCCGCTCTTCGAGACCGCGGTCAGGAGATCGCGGAATTCCTCGCCCGTGGCCACGGGGAAGTATTTGAGCGCGTTGGTGACCACGTCCATGTCGCCGTCGGCGAGCTTGAACCGCATGGCGAGGCCGTGCGGGTTGGCGTTGGGCGATCCGTCGGGGATCGTCGGCACGCCGGTGGCGTTCGAGTAGCGCGCCGTCACGGGCACGGCCGGCCCCTTGAACAGAGACGCCTTGCTCAGTGTTGCGGCTTCCTTGCTCGGCGTGAAGCTGCCCTCGACCACGGCGCCCTTGGCGTGGTTGGCGCGGATCCCCGCATGCTTGCCGAACAGCGTGTTCATCACGTCGATGGTCTGCTCCGCCGTCGAGGCTTCCTCTGCGCGGGCGGGAATCGCGGCTGTGGCGGTGAGGGCGAAGACCAGGGCGGCCGTACGCGTCAGGAAGGCATGCTGCACGAATTCGTCTCCGGATATCGGCCGACGGACTCGGCCAAGTTCTCATTCGTCTCATTCAAACACACGGTTACGTCGCGCGTGAGACGGCGCATGCGCGAGGCCCGGGTTGACGCAGGAGCGAACGGCGGGCTGAAAGGCTGCTCCCCGCGAAAAACCCCGCTCCGCAAGGCACATGTCGAAGACACCCCCGCGCGATCGCAGCCGCTTTCAGGCCGACACCCGTCTCGTCCATGCGGGACGCGACCCCTCGGCGCAGCAAGGCTTCGTCAACACGCCGATCTACCGGGGATCGACGGTGCTGTTTCCGACCTACGACGACATCAAGAACCGGCGCGGCCGCTACCAGTACGGCACCTCGGGCACGCCGACGATGGATGCCCTGTCGGACGCCTGGAGCGAGATCGCGGGCGCAGCCGGCACGGTGCTGACGCCCTCGGGCCTCTCCGCACTCACCATCGCCCTGATGGCCGCGGTCAGCGCGGGCGACCACCTGCTCGTCACCGATTCCGCCTATCGCCCGACCCGGATCTTTTGCGATGGCGTCCTGAGTCGCTACGGCGTCGAGGTCGAATACTACGACCCGTTGGTGGGCACCGACATCGCCGCGCTGATGCGCGAGAACACGCGGGCCGTGCTCGTCGAGGCGCCCGGCTCGCAGACCTTCGAGATGCAGGACGTGCCGGCCATCGCCGAGGCGATGCATGCCCGCGGCGGCGCCGTCATCATGGACAATACCTGGGCGACGCCGCTGCTGTTCCCGCCGCACGAGCGCGGCGTCGACATCGCGGTGGAGGCGGGCACCAAGTATCTCAGCGGCGGCTCGGACCTGCTGATCGGCCTCGTCTCGGCGACCGAGCGCTGGTACCCGGCCGTCAAGCGCACCTACGAGCACTTCGCGCCCTGCGCCGGCCCCGAGGACATCTTTCTGGGACTGAGGGGACTGCGCACCATGGGGCTGCGCCTGCGCGAGCATGGCCAGCGCGGCATCGCCATGGCGGAGTGGTTGCAAGGGCGGCCCGAAGTGGCGCGGGTGCTGCACCCTGCCCTGCCGAGTGATCCGGGTCATTCGATCTGGAAGCGCGATTTCAAGGGCGCGTCCGGCCTGTTCGGTGTGATCCTGAACCCGGTCTCGGAAGACGGCCTCGCCGCGATGCTCGACGGGCTCGAGCTGTTCGGGATGGGGTTCTCCTGGGGCGGCTTCGAGAGCCTCGTCATCCCCTTCGACCCGACGGTCTACCGCACCGCGACCCGCTGGCAGGCCGAGGGACCGGCCCTGCGGTTCCACATCGGGCTGGAAGACCTCGACGACCTCAAGGCGGATCTCGAGGCGGGGTTTGCGCGGATGGCCGCCGTCGCCTGAGGCCTACGGCGCCAGCCAGGTCTCGACCCAGCCGGCTTGGCTGCGCAGCCAGAGCGCGCGCCGATGACCGCGGCTGTCGAGGTAGAGGAACTCCAGGCGCTCGGCCCGGATCACGACCACGCAGAAGTTCTCGCGGCCGTCGAGGATCGCGTCATCCTTGTCGGGCAGCGTGTAGTCCCCGCCATGCGCCAGCGCCGTGCCGGGGCCTGGACTGATCCCGTACACCGCCCGGCTCATCGGCTGGGACTGGGTCCAGACGGTTTCCGCGAACCAGCCGTCGGTATGGACTTCGGCAGTCCCGTCGACACGAACCTGGATCTTGGCGGCCGGATCGTAGACCTGGAGCGCCGCGCAACGCATGCCGGCAATTTCGGACGCCTTCTCGGAGCGCCTATCGCAGTGGAACCTCAAGGTCCCGGCCGAACGATCGACGTCACGAAGTACCACGGCCCGAACTTGCGGGCGCCCATGCGGATCGACGGTAGCGAGAGCCGGCGTGTGGAACGCACTGTGGCGGTCGCTCACGCCCTGCTCGAGCCGCTGCCAGAGCTCCGCATGGCAGGCCGCGAGATCGTCGTAGAATCGGGGATGCTCCGACATCCGGGCCACTCTCGAGAGCCTCGCTATGGAGGTCACATGTGTTCGCAACCCGGCATTCATGAGGAATGCATCCAGTATTAATGCGGCGCTTTTCCGATTTATGCCGGATTTTCGACAGACCGGACACCCCACTCGACAGTCTACAAAGGCTGGATCCTGGTGTCAGCCTGTCGTTGCTGTATCGCGGGCAGCCTCGGGGTCCTGCCGGCGGCGCCGATCGCGAAAGATCATCGACAGGTTGCGCAGGTAGATACCGGTCGAGAGCCCCTGCCCGATGATGATCACCGGCTCGCGTCGCACAAAGCCGTAGACCAAGGTCATCAGGCCGCCGATGATCGAGAGAAACCAGAACGACAGTGGGATCACGCTGCGGCCGGCTCGCTCGCTGGCGATCCATTGCAGGATGAAGCGCGAGCCGAAGACGAGCTGCGCACCGATGCCGAAGACCAGCCAGAAATCGAAGCGGGTGACGAAGACGTCGTAGAAATAGGCCGGCAGGTCGTGGGCAAGCTGGATCAGCATGGCGTCAGCGAACCTCGCTCGGGCCCCCGGCCGGAATTTCGCGCGAGGCGGGAATCGTCTTCGCGCGGCGGATCAGCCACCAGACGCCGGCGAGATCCATCAAACCGACCCAGAGGCGGTTGAAAAGGCCGTATTTCGAGACGCCGGCGAGCCGGGGCCGGTCGACCACGTCGCGATGGGTTACCTTATAACCTTCGCGCGCCACCAGCGCCGGCAGGAAGCGGTGCAGGCCGTCGAAATGCGGCAGCGTGAGGTAGAGGTCGCGCCGAAACACCTTGAAGCCGCAGCCGGTATCGCGGGTCGCATCCTTCAGGATGCGACCGCGCACGCCGTTGGCGATGCGCGATTGCCAGCTCTTGAAGCGGCCGTCCTTGCGCCCGATGCGCTGGCCGGCGCAGAGGCCGGTGGTCTCGCCACCGTCGAAGACGGCCGCGTACATCACCGGGATGAACGCCGGATCGTTCTGGCAATCGCCGTCGAGCACCGCGACGATCGGGGCGCGGGCATAGCGCACGCCGGTGCGCATGCCGGCCGCCTTGCCGGCGCAGCGGTCGTGCTGGATCACGCGCAGCCAGGGTCGGCGCGCCCGCGCGGCCTGCAGCTCCGCAAAGGTGGCGTCGGTCGAGCCGTCATCGACATAGACCACCTCGAAAGGCGCGAGATCCGTGCAGGCCGACTCGATCTCGGCGAGCAGCGGCTCGATGTTGCCGGCCTCGTCCTTGACCGGAATGACGACGCTGAGGCGCGGCTCGATCACGGCGCACTCTCCTTCGGCGAGGCGGCATCGAGGCCGGCTGCGTAGGCGGTGACCTCGGTGCGGCGGCCCGTATTGATGTTGAAGCCGGACACCGTCGCGATCGTGCTCGGATGCAGGTTCGCTGCGGCGATCGCGTCGGCGAACTCCTTCGCGTAGCGGCTCTCGACGAAGATCAGCCGGCAGCCGGGCTGCTGGAGGAAGGCGCTGGCCGCCCCGCCGCTCTCGACCATGTCGAGATCGGTGCCGATGGTGAAGACGAAGCTCGGTTCACGGTAGCCGAAGGTCGCGACGTCCGGTGCCTTGCAGGGCAGCGCGTCGCGGACCGCCCCGAGGCGGGGCGAGACCTTCAGGCTGGCGAGAACCGGCTGGACCAGCCCGAACACGCTCGCGGACAGCACCACGGAGGCCGCTATCCCGAGGCCGAGCGCAGCCTCGACGGCCCTGCGCGAGAAGGCTGCCCAGGCAAACCAGGACAAGATGCAGGCGACGAGGAGGAACGGCAGGGCGTTGAGCGGCAAAGCATGGTCGAACGACCAGGCCACCGCGCAGAGGCCGGCCGTGAGCCCGACCGGGATCAGCACCACGAGCCCGGCACTGGTCCGCGCTCCGCGCCGATCCGGATCGAACCCGCCACGCACCAGGGCGACGACGGTCAGGATGGCGACAGCCGGGTAGAGCGGCAGCACGTAATGCGGCAGCTTCGTCGCCACCGCCTCGAAGACGATCCAGGACGGCACGATCCAGGCGAGCAGGAAGACGACGCGATCGTCCCGGCGGTTCACCCAGGCGAAGGGGATGGCCAGCGCCGAGAAGGCCGCCGCCGGCCAGAAGGTCGCGAAGAAGGCGATGGCGTAGAAGCCGGGCGGCCCCCAGTGCCGCTCGGTGCCCGAGCCCACTTTCGCCAGCATGTCCTTGCCGACCGAGGCGGCAAAGAACTCGCCGCCGGTCTTCCAAGCGATGGCGATGAACCACGGCGCCACGATCAGCAGCATCAGCAGCAGGCCGGGACCGAAGCGCAGCTCGGAGAGCCAGCGCGCCGAGCGCTCACGGATACAGAGCACGAGGATGGCGAGGCCCGCGAACATCGGCACCATCGGCCCCTTCACCAGGATGCCGAGAGCGAGGGCCAGCCAGAAAATCGAGGTGGTGCCGAGCCCGGCCGGCGCCCGTTCGCGGGTCAACCGCACGCGGCCGAGCCAGACCCGTGCCAGCGCGCCCATCGCCGCGACGGCGCAGGCGGCGAGCAGCGCGTCGGTCTTGGCGAGGCGGGCCTCGGCCGCGAGGTCGATACAGGCGGTGAACAGGGCAGCCGCCAGCAGCGCGCCCCTGCGTTCCAGGAAAGCGAGCGCGGCCCAATACGCCAGCAGCCCCGCCGCGAGAGCACCGAGCAGCGACGGGATCCGGTAGAAAAAGATCCGGCCCCGCGCCTCCGGCACGCCGAGCGCCTCGGCCGCGCCGACGGCGGCGGCCTGTGCCCAGTAGATGCCGACCGGCTTCTTGTGGCGCGCCTCCCCCTGGAAGCGGATGTCGACGAGATCGCCCGTCTCCAGCATCTGCTTGGAAGCCTGGGCGAAGCGCGGCTCGTCCCGGTCCATCGGCTGCAGCGAGGCGATGCCGGGCAGGAAACAGGCGAGTCCGAGCAGAACGAGGAGGATCGCGGCCCGCAGATGGCTCGCCGCCCCAAGATCGAGCATCCGTTCCGCGATCCGGATCGCTTGTCCGACCACGCCGGGGCGCGTCTCGTCCGCGTGCGAGGCGGCGGTGGAACTCGTCATGCCGTCCGAACGGTCGATGATGGGGAATGGTGCAGGGTGCGGATCACGCAGGCATTCCGACCGGAGGGGCCTCGACAGCGGGTCCGCGCGCCGCCCTGCGGGCGCTCTTCAGAGAGGCGCCCCGTGTCGATGATCGGCCCTGCAATGTCAATTCCGCGAGGCTTTCCGCACCCGGCGCAGATCGTGGATCGATGGACGTCTGACGGATGCGTTTCCGATCGCTCGCAACCGAGATATGCGGCAGTGCGGTAGCCGAGGCGGGGTCGGCACCCTATATCCTCACCATGAGCAACAATTCAGCGAACCCCTACACCCTCGAAATCGCAGCGTGCGAGCGCCCCGCCGGACACTTCACCTGGGCGATTCGCCGACACGGCAAACTCTTCCAGCGGGCGGACCGTCTGCAGACCACGGAAGAAGCCGCGGAGCGGAGCGGCCTCGCCGCCATCGAGAAGCTCCTGAACGGACACGAGCGCTGAGGTCCAGCCCGGAGCTCACGCAGCCCCGGACGACCGAGCCACCGGCCCGAGGGCCATAACCGACCCGATCCGACGATCACGAAGAGCCTGCGGTGCGATCGGCACAGCGGGCTTTTTCGTATCCGGCACCAGCCCGAAAGTCATTGATCAGCAAGGGCGTCCGGCTACTCTCCCCCGAGGAGAAAACGCCCATGTCCAAGAAGCCGAAAACGGCAAAACCCAAGAAGACGATCTACGACCGGCATCTCGACCGGAACCCGGCCAACTACCAGCCGCTGACGCCGCTCGCCTATCTCGACCGCGCCGCCCGCACCTTTCCCGAGCAGACGGCGGTGATCCATGGCGATCTGCGCCGGTCCTACGCGGATCTCTACGCGCGCTGCCGCCGCCTCGCCTCGGCCTTGGCCGAGCGTGGGATCGGACGCGGCGACACCGTCGCGGCTCTGCTCGCCAACACGCCCGAGATGATCGAGTGCCACTACGGCGTGCCGATGACCGGCGCCGTCCTGAACACCCTGAATACCCGCCTCGATGCGGCGGCCATCGGCTTCTGCCTCGACCATGGCGAGGCGCAGGTCCTGATCGTCGACCGCGAATTCTCGAAAACCGCTCGGGCCGCCCTCGAGAAGGCCAAGGTCACGCCCTTCGTGATCGACGTCGACGATCCGGTTTTTTCGGGCGATGGCGAGCGGATCGGCAAACTCGATTACGAGGCTTTTCTCGCATCCGGCGATCCGGATCACGATTGGGCGATGCCCGGCGACGAGTGGGATGCGATCTCGCTGAACTACACCTCGGGCACCACCGGCACCCCCAAGGGCGTGGTCTATCACCACCGCGGCGCGGCGCTGCTCTCGCTCGGCAACGTCATCACCGCCGCCCTGCCCCAGCACGCCGTCTATCTCTGGACGCTGCCGATGTTCCACTGCAACGGCTGGTGCTTCCCCTGGACGCTCTCGATCGTCGCCGGCACGCATGTCTGCCTGCGCCAGGTGCGAGCCCCGGCCATGTATGCGGCCCTCGTCGACCATGGGGTGACGCATCTGTCGGGCGCGCCGATCGTGATGTCGACGCTGCTCAATGCGCCGGACGGCCAGAAGAAGCCCCTGCCCCACCGTGTCCACTTCCTCACCGCCGCGGCGCCCCCGCCCGAGGCGGTGCTGGCGGCGATGGCCGAAGCCGGCTTCGAAGTGACCCATCTCTACGGGCTGACCGAGACCTACGGACCTGCCGTGGTGAACGCCTGGCACGCCGATTGGGACGACCTCTCCTCCGAGGAGCGCGCGAGGAAAAAGGCGCGGCAGGGCGTGCGCTATCCGGTGCTCGAGGCCTTCGACGTGCGCGATCCCGAGACCATGGCCTCGTTGCCGGCCGATGGCGAGACCATCGGCGAGGTGATGTTCCAGGGCAACGTCGTGATGCGCGGCTATCTCAAGAACCCCAAGGCCAGCAAGGCGGCCTTCAAGGGCGGCTGGTTCCGCTCGGGCGATCTCGGGGTGAAGCATCCCGACGGCTACGTGCAGCTCAAGGACCGCTCGAAGGACATCATCATCTCGGGCGGCGAGAACATCTCGTCGATCGAAGTCGAGGACGTCCTGTTCAAGCACCCCGCCGTCTCGGCGGCCGCCGTGGTGGCCAAGCCCGACGAGAAATGGGGCGAGACGCCGGTCGCCTTCGTCGAGCTCAAGGAAGGCGGAGAGGTCTCTGCCGACGAGCTGATCGCCTGGTGCCGCGAGCGACTCGCCGCCTACAAGCTGCCGAAGCAGGTGATGTTCGGGGAGTTGCCGAAGACCTCGACCGGCAAAGTCCAGAAATTCGTGCTGCGGGAGCGGGCACGATCGGAGACGTGACCAGCTCTTGGTGGGACTATCATAAAATGATAGTTTTCCGTCAGGAGGCGCGCTCATGCCGTCGAGCTACACCTTGGGCGATCACTACGAGGCTTTCGTTCGCGGCCTCGTATCGAGCGGGCGTTATGCATCCGCCAGCGAGGTGGTGCGTGATGGCCTGCGTCTGATGGAGGCGCGCGAAGAGGTCCGTGTGGCGCGGCTCGAAGCGCTCCGCGGTGAGATCCGTGCGGGGTTCGCAAGCGGCTCGGTCGAGCCGCTCGACATGGCCGAGATCAAGGCCGAGGCACGGGCCGCCCGCAAACCGGCGGAGCCGAATGGGTAGGATCGGCAACCGGCCACGCGCGCGGCGAGATCTGATCGAGATCTGGCGTTATGTCGCCGAGGACAACGAGATCGCTGCGGATCAGCTTCTCGACCGGATTGACGGTGTTCTGACGATGCTTGGCGGTCGACCATTCGCGGGGCGCGAGCGGTCGGAGCTGGCGGACGGCCTTCGCAGCTTCCCGGTTGGAAACTACGTCCTTTTCTACCTGCCCATCGAGAATGGGATCGAGCTGGTGCGCGTGCTCAGCCGCTATCTCGACATCGCGACCGACGACTTCGACAACTGAATTGTCTGTAAAAAAAGCGGCGAGGCTCTCGCCCCGCCGCTGTCGCGATAGTGGCTTCCCGACCGGTCAGTAGGCCGGGCCGCCGGACGTGGTGCCGTATTGCGGGACGGCCCGCTCGGGCTGCGAGGCGTTGCCGCCCTTGGCCGAGGAATCGTAGCCGCGATAGGAATCGGCGACGACGCCGACCGGTCCACGCGGCTGCCAGCCGGTGCCGGCTTCGACCGCTACGACCGGGACGCCGTGCGGAACGACATAGCCCTGCGCGAAGGCAGAGGCGGGGGCCGCCAGACCGATGGCCAGGGCGGCGGCGACGGATGCGAGACGAGTGTTCATGGTCTTCTTCCTTTCGTCTATGCGCGGTCTCCGTCAGATGTCGGGGGCCGTGTCTTCTTGGTGTCACCTGAAATTGGGTTGACCTTTAGCGAAGTGTCGTGCGCTTCCGCACATCAGACCAAGAAAAACCGCAATCTGTTCTGTCGTGCGATTTCGCACATCCGCCCTCGGTCGAACGGATTAGGTCTTCGCGAGAGGGGACGTGCCGCCTGCATCGTCGGAGCGGTCCGTATTGGGATTCCGGCCATGCTCGTTCGGTCCGTCACTGCCATCGCCGCGCTCGGAATGCTCGGTGCCGTCGCCGCCGCCTCCCCCGTTCTCGCGCAGAGCGTCGACCCGGCCGCGGTGCTCGCGGCCAAGGGCTCGCCCAAGGCCGGCCAGGGCTTCACCGGCCGCACCGCGCGCATCACCTCGATCATGGGCGCGGACGTCAGCACGGCGGCGCCGCTCCACATACCGACGAAGCCGGTCTGGACGCGTCCTGCCCGTCGCGAGGCCGACGCCTCGGCCGGCCTGCGGTAAAAAAGCCGCAAGACGCAGCTCTCGGCGGATGACCCGCCGGGTCTCTCTGGCGACTCTGCCGGCTTCCGCTTAAGCGTAGCCCCCGAGCTCTCAGCTTGGGGGACATCGTGCGACGCCTTCTGTCCGGCGTGGTCCTGCTTGCCGCCACCCTCGCCTCACCGGCGTGGGGACAGGATCTCGCTCCCGTCGTCGAAGGCGCCGGCGACGATCCCCGCGTCTCGGTCTCCCAGCCGGAAACCACCAGCCAGGCCTCGGGCGGCTACGTCCGCTCGATTCAGCCCTATCTCGGCCCCTTCGGCGACCCGTTCGGCATCCGTCCGGTGCTGAAGGAGAAGGGCATCGAGTACAGCCTGACCTACATCGCCGACGTGCTCGGCAATCCGGTCGGCGGCATACGCCAGGGCGCGATCGTCGAGGACCGCCTCAATCTGCGGCTCAACCTCGATCTGAAGAAGATCGCCGGCTGGGACGGCGCCACCATCCACGCCAACGCCTACTTCATCCACGGGACCGGGCTGTCGCGCTACTACGTCGGCAACCTGATGACCACGAGCGTGATCGAGGCGCTGCCGTCGACCCGGCTCTACGTGCTCTGGTTCGACCAGAAGCTCATGGACGGCAAGCTCGGCCTTCGCATCGGCCAGCAGGCGGCGGATACCGAGTTCTTCGTCAGCCAGACCGCGACGCTGTTCGTGAATTCGAGCTTCGGCTGGCCGGCGATCACCGGGCTCAACCTGCCGAGCGGCGGCCCGGCCTACCCGCTCTCGGCCCCAGCCATTCGCGCCAAATATGCGCCCGGCAACGGTTTCTCGCTGCAGGTCGGGCTCTATGACGGCGACTCGGCCGGCGCCAATCGTCCCGGCGACGATCCGGAAGCACAGCTGCTCGACCGCAACGGCACCAATTTCCGCATCCACGACCCGGCCCTGATCGTGGCCGAGGCCACCTATGCCTACAACACCGACAAGGATGCCAAGGGCCTGCCCGGCGACATCACGCTGGGCGGCTGGCAGCATTTCGGCCGGTTCGATTCCCTGCGCTTCGCCAGCAACGGCCTGCCGTTGGCCGATCCGAATTCCAACGGCGTGAACAAGCAGCTGCGCGGCAATGCCGGCATCTACGCGATCTGGGATCAGACCCTCTACCGAGAGGCCGGCAAGGACGACGAGGGTCTCGGCTTCTTCGTGCGCGCCGCCTATTCGCCGACCCGCTCGAGCCTGATCGACGCCTATGTCGATACGGGTCTGGCCTATAAGGGCCTGTTCGAGGGCCGCGACGACGACACGATCGGCATCAGTTTGGCCCATGCCCGGATCAGCGACGACGCGCGCCGCGCCGATGCCGACATGATCGCCTATACCGGCGTGGCGATGCCGCGCCGAAGCGGGGAGACCGTGATCGAGGCGACTTACCAGGCCCTGATCGTGCCGGGCTTCACGGTGCAGCCGGACGTGCAATACGTCATGCATCCCGGCGGCGGGATCACCAATCCGCGCTATCCGGAACTCGGCCGCGTCAAGAATGCCGCCGTGCTCGGGATGCGAGCAACGATCCAGTACTGACGAGGGCTGACTCGCCAGGGCCACACCCATCCCCCGATTCGAGACCTTACGCAACCCGGCCTTGCGCCGCCTCGCCGGCCCGATCAGGATTCCCATCCTGTCCCGCGTCGACGAGTGAGGTTCCGTGCCCTTCGGCGAATCGAGTCTGACGGCCTGGATCCTTCTCTGGGTGGCGGCGCTCTCCAGCCTCGCCACCTTCCTCCTCTCTCTCCGCCGCGACGCGCAGACGCGGCGCAAGGCGCTGGCCGAGGAAGAACAGCTCTGGTCGCTGACCTGGGCCGACTATCTCGACGACGGCCCTTTCCGCTGTCTGCGCCTGCGTCTGCACGACGTCGACAAGCACAAATGCCGGCTGAAGACCGTCACGCTGAAGAAGCCGGGCGGCGGCCGTCTCGCGCCGCAGACCTGGATCGACAAGAGCACCTCCGAGCCGTGGCACAAGCGTGCCCAGGCCGACCGCACGGCGCTCGGCCGCCGTGTCGTCGTCGCGCGCGATCTCGATGGCTCGAATGCCCGGTTTTCCGGTCAGCCCTACGAGGACGTCTACGTCTACATCCTGATGCCGAAACGCCCGGCTTTGAGCTTCGCGACCCAGATCCCAGTGCGGCTGGTCTGCCGGATCTCGGAGATCAGCCGCCGCTCGCGCCGCCGGAAGATCACCGTCATCAGCCCGCCTGCCGATTGGGCGCCGGCCGACGCGCCCAAGCCCGAGGATGTGAGGCTGAAGGCCTGAATCACCGGCCCATTGCGGCGCTCACCAGGGCTTCGGCAGGGCTCGGAGAAAGGCGAGCCAGTAGGGCGCGGCGGCTATGAGCGCGAGCCAGACCGGCCAGCGCCAACGGCGACGGAGGAACGCGCCCAGCAGGACCGCGACGACGCGATTCCGCACGAGGCTTGTCAGTCCGGCCAGCACCAGAAAGGTCAGGAAGCCGATCATCGCGATCGGAACCGCGATCCACGCGGGCACCAGCCCCGGATCGAAGCCGGGTGTCGTCACGAGGACCTCGCACAGCCCGGGCATCAGCAGGAGCGCCAGGACGACACCCCTGCGCCAAGGCTTTCCGGTCGATTCCGAAGACGGCCTCGGATCACTCATGACCATGACGGGGGTCGGCTACGATCCCACGAGATCGACCGGTTCGGGTCCGAAGCGGTTCGGTCCGGGAGTTCCCGACTGATAGAGCCCATTCGCGGCGACGAAGGGCCAGAGCATGAACCAGGCCCGGCGATCGATGTCGTGCATGCGCCGCGCCAGGATCGCGAGGTTGGGCAGCATGTGAAACAGGATCACGATGGCCCTGAAGCCCCGGAATCGGCCAACGAACAACGAGAGCAGCGCGTCGACCGAGACGGCGACGACCAGGATGCAGAGGTAGACGACGAAATAGCTCCAGTATTCGGAAAGGCCGCTGCGACCGGAAAAATCGAAGCAGCGGCGCAGGCTCGCCAGATAGTTGCGCTTGACGAGCGACCCGAACGTCGCTGCCTCAGACTCCGAACTTTTCGTCATGGGCCGCCGCTGGCTGAGAAACCCGTCGCGCTCGACGAGCAAGGTCAGGAGCGGCGCGCATCGTCAAGCGAAGCGATGATGCCGGAGGACCTCAGCCCTCCATCAGCGCCCAGCTCTCCCGGGCGGCGGGTGCGACGCGCATGCCGTGCGGTACTGCCAGCTCCGGTGGCGGTCGACGCAGGGCCTGTTCGAGAAACGCCAGGGTGTCTTCGAGGACGCTGCCCGAGAAGGGCTTCGCGATCACCGCGGCGGCGCCTTCGAGCTCATCCGTGAGTTGGCGCGAATTGGCGGTGATGAACACGCAGGTGATGCCACCGATCTCGCGCGCGGACTGCACCACCGCGACACCCGAAGAATCCCCAGCCAGGCGCAGATCGACGAAGACCAGGTCGGGCCGGGTCTCGAGCAGAAGCGCGACGCCCTCCTCGGCTCGCATCGCCGTCCCGACGATGAGGTGCCCGGCATCCTCCAGCAGCATTTCGAGCTGCATCAGAATGAGGGCCTCGTCTTCGACCAGCAGGACCCGCAAAGGTTCGCTCACCGGGTCTCCAAACTGACCGCCGTCTCGCGCGGCAGACTGATGTGAACGGCCGTGCCAGGATCGGCCGGGTGCCATGTGATACTGGCATTCAACTGGCGGGCAAGAGTTTCGATCAGCCGCTTGCCGAAGGAAAGCTGTCCTGAGACCGAGGCGAGATCCGGCATCCCGACGCCGTCATCCCTGACCTCGATCGCGATGGAGGTCTCGCCGGGCACGACCGCGATCGAGAGCCTTCCCGGCCGGCCGGCCGGAAAGGCGTGCTGCAGAACGTTGGTGACGATCTCGTTCAGGATGAGCGCGATCGGCGGTGCCTTGGCCACCGGCACCACGACGGCCTCGACGTCGAGATGCAGCCGAATGTCGCCGCGCCCGAGCCCCCGCACCAAGTCGCTCGCGAGGTCGCGCACGAACTCCGTCACGTCGAAACGCTCGATGTTGTGCGACTGATAGAGCCGGCGATGCACCGTTCCGAGCGCCTCGACGCGCTTGAGCATGCCCTCCATCGTGGCGCGCGCCGTCGGATCGGTGATGGTGCGCGTCTGCAGCGCCAGCAACGAGGCGACCATCTGGAGGTTGTTCTTGACCCGGTGGTCGACCTCGTGGAGCAGCATGGTCTTGGCAGCGAGCGCCTCGCTCAGCTCGCGCGTGCGCTTGGCAACCTCGCGCTCGAAATGCTCCTTCTCGTTCAAGGTCTTCAGATGCGCGTCGACGCGGTCGGTGACATCGACCTGCGAGGCGAAGAAGTAGAGCACCTCCCCGGCCTCGTTCGAGACGGGGCTGACATAGAGCGCGTTCCAGAACGGTGTGCCGTCCTTGCGGTAGTTCAGCACGTCGATGGAGATGTCGCGGTTCGCCTCGGTTGCCTCACGGATTTGCCGCACGGCAGCCTTGTCGGTTCCCGGCCCCTGCAGGAAGCGGCAATTCCGCCCCATGATCTCGTCGCGCCCATACCCGGTCAGCCCAAGGAAGGCGTCGTTCATATAGACGATCGGATTGTCGGGCTGGCGCGGGTCGGTGATGATCATCGGCATGCGCGTGCCACGTACGGCGGCGGCAAAGGGATCGCCCTTGCCGGTCTCGGTCTGCAACCGATCGGTCTGCCGCCAGGCGTCGTCTCGTTCCATCCCGTCCCGTCCTCTTCGGACCTGCCGCCGCATGCGCAACCCGCCGATGCGGTGATCCGGTGATCCGGTCTTCGCGGCCCGCAGTCAATTCGAGCGTCGCAGCTTGCGCCGGCTAAAGAACCTCGCTCGACGACGGACTGAACCGTTTCGTATCATTCAAGTCCGGAACTCGATCGTCGGACCAGAGCAAGAGGGTAGGACCGTTGTCGGTGAAAATCGGAACTCGCATCGGCTTGGCAGCGGCCCTCGCTGTCCAGCTCTGCCCAGCCGGAGTTCGGGCCGGCGAAGCGGAGCAGGCCGAACTCTGCCGCGATGACGTGATCCGGCTCTGCGCCAGCGCGATCCCAAATCGCGGGCGCATCATCGGCTGCATGAAGGTGCAACGGGCGAGCCTCAGCGCGGGCTGTAGGGCGATCTTCGACGAACAGATGAGCGCGCCGGACGGCGACCGCTCACCGAATGCGCGCTGAACGAGCGGAAAAGAAGTGACCGGAAAGATTCGGCCGCCTCAATCCTCCTCCGGCTCGACGAGGGCGTAGACGGCCTCCCCCATTCTCTTCAGCGGGCCGCCCGATCCGGAACGCTTCCAGAGCCGAGTGTTCAGCGCTGCGACGGGATCGTGGCCCGGCAGCGAAAACCCCTGGCTGGTCAGCACAGCTAGGATCTCACTGGCATGAAGCGGCCGGCCGGCGTTCTGAAGCGCGTCCAGCGCCGCCTCGATCAAAGCACGGCCATAGCGCCGCGCGAGCACGCCTTCGGACAAGGCCCCCTCAGCGGTATCGCGCGGCGGTTGGAACGCCGGATGCATCGACACGGCTGGAGACACCAACGGATTGCGTTCACGGCTCGACGGAACAGGCGGAGCCGCTCGCAATTGAGCCTCGGTCGAAGTGTCGGCCATTTGACCGGCCTGCGACGTGACCTTTCCTGGCGCGATGGAGGGGCTGTCCGGAGGTGTGTGACCCGCTCCGCGGACCGCACCGTCATACAGCCCTCCCACATCTGGGGCCGCCCCGCGTCTCGGCACAGCCGAGGACGCTGCATCGCCGCTGGTGACCGCGGCTTCCGTCGTAAGCCGGCGTCCGAGCTCGAGATAGAGCGTCAGGTCGGCAATGGCGCGATCGAGCACCTCGCGCTGCCGGCGCAAGGACATGAGCTGCGCCTCGGCTTCGGCTTCAGACAGAACCATCGTGCTGAAACCTCGAGCCGTTCCCACCGATCTCAATCGGTTGCCATTGGGATCAACTAAAGGAATATTCCAAATGTGTCCAGCGATTCCGTAACGTGTGATTGGGAATGTTTTTAGCGGAATATTCCAAGTAACACGGACTGCATTCTATTCGGATGCCCGCGCGTGCGCGTTTTCCAGAAGGTAACTCACGCAGCTTTCTGCTTTTTTCGCGATATTCCAATCGCCTTTGGCGGAACAATAAGAACATTAGGATCGGCCGGGTTGAGCAACATTCCACGCTCGTCGAGACTAATGGGAAGACGCGGAAAGATCTCGAGAACGCCTGCGAGATCCGCCTTGAAGGCCTGGCGGAAGCTGCGCTGGCTGGCGTTATCGGCACCGAATTGCCCGTGGAGGTTATCCCAGGTGAGCCGCAACGGCCGTTGTAGCGCGCGCAATCGGTATCCGACCCAGAACAGCAGATCGAGCTTGCGCGCTGAACCGGATAAGGCCCGTGCGGCACGGATGTCGACGGGTAGGGCGTGTTTGATCAGGCTGTCGTAGAAATCCTGGTGGAACTGGACCTCGCGTTGCCAAACCACCTCCCCGGTCCCCTGTGGCCGCCAGAGGTCGAGCCTGCGGAAGGGTGGAACCGTAAGGGTCGAGGCAGTTTCGCGACCGTCCCATAGCCCGATCTGCATGGAGCAGGCGGCGAGACGGTTTAGTTGCTCCTTGAACGCGCCGATGGTTCCGCGTTCACCGCCGGTCACTGCAAAACCCATCTCCCGCATGAAGCCGGACAGACTGTCGGCCACGGCGATCACCGGACTGCGCTGACGCACGGCCTCCGTGCAGAGGTGAAGCAGAACCAGGCGAGCCTTGGGCCCGAAGGGTAGCCCCTGCGCCTCCATCTCCCCCGTCAGCGGGTTCTTCAGACGGCCAGCACTCAGGCTCAGCGAGTTGCGGCCATATTCGCGCACCACCTCCCGCACCGGACCTGGATCGCGATAGGGCAAGCCACAAAGCGCCAGCACCGAATGGATATGCTGTAGATTCTCCGGCATTGCCGGTTCGTTCTCAATGACCTCACGAATGGCATCACGGCGGCGCTGGTCACGGCCCATGACGTTGCGCCGGATTTTTTGGTCGGTCTCGAGCGCAACTCTCTCGTCGCGTTCGCGCTGGCGGAACAGGATGTGCTCAACGATCTGTGCGAACAGAAACCCACCGCGTGCCGCTTCAAGCTCGGCACGTAGGTCCGTGTCACGGATCTGATCGATCTTCTGTTCGAGCCCCGACATTCCCGTTCCGCGATCTTGGTCCACACCACCTTGGGCCGCCGTCAGACCGAAGCTGGATCTGGATGGCACTCGGATCTCGCACGATTCGTAACCGTGGAGTCCCGTCACGGATCCGCGTTATCCCGGCTTTCCCCGCATCGCGGAGCCGGCAATCCCCAGACCGTTGCAACGACACATCGCTCGCAGAGTTCGATGCAGCGAGGGCTCGGGGCCTGCCTCTACGCAGAGTTCGATACGGAGGCGGCCGGTCAAACAATCCCCGGAATGCACAGGCTACATCGATTTTTCACGCTGAATTCGATGCACAGGCACGCAGAATCGTATGTGACGCAAGCTCAGCGATACGCAGAATCCCATTCGCATGGACGCTGAATCCAATACGATCCCACGCAGAACTCAATACGAGGTACATCCCTAAAACATTGCTGCGAATGAGATTTTTCCGCTCTCTTATAACTTGCTGAAATGACTCTCTTAAAAATGCGATCTGATATATTTCCTATCAGAGGATAGGCTTGGCCTTCGCCCAGAACGGGCAATATTCCCTGTAAATTTATAGAAGAAACGGAATTCTCCACAGGTTGGGGGGTAGTTATCCAATGTCGGCGACAGAAGGCACATGACGTCCCTTGAAGCTGACCGGATGCGTGTCTGGAACGAAACCGGTACGCATGCGCGTATGCCGAATCGATCTGTCGAGACCCTTCTGTCCCTCATGGCCACGCTGCGTGATCCGGTTCGAGGCTGTTCCTGGGACATCGCGCAAACCCCAGCCAGCATCGCTCCATTTACGATCGAGGAAGCCTACGAGGTCGCGGATGCGATCGACCGTGCGGATCACGATGATCTGCGCGATGAACTCGGGGATCTCCTTCTGCAGGTCGTCTTCCAGTCGCGGATAGCGGAGGAAGCCGGGACGTTTGCCTTTGCGGACGTCGTGGAGAGCATCGTCGCCAAGCTTGTACGCCGGCACCCGCACGTCTTCGACGCTGAAGGCTCGCTGCTGCCGCCTCACCAGCGGATCGACGATCCGCATGTCATCGAAGCCGCTTGGCAGCGTATCAAGGGTGAGGAACGAGCTGCGAAAACGGGGCGAACCGGTGGGCGCGATCCTGCCTCCCCGCTCGACGGCGTGCCGCTGGTCCTGCCGGCGCTGACTCGCGCAGAGAAAATTTCACGTAAGGCAGCCGGCTACGGTTTCGACTGGCCCAATGCCCGCGAGGTGATCGCAAAGGTTCGTGAGGAAGCCGACGAGGTCGAAGAGAGCCTTGGGCAGGGGGATCGAGAAGCGATTGCCGAGGAAATCGGCGACCTGTTGTTCTCGGTGGCTAACCTCGCTCGCCATGCCGGCGTCGATCCGGAAGAGGCACTTCGGCAAGGGACCCGCAAGTTCGAACGCCGGTTCGCTGCGATGGCCGATCGACTCGCGGGACAAGGCCAAACCCTCTCTTCGAGCGACCTTGCGTCCATGGAAGCCGCTTGGCAGGCCGTCAAACGCTCCGAGGCCTGATCGTGATTGGCCGGCAATGATGGCTAGGTTGCGCGGGCGGCCTTACGGCCGGAATCGCGACGCTTCGGCATGACGAGGATCAGACCGGAGCCAGCTTGGCACCGATATGACACGACTGTGCAGATGAGCTGATCCCGTGATCCTTGCGTCGCAGGATCACGGGATCAGCCTATCCTGTCCTGCGCGGTGGCTTGCCGAACGGCCAGTCGATGACGTGGGCGGCGAAAAGCGCCCACCAGACTATGATCGGCTGCAGCGCCAGTCGCGGACCGTGGTACCACCAGCTATCCGGAATCGGCGGCACAGAGACGTGATCGAGAGCGTGTTTCAGGTTCGCCGGAAACACGCAGACCGCGTAGAGCGCGAATAGGATTCCGGCGAACCGCTGCAGGCGCGGGACCGTCAGAGCGACGGCGCCTGCGATCTCGCACAGGCCCGTGATCACCACGACGAGCCACGGATGCGGAACCCAATCCGGCATGATCGGCAGGAACCGGTCCGTCGCCACGAGGTGAACGACGCCGATGCCGCCATAGGCGACCATCATCGCCCAGCGCATCCAGGCGCGAGCATCCGTCCTGGCGCTTTCGTTCACTGTGAACCCTGAACCGCTGCTGCGATCAACTCGCGGCAGCGAGCGACCGTGCCATCCTCGGCACTCGCCAAGATCCGGTCGTCGATCACCGTGACGGGGCTCAGCAACCGCAGCGAGTTGGTGACGAAGGCCGCCTGCGCCTGCCGAAGCTCATCCAGGTCCAATGGCCGTTCGTCGATCCCCACGCCGAGGCCAGACGCGTTCTCCAACACCGTGCCCCGCACGATGCCGGGCAAGACGCCTTCTTCGACGGGTGGCGTGACGAGCCTGCCATCGATCAGGGCGAAGAGGTTGCCCGTTCCCGCGCAGGCTACGCGTCCCCGTGTGTTGAGAAACAGGGCGTCGCCGAACCCGGCAGCCTGAGCCGAGCGCGCAGCGAGGACCGCATCGAGATAGCCGAGGGTTTTCGTGCGAGAGGCCGGTGAGGTGTCGTTACGGGCGATGGTCGAGATCTGAAGGCGCAGGCTCGAGAAGGCGAGACTGGCGTTGCTCGCAGCCGCGCTGGCGAAGACGAGTGGCCGAATCTCGGCGGGTGGCGCGATGCCGCGTGGACCCGACCCGCGCGTCACGGTGGTGCGGATAGCCGTACGAGGCGCTGTTCCGGCGACGGCCCGCATGGCTTCCACGAGGATCCCCGTATCGATCCCGAAGCCGAGCGTCTCGGCCGCGGCGACGAGGCGGGCGACATGGGCCGCCTCGAACACGATACGGCCATTGAGGGCGAGCGCCGTATCGAACACGCCATCGCCAAGCAAAAGACCGCGATCGGCGAGGTCGAAGGGCACCGGCCCCTCGACGATCCGGCCATCATACCAGAGCATGGGCCGCCCAAGGTTCGGGTTGCCGCTCCGGCATCCGCCCCCTGCCCTCGCGCCAGGCTCGGGCGAGCCGGAGGAAGTTGGCGAAGATGGCATGGCCGCCCTCGGTCAGCACCGATTCCGGGTGGAACTGGATGCCCCAGGTCGGGTGCCGGCGATGTGAGAGCGCCATGATCTCGCCCTCGTCCGAGACGGCGTCGATGGCGAGATGGCGCTCCATGCCGGGTTGCGGCGAGACGATCAGGGAGTGATAGCGCGCCACCGCCATCGGATCGGACAGGCCCGAGAACAGCCCGGTGCCATCGTGGTGGATCGGCGTCGCGTGGCCATGCAGCGGACGGATCGCGCGTTCGACCCGTCCACCGAAGGCCGCGCCGATGGCCTGATGGCCGAGGCAGACGCCGAGAATCGGCACGGCCCCCGAGAGTTCGCGGATCGCCGGCAGGCTGACCCCGGCCTCGGCCGGCGTGCAGGGGCCCGGCGAGATCACCATGGCATCGGGTACGATGGCGCGGATCTCCGCCACCGAGAGCGCGTCGTTGCGCGCCACCTCCACCGTCTCGCCGAGTTCCTCGAAATAGCGAACGACGTTGAAGACGAAGGAATCGTAGTTGTCGATGACGAGGATCATGGCGCGCCCGCCTCGTCCGGCTCGAACGCGGCGAAGACCCGGGCGGCCTTGGTCAGGGTCTCCTCGTATTCGGGGCCTGGCTCGGAGAGCAGCGTGATGCCGCCGCCGGCCTGGAGCACGGCTTGGTGCCGGTCCATGAACACGGTGCGGATGGCAATGGAGGTGTCCATGGAACCGTCGAAGCCGATGGCGCCGATGGCCCCGCAATACAGCTCCCGGGCGTCGCCTTCGATTTCGGTGATGATGTCCATGGCCCTGAGCTTCGGCGCGCCGGTGATCGAGCCGCCGGGGAAGGTCTTCTCGATGAGGTCGAAGGCGTCGGCTCCCTCCCGCAGGGTGCCGGTGACCACCGAGACGAGATGGTGGACCGAGGCATAGGATTCCAGGCCGCACAGCACCGGTACGCGCACGCTGCGCGGCTCGCAGACCCGCGAGAGATCGTTGCGCAGCAGATCGACGATCATGATGTTCTCGGCGCGCTCCTTCGGGTTCTGCTGAAGGGCTCGCGCCAGGATGGCATCCTGGTCCGGGTCGTCGACACGGCGCACCGTGCCCTTGATCGGGCGCGTCTCGACCTCTCGGCCGCGCAGGGTGACGAAGCGCTCCGGCGAGCTCGACGCGACGGTCAACTCGTCGAAGGCGAGATAGGCACCGAAGGTCGCTGGATTGGTCGCCCGCAACCGCTGGTAAAGGGCGAAACCATCGAAGCCCGGAGGCAGATCGGCGCTGAAGCGCTGGGCGATGTTGGCTTGGTAGATGTCGCCGGCACGAATGTAATCGCGAACTTTTTCAACTGCCGATTCAAAACTTTGGCGTGTGAAGTTCGAGTGCCAGGTGAGCGCCTGAAACGGCTCTGAGGATGGCTCGGGCTCCCTGGTTTCGAGCAGTTCGGCGAAAGCGTCGAGACGAGCCAGGGCGCGCGCTTCGCGGTCGGCCGTGTCGATCTCCGGGAAGCCGGTGGCGACCAGAAGGCAGCGATCGTGCTGGTGTTCGATGACGAGCAGGGTGTCGTAGAGGTTGAGGGCGATGTCGTCGGTCAGACCGGCCCGACGCGGAGGCGGCACGACCCGTTCCAACTCGCGGCCGAGATCGTAGGCGAAGTAGCCGATGGCGGCCCCCGGAAATCCCGGCAGCTCGGGCAGGGGCGGCAGCCGGTACGGTGCCAGGCAGGTGCGCAGGGCATCCAGCGGCTTGCCTTCGAGGGGCTGCCCGTCGAGGGTCGCTCGGCCATCGCGCAGCCGGAACCTGCCGAACGGATCGGCTGCCAGCACCGAGACGCGGCCGAGTGTTTGGTGCTGCATGGCGCTGTCGAGGAAGACGAGTCCGGGCAGGCGCGACAGGCGCGCCGCCGCCACGATCGGATCGATGGATGGGATCTCGCGGGTCCAGACCATGGGTGAGATGTTTTCGCGTCTCGCGCTCGGTGTCCTTCCATGCACCAACTGCGCCGGAGAGCCTCACGTCAATTCCGAAGCGATGCGCCTCCTCTGCAGCCAGGGCATGAGATGGGTGCCGCAACTCGCCCCCGCGTCTAAGAAAAGAGTCGAAGTTAGCTCGATAAAACTTTGATAGATATATACTTATAATATCAGGTTCGGTTCAGGCGTCGTGAATCCCATTCGCCTGACGCCACGGCAGCGAATTGGCTGAGGGTAGCCGGATCATGTCGGGCACGAGGCTCGCAACGATGGCCGCGGCCGGGTATACCCCCCCGCACCCTGTTCCGTTCGCGATCCATACGGTCTGCCCGGCCGCCTCAGTTCGCATCCCCGTTCGAGCCGTCATGACCGCCATAGCCGAATCCGTCGCCTCGGATGCCGTGACGAAACCCGCACCGCGGATTTCGTTCGTCTCCCTGGGTTGCCCCAAGGCGCTTGTCGATTCCGAGCGGATCCTCACGCACCTGCGGGCCGAGGGCTACGAACTGGCCCGGCGCCACGACGGAGCGGACGTGGTGATCGTCAACACCTGCGGTTTCCTCGACTCGGCCAAGGCCGAGTCGCTCTCGGCGATCGGGGAGGCGATGGCCGAGAACGGCCGGGTCATCGTTACCGGCTGCATGGGCGCGCAGCCGGAAGAGATCCGCGAAAAATATCCGCAGCTTCTCGCCGTCACCGGGCCGCAGGCCTACGAATCCGTGGTTGCGGCGGTCCACGAGGCTGTACCCCCGGCGCACGACCCGTTCCTCGACCTGATCCCGCCGCAGGGCGTGAAACTGACGCCGCGGCACTACGCCTATTTGAAGATTTCCGAGGGCTGCAACAATCGCTGCACCTTCTGCATCATCCCGTCGCTGCGCGGCGATCTCGTCAGCCGGCCGGCAGCGGACGTGCTGCGCGAGGCCGAGAAGCTGGTGAAGGCCGGGGTCAAGGAGTTGCTGGTCGTCTCGCAGGATACCAGCGCCTACGGCGTCGACACCCGCTATGCTGCGAGCCGCTGGCAGGATCGTGACGTGCGCGCCCGCTTCTACGACCTCAGCAAGGAGCTCGGCGAACTCGGAGCCTGGGTCAGGCTCCACTACGTCTACCCCTACCCGCATGTCGACGAGGTCATTCCGCTGATGGCGGAGGGCAAGATCCTGCCCTATCTCGACATGCCGCTCCAGCACGCGTCTCCCAGCGTTCTCAAGAGGATGCGTCGGCCGGGCAACCAAGAGAAGCAGCTCGATCGCATCCGGCGCTGGCGCGAGACCTGCCCCGATCTCGCGATCCGCTCGACTTTTATCGTCGGGTTTCCGGGCGAGACCGACGCGGAATTCGAAGAGCTGGTCGACTGGATCAAGGAAGCCAAGCTGGAACGCGTCGGCTGCTTCGAATACGAGCCGGTACGGGGCGCCACGGCGAACGATATCGGGGTGCAGGTTCCGCCGGAGGTGAAGGCCGAGCGCAAGCGCCGATTCATGGAGGCTCAGAGCGGGGTCTCGCTCAAGCTGCAGCGGGGCAAGGTCGGCAAGCGGCTGCAGGTGATCATCGACGAGGCCGGGCCGACGGTGGCGAAGGGCCGGTCCAAGGCCGATGCGCCGGAGATCGACGGTTCGGTGCACGTCTCCTCGCGACGGCCCCTGCGGCCGGGCGACATCGTCACCGTGAAGATCGAGCGGGCCGAGGCCTATGACCTGCACGGCATCGCCGTCTAGAGCATGCTGCGAAAAAGTGGCAACGGTTTTTCGCATAAAGCATGCACTAAACCATTGAATCGATCACGTTTTCTGCGTTTTGACGGATTTCGTCAAAACGCAGCGTGATCTAGGGAAAGGATCCCGTGATCCAAGGATGTGGGATCGCCCTCGGCGCGATGCTTCACGGTATCCTGTGATGCCGTGATCCCGTCAGGCGTCGATCGCCTGGCTGTGGATGCGCTCCACGCCGGCCTGCGCCATCGTCTCCAGGGCTCGGCTGACCGAGCCGTCCGCGTCGATCCCCCGCACCGCATCCTCGACGAGAACGACGTCGAAGCCTTCGGCTCGCGCGTCGAGGGCGGTCCAGAGGATGCAGAAGTCGGTCGCCAGGCCGGTGAGGACGAGCCGGGTCAGGCCACGCTCGCGCAGATATGCAGCGAGCCCCGTGCGGGCCGTCCGGTCCGCCTCGAGGAAGGCCGAGTAGCTGTCCACCCCGGGTTGGGTGCCCTTCCGCAGGATCAGGCCTGCCCGTGAAACCTCGAGCCCTGGGGCCAGCTCGGCACCTGGGCTGCCCTGCACACAGTGATCCGGCCAGAGCGCCTGATCGCCATAGGGCAACGCGATCTTTCCGAATGGCATCTTCCCGGGATGGCGAGACGCGAACGAGACGTGCCCGGTGGGATGCCAGTCCTGGGTGACGACGACATGCGGCGCGTGCCTCGCCAGCCGGTTGATCGGCGCGATCACCGCATCGCCGTCCGGTACGGCCAGAGCCCCGCCGGGGAGGAAATCGTTCTGGACATCCACCACGACGAGGACGTCTGATTCCGAAAACCTCATCACGGCAGGCGGGACGAGGATACGGGGATCAAGGTATCCGGCGATCCAGGGATCACGGGATCATCACCGTCGAGCCGGTGGTGTTCCGCGCTTCGAGATCGCGATGGACCTGAGCCGCGTCGGCAAGCCGCGCGCGCGAATGGATCGGGATCTTCACGGCGCCGCTCTTCACGACGTCGAACAATTCGGCCGCGTTGGCGTCGAGCAGTTCGCGCGTCGCGATGTGGGTGAAGAGGGTCGGCCGGGTCGCGAAGAGCGAGCCCTTCTGGGCGAGGATGCCGATGTCGAAAGCGTCGATCGGGCCGGAGGACGAGCCGAAGCTCGCGAAGGTGCCGAAGGGCCGCAGACAATCGAGGGAGGCTGGGAAGGTGTCCTTGCCGACGCCGTCATAGACGACCGGCACGCCCTCCCCCTTGGTGATCTCCTTGACCCGGGCAGCGAAATCCTCGTCGCGGTACAGGATCACATGATCACAGCCGTGGTCTCGCGCGAGCTGGGCCTTCTCTTCGGAACCCACGGTGCCGATCACGGTGGCGCCGAGGTGCTTGGCCCATTGCGTGGCGATCAGGCCGACGCCGCCGGCGGCCGCGTGGAACAGGATCGTGTCGCCCTTCTGCACCCGGTAGGTCCGGCGCAGCAGGTACTGGGCGGTGAGGCCCTTCAACATCATCGCGGCGGCGGTCTCGTCGCTGACGCCGTCAGGCACGCGCACCGTCCCCGAAGCTTCGACGATCACCTCCTCGGCATAGGTGCCGACGGCACCGGCATAGGCGACGCGCTCGCCGACCTTGAAACCGGTGACGCCCTCACCGAGGGCCGCAACCTCGCCGGCGCCTTCCTTGCCGAGGGTGAAGGGCATCGAGGCTGCCTTGTAGGCGCCCTTGCGGAAGTAGACGTCGATGAAGTTGACGCCGATCGCCGTCTGCCGGACGCGGATCTGGCCGGGGCCCGGCTCCTGTGTCGGGACGTCCTCGTAGGACATCGCCTCCGGCCCGCCATACTCGTGAATCCGGATCGCCTTGGGCATCTACGCTCTTCCTCGACACTGAAGCTCGAAGCGGAGATAGGGCCGACGAGGCCGAGGCGACAGTGTCAGACCTCTCGAACCGCGATCTGCATCCCGGTGCCGAGCAGGCAGCGGCGGATGCGGTCCTCGATGTCGGGGGTCAGGTCGCGCACGCTGACATGCATGGTGGCCGTATCGGCCGGCCGGACGTCGAGCGAGTAGTCCAGCCCCTCGTCGTACATCTGGCGCAGCAGGTTCGTGCTCGCAGCCGTCATTGCCGTGATGTGCTGGTCGATCAGCTCGGGTTTCATGAGTGCCCCGTCATTCATCCGTGAGTTCGTCGGCCGCTTCATGCCAGCGGAGGGCCTCCTCCTCGGATTGAGGAAGGCGGACGGTCTCGATCGGCGGGAAGAGATTGGCGAGACCCTGGGCGACACCGTGCAATAACGGGTCGAACGGCGATCCGAAGCTGCGCTCGTCGAGCTCGGTCTTCGTCAGAACAAAACGTTTCAAGAGACGCCCCCCGCGTCGCCGAAAGCTTCAACGCAGCGGGGATAATGCGAAAAGAACGGTTTGGTTTCATACGCTCTTGACCCAGCTGCCATGCCGCCTCTGTAAGCAGGAGTTCAAGAGGCGCCCTGGTCATGGCTGCGCCGTCGATCTCCCGGAGTGCAAGGTGTCGGGCGAGACTGGCTTCGAAGTGGCGGTGGTGGGAGCGGGTGCCGCGGGATTGTCCGCTGCACTGGCTCTGGCGCGCGAGGGCATCGCCACGGCCCTGATCGGACGGCACGCGCCCGTCGCCGACGGGCGGACCGTGGCGCTCCTCGACGGCTCGGTGCGGTTTCTCGATGCGCTCGGCGCCTGGGCTGCGATCGCTCCGCAGGCCGCACCGCTCATCGAACTGCATCTCGTCGACGATACCGGCAGCCTGTTTCGACCACCCCCTGCCCGCTTCGTGGCCTCCGAAATCGGCCTCGACGCTTTCGGCTGGAACGTCGAGAGCGCGCGGCTGGTGGAAAGCCTTCGGGCGCTCGCCCGCGCGACGCCGAACCTCACGGTGTTCGAGAGCGACGCGACCGCAAACCTTCGCGATGAAGACGGTGCGCGGATCACACTGGAGGATGACCGTACGGTCGAGGCGCGCCTGATCGTCGGCGCCGATGGCGGGCGCTCGCCGCTCAGGGCGTCGTCGGGGCTTGCGGTGCGGGACTGGTCCTATCCGCAAGCGGCCGTCACCACGATTCTCGCTCATTATCGCCCGCATCGCGACGTCTCCACCGAGTTCCACACACGCTCGGGACCCTTCACACTGGTGCCGCTTCCCGGCGGCCACCGTTCGAGCCTGGTCTGGGTGATGGGAGAAGGTCCGGCTCGCCGTCTCTCGGCTCTCGACGACGCAGCCCTGGCCAGCTCCATCGAACGCCAGGCCCAGGCGATGCTCGGGGCCATGCGGATCGACGGCCCGCGCGGGCTCGTGCCGATGCGGGGCCTGTCGGTCTCGACCCCGGTGGCGGAGCGGCTCGCCCTGATCAGCGAGGCCGCTCACGTCTTCCCGCCGATCGGTGCGCAGGGGCTGAATCTCGGATTGCGTGATGCGGCGGGTCTTCGCGATGCGGTCATCGCGGCTCGACAGGCTGGGCGCGACCCAGGCAGCCGGGCGGCGTTGTCCGGCTTCGCGCGGGGCCGCGCCGTCGATGCCCGCCTGCGGGGAACCGCGGTCGATTGGCTCAACCGCAGCCTGCTCGCGGATCTCCTGCCCGTCGACGCTCTCCGCGGGCTCGGCCTGCTCGCCATGAGCACGATCGGACCGCTCAGACGCGCGGTGATGCGTGAGGGCGTGTTGCCCCGGCTCGGAGCGCCCGAGCTGATGCGAGGGCGCTGACGGGCCGGCGATCAGCGTTGCGCGAGGGTGCGATCGTCCATCGGCACGGCGTCGGCACCCTTGAGATTGTCGGAGCGCCCTCTCGGTGAGGCGATCTGTGCCTCCGGGAAGGCCTTTCCGCTCTTGGCCAGCGCTTCGCCGTGCTCGAACAGGGCCTTCATGTATTTCGGGTCGAAGGGACCCGGTGAGACCTTGTCGAAGCGGCCGTCGATCTCGGCGACGCGCAGGTCGAGATGGGTGCGGGCGGCATAGGCCCGTGTGATCGCGAGGGCGCCCTGCGTCTGTGCCTTGATCGCTGCCGACACCGTGCCGCTGAGCACCCCGAGAACCGTGCGCGGCACGAGACCGAATTCCGGCGTCAGCTTGTTGTTGATCACGAGATAGACCGTGCTCGCCGGCAGCTTCATGCCCCCATCCGGCGCGCCGGCGAGCGTCGCGGCGGGCGCCAAGTAATAGGGCGCCATGGAGCCGCCGTCGTCGTGCATCTCCTGGATGCGCTTGCCGCCCTCGGTGACCGCATCGATCATCACTGGCGGAAACACGCCGGGAACGGCGGTGGAGGCGAGCACGATCTCGCGAAACAGCTTCAACGGCCTGTCGCCATATTTCTGGGCTTCGGGGCCGCTCGCGAGGCTGGCGATGGCGCCCATGTCCCAGACCACAGGGCGCTCGGTCTCGACCTGCGTCGTCGCGACGAGGAGGCGGCGGCCCTTGGCATGCTCGGCCGCGATCGCCTTGAGCAGATCGGGCGTGACCGATTTGTCGATCCGGTCCTTGAGCGGCCAAGTATCCGTCAGCGCCGCGTTAGTGCCTCCGAACTCGAACACGTCGGCCGCGGTGATCTCGGTGTAGTTCTGCTTGAGCGCCGCATCCGCCGACGGGCCGACGAACGCGAATGGCGCGATCAGCGCCCCGGTGCTCACCCCGGTGATCACGCCGAAGTTCGGGCGGTTGCCGGCCCGCGACCAACCGCTGAGGATGCCGGCCGCGAAGGCGCCGTTCTCACCACCGCCGGAGATGACGAGCCAGGAATCGTGAGCCGCCCTGGCGTCGCCGACGACCTTCTGGAAGGCGGCCGGATCGTCGCCGGCGAATCTCACGGAACTGGGCAGATCCTCGGGCTTGGCGCTGGCCGTTTCCTGGGCCGTGAACGGCACGCGCTCCTGCTTGCCCTGCTGGAGCGGATCGGGAGCCTGCGCCTTCTGTGCCAACTTCTCGGCCGCCTGCGGGCGCTGATGTTGCGCCGGCGAGCGCGCGAGCGCGCCGTCGTCGAGACCCAATCCGAGGGCGAGCAGGACGGCGCCCGTGATCGCTCCGCGCCGGCTGGCGCTCATCGTCGTCGATTCTGCTGTCATGGCGATACCCCGAGGACGAGAGCAGTCTCACGACGACATGGCCACCATAGGATGTCCACGAAACCATGAGCCAACAAGAGTTCCCAAATGCTTTCCTTGGAAAAGCTTTTGGAAGATCAGTTGTGGGCCCGGTCCGTCTCGACTGCCGCGTCCTGACTGCCTCATTCGCATCGCGCCGTAGCGCTCGCCGCCGCCTCGACGCAGAAACACGCAAGCCATCGGCCAGTTCCGACGATTTTGCGGTGCAGCGGCACCCTTGGGCAACGCTGTGCGGCTGCGCACCCGATTCCGGCCAAACCAGCGGCTAAGCCTGCCTTCGACGGTTCGGAGATGAAGCTAAACCGTCTCGACGGCGGCGACCCGCGAGCGCGCCGTACGGGCTCGGCCGGCATGGACCCTGGAGTATCCAGCGATGACTCGACTTGCGACGCAGACGGGCAACCCGCTCTCGATCCTTGGCTTGGCATTCCTGACGGCGTTCGCGGCCCCGATGAGCGCGACGGCCCAGACTGCGCCCGTCACTACGACGCCGCCGGGAAAACCCGATGCCTGTGGGCTCGTTCGAAAATCCGATCTCGAAACGCTGTTTCCCGGACGCCCAGTCGAGAGCAAAGGCGCGACCCTGAGCTTGGTCTTCAAGGGGCCCCAGTACAATCAGGGCTGCCAGTATCTCGTACGCCTGCCGAGCCCAACCTCCCGATCGGACCTGGCGAAGTTCGTCACCGTCACCGTCGTACTGTCCGGCGAGGGAACGAGCGGCCGAGGCGGCTCAATCGACGTCTTCAAGAACGTGCTCAGCACCCGCACCAAGATCGCCGAATCCGATCCCAACAAGAAGCGCACGGTCGAACCTGCGCGCGGCATCGGCGACGAGGCCTTCCAAGAGGTGTCCGAGTTCACGACGGACGTGCGCGTGCGCAAAGGCGATCTCGTCTTCGTCATCTCCCTCGACAATTACTCGACGCAGACCTTGCCGAATGCCCTGGCGCTGGCCGAGCAGGCGGCGGGGCGCTGGCAGGAGGGGACCGGCATGGTCGCCGGCACGGATACGGCAGTGAAGAGCCCCGTCGCGCCGAAGGACGAGGTCATCATCCCGCCCGATACCCGCAAATCCGCTCAGGCTCCCGTCGATCGGTGGCCCGACGCCTGCGGCCTTCTGATGGAAGAGGACGTGCGCGCGGTCTTCGGCGACATGAAGCTGGATCCAGTCCGCAAGGTCATGGGTACCCTGACCTCGGACGGGCGCGAGCAGAAGGTCGAGAAACTGCCGAACCCGATCGCCTGCCACTATACCGCGAGCAAGGCGCTGACCGAGGGCGGCGCCCGGAAGATCATCAGCAACACGATCTCGCTGAACGTCCAAGACGTCGCCGCGACGCCCGAACTCGCGCTCAAATATTATCAGATCTCGAAGAAGGTCGGCGATGCCAAGACCGACCTGCAGGGGATCGGTGACGAAGCCAGCCTCTCGCCGACGAACCAGATCGTCATCCGCAAGGGCGTGGTCAACATCGCGGTCCGAGTCGGCGGCGACATGCGTGACAAGGCGCTCTACGACGACGCCACCCAACGGGTGAATGCCATCGCTAAGCGCGTCGCGGCGCATATGCCCTAATGGTTGTACCCGGGTAGCCTTTACGCGGAGGCGGCGGGTGAACTAACGGGAGGCCAACACACGCCTTCCGGAGCCCGAAACGCATGAAACTTCCGCGCCGCTTCTTCCAGCCGCTCGCTGCCGGTGCTCCCGAGCCCTTCCGCGAGCTTCCGGTGAAGCTCGAGCGCATGATCCACTTCGTGCCGCCCCACAACGAAAAGGTTCGCGCCAAGGTCGGCGACCTCGCCGCGACTGTGGACGTGGTGCTCGGCAACCTCGAAGACGCCGTGCCGGCCGACCAGAAGGAAGCCGCGCGCAAGGGCTTCATCGCCATGGGCAAGGAGGTCGATTTCGCCAAAACCGGCACCGGCCTCTGGACCCGCATCAACGCCCTGAACTCGCCCTGGATTCTCGACGACCTGTTCGAGGTCGTCGGCGAGATCGGCTCCAAGCTCGACGTGATCATGGTGCCGAAGGTCGAGGGGCCTTGGGACATCCATTACATCGACCAGTTGCTCGCCCAGCTCGAGGCGCGCCACAAGGTCGAGAAGCCGATCCTGGTTCACGCCATCCTGGAGACGGCCGAAGGCGTGGCGAATGTCGATGCCATCGCCTCGGCCTCCCCGCGCATGCACGGCATGAGCCTCGGCCCGGCCGATCTCGCGGCCTCGCGCAGCATGAAGACCACCCGCGTCGGCGGCGGCCATCCCGAATACCGCGTCATCGCGGACGCCAAGGGCGAGGAGGCCCGCGTCTCGGCCCAGCAGGACCTCTGGCACTACACGATCGCGAAAATGGTCGACGCCTGCGCGGCCAACGGCATCAAGGCCTTCTACGGCCCGTTCGGCGATTTTTCCGATGCCGCGGCCTGCGAGGTCCAGTTCCGCAACGCCTTCCTGATGGGCTGCGCCGGCGCCTGGACGCTGCATCCGAGCCAGGTCGCCATCGCCAAGAAGGTGTTTGCGCCGGACCCGGACGAGGTGAACTTCGCCGCCCGGATCGTCGAGGCCATGCCCGACGGTACCGGCGCGGTGATGCTCGACGGCAAGATGCAGGACGACGCCACCTGGAAACAGGCCAAGGTCATCGTCGACCTCGCCCGCCTCGTGGCCGACAAGGACCCGGAGCTGGCGAAAGTCTACAAGCTGCCTTGATGGGGATGCAGTCCGGGATCGGATGACAGGAACGCCGACCCGGCCTATTTTACGGCCATGGCCGATACCGCGATGCCCGAAGACCTGATCAGAACCGCCAAGTTCAACCTCGGAGCGGTGGTCCGTCACCGGATCTACCCGTTCCGCGGCGTCGTGTTCGACGTCGACCCGGAATTCGCCAACACCGAGGAGTGGTGGGAGGCGATACCCGAGGAGGTGCGGCCACGACGGGACCAGCCCTTCTACCACCTGCTCGCCGAGAACGCGGACAGCGAGTACATCGCCTACGTCTCCGAGCAGAACCTCGTGCCGGACATGTCGGGCGAGGCCCTGCGCCATGCCGGCATCCCGGAGGTGTTCGACCGGGCGCCCGACGGTGCCTACCGGGTGCGGGCCGGCCAGGCGAATTGAGTTTCCCGAAACCTCGGGCATGAAAAAGGCCGGGCAGCGATGCCCGGCCTTTTTCGTTCGCTGACCGTGATCACCCTCCGTGATCCCTCTTGGCCCGTGTTCCGGGCCGAGAGGGATGGCTCGGGCCTTACGGCTTCGGCGCGGCGCTGGCGCCCTGGGTCTCGAGTTTCTTGCGCATGTCGTCGCTCTTCTTCTCAAGCTCAGCCTGCAGCTTCTTCTGCTGCTCTTCGAGCACCTTCGGGTCGATGGCCGGGCCGTCGAAGGCCGTGCCGAAGCCAGCGAGCGGCACCGCGAAGATCACTTCCTTCTGGGTCTGGTTCTGAACCGCGACGTTGAGCGTGGTGCCCTTCTTCAGCGCATTCATGAACTCGGCCGAGACGCCGCCGGCTTCTGCGAAGCAGCCGTTGGGGAAGCAGACCGCGAACTTGCCGGCGGTGAGCTCCTTGCCGTCGACGCTGAAGCGGATGCCCGGGGCGAGCATCAGGCCGAGCGGCAGAAGGAAGCGGACGACCTTGACCTCCTGCTTCTGGGCCGGGTTCTTCATGTCGTAGACCGCGGTGGCGAGAACCGGCTGGCCATTGTCCGAGACGAAGTCGCGGGTGGTGTAGCAGACGTCGGTGCCGGAATTCTTGTCGTTGCCGCAGACCTTGGTCCACTTGTCCTGGCTCGGCTCGGACTTGACGGCGATGATCTGCGGGCCGGCCTGCTGGGCAGCACCCTGCGGCGGCTGACCTGCCGGAGCGGCCGGAGCCGGGGCGGTGGGCGCGGGAGCCGCCGGGGCGGGCTTCTTGTTGGCTTGGGCGAAGGCCGGGCTGGCAAGGCCGGCGCCGAGGCCCGCCAGAGCGATCAGCGTAGCAGTGCGCAGCGGGCGCGCGGGACGGTTTGCAAGGAACATCGGCTTCATGACCCCTTCAACGGATTCGAATCGTCGCTTCTTGGTGCGGCTTACGTGACGCACGCTGCTGTCCGGAGACCAGCGGGACTGGTGCGATCCGACAAGTCGGCGACGGGTCGGCCCCATCGCGAAAAGCCGGATCTTCGCGGGCGTTTGGGTGCCTGATCCAGCTAACCCTCTGCCCTGTCGAATGATCGCGCGGCCTGCTTTCCCCCCGTAATGAGGCGAAGGCATGACGCCTGCGCCGTACACCCATGCGGGCTGAATCGGAAGAGCGTGGGTGGCCCAAATGGACGAGAGTCGACCGGTTCGGCGACTTCGCCCGATGCCGGAGGTTTAACGCCGGGTTAACCATAAGCGCCCCATCACCGAGAACAGGATCGGGGATGCGTCCGGGTGTCTGCGCATTGGGCTGTCACAGGGGCTGAGACGCTGGGTACGCCCGTCATGGCGCGGATCGGGCTCGGCGCGCTGTTGCGCATGACCGCCCGCCACCATCCGGACCGTGTCGCCCTGATCGATCCGGCCGACAAGCTGAACTGGAGCAGCCGGCCGGCCATCACATGGACCTATGGGGCCGCCGCAGAGATCGTCGACCGCCTCGCCCGCGGCCTGCGCGCCTGGCGCCTGCCGCCGGGAAGCCGCATCGGCCTGTGCCTGCCCGGCAGCGCCGAAAGCGCTCTCGCCCTGCTCGCGGTCGAGGCGGCCGGCCACACGCCTTGCCTCCTGCCGGTCTCCTGGGACGAGGACACCCTCGTCGCCGCCGTCCAGGGTGTCGGGGTCTCGGCGATCCTCACCCAGGCCCGCCTCGGCGCGTCGGCGCCGGCCGAGCGGATCTGTGCGGTTGCCGCACGCTATTTCGGGCTGCGCTACGTCGCCGCGTTCGGACCGGAGGTTCCGGATGGCGTGATCAACCTCGACGGCATGGTGCTCGACGAGCGCGCTGCTGCCTCGAACGTGCCGCCCTCTTCGGCACCGGGCAGCATCGGCCTCGTCAGCTTCGCCTCGGGCGATCCCGGCCGGCCGGTCCACCGCGGCTTCGGCTCTCTCGTTGCGGCCGCGACGGCGCATCTCGTGGCGACTCGCGTCGGCCCGGATGAGCGCATCCTCAGCCTGATCGGGCCGCACGACCTGCGCGGTCTCGCGACGGGCCTGGCCGCGTCCCTCGTCTCGGGTGCGGCTCTCGAAACCTTGCCGCTGTTCGACGGCGCGGCCTTCGCCTCGGCCTTGGCGCGCGAGGTGCCGACGCACCTCGTCGCCCCCGGCTTCCTCGAAGCCAACCTTGCCGGACGCGCCCTGCCGCCGACCCTGCGCTCGGTCGCCCTCGCCCACCGGGCGCCGGTTCGCTTCCCCAACCGCAGCCGGCGGTCCGATCAGGCGCTACGCGTCGAGGCCGTGATCGACACCGTCGCCTTCGACGAGACCGCGATCCTGTCCGGCCGCCGCGGCACAGCCCGCGACCTCGCCCTCGTCCTGGCCTCGCCCGAACGCCTCGCCCTGCCCGATTCGCTGATCGCCATGAGCCGTAACCAGGAAGGTCGCCTCACCTTCCGGGGACAGGCCTGCGCCTGCGTCCCGTTGCATCGCGGAATACCGGCCTCCGAACCGGCAGAGGCCTGGCGGCCGAGTCCCTACGAGCCGGTGATCACGGCCGGCCTCGCCACCGCGCTCGTCGCGGGGCCGGCCCATGCTCTCGACGCTATCCCCTGATCTTTCGCGCAAGCTTGACGTTCGGCGCGTCGGGCGTCGGCGCCCGTGACGACGCTACGCGCGCTGCCGCCGGTACGTCGAAAATTTCTTAAGCCTGCCAGACGATTGTGGATGCCGGCCGATCGGCACGGCGACCGAATCGCTCGAATTCCACGTTCGAGTTCATCTCGCGCTCACCTGGAGAGCGGCATCGTCACGGGATCGATTTGGCCGGCGAACCAATCGTGGCCATGTGAGTTATTGCACTGCGGCCCTTCCCAGGGTCGGCTATCTGGGATAACACCGACGCTTATGGGTGCGCTGCAGCAAGTGCTAGTCGTCGACGACGGCGTCCGTCTCGCCGACCATTCCCTGGCCGCCGACCTCGCAGGGCTCGGTTATGCCAGCGTCACCGCTTCGATCGAAGCCTTCGACGATGTGCTGGCCGTGATCGCACGCCCCGCCGCTGTCGTTCTCCAGAGTTCCAACCGTCGCGACGCCGTCTACGAGCGCCTTGCGAACCGTCTGCGTGAGCAGATGAAGCGCGGTGGCATCCCCGTCATCGACATGGATGGCGGATTGATGCGGGCCGGCGCCCCGGTCGACCTCAAGAGCCGAATCGGTCCCTACGTGCTCAACGAGCCGGACCTCTAAGCACCTCCGGCAACGAAACGATGACAGGGGCGAGCCGGGAGGCTCGCCTTTTTGGTTTCAGGCGGCCTTCTTCCCCTGCCCCGCGATCTTCGCGAGGCTGCGCAGGATGCCCGTGGTCTCCTTCAGCCGCGCCGGGATGCTGTTCAGCTCGCGGATGAAGACGATGCTCATGTCCGGCCGGACCTTCGCGAAGGAGGCTTGCTCGGTGACGTAGGTGATCAGCCCAGGCGGGTTGGCGAACTTCTTGTCGCGGAACTGAACCACGATGCCCTTCGGCCCGGCCTCGACCTTCTCGATGTTGGTCTCGTGGCAGAGCAGCTTGATGGTCACGATCTTGAGGAGCTGCTCCACCTCCGGCGGCAGCTTGCCGAATCGGTCGATCAGCTCGGCACCGAAGCTCTCGAGCTCGGCGTCGCTCTCGAGCGTCGAGAGGCGGCGGTAGAGGCCGAGGCGCACGGTGAGGTCCTCGACGTAGTCCTCCGGGATGGTGACCGGCGCGCCGAGCGCGATGGTCGGCGACCAGGCTTCTTCCTCCGGCTCCTCGATGCCGGCCTTCAGGGCGGTGACGGCGTCCTCCAGCATCTGCTGGTACAGCTCGTAACCGACCTCCTTGATGTGGCCGGACTGCTCATCTCCCAAAAGATTGCCGGCGCCGCGGATGTCGAGGTCGTGGCTCGCGAGCTGGAAGCCGGCGCCCAGCGTGTCGAGGGTCTGGAGCACCTTGAGGCGCTGCTCGGCCTGGGTGGTGAGTTGGCGGTTGGCCGGCGTCGTGAACAGCGCGTAGGCGCGGGCCTTCGAACGGCCGACGCGGCCGCGCAGCTGGTAGAGCTGGGCGAGGCCGAACATGTCGGCCCGGTGCACGATCAGCGTGTTGGCGGTGGGGATGTCGAGGCCCGATTCGACGATGGTGGTCGAGAGCAGCACGTCGTACTTGCCCTCATAGAAGGCCGTCATGACGTCCTCCAACTGCCCGGCTGCCATCTGGCCGTGGGCCACCGCGACGGTGGTCTCGGGCATCTCCTGATCGAGGAAGCGCTTGACCTCGGCGAGGTCCTCGATGCGCGGGACGACGTAGAAGGACTGCCCGCCCCGGTAGCGCTCGCGCAGCAGCGCCTCGCGGATCAGCAGCGGGTCGAAGGGCGTCACGAAGGTGCGCACCGCGAGGCGGTCCACCGGAGGCGTGGCGATGATCGAAAGCTCGCGCACGCCGGTCATGGCGAGCTGCAGCGTGCGCGGGATCGGCGTCGCCGAGAGCGTCAGCACGTGGACGTCGGCCTGCAGCGTCTTCAGCCGCTCCTTGTGGGAGACGCCAAAGTGCTGCTCCTCGTCGACGATGATCAGGCCGAGATTCTTGAACGCAATGTTCTTGGCGAGCAGCGCGTGGGTGCCGACGACGATATCGACGGTGCCGTCGGCGAGCCCTGCCCTGACCTGCTTCATCTCGCCGGCCGAGACGAAGCGCGAGAGCTGAGCCACCTGAACCGGCAGCCCTTTGAAGCGCTCGGCGAAATTCCGGTAGTGCTGGCGGGCGAGCAGCGTCGTCGGCACGATCACCGCGACCTGTTTGCCAGAGATTGCGCCGGCGAAGGCGGCGCGGAGCGCCACCTCGGTCTTGCCGAAGCCGACATCGCCGCAGACGAGACGGTCCATCGGCCGGCCGGCATTGAGGTCGTCGAGCACCGCGTCGATGGCGTTCTGCTGGTCCTCGGTCTCCTCGAATTGGAAGCGCGAGGCGAACTCGCCGTAGAGCCCCTCCGGCGGGTGCAGGCGCGGGGCTTGTTTCACGAAGCGCTGGGCCGCGACCTTGATGAGCGCGCCGGCCATTTCGAGGATGCGCTTCTTCATCCGGGCCTTGCGGGCCTGCCATCCGCTGCCGCCGAGGCGGTCGAGGGCGACCTCCGAATCCTCGGAGCCGTAGCGGGTCAGCAGCTCGATGTTCTCCACCGGCAGCAGCAGCAGGCCGGTGGCGTATTGGATCTCCAGGCAATCGTGCGGCGTGCCGGCGGCATGCACGGTCTTGAGGGTGACGAAGCGACCGATGCCGTGGTCGGCATGGACGACGAGATCGCCCGGCTGCAGCGCCTGAACCTCCAGGATCACGTCCTGCGGACGCTTGGACTTGCGCTTCTGGCGCACGAGCCGATCGCCCAAAATGTCGCCTTCGGAGACGACGGCGAGCCGGTCGATGGTGAAGCCGGATTCGAGACCCCAGACCGCGACCGCGACGTCGGTGCCGCGCTTCAGTGCGTTCACCGCGGTCAAGGTGTTGATGGTGATCGGCTTCTTGAGGCCGTGATCGGCCAGCACGCCGCAGAGCCGGTCGCGCGAGCCGTCGGACCAGGATCCGAGGATCACGTGATGACCGGATCCCTGCAGGTCCTTGATGTGTGCCACCGCCGCATCGAACACGCTGGCGGCTTCGTCGGCGCGCTCGGGCGCGAAACAGCGGCCGGCATGGGCGCCGCAATCGATGGCCGCGCGCGCCTCGCTCTCGGGAACGGCAAACGGGGTCAGCCGGGCGACGGCGCCGGTGGCGATGCGCTCCTTGAGCTCGTTCGGGGTCAGGTAGAGCGCGCGCGGCGGCAGCGGCTTGTAGGGGGCGACGCCCGGCTGCGGCGTCTTCTGCGCCTCGTCGCGGGCCTGGAAATAGTCCTGGATCAGCGAGAGCCGCTCGGCAGCGGCATCCTCGGCCTGCGCGTCGAAGACCAGCGGCACGCCGCCGACATAGTCGAACAGCGTGTCGAGCTGCTCGTAGAACAGTGGCATCCAGTGTTCGAGGCCGGCATAGCGGCGGCCCTCGCTCACGGTCTCGTAGAGCCGGTCGTCTCGCGGTGCCGCGCCGAAGCTGGCGATATAGCCCTGGCGGAAACGCCGGATCGTCTCGGTGACGAGCTGCACCTCGCTCATCGGCACGAGGTCGAGAGAGCGGAGCGTGCCGACGGTGCGCTGCGTTTCCGGATCGAAGGCGCGGATGCTCTCCAGCGTGTCGCCGAAGAAATCGAGGCGGATCGGGTTCGGCAGGCCGGGCGGCGACAGGTCGAGGATGCCGCCGCGCACGGCGTATTCACCCGTGTCACGCACCGTCCCCGTGCGCAGGAAGCCGTTGGCCTCGACCCATTCCGTGACCTTTTCCATGGGCATGACGCTGCCGGCGGAGGCGGAAAACGTCTCCACCGCGATCCGGCTCTTCGGCGGCACGCGCTGCACCAGGGCGTTCACCGTGGTGCAGAGAATGCGCGGCTTCTCCTCCGAGGAGCGCGAGCGGGTCAGCCGGGAGAGCGCCGTCATGCGCTGGGCCGCGATGCCGGAATTCGGCGAGACCCGGTCGTAGGGTTGGCAATCCCAGCTCGGGAAATTCATCACCTCGATCTCGGGGGCGACGAATTTCAGCGCGGTCTGGAAGGCGTTCGAGCGTCCGGAATCGCGCGCGACATGGACGAGCACCGCCGGCCCTTCGAAGCCCTGCGCCAGGGCGCGGGCGAGGTCGGCGACGACGATGGTGTCGAACCCGTCCGGCACGCTCGACAGCGTCGGGCTGTCGCCGCGCTTCAGCGCGTCGATCGCTTTCGTCAGCGGCGCGGATTTCGGCAGCGCGAAGCGCGCGACCTGCTGTTTGGGGGCGGGTGCGGGGGCAGGTTTGGCCATGTCGGGCGGGATGTAGCTCGAAACGGGGTTTTTGGTCAGGGGGCGATGCGCCTTGCCGGTGTCGCCTGCGTCGCATGCCTTCCGGCAGGGGCCTCGGGCAAGCCCGAACAGCCGACGGCGACTCTCGAAGCGAGGGCAGACCACCGGACCCCTCCTTCGAGGCTGACGCTGCGCGCCAGCACCTCAGGATGAGGGGGTGGGAGGGGAGTCCGTGCGTACCCCGTCACACCCGTGCCGTATGCACGTGCCCGAGCATCTCGTGGACGTTGTAGGTCATCAGCGCGAGGAGCGCGGCGAGGGCGAGATAGAGGGCGGCGTATTCGGCTTTCGTCTGGGCGGCCACGCCGTAATAGGCGCGGTTCTCCGGCGCGTTCGCGTCGTAGTTCCAGGCGGCGATGAGCTGCGGGACGGCGACGATCGCGACCAGGACCAGCACCGGGCTCGGCTGGTAGAGCATCAACGCCATCATCATCGGCGCGCCGATGAGCCAGATCCGCGGACTGACGATCGCCGTGATGCGGCCGCCATCCAGCGGCGAGACCGGCAACAGGTTGAACAGGTTCAGGAAGAAGCCGGAATAGGCGATCGCCAGGAGCAGCGTGCTGTCCTCGGCGCGGGCGACGAAATAGACCGCGAAGGCCGCGAGCGTGCCGACGAAGGGGCCCGCCACCGCCACGTAGGCCTCGGTCTCGGCGTCGATCGGGGTCTCCTTCAGGGCGATCCAGGCGCCGACGAAGGGGATGAAGGCGGGCGCGCCGACATCGAGGTTCCGCTGCCGGGCGGCAACGAAATGGCCCATCTCGTGGGCGAAGAGCAGCGCGACGAAGCCCGCCGCATAGCGCCAGCCCCAGACCAGGGCGTAGGCGGCGACGGACAGGAGCATCGTCCCGCCTGTCGTTGCCACCTTGCCGAGTTTCAGCGCCCCGAGGAGCAGGAGCAGCAGCTTCACGACGGGTCGTGCGCGGAAGAAGCTGCCACCTGCGAATCGGTCTTGGGCTTGCGCTTGAACAGCCTGGAGATACCGGCGCCGAGGCCGATCACGGCGATGATGCCGATCTTGGCGAACTTCAGCAGGAACGCCGCCGCGATCGCGAACAGGCCGAGCTTCTTCACGGCGACGCCGCCGACCAGCGCCGCGAGGCCGTACGCGGCGATGCGGTCGGTCGACATGTTGACGTCGCTATAGCGCTTGCCGTCGACGTAGGTGAGGTTTGAGAGCAGCGTGTGCGCCACGGGCTTCTTCGCCTCGACCTCGCTCTGCGAAGTCAGCAGGTTGAGGCTGAAATAGCCGTCTCGGCCGAGGGCGTAGGTATTGTAGTTGACGCCGCCATCGGCGCTGTCGGGCTCGTTTTCCTGCTTCGAAGAGAGCGACCAGACCAGGCGGTGGGTCTGCGCGTCGTAAGTGGGCTTCTCGATCCAGCCGACGATGCGCAGCTTCGGGAAGCCGCGGGCGGCGCGGTCTTCGTTGGATTGGGCCGTGCCCTCCTTGATGTTGGCGAGCAGGTCGTCGGCGTTCCAGTCCTTGGCGTCGTCGTCCTTGATGTAGCCTTCCTTGATGTAGCGGACGACGACCAGCCAGTCGTCCTTCTCGGCGGTGCCGGTGACGAGGCCAACCACGTCCGCGCCCGGCGTGTTGCCGTAGGCGCGCAGGATGCGCTTCGCCTGCAAGGCCGGCACGAAAGCGGTGTTGTCGGGGAGCTTGAGGTCGGCCTGATCGAGGAGCTTCACGTCGTTCGGTCCGAGCGTCGCGACTTTCTGGGCGTCGCTCCAGGCCGACTTGACCTCGGCCGCCTTCTGCTCGGCGGTCATCGGGCCGGGTTGCGGCGCGGCCTGTGTCGTCGGCGCAGCCGGGGTCGGCGCGGTCTGTGCCCGAGACGGCCCCGGGCTCGCGACGATGGCGAGCGCCAGACACAGCGCGACGGGGCTGGCTCGCCCAACGGACTTCACGATCATGTCCACTCCTTCGATCAGCAATCGAGTCGCATCGTGGTTGCGTTGCGACGATTCGGCACAATCGAAGTCTGGGACTAGTCGATTTGGGTGGACGTGTCCGCCCGCACTATTCAATCCATCGTCAGGAATGGATCGGTGAATCGTGCCGGTGGAAGGCCTTGAGGCGGCGAAAGACCGGCGTGTCGTGCTCGGCCGGCGTCGCGGCCTCGCCGGTGAGCCAGCCGAGCAGGTCGCGATCGGGCAACTCGATCAGGGTCTCGAATGCGTCGAGGTCTTCGTCCGACAGGTCCCCGATCTCGGCATCGGCGAAGCGGCCCATCAGCAGATCCATCTCACGCATGCCGCGGTGCCAGGACCGGAACAGCATGCGGCGGCGGCGCGGGTCGAGATCGGCGCTGGTGCGGGTGGTGCCGGACATGGGGGGCTCCGTGAAGGATAGGCCGTTCTAGCCGAGGCGGCCCGCCATGCGAAACCGAGCCATCACGGGATCAGCGGATCCTGAGATCGGCGGATCCGGTGATCAGAGGATCCAGGGCCGATCGCATTGGTCTGCGGCGGGCCCCTCCTCCACCTCCAGGGGAAATGGCCGCGAAGGGGACGGAGGGGGCGGCCCTGTCGTTACCGGCCTCTGTCCAAGCCCCGCGAACCATGCGCTGCCTGCTCCACTATTCTGCGCATGGTCCCCCCTCGCCCAGAGGGCGACAAGAGGCACGGCCGGTGCCGCTCTCCACCTCTCCTTGGTCGCAGGGGCGCGACGGCGGGTGGATGACGCCATATCCTCGCGGGCCTACACAGCTTCGCCCCATGACCGACGACACACCTCGCCTGCGCCCGAGCATCCTCGACGCCCTGTTCGCGCCCGTTCGCGGATTGCCCGGCGTCGGGGCCAAGATGGCGCCGCTCATCGAGAAGCTGCTTGGCACGGACGAGCGGCCGGCGCGCATCGTCGACCTCCTGTTCCACCTACCCCAGCGCGGCATCGCGCGGCCGCTCGTCGGCGCGATCGCGCAGGCGCCGATCGGCGAGCCGGTCACCCTCGGCGTCACGGTCGTCGAGCATCGGGCACCCACGGGTGGGCGGCGCGCCTACCGGGTGCTGGTGGAGGACGGGACCGGCGACATCAGCCTCGTGTTCTTCGGCATGCCGCGGGCGCGGGTGGAAAAGATGCTGCCGCTCGGGAGCCACCGCTTCGTCTCGGGCCGGATCGAGCTGTGGGACGGCATGCGCCAGATGGTGCATCCCTCCCGGATCATCGACGAGGCCGGCCTTGCCGACCTCCCGGCCGTCGAGCCGGTCTACGGCGCCACCGAAGGGCTGACCTCCCGCTCGATCAGCCGGCTGGCGCACAGCGCGCTCGAGCGGCTGCCGGTGCTGCCTGAATGGCAGGACCCGGCCTGGCTGCGTGCGCAGGATTTCGCGCCCTTCGCCGACGCTCTTCGCGCCGAGCACCACCCCGAAGAGGCCCCTCCCCCGGTGGCCGAAGGCGAGATCGCGCCCTCGACACCCGCGCGCCGCCGCCTCGCCTATGACGAGCTCCTGGCCTCGCAGCTCGCTCTCGCGCTGATGCGGGCCCGCGCCCGGCGAAAACCCGGCCGCTCCAACGCCGGCGACGGTCATCTGAAGGAGCGGATCGAAGCCACCCTGCCCTTCGCGCTAACCGGCGCCCAGGCGCGGGCCGTGACCGAAATCCGGGCCGACATGGCCTCCGACAGGCGCATGCTGCGCCTGCTCCAGGGCGATGTCGGCTCGGGCAAGACGGCGGTGGCGCTGCTCGCCATGGCCTCGGCCGTCGAGGCCGGCCGCCAGGCCGCGCTGATGGCGCCGACCGAGATTCTTGCCAGACAGCATTTCGAGCGGCTGACGCCGCTGATCGGGGCGCTCCGCATCCGCCTCCTCACCGGACGCGACCGGGTCGCCGAGCGCCGGGCGACTTTGTCCGACCTCGCCGAGGGCAAGATCGACATCCTGGTCGGTACCCACGCGCTGTTCCAGGACAGCGTGGTGTTCTCCGACCTGGGCCTCGCCGTGGTCGACGAGCAGCACCGCTTCGGCGTGCATCAGCGCCTCGCGCTCGGTGCCAAGGGCGAGGCGGTGGACATCCTTGTGATGACCGCAACGCCGATCCCGCGCACCCTGGCGCTGACCTTCTTCGGCGACATGGACGTCTCGGTGCTCGACGAGAAGCCGGCCGGCCGTCAGCCGATCAAGACCCTGACGGTTCCGATCGAGCGCATCGACGAGGTCGTCGCCGGCCTGCATCGGGCGCTCGAGGCGGGCGACCGCGTCTACTGGATCTGTCCGCTGGTGGCCGAATCCGAGTTCGTCGACCTCGCCGCCGCGGCCGAGCGTTTCGACGACCTCACCAAGGAGTTCGGCACCAGCGTCGGCCTGATCCACGGCAAGATGCCGGGGCCCGAGAAGGACGCGGCGATGGAGCGCTTCGCGTCCGGGGATACCAGGATCCTGGTATCCACCACCGTGGTCGAGGTGGGGGTCGACGTGCCGGAGGCCACCATCATGGTGATCGAGCATGCCGAGCGCTTCGGACTCGCCCAGCTCCACCAGCTGCGCGGTCGGGTCGGGCGCGGAGCGAGGGCGTCCTCCTGCCTCCTGCTCTATCGTGGCCCTCTCGGCCAGGCCGCCAAGGCGCGGCTCGAAATGATGCGCGAGACCGAAGACGGGTTCCGCCTCGCCGAGGAGGATCTGCGGCTGCGCGGCGAAGGCGAGGTGCTCGGCACCCGTCAATCGGGGCTGGCCGCTTTCCGCCTCGCCCGGATCGAGAGCGACGGCGATCTCCTGGAAGCGGCCCGCGACGACGCCCGGTTGATCGTCGAGCGCGATCCGGCCCTGCGGAGTGAGCGTGGCGAGGCGCTGCGGGTGCTGCTCTACCTGTTCGAGCGGGACGCGGCGATCCGGCTGCTCGGGGCAGGTTGAGCAGGAGGGGCTTAACGCGCGGCCCCGAACCCACTATCTTCAGCGTGCCGAAAAAGACTTGAGCCGGATCGGTAAGCCCGGCTGCCCCGTGATGGGGTTCTGTTCACCGCCGATGGCGGGAGGACCCGCGGCCGGACAGCGTTGCTGCCCCTTGGGGTGGCGCGCGTGCTCGGCGGGTCCCGGTCTCACGGCGTCAGCGCTGCAGCACGGTCCGTCCTCGCAACCGAAGGACGAGAGTGCCTGCCATGAAACTTAACCACGCCAACATCTGCACCAGCGACGTCGCCCGCGCGGCCTCGCTTTTCGAACAGCATTTCGGCTTCGCTCGTCTCGGCGAGCCAAGGACGAACTTTGCCGTCCTGCGCGGAACCGACTGCTTCATCCTGAACCTGATGCGGCCGGGCAAGGCAGCGGTGTGCTATCCCGAAGGCTTCCATGTCGGCTTCTTCGTCGACGCACCGGCCGAGGTTCACGCCAAGCACGCCGAACTCGTGGAGGGCGGCTGGAATCCCGGGCCGGTCGAGGACCTCACCCGCGGCGGCTTCGCCTCGACGACCTTCTATTGTCCGCTGCTCGACGGGGTGCTCGTCGAGGTCTCGGCCCCGCGCTGAGCGTTCAGCTTCGCTGAGTCGCCCGTTCAGAAAGCCCGATCCTGAACGGGCTTCGGCCTGCGGCAGACTGCGCGCCCACACCGCATCCAGGAGGATTAACTCGCTTTGTGACGGTTTTATTTTATGAAGCTACCACAGTCGCTTGCGCGTAGATCTTGAAGTATTTTCGCTGCAAGCTTGAGTGCAATGGTGCACTCGGTGTGGCCTTCATGAACTTGAAATGAACGTATTCCCCGATTAACTGGAGATGAACGAAAGGCCACTCACACTGGCCTGCCACAGATGAAAACGGGAGATCGGACATGTCTACCGGACTGTTCCAGGACCTGCCAGGCGCCCACGAGATGGGCTCTGCGAACTCTCTGGCGAGCGAGCCGTGGCTGCTGCCGATCTCGGACAAGATCGCGGCCTCGCCTTCTTCGGACGAGCTGATGGAGGGTGTGCGGCTCTCGGCCCGCCCGTTCAGGATCGCTGCCAACGCGCTCTGCGCGGTGCTCGCCCTGCTGCTGACGGCGCAGCTGACGACCAACTGGGCCGGCTCGTCATCCCGCCCCTCGACGGGTCAGTTGGCCGAGGCGACCCCGCCGACCATCGCCGCCGAGAAGGCCTCGCTCAGCATCCATCACTGAGCGGGCGACCTCGACCCAATTCGATGATTCACGCGTTCTGGCGCGCCGGCTCCCGGCGCGCTTTTTCGTTGGCCGCGTCCTGCTCGGATTGAGCCGAGCGCAGACCCGCCGCCATCGCATGCAGGCGTCCCTGTGGATCCTCCGGCTGAATCACGCCAGCCGACATGACGAGTTTGGCCGCCTCGTCGACGCTGATGTTCAACTCGATGATCTCGGAGCGCGGCAGGTAGTAGAAGAAGCCGGTGGTCGGGTTCGGCGCGCAGGGCAGGAACACCCCGACATAGTCATTGCCCTGTCCGCCCTCAGTGCCGTCGTGTTTGGCCAGCGCGCTTTGCACCTCGCTCCCGGCAGGCGCCGATAGAAACACCACGGACCACGTCCCCTTCACCGGGAACTGGACGAGCCCGACGGTGCGGAACGAGGTGCCATTGGCCGAGAACAGCGTCTCGAAGATTTGGCGCAGGCCGCGATATAGCCCCGAGATCACTGGCGTGCGCGCCAGCAACACTTCGCCGAACTCCACCACCGAGCGCCCGACGAGGTTCGCCGTCAGGAATCCGAGCAGCGTCACCGCGACGAAGGCGATGACGAGACCGAGGCCGGGAATCGAGAAGGGCAGGTAGTGGTCGGGCAGGTAGCTCGCCGGCACCAGCGGCTTCACCCATCCGTCGATCAGCGCGATGATCCACCAGGTGATGTAGATCGTGATCGCCAGAGGCCCGGCGACGATGATGCCGGTGAGAAAGTAGGTGCGCAGGCGCCCACGCGCGCTCACCCTCTTCTTCGTGGGGAGGGGCTCGGGATCCGGGATCGGCGAGATGGTTGGCGCCACGGGAAAAACTCTGGACCGGAGGGCTGCCGGAAGCTCGGGCGTTACGGACCCTGTGAAGAGGTAACCGCTCCCCTGCCCGTCCTCAAGAGCGCGGGCTCGGCGATCCTGGCCGGCGCCCGGTTCCGCCGCCCTGCGCGCCGGCGCAGCACGTAGAGGGTGATGCCGGTGGCCGCGAAGAGCGGCATCGCCAGGGCCGCCAAGGCGAAGAGCAGCGTGAAGGGAGCACCGAAGAACTGGCCGCGGTGCACCGCGAGCATGTTGTCGGCGATGCGCTGGCCGAAGGGCTTGTCCGCGTCGCGGGCACTCTCGATCAGCGCTCCGGTGACGCGATCGAAGCTGATCTCGTTACGCGCCTTCTGCACGGCATGGCGAGCGTACCAGCGGATTCGGATCGCGGCGTCCTGAGGCCCGGGAATCATCATGAGTGCAGTCCCGGCGTCCCTGCCCTCGCCGTCCTGAAACGTCTTCCAGGCGGCGTCGAGCGCCATCGGTCCGTCGATATTGCGGCGCGCCGGGCGATCGGCTCTTGCAGCGGGGGGCTTACCCGTCAGGAGCCAAGTGGCGCCGGTTCGGTACCAGTCATAGGACCAGCACAGCCCCGAGAGGATGATGATCAGGTAGACCGGCATCAGCCAAGTGCCGAGTACGGCGTGGAGGGACCACCACCGTGGGCGTCCTGGCCGGGCGAGCTGCGGCTTGAGCCAGATCCGCCAGCGGTGGATCTTCGGCCAGCGCAGGTAGAGGCCGGTGGCGAGGAAGACGAGCAGGGTCAGCCCGCAGGCGCCGGTGATGGTTCGGCCCCAGCCCTTGCCCTGCCCGGGAATCAGGAGCCAGCGGTGCAGCTCGCGGATCGTCGCGAAGGCGGCCTCGCCGGTCACCTCGCCCAGGACGGCCCCCGTATAGGGATCGAGAAACACGGAAGCCGGGCGCTTGCCCGAGGCGTCGGCGGCGAAACGCGCCCACACCGCCGTTCCCGGCTCGGCCGACAACGTCAGGGAGCTGACCCGCAGCCTTGCATTCTGAGCGGCGAGTCCCGCCATCAGGGCGTCCGGCCCGAGGGTCGGTCGCTGGCTCACCGCGACCGCTGCGCGGCCGGGGTTGAGGAGGTCGGTGATCGACTCTTCGTAGCTCATCATCGCGCCTGTCGCGCCCATCAGGGCCAGGACCAGCCCGGCGGTGAGGCCGAGCGCCCAGTGCAAGCGGAACAGCACGCTGCGCAGGCTCAGGCGCATGGCGTCGCCTGTCCCTGGCCCAGGCCGGCATCGATCGAGCTATCGCGCATGAGATCTCGCGGGGTCCGCCATTCGGCGACGACGGAACGGCTATAGGCCGAGCTTGGTCGTCGCCCCAGACGGGTGGGCTCGGGCCTGCCATGCCGCGCCCGAAGCCCTTGTGCCCGTCAGGTGCAGCAGGATCCCTTTGCCCGGCTGCCATCGTACTGATCGTGCAGCTTCACCCAGCTCATGGTGCCCTGCTCGTTGCGGCCCTTCGGCGCGAGGTCGAGCCAGTTGAAGGCGCCGACCAGCGTTTCGAGGCCACGCGCGTAAGTCGAGTAGGTATGGAAGATATCGCCGGCGGCGTTGCGGATGAACAGGCTCGCTCCGGGCAGATCGGGCGCGGTCGAAGGCTCGTCGCCGTAATTGTAGCTCACGACCCGTCCCGGCTCGTCCGAGCCGAAGGACACGCCGAAATCGTAGTTGAACGAATTTCGGCCGGACGAGACCCAGCGGAAAGTCCAGCCGAGCCGCCGCTTCACTTCCTCGATATGCTCAAGCGGCGCTCGCGAAACCGCGCAGAAGGCGAGGTCGGCCTGCTCGAAATGCTGGCGGGCGGCGTCGACGTGGTCGGCGACGAAGGAGCAGCCCGGGCAGATGTGGTCCGAGCCGGGCGTCAGCATGAAGTGGTAGATTGCGAGCTGGCTGCGCCCCTCGAACAGGTCGCCGAGATGCTTCGGCCCTTCGGGCGATTCGAAGACGTAGTCCTTGTCGACCTTGACCCAGGGCAGGTCGCGCCGGGCGGCGCTGAGCGCATCGCGCCTGTGGGTGAGATCGCGCTCCTGCGCCAGCAGCGCCTTACGGGCCTCGAGCCAGGTCTCGCGGGTGACGATGATGGTGGGCTCGCTCATCGTGGTTCTCCTCCGGTGACGTGGGTGTCTCCCTGAAGAACGTCCGAGGTTTGAGAATCCCGACAGCCTGCTTTCGGAATCTCAGAGGCGAATCGGAATCAGCGTGCGCAGCCGAGCGTCGCGCAGGTAGAGGCCGCCCCAAGCCAGCAGCCCGAGATAGAGCCCGAACAGCAGATGGCTGAACACGGGGCTGCCGACGCGCAGATGCGTCGCCATCGCTCCGCCGAGATACCCGGTAAGCAGGATCGCTCCGAGCACCGAGGTCCGCGGCGTCGCGTAGAGCAAAGTGCAGATCAGCGTCAGCACGCCGAGCCCGCGCGCCATCTCCACGCTCGCCGGCCAGCCCAGCGCCAGCATGGTCTCGGTGACCGGAGCGATCGGAATCAGCTTGATGGCGCCATCGAACAGCAGGAACACGATGACGAGGCCGCTCATGATGCGGCCGGTGACCGTCATGGCCCGTGAGTTAATCTCGGGCTGCTGTGCTGTCGACATGGTGATGCCCCTCGGATGGTGCGGGCGGCTCGCGCCGCCTCTGCCGATTGATATCCCGAGGACGGTCGAAGCGTCGCCGTTCCGACAGGGCACGGCGAAGAAATCGTGGCTCAGTTCCGACAAGCGCGGCCGGCTCGGACCATGCGGCGGGGATTGCCGCATGGTCCGAGCCTGATTTTCTGCGGAGATCCTCGGTCAGAAGCCGCCGCCCGAGGTCGTGCCGAGATTCTGGGCAATCGGATCGCGCTCCGGGAACTCGGCATTGCCGAGCGTGCTGCTCCTCATCGAGCGGCCGGGGAAGCCGAAACCGCCGGTCGAGCGGATGCTGCCCGTCCGATCGGGATCGGCCGAGCCGAGGGTGTCGTAGGTGGTCGGAACGCCGGTCACGCGCGGGGCGTGGCGATGGGCGGCCAGGGCCGGCGAGACGGCGACCGGCAGCAGAACGAGCAGGGCAGCGGCCGTGCGGGTGAGGCGATGGTTCGTCATGGTGTCTCTCCTGAATGACGGCCAGCCGTCGCCGGTCCGTGGAAGCGTGTGATCCGGCCTTGCGCCAGATCTTGTCTCCCGCGGTTCGAATACTCTTCGAAGCTTTGGCTGTGCTGGCTCTCGACGAGGGGCTCTCGGCCTCTCACGGCAGCAAGACCTGTCGTCGCGTCGCTTTATTCCCGGCTTCACAATAAAAAATCGAGTATCGGCTGAAAATACGCTGGCTCGCGCGCGTATGTGGTCGTCAGAAACCAAAAATAATTTCGCGGGGCCGGGAATAACCGTGACGATCCGCCGGTCTGGATCCGCGAGGGACGCCTCGGTCCCCGGAGCGGAGCCAGACCATGCACGATCCCACGGACGCGAACGATGATCCGTCACGGCCGAGCCGCCGCGGTGCGCTCGAATGCATGGTCTGGGCCGGCACCGGCCTCCTCTGGACGCTCGGCGGGGGGCTTCCGCGCGCCATGGGGCTGGAGCGGGCGCTGGCGGCCGACGCGTCGCCAGCGCCCTTCAGCTTCCTGCAGATCAGCGACAGCCATGTCGGCTTCAACAAGCCGGCCAACCCGGATGCGCTGGGCACCCTGCGCGAGGCGGTCGAGAAGATCCGCACGCTCCCGCAGAAACCGTCCTTCATCATCCACACGGGCGACATCAGCCACCTGTCGAAGGACAAGGAGTTCGACGATGCCGACCAGATCCTGCGCGAGACCGGCGTGCCGATGTTCTACGTGCCCGGCGAGCACGACCTGCTCGATGATGAGCCGGGCCGCGCCTATCTCGACCGGTACGGCAAGGGCTCACGCGGCGCCGGCTGGTACAGCTTCGACCAGAACGGCGTGCACTTCATCGGCCTCGTCAACGTCGTCGAGCTGAAGGCTGGCGGCCTCGGCAATCTCGGCGCCGACCAGCTCGACTGGTTGGAGAAGGACGTTGCGGGGCTTTCGTCGAGCACGCCGGTCGTCGTCTTCGCGCATATCCCGCTCTGGACGGTCTATCCCGAATGGGGCTGGGGCACGCAGGATGGGGCCCGTGCCCTGGGGCTGCTGAAGCGGTTCGGTTCGGTGACGGTGCTGAACGGGCACATCCACCAGATCATCCAGAAGGTCGAGGGCACTGTCGCCTTCCACACCGCGCGCTCGACAGCCTTTCCGCAGCCGGCTCCAGGCAGCGCGCCCTCGCCAGGACCGATGAAGGTGCAGCCCGGCGAGCTGCGTCAGTACCTCGGCATCGCCAGCGTCAGCCTCGTGCACGGCAACGAACCGCTCGCGGTGATCGACACGCCGCTCGCCGGCTGACGGCGCCCCCTTCCCCGAGATCAGGAGTCCGCCATGACCTTGGCATCTGCCCTCATACGCTCCCATATCCGGCGCCAGCTCGCCGCGGCCCTCGCTGTTCCACTCGCCGCCCTGACCCCGGCCTCGGGTGCGATGGCCGGCGAGACCGTCACCATCCGCATCGACAATTTCACCTTCGGCCCGGAGACGGTGACCGTGGCACCGGGCACGGCGGTGACATGGATCAACGGTGACGACATCCCCCACACGGTGGTCTCGCAATCCAAGCTCTTCCGCTCGAAGACGCTCGATACCGACGACCGTTACAGCTTCACCTTCGATGCGCCGGGGGAGTATCCTTACTTCTGCTCGTTGCACCCGCACATGACCGGCAAGGTCGTCGTGAAGGCCCCGGCGGGCTGAGTCGGCATGATCTCGGCGATGCCAGATGCGGGAGCGGTCACGTGAGAGCGGACGCGCTGATGGAGGCCGGATGGTCCGGCGGGGTCTCGACCTCCGTCCTGCCCATCCACGTCTGGCTCGACACCATCGCGCGGCGCGTTGTGTCCGGGCTGGCCTTCGCCATGAAAGTCGCCGAGAGCGCCGTCTTTTCGGGAGCTTCGACGCGGTCGGGGGCAAGTGCTCATGCTGCGCCGTCGCCGACGGGCTTCCAAGAGACGATGCTTCCGCATCTCGATGCCGCCTACAACCTCGCCCGCTTCCTGACCCGCGACGCGGATGCCGCCGATGACATCGTGCAGGACGCCTTCCTGCGTGCCTTCCGGGCCTTCGACGGGTTCCGCGGCGGCGATGCCCGGGCGTGGCTGCTGACGATCGTGCGAAACTGCGTGCGCAGCTGGGCCGTCGAGCGAAGCCGGGCGCGGGCGCTTTGCGAGCCGTTGGTTCCGGCCGCACAGCCGGGGGACGAGGCCGAGACGCCAGATCGAGAGCTCTTCGATCCCGATCAGGACACGCCGGAATCCGCGCTGCTGCGCGATAGCGAGGCAGGACTGATCCGCCGGCTGATCGAGGCGCTGCCGGAGGCGTTTCGCGAGGTGCTGGTCCTGCGCGAGTTCGACGACCTCTCCTACAAGCAGATCGCCGACATCACGGCGACGCCGATCGGCACGGTCATGTCGCGGCTCGCCCGGGCGAGACAGATGCTCGGCGAGGCCTGGCGCGGCCGCAGCGGCGAGGAGCGGCCATGACGCGCGACCCTGCCTCCCCCTGTGCCGAATCCGTCCTGCTCCATGCCCTCGTCGATGGCGAACTCGACGTCGCCAACACCCTGCGCTGCGAGGCTCATATTGCCGATTGCCCGGCCTGCACGGCGGAGCTGGCGCAGCTGCGCGATCTCCGCGCCGCGCTGGCAGGCGACGGCATCGCCTGGCGCGCTCCCGACGAACTGCGCACGAGGATCATCGCCTCGCTCGCCCAGGAAGAAGGATACCGGGCTCCCGTGCGGCCGGCGCCCGATCGCGGTTGGCTCTCGCGGCTGCGCGATGCGGCGAGCGGCTGGGCCGCCCTGCCGAGCGGTCTCGCACTCGCGGCCAGCGTCGCCCTCGCGGTCATGGTGACACGGCCGGACGAGGGCAACGACGTTTCGAAGCAGCTCGTCGCCGGCCATGTCCGCTCGCTGCTGGCGAGCCACCTGACCGACGTTCAGACTTCGGACCAGCACACGGTCAAACCGTGGTTCCTGGGCAAGATCGACTTCGCGCCACCGGTCGTCGATCTCGCCGACCAGGGCTTTCCCCTCGTCGGCGGCCGGCTCGATTACGTCGATGGCCGAGTGGTGGCCGCGCTGATCTACAAGCGGCACAAGCACGTCATCAATTTGTTCCTGTGGCCGTCGGGCGGCCATGCGCCGAAGGCAGGCGCAATCGAGGGCTACAACATCCTCGGCTGGCAGCAGGCTGGGCTGACCTTCTGGGCGGTGTCCGATCTCAACGCGGTCGAGCTGAAAGAATTCCAGGACGATTTCGCCGAGCGCGCGCCGCGCTAGCTCGCGGCCCGCTTTCCGTACCCACCCAACCCGTCGAGCTGCGTTCGGATATAGGCCGCCTCCGCCGCCGTGCCGGCGAGCGCGATGGCTCGGTCGAAGCTTTCTCTCGCCTCTTCGCGGCGGCCGAGGTCCTTCAGGAAGGCGCCCCGCGCGCCGTGGAAGTAGAAATAGCCCGCCAGATCCTTCTCCAGCGGCTCGATCAGGGCGAGGGCATCCCCTGCCCCGCGCGCCTTGAACACCGCCACCGCCCGGTTGAGCGTCACCACGGGCGAGGGCTGCATCAATTCGAGGCTCGCATAGAGATGATCGATCTGCGGCCAGTCGGTCTCGGTGGCCGTCCTGGCGCGAGCGTGGAGCGCGGCGACTGCCGCCTGGATCTGGTAGGGGCCCGGCCGGTTGTGGCGCATCGCCTTGTCGAGGAGCGCCAGCCCCTCCCCGATCATCGGCCGGTCCCAGGCCGTGCGGTCCTGATCCTCCAGGAGCACGAGCGCGCCCTCCGCATCGAAGCGGGCGGCGGTGCGAGAATGCTGCAGCAACATCAGGGCAAGCAGGCCCATGATCTCGGGCTCGGTCGGGAAGATGCGCAGCAGAAGGCGTGTCAGTCGGATCGCCTCGTCGCAGAGCGGCGCGCGCGCTTCGGTCTGGTCGAAACCGGCGGAATAGCCCTCGTTGAAGACCAGGTAGAGCATCGCTGCGACCGCCGATAGCCGCTCGCTGCGCTCGGCCGGGCCGGGCGCCTCGAAGGGCACGTCGGCCTTGGCCACCCTGCCCTTCGCCCGGGTGATACGCTGCTCCATGGCGCTCTCGCCGACCAGGAAGGCGCTGGCGATGCGGGCCACCGAGAGGCCCGAGACGATGCGGAGCGCCAGAGCGATCTGCCCGGTGCGCGGCAGGTCCGGATGGCAGCAGATGAAGAGCAGCCGCAGGATGTCGTCGCGGTACTGTGAGCCGTCGAGCCGCTCGGCGAGCGCGCCCTCGGCGTCCTCCAGATCCGAGAGTTTTTCCTCGTCGGGCAGGGCCTCAAGCCGGCTGCGCTTGCGCGCGGCGTCGACCCCGGCATTGCGCCCGACCATGATCAGCCAGGCGGCGGTGTCGCGCGGCGGCCCGTTCTTCGGCCAGTTCGACAGCGCCCTGAGACAGGCCTCCTGAAAGGCTTCCTCGGCGGTGTCGAGATCGCGAAAATAGCGCAGCAGGGCGGCCACCGCGACGGGTCGCGCGCCGGTCAGCGCCTGCTCGATCCAGTCGAGGTCGCTCATGACGTGATCGCCTTGGCCGGATCGCCCATATGGGCATAGCCCACCGGCCGGACCTCATGGGCGCCGCCGGGATTGGCCTCGCCGAGTTCCCGAGCGATCGCCAGCGCCTCCTCCAGCCCCGCCACCTCGACGAGGTAGAAGCCGAGCAACTGCTCCTTGGTCTCGGCGAAGGGGCCGTCGACGACGAGCGGCGGGTCTCGGTCCTTGCGGAGAGTCGTGGCGGCGGTGGTGGGCATCAGACGGGCCACAGGGCCGAGCTTGCCCTCGCGGGCGAGCCTGTCCTGAATGCCCATGAGCCGGCCCATGACAGCCTCGTCCTGCTCCCGGCTCCAGCCGCAGACCGCGTTCTCGTCGTGATAGCAAAGGATGGCGTAGAGCATGGTGTCTGACCCGATTCCCCCTGAGGACGGGCGAGCCTAGCCGCTGCCGACAGCGCCGCGCAAAAAAGCTCCGCAAGGGGGAGGAGAGCGCCGTGCCCCCTACTCCGCGGCCATGCGCGGCTCGTCGGAGGGGTCGTCCGGCGCATTCGGATCGCCGGGCGCCGTCTCCCAGCCGAGCGCCGGGATCGCCACCGTGCGCAGGTTGCGAAAACCGGAGCGCACCGCGATGTGGCCCTTGCGCTCAAGGAACGAGATCATCCCCCGCGCCCGCCCCGCCGAACGCGTGCCGCAGATTCGCGCCACGGTGGCATCGGCCGGGCATTCGTGGCGGTTCATCGCGGCGCGGGCGAAGAGCAGGAACAGCGTGCGGTCCTCCACCGGCACCTCTTCCGCCACCATGAGTGCCTGCTGCCAGCGCTCGTCGGAGGCGTCCGTGGTGTCTCCGCCCGCCTTGGCGAGCACCAGCAGGCGCCGGAACTCGTCGCGGTTGGCAGCGCCCGGCAGCCGCTTGAAGCGGTGCGCGTAGGAATAGGCGTTGAACAGCGTCTGCTCGTCCGCGAAGGCGTTGTCGGGATTGGCGGCGATCTCCTGGACGATGGCGCGCAAGGCCGCCTCGCGCCCCTCCGGCGGCATGCCGGGGATCGGCGCGTGCTCCTCCTCGTCGGCCTCGCGCCGCTCGGCAATGCGAGCCAGCATGTCGTTGACCGAGGGCGGCGGCAGTGCCGCGGCCCGTCGCTCCGCCACCGGACGGGGCGCCGTCATCGGCACCGGCGCGAGCAGCGCCTCACGCTCCTCGAGCGACACCTCGCTCGGCGGTGGTGTGAGCTTCGGCGCTGCGCCGAGCGCGCGCAGCGCAACCTCGCCGACATGGAGCTGAGTCGGGCGCCGGTAGAGCGCCGGCCCGAGCGCCATGAAGTGGCCGCGGCCGAGGTCGCGGAACATGTCCGTCGAGCGCCGGTCCATGCCGAGCAGGTCGCCGGCCCGCGCCATGTCGATGTCGAGGAAGGTGCGGCCCATTAGGAAGTTCGAGGCTTCCGCGGCGACGTTCTTGGCGACCTTGGCGAGGCGCTGCGTCGCGATGATGCCGGCGAGGCCGCGCTTGCGGCCGCGGCACATCAGGTTGGTCATTGCGCCGAGGGAGAGCCGGCGCGCATCCTCCGAAAACTCGCCCTTCTCGACGGGCGCGAAGAGCTGCACCTCGTCCACCACCACGAGGGCCGGATGCCAGTGCTCGCGGTCGGCGTCGAACAGAGCATTGAGGAAGATGCCGGCGGCCCGCATCTGGCCCTCGACCTCGAGGTTCTGCAGGTCGAGCACCGCCGAAACGCGGGACTGGCGCACGCGCAGCGCGATGGTCTCGATTTCGGCATCGCTGCGGCGCGCGTCGATCACGACGTGGCCATAGCGCTCGGCGAGCGAAACGAAATCCCCTTCCGGGTCGACGATGACCTGCTGGACCTTGCCGGCGCTCTGTTCGAGCAACCGCATCAGCAGGTGCGACTTGCCCGAGCCGGAATTGCCCTGGACCAGCAGCCGGGTCGCCAGAAGCTCCTCGATGTCCATGAGAGCGGGCTCGGCGCGAGCCCCTTTCAGCACGACCTCGCCGAGGACGATCTCGATCTTCATCCCGCTTTCCGATTGGCGCACGAGGCCGCTGCCGACGTCGTACGGCACCTCGTCCCGCCGATCAAAGCCCGGTTCCGGAGGCCATGTCCACCGGGCGTGGGCTGGGCCGTGACGGGTTCTGGCACCTGTTGCCTTGCGGTCCGATCAATCCAGGCACAGGTCGAAATAGAGCTGCCTGACGCGCTCGCGCTCCTCGAAACCCTCCGAGCGCGAACTCAGCATCTCCGGCCCGTCGGGAACGCGCCCGAAGAACCCGTTGGAGAGATCGGCGACGAAGCCCCGCTCGCCGGAATAGAGCCCCTCGCGGTTCTTGACGTTCACGGAGCCGCAAATCCACGCGCCCTTGGCCTTGCGCAGTACCGACACCTTCGGATCGAGCGACCCGAAGCGCTGCTTGATCAGGTCGAGCACCGTGCGAGCCGCCGCCGGCCCGATCGCGGCATCCGATCCGTCTTCGACTTTCTGAGACCGGGCCGGCATCGCGCCGGCCAGCAGCGCGGCCAGGGGAAGGGCGACGATCGCCACGCGTCGTTGCCCGGCCAAGCGAAGCGTCATCCCGATCCCGCGCAAGTACAGACAAAGAAAAACGGCGAAGTCCGGATAGACTTCGCCGTCGATTGAAAAGGATTTCCGACAGCGGTTGCCGCGGCAATCCATTCGATCCAGTCGCAAACGCCGATGAGAATAGATCGTGTCGATCCGCTGTCAACCGAGGATGAGGTCGGGTGTAAAGAATAATGATCCCAATTAATTTGGGATAATTCGGCAAAAAACAGATGATGATCGAGCAATCCAGAAATTTTGACTCATAAGAATGGTGCAGATGCTGAGTTGATCTGTGTTCATATCGCCATGCTTATGAGTTTATTATTGCCTTTCTTCGAGAAATGCGTAGGCAAAGAGATGCGCATCTCGGCGAGCGGCCGTTCCAAGGCTACGCGTCGAAATCGGCAGACGGCGTAAAGCCGCAAAGGTAGACGCCGATTCCGGCAACGGCCGGCAACAACTTGGCAAGCAGAGACCGGCCTTTCGGCAGATGAGCTGCCGGGGACCGAGATCGATCGCGGAGGAAATTCATGAGAGCGGTACATTGCCTCGCCCTTGGTGCAGGACTCGCGGCGGTAGCGCCGGCTCTTGCCAACGAGAGCGTCCTGAAGGGGATCGCCAACCCCGCCGAGCAGGTCATCCAGACAGTCGATTACGCCAATACCCGCTATTCGAAGCTCGACCAGATCAACGCCAAGAACGTGAAGGATCTCCAGGTCGCCTGGACCTTCTCGACCGGCGTGCTGCGCGGCCACGAGGGCTCTCCGCTCGTGATCGGCAACATGATGTACCTGCACACCCCGTTCCCGAACGTCGTCTTCGCCCTCGACCTCGCCAACGAGAGCAAGATCGTCTGGAAGTACGAGCCCAAGCAGGACCCGGCCGTCATTCCGGTGATGTGCTGTGACACGGTGAACCGTGGTCTGGCCTATGCCGACAACGCCATCATCCTGCACCAGGCCGACACCACCGTCGTCTCGCTCGATGCCAAGACCGGCAAGGTGAACTGGTCGGTGAAGAACGGCGATCCGGCCAAGGGTGAGACCAACACCGCCACCGTTCTCCCGGTGAAGGACAAGGTCATCGTCGGCATCTCCGGCGGCGAGTTCGGCGTGCAGTGCCACGTTACCGCCTACGACCTGAAGACCGGCAAGAAGGTCTGGCGCGGCTATTCCGTCGGCACCGACGACCAGATCCTGGTCGACCCCGAGAAGACCACCTTTCTCGGGAAGCCGGTCGGCAAGGATTCGTCGATCAAGACCTGGGAAGGCGAGCAGTGGAAGACCGGCGGCGGTTGCACCTGGGGCTGGTACTCCTACGACCCGAAGCTCGACCTGATGTATTACGGCTCGGGCAACCCCTCGACCTGGAACGCCAAGCAGCGTCCGGGCGACAACCGTTGGTCGATGACGATCTGGGCGCGTAACCCGGATACCGGCATGGCCAAGTGGGTCTACCAGATGATCCCGCACGACGAGTGGGACTTCGACGGCGTCAACGAAATGATCCTCACGGATCAGAAGATCGACGGCAAGGAGCGCCCGCTCCTGACGCACTTCGACCGTAACGGCCTCGGCTATACGCTTGATCGTGCCACCGGCGAGCTTCTGGTTGCCCAGAAATACGACCCGGCCGTGAACTGGACGTCCGGCGTCGAAATGGATCCCAAGTCCAAGGAGTACGGCCGCCCGCAGGTCGTCGCCAAGTACTCGACGGAGCAGAACGGCGAGGACGTGAACTCGAAGGGCATCTGCCCGGCGGCTCTCGGCACCAAGGACCAGCAGCCTGCGGCTTACTCGCCGAAGACGAGCCTGTTCTACGTGCCGACCAACCACGTCTGCATGGATTACGAGCCCTTCAAGGTGAGCTACACGCCCGGCCAGCCCTACGTCGGTGCTACGCTCTCGATGTACCCGGCCCCGAACAGCCATGGCGGCATGGGTAACTTCATCGCCTGGGACGGCGTGAAGGGTAAGATCAAGTGGTCGAACCCCGAGCAGTTCTCGGCTTGGGGCGGCGCGCTCGCCACGGCCGGCGACGTGGTCTTCTACGGCACGCTGGAAGGCTACCTGAAGGCGGTCGACTCGAAGACGGGCAAGGAACTCTACAAGTTCAAGACCCCGTCGGGCATCATCGGCAACGTGATGACCTACGAGTTCAAGGGCAAGCAGTATGTCGGCATCCTGTCGGGTGTCGGCGGCTGGGCCGGCATCGGCCTCGCGGCTGGCCTGACCGACCCCAATGCCGGTCTCGGCGCCGTCGGCGGCTACGCCGCTCTGTCGAGCTACACCAACCTCGGTGGCCAGCTCACGGTGTTCACGCTGCCGAACCGCTGAGCCCACGCTCGGTTCATACGAACAAAAAAAGCCGGCGCGGAGAGATCCGCGCCGGTGTTCATCGAAAATAAACATCTTTCAAAATCGGCCCGCGTGCGCTCTTAGGCTTCGATACGCCGCTGGTGCTCCCGTTGGCCTGGCGTCGGAGGAGGACGATCGATCGCAACGGCGCGATGCTCGCGATGTGCGGCGAATGGGTCGTCAGGATCGTGACGTGGCGCCCGGCCGTGGCTTCGTCGGTGATGGCCTCGTCATCCTCGTCATCCTCGTCATCCTCGTCGTCCTCGCCAGACTCGGCCTCGGCGGTTTCTAGAAAGTGCCGATAGACCAGCCGCTGGACGTGCGGGTGCAGGTGCGCCTCGGGCTCCTCGACGGCAAGGAAGGTGTAGTCGCGCTCCCCGTCCTCGATCAGCCGGTCGAGCTCCAGGCTCTTCAGGGCTAGAAAAATGAGGTTGGCGGTGCCGAGGCTCGCCTCGGCGACCCCGCGCTCTCCCTGGTCGATCAGGAGGCGCAGCGCCCGCATGAGGCCGTCCAGGCGCGTCGGCGCTAGCCCGAGCGCGACCGAGGTCGAGTGCGCCGGGCCGACCATGCCCTCCAACCGATCGCCGATGGTCTCCGCCACGGCTTCGACTTCCGGTCGTTCCGACAGCGCCGCCTGCGCTCCGTCGACGGCATCCTGAATGGCATCGCGATCGGCGACCGACAAAGCGCCGGCCAAATCCTCGATCGGGGGCCGCAGCGGCGACCTGCGCCAATTCCCCAGATCCTTCTCGGCATCGCGCAGGGCGGGCAGCAGGTCGAGGGGGAGCATGCGCCTCAACGTGCTCCCGACATTGTTGTCGGGGTACATGCCGCCGAACACGATGTACTCGTAGTCGGCAAGGCTGCCAGGCTGCCCTTCGAGGCTTTCCATCGGCTGGTAGCGATACGTCAGGCGAGAGACCATCGGTGGACCCGGATCGATCAGGTATCCGCCGAGATGGGCTACGAGGCGCGGGTCGGCGTCGAAGTCGGTAAGGTCGACGGAAATCTCGATCGTCTCTCCCAACTTGTCGTCGCCGAGCCCATCCCAGAAGTGTTCGAGGCCAAGCCGCCGGTCCCGTTCTGATAGGCTTGGGTCGAGGATCAATTGAAGGGCAAAGAGCAGGTTGCTTTTTCCAACCTTGTTCTCGCCGACAACAACAATATTTCTTCCGGTTTGGATCTCAAAGTTTTCGAAGTTGGCAAAATTACGTATGCCGATCCGACAAATTCGCACGCGACGAGCCCTTCTGATTTTACGCTAAGACACAGTTTAGTGCCAAAGTTTACAAAAACGGATTAGCTTCTACGGCTAGGAAAACTTCGATGTCAGATGGAGTTCGCAGGGCTGAAATGCCGGCGTGATCGCGCACTCGGCAGATGTCGACTGGTCTGGTGGTTGTTCGTGGCTTGCGCCGTCATGTCCAGCAGTTGGTAAGCCAGCACCGTACTTACTTTATGGCCGATCGCAAAGCGTCTGCTTTGAGCTGTACAGAAACTTCTCGAAATGACGACGCACGAGGTCAGCAAAGGGTCAGAAGAGGCATGGTGGCTGTCGACGCAGTAGCCGACTAAAGCGGACAGATGGACCTTGAAGTCCATGGCGTGATCGGTTCGCGCTCGCGGAGGCTGAAGCCCGCGGCCGCCAGCGCCGCCTCAAGGCATGAGTCGGCTTCTCCCGAAAGCCGGAGCATCGTGGAATACGGATCGCTTTTAAGGCCAAGCGCCTTTGCGAAGGCGGGCTCGGTCTTCAGACCCCGGCTTCTCCCTTGCATCACCATGTCCCGAAACGCGTCGCCGGCGAGTTCCAGCAGACGCTGCTCGACGGCGAAGTGAAGCCAACCCGGCTGCGTGGCGACCGGCTCGGCGGAGGCGAACACCTCGAACGCCCATCCGTGAGCGACGAACCCCGCAACGACCGGACGACCGCGTGTCGTCCACTGCCGCACGAAGAAGCCGCCCTCCTGGCCATGCTGGTCCAGCAAGACGGCGGAGATCGCATGTAGGTCCGGCGCGTAGGCTAGAACGTCGATGTAGCTATCGGGCATCGCGACGCCGAGCGGGAGCGTCCCAACTACTCGTGGGTCGAATCTGGCGAGCGTCTCCATAAGGCCGCTACGCGCGAGCGCCTCTTCCCAGCCGAGTCTCTCTTCCATCCGTCTCCGTTCCGGAGGAGCCCGATAGGTTTTTTCGCGGTCGATGTCACACCTTGCCGAGCCCGCTTCGTCCTGTCGACGACGTCCCGATTAGGGGACGAGGCAGCGCATGGAGCGTCACATGAAGATCGTCGTCATCGGTGGAACCGGGCTCATTGGCTCGCAAGTCGTCGTACGGCTGAAGGCCCTCGGGCATGAGGTCGTCGCGGCCTCGCCGAACACGGGCGTGAACGCCGTCACCGGAGAGGGGCTCGCCCAGGCGCTGAAGGGCGCGGGCGTCGTCGTCGACCTCGCCAACTCACCGTCGTTCGAGGACGCGGCCGCCATGGACTTCTTCGTACGGGCCGGTCGCAATCTTGCGTCCGCCGAGAAAGCAGCGGGCGTCGCCCATCACGTGGCACTGTCCGTGGTCGGGACCGAGCGCCTGCTCGACAGCGGGTACTTCCGCGCCAAGCTTGCGCAGGAGGAGCTCATTGCATCCTCCCAGGTGCCATGGACTCTGGTGCGCGCCACCCAATTCTTCGAGTTCGTCGGCGCCATCGCCGGAGCCGCCACCGTGGACGGCGTGACCCGCGCGACCTCGGCTGCGATCCAGCCTATCGCCTCGGCCGACGTCGCGGCCAAGGTCGCGGAGGCGGCGCTGGCAGAGCCGAGGAATGGCATGATCGAGATCGCTGGCCCCGAGAGGATGCCGCTTGTGGAGCTGGTGAAGCGCTACTTCGACGGCGTGGGCGATACCCGCGACGTGGTGACCGACGATTCCGCCGCCTACTTCGGCGTCGTCATCGACGACCGATCGCTCACGCCCGAGGGCGACGCCTGGCTTTCGGAAAAGCGGTTCGAAGACTGGCTCTCCGCGCAGCCGAAGCGCGCGGCCTGACGAGGCGACGCCGATGGACGCGGCCTACATCTCGGCTCTCGCCGCGCTCTCAGGCTCGGCCATCGGCGCGCTTGCGTCCTTCGCCACGACTTGGCTCACGCAGCACGCCCAGGCGCGCGCGACCCTGCTCGTGCAGGATCGCGCGCGGCGCGAGGCTCTCTACGGCGAGTTCATTCGGGAAGCGTCGACCCTGTTCGGCGACGCGTTCCGGCACGAGTTCGACGATCCGGCGAAGCTCGTGAACCTCTATGCCCGCGTCAGCAAGATCCGCCTGTTTGGCGAGCCGGACACGCTCCGGGAGGCGGAGCGTGTCATGCAGCGCATCGGCGAGACCTACTTCTCGCCGAACAAGGACCTCGCCGCCTTCGCGAGCATCCGGCACGCAGGCGACCTCGATCCGCTCTGCGAGTTCTCGAGCGTCTGCCGCAAGGAACTTGCGATCGCGCGGCGCTGACTCTCAGTGCGAGGTCGCCCCCGCCGCTCCACCGCCGAAGGCCTCCACCAATCTCTCGAGCTTGTCCGGGTTGCGCGTGAAGTAGATGCCGACGATCAGCCCGTTTTCGATCTCGAGCGCGACGGACTGGAACGTGCCGCCGGGCTCGATGCTGAAGTAGCCCGGCAGTCCGTCGATCCAGAGGTCCTGCAGCTTGCGCGCCTGCTGGATCCACGACTTGCGCGCGACCCCCTCGAACATCCGCGCCACCTTCTCGAAGCCGACGATCGGCCGCGAGAAGGCGTGGACCTTGCCGCCCCCGTCGGAATGAACCACGACGGATTCGGCCAGCATCGCCCGCAACGCCGCGACGTCCCCGGTAGAGGACGCCTCGAAGAACGCTTTTGCGATCCGTGCGCCTTCCTCGCGTTCGACCGGAAAACGGGGACGGGCCGCCTGGATGTGCTTGCGCGCCCTGGACGCGAGCTGCCGGACGGCGGGGGCCTCCCGCTCGAGCGTCGTCGCGACCTCGTCCAGCGCGACGCCGAACACGTCGTGCAGGAGGAACGCCGCGCGCTCGAGCGGCGACAGCCTCTCGAGCGCGAGCATCAGGGTCAGTGTCAGGTCGTCGGCGAGGTCCTCGTCTGGCTCGGTGGCGACGGGCTCGGGAAGCCAGGTCCCGAAATAGGTCTCACGGCGGGTCCGCGCCGACTTCATCACGTCGAGGCAAAGCCGCGTGACGATCCGCGACAGGAAAGCGCTCGGCGACGCGACGGCTGCATGATCGACCTGCCGCCACCGGATCCAGGCGTCCTGCACGACGTCTTCCGCCTCGCCGAGCGAACCGAGCATCCGATAGGCGAGCCGGACGAGCCGCTGGCGCTCGGCCTCGAAGAGGAACGTGGAATCGTCAGCCGCGGGCATGACGAACCGACCAAATGGTGAGGGCGATGGCGATAAGGGCCGGAAGCGTCACCGCAGGGAAATCTCTCGGAAGCACCTCGGGTCCGCAGATCCCGGCCGCGACCTCCCAGAAATGAAACAGCGCGTGACCCGACAGCCAAGCGGCTCCTGCGCCCCACAGCACGGTTCGGGCGTCTGAACGCGCTGCCCCGAGCGCGAAGGCGGAACCGAGGAGCACGAAGATCAGCCCGATGTCGCGCAAGAAATGCTGGTTGAACGGCCCTGTCGCGGTGACTCCGGGTATGGCGAAGTACCACGCCTGAGGGTCGGCGAGCATGAAGATCCCGTTCGCAGTCAGCCCCAGTCCGAAGAGGGCCGCGAACGCGAGAATGGCCATGGTCATCTGTCAGTCCCCAATTTGGAAGGTTCGGGACTATGACGAGGCGGATCGGCGCGGTGTGACATGGCCGACGATGATTTTTTGGCTTGTCGAGTAGGACGCCCTCCGACTCGGCAGCGCGCGAACGCATCACTCGGGAGAAACGCGCTGGACTGGGCATCCCCCGGGCCTGGGGAACGGCCTCACCAAGGTCGTGAGGCACAGGCTCGTCGATAAGATCGGCCGCGCATGTCACACTTGGTGGGCCCCGCTCGTCTTCGCCCCGGATGACCGCCGAGAGAGCGTCATCCACGTTGGATCCAGCGACAGGGGTGAACCGAGATGAACGCGATAGACACACTCACCGGGCAGCGGCCGGCGACGAGCGAACTGGTCCCGTCACGCTACGCGGTGCGGATCGGCGAGATCGATGTGCTGGTCGTCAGCGACGGAGTGCTACCGCTTCCGACCAAGATGCTCGGCCACAATGCCGATGCGGCGGACCGGACGGCTTGGCTTGACGACATGTTCCTTCCGCGGGAGGCATGCGACTGGTCGTTGAACGTGGCCGTGGTGCGAAGTGGCGCACAGACGGTACTCATCGACGCGGGTCTGGGTTTCGACCCGAACCTGAACCTGCCGCGTGCGGGGCAATTGGTCATGCGCCTGGAAGCGGCCGGAATCGACCTTGCGTCCGTCACGGACGTGGTGCTGACCCACATGCACATGGACCATGTCGGCGGCCTCATCGTCGACGGGATCAAGGAAAGGCTGCGTCCAGACCTTCGGATCCACGTCGCGGCCACCGAAATCGACTTCTGGGAAGCGCCCGACTTCACCCACACCGCGATGCCGCAGGGGTTCCCGGATGCGCTTAGGGCAGCCGCGAAGAAGTTCGCGGAGGAGTACCGGGATCACCTCCACACCTTCGAGGACGAAACCGAGGTGGCGCCGGGTGTGCTCGTCCAGCGCACAGGCGGCCATACGCCTGGGCACAGCGTCGTCCGCATCAGGTCCGGGGGCGAGAAGCTGATGTTCGCGGGCGACGCCATGTTCACGGTCGGGTTCGATCATCCGGACTGGCACAACGGCTTCGAGCACGACCCGGAGGAGGCCGCCCGCGTCAGGATCCGGCTCCTGCGCGAGCTCGCAGACGGCGGCGAACAACTGGTGGCGACCCACCTGCCGTTTCCGTCGGTCGGCCGGGTGGCGGTCGTCGGCGACACGTTCCGCTGGGTACCGACGCCCTGGGACTACTGACAAGCGTTCGTCGGCAGACGGAGGACCACGAACGTACTCAATAGGTCACGAACTGTTTGAACGACAACGGATCGTCCCCGATGTCACATCGGGGACGCCTTTCATCAGAACTAAACGCCCGATTCGAGTGACGACGTAATAGAGAGGATTTGCTGCACCGCGCTGCGATCAATATCGATCGACCTGGATGGTTCCTGCGCAGCTCTCAGTCATGCTGTGCGATCCTAGGCAGACGTCTGATCCAGCAGCACCCAGAGTTTTGCGATCTTTCCACCTACGATCTTGGCAGCGTCCGCTCCGGTTACTGCAATCGGTCCTCCGTCGGGTCCTGCGGTCCACCGCAAGATACCCAGGCCGTGATGCCCAACGGCTGAGCCATCGGCTGTAAAGCGGAACGTCGGCCCGAATTGCTTCAAGAGGTTTCCCGCCACTTCCGAAATCGCGGCTTGCCCCCTCACGGCACCGGTCGGTTCGTACATGACCGGGGCGATGTCGTAGAGTTCCGCTAGAGCAAGGGTACGCTTCGCTGCATCCCGCTCGTTGAAGATCCGCTCGAGGTTCGCGCGCAGAAGCTGATCGTAGGCGGTGGCGCCCTCATCGGGCGCCTCAACTGCCAGGTTGCTCATCGTCCTGGTCCCTTCCATCTCTACCGGACTGTTGGGGAGACCTGCTTTCGCGCGATCTCCCACGATCGATCAGCCCTTCACGAAGGCGAGCAGATCGGCGTTGATCACGTCGGCATGCGTGGTCAGCATGCCGTGCGGGTAGCCGGGATAGGTCTTCAGCGTGCCGTTCTGCAGGAGCTTCACCGATAGGCGCCCGCTGTTGTCGATCGGCACGATCTGATCGTCCTCGCCGTGCAGGACCAGGGTCGGCACCGAGATCGCCTTGAGGTCCTCGGTCTGGTCGGTCTCCGAGAAGGCCTTGATGCCCTCGTAATGGGCGTTGGCGCCGCCCATCATGCCTTGGCGCCACCAATTCTGGATCACGCCCTGGTCGACCTTCACGCCGGGCCGGTTGTAGCCGTAGAACGGCCCGGTCGGGAGATCGAGAAGGAACTGAGCCCGGTTGGCGGCGAGCGCCTGGCGCAAACCGTCGAAGACCCCGATCGGCAGGCCGCCGAGGTTCGTGTCGGTCTTCAGCATCAGCGGCGGCACGGCGCTGACCAGAACCGCCTTGGCGACGCGGCCGGCCGGCTCGCCGTGCTTCGCGACGTAGCGGGCGACCTGACCGCCGCCGGTGGAGTGACCGATATGGACGGCGTTGCGCAGGTCGAGATGGTCGACGACGGCTGCCGCGTCGGCGGCGTAGTGGTCCATGTCGTGGCCGAAATCGACCTGGGCCGAGCGGCCGTGCCCGCGCCGGTCATGCGCCACCACGCGATAGCCCTTCGAGAGGAAGAACAGCATCTGCGTGTCCCAGTCGTCCGACGACAGCGGCCAGCCGTGGTGGAAGACGATGGGCTGGGCATCCTTCGGGCCCCAATCCTTGTAGAAGATCTCGACGCCATCTTGAGTTGCGACGAAGGGCATTTTCGGAATCCTTCTCATGTAAAACTAGAGTGAGTTTCGCTAATTCAGTATTCGACCGATCTGCGGCGTTGGCTCAAGTGATTTTGACGAGGTTGAGCGCGGGAAGCGGGCCGCCGGGGAACTGAACCAGCCTGCTTCCGAGCGAGAGGGCGCCGAGATCGATGCCGAAGAAGCCAAGCCGATCGATCAGAGCGCCGATCTGCGCCTTCGCATCCGCATCGTCGCCCGAGTAGAACAGGACCCGTTTCCCGCCATCGCCGGAAGGGTCGCCGGAGACGAGGTGAGGCTGGAGGTGATTGAAGGCTTTCACGACCCGAGCTCCTCGGACGAGATCCCGAACCACCTCGGACGACGAACGGTCGCCAAGGTCGAAAGGCTTGAACAGCGGAGCCTCGATGGGATTGTTGGTGTCGACGACGATCCGGCCTTCGAAGTCCGGCAGATCGCCGAGCGCATCGCCTAGCTTCGACCAGTTGACCGCGACGAAGACGATGTCCTGCGCCGCCGCAGCCTCGCGTGTTCCGGCGGTGATCGTCGGCCCGAGAGAACGCACGACATCTGCGAGGCTATCCGGGCCTCTGCTGTTGGCAAGCGTTGCTGCGATCCCCTCACGGGCGAGTGCTACCGCAATGGCGAGGCCGATCTGACCGGCGCCGAGAATTCCGATGCTGGGCATGAGAGTATGTCCGTGTTCTGGAGCCTGAGAAGGGTCAAGCCGACTGGCCGCCGTCGACGTTCAGGGTGGCACCGGTGATGTATCCGGCGTCCGGACCAGCGAGGAACGCCACAGCTGCTGCGATGTCCTCCGGCCGGCCGTAGCGGCCGAGCGCGGCCAGCCCCTTCAGGGTCTCGGCAGAGGGGCCGTCCTGAGGATTCATGTCGGTGTTGATCGCGCCCGGCTGGATCAAGTTCACCGTGATGTTGCGCGGGCCGAGATCGCGAGCCCAGCCACGCGTGTAGGCGGCGACCGCAGCTTTCGTGGCGATGTAGTCGGCGGCCCCTGCGAAGGGGATGCGGTCTGCACCGGTCGTGCCGATGGAGATGATGCGCCCGCCATCCGTCAGGAGGGGAACCGCGGCCCGAACCGCTGCCGCAACCCCCTTCACATTCACGTCGAGCTGTCGTTCGAACGCAGCAAGGTCGGCGTTCGGATCGTCAACCAATCCGGTCACGAAGACGCCGGCCGAGTTGACCAGAATATCGAGGCGGCCGAGCTGAGAGCGGGCCTGTCCGACCAGGGCTACGACTTCGCTTGGGACAGCCTGATCGGCCTTGATGGAGACTGCGCGGCGGCCAAGGGCCTCGAGCTCTTGGACGAGCTGCTCAGCCTTTTTACGCGAGGCCGCATAGCTGAATGCGATATCGGCACCGTCATGGGCCAGCCTGCGGACGATGGCCGCGCCGATACCACGGGAGCCGCCAGTCACCAGAGCGACCTTGCCAGAAAGGGGAAGCGATGTGTGGGGCATTGTCTTCGGTTCTCGACCTGTTCGGTGAGGAGAAAATGGCCCAGAGCATCCAATCCGATTAGACGAGAATGGCTTGGATCATTCTCAAGCAATCATTTAAAATTCTGGCATGGAGACACTCGCCAACCTCGAAGCCTTTGTGCGGAGCGCCGAGTTCGGCAGCTTCTCGGAAGCGGCTCGAAGGCTCTCGCTGACGCCCGCCGCAGTCAGCCGAAACGTCGCCATGCTTGAGCGAAACCTCGGCGTGCGGCTGTTCCATCGCTCGACGCGGAAGCTGACCTTGACCGAAGCAGGCGAGACGTTCCGGCTGGCGCTGGGCAACAAGCTGGACGGCATCCAGACCGCGATTGCCGAAGTTGCTGCCGGCACCGAGGAGCCGGCCGGCAAGCTCAAGGTAAGCATGGCACCGACCTTCGGCGTCACGCATATCCTGCCGCTTCTGCCGGGCTTCTTGACCCGCTACCCGCGGGTCAAGGCCGAATGGCACTTTGAGAATCGTCAGGTCGATCTTGTCGCGGAAGGCTACGATGCCGCGATCGGCGGCGGATTCGATTTGTCCCCCGGACTCGTGGCTCGAACTCTGGCCCCCGCCCACATCGTCGCTGTCGCATCACCGGCCTACATGATTGGCCGTGTTCCACCGACGGACCCGACCAACCTGCTGGCGCTCGATGGTATCGTGATGCGAACGCTGCAAACGGGCAGGATCCGCGTTTGGACCATGCGCGATGTCGCCGGACGTCAAGTTGCGGCACCGCTTTCAGAAACCACCATCGTCAATGATCCCAACGCGATGCGCGAGGCCGCACTTCTTGGCCTCGGAGTCGCGATGCTCGCAGTCCCCGACGTGCAACCGGCTCTCGATACCGGAACACTCGTTCGCCTCGTCCCGCGGTGGTGGTCAGACGCGGGTGCGATCAGCTTGTACTATTCGTCGCGAACATTGGTACCGCTAAAGACACGCGTTTTCGTCGACTGGATTGCAGATAGCTTCAAAGAGCAGCGTCTGGCCGAACGCTTCGCTGGAAGTTTGGCGCAATGACACTCAGATTTGTTGGCGTTTTCTGGTAGCCGGAGCTCAAGCCGCGAATGATTTAAACGCGCGAAGTGGCCGGCCTATCTTGGCCGAAAGCAGACGTTCTGCTTGCAAATACCAAATCCGACAAAGCTGACTATTTCGACGTCTGTTCGCTCGTTCAACGCGCTGAGCGGCGAGCGTCTATCAAATCGGAAGAGTTACCGGGACGGAAGCGATTGGCGCTCGCTGAAGATGCCGGCGGATCCCCATTAGCCTGTCCACGCAGCTCGAAAGGCTCAGCTGCGATCATTTCGCTATCCGTTAATGCCAGTACGCTGGCAATGGTCACAGCGTTTTTACTGCCAAGCCTCCGGGAATTTCCTGAGGCGCCTCCGGGTTCTCCCCGATATGTCGCAAGCTGGCCCTTCTGTATCTTCGTCACAAACTTCAACTGGGAGGATGCAATGCCAGCATTGAGACAATTAGCGCTCGCGGTTTTCTTTCTCGTTGCTTGGCTTGGGACTGGCCGCCTCGATGAGGGGCGAGTTGGTATCGGCACCGCGGAAGCGGCCGGCGGTTGCGGGATTGGCTTCCATCGCGGCCCCTATGGGGGCTGCCGTCCGAACGTCTATGGGGCACCGGGCTACTATCGTGGGGGCGTCGTTTACGGGGGGCGGGCCGTCTATGGATTTCGTGGCGGCTACTACGGACGACGCGTCTATGGCGGCCGTGGTGTCTATGGACGTCGCGTTGGCGTTTATCGCGGCGGCTTCCGCGGGGGCGGCCGTTTCCGCAGATAGACTGATGCCCTGCTAGGCAGGCCCGGCTCCTACGGGGACGGAAGCTGTTATTCGGAAACCGTCCGTGGAGGGTGCAACTACCAGCGATCCTCCAAGACCCTCGATCCGCTCCCGCATGCCTCGAATACCGGCCCCTTCGACCAGGGGCGAAGTGGGTCGTTCGTCGCCGGACGTGTGGTTGGTCCCGTCCCCTACCGAAAGCTCCAGCCGCCCCGAGGCATCGGGCCGCAGCATCAGACAGGCCGACTTGGTGACGGAATGGCGCTGGACGTTGGTGAGCGCCTCCTGTGCCACTCGGTATAGCGCGATCTCGATCTCGGCAGGCCAACGCCTCCCCGAGAGTTCTGCCGCGACCGTCACGACTACGCGAATTCCTGCTCGCTTCTCGAATCCCTCGGCCAGCGTCGGCAGCGCGAGGCCCAATCCCGCCTCGTCGAGGAGAGCCGGGTGAAGGACGTATGCCAGCGTGCGCAACTCGCTCACGCTGGCATCGATGAGCGCCCTGGCCTGCGCTACGGCGGCTCGAACGTGCGGAGGGGAATCAAACAGATCGCGATCGATCGCCCCGAGTTCGAAACCCGCGGCGATCAGATTCTGGCCGGTCGTGTCGTGGAGTTCGCGCGCGATACGTCGGCGCTCAGCATCCTCGCGGCGGATCACGTCATCCGTAAAACGGCGAAGTCCGCCCTCCAACTCGCTGTCGCCAGTCCCACCAAGCTCGGTTGCTGCACCGAAGATGTAGCTATCGTGGCCACCACCATCGTTCAGCGGCACGAGGACGGTACTCCACATGAATTCGCCGCCTCCGAGACGAACCCGACGCTCGATGCGGCGCGTCTGGCCTGAGGCGAGCACGGATCGGTAATCGGACTCGATGAGATCCACGTCGTCCGGCGAGAAGAACTCACGAGTGGTCCGGCCTATCAGACGAGCGGACATGCGGCCAAACTCGCCGGGACGGGTGAATGTGAGCGCCTCTAAGACAAACCGGCCATCCGGCTTCGCCGCGATGATGAATTGAACGTCCGACGATCCAACGACGAGCCCGCGCAAGCCCATCTGCTGCCGCAGGCGGCGGGCACGTCGACGCCCAATGGCAGGCAGTACGAGGGCAGAGGCTGCCAGCAACAGGCCTTCGAAGCCAGCGACGAGGTAGACTTGCCGGCGCCAAGAACGCAGAGCATTCACCTTCGAACGGCACACCTCGACCGTGAGATCGCCGATCTTTATTTTTTCCGCCGCCGCCATGGTCTCGTCACGCGCGTCCTTTCCCGCTGGACCACACGGTGCGCTGACGTTCCGGCTGTCAGTCTCGCTGCCGCGATCCGCTACCCATTCGATAAGCGAGCGCCCGTCGGCATTGGTCAGGCTGATGCGGTCCGCCTTGCCCGCGCCCACGCCCTGGAACACCGCTCGGATCTGGTCGGCATTGATGACGGCGCCTGCGATGCCCTGGAAGGAGTCCGTCTTCGCGGGCAGGCGTCGGCTCATCGGCAACGCCAGTCCTGTCATGAAAGGGGTCCGACGCGGCGCGCCAACGAATAGACCGACGTCGCCGCTCTTCTGAGCGACGAAATAGTCACGATCCGCGATGTTGAGCGACGGCGTGTTCGGGCCATAGGTGACAACGTCGCCATTCGGCCGCGCGAAGCCGAGAAGCAGGTAGGGCGAGAGACGCTGGTTATTCGAGCAGATCAGCGACGGGCAGAGCTCGTCGAGGCTGGCGCTGCCGAATTCATCACCGGCAGCAAGTTCTGACATTCGCCTGAGAACGACGTCGATCAGGCCGAACAGACTGTCGACGGAGTTGGCCCCGGCTGCTGCCGAACTCGAGACGTTCTTCCGAGCCGCGGAGAGCGCCGCATCGCGAGCCGTGTCGGCCCACAGGATGGTAGGAATGACGATGGCAGTCGCACACGCCGCCCAGCCCGACCAGAGAAGGATGGCCGTGGTCGCCGAGTGCGACAGCCCTGTGTTCCTCAGCCATTTGCCGGCGAGCTTGGAACGCTTCGATCGGGCCCTGCCGTCGTCCTGTGCGCTGGAGCCCGGTTCCAAGGATCCCCCTCCGCGTCGACACCGCCGTGCCTCTCCTCAACGCTGCCGCGCCGGTATCTGATTTCCTGTGCCTATCGTTCAGAAGATTCCTATCCGCGCAAACCCGCCAAAATGCCTCAAGAATTCGTAAACTTGTTTCTAATTGTTCAATATTGACTCGCCAACGACTGAGGCGAATCCGCTCCCCGCGGAGACTGTCTCCCAAATGTCTCGCCGCTCACGATAACAGCTTCTCGGGGTTTTTATCGTGGCGATTGAGGGTTTCCCCCGATTGCCGGAGGCGGCCCGGGTCGGTGACGTTACGACCGAGCCATATCCCGGAGGCTGACATGAGGACTGTCACGCGCCATCTCATCGGCGGCATGGCCCTCGCGGCCGCGGCCCAATTCTCTACCCCGTCGCAGGCGGCGGAGGGCGGTCTCAGCTTCTACATCGAGGGGCAAGCGGTGCCGCTGGGCGGAATAGTCCCGCCGCCAGGTCTCTACTTCGATTCCACGACCTACTTTTACAACGGGAAAATCGGCGGCAACCGGCAAACTCAGATCGGTGGCAATGTTGTCGCCAACGTCAACGTAAACCTGGTCGCTGATTTCGTGACGGCCCTTTGGGTGACCCCGGTTCAGGTGCTCGGTGGAGACCTTGCCTTCGCGTTCGTCATGCCCTTCGGCGAGCCTGCGGTTCGCGCGGGCGTTCTTCTGAACGGTCCCCTCGTCAATCAGGCACTTGGTCGTCCGGCCGGGATCACTGCGCGCGATGCGGATCTCAATCCCGGCGACCCCATCGTATCGGCCACCCTCGGCTGGCATTCGGGCAATTGGCACTGGAAGCTGGCGGGCGTTCTCAGCATCCCGGGCGGAGGCTACGAGTCAGGCCAGCTCTCCAATATCGCGCTGAACCGCTACATTGGCGACATCTCGGGCGGTGCAACTTATCTCGATCCGGCACTAGGGATCGAACTCTCGGCGGCGGCCGGTTTCACGCTCAACGGCACCAACCCGGCCACGCACTACACGACCGGCAACGAGTTTCATGTCGACGTCTCGGCCTCGAAATACGTCACGAAGGAAGTATCTGTCGGCGTCATCGCTTCACATTATCAGCAACTGACCGGCGACAGTGGCCCCGGCGCCCGCCTCGGACCCTTCGAGGGTCGTGTGACGGCAGTGGGCGGGACCATCGGTGTGACGGGCGAATTCGGCAAGATCCCGGTCACGACCCGCCTGAAGGTGTTGCGCGAGGTCGAGGTCGAGAACCGCTTCCAGGGCACCATCGGCTTCCTCGAAGTCTCGTTCCCGCTCTGGGTCGCTCCGCCGAAGGCAGCACCCGAACCCAGGCCGCTGTCGACGAAGTCCTAAGGGATGCGTAACCCTCTGCAAGCGCAGAAACTGTAGCGGGCACATGCGGACTTGTGCGACGGCGCGCCAAGGGAGTCTGCTCACGCGAACCCGTTACCCATCCGGGGACAGCGGGCGATCGTCATGCCCGGGCGCCGCGCGGGAGGTCATCTCGTGACTGTGAGCATCCTGATCGTCGACGATCACACCGCCGTCCGACGTGGTGTTCGGGCCATCCTGGAGGCGCATGCCGGCTTCGAGGTCATTGCCGAAGCGGGTACCGGGGTCGAAGCCATCGACCTTGCCGTTCTCCACAAGCCCGACGTGGCTGTGATCGACTACTCGCTACCTGCGATGAACGGATCTCAGCTGACCAAGCGTATCAAGGAGGCTAGTCCAAGGACCGAAGTGCTGGTTTACACCATGCACGAGAGCGATGCCCTGGTGCGCGACGTTCTCGGTGCCGGTGCCCGCGGCTACCTTCTGAAATCAGACGCCGACCAGCACCTGATCGCTGCCGTCGAGGCCCTGGCCCGCCATCAGCCCTATTTCACGGGCCGCGTGAACGAGGCGTTGCTCACCCACTATCTGGCTCACCCAGGCGAGAGCTCTCAGCTCGACACGCTGACCTGCCGCGAACGCGAGGTGGTGCAGCTCATCGCCGAAGGGCACTCGAGCAAACAAGTCAGCGCAGTGCTCGCCATCAGCCTGAAAACGGTCGAGACCCACCGCTCTTCCGCTATGCACAAGCTCAGCCTGGAGACGACGGCGGCCCTGGTTCGGTACGCCGTGCGGAACAAGCTGGTCGAGCCCTAGGGGCATTTCCGCACGAAGCTCAGGTGAATACCTAATTTCAATCGGGGTTTCGCCCGATAGTTTGGGCTCGAATCGCCGCCTAAAGTCGCCGGAGATCGACGTCTGGAGTTTTCGCGTCGGTCATGACTGACTTCGCCCGGACTTCATCGGAATGCGGAGATGGCGATGCGTATCCGTTATGGCCCACCGCGCCCGGCGATCGTTGCAACACTGATTCCACCGCGGTTGAGCCGGCGCGCATAGCGCCGCCCCAACCCGGCGCAATCATCGCCAGCCTGCCAAACGACACGGTCGTGCTCGTAGCGCGGCGATTGCTGTCTAACCACCAATTCCGCTCGAACACAGGATTCTGGGACAGCAACCCAACCTGAACGCAGGAGGAGGCTTCATGGATATCCACAAGTGTGCTGCTGAAGCTATCGGCACCTTCTGGCTGACCTTCGCGGGTTGCGGGAGCGCCGTCATCGCCGCCGGCTTTCCGCAGGTCGGCATCGGCCTGGTCGGGGTTTCTCTCGCCTTCGGCCTAACCGTGGTCACTATGGCCTATGCCATTGGCCACGTCTCGGGTTGCCACCTCAATCCGGCTGTGACGTGCGGCCTTGCGGCCGGTGGGCGCTTCCCGACCCACGACATTCCTGCCTACGTGATCTCCCAGGTCATCGGTAGCGTCGTCGCGGCGACGCTCCTCTATGCCATCGCGACTGGGGCGCCCGACTTTGACTTGGCGAAGGGCTTCGCCGCCAATGGCTACGGCGAGCACTCGCCCGGCCATTACGGACTGATCTCGTGCCTCCTGGCCGAGGTTGTGCTGACGATGATGTTCCTGTTCGTCATCATGGGCGCAACCCACGGCAAAGCTCCGGTGGGCTTCGCGCCCTTGGCCATCGGGCTCTGCCTGACGCTGGTGCATCTCGTCGGCATCCCGATCACCAACCTCTCGGTCAATCCGGCACGCAGCACCGGGCCGGCCCTGTTCGTCGGCGGCTGGGCCATCGCGCAGCTCTGGCTGTTCTGGATCGCGCCGATCCTCGGCGGGATCCTCGGCGGGATCCTGTACCGGTGGGTCAGCGACCAACCCTCGGCGCTCGTGACCGGCATGCCGCCCGTCGCACCCGCCGAGTGAGCTGAGGCAGCCCGCGAAGATCGTACGAGCGGTCGCGCGGCCCCGATGTCACCGATCCGACCAGGGTCGGCAGGCAAACTCATGGTTCTTGGAAGGAACGACGGATGGTCACTGCGCCTGTCCTCGATCGGCCCGTGCTGCCTGCCGAACCCGATTCCGACATGGTCCTCATTCGCGGTGGCACGTTCCGGATGGGATCGGACCAGCACTATCCGGAAGAGGCACCGGTGCACCGCGTCAGCATCGATGGATTCTGGATCGACCGAGCGCCCGTCACCAATCGCCAGTTCCGGGCTTTCGTCGAAGCGACCGGACACGTCACTTTCGCCGAGATTGCGCCCGACGCGGAGGACTACCCCGGAGCTTTGCCGCACATGCTGCGCGCAGGCTCACTCGTCTTCGCGCCGCCGACCCATCCGGTCGATCTCGGCGACTTCTCGCAGTGGTGGTCTTTCCGGTTCGGAGCGACCTGGCGCAAGCCCTACGGGCCGGGCAGCACGATCAAGGGGCTCGACGACCATCCGGTCGTGCATGTCGCCTACCGCGACGCGGAGGCCTATGCGCGCTGGGCCGGCAAGTGTCTTCCGACCGAGGCCGAATGGGAATTCGCCGCGCGCGGCGGCCTCGCGGATGCCGAATACGCCTGGGGTGACGACTTCATGCCGGGGGGCCGGCAGATGGCGAATACTTGGGTGGGCACCTTCCCCCACGAGAACCTGTCGCCACGGGCCTACAAGCGCACGACACCGATCGGCAGCTTCCCGCCCAACGGTTACGGCCTCGTCGACATGATCGGCAACACCTGGGAGTGGACCAGCGACTGGTATGCTCCCCGGCACGAGGCCGATGCGGCGAAGGCCTGCTGCATCCCGATGAATCCGCGCGGCGCCCGCGAAGACGCGAGCTTCGATCCCGGCCAGCCGCAGATCCGCATCCCGCGCAAGGTGATCAAGGGCGGCTCGCATCTCTGCGCGCCGAGCTATTGCCGCCGCTACCGGCCCGCTGCCCGCCACGCCGAAGCGGTCGACACCTCCACAAGCCATGTCGGCTTCCGATGCGTCAGCAGACAGAGAGGGGTACGCGATGAGCGATGAACAGTTTAGCGCCGACCACCGGGATGCGGCAAAAGCCGCGCTCAGTCGCCGAAAGCTGCTGCTCGCAGGCACCGCCATGGCGACGGCCATGGGGACTGGCGCACGAGCGCAGGCACCGCAGCCACAGCCTCAGCCGGCCGCCCCGAAGAACGCGTCTTCGGGCAAGCCGCCGAACATCCTCGTCATGTTCGGCGACGACATCGGCCAGTCGAATATCAGTGCCTACACCTTCGGCCTGATGGGCTACCGGACGCCCAACATCGATCGCATCGCCAAGGAAGGCATGATGTTCACCGACTATTATGCCGAGCAGAGCTGCACGGCCGGTCGGTCGACCTTCATCACCGGGCAATGCACGTTGCGGACGGGCCTTTCGAAAGTCGGGCTGCCAGGCGCAACCGTTGGATTGCAGAAGGAAGACGCCACGATCGCCGAGCTGCTCAAACCGATGGGCTATGCAACCGGGCAGTTCGGCAAGAACCATCTGGGCGATCGCGACGAATACCTGCCGACGAACCACGGCTTCGACGAGTTCTACGGCAATCTCTATCACCTGAATGCTGAAGAGGAGCCAGAGGACAGAAACTACCCGACGGATCCGGCCTTCCGGAAAAAGTTCGGGCCCCGCGGCGTGCTCAAGGCCTCATCTGACGGGAAGATCGAAGATACCGGCCCGCTCACCAAGAAGCGGATGGAGACGATCGATGACGAGACTTCCGCCGCCGCGATGGACTTCATCGAACGACAGACGCGCGCCAGCAAGCCCTTCTTCTGCTGGTTCAATTCAACCCGGATGCATGCTCGCACGCACGTCGCCGCAAACCATCGCAGCGCTCCGGGGCTGACAGCCCGCACGGAATATGCGGACGGCATGGTCGAGCACGACAACCATATCGGGTTGTTGCTGAAGAAGCTCGACGACCTCGGCATCGCCGACAACACGATCGTGCTCTACACGACCGACAACGGTCCTCACATGAATACCTGGCCGGACGGCGCCATGACGCCATTCCGGAGCGAGAAGAACACGAACTGGGAAGGCGCCTTCCGGGTGCCCTGCATGTTCCGCTGGCCAGGGCACGTTCAGGCAGGTTCGGTCTCGAACGAAATGGTGAGCGGCCTCGATTGGATGCCCACACTCGTGGCCGCCGCCGGCGATGCCAATGTCGCGGAAAAACTCGCGAAGGGTCATACGACAGGCTCGAAGACGTTCAAGGTTCGCCTGGACGGCTACAATCAGCTTCCTTACCTGACCGGGCAGCAAGACAAGGGCGCTCGCAAGGAGTTCTTCTACTTCAGCGACGATGGCGATCTCGTCGCGGCGCGCTTCGAGAATTGGAAGTTAGTTTTCGAGGAACAGCGCGCGCCGGGCACGTTGCGGGTCTGGGCCGAGCCCTTCACGCCATTGCGGGTTCCGAAGATGTTCGACTTGCGAGCCGATCCTTATGAGCGAGCCGACATCACCTCCAACACCTATTATGACTGGCTGTTCACTCACGCCTACTTGGTCGTTGCTGCCCAGGCGGAGGTTGCGAAGTTCATGACGACCTTCCAGGAATTCCCGCCTCGCCAGCGGGCCGCGAGCTTCAGCGTCGACCAGATCATGGAGAAGATGCGTAAGGCGACCGAGTCGGTCGGCCGCTGAGGTTTGACGCGGGCGCCCCGAAGCTGGGGCGCTCGCCTTCGTGCTTCGGGAGACCGACATGTCGAGCCGAATTCCAATCATTCATCGCCGCGCGTTGCTCTCCGGTGCTGCTGTACTCGTGGCGGTCGGCCTTCCGCGGATTGCCATTGCCGAACAGGCCGATCCGCTTCCTTCCTGGAACGACACCGCGCCGAAGCAAGCGATACGCACCTTCGTCGAGAGCGTGACGCGCGATGGCGGTCACGATTTCGTGCCGCCGGCCCAGCGCATCGCGGTCTTCGACAACGATGGCACGCTCTGGGGCGAGCAGCCGATGTATTTCCAGCTCGCCTTTGCGATCGACCGCATCAAGGCGCTCGCTGCCTCCCATCCGGAATGGAAGGAGACGCAGCCCTACAAGGCCGCGTTGGAGGACGACACCAAGGCGCTGGCCGCGTCTGGCAACAAAGGCATCATGGAGATCCTCGCCGCGACCCATGCGGGCGTGACGACCGAAGCTTTCGCCGACACCGTGGCCGAATGGCTGCAGACAGCGAGGCATCCTCGGTTCCAGCAACCTTACGACAAGCTGGTCTACCGGCCGCAGCTCGAACTGCTCGCCTATCTGCGCGCGAACGGCTTCAAGACCTTCATCGTCTCGGGCGGCGGCGTCGAGTTCATGCGCGTCTTCGCCGAGCGCGCCTACGGCATCCCGCCCGAACAGGTGGTCGGCTCGTCGATCTTCACCACTCTGCAGATCGACGCGGAGGGGAAACCACAGCTCATCAAGCAGCCCAAGATCGAATTCGTCGATGACGGGCCGGGCAAACCCGTTGGCATCAACCGCTTCATCGGACGCCGGCCGATCCTGGCATTCGGCAATTCAGACGGCGACCAGCAGATGCTCGAATGGACGAGCGCCGGCGATGCCCCCCGGCTGGCGGCACTCCTCCATCACACCGACGCCGAGAGGGAATGGGCGTACGACCGTGCCTCACATGTCGGCAAGCTCGACAAGGCCCTGGAAGAGGCCCGTCTGCGCGGCTGGACCGTCGTCGACATGAAGCGCGACTGGAAACGCGTTTTCGCTTTCGAGCCGAAAGGGGCGTTGTGAAAACATTTCAAGGAGCAGCGACATGAAGCGCACCTTATCCGCATTTGCGCTGGTCTTCGGGGTTCTCGCCTTCACGCCAACCGAGGCGAATGCCGTCGTCTGCGCGGCAGGCGTCGTTCGAGCCGGCTGCGTCGGCCCCAACGGCGCCGCGGGAGTCCGACGCGGCCCCGTCGTGCGGCGCGGCGTTGTGGTCCGCCGTGGCTATTACGGCGGCGGTGTCGCGGTCCGGCGGACGACCGTCGTGCGCCGCGGCGTGGTTGGGCCACGCGTCGCGGTTCGCCGCCGCGCGGTCGTCCGCCGGTGGTGATGGTCTCAAGCTGCGGCTTTGAAGGCTGCGAGCCTTCAAAGCCGTTGCTAACGCCGCATGGAACCGTGCGACCGACATAAGGTCGCGACCTGCCCGAAGGATGACGAACATGTCCTTCATCGACGTCTTCGCCTGGATCGTTCTCGTCGTCCTGATCATGACGCTGGTCGCGGTCTTCGTCGCGCTCGGCATGATCCCGGGGCGGATCGCGAAGAAGCGTGGGCACCCCTGGGCCGAGGCCGTCGCGGTCGGGAGCTGGGCGACCCTGATCTTCGGCTTCGTGTTCTGGCCGCTGGTGCTGATCTGGGCCTATGTCGACCAGCCGGCCAAGGCGGGGGCGCGGGCATGATCGTCGTCCTGCTCAATGCCTATATCGCACTCCTCGCGCTGTTCGTCTGGCTCGGCTTCGTGCGGCTCAACCTGTTCTGGAAGATCTCGCCGGTCCTAGTACTCGTGTTGCTGCTGGTCGGCCTGTTCATCCCGATGGGCTGGGGCGCGCCATCTGGCCCGGTCGCCGTAATCCGCAACTCGGTGCAGATCGTGCCCAACGTCTCGGGCCAGGTCGTCGCCGTTCCAGTGCAGGCGAACCTGCCGCTCAAGGCGGGCGACGTATTGTTCCGCATCGATCCAGCGCCGTTCGCATACTCGGTCAAGGACTTGCAGGCACAGGTGGTCGCGGCGGAGCAGAAGGCCGAGCAGCTCAAGTCCAGCCTCGATGCGGCGAGCGCCAATCTGAAGGCCGTGCAGGCGCAACTCGGCTTCGCCGAACAGAGACGGGACGACATGGTCCGGCTCGCCAAGAGCAGCGCCACCAGCGAGTTCCGCGTCCAGGACGAGCAGCGGCAAGTCGACACCCTGAACGCGCAGCTCAACGCGGCTAAGGCGCAGGAGACCAGTGTGCGCCTTGCTTTGGCATCGCAGGTCGAGGGCGTGAACACGGATGTCGTGCGCACCAAGGCCCAGCTCGGCAACGCGCAATGGGAACTCGATCAGACCACCGTGCGAGCGCCGACTGAGGGCTACGTCACCAACCTCGCCCTGCGCGCCGGCGCGCGGGTGACGACGCAGGCCCCGGCCATGGCCTTCATCGATACCGGCGAGACCATCATCGGCGTCGAGATCGCCCAGATCTATGCCCGCTACATCGAGCCGGGCCAGATCGCCGAGGTGACCTTCAAGGGGGCGCCCGGCGAGATCTTCACCGGCCGCGTCGAAACCGTGATCCAGGCCATTGCGACCGGCCAGACGCAGCCCGGCGGCCTCGCCGTCGCACCGACGGAGGTCCAGGCGGCTCCGTTCGTCGTCAAAATCAAGCTCGACGACCAGAGCATCGCGAAGGGGCTGCCGGCCGGCAGCACGGGTCTCGCCGCGATCTACACCGAACACGTCAAAGCAGCACACGTCATCCGGCAGGTCGTCCTCCGGCAAATGGCGATCCTCAATTACATCAATCCGTTTTGAAAATGTCCGTTCTGGAGGAGACCACTATGAGAACGCAGGTGGTGACGGTCATTGCTATAGCAACGATTACGTCTTCGGCGCTTGCACAAAGTACAAACAAGGTCACGCCAGACAACTTCACGCGCGCAGAGACCGATACCTATTTCGTAAAGACCGCCCGCGACGGTGGATTCGGCAAGTTCGCGCATAATCGAGAGCCGACGCCAATCGATAAGCAAGCCGTCATCCGCATGAATCGCGACACGCTCTATTCGTTCGGCGTGTTCGATCTCGATGCCGGGCCGGTGACGATCACGCTTCCCGATTCCGGCAAGCGGTTCATGTCAGCCCAGATTATCGATCAGGACCAATACACCCATCAGGTCGTGTACGGCACTGGGAGCAAGACCTTCGACAAGGCGAAGATCGGCACACGCTACATGGCGGCGATCGTGCGCACCCTGGTCGAGCCCGAGAAGCCGGGGGATCTCGATGAGGTCCACCGGCTGCAGGACAGTGTCGCGATCCAGCAGCCCGGAGGCCCTGGTGCCTTCGAGCCCACAACCTGGGACGCCGAGAGCCACAAGAAGGTCCGCGACGCGCTCCTGGTCCTCGCGTCGACCCTGGCGAATTTCGCGCATGCCTTCGGATCGCGAGCAGACGTCGATCCGATCCGTTTCCTGATCGGATCGGCGGCGGGCTGGGGCGGCAATCCGGACAAAGAAGCGGCCTATCTCAGCTTCACGCCAAAGGAGAACGACGGCAAGACCGTCTACAAGCTTCACGTCCCGGTGGACGTGCCCGTGGACGGTTTCTGGTCGATCAGCTGCTACAACGCTAAAGGCTTCTTCCAAGAGAACCCATACAACGCCTATGCGATCAACAATCTCACCGCGACGAAAGCGGCAGATGGTGCGGTCGATGTCCAGTTCGATGGTTGCGATGGCAAGATCCCGAACTGCCTGCCCATCGATACAGACTGGAACTATACGGTCCGTCTCTATCGACCGCGCAAAGAAATTCTCAACGGAACCTGGAAATTCCCCGAGCCTCAACCCTTGAGCTAAATTTGGCGCCCTTTGCCTAAGGCCCTTCGCCTATAGAGTAAGACGAGGTTCAGATGGACACCGCCAAAGGGTCGACCGCACGGGACGTCATCCGCGATCTCGAAACGCGGATTAATCAGGACATCATCGGCCAGGCGCGCGTCGTCGAGCGGTTGATCATCGCGCTGCTTGCAAATGGCAACGTGCTGCTCGAAGGCCTGCCGGGCCTCGCCAAGACGCGCGCAATCAAGAGCCTGTCGAAGAACCTGGAATCGGAGTTCAGCCGCATCCAGTTCACGCCGGACCTGCTGCCCTCCGATGTGACCGGCGGTGAGATCCTACGCAGCGACGGGCAGTTCGAGTTCCGGAAAGGGCCCGTCTTCGGCAACCTGGTGCTGGCCGACGAGATCAACCGCGCGCCCGCCAAGGTGCAGTCGGCACTGCTCGAGGCGATGGAGGAGCGCCACGTCACGGTGGCCGGCAAGCGCTACGACCTGCCGCCTCTCTTCATGGTGCTCGCGACCCAGAACCCGATCGAGCAGGAAGGCACCTATCCGCTGCCCGAGGCGCAGATGGACCGCTTTCTGATGCATGTGCATATCGACTACCCCTCGGATGCCGACGAGGTGAAGGTCCTCCATCTCGTCCGCTCGGAGCAGGCGGCGTCCGAGGCCTCGGCGCCGAAGCCCGTCAAGATCGGTCAGCAGGTGATCTTCGATGCGCGCGCCGAGATCGACCATGTCCTGACCAAGGAGCCGGTCGAAACCTACATCGTCGCCCTTGTCGCGGCGACGCGCCGACCAGCGGAATTCGGGGACAAGCTCGGGCGCTGGATCGCGGTCGGGGCGAGCCCACGCGGCTCGCTCGCCCTCGATCGCTGCGCGCGGACCTATGCCTGGCTGCAGGGGCGCGACTACGCCACGCCGGAGGACGTGCAGGCCATCGTCCATGACTGCCTCAGGCACCGCGTCTCGCTGAGCTACGAGGCTGGCGCCGATGGACTCGTTGCGGACGACGTCCTCGACGAGGTCGTCCGACAAGTCGCTGTTGCTGTCTGACCCGGGGCGAGCGATGGCGCAGCTCAGACCACGGAGAGAAACCGAAGCGGGACCAGCGCCGGTGGCGCGCGCCTTCGTTGCACTCGACGACCTGTTGCGGCTCAAGCATCGCGCCAAGGGCTTCAGCTTCTTGCCGAGACAGCCGGTGCACAGCCTGCTCGCAGGGCGGCACGCCTCGCGCCTTCGCGGGCGCGGGCTCAATTTCGAGGAGTTGCGCCACTACTTCGAAGGCGACGACACCCGCACCATCGACTGGCTGGCCACGGCGCGACGCGGCAGCCCGCATGTCCGGGTCTATTCGGAGGAGCGTGACCGTCCGGTTCTGCTGCTCGTCGATCAGCGTCGCTCGATGTTCTTCGGCAGCCGCCGGGCGATGAAATCGGTGGCGGCAGCGGAGGTTGCGGCGCTCGCAGCCTGGCGTGTCACTTCTCTCGGCGACCGCGTCGGGGCGATCGTGTTCGGTGATACGGAGATGGTCGAGGTTCGGCCGCAGGGGCGCGATGCCGGGGCCGTGCGCGTCATCGCGGAAGTCGTCCGCCAGAACCAGACGCTCACCGCCGCCGCCTCGTCGGCCGATGCCGGCAACCAACTCAATGCGGCGCTCGCGCGCGCGGCCCGGTCGGCGACGCATGACTGGCTCGTCTGCCTGATCACCGACGTGACGGGCGAAAATGAAGAGACCAAGCGCCTCGTCACGCGTCTCACGGCGCATAACGATGTCCTGGCGATTCCGATCAGCGATCCCCTCGAGCATGCGTTGCCGGACATCGGCGCTGCCGTGTTCAGCGGGGGCGATGCGCAGATCGAGGTCGATTGCGCGTCCGCCAGCTTGCGCGATCGCTATGCGCAGCAGCGCGCTGCCTGGCGGGAACGCCTGAACGCGCTGTCCCGCAGGCGCGCCATTCCCACGCTGCCGATTTCGACGCACCGAGACGTCGCCCAGCAATTGCGCGAACTGATCGGCAAGCGCACAGCGACGCAACTCGCCTCTGTCGGAGGTGGGCGGCGATGACCGAAGACCCTGGCAGTCTGGCGCGCCTCCGGGATCTGGCGATTCCACCGCCGGTGCCGTTCTGGCCGCCAGCGCCGGGCGTGTGGATCGTGGCGGCCGGGTGCCTGGCGATGCTGGCGGTGTTCGCTTGGCGAGCGCTCCGGCGCTATCGCGCCGACGCGTATCGCCGTGCGGCGTTGAAAGAGCTCGATGGCGTCGCGGGTACGATGTCGCAGGCCGACCAAGCCGTCGTCGCACAGGTCTCGGCCATCCTGAAGCGCACCGCGCTCGTCGCCTATCCCAGGCCGGACGTGGCCGCCTTGAGTGGTCGGGCCTGGGCCGCGTTTCTCGCACGAAACGGGATGAAAGGGTCCACGGCGAGCCGGGCTGAAACGCTCCTGTCCGAGGCGTGCGGCCGCCAGCACGATGTCCCTGCCGTCGAACTGACGGCGTTGATCGCGCAGGCAAGACTCTGGGTCCGCACGCACCAGGCGCCTCAACGGTTGGGGGAGACCTGACCGTGCTGTCCTTCGCCTATCCGTGGCTCGTCCTGCTCGCCCCGTTGCCGCTCGCGATCTGGTGGCTGCTGCCGCCGCATTCCGATCGACGTGCGAGTCTTCGCGTGTCGTTCTTCGACCGGCTGGTCGCCCTGAGCGGCCAACGCCCACGCCAAGGTGGCGTCGTCAGGCCACGAGGCTGGCTCGGTCTGGCGACGCTGATCGTGAGCTGGTGTTTCGTTCTCGCCGCGCTCACGCGGCCGCAATGGATCGAGCCGCCGCTCCATCGCGACCAGCCGACCCGCGACCTCCTCCTTCTCGTCGATTTGTCCGGCTCGATGGGCGCCGCCGACTTCGTCGACGCCTCGGGCCGCACCGTCGACAGGCTGACGGCGGTCAAGCAGGTGCTCGACGAGTTCCTGGCGCAGCGTAAAGGCGATCGGGCAGGCATTGTCGTTTTCGGCGATGCGCCTTTCGCCCTCGTCCCCTTCACGACCGATCTCGATCTGTGCCGGGAGCTCCTGCGCGATACGGTCGTCGGGATGGCCGGTCCGCGCACGGCTTTCGGCGACGCGATCGGTCTCGGCATCGGCCTGTTCGACAAGAGCACCGTGAAGGCGAAGACGATCATCGCGCTGACAGACGGCAACGACACGGCAAGCAAGGTGCCCCCGGCCGAGGCTGCAGCCGTCGCGAAGGACAGGGGGATCGTGATCCACACCGTCGCGATCGGCGATCCGACGACGATCGGCGAGGACAAGCTCGACGAGGCCGCCCTGACCAAGGTCGCGAACGCGACGGGCGGCGGCTTCTATCGCGCGCTCGACCGCACGCAACTCGCGCAGATCTACGATCGCCTCAACGCGATCGAGACGCGAAGGATCGACACCGTGACGTTCCGCCCGAAGCGGGACGTCTATTGGGTGCCGCTCGCGGCGGCGCTGCTGCTCTCGCTCGTCGTGCAGGCTGCTCGCCTGCTCGCACATCGGCATGCCGGCTCCGCCCGCCACGCTCCGCCGACGATCCCGAGGCTCGCGCCATGAGCGAAGCCCTCGCAGCGTTCCATTTCGAGCGGCCGCTCTGGCTGCTACTGCTGGGGCCGGCAGCGGGATTCTGGTTCCTGACGCGGCGTCTCCTCGATGCCGGGGCGCGATGGCAGGGCGTGATCGATCCGGAACTGCTCCGGCACCTGCTCCTCGGCCAGGCAGGGCATGCCCGGGTGGATCCGAGCGGCCTGCTGATGTTCGCATGGCTGCTGGCAAGCATCGCCGTCGCCGGCCCTGCCTGGCAGCGGGAGCCATCGCCGTTTGCAGATGCCAAGCCGCCCGTCGTCATCGTGCTCAAGGTGTCGCCGTCGATGACGACGCCCGACCTGGCACCGACCAGGCTCGACCGTGCACGGCAGAAGCTCTCGGACTTGCTCGCGATCCGCGAGGGCGCGTCGGTGGGACTGATCGCCTATTCCGGCTCGGCGCATCTCGTTCTGCCGCTGACGCCCGATACCAGCGTCATCGGTCATCTCGCGCAGGCGCTCGCGCCCGAGATCATGCCGAAGGAGGGCGATGATCTCGCCGAGGCTGTGGCGATCGCGGACCGCGCGCTCGCGGCCAGCGGCCAAGTCGGCTCGATCCTCGTGATGACCGATCGCGTGGCTGCCGAGGAACTCGGCCGTCTTGAGGCGATCAAGCTCGCACACCCGGTGACGATGCTGTCGCTTCTGCCGCCGGATCAGCCACTCGAAACGCTCGACGAAGCGGCGCGGGCCATTGGCGGCCGTCTCATTGCGACGACAGTCGATCAGTCCGACATCGACGCGATCGCGCGCCGCCTCGACCGCGCGGCGCGCACGGAGGAGGTCGCCGGCGAAGGGCAGCATTGGCACGAAGCGGGGTATTGGCTCACGCCGATTCTCGCTCTGCTCACATTGCTGTGGTTCCGTCGGGGCTGGGTCCTGGCATGAGCCGGCGCGTCGCTCCTCCCTGGGTCGCCCCCGTTGTTCTGATGGTGGCTGTGCTGCTCGGTTTGATCGTCGCAGGCGGCCGGGTCGGCTGGCGCAATCTCTTCCTCACCGCCGATCAGCGCGGGCAAGCACTGATGGAGCGCGACAGGCCCGGGGAGGCGGCGGCGGCCTTTCGCGATCCGCTCCGGCGCGGCGTGGCTCTTTTTCGCGCCGGCGAGTTCAAGCTGGCCGCCCAGGTCTTCGGCGGGCTCGACATCTCAGAGGGCGCCTTCGATCAGGGCAATGCGTTGATCATGCTCGGCAAATACGAAGATGCCGTGAAGCGCTACGACCGCGCGCTGCAACTGCGCCCGGACTGGCCCGACGCGACTGCCAATCGCGAACTTGCGCGGATCCGGGCCGAGCGCGTCAGGCAGCAGGGCGGTGAGACGGGCAACACGGATTCCAAGCCCGACGAAGTCGTGTTCGACAAGACGAAGAAAGGGGGCACCGATACGACCGTCGAGGGCGAGCGCAAGCCTCTCTCTGACGACGCCGTTCGCGCGATGTGGCTCAGGCGCGTGCAAACCAAGCCGGCCGATTTCCTGAGGGTGAAGTTCGCCTATCAGCTCCAATCTGCCTCGCGTCAGGAGCCATCGCGCCAGCCGGAGACGAAACCGTGAGCCGGCCCTGGGCATCGATCGCGCTCGCGCTGGCATTTCTTGCGCTTGCCACAGCAAGCGGGGTTCAGGCCGAGACACCGCAGGTCGTCGTCCGGGCGAAGCTCGATCCCGAGAACGGCGTCGTCGTCGGCCAACCCGTTCGCCTGCTAGTCGACGTGCTTTTTCCCGACGCGATGCCGCGTCCGCCGCGGATCGGGGTTAGCGACGCGCCCGGCGCGCAGATACTCCGCCTCGAGACGCAGGGCGTCACCATCGGCGATCGGATCGACGATCGCGCCTATGTCGGACAGCGCTTCGAGTTCGTCGTCTTTCCCCGCCGCGGTGGTGTCATCGATGTGCCCGGCGCGGATGTGACACTTCTCGACGCCTCTGGCGACGTCATCGGCGCAGCCAAAGGCGATGTACAGCACGTCGCCGTCGCCCTCCCGCCGGGCCTCGACACTTCGCAGCCCGTCATCGCGACGACGAATCTCACCGTGACGCAAGCCTGGTCGCCGGATTCGAAACAGGCCCGCCTCAAGATCGGCGACGCGCTAGTTCGGACGATCCGACGAGAGGCCAGCGGCATGCCCGCCATGGGCATGGCCGACCTCGTCTTTGCAGCGCCGAGCGGCGTCAGGCTCTACATCGACCCGCCGCGCTCCCTCGACCGCATCAATCGCGGCGAAGTCGTGGGGTCGCGTATCGATAAGGTGACGTATGTCTTTGAGAAACCGGGATCGTATGACCTTCCCGAGCTCAGGCAATCCTGGTGGGATCTCGCCAGCCAAGAAGCCCGCACCGAGACGCTCGCCGGCACGCACGTCGCAGTGGTCGGGGGCTCGACATCGGCCAAGGCGAGGACCGCGCAAGATCGCCCGAATGCTTCGACGCTCGCGGTTATCACGCTCCTGGTGCTGGGAGCGCTCGCTGTCGTTCTCCTGATCTCCAGAAAATCGATCGCGACATCGGTTCGCCGGTCACGCGACGCAAGGCATGCGTCGGAAATCTGGGCATACAAGGAGCTCTGTCACATCGCACCAAGTGGTGATGCGTGCGCAACTTACGATGCGCTACAGGTTTGGCTGTCCCGCATGCCGGAGGCTGCCCGACAGGCCTCTAAAGAGGACGCTCCGCTCGCGCGCTCCACAACGGCTTTGGCCAGCTCCCTGTTTGGCCGGGAAGGCAATTGGTTGGCGGCCGACGGCGAGACACTCAAGTATAGAGTCATCGCCTTCCGAAGCGAGACGGCTGAAACTCCAGCATCTATTCAAAATCGAGCCCTGCCATCGCTCAACCCGCCCATCGTTGCCGCAGAAGCCAACTGTTGCATCCCGTCTCGCGGTTCACCGAGGTTCTGAAGCAACGTCGATCTCAATGGGGACCAGCTGACGCGAAGGCCACGAATTGGTCATCAGTTCATGACCGGAAGGCGGAGCAGAGGGCGCGCCGCAGCCGCGCGCCGCCGTTCGGGCGCATGCGCAGATGGGGGCCGATGAGCTTCCGGAAGGCGAACGCGACCTGCTGATATTCCTCCTCGCAGCCCTCGGCGCGCTCTTTCGGCAGGTAACCGTTGTTCACGATGGTCCGGTAGCGTTTCCTGTCGGAACCATATGCGAGGCAGGCGAGGTTGTAGAAGCGCTGCCAGGAGAAGCCGTGCACGTCCGCGAAGGCACCCTTGTCGGCGGGCTCGTCCTTGGCCACCGTCGCGAAGTAATAGCCGCCGCCCTTCACCACCATGCGGGTGTCGGCCGGTCCGAGATGCAGCAGGATAAGGGAAGCGACCTGGTCGGCGGCATCCTCCTCGCGCCCGAGGATCGGGACTTGGAGAAGGTCGAACAGGGCGTGACCGCTCTCGTGCAGCAGGATCTGGAAGATCGGTCCTCGAATGGCGTCCTGGCGCGTTACACCCGCCGGCGACTTCGTCTGGGGAGCACTTTTGACGATGCTATCGATCAACTCGTAGCAGATGGTGACGCTCTGGCTTTCGGGAGCGTACCAAGCGTTGAGTTCGCCCGTGCATTCCTTCAGCCGGTAGGTCAGGCGGGTCGGCAGACGCACAAGGCTGACAATGGTCCCGACACGCTCCAGGACACGGTGCTGACGCATGGCGTCGTAGATTGAGCGGAACGGCGGTGACTTCGGCGGCGTGTAGACGACATGGATGCGCGCCCGAGACGGAATCGCACCTGCTACGCTTGTCGACGTGGTGAGGCTCGCGGCAAGCAACGCTGCAAGAAGGTCATACCCGCGCATCGCACATTCAGGCTCGGCGCTGGCCCCGGAGGCCCGGTGTTCGCGGGACCGTCGGAAGCGGCTTGCCAGATTTCGGCGGCGAGGCGGTCGAGTGGGCCGTGCTTGCCGTTAGACCTCCTGGCAAACTGAGGTTCGCAATGGTCTGGGCGCGTGCCACGATCGTTCCTCCGAGATTTACTTCAGGTCCCCAATCGGGTCAGGCAAGTGGAGCGCCGGACCTTTCGCGCGAGGATCGCGCCGTGGCGATGTTGAACCAGAATTCGAAGTCATCGAGATGGGATACGATCTCGCGCAGCTTCGCCTGAATTCCGCTGACCTTCACAGCACGCGAGGCAATCGGACGCGTTATCGATAAAATCGGCCACCTCCCTAAAAGCCACGACCACCTCCGTGGAAGCCTCGGCCGCCGGCATAAATGCCCCGGCCAGCTCTGCGGAAATCTCGCCCTCCATTGTAGATGCAGCGCCTGTAGACGACGGCGGCGTGCGTCATCAGTCTCAATGTTTTCATGGCGGACATCCAACAATGGGCCATGAGATTATGAGAGGTCGCGATCAAGACCTATCAGGGAGAATCCGGAGAGGACGACGGAATAACCCCGAAACGTCGCTTTCAAAATTGCGATAACAGCCTCAGGTTGCTATTGTCGCACAAGCGGATACTGCTGCAACTGAAACGGTGCGAGGGTCAGTCATCCGATCGCTCAATGGCCCAAAGGATCATTGTTTTCGTCTGGCTACGTGCGCGAGGGCAGACCGAAAACCACCCAACCCAGTTATCTGCCGGCGGAACTCAATGTCCGCTTTGGAGCATCAGATCGGTAGCCCAAGATGGCCGAGATGGGCGCGATCCCGCCTGTCAGTTTTTGAAGGCTCCTCGACCCAAGCGTCGAGGAGCCTTCCATCAGATCTCGGTCGCCTCGGCCAGGGTGAGAGCATCTTCGACGTCAACACCGAGGTAGCGCACTGTGCTCTCAATCTTGGTGTGGCCGAGGAGGATTTGCACCGCGCGCAGGTTGCCGGTCCGCTTATAGATCAGCGAGGCCTTCGTCCGCCGCAGCGAGTGCGTGCCGTAGTCCTCACGTCGCAAGCCGATGCCCGTCACCCACTCGTCGACCAAGCGGGCGTACTGCCGTGTGCTGATGTGGTCCGTGCGATCGAACCGGCTTGGGAACGCGTAGTCGTTGAGTGCGCCGCCTCGGCATTCCAGCCAAATCAGGACGCTGGTGCGGGCCGGTTCGAGAATTTCAAATTGTACGGGTTGGCCGGTCTTGCGCTGGACGACGATGGCGCGTGCGCGGACACGACCGCCGCTTCCGACATCGCCGATCCTGAGTTTGACGAGATCGCAGCCTCGGAGCTTGCTGTCGATCGCCAGATCGAACATCGCACGATCCCGCACACGTTGTTCGCGATCGAGCCAGAAGCGGATCGCCCAGACCTGCTGCGGTTTAAGAGCACGTTTGGCGCCGAGCTTGCGGCCCGCGTTCCATGCTCGGCGATCTTTGAAGACCGGATCATTTTCGGAATGTCCCATCGTCGTTCTCCCAGCCGGCCAGCGCCGGCAGCGAGATGAAAAACGATGGCAGCGCGTTCAAAGCAGCGGATGGCCGAAATCGGAACGACCGCTTTCGCGTTTAGGATCTCCGATAGCAGACGTTGATGCAGAAGCGCACCGGCTGCATGGCATTGATCGAAGAGTAAAAGTCGTCCGAAGCAATGCTTGCGATGGGATCGTGCGGAAGCTCAGATAGCGCAGTTCGCCGACGACCTTACGCGATCCCTACTCCTGCTCCGGCTCGCACAGGTCTTGCAAGGATCGATCAGGCTGCGATTGAAGGGTTTGCGTGCAGCTGGATGGGTGGCGCATGAGGAAGGACGCGTCGAGCGCCCATTGGCGCACGCAGGAAATGTTTCTTCTCCAAGAGGTAATGAACCTCATCGGGAAGGGCATTCAGCTCGATCAGGTCGCGCGCGAGATGCTGCACCTGCTCTCCGAGATCATCGGCCTTAACCGCGGGCGCATCGTCCTCAAGGATCCGGAGGGCGACAGCTATCGCATCGTCCATTCCTACGGCCTGACCCGCGAGGAGGCGGCGCGGGGCCGCTACGCCCTCGGCGAGGGCGTCACCGGCCGGGTGATCCAGGACGGCCACCTCATCATCGTCCAAGACATCGACAAGGATCCGACCTTCCTGGCGCGGGCCGTCGAGCGGGCGCGATTGCCGCGGGGCGTGGTTTCGTTCTTGGTCCTGCCGATCCGGGTCCACCACAAGACGATCGGTGCGATCGCCTGTCACCGCATCCGCCACCGCGAGCGCGCGCTGGCCGACGACCTGACCATTCTACGCATCATCGCCACCATGGTCAGCCAACTGCTGACCCTGAACAGCCACGTCGAGCAGAAGACCCGGGCGCTCGAAGAGCACAACGACATGCTCGCCCGCGAGCTGCGCATCAAGCGGGCGCGTTACGGCATCATCGGCACCTCGCCGGCGCTGCTGCGGGCGCTCGTCCAGGTGGAGAAGGTGGCCGATGCCACCGCGAGCGTGCTGCTGCTGGGCGAATCCGGCACCGGCAAGGAGCTGTTCGCGCGCGCGCTGCATCTGGCGAGCCCGCGCCGCGACCGGCCTTTCGTCAAGGTGAATTGCGCGGCGATCCCGGAGAGCCTGTTCGAGTCCGAGCTGTTCGGACACGAGCGCGGGGCCTTCACCGGCGCGGTCGAGGCCCGCGCTGGCTGGTTCGAGCAGGCGAGCGGCGGCACGATCTTCCTCGACGAGATCGGCGAGATGCCGGCGGTCCTTCAGACCAAGCTGCTGCGCACTCTCCAGGAGGGCACCGTGGTGCGCCTCGGCGGCAAGCGTGAGATCCGTGTCGACATGCGGCTCGTTGCGGCAACGAACCGGAACCTCGCCGCCGAAGTCGCCCAAGGCCGGTTCCGAGAGGACCTGTTCTATCGGCTCAACGTGATCCCGATCCTGTTGCCGCCGCTCGCCGAGCGGCGCGGCGACATCCCGGATCTCGTGCTGCATTTCCTGACGCGTGCGAACCAAGACAACCAGCGCAACGTGAATCTGACGCCGGACGCGCTGGCGCTCCTTGCTCGGCACGCTTGGCCGGGCAACATCCGGCAACTCGCGAACTTCATCGAGCGGCTCGTGCTGCTTGCCAGCGAGGGCGTGCTCGAGGCGGCCGATCTCGCGCCGATGCTGGCCAGCTCGCATGGCGCGGCGCCGATTCACGCGGGGGTGCCGGAGGGCGTGCCGACTCCGTCGATGGGGGGCATCGTGCGTCCGTATCTCGCCGCCGACTCGCATGGCCACGAGCAGTTGCGGATCGCGCTCGCCCAGGCCGGCGGCAACAAGACCCGCGCGGCCCAGCGGCTCGGGCTGACCGAACGCCAGTTTTCCTATCGCTGGCGCAAGCTACAGCCGGCGCCTGGAAGCGCCTAAACAATGTCGACAATGTCGACATTTTGTCGACATTCTTCGTTTGGCTCGAATGGCTGCACGGCCCAGAGTTTTCATCAAGATATTGTTATATATCTGGTTCTCAGAAAATCCTGGCGAAGTGCGATCCTGGCATTTGCCTTGCGCTGATCCAATCGAGCCGGCCCGCATGGCCGCGCGAGAAGAGGATTAGCCATGAGCGCCAGCGCCGCCCCGACAACCGTCTCTGCATATCTGCGCCCGATCGATCGCGACGGCCTCGCCGCCTTTGCCGAGAAGGGTCGCTGCAACCCGGGCTCCCGTAGCACCAACAAGGTGCATACGGTGGTCGACGGCCAGTACCGTACTCTCAGCTATGTCGGCGACCATGCCCCGGTGGTGGTGGACGAGCCGCTCCACCTGTTCGGCGAGAACACCGCCCCTGCCCCGGGCGAGATCGTCCTGTCGGCGCTGGGCGGCTGCCTCGCCGTAGGCATCACGGCCGTGGCCACCTGGAAGCAGGTTCGTCTCTCGCGCCTCGAACTGCATCTCGAAGGCGATATCGGAAACCCGGCCGCCTGGGGTGCCGGCGGCGCCGAGAAGATGCCGGCCGATATGGGTTTCCAGGCGATCCGGGTGAAGGTCACCGTCGAGGGTGACGCCTCGCGCGAAGAACTCGATGAGATCGTGCGCCACGCGAACCTCTACTCGCCGGTCGCAAACTCGATGCGCAACCCGATCGCGTTCGAGATCGGCCTCGCCGACTGAGCCCGTTCGAGGAGCGGGCCGTCCCGCTCCTCGGTTCGCCCCTTTCGAGGAGATTGCACGATGACGAGCGCCCTCGCTCTCCGTCCGACCGAGACCTCCGCCTCCGCCCCCGCCGACGCCGGCCACTGGTCGGACGAGGCCGTCCTGGCCGCGACGACGGCCATCGCCGAAGGTCCGCTCGCTGGGGCTGCCGGCGCGATCGACCACGGCACCTATCCGCTCGACATTCTGGGACAGCTCGGCGCGGCAGGCGCGCTGGGCGTCCATCTCGACCGACACGGCGCGCGCGTCGGCCTCTCTATCGCCGCGATGCAGGCCGCGAGCCGCGCCTGCGGGGCGACTGGCTTCCTGATGTGGTGCCACGACGTCTGCGGCCTCTACATGGAGCAGTCCGGCAATCCCGCGCTGACCGGCACGCTGCTCGCGGACCATGCGGCGGGACGCAGCTTCGGCGGCACCGCCCTCTCCAACCCGATGAAGGCCTTTGCCGGGATCGAGCCGATCCTGCTGCGGGCGCAGCGCGTTGCGGGCGGTTACCGGGTCAGCGGCATGCTGCCCTGGGTCAGCCATATCGGTCCGGGCCAGTATTGCGGCGCCATCGCCGGCGTCGAAGCCGATGGCGGCATCGGCCATGAGATCATGTTCCTGCTGCGCTGTGACCGCGCCGAGTTGCGCCGCTGCCCGGAATTCTCCGGCATGGAGGGGACCAGCACCTGGGGCCTCAGGCTCGACGACTATTTCGTCGGCCAGGACGACATCATCGCCGATCCGGCCCGGCCGCTGATCGGACGCATCCGCGGCGCCTTCATCATGCTCCAGTGCGGCATGGGCCTCGGCGTGGCCGAGGGCAGCCTCGATTCCATGCTCGCGGTCGAAGAGACCCTCGGCCACGTGAACCAGTTCCTCGACAACCGGCCCGCTGAGATCGCGGCGGAGCTGGCCGAGTTGCGCGCCCGTGTGATGCGTCTCGCCGAGACACCCTACGAGGGCGCGACGGACTACCTCATCGACGTGCTCGATGCCCGCGCGCAGACCTCGGAGCTGGCCCTGCGCGCCTCGCAATCGGCGCTGCTGCACCAGGGCGCGCGCGGCTACATGATGTCGGCCGCCCCCCAGCGCCGCATCCGCGAGGCGCATTTCGTGGCGATCGTCACGCCCGCGATCAAGCACCTGCGCTGGGAGATGGCGCGGCTTTCGCGAGAGGTCCTTCCCGCCGCCAGCGCCCAGGGAGCCGTGGCATGAGCCCTCTCGAACCCACCGACGGCCTCGGCCCCTGGAAGCAGTTTCTCTGCCGCGCTTGCGGCCTAATCTACGACGAGGGCGAGGGCGACCCCGATAGCGGGTTGGAGCCGGGCACGCGCTTTGCCGACATCCCCGACGATTGGGCCTGCCCGATCTGCGGCGTCACTAAGACGGATTTCGAGCCGTATCAGCGCCGCGCCGCGGTCGCTCCGGCAGCCGTTCCGGCGATCCGCCAACGCCGCCCCGGGGTGGTGATCGTCGGCGCCGGTCTCGCCGGCTGGAGCGCCGCAGAGGCGATCCGCGCCGAGGATGCGAGCCTGCCGATCACGCTGGTTACGGCCTGCAGCGGCGACGTCTACCATAAGCCCGAGCTGTCGGTGGCGCTCGGGCGCGGCCTCTCGCCGGAGATGCTGCGCCGCGAGAGCGGCACCGAGGCGGCCGCTCGCCTCGGCCTGACGCTGATGACCGATACCGTCGCGATCGGGTTGTCGCCCGAGCGACGCAGCCTGCGCACCACGCGCATCACGCTTCACTACACGCATCTCGTGCTGGCCCACGGCGCCCGCTCGGCGCTGCCCGGCAATCTCGACCCGAGCCTGTGCTGGCGGGTGAACGACCTCGCGGCCTGGTCCGGCATGCATGCCGACCTCGCGGGCGCGCCCCGCAACGTCGCGGTGATCGGCGCCGGCATGGTCGGATGCGAGCTCGCCGAGGACCTCGCGCGGGCCGGCCATGCGGTGACGCTGATCGGCGCCGAGTCGCTGCCCCTTCCCGAAATCCTGCCCGAGCCGGCCTCCCGCCGCCTCCTCGCCGGCCTCGAAGGGCTCGGCGTGACGTTCCGGGGCAACACGCTGGTCAGCACCCTGACCCGTGCCGCGAACGGCGAGGTCGCCCTCGGCTTCGCCGACGGCACGGCGATGGAGGCCAAGACCGTGATCGCCGCGACCGGCCTCGCCACGCCCTCCCGTCTGGTCCGCGGCGCCGGCCTCGCCTTCGACCGCGGCATCGTCGTGGATCAAGCCACGCTCCGCACGAGCGGCCCCGACATCTACGCGCTCGGCGACTGCATCAGCATCGCGGGCCAGCCCTGCCGGTTCATCGAGCCGATCGGCCGCCAGGCCGAGGCCATCGCCTGCGCGATCCTCGGCCGGGACCATCCGGGCTATGCGCATAGCGCGCCGGTGATCCGGCTGAAGACGCGCTCGGCGCCGATCGAACTACATGGACGGCCCGTCGCCGGAGCCGCCTGGGCTATAACCGAGCAGACCGAGAATCGCCTGGCGATGGAACAGCGGCACGAGGGCCAGGTCACCGCCTGGCTGGCAGCCTGAGGACCGGATCATGACCCATCACGACCGCGCCGACGATCAAGCCCTGGCCCGCGCTAGCGAGCAGGTCACGGCGACGCTCTGCGGCAAGCGTGCGAAGGCCGCCGTCCAGGGCTTCTTCGACGAGCCGACGAACACGGCGACCTTCGTCGTCCACGATCCACTCACCCGCGCGGCGGCGGTGATCGACAGCGTGCTGGACTTCGATCCGGCCGCGGGCGCGATCTCCTACGAGGCCGCCGACAAGGTCATCGCCTACATTCGCGAGAACGACCTCTCGCTGGGTTGGATTCTCGAGACCCACGTCCATGCCGACCACCTGTCGGCGGCGCCGTATCTCCAGCAGCAGCTCGGCGGCCGGCTCGGCATCGGCCGCGGCATCCTCCAGGTGCAGAACGAGTTCGGGAAGCTGTTCAACGCCGGCACCGACTTCGCCCGCACCGGCGAGGAATTCGACCGCCTGTTCGACGACGGCGACAGCTTCATGATCGGCGACGTGGAGGCGATCGTGCTGCACGTGCCGGGCCATACCTCGGCCGATCTCGCCTATGTCATCGGCGACGCCGCCTTCGTCGGCGACACGCTGTTCATGCCGGATTACGGCACTGCGCGCGCCGATTTCCCCGGTGGCGACGCCCGCCAGCTCTTCCGCTCGATCCGCCGGCTACTCGCGCTGCCCGACGACACCCGCCTGCTGCTCTGCCACGACTACAAGGCGCCGGGGCGCGACAGCTTCGTCTACGAGACGACGGTCGCGGCGCAGCGGGCCGGCAACGTCCATGTCCGCGACGGGACGGCGGAGGACGATTTCGTCTCGATGCGCACCGCCCGCGATCGGACGCTGAAGGCGCCACGCCTGATCATGCCCTCGATCCAGGTCAACATGCGCGGTGGCCGCCTGCCGGAGCCCGAGGCGAACGGCACACGCTACCTCAAGATCCCACTGTCGCCGATGCCGCGCTCCTGAAGGCGCTCACCGCCCTGGTCGGCGAATGCCGAGCACCTTCATCCGCGAGGCCAGGGTGGTCGGCTTGAGATCGAGCAGTTCAGCCGCGCCCCCTGCCCCAAAAACCTTGCCGCCGCAGGCGGCGAGAGCCGCCTCGATGTCGGCGCGGTCGCGGGCGCGGCGCTCGCCCTCCGTCGCGGGGCGGCCGGAGACCGCGGGCGTGCTCACCGCCTCGTCGGGGACCGGCGTATCCACCTCCGGCAAGTCGAAGCGCAGGCGCCCGCGCACGGAGAGGATGGCGGCGCGTTCGATGACGTTTTCCAGCTCACGCACGTTGCCCGGCCAGTCGTAACGGGTCAGGCGGCGGACATCCCCTTGGGTCAGGCGCGGCTCCGGGATGTTGAGCCGCCGCGCGGCGCCTTTCAGGAAATGCTGGGCGATCAGCGGGATGTCCTCGGGGCGCTCGCGCAGCGGCACGGCGCCGATCGGGAAGACGTTGAGGCGGAAGTAGAGGTCTTCACGGAACTGCCCGCGCCGGACGGCGTCCTTGAGGTCGCGGTTCGTCGCGGCCACGAGGCGGACGTCCACGGCACGGGTGCGTTCGTCACCGATGCGCTCGAAGGAGCGCTCCTGCAGCACGCGCAAGAGCTTGCCCTGCAGGTCGAGGGGGATCTCGCCGACTTCGTCGAGGAACAGCGTGCCGCCATCGGCCAGCTCGAACCGGCCTATGCGGTCGCGCAGCGCGCCGGTGAAGGCGCCCTTGGCGTGGCCGAAAAACTCACTCTCGAACAGCTCGCGGGGGATCGCGGCACAGTTCACGCGGATCAGCGGCCGCTCCCGGCGACGACTCGCCTCATGGATCGCGCGGGCGATCAACTCCTTGCCCGTGCCGGATTCGCCGATGACCAGCACCGTGGCGTCGGTCCCGGCGACGAGCTCGACCTGCCGGAGCGTCGCCTCGATCGCCGGGGAGCGGCCGATGATGCCCTGGTGGTGGCTCTCAGCCCTGATCTCCTCCTTGAGGTAGGCGTTCTCGAGTTCGAGCCGGGTACGCAGGGAATCGACCTCCGCCAGCGCCGTCCGCAACTGCTCGTCCGCCTCGCGACGCTGGCTCACGTCGCGAAAGATGATCACGGCGCCGAGCAGCCGACCGCGGTCCCGGATCGGCGTCGAGGTGTATTCGACCGGGAAGGCGGTGCCGTCCTTGCGCCAAAAGACTTCGCTGTCGACCTGATGCACCGCGCCGTCGCGAAACGCCGCGTAGATCGGGCAATCGTGGTGGTGGTAGTGCGCGCCGTCCTGGTGCGTGTGGTGGACGGTGGCGTGCATGTCCCGTCCGACGATGTCGGCGGCCTTCCAGCCCAGCATGCGTTCGGCAGCCGGATTGACGAAGGTGGTCACGCCCTCGGCGTTGACCCCGTAGATGCCCTCGCCGGCCGCGCGCAGGATCAGCTGGTTCTCGCGCTCGATGTCTCGAAAAATCCGCTCCATGCGCTGCCACTCGGAGAGGCCGGCCCGCATATGCGCGTCGGCCTCGCTGTCGATGCCGCGGTTCCGTCGTTCGTCGAGATCGGCCAGGGTGACCAGGATGCGCTGCTCCGGGCCCGGTAGAAGCGAGCCGGCATATTCCAGGCGCATCGCTTCGCCTTCGGCGTGACGCGGCGTCAGCGCATGCGTCCACCAGCGCCGACTGGCCTGCACGGCCTGGGTGAAGACGATGAGCGTCGGAAGTTGGCCGGGATGCAGCGCGCTCACCGCCATTCCGACCAACTCATCTCGCGGGTAACCGAGAAGCCTCGCCGTTGCAGGGTTCACGTCGACGACGCGGTCCTCGCTGGGATCGAGAACGAGCATCGGCTCGTGCGAGGCCTCGAAGGCCAGACCAAAACCACCCGGCTCAATGGCTTGCGTCGCGACCATCACGAACTTTCGTACTAGAGCTACGAAGTTTCATGATACACGAAATTTCGTGATTTGAGCTTGATATTTAAGTATCTGACTTCGCTGAGTAATTTTTATTTCTGATGCTGGCACGCGGCTTGCCAAAGGTTCTATGTCACGAACCGTGCGAGGCGCAGATGGCTCTGTTCGACAATCCCTTTGGTTCCAGGCGTCGGTTCGGCCGTCGCGGTTGCTCCTGCGGTGCCCATGCGAGCCAGGCGGAGCACGAGGCCGCCACCGGCGACACCGCCATCACGCGCGCCGTCGAGCAGAGTATGTTGCGCGCGGTCTTCCCGCACGAAGTCGAGCGCCGGGCTTTTCTAAGCAGCGTCGGCGCCGCCACGGCGCTCGCCGCCATCAGCCAGATCCTGCCGACGCGCTTCGCCGCGGAAGCCTTCGCCGAGGCCGGCAAGCCGGAGAAGACCGACCTCAAGGTCGGCTTCATCCCGATCACCTGCGCCACGCCGATCATCATGGCCAAGCCGATGGGCTTCTACGAGAAGCAGGGGCTGAACGTCGACGTCGTGAAGACGGCCGGCTGGGCGGTCGTTCGCGACAAGACACTGAACAAGGAATACGACGCGGCCCACATGCTGGCGCCGATGCCGATCGCCATCACCATGGGGCTCGGCTCGAACCCGGTGCCCTTCGCGGTCCCCGCCATCGAGAACGTCAACGGCCAGGCGATCTGCCTTGCCAACAAGCACAGGGACAATCGCGACCCGAAGAACTGGAAGGGCATGAAGCTCGCCATCCCGTTCGACTATTCGAACCACAACTATCTGCTGCGCTACTACCTCGCCGAGCACGGCATCGATCCCGATACCGACGTGCAGCTCCGCTCGGTGCCGCCGCCGGAGATGGTCGCGAACCTCCGCGCCGACAACATCGACGGCTTCCTGGCGCCCGACAACGTCGTGCAGCGGGCGGTCTATGACGGCGTCGGCTTCATTCACATCCTGTCGAAGGAGATCTGGGACGGGCATCCCTGCTGCTCCTTCTCGATCGCGCAGGAGACGGTCCAGCAGATGCCGAACGCCACGGCGGCTCTGCTCAGGGCGATCATGGAGGCGACCGCCTACGCCTCGAAGGCCGAGAACCGGAAGGACGTGGCCGCGGCCATCGCGCCTGCCAACTATCTCAACCAGCCGCTTACCGTGATCGAGCAGGTTCTCACCGGAACCTACGCGGACGGCCTCGGCAACGTGAAGAAGGACCCGAAGCGGGTGGCCTTCGACCCGTTCCCCTACGAGAGCTTCGCGGTCTGGACGCTGACCCAGATGAAGCGCTGGGGCCAGATCAAGGGGGATGTCGACTACAAGGCCGTCGCCCAGCAGGTCTATCGGGCCACTGACGCGGCCAAGCTGATGACGCAGGCCGGCCTCACGCCGCCGGAGGTCACCACCAAGACCTTCGTGGTGATGGGCAAGACCTTCGATCCGGCCAAGCCCAAGGAGTATCTCGACTCCTTCGCCATCAAGCGGGCGAGCTGAGTCATGTCTGCCTCGCTTCGCCTGCGCGCCGGCCTGCTCTCCCTGGCGATCTTTGCGGCCTTTCTGCTGCTCTGGCAGGTCGCCGTCAGTGGCGTCGATAAGACCGAGACCATGGATCCGGAATACGCGGCGCTGATGGGCCAGTCGGCGACGACCGGCAAGTCGGCCATGCCGGGTCCACTGGATGTCGGTGCCACCATCTGGCGGCACCTGAAGGACCCGTTCTACGACCGGGGCCCGAACGACAAGGGCATCGGCATCCAGCTTGGCTACTCGATCGGCCGCGTCGCGCTCGGCTACCTGCTCGCCGTCGCGGTGGCGATCCCGGTCGGCTTCATGATCGGCATGTCGCCGCTGATGAGCCAGGCGCTCGACCCGTACATCCAGATCCTGAAGCCGGTCTCGCCGCTCGCCTGGATGCCGCTCGCCCTCTACACGATCAAGGATTCGAGCCTGTCGGCGATCTTCGTGATCTTCATCTGCTCGGTCTGGCCGATGCTGATCAACACGGTGTTCGGCGTCGCCTCGACCCGCAAGGAATGGCTCAACGTCGCCCGCACCCTCGAGGTCGGTCCGGTGCGCCGCGCCTTCACGGTGATCCTGCCGGCGGCCGCGCCGACGATCCTCACCGGCATGCGGATCTCGATCGGCATTGCCTGGCTCGTCATCGTCGCCGCCGAAATGCTCGTGGGTGGAACCGGCATCGGCTACTTCGTCTGGAACGAGTGGAACAACCTCTCGATCACCAATGTGATCACCTCGATCCTGGTGATCGGCCTCGTCGGCATGGTGCTCGACCAGTTGCTCGCCCGCGCCCAGCGCCTCGTCACCTTCCCCGAGTGAGGCCGACGTGATGAGCAAGCTCCTTCCCTTCGCGCGGCGCTCAGGCAGCGCCGCTCCCGACCAGAACGCCGGGACCAAGCGCATGACCTCGTCCGAAAAATTCATCTCGATCGAGGGCATCGCCCGGCGCTACCCGGCACGAGGTGACAAATCTTCGGGCAAGCAGACTACGATCTTCGAGAACCTGTGGCTGCCGATGCGGCGCGGCGAGTTCGTCTGCATGATCGGCCATTCCGGCTGCGGCAAGACGACGGTGCTGAACATCCTCGCCGGCCTCGAAGCGCCGAGCGAGGGCGTGGTGATCGTCGACGGACAGGCGATCGCGGGCACCAGCCTCGACCGCGCCGTGATCTTCCAGGGCCATGCCCTGCTTCCCTGGCGCACGGTGCTCGGCAACGTCGCTTACGCGGTGTCTTCGCGCTGGCGGAAAGCGCCGAAGGCCGAGGTCGAGGCGCGCGCGAAGAAGGCCATCGCCACGGTCGGCCTCGCCGGCTCCGAGCACAAGCGGCCCTCCGAGCTCTCGGGCGGCATGAAGCAGCGTGTCGGCATCGCCCGGGCGCTCTCGATCGAACCGAAGATCCTCTTGATGGACGAGCCGTTCTCGGCCCTCGACGCGCTGACCCGCGGCACGCTGCAGGACGAGGTCCGCCGGATCTGCGTCGAGACCGGGCAGACCGTGTTCATGATCACACACGACGTCGACGAGGCGATCTATCTCGCCGACCGGATCGTGCTGATGACCAACGGCCCCGAGGCCAAGGTCGCCGAGATCGTCGAGAACCCGTTGCCGAAGGACCGCGACCGCACGCAGCTCCATCACGCGCCCGGTTACTACGCGATCCGCAATCACCTGATCGACTTCCTCGTGACCCGCTCGAAGACAATGCGGGATGCGATGCCGGCCTCCTACGATCCGCGTCATCCGCCGGTGGTGCGCCCCTCGCTCAGCGAGGCGGATGCAGCCGCCCTCGGCTCCGAGCCGCCGGCCAAACGGGCCTGAACTGCCCGGCCACGGCGTCGTCCGACGGCCTCGCCTCCGAGGCGGAACCCTCAGTCACGTCCCAACGCAAAAGGAGACACCCATGAAGCGCGAAGACCTCACCGAGAAGCTGCTCGACATCAAACGTGAGAAGGGCTGGACCTGGAAACACATCCAGGAGGAGATCGGCGGCATCTCGCCAATCCTGATCACGGCGGCCTGCATGGGCCAGATGAAGCTCCCCAAGGCCCAGGCGAAGAAGGCGGCCGAGCTGTTCGGGCTGAGCCTGGCCGAAGAGCGCATGCTCAACGAGGCGCCCTATCGCGGCTCGATCCCGCAGATGCCGCCCACCGACCCGCTGATCTACCGCTTCTACGAGCTGGTGATGGTCTACGGCACCACCTGGAAGGAGCTGATCCAGGAAGATTTCGGGGACGGCATCATGTCCGCGATCGACTTCAACATGACCATGGAGCGCGAGCCTAACAACAAGGGCGACCGGGTCAAGATGAGCCTCTCGGGCAAGTTCCTGCCGTACAAGTATTACGGCGCCGAGGACGGTGTGCCGGAATACGGATTCAAGGAAGGCTGAGCCTCATTGGCGGAAGGCCTCTGGCCGTCAGCACGAAGTGTGCTGACGGCCAGAGTGACTGCGAGAGGCGGTCGAACGGTCATCGTCGGCCGCAACCGGGATGCGAGCCTCAAAGACGCCAGAGCGTGACGGCCATGATCCGGCCGTCCGCAGACAGCAGTGGCATCGCAAGCGCCTGACCGGTCGTATCTCCATCCGTGGAGATCAGCCAGGGAGCGTCCTGGCGACAATCCTCACTCGCACTCGGCAGTCCGGTGGAGAGAACCCGACCGAGCAGACCGTCACCCGCCGCTACGCGTGCGGGTCGCTCACCATTCTCGCCAGTGTCCAACCCACCGAGGTAGACGAGCGCGAGCCCTTGCTCATCGGGCACCCAGACCTCGAACCGTCCGACGATCGGCGTACCCTGTGCCGACAGGAACGTCATCACCCAGGTGCGTGGGGGATCGAAGTCGAAGGGCAACCCCACACCCGAGGTCAGTCCAACCTTGATCGCCTCCTCCCGACGAAGAAAGCGATCTGCGCGAAAGAGCTCCGGGAGCACGGCCGGCATGCCGGTCGCCCAAACCGTTCCTGGCAAGCCAAAGCTGCGGCCGAACCTGGTCATGCGTGAGGTGCGCTCGAACAGCTCGGCGCCCCCATAGTGACCGTCATGCAGCCCGATCTGCGCATCTCTCTCCGGATCGTTCACCCACACTTCGACGGCTCCGACGTAGTTCTCCGGTGCGCCGCAAAGGAAGACGACGACGGCCTTGATCGTCTCGTGCTCGAAGATCGGCATGGCGATGCCGGAGGTCAGGCCGGCCTCGGCAGCGGCCGCGGTGCGGCGGAAGGTGGTGCCGGTGAAGCTGCCCATGATCACGGGATGGCGATCGGCCCAAGCCTTACCGGGCAGTCCCTCCCCACGCGCGAAGCGCATCGGCCGGCTATAGGCAGCGAACGCGTCCTGATTTCCGTAGAGCCCGGCACCGAGACACAGCGTCTCGCCTACTTCGTCGGGCAACCAGATCTCGGCAACACGGATGAATGGCTGCATCGTGGAACCTCCCTGCCCATGAACCGCAAAACGTGACTTAGGTACGGTTGGCGCTCTGGGTCTTGTTCGACAATCACGAAACGTGCCGGCTCCGCATCACTGTCGTCTTCCTCTTAGGCGAACCGTCGTGCTCAGCCTGTTCCGGCCCCCCCCAGTCCAAAGTATCCTTGTCGGAGTCGACGGTCCCGAGAGCAGAAAGTCCATCTTGCCGATCTATTCGTGTCGGTAGGGCGCCAATATTTGTCTATGCACTGATGTCCGCTAACAGGAACCGACCCCGTTACGCTGAACGACTGCTATGGGCGCGAAGCCGCCGGAGTACTGGGAAGACGGGCGTCCGCTTTCGGGAATCGCATGATCGCCGGTGTACGGCGAGGTCGGGTCGCAAGGAGCACTCTGTAGCGAGTTCCATTCGTCGGATTTGAGCCACTAGAGTGTCAGCTGGGCAAATCTGGCGTCCGAATGCGGGGCGGCAGGAATTCTGTTCCTCAGTAGATCGGCGTCAGTTCCAAGCGCCAGATTTCTAGGATGGAGATTGGGGCTCACTTGAACCAGCCTTCGAGCGCCAGAACCTTTCGGCGAGGACGTAAGTTTCGAACGCCGCGATCGGATCGGATTTGTAAAGTTGGAAGAACGCTCGGGCGCAGGACGCCTGAGGTGCCGCATCGGACAGGGCATCTTCGACACGACGCTTCGTCATTTCGATCCGTGCTGGATCCTTGGATGTCTCGATGAGTTCGAGCTTCGACCAGAGATCACTGATGGTCCGGAAGCGGTCGGCCCACAACTCCTCCCGGATGTTCAGACCGAAGAAGTCGATCGTGACGAGAGCGCGTCGATGGTCGGTGCCGTCGGCGGCGACCGGCTTGGCTACGATGCCGTCGAAAGTGATGAGCGCCTCCGGATCCGCGTCGACGGTGCCGAGGGGGTAGGGAAGCAAGGGCTGTTCTCCGGAGTTCAAGGTCGCCACGTCCTGCCCGGCCGCGCCGCGGTTGTCGGAGGCGATCGGAAAATAGTTCGACTTTCGCGTCGAGTTGCAGGGCTTGCAGGCGGCAGCGTAATTCGTGAGTTCGTAGGCAAGCCAATAGTAACCGGGTCCGGCCGCTCCCGTACCGAAGGCGTAGGGGGCGGGCTTCCCCTTCGGCTGCTTGGGCGGCCACGCCTTCAAAGCGTTCTTCGGACGGAAGTGCTCAACATCCTGCTCGACCTTCCCGGCGGCCTCGCCGGCAAGAGGGCGCTCGCAGAAGACGCACTTGAAGTGCTGAAGCCGCATGTAGACCGGCTTCACATCGCTCCAGGACGGCCCGTCGCCGGAATACTTCTTCTGCGTGGCCATCTTCTGCGTGGCTTTCGCGGCGCGGGTGCGCCAGGTCGGCACCTCCGCGTCGACGCGTTTCCCGACCTCGTCGGATTCGGCTTTGGCGTAGCGGATCATCCGGCCACCCGCCCTCAGGTGCTCCTGGCGGCAAGCCGCTTCACCCATTCGGGTGCCTCGGGCGACTCCTCCGCCAGCGCTGCGCCCTTCCCTTGCGCGACCTGACGCATGAACGTCATGGCGGCCTCACGGTCTCCTGTCGCGGCTTCCCCAGACAGGGCGTCGAGATGCGCCTTGAAAGAGGGGTCTCTCGTCGATTCCAATCCGAAGATCTCGGATCTCAGGATCTGATCGGCGGACAGGCCGTAGATTTCCTCCTCGGGCCGCCGCAGTACCGGGCGGCCGAGCCTGTTGGTCTCGATGTGAACGATGTTCACCCGCTCGAGTGTCCCCACCACGAGCGGGCTATGGGAGGTGAAGACGAACTGCATCTTCGGTAGGGCCCGGGCGAGCGTCGGGATGATGGTTCTCTGCCATTTTGGATGGATGTGGAGGTCGATCTCGTCGACGAGGACGACGCCCTTGTTGTCCACGAGCTTCATGCCCTTCGGGCAGCCCATGCAGACATGGTAGAGCAGGTCGCCCACCCAGCCGATGAAGGCTTTGTAGCCGTCGGACAAGGCACTGAACGGCACGTTCGCCCGCTTCGTGCGGAAGACGTACTCGCCGCGTTCGAGCGCACCGGTGAACCGCACGTCCTCGCCCGACAGCCGGTTGATAAGGTTGACGACCTGCTTGTGCCGGCCCGGATTCCGACTGCTCCATTCCGGCAGCCAACTGGTCAGAGGTCGAAGAGTGAACTGGTCCTCGAACAGCGAGGCGACGCGTTCGTAGCGGAGTTGGCGCGCCTTGCTCCTCGCAGCCGTGTCGACGGTCGCCGAACTCTCCACCCGCCTCGTTGCACCGTAGCCGACGATGAGAAACGCAGGTGATTCCTCGCTGAACATTCCCTCCCAGATCGGATGGCTGTCGTCGTAGCCGACGATGCGCTCGAAATCTCCGCGGCGTTCGACCGAGGTCTCTACGCGGCGTCGGGCCGCGTTTCCCTTTTTCAAGCCGTCCTGGCGGTGGACGACCATGTCGATGCCCAGCGTCGACCGATCCGCCCTCTTCTCCGCCGGACCGCGGCGGATCAGATAGTGCGGTCGGAAGCCTGCCTGCGCGATGATCGGGGAGAGAACGCCCAAGGCGATGCCGTCGAGCAGAGTGCTCTTGCCGGCACCGTTTTCGCCGAGGATCAGGTTGACGTTGTCGAGCCGCGGCTTCGAACCGGCAGCGCCGCCGAGTTTTCCGTCGTCCCGTCCGGGATGAAGCAGGTCGAGCCGGGCGGTTGCCACGGCCCGCAGATCGCGCACCTTGAGGCTGCGAATGTACATTCGGCCGCGATCTCCGGGCGCGAGGCCGTCGCGCCGACATTAGCGAAGCCGGGCCGCCGCGTCTGACCCGGACCGATCGTGACAAGGCCTGCGGCCGCACGGTCGAAAACTGTACCGGGGCTCGCGGCGACCGCCAAGCCGGCCTTCGACGCGGAGGGGATCAATCCACGAGGACGTAGGTGTTCGGCAAGTTGACGGGATCGTATCCGATGCCGCCGTTCTTCCGGTCGACCACGCTTCGGTGGACGGATGCTCCTTCGCGGATGAACCGTCGTTCTCCCTCGGGCAGATACCAACCGGTGCGCCCTCCCCCATCCGGCCCGGGCTTGCCGAGCTTCGGGATCTTCTCGGCGTACCGCCACCGACCGACCAGGGAGTCGTTCATCAGTGCGAGATGAGGAGGTTTCGAGCTGGGCCCGGCCACCGACTTCAGAACCCGACCCCTCCGCGTTTCGTCGATCAGGAGGCCCTGCTCCATCGCCTCGCGCACCATCCACTCAAGCGGAAGCGCCGACAGGGCATTGTCCTTGATGGGATATCCCCCGCCGACGTCGCTGTGGACGCCGGCGAACCAGACCTGCTTCACGTCGGTCGCGGATCCATCCGTCCCGTCGTCGCTCCATAGGTTGGGTCTGAAGAAGCGGCGCCGCTCGTCGATCGCGACCGCATGCCGGACGACCGAGACCGACCGGTTGACGTAGGTCCGGGGCAACGAGACGCTCGTGAGCTTCTTGGTCGTCAGGTCGACGCTGAAGACCGATTTCACGGTGTCCCATAGGCCGAGGAACCGGATGTTCGCGGAGCGGTCGCAGAAGGTCTTCGTGAAGGTCCTGGCCACGCCGATGTTCGTCGGCGCCGCGTAGAGCTTGACCGCGTAGGGGACCAGGTTGTCGCGGCCGCGTTCGAGGATCCCGACCTTGCCGATCAGGCCGGCGAGCGCTCGGGCGACGTAGGCGCCTCGGCTGAACCCAAACAGATAGAGCCTGTCCCCGGGCTCGTAGCGGTCGATGATCGCCCGGTAGCCGGTCGCGATCTTGTCGTAGACGCCGCTGCCGAACCCCAAATCGACTGCTGTGACGAACAACCGTCGACCGACGAGGTCCCGCGTGGGAGCCCCCTGGGTACCGACGCCTGGATCGTAGACGAACTTCTGCTCGTTGCTCTCCGGCAGCATACGGGCCAGCCGTAGGACGTTGGTCGCGTCCGAGGCGACGTCGTTTCCGGTCCCGTCGATCAACACCACGATGTTCTTCGGCATGTTCCCCCCGCGCGTTTCGACGGATGGCGTCCGAGCGATCATGCAGCTTGTCCTGCATTCGCGCAGGGTTCGATCTCTCCTCCGGCCGACGGAATGCGGTAGCATCTCGATGCCGGAATCGAGATGACCCCGCCGACCGGCAGGGAGAGCTGCCATGGCCCCACCCTGGACCGCGTCGCAGAAGACGATCGCCAACATTCCGACGACCACCGACAAGGCGAGCAGGCCGAGACAGCCGATACCGGGTTACTCGCCGCCAGCCCACCTCGGACGCCTCGATTTCCATCCTGCGGCCCTGTTCGCCGCGATGGCGCGGTGCGCGGCCATTCGGAGCATCGCGCCTGCCGTCTCGGCGGCACTTGCAAGCGGCACGCGCGACCTCGTCGGTGCGCTGGTCGACGACGCCGGCAAGTCGTTCGATCTAACCGCCGATTTCGATGCGATGGCCGACTTCGAGAAGACGGGCCTGACGGGCCGCTTGGGCGGCGGGTTCACCGACCTCTGCATGGCGAAGCTCGGCTACGCCTGGATGGATCTCGCCTCCAATCTGTTGCCCGGCCACTCCGGCAGGCTGGGCGACTTCATCTACGACGGTCCCGCGACGGGCGGCCACGGCGTCGTGCTGGTCGAGGCGAAGGCGACGTGCGCATCAAGCGTAACGGCGACCGACGTGAAGGGGACCGCCGAGCGCGGGTACCGGAACCAGGTCGATCCGTATGTCGGATCGACTTCGATCCCGGGCGTCGGGACGATCTTCCAGGGCTATGCGGTCTGCTTGGGTGCCGCACCCGGTGTCGCCGGCGGTTTCGGTCATGTCGTCGAAACCGCAGTCGCGACGGTTCCCGGCGGCTCCGGCGGCGGCGGTGGAAGTTCGGCCGCTGCAACGCTGGTCGGCGGCAGATTGGCGATCTCGAACTACCGGGCCGTCTCCAACCTGATCAACGCGCCCGTACTGTTCGCCCATCTGGAGCAGTTGCTAGGCCGTAGCGCTTCGATAGCCGGTCACGAGCAGCAGCGGTTTCTTCGGCTCAAGGTCGGCGACCAGTGGTTTCTCACGGGTTCGGCACCGTCGTTCGATCACTGGCCGAGCCCCGGGACTGTTCCGCCCTTCATGCTGGACGAAGCCGTTGCGGAACCGCTGCTGAACCAGATTTCGCTGATCGTCAGACAGGGTCGCCGGCCATGGGACGGCCTCCCGACATTTCTGTTGCCAACGACACCTGAGAGCTTCGGCCCCGATGCAACCGGCCGCTTTCCGTTCGTCCGGTTCCCCGACGGTCTGGCCTACGTCGTCGGCAAGATCGATGCGGTCTCGAGCAGGGTGTGGACACCGCTGGAGGGTTTGGGGCCTCCTGTTTCGTGAACGCACGCCGTCCGATTGCGCGGACCGGACCCATGCGGGCTGGCCGGTGGCCAGCCTTGATGCTTCCCCCGAGGCTTCCGAAGCTTCGGTCGGCTTCGGCGATCCAAGCGATCGGAGAGGTGGCCGCCAGGATCGGGCCGAAAGAGAGAGTGGTCGCGATGGTCGAGACGATCTCAATCTTCGCCGCCGAGATTGGTGCTAAGCTGATCATCAACAACCAGTACCTCCGGCCAGTCTTCTTCGATGCCGGCGCTCCTCTCGAGAACGGTCCGCTCGCCTCGCAGATTCAGGCGATCGCGGAAGGCCGCGAACCCATTCATGAAAGCCTAGCGGCCGCACCGACACTCAACGATTGGTGGCAGGTTGCACATCCGCTTAGAGGGTACTTCCTGCTGGTCGAGCAGGTGACCGACCATTCGGTGCTCGGCAGCGGCACCATCCATACGAGCGCCATCCGGAGCATTTTCCTCGATAGATCGTGTGCTCGGACGACGTCGTGGCTCCACGGGCTGGGTACGCCGCGGCTCGCCGGATTTCCCTCGAGCACCACATGCTAGGCCGAGGACGCGGACGGTCTTCGCATACCTGTCGGTGAAAGCATGACGGACATCCCCTATCGGAGCGCCCTGATCATCGGAGCGGGATCGGGCATCAGCGCGTCCCTGACCCGCCTCCATCGGAGAAGGCGCCAGCCTTCGTTCGATCGCTCGAACGATCAGGCTCGATCCAAAGACGGTTGTTTCCGAGGCGGTGAAACTCGGCATTCCTAATCCTAGGGTCACGCTCCCCCGAACCGCCCCGATGGCGCGATCGAAAGCTCCAGGCCCTAAGCCGGCGCTACCCCGAGGGAGGGCAGTCGCGCCCCCGCGAAGGGATTGGGTGAGTATCGATGTCGAGCACACCCAACGTCTTCCGAGGATCTTGGAAGGTATCTTCGCGGAGAGCCCTCCCATCCGCGGAACCCTTGCTGAAATCGAGCGGCGAATTGCCCGACCTGACTGGGTTCGAAAACGGGCCAGGATGCTACCTGGAACCTGGGCGATGCTGACGTCCGTGCAGGAATCTCTCCCGAGTTTCAGGCGGCGGCGCCTGGTTTGGACAATTGAGGCTCTGCGAAAGCAGGGTCTCGAGCCAAATGCTTGGGAAGTGGTCCGATATGCCGGCCTGAAAGGCGACTGGACATCGACTGCGCGCGACTTGCTCGCGCCATCAGCGACGCAGCTCTAGTCCTGAACATTCATCCATTGCTTCGCCGCATGGTGGGACCGTCCGCTAAGGCGGAGGACAGTGCATTTCACCGCACGACGCTCACTTTAGCCCCAGGGCCAGACCGAAATGAAAGATATCTATTTTTGGTCCGAGGATGAAATCTAATGCAATGAAAGATTTATTTTTTTGAAAGATGTTCTTTTTCGCTCAACAGCCGGCTTTTTTCGTGGAGCTGCCGCTACTCGACGGTGACGGATTTCGCGAGGTTGCGCGGCTGATCGACGTCTTTCCCCATGAAGACGGCAGTGTGGTAGGCGAGGAGCTGCACCGGCACGGCGTAGACGATCGGCGCCACCACCGGATCGACATCCGGCATGGTCAGGGTCGCCAGCGTGTCGAGGCCATGGTCGGCCGCGCCCTTGGCATCGCCGATCAGCACGATCCGGCCGCCGCGCGCCGCGACCTCCTGCATGTTCGAGACCGTCTTCTCGAAGATCGCGTCGTGCGGGGCAATGACGATCACCGGCACGGTCTCGTCGATCAGCGCGATCGGGCCGTGCTTGAGCTCTCCGGCAGCGTAGCCCTCGGCGTGGATGTAGCTGATTTCCTTCAGCTTCAGCGCGCCCTCCAGGGCCATCGGGTAGGATGTGCCGCGGCCGAGATAGAGCACGTCGCGCGCCTTCGCGATCTCGCGCGACAACACCTCGACCTCCGCTTCGAGTTTGACGGACTCTGCCATCAGGCCCGGCACGGTGATGAGCGCATCGACCAGGGCCCGTTCGCGGGCGGCATCGAGAGTGCCCCGCGCCCGGCCGGCCGCGATGGCGAGGCAGAGCAGCACGGTGAGCTGGCAGGAAAAGGCTTTCGTCGAGGCGACGCCGATCTCGGGGCCGGCGAGCGTCGGCATCACCACCGAGCATTCCCGGGCGATGGTCGAGGTCGGCACGTTGACGACGGCCAGCGAGTGCTGGCCCTGCGCCTTTGCGTAGCGGAGTGAGGCCAGCGTGTCGGCGGTCTCGCCAGACTGGGAGATCACGAGCGTCAGCCCGTCTCGCTCCAGCGGCGGCTCGCGGTAGCGGGTCTCGGAGGCGACATCGATCTCGACGGGCAGCCGCGCAATGGTCTCGAACCAGTATTTCGCGACGAGCCCGGCATAGAAGGCGGTGCCGCAGGCGGTGATCGAGAGGCGCGAGAGCTTGGCGAAGTCGAAAGGCAGCGCCTCGGGCAGGGCGATGCGGCCGTTCGCCATGTCGACGTAGTGGGCGAGCGTGCGGCCGACCACCTCCGGCTGCTCGTGGATCTCCTTCGCCATGAAATGGCGGTGGTTGCCCTTGTCGACGAGATAGGCCTGGCTGACGATTTTTTGGCGCGGTCGCGCGACGACGGTGTTGGCGATGTCGCGGATCTCGGCACCGTCGCGGGTCAGGATCGCCCAGTCGCCCTCCTCGAGATAGGTGATCTCGTCGGTGAAGGGCGCGAGCGCAAGCGCGTCCGAGCCGAGATAGGTCTCGCCCTGCCCGAAGCCGATGGCGAGCGGCGCGCCGTGCCGGGCGCCGATCAAAAAGTCCTCTTCGCCGGCGAACAGGAAGCCGAGCGCGAACGCGCCGCGCAGGCGCGGCAGCGCGGCTTCCACGGCGGCGACCGGACCGAGCCCCTGCCCCATCAGGTGCGAGACGAGCTGGGCGACGACCTCCGTATCGGTTTCGGTCTCGAAGCGGGCGCCGGCGGCCTGCAGCTCGGCCTTCAGCTCGCGAAAATTCTCGATGATGCCGTTATGGACCACCGCCAGCCGCTCAGTGGCATGCGGGTGGGCGTTGGTCTCGTTCGGCCGGCCATGCGTCGCCCAGCGCGTATGGCCGATGCCGATCGCCCCGGAGAGCGGCGACTGCACCAGCTTGAGCTGCAGGTTGGAGAGCTTGCCCTCGGCGCGCCGCCGCTCGAGCTGGCCGTGCTCCAGGGTGGCGATGCCGGCGGAATCGTAGCCGCGATACTCAAGACGCCGTAGGGCCTCGATCACCTGCCCCGCCACCGCCTCGCGCCCGACGATGCCTACGATCCCGCACATGCCAGCGATCCTGTCGTTTTTGACGCAACTGCGACGCTGCATCGTTCCGCGATGGAACAGCAGGTCGTCTCGATCGACCCGACGCGCAAGGTTCGGGCCTGACGCGCCCCGGTATCGAGCCGGCTTCTAGCGGATCGAAACAGGACAACGCCAGCGATCGCGCGTCGCAAGGCTCAAGGGTTGGTTGGGAGTTTCGCCTTCGCCGCCTTGGCCGCGAGCATCGCCGCGCGCTTCGACTTGGCGAGGCCTTCCAAGGTCGTCTGCCTCCCACGCGCCACGGCGAGCGCATCGGCCGGCACGTCCCGCACGATGACCGAACCTGCCCCGACGAGCGCATTCGCGCCGATGCTCACCGGGGCGACCAGCGCCGAGTTCGAGCCGATGAAGGCACCCTCCCCAATGCTCGTGCGATGCTTGCTCACGCCGTCGTAATTGCAGGTGATGGTGCCGGCACCGATATTGGCCCGCGCGCCGATCTCGGAATCGCCGAGATAGGTCAGGTGCGCGGCCTTCGAGCCGGCATGCATGTGGGCGTTCTTCAGCTCGACGAAATTGCCAAGATGGACGCCCTCCTCCAGCACCGCGCCGCCGCGCAGGCGCACATGCGGGCCGATATCGACGCCGCGCTCCAGCCGGCAATCGACGAGATGCGAGAAGGCGCGGATCAGGCAGCCGTCGCCGATCACGACGCCGGGGCCGAAGACCACATGCGGCTCGATGACCACGTCGCGGCCGATCACCGTGTCGGCGGCGAGAAACACCGTCTCCGGCGCGACCAGCGTGGCGCCGCCGAGCTGTGCTGCCCGACGCAAGCGCCCCTGGATCGCGGCCTCGGCCACCGACAACTGCACACGGTCGTTGACCCCTTGCGCCTCGGCTTCGTCGATCGAGACCACGGCGACCCGTAGCCCTTCCTCGACGGCCAGGGCGACCGCATCGGTCAGGTAATACTCGCCGGCCGCGTTGTGATTGCCGATCCGGGTCAGCAGCCGCAGCGCATGCGCGCCCGAAAGCGCCATCAGCCCGGCATTGGACAGGCGGGTCCGCCGCTCGGCCTCCGAGGCGTCCTTTTCCTCTCGGATCGCCACGACCTGGCCGCCCTCCGTGAGAACCCGGCCGTAGCCCTTCGGATCAGCGGCGTCGAAGGCCAGCACGGCGACGGCCGCACCATGGGACAATGATTCACTGAGCCGGCGAAACGTCTCCGCGGTGACGAGCGGCGTGTCGCCGAAGGCGACGATGACGTCGTTGCCGGTCTCCAACGCTGCGCGGGCCTGGAGCGCCGCATGGGCGGTGCCGAGCCGCTCGACCTGCGGATGGACCTGCGCGCCCGGCGCCTGCCGTTCGACCTCGGAGGCGACGTCGGCGCGGCCAGGCTCGATCACCACGTCGACGCGGGTGGCGCCGGCTTCCTGGATCGCAGCGAGCACGTGGCCGAGCATGCTGCGTCCGGCAATGGCGTGCAGCACCTTGGGCAGGTCGGAGCGCATGCGCGTTCCTTTGCCGGCGGCCAGCACGATCGCCGCGAAGCCGCGCGCGCCCGTGCCCTGCCCTGCTCCCAGATTCGTCATCCGCTGCCCCGTTCCCATCGGCGTCGGCGGCATGTAACCGATCGCCGGGCTTGCAGAAAAGGCCGCCCGACCCGATGGGGAGATCGCAACCTTAAGCCCGGGTTCAGGCGTTGCTTCGTATCGAGGCGACCGATCCCGCCCCATCTCCATCTTGCATCGACGAGGGCATGACGCATCCTTCCGCCGGACCTTCCTGGCATGAGCCGCACGACCGGTCCGGTGCCGATGCCGATCCCGGCCGCAATCGCCGTGAGATCCTGAGGACGGCAGCCGGCCTCGCCGCCGGAGCGATGGCCGGAGCCGTGCCGGCTTTCGCGCAGCAGGCGCCCCCCGCCCTGCCCGCCGCCGGCACGCCCTTCACCGCCTCAACCGTGCCCGACATCGCGCGTGCCCTCGCGCGGCAGCCCTATGTGGCCCAGCGCGCCGACGGGCTGCCGGACGTCCTCAAGAACCTGACGCGCGAGCAATATGCCGGAATCCGCACGGCGCCGGGCGCCGCGATCTGGGGCGATGCCGGGCTCGACTTCGCCGTCGAGCCCCTGCATCGCGGCTCCGTCTATACCGACCGTGTCCAGCTCTTCCTGATCGAGGACGGGGTGGTGCGCCCGGTGCCCTATGCGCGCGACCGTTTCGCAGCCGACGGCGTCACCCTGCCCGATCCCGGCCAGACGGATCCGGGTTTTTCCGGCTTTCGCCTGCGCGCACGCTTCGGCGGCGGCGACCTCTCCGATTTCGCGAGCTTCCAGGGCGTCTCCTTCTTCCGCCTGATCGCTCGCGGCCAGGGCTTCGGCCTGACTGCCCGCGCCCTGATGCTGCGCCCGGCCGACGCCCGCGGCGAGGATTTTTCCCGGTGGCGGGCCTTCTTCATCGAGCGGCCGGGCAAGGACGGAGCGCCCCTGGTGCTCCACGCCCTGCTCGACGCGGAATCCTGCTCGGCGGCCCTGCGCATGACGCTGAAGCCAGGCGATGCCTCGGTGGTCGAGGTGGAGGGCTCTCTCTTCACCCGCGCGGCGATCGACCATCTCGGCCTCGGCGGCGCGCAGACCAGCTACCTGTTCGGCCCGGTCGGCCGGCGCGGCGTCGACGATGCCCGCGCCGCCGCCTACAGTTCCGGCGGCCTGCAGATCCGCAATGGCGGTGGCGAGGCGATCTGGCGCCCGGTGAACAACCCGCAGACCCTGCAGATCTCCTCGTTCGTGGACGATAGCCCCGAGAGCTTCGGCCTGATGCAGCGGACCCGCGACTATGCGGCCTTCCAGGACGACGTGCAGCACTGGGAATGGCGTCCCTCACTCTGGATCGAGCCCCTCGAGGTCGACGGAGATCAGGCCGGTCTCGGTAAGGCCCTTTGGGGGCCCGGTGCCGTGACGCTGCTCGAGATCCCGAGCGATTCGGAAGTCAACGAGAACGTCATCGCCTATTGGCGTCCCAAGGCGGTGGTACCGGCCGATGCCGAGGTGCGCTTCCGCTACCGCCAGACCTGGTGCTGGCAGCCGCCGGACCCGGCGCCCGACCAGCCCGCCTTGGCCGGCGTCAGCAACAGCCGCAGCGGTCGCGGTTCCAGCGCAGGCCGCCGGCTCTTCCTCGTCGACTTCACCGGTGACATCCTGTTCGCCGGCCGGGACGGGGCGGTGCCTGAGCTGCGCACGGTCCTGATTTCCAGTCCCGGCACCATCACGCGGCAGGCGATCTACCCGTATCCGGAGCGCCGTACCGTGCGGATCGTCTTCGAACTCGATGCCGGGGGCCAGCCGGCGAGCGAATTGCGTCTCGCCCTCAAGGCTGGGGACCGTCAGCTGAGCGAGACCTGGCTCTATCGCTGGACCGGATGATGCCCGACGCCCGCCTGCTGAAAGCCCCGATGACGGACGCCTTGATCCTCGACGAAGCCGCGCAGCAGCGGGGTCTCTCCTCCCCTCCGGACGCGTCGGCATCGAGCGGGTTCCGGCCGGCCATGCCGCCGGAGGCGCCACTCGCCATGCCGGTCCAGGATCTCGGCCGCTGGGACCCGTCGGCCCGACGGGTACCGTCGAGGCCGGAGCTCCGGCCGTGGGCTGCACGCGCCTTCGTGTTCGGCGGGGCCGTGGCGCTGACCGCCTACGGCACCTGGCAGATGTACGAGGTGATCTCGGTCTCGGGCGGCGCGACTGCGCTGCAATACGTGCTGCTCGGGCTGTTCACCCTCACCTTTTCCTGGATCGCCCTCGCCTTCACCGCGTCGATCCTCGGCTTCCTCGCATTGCTGCGAAACCGCCGCACGGCTGCCGTCCCGACCACGCTCTCGGGCCGCACCGCCGTGGTCATGCCGGTCTATAACGAGGCGACCGCGCGCACCTTTGCCGCCGTGCAGGCGATGCGCGAGGAGGTCGAGGCGACCGGGCTCGGAGGCCATTTCGACTGGTTCGTGCTGTCGGACACCACGCAGCCCGATGCCTGGATCGCCGAGGAGCGTGCCTTCTTGAGCTTGCGCGAGGAACTCGGCCCCGGCGCAAGGCTCTACTATCGCCACCGCCCGAAGAACCATCACCGCAAGGCCGGCAATATCGGCGACTTCGTCACCCGCTGGGGGGCCGCTTACGATCACATGCTGGTGCTCGACGCCGACAGTCTGCTCTCCGGCACCTGCATCACCGGGCTGACCGCGGCGATGGAAGCCGACCCGGATGCCGGCATCGTCCAGAGCCTGCCGCTGATCATCAACCGCAACACGCTGTTTGCCCGCGTCCAGCAATTTGCCGCGCGGATCTACGGTCCGGTGATCGCCACCGGCCTGACGATCTGGTCCGGCCGCGACGGCAATTATTGGGGTCACAACGCGATCATCCGCACCAGGGCCTTCGCCGAGGCCTGCGGCTTGCCCGACCTCGAGGGTCGCCCCCCCTTCGGCGGCCACGTACTCAGCCACGACTTCGTCGAGGCCGCCTTGATCCGGCGCGCCGGCTGGGGCGTAACCATGCTGCCGCTGCTCGCGGGCTCCTACGAGGAGAGCCCGCCGACCCTGATCGACCTCTCGGTGCGCGATCGCCGTTGGGCGCAGGGCAACCTCCAGCATGCTCGGGTGATCGGCGCGGCGGGTCTCGCCTTGCCCTCGCGCCAGCACTTCGCCACCGGCATCGCCGGCTATCTCGCCTCGCCCCTCTGGCTGGCCCAGCTCGTCATCGGTATCGCACTGGTCCTGCAGACGGCCTGGGTGCGGCCCGAATACTTTTCCGCCGAGTTCGGCCTGACCCCGGTTTGGCCGCGCTTCGACCCGGTCCGAGCGCTGCAGCTCTTCGGCCTCACCATGGGCATCCTGCTCGCCCCGAAGTTCCTGGGCTTGCTGCTCGCCCTGGTCGACGGGCCGACGCGAAAGGGTTCGGGCGGCGCGATCCGGCTCGTGCTGTCGTTCCTGATCGAGATCCTGCTCTCGGCCCTGATCGCGCCGATCGCCATGCTGATCCAGTCGGGCTCGGTCTTCCGGATCCTCGCCGGCCAGGACACCGGTTGGAACCCGCAACGGCGCGACGACGGCTCGATCCCGCTCTCCGACATCGTGCGCCGCCACCGCTGGCACACCGTGCTCGGCCTGCTCACCGGAGGCGCCGCCTTCGCCATCGCCACCTCGCTCTTCCTTTGGATGTCGCCGACGATCCTCGGCCTCGTTCTGGCGATCCCGCTCTCCTGGGCGAGCGGCCAGCTCGCGTGGGGCCTCGCCCTCAGGCGCCGCGGCTTGCTCGGCACACCGGAGGAGCGCGACCCACCACCGGTGGCACTCCGCGCCGCCGCGCTCGCCGCACGGAATGCGATGCTCGGCCTCGACGAGGCCAATGCGCTGATCGCGCTCCATGCCGAGCCGCGCCTCGCCCACGACCACGCGGCGATGCTGCCTCAAGCTGCGGGCCGGCCGCGCGGCACCATCGACGCCGATCGCACCCTGGCCCAGGCCAAGGTCATCGAGGCCGAAACGGTGGCCGAGGCGCGCGCCTGGCTGAAACCGAAGGAGTGCATGGCGCTGCTCCACGACCGCGCACTGCTCGACCGGCTGACGCGTCTTCGCGCATCGTGACGATCCGCAAAGGTTTCGGTTTCCGGCCCGTGCGGTTCTCCGCTACAAGCACCCCGCCTGCCGGAGGGCGGCTCCGGCATCGTCCGGATTGGAAGGGTGGCCGAGTGGTTTAAGGCAGCGGTCTTGAAAACCGCCGTGGGGGCAACTCCACCGTGGGTTCGAATCCCACCCCTTCCGCCAGCACGGTCCTAAGGGCCTGATTTCATTGTAAGTTGATGGTTAGTAAGGCAAAATTCTCTCAAGCTGCTACACCGGGCTGCTACACCGGAGGCGGCGAGGATGCCATGCCGGACCGTCTTCTTCGCCGCGAGACGACCTACTATTTTCGAGCAAAATACCCGGCCGACCTTCGGCACCTGTTCCGCTCCGGTGATCGTTGGAAGTCACTTAAAACGACCGATCTTGCCCGTGCGCGGCTACTCGTGAGGGCCGAGAGCGTCCGGTTCGATGCCGAGATGGAGGACCTGAGGCGTCGCGACCGCGCGGCTGCGGAAGCGACCCTGAGCAAGGCCGAGGTGGATCGCATCGCGGCGACCTACTTCCACGAGCTGATGGCTGAAGACGAAGAGCACCGATCCGAACGGCTGTCGGATCGTGAGTTCTCTTCGAAAGACGAGGCCGTGGCCATCGTCTCCCCCGCAGCGAGGCGGGACGCAGCCCGTGGCAACGTCGAGCCCTACCGCGATGAGTTCGATGACTGGCTAGATAGCAATGGGTACAAGCTCGACCGCGAGGCTCCGATCTACCGCGAGGTGCTGAACCGGATGCTTCGCGAGTTCGTGCGGCACATGGATGCTCTGGAGCGACGGCAGAACGGCGACCCTATCGATACGCCTGCGCCTCCCCCGCTCAAGGCTGCCGGGCCAACGCTCTGCGAACTCGTTGATGCCTACCTCTCCGACCCGGCAGCGAATCGCAACTCGAAGACGCTGCTTTCCTATCGTGTCGTCTTCGATGCCCTGAAGGAGATCGTCGGTGCGTCGAAGCCGGCTGCCGAGGTCACGCGACAGGACTGCGAGCGGGTCCGCGATACCCTCCTTCGACTCCCGAGCAATGCCCGGAAAAAGTTTCCGAACGTGTCGCTGTTGGCAGCGGTCGAGCTTGGCGCTGCCGAGGGTGCCGCAACGCTCGGTCCCGGCACCGTCAACAACTACCTCAACAACCTTGCCGCGCTCTTCAACTGGGGTGTCGAGACGTGGCGGATCGAGCGCAATCCGGCCAAGGGCCTGTCCGTTCACGATCCGGTCGCGGCACGTGACAAGAGGCAGGCGGTTCCAATCACTGTCCTGCCAGCGCTCTTCAACGCGCCGCTCTACACGGGATGCCAGAACGACGAAGCTGGTTACGCGATCCCCGGTCCCGCGCAACCGAGGCGAGGCCGCTTCTGGGTTCCGCTCCTTTCGCTCTTCCATGGGCTGCGTCTCGGCGAAGCGTGTCAGCTTCACGCGGCCGACGTGCAGGAGATCGAGGGCGTTCCGGTTATCCTTCTGAGCGACGAACAAGCGTCGGACATGGATGCAGCGGACCGCAAGCGCATCAAGACCGAGGCAGGCCGGCGTTATGTTCCGCTACACCCGGAGCTTGGCCGGATCGGCTTCCTGAATTTCGTCGCAGATGCCCGCCGAACAGGCCGGACGCGGCTGTTCCCAGAGCTATCGAAGGATGCGCACGGCTACTTCTCGGGGTTCTCGAAGTGGTTCGCCCGGTTCCTGGAGAAGGCCGGCGCGAAGACCTCCCGGATCACCTTTCACTCGTTCCGGCACTCCTACCGCGACGCACTTCGCCGGGCGAAGGCGCCTCGGGATGTCGTGCAAGCGCTCGGTGGATGGGCGAGCCAAGGCACGGATGACGATTACGGGAGCGGCCTGGAGCCTGCGTTTCTCGCCGAGTTCGTCGCTCAAGTCCGATTCGACGGGCTCGACCTTACTCACCTTCACAAGCCGGCGGCAGCGTAACCGAAATTGCGTCGGAGGCACGCACCGGAACTGAGGCCGGCTCAAGCCACGCGACGCATCGTGAACGATTGCCCGCCATCCTGCGTCGTCACGATCCCGAAGCGCGTGAGGGCGGCGAGCACAGCCTGAAGGCGTTGGTCCACATTCTTCCCGCGCTTGAAAACCGAGGCGATTTCGGCGGTTTTCATCGGGCCTGAAGCGGTCGAAAGGGTAGCCACGACAGCGGCCGTCTGTGCCGTGTCGTCGGCTGGAAATGCCACCTTCCTGGCTTTCGAGGTGACGATCCCGAAATCGGCTTCCAACTGAAGCTCCGTCTTCTGCTCAGGCGTGCCGAGATGCGGCACTTGATATCCCGGCCGTAGCCAACGGACCTGTCCGCGCGCCTCTTCCGCAGCGCGTTTCTTGTTGAGCGCGACGAGGCGGCCAAGGATTGCGTCGTCCGTAAGGTCAGTTGGCCATCCGTAGGCATCAGCAACGGCAGCATCCAGTTCGTCATGAAGGTCTTTCAGGACGGCGACGAGTGCCCCGTCGAAGATTAAGCGGTCCCGGTCGGATAAGGCCGTAGGCGCGATACCGGCTCGGATCAGTGCCAGCACGTTGTAGGTATCCGTGAGCGTGATCGATGGCTTCGCGGCTTGGCGCTCCTTACGGTGTGCGTCTAGAAGCTCTGCTGTTCGCCTAATTGCGCCAGTCAAGTTTGGTTCAGCTTGAGGAAAAGGAAAAGGATCAAAGCATCGCGATTTCGAGTAACGGGGCCGGTCCTCCAGTGTTCCGCCGCTCTCATTCGACCATATACAATGAGCTTTAGAAGATAGAATGCCTAAGTGGTAAGCGTCGTCGCTAGCGATCGCAACAAGCATATTATCGGGGATGATGTTGATATCAATGAATTGAAATATGCGATGCTTTGCTGTTTCGACAGTGACGATATATTTTTGAACATCGCTCAAGGCTGACCTCAGTTCCTGTCGCGGCTTGCCAAATATCCACCATAACTGAGCGTATCCAGCGGCATCCTTCGTCGGCGACTTAGCGTATTGCTTCTCACGTTCGGACCTGACTGCAGTGAGAACGTGCTGGTAGACTTCGGGAAATCGCGTTCGCACTTCCGACGCTGTCAGCCCGAAGAGGTCCACCACCATCGCGCCCCTTGGCACAGATGTAAGGTCACGACCGTTTCGGTAGGGGCGAATGTGTCTCTCAAGTCCAGAGCGGTGACCGAGGCCAAGTTCTCGCGCCTTCTCAGGCATTACGATGAAACCTGCCCCGTGAAGCGACATCCCGCGAGAGGAAAGGCCCTCGTTGGCCCTGAGGGGTTGTGCTGTAGATAGATTGACGCCAACCGTAAGATCCGAATTGACCGTTCCCGTCCGCGCATCAAGCTCGACAATTGGCTGGTCCGTGTCGAGGTCTCGCTCTTCGACGACTTCGTGCAGCGTCCCCTCGGCGCTACCTGCCACCGCAACGGACATGGCGATGCGCACCGCAGCCGCGTCGCGTGTCGCCTTGGTCCAAGGGTGATCTGCAACGGCCATGACGAGCGACACCGGCTGTTTCGCCGAAAGGTGACGTTCCATTACACGGCGTTGAAGGACCTGACTGATGCTGTTCGTCGTGACGAAACCGAACCGAAGCAGCACCGTCCCCTTCCGTGTCAGCAACTCAGCCGCACGGTCCCACCAGTACATGACGAAATCGGCGCTCTTGTTCATCTGCGGATGCGCCGCCCATAGGGCCGTGGTGTAGGCGTCGCCGAGGTTGGCCCTCAAGTCCTTGCCGCCGATGAAGGGCGGATTGCCAACGATGAACTCGGCCGCGGGCCATTCCGGTCGTCTCGGGTTGCGATGAACGTAGACGGGTTCGGCTTCACCGTTCGGACCTAACCGCGTGATCGGCTTGCCGCCATCATCTCGCGCCCGCACGGTCTCGCTGGCGAGAACCGCATCGAAGCCGCCTCGGATGTTGCGGAAGGCCCTTAGGATGGGCTCGGACGGGGCGCTGCCTTTGGTCCGGAAGTGCCACTGAAGGTGGCCAATCCAGAGGACTAGTTCGGCAATCGCGGCGGCACGCGGGTTGAGTTCCAAGCCGAGGAACTGGTGCGGGTCGACGCTTGTGCCCTCAAGCCCGGAGATCGCCTCCTGGCCTCCTAGGTCGGCCAAGGCTTCAAGCACTTCGCCTTCGAGACGCTTCACCAACTCCAGGGCCACGTAGAGGAAGTTGCCGGTGCCGCACGCGGGATCGAGAACTCGGGTCTTGAGTAGGCGTTCGTGGAAGGCGCGGACGGTCGCAACTGCGTCCTTGCCCCGGCCCTCGGCCTTCTGGCGTTCCGCTGTTGAGAGCGTGGTGGTCCAATCTGCCCGCAGCGGTTCGATGACGGTGGCGACGACGAGCCGCTCGACATAGGCGCGGGGCGTATAGTGAGCGCCGAGCTTGGCCCGTTCGCGCTTCGACAGCGCCTGTTCCAGCAAGGTCCCGAAGATGGCCGGCTCGACCTCCCGCCAGTTCGCTTCCGCCGCTCTGCGTAGCTCGGCGATTTGCTCGGCCGATAGCGGCAAGACAGCGCGGCTCTTGAAGAACTCGCCGTTGAAGCGTCGGACCTTGGCCTCGATTCCGTAGGCGAAATCGCCAGTGTCCATCGCCTCCCAAAGTTGGCCCAAGAGCGGCTGAAGCTTCGCCGGGTCCTTCTCACAGCGGGCAAGCAGGTCCCGGAAGGAGTGTTGCGGCAGAAGCTCAACATCCTCCGCAAACATCGTGAAGAGGCAACGCATGAGGAAGTGCGCGACTTCCTGCGGATCGTGCTTGCCTTCGAGGGCGCGGGATACGGTCGCCAGCCGTTCCGCGACCCCGCGTGTGACTTTCGCGCTCTGTCGTGCCGGGTCCAGCGACAGGGGATCGGACCAGATCGCCCGCAGCCTGTCGCGCACGGCGGACTGCCGCAGGTCTTCGAGGTAGACCCGGAAGCTCTGTCGGTCGGGAAATTGGCTGTAGTTCCGGCCCTGGCCAGAAAAATCCGCGAAGGCTTCGATGACGTTGCCGACGTCGCAGATGAGGATGAAGGGCGGCCATGCGTGATCGTTCGGTAGTGACCGGGCGTAGCCTTCGGCCTGAAGCCGGGCGTTGTGCATCAGCACGTCCCAAGCCCGATCTGCGCCCCGCCGTCCGCGTGGCGTCGGCTCCTTCACCGATGCCGCGCCGACGACCTCCTTCGAGCCTCCCTTCTGTCGGGACTGCTTGGCTTCGAGGATGAAAGCGCCGCGGCGGTAAAGGTCGATGCGTCGGTTAGTGTAGGTGCCGTCACCCACTGGCTCCCGCACGACACGCTCGAAGACGTAATCGTTGGCCTCCGTCGTGGCTCCTGCGGGGTCGGGCCGAGGCACGCTGAGAACGTCGCAAAGCTCGGCGAGGAACAAGGCGTAGTTAGCCCGTTCCTGGCCTCCCTCGCGCCCCTGCCAGCGTCCGATGAACGCTTCGACCGGATCACTTCCGGCCAAGCGTCCTGCTCTGTCGTCCATCCCCATGGCGGCGCAACCTACAGACGTTGGGGACATGCCGACAGTGAGAATGTGCCGCCTGCCTGCGAGTGTTCGGTCGGACTAAGCGGCTTCCAAAACCTGCCGATCTTCGGGAGATTTCGCCGCTTGTGCCGCACTCCCGTGGAACGGGTTGGTGCCCATTCGCAGCGGCCATAGCGGGCACGTGGTCGCGACGCATCGGCGGACTTCGCTGACCTTGCCGCCGGAACAGTCGATGCACTTCGCCCGAATGGCTTTTGCGACCGGCTGGGGTTCGTGCCCGAGTGCGGCGAGTTCTCCGAGGGTCATGGATTTCGGCAGGCGTCCAACGGGCACGCCTTCTGTCGAGTCAATTTCGAGGCCAGCGGCCAAGGTGGTCATGAGGGTCCTTTCGATGGGTGGAGGGAGAGGAAAGCCCGCTCGTCGCTGCCTCCCGAAACCGCTGGAAAGCGGCGGAATTTCTCGCGACAAATCGTGCGGGCGGTGAGTGGTGGCAGCCGAGGGGCGAGCTTCAGGAAATCCGCCGAGGATCGCGGTATTTCACATGATGGCGCGGGGCGTGGCCTTGCGGCGGACGAAGGGGACGGCTTCGAGGTTGTCCGACCGGAGGTTCAAAGGGTCCCGGTCGCGGTGACGGACCCGGACATCGCCCTTTGGGCCGGCGACCAACCGGGCGACACGCTTCGGTCCGGTGCGCCAGTCGGGCGCCTTCACGTGTCCGCAGTTGAGCGTCCAGTTACCTGAACGGCCCTCGGCGAGCAGACGTTCGTAGTCCTTCGGGAAGATACGGGCGACTGCATCGGAGTTCGCCAAAGGAACGCAGACGATGGGCTTGCCGTCCCGGTCGAAGCTGCGCTCCGGCGGCCGACGGATGAAGAGGGTCATGTAGAACTGTACCTCTGAAGTTGAAACAGGGGGTGAGACGGCGGCGAAGATATCTTCGCGAACAGACCACAGGGCAGGCCGCAATGGCAGCACTGCCGAAGACATCACGTTGAAGGGAGGCTTCGGGTATGGCTTGATGATAACCTTGCAGGGTAATTTCTAAAGGGTATTAGTAGAAGTATGTAAATGTAGGTAACGCCCTTTCAATCTGTCTAGAGAACCTTTCTGATCTCTTCCTAGAGGTGGAACCTAATCGGCAGGGCACCGCTGAGTTTATCCTCGGTGCAGTGACTGCACCTGTAGGTCGCTCGCGAACGTTGTCGGCGGTCCTGCGATTGGTGGTGGAACCTAATCGGCTCTGGCGGCCCTTTAGTGAACCGCCGCGCGTGTCGCGTCGTCGTCCCAGAGTCGGTGCAGTCACTGCACCTGTAGCGCTTGCAACTCCGGCTCCATCGTCGTGCGAGCTTGCGGTTCAGGATGCGAAGGGTGCTCGACAAGCTCCTCCTCGTCCATCCCGCCCGGCCGACCGAGCGTCTTCTCGCCCGCCACGTAGCCGCCGTGCTTCCGTATCGCCGGCAGGACCACCTTCGTGACCCAGTCCTGAAACGGGCGGGCCTCGGGTTTGTCGGACCGGAGGATCAGCTTGTAGAGGCCGGTCTCGGAGATGAGTGAGGTTCGGCTCATACTTTTCCCCCCGATCTGGCCGGGGGTAACCGGCCGCTTCTCGTCGGCCGACAGGTTCCCGAGGTATTTCCCCACGCCCTTGTCGAGCGGCATGGCGAGGACCCGACACACGTCCGCCGCGAGGAACCAGGGGTCCCCGTCCATCGTCACGGCGCGGATCGTGTGGGTGTTGAAGTCGAAGGTCGATAGGGCGTGCTGCATTGGCGCTCCTGCTGCGGAAACGAAAAGGCCCCGCACGATGCGAGGCCCTTGGGTTGGTTCGGGGGGTTACTTCAGGCGTCCTCTAGGGCCGCCGCTGCCGCCATCAGGTTGGACGGGGCGAGGTGCGTGTAGCGCATCGTCATCTTGATCGACTTGTGGCCCATCCACTCCTTCACGACGTTGATCGGGACGCCGCACTGGACGAGCCGGGAGGCGCACGTGTGCCGGCAAATGTACGGGACGAAGTGCTCGTCGTTGGCGAACCCGAGTTGGTTCCGGGCGCGGTCCCACCAGTGGCGCATCCAGCGGTTATCGTAGGGGAACAGGCTGGCGTTTCTGCCGGGTGCAGTCACTGCACCGATCCGCCGGGCGACGATCCACCCGGTATCGAGTCTTACCAGCATCGGCAGTTCGTGGAACGCCGAGCCAATGGGGAGTGGTTCAAGCTGACGTCGTAGGACGTGGCCGCGTTTGAGAAACGGAAGCTTCAGTGACGCTCACGGCAACCAATTCGCCCCCGGCGGGTGGTAACGCCGCGTTCATTGAGGGCGTCCGCGAGGCTCGTCACACCGTCGCGGTTTCGCCTCCGATGATTCGGTAGACGCTCGCGCGACCTATCCCGAGTGCCTTGGCGATAGCTGTCCCGCCCATGCCTTGCCCGTAAAGCTCGCGCACCTTCGCGACGTCAATACTCGCCTTGCGTCCCTTGTAGACGCCTTCGGCCTTTGCCTTTGCGATCCCCTCCATCTGCCGCTCACGCCGCAAGTTCGTTTCGAACTCGGCGAATACCCCCAGCATGTCGAGGAACGCCTTGCCCGCTGCCGTCGCGGTGTCGATAGGCTGTTCCGTCGCCTTAAGCGCTACGCCTTTCGCCCGCAGCGTCCGCACGATGTCCTGAAGGTCCCCGATGGAGCGGGCCAAGCGATCGATGCGGGTGACCATGAGCGTGTCCCCCTCGCGAAGGAACTCCATCAGCGTGTCGAGTTCGGTCCGCCCCTCTCGCGTCGTCCCGGTCCGCTTCTCCTCCCGGACGGTGACGCAACCTGCCTTCCGCAGTGCCTCCCGCTGGATCGTCAGGTCTTGGTCGGCGGTGCTCACGCGGGCGTAACCGAAGGTGGTCATAGCTGCTCTAATGTCTTGATAGGGTCTAGACCTCCTATGACGCCTGTCCCGAGAAACGTCAAGATACCCTAATGAGACACATTCATCGAAGCGCCAGTGTCTCACGCAGCCGTCTCGCTTATCTATACCCGGCGATACGCAAGACAAAAGGCGGCGGCGCTGCCATCGTGTGCGTTCTGCAGGGGGGTGCGATGGCCTGGTTCGGAAAAAAGACCCCGGGGCCAGCCAAGGTACTGACGAGGTGGACGCCAGAGCTATGGGACGACGCCTCGGGTTCGGGGTCGCGCTTTGACGCGACGGTTGTCATCCGGGCGGTCAAAGAGAGCGGTGAGTGGATTCATGCAAACCGCCAGATGCATCACGACGTCGAGTATCGCGGGACACTTGACCGGCTGCCGGAACACCCGCTGAGCGAGGTGCCCGTCGATCTGCGGTTCGACACCCAGCCGCATCCGTACGGTTCCCAGCACGGAGACACCCAAACCCTCGGGCTAGCCTACACGGGAGCCTACGGGGACGAGAAGACCGGGTTTCCATGCCTGAGCGTTCGCATTTGGGGAGACGAATCCGGCGCTGCGGCTTTTGAGGCCGCCTTCATGCGGGCCCTGGCGGCTGGGCTGGGCGGCCTACGTGTCTGGTTCTCGGCGGATTGGAAGGCGCCTACGATCACTGCAAGCGCTTCGGGGTTCGCCGCCATACAGCCCGTGTCGAGGATCAAGTATGACCAAATCATACGCCTCGACGGCTCCCGGTAGGAGCAGACTCGCCCCGTGATCTTGCTGAACGAGGCGGTTTGAAAGCGGAGCGGACCTACCGTACGGGTTCGACACGAAGCACAGGACGTAACAGAAGACCTGTGCCTCTTAACCTACGACGCCATAGTCACCGGCTTCGGCATAATGCGATAAAGCAAACGGTAACGGGGCCGAACCAAAGATAGTGATAGGAAGGCGCAGATCGAAGAGCCGGGGGATGCCTACCAAGTGTTAGTAAAGTCCACCCTGCGTAGGCTTGCCCGACGTTTCGTTGACGTTCATTTATTCCCTCCACTAGGGTGAGCATAGAGAAACTTTACAATAATAACCCCCATTCCAACGATCTGCAGGAAGCTTTGCCCGATAACCAGAGTAAGGAACCACTTGTAATCGCTGAAATTAAGCACGCCGCATCCCACTAGAACAGTGAGCGCGGCTTGAAAAAGTAATATTAGAGATATCCATGCAACAAGACACCAAGACCATTTCCCGCGCAGAAGGAAAAATTGTCCGCGCCCTTGCAACTCAACAAACTCAGATTGAGCTTTTATTTGCGCTGAGTCGTACTCGGAAGGTGCAACACGAGATGCGGTAGGTCGTATCGTAGCTTTTAGTGCAGCAACGCTGAAGTCAGGCGGCGGATTTATATTCATACGCCATACGATACCCAATTACATCTTCAGAAACATTGAACAGACGTGCCAACTCCTGCCGTGACGCTATCTTATAATAGCGATCCAAAAACGATCGCGGGACCAGTATGTGGGCAGCAAAAGCATTTGCCTCTTGCTCAAGAGGATCTTTCGCGGCACCAATCGGCGCTCGATACAATACGCTGTATTGATTTGGATGGTTTCTCAATAGATCGGCGTGAAGCAAAAAATGACCTAACTCATGGGCAATAGTGAAGTTCTGTCGGGCCGGCGACTCGTCTTTATTAACAAAAATACAGTTATCTTGAAGATCAAGAAATCCGGATACGGTCTTTCCTGCGTCGCCAAAATCACCAAAGAAAACATCTACCCCGTAGTTAATGGCCATATCCCGCACTGGCACGGGTGGATTGCTCACATAGTTTTGGCGCAAAGCGTCGTCGACCTTGGCTTTCACAAGCCTATAGTCAGGGACGTTTCGTCCAAGATGTTCGTGCCACGTCAGCGCCATTCTTTGCCTGTTTTGCCGCTTCAAGCGACTCAAAAAGGCCTTGCTCCAAACAGCAAAGCCGCTTGAAGAAGACCACACAAAGGGATTGAGATCCCATCCACAGATTTAACGCATTGCGCCGGGGTTTGCATCCCCGCGCTATCAAAACGGTCGGGTCGGTCGGCGCCTCCGGCTCTCATGCCTGCCGAACAATCGTTTGATAGGTTAGGTGTTTGCCAACAGCACGGCGGCTAGATGGTCGGCGCGGGCATCGTCATCCACGCCGAGCCAAACCCGGTCATTATAACGAAAATCGAACTCGGCGAGGCAGTGGTCTTTGGAGATGATGCTTCAATGGGCAATCTTCTCCTTCCCAAGCGCTACACCGACAAGCCGAGCACAGAGCCTGAGCGCGACACAAGTGCGATCTCGATGCCACTGGCTCGCAATCGAGGTCGAGCACGCCATGCCTCGGCGATCCGCTGGAAGCTCGGGGTATCGGGGACTGCCGCAATCAAAAGGTCAGCATCGGCGGCGTCGAAGAGCAGTGCCTGTCCGATGGCGGCAGTGAGCAGCGGATACTCGGGACTGCCGGGCTTCTTGATGAGAGGCCCCTTCTTGCACTCGGCGATAATGCGCCGACCGCTCACCGTGGTCTCGACGTCCCCTCGGCCCGATCGAGAGTGAACCCGCAACGTGGCGTTCCCGCGCTGGTAGTCAGCGGCCCAGACATTCTTGCCAGCCACGCCAGCCGCCGCTCGTGTCCAGCCGGCGCGGGCCAAATAGCTTACGATGTCGAATACCTCCACGCCGGCCACTCGAACTGACGCTCCGTCAATGGCCACTGCGACATGCCCGCCGAAGCCGGGACGTTCCGAGAGGTATTCGGCGAGCCGCAACGCGACCTCAGCTTCCGGCATCCGGTCTGCAGGACCGATCCATCCGCGAGCTCCCTGATGGGCAACCTCGATCCGTTCCTGCGTCGGTAGCCCGCTTCGCGATTCCATCTGATCTTCCACGGCTTGCCGTGACCTGCCTCGCAAATCGGAACGGGGTCCCGGCACGGGGGAGTTTCAGGCTCCGCTCCTTAAGAAAGCCGTCTCAGATTTTTGCCCCAAAAACCTCAGGGGCTACCGGCGACTGCGGGCTTGAGATTGCCACACTGCACTGCTACACCGACGACGCCTGACGAGATCATTTTACTGAATGAAATCAATGCGGTGGCTGGTGATGTAGCTTCTCCCACCCCTTCCGCCAGCGCTTCGCCAAGTGGCGGATGTGCTGCGAACTCGAACGACATCAGGGGCTGAATGCGCCGGCTCCAAATTGCAGCGTTGTCGGACGGTCCAACCGGGCTGGTCGCACGAATCTTTAACCCTAATCGACCACAAACGAAGGCGCGGTTCGTGTCTGCGTGAGGGGTTATCGTGCGTCTGGCAACGGCCGTTTTGGTGTCCCTCGTGGCATTGCCTGCGCTCGCTCAATCGGACCCACCGGTGCGCGGCGTCGTGCGCGCGGTGCGCGATGCGAGCATTGCCACCGACCTGAACGCGCGGATCATGAAGCTGCCCTTCCGCGAGGGCGAGTCGTTCAAGGCCGGGGATACCCTCGTTGCCTTTGACTGCGATAAGCCCGAGGCCGAGATGCGTGCCGCCGTGGCCGAGGATGCGGTCAACCGCATCGCCCTCGACAACGCCCAGCAGCTCGATCGGCGCCACGCCATCGGCAAGATCGAGGTCCAGGCCGCCAAGGCGAAATGGGACAAGGCTCATGCGGCGGCGGAGGCCCTGAGCTTCCGTGTGCGCGACTGCAAGATCGTCGCGCCGTTCTCCGGCCGCGTCGCCGAGCTGCGGGCGCGCGAGTTCGAGATGCCCGCCACGGGCCAGCCGCTCCTGCGCATTGTCGATGCCGGCACGGTGGAAATCGACCTCATCGTCCCCTCGGCATGGCTGGTCTGGCTGAAATCCGGCACACCTCTCCAGGTCAAGGTCGACGAGACCGGCAAGGCCTATGCGGCGAAGGTGATCCGCACGGCCGCCGCCGTCGACCCGGTCTCGCAGACCATCAAGATCACGGCCGGCTTCGCGGCCGGCGATACCTCGGCGGTGCTCCCCGGCATGAGCCTCGACGCCCTGTTTGAGCGCCCGGGCAGCTGACATGGCTGCGCCGCAGCCGAGCGCCCCGCCGCGCCGCCGCCTCCTGGTCGATCCGGCCGGCGAGATGCTGGCGCGGATGCCGATCCAGAAGCCCGCACCCGTCGAAGATGCCAGCGCAGGCCTGCGCCAGCTTCTCGGGGTCGAAGCGGCCTTCCGGCAGGCTCCGGACCGCGACGCTCTCGGCCTGGCCCTCGTCAACGAGAGCGCCAAGCTGGTCCAGGCCCGCCAGGGCTTCCTCCTGAAGCAGGACCGTATCGGCGGCCTGATCGTCGAGCGCGTCTCGGGCACGGTGCAGGTCGAGCGCAACGCGCCGCTGATCGCCTTCATCGAGGCGACCATCGCCGCCATTCCCGAGACCGAGCGCACGACGCCCCGTCTCCTCGACCTTACCGCTCAGGGCGGCGAAGAGGCGCGCAGCTATCCCTTCGCCTGCGGTCTGTGGATGCCGCTGCGCGACCGGGCCGGTGCTGTCATCGGTGGACTGCTCTTCACGCGTGAGCGCGTCTTCGAAGAGGCGGTGACGGCCCTTGCCGCGCGCCTCGCCGAGACCGGCGCCCATGCGATGCTGGCTCTGCGCCCTCCCCTATTGCCCCGCTTCGACGGCGACATCCGCAAGCCCGCAATCGGAATTGCGGGCCTTGCGCTGCTTGCTCTGTGCTTTCCGGTGTCGATGACCGTGCTGGCGCCTGCCACGATCACGGCGGAGCACCCCTTCGTCGTCGCCGCCCCGATCGAGGGCATCGTCGAAGAGATCGCGGTGGCGCCGAACGCGTCCGTGGCGGTCGGCGACGTCGTGCTGCGCTACGTCGATACCGCGCAACGCAACGCCCTCTCGGTGGCCGAGCGCGAGGTGCAGGTAGCCGATGCGCGTCTGCGCTCGGTGACGCAGGGCGCCTATGTCGACGAGCGCGCCCGGCGCGACGTCGGACAGGCCCGTGCGGAGCTCGCCCTGAAATCGGCCGAACGCGACTTCGCACGCGACACCTTCGGCAAGACCCAGGTTCGCGCTGAGCGTGCCGGCGTGGCGGTCTATGCCGATCGCAAGGAATGGTACGGAAAGCCCGTGGCCGCCGGGCTGCGCATTCTCGAGATCGCCGATCCGAAGACGGTGGAAGTGCGCGTCGACCTGCCGGTGGCCGATGCCATCGCGCTGCAGCCGGATGCGCGCGTGCGCGTCTTCCTCGACACCGATCCGCTGAGCGCGCTCGAAGCGCGCGTCGAGCAGGTGACGCCCGTGCCGCGGCTGACCGATGCCGGCGTGCTGGCCCACCGCGTCGTCGCGCGGCTGTCTTCCTCATCCAACGCGCCGCGGCTCGGCGCTCATGGCACCGCGCAGCTCTACGGCTCGACGGTGCCCTTCGGCTTCTACCTGCTGCGCAAACCGCTGACGTTCCTCCGCCAGAAGGTGGGGCTGTGAGCCCCATTCCGAACTCGCCGCCCGGCGAACTTCCGCTGACGGCACTCCGCGAGGATCTGCGGATCCAGTGCGGCGGCGTCCCAGGCGGTGGCGGTCCGGCGCCCTGGCTGCTCTACGACCCGCTTGCGCATCGCTATTTCGAGATCGACGACACCGGACTCGCGCTTTTGCGTGCCTGGCGCGCGGGTGCGGCACCGGCCGATGTCGCAGTGGCGGCCGGAAATGCGCTCGGTCGCGACGTTGCCCTCTCGGAGGTCGCGAGCTTCCGGGGATTCTGCGAGCTCAATGGCCTCGTCGCGCATCGCGGCGGCTGGCAAGGGCTCGCGCGGCAGGTCGCGGCGCGCAAGCACGGGATCGGCGCCTGGCTGCTGCACAATTACCTGTTCATCCGCATCCCGCTCGTGCGGCCTCAGGCCTTCCTCGACCGGACGCTGCCCTTGGCCCGGCGCTTTGCCGACCGGCGCAGCCTGATCGCCATCGCGCTCGCTGGCCTCGTCGGCCTCTACCTCGCCGCGCAGCAATGGGACGCCTTCTCGGCGACCTTCCTGCAGTTCCTGACCCCCGAGGGCATGGTCGGCTATCTCGCTGCGCTCGTAGCCGTGAAGCTGCTGCACGAGCTCGGCCACGCCTATGTCGCCACCCATTTCGGCTGCCGGGTGCCGAGCATGGGCGTCGCCTTCATGGTGATGATGCCGGTGCTTTACACCGACACCACCGATGCATGGCGCCTCACCGACCGTCGCAAGCGCGTGGCGATCGATGCGGCGGGCGTCGCCGTGGAGCTTGCCGTCGCGGCGCTGGCGACACTTGCCTGGTCGTTCCTGCCGGAGGGAACGCCGCGCTCGATCGCCTTCTTCCTGGCGACGACGAGCTGGGTGATGAGCGTCGCGATCAATCTCAGCCCGTTGATGCGCTTCGACGGCTACTACATCGCCGCCGACCTGTTCGGGGTGCCGAATCTGCAGCCGCGCGCCTTCGCTCTGACGAGCTGGGCCCTGCGCGAGACGCTGTTTGGCCTGGGCGACCCCTGTCCCGAGGCCTGGAGCCCGCGCCAGCGGATGGCGGTGATCGGCTACGGCATCGCAGTCTGGATCTACCGGCTGGTTCTGTTCACCGGGATCGCGGTGATGGTCTACGCCATGGCGTTCAAGCTGCTCGGACTGCTGCTCTTCGCCGTCGAGATCGGCGTGTTCGTGATCGGGCCGATCGTCCGCGAAGTGCTGTTCTGGTGGGGCAACCGCGACCGGATAACCGCGAATGGGCGGGTTCGGTTGACGGCTGCGGTGCTCGCCATCGGCATCCTGCTGCTCTTCCTGCCATTGTCCGGCCGCGTCGAGATCCCGGCCATCGCCGAGCCCGAGCGCACCGAGCGGCTGACCGCCGTGGCCCCGGCCCGTGTCGAATCCGTGGAGGTCGAACCGGGCGCCGCGGTCAGCGCGGGTCAGATCTTGATCCGGTTGTCCTCGCCGCGGCTCGACCATGAATTGAATACCGCCCGGATCCGCCTCGCCCTCGTCGAGATGAAGCGCGACCGACGTACCGCCGACGCGCAGGACCGTGCCGGCGGCCTCGTGCTCGACGGCGAGCAGGGCGCGCGGCGCGAGGCCGTCCAGGGCCTGGAGCGACGCCACGACGAGCTCGTGATCCGCGCGCCCTTCGACGGGATCGTTGCCGAGATCGAGCCGGACCTCCAGCCTGGCCGCTGGGTCGGCCGCGGCGAGGAACTCGGCACGCTGGTCTCGAACGGGCGCCGCCAGGTGCGCGGCCTCGTGCCGGAAGATGCCATGGCGCGGCTCTATCCCGGCGCCATCGGCAGCTTCGTGCCCGACGACCTCACCACCGGCTCGATTCCCGTCAACCTTACCTCGGTCTCGAATGCGGCCGTCGCCACGGTCGAGATCCCCGCCCTCTCCTCGTTGCTTGGCGGCCCGGTGGCGGTGCGCGAGGAGAAGGGCGTCGGCCCGGTGCCGGTGGAGGCGCACTACGCGGTGGTCCTCAATCGTCCCGACGACGAGCTGCGCTTGTCCGGCACGCCGGAGGTGGTTCGCGGTGTGGTGAGCGTGTCCGGCCGACGGGAGAGTCTCGCCGCGCATAGCTTTCGGCACATCGCCGCGGTGCTGGTGCGCGAGAGCGGCTTTTAAGGCCGCGTCCCATCCTTCCTTAACCATGCCCGCCTAGCCTCAACCGGAGGGTGCGCTCGCCGCGCTCCGGCCGACAATGAGCAATGTCGATGTTCGAGCGCTTCAGCAAAGGATCGCGAAAGGGCCCGGAGCCGCGCGCTCCGATCGGACGAATGCCGGCCCCGGCGATCCGCGCGCTGGAGCCGCGCTTCGTCTTCGATGGCGCTGCCGCGGCATCGGCCGCTCAGACGCAGTCCGACGCCGCTGCCCAGGCGCATGGCGAGACGGCGGAACAGTCCGCCGACACCTCTCATGCCGAGGCTGCCGACAAGTCGAGCGCGGCGCCTGTCGCTGCGGGTCCGCATGCGGAGACCGCCTCCGCGAACGGGCGCCACGAGATCGTGGTGATCGATAAGAGCGTCGCCGACTGGCAGACCCTGCTCGCGGGCATACCGTCCTCGGCCGAGGTCATCCTGATCGATGCCGGTACGGACGGGTTCGACCGGCTCGCCGACGCCCTCAAGGGGCGCAGCGACATCGACGCAATCCACATTCTCTCGCACGGCTCGGCCGGTGACCTGCATCTCGGCTCGGCCGAGCTGACGGCCCAGTCGATCCAGGGCCGCTATGCCGCCGACCTCGCCATCATCGGCAATGCGCTCACCGCCACGGGCGACATCCTGATCTATGGCTGCGACTTCGCGGCCGGCGAGGTCGGCGCCCGCGCAGCGGAATTGCTCGCGCAGGCGACGGGCGCCGACGTCGCGGCTTCGGACGATGCAACCGGCGACACGGCGCTCGGGGGCGACTGGGACCTCGAGGTCCATGACGGCTCGATCGAGACCGGCATTATCGTCAGCGATGCCGCGCAGCACGCCTGGCATCACCTGCTGGCGCCCGTCACGATCACTGTCAACGGCGACCCGACCGTGAAGGATTCAAGCGGCACCGCGATCACCACGACGCGTACCGCCAACGGCTTCACCTATTACGACGTCAGCACCGGCGTCGTGAATTCGACCGCCCTTTGGCAGAACGTCGGCACCGCCGACGGCGTGGCCGTGGACCTCCGCGCCACCGTGATCGGCCGTGGCGAGAGCGACGACACGGTGTCGTTCGCCAGCGCGAACAACAATGCGGTCATCCTGGTGCGCTCGACGTCGGCTGCCAACGGCACGGTGAACAATGCCGGGCAGATCACAATCAAATGGGAAGTGGTCCGGCACAGCGACGGCCAGGCCGTCTCGGCCGACATCAACTTCCGGATCGGCGACATCGACGGCATCGGCAGCCAGCCGAACACCCGCGAGACCGTGACGCCCTCGCAGTTCGGCCTCGTCTCCTACACGCTGGCCAGCACGACGGATCTCAGGGTCGATACGTCGAACGACAAGGTGCGCGTCTCCGGCACGGAGAACGAGAATACCGCCAATCCGTCAGCCTCGCCCGATTCCCAGTCGAACGTGCAGTTCAACTGGAACGGCGTCACGTCCTGGGTCGTCACCTACGATCTCGCCGCCAACAGCGTCACGGGTGGCGCCGCCTTCCAGCACGACGGCCATCAATCGATGGCGATCACCAATCCCGTCACCAAGCTGGTGCCGAAAGTCGATCTCGACGCCGACGATTCCAGCGGCGCCACGGGCAACGACTACAAGACGACCTACACGGAAAAGGGCAGCGCGGTCGCGATCACCGACACCGATCCGCTCGTCACCAACACGGCGGCTACGGTGTCTAGCGCGACGATCATCCTGACGAATGCGCAGGCGGGCGACCGGCTCAACATCGGCACGCTGCCGGGCGGTCTGACGGCCACGACGACCACGGGCTCGGGCACGATCACGGTGACGATCTCGGGCGATTCCGACCCAGCGACCTATCAGGCGGCGTTGCGCGCGATCACCTTCGACAGCACGAGTAGCGATCCGAGCACGACCGATCGCGTCGTCAAGACGCACGTCACCAGCGATGGCGTTCAAGGCACGTCCTCGACCGCCACCGTGAAGGTGATCGCCGTCGACGATCCCCCGGTGAACACGGTGCCGACCGCTCGGACGATCAACGAGGATACCAACCTGGTCTTCTCCTCGGCCAACGGCACGGCGATCACGGTCTCGGACGTCGATGCCGAGGGCGGTAACCTGACGACGACACTGAGCGTGCTGCACGGTGTCATCAGCCTCGGCTCGACGAGCGGACTGGCCTCGTTCGCCGGAAACGGCACCGGCACGGTGACTCTGACCGGTACCGTCACCGCCATCAACGCGGCCCTGAACGGAACCACCTACACGCCTGCGGCCGACTACAACGGCAACGATACGCTCACCGTCACCACCAACGACAACGGCAATACCGGCACGGGCGGCCCGCAGAGCGATACCGACATGGTCTCGATCACCGTGACGCCGGTGAACGACGCGCCGGTGCTCGATCTCGACGGCTCCGCGGCAGGCACCGGCTATGCGACGAGCTACACCGAGGGCGGCGCCGGCATCGCCATCGTCAATACCAACGTCTCGGTGAGCGACGTCGACAACACGACCATGGCCTCCGCCAAGGCCATCATCGTCAACGGCAGCACCGGAGACGTGCTCAGCATCTCCGGGACGCTGCCGACCGGCATCACCGCCACCTTCGATCCCTCGACCTACACGCTGACCCTGACGGGCTCGGCGACCAAGGCCGACTACCAGACGGCGCTCCAGCAGATCCGCTACGCGTCGACCAGCCAAGATCCCTCGACGGTCACGCGGACCATCCAGGTGAGCGTCAATGACGGCGCGCTCGACTCGAACACGGCAGTCGCCAGCGTCGCCTTCACGACCGTGAACGATCCGCCGGTGAACACCGTGCCGGGCGGCCAGACCGTGGCCGAGGACACCGCGCTTGTCTTCTCGACGGCGAACGGTAATCGCATTGCGATTGCCGATCCCGATGCCGAGACCGGCAACCTCACGACGACGATCAGCGTGCTGCACGGCAACGTGACGCTCGGCTCGACGAGCGGGTTGTCGTCGTTCAGCGGCAACGGCACCGGAACGGTCACCCTCACCGGCTCGCTCAGCGCGATCAACGCTGCCCTGGATGGGGCATGCTACCAGGGCACGCAGGATTACAACGGGCCCGATACGCTCACCATCACGACGAACGACAACGGCAATACCGGGACGGGCGGTGCCAAGAGCGACACCGACATGGTCTCGATCACCGTCACTCCGGTGAACGACGCGCCGGTGCTGGATCTCGATGCCGCTGCGCCGGGCACAGGCTACGCCACGAGCTATACCGAGGGTGGTGCCGGCATCGCCATCGCCGATACCGACGTGTCGGTCACCGACGTCGACAGCGCGACCATGGCCTCGGCCCGGATCGTGATCACCAATGGCAGCGCGGGCGACGCGCTGAGCGTATCGGGTGCCCTGCGCGGCGGCATCGTCGCGGCCTACGATCCGTCCACCTACACTCTGACCCTGACGGGTTCGGCGACCAAGGCCGACTACCAGACGGCGCTTCAGCAGGTCCGATACACCTCGAGCGGCCAGGACCCCTCGACGGTCACGCGCACCATCGCCGTGACGGTCAACGACGGGTCGCTCGACTCGAACGCCGCTGCGGCCACGATCACCTTCACGGCGGTGAACGATCCGCCGGTGAACACCGTGCCGGTCGGCCAGACCGTGGCCGAAGATACCGATCTCGTCTTCTCGACGGCCAACGCGAACCAGATCTCGATCGCCGACCCGGATGCCGGCGGCAGCGACGTCACCACGACGGTCGGTGTCCAGCACGGCAGCCTGACGCTCGGCTCGACCACCGGCCTCACATCGGTCACCGGCGACGGCACGGGAACGGTCGTCCTCAAGGGCTCGATCAGTGCGATCAACGCTGCCCTGGATGGCCTGCGCTACCGCGGCTCGGCCGATTACAACGGCCCGGATACGCTCACCGTCACCACGAACGACAACGGCAATACCGGCTCTGGCGGCGCCAAGAGCGACACCGACATGGTCTCGATCACCGTCACGCCGGTGAACGACGCACCGGTCAACGGGCTGCCGTCCGCCCAGGCGGTCGACGAGGATACGAACCTCGTCTTCTCGACCGGCAACGGCAACGCCATCACGGTCTCGGACGTCGATGCCGGGGGCGGCAGCCTGACCACGACGCTGAGCGTCCAGCACGGCACGCTGACCCTCGGTGGGACCAACAACGTCACGGTCTCGGGCAACGGCAGCGACACCGTCACGCTCACCGGTACGATTGCCGACGTCAACGCGGCCCTGAACGGGACGGTCTACCGGGGCCTGTCGAACTTCTACGGTGCCGACACGCTCTCTGTCGTCACCGACGACAATGGCAATACCGGCGCGGGCGGCGCGAAGCAGGCGAGCGACACGCTCGGCATCACCGTGCGCGCGGTCAACGACCCGCCCTCCAACACCGTGCCTGCGACGACGCAGGTGCTCGACGAGGACACGCCGATCGTCTTCACGGGGGCTGGCGGCAACGGCATCAGCGTCGCCGATCCGGACGATGCGAGCCTAACCGTCACGCTGAGCTCGGTGCAGGGCGTGCTGACGCTCTCGCAGACCAGCGGCCTGACCTTCCTGCAGGGCGACGGCACGCGGGACGGGATCCTGCAATTCTCCGGGACGGTCGTCGACATCAACGCGGCCCTCGAAGGCCTGCGGTTCGATCCGAATGCCGACATGAACGGCGCGGCCCAGATCGCGCTCACGACGCGGGACGCGCAGGGCGCCACAGCCTCCAGCACCATCGCGCTCAGTATCACGCCGGTGGCCGACATCGTCCCGGATTCCGTCTCCACGGACGAGGATACGGCGATCACGTTCAACCCGCTGACGGGTACGAACGGGGCTTCGGCGGACAATTTCGAGAGCCCGGCGGCCTATGTCTCGTCCGTCACGCAGGGCGCGCATGGCAGCGTGAGCTTCCAGGCCGACGGCACGATGACCTACACGCCGGCCGGCGATTTCAACGGCACCGACAGCTTCACCTACACGGTGACCTCGGGCGGCACGACCGAGACCGCGACGGTGACCGTCACCGTTCGACCGGTCAACGACGCGCCCGTTCTCGACCTTACGGCCTCGGCGCCCGGCACCGGCTACGCCACGAGCTACGGCGAAGGCGGTCCGGGCGTGGCGATCGTCGCGGCCGACGTGTCGGTGAGCGACGTGGATAGCGCGACCATGGCCTCGGCCAAGCTGGTCATCACCAACGGCAGCGTGGGCGACACCCTCGGGATCGCAGGCAGCTTGCCGAGCGGCATCACAGCGAGCTTCGATGCCGGTACCTACACGCTGACCCTGACCGGAAGCGCCACCAGGGCCGACTATCAGGCGTTCCTGCAGCAGGTCCGGTTCTCATCCGACAGCCATACCCCCTCGACCGTCACGCGCAGCATCGCTGTCACCGTCAACGACGGCGCGCTCGACTCAAACGCCGCCGTGGCGACGGTCGCCTTCGGCGACGTCAACGATGCGCCGGTCAACGGCATGCCGGCCGATCAAAGCCTCTACGAGGACACGCCGCTCGTCTTCTCGGCGGCCAATCACAATGCGATCACGATAACCGACCCCGATGCGGGCAATGGCAGCCTCACCACGACGCTCAGCGTCGGGCACGGCACGCTGACCATCGGCTCGACGGCCGGGTTGCTCGTCGTCAACGATGGGACCGGCTCGGTGACGCTGACCGGCACGCTCGCCGCGATCAACGCGGCGCTCGACGGCACCACCTATCGGCCCGCGGCGGATTACAACGGCGCGGATAGCCTGACCGTCCTCACCAACGACAACGGCAATACCGGCGCGGGTGGGGCCAAGACTGACACCGATACGCTGGCGCTGACCATCCTGTCCGTGAACGATGCGCCGCGCGCCGGCACTCTGCCCGCTCTCGGCTCGCTCGACGGTGCCGTGATCGGCGGGCTCGATCTCGGCCGCTATTTCAGCGACGTCGAGGGCGACAGGCTGAGCTTCAGCATGACCGGCCTGCCGCCGGGCCTCACCGTCGATCCGGCCACCGGCCGCGTCGGCGGCACGATCGACCATTCCGCCTCGCAGGGCGGGATCCACGGCGACTACACGGTGACGATCACGGCTGATGACGGCCATGGCGGCCTCACCAGCCGGGCTTTCACCTGGCGGGTGGTGAACCCGGCGCCGATCGCCCGCAACGACGAGGCGATCACCGATGCGGCGAGCGTGGCCACCGGCTCGGTGCTCGCCGACAACGGCAACGGTCCCGATCGCGATCCGGACGGCGATCCGCTCTCGATCGCTGCCGTCAACGGCGTGGCGGCCGATGTCGGGCGTCCCGTCGCCGGCTCGGCCGGCGGACGCTTCACCGTGCTCGCCGATGGCAGTTATCGCTTCGATCCGGGCAACGACTTCGCCGATCTCGCCGCCGGGCAGATCCGCACGACGCAGATCGGCTACACGCTCAGCGACGGCGAGGGCGGCGTCTCCCAGGCGGTTCTCATCGTCACCGTCACCGGGCGCACCCTCACCCCGCCGGTGCTGGCGCCGACCGACGCCACGGCACGCGACGGCGAGAGCGTGTCTCTGCCCCTAGCACCCCTGTTCCCGCATCCCGACGACACGCCGCTGACCTATGGCGCCACCGGCCTGCCGCCGGGCCTCGCCATCGATCCGGCGACGGGCATCGTCTCCGGTACGATCGACCACGCGGCCTCGGGTGCCGGCGGCCTGACGGATTACCGGATCACGGTGACGGCGACTGATCCGCAGGGCGTGACCGAGACCCGCGACGTCATCTACCGCGTCACCAACCCGGCTCCGACCGCTCTGGATGATGTGGCGACCACCGCCGAAGGCACTCCGGTCGTCATCGACGTGCTGGCCAACGACATCAGTTCCGACAGCGATCCCCTGGCCATCATCGCGAGCGGCGATTCGGCCCCGCGCGCCGGCCACGGCCAGGTCGGCGTCGTCAATGGGCAGCTCGTCTACACGCCGGACGCCCATTTCAACGGCCGCGACACGATCACCTATTCGATCGGCGACGGGAATGGCGGTGTCAGCACCGCCACGGTGATCGTCACCGTTACCTCGGTGAACGACGCGCCGGAGGCGGGCACGCTGCCCGACCTCTACGGCCGCGACGGCGACGCGGTGAGCTACGACGTCTCCAGCCGCTTCCACGATCCGGATACCGACCCCTCGGTGGTGCAGGCGCCGAGCGGCGACCATCTGAGCTTCGCGGCGACGGGCCTGCCGCCGGGGCTCACCATCGACCCTGCCACCGGGGTGATCTCGGGCACGCTGCCGAACGATGCTGCGCCGGTCTCCCATTATACCGTGACCGTCACGGCGACGGACATGGCCGGGGCCAGCGTCTCGCGCAGCTTCACCTGGACGGTGAGCGACGACGCGCCGAAGCCTGCGCCCGATATCACTACCACCCCGGCGGGCTCGCCGGTCATCGTCCCAGTCACGGCGAACGACGTCGATCCGAGCGGGACCGCCGTGCATCTCGTCGACGCGCCCGGCGCGGCGAGCGCCGGTCACGGCACCGTCTCGGTCGATCCCGCGACGGGGCTCCTCACCTACACGCCGGACACAGGCTTCTCCGGTCGCGATACCATCGTCTACACGGTCGAGAACGCGAACGGCGACCGGGCCACCGGTATCCTGACCGTCACCGTGACCGCGGTGAACCAGCGCCCGACCGCGCCGGACACCCTCGCCAGCCGCAACGGCGTCGACGGCCAGAGCGTGAACGTCCCGCTCGGCAACCTGATCACCGATCCCGACGGCGATCCGCTCACCTATGCGGCGGCCGGACTGCCGCCGGGCCTGAGCATCGATCCGGCGACGGGCGCCATCACCGGCATCATCGACCATGCCGCTTCCGGCGCGAGCGGCAGCCGAACCTATGTCGTGACCTTCACCGCCACCGATCCGGGCGGCCTCGCGGTCTCGCGCAACCTCGCCTGGACCGTGACCAACCCGGCGCCGACGGCGGCGGACGACGCCATCACCACGGCCGAGGACACGCCGGTCGATATCGACGTCACCGCCAACGACCACGATCCCGACGGCGACCCGCTCTCCGTGGTGCCGGGCTCGGCCGTCGCCGCGCATGGCACGGTGACGATCAATCCCGACGGCACCCTGCATTACGTGCCGGGTCGCGACTTCAACGGCAGCGACCGCATCCTCTACACGATCACCGATGGCAATGGCGGCTTCGCCACGGCCTCGGTGACCGTCACCGTCACCCCGGTGAACGATGCGCCGGTCGTCGATCCGGCCTCGCCCGCCATCGCCGACCGGTCGGCGAACGATGCTCAGACTGTCTCGATCCCGGCCGGAAACGCCTTCCACGACATCGATCGGGGCGACCGGCTCAGCTTCAGCGCCACCGGGCTGCCGCCCGGCCTCTCGCTCGATCCGGCGACGGGGCTGATCTCGGGCACCCTCGCCTCCGATGCCTCGACGCGCGTTCCGGGCGGCACCTACACGATAGCCCTCACCGGCACCGATCTCGCCGGCGCCTCGGCCACGGCGCGGTTCACGCTCACCGTTGCGAACCCCGCCCCGATCGCCGTTGACGATATCCTGACGACGGCGGAAGACACCCCGCTCACCGGCAACGTGCTGGCCAACGACCACGACCCCGACGGTGACAGGCTGCACGTCGAGCCGGTGACCGGCCCGGCCCATGGCCGTCTCGACCTGCATCCCGATGGCACCTTCACCTACATGCCGGATGCCGATTTCCACGGCGCGGACTCGTTCACCTATGCGCTGGTCGATTCCGATGGCGGCCGCGCCACGGCGACCGTGCACCTCACGGTCGGAGCGGTGAACGACGCCCCAGTCGCCACCGCCGACCCGCTGACTGTGCCGGCCAACACCGTCGGGACCGGCCGCATCGTCGCCAGCGACCGCGACGGCGATCCCCTGAGCTTCCGCGTGACGGGAGGCCCTGCCAACGGCACCCTGACCCTCGCGGCCGACGGCAGCTACGCCTACCGGCCCTATGCCGGCTATAGCGGCTCCGACCGCTTCACTGTCGAGGTCAGCGATGGCCATGGCGGCCTCGCTCTCGTCGCCGTCGCGATCGACGTGACGCCGAACTCGATCCAGGTGCCCCCGACCGTCCCCATGCCGGGATTGATGCCGCTCTTCTTGGCCGGGGAGCGCCCTGCCGCCCCGCCGGTCCAGCCGCCTGCCTCGTCGCTCGCGGCGGAGGGCATCATCCTCCCGGCGGTGGCCGGCATCGAGTCACTCCACTCGATCGGCGACGTCGTCCTCGCCGACGGTGCGGTGGTCGCGGCGGTGAATGGCGTCGCCCATCTCAACGGCACCGTGATCCTGCCCGATCACCCGGTCATGCTCGAAGAGGGCCAGCGCATCGCGCGGATGGCCTGGGAGCGCTTCGAGCGCATGCCGATCGACGACACGACCTGGTTTTCGCCGCGCCCCTATCTCGGACGCTCGCTCGGCGTTTCCCTGGCGGCGGACGAGTTGGGCTTCGGCACGAGCGATCTCATGGTCGAGGCGATCCGGCGTCCGGACACGCTCTCGATCAACCTGCACGGCCATGCCGCGCGCCTCGACTCGGTCGCGGAAGTCCGGCTGCTCGGCCTCGACGGCGGGCCGCCGCCGGACTGGATCGAGGGCGACGGCTTGGGCGGGTTCTGGGGCCGTCCACCGGCCGGAACCGGCATCGTCCGGATCGAGCTGGAGATCGTGTTGCAGGATGGCCGCATCGTCCGCCGCGCGCTCAGCGTCGATGCCGAGACCGGCGAGATCCGCGCGCTTCCGAAGCCCGCGGCGGCTTCCGAGCCGAAACCCGTGGGCAAGCCTGCGCCGGAGCCGGCGCGGCCTGCCGAAGTGCCTCTGTTCTCGACGCAACTCGCCGCGCTCGGCACGCGCGCGGCCCACGACATGGCCTTGATCGAGCGCGCGCTGACACGCCTGGGTTGATCGGAGTGGGACAGGCGCGACCCTCGGGTTTGACGCTTCGTTTACCTTAACGGATCAACAATCCGGGTGTCGCGAGAGTGTGCCTCCGGGGGGATTCCCGAACGCGACCGAAGCGAACGGGATGCCCGGGTTCATGGTGCTGAATCGTCATTCTGGCGGTAGGCGGATGCGTCGCGTCGTCTGCGCCCTTCTTGGGGCGACGGCTCTCGCAGCGACGGTTGCCGGCTGCACGCTCAAGCCGGAGCCGCTCGGCCAGGCCGAACTCGGCGCCTATGCTGCCGACAAGCTGCGTCGCGTCGGTTCGGACCAGCCCCTGCCCGGCCCGCGGATCGACCTCTACGAGGCGTTCGCCCGTGCCCTGAAATACAACCTCGACCAGCGGGTCGAGATCATGCAGACGGCCGTGCGCGCACAGGAGCTGAGCTTCGCCAACTCGTCGATGTTGCCGAACTTCGTTGCCAACAGCGCCTATGCTGGCCGCGACAGTTACGCGGCGAGTTCCTCGATCTCGGTGCTAACCCAGCGCCAGTCGCTGGAGCCCTCTTACAGCCAGGACAAGAACTACGTCTTTTCGGATCTCTCGCTGAGCTGGAACATCCTCGATTTCGGGCTGTCCTACATCCGCGCCCGGCAGGCCGCCGACACCGTCCTGATCGCGGAAGAAAACCGCCGTCGTGTGGTGAGCCGCATCATCGAAGACGTGCGCACCGCATACTGGCGCGCCCTGTCGAGCGAGCGTCTCGCCAGCCGCCTGCGCCAGCTCGAAGGCCGCGCCCAGGCCGCCATCGGCAATGCGCGCCAACTCTACAAGGACCGTCAGACCTCGCCGATCACGGCGCTGACCTACGAGCGCGAACTGATCGAGATCAAACGCGAGATTCAGCGGGTCGAGACCGACCTGCTCGTTGCCCGCAGCCAGCTCGCCGCGCTCATGAACCTGCCGCCCGACCTGCCCTTCCGGCTGGCCGAGATGGAGGGCGTCGAGGCCGGCCTGAAGCTCGGCGTGGCCGATCCCGACCTCGTGCGCGTCGCCCTGGAAAACCGCTCGGAGCTGCGCGAGGTGGCCTACCGCCAGCGCATCAACGGCCGCGAGGCGACCGCCGCCCTGCTCGAACTCCTGCCCGGAATGAACCTGATCGTCGGCGGCAACGCGGATTCGAACCGGCTGCTCTACAATTCGAACTGGGTCGGCTGGGGCGCCCGCGCCAGCTGGAACCTGATGAACGTCTTCAAGTATCCGGCACGCCAGGGCCTGATCGACGCGCAGGACGCACTGCTCGACAAGCGCGCGCTCGCGGTGACCATGGCGGTGATGACCCAGGTCCATGTCAGCCGCGTGCGGCACATGCTGGCGATGAAGGAGTTCCAGACCGCCGCCGACTTCCGCCGCGTCCAGCGCCGCATCGTCGGCCAGATGCGCTCCTCCGCCGCCGTCGAGTCCGCCAGTGAGCAGACCCTGATCCGCGAAGAGATGAACACGCTCATCGCCGAGGTGAAGTACGATCTGGCCCACGCGGCCGTGCAGAACGCCCGCGCCAACGTCTACGCCTCGCTCGGTCTCGACACCTTCCCGCTCGCGATGATCGATGGCTCCGACCTGCCGCAGCTCAAGCAGGCGGTGCAGCAGAGCTGGCTCGGAATCGGCGCTGTCTTCGCTGAGGCCCCACCGATTCCAAGGGTACCATCTAGCCCGGCGCCGCTTGCCCTGCGGCACTGAGCCGACCCAGGATGCCAGCACCTCCTCATCTGCCTCTCTGCCAGCAAGAAGGTAGCGATGCGTCGGATGAATTCGTCCAGTTCGACTTGCTCGCTGAATAGCGCAATGGAAGAGCTAGTTCCCAGCGCGCTGGAAGACAATCGTTGGTGCTCCGTGTAAGTTCGCCGACTGGCTGTTCGGTTGTTACAAATCGGTTCCCGATTGTCGGCGCAACTGGGTGTTTTAAATTGAAAACAAAAGATATCCGGCGCTTTCGCGTTGATTGCTGCTACACTTGAGTATTCAACTGGCTCGTACTTAAATCGTCTGCTCAGCAGCGAAGCCAGTGCAACCGGTTTCACTGAGGTTCGTGCAGGCGACCGCTCGATCGAGTTGAAAGCGGCTACACTGGGGAGCCGGGAATCTATTTTAAGTCATTGATTTTTAGAGGTTAGAGGGCCGGGCCGATTGTCCCCCCCTTCCGCCAGAGTGGTTTTCCAGTCCCCGGCTTCGATGAAAAAAAATGTCGCCGAAAGCTACCCTGTTCCCGAGCTGGGGAGTCTTGCGCGGCTCAAGCTGAACGGTTTCTGCCAGCCCGCTTCAGCCTCGGTACAAGCCCAACCGGCCATTCTTCCCATGCGGTCACAAGACATCGACCGCGCCATGAGAGACCGGGCATCCCATCCGATGCCGGCCTCCTCGGAGTTCCAGGGGATAGGCCATGAAGACAGTCGCTGTGCTCTCGGCCGCCGCGCTCATCGGCGTCGGCGTTCTCGCCTCGTCCGCTGCGGAGGCTCGCGGAGGCGGTGCTTTGGCAGCCGGCATCATCGGTGGCCTCGCCGCCGGAGCCTTGCTCGGTGCGGCTGTCTCGGATGCCCATGCAGGCCCGGATTATGGCTATGCGCGACCCGGTCCGGCTGACGGCTTCGGTCCGGCTCCAGTGGCGTTCTATCGCCCCGCTCCCATCGTCCGCGGCTACGCGTACGAAGAGCCCGCCTACCAGTCGTTCCCGGTCGAGTATGGCTACCGACGCGAACCCCATCGCTGGCATCGTGATTGGGACCGTCCCTATGCCTATCGGGGCTGGTAGGTCATCCGGGACGCGATCGGGCGATCTCGACTGGAACGAGGGACGGCGCCGAGGCGGCATCGTCCCTCGCCCGTCGCCCTCGTTCACTCGATTTCTCCGGGCGCCGTGCCGGCTATTGTTGGCTCGGCTGCGGGCTGACCCGGGCTGAAGCTTCAGGAACGCCATGGCGCTCGACCCGTTCTCCCCATGGTTCTCGCATGAGACGAGAGGGGGCGCGACGATGTCGGACAAACTCAAGAAGGCGTTGATCGGTGCTCTCGTTGCCGTCGCTCTTGCCGTGGCCGTGTCCTACGGGCTGATCAGCCAGCAAACCGCTGACAAAATCCAAACCGAAACGAACCAGACCCTGTCGCAGGATCAATCTCCGGCGCCCCAGCAGATGCCGCCCGCGCCGCAAAATCCGGCGGCTCCGGCCCCGGCTGCGCCGAACCCCGCTCCCGCTCCGCGCTGACCGGCGAGCGCTCCGCAGTCTCAGCGTTGGACAGCGACCGGCTCGTTCCGGCGCTGGGCGAAGCCGCCGCGCTCGGAGATCTGTCCGCTGCGCCCGCCTTCGATTCGGCCGGCAGCATTCGCAGTCGTTGCCATGGTGCCGAACGAGAGTGTTTCGACGGCGAGGCCGCCCTGCCTGACCGCGTCAGGGATGTCCGAATGATCGTAGTAGCCGGCCTCGTGGGCCATTGCGTCGAGGGCCTGGATCTCGCTCGTCGCCGAGCCTGTCCAGAGGATGGCTCCAGTCGCGCCTTGTCGAATCTGAAATACGGGCATGGACGTCTCCGATCGAACGCTCATCGCAACAAGCGTCATGGAGACCGCGGCGTTCCGCCGAACCTTTACCGAAACCGCTGAGGCGACCAGATGCCGCTAGCCCCGCCGATTCGGAATGCTGCGAGAAAGGCTTCCGTGAGCGTACGCGTGCGCCTCAGGCGGGCTCGATCCACCGTAGCACGGCAACGAGGCGCTCGGCCTGTGGCCGGGTCAGGCCCGTGGACACCGCATCGCCGTTGCGGAAAATCGTGCAGGTGCCGTCTTCGGCCACGCGGATTTTGATCGAGGCCATTGCAACCCACTCCCCCGCCGCTTCGCGACCCTTGAGCTGAAGCTTAACCGTTTCTGAACGGGACGCCAACCGAAGCGTGGCCGTTTCTGCGGTTGCTCGCGGGATTCTTTTTCGGCCACCGCGGCTGGACCACGCAGATACGGGCTAGCCCGATTTTGCCGCTGCAAGACCTTGCAGATGTCGCGCTGGACGGGTCATCATGGTCTGATCGGGCGAAATCCTGCGGCGGGCGCCGTTTGTGGGAGATCGACTGAGGTTTTTCAGTCGTCGGCGGAGATGGCTTGACAACAGGTCGGCCGGAAATCCAAAAAAGACCTGCTCACGGAAACTTGAGAGTCCGGACGAGACGTGGATGAGTGGGTGGCCCAGGATCGCAGAGCCATGAAGCAGGTCACCGAAACCGACCGGTTGATCGGCGAGCGGATTACAGCGGCCCGGAAGCTCGCGGGCATCTCGCAGACGACGCTCGCAACCGCGATCGGCGTCACCTTCCAGCAGGTCCAGAAATACGAGAAGGGCCTCAATCGCATCTCGGCCGGCAAGATCGTGGAGATCGCCCGGCTGCTCGGGATCGGCCATGCCGAGTTGCTCGGTTCGACGGACGACGTGCCGGGCCTGCCCTCTCTGTCGAGGGCCGCGATCTCCCTTGCCCAAGCCTTCGACCGCTTGCCGGAGAGTGCGAGCAAAGCTCAGTTGCGGCGCCTCGTCATGGCACTCGCCGACGATGTCCCGACGGAACGAAACGAGCCGTAGGAGCGCGCTGAGGGAGCGATCTGCCTGGACGCGGCGCGTGTCGTAAGCGCTTCCGATCGCTCGACCGTGGCCCCTATTGGTCGATGTCGGCACAGCGAACCGCAGATCGGACTACTATCGCTGCGTAACAGTCACCATAAGATTTTGATTTAACGATACTTCTTTCGCCTTTTTATTGTTGGAGCGATACATAATTGTATTTTTGTGTGCTTGATTTTGAAGCTTTCGCAGATATATATTTTTAATAAAATCATTGAAGTCAATAATTTCGAATTTTATAGATGTTTTTCCGACGCCTTGCTCGTATAACTGCGGCAAATCGGCATCATCACCAAAAGACAGCAGCCGCTCAGCGGCTTAGTGATCGACGAAAATGGAAAGATGTTTTATCAAAAGATAGAAATGCCGCCGATACGTTGGCTGTATCTTGCTGAGATCGATTGACGTGAGCAGAGTGGGCCATGTTTAGCGAACTGCTCGTCGCGATGCCCCCTGTCTCGACCGCTCGGCTGCACCGAAACGCTGGCGGACTGATATGAGCACGCATCGGCCTACCCCATGGTCGCCCGAGCCGGAATGCGAAGATCCGGGCGAGAGCTCGATCCTACGCTTGGCCGAGCATGCAATCGGTCTCTGGCGCGCGGCTCAGGAAGTTCGCGATCCCGTTCTTCTCGAAGCGCTCAGGCCGTTGGTAGTTCACGTCGCGCGCGCTCTCGCTCGAGACATTATGGCGGATGCCGAGGATGGGACGGCGCATTGATCGTTCGTTGTTCAAGACGTCGCGCGCCGGCAGGCATGGCGGCCATGTCTTTAGCAAGAGATCAATCGTGGAAATGCGCTTCGTCACCACCATCGGCCCTACAGCCGGCATGGAAACTCAATCGCAACCGTTTCTGGACAAAATGTCCTTGAACGGTCATGTGGCTGTTCGGCGCGCAGATCAGCGCTCACCGATCTCAACGACATCAGGAAAAGCATGACTCGCTATCGCGAGCGGCGGTCGTTTACCGTCGCAGCCAAGTCGAGCGGCCAAAGCGGCTTCGTCACCATTCCCGTCAAGGCGCCGCGAGCGCCTCAAGCGGCCCGCCAAGCCTTGGCGGCGCCAACGCCTGCAGCGTTTGCCGAGCTGGCGCCCGCAGCCGCCCCGGCGGCCGAGGTCACGCCGCGCCGCGTCCTGCCGAGCTTGATCGCCTGGGAGGCTCCGGTCCCCGAGCCCGAGCCCGCATTCACGCCGGAGCCGCCGCTGCCGCGCGTTCGCCGCGCCACACCTCAGGGTACCCTCGAGGATGGGCCACGCCGGAGGGGCAGGCCGCGCAAGCATCCTCTGCCGATCGACACTGCGCCTGCCGTCGAGCGCAAACCCGAACCCGCTCCGATTGCCGCTCCGACCGTGAGCCCGGTGGCGCAGGCGACGCCGGCGAAGCCCGCACTGCGCCGGGTTCAGCCCGACGGCACGCGACTGCGTCTCGGTGAGCGGTGGAAGCGCCGCCTTCCGCGCGCCTGCTGGTAGCATCTCTCTGTCTGGCGGCGCGGGTCACTTCGCCGGACACGGTGCTGCCGATCCGCACTGAGTACTCTGCCCGATAGCCGCCAGCTGGCCGTTGTCTGCGGAAGCTTGACTGCACGCCGGTAAGGGTTGAAGCCCTCACGCTGCCCTCGATCAAAGTTCGGACGCTCCGAACATAGGCGCGGCGTCAAGGATCACCGTGTCCAAGCTTTCCGTGACTGTTTTCGCCGTGTTGGCAGGCTTCGCCCTCGTGACCGGTGCCGCCGCTCAGACCGGCGACATGAGCTGTGCCGACTACCTCAAGGCCGATGCGCAGGCACAGGCCAGCCTCTCGGCCGAGGATAAGGCCATGCTTCAATCCGATCCGCAGGCCGCCGCGATCGATGCCAAGGTCAAGGCCTATTGCCGGGCGAATCCCAAGGTGTCCTCAAGCGAGGCGATCATGAAGGCGATGCAGTAAGCCGGTCGCGCTTGAGAAGGCCTGCCCGGCATCACTGCCGAGCGGGCCGACAGCCGAAGCCTCGGGCCGACCAAGCGTTTGACTGAGGCGGCCTTACGAAAAGCCCCTGCCGCCCTTCGACTGGAAGGTCCCCTTCCTTCGCGAATGGGCGAGAACCTCGGCCTTCACTCCGGACAGGTAGCTCGTCAGCACCGATTGGACAGTCTTGTCCTCGCACTCGACCCAGAAGATCGCCGGCCTGACATCCGCACCGAGCGCCCGAAGAATCTGTTCGGCCGGCTGGGTCACGTTGCGGTCGCTCTCGCCGACGAGGCGGTGCCGTCCTTTCGGGGTCGCGATCATGATGGTGACGGGCGCAGCGGACATGATGCGGTCCTAACGTGCTGGGAGTGAGCGCGCGCCGGAACAGCCGACGTGCTCCAGCTCAGAGTTAACGGCTACGCCTATCTGCCGTTCCGTGGCGGCCGCAATCCATCGCGCAGGTCATCGCCTCTCGCGCACCCGGCGCAAGGTCGCGGCGCCGATTCCTGGAACAGGCTGCGAAGGAGCGCCGACGGCTTTCGCTCGAAGCTTGCTCTGATTTTCCAGAACCGATCACGTTGTCCGCGTCTCGGCCTGTGCGATCGAAACGCAACGCAATCCGGTGTTTCGAGGGCGTCCTTGGCTCACCAAACCAGACGGATGGCCGGAAACTTGGCAGCCGCTCTGGCGCGGACAGCGGGAGACCCTTCCGCCCCTGCCCTAACGCCCAAAAAGACCCCTATAAATCAAGACAAGTCTCAGGTTCGATCGGCGAGCTTTGTAGCAGCCTTTGTAGCGCCGGACAGTTTTCAACGACCGCATATGGCCATGAGGGAAGATGGGCCGCCAGCAACACCCGGCCCTAACAACGGGGCTCCGTGACGGCTTCGACTGTCCGAATTGAGACATGAAGGTTGCGGCAACAATCCGTTACGTAAACGTGTGCATTTGCGCACTTCATCCTCCGAACAAATCGTCTGCGCCCCCGTTGAACCTTCATCTCAGACAGCGGTCAGATTTGGCCACGGAGTCCATGACATGAAGAAAATCGCGATTGCCGCAACGGCGCTCATTGGCGCCCTGGCTTTCCTACCAGCCTCTGCCGACGCTCGCGGCTTCGGAGGTGGTGGCGGCTTCCATGGTGGGGGCGGCGGCTTCGGAGGCGGGCGTGGTTTCGGGGGAGGACGCGGCTTCGGTGGCCCTGGCTTCGCCGGTAGAGGTTTCGCCGGCCGTGGCTTTGCAGGTGGGTATGGTCGCGGTCGCGGCTACTACGGCCGGGGGTTAGGCTACGGGCTGGCAGGCGCCGGGCTGGGCCTGGGCGTTGGATACGGCCTCAGCGGCTACTACGGCGATGGATGCGGCTATTATGGCTACGGCGCCTATGGTTCGCCCTACTGCGGCAGCTATTACGGCTACGGGTACTGAGCAGCCGCTGACCTAATCCGAACTTTGAACACGAGGCCTCGGTTCGCACACGCAGCCGGGGCTTTTCCTTATGGCGCCTATGGGTCGCGGCCTTAGCCTAGACCGACACCCAGCAGCCTACGGCTAGCGGCATCTCAGTGGCCCATCTCCGGAGACCGAAGCGTAGACGAGTCTGCCGCCAGCCGCGGCACAGTCGGCCCTGACAGTGCTCTGCGGCCTATGGAAGCTCCAGATCGCGATCATTGGTGCCACCATAATGAAGACCACCGCGGCCATCAGGAACCCCGGAATCCATCCTGGAGGTGACCGCGGAGGCTCCGGCCGCACCGGCGGGATGGGCGCCAGGAAGGCCAGCAGGGGCAGGTAGGTGGATGCGCTCATGGGCAGGCGAGAGCCTCAGCTCCCTTCCATCGTGAACCCGACCTTGAGGGTCACTTGGTAGTGGTGGACCCTCCCATCCTCGATATGGCCCCGCGTTTCGAGCACCTCGAACCACCGGAGGTTACGGATGGTCTGGCTGGCGCGGCCGACCGCTCCCTGAATGGCGTCCTCAATTGAGTTGGGAGACGAACCGACCAGCTCGACGACCTTGTAGACGTGATCCGACATGGCTCTCTCCTCAGCTCCCACGAAAGAGGGAAACGAGATTGATGCGCCGACCGATCCCTGGCTAAGGCGTCCCATTCGCGCAACTCGGCCTTCGCCACTCCCATCGGAAGTGAGCCGGGGCGTCGAAATCTTTCCTTCTGGGATATTCCGAAGGCCAGCCTGTAGGCAGCCCGTACGTCCTTCGGGATCCCCTTGCGGGCGAACCAATCACCGTTGGTGGCGCGAGTAAGCGAGGTCATAGGAACGGCCATTTGTAGTTCAAGGGCGACCGTAACCCGCTGTGTCAGCTAGATTTATATGATTTCGAAGCGTCGGTAGACAACGTGGTGCGGACGGCGGGACTCGAACCCGCACGGCCTTGCGGCCGCAAGATTTTAAGTCTCGTGCGTCTACCGGTTCCGCCACGTCCGCATGGGACGAGCGGTAACGGCGGCCCGGCGCCAGATCAAGCCGGGACGGCTCAGGCCGTGTCCGGTGTCCAGCCGTAGAGCCAGTCATAGCGCCGGCTCATCCCGGCCGGCCCAAGGCGGCGCATCACCGCGTTGCGGGCGAGCCCGACCAGCGGGCCCGCGTGGTAGGCGCGGCCGTTGGACCTCGCTGCCTTCCAGACCCTGCGCACCCGGTCGCCGCGCGCCTCTGCGTAGGCGTCGAGGGCATCGGGCACCTGCGCGTGGGCGCCGAGGCTGTGCGTGAGCACGGCTGCGTCCTCGATCGCCATGGCGGCTCCCTGCGCCAGGAACGGCAACACCGGATGGGCGGCGTCGCCGATCAGTGCCACGCGGCCCTTGGCCATCGGCCCCGCCGCCGGACGGTCGACCAGCGACCAAACCATCCATGTGTCGGGAACGGCGAGCAATGAGCCCAACGGTTCCGCGGCGTTCCGGAAATGGTCGCGCAGCACGGCCGGATCGCCGAGGCGCCCCCAATCGTCGTCGCCCTCGCGCTCTGGAACCACTGCGACGACGTTGAGCCGCTGCCCGGCGGCGATAGGGTAGTGCACCACGTGCCTTCCGTGGCCGAGCCACAAACCGGTCTCGTCGCCCCGAAATTCGGGCGGCGCCGCCTCGCGCGCGATCGTCGCCCGCCAAGCCGCCTGCCGGTGTGCCCGCAGCGGGCGCGCGTCGTGCCGCGCGCGAAGGCTCGAGCGCACGCCGTCGGCACCGATCGCGAGATCCGCTTGGATCACGTCGCCACGCCCGCCCGCGACGCTCTCCAGTGTCAGCAGGACGCCGTCGGCGGTCTCCTCGACCGACACGACCTCGCGGCCGACGAGCAGCCGGATGCCGGTCCGCCCGCGCACGGCGTCGAGCAGCAGTGTCTGTAGATCGGCCCGGTGGATGACGTAGTAGGGCACGCCGTGGCGTTCACGGATCGCGGGGCCGAGTTCGATGCCGCCAAGCGCGCGCCCGCTGGCGAGATCTCGGATCGCCACGCCCGGAGGCTCGTTGGCAGCCCGGCGCAGGGCCGGCCCGAGCCCGAGCTCTATCAGGATGCGGCTGGCATTTGGCGAGATCTGCAGGCCAGCACCCACCTCCGAGAAGCCGGTGCGCCGCTCGATCAGCGTGACCGAGTGCCCTGCCCCGCTCAGCGCCAGTGCGGCCGTGAGGCCGCCGATCCCGGCCCCGACGACGGCGATCGAGAGCGGGCTCACGATGCGTGCTGCCTCACTCGGCCGCGACCCTCGATTGCGGCGCGTCGTCCCGCCAGATGCTGGCGGCCGGCTCGGCGCCGTCCGGCTTCAGCCGCGCGTCGTAGACGAAAAGCGTCGAGCAATACTGGCAGATGATCTCGTCGCCGCCGTGACCCATGTCGAGGAAGACGTGTGGATGGTCGAAGGGCGGCAATGCGCCGATGCACATGAACTCGCGTGCACCGACGCGCACCCGCGGCACACCGTCCTGATTGTGAAAATGAGGGACTGCCTTGTCCGCCATCGCCCTGCCCTGCTCTCGGGCGGAACCTCGCGCGAACCGCGAGCCTTCCGCGAACCGTTGGAATGAAGCCGCACGGGTCTAGCCCGTCGCCGGTCGCGCGCCTAGTGGCGCCGCCGCTGTCCCTTCCATGACGAAGCCCCCGGGTCGGCGAGCGACCCGGGGGCTTCCGGTACGGCGTCCGACGGGATCGGGGCTCAGAAGCTGTAGCGCGCTCCGGCCCGGCCCGCCTGGATCGTGTCGGTGGTGGCGACCTCGGCATCGTAGCTGAGGAAGCCGGTCCAGCCCGGCGCAAAGGTGGCACCCACTGCGGCGCCGACCAGAGCACGGTCGCGATCGAGACGACGTCCTTGGACCGCGAAGGGCACGGCCGGCACCAAGGCGAAGTTCGATTGGATCGTGCGGTCCACGTCGGCGAAGTCGTGGACATAGGCTCCCTTGATCGCGAAGGTCACGGGATGACCGCCGATCTCGGCGAAATGCTCGATGCGCGCGCCGATCTGGGAGCGAGCCGAGAGGAAGTCCTTGGCCGCCACGTTCAGCGCGAACAGGCCGCCGCCCTCGACCACTCGATCCTGGCTGAAGCTCGAGACTTGGAAGCCCACGAAGGGCGTGATCGAGGCGTCGCGGGCATAGAGGTAGCGGTAGCCCGCCTCGCCGGCCGAGAGGAACTGGTCGCCGGTCAGCTTGCCGCGGGCACCGCCCGGCTGCAGAGCCTGCAGCCCTCCGAGCGACCGGTTGAGCCGCCCGTCGACATTGGCATAGCCGACGGTGGCCGTGGCGTAGAGCGGGCCGCTGGAGACGCCGCCGTAGAGGCCGACCTGGGCGTTGTCGGTATGCGCCCGCTCGCCAGTCTGGCTCAGCGAGACATCGACGGAGCCGTAGCCCGCCGCCACGCCAAGGAACGTGCCGGCGCCCGGATGCATGTCGATGCCTGCGGCGAAGCCACCGATCGTCTCACTGCGGGCCGAGGTGGTCGGGCTCGCGGAGACATCGCCGGTCTGGCCGTAGCCGGTCGCCCAGACGCCGTAACCGCGGCTCGCCTCGACGAAGCGGGGCTCGGGCACCGGACCGCGGTTCGGCAGGTCCGCCGCGTAGGTCGCCGGCGGCAGGGTGAAACCGGTGGCACCCGATTCGAAGACGCCGGAATAGGCCCGGGCCATCAGTGCATCGGTGAAGGCGCGGCCGGCCCGGAATTGCGGATCGGCGACCGAGGCGTAGCCCTGGCCCGCGGCTCGGTCGAGGATGCCCGCGACCGCCCGGTTGCTCTGGTTGTCGATGAAGGTCAGCGCGGGCGTATTGCCGGCGAGCAGCACGTCGAGGCCGCGTGCCACGGCGCGCTGGTTCGGGGTCTGCGCCACCAGGCCGAAGCTTTGCTGCTGCAGTGTCAGGACGATGGTGTTGCCCTCGGTCGTCGCGGTCGGCGCGAGAAGCGTCGGCAGGCCGACCGAGGTAACGATGTCGAAGCGGCTGTTGTTGAAGCCGCCCGTCGCGTTCAGCACCGTGTAGCGCGTGCCTGGCGTGTAGGTGCCGGCGGCGGCCACGAGTTGGAGTTCGCCGGCCAGCGCCGCAGTGCCATTGACTTGCAGCCGCGCGCTGGTGCCGTCGGCCCTGGCATTGACGGCGAGCCGGGCGTCGTCGTCCTGCCGATAGGCGCCATTGATGGTCAGGGTGCCGTAGGGAGTCACGTCAGAACCCGGCATGACCACGCCGAAATTCGTGACGCGGCCGTTGATCCGGCCGTTGCCGCCCAGCGTGCCGTCCTCGCCGACCGTGGTCGCCGCGTTCAGGGTCGAGTCGACGTAGAGTGTGCCGCCATTGACCGCAGCGCCCTGAGAGAAGGTCTGGGTCGAACCGGCGGCGAGCGTCCAGATCCCACTCGTCACCGTGAGCGACGAGAAGCCGGCGACGTTGCTGGTGAGCCTGCCGTGCCCGTTGCCGGTCGCCGCAGCGGCGGGAGCGGCCGCGACGACGTCATCGTCGTCGTCATCATCGTCGTCATCACCGCCGCCCCCGTTGCCGGCACCGCCGGCGACATTCGTGAGGATGAGGCTGTTGGAGCCGAGGCCGCGGGCGGTGATATTGCCGCCGATCACCGAGTCGGTGCCGAGCGTGATGGCGTTCACCGATCCGGGCACGAGACCAGCTTGGCCGACGTCGAGGAAGGTGATGTTGCCGCTGATCTTGCCGTTGTTGGCGATGGTCTGGTTGCCCTGGCCGAAGAACAGGTTGCCGTTGATCGCGCCGTCGTTCGTAAGCTGGCCGTTCCGGCGGTTGACCACGGTGCTCGCGGCGGTCTGCTGGTCGACGTCGGTATTGCGGATGTCGCCGTTGATGACGCCGGTCGCCGTGTTCGTGATCGAGGTGTTGTAAGGCTGAACGACGTTGGCGGCGTAGGTGGCGATCGCCGCTGAGCCGGCCGCCGTGCTCAGATTCTCGATCGTGCCGCTGTTGATCACCGTAAACGACGAGGCGCGGCCGTTGACGGCGCGGGTATTGGCGCCGGAGGCCGAGATCTTGCCGGTGTTGCGGAGCGTGACAGAATCCACGTCGTCGTCGGAATCGACGCCCGCTACCGACTGGGTCGTCACCGTCGCCGTCGCGGCGCGAGTCGCCGAGATAGTGCCGTTGTTGACGATCGTCAGTTCGTCGATGTCCTCGCCGGCATAGATGCCGATGGCTCGGCCGTTCCCGGCCTGAGAGACGGCAATCGCTCCGCCGTTGACGACGCGCACGTCGTCGAATTCGGTCCCCGCGGGCACGCCGTCGGCGCTCGTATACACGCCATAGAGCCGCTGCGTGTTGCCGATCGCGGTGGCTGCTCCGGTGATCGTGCCGGTGTTGTTGAGGGTGACGCCGCTGCCGTACAGGTTGACGCCGAAATTGTCGCGGTTCTTCGCGGCCGTGATCGAGATCGCGCCGGCATTGTTGACGATGCTGCTGTCGTTCACGCGGACATTTGAGAAGGCCAGGTTCGGTGCGGTTCCGCCAGTCTGGGACGAACCGGTGATGGCGGCGTCCAACTGGATGTTCACCGTCAGACCGGTGACGCCGGCCGGGGCGACGAACCCTGTCGTCGTGGTGCCCGTGCAGGTCACTGTCTGACCGTTCGCGGGAACGGCCGGTGCGCAGGCGGCGTGGGCGCCCGCCACGGCGACGGCCCAAACCGGAATGCTCACGAGGAGAGACTTGCGCAGAGACCCTACGCACCTGGTCTTGTACACGACACTTCCCCCAATTTTATTGATGGTTTCGAGTCGCAGCCCATCGCAATGCAGATAGGTCAACGTCTCGCCATCATCAGAATAAGCATGACGTTCGGGGGAGTTCCATTCCTATATTGAAGCTGTAATAAGAGTCATTGCTTAGGTGACAAAAATGAAACATTCAGTTACGTTTGTGAAAGATAAGCATAAGTATTCAGGATAAAGCAGCAATAATACATTTCAAATAGGAATGCCCTGACGGGATATTTAGGCAAACACGCCTGCTTTCTGGGATGGGGTTCCTCCGAACGGGTGGTGGTCCGGTGGGCCGCGCCGGCAGCATCGTTTGGACTTCAGCGGGAGCGCCGCGCGGCTCGCCCCATTCTCGCCGCCACAAAACGCGGATCTGCTCAGAATTCGTCAACCTAATGCCGTCAAAGGATCGGCATAGGCGAGCGACTGCACAGTCTTTGTGATTACGGCACCGTCTCGAACAGACGGATGCTGGATCGCCGATCGTCTCGTCCTCCCGTCGTTCGAGGTGTTTTCGTGAGTTTCACCGTCACCGCGCGCCATCACGCCCGCGACGTCAGCTTTCAGCGCGGCTCGCTGCTCGCGGCACTGGAACAGGCCCTGACGCTCGCCAGCGCCGGCATGGAGGGCATCCTCGTTCGCGACGGCAGCGGCCGCAGCCGCACGCCGGCCGAACTGAGCCGTGAACTCTTCACGGCTGGCACGGGCCGCGACACGGCAGCCCCGCAGCCGCGCGCCGCCTGAGCGCGCCGACAACGCGACGTTCCGACCGCAACGCCGAGTGGGGGCGCTGCGAGCGCCGCGCCGTCTTCGCAACGCGAGCCTGCGGCCGCGATCGGTCCATTCGAGGTGGTGTCTAGGGAAGTGGTGCCCAGGGACGGAATCGAACCGCCGACACTGCGATTTTCAGTCGCATGCTCTACCAACTGAGCTACCTGGGCGAGCGGCGGAGTGCTGAGCGCCCCGCGGCTGGAGCGGCGGTATAGTCAAGCGCTCGGGCGGTGTCCAGCGCCCTCGAACGCCTCAGTGCGAGCCATCCTCGTCGCGCTCTTCGTCGCCATCGGCATCCTGGCCGGGAAGGACGTAGCGCTCGCCGAGCCAGCGGCCGAGGTCGACGTCGGCGCAGCGCTGCGAGCAGAACGGCGCGAAGGCCTCCGCAGCGGGCTTGCGGCAGATCGGGCACGGTACCAGGGGCGCCTCGCGCCGGGGAGCAGGCGGTTGCGCCATCAGACCGGCGCGCCCCAGCCGCGGCGGACCGGGAAGCCCTCGCCTTCCAGCAGAGTCATGGTCTCGTAGAGCGGCAGGCCGACCACGGCACTCTGCGAGCCGACGAGCTTGATCACGAAGGCTCCTGCGAGCCCCTGGATCGCGTAGCCGCCCGCCTTGCCGCGCCATTCGCCCGAGCCGAGATAGCTCTCGATCTCGCGGGAGGAGAGCCGCTTGAAGCGCACGCGCGCCTCTACGAGACGCTCGCGCTGCCGGCCCTTCGGCGAGAGGATGCAGACCGCGGTGTAGACGCGATGCGGCCGGCCGGACAGCAGACGCAGGCAGTCGGCAGCCTCATCGAGCCGCTCGGCCTTGGGCAGCACGCGCCGTCCCACCGCGACCACCGTGTCGGCGGAGACGAGGTAGGCGTCGCGCAGCATGTCGTTGCGCCGTGCCGCCTCACCAGCGGCATCGAGCTTTGCCCGCGCCAGCCGGCGGGCGAGTTCGCGCGGCGATTCCGATTTACGCGGCGTCTCGTCGACGTCGGCGGGCAGAAGGGCGTCCGGTTCGATGCCGATCTGCTGCAGCAGGGCGAGGCGGCGCGGCGAGGCGGAGGCGAGCACGAGTTTCGGTAAGGCCGTGCCGGGCTTCGCGTTGGCCTGGGCCGCGGCGATGGCGGGCTCGGTTGCGGTTTGCGTCGTCACGGCGCTCATGTGGGGCTTGTCGAGAAGGAGATAAGGCCTGGCACGCATGGGACGAGGCGCGCGGACGCTAGCCGAAACCGGCCGGCATGGGAACGCCGCGGCCCCTTCCCGATCCGTGGACAATCGAAACGGCTCTGCTATGGTCGCCAGCCTGCACTCCAGGGTGCAGCCGGCCCCGGTCTCGGGAGGCCGCCGCGGGCGTAGTTCAGTGGTAGAACGTCAGCTTCCCAAGCTGAATATACGGGTTCGATTCCCGTCGCCCGCTCCATTTAAGCATCGGAAATTGTTGACCGTTTGGCCGTGAATTACGGTCTAGGTGTTCCCCATGTTCCTCATGGTGTTCCCCATCGATCTCCCGAGTCGTTCAGGATCCGTTCTTCGCGGCGCGATGCGCGATCCGAAGTTCGGCAACGTGGCGTGATTTTCCGAGTGCGCCTCGCGAGTAGCGTTGGGTCGTAGCGGTCTGAGAATGGGCGGCGGCGGACCGGATGTGATCGAGGTCCGCGCCGGCATCCTCGGCTTCAGTGATGGCACCAGCTCTGGCGTCCATGTTCCAGACGTTATCCGGCACGCCGGCTGCCCGGGCCACGACACGCCATTCACGCCCGTACGCTGACTCGGCGTAGGGGCGTCCGGCAACCTCGTCGACGATCACGGGTCCGATCCGAGCCTCTGCGGGGATGAGCGTGATGAGTTCGTTTACCAACGGGCAGAGCTTGAGGTCGTGAGCTGCGAATGCTCCGGTTTTCGTCGTCGCCTTTCGGATCACCAGATTCGGATCAATGTCCTGCCACGTCAGGCCGTTGGTCCATCGACGTCCCCGCAGCACAAACTGATCGTCCCCCACAGGAGTGGTCCGCCTTGAGGTATGGCTTTCGAGCCAGGACGAGGACGGACATATGGGAACGAAGCGGCACAAGCCTGA
>NZ_JACIDN010000003.1 GCF_014196345.1 Methylobacterium brachythecii | reverse complement strand
TCCTCAGGCTTGTGCCGCTTCGTTCCCATATGTCCGTCCTCGTCCTGGCTCGAAAGCCATACCTCAAGGCGGACCACTCCTGTGGGGGACGATCATCCGGTATTGGGCTCCGCGCCAAAATCAGCTCATGGCGCGACTGCGACGCACAAGTAGCACTTCTTCGACGTCCGCTTTGGGGAAGTTGCGTGGATCTGCTGCGCGGGCAAAACGGGTGCTCAGTGGCCGCGATCCGGCTCTCTCACCGCCTGGCATCGTGATGGAAACGCTTGGCGCTGCGGCCATGGTTTGGCTCCGACATTCTTAAAGCGCGCACGAAACGCGTCTCTCAGAATGACTGAACTTATCTCCAGCGGTCGCTATCACCGCTCGCGGAAAGCTGAACATTCTCAGCGACAATGGCGTCACTGTTCGCTTGCAGAACCGGCGCGTTCTCCGCGCTAGAGCCTACCATGAGACCGCAGGCCCATTAAGCAAGCCGCCCGTCAGCTTCGAAATTCTGGACTATGGAGTGAGCGAAGGCTGTTTCCGCCGGACTGCCTGGTGGTGCGGGCGGTCTGTTTCGCACCGGTCTCTGGTCGATTTTCCCTGTTTTCGCGGAAACAACAGGCAAAATTCCCGGAAACGAGGCCCATGGGTGGGGCACCGAGCCGGATTTCGAGAGAGGCCGCAGGCTCTTAAGCAAAAATTCCCTGCACCGCGAAGCAGGGAATAGAATCGAATTTGCAGGGAAAGCTCGTCCCCGAGCAGGCGTTCTCTGGGTACGAGCAGCGTCTTCTGTGCGCCCGACGCTGCCGTGCGCGCTGGGCTGCGCAGTCCCCCAAAGCAGACGTTCCTTGCGCGATTGGTCGGCACCGGCGCGCCCAACTGCGCCACTTGCGGGACTCGACCCATCGCGTGAAAGCACTTGTCGGCGGGGGCGTCGTGACGGCTGCCGTACGCCCATCATTGCTGTTCATTCAGCAAAGAAATCGTCCCGAAACCTAACATCCCCAAAGATCGCCATTGGCATGTGCGATCCCGCCGACGTTGTGAATGCCTCGCATTCGCAGCCATCACCGTTTTCCAAACATTTCATTTCCTGACAGCCTTTTCAGACAATCGACGCAGCCACCCCGTGTCATCGCTCGGTGATTGATGAACTGTTCAAAAAACGGTCGTTTTCTGCACATCAAACAAGCGTGTTTAGAATGAAACATATGATGGATTTTAAAGTTGACCTGACTGTTCGGGTTTAAGGTTTTCACATGCCGCGCTTTTATTTCGACCTAGACGACGGCAGGCACAGCACTCCTGATGAGGAGGGGGGCGACCACGTCGACGCTGAAGCCGCACGTAAAGAATTGGTTGGCTCGCTCGCTCAGATGGCCAATGACCAATTGCCAGACGGAAACGTGCGGGACTTCTATGGCATTTTGAAAGACGCCAACGGAAAAGCCTTGTTCAAGGCTACGATTTCGCTTCGGAGTGGCTGGATCACGTAAATAACTATACACAACTAAGCAGCTGGTAACTTTTCGGACTTTCTGTCACAAAAATTGGTGGGCTGCTGAACACTCAATAATAATCATCTGCAGCAAAATCCGCAGTCGAAAACTGTGCTTTGGATCAAGCCGTTGTAGAGCCTCCTGGCATATGCGAGCGATCTCAATGGCGTCGAATTCGGTCTCAGTCATTTGACTAGCCCCCAAATCGAACAACGGCCAGCATTATTGTTCAATTAAAGCGCTGCGGACAATAGAAATATTATTGTAGAATTTCAAACTTTAGATTGACGTTTTGAAGACACTCAATGGACCAAGTTCAGACTAGACCTAAGGCAGTGAGTGAAGAGTAGATCTAGCCCTGCTGACAGTAGACCGCAGAGCGACGCTTTCAGCTCTGCCGGTTCACGACATTGGGCTTCATCTGCTGCCGGAGCCAGCGGGTCGCATCATCGAGGGTATCGAAGGGTCGCTGCCGCAAATCTCGGAGCCGACCAAAGCCGGCTTCGATGAACCATCGACCCTTTTGCTTTTCCTCGCTGTGATTGAGCTGAACGAGTACGGCGACCAACATCCCGTTAGCCAGGACCAGCATGCCCTTGCAATCAGAGCTATCGGTGTCGACGGCGATCGGCTGCAGCACCACCAACGTTTCAACGTTGTGCGGCCCGGCCATGATCAGCTGCCTTGTGCTCTGACAAGCCACGGCACACTGCGACGTTCGCTCCAGCGCGCATTCTTGAGGTGCAGGTAATTCGCCGTGAAGCCGGAGAACGCTTTCAGCTCTTCGACATTATGGATCGTCAGGTGGCGCTGCTTCAGCGTGATCAAGCCCAGCGCCCGTAATTCCCGGATGGTGCGGTTCACATGCACTTCCGATAGCCCCATGCAGTCGGCGATATCGGCCTGTTTGAAGGGGAACGGATAGGTGTTGTCGCTGGCATAGCCGACCGCCTGCAGTCGCAGCAGCAGCTCGCAGAGAAGGTGTGCGATGCGTTGGTTGGCCTGACGGCCGCCGACGTTGACCAGCCATTCCCGCAAGACTGCTTCATCGACCAGCGCGCACCACCAGAAGGCCCGTGTGATATGCGGGTGGTTGGCCGTGATCTCATCGATGGCTCGGCGTGGGATGTCCGCGACCTGACACGCGGAGATCGTGCCGATGCAGTGATCCATCTGATCGAGAATGAAGACGTTCAGGTCGCAAAAGTCGCCTGGCACAAGGAAGGCCATAATCTGCCGCTGGCCGCTGGGCAGGATCTTATAGCGGCAGGCAAAGCCTTCGAGGATGAGGTGCACGTTCTCAGGTGGCTCACCCTCACTTATGAGATCGGTGCGAGGACCAACCTGACGGATCTTCGGCACAAGCACCCGAAGGGCCTCGTGGTCCTGCTTGCTCAGAGCTTCGTAGCTCTCCAGCTTCCGGATCAGTGCATCCTGCATCGGACCAATTCATGCTTGAGACACGACGCCCATATGTCAGAAAAAGGACCTCCGCACGATCATATGATGCCTGTGTTTGTGTAAATCGATGCTACGTCCTAGGGAGAACGGCTTGCAGAACGCGTATGAGCGCAGGCGATGATGGGTACGTGCTCGCTCCCGCCCCCTGAACAGGACGGGTCCGTGTTTCAGCCTCTGCAAGACGCCAGCAAGAATGGCCTTCTACGAACCCTCAGCTCAGCTGACTTCAGCCTCTTGCAGCCACACCTGCACAGCGTCCTGCTGTCGGTGGGTAATGTTCTCATTGCGGCCGACACGCCATTTCCTCAGGTCTATTTTGTCGAGCAGGGCATCGTGTCGTGCATCGCGCAGGCCTCGGACGGCGAGCAGATCGAAATCGGGCTGGTCGGTCAGGAAGGAATGGTTGGCACAGCGGTCTTGCTGGATGTGGACCGCGCCTCAAACGAAGCGCGCGTTCAGGCAGCCGGCTGGGCCTGGTCATTGCGGACTGACGCGCTTCGAATTGCGATCCGGCAAAGTCCAAAGCTGCACAATACGCTCCTACGCTATGTTCAAACCTTCAACACGCAGGTGGCTGGGACGGCTCTGGCAAACGGCCGCTACAAGCTCGACCAACGGCTCGCCCGCTGGCTTTTGATGTGTCACGACCGGGTCGAAGGCGATGACCTGCCCACGACACATCGCTTTTTGTCGATGATGCTGGGCGTCAATCGTCCTGGGTTGACGTCAGCCGTGGCCCACCTGGAACGTGCAGGTGTTATTGAGACCAAGCGTGGGACGATCACAATCCGCGATCACAGCGCTTTGCTAGTGATGGCCGGCGCAGCCTATGGCTTGGCCGAAGCAGAGTACCGGCGCCTCATCGCGAAAGCGCCCGGCGAATTGGTCGATTAGACTCTTCATTTCAAACGCTTGAATCCTATAAAGGCGGATTTAATCTGGTGCTCCTGAAATGGCTCACAGCTTTAAATCGAATAAGATTTATTTGACAACGAAGACCCACGGCCTTGATACGATGCATCCGTGAAAGTTGGCGGGTTGCATCAGCTTCAATGAGATCGCCACGGGAAGCCATTTCCCGGGCCGCAGCAAACAAAGCATCTGCCGCAGCTTCGTCAGCATCAACTGTCTTGTAGAGAGCCTCAATAAGAATATGCGCCGCTCGGTACATCAAGGCTAATCAATCAAAAGCATATAGTCAAAAACGGTGCATTTCGTGACGAGCAAAAGACAGACGAGGTTGCTAATCCTTTGCCGATCGGAGACTCGCTCAGCTGGCAACATGTTGACCACGCGATCAGCATGCCCAAGAGCCCTGCAGGCATGTGAACCTGCACGGCTGATTCTTAGGGAGAAGTTTGAAAGTAGAGAGCAGCTCGACCATCGAATGCATACCACAAACCGGTAGAGAATTTCCACCTTATGCGACGTTTCAGAACCATTCTCCATCATAAAGCACCCGAATTACATTTTACAGCTCTGCGTTATATTCTATCATTCGTTCTGGTAAGCACGCCAAATTCTGATAAAAAAGACATTGCCAATCGTCGGCACCTGGGCTTTGGCGACTGAGAGATACGATCGTGCTCTCGCCTGACAGCCAGGAGCAAATCTATGCAGGATGAATACTCCCTACCGACGGCGTTCCGCCGGGATTGATTCAGATGCAGGCGGGGCGGACACACGTCCGCTCCGTCCTCATGCATCATAGGGCAAGTCGCCTATCGCCATGCAAAGTGCTGCAGCAGCCGATCTCAGTCTGGAAGCTGAGCGAACCGGGAATGGAACGCTCTCCTGGGCCTGGGCAGCCTATTGGCTGAACGGCGTCTGCGTGGAGCGCTCGCAGCCTATGTTCGTCAGCCGTGAAGCTGCGCAGCGGATCGGCCATCATAGCTTACGCTGGTGATTCTGCGAAAGCGGCTGTCCAACTCTTCACTAACAGAAGCGTTCTCAATGGCCTGAAGACAGGCCTCGACCCATCGACCGGGCCGCACGTTCATGGCCCAGCTCAAATAAGCGTACTGCGTGGAGGAGATAATGACATTGATGCCGCTTGGCAGTGATTACAGCGGAGCAGTGCAATCTGCGATGGAACCAGAGATCCGCCTGAAGCTGGGCGAACTCAAGGGAGTTGCCTTCAATAGCCTGCCCGACATTCCTGGCAGGGCACCCGTGTCGCCTGCATCCTCGCCGAACGGCGGAGCACTCGATCAAAAGCGGCCTCGGCTGACAACCTATGGCCTCAATCACCTTGGCCAGTCACTTCTGCAAGTTCTGAGTCGGCCAGCTCAGGATATCGAGCTATTACCGCCAGCAATCCGAGAAGCGTTCAAGCGGTTAACCTCGGCGCTCAGTGCCCAAGCCTACAGTGACGAGCAGACCTTTAGGCGCGAATTACTTGATTTTATGCCGAACATGATGCGGTTTGCCCTGTCCTTAACGAAAAACGAAACACGCGCAGATGATCTGGTGCAGGATTCACTACTTAAAGCGTGGCGAAGCCGCGAGAGCTTCCATGCCGGGACAAATCTCCACGCCTGGTTATTTACGATCGTGCGCAACACATTTTATTCGACCGCCCGGGCGAAGACTCGGGAGGCTGATGTCGAGATCAATGACAACGATCTGGTGAGTCTTCCCCGACAACAGGGCGTTTTAGATCTTCAAGACTTGTACGTCGCGCTCCAGACGCTGCCGGCGGCGATGCGAAAGGCGCTGGTTCTCGTCACACTCGAGAGCTGCAGTTACGAAGAAGCTGCTACGCGCCTCCAATGCAAGATCGGAACGGTCAAAAGCCGAGTGTCGCGCGCGCGTGAAGCACTCTCTTACGCGCTGCGCCGCGACGCCGGTGAAACCGCCACGGACCATATGACGTTGGCGGTCTGCAGTGGCGCTGTGCACGCGGCCTGAGCGGCTGCGCCTGCTTTCCGAAAAAAGCACTCCATGCCTATCGCGGCATGGAGCGAACGCGCATTATGAATATGGCAATCCGCACAACCAGACAGTTTAGCCGATTATCGCCAGGCCATCCTGACACACCATCCGGATTACGGTTGCAATAGAGGATGGACTATCGCGGACGGTCACCATGATGGCCCCACCCATCAGAAGACTCATGGGGTCCGACGCAACTTTCGCAGCAATGCCGTACCCCTCATGACGGGCAGCGTCTTCCCCTGGAAGCTCCTTGCTGACGTAGTCCCGGATCTCATCGCCTTCATTGATATCGAAGAAATAGCGAGGCATGGCGCCGATCCTATAAAGTTAGGCTAGAGCGACCTTCCGCTTCCAAGCTACTGCCCAGTAATCTCATCGGGGCTGGATATATATAACCTATGATTGTCGGTTTTCCGACAAATCCAGGTCGTGAAAGATGCGGGCCCTTGGACCGCGTTTCCACTGGAGGTATGTGCCGCCTCAGAAGATTTCCTTCTTCAGCTTATCGCGTCGGACGGCTGGCGAGGCGGTTACGTGAAAGTCAAGCCGGAATAGGATTAGCCCGGTAGAATTTGAGACCTCCAGCAGCCAATCCTCGTCGACGGCGATGCGCTCTGGCTCTTCTGCAAGAATGCGTCCGACGATCGAAATCGCGTGCAGTCGAGCCGTGCTCCAATCTGGTAGATCAATGCCCTTATGATCCATGATGCTATGACCATCCTGGACGTTGAAAAAGAAACGCGGCATGCGCCGGCCTCCGTGTTCATGGAGGCAAGAGCAGAGCGCCCTCACTCGCAGGTGTGCCGGACTTGAACCTCGCGATTGCGGACGTTGCTAACGAGCGACGCGAGGTCCGTCCCTAACCTGTGATGGATTATTTGAGCGCTTACCGTTTACCGAGTCTGTATCTCCTAACGATATAATCGCCTCGCGAAGAGCGCCCAGACAATCTGCAGGCCTTGAAGCCGAGCAGCGATGAAGGGCAACTGTCCGAGCCGGCAATACAGCGGCAGCGACAGGAAGGTTTCCGTCCAAATCGCCGCGCGCGTTGACGCAGGGCGCTTTCATCGACTCGTCAGGAGTCTCCGTCACGTAGCGGTAGTGCTGCTGTTGATGGAACGGTGAAATAGAACAGTAACTTCAAGGCACCCCGTAATCGGCTATCTGCTGGCAAAGTAGGCATTTAGACCCTGTTGCGGGATAGTGACTCCAGAACGCCCGGCATCATGCAAGATGAAGCATGCCGCGCTGGACCTTCACGCCGATTCTCGTCGTTCTCTTCGCCATTCCCGGTGCGATTGCCGTCATCCTGGCGTGGCCGTTAGTCAGCCACCGCCGTGTACCTGCCGAACTCGATGGCGATGCATTCGGGATCCTCACCATCGCGCTGCTCGTCGGCATGCTCGTTACGATGTTGATCTTGCCGGCGAAGAAGCGTGTTTGAGGGAACGCGCATCGATGTGCGCGTATCACCCAGCAGAAATCCCTGGCGCTGTGAACCGAACGCACATTGATTGCAGACAGAGCTCAGCAACTTGGCCGCGATCGGATGGCTTGCTCCTCAATAATCAACTTGAGGAAACGCCAGTTGGACAACTCAATTCTGATCATCGCGCTCGCGATCGCTACGCTCGTGATTATTGCTGTCGTTGCCAGCGTCATGCGCGGCCGCGTCGCGAAGGCCAAGGGCGATCCAGATCGATCGAGCTTCACGAAGCATCACGGCGAGACGCCCCGTTATAACAAGCCCGGTCCGGATCACTAAGGCGGGTAGCGAAACAGCCCACCAGGCGAACCGGGCGGGCTGACTTACTAAGGACGACCGCGAGGCTGATCAGCAGTCATCGCCCTTACCGACGCCTTGGTTGGCACCAGCATTGTTCATTGCTCCGACAGTGCCGGGAGATGCGGGCTGGTTCCCGCCAGCCGTGTTTTTCGACGCCGGATCTTCCTTGTCCTTATCGGTCTGGGCTTGCTGGCCAACGCCCTGGTTGGCGCCCGCATTGTTCATTGCGCCCACAGTCCCAGGAGACGCCGGCTGCCCGCCGCCAGCGGTATTCTTGCTGGATTGGTCAGCTGCGGAACTCTGGCCACTCGAGGCAGACTGCTCAGGGGTTTTGCCTTTGGCCGAACCGGTATTGCAGGGGGCTGCCATCACCATCGTAGCCGAAAGCAGGATCGCGAGAGCGCCAGAGCCAATTGCCAATTTCATGTGTTTCCTCCGTTTTGTTGTGAACCGGGGCAATCAGGCGGCGTGCGCGGGAGTTCCCGGCAAACCGGTGCGCCGCTGGAAAGAAGGCTGCTTAAGCTATCGCTAGGCGGGCGTCCTCCCCGACCAAATCGGTGACAACCACCCTATCGCGCGAGTCCATTTTCCTGCCGACTGATTTCATGAGGGCTTCGAACTTGATCTTGCATGGGGCCAGTGCTCATGAAGATGCCGCCGATCGTCGCGACGCCAAAAAAAATAAAAACAATCAGAATTAAAAAAGGGAGTGGCATATCAGCCTTTCCGTTTTCGGGTGCAAAATATTCGACCTCAGGCAACATGCCGGCCCATAGTTGGTTCGGCTGAGCTCGCGGCGTCAATGACGCAGTACCGGCATCACGAACCTGCGCAAGCCACGCTTGCGGCCCTGAAATGCCTAAACGATACCAAAATACGCTCGGAAATCGCCAGATGAGCGCAGATGCCGCCTCGACAACAGGCCGCAGTGCTGATCTGGCGGGGCAATCGCCCTGCGGCGCGCAACACCAATGCCGATGACATATCGACTGATCGGCGTTTCGCTCGGCGCCTATGAAATTCGATTGCGGGGCGGCGCTGTCGGAAGCCTCATCCGCGTCGCCGGCACTCGGCTCAGGCCCGTAGTATGGCGAGCGCGGCTAACCGAGCATGAAGCTATCTCAAACCGCCCGTTGCCCTTCACGCGATCACAGCACGAATTTCGGACCTTCGCTGCTGCTCAGGCTTGTTTAGGACCCGATACAACCGCTAGCAGAACATAATCGTTTACGCTCACTGGCTGACGCTATTTAAAGCTCCGTAAGCCGTAGCATCGGCGATGCAGGTGTTGCCCAGCCACCTCGTTAACGTGAGTAACGGCGTGTCGAGCGACCAACCGCCCCACGGACCGCTCGACGTGCTCTCTGGCGGCACTCAGTCTCACCCGAAAAGGTGATCTGCCGAATTGCCCATCTCCTCGGGATTATCACATGGTCCAAGGATCACGCTCCTCAGGATCGTCAACGGTCAATTTATGAACCTGACCATCGGCAACTTCGATCGAGACCCGCTCGTCGCAAATGACCACGCGAATGATCTCGAAGCCCTCCGCCTTTAGGGTTCGAATTGATCGAGCGATATCGGCCTGAGTTGGGCCAGCGGGACGTTGCGGCATTTTTAGGTGCGGGGATGCGGCAGCTTGATCTCGACGGTCTCGCCAGTGAGTGGGTTGAGGATCAACATGGACGGGTACCTTTCGATTGGAGGCCCCTGGAGAACGCCGCTGTGCGGCTATGGAACCCGGCGGTCCGAGCAATTGCGCGGATGTGGTCAACAGACCGTTTACCGTAGGTGTTGGGACTAGGGCTGCGCTGATGCGCAGTCACAGCATGCGGTCCAAGCGCCGAAGTATTTCATTCCCCGCCCGATCCTCCATAACCTGCGGCAAGCCTCAACGCCCGCCCCACTGGTCCATCGTCTTTCTCGTCATCGGACTTGGGTGTCTGCGGCGACCGTGTTCTGGGCTATGGAGAGAGAAATGCGGTGGTGGTGAGCGGCTGCCTATTCGAGGAAGCCTGATGCGGATACGAAAAAGCCCGCCGCGGTGAACCGGGCGGGCTAAGTTCTTGGGAGACCGTGCCGACAGGATCAAGGCAGAAGCAGCCGGCATGGCTTGCAGCGATGGGTCCGCCACGTCTCGATTGATTACAGTTTATGGGCTGCTGCACCCCAACGTATGACGTGAATAAAGCCTACGCGGGCGGCTGTGATATTCGCGCACGGCAATAGTCCAAGCACAACACAGCCCGCCGTGAACTGGGAGGATCACGGGCGGGCTCTGAGGCCGGGCGGAGCAGCACTGCAGACACCCGAGCTCGTGCAACCGGGAGCGCGGCCAATTGTTCAGGGCAAGAAGGCACTTTACTATGACGAGACCGAGTACCTGACCGATTGAACCTTCGAACGCCCATTGCGATTGCCGGTCAACCAGAAAGCTTTGGAGCATTTATGCCGCAGACCGTTTCAGCTAAGTTCACGACACGCCGCGACGCCGAGATGGCGGTGGAGCACATCGTGCAGGAGCACGGCATCGATCGGAGCGCCGTCACGGTCGGCTCGGCCTCTGATGCCAACACGGCGGGCACGGAGGCAGCGCGTGCCGATATCGAAGATGGACACCTGAAGTCTGACAACGATGGCAAGCCGGCTCTGGCTGGCAAGGTCAAAGTCTCGGTCCAGATCACCGACCAAGACGCCGAGAAGGTCAGATCCTCGTTCGACACATTCGGTGGGGCGCCGTCCTAGCGCACCAATCACTAGGCTTCCATCCTCGCGGCCCGAGTCCGCGCCGTCTTCACCTGATGGTACATAGGGCACAAGGCTTGGCCGTTGGCTGGGTCTAGGGCAGCGCGGCCACCCTTTCGTTCGACGATGCGGTCGGCAAAGAGGTGGACACCGCGTCCGTGCCATTGGCACCGCGAGCCGGCACGTCGCTTCACCTCTAGCGCCCAGACTTTGTGTTCGGCCGCCCAAAGCTCAGGGTCGGCAACCTTCGCAGCCGGTCGAGCTGTCCGCGAATCCAGTGTCGAGAGATGCAGACTCAAGGTGGAGAGCCGAGGCAACTCAGACCGCCTTTCTTATGTCAGACGCATCTATGCGGCTAAGGCTTGTGCCTCTTGTTCGCAAAGCTCGGCCGTCTCAGTGCATTCTTGAGCTGCAGCGTCGTACCCGCCATGACTCCACAGCTGCGCTGCGCGCCGCCAGTGGGCGGCAAACCGACGGCAGGCTTCGATGGCGGTCTCGGCTATCATGCGGGACCAACAAAATCTGGCGAAGCTTGGTTGCAGTGGCGGGGTTGAAATCTTATTCGAAAGAATACGGAGCTTATTGCTAACGCTTCTTATACAAATATTATCCCGTGTCTATTCGTTGTTAAACGGAGGGTGCAATTTCGTCTGCATGAAATGAAGTGTAGCTTTGAGCCGAATTAAATTGATCTGATAGCGCAAATGGATTGCTTTGACGCGATTCATGCGTGCGAGATGGAGGGCGGCCCTGGCTTCATTCGCTGCTCCGCAGCCGGCAATGTCCTGGGATGCCTAAAACCGGGCATCTGCTGCATCTTTATCCGCTGCAACAGTTTTATTCAGCTTTTTTTCGTTGAGGATGCGTGCAGCACGATACATCGAATATTACTCAAGCCAAGATTTGCAGACGAGCGAGATGGAAATTTCCGCAATTAGCGAAAGCAGCTCGAATCCTAGCGATCAAAAACGCCTTGCAGGGCTTTTTTTGCCTGCAAGGCGAAGTCTTGGGAGGGCAAGTTCCGATAATAACTGAAACAGTGAATGCATTAGAGTGATGTCGAAGCCATGTGACATACGTACAAATTTAACAGCGTATTATTGGATTTCGCCATCATGAGATGGCTTTCAGCAAACTATTTAGAATCGATCCGCACAAATTCATAAACATCTTCTGCTTTATGCCCTATTATTTTATTTATTTGCCGTTTTGAGGAACACCTCGCATTGCGGGCGGTATGCTGCGGGAGAGCTTTTTCTCTCGGAGGAAACCCGCATGTTCATGCGCATCGATCGGCTGCTAACTGAGCTGCCGGAGGCTAAAAAGCCGGAGCCCAATGCGGCCGCTGCTCTACAAGAATTGCTCGGCGGCAAATACGGTGAGATGTCTACGCTCGGAAACTACATGTTTCAAAGCTTCAATTTTCGCAACAAGGAAAAGCTGCGACCATTCTATAGTTTGGTATCGAGTATATTTGCGGAAGAACTAGGTCACGTTGAGCTCGTGTCGACCGGTATTGCGATGCTGAACAATGGACCTGGCAATGCGAAGAAGAATGTCGACGTGTCCAAGGCGCCTTTCGCCGAAATGCAGGACGCTCGTCTTGCCGGCAGCTTTCTGGCAAATGGCGGCGGCGCGATCCCAATGAACTCCAACGCTGCATCCTGGAACATGGATATGGTGACGACCACCGGAAACCTCATCATCGACCTGCTGCACAACTTCCACCTCGAATGCGGTGCGCGCATCCATAAGCTCCGCGTCTACGAGACCATGACGGAACCCACCGGCCGAGAGGTTTGCGGATACCTGCTGGTCCGGGGTTCGCTACATGCCCATGCCTATGCGTTAGCGATCAAGAAGCTAACCGGCGTCGAGCTCGAGAAAATGCTGCCCACGCCGAATATCGATCTGTCGCGCATTCCCGAGTGCCAGAAGTATCTCGACGAGGGCAAGCACCGACGCCTCTACACTTTCAGTCCGGACGACTACGCCGAGGCGGCCGGCGTCTGGTCAAATGACGAGGTTGCGTTGCCGGGTGATCCGCCGGGATATCTTGAAGTCATCGACGGACATCCCGAGGGTGCGAAGGTTCCCCAGCTCGATGGCAATTACGGCGCCTTTGCGCCGGACTATGCCCCCGAGGAGATCTTCGAAATCGCGAGCAAGCTCTACAAGAAGGGGCGCTGAAGCCCTCTGTTCGGCGGGGTTTCTGCCTCGCCGATTTAAGCACGATCGAGGGAGGCCATGGCAATCGCGACTAGGCGGCAGGCGATTACTCGCGAGCGAATCCGGGAGCGTGCCTACGAGCTTTGGGAACGCAACCATCGGCCCGAGGAGCTCGACATGCAATTCTGGCTTGTAGCCGAACGCGAGCTGCGCGCCGAACTGGAAGAGCGTGGCCAGCCGCCTGAAGGTGAACCGGCCAGCGACGACGCTGTAGCCGCGTCTGGCGACGTACCGCGCAACAAGCCGTGATGTATTGGGTTGAGCGTGCAGGGGGCACGTCTCATGGACCGCGTCCAAGACTTACGCCGACCAGATCTGGCTATCGAGGAAAAACAGATGATCGACACGGACAGAGTGACCGGAGCCGTCAAGGAGCTAGGCGGAAAGGTCCAGAGCGAGGTGAGCGAATTGTCCGGTTCGACACGAGACCCCGTTGAAGGGCGCGCCACCCAGACGGCGGCCCGAGCCGAGCGTGACTGCGGCCAAGCCAAGGACAAGCTTCGGAAGGGTGCGGAGGATGTCGCTGACTACGCCGAGGAAGGCTATCGGACGGGTAAGCGCTACCTGAAGGAGGGCCATGAGCAATCCGTCAAATGGCCCCACACTTCGCTGCTCGTCGCCGGCCTCGTCGGCTTTGGCCTCGGGCTTCTGGTCAGCCGACGGTGAGGGACAGAGATGCGTATCGATAGCTGTTTCTTGTTCGATCTCGACGGCACGCTCGTCGACAGCGTCTACCAGCATGTGCTGGCTTGGAGCCAAGCGCTTGGGGAAGAAGGGATCGCCCTTTCTGTTTGGCGGATCCACCGCAAGATCGGCATGAGCGGTGGTCTGTTCACGAACCAGCTTCTCCGAGAAACGGGCCAGGATATTAGCCAAGAGCGCATCGAGCGCCTTGGTCGTCTGCATGCTGAAGCCTATGGGCGCCTGTCATCGCAGGTCCGTCCGCTTCCAGGCGCGCGAGCGCTGCTTTCGAATTTGACGGCCGCCGGGATCCCGTGGGCCATCGCCACGAGTGGGCGCATGGAGACGGCCAAGATAAATTTGGCAGCGTTAGACATCGATCCCAATCAAACGCCGGTCGTAACCCGGGATATGGTGAAGTACGCCAAGCCGGATCCCGATCTCTTCCTGGCGGCCGCCGAGAAGCTCGGCAAATCGATCGAAACGGCCGTGATCGTGGGTGACTCGATCTGGGACATGCTGGCGGCACGCCGTTGTCGTGGACTCGGCGTAGGCTTGCTGTCGGGCGGCTATGGTTCAGATGAGCTGGAGCGATCCGGGGCCGTCAGGGTCTACGAGGATCCCGCCGATCTGCTCAAGCACCTGGACGAGGTCGGAGGCAGACGTTGAGAAAGTCTTCCGTGAGTTTGAAAACAGTAAGGAGATGGGTGGATACTTCTGCAGACGCGGACCTAAATCATCGCCACATTGCTATCGACTGCGTTTGACACGCCGCTTTGGCACCGCGGAAACCCGACATGAGATTCTTGGGGCCGCGGAAACCGCAGAAGGGTTGTCCGCTTTTGGGGGTGGCGCGATCGCCTGTGAACGGGGAGGTTGGGTTGAAAGAGGCGTTGCTGGAAAGGGTTGATTGTCGCCAGTCCGCTTTCCGGAGGCAAAGCCTAAGAAACGGTCGTTCCCCTAACCATCACCGCTCAGCAGCTTCGCGCCCAACCTCCTCGTAGAAGCCGCTTTTCGACGTTTCTCGAAGCAGCCGTTCCGCTTGCCACGATCTCGGCGGCTTCGCCCCCCGTCGGCGATCCCGATCTGCGCCAGCCTTAATGTGCGCGGGCAGATCAGGCGGGCCGCGGCCTATTGGCAAGCCGTGGAACTCCCGATTCGAGGTGAGGTTGCCGAGGATCAGCGAGGAGCCAGCCTGTGAGCGACGTCGAGATCGAGCCTTACGACGATCCAGCGGGCGGCTGGGGCTCGGCCCGCTCGCTCGTAGAGATTCTGAGCCGCGAACAAATCCCTATCTCGGGCGCGGCTCTGCTGTTGAAGCAGAACAAGCCGGGCGGCTTCATGTGCGTCTCCTGCGCCTGGCCAAAGCCGGCGAAGCCCGCGACCTTCGAGTATTGTGAGAACGGCGCCAAGGCGACGGCTTGGGAGCAGACTCGCAAGCGCGTCGGTCCCGACTTCTTCGCGAAGCATACGGTCGCCGAGTTGCTGACTTGGACGGATTTCGATCTGGAGGCGCAAGGCCGGCTTACACATCCCCTACGCTACGATCCGACGAGCGACCGCTACGCCCCGATCTCATGGGAAGACGCGTTTGCGGAGATCGGCCGCGAATTGTGCGGCTTCGATCCGAAATCCGTCGTCTATTATTCGTCCGGCCGCGCCTCGCTGGAAACCTCGTACATGTATGGGCTATTCGCGCGGCTCTACGGCAACAACAACCTGCCCGACTCCTCCAACATGTGCCACGAGCCGACTTCGACGGGGTTGAAGGCGTCGATCGGCGTGCCGGTGGGCACCACGGTGCTGGAGGATTTCGAGAGCACGGACTGCATCCTGTTTTTCGGCCAGAATGTCGGCTCGAACGCACCGCGGATGCTGCATCCGCTGCAGGATGCTCGGCGGCGCAAGGTTCCTATCATCACCTTCAACCCGCTGCGCGAGCGCGGACTGAAGCGCTTTACCGACCCGCAATCGCCCGTGGAGATGCTGACCAAGTCGTCCACGCGGATCTCGACGCAGTATCATCAGGTAAAGGCGGGAGGCGACATCGCGGCGATCACCGGAATGTGCAAGGCACTCCTCGCGACCGATCGGCAGACGCAGGCGGAGGGGCGGCCACGCGTGCTCGACGCCGTCTTCATCGCCGAGCACACCTACGGCTTCGAGGATTTCGTCGGCTTCTGCGATCGCCAGCACTGGGCAGTGCTCGAAAAACGATCGGGGCTAACGCGCGAGGCGCTGGAAGCCGCCGCCGCCGTTTACGGACGTGCTGAGCGGGTCATCGGCATCTACGGCATGGGGCTGACCCAGCATCGTAAGGGCACCGAAACGGTTCAGATGCTCGTGAACCTCATGCTGCTGCGCGGGAATATCGGCAAGCCGGGGGCGGGGCTCTGCCCGGTCCGCGGTCATTCCAACGTGCAGGGCCAACGCACCGTCGGCATCGCCGAGAAACCAGAGCTGGTGCCCCTCGACAGACTCGCCGACCTCTACGGCTTCGAGCCGCCGCGCGATAAGGGCCTGAACACGGTCGAGGCCTGCGAGGGCATCATCGCTGGGAGCGTGAAGGCCTTCATTGGCCTCGGTGGCAATTTCGTGCGCGCGATTCCTGATACAGAGCGGATGGAGGAAGCTTGGCGCAGCATGCGTCTGACCGTGCAGTTCTCGACCAAGCTCAACCGGTCTCACCTCGTCAACGGCGCGGTCGCCTACATCCTGCCCTGCCTCGGACGGATCGAGATCGACGAGCAGGCGACCGGTCCGCAGGCGGTCTCGATGGAAGATTCAACCTCCTGCTTCCACGGTTCCGTCGGCGTCAGCAAACCGGTGAGCGATCACGTGCGCTCGGAGCCCTGGATCGTCGCGGGCATCGCCAAGGCAACCCTGCCGCCGAACCCCAAGGTCGACTGGGATGCGTGGGTCGGCGACTACGCCAAGGTGCGCGACGCCATCGAGGCGACCTATCCGATCGTGTTCAAGGATTTCAACGCGCGTCTGTTCGAGCCGGGCGGCACCCACAAACCGCTCGCCGCGCGCGAGCGTCGCTGGGATACCGAAACGGGCAAGGCCAATTTCGTCGTGCCTCAGGGCCTCGACGAGGATCCTGACATGCCGGCCCGGCACGCAGACGTGCTCGACCTGATCACGCTACGCTCGAACGACCAGTTCAACACCACAGTCTACGGCTATCACGATCGCTTTCGCGGGGTGAAAGGCACCCGGCAGGTGCTGTTTATGAACGAGGTCGACATCGCCCGGCTCGACCTCGCGGACGGCGATACCGTCGACGTCGTCACGGAGTCCAACGACCAGTATGTGCGAGCCGTGAAGGGGCTCAGAGTGGTCAAATACAGCATCCCGGAGGGCAATTGCGGGGGCTACTATCCCGAGTTGAACGTGCTCATCCCGCTCTCTCATCACGACAAGCAGGCTAAGACGCCAGCGGCGAAGGCGATCCCCGTCCGCATCGCCAAGGCAGGACCGAGGCCGATGCCAAACTGACCATTCGCAGCAATGAGCGCTGACCGCAGATCTCTTTTTCGTGCAACGCGTCACGATCGTTAATGAAGCGGAGCAAGGGGACCTGCAATCTGTTAGCCAATCTAGGAAAATTACTTGCGGCCGGCTTCAGCCGGCTGTTTCGCGGCGATTGTTTGGCGTTCACGACGTCCTGAGCTTGGGTCCGCTTTCAGGAAACCTTCGCAGTGCGCGGGACGACCGAGTTGGGTCGGTAGGAGGCCGTCTGCTTTTGCGGCAGACCTGCTCAAAAGCGGACCAGCCGCTTTCGGCCACTTCAAGCCGTCCGCTTCGCGCCCATCCCGGTCGTTTTGAGCTGTCGATCGTCGGCTCGAAAGCGGACATCGATGCTGGGCAGACGATGACTGAGTTGGGTGGTTTTCAGCCGGTCTGCTCTCAGGCGGCAATCGAGGAAAGCGGACGTTCAAGGTTCGAGGCCGAGGACGTAAAACAGATGACGCCCGATCTGACAGCGCAGGACGAGGTTAGTCGCTATCCGCTGAAAGTTCGCTTGGTTTGCTCGGTGGAGGAGCTGTGGCGTCCGCCTGTAGCTGGATGAGTACCATCTCCAGCAGGAGCCGAACACGAAAGCTGGCATGCGCGCCGAGCTTATCTAAAGCAGCACTGGCAGTGCTCAGAGGCTTCCGTATTTGCATCCTCGGAGTCGGACATCCAATCACCCAGTCCTGACGAAGGTATGAAACCCAACATATGACGGGTTTTCGGGGAGGCAATATAAGACAGGCGCTTGACATAAATTTGCGCCTGAAGGCCAAGGCTTTGCAGAGGCGTCGATTTTTGCGGGTAAGCTCGCTGCCCCCTTCCGCAACGAATGGCGGCACTCTGTGTGACAACGATCCCAAGAACAGCTTTCACCGCTTCGTCCCGGCGCAACCGCGACTGTTGTCTTGCGACAAAGCGGTCGATAGCTGTGCCGCTCTCGTCCAAGATAATCAATCGCAAAGGGGTCTGACGCAGCCCGCGTCAAAAACCGATCATACGTTGTATAAAATCCACCAACTGCGGTTATGCTAAGGTATCATTGGCAACGAATTGGCGCTGATGACTGAGAGCAACGCGTGCTCCCGCCTGCCTTCAGGGGAGCAGCCATGCCTCGCTACTTCTTCGACATCCATGACGGAGAGGTATCCCGCGACGAAGCCGGAATGGTTCTTTTCAGTGAAGAGGCCGCCCGTCGCGAAGCTTACAGCATCGTTTCTCGTTATGCGTCTAACCCAATCAATCTTATCATGGACGGCCTCGTCGTCGTGACCGTACGCGACGGTCCTCATTCCGAGGTGTTGACACTGCGCCTAGTCTGTCAGGAGGACGGGCTCGACAACCGCGCTCGGTCGACGACCACGCCGGACTCGACGCTTGCCAGAGACCGGAAAAACGGCGCGAACTCTCAACACTCTTAGCGGTGCGGCCCATGTCAAGGACACGCAAGCCCGTAGCCTGGATGGCGAGACGCGCTCTACGCCGCCGATCCTCTCGCATGGACTGGTGCATCGAGAAAACCAGGCGACACAACCTTAAGGCAGCTGCCTCAAGCGAGTTCCCAGCGCCGGATACGACCAATGTCATTTTCCTCAAAGGCGTCGACGGAAGGCCCTTCGCCGGCAACTAGGGTTGGCGAGCTGTAACCTGAACTCCGATGTCGCTGCCCCCAACGCGGCCGGGGCTGAAAGGCCTCGCCGGGCGCTAACGTGCCGCCGTGGCCGCTTGAACCTGAGGCTAAGCTCACCAGGTGACGGTGATCGACAAGCTGGCGTGTAAAATCCTTCGAGATGGACAACCATGTCAGTCTCAATCTGAACAATTGAGCAATTTGACAGCACGCAGCTCAATAACGCGCCGAAAAAATTAGAGATGCGACGTATTTCATGTGTTTTTCCAAAATTAATCCTCGTCACCTTCAATTTTTATTTGGTCGGTTTTCTGTATTCAATAATTTGATAAATAAGATATTTTGACAATCACAAAACACCCCGATATAAAATCGGCAGTCGAGATAAAGGAGTAATCCAATAGCAGATTATATTACCAAGATTATAATTGCTGACAGGCATCCTTCATTTATCTTAGGCTTACGGTGTCTGATAGATACGATGTATGGTTTGCAAATTGTAGGAGAGATTGCATCTTATGTGGGTGCATATGGAACTATTCTAGAAATTAATCCAGATATAGTGATACTTGATTTTTCGATGCCTGGAATGAGAGGTCTTGCGACCCTCAATCAAATAAAAATAGGCGCCCCAAATATTTCGATAGTCGCTGTCAGTGAATACCGCCAGGATCACTACGTAGCAAGTATTTTAAAATCTGGCGTTAAAGGTCATATCCTTAGAAATGCAGCAAAGAATGAATATTGCAACGCAATATCGACTGTGTCTCGCGGTAAAATATATGCTGGCACTTCATTCTCAGCAAATTCAAGCTCGACTGACAACGTTCAAGACAGCTCAATAAAAAATAATATAAAATCTCCGACTTTATCAGAGCGCGAGACTGTAGTATTGCGAATGATATCTCTTGGTCTAACCAATAAAAATGTTGCTTTAAGTTTGGGAGTGACGGCAAATACGATTGATACTCATAAAAGAAGAGCAAGTGAAAAACTAGAAATCTACAGTAGAGCTAAGCTTGTGCAATATGCTATTTTCAATGGTTGGCTTGGTAGGCCAATCCAAGAGGATGCACTCGCGGTAAAGATCGCGTGACTAGCAAACCTTTCGAACTCGATTGACGCGAACTAAGTCGACAAGGGCAAAAAGCATGATGCTCACATGATGCAGCGACGGACTCTGACTTTCCAGACCCACGTCGAGCGTTGCCCATTCGATAAACACCGCTTCCGCTGGATAGTAGCTGCCGGCGCGGGTGGACACTCCGAGCACAGTTTGACCTCGTATGCCGATCGTGAGGCCGCACAGATAGCCGGAGATGCCAGAGTTCAGGCATTGGCAACCCAAGCAGCTGCCTTGGCGACATCGTCCGCTGATTTTTCGTCTCCAAACTCAGACAAGAATTCCTCGGGCACATAGGCCAATTTACTGTTGTTTGGGAGCTGGGTTCGGTCTCCAATTGCGTCGAGGTCGTCGCACTCTGAGCCGATCTCGTAGTCACGCGAGAGAGTACAGCTGCGAAGATCAAAGAAATATTGAGACAACGCGCTTCCTTGAAGGAAGGCGGAAGCACTGGCGTCTCTCCGGCGCAGACGCCTGAAGATTTTCAGCCAGCGACGCTTCTGCCATAGGGTGTTGCAGGGCATCCTACAAATCGACGAGCGTTGTTCAGGTCGACAAATCGAGCGAGCGTCCGCTTTCGGGCAATGTACCGGCTTCCGTAAATGACGGGGTTGGGTCGGAAGCAGCGTGGCTGATCAGGGTGGGTTGCGGCTGGTCCGCTTTGCGCAATGGATCCGAGGAAAGCGGCCATTCGACGTTCGGCGGAAGATGGCCGAAAGCGAATGACCGCTTTCGAGCAACTTCACCGGCAAATTCGACGTTTATGCTTGCCCACGCCGATGTGGCTCAATTTCCCCCGCCACCGCAATATCGACAGGGCCACCGAGATCCCCAGAACTTCGCGCGAAATAAGATCCGGCTGTTTCTCGCGATAGTTTTCGATCTGTCTGGCAGCTCGAAGCGGACCGACGTTCAATGCAAGCGGATGGACGCTAGGCCGGCACGGTCGGCCAACTCGATCTGCCCGCGTCTGATCACGACCAGCCCATTTTCCGCCCATTGTCCGAGGATGCGGCTGACAACCTCGCGCACACTGCCGACGTCGGAGGCGAGCTGCTGATGCGTCGTATGAACGACGTCGTGTCGGTCGACCTCCGCCAGCAGGCGTCGGGCGAGCCTTTGTTCTAGAGGCGCGAATACGACCTCCTCGATCAGCGTGAACATGCTCGCCATAAGCTTTGTGTAGTCGTCCAGTACAAAAGCCCGGAATTCAGGACTCTCGGCCATGAGCTGCTTGAACGTCTCGGTCGGAATGGCGGCTAACTCTGTCCGCTCCTCTGCGATGCTCTCGGCGGGGAAACCGCCGCCCGCCAAAAGACACTGAGTGGTCAGGACACAAGTTCCGCCAGCACTGACCTTGTAGATCAGCACTTCGCGGCCGGCCTCAGACATCCGAAAGACGCGGGTCCGGCCGTCGATGCACATGAGGTAATTCGCACAGGCCCCGTCGAGTTCGTACGCGACGGCACCGGCCTCTAGAACCGGGAAATGCACCATTCCCCGCGCAATCTGCAGGTGCGAGGCGGAAAAGTTCTTGAGCAAGGGAAAGCGCTCGATCCATCGCTCGATCTGATGGGGTTCCGGCATGCTTGGCGTCCGCCTGTCGCCGGTACGATACGGGATCGTCCGGTCATTCTCGGAAGTTTCTCCCACCCTCCTTGGTCTTTGTGACCTAGGTCACCGACTTGGACGGCATCGTCGGCATATCATTTCTGTCCGTCATCCATAAGCCGGGATCCGGTTCGACGACGAAAGTCATCACGGCATCCCGGCAACGTCGGGAGTCACGCCATGCGCACGCGTACCCTCTTCGTGCTAACCGCAATGCTGGGGCTACCGTCGATCCGGCCTTAGCAGCTGAGGACATGTTGCTCGGCGCAGACTTGCGCCAACCTGAGCGGCGCGACCCTCACGGATCTCAATGGCAACGCCGACCTGAAGAACCAGTCCAGGGACCTGATGGGCACGGTGTTCACAAACGTGAACCTTGAAGGATCCGGACTGAAGCGTGCCGGCCTCAGCCACGCCAAGCTCGACGACGCAAACCTAAAGAGCGCCGACCTGACCGACGCCGTGCTCACCGCCGCGAATGCCTCGGGAGCCGATCTCATGTGTGCCACGATTGCTGGGGCGAACCTCAAAGGCTTCGACGTCACCGGCGCGGAGCTCCAGCGAATCAAGGGCCGAGACAGTACCAAGGACTGGTCGGGCCTCGTCGACGTCGACCGGGCCATTACCGACGGAGGAAGCTAAATCTCTTCCCGATTTCCCGAAATCGAGTGCGTCGCTGGGCTTTGGTGACTCAGGTCACAGACTCACGGCCCGACGCAATCTATGCCTAGGCTCAAGGAGGCCTGCACACGACGGGCCCGTCAAACAAATTTGGGAGAGAACGCCATGAGAGTAGCGCGCCCGACATCCGTCCTTCTTTCGGGACTTGCCCTCACCAGTGTCATCTCCATCGGATATGCCCACGCTGCGGCCGGTGACAGCGAGGCTCAACGCGCCGAGCGTTGGAGCGAGATCAAGCAGCAGATCTTCCCAGGCAAGACGATCCAGCCGGGCGGCGCGGCCGTGAAGATCGAGGCGCCGAAGCGTGCGGAGGATGCCTCCCTGGTGCCGATCACCCTGACCGCGGCGGATAAGGACAAGATCGCGGAGCTGTCACTCATCATCGACGACAATCCGACGCCCTACGCCGCCCATTTCGTCTTCGGCCCTGCCGCCGACCCGGGCGAACTCAAGCTGCGGGTACGTGTCAACAACTACACCGACGTACATGCGGTCGCGCAGATGAAGGACGGCTCGTTCGTCGAATCGACCGAGTACGTGAAGGCGTCCGGCGGCTGCTCGGCCCCGATGGGCATGAGCGACGAGGAGGCCATGCAAGGCATGGGCGACATGCGCATGAAGTTCGGCGAGACCCATTCCGGTAAGCCCGTCCAGGCGACCCTGATGATCCGCCACCCGAACTTCTCAGGCATGCAGATGAACCAGGTCTCCCGTGACTATACGCCGGCCCGCTACATCCAGAAGATCACGGTAAGTTACGGCGACAAGAGCGTCTTCACGATGGACGGGGACATCTCGATCTCCTCGAACCCGGTCATCAACTTCGCATACCTGCCCGAGGGCAGCGGCCCGATGAAGGTCACCGCCTCCGATAACCAGGGCGGTCACTGGGAGCAGAGCTTCCCGGTGCGTGCGGCGAGCAACTGAGGCGGGCATGTATCGCCTTACCCTCGCCGCTGCGGCCGCCGTCTTCCTGATCGCGGCGGCACCCGCCGATTCCCCCGTCGGGGTGCAGGAGCCGGAGGGCTACTGGCAGGGTGCCCTGCACGGCTACACCCCGCCGACCCTGAAGAGCGCGACGGTGGTCGACGCCGCTGCGCTGGCCAAGCTGGTCGCGGAGCGCAAGCCTGTGCTCCTCGACGTGTCCGACCTCGACCGCAAGCCGGCGGGCCTGCCGCCGGGCGGCCTCTGGTTTCCGATCCACCGCAACATCCCCGGCAGCACCTGGCTGCCGGGATCCGGTGACGGCAACCTCGACATGGCCGCTCAGGAGGCTGTGAAGGCGCGGGTCGCCGACTTGACCGGTGGTGACCTCGATCGCCCCGTGGTGACCTACTGCCATCCGGATTGCTGGGGTAGCTGGAACCTGGGCAAGCGCCTCGTCGAGTTGGGCTACCGGCAGGTCCACTGGTTTCCGGAGGGCATCGACGGCTGGCAGGACGGCCACGACACCGCGGTGTCGCGACCGGACAAGCAATGGACCGCACGACAGCCGGCCACCGCCGGCCAGTGACGACCACCGCCCATCCATCCGAAAGGCTGAACCTGATGATCCGTCGCTCCCTCCTCGCTCTTGGCGCCATGGCGACGCTCGGGATTCCTGTCGCCCAGGCGGCGGACTTCGTGCCGTACACACCAGAGGCCCTCGCGGCCGCGCAGAAGGCCGGCAAGCCGATCCTCGTGGAGATTAGTGCGCCCTGGTGCCCGATCTGCAAGACGCAGAAGCCGATCCTCTCGAAGCTTGGCATGGACCCAAGATTCAAAGACCTTCAGGTCTTCGACGTCGACTTCGACAGCCAGAAACCCGCCCTGAAGACCCTGAACGCTCGCATGCAGAGCACGCTGATCGCATTCAAGGGCGAGAAGGAGGTCGGCCGATCCATCGGCGAGACGCAGCCGGAATGGATTGAGGGGCTGGTGGAAAAGGCACTCTGAGACCCGACCATGCTCACCACCCTCAGCCTGGCCTTCCTCGCCGGCGTCCTTTCCGTGCTTTCGCCCTGCGTGCTGCCGCTCTTGCCGTTGGTGCTCGGTGCGGCGGCATCGGAACACCGCCTTGGGCCGGCGGCACTGGCGGCCGGGCTGGCGCTGTCTTTCGTGGCAATCGGTCTGTTCGTCGCCACGGTAGGCTTCGCCATAGGCCTCGACACCGATATTTTTCGGACCGTTGCCGCGATCCTGCTGGTGCTGATCGGCCTCGTCCTGATGGTGCCGGCGGCGCAGACGCGGCTGGCCGTGGCGGCTGGTCCGATGAGCAATTGGACCGAAAACCACTTCGGCGGGTTCTCGACGGCGGGTCTGCTCGGCCAGTTCGGCGTAGGCCTTCTGCTTGGGGCGGTCTGGAGCCCCTGCGTCGGCCCGACGCTCGGTGCTGCGTCGCTCATGGCGTCCCAGGGCAAGAACCTCGGCGCCGTGGCTCTGACCATGTTCCTCTTCGGCTTAGGGGCGGCGCTGCCGCTGCTCCTGCTCGGCACCCTGTCGCGCGAGGTTCTGATGCGTTGGCGCGACCGGATGATGAGCGCCGGCAAAGGCCTGAAGGCGGCACTCGGCCTGATCCTGGTCGTGAGCGGGGGCGCGATTCTCTCCGGCTACGACAAGGCCCTGGAGACATTGCTAGTGAATGCCTCGCCTGAATGGATCACCAATCTGACGACCCGGTTCTGAGGCCTCGCACCACAATGCCGAAATCTACCTTCGCTCGCCTAGGCGGCCCTTTGCTCGCGGCGCTGGCCGCCCTGGCACCAGCCGGGGCCTCGGCTTGGAAAATGCAGGGCAAGAAGCAAGTCGAGCTTCGCACGCGCGACGGCGGCACCATCCCCATCGGTACCGTGACCTTCAAACCCGACAGCGAGAAGATGACGTTCGCGCTTGCTCTCGACCTAAAGGAATTCCGGGACCACTTCCTGTCGATGCGGGAGTTCAAATGCCTGGAGGGACCGGAGCTGCAGTGCCATGTGCCCTACCCGTACGGGAACCCAAGAACCGTGAGCGCGTCCGATCTCTCCTGGCTCGAACACGGCTTGATCTTTTTCTTCAAGGTGCCGGCCGACTACGGAGCCAAGCTCTCGAACGGCCTATACTACGCAATGAAGCTCACCGACGCGGGCATCATCGGCACGCCGAAGTCGGTCGACCTTAACGATATCGCCGCTCCGCCGAATGAGCCCAACACGCCCCCCTTCGGACCCGACGCGCGCACGGACATCGAGCCTCGGACTCGGTGGATAGAGACTCTGATCATCCATTGATTGGAGGCGAGCTTTCTTCGTTTCCAACGCGATCACGTCTGCTTTCGAGCCCGCGCTCCTTAGCCCTGGACGACTGGAATGGGCGCGAAGCTGCAGGCTCAATCTGGCCGAAAGCAGAATGGCCGCTTTATGGTTCCCACCTTCGATAGCGGATCTAGCCGCCACGGCCGCACCGCATTGCGGGCATCGCTCGAAACTCAAGAGATGTAATCGGCCGACAGGCCACTTTGCGATCAATGAGTTGTCGTCTGTAGCGCTCAGCCACGAAGCGTATGAGCGTCTTATGAGGGACGGGCCGAGGCCGTGAGCGCGAGACAATACCCGCTGAAGAAGTCCGAATGGCCCATTGAGCTATAGCCTTTTTTTTGTATTAAAACGCCAAGCCAGACCTCTTTCGTCAGGAGGCAATGATGCCGGATGATGCATGCCGAGCGGCAAGAGAAGCGTTAGGACACCAGCTCAGACGGCTCGATGTCCTATTGAAGCATTTGAACGAAGGTCCAAGCTGGCCCGACGATCCCATCGCCTTGTCAGATGCCGCCTTTATCTCCCAACACGCAAAGTCGATTGAGGCGAGCCTTGACGAAATCACACGCGTGGTTGCCTTGATGGAAGGGCCGCCTACGCAGTAGCACTGTCAGAATTGGTAATCCATCAGTCGTGATTTCGAAGCTTAATTTCTGCGGCTCAAGACTAACCGCGACTGCTCCCATACTGAATTGGCCCTGCGTGAAAATTCCGAATCTGTGGTACAATCCAGCGTAGAACGGGGGCACGAACAACTTAAGATGCTGACGACGTGGCGTGGTTTGGAGTATGTGCCACAGGCACACACCGGCAAAACGATGCCTAGCACGCCTATTCCATCTGCCGTGACCGACAAAGCCAGGCTTAAAGCACTGGCGAACTACGGCATTCTGGATACGCCGGCCGAGCCTGGTTTCGATGGCATCGTGCAGCTGGCCTGCCAGCTCTGCGATGTACCGGTGGCATTGGTCAGCCTGGTGGCTGAGGACCGGCAGTGGTTCAAGGCGCGGATCGGCTTTCCACCCTGCGAAACCAACCTCAACAGCTCCGTCTGCGCCCATGCATTGGCCCAGCCTGACGAGCTGCTCGTTATCCCAGACCTGACGACCGATCCGCGTACGGCGCAAAACCCGCTGGTGACCGGCGAGCCGCACATCCGCTTTTATGCGGGCGCCCCCTTGCGCACTCCAAGCGGGATGGTGCTCGGCACCCTGTGCGTGATCGATAAGGTTTCCCGGCCTGCAGGGCTGACCGAGACTCAGCACCAGTGCCTCAAGCTGTTGGCCGAACAGGTGCTGAATCAGTTGGAGCTGCGCCGTGCCGTGAGGGCCCGTGATGTTCTGCGGGAAACGGAGGCGCAGGCCTTTCGTGCCCGCGAGGCGCTGCGCGATATGCAGGCGGTGGTCGCGACCGCCGAGAGTGATTTGGAGACGATCCTGCACGCCGTCGTCGCTGGAGCGATGCAGGCGGTACCGTCTGCCGAAGGGGGCGCGATCGAGCTGCTGGACGGCAAGGAACTGGAGTACCGTGTCGTGCAAGGCACGCTGGGAGAGCACAAGGGCTTGCGATTGCCGCTTGATGGCAGCGCGGCGGGGTACTGTGCGACCAGTCGGCGCTCATACTTGATGCTGGATGCAACCAGTGACCCCTACGTCCAGCGTGGGTTAATCGGCACAATCCAGCTCGGCTCGGCAGTGTTCGCGCCAATCCTCCGCGGCGAAACCGTGCTCGGGGTTCTCAAGCTGCAATCGGTCAAGCCGTTCTGCTTCGATGAGCGCGACCTGGACCAGATTGTCCTGTTTGCCGGCGCAGCAACTGCCGGCATCACCGAGGCGGCAGCGCGCTCCGAGGCCAGGGCCAAAGACGTCTACTGGCGTCGCCTCTTTGACCGGCTGAACGAAGGTTTCATCGTCGGGGAGGTGGTTCGCAATGCAGACGGCCGGATCACCGACTGGCGCAATATCGAGGTCAATCCAGCTTGCGGGGAACTGCTTGGCATCGATCCGACAACGGCGATCGGCCGAACGATCCGCGAGGTTCTTCCCGGCATCGAGGATGCATGGGTCAACGAGTTTGCCGACGTTGTCGAAACCGGCCAGCCAAAGACCTTCACGCGTGAAGTGGCGACAGTCAGCCGCTGGTATGAAGGGCACGCCTTCAAACTGGAGGGTGATCGCTTCGGGGTGATTTTCCTGGAGGTCACATCGCGCGTTGCAGCTGAAAACCGGCGGACCGGGATGCTGGCGATCGGCGACAAGCTCAGCAATCTGACCACAATCCCCGAGATGACGGCTGCCGTCGCCGAGGTCGTCGGCCTTACCCTCGGCACAAGCCGCGCCGGTTTTGGCCGGATCGAGGGTGAGGTGGAGTTCGTCAACATCGAAGCGGATTGGGCTGCGCCCGGCCAGAGCAGCGTTGCCGGTCGCCACCGCTACGATGATTTTGGCAATTTACGTGCACCCCTGCGACGTGGTGAGCCGCTGGTCGTCAACGACGTGGCCAGAGACGCACGAACGAGGAAGAACGCCTCTACGTGGCAGGGATTTGGTATCAATTCTTTCCTCCATATGCCGGTGCGCGAACGTGGGCGCACTGTTGCGGTGTTCATCGTTCACGACGTCAAGCCACGGGTGTGGACGCCCGAGGAGTTGGGGTTCCTGCGCAGCGTCGCCGACCGGCTAGAGGCCGGTGTTGCACGTGTGCGATCCGAAGAATTGCAAACCATCCTCAACGCCGAGTTGGCGCACCGGCTCAAGAACACTCTCGCCATTGTGCAGTCGATTGCCACGCAGACGCTGCGCGGCGTGACCGAAAGGGACTTGGTGCAGGTGTTCGATCAGCGCGTGCTGGCGCTATCGCGTGCCCACGATGTGCTGCTGCAGAAGAGCTGGTCCGCTGCTCAAATGCGAGCCGTGATGGAAAGCGTGCTTGCCGTGCAGGCCGACCTGGACCGCTTCGCCCTTGATGGGCCGGACATGAACATTTCGCCGCAAGCTGCGCTTTCACTGACGATGCTGCTGCATGAGCTGGCCACCAACGCACTTAAGTACGGCGCGCTCTCGACGCGTGCCGGTAAGGTGGAGATCAGTTGGAGGACCGTCGAGACCGGGGCTCCGGCATTTGTGCTTGGCTGGGCCGAGCATGGTGGTCCGAGCGTGACGGAGCCCAACGGTCGCGGCGGTTTTGGCTCCCGGCTGATCCGCATGGGGCTCCTTGGAACACGCAACGCCATCCTTCGTTACGATCCGAAGGGGTTGCTGGCCGAGTTCCGTGCCCCTCTCTCCGACATCCTCGTACAATCGCACTAAAACTTTCATGACCCCGTCTCAGCGACCCAATCCCTCGCTAGTGCTCATCGTTGAGGATGATCCGATCTTGATGATGAACCTCGTCGGGTACGTCGAGGAGGCCGGCTGCGAGGCCGTCGAGGCGACCAGCGTTTCCGAGGCAATCTGCATTTTGGAAGAGCGCACCGATATCCGGACAGTGTTCACTGATCTCGACATGCGCGGCTCGACCGCCGGCATGAAGTTCGCTCTGGCGATCCGGGACCGCTGGCCGCCGATCGAGCTGTTAATGATCTCCTCGCAGCCATGGGACAAGGCGCAGATACCAGCGCGTGGCATCATGCTCGGTAAGCCGTTCGATCGGCGTATGATTATCGCGGCAATCCAGACCTTGGCGGCTTAGGCACTCTGGTAAATCTTCATCAACACCCACTCGGTGTCCAACGGATACGAACGTCATCACCTTCCCGTCCGTAGGCCATCAGAACGATCCCGTTTCCTACCTGGTGTACGAACACCGTTGTCAGGAGTTTTGCCGAGCCACGCGCAAGCTGCCGAGCTTGGGTTTCTTGGATCAGTTCGCGGGCGCGACGCTCTATCTCTTGAGGATCGGCCCCTTCTAGAGTCTCCTCGCCCCAATTGGCCGGCCCATCATCATGCACGTCAAAAATGTAGCGTGTCACAATACCTCCAATGGGAAGGCTATACCTTTCTGCGCAGTGCCTTGCGCTTGGACGAATACCTTCACGGAGACGGATGGTTCCTCTCAGGCCGACGAACATCCCCAGCACGGAGGATTGCGCGCAATTGGATAATACTAGGCTGAGTGCATCAAACGTGGGCTTCGCCGCGCTGCGCTTGATGAGCACTAAGGCCCTTTCAATGCCTAAATACTTTTTTTACGTCCACGACGGAATAGACGTCACGCACGATGTGCGCCTGGACTTCGCCGATCACGAGACGGCCCGGGACCACGCGCGCAGTCTCATCGCGACACATGCTGGCGACACCGCCAACCTCAGCGCAAGCGGGCATATCACTGATCGTATGCGCGCTGGCCTCGTTTGCTGGAGCGGCCTGGCGCGAGCGGGCCATTCGCACGCGCCTCGCCCAGGCTGGAATCCCGATGATGCCGCGTGTTATGACCGTCGACATCCCCATCCTACTTATCGCGATCTTATGCTTCGCCGCGGTTGCTCTGCTCTGGACCTAAGTACTGAGCCTGCATCTCATGCGACGGTGACTCGCACCCGGTGCCAGGCTGCACTGAGATAGCCCTTGTAGTTCCAGGTGTCGTCGGGAGCTGCGGGCTGGGTCTGGCCCGCGGAGTCCCAGGCGCGCACCGCGAGTTCGTGCTCGCCCACGCCGAGATCGAGGTCGATCTCCCAGAAGGTCCAGGCGAAGGGGGCGTGTTTGTCGTGCTCTATCCGGGCTTGGGTCCAGCTGCGCCCGCCATCGGGCGAGACGTCGACCCGGGCGACGGTACGGTCGCTGGCAACGGCGTAGCCGCGGACCTGGTTGCTTCCGATCTTGAGCGCGGCGCCCCGTGCGGGTACGCAAATCGCGCTGTTAAGCGGCATTGCCTCGATGGTGTGGCCGGTGGCCGGGTCGGCGGTCTCGGCCGTCACGTCGGGCGGAAACAACTTGTAGTCGTCAGCTTGCATCGGATTGTCGGAGGGCTGGTCCTGCACCGTGATGCGGGCAAGCCACTTCGGACTGCGGATGCCGGCAAATCCCGGCACCACGACACGCATGGGGAAACCGTGCTCGGGGGCAAGCACCTCGCCGTTCATCACGAAGGCGAGCAACGTCTCGGGGGCGAGCGCCTTGGCCAGTGGAATCGAAATGCCGAAGCGCGTGTCGGACTCCGCGATTCGGTCGTGGCTCTCGAAAGCGACATGACGCTCTTCGCCAGCCCCAATTCCAGCGGCCTGCAACACGTCGGCGAGCCGCACCCCGGTCCATTCTGCGTTTCCGATGGCGCCGGGCGCCCAGGGGTCGCCGGAGACCGGTCCCACCGCGAACATGTCGGCCCGGCGGTTGCCGGCGCATTGCATCACTGCGGTGACGGTGACGTGCGGGAAACGCGCCTTTAGATCGGCCAGCGACAGTTCGAGCGGCGTGGCGACAATCCCGCCGACGGTCAGCCGGTAGTCGTCGGCGTCGATGTCCGGGATGTCGCCGTGGCTGCGGACGTAGAAATCGGCCTGATCCGTTAGGAAGGCCGCCCGCAGGCGATCGAGCGGCGGCTCGGCGTTGTAGGGCGCCTCGCCGTGGACGATGAGGCGTTCCTTGCGCTGGAACAGGCCGAGCATGGGGTCTTTGTCCTACGTTCGTGACGTGTCGACATCGAGAACGCGCCAGGAGCCGAGAAGTCACCCGGCGCGCGACGACTCAGGGCTTCATCGTCAAGACCAATGCCTTCATCGCGCGATCCGTCACGGCGACGCTGAGGTCGCGGTTGAGGCCGTACGCGCGGGCGTTGTCGATCGAGAACGCGGTCGCGAAGCGCGGTTCGTTCATGCCTGTCACCGTGGCGACGACCTTTACCGAAGCCACAGGGTAACCGTGATGTCCGCTTCGGAGGACAAAGATTGCAGCTCCAAATGACCAGGATGGGCGCACTGCTACCGGGGTTACTGCAGAACCTCCGTCCGCTTTCAGGACTCGCGCGGCCAAGTGTGGACGACCGGGTTGGGTCGACACCCGCTGGAACGCCGACGTCTGCTTCAGATCCTCGGGCAGCCCGAAGCCGTCAGTCCGTTATCGGCCAAATCATGCCGGCCGCTTTGCGCCCAATCCAGTCGTTCTCAGTAGGCGACCATTTGCTCGAAAGCGGACATGAACACCGACCGGTCGATGACCGAGATGGGTGTATTCCCGCCTGTCCGCTTTCAGTCACGAACATCAAAAAAGCGGACATTCGACCTTCGGCAAGCACTGGCCGATAGCTGACTGGCCGCTTTGGACCGCCCGAGGCGAGGAAGCAGACGTCGCCGCTCCGGCAACTTTCGACCCAACGCAGTCGCATACGCGGCCCCGCGGCTCCCGAGAGCGGACGTAGGTTAGGCCCCTAACTCGGCAACATCGCGCCCAACCCGGTCGTTCCGGCATGTCGATTACCTGCTCTGAAACGGACATAGGCTCTGGCAAGCCAATGATGGAATGGCGGGGCTCGGCGGCCTCGCCGGGCGCTCTCAATGCTATGGCTCGATTTAAAGCGGCGCATTCCTCTTCGCCCTGGCGCTTGTAGAAGTGGATCTGGACGCCAAGGTCGCACGGTGGGTCGCGTCCCAGTTCGTTATGTTGTTCAAGCGGAGCGGCGGCAGATGTAGTTCAGCCGCTAAAGGGGCAGTCCTGAACGGCCGACCTGCCCTGCAGGAGGTGCGGCGTTGGGTAACCGCCCGCCCGGCCGAGGACCATTTTACAGTCCGGGCGGGGATGACTCCGCGCCACTTCGCGCGCGTTTTCCGGGCCAAGACCGGCCTAACTCGGAAAGCCTATTTCAAGAACGTTTGGATCGAGGCCGTCCACCGCCTACCTGATATCGCCGTCACCGATCTTGCGGTCTGCCGCTCACGACGGTGCGGCTCGTCTGGTCCTTCGACTGACGGGCTTCGCTGTCGTCGCCCGCTAAACCCCCAGGATGCGCTTGCGGCGCTTCCAGTTCTCGACCTTGCGCAGAAGGCGCGAGAGCTGTTCGATCGAGTACGGCTTATGCAGCAGCTCAAACCCATGGCTGCCGTTCTCGGCCAGTACGTGGCTGTAGCCGGAGGCCAGCAGCACGGGAAGGTCTTGGTGCTCCTCGCGGATCCGGTGGGCTAGCTCGACGCCGTTCATGCCCGGCATCACTACGTCCGAGAACACCACGTCGAACCGGTCAGCGTCTCTCGCCAGCTCGTCCAGCGCTTCCTTCGGGCTGCTCGCGAGAACGGTCACGTAACCGAGGTCGGCCAGCGTCTGTACCGCGAAGGTGCCCACCTCGGCGTTGTCCTCGACCACGAGCACGCAAGTGCCATGGCCGTCCATCAGTGCATCCGGCTGGCTCTCGACGGCGCGTTCCTCCTCGGCCACGCGCGGCAGGAAGAGCGTGAAGGTGGTGCCCCGTTCGACCTCGCTCTCGACCGTGACCTCGCCGCCTGATTGCTTGGCGAAGCCGAACACTTGACTCAGCCCCAGGCCGGTGCCGTGGCCGACGCCCTTGGTGGTGAAGAACGGTTCGAAGATGTGCTGCACCTGCTCCGGCGGGATGCCGGCGCCCGTGTCGCTGATCGACACCGCGACGAAGGGCCCCTCGACGGCATCGTCCGAAGCGGCCTTGGGCATGCGTTCGGCGGGACGCACGCGGATCGTAAGAAGCCCCTCGCCATCCATCGCGTCGCGCGCGTTGATGGCCATGTTGACCAGCGCCGTATCGAACTGGTTCTGGTCGGCATGGACATAGCAGGTCTTCTTGGGCAGATCCGTCTCGATCCGGATGCGGGCCCCTGTGAGAGTCCCCATCATGTCGGTAAGCGCGCGAACACTGTCGCAGACCGCGAAAACTTCGGGCTTGAGCGCCTGGCGCCGGGCGAAGGCGAGGAGCTGCCCGGTCAGTTTGGCAGCCCTGTCCACGGTATCGGAGATGGCTTTGACATAGCGCGTGTGTCGCTCCGGTTCGAGGTCCGGCCGCTTGAGTAGATCGGTCGAGGACTTGATGACGGTCAGCAGGTTGTTGAAGTCGTGCGCGACGCCGCCGGTCAGCTGCCCGATTGCTTCGAGCTTCTGCGCCTGCCGCAGGTCCCGCTCCATGCGTTCACGCTCGGCCGCCTCCGCGAGGAGTCGAGCATTGGCTTCGGCGAGCTCGGCGGTTCGTGCGGCGACCTGGGTTTCCAGCAGGGCTCCTGCATCCTTCAGCAGCGCGGCCTGGGCCTCCAGCTCAGCGTGAAGCGCGACCACCCCCCGGTTCGTTTCGGCAAGCTCCTGGTTGAGGCGCTGCGCCTCCTCCTGGCGTTCGGCGAGCGCGGCGAGGCTCTGCATCAGCTCGCGGTTCTGGTCGCGCAGTGCGACGAGCGGCTCTTCGGTGCGGGCGCGGGCGACATCCTCCGCGAGGCCTGCAAGCCTCTTGGCGCTGAAGATTTCGCTTCCCGACGGGAGCTTTTTGCCGAAGGTCACGACGGTACCGTTGCCTCCCGCGGCCTCGATCTCGAAGCGGTCCATGAGGCGGCGCGAGCCGGTGATGCCGATGCCGAGGCCGGTCGATGAGCGATAGCGACCCTCCAGGATGTCTTCGAGATGGGGGATGCCGGGACCCCTGTCGCTGACCCGGATCACCAGAGACTGGCCGGCGTGGGCCTCGTCGAGGCCGTACTCTATGCGGCCGCCGCCGGCATACGCGTAGGCATTCCGCGCAATCTCGGAGACCGCCGTGGCGATGCGCGTCTGGTCCTGGAGTGCGAAGCCGAGGCGCTCGGCCAGACGTCGCACGCGCTGACGGACCGTGACGATGTCGTCCTCGTGCTCGATGGGGCTGGTTAGCAGCGTCCATTTCATGGCGCGTCCCCCCGAACCACGAGCACGGTGGCGTCGTCGCGGGCGCGGGCGAAGTCGCGGAAGATCACCCCGGCGACGAGCGCCGGGTGGGCGGCGGCCAAGCCAGGATAGCCGTCGAGGTGCCATCCGGTCGCGATGCCGTCCGAGCAGAGCACGAACAGGTCGTGGGACTGCATCGGATACTCGAATTCCTGGATGCGGCGGGCCGCGTGACCGGCCGTACCGGCGAGGCTGACCGTGCGCTTGATCACCGGTCCGGAGACCACGGCGCCCGCGACGTTTCCGATCCCGGCGAACGTGAGGGTTCCGGTGTCCCTGGCGTGGCGTGCGACGGACACGGCGCCGCCGCGCGTGTGCGACAGCCCCGCATGCACGGCGACGAGGATCTCGGTGGGGCTCTTGTCGTGATGGCGGCGGAACAGCCGCATGGCCTCTTCCGACGCCTTCGCGGCGTCGGGCCCGTGGCCGAGCCCGTCCGCCACGATGGCCGTCCAGCCATCGACCCGTTCATGGACGGCGTAGGCGTCTCCGTTGGCGGTCTCGCCCTTCAACGGCACCGTGACCGCGCTGAAGGCCGGCAAGGCGTCCGACGGATCCGATCGGGCACCTCGGGCACCGGAGAGCCGCACCAGCACGGCCGTCCCCGATCCAGGTCGCGAGACAATGTCGAACGCGTTCGAGAGCCGTTTCACCGCGCCGAGACCCTCGCCGGCGCTCCCGCCCGTGGAATGGCCGTCCCGCAAAGCCGCGCCAAGATCCGGGAAGCCCGCGCCCTTGTCGAGCGCGAGGATCTCCAGACCCGTTCCGGTGCCGTCTTCGTAGATGCCGACAAGGATCTCGCCGGGCACGCCGTACTTGACGACATTGGTAGCGAGTTCGGTCACGACGATGGCCGCGCGGCCGCACGCCGTCTCGTCGAAGCCGATGGACAGCGCCGCGGCGACGGCGCGTCGACGGGCCTCCGCTACCTGGCTCGCCTCTGTGACGGTGACCCGGTCCATGGTTACTTCCAGCGCGCGATGGTCACGCGCGTGCCTGTCCCGGGCGTCGACTCGATGTGGAATTCGTTGGAGAGCCGCTTTGCTCCGCCCAGGCCGAGACCCATCCCGCGTCCCGTGGTGAAGCGGTCGGTCAGTGCTTGCTCGATGTCGGCGATCCCCGGCCCCCGGTCCTCGAAAGTCAGGCGCAGGCCCTTTCGGATGCCGGCCTGGACGATCTCCGCGCGGACGTCCCCGCCCCCGCCGTAGTCGAGGGTGTTGCGCGCAAGTTCGCTCGCCGCGGTCACGATCTTGGTTTGGTCGACGAGCCCGAGGCCGATCTCGACGGCGAGCGTCCTCACCCGCTGCCTGACGCGGACGACGTCGTCGCCGGAGCGTACGGGCAAGGTCTCAGTCTTCGAGACCTTCAAGGTCGCTCCCTCGGTCGTGATCCTCGGACAGCCGGGCCTGGACCAGGGCCATCCCACGCTCGACGTTGAGGGCCGTCTTGATACCGGTGAGCTCCAGGCCGAGCTCGACCAGCGTGATGGCGACCGCCGGCCGCATTCCGGCAACGACCGTCTCGGCGTCCAGCATGCGGGAGACGGCGGCGATGCTGACCAGCATGCGGCCGATGAACGAATCGACGATTTCCAATGCGGAGATCTCGATGAGGACGCCTCGCGCGCCGGTGCGCGCGATCATCGCCGTGAGGTCTTCCTCCAGCGCGAGCGCGAGACGGTCGTGCATGTCGACCTGGATGGTGACGATCAGCGCGCCACCGAGCTTGAGGATTGGGATGCGGTCCATCGGCTTAGCGCCGCTCGACGGTCGGTGCCGCTTGCTGGCGGACAACCCTGCGGCCGGTCTGCTTGAGGGCGACGGCGAAGGCGTCGGCCAGCGTCGCCTTCGAGACGACGTTTAGCTCGACCCCGAGATGAACCATGGTCTGGGCGATCTGAGGCCGGATGCCGGAGACGATGCAATCGGCTCCCATCAGCCGCGCGGCGGCGACGGTTTTTAGAAGATGCTGAGCCACCAGGGTGTCGACCGTCGGCACGCCGGTGATGTCGATGATGGCGATCTCGGCCTCCTCGTCGACGATGGCCTGGAGCAGGTTCTCCATCACGACGCCGGTTCGGGCGCTGTCGAGGGTGCCGATCAGCGGCAAAGCGAGGATGCCGTCCCAGAGCCGGACGACCGGCGTCGACAGCTCGGCGATCTCCTGCCCCTGGCGCCCGATGACCTCCTCGCGGCTCGCCAGGAACACCTCCGTGGTGTGCAGTCCGAGCTGGTCCAGCACCTTACCCGCGGCCACGATCCCCGCCGCCAGGGCCGGTGTGTCCGACCCGATCGCACGCCGGAGCGCTTCGATGATCGGCTCTTTAAGCGCGAAGACGAAGTTAGCGGTATCGGTAGGGGTGAAGCCCTGGATCGCACGCGAGCGCGAGATCTCTGCAAGGGTCTCGCGCAGCGAGGCGTAGGCCTCGCCGTCCGCGTCGGGGCCGCCCTCGGCGAGCGCGTCCTTGAACTGGGCGAGCACGCTCTTCGCCTGCGTCTGGAGCTCGGCCTCGCGGATGCGTCCGCTCTGGAGCGAGGCACCGGCGCGCAGGCCCGCGAGCCAAGCGTCCAGAATCGCGGTCTCGTCCCGGGTGACTGCCCCGGCCAGGACCTCGGCGCCGTCCATCGTCATCAGCTTATCCTTGTACTCGTTCGAAGCCTTTAGACTGCCCGGGGCGCCTTCGATAGGCGGCATCGCCGCGCCCCGGGTCAGCGCGAGGCAGTTGTCCATGGCCTGTTCGATCCAGCGGAACGGATCGCCCGTGCGGGGATGTAACCCGCCGCGCAACGCCGCTAGAGGCCGGCTCCTGATCCCTCCAAGGCGCTATCGCATCATCGCGCCGCGCGAGCAGACGATGCCACGTTGGCCTCCTGGCGCAGATCCCATTCTGAAGCTTTTTGCTATCCGCGCCGCAAGATCTAGGAATCGGCATGAATGATGACGCGGCCAGAGCCGGATCGCGCGTTTAGCCCATCTCAATGGAAATCGCGTTGGGCATTTGGTGTGCTAAGCCGAGCCGCGGCACAATGCCCGAATAGTTCAGGGATATTTGGCGGCTGCCGATGGTTCTACCTGCTCATTATCTGTCAGGATTTACATGACCAAGTTCAGCCTTGCTCTAGCGGGCGTCGTTGCGTTCGCATCGCCCGTTATGGCACAATCCACGCTTCCCCTAGGACACCCGCCGATCGGATCGAATTCTCCTTCGAACACTGGTGCGAACATCGGTGGACAAAATAATACAGGGGGCGAGGTCGATGTGACTGTGCCGCGCGGTTCAACGGGAGCAGATACTTTCCAATCGGACTCAGCGGCGGCTGGTAACGCAAACCAGCCCGAACGGGCGGTGCCTCAGGGTAGTGGAGGTGGTGGCGGCAACTCGAACTAACAGTTTGTCCATGAACGGCTTCAACCCGCCCGGCTCGCCGCGGCGGGCTTTTTCGTGCGCTTCTCGACCCCCACCGTGCGGAGCGCTGCTGATGTTCGTCGGCAGCGTCGGACGCTATGTCCAAATGATGCGCACTGTGAGCACCGGCGGCAACGAGTGAATTCTTTGTCAATCGGTATTCTGTTGGCCGCCGCAGCTGGTGTGACTGTCGTTTGGGCTGCGGCCATCGCTTGGAGCGCTGTCTACATGCTGCAGGGATTTTTCTAGCGCAACGGACGCGAGGGGAGCCCCGAGACATGTTCGCGCTATGCAACGACGATACCCAGGAACCTCAGAGCTTTTCCCCCATTGAAAGCCATCGCTGGCCGGCAAGTTCGGGCGTCGGCGACGGAGGGCATTCTTCGCCGTCGCCTTATGAACGACGAACGATGCGCGCCCCGGTTTCATTTCCACATCTATGATGGGCTCACCGCGCGTGATCCGAACGGCACCGAGTTGCCCGACTACGCTGCCGCTCGCAGAATGGCGCTTCGCGTGGGGGGTGAGTTGATTAGCGGGGATGGCCGGGAAGTGAAGCTTGAGGGGGGAATGGCGTCCCGAAGTCACTGATGATGCCGGCCTCGTGTTGTTCCGGATCGATTTCAACATCACAGAGTCTCCGGCGGTGCCGAAACCCGCGCCGCTGCTGTCGCGGCAAGCTGAGCGAGAGCCCGCGATTTCAGTCCCCTAACTCCCGTTCCCACTTCGCTGCCGGCGGTTGTCCGTTGACGATGAATTCGCGAGCATACGAGGACAGGCCCGGATAGGCCGGATGATTTTGCGCCTCCCGCCGAAAAGCTTCCTCCCGGCGCCAGGCGACAATCAGAGCATCTCGCGCGCCGCGCTGCGTCACCAAGGATCCTGACATCTCAAAAACCGGCTTCTCGATCCCGACCGCTCCGGCCCGAGAGGTCAAAGTCCACATCCAATAGTCGACGTTTGCATCGACCGGTCGGTGAAGCATGACCCGGCCGATGGTCTCCGGTTCTCCGGAGCGTTCTCGCTGCAGGACGAAATCCGGACCTTCCTCGGGCCAGGTATGCTGCCAGTAGAGACGACCTTGCGTCACTCACACTCGCCCTTTGCTTCGATCTCGGGCGGGCAATCGACGAACGACAGCGCGCCTTGTTGCGACAGCCAGTCGCCGAGTGCCGCGTTCACCGCTTCGTCTCGGCTCGGTTTCGGCTCCTGCCCGGCGATGAAGCGGTCGATCGCCTCGCTGATTTCCGGGGTCAGGGTGATCGTGATTGCGGACATGGGCTCTCCTCAGGCCATCCAACCGTGGACGGCTGGCCGATGATCCATGGCCATGACGAACCCGCAGGCGAAGACTGGCCCAATGTGCGGACGCTTTACCTAATATCCCACTTGGGCACAGGTCCATGAGGCGATGAGCATCATCGGCCCGCGCCGAAACCTTCGCGCGCGCTACAACATCGCGCCGACGACGACGGTGGAGGCAGTCCGCAAGGGCGAGGAAGGACGCGAGATCGTTCCGATGCGCTGGGGGCTCGTCCCAGTTTGGTTGAAGAAGAAGCCGCTCAAGAGCGTGCCGGCGACGTTCAACGCCCGCGCCGAGACGCCCATGTTCCGCGACGCCTTCAAGAAGCGGCGCTGCATCATTCCCGCGAGCGGCTTCTACGAATGGACCGGCGAGAAGGGTGACAAGCAGCCCCATCTTTTCACCGCCGCCGACGATGCGCCCGTATTGGCGATCGCGGGCCTATGGGACCGTTGGCGCGATCCCGAAGGCGAGGAAATGCTGTCCTGCACGATGGTCGTCACAGAGCCATCGGATTGGATGGGGCCGTATCACGACCGCATGCCGGTGATCCTCGACGGCAAGCAGATCGACGCTTGGCTCGACGGCTCGGCCGGTACCGAGATCCTAAAGCCGGCCGAGAGCAGCCATGTGACGGCATAGCAGCTTGCGGAGATCGCAGCCGCCGCAGGAAGCGTGACCACCCAGGCGATGACGATGTTGCGCGCGCCAGCGGACGCCGAGGTCCGGTATTGTCGATGAAGCGCGAGAACCCGCCGATCGCGCCCTGGACGAAGCTGACGAAAAGGCGCGAACCGCCGCCAATCGCGCAACAAGCCAGGCGAGCTATCCGAGCTGATCCCGTCAATGCAGAGTCACGCGCCTGGTCACACGAGTTTTCCAGACCAGGATCTGAGTGCCGATGCGGAGCGCCGCTTCGCGCGACGAGAACATCGCTCTGGACCCATCCCACCATTCACCGTCGTGGTGATAGGCGACCCAGGCCCAAGGACGCAGACCTGACCCGATGCGCTCCGCCGTGATTTTCGGATTGATAACCGTCCTGCTCTCCAGTGAGGGTCGCACGGCATGAGCAGAGTGGCTGGCCGCCACTCTGCTCGCTGTCTCACTCAGCTGCGCCGGATCGCGCCGGGCGTGGACGTGAGGGTGGGGTTTACTGCCCCAGCGCGACCGCTGAAGAACGCGGCGGCTGCACCAATTAGCAAGGCCAGTGCGGCATAGAGGGCACCCTGCGCTGCAGCCTTGCGCGTGGCTTCAGCTGCCTGCTTGCCCTTCTCCTTCGCGTCGGCCACGGCCTTGGTATACTGATCCTGGTACTGCTGGACCTGCTGCTTGGCCTGGTCCGGCGAGATCCCCTGCGCCTTGGCGATCGCGTCGGCAGCTTTTTCCTTGGCCGCCTGCTGTTGGGTGGGATCACCCGTCAGCACGTCCTTGATGGCCGACACCGCCTGATCCTTGAGCGCGGCCGGGTCCTGACCACCCGAGGCGCTGCGCACCTTGCCCTCGATGTCGGAGAACGGATTGGGCAGGCTTGGGAGGGACGGGCCAGCTGCCTGAGCCGCCGTCTGTGTCGCGCCGCCGACCAGATTGGCCGCGCCGCCGAGTGTCGACGACACCGTGTTGAAGGCACCACCGACCAAGCCGCCCAGTGCCGAGGTCAGCAGGTAGATCACCACAAAGGTCGTGACGGCCCAGGAGATCAAACCATGATAGCCGGCCGTGGACTCGACTGGCTTACCGGACAGGCGACCGGCGGTGTAGCCGCCGGCCGCTGCGGCGATGATCCCGGAGATCACCCACCACAGGCCTGCACCGATGCCGACCGTGCTGGCGGACGGGTTGGTGCCTTCCGTAGCGCTGATGCTGGTGAGACCAAGGCCCAGGCCCAGCAAGTTGAGGATCAATTGCAGGATCAGTGCGATAAAGACGCCGGCAAAAATTGCTCCCCAAGAGATGTGATGCAGGGCAATTGTTCTCAAATCTTCCGCAGGTGTTACCGGACTCCGGTGGGTATCGGATAGATCGGCCATAGTGGTCCCCTCACAAACGTGTGAGCGGCTAACGCCTCCCTGAGCGGATGTTTCCAGGGCAAGTGCAATCGTTCTTTCAAAGAAAACTTGTGATCGTTTTATTGCGTTTGAGGCGCCTTGCCGTGAGCCTCAATCAGTTCGAACGATTTCAGGACTGCCGTGCCGATCATGGTGCCATCGACTTCGCCGGCCGCCGTTGACGGGAGCGTTGCAACCGCCTGCGCGTCGGTGCCATCGACCAGTCCCACGACGACCTGCAGCACCGCGTTGCCACGCTCGTCCACATCGCGAACCAGCGCGATTGCATAGCCGGCCGCCTGTCCGAAGAACGACAGCGCCTCGTGTTTTGCCGCCGTTTCTGTGTCTTGCCCCTGGCCGAAGTCCGGTCGGATCAGCTCGCCCATATCCGCCCAACAACCCGTTCGTTTCTTTGGCGTCGACCGCGTGTGGCAGCGAATGCCACCGGCAACCGGTTGGTTCCCGCGATCGGTTTTAAGACTCCTCCACGTCCATCCGTGCGGCCGGCACAGGGTTGTTGGCCGTCACTGGCGTCCCCGCAGATAACGCCCGGTCCCACGCAATGAACCGTTCCGATGCCGCGGTACTTGCCCCATCGAGGGTGTGGCGTGGGCCACATTCGAGCACGACCGTGTACCAATTGAATTGAGGCGGAACCCTATGGCCACAAAAGAAAAAACCCTACCCGACGCTTTTTACGAGACGCTCAAGGATGTCTATTACGCCGAGAAGCAGTCGGTGAAAGCGCTGAAAAAGTCAGCGAAGGCCGCGCAGCACGCGGAGCTGAAGCAGGCGTTCGAGACCCACGCTGACGAGAGCGCCATCCAGGTCGAGAGGCTTCAGCAGGTTTTTGAGATCATCGGCAAGCCGGCGCGCGCCAAGACCTGCGAAGCCATGCAGGGCATCGTTTCCGAGATGGAGGAGGATCTTGAGGACTTCGGCGATACGCCAGCCGCCGACGCGGTCCTTGCCGCATGTGCTCAGGCCGTCGAGCACTACGAAATCGCCCGCTATGGGACGCTCAAGACCTGGGCCAGCCAACTTGGCTACAACGACGCTGCCAAGCTGCTCGATGAGACGCTGCAGGAAGAAAAGAAGACCGACACCTTGCTTTCGAAGATCGCCCAGAAGATCAACGTCGAAGACAGCAAGGGCGCCTGATAGCGGTCATGCAGAAAGGGCGTCGCGCTGCGACGCCCTTTTTTTCCGGTCACGAAAGACGACGCCTTCGTTCTTCTGAACGCTGATCGTTTGACGCGTTGCGAGGATCAGCGCCGCGGCAACTGCTAGGCCCGCAGTCAAAACTCCAGTGGTGGCAAACGGATTGAGGCTGGCGCGCGTGAAAGCGCTGGTCCGCATCACATAGCCGGGCTGGTCGCCACGCTCCTGGCCGACCTTGCGGGGTTGATCGAGAGCCCCTTTCGGATTCTGAGCAGGGCCGCGGGATGCCACTGCTGCGACGGATGCCATAATTCACGAGGCAGCGCTCAAGATGGTGACCATGTAGGGAGGCGTGTGTAACACCGTTGCGAGTCCTGCCGACATCGTTGCTGTATTAGAAGTGCAGGGCTGATCTTTCTTTATCGGCTCACGGAGCTGCCGTCTCAAAGATCGCAAGCCAGAGGTCTGCCTTCCTGCATCTAACACTTGAAAGCAGCCAGTCTGCTTCCGGCCAGATTTAGTCGGCCGATCCGCGCCCATCTCGGTCGTTCTGACCAACGATCCCCGGCTTTAGAGCAGACATTCGGTTGATTTCTACTCTCAGATGGTCACTGCTGATCGAGCCGCTGGCCGATCATTTCCGCGATCATGATTGTGGTTATATTGGTCGCTACCGAGGGAATATCGGGCATGATCGAAGCATCGACGACGTTGACGCCGTCGATACCGCGGACCGCGCCGTTCGTGTCGACCACGGCGGTGGCATCGTCGGGGGCGCCCATCGGCACCGTCGAGGTGGGGTGCGCGTAGCCGTCGACCGACGCGATCACGGCCCTCTCCAGCGCCGCATCGTCCTCGACCTCGCGGCCGGGCGTCATCTCGAAGGCGACCGCGTCGCGGAAGGGTGCAGTCTGGCCGATCCGGCGGGAGAGCCGGACGGCCTCCAGCATCCGGCGCAGGTCGCTGCGATCCTGGAAGAAGTTGTAGCGGATCAGCGGCATCGCACGGGGATCGCGGCTTGCCAGCCGGAAGGTGCCGACCGAGTTGGGCAGCGTCACCGCGCTCGCCAGCACGATCGCGCCGCTGGTCGGGCTCTGAGCCGGATCGAAGATGTGCGTGCCGGAGATGTGCAGATCGAGCTCGTCCGCCGCGGCCTCGCTCGAGCGCGTCCAGATGATGGCCCCGGCGACAGGGTTCATCGCCTTCGCCTCGGGCATCAGCGCATAGACGTTGTAGTAGAACGGATGCTCCTTGAGCCGGTCGCCGATCGGGGCATCCTGCAGGACGGGAATGTCCAGCTCCCGCAGGTGTGCGGCCGGCCCGATCCCTGAGCGCATCAGGATGGCCGGGCTGCCGAAGGTTCCGGCCGAGAGGATCACCCGCCCGGCCGAGATCGTCTCGCCCGAGACCAGCCGCACGCCACAGGCACGCCTTCCATCGAAGACGAGGCTGTCGATCTCGGCATGGCCCCGGATCGTGAGGTTCGGCCGGCGACGGACCTCATCGGTCAGATAGGCGATCCCCGTATTGATGCGGCGGCCGTCGACGACGTTGAGCGGGTAGGGCGAGACACCGTTCTGCTCCGCGCCGTTGAAGTCGCTCACCCGGGCGAGGCCTACGGCTTCGGAAGCGATCACAAAGGCCCGCATCGAGGGCGTGATCTCCTCGATGGAGCGCTGCCGGATCGGAAACGGCCCGTGGCGGCCATGCCAGGCATCCTCGCCCGTCGGCGTGTTCTCCAGCGCCTTGAAGACCGGCAGCACGTCCGCGAAGGACCAGCCCTCGATCCCACGTGCCGTCCAGCGTGCGAAATCCGAGGGTCGGGCCCGCATGGCGACGGCCGCGTTCACGCCTGAGCTGCCGCCGAGCACCTTGCCGCGGATCGCCGGAACGTCGTGGCCGAGGCTGCGATAGTCCCGGCTGTGGTAGCCCCAGTCATGCGCAGCATCGCCGCCGACGCGGTTCGCATCGGCGATGACGTCGGGGTAGTCGGCCGGCGCGTAGGCGGCGCCCGCTTCGAGCAGCAGGACCCTGCGCGCCGGGTCCGCGCTCAACCGGTTCGCCAGGACGGCACCGGCAGAGCCGCCGCCGACGATGACGACGTCGTGGATGGGGTGGGGGCTGGCTGGGTTCGCCATGGCGCGTCTCCTTTCGCGGGTCGGGGCTGGATCAGGCGTTGAAGGCGGCGCGCAGGAAGCGGGCGGCCCGGTCGAGGGCCGTGCGGCTGCTCTCGAGATGCGCGACGTCGAGCTGGAAGACGTGATGCATCCCCTTCCAGAGCTCGAGCTGGACGGGCACGCCCTCTGCGGCGGCACGCTCGGCGTAGCGGCGAGAATCGTCGAGTAGACGCTCGTCGGTGCCGACCTGGACGAGGAGCGGTGGCAGGCCATGCAGGTCGCCGAAGAGCGGCGAGGCCTGCGGGTCGTCCGCGGCGAGCGTACCGCGATACTTGCCGGCGCAGTCGAACAGATAGTCGCGGCCGATCAGTGGATCGTGGACGGTGGGATCGGTCATCGACGCCCCGGACAGGGTCAGGTCGGTCCAGGGCGAGAAGACCGCGCCGGCGACGGGCGACGGCCCGATGGGGCGACGGGCCAGCTCGGAGAGCGTGACCAGCGTCAGTCCACCGCCGGCCGAATCCCCGACGACGGCGATCCGCCCGAAGCCCTGTTCGACGAGCCAGCGCCAGGCCGCCAGGGCCGCCTGCGGCGCGGACGGCAAGCTCGCTTCCGGCGCCAGCGGATAGTCGATGACCAGGGCCGGGACCTGAAGACGGCCGACGATCTGGCTCGCGAAGCCGCGATAGGCTTTCGCCGAGCCCTGCACGTAGCCGCCGCCATGCAGGAACAGGATCGCCTGTCCCTGCTCGCTCCGGCGCGGCTGGACCCACCAGCCACGCACGTCCGCCGTCTCCAACGGAGTGAGCGTGATACCGTCCTGGACCGGGCAAGCGCCGATGAAGCGATCGTAGATCGCCCGCGGCTCGCCTGTCGCCGATCCCCAGAAAGCTGCGAATTGCTCGCGCAGCGCCGCCTCGCGGGAGCGCTCCTCCTCCGACAGGCCGAAGACGGCACGACCGGTCGATCCGGTGATCTGCAGGGTGTTGGCGGTCATGATGGCCTCGCTTCTGGTGTTCGGAGGGACGGATCAGGCCGCACGGCCGAGGAGCGGCTCGGCGATGGCCTGCGCAGCGACGGCCGCGATCCGGCCGCCCTGCCGCCGAGCGGCGGCGCGGTCTTCGTCGCTTCGCGGGCGGATGGCGTTCGGCGCGAGGTGCGAATAGCCGAGCGGGACAATGATCAGCCCCAGGGCCACCAGGCGGTCGTAGAGCGAGAGAACCGTCGACCGGCCACTGTTTTGGGCGGCGTCGGGAGCGCCGAACACGCCCCCGAACGTGCCGTTCAGCGCACCCCGCAAGCGCACGTCATCCAGGCCGTCGAGGTAGAGGGACAGTTCCGAGGGGATGCTGCCGAAGAGCCTCGGCGTCCCGAACAGGATGGCATCCGCCCACACTGCATCCTCGACGGTTGGCGGGTCGTAGGCCGTGGCGTCGGCGCCGCTCGCATGGGGGGTACGGCGCAGTCGGACGGCAGCGCCGGCGGCGCGTGCGCCCTCGGCGATCACCAATGCCAGCGCCTCGGTGGCCTCGTTGCCCGCAAAGAAAACGATCAGGATGTTGGGCGCGCTCATGAGACGGGTTCCTTCGGGCAAAGGGGTTCTGTCCGCGCGGTGCCGGGCAGCGCGCGGTACGACGGACTGAACAGTGACGGTTGCTAGGTCGGCAGCCGGCCGTGCGGGGCAGCGCCGCGGCTGGCACGCATGCCGCCGGCGCTGCCTGCCGCCGCGATCACCGTGGGACCGTACTGGACGGCGATGGCTCGGACCGGCCTGGCGGCCATCACCACGAAGTGGCAGCCCGTGTCGGTCTCGAGGAGCAGGGTGCCGGAGTGACCGGCCGCGACCGTCGTCGCGGTCCCTTCGCGCAGCCGGCGCTCTTCTCCGACAAGCGACGCCGTCATTCCGCCGGCCACCGCATAGATCCAGGCCTGCCGGCCGTCGCGCAGATGGTGTGAAAACGAGCCGTTTCTGTCGAGCTGGCCGTCGAGCAGCGTCATCTCTTCGGGCGTGCCGCCTGCGCCGACCACCTCGCCGGTCTGACCCAGCACGACGCGGACACGGTAGCCCTCGCCCTCCGCGACCGGCACGTCCGCGGCCTCGACAAGGACGGCGCGGGCCGGACAGCTCTTCAGCCGCACGGGCAGGTCCACGAAGACCTGCAAGGCGTGGACGCGGGCGCCCTCGTCGGGCTTCTCCTCGTGGGCCGCGCCGCCGGCTGCGGCCAGCCAGTAGAGATCGCCGGCCTTCAGGGCGACGTTGTTACCCAGGGTGTCGCGGTTGAGAAAGTCGCCGACCGAGTCCTCGAACATCGCAGTCACCGCCGACATGCCCGCATGCAGATGCGGCTCGAAGGTCGGGGCAGTCATGACAAAATGGTCCACCATCAGAAGCGGGTCCATGCCGCCGTCGAACATCTCCTCCGAGAAATGGAGGGCGCTGAAGCCGTTGCCGATCACCCGAGGAACGCCGACGACCACTGCGCCCATGCGTTCTACGGCGACGGAACTGTCTTCGACGGACTGGATACGCGTGGCCATGCCGTTTGCTACTTCGACACTCGGTCGTGTTGGAAGCAAACTAGGTGGATGACCCATCGGCCGAGAAGACGCGATCATCCAAACACAGCGTCCAATATCTTGGACAATCGCTGTGTTTGCTGGACTCAGCTAGAGCAGCACCGTCTTCGGGAACTCGCTGGCCAGGTGATCGAGCAGCGCCCGGACCGACGGCAGGAGCCCCTGCCGATAGGGGCATGGATTGGCGCCATATGGGCGAGCTGCTTGCAGCGGCCGAAGGTGTCTACAGCGAACTGAAAAACCTCTGTGTCTGGAACAAAGACAACGGAGGTATGGGCGCTCTGTACCGATCTAAACATGAACTCGTGTTTGTGCACAAGGCCGGTACGGCCGCCCATCGTAATAATATTGAACTCGGTCGACATGGACGTAACCGGACGAATGTCTGGGACTATGCTGGTCAAAATACTTTCCATAGGGATCGGGCGAGCGAACTAGGATCACACCCGACTGTCAAGCCTGTGGCCTTGGTCGGCGATGCGCTGCGCGATGTCTCGGTTCGCGGCGACATTGTCCTCGATCCCTTCTCGGGCTCGGGAACGACCCTAATCGCTGCCGAGAGGACGCGGCGCATCGGCCGAGCGATCGAGCTCGATCCGGTCTACGTCGACGTGGCACTGCGCCGCTTTGCGGATGCGACGGGACAGTCCCCTCGCCTCGCCGCGACCGGCCAGACCTTCAGTGAGGTCGCCAGCGAGCGAGCTTCCCTGGTGCCCGCAAATGACGATCAGACGGAGGCTGGCCATGCCGCGTAATCGCAAGCCCCCAGGCGAGTACGAGGTCGGTTACGGCAAGCCTCCCGAGCACACGCGGTTCAAGCCCGGCGTCTCCGGCAACCCGAAGGGTCGCACGAAGGGCACCCAGGACTTCGACGCGATGCTGCACGCCGCCCTCGCAAAGAAGGTGAGGGTCACCGAGAACGGCCGATCGGTGAAGATGACCAAGTACGCGATCTTGCTGGACACGAACATCAACAAGGCCTGCAAGGGCGACCCTCGCAGCTTCCGCGAGGTCATGCACCACGTCGGACGCTCCAACGGCAGCGGCGGTCAGGCGGGCGTGGCGAACCCGGCGGCCGAACTCGTATTCGGCTCCGAGGAGATGGCGATCATTGCTCGGTTCTTTGAGCGTGAGAGCGCGGCCAATGAAACCCCAGACAAGAGTGATTGCCCCGGTGTGAACGCGCCCCAGGGGCCGGCGCTCAATGTTCAGGAGGCTTCTCAATGAAACCCAGCGATCTTTTCCGACACCTCGTCCGCAGCGAGCTCGGCTTCTTTACCCAGCGGGCATTTGCCAGCGTTGTCCAAGGCGATGCGTTCCTGCCGAACTGGCATATCGACGCGATCGCTCACCAGCTCGAGCGGGTGGCTACCGGCAAGGTCAAGCGCCTGCTGATCACGATGCCCCCGCGGAGCATGAAGTCGGTCTGCGCCTCCGTGGCGTTCCCGGCGTGGCTTCTGGGCCATGATCCAACAAAGCGGATCATCTGCGCGAGCTACGGGCAAGAGCTCGCAGTCAAGCTGTCGAACCAGTGTCGCACCGTGATGAACGCGGACTGGTATCGGAACGCCTTCCCCGGAACGGCGATCAGCCGCTCGAAGAACACCGAGGCCGAGTTCGAGACGACGGGCGGCGGCTCTCGCATGGCGACCTCGGTCGGCGGCGTGCTCACCGGTCGCGGCGGCCACATCCTGATCATCGACGATCCGATTAAGCCGGCCGACGCGATGTCCGAGACCGTGCGCAACACGACGAACGCCTGGTACGACATGACCGTGCTCTCTCGGCTCGATCAAAAAACGAAGGGAGCCATCATCGTCGTGATGCAGAGGCTGCATCCCGACGACCTGGTCGGGCATCTGCTTGCCAAGGGCGGCTGGACGCATCTGAACCTTCCAGCGATCGCGGAGATCGATGAGAGCATCCCGACTGGCCGAGGGCGAGTGCATCATCGCGCGATCGGCGACCTACTTCATCCAGAACGCGAGCCGCAAAAAATCCTCGACGAACTCAAGGCCGACATCGGCTCCTTCGCTTTTGCCGCGCAATATCAGCAGGCGCCGATCCCCGCGGGGGGCAACATGTTCGATCCGGAATGGATCCAACGCTACGAGGGCAATCTCGGCTGCGAGCGTGGCGACGAGATCGTGCAAAGCTGGGACACTGCGACGAAGCCCGGTCAGCTCAACGACTTCTCCGTCGGGATGACCTGGCTTGTTCGTCGTGGGGCCTACTATTTGCTCGATGTGTTCCGCGCCCGACTCGGCTTTCCCGAGCTGCGTCGCGCGATCGTCGACCGATATGAACATTATCGGCCGGCAGCGGTGCTCATCGAAGACAAAGCTTCGGGCCAGAGTCTCATCCAGGATCTCGTTTCGGCGGGCATTTACGCCACGCCGATCGAACCGGAAGGCGACAAGGTCATGCGCGCCTATAGCGCGACCTTGGCCTTTGAGGCAGGGCGCGTCGCCTTCCCGCGGACGGCGCCTTGGCTTGGTGACCTCGAAGCGGAGTTGCGCGCCTTCCCGCATGGCCGCCACGATGACCAGGTCGATTGTATCTCGCAGTTCGTGATCTGGGCGCGCGACGGCATCGATTGCGGACCCCGCATTCGCAGCTTCGACGACGATTGAATCCTTGAATCCGATTGAATGGCGTAGGAGCGCGGCGGCAGGGCAAAAGCCTGTCGCCGCGCTTCTTCCTTTGGCGACGCCCCGACCGGCTCTGCGGCCTATCCAGCGCGCGCGATGAGCCATTTCAGGAGACCGGCATCGACGCAGCGCCGAGCAAGATCAGATCCCGTGAGGATGTGAACATCCGGCGCATCGGGCCGCAGATGTCCCGTCGGCGAATGGCATACGAAGAACATCCGCGAGAAAGCACCGCTCGTGCGATAGGCGGCGATGGAAGCCTCGAGGGTGGCTTGCGTTGCCTTCGACTTCACCTGGACGAAGCCGCGCTCGCCCGTCGCGGGCTGCTCGATGACGAGGTCGACGTCGGGCTGACTCTTGCCGAGCGCCGAGACCCGGTGCCATCCCGATCGCGTCAGCAGCAGGTCGGCGAGCACCTCGAACTCCGCCCAGTGTAGGCCGGCGATCAAGGCCTCGCCGCTCACGATGGCTTCCTCGCGAGCAGCGCGGGCGCGCAGGACCGACGGCTCTTCTGTGTCGTTGATCTTGCGAACGAGATAGTCGAACTCGGCGACGTTGCAGATGGTCCGCTGATAGGCCCGCACCTGCGTCAGACGGGTGCTGAGGCTCGTCTCGACGAGCGGCAGGCCACGGCGAGACACGTCGCGCCACCCGCCCCTGCAGCCCCGCATGACGATGCCAGGGCCGCCATCCGCCACGGCCCTCACGTCAGCCTCAGCGAAGGTCCACCAGAGCCGCCCCTCGAAGAAGGTGATCCAGAGGCACTCGGCGGCCGGCAAGGTGTAGAACTCGCGGATCTCGCGAAGGCATTGGCTCGCTTCGCTTGGCGAGCGTCCGCCCTCCCCGATCAGCGCCGTGCGGGCGCCATCCCAATCGCCGGCGAGACAGCGTTCGTGAGGTTCGTCGGGACTTCCGAACCGTATCTCGCCGCTCTCGATACAGAACCGTGCCCAGGCGCCTTTGTGGCCGAGGCGGATAAAGCGGGCGATGGTGGGGGCGACGTGAGGAATGACGGGGATCGCAATGTTCATGGCTGAAGGTCCGAGAGCAACCGGCGGACAACCCGCCGCGCCACTCGTGCTCGCTCTGGTTGCGAGATATGTCCAGCGTAATCCTGGATAGAGTTTCGAAGCATTGACACGGCAGGGCACAAGTCGGGCTCGGCACGTCGCGGCTCGCGGCTTCGACTGGACTGTCTTCGCGAACGGAGCGTGTGTCCCTGGCAACGCCACGCGTCGGAGACCGCATCGATGAGCCGCCCGGGACTGAGCATCACCGCCTGCCTTAATGAGATCAGCGATCGCTTGAACGAGGCCGCTGCCGTCGCCAAGGCCGCGCTGGTCTGCGCAGAGGCTGGTGCGGAGCGCGAGGCCATTCGTATCGCGATGGATCTCGACGTTCCGCTCAGCGAGGCCAACATGCTGCATGCTGCGGCCTGCCTCATCGGCCGCATCGAGCGAACGGCGGACACGCGCGGCGGCCCCACGCCGGCAGAATAGCCTTCCCAACTGGACAAGCTCCCAAGCGGCCCAAAGCCTCGCTGCCATCGCCGGCAGACGGGGCCTGAGGCGGTGGCAGCCGGAGGTCGGCTGCGCATCATCCTCTGCGAGGCCCCGCCGTGCTTGATCCGAGCTCTCTGTCCCCGACCCATCGCGACCTGATCGAGACCGCGCGAAGGCGCGACGATCGGCGTCTCATGCCACCTGAGCGCGTTCGCGGACGAGCCCGGCGCCTGTTGGGCGAGAAACTGATCGGTCTTGGCTTCGCCGAAACCATCGCAGATGACGAAGCCCCGTGGTGGAGCGATCCGGCGCTCGGCCCGACGGGGCTGCGACTGATCATCGATGCGAGCGAAAATGCTGGTGCGAATGGGTCGACGGGCGAAGTCGATGACGCCGCGTCCGCACAGCCGGTTGAACCGCACGCTTGGACGAAGATCGCCCGCGTGCTTGCCCTGCTCCGGCGGTTTGACGGCGCCGACATCGCCGCCCTCGTCGCGGCGACGGATTGGTTGCCGCATACGGCGCGCGCGGCACTGACGGGCCTGCGCCGCAGGGGCCACGCGATCGAGACCTGCAAGGAAGACGGCCGCACGGTTTACCGCGTCGCTTCGGCGGGGATGCCGCCATCGGATCGCGAGATGGCGGGCTCACCAGCGCCCCGTTCGAATTGAGCGCGGCGACGATGACCGCTTCAAACGATGGCCCCGCGGATCCGCTCGAGGCCGAGCTCGCCGCCCTCCCCGGTCTCAGCCTCGACGAGCTCCGTCTGCGCTGGCGTCGGCTCACGCGGCGCCCCGCTCCGCCGAGCCTGCGTCGCGAGATGCTCGCCCGGTTTCTTGCCTACGAGCTGCAGGTGCGAGCTTATGGCGGCCTGCCCCGTGAGATCGCTCGGTTGCTCGACCGGCTCGCCGGCGATGCCGATCCAGCCGAGCATTTGGCCCGTCGCGATGAGCGCAGGCCTCCCTCCGGCACCCAGTTCGTTCGGGAGTACGACGGCAAGGTTCACCGCGTGGCGGTCACGGATGCAGGCTTCCTCTGGAACGGCTCGCTGCATGCGAGTCTCTCGCCGATCGCCGAGGCCATTACCGGGACGCGCTGGAATGGACCCCGCTTCTTTGGCCTGCGCGAGAAGGCTAGCTCGCGCAGCGAGCCGCCAGTGCAGCAGGATCAATCCCGTAAAGTCTCGCAGCAGCGCCGCTCGCAGGATGCGATGCCATGAAACGGCCGAGCCGCCCCGTATCGACGCCACCGTCACTGCGCTGCGCGATCTACACCCGGGTCTCGACCGATCACGGGCTTGAGCAGGAGTTCAACTCCCTCGACAACCAGCGCGAGGCCGCCGAGGCCTATGTGAAAAGCCAGGCGCATGAAGGCTGGCGCGTCCTGCCCGATCGCTTCGACGATGGCGGCTTCTCGGGCGGTTCACTCGAGCGCCCTGCCCTGCAGCGCCTGCTTGCCGAAGTGGTCGCCGGACGCATCGATGTCATCGTCGTCTACAAGGTCGATCGTCTGACGCGCGCACTGGCCGACTTTGCCAAGCTCGTCGAGCTGTTCGACGAGCATGACGTGTCGTTCGTGTCGGTCACGCAGGCCTTCAACACGACGAGCTGCATGGGCCGCCTGACCCTCAACGTTCTGCTGTCGTTTGCGCAGTTCGAGCGCGAACTGACCGGAGAGCGCATCCGCGACAAGATCGCGGCGAGTAAGCGCAAGGGCATCTGGATGGGTGGCGTCGTACCGCTTGGCTATCGCGTCGAGGCAAGAGCCCTCCACGTCGTGCCCGAGCATGCTGCCCTCATCCGTCTGCTCTACGAGCGCTACCTCTCCCTCGGCAGTGTTTGCGCTCTCGCATCCGACTTGGCGCGAGAAGGCGTGCATGCCCCGGATCGCCGCGAAGGAACGGGCGGCCGTGTCCGCGGTGGTCCCTTCTCTCGCGGGCATCTGTATCAACTTCTGAGTTCGCGGGTTTACCTCGGCAAGATCACCCACCGCGGCGCGAGCCATCCGGGACAGCACGCGGCGATCATCGAGCCTGAACTGTTCGCGGCGGTTGCTGAGCGCCTCGCAGCGAACACGCGCGAGCGGCGTCAGATCCGATCCGCTTCGGGTGCCTTGCTCGGCGGCCTGCTGTTTGACGCGAGCGGCCGCGCGATGAGCCCGAGCCATACGCGGAAAGGTGGCCTGCTCTATCGCTACTACGTCTCGCGAGCATTGCTACGCGGCCGCGCTCGCGACGTGACGGATAGCGACGGTCCTCTGCGCGTGCCGGCTGTCGCCATCGAGCAAGCCGTCACGGCGGCCCTGCAGACCCATCTGAACGAGCGATCGTTGGCGGTCGGTCCGATCGAGCAGTGGATTGATCGCGTCGTGGTTCAGGCTGAGCAAATGGTCATCACGTTACGCGCTGACGCCGTCGCCGAAGACGAACAGGACTCACCGTTATCGGACACGCTCATCGTGCCTTGGACGGCGCATCGGCCGCGGGGGAGCGCATCCGTGGTCTTGCCTGGTTCTCCAGAAGCTCAGGCCCATGGCCGCAAACCAATGCCGCATGATGTGCGACGCCACCTCCTGGCATCGATCGCGCGTGCTCGGGCTTGGAAGGCGGCACTCATGAACGGCGCCGCTGCGGACGTGGATACGTTGGCTCGAAGCGCCAGGTGCAGCGAACGGCATGTGCGCATGTTGCTTCCGTTGGCGGACCTCGCGCCCGACTTGGTCCAGGCTGCGCATGACGGGGCATTGCCTGCGGGCTACGGAGCGGCGCGCCTTTGTCGCGGCCTTCCGGTTTCTTGGAGTGAGCAGCGCAAGCTCATTCCGCTGATGGCTTGGGAAGCGGCGAGATAGACAGCGTCTGGAAGTAGGCGGATCAACGCCGTAGCAACCGGATTTGACCCATTGCCGACCCTGGCAATGTCCGCTCGTGAGCGGCCCATGAAGCTCGCCCAAGGTTTGGCTTGGCCTTCAAGTCAACCCTGCGACGCAGGCCGTGCGACGGCATTGGTAATATCGCCGCGAACTTGGCTGCCTCCTTTCCAAAGTCCAGATAGTTTCGCGTTGTGTTGGCCGAGGATCCTTAGGGAAAGAAACTTGACAGGGGACGCGAAGTTCTGCCGTGATACAACTCGAGGGCGAAATCATAAAGGTCGCTTGTCGAGGGCCGCATGTCTAAGAGCAGATCGTTTTCGATATACCTTCTCAAGGAAGGCTTCGATGCTACGAATTCGCTGCGTGAAGAGCATGTTCTCGAAAGCGAGACCAATCCACAAAGCCTGCCCGATGATGCAACGCTGTTCGTGCTGGACAGTGCACCCAGGCCGCCATGGTGGAAGTTTTATTTTGGGATCGAGAAGGCGCTTGTGCAGGTCTCCAAAGGCGCTCTCGTGTTTCTGCCGGTAGAAGACCGCTGCTTTGCCCTGTCTTTTGGGCACGTCTCTCACAATCTTCTCGATACGAGCTATGAATACGATTTCGGCTTGCGAGTTACGCTGAACAGTCTAGATCCACGCAAGCTCAAGAGCACCGACACGCTGGAGCCGGGCGCAGCCAAGCGCCAGCGCACCCAACTGCCCATCGAGTCCGAACTCACCTTTTTTGACTTCGACCGCGACAGCTCGATCCTGCGAAGCCTGACCGGAAAGGTCCGTGACGAGTACAAGGACCTAATCCGCCATGCCACGGGTGGCACCAACCTTCGTATCAGCACGGATGTCGAGGCGGGTGCGTTGGTCGGCTTATGTGAAACACTGCTCGAACTTTATCAGAGTGAGGAACACAAAAATGCGTTCCCCGACATCCAGAATATCATCCCCGTTCGCGATCCCGCTCAGATTACGGCACTCAACGGCAAGCTTCTGGATGCCTTTCGCTCGGGCAATCCCGATCTCAACATCACGGTCCCGGAGATAATCAACTACAGCGACAATCTCTATGTCGCGTTCTCTGGCACGGGCGGGAGCCTCATATACGACGATGTCTATATCAGCCGGTATTATGAATATCTTGATGAGCACACTGTCGACCTTGATGCCATAGGTATCGAGGAGCTACGGCACCATGCCCTGCTCCTGACGGATGAGGATGGAAATGGGCGGGACAGGTATACCATCTTCAAGAGTCTCGTGTTCGATACGACGCTCGAAGAAGCCCAAGGCGAGACTTTCCACCTGTGTGAAGGCAACTGGTACCGAATCGACGACGCCTACATTGCTCGCTTGAGCGCCTATCTCGACCCGCTGTGCGTGGATAGCGATCTTCCACCTTATGACCACTTGAGCGAAGGCGAGTACAACCAAGCCGCCGCTGTAGTGAACCCGGGCGTGGTTTGCCTCGATACGCGGAGCATCAGCCCGGACGGGCACACCGCTGTTGAGCCATGTGATCTGCTGGTAGCCCGTGAGAACGTCGCCACCTTCTACCATGTGAAGGTATCGACATTGTCCGCTCAGTTGAGCCACCTATTCAATCAGGGCGTGAATGCTATCGAGCTGATGCGTCTGGAGCCGGAAGCCGTCGACAAGCTGGAAGCGTTGCTCCGGCAGGCCCTCCCCGAGACCGATGCCGACGGCGCGGTCGATCTCGTTCGCTCGCGGCAATACGCTCTGGTGTTCGGCATTGTGACGCGGAAGGATCCTGCCGGCCGCTCTCTGAATCTGCCCCTCTTCTCGAGGATCAGCCTGATGCGAAGCATGAAGGCCCTGCAGCTGATGGACGTGCCCGGGCGTGTGATGTTCATCGCTGACCAGTCACAAGCGGCTGAAGGCAGGAAGAAAAAGCGGAAGACACGGAAATCTGCCGCAACCGCGGAGGAGCCTCACGCCGAGGCTGCAGAATGAGCCCTCGGTGCTGACCATTACTTTTACCAATAGAGTTGCAAATCTCTGTTGCGTGAGCATCGCTTCAACGACTTGGCGCCGCTTTTCATCAAGGCGTGGTGTGCTGAGGCCAATTTTCAGAGCGTAAAAGACCGATAGCCGCTACGCCAAAATGAACAAAATCCTAGACAGGACCATTATGAATATCAATCTGAGCAATGAGCACCCATATGTCGGTTGTTGATATTCCACCGCGAAAGGCATTACAGTTATTTTATGCTCCGCCTTCATTGCGAAGATCAATTTTGAAGGACGACATCCGACTAGACAATCGGAAGGCGGAAGGCGGAAACAGAAGCCGAGGAGGAGACTTCTATTTGCCTTTTTGGTCCGATGTAAAGCGGCACATTTCCGGCGAAGTTGATCTTGCCGAGGCAACAGACGCTCGCGTGAGGTCAAATCGCAATTTTAGGCGGCTTTATCCACTTCTGAGAGATGGCGCTTTGAACCTGCTCAGCGCAAAACTGCGCTGGTCAAATGAGCCCGTCGAGATCGTCCCACAGAGTGTGCATGGAAATCTGCGCCTAACAGATCCGGCTGGCACCATCCGGATCAAGGACGCGCTGCACGCTCGTGTTCGAGGAGAGTATGTTCGCGTGGTGTACCCATACTTTAGCGAAGAGCCGGCGCTCCCTGAAGAGGGTGGAAGGTTGGGGCTGTGGGCAATGCAACAAGCCCTGCCAGAGCTCGATCCTAATGACATGCGAATCATAGATATTCTGCGTCAAACGTTTTTCTCTCCACAAACCACGGTCCTGCAAGGCAATGAGGAGCTGATTTTCCGTGAGAACTATCGTTCGTTGATTGGCGAGTGGGAGCGTCTAAAGCAAGAGTGAGAGTTTGCGGATGGCAAGCGCAGCGACTCCGAATGTCAGCTTCGAGTTAGCACCTTTGTGTCCGCAGTTGAGAAGCTGATCAATGTCCGCACTTGGCGCAAGGCGGAGATGACGAACGACTGAGTGGGGTGGATTTTTGCCGGTCTGCTTTTGGGCGCAAGCTTAAATAAGCGGACGGCCGAGGGAGGCTACAGCAGCAGACTGGAGGAAGTCTGACGGCTTTCATCGCAGAACGCCCATAAACAGACGTCACGACGTCGCGGCTTTCATACCAAATGCATGGCGCCAGGTTTCAGCTTCAGCCGCCGAGCCGTGTCGCGCGACAGGCGTCCGACCACCTCAACGCTGGCATCCACTAGGGCCTCGGAGTTCACGCGCTCCAGAGCTGCCTCTGCCGACGGTGCCATCACCGCATAAGTGCGGGTGGCTTCTCGCCGTTGCTGGACTGCAATGAGGAAAGCGTACTGCCGGCCGGGCTTGGTTTCCATTCGTGCGTCGACCAGCGAAACCGCACCTGCGATTTCACCGGTCGCCGGACCGACACTTCGGACTGCATCAGTCCTTGTCCGGCTTTTCCTTGGTGATCGCCCCGGTCTTCGGGTCAACGTGAAACTCCATCTTCACACCATTCTTGAGGCCTTCGCCTTCCCAGTGGCCATCGTCCGCTTCGAGCTCTGTGATGCTGCTATAGCCAGCGTCCTTGAGCTTCTGCGTAACTTGGTCGGCGGGGATCCAGTCCGGACCCGGCTTGTCCTTTTTGGCCATGGCAGGACCCACCAGACCCATCGATATCAACAATGCGATCGCTGCGATCTTTCTCATCCGTCCCTCCGTTCCGTTGCCGACTAAGTGAACGATGCTAACTTAGGGCTGGGGCTGGATAGGACCATCCCGAAAGTCACGCTCGGCTCTGGGGCCGAACGGAACGCCATAGGACGCCATGCTGGGACATGCGGAGCTGATCACGCGTTTGGCATTGGCCGCGATCATGGGCGGCGCCATCGGCTTCGAGCGTGAACGGTTGCTATGGGCGGCCGGCCTTCGCACCCACATGCTAGTTTGCGTCGGCTCGTGTCTCATCATGATGGTGTCGGCGTTCGGCTTCGGCGACGTGCTTGGTCAGCCGGCAGTCGTGTTGGACCCGTCCCGCGTCGCTGCCCAGGTCGTCTCCGGCATCGGTTTTCTCGGCGCGGGCACGATCCTCCTGCGCGGCGAGGTCGTGAAGGGGCTGACAACGGCTGCAAGCCTCTGGGCAGTGGCTGCGATCGGCCTGGCCGTCGGAGGCGGCCTCTATGTTGCGGCGATCGCCACGACGATCCTCGTCCTCGGCATCCTGGCCGGCGTTAAACCTCTGGAAGAGCATTGGAGGGGCCGCATGCAGACACGCGAACTCTCCCTCTCGGTGAGACGGGGTTCGATGACGATCGATACGCTCCAAGAGGCGACACGAGAGCGGTCTTCACGGATCCGCCAATTCGTTGTGCGCCCCGGAGCCGATCCGGACGTCGAGGAAGTCACCGTGTCCTTCGTACGATTGTCGAGACAAAGCGTGTCTTCCATCGCGCAGCGCCTGCGGGACAATCCAGCGGTTCTCAGCGTTGACGAGATCGATCCGGCCAAGTCGTAAATGAGCGGTGCAGGAGAGCAGGATGCTGAGCTGGTTCCGATCTCTCATGCCGCGAGAGGACGGGTTTTTCGATCTATTCTCCCAACACGCGACCACCCTCATCGCTGGATCGGAGGCTTTGAATGGCATGCTTGCCGGGGGCGATGCGGTCGAGACGCACGCTCGTGTCGTCATTGCCGAAGAGCAGAAGGCGGACGAGATTACTCGGGAGGTGCTGCAAGCCCTTCGCCGCAGCTTCATCACGCCGTTCGACCGAAACGATATCCAGGATTTGATCCAGTCGATGGACGACGCCATCGACCAGATGAACAAAGTTGCGAAGATCGTTGCGCTCTACGAAGTGCGATCCTTCGAACCCTTGATGCGTGAGATGGGCGGTACGGTCGTCGAGGCGGCTCGATTGACCGCGGAGGCGGTGCCTCTCTTGAGCGCGGTTGGAACCAATGCGAGCAGGCTCGGTGAACTGACCGAGGCAATCACCAGGGTAGAAGGACGCTCGGACGAACTGCAGGAGCAGGGGTTACGCGCGCTGTATCTGGCGAAGGGCCACAGCGATCCGATGGCCTATATGATCGGCCGCGAGATCTATGACGGCCTGGAGAAGGTGGTCGACCGGTTCGAGGACGTGGCGAACGAGATCAGCGGCATCGTCGTCGAGAATGTTTGAGGGGCCGCCGTGGAAACCGCTCCCCTCGCGCTGCCGCTGTTGGTCGGATTGATCGGCATCGCCCTGCTGTTCGACTTCCTAAACGGGCTTCACGACGCGGCGAATTCGATCGCGACCATCGTCTCAACCCGCGTGCTACGCCCACGCTACGCCGTGTTCTGGGCAGCCTTCTTCAACTTCATCGCTTTCCTGTTCTTCGGGCTGCATGTCGCCACGACCCTCGGCACTGGGATCATCGATGCCGGCACGGTCACGCCGACGGTGATCTTTGCCGCACTGGTCGGCGCGATTGCTTGGAACGTCATCACCTGGGTGCTCGGCATCCCGTCGAGTTCCTCGCATGCGCTAATCGGCGGCCTGGTCGGGGCAGGTGTCGCGAAGGCCGGACCCGGAGCGGTGGTGTGGAGCGGACTTGCCAAGACGGCCGCCGCGATCGTGCTCTCACCACTGCTCGGCTTCGTGCTGGCGATGGTCCTGGTGCTTGCCGTGACCTGGACCTTCGTCCGGCAGACGCCCTTTGCCGTCGACCGCACCTTCCGCGTGCTGCAGTTCGCCTCGGCGTCGCTCTACTCGCTTGGGCACGGCGGAAACGACGCCCAGAAGACCATGGGCATCATCGCGGTGCTGTTGTTCACGCAAGGCCATTCCGGCGGCGAATTCCACGTGCCGCTTTGGGTTGTGCTGTCCTGCCAGGCGGCCATGGCGCTCGGGACCCTGATGGGCGGATGGCGGATCGTCCACACGATGGGCTCGCGGATCACGCAGTTGAAGCCCATGCAGGGCTTCTGCGCCGAGACCGGAGGTGCACTGACCCTCTTCCTGGCGACATGGCTTGGGGTGCCGGTTTCGACCACCCATACCATCACGGGCGCGATCGTCGGAGTGGGTGCGGCCCGGCGCACCTCGGCGGTACGTTGGGGCGTGGCCAGCAACATCGTCGTTGCCTGGGTCGTGACGCTGCCGGCTGCAGCTGCGATCGCCGCCGGATGTTATGCCTTGACCCGCGCGTTCTAGGTGTCGCGGCCAGGGTTCAGCCCGGCTCGAAATCACCGCGCAGGCTAACGGGCATACTTCTGCTTTCGGTAGCCTCATTCGGGCCGCACTCGCCCACGAAGCCACAAGCTTGGCCATGACGAGTTCGGGTACGATGAGAGTGCGGCAACCGTTGAAAGACCAACCGCCTGTCCAGCCGCGATCCCCATCTGACGATCCCTACGCAGCCCTTTTTCTGGGAGAGGCGCCACCCGATCGCAGGCGTCTCAACCTTCGTTGGTTTGGCGCCAGCGTCTTGATCGCGGCCTGTGGCTCGGGCCTGATGGCGGCGGCCCTTCGGCTGTCCTTCGACGCGGACCTGGTCGCATCGCGACCGGTGAGCCATGCCAGCCGTACCGAGGATCGACCAGACGAAGGCGCAAAACGCGGCGACCGGCTCCTGCGACGCCAACTCGTGGCATCTGACAAGGAAGAGTTCACGGCTCCGATCACCCGCCAGGTCGGTTCGCGAGAAATCGTCCGTGTGCAGCCCCTCGTCCGCCTGATCGCAAGCCTAGGGTCGGGTGACGGCGACGCCGCGGACATCCCGGCCTTCGATCCGACCCGGCAGCTCGCCGACGACACAGTGGTGTCAGGTGGCAACGAGTTCGACGACGATGGCGCCGATACCGCCATCACTATCAAGCGCACGGACCTCAACGACGAACAGATCGACGACGATGCCATCGCCATGGGCGAAGACGGCATGACGGCGCTCGTCGAGGCGGAACGCGACTTCACCAAGCTTGCGGAACCACGAATGCCAGGCCCGCTTGCGCCGCAACGCCTCCTGTCGATGGCCTTGGGCGCGTCGTCGGACCAAGGTACGGCTGAGGATGCCGATGGCTCGGACCCGTTCCGTTCCATCGAGGTCCATGTGATCCCCGAGAACGTGACGGCCCTCGTCAAGGTCGAGGCGGCCGCGCATGCAAGCGTCACCGAAACCCGCGACGTCATTCTCCAGCACGATCAGACGCTCGCGCAAGCTCTTGCGACGAATGGCGCTGATCCGGCGCGCGTCGGTTCCATCCTCGCCGCTCTCGACGAGCACGCCCGTACCGGGCTGTCCGAGGGGCAGCACCTGAGCCTCCTGCTCATGCGCGGAGGCAGCGGCGCAGCGACGGCGAGGATCTCCCGCGTGACGCTCTACGGTGTTGACGGCGTGGAGGAGATCGTCGCCGAACGTGATGCCGGGGGCTTCGTCGCGGTCGCGCCGCCCGTAGGTGCCGTCCGGTTGGCCGAGCCGACCAGCGATGGCGACGACGGGGCCGCCAACCTCTACAACGGCATCTATGAGGCCGTGCTACGCAACGGGCTTTCCCGCGAGGTCGCCGAGCATATCGTCGGCATCTTCGTCTACGGCACGGACATGAAGCGGCCGGTCAAGTCCACCGACCGCCTAGAAGTGCTGCTTAGCCCCGCTGACAAAGACGGAGGTCAGGCTGAGCTGCTCTACGTTTCGCTGACGATCGATGGCGTGAAGCACCGGGCCTATCGCTTCGAGGAGCCTGATACCGGCGCCGTCAGCTACTTCAACGAGGAAGGCGGATCGCTTCGACGTTTCCTTCTGCGTATGCCGATCGCAGAAGGCCGGGTGACATCGCCCTTCGGCACGCGCATCCATCCGATTCTGCACTATGCGCGTTTCCACAACGGTATCGACTGGGCCAACAAGGCGGGCACGCCGATCATGGCGACAGGTAACGGTACAGTTGTGTTCGCTAAGCGACGAGGCGGTTACGGGAACCGCATCGAGATCCGGCATGCCAACGGATACGCGACGGCCTACAACCATCTTCAGCGATTCTCGCACAGCGTGAAGGTTGGCGCGACCGTGCGGCAGGGGCAGGTCGTCGCCTACATGGGATCGACCGGGCTCTCGACAGGGCCGCACGTCCATTACGAGGTCAGCGTCAACGGACGCTTCCTCGACCCGATGTCGATCCGTCTGCCCGACAGCCACGGCGTGCCCGACGCGTTCAAATCATCGTTCCAGCACCAAGTCGTCGCCACCAACTCGATCCGCCATCACGACACCATGGCGGCATCCGCATCTCCGCTTTGAAAATGGCGTTGACCCAACGCTAGCGCTTCGACCTCCCCCACGCGCATACGTGAGTTTCCCTCACTCATAAGGGGACTTAAAGTCGTTTGTATGCGTCATCTGCACGCTTCATGATGTGTTCGAAAGGTGCTCGGACACCCAATGCCTGTAGCTACACACTTGATCGCCGCCGATGCGGAACCACTCGGCTCGAAGTCTCGACGGGTCTTATATGCAGCCGGCATCAACCACGCACTTCACGATGGCTATACCGATCTGATCTACGTTTTGCTGCCGATCTGGCAGCAAGAGTTCGCTCTCGGCTACGCGACATTGGCGTTGCTGCGGACACTTTACAGCGGGACGCTTGCGGCGCTTCAGGTTCCATCGACGCTGCTCGCGAGGTCGCTCGGTGCCCGCAACGTCCTCGTGCTCGGCACGCTGGTAAGCGGGGCAGGATATGCGTTCGCCGGTGCCTCGGGCGGTCTGTTAGCTCTGTGCGCCGCTTTGGCGCTCGGCGGTGCCGGTAGCAGCACCCAGCATCCACTCGCGTCGTCCTTGATTGCTCGTACCTATGGACGATCCGCCCGCGGCCCGCTCGGCACGTACAACTTCGCAGGAGATGTTGGCAAAGCGATCGTGCCTCCTTTGATCGGCTACCTGCTCACCGTGTGGCACTGGCGGTCCGCCCTATGGCTGATTGCCGGACTGGGCTTCGTCATAGCACTCGTTGTCGCGTATCTCCTGCCGACCGATCGTTCGTCTCAGCATCGGATGCGCGTAGACGCAACACAAGCAGTGCAGCCTGAAGGCCATCATCAAAAAGGGCGATTGGGGTTCGGACTTCTGGTGGCTATCGGCGTTCTCGACAACTCCGCTCGTCCTGCGTTTCTGCTCTACTTGCCGTTTCTTCTTCAGGAGAAGGGCGCAGCCCTGACGACGGTAGGGCTGGCATTGTCGTCGGTCTTTGTCGGGGGGGCATTGGGCAAAGCCGCCTGCGGCTGGCTCGGCGATCGGGTGGGTGTCACCCGCACTGTTCTGTTCACCGAAACCGGTACGGCGGTAACGGTCCTCGCTGCGATTGTCCTTCCGCTTGGGTCGGTGCTGTTCCTGCTGCCCTTGATCGGGGTCATGCTGAACGGGACGTCCTCCGTGCTGTACGGGACCGTCCCGGAACTGGCCCCAGGGGGCCGGGTCGAGCATGCCTTTGCACTGTTCTACACCTTCAGCCTCGGAGGAAGTGCGTTGGCATCTCCGCTTCTCTACGGCCAACTCGGGGACGCCTTCGGTCCGCACTGGGCGGCAACAGCTTCAGCAGCCACGGCTCTCGCCGTGATCCCTCTCATGCTGGCCCTGTCGCCGCGTCTCTCCAAATCCACGGTGCCATCGAAGACTTAATGAAGGGCTGATAGATCTGCGACCGGCACAAAAGCTCTGCGCCCGGTGACACGCGGTCCAACTCAAGCAACTGGCCCCCGTCCAGACCAGACAAGGCAGTGACTGTAACAGGAGGCGTGAGGGTCATGGCGGACGACAAGCGTGTTTTGAGCGGTCGGTGCCATTGCGGCGCGGTACGGTTCGAAGTGGTGCTCAGCGACGGCTTCGAATCCATCCGCCGCTGTACGTGCTCCTTCTGCCGCATGCGGGGCGCGGTCGTTGCAATGGCCGAGATCGGCGGGATCAAAGTCCGCCACGGCGAGGACGTTTTGACGAGCTACCGGTTTCACACCGGGTCGGTGCATCACTTCTTCTGTTCTCGTTGCGGGATCTATACGCACCATCAGAGGCGATCGGACCAGAACCTTTATGCCGTAAACGTGGCTTGCCTGAAGGGAGTAAGTCCGTTTGATTTCGCGGAGGTGCCTGTCATGGATGGCATCAATCACACTAGTGATACTGGCAAGCCGACACGCCGGGCCGGCACACTCCGCTTCATCGCATCTGATTGACTGTCGACGGTGATTGGGCAGCGCAGATCAGATCAGCCTCACTTCATTTGGCTTCAGACCGAGGTGATGAGCCATTCGGCGAGACAAAAATCCCGCAAAAGATAGACGATCTGCTTCGATGCCTAAAGACGCAGCAACGGCATCGACCGCTTCGGAGGGATCGCTCGTCACAATCGCATAGACGGGGCCATGGCAGCCCTCCGCGTTGACTGACGTGACGAGATACGCCTTGCGGCAGGTTAAGTGCGGCATCTCCCCTGGATGACGGACTTGCATGAAAGTTCAACGACTCCAGCGCGCATAGCAGGCGAACGGCCGCTTAGACCAAGGGCGACTTGCTCAGTTCCACACGTCAGCTTAGGTGCGGCGGCCGCAGTTTCTCCAAGGCTGTGGCACCTCCCAAAGCCACTTTGCCCCGCTGGCCTCAGGGCTGCGGGGCACTTTGTTCGCCCAAATGTTGTCCGACGGCTGATATGGACGCGAAACAGCTACACCCGATCAGAACCGATCGAGAGTTGGCCGACTGAGGGCCAGAACGAATTAGCTGGGCGCACTGCTGCCGGATTTATCGCCGTTGCGCCGTCCGCTTTCGAGAAGCGCGCAGCTGCGCGTGAACGACTTGGTTGGGTCGGACGCGGAACGTCTGCTTTCAAGCAGGTGGCCAACTTCCGCTCATGGTGCAACTGCGACCCACAAGCTGTACTTCTCCGACGTCCGCTTCGGAGAAAATGCCAGGATCTGCTGAGCGGTCGCAATGGGTGCTCAGTAGCCGTGATCTGGCGCTCTCACCGCCTAGCATCGTGACGGAAACGCTTGGCGCTGCGGCCATGGTTTTAGCTGCGCCATTCGAGAGGCGCGCACGAACCGCGTCTCTCAGAATGACCGAACTTGTCTCCAGCGGTCGCAATCACCGCTCGCGGAAATCTGAACATTCTCAGCGAGAATGGCGGCATTCATTGCTTGCAGAACCGGCGCGTTCTGTGGGCTGAAGCCCGCCGTGAGACCGCAGGCCCATTAGGCAAGCCGCCCGTCAGCTTCGAAATTCTGGACTAGGGAGTGAGCGAAGGCTGTTTCCGCTGGACTGCCTGGTGGAGCTGAGCGGGATCGAACCGCTGACCTCCGCAGTGCGATTGCGGCGCTCTCCCATCTGAGCTACAGCCCCATCGAGACGCCGGCCTTTTAGGCTTGAGCGCGTCGCACTGTCAATTGCCGCAAGAGCCCCTGGCCGCCCTTGGGACGTGCCTTTGCGGGTGTGCGGGCGCGTGGGTCAGCAAGCCTCGGATGAACGCTCTTCTCTGGCTCTTCAACACCATCATCCAGCTCTACATCTACATCCTGATCGCGAGCGCCGTGCTGAGCTGGCTCATCGCGTTCAACGTGGTGAATGTGCGCTCCCCCGTGGTCTCCCAGATCGGCGAGTTCCTGTATCAGGTGACCGAGCCGGTTCTGCGCCCGATCCGCAAGCTGCTGCCCAATCTCGGCGGCGTGGACGTGTCGCCGGTGATCCTCATCCTGCTGCTGCTCTTCGTGCAGAAGCTCGTGACCGATCTGGTGATCCAGCTCGCCTACTGAGTGCGCGAACGCCCCGTCACAACTTTTCCGGAGAAAGCGCCCCGGTCGGATGTTCTATGAGAGCGTCGCGACGCAAGCCTCTCTCCGCGCGCCGTAATTCCCAGGACGACGAGACGCATGAAGACCAATCCGGGCCGCTTCTTCGAGGATTTCCGTCTCGGCGAGACCATCCGCCACGCGACGCCGCGGACCGTCACCACCGGTGACGTGGCGCTCTACACGGCGCTGTACGGTCCCCGGTTCGCGGTGCAGTCCTCCGATGCCTTCGCCAAGGCGATCGGCTACCCGGCGAGCCCCCTCGACGACCTGCTGAGCTTCCACGTCGTCTTCGGCAAGACCGTGCCGGACATCTCGCTGAACGCCCTGGCCAATCTCGGCTATGCGGAGGGCGGCTTCCATCGGCCGGTCTATCCGGGCGAGACGCTTTCCACCGTCTCCGAGGTGATCGGACTCAAGGAGAGTTCCAACAAGCAGACCGGCGTCGTCTACGTGCGCTCCACCGGCTCGGATTCCGCGGGCAAGACCGTGCTCAGCTATTGCCGCTGGGTGTTGGTGAAGAAGCGCGATCCCGAGGCGAAGATCGTCGAGGAGCGCGTGCCCGAGCTCGCCAAGGTGGTCGACCCGGCCGACCTCGCTCACTCGCTGCCGCCGCTCTCGGCACAGGCCTACGATGTCGACCTCGCCGGCAGTCCCTACCGCTTCTCGGACTACGTCGCCGGCGAGCGCATCGACCATGTCGACGGGATGACGGTCGAGGAGGCGGAGCACCAGATCGCCACGCGCCTGTTCCAGAACACCGCGAAGGTGCATTTCGATGCCCACGCCACGAAGGAGACGCGCTTCGGCCGCCGTCTGATCTATGGCGGTCACGTCATCTCGCTGGCACGCGCACTGAGCTTCAACGGCCTGGCCAACGCCTTCGCGCTCGCCGGCATCAATGCCGGGCGCCACGTGGCGCCGCTCTTTGCGGGCGACACGGTCTATGCCTGGAGCGAGGTGCTGGAGACGGCCGAACTGCCGGGCCGCACGGATGTCGGCGCGCTGCGCCTGCGCACCGTCGCCACGAAGAACCAGCCCTGCGGCAATTTCCCCGACCGCCAGGGCGATGGCTACGATCCGGCCGTGATCCTGGACTTCGACTACTGGGCCTTCATCCCGCGCTAGATCACGCTGCGTTTTGACGGCACCCGTCAAAACGCAGAAAACGTAATCGATTCAATGCTCTAGAATCCGAGCGCGCCAAGTACGGCGAGCCGCAACGGGTTCGCCGGATTGGAGAGCAGGCGCACGGCCATCGCGCAGGCGATGACAACGATGAGCGGGCGGATCAGGCGGGCTCCGAGCTTCACTGCGAGCGCCGATCCGGCCTGCGCGCCGATGAAGGCACCGACGGCCATGGCGAGGCCCACGGGCCAGACGACCACGCCCTGGGCCGCGAAGAGTGCGAGGCCGCCGAGATTGCTCGCCGCGTTGGACAGCTTGGTATGCGCCGTGGCGCGCACCACGCCCAATCCCAGCAGTGTGACGAAGCCGATCATGTAGAAGGAGCCGGCGCCGGGCCCGAACACCCCGTCGTAGAAGCCGACAGCGGGTGCCAGCGTCATCGCGAAGAGCGTCGGCGTCATCCGGGCCGTGGCGTCCTCGTTGCTGATGCGGCGTGCCGTGGCGAAGTACAGCGCGATGCCGACGAGCAGGACCGGCACGGCCGCGTCGAGGGCGCCGCGCGGCAGCAGGCTCACGCAGAGCGCGCCGATCACCGAGGCGGCTCCGGCGGCGATGGCGGCGGGGGTCGCCTCCGGCCAGCGGATGAGGCCTCGGCGCGCGAAGGCGATGCTGGCCGAGACCGAGCCGGCACTGCTCTGGAGCTTGTTGGTGGCGATGGCGCTGACCGGGTCGAAGCCGGCCAGCAGCAAGGCGGGCAGCGTCAACAGCCCTCCCCCGCCGGCGATGGCATCGAAGCAGCCCGCCACGACGGCGACTCCGAACAGCCCGGCGAGCGTGCCGGGATCGACGCTGGCGATCATGCGCAGGGCCGATCAAGTGACGGGACGACGTTCACGGGGACGAGACTCCAGGCCAAGCAGGGCGCGCCTGCCTTAGACCGTGTCGCCTGCGACGGGAACGCCGTGTCGCGTCAGGAAGCCCTGCGCAGCGTCCGTTTGCTCGCCGATGCCGTCTGATCGACCGCCAGGCGGTTCGCGAACTCCGCCGGCTCCAGGCCCTTGCCGTAGCGGAAGCCCTGGACGAGGCGGCAGCCCATGGCGAGGAGAGCAGCCTCCTGTTCGGCCGTCTCGATCCCCTCGGCGATCACGTGCAGTCCGAGCCCCCGGCCGATATCGAGCAGACCTTTGACGATCGCCGCATCGAACGGGTCGGTGAGGATGTCGCGCACGAAGCTGCGGTCGATCTTCAGCTTGGTCAGCGGGAAGCTCTTGAGCATTGACAGCGAGGCGAAGCCGGTCCCGAAATCGTCGAAGGCGATGCCGACGCCGCTATCGTTGAGATTGCGCAGGGGGCGCAGCATGTGGTCGTCCGGCCGGAGCGCGATCGTCTCGGTGACCTCGATCTCGATGTCCTTGGGAGCGAGCCCGTGCCTGTCCAGGGCATCTTTGACCACCTCTTCGAGGGTGCCGGCGCGCAACTGTGCGGCGAAGAGATTGACCGCGACGGGCATGGCCGGGAGCCCGGCGGCGCGCCAGGCCGCGGTCTGGCGGCAGGCCTCGTCGATCGTCCACCAGCCGATCGACAGGGCGAGAACGCTGGATTCGATGGCCGACAGGAACTCGCCCGGCATCACCAGCCCGCGCTCGGGGTCCCGCCAGCGCATCAGGGCCTCGCAGCCGCAGATGCGGCCCGTCTCCAGGTCGACCTGGGGCTGGTAGTGCAGTTCCAGTTCCTGGCGCTCGACCGCGATCCGCAGCCGGTCGAGCAAGCTGCGGCGCGCGGCTTCCGCGCTGCGCATGGCGGGTTCGAACAGCCGGAAGCAGCGGCCGCCGTCGCGTCGCGCTCGGTCCAGGGCAAGGTCCGCGCTCGCCAGCACTTCCTCGGGATCGCTCCCGTGGATCGGCGCGAGGGCCGCGCCGATCGCCACGCCGACATGGAGGGGGTGATCGCCCACCTGGATCGGCTCCGCAAAGGCCGAGACCAGGGCCTGAGCGCAGTCCTGGGCCGCCGCGGGATCGGCTTGTCCGCGCAGGATCACCGCGAGTTCGTCGCTGTGGAGGCGCGCCAACAGGGCGCCGGGATCGAGGCGGGCGGTCAGCCGGACGCAGAGGGCTTCGAGTAGCGCGTCGCCGATGGCATGGCCGAGATTGTCGTTGGCGCCGCGCAGTCCCTCGATGCCGAGCACCAGGGCAGTCGCCTCCCCGCCGCTCGCCTGGATGGCGGTGAGCTCTTCGATGACGCGGTTGCGGTTCGGCAGGCCCGAGCGCGGATCCTGGTGGGCGAGACGCAGCAGCCGGGCATCCCGGCTCCGGCGCTCCGAGATGTCCCGGATCGTGGCGCCGATGGCGATGCCGGCGCTGCTGCGCCAACTCGACAGCGACAGCTCGACGGGGATCTCGGCGCCATCCCGCTTCACTGCGGTGACCTCGACGGTCTTGCCGGCGAGACGCGGGGTGCCGCCGGCCACCATGGCGGCCATGCCGGCCGTGTGAGGGCCGTGGAACCGTGCCGGCACGATGGCCCGAACGTTGAGGCCGAGCATCGCGCCGGGCTGATAGCCGAGCATCCTCTCGCAGGCCGGGTTCGCGAAGGTGATCGCGCCGACGCCGTCGGAGATCAGCAACGGCGATTGGGTCGAGCTGAGGAAGCCGTGGGCTTGGTCGTAGAAGGCGCCCCTCCCCTCCGCTTCGAGGATCTCGACGACGATCCGTGCGACGCGGTTCAGCCGTGCCCGTGCACGGCCCGAAAAGACGCCGCGGGCCGCGCGGTCGGCGACCGAGACCCAGCCGAGGATGTCGCCCTTCTGACCGATCAGCGGGATGCCGACATAGAATCGCAAAGAGGGTTCGCCCGACACGAGGCGATGCGTTGAGCGGACGGGATCGGCCAGCGTGTCGTGGACGATCACCGCGCCGTCGAGTTCGAGCCCTCGCGGGCAGCTGCCCAGCGCCTGGGCGAAGCCGTCGATATCGGGAAGCGCGCTGCAGCCCTTGAGCCATTGGCGGCCGCCGACGAGGGAGAGCGCGGCGATCGGCGCGTCGGCAATGTCCGCGGCAAGCCCGAGCAGCCGGTCCACATGCGGCATGTCGGCGGCAGCCGGCATCGCGACGGACGCGTGATCCGGCTCCTGCCGCTGCGGCGACCCGCATGCTTTGGTTGTCATCCGACCGGCTGAACAGCCCGGTCCGGAGGCGTCGTCGAGCATGCCCGGTGCAATCCTCGCCGTATCGTCGGCGGGGATACAATCCCTGGTGCACACTTTTAAATGGTTAAGACGTCACTTCTAATCCGTCGCCGTGTTCAAGATTTATCAGCACCTATCTTGAGTATTGGCGGATCTGATCTTGCGCGGTCCGGCTCGATGACCGCTCTTGCGTATTTGGTATACCAGAAATGGTGAGCGCTGATCTGGTTCTGGAAGCTAAAGCGATTCGTTTTTCAAAACGATTTGATACGGGTGCCACGAGCCCCGCGCGCGCTGGATGCGCGCGGGGCCGGAGGGGTCAGTTCCGAACGATCACCTTGGTGCCGACGCGGACGCGATCGTACAGGTCGACGACGTCCTTGTTGGTCATCCTGATGCAGCCTGACGAGACCGCCGCGCCCATCGTCTCGGGCTCGTTCGAGCCGTGGATGCGGTAGAGCGACGAGCCGAGATACATGGCGCGGGCACCGAGGGGGTTGTCCTGGCCGCCGGCCATGTAGCGCGGCAGATCGGGACGGCGGGCGAGCATCTGCTGCGGCGGGCGCCAATCCGGCCATTCCTTCTTCATGGTCACGGACTTCACGCCCGACCATGAGAAGCCCTCTCGGCCGACGCCGACGCCGTAGCGGACCGCTTCGCCGCCACGCAGGACGTAATAGAGCCGGCGCTCACGGGTCGAGACCACGACGGTGCCGGGCTTCTCCTTGCCGCGCCATGCGACGGTCTCGCGCGGGATGGCCTGCGTCTTGAAGATGTTCATGAAGTCGGCGAGCGGCCCGCTGTCGAGCGGGTTGGCGCTGGCTTCGGGCGCTGCGCCCAGGCAGAGCATCGCGGCGATGCCGGCGGATGCCATGGTGTGGCGAAGGTTCATGCCGATGTGCTCCTCGTCGGTCCGGGGCGCGCAGCCGCTTTCGAGGCCGGCGCAAGCCGTCCTTGAATGCCAGCCGAGTTGGGGCAGAAGGGAGGCGCCGCTGTGCGCTTCCGGCAACAAGCCCGGCGAAACGTCGCATCGGACAGGAGCGATCGGGCTCTGCGGCAACCATCGGCGATGGCTCGGGCAGAATGTCGCAACGGGTTGCGCCGGGGAAGAATCCTCCCCAGTGTTCTGACCCGTGACGGCTACGCTCCTATCAAGACGGACGGGCCGGGCCTGCTGCGCGCTGTTCGCCCTGCTCTGTCTCCTGATGACGGCCTTGTTCGCTCTGGTCGACGCCTCCGCGTCGAACCTCGGCGCCGCGGGCGATTTCCGCACGACTGCCGCCATCTCCAGCTCCGACCGTCAGGCTCCGCCCGTCTTCGCGGACCGCAACACGTCCGATGCCGACAACCCGTTCGAGCACGGCCGTCTTCCGGTCGGCGGTGCCGGTGTCACGGTTCCGCAAGCGATCGCGCGCAAGCCCGTGGTGGACGGCGTCGCTGGCCTCGTCTCGGCCGAACTCTCCCTGCCCGAACGGCCACCACGGGTCTGATCCCGTCGCGCGGACCCTGCCTCGGCCTCACGGCCGGCGTGGGTGCTCCGGCCACGCCGTCGTGGGATCGCCAAGATCTCTCGTCATTCTGCGATACCGGCCGCTCCATCCACGATGGCACGGTTGGCGCATGACGACGGCGCGTTCCGAACGCCCGCCCGACCGTCGACGGCTGGGCCTAACCAGATATCGGCCTCGCGGATCGTCGCGCGCTTCCTTCGGAGCGCCTCCCGCGGGTCTCGGCCATTCGGATTCGTGGAGGCCGCGCGCCTCCCACTGAGCGTATCGCAGGAGCGAACCCATCGTGACGTCGTCCCGCCAGAGCCCTCGCCGAGCCGCCCCCAGCGGCTGGACCTGGAGCGCCACGCTCGCTGCAAGCGTCGTGATGGTCGCCCTCTCGGCCTGCAACGAAAAGCAGGCTGGTTCGCCCGTTCCGACGCCGCCGCCGGAAGTCAGCGTCATCAAGGTGAAGGCGCAGCCGATTCCCTACCTGCGCGACCTGCCGGGCCGCGTCGCGCCGATGCGGATCGCGGAGGTGCGCTCGCGGGTCTCGGGCCTCGTCATCAAGCGCCTGTTCGAGCAGGGCAGCGCGGTGCGCGAGGGCGACATCCTCTACATGATCGACCCGGCCCCCTATCAGGTCGAACTCGCCAGTGCGGAGGCGGCACTCGCCCGCACCGAAGCCGCGCTAGTGCTCGCGACCCAGCAGGCCGACCGGCTGGAGACCCTGCTCGCGCGCAACACCGCGAGCCAGGCGCAATATGACGCCGCCGACGCCGGCCGGAAGCAGGCTGCGGCCGAGGTCGCGGGCGCGAAGGCGACGCGCGACCGCGCCCGGCTCAACCTGTCCTGGACCGACGTGCGCGCGCCGATCTCCGGCCGCATCGGCCGCGCGCTGCTCACGGAGGGAACGCTGATCGAATCCGGCGCCACCGGGGTGCTGGCCACGATCCAGCAGCTCGACCCGATCTATGTCGACATCACCCAGTCGGTCGGCGAGCTGAACAAGCTGCGCCGCGACTTCGCCAGCGGCGAACTCGCCCGCCTGTCGCATGATTCCGCCAACGTGCACCTGATCATGGACGATGGCAGCCTCTATGGCTCGGCCGGCCGGCTCCTGTTCTCGGACGTCACCGCCGATCCGAGCACCGGCCAGGTGACGCTGCGCGTGCAGATCCCGAACCCGCACGACGAGCTTTTCCCGGGCATGTATGTCCGCGCGCGGATCAAGCAGGGCATCGACTCGGACGGCATCGCGGTGCCGCAGCAGGCAATCCAGCGCACCAACGAGGGCAAGCCCGAGGTCTGGCTGGTGAAGCCCGATGGCCAGGTGATGCTCCAGCCGATCGAGGTCGGGCCGGTGGTCGATGGCAACTGGGTCGTGCGAGACGGTCTCGAGCCTGGGCAGAGCGTCGTGGTCGAGGGCTTCCAGAAGATCGTCGCCGGCATGAAGGTGAAGCCGCTGCCCTGGAAGACGGAGGCGCCTGCCGGCGAGAAGCCGCACGATGCCGACGCCTCCGACAAGGACACCGCGTCAGGCGACAAGCCGAACCAGCCCGTCGCTCAGGCCCGCTGAGGACGCGCAGATACCATGGCTCGCTTCTTCATCGACCGGCCGGTCTTCGCCTGGGTCGTCGCGCTCTTCATCATGCTGGGCGGCGCACTCGCGATCCCGCAATTGCCGGTGGCGCAGTATCCGATCATCGCCCCGCCCGCGATCGCGCTGAACACGCAGTATCCCGGTGCTTCGGTCGAGAATCTCTACACCGGCACGACGCGTCTGATCGAGGACGAGCTGAACGGCGCGGCCAACATCCTCAGCTTCGAATCCGCTTCTGACGGCTTTGGCGTCATCGAGATCACCGCGAACTTCCGGCCTGGCACCGACCCTGGCTATGCGGGCGTCGAGGTCCAGAATCGCCTCAAGCGCGTCGAGGCACGCCTGCCGGCGGAAGTGCGCCAGCAGGGCATCCTGGTCGAGGAAGCCTCGGCCGCCACGCTGAACATCATCACGCTGGTCTCGACCGACGGGAAGACCGACGAGGTCGGCCTCGGCGACTTCCTGATCCGCAACGTCATCAACGAGATCCGCCGCATTCCCGGCGTCGGCCGCGCCACGCTCTACTCGACCGAGCGCTCGCTCCGAATCTGGATCGACCCGGACAAGCTGCGCGGCCTCTCGCTGAATGCCGCCGATGTCACCAAGGCGATCGGCCGCCAGAACGTCCAGATCGCCTCCGGCGCCGTCGGCGCGCAGCCGAGCCCCGAGAGCCACGCGGTCAACTACCCGATCGTGGTCAAGGGCCAGATGACCGAGCCGGAGGCCTTTGGTGCCATCGTGCTCCGGGCCAATCCCGACGGCTCGAACGTGCGCCTGCGCGACGTGTCCCGCATCGAGCTCGGCGGCGACGACTACAAGTTCACGACCCGCCTCAACGGCGGTCCGGCGGCCGGCATCTCCGTGACGCTGGCGCCCGACGGCAACGCGATGGAGACCGCCAAGGCCATCCGGAAGAAGATGAACGAGCTGTCCCAGTTCTTCCCGGATACGGTGAAGTGGGACATTCCCTACGACATCACGCCTGCGGTCGAGGCCTCGATCGAGAAGGTGCTGCACACGCTGGTCGAAGCGGTGGTACTCGTCTTCATCGTGATGTTCGTGTTCCTGCAGAACATCCGCTACACGCTCATCCCGACCATCGTCGTGCCGATTGCGCTGCTCGGCACCTGTACGGTCATGCTGCTCGCCGGCTTCTCGGTGAACGTGCTGACGATGTTCGGCATGGTGCTCGCCATCGGCATCCTCGTCGACGACGCCATCGTCGTCGTGGAGAACGTCGAGCGCATCATGAACGAGGAAGGCCTCCCGCCAAAGGAGGCCACCAAGAAGGCGATGGGCCAGATCACCGGCGCCATCATCGGCATCACGCTGGTGCTGATCGCGGTGTTCATCCCGATGGCGTTCTTCCCCGGCTCCGTGGGCATCATCTACCGGCAGTTCTCGATCGCGATGGTGACCTCCATCGCCTTCTCGGCGCTGCTTGCCCTCTCGCTGACCCCTGCCCTCTGCGCCACGCTGCTCAAGCCCATCGAAAAGGGCCATGGCCACGCCAAGGGTGGCATTTTCGGAGCGTTCAACCGCTTCGTCGACCGGGAGACAGCGCGCTACAGCCGCGGCGTCGGCGGGTTCATCAAGAAATCCGGCCGGGTGATGTTGATCTACGTCGCGCTGGTCGCGGGCGTCGGCTTCGCCTTCGTGCGCATGCCCGAGGGCTTCCTGCCGCTGGAGGACCAGGGCTTCTTCACCGTCGACATCCAGACGCCGCCGGGCTCGTCCTACAACCGCACCATCTCGGCGGTGAAGAAGGTCGAGGATCACCTGATGTCGCAGCCGGGCGTCGCCACGGTGACGATGATCAACGGCTTCTCGTTCTCGGGCCAGGGCCAGATGACGAGCCAGGCCTTCGTGACGCTCAAGCCCTGGTCAGAGCGCGACAAGAGCCAGTCCGCCGCGAACCTCGTGAAGGGCACCAACGAGGCGATGGCTGGCTATCGCGACGCGGCCTTCGACGCGCAGGAACCGCCGCCGATCGACAATCTCGGCAACGCCGCCGGCTTCTCGTTCCGGCTGCAGGATCGGGCGCAGAAGGGCTACACGGCCCTGCTCGCGGCGCAGGACCAGTTGCTGTCTCTCGCCAAGAAAAGCCCGGTCCTCGTCAAGATGAAGATCGAGGGCTTGCCGCCGGCGCCGCAGGCGGAACTCGTCATTGATCGCGAGAAGGCGGCTGCCCTCGGTGTGAACTTCGAGGACATCAACGAAACGATCCAGGTCAATCTCGGCTCGGTCTACGTCAACGACTTCCCCAATCGTGGGAAGATGCAGCGCGTCATCGTCCAGTCGGACGACCTCCAGCGGCTCGGCGCGGCGGATCTGCTGAACTACGCGGTGAAGAACGCGCAGGGCACCATGGTGCCGATGTCGTCCTTCGCTGACCTCAAATGGAACGTCGGGCCTGCGCAGATCGTCGGCTTCAACGGCTACCAGTCGGTGCGTTTCACCGGCGAGCCGGCCCCCGGCTACACCTCCGGCGACACCATCAAAGAGATGGAACGGCTGATGACCTTCCTCCCGAAGGGCTTTGGCTATGCCTGGACCGGCCAGTCGCTGCAGGAGAAGGAAGCGGGCTCGCAAGCGACGCTTCTGCTCGCGCTCTCGGTGCTGATCGTCTTCCTGTGCCTCGCGGCGCTCTACGAGAGCTGGGCGATCCCGTTCTCGGTGCTTCTGGTGATCCCGCTCGGAGTGATCGGCTCGGTGGCGGCGGTGTATCTGCGCGGCATGCCGAACGACGTCTATTTCAAGATCGGCCTCATCACGATCATCGGCCTCTCGGCCAAGAACGCGATCCTGATCGTGGAGTTCGCGAAGGACCTCTGGAAGCCGGGCACCTCGATCGTCGAGGCGACGATCACGGCGGCACGCCTGCGCTTCCGCCCCATCGTGATGACCTCGCTGGCCTTCATCTTCGGTGTGGTGCCGCTGGCCATCGCGAGCGGCGCCGCCTCCAAGAGCCAGCAGGCCATCGGCACCGGCGTGATGGGCGGCATGATCTCGGCGACCGTGCTCGCCGTGCTCTTCGTGCCGGTGTTCTTCGTGGTGGTGATGCGGCTGTTCAAGCGGAAGGAGGTTGCCGCTGGGGAGCAGGCTGAGGGCGAGCCGGCACCTGCCGGGCATCCGGTGCCTGCCGAGTGACGGCGGGGAGTGGGCGCTCCGGCGGCCCACTCCACCATGCTTCGCAGGGCTCGCCTCGTCTCTTGGCCGCGGTACCGGGCCGGATCGGCTCGAGCGTGGAAGTGTGTCCGGCGGCCGCAGGATCGAATTCCGAACGGCCTGGGCGACGGCCCGGCGCGCGCGCAGGTTCAACCTTTCATAAACCATGCCGCGGCCGAATGGTGCGCTGCAGCGATCCATGTGCGCCAGCGCAAGTCCATCGCGTAAAGCCAAGCCTATGACCGCCGCTCCTCCCGAGCGGAAATAAGGGTCATGCGGTACAAGGTTCTTCTGGTGCTCACGCTGGTTGCGTTCGTCCTCGGGGGCCGCGCTCCGGGTATGCGCGAACTGCGCAATCCCGATGCGGAGCATGTCGGAATGGGCCGTGCCGCGGTGGCGCTGAAGCGACACGTCGTCTGAGGCCTCGTACCTCTCGGCTTTTTCCGCTGGCGGCCCTAAGCCTCGTCGGATGCAATGGTCCGACGACGGCCTGGTGATCGGCCTGCGCAAGCATGGCGAGACGGGCGTCATCCTCGAACTCATGACGGCAGAGCACGGGCGCCATCTCGGCCTCGTCCATGGCGGCCGTTCGCGCCGGATGCAGCCGATGCTCCAGCCGGGCAACACTTTGCACGCGACCTGGCGCGCGCGGATCGACGAGTCGCTCGGCTCTTACACCGTGGAGCCGGCGAGCCTCGTCGCCTCGCGACTGATGGGTTCGGCGCTGGCCCTGTACGGCATCGGCCATATGGGCGCGCTGCTGCGACTGCTGCCGGAGCGCGACCCACATCTCGGCCTCTACGATGCGGCTCAAGTGCTGGTGGAGCATCTCGGCGATCGCAGCATCGCGCCGGCTCTGATGGTGCGCTTCGAGCTGGCCCTGCTGACCGAGCTGGGATTCGGCCTCGACCTCTCGAACTGCGCCGCCACCGGCGTCAACGACGCGCTGATCTACGTCTCGCCGAAGACCGGACGCGCGGTCAGCGCCTCTGCTGGGGAGCCCTATCGCGATCGTCTTCTCAAGCTTCCCGCTTTCCTACGCGACCGCAGCGGCGTACCGAGTGACGAGGAGATCGCACAAGGCTTCCGCCTGACCGGCTATTTCCTGGCCCAGTACATCTGGGAACCACGCGGGCTGCAGCCCGCCAAGGAACGGGCACGATTCATGGCCGCCGGGAGCGAGACCACGGCGTGATGTTCATGCTATGTTCCATGTGAAACATCGACTGGGGTGAAGGATGGGCGAGGCTTTCGAGCCGCCGGGTAGTGACGGCAACGATGGCATCCAGAGCGTCGAGCTGAAATCGGCGCTCGAGGACCGCTACTACGCCTATGCGCTTTCCACGATCATGCACCGGGCGCTGCCGGATGCCCGTGACGGGCTGAAGCCGGTGCATCGGCGCATCCTCTACGGCATGCGCCTGCTGCGGCTCGATCCGACGGCCGCGTTCAAGAAATGCGCGAAGATCGTCGGCGACGTGATGGGTGACTTCCACCCGCACGGCGACCAGGCGATCTACGACGCGCTGGTGCGTCTCAGCCAGGATTTCGCGCAGCGCTATCCGCTGGTCGACGGCCAGGGCAATTTCGGAAACATCGACGGCGATGGGCCGGCCGCCTACCGCTACACCGAGGCGCGGCTCACGGAAGTCGCGCGCCTGCTGCTCGACGGGATCGACGAGGACACGGTCGATTTCCGCGCCTCCTACAACGGCGAGAAGGAAGAGCCGGTCGTCCTGCCGGCGGCCTTCCCGAACCTGCTGGCGAACGGCTCGCAGGGCATCGCGGTCGGCATGGCGACCTCGATCCCGCCTCACAACGCGGCCGAGCTGTGCGATGCCGCGCTCTACCTGATCCAGAACCGCGAGGCGACGTCGGAGCAGCTCTGTGACCTCTGCGTGCAGGGGCCAGATTTCCCGACCGGCGGCATTCTCGTCGACAGCCGCGAGTCGATCCGCGAGGCCTACCGCACCGGGCGCGGTGGTTTCCGCGTGCGCGCCCGCTGGATGAAGGAAGACCTCGGCCGCGGCACCTGGAACATCGTCGTCACCGAGATCCCCTACGGCATCCCGAAGTCGCGTCTCATCGAGAAGATGGCCGAGCTGCTTCAGGAGAAGAAGCTGCCGCTGCTCGCCGACGTGCGCGATGAATCGGCCGAGGACGTTCGCGTGGTGCTGGAGCCGCGCTCGCGCAGCGTCGACCCGGTGACGCTGATGGAATCGCTGTTCCGGCTGACCGAGCTGGAAGCGCGCATCCCGCTGAACCTCAACGTCCTGGTCGGTGGCCTCGTGCCGCGCGTGATCGGGCTGGCCGAGTGCCTGCGCGAATGGATCGACCATCGCCGCGTCGTCCTGCAGCGCCGCTCGACCTTCCGTCTCGGGCAGATCGACCGCCGCCTCGAAATCCTCGGCGGCCTGCTCATCGTCTATCTCGACCTCGACGAGGTGATCCGCATCATCCGCGAGGAGGACGAGCCGAGGCCGGCGCTGCAGAAGCGTTTCGAGCTCACTGAACTCCAGGCCAACGCCATCCTCGACACGCGCCTGCGCAGCTTGCGCAAGCTCGAAGAGATGGAGTTGAAGCGCGAATTCGACGACCTCACCAAGGAGAAGGCCGGGATCGACGAGCTTCTCGGCTCCGAGAAGCTGCAATGGGCCGACATCACCAAGCAGATCCGCGCGGTGAAGAAGACCTTCGGGCCCGACACCAAGATCGGCAAGCGCCGAACGACGCTGGAGAACCCGCCCGACACCGCCGGCATCGACTTCACCGCTGCCATGGTCGAGCGCGAGCCGGTGACGGTGATCGTCTCGCAGAAGGGTTGGATCCGCGCGCTCAAGGGCCATGTCGCCGACCTGTCGGGTGTCGCCTTCAAGGGCGACGACGCGCTGAAGGTCGCCTTCCCGAGCGAGACGACGGCGAAGGTGCTGGTGCTCGCCTCCAACGGCAAGGTCTTTACGCTGGATGCCTCGAAACTGCCGGGTGGCCGCGGCTTCGGCGACCCGATCCGCTTGATGGTCGATCTCGACGACGGCACCGAGATCGTCGCGGCCCTCCCCTACAAGCCGGAGAGCCGGCTGCTCATCGCCGGGACTGACGGGCGCGGCTTCGTCGCCCCGGCCGACGCGCTGATCGCCAATACCCGCAAGGGCAAGGGTATTCTCGGCCTCGACGACGGCGCCAGGGCGGCGTTCATCGTTCCTGCGGAGGGCAGCCACGTTGCGGTCTGCAATTCCGAGAAGCTGATGCTGGTCTTCCCGATCACTGAGCTTCCGGAACTCGCCCGTGGAAAGGGCGTGCGGCTGCAGCGCTGCCGCCAGAGCGAGCTAACGGATGGCTGCGTCTTCTCGCTCACCGAGGGCCTGCCCTGGCGCGAGGCTGGCGGCGCGGCACGGCTCGCCAATGCGCAGGTGCTGGAGAAGTGGCTCGGACACCGCGCCGAGGTCGGCACTCTGATGACGCGCAGTTTTCCGAAGTTCGAGCGCTTCGGAAAATAGCGATCGATCGTCGGACGGGCCGCCTCATGTGCCAGCGAGCACGGCGGCCCGGTCCGATGAACGGTTAAGCCTTCGTTCATGGCAGGACGCGAACCGCGGAGGGGCGCCATGAACAAGAGTTTGAAAGTCACCGTCGCAGCGTTGGTCTTGGCTGGGACCGTCTCGATTCCGATGGCACAAGCAGCGACGAGCAAGCGCGAGTTGGCGCGCACCGAGGCGCCGGCCAAGGCCGAGACTTGCCGGCCGAAATGGCCCTACATCGTGCTCACCTGCGTCGCTTGAGAGCCCGCTTCGTCATCGCGAGCGAAGCGAAGCAATCCAGAGCCAACGCACTGACGTCGCGGGTGCGGCCCTGGATTGCTTCGCTGCGCTCGCAATGACGGCAAGGCTCTTCAATCCGGCAGCCCGAACACGATCACTGCGCCGCCCTGGCGAAAGCCCCAGATCTGACTGCCGCCGGCCGCGACGGCCACGTACTGCTTGCCGTCGAGGGCGAACGAGATCGGCGGCGCGTTGACGCCGGCTCCGCAATTGAAGCGCCACAGTTTCTCGCCGCTCTTCGCATCGTAGGCCGCGAAGTCGCCGTTGCCCTCGCCGTTGAAGACGAGACCGCCCTTGGTGGCGAGCACGCCGCCGACGAGCGGGTCCGGCGTCTTCTGCTGCCAGAGGATCTTTCCCTGCGCCTTCAGGTCGATGGCGGAGAGCAGGCCGTACTGGCCCGCGGTCGCCGGCTCGATGTTGAAATAGTGGACCGGCGGCTTGCCATCGACCTGCGGCAGCACCTGCGCCCGATAGGTCGACGGCCAATGCATGGCGGCGAGGTAGACGACGCCCTTTTCGGCATCGACCGAAGTCGGCGACCAGTTCACGCCGCCGCCCACGCCCGGCGCGATCACCGTGCCCTCCAGGCTCGGCTGCTGGAACAGGTTGGTCTGCGGCACGAAGGGCTCGGACTTGAAGAGCAGCTTGCCCGTCGCCCGGTCGTGGACGAAGTACCAGCCGACCTTGCTGGCCTGGCCGACGACCGGCGTCGACTTGCCGCCGATATCGAGGTCGAACAGGACGGGAGGGCTGGCGACGTCGTAGCCCCAGAGGTCGTGCGGCACCTGCTGGTAATGCCAAACGATCTTGCCGGTCTTCGCCTCCAGCGCGACGAGGGACGAGGTGTAGAGGTTGTCGCCCGGCCGGCTCTCGCCGGCGGCCTGCGGCGATGGGTTGCCGATCCCGAAGAACAGCAGGCCGGTCTGCGGGTCGAGGGCCGGCGCGTGCCAGATCGAGCCGCCGCCGTAGCGCCAGGCATCCTTGTGCTCGGTCACCGCGGCCTTCTCGGCCGCGATGTCGCGATGCATCGGCACGCCGTAATCGGTCTGATTGACGAAGCTGCCTTCCCAATCCTGACGCGTCGTGTCGAACTGCCAAGCGAGCTTGCCCGTCTGCGCATCGAAGGCGGCAAGGAAACCGGGGCGGCCGTAGCGTCCGGCCACGCCGATGACGGCGCCGAGGGGAGCGCCCGGCCGGTCGCTGTCGAGATGCAGGCCATAGCCGACGCCGGTGATGCCGATGATCACCTTGCCGTCGAAGACCAGCGGCGCCGAATTTGCGCCGAGTCCGGTCGCGCCCGAGACCTTGCCCTTGAGGGCCGGGTCGGAGCCGGTCAGCGCGCTGCGATCCTCGCTCGGGCCTTCGGGCTCGGAGGCGTCGGCGAGCGGAATGTCCCAGGAGACCTTTCCGGTCGTCTGGTCGAGAGCGATGAGCCGCGCATCGACGGTGGCAACGAAGACCTTGCCATAGCCCAGCGCCACACCGCGATTGGCCGGGCCGCAGCAGAGCTTTTTCGTGCGGGCCTTGTGCTCGTAGCGCCAGAGCTCGCGGCCGGTCCGAGCGTCCACCGCCATGACGTGCGAGAACGGAGCCGAGACGTACATCACCCCGTCAGCGACCAGCGGCGTCGTCTGGAATGTCGCCGCCGTGCCGGTCTGGTATATCCACTTCGGGACGAGCGTCTTGACGTTGCCCGTATCGATCGCGTCGAGCGGCGAGAAGCGGCGATCGGCGTAGTCTCGGCCCGGCAGCAGCCAGTCGGACGTGTCCTTGTCCGCGCCGACGAGCCGGGCATCGTCGACGGGTGCGGCGACGACGGGAGCGCTCAGAAGCAGGATGGCGGCGAAGAGACCTGCGAGGCGGTCGGCGAGGCGTGACACGAAGGCGCTCTCCCTGTTGCGGCTTGGAGCGCCTGCCCGATCCGGGCCGAAACGCGCCGCTTCGGCGCGATCATCCGCGGCGACTGCCGCGGGTCAATCATAACTTTCGGCCACCACGGTCCTCGGCGGCCGGATCGATGGTGCTGATCAGCGGCGGCGGAACTGCTGGCCACGCTGCGGCGGACGCGGGCCGGAGGCGCGCTCGTCCTTGTGGCGGAACACGAGGCGGCCCTTTTCGAGGTCGTAGGGCGACATCTCGACGGTGACGCGGTCGCCCGCCAGGGTCTTGATGCGGTTCTTCTTCATCTTGCCGGCGGTGTAGGCGACGATCTCGTGCCCCTGGTCGAGCTGCACGCGGTAGCGCGCGTCCGGAAGGATCTCGATCACGAGACCGTCGAACTGCATCAATTCTTCTTTCGCCATTCAACCTGTCTCCGGCCGGATCGCCGTCACGGGCGCATCGGCTGCATCGAAATCATCACTGCCGTAAAACACTCGACCGTGCGGGTCCGATCCGTGGAGGCGCAGCCAGAACGAGCGAAAGGGTGATCTAGTCTTCGCGCACCGTGCGTGCAACCTATCGCTGCCGCCGACGGCGACTTATCGACCGGCCAACGCCCGAAAAGGGCGGCGAGATCAGCGCGCGACCTCATTCCCTGCATAGTCGATGCGGCCGTCCGGCGTCCTGCGCCAGACGACGAGGGCGTAAGGCGAACTCGTCAGGTCGCCCCTCGCATCGAAGGTCATCTCGCCGAGGAGCGTGCGCATCGCGCGGCCGCCGTGGAGGAGATCGGCGATCCGGCGCGGATCGGCGGATTTCGTGGCCTCGATCGCCCCCTTCAGAACCTCCACGGCCGCATAGGACCGTGCCGCGAACGCCTCCGCCTCGGGTGATCGCGACGGGGCCGCCCTGCGATCGCGCGGCGGATCGGGGAGCCTGCGGGGGTCGGGAGCCAGCGTCATCAGCGTCCCCTCGGCGCCCGGGCCGGCAGCCTGTGCGAAGTCCTTGTCCAGGATGCCGTCGCTGCCGACGAAGGCTCCCACGAAGCCGCCGTCACGCATGGCGCGCACGAGCAGCGCCGCCTCCGCGGCCAGGCCGCCGAAATAGACCGCATCGACCTTCGCGGCCTTCATCCGTGCGACTAGGCCCGAGAAATCCTTGTCGCCCCGGCTGATCCCCTCGAACAAGGCTTCGCGCCCACCGCGCTCCTTTAGCGCCCGCGCCGCTTCGTCGGCGAGGCCGCGGCCGAAGGTGGTCTTGTCGTTGACTAGCGCAATGGGCTTTCCGGGAAAGCGCTCCGCCAGCCAGGTGCCGGCGATCGCGCCCTGCTGCGCATCGCTGCCGCAGGCGCGAAACACGTTCCAGGCGCCGCGCGCCGTCAGGGACGCCCAGGTGGCGCCGGGGGTGATGGCGAGGATGCCGGCATCCTCGTAGATCGCGAGGGTGGCGGCGCTTGTGCCCGCGTTCAGGTGCCCGACGACGAGCGTCACGCCGTCCGTGGCGAAGCTCCTGGCGACGGTCGCGGCCTGTTTCGGGTCGCCCGCATCGTCCCGCACGATGAGCTGGAGCCGCTGCCCGTTGACGCCGCCGCCGCGGTTGATGTCGGCGACCGCCTGCTCCGCGCCGGCCTGCATGCCCTGCCCGAAGCCGGCATCCGGACCCGTGAGCGGCGCGGCGAGGCCGATCCGGATCGGCGCGGGCGCTGCCGCAGCCAAGGCCGGCCAAGCCAGCAGGGCCAAAGCCGCGAGCGTGCGAAGCCGCCTCATCGCCGTCATGCCTGCCGTCTCGGGGAGCGCCAGCACCCTGGCCCATCGGCTCCGTCATAGCCCCGGGCGGCACCGGCCGGAAGCTGAGTTCGATTTTGCATTGCGAAATGCGGGCGCATGCCTACCTGATTTGGACGGTCTCAATCCGCGGTGAGCCGGGAGATTCCCTTGGAGACGAACACGATGCTCGCCACCGACCAGACCATCCTGCGCGAGGCCGAAGCGTGGCGGCGCGAGGGCCGTGGCGTCGCCTTGGCTACCGTGATCGAAACCTGGGGCTCCGCGCCCCGCCCCGTCGGCAGCCACCTCGTGATCGAGCGCGACGGCAATTTCCTCGGCTCCGTCTCCGGGGGCTGCGTCGAGGGAGACGTGATCGCAGAGAGCCTCGACGTGATCGAGAATGGCGGCTCCCGCGTGCTCGAATTCGGCGTCGCCGACGAGACTGCCTGGCGAGCCGGGCTCTCATGCGGCGGCCGCATTCGCGTCTTCGTCGAGCGGGTCGACTGAGGCAGACCGCGATGAAGCTCGACCATCTCGCCGCCCTGAATGCCGAGCGCGAGGCGCGCCGCCCTGCGATCCTCGTCACCGATACCGGCGACGGCACGCAACGCCTCGTGCTGGAGACCGAAATTGACCGCGATCCGCTGGCCGAAGTGCTGCGCGAGCGGCTCTTGAGCGGCAAGAGCGGGATCGTCGAGGCGGAGGGGCGCTCGTTTTTCCTGACGGTCCAAGTGCCGCCGGTGCGGCTGCTGGTGGTCGGTGCGGTTCACATCTCGCAGGCGCTCTGCCCGATGGCGGCCGCGCTGGAACTCGACGTCACCGTGATCGATCCGCGCACCGCCTTCGCGACGCCGGAGCGGTTCCCGGACGTCACGCTCCTGGCCGAGTGGCCGGATGACGCCTTCGCCCGCCTCGCGCCGCTCGATCGCTACACGGCCCTCGCCGCGCTGACCCACGATCCGAAGATCGACGATCCGGCTTTGACCGCGGCGCTGAAGGCGGAGTGCTTCTACGTCGGCGCGCTGGGCTCGCGGAAATCGCATGCACGCCGTCTCGATCGCCTGCACGAGGGTGGCCTCGGCCCCGAGGACACTGCCCGGATCCATGGCCCGATCGGCCTCGACATCGGCGCCGTCACGCCGGCCGAGATCGCCGTCTCGATCCTCGCCGAAGTGGTCGCGACGCTCCGCCGGGATCGCATCCGCGGCAAGGCGAAGGGCGAGCGCGCCGACTGCATGCGCCACGACATTGATGACTGAGCCTCGCGTCGGCGCGGTGATCCTCGCCGCCGGCCGGGGCACGCGGTTCGGGCCCGAGCCGAAACTGCTGGCCCTGCTGGAGGGTGAGCCGCTGGTCTGGCACGTGGCGCGGGCGGCTTTGGCTTCCTCGGCGCGGCCGGTCGTCGTCGTCCTCGGCGCTCATGCCGCTGCCGTCGGTGCTGCCCTCGATGGGCTCAACTTGCATCTCATCGACAATCCGGACCACGCCGCCGGGCTCTCGACCTCGCTGCGCGCCGGCCTCGCGGCTCTGCCGGCCGGTACCGATGCCGCGATCGTCCTGCTCGGAGACATGCCGCGGATTTCGGCTGGCCACGTCGATGCGCTCGTGGAGGCTTATCGGCAGGCCAGTCCCCGGCCGAGCGCCGTCGTGCCGGTTGCCGACGGGCGGCGGGGCAATCCCGTGCTGCTCGATCTCGATCGGCTTACCGACGAACTGGCGGCCCTTGCCGGCGATCGCGGCGCCGGGCTGTTGCTCGCGGGGCGCGGCGACGTGCTGGAGATCGCCATGGATCAGAGCGTGGCCTTCGACGTCGATACGCCGGAGGCGCTGGCAAGCGCGCCGCACCGCGTCTCGCGTTGATCGCCTCTTCTCGCGGCGGCCCGAGCGGGGGCGCGAGCCTGCCCTATGAGCGCCGCTTGATCACCCGGCGCGCCCCGTATCCCGCCAGCGCCCACAAGAACGCCGCCACGATCCGCACCGGAAAGAAGGTCGGCCCGTCGTGGCTGATCGGTGCCGGCCAGGGGATGCCGATGGCGGTCACCGCCCACGAGAACAGCACCGACACGGCGAGCCCGGCAATCGCCGCGATGAACAACTTGCCGAACTGGTCGGCCTTCCAGCCGAGATAGGCCGACACGCCGATCAGAACCGGATCGAACGCCGCCATGATCCAGACGACGAAGGGATAGACCGGGACGGAGAGATGCTCGGCGGGGGTCACGCCCACCACGCCTTGGGCAGGCTTACGCGCCCGGCCGATTCCTCGATCACCTGCGAGGCGGCGAACAGCGTCTCCTCGTCGAAGGGACGCCCGATCAGCTGCAGGCCGAGCGGCAGGCCCTGCGCGTCGAGGCCAGCCGGCACCGAGATGCCCGGCAGGCCGGCCATGTTCACCGTCACCGTGAACACGTCGTTGAGGTACATCTCGACCGGGTCGGCGCTCGCCTTCTCGCCGATGCCGAAGGCGGCCGACGGGGTGGCCGGCGTCAGGATGGCGTCGACGCCGGCGGCGTAAGCCTCTTCGAAGTCGCGCTTGATCAGCGTGCGGATGCGCTGGGCGCGGACGTAATAGGCGTCGTAATAGCCGGCCGAGAGCACGTAGGTGCCGATCATGATGCGGCGGCGGACCTCGCGGCCGAAGCCGGCGGCGCGGGTGTTCTCGTACATCCCGGCGATGTCCTTGCCGGGCACGCGCAGGCCGTAGCGGACGCCGTCGTAGCGCGCGAGGTTCGAGGAGGCCTCGGCCGGGGCGACGATGTAGTAGGCCGGCAGGGCGTACTTGGTGTGCGGCAGCGAGATCTCCTTGATCGTCGCGCCGGCGGCCTTCAGCCATTCCGCGCCCTGGTCCCAGAGCTTCAGGATCTCCGGCGACATTCCGTCAACGCGGTATTCCCGCGGGATGCCGATGGTCAGGCCCTTCACGCCGCGCGAGATGGCGGCCTCGAAATCCGGCACGGGCATGTCGACCGAGGTCGTATCGCGCGGATCGTGGCCGGCCATGGAGCCGAGCAGGATCGCGCAATCGCGCGTGGTGCGGGCGATCGGGCCAGCCTGGTCGAGGGACGAGGCGTAGGCGACGATGCCCCAGCGCGAGCAGCGGCCATAGGTCGGCTTGATGCCGACCGTGCCGGTGAAGGCGGCGGGCTGGCGGATCGAGCCGCCGGTATCCGTGGCGGTGGCGCCCAGGCAGAGATGCGCGGCGACCGCAGCGGAGGAGCCGCCGGACGAACCGCCGGGGACGAGTTTGGCGTCCGACCCGTTGCGGCGCCAGGGCGAGACCACGTCGCCATAGGCGCTGGTCTCGTTCGACGAGCCCATGGCGAACTCGTCCAGGTTGAGCTTGCCCAGCATCACGGCGCCGTCCCGCCAGAGCTGGGTCGAGACGTTCGACTCGTAATGCGGCTCGAAGCCTTCGAGGATTTTGGAGCCGGCGGTGGTGTGGACGCCCTGCGTGCAGAACAGGTCCTTGATGCCGAGCGGCAGGCCTTCGAGCGGCCGCGCCTCGCCCTTGGCGATTTTCTCGTCGCTGGCATCGGCCATCGCGAGCGCACGATCGGGCGTCTCGACGAGATAGGCGTTGAGCGCCCTCGCCTTTTCCAGCGCATCGATATGGGCCTGCGCGATCTCGCGCGCCGAGAACCTTTTCGCGATCAGCCCGTCACGGGCCTCGGCCAGGGTGAGTTCGTTGAGTGCCGTCATTCCCGATCCAGCTGGTCGCGCCCTTTGCCGGGGCACTCTCCTGCCCCTTGCGGGGAGGAGGAAGGAGGTGGGGGTGGTGCCGCTTGAAACCGTCGGCGCATGCGGAACCACCCCCACCCTCTATCCCTCCCCGCAAGGGGGAGGGAAGGTGTTCCGCTGGAAAGGCTGAGCTACTCGACGACCTTCGGCACCAGGAAGTAGTTGTCCTCGGTGTCGGGCGCATTCGCGACGATGTCGGCCGCGCGGCCGCCCTCGGTCACCGTGTCGACGCGCTTCTTCATGACCATCGGGGTGACCGAGGTCATCGGCTGGACACCCTCGACATCGACCTCGTTCAACTGCTCGACGAAAGCGAGGATCGCGTTCAGCTCGCCCTGGAGCGGCGCCACGTCCTCGTCCGCGACTGCGATGCGCGCCAGATGCGCGATGCGCCGCACCGTCTTCTCGTCGACCGACATCGCGTCCTTGCCGTGCAAAATCCCGTCGCGGGCCGAGAGGCCGCGGGTCGGCGGGGCTATAGCATCGGGTTTCGCGGGCGAGCAACGCCGCGGTCGGCCGCCCGGCCTGGCCGGCGGTCAGACGATCGCGTGTCCGATGGTGGCGGGCTGGTCGACCACGACTGCCGGGCGCTGGTAGCGGTCGGCACGGCTGGCACCGAAGGCCAGGACCTCGATGGCGAGCGCCAGCATCAGCACGTGCTTGCGCGTCAATCCGACCGTTCGCGCGGCGGTCGGGCGTTCGTCGAGCACGCAGCGGCTGGAAACGGTCATCGGTGGCCCGGCTGGGGAGGGTTAACAGATCGTTAACTCCATATAGCCGGGCTTGATCCATTTGGCGCAGCCCAATTCTTCGCGATGGTGAACGGGCCGGTGGACAACCCGGCGGCGGCAGACGTAAGCCGAGGCTCGATCCGCGCCATTCCGGGAGGCCGATCATGTGGCAGGGCGTCTTCGCTGAATTCCGGCCGGGCCTGCTCTCGACCGAGGCGGACCTATCACGCGCCGAAGCCGAACTCGGCTTCGCGCTTCCGGCCTCGTACCGGGCCTTCGCGCAGGAATGCGGGGCGGGCCGCATCGGCGGTCAGCTTCGCATCGCCACGCCGGTCTCCGTGCCCTCCGCCGACATCGTGACGCGCGCGCATGTCGTCGCCCACAGCGTCGCCGTGGCGATCGACAGCCTCTCCGAAAATCCCCTCACGCGAGACGAGCCGCACCGCTTCACCATCGAGGGCGATGCCGACGCTGCCCTGATGGAGCGCGCCGCCTTCTTCGGTGAGACCACCGGGGGCAGCTTCCTGTTCTGGGACGTGACGCCGGGTGTCGGCGAGTACGAGATCTGGGCGCTCGACGCGGATCTCGAGACGATCCATTTCGGCGGGACCGACCTGCTCGCGCTGGTACGCGGGCTCCAGGGCGCGGAGATCCTGCACATCCTCGGCGGGGCCGACGCCCCCCTGCCGTCGCTGTTCGAGGGCGATGACGAGGCGGCGCTCGCTCGGCTGGCGCTCGAGGCTCCGACGGGAGATCTCGAGGCGTGAACCGGGACGAGATCGCGGGCTTCGTCGAGGCTTCGTCCGGCGCGCCGCGGCTGATGGGGCTCGACCTCGGCACCAAGACGATCGGGCTGGCGCTGTCCGATATCGGCCGGCAGATCGCCTCACCTTTGGAGACGATCCGGCGCGTGAAGTTCACGCCCGATGCCGGACGCCTAGCGGAGCTGTGTGATCAACACCGGGTCGGCGGCCTCGTGATCGGCCTGCCGCTCAACATGGATGGGTCGGAGGGACCGCGGGTTCAGTCCACCCGCAGCTTCGTACGCAACCTGAAGCCGATCCTGCCGCTGCCGGTGTTCTTTCAGGACGAGCGCCTGTCGAGCGCCGTGGTCAACCGGATGTTGATCGAGGCGGATGCTTCGCGAGCCCGGCGCGGCGAACTCGTGGACAAGCTCGCCGCAGCCTACATCCTGCAGGCGTTTCTCGACATCATGCGGGAAGCGATCACCCTAGACGCCGAGGATGCCGCTAGCGCGTGATCCGCGCGATCACCGCCTCGCGCTCGCGGCGGCTGGCTGCCAGCTTGTCCTTCACCGCGGCGACGATGCCGGGACGCGCCCGCTCCGGGGTGCCGGATTCGAAGGGCGGCGCCGGAGCGTATTCTAGGTGGAGCTGGATCGCCCGCGCCGCGTCGTCGTTGACGAGTTCGGCGATCAGCGTCAGCGCGAAATCGATGCCGGCCGTCACGCCACCGCCGGTCACGATGTTGCCATCCTGCACCACGCGGCCCTGGGTCGGGATCGCGCCGAAGGCGGAGAGCAGGTCGTGCGCGCCCCAATGCGTCGTCGCCTTGCGGCCCTTCAGCAGGCCGGCGGCGCCGAGCACCAGTGCGCCGGTGCAGACCGACGTTACGTAGCGGGCGGTCTCGGCCTGCCGCCGGATGAATTCGAGGGTCGGCTCGTCGGTGAGGAGCGTGTTGATGCCGGAGCCGCCCGGCACGCAGATCACGTCGAGCCGCGGGCAATCCGCGAAGGTCGCGGTCGGCGTGATCACCATCCCGGTCGAACTCGTTACCGGTGTCAGTGACTTGGCGACGAGGTGCACCTCGACGTCGGGCAGCAGGGCGAAAACCTCATAGGGGCCGGTGAGGTCCAGCTGCTGGACTTTGGGGAACGTCAGGAGGCCGATCTGGAGGGTCAAGGGCGTCGACTTCGCTTCCGAAATGGCAGGATGTTGCAGGCATAGCCCATCCGCCCGCCGCAGGCCCGCTCGTCCTCCGCCCGGCAGCCATGCACGGGAGGCGACTGTCAGCCTGTCGGTCGAGCCCTTGCCAGCGGCGTCATGGGGTGGAGAATCGGGCGATGACGTCGCGATCCCTCGCCCTCACCGCCGAACTGATCGCCCGCGCCCATCCCGATCCCGTGGCCGACGACGAGACGGCTCTGCAGGTGATGACCGATACGGAGCTCGCTCCGGGGCTGGCCCAGGCGCTCGCCGCCCGGTCGGCCGCCTCGGAGTCGCTTTGGGTCTTCGCCTACGGTTCCTTGATGTGGAATCCGGAATTCGCGGTGGCCGAGCAGCGGATCGGGCGCGTCCACGGCTGGCACCGTCGCTTCTGCCTGCTGCAGCGCCGTTTCCGCGGTTCGCCGCGCAAGCCCGGTGTCGTCCTGGCGCTGGAGCGGGGCGGATCGTGCCGCGGCGTCGCCTTCCGGCTCGACGGCCGCGACCCCCACGCGACGCTGATGCCGGTCTGGCGCCGGGAGATGAAGGGCCGCGGCTACGAAGGCCGTTGGGTCGTGGTGGCCACGGACGAGGGGCCGGTCACGGCCCTGACCTTCGTCGTGAACCGCGCCAGCGACCGCTTTACCGGCCGCCTCGACGAAGCGGCGATCGCCGACATCATCGCCACCGGATGCGGGCATCTCGGGCCCAGCGCCGAATACCTGTTCCACACCGTCGTTGCCTGCGCCGGACTCGGGATCCGCGACCCGCATCTGTGGCGTTTGCAGGCGCTGGTCGCCGATCGCTTGCGGGGCTGAGTGGCTCTCATCGAGCGGAGAGTGAGACCGCGCCGTTGCCGTGCCGCTCGACGCGGCCGTCGAGTTCGAGTTCGAGCAGAGCCGTCTGGACGATGCGCACCGACAGGCCGGCGGCGCGCGAGAGTTCGTCGGTGCCGATCGGCGTCGGGCTGAGGAACGAGAGCAGCCGGACGCGGTCGTCGAGCGGCGGCGCGATCTCGGTGGCGGGATCAGAGAACGTGTCCGGGCTGGCCGGGCTCGTTCCGTCGAGGTCGATCTCGTCCCAGAAGTCGGGCTGCTCTTCCAGCGCCTGGCGGATGAGGCTGAACGGCTGCCCTGCCCCGAAAGGATCGCCCCGCTCGAGCAGCGGAGCGATCGCCGAGAGGATGTGCTCGACCTCCGCCACCAGGGTAGCGCCCTGCCGGATCAGGTCGTTGGTGCCTTCCGCGCGCGGATCGAGCGGCGAGCCCGGCACCGCGAAAACCTCCCGCCCCTGCTCCAGCGCGTAACGGGCGGTGATCAGCGAGCCCGAGCGCCGCGCCGCCTCCACCACCAGCGTGCCGAGCCCGAGCCCCGAGATGATACGGTTGCGCCTCGGGAAATCGCGCCCGCGCGGCTCCCAGCCCATCGGCATCTCGGCGACGAGTGCCCCGCCCGCCTCCAGGATGCTCTCGACCAGGGCGGCATGGTTGGCCGGATAGATCCGGTCATGCCCACCCGCCAGCACGGCGATCGTCCCGGTGGTCAACGAGGCCTTGTGCGCGCTGGCATCGATGCCGCGCGCGAGACCCGAGACGACGACGAGGCCCGCTTCGCCGAGTCCGCGCGCCAGCCGCTCCGTGAAGGTCAGCCCGGCTGCCGATGCGTTGCGGGAGCCGACGATGGCCAGGGACGGCCGCGCCAGGGCATCGAGGTTGCCGCGCACGGCGATCAGCGGCGGGGCGGCATCGGTGGCCTGCAGGCTTCGTGGATAAGCGTCCTCGCCGGTGGCGACGAAACGCACGCCGAGGCGCGCGGCGGCGGCCATCTCACGCTCGATCTCGGCTTTCGAGGGCGGCGTCACCCGCTTGCCGGCGCGTCCGGTGATCGCCGGCAGCGCGTCGAGCGCGCCGGAGGCTCCGCCGAACCGGTTGACCAGATTGCGAAACGTGCGGGGGCCGACGCTGTCGGTGCGGATCAGGCGCAGCCAATCGAGGCGCTGCGCGTCGGTGAGCTGCATCTGGCCCCTCCATGCGGGAGAGGCGGCGAATTCAGCCCTTCTGCCCGATCCGCCCCTCCGTCCCGGCGATCAGCCGGCGGATGTTGGGCGTGTGCTTCCACCATAGCAGCGCGGCCAGCACGAGGAACAGCAGCGCAACCTGCGGATGTCCGAGTGCCCACAGGATCAGCGGCGTCGCGGCCGAGGCGGCGAGTGCGGAGAGCGAGGAATATTTCAACGCGAAGGCGAGGCCGAGCCAGATCGCGGCAAAGGCGAGGAGCGCCAGCGGGCTCAGTGCCAGCAGCACGCCGAGGAAGGTCGCGACGCCCTTGCCTCCCTTGAAGCCGAGCCAGACCGGAAACAGGTGGCCGAGGAAGGCGCCGAGCCCGGCGGCCAACGCCGGCCCCTCACCCCACTGCCCGGCGATCAGCACCGGCACCGTGCCCTTCAGGGCGTCGAGCAGGAGCGTCGCGGCGGCGAGGCCCTTGCGGCCCGTGCGCAGGACGTTGGTCGCGCCGATATTGCCGGAGCCGATGGCCCGAACGTCGCCGAGCCCGGCGAATTTGGTGAGGATCAAGCCGAAGGGGATCGAACCGCACAGATAGCCGAACGCGAGGCCGGCGAGGATGAGGGGCCAGCCGGCTTCAATCATCAGGCGCCGTCCGAGAAGAGGTCGGAGCGATGGACGATGCGGCCGCCGACCAGCGTCATCATCGCTGCGCCCTGCAATCGGGCCTCGTCGAAGGGCGAGTTCTTGGAGCGCGACTTCAGCTGGCGCTTGTCCAGCACGTAGGGCACGTCGGTATCGATCAGCACGAGGTCGGCCGGGGCGCCGGGGACGAGGCGCCCTGCCTCGCGGCCGAGGAGCTTGGCGGGATTTGCCGACAGGGCCGCAAGCAACCGCGCGAGCTCGACTTCGCCGGTATGGACGAGCCGGAGCGCGGCACCGAGCAGCGTCTCGATACCGAGCGCGCCGTCGGCGGCCTCGGCAAAGGGCAACCGCTTGGTCTCGACGTCCTGCGGGTTGTGATCGGAGACGATGACGTCGATCACGCCTTCGTTCAGGGCCGCGATGACGGCGTGCCGGTCTGCCTCGCTGCGGAGCGGCGGCGAGAGCTTGCAGAATGTGCGGTAGTGGCCGATGTCGCCCTCGTTCAGCACGAGGTTGTTCACGGAGACGCCGCAGGTCACCGGCAGGCCGTCCTGCTTGGCCCTGCGGACAATCTCCACCGAGTCGGCGCAGGAGATCATCGCCGCATGGTAGCGCGCGCCGGTGAGGCGCACGAGGCGGATATCGCGCTCCAGCATCACCGTCTCGGCCTCGCGCGGGATGCCGTGCAGGCCGAGTCGCGAGGCCATCTCGCCCTCATTCATCACGCCGTCGCCTACGAGATCGGGCTCCTCGACATGCTGCATCAGCAGCGCGCCGAAATCGCGGGCATAGGTCAGGGCGCGGCGCATGAGCTGGGCGTTGGTCACCGCCTTGAGACCGTCCGTGAAGGCGACGGCGCCGGCCTCCTGGAGCAGGCCGAACTCGGTCATCTCTTTGCCGGCCAGCCCCTTGGTGATGGCGGCGGCGGGCAGCACGTTGACGCTCGCCGTGTCGCGCGCCCGGCGCAGCACGAAGTCGACGATCGGCGCGCCGTCGATCACCGGGTTGGTGTCGGGCATGCAGACCAGGGTCGTGACGCCGCCGGCCGCAGCGGCGGCGCTCGCCGAGGCGAGCGTCTCGCGATGCTCGGCGCCGGGCTCGCCGACGAAGGCGCGCAGATCGATCAGGCCGGGGGTCAGGACCGAATGGCCGCATTCGATCCGTTCGCATTCCTCCGGCACGCCCGGCGTCGAGCCCCAGGCCACGTCGGCAATGCGGCCGTCTACGACGAGGACCGAGCCGGGGCCCTCGCGACCGGTCGCGGGGTCGAGCAGGCGGGCGCTGGTAAGGAGAGCGGGACGCTGGGCCATCCGTGTCACCCGTTCGGCAGATGCGTCGCCAGCGCTTCGAGCACGGCCATCCGTACCGCAACGCCCATCTCGACCTGCTCGCGGATCAGCGATTGCGCTCCATCCGCGATCTCCGAAGAGATCTCGACGCCGCGGTTCATCGGGCCGGGATGCATGACGAGGGCGCCGGGGCTGGCGAGAGCCAGCTTGTCGGTGTCGAGGCCGTAATAGCGAAAGTACTCCTTCACGCTCGGCACGAAGGAGCCGTGCATGCGCTCGCGCTGCAGGCGCAGCATCATGACGATGTCGCAGTCCTTCAGGCCTTCCCGCATCTGCGTGAAGACCTCGACGCCGAAGCGCTCGATGCCGGGCGGGAGAAGGTTCGAGGGGCCGATCACCCGCACGCGAGCGCCGAGCGCCTGGAGCAGGATGATGTTCGAGCGGGCGACGCGCGAATGCAGGACGTCGCCGCAGATCGCGACGGTGAGGCCCTCGATCCGGCCCTTGTTGCGGCGGATGGTGAGCGCGTCGAGGAGTGCCTGGGTCGGGTGCTCGTGGGCGCCGTCGCCGGCATTGACCACAGCGCAATCGACCTTGCGGGCAAGCAGATGCACTGCGCCGGCGGCGTGATGGCGCACGACGATGATGTCTGGCCGCATGGCGTTCAGCGTCGCCGCGGTGTCGATCAGCGTCTCGCCCTTCTTCACCGAGGACGAGGCCACCGACATGTTCATCACGTCGGCGCCAAGGCGCTTGCCGGCCAGTTCAAACGAGGATTGCGTTCGGGTCGAGGGCTCGAAGAACAGGTTGATCTGGGTGCGGCCGCGCAGGACGTTGCGCTTCTTCTCGACTTGCCGCGAGAGCGAGACCGCCGACTCGGCCTGATCGAGCAATCCCTCGATATCGAGTCGCGACAGCCCCTCGATGCCGAGGAGATGGCGGTGGGGAAAGCTCGGCGGGGATGCGGCGGGCGTCATGTTGAGGCGATGGCTATAGGCGTCGCGGCCCAGGGCAGCAAGGCGATTGGCCCGACAGAAAATCCCTTCTCCATCGTCCTGAACTGCAAAGGTTTTTCTCTCTGAAAAGCCCGCGGATCGAAAAAAAGTTGAAGGATCGTCGGCTAAACCCATCTGTGCCGGTGTCCGGCGGGCCACTTCACGCGATGCTTCAACGCGCCGTTTGCAGCCCCGCGAAACCGGAAAGGTACAGTATGAACATTCGACTTCTCGCCACCGCCAGCGCCATTTCGCTCGGCCTCGGCTTGTCCTCGGTCGCCATGGCGCAGGGCATGCAGCCGCAGGGTCAACCCGGCATGGAGCAGGGCCAGATGGGCGACGACATGGGCCAGGAACAGCGGCCGATGAAGCGCACCACCGCCAGCAAGAAGAAGATGAAGAAGTCCATGAAGAGCAAGAAGATGCACTCGAATGGGCGCATGAACCAGGATCCCGGCATGGAGCGCGGCGCTCCCGGTGCGGCCGGCGGTGCCGACGACGGAATGTAACTTTCCGCCTCGCTCGAACGTATGGCATCCATGCTGCCCGTCCGGTCCGACCGGGCGGGCGGTCTTCGTTGCAGCGGATGGGAGGCCCAGCCTTGGCGACCAGTCAGATGCCCGTCGCGACCGAGCCTCCCGGCAAGGCTGCCCGCCAATGGACGTTCCGGCATCCGCTGGTCATCCGGGTCGCCCATTGGATCAACGTGGTCTGTCTCGCCGTGCTCTTGATGAGCGGCCTGCAGATCTTCAACGCGCATCCGGCGCTCTACTGGGGCTCCAAGTCGACTTTCGACAGCCCGGCCCTCGCGATTACCGACGACCAGACCGATAGCGGCGCCTCGCGCGGCGTGGTTCAGATCGGCGGTCGAACCTTCGACACCACCGGATGGCTCGGGCTCTCGACCTATCGGGGCGAATCGGCCGCCCGCGCTTTTCCGGCCTGGATCACTCTGCCGGCCAGCCAGAACCTCGCCACGGGCCGGCGCTGGCACTTCCTGTTCGCCTGGGCCTTCGTGATCAACGGCCTGATTTACCTGCTCTACGGGATCGGCAGCGGCCAATTGCGGCGTCGCATCGTCCCGGATGGTGACCAGATCCGTCACTTCGGGGCGTCGATCCGCGAGCACCTCCTGCTCCGCTTTCCGAAGGGCGAGGAGGCGCGGCGCTACAACGTCCTGCAGAAGCTGACCTACCTCGTCGTTGTGCTGGTGCTGCTGCCGCTGATGCTCCTGACCGGTCTCGGCATGTCGCCGGGCGTCAACGCGGCTTTCCCCTTCATCCTCGACGTGTTCGGCGGTCGCCAGTCGGCCCGCACGATCCACTTCATCACCGTGAACCTGCTGGTCCTGTTCGTGATCGTGCACGTTCTCCTGGTGATCGTCTCCGGGCTCTGGAACAACATGCGCTCGATGGTGACCGGCTGGTACACGATCGAGCCCGACAAGCACGCCGAGACGGGAGCTAGCCGATGAAGCGCCGCCTCGCCATCCCCTCCCCCCATCGCCGCGGTTTCCTCACGGGCGTGGCTGGCCTTTTCGGCACCGCCTCCCTCGGCGGCTGCGATCGGATCGCCGAGAGCGCGTGGGGCACCCGAACCCTGAAGGTCGGGGAGGACGCGAACCTCTACGTCCAGCGCCTCCTGCTCAAGCCCACCTCCATGGCCCGCGAGTTCTCCGACGCGGACATCTCGACCTGGTTCAAGCCGAACGGGACGGTCGATCCGGAAGACAAGCCCTACAAGGCTTTGGCCGCCAACCAGTTCTCGGCCTTCAAGCTGAGGGTCGACGGACTCGTCGAGCATCCGCTCGAACTGTCCCTCGAGGACTTGCGCGTGCTGCCGACGCGAACGCAGATCACCCGGCACGATTGCGTCGAGGGCTGGAGCGCCATCGGCAAGTGGACGGGCGTGCCGCTTGCCGAGGTACTCAACAAGGCGGCCCTCAAGCCCCAGGCGCGCTACATCGTGTTTCACTGCGCCGACACGATGGAATATGCGAGCGCCGATTCCGCCGACGAGCAGACCGACGGCGATGCGCCTACCGGCAAGCCGATCCGCTATTACGAGAGCATCGATCTCACCGATGCCTTCCACCCGCAGACCATCCTCGCCTACGACATGAACGGCAAGCCGTTGCCGGTCTCCAATGGTGCGCCCTTGCGGCTGCGCGTCGAGCGCCAGCTCGGCTACAAACAGGCCAAATACATCATGCGTATCGAGGTGGCCGACACCCTCGCCCATGTCGGCCAGGGCAATGGCGGCTATTGGGAAGACAACGGCTACGAGTGGTACGCCGGAATCTGAGCCAAGGCTGGAGGCCGACATGCCCCTCGTCCGCATCGCGATCCCCACCGGCAAGGACTCTGCCTTCGCGCAGATGCTGTCGGACGCGATCCAGGATGCGATGATCGCCACGATCGACGTGCCGCCGGACGATGTCTTCCAGGTGCTCACCGAGCATCAGGCTCACATGCTGCGGATCGACCCCGGCTATCTCGGCGTGTCGCGTTCGTCCGAGGCGATCATCGTCGAAATCCTGATGCGGAGCGGACGGACCGATACGCAGAAGCGCACCCTCTACCGGACCATCGTTGCGAACCTCGAACAGCGTGGCGGCATCCGGCCCCAGGACGTCATGATCGCGATCCGCGAGAACGAGCGCATCGACTGGTCGTTCGGCGAGGGCGAGGCCCAGATCGCCCCGAAGTGACGGCCCCTCGCGAAGCCTGCGATTTGACAACCCGCGCGGCCTAACCCACTTCTCCCCGGCGCGAGGCCCCGGCCGTTGCCGGGAGCGCATCTGCGCCACTCCTAAAAACAGGTCGTCGCGCCGAGGCTTCGTCAGGGGCAGAGGTATATGAAAGTCGTCGTCGTCGAGTCGCCGGCCAAAGCCAAGACGATCAACAAGTATCTCGGCAAGGACTACGAGGTTCTGGCCTCGTTCGGCCATATCCGCGACTTGCCGCCCAAGGATGGTTCGGTCGATCCGGAAGCCGACTTCGCGATGCTGTGGGAGCTGCAGGACAAGGGTTCGCAGCGCGTCTCGGAGATCGCCAAGGCGGTCAAGGGCGCCGAGAAGCTCATCCTCGCGACCGACCCTGATCGCGAAGGCGAGGCGATTTCCTGGCACGTCGTCGAGGCGCTGACCGCCAAGAAGGTGCTCAAGGGCATCCCGATCGAGCGCGTCACCTTCAACGCCATCACCAAGGCCTCCGTCGACGCGGCGATGCGAAAGCCCCGCCAGATCGATCAGGCGCTGGTCGACGCCTACTTGGCGCGCCGGGCCCTCGACTATCTCGTCGGCTTCAATCTCTCGCCGGTGCTGTGGCGCAAGCTCCCCGGTGCGAAGTCGGCCGGACGCGTGCAGTCGGTTGCGCTCCGCCTCGTCGTCGAGCGCGAGATGGAGATCGAGCGCTTCAAGCCGCGCGAATACTGGTCGCTCGTCGCCACGCTCGCCACCGCCGAGGGCGCCGTGTTCGATGCGCGGCTGACCGGCGCGGACGGCAAGAAGATCACCCGCCTCGACGTCGGCACCGGCGAAGAGGCCGCGCGCTTCAAGAAGGATCTCGAACTCGCGACCTTCGCGGTGGCCTCGGTCGAGGCCAAGCCCGCCAAGCGCCACCCTGCCCCACCCTTCACGACGTCCACGCTCCAACAGGAAGCGTCGCGAAAACTCGGTATGGCGCCGGCGCAGACCATGCGGGTGGCGCAAAGGCTCTACGAGGGCATCGATATCGGCGGCGAGACGGTGGGTCTCATCACCTACATGCGAACCGACGGCGTCGACATGGCGCCGGAGGCGATCCGCGACGCTCGCTCCGTGATCGGCAAGGAATACGGCGACCGCTACGTGCCGGACGTCCCGCGCAAATACTCGGTGAAGGCCAAGAACGCGCAGGAGGCCCACGAGGCCGTGCGCCCGACCGAGATGAGCCGTCTGCCGAAACAGGTCGCGCGTATGCTCGATCCCGAGCAGGCCCGGCTCTACGAGCTGATCTGGACGCGCACCGTCGCCAGCCAGATGGAATCGGCCGAGCTCGAGCGCACCACCGTCGATATCACTGCGAAGGTCGGCCCGCGCGCCATCGAGCTGCGCGCCACCGGACAGGTGGTGAAGTTCGACGGCTTCCTCACCCTCTACCAGGAGGGCAAGGACGACGAGGAGGACGAGGAGGGCAAGCGCCTGCCGCCGATGAAGGCGGGAGATCCGCTGAAGCGCGAGCGCATCGCCTCGACCCAGCACTTCACCGAGCCGCCGCCGCGCTTCTCGGAAGCGAGCCTCGTCAAACGCATGGAGGAGCTCGGCATCGGCCGGCCCTCGACCTACGCTGCCGTGCTGCAGACGCTGCGCGACCGCGAATACGTGAAGATCGAGAAGAAGCGCCTGCAGCCGGAGGACAAGGGCCGCCTCGTCACCGGCTTCCTGGAGAGCTTCTTCAAGCGCTACGTCGAATACGATTTCACCGCCGATCTCGAAGAGCAGCTCGACCGGGTCTCGAATGCTGAAATCGACTGGCGCCAGGTGCTGCGCGACTTCTGGCGCGACTTTTCCGCGGCGATCGACGGCACCAAGGAGCTGCGCGTCGCCGAGGTGCTGGAGGCGCTCAACGAGCTGCTCGGCCCGCACATCTTCCCCGAGAAGGCCGACGGCTCGAACCCACGCATCTGCCCGACCTGCGGCTCGGGCCAGCTCTCGCTGAAGCTCGGCAAGTACGGCGCCTTCATCGGTTGCTCGAACTATCCGGAGTGCAAGTACACCCGCCAGCTCGCTACCTCGGGCGTCGAGGGCGACGGCGACGGCACCTCGGAGGGCGGCCAGCCTGGCGTGCGCGTGCTCGGCGACGATCCCAAGACCGGCCTGCAGGTGACCCTGCGCGACGGCCGCTTCGGCACCTTCGTCCAGCTCGGCGAGCAATCCGCGGAAAAGGACGCCGAGAAGCCGAAGCGCTCCTCGCTACCGAAGGGCCTGTCCTCGGGCGACGTCACGCTCGAGATCGCCCTGAGACTGCTCGCGCTGCCCCGCGAGGTAGCGAAGCACCCCGAGACCGGCGAGCCGATCCTCGCCAGCATCGGCCGCTATGGCCCCTACGTTCAGCACGGTCGTACCTACGCCAATCTCGGCAAGGACGACGACGTGCTGGAGATCGGTGGCAACCGCGCCATCGACCTGATCGTCGCCAAGGAACAGGGCGGCGGCCGCGGCCGGCCGTCGAGCGATCCGGGCCGGGCGCTGGGCAAGGACGAGGCGTCCGGTCGCGACCTCGTGGTCAAGGCGGGCAAGTACGGCCCCTATGTCAGCGACGGCGAGGTCAACGCCACGCTGCCGAAGACGATGGCTTCGGACTCGCTGACGCTCGCCCAGGCGATCGATCTGGTGAATGCCAAGCGCGCCTCCGGTGGCGGTGGCAAGAAGGCCCCGGCGCGCGGACGGAAGGCTCCAGCCAAGACGGCGGCAGCGGGCAAGAAGGCGCCCGCGAAGAAGGCCGCGGCCAAGAAGCCGGCTGCGAAGAAGAGCGCGAGCTGAGGTCCACACGTATCATCCCACCCAACACCTCAGGGTGAGGTTGCGGGTGGGATGGGTGCTTGCCGCCCCTGCCCCACCAGCCTAGTTTCGCCTCCAGCATCACGAGTTGAGCCGACGCTCAACGCCAACCTGCCCTCCCGGCAAGGTGGCGCCCGCGAGGGGATGCGGCCGGTCCGGCAACCAAGGGGACTTCGCCGCGCGTCAGCTCATCCGAACGGGACAGCGAACGTGGCCGACATCCTCAACGAGCAGCAATTCGCCAGCGACAATTATTCCGGCGTCTGTCCCGAGGCCTGGGCCGCGATGGAGGCCGCCAATGCCGGCCATGCGCCCGCCTACGGCGCCGATGCCTGGACGCAGCGGGCCTCCGACGCGTTTCGCGAGCTGTTCGAGACCGATTGCGAGGTGTTCTTCGCCTTCAACGGCACGGCGGCGAACTCGATGGCCTTGGCCTCGCTCTGCCAGAGCTACCACAGCGTGATCTGTGCCGAGAGCGCCCATGTCGAGACGGACGAATGTGGCGCGCCCGAATTCTTCTCCAACGGCTCGAAGCTGCTGGTCGCCCCGAGCGCGGACGGGCTGCTGACACCCGATTCCGTGCGCGCGGTGGCCGAGCGGCGCAGCGACATCCACTACCCGAAGCCCCGCGCCGTCACGATCACCCAGTCCACCGAGACCGGCCGGGTCTATTCGGTCGCGCAGCTTCAGGTGCTGTCGGAGGCCTGCCGTAGCCTCGGCCTGCGCCTGCACATGGACGGAGCCCGCTTCGCCAATGCCTGCGCCGCGCTGCAGCTCTCGCCCGCGGAGCTGACCTGGAAGGCCGGAATCGACGTGCTCTGCTTCGGCGGCACCAAGAACGGCATGGCCGTGGGCGAGGCGATTCTCTTCTTCGAACGCGCGCTGGCGGAAGACTTCGACTACCGCTGCAAGCAGGCTGGCCAGCTCGCCTCGAAGATGCGCTACCTTTCCGCGCCCTGGGTCGGAATGCTGGAGAACGGCGCCTGGCTGCGCAACGCGCGCCACGCCAATGCCTGCGCAAGGCGGCTCGTCGATGCGGTGGCGGATGTCCCGGGCATCGCCGCGATCTTCCCGGTGGAGGCGAACGCGGTATTCCTCTCGGCCCCGCCGGATGTGCTCGATGGGCTGCGGGCCAGGGGCTGGCGCTTCTACACCTTCATCGGCGGCGGAGCGCGGTTCATGTTCGCCTGGGATACTGCGGTCGAGCGGGTGGATGCCCTGGCGCGGGACATCCGCGCGTGTGCCTGAACCGTCATTGCTTCGCTTACGCTCGCAATGACGGCGGAGAAATCAGACCAGATACGTGATCGTCGCGGCCACCGCCGTCGCCACGGTAGCGATGGTGATTGTCGTCGGTGTCAGCAGCGTCATAGCGCGGGAGGCGACGACCTTCTCGACCTCCTCGGCGCACCCGAAGGCCTGGCCGGCGGCCTGCTCCAGGCGGACGAGAGAGAGATGACGCGCTTGGGCGGCGGCGGTGGTCATCGGAGGCGTCTCCCTGTCGGCCGAGTCGGCCGCTCAAGCTTAAGCATTCGAGAACCAACGCGCAAAGGTCGGGGTCGGTTCCGGCGCTAAAGTGCAGGCGACGCGATTTTAACCACGCTCGCCCGACAGTTCGGTGACACGGCCGTCACAAGGCGGCCCGGCGTTGCTGCCGATCACTGGCACCACCCCCGGCCCCTATGCGATGGTGCCCCGCCTCCGGCCCTCGGGAAACGGCTTTCTGTTTCCTGTTTGTTCCGGTAATGACGAGGTATGAAGCCGAATGCTGCGCGTCCCCTTCCAGCCGCTCGGAGCCGCCGCGTGAGTGATCCTGCGCGCGATCTGTTCGGTCCCGGAGCCAAGGCTGCGCCGAAGGACCCCGCCGAGCCCCGCCGCAAGCCCATCGTGGTGCCGCCGGCGAGCGCAGAGGCCGGCTACGACGCCTCCTCGATCGAGGTGCTGGAGGGGCTGGAGCCGGTGCGGCGCCGGCCGGGCATGTATATCGGCGGCACGGACGATCGCGCCCTGCACCACCTCTTCGCCGAGGTGATCGACAACTCGATGGACGAGGCGGTGGCGGGCCATGCCAGCTTCATCGAGGTGGAGCTCGAGGAAGGCGGCAGCCTCGTCGTCACCGACAACGGCCGCGGCATCCCGATCGACCCTCACCCGAAATTCCCGGGCAAGTCGGCGCTCGAGGTCATCATGACCACGCTGCATGCCGGCGGAAAATTCGACTCGAAGGTCTACGAGACGTCGGGCGGCCTGCACGGCGTCGGCATCTCGGTGGTGAACGCCCTCTCCGACCTGCTTGAGGTCGAGGTCGCCCGCAACCAGACCCTCTACCGCCAGACCTTCTCCCGCGGCCTGCCGCAGGGGCCGCTGGTCGAGGTCGGCCGCGTCAACAACCGGCGCGGCACGCGCACCCGCTTCCACCCCGACGCGCAGATTTTTGGGGCGCACCATTTCGACCCGCGCCGTCTCTTCAAGATGGCGCGCTCCAAGGCCTACCTGTTCGGCGGCGTCGAGATCCGCTGGCGCTGCGCCCCGTCCCTCGTCGAGGGGCTGGAGGGCGTGCCGGCCGAGGCCGTGCACAAGTTCCCCGGCGGCCTGCGCGACTATCTCGGCCGCGAGATCGAGGGCAAGGAGCTCGTCACCGACGCGGTGTTTTCGGGCAAGATCACCAAGCCCGGCGGCCACGGCTCGCTCGAATGGGCGGTCGCCTGGATGGTGCAGGATGACGGGGTCTCGTCCTCCTACTGCAACACCATCCCGACGCCGGAGGGCGGCACCCACGAATCCGGCCTGCGCGTCGCCCTGCTCCGGGCTCTGCGCGAGCATGCCGAGCGGGTGAACCAATCCAAGCGCATGGCCAACGTCACCACGGACGACGTGATGATGACCTGCGCCTCCATGCTCTCGGTCTTCATCCGCGAGCCGGAATTCCAGGGCCAGACCAAGGACAAGCTCGCCACCGTCGAGGCCTCGCGCATCGTCGAGACCGCGATCCGCGACGCCTTCGACCATTGGCTCGCCGCCTCCCCGGCCCAGGCCAACCGGCTGCTCGACTGGGTGATCGAGCGCTGCGACGAGCGCCTGCGCCGCCGCCAGGAGAAGGAGGTCGCCCGCAAGAGCGCCACGCGCAAGCTGCGCCTGCCCGGCAAGCTCGCCGATTGCTCCAATGCCGGCACCACCGATTCCGAGATCTTCATCGTCGAGGGCGACTCGGCCGGCGGCTCGGCCAAGCAGGCGCGCGACCGCAAGACCCAGGCCATCCTGCCCTTGCGCGGAAAGATCCTGAACGTCGCCTCGGCGACGCGCGACAAGCTCGCGGCCAACCAGCTCATCGGCGACCTGACCCTGGCGCTCGGCTGCGGCACCGGCTCGGGGTTCAAGGACCAGGACCTGCGCTACGAGCGCGTGATCATCATGACCGACGCCGACGTCGACGGCGCCCACATCGCCTCGCTCTTGATCACCTTCTTCTACCGGCAGATGCCCCGGCTCATCGACAAAGGGCACCTCTACCTCGCCATGCCGCCCCTCTACCGGCTGCAGCAGGGCTCGAAGACGGCCTATGCCCGCGACGATGCCGACCGCGAGCGGGTGGTGAAGACGGTGTTCAAGAACGGCAAGGTCGAGATCAGCCGCTTCAAGGGCCTCGGCGAGATGAACCCGTCCCAGCTCAAGGAAACCACGATGGACCCGAAGAAGCGCACGCTTCTGCGCGTCGCCGTGCTGGACGAGGCGCGGGAATCGACCGGCGACACCGTCGAGCGGCTGATGGGGAATAAGCCGGAGGCGCGGTTTGCGTTCATTCAGGAGCGCGCGGCGTTCGCGGATGGGGCGGAGTTGGATATTTGAAGTGATCGTATAGGCGTAGACTAGGCGAGCCGAACCGTCGGGTAGCGCTGCGTCATCTGATCCTCCGACAGGAACGTCGCGTCTTCCGCGATGGCCTGCGCGATGAGCAGATGGTCGAACGGATCGCGATGGTCCGCATGACGTGGCAAGCCGGTCAATTCCGTGAGATGGGCTCGGTCGATGCCGAGCAAGCCGAACCCTTGCCGCTCGATCATCGCAAGCGGCTAGGCTTATCGAGGATCTAGGAATAATTACACATCAACGTCGCGCTGTCAATCCCGGCAGCCCGCCTCCCGCGCGCGAGGAACTGCGACGGTTCCGGGCCTCCAGCAGCGTGAGACGCCCTGGGACAGGCGGGACGAGCGTCCCGTCTGTCCGGCGAAACGAACGGCGATCCGTTCGCTTCCACGCTCACCAACGGTGATGCCAGCCGCCGCCCCGGTGCCAGCCGCCGTGCCATCCGGCGTGATGCCAGCCACCGTGCCAGCCGAAGCGGCGCGGGCCGCCCCATCCACCCCAGCGGTGCCAGCGCGGGCCGCCCCAGCCGAAGCGGCGGTAGCCGTGGAAGCGGGGGCCGTAGGCGTAGCCGCCGTAGAAGCGCGGTGCCCAGCGGTTCGGGCGGCAATAGCCGTAGAAGCCGCGGTGGAAGCCGGGGCCGCAGCCGTCGCGGGCTTCGGCGATGCCGGCGCTCGCCCCGATGAGGCCGAGGGCCAGGAGGGGCGCTGCGATCCAGTGTCGACGCATGGTTGGTCTCCTCATGCTGGGGGGCGACGGGCGGTCGGCGTCAGGCGCCGCAAGACAGCACGCCGCTCCGGTTGACGATGCCGTGGCCGCGGCAACTCGGTGCGAGGGTTTGGGCCGGCCGCCTCATGTCATCGGGGCGCCCGGCCGCTCGCCTCAGAAGCGGTTCGGCCAGCACTTGCGGCCGTAGGGGCCGAGGTGGAAGCCGGGCGGGCAGGCGCGGCCGCGTCCGTAGCCGCCCCACTGCCCGCCGGAGCGGCAGCCGCCATAGGGTCCGCGATGGCCCATGGGTCCGCAGCCGCCATAGACCTGGATGATCCGGGCATCGCCCCCGGTATCGACGGCGTTCACGATCGGCAGAGCCGAGGCCGGCCCGGCGAGCGACATGGCCATGCCGAGCGCCAGCACGGGGGCTGCGACGAAGCTCTTCAGCATCTTGAAAAATCCTCCGAATGCGGCGGCGGCTCTGTCTGCCTCCACCGTCGGAAGGATGCTGCGCCCCGTCTCCTTCCCGGATGTGACGTGGGCTCGTCGCGATGTGACGTTTTGTAACCGTGCCCGTCTCAGCCTCGGGCCGCGCGCGGCAGGCTGAAGGAGAAGCAGGCGCCGCCGAGGCGGCCATCCGCCACCGCGAGGGTGCCGCCATGGGCCTCCACGATCTGCCGCGCGATGGCGAGACCGAGCCCGCTGCCGCCCGTGTGCCGGTTGCGCGAGCCCTCGACCCGGTAGAAGGGGCTGAAGATCGCCGCGCGCTGCGCCTCGCCGACGCCCGGGCCGTCATCCTCGACGCAGACGCGGCAGGCCTCCGCGCTGACCTCCAGCGCCACCTCCACGCGCTGGCGGCCAAACTTCACGGCGTTGTCGACGAGGTTGGTCAGCACGCGCCGCAGGGCCACCGCATCGCCCGCCACCACGGCGTCGTCCGGCCCTCCCCCGTCGCCGCCGGCGAGGCCGACCGGCTGCCCGAGGGCATCGCGCTCGGCCACTTCGATCGCCGCGAGATCGGCGAGGTCGACCCGCTCGCGCCTCCGCGAGATCGCGGTGCCGCGGGCGAAGGCCAGGGAGGTGTCGATCAGGTCGGCCATGGCGTCGACGTCGCCGATCATGCGCTCGCGCGCGGCCTCGTCCGGCACGCTCTCGGCGCGCAGGCGCAGCCGGGTCAGGTAGGTCTTGATGTCGTGCGAGATCGCCCCGATCAGGAAGGAGCGCTCCTGCAGCAGCCCGGCGACGCGTTCCTGCATGCCCTGGACGGCGCGGGCGAGGCGGCGAATGTCGGGGGCGCCGTCAGAGCCGATGGCGGCGGCCTCGCGGTCCACGGGGCCGCCATCGAAGCCCTCCGCGGCGGCGGTGAGGCGACGCAGGGGGCGCATCTCCCGCTGCGTCGTGTAGAGCGCGAGGCCGGCGACGAGAAAGCCGAGCAGTCCGATCCAGAGGCCCGGCGGCAGCCCGAACAGCCGCAGGTTGATGCCACGGGCGGGCTCGACGTCCTCGATAACCAGGAAGTGCCCGTCCGGCATCTGCCAGACGATCCGGGCCGGCCGGCCCTCGGTGCTGAGCGCGGAGGGGCGTTCCGGCACCGAGGCACCGGTATAGGCGCGCAGGTCCCCCACGATCTTGCCGCCGGCGAAGTTGCGCAACGTCGTCTCGATGCGCGGCGCCCGGCGCAGGTCGCCGGTCTCGGCGGGTGCCGTCTCGACGATGGCGGCGCGCATGTGCGGGTCGTTGACCGCGCGCAGGATGCTGGCGCGCAGGGCCGGGTTCGCCTCGCGCACGAGGTCGATGATGCCTGCGGCCTGGGCGAGGCGCGGATAGGGGCCGGTGAAGGTCCGGCGCGAGGCGTTGCGCTCGAAATGCCCGATTGCGATGGCCGCGCCGATCACCACGGCGAGCGCCAGCATCAGAATGAGCGTGAGGCGACCGAGCAGGCCGATGCGTCCGAGCATGGCTCAGGCCGGCTCGACCGAGGCGGCGAGGATGTAGCCGGCGTTGCGCACCGTCTTGATCTGCCCGGCAGCCGCACTCCCACCCTCCTCCAGCCGCTTGCGCAGTCGGCTGACCTGGACGTCGATGGTGCGGTCGAAGGCGTCGGCCACGCGCCCGCGCGTCCAGTCGAGAAGCTGGTCGCGCGAGAGGACGCGCTGCGGCCGGGTGACGAAGCACATCAGCAGGTCGAACTCGGCGCTGGTCAGCACGATCTCGCTCGCGGCCTCTGCGGTCAGCACGCGGCGGGCGCCGGCATCCACCACGAGATCGCCGACGCGCATTCGCCTGGGTGCCTCGGCAGGCTCGTCGTGACTCGGCCTCACCCGGCGCAGGACCGCGCGGATGCGCGCCAGCAGCACCCGCGGGTTGAACGGCTTCGAGACGTAATCGTCGGCGCCCATTTCCAGTCCGAGCACCCGGTCGATATCTTCGTCCTTGGCCGTGAGCATGATGATCGGCGGCCCTCCCGCCGCGCGCAGGCGCCGGCAGATCGAGAGGCCGTCCTCGCCCGGCAGCATCCAGTCGAGCACCACGAGATCGGGCACCGGGCCATGGGCGAGCAACCGGTCGAGGGCCGCGCCCCCGTCGAGCGCGCGCACGGAGAACCCCTCGCCCTCGAGGAGTCCGCCGAGCAGCGCGCGGATTTCCGGGTCATCCTCGACGATCGCGAGGGTCGTTCCGACGTTCATCGAGAGCCAGCATAGGGACGCATGGCGCGCCGGCAACGCCAGACCGCTCGCCGTCACAAAACGTTACACGCGCAGGTGGCCGCTCGCCTCCATCGCGGTGCCGTCGGGGCGTGCGGCGTGGTTGCCGGAGGCGTTTCACGCGACCCGATTTGGAAAGCAGTTTCCTCGACATGTGGCCGGATCGCTCGTGCTTTCGCTAAGCCGTTGCCGATCAAGGTCATTCAGAGGCCGGCCCCGATGCGATCGGCGGGCGATCCATCGAGGACTTGCCGCGCGATTAACGATCTTCGTTGACGCTTGCTTGGTGACGTTCGTGCTGTTCTGCGCGCTTGCGATCTCGACCGTCGAGACCTTCAAGGCCGAGCCATGCTCATCACCGACGCCGCCCTGCAGACCTCCGTGCCCGAGCGCGGCGGCCGGATCGGGCGGCGGCTCATCGGCCAGTTCTGCCTCGTCGGCCTGATGATCACCATCGTGCTGTCGGGCTTCTTCTTCACCAACTGGAACCAGCAGGCCCTGCTCGATCTGCGTGAGGGCGGACGGCAGATGCGCATCGCTCAGGAAGCCCTGATGGATGCCGAGGGCTACGTGCTGAACAAGGCCCTGGGCGATCGCGCGGTCGAGCACTCCACCTATAGCCGCGCCCTGGAGGCGCTGCACAGCCGCGACGCCCAGCTCGCGCAGCTCGACCGCTACCTGCGCGCACCGGACGGCACGCGGCGCTCTGCGGTCGCCATCGTGAAGACGCTGGAGACGAGCTGGACCGACGTGCTGGCGGTGGCGCGCGAGGGCCGGCTCGAGGAGGCGCAGGCCCTGCTGCGCGAGCGCGGCAGCGCCGCCCAGGTCGCCGGATTGCGCACCGCCTTCGACCGCTTCCTGGTCGATTGGAACGCGCAATTCGCGCCCCATGAGACGCGCATCGAATTCGGCAAGGTCTTCGTGCTGCTCTCGGAGCTGCTAATCGGCGCCGTGATGATCTTCGCCTTCCGGGCCGGCGCGCGCGATGCCCGCGCGCGGCAGGCAGCCATCGGGCAAATGGACGAATCCCGCACCCAGGTCGGGCACCTCTTCGAGATGACCGACATGCTGCAGAGCGCGGCGGATCACCACGATGCCAACGCGGTTCTGCGCGCCACGGCGGGCGAACTGATCAAGGGCTTCGGCGGCGCGCTCTACGTGTTCAACAATTCGCGCGACCGGCTGGTGCTCTCGACCTCCTGGTCCTGCGAGGAGGCAGGCGCGCTGCCCGAAACGATCACCGTCAACCAGTGCTGGGCGATGAAGCGCGGCAAGCCACACATCAACCGCAGCGGCGGCAAGGCGCTCTGCTGCGAGCACCATGCTACGGGTGTCGCCGCCCTGGAGATCCCGATGACGGCCCGTGGTGAGAACCTCGGGCTGCTGCAGATCTTCGCCTACGGCGCCGAGGCCGAGGCGCGGCTCTCCGACATCCTCTCACTGAGCTCGGCGCTGGGTGACGCCATGTCGCTGGCGCTGTCGAACATCGCGCTGCGCGAGAAGCTGCGCAACCAGGCGCTGCGCGACCCGCTCACCGGCCTCTACAATCGCCGCTACATGGAGGACAGCCTCGACCGCTACGTGCGCCTCGCCGAGCGCGAGGGCCGCACGGTTTCGGTGATCATGATCGATCTCGACCATTTCAAGCGGCTGAACGACGAGCACGGCCACGCCACCGGCGACGCCGTGCTGCGCGAGGCCGCGGCGGCCATCGTCGGCACGCTCCGCGAGACGGATGTGGCCTGCCGCTACGGCGGCGAGGAGCTGATCGTGTTCCTGCCCGATTGCGATCTCGACGACGCGGCGATCAAGGCCGAGCAGATCCGCGCGCGGATCGAGGGCCTGTCGGGCGCCCACGGAGCGCAGGTTTCGGCCTCGCTCGGCGTGTCCTCGGTGCCCTGCACGTCGAGCACCAGTGCGGAGCTGGTCAAGGCCGCCGACACGGCCCTCTACCGGGCCAAGCACAACGGCCGCAACCAGGTCGCCCTGGCGCCGATGCGCTCCGGGTGGCGGGGCCACGACGGCAGCTCGGACGAGCAAGCCAGCCGGCTGGCGATCGCCGCCGAGTGACAGTCCGACGTCGGGCGTCCGAAGCGCGGCGTCACCCCTCGAGAACGGATCGCCGCAGCGGCTCGTAGGTTGCGCGGTAGCTCTTCGGCCCGACGATGGGCAGCAGCCTCCGCTGCAGCCAGCCCGGGCGACGGGCGCTGCGGGAAACGCGGTCCGTCATTGCCTGGACATGCTCGACGCGCGGGCGGCGCAGTCTCTCATACGCCTCCCCGACGGTGCTGCGATCCGGGTGCTCGGCCAGCAGCCGGGCCAGCACCAACGCGTCTTCGAGCGCCATCGCGGCACCCTGCGCCCAAACCGGCGCGGTGGCATGCGCGGCGTCGCCCACCAGGAGCGTACGGCCGCTGGTCCAGCTCGGGATGCGAACCTCTTCGAGCGGCGAATGGTAGATCGCATCCGGCCGCGCGAGGATCCAGGACAGGGTCTCGCGCACCGGGCTCGGGAAGCTGCCGAAGACCGAGGCCGCCGCCGCGAGATCGCTGCCCGCCGGCGCGTCTCCCGTAAGGGCGGCCCAGCCATAGGCCTCGCCCTCGACCGGGATGAGCAGGAACAGCCCACGCCGCCCGCTCCAAAGGGTCCAGCCGTCGATGCCCGGATTGGGCGCCATGAAGCGCCAGCTCGCACGGGCCAGCACGGCCGCGCCGAGCGTCGCCTCGCCAAACAGCGCGCGACGCACCGTCGAGTGGACGCCGTCCGCACCGGCCAGAAGGCTGCCGCGCTCGCTGGTGCCGTCCGTCAGCGCGACGGTGACGCCGGTCTCGTCCTGCCGGATCGCGAAGACCCCGCAATCCTCGCGGACCGTCCCGTCCGGCAGGCCCAACCTCAGCAGACGCAGCAGGTCGGCGCGGCGCATGCAGCGCGGCTGCGCGCCGGCGTCCCAGAAAGCCGCCTCGTCGATCGAAAACAGGGTCCGGTCGCGCTCGGTCCGATAGGAGCGGTGGCGGATGGCCGTGCCGGTTTGAACCAGCGCGTCGGCGAGCCCGAGTTCGCCCAGGGCGCGGATCGCATTGCCCGGCAGGTTGACGGCGAGCCCCGCATCGGCTGGCCCGGATCGGCGTTCGAGAACGAGCGCTGGGACGTTGCGGCGATGCAGAGCCCGCGCCAGCGCGAGCCCGGCGACGCCACCGCCGACGATCAGGACGCGGTCGGTCGAGTCCGTGGACATCAGGGGCTCCGGTCGGTTGCCTTGCGCGGTTCTCGCAGACGGGAGCCGCAGATGCCACGATCCCGCCGTCGCGTGAACGGCCTGCCCGTCTGGTCAGGGTCGAGCGGGATAGAGCCGTCATCCTTCGAGAGGTCAGCCCAGCATGCCGGCTTGCCGCAGCCAGGCCTCGTACCAGCCAGGCCAGGACTCGCTCTCCGTGCCCGGGCGGCCCATTCCGAAGCCGTGGCGGCCGGTCTGCGGCAGATGCAGTTCGACGGGGACGCCGGCCCGCATGCAGGCTTGCGCCATGATCCGGGTGTTCGCGGCATCAGCGACCTGATCGTCCTCGGCGTGGACGAGGAAGACCGGCGGCCCGCCGGCCCGGACCCCCGTCTGAACTGACCATTCGTGTGCGAGAGCAGGGTCACCATGACGGCCGACGACCTGGTGGGCGGTCGACGTGCCGTCGTAGGGCTGCTCCAGCGTGATGACGGGATAGGCCAAGGCTGCCCCCGACGGCCTCGCGGAGAGGGCATCCGCCGCGTCCACCGGATCGTAGGTCGGCCGGTCGAAGCGCGTCGCGGCCAGTCCCACCAGATAGCCGCCCGCCGAGAAACCGAGCGCGCCGATGCGCTCGGGATCGAGCCCGTAGCGGCCGGCCCGCGCCCGGATCAGGCGCAGCGCCCGCTGGGCGTCCTGCAGAGGCGCCAGCCGACCTACCGGCCAGTCCTCGCGCGGCAGACGGTAGACCAGGGCGAAGGCGGTGATGCCGCGCGCGGCGAGCCAGCGGGCGGCAGGCCGTGCCTCCAGCTCCATCATGATCCGCCGATAGCCGCCACCCGCCGCGACGAGCACGGCCGCGCCGTTCGGGATCTCCGGCACGAAGACTTCGAGGCCCGGCACTGTAATCGAGAGGATCGCACCCCTGTCCGTGGCCTCCATCGGGCCGGAAGGGCCGCCGCCACCCGGCGGCGTGCCCGGCCAGAGCGGGACGAATCCGGTCTCGCCCGCGACCGCCGGGCTGCCGGCGGCGACGGTCGCCCCGGCTCCGAGGAGGAGCGCCCTCCGGTTCATCCTCATCCGTCAATCGTCCCAGCCGTGTCCAGACATCTGGCGTTCGGCGCGCAAGTACACGATGTCGTCGAGACCGGCCCTATCGCAAGGTTTGGCACCTTTCGGAGAGGTCGCCCGCGATCGCGGGCTTCTGCACGCGGTCGCGGCTTTTCCGATTGGCGAGCCGCGGCGCCGATCAGGCCGCCGCCAGGCGCACCCGGCGAGCAGCCGGCATCAGCCGGCGCAGCGCCACGTGCGTTGGCAGGAACAGCGTGAGCGGCAATCCGACGAGCATCAGAGCGAGCCACGCCCAGGCCGGCATCCAGCCCTGCGCGGTCGCGTCGCTGAAGCCCCAGACGTAATTGATGTTCACCGGTGTGAGGCCGGCATCGGCGCGCGGGCCCGGCATCAGGAAGAAGCAGACGAGGATCGTGATCACAGCCATCACGGTCCAGATCGGCAGCGCGCGGCGGTCGTAGCCGAGCCGGGCAACGAGGTAGACCAACAGGAGCGGCAGCCAGCCGTGGAAGCCGGACAAGGCCCGTAAGAGCAAGGGCTTGGCGGGATCAAACATGTATTCGGTCATGCCGGTGATCGGCCGTCCGATGGCGGTGCCGAGAAAATCGACGATCCAGAGGAGCTGCGGCGCGAGGATGCCGACGGCGCAGAGCGAGATCAGCAACGGGCTCTCGATCCAGATGCCGACCAAGGTGAGAAGCACGGCCTGATCGCAGAAATAGACGAAGTTCGTCGGCCCGTAATGGAAGAGATAGACCGGGATCAGAACCAGCGCGAAGGCCGAATAGGCGAGCTTCAGCGTCAGCGGGATACGCGGTTCGAACGGCAAGGCGGGAGAAGCCGCTGTCGCGACGGCGTTGGGGGCAGTCATCGTCATCTCCGGGAACGAAAGGGATCAGCCGCCCGCGACGCCTTCGTGACGTCGCGGGCCGGAGCCTGTCGAGATCAATCCTTGCCCACCGACATCAGGAGGCGCTCGGTGCGGGCGTCCTCAATGCGGTTGTGCATGCGCTTGCTCTCGTGGACGTCGCGCATCGTCTTGGTGCAGGTCACGCAGGACTGTACGAGCATGACGACGCCCATGGCGAAGTAGCCCTTCATCCAGAAATCGATCGGCATGAACAGGATACCGATGGCCACCATGGCGGCGGAGGCGACGAACGAGCCGTAGGTGAAGGTGACCCAGGCACTCGAATGTTGGGGTGAGGCTTCGGTGGTCATGACGGATATCTCCTCGAATGGCGGTGGGGATGTGAGGGATCAGGCAGCTTCGGCGCGGCGGCGAAGCCGGTCGAGCACGGCGTCGGCGGTCGTCTTGCTGCTTGGGCCGAAGCCCTCGCGCTCCATGCGCGCGGCGATGTCCGCACCGGGCTGGATGTCGGCGAGGGCCGCCTCGGTGTCGGCCGCCTCCTGTTGGAGGTCACGCAGGCGCTTGAGAGTCGCTTCGGCCTCGGTGAGCGTGGCGAGTTCGTTCGGGCCCGGATTGACCCGCATGCGGCGCACTGCCTCGGCGGCGGCTGCCGTACGCCGGCCGCGCTCAAGCTCGGTCTGGCGTCGCGTCGCCTCAGCGACGACCGTGCGGATGCGGGCGACCTCGGCCTCGTAGCGGCTCCTGGCCTGCCGGATCGCATCGCGCTCGGATTCGAGTTCGGCGATCGCTTGGGCAGCTTCCCGGGCGAGATCCTCGCGGCCGGCGGAGAGAGCGGCCACCGTGCGGGTTTCGAGATCGATGGCTCGGTTTTCGATGTCGCTGAGCTTTCGGCCCTCGGCCTGATCGGCCGCGACGGCGGCGGCGAGTGCGCGCCGGCTCCGCTCCAGCGAGGCGCGGGTTTCGCGGACCTGCTGGTCGAGGATCAGAAGGGCGTTGCGGTCGAGAAACTCTTCCTCGGCGCGCGCGGCGGCGCCACGGGCGAGAATGCGAAACAGCTTGAGCATCGGAGTGTCTCCACAGGCGTGATCGATGTCACACCCGATGGTTCACACGAGTTTGCACAGTGTTCAAGTGAGATTTTGCACATCGTGCAAAATCGGAGGAGCGGCGCTCATAACTGCGCGCGCGCCCTGGCGTCGCCAGGCTCGGCCACTCGACGGGGGATATCGGTGCTGTGTTGGACGAGCGGCTCGAATGCCGTGCCGCGGCGACCTGCGCTTAGTGGTTCTCGCGAGCGGCGAGCCAGGACAGCGTGAAGTAGGCGACGATGGCGGCGCCCTGCAGGACGATCAGCGCGATCGGCATCGGCAGAAGCTGAGGCGTCAGCACGGCCAGGGTGATGCCGCTGGTGGCCGCCAGGAGCCAGACGACGCCGCCCCAGGCGCTGGTCAGCCAGAGGCCCACGGCCGCGGTGAAGTCGATCACGGCGAAATAGACCATGACCGTCTGCCGGCCGAGCGGCTCGCCCTCGAACGGTGGGCTGCCGGGCAGCACGTCGACGATGTCGGCCCAGGTCAGGACGCCCTTGGCGACCCAGACCAGGGCCACGATGCGCATGAACCAGACCAACACCGTGTCCCAATGCGTCTGCCGACGCTCGGCACGCTCGATGCGGTCGTTCACGCCCTCGGCACCGCCGATGCGTCCGCGGCCGTCCCGCGTCGTGCCGACTTTGGTCAGGGCTTTCACCGACGAGACCCGCTCATGCGAAGGACGGCTCGGAGCCGTCGAGGGGTTCGAAGGCGGCGGCGATCGTTGCCGGATCGACCGCCTCGATCGTGGCGGGCTGCCAGCGCGGCGCGCCGTCCTTGTCGACGATGACCGAACGCACGCCCTCGAAGAAGTCGTTTCCGCCCATCACGCGGGTGCAGAGACGGAACTCCGCCAGCATCGCCTCGGGGAAGCTCATGCCGATGCCCCGCCGCATCTGCTCGAAGGCGATGAGCACGCTCGTCGGCGAGCGCGAGCGGATCAGGGTCGCCGTCTCGGCCGGGAAGGATGCGCCGGAGGAGGCCGCGACGTCGAGGCGGCCGAGAACGTCGTGCAGGGTTGGGGCCGAAAAGCATTCGTCGATGGTGCTGCGCTCGGCGACGAGCGGACCGGTCTCGGGCCGTTCGGCCTCGAATGCGGCCAGCGTGTCCGCGATATCGCCACCACGCGCGAGTGCGTCGACGATGGCCTCGAAATCAGTGGCCTTCGCGGCATGAGTGGCGAGCCCGAGCGCCAGGGCATCGCCCGCTCCGACGCGGGCCCCCGTCACGGCCAGGTAGGTCCCCGTGCGTCCGGGAAGCCGTGGCAGCGAGTAGGTCATCCCGACATCGGGAAAGTAGCCGATCCCAGTCTCGGGCATGGCGAACATGTATTTCTCGGAGGCGACGCGCACGTCCCCGTGCAGCGAGAGCCCGACCCCGCCGCCCATCACGACACCCTCGATCAGGGCGATGTAGGGCTTCGGATAGCGCTTCACGTAGGCGTCGAGCTGGTACTCGCCGATCCAGAACGCCATGGTCTCGTCGAAGCGTCCGGCCTTGCCGAGTTCATAGATCTGCCGGATGTCGCCGCCCGCGCAGAAGGCCCGTCCGCCTGTGCCGCGGATCACGATGCGGCTGACGGCATCGTCGGTCTCCCAGGCCTGCAACTGGGCGTGCATGGCCCGGATCATCGGCAGCGTCAGGGCGTTCAGCGCCTTCGGGCGATTGAGGGTGATGAGGCCCGCCGCGCCCCGCTTTTCCAGGATGATTTCAGGACCGGCCTGATCCGACATGCACGCGCCTTCTCGTTGAAGCGCTTAGACGAAGTCTCGGGCGCCCCGTCAATCACGGCCGAGCTGCAGTTCACGGGATTGGACTCGACCTGCGCCGGCGCAGGATCGGCAGACGGTTCACTGTTCTTCGACGGCCGCGCTCAACGCCGGGGTCCAGCGCGCGACTTCGCTTTCCACGAGCTTCTGCAGCGCGACGGGGCCACGCTCGCTGCCGGCCGGGATCCTGCCGCCGAGCTTGAGCAGCCTCTCGCGGACCGTCGGATCGTCGAGCGCCTTGTCCAGGGCATCGACGAGCCGCGCATGCACGTCCTTCGGCAGGTTCTTCGGCGCGAAGACGGCGTTCCAGGCACTGACCTCGAAACTGGGAAGCCCAGCCTCGCGCGTCGTCGGAACGCCCGGCAGCGCCGGCGAACGCTCGGGCGTCGCGATGGCGTAGGCCCTGATCGTCCCGGCCTGGAGGTGGGGCACGACGTTGACGATCTGGTCGGTCAGGAAGTCTACCTGGCCCGAGATCAGGTCGTTCATGGCGGGGCCGGTGCCACGATAGACGACGAAGGTCGGCTTCACGTTGACGATCGAGTCGAATAGCATTCCGGTCGAATGCGAGACCGAGCCCACCCCGGCATGAGCCTGGCTGTAGGTCGAGCCCTTCTTCTGCAGGGCCTCGACGAAGCTCTTCAGATCGCTTGCAGGAAAATCCTTGCGCGCGACGATCACCACCGGCGTGCCCGCGGCGAGGCCGATCGGATCGAAAGTGCGGGCCGGGTCGTATTTCAGGGTACGGAACAGAGCCGGGGCCGCCCCGTGTGTGCCCATGTGTCCGATCATGATGGTGTAGCCGTCGGGCTTGGCCAGCGATGCCTCTGTGATGCCGGTGGTGCCGCCGCCACCCGAGATGTTCTCGATCTTGATCGGCTGCCCGAGCGCCTTTGCCATGGGCGGCGCGATGATCCGGGCGATGGTATCGGTCGGGCCGCCGGCCGCGAAAGGCACGACGAGGGAGATCGGCTGGTCCGGATAGCCCTGCTCTGCCATTGCCGGGACCGATGCAGCCACGACCGCGCCGATGGCGAGAGCGGCGGCGAGAAGCGCGCGGGTTCGATCGAGGGCGGACATCGGACATCCTCCTGGAGGACAGCGCTTCACAGTTACGAGCAGCCGGGCATATCCGGCAAGAGCCGTGCCGGCCGACCCTGCCGCGTGGGCGATGTCGCCAGCGCATCGATGCCAGCAAGCCATTCGGCCGGCACCGGCATTACGAGGACGCCGCGCCGAGCTTGCGCCGGATGGGCTCCCCACTCTCGTCGTCGCGTCGAGCCGGCTCCTCGGGTGCGGCGCCGGTGCGTGCGGGAGAGGTTCCGACGGCGCTCGCAATCTGGCCGAGCGCGTCGCGCACCGGCTCCAGACCCTGAACGGTGATGAAGCTCGAAGGCGGTCCCATGGCCGGGATGAAGCCGGCATCCGACAGCGTCTTGAAGACGGAAAAATTCAGATCGCTCTGCACGCCCTGCCCGAGGTTCACGTCGCTGATCATGGCGATCAGGTCGAAGTCCAGGAATGGGTCGCCGATCTTCTTGAAGACCACGCGCGGCGGCGGCTGCTTGAGCACGTCCGGATGAGACTTGGCGCAATCGACCATCATTTCGGCAGCACGCACGGGATCTTGGTTGCGCAGGACGCTGACCGAGATGATCACCCGCCCGCTGCGGTCGCCGCGCACCCGATTCTTCACGACCCCCGAGATCAGGTTGGAGTTCGGCACGATCACGGCCGAGCGGTCGAAGGTTTGGATCTCGGTGGAGCGCACCGAGATGCGCTTCACGATGCCCTCCGAGTCGCCGATCAGCACCTGGTCGCCGACGCGGATCGGGCGCTCCCAGAGCAGCAGCAGGCCCGAGACGAAGTTGTTGACGATGGATTGGAGGCCGAAACCGATACCGACCGACAGCGCGCCGGCGACGATGGTCAGCTTTTCCAGGCTCAGGCCGAGATAGGAGAACGCGAGGGCCAGCGCGAGCAGGAAGCCGCAATAACCGGCCATGGTCGAGATCGAGTTGCGCAGGCCCGCATCGAGCTCGGTCGCGGGGAGATAGGTGTTTTCCAGCCAGCGCTGCACCGACCGCGTGACGAAGACGCCGAGGGCGAGGATGCCGAGGCCGAACACGATTCCCGAAAGCGAGATCGTGACGTCACCGACCTTGAAGCCGAAGAAGGCCGAGCGGAGCGACGAGAACACGTCGTTCGAATCGAGCCCCCACGGCGCCAGCGCCAGCAGCAGCGCCACCGCGATGAGCACGACGCGGGAAAATCCCGTGGCGAGCACGGCGATCTGATCCAGCGAGCGCTTGCGCAGGCCGGTATTGGCCTGGAGCGCCGTGGCGATCTTGGTGTCGTTGCTGAGTGAGCCGCCGATGAACTCGTCTGCGCTGGCGATGAGCAGCCAGAACAGCACGAACAGGCTCGCCGTCCAGATCAGCTGGTCGACGAGGAAGGATGCGAGGGCGACGTAGCCGATGATCGCGCCGATGCCGACGAGCACCGTCGCCGCCCAGCCGAGCAGGCGCAACGGGCCGCCGATGCTGCTCGAGGTCTCGGTGCCGACATAGGGACCGAAGCAGGCCTCCTCCTTCTCCGCCGTATCGGCGAAGCGATGCAGGCCAATCGCCAGCAGCAGGGCCGCCGTGACGGCGCCGATGCCGCGCGTGGCGATGGAGATCGAGAGCGCGGCGTAGATGCCGGAATTGAGGGCCTCGGTGGATTTCGAGATCGTGATGACCACCGCGATGCTGACAGCGAGGAGCTGGACGCGCCAGGCGGCGGCGTCGCTGACCGGCGTCGGCCGCCAAGCCGGCTTGCCGACCGCAAGCAATGCGTCACAGAGCGCCTGGACGAAGGCGATGAAGGCCAATCCGATCAGGATGGCGCTCGCCACCGGCATCAGCCGGGTCGGCAGCAGGTCCGTGGCATCCAGGGCGTAGTAGACGGCGTAGCTTCCGACCACTGCCGGAACGGTGCCGAGCAGCAGCACGCGCCAGGCGGCGAGAAGCTTGGCGCGACGGGAGGGCTCGGTGACTTTGACGTCGCGTCGGCCAAATTTCGGCGCGATGTTGCGCCGGCCGAAATACAGCGCGAACGAGATCCCGAAGGCCGCGCCGAGAACCAGCAGGTTCCACAGGCTGCCGTTGCGCGAGAACAGATAGAGGATGTCCTCGAGCGCGGATTGAAGCGATTTCAGGTCGCGCGGCAGGTCGGCGCCGATCTTCATCCAGAGGTCTGGACTGAACAGTGCGGACGAGCGCTCGAACAGCCCGCGCGTGAAGGCGGCCCGGCGCTTGTTGGTGATCTGATCGACGATCTGGTCGCTCTGGACCAGCAGCGACTTGGCCAGACGCTGTGTCTCGTCGATCTCGGTGACGGCATGCCCGCGCTCGACGCGCTCCTTGGCGACGTCGTCGCCCTCTTCCGAATCCTTCGGCTTCGGGCCGAGCTGCGTCAGCCGCTCACGGGCGGCCTCCAGGCGCGGATCGAGAGCTGCGATGATCGCCCGGATCCGATCGGAAACGGCTTCCAGCCCATCGCGGGCGGTCGTGAGCGCGCCGGCGCTGACGTCGCGGCCGGTGACCCGCTTCTCGCGAGTGTCGAGGTCGCTCTTGATCTGGTCGAGCCGCTCGCGGACCGTCTTGATCCCCTCCGAGACCTGCGGCTTCGGTGCGGGCTTGGCGGCAGGAGCCGGTGCGGCCGCCTGCGGCGCGGGCGCAGCCGTGCCCTGCGGCGGTTGCGGCTTGTCGCTGCCGGTTTGCGGCGGGGGCGCCGCCTTCTGCTCCTGCGTTTGAGCCGGCGCTGCCCCCTGGCCGAACACACCGGTCGGCACGGCAATCGCTGCACCCGCCAGGATTGCCGAGAGGGCCGCGATGCGCGCGGCGCGAAGGGTCGATCGAACCATCATCGTCCTTGTTCGAGGGCCGGGCCCCGTGTCCGCGGCCGAAGCGATGTCCGCGACTGAGATGGGGCAGTTCGCGAAAATCGCACCCGTCGCGGCGTCCTCCGTCGCGGATCAATGGGGCGAAACGGTGCAGGGCGCACCTGAACCCGCCGCCTTGAGATCGAATCTGTGCGCGCGACGTCTCGCCAATCCGAGCGACCTTCACAACCCTGTCACGTCGATATTAGACTGAGCAGCAATGGACATGGCCCTGTCGTTCCGCTGCCGGGCAGCGACGACCGTCGTGACACCGTCCGACGCCACGCTGCCCGCGTCTCACCGGCTGCCCCTCCCCGGCAGTCGCCGCCGGCGTTTTCATTTCTCTCCCGCTCCTAACCGCATCGAAGGCACTGTAACGGCCAAGCTTCCGCAGCGCGGGAGAACGGCCGGGGGTGCCATGTCGTGCCGTATCGGAGTATTGGACCAAACCACGGGGTCAGAGCTCGTGAACGCGATGAGAAAGTTGCGTCGATGACGAGTGCCCTATTCTTCGCGATCACGCTCCCAACGGCGGCGCGCCTCGAACGATTGCTCGGCGAAACGTGCAGTCAACGGAGGCCGACATGAACGCGCACGTCGGCAACCTTCGCACGCTGGTGCTCAACGCCGATATGCAGCCGGTGAGCTGGGCACCGCTCTCGGTTTGGAATTGGCAGGACGCCCTGGTCGCCGTGCTTCAGGAACGCGTCATCCAGGTGAAGACCTACGATGACGTTGAGGTGCATTCGGCCAGCCAGTCCTTCCAGGTTCCCTCGGTGGTGGCTCTCAAGAGCTACCATCGGCGTAAGAAGGTGGCTTTCACCCGCTACCACCTTTTCCTGCGCGACGAGTTCACCTGCCAGTATTGCGGCGAGCGCCTGCCGCCGCAGGAACTGACCTTCGATCATGTGAATCCGCGCTCGAAGGGCGGCGAGTCGGCCTGGACGAACATCGTCGCGAGTTGCAGCGCCGACAATCTGCGCAAGGGTAACCGCTCGTTGGACCAGAGCGGCATGAACCTGCGCCGCAAGCCCTTCGAGCCGTCGCCCTACCAGCTCGACGCTATCGCCCGGCGATTGCCCAAGGCGAAGAACGAGCTGCACAACACCTGGCTCGACTTCCTGTACTGGGACAGCCCGCTCGAAACCTGAGGCCCGGATCGCGCTCCGATGTGCGATCCGGCACGGGACGAGCACCCGATGCCGCCCATGTTCGGCTCCAGAGGCCCGGCGATTTGGCGCTGGGCAAGGAGACCGTCATGGCCTGGGCCATCCTGTTCGTCGCGGGCCTGTTCGAGGTCGGCTGGGCCATCGGGCTGAAATACGCCGACGGCTTCACGCGGCTTTGGCCGTCGGTCTGGACGCTGTTCAGCATGGTGGTGAGCGTCGTGCTGCTTTCCTATGCCGTGAAGACTCTGCCACTCGGGACCGGTTACGCGGTCTGGACCGGCATCGGCACGGTGGGCACCGTAATTCTCGGCATTGCTCTCTTCGCCGAGCCCGTCACCGCGATGCGGGTCGGCTGCATCGCCCTGGTCGTGACGGGTATCCTGGGGCTGAAACTCGCCGAGTAGGTTTCAGCGAGGCGGCAGAGCCGTTGCGTTCGAGCGCCAGGCGAGATCGAGGATCAGGCCTCGCGGGTAGGTATCGAGCACTGGCGCGACCGGCAGGCCGGCAGCGTTGAGCAGACCGGCCGTCCAGTGATTGCACACATTGACGAAGGAGAAGCGGCCGGTGCCGGCATAGAACAGGCTCGGTCCGTAGAGGCCGGGCCCCTCGTCCACGGGCTGGCCGTTGTTCAGGCGGAACGCTGCGTCGAGGCGCGCGATCAGCCGTGAAAGGCCGGCTGGTGACACGCGGATCGGCACGATTTCGGCGTTCGGGAAAGTGGCGCGCAGGTCATCCGGCAGGCCGACGACCTGCACCACGCCGGTAGCGCCGCCCGGTGTGAAGAGTGCCTTCGCCGCCAGCACCCAGTCGACATCGGCGACCGTCGGCGTCGACCGATAGAAGCGGGCCTCCCCCCAACCGAATTCGATGTTTTCGTAGTTGCGGAAGCGGGTGGCGACGTTGCGCAACGCCGCGCCGGCCCCCTGCCCCGTCAGCGCTGCACGCGGCAGCACGATGCCGGAATGCCAGCCGTGGCTGACGAGGTGGATTTTTTGCGAGTCGCCTTCAACGGGCGGGTAAAGGGCCAGGTCTCCGGGTTTTGCCGTCAGGACGACGGCGAGCAGGAACGCCGCGCAGATGGCCGCCGCTGCAAGCCCAAGGCGACGCGGCCATGTCAGCGGTTTCATCCCGTTTCCGGTCGATGAGTTCGACCCGTCGCGTGGCGCATGCACGGCCGTCTTGCTGCGCTCGCAGTGACGGAGAGAGCTCGGCGCCTCACCCCTGATCCGACAACCGCGTCAGCGCCTCGCGGATCTTCTCCAGCCGTGCGGCCTCGCTGTCGCGGCGCTCGCGCTGCTCTTCGACCACCTCTTCGGGGGCGCGGGCGACGAAGTCGGCGTTGCCGAGCTTGGCGTCGAGCTTCTTGATCTCGACTTCGGTCTTGCCCGCTTCCTTGCGCAGGCGCTCGACCTCGGCGGCGAGGTCGACGATGCCCTCCAAGGGCAGCGCTGCCACGGAACCGCGCACCAGGAGCTGCACCGAGTTCTTGGGTGCATCCGTCTCGAATCGGATCTCGGAGAGGCGGCCGAGCCTGAGCAGGGTGTCCTGCCAGCGCTCGACGCGCTCGCACACGGCCCCGTCGGTGCCGACAAGCACAAGCGGAATCTGCGTGCCAGCCGGCACGTTCGTCTCGGAGCGGGCCGAACGGATTTCGGAGATGAGCTCGACCAGGAAGCCGACTTCTGCCTCGGCGGCGGTGTCCGAAAGCCCGGAGAGATCGGGCCAGGAAGCCAGCGTGAGGAGCCCGCGGTTCGTGATACCCTCCCCCTTGATCGCCCAGAGCTCCTCGGTGAGGAACGGCATGAAGGGGTGCAGAAGCTTGGCCACCTGATCGATCAGGTAGGCGATCGACTTCTGGGTCTCGTCCTTCAGCGCCGGATCGACGCCTTCCCCCTGCAGTACGGGCTTGGCCAGCTCGACGTACCAATCACAGAAGATGTTCCAGACGAACCGGTAGGCGGCGGCCGCCGCGTCGTTGAAGCGGTAGGCGTCGAGCGCCGTTGCGACCTCGGAGACGGCGCGCGCGGCCTCGCCAAACGCCCAGCGGTTGAGGACGGCCTTCGCGGATTCCGGCCGGAAGGCGGGATCGAGTTGGCAGCCGTTCATCCCGGCGAAGCGCGAGGCGTTCCAGAGCTTCGTCGCGAAGTTGCGGTAGCTCTCGACCTGGTTCGGCCCGAGCTTGATGTCGCGTCCCGGCGCAGCCAATGCGGCCAGCGTGAAGCGCAGGGCGTCGGCGCCGTACTCATCGATCAGGCCGAGGGGATCGACCACGTTGCCCTTCGACTTCGACATCTTGGCGCCGGTGGCATCGCGCACCAGGGCGTGCAGGTAGACGGTCGAGAACGGCGCCTTGTCGGTGAGGTGCAGGCCCATCATCATCATGCGGGCGACCCAGAAGAACAGGATGTCCTTGCCGGTCACCAGCGTGTTGGTCGGGTAGTAACGGGCGAGTTCCGGCGTCGCCTCGGGCCAGCCGAGGGTCGAGAACGGCCAGAGCGCCGAGGAGAACCACGTGTCGAGGACGTCCTCGTCACGCCGTAGGGTGACGGGGCCGCCGCGGGCCGCCTCGGCCTTGGCCTGCGCCTCCTGCTCGTTCAGCGCGACGTAGATGCCACCGTCCTCGTCGAACCAGGCGGGGATCTGGTGGCCCCACCAGAGCTGGCGCGAGATGCACCAGGGCTCGATGTTGGTCAGCCACTGGAAGAAGACCTTTTCGTTGTTCTCGGGGACGAAGCGGGTCTCACCGTCGCGCACGGCCTGGAGGGCGCGCTCGGCTAGGGGCTTCACGTTCACGTACCACTGGTCGGTGAGATAGGGCTCGATCACGACGCCCGAGCGGTCGCCATGCGGCACGGCGTGGACGTTGGGCTCGATCTTGAGGAGCAGCCCCTTTTCCTCCATCAGCGCGACGACGCGCTTGCGGGCGACCTCCCGGTCGAGGCCGTGCAACTCCAGCGCCTCCGGCTCGGGATCGGCATCCTCGAGAAAGGCCTCGTTGCCGGCCAGCAGGATCTGGCCCTCCTCGTCGAGCACGTTGATCGCGCGCAGACCGTGGCGCTTGCCGACCTCGAAGTCGTTGAAGTCGTGAGCCGGGGTGATCTTGACCGCGCCGGTGCCCTTCTCGGGGTCGGAATAGGTGTCGGCGACGATCGGGATCGCGCGCCGGACCATCGGCAGCAGCACCTTCTTCCCGATCAGGCCCGTGTAGCGCTCGTCCTCCGGATGCACCGCGACCGCGGTATCGCCGAGCATGGTCTCCGGGCGCGTGGTGGCGACCGTGATGGTCTCGCCGGTGAGGCCCCCGGTCTCGTCGACGACGGGATAGTCAAAGTACCAGAGGTTGCCCTTGGTCTCGACCTGCAGGACTTCGAGATCCGAGATCGCGGTCTGGAACTTCGGGTCCCAGTTCACGAGGCGCTTGTCGCGGTAGATCAGGCCCTGCGCGTGCAGGTCGACGAAGGTCTTGAGGACGGCCTCGGACAGGCCTTCGTCCATGGTGAAGCGCTCGCGCGACCAGTCGCAGGAGGCGCCGAGGCGCTTGAGCTGCCCGACGATGGCGCCCCCCGACTCTTCCTTCCAGGCCCAGACCTTTTCGAGGAAGGCCTCACGGCCGAGCTCGCGCCGGCCGGGCTGCTGCGCCTTCATGAGCTCGCGCTCGACCACCATCTGCGTGGCGATGCCGGCATGGTCGGTGCCGGGCTGCCAGAGCACGTCGCGACCGCGCATGCGCTCGAACCGGCAGAGAATGTCCTGCAGCGTGTTGTTGAGCGCGTGCCCGATATGCAGCGAGCCCGTCACGTTCGGCGGCGGGATGACGATGCAATAGGGCTCGGCGCCCGCGCGCTCGGGCCGGCCGGCACGGAACGCGCCCTCGGCCTCCCAGGCTGCGCCGACGCGCGCCTCGACGGCGGCGGGATCGAAGGTCTTGTCCATCATGGGGCGGTCGGGCCGTTGGTGCGGGCGGTCTTCTCAGGAAGCCGCCGCTTTCAACCCTTCGCCGCCCCGGCGTCAACCGCAGGCGCGTGCGATTACCGCCCGAGACTACCGGCCCCTTGCGACCCGCTCGATCTCGGCGCGGACCAGTCGCTCGACCATGTTCGGCAGGTTCTCGTCGAGCCAAGCCTTCAGCATCGGCTTGAGCATGTCCTTGACGAGGTCTTCCAGCGTGCGCGTGTTGCTCGTCAGCATGGTGTGGGCGAGCATCGTGAAGTGCTGGCCGACGGCGTCGTCCGTATCCTTCGAAACGAGGCGCTCCACGACCTCGTCCTCGACCGCGGCTTGAAGACGCTGCGGCGCCTTCTCTGAAGCCGGGGCCGGCTTCGGCGGCGCGATCGGCTCGGGTTCGGCCATCGCGAAATCGACGTCGTCGAAACCAAAATCGACCTCGGGCGGCTCGAAGGCGACCGGCTCGGGCTTGCGCACTGGCTTGGCGACTTGGGCGAGGTCGAGAACGTCGTCGGCGCGAGGCTTCGCGGCCGGCGCTGGCGCCGGCTCCGGCTCGGCCTCGTCGCCGGTATCGTCCGCGATGATGCGTCGGATGGAGGCGAGGATCTCCTCCATGGAGGGCTCGCCTGCGGCGGGCTCCTTCATCGTCTCCGGGAATCGGGGGCTTGCAGCACTCATCCTGACGACAACTCACGCGAGGGGTGCAGAAGAGAATCGGAGAAGATGGTTAACAATTCACGTAGGGTGTCGAAGAAGACGCAGGGGCCTCGAAGATGTGACGGGGAATCGCTTCCCCGTCCAACTGATTGCGTCAGCGACCGTCCGGCGTCGAGACCCCGTACCAGAGATCCTTGATCTGGTCGTAGTGCTCCTTGGCGCTGTAGGGCGTGACCGGCAGCGAGGTGAAGCGCACGGTGAGCCGGCCGATGGATTGGACGACATCGTAGGAAAAGACGACGCGGTCGCGCTGGGCCAGGATCAGGTTCACCCGCGAACTCAGCAATTCTTGCTGTGCGTTGAGCACGTCGAGGGTCGTGCGCTGGCCGACACGGGCCTCTTCACGCACGCCATTCAGCGCGACTTCGTTGGCCTGGACCTGCGCCTGCGAGGCCAGAACCTGCGCCTTCGCGGCCTCGAGCCGGCCCCAGGCCTGCACGATCACCGAGCGCACGCTGTCGCGGTCGCGCTCGGCGATCAGCCGGGCTTGCCCGACCAACTCCTTGGCCTGACGGATCTGCGAATATTCGGTGCCGCCCTGATAGAGCGGGATCGACAGACGGCCGACGATGGACGCGGCGGCGAAATTGTCGCCGGGAAACTGAGAATCGTAGCGCTGTTGCACCTGGCCCTGGATGGCGGCCGTCGGCGAAAGCATGCTCTCGGCGACTTTCACCTGCAGCTCGGCGGCATCGACCGCATGCAGCGACGCCAAAATCTGCGGGTGCTCGCGCAGGCCGATCTCGACGCCCTCTTCGAGGCTTTTCGGCACGTAGCGGTCGAATGGACGCCCCGGCGCGAGCTGGCGCGGCTCGACGCCTATGTTCTGACGATACTGGGCGATCGCCGACCGCAGCTGCGACTCGGCGCCGCTCACGTTCGAGCGGGCACCCGACAGGCGGGCCTCGGCCTGGGCGACGTCGGTGCGCGTCACCTCACCCACGTTGAAGCGGTCGCGAGTCTGCCGAAGCTGCTCTTCGAGCACCTCGACGTTGTTACGCTGCAGCTCGAGGTTCGCCGTCCCGCTGAGAACGTACATGTACGATTGGGCGGCATTGAACAGCGTGGTCATTTCCGTGAGGCGGATCGCCTCGCGGTTCGACAACACGTTCGACTCGGCCTGACGGGTCTGGCTGTCTGTCCGAAAGCCATTGAACAGGGTCTGGTTGATGGTGATGCCGGCACCGCCGGGCCTCGTCGTCTGGTCGAGCCGCTGCCCTGACACCTGGCCCTGAGTCCGGGTCAGGCCGATATCGGCATCGATGGAGACGGTCGGCCGGTAGCCAGCCTGCGCCTGGTTCACGGTCTCGTCGACCGAGCGCAGCCGGGCGCGCTCCGAGTTTAGAATCGGATTCGCTGCGTATGCCCGCGACAGCGCGCTTTCGAGGGTTTCGGCTCCAGCTGGTCCGACGGTTGCGAGCGCCAAAACGGCAGCGCTCGACAACCGACGCGCCCACCGCGCCGCAGGTGTCCGTACACTCACGCTCATCAGCCCTTGCGGTTTCTGAATGAACCAGCGGCCGCATCAAGATTGCGACCTTCGACACGCCTGAAGCGCGTTGCCGGCTTGCCCGCCTCAGAGCGAGCTTAACCGATCCAGGGTGCCGCGGACTATATTGTGCAGGCCTGCCGTCATCGATTGCTTAACGGTGGCGCATAAAGGCGACACTCGCTTAACCTGTGATGCATTCGCGCGTCAGAACGCGAAGCCGTGCGCGGCGGCGAAATCCGTCAGTGCCGGCAGGTTAGCGTCGAAAAGCGGACGCGCGCCGAAGGCGTCGCCAGCCCGCACGAAGAGCGTGACTTTGGCGCCACGGTCCTGGCCGAGCACGCAGACCAGGCGGCCATCGTCGCGAAGCTGGTCGAGCAGGGCTTGCGGCCTGGTCTCGACTCGGCCCTGCACGAGGATCGCATCGTAAGGACCCTGCGCTGCAGCCCCCTCCCCGAGCGGCCCGGCGATCACCTCGGCGGTCTGGCCGAGTCGCTCGCGCGCCACCTGCGCCAGCCCCAGGTCGGATTCGAGAGCCACCGCGCGCGCCTTGAGTTCGGCGAGGAGAGCGGTGCCGTAGCCATAGCCGGCGGCGACGTCGAGCACGCGGGCGCCCGGCCGGATCTTCAGCGCCTGGATCATGCGAGCGAGCACCATCGGCGCCGGCATCGAACGCGCGGCCTCGCCGCCGCTCGAGAGCCGCAAGGTCCGATCAATATAGGCGAAGTCCTCTGCGCCCGGCTGCACGAAGCGCTCGCGGGGCACGGTGGCGAAGGCGTCGAGCACTCCGACGTCGTTCACGTCGAACGTGCGCAACTGGCAATCGACCATGAGCTGCCGAGCCTGAGCGTAATCGAGCATGGAGGCTGCAACCCTTTGGACGGCTTCGGTGCAGGCTTCGGGCGACCCCCGTGGCCGCTCGCCGCTCCGACGCGCCGGGTTGTCGTGGATCGGTTCCAAAAAGGCAAGATTTTCGCGCGCTGCGAAGGCATCCGGCCGGCGCGGGCGTGGGACGACCGGCGAGATACGCTCCTGGTCAGGGAAGCGAACTTCCGTCGCAACGCATAGAGAGTAAGGCGTGTCGCGCTAAGCTCGCGATACCGGCCTGCAGGCCCCGATCGGTGCAATCGCCGGAAGAAGTTTGGAGGCCTCGCCCGGAATCGAACCGGGGTGCAAGGATTTGCAGTCCTCTGCGTAACCACTCCGCCACGAGGCCTTTCCCGATGGCCGCACCGTGGTGCAACCGTCGCCTCCGACCGGGCGGCCGATCGGGGAGGACGGGTCTCTAGCAGAGCCGCAGGCCGATCGGCAACGGGAATTCCCGAACCGTGACGATGGATTCGCATCCGCTTCGCCTCGAGCCCCTGAGCCGGCTCTCGGTACCGGCAACGTCTCGTGCGATCGTGGCGCCGAGGCCACTTGCTTTGTTCGTCGGCGATGGGCTAAGGACCGCGCCGTGATCGCGAAAGCGGCACCGGTGATCCCCGATAGCTCAGTTGGTAGAGCAGGCGACTGTTAATCGCCTTGTCGCAGGTTCGAGTCCTGCTCGGGGAGCCAATTTTCCAGACATTCTGCGCTTTCGCCTCGGCCGGCATGTTTAGATCGAGCCTTGCCTGCTGCGTCGATCTCGGTTCGGGCCACGCTGAAAGGCGGCTCCTCAGCGCGGGGACACCTGATCGACTCGCCGAACATTCGCCGTAAAAACCCTCGCAGATCCGGGTCTGGAACGACCGAGATTCGCACTCGGCTTGGGGCGAGGTAGACGACATGAAGAAGACGATCGCGACGGCCTTGATCTTGGGGAGCCTGACGGCTCTTGCTCCTGCCGCGCAGGCTCGCGACGGCATCAGTGCCGGCGGCGCCGCGGCTTTGGGCGTGCTCGGTGGCCTGGCCGTCGGCGGAGCCATCGCCTCGTCGAACAACGGTTATTATCCCGGCCAGCCGGTCTATCGTGCGCCCCGGCCCGTCTATGTCGAGGAGGATGTCGGCCCGGTCTGCCATTTCGAGCGCCGCCGCTACATCGACGCTTACGGCGACGTTCTCTTCCGCCGGGTTCGCGTCTGCGAGTAAGCCAGCGGGCAGTCCTCAAAGAATGGCCCGGCCAGCATTTGCTGAGCCGGGCTTTTTCGTGTGCTGAGGGCGGAGCGGTGAAACGGCGCCTGAGAGCCGACCCCGTCAGTGAGGAGTGAACGGCCCCGGGTTCGAACCTGGTGCCGGTTCCGGCTCGGGCTTCGGCTTCCGATCACCGCCTTGTGGCGGTTTCTGACCATCGACCGGGCGGCTCTCGGTGTCGCCTTGGCCAGGCCGCGCCCTCTCCGGCTCGCTGCGGCCGACCTTGTCGTCGTGCTCCTCGATGAGTTCTTCCGCTACGTCCCGGTCGCGCTCGCGATCCATCATTCGTCTCCTTTGGCTGTCTGGCGAACGATTGGACCCGCATTCGGTTTCCTGATCGACCAGGCATATCTGCTGGGAAACGGGGGCCAGCCTGTGCTCGGCTCGAAAGCCGCTGCCAAACCCGACAGAATCATCGGGATTGGTGCTGCGCCACTTGTCTGACGCGGAGAGAGCCATGGCTTACTGTCGAGGATCTTCAGCGTGAGGGGCGTCCGCAAACTGCCCTGCCGAAGGCTCGCTCGAGACGGCGTTAGCCCGCGAAAGGTCCGCGCGCTCCAGTGGAAATCAAATTCTCACGTGGAAATGCGCGAATGACGAGTGCGTCTGCCCGATCAGAGGTCTCGAAAAGCCGGATGGAGGAAGCGCCAAAACGGCGGCCTGGGTGCGATCCTGGTCGCCGACCCGTCACTGCGGGATGGGCCGGGGTTTTCCTTCGTCGTCGATCGACACGAAGACGAATGTAGCCGCGGTGACTTTTTCGCGGAGTTGCGTGCGGAAACGGCGGGCCCAGGCCTCGACCTCGATCGTCATCGAGGTGCGGCCGACGCGGCTGATCCTCGTATAGACGCAGAGAACGTCGCCGATCCGGACCGGCCGGATGAAGGTCATCGCATCGACGGCGACGGTGACCACTCTGCCCTGGGCTCGGTCGACGCCGGCGATGCCGCCGGCTTGGTCCATCTGCGACATGACCCAGCCGCCGAAGATGTCGCCATTGGCGTTGGTGTCGGCAGGCATCGCGATGGTGCGGACGGTGAGCTCGCCCTTCGGCTCGGCCCCAGCAACCGCCTCATCCATCTGCGCTTTCCCCCGATTCGACCGCGCGCTCTTTATGCGCCGCGCGTTCGTTCGGGTCCAGTTGGCGCGCCCCCTAGAAGAAGCGTTCCTTGATCACGATGGTGTCGCCAGGCCGCACCGGATAGCTCATCGGCACGATGCCGTTGACGAGGCCGCCCTGTCCGTCGCGCGTCAGCACGGCGTAGTCCCGTGCCGCACGTGGGCCGAAGCCGGCGGCGATGGCGACGGCCGTCTCCACCGTCATGCCGTTCACGTACTGATACTGGCCCGAGGTGGTGACCTCACCGAGGATGTAGAATGGACGGTAGGCGTCGATCTCGACGGTGACGTGCGGCTCGCGCAGGAAGCCGTTCGAGAGCTTGCTCTCGATCAGGCGCGCGGCCTGGGCCGTGGTCTGGCCACCGACTTGAATGGTGCCGACCAGCGGGAGGGCGACGCGGCCGCCGCCATCCACGGCGTAGATGTTCGAGAGATTGTCCTGGCCGAACACGATGATGCGCAGCTTGTCGCCTGCGGAAAGCGTGTAGCGCGCGGCGATGGAGCCGGTACCGGTGGCGTCGAGCTCGTTCGTCCGGAAATCCGGGCGAAGGCAGCCGCCGAGCGCCAGCGTCGACGAGAGAGCCAGGATCAGTGCTCGCCGGTTCATGCGAATACGCCGTCGTTACGAAATGACTGACCCGGGTCTAAGGCGATATGGTTAATGAAAGCTGACGTCCTGCATTCGCACAGGAATCCAATCAACTAGTTTAACCGTCAGTAAACCATGGCGGGTCTTATTGCTTAAGACGAGCCTACGGGCTTCCGAAGTCTTGCCTTGCGTAAAGACGATTGCCATGCCTCGCCGTTCCTCGACCATCGACCCCTCGCCGCATCTGGCCTATCCGCCCACGGCGCGGGATGGGCTGACGCTGTCGCAGGTCGCTCCGATCCTGCGGCGCTCCTGGGCTTGGATCCTGTTTCCCACGCTCCTGGTCGCGGCCGGCGCGGGCGTCTTCGTGCAGGTGGTCCCGCCCCGCTACACGGCGGAGTCCAAGATCCTGCTCGAGACGCGCGACCCATCCTTCGCCCGGACCGCGACCGAGCGCGGCGACCAGGCGCAGCCGATCGACGAGCAGGCGGTGGCGAGCCAAGTCCAGGTCGTGATGTCGCGAGATCTCGCCCGTGAGGCGGTGCGCCGCCTAGGCCTCGTCGGCAATCCCGAATTCGATCCGACGGCTGGTGGGGCTGGCCCGATCCGCCGCCTCCTCATGCTGGCCGGTCTGAGCAAGCCTGCCCTCGACGCCAAGCCCGAGGACCGTGTCCTCGATACCTATTTCGACCGGCTGCTGGTCTATCCCGCCGGCAAGTCGCGCATCCTGCAGGTCGAGTTCAAGTCGGGCGATCCGGAACTCGCCGCCAAGGCCGCGAACACGATTTCCGAACTCTACATCGCCTCGCTGGAGGCCGCGAAGGTCGATACGGCCCGCTACGCCTCGACCTGGCTCGGCGGTAACATCGACACCCTGCGTGCCCGCGTCGCCGACGCCGAGGCGAAGGTCGAAGCCTACCGCGCCAAGAACGGCTTGATCGGCGCCGTCAACACCGCCGGCACCTCGCTGGGCGGTCAGCAACTCGGTGAATTGTCGAGCCAGCTCTCTCAGGCTCGCACGATCAAAGCCGACCTCGGTGGCCGCGTGAAGCTGCTGAAAGAGATGATCAAGGAAGGTCGCGCCTTCGAGATCCCCGACGTCGCCAACAACGAGCTGATCCGCCGCACGGTGGAAAGCCGGATGACTTTGCGCGCCCAGCTCGCGCTCGAATCCCGCACGCTGCTCCCGGCGCATCCGCGCATCAAGGAGCTGACCGCGCAGGTCGAGGATCTCGACTCCCAGATCAAGGCGGCCGCCGAGCGCATCGTGCGCACGCTGGAGAACGACGCCAAGATCGCCGGCGCCCGCGTCGAAAGCCTCCAGGCGACGGTGCAGGGCCAGAGCGACGTCGTCGCCAAGGGCAATTCCAGCGAGATCCAGCTCCGCGCCCTCGAGCGCGAGGCCAAGGTGCAGCGCGAGCAGCTCGAATCCTATCTCTCGCGCTACCGCGAGGCTGCAGCCCGCGACGGCGAGAGCGCGACACCCGCCGATGCGCGGATCGTCTCTCGGGCGATGGTGCCGGAGCTGCCCTCCTTCCCGAAGAAGATCCCGATCGTCGGATTCGCCTCGGTGCTGACGCTGATGCTCGCCGTCGCAGCCGTTCTCGGCCGTCACCTGCTCGCGACGCCAGAGGATCACCTCGACCGGCGCACCGCCCACAATGGACTTGGCCGCGAGCCGTCCAGCCCCATTGAGCCGGCAGCCGATCGCAGCGACTATCCCGAGCCGATGCCGCCCGGACGCCGTTTCGACGCGCCACGCCTCGCGCCTGCCTACGGCAGCTTCGAGGCGCCTGTCACTGCCCATGCTGCCTTCCCGCGGCTCGTGGCAGAGGCGCCCGCAGCGCCGGCTGCCGAGGCCCCGCTGCAGGCACAGGCCGCCGCCGCGCAGGACGGTCGTTATGCCCTGCAGATCCTGATCGATCGGCTCGGTACCGCTGCCAGCCAGGGTGGACGCTGCGTCCTCGTCGTCGAGACTTCCGAGCCCGCAGCAGCGGCCGACGGGCTCTCGCAAGCCCTCGTCCGCGTGCTGGCGCCCCGTGCTTCGACGTTGCTCGTCGACGTCAGTGGCAAGTCTATCGGCCGCGGCAGTCCAGGTCTGACGGACCTCGTCGTGGGCGAGGCCGCCTTCCTCGACGTGATCCACCGGGTCGCCGGCTCGCGCCACCACGTGATCCGGACCGGCCTCGCCGACCGCTCGGTGCTGCTCGACGAGCCACACGGCCTCGCCATCGGCCTCAACGCGATGGCGCAAGCCTATGACTGGGTGATCTGCCGTCTGGTCGCGACGACGGCCGAGCCGGCCGACGACCTGATGTCCGCTCTGTCGGCCTGCATGGACTCGGTGGTGATCGCCTCCGACGCCGAACCGGACGATGCCGGTCTCGTCGCCCTCTACGGCATCGCCACAACGGCTGGCGCGGGACAGGTGCTCGTGGCCCGCGATCCGCACGCGGAGGCGGCCGAGCCGGAGATGGAGCTCCGCCTCTCCGCCTGACAGCGCTAGAGCGCTTTCCGACGAAGCGGACGCCGGTTCGTCGAAGGAAAGCGCGTCAACTCAAAGACCTCGAGCCGCCGGCCTGATGCAATCAGGTCGGATATGGCTCTAGGAATGCCGCAGTTTGCGCAGACGGCTCACCGCCTGCCACAGCCGCGGTGAGCGCTTGATGCGCCGCTTCAGCCGCGAGGCGGTATCCGCTGCGAGAGAGAAAAGGTGCCCTGATGCGGTCACCGGAATCAGCACCTCCACAAGCTCGATCGTCTCGTCGCAGATGCTGGACTTGTAGCGTGCCTCGCCGACGCCGAGGTCGAAAGCGCGGCGACCCGCGCTCGTCTGCTGGCCGATCAGATGGTGCAGCAGCAGGTCGCCGGGGCTGAAGCGGCCGATCTCGGGATCAGGGTCGAATGAGGTCCACATCCCGCTGAAGCGGTTGTCGTTCACGGCACCGGCGAAGGTCGCGAGGACCCGTCCGTCGTTCTTTGCGATCAGAGCATGCAGCTCGATGGCCGGATGCGGCACGCCCGGAGCTGTCGCGGCGACGATAAAGCGTCTCACGTCGTCGTCGGCATAGGGGTTGGCGATGCCCATGGCAGCGAAGCGCGTGCGCTTCTGCTCGTAGAACGCATCGAGGATCGCGGCAATGCTCTCGGGCGTCGACGCCTGGACGTAATCAATGGGACCGAGTGCCTCGACGAGCTTGCGCTCCTTGGCGCGCAGCTTCTTCCGGGCGTCGCCGCTGAAGGCTCGCTTCACGGTCGCTTCGGCGTCGGGGCCGAGCATGAGGCCGTAGGCGTCGCTGGCGCAGGGAGCGCCTTTGGCGCCGAGCGGGTTGGCGATACCGTCCCAGAAGCGCGGCTGATGGTCGAGGGCGTAGGCATCGATACCCGCCGCGCGGCCGGCCCGCACGAGCGCGGCCTCGACCTCCTCTGCGGACGAGCCTGCCGCCTGGCGAGAGGCATAGAGTGGCATGTGGTAGTTCGCGTGCTTGGCGCCGACCACGCGTGCCACCGCCAGCCCGCGCATCCGCGACATCAGCAACGGCAGCAGAGCCGCCGGCCGCCCGGCCGCGTCGCGCAGCACGAGGACTCGCAGGCGATCCTGCGCCTGCAGGCCCGAGACGAAGGAGGCGACCCAATCGAAGCGCTGATAGGGCGTCGCCAGGGCATCGGGCGCCGTCTCCATGGCACGCCAGAGCGCTTCGACGCTCGCGAGATCGGCGAACATCTCCGCCGTCAGGCCCTCGCGCATGCTGTCACGGATCATGCCTGCACCCGTCAGGTCCTGTGCCAGACTCGTCATCGCCCCGCCCTCGCCGGAGACCTCTCGTCACCGGTCCCGCCGGCATAGCCCGGGAGACCTGAACTCGGGATTGAAGGAGCCCGAACCGCCGCGGGCCGTCACCGGCGATCTCGCCGGATGGGTAACGAAAGCTTGTGCACTCGTCCGCTACGGTCGCCGCTGGATCTCCCTCCGCAGGGCTCGAGGATGCTGTCGTCGCGCAACCGTCACCGGCTGTTCAAGGCGGCATTCTCGGCCGTGTCGCTCGTCGGAGCGGATCGCTGGCTGGCGCCTGCTGCGCGCGGGCGCGGGCTGATCCTGACCTTCCACCACGTCCGCCCCGAGGCGCCGGCTGCCTACGCGCCGAACGGGCTGCTCGCCATCACTCCCGACTTCCTCGACCACACGCTCACGCTGCTGCGGGCTCGCGGCTTCGCGCTGATCGGGCTCGACGACGTCCCGGAACGGCTGAGTGGGCCGGCCGCAGATGCGCCCTTCGCCGTCCTCACCTTCGACGACGGCTACCGCGACAACGTCGCCTTCGCCGCGCCCGTCCTCGCGCGCCATCGCGCGCCGTGGACGCTGTTCGTCGCGAGCGATTTCGCCGAGGGACGCGGTCGTCTCTGGTGGATTGAACTGGAGCGCGCCATCGGAGGGCTCGAGCGCGTGCGCCTCTCTCCCGACGAGACCGGAGGGCTCTCCCTCGACCTGCCGGCGCGCGACGCAGCGGAGAAGTCGGCTGCCTTCGATGCGGTCTATCGCGCCCTTCGGTCGGCTCCGGAAGACCGCCTGCTCGCGACGATCGCGGCGCTCTGCGAGCGTGCCGGTTTCGCTCCCGGACGGGTCGCCGAAGAGCTCTGCCTGTCGTGGGACGAGTTGCGCGTCCTCGCCGCCGATCCCGCCGTGACGATCGGCGCACACACGATCAGCCACCCGATGCTCGCCAAGCACGATGAGGCGTTCGCGCTGCGCGAGATCGCCGAGAGCCGCGCGCGGATCGCGTCACGGCTCGGTCGCGAGATCCGCCACCTCTCCTTCCCGGTCGGAGATCCGACTTCGGCGGGGCCGCGCGAATTCGCCATCGCGCGGGAGCTAGGCTTCTCGACCGCGGTCACGACGCGGCCGGGCCATCTCTTCGCCGGCCATGCCGGTCACCTCCACGCGCTGCCGCGGGTCTCCATCAACGGCCTCCATCAGACCGACGCGGCGCTGGCGAGCCTGATTTCGGGCGTGCCGTTCCTGGCCTGGAACCGCGGCAGGAGGGTCAATGTTGGCTAGGCCGTCAGGCGCGGCGCTTTCACAGGAAACCGGGCGAAGCGTCTGCCCGGTTGCTCGTTCAATGACGGCGATGCCGTCTCCGGCGGCGCGATCCCTCCTCGCTTGAACCTCCGACCTCGAAGCTCGCGCTCTGCCGCCCTCCACCGCGTGAATAGCGGCCGCGCCGGCCGCGGCGCGGAGTCTCGTCGATCACCGGCTCTTCGAGGGCCGGCATGCCGGCAATGGCCGACGGAGTCGGCGGCGGGACGGTTATCGCGGGGCCGGGCCCCGTCCCCTCGCTGCCCGAAACGCCTTTGGCGGCGGGTCCGAACATCGCGAGGCACTGGTTATAGGCGAGGTCGTTCTTCAGCCGCTCGCAATCCGCCATTGACCGGGGTGCGTTCTGAGCGAAGGCAACGGACGCGACAAGGGACAACAGGCCTGCGGTTCCGAGGGCAACGATCGTCGATACGGGCGGACGGGGCATCGGGCGCGGTCGGCTCCGGCACGGATTGGTCGAGGATCGCCGCCTTCTGCCGGTGGAGTGAGGCGAAATAAGGAGGATCAAGCAGGATCGTCCGGGCGCTCCATCCAACGGATCAGCGGCATCAGGGGAAAAATCCAGGCGATGCCGAGGATCGAGTAGAGAAGCGCCTGGACCAGAGCCGGCGTCTCCGCGATGCGGCTGTCGGCGAGCGCCATCGCCAGCGGCGCGTAGATGATCACGAAGGCCAGGATCGCGATGGTCCCGATCAGGGCGCGTGTGCGGCGACGCATGGGGAAGTTCCGAAGGCGTGTCTCGACGATGAAGGCAGGCCTAAAGCGCCCGCGCGGGCCTGGCAACGCACGCGGTGCCGCTGCGACCCCGTCGGCGTTGCTCCGCGACCCGCGCCCGGCCTAAAGCATCCCGACATGCCGGACCGTCCGGCGCCATGCTTCACACACTCCCGAGACTCATGCCGTCCTCCCCCCTCCCCGCCGTCCCGACGGCGGCCCTCCGCCCGCATCGCCGCGCGGTGCGGATCTGGCTCTACGGGCTCGCCGCTCTCGTCGTCGCGATGGTGGCGCTCGGCGGCGCGACCCGTCTGACCGGATCCGGCCTGTCCATCACCGAGTGGAAGCCGGTGACCGGCGCCGTCCCGCCTCTCTCGGAAGCGGATTGGGCCGCCGAGTTCGACAAGTATCGCGGCACGCCGCAATACAAGATCCTCAACGAGGGCATCGGCCTCGAGTCCTTCAAGGCGCTTTATTGGTGGGAGTGGGCGCATCGCCTGCTCGGGCGGTTGATCGGCCTCGCCTTCTTCCTGCCGTTGATCGTGTTCTGGCTGCGCGGCGCGCTCGACCGGCGGCTCGGCCTCGGCCTCGTGGCGCTCGGCGTGGTCGGCGCGTTCCAGGGCGCCATCGGCTGGATCATGGTGGCTTCGGGGCTCCAGCCCGGCATGACCGCGGTGGCTCCGGTGAAACTCGCGCTGCATCTCACAACGGCGAGCCTGATTCTGGCCGGTCTCGTTTGGCTCGCAGCCGGCACCCGCTCCACAGCGCTTTCGCCGGCACCTGGACGGCTCCGCGCGGGTGCCGTCGCCCTGATGGTTCTGGTGCTCGTACAGATCGCGCTCGGCGGTCTCGTCGCCGGCTCGCATGCCGGCCTCGCCTACAACACCTGGCCAACGATGAACGGCCTGCTCGTGCCGCCGTTGGATGCGCTGTTCGCGACGGCGCCTTGGATCGAGAACTTCGTCGACAACCTTACCCTGGTGCAGTTCAACCACCGGGTCGTGGCCTATCTGGTGGTGCTCGTGGCGGTTCTGCATGCCCTCGATGCACGGTTGATCGCCCACGGGACTGGCGCGGGGCGCCGAGCCGCAGGCGTCGCGATCCTCGCTCTCGGACAGATGGGGCTCGGCATCGTCACGCTGCTGCTCGCGGTCCCGCTCTGGGCGGCGCTCGCGCATCAGGTCTTCGCCATGGCGGTCCTGACCATGGCCACGGCTCACGCGCGGCTCAGCCGCGGCCATGCCGCTCTCGCAACGGCGGCAGACGAGCCGACCGTGCCGTTCGGCTTCGAGCCTCTCGCTGGCCGCACCACCTGACCGACCCGAAGTGCCGATTTGGGACTTCGTTCCGGCACGGCTCATGCAAGCTCGGCAAGGAGACCGGCAGAAGATCGGCCGTGACGCCCGTCGATTGCGACAGCACGCTATTGCGTAATAGTCGTTGCCGCACTGCACACGCGTATCGAATCGATTGTTCGTTCGAGTTTCGCACAGTGTTAGTGCAGCTCGGTATTTCGGGTCCGGAACAACTTGGACTGCCTGTGACTTATGATTGACCGATTGGTGAGGAGCTCGCGATGTTCCTGGCGGAAGATGGAAGGCCGCTGGCCCTGACTTGGCATTACACCCGCGAGGAGATGATGGCCGATAGTGCCGTCCATCTCCTGGGTGTCGCCCTCGGTATAGCCGGCGCCATCACGCTCGTCGTCATCGCCACGCTCACTCATCTCGGATGGATGGAGCGCGCCTCGATCTTGGTCTATTCCGGCGCGCTCGTTGCGATGCTCGGCGCCTCTGCCGCCTACAACATGTGGCCGGTCTCGCCGCGCAAATGGATTCTGCGCCGGGTCGACCACGCCTTCATCTATCTGATGATCGCCGGCACCTACACGCCCCTCGTCGTGCTGGTCGGGAGCGGCCCGGTCGCCTGGAGCCTGCTCGGTTTGATCTGGACGGTGGCGGCGATCGGCATCGCCATCAAGCTGCTGATGCCGGGCCGCTGGGATCGCCTCTCGATCGTGCTCTATCTCATGCTCGGCTGGAGTGGCGTACTCGCCTATGAATCCACGATCGCGGGGCTCTCGCCGGCAGCGCTTTGGATGCTCGCCATCGGAGGTTTGCTCTATTCCTTCGGCGTGGTCTTCCACGTCTGGCGCAGCCTGCCTTTCCAGAATGCAATCTGGCACGGCTTCGTGCTGGCCGCGGCCTGCTGCCACTACGGAACGATCATCACCAGCGTGCTCGCCGCCGGCAACTGAGAGGGCGTTCAGCCCGGGGCGGCCTCGCTGCCCTCGCCGAGGCAGTCGAGTGCGCGCTCGACGGCGCCGACCGCTTCAAGCAGGCCCTGAACCATCGCGTCCACCTCGGATGCTGGGCGGTTCATCAGTGCGGCTCGTTCGGCCAGATCCTGCAGCCCGTCGAGCGCCACGAACAGGTCGTCGGCAACCGAGACCACGTCGCAGCGCGGCCTGACGGTGACGGGTGCTGGACGGCGGAAGGGAACGACGTTGCTCATGGGGCGAGCCTTTCGCGATTTCGCCCCATTCTGCCACTGCCCGCCCGGCTTCCTCCACACGAATGCCGAGGTCTCGTGGCCTATCCCCCCGACTTCCGATCGGCGTGGTAAGCCCCGCGTGGCCGCTCGACATCACATCCAAGCGAAACCGTTAGGGAACGGTACAGAGTTGCTTGACGGGGACGGCGCCGGGTCGCAGGCCAGGGGCGGGCGACGGGATCCGTCCGACATCGATCAGGCCATGCAGCTTTGCACGGCCGTCGCGCGACGGCCAGTGAGCCGCATATCTTGTTAACGGGAATCCACCGATGCGCCTGACCCTCGCTCTCATCGCCGTCGTTCTCGCCACATCCGCGCTCTCTGGCTGCAACAGCACGGATTCCGGACCCGGCGGCAGCGGGCTCTCGGAGAGCTTCAACCCCGACAATTACCGCCGCTCGAGCAACACCAACGGAACCCAGACCCGGCCGGACGTGAACCGCCAGTTCACGCAGCCGACGCTGCCGACGATCTCGAACCGCGGCTTCTGAATCGGCGCTCGATGCGACGGTGCACGGCATGAGCGGCTTCTCGGTCGACGATGGTGCCTGCGGCGCGGGAGCGGGTTCCTACGAGGCCGGCTTGCTGACCCTTCCGGACGGCACCGCGCGCGGCGTCGAGACGATCGCGCGGCTGAGCCCCAGCGCGCCACGGTCGCGCCGCGGCACGCTGCCGGGGTTCCTTGGAAGCCTGCGCGATGCCTTGCCCTCCTCCGGCCGTCTCGCGATGCCGGCGCGGCTTGCCGTCTCGACCATGCGCGCCGGGCTCGGCGTGATCGAGGAAGGGCTGACGCCGGACGTGGCCCAGCCCATCGCGGTAGAGATCGCCTTCGCCGACGGCACCACGATCGTCGTGCGGATGCCACCGGGACTGATCGCCGCGCTGCACCGGGATCGCGAGGTCGCCCTCGGCGCCCTCGCGCGGGTCTCGGCAGGCCCCGCGGTGGAGACCGCGGAAGCGCGGGAAGCGAGCGAGGCGCTGACCTCGATCTTCCGCTACGAGAAGCGCAATGGACGGCTTCGCCGGATCGCCGAACCGGACCCGGCGGGCTGAAGGGCGGTCAGTTCTTCGCCAGGGCCTCGGCGAAGGCACCGATGCGGTTGCGCGAGTAAGTCGGCAACCCGGCGCTGATCGAGGTGCCGGTGTTGAAGGAGGAGTTCCCCATCAGCACCTGCACCGGGAGCAGGTTCTTGAGCACCGGCACGCGCGCATATTCTTGCTTGCGGTCGAGCACGTCGGCCTTCACCGCCAGCGCCATGTAGGTCGTCACCACCGACTTGCCTGGATCGTTCGGCAGCGGTTGCACGATCGCCAGGAACTTGCCGAAGCGCAGGATCTGGTTGACCCAGAAGATCGTTTGTTCGAGGCCGCCGGCGACCGGCGTGTCGATCTTCGTGAGCGCGTTGAGGCCGGCTGCCTCGCCTGGCTGAACCACACGCAGCTCGCTCTGGAACGAGACGAACTCGGCGACCTTCTTGGTCGTGCCGAGCTCAAGCTTGTTGGCGAGCCGGACTCCGAGCGGCAGCTTGCCTTCGAGATCATAGCGCGACTCCAGACAGACCGCGCCCGGCGTGTCGCACCAGGCCCTGTCGGGGCGCTTGGCGAAGGCGGCGGCCGGATCCTTGGTCGGGGTGACGTCGGCCGGGTTCAGCGCCTTGTGCCGGATGGCGCCGTCCATCTTCGAGACGAAGTCGAGGCTGGCGTAGCGCGACAGGTCGATGGTGCCGGGCGCCTTGTTCACGACGAAGCGCCCTTCAGCGACGTAGACCTTCAGGGTCTCGTGGCGCTGCTTCGTGACGCCGTTGAGCGTCTGGCTGTAGTCGGGTTCGACATAGCCGGGGAATGGGGCGAGCGCCGCGGCCTCGGCCGGACGAGTCTTCACCCAGTCGTTATAGGAGATGAGTCCGTTCTCGGGATTCGCCGAGGCCTTGTCGCGATGGTCCGTGAACAGGATCGTGCCGGGCTTCAGCGTAGCGAGGTCCGAGGCGTCCAACGCACCGACATCCTTCACGTTGGCCGGCACCGTGGCGGTCGGCGCTGCCGGTCCCTGCAGCTTGATGGTCTCCTGCGCGAAGGCGTGCCCAGCCACCGCAAGGGCGAAGAAAAGGGTCGCCGAAAGCTGCTTCAGCACGTCGAATCCTCGGGGTTGTGAAGGCTATGCGCGGCGGCGGCGCTCAGTAGCGCGGATCGTCGCCGAACAGGTAGTCAGGATCGCGCCGGCGCGGGCGCGGATAGCTGTCGGCGTCATCCCCGAACGGAGAAGGCTGTGCCTGTCCGTAGCGATTGCGGCCGGGCCAATTCTGGTAGGGATCGTAGCGCTGCTGTGTGCGACGCGAAGCGTAGGGATCGGTGTCGTTCTTCGCGAAGGGATCGAGCAGGTCGCTTCCGCTGCGGCCAGGGCGGTTGCCGTAATAGTCTCCGGCGACGTCCGCTCCGTCTTCGGAGTTCCCGGAATCGCCGTCCTCCGAATCCGGCCGCATGGCGTACATCGTCTCGCGCGGTACGAGGTTGTATTGGGTGTCGGCGATCTGGCCGTTCTTCCTGCGGAAATGCTCAAGGAAACCGCCGCCGGAGAGCCGCTGCCCGCTCCTGGCATCGATCGGTAGGTCCGCGATCTGGGTCATGGTCTCGGGGGATGGCGGAGCGAGCACGGTGCGCGGCACACCGTTGGCCCAGGCTGCCTGGAAGATCGCCTTGGCGATCGGCACCGAGACGTGGCCGCCGGTCTGGCCGCGGCCCAGCGTCTTGCGGATTCCGTCGGCATTGTCATAGCCGACCCAGACCACGACGCTGATCTCGTTGGTGAAGCCGGCGAACCAGGCGTCGTTCTCGTTCTCAGAGGTGCCGGTCTTGCCGGCCACGTATGGCGAGATCGCCGACATTGCTGCGGCGGTGCCGTGCTGGGTCACGCCCTGCAGCATGGTCTTGAGCTGGTAGAAGGCGACACGGTCGGCCGAGCCGATCCGCACCGGCGCCTTGGCCGGATGCGTGAACACCGCCTTGCCGTCCTTCTCCACCGATTCCAGCGCGTAGGCGCTCGGGCGTGCGCCCTCGTTGGCGATGGCGGCGTAGAAGCTGGCGAGGTCGATCAGCCGTACCGGCTGCGCGCCCAGCACGAAGGGATAGTAGTTCTCACACTCGGCGTAGAGCTGGGCTTCGAGGGCGATGTCGCAGACGCGCTTGAGGCTGGCCGGCGCCTTCTCGGCGATACCGCCCTGCAAGAGGCGGGCGGTGACGAGGTTCTTCGAGAATTCGAGGCCGCGCCGCAGCGTCGTCGGGCCGGAGCCGCCGCCGTCGTAGTTCTTCGGAGACCAGGAATCCCCTGCCCCGCCGATCGGCGGCAGCGTCACCGGAGAATCCATCACCAGGGTATTGGGCTGCAGGCCGGCATTCAGCGCCGCGAGATAGGTCAGGGGCTTCAGCGTCGAGCCGGGCTGGCGGACGGTCTGAGTCACGCGGTTCAGCTGGCTCAGCGGGTAGGAGAAGCCGCCGGTCATCGCCAGGATGCGGCCGGTCTTGTTCTCCAGCACGATCGCTGCGCCCTGCACGGCCGGGCGGACGCGCAATTGCGCGCGCGGCGTGCGGGCGGACGGATCGACGAGCTTCACGCGCACGGCATCGTAGAGCTGAAGCCGTCCGCGCGCGGCACCGGCATCGAGGCTCGCGACACGTCCGTCCGCGAGGCCGACCTTGGTGCCGGCCTTCCCGGTGGAGAGGACGACGGCGAGCGGCCAGTGCACGTCGTAGAGCAGCGGCCGCGCCGTCTGGAGGGCACGCTGCCAGGCGGGCTTGGGGCCGGCCGGTTTCGGGGGCAGCGGCTGCTTGAGGGCGGCTTTCTTACCGCGCGGAGGCGTCGGCTCCGGTGGCGTCGCGGGAGGCAGCGCCGTTTCCACGACCGGAGGCATCGCCTCGAATTTCTTCACGGATTCCGCAAGGTTCATCTCCGGTCCGTCGAAGAAGACGCGACCGGTCCCCCGCTCGTAATTGGCGAGGCCGTCCTGCAAAGCGGATTCGACGGCCGTCTGCAGGCCGGCATTCACCGTCGACCGCACGGTGTAGGAAGTGCTGGTCAGCGATTCCAAACCGGCGAAGGTGCGCGCCTCGCGGCCGAGATGCTCGACGAAGTAGAAGCCGGCATCGCGGCGGACCTGCTCGAAGGGCTTGATGCCGAGATCGCTCTTCTGCGCCTCGGCGAGCTGTTCGTCCGTGATGACCCCGTCCTCCTTCATGCGGGAGAGGACGTAGCCGCGGCGCTCGCGGGCGCGGTCGGGGTATTTTTCGGGGCTGTAGTAGTTCGGGCCCTTGGGCAGGCCGGCGAGCAGGGCCGCCTCCGCGACGCTGAGCTGCGTCACCGATTTCCCGAACCAGCTCCTGGCGGCCATCTCCACGCCGTAGGAGCCGCGGCCGAGATAGATGCCGTTGAGGTAGAGCCCGAGGATCTGCGGCTTGGTCTGGATCTGTTCCAGCCGTGCCGCGACGATCATCTCGCGGATCTTGCGCTCGTAGGTGACGTCGTCGCCGACCGAGAGGTTCTTCACCACCTGCTGGGTGATGGTCGAGCCGCCCGCTGGCCGGCCCGGCGAGGCCAGATTGCCGATGAAGGCGCGGATCACGCCGCGCTCGTCGATGCCGTGGTGCTGGTAGAAGCGCTTGTCCTCGGCCGCGACGAAGGCCTTCTGCACCATCTCCGGGATCTCGCCGATGGGCAGCACCCGGCGGCGCCCGTTCGTCTCGAAGGCCTCGGAATAGGTCTTTCCGGCATTGTCGAGGATCGTGCTCGCGCCCGGCAGCTTCGAATCCTTGAGCACCTCTGCGGAGGGCAAGTCCTTCACGGCGTTGTTGTAGAATTCGATCACCGCGCGGGCGTCGAAGGGCGAATTCGCCGGGTTCTCGCCCTTGCAGAACTGCTTGTAGCTCGTGTTGAGCTCGCCGAGATCGAGCCCGTGCAGGATCTTGGGCGCGTTGTCCCCGGCGACGGTGGTCGGGTCTTCCATCGCCGTGGAGATCAGCTCGTCGAGGTTGATGTCCTCGATGTCGAAGGCCTTGCGCATATGCGCGCAGCCGTCGCGCAGCACCTGCACGACCTGGTCGCGGTCCGCCACCGGGTCAAACTGCGTCTTCACCGCGTCCGGCCGCGTCGTGACCTGGCTGAGGGTCAGCGCGGTCGCGAACAGCTTGATCAGGATGGCGTTCATCGGGCGATGGGCACCGGGGCAAGGACGCAACGAAGGCGTTCTCCGAAGACAACGCCCGAGCTCCGCATATGCGGTGCACAACGCGGCTGTTTTAAGATCACGCGCCGTCTGCCGCGGTGCTCCCGAGCACCGATGAGATCCCGGATTCCCTCGGGACGAGCGCTCGCGTCCCCGCGCGGAAAAAGGTCCGCCGGGGAGATGGATCGGGGAGACGCGGGACGCCGCGGACCCATGTCGACACGCGTGGTCACGAGAAGCGGGGGTCCCCGGCGTCCCGCGGTCCGAAAGCCCTTCGTGAGGGGCGGCCGAACCGGTTTTGCGTCGCGATGTCTTCGGTGATGTCGACCTGTCGCTCAACACGCCCCGGTGCCGGGCTCCTTCTCGAAGCCACCATCCCGAGGAAGTTGCGTGGCACCTCCTTCCGTGCGCGCCGTCTCGTGGTGGACGGCGCCGACAGCATCTCGGTGTCGCCCAGGCAGGGTCGGCCAAAGCCCGGCGCATTTCCTCGCCGAACCCCGCCACGACCCGGGCAGACCTTGCATCGACCTTTCCCGCCCGGGGCGGCAGCGGGTGAGACCACCGACGCGGGCATCGCCCAGACCTCCCTCGGAACCCCGCCCTCGACCCTGCGGCGCTCCCCCGATGATCGGGAGGCTGGTGGCGAACTTCAATCACAAAATAAGATAGTTGTCAATAAATAAGATATTTTTCTTACAATGTGGTGTGCATGGCGCCGACCGGCGCAGGCTGGTCCGGTGAGCCGACCATCGCGTCACGCACACACTGGAACGCTCAAGCTGCGGTCACCGTTGGGGTGCCGCCAGAGCCGGAGGTCCAGAGTGAAGCCCAGCGTGATCCAGGACCTTTGGTACAAGAACGCAGTGTTCTACTGCCTGTCGGTCGGCACCTTCATGGATGCCGACGGCGACGGCACCGGCGATTTCGCCGGGCTGGAGCGGCGGCTCGACTACCTTCTCGGCCTCGGCGTCACCGCGATCTGGCTGCAGCCGTTCCAGCCCTCGCCTCAGCGCGACCACGGCTACGACATCAGCGACTATTACGGCGTCGACCCGATCTACGGCTCGCTCGGCGATTTCGTGGCCTTCACCCATGCCGCCAAACAGCGCGGCCTCAAGGTCATCATCGACCTCGTCGTCAATCACACCTCGGACCAGCATCGATGGTTCCAGGAAGCCCGCTCGGACCCCGCCTCGCGCTACCGCGACTGGTACGTCTGGTCCGACAAGCGGCCCGCCAACTACGACGAAGGCATGGTGTTTCCGGGCGTGCAGAAGACGACCTGGACCTACGACGAGACGGCCAAGGCTTGGTACTTCCACCGCTTCTTCGACTTCCAGCCCGATCTCAACACCGCCAATCCCGAGGTTCAGGCCGAGATCCTGAAGATCATGGGCTTCTGGCTCGAACTCGGCGTCGCCGGCTTCCGCATGGACGCCGTGCCTTTCGTGATCGCCGCGAAGGGGCCGGAGGTGAAGGGCGCGCCGAAGGAGCATTTCGACTGGCTGCGCGACTTCCGCGAATTCCTGCAATGGCGTGCGGGTGATGCCATCATCCTCGCCGAGGCCAACGTCCTGCCCAAGGACGACATGGAGTATTTCGGCGACGACAACGACCGCATGCACATGATGTTCAACTTCCAGGTCAACCAGGCTCTGTTCTACGCCCTGGCGGCCTCGGACGTGCGGCCTCTGGTCAAGGCGCTGAACAAGACCTGGAACCGGCCGCCCTCGGCGCAATGGGCGATGTTTCTGCGCAACCACGACGAGCTGGATCTCGGCCGGCTGACCGAGAAGCAGCGCCGGACGGTCTTCGACGCGTTCGGACCGGACAAGGACATGCAGCTCTACGACCGCGGCATCCGCCGTCGGCTCGCGCCGATGCTCGACGGCGACCGGCGCCGGATCGAGCTGGCCTACTCGCTGATGTTCTCGCTGCCCGGCACACCGGTCCTGCGCTACGGCGACGAGATCGGCATGGGCGACGACCTCTCGATTCCCGAGCGCGACTGCGCCCGCACGCCGATGCAGTGGACCGCGGATGCCCAGGGCGGTTTCACCAAGGGCGCCCGGCCGGTGAGCCCGCCCATCAGCGAGGGGGCCTACGGCTTCGAGCACGTCAACGTCGCGAGCCAGCGACACGAGCACGGCTCGCTGCTCCACTGGATGCAGAGCATCATCCGCCAGCGCAAGGAGGTGCCGGAGATCGGCTGGGGCGATTTCAGCGTGATCGAGACCGGCGAGAACGCGGTGCTCGGCCTGCGCTACGACTGGCGCAACAACTCGGTTCTGTGCCTGCACAATCTCGACGCCAAGCCGCTCGAACTGCGCTTCGAGACGGGCGTGAAGGGCGAGCAGGGCCGGCTTCTGGTCGACCTCCTCACCGGCGAGCGCGCGGAGGCCGGCAAGGACGGCCGGCACCGGGTGCTGATCGAGGGCTACGGCTATCATTGGTACCGGGTCGGCGGCCTCGACGCCCTGCTCCGGCGCAGCACGAGCTGACACGGCGATGGGTGCACGGCGCGCGCATTGCGGATAGAAGGGCGCCAGCCTCTCGCACGCGCCTATTCGGACACCGAATGACTGCAACCCTTCGCGCCGGGATCATCCCGGTCACGCCCTTCCAGCAGAACTGCACCCTGATCTGGGACGATGCCACCAAGGTCGGCGCCGTGGTCGATCCGGGCGGGGACCTCGACCGGATCGAGGCTGCGATCAAGGATCAGGGCCTGACGATCGAGAAGATCCTGCTCACCCACGGCCATATCGACCACGCGGGTGGCGCGGCAGAGCTGAAGGAGCGGCTGGGCGGCGTGCCGATCGAGGGGCCGCACCAGGCCGATCGCTTTCTGCTCGACCGGTTGCCGCAGACCGGTGCCGAATACGGCATCGCCGGTGCGCGTCAGGTCACGCCCGACCGCTGGCTCGACGAGGGCGATCAGGTCAGCGTCTCGGGGCTCACCTTCGACATCCTGCATGCGCCCGGGCACTCACCCGGCAGCGTCGTGTTCATGAGCCGCGACGAGCGCCTCGCGCTGGTCGGAGACGTGGTGTTTCGCGGTTCGGTCGGCCGCACGGATCTTCCCGGCGGAAACCACGAGCAGTTGATCCGGGCGATCCTCGACAAGGTGCTGCCGCTCGGCGACGACGTTTCTTTCATCCCCGGTCATGGTCCGACCGGTACGCTCGGCGAGGAGCGACAGACCAACCCATTCCTTCAGGACTGAGGCCGCTTACTGCCCCGCGCCGCCCTTACGAGGCGATCCGGTGCCGCATCCCCAGCGTTGGAAGCGTTGGAGCGGTGGCATTGGATGGCTTCGCTACGCTTGCAACGACGACGGCGGATGATGCCGCCTGAGTAGGCCGGCGGCGGGCGTGACGGGGCCTCCAAAAGGTATCCCCGCCGCTCCGTCCTCCCCGGTCGAAAATCGATGCATTCGCAAGGCGGAACGCTTATATCAGCCGAGCACACAATTCGCAGGCGCGCGCCCGGCGCACCACCCTCACGTCGCCGGGCCGGATAACCCTCAAGCGTACACCTCGCCTGCTAGAGGAAGTTCATGTCCGACAACGAGAATCCCGCCGGCGCCGACGATTACGGCGCCGAGTCGATCCGAGTGCTCAAGGGCCTCGACGCCGTCCGCAAACGTCCCGGAATGTATATCGGCGACACCGATGACGGCTCCGGCCTCCACCACATGATCTACGAGGTCATCGACAACGGGATCGACGAGGCGCTCGCCGGCCATGCCAGCCTCGTCACGCTGACGCTGAACGCCGACGGATCGGCCACGGTGTTCGACAACGGTCGCGGCATCCCGACCGACATCCACAAGGAGGAAGGCGTCTCGGCGGCCGAGGTCATCATGACCCAGCTCCATGCCGGCGGGAAGTTCGACCAGAACTCCTACAAGGTCTCCGGCGGCCTGCACGGCGTCGGCGTCTCGGTGGTCAACGCGCTGTCTCAATGGCTGCGCCTGCGCATCTGGCGCAACGGTCAGGAGCATTCGATGGAATTCCGCCACGGCGATGCCGTGGCTCCCCTCGCCGTGGTCGGGCCGGCCGGCGACCGCCGTGGCACCGAGGTCAGCTTCCTGCCCTCGACCGACACCTTCACCATGGTCGAGTTCGATTTCGGCACGCTGGAGAAGCGCCTGCGCGAGCTCGCCTTCCTGAATTCCGGCGTCCGCATCGTCATCGTCGACGCGCGGCATGCCGAGCACAAGCGCGAGGAGCTCTGCTACGAGGGCGGCGTCGAAGAATTCGTGCGCTATCTCGACCGTTCCCGGAAGCCGATCGACGGCGTGACCAAGCCGCTCGTCGTGCTCGGCGAGCGCGACGGCATCCGCGTAGAATGCGCGCTATGGTGGAACGACTCGTTCAACGAGACCGTGCTGCCCTTCACCAACAACATCCCACAACGCGACGGCGGCACCCACATGGCGGGTTTCCGCGCGGCGCTGACGCGGCAGCTCACCGGCTATGCGGAATCCTCCGGCGTCGCCAAGCGCGAGAAGGTCTCGCTGACCGGCGACGATTGCCGCGAAGGCCTGACCGCCATCGTCTCGGTGCAGGTGCCCGATCCAAAATTCTCCTCGCAGACCAAGGACAAGCTCGTCTCGTCCGAGGTGCGCCCGGCGGTCGAGAACATTCTCAACCAGGGTCTCTCGAGCTGGCTCGAAGAGAACCCGTCGCAGGCGAAGTCGGTGATGGCCAAGGTCGTCCTCGCGGCCGCGGCCCGCGAGGCGGCGCGTAAGGCCCGCGAGACCATCACCCGCAAGGGCGCGCTGGACATCGCCTCGCTGCCCGGCAAGCTCGCCGATTGCCAGGAGCGCGATCCGACCAAATGCGAGATCCTGCTGGTGGAGGGCGATTCCGCCGGCGGCTCGGCCAAGCAGGGCCGCGACCGGACCTTCCAGGCGGTTCTGCCCCTGCGCGGAAAGATTTTGAACGTCGAGCGCGTGCGCGCCGACCGGATGTTGTCTTCCGCCGAGATCGGCACGCTGATCACGGCGCTCGGGGCCGGTATCGGCCGCTCGTCGACCGACCGCGAGGGCTTCAACCCGGAGAAGCTGCGTTACCACCGCATCATCATCATGACCGATGCGGACGTGGACGGCTCGCACATCCGCACGCTGCTGCTGACGTTCTTCTTCCGGCAGATGCCGGAGCTGATCGAGCGCGGCCACCTCTACATCGCGCAGCCGCCGCTCTACAAAGCCGAGCGCGGCCGCAAGGTGATCTACCTCAAGGACGAGCGCGCGCTCGAAGATTACCTGATCGACCAAGGCATCGAGGGTGCCGTCCTGCGCCTCGCCTCCGGCACCGAGTTCGGCGGCGACCAGCTCAAGGTGCTGGTCGAGGAGGCCCGCGCCTTCCGCACCACGCTCCAGGGGCTGCATACCCGCTACGACCGCTCGGTCGTCGAGCAGACGGTGCTGGCGGGAGCGCTCTCGCCTGAGATCGCCGAGAACATCGGCGAGGCGGAGGCCCTGGCCGACGTCGTCTCCAAGCGCCTCGACCGGATCGCCGAGGACATCGAACGTGGGTGGGTCGGCGAGGCCAGTGAGGGCGGCTACGCCTTCAGCCGGACGCTGCGCGGCGTGCGTCAGGTGTCGACCCTCGACGCTCCGCTGATCTCCTCGCAGGAGGCGCGGCGCCTGCATTCCCGCGCGCCTTCCCTGCGCGAGATCTACGACGAGGCCGTCACCCTTGCCCGGAAGGGCGACGAGCAGGTGCTGCACGGTCCCGTCGGGCTGTTCGAGACCATCATGGCCTTCGGCCGCAAGGGCCTGCAGCTGCAGCGCTACAAGGGCCTGGGCGAGATGAACCCGCATCAGCTCTTCGAGACCACCCTCGACCGCGAGACGCGCTCGCTGCTCCAGGTCAAGGTCAAGGACACCCAGGACGCCGACGACCTGTTCGTGAAGCTGATGGGTGACATCGTCGAGCCGCGGCGCGAGTTCATCCAGGAGAACGCGCTCAGCGTGGCGAACCTCGACGTCTAGCCGCCGCAGACCTCACGGTTCGGAGGCGCCCGGCTCCTGGTCTCCTTCGCAGGCCTTGACGTCGGACGCGGCGCGCGCGGCGCGCGCCATCGCGATCAGGTCGGCAGCCGTCAGCGCCGTCGCCGGTAGCGGTTTCGCGCGTACTCCGCCGGCCGGGATCGGGGGGCTTGCCGGCATCAAGCGACGCGGAGCGGGCCAGAGCGAATTCCGTGTCCGGATGACCTTGCCTGCTGCCCACTGTCTCATCGCCGTCTCCGCTTTGGAACGGCCAAGCTAGTGCCGCGCCAACGTCGAACCATGCTTGACAGAGCGGAAGGTGGTGCTTCGCCGGCGAAAATTGGATCGGCGCCGTGTGGAACCGGAGCTGATCCGGTTCGGTCGAAGGCCTCATGCGGCGTTAGCCGGGCGCTTACCCTGCTTTCGGAAAGATCATGCAGGAATGGCTTCGAGCGGCTGCGACCGCGCCCGCTTTAACCGACGGCCGACGCATCGTGCTGCAGAACTCCCCGAGCCGGCCCAAGGCCGTCACCGAGGGAGCACGCCGTGGTCGCGTCCGCACATCCGCACCAGCCCGCTCAGGTCGACCGGGTCCTGCACGTGTTTCGTGCGCCGATCGGCGGATTGTTTCGCCATGTCGTCGACCTTGCGCGCCTTCAGAGCGAAGCCGGGCATCGCGTCGGCATCGTCTGCGACTCGACGACCGGGGGAGCCCGCGCCGAGGAGGCCTTGCGCGAGTTGATGCCGAGCCTGGCGCTCGGCGTGACCCGCATTCCCATGCGGAGAAACCCGCATCCGTCGGATCTCTCTGCGCTGATGGCGGTCCGGGACGTCGCCGAGCGGGTTCGCGCCAACGTGCTGCACGGTCATGGCGCAAAAGGCGGAGTCTACGCCCGCCTCGCTCCCGTCCGCTCCGATGATGGAGTGCCGGAGCCGATCCGCGCCTACACGCCGCATGGCGGCAGCTACAACTATCGGCCGGGCAGCCTGTCGCACCGCGTCTACATGGCGGCCGAGGGATTTCTCGCGCGGCACACCGACGTGTTCCTGTTCGAGAGCGAATACGTGGCCGCGCGTCACCGGACCTTCGTCGGCGAGCCGCGATGCCAGATGCGCATCGTCCATAACGGCATCAGCGAGGCCGAGTTCGTGCCGATCATCCCGGCCGACGATCAGTATGACCTCGTCTATGTCGGCGAATTGCGCGAAGCGAAGGGCATCCCATGGCTGCTCGATGCGCTCGCCTCGCTGCGGGGCCAGGGGCGCGCCCTGCGGCTCCTCATGGTTGGATCGGGCCCGGATGCCGAGACGTTGCAGGCTCATGCCGCGCATCTCGGGCTGGCCGAGGCGGTCACGTTCGAGCCGCCGCAGCCGATCCGTCCCGTGCTCGCGCGCGGCCGGCTCATGGTCGTTCCGTCATTGGCCGAGTCCCTCCCCTACGTTGTCCTGGAGGCGGCGGCCGCCGGACAGCCGCTGATCGCGACGAATGTGGGTGGCATCCCCGAGATCTTCGGGCCGAGCGCCTTCGACCTCGTGGCTCCCCGAAACGCTCGGGCGTTGGTCGACGCGATCGCCAAGGTTCTCGATGCGACACCGGAGGACCGCGACGCTCGTTTCGGCGCCTTGAGCACCTTCGTGCAGGCGCGCTTCTCCATGAGGCGCATGGGCGCCGACGTGCTCTCGGGCTACGTCGCGGCCTTCGCGGCGCGAGACGCAGCCGTACCGTCCCGCGCCAAGGCTCACGCGACCGCCCCGCAATCGGCCTGATTGCGGCAGCGCCATTAAACCTTCCGAGAGCGTCGGCGCGCTAGGCTCGCCAACCGGCGCTTCACCTCCTCGCGCATGGGCCTGGACCTGAGCCATGAGTGCTTTCGGAGTTCGTGATCTCCTCGACGTAGCGGGCGCCCCCGGCATCGGCGGCCAGTCCGGTCCGGAGGATCAGGGCGCCCCGATGCAAGGGCCGCCCGCCTCGGCCCAGCCGCCGGCCGAGGCGCTGGCGCCCGTGCTCAAGGGCCCCGCGCTCACGCCGGTGGTGCTCTCGGGCTGCGTGCGCGGCCTCGAGATCCTGTCGCTCGTCGTGCTCGGCTTCGTCGCTCAGGAGATCACCCTCGGCGGCGTGGTGCCGCTCGGCTGGTCCTACGTCGCGGCCATTCTCGCGATCGCAGGCCTCGCGGGCGCCGCCTTCCAGATCAGCGGCTGTTATCGCATCGCTGCCTTCCGCAGCATCCCGAAATCCTTCGCGAAGCTCGCGCTCGGCTGGTCGCTCGCCTTCCTCCTCGTCGCGACCGCCATGGTGCTGACCAAGCTGTCCGACCATTACTCGCGCATCTGGCTGACGAGCTTCTACGCGGGCGGCCTCGGCCTGCTGACCATCGGTCGGGTCGTGCTCTTCGTGTTCATCGGTCGGCAGATGAGCAAGGGCCTGTTCGATCGCCGGACCGCCATCGTCGGCGGAGGCGCTGCTGCAGAAGAGCTGATCCGTTCGCTGGAGGCCTCCGCCGACAGCAGCATCCGGATCGTCGGCGTGTTCGACGACCGGGGCGATGCGCGCTCCAACGACGTCGTCGCTGGGCATCCGAAGCTCGGCAACGTCAACGACCTCGTCGCCTACGCCCGTCGGGCACGGATCGATCTCATCGTCTTCACGATTCCGATCTCGGCCGAGACGCGCATCCTGCAGATGCTCGCCAAGCTCTGGGTGCTGCCGATCGACATCCGCCTCTCGGCGCATGCGACGAAGCTGCGCCTGCGCCCGCGCGCCTATTCGTATCTCGGCGCCGTGCCGGTGCTCGACGTGTTCGACAAGCCCCTCGCCGACTGGGACGTGATCCTGAAGAACGTGTTCGACAAGGTGGTGGCCTGCGCCGCGCTGATCGCGCTGGCACCGGTGATGCTCGCCGTGGCGCTCGCGGTGAAGTTCGGCTCGAAGGGGCCGGCGCTGTTCAAGCAGAAGCGCTACGGGTTCAACAACGAGCTGATCGAGGTCTTCAAGTTCCGCTCGATGTATGTCGACCAGGGCGATGCCGGCGCCGCCAAGCTCGTCACCAAGGGCGACCCTCGGGTGACACCGGTCGGCCGATTCATCCGCAAGACCTCGCTCGACGAGTTGCCGCAGCTCTTCAACGTGCTGAAGGGCAACCTCTCGCTGGTCGGTCCCCGGCCGCACGCCCTGCAGGCCAAGGCCGCCAACGCGCTCTACGACCAGGTCGTCGACGGCTACTTCGCCCGCCACAAGGTCAAGCCCGGCATCACCGGCTGGGCGCAGATCAATGGCTGGCGCGGCGAGACCGACACCTCCGAGAAGCTGCAGCGCCGTGTCGAGCACGACCTCTACTACATCGAAAACTGGTCGATCCTGCTCGACATCCAGATCCTGGCAACCACACCCTTCGCGCTTCTCAAGACCGAGAACGCTTACTGAGCGAGGGTTGCCGGCAAGCGCTCTGCAGACATCGAGGCAGGCCAACGAAAGGGGGCGCGGATCGTGAGATCCGCGCCCCTTGCCGTCCGGTGGGAATGGTCGGCCGCTCAGGCGGCTCGTTGCTCTGGTGACGATCCCCTGCCGGCGTGCACGTCGATGTTAGCGGATGACCTGAACCAGAGCCGAGCCGGCGGGGCTCATGAGCTCCTTGGCGTCGATGGTGCCGTCGTTGTCCGGATCGGCAGCCTTGAACAGGCCGAGCGCGAGGGCGACGTATTCCTTCTGGTCGAGGGTGCCGTCGCCATCCGGATCGGCCTTCTTGAGGTCGGCGGCGGTCAAGCGGCCTTCGAGTTCCTTGACGTCGAGAGTGCCGTCCTTGTCCTTCTCGAGCTTGGCGAAGGCAGCGGCGGCAGCCGTCTCGACTTCCTTGGCGTCGATGGTGCCGTCCTTGTCGGGATCGAAGGCGGCGATGTCGATCTTGGTCATGGACGGGGCGGCGGCGAGCGGGGCGGCCGCGCCGACGGTGACGATCGCGGCGAGAAGAGCTGCGCTGGTGAGCTTGAAGGCCATGGATTGATCACTCCGGGAGAAAAAGGCCGCCGTGGCGGCCCACGTGAGAAGATCGGTTCGAGGCAACGTCCGGCGCAGCCGATGCTGCAGGGCGCGACCCCGACCTAACGGAAATTGCGTAACTTGCCCGGGATGATTTGGCAATACCGTTGAGGGATTTCTGGACGTTACGGCGGGTGATCGCATCCCTCTGCCCCCGAGAACGAAAACGGCGCGGCTCGTGAGAGCCGCGCCGCCTAACGATCCAATCCGTTTCAGTACTTGCGGATGATCGGCTCTTCCATCGGGACCGGATCGTCGCCGAACCGGTAGCGGAGGCCGGCATAGACCGAGAGCGGCTGGGCCAGCGTCGTCGTGCGCGGGTCGTTGATCGGGTAACGGTTCGCGACGGTGCCACCCTCGATATAGGTGCCGAAGGTCGCATACCGGTTGTTGGTCAGGTTGGTGATGAGGCCGAACACCTGCAGGTTCTTGGTGACCTGATACGACGTGTTCAGGCCGAGAACGTAGTAGGCGGGCAGCTTGCGGTTCAGGTTCGACTCGTCGCCGCGGTAGACCGAGGACGAGAAGGCCTGGACGTTCATGCCGACGCGCCAGCCCGGCAGCACCATGTAGTCGAAGCCGGCCTTGATCTGATGGGCCGGGACCAACGGCACCTTGTCGCCGGGCCGCACGAAGATCGCGCCATCGTTGTCGGCCGAGGGGTTGTTCGGCGACGACAGCGTTCCGTTGAACTGGAAGGTCGCGTCGATCAGAGCGTAGTTGGCGTAGAGCGAGAGGTCGCCCTTCGTGTACTCGCCGCCGACTTCGATGCCCTCACGGCGGGTCGACGGAACGTTGACGTAGTAGCCGCGTGCCGCGTTGCCCGGAGTGGCGAGCTGCAGGATGTCGTTGGAGAGATCGTTGCGGAAGGCGCCGATCTTATAGCTGAACAATCCGCCGTCGTAGAAGTTCGGGATCGAGCCGCGGATACCGACTTCGTAGTTCTGCGCGGTGACCTGCTTGAGCGGCGGGTCGGCCACGAGCGAGTTCGGCAGGAGGCAGGGACGGTCGGGGTTCGAGCAGGCGAGCTCGAGCGGCGTGGGCGTGCGGTTGGATTCCGAATAGCCGCCGTAGAGCGACAGACCCGGGTTCACGCGATAGGTCAGGCCCGCGAGCGGGTTGATCTTCGAGTAGTAGTGCGTGCCGTTCACGTCCGGCGAGAAGCCGGTCTGGTCGGTCGCCGAGATCCGCGAGAAGTTCAGGCGGGCGCCGGCCGTGAGGGACAGGCGATCGGTGAGATCGATCGTGTCGGTGACGTACAGACCCATCGACAGCGACGATCCGATCACGGAGCTCGGTGCGATGCCGAGCGCAGCCGCCGTGCGGAGGAACTCCGTGCCGAGACCCGGAATGTTGCCGTAGGTCGGGTTGGCCGGGTTCGTGGTCACCGAGAGGTCGGGGTTGATCACGCCGAGCGTGCTGGATGACTTGAACGAGTAGTCGGCCACGTCGATGCTGCCGCCGACGACGAAGCTATTGCCGAAGCCGAAGACCCGGTCGCGGTTGGCCGCCTGCAACGAGCCGCCGTAGCCGGTCGCCTCGGTCTTGGTCACGTCGATGGTGCCGTAGGGGACACCGGCCGTGAACGGAATGCCGTTCGCCGGGGTGCCGCGGCCGAGCATCAGGAACTGGTTCCGGAACTGGGCCTGCGTCTGGCCGGGTGCCGGTGAGAAGCCGTCATCCTCGAAGCAGAGGCGGCCACGGAAGTTCGAGCGCGTGCTGCAGTTCTCGAAGTTGCCGTCGTTGCCGTCGACATACTGGTTGCTGAAGCGCCGGAAATAGGCGTTGCCGGACAGGTCCCAGGTCGGTGAGATGTCGACGCGGCCGGTGACCTGGAGCGTCCCCATCTGGGTCGTCGTGGTCTGCGGGTACGTGAAGATGGCGCGCGGATCGAGGTGCGTGAAGTCGACCGGAGTCGCTGCGGCCGCGCCGAAATAGGTCCGGGCGAAGTTACCGATGATGTGGAATTCCGAATCCTGGGTGCGATAGCCGAGGTCGGAGTAGATGCGGCCGATCGTGCTCGGGCTTTGGTAGCGCCAGCCACGATCGTTCAGGCCGTCGCCGTTGAAGTAGAAGCTCCAGTCACCGATCTGCTTGCCGTATTGCAGGCTGCCGCCGATGCGGGCGTCCGAACCGCCGAGCGCCGTGATCTCGGTGCCCTGCCAGTTGAAGCCGTTCTTCATCTGGATGTTCACCGCACCGCCGAGCGCGTTGAGGCCGAAGATCGGGTTGCCGGTGACGACATCGATGCGCTGGATCGCCGAGGGCGGGATCAGGTCGAACTGAACGGTGTCGCCGAAGGCTTCGTTGATGCGCACGCCGTTCTGATAGACGGCGAGGCCCTGCGCGACGCCCTGCACCGGCGACGCGGTGAAGCCGCGGTACGTGACGTCGACGCGGTTGTTGTTGCCCTGCGAGTCCGAGAGGCTCAGGCCGGGCGTGACGCGGGCGAGCGTCGCCACGGCGTTGAACGTGCCGGTATCCTGCTCGATCTGCGATGCGGTGACCGTCTCGACGGTGCTCGGGATCTTGTAGAGCGGCTGGGCGCCACCGCGCAGGCGCGGCTCGGCCGGCACTCCGAGCGGACCGGGGGCAACGCCACCGCGCCCACCATAGCCGGTCCCGGTAACGCCAACCGGCGTCGTTGCGACGACGCTGATTTCATCGAGCGTTGCTTGTTCCTGAGCGTAGCCTGCTCCCGGCAATAGCGCGACCGAAGCAATTAGGCTGCCTCGCAGCACACGCATCGTCATTTCCCCAGCCCCTTTTTATATGGCGCCCCCGTATTCGGGGTGTGCCGGGACTTTTCACGGGGTTTTGAAGCTCAGCAATTGTCGGTGCGGCACATTCAGGCTGCTAACGTGGCCCATACTGGCGATGGTGGTCGCGCGTGGCGCTTGCGCAACATATTTTCGAAGCAATTTCAGTAGGTTAGGGATAATTAGGCAGAATATTTGGGATGATTCGGCAATCGCGGGCTACGCCCGCGGCGGTGGTTTTTACGCATGCATGGATCGCCGCCACGGCCATGACCGGCAGCGGCCTCGCCCGCTGCCGAATCGTAGGGGATGGGTCTCACGGGCCCGAGCGGGATCTCAGAGCTTCGCCTGAAGCTTCCTGGCAATCTCGCCGAGACGCTGCTCGAGCAAGGTCGGCACCTCGCAGACATAGGTGACCGAGTGGTTGCGCTCTTCGAAGATGCGGCGATCCCAGTTGAAAGCGTTTTCGAGGTCCTTGCCCTCCTTGGTCGCCGTCTTCGCAGCATCCTCGACCGGCCCCTCGCGCGAGTCGCCGATCTTGTCGGCTTCGTCGCGGATGCGCTGAGCCAGTCGCTGCTGACCTTGCGCGTAGCGGACGATGCCGGCGACCACGGTGTTGCGCTCGCCGTTGAGCACCTCGAACACGCCGGCGAAGACGCGGGTCAGGCGCTTGTCCTTCTCGTCCTTGTCTTTGATATCCTTGGTGAAGTCGTCGATCAGACCGTCGACGTCGTTCAGCTCCGTGCGCCGCGAGGCGAGCTTGCGGGCGAATTGCGCCGCCTCGCGATCGTTCCCCCACTCGCCGGCTGCCGCCAGATCAGGGCCGGTCCAAAACGAGCCGTAGCCGAGGGTCGACACCTTGCGCTGGGCGCAAGGCCAGTCGGGATCGGGCTTCGGCTGCGCGAGGGCCGGCGCGGCGACGGCCATCAGGACCAGGCTGGCGGCGAGGATCGAACGGATCATGCGGGGTTCCCCCATCGAGGGTCAGCTCGCCGCGCCTGCCGGTCCACCGCGCCGGGCCATGATGCCGCGGCCGGGATCGTAGGCAATGACGGCCAGGGTGAAGAAGACGAGACCGGTCCCGATCACGACGGCGCAGGCGAGCGGTTCGAACTTCGCGTAGAGGGCGAAGCGCACCAGCTCGACCGCGTGCGAGAACGGGTTGGCCTCGCAGATCCAGTAGAGCGTCTCGCTCGATTCCCGGATCCGCCAGAGCGGATATAGGGCGGAAGAGGCAAAGAACATCGGGAAGATCACGAAGTTCATGACGCTCGCGAAATTCTCGAGCTGGCGCACGAGCGAGGACAGGAACAGGCCGATGGCGCCGAGCATCATGCCGGCAGCGATGAAGGCCGGCAGCGCGGTGAGATAGCCGAGCGGCGGGATGTCGGTCTCCCAGAACCAGGCGACCGCGAGGAATGCATAGGCCTGGACGATCGAGACCGAGACACCGGCGACGAGCTTGGCGAGCAGCAGCGTCCAGCGCGGATAGGGCGAGGTCAGCAGCACCTTCATCGAGCCGACCTCGCGGTCGTAGACCATCGAGAGAGACGATTGCATGCCGTTGAAGAGCTGGATCATCACGGCGAGCCCCGGCACCACGTAGACCTCGTAGAGCACGTAGGTCTCGTAGGGTGGCGTGATCGAGACGCCGAGCGTGTTGCGAAAGCCCGCCGCGAAGATGAAGAGCCAGACCAGCGGGCGCACCAGCGCGGAGAAGAAGCGCTCTTTCTGGTTGAAGAAGCGCAGCAATTCACGGCGGACGATGCCCCCGAGCGCCCTCAGATAACCGACGAAATCGAGCCGGCCGAGATGCGGCACGGGCTTGGCGGCTTCGCTCGACGGGGCCCTCACTGGCGCGGCGGCTTCGAGAGAATTGCTCATGCGGCGACCTTCGTCGGTGCGCTCTTGGCGGGCTCGGCGACGAGCCGGCGGAAGGTGGCCTCGAGGCTTTCGCCGGCCTCTCCGATGCCGCTGGCGAGGCCGCGCGCCACGATCTGGCCCTTGTGAAGCACTGCGACGTCGTCCTCGCCGGCAATCTCCTCGAAGATATGCGTGGCCCAGAGCACGGAGAGCCCCTCCTCCCGCACCAGAGCGCGGACGATGGAGACGATGTCGGCACGCGATTCGAGATCGAGGCCAACCGTCGGCTCGTCGAGCAGCAGCAGGCGCGGCTCGTGGATCAGCGAGCGGGCGATCTCGATTCGGCGAGACTGCCCGCCTGACAGCGTACGGATCTTGTCGTTGCGCCGGTCGGCGAGACCGACGCGGTTCAAGAGCACGTCGATGCGATCGGCCGCCGCGCGCCGGGCAATGCCGTGCAGGCTGGCGTGGTAGAACAGGTTCTGCGCCACGGTGAGGTCAGTATCGAGCGTGCGCGCCTGGAACACCACGCCGAGGCGGGCGAGCGCGCGGGACGGCTCGCGGTCGAGGGGGTGGCCGAAGATCGAAACCCGTCCGTGCTGGTTGTTGTAGAGCCGCGTGACCACGGAGAAGAGCGTGGTCTTGCCGGCACCGTTAGGCCCGAGCAACGCGGTGAAGCTGCCGCGCTCGACCGTGAGCGAAACATTCGACAGGGCCGCGCGCTGCCCGAAATTGTGGCTGACGTCGACGATGTCGAGGGCGGCGCCCTCGCGCGGCTCTATGTTCATTTCAATGCCCGCTTGGCGTCGCCGACGGCGTCCATGCACTCGTCGAATTCGCCCTCCTTCTGCTCGCGCTGGGCATTCTTCAGCGCCTTCTTGAGCTTGGCGAGAGCGGGCTCGGCCGGCGCCTTGGCGATCTCGGCCTGGATCATGGTGATGCCGGCCGAGCAATCGGCCTTGTCGTCGGCGAGAGCGGGGATGGCGAGGAGGAGCGCCGCACCAAGGAGCGCGCCCGCCATAACTCTTTCTGCTCCGTCGGAGGATTGAGCGTCGCGGAACTTCAGCATTCGCATCACTTCACCGAAATCGTACCGGTCATGCCTTTGGCCTCCAGGCCCTGCGAATACCACTTGTACTCGCCCGGCTTGATGGCGACGAACTCGATGGCGATCTCGCCCGGATCGTCGAACTCCAGGTGATCCGGCGGGCCGCCGCCGTGGATCTCCTTGTGCTCGATGACGATCTGGTTGAACCAGATGTTCCGGAAGAACTCGGGCGCGTAGAACTTGTACTCCTGGTGGCCCTTGGCGACGATGCGCAGGCGATAGGCCTTGCCAGCTTCCAACTCGATGTCCTTGTTCTCGACCACGAAGTCGTTGCCGTCCTCGTTGCCGAGCACGAGGTCGGGCAGGTTCTGACGCTTCTTGGTCAGATCGAGCGCATGTGCAGGCGCCGCGAGCATCAGAGCCGAGCCGACGAGAGCGGCGAGCTTCCACACCTTCATTCGTATCCTCCTGCCGCCGTTCTCCGGCGATCCGATCGTATGATCCCAGTGCTCCACCCTAGCCCCTCGTCTTGAGGTTCCGCAGCGAAGCAAAGCCCTCTTTCGAGGCCCGCTGACGCGGGCAACTCGGCGTGAGGCTGCTGGCGGGATTGCCGCGTCTTACTTCTTCGAAATCGCCACGCCCCAGGGCAACAGGCCCGTCTGGATGCTCTTGAGCACCTTCAGATTTTCGACGTCGATCACCGAGACGTCGTTCGAGCTGCCGTTGGTCGTGTAGAGCTGCTTCTCGTCGGGCGTGAAGGCGAGCTGCCAGACTCGCTGGCCCACCGGCAGGTACTTCTCGACCTCGTAGGTCTTGGTGTTCACCACCGCGACTCGGTTGGCCGGCCCGAGGGCCACGAAGGCCTTGGAGCCGTCCTTGGTGATCCGCACGCCGACGGGCTGGATCTGCTCGTCGTTCACGCTCGGGATCTTGAAGGAAACCTTCTTCACGACCTTGCGGGTCGCCACGTCGATCACCGAGACGGTGCCTCCGACCTCGGCCGAGACCCAGAGCGTATTGCCGTCACCCGAGAACTCGGCGAAGCGCGGGCGGGCGTCGACCAGCACGTTGTCAATTACCTCGAAGGTCTTGGTGTCGATGAAGTGGGCCATGTTTGTGGTCTCGGAGGTGTTCACGAGAACCTTGCCGTCCGGCGACAGGCCCATGCCCTCCGGCTCGACGCCGACCGGGACCTCGGCCAGGACCTTGTTCTTCTCGATGTCGATGATGGTGACCTGGCTGTCATCCTCGTTGGCGACGTAGAGCGGGTTGCCCGAGGCCGCGAGGATGAACTGTTCCGGGTCGGGGCCGGAGCGCAGGGAGCGGGTGACCTTGCCGGTGGCGGTGTCGAGCACGTCGATGCGGTCGTCGTCGCTGGCGCAGACGAAGAGCTCCTTGTCGTCCTTCGACAGTGTGACGCCGCGCGGCCGGCGGCCGACCTTCCAGGTGGCGGTGACGGCCATGGTGGTCGTGTCGATGACGCTGACGGAGTTGCCCTTCTCGTTGGTCACGTAGGCAGTGAAGGCCTGTGCGGCCTCCGACAGCCCGAGCCAGGCTCCGGCCAGCACCGCAACGCTCACGCTCGCCTTGAGGCGACGGCTCATCAACATCCTCCCTGTCGCGCGCGCTGTTCCGCGCATTCGCCCCGGCGATCTAGCGCAATTTCCCGACGGGGACATTGGCCATTCGGCGGGATCGTCCGAATCCATAGCGTTTCATTGCCGCATCGAGCGGAGCGTTACTTGAACTTGCAGGTCGTCTCCGGCTGATCCGTACCGAGCGTGTCGAGCGGCGTGCGCTGGTGGATGAAGCCCTGCTCGGGTGCAACGGACACCATGGCCTTCGGCTGCACGACGATGATCGGCTGGCGCAGCTGGTGGTCCCAGGGGCGATAGCTCAGTGAGACGCCCTTGTAGGCCGGGAGGCTGAAGGCCGGATCGGTGAGATACGGGATCAGCGTGGCGGCATCGGTGCTCTTCTTCTGCGTCGCTCCCTCGCCGACGCTGCGCACGCCGGCCCAGGCCTGGTAGTCGAGGGGACGCATGAGACGGCCCGAGAGCCGGCGGAAGCGGTTCTGGGCCTGGGCCGCGCCCCAGGTCTCCAACGTCGGATGCCAGGTCGTCGCTACCAGTCCGGCGGTTCCGGCGATGGGCCGCGGATCGACGGTGCGGTACGGGACGTACTCGCCCCAATCCTGCTCCTCGTCGGCGACGATCGCCATGTCGTAGTCGATGCCGCGGGTGAAGATCATCGCCTCGGCGCGGGTCGGGGTGTCGCCGCGCGCCTTCATCAGCGGGCCGAAGGTCCAGGGTTTTTCCGCCGTGATCTTGAGGCCGAACTTCCTGGCGGAGTTCTTCATGGCCTCGGCATAGGCCTTGTCGCGATCGCTCGGGCCGACGATCAGGAAGATCTTTCGCCAGCGCATCAGTGTCATGTACTGCGCGATCGCGTCGGTCTGCATCGCGCGGCTGGGGATGGTGTGGAAGACGTTGGCGCGGCAATCGGCCCCGCGCAGGGAATCGTCGGGCGCACCGGCATTGAACACCGCCGCCCCATCGCCCTTCAGCGCATCGGCGACGGCGAGGACTTCGGCCGCGGGCAGCGCGACGACGAAATACTTCACACCCTTGCCGGCGAGCGCCTTGGCGGCGTCGACGGCGCTCTTGCCCTCGTCCAGCGCGACCTCGTCGAGGGCGTAGGTCTGCTTGGTGAAGCGGCCCGTGGTGTTGTTGTCCTTCACCGCCATGCGCGCGCCGGCGACGCCGAGATCTTCGGGATCGGCCTCCGCGTCGTAGGACGAGGGTGCGGGAACCGGGCGGTAGAGGAAGGCGATGCGGGTCTCGCTGCCCGCCATGGTTGCGGGCTGCTGGGCATTCGGCGAGCCGGGCGCCGGCTCGCCGGTCTCCGCCTTCGGCTCCTGAGCCATGACAGCCGCGCCGCCCATGACGGTGGCGAGAGCGGGCAGAACGGCGAGGAGGCGGAGGGTGGAAAAACGCATGCCAGGGGACGCTAACAACATCTCGGCGTGACCCTCAACGGTTGATGTATAAGGATTTTCTAAGCTCGCAACGCGGCGCAGGCGCGGTTGCGCTGCGGCAAATCAGGCCACCCGAAACGCGAGCCCTCCGCGCTGGCCGTTGCCAAAAGCTCCCCGCGCCCGACCTAAGGCCGGACGAGGGCGATCCGTCTCTTAGTCGCTCGCCTGGAGGCATCCGTCATGAACCAGCGCCCGATGCTTACGCTTGGCCGTCTCGCGCTGGCCATCGTCGTGCTGACGCCGCTGCTCACGCCTGCCGCCATGGCCGAGACGGGACGAAAGGCCGCGATCTTCACCGCCGAACTCGACGACCCCATGCTGCCCTATGGCCGCAAGCCGCCGCCGGCCTTCCTGAAGCGGCTCGACCTGATCACCGAGGAGCTGCGCAAGACGTTGGCCGACAAGGGCGGTCTCGTGAGCGTCGATCTCGGCCCGCAGGCGGAGGAGATCGAGAAACAGGCGCCGCTCTACAAGTGCAACGGCTGCGTGCCGGACATCGCCAAGGCGCTGGGGGCGGACTACGCCATCACCACGGTCGCCGAGAAAGGCGGCCCACAGCTCTTCAACCTCTCCGTGACGATCGCTGAGGTTGCCTCCGGAAAGGTCGTGCGGAAGGGCATCGTCGTGATAAACGCCAATTCCGACGACGACTGGGCGCATGCCGCGCGCTCCGTGGTCAAGAACCGCCTGCTGGCGGAGCCGCTGCCGAACCCCTCCTGACCCGGAGGAAGACGGCTCGCGATCCCCGAGTCCCGATGCGTCCCGTGTCCGAGCCATCCGACAACAATCCCCGCCTCCTCGTCAGCGTGCGCGATGCCGACGAAGCCGCGCTCGCCTGCGCGGCCGGCGCCGGTCTCGTCGATGCGAAAGACCCTGCCAACGGCGCCCTCGGCGCGCTGCCCGTGGAGACCGTGCGGGAGATCGTGAAGTGCGTCGGTGCCTCGGTGACCACGAGCGCCGTGGCGGGAGAGCCGGACGATGCGGCCGCGCTCGCATCCTGCGTCGCCGCCATGGCCGGCACCGGCGTCGACTACGTGAAGGTCGCGGTGCGGGCGGATCACCCCGATCTCGCCCTCGCGGAGGCGGCCGAGGCCGCCCCCGGGCGGCTGATCGGGGTGCTTTTCGCCGGCGACGTCTTCGGACTGAACATCGTCTCGCGACTCGCCGCCGCCGGGTTCCGCGGCGCGATGATCGACACACGGGCGAAGGATGGACAACGCCTCGGCGACCTGCTGCTGCCCGACGATCTCGCCGCCTTCGTCGCGGCCTGCCGCGCGCATGGGTTGCTCTCGGGTCTCGCGGGTTCGCTGAGTGTCGACGACATCCCGGCCCTCGCCGCCCACGCGCCGGGCTATCTCGGATTCCGCGGCGGCCTCTGTCGCGACGGCGACCGCCGCAACGCACTCGATCCACTGAAGGTCAGCGCCGCGGTGGCGGCCCTGCGCGCCCTCCACCGGCGCGACGCCGCGTGACGATCGCGGACGGCCCTCTGAGCGTGGTCAAGGTCGGCGGCAGTCTCGTGTCGGACCCTGACCGGCTGCGTGCCGTGCTGGCATCGCTCGCTGACGGAGCCGAAGGCCGTGCGGTCATCGTGCCAGGGGGCGGACCGTTTGCCGATGCCGTACGCGCTTCGCAGGCATCGCTCGGCTATTCGGATGCTCTCGCCCACCGGCTCGCCCTCGACGCGATGGGCCAGACGGCCGAGGTCTTTTCGGAGTTGGAGCCGCGGCTCGCGATCGTCCGCAGCATCGAGGCGGCGAGAGCCCATGACGGCGTCGGTCTCTGGGATCCCGTGGGTCTGCGCGACGGACATCCCGACATCCCCGAGACCTGGGACGTCACCTCCGACAGCCTCGCCCTGTGGCTTGCCGGGGCGCTCGGCGCAGCGCGATGCGTGCTGGTGAAATCGGCCGCCTGCTCTGCCAACGTGTCGCCGGACGATCTCGTGCGGCTGGGACTGGTCGATCGCGGATTCCCAGATTTCCGCCGATACTTTCCTGGTGAGATCGTTCTGAGAGGCCCGAACGCGCCATTCCATCCAGACACTCTTCCTGAGGCGACTGAGCGAAGTGGATGCCTCGAAACAGAGTTCGAGGGATCGCAACGGTCGCTGCGGCTCTCTTACGAGGCGCGGCAATGCCTCTCGTCTCGGGATGAGGATGAGACTCGGATGAGCGGCTCTCTCGCCAGGGGGCACGCCGCATGAGCGACCGCCCCGAGCACCTCGTCTTCATTACCGGCAAACTCGCCCACGCCCGGCTCGAAAAGATCGCGAACACGCTCCCGGCGGAGCGCTTCACCTGGTCGATCGCCGATGCCGGCGTGAAGGTCGCCGCTCTGATGACCGAGGAGATCATCAAGCGCCGTGTCGCCATGCCCGAGGGAGCCACGCGCATCATCCTGCCGGGCCGTTGCCGGGCCAACCGCGAGGCGCTGGCCGAGCACTTCAAGCTGCCCGTCGAGTTGGGCCCGGACGAGATCGTGGACCTGCCGGCCTATCTCGGTCTCGCCGGCCGCAAGGTCGATCTTTCGAAACACGACCTGCGCATCTTCTCCGAGATCGTCGATGCCTCGAAGATGAGCGTCGACCAGATCGTCGCGAAGGGTCTCGACCTCGCGCGGCGCGGCTCGGACGTGATCGACCTCGGCGGCCTGCCCGACACACCCTTCCCGCATCTCGAAGACGCAGTGCGCGAGATGAAGCGCGCGAGCCTGACCGTCAGCGTCGATTCCTTCTCTCTCGACGAGCTGACCCGGGGCGCCAAGGCCGGCGCGGATTACCTGCTCAGCCTCAACGAGGAGACCCTCGACCTCGCCTTCGAGATCGGCGCCGTCCCGGTGCTGGTGCCGATGCGGCCCGACGACATGCCCTCCCTCGACCGGGCCATCGAGCGGATGGAGAAGGCCGGGTTGCCCTACATGGCCGACCCGATCCTCGAACCGATTCATTTCGGCTTCGTCGAGTCGATCGCGCGCTACAACGACGTCCGCAAGCGCTGGCCAGACATCGAGATGATGATGGGCACCGGCAACCTCACCGAGCTGACCGAGGCCGACAGCCTCGGCGTCACCGCGCTGCTCGCTGGCATGTGCTCGGAGCTCTCGATCCGCAACGTGCTGATCGTGCAGGTCTCGAACCATACCCGCCGCACGGTGGAGGAGCATGATGCGGCCCGGCGCGTGATGTACGCCGCGAAGGCAGACTCCGCCCTGCCCAAGGGCTATGGCCGGGAGCTATTGGCACTTCACGACAAGCGCCCCTTCGTGCAGACCCCGGACGAAATCGCCGCACTGGCGGCCGAGGTTCGCGATCCCAATTACCGCATCCAGATCGCGGAGGACGGCATCCACGTCTACAACCGCGCGATCCACAAGGTCGGCACCAACGCGATGGCTTTCTTCTCCGATCTCGACGTGGCGGGCGATGGCGCGCATGCCTTCTACCTCGGCGGCGAGTTGACCAAGGCCGAGACCGCATTCCGGCTCGGCAAGCGCTATGTGCAGGACGAGCCGCTGGACTGGGGCTGCGCGGCCGACCGCGATAAGGAAGACACCACCGCGTTCAAGAAGGCCGGTCACACCAAGCAGGGCGGCGCCGACGCACCGCCAACCGGAACGCGCGACGCGGCTCCCGCCTCCGAGCAGTCCAAGGGCCGCATCGTATGCGGCAAACTCGTTCCCGACGAGGGCTGAGAGACGGTGCCGTTCATTCTCGAGACGATCGTTACCACACTGTCGCCGGAGGGCGAGCTGCACCTCGTGCCGTTCGGGCTGATCCGCGAGGGCGAAGACTACGTGCTGGCGCCGTTCCGGCCCTCCCCGACCATCCTCAACCTCGAAGCCTCACCGTTCTTCGCAGCCTCCGCGCCGACCGACGTACGCGTCATCGCGGGCGTCGTCACCGGACGCCGCGAATGGCCGGTGGTCGATTGCGAAACGATTCATGGCAAGCGGCTGGCCGCCTGCTTCGGCCATGCCGAGTTCGAGGTGATCGACAAGGACGACGATGCTCAGCGGCCGCGCTATCGCGGCCGGATGGTGCATTCGGCCAGCCACAAGCCGTTCCTCGGCTACAACCGGGCGCAGGCGGCGGTGCTGGAGGCGGCGATCCTCTCAACACGTCTCAAGATGCTGGAGCCGGAGAAGATCCTGACCGAGATGGCCTACCACGCCATCGCGATCTCCAAGACCGCCGGTCCCGCCGAGCGCGAGGCCTGGGACTGGATCGAGGACAAGGTCGCTGCGGCCCTCGGGCGCAGCGAACGCGTTCTCCCACGAGCTGAACCCGCCGCGTGAGGCGGCAGATGGAGCAGATCACCGATGATGCGTAAGACCAGACGGACCCTAACGGCTGCGGTCGCTCTCGCCACGGCGAGCGTTGTCGCAGCCACCGCCCAGGCGCATGGCCCGACCCGGCGGAAGATCAGTGAGTCCATCGAGATCAATGCGCCGGCCGACAAGGTCTGGGCGGTCGTCGGCAACTTCAAGGACTCGAACTGGGTCGACAACGTAGCCAAGACCGAGGCGCATGGCGACGATCCGGGCAAGTCGAAGCGCACGCTCACCCTCAAGAACGGTCACACGATCGAAGAGGAAGGCACCAACTACAAGCCGGACCGGATGCTGTTCGGCTATTTCATCGACAAGATCGACGTCGCCGATCTTCCGGTGAACGACTTTTCGTCGAACGTCACCGTCGAGGCCGAGGGCGACGGTAGGGCGAAGGTCGAGTGGAAGGCGGCGTTCTATCGCGGCTACATGAACAACGATCCGCCGCCGGAACTGAACGACGAGAATTCCGAGAAGGCGGTGAAGGCCTGGGTTCAGAAGAGCCTCGCCAATCTCAAGGCCCAGTTGGAGAAAGGCGCCTCCTGACGGGGTGACGCCTGCGCTTGAGACGACGATAACGAGCGCAGCCGCCGTGGCGGCGCATAAGGGAGAGAGACAATCACGATGAGATACTACACGACAGCCGCCGTAGCGGTGCTGGCCGCAGTGTCCTTCGCCGCACAGGCGCATGGCCCGAGCCGTCAGAAAGTGTCGGAAGAGGTCGAGATCAATGCGCCGGCCGACAAGGTCTGGGCCGTGGTCGGCAACTTCCAGGATGGCAGCTGGATTCCAGTGGTCGAAAAGACCGAGGGCAAGGGCGGCAACGAGGTCAAGGCGACCCGCACCCTGCACCTCAAGGGCGGCGCCACCGTCGACGAGGAGCTCGCCAAGTACGATGCCGGCAAGAAGACTTTCATGTACCGGATCAACAAGGTCGACGTGAAGGTTCTGCCGGTGAACGATTATTCCTCGACGATCGAGGTCGAGGATGCCGGCGGCAAGACCAAGGTGACCTGGAAGGGCGCCTTCTACCGCGGCTATATGAACAACGATCCGCCGCCCGAGCTGAACGACGAGGCCTCCAAGAAGGCCGTGTCCGGCCTCTATCGCGCCAGCCTCGACAACCTGAAGGCCAAGGTCGAGAAGGGATCGTGAGACCCCGCCTCTGCGGGATGACGTCTCGGAAGGGTCGGCCCAAAGCCGGCCCTTTCTTTCTCGCCGCCCTGCTGCTCGTCTCCGCCGGCCCGTCGCTGGCGCAGGAGGCCTACGTCACCGCGCAGCTCGCGAACGAGGTCGCCGTGGTAGATCTCGGCGCCGGCAAGGTGATCGCTCATATTCCTGTCGACGGTGCGCCGGCCGGCATCGCGCTCTCGCCTGACCGCAGGACGGCCTATGTCACGCGGCCCGAGGGGCAGTCGGTGGCGGTGCTCGACCTCGACAAGCCCGCGGTCACGGCCAGCATCGCGGTGCATGGCGGACCGCTCGGCATCGCTGTCAACCCGAAGACCGGCGTGGTCTATGTCGCCGACTGGTATGCGACCCGCGTCGTCGTGCTGACACCCTCCCCCGAAGGTTTGAAGCAGACCGCCGAGATTGCCGTCGGCAAGTCGCCCTCCGGCCTCGCCGTCACGCCGGATGGCAGCACCCTCCTGGTGGCGAACCGCGAGGCGGATTCGGTCTCCGTGGTGGACCTCGCTACGGCCAAGGAAACCCATGTCGTCGCGGTGGGGCGGCACCCGTTCGGCCTCACGCTGTCGGCCGACGGCAGCCGGGCCTACACGGCCAACGTGACCTCGAACGACGTGTCGGTGATCGACGTCCCCGGTCACCGCGAGATCGGCCGCGTGCCGACCGGCGACAGGCCCTACGTTGTGGCTCTGGCCGGTGCACGCGGCTTCGTCACCGACCAGTATTCGAACAGCGTCACTGCCTTCGGCCTCGACGATCTCAAGCCGGCCGGCAGCATCGATGTCGAGGATCATCCCGAGGGCATCGCCGCCTCGCGGGACGGCAAGAGGCTCTACGTCGCCAACTGGGGCGACAACACGCTCAGCGTGATCGATGCCGCAACCTTGAAGGTCACCGGCAAGATCGCGGTGCCGGACGGGCCGCGGGCGTTCGGGGATTTTCTGCGGTAGCAGGCCGGCCTGCCGTGACGGGCGGGTGTCTCAATCGTTATCCGCAGGCGAGTTCAGGATGTCTTCCAGCTCGTCCACCAGTTGGTCGATCTGATCTTCGCTGGCCAGCACCTTGACGGTGTCGCCGTCGGCCGTGGCGAAGGCGAGCTCGATGGAATCGCCGCTCCGCGCGGCCAGGATGCGGACGAGTTTCTTGGCAGCGCTCATGCGCGGGGCCTCGTGGGTGGGCGGATGACGGTCGAGAATGACTCGCCGCAGGGCGACATCCGCAAAGCACGAGCGGAACCGTATTGTCGAGCCGGCGCTTTCTGGTGCTGGGCCGCCGAGTACCGCCATCTTGCCTCCTTACAGATCGACCCTCGCCCTCGTCCTGCTGCTCGCGGCTTCCGGGGCGCTGGCGCAAACCGAAGAGCCTGCGCCCGCGCCCGCGCAAGAGGAGCCGGTCCCAGGACCGCCGCCACCTTTGCCAGATCTCTCCGATCCGAATGCGCGCAACGCCGAGAGTCTGTCTGAGCCGGGACCGAACTCGACTATTCCCAAGGCGCTCCGCGGTTCCGGATCGAAGTCAGGCGGCCCTGCGAACGATCTCAATGCTCGCAGCTCGAACGAAACGCCTCAGTCGCGCAGCAACCTCGCCAACGTGCTCACGGGCAAGGAACTGTTCCACGGCAATTACTGCGGTGCCGGCCAGCGCGGCGAGGGCTTGCCGCCGACGGATCAGCTCGATGCCGCCTGCATGCGCCACGACGCCTGTTACGACGCGGCCGGCTACGCGTCCTGCGCCTGCGACCAGATGCTCGGCCGCGAGGCGAGTGCCGTGGCCGACCAGCCGAGTGTGACTGCGGATGTCCGGGGCAAGGCGCTCAGCGTCGTCGAAGCCGCCGGGGTGCTTTCCTGCAAGTCGCCGTGAGCGGAGCCGGGCCTGCGTCTAAGCGGTGCGCGTGCTAAAGGGCTCGAACTCGCGATCGGTGAACGGCTCGGCGACGGCGCCCGAGCTGCACAGCCACTCGACCGCAGCAAGAAGGCCGCCTTCCACCGCGTGAACCTCCTCGGAGTCGCGCGGCAGCACGAGAATGCGATCCGGATCGCTCGGACGAAACACCAACTCGTCGCCCTGGGTGGTATCGCCGACGATCACACATTCCGCCGCGCTGGGCTTCCGGAGCAACGGATTGTCTCCCCAGAACCAGTACTGCGCGATCCGCTCGCGCCACGTCGCCACATCGTTTGGCCCATGTAGGATGCGATGCGGCGGATAGATGCGGACGAGGTCGCCTCCGAGGATCCCTTCGCCGAGCGTCGTCACATAGGCGCGATAGCCCTCCGGAAACCGCGTGCCGAGGGCTGCTTCGGCGGCGGCAACCTCCTCGTCCGAAGACAGGAAGAGGGAACCGCCGATCACGCTCACGTCTCGCAGGTTCATCCAGGCACCTCAGGCGATCAGCGCCACCGCCACGGCCGGTCCGCAAGTCGAAACCCAATCGGCATCGCGATCCGTCAGACCATCGGCGATGACGTCGGTGAAGGCGAGACAGCGGCGGCCGAGGCGGTGGGCGAGACGCTCGGCGACAAAGGCGCCTGCGCCGCAGACGACGAGCGGCGCGTCCTCCGGGAGGTCCACCCGCGACAGGAGCGTGGCCGCGGCGTCGTGGAGCGGACGGAGCTGCGCCTCCGCGAACCAGGCTGCGAGCGCCCGCCATTGCGCTGACGAGCCCTCTCCGTGGTCGCGGCCGATGATCCGGGCGAGACGCGTCTCCGATTCCGCGATGGATTTTCCTTTGAGGTCCGCGCTGTGCTGCTGGTCGGCGCCTTCGGGAAGATCGCCCAGCAAGCGGTGGATGTCGGCGGTGGTGGCGAAGGCTTCGGCCATCAGCGCAGTACGCCGGCCACGCCAGGGCGCATGCGTGGCGAGCGCCGGCAGCGCGGTTCGCACGACGCCGGAATAGACGAGTTCGCCCGTCTCCAGCCGCTCGGCGTCGCTGTAGCCGGAGGCCGCGGGCCGGCTGTCGACGATCGGGATCAGGTCGGAGGTCGTCGAGCCGATGTCGACGAGGAGTGCGCTGCCGACATGCCGCCCGACGAGGGCGGCGGTGGCGTGCCAGTTCGCGGAAGCGATGTCGGCGGCAAGCCCTTCGGCGGCGTCCGGCGCGACGAAGCCGGAGCGGCCGGCATAGATCCGCACGGTGCCTTTCAGCTTGGCGGCGGCCCAGGCGGCGAGCTGCGCTACGCCGTCCGCGCGGTCTCGGAAGCAATCGGTCAACTCGCCCGTCATGGTGACGGCATGGCTGGCCTCGTCGCGTGCCCACTCCGGCAGCGTCGAAAGGGTCTCGTCGAGTGCAGGGATACCGCGCCAGAGCTTGCATGGCGCCTGTACCGCGTCTCTGACGCGGCCGTTCTCGACGAGCGCCGCCTTGACATGCACCCCGCCGAGATCCCACCCCACCGTCGGGGCTGAAGGGTCGTGCCGGGGCTGGCTCACGGGCGGCTCGCTGAGGCGGTGGACGGATGACCTTCCGGGTAATCCCGGTGATCGACCTGCGAGGCGGCCTCGTCGTGAGAGCGCGTGCGGGCGACCGCGACGCCTATGCCCCGATCCGCACCCCTTTGGCCAGCGGATCGGCTCCGGCCGACGTCGCCCGCGGTTTGCTCGCCACTTGTCCGGCAGAGATCCTCTACGTCGCCGATCTCGATGCCATCGTGGATGGCCGCGCGCCCGATCTCGCGAGTCTGCGGGCGATCCGCGCGGCCTGTCCCTCCGTTGATCTCTGGCTCGATGCGGGGTTCTCGACGATGGCGGCCGTCGGCGCTTTTCTGGCCGAAGGTCTCGGAAGGCCGGTGCTCGGCAGCGAGAGCCAGGCCGATTCAAGGCTCGTCCGCGCGCTCGGAGACCGCGCGGTCCTATCGCTCGACAGTCGGGCCGGAGCCACGCTCGGCCCGGGCGAACTGCACGAGGACCCGTCGTGCTGGCCGCAGGACGTCATCGTGATGACGCTGTCGCGTATCGGAGTGAGCGACGGACCCGATGTCACGGCACTGAGTCGCGTGGCGCTCTCGGCACCGACCCGCAGAATCTACGCGGCCGGGGGCGTGCGAGGCCCGGACGACCTACGGGCGCTACGAGAAATCGGCGTGGCCGGCGCCCTCGTCGCCTCGGCGATCCACGACGGCAAGCTTCGCCGCTAAGTCTTTGCGTGCAAAAAGAAAGGGACGGCTTTCGCCGTCCCGATCTGCATCAGCGTCCAAGGAAGATGGAGGCCAGTCGCTGGAGCAGGCCCCGCGGTGCGGGCGGAGGCTCGCTCTGCCCAGGACTGTCCCCGATCTAAGCGTTGGCTGCGAAGGGGTGCTGCGCGGAGTTACGCTGCTCGGTCACGGTCGCGGCCTTCGGCTCGCCGTTCACAGCGCGCTGGATCGACAGCTTGGTGGCCTCGTAGTTGTACTTCTGGATCTTGGCGTCGTCGGCCGCTTCCCAGTGGATGAACACGCCGACCAGGATGAACAGGTCGTCGGCTTCAGCAGCCGGGATGATGCCTTCGGCAACCGCGTCCTGGACGGCCTTGGCAACACCGTGCTGGGCAGGGCCGAACATCTGGACGGCCTGACGGGCGTCGTTGATGGTGACCTTGTTGAACATCAGGGTGTTGGGCTTGCACGGCAGGTTCGGCGCGATGACCGCGAGCAGGCTGGTGAAGCCGTGCTTGTTGTTCACGAGGCCGTTGCAGAAAGCCGTCTCGGCCGGCGAACCGCGAGGTCCGATGATGAGGTCGATGTGAGCGACTTCGTTGCCGTCGCCGACGAGTGCTTCGCCGACCTGAACTTTGTTGATCGTTGCCATTCGGGGATTCTCCCTGGATTTCCTCGGAGAAAGGCCACCCTCTCGTAAAAAGGTGCGGCCAAAGCCATCCTTGTTGTCGGCGCTCGATGAGGAGCCGAGCCGGTTATCCCGGACAGCGGCGCGGACCCTACAGCGGGCCATTTGCGGGAACAACCCGAGCAAGACCCTGAAATCGGTAATTTTTCGGCGTTTCGGGAGATGGGTCAGGGAACCGTTCGCATCTGGACCGTGAACACCTTAGCGAACGTCTCCGCGCGCGGCCGACACTGCGTCGGCAAACAGGGTCGCGACGGTGAAATCGGCGCTCGTCCCAGGGTTGAGACCGGCCCGTTTGAGCATCTCGTCATGCGCGAGGAGCGCGTCGATGGGCTCGCTCCGCAAGTCGATCCCGCCCAGTGCCACCGCAGCCTCGGCCCGAACCTGCTCGGCTGTCTCCGCACCGTGCTTTCGGGCGATGTGGCTGTCCGGGACGCTCGTAAGAAAAGCGAGGTGGACGGCGGTCGTGGTCCAGGCCGTCGAGAGCCCCAAATGCCGCGCCGCGTCGAGGGCCGGCAGGCCTATGCGGAAGACGTCTTCGAATCCGGTGACATAGGCCCGGGCGATTCGATCGCGGGGGGCAGCCTCCGCCATCGCGGCCGCCAGTGTGACTCCGGCGCCCCCGGCGGTGACGTCGTGCCGTTTCGCCCTGCCGAGACCGCCGGGATTGGCTCGCAGGATCGCCGCGAACGCATCGGCGCCGTCGGTCTCGTCGAGGGCCGCGAGGGCGGCGCTCAGAATTGGCTGCAGTCGCCCAGCCGTTTCCGCTGCCAGGGCGAGCGGAGCGCAGAGCAGGAGGATGCCGAGGTTCGTATTCTGGCCTACTGCCGAGATCGTTGCCTCGACGCCGCCGCGCACCCTCTGCCCAACGCGTGCGCCCGCCCGTGCGAGATGCGGCGCGGAGACCTCGGCGCTGGCAACGAAATCCGCCACTTCCATCCGATGGCCGGCGGCATAGGCGTGGACGTTTCCGACCTTGAGGGCGTCGAGCTCGGCGAGGCAGGCGGCGCGGTAGAGATCGGCGACGATCTCGGCCGAGAGCGCAACGCCGCTCACGCCTGCGACGCCACGAGTCTCGGCGGCCGCGCGGCGCGAATGGCGCCGAGAAATCCGCGCACGACGCTGGCCGCGATGTCGACCTCGGTGACCTGCTGCAGGCCCGACCAGGCCGGCATCGAATTCACTTCGAGAACCAGGAAGCCGCCCTCCCCGTCCTCGACCAGGTCGACGCCCGTATAGTCGACCGCGATCGAAGCGGCTGCGGCTTCGGCCAGCTCCGCGGCCTCGGCCGGCACGGCCCAGGCGAAGGGCCGCCCTCCGCGGTGAACGTTGGTGATCCAGCCGTCGCCCTCCCGGATCATGCCGGCAATGGCCCGGCCCTCGCAGACGAACACCCGGTAGTCGCGCCAGAGCCCGTCGCGACGCGGCACGTAGCGTTGCAGATAGTAGACGCGGTTCACCGCCTCTTCCGGCGGCAGGTCTTCAGGCCGCTCGATCAGCATCAGCCCCTCGCCCTGCGATCCGAAGAGCGGCTTCAAGACGATGGGCCGGGTGGGGCTGGCCTCGCGGGCGATCAACTCGGCCGCCGCCTCGCGCTTGGAGAAGACGAAGGTGTCCGGCGTCGGCAGGCCGGCGCGGGCGATGGCGAGGCTGGTCGCCGCCTTGTCCACCGAACGCTCGATTGCGGTGGGCGAGTTCCAGACCGTTACGCCGGCCGACACCAGCGCGTGCAGCACACCGAGGCGCATGGTGGTGGCCTCGAAGGTGCCCCCTGCGATCGTCCGCATCAGCACGCCGTCGGGCAATCCGTCCTCGAAGCCCGGCACGCGCAGGGGCTCGCCGCCACCCGTAACGATGGCCACGTCGGCGAGCGAGAACAGCACGGGCTCGATCCCGAAGGACTCCAAAGCGCCGCGCAGCCGCGCCTTGTGCCAATTGCCGTTATCGGCGGCGAGCCCGATGCGCATGTGCTTGTTGATGTCTTACGCGAACGAGGCGTCGACGAGGCTCGGCTCCAACCGGCCACCGCGGAAGGTACTGCCGGTGCGGATCGAGGTGACGATCGCCTCTGCTGGCGAGAACAAGGCGCCGTCGATCTTGTAGAAGTCGCCGTTCACGCGGCCGAAGATGTCCGCGAAGGGCGCGCCGTGGTCGCTCGACGTCGTCGAGGGAAGCTGCTCGGCGAGCTGGCGCGCGTCGGCATCGTCGGCATCCACGAAGAGCTGGACACGGCCGCCATAGATGATGGCGTCGTTGGTGCGGCCCATCGCCTTCACGAAGTCCGGGTGCGGCGGCGAGAGCGGCGCCGAGCCGATGCCGTCGACGATGGCGTGCAGGTCGAAGCCGACCGTGTGCGCCTTGTGGAGTGCCACTTCGAGGACGCGGGCGACGACCTGCGTCGCCCCGGCTAAGCTCTGGGTGGGGGCGTAGACGAAGGTGAGCTTTTCGGCCCGCAGCCCGGTGGCCTCGGCGACCTTCGCCACGACCGATGCCGGCGGGGCGCTGCCTGATTCGAGGACGAGAACGGTGCTGTCGGCGGTGTCGCGGTAGCCCAGCTCCTTGTAGAGTTCCTCGACGACGGCGACCGCGCGCCCGGGCCCGGAGCCGAGGGCGAAAAAGCCGGAATCTCCGGTCTCGTCGGCGAGGCTCCAGCCGGCATATTGGCTGCCGAGACAGGCCAGTACCGGATCGGCCGAGTGGACGACGACCGAGTAGGGCCAGGAGGCGACCGGCCCGGACGGCGCGATCGTCACCGTGCCGAGGCCGCCCAGGCAGATTTCCGCCAGACGGCGCCCGGCCTCGATCGAGCCGCGGACCTGCGAGCCGGCATCGACCATGCGCGCGCCGCCCTCGTGCGAGACGGCGAGGCGCAGGACCTCCGCGTCAGCGACCAGACGGTCGACCAGCGGCGCGGCCAGCGCGTTGATGCTCGGCGGCTTGATGTCGGTAGCCATGGGTGTCCTCTCTCCCATCGAGCAGGGCGGCGATGGCGCCGGCCCTGTCCCGCAATGTTTGTTTGACGGCCTCGGAATTCGGGCCGCTTGCCGTGACCGTGCAGAACGGTGCGTCCCGCGCCACCAGGGAGCCCGCGCGCGGTCGATCGCGCGTGAAATCGGACCAGTCGAGCGGCGGCATGGAAGCGTAACGCTGTGCCGCGTAACAGATTTCAGAACCGGCCGCATCAACCGGTGATGGATCGAGCGCCGGCAGGGTTCCGAGGCTCGCCTCGATATGCTGAAGCAGCAGCGGCGTCGGCCGCCGGTCCAGCAGGTCGAGCGTGGCGCCGGGGCGCGGATTGATCTCGAGGAGCCACCAGGTCTCGCCATCGACTAGCAGGTCGGCGCTGGCGAGCCCCTGGAGCGCGGTCGCCTCGGCAATGCGCGCGACGGCGGCCGTGATCTCGGTGAAGAGCTTTGTCGGGAGAGATGCCGGCTCGCCGCGTCCAGGTGCGATGGCCCCGGCATAGCGGAACGGGCGCACCGCGCTCGGATGGCTCCATTGCTCGGTGAGGGCGAGCACGGCGATGCCCCGGCCGCCGGCCAGAAAGTTGAGGGCGCACGCGTGGCCCGTCACGCGCTTCTGGAGGTAGTGATCGGGAGGCGCGCGGCCGGCCGTCACCGCCCGGATATGGCTGCCGCCGGAGCCGCCGGCGCGTTTCATCAGCCAGCCTCGGCGATCCTCGACCGGATCGGTCGTGACGCTGGGATGCGGGATCGCGAGGCGCGCGCAGAGAGCGGCGAAGAGCCCCGGATCCTTGAGCGCGGCCACTGTGCCGGGGCCCGCCCCGATCAGCCGATGCCGGGCTGCGATCCGGGCCATCAGCCGCGGCGCGTCCTCGAAGCCGCTGCCGAGGACTACGCCCAAAGTTCGGTTGCCGGCACGCTCGGCCAGGACATCGAGCCCGGAGAGTACCGCCTCGGCGCCACGCCGCGCCATACCGAAGCGGCCGGGCAGCACGCGATGCTCCTCGGCGAGGTCCAGCGTGTCCTCGTCGCCGAACAGGTCGAGTACGAAGGGCCGCAGCCCGGCACGCCGCGCAGCCTGCGCCAGCGCCCGGCCCGACTGGGCGGCGATCAGGACCGCGTCGCGCATCGGGCTCGACGAGCTCAGCCCGCCACCTCGACGGCGAGTTTGTAGGCGTCGCGGAAGTCGAGGCAGAGCGGCTCGTCGGATGACAGCATGCGCTGGAACAGGCGGGATTGCGTCTGGTACTTCACGTTGCCGACGGCGAGCGCGCCGATCCCGACGCCCTTGCCGGTGGGCAGCGCCACGTCCTTGGCGTTCACGTCGATCCCGGCGATGCCTGCGGGAGGAACGGCATTGACGTCCGATGCGACGAGCAGGTTCGGTGCGGACTCGAGATCCGATGTCGAGAGGATCGGGATGCCGGCGGGGCCTGCCGAGAGGATGACGTCGGCATCCTTGATCGCCTTGCGCCGATCGTCGGGCGTCGTACCGTCGACGGCGTCGACCTCGATGCCGAAGCGCCACTTCATGGTGAAGGCGATCTTCGAGACCCGCTCCTCGCCGTCATGCCCGACGAGCACGCTCTTGGCGCCTTCGAGCGCGCCGATCACCGCCGCGACGTAGGCAACCACGCCCGCGCCGCCGAAGATCACGATACGCTTGCCCTTGAGATCGGTGCCGAACTTCGACTTCAGCGCGCGGGAAACTTCCGCGACCATGGCCGCGCCCGTGGTGAAGGAGCCGGCCGGGTCGGCGAAGATGTGGTTGGCGAAGGGAGGCACGAAGGCCTTCTTGGCCCGGTCGACCATGTCGAGGGCGTCCTCGGCGTTCTTGCCGCCAATGAAGATGCCGGTGCGCACGCCGTCTTCCGGCGCGCGCGAGAAGATCGAATCCTGAGTGATGGAGACGACGTCGGCGAGGTTGACCTCGGCATAGGTGACGATCGTCTCATAGCCGGCATCGACCGCCATGTTCACGTCGAACGGGCTCATGTACTTGAGCGGCGTCAGCATGTGCAGGATCGAGCGGGCCATGATGCGGTGTCCTCTTGTCCCGGGCGCGTCTGTCGTTCGGAAAAGACCCCCCGTGCAAAGCCGATGGGGCCGCCGCCGGTCAAGCGTAGGTTTCTTGAACGGCGGGAAAGAAAAACTCTAGATATCGGAAACCGATGCACCGTCGTTGCGCCCCTGCGCGACGACGAAGCGCAAGCGGCCTGGCCGCTGAAGGGATGAAACGAGCGCCTGCGCGTCCCGCTCCGACTGCATGAGTGCGAAACCCGTCGGCCCCCAGGAGCTCTGACCGTAGCCGGAGATGCCTTGCGCCGCCACGGCTCCCAGCGCCTCGGCAACCGCGGCGCTGGCGTAACGGCCGCCCTGATGGGGGGCGAAATAGTCGCCGATCCGATCCTGGATCGTCGTGATGCCCCGGCCGAACGTGTCGAGGTCGGCCGTGGCAGCGGCCGGGAGTACCTGCATCAAGGTGATGCGACAGATTTCGGCCGCCCGCGTCTCCTCGAAAGGCGGAAGATCGCGAAAAGCCTCCGTCTCGCGATGGCCGTGCACGCCGGTTGCGCCCTCATCGAGGATCAGCACCACGCGCCACGCCTCGGGCCAGGGCAACCGCGAGATCACGGGCGGCGGCGCGCCGGTGCCGTCACGGCCGCCATCGACGATGAGGCCGCCTTCCGTGAACGCGGCGAGGCCGACGCCGGAGCGGTTCCCGCGGTCGAGCACGTCGGCGAAGTCGAGCAGGTCGACGGAGAGGCCGTTCAGCCGGGCGAGCGCGGCCGCGACCGAAAGGGCGAGCTGCGTGCCGGAGCCGAAACCGGCATGAGCCGGGATCGCCTCCTCGACCTCGATGGCGACGGCATCGGGCACGTCGAGATGGGCGGCGGCGGCGAGCAGGTAGGTGCGGATGCGTTCGGCCTCCGCGCCCTTGGCCGAAGCGCGCGGAGCCGCGCTCGCCTTGATCTGGACGGCCGGGCTGTCGATGGCGAGCCCGATGCTGCCGAAGCGCCGGCCGAGGCCGCCATGCATGTCGAGAAAGCCGAAATGAAGCCGGGCTGGCGCGCGCACCCGCACGGCGGCGGTTCCGGCCTTCCTCACGGAACCCGTCGTGGTTGCGCCCATCCTGTCCGCGGATTCGGCCACGACGATCCCCTCTCTCATCCCGAGCGGCCCGGGCCTCTCGCCCGGGTCGAACTCGCCGGCTTCTCCCACGTGGAGCCGCCGCGAACAACCGGCCGTTACGCCAAGATCGAGCCTGTCGACCGACGCGTTCGGACCGCTCAGGCCTCTGAAAAGTCCAGTCTTGTCAAGTCCTCGAGACTGACCGATCCCACGGACCTTGCTTGCGAAATCTCCCCGGCAGGGCTTGCCGGGGCATGGGTTGCCGATGCAAAACCCGGTTCGCCTGCCTCGTGCAGAAGCAAACGTTTCGGAACGCTCCTTCCCGCGCCGGGGAGAGGCGGCCGGCCTCGATCCGAAGTGGTCGGGGCTCAAGGCTCGGACGGGGAGGACGATGGCAGCCTGGATCAACGGAAACGCGGCCGATACGGACGCGGCGGTGGATGCCGCCGCAACCTTGCTCGCAACCGCACGGACGCCGGTCTTCGCCGGTTTGAGCGCCGAGCTCGCTGCCATTCGCGCCGCCTATCGCCTCGCCGACCGGATCGGCGCTTCGCTCGATCCGGCTGCCGGTGATGGCCTCTATGCCGAACTCGCTACGATCGCTGCCGGGGGCGCCCTGACTACAACGGCGCCCGAGACTCTCGGTCGTGCCGACACCGTCCTCGTCATTGGCAATCGCCCCTGGGCCGGCGACCTCGTTGCCGAAGTGGCGGGTTCGAAGCCGGTGCGCGGCCGCGCGGCCGGCGAGGAGCGCTCTGTGCTCTCTCTGGGCGGCCCGGCCAACGGCGCCAGCCGCCATGTTGCCTACGGCATTGGCAATGCGAGTCTGGACGTCGCCATCGGTCACTTGCGCGCATTCGTGCGCGGCAATCTCGCCGCCGAGGAAGCCTTCGGTGAGCTCGCCAAGCGCCTCGCCGCCGCGAAGTTCGGCGTCGTCATCTACGATGCCGGAGAGATCGGTGAGGCCGGCACGGAAATGTTGCTCGGCCTGCTCAAGGATCTGGCCGAGACCACCCGGTTCTTCGCGCTGCCGCTGGCCGACCCGTTCCAGGGCCGCGCCGTGACGCAGCTCTCCGCCTGGACCACGGGTCAGGCTCCGCGCGTCGGATTCGGCCGCCACATGCCAGAGCACGATCCCTGGCGCTTCGACAGCGCCCGGCAGGTCGCCGCGGGCGAGGCCGATGCCGCCCTCTGGCTCGCCTCCCTCCCCTCGCCGCGCCCAAGCTGGCTCGGCAGCCTGCCCGCCATCGCCATCGTCGGCGAAGGCTCCGCCGATGCGCGACCCGAGACGGCCGAGATCGTCATCACGGTGGGCGTGCCCGGCGCCTCCGCTGGCGGTTCCGTCTGGAACGAGCGCCGCGGCGTGATCGGCTATGTCGAGGCGACCGGCCATGCCGTCGCCGATACGGCTGCGGGCGTCATCGCCGGCATCACCAAAAACATCGAAAAGAAGGGTGCCTCATGCTGATCCGCATCCAGGGCGGCCGGGTCGTCGATCCGACCGACGGGCGCGATGCCGTCGGCGACGTGTGGATCGAGAACGGCAAGATCGTCGCTCCCTCCGAGCACACGCCCGACCGCACCGTCGACGCCACGGGCTGCGTGGTCATGGCCGGCGGCGTCGAGGTTCACTCGCACATCGCCGGCGGCAACGTGGTGATGAGCCGCCTGCTGCTGCCCGACCTCTACGTCAGCGAATCCGCGCCTAACGGCCACCCCTTCGCCCATGCCGGCGGCTCGGGTTCCTGGGTCGGCGCGAACTACGCGAAGATGGGCTACACGACGGCCGTCGAGCCGGCCCTGCCGCCTTCGAACGCGCTCGCCACCCATCTCGAACTCGCCGACATCCCGCTGCTCGACCGCGGCGCGCTCGCCGTGCTCGGCAACGACGACCACCTGCTGCAGATTCTTCGCGATGGTGAAGGCAAGGCTGCTGTGCGCGACCTCGTGCAGCACACCGTCGCCCATGCCCGCGGCCTCGGAGTGAAGTGTATCAACGCCGGCGGCGCTTCGGCCTTCAAGGACGGCGTGCTGAAGCTGAGTCTCGATGACGAGATCCCGGTCTACGGTCTCTCGACCCGCAAGATCATGACGGCGCTGCTCGACGCGGTCGAGGAGATCGGCGTGCCGCATCCGCTGCACGTCCACTGCAACAATCTCGGCCTGCCGGGCGCGGACGATTCCTTCGTCTCGACGCTGGATGCAGCGGAAGGGCGGCGCATCCACTTCGCCCATGCCCAGTTCTACGCCTATGGCGTGGTCGACAAAGAGAACCCGCTGACGGGCGGCTTCCGCTCCGCGGCCGAGCGCATCACCGAGGCGATGGAGGCGCATCCGAACGCGACGTTCGACGTCGGCCAGGTGGTGTTCGGCCAGACCGTGACGATCTCGCTCGACATCCTGCGCCAGTTCGCCGGCCGCAAGGGCGCGAACCCGAAGAAATGGGCGCTCAGCGCCGGTGATGCCGAGGGCGGCGGCGTGGTGCCGTTCCTCTACAAGCCGCGCGGCGGCGTCTCGTCGCTGCAATGGGCCATCGGCCTGGAGCTGATGCTCCTGTCGAAGGACCCGGAGCGCACGATCCTCACCACCGATCACCCGAATGGCGGCGTCTTCACCGAGTATCCGCGCATCATCCACCTGCTGATGAGCCGCGAGGAGCGCGAAAAGGAGATTGCGACGCTGCCGTCCGTGGTCGGCGAGCGGTCGAGCCTGCCGACGATCGAGCGCGAGTACACGCTCAGCGAGATCGCGCAGCTCACTCGCTCGGGCCCGGCCAAGCTCCTCGGCCTGACCGATCGCGGCCATCTGCGCGTCGGCGCCAAGGCGGACGTCGCGGTCTACCGCGACAGCACGGACCGCACGGCGATGTTCTCGCGCGCCCGGCTGGTGCTGAAGGACGGCGAGACCATCGTCGAGGACGGCGAGATCACTGCGTGGCGCCACGGCCGCACGCTGGAGCTCGACGTCGAGACGGATTCGGCAATCGTCAAGCGCAGCGAGGCCTACCTACAGGACCGCTACGGCCAGGGGCTCGACAGCTTCGCGGTGCCCGACGCGGCCTTCCCCGAGACCGAGAACTTCGAGGACGTCGCATGCCGGGCGTGATGCGTGACCGAACCGGGGTGGGCTGCTGAGATGGCTGACTTCACCCTCAACGGCATCCGGGTCGTCGACACCTTTGCCGAGGCCTTCGACGTTGCCGGCACGGCGATCATCGTGACCAACGACACGCCCAAATGGGCGATGATCGCGGCCACCGTGATGACCGGCTTCGCGACTTCGGTGATCGGCTGCGGCGCCGAGGCCGGCATCGATGCCGAACTCTCGCCCGACGAAACGCCGGATGGTCGCCCGGGCGTGCGAATCCTGCTGTTCGGCTTCGAGCCGAACGGGCTCAAGGATCAGCTCCTCAAGCGGGTCGGCCAGTGCATCCTCACCTGCCCCGGCACCGCCTGCTACGCGGGCGTCGAAGGCCCCACCAAGATCAAGCTGGGCGGCGCGATCCGCTATTTCGGCGATGGGTTCTCGGTGGCCAAACGCCTGCCCGATGCCCAGGGCAAGATGCGCCGCTACTGGCGCGTCCCGGTGATGGATGGCGAGTTCCTCTGCGAGGATTCGGTGCGCGCGGTCGATGGTGCGGTCGGCGGCGGCAACCTGCTCTTCCTCGGCCGCGTCCATTCCGAGACGCTGAAGGTCGCCGAGATCGCGGTCGAGGCGGCACGGTCCGTTCCTGGCGCGATCCTGCCCTTCCCCGGTGGCATCGTCCGCTCCGGTTCGAAGGTCGGCGCCCGCACGAAGGGCATGATGGCCTCGACCAACGACGCCTATTGCCCGACGCTGAAAGGCCGCGCCGGCTCCGAACTGCCGCCGGAATGCGGCGTGGTGCTCGAGATCGTCATCGACGCCCTGACCTCGAAGGCAGTGGCCGAATCGATGCGCCAGGCCCTCCACGCCTCCACCAAGGCGGGGGGCGCCCACGGGCTGATTGCGGTGACGGCCGGCAATTACGGCGGCAACCTCGGACGCCATCATTACCACCTCAAGGACCTGCTCGGAGAGGCGCCGATCGCATGAGCATCCTCACCCTGCGCTCCGAGCCGGTCGAGCGGATCGACCTCCTGAACATCACGCCGCTCGCTTTGAGCAAGCTGTCCGAGGCCGAGGCCGGCAAGCTTCCCGTCGGCACCAGCCGGCGCGGGCTGACGCTGGGCGACGTCTTCGCGATCAAGCTCGACGGCTCGGATAGCCTCGTCTTCGAGGGCGGCTCCGCGCGGCTCGATCGCGTCGGTGCGGCCCTGTCCGAGGGCTCGATCCGCGTCGAGGGCGATGTCGGCCAGCGCCTCGGCGATGGAATGGCCGGCGGCAGCCTGACCGTGACCGGTTCGGCCGGCCCGTTTGCCGGGACCGGCGCCACCGGCGGCACCATCACCATTGAAGGCGATGCCGGCGACAATGCCGGCGGTGCGGTCTATGCCGCCAAGGCCGGTCTCGACGGTGCAACCCTGATCGTCCGTGGGAGTGCTGGTGACGGTCTCGGAGACCGCATGCGTCGCGGCATCATTTTCGTCGAGAAGGCGGGTGCTCGTGCCGGCCAGCGCATGATTGCGGGAACGATCGTTGCCGGCTCGGTGGGCGACGAGCCGGGCTACGGCATGCGCCGCGGCACCATCGTCGCGGGAAGCCATGGCACCCTGCTGCCGACCTTCGCCGAGACTGGCACGCCGGACCTCGTCTTTCTGCGGCTCCTCGCCCGCTCGCTCGCGCATCTCGGCGCCGGCCATGCTGAGTTGCTGAAGGGCACGATGCGTCGCTATTCCGGCGATCTCGCCACGATCGGTAAGGGTGAGCTGTTCACGCCGGCCGGGTGATTTTGCCGGATCAACCGGCACAATATCTCTTGCCGGCCTGCTGGTTCGTCCCAGTTTCATGGCGTCGGGCCTCGCGCGCCCATACCTTGGGACGCAAGGCCTGCATTCATGTTCCTGCTGTTGTCCGTGTGCCTTCTCGCTGAGCCCTCCAAGTGCCACGAGGAACGGATCAACCTGTCCTTCGACAACCAGAACCCGGCGATCTGCCTGCGGAACTCGCAGGCCACGCTCGCCCAATGGGCCGGCGAGCATCCGGACCTGACGATCAAGTCGTGGCGCTGCGCGAGCAAGGCCAAGCTCCAGAACGACTTGTGAGGATTGCATCCCGTCTCTAGCCGGCGCTTGCCCCCCGGCGGCACGCGGTGACACTGTCCTTCCTACGGCCCGTGGCCGGTAGGTAGGTGTCGATGCGTTCGCTGAAGGTACGGTTCGCGCTGCTGCTGGTCGGCACGGCGTTACTCGTCGTGCTGGCAGCGGCAGGCGTGTTCTGGTCGACGACCCTGTCCGAGCGGACGATCGACCGGGTGCTCGCCGCCCAGCATCGCCTCGAGCTGCTGGCCGAGCTGTCCGGGCGCCTCACCCAGTACGGCCTCGCCGCCGTCGAGACGCTTGGGAACCCGGACACGCCCCCCGAGGCCCTCTCCGTCACCCGAGAGGCGGTCGACAAGGCCCTGAACACCGTCGAGGCGGCGGTCGGCGGAGGCCTCGCCGCCAGCGAGGACCGGGCCGAGCAGATTCAGTACATGGCGCGGACTCGGCCGCTGATGAGGCTCCGCGCCGCCCGCGTGATCCTCGATCGGCAGGTCTATCAGATCCAGCGCGAGCTCGACCCGGACAAGCGCAAGGATTCGATCCAGGGTGCCCTCAACGCCTTCGGCGCGATGACCGGGCAGCCGCTCTCCCTGCTGATCGAGACGGAGCGGCGGTCGATGACGGCGGGCTCGGACGAGGCCAACGCCATCGCCCAGCGGATGCGAACATTGTCGATTCTCGGTCTTGTCATCGCCCTGGCGCTTGTGGCGATCCTCTACAGGAGCGTTACGCGGCCGACGCTGGCGCGCATCGAGGAGGTCCGTAAGGCCGCCGGCGCGGTCGGCAGCGGCGCCCTCGACACGCGGCTCTCGGTGGCGACGCGCGACGAGCTCGGCCTGCTCGTTGCGAATTTCAACCGCATGGCGGCTCGGCTCGGGCGCCGCGAGCGCCACGTGGCGTCCGATCGCGCGGCTCTGGAGGATACGATCGAGGCGCGCACCGCCGATCTGCGCTCGGCGAACGAGCGGCTCGAAATGGTCGATCGCTCTCGGCGCCGCTTCTTCGCCGATGTCAGCCACGAACTGCGCACGCCGCTCACCGTGATCCTCGGCGAATGCGATCTCGCCAGCCGCTCGGCCGGCCGCACGGTCGATTACGCGCCTGTCTTCGCCACGATCCGCAAGCGGGCTCAGGGCTTGAAGCGCCGGGTCGAGGACCTGCTGCGCGTGGCGCGTTCGGAATCCGGCCAGATCGAGCTGGACCGGCGCCCGGTCAGCGCGCTGGCCGTCCTGACCGCTGCCGTCGAGGGGGCCGTGAGCGAGGCCTCGAAGCGTCGCGTCGCCCTGACCCTGGAGCCGGGCGAGCGCGACGTGGAGCTGCGGGCGGATCCCGAATGGCTCCGCCAGGTCGTGGAGAGCCTGACCGACAACGCGCTCCGCCATGCCACCGGCCTGACCCGGATCGTGATCGCGCTGGCCGAGCATCCGAGTGCCGGCGGCGTCCGGGCACGGATCACCGTCACCGATGACGGGCCGGGCTTCCCGGATCAGGGCGAAGGCTTGTTCGAGAGATTCCGGCGCGATGCGCATTCGGGAGAGCCGGGATTCGGGATAGGCCTAGCTCTAGCGCGATGGGTGATAGAGCGGCATGATGGCATCATAAGTCTGGGTGCCGGCGTTGACGGACGCGGGGCTCGGGTGACGATCGAGCTGCCGGCCGCCGACATGGCGGCGGTTGACGACGGTCGCGAACGGGTGAGGACAGTGGTCGCATGACGCGCGTTTTGATCGTCGAGGACGACAGCGACATCCGCGGCATGCTGGCCCGCGGCCTTGAGGCGGAGGGCTTCTCCGTCGGCATGGCCGAGCGGGTCGACGATGCGCTCAGCGCAGCGCGCGACGAGTCCCCCGAGGCCGTGGTCCTCGACATCACCCTCCCCGACGGCTCGGGCCACGACGTCTGCCGCTCTCTGCGTGAAGGTGGCTATCCCGGTGCGATCCTGTTTCTCAGCGCCCGCGACGAGATCCGCGACCGGGCCGAGGGGCTGGCGCTCGGCGCCGACGACTACATCGTCAAGCCCTTCGTCTTCGACGAGTTGCTCGCCCGCCTGCAGACGCATCTGTTGCGTCGGCGAGAGGCCGATTCGCCCCGAACGATCGTGACGGCGGGCCGTCTCGTGCTCGATCTCAATGTTCGCCAGGTGTCTTTTGGGGATGCGTCGGCACGTCTCACCCCCCGCGAGGCCGAGCTGCTCGCCCTGCTGATGGAAGAGGTCAACAAGCCGATCGCGCGCGGAACGATTTTCGACAAGCTCTGGGCGACCCAAGGCGGTCTCTCGCTCAATGTGGTCGACGTCTACGTGGGTTACCTTCGGAGCAAGCTGTCCGATTTCGTGCGGTTCGGCGGTCCGATCATCACGACCGTGCGCGGCAAAGGATTCATGCTCGACCTGCGCGGCCAAGACTTCCGTCATTGACGCTCGGCAATCCAGCTCACGGTATTTTGGGTAAATCCGGCAATTTGGCTCTTGCAGCGCCGGGTGGAATTGGCGATATAGCTCTCGCGCAAGAAATCTTAGCGCCGTCAGTATCTTAGCATTCTCTTATAGAGCCATGCAGATGCTGCTGACGTTCTAGAAAAATTGGAGAGATGCCATGAAGTGGGCCGCCCCCGTCGTTTCCGAGATCTGCGTCGGCATGGAAGTCACGAGCTACGAGTCGGCTGAGATCGACACCTTCAACTAAGGTGTAGCGCCGGCCGGGGATCGCAGGCAGCGGGTTCATCCATGCATGTCGTGATCCTCGGCTCGGCTGCCGGCGGCGGTGTTCCTCAGTGGAATTGCCGCTGCTCCATCTGCTCAATGGCTTGGGCAGGTGATCCCCGCGTAAAACCCCGCACGCAGTCGAGCATCGCAGTCTCTCCGGACGGAGAACGCTGGCTCCTCGTGAATGCTTCTCCCGATATCCGGCAGCAGATCCAGGCCAACGGCGCGATGTTTCCGCGCGAAGGTCTGCGGCATTCGCCGATCCATTCGGTGCTGCTCACGAACGGCGATGTGGACCACGTGGCCGGCTTGCTGACCCTTCGCGAAGGTCAGACGTTCACGCTGTACGGCACTTCGGACATCCTCAGCTCGGTCAGCGACAATCGCGTCTTCGACGTGATGGCTGCCAATGTCGTGACGCGGCAGCCGATCGCCGTGAACCAAGCCTTCGAGCCCGTTCCGGGACTGAGCGTCACCCTGTTCTCCGTGCCCGGCAAGGTGCCGCTCTGGCTGGAGGACGCCAATATGGAGATCGGCGCCGAGACCGAGACTACGGTCGGCGCGATGATCGAGGCCGGAGGCAAGCGCCTCGCCTACATCCCTGGTTGCGCCCGCGTGACCGATGGCTTGAAGCACCGCATCGCGGGCGTCGATGCTCTGCTCTTCGACGGCACGGTGCTCGAAGACGACGACATGATCCGCGCGGGCGTCGGCACCAAGACCGGCTGGCGCATGGGTCATATCCAGATGAACGGCGAGACCGGCTCGATCGGCTCGCTCGCCGATGTCGAGATCGGGCGGCGGGTCTTCGTACACATCAACAACACAAACCCGGTGCTGGTTGAGGGCTCAACAGAGCGCAAAAGCGTCGAGGAGCGCGGCTGGACCGTCGCGCATGATGGTTTGAGCCTGGAACTCTAAGAGCTTTCTCAGGGCGCCCTGAAAGCAAGTGCGCGCTATAACGTCAATGGACGCAATGGTTTGACGTAGTCCTCTGAAGCCGCTGCAACAGACGGGACGATCTGGAAATATCGCTCCGTAAGACTATATTTTGCACGATACAATTGAGGGCTTCGGGACGATGCTTTGGCATCGCTGGAGGCTCATTTAAGAAAAGCTCCAGGAAACGAACGAGACGGACGCGCCGAACGCCATGACCGCACCATTCCCGACTCCCGTTGCCGGCGACGATCAGCGCCTCCTGAGCCCCGAGGAGTTGGAAGCGGCCCTGCGCGACATCGGCGCACGCCGCTACCACAACCTGCATCCGTTTCATCGCCTGCTGCACGACGGCAAGCTGAACAAGGATCAGGTCCGAGCCTGGGCGCTGAACCGCTACTATTATCAGGCGATGATCCCGGTGAAGGACGCCGCCGTCCTCGCTCGAATGCACGATGCCGAACTGCGCCGGGTCTGGCGCCAGCGCATCGTCGACCATGATGGCGACGCTCCCGGCGATGGCGGTATCGAGCGCTGGCTGAAGCTCGCCCAGGGTGTCGGCTTCTCGCGCGACTACGTGCTCTCGACCAAGGGCATTCTCTCGGCGACGAAGTTCTCGGTCGAGGCCTATGTCCACTTCGTGAAGGAAAAGTCGCTGCTCGAAGCGATCGCTTCCTCGCTCACCGAGATGTTCTCGCCGACCATCATCTCCGAGCGCGTCTCGGGCATGCTGAAAAACTACGACTTCATCACCAAGGACACGCTCGCCTATTTCGAGAAGCGCCTCACCCAGGCGCCGCGCGATGCCGATTTCGCCCTCGACTACGTCAAGCAGCATGCCACCACGCCGGAGTTGCAGCGCCAGGCGATGGCGGCGCTGACCTTCAAGTGCAACGTGCTCTGGACCCAGCTCGACGCTCTGTACTTCGCCTATGTCGCCCCTGGCATGGTGCCGCCCGATGCCTGGCAGCCGGGCGAAGGCCTCGTCGAGGAGACCAGTGCGGCAACCGGAGGGCGGCGCGGCCCTTTCGTCGGGAGTGACGTGCCTCGCCTCCCCCGCGGCGTCCGTCTTCGCTTCGACGAGGTGCGCTCCAACCACGTCCTGCTAGCGCCCGAGCGCACCTTCGATCTCGACGACAACGCCGTCGCCGTTCTCAAGCTCGTCGATGGCAAGCGCTCGGTCGGCGATATCGCGGGTGAGCTTGCCACCATCTACGCCGCCGACCGTTCCCTCATCGAGGCCGACATCGGCGTGATGTTGGCCGATCTCGCACAGAAAAGGGTCCTGGAGCGATGAACGCACCGACACCCGCCCCCGTCCCCGCCGAGGTCATCCCGGCACCGGTTGGTCTGCTCGCGGAGCTGACCCATCGCTGCCCCCTGCGCTGTCCCTACTGCTCAAATCCTATGGAGCTGGACCGGCGCTCGGCCGAACTCGATACGGCGACGTGGTTGCGGGTGCTGGCCGAGGCCTCGAAGCTCGGCGTTCTCCACGTCCACCTCTCCGGCGGCGAGCCGACGGCGCGCCAGGACATCGTCGAGATCACGGCGAAATGCGCCGAGCTCGGCCTGTATTCGAACCTGATCACGTCGGGAGTCGGTGGCGCGCTCCAGAAGCTCGATGCGCTCTACGATGCCGGCCTCGACCACGTGCAGCTCTCGGTGCAGGGCGTCGACGCGGCGAATGCGGAAAAGATCGGCGGACTGAAGAACGCGCAGCCGCAGAAGATGCAGTTTGCCGCGCGCGTCACCGAACTCGGGCTGCCGCTGACCCTCAATTCGGTAATCCACCGCGGCAACATCCACGAGGTGCCCGGCTTCATTGATCTCGCGGTGAAGCTCGGCGCGAAGCGGCTCGAGGTCGCCCACACCCAGTATTACGGCTGGGCCTATGTGAATCGCGCCGCGCTGATGCCGAACAAGGCCCAGGTCGACGAGTCGATCCGCATCGTCGAGAAGGCGCGGGAGCAGCTCAAGGGTGAGCTGGTCATCGATCTCGTAGTGCCGGACTACTACGCGAAGTACCCCAAGGCCTGCGCCGGCGGTTGGGGCCGCAAGCTCATGAACGTCACGCCGCAGGGGAAGGTGCTGCCCTGCCACGCGGCCGAGACGATCCCGAATCTCGAATTCTGGTACGTCACCGAGCATTCCCTCGGCGAGATCTGGACGCAGTCTCCGGCCTTCAACGCCTATCGCGGGACGTCCTGGATGAAGGAGCCCTGCCGCTCCTGCGACCGGCGCGAGAAGGATTGGGGCGGCTGCCGGTGTCAGGCTCTCGCGCTCGCGGGCGATGCTGCCGCGACCGATCCGGCCTGCTCGCTCTCGCCGCTCCACGGAAAGATGCGAGATCTTGCCACAGAAGAGGCTGCAGAGACGCCGCCGGACTACATCTACCGGACGATCGGGAGTAACGTGCAATCTCCCCTGAAGGAAAAGGCACCTCTTTGAAACCGATCGCCCTCGCCGCTGCGCTCGTCCTCCTCGCATCACCGACGCTCGTGGGAGCGGCCGAAGGCGAAAGCCCGGTGCCGATCAAGGCCGCGGCCTCCGCGACGCCGAACGCGTCGGACGTGCTGTTCGACCAGCCGCAGATGAAGAATACGCCGCCGGGCAGCACCATCCGCTATGTCTACACGCGCCGCAGCGGCATCGCGCGTGGTCCATACGGTCCGCCTCTGGACGACGAGATCAAGTTCAAGATCGATGCCGGCAAGAGTGCCGAAAGCCGCGACATCCAGGTGCAGATGTTCTCCGGTGCGAACCGGGCGTCAGCCGGCCCGTTCGACGACATGCCGGGCAATCCGATCCTGCCGCTCTTCCTGGAAAACCACATGAAGGGGCTCGCCGCGTTGCTTGAGGCAAACCCGCGCTACATCAAGAACGCCATCCGCAAGGGCCTGCGCGACAAGGCGACGGTCACGGCCACCAAGATCGACTTCAAGGGTCGGCAGGTCGATGGCTGGACGATCGTCACCAAGCCCTTCGAGGGCGATCCGCAGACCGAGAAGATGCGCGGCTTCGATGGCCTTACCTACACCTTCGTGACCTCGCCGGAGGTTCCGGGGGAGATCGTCTCGATCGAGGCGCAGGCCAAGAAGCCGGACGGGGGCGAACTGCTCGACGAAAAGGTGAACTATGATCAGAACGCTGGCTAAGAGCGGCGCCCTGTTGGCTTGCCTCGCCGCCTTGGCGGGTCCGGCCGCGTCGGAAGGGCTCGAGAACGACTATCCGACGGATGCGCGCGTCGACTACGTCTTCGGCTGCATGGCCGCGAATGGCCAGACCCGCGAGGCCATGGAGAAGTGCTCCTGCTCCGTGGACCAGCTCGCGGCGATCCTGCCCTATGACAAATACGTCTCGGCCAGCACCATCCTCTCGATGCGTCAGGGCGTCGGCGGTCAGCGCCAGACCGCGTTTAAATCCACCAAGATCTACGACGACAAGGTCGCGGACCTGCGACGGGCTCAGGCCGAAGCGGAGATCCGCTGCTATCGCGGCGGCGCTTGAGCGAAACGCTGTCGAGACCTTTCGTGGATTGAGGGCTCCGCGCTTATCTTCGATCATGGGTTCGCCTTGGCGCCCTGGCCCGTCGCCCGCATGACCGCGCGGTCGTCCGACGCGCGGGACGGACATTGCCGGATTGGCCCACCCGAGGCATGACCGGATCTGAATGTCCTCCCGGAGCCACAGTGTCCCCCAACCTGTCCACCGAGCGACGAAGCCTTCGCGACCTGCTGCCGGGATTGGGCCGGCGTTGCCTGGTCATGGGCATCCTCAACGTCACGCCGGATTCGTTTTCGGATGGCGGACTCTTCGAGAAGCCGGAGGTCGCACGCGAGCAGGCGGACGCGCTCGTGAGCGAGGGCGCGGCGCTCGTCGACATCGGCGGTGAGTCGACGCGGCCTGGCCACGTTCCCGTCTCGGCGGAGGAGGAGCAGGCTCGGGTCGTTCCGGTTATCGCGGCGTTGGCAGGCCGGCTGTCCGTGCCGATCTCCATCGACACCTACAAGGCTTCGACGGCCGATGCGGCGCTGAAGGCGGGCGCGGCCATCGTGAACGACGTCTGGGGCCTGCAACGGCAGCCGGACATTGCCCGAGTGGCCGCGGACCACGGCGCTCCCGTGATCGCCATGCATAACCGCGAGACCATCGATCCGGGGATCGATATCGTCTCCGACATGCTCGCTTTCTTCGAGCGCTCCCTGTCGATCGCCAGACGCGCCGGCATTTCCGATGATGCGATCGCCCTCGATCCGGGGATCGGCTTCGGCAAGTCCTGGGAGCAGCATCTCGAAGCCCTGCGGCGGCTGCCCGAGATCAAGGCGCTCGGTTTTCCACTGCTCGTCGGCGTCTCGCGAAAATCCCTGCTCGGCCGGCTGCACGACAAGGAGACCGATCCGCGCGAGCGCCTGTTCGGCTCGATCTCGGCCCATGTGCTGGCCGGGACGCTCGGCGCCGACATCCTGCGCGTCCACGACGTGCGGCCCCACGTCGAAGCCCTGCGCGTAGTCGATGCCGTGATGCGCCCGGAGACCGGCCGTGGCTGATCGCATCCTCGTCCATCGTATCGCGGTCTTCGGCTATCACGGGGTGCTGCCCGAGGAGGCGCGGCTCGGGCAGCGCTTTTTCATCTCGCTCGATTGCGGCCTCGACCTCGCCGCTGCGGGTGCTTCCGACGACGTCGCGCGAACGGTGAGCTACGCCGATCTCACCGAGATCGCCGTCGAGATCGCCTCCCAGCGCCGCTTCGCGCTGATCGAGGCGCTGGCGGAAGCCATCGCCGCGGAGATCCTGGGGCGCTTTTCAGCGATCGAGCGGGCGAGCGTGCGCGTGGACAAGCCGTCTGCGCCGGTGCCGGCGGTGATCGACGGCGTCAGCGTCGAGATCACCCGGTTCCGCGCAGGATCCGCTCGATGACGCGTGCCTATCTCGGGCTCGGCAGCAATGTCGGCGACAAGGCTGCGATGCTGTCCGAAGCCGTAAAGCGGCTCGGCTCGACGCCCGGCGTCGCGGTCGTCGCTCGCTCGCACGACTATCGCACCCCGCCCTGGGGCGACACCGATCAGGACTGGTTCCTCAACGCGGCGATCGGGGTCGAGACCGATCTGACGCCTCACGACCTGCTCGAAGCCGGACTCGCCATCGAAGCGGCGCTCGGCCGCGTGCGCGAGCGCCGCTGGGGGCCGCGCCTGATCGATATCGACCTGCTGTCCTACGAGGGCGCGGAGGTCAGCGACGAGCGCCTGATCCTGCCACACCGCTTCGTGAGAGAGCGGGCTTTCGTGCTGGTGCCGCTCGTGGAGATCGCTCCCGATCTCGTCATCGGCGGCGAGACGGTGAGTGAGGCGCTGGCGAAGCTCGATGCCACCGGGATCGTGCCGGTGGCGTAGCGACGCAATCCAGAGCCTCACATGCGAGGTTCGCCCGTTGGTTGTGGATCGCTGCGCCGGCGCTCGCGACTACGGAGAAGTCACTCCGCTGACGACTGAAGAGGCTTATTTTCTTCCTCGTCGAGCAGCGGAACCTGGTACTCGCGCAGCACCGCCTCGATGTCGGTCTTACGCTTGCGCAGGGCCGTGTTGAGCGTGCGCTTCCAGTCGTTCTCGTTCAGGCGTACGCCCATCGAGACACGGAAGGCCATGGGCGGCCGGTCCGGCTCCTTCAGCAACGGCACCACGTCCATCTCGACGCCGCTCTGCTTGGCGAGCCAGCCGCCGGAGGGTCCCCAGAGCAGCGCCACGTCGATCTTCTTCGACGCCACGTCGGCGATGACCTCGGCGGCCACCGTCTGGAACTTGCGGTCCGCCCCAAAGGAATAGGCCGCGTAGGAATGGGCTTGAGCGGTCAGGCCCAGGGTACCGATCCGGTCGGCGGGCGGCGTGCCGGCGATGATGCCGATCTGCTTGTCCTTCAGCCGCGGGTCGTCGAGCGAGGTCACGCCGGACAACTCGCCGTGACGGGAGATCAATGCGTAGGAAGAGCGGTAATAGGGGTTGGTCGGCTGGACGATGTCGCCGCCCGACGTGCCGATGATGACGTCGCAAAGGCCCGTACCGAGGGTGTTGCGGACGAAGCCGGGCCCCTGCGTCAGCCAGTAATAGCGCAGCTTGACCTTGAGCTCGTCGGCGATGATCTGCGCGATCTTGTTCTCGAAGCCGTCGGCCTTGCGCTCGGAGAACGGCATGTTGCCGGGATCGGAGCAGACGCGGAGCGTGTCCGTGGTGACCATGTCGGGGAGATGCTGCGCCAAAGCAGTGCGCGCTCCTGCCGTTGCCAGCAGGAGCGCGCCGAGCGCAGCGTGAAGCGATGCGCGGGTGCTCATCAGCCGCCCAGGCAATCCTTTTCGGTCGCCTTGGCGGAGTCGGGCTTGTCCTCGTGCTCACCCGGACGTGCGCGGCCCCAGGCGCCGGCGGCGCGCGAGCGCAGGTAGACGTAGAGGTCGTCCGCGTAGCACATCACGTTCTTGTTGTCGGCGAAGGCCGGCATGACCTTCTGGTCGGACGAATTCACGTCCTGCTTGCCGCCGGCCAGTATGCCCATGAACTCGCTGTAGTTCAGGTGCTTGAGCGAATCCTTGAGAGCCGGGGCATAGGTCGAGCCCATGGCGTCGGGGCCGTGGCAGACGTGGCATTCGGCGTGATACCGGCGGTAGCCGGAATACATGAACCAATCGACCTTCTTGCCATCGTTAACGATGTGGAAGGTCGGGTCACCGTCCTTGTCTTTGTACTTGCCGTCTTCGACTTTCACGGCCGCGCTGGCGGCGAGCACCTTGTCGTCGATCTCCTTCGCGTTGGGATCGAGCTTGTTGGCGAGCGCCGCGTCTTCCGCGCGCACAGCAGCCGTCGAGATCATTCCAAGTGCAAGAACGGCTGCGGCCGTCCGAAGCGCAGACTTCTTAGTATAACGCAACGAGTTTCTCCCAGTTTTTTGTTGCGCCGCAACATAAGAAGCCGCGCCAACCTTGGTCGTAAGGACATAATCATAAAGATGCCGGCGCGGGAACCCGCGCCGGCATCCGTTAGTCACGCTGGAAGTGCGACTTAGTTGTTCGGCAGAGCGAAGGCCGTCAGCTGGCCACCGAGGTTGGTGTAGCTCGACAGAGCGGCGTAACCACCGACGGCACCGAGACCAGCATTCGGGTCGGTCAGGCCGGCCGCGAGGCCGATGCCGGCCCAGCCACCGACGCCCGACAGGACGGCGATGAACTGCTTGCCCTTGTGCTCGTAGGTCATCACGTTGCCGATGATGCCCGACGGGGTCTTGAACTTGTAGAGTTCCTTACCCGTCTTGGCGTCGACCGCCTTCAGGTAGCCTTCCAGCGTACCGTAGAAGACCACGTCGCCGGCCGTGGCGAGCGCGCCGCCCCAAGCCGAGAACTGCTCGGGGTTCGACCACTTGATCTTACCAACCTTGCCGTCCCAAGCGATGAAGTTACCCATGCCGCCATGGCTGTTCGGCGCGGGGTACATCGACAGGGTAGCACCAACGTACGGCTGACCCGGGGTGTACGAGACCTTGAAGGGCTCGTAGTCCATGCAGACGTGGTTGGTCGGCACGTAGAACAGCTCGGTCTTCGGCGAGTAAGCCGCAGGCTGCTGGTCCTTGGAGCCGAGAGCCGCCGGGCAGATGCCCTTCGAGTTCACGTCCTCGCCGTTTTGCTCGGTCGAGTACTTGGCGACGACGGCCGGACGGCCGGTCTTCATGTCCACGCCCGTGGTCCAGTTCACGGCCGGGTCGTACTTCTGAGCCACGAGGAGTTCGCCGGTGGCGCGATCGAGCGTGTAGCCGAGGCCGTTACGGTCGAAGTGCGTCAGGAGCGGGCGCTCCTTGCCGTCGATCTTCTGATCCGTGAGGATCATCTCGTTGATGCCGTCGAAGTCCCACTCGTCGTGCGGGGTCATCTGGTAGACCCACTTCGCCTTACCCGTGTCGGGGTTACGAGCGAAAATGGTCATCGACCACTTGTTGTCGCCCGGACGCTGCTTGGGGTTCCAGGTCGAGGGGTTGCCCGAGCCGTAGTAGAAGAGGTCCAGCTTCGGATCGTAGGAGTACCAGCCCCAGGTGCAACCGCCGCCGGTCTTCCACTGGTCGCCTTCCCAGGTCTTGATCGAGGAGTCCTTGCCGATGGGCTTGCCCAGATCGGTGGTCTTCTCGGGGTCGACGAGCAGCTGGTCGTCGGTGCCGACCGAGTAAGCGCGCCAAGCCTTCTTGCCGTCCTTCAGGTTGTAAGCGGTGACGTGGCACTGCACGCCGAACTCACCACCCGAGATACCGACGATGACCTTGTCCTTCACCGGGAGAACGGTGGCGGTGTTGGTCTCGCCCTTGGACGGGTCGCCGTTCTTCACCGACCAGTTCACCTTGCCGGTCTTCGCATCGAGCGAGACGAGCGTGGTGTCGGCCTGGTGAAGCAGGATGGCGTTGTCGGCATAGGCCAGACCACGGTTGACCGTGTCACAGCACATGACCGGGATCACGGACGGATCCTGCTTCGGCTCGTACTTCCAAACGATCTTCGAGCCCTGGTCGAGGTCCAGAGCGTAGACGATGTTCGGGAAGGGCGTGTGGACGTACATCATGTTGCCGACCACGAGAGGCGAGCCCTCGTGACCACGGAGCACGCCGGTCGAGAAGGTCCAGGCAACCTGGAGGTTCTTCACGTTGGAGGCGTTGACCTGGTCGAGCTTGGAATAACGGGTGTTGGCGTAGTCAACCGTCTGGAGAACCTGCTCCGCCGGGTTGGCGATGCCCTTCAGAACGCTTTCGTTGGCAAGCGCCGGCGTTGCCGCCGCGATGCCCGCACCGAGTGCGAGAAGATGTACCGCTCTCATGGATTCCTCCGGCAAGCCTTATGCCTCGACCGTCGGCAAAATGCCGCGGGCGTAGGTCGGCCTGCTGTTTGCGACAGGGATCGAGTTTCGCCTCGGCAGCTCGCGGTAAGCTCTTCAACGGACAACGTTTAAGAGCCTATCGGGCTAGGGCCGCCATCCCTGGACGGACCCCTCTGGTTCCGAAGCTTGAACGAACTCTAAGAAAAAAACCGACGCCGTCAACTCGCTTCGACAAGCTGCGACAAAGACACGGTCAAGTCGCTGTGAATGATGAACTCACGGTCAAGCTATGGTTGCTCTGCACAATTATTATGTTGCATCGCACTGTAACGAATTCTCATAGAAAAGCCGTTTGATGATATTTGCCTTCGCGCATGCGACCGGCGCATGCGCCGCGTGGCGATCCAAGCGTCCTATGATTTTGGCGACAGGATAGCGGCAGGAGCGGCTTGGCAGACGTATTTTGTATGCCAAATTGTCCCGTGCAGTGCATCAGGGCGGGTCTCGCGAGCCGGTCAGATCCGACGGTCTGGACGGTCCGACGGTCATCGACAGGCGCGCTGCGCTTTGTCGCCGCAGCGCCGTCTCGGTGGTTTTCACTGAGCCGTCGAATGCTCGTTGGGCGCTGTTGAGCCTCTCAAGAAGCGAAACGCTGCTCTCTGGCGTCGAAACCTCGTTGATTCCCTGGTCCCGGAATTCGCCTACCAAGCCAGCGGCTGGCCCTCGTAGTCGAGGTAGGCAATTCCAGTTTTGCCGATCTGCCCCTCGATGACCTCGGCCATGCCAGCGACGCTTGTCGCGATGTCGATGTCAGCATCCGCACCGCCCATGTCGGTGCGGACCCAGCCAGGATGGATCAACAGCACGCCGAACGGCCGTCCACGATGGCGTGCCTCGAAGCTGCGCGCATACGTGTTCAGCGCCGCCTTGCTCGCCCGATAGGTCTCGGAGCCGCCGCTTTCGTTGAGCGCGACGCTGCCCAGGATCGAACTCATGAAGGCGATGGTGCCCCCCGTCGCGACCCGGTCGACGAAGGTTTCGGCGAAGCGGACCGGGCTGACCGCGTTCGTCAGATAGACTTGGGCGGCGACCTCGCGTGGGACCTCGTGAACCGGGTCCGCGATCGCGGTCGCCACGCCGGCCACCACGAACACCAGATCGAAGCTCTGCGCGTCCAGCCGTTCGCGAAGCGCGCAGACGGCGTCATCGTCGTCGATGTCGGCCGTCTCGACGGTGAGCGCCTCGCTCGCCAGGGCTGCGAGCTGCGGCGAAGCCTTGCGCTGGGTCGCCGTCACGCGCCAGCCGAGCCCCAGAAGCGTCTCGACGAGTCCGAAGCCGAGCCCGCGCGAAGCTCCGACGATCAAGGCGTTCCTGCGTCGCTCGGTCATGGTCGATCTCCCGGAAGGCGGTGTTCGAAGGTCGTACAGCCGAACGAACGATGGGCGCGCCTATGGTCAGGGAAAGGCCCGAGGTGATCCCCTGGCCGCGCTTCGGCGCATCCCGATCAATCGCCTGTCTGCACCGACCAGGTGGCGTGCCGGATGCCTGGCTGCTTAGCGAGTTCGGCCACCACCGCGTCGAGCTCCTTGGAATCGACGGTGGTCGCGGTCAGCGTGGCGACGACCTCGACCGCTTCCTCGCCGCGCTCCTCCACCTCGACACCGCTCACTGGATAGGACGCCTCCTCCAGCCGCTCGACGAGCAGGTCGCGCGCCGGGCCGGCCGCTTCGGCATCCGTCGTCACCAGCACCTCGTAGGTTCCCTCCGTCGAGCTCTCGTCGATCGGGATGCGGTCGATGAGGTTGACCAGCGGGCGCAGCAATGTGTTGCCGGCTAGGACCGCGGCGGTGACGAAACAGGCCTCCAGCGGCAGGTCGGCTCCCGCGAAAGCTCCGACCGCGGCCGAGCACCAGAGCGTGGCGGCCGTGTTGAGGCCGCGAACGTTCATGCCCTCCTTCATGATGACGCCGGCGCCGAGGAAGCCGATGCCGGAGATCACGTAGGCCACCGTGCGCGTCGCGCCGTCGCCTCCGGTCAGCCGCATGCCGAGATCGACGAAGGCGGCGGCACCGACGGAGACGAGGACCGCCGTGCGCAGGCCCGCGGTCCGCTGTCTATACTGCCGCTCGGCGCCGATCAGCGTGCCGAGGCCAAAGGCGACGGCGAGGCTGATCGCGGAGTTGAGGGCTTCGGGGGTGGGATAGGCGAAGGGACCGGGCATCGGGCTCTGATTGGCTCAGCGGTGTGACGGTTCGGTGAAGGCGGCATCGCATGCCTCCTCCCTCGGGCAAATTGACCGAGTCGCCCTCGGAACAGGTCCGCGGGATTGACGCCCGGCCCGGGCAGCAGGCACATCCGCTGCATGTGGACCTCTTAAGAAGCCACATCGAGGAGACGCGTCATATGCCGGCAACCGGCCCAGCCCTCGTCACGGGGGCGACTTGCTCATGAGCGGTGCGACTTTGGCCGAACGCCCGGCGGCACCCTCATCCGCTGCCGACGGCGTCCATTCCCGCGTCCTCGCGCTGCGCGACGGTCTCGAACATGGCCTGATCGGTTGCACCGGTCTCGTCGAGCGCCTGCTGATCGGCCTGCTCAGCGGCGGCCATCTGCTGATCGAGGGCGCGCCAGGTCTCGCTAAGACCCGCGCCGTGAAACGGCTCTCGGAAGGCCTCGACGGTTCGTTCGCCCGCGTCCAGTGCACGCCCGATCTGATGCCGGCCGATCTAACCGGCACGACGGTATGGCGCCAGGATGCCGGGATCTTCGAGTTCCTGCCGGGTCCGCTCTTCCACTCCCTTATCCTCGTCGACGAGGTGAACCGCGCTCCGCCCAAGGTGCAGTCGGCCCTGCTGGAGTCGATGGCCGAGAGTCAGATCACCGTGGCCGGCCATACCCACAAGCTGCCGGACCCGTTCATGGTGGTCGCGACGCAGAATCCCATCGAGCATGCTGGTACGTTCCCGCTGCCCGAAGCGCAGCTCGACCGCTTTCTGCTCCACGTCGTCGTCGACATGCCCGACGAGGCTTCCGAGCGGAAAATCCTCGACCTCGTCGAGGGCGAGCTGACCCACCATGCCGAGGCAATGCCGGTGAAGCTGTCGCTGGAGGAGGTTCGCGCGGCGCGCGAGGCGGCGCTCGCCACCTACGTCTCGCCAGCGCTGAAGGATTATCTCGTGCGCCTCGTCGCCGGCACGCGCACCGACTCCGTCTCGCCCGAGCTGCGCGCCGCCATCGAGCACCCCGCCTCGCCACGTGGCACCCTCGCCCTGATGGTGGCCGGCAAGGCGCGCGCCTACCTGCATGGCCGCGACCACGTCATCCCCGAGGATGTCGCGGCGCTGGCGAGCGATGCGCTGGCTCACCGTATCGGCCTGACCTGGCGGGCGGCCGCCGAGGGGCGCACGGCGCGTGGCATCATCGAGGGGCTCGTCGCACAGACGCGGGCGTTGTGAGGGTTCGCGTGGCGCGCCCATGACCGCTTCCCCCAATCCCGCCGACCCGTACCTCTCTCCCGGAATTCATCTCTCCGGCGAGACGCTGATGGGCCTGCGCCATCTCGCCCGGCGTGGTGTCTCGCCTTCGTCGCGCACGCTGGCCGGTCTGCCCGGCGGTATCGTCACGAAGAAGCGCGGGCGCGGCTCGGAGCCCGACGACGTGCGCCTGTGGTCGGAGGGCGACGACATGCGGTTCATCGACCGCAACGCCACCGCGCGCACGGGCGAGCTACATGTGCGCACCCATCACGACGAGCGCGACCGGTCCGTGGTGCTGCTCGCCGATTTCCGCCCCTCCATGCTGTTCGGCACGCGCCGGGCGCTCCGCTCGGTCGCGGCGGCCGAGGCCCTGGCGTTGCTGGGCTGGCGCGTCGTCGGGGATGGTGGCCGTGTCGGCCTGATCGTCGCGAGCGGGGGCGAACCGGTTGTGATCCGTCCCAGCGGCGGCGAGCGCGCGATGACCGCGATCACCGGCGCCATGGCCCAAGCTCACGCTGCGGCGCTCGCCGCCTCTGAAAAGAAAGACCCGCCGCTCGGCGCGATGCTGACGCTCGCCCGCTCGCTGTTGCCATCCGGTGGCCACCTCGTGATGGCGACGTCTCTCGATGAGCCGGGCGCGGATTTCGACAGTCTGCTGACCGTCCTTGCCGAGCGTCTCTCGATCCGGCTGCTCCTCATCTCGGACGCCTTTGAGCGGACGCGGATGCCCGGCTTCTACCCTTTCGCGACACCGGATGGTGTGCGCGGTACGATCCAGGCCGGGCGTTCGGATGCCGCCTCCAAGGCCGCCGACGACCGCCTTGCCGAGATGCACCGCCGCGGCATCGAAGGCCTGCGCATCGACGTGGAGACCGGACCGGAAGCCTATGCGCCGTTGATGGAGCGGCTCGATGCGATGCTGTGAGCGGGAGTCGTCATGAACCCCGACCTCTCTGCCCTGCGTGGCCTTCACCTCCCGTCGACCGGCGGGAACGTCGTGCAGGGTGAGCTCGTCGCTGCGATCGCCCTCGGCTTCGCTGCCGCGCTGATCGTCGGGCTCGCGCGGGTAATGTGGCTCCGGGCACAGACCACGATCCGGCGGGCGGCCCTGAATGAGCTGAGGCGCGTGCGCAGCCTGGATCCAGACTCAAAGCTGACGGCGCAGGCCCGGCTGCTGCGCCGCGTGGTCCGCACACTCGCCGGCGACGAGGCCGCCACCACGCGTGGGACCGCCTGGGCCGGCACCCTCGATCGCACCTTCGCCACGGATTTCTTCAGCCGCGGTGCGGGCCAGATCCTCGTCGAGGGGCTCTATCGTCGGCCCGGCGCCACGGACCCAGCTGCGATCGAAGCCGAACTCGCCCGCCTGTTCTCCCGGATCAAGGGCTGACATGCCGTCCTGGCTCTCCGCCCTCGTCTCGGCCTTCGACCTGGCGACGCCTTACGCGCTTCTGCTGCTGCCCGTGCCGCTGATCGTCGCCCGGCTCATGCCGGCCGAGCGTGAGGGCACCAGCGGCGCGCTGCGTGTGCCGCATTCCCTCGTCGGCGGGGCCGATCGCGGCGAGAGCCTGATCGCCCGCGGTCGCCGACGCACCTGGCTGATCTGGACGCTCTGGCTTGCCCTGGTCGCGGCGCTCAGCGGCCCGCGCATCGTGCTCTCGGCCAATGCCCTGCCCGCCTCGGGCCGCGAGATCATTCTGACGCTCGACCTCTCGGGCAGCATGGAGCGCAAGGATTTTTCGCTGGATGGCGAGACCGTCAGCCGGCTGGCGGCGGTCAAGCGCGTGGGTGCCGGCTTCATTCGCCGCCGGGCGGGAGACCGTATCGGTCTCGTCGCCTTCGCCGACCAGGCCTACGTAGCTGCCGCGCCGACCTTCGACACGGCCTCCGTCGCCCGCACGTTGGAGGAGGCCAATATCGGCCTCGTCGGGCGCTCCACCGGCATTGGCGACGGGCTCGGTCTCGCCTTGAAACGGCTCGCTCCGGCCCAGATCGCGAGCGCGGACGGCAGCGGGCCGCCGCCTTCCTCCGACAAGGTCGTGGTCCTGCTCTCGGACGGTGCCAACAATGCCGGCCAGACCGCGCCGAAGGACGTCGCGGCTCTCGCGAAGGAGCTCGGCGTCCGGATCTACACGATCGCCCTCGGGCCGATCGACATGGCCGACAATCCGAACAACGAGCAGGACGTCGTCGACGTCGAGACTTTGCGCGAGATGGCCGAGATCAGCGGCGGCAAGGCTTTTCGCGTGAAGACCACGGACGATCTCAACGCCGTGGCCGCTTCCATCGACCAGCTAGAGGGCGGCCGCGCGCAGGCTCCGCCGGTGCCTCTGCGGCGTGACCTATGGCCCTGGCCGGCCGCCCTCGCCCTGCTCTGCGCCTGCGGCCTGCTCGCAGTGAGGCGTGACGCATGAGCCTCGACGCCTACGCCCTCCTCCGGCCGCTCTGGCTGCTGGCGATTCCCGTCATCGCGCTGCTGACGCTGCGTGCCGCCTGGCGTTCGGCGCCGCTCGGCGATTGGGTGAAAGCGGTCGATCCGGCGCTGATGGCGATGCTGTCGCGTCGCGGCGCCGTGCTCGGCGGACGCCGTCAGGCCAACGTCGTCGCGGCTTTGGCGGCCGGGCTGATCGCCCTGGCGCTAACCGGGCCGGCCTTCGAGCGCCCCGATGCGACGACCTTCCGAAATCTCGACGCGACCGTGGTGGTGCTCGACCTTTCACGCTCGGTCACGGAGGGGGGGCATTTCAAGGAAGCCCGGCAGGCGGCCGAGGCCGTGGCCCTGGCAGCCGGCAGCCGATCCATCGCACTCGTGATCTATGCGGGCGATGCCTACACCGCCGTCTCGCCGACCACCGACCGCGACTCAATCGGCACCACGCTGTTCGCGCTCGACTCCGACACCGTTCCGGATCGCGGCAGCCATCCCGAGCGCGGCCTGACCCTGGCGCGAAAAATCCTCGGTGAAGCGAACGTCGTCGCGGCCGACGTGGTGCTGATCAGCGACGGCGACGGTATCGGCCAAGCCGCGGAACGCGAAGCAGCCGCCATCCGAGACAAGGGTTGGCACCTGCACGCCCTCTTCGTTCCGGCCGGAAAGGCCTTGCCACCCGGTACGCCGCGGCCGGACCGCGCCGCTCTCGACCGCCTCGCTTCGCAGGGCAGCGGCCGGGTGGCGGATGTCGCGTCCGCCGAGCCGGTGCTCGATCGCGTCGGCGCGAGCACGGCGCAGCATCTCGCCGCCGGCGGCTACAGCGTTCTCGCGTTTCAGGATCTCGGACGCTGGCTGCTGTTGCTGGCGCTGCTGCCCGCGCTGGCCCTCTTCCGGAGGAGCGCCTGATGGCCCTCGCCCCGGATCATCGCCGTTTCCTCGCGGCCCTTCCTGTCGCGCGCAGATGGCGTCGACATGCGCGCCTCGCCGGGCTCGGCTTGGTGGGCGCCGGCATTCTCTCGCTCATGCTGGTCTCGAACCCGCGTAACAGCCTCGGGCGCCTGCTCATGGCTGGCGGCCTGCCCTCTCTCGCTGCAGGCATAATGTCCGACGAGGGCTGGCGCGCCGCTGCGCTCTACGAGGCCGGCCGCTATGCGGATGCGATCGCGATCTTCCGCGCTCAGGGCAAGCGCGGCGCCTACAACCTCGGCAACGCCCTGGCTCGTTCGGGCGATCTCAAGGGCGCGGTCGATGCTTATGACGATGCCCTCGCCTACAATCCGCGTGACGCCGACGCGCAGGCCAACCGCTCCCTCGTGGCCAAGCTGATCGAAGAGGAGATCGACCGCGGCAAGGGCGGCGGCATCGCCAATGCCTCGGCCCAGTACGGCGCCCGTTTCGGCACGACCCAGAACCAGGACAAGGCAGACGACATCCGGGCCACCTCCAGCGGCGAAGGGCTGGCCGGCAACAAGGAGGCCGGCTCCAGCGAATCCCTGCCCGGCACCAGTCCGGTGGCTCGCCGGGGCCGCTCGGAGCAGCAGGCCGTCGATTCCGGTAAGGGGCAGGCCCGTGGCTCCGCCAGCGATGCGGCCGGCCGCGGCCGCCAGGGCTCCGGGTCCGCGATGGTCGCCGCCGCTCCCGAGCGCGAGGCGCGCCGCGTCACCAAAAGCTTCGAGGCCCACGAGATCCATCCCGACCGGCTCTGGCTCCAGACCCTGCCCGATGAGCCCGGCCGCTTTCTCAAGCTGCGGCTGAAGGCGGAGCAGGCGCGCCGGATCGAGGTGGGCACGGCGATCCCGGGAGGCAGCAACCCGTGGTGATTCTCTTGGCGACACGGCTGCGCAGCGCCACCCTCTCCCGCATAAGGGAGAGGGTTTTGGCGCTCCTTGTCGCTCTCGTGCTCGTCCCCCTCCCCGCTTACGCTCTGGATCCTACCGACCTCACGCTCACCGTCACGCCGGAGCTGTCCGGTAACGCCCAGCCCTATGCCCGCGAGATGGTGCTGCTGAAGCTGCGCGGGGTCTATCGCACGCAGATCCTGCTCGAGGAGATGCGCCAGCCCGCGCTGACCAACTTCTCCTGGACCCAACTCGGCCGCGATACCTGGGACCGCACGCGCATGCCGGACGGGCAGATGGCGCTGCTGTTCGAGCGCACCATCGCGATCTTCCCGCAGCATACCGGCACCTTCACCATCGAGCCGTTCACCCACAAGCTGACCATCAACGACAACGGCGATCGCAAGGTGATCGACGTGCGCTCGGAGGCGATCGAGTTCCCTGTTGCAAAATGGACGGCCGAAAACGGCGGCCCCGAAGCGCCCGAGCCCTGGTGGCTGCCGGCGCGCGACGTAACGATCACCGATTCCTGGGATCCCGATCCCGAGACGGTCAACCAGGGAGACACGGCCCGCCGCATCGTCACCCTCGAAGCGCAGGGCATGCTCGCGGAGGGTCTGCCGCCGCGGCCGGTGATGCGCACGCGCGGCATCGTCACCTTCGCGGGGCCGGTGAAGCGCGAGACCATCATCACGCCCACCGGGCCGATCGCGCGGGCGACCTATCAGTGGGATCTCAAGAAGGGCGTCGCCGAGGTGATCGCCCTCGACGGCATCCAGATCCCCTGGTTCGATACCGTCTCGCGCACCATGCGCGTCAGCGAGATCCCGGCCCGGCAAATCGGCGGCGGCCTCCCCGACCGCGAGGACGACCTCAGGCCCCCGAGCCCCGCCTCCTGGGTGACGATCGGAGCGGCCGCCTTTGCGGCTTTCGGACTCGGGCTGGCCCTCATAGGCTTCGGCGCGCGCCGGCCGGTGCTGCGCCTCGGCCGCCCCGACCGGCGGGCGCTGCGACGCGCTGCGGGATCGAACGACCCGGTCGCCTTCCGGGCGGCCTTGGGGAGGGCGATGCAGGCCGAACCGGATCTCGCGCGGGCATGGCACGCCGATCCGCAGGCGGCGGCCGCATTGTCGGCGCTCGACCGGACGGTCTACGGCGCCGTCCCGACATCCGCGCCCGATCTACACAAACTGGCGAAGCTGTTTTCGCAACGTCGGAAAGCGGTCGCGAGCGTGCTCGCCGAGGAGCCGGGATTGGCTCCGCTCGACGGCTGGGGCCGGCCCGCGCGCTGAGCGTGCTCAGCGCTTCGCGACGACCGACTTCTGCGCTTTCTTTTCGGGTGCTGCGCCGGAGATCAGCTTCAGCAGATGCCCCTGGTCGAGGCCCTGCGTGACCGGCTGCGCCACGGCTTGGACACGCTCGACCTTGCGCGGCGTGATCGAGCCGGTCGTCACCGGATCGGGAATTGCGGCCATGGCCGCCGCCGACGCCGGAGCGGCCGGGTCGCGTTGGATGCGCAAGGCCCAGTGGGCCGCAGTGGAGAGAGCGGCGATGGCGAGGATCGCCTTGATGCCGCCCGTGAGTAGGCGCCGCATGATCGATGGCCCGAGGAGACGCAACACGACGCGGAGGGTTCCCCGCGGCATGGCTAGAGTTGCGCGGAAGCGTGAATGAAGCTTCTCACGCATCCGTGATCGGCGTCTCGTCCTGATACAGGCCTGGCGAATTCTGTGGGCCATGCGCCGGGATCGCGGTTCCTGTTCCCCGCGCGCCCGACACGCCGACAGCGACTCGGCCCACTAAGCCTCACAGAGGCGGCGCAGAGAACTGGTCCGCGCCGCTCCGTCACTGCAAGCCCCACCACCACGCAGGCCCGTTCGAGCTCGCGAAACCGTCGCAGGCGCATCGGCTGCGGGGAGGATCGATCTAGGATCGTTGTCGTTCGCCGACAACCGAAGCTCGGCCGGATCTCGTCGCCCCCGCTTGATTTTCGAGCCGAGATTCGCCTGATGGGCGCATGACAGAGCCAGCCGCCCTCCCCCGCCTCGAAGCCAACGCGATCCGTCACGACTGGACGCTTGCGGAGGTGCAGGCCATCCACGACCTGCCGCTGCTGGATCTGGTCCATTGCGCCGGCACGGTGCATCGGGCGCATAACGACCCGGCTGACATCCAACGCGCGGCGCTCCTGTCGATCAAGACCGGCGGCTGCCCCGAGGATTGCGCCTATTGTCCGCAATCGGCCCATCACAAAGAAGCCGGCATGACGCGCCAGCGCCTGATGCCGGTCGATGCGGTGTTGCGTGAGGCTGCCGCCGCCAAGGCGCAGGGCGCCCACCGCTTCTGCATGGGCGCGGCCTGGCGCCAGCCGAAGGATGGCCCCGAGTTCGACTCGGTGCTCGCCATGGTGCGCGGTGTGCGGGGCATGGGCATGGAGGCCTGCGTCACGCTCGGCATGCTCACGGCATCCCAGGCCGAGCGCCTCGCCGATGCGGGGCTGACCTCCTACAACCACAACCTCGATACGGGCCCCGAATTCTATGGGGACATCATCTCGACGCGAACCTACGAGGACCGTCTGCAGACCCTGCAGCATGTTCGCGATGCCGGCATCGGCGTCTGCTGCGGTGGCATCGTCGGGATGGGCGAGCGTGTGCGCGACCGTGTCGAGATGCTGCAACTTCTCGCCAACCACGCGCCGCATCCCGAGAGCGTGCCGATCAACGCGCTGGTGGCCGTCGAAGGCACCCCGCTGGAGGACCGGCCGCCGGTCGATCCGCTGGACCTCGTGCGGATGTGCGCCACAGCCCGCATCGTGATGCCGAAGGCGCGGGTTCGTCTCAGCGCCGGCCGCAAGGGGCTGACCCGCGAAGCGCAGATCCTGTGCTTCCTGGCCGGGGCGAACTCGATCTTCTACGGCGAGCGCCTGCTCACCACCGCCAACAACGAGGCCGACGAGGATGCGGCGCTGCTGCGCGACATCGGCGTCACCGTGCCGGAGATGACGCTGGCGGCTGCCGAGTAGGTCTCACGCGGCCTCGGCCAGCGTCTGCCGATCGGGAATGGTGAGGACGAAGCGTGCCCCCCGCTCGCTGGGATCCAGCCTGAGCGTGCCGCCGTTGAGTTCGGCCAGCTCCGAGGCGATGGCGAGACCGAGGCCGCTCCCGCCGGCGCGCATGGAGCCCTGGAACGGGGCGAACAGATGGGGCTTGGCCCGCTCCGGGACGCCGGGGCCGTTGTCCGACACCGTGATCGTCACCACGCCGTTGTCACGGCGTCCCATTCGGGCGGCCTCGATCGTGACCGTCGGAAAAAGTTCGCTCGTCATATCGAGCGCCTGGACCGCGTTGCGAACGAGATTGGCCAGCGCCCGCGACAGTTGTTCCGGGTCGATATCGGCCATGAGGTCGTTCTGCGATCGGACGACGATCCCGACGGGAACCCGGTGCGAGAGCGCGGCGAGGTCGACGAGTTCGTCGAGGATCGGCGCGAGCGGCACCATCCGCCGCTGCGGATGCCGCTCCGCAGCCCGGCCATAGGCCAGAGTCGCCTCGCAGAAGCGGTTCGCACGGTCGAGCGTCTGCACGAGGCGCGGCGCCACGCGCTGCACGACCGGGTCGGCGACGCCCTCGAGCCGGTCGCCGAGCAGTTGTGCGGTGGTCAGGATGTTGCGCAGTTCGTGGCTGATCTTGCTGACGGACAGACCGAGGCCGGCGAGGCGGCGCGTGTGGCGCAGCTCACCCGCCAAGGCGATCTCCATCCGGGCCAGAGCCTCCTCGGCATCGCCGATCTCGTCGACTCGGCTCGACGGTGCGATCACCCGGTCGGCGCTTTCCGGATCGTCCGCGAAATCGGCGATGTTGCGCGCGAGCCGGCGCATCGGCTGAACGAAGAGCCGCTGCAGGATGACGAAGATCAGGACGGCCGCGATGCACGCGACCGCGAGCGAGGTCAGAAAAAGGCGCGATGAGAAGGCCGCCAGATCCCGCCGAAGCGGCAGCTCGTCGAGCACGACCCTGATCGTGCCGCTGCCGTCGCGCCCGTGTCCGATCACCTCGATCAATGCGGGCGTGGTGCCGGCCAACGCCCGCAACGAGCCGGCGACTCCGTCGAGCCAACCGCTGCCACGAAGGTCGACGAGGTCGGCACGCTCGGTCGCCGCGAGCCCCAGCGAGAGAACCCGACGTCTGCTGCCGCTCTCGACGACGACTTCGCGCGCGTCGACGCCGGTGAGGAGCCGCTGGGTGAGATCGCTGGAGATCGGGTGATCGACCGTCGCATCGAGCACCAGCGCGGCGATCTCGGCTGCCGCGATCCGGTCCGTCAGCCAGCTCGTCCTGTAGCTCGCGACGGCCGGCACGAAGATCATGATCTCAGCGATGGCGACGAAGGCGACCGTCAGCAGGAACAGGCGCACCGACAGCCCGACCCGGCGAACGCTGCGCCGCGGCGCAAGCGGATCGGCGGTCGGAACCACCCGATCCGAAGCGAACTGGCGACTGATGCTGAGTTCCATCCAGACCCCTGGCAGCCCGTGCAAGCGCTTACAACGACACCCGACGCGTCGTCGCGAACGCTCTACGACTTCGACGCCGTAAATCGACTTTTAACAAATGATAACATGTGTGTATCCCCATAATTCGATGCGAACGCGGGGAATTTCGACTGAATACGATCCGGTCGGCGGCACTACGTCGCAGAGGCCGCCAAAGTTTCGTGGTCGGCGGCGACCCCGTGCGCACAGTCTAGTCGCGCGCCGCTTCTGTCTTCAGGCTCTCAAGCCCCGGCGCGCCAGCCATCGGCGCAGACCGACCGAAAGCAGCGCGAAGAGTGCGAGCGCGACCAGGCCGGCGATCATGCCCGGCGTGACGAGGCTACGCAGGTCGAGGGCAGCGTCGCACGGCGCGTCGCCGCGGGCGAGGCAGGCGGTCTTGGCGGCCTCGTGCGCGGCCACGATCTCCTCGAGCCCCGCCCCCGTGGCAGCGTAGACGAAGGCGCCCGGAGCGATGCCGAGCATCGTGGCGAGAATGAAGGTGCGCGGCCGGACCCCGAAGATGGCCGGGCCGAGATTGGTCATCCAGAACGGAAACAGGGGCAGCAACCGCAGGAAGGCCACGTAGCCGAAGGCGTCGCGCCGAAATCCTTCTGCGAGCCGGCCGAGACGGGAGCCGGCACGGCGCAGGAGCAGGTCGCGCGCAGCGTAGCGCCCGATCGAGAAGACGATCGCCGCGCCCGTGGTCGCCGAGCCGATCGCCGTCAGCGCCCCGGTCACGGTGCCGAACAGGAAGCCGCAGATCATGCTGAGGACGAGGCTCGCGGGGACCGAGACGACTACGCAGGCAACGTAGACGGCCGCCGCCACCGCGATCGCCCGCGGGCGGTTCTCGGCGACGGCCTCGTGCAGCCAGGCGCGCGACGCCATGAGGCGGTCCATGTCGAGCAGATGCGCGCCACCCGAGACGAGGATCGCCAGCGAGAGACAGACCAGGAGGACGAGCGGAAGCCAGCGCAGCCACGCCTTGCGCGGCGTCTCCGGGCGCGGTTCGTCGGCGCTGGTCATGGCGAGGGAACCAGCCCGTCAGGCCGCCTTGCGCATTCGCAGGATCTTGAAGAACCCGCCCGGGAAGGTCGGCGCGACGCCGATGAATTCCACGCCGTTGCGGCGCGCCCAGGCCTCGATCCGCGTCGACTTGAAGTCCGAAGACCAGCCGATCTTGGTGCAGAGCGGCGCCACGATCTCCTCGACTCGTGCCACCGGCCCATCGGTCTGACCGAAATGATTGGCGAGCACAATGCCGCCGCCAGGACGCACCACCCGCAGGAACTCCGAGAGCGCGGCCTCGGGGTCCGGCACCAGCGTGATCAGAAACTGAGCCACCACCGCGTCGAAGGCATTGTCGGCGTAGCCGAGGCGGCAGACGTCCATCACCTGGAGTCCGTGGACGTGGGAGAGGCTGCGACGGCGCACCTTGGCGCGGGCGCGCTTCAACATGTCCTCGGACAGGTCGACGCCGCAGACGAAGCTGCCCGGCGGATAGTAGCCGAGCGACAGGCCGGTGCCGACGCCGGCTTCCAGGATGCGGGGACCGTGCTCGACGGCAGCCTCGACGGCGGCGCGGGCGGCGGGCTCGGTGAGCTTGTCGTAGACGACGTCGTAGACCGGCGCCCAGCGGGCATAGGCCTTGCGCATCAGGGCCGTGCTGGGTCCAGCCGCGTTCGCCTCGGGCACTCGCTCGCTCAGCATGTCGTCGATCGTCTCCGAAAGGATTTTGTGCCGTCAGGCGGCCCGCGCGCCAGCTTCGGCGGCGAGAGTTTGGACGCGGCGGATGGTGCCGCCGCCGAGAACGCGGGACCGCTCGCTGGCGTCGGCATAGATCACGCAGGCCTGACCAGGGGAGACGCCGTCCTCCGGCGTCGCCAACACGACCTCGGCGCAGCTGGCCTCGGCATTCCAGTCGAGCCGCGCGGGGCGCGGCGCACGCGTGGACCGGACGCGCACGGCGACCTCCGCTCCGTGCAGCTCCTGCAGCGGGCCTTCCCCGAGCCAGTTCACGTCGTCCAACCGGATGCGGCTCGTCGCCAGTGCCTCGCGGGGCCCCACCACGACGCGGGCGGTGTCGGGCTCCAGCCGCACGACGTAGAGCGGGGCGCCGGCCGCCACCCCGAGACCGCGACGCTGGCCGATGGTGTAGTGGATGATGCCCTCGTGCCGCCCGAGCGAGCGGCCCTCGAGATCGACGATCTCGCCGGGCCGCGTCGCATCCGGACGCAGCTTGGCGATGACGTCGGCGTAGCGACCCTGGGGCACGAAGCAGATGTCCTGGCTGTCGGCCTTCTCAGCAACCGAGAGGCCGAGGTCGCGAGCGAGCCGGCGAGTCTCGTCCTTACCCATTTCGCCGAGGGGGAAGCGCAGGAAGTCGAGCTGGGCCGGCGTGGTCGCGTAGAGGAAGTAGCTCTGGTCTCGGGCCGGATCGAGCGCGCGGTAGAGGCCGCGCCCTCCCCCGGCCTGCGGCCGGCTCGCGACGTAGTGGCCGGTCGCCAGCGCGTCGGCGCCGAGATCGTGCGCCATGCCGAGCAGGTCGCGGAACTTCACCGAGCGGTTGCACTCGACGCACGGGATTGGCGTCTCGCCTGCGAGATAGCTTTCGGCGAAACGGTCGATCACCGCCTCGCGGAACCGGTCCTCGTAATCGAGCACGTAATGCGGAATGCCCAGGGCCTCGGCCACGCGGCGGGCATCGTTGATGTCCTGCCCGGCGCAGCAGGCGCCCTTGCGATGGATCGCAGCGCCATGGTCGTAGAGCTGAAGCGTCACACCGACGACGTCGTAGCCCTCCCGCTTCAGGAGGCCGGCCACGACGGAGGAATCGACGCCGCCGGACATGGCGACGACAACGCGCGTCTCGTGCGGGGACTTCGGGAGGTCGAGCGAATTCATCACGGCAGCATGCGGCCGGCGGGGCCGGATGGGCGCCGGTATAGCGAGCCGGAGGCCCGGTTTCCAGCGATCACACGGCGGCACAAAGACATAGGTCTGCAATGACCTGGGGCCGCTCTCCCGCACCGCCACTGCACGAGCGAGAGCTGCCCAGCCGGGAAGAATCTGCCGGGCTGCGGCAATCTCCACCGAGCATGCCGGCGGATCCTTCGGAGATTATGTCGACTTTGTAGGGGCTTAGAAAATTTTTGGGCTGGCTCGGCCCTTGCTGATGTCTCGACGAAGGAGTGCGTGCCGGATGTCGCTGACGTTGAAGGATGTGGTGGAGAACCAGATGCGGCTGCGCGCATCAGGCCTGCGTCGGGACGCCGCCGATCCGCGCTCTGCGAGCCAGAGCCGGGGCGAGCGCTTTTCCGTCGACACCTCCGAACGGCCGGCAGCCCAGACCCGGCCCTCATCCGCCGACTCGGATGCCGCGAGGACGCAACGATCCCGGACCGACAATCCCAAGCGCCAGGACGATCCGGCGCGAGCCGAGCGGAGCACGGACACCAAGCCCGAGGCTAGACGCGCCGATCGTTCAGATGCCCCGAAGAAGCCAGCCGCACCTGGCCAAGCCGGAAAATCGCAGGATGCCTCCGCCGCGAAGGCAGAATCCACTGAAGCGTCGAAAGGCCAAGCGACCGCCGACAGTCCTGGAACGTCGGAGGCGGTCGGCGGTGACGCCGCGTCCGCTGCGACGCCTGAGGCAGCCACGGTGCCCGATACGTCCTCGATCGTCGCCCTGTTGATCGCTCCGCCGGCCGCCGCTCCGCCGCCGCCTGCGACGGCCCTCGGCGGCGGCGATGCGGCTCCCGAAGACGCATCCGAGGTCGAGGCCGCTGAGGGTGCGACGAAGGGCGCTTCGACGTCCGAGCTCAAGTCCGGTGTGGCGTCCACCGCTGCAGGCGCGGCTGGGCGCGAATTTCAGGCGATGCTCGGCGACTCGGCCGTGGCAGCGCAGCCCGGCGATGCAGGTCCGCAGGTCGCCTCGCGAGGTGACGAAGCTGCCGCTGCGGCGGGTATCACAGCGGCACCGGCTGGTCCGACCGAGGCAAAGGCCGCCGTGGCGGCGCATCAGCCGGCGCAGGCCACACCGACGGCGGCTCCGGTGCCGCTCGGCGCCGTGCCGATGACGATCGGACTGCGCGCGCTCGGCGAGTCGAACCGCTTCGAGATCCGGCTCGATCCGAAGGAACTCGGCCGCATCGACGTATCGATCGACATCGACAAACAGAGCGGAACCGTCGGCGCGCGCCTCGTCGTGGACCGGCCGGAGACGCTCGCGCTTCTCCAGCGCGACGCGTCGAGCCTTCAGCAGGCACTGTCCCAGACCGGTCTCGACGCCAGCGCCGGCATCAGTCTTTCCCTGCGCGGCGACGGCTCCGGCCAGGGCAACGGCAACGCCTTCGGCGCCAACGGCCAGCAGCAGGGCGCCGGCCGACACGATCACACCGGCCAGCAGGCCGGAACCGACCAGACTCTCACCGATCTCGTGCCGCTCCGCTCGCTTGCCGGGCTCGGTCGCGTCGACATTCGCATCTGAGGAGACACGATCATGGCTTCAGGCATTTCGAGCATCGCCAGCGCAGCCTCGTCCTCCGCCGCCGCGGGGACGAGCACCCAGGCGATCGCCGGCAACTTCCAGCAGTTCCTGACGCTGCTGACGACGCAGCTCAAGAATCAGAACCCGCTGGATCCGATGGACACCAACCAGTTCACTCAGCAGCTGGTGCAGTTCGCTGGCGTCGAGCAGCAGCTCAAGACCAACGACCGGCTCGATTCGATTCTCACCAATTCCAAGGCTTCGGCCTCGGCGACGGCGTCCAGCTTCATCGGCAAGTCGATCACGGCGGACGGCACCAAATCGACGCTGGCGGACGGCAACGCGACCTGGACGCTGACGCCCGCACGCGCGGCGACCAAGGCCACCATCACGATCAGCGACGCCAACGGCAACGTCGTCGCCACGAAGTCCACGACGCTGGCAGCGGGAGCCCAGTCCTATAGCTGGGACGGCCGTGGCTCGTCCGGGTTCACACAGGCCGACGGCACCTATTCCATCAAGGTCGACGCCTCCGACGCCACGGGCGCTGCGGTCGCCGTCAGCACCTCCGTGACCGGCACCGTCGACAGCGTCGACCTGAGCGGAAGCGAGCCGGTGCTCTCGGTCGGTACGGCAAAGCTGCCGCTGTCGAGCGTGAAAAACCTTTCTGCAGCAGGTGCTTAGCGTGTTGTCCACATATTGTGCGCGAATTCGAATCAGATTCGATCGGGCTGCTTCAACATATTTTAAGCGGGCGCAAGTAGCTTCGATCTCGACAGGTCAGTCGAGTGTAGAGCGTAACATGACCGAGACACCCCGCCCGAGAGTTAAGTACGTGATCGGGCCAGACGGGTCCCCGCTGACGATCGCGGACCTTCCCCCCGTTTCCACCCGTCGTTGGGTCATCCGCCGCAAGGCGGAGGTCGTGGCTGCCGTCCGTGGCGGTTTGCTGAGCCTCGAAGAGGCCTGCCAACGCTACACGCTGACCACCGAAGAGTTTCTGAGCTGGCAGTTCTCCATCGACCAGCACGGCCTTGCCGGCCTGCGCACCACGCGCATCCAGCACTACCGGCACTGAGACGCGGCCTTCGGGCCGTCCAAAGCTCCGATCCGCATTGGTGAGCCGTGCCCGCAACTGCGGGCGCGGCTCACGTCGTTTCGACGCGTGAAAAGTGCTTTCTTAACCACCCGCTAACCATGGACCCGGCAAATCTTGCCGGGCGGCCCGTCGGGCGCCGCGATCGCTTTCGTGGGCGTATGGTCAGTGAAGTCGGTCCTCGATCTGGTGACGAAGTTCGGGCCGGCACGGCTCGCCGCCATGGCGGCGGTGACGCTCACGCTCGTCGGCTTCTTCGCCTTCGTGATCCTGCGGATGTCGCGCCCCGACATGGGCGTCCTCTTCTCCGACCTGTCGATGCAGGATTCGGCTTCCGTCATCCGTGATCTCGACTCGCGCGGCATCGTCTACGAGACCAGGGGTGATGCCGGCCAGACCATCCTGGCGCCGCGCGCCGACCTCGCCCGGCTGCGCATGGACCTCGCCGGCAAGGGCCTGCCGCAACAGGGCGGCGTCGGCTACGAAATCTTCGACAAAGGCGACGCCTTCTCCTCGACGAGCTTCGTTCAGAACGTCAATCACCTGCGGGCGCTCGAAGGCGAGCTGGCCCGCTCGATCCGCGCCATCGGCCGCGTCCAGGCCGCTCGCGTACACCTCGTCCTGCCGGAGCGCCGCCTGTTCGAGCGCGACCGCGAGGCGCCGAGCGCTGCGATCGTGCTGAAACTCGCAGGCGACCTCGATTCCTCGCAGGTGCGCGCCATCCGCCACCTCGCGGCCTCGTCGGTGGAAGGCCTCAAGCCGGAGCGCGTCTCGATCGTCGACGAGCGCGGCCGGCTGCTGGCCGACGGCGCGCGCGGCGCCGAATCGGAGAGCGGCATCGGCTACGAGGAAAAGCAGACCGGGATCGAGCGCCGCCTGCGCTCGCAGATCGAGGAGATCGTCGCGGGAATCGTCGGCCAGGGCCGCGCCCGCGTGCAGGTCTCGGCCGCCCTCGACGTCAACCGTATCGAGAGCCGGTCCGAGACCTTCGATCCCGAGAGCCGCGTCGTCCGCTCGAGCCAGACCCGAAGCGAGAACGCGCTGACCGGCGGCAACGAAGGCCAGGTCAGCGTCGGCAACGAATTGCCGGGCGCCAACCAGCCGGACAAGCAGCCGAGCCAGAAGGATTCGAACCAGAAGAACGAGGAGACCACGAACTACGAGATCTCCCGCGTCACCAAGACCGAGGTGGTCGAGGCCGGCCGCGTGAAGCGTCTCTCGGTGGCCGTTCTGGTCGACGGCGTCTACGTGCCGGGTGCCGACGGAAAGCCGACCTACCAGCCGCGTCCCGCCCAGGAGATCGACCGGATCACGGCGCTCGTCCGCACCGCCATCGGTTTCGACAAGGCGCGCGGTGATCAAGTCGAGGTGGTCAACCTGCGCTTCGCCGAGGCGCCGACCACTCCGGAATTCTCCGAGCCGACGCTGGTGCAGTCGCTGCTCAGCCCGACGAAGGAAGACATCATGCGCTGGGTGGAGCTCGCTGTGCTCTCCGCGCTCACCGTGCTCGTCCTGATGGCCGTCGTGCGTCCGCTGCTGAAGCGCGTCCTCGAAGCCGAGGCGCCCGTCGCGATGCTCGGCAGCCCCGTCGCCATGGCCGGCCCCGGCGGCGAAATCCCGATTCCGGCCATCGCCACCGAGAACCGGACCGCGACCTTCCTCGAACACGCCAAGCTGAACGGAAAGATCCAGGCCGAGACCGTCGAGCGCGTGGTCGACATGGTGCGCGCCAACCCGAACGAGACCGCCGAGGTTCTGCGCAACTGGATCCACGACAACTGAGATGAGCACCCTCACCCCATCCCGCCCTGAGAGGAACCGGTCATGTCAGCCGGCCTGAACCTCGCCACGCTCGCCAACGGCGATAGTGGCGGCTTCGACCAGCTCACGGGCGCTCAGCGCGCCGCGACGCTTCTCCTGCTGCTCGGCGAGGCCGAGGGCGCGGCGATCTGGCGCCTGCTCGACGAGGAGGAGGTCAAGAAGGTTTCGCACGCGATGGTGCAGCTCGGCTCGCTCGAAGCCGAGACCATCGAGCGGCTGATCGTCGACTTCGTGTCGCGCCTGCCCTCGGGCGGCGGCATCACGTCGAACTACGAGCGCACCGAGTCGCTGCTGCTGAAGATCTTCCCGTCCGACCAGGTCACCTCGATCATGGCGGAGATCAAGGGCGCCTCGGCCAAGCGCGTCTGGGGCAGCCTGACCCAGATCGACCCCGACATCCTCGCCGCCTTCCTGCGCAACGAGTACCCGCAGACCGTCGCCGTCGTGCTCTCTAAGGTGCGGCCGGACTACGCGGCGCGCGTGCTCACCATCCTGCCGGAAGAGTTCGCCATCGACGTGCTCAACCGGATGCTGCGTATGGAGACCGTGCAGAAGGAGGCGCTTCGCCACATCGAGGAGACCCTTCGCGTCGAGTTCGTCTCGACCATCGCGCAGAGCACACGCCGCGATGCCCACGAGCTGATGGCCGACGTGTTCAACGCCTTCGACCGCCAGACCGAGACGCGCTTCCTCGCGGCCCTCGACCAGGGCAATCGCGGTTCCGCCAAGCGCATCCGCGAGCTGATGTTCACCTTCGAGGATCTGCTCAAGCTCGATCCTGGGTCGGTGCAGACGCTGATGCGCACGGTCGACAATGACACACTCTGCCGCGCGCTGAAGGGCGCCGACGAGCGCGTGCGCGGGTTCTTCTTGGCCCAGATGTCGACGCGCGCCGCGAAGAACCTCGGTGACGAGATGAGCTCGATGGGCCCGATTCGCCTCAAGGAGGTCGACGAGGCGCAGGCCAGGATGACCGAGCTCGCCAAGGAACTCGCCGAGAAGGGTGAGATCATGATCGCCAAGAACGGCGGCGAAGAGGAACTGGTCTATTGAACTCGCGGCCATTCCTGTTCGACACGGACTTCCGGCGACCGAACGCTCAGGGCGCCGCGCGCGAGGCTGCGGCCGTCGCCGATGCCGAGTCGCGCGCCTACGCTCGCGGTCTCGAAGAGGGGCGTGCCCAGGCGCAAGCCCAGGCACAGGCTCGTCTCTCCGACGCGCTGAACCGGCTCGCGCTCGCCGCCTCCGGGTTGCTGTCGCAATCCGATGCCCGCGATGCCGAGCGCGAGGACCAAGCTCTCACCTTCGCAACCGCGCTCGCCCGCAAGCTCGCCGGCGACGCCCTCGCCGCGAGCCCGCTCGCCGCCGTCGAGGAGGCGGCGCGCTCCGCGCTCCAGCACGTGCGCGGCGTGCCGCATCTCGTCGTCCGAGTGAACGAAGCCATCGTCGAGGACGCGGAAACCCTGATGAAGCGCCTCGCCCGCGAGCGCGGCTTCGAGGGGCGCCTCGTGGTGCTCGGTGAACCGGATCTCCCGGAAGGCGACGCGCGCATCGAATGGGCCGACGGCGGCATCGTCCGCGAGCGCGCCCGGGTCGAAGAGGCGGCGCTCGACGCCGCCGGAATTCTCTCATCACGGCACGGCTGAGGCACCGCATCCATGGCAAGCGACGATTTCCACCTGCCTCAGCTCGGCGACCTGGACCACTCCTTCGACGGGGCCGGTCCGGAATCCGTGCTCGACGCGCCGACGACGCCCAAGACGGCCTCGGACCTCGAACAGGTCTTCGATGTGCCCGTGGTGGTGTCCGCGGTGCTCGGCTCCTCGCGCATGCCGATCGGCGATCTTCTCCGGCTCGAGCCCGGCGCGGTGCTGGAGCTCGACCGCAAGGTTGGCGAGGCCATCGACATCTTCGTGAACAACCGTCTCGTCGCCCGTGGCGAGGTCGTGCTGGTCGAGGAGCGCCTCGGTGTCACCATGACCGAGATCATCAAGAACGATCACTGATACGAAGCCGGGCCGAGAGGCTTGCGCGAACGGAAAGATTGACCCATGCGGCTCCTCATCGTCGGACGGCTCTCGGGAGAACTCGTCACCGCTTCGAAGATCGCCATGAACCGCGGCGCGGCCGTCACGCACGCTGACGGCATCGAGCAGGGCCTCGCCGTCCTGCGCGCCCGCGGCGGCGACCTGGTGATGATCGAGGTCAGCCTCGACATCCGCCGTTTCGTCACCGCCCTGGCCGAGGAACGGATCCGCACGCCGGTCGTCGCCTGCGGCATCACCTCGGACGCCAAGGCGGCCGTCGCCGCGATCCAGGCCGGTGCCAAGGAGTACATCCCTCTCCCGCCCGATCCGGAGATGATCGCCGCGGTACTGGAGGCTGTCGCCGCCGACGGCCGCAGCTTCGTCTGGCGCGATCCGTCCATGGAGCGCGTCGTCAAGCTCGCCGAGCAGATCGCCCGCTCGGACGCCTCCGTGCTGATCACCGGTGAGAGCGGCACCGGCAAGGAGGTGCTGGCCCGCCACGTCCATGCGCGCTCGAACCGGGCGAACAAGCCCTTCGTCTCGGTGAACTGCGCGGCCATCCCCGAGGCCCTGCTCGAATCCGAGCTGTTCGGCCACGAGAAGGGGGCCTTCACCGGCGCGGTCGCCCGCCGGATCGGCCGCTTCGAGGAGGCCAACGGCGGCACGCTGCTCCTCGACGAGATCTCGGAGATGGACGTGCGCCTGCAGTCGAAGCTGCTGCGCGCGCTCCAGGAGCGGGTGATCGACCGGGTCGGCGGCTCCGCCCCGGTCAAGGTCGACATCCGCGTGCTCGCCACCTCGAACCGGCAGCTCGCCGAGGAGGTGAAGAAGGGCACCTTTCGCGAGGATCTCTACTACCGGCTCAACGTCGTCCACCTGCGCATCCCGGCCCTGCGCGAGCGCCCGGCCGACATCCTGGAACTCGCCGCGCACTTCGCGAAGAAATACGCCGAGGCGAACGGCCTGCCGATGCGTCCGCTCTCCCGCGAGGCGATGGCGCTCGTCACCAAGAGCCCCTGGCGCGGCAACGTGCGTGAACTCGAGAATACGATACACCGCGCCGTGCTGCTCGCCTCGGGTGCCGAGATCGGGGAGGACGCGGTCCTGACGCCCGAGGGCGATGCGATCGGCGCAGCGGCCGGCCCGGCTGAACGCGCGGCTCAGGTCGCCGAGGCTGCAACGCGCGGCCTCGTCGGCCGCACCGTCGCCGACGTGGAGCGCGATCTGATCCTCGACACGCTGGACCACTGCCTCGGCAATCGCACCCATGCGGCCAAGATCCTCGGGATCTCGATCCGCACTTTGCGCAATAAGCTGAACGAGTACGTCCAGGCTGGGATCGGCGTGGCCGAGCCGGGAAGTGTTCGGGCAGTCGCCGCCTACGGCTGAGACGGGATCAGCGGCGGCGTCCGGATTGGGCCTCGGCATCCTGCTTGGCTGCGACGTCGGCCAGCTTCTTGAGCGTGACGTACCGGACGATGTCGATCTCGATGTCGCGGATCGTCTCCTCGACGAGGTGCCGCTGCAGACTCCGCCGCGGATCGTTCGGATCGAGGTTCTCGCGCTCCTGCAGGCGCAGGACGGCTTGGCGAACGACGTCGTAGACGGCGTCGCGCTCTTCCCGGCTCATCGACGGGTTGACCGCACGCGCAACGAGATCTGTGAAATCCGACATGAGGCCTGTGACGGCAAAAGTCCCTCGGCGAGCCTCTATCAGAGGAGCCGGCCCCCGATCCAGCCGGCGAACGGGCCGCGCGACGCGTTACCCGTGCAGGCCGGCCGTTGCGATCAGAGCCTCTGGTCCTTGACGCCGCTGATCAGCAGCGATGCAGAGCTCCAAAGGGCAAAGCAGCAGAAGAACGTGATCAGGAGGACGTGCCCCCGTTCGGGATAAATCGAGGACGCCGGAATTCTGGGCGGTACGAAGGTCGCCAGATAGACCTGCTGCTTGGCCGCCGCGATGCGCGCCCGGTCGAGCATGAGCTGCAGGGATTCGTGGAGCTTTTCGGCGATAGTCTGCTCGACCTTCAGCCCCTCGAATTCGAGCAGCGCCTGGGTGATGTTGTTCGGCGCGCCTGCGGCGAGGCCTTCGTTGGTGAGCTGGTTCCTCAGACGCGTGATCTGGCCATCGACCGCCGCCACGGTCGCGACCAGGGTCTGGATGCCGCGGGAATTCTCGTCGAGCCGCGAGCCGCGCAGCACCTGCAGGTCGTTCTCGGCCTTCAGCTTGTCCTTCTGCAGCTCGGTGATGGTCTTCAGCGTCGACTCGGCCGACTTGACCGGGTCGATGATGCCCCAGGTGTTGCGGAAGCTCTGGAGGGCAACCCGAGACTTCTTGAGACGCTCCTCGGAGGCCAGTGCGTCCTTCTCGGCATGGGATACGAGATCGGCCTGGGCCCGCCGCGAGATGTCGTTGACGAGACGTTCGGACCGCTCGATCACCAGCTTGGAGATCGCCAGTGCATCCTCCGGGGTGAAGGCACGCACCGTCACGGTGATCACGCCCGAGACCATTTCGATATGGGCGTTGACGTGCTGGAGCCAGTACTTGGCCAGCTCCTCCATGGGCTGCCCGTTGCGGTAGCGCGACCAGAAATCGGCCTCGCGGCGCGAGAACATCCCCGCGACGTTCAGCTCGGTCTGCGCCATCTCCGCCATGGCCCGGCTCTGCACGAAGTCGCGGACGATAAAGCTGTCCTGGCTGTTGTGCTTGCCGATGAGGCCGGCGAACTCGCCGCCGCCCGAGGCCTCGCCCATCGGCTCAACGTTGCCGCGCACGGCGAACTTGGCTTCGGCAACGTACTGATCGGACGCAAAGACGAACAGGTAGACGGCCATCAGCGCCGTCGGCAGCAGAACGAAGGCGGCCACGCGCTTGGCGAGAACCACCTGAAGCTTTTCTTCGGGTTTGGGCGCGCTCGGCCTGAGGCCCGGCAGACGCTGCCAGTCGAGCTTCTCCCGGGCGCGGCGCAACAGCGCCATGGCGCCCTTCTGCTCGAGCGGCTCGAGAGTCTCGGTGTCGCGGCGCAACTCCGGCAAGGAGCGGCGGGCTAGGTCCATCAGGCCTTGCAGACCATCACTCGGCCTCGTCTTGGCCTCGCGGTCCCTGACCTCGTCGGCGTTCATTCAATCGGGTCCCTGCGGATCCATCGACGGGTACGAGCCGTCGCGCCCGGATACGAAAGCCCTACCACGGTCGCCGGGCCGGATCGCTCTCGCGTCATCGTCAGGTCTCGTTTTTTTCGGCCCTTTTTGTGGCGCATGCGGCGCTGGGGCGGCGTCGCGGTGGTGGTACCGAAACGGCGCTTCCGCGATACGAGGGTGGGAGACAGACGTCACAGCGCCCGGGATGCGCGAGGAGAAGGCCGCTTGGGCAAGAAGGCAGTTCAGGGCGCGATGCCCGCGACCCGAACGACGATGCGCGCGGCGAAGGCCGATTTCGAAGGCATCGTGGTCGTTTGCGCGAAATGCGCGAAGCGCCAGGGGTTCGCCAAGCGTGATTTCTGCCGCTCGTTGAAGCAAGCATTCCGGCGCGAGACTCGCGGCCGGAAAATCAAGGTCGTGGAAACCGGCTGTTTCGGCCCGTGCCCGAAGCGCCTGATCGCCGTCGCCACCCCGGCCTCGATGAGTTGCAGGCGGGTCATGTTGCTCGATCCCGCGCTGACGGCACCGGAGATCCGAGGATTGCTCCCCGATCTCGGCCTCGACGCTGCCGCGAGGTCGCCGGAAACGACCGGCGGGGGCCGCGACTCGTGAGTTCGCATGGAATGGCCGTCCTCGGGCGGGCGCTGCTGCGCCGTTTGCCCCTCGCCGGCACGGTGCTCGGCGTCGCGTTGGCGCTTTGGCTGATCTCCACCAACGACGTCACCGCCATCGGCGCGGCCTTCGGCCGGATCGGCTTTCTCGGCCTGACGGCCGTCGTCCTGGTGCGCGTCGGGCTGATTCTCCTATGCGGCCTCGCCTGGGCGCGCACCCTCGATGGCCTCGCATCGACCGGGAGCGCGCCCTTCGTCATCCTTCGCTTCGTCCGCGAAGGCATCAACGTGCTGCTTCCGGTGGCCTCCGTCGGCGGCGAGTTCGTGGGTGGGCGGCTTCTGACGTTCTGGGGGATCACCGGCACTCTGGCCGCCGCATCGGTCATGGCGGACATGCTGATCCAGGTTGCCACCGAGATGGCCTTCGTCGTCGTGGGCGTGCTGCTGCTCCAGAAGGTCGAGGGCGAGCAGGCAGCCTCTCTCGCGCGCTGGACGCTCGAAGCCCTCGCGGTGGCGGCGCTGTTGCTCGCGGCTTTCTTCGCCCTGCAGCGCTCCGGGGCGGCCCGGCTCATCGAGCGCCGTATCGTCTCGCTGGGTCGGCACGTCTCCGAGGCCCCGGCAAACCATGAATGTGCCGAACCCGGCGTTCAGGCAGCCCTGGATGCGGTCTGGGCGCGCGGCCGGCGCTTCGGTCTCGCCAAGGCCTTCCTCCTGCATCTCACCGCCTGGTGCCTCGGCGCGGCCGAGATCTGGATCGCGCTGGCCTGCCTCGGCATCGAGATCGGCGTCGCCGAGGTGATCGTGCTGGAATCGCTCTCCCAGGCGATCAAATCCGCGGCCTTCCCGGTCCCGAGCGGACTCGGGGTCCAGGAGGGCGGCTTCGTGATCATCGGCGCCCTGTTCGGGATCGATGCGGGCACCGCCATCGCGCTGTCGCTGGTGAAGCGCGTGCCGGACGTGGTGCTCGGCCTGCCCTCCCTGATCGCCTGGCAGGTCCTGGAGGCGCGGCGTGCGACAGTTCTGCCGGCCGATCCGGTCGTGCGCCCTCGATAGCCGGACCAGGTCTCGGCGCCTGCGGCGAGCCCCTATCCCGATGCACTCGCCTGCCAGGGCGATGATCGGTTATGCATCATTACCGGGTTTGGGATTCTGCTCCGCTGTCGATCCAGTGCGGGCGTCCGGCGCGACGGAGGAGACCGAACCCGGCGAGTGGCGTCGAAGAGAGGGCGGAGGCATGAGCGAGACCATCGAGATCCGGGCCGCGGACGGTACGATCGCCCGCATCGCGCTGCGCGGTGCCGAGCCGGTCTCCTGGCAGGTCGGTGGGCGCGAGTATCTCTGGAACGGCGATCCCGAGCATTGGAACCGGCATGCGCCGTGGCTTTTCCCGGTGGTCGGAGCCTCGGCCGGCGGGATGGTGCGTGTGGACGGCCAGACCTATCCGATGGCGCAGCATGGCTTCGCTCGCGATCTGCCCTTCGGCGTCGTCGCGCAGTCCGAGGATTCCGTGACCCTGCGGCTTGAGGACAGCGACGAGACCCGCCCCCATTATCCCTTCGCCTTCCGTCTCGACATCGACGTGCGGGTCGATGCCGCGCGGCTGCTCTTCGTTGTGAAAGTGGAGAATACCGGCGAGGCGGCGCTGCCCTACTCGGTCGGCTTCCACCCCGCTTTTCCCTGGCCGTTCGCCGACGGTGAGCGCCGGGCTGGCGGGGGCTATCACGTGGTGTTCGACGAGGCCGAGACCCCCGATGTGCCCGAGATCGCCGAGGGTGGCCTCATCGCCGCCGAGACGCGCGCGGTGCCGCTCATGGACAACACGCTTCCGCTTGATCCCGAGATGTTCAAGGAAGCGCTGGTCTTCCTCGATGCGAAGAGCCGCTCGATGCGGTTCGTCGGGCCGGGCGACAAGGCGATCGCCATGGCGGTGCAGGATTTCCCGCACCTCGCCGTTTGGACGAAGCCGACGGCTCCGTTCCTCTCCCTCGAATGTTGGACCGGACATGCCGACCGGGCGGGTTTCGAGGGCGAGTTGGCCGAGCGCGACTCGCAGCGCCTGCTCGCGCCCGGCGCCCAGGCCCTGCACGGAGTAGGCCTCAGCCTCCAGGGCTGAGGCCGGTCCGGCTATTTCCCGACCGCCGTCACCGCGATGCGGACCGCCTCGGACGGCGCATTGCTGACGCTGACGACGAGCGGCTTGGCGTCGACCTTGAAACGCACGCTCTTGCGCAAGGTCGCGCAGCCCTTGCGGCCGCTATGGGCGCCGGGCTTCAGCACTTCGCCGCCCTCCGGCGCCACGTCGATCCAGCCCTCGCCCGAGAGCGTCACCTGGATCTCGCCCGGAGCGGCGGGTGCGGCGACGCGGACATAACCTGCGAAGCTGCCGGGCTTGGGCTCGCGGCTCGGAGCCTGCGGCAGGCCTGCCTCGGCCGCGGGTTTCAGCGTCAGCAACGCGGCCGGGCGGTCGGCCGCCAGGGTCGATCCCGAGGCCGCCGCCTGCAGGTCGGGCGCGGAGAACCAGGCGAGTTCGCGCGCCAGCGGCCAGTCGAAGCTGGCGCAGACGTCCGCCCCGGGCTTGACCGGATCCTCCGCCGCCGCTGCGCCGCCGGCGAGCGCGAGGAGAACGAGGAGGGCCGAGGCGGTCATCCGCATGGGGTTCAGTCCACCGCGATCATGACGTCGGAGCTCTTCACCACCGCATAGGCCTCGGACCCGACGGTGAGCTTGAGGCTGTCCACCGCCTCGTTGGTGATCGACGAGGTGATGACTTGGCCCGGGGCGACCTCGATCTTCACATGCGCCGTGGTGGCGCCCTTCTCGACCGAGACGATCTTGCCCTTGATGACGTTGCGTGCGCTGATCTTCATGACATGTCCGTTCTTGCGATACTCGGCGACCTTCTGATCGGTCCCGGGTCCGGGATCAAGCCGTCTCACGGCGCGGCCTCTTCCTCCTCGGGCTCGTCCGAGACCGTCCGCCGGCAGCCCCATTCCGAAAGGATCGCGTTCAGGTCGTCGAGCACGAAATGGCGTGCGCTGTCGCGGTCGTAGCCGTCGTCGAGCAGCGAGTCGTACTCGGTGAAGACGTGTCGGGCGTAGGCGACGAGAGCGAGCCAGGCCGCCGTCTCCGGGACGGCACCGCGCAGGCCCGCACTCGACAGGGCGCGCTCGATCGTGGCCTCGGCCTCGAACGTCGGGAGACGCGGTGCGAGCCGCATCAGGGCCTCAGCGACGGCCTCGCGGCGGTTTCGGGGTATCGTGGACATGTGCCCTGTCGAACTCATCGCGCCAAGAACCTCTTTCGGCCGCGCTTCGGCGGCCGCTCACGCTTGCGACCCGGCAGCGCCGATGTCACTGTCGTCGAACCCCTGGGCCGTCGCTGCAGATCCTGGTGCCGCCGCGTCCCGTCTCTCGGAATCATGATGCCATGCGCCGCCTCCTCGGAGCATCCCCGCTCATCCTCGCCGTCGCGCTGACGGGTCTCGGCCTCGGATCGCCGGCTTTGGCGCAGGGCACGCCGTCGGCCTCTCCGTCGCCTAGCGCGGGCGTGCCGGCTGCTCCGAGCGCCGGCCGCAACGTCGCGGCAACGGGCCGCGTCATGCCGCCGCCGACCGGCCGTCCGGCTGCCGCTGACCGCCGCTCGAGCGAGTCGTCCGTGGCCGCCGACATGCTGAAGGCGCAGAAGGCTTCCGCGGCGCGGGAGAAGGCTTGGGATTCGAAGATGCGCCGGACGATGGGCTCGATCTGCTCGGGTTGCTGACGTCCGTCCCGGCTCTCGCCTCCGCGCGCCATGATCCGGTTCGAGGGCGTTTCCAAGTCTTTCGCGGGTGCCGAAAGGCCAGCCGTCGAGCGCCTCGATCTGACCGTACCCGAAGGGTCGACCTGCATCCTGCTGGGGCCCTCGGGCTGCGGCAAGTCGACGACTTTGCGCATGGTCAACCGGCTCGTCGAACCGGATGCGGGCCGCGTGCTGGTGAACGGCACGGACGTGGCGGGCGTCGACCCGGTGCGGCTGCGGCGCGGCATCGGCTACGTCCTGCAGGGGGTGGGGCTGTTTCCTCATCGCAGCGTCGCGCAGAACGTGGCGACGGTGCCGGCACTCCTGGGCTGGCCGCGGCGACGGATCGAGGAGCGCGTCGACGCCATGCTCGCTGTCGTTGGGCTCGATCCGGGCGTGTATCGCGACCGGCGCCCGGAGACGCTCTCGGGCGGCCAGCGCCAGCGGGTCGGCGTCGCGCGTGCCCTGGCCGCCGACCCGCCGATCCTGCTGATGGACGAGCCGTTCGGCGCTGTCGATCCCGTGGCGCGCAGCCGGCTTCGTGGCGAGATCGGCGCGATCCTCGAACGACTCGGCAAGACGGTGATGATCGTCACGCACGATCTCACCGAGGCACTGCTGATGGGCGACCGGATTGTGCTGATGCGCGACGGCGTCATCGTGCAGGCCGATACGCCAGAGCGGTTCCTGGCCAAGCCCGCCGACGCCTTCGCTTCAGATTTCATCGGGGCCGACCGGGTTCTGCGGCGCCTCGCCCTCGTCGCGGCTCGCGATGTGGCGGAACCGGGAGAGGCGCTCGGGGCGGCGCAGATCGGCCCCGAAGCCTCGCTCGAAGATGCGCTCGCCCTGATGCTCGCCTCCGGCGCCGACCGGCTCGCGCTCGACGGTGGCGGTCCGCCCAGGGTGCTCACCCTCGACGCCGTGAGGGCGGCCGTCCGGGAGGACGGCTCGCCCGCCGCCGGAACGGCGAGCGAGGCCTAAGCTGCCCTTTAGCCGGCGGCGCCCGCTTCGCGTTTGCTCGCCGCGCGGATGATGCCCGACAACCCGGCTTCGGCGACGGCATCGGCCGCATCGGAGGGCGAGAACCACTGGCCCTCCCGCTGGCCCTTCTCGGGCCATGCCTTGAGCTGCTTGCGCACCTCCAACGGAAACACCTTCACCTGGCAGAGCACGGAATCGCGGCTCTTGAGACGCTTGTCGTAGAAGTAGAAGCCCAGGGGGCGCTTGCCGATATGGCCGACGAGCCCCGCTTCCTCGTAAGCCTCGCGGGCCGCCGCCTCGTAGGGCTTGCGCCCCTTCATCGGCCAGCCTTTGGGGATCACCCAGCGCCGGCTCTCGCGGGAGGTGATCAGAAAGATCGAGAAGCTGCCGTCCGGCATCCGTCGAAAAGGAAGCGCGCCGACCTGGCGGCGTGGCTCGAAAACCGATTCCATCTGGACAGAACTCATGCCGCCTGGGCGGCCGGCCAGCGCCGGCCCATGACGGGCATCGATCGGTTGAACAGTCTCGTGCGCGGCACCATGAACTCAGTATCCAAGCCTAGCGCGAGCGCTCAAGCAGAAACTTATCTGGCAAAGCATTTTGCGGCTTCTCGTTCCCAATACGAGGCCGGCCAAGTGACGGGTTCGCGACAATTCGTGCCGCAGTGCAGGATTTGTCCTGCCGACCGGCTTGTTCACCCGTCAGGGAGTGATGCTCAGGTTCTCGATCAGGGCGTTGAGATCGGCGCGCATGGCCTGGATTTCCGGCTCGGTCATGTGGAGTTGGCACATCACGGATTGCCGCACCGCAAGCGCCTCGGCCCGCAACTCGCGCCCTCCGATGGTCAGGCCGACCTCCACCTCGCGCTCGTCGGTGCGCCGCCGGCTGCGGACGACGAAACCCGCCGTCTCCAGCCGCTTGAGCACGGGCGTCAAAGTACCCGAGTCGAGCCGGAGGCGCCGGCCGATCTCCGAGACCGTCACGCCGTCGGTCTCCCAAAGCACCAGAAGCACGAGGTACTGCGGATAGGTGAGCCCCATCCGCTCCAACATCGGCCGGTACGACTTTGTCATGCGGTGGGCGGCGGCGTAGAGCGCGTAGCAGAGCTGGTTGTCGAGAAGCAGCGGATCGCGAAGCTCTCCCGTCTGCTCGGTCTGCTCCTTCACCGTCCTCACCATCTCGCTGGGCCCCCCGCCCGTGGCGATGTTTGCCGGGGGGGCGAGCGCCGATGCTTCGGCACCCCCGCCGTGACCTGGGCATAGCACGATCGAGGAAGGAAGCCCCTGATATCCATGCACAAAACTCCCGGGAAATTTTTCATATTCCCGCATGGATGATCTGTCGATGCGTCGCGCAGTTCCGACGCGCGACGCCATCCCGCCGGGTCGCAGGGCAACATGCGCCGCCCCGACCCGACTAGACGCCCGCGCCCTGGAGCGCGCGCACGATAAGGATCACCAGCAGTACGGTGAGCAGCAATCCGACGATGTTGCCCGGCCCGCGATAGGCGCCGCGGAAGCCGAGATTGCCTCCTCCGAATGCGAGCAGGATCAGGATGATCAGGAGGATTTCGACAAGGCCCATCAATGCGCTCCGTTCTGAATCGGAGAGGCAACGGCGTTCAGGGCATGACGGTTTCGTGCCGGCGACGCTTCCGTCGCCGATCAGCTGCAAGATGTGACGGTGATCGCATGGGACGATCTGCCGATCGGCAGGTCAGGCGGATGCCGAAGCCGGCTCCGATCATCTCGTCCAAGTATTGGGATTGATTGGTGGGCGCACTAGGGTTCGAACCTAGGACCCGCTGATTAAGAGTCAGCTGCTCTACCAACTGAGCTATGCGCCCGTCGCCGAAACGACGACGCGGGGGCCACCAGTCCCCCGCGAGTGGGGGGCTGATAGCAACGGCGCCGGGGGCTGTCTACCCCCGACGGCTCAGTTTTCGTCAGACGGTCGCCGCGTGCTGCGCATGCAGCCTCACGGAGGTGGCCGAGAGCTTGTTCAGCGCAGAGAGATAGGCTTTCGCAGACGCCACCAGCGTGTCCGGATCGGCGCCGCGCGCGGTCATCGAGCGCTCGCCGGCCTTGAGGCGCACGGAGACCTCGGCCTGAGCGTCGGTGCCCTCTGTGACGGCGTGGACCTGATAGAGCTCCAGCACGGCATCATGCGGCACCATCGCCTTGATGCAGTTGAAGACCGCGTCGACCGGGCCGTTGCCGTCGGCCTCCTCGGTGAAGGTGCGGCTGTCCATGTCGATCTTCATAGTGGCGCGCTGCGGGCCGCGCGTGCCGGCGATCACCGAGAGCGAGACCAGCTTGATGCGGTCATGCGCCGTGGCGAGATTCTCGTCGACCAGGGCCTCGATATCCTCGTCGTAGACGTGCTTCTTGCGGTCGGCGAGATCCTTGAAGCGCTCAAACACGTCCTGCAACTGGTTGTCAGACAACGACAAGCCGAGCTCGGTCAGCTTGGAGCGGAAGGCGGCGCGGCCCGAATGCTTGCCCATCACCAGCGAGGTCTTGGTCAGCCCGACGGAGGCTGGGGTCATGATCTCGTAGGTGTTGGCATTCTTGAGCATGCCATCCTGGTGGATGCCGCTCTCATGCGCGAAGGCGTTCCGGCCGACGATCGCCTTGTTGTACTGCACGGGGAAGTTCGTCGCATGGCTGACGAGCTTCGAGGCGCGGGTCAGCATCGTGGAATCGATGCCGGTGTCGTAGGGCATCACGTCGCCGCGGGTGCGGAGCGCCATCACCACCTCTTCGAGCGCCGCGTTGCCCGCGCGCTCGCCGATGCCGTTGACGGTGCATTCGATCTGCCGTGCGCCGCCCTCGACGCCGGCGAGCGAGTTCGCCACGGCCAGGCCGATGTCGTTGTGGCAGTGGGTCGAGAAGATCGCCTTATCGGCGTTCGGCACACGCTCGCGGACTTGCCGGAACATGCTCCGGTACTCTTCCGGCGTTGCGTAGCCGACGGTGTCGGGCAGGTTGATCGTGGTCGCGCCCATGCGGATCGCCGCCTCGACGCAGCGGCACAGGTAGTCGATGCCGGTGCGAGTGGCGTCCATCGCCGACCACTCGACATCCTCGACGAGGTCGCGGGCCTGGGCGACGGTCTTCAGGATGATCTCGACGACCTCGTCCTCGCTCTTGCGCATCTGGTGCGCGAGGTGGATCGGCGAGGTCGAGACGAAGGTATGGATGCGTCCGCGCCGAGCGTGCTTCACCGCTTCGCCGGCCCGGGCGATATCGGCGGGAATGGCGCGGGCGAGGCCGGCGATGGTGGCGCGCTTGGTGCGCTTAGCGATCTCGCTGACGGCCTCGAAGTCGCCGTTGGAAGCGATCGGGAAGCCGGCCTCGATGATGTCGACGCCCATCGTGTCGAGCAACTCGGCGACGGCCAGCTTCTCGTCGAGGTTCATGGTGGCGCCGGGGCATTGCTCGCCGTCGCGCAGCGTCGTGTCGAAGATGACGACGCGGTCTTTGTCGGTGGTGCTGGTCATGGTCGTTGCTACCTTCTCGCGGTGCTGTTCTCCATCAGCGGGAGAGGCACCGAAACCCTGGATCGGTTGTCCGAAGCGCGTCCCCTGAAGGCCCAGGCGGCCACGCCCGGACGGCCCTCAGGGGCGGGTAAGGAGAAGGCCTGCGATAAGGAGCTTGGCGCGCGCGCTCGCCGCTGCGGAAGCGGTGGTCGAGATCGTCAGCGCTGAGCCGGCGAAAGCCACGGCTCGTCTCTCCTCGGTGTGGGCAACCCGGCATATCGCCGATCCCTGAACGCCGTATCTAACTTTGGCGCGAAAGCCTGACAAGCGTGCGGTTTCCGACAAGTGATGCGCGCCGGCCGCAGCAGCCGGAATTCGGGTCGTTTGCGACATTGCTCCGCAGGTCGCGCGATTGACCGGCCCAGGGCAGCGGCTCAGCTTCCGCGGACGAAGTGAACCTCCACGTCCTCGCAGTTCCGGAGACGTCTGCCATGTCGATCCGCCATTCGGGTCTCGTCCTCGCCGCCCTCATCGCCGCCGGCTCGCTCGGTGCCTGCAACAGCGATTCCAGCGTTCCCGGCCCAACGGCTGCGGCGGCACTCCCTGCGGAGGCTGCTGCAGTCGCTGCCCTGCCCTCGGGCAGCGGTTGCGGCCCGACTATCGCCCATACCCAGGCCATCGTGAGCAGCGACATCGCCACCGAGAACCTGAACGCCTCGGTCGGCAAGCGCTTCACGGCGGATCTCGATGCTGCGGCCTCCGCCTGCGCGGCCGGGCGCAGCGCCGAGGGCATGCATCTGCTCGCAGCGGCCAAGTCGCGGTACGGGTATCGATAGGCATCCGTCATTCCGGGGCGCCCGAGGCGAACCCGGAATCTACCCGTGATGCGAGGCGGCTGCGACCGTAGCGGCCAGTCGTGGATTCCGGGCTCTCGCTTCCAGCGAGCCCCGGAATGACGGCTGGAGACCGTCGCACGCACACGCTCTCTTGAGCCGGGCCGTCATCCTCTTCCCGTCAGCAAGCGCTACATCAACGCCCGCCGGACGACGCGACGTCGCCCAATGGAGGCTGGTTCATCGATGGCGAAACGGCTCACGCTCGCGGTCCTCTCGGTGATGGCGCTGTTCTCGTCCGCCCAGGCGCAACAGGCGCCCGCGCTCCACGTCGTCCTCGGCACGGCGACGCCGGGCGGGGGCTTCCCAGCTTATGGCGAGGCGCTGGCCAAGGCCGTGCACGAGGTCGATCCGGCTCTCACCATCGAGCTGCGCACCACAAAGGGCTCGACCGAAAACCTCGTTCTCCTGAAAGAGAGCAAACTCGATCTCGCCCTCGTCCAGGGCGAGTACGCCTTCGATGTACTTGCCGCCCAGGGCGACACGCCGGGCCTGACCGTGGTCGCACCCGTGGATACCACGCCCGGCATGTTCGTCGTGCCGGCGGCGAGCTCGATTCACGCCGTCTACGACTTGCGCGGCAAGGCCATCGCGCTCGGCACGCACAGCTCCGGCCTGACGGTGATGGGCCGGACCGTGCTGAAGGGCTCCGGCATCGATCCCGAGCACGACATCACGCCGATCCTGCTCGACCGCGCCGGCGACGGGCCGACGATGGTCCTGGAAGGCAAGGCGGCCGCGCTCTGGGGTGGCAGCGTCGGTTGGCCTGGGTTCAAGACGATGGCCGCTGCGCCCGGCGGTGCGCGCTTCTTCGGACCGGCGCCGGAAGCGGTCGAGGCCATTCTCGCCCTTCGGCCCTCGCTCAGGCGACTCACGATTCCGGCAAACTCCTTCAAGGGGCAGGATGCGGCGATCGAGACCGTCGGCTCCTGGAGCTTCACGATGGGTAAGCCGGGCCTCGACCCGGCTGTCGTCTCACGGCTCGTGCGGGCGATCGACCACAGCAAGGCGCGGCTGGCGCAGCTCTATGCTCAGGGCGGCGAGAGCGATCCGCGCAACCTGCCGGGCGCGACCAAGGTGGAGTGGCTGCATCCGGCGACGGTCGCTTACCTCAAGGAGATCGGCGCCGGTTCGAAGACGGATTCGAGATAGGCGCGGACGTAAGGCTGCATTCTGTCGGGATCGATGTCCGAGAGTCCACGCACGACCACCATCCCCGCGAGTTCCGGCTCCGCATCGTTTGCGTGATACGCAGCGATGCGGTCGACGAGATCCTCGGCGCGGCCGTCGAACCGCACGGGGCGAAGGAAGGCGAGCAGCTCGTCTCGGCGCAGCAGCATCCAGGGTGCGGTATGGCCGGCTGCGGGCAGCACCAGGCCGGTTTCTTCCTCGAATTCCCTCGCGGCACTGCCGGCTAAATCGACGATGCCGCCCTCGCGGATATCCTCGCGATCGGGGGTGCCGCAGGGAAAGTAGATCTGCCCGGCATTCGCCGTGTGAGCACCCATTCGCCCGAGCAGCACCGCGCCGTCGCTGGTATGCGGCACGATCGCCGCGAAAGCATTCAGCACCCCGGTCCGCACAGTGCTCCAGTCCCGAGAGGCGATGAAGCGCGAGTAGCGGGTCTCGAAGAACGCGATCTCGCAGGTCCCGTCCGCGATGGCGCAGCCCTGGCTCATCAGCACGGGGCCGTCGAACATGCTCGGTCGCTCGGCGATACGCCGCTGCCAGTTGCGCTCGATCGCCTCGGCGTTCTCGCGCGCCCAGGCCCAATCGTGTTCGGCAAGGCGGGCGGAAATCTGCGTGAGGCGCGTGAGGGCGAAGCCGAGCGGAGCGGTCTCAGACAAGCAGCTTGCCCTCGCTCACCACGACGGCGGTGCCGCCGATCTCAGCGGAGCGCAGCGCGCCTCCCTCGACCATGACCTGCAGGCCGATCTCGCTCGGGCGGCCCATGGCGTAGCCTTGTCGGATGACCACGTCATGCGTGCCATCGCCGAGCTGCTCGAACTGCATCAAAACACCGGCGAAAGCGGCCGCCGCCGAGCCCGTCGCCGGGTCTTCGGGAATGCCGCGATGCGGTGCGAACATCCTGGCCTGGTAGCGCCGCCCGGTCGGAGCCGGCTCCGGCGTGTAGAGATAGAGGGCGCCGGTCTTGCGCGCTGCGTGGGCACGATCGAAGGCGGCCGTGTCGAGCCTCGCCTTGTCCAGGGCCGCGCGGCTCGCGATCGGGACGAAGGTGAAGGGCTCACCGGTGCCGTGTCGGCTCGCCTTGTGCCGGAAATAGCCGATGTCTTCGGATTTCAGCCCGAGCATGTCGGCCAGCGTGCTAGCCTCCAGCCCCTCCCCGGCGAAGACCGGCAGGCTCGGTACCTTGAAGCGGGCGCGGCCCCTTCCCGTACCGGTCTCGACCACGCAGGGCACGACGCCGATTGTCTCCTCGAGCCCGAAGGCGGTGGCGTCGGCGTGATGTTCGCCCCGATGCGTGGCCCGGTCGCGCAGGGCGAGGAGCACGGCCGTGCCGACCGTCGGATGGCCGGCGAAGGGCAGTTCGCTCAGCGGCGTGAAGATGCGCAGCCGCGCCCGGTGCCGAGGCTGCTCGGGCGGCAGCACGAACACCGTCTCCGACAGGTTGAACTCCCGCGCGATGGTCTGCATCGCCGCGTCGTCGAGGCCTTCGGCGTCCAGCACCACGGCGAGCGGATTGCCCGTGAAGGGCTCCTCCGTGAAGACGTCGAGGGTCACGAAGCGGCGCTGGGTCATACGGTTCATCCCGGTCTGCGGGCCGCCAAGCGACAGAGATCGGAGGGCCGCGTCAAGGCCGCGTCGCGCAGGCGGTCACCGCTCGCAGTTCAGTGCCATCCGCTTGCGGAACTGTACGCGGTCGGCCTCGGAGGCGCGGCGCAGAATCACGCAGGTCGTGTAGTGGCCGTGCAGCCCGGCAGAGTCGAGGTAGCTCCAGTCGATCACCTCGTCGCGGCCGAAGCTGACCGTCTGCCCCTTGTGCAACTGCGTCGCGTAGACCGGGTTGTTGTCGAGGGTGCCGCTGACCCGGTCGCCCGTCGCCGTGAAGGGCATGACCCAAAAGAACTCGTTGCGCCCCTGCGGCCCCGTGAAACCGACCTTCACTGCGAAGCCGGTCTGGCCCTGGTGCGGAGCGGCGGCGAGCGCGAGAAACTCGGGCAAGGTCGCGCGCCCCTTCTCGATCGCGGCGCCCATCTCGGGATCGCTCTTCGCCACGTTGATCACGCCGCCGCGCTGGCTCGTCTCGTAGACGGGCTGCGCCATTGCGCCGAGGGGAGCGGCGGTGAGCGCGATGGCGAGAAGCGGGCGGCGAAGCATGTCCGACCTCAGCGTGGCGGCGGTCATCCGGCAAGATCATCGGGCAAGACGACGCCTTGACGACGCTCGACCCGTGACGGCGGGCGGCCTGTCACACGGCCTCGATCGGGAAGGTCTTGGTCGGGTTCACGAACTCGTCCTGCGCCTCGACCGTGAGAAGCTCCATCGAGCCGGCCTCGGCCGTCGCCTTCAGCAGGCCGTGGATCGAGGCGGCGCCCATGCCGAGCGCCGTCGCGGCCGAGCCGCTGCGCAGGTAGTGGACCAGGAACAGCGCGGCGACCGCATCGCCGGCGCCGCTCACTGCCTTCAGGTCGAGCCGCGGCGTGCGCACGCGCCAGAAGTGGCCGCCCTCGGCCGCCATCATGTCGATGGCATCGCCCGGGGTGGCGTCGGTGGTGAGGGAGGTGACGAGCACGACGCGCGGACCAAAAGCCTGGATGGCGGAGGCGGCCGCCTTGGCCTCGGCGAGGGTCCGCGTGGGCAGGCCGGAGAGCAGGTTCAGCTCGAACTGGTTCGGCGTGACGATGTCGGCGGCCGGCAGCGCGCGCTCTCGCATCAGCTCGGCGATGCCGGGGCGGACATAGACCCCGGAATCGGTGTCGCCGATCACGGGATCGCAGCAATACAGCGCCCCCGGGTTCGCCGCGCGGACCTTGGCGACCGCGTCGAGAATGGCCGTGCCGATATCGGGCGAGCCCATATAGCCCGAGAGCACGGCGTCGCAGTCGCCCAGCGCGCCGCGCTCCTCGACGCCCTGCACCACCTCCTCGATCGCCGGCCCGTCGAAGACGCGGCCGCGCCAGGCGCCGTAGCCGGTGTGGTTCGAGAACTGGACCGTGTGGATGGGCATGACGTCCACGCCCATGCGCTGCATCGGGAACACCGCCGAGGCGTTGCCGACATGGCCGTAGGCGACGTGGGACTGGATGGAGAGAACCTTCATGGCGCTCCCGCCGATGAGCCGAGCCGACGCCTGATAGCCGAGTTCGGCGAGCGGCACACCCGGCCTGGACGGTGGCGCGCACCGCGATCGACGGGATGCCCCGATTTCGGACAAAGGCGAACGACGCCGTTAATCCTAAAACAACGAAGTGATAGGCGCCGGATGAAATCCGCGTACGGATCGTGAGCCTGAGCGAGCCTCTCCATGGATCGCGAGAGGATCTGGCCCGTGTCGACATCCGTGGTTGCGCCGCCCGCAGGCTCGGACGCCAAGGTCCTGGTTCAGATCCAGTGGCTGCGCGCCGTCGCGGCCATCACGGTGGTGTTCCACCATGCGAACTTCCACTGGAACGGGCTGCGTGAGGCCCTCGATCTGCCGTCGGCCGATTTTCTCGGCCTCCATTGCTGGTGGTTCGGCATCTACATCTTCTTCGTGATCTCCGGCTTCCTGATGGTGCGCGCGAGCCCGGATTTCGGCGTGCCGGGCGCGCCACGGCGCTTCCTCGCGCGCCGCATGATCCGCATCGTGCCGCTCTATTGGCTGCTCACCACGCTCTCGGTGATCGCCGTGATTCTGATCCCATCGAGTGAGGTCATCGAGACGGGTACGCTCGCCTACGTCGTCAAATCCTACCTGTTCATCCCCACGCTGCGCGCGGCCGGCGACGTGCGGCCGATCCTCGGCCAGGGCTGGACCCTGAACTACGAGATGTTCTTCTACCTCTGCTTCGCCCTGGCGATGCTGCTGCCGCGCCGCCTCGGGCTGCCCGCGCTAACCGCCGCGTTCCTGGCGCTCGCCTGGATCGGTCGGGACGCCACGGTGGCGACGCCGATCTTCTACAGCGTCACCGACGGGCTGCTCGTGGTGTTCCTGTTCGGCTGCGGGCTCGGCCTCGCCCACGAGAAGGGGCTGCGGCTGTCCTGGCCGATCGCGCTCGCCACGATCGTCGCCGGCATCGCCTGGCTGCTCGCCAATCTTCAGGGTTCCGCGCCCTGGGTCGCGGGCGTGCCGGCACTCCTCGTCGTCGCGGGCGTTACGCTGCGGCCGCCGCCACGCGAAACCGTTGCGGGCCGCTGGTTCGCGGCGGTCGGAGATGCCTCCTACAGCCTCTACCTGACCCATACCTTCGTGCTGCGCGGCGTCTTCCTGGTCTGGAAGCGGCTCTGGCTGAGCGCCGCCACCGTCCCGTTCTTCATGCTGGCGTCGAGCCTCGCGGCGGTGCTCGCGAGCCTGCTGATCTATCGCTATGTCGAGCGGCCGATGACGAGGGCGCTGCTCGCTCGCTATCGCGCGATGGAAACGAGCGGCCGCCTCCCCGCGCTAGCGCCGGCTGCCGAGCCCCGCATCGCCTGATCGCCGGCGCTTGCGGGCCACGCCCGCTCCGGCCACATGCTGCGCTCCCTCAGGAGAATCCGCCGAGCATGGATTTCGACGCCATCCGCCAATCCGTCCTCGGCTTCGTCGAGCTGCACAAAGCCTGGACGCCGCTGGTAGCGGGCGTGCTGGCCTTCTGCGAATCCCTGGCCTTCCTGTCGCTGCTGGTGCCGGCGACCGTGATCCTGATCGCGATCGGCGCGCTGATCGGGGCGAGCGACATCCCGTTCTGGCCGGTGGTGACGGCCGCCGCCATCGGCGCGGCGCTCGGCGACTGGGTCTCCTACGAGTTCGGCCGATACTTCAAGGAGGGCGCCAAGACCTTCTGGCCGATGAGCCGCTACCCGGAGCCGACCCGCCGCGCCGAGGATTTCCTGCGCCGCTGGGGTGCGGGGGCGGTGGCGATCGGGCGCTTCTTCGGTCCGGTGCGCGCAGTGATCCCGCTCATCGCCGGCGCCTTCGGCGTGAACCGCCTGCCCTTCCAGGTGGCGAACGTGCTGTCGGCGGCTCTCTGGGCCTTCGTGCTGCTCGCGCCGGGAGCCGGGCTGCTCTCCTGGTTCCAAGGCTAGCGGCATGCGGCGCTTTCCGCCCGAGCGCATCGTCTGCCTCACGGAGGAGACCGTCGAGACACTGTATCTGCTCGGCGAACACGATCGCATCGTTGGCGTCTCCGGCTATGCGGTGCGCCCGCCTCAGGTGCGCCGGGAGAAGCCGCGGGTCTCGGCCTTCACGAGCGCGGATCTGCCGAAAATCCTGGCGCTGGAGCCGGACCTCGTCCTGGCGTTCTCGGACCTCCAGGCCGACATCGTCGCCGATCTCGCTCGCGCCGGCATCGCTGTGCACCTGTTCAATCAGCGCGACCTTGCCGGCTGTCTCGCCATGATCCGGACGCTGGGCGCGCTCGTCGGCGCCTCCGAAAAGGCCGAGACCCTGGCGCAGGTTTACGAGCGAGATCTCGCCGCCGCTGCCGAGACCATCCGGGGACGGCCGCGGCCGCGCGTCTACTTCGAAGAGTGGGACGAGCCGATGATCTCCGGCATCGGCTGGGTCAGCGACCTGATCCGAGCGGCCGGTGGCGACGACGTCTTTTCGGAGCTGTCCCGGGCGCAAGGGGCGAAGGGCCGGATCGTCACCTCGGAGCAGGTCATCGCTGCCGCGCCGGACATCATCCTCGCCTCCTGGTGCGGGAAGAAGGTCAACGTGGAGCGCATCCGCATGCGGCCGGGCTGGGCGGCGATCCCGGCGATCGTGGCGGGACGCATCCACGAGATCAAATCGCCTCTGATCCTACAGCCGGGGCCGGCAGCGCTGACCGATGGGTTCGCGGCGATCCGGGCGGCTCTTGCCGGCTGGTCGAAGGTCTAGGTCGCCGCAGGCTTCGCCTTGGACTTTCGCGACGCCACGTTGAGAGCGATCGCCGCACGCACGAGGGACTGGAAGGCTGTCGAGTCGATCTCGTCTCCCTCGCGGATGTCGATGGCCCTCCGGACATTCCCGTCGAGACTGGAATTGAAAAGCCCCTTGGGATCGTCGAGCGCGGCGCCCTTGGCGAAGGTGAGCTTCACGACGGCCTTGTAGGTCTCGCCGGTGCAGATCTGGCCGGCATGCTCCCAGACGGGAACGCCGCGCCATTTCCATTCCTCGACGATATCGGGATGAGCCTGGTGGATCAGCGTGCGGACATGCGCGAGCATCCGGCCACGCCAGTCACCGAGTTCGGCAATGCGCGTATCGATCAATTCCGACGGAGAGCGAACTTCCGACGCATCAGGCTCGTCCATGGAAGGCTCCTCCCTCGGCTGCGCGGTCGTCAGCGGTACGACCCGCGGGCAAGCTTCTAGCCCGACAAGCGGCCGAAGCGGGAGCCATCGGCCGCTGCGGCACGAACCGGCGGCGTCCTTGCTCAATCCAATCGTGTCGCGGCTGCCCACTCGGGCGACAGGCCTTATAGCTGATAATAGGAATAAATGTTTTACGTGAAACGTCGCGTGAAACCGGGGATGACAAGCCGGGCCGCAGATGATTCAGTCGAGCGCCACCATCACGCGTCGCCGTCCATGTCAGCTGCCCTCGCTCATATCGTCTTGCCGCCGGACCGCCGCCAATCGGCGAGGGCGCTCCATGTCCAGCGCGGCGTGCGCCGGCTCTTCGCCGGAATGGGCTGCGTCTCGTTGCCGGAATTCTCGCTGGCGAACGGCCGCCGAGCCGACGTGATCGCGCTCTGCCCGGCTGGGCGACTGACCATCGTCGAGATCAAGTCGAGCGTCGCGGATTTCCGCGCCGACCGAAAATGGCCGGACTATCGTGATTTCTGTGACCGCTTCCTGTTTGCGATCCCCGAGAGCGTGCCGGAAAGTCTGATCCCCGAGGAATGCGGCCTCATCGTCGCCGATGCCTTCGGCGCGGCGATCCTGCGGGAGCCGGAGGAGCACGCCCTCAGCGGAGCCCGGCGCAAGGCCGTGACGCTGCGCTTCGCCCACGCGGCGGCGGGGCTGCTCCATGCGCTGGCCGATCCGGGGGCGATCGGAGACGGGGCGCTCTGACCCGATGCCGTCATTGCTTCGCTGTGCTCGGAATGACGGCAGCCCCGCTCACCCGTGCCAATTCTGGCCGTGATAGATGAACCGGTCGCCCTCGCTCGCCAGGGCCGCGAGCCCATTGAGGGCCGGGTCGTTCACCGTGATGACGCTGGTCGGGATGCCGTGCATCATCTTGGCGAAGGGCGGCTTGTGCTCGAAGCTCTTTCGGAAGCCGCCCTGGTTCAGCACCGGCAGGATGCGCGGCGCGATACCGCCGCCGATATAGACGCCGCCGGTGGCGAGGAAGGTCAGGGCGAGGTCGCCGCAGACCCGGCCGAGATACTTCGAGAAGAGCCGGATCGCCTCCGCCGCATGGGGGTCTTCGCCCGACAGGCCGGTCTCGGTGACCTTCGACGGGTCGATGGCCGAGCCGCCCCCTCCGCCGCGCACCCGCGTCACGGCCGCATGGAGCCGGGCGAGGCCGGGGCCGGAGAGCAGCGCTTCGACGGTGATACGGCCTTCCAGCCGTTCGAGGCCGGGCCAGATCTCGAAGTCTTCGTCGTCGGTCGGGCCAAAATCGGTGTGGCCGGCCTCGGTTGAGACGATGGCGAGGCGCTCCTCGTAGGGCACGAGCGCGGCGGCGCCGAAGCCGGTTCCAGGGCCGAGGACGAGCCGCGCGCCCTGGCCGGAATGCTTGACCTCGCCGATCATCGAGAGATCGCTCTCGGTGATGTGCGCAGCGCCGGCCGCCACGGGCACGTAGTCGTTGACGACAACGACGCGGGTCAGCCCGAAATCCTTGCCGATGCGCTCGGCCTCGATCACCCAATCGGCATTGGTCAAGCGCACGGACGGCGCGTCTACCCGGCCCGCGATGGCGAGAACGGCCGAGCGCGGCTTGGCGTCGCCGCCCTTGCCGAGGGAGGCGCGGATCGCGGCGCTGATGTCGGGATGACCCTTGGTGGGCTCGTGGGACAGCATCCGCGGCGTGCTGCCAGCCTGCTCGATCAAGCCGAAGCGGGCATTCGTGCCGCCGATGTCGCCGAGGAGGACCGGAAATTCGAACATGGCGTCGCCGTCTCGCTTCGCCCCGCCGGTCGGACCGGTTCTGTGGGGCAGGCTATCGAATGGAATTTCGGTCGCTTCAGGCCGGCGGCAAGGCGTCGGGGTTGATCGGCGCTCCGTTGGCCCAGCCGGCGATGAGCGCGCGGACATCGGCGGGGGCAGCTAGGCGTCGGCGCGCGATGGTCTCCTCGTCGCCGATGCGCACGCTGACGCCGCCATCGGCGTTCACGCTCTCGAAGGCGAGCTCGTCCGTCTTGTCGTCACCGAAGAAGATTGCGCGTCGCCCGGCATAGGGCGGCCGCTCCAGAAAGGCGCGGATGGCGTGGCCCTTGGTGGCATCGGCCGGAACGACCTCGCCCACCGCCTTGCCGAGTTGCAGCCGGTAGGCGGAGCCGAGTTCGGCCGCGAGCGCCTTGACGATGCCTTGCGCGGCCTCGGTGTCGGCCTCGTTGGCGAGGCGCCAGTGCACGGCGACGGAGGCGCCCTTGTCTTCGATCAGCACCTTGTCGAGGGAGGCGGCCTGCTGCTTCAGCCGCTCGACGCCGGCGCGCAGTGCGGGATGATCCTCCGGACGGCCGCCGCTGAGTTGGCCGTCGACTCGGCGTTCGACGCCGTGAAGGCCGGCGACGTCGAAGCGTGAGGGTACCAGGAAATGGTCGATCACGCTGACCGGCCGCCCGGTCACGATCGCGAGAGCCCCGCCGAGGCGGCTCTTCAGGCTCTCGAGATTGGGGACGAGCGTCGGGTCGACCTGTACCGCGTCGGGGGTCGGCGCGAGCTCGGCGAGCGTGCCGTCGAAATCGAGGAAAACGGCGAAGGCGTCGGGCTCGCTCACGCGGTGTCCTTTCGGAGTGTCGTCAAAGCGCTAGCTTGGGCGGAGGCTTCGAAAGGCAATATGCGGATGCGCAGACCCGATCCGATCCCGCCGGCTCCCGGACAGGAAAGCGTCAGGGACTACCCGCGCCCTCCCAGGCTCGAGCGCGTGGAGCGGCGGCTGCAGGTGATCTTCGGCTGCCAGGTCATCGCCGACTCGACGTCGGGCTGGCGCGTGCTCGAGACGAGCCATCCGCCGACCTACTACTTCCCGCGGGATGCCGTCGCGCCGGGCGTACTCGGCGTGCCTCAGCGCGCTGGGATCTGCGAATGGAAGGGCCGCGCGGTGCTGTTCGATGTCACGGCAGGTGGGCAGACTGCGGCGGGAGCGGCCTGGGCCTATCCCGATCCGACGACGGGCTTCCGCGACATAGCGGGCGCCGTGGCATTTTACGCCGGGCCAATGGAGGCTTGCTGGGTCGGCGAGATGCGCGCCGAGCCCCAGCCCGGCGGCTTCTATGGTGGCTGGATCACGCCCGACGTCGCCGGCCCGTTCAAGGGTGGGCCGGGGATGATGGGCTGGTAGGCTTACTTCACGCCGAGCAGTTCTACGTCGAAGATCAGCGTCGCGTTCGGGGGGATGACGCCGCCGGCGCCGCGGGCGCCGTAGCCGAGGGCAGCCGGGATGAGAAGGGTGCGCTTGCCGCCCACCTTCATGCCGGCGACGCCCTCGTCCCAGCCGCGGATGACCTGACCGCCGCCCAGGGGGAAGGCGAAGGGCTGGTTGCGGTCGCGGGAGCTGTCGAACTTCTTGCCCTTCTTGCCGCTCTCATCGAGCCAGCCTGTGTAGTGAACGCTGACCTGCTGGCCGGGCTTGGCCTCCGCACCGGTGCCGACGACCTCGTCGGTATAGGTGAGGCCCGAGGCCGTGGTGACGGGAGAGGCGGCGGAAGCGGCGGCTGTCATGGCGAGGGCGAGTGCTCCGGCAAAGAGGGTCGAGCGCATGGATCGTTGATGTCCTGGCTGCTGCTGAACGGGCCGCGAGTTAGCACGGCGCGCGCAGCGACCCAACCGCCGCCCTGTCGATCGTTCGGTCCGACTCGTCAAAGATAGTGCCGGAACACGACGTCCGAGGCGGCCTGCTGCGTGGTCGCTGGGGCCTCACTGTCTTTCGTGGGACGGCAGGGTCCGAGGGCGGCGGGCACCGCCAAGGCCAAGAGTGTCAGCAGCCAGTGGAAAGACAGCTTGGACGTCATCGGCACACTCCTCGATGGTCTCGGCTCCCCCGGTGACTGCTTTCGCAGACAGCCTGGACTTGCGGTTCCTGTGTGGATCAGCGCGGCCATTCGGGCTGTGCCGCTGCGCACATCGGGGTTAATGGCTGGCGTCGGCCCTTGCGGGGCCGCACAACCTTTGCCGCCGACGATCCCTAGAGGAGCCGCCCGTGTTCTCGACCGATGCCTGGACACGAAACGCCGCGATCTACGAGGCGACTCGCACGCACCCGTTCAACCGGGAGCTCGCCGCCGGCACGCTGCCGATGGCGGCCTTCCGCCACTACATGATCCAGGATGCGCATTACCTCGTCGCCTTCGCGCAGGCGCTCGCCGTGGCCGCGGCGAAATCCGACGATCCCGACCACATCGTGCAGTTCTCCGGCGCAGCGTCAGTGGCGATCGAAGTCGAGCGCTCGCTGCACACTGACTATTTCCGCCGCTTTGGGGTCACGGATGCCGAGGTCGCGGCCACCCCGCCGACCCCGGTGGCCCACCACTACCTCAGCTTCCTCATCGCCAGCGGGTTTCGCGAGCCGCTCGGCGTGCATCTGGCAGCGATGCTGCCCTGCTTCTGGATCTACCGGGAAATCGGCAACGATATCCATGCGAGCGCGGCGGCAGACAATCCATACCGATCTTGGATCGATACCTACGCCGGCGAAGACTTTTCGCAGGCCGTCGACGCGATGATCGCAGTGACGGACGCAGTCGCCGAGCAGGCCGGTCCGAAGGAGCTCGCCGGGATGCATGCGGGCTTCACCCGCGCATGTCAGCTCGAATGGATGTTCTGGGACTCGGCCTATCGCGAGGCGGCCTGGCCGGTGTGAGCCGCCCAAGACGACGCCGGCATGAAGGCGGAGAGACTGAAACCGGTCAGTAACGCGACTGAACCGCCGCCCGGAACTCCGCCGGGCAGCGTGCCTCGACCCGCGGGCCGATCACCACGTCGCCCTGGCGCGGGGTATTGACGGTCAGCGGTGCGGTATCCTCGGTGCCGAGTGCGAAGCCGGGGCCGAGCTGCTCTTCGAAGAAGCCGTTGCCGATCTCGTAGTAGCATCGGTCGATGATCGCCGAGTAGCTGAGCGAGGACCGGTAGACCGCGCCCTCGGGGCCGCCGCGTCCGCAGACCAGGGCGACATCCACTTTGCCCGGCTGGCTGAAGACGATCGATTGCGAATGATGCGGCGGCACTGTGACCCACGGGCCGCCGTCACGGCTGATCAGCGCCGTCAACGCCGACTTGTTGACGATCTTGCGCGTGCAGCCCGCTTCGGCCGGAGCGGCCGCCAGCCCCGCGAGCAGCCCGGTTACGATGAACCCGATCGTCGTCGCTCTCACGTCCGTCATCCCTGGAAGTGCCGAAATTCCGCTTCGAACGGCGGTAGCACGAACGCCGGGGTGCCGGAAGGATCGCTGGGCCACGCTCTTCGCCGTAGTGCGTCGGGCTTGATCGCCGGGGGGCAACGCGCGACAGGGCTCACAGCGACCCGATCACCATCCGAGGTATGCCCTGCCGATGAGCGCACCCGATTCGACTCCGACGAACGAGCTACTGTTCGAGACCGACCAGTCCGGCATCGCTCGTATCACGCTCAACCGGCCGCAGGCGCGCAACGCGCTGACCTTCGCGATGTACGAGGGTCTGATCACCCTGAGCCGGCAGATCGAGGAGGATCGCTCGATCAAGGCGGTGATCATCACCGGTGCCGGCGAGAAGGCGTTTGCCGCGGGCACCGACATCGCCCAGTTCCGCAGCTTCGAGAAGGCCGAGGACGCGCTCGGCTACGAGCGCTTCATGGACCGCGTGCTCGGCGCGCTGGAACGCCTGCGCGTTCCGACCATCGCGGCGGTGGCGGGCGCCTGCACCGGGGGCGGTGCTGCCATCGCTGCGGCCTGCGACATGCGCATCGCCACGCGCGACGCGCGCTTCGGCTTCCCGATCGCGCGTACGCTCGGCAACTGCCTCTCGCTGGGCAACCTGAAGCGGCTGTCCGGTCTGATCGGGCCGGCCCGCGTGAAGGACATCCTGTTCACGGCCCGGCTCGTCGGAGCGGAGGAAGCGTTGGCGATCGGTCTCGTCAACGAAGTGGTCGAGGACTCCGGCACCCTCGGACAGCGCGCTTCGGAGTTGGCGACGCTGCTGGCCAGCCACGCTCCACTGACGCTCCAGGCGACCAAGGAAGGCCTGCGCCGGCTTGCCGAGAAGCCATCCACCGACGACGCAGCTCAGCCCGGCAACGACCTCATTCTGATGACCTACATGAGCCGCGACTTCCGCGAGGGCATGGAAGCCTTCCTCGGCAAGCGCCCTCCGAAGTGGGAAGGCCGCTGAGCCGAGGGCCAGACCCTCTCGAAAAAAGCCGGGTCGGAGGCGTCAGACGCCTTCGGCCGGCTCGGCGTCGCGATCGCCGAAATTCGCGACGATCACCGGTTTCTTGCCGCGGATATGCTCGCGCATCCGTTTGGCCAGGCCCTCGCCGTCGCGGGCACGTAGCCGATCCATCAGGCCCTCGTGCTCCTCCACGGCCTGCGCCCATTGCTCGTCGGTCTGGTGCGCCCGGTAGCGCGAGCGCTGCGTGCGGCCCGAGAGGCTGCCGTAGATCGACTGCAGCGTCGCGTTGCGGCTCGCGCTCATGATCGCTTCGTGGATCTCGCGGTTCAGGCGGAAATACTCGATCTCTTCGCGCGCCTTCCAGGCTCCGATCATGCAGGCGTGCTTGTCCTCGATCGCTGCGACCTCCTCCTCACCGATCGTCCGGCAGGCGATGTCGCAGGCCGTCGCCTCGAGCCCGGCGATGACCTCGATCATCTCTTCGATCTCGGCTTCGGAGATGCTGGCGACTCGGGCGCCGCGGTTCGGGAGCAGCTCCAGCAGTCCTTCCGTGGCGAGGATCTTGATGGCCTCGCGCAGGGGCGTGCGGGAGATGCCGAAGCGTTCGGTCAGCTCGCCCTCGTTGATGCGCGCCTTCGGCTCGAGCTCACCCGTCTGGATGAGTTCGCGCATGCGCTCGGCCACCTCGTCGTGCAGGTAGCGCCGGTTGATGCCGATCCCGGCCTCGATCTTCGTCATAGACCCATAAGAGTTTGGAGGGCTTCCCGAAAAGCGCCACGCCACCGGACGCTAGGCTGAGCCGTGACGCATGTCGAGGCGACTACCCGTGATTGAATGCGGCAGCCACATCAAATGTCACAGGAGCCCCAAGCCCTGCAACTAGACTTAAGACGGCTACTTAAGATGCCCTTTAGCGACCGATGATCGCGTTCAGCGACGATGGGTCGATACCGCCGGCCCCCGCACCCCTGCTGGCGGGGCCATCGATACCTCCCCCGCCAATGCCCGCGGTGCCGAGCGATTGCTCGATCTTGTCGGTGCAGATCTGCTGGCAGATCGGCTCGACCATCGCCTGCGGCTGGCAGACCGGGATCGCCTTCCCGCGGACGCAGACGCATTGGCACTCCGCCGATGCGAGGCTCGGCAGCAAGATCAGGGCGAGGCCGGCCAGGATGGATCGCATGGTGTGAACCCGCTCGATGGATCGCTGCCGGATGATAACCCGGTTTCCGAAGCGCGCGTGATGTGCCGGAGGCACAGAGAGGCGCCGACTCAGGTTTCTCCGTCACCAACCGAAGCGGCCCAGGCCTGGACCTGGTCCATCCAGGCATCCGGCGACAGCACTGCGATGCCGGGCAGCACCATGAGCGGCGTCACGCGCTCGGCGCGGTCGCGCTCGCCGAGCTTCACGGCGCCCTTCCGGGCGAAAAGCCGAAGAATGTCGATCAGCCGAGTCTCCTCGGGCGGGTCGCTGCGCGCGGCAGTTCGGATTTTTTCCGCGATGTCGTCGGTGGTGCTTTCGACGATGCCGTCGGTGGTGACGCGGTGATCGCGCAGGCCTTCTTCGTAAACGAGCCGCAGAGACAGCAGCACCAGCGTCTCGTCCTTCCGCAACCGCTCGGCAGGTGCATCGAGCCTGGCGCCCTCCGCCGGCACGCGTAGAAAAATCATCTGGTCGCGGTGCGAGATCTCGAAGTCGTAGCCGAGGCAGGCGAAGTAATCGCGGAAGAACGGCGCGTAGTGGCGTGCGAGTTCGTAGGAGCGGCCGATGCCGGGCGTGTCGGCATAGATCACCTGGATCTTCAGCAGCGCCTGGAGAGCGCGGATCAGATCCTCCTCCCCGGGCGCCCTCGATCCGGAAGGGGGCGGCTCGTCTCCGTCGACGATGGCGCGGAACGGCTCAAGCATGCTTAGCGCGCTCGACGGTAAAGTCTGGGCAATCGAGCCAGCCGTTCTCGATACGGCCCTCGATGCGGGTCAGCCGATAGCGGCCTGAGAGCGCGCCGTCGAACAGCACGTCGAGTTCGCGAAGACGTTGGAAGACCACGAAGGAATCGACGTCGTCGATTTCGATCTCCGAGGCGCGGATCGGTTTTCCGATCGCGAAGCGCGACTCCAGGAAGGCGGCGATGGTTTGCGGCGTGACGGTCGTGCGGCGGCGAAATTCGTCCTTGGCCATGGCAAAGGCCTCGATCGAAGCATCGCTCGCCACGTCCGGCAGCGGCTCCGTGACGATGGCGCGGCGCTTCAGGCGCGGCGAGTAGAGATGCGGCGGTCCGATGGGCGGCCGCAGCGATAGGATCGGCGGCTGGGGTGCCTTTGTGGGGTCGGCCACGGCGCCGACAGCTCGCAAGGCGGCGGCCGTGCGCTCGATCCGGGCGCTGTCGCGATTGCCCTCGTAGCGGAGCGCCGCAGCGATGCGCCGCTCCATCCGCGCCACGATCTCGGCCACCACGTCGAGATGGCGGTCGAGGCCTTCGAAGATAGCGAGAATCTCGGTGAGATCGGCGCGCACGCCGCGTTCGGCCGCCTCGATCCCGGCCGCCCTGCCCTCCCGCACTGCGCCGTCCGCCAGCGCCCGCACGGTCAGCGGATCGCGCAGAGCCCGGCCGGCCTCGCGGACGATCCCGGAGCGGAACCGGAACGGGTTGAAGCGGGTGTGCAGCGTCCGGTAGTCGCTGACGAGATAGCGCTCGACGAATTCCTCGAAATACAGCCGGAAGGCCGCGCGCAGGTCGTCCTCGGCGAGGATGCGCTCCTCGATCTTGCGCATCGAGCCGGCGAGCCCGCGCAGATGCCCCAGAAACTCGCGTGAGGATTTCGCGGCGTTGTTCAGGGCCTCTGAGCGCTCGCCCGGGTTCGACGTCGCGCTCTCCAACGCGCTGAGCACGTCGAGCACCGCACCGCCATAGGAGCGGGTCTCGCCGCGATCGAGGCGGGCGAGATCGTCGAGGAGCAGCCGCGCCTCTGGATCGAGGTCGACCACGGGCACGTAGCGCTCGCGCCGCTCCACCAGCCAACCCGCATCGAGCAGGCGCCGGTAGACGGCGGAACGTCGCTCGATGGGATCGACGGGTGTGGTTTCGTCGTCGGCGATCTCGGCCTGGGTCCAGTCCGCGCAGAAATCACCAATCGCCGCGAGCAACTCGCTTTTGCGAAGCGGCTCCATGGTCTCGCCGAACAGCCGCGCGCGCAGGTGCAGCAGCAGAGCCGCATTGAAGGCCCGGCTCGGCGAGGCCAGCGGCTTGAACAGATCGTCGGAGAGGTGGGTGAACAGCATCGTCTCGACCGGATGCGCGAGGACAAGCCTCCGCACGGCCTCAGGTCAAGGCAACAGCGTGCCACCTCTGACACAGGGGACGGAGCGCGTCGTCGTTATCCCCTGTCTCATGATCTGCGAACGCGCCGGAATCGCGGTCGGAGGCCTCGATTTCTCGAACGGGGCGTAGAAACGTCGCACCTCATCGCCAAGATTATTCGAACAGAATCAATAATTTATCTTGATCGCATTGTCCCGCTTGGCCTGGATTCGAGCCCTCGAAGTTGAACCCATCCCGGCGACCATCGTTGGCTACACATGTTGACCCGCCGAGGGTCGAAGACATGGAGCGAACTTTGAAGAGAATCGCAGTCATGACCGCCGCGGCGCTGATCGGTGCCGGCAGCCTCGCATCGACCGGTGCAGAGGCACGCGGACGCGGCGGTGCCGTCGCAGCGGGCGTTATCGGTGGTCTCGCGCTCGGTGGCCTCGCCGCCGGAGCCGCGGCGAATTCAGGTTACGGCTACGGCTATGGTCGTCCGGCCTACGGTTACGACGACGGCTATTACGGTGGCGGCTACCGTGGCGCCGGTTATGGCGCCTACGATTACGGCCCGCGCTATCGTCGTCCGGCCTACGATTATTACGGCTATGGCTACTGAGGTTTGAGACCTCGAAATGCGAAGCGGCCGTGCCTTCGGGCACGGCCGTTTTTTTGTGTCTCGCAGCCAGCGTACCGATCTCAGCCCAACGACGCCGCGTCACGGGCTGCGATGGTCTCCGACCAGATCACAGCGCGGGCGGCCATGCCGATATGCTGGCGCTCGTACATGCGGCCCTCGACCTTGATGGCGGCGCGTTTTTCGTTCTCCGGCAGGTCAAACGCCTCGATCACGAGGCGGGCGCGGCGCACCTCCTCTTCGGTCGGCGCAAACGAGGTATTTGCCGGCTCGATCTGGTTGGGGTGGATCAGCGTCTTGCCGTCGAAGCCGAGGTCGCGTGCTTGCCGACATTCCTCGCGGCAGCCCTCCGGATCTGCGATGTCGTTCCAGACGCCGTCGAGGATGGTGAGGCCTTCTGCGCGGGCCGCCGCGAGAGCGAACATCATCCAGGGCAGCATCGGCACGCGCCCGCGCACCAGCTGAGCCCATGTGTCCTTGGCGAGGTCGTTGGTGCCGAGCACGAAGCAGGTCAACCGGGTGCGTCGATCACGGCGTGCCTTGGCGATCTCGGCGATGTTCAGGATGGCGGCCGGCGTCTCGATCATCGCCCAGATCGCGATGGATTCCGGCGCGTCCAGAGCCTCGAGGTGGTCCGCGATGCTCTCCAGCACGGCGGGCGAGGACACCTTCGGCATCAGGATCGCGTCGGGCTTGGCCTGAATCGCGGCGCGCAAATCGGCCTCGCCCCAGGGCGTCTGCGGAGCGTTGACGCGGATGATGAGCTCCCGGTGGCCGTAGCCGCCGCCCTTCACGGCGTTGCAGACCTGCTCGCGCGCCAGGTCCTTCGCCTCGTTCGCCACGGCGTCCTCGAGGTCGAGGATCAGGGCGTCGGCCGGAAGGGTCTTTGCTTTTTCGAGGGCGCGCTGGTTCGAACCCGGCATGTAGAGCACGCTGCGGCGCAGGCGGAGGTCCGACATCGAGGTTCCCTTTGGCATGGCGCAGACCCTTAACGTGCCCTGAGACCGATTCCAGCGCTTTGCATTCAAAATGCATAGGAATCGACGACAGTGCACGGAGACTGTAAGTCGCTGGCGACCGTATCTGCCAGTGGATCGAAGATTGTCCACGGCGGCCGGCAGCGTCCCGAATGGCGACGCTTGGAGAATTCCGCTGCTGCGGCCGTGACTTGCGTTGAGAACGGTTGGTGGCGCGGATACCAAAGTCTACCCATGGCCGCCACGACCACCGATGGAAGTCGGCCTCACCGTGTCGTCCTCACTATCGGATAGGATTCCATGCCTCTGCTTCGCTTCGACCTGATCGAGGGCCGCTCCAAGACCGAACTCAAGACGCTGCTCGACGCGGCGCACGAGGCGATGCTGGAGGCGTTTCAGGTGCCGCCAGGCGACCGCTACCAGATCGTCACCGAGCACAAGCCCTCGCGGATGATCGTCGAGGATACGGGCCTCGGCATTCCTCGCACCAAGGACGTGGTCGTCGTGCAGATGATCACCCGGCCGCGCGGCCGCGAGAAGAAGGAGCTGTTCTACCGCCTGCTCACCGAGAAGCTGCAGGCCGCCTGCGGCATCTCCCCGGCCGACGTGATGGTTTCGACCATCGAGAACACCGACGAGGATTGGAGCTTCGGCCACGGCCGCGCGCAGTTCCTCACCGGCGAACTGTAGCGCTCTTCCCCTCCTCGACCAGCCAATTGACGAACGCCTTGAGCGAGGGTGTCTTGTCGGCGTCGTAAGGTGTCAGGGCGAAGTAGCCCGGCCGCGCGACGCCGATCTGCGGGAACGGCGCGACGAGCCGTCCGTCCGTGAGCGCGATGTCGAGGACCGGAAACGGCCCGATGCCGAAGCCCAGCCCATCCTCGACCGCCTGCAGCGTCACGAAGAAGTGGTCGAAGACCTGTCGCCGGGTGCCGCGAATCTGCGGCAGCCCGGCCGCTCGCATCCACTCCGTCCAGTCGTTCGGACGCGTCTCGGTGGCGAGCAGGACGCGCCCCGCCAGATCCTCGGGCGAGGCCAGCGGCGCGCGCGCCAGCAGTGATTGGCTCGCGACGAGGGTATCGGTCTCTTCCAGAAACGGCACCGCGCGATGCTGCGGCCAGGGTTCGGGGCCCCTGCGAATGGCCAGATCGAACCCCCCGCGCAACTCGTCGTTCAGCGTCGTGACCGTGGCCACCGTGATCTCCGTGTCCGGTCGCTCGGCGCGGAACCGGTCCAGGCGCGGGATCAGCCAGCGCATGGCGAAGGTCGATGGTGCGTTGACCCGGATGACACGTGTCGTCTCGGGGCGTCCGCACGCCTCGGCCGCCGCCGTGAGGCGGTCGAACGTCAGGCTGATCTCGGCAGCGAAGGCGCGCGCGGCGGGCGTCGCCGCCATGCGCCGTCCGACCCGCACGAACAGCCGCTGCCCGAGCCAGGATTCCAACGCGGCGATCTGTCGGCTGACCGCCCCATGCGTCAGCCCGAGCTCCCTCCCCGCCGCGGCGTAGCTGCCGGTTCGGGCGGCGACTTCGAACACACGGAGCGCGTGGAGCGGAGGAAGGCGGCGCATCTTGGATTCCGATCGGATGACGATGGGTCGATGCGGATATTCCGTGAGCTGAGCTCACGAATGTCGTGAGACGATACCCTCTCATCCCGGAAAACTCACGGGTGTAGAGCTAGATCACGATGTTTTGCCGGGAAAGGAATCGGTGTGAACGGGTCGGCGTCTCTCGCGCGGTCGGAATCGGCTTTCCGCAAGGAGGAGACCGGGTCGACAGAGCCGCGGCGCAGCCTGATCGGCGCCTGCACCGCCCATGCGCTCCATGACGGCTACACCGACCTGCTCTACGTGCTGCTGCCGGTCTGGCAGACCGAGTTCGGCCTGTCCTATGCCGGCGTCGCCGCGATGCGCAGCCTCTATTACGGCACAATGGGCGGCCTGCAGGTGCCGGCCGACCGGCTCGTCGACCGTTGGCCGATCCGCAATGCGCTCGTCCTGTCGACGCTGGTGGCGGCGGCGGGCTTCTGCGTGATGGCGCTGACGGGGAGCTTCTGGGGGCTCTGTGCCGGCCTGCTGCTGGCGGGGATCGGATCGAGTATCCAGCATCCGCGCGGATCACTGCTGGTCACGCAGGCGTTCGGCAACGGCGCGCGCGGACCGCTCGGCATCTACAATTTCTCGGGCGACCTCGGCAAAGCGGTGTTTCCCGTGGTGGTGGCGCTGCTACTCGGATTCGTCGCCTGGCGCATGGCGGCCGGCTTCATCGCGGTGGCTGGCATCGTCGTCGCCATCGCCCTGCTGGTGATCCTGCCGCGCGCGAATCCCGTGCGCCATGACGAGTTGGCCTCGCAGGACGGCGCAGGAGATCGCCGCGGCTTTCGCCTGCTGCTGGCGATCGGCGGCCTCGATACGGCGACCCGCATGGGCTACCTGCTCTTCCTACCCTTCCTGCTCCACGCCAAGGGTGGCGACCAGACCACGGTGGGGCTGAGCCTCGCCCTCGTCTTCGCAGGCGGGGCTTTCGGCAAGGCGGCCTGCGGCTGGCTCGGCGAGCATCTCGGCGTCGTGCGCAGCGTCGTCGCGACGGAGCTGGCGACCGCTCTGCTCATCGCCGTGACGATCCCCCTCCCCCTCACCGCTGCGCTCGTGGTGCTGCCGGTGATCGGGATCTTCCTGAACGGCACCTCCTCGGTCCTGTACGGCACCGTGCCGGAGCTGGCGCCGCGCGGCGACGTCGGGCGGGCCTTCGCGCTGTTCTACACGGCGGTGATCGGCTCGGGCGGCCTCGCCCCGATCGCCTATGGCGCGCTCGCCGACCATACCGGCGAGACCTTCGGCGTACTGGCTGCCGCGCTCACGGCGCTCGCCATCGTCCCGCTGGTGCTCGGGTTGCGGCCTGCCCTCGCGACGGCCGCGGCTGTCGAACAAGCCTGAGCATTGCGCGCGGCGCCAGACCGAAATTTTCTGAACGGCACAGCTTTTCTCTCGTCCAGCCAAGCATTTCCGGTCAATGTTTCGTCAAGATGTCGCGCGACACGACGACATCGATTTGGTCGGGGGGCAGTCGCCTTGAGAAAAGCTTGCTTCGGTCTGGTGCTGCTTGCGGGTTTGTCTAGTCCCGTAGCGGCCTCGGCTGCCGACAATACGGTCGTCGGCGTTGGAACCGGAGCGGTTGCGGGTGCCCTCGTCGGCGGCCCGGTCGGTGCCGTCGTGGGTGCGGTGGCGGGTGGCTTCATCGGCTCCAACACCCGCAGCACCCGCGCGCGCCACGCTCGCCGTTCCCGATACGCCTATCGCCGCCGCGCCGCCCGTCCCGAGATACGGCCCGCCCGCGTCGCCGAACGGGCGCCGATCCAGGACCGCGTCAGGCCGGCGGCGTCCGAGATCAGCGCGCAGCCTCGATCTGAATCGAAGGGCTGGCAGGATCCGAACTAGCTCACCAAAGCCACCTGTCTCTCAGAAAACACACCCGGCGAAATGACGAACCATGATCACCCCGCTGCCATTTTCATGACGCGATGCCCGGCGCAGGATCGATGAACGAAAGCGACAGCGAGCAAGGATGCCATGATCGATCCCGCCGCCAGTTTCTTGAATGTCGGTGCCTCCCGAATGGGGCAGCCGACGAGTGAGATCCAGACGGGCCTCGCCGTGGGACGGGTGACCAAGGGGGTCGCCACCGCCATCGGAAAGTCCCTCTCCGTCGATCGCGACGCCGCTCTTCCCGAAACTCTCGCCTCCCTCGTCGAGCGCCTGCAGGCAGGTCCGCTCGGTCAGACGCAACTCAAGCCCCGACGAGTCGCCTGAAATGTCAAAGCCCGATCGCATGCTCTCCGCCGACGCCACCGTCGTGCAGTTCCCGCTCAGTGCCGCCGAGGCGGTTGCCGACGAGAACGTCGCTTCCGTGATCCAGGTCCTGCAGGACCAGCTCCAGCTCGCCCGCGAAGGCAAGCTTCGCTCGGTTGCCGTGGTCTCCGTCTCCAACGACGGCGCCGCCATCGGCACGCAGTGGTCCTGCACCAACGGCGACGTCGCCAGCCTCATCGGCAAGCTCGCCGTGCTCTCCCACGACATGATGTCCGCCCGGAACTGATCTTCTTTCCGGCTCGACTGCCATCGTCTGCCAAAGGCCGCCCGTTTCCGACGGGCGGCTTTTTTATGCGCCATGCAGAAACGTCTGTCGGCTGAGTCTCGGATAGAGCAGCGCCTGTCCGATCCCGCGCGCCGCGAGAAACAGCAGGAAGGCTGCCCATAGCCCGGTATTTCCCCAGCCGAGGCTCTGAAAGCCGACCAGCGCCAGCAGATAGGCCGTGACGGCGGCCAGCATCAGATTGCGCATCGCCCGCGTCCAGGTCGCGCCGACGAAGATGCCGTCCATGGCGAAGGGCAAGGCCGCGAAGAACGGGGCCGCCGCCGCGAGCGGCAGATAGGCGTAGGCCGTCTCGCGCACCGCCGGATTCGTCGTCACCGTATCGATGAAGGCGTGGCCGATGCCGGCAAACAGCAAGCTGACGCCGATCCCGAATCCGAGGCTCCAGAGCAGGCTAAGCCGCGCGGCGACCGTAAATGCGTACCGGTCCCGCGCGCCAACGGCCTGGCCGCAGGCGGCTTCCGACGCGACGGTGAAGCCGTCGAGGAAGAAGCCTCCGATCAGAAACAGATTCCAGAGCACAGCATTGGCGGCCAGCGTCACGTCGCCGAAGCGGGCGCCGATGGCCGAGAACAGGACGATCGCCGCCACGAGGGCGAGGGTTCGAATCAGCACATCGGCATTGATCTTCAGCGTTCGCGCGAGGGCTGCCGCATCGAGCACGTCGGCCCGGCTGACGGCGAAGGGCCGGGTGCCGAGGCGATTGACGATGAGGAGGCCGAGGCCCGTCCCGGCCGCATCCGAGACCAGGGCCGAGACCGCCGCCCCGGTGATTCCGAACCCGAAGCCGATCACCAGCAGCAGCGTCAGCGCGATGTTCGTCAAGTTGATCGCCACCTGGATCAGCAGGCCGAGATCGGTGCGGCCGCGCCCGAGCACGGAGCCGAGAATCGCGTAATTCGCCAATGTGAAGGGCGCCGCGAAGATGCGGATGTGGAAGTAGATCGCCAGCCCGGCGAGCACGTCCGGGCTCGCGCCGCTGACGAGCGCGACCAATCTCGCGATCGGAACTTGCGCCAGGACGAGGGTGAGCCCGACGAGCGCTGCTGCCGTGAGCGAGCGGGCCAGCGTGCGGGCGATCTCGGCGTCGTCGCGGGCGCCGACCGCTTGCGCAGTGAGCCCGGCCGTCGCCATGCGCAGGCAGCCGAAGCTCCAGAAGATCGCGTCGAACACCACCCCGCCGAGGGCGACTGCGCCGAGCAGGGCGGCGTCGCCGAGCCGGCCGATGACGGTCGCTCCGACAAAGCCGATGAGCGGCGTGGTGATGCTCGCCAGCGTCGCCGGTACGGCGAGGGCCAGCATCCGGCGGTTCGTGAGGGGCTGAAGCGCGGCCTGCATGCCGGGCTTATGCGGAGACCGGCCTCGTCCCCGCAAGCGCTCCCCGCCTCATCCTCGCGATGCGCGATCTCCTACGAAATCCGAGATCAGCGAAAGGGCGCCGAAGCCGGCACCGACGGCGCAGACCAGCGGCCAGCCGCCCTGCGCCCAGGCATAGCCCGCGGCGGCCGAGCCGAAAGCTCCGCCGAGGAAGAAGATGCCGACGAACAGCGCGTTGAGCCGTCCGCGCGCTTCGGGCTTGAGCAGGTTCACCGCCCTACGCCCGAGCGTCTGATCGGTGATGACGCCAACATCGAGGATCACCGCGGCGAGGCCGAGCAGCGCCAGGGGCCACCAGACGGGGCCGCCGAGGCGATCTGCGAAGGCCGCGAGGGCGAAACCGAGGATCGTCACGACATGGGCCGCGACGGTCAGCCGGCGGGTCCAGCCGTGATCTCCGGCCCGGCCGGCCAGGGGCGCCACGATCGCTCCGCTGGCTCCGACGAGGGCGAAAAGGGCGATGTGCGACTGGTTCAGGTTGAACGGCGCCTGCGAGAGCCGCAGCGCGATCGCCGTCCAGAAGACGGTGAAGGCGGCCATTCCGAGCGCTGCCGTCAGGGAGCGGCGGCGAAGCACCGGCTCCGTCCCGAGCAGCATGGAGAGCGAGGCGATGACGGCGGCATAGCTGCCCGTCGCCTCGGGGCGGCGCACGGGCAGGCGCGAGCGCATCAGGGGGATCAGCACGGCCATGCTGCCCGCGGAGAGGACGTAGAAGGCGCGCCAGCCCAGAGTGTCGGCGACGAAGCTCGCGATGGGTCTGGAGAGCAGTACGCCGACCATCACCCCGCTCATGACGTCGCCGATGACTTGGCCGCGCTCGAATTCCCGCGCCATCGCGGCAGCGATCGGCACGAGAACCTGGATCGCCGAGCAGGCCGCACCGAGGGTGAAGAGCAGCAGGAGGAACGGGAGCGCCGCGGGCGCGAGCGCCGCTCCGATGGCGGAGATGACGGCGACCGAGAGCATGCCGATGACGAGACCGCGATTCTCGATCAGGTCGGAGAGCGGCACGAGGAAGAACAGCCCGACCGCGTAGCCGAGCAGGCTCGCCGTGCCGATAAGGCCGGCCCAGCCCTCGCCGATCCGGAGATCGGGTGCGATCACCCCGATCAGCGTCTGCGGAGCGGTGATATCGACGAAGATCACGCCAACCGAGATCGCGAGAAACCAGACGGTGGCGCGCGAGATCCCCTGCCCGTGAGCGACTGGACTCATCGCTTCCGCCTCGGCTGCCGTCGGATTGTGTGTGCCCGCGGTCATCAGACCCTCTCGGTGAACATCCTGACGGGGATGTGCAACGAGTCGATCCATGATACAAATCAATAATCTTATCATTGAACATGCGAGTTTCGCATGAACACGAACGATCTTGAAGCCTTTCTCGCCGTAGTCGAGACCGGCTCGCTGATGGGCGCGGCCGCACGGCTGAACCTGACCCAGCCCGGCGTGACGCGACGGGTGCAGAATCTCGAGGAGCAACTCGGCGTCCAGCTCCTGGAGCGGCCGGCGAAGCCGCTCCGACCGACCGCGGCCGGTCTCGACGCCTACGAGCACGGGCGCCGGGTCCTGCAATCGATCGAGGACTTGCGCAGTGGCGCGTCGCCGAACGGAACGATCAGCGGAGAGCTGCGGATCGGCGTGACTATCGACCTCGCGGATGCGGCTCTGGCCGCACCGATCGACCGGCTGCGCGAGGCGTTCCCGGACCTGACGATCCGGCTGACCTCCGGCTGGTCGCCGCTGCTGATGGAGCAGGTGGCGCGCAACCAGATCGATGCCGCAGCGATCACCCTAGCCGACGCCGCGCGTCCGCTGGAGGACCTCGCCGCCGACGATCTCCTGACCCAGACGGTTGTCGTCGTGGCCGGCCAGGATCTCGACGTGCCGGACAAAGCCACGCTGGCCGATCTCGCGCGCCATCCCTGGGTCACCAGCCAGGATGGCTGCGGATTCCGCACGACCCTGAGACGCCGGATGGAGGCGCAGGGCCTGAGCCTCACCGTCGGGGTGGAGGCACCCTATTCCGATCTGAGGCTATCGCTGGTGGCGCGCGGAATGGGCCTCGGCATCGTCACGCCGGGCAAGCTTGCCCGCTCTCCGTTTCGCGATCGCATCCGGAGGATCTCGGTCGAGGATTTCCAGCCGGCGATTCGGTCCTGGCTGGTGCACCGGCCCGTGACGGGACGCCTGCGCCGGCCGATCGCGCTGTTTCGCGATGCGCTGCGCGAGGATTTCCGCGCAGGGGCTGTCAGGGTCTCCGAACCGGCCTGACTCACCCGCTCAGGAGCTGGCGACGCTCGAGGCGACCGTGACCGGCACTGGGAGCCCTTGGCTGGCGAGATCGGCGCGGCCCTCGGCCAGAAGAGCGTCGGAGGCCGATTCGATCCGCTGCTGGACCAGTTCGAGGAAGTCGGTGCGGCCCAGGCCCGGCTGGATCGCCGGCAGGAACTCAATCGGGCAAGTGCCCGGCATCCTGCGAAAGCCGTGGCGGCGCCAGTAGAGGCCTGAATTCAGGGCCACCGGCACGCAGGGCACGCCGAGCGCCACGTAGAGGTGCGACAGGCCCTGCTTGTAGGCGGGCGGCGCGCCGGCGGCGCGGCGGGTGCCCTCGGGAAACACGATGAGCTGACGCCCCTCGCGGATCGCCTGGGCGGCGGCCTCGTTGAGCTTGGCCATGGTCCGCGCGCCCTTGGCGCGATCGATCGGCACCATGCCGGAGCGGCCGAGATACCAGCCGATCAGCGGGATCCACATCAACTCGCGCTTCAGCACGTAGGCGAAGCGGTCGAAGGGGATCGTCAGCGCCAGGGTTTCGAGCGTGGATTGATGCTTGGCGGCGATCAGCAAGGGCCCGGCAGGGATCGTGTCGAGGCCGCGGAAGTCGACCCGCGTGCCGGCGATGACCCGCAGCAGCCAGATGATGGTGCGGCCCCAGGCCTTCGCGAAGCGGATCGTCGCCTTCTGCGAGACCAGGACTGGCAGGCCGACGATCGCGAACAGGGCCGTCACGACATAGAACGCGGTGTTGAAGGCGAGCGAACGGACGGCGAGCATCGGAACCTGATGATCTGGACGGCCCGCTTTAGCGCGGGCTGCGAAAAAGTGGCAACGGTTTTTCGCTGAGAACCTGCTCTAACTCTTTGAATCGATCATGTTTTCCGTGCTTTGACGGATTTTGTCGAAGCACGGCATGATCTAGCGCGGGCCGCTACGCATCGCCACCTGCAACGAAGGCGCAAAAGCAGTCGGATGTCCCCGCGACGAGATCTGGCCGTTCAACGCTTCTTTCGCTCGGCGATGACATAACCGATCAGGAAGATCAGCCCGAGCGCGGCGAGGCGCGGGGAAACGCTCGCGACGAGACCGAACAGCATCAGGATCCCAAGGATCTTGTACGTGCGCCGCGGGAGACGGCGGAAGGCGCTGCCGATGCTCCCGTCTTCCACGGTCTGCCGCCCCGAACCCTGATTCCAGGCGCCGCTCGGCCCCTCCTGCTGCATCCGCGCGCGCATTCCGGCCGCGGCGCCGATGGCACTGCGCGGTGCATTCGCCTGAGCCGGTCTGGGCGCAGGCTTCGGCGGCTCGATCAGAATCGCTTCCGGTTCCGGTGCCGGTCGCTCGGCCGGTATCCACCAGCGCGCGAGCGGGGCTTCGCCGCGGGCGGATTTCGCACGGAACGCCGTCGGCTCCGGCACCGCCTTTGGTGCATGGCCGTGGCGGGCGGCCAGACTGCGAACCTCGGCGATCAGCGGGTCGCCGATGGCCGGGCTCACCATGCGCACGAAGAACGAGAAGCCGAGCGCCGCATCGAACACGTCGCGCGCCTTGCCCCAGTGTCGGCCCTCGGGGCCGTTCTTCCCGATCTGGTGCAGCAACGCGCGGAAGCGGCGCAGGGTCTCGCGGGGCACTGCCACGCGCTCGTTGACGGTCAGCCCGGTCACCTCCTGGTGGCGGCCGCGGCGCATGACGCGGGTCTTGTCGGGATGGACGGTGAAACCCTCGGCGGTGACGATCTCGCCCACGTATTTCAGCAGCGCAGAAACCTTGGCTGCACCCTCCCCCGAGGCTGAGAAGGTCATGTCGTCGGCGTAGCGCGTGTAGGTGAATCCGAGGGACGCCGCGAGCGCGGCGAGGCGCTTGTCGAGCCGGATGCAGACGAGGTTCGTCAGCATCGGGCTGGTCGGCGCGCCCTGCGGCAGGCGGCGCGGGCCCTTGGCGGCGAACAGGCGCTCGCCGTCGAGCTCAAGCTCGTCGACATCCGGCTCGGTGCAAAGCAGCGCCAGCACCGTCGCGACCGGCTCAGGATAGCCGAGGCCGCGGAACTTGCCCTTGACGCGCTTGAACGTCAGCGAGGGGAAGAAGTCCTTGAGGTCGAGATTGACCACGACCTCGCGGCCGACATGCGCCCCCGCGTTGGTGAGGATCGAGCGGCCTGGCACGAAGCCATGCGCGGCCTCGTGCACCGCGACCTTGTCGAGGATCGCGTCGAGCACCCAGTATTGCGCCCGCTTGAGCCGCGGCATCGGCGCTGAGATCAAGCGCTCGCCGCCGGTCTTCTTCGGGATCGTGAAGCGCTGGTAGTGGCTGATGCGCGACAGCGCGCGGTCAAACGCGAGGAAGCGCAATTCTGCGAGCGGGATGCCCATGGCCTCGGCAAGCGCCTTGGGGCTCCCGAGGGCCGGAAGGCCCGGCTTGAGTGGCTTGGCGACGCCGTCCGAATGGAGGCCGGCCGAGACGCCCTCGCCGAGATAGAGCACGTCGCTCTTGCGCCGCTCGTGCCAGGCGAGCGCCCGGTCGTGACGGCCTCGCGCGTTGCGGAGCTTGGTCTCCTTGCGACGGGCCAGCGCCTCCTTCTTGCGGCGCTTGTGCATCTCCTTGAGCGCCGTCTCGGGATCGCTCCAGAGCCGCTCCTTCTTGTGGAGCTCGGAGATCTCGCGATGGATGTCGCCACGCCGCTTGATCAGCTCGGCGGGGAGGTTCGGCTGTGCCTCATCGCCCGGCCAGAAGCCGAGGCGGATCATCTCCTCGAGGATGACCTCGTCCTTCGAGGATTCGCGGATACGGTCGTAGAGCTGCTGCCGCGTCAGGCTGCCGGGCTGCACGGTCATGGCCGCGCTCCCGCATCGCAGGGAGATGGGAATACGAGGGACGCAGGCCGGGTTGCCTTCGTCTCATCTGAGGACTGGCGCGGTCCACTCGAAGGGACCCCGACCACCGGTGCGGATTTGGGTTCAAGGAACCCAAACTGTAAATCCGCACCGGTGGTCTGGGGTCCCCCAGTGAAGACCGGGCCAGTGGCGCATTGCAGGGCAAGAAGCAGGGACGGCGAAGCGCCGCCCGGGTTGCAAGGTCCTGTCCTGCCTGCGTCCCTCGTAAGGGGATGGTTACGGTTGGCGGTGAGCGAAGGCAAGGCTTGGCTGCCGGCTAGCGCGATCGACACCATCACGCCGCCTTCCCCTCGACCTGCGCGTGGAAGATCCGGCGGAGCGCCAGCATGTGCTCGCAGGGTCCGCGCATCAGCTTGTTGTGGCCGTAGAAGCCGCAGTCGCAGCGCGCCTCCACAAGTCGGTCGTCGGCATCTATGGCGATCATCGGATGCCGGGTCTTGCCGTCGTCGAGCACCTCGCCGTGGACGATGCGACGCCCCTCGCGCTGGTCGGTCGAGCCGATGGTGACGAGGCGGGCCTCTATAAAACGATCGGCCTTCTCCTCCTGCTCGGAGGCGAAGCGCAGGGCGCCCATGGCGAGCGGGTCGCGGGTCAGCTCGCGCAGGCGATAGACGCCCTTGTCGAGGTCGTACATGGCCCGCCCGTTCTGGACGTAGAGGCCGAGCCCGCCGGCGACGAGCGTGCGGTCGAGGCCAGTCTCGGCGCTCAGTGTTTCGACCGTCGCGAAGTGATGTTTTCGCAGTGCGCCGAAGACCCGCTCGGCCGAGGACTGATCGACCTTCGTGCGCGGCGCCAGGAGATCGAATTGTCCGGCGCGCGACCAGTCGTTCGCGGTCCAGCCCGACAGGCCGAGGGTGAAGCGCAGGCCGCCGAAATCCACCACGGCGAAGGATGGCAGGCCGGTGCCCAGCAGATGCAGCCGCACGGATTTCGCCAGCGGTAGCGCCCGCGCCAGGATGGCGAGGCGCCGGCGGCCCCAGAGCCGGATCTCGGCGCCTGTGTTGCCGCGATAGATCGAGCGCCGGAAGGTCAGCCGCTCGCCCCAGGGCTCGATCAGCACGCTCACCGGCTTGTCGGGCTCCAGCAGGAAGCGCAGCGAGCGTGGCCCGCGCCGCTCCTTCTTGGCGGCGAGCCGGGTGATGATCGTGTGCATGTCGACCGGATGCAGGTCGACGACATGGACCGGCTGCGCCATGGCGCTCGACACCTGCAGGAAGCCGCGCATCCAGCTGTCAGGCAGCTCGATCTTGTCCTCGCGATAGGTGTTCTCGCCGTTGGTCTGCACCTCGAAGCCGGTCGGGTCGATCGACAGCGTGGTGTCGCGGTAGCTGCGGATCTTCTGGAACTCGTCGTACAGCGCGTGGCTGTAGTCGATGTTCGTGGTGCCGCAGGCCATGTCCTCGATGCGCTCGAAGACGTCGTGATCGCAGGACAGGCGGCCATAGGTCGATTCATCGAGGCTGAAGCACTCGAAGAACACCTCGTCCGGATGAACGGTGATGACCGGGTCGAGAACGATCCAGGCGTCGCGGTCGGCCTTGTAGAGCCAGTCGAAATACTTTTGGCGTGCCGTGTAGAACGGCGTCATCAGCGCGCTGGAGCGCTTGTTGATGTCGTTCATCTCCTGGCGCAGCGCCTCGATGCGGGCCTTGGTGTCGTCGCGATTGGCGAAGGCCTCGGCGAGGAGCTGCTGCTCATGCGCCTTCAGCCACTCGAAATAGGCGGTCCGGTCCTTCGGCTTGAAGCGCAGGTCCGACACGACGACGTGGTGGAGCGCCGAGATCGCCTCGCGGAACGGCAGGTGCCGGGCCACGCGGCCGACGAAATAGGTCGGCTCGCGCAGGGTGTCGGGGGCGAAGCCGAGCAGCGTCGAGGCGGCGTCGGACGAAGCGCGGGTCTCGCCGAAATAGCGATGGACGAAGTTCATCAGGCGGCGTGTCCGGTCGGGCGACGAGATGTCGAACGGTTCTCGGCCGGGCGGCGGCCGATCGGCAGAGAGGCGGCGAGGCCGGGATGGGCGAGTGTGATGTCGCGCAGGGTCAGCACGGCCTGCGTCCGGTCGCGCTCGGTGCCCGACAGGGTCAGATCGGAGAAGAGCGGCAGGACCGCCTCGGCGCGGGCTCGGTCGCGCAGGGCCTCGGCTTTCAGGAAGGCGGCGACCCGGTCCTTGGCCACGCGGCCCTTCAGCACCTGCAGCATGACGATGCGGGCGAGCGGCATGAGCTTGCCGAAGGCCGCCTCCGATTGCGCCTGCCCGATCAGCATCTCGCTGACGAGGAGATGCATCGATTGCGCGGGGTGTTCGAGCAGCCGCGTGAGCTGCGCCTCGGCATCCTCGGGCTTGAGGCGGCTGCGCAGGAGGTGGCGGGCGAAGGCGAGCACTTCCGGCTTCACGCTGTCGGTGACGACGGCGAGGGTGGCCGGCGTCCAGACTTCGGGCGGCCAGGAATCGAACTGCTTTCGCGCGAATTCGTAGATTTCGGGCCATTCGGATTCGACGAGCAGTACCGCATCCTGCGCCTCGGCCTGGAAACGCTGCGGGGCGGCCTCGTAGGCGGCCATCGCCCAGTTCCGGACGGAGAGATGTCCGTGGTTGCCGAGTCGGGCGATCTGCCGGACCGAGAAGTTTTCGGGGCTTCGGCTGCCGAGTAGCTCGGCGCCGAGGAGCTGTGCGCCCTTGGCGCGGGCCTGGAGCAGGCGCCAGACCATGCCCGTGTCGAGCGCAGCGAGCTGCCCCGGCATCGCCTCGCGGAGCAGCGCGACGATGTCGGCAGGGTAGTCGTCATCCGGTGCGGTGGCGAAGAGGGTGTCGATCAGCTCCCGCGCCAGCCTGTCGGCGGCGGCCGGCTCGCGCGAGGCGATGCGGGCGACAAGCGGCCGCGCCGCCTGCCGCAGCCGAGTCGAGCCCGAAGTGGCGAAGGCCAGCACCAGCGGCGCGTGCCGCGCCAGATCCTCGTCGCCCAGGCCGCCGAACAGCGTGAGGGCCGCTTCCTGGACGTCTTCCGAGGGCGAGCCGAGGAGTTCGCGCCAGGTCCCGTCCGGCAACGTGCCTGGATCGATGCCGCTGAGGCCGAGCAGATCGATGCCGGCCGCGACCACGGCCGGCGCGGGGTGCGCCAGCAGTCGGCGCATCTCCGAGTCCCCAAGCGGCATCCCGCCGTCAGCCCAGAGATGCCGGAGGCGGCCGCGCACGGTTCGGATGACAGCGGCCTCCGCGTCGCTCGGCTCGCCGGGCTTCGCCAGCAACCAGGCGACGATCTCGTCCGCCAGCGGTTTAGCGACATCCTTCCCAAGTCGACGCTCCCGCGCCCAGCCGAGCACGGGCTCATCGAGGTCGGCATAGAATGCCGTCAACGCCGCGAAGGCGAGCGTCAGGCCCGACCAGGGCAGGTTCGGCTCTCGGGAGATCCGGTCCGCCGCGAGGCGGCGCGCCTCGACGAGATCGGCGCGGAGCAGCATGGCGAGCAAATCCTCGTCCACCGCTCCGCCGGCCAGCCGGTTGCGTGCCTCCTCGAAGCCGAGCTGCAGCACTTCGGCATGAGCGGAGGTGAGTAGCTCGCCGATCTGTGCAGAGGAAAGTCGGGCGATGAAGTCGGGATTGGCCTTGAGCACCCGTACGCCCAGTATCCCCACGGGCGGGATCGGGCTCTGCCCGGCGAGCCGCAGGCCGAGATCCGGCCGGGTCTGCCACAGCTCCGAAAACGCCTCGGGCCGGCTCGCCTCGGCGCCGGAGGGCAACTCGGCGAAGCTCAGGCTGCTGAGGCGTGCCCTCGCACGCGGATCGTTGCGCTGGAGAAGCTGGCTCGCCGTCCAATTCTTGGCGAGCGGTCCGGAGGATCGCTGCTCTCGGGACCATCGGCCGCCGGCATCCTTGACGAAATGCGTCCAGGTCGTGGGCCGGGCCAGATCGCTCTCGCGCAGGGTCAGGAGGTAGGCGGCGGCAAGCTCCGCGAAGCTCGGGTCGCCGAGTTCGCCGCGCTTGCGAAGGGTGCGCCAGATGCGGCGCTTGAAATAGTGCAGCGTCGCATCCGCCAGGCCGACCGGTGCGTGATCCCGGCCCTGGACCTCCGCGAGGTTCACCCGCCGCCTCAGTTCCGGAACGTAGACCTGGCCGCGATAAGCGTGCCCGGCCCGGTACATCGGCGTCGCGGTCTCGAAGCGATGCGCGACGGCGGCGAAGAGCACGGCATCGTCCGCCATCTCCGCGTATTTGTAGATCTTCCGCAGGCCGATCAGGTAGGGCGGCCGCGCCGGCATGCGCAGGATCACGGCGGCGAGCGCGTCCCGCAGAGGCGCATCGCTCTGTGCCGCCTGGGCCAGCGCCACGAGGGCTCGGCCGGCATCGGTGGCGCGCGCCGCGTCGCGCGGCGCCGCCAGCTCGGACAGAGCAGCGACCATGGCGTCGACGTCCCGTGACTCGGAGGCTCGCGCCAGGTTGTCCGGGACGGACAGGCCGACGATCTCGCGCGCGTCGCCCACGAGCGACGATACGAGAGCGAAGCCCGCGAGGTCGCCGACGAGCCGACTTGAGGCCGTGTGGGCGATAGTCCGAAGCGCCGGGGCGGCCTCCGCGCCGCCGGCACGCGCCAGGGCGAAGACCAGCGAATAGCTCGCTTCGCGGCCAGCCTTCCGGGCCAGGTCGAGCAGACCGGCCGTCGCCGCGCGGATCCGCACCTCGCCGATCCGCCAGAGCAGCCGATCGACGTTTTCCACGGGCCAGGGCGAGCGCAGGGCCGCGTCGAGCCGGGCGATCAGTTCTCGCTCGCGGCCGCCGACCGTCGAGCCAGAGCGTTCCGGCGTCGAGGAATCGTCCGTGCCGGCCGCGGCCTGATCGGTCCGCCGATAGCCTTCGTTGATCTTGGAGACGACGACGCTGTCGAACGTCCTCTCGGCCGATTCACGCGTCGCCGGGCTTGTGGTCTTGGTGCCCTCGCGCAGCGAGGCACCGCGGCGTCCGTAGCGGAAATTGACCAGATATCGGGCATCGCCCACGAGCCCGTCATTCTCGACGAGATCGACTTCATAGACCTTGTCGGACGTCCCGCCCTTGAACCACAGCCTTGCCGAGCGGACGATCTGCATCAGGACCTGAGCAACTCCGAAGCGGGGCGCCTCCTATAGCAACGCTGTACGGAGGCTGACAAACCGATTGCTCGCGCACGCTCCTCGTCAATCTTGACGACGGCGCAGAGAAAGCCTGCATCCGTATGAAAATCGCCGGTCTGATCTGGCGTCGTCTCGCCGGGGCAGGCAGAAGGCACCGATGACACGCCACGGAGCCCTGTCCGCCAGCTTGACGACTGTCGCGCCGACGTCGGGTCGCCAACAGTGAGCGACGCCGAAACCGACGAACTGCTGCACCGCGCCCAGCAACTCGAAGACGAGGCGACAGGCCTACGCGCGCAGGCGGGCCAGGTGGCGAGCGCCCGGATGGCGCCGACGGCCGAAGCTCTCCAACTCGCCGAGGACCGGCTACGGCGTGCGCAAGAGGCAGGCGGCATCGGTGTGTTTTCGGTCGGGATCGTCGACGGGGTGCTCAATCCGACGCCGGAATTCTGCCGCCTATACGGGCTGCCCGAGCGGGCGAGCTATCCCGCGACGGCATTCGAGGACCTCGTCATCCCCGAAGACCGGCATCTGATCTCCACGGCCGAGAACCGCAGGCGCGGCGAGCCTCCCCGCGACGTCGAGTACCGGATCCGCCGCCCGGATACGGGCGAGCTGAGATGGATCGCTCGCAAGGGCGGGATCGAACGCGACGCGTCCGGCCGTCCGGTTCGCTTCTCGGGTGCGGCCCATGACGTGACCGAGCAGAGATCGGCCCGCGACGCCTTGCGCGAGAGCGAGGGCCGCTATCGGGCGCTGTTCGAGTCCGTCGACGACGGTTTCTGCATCATCGAATTCTTCGACGGGCCGCATGGTCCTCTGAGCGACTATGTCCATGTCGAAGCCAATCTCGGCTACGAGCGCCACACCGGTATCCCGAACATCGTCGGCCAGACGCTTCGCACTCTGGCGCCCGGCGAGGCCGACGGATGGCTCGACCTCTATGGCGGTGTGCTCCGCACCGGCGAGCCCATCCGGTTCGAGCGCTTCTTCGTCACCGCCGATCGCCACATCGACGTTTCCGCCGCCCGCGTCGAACCTGCGAGCCGGCGTCAGGTCCTGGTGCTGTTCCGGGACATCACCGGGCGAAAGCGGGCCGAGGAAGCCCTGCGCGCCAGCGAGCGGGTGGCTCGGGAAAACGTGCAACGGGTGCAACTCGCACTCGCCGCGGGCGCGATCATCGGCACGTGGCTATGGGACATCCCGAGCGATCGCTTCACCGTGGACGAGGCCTTTGCGCAGAGCTTCGGTCTCGATCCGGCCATGGGCCGCGACGGCCTGAGCCTGGCGCAGGTGATCGACACCGTTCATCCAGACGATCGCGCGGGCCTGACCGAGGCGATCACCGCGGCGATCGCCCGCGGCGGGGTCTACGCGCATCAGTACCGGACCCGCCGCGCCGACGGCGAGTACTACTGGCTCGAAGCGAACGGGCGAGTCGACCACGCGCCGGATGGTACGCCGCTGAGCTTCCCGGGCGTTCTCATCGACGTGCAGGAGCGTCGCGCCGTCGAGGCTGAGCGCGATCGCGTCACCGCGATGCTGCGTGCGCTCAACGAGACGCTGGAGCAGCGTGTCGCCGATCGCACGGCCGAGCTGATGCAGACCGAAGAGGCGCTTCGGCAGTCGCAGAAGATGGAGGCCGTAGGACAGCTCACCGGCGGCTTGGCGCACGACTTCAACAACATGCTCGCCGGCATCTCCGGGTCGCTGGAGCTGATGCAGTCGCGCATGCTCCAGGGCCGTGTCTCCGACTTGGAGCGCTACATCGCTGCGGCACAAAGCGCCGCCAAGCGGGCCGCGGCGCTGACCCACCGTCTCCTCGCCTTCTCGCGCCGCCAGACCCTCGATCCCAAGCCCACCGATGCCAACCGGCTGATCGAGGGGATCGTCGACCTCGTGCGCCGGACGGTCGGCCCGTCGGTGGCGGTCGAGGTAGTCGGCGCGGGCGGCCTGTGGCCCACGCTCGTCGATCCGAGCCAGCTCGAGAATGCGCTGCTGAACCTGTGCATCAATGCGCGCGACGCGATGCCGGAAGGGGGGCGCATCGTCATCGAGACCGGCAATCGCTGGCTCGATCAACGGGCGGCCAAGGAGCGCGACCTGGAGCCCGGCCAATACATCTCGCTCTGCGTGTCGGATAACGGCACCGGCATGACGCCGGACGTGATCGCGAAGGCGTTCGACCCCTTCTTCACGACGAAACCCATCGGAGAAGGCACCGGGCTTGGCCTCTCGATGATCTATGGCTTTGTGAAGCAATCGGGCGGCCAGGTGCGGATCTATTCCGAGGTCGGCGACGGCACGATGGTCTGCCTCTACCTGCCGCGCCATCTCGGCGCTGCCGCTGGACCGGAGGCCGTGCCGGATCTCTCGGAAGCTGCGCGTGCCAAGGCCGGCGAGACCGTGCTGGTGGTCGACGACGAGCCCACCGTGCGCATGCTCGTCACTGAGGTGCTGGAGGATCTGGGCTACGCGGCGATCGAGGCGGCGGATGGCGCCTCCGGACTGAAGGTGCTGCAATCCGACGTACGGATCGACCTGTTGGTAACCGATGTCGGGCTGCCCGGCGGCATGAACGGGCGCCAGATGGCGGATGCGGCTCTCGTCAGCCGGCCGGAACTGAAGGTGCTGTTCATCACCGGCTATGCCGAGAACGCCGCGCTGAACCACGGACATCTCGCGCATGGCATGCAGGTGATGACCAAGCCCTTCTCCCTGGAAGCACTCGCCGCGCGCATTCGCGGCATCATCGAAGGGAACGCCTGAGGATCTCCGCAGTCAGGGCCAGACCTTGATCGCCACGGGCCGGCGGACGAGGTCGCGGTGCGAGGTGATCTCGCAGCCCCTGGTCGCCAGCGTCGCGTAGAACAGCGAGGCCGTGTCGCCGACGTCGTCGAAGTTGCGCCCCTGCGCGGACGGGTCGAGCAGAGAGGGATAGGCGATCAGGCCGCCCGCAGCCCCGCACGGGTCGTCGTACAGCGTCGCGCCGGCGAGCAGCAGGCGCGGCTCGTCCCAGGCGATGAGGTCGCGCGAGGTCGTCCAGTAAAAGCCGGATTGCGGGAACTGGCCGCCGGCCTTCGCCATGAACACCGCGACGAAAGCTCCGGTGCCGCGATGACGTACCACCGCGCCGACCGGTGCCGGAAACGGCGCGATCGGCTTGCAGGTGTCTGTGCGGTTCACCGCCGTCCGGTACGGATCGGGGAAGGCGGCGGTGAAGCCGGTGCCGGTCCAGGCCCGCCAACTCGCCGGATCGGCCGGCGTCTCGGTGCGGAACAGGCAGACGCCGTGTTCCTGGTCGCTGCCCGGCTGCTCCCAGCCCGTGGTCGAAGCCAGGAAGTAACGGTAGCGGCCGTTCGAAAAGACGTTCGATGGGTTGAAGAAGCCTCGGTGCCGGCCCTGGTCGATCTCCTGCCGGAACGGCGCGCCGGCCACCACCGCAGGAGGCTTGCTCCGCGAGAAGGTCAGCCCACCATCCGTCGAAGTCGCGCCGAGCACGGTGTTGTACCAGCACTCCATGTAGAGCTTGGAACGGCAGCGGCCGGAATGCTCGTTGGCCTGGTATTCGTGGTGCAGCAACGCCGCGACGGCCTTGCCGTCATCGGTCCAGGTCGCGGTGATCCAGGAGCGATCGTCGTACAGGGCCGGGTCGGCCTGCTCGCCGGAATCGAGCACGATGCGGCAATCGATCTTCAGATGATCGAGGTCGGGGCCGCGGAGCGCCCGGTTGCGATAGTGCATCCCGAACAGCGCCACGGCGCCCGTTGCATCCCGATAGGCGCGCGCTGGCGCATCCGGAACGTCGGCGCCGTCACAGGCATCGCGGGAGGCCACGAACAAGGGCGATGGCGGCCCGACCAGCGTCAGAGCCGAGAGCGGCGGCTCGCCGGCTGCTTGGACGACGCTGGCAAGCGCCAGGAGGCCAACGAGGCCTGCGAGGGCGCGGAGGATCATCGGGACGGCCTGGACATCCGCTGCAGAGTCAGTCTTGAACCGTTACAGAGTGCTTGCCGTCTCGCTTGTCGCGGCGCGGCGTCCACAGGCCGGGCGGCCTCGCGGGAAAATCGATGGCGATCCTGATCCTCGGCCTGGTGCTGTTTCTCGGCCCACATGCCTTCACCATGCTCCGCGGGCCGCGGGCCGCGCTGATCGGGCGCCTCGGCGAGAAGCGCTACAAGGGCATCTACACCATCCTGTCGCTCCTCGGCTTCGTGCTGATGATCTGGGGCTTCGGCCGCTACCGAGCGGATGGCATGATCCCGGTCTGGGACCCGCCGGTCTGGACGCGCCATCTCGCGGTGCTGCTCACGCTCTTCGCGTTCATCAGCATCGCGGCGATGGGTCCGAAGCCGAGCCACATCCAGGCGGCGGTCAAGCACCCGATGCTGCTCGCCATCAAGATCTGGGCAACGGCCCATCTGCTGGCCAATGGCGATCTCGGCTCGATCCTGCTCTTCGGCGGGTTCCTCGCCTGGGCGGTCGCCGCGCGGATCAGCCTCAAGCGTCGCACGGACGAGCCCGCCCACAAGCTTCCGAAGCCGGCCCCCGCCGGTTGGCGCCGAGACGCTACCGCCGTGATCGGCGGCATCGTCGTCTGGTTCGTCTTCGCGCGCTTCCTGCATCCGCTGCTGATCGGCGTGGCGGTGTGGCCGGGGCAGGCCTGAGGCGTCACTCCGTCTTTGCGCAGCGCATTCCATTCGCCAAAGCCCGGCCGTCGTGCTAGGCGCGCCGCCTTGAGATGGTTGAGGCGGGCTCGGCCCGAACGGGCGCCCGGAACGGAATGGCCGAGAACAACGAGTTCTTTCGCGAGGTCGAAGAAGACTATCGCCGCGACCAGATCGCCGCGATCTGGAAGCGCTACAGCGTCCTGATCATCGCCGCGGCGGTGCTGCTCACGGCCGGCGTCGGCGGCTGGCGCTATTGGCAGCATGCCCAGCTGGTACGCGCCGAGCAGGCCTCCGAGCAGTTCGACAAGGCGACCAAGCTCGCCACAGCCGGCAACGATGCTGAAGCGGACAAGGCCTTTGCGGCGCTGCGGAGCGACTCCCCGTCCGGCTACAAGATCCTCGCCCGCTTCCGCACCGCTGCCGATCTGTCGAAGCGCGATGCTGCGGCCTCGGCCGCCGAGTACGACAAGCTCGCTGCCGACACCTCGCTCGGCGACGGCCTGCGCGATCTCGCCCGCCTGCGCTCGGCGCTGATCCGCATCGATGCCGCCGACCCCTCCGCCGCGCTGACCAGCCTCCAGGGTCTCGCCGCGCCGACCGGAACCTTCCGCCACACCGCCCGTGAGATGCTTGGCCTCGCCGCCCTCAAAAAGGGCGACTCCGAGGCCGCCGGCCGCTGGTTCGACCAGATCGCCGGCGATGCCGAGACCCCCCAGAGCCTGCGCCAGCGGGTTGAAGTATACGAGGCGCTGGTCTCGGGCGGAACGGTGACGGTCACCGAGGCCAAACCCGAATTGGCCGCTCCGCCTCCGATGACCCGCTAGCCCTTCTCGATTGTAGACTGACACCATCATGGACATGCCGACCGTCGCGATCGTCGGCCGCCCGAATGTCGGCAAGTCGACCCTGTTCAACCGTCTGGTCGGCAGGAAGCTCGCCCTCGTCGACGATCGGCCCGGCGTCACACGCGACCGCCGCGAGGGCGACGTCGCCTTCGGCGGCCTCAAGTTCCGCGTGATCGACACCGCCGGCCTCGAAGAGGCCGACGAAGACACGCTGACCGGCCGTATGCGCCTGCAGACCGAGGCCGCGATCCTCGAATCCGACGTCGTCCTCTTCGTGATCGATGCCCGCGCCGGGGTGCTCCCGGCCGACCGTGGCTTCGCGGAGCTGGTGCGCCGCTCCGGTTGCCCCGTGATCCTGATCGCCAACAAGGCCGAGGGGACCGGGGGGCTGGCCGGTGCCTACGACGCGTTCTCGCTCGGTCTCGGCGATCCGATCCCGTTCTCGGCCGAGCACGGCGAAGGTGTCGGTGAATTGCACACTGCCCTCCAGGAGACGCTCCCGGAGTCGGACGATGAAGATGAGGACGATGACGATCCGCGCGGCAAGGCGCTCCGCGTCGCCATCGTCGGCCGCCCCAATGCCGGCAAGTCTACGCTGATCAACCGCATGCTCGGCGAGGAGCGTCTGCTCGTCGGCCCCGAGGCCGGCATCACCCGCGATTCGATCTCCCTCGACTGGGAATGGCGCGGCAAGCGGATCAAGCTGCACGACACCGCCGGCATGCGCCGCCGCGCCCGGATCGACGACAAGCTCGAAAAGCTCGCGGTGTCGGACGGGCTGCGGGCCGTGCGCTTCGCCGAGGTGGTGGTCGTGCTGCTCGATGCGACGATCCCCTTCGAGAAGCAGGATCTCACCATCATCGACCTCGTCGAGAGCGAGGGCCGGGCCGTGGTGATCGGCCTCAACAAGTGGGATCTCGTCGCCGATCAGCCGGGTCTGCTGAAGACGCTCCGGGAAGACTGCACGCGACTGCTGCCGCAGGTTCGCGGGGTCGGGGTGGTTCCGCTGTCGGGGCTCGCTGGAGAGGGCATCGACAAGCTGATGCAGGCGATCATGGCCGCATCCGAAGTCTGGAGCCGGCGTGTCTCGACGTCGAAGATCAATGACTGGCTGAGCGAGTCGACCTCGCGCAATCCTCCGCCGGCCGTCTCAGGCCGCCGCATCAAGATCCGCTACGCCACTCAGGTGAAGAGCCGGCCGCCCCATTTCGCGCTGTTCGGCAACCAGCTCGACGCCTTGCCGAAGTCCTACACGCGATACTTGGTCAACTCGCTGCGCGAGGCCTTCGACTTGCCAGGGACGCCGATCCGGCTGTCACTTCGGACGACGAAGAATCCCTTCGACAAGGGCTGATCGGCCGGAAGATCTCCGGCCGATCAGGACGTCGTCTCAGGCTGCCGCGGCGATCGGAGCGAGAGCTGCGCCGGGGACCGGATCGGCGCCGTACAGGTTCGGGCCGATCGTGCCGCGCAGGAAGCCGGTTTCGACGAAGTACCAAATGCCGCCGATGAACGGCACGAACATGATCAGGATCCAGAGGCCCGACTTGCCGCGATCGTGGTAGCGCTTGATGCCGAGGCAGATGCCGGCCCACACGGCGGGGATCATCAGAGCCAGGTTGGCGAGGATGAACGGCACGGCGGCAGCTCCCTCGACCGAGTAGTTGCCGGCCTCGCCAGACTGGTTGCCGATGAATCGGCCGATGACGAGATTGACGATGGTCATGACGACCATGAGGGCTAGGCCGAACAGAATCGAGCCCTTCCAGAACTGGCCGCGGCCAATTCTGCCCTGCGCCGAAAACAGAAGTTCTTTCATTTTTTAGCCCCCAGAGACGGCTTGTTGTCGGCCTCCGATTTTTCGAGTTCGGGCCGATCCTCGTCGCTAGGGCCGTTCGACGGCCGCCTCAATGGCCAAGCTTAAAATAGGGACACAAAAACAAGACAAACGCACCTCTTGCCCAAGACTGAGTGTGGATAAATTCAACTATTCCCCACGGGTCGTCTCCGCGAGCCAGTCGACCACCGAGTCCATGGCGTGACGATTGCTGGTTTCTCCCCCGCGCATCTCTTCGAATAACGCGATCTGCCGGTCGGCGCTGGTGCCTTCCCGAACGATGCGATGGGCTTGCTCGACCTCGGCGCGACAGTCGAGGGCTTCGATATCCTCGGCGATCAGCGAGAGCACAGTGTCGAGGTAGTCCGGGAAGGGGAAAGCCTGCTCGGAGGCCTCGTCGATCAGCTCGGCTTCGACGCCATTGCGCTGGGCCCGCCAGAGGTTCTCCTGCGCCAGGGCCCGCGAGACGCCATTGAGATTGGCGTTGAGATCCGGCCGCCGCTCCACGAGGCGCACGAGGCAGCGATAGATCGCGGCAATGGCGAGTGCGTCGTCGAGACGGGTGCAGCTGTCGGCGATGCGCAGCTCCAGCGTCGGGAATTTCATCGACGGCCGCAGCGAGTACCAGAGGAAGCTCGCATCCTGAATCGAGCCGGCATTGACCATAATGCGCACGTAACGCGCGTAATCCGCTTCAGTGGTGATCAGCTCTGGCAACCCCGTGCGCGGCAGCTCCCCGAAGGCACTGAGGCGATAGGCCGAGAGGCCCGTCGGCTTGCCCTGCCAGAACGGCGACGAGGCCGAGAGCGCGAAGAGCAGCGGCTGAAACGGCAGCAGCCGGGTCATCAGCGCGACCCTGTTGTCCGGTTCCTTCACCTCGACATGGACATGCATTCCGCAGATCAGGCTGCGGCGCCCGGCGAGCCCGACGTCGCGCAGGATGCCGCGATAGCGGTCGCCCTTGGTGGGGAGCTGTCGCGCCCAATCCGCCACGGGATGCGTGCCCGCGGCGAAGACCAGGAGCCCGTGCTCGCGGCCGATCTCGGAGAGCTGGCAGCGCTGCCGATGCAGCACCTCGCGCGCTTTTGCGAACTCGGTGGAAGGCGGTGTGCACACCTCGACCTGACACTGCAGCAGCTCGCGGCCGATCTCGGGCAGCCGCTCTCCGGCCTCGACATGGAAGGGCTTCACCGAGCGCCGGGGCGTGCCGCGGGTCTCCGCGTCCGCCAGAAAGTACTCTTCCTCGATGCCGAACTGATAGCCGTGACCGGCCATTCCGCGCCCTCCCCTGGCGACCGGCTCGCACAGGCCGGGCTCTGAGAACGTGTAGCGGAGCCGTTCGGTTCAGGTGGGAACGATGCGATGGTCCCCGCCCACCAGCCACGCCGGATCGAACCAACGATCGGCCTCGCCATCGTAGGGCAGCCGAGTGATGTCCCATTGCTGGATGTACTTGGCGTAGATGTTCCACACGGCGATGCCGCCGCCGACATAGATGCGCCGGCCCGGATAGCGCGCGAGCACTTCTTCGGGGTCCTCGTGCGAACGGATCACATCGATCGTACGGTCCTTGAAGGCGAATTCGGGGACCGATGCGATGGTCTTGGGGCCGGCGATCAGGACGTGGCCCATGGTGATCGCGAAGAAACGCGTCACGTCCTCGACGAAGACCGGATCGGTGTTGCCCTCCCAGGGCAAATGGCCGTTCAAGCCGAGCTGCCCGCGCTGCCCGATGGCGCACATGCTGCGGACGTCGATCATGCCAGTGCCTCGGGCGTACGGAAGGCGAGTACCTGCCCGGTCGGAAAATCGAAGATCTTTCCGCTCTCGCTCCAGTCCGGCGAGGCCAGCCGCACGAAGCTCGGCGCGAGATCCTCGGGCGTCTTTAGCGTCTCCGGGTCCTCGCCCGGCATGGCGGAGCGGCGCATGGCGGTGCGCAGGGGACCGGGGCTGAGAAGCATGGCGCGGATTGGCGTGGTCTCGGTCTCGGCGGCGTAGGTGCGCACCATGGCATCGAGCGCGGCCTTCGAGATTGAGTACGGCCCCCAATAGGCCCGGCACTTCGAGGCGGCACCGGAGGTCACGAAGATCGCGCGGCCGGCATCCGAGCGGCGCAACAACGGATCCAGAGAGCGGATCAGCCGCCAATTGGCGGTGACGTTGATGTCCATCGTCTGCTGCCAGACCTTCGGCGTCAGATGCCCGAGCGGCATGAGTGCGCCAAGGATGCCGGCATTGCCCACGAGAATGTCGAGCCGGCCCCAGCGCTCGTCGATCGCCGCGCCGAGCCTGTCGATCGCGTCGTAGTCGGTGAGGTTCAGCGGGACGAGCGTGGTGCTCGACCCGACGGCCTGGATCGCGTCGTCCAGCTCTTCGAGCGCGCCCTGCGTGCGGGCCACGGCGATCACATGCGCACCGGCTTCCGCCAGCGCGAGGGCGGCGGCACGGCCGATGCCGCGTGAGGCGCCGGTGACGACGGCGATCCGGTCGGCGAGCGGCTTGTTCGAGATTTCGGTCATCGAAAGATCATTCCCCTACCGTCATTCCGGGGCCGCGCAGCGGAACCCGGAATCCACGACTGGGCACACGAGTCCCACGGGAACGACGGCATCACGGGTGGATTCCGGGCTCCGCTGCGCGGCCCTGGAATGACGGGTTTGGGATGCAGCACGGCCGTGCCGACCGCAAGCACGACCGATCAATCCGCCTCGGCAAGGAGCGCGAGGCGGCGCTCGCCGGCGATCTTCAGGTCGGTCAGTCCGGTCGGATAATCGCCCGTGAAGCAATGGTCGGTGAATTGCGGGCAGGATTCATTCCGGCCGTCCTCGCCCATGGCGCGGTACAGGCCAGGAATCGAGAGAAACGCCAACGAATCCGCGCCGATATAGTCGCGCATGCCCTCGAGATCGTAGGTCGCGGCCAGCAACTTCTCGCGCTCGGGCGTGTCGATCCCGTAGAAATCGGGATGCGTGATCGGCGGTGATGCGATCCGGAAGTGTACCTCGCGGGCGCCGGCTTCACGCATCATGCGCACGATCTTGATCGAGGTGGTGCCGCGCACCAAGCTGTCGTCGACCATCACGATGCGCTTGCCCTCGACGGCGGCGCGATTGGCCGAGTGCTTCATGCGCACGCCGAGTTCGCGCACGGTCTGGGTCGGCTGGATGAAGGTGCGTCCGACATAGTGGTTGCGGATGATGCCCATCTCGAAGGGCAAACCCGTCTCCTGCGCGTAGCCCAGCGCCGCAGGCACGCCGGAATCCGGCACCGGGATCACGATGTCGGCCTCTGCCGGCGCCTCGCGGGCGAGCTCCCGGCCGATGTTCTTTCGGATGGCGTAGACGCTCTTGCCGTTCACTACCGAGTCCGGCCGGGCGAAATAGATGTACTCGAAGATGCAGGGCCGCATCGGCTGCCGCTCGGCGAAGCGCATCGACTCGATGCCCTCTTCCGAGATCACCACCACCTCGCCGTTCTCGATGTCGCGCACGAAGCGCGCGCCAATGATGTCGAGGGCGCAGGTCTCAGAGGCAAGGATGTAGCGGCCGTCGAGCTCGCCCAGTACCAGCGGGCGGATACCGAGCGGGTCGCGCGCACCGATCAGCTTCTTGTTGGTCAGCGCGACGATGGCGTAGGCGCCCTCGATCCGCTGCAGGGCGTCGACGAAGCGCTCGATGATGCGCGGCTTCCGGCTGCGGGCGGCGAGGTGCAGGATCACCTCGGTATCCGAGGTCGACTGCGTGATGGCGCCTTCGCTCACGAGGTCGCGGCGGATCGAGAGCGCGTTGGTCAGGTTGCCGTTATGGGCCACTGCAAGGCCGCCGCTCGCCAGTTCCGCGAAGAGAGGCTGCACGTTGCGCAGTACGGTGCCGCCGGTGGTCGAGTAGCGCGTGTGGCCGATCGCGGCGCGGCCACGCAGGCGCTCGATGGTGGCGCGGTCCGAGAAGTTGTCGCCGACGAGGCCCTGGCGGCGCTCGGAATGGAAGACCAGCCCGTCGAAGGAGACGATGCCGGCTGCCTCCTGGCCGCGGTGCTGCAGGGCATGCAGGCCGAGGGCCACGACCGCCGAGGCATTCTCATGGCCATAGATGCCGAAGACGCCGCACTCTTCGCGGAGAGTGTCTCCGTATTCGCCCAGCGGATCGCGGTCGCTCTCCACGTCGGGGACGCTCACGCCGCAATCAGACATGCCGATAACGAGTCCTCGTTGCCGGAAGCGGGCTCCGGACGATCTTGGAAAAGCGCTACTTAGTCGGCCTTGCGTCCGTAACCAAGAACGGTTCCACGCAGATCAGCGTCCCGATGCCGGCGTGGCCGGAGCGGCAGGCTGGGCGTCACTTCGCTTCTGGCCACCGGTATCGGTCTCGGCCGGCGGCTCGACCGGCTCGCCGGTGCCGTCACCCTTCGGCTTGCGCAGGTTCTTCAGGAAGCCTTCGGGATTGGCCGGAAGCTGCGCGACCAGCGCGTCGCCGGATTTCTCCAGATACGGCTTGCTCTTCGCCTGCGCGGCCCATTCCGGCATTTTGCCCTGGACGAGCCACGCCAGGAAAACCCAGCCGATCACGCAGATCAGGAAGCCGCGCGCGGCTCCGAAGATGAACCCGAGGGAGCGGTCGACCGCGCCGATGCGCGAGTCGAGCACGATGTCCGAGATCTTGACGGTGATGATCGAGACCACGATCAAGGTGCCGAGAAAGATCGCGGCGATCGAGGCAACGAGCGCGACGGTGTCGCTGGACACGTGCTGCTTCACCGTTGGAAGCAGCATCGGGTGCAGCGTCCAGGCCACGGCTGCGGCCACCACCCAGGCCACGATGGCGAGCACCTCGCGGGTCACGCCGCGCACGGCGGCCAGAAGCGCGGAGATCATCACGATGCCGAGCACCACGAGATCGAGGATCGAAAACGGCATCGCTGTCGGCAATCGTGGGGGCTGAGGACGCAGACGAGCGCGACCACGACGGCTCCCCCTGAGCCGCAGGCCTTCGTCTCTTGGTTACCGAATATACCCCGCCCAACCTCGGCCGTCACCCGTCGCAGCGGCGAAACGCAGTTCGTAAGGGCAGCCAAGCGAGGCCGTGAAGCCGCCCCGCAACGAAAAAGACGCCGCCCGGGCTGGGCGACGTCTTTTTGAGGAGTATCCGCAATGCCGTCGACGATGGAGGTCGAAGAGGCTCAACCTCGGCAGATCGAATGCCTTACTTGATCTTCGTCTCTTTGAAATCGACGTGCTTGCGCACGACCGGGTCGTACTTCCGCATGGTCAGCTTCTCGGTCTGCGTGCGGGAGTTCTTCTTGGTGACGTAGAAGTAGCCGGTGTCGGCGGTGGAGATCAGCTTGATCTTGACGGTGACGGCCTTGGCCATGGCGCGGCGCTCCTGAAGCGGTGTGACGGGGCATTCCGCTTGGGCGAAACGCAAAAGGCCGGGCGAAACCCCGGCCGAATTCGGCGCGGTGAATGCCCGATCGGGCCCCATCCGTCAAGGCTGACGGCGCTACGGTGGCCGCGGACTCGACCGATCGTGTCGGTCGCCTTGCACATTATTGCAATTCGCGTTCTGTCGTCGGGACGCTTGCCGATCCGCTCACGAGAGAGAGGGGCTGCATGTCCTCGTCCGACCACACGCTTTCGATCACCCCCGAACTCACGCCGATGATCCCGCGCTACAGCGCGACGGCTCAGGTCCTGCATTGGCTGACCTCAGCCCTTGTCGTTGCGGTGCTGCCGCTGGCCTGGGTTGCCGCGAGCCTCGCGCGGGAGGAACCGGCCAAGCCGGTGCTGTTCGCCTTCCATAAGTCGGTCGGGCTGACGATTCTTGCATTGGTGGTGATCCGGATCCTGTGGCGGATCGTCAATCCACCGCCGCCTGAGGTCACGGAACCGCATGGCCTCGCCCTCATCGCGAAGGCGAGCCACTGGCTGCTCTATGCCGTCTTCCTGATCATGCCGATCACCGGCTTCCTGCTCAGCGCCTATAACGGCAACGCGACACAGTTCTTCTACCTGTTCCCGATCCCGGGATTCGAGAAGAACAAGGAGCTTCACGAGGCCTTCGAGAAGGCTCATCTCGTCGGACAGTGGGCGGTCTACCTCCTCGTCGGACTCCACATCCTGGCGACGGCCTGGCACGTGGCGATCCGCCGGGATTACGTGCTCGACCGGATGCTACCCCGGCAGAATCCCGATCGGCTGATGAAGCCTCAGCCCCGCGGCGGATAGGTATGCTCGATGGCCGGGAAGCGGCCCTCGCGGACCTCGTCGGCGTAGCCTTTGACCGCCTCCTCGATATGGGCGCGCAGCGAGCCGTAGCTCTTCACGAATTTCGGCGCGCGGTCTGACAGACCGAGCATGTCCTCGAGCACGAGGATCTGGCCGTCGCATTCCACGGTGGCGCCGATGCCGATGGTGAGCGCCGTGACCTCCGGGGACCGACAGATCGTACGCGCCACCGGCTCGACGATGCCCTCCATCACGATGGCGAAGGCCCCTGCCCGGCTGATCGCCACGGCATCGGCCGTCAAGGCCTTCTCGCTTTCGGCCGAATGGCCCTGCACCCGAAAGCCACCCATCGTGTTCACCGATTGGGGCGTGAGGCCGATATGGCCCATGACCGGCACGCCGCGCTCGACGAGGAAGGCCACCGTCTCCGCGAACTTGGCCCCACCTTCCATCTTGATCGCGCCGGCGCCGGTTTCCTTGAGCACGCGGGAGGCGGTGAGGAACGCCTGCTCCTTGCTCGCCTCGTAGGAGCCGAAGGGCAGGTCGACGACGACCAACGCACGGTTGGTTCCTCGCATCACCGCCTGGGCCTGCACGATCATCATCTCGACGGTGACTGGTAGGGTCGACTCCATGCCGTGCATCACCATGCCGAGGGAGTCGCCGACGAGGATGAAGTCGCAATAGGCGTCGAGAATGCTCGCGGTGTGAGCATGATAGGCGGTGAGTGAGATGATCTTGCGACCTTCGGCCTTGCAGCGCGCGAGATCGACGGCTCGGAGGCGCCTGGATTGGACGACCTGCGACATGACTTCCTGCCTCGATCCGTTAGATCCGCAACCACGCGCGTTGGCGTTGGACGACGCAGCATACACGCAGTTCCGCGGCATAGCCGCACCGCGCTTCCGATCCAATCAGGACTATCGTTTTGGAGAGAGGCAGCCCGGAGAGGTCTGCATCACATGCGTGGTACGGTGAACCGTCCCGCCTGCCCTTATTCGGGCGTTTCCTCCCTGGACTTCGAGCCGTCTCCGGGCGTGCCTTTTTTCCGCCACATCCCGGCGAGTGTCAACAGCCGCGGCGACGCCGATGCGATTGAATTCGCTGAATTTTTGGGCGCGGCTCAGCATCTGCCTCAAGGCTAGGCGCATACAAGCGAGGATTGCAACTAGAGGGTCTTTTCAAGGAAGGATTCGATCCACTCAGGTTGTGTCTCCCCAACCGAGCGCCCGACCTCGTTCTGACCCTTGAAGGCGATCATGGTGCTCTGACTGCGTGCGTTGAAGCGGCGGACCAGACCCTTCTGCGTGTCGAAGTCGATCTCGAAGATCGAGAGTCCGGAGAAGCGCGGATCGGCGCCGAGTTTCAGCAGGATCGGTTTCTGTGCCTTGCAGATGGGGCACCACGGTGCGGAAATCGTCACGAGGACCGGCTTGCCGGCGGCCTGCGCTGCATCGAATGCGGCTTCGTCGAAAGGCACCGGCGCTGCCGCGAATGCTGCCGAACCGATGAGGATCAGGGCCGAGGTAGCGAGAAGGCAGCGGCGCGTGACCATGATCGGCTCCTTGTTGCGTATCAACGCTGCGGCTCGACAGCTGGCGGAGCCTTATCGTCAGCTGCTGCGGTCCAGGCCTTGTCCGCCTTGACGACGGCCGTGTCGTGGCTGTCCTGCCAGCCTTCCACACCGAGCGGCCACCAATAGACGCGGCTGTAGCCGGCGCTGACCAGCCGCTTGCCGGCGTTCCAACTCCCCCAGCATTCCGGCTGGCAGAAGGTGACGATCGGCTTCGACCTGTCGCCGCCGGTCAGCGCCTCGACGCGCTTGAGGAAGCCAGTCTGCTGCTCGGGTTTCATCGGCGCCACCCCTGCCCCAGGCAGCCAGACCGCCCCGGGGATCGAGCGGTGCGATGGTGACCAGAGCGTGCCCGGCGGCAGACCTTCAGGCTTACGGTCGGCGAGAACGACGTCGAGAAGGAGCGGCTTGTCGTCGGTAATGAGTTTGTCGAGGGCCGCGAGATCGACCACCGTCGCGCCATCCAGCGTCGACGGTGTGTATCCATGTTGCGGCCCCTCATAGAGTTCCAGGGGCTCCGGGACGTTCACTGGCGAGTCCGCTGGTGCGGCCGCCACGAGCAGCGCCGCAAGGATGGTCGCTCCGACGGGGCGCTTTAGGCGGACGCGAAGCATCGCCCGCTCAGTTGCTCGGCGACGGCGCCTGGAAGGTGTGCTCCCACTTGCCGTCCTGGTTGTCGGAGGCGACGACCTTGATCGGTCCCTTGCCCTCGGGCTTGAAGCCGAAATTGATCACCGGGTTGGACGAAATCGAGATGTCCCCGTCCATGTGGAAGATCAGCTTGTCGCCGTAGGACACGTCGAGTTTCTGGATGAAGCGGGCCGGCGTGTAGTCGCGAGACACCTGGTTCATCTGCATTCCCGAAAAATTCGGATGGCGGATCATCAGCGTCGCTTCGGCCGGCTTGCCGGCACCCATCTCGCCGAACTTCATCCGCATCTCGCCCATGCCCTTCATGGCCTCCTCGTCGCTCATCCCCATCGGGGCCGAGCAACCGCCGGACGCCTTCACGAAGCCCACGGACTCGTAGAACTTTCCATCCGTCGTCTCCGTGACGGCGTGGACGTTGGTGTAGTTGTTAATGCGCACGCGCAGCTTGACCTCGCCGGGGTCTGCGGCCGGCCCGAAGGTGAAGTGGGCGGCATAGGGCGTCGGATTGTCGTCGATGACGAGGGACAGGCTCTTCACCTTGTCCTTCTGTGGAAGGGTCAGGGTGATCGGCACCAGAGCGGCGTCGTCCGCACGCTTCGGCGCATCGATCTTCACCATCGTGTCGCTGGGCTCGATGGCCTTGCCGGCGAAGAGCTCCTTCTTGAGGTCGTTCCAGCGTTCCGCGCGCTCCTGGTCGGTGTCCGATGCACCCGCGGCGTAGGCCGTTCCCGCACCGAGCGCGGTGACCGACAGCGAAAGCCCGAGGGCTAGGATCGAGGCTTTCATGGCTTCCTCCTGATTGCTGATGAGCTTAGCGCGATCCGCGCCGCCTTGAATACTCGTTCGAATGAGATCACTCCCACTCGAGTTCCTTGTAGGCCTGGGTGACGTTCCTCGGATTGTAGCTGTCGAACAGCGCCCACTTGCCCCGCTCGTCCTGGGCGACGGTCTGCATCGCCTTCTCGATGGAAACGCCCGAGGAGACCGCTTTGCGCGTCTCGTCACGCAGGGCGGTGAGATATCGGGTGATGTCGGCGAGGGCCGGCTCCAGATCGACGGTGGTCGGGCCGTGGCCGGGCACGGCGCGTTTTGCGCCGAAAGTCTTCAGCCGTTCGATCTCCTTGAACCAGCCGAGCAGGCTGCCATCGAGCGAGGGGATTCGGTGGACGAACAGCAGGTCGGCCGGAAACAGCAGGCCGCTCTCGGAATCCAGCATCGAAAGATCGCAGTTGGTGTGTGCGGTCCCGTGCGCGTGAAAGCTGAGCTTGCGGCCGCCGAGATCGATCTCGGCAGCGTCCTTCACCTCCATCGTCGGATAGATGACGTTTCCGGCCTTCTCGGCTCCGAGCAGGTCTTCGAGCCGCTGTCGGTAGAAGTCGCCGCGCGCCTCCAGCGCGCCACGCAACGCGTGATGGCCGATGAAGACCGGCTTGTCCTCGCTGAACGCCGAAGCGCCGAAGCAATGGTCGGGATGGACATGGGTCAGCACGACGTGACTGATCGGCTTGTCCGTGCGCTTCCGGATCTCAGCCCGGAGCCAGGCACCATCGGCGCGGCTGCCACCCGATTCCGTGACGAGGACCGAGTCGCGGCCGACGATGAAGCCGATATTGGCAATGGCGTCGGCGTTATCGGCGCTCGCCTCCCCGTCGATGCCGCGGCGGACGAAGATTCCCGGAGCGACCTCGTCGAGCCCGAATGCTTCGGCCGAGCGCCCGAGGGTCGGAAGGCAGCAGAGGCAGAGGCCGCCGAACAGGGCCTCGCGGCGGTTCGCGTGCGGGCTCATCGCGTAGCCTTTGCGACCATCGCGACACAGAGAGTCGATCCGCTTGCAGCGGGCACGCTCATCCGTCGTCTCCTCCATCTTGTCTTTCTACCATTTAGTAGGTAGCCAGAGATCAGGTCAAGATCCGCGACGAAGATTCGGGTAAGATCGGCAATCTGCACCAGCCTTGCATGACGTTGCCGCTGCCGGGGCGTCGTGAAGACATGACGTGAGATGGATGGCCGTGATCCCGATGGGCACAGACGACGGGCGATGAGGGACACACGCAGCGAACTGCTGATGCAAGCCGAGGCTCTCGTACGAGGCCGCGGCTATTCTGGCTTCAGCTATGCCGACCTCGCGGACGCCGTCGGCATCCGCAAGGCGAGCATCCACCACCATTTCCGCACCAAGGAAGATCTCGCGATCGCCCTCGTGGCGGCCTACGACGCGCGCTACGACGAGGCGCTCGCGGCGATCTTGCAGGGACACTCGGACGGCGTCGCGCGGATCGAGGCCTATGGCCGGCTCTACCTGTCCGGTGTGGAGCAGGGACTGGGTTGCCTATGCGCCGCCCTCGCCGTGGAACTCGACACTTTGCCGGAGACCTTGCGCCGGGACATCGCCCGTTTCTTCGACAAGCACATCGCTTGGCTCGAGCGCGTCCTGGCCGAGGGCATGTCCGATGGCAGCATCCGCGCGAGCGTCGAGCCCGCCGCAAGCGCCCGCATGGTCGTAGCGACGCTCGAAGGGGCGCTGCTGCTGGAGCGCCTGCTCGCCGGCTCGGAAGGTTTCGCGAGCAGCTTGAGGGCGCTCGGGGACAGCCTCAGGCCGCCCGCCTCATAGGAACGGCGCCAATTCCTTCTCGGGCCGCGGCGGTGCGACGTCCATGCGATTCCACCAGCCGCCGCCGAGCGCCTGAAACAGCGCCACGGTGTCCGCATACTGGTTGGCGCGGGCGCTGGCTGAGGTGACCAGCGCCGAGAGGTAGGCTTGCTGCCCGATCAGCAACTGCGCGCTGTTGATGGCGCCCGCCTCGAACTGTTTGCGGATCAGGCCGACGCTCTCGCTCGTCGCCTTCTCCGCCGCGGACGCCGCCGCCACCGCGTCCGCATCCGACTGCAAGGCGCGCAAAGTGTCGGCGACGTTCTGGAAGGCGGTGATGACGGTCTGGCGATACTGGGCCTGGGCGACAGTCAGCGCTTCCTCCGAGGCGCGCTGGCGGCGGTAGAGCGTGCCGGCGTCGAAGATCGGCTGCGCAACGGTGCCGATGATCGAATAGAAGCCCGCCGCAGAGGTCGCGAGTTTCGCGATCTGCAACGCGCTCGATCCGCCATTGGCGCTGATCGTGAATTGCGGCAGGCGGTTGGCGACCGCGACGCCGATGCCGGCGCTCGCCTGCTGTACCAGGCCCTCCGCTGCTTTGACGTCAGGCCTCTGCTGCACGAGCCGGGAAGGCAGGCTGACGGGTATCTTGGTCGGCAGGCGCAGGCTGGCGAGCGTGAAGGTCTCGCTCACCTCGTCGCTCGGCAGACGCCCGACCAGCGCGGTCAGCAGGTTGCGCTGCTGGGCGAGCTGCTTCTGCAGCGGCGGCAGCAATTGTTGCGAGACCGAGAGTTGTGCCTGCTGCTGGATGACGTCGGCGCTGGCGATCTGCCCGAGCGAAAGCTGCTTGTTGTAGAGGTTGAGCACCTCGACCTGGGCCGCGATGACCTTCTTCGTCGCGTCGATCTGCGCGCGCAGCGAGGCTTCCTGGATCGCGGCGAGCACCACGTTCGAGGTCAGGGTCAGATACGCCGCCTCGAGCTGGAAGCGCTGGTTCTCGGCTGTCGCCTCCAGCCCTTCGATCTGGCGTCGGTTTCCGCCGAACACGTCCGGCGTGAAAGCGACCTGCACCTGCGGCGTGAACAGGCTGTAGGTGAGCTTGGTCGGATCGTTGAGCGGGCCCTGCAGCTGGCCGCCGGCCGCCTTGTTGTAGGAACCCTGGCCGTTGAAGCCGACCGTCGGGAAAAGCGTGCCCTTCTGCGCCTCGACGTTCTCGCGCGCCATGCGCAGCGAGGCCTGGGCGGCGTCGATCGAGGGGTTGTTCGCCAGCGCTTCCTCGACGAGGCGGTTGAGAGCCTTGGAGCGGAACAGCGTCCACCACTGGCCGGGAATGTCGGCGCCTTTGACGAAATCCTGATCCGCGGAGCCGCCCTGGGTCGTCTTCATGCCGCTGGCCGCGTGCGGATCTTTGAGCGGCTCCCGGGTATAGCCGGTGACGGCCGGATCTGCGGGCGCCATGTAGTCGGGCCCGACGGCGCAGGCGGACAGCCCCGAGGCCAGCGCCAGGATGGCGACGGTCGAGCGCAGGCGTCCCGATCTCTGCGTCGCTCCCAGCATGCCCCCGTCCAGCGATACGCACGGCGTCTTCGCACTGCACAGGCGCCCGTGCAGGCCGCGTGTCAACGCGAAGCTTCCGTTGCGCACGAGCCTTTCCGGCGCGTGTTGCGGGGGCAGCACGGGTTGCCCCGGTTCAGGCCGCGCTCGCATGCGCGCGAGCGCCCGATCCCTCGGCGACCCGCTGCGGACGACGTCGTGAAAACAGGGAGATCAACACGGGAACCACGACGAGGATGAGGTTCGGAGCCAACGTGATTCCGCCGACCACCACGAGAGCGAGCGGCTTCTGCACTTGCGAGCCGATACCAGTGGAGATCGCAGCCGGCAGCAGGCCGACACAGGCCGCGACGCAGGTCATCATCACCGGCCGCATGCGGATGTTGGCCGCGTTCCAGACCGCGTCCTTGCGGGTCTGCCCCTCGTCGATCAGCTGGTTGTAGTAGGCCAGCAGGATCACGCCTTCCATCGTCGAGATGCCGAAGAGCGCGATGAAGCCGATCGCCGCCGAGATCGAGAACGGCGTGCCCGTCAGCACCAGGGCGAAGATGCCGCCGATCATCGCCATCGGGATCACGCTGAGGGTCAGCACCATGTCCACGACGGAGGAGAAGTTGACGTAGAGGAGCAGCGCGATCAGCGCGAGGGTGATCGGCACGACCACCGTGAGGCGTGCCACGGCGTCCTGCAGGTTGGTGAACTGGCCGACCCATTCGAGGTGATAGCCGGCCGGCAGTTGTACTTCGTCCGCGACGCGCTTCTGCGCCTCGATCACGGCGCCGCCGAGATCGCGCCCACGCACCGAGAACTTCACCGGAATGTATCGCTCCTGGTCCTCGCGGTAGATGAAGGCCGCGCCCGATACGAGGTCGACGCTTGCGATCTCCGAGAGCGGAACCTGCACGACGCTGTCGCCCTGCTGAGCGCCGATGGTGATGTTGCGGATCGTCTCCAGCGAGCGGCGGTACTCCGGAGCCAAGCGCACGCGCATCGGGAAGTGCCGGTCCGAGCCGTATTCATAGAGATCGCCTGCCGCCTGTCCGCCGATGGCGGCCTGAACCGTGGTGTTGACGTCGCCGGGCGATAGCCCGAACCGGGCCGCCTTGCGGCGGTCGACGTCGATGCGCACCGTCGGCTGGCCGAGTGAGGTGAACACCGCGAGATCTTCGACGCCGGGAACGGTGGCGAGCACAGCCTTGATCTTGTTGGCGGCCTTGGTGATCTCTTCGAGGTCGCTGCCGTAGATCTTGACCGAGTTCTCGCCCTTCACGCCCGAGGCCGCCTCCTGGACGTTGTCCTCGATGTACTGGGAGAAGTTGAACTCGATGCCGGGGAAGTCGGCCGCGAACTTCGCCTGCAGTTCGGCGATGATCTCTTCTTTGCTCAGGCCCTTGCGCCACTCATCGATGGGTTTGAGCGGTGCCAGAATCTCGACGTTGAAGAAGCCGGTGGCATCGGTACCGTCGCTGGGCCTGCCCTGGTGCGACAGCACCGTGACGACTTCCGGCACCTCGCGGACGATGCCGCGAATCTTCTCGACATAGGCGTTTCCGGCCTCCAGCGAGATCGAACCCGGCATGGTGCCGCGGATGTAGAGGTTGCCCTCTTCGAGCTTCGGCAGGAATTCGAGGCCGAGCGTCTTGCCGGCAATACCGGAGGCGGCGAGCACGGCGAGCGTGATGCCGAGCGCCAAGATCTTGTGGTTGAGGGCCATGCGCAGCACGATCACGTGCCCGAAACGCATGGCCCGAACGATCAGGGTGTCGCGCTCCTCGACGTGCTTCGGCAGGATCAGCGCCGATAACGCTGGCGACACCGTGAAGGTCGCGAGCAAGCCGCCGACCAGCGCGTAGGCGTAGGTCTTGGCCATCGGTCCGAAGATGTGGCCCTCGACGCCGGTCAGCGTGAACAGTGGCAGGAACCCGACGATGATGATCGTCGCCGAGAAGAAGATCGCGCGGTTCACCTCGGAGCCGGCGATGGCGATGATGCCGAGCCGGCCGGTGAGGCCGCCGGGCGGTTTCTGCCCCTCGCTGTGTTCCGGTTCGGCCACGTGGCGAAACACGTTCTCCACCATGATCACGGTGGCATCGACGATCAGGCCGAAATCGATGGCGCCCAGCGACAGCAGGTTCGCGGAATCCCCGCGGATCACCAGGATCGCGATGGCGAAGCCCAGCGCGAAGGGAATTGTCGCGGCGACGATGATGGCGCTGCGCAGCGAGCCTAGAAACAGCCACTGGACCACGAAGACCAGGATCACGCCGAAGACGAGGTTGTGCATCACCGTGTGGGTGGTGGTCTCGATCAAGCCGCTGCGGTCGTAAATGCGTTCAATCTTCACGCCTGGCGGTAGGATGGTGGACGCGTTGATCCGATCGATTTCGGCCTCGACACGGCGCAGCGTCGGCAGGCTCTCCCCGCCGCGGCTCATCAGCACGATGCCCTCGACGACGTCGCTCTGGTCGTCGTGCCCGACGATACCGAGGCGCGGCGCGCTCGACACGCGCACCTCCGCCACGTGACGCACCAGGACAGGAACGCCCTTGACCTGCGTCAGCATGGTCTCGCGAATGTCGTCCATGTCGCGGATCAGGCCGACGCCGCGCACCACGGCCGATTGCTCGCCGACGTTCAGCGTCTGGCCGCCGACGTTGATGCTCGAATTGTTCAGCGAGTTGATCACCTGGACGAGCGTCAGGCCGTAGGCCTGGAGCCGGTTCAGGTCGACCGCGATCTCGTATTCCTTGGCCTTGCCGCCGAAAGCTGTGACGTCGACAACGCCGGGGATCGCCTTGAAGCGGCGCTGCAGGACCCAGTCCTGCAGGGTCTTCAGGTCGGTCGGCGTGAACCCGCTCGGGCCGGTGATCTTGTAGCGCATGATTTCGCCGACGGGGCTCGTCGGGGAGATCTGCGGCTGGGCGTTATTCGGCAGCGGAGGCAGTTGCGACAGGCGGTTCAGCACCCGCTGCAGCGCTTCCTGGTAGGTGAACTCGTAGTTGAACTGAACCTTCACGTCGGAGAGGCCGAACAGCGAGATGGTGCGCACCACCGTGGCGTTCGGGATACCGGCGAGCTGCACCTCCAGCGGGATCGTGATGTAGCGTTCGATCTCGTCGGCCGACTGGCCCGGAACCTGGGTGATGACGTCGACGAGCGGCGGCACCGGGTCGGGATAGGCCTCGATGTTAAGCTGCAGGTAGCTGGCGTAACCGATCCCGAGCGTCGTCAGGAACAGCAGGAAGACCAGGACGCGCTGCTTGAGGGAGAAGACGATCAGGGCGTTCATGGCGCGTCCCGTAGCGGTCCGTTAGGACGCGTTGCTGCCGCTGGCGGCGCGGTCGATGAAGATGGCGCCGCGGGTGACGACCTCCTCGCCGTTCTTGAGACCGTCAACGACCTGGACGTTGTCGCCGTTGGTCAGGCCGAGCTTGACGTCGCGGGCCTCGATTGCGCCGTCGGGGCGCGACACCCAGACATGCGCCTTCTCGCCCTCGTAGACGACTGCAGCGCTCGGAATGCTCGGTGAGAACCGGTCGCCGCCGGTCGTGATGGTGAAGTTCGCGAACATCTCGGGCTTGAGCGAGCGGTCGGGATTGTCGAGCTCCGCCCGCACGCCGAGGCGCCGCGTGGCCGCGTCGAGGCTGGTGGCGACGTAGCTGATCTTGGCGCGGAAGATCGTGCGCGGAAATCCGACGATCCGGGCGTCGATCTCCTGGCCGATGCGCACCTTCGGCACCTCGCTCTCGCGCACGTTGGCGATGAGCCAGACGGTGGAGAGGTCGCCGATCACGAAGAGCGGGTCGCCGGAGGACGAAATATACTGGCCGACGCCGACCTTGCGCTGGACGATGGTACCGGCGATCGGCGCGCGGATTTCGGTCTCCGCGCTCATGCGCCCGGCCTTCTCGAAGGCCGTGATTTCGTCATCGGTCTTGCCGAGGAGACGCAGCTTGTTGCGCACCGCCTGCAGGGACGCCTCGGCGGTCTTGAGGTCGCTCTGCGCGGCGATGATGTCGTTCTGGGCCTGCTCGTAATCCTTGAGCGACGTGGCGCGTGCCTGGAACAGTTCCTGCTGCCGCGAGGCGATGTTCTGTTCGAGCTTGTAGAGCGCTTGAGCCTTGTTGAGCCCATTGAGGGCACCTTGGTAATCGTTCTGGGCCTGAACCATGTCGCTGGCCTCGATGGTCAGCAGCACTTGGCCCGCCTTCACGTCGTCGCCGGCGCGTGCGAGCACCTTGGTCACGCGGCCCGAATAGGGCGAGGTGACGGGTACGTTGTCGTCCTCGTTGATCGCGATACGGCCTTCGGCGGCATATTCCGGGCGGAAGGTCCCTGGGGCGACCGGCTTGATCTCGAGGGCGGTGCGCTGCTCCTTCGTCGGGCGGAAGACCCGCTCGCCCGCATTGGCGGTCTTGGTCTCGGGCTTATCGCCAGGCGTCTCCTCGGCCTCGTGCTTGCCCGGCATGAAGCCCTGCGCGATGGCCACTGCCTTCTCGGCGGCGTCGCGGACGGGCTGTGGCCAGATCGCAACGGCTGCGACCACGGCGACGACGATCGACAGGAGGATGCCGAGACGCAGCATCGACCGGCGGGGCCGCTCGCGGGTCTCCTCGAAATAGGCGCGGGCGGAATCCGCCTCGGGCTCAACGGGTTTGCGCGCGTCCATGCTATCTCGGGCTCGTGGTCACGGTGCTGCGGTCATCGTCGATCGGAGCGAATCAGCGATGAAGCCCGCGCGCCGCGACGCACAGAACTCCTTGATCCGGCTTCTATAAGGCAGGGCAAGCGGCATCGTTCGTTGCCTCCCCGGCGATCGACGCCGGGCGGCCTGAACTGCCAAGCTTGAACGTCTCTGACAAGTGCCGTCAGTGACGGGTGAAAATGGCAAAGGATCCTCGGCTCGCCTGCATTGGACGCCTTCTAACGCGAGCCCGATGACACAATATGACAGCGTGCTAGGTCATCCAACGACGGCCATCGCCGCCGGCAACTCCACGAGCCCTCATGTCCGATACCGCGCGCCCCTCTTCGGAGAAGATCCCCGTCACAGTGCTCACCGGCTATCTCGGTGCCGGCAAGACGACGCTGCTCAACCGGATCCTCACCGAGAACCACGGCAAGCGCTACGCCGTGATCGTCAATGAGTTCGGTGAGATCGGCATCGACAACGACCTCGTCGTCGGTGCGGACGAGGAAGTGTTCGAGATGAACAACGGCTGCGTCTGCTGCACCGTACGCGGCGACCTGATCCGCATCATGGACGGCTTGGTGAAGCGCCGAGGCAAGTTCGACGCGATCGTCATGGAAACCACCGGCCTCGCCGATCCGGCCCCCGTGGCGCAGACCTTCTTCGTGGACCAGGACGTCGGTGAGGCCGCACGCCTCGACGCCGTGGTGACGGTCGCCGACGCCAGGTGGCTCACGGACCGTCTCAAGGACGCGCCGGAGGCTAGGAATCAGATCGCCTTCGCCGACGTGATCCTTCTGAACAAGTCCGACCTCGTCGAGCCGTCCGATCTCGACCGGGTCGAAGGCGTGATCCGGTCGATCAACCCCTTCGCCACGATCCACCGCACGCAGAAATGCGCCGTGCCGCTCGACGCCGTTTTGGAGCGCAATGCCTTCGATCTCGCCCGTATTCTGGAGGTCGAACCCGACTTCCTGGAGGAAGGCCAACACGCGCATCACGACTCGGAGATCCAGTCGATCTCGGCGCGCATCGACGGGCCTGTGAATCCCGAGACCTTCATGCCGTGGATCTCGACGCTCACCCAGGAGCAGGGTCCGGACATCCTGCGCTGTAAGGGAATCGTCGCCTTTCCCGACGAGCCGAAGCGCTTCGTGTTCCAGGGCGTCCACATGATCCTCGATGGCGATCTGCAGGCGGATTGGCGCAACGACGAGCCTCGCGTGTCGCGCGTGGTGTTCATCGGCCGCAACCTGGATGCGGATGCGATCCGCGAGGGCTTCCTGGCCTGCAAGGCGTAGGGCAAGCCACTCGGCCGGAGCCGGTATCAGCCCGGCCAACGGGTTAGCGACGCAAGGGGGAAAATCCGCATGGCGGCCGCCGCTCCGGCGCGGCCGCAGCCGGTCATTTCAGCGGTTGACCGCAGCGCTCGGCCCGTGTCCTGTTCTTCTTTCGTTCTCATCTGGTTCGAGGGACAGGGTCATGGCGAGGAATGCGCACGCCGAACAGCACGAGCCGCCTCCCTGCCCGGTGGACGACATCGTGACCGCGTATCTCGCGACCACCCACGGTGACGCGCGGTTGGCGCTTCGCTGCGCCGTGACCGATGCGCTGTCCGACCTGATGGCGGCCGAACGCCGTGCCAGGGAGCGCAGCCGCCTGATCTCACGCGGCTATGTTCGCGGGCAGTTGAAGGATGCCGAGTGAGCCGGCCGGCCGTCGACTGACGCGGTCAATCCTCGCTGCTCCCGGCGTTGTCGAGCGCCTCCAGGGCAGCGGGGAATTTTGCGAAACGGGCGCGCAGACGGTTCTCGTCCTGGGCGACCGTGTTGCACCTCAGCCGGAATCTCGCTTGGGCGATCTGCTCGCCCCGCTCCGGATCGGTCGCCTCCTCGCCCGCCCAATGATTGCAGCCGGCCAGACGTTTGACGAAGGCCGCGACTTCGGGCGGCGGCGGCGCCTTCGGTGCCGTGAGGTCGAGGAGATCCTGAGCCGAAGACGGTAGAGCCGACGCCAGAAAGATCAGCCCCACCAGGGCGAGGCATCGAAGAGGCGACGAGGAGGACTGGATCATCACGTCGACCTTTCGAAATGCTCGGTGCGACAATTGCCTGCTGCCGACCGGAGCTGAGTTAGCGAGAGAATGCGACACGCTTCGGAGGCCGGCAACCGCGACGATGGACCACCAGACCTGCCCGCGCCGCCGATGAATCCCCAGGCAAATCGAGCGCCAAATTCGGCTCATCCCCCTAACGCGCAGAGTGTTAAACCCTTGGACCGATGCTAGACGGCATCATGCGCGCTGCCCTCGCCTCGCTCGCTCTCGTCTTGACCGTCGGCGCCGCCTATGCCGGCGTGACCCGCGACACGCTGTGGGTCGTCACGCGAACCTGCGTCGCCGCCCAGGCGACCTTCGGCAAGCCGTTTCCCTGCCTGCAGGTCGATCTCGGCAGTCACGACCGGCCCGGCTTCGCAGTGCTGAAGGCACCGTTGCTGAAGACCGAAGTCGTGGTCATGCCGACCGACAGGATCGCCGGTCTCGAAGACCATTCGCTGCAAACAGCCTCCGGTGCCTCCTACTGGCGTGCTGCGACGGAGGCACGCCACTTCGTCACCGATGCATTGCGAGGCCGGATCGACATCAGCGACTTGGCCTTCGCCGTGAACTCCCAAGGAGGGCGTTCACAGGATCAGTTGCACATTCACATCGACTGCGTGCAGCCGGCGGTGCGGGCGGCGCTCCGGGCCAATACCCGCGTTTTCACCAGCGAGTGGCGCTCCCTGCCCTTCTCGCTCGAGAGACAGCGCTATTATGGAAAGTTCATTCCTGCGGCGGCTCTGAACGGCCTGAACCCCTTCGCGCAACTCACCCGGTTGCCGGGGCCTCACGACTTGGATGCGACGAGCTTCGCCATGGTCAGCACCTCGCCGGGCGATCCGGCCGACGGCGCGTATCTGCTGGCCTATCGATCGGGCGACAGTCACGCCGAATGGCTGCTCGACCACGATTGCGCGCTGGCCAGCAAAACGGCGGCTCAGTAGCGCCGCATGGCTTTTCGCACCTTCCTCGGTCTGCGTTTGCCTGTCGGCTTGCCGCCCGTGGCCGCCTTCGTCATCGCATCGAGCGCCAATCGCTGCTGAGCGCGCATGGCGTTCGCGGCATGACCCATCCACCACGAAGTGGCTTGGTTGGCGGAGGAGAGCCAAAGGCTCATGATCGGGTTCTTCATCGAGGCCTCCAAAGGAGGGTAACGGCGGCGGCCGCCAATTGTCCCGAAGGCGAAGCATCGCCTTTCGTGAATCTCAACCATTGGATGGTTTGATCGCGGCCTGTACGGGACCGCGTGTTTGCGGGAGGGCACCTGAAGCGGGGCGCCGTCTCGCGTGTTGCGTCGGGCGGTCCTCGGAGCGCGTCGAGCCATGTCGTCCACGGCTGCCGCCCTGCCCTCGCGCGACAGCGCGGGCGCCTGGGCCGAGATCCCCCTCGTCGCGGCTCTCAATGGGCTGGCGAAGGTCATGCTCGCGGCCTTCATCTTCTTCGCCTGCTTCGCGTTTTCGGAAACCTCGCCCTACGACCTGATCGCGCTGCCGACGATGGCGCTCTGGCTGGTTCTCGGCATCCGCCTGCATCGCGGAGTGATGCCGCTGGTCGGCCTGCTGCTGCTCTATCTCGTCGCCATCGGCACCAGCCTGATGCCGTATATGGCGGAAGCCTTCCCGGTCACGTGGACGATCCAGCTCATCTACCTCGTGCTCACCAGCATCGTCTTCGCGATGATCTTCTCCGACGACACCACGGACAGGATGGAGCTGGCGCTCAAGGCCTACACGGTGAGCTGCGTGTTTTCGGCCTTTCTCGGCCTGATCGGCTACCTGCAGATCCTCGGCATTGAGGACCTGTTTTACAAATACGACCGCGCTTCCGGCACATTCCAGGACCCGAACGTCTTCGGCTCGTTCCTGACGCTCGGCGCGCTCTACCTGATGCACGCGCTGCTCACAGGGAGAACCCGGAGGCCGGTGATGGCGTTCGGCGCGCTGCTCATCATCCTGGCGGGGATCTTCCTGTCCTTCTCGCGCGGGTCCTGGGGCGGGACGGTGGTTGCGACCGGCCTGATGATCCTCTCGGTCTATCGCACCAGCGCCTCGCCGCGGCTGCGCCGGCGGATCGTGACCCTGAGTCTGGTCACCCTGGCGCTCGGCGTCGTCGCGGTGATCGGGCTGCTCTCGATCGACCAGGTGCATAAGATGTTCGAGGCCCGTGCCTCGGTGACGCAGGACTATGACGAGGGCGAGACTGGGCGCTTCGGTAACCAGCTCCGCGGCATCGCCATGCTCCTGGAGATGCCCTTCGGCATGGGTCCGATGCATTGGCGGCTAATCTTCAAGCTCGAGCCGCACAACTCGTATATCGGCAGCTTCGCCAATGGCGGCTGGCTCGGCGGGGCCACGTTCATCGTGTTGGTGCTGGCGACCGCCTTCGTCGGCTTCCGGCTGATGAGCCGCGACACGCCGTTTCGCGCGCATGCGCAGATCGTCTGGCCGGCCCTGATGATGTTCTTCCTGCAGGCCGTGCAGATCGACATCGAGAAATGGCGGCACGTCTACATGATGCTCGGCATGGTCTGGGGTCTCGAAGCGGCACGGCTGCAATGGTCGGCGCGTCGAATACGCTCTTCGCAGGCCGCCGACACCGTGTTAACCGCGCATTAATCATCGTTAATTTACGACTGACTCGACGGCTACGCGAACAACCCAGAATTGCGAGCCAGGTCGGCCTGTCGGGGGAATGGTCAGGTGATCACGTGTCCGTCTAGCGAAGCGGATCGTCTCGCCGCTTTGCGCGCGCTGAACATTCTCGACACGCCGCCGGAAGAGCATTTCGAGGCCGTCTGCCGCACGGCCAAACGGCTGTTCGGCGTGCCCACCGCGCTGGTCACGCTCGTCGCTTCCGATAGGCAGTGGCTGAAGAACGAGTGCAGCCCGGCGATCCAGAACCTTCCGCGCTCGGTAGCCTTTTGCGACCACACCATCCGCAGCGATGCCGTGCTCGTCGTCGAGGATGCCAGGGACGACCCACGTTTCGCGTCCAACCCCCTCGTCACCGGCGCGATGAACCTGCGGTTCTATGCCGGTGCGCCCCTGATCCTGCGGTCGGGTATCCGTGTCGGCGCCCTCTGCCTGATCGACACGATGCCGCGCCGGTTTTCCGACGACGAGGCCGCGGCCCTGCGCGACCTCGCCGAGATCGTCGTCGCGCATCTGCACCTGCACGAGGCCGATGCTCAGCGCGAACGCGAAGCCAGGGCACGCAGGGTGCGCGAACAGGTGATCGAGGCCCAGGCCTCGCAATTGCGGCTGCGCGAGACGGCGCTCGGCGATGCGAATCGGCTCCTGACCTTGGCCGAGACCATGGCGCATGTCGGCCACTGGCGGGTGGCACTCGCCGACGGCAAGACGACTTGGTCCGACGGCACCTATCGCATTCTCGGCCACAACCCCGACCTGCCGGTACCCAGCCTCGCCGAGGCCGTGATCGAGGTCTACCATCCCGACGACCGCGAGCGGGTCGCCGCCGTCGTCGAAGGCGCCATCCGCGACAACACCGTCTTCGCCTACGAGGCGAAGGTCGTGCGCCCGGATGGGGAGCCGCGCGACGTCGCCGTGAGCGGCATCTGCGAGACGGGGCCGGATGGGGACGTCACCGGCCTATTCGGGACCATCCTCGACATTACCGGCCGCAAGACCGCGGAGGCTGCGCTCGCCCAGAGCGAGGCGCAATACCGGATACTGGCCGAAGCGCTGCCGCTTCTCGTCTGGGCCGCCCGCACCGGGGACGGCGCGGCAACCTACACCAACGCCTGCTTCAACGAGTATTACGGGGCGATCGGCCCGTCGCGTACCGATCGCCGCCGACGTGCGCATCCCGACGATGTCGGGCGTCTCGACGCCGCATGGCTGGACTCACGCTCCGGCGATCGGCCGTTCAACGTCGAGGTCCGGCTGCAGCGGCATGACGGGGTCTATCGCTGGCACCGGATCGTGATGATCCCGATCGCGCCGGCCGAGGACGGCACGGCTGCGGAATGGCTCGGCACTGCGCTCGACGTCGACGACATCATCACGACGCAGAAGCGGCTCGAAGAGACCGGCGACCTGCTGCGCCTCGCCCGGGAGGCCGCCGATGCCGGCTCCTGGGACTTCGACATGCGCGCCGGCATCGTCGCGCTGGATCGCGAGCACCAGCGGCTCTACGGGCTGCCCAAGGAGAGCGAACTCTCGGTTCCCACCGCGGTTTGGACCGGCCTCGTCCATCCCGACGATCGCCTCGGCGTCTGGGACGCGGTGAGGCGCGCCGTCGATACCCATACCGACTACGTGGCCGAGTACCGGATCACCGGCGGCGATTCCGAGCGCTGGATGCATGCCTGCGGCCGCGTTCTCTACGATGCCGACGACCGCGCGATCCGGATGGTCGGCCTCAGCTTCGACGTGACCGAGCGCAAGCAGGCGGAGGCCGCGCTGCAGGCGGCGATGGGTGCCGCCGAGGCCGCGCGCGCGGAGGCCGAGCGCGCGAGCGAGGCGAAGAGCGAGTTCCTCGCGGCGATGAGCCACGAGATCCGCACGCCGTTGAACGGCATCCTCGGCTACGCGGACCTGCTGCTCGAAGGCAGGCGGCACAGCCGGGAGGACCAGCGCCGGCTCGAGCTGATCCAGGGCTCGGGCGCCGCCCTGCTCACGGTCGTGAACGACATCCTCGACTTCTCGAAGATCGAGGCGGGCCAGTTCGAGCTCGATCCGATCGCGTTCGCGCTGCACGCCCTCGTCGACAACACCGTGTCGATCGTGCGCGGCAGCGCGCTGAAGAGCCCGCTCTCGCTTGCCTGCGCGATCGATCCCACCCTCCCCGCCTTCGTGCTCGGCGATGCCAGCCGTCTGCGGCAGGTCCTGCTCAACCTCCTCAACAACGCCGTGAAGTTCACCCCGGCCGGATCGGTGAAGCTCTCGGTGACGCATGAAGGCTCGCGCCTTCTCGAGACGGGTGAGACCGTGGAGGCGATGCGCTTCGCGGTGACGGATACCGGAATCGGTATCGCGCCGGAGCAGTTGGAGCGACTGTTCAAGCGTTTCAGCCAGGTCGACGGCTCGATCAGCCGCCGCTTCGGCGGCTCTGGGCTCGGACTCGCGATCTGCCGGCATCTCGTGACGATGATGGGTGGCGAGATCGGCGTCGACAGCGAGATCGGAGTTGGCTCGACCTTTTGGTTCACGCTGGCCCTGCCGCGGCGCGACAGCGTGCCGGACCTCGTACCGGGGACGCTGCCGCTCTTCTCGGCCGCAGAGCCGGAGACAATCGAGGCGGACGCGGACGAGAAGCCGGTGCGCGTGCTCCTCGTCGAGGACGTGAAGATCAACCAGGAACTCGCCCGGGCCGTCCTGGAGATCAAGGGATACCGCGTCGACATCGTCGAGGACGGAGCTGACGCTGTGGCGACGGTGCGGGCAACGGCAGACGGCCCGAACCCCTACGACGTCGTGCTGATGGACGTGCAGATGCCCGGGATGGACGGGCTGACGGCGACCCGCCTGATCCGTCAGATGCAGGGCCATGCCGGCCAGCTGCCGATCGTCGCGATGACGGCCAACGTGCTGCCGAGGCAGATCGACGACCTGCGGGCGGCCGGCATGGATGACCATGTCGGCAAGCCGTTCAAACGCGCCGAACTCTACGCGGCCATCGACCGCTGGGTCGCGCATGAGCGCAGCCGGCGGAGCGGGCCGTCGGCTGCGTCAGGTGCGGCCGGGGCAAGGCTCCGCGAGGCGATCCTGGACGAGGAGACCTTCTCCAGCATCAAGGAGCGCATGGGCGCGGACCGCATCCAGTCCCTGCTGCTGCTGCTGGAGGAGGAGCTCCAGGCGCGCTTCGCGGCCATGGAAGTAGACCGCGTCGACGCGGTCGACCGGGCCCAGCTCGCTCATGATGCACACGCCATGGTTTCGGCCGCCGGCATTCTCGGCTTCGTCGGGCTGTCGCGACTCTGCCGCGAGGTCGAGGCGGCCTGCCATGCGGGCGACGACCTCGTTCCCCTGATCCGCCGCCTCTCCGAGCTGCGCGGTGGCGCGATCCAGACGATCCAGGAGTTGCGCGCGGCATAGGTCCTGGATTACCGGAAGGGTTTTCAGCCCTGATCCTCGACGATCGGATCGCCAGTCCAGGCCGTTGCGAAGGCCGCGAGGTGGCGCGAGTCTTGGAAGGCGAGCACCGTCACCTTGCGCTCGGCCGGGACCGCGCCCGGATAGGGCGCAAGGAGCACCGTCTCTTGCGAGAGACGGGCACCGGGCGTCCGGTCCTCGATCCAGGCCAGGGCCTCGGGCGTCAGCGTCTCGGGGTCGGCGAGCGCCCGCGAGTCGGCCCGCAGCACGATGATGGTCGAGGGGAGCGATGGATTACTCCCCCGAAGCTGCTGGATGATGTCGATCATCGCTCGAACTGCCGCGTTACTCGGCGAAGTCGTTGATCTGGACGGCGGGTTGCGTGTCCGTGAAGTTCGGGATGTCGCCGAAGATCTCTTCGCCGTTCGCCTGCGCGGCGGCCGCGAAAGCGTCGGCGGATTCGAAACGAAGGAGGGCCATCACCTGGAAAGGCGGAGGCGTGCCGTCCGGCGTAGCGAAGCCCTTCACCACCTCGTAGCCATGTAGGCCCTTCGACGACCAACGCTCGCTCACCAGCGGCATGTGCGTCTTGAGGTAGTAGCTCATGTCGAAGCGCGTGCCAGCGCCGCCCGGATACATCACGCTGATCAGGACCATGGCGTCTTCTCCCGCATACGTTGTCGGTGCGGAGGGATAGACCATCGATCACCGGTGAGGGCAACGGCCTCTCGTCAGGCGACGAACCCGCGGACAGCGAAGGCGCTCGCCAGCATTCCCAGCACGTAGAGCGGGATGCCGAAACCGCTGTACCAGATCGCCCGCTCGGTCGGCGCGCGCAGGAAATGCCGCATCAGCAGCCCCTGTCCGAGGAGCAGCACGACGACGATCGCCGCCTCGATCGGGCGGCGCCAGGACAGCAGCAGGGCGATCACCACGAACTGCGGCAGCGCCATCACCCAGCAGGCGACGCTTGCGGCACGCTCCCGCCCGAGCATGACCGGGAGCGACCGGATACCCATCTCCCTGTCGCCCCGGACCGACTTGAAGTCGTTGAGCGTCATGATGCCGTGGGCACCCAAGCTGTAGAGGAAGGCGAGCGCGAGCGTCGACGCCGGCGGCATGGCGCCGCCGATCATCACGGCCGTTCCGGTGATCCAAGCGAGGCCCTCGTAGCAGAGCCCGCAGGCCGTGTTCCCCCACCAGCCGTTGCGCTTCAGCCGTAACGGCGGAGCGCTGTAGGCCCAGGCGAGCGCCAGCCCGACGAGCGCCGAGACGAATACCCAGAGTCCGAGCCCGGCCGCGACGAGAAGGGACAGCCCCGTCCAGGCGATCGCGATGAAGAAGCCCCAACTGCCGGGAATGCGGCCCGAAGGGATCGGCCGATGCGGTTCGTTGATGGCGTCGACCTCGCGGTCGTACCAGTCGTTCACCGCCTGGCTGGTGGCACAGACCAGCGGACCGGCCAGCAGGATGCCGGCAAGGGCGGTGCCCCAGTGCCCCGCCAGCGGTACGCCCGACGCGACGACGCCGCAGCCGAAGGCCCACATCGGCGGAAACCAGGTCAGCGGCTTCAGGAGTTCGAGGACGGCAGACGGGGCCGGATAGGATCGGGCCGGTATCGCGACGCTTGGCATCCCCGCGTTCCTCGCCATCAGCCGGAGCGGCGCCCCCGGGGGTCCATCCAACCGCCGCAAGAGCGTCATGTAAAGCGCTGTTGACAGATCGCGTTTGAAAACGGCCGTGACGGCGATGTGCGTCGCCTGGATCGATCAGCCCTGTCGATGAAGGTGGTGCGGGCGGTCGGAATCGAACCGACACTCCTTTCGGAACCGGATTTTGAGTCCGGCGCGTCTACCAGTTCCACCACGCCCGCGAGCGGAGTCGTCCTCCCGAGGGGAGTCGAACCATGCCGTCGCCGGTCAATGCCACATGCGGCCCGACGGCGTCCAGAGCGCGCGGCTCAGGCCAGCATGTAGGCCAGCAGCGAGCGCAGCTGCGCCGGCTTGATCGGCTTGTGGACCAGTTCGGCTCCGGTCTCCATGACCTGCCGCTCGATCTCGCTGCTGTAATCGGCCGTGGTGACGATCACCGGCGTCACCCAGCCCTGCGTCCGCCGGAGATAGCCGACCACGTCGAGGCCAACTGCGCCGTCGTCGAGATGATAGTCGATGATCATCACGTCGGGCCGCTTCATCCCCTCGCTCAGCGCCTGCACGACGCCCGCGAGGTCGCGGTGGGCGCGCACCTGAGCGTCCCAGTTCTTGAGGAGGCGCACGAGGGCCTCGGAGGTCGAGGCGTCGTTCTCGACGATGAGCACGCGGGCGCCGGTGAGCGTGGTGGCCACCGGCATGATGCGGATCTCGGCCTCGGGCCTCGGCTTGGCGCTCGGCAGGTCGAGTGTGATCCGTGTGCCGCGGCCGACGCGCGAGTGCAGCGAGATCGGGTGATCCAGGGTGGAGGCCATGCGCTGCACGATCGACAGGCCGAGCCCGAGGCCGAGCCCGGCCTCCGGATCGTCCGTGTCCTTGCTGCCCCGGTAGAACTCCTCGAAGACCAGCGCCTGTTCGGCTTCGGGGATGCCGTGGCCGGTATCGATCACGTCGATGCGGCAGCGCTTGCCGCGCTTGCGCACCGCGATGAGGACGCCGCCGCTTTCCGTGTAGCGCACCGCGTTCGAGACGAGGTTCTGCAGGATGCGCTGCAGGAGCACGATGTCGGTCTCGACGAAGACGTCGCGGCAGCGCGTGACGAGGCGCAGGTCCTTGCGCTCGGCGAAGGGCCGGAAGCTCGCATCGATGTTCGCGACGAGGTCGCGGAGCCTGACGGATTTCAGCACCGGGCGCACGACGCCAGCATCGAGCTTCGAGATGTCGATCAGCGTCTTGATTAGGTCTTCGATCGTCTGCAGCCCGCGCTCGACCTGGCCGGCGACGGTCTGTGCCTCGGGGCTCGGCGCGAGGTCGGCGAGCGCCGAGAGAGAGAGGCGCGCGGCGTTGAGCGGCTGCAGCAGGTCGTGGCTCGCCGCCGCGAGGAAGCGGGTCTTGGAGCGGTTAGCGGTCTCGGCCTCTTCCTTGGCTGCCTGCAGCGCCTCGTTCGAGCGCTCCAGGCTGTGCATCAACGCCGTGAGCTCTTCCGTGCGCGAGCGAACGCGCCCCTCCAGCGTGATCGCGGTCTGGAACAGCGAGTAGGCACCGCCCTGCTGGTCCATCGCCCGCTCGACATGGGCCATCAGCGAGGCGTTAATGCGCTCGAGCTTGTGCACGCGCTGGTTCAGGGCGTCGACCGGGTCGGGCGCGGTCTGCGGGAGGGTGGCGCCGTTCATCGCTGCTCGATCATCGCTGCGGCCCCCAGCACCGACGTCCCGGTCGGCCTCCGCGCGCACAATGCCACGAAACGATCCCGAGCGTTCATAGACCAAAGGTCAGACGGCGTTGCCGCGGCCGATGGCGATGCCGGTGAAGGTCTGGTTGAGGTGCATCGAGCGGTACTGCTCGCCGTAGGTCTCGAAGCCGACGACGCCGTAGCGGCGGTAGAGGTCTGAGATCTTGTGGCGCACCTGCCGGCTCTCGGCGTCGACGCGACGCAAAACGCAGTCGAAGCCGATCACCACGTCGATGCCGCCGAGCGCCGTGTCGAGGCTCGACAGCTCGGCCCGCGTCGCCTCGACGATGTCGCGCGGCTGGGCCAGCGTCAGCACCGCGCCCTCGCTGATCGCGCAGAAGAAGGTCAGCGACCCGTCCGGGTCGAGCCGGCTGATCGAGCGGCAATAGTACTCGCCGCCGATCTTCACGGCCAGCGGATGGGCCGCGAAGCTCATCGGCGTGAGGTGCTCGGGATCGAGCCCGACCGCCATCGCATATTCGCGCGCGGCCGGCTCCGCGTTGAGCTCGTAGACGCGCCGGGTCTCCTCGGAGGCCGCTGTCACGACGAATTTCTGCGACGTCGGCTCGAAATTGTCGCTCTTGAAGATCCGGATCGGAAAATCGGTCTCGACGAGGATCAGCACCGCCGCGTTGGTGTGGACCTCGCCCTGGTGGATCAGCACGGTGCCCGAGAAGGCGAGGTCGTCGCCGGCCGAGCCGCCGACCAGCGGGATGCCGTCCAGCGCCCAGGCCACGGCGGAGACCACCGTTTCCTCGGCATTCGCAAGCGCGTCGATGAGCGAAAGCGCGAAGCGTTGGCCGGGGTCGCGGTCGGGCCGGCCCTGGTCGAGGGTCCGGCGCAGCGCCCTGACCGACGAGGCGGCGCTCTCCACGTCGAGCCGGTCGATGTCGGTGAGAACGTCGGAGACGATCCGGAACCCCTCGCGGGGGAAGGCGATGGCGACGAAGCCGCGGTCGATCGCGCCGGCCGGGCTGATCCCGCCCGAGGTGCTGCATCCGGCGAGCCCGACGCCCGGAAATTGCTCCGCGACGGCGGCAGTGAGCTCAGTGGTGGAATAGGCGGGCGAGAAGAACACGAGCAGATGCCCGATCTGCGCACGATCGAGGACGGCCGCGATGGCGATCACGGCCTCTCGCGCATCGGTCGCGTCTGTCCACGCGGTCTGGATGCCGCACAGATGCGCGCGCATCTGCGTTCCCTGCACCACTGCTTCACTCCCAGGCGTGAGGGCCGTCCGGTCTCCGGCGGCCCATTCTGATGAACTTTATGTCCGTATCGGCAAAGACTGGCAATCGCCGCGCCGGCGGTGGTGGACAACCCATCTCCGCGCTAACCCAAGACGGGATTCCGTCCCTGCCCACACGACATGCTCAGTCTACGCGGGCCAGTCGTTCAAGACTTGGTCACCATCCAATCAGTCAAACCGGACATCTCGTCCGGTCGAGCGAAGACGAGCGCTCGAATTAGACTCGTGTTAATCGCCATACCATCCCATGATTCCCGCTGAGGAGACAGCCTTATGGCGAGTGGGAAAAGGGCGAGTTGGAGAGGGAGCGAGTTCTCCGATCTCCTTTGCCTGATGACGATCGGCGTCTGCGGCTGGATCGTCGGCATTCAGTTCGGGGCCTTCCGGGTGCTCGACGCCATCATGACTGAACACGGGCTGTCCGAAGTGGTGACGCTCGGTTGCTTCGTCGGGCTCGGTGCCTTCGCTGCTGGCCTTCACAAGTCCCTGAAGCTGCGCCGGGCGAAACAGGAGAGGGATCGCGCCGAGGCGCAGGCCGCTTCGGTGGCGCGCCATGACTCCCTGACCGGCCTGGCCAACCGGCGCTGTTTCGTCGAAGCCGTCGATGGCGAATTCTCGCGCGAGACCGGCAAGGCGACAGCCGTGCTGCTGATCGACCTCGACCGCTTCAAGCCGGTCAACGACCTCTACGGCCACGCCGCGGGCGACACGGTGCTCTGTACCGTAGCCGAACGCCTGAAGCAGGTTCTCCCGCCGGGAAGCCTCGCGGCGCGCCTCGGCGGTGACGAGTTCGCCGCCATGCTACCGCCTTCGGCCGGCAGCGAGGCGGTCGCCCGTGTGGCCCAGGGCGTGATCGCTGCGCTCTCGGCGCCGATCAGCTGGCAGAAGTCGGAGCTCAAGATCGGCGCGACCATCGGCATCGCCCTCGCGGGCGAGACCGTCGGCGACGCGGAGGCCGCCCTTCATGCGGCTGACCTCGCCATGTACCAGGGCAAGAAGGACGGCCGCGGCACCTTCCGCTTCTTCGAGACCGCGATGGACGAGGATTTGCGGGCGCGCGCGCTGCTGGAAACGGAGCTGCGCGGTGCGATCGTCGCCGGCCAGATCGAGCCGTTCTACCAACCCGTGGTCTCGCTCCCCGGCCGCGAGCTGATCGGTTTCGAGGTGCTCGCCCGCTGGCTGCACCCGGAGCGTGGCACGCTGCTGCCGAGCGAATTCATCCCGATCGCCGAAGAGACGGGGATGATCGGCGATCTCTCATACGATCTGCTCCGCCAGGCCTGCCGGGACGCGGCCGCGTGGCCGCCGCACCTGCAACTCGCGATCAACGTGGCGCCTCAGCAGTTCCAGGACCGCTGGTTCGCCGAGCAGATCCTCGCTGTGCTCAACGAATCCGGCTTCCCGGCGCATCGCCTGGAGATCGAGATCACCGAAAGCGCGCTGATCCAGGATCTCGAGGCGACCCGGGCGACCCTGACGTCGCTGCAGAATCTCGGCGTGCGCATCGCGCTCGACGATTTCGGCACCGGGTATTCGAGCCTGTATCACCTGCGCGAACTGAAGTTCGACAAGCTCAAGATCGACCGCAGCTACGTGAACTCGATCACGATGAGCGACGAGCGCGCGAAGCTGGTGGATGCGATCATCAAGCTCGGATCGAGCCTCGGCCTGGTCATGACGGCAGAGGGCATCGAGACGTCCGGAAGCCTCGACTGGCTGGAGGGCCAGGGCTGCGACTTCGGACAGGGCTATCTCTTCGGTAAGCCGATGTCGAAGCCGGAGGCCGACCTGTATGTCGAGGGCGGTGCCCCCGACGCGTCGGACGAGACGGCCGCCGAGCAGGCTGCCGCCTGAGCGAATTCGGGGGCCCGGTTGGCCGGACCTACTCCGCCGCGCCGGCCGACTTGTTGGCGCCGGCACTGGCTGCGGGACGCACGGCCGCGCCCCATGGGAAGCGGCCGACCTTGATGCTCTTGATCGCCCTGAGCGAGCCGACATCGATCACGGTCACATCGCCCGACACGCCGTTGGTGGTCAGCAGCCGATCCTGCTCCGGCGTCAGCACCGTGTGCCAGACGCGGCGGCCGACGAGGATGTAGCTCGTCACTTTCAGGGTCTTGGCATCGATCACCGCGACCCTGTCCGAGGGGCCGAGCGCCACAAAGGCGTAGCGTCCGTCATCGGTCAGGCTTATCCCGACCGGCTGGATGCGATCTCCCGAGATCCCCTTAATCTCGAAGCGGATCGTCTCGATCACCTTGCGGCTGGCGACGTCGATCACGGCGACGGTGCCGCCGATCTCGGACGAGACCCAGAGCCGTGTGCCGTCCTTGCTGAACTCGGCGTGGCGCGGGCGCTGCTCGACCTGGGTGGCGTCGATGGCCTGGAGCGTCTTGGTGTCGATCCAATGGACCATGTTGGTGGTCTCGGAGGTCGTCACCGCGATCTTTCCGTCGGGGCTGACCGCCATGCCTTCCGGCTCGATGCCGACGTCGATCTGGGCCAGCACCTTGCGGGTTTCTGCGTCGACGACGGTGGTGGTGGCGTTGTTTTCGTTGGCGATGAACAGCGTCCTGCCGTCGGGCGCGAGGGAGAACTGCTCCGGGTCCTCGCCCGAGGGCAGGTTGTGGAGGAGCTTGCCCGTCGCCGGGTCGATCACCTGCACCGCATCGGAATCGCTGGCGCAGACGTAGAGGTGCTGCCCGTCCTTGGAGAAGACGATGCCGCGCGGACGCCGGCCGACCGGAAAGGTGCGGACGACCTCGTAGGTCGTGGTGTCGATCACCGAGACCGAGTTGTCGCGCTCGTTGGTGACGTAGATGTCGTGGGCGAGCGCCGGCGCGACGAGTGCGCCGAGCGCCAAAAGGCTCACGGTCGTGAGGCGGAGCATCCTATCCTCCCATCGCCTTGCAGGCGCTCTCGGGCTGGTCGAGGCCGAGGGTGTCGAGTTCGGTGCGCCGGTGCAGGAAGCCCTCGATCGGGGCGGCCGCCACCACGGCGCCGGGCCAAAGCAGGTAGAGCGGCTGGCGCAGCTGCCCGTTCCAGGGCCGGAAGCTCAGCGACCGACCCTTGAAACCGCCCACTTCGAATTTCGGGCTGAGCATCAGATCCTTGATCGCGGCCGGATCGCCGGATTTGAGTTGCACCGCCGCCTCGCCGACCGCGTGCACGGCCATCCAGCCGGCCCAGTCGACCGGCAGCATCGTGCGTCCGGCGAGCTTCCTAAAGCGCTGCTGCAACTGCGCAGCCGCCCAGGCCTCGACGGCGCGGCCCCAGGCGGCAGGCGTCAGGCCCTGCGTGCCGACGACGGGACGCGGCGAGGCGGTGTTGTAGACGAGGTTCGTCCCGAACTCGCCGGCCTCGTCGGCCACTGCCACCACGTCGTGCTCGGGACCGCGCGTCACGAGAGCGAACTCGCGCAACGCGGAGTCGCGGAGATCCGCACCGCGCGCGTCGAAGCTCGTTTCCGCGACGATCTTCGCGCCGAACTTCTTGGCGCTTCGCCGCAGGGCCTCGGCGTAAAGGCCGTCCGCCGGGTTGGGGCCGGAGACGAGCAGCAGCCGCGTCCAGCGCTTGAAGACCAGAAGCTGCATCAGAGCGTCGGCGAGCATGTCGCGCGACGGGATGACGTGGAGAAGCCGGGCGCGGCAATCGCCGTCGCGCAGCCGCATATCCGTGGCCCCAACGTTGAGGAAGACGGTCTCCCTCCCCTCCTCCGAATCCGCCAGCGCGAGCACGTCGTCGGCCGGCGCATTGACCACGGCGAAGCGCGGCGGCCCGCCCTTGGCGATATCGGCGAAGGCGGCGCGGATGTCGGCCCCAGCCTCGACGATCGTCGGCTTGAGGGTGAAGGAGAGGCCGACGAAACGCCCCGTGGCGTTCGAATCCTTGATGCCGAGCTCAGCGCCCTTGAGGCCCTCGTCGTCGGGGATCGGGTCCTCGTTGTTGAGGGGCGTCGGCCGCTCGATGCGGCGTTCGATGTAGTGGATCGCGACCGACGCCGCTGCCGGCTTCGCCGCCTGGGCATCGGCCGGCCCGGCCAAAAGCGAGGTGATGCCAGGGATGACGAGGGCGCATCGAAGCCCGGCTGCGCAAAGGCGCATCCGTCGGCCGAACGTCCGGTCTCGTCTCGACCGCATCCCGATTGGTCTCGTTTCCTATCCCGTCTCGTTTTGCCAGGCAGGATAGGGGGCGCCCCCTCCCCGCGGAATTGGACCAAGGTCCGAGGTTCGGTCCGGGACGATAGCTCGCGAAAGCGCTTTGCCCGCACACGCAAGCGTGAGCGCGCGTGTTCTTGCTCGGGCCGAGGTGCCCGCTACAACCAACGGCAACCGCCGTATCCATAATTATGCGCGGGTTCTGGAGGAAACGACATGCGAAGGTTCGGTCTCGCGTCGGTGGCGCTCGCCGCGTTCCTGGCTCCGTTCGGCGCGTTGGCGCAGAGCGCTCCCCCCGCTGCCGATGCCGGCAGCAAGGTGGACACCCTCGAGAAGCTCCAGGGAATGCAATCCACCGGCACCGCCGCCGGTGCCGAGGTCCCGCAGACCGGCAAGCGCGCCGATGCGATCCGCAAGACGCTCTCGAAGATCAAGCTGCCCGCGGGCTTCAAGATCGACCTCTACGCGATCGTGCCCGACGCCCGTCAGATCGCCGTCGGTCCGAATGCCGGCGTGCTCTTCGTCGGCACCCGCAAGACCAAGGTCTACACGGTGACCGACCGCGACAAGGACCGCGTCGCCGACGAGGTCCGCCCCTTCGCGCCGGGCATCACCTTTCACGATCCGAATGGCGTCTGCTTTTCGCGCGACGGCGTGCTCTTCATCGCTGAATTGAACCGCGTGCTGGCCTTCCCGGCCGCCGAGTTCTTCTACGAGAATCCGGATGTCGCGCTGAACGTCGTCGTGAAGCAGGGCGAGCTGATCCCGGCTTCCGAGGAGAGCTTCAATCACTCGGCCCGCGTCTGCAAGTTCGGGCCAGACGGCAAGCTCTACATCGCGCTGGGCCAGCCCCACAACGTGCCGCCGAAGGACAAGCTCGACCTCTACCACAAGACCGGCGTCGGCGGGATCATCCGCATGGACCCGCTCGGCAAGGATCGCGAGGTCTATGCGACCGGCGTGCGCAACTCGGTCGGCATCGATTTCAGCCGCGAGGACAAGTCGCTCTGGTTCACCGACAACCAGGTCGACGGTATGGGCGACGACCAGCCGCCGGGCGAATTGAACCGTGCCTCGAAGGCCGGCGAGAATTTCGGCTTCCCCTGGTACGGCGGCGGCAAGACCCGCACCGTCGAGTACAAGGACGAGACGCCGCCGAAAGACATCGTCTTCCCGCAAGCGGAGATGCCCCCGCACGCGGCCGATCTCGGCATGACCTTTTACAACGCCAAGATGTTTCCCGAGAGCTATCGCGGCGGCATCTTCACGGCCGAGCACGGCTCCTGGAACCGCACCCAGCCGCTCGGCGCGCGGGTGATGTTCACGCCGGTCAAGGATGGCAAGGCCGGCGAGCCGAAGCCCTTCGCGGAAGGCTGGCTGACGGGTGACGGCGAGTATCTCGGCCGCCCGGTGGACGTCGCCGTGCTGCAGGACGGTTCGCTGCTGGTCTCTGACGACACCACCGGCGCGATCTACCGCATCTCCTACGAGGGCAAATGAAGCGCCTTCTCACGAAACAGGGAATGGCAGCCGTCTCGGCCGCCGTTCTCCTGACAGTGTTCGCCGTCCTACCCGCTGGGGCCGGCGATTCCGCCGCGGGCCGCAAGCGCGCCGTCGCCTGCCAGACCTGCCACGGCATCGACGGCGTCTCGAAGATGCCGGATGCGCCGAACCTCTCGGGTCAGGTCGAGGGCTACCTCGTGAAAGCGCTCACGGATTTCCGCTCGGGTGCGCGCAGCAACGAGACCATGTCGCTCGTCGCCAAGGAATTGAGCGACGCCGACATCGCTAACCTCGCAGCGCATTACGCCCGTATCCCGGTCGAGGTGACGCCGCCCGAGTGATCACAGGTCGGTCCCGCCGAAACATCCCAGCTCTGGTTGTACCAAAGCACAATGGGTTTGCCTGAACCCCCTTGCTAGCTTGGAACCAATCGAGATCGGCGGCTGCTCTTCACCCGCTCGTCTCACTCACGGCTCAGGCGACGCGGTCGCCAAGGAAAAGCCGTCCAGGGAGGACAATTCGGGATGACCAAGAAGCTTGCGCTGGTGGGCAGCGTTCTCGCAGCGCTCGTGGTGTCGACCGGTGCCGTGTTCAGCCACGGCGACGTGCAGCCGCAGGAAATCAAGACGGACGGTCTCGAGAATCTCGGCGACGAGTGGAAGAACGAGAACCCGTATCGCGGCAACGAGACCGCCATCAAGATCGGCGCCTCGGGATACAACCAGAACTGCGCCCGCTGCCACGGCCTCGAAGTCATCTCCGGCGGCCTCGCCCCCGACTTGCGCTATCTCGAAAAGGGCAAGGACGGCGACGAGTGGTTCAAGGAGCGCGTGACCCACGGCGCGATCATCAACGGCGTCACCAAGATGCCCGTCTTCGCCGGCGTGCTCTCGCAGGAAGGCCTGTGGGCGATCCGCAGCTACCTCGAATCCAAGCACGAGGAACAGTGAGCGGCTCGGGCAGCATGACTCGCACCGTCACGCCGATGCTCAAGGCTGTCCTCGTCAGCCTTGCGGCAGTCGCCATCACGGGGGCGCCTGTCGTTGCGCGGCCCTTCGATGAGGTTGTCAAGGACGGCACGATGCGCGTGGTGCTCTACGAGCAGAACGCGCCGTTCTCCGACCTGAAGGACGGCAAGCCCTGGGGCATCGAAGTCGACCTCGCCGAGGCGATCGCCAAGGCGCTGAAGGTCAAGGCCGAGATCCGCCTCGTCGATGCCGGCGAGAACGTCGACGGCGATTTCCGGCTCAACCTCTGGAAGGGTGACCTAGCCGGTTCCCCGCTCGCCGACCTGATGCTGCACGTCCCGACCGACAAGCTGCTGGCGATCCGCAACGAGCAAATCTTCATGACGCGGCCCTATTACGACGAGAAGCTCGCCTTCGCCGTGCGCAAGAGTGCGGTCGAGAACTTCGATACGGTCGGCGACATCGGCAGCGCGGCGATCGACGTGGAAGGCAACAGCGCTTCCGACGCGATGTTGCTCACCGCGCAAGGCGGCCAGTTCCGGTCGAACCTCAAGCACTTCAAGAGTTTCGACGAAGCCGCAAAGGCCTTCCTGGCGGGCGATGCTCCGATCCTCGCCGGGACGCGCGCGAATATCGAGGCGGCCCTGTTCGCCGCCAAGGCTTCGAAGGACGAGATCGGCATCAAGCAGCTGGCGCTTGGCGGCCCGGTGAAGCTGAGCTGGGAGATCGGTGGGGCCGTGAAGAGCGACTCTCGCGATCTTGGATACGCCGTCGGCGATGCGCTCACTGCCATGGCCGAGAACGGTGCCCTGAAGTCGATCTTCGAGAAATACGGCGTCGAATATACGGCCCCGAAAGGATACTGATCCGCAAGCAAGTCGCGTTCGAGTAGAGATCGGCAGCATAAACTCCCGATGCCAGCAATGGCGGCGGAAGTGTTTTGCTGCCTTTTGATGTTATTGCAGTTATATTATCATAATAAGCGTATTCTTATACTTATGGCCAATAACCCGGTTTTACGACTCTGACTATCGTCCTGCGCGAGGCATGCCGCTCGTCCAATAAGGAGCATCAGCTCCCCGGCAAGCCAGACGTTCAAGAGGAGGAGATGTCATGAGATTGCGTGACCAGTTTCTCACGGCGGCCGGGGCCCTCGCCCTGCTCGTCGGCGCGGCGGCGATGTCCGCCCCGCAGGCCAAGGAGCCCGAGAAGGCAGCGGCCTCCGGCGGGGTGAGCGATCAGGACATCCTGAACGACGCCAAGACCCCGGAAGACGTCGTCTCCTACGGTCTCGGCCCGCAGGCCCAGCGCTACAGCCCGCTCAAGGCGATCAACAAGGAGACCATCAAGGGTCTCGTTCCCGCTTGGTCGTTCTCCTTTGGCGGCGAGAAGCAGCGCGGCCAGGAGAGCCAGGCGCTCATCAAGGACGGCGTGATCTACGTCACCGGCTCCTACTCGCGCATGTACGCCATCGACTCGCGCACCGGTGAGAAGCTCTGGCAGTACGAGGCTCGCCTCCCCGAGGGCATCCTGCCGTGCTGCGACGTCGTGAACCGCGGCGCTGCGCTCTACAAGAACCTCGTGATCTTCGGCACGCTCGATGCCAAGCTCGTCGCCCTCGACCAGAAGTCCGGCAAGGTCGTCTGGAAGAAGGACATCGACGATTTCAAGGGCGGCTACAGCTACACCGCCGCTCCCCTCATCGTGAAGGGCAAGATCATCACCGGCGTGTCCGGCGGCGAGTTCGGCATCGTCGGCCGCGTCGAGGCACGCGATGCCGAGACCGGCGAGATCATCTGGAAGCGTCCGGTCATCGAAGGCCACATGGGCGAGCTGAACGGCAAGGAATCGACGATGACCGGCAAGGTCAACGAGACCTGGCCGGGCGACATGTGGAAGTACGGCGGCGGCGCCACCTGGCTCGGCGGCACCTACGATCCCGAGACCAACCTGATCTACTTCGGCACCGGCAATCCGGGTCCGTGGAACTCCTGGCTGCGTCCGGGCGACAACAAGTGGACTGCCTCGCGCATCGCTCTCAACCCGGAGAACGGCGAGATCGTCTGGGGCTTCCAGACCACGCCGCATGACGGCTGGGACTTCGACGGCGTGAACGAGTTCGTGCCGTTCGACCTCAACAAGGGCGGCAAGACCATCAAGGCCGGCGCCACCGCCGACCGTAACGGCTTCTTCTACGTCCTCGACCGCACCAACGGGAAGTTCATCTCGGCGAGCCCGTTCGTCGAGAAGATCACCTGGGCCAAGAAGATCAACGATGACGGCCGCCCGGATTACGACCCGGCTTTCCGTCCCGGCGATCCGTCGAAGGCCACGGGTGACGAGAAGAAGGGCAAGTCCGTGTTCGCGGTGCCGAGCTTCCTCGGCGGCAAGAACTGGATGCCGATCGGCTACAGCCCCGACACCAAGCTGTTCTACGTTCCCTCCAACGAGTGGGGCATGGACATCTGGAACGAGGCCGTCTCGTACAAGAAGGGCGCGGCCTATCTCGGCGCCGGCTTCACCATCAAGCCGATCTTCGAGGACCATATCGGTTCGCTCAAGGCGATCGACCCGGCCACCGGCAAGGTGGTGTGGAACTATAAGAACAAGGCTCCGCTCTGGGGCGGCGTTCTGAGCACGGCCGGCAACCTCGTCTTCACCGGCACGCCCGAAGGCTTCCTGAAGGCCTTCGACGCCAAGACCGGCGAAGAAGTCTGGAAGTTCCAGACCGGCACCGGCGTCGTCTCCTCCCCCATCACCTGGGAGCAGGACGGCGAGCAGTGGATCGGCATCACCGCCGGTTGGGGTGGCGCGGTTCCGCTCTGGGGTGGCGAGGTCGCCAAGACCACGGCCGGCATCAACCAGGGCGGCAGCTTCTGGGCCTTCAAACTGCCGAAGAAGCTCGCCACGCGCTGAGGCGTAGCTCAAAGACGCTTCCGGGACGGGGCTCTCATGCCCCGCCCCGATCGCCTCTTCCAACATCGTTCCGCAGGCCGGCCCAGCGTGGCCGGAACGGACATTTCGACGATCATCGGGTAGGCATGCCAACGACCATGCAGACCGCACGCGCGAACGAGACGATTTCTCCCTCCGTTGGAGATATACTGACCCCGGATCAGGGCATCGAGACCCGGCCGGAGGGCGTTGCGTTGCACCTTCTCATCGTCGACGACCATCCCCTATTCCGCGAGGCGCTTGCGAGCGCGATCACTCTCGCCTTCCCGCAGGCACGGCTCGAAGAGGCCGACGGCATCCGCTCGGCCTGCGACCTGCTCGCCAAGACGCCGACCATCGATCTGACGCTGCTCGACCTCTCAATGCAGGGCGTGACCGGATTCGACGGCCTCGTCACGATCCGCACCCGCTTTCCCCGCATCCCGATCCTGATCGTCTCGGGGCTAGAAGATCCGCGCATCATGCGCGAGGCCGTTCATCACGGCGCCGCCGGCTTCGTACCCAAGGCGGTCGACAAGGCGACGCTGACCCGGGCAATCTCGGAGGTGATGAACGGCGCCCTGTTCATGCCGGCGGAACTCGCCGGCATCCCCGATCCGGCCCCCGCTCGCGCCAAGAAAACCCCGCTCGCTGAGCGCGTCGCCCTGCTGACGCCGCAGCAGATGCGGGTGCTGATGATGATCCGCCAGGGCAAGCTCAACAAGCAGATCGCCCATGAGCTGCAGGTGGGCGATTCCACAGTGAAGGCCCACGTCTCCGAGATCCTGCGCAAGCTCGAAGTGATCAGCCGGACGCAGATCGTGATCGAGACCGCCTACATGGATTTCGACCAGAGCAACGGGTCGTTCTCGGCGGGATAGACGCCGCGCCGATCCCGCGAGAGCGCGCATCCTCCTCAGGCCGACGCGGTTGCGAGCCCGACGCCGCCCCGGCGCTGCCCAGAGCGGCGCCGGAGCCGTTCACCCCTCGCATGTCGTCCGCGGGTGGTTACACCGCGGCTCGCATCGGGGGCGCCGGATGTGCCGCCGCGGCCGAAGTGACGCCCTTGCGGTAGAGCCCGCGATTGGCGCCGTCCGGAACGAGCGCGTCGGTGAGACCGATCACGGTCTCTGCCGCTCCGAGTAGCACGGCACCGTCGGGTGCGAGCGCCTTCGCGATGCGCCGCAGAACGTCGCTCTTCGTGGGCATGTCGAAATAGATCAGCACGTTTCGGCAGAACACGATGTCGAAGGTGCCGAGATGGTCGAAGGGCTGCAGCAGGTTGAGCGGCCGGAAATCGATCATCGTGCCGAGGCTCGGATCGATGCGCCAGCGGTCTCCCTGCTGCGAGAAGTACTTGACGAGGAGTTGGGCCGGCAGGCCGCGCTGCACCTCGAAATGGCTGTAGAAGCCGGCCTTGGCCTTCTCCAGAACCTCGGTCGAGAGGTCGGTGGCGACGATCTCGATGTGCCAGCCCGCGAGCCGCGGGGCTGCCTCCTTGAGCAGCATGGCAAGCGAATAGGGCTCTTGGCCGCTGGAGGCAGCCGCGCTCCAAATGCGCAGGCGCCGGGTCACGGCGCGTGCCGTGATCGCCCGCGGCAGCAGCACGTCGCGAAACATGTCGAACGGCGTGCGGTCGCGGAAGAAGAAAGTCTCGTTCGTGGTCATCGCCTCGACCACGGCCTGCTCGACGTCACGGCGCGAGGTCCTGAGGGCCGTGCACAGGTCGTTGAGCGTGGCGAGGTTGAAGCGCCGGCAGATCGGGTTCAGCCGGCTCTCGACGAGGTAGAGCTTCTCCGGCCCGAGCGCGAGGCCGGAGCGGTCCTTCAGGAAAGTCCGCAGGTAGTCGAAGGCAGCGTCGCTCATCGTGCCTGCCCCGTCAGGTGGGCCTTGAGGGCCGGGCCGATCTCGGGCAGCGGCAGCACACCGTGGCAGAGGCCGGCCTTGGCGACGCTGCCGGGCATGCCCCACACCGTGCTGGTGGCCTCGTCCTGCGCGAACATCATGCCGCCGGCCTCGACCAGCGCCCGTGCGCCCGGCGTGCCGTCGGCGCCCATGCCGGTGAGAATGACGCTCAGCGTCGCAGCGCCGAAGACCGCGGCGGCGTCGAAGAACAGCACGTCGACCGCAGGGCGGCAGAAGTTGACCACCGGGCCGTCATCGAGGCGGATCACCGGCTCGCCCTTGGCGAGGCCCATGTGACGGCCTCCGGGAGCGACGTAGATCCGGCCCGGCTGCAGCCGCTCGCCGTCCTTACCCTCGGCGGCCGGCAGGCCGACGCGGGCGCCGAGATGCTCCGCGAAGACCGCGGTGAAGACCGGGGGCATGTGCTGGACGATGAGGGTCGGCACGTTGCGCAGGGTCTGCGCGCCGATCCGCTCCAGCACGTCGCCGACGGCGCGGGGGCCGCCGGTGGAAGAGCCGATCAGCAGGCAGCGTGGTGTCACGACGGTGCGCGGCTTCGGGCGCAGCGTGACCGGCGAGGACAGGCGCGAGGTGGCTGGTGCCGGAGTTGCCGCCGGAGCGGACCCATGGCTCGCCGGGGCCGGCGAGGACACGCGTCGGTGCCGCTTACCGCCGAACAGGCGCACGCGCTCGACGAGGTCCGTGCGAAAGGCATCCGAGGTGGTGACGCCGCGCGAGCTCTCGGGTTTGGGCAGGTAGTCGACCGCGCCGAGTGCGAGGCATTTCAGCGAGATGTCGGCGTTGCGCTGCGTCAGCGTCGACATCATCACGACCTGGAGGCCGGGCACCCGCGCCAGCATCAGCGGAAGTGCCGAGGTGCCGTCGAGCTCCGGCATGTCGATGTCGAGGAGCACGACGTCCGGATCGTGCTTGTTGAGGGCGTCGAGGGCAATGCGGCCGTTCGAGCAGGTGGCGACCACCTCGAAGCCGGCCTCCGTTAGCCAGCGGGAGACCAAGCCGCGGACCACGGCGGAATCGTCGGCGATCAGAACACGTGCCGGCGCGTTGGTCGCCGAAGATGCGCCGGGAAGAGAAGTGACGGCGAGGGCGGCCGGCATGGATCAGCGCTTTCGGTGCAGGGGTCGAGGGGATCTCGGACGTCGGCCCCGCGAGCCGGAGACGCGGCGGCGCGAGTTCGGATCAGCGGTCTCGGCTTGTGTGCTCAGGCGGCGCGACGCTCGCGGGGGAGCCCGACCTGTTCGAGCTTCGTCATCAGGATCTCGCGATCGAACGGCTTCATGATGTACTCGTCGGCGCCCCCGTGCAGCGCGCGAGCGATGGCGCCGACGTCGTTCTCGGTGGTGCAGAACAGAACCTTCGGATGCGCACCGCCCGGAGTGGCCCGGAGCGCCGTCAGGAACTCGTAGCCGTCCATCTTCGGCATCATCCAGTCGAGAAGGATCACGTCCGGCATCGTCTGGTTGCACAGGGCGAGCGCGGTCTCGCCGTCCTCGGCATCCGAGACCTTGAGGTTCACGGTCTCGAGGATGCGCCGGGCCACTTTTCGGATCACGGCGGAGTCGTCGACGATCAGGGCGGTATTCATGTCGGCTCTCGGCAGGGGTTCGAAGAGGACGTCAGGCCGCGATCGCTTCGCCGAAGGCGAGCAGCGCGGTGATGTCGAGGATCACGAGCAGGCGGCCGTCGAGCCGATGGACGGCGCTGGCGAGATCGCGCCAGCGGGCATCGAGGTTGATCGGAACCGGCTCGCAGGTCTCGGCACCGAGCTTCAGCACCTCGCCGACGCCGTCGGTGACCAGCGCGAAGGTCTCGGAGCCTTGCTCCAGGCCGATCGCCATGCAGGCCGCGCCCGGCTCGCGGTCCGGCAGGCCGAGGCGGCGGCGCAGGCAGAGCGCCGTGACGACGCGGCCGCGCAGGTTGATCAGCCCAACGATCTCGCGCGGGGCGAGCGGCACGGTGGTGACGCCCGAGGGCATGAACACGTCGTGCACGCGCTCGATGGCGAGGCCGAACATCGCGTCGCCGACGAAGACGGTGACGTAGTCGTGCTCACCCGAGACGGCGGTCTCGGAGGCGTTCGTGTTGGCGGCCTGCATGGCGGGGGTTCCTGAAGACATCGGGATCAGGCGGCTTGGTCGAGAGGCGTGGTGTTGAGCTCGCCCAGAGCGGCGACGAGGCCGCTGCGGTCGAACTTCGCGACGAGGTCGCTGATGGACAGCGCGCGGGCCTTGGTGATCGACTCGGGGCCGATCTGGCCGGACAGGGCGATCACCGGCAGGTCGCCGAGGCGGCCGCCGCCCTTGCGCATGGCGGCGACGAGATCGAAGCCGGTGCGGCCGGGCATTTCGAGATCGGCCACGACCACGCTGATCGTCGCATCGGACTTCAGCAGGCGGAGGGCGTCCTCGGCGCTCGCTGCGGTGGCGACCTCGTAGCCGGCCGCCTTGAGCACGGGAGTGAGCAGGTTGCGGAAGAAGGCCGAGTCGTCGACGAGCAGCAGCGTCGGGTTCTTGGCTTTCGGAGTGCGCGGCCCGCGAGCCCAATCGTCATAGGCCAGCGGCAGGAAGTGGCTGACGTCGACGATGTCGGTGGCGCGGCCGCGCAGGACCGCAGAGCCGATGAGGTCCGAGCGGTCGGCGACGATCTCGACGTCGAGGTGGTCCTCGACGATGTCGACGATCTCGTCGACCACGAGGCCCATGGCCCGGTCGCCATCCGAGAACACCACCAGCGCCTGGCTGCCCTGCGAGCGGATCTCGATGGCCGGATCGGCCGGAACCAGCGGCATCAGCTTGCCGCGGTACTGGATCAGCGGACGGCCGGCGAGCCACTCGATCTTGCCGGCATCGATCTCCTCGATGCGGGTGACGAGGGAAAGCGGGACCGCCTTGAAGCTGCCGCCGCCCTTGAAGACGAGCAGCGTGGCCTTGTCGAGCGCGGCCTCGCCGGCCTCGTCGGTCTGGTCCGCTGCATCACCGCTGGCGACACCCTGGCCGACCTTGCGGGCGATGCCGTTGGGATCGACGATCAGCACCACGGCGCCGTCGCCGAGGATGGTGTTACCGGCGAAGAGCGGGATGTGCCGCAGCTTCGAGGACATCGGCTTCACGACGATCTCTTCCGTGTGGAAGACCTCGTCGACCAGGATGCCGAAGCGCTGGCGGCCGACCTGGGCCACCACGACGAAGCCGGAGACAGGCGCGTCGGAGCTGGCAGAGGCCATGTCGCCGTCCATCAGCGAGGCGAGCGAGGTGATCGGCAGCAGCCGCTCGCGCAGGCGCATCACGGGCGCGCCGTTGATGCGCTCGACCCGGTTGGTGCCCTCGGCCTCGATCCGCACCAGCTCGCGCACGGCGATCTGCGGCACGGCGTAGCGCTGACCGACCGATTCGACGATGAGTGCCGAGATGATGGCGAGCGTCAGCGGGATCTTGATGGTGAAGGTGGTGCCTTGGCCACGTTGCGTGGCGATGTCGATCATGCCGCCGATCGACTCGATGTTCGTCTTGACGACGTCCATGCCGACGCCGCGGCCGGAGACCGAGGTCACCACCGCCGCCGTCGAGAAGCCGGCGTGGAAGATGAACTTCGCGACGTCCGAGTCGCTCATGCGCTCGAGGTCGGCCTGGGTGGCGATGCCGCGATCGACGGCCTTGCGGCGGATGGCGGCGAGGTCGAGTCCGCGGCCGTCATCGGCGATCTCGATCGAGATGGTGCCGCCCTCGTGATAGGCGGAGAGGCGGATGGTGCCGCCGGCCGGCTTGCCGGCCCGGATGCGCTCGACGGTCGACTCGATGCCGTGATCGGCCGAGTTGCGGACCATGTGGGTCAGCGGATCCTTGATCAGCTCCAGCACCTGCCGGTCGAGCTCGGTCTCGGCGCCGACCATCACGAGCTCGATGCCCTTCGACAGTTCCGACGAGAGATCGCGCACCACGCGCGGCAGCTTCTGCCAGGCATTACCGATTGGCTGCATGCGGGTCTTCATCACGCCGTCCTGGAGTTCGGCGGTGACGTGGCTGAGCCGCTGCAGCGGGACCTTATAGCTGGTATCCTCGTGGCGGCGGGCGATCTCGAGGAGCTGGTTGCGGGTCAGCACGAGCTCCGAGACCATGGTCATCAGATGCTCGAGGGTCTCGACGTTGACCCGGATCGTACGATTCTTCTGCGCGGCCTCTGCGGCCTCGGCCGTCATCTCGACGGGCTTCGACTCGGGGGCCTTTTCGACGACCGGAGCGGGCGCGACGGGCGCCGGCGTGGCGGCGGCGACGGAAGCCGGCGCCTCTGGAATTGCGGGCAGCGGAGGAAGCGGGGGCAAGTCGTCCGGACCCTCGGCCTCCATGAAGGCGCGCTCCAGATCCTCCAGCGAGACCTCGCCGGGCTTCAGCTCGCGCTCCAGGGCCTGGACGACCAGCGGAGCGGCAGCCGGGGCCGGCGCGGCCGCTTCGGCCGGCATCTGCGACATGGCGTCGAGGGCCTCGATCAGGTCCGCATCCGATCCGGCCGGCTCGGTGCCGCCGGCTTCGAGATCGGCGAGGATCGCCTTGAGGCGGTCGAGGGTCGCGAGGATCAGCGTCACGGATGCAGAACTGACCGGGAATCCGTCGCGAAAGCGACCCATCAGGTTCTCGGCGGCATGCGCCAAGGTTTCCAGCCGCGGCAGGCCGAGGAAGCCGCAGGTGCCCTTGATGGTGTGAACCAGCCGGAAGATGTTCCGTAGGATCACCTGATTGTTGGGATCCTGCTCGAACTTCACCAATTCAGCGTCGACGGTATCGAGATGCTCGGCGCTCTCAGTCAGGAATTCGCGCAGCAGATCGTCCATCGTGCAATACTCGGTCAACGCGCAGGCTCGTGCCATGCCTAGCGACTGTTGACCGAATTGGGTTAGGGAAGCGTTTCCGCCGGCAAGATTGTGCCGTCCTTCCTCAGGTCAAAACAGAACAGCGCAGAGACGAACTCTCAGTTCGAGCTGTCCGATCGGCGTTAATGCTTCGGTTACCATAGTCGAACGTCTTTGTCGCGGATGCACGCAACGCTTGAAACTATGGTGCAGCTTGCGACTTCACCGTTCAGTGCACTTTGAGGACCACGCGATGCTTGCCTTCGGAGAACTGCCCTGGGCGACCCAGGATCGTGTCACGGCTGCGGGACGCTGTACGATCGGCGACGGCAAGGAATTCGCCTGCGTTGTCGATATGCCCGATAGCGAGACCGCGGCGGTTTCCTGCGACTACCTCGCCTCGGACGACGATATCGGCCAGGAGGTCATCTGTTACGTGGACGGCATCGGCCTGATCGCGGGCAGCGTGCGGGACCTGACCGAATCCGGCTTCATGATCGGCGTCGAGGTCAATGCCGAGCGCCACGCCCGGATCGAGGCGCGACTGACCTGGATGCGCGAGCACGTCCGCGGACTCGCCGACAGGCGCGTGGGTGCGCGCATCGTCCCCAAGCACCGGCGAACTACCGTAAAATGGCCGGACGGCCGGCTGATCGACGCCGAGATCGCGGATCTGTCGATGTCGGGCGCAGGCTTGGTTCTCGCCGAGAAGCCGAGCGTCGGCGCCGTGGTGACGGTCGGCAAGCGCTTCGCCACCGTCATCCGCCACAAGGAGGACGGCATCGGCGTCGCCTTCCGCCTGCCGTTCAGCGCGGAGACGTTCAACGAGCAGGTTGTGCTGTAACGGGCGTATTCGAGCAATATCCGCCGTCACTGCGAGCTCAGCGAAGCAATCCAGGGCCACCGGGCTGAAGGTGCGGGTGCTGCCCTTGGATTGCTTCGGCTTCGCCTCGCAACGACAGTCGAGAAATCTTACGCCAGCGCGGTATCTGGCGGCTCGCTGTCGGAAGGCCGGGCGTCTTCGGGAACGGGGGCATTGGCCGGAGCCGCTTCGGCCGCGTTCTCGGCGGGGATGGCGCGGATCGTCACCGCGTCGCCTTCGATAGTGAAATGCACCGACATCGCCGCGGCGCGAGCCACGAGGCCGGCGTAATAGGCCAGGATCCCGTGGGAATCGACCGAGCCGTTCTCCGGCGTGCCTGCGATCAGTTCCTCGGCATGGGGCGGGATGCGGGCATGCGAGCCCTTGGCGACGATCACGATCTCCGGCGCGTCGCCATCGCCCGTGACCTTGACGTCAATCAGGCCGCCGCGCGGGATCGCGGTGGACGCGATCACCACGAGGTTGAGGAGGAGCTTGACCTTGTTCTTCGGAAAGAGCGCGACCGGCGCACTCCAGGCGATATCGGGCTTCTCGTCGGCAAACATGTTGCGGGTGAGCTTTTCCGCATCGGCGAGGTCGATTGCCGCGCCCACCGAGCCGGAGGCGCCGAAGGCGATCCGCGCGAACTGGACACGGGCGGAGGCGGTGCGCGCGCTCTTCCGGATCAGGTCGAGGGCGAATTCCCGCATCGAGGGGTCGTTGTCGTCCTCCAGGACCTCGAGCCCGTTATTGATCGCGCCGACCGGGCTTATCAGGTCGTGGCAGACCCGCGAGCAGAGGAGAGCGGAGAGATCGAGGGCGTCGAGATTGAGGCTGGCCATGAACGGCTCCGCGGTGAATTTGGTCTTATATCCGCCGCGCTTGGCCGGGATGGATCGAAGATCGCAGCGTGCGCGTGTCCGGCACCGATAGACACCGTTCGCTGCTTTGAAAAGCGGCGGCTCACCTTGACGACGCCTGTCGACAAGCGGGCGCCTTCGGGGCATGACCTTGGAGATGAGTGTTTTGGGGTCCGAGTCGCGTTCGGCGGCGTCCCCTCGCCTGACCGCCCCGGTCTCGGACGCGTCACGCGATGCCGTCGCCGCAAGCCTTGCCGAGATCGCCTGCGGCGCCGGCGAGATCCTGCGCCGCTACCATGGCGGCGACTGCCCACATCAACTCAAGCCCGATGGCTCGCCGGCGAGCCTCGCCGACATGCGGTCTGAGGAGTTCATCGTCGCTGCGTTGAACAGGCTCTGGCCCGAGATCCCGGTCATCGCCGAGGAAACCAGCTGCGACGCCAAGGCCGCCGAGCTGTTCTTCCTGGTCGATCCGCTCGACGGCACCCGCGACTTCCTGGCGGGCGTCCCGGAATACAGCGTCAACATCTGCCTGATCTGGAACGATCGGCCGATCGCGGCCGCGCTGGCTGCGCCCGGTCTCGGCCGGGTCTGGTACGCGGGCAGCCGTGCCCTCGAAGCGCCGGTGCGCGAAGGACGTCTCGGCGAGCCGCGCCCGATCTCCGCGCGCAGCCCTCCGCGCGACGGGCTCGTTGCACTGGTGAGCCGCTGCCACGGCGATGCCGAAACCGATACCTGCCTCGACAGCTTGCCGATCGTGCTGCGGCGCGTGACCTCCTCCGCGCTCAAATTCGGGCTGCTGGCGGCCGGCGAGGCCGACGTCTACGTGCGCTGCGTGCCGACCATGGAATGGGACACGGCGGCCGGCGATCATATCCTCGCCGTCGCGGGCGGCTGGGTGGTGGGACCGGATGGCGCGCGCCTGACCTACGGCCATCGCGGGCGGTTCTACCGCAACGGTCCTTTCGCGGCCTTTGGCGAATGCGGGCAAGCGCCGTCCGTCCACCTCCCCTCGGCCTGCTCGTCGAGCTATCGCGACCGGCAGCGTGCCGGCGAGGCGACACGCGAGGAATCCGCTGCTCGTTCGTGACGGCTCGTTAACCTTGTCTTGCGGTTAAGTGCCCATACTCCCCCGAATCAAAGGATTCGGCGCGGGTAAGCCGCGCGAGGAGGACTGCGATGTCGACCAAGAAAGTGACGCAGCAGGCGCTGTCGCGCCGCGCCCTCATTCCCGCACTGGTCGCTGCCCCCGCAGTCTTGCTGCTGACCCGCCGCGACGCCGCCGCCGTCGAGGATTTCGGCCGGCCAGAGAATTTCCGCCCGGCCGAGATCGTCGATAACGGTCACAAGTTCTTCGGCAGCATGTCCCGCGGCCTGGCGCTGACGGTCGAGGAAGCCACCCGCCGTTGGGGCCAGCCGAACGGCTACATCCTCGGCCAGGAGGCTTCGGGCGCCTTCGTCGGCGGCCTGCGCTACGGCGAGGGCACGCTCTACACCCGCAACGCCGGCAACCGCCGGATCTATTGGCAGGGCCCGTCGATCGGCTTCGATGCCGGCGGCGACGGCGACCGCACCATGATGCTGGTCTACAACCTGCCAGGCCTACGTGAGCTCTACCAGCGCTTCGGTGGAGTCGACGGCTCGGCCTATTTCGTCGGCGGCTTCGGCATGACGGCAGTCACTAACGACGGAATCGTCGTGGTTCCGATCCGCACCGGTGTCGGCGCCCGGCTCGGCATCAATGTCGGCTATCTCAAGTTCACCAGCCGGCCGACTTGGAACCCCTTCTGACGGCGCCGGGCCTGCCTTGAAGCGGGCCAGAACGAACAATAGAGGCTGATGCTGCCGGTGCCCCCGGCACGCATCGCGCGCATCGTCGCGCGTCCCTAGGGTTTCACGCATGGGTTCGTCGGCGTGATCGAGACCATAATGAGCTTCGCGCTCGGCTTCCTGGTGGCAAGCCTGGCCGCGCTTCTGATGCTGCCGGTGCTGAACCGTCGGGCGGCCCGTCTCGCCCGCCGGCGCATCGACGGGCTGTTTCCGATGTCGATGCAGGAGATCGCCGCCGAGCGTGATGCGCTGCGCGCCGAGTTCGCCGTGGCCGAGAGGCGTCTCGAGCGCAAGGTCGAGACGGCTCGCGCCGGTCGCCACGGGGACATGCAGGCCGTCGGGGCCAAGCTGCTCGAAGTCGCCGCCCTGCAGCGCGACGTGGAAGGCCGTGATGCGGCGCTCTCCGCGCGCAAGGCCGAGATGGAGGAGGCGCTTGCCCGCATCTCTGGGCTCGACCGCGACCTCTCTACCTCCCGCACCGACGGGGCTGCCAGCCTGGCGGCGCTGACCGCGTTGGAGGAGGCCCATCGCGATATCCTGGTCGACCTCAAGACGACGCGGCGTGATCGCGACGCCGTGCGTGAGGACCTCAAAGGTGCCCTGTCGCGCGGCGAAGTGTCTCGCGGGCCGTCCACGGATGGCGCAGCCGACGGAACGGCGGCCCTCGGCAGCCCCCCTCACGAGTTGCACGCCCGTCACGACGCCCTGGTCTCCGAGCGCGACACCCTCGCCGCGAGCCTCGCGGCCGCCGAGGCCGCTCTGGCCACAGCGCTTTCCGGCCGTCACGCCAAGGGATCGCCCCAGAGCAGCACCGACGACGCGGACCTGCGCCGGCGCATCTCCGAGGTCGCGGACGCACTGGTCAAACGCGACCGCCTTCCGTCCACCGGCAGCTTCCCGCTGACGGCCGTTGCGGAGTCCTGATGCAGGCAAGTGCGCTGTCACGCTTGCCGCTGGCTGTTCGGGACAATAAGTCCGCGCTCACCGACGGCATCGTCATGCGATCGCCCTGCCTGTGCCTCGCTTCGACCACGGCGAGGCTGCATCCGATGCCGGCTTCCCTTTCACGCACGCTCCGAGACGACTGATGGCCTTGAACCCGAAGCCGTTCGCCCTTGCGGTGATCATCCTCGCCGTCGCCGGCGCCGCGCAGGCGGTCGAGACGAAGCGCGGCAACGAAACTCTCAAGAAGTACTGCACCGGCGACTACCTCTCCTATTGCGGCAACCTCGCTCCCGAAGATCCGGCGACCGACGCCTGCTTCAAGACCAACTGGAAGAAGCTGTCGGAAAATTGCCGCCGCGCCATCGACGCCTACACGCCGACGCCGGCTGAAAAGACCGGCAAGCGCGGCTGATCCGACACGCGCGTCGGCGTTGTTGCGCCGATGCGCTCGCATCCGGGCCCGCGAACGGCTAAGCTGTCGCCGCTCATGCCGGACTCGTCGATGCTCGTCCTCTCCGCCGCCCCGTCGCGCCCTGCGCCCAGGCGCCTGATCGCCATCGGGCTCTGCCTCTGTGTCGTCGCCTTGACGGCCGGCGGCTGCGGCCGCCGCGGCAGACTCGAGCCGCCGACCGACGCGCCGAGCCCGTCCGGGCGCACGTCGTCGTCGCCCGCCTCGGCCCGCTCCCTTCCCCTCGGCACCGGCTTGGCCTCCGAGACTTCGGACTCGGATGCCGTGCGCAACGGCGACGAACTCCCGGCCTCCGCCACGGCGCCCGGTATCGACTCCGCGCCGATCCAGACCAATCGCGGCGCCAAGAAGGGCTACAAGATCCCGAAGGATCCGTTCATCCTCGACGCGATCCTCTGAGGGCGCTCGAGCCCCTCGCCTCCGCCGCCGGTTCTGCTAAAGCGCGGGCATGCATCACTTCCAGTATCGCGATGGGCGCCTGCACGCCGAGGACGTCGACCTGACCGCACTCGCGGACGAGGTCGGAACCCCCTTTTATTGCTACGCTTCCGCCACGCTGGAGCGGCATTACCGAGTGTTCTCCGAGGCTTTCGCTGGCGACGACGCCCTCACCTGTTTCGCGGTGAAGGCAAACTCGAACCAGGCGGTGCTGGCGACCTTGGCGCGCCTCGGCGCCGGTATGGACATCGTGTCCGAGGGTGAACTGCGCCGGGCGCTGGCCGCGGGCGTGCCGGGTGAGCGCATCGTCTTCTCTGGTGTCGGCAAGACGCGCACAGAGATGGCGGCGGCGCTGCAGGCCGGGATCTTCTGCTTCAACGTTGAGAGTGAGCCCGAACTCGACGCGCTGTCCGAAGTCGCGGTGTCGGTGGACCGCAATGCGCCGGTCTCGATCCGGGTCAATCCCGACGTCGACGCGCTGACCCATGCCAAGATCGCCACGGGAAAATCCGAGAACAAGTTCGGCATTCCGATCGAGCGCGCGCGCGAGGTCTACGCCCATGCCGCCCGCCTGCCGGGCCTGTCGATCCACGGCGTCGACATGCATATCGGCAGCCAGATTACCGATCTCGCGCCCTTCGACCGGGCCGGTGCCCGCCTCTCTGCGCTCGCCCGCGAACTCATCGCAGATGGTCACGCGTTGAAGCACATCGATTTCGGCGGCGGCCTCGGCATCCCCTATCGTGACGACAACGCCACGCCTCCCGACCCGACGGCGCTCGCCGAGGTGATGCGCCCTCATTTCCAGCCGCTCGGCCTGCGGCCGGTCTTCGAGATCGGCCGGATGATCTGCGGCAATGCCGGCATCCTCGTCACCCGCGTGATCTACGTGAAGCGGACAGCGAGCCGAACCTTCGTCATCGTCGACGCAGCGATGAACGACCTGATCCGCCCCACCCTGTATGAGGCCTTCCACGCCCTGCGCCCGGTGGCCGAGCCTTCGCCTAATGCAGAGCGCATCGTCGCCGATGTCGTCGGTCCGGTCTGCGAGACCGGCGATTATCTGGCACTGGGTCGCGACATGCCCGACGTTGCCCCCGGAGATCTCGTCGCGGTGATGACTGCTGGAGCCTACGGCGCCGTCCAGGCCAATACCTACAACACCCGGCTCCTGGTGCCAGAGGTGTTGGTGAAGGGCGCGGAGGTTGCTGTCGTCAGGCCACGCCCGAGCTACGAGGAACTGATCGGGCTGGACCGGATGCCGGACTGGCTCTGAGGTCTCGTCGCGGACATTCCACGTAACCCTGCCGCCACGTCAGCACCGCTGAGAGCCTCAGGTCGTCTCCGCGTTGTGCTCGTCCATGCGCAGCGACCAGACCATGTTCTGGTCGTTGTCCGTCAGCCAGGCGAGATTGGTGCCGTCGACGATCAGGCTGTCTGCGTTGCTCAGGAGCGCGCTGATCGCCTCGCGGAGATTGGCGGCTCGAACGATCTCGTCGCGAACGGGCGGTCGTACGACGCCGCGCTGATCTCGAAAGGCGACGCGGAGGCGGAAGGTCTGCACGGGGCTCTCGATTGGCACGGCGGCTTCGCGCCGAAGGCGTTGAAGCCGATCCGGCTGCTTGGATCGTACGATAGTCGACGTCCACCGGGACGATTACGCAATCCCGAGAACGCGGCAACCGTCAAGCGTGGCTGGGCCAATTTGACCCCATGCTGGAGCGCTGCCACGGTATTACATTGGTTGAGACCAGGTTGGGCATCGAGGCCCGCCAGAGCAGGTTCATGATGGCCGAGGCCGAGACACCGACCTCCCCAACTCCACGAGACCCGGTTCGCGTGCGGCTGGACCGGCTGGTGGTGGGTGCGCGGGCGGCAGGGCTGATCGAGCGGATCTGGCCGCTGCTCTGGCGCGGGCTCATGGTGGTTCTCGCCTTCCTGACCCTGTCCTGGTTGGGGCTCTGGCTGGAATTGCCGCAGGTCTGGCGGATGGTGGGCCTCGGCCTGTTTGCGCTCGTGGCCGTCGTCGTGCTCGCACCCATGGCCAGGTTGCGATCGCTCGATCGCCGCCAGGCGCTCGCACGGATCGATCGCGAGGCGGCGCGTACCGGGAAGGCCGACGGCGCCCTCTCGCATGATCCGGCCTCCGCGATCGAGGATACCCTCGCCGTCGGCTCGAACGATCCGGCAACAAAGGCACTGTGGGCGCTTCATCAGCGCCGCGCCGCGGCTGCGGTCGCGAGGCTTAGGATCGGCGCGCCGCGGCCGGACATGCCGCGTCACGATCCCCTCGCGCTTCGCGCCGGCTTCGTGGTGGCTGCGATCGCGGCCCTGTTCGTGGCGGGTCCCGAATGGCGCGAGCGCATCGGCGCGGCCTTCGATTGGCGCGAGCCGCCGCTTCCGGGGCCGAACTTCCGTGTCGACGGCTGGATCGACCCGCCGCTCTATACCCGCCTGCCGCCTCTCATCGTGACCATGTCGCGCGCCGACGCCGGCAAGGGCGGCGAGCAGCACCTGCGCGCGCCGGTGAACTCGACCCTGATCGTGCGCATCGCCGGCCACGGAGAGGCGACGCTGACGCCGAATGCCGCACTCGAGCCGATCAGCAAGGACGCGAAGGGCGACGCCGGAACCCGAAAGGCTCCGCCGGCCGGCGTATCCTCCAAGACTGCACAGTCGGATCTCCGCGAGGAACGCTTCCGCCTCGGCGCCGGGACGGCGGAACTCAAGATCAAGACCGAGGGCGCGCCGCCGCAGCGTCTCACCATCGAGAGCATCCCCGACCGGCCGCCCGAAGTCGAGCGCGTCGGCGGCCTCGACGTGAACGGCCGCGGCACCTTCAACCTGACCTACCGGGCCAAGGATGACTACGGGATTGCCTCGGCCGAGGGGATCGTCGAGCCGCTGAAGCCGGGCCGGTCCCTAGTGCCGGTGCCGAAGCTCAATCTCGCCCTGCCGGCGGACGCCACGGGCGCCGCCGAGACCAAGACGCTGATCGATCTCACCGACAATCCCTGGTCGGGCGCCCGGATGCGGCTGAGCCTCGTCGTCAAGGACGAGGCCGGCCAGGAGGGGCGAACGCAAGCCGCCGAGATCACCCTGCCGGCGAGGCCCTTCATCCAGCCTCTGGCACGCTCCCTGGCGGAGGAGCGCCGCCGTCTCGTCACCGCACCGGACGATGACCGCAAGCGCGTGCAGATCGCCCTCGACGCCCTGCTGATCGCACCCGAGCACTTCACGCCGCAGCCCTCGATCTTCCTCGGGTTGAAGACCGCGGCCGGACGCTTGCGCGCCGCGAAGTCCGACGAGGATCTGACCGCCGTGGCCGACCTCCTCTGGGAGATGGCCCTCAAGATTGAGGATGGAGATCTCTCCGACGCCGAGAAGTCGTTGCGCGCCGCTCAGGACCGTCTCAAGGAGGCCATGGATCGCGGCGCGCCGGACGAGGAGATCAAGAAGCTCACCGACGACCTCAAGAAGGCGCTCGACCGCTTCATGAAAGAGTTCGCCGAGCGGCAGAACAAGGATCAGAAGAACGGTCAGCAGAAGCAGTCCGAGCAACAGCAGCAGGGCAAGCAGAAGACCGTCACGCCGGATCAGCTCCAGAAAATGATCCAGGACATGCAGGAAGCGATGAAGCGCGGCGACACGGCCGAGGCTCAGCGCCTGCTCGAACAGCTCCGCGGCATCCTGGAAAATCTGCAGAGCGCCCAGAACGGTCAGAAGCAGGGCCAGCAGCAGTCGCAGATGAACAAGCAGATGCAGGAGCTCGACCAGATGTCGCGCGACCAGCAGAAGCTACGCGATCAGACCTTCAAGGAGTCCCAAGAGCAGCAGGGCCGCCCCCGCCAGAACAAGCAGCAGCAGGGGCAGCAGCAGGGCCAGAAGGGTCAGCAACAGCAGGGCCAGAAGGGTTCGCAAGGCCAGCAGGGCCAGGGCCAGCAGCAGGAGGGTCAGCAGGGCCAGAACGGCGGCGAGTCGGGCAAGGGCGATACCGGCCAGCAGCAGCAGGCCCTGCGCGAGCAACTCCAGGAGTTGCAGCGGCGCATGAAGGAACAGGGCCTCGAGGGCGAGCAGGGCCTCTCCGATGCCGAACAGGCCATGAAGGAAGCCGAAGACGCCCTCGGCCGCGGCCAGGGCGATCAGGCGGTGGACGCGCAGGGTCGCGCTCTCGACGGGCTCAAGAAGGGTGCCGAGGGCATGCAGCAGCAGATGCAGCAGCAGGCCGAAGCGGAGGGACAGGGCCAGCAGGACGGCGAGAATCCCGGCCAGCAGGGTCAGGCCGGCGCCGCGGACGATGATCCGCTCGGGCGTCCGACCAAGGGCCGCGATCTCTCCAACGGCAACGTGCGCGTGCCCAATGCCGACGAATCGGCCGTGCAGCGCGCTCGCCGGATCATGGAAGAGCTGCGGCGCAAGCTCGGCGACCCGACCCGTCCGCAGGAAGAGCTCGACTACTTCGAGCGGCTGCTGCGGCGGAACTGACGGCCGGCTCCGCGCCATGGCGCGGGGGCCGTTCCGGTTCTAATACGGGTTCCTTGAGCGCTCGGCGCCGCTGTTTTCCGGCACGCCGGGCTTTGAGTTCGGGAAATTCAGGTCATGTCCTCCAACACACTCGTGCTCGCCGCCTGCATTGCGGTCGCCGCGGTGCTCTTCCTCGGTCTCGCGAACATGATGCGCGGCGGCAGCGCAAACCTCTCCCAGCGGCTGATGCGCCTGCGCGTGCTGCTTCAGTTCCTCGCCATCATCCTGATCATGGGCGTCCTGTGGTGGCGCGCCGTCTGACATGCGTGCGTACGCAGCTAGGGGTGTGACTGGCAGGACGCACAGGCTCGTTAACGTTCTCACCGAGGATGAATTGGCATCCCGGACAAGCCTGGCCGTGATATTTGGTGAAGGCTGAAATCCGGATAGCTGGCAGATGCACACGACCTTCTCCCGCCTCCTCGCCGGCACGCTTGCCCTGGCGGTCGCGACGAGCACCACTCAGGCGGCAGATCTGAGCCAGCGCGCTCCGGCCCCGATCCCCTACCTGGCTCCGGTGCAGCCCTACAGCATCGTGTCCGAGATCCGGATCGGCGGCGCGGTTCACGATCCCGGTGCACCCGAGGGCAAGCTCGGGAACTGGAGCAAGATCGACGTCAACGGCGAGATCCTGTTCGCGAAGCCGCAGATCAGCGCCGATCCGTTCTGGCAGGCCTTCGTGCCGCGTCCGACGGTGGGCGGCAGCTACAGCACCGGCGGCCGCACGAGCTATGCCTATCTCGGCGCGACATGGACGGTCGACATCTTCCCCGAGACGCTCAACCGGCGCGTCTTCCTCGACGGCTTCTTCGGCGGCGCGGCGCATGACGGCTATACGGGCGAGAAGGCCGGCGCGCCGTTCGGCTTCAACCGCCTCGGCTGCAACCCGCTGTTCCGCGAGGCCGCCGCCCTCGGCTTCCGCATCACCGAGCACTGGAGTGTCATGGCGACCGTGGAGCACATGTCGAATGCCGGCCTGTGCCACGACAACCGCGGCCTGACCAATTACGGCGGCAAGATCGGCTACACTTTCTGAGCTACGGAGGTGTCTCGCGACGCCCCTCGATTGCCGAGATCGCTTGCAAAGGCCCGCTGAGCGCGAGACATCCTCGCCCAGCGGGCTTTTTCTTGGCCCGAGAGGATCTCAGGCCGTGGTCAAGCTGAACAAGATCTACACCCGCACCGGCGACAAGGGCACGACGGGCCTCGCCAATGGCGAGCGACGCTCCAAGGCGGATTTACGGGTCGAGGCCTATGGCGCGGTCGACGAGACGAACGCCTGCGTCGGCCTTGCAAGGCTCCATGCCGATCCGCGGATCGATGCCATGCTCGCGGCGATTCAGAACGACCTGTTCGATCTCGGCGCCGATCTCGCGACGCCTCCGAGCGACACGCCGCTGGAATACGAGCCTCTCCGCATCGTGCCCTCGCAGGTCACGCGGCTCGAGACCGACATCGACGCCTTGAACGCCGATCTGAAGCCGCTGACGTCCTTCGTTCTGCCAGGCGGCTCGGCCTTCTCGGCGGCCCTGCATCTGGCTCGTACGGTCTGCCGCCGGGCCGAGCGGGTCACCGTGGCGCTTGCCGCGATCGATTCGGAAAAAATCTCGCCGGAGGCCGTCCAGTATCTCAATAGGCTGTCCGACTTCCTGTTCGTTGCCTCCCGAGTCGCCAACGCCAACGGCGCGGACGACGTGCTTTGGGTGCCCGGCAAGAATCGTTGAGCGAGAATCGCTGAGCGGGCTCAGGAGGCCGTGAGGCGCTCCGTGTTCGCGGCCACGTGCTCGCGGTAGCGCGCGACGACGGCGTCGGGCGATCCGCCGGTCATCAGCATTCCGAATGCCTCGATGGATGCGCTGATCTTCTCGGTGACCATGGAGGCCATTTCGGCTTGGCCTTCGACCCCGCCCCAGGCGATCCGCACGAGGCGGAGCTCGACCACCTTCTGGGCTTCGAGGCCGAGCATCATCAGGCCATGCAGAGGACCATACATGGCAGGTCCAAAGCAGCATTCGCGATCATTGTGCATCGCAATATGATAGCACGCTGAACTCCTGGCGCACCTGCAAAAGCTACGCAGACCGAATTCGGCGGCAGCCCTGTAACCGCGTCGCCCTTCCGGCCGAACCTTCGGTATCGAGCCGAGAGAGGTGACGCTTGGACGTCCAGTCAGTCGATGGGGAGCATCCTCGACGGTCGCGAGTCGGCGCGGCGCTCGTCTGGCTGTGGCGAGCCTATGGCCGGCTGGTCCGGTTGTTGACGACGTTGGTCGGCGGGATCGTGCTGCTCTGCCTCGGTGTGCTCTTCGTCAATTACGTCGTCCTTTCAACCCCAAACGCGACCGCGTATCGAAACCTCGATCCGTCCTTACCGCCATGCCGCGATGGGCTCGCCAAGGGCTGGTCCATCTTGGCGGATCTCGGTCGCAAGGCACTCGGCGACGAGCGGAAGCCGGAGAGCGGGGGCTGGGAGGATGCGAGCAACGACGAGCGGGCCGCCGTCGCCCAGGATGCGAATTGGGGAACGCGGCTGCGTTGCTCGCTGCAACGTCACCTGGTCCCGTCGACCAAGCCGGGTGGGAAGCCCCTCGACTATCATCTCGGCTTTCTCGAGTTCCAGGAGACCGGCGAACCCTACGCGTTGATCTCCCGGAACGCTCGGGGTCGCGACGAAGCGATGACCTCGGCAATGCTGAAGGACAAGATGCAGGCCGGCGGCCATCCCCCGGGGGAGGATGGAGAGGCGCAGCCGGTCATCACGCAGCTCGACGCCCTGAAGCAGCATCTCGCGACAGGCTCGCACTACGTCATCGTGTTCATTCACGGCTGGCGCCATGACGCGCGGATCGGCGACGGCAACGTGGCCGACCTAAGGCTCTACGCGGCCCATGCCGCGCGCTTCCTCCAGGAGCGCTGCCTGATCGAACCGACCGCCTGCGACACGAAGGTCACCGCGATCTATGTCGGCTGGCGCGGCGCCCGGGTCGACGAACGGGGCCTGGAGGAGAGTTTCGGAAAAACGGTCGGTGGTTTCCTCGGAAACCTCTCCGCGGGTGCGACCCTGTTCGACCGCAAGCCCGTGAGCGAGGCCATCGCGCCGGCGGCGGTCTCGGCGTTACGAACGCTGGAGAGCGTGCTGGCACCGCCGCTCGGCCACAAGCCCGACGACCCGCGTGCGCGCAACAAGATGCTGGTCGTCGGACATAGCCTCGGTGGCAACATGCTCGCCACGGGCCTGAAGGACGATGTCGTCAAGGCGGTGCGGCGGCACAAGCTCGGCCAAGTGATGCCACCGGTGCTCGGCAACCTCGTCCTGCTGATCAACCCCGCTTCGGAGGCGACGAAGTGGACGGCGATCCAGCGCGAGGTCTGGAGCAGGGTCGCGACGCATGCCGACTCGAACACGCCACTCTCGGAGGTTCAGCGCGATACCGGGTTCTTTCCCGCCGTACAGCGGCCGGTGATGGTCTCGATGACCGCGGCCCTCGCCTTCCCGGCGGGCGGCTTGCGGGCCGGCGACTGCGCCTGGATCGGCCTCGATGCAGACGACGGCTATCAGGATGCCAGGTCCAGGATCCGGGACCGTCTGAAGAGCACGGACGCGATGTTCGATGCCGGCGTCGACTACGATTGGGCGACGCACGATCTGTTTCCGACCTTCAAGTTCGACTTTCGCCCCGCTGCCGGCTGGCTCCGCCGGGCCGCGGGCCGCATCGAGCACCGCCGGCCTGATGGCGAGAGCTGTGCCCGAACCGAGCCGGGCGATTGGCTCTCCGGACTCGAAGCCCTTCCGATCCACGGCCTGGCCCTTCTCGCGGAAACGTTTCCGTTCCAGGACTCCTCTCGAGAAACGTCCCACACGATCGGCAATCTCGATCCGCCACGGCCGGCCGCAGGCGTGCTGGCGGATGCCCAACCCTCGGCGGCCCCGTTCGGCACGACCCACGAGCTGCTCGGTCTTCACGCGTCCGGTGAGGAGAGGCATCATCCCTACGCGACCCTCGCGGACGCGCCGATCGATTGTCAGCCGACGAACCGCTGGCTCACCCGGGCCAGGGGCCGGCAGGACGACCAGTTCGGCCTGTACTGGGACAGCGAGAATCTCGGTCCCGCCGAGCGCGGCGTGCGCGGTCAGGGCGTTCCCACAGTCGAATTCCTGCATGGCCTTCAGTTCGCCGGCATCGCTCCGATCACCGCCGCCAACGACCCGTTCTGGAACATGCGCGCCTTCGACAATGCCCTCGCGCGCCACGACGGCTACCGGCTGACCTCGTTCATCTGCGCGGTGCATCAGTTGGTGATCGACGACATCACCGGCGTGCCACAGGACATGATCAGCACCATGCGGTGACGTCGGACGGCAGGGCTCGTGGATACACGGCAAAATCGCAAGCCTGGCAGGCACCTCCCGTACGTTTGGCTGCGTTGACAAGCCTGAAATCGGCTCGTTACGGTCCGTACCCTAATTCATCCCTGATCGATGACTGTCGCCGTTGCGGGCCGCCCGCTCCTAGGGCTTGAGGCCCGCCGCGACGTGCCGGAGGAAGCTGCACCCATGAAGGTTCTCGTGCCCGTCAAGCGGGTTGTCGACTACAACGTCAAGATCCGCGTGAAGGCCGACGGCTCCGGCGTCGAGCTCGCCAACGTCAAGATGTCGATGAACCCCTTCGACGAGATCGCCGTCGAGGAGGCGATCAAGCTGAAGGAAGCGGGCAAGGTCACCGAGGTGGTCGCCGTCTCGATCGGCCCGGACAAGGCCCAGGAAACCCTGCGCACCGCTCTCGCCATGGGTGCCGACCGCGCCATCCTGGTGAAGACCGACGTGACCACCGAGCCGCTGGCCGTGGCCAAGCTCCTGAAGGCCGTGGTCGTAAAGGAGACGCCGAACCTCGTCATCCTCGGCAAGCAGGCGATCGACGACGATTGCAATCAGACCGGCCAGATGCTGGGCGCGCTGCTCGGCTGGCCGCAGGGCACCTTTGCCTACAAGCTCACCTTCGAGGGCGAGTCGATCGACGTGACCCGAGAGGTCGATGGCGGCCTGCAGACCGTGACGCTGAAGCTTCCGGCGATCGTCACCACCGATCTGCGCCTCAACGAGCCGCGCTACGCGTCTCTGCCCAACATCATGAAGGCGAAGAAGAAGCCGCTCGACACGCTGTCGGCCGAAGAGCTCGGCGTCGACGTCACGCCGCGCCTCAAGGTGCTGAAGACCACCGAGCCGCCGGGCCGCTCGGCAGGCGTCAAGGTCGGCTCGGTCGCCGAGCTGGTTTCGAAGCTCAAGGACGAAGCCGGGGTCATCTGACGCTCGCTCATTCCCCGCCGCTCCCGCCCCGGCGGTCGAGCGGCGTCGCCTCCCCAGATTTGTGAGATCCGACCGATGACCACGCTCCTCTACGTCGAGCATGCCAATTCCGAGATCAAGGACGGCACGCTTAAGGCGCTCACCGCCGCCAAGGAACTCGGCGCGCCCATCCACGCCCTGGTACTCGGCGCCGGTAGCAAGGCTGCCGCCGAGGCTGCCGGCAAGCTCGATGGCGTCGAGAAGGTGCTGAACGCCGAAGACGCCGTCTACGACCACGACATGGCCGAGCCGATCGCCGCGCTCATCGCCAAGATCGCCGGCCCCTACGACGCGATCGTCGCCTCGGCCTCGACCACCGGCAAGAACGTCCTGCCGCGTGTCGCGGCACTGCTCGACGTCGCCCAGGTCTCCGACATCATCAAAGTCGTCTCGCCCGACACTTTCGAGCGGCCGATCTACGCCGGTAATGCCATCCAGACCGTGCAGGTGCCGGACGGCAAGAAGGTCATCACCGTGCGCGGCGCCTCCTTCAAGGCGACCGGCGAAGGCGGCTCCCCGGCTGCCGTCGAGGCCGTGTCGGAAGGTGCGCAGGAGGCCGGCGGCTCGGCCTACAAGAGCGAGGAGATTGCCAAGTCCGATCGTCCCGAACTGGCTTCGGCCAAGATCATCGTCTCGGGCGGCCGGGCACTCGGCTCTTCCGACAAGTTCAAGGAAGTGATCGAGCCGCTGGCCGATGCCTTCGGCGCCGGTGTCGGCGCCTCGCGCGCTGCAGTGGATGCAGGCTATGCGCCCAACGATTGGCAGGTCGGCCAGACCGGCAAGGTCGTGGCTCCCGATCTCTACGTCGCCGTCGGCATCTCGGGCGCTATCCAGCATCTCGCCGGCATGAAGGACTCGAAGGTCATCGTCGCGATCAATAAGGACGAGGACGCGCCGATCTTCCAGGTGGCGGATTACGGGCTGGTCGGCGATCTCTTCCAGGTCGTGCCCGAACTGCAGGCCGCGGTCGCCAAGATCAAAGGCTGAGCCGAAATCGTCTCCGGCCCGTGACGCGGGCCGGACAAATTTCGTATACCGTCCAAACGGAAAAGGGGCTTCCCGGAAACCAAAAATGGTCTAGGGAGCGCGTTTGACGTGATTGTTGCGCTGCCGCATGTTGATCAGCGGATCACGCTTCGATCTTGCGGTGTCTGGGGATTCGGGAACGGCAATGGCCCTCGATATCAGGACGGTCGGCATCATCGGTGCCGGGCAGATGGGCAACGGCATCGCCCATGTCTGTGCGGCAGCAGGCCTCGACGTCCGCTTGAACGACCGCGACCCCGACCGCATCGGCGCGGGTCTCGCTGCGATCGAGGGCAACCTGGTCCGGCAGGTCCAGAAGGGAACGCTCACTGACGAGCAGAGCCGCAGCGCGCTGGGACGCATCGTCACCGCCCGCAGCTTTGCGGATCTCGAAGCCTGCGATCTGGTCATCGAGGCGGCAACCGAGAACGAAGCCACCAAACGGCAGATCTTCCAGTCGCTCTGCCCGTCGCTGCGGCCCGATACGCTGGTTGCCACCAATACCTCGTCGATCTCGATCACGCGGCTTGCCGCCTCCACGGATCGGCCCGAGCGCTTCATCGGCATCCACTTCATGAACCCCGTGCCGCTGATGCAGCTCGTGGAGCTGATCCGCGGCATCGCGACGGAAGATCCGACCTACGAGGCGGCCAAGCATTTCATTGCCAAGCTCGGCAAGATCTCGACGATGTCGGAAGATTTTCCGGCCTTCATCGTCAATCGCATCCTGCTGCCGATGATCAACGAGGCGATCTACACCCTCTATGAGGGCGTCGGCTCGGTGGAATCGATCGACACGGCGATGAAGCTCGGCGCGAACCATCCGATGGGTCCGCTGCAACTCGCCGACTTCATCGGCCTCGATACGTGCCTCTCGGTGATGCAGGTGCTCTACGAAGGCCTCGCGGATTCGAAGTACCGCCCGTGCCCGCTCCTCGTGAAATACGTCGAGGCAGGCTGGCTCGGCCGCAAGACCAAGCGCGGCTTCTACGACTACCGCGGCGAGACGCCGGTCCCCACGCGGTAAGCGACGCCGCGTTCGCAGCGACGGGCGGGTTGGGCGGTCTTCCGAGGAACCGCCCTACCCTTCGATGCACCGATCAGTTCGCTTTTGGCTGCGCCGGCGAGGGGTTTGTCGGATTGGTGGCTGGCTCCTGCGCTGCCGGAGGCACGCTCGGGTTCGGAGCCGTCTTTTGGGCGGCATCCTGGCTTTGGCTCGCGTGATCCGCCGGCGAGACCTTGCCCTGCCACGTTAAGGCGCCGGCACCAGCGACCACTGCCAGCAGTACGGCGGCAATCAGGATGTAGAGAACTGGCCTCCCCTTCTCGCCTTGGCGTGCCTGGGTTTCCGTCTCGACCTTGGCCATCGTTCCCTCAATTCGCGCGACACCATTCCCTGGTGACGGCCGGCAAACGCTGGTTGCAGGTGCGTGTTCCTAATCCCGCGACGCGGCCATAAGCCCTGGTCGTGAGGCAGACGCGCGCTTCCTCAGAACATGAACTCTGGAATGGAAGCGAATCGCGCGATCCGATGAGTGAACCAGATGCCCAGCCGTATTACCGGCCGGTCACCAGCATGATCTTCCCGAGATGCGCACTCGACTCCATGAGCGCGTGAGCCTTGGCCGCCTCTTCCATCGGGAAGGTCTCGTGGATGATCGGCTTGATCTTGCCGCCCTCGATCAAGGGCCAGACATTGCGGCGCAGTTCGTCCGCGATCGCCGCCTTGTTCTCCTTCGGCTGCGCCCGGAGCGTCGCGCCGGTGATGGTCAGACGCTTGAGCATGATCGGCGTCAGGTTCACGCTCTCGGCCTTGTAGCCCTTCATGAAGGCGATCTGGACGAGGCGCCCTTCCACCGCCAGCGATGCGATGTTCTTGGCGAGATAGGCCGCGCCGACCATGTCAAGGATCACGTCGACGCCCTTGCCGTCGGTGAGCCGCTTGATCTCCTCTGCGAAGTCCGCCTCGCGGTAGTCGATCGCGGCGTCGGCGCCGAGCTCTTCGCAGAACCGGCATTTCTCGGCCGAGCCGGCGGTGGCGTACACGGTCGCGCCCTGCTGCTTGGCGATCTGGATCGCCGTGGTGCCGATCCCGCTCGAACCACCATGGACCAGGAAGCTTTCGCCCTTCTGCAGGCGACCGCGCTGAATCACCGTGCTGTAGACCGTGAAGACCGTCTCCGGCAGCGCCGCCGCCTCGATCAGCGAGAGTGGGCTCGGCTTTGGGAGCACTTGGCCCGCTTCCGCCACGGCGAATTCGGCATAGCCGCCGCTGATCACCAGCGCGCAGACCTCGTCGCCCACCGAGAAGCCCGAGACGCCCTCCCCCAGGGCCGCGATGCGGCCGCCGATCTCGAGGCCGGGGATCTCGGTGGCGCCCTTCGGCGGCGGGTAGAGACCCTGGCGCTGCATCACGTCAGGCCGGTTCACACCGGCGGCGGTCACCTCGATCAGAACCTGTCCTGGGGCGGGCTTCGGCACCGGCACCGTCTCCACGGCGATGACCTCAGGGGCGCCCGAGCCCTCGAAGCGGATCTGGCGCATGGTGTCGGGCACGGGCATCGGCGAACTCCTCGGAACGTCTCCCCTAGTTGCGAAGGTTGGCCGCCGCGGCAAGGGGTTTCGCGTCAGCGCGTCCCGTACATCCGGTCTCCGGCATCGCCGAGGCCCGGAACGATGTAGCCGTGATCGTTCAGGTGGCTGTCGATTGCCGCCGTCCATACCGGCACGTCCGGGTGAACCTGCTGCAGGTGGGTAATGCCCTCAGGCGCCGCGAGCAGGCAGACGAAGCGCAGGTCGCGCGCGCCGCGCGTCTTCAATTGCTCGATGGCCGCCACGGCCGAATTCCCCGTGGCGAGCATCGGATCAAGCACCAGAACGGTCCGGTCGGCGAGGTCCGATGGGCTCTTGAAGTAATACTCCACCGCCCGGAGAGACCCGGGATCGCGGTAGATGCCGATATGGGCCACGCGCGCGGCCGGCATCAGCGACAGCATGCCGTCGAGGAAGCCGACGCCGGCCCGCAGGATCGGAGCGAGCACCAGCTTCTTGCCGGCAATCTGCCGGCCTTCCATCGCCTGCAGCGGCGTCTCGATGGTCACGGGTTCGAGGGGCAGGTCGCGTGTGACCTCGTAGGCCAACAGCATGCCGATCTCGTTCAGGAGCTCGCGAAATCCCTTCGTCGAGCGCGTGACGTCGCGCATCAGCGTCAGTTTGTGCTGGACGAGCGGGTGATCCACCACCGTGACGTTGGCTGCCATGTCGGCGGGCTCCTTCATTCTGCGCGCTGCCGCCTCTTATGCGCAGAATGCGCCATCGGGCGAAGCCGCTTCGAAGGAAACGTCAGTGTGCGGCTTTGGCGGGCAGTCGTGCGATGCGCTCGATGCGCACTCCGGCGTAGCAATCCCGTTGCCAGGCGAGCCGGACCCGGAAGACGAAGCTTCGCCCGTTCACCTTGAACATGAAGCGCTCGGGGAGAACGCATCCGCGTGGAATTCCCAGCCTCGCACCGGATTTCGAGACGTCCCGGACGATGCAGCGGATGTCCTCGCCGGATGGGAGGCGGATCACGGCGATCAGGTTGGCTTCGCTGCGTTCCTCGCGACGATCCACCAGACTTTTGACCTCGGAGAGGCCGATGGCGGCCGGAAGGTCCGGGCTTTCATCACCCCAATCGAGCGTGGTGTCGGACATGCCGGTTCCTGCACTTTGCAGTTCACGGAAATGTGTATCCCGGCATCGGTTACGCGATCTCTAATGACGCGGTCTCAAAACGAAGACGGCCGGAGCTCTCGCCCCGGCCGCTTTCGTCGAATGGGTCGAGGAGCTTACCGCAGGAGCTGCAGGATGCCCTGCTGCGCCTGGTTGGCGAGCGACAGCGCCGAGATGCCGAGCGACTGGCGGGTCGAGAGCGCCTGCGAGTTGGCAGCTTCCGCGTTGAGGTCGGCCTGGGTGAGGTTCGCCGAGCCGGTATCGAGCACGTTGACGATCTTCTTGGTGAAGTCCTGCCGGTTCTGCACCACCGAGAGGTTCGAACCGAAGGTCGAGCTCGACGCGCGGAGCGTGTCGGAGGCGGTGCCGAGGCCGGCGAGCGTGCCCTTGATGTCGGCGTCGAGCAGGAAGTTGCCCTGTCCGTTCACGGCGGCACCCGAGTTCGGGCCGATCGCCTTAAGCTTGAGGCCGTCCGAGGTCAGATCCTGGCCCTGGATGTCGATGTTCGACGTGTCCTTCTCGTTGAAGGCGATGTGCAGCTTGTTGGTGGTGGCGTTGCTGCTGATCAGGTTCACGCCGTTGAAGCTCGAATCCTTGGCGAGCTGCGTGATCTGGACGAGCAGGCTGTTGTACTGCTGCGCTAGCGAGTTGCGGGTCGAGACGCCGGCGACCGTGATGTCGGCGCTCTGGCCGACCGTGTCGTTGCCAGTGCCGTAGGTCGCGTTCGTCGCCGGGGTCGGCACGGTGCCGGCCTGGAAGCCGAGCGCGGTCTGTGAGGCCGTATCCTTGAACTCGAAGTCGGCGCTGGCGTTGAGCACGATCTTCGTTCCGGTCGTATCCTTGGAGAACACGTTGCCGGCGCCTGCAGTGGTGGCAGCGCCGTTGAGCGCCGTGATCGCGGCATCGATCGTGCTGCCGGCAGGAATGGTGGCGCTGCCGCTGGTGCCGTTGACGTAGAAATCGACGGTCGCGCCGCCGGCGCCCGGCGCCGTGTAGGCGGTCTTGGCCGTGCCGGTCGTGGAGAGCTGGGTGGTCAGAGCCTGGTTGGCGGTCGACTTGGCCGAGTCGATCAGCTTCTGGATCGAGGTAATGCCCTGGTTGGCCGCCTGGATCGTTTGGACGCCGTTCGAGATGGAGTCGAGCAGCGCGCTGAGATCGCCCGAGCGGCTCGTGAAGCTCTGCGCCGTGAAGAAGTTCACCGGGTTGTCGAGCGCTGAGGACACCTTGAGGCCCGTGGCCAGACGGTTCTGCGTCGTCTGCGTCAGAGAAGCGGTGTCCTGCAGTGAGAGCAGGTTCTGCCGCGTGGCGGCCGAGAGGGTGATATCGGAAGGCATGGACTCGGACCCCAACCGGAAAGTTGACCGGATAAGCCGGTATTAGGGTTAATCAACCATGCCGGTACTTGCGTTTTGGTTAATGAAAACAAGCATTCCCAAAAATGAGCACGACGAAGCGGCCGGGGAAACCCCGGCCGCTCCTAAGTCGTGTTCTAAGCTGTCGCTTCGATCAGCGCAGGAGCTGCAGGATGCCCTGCTGAGCCTGGTTGGCGAGCGAGAGAGCCGAGATACCGAGCGACTGACGGGTCGACAGCGCCTGGGAGTTGGCGGCTTCTTCGTTCAGGTCGGCGCTCGTGAGGTTCGCGGCGCCGGTGTCGAGAACGTTGATCAGCTGCTTGGAGAAGTCCTGGCGGTTCTGCACGACCGAGAGGTTCGAGCCGAAGGTCGAGGACTGGGTGCGCAGCGTGTTGCTGGCGGTGGTGAGCTTGCTGACGGCAGCGTTGACGTCACTGTCAGCCTGGAAGTTCGAGTTGGCGCCGGTGGTGGCAACCGCCGACAGGCCGAGGCCCGAGGAGGTCAGATCCACACCCTGAACGTCGAGGCTCGAAGAGTCCTTTTCGTTGAACGAGATGTGCAGCTTGTTGGTCGTTGCGCTGCTGTTGATCAGGTTCACGCCGTTGTAGCTTGAGTCCTTGGCCAGCTGGTCGATCTGGGTCAGCAGCGAATTGAACTGCGACGTCAGAGCGGTGCGGGTCTTGTCCTCGACGGTTAGGTCGGCACCGGCAGCGGCGAAGCCGAGCTTGGCGCCCTCTGCATCGGCGAAGGCAACGTTGCCTGCGCCGCCGACGGCGATCTTGCCGCCGCTGACGCTGAACAGCGAGCTGCCAGCAGCCGTGTTGAGCTTGTCAACGGTGGTGGCGATCGTATCCGTCGTCGTCAGGTTGATTGACTTTGCCGAGCCATCGAGCGTGAAGGCAACCGTGGTGTTGGCAGCCGGAGCAGCGAACGCAGTAGCCGCGGTGCCGTTCGTCTGCGTGTTCTTGCTCGCGAGAGCCTGAGACGCGATGGACTTGGCGGAGTCGACGAGCTTCTGGATCGAGGTGATGCCCTGGTTGGCAGCCTGAATGGTCTGAACGCCATTCGAGATGCCGTCGAGGAGACCGCCGATGTCACCAGAACGAGCGCTGAGAGCCTGCGACGTGAAGAAGTTGACCGGGTTATCCAGAGCCGACGCGACCTTCTTGCCAGTCGACAGACGATTCTGCGTCGTGGCCGTCAGCGAAGCGGTGTCCTGCAGCGAGAGCAGGTTGGAACGAACGGCCGAGGAAAGGGTAACGCTGGAGGTCATGGTCGTGAGATCCTTTTGATCTGATGCACCCCGTTTTGGAGTGACCCCAACAAGCGCCCCGGCCTCCTTCCGAAATCTTACTTCGATCGATCAGATTCGCCTTCTTCGCCTTGTCATTGCCGGCTTGGTCGACGCTTTCTTAACGCGTCCGGGCGACTGTCCGGCCGAAATGGAACGGGAGCGAATCATGCCCCTCAAGATCGACCTGAAGCCCAACGAGCGGCTGATCATCGGCAATGCCGCGATCCGGAACGGCGACCGCCGGGCGAGCTTCGTCCTCGAGACGAACACCAAGTTTCTGCGCGAGACCGAGATCATCACCGAGAGCGACGCGGATACGCCCTGCAAGAAGCTCTACGTGCTCCTGCAGGTGATCTACCTCGTGGACGAGACCTTCGAGGCTGAGAACGGCTTCACGGCCCTGGCGACACAGATCATGGAAGCGGCCCCGAGCATGGCGCCGCGCATCGCCGCCATCCACGATTCGATGACGTCCGGAGAACGCTATCGCGCCTTGAAGCTCGGCCGCGAACTCATCGCCTACGAGCGCGACCTTCTCTCACGGATCGCCCCAGCGGCGGACGAAGCCATGCCGGTCTAACGATCGGCCGGCTCAGGCCGTCCCACCGCACTCGTCGGTGATGGGGACGGGCGGCGCCTTGAGCACGAGAACGCTTCGCGGTGCTACCGGCACGCTGCCGCCTTCTTTGACGAGCGGAACCGTGTTCGGCGGAACGCTTCCTGCCGCCAGGGTCGTGTCGAAGACCCTCCGCCAGGGGCCGCCAATCGCATCGGCTAGCCGGAACTCGCACGGGGTCTCGGCCGCGTTCATCAGCACGAGCACGCGCTGTGCTCCCTCGATATCGTTGCCGATCTGCATGCCGAAGGCCTGGCGGCCGGCATCGTCCCAGGCGGCACCGTCCATCTCTGTGCCGTCGGGCGAGAGCCAGTGCACGTCGCGCAGCTCCGTGCCGTCCACGCGGGCGCCGCTCAGGAAGTGGCGGCGGCGCAGGGACGGGCAGCGGCGGCGCAATGCCGAGAGATTGCCGACGAAGGCTGCGAGCTCCGGGTCCGGGTCGTGCGCCCAGTCCATCCAGCTCACCGCATTATCCTGGCAGTAGGCGTTGTTGTTGCCGCCCTGCGAGCGGCCGCGCTCGTCGCCCATCAGCAGCATCGGCACGCCCTGGGCGAGAAAGACGGTGGCCAGCATGTTGCGGGTCTGACGGGCCCGCAGGGACAGGATCGCGCGGTCGTCCGTCGGCCCCTCGACGCCGTAGTTGCGCGACAGGTTGTGGCCGTGGCCGTCGCGGTTCTCTTCGCCGTTGGCGTGGTTGTGCTTCTGCTCATAAGCAACGACGTCGGCGAGCGTGTAGCCGTCATGCGACGCAGCGTAGTTGATACTGGCCTGCGGCGCCCGGCCCGACGGGTTGAAGATCTCCCGCGAGCCCGAGAGGCCTTGGGTCAGCTTGCCGACCATGCCGTGGTCGCCACGCCAGAAACCACGCAGGTTGTCGCGGAACTGGTCGTTCCACTCGCTCCAGCCGTAAGGATAGCCGCCGAGGCGGTAGCCGCCATGGCCGACGTCCCATGGCTCGGCAATGAGCTTGACGCGGGCGAGCACCGGGTCCTGCCGAAGCGCCTGGAAGAAGGCGGCCCGGTGCCAGAAGTCGTAGGGCGCACGACCGAGGCTCGTCGCCAGATCGAAGCGAAAGCCGGCGACACCGTAGGACCGCACCCAGTACCGCAGGCTATCGAGCACCATCTGCATGACGCGAGGATTGGCGACGTCCAGCGTGTTGCCACAGCCGGTGCAATCGACGTCTTCGCGCAAGCTCTCGGGCTTGAGCTTGTAGTAGCTGTAGTTGTCGATGCCACGGAACGACAAGGTCGGCCCCGTCGGGCCGCCCTCGGCGGTGTGGTTGTAGACCACGTCGAGGATGGTTTCGATGCCCGCTGCGGCGAGTTCGCGGATCGCGAAACGCAATCCGCCCGTGCCGCCGTCGCCGAGATAGCGGGGCTCGGGGGCGAAGTAGTTGTAGGGTTGGTAGCCCCAGAAGTTCACGAGCCCTTTCTCGACCAGAAAGCGGTCGTCGACGAAGGCCTGGATCGGCAGCAATTCCAGCGCGGTGACCCCGAGCTTGATCAGGTGGTCGATGATCGCGGGGTGCGCCAGACCGAGATAGGTGCCGCGCTCGGCTTCCGACAGCGCCGGGTGGGTCATGGTCAGCGCCTTGACGTGCGCTTCGTAAATCACCGTCTCAGAGAGCTGACGAGCGTTCTGGCTCGGCGTGAAGTCCGGCGTATCCGTGCGGGTGACGACACCGCGCGGCATCGAGGGTGCGCTGTCGCGGCGGTCGATGGCGTCGTCGCGCTGCAGGCCCCGGCGAAACCCGTAGACGGAGTCGTTCCAGCGGATGCGACCGGCGATCTCGCGGGCATAGGGGTCGATGACCAGCTTGGCGGGATTGAACCGGTGCCCGTGCGAGGGCTCCCAGGGGCCGTGCACCCGGTAGCCGTATTGCTGGCCCGGCAGCAGGCCGTGCAGGTAGCCGTGGAAGACGTCGTCGGTCCTGCAGGGCAGCCGGATGACGTGCCGCTCATGCCGCTCGTTCGGATCGAACAGGCAAAGATCGACGGCGGTGGCGTTCTGCGAGAAGAGGGCGAAGTTGACGCCTCTGCCATCGAAGTGCGCGCCGAGCGGCGCAGGCACGCCCTCCTCGATGACGATCATCGGATCCCTAAAGGTCGGCTCTCATACAAAGCGGGAACCGAGCCTTGCCCGATTCGCAGGCCCTGCGAAACCCGGCCAGACTACTCCGCAGCCGCCGCAGTCGTCGGTGGCGAACGGTCGAGGACGCGAAAGTTCTCCAACTCCGTCATGAAGTTGCGGGCCCACCAGTCGACGTCTTCGCGGATCATGCGCTCGTTCATCGGCTTCCAGCGCGCCAGCCGCTCGTCGCGCGGCATGTAGAGTGCCTCGCGTATCGCCTCCGACATCTCGAAGCGATCGTAGGGATTGACCAGCAACGCTTCCTGCATCTGCCGAGCCGCGCCCGCGAATTTCGAGAGCACGAGGACGCCGGGATCCTCCTCGCTCTGCGCGACGACGTATTCCTTGGCGACGAGGTTCATGCCGTCACGCATCGGCGTGACGAGCCCGACGCGGGCGGCACGATAAAGCCCGGCAAGGACCGGACGCGGATAGGCCTTCGTGACGTATTGGATCGGCGTCCAGGCCGGCTCGCCGAGCATGCCGTTGATGTCGCCGACCTTCTCGTTCACCTCGCGGGAGAGCTGCTCGTATTCCGGCACCTCGCTGCGCGATTTCGGGGTGATCTGGATGTAGACGACGTTGCCGCGCTGGTCTGGGTTCGAGGCGAAGAAGCGGTCGACCGCCTCCATCCGCTCGGGCACGCCCTTCGAGTAATCGAGCCGGTCGACGCCGATCAGCAGCTTACGCGTGCGCAGGCCGGCCATCGTCTCGCGGACCATCTTGTTGGAGCCGGCCTTTTCGGCTGCATCCTTGAAGCCCGCAACATCGATGCCGATGGGGAAGCTGCGGATCTTGGTACGCCGGCCGTCGACCATCAACGAGCCGCCGCCCAACGGGATGGCTCGCATATCGTCGATCAGGTTGCGCGACAGGTTCTGAACGTCGGGCTCGGTCTGCAGGCCGATCAGGTCGTAATCGGCAATGGCGCGCAGCAGGTCGTTGCTTGCGGGCAGCGTGTTGAAGACGTCCGCGCCTGGCCAGGGGATGTGGTGGAAGTAGCCGATCGGGTTGTCGACGCCCTGGCCGCGCAGCTCGCTCGCCAGCGGGATCAGGTGATAGTCGTGCACCCAGACGAGGTCATCCGGCTCCAGCAGCTTAGCGAGGGCGCGGGCGAAGGTCCGGTTGACGCGCTGATAGCCCGAGTAATCGGAGCGCGAATAGCTGCCGAGGCCCACGCGGTAATGCATGATCGGCCAAAGCGCCCGGTTGGCGAAACCGGCGTAGTACTCTTTGTAGTCCTGCGGTGAGAGGTCGAGCACCGCATACTGTACCCGCCCGCGCTCGATCAGCTTGGGCTCGGGATCGGGGTTTTCGGTAATCTCGCCGCTCCAGCCGAACCAGAGCCCTTCATAGGCGGAGAAGGCTTCGTTCACCGCGACGGCGAGGCCGCCTGCGGAGACCGAGGCTTTGCCCTCCGCCGGTATCGCGACGCGGTTCGATACGATGACGAGGCGTGCCACGAACTCGGACTCCGGACCTTAACGGCTCGCCCGGGCGGCATCCCGCTCGGATCGAAGAGACAGTGTGGGGATGGAACGCGCGGCGAAGGCGCATGATCCGTCGCTTTTTTGACGGGCGAGAACGAACGTCATGGTTCGACTCGGCGGCATCCGGCGTTCCCTGACCCCCCTGCCCCGTTCGGCGCTGCAACCTTAAACCGGGCTTTCCGGTTCCGCCACGATTTTCGACCCCAATGGCCAAAGCCGAGGCAGCCGGCACCGTTTTAACGTACAGCCAAAACCTGAACGCGCTGTGACGAGGACGTCGACGCCTTCGATCGAGGACACCGCCTGCGTCCCTGTGGCGGAACCCCCTGACGCTGCCGATGTTACTCAGCCGAACATCGCCGGGACGTGTCAGTCGCCGCCTCGGCCCATCCGATCGACCGTATCCCGAGGAGTCTTGCCGCATGACCGCTTCCCCCCATCCCGGTCAGGCAAGCGATCCCGGCGATTTGAAGGATCTCCGGCGGGACGTCGAGGAGACGGTGGACGTCGCGGTGGAACGCGGCAGGGGCTTCGCGGCCGCGGCGCGCTCCCACGCGCTGAATTTTGCCGAGAGCCGTAAGGGCGAGGCTGCACGCTCGGTGTCGGACATCGCCGACACGCTTCGCGACAACGGCAAGACGTTCGACGACCGGCCAAACGTGAAGGCTTTTTTCGACAGCGCGGCGGAGGGGCTCGACGACCTCGCCGGCTCGATTGAATCCCGCTCCTTCAACGAATTATACGAGGACGCGGAGGCCTTCGCGCGGCGCTCGCCCGTCGCCGTGGCGGTCGCGACCTTCGCTGCCGGTCTGCTGCTCGCCCGTTTCGTGAAATCCTCCGGCGAGCGCCAGATCGATGCCGATCACGGTCGTGGGCGCGAGTGAGGAGGCCGGAGATGTCGACCCCTCCCCCCGGCAACATCCAGAGCCTCATCGGCGATGCCCTTCGCGAGACCAGCGATCTCGCACGCAAGGAGATCGCCCTGTTCCGTCAGGAGATGGTGAGCAACGTCCGCACGCTTTTCATCGGCCTCGCCCTGATCGTCGCCGCAGCCGTCTTCGCGGTCGTGTCGCTGCTCGTGCTGATCGACGCTCTCGTCAAATACGTTGCGACGCTCGTTCACTCCGAGTGGCTCGCGGCGCTGATCGTCGGCGGCAGCTTCCTCGTCGTCGCTCTTCTGCTCGGCTTCATCGGCGCCAGGGCGATGTCGCTATCCAACCTCGCGCCCACGCGCACCACGCGGCAGGTCCGACAGGACGCGCGCGCCTTGTCTGAGAGGGTCTCGGGATGAGTGAGTCGTTGTCGGATCTCGAGAAGGACATCGAGGCGAGCCGCGCGCGGCTCGACCAGACCATCGATCGCATCCAGGATCGGCTTTCGCCAGTCAATCTGGTCGACGAGATGCTCGGCTCTGCGCGTCAGACCCCGCTCAACGGCATCTACGACGACGCGCTCGCGGTCGTGCGGCGCAATCCTTTGCCGGTGCTGCTGATCGCGGCGGGTGTGGGAATGCTCGTGAAGAAGCTCGCGCAAGGCCCGCGTGCGCCGGTAGTCCGGCGGCCCCTGACCGGCCGGATCGATCCGGCACCGAGCGCAGGCGCCGAGCGTGGCTACGATCCGGACCAGCCGGGTGGCCGTCCGGCGCGGGTTCTGGAGGACGATGCGAAGGCCTGAGGCGGGACTCGGAAGCCCAGTTCGTCAAACGGTTGACGCGACTTCCGTCGGCGGCTTCTCGCTCGTGGAGCGTTGCCCCGTCAGGACTTCGAATGCAGTTTTCGCGGCGCGCGAGCGCCCATCATCGAGTGATATGCGGAGCGGTGTGATGAGCGACAACAAGATGACCGGTGACGCTGTCCGGTCGCTGCCGGACGATATCACCGCTAAGGCTGGGTTGCCGCGGCAGGAGGACGTCGAACATTCGCTGCACGACATCGGCGATCGCGTGTCGCAGGACGCCAAGGATGCCATCGCCTCGGCGCGCGACACGGGCGACCGGGCCGGAGCGGCAGCCGAAACCACGGCACGGGACGCTGCCAATGCTGCCTCGGACGTTCGCGACCGGGTCTCGGATGCCGCGCAATCGGCTCGCGAGCGTGTCGAAGACACCGTCGACCGGGTGCGGGGGCATGCTGCCGACGCCTATGACGACGTGCGCTCCTGGGCGAACGATCGCATCGACCGGCACGGCCGCCGTGCCGCCGACCTCGCCGACCGAGGCTACGTTCGCCTGCGCGACGGCCGTAATGCGACCGAGGCTTTCGTGTCCGACAATCCGCTGTTGGTCGGTGTGGTCGGCCTCGCGGCAGGGTTGCTGCTCGGGGCACTTCTGCCTCGTACGCGGCGCGAGGACGAAGCCCTCGGCCCATGGGCGGACGAGGCGCGCGACCAGGGCTTGCGCTACGCGCGTGAGATGACCCAGCGCGGCCGCGAATACGTCGAGGCCGCCCTCGACACCGACACGCTCGACGCTGCGGTACGCCGCGCCGGCACAACGGACGACGACACTTACGAGGGCTCGGATCGGACGGCGCATCGGCTCTGACGCAGAGGCGCTTTGCCCTCGGACCCCGACGAGGCTACGGGGGGCGATGACCATCCGGTATCCGCGCCTGCTGGCCTGCGGCGACACCGCCTTCACTATCGAGTTCGGCGACGCCATCGACGCCGAGTTCAACGCTGCGGTTCTCGCGCTCGACGCCAGACTGGCCGAAACCCTGCTGCCCGGCCTCGTCGAGACCGTGCCGACCTATCGATCGCTCACGGTTCACTGCGACCCGGTGGCGATCGACCCCGCAGAACTCGGACGGCGGGTCCTGGCGCTGGCCCGATCAGAACTGACGCCTCCGAAACCGGGTAGGGTTTGGCGCATTCCGGTCGTCTATGGTGGCGAGTTCGGTATCGATCTCGGTGCCGTGGCGGAGCGTCATGGCCTCTCCCCGAACGAGGTGATCGCGCGTCATTCCGGCCGCGACTACCGGGTGGCGATGCTCGGCTTCCTGCCGGGCTATGCTTATCTCAGCGGTCTCGATCCCGAGCTCACGCTCTCGCGACGGCCGGCCCCGCGGCCGATGACTCCGGCCGGAACGATCTCGATCGGCGGCGTCCAGGCCCTGGTCGCCAGCATCGCCGCTCCGAGCGGCTGGCACCTCCTCGGCCGAACGCCCGTCCGGGTCTTCATGCCCAGCCGGGAGCCGATCTTCCTGCTACAACCCGGCGACGGCGTGCGCTTCGAGCCGACCGATCCCGATCGGTGGGACGCTCTCGACCGGGCCGCTGCGGCAGGCGAGCTCATTGCCGAACGGGCGGACGCATGAGCGTCACCCTCGTCGTCCTCGCCTGCGGGACTTCGACGACCGTGCAGGACGGAGGACGCCCCGGCTACCTGCGCTTCGGTTTGTCCGGCTCCGGTCCGATCGATCGCCTCGCCCATGCCGCCGCCAACGCTCTCGTCGGGAATCCGATCGACGCTCCGGCCATCGAGTTCGGCCTGGGCGGCGGCCGCTTCCGGGTCGAGGGCGGACCGCTGCGTCTCGCCCTCGCCGGCGCCCCGTGCCCGGTGACCCTGGATGGCGATCCGATCGCCCATCACCGCTCCTTCGTGCTGCGTGAGGGCGCTGAGCTGCGCATCGAGCGTCCACGCGCAGGCGTCTTTGCCACGCTCGCGCTGGCGGGCGTCGTGACCTTGGCGCCGGCAATGGGCAGCGTCTCGTTGCACCGGCGGGCGATTCTCGGTGGCCTCGACGGGCGCCCTTTGCGCGAGGGCGACCGGCTCGGCCTGGCGCCGTCATCAATTGGTGGCGAGGCCGACCGCGCAGTCGAACCCGTGGCGATCGATCGCGATCAGCCGATCCGTGTCGTCCTCGGGCCTCAGCAAGATCGCTTCACCACACGCGGCATCGAGACTCTGCTGGACTCGGGCTTCACCGTTTCCAACCAGGCCGACCGCATGGGCTACCAACTCGACGGTCCACGGATCGAGCATGGCGAAACCGGCTTCGACATCGTCTCGGACGGGACCGTGGCCGGCTCCATCCAGGTGCCGGGCAGTGGCCGGCCGATCGTCCTGCTCGCCGACCGCCAGACCACCGGCGGGTATCCGAAGATCGCCACGGTCGCCTCAGCCGACCTTCGGCATCTGGCACAGAGACGGCCGGGCGATGCCGTCAGGTTCGTGAGCGTTTCGCTCGAGGAAGCGGTTCGCCTCGCCCGCCAGCGCGCTGCCGAGATCGCCGCATTGCCGACCCTCCTCGCACCGATCCTCGACGCGGCCGACCGCCTCCGCGTCGCTAATCTCGCGGGCGATGCGGTCGATGCTTTGGGTGGCGAGGACTGAAGGCGCTCGATCCGTCCCCCAGAAACAATTCCGTGCTTTGTGAACACGCGGATTGAGTCCAAAAACAGTCCAAAGATCCAACTTCGAATCGGGCGGCCTCGCTCCTTCCGCACCTTGGATGGGCGTGCCGAACGCGGGATGGCTGAGATCGCAGGACCGAAGGCGTCACGCGCCGGCCGGCGAGCGGATCGAGAGGGGTTTTTCGGAGATGGCGTTGCCGTACGCTCTCCCGCTGGCCGAAGCGCTCGTCTTCACGGCCGGCTGCGCCGTGATCAACACGCGTCGGTTCGATCCAGAGCGCGTCGGCGTGGTGCTGACGCTGGTCGTCGTGGTCCTGTTCTTCGCGATCCTGGTCGTTGGGACGGCCACGGAAGCCATCGAGGTCTCGGTGCCCGGCCCGGACGAGTTGCATTCCGTGCTCGAATGACCCGGCTCACACCTCCGAAGCCTTGAAGAAGCATTCGAGGTCGGCCGCCGTCGGGAAGGCATCGAAGGCGCCGAAACGGGCGGCGGTTACCGCACCACAGGCTGCGGCCCGCGCCAGGGATTCCGTGATCGGCCGTCCCTGCAGCAGACTGACGGCGAAGCCGGCCGAGAAGGCGTCTCCGGCTCCGATCGTGTCGACCGCCGTCACTGGGACGGCTGCCTGCCGGCGGGGCGGTTCGGAACGGCTGAACGCCAGCGCGCCGTCCTCCCCGAGCGTGACCACGACGATCTCCGGACCCGCCCGCATCAATCGATGCACCGTGCTCTCGTCGGCGATGTCGATGCCGAGATCGACGGCTTCGACGCGGTTGACGATGAGGATCGAGGTGTCGGCGAGGACCCGGGGGGCGATCGGCCGGCTCGGCGACGGGTTGAGCAGGGTGCGGACACCGCGCGCGCGGGCAGCGGCGAAGGCGGCCGCGATCGGAGCGTCCGGAGACTCAAACGTCGCCATCACGAGGTCGCAGTCTCCGACCCTCGCCGGCTCGACATCTTCGGCTGCGAGCTGCCGGTTCGCGCCGAGACTGACGGCGAGGCAGTTCTCCCCCGCCTGGTCCACAAAGCCGATGCCGGCGCCTGTCGAGCCGGTGCGTGTGAGCAGCATGTCCGTCGCAAGTCCGGCTCCCTCGAAGGCGGACACGGCGACGGCGGCGAATGGATCGTTACCGATCCGGAAGACACCGTCGATCGTCGCCCCGAGCCGATGCGCGGCGAGCGCGAGGTTGAACCCCTTCCCCCCCGGCTCTGCGACGAATGCGTCAGCATTGAGGGACTCACCGGCGCGCGGAAGGCGTGCTACCTTGACGGAGCAGGCGACCACGAAGCTGCCTATGACGAAGATCCGCACCTGACGATGTCCCGGTAGCAGCAGTTGGCGAATAGAAAATCAGCCGGTCCGTTCCGGCAAGTCTCGACCGACGATTCCACTGTCGTCTCGCTGCGTCCCCTCGACCGCCCGTCGCTGATGTCGCTCCTGCGTTTGCGGAACGACACCGCCATGCCGCTCTACCAGCAGATCGATGAGCAGATCCATGCGCTCATCCTGTCCGGTGCGCTACCGATGGGTTCGGTTTTGCCGGCGGAGCGACAACTCGCCGAGAATCTCGGCGTCAGTCGCGTGACCATCCAGCGTGCCTATGCTGCCCTCCGCCAGCGCAACCTGCTTGCCTCGCAGGGGCGAAAGGGGTTCCTGGTTCGTGCGCGGCCCCATCAGGTCCATCCGGGCATGGATCGCCTGAAGGGCTTCACGGAGGAAATGCGCGAACTCGGCAAGGTGCCGTCCTCGCGCATTGTCGAGCGGGCTCTGGTCGAGGATCGCTCGATCTCGTCGATCTTCGGCCTGCCCTCGACGGCGCCACTCCTGAAGCTCACCCGCATCCGGTATGGCGACGAAGTCGCGATGTCGCGCGAGGTCGCGTGGTACAATCTGAAGGCCGTGCCGGAACTCGCCGAGGGCGACCTCACCGGGTCGGTCTACGCGTTCCTGGCCGAACAAACGGGCGCCAGGCTCGTGAGCTGCGACCAGACCATCGAGGCCACGTTGCCCACGGCCGAGGAGTGCCGGATCTTCGATTTCGACGAGCCGAGCCCCTGCCTGCTGATCAAGCGGCACAGCTTCACCGATACCCGGGTGATGATCGAGTATGTCGAGGGCCTGTTTCGTGGCGACATGTACAGCTATCGGCTGACGCTGCGGACCTGAGCCCCGCGCTCCGCGTTGTCGGGCCATGATGCGTTCGCCTTCCCGCCTCGGCTTCTGCTGCACCTTCATCCCCGACGCCCCGCCCGGCGGCTATCCCACGCGGAAGGCCGAGCGCGAAGCCGCCCAGGCGATGAACCTGACCACTACGACCATGACCTTTCTCGGGGGGCTGACGCCGGCCGCCCGGCGGGCGAAGCTCGAAGCGATCGCCCGGCACAATCTTGGGGCTCTGGGGCGCCAGATCGATTGGGTCGCGCAGCGTCCGCCGATGGAGCGGCTGCTACGCATAGCCAGCTCCCTGCTTCCCGGATTCACGCATCCGATCGCAATGGATCTCTATGCTGAGCCGGGCTTGCGCCGGCTGATCGAGACCGGCCTTGCGCGGATCGGCGAGCGGGCGCGGGCCGCCGGCATCCGCCTCAGCATGCATCCCGGCCAGTTCTGCATCATCGCCTCGCGCAACCCGTCGGCGCAGGAGAACGGCATTGCCGAACTCGAATACCATGCTGAGGCTATGGCGATGCTGGGCTATGGCGACGGTTGGCATCCGCACGGCGCCCACATCAACATCCATATCGGCGGCCGAGAGCCCGGCATCGACGGTTTTCGCGCCGGCCTGCAGCTGATTTCGCAGACCGCGCGCAACCTCCTCACGGCCGAGAACGACGAGACCTGCCACGGGCTCGATGCCGTGCTACGGCTCGCCGACGACGTCGCCGTGGTGCTCGACCTGCATCATCACTGGGTCGAGAGCGGCGGCGAATATATCGAGCCGGATGATCGCCGCATTGCGCGCATCCGCGAGTCCTGGCGCGGGGTCCGTCCGCTGAGCCATATTAGCGTCTCCCGCGAGGACCTGCTCGACGGACATGATCCGGCCGTGAGGCCGGACTTCGCGGCGCTGGCCGAGGCCGGCCATTCGCGGCGCGACCTCGCCGCGCATTCCCACCTGATGTGGAACGAAGGGATCAACGCGCTGGTGGCACGTCACCTCGCCTGGAGCGATTTCGAGATCGAGGCCAAGGGCAAAAACCTTGCCTCGACCGCTCTGGCGGCATGGATCTCCGCCTCGCCCGTCGGCGCGGCTGCTTGATTGCGCCGCGGCCTCGACGTTAGGGAGGCCACATGAAGACGGGCGATTGCGATATCCTGATCCTGCCGGGCTATGCTGGCTCGGAGGAGGAGCATTGGCAGGCGCGCTGGGCCGGGCGGCTGCGGACCGGGCGGGTTGTCGAGCAGGCGGATTGGCATCAGCCCGATCCGGAAGCCTGGCGCTCGCGGATCGTCGCGGCGGTCGAAGAGGCGACCCGCCCCGTCGTGCTCATTGCCCACAGCCTCGGCGTGGTCGCGGCGGTGGAGGCGGCTCCGGGCTTCCCTGCAGGCGTCGTGCGCGGCGCCATGCTGGTCGCCTTTCCCGACATCGAGACTTGTCAGAACCTGCCGGCAAGCGTCTGCGCCTTCGCGCCGGTACCGCGCGATCGCCTGTCATTCCCCGCCCTGGTGGTGGCGAGCCGCACCGACCCGTATTGCAGCTATGCTCGCGCGGAAGAGTTCGCGGCCGCCTGGGGCGCGGAGGTCGTGGATGCGGGCGAAACCGGGCACATCAACGTCGCCAGCGGGCACGGCCCCTGGCCCGAGGGCCTGATGCGCCTCGCCGGGTTCATGCAGACGATCAGTTGATCAGGCAGAAGCCCTTGCCCACGCCCGCGGTCTTGCCGCTCGGGCACCAAGGCTTGGCGGCCTTCTCGGCCGCCGGGACGGCCTCCGGAGCCGGCGGCATCGGGGGGATCGGCGCGTTCTCGTCGGCGTCCCCGGCCTGAGCCGTCATCACGCCGCGCGGCTTGGCGCCTGCGAGTGCCGGATCGACTGATCCGATCGCGCCGACGGCTGCCACGGTGGGAATGCCGCGAGTCTTTGCGCTCGATGCCGCCGCCGAAAAGTTGGAGCCGCGCAGCCGCAATCCACGGGCTTGCGCGTCCACGGCACTGCCCGCGAGCATCACGACCGACAAAGTGACGGCGACCGTCCTCATGGCTCTACCTCCTGCTGACGTGCAGGCTATCGGCGGAGCGTTAACGGCATGTCCGTGAGGCCGATCGCAGTTTAGCGGTCGGCGCGGATGGGGATAACTGCGTGGACAAGGTCGTCAGACGGCCGCCAGACCTCTCTGGACCGCCGGCCGGGCCAGAACCGTCTCCAGCCAGCGGGCGACATTCGCGTAAGTCGCCACGTCGACGCCCTGCTTGTCGTGGAACTTCGCCCAGGTCAGCGTGGCGACGTCGGCGATGGAATAGTCGTCGGCCAGGTAGTCGCGGCCCTGCAGCCGGCGGTCGAGCACGCCGTAGAGGCGTTTGGTCTCCTCGGTGTAGCGCTCCACCGCGTAGGGGATCTTCTCCTTTGCGTAGATCCGGAAATGGTGCGCCTGGCCCAGCATCGGCCCGAAGCCGCCGACCTGCCAGAACAGCCACTCGTCCACCGCGACGCGGGCACGCTCGTCGGACGGGTAAAGGCATCCGGTCTTGCGCCCGAGATATTGCAGGATGGCGCCGGACTCGAAGACCGAGATCGGCGCGCCGCCCGGCCCGTCGGGATCGACGATGGCCGGGATCTTGTTGTTGGGCGAGATCGCCAGGAAGTCGGGGGCCATCTGCTCGCCCTTGCCGATGTTCACGGGCACGACCCTGTAGGGCAGCCCGCATTCCTCCAGCATGATCGGGATCTTCCAGCCGTTCGGCGTGCTCCACGTGTGAACGTCGATCGCACCGGCCGTCGTCTGCGCCATGGTCGTCTCCGCGATCCGCCGTGCCACTCACTTCGGCCGGCTTCCCGATCGCGGGGAGTAGACTGCATTCGCTCCGGCGTGAACAGGCTCGGCTGTCACGATGGGGATCGGCGCGTGCGGTGCAACTCGGCTGCGGGTAAGTCGTTTTCGATCTTGCCCTTTCCATGAGGTTGCGGCTGTGTCTGCCGATCCTCGCACGAGGCGGCGGGATGTTTTCATGCACGAGGTTGCCGGAATGTCGCTCCGTGTCGTCGCCTTGCTCGCCGCGGGGCTCTCCGTCGGGGTTCCGGCGCTGGCCCGCGAGGCAACAAAGTCGACGGTCGCCGTCCGCGAGAAGGAGCCCGCATTGTCGCCGGCGCGAGAGCGGCAGAAGCGGTGTGGTACTGAATGGCGGGGCCTCTCGGCCGCCGACAAGACCGCCAAGGGGCCGACCTGGCCGCAATTCTACAGCAGATGCGTCAAGCGCCTGAAGGCATCGTGAGCGTCCACCATGCAGCGAGAGCGCCGTTTATTGCAGCGGGTCGTCGCGGTGGCCGCGCTGCTGCCGATCGTCGCCGGCCTCTATGGCGTGCTGTTTGGAATTGACGGCATCGGCACCCAGAGGATCGTCAACGTCTCCGCCGACAGCCACTTCCGCTACCTGTCGGGCCTGCTCACCGGGATCGGCATTCTATTCCTGACCTGCGTTCCGGGGATCGAACACAAGACGGGGCTGTTTCGCTTCCTCACTCTGGTCGTGGTGCTCGGCGGCCTGTCACGGCTGCTCGGTCTCTTTCTCACCGGCGTGCCATCCCTCGTGATGCTCGGCGCTCTCGCTTTCGAGCTCGGTGTGACGCCGCTGCTCTGCCTGTGGCAGGCTCGTGTGGCTCATCTCGCAGCGGGCGAGGAAATCTTGACGGCGAAGTCGCAGCGCTTGCCCTGAGCAGTCCTCGCGGGGCGCCGCATCAACCTTACGAACGGTTAGCTGGGCACAAAGTCTTCGCCGCACCCAACCAGAGCGCGTTCTGCGCTAGTCTTGCCTCGTTTCCGGACCGCCGCGCGCCGATGCGCCGGCTGGTCGCTCGAAGAGGCCGCAGCGTGGCGTCGGCGATTGAAGTGCCTGCGAAGGGGCGAGCGCCCGCCGACCGCCCGTCCTTCGTCAAGGCACGTGGCGACATGCCGGATGCGCTGCGCATGGCGCTCGGCGGAGCCTGCATCCTCGCTTTCTGGAACCACGCGCCGCTGGCGGATCTCAGCGACAAGAGCATCCTGGAGACATCCACTGCCGGCAGTTGGCAGACGCAGGTCATCTTCCTGGTGCTCGGCTTCGCCATGGCGGCGGCCCTGCGTCAGCTCGGCATCGAGAAGCTGCGGCCGCTGCTGACCTGGCCGCTGATGACGTTGTCCGGCTGGATGGGGCTGACGCTGCTCACCTCGGTCGATCCGCTGCTCTCGATCCGCCGGATCCTGCTTTTCGTGATCGTCACCATGATCGCTGCCGGCATCCCGGTGGTGATGCGCACGGTTCGCCAGTTCGCCCTGACGCTTGCCGTGACCGCGATGATCATCATCGTCGCATCCTATCTCGCGGTCGTGTTCTTGCCCCAACTCGCGATCCATTCGGCGGATTTCGATCTCCTGAACGAGCCTGAGCACGAGGGCCTCTGGCGCGGGATCTTCGCGCACAAGAACGAGGCCGGCGGCGCCATGGCGCTGATGATCCTCACGGGCCTGTTCGTGGCCTCCGCGCTGAGCCGGGTCTGGGGCATCACCATCGTGTTGCTGGCGGCGGTGTTCCTGGCGGCGACGAATTCCAAATCGGTCACCGCGCTTCTGCCTTTCATCGTGCTGGCGCCGAGCCTGTGCAGCTTCGTTCGGAACCGTTGGCTAAGGGCGGCCATCCTGATCGGCCCGACGACGGCGGTCTCGCTGTTCTCCCTCGGCTCGGTGTTCCTTCCTTCGATCCGTGACGGCCTTGCCGGCATCCTGCCCGACACCTCTTTCACCGGGCGAACGGAGATCTGGGAATTCGCGGCCAGCCACATCCTCGAGCGGCCGTTGTTCGGCTGGGGCTTCGGCGCGTTCTGGGGGACCGAGCGGACGAAGTTCGGTACCTCCGATCCGTTCAACTGGGTCACGAAGACCTCCCAGGCCCACAACACCTATCTCGACGCCTGCCTGCTGATCGGCGTGCCCGGCCTGCTGATGGTGTTGGCCGCCTTCGTGGTGGCACCGCTGCGTGACCTGCAGCGGATCGCGCCCGCGGGGCGGATCGACCCGATGACCCTCTACTTCGTTCGGCTCTGGCTGCTGGCGCTGACCGGCGGCTCGTTCGAATCCGTGCTGTTCACGCCGAGCTCCTCGATCTGCTGCATGTTCATGCTCGCCATCTTCGGGCTGCGCTACCGCGCCTCCTATCGGACGGTGCCCGGCTGAGCGGCAGCTCCGCGAGACTTCGAGCGGATGGGCTGCCTAACCCGGCGCGGCGTGGGCGGCGGGAACGGCGCGGTGGGCAGCGGCAGAGTTTGGGCGAGACGATGGGCTTCCAACGAGCGTTTCGGAACGACGACGGCGGCGGACGGCCCGACGACGCCGCGGCACGCGCGCATGCGCCGACGACGCCGTTGCCGGCGCTGACGTCGCTACGCTTCTTCGCCGCCTTCTACGTGCTGGTCTTCCACTACGACCGCTTCTTCTTCCCCGATGGGCCACGCAACACGGCGATCCTGCTCGGCCATACCGGCGTGACGTTCTTCTTCGTCCTGTCGGGCTTCATCCTGGCCTACACCTACCATGCGGTCGATTTCGGAGACCGGATCGTGCGCCGGCGCTACCTGTTGGCGCGCTTCGCCAGGATCTATCCGGCCTTCCTGCTCTCCCTCGCGATCAGCCTGCCGTGGTTCGCCGCCTGGGTGCTGAAGAGCGAGCCGCCGCTCAAATGGCTGATGGCCTCGGGAGCGGTTCTCGCCCCCCTCGGTCTGCATGCCTGGGTGCCGGGCGCGGCCTGCTCGCTGAACTGCGCGAGCTGGTCGATCTCGGTGGAGGCGTTCTTCTACCTGTTGTTTCCTCTGCTGTTGCCGCTGGTGCTGCGCAGGCCGGTCGAGTATGCGCTCGCCGCCCTCGGGCTGTGGGCGGTGTTCGGGGCCTTCGGCACCTTGCTCTGGAACCGCTACGCGCCCGGCGTATCGTTGATCGAGCCGGAGCCTGCCGGCGCTACGGCGATGCTGCTCGCCCAGGGCATCAAGTACGATCCGCTCCTGCGGCTGCCCGAGTTCATCGCCGGGCTTGTGCTCTTCGCCTGGTGGCAACGGATGCGTCCCGCCGCACCACCCGATGCGTCGGACCGGCGCGGCTCCCTCGCCAAGCCGTTCCTGGGCGCCGCCGCGCTGGCCGCCATCGTCCTGGTCCTGATCGATCCCTACGTGCCGGGGCCGTTGATGCACAACGGCCTAAGTGCACTGGCCTGGGCGCCCCTGATCCTGGCGGGCGCGGAGCTGCGCGGAGGCATCCTCGCCAGTGCGCCGCTGGTCTTCCTCGGACGCATCTCCTTCGCACTCTACCTGCTGCACCTGCCGGCCTACGCCGCAATCAACTCGCTCGACCGCGCCTTGCACGGAGCGATCACCGGCCCGTCTCCATGGTTGGGGGTTGCCTTGGCGACGGCCCTCTCTCTCGCCTTGGCCGCTCTCGTGCATCTCTATGTCGAGGAGCCGGCCCGGCGCGCCCTGCTCGGCGGCGGGCTGCGTCTGTTCGCGAGCCGCGCCGAGGGCACCGTGGCCGAGACCGCGACCCAGAGATGACCGCGCACCGGCCGAGCCGCCGCACCATCCTGGGGGGCGGCGCGGCAGCGTTCGCGCTTGCAGGGTCGGCGGAGGCCGCGCCCTCCCCCTTCGGCCCCCTCGGCAAGCCGTCCTGGTCCGCCGACGGCCTCCAGGCAGCCGCCGCCGCCAAGGGCTTGGCCTTCGGCACGGCCGTACCGATCACGCGCTTCCGTCAGGATCGGCGCTGGCGATCGCTCGCCGAGCGGGAATGCGGGGTGCTGGTCTGCGAGAACGCCATGAAGCTCTCGGGCGTCGTCCCGCGGGAGGGCGTCTTCGAGACCGCCGCCGCCGACGAGACGCTGCGCTTCGCCCGCAGCAACGGCCAGCGCATGCGCGGGCATTGCTTGGTCTGGCACGAGGGCCTTCCGCCTTGGGCCGAGACGATCCTGGCGAGCGGCAACGCCTCGCGGGCCGAAGCACTGATGCGGCAATGGATCGGTGCCATGGCCCGTCGCTATCGCGGCGCGATCGAAGCCTGGGACGTCGTCAACGAGATCGTCGTCCCGGCTGACCACCGGCCCGGCGGATTGCGCGCCACGCCGTGGCTCGCGGCGCTCGGCCCCGGCTACGTCGATCTCGCGTTCCAGATGCTCAAGGACGAGGATCCGGGCGCAGCGGCGGTCTATAACGAGAACGATTGCGAGCAAAAGGCGGACTGGATCGACGAGCGCCGCAGCGCGATCCTTCGGCTGCTGGAGGGCATGCTGAAGCGGGGCGTGCCGATCAGCCGGTTCGGCATGCAGGCTCACCTCACGAGCACCCTCCCCTTCGACGAGACGAAGCTGCGGCTGTTCCTGCGCGAGATCGCCGGGATGGGCCTCGCCATCGAAATCACCGAACTCGACATCGACGACCGCGCCTTTCCGCCCGACGTGGCGGCTCGCGACCGGGGCGTCGCCGATCTCACGCGGCGCTTTCTCGACACTGCGCTCGACGAAGCAGCCGTGCTCAACGTGCTGACTTGGGACCTCTACGACCCCGATACGTGGCTGAGTGTCTACCCCGCGCGGAAACGGCCCGACGGCCTGCCCCAGCGGGCGCTCCCGTTCGATGCGGAATATCGGCGAAAGCCGATGTGGGACGCGATGCACGCAGCATTCCGCAGCGCGCCCGACTACAGCGCCACGCGCCAGCGTCTGCGGGCGAAGGCCTAGCTACCGAATTCAGCGAGGAAACCGGCTCGGCGGCTCGTTGTAGATCGGCGTCTCGGTGGTCCGCGGCAGATAGGCATGGATCAGGAAGTCCGGGGTGCCGAACTGCGGAGCGCGACGGCGCGGCGGCACGTAGCGCGGATCGCGGTAACGGACATCAAGCGGCAGCCGTCGAACCGATTGGCGGTTCAGTTCTCTGCGCTCGTGACGCGGTGCCTCCGCATAAACCGGTGCTGCGATGAGAAGGACCGCTAGGCTGCCGAGCGCGATTCGAGCAACTGTGTTGAGCGCCATAGGATCGGCCCTTCGGTCAAACGTAAGGAAAAAGATCAAAATTTGTAGGCTGCGCCGCCGCGAACGGAATTCACATTGACTTTGTGGCCATCGAAATCATTGAGAAGCACGTATTGATACTCGCCGCGCAGCAATATGTTTGATGTAATGGCGTATTCAACGCCGCCACCTAGAGTAAATCCTCCAACGACTTTAGTCTTGCTGGTTCCATAGATACTCGGTGCGAAGGGGATGCCCGCACCAGGGTTAGCCTGATCGAACGAGCTGTAGCCGAACCGCCCAACATAGGCCGTCTGCCCGCTCGCCACGTTGGACAGATAGGTTGTCCGGTCATAGCTATAAGTCTGGATGCCGACCTTATCCGAGATACTGGCTCTGCCGATTGCGAAACCACCAGTCACGAACGGCAGGAAGTCGCCGATGGCATATCCCACTCGGGCTCGGATGGTGCCGAGATCCTCGAGCTTGGTGCGGGCGATGCCTGCGAGGTTCGCAGTGCTCAGATATCCGTCCGAAAGAAGTCTCGTCCGAGAGATCGCGTCGGCAGTGGTGCCGGTGATGTCGAAGCGGGAATAATCGAATTCGACACCGATGACGGTGTCGTCGAACTGCATGTTGTAGCCGGCGAAGGCGCCGTAGCTCACGCCGTCCTTCCGCACGGCGTGCGCGCTCAGGAGGCTCGACGCATTCATTTCGCTCTCGATCGTCGTGCTGCGGAGCGCGTTGGCGACGATCGGCTGGAAGGAATTCGTGAACCCGAAAGCAGAGGAACTGTAGCCGCCATGGCCGCCGATATAGAATCCGCTCCAGTCGATCACCTGCGTCGTGACCGGCTCGTATTCGGGGCCGCGCAGGTAATCGTCGGCGAAATCGGCGGCGCGCGCGGTGGACATGCTGCCGAGCGCGGTCAAAGCCAGGAAACCGATGGTGAGTTTACGCATCGTCATCGTCCTTCGGGCGGCACGACGCTTCGGCGCGGCTTGCCCCATGGACTGGTCTTACTTGAGTAACCTTAATGGTCGGTTGCTTTGCGGATCTTCGTCTTGATCCGAAACGGTCCTTCGCCGTTGCGAAGCTTTCGCACGAACGCATTCGGCCTGCCGTTCGGAACGGCAGGCCGGCATTCTTTTCGAAAGAGCTGTGTCAGTTGCCGTAGGGGTTCTGCGAGATCATCGGCAGCAAGCCGCCCGCGAACTGGTAGCGCAGGCCGACGCGCACCTCGTTGGCATGAAGATCCTTGAGCCGCGTACTGGCGCCGAACGAGTCGACGCCGCTCTTGGCGCCCCCGAGATCGACGTAACGGTATGCCGCATCGAGGCTCAGACCCTGGCCGAGCTGATAGGAGGCACCCGCGGTCAGGTTCCAGGCGAAGGAGGAAAGCCCATGATCGGGGCGCGTCACGGCCACTCGGGTGCCCGTCCCCGAATTCCCGTCGCAGCCGGCAACGGTGCAGGTCGTCTGCGTATAGTTGCCGTGGAAACTGTTTTCAGCGAAGCCGATGCCGCCTCCGACGTAAGGCGTTAGGCCCCACCACGTTCCGAGATCGGCATAGGCGTTGAGAAAGCCGGTGAGCGCGGAGAGATCGCCAGTCTCGATATTGTAGCCGGTCGCGAAATGCGATCCGGAAGAATAGGTCCGGAATCGCGACGGCATGCGCTGGTCGATCGTCGCGTCGACCCGGAGCCATTGGTTGACCCGGTAGCCGACGCCACCGCCATAGCCGGCCTCACTCGACAGCCGCAGGCCGACATAGGGGGGCAGGCTGGGATCGGGCGGCGTCGCGTCACTCGGCTTTCCGAAGTCGCTCGCCGTCGCGTCGGCGCGAAGGTACCAGCCGCTCTCGACGGGCTCGGCTGCCACGATCGCCTCGGGCGACCGGGCGTAGCGCAACAGATCGGCGGCGGAAGCGGGGCCGGTCGACAGAGCCACGGCGACCCCGAGCCCGGCAATGGCGGTGCGGAGGCAATCCGATGAACGCATTTCGGTGACATCTCCCGCTGAGGTCCGAGATCGGCATGTGCCGTGCCATCGGGCCAGCGTCTCGATGTCATTCTGCTCAGTGCAGGTTATGATCCGATTAAGCCTAATAGAATTTCTGAAAATGATGATTCAAAACAGAAACGGCGCGGATGTGATCCGCGCCGTTTCAATGTTTTGGTTCCGATGTATCGATCAGTACTTGCGAACGAGCGGAGCGGGCTCGTAGGCGGGCGCCAGCATCGGCATCGGCGCGGGACCGGCGGAACCGATCAGGTAGCGCAGGCCGATCTTCACGTCGTGCGAGGTGAGGTCGCTGACCTTGTAGGTCGCGAGCGAGCAGGTCGGGTCGTTGACGCAGGTCACGGCGCCGGTCTTGGCATGGCCCATGTTCAGGTAGCGGTAGCCGACGTCGACCTTGAAGTTCGGCGTCACGTCGTAGGTCACACCGGCCTGAGCGGCCCAGGCGAGGCTGGTGGTGTTCTTCGACGGGGCCGTGCCGAAGCCGCCCGCAGCGGTGCCGGCACCGATGTCCTGGTAGCTGCTGATCTGGTTGAAGGCCGCGCCGACGCCACCGCCGATATAGGGGGTCAGGCACCACCAGGTGCCGAGGTCGATGTAGCCGTTCGCCATCGTGACGATCGAGCGGAACTTGCCGCTATTGGTGTCGATGCCGGTGCCGCCGTTCAGGGGGAAGCGCTCCACGTAGTGGAGGCTGCCGCCGCCGCGGTATTCACCGGTGATGTCGCCGCGCAGGAAGCTGTTGAACTGGTAGCCGACACCGGCGCCAGCGAAGAACTGGTCGTCCTGTTGACGATCGGTGACCGTGTAGCCGGCCGGCAGCACGGCGCCGGTGACGCCGAGATTGGTGCTGACCTTGTCGAACTCGGCAGCGCCGACGCCGACGTCGCCACGCAGATACCAGCCGCCGCCGACATCGACGGGCGCAGGCATCGGCGGGGGCGGAGGCGGCGGAAGGAGATCCGCGGCATGTGCGAGGCAGGGCGCTCCGACGCTCGCCATGAGCGTGAGGGAGCGCGCCAATGCGTGAAGCTTGGAGCGGCCCATGGGATTTCCTTCACTCTTCGATACGTGCCGGAAGCCGCATGCGGCCGGCAGGGAGAACGAAGGGCATCATGGACGAGGCTGGTTAAATCGTACTTAACGTAAAAAATTAGGCTTGCCGAAGTGTTGATTTCGGCATGACACCAGCCTGATCAAGTCATCGCGTGAATAGGGGCAGACCTTAGGCCTGCCCTGGGATGCAGCGATCCGGCGGCCGGATCGCATGGACCGTGCCTCGTCGAAAGCTCAAGCGGCCGCGCGGGTAACGGCGTCCACGACCTCGTCGACGACTTCGTTCACGAGGTCGCGGTCGTCGCCCTCGGCCATCACGCGGATCACGGGTTCCGTTCCCGAAGGCCGGATGACGAGGCGGCCGGCATCTCCGAGCCGTGCCGTGGCGTGGGCGATGGCCGTGACCACCGAATCCTGGCGCAGCGGCTCGCCGGATCGGTAGCGCACGTTCTTCAGGATCTGCGGCAGCGGGTCGAAGCAATGGCAGACCTCGCTGACCGGCCGTTCCATGCGCTTGACGACGCTCAGGAGTTGCAGGGCCGCGACGAGGCCGTCGCCGGTCGTGGCGTAGTCCGACATGATGATGTGGCCGGACTGCTCGCCGCCGAGGTTGTAACCGTGCTCGCGCATATGCTCGAGCACGTAGCGATCGCCGACGGCCGTGCGGGCGAGGTTGAGCCCGAGACCACCGAGGAAACGTTCCAGGCCGAGATTCGACATGATGGTGGCGACGAGGCCCGGCTGCGTCAGCCGCTCGTCCTCTTGCCAGGAGCGCGCGACGACCGCCATGAGTTGGTCGCCATCGACCTTCTGGCCCTTCTCGTCGACGATCAGGACCCTGTCGGCGTCGCCGTCGAGGGCGATGCCGACATCGGCACGCAGTTCGCGCACCTTATTGATAAGGGCGTCCGGCGCGGTCGAGCCGACATCGGCATTGATGTTGAAGCCATCCGGGTCCACGCCGATGGAAATGACCTCCGCCCCGAGTTCCCAGAGGGTCTCGGGGGCGACGCGGTAGCCGGCGCCGTTGGCGCAATCAACCACCACGCGCAGTCCTTCCAGTGTGACGTGCCGCGGCAGCGTGCGCTTGGCGAACTCGATGTAGCGGGCATGCACGCTTTCGATACGCTTGGCGCGGCCGAGCTCGCGCGAGGTGGCGAGATTCTTTTTCATCTCGCCGTCGATCAGGGCCTCGATCTCATGCTCGACTTCGTCGGAAAGCTTGAATCCGTCGGGGCCAAACAGCTTGATGCCGTTGTCTTCGAAGGGGTTGTGTGAAGCGGAGATCATCACACCGAGATCGGCACGCATCGAGCGCGTCAGCATGGCGACTGCGGGCGTCGGCATCGGGCCGAGCAGCATCACGTCCATGCCAACCGAGGTGAAGCCCGCGACGAGGGCCGTCTCGATCATGTAGCCGGAGAGCCGCGTATCCTTGCCAATCACGACGCGATGCCGGTGATCGCCGCGTTGGAAGACGATGCCTGCAGCCTGGCCGACCTTGAGCGCCAGCTCTGGCGTGATCACGCTGTTGGCGCGACCGCGGACACCGTCGGTCCCAAAATACTTTCGCGACATCGCCGTCGTAACCCCAATTTCCGGCGCCGCGCAGGTGTCGTCGGTCAGACGTGAGCTGTGCGGCAGTCAGCCTCAGTATCGCACCGAGATCTTCGTCGCATAATCTGAAGTGGCTCTTGCGGTCTGGTGCTCAAAACCGGCAATCGCGAGGCGTCGTTACCATTTACTTTCGAGCCGCCAGCCACACCAGCGAGACAAGAAGAGCCCGCCGAGGGGCGGGCTCTTCGTTAAACAGCATTCGCTTGCGGAGGCTCAGCCCTGGGGCTGCGGCGAAGGCTCCAACCCCCCGTCGCTCCCACGCGGCCGACCCCGGCCTGCGGAAGGTACGGACGAACCACGCGAGGGCGTCGAAGGGAGATCGCCGGAATCGCGCACCGGGGGTTCGCCCTGGAGCAGCTTGCGGATCTCGTCGCCCGAGAGCGTCTCGTATTCGAGCAGCCCCTGCGCCAGCGCCTCCAGATCGTCTTTCTTCTCTCCGAGGATGCGGCGCGCATCCTCGAGACCGGTCTCGACCAGGCGGCGCACCTCAGCGTCGATCTTCTGAGCCGTCGATTCGGACACCGTTTGCTGGCGGCCCATCGACATACCGAGGAAGACCTCGTCGTTGTTGTCGCCATAGGCGACGGTGCCGAGCTCGGGGGAAAAGCCCCAGCGCGTCACCATCATCTTGGCGAGCCGCGTGGCCTGCTCGATGTCGGACTGGGCGCCGGACGTGACCTTATCCTTGCCGAAGATCATCTCCTCGGCGATGCGGCCGCCCATCATGATGGCGAGCCGCGAGGTCATCTGCTCGAAGCTCATCGAGAGCTTGTCGCGCTCAGGGAGCTGCATGACCATGCCGAGCGCTCGACCGCGAGGGATGATCGTCGCCTTATGGACTGGGTCGGTCGCCGGCACGTTGAAGGCGACGATGGCGTGGCCCCCTTCATGATACGCGGTGAGCCGCTTCTCGTCCTCGGTCATGACCAGGGTGCGCCGCTCGGCGCCCATCATGACCTTGTCCTTGGCGTCCTCGAACTCGTGCATCGTGACGATGCGCTTGCCGCGCCGGGCTGCGAGCAGCGCCGACTCGTTGACGAGGTTCATCAGGTCGGCACCCGAGAAGCCGGGCGTGCCGCGCGCGATCACCTTGAGATCGACGTCCGGCGCAAGCGGCACCTTGCGGACATGGACGCGCAGGATGCGCTCGCGGCCGGTGACGTCCGGGTTCGGCACCATGATCTGGCGGTCGAAGCGGCCGGGACGCAGCAGGGCGGGGTCGAGCACGTCAGGGCGGTTCGTCGCCGCGATGATGATGACGCCCTCGTTCGCCTCGAAGCCGTCCATCTCGACGAGGAGCTGGTTCAGGGTCTGCTCGCGCTCGTCGTTGCCGCCGCCGAGGCCCGCGCCACGGTGACGACCGACGGCGTCGATCTCGTCGATGAAGATGATGCAGGGCGCGTTCTTCTTCGCCTGCTCGAACATGTCGCGCACGCGGCTCGCGCCGACACCGACGAACATCTCGACGAAGTCCGAGCCCGAGATCGTGAAGAATGGCACGTTCGCCTCACCCGCGACCGCGCGTGCGATGAGCGTCTTACCCGTGCCGGGAGGGCCGACGAGCAGCACGCCGCGCGGGATACGGCCACCGAGCCGCTGGAACTTCTGGGGGTCGCGCAGGAACTCGACGATCTCCTGCAGATCCTCCTTGGCCTCCTCGACGCCGGCGACGTCGTCGAACGAGACACGCCCCGAGGCCTCCGTGAGCAGCTTGGCCTTCGATTTGCCGAAGCCCATCGCCCTGCCCGCTCCGGACTGCATCTGGCGCGAGAGAAAGATCCAGGCGCCGATGAAAACGAGAATCGGCAACCAGCTCACCAGAAGCTGGATGAACCAGGGCGTGTTGTCGGAGGGCGGCCGCGCGTTGATCTGCACGCCCTTGCCGGACAGCTTCGTCACAAGATTCGGGTCGTTCGGCGCGAAGGTCGAGAAATTACCGCCGCCGACATAGGTCCCGCTGATGTCCTGGCCGGCGATCACCACGGACTGAATCTTGCCCGCGTCGGCATCGTTCAGGAGCTGGCTGTAGGAGATCTCGCTGCCGCCGCCCCGGTGACCCTGCCCCTGGAACAGGGTCACGAGGGCCAGGACGAGCAGGAAGATGACCACCCAAAGGGCAAAGTTGCGAAAATTCGGGTTCATCGACCAATCATTCCAGGACGAGCGCTGCGAGCCGTCCACTCATGCCTCGCTGAGTGAGCCTTACCCGTACGCTCCCCGTTTCACACTTCTCCCCAGGGAGACGTGGATAACGGCAACGTTCGGTGAAGGAGGGTCACTCCGGACACGCCTCGCCAATGTAGGCGCCACCCCCTGCCTTGCCAAGTAAATCGGAAGGCGCTGCGGCGCGGCTGTCCGTGTCGTCGTTTCGAGCCGACCGCCGAGGCGGAGCGAGGGCGATCGTGACGAGGCCTGCAGGCGCCACCTCGACTAGCGTCCCCCGCAGAGTCCGGCGCAGGCGAGTGCCCTGAGAGAGAGCGGGCAGCAGGCCATCGAAGACGAGCCGTTCGAGTCGCTCCAGCCGGCGCGGCGTCGCGCGTCGTGGATCGGGCTGAACGGATTCGATGGCGCGATCGAGCGCCCGCAGCGTGATCGCCTCGGACGCGGCGAGCAGCGCCGCTCCGTCGAGGGCGAACGCGCTGGGCACCGCAGGACGCCGTGCCGCCTCGAGCAAGTCGCGCGCTCCTCGCGAGAGCGCGGCCTCATCGCGGGCAAGGCGATCGGCCAATCGCATCAGCCGCTCTCGAGTCAGACCTTCGGCGGCGAGCGACGGCATCAGGGTGCGCAGCCGGGCGCGCGTGAAACGATCATCGGCATTGGACGGATCGTGCACGAAGGACAGAGCGTTCGCCCTGCAATAATCGACGAGCTCGGCCTTCGGAATGTCGAGGAACGGTCTCGCCAGCCGGATGCCGGCGCCGAGAACACGCTCGCGGGCCATGCCGGCAAGCCCCGCCGGGCCGCTTCCCGCCATCAGTCGCATCAGCACGGTTTCGGCTTGATCGTCGGCGGTATGGGCGGTCAGCACGAGGCTCGCGCCGATCTCGGCGGCATGGCTGGCGAGCAAACGATAACGCGCTGCGCGGGCCCCAGCCTGGATGCCGCCGCGCGGTCGCGTGTCCCAGGTAAGGATGGCGTGGCGGAGACCTAGCCTCCTCGCGAGCTGCCCGACATTCTCGGCCTCGCGCGTCGAGTCCGGCCTGAGGGCGTGATCGACTGTGGCGACTGCGAGCGATCGTTCGGGCGCGCCGCTCGCTGCGGCATACATGAGCGCCGTCGAGTCCGGGCCGCCGGAGACGGCGAGCAGAACGAGGCGCGGCGCAGAGTCTACGAAGAGGTACGGAGCGAGGGCGCGCGCCAGTTGGTCGGTGCCCTGCCCGCCGGTCACGCGGCGCAGCGCGCGCGCTTCTGCTCGCGCTCGACGCCTTGCCGGACGGTATTCGTCGCGCTCGGATACTTGCGCTCGATCTCGGCCAGCGTCGCGCAAGCTTGGGCCTTGGCGCCGAGTGCGTTGAGCGACGTGCCGAGCTTGAGCATCGCCTCGGGGGCGACGGGCGATCCGGCATAGTCCGTCGAGACCTTGAGGAACTGCTCGGCCGCTTCACGGGAGCGATTGCGCTGCAGGTAGCTCTCGCCGAGCCAGTACGTCGCCTTCGGCACCAGCTTGTCGCGCGGATGCGACTGGATGAACTGCCGCAGGCTCATCTCGGCCTGCTCGTATTGGCGGCCCTGAACGAGGGCATAGGCAGCCTCGAAATCGGATTTCGCGTCGCCGGTGCCGGTGGCCGCGACACTAGTCGACGGCGTCGGCTCGATGGCACCCGTGGTCGGCACGGAGGGCGGCGGCGACAGGTCCACCGGACCGCTGGGGCCGTTATCCTGGTCGTCGTCCGCACTCTCGTAATCGATCGCAGCAGGAATCCGGTGCGAGCCCTGGGCCTCGCGTGGCGTGACCGGCGGGTTGGCGACGGGCGCCGACGGCGTCGCCGTGCCGATCTGACGCGGAGCACCAGGAGCGCCGGGATGCTGCTCGGGATCGAAGGCGTCACCGCGCTTGCCGGGCCGGCCTTCGCCGGGATTGGTGCCCGAGGGCGGACTGGCCGACGGAGTGCGCTTGGGCGCGCCTCCTCCGCCTTTGGAGCCCTCCTGCAGGCGGAACTCGACATCCTCCTGGAACTTGCGCAGCTGCTCCTTGAGCTGGCGGTTCTCGTACTGGAGGGTTTCAATCTGGCCGGAGAGCTGGCGCGTGACGTTCTCGACCCGGTTGAGACGGACGATTACGTCGGCGGCATCCTGCGCCAACGCCTGCGGGCTTCCGAAGAAGACGAGGCTGCCGGCGAAGGACGAGGCGAGAAGCAGGCGACGGAGCATGGCTTAAGGCACCGGTCGAGAGACGTGCGCGCGGGTCAACCGCCTGCGCGCCGTATCAGAAGGCCCGGCTCGCGGCAAAATGAGGACCGCTGGGCACGGGTGAACTCGGACGTGATCAGGAACCGGCGCGGCCGCCGTCGAGAACGCTGACGGCGCGGCGGTTCTGCGACCAGCAGGAGATGTCGTTGCACACGGCCACCGGGCGCTCCTTGCCGTAGGAGACGGTGCGCATGCGCGAGCCTGCGATGCCGCGCGAAGAGAGGTAGTCCTGCACCGCCTGGGCGCGGCGGGCGCCGAGGGAGAAGTTGTACTCGCGGGTGCCACGCTCGTCGGCATGGCCCTCGATCAGGAAGGTGTAGCGCGGGTAGCGCTGCAGCCAGGAGGCCTGCTTGTCGAGGGTGGCGGTGGCGGTGGGGGTCAGATCCGTCGAGTCGGATTCGAAGAACACGCGGTCGCCAACATTGACCACGAAGTCCTGCGCGCTGCCCGGCGTGGCCGCTCCGGCGCCGAAGGCCGAGGCGTCCGCGAGGTCCTTGTCGTTGGAGCAGGCGCCGACGCTGAGCGCGGCGCAGAGCGCGACGGCCAGGGGGAGCACGCGGAAGCGAGCGGATGTGAACATGGTCTGGTCTCCTCGCGCGGCCTGAATTCGTGTTGGGCCGCGCCGTGAATGCTTCGTCCAGGCCCTTGTAGGCCCATGCGGTTAAGCGAAGGTTCGATCAACCTTGACGAGAGCTTTCCGTGTGCTGGTTTAATCCCTGATGCGGTGCGTGATCGCACGCGTCGTCTGGTGCTCTCGCCTCGGCCGATCCACCGGAACGGCGCAGCTTTCTTCGCGCCCCGATTGCGGCGTCGCGGCGGCGCGATGGGTTGCGGTGCGAGATGGCGGGCGTCTGTGGCGCCGAGACAACAGCCGGGTCAGAGGCTGCCGCGCAGCTTCGCGATCTCCGGCCTTGCCCGCGCCGCCTCGGCCTGCACGGCCTGGAGGGAGGCATCGAGGCTCGCGCCGTCGAGACAGGCCTGCTCGAGCGCCATGCAGGCCTGCGACAGGCTCATGAAGCCGAGCGTGCCGCTGACCGAGACCAGGGCGTGGGCATTGGCGCCGAGATCGGTGCTCGTCGTGGTGGCCTGACCCAGGCGCCGGGCGATCTCCTCGTCGAGACCGGCGAGCAGATGCGCAAGGCGCTCTTTCCCGAACAGGTCCGCGAGGTCGGCCAGCGTCTCCGGATCGCAGATGGCCGGATCGACGTCGCCGGATGGCCCACCAGCAGGGTTCATCATTCTGTCAGTTCTCCTGATTTCGCTAGGTTATCCGGAGAGCGTTTATCGGAGATTAACCATTTCGGATGCTTCTTGAATGATGAGAGCATGATGCGACTCCTCGGTCAGCGCGTGTCTCGGAACCAAGATTGAACCGAGAGCATGGCACGGCTTGGCCGCGCCTGTTCCGAGACCGGGTCGAGAGCCATGACGCAGTCCGCCAGCGTCCTCATCGTCGAAGACAACTATCTCCTGCTCGAGATGCTCACGAGCCTCTGCGAGCAGCAGGGCATCCGCGTCTTCGCCACATCCAGCGGAGAGGACGCGCTGACGATGCTGCGGCAGCGCGCCTCCGAGATCGACTGGCTGTTCACCGACATCTCGCTGCCGGGCATCATCGATGGCTGGGAGGTCGCGGCGGCCTATCGCGAGCGGCATCCCCGGCGTCCGGTGATCTACGCGTCGACCGCCCCTCATATCGCGCGGCGTACGGTCCCGGGGAGCATCTTCGTTCACAAGCCCTTCCAAGTGCGCGAGATCATCTCGCTGGCCCGGATGATGGTGCAGGCCTCCGGCGAGGACTCGCTGCTAAGCGCCACCGGCTGAACGGAACAGCGCCCGGATCCCGGGATCCCCACGCCAGGCCTCGATGCGGTCCGCTCTCAACTGCTCACGCGGCACTTGCGCGTAACGCGCGAAGCTCTCGGCGACGAAACTCTTCAGATCATAGAGCCTCGGCGGTCGGCCCTTCGCGGTCTTCGCCCGGAACATGTCCTGCGCGCTCACGCCGTAATGGCTCGCGATGGCGGGATAGACCGGCCACAAAGCCTCCTCGACGAGCAAGTCGGGCAGATACTCCTCCGCGGCCAGATCGAGCGGCTGGAGGCCAGCCTCCACGGCGAGCCGGGTTGCGATGTCAGCGAGCACGTGCAGCTTCGGATGGTTGCTGTCGTGCATGAAGCAGCCGCGGCGCTGCCAGCGCACGAACTCCGCCTCCAGACCGAACCCGACCTCCCGCGCGGCACCGAGTAGATGCGCCGCCCCCTCGTCCCAGGCGCGATGGTAGCCGAGGCGCTCGAAGACGGCGCCGGTATAGAGGCCGAGCGTCGCCTCGACGCTGAGGCCTTCGAGGAAGCCGAATAGCGCGATCGCCGAGTGCGACGGCCCGAGCGGGCCATGGACCAGCGCCGACAGCCTCAGGCTGGCGATGTCGCCGACATAGATCATGTCCGGGTGGAAAGCCGGGAAGACCACGACGGGAAACATCCGCAGGCGCGGAAGCTTGCGTTGCAGATCGATCGTATTGCCGCCGGGAAACGAGGCGAGCCAAAAAAAGTGCGAGAAGACGAAGTCGCTATCGCGCAGGTGCTGCGCCAGCCCGTCGTGATCGCCGAAGCGCCGCTGCAAATGGGCGATGAGCTGGAGCTCGACCTGCGCATCGGGCATCAGAAGCTGCAGCACCTGCGCGACGCCCTCCGCCTGGCAATTACCGATGACGGCGATCTTCGGCCCGCGCCGTTCGGGCGCAGGTGCAGGTGAGCGCCACGGTGTTGCCCAGGATGGTATCGAGAAGGTCAGGGCGGTGAACGCGCCGGGCTGGTCCGGTCACGGGCGAGACTGCCGGCGTTCCGGATGATGGAGACGGGTCGATCGTGGCGACGAACCCTTACAGCGATCTACCGGCCGAGCGATTCTGGCGCAAGGCCGTGGCTGGCGTGCCGCCCTTCGCGGTCGATCCGCGGCCGAGGGCGGCCTTCGCGATCCGGCGCGAGGATCGGGTCGCGACCGCTGGGTCCTGCTTCGCCCAGCGCGTCGCCGAGGCCCTGCGCGATGCGGGCTTCAATTACTACGTCACCGAGACTGCGCCCGAGGGCACGCCGAACGCCGAGGCCGAGTCACGCCAGTTCGGCACCTATTCGGCCCGCTACGGCAACATCTACTATACCCGCCAACTCGTTCAGCTCTTCGACAGGGCTTACGGCACCTTCCAGCCCGAGCTGACGGCTTGGCAGAGGCAGGACGGCCGCTGGGTCGATCCGTTCCGCCCGACCATCGAGCCTGCAGGCTTCGCGAGCGAGGCAGACGTGCTTGCGGCGCGCGATGCGCATCTCGCACAGGTTCGCGCCCTGTTCGAAACCCTCGACGTCTTCGTTCTCACGCTCGGCCTCAACGAGGGGTGGCGCTACCTCTCCGACGGCGCTGCCCTGCCGATCGCGCCAGGCGTCGCGGGTGGCATCTTCGATCCCGCCGCATATGCCTGCGTCACCGCGGGCGCGGGTGAAATCGCCGGGGACCTGAGAGGATTCCTGGCCCGGCTGCGTTCCGTCAATCCGGTCTCGCGGGTCATCGTCACGGTCTCGCCCGTGCCGATGATCGCGACCTATCGGGACCGGCACGTGCTCGAATCGAACGGTTACTCGAAGGCGGTGCTGCGGGCTGCGGCCGGCGAAGTCTGCGACGGCTCCGATCCGGCCACGGTCTACTTTCCGTCCTACGAGATCATCACAGGTAGTGGCCCGGCCGGGCGCTATTTCAACGACGACCTGCGCACCATCACCGATGCCGGCGTCGGCCACGTCATGCGCTCGTTTCTCGGCGCTTTCGCGCCCGACCGCGCCGGGGCATCCGCCGTTGCCGCGAGCTATGCCACGAAGGCCGAATTCGCCGGTGTCTCGGGCGTGATCTGCGACGAGGAGGAGATCGAGCGCAGCGTGGCTTGAGGCCCTCGCCGCTCCTTTACTGCAGGTGCCGTGCGTAGGTGTCGCCCGCTGCGCGCTTCAGCTCGGCCCCAGCATCACGGCCGATCGCGGCGGCATCGCTGACGGAACCCTCTCGGGTCACCGCCCAGTGCCGGCTGCCGTCGGGCAGGAAAAGCAGGCCATCGAGGCTGAGGCGGTCGCCCTCGATCCGGGCGAGCGCCGCGATCGGCGTACGGCAGGAGCCGTCGAGCTCGGCTAGCAACCCTCGTTCCGCATCGAGCGCGGTGGTGGTTCTCGCGCAGGCGATAGGTTGGAGCAGCGCCCGGATGGCGTCGTCGCCGGCGCGCGTCTCGATGCCGAGCGCTCCCTGCGCCACCGCGGGCAGCATCTCCTCGACGGAGAGCACGCTGCGGGCGACGTTTTCCATGCCCAGCCGCTGCAGGCCGGCCAAGGCGAGGAGCGTGGCGTCGCACTCGCCCGATTCGAGCTTGCGCATCCGGGTATTGGCGTTCCCGCGTAGCGGCACGATCTTCAGATCCGGCCGCTTCATCAGGACCTGCGCACCGCGCCTGAGCGACGAAGTGCCGACCCTGGCGCCCGCAGGCAGGTCCGAAAATCCATTGGCGCCGTTGGCGGAGAGGAAGGCGTCGCGTGGATCGTCACGCTCCAGGATGCAGGCGATCACGAGGCCGTGCGGCAGCCAGGTCTCGACGTCCTTCATCGAGTGCACGGCGACGTCGACCTCCTCGGCGAACAGCGCCTGCTCCAGCTCCTTCGTGAAGAGCCCCTTGCCGCCGATCTCGGAGAGCGGCCGGTCGAGGATGCGGTCCGCGACGGTGGAGACCACGACGATCTCGGTCTCGATCCCCGGATTGGCGGCCACGATCCGGTCGCGGACCATGCCGGTCTGGGCGAGCGCCATCGGGCTGCCGCGGGTGCCGATTCGGAGGGGGCGTGACAGGCTCATGGCAACCGTCGTAGCCGAGGCGGCCTCGGAGTGTCACGCCCACCCCCGCGGTTGCGCACTCAGAACGCCTGAAGCGTCAGCTCGGTATGCTCGACCTGGGGCGGGCTCTCGAAATACGTCGAGACCATTGCGCGATAGTCCTGCCACGGCTGCGAGCCGGTGAAGTCCTTGGTGTGCGCCTCCAGCGTGTCCCACTCGATCAGCAGGCGGTAGCGCTGCGGCTTCTCCACAGAGCGCCGTACCTGGAAGCTGCGGCATCCTTTCGCGGCCTTGAAGATCGCAGCCGCCTTCTCGATCCCCGCCTCGAACTGGGATTCGGACCCGGCCTTCACGTCGATCTGTGCGATTTCGAGGATCATGACTCGCTGCCTGCTCCGCCTGTCGTGTCGGCGCGCTCATAGAGCATGCTGTGAAAAAGTGGCAACGGTTTTTCGCGGAAAGCATGCTCTAAACTATTGAATTGATCACGCTTTCTGCGTTTTGACAGATTCCGTCAAAACGCAGCGTGATCTAGCGCTTTCGCCACAGCCGTCCCACCGAATTCCCACGCATCCGGTCGTTCGGATCCCACCCACTCACCTCGGAATGAGGGAGAATATGGGATCACGGCGTGGCTGCGCTCCTGATGAGCATCATCATCGCCGCAGCGCTCTCTCCACGGCTCTAAACTCGACCTTAACCATGACCAGCGATTTGTCAGATCATTGGTAGCTGCGTGCGGGCTGTACCTGCTGCCACGCAAGGATGGCAAACTATGCGGCTGATCGTCGGCACACTGATCGTCTTCGGCTGCGTCTTCGGCAGCTACGCGCAGATGGGCGGCCACCTGGAAGTCCTTTGGCAGCCGTACGAGTTCGTCATCATCCTCGGCGCGGCGATCGGTGCCTTCGTCATCGGCAACATCGGGCCAGTGCTCAAGGCCGTGCCTGCAATGCTGGGCACGCTGGTAAAGGGCCCCAAATACACGCAGCAATGCTATGTCGAACTGCTGGGGATGCAGTATTCGCTGTACAAACTTGTGAAGCAGAAAGGTTTGATGGCGCTCGAGCCGCACATTGAAAATCCGAGCGAGTCGACGCTGTTCGAAGCCTTCCCGACGTTTGCAGCGAACCATCACGCGGTCGAGTTCGTCTGCGACTACATGCGTATGGTGACGCTTGGCGTCAACAACGCCTACGAGATCGAGGCTCTCATGGATGAGGAACTCGAGACGCACCACCAGGAGCGGGAGCGTGTCGTGTCGGCCATGCAGTCGCTCGCCGACGGAACACCGGCGCTCGGCATCGTCGCCGCCGTGCTCGGTGTGATCAAGACGATGGGCGCGATCAAAGAGCCGCCGGAGGTGCTGGGCCATCTGATTGGCGGCGCGCTCGTCGGCACCTTCTTCGGCGTCTTCGTCGCCTATGGCTTCTTCGGGCCCATGGCGCAGTCGCTCAAGAGCCTCTTCGAGGCCGAATCCAAATACTACATCTCACTCAAGGCGGGTCTCCTCGCCCATATCGGCGGCCAGCCGCCGGTGATGGCGGTGGAATTTGCCCGCAAGACTCTGATGAGCGACGTCCGTCCGACCTTCAACGAAGTCGAAGCCGCAACCGCCGCTCTGGCCGCCTAGAGCGTTTTCGGTGATCCCCGGATCACCGAAAACGCTCCAAACTTTTGATGTTGCGCGCTTTCTGATCGCCGAACCGGTAACCGCTTCGGCGGAAAGCGCGCGAGATCCGATCCGATCTCCAGCAGGGACTCGACGGCCGTGGCCATCCAGCCGATCATCGTCAAGAAGGTCAAAAAGCACGGTCATGCCCACCATGGCGGGGCCTGGAAGATCGCCTATGCGGACTTCGTGACCGCCATGATGGCGTTCTTTCTGCTGATGTGGCTGATCAGCATGACGACGCAGGAGCAGAAGATCGGTTTGGCGGAATACTTCGCGCCGGCGTCTTTGAGCCCTACGACCAGTGGCGCTGGCGGAATGCTGCACGGCACCGCCCTGGACAGCGTAGGCAACAAGTCGGCGACGCCCCGCGACCCAGAGACGGGCTCTGCTGAGCAGAAGGACAGAGCGCGCCCGACGACCAGCCCGGGCCGCGCCAGCGATCTCGATGCAAATCGCCCGGCTGCCAGCGAGCAGGCCAACGAGAGCGCCGCAGCCAGCCTCCGGCAGGCGCTCCAGAAGATGCCTGACTATGCCGAGCTGTCGCGCAACATCGTGATCGAGCCGACCAAGGAGGGTGTGAACGTCTCCCTCGTGGATCAGGACGGCCGCTCCATGTTCCGAGAGGGCTCCGTCGACCCCTACGACCGCACCCGTCGCGTGCTGGAGGCGCTCGCGCCGACCCTGCGCCGGCTGCCCAACCGCCTGTCCATCACCGGCCATACGGCCGCTGCCCGTCCCGGCTCAGCGCCGGCCGTCGAACCCTGGAACCTCACCGCCGGGCGTGCGCTCGCCGTGCGCCAGATCCTGTCGGGTGCCGGGGTTCCCAGCGACAACTTCGATTCCGTGGTGGGACGCGCCGACACCAATCCGGCTTTCCCCGACAATCCCTACATCGCGCCGAACCGACGGGTGGCGATCACTCTGCTCAATGCGAGCCCGGCGGTACCCCCGAACCTCTTCCGCTGACGACGAGGCGCCTTGAATCCCTTGGGCTGATGGTACCAAACCTCGGCTTCAACCCACGTGACTGCCCTGGCCGCCACCGCCCGGCAGCGTGATCGGCGCCTCGAAACTCCCGCGCGCCCGGATGAGCGAGATGCGGCCCCCATCCACCAGCACCTCCGCTGGGCTCGGATGGCTGAGAAAGCCGATCGGGCTGGCGGTGAGGCCATAAGCGCCGGATTGCAGGATCGCGACGAGTTCACCCGCGCGCAGGTCCGGCAGCATCGCTTGGCGGGCCAGGGTGTCGAGAGGCGTGCAGAGCGGCCCGACCACGATGCAAGGCGAAGTCTCGCGGCCACGCGACGTGGCGGCGACGACCGGATAATCCCGCTTGATCACCTGCCCGAGATTGCCTGAGGCGGCGAGGTGATGGTGCATGCCGCCGTCGATGACGAGGAAGCGCGTGCCGCGTGAGATCTTCGAGGCCAGCACCTGCCCCGCATAGAGCCCCGCGGGGCCGACGAGAAAGCGGCCCGGCTCGATGACCACGGCGGCGTCACGGATCAGCGGCTGGTTGCGGACGAAGGTTCGGAGATCCTGGATGCGCTCTCCGAGCCGCTGGAGGTCGAGAGCGGTCTCGCCCTGGAAATACGGAATGCCGAGGCCGCCGCCGAGATCGATCGTGTCCAGCGGCCGCCCGAGATGCTGCGCGGCCCGAACCGCGAGCCGCAGGCCATGCGCCCACTGGCCGGCGAGCACGTCTGCATCGAGGATCTGGGTTCCTACGAAGAGATGGATGCCGGCGAGGCGCAGGGACGGATGTGCCGAGACCACGTCGATGACCGCCTCCAACCCCTCCTCGTCGAAGCCGAAGGGCGAGGGCTTGCCCCCCATCCGCATCGCGCCGCCCTGGGCCGTGGCTGAAGGGTTGATCCGCAAAGCGACCGGCACCTCGACGCCGAGCCCCTGCCCGATCGCGGCGACGCGCGCGATTTCTTCGTGGCTCTCCAGATGGATCTCGCCGATCCCGCGCTCGATCACGTAGGCGAGTTCGTCTGGGCGCTTGCCAGGGCCGGCAAACAGAATCCGCTTGGGCTGTGCGCCGGCCGCGCGGGCGGCGATGTATTCTGCCGCCGAGGCGATCTCGAGCCCGGCCCCCTCCTCCACCAGGACATGCGCGATGGCCGGGTTCGGGTTCGCCTTGATGGAATAATAGATGCCGGCCAAGCCGGCGACGGTCTCACTGAGGTGCCGGTAAGCACCGCGAATCCGCTCCGCGTCGTAGACGTAGAGAGGCGTGCCGAATTGCTCGGCGAGATTCGTGAGCGGAATGCCGCCGATCGCAAGGTCTCCTTCGTGCGACCCGAACAGGTCGGCAAGGTCTTGCGAAGATGAACGGCCGTCTATCTGCGGCATTCACGGTCCCGTCAGGCGCCCAGGCCTAGCCATGTCGCGGTGGAGCGAGCCCGAATAGCAGACGGATCTGTCGTTTACGACGGCTGAGACGTCCAAGCCGGGTGGGATCGCAACCAACGTCGAAGGCAGGCGTTTACTGTCGAGCTTAGCTTGGCTTTATCTCGGAGGTCATGATGACTTTGATCACGTTCCTCGTTGCCGGCAACCTGCTCATCGCCGGCGCCTTCTCCTGCATCGCGATGCTGGCGGAGTGATGCCACTCTGCCTCGCGGTCACGGCCCCGCCATCTGGTCGGTTGGATCGAGCCTGAGGCGATCGGGCGGGACGGTTTGCGCGGCCCGCGCAGACGCCCGTTTTCCGGCCGTCTCTCGAGGGAGGCGGTCGACTGATGCTCAACCGGTAGAGGAGGATTTCCTCGCACCTCCGCTCAGGGCCGCTTCGATGATGAGGCCTTCGACCGGAGCGCCACGTTCCATCCGAAGGGCTGCGTCGTGCAGCGTGTCCGTTCGCAGGCCCGCTTCTTCCAAGGCGCGCACGACGTAGGCCTGCTTGTGGCTGTAGCGACCGTGGCCATGCAGCGTGAAATCGTCGAGGTCGGCCGACTTCTCGACGCTGAAGATGAAGCGGCCACCGGGCCGCAGGGCTGCCGCTGCTGCTGAGAAGACGGCGTCGAGGCGGCCGAAATAACACAGCGTATCTGCGGACACGACGAGGTCGAAGGCCTGCGCCTGACGCTGGAGAAACGCCGTGAGTTCGGCCGTTTCCAAATGGTCGTAGCAGCTGCGCTGAGCCGCGCGCTCCAGCATCTTGGGCGACAGGTCTATGCCGACGAGATGCCTCGCATAAGGGCGCAATGCGGGGCCGCACAGTCCGGTGCCGCATCCGATGTCCAATATGTCGAGATCCTTGGCCTGAGGCGGATGGGAGGCGGCGACGGCCTCGGCGATGAGTGCGGGCGCCCGATAGTCGAGGCGCGCCAGCTTGTGGTCGAACGATCCGGCGAATCCGTCGAACAGGCTCGCGACGTATTGGTCGCTCGCGCGGTCGGGAACGTTGTCGCCCGACATCGCCGCCATCAGATGCCTGGCGGCCGGGCTTGCAGGCTCGTCGCGCAGCCAATCCCTCAAGATCGCGATGGCCTTCGTCTTCTCGCCCGTGGCAGCGTAGGCGGCCACCAGGACCCGACGCGTGCCGGCATTGGCGGGCTCGAGTTCCAACGCCTTCGCATGGCAGGCGATCGCCTCGGTGATGCGACCGCGGCTCGCCAGAAGCCGGCCGAGGTTGTCCCAGGTGTCCCGGTAGGCGGGGTCGATAGCGATCGCTTCCCGATATTCGGCCTCGGCAGCATCGGGCAGCTTCACGGCGCGCAGGGTGACGCCGAGATTGTTGCGTGCGGCGACGGAGCGGGGATCGAGGCGGATGGCCTCCTCGTAGGCCTGGACAGCGAGGTCGGGCCGGTCGATCTCGAACAGGACGTTCCCGATATTCAAGTGCAATCCGGAATCTTCGGGCTCGATCTCCACGGCGCGCCGCATCAGGCCCAAAGCTTCGCGGTGCCGGCCGCGGCCGTGTTGAAAGAGCCCGTAGAGGGTCAAGGCGCTGCCGTGATCGGGCGCAACCGCGAGGATGCGCTGGTACAGCGCCTCGGCGACCGCGTCATCGCCGGCGCGGTGCGCGCGCACGGCCACCTCGAGCGCTTCGTCGAGGGTCAGTTCTGTCTCTTCCGCCATCGCCACCCTGCCCAGTCAAAGGCGGCCTCGTCGCGGCCATCCGCCGAAAGCCGTTCAATGCAAATCGACGCTGCCGATGCGACGCCATTCCTGCAGGGGCGCCTTCATCTTGGCTCCCCCGATCCCGTCGATCGGACCGCGGTAATAGCCGACGGTCTTGAGACGCTCCTGCACCGCCTTGATCGTGGTCTTCGACCAGGCCGAGGCGCGCGTCACGATCTGATTCGCGGCATCGCCGGAATCGGATGCGACGCCGCGCAGCAGCATCTCCGCCGCGCGCACCGGGTCCTTCTGGATGCCGCGGCCCTCGTCGAGCAGGATGGCGGCCGGTACGAAGCCTCGGGGGTCACCGAGTTCGGTCGCCTTCTCGAAATAGCCGAGCGCCTGTCCGGCCTCTGGGATCGTCCCATCCTGCGAGAGCACACCCAGATTGTAGGTCGCGATGGCTGAGCCCGCCTCGGCCGCCTGCTTCAGGAGCTTGACCGCGCGCCTGGGGTCCTTCGGTGCGCCGGTCCCTTCCATGAGAGCGACGGCGAGGTTGATGGCGCCGTCGGGGCTTCCGCCATCGGCGGCCTTCTCATAAAGCGCGACCGCTGCCTTGGGATCACGGCGCACGCCGTCGCCGGTGTCGAGAAGAAGGCCGAGGCTCACTTGCGCGCGCAGGTTGCCGCGCTCGGCGGCCTCTCGATACAGCGACACCGCCTCTTCGCGATGGCCACCAGCCGCGAGAGCTCGTGCCAGGAGAGCGGTGAAGTGCGGCATCTCCGGATGGGCCGCGCGCGCCTGGCGGCAGGCCTGGATCGCAGGCTCGGCATTGGCGGCCAATTCCGCCAGGGGGACGCCCGGCATGCTTGCCGTCGCATCGCGGGGATGGGTGGTCGATCGCTCGCAAACCAGCTCGGGCTTGGCCTCCCTGTCGTCGGCGGTGGGCAGGCTCTGCAGCAGCGTCTGCGCCTCGTCGACGTGGCGCCCGTCCGGGCGCCGGGCGATGTAGAACTCCACCAGCGGCCTCAAGCGCGAGCGCAGCGCGAAATCCCAGAGCCGATCGTCGCTCAGCCGCTCGTCCGGAGTGCTGCGGGGCACGCCGATCGACGTGTCGTTGGACGCGACTTTCAGCATGCCCTTCACCTCGCCGGCATGAGCACCTTCGCCGAAGCGAGAGAGATAGGCCCGCAGCAACGCGGGATCGCGGCTGGAGGCGGCGAGCTGCCAGAGCTGGGTCTCCGGGGAAATCGTCTCCGGGCGCCCCGGGACGAGAAAGATCTGCTGGGTGAGCGAGGAGACTTCGAGGGGAACCTGGAATCCACCGGTCGCTGCGATCACGTCCTTGCGCACGGCGATCATCATGGTGCCGAGATCCTGTCCACGGGTGGCCACATGGCTCAGGAAGGCCTGCGCGAAGGGGCTGTTGCGGCCGCCGCCGTCGAAGGCAACCTGATCCTGGCGCGTCGCGAAGGCGAAGAGAAAGCCTGCCGTGTCTTCGACCTTGGCGAGGCCGTCGCGCAGGACGGCCTCGGATTCCGCCGTGGCGCCGCTCTTGCCCCGGAGCGGATTGTTGCGGCAGGCATCGAGAAAGATCAGGTGGTTGCCGCGTCCGCCCTGTAGGCCGGCCGTGATGGTCTGAAGGCGGATGGTCTGGCTCTCGACGTCGTCGCGAGAGCGGATCACGGCGTCGACCGGGACCAGATAGTTCTGATAGTCGACCTGAAATCCGTGTCCCGCATAATAGAAGAGCGACACGTCGGCAGTGCGCGCCTTCGCTGCGAAGGCCGAGATCAGCCGGTTCATACCCTCCTTGTCGAGGTCGGTGCCTTCCACGACCTCGAAGTCGCGCGCCTTCAGTGCGGCCGCGATGTCGTGGGCGTCGTTACTCGGGTTGATCAGCGCCGTGAGGCCGCGGTAGGCGGTATTGCCGATGACGAGGGCGATCCGCGTCTCCGCGCGCACGGATCCCGCAAACGACACCGCGATCAGCATGGCGAAAAACGCCACCGATGCGGCCGATCGCATCTGACGAAGGTCGCGAATGCGCGAACGAGGCGACCCGCTGGGAGCCGCCCGTTCGCCCCTCAGACCCGTCGAGGGTTCAGAGCCCCGTCGCCTTGGCGAGTCGGTTCTCAACCATCTGAAGAGCACCGGCAACTGCATTGCCCTGCCTCACCTGTCGGGCCGCCACCGCGGGCTCGTCGGCGCGGATCAGGCCGATCGCCTTGCGGACCACCGTCACCGCAGCGCGGACGACGCTGCGAGCCTGAGCCACCGTACGCGACGCCCGAACCTTCCGCGCCGCGGCCCGGATGACGTCCGGGACGCTACGGAGCGGCGCCGAGCGCGCGCCCGTATCTCGCAGGATCGCCGGGATGCGGACCGCAGCCGGGATGTTACGGAACGCCGGCGGCAGCTGCGCGATCCTGGCTTCGAGAGCATCGGCGTAGGTTTCCAGCGCGCGCGCGACGCAGTCGGTATAGACCTTCACGCGGCGCGGATCACGCTGCTCGCATGCGGCCACGGCTGCATCGAGTTCGCGGCCGAGGGCGTCGAGATCGTCGACCGAAGCCTCCTGGCGAGGCTGCAGGGGCTGGCCGCCGCCGAGAGAGAGCGGCTGGGTCGTGCTCGTCCGGCCGATCCCGCTCCCGACGCTGACGTCGTGACCGGTGAAGACCTCGCTTTCGCCGGCAACCACGATGACGTCGGGTGTGTCCACGACGGGTGAGAACGGCGGCGGGTACTGCCTGTCGAGGGTCGGGAGCGCGACCGCCACGGTCAGCGGGTCGATCGTCGTGTTCTGAACGGCCAGGGTGCCGGGGAGGTAGGTGATCGCATAGTTCGCCGCCACGCCAGTGCCCTGTGCGTTGCTCGCGAGGATCGCGTAGATGCCGGGTGCGGCCGCCGCCGGAGCGCCGGTGCTCGTCAGAGTGACGCCGGTCACGGTGTCGCCGTTGACGAGGCCGGTCGTGGTGAACTCGGTTCCAGCGAAGGTCAGCGTCGTCCCAACGGGCTTGAACGCGTTGTTGGCCTGGATCGTGAGCGCCGCCGGAGTGATGGTGACCGGCGCGTTGACGAAGGCGAAGGCGTAGCCGATCGACGAGGCGAGCGTGCCCTGGGTCACCTGGGCACCGTTGGCATACGTCCCGACGCCCGACAGGGGGCTCGTCGTGTCCGCGACGGCCGATTGGCCGGTGAAGGCCTGGGCGGCGGTGTCGCCGTTGACGAGGCCGGTGACGGAGCGCGTAAAGCCGAGTGCCGTCGGCCCGTAGGTGCGCGTCGCGTCCGTTGCAGTCACGGTCAGGATCGGCTGGCGGGTATAGACGAACTGGCTTCCGGTTTGGGTGACGGTGCCGGGGCCGTTCGCTGCGAAGCTGCGGTTGTACAGGTTCCCGCCTGCCAGGCCGCCGCGCTGATCGTTGGCGTAGTCCTGGCTGTAAATGAGGTAGCGTCCGCCGGCCTGGACTCCGGTCGCACCGGCGTTGTTCGTGAATTGCGAGGTCGCGATGACGACGTCGCCGGTCTGGCTCTGGACGGTCTGGCCCGCCGAGATGGCCACGGGACCTGCCGATGTCGTCGTGCCCGCGCCGGATCCGGCTCCGGCAAGCTGGAGCGAGCCGTTTGAGATCAGCGAGCGATCGACCGTGAAGCCGGCGGTTCCGAGCGCCTCGATGAAGGTCGGCAATCCGCTGGCGAAGGTCGGGACGCCGCCGGTCGCAGTCACGGTGTAGGGGATGTTGGCCGACAGCGCGCTGTCGCCGGCCGAGGCGAGCACCGCCGCCAGGCCCGACGCGGTGGGCTGTGCCGTCGCGACGACGACGCGCCCGATGCGCGCATCGACATTGGTCAGCGCGCCTGCGCCGAGCGGCGCATCGACGGTCCGTGACCCACGATTGGTGCCGTCGAGGAACGCGGTGGCGCCCTGCGGAAGCGCGCCGGCGAGCGGGTCGCGGGCAACGTAGTAATAGCCGTTGGCGCCGGCATTGGTCTGGTAGGAGATGTTGCCGCCGGTCGCCACGCGAACCGCCTCGCCCGCGATGGGATTGGCGGCGGCGTCACGTGCGAAGCCGGACACGGCGAGCACGCCCGTCGGGAAGCGCCAGTTCAGGAAGGCATAGGCATTGGCCTGCGTGCCCCAAATCGCGTCGGAGAACCCCGCCGGAAGCGCTCCCTGGAGCTGCGCCGTCGTCTGCCCGGTTCCGAAGGCGCTCGTCGTCTGGCCCGTCGTCTGAGTGTCCCAGTAGGAATTGGTCACCGTCTGCGCTGACCCTACGACTGAGGTTCCAACGAGGCCGCCGAGCGTGCCACCGCCGGTCACCAAGCCGGTCGCGTAACTCGTGCCGACGGCGATCGGCGCAGCGGACGTTCCCGGTATACTGTTGATCTCGCCAATAAGGCCGCCCGCAGCCGTGCCGCCGCGCGTGAGTCCGGTGGCGTAGGTGTTTGCGATGGTGGAGTTGTTGCTGACTAGACCCACGAGGCCGCCGACACGCCCCGGCCCGGTGACCGCCCCGTTGGCGTAGGACAGCGTAAGCGTCGTGGCCTGAGCCGCGTTGACACCTTCCCCGCCGAGGCCGCCGATCAAGCCGCCGACGAGATCACCGCCAGAGACCGCGCCTGTGGCGTAAGAGGTGCTGATGTTGGTGCTTTGCGCATTGCCGATGAGGCCGCCCGTGAAATCACCACCACGCACAGCTCCGGTGGCGGAGGAGCCAGTCACGGAGGCAGCGTCTACAGCACCGATCAAGCCGCCGGTGTTGACCGTTCCGACCACCGTCGCCGCGCTCGAAGAGCCGATCACCGTGCTGCCGCCAACGGTCGTGGTTGAAGTCCCGACGAGGCCGCCGACCAAGCCGCCGGTCGTGTCGCCGCCCGTGACGCTGCCGGAGACGGTGGTGCCATAGATCGCGCTGTTGGTGGCGAGGCCGACGAGCGCGCCGGTGTTGTCGCCCCCGGTGACGTTGGCGGCAACGAGGTTGATGTTGCCGATCGTCGCCCCGGTCGCCGCGCCGAACAGGCCGGTGCTGTCCCGTGCCGGCGTGTTGATGGTCAGATTGGTCACGGTCTGGCCGAGGCCGTTGAATTGTCCGGTGAACGCGGTGGTCGTATCACCAATGGGCGTGAAGGCCGTGCCGGTCCCGTTCAGGCTCTGGGCGAGGGCGTAGTTGCCGGCGAGATTGCCGGCCATGTTCTGCAAGCCGGCCATCGAATAGATCAGCCCATAGGCTTGGCCGTTGATCGAGAGGGACTGACCCGTAATGCCTGCGCCGCCGCTCGTGGCATAGGTCGCGCGTCCGCCGTTGCCGAAGGTGAGCGTCCCGCCGGCTCCGCCGTTGTTCGTGACGAAGGCGAGGCCGCCGGCCCCGTTGACCTGCAGATCCGAATTGACCGCGATCGAATGAAAGGCCTGCAAGGTCAGGATGGTCGGCGCGCTCCAGGCCACCGGCGCGGCGACGGTGATGTCGCCGGCCTGCGTTCCCGCGCTGCCCGCTCCGCCGGTGGTCACCGTGACGTTGGCGGTGGCGAGCGCGTTGGAGAGCGTCGTCGCGTTGATCACGGAGTCGTTGCCGGTCGCCGCGAAGCCGGTCTGGTTCGCATCGGCGCCGTTCGAGATGGTCACGTTGTACGGATCGAGCAGCAGGGTGCCGAAGCTGCCTTTGGCCGCGGTCAGGTCGGCGGTTCCGTCATAGGCGAGCAGGGCCTTGCCCGAGACCTCTGCGTTGCCGCCATTGCCGGACTCGGTTCCGCCACGCGCGGAAATGCGCCCGGTGAAACTCGTCATCTGGTCGGACCAGAGGACCACGTTGCCGCCATTGCCCGTGCGACCCGCATCGGCGCTGATCGTGGTCGCGGCGTCGACCGTGGTGGTCGCGGCTCGCTGAAGCGTCCCGCCGCCCTGGTAGTCGCCGCCGATGCGGATCCGGCCGCCCCCGGTGGTCCCATCGGCCTTGATCTGCGCGCCAGCGAGCCGGATGTCCTGTCCGGTGACCGTGATGTCGCCGCCCTGTCCGCCTCGGGCCGCACGTGCGGTCCGGGCTCGGGGGGCGCGTGCAGAGGCGTCGAGGCGCCCGGTCACGGTGACTTTGCCGCCCTCGCCGCCTCCCAGCACGATCGCGCCGGAATGCCCGCTCACCGTCCGCGCCTCGACGACGCCGGACAGGTTGATCGCATTGCGAGCGGCATCGCGGGCCGTCGCCGCCTGGATCACGACACGGCCGCCCGCGGCGCTGATCCGGCCGGAATGGTTGATAAGCGCCTTGCCGGTCCCGTCGTCATGGCTCGGGATGGCGACCTGCAGGAAGCCATCGCCAGATAGATCGAGCGTCGCCTGTTCACCGGCACCCAGCCCGACACGGCCGAGGGGCACGTTGATGGTGCCGCTGTTGTCGACTTGGCCGCCCAACAGCGCAGCATAGCCCCCGCGTGCGATGTCGATCGTGCCGGCATTCGAGACGGTGGCCGAGCGCCCGTGTCCGCGGAAGACCCGGCGGCCCGCCTTGAAGTCCTCGTCGGCGATGTCGAGGCTCGAACCGACGAAGGCGCCGGCCTGGACGGTGCCGGTCGGGGTGATGGCGATGCCGTTCGGGTTGACGAGGTAGACTTGGCCGTTCGCGTTGAGTTGGCCGGCAATGGTCGAGGGCGTCGATCCAGTGACCCGGTTCAGGATGGCCGAACTCGACGAAGGCTGATTGATGTCGACCCGGGCGCCCTGCCCGATCGAGAAACCCTGCCAGTTCACGATCGCCGTCTGGGACGATTGCTGGATCGTAAGCTGATTGGCGGAAGGCTGCGTGATGCCGACGGTGCCGTAGGTGACGCTGCCGCCGCGCGGCAACTCGGCTGCACCTGGCAGCGTGGGGCTGCTCAGCGCCGTGCCTGCGAGCAGCAGAGACAGCGACCGGCGGAGAAATCGCCCCGCGACCCGACGGTTCGGGGTCTCACCGGCAGTCTGCATGAGGATGGGCTGGCTGGTCATGGCGGGCCGTCCTCAGAACCGGATAGAGCCGAGCACGGTGAAACGGTTGGCGTCCGGCAGCGCATCGCTGCGGAAGCGCCGGCCGAACTCGAGCGTCAGGTTGGCCTCGGTGGCGCTCGTCGGATCGAGCAGCGCCGCCAGCCTCAAGCCGAGACCGACCGAGGAGACGTCCAGCTTGGACGCTTCGAGGATCGTCGGCCGCTCGAGGAAGAGCTGCCCGGTCGCGCCGAAGACGTAGGGGCTGACCGTGGCCGGTCGGCCTTCGAGGTTCACGCTGAACGGATGGGCAACCTCGCTTCGCACCAGCCAGCCGCTATCGCCGCCGAGGCTTCCTGCATCGAAGGTCGAGAGCTCCTGGAACGAGGCGATCGCCATCTGCTCGCTGCGCACGAGCGGCTGGCCGAACGATGTCTGGCCGCGGGCGTAGAAGCCGAAGACGAAGCCTTCCGGTAGGGGCTGCGTCAGCGTGATCCAGGTATCGAGCTTCTGGAACTCGGCATTGGCGCCGAGTCGCGACAGCGGCAGGATCGGCGTCGCATCGGCGATGCCGCGCGCCCCGAGCCCGTCGATGCCGAGCGAGAGCGTGCTCCGGCCCGAGATGATGCCGCCGCTGTCGAGTTTGACGTCGCCTTCGCCGCTCAGGCGCACGATGCGCAGGCGATCGAGGCTGAGCGGCACCGTCATCGCCGGGAGGACGAGGCCGAGCTCTTCGCGCGTCGCGTCGAAGGCGACTTCGCTGAAGAAGTTGGCGGTGCGGCTGCGAAGCCACGGATAGCGCAGGCGGAACGACAGGCGCTCGTAGTCGCTCGTTGTCTGGATGACGTTCGAGACCTTCGGCGCCGTGCGGCTGTCCGTATACTCGACGTTGAAGGTCATGCCGTCCGTTCCGAGCGGCATCACGAGGCCGCCGGACAGGGTGCGAAGACGCGGATCGTCGCCGAACGGGCTTCCAGTGCCGAGCGCGTCGTTGCGCCCTGGATAGCCGAGGGCGCGCACGTAGAGCGTTTCGCCCAGGCCGAAGGCCGTGTTTATGTCGAGACCGGTGCCGATCGAGTAGCCGCCAAGCGCCTTGCCGACGGTGTTGTCGCCGCCAACGAAGCCGGTGACTGCCCGATAGGTCCCGTCGATGACGAGGGTCGCGCCGCCTTGGGAGGTGCTCGGCACCAGGGTGGAGCGCAGCGAGACGCCGGGTGTGTCGCCGGCCAGAAGTAGGCGACGTTCGATCTCCGACGTCTGAAGATCGCGTCGGCCGACGAGCCCGTCGAGAACGGCCGCGATGCGGCTGCGGGCCGGCTCGGGCACGTTCCGAAGTTCGACGTTCTGGATGAAGCCGTTGACCACGACGAGGCGCAGGCGGCCGCCGTCATTGAGCTTCTGAGCCGGCAGCACGACGCGGATCAGCAGCGATCCCCGACGAACCAGCACCGCCTCGAGTTCTTGTGCAGCAGAGAAAATCTCGCTGACCGGGACGCGCCGTCCCACCAGCTTCGCCTGAAGCTCTGCAATTTCCGGGGCGAAGCCGGGCGGCGCGTTCTCGACGACGATCGTCCCAACGCGGATGCTCAGCCGATCGGATCCAGCGGGAGCCGCGAGTCCGGCTTGGCCCGAAAAGGCGAGCGTTCCGCCCGGTCGGACGGCCGGCGGAGCAAAGCTCTGCGGCGTGACCTGGCTGGCGGTTTGCGCCTCTACCCGGGACAGCCCCGCCATTGCGGTCAACGCAGCCAGGGCGAGTCCCGAGAGACGGCAGGCGGCGCCGATGCTGCGACGCTGCGACACCGCGCTGGCCCTCAATGCAGGCACAAGCGGCGTCATGCCGGTATCATCCTCGATCGGGTCGTACCGACGTTCATGCGAAAGCCCACGAGGCTGCTCGAGTGATCTTGAAAGCCACGGCAACGGTCCGCTGGCAGCGGGACGATCTTCGAGCATTCCGATGCCCAGCGACTGGCTGAGCCGTTATCGGCGCGCATGGCGACCCCCCACCATCGACCGAAACAAGCCGAATCATCGCTGTTTAAGCGGCAATCAAGCCTGGTCCGGTTTCGGACTCTCCGCGGTCCGCTTGGCGGCGTCAATCAAGCTTTGCCATTATCGCGGATGGCTGCATCCTTTCGGGGCTCGGTGTATGATTTTGGCTACAAGTGATTTCGCTGACGCTATCCAGATGATGTCAGACGGGCGAAGAGGCCGTAGTCCGCTCGAAGCTCGGTGAAGCCGAGCAGGTGCACGATCGATAGCGGAAAGACTTGGCGAGACTTCATCGCTTTGCGGAAACGTCTTGCCTGCTGATCCGAGTCGCGACGGGTGGTGACAGCCTGTCTGCACAAGAAATCAGGAAACAGAACCGCACTCCGACAACACGAATCTGCGCCGTGCTGAAGCCATTCGGTGCAATCCGGCCACCCTACGAATCTCGCGCAGGGTAGGATGCGACCAGATCAACCTGCGCAGGTCGTCGCGGTTCGGATGGACTGCAGCGGACGGCGTGAACGCTCGGCGAGCGGAACGTCCGCTCACCCCCCGATGACGACGGTCAGCAGTCCCATGACGATCGTATTCGGTGGCCCGACGGCTTCCACGATGGTGTCGCCCTGCCGGCAGGCGGGCAGGCCGTTGATCAGTACGGTCTGGGAGCCGTTCACCACGACGCCAGGTCCGTGAGGCGGGATCGGCAATGGAGTCGCGCAGATATGGATGTCGGCGCCGCCGGCTCCCCCGGAGATCATCGAGCCCATGGTGGAGGCTGCCGTCGACTTGGCGGTCTGCTCGGCCGCGAGCGCCGCCGGCGCGCCCGGAGTGCCGGCGGCGGCGATCGTCGCGGCTTCCGCAACCTGGATCGTGGCATCCGAGATCGCTTTTGCCGCTTGGATCGCAGCCGCCGCCGCGGCCGGAACCCCGCGCCAGGCTGGCAGGCTTCCGATCAAAACATTCGGACTGCCGGGTCCTGGCTGCAGAATGGGCGGCAGGGGATGGGCGACCGGGTCGAGAATGCGGGCGGCGGGACCTTTGGGCATGACCGTTTCTCGGTCCTCAGGAAATACGAGACGGCGATCCGTCGACGGGACTGAATTGATAGACCGGCCCCTCCCACTGACCGAAATCGATCTCGCCAGTGGCATCCGTATTGCTGTGATAGCAGATTTTGGCGACGCATTTCTTATATTGGTAGGATTGAGAGGCTGTGGCGGCAATAACTGCCGCGCCGCTATACAGGGCAAACTCTCCGCAGAATCTCATGCCATCGACGGCTGTGTTTTGAAGGCCTTTCGTTGTATTGGCTGGGCCGCAAGCAAACAACGTGATAGTTTTGACTTGATTACTCAGGGCGCTGACCACAGAAATGTTGTTGAAGCTCAGGTTGTCTTTTCCAAGCTGTAGGCCATTGCCGAGAACGTATTGGGATTTTTGCTCTGCGTAAGCAGGGGCGGTGTAGCCATGGCACATGATGAAAAGATTATCGAGGCCGCTTTGCGTCGACGCATAGTATGCTGCCCAATCGAAAATGTGCCTCGTGTCGGTGGTTGCGCCAACCTGATAATTGTTGTTCGCAAGACCGCTCGGCATTTTCCCAGACAATCTGTTGTCATGGATCAGCATATTGCCTGCCATCTTCCGTTCCTTGTTTTAATAGACCAAATATCAAGCGCCGTTGTTCGTGTTTTTTTAGGACGATGCTGGCAGATTGGTGTGTTCGGACTGGGTTGGGCCACAAGCGAGCCCGCACGCGTGTTATCGAGTACTCGTAAGAATTCGACGATCCGCGCTTGGATCAGCTTTCATCGTCGCGGTAGAGTTCGCCCCATTCCGTCTGCCAGAGACCGTCCGGGTCCATGACGACGAGCGGAGCCTTGAAGTCGTTGGCGAGCTTAATGGCTGACGAGATCGCTTCCTTGAGCGGCAATTCGTCGGAGGTATAGTCCTTCGGTAACCGCCCTTCCGTGGCGCTCCGAGGGCAAGAGATAATGCCATAGTTCTTCTCGCCGTCACGCTTGAGGCAGAGCGTCATCGCATCGTCGGCTGGCTCGCTTACTTGCTCGAAACGGTTCTTGGACAAGACAATCTCTCCATCTCAGGCGGGCTCGGGTACTGTATCGACCAGTCAGATGATCGCGCGAGGCGGAAAATCGGTACCCGTATTGTCAGGCGCCGAACGCATAGGCCGGTTTCAATCGTGCGGAACGGCCAATTCTTGCTATTCCCGTGACCGGTGATGGGCCCGAGATTTTGAAATAGTACTCAGTCTTTTCTTTTCCCGTCTCGTCTTCTTTCTTCATGTCGATAGGTCCAGTAATGGTGATATTGTCGTTCGTCATCGGCCCGCTGCGAGCCGCCCATCCTGAGCTCTGACAGATCGTGCATTTCACCTGATTGGACGAGATTGACTGAACACTGTCGATGATCTGCACGTGCCAAGGATAGGCGATGACGTTAAGAGGTCCGATCTGATCGAGGCGGGTGACCTCGGTGAAACCACTGCGGCCGCCGATGTACTGCGTGGGCAGCAATCCCGGATAGGCTGTATAGAATTCGATCGCTAGGAGGTACTGCTGGACGAAGCCGATGCAGTCCCAGCCGAACCCTTTTCTGTCGATGAAAGCCTGCATTCCCTCAGCGAAGCGGCTTCTGCTTGTCAGAAACGTACCCATCTCCACCGGCGGACCATCCTTCACGGTCTTTGAGCCGCCGTGACCGTTCGACACATAGTTGAACAGTTGAACCTTTATGGGCTGCACTTGATCGAAGTTATCGTAGCACCAGCCCCAGGTCAGAATGAGATCGCTGGGATATGCTTGGCCCTTGCCGATATTCGCCCACATGATCGTGCTGTCTTGTGGTCGTGTGCCAATCGTGAGGCCGCCTGTGCTTCTCATCTTGGAGATCGCACCGAGGAGGTCATTCGAAGTCGCCGAACCGCCATAGGCAGCATTGCCGCTCATATAGCGGTTCAACTTGATCGGCTGGTCGCCCCACCAGCCACACAAGCCCGTGTCGGCTACGAAGGTGACGAGATCGGATGGGGCCATCACGACGTTGATAACGGACATGTCAGCGTCTCCGGGGACTGCGGCGATCGATCAGTTACGAAATTCGGACGCGCGCCCAGATGACGCGCGTTTCTTGGGCGTCTGCGCGCTGGCAACACTCACGTTCCGCCGCATTGGTGTCGGCTTCGCGCTAGGGCTCGGCGGCAAGTGCGTTCTCTGAGGCTTCGCCTGTGCTCCCATGCGAGCTCGGAACGATGGGCTCTCGAATACCGGGCACTTCCGGGCCTCCGGTTTTCCTTGCCGTGTCGCCGAATTCGTAGGCGAAACGGCCGTCCCCGATCCCCACACGAACGCTTGTGAGCGTCTCTCCTTCGAGAGACCGGTTCAGGAATTCCCGCGACAGTTCCGGCAGCAGCGTGTTGGTGATGATGTTGTCGATCATCCGGCCGCCCGAATCCGGATCGTTGCAGCGGGAGACGATGTGCTCGACCACGGTGTCGTCGTAGGTGAAAGCCACCTCGTGGTTCTCGCGTACGCGCTTGCCGATCCTGTCCAGTTGCAGGCGCGCGATGCCCGACAGCATCTCCGGCGAAAGCGGGAAGTAGGGGATCGTGACGATGCGACCGAGTAGCGCCGGCGGAAACGCCTTGAGCAGTTCGGGCCGCAAGGCCTGGGCGAGCGCCTCCGCATCCGAGCGATAGCCCGGATCGCGCGAGAGCTGCATGATCAAGTCGGTGCCGACATTCGACGTCAGGATGATGAGCGTGTTGCGGAAATCGATCCGCCGGCCCGTCCCATCCTCCATCACGCCCTTGTCGAAGACCTGGAAGAAGATCTCGTGAACGTCCGGGTGAGCCTTCTCGACCTCGTCGAGAAGGATCACGCTGTACGGTCGGCGGCGCACCGCCTCCGTCAGGCGGCCGCCTTCTCCGTAGCCGACGTAGCCGGGAGGTGCGCCCTTGAGCGTCGAGACCGTATGCGCCTCCTGGAACTCGCTCATGTTGATGGTGATCATGTTCTGCTCGCCGCCGTAGAGCGCCTCGGCGAGGGCGAGCGCGGTCTCCGTCTTGCCGACGCCGGAGGGGCCGCAGAGCATGAACACGCCGATCGGCTTGTTCGGGTTGTCCAGCTTGGCCCGGTTGGTCTCGATGCGCTTGGCGATCATCGCGATCCCGTGGGACTGACCGACGACGCGCCGGTTCAGGGTCTCGGGCAGGCGCAGCACGGTCTCGATCTCGTCGCGAACCATCCGGCCGACCGGAATGCCGGTCCAGTCCGCAACCACGGAGGCCACCGCCTGCTCGTCGACGTGGGCGTAAATCATCCTTAACTCGGGCTCGATCGCCTCCAGTCGCCCTGCGGCCTCGCGTAACGCCGCTCGCCGATCTTCCGGCGTTGCGGGCACCTCCACGACGGGATGCTCCTCGCTCTCGAGGCTGGCTCCCACCGGACCGGTCGCCTCGACCGCGGCTTCCTCTGCTGCGGCACTGCTGCCTGCTTCCGAGAGCGCGGCCCGAAGCGCCTGGATCTCTTCGACGAGGGCCGTCTCCTGTTCCCAGGCAGCTTCGAGGCCGGAGAGCTTGTCCTTCAGAGCGCCGGTCTCGGTATCGATCTCAGTGATCCGCGCCTCACCGTCGATTCCGAGATCGCCGTCCGCCACGAGCGCTGCGCGCTCGCTGTCCTTGGCCCGGATCGCCGCGCGGGTGTCTGCGATCGCGGCCGGCACGGCGGTCTGGCTGATCGAGACGCGGGCGCTCGCTGTGTCGAGCAGGCTCACAGCCTTGTCGGGCAATTGCCGGGCTGGAATGTAGCGATGGGACAACTGCACCGCCGCGACGATGGCCGCATCCGAGATGCGCACGCGATGGTGCTTCTCCATTGGAGCGAGCAGACCGCGCAGCATGTCGCAACACTGCGCCACGCCGGGTTCGCCGACCTGGATCGGCTGGAAGCGGCGCGTCAGAGCCGGGTCCTTCTCGAAATACTGCCTGTATTCGGCCCAGGTCGTCGCTGCGATCGTCTTCAGCGTTCCGCGCGCGAGCGCCGGCTTCAGGAGATTGGCTGCGTCGCCGGTGCCGGCCTGCCCTCCGGCACCGATCAGCGTATGGGCCTCGTCGATGAACAGGATGATCGGTTTCGGCGAGGACTGGACCTCGTCGATGACGGAGCGCAGCCGCTGTTCGAATTCCCCTTTCATCGAGGCGCCGGCCTGCATCAGGCCGATATCGAGCACGTGAAGCCGCACCTCGCGCAGGGGCGGCGGCACGTCACCGGAGGCGATGGCCTGCGCGAAGCCTTCGACCACGGCAGTCTTGCCGACGCCCGCCTCGCCGGTGAGGATCGGATTGTTCTGCCGCCGCCGCATCAGGACGTCGATGAGTTGGCGGATCTCTTCGTCACGGCCGCGGATCGGATCCATCTCGCCCGCCTCCGCTTTGGCGGTGAGGTCCTGCGAGAAGCGGTCGAGGGCCGTCTGACCCTTCGCTCCCGGGGCCGTGGCGGTGGCTCCCGCGGCAACGGGACCGGCGCCATCCATGGGGCGAAGGTTCTCTTCGTCGGTCTTCGCCCAGACCGAGCGATGTTCGCCGATCAGCGTATCGACCGGGATCTTGCCGAATTCCGGCGACAGGCCGAGCAGCACCCGCCGCAAGTCGTTCGACTTCAGGGCGCCGACCAGGAGATGCCCGGAGCGGATCTGCGTCTCTCCGAAGAGCAGCGTCGCGTAGTGCCATCCGCGATCGAGCAGGTCGACGATGCCGTTGGCGATGCCCGGCATCTCGGTCTCGTTTCGCTTGAGGCTGTCCACCGCCTTGGCGAGGTCGGCGGCGATACGGCCGCGATCCAGCTTGTAGTGGTCGGCCGTGGCGGCAAGGTCGCTGCCCTGAACCTCGTGCAGCCGCCCGATCCAATGGGCGAGCTCGACGTTGCGGTTCCCGGCACCGCGCGCCTGGCGCAGGGCCTGGATGAAGGCGTCGTAGCCGACGCGGTTGAGCTTACCGGTGACGGTTTCGAGGCTGATCTCGCTCATGCTGCAAACTTCCCGCCCTGCTGGCCGGCGCGGTCGACGCGCTCGGCAGGCTGGAAGCGGGCATCACGTCGGTATCCGTCGGCCGACGTCGTTTGCCCGATCCAGCTCGTATAACCGATCCTGCCGCTGATCCCGAGATGCACCGGCTGCACGCAGGTGACGGGAAGCGCCAGTTCGACATCCCAGTCGAACTCGTCGCCCAGGTAGAAGAAAACGAGATCCGCCAGCGGCTCACAGCTCGCGCCACCCGGCAGGAACCGCTCGTACTCCTTGAGGTCCGCGGCATGGATGCGCAGGCGAATGCGGTCCTCAATCGAGAACACGCTGCGGCCCAGAACGAGATCGTGACCGAGGCGGCCGTTCGGGCCGCCGAGGCGCGACAGATCCGTCGCGTCGAACTGGAGGAAAGCCCCCATGAACTCGTCCACCTCGACAGCGACGCCGAGGAGGCCGGCAATCGCTCCGCGAAGGCGAGAGGCGGAGCGGGTGGCCGGTCCCAACAGGCCGGCGAAGGCGATCTTGCTGCGATCGGAGAGCGCATCGCGATCGCGCAGGCTCGGCAGGCCGAGACCGACGGACGCGCCGATATAGGCCTCGAAGCGGTCGGCCTCCGGCCTGTCCGCCTGGGCGATGGGCCGGGCGTCGGCCCAGGCCCGGAAGAAGAGTTGCAGAAAACGGTTGTTGAACAGATCGAGGAAGCGCGGAAAGGCGTCGTCGCGCTCGATCAGCCAGCCATACACCTCGTCGGTCGTTCCGAGCGGGAGCGCCCCCTGAGGCCCGAGGAGGCCGAGAAACTTCACGATGAGACGCAAGTCGCCCTGTTCGTCGCGCGTCGCGGAGGCGATGTTGCAGGACGGAAAGTCCAGATACGGGTCTTGCCCGAGCGTGACGGCATCCGCGTCGCGGGCCGCGCTGTCGCCGACGCGGGGTCGATCGGGATAGCTGCGCTCGATCCGGCGCAACGTCGCAAAAAAATCATGCGCCCAGGGAGCGGCCTCGAGCCGTTCGCGGAAGCTCATAGGAGCCTCCGTCCGCCGACGCGCGGTGCCCAGCGCATGATCTCGCCGCGCTCGACCGTGCGGATCACCGTCTGGGTGAAGTGATTGAGCGAGGCGTATTCCGCGAAGAACCGCTCGAGGATCGCTCCAAGCAGGAACGGCCCCGTTCCCTCGAAAGCCTTGTCGTCGAGCGTCACCGTGACCTCGGTGCCGCGAGCGGTTCCGGTACCGATCCGCTGGCGAAGGCGTCGCACGACGGGCCGGCTGTCGACGCTGCGGACGCCGCGGATGCGCCGCTCGACCGCGCTGTCGGACAGATCGGCGAAGAGCATCAGGGCTTCACGCAGGGATTCGGCGCCCCGGCCGCCGCCTCGTTCGACTAGGCCAAGCGGGTTCAACCGGAGCAGGCTGATGAGGCGCCAGGAGACGGCGCCGGTGAACAGGTGCTCGGACCTGCCCCGCAACTGAGCCACCACCGGTTCGCGCGGCCGCGTCGGCCCCGCCGCACAGACCACGCGCAGGGCACCATCGTCGGCGAACCGGAAATCGGCGCCCGAGGCCCCGATCGGCAGCAGCTCCGGCAGGTGCCGGTTCGAGCACAGCGCCCGCACGCTGACTTCCGCCACGCTCGTTTCTGCATCTATCCCCGCGGGTTCGACCAAGGACAGGAAGATGTCGGTGCCGGTGTAGTCGGAAGCCGCCCCCTGCAGCCGCTCCCTGCCGGTGCGTCTGCGAGGCATCCGGCGCACGGTATAGCTGAGGCCGGCGGAGCCGCCCGCGACACTGCTGCCTGGCGCATAGAGCGGAGGCACGGGAACCTTGCCTTGCCGGCCGGGCTGATGCGCGAAGACCTGCAAGATCCGGTGCGGCTCGAAGTCGAGGGGCCGGCTGCGGTCCGCGACGAGGTGATATTCGTGCCGGCTCGCCTCGACCGGCACGCGATCGAGGCTCATCTCGAACAGGTTGACGGCCGGCACCGCGTAGAGCGCAAATGCATCCGGCCGCATCGTCGTTCCAAGGCGGGGGCTCGCTTCGTCGAAGGTGAAGATCACATCGAGCAGGCGGCTGCGGACCTGCTTGAGCGGACCTCCGAGCCGGGTCAGGCGGAAGCCGAGAAACTTGCGCGGGAAAGCGAAATATTCGCGCAGGAGATCGAACCCGTCGAAGATCCGATTGTCCTTCGGGAACAACAACTCGTCGGTATCGAAACCCATGGGCTCGATGCAGTCGCGATCGAGCGGCACGACGATCGGATCACCGAACGCGTCGAGATACCGAAGGAAAATGCCGGTGCGGTCCGCGAAGAGCTGCTCGTAGATCGCGACCGCATCGGCCTCGGGTCCGACGAGGTGGATGGGGAGATTGTCGATGGCGCAGCCGGCGAACAAGGTCTGCGGATCGTCCCCCCTGTCCGCGGTTTCGTCCTCGAGGCGAGCCGCCACGCGGTGGCGGAGGGTCAGGCGCATCCCGGCGACGGCATCGCGCCTCTCGATGCCGAGCGCCTGCAAGGGCCCCGGATGCGAAAAGTACTCGGCGGCCATGATATCGAAGGGCCAGAGCCGCAGGGGCGCCGTGGTTCGGAAGCGGCAGGCGACCTGGCGGTCGCGTTCGCGGTAAGTGGCCTCGAGATGCGCCCCCGGCGCGATCCGCGGACCATCCCTCAGGGCAGCATCGCCGTAAGTCGGCTCGACACGTGCCAGAATGACGGCCGGGGTCGGAGCGAGATAGTTGGGGACGAGCTGCTCGAGAAGGTTCTGCGTGAACTCGGGGAACTCGTGCTTGAGTTTGAGCTGAACCCGAGCGGCGAGGAAGGCCGCTCCTTCGAGCAGCCCGGTCACCATCGGGTCGCTCTGGCCTTCGACGAGGCCCCCGAGCCGCTCGGCGATACCCGGATACTCCTCCGCGAACTCCCGAGCGTGATCGCGCAGGAAGCCGAGTTCGCGGTTGTAGAGGTCAAGAAACTCCCGGTTCACGGCAGCCCCCGCTTCGTTCGGAGCCTCGTCGGCACTCGCGCGCTCATCGCTGGGCGACCTTGATGCGGCCGGTATCCCGCTCCAGCTCCGCAACGAACTCGACGGGAACGTTGAGCGGGTCGGCTTCAATCTCGGCACGCACCACGAAACGCAGCTTGAGTTCCGCCGGATCGATCGTGCTGTCGCGCTGAGAGGTGATCGATGCGGGTGCGAGGCGCGGCTCGAAGATGCGCAGGGCGGACACGATCTCGCGCCCGACCTCGTCGACGCCGATATCGTCGATCGACAGTCGTGAAATGTCGACGAAGCCGTGATTGAGGATGGAGCGTTGAACCTGAGGAAAGTCGCTGATGTCGGTATCGGCTGCGAACTGTACGGCATTCATCAGCCGCTCCAGGTCCCGCGCCACGCTGCGCTGAAGGTCGTTCGCGGTGACGGCTGCACGCGCACCGGAGCGTCGTCCAGCCAGGACGCGCTCGCCGCTCTCGTCCCTGACATCTACGTGAAGGCGGGCGTCCTTCTGCGCATGGGCAGCGCGGAAGGCTTCCATGACTGGAATGCGGATGCGCTTCGCGTCGGCACGCGCGGCCATGCCTTCCCTCCCGATGCTCCCTCAGGCCATCGCCGGAGATCTGCGAAGAACAAGCCGCCCTGCAAAACGGGCGGCTCGTCTGAAGACCCGCTTCGAAGCGGACCACGTGGTGCGGGCCGAGCGCGTGCGCGCCTCAGGGCGCCACGAAGACCGATCTCAGCCGGCGATATTCTTGGAGACGTGCCACTTGTGCTCGACTTCGGCGCCCTTCGACCCGTCCTTGTTCTGAACGGCATACTTCACGTGGTAGGTGCCGAAGTTGAGCGTGATATTCTCTGTGAGACGATCCTCGCTGCCCGAACCGCCCATCGAGACGTGCGTCACAATGATGTCTTCGAGCTCGATGGTGAGGTATTCAAGCGGCTTCTCACCGGCCTTCCGGACGATGAGCTTGCCCTTCGCGATGTGTTTGCCATTGGCACAATGCTGAAAAAGGACTGGGCTCGACTTGTCGAGATGCTTGGTGATGCTCAAATCCTGGACGCTGACCTTACCCGAGCCCGAGCCCGATCCGCCATGGGTCGTGCCCGACTGGCTCGCACCCCACGACCAGGCAAGCACGTCGATCTCGTCCTTGTACTTGTCGTCCTGGGCCTCACCCTTGATCCCATCCAGCTTCAAAAAGATATCAACTGCCATAGCGAACTCCCCTCAATTGACCTTGATCGTGCAGCATGAGCGCCGATCGGAGATGGTTGGATACGCGTCGAGAAAACCCCCGACCAAAGCTCGGGGGTTGTCTGCCGTGATTTTGGTGAGTGCCGATTACTGCTTGGGTGCCGGGAGTCGCGAGACGAGACTCATTCCGATATCCATGCCCTCGAGTTGATAGTGAGGACGCAGATAGAAGTTGGCCGAGTAGTAGCCGGGATTTTCTTCGTTCTCGAAAATATCGACACGCGCGGCCGCGAGAGGCTTACGAGCCTTGGTCTGCTCACTGGAGTTGATCGGATCGCCGTCGACGTACTCGTTGATCCATTCCTGAAGCCAGCGGGTGAGCTGATCCTTCTCTTTAGTCGAGCCGATCTTATCACGCACCATGCACTTCAAGTAATGCGCAAATCGCGACACGGCGAACATGTAGGGAAGCCGCGCGGACAGGTTGTCGGAGGCCGTCGCTTCGACCCCCTTCTCGCCATAAAACTGCTTCGGCTTGTAGACCGACTGAGCTCCGATGAAGGCAGCCTTGTCGGAGTTCTTGCGGTGGATCAGCGGGATCAAGCCGGACTTCGCAAGCTCAGCTTCACGACGATCGCTGATCGCGATTTCCGTCGGGCATTTCAGGTCGATGCCGCCGTCGTCGGTCGGGAAGGTGTGGCTCGGCAGGTTGACCACTTCGCCGCCGGATTGAACGCCGCGGATCCGAACCGTCCAGCCGCAATCCTTGTAGGCACGGTTGATGTTCACGGCCATGGCGTAGGCCGCGTTCATCCAGGCGTATTTCTCGCCGGCATGCCCGTCGGTCTGCTCCTCGAAGGCGAATTCCTCGACCGGCTCGGTCTTGGCGCCGTAGGGCACCCGGGCCAGGACCCGGGGCATGCAGAGGCCGACATAGCGGGCGTCGGCAGAGTCGCGCAGGCCCTTCCATTGGACGTAATCGGGCGTGTCGAAGATCTTCGAGAGATCGCGCGGATTGGCGAGCTCCGTGAAGCTGTCCATGCCCATCAGCGTCGGATCGGCCGCCGCAAAGAAGGGCGCATGGGCCGCGCTCGCCACCTTCGCCAACTCGCGGAGCAATTGGACGTCCTGCGAGAGATGGCTGAAATAGTAATCGGCGACTAGACAGCCGAAAGGCTCGCCGCCGAGCTGACCGAATTCGGCTTCGTAGACCCGCTTGAACAGCGGGCTCTGATCCCAGCGTGCACCCGGGAAGAGGCGGAGGTTCTTGTGAATCTCCTGCTTCGAAACGTTCAGGACCTTGATCTTCAAGGTCGTGTCCGTCTCCGAATTGAAGACGAGATAGTTGAGGCCCCGCCAGGCGCTCTCGATTTTCTGAAAGTCCGGGGTGTGGATGATCTCGTTGACCTGCGCGGTCAGCTTCTGATCGATCCGGGCGATCATCTCCTCGATCGTGTCGAGAACGTCGTCCTTGATGAGCGTGGAGTCGGCGAGCGCCTCTCGGATCAAGGTGCCGACGGCGTTCTCGACTTCGGTCGCAGCGCGCTCGGTGCGTGGCTTGAAACTCTGCTTGAGCAGATCCGTGAATTCGTTGGTATCGCCGGTCGCGACACCAGCCGACACGGATTCCTTGGCGAGCTCAGTTGAAGCGGCAGCCATCTAGACATCTCGCGGAAGATGAAAGCATTCAGGGGGAAAAGATCGATCGGGGACGATCAGGAAGCCGGCGGCGTCGGAGCCTCGGGCTGCTGTTCCGGCGCGGCGAGACGATCCTTCAGCGCCTGCATAAGGGCAGGATCCTTCAGAAGCGCCTTGATCTGGTCACTCGCGGCGACCTTGCCATCCATGTAGCGCAACAGGTTCGCAAGCTGCTCGCGAGCCTCCAGGAGCTTGTTCAGCGACGGCACCTGACGTGCGACCGCAGCGGGGCCGAAATCGTTCATCGTCTTGAAATGCAGCTCGACCGACATCTTGGAGCCGCTCTCGGAGAGACGGTCGTCGACGTTGAAGCGAACGCCGGGGTCGATCGCGGCCATGCGCTGGTCGAAGTTGTCCATGTCGATATCGACGAACTTACGCTCGGCGACATCCGGCTTCTCGACCGACGAGGCATTGCCGGAAAGATCCGACATGACGCCCATGACGAAGGGCAGCTCGATCTTCCGCTCCGCGTCGTATGGATCCTCGTACGTGATGTGAACGCGCGGCGGACGATTCCGCTTGATGAACTTATGGCTGCTGTCGGACATCAAGATATTCCCAGTGATGGCCGCCCGCAGAAAGGGGACAAAGCCAATCGATGGTCGAGCTAGACCTTGTTCTAGACTGGAGAATGTCCTCGCGGAATTCCAAAAACAGTCCAACAGATTCTGGCGCCCGACGCAAGAGCCAAGTTGCGTCCATATGCAGGCCAATCCAGGCTCCCGACGCCATGTCGGCGTCACCGGAATCGGCATTATTCTTCAGGGAGCACGTCGCGCAGAATGGCCAGGAAGTCCCGGTCGGCGACGCCGATCGCCTTGTCGATGAGGAGCGGGATCGGGCTGGCGGGCTCGTTGCTGCGAAAATAGGTGCCGGCTTCCTTCAGCAGCGCCACGGCCTCGGCCCGGCTTCCGGCTGAGAATGAGACGGCGGGTGCCACCGTGGCGTCTTCCCCCTCGTCCTGGCCGGTCTCGGTCCACGCATCCGCAGAAGAGCCGCCTGGATCATCGGGCACGGAGGCGAGCTGATCGAACGTCAATCGCAATCCGCGATTGCTCCCGATCGCGAAGACCGCCTCGTCCGCGCGATTGGGCATCAGGATACGCATCACCTCGATGAACGATTTGCCGACGAGCATCTGCGCCTGCCGCACCAGGATCTCGGCTGGGCTCGAAGGCTCTCTGCTCCGGAGATATCCCGCTGCCGCGGCCAAGGCGGCGGCGGCATCGGCCGCGGTCGCGATCTTGCCGGAGGCGCGAGGAACCGAGGGCTTGGTGTCTGCAACCGCGGCCACTTCGCCGTCGCCCGCTGGCGCGGCCTCCTCTCCCGGTGCTGGGCCGCCGGTCTTGCCGACGAGGCTCCAGATGCGCCCGACGAGAGAGCCCAGACGATCGAGCTTGACGGCACTTTCATAGCCGCCCCGCGCGATCGTCACCGCCGACAAACGGGCGACCTCGTCCGATATGCGCTGGAGCGCGTCAGCCTGAGCTTGCCTCGATTCCGGCTCGCCCTCATCGATCGCGTGCTCGATCGCGCTCCGATCGAGCGCCGGCTCACCCTCACGTGGCGGGATCTCGCCATTCGCCACCATCATGGTGCGGAAACTGATCGCACCATGGCGCCGGCTTTGGGCCAGCACGACGTGCTGCAGGGGCAGGATCACGGTCGCCGTATCGTCGAGCCCTTGCAGGACTGCTCCGCGAAGCTCGTAGTCGCCGCCCTCACCGCGCGGATGAACGGCATCCCAGTGCGCATCGAGCAGCGAGACGATCGCCGCCAGGGCCTTGGCGAAGCCAGCGAGGTCGCGATTGAGCATCGCCAGTCGCGCAAGCAGGGTCAGCACCCGCAGGTCGCGCGTCCGGTCGAGCAGGGCGAGAAGCGCCTTGTTCTCCCGGTTGAAGTCGATGCTGGCACGGTCGAAGGGCTGCTGGCGCCCTTCGTCGTCTCTCGTGAAGAAGCTTGCCGGGAGCAGGCTCTCGACATGGGAGGTCTGATTCAGGAAGTCGAGGTCGCCGACTTCGTCGAGATCCTCGCCGCATGGTGCGTCGGACGATAAGGGTTCGACGAGCTTCGTGTAATCGAGTTCGAGCGCCACCTCCGTCGTGCGCCTACTGGTTGCGCAGGCGGGTCTCGACCCGCCGGTTCTCGCTAGACATCAGATCGGAGACGAGCGGCTTCTGCTTCCCGTAACCCTTCGCCTCGAGGCGATCGTCCCCGACGCCGTGCACCGTCAGATACTTCACGACCGCGGCGGCTCGGCGCATCGACAGGTCGAGATTGAAGGCGTCGCTGCCCATGCCGTCCGTATGGCCCTCGACGAGGAAGTGCGATGCGGAGAGGTTGGGGTCCTTCAGCGCGCGCGCGAACTCATCGAGGTTTGAACGTGCCGCCGAGGTCAGCCGATCGGAATTATAATCGAAGTTGACCTTCAGGTCGAAGCCGTCGACAGGCTTAGACTGCTCTGGTATGGCTTTGGCACACTCGGTCTCGGTTCCGATGCAGAGTGAGCGCGACCCGCCAAGCGCTTTCGTTGGGGAAAAATGGGCCACGATATCCGAAGCCTTATAGGCTGGATCGGCTCGCACTGGCGCGCCCATGGTAACTAATCCAATAGTTGCGAGCAGTAAAACCTTCGATGAAGATCGAATCTCATTCGTCATTGCGCAGATCCGAATCAGAGGACACATTCACGCTATCCTTGCGTGCTGCTCGGAACGATTTAACGCTGCTACTTCCAAAAATCTAGCGCGGATATGGCTGTGAGTGTTGGTACTTCAAGCAACTTCTCCCAGAAAGAGCGGGTCGCCGAACTGGTGACGGCGGCAGGGCGCGATAAGTTCGTGTTGATGCACTTCGAAGGTGAAGAAGGACTGAGCCGACTATTCGAATACAAGATCGACGCCCTCTGCGATGACCCGAACTACAATTTCGACAAGGTGCTCGGTAAAAATGCACATGTAAGATTTCGTTCCTATGACGGCGTCGACCGGTTTTTCAACGGCATCGTCGTGGATACGGAATGGACTGGTATCAGGCAGGCATCGAATGCTTATCGCCTGACGCTGCGTCCCTGGCTCTGGCTCCTCGGGCGCCGGGCGGATTGCCGGATCTTCAAGGACAAGTGCGTCCTGACCATCATCGAGGCCGTGTTCAAGGATGCCGGCTTCAAGGATTTCGATATCAAGGCCCAAAAGGGCGATTACGACCAGATCGAATATTGCGTCCAATACCGTGAAACGGATTTGCAGTTCGTGACGCGGCTCATGGAAGAGTGGGGAATCTATACCTTCTACGAGCACAGCGAGAGCAAGCATCAGCTCATCCTGGCCGACTCGCGATCTTGCCATGAGCCTGTAGCGGCGGGCGGCGGATCCATTCCCTTCATCGCGCTCGACGGCATGGATCGGCGCGAGCGCGAGCACCTATCGAACTGGCGTTCGGGACGCAGCTTTCGAACCGGCAAGTTCGCGACCCTGGACTACGACTACATGAAGCCCACGGCGAATCTGAAGGCCGACGCGGAGGGTTCCGAGCAGTACGAGAAGTCGAAGCTCGAGGCCTACGACTATCCGGGCCGGTATACCGAGCGGGATCTCGGCAACAAGCGCATGAAGGTGCGGCTCGAGGCCGAGCAGGCCGTCGATCATCGCAGGAGCGTTTCCGGGGATGCGGCGAGCCTCTTTCCCGGAGGTCTGGTGACGATCCGCCAGCATCCGACCGATGACGGCCAATATCTCGTCGTCGCGGCCCGGCACGTCATCGCGCCGGAGACCTATCGCAGTGGCGAGGGTGCCGCTCTGGGCGAACTCTACGGTGGCAGCTACGAGATCATGCCGGTCGATCGCCCGTTCCGTGCCCCTCAGATCACGCCGCGCCCGCGCATTCAGGGGCCTCAGACCGCGGTCGTGACGACCCGGAAGGGCAAGGAAAGCGAAGAAATCGACGTCGATGACGAAGGGCGGATTTTCATCCAGTTCCACTGGAACCGAGACAAGGACAAGATTTCGCGCCCGGTGCGCGTCGCGCAGATGTGGTCAGGCAAATCCTGGGGATTTCAGGTGATACCGCGCGTCGGCCAGGAAGTCGTCGTTCAGTTCCTGGAAGGCGATCCCGATCAGCCGCTCGTCGTCGGCACGGTCTACAACAAAGATTACGCGTACCCATACAAGCTGCCGGACCAGAAGACGGTCTCGGGCATGAAGTCTGACTCGACCAAGGGCCATGGCGGCTTCAACCAGCTGACCTTCGACGATAAGAAATCGTCGGAAAAAATTGCCATGCGGGCGGAAAAGGACTTGGAATCGGTGGTTCGCAATTCGGAAACACGTGAGATCGGCGTCGCCTTCGATACGCCGAGCGGCAAGCCTTCCCGCGAGACGACGCTGAAGAAGGGCGACGAGAAGCTCAAGGTCGAGACCGGCAACTGGAAGGCCGACGTCGCCCAGGAAGTGCATATCAAGGCGGGAACGAAGATCGTCCTCGAAGTCGGAGCCAGCAAGATCACCATGGATCCGGCTTCCATCACGATCGAAGGGGGGAAGATCAGCGTGCAAGGCACGGCGCAGATCGAGGAGAAGGCGCCCCTCATCACTCTCAACTAACGGGCTCGTGCATGACCGGCTCCCGCTTCAGCAGCGCACGAGACATCTTTGCCGCCTTCCCGAGTGCAGAGCGCGACATCAGCGCGCCGCCGAGCGACGAGCCTCCTCTCGTCTTCCTGGAGAGGCTGCGTCGCGGCGATACGCCTGAGGACGCAGTCAGCCTGTTGGCCTACGCGTTGGGACGGCGTGAAGCGGTCTGGTGGGCCGCACAAAGCGTCCGGCTCATGCTCGGCATCGGGATGGGCCAGGAGGACGCGCCGCTCCAGGCCGCGGAGTCATGGGTGCGCGATCCCGACGACCTGAAGCGCCGTGACGCCTTGCGCCTCGGCATGGGAGGCAACCATCGACTGGCGACGCCTTGGGTCGCCCTCGCCGCAGGCTGGTCCGGCGGAAATGTCGGCCCCAACAATCATGCCGTGGTGCCGGCAACGCCCGAAATGACGCCAAAAGCGGTGCGAACCGGCATTCTCGTGGCGCTCGCGACGGTGACGGCACACGATCGATCGAGCAAGCTGCAGGCCAGCGTCGATCTGGGCATCCCGCTGATGCGACCGCGTGAGGGACGCACGTCATGAGGCACCACGAGACCGAGCGATCGGCCGCGGGTCACCCTTCGGTGTCGGAGGGCCGCCGATGACCCTGACCCTCACGATCGAGAACTTCGATGTTCTCCCCGATGGCGGCCCGTTGAGCATCGATCTTTCCGGCCGACGGGGGATCGATATCGGTCGTGACCAATATCTCGATTGGACCTTGCCCGATCCGGATCGCGAGATCTCGGGCAAGCATGCCGAGGTCCGCTATCGCGATGGCGGATATTGGATCCGGGACGTCTCGAGCAACGGGACCTTCCTCAACCAGAGCGGTCAACGTCTTCAGGAGAACCATCGGCTGAAAAACGGCGACCGGCTGGAGATCGGCCGGTACATCATTCGCGTGAAAGTCGACGACGAGGATCAGCCGGCGGCGTCGCCGATGGTCGCCGATCCAGTCGCGCCGGGAGATTTCTGGGAGCCGTCCGGAGAGGTCGCCGCACCGATCCCAAGCAGCCAACTCAGGTCCGCTGCGTCGTCGCGACCGGTGCGACCCGATTTCGTCGACTGGGCCGTCGACCTGCCGTCCGAGCCGAGATCGAATCCGAGGCCACGCGACGACGCGATGGATTGGGCACGGACCACGCCGGAGCCACCGCCTCCCCCCCGGCCGCAGATGCCGAGTCCCCGGCGTCCCGCCTCCGAACCCGCGGCGGAGTCGGTTTGGGCGGCCGATCTGCCCTCGGCTCCGCGAGCATCGCCCGACCGGAGCGCAGATTTCGAAGACGCTCCCGTTCGCGCAGCCGCGGAGCGGCCGGTTCCTCCTCTGCAGCCGGTGAGGGAGGCCTCCCCGTTCGGCGACGACGACGCCGCCCCTCGAAAGCGGCCGGACCCACGGCCTTCCTCGTCCTCGAACGATGACGGGGAATTCGTTCGTCGCTTCGCCGCGGGTCTCGGCATCGCACCTGAAATCCTATCTTGGCAGGATTCCGGAGATCTTGCTGAAGAGGCCGGCGTCTTGCTGCGCCTGAGCGCTGAGAGCCTCAAGCAATTGCTGGCTGCGCGCGCGGAGTCCAAGCGGACGGCCAAGGCGGCGAACCAGACCACGATTCAGGCTCTCGAAAACAATCCGCTCAAGTTCGCTCCGACCGTGGACGATGCCCTGCGCATCATGCTCGGCCGGCCGTCGAGTGGTTATCTCGAAGCGCGCCGCGCCATGGATACTGGGTTCCGCGATCTGAAGACCCATCAGATCAAGACCTATGCGGCCATGCAGAACGCCCTGCGGCTTCTGCTGGACGAGTTGAGCCCCGAGGGCGTCGAGGCGTCCGACGAGAAGGACAAGGGATTGGGCGCTTTGCTTGGCTCTCGCAAGGCACGGCTCTGGGACATCTACGCGACTCGATGGGCCGCCCTCTCCTCGCCGCACGAGGACGGAATGGTCGACGCCTTCATGATGTTCTTCGCCGATTGCTACGATCGGGGCCGATAGCGGACGGTTTGCACAGGGGGCACCGTCGCAAGCGATCGAGAAACGTCTCGCGCCATTGGACAGACCAAAAAAAGCCGGTATGCATCCAGTGACGGCCGCGCTGCAGCCGGCCTCGCGACAGACGTCGCGGAGCAGCCAGCGGTAACCCTTCCACTCAGCGCCCGGAGAGCGCGCGGCAATGTCTTGGAAGAGCAAGGTCGTGTGGTCCGAGGGGCTTTTCCTGCGGCCCCATCATCTCCAGCAGAGTGACCGTTACGTCGAGGGGCTGGTCGAAAGCCGCACACGGCACGTGACGCCGTATCCGTGGGGCTTCTCGACACTTGAGATCGACCGGGATCTCGCTCAGCAGAGCAAATTCGCCCTGAGGCGTGCCACGGGGGTCATGCCGGACGGCACGCCCTTCGACATCCCGGCCGAGTCGCCCTCACCACCCCCAATCGACGTTCCGGAAACGGCTGGACGGCAGGTGCTCTGGCTGACGCTGCCCATTGGTTCACCCAACACGCGAGAAGTCGAGGGCGCAGAGGCCGACAGCGCGAGCCGTTTCGTTCCGGCGAACACGAGGCTGATCGACACGACCTCGGCCCTGCGTGTCGAGGAAGACATCGAGGTCGCCCATCCCCGCCTCGCCTACGAGCTGCGCAAGACCTCCAAGCCGGGTTATGTCGGCCTGCCGATCGCGCGGGTCGTCGAAGTCCGCGACCGAGCGATCGTCTTCGACGAAACCTTCGCGCCGCCGGTCCTGACCTGCGGCAGCCATCCCGTCGTGCATGGCTGGATCGAGCGCGTCATCGGCTGGATCGACAACAAGCTCGAAGAACTCGCGCGCTACGCTGCTGATCCAACGGCAGGGGGTGGTCTCCAGAGCGCGGACTACTTCATCCTGCAACTCCTCAACCGGCACATCCCCGTGCTGCGCCATTTCGAGCAGTCGCGCTACGTCCACCCCGAGCGTCTCTACGAAGAGTTTCTTCGTATCGCCGGAGAACTTGCAACGTTCACGACGGCGGAGCGGCGAGCGCGCGACTATCCAGCCTACGACCAGGACGACCTCGAGAACGTTTTCGCGCCTTTGCTGCGCGATATCCAAGACTTCCTGTCGGCACAGCTCGGCCGTCGCGCGATCAGACTGGAGATCATCGAGCGCGCGCCGAACGCCTTCGTCTCGATGATTCGCGATCGGAACTTGTTCCGGAACGCCAGCCTGATCCTCGAAGTCTCCGCCCGGCGTCCGCTGACGGAGATCCAGAGCCAGTTTCCGCATCTGTTCAAGATCGGGCCCAACACGAAGATGAACGAGATCGTCCATGCCCATCTGCCGGGCGTGCCGATTGTTCATCTGCCGGCGCCTCCTCCCCAGATCAGAGCGATCACCGATCACCTGTATTTCTTGCTCGACCGGCAATCGCCCCTATGGCCCGAGTTCTCGGTGGCGAGCTCGATCGGCATGCATTTCTCCGGAGACTGGCCGCAGCTCGAGCTCGAGCTCTGGGCCGTGCTGGAGGGGCGGCGGTGAGAACGCGCGGGCTGCGTGAGACCTGCCTCTGGCTGCCCCGGCGCGGAGAGGGCTTGCCGTGAGCGATCCCTTCGGCCGCGGCGACCGTACGATCATCCGGCCGGATCCGGGCGGCCGACGGCGGCCGGCCGAGCAGGTGCCTGTTCAACCCCCGCCGCAACGCCAGCCGCTGCCGCAGCCGACCCCGCCGCAAGCCGACTCGGACGATTGGGCGCTGTCTGATCTGTCCGCGCGGAACCGTCCTGCGCCACCCTCTGCCGAAGCCGGCGATCGCAGCCGCGCGCTGGTGCTCAAGCGGGACGTGGTCACCGCGCCGAACAGCAACCCGTTCCTGCGCGCGGCGACTCCCCTCCTCCTCCTGCTCGGCCGCCTGCGCGTTCAGTTGTCGACGGCCTCGTTCTCGAACCTGATGGAGCAGGTCGCGGCGAGCATCGACGATTTCGAGAAAGATACCCGCGGCTCCGGTGCCACGCCTGAGCAGGTGCGTTCGGCCAAGTACATCGTCTGTGCGACCGCGGACGACATCGTCCAAAACATTCCCACCGACGAGCGTCACGTCTGGACCCAATACAGCATGCTGAGCCGCTTCTTCGGAGAGCGGGTCGGCGGCGTGCGTTTCTTCGAGGAGTTGGAGAAGGCCAAGGTCGATCCGAGCAGCAACTTTCATCTCCTCGAACTGATCCATGCCTGCCTCGGCGTCGGCTTCCAGGGCATGCACCGCACCAGCGGTGGCGGAGCGGCCGCGCTCCAGCAGATCCAGCGCAACCTCTATGAGTTGCTGCGCCGCACACGCGCAGTGGGCCGCGAGGTCTCCCCGCGCTGGCAGGGACAGGCGATCGCCTCGGAGGCGTTTCGGGTCCAGGTTCCCCTCTGGGCGACGGCGGCCGTGGTTGGCGCCGTCCTCCTGGGGTTGTTCCTGCTGCTGAGGACGCTTCTGACCGGCAACACCGAAGCTGTCGCGACGGAGCTGGTCTCCCTTCATCCGAATACGGAAATCGGCCTCCAGCGCCGGATCTACGCGCCTCCGCCGCCTCCCCCTCCTCCGCCGCCGGAGAGCCAGGCAGGCCGGTTCCAGGACGCCCTGAAGGCCGAGATCGCTGACAACTCCATCGCCGTCGTCGAGAACGGCAATCAGCTCGTGATCCGGATCGCGGCCGCGTTGTTCCCGCCCGCCGATGCACGCGTCAAACCGGCTTTCACGGCTCTCCTGCAGCGCCTCGCCGGCCTGCTCGACAAGAGCAGCGGCCCGATCAAGGTCGTCGGCCACACCGACATCTTCCCGATCAAGACGGTGCTGTTCCCGTCGAATTTCGTCCTGTCGGAGGCGCGTGCGCAGGCCGTCGCCACCATCCTGAAGGCGGGCCTCTCCAAACCCGATCGCATCACGATCGAGGGCAAGGGCGCGGACGTGCCGATCGCCCCGAACAAGACGGCCGAGGGACGCGCCCGCAACCGGCGCGTCGACATCGTCGTTCCGCGCGAACGCTGAGGGTGACGGGAATGGCCAGGGGCATCGCGAGGCGGACCCGATGACGTTACGGGCCTGGCTGCGCCTCGCGGCGCTCCTGCTCGGCGCGCTCGCGCTGTCGGCCCTGTTCTGGTGGGCTGGGCCGCTCGTCGCGATCGCCGACGTGCGGCCACTCGAACCCATCTGGGTCCGTGTCCTCATCTGCGTGCTGATCTGGCTCGGCGTAGCCGGCACGATCGGATGGGAGATCTATCGTCGCCGGAAGGCGACGCGCGCGCTGCAGGCCGAGCTTGCCGGCGACCAAGCCGACGCGACGGGTGACGCCGACGTCCTCAAGGAGCGCATGGCCGATGCCCTCGCCACGCTGAAGAAGTCGCATGGCGGCAAGGGCAGCCCGCTTTACGATCTGCCCTGGTATGTCATCATCGGTCCGCCCGGAGCGGGGAAGACGACCGCGCTCGTGCGCTCGGGACTGAAATTTCCTCTCGCCAAGGGCCGTACGCCGGAGGCCGTCGCCGGGCTCGGCGGTACCCGTTACTGCGACTGGTGGTTCACGGAAGAGGCCGTCCTGATCGATACGGCCGGTCGCTACACCACCCAGGATTCCGATCCCAAGGGCGACCGGGCGAGTTGGCTGTCCTTCCTGGATCTGCTCCACCGGACGCGGCCCAAGCAGCCGATCAACGGCGTTCTCATCGCCATCAGCCTCGAAGACGTGCTGACCGGCAATGAAACGGAAATCGAGCAGCACGCCACCGCGATCCGCAAGCGCTTGGTCGAGCTGCACGATCGGCTGAAGGTGGATTTCCCGGTCTACGCCGTTTTCACGAAGGCGGACCTCGTTTCGGGTTTCACGGAGTTCTTCGGGCAGCTTTCGGAAACCGATCGGCAGATGGTCTGGGGACATACGTTCCAGACAGCCGAGAAGACCCGCAACATGATCGGCGAGGTCCCGGCGGAGTTCGACGCGCTGGTCGAGCGGCTGAACGAGTGGATGCCCGACAGGCTCCAGGACGAGGTTGCCCCAACGTCGCGCGTGGTGCTGTTCGGCTTCCCGAGTCAGGTCGCGGCGGCTCGCGCCCGCATCGTCGACTTCCTCGGCCGCGTATTCGAACCGAGCCGCTTCCATGTCAACGCGACGCTTCGCGGCTTCTATTTCACCTCAGGCACCCAGGAAGGCACGCCGATCGACCAGATCATCGGCGCGCTGTCGCGCAGTTTCGGCTCGCAGGACATCGCCGCGGCCTCGTATTCCGGCCGGGGCAAGAGCTACTTCCTGACCGACCTGATGCGGAAGGTCGTGATCGGCGAAGCGGGATGGGTCTCGACGAACCGCGCGGCGATGCGGCGCACCAACCTCGTGCGCCTCGGGGCTTACGGAGCCCTGGCGCTCGCCTCCGCCGTTCTCGTCGGGCTGTGGTGGACGAGCTACCTGCATAACGGGCAGCTCGTCGCGCTCACCAACTCCCTCACGAACAAGTATCGTGCGGACGCGGCGGAGACGTTGCGCGAGCCGGTCATCGCCGACCGCAACTTCTCCAAGGTGCTGCCGCTCCTCAACTCCTTGCGTTACCTGCCGGCAGGTTATGCCGGTCGAGACGAGGGCGAACCGATCCTTGCGACCTTCGGACTCAGCCAACGGCCGCGACTGCGCTCGGCCGCAGAGACGAGCTACCGCGCCGGCCTGGAGCGTCTGTTTCGGCCAAGGCTGATCTTCCGGCTCGAGGAGCAGCTCGAAGCCAACCGCAACAATCCCGGCTTCGTCTATGAAGCTCTCAAGGTCTATCTGATGCTCGGCGCCCGGGCCGAGGGACCTCTCGACCGGGGTCTCGTCGTGAGCTGGTTCCGTCGGGACTGGACCGAGAACCTCTATCCGGGCGCCGGCTTCGCCAGGGGGCGGCAGCTCCTCGAAGACCACCTTCAGGCGATGCTCGAACTCGACGACGGCAGCGCGCCGCTCGTTTCCCTCAATCAGGCGCTGATCGAAGACAGCCAGCGCACGCTCGCGCGGCTCAGCATCGCCGAGCGCACCTACGAACTCCTGAAATCCGATGCCCGCGGCGCCCTCTCCCGGGATTGGACGGTCCAGCGCGCTGCCGGGGCGGATGCCGGCCTCGTCTTCGAAGCCGTCGGCGGCGGCGATCTCGAGACCGTGCGTGTGCCGTTCTTCTTCACCTACGACGGATTCTTCGAAGCCTTCATCGACCGCTTTGGAGAGGCCGCCGACATTGCCGAGCGTGATCGCTGGGTGCTCGGTTCCGCCGGCGAGCAGCAGGCCTACAAGGCGCAGTACGGCTCGCTCTTCACAGACCTCTTGAGGGTCTATTCGCGAGAATTTCAGCAGACTTGGGCGCAGAACCTGAAGAAGCTCAAGATCCGCTCGCTGACCGCCGACAAGCCGCGCTATCTCGCGTTGCAGGCGATCGCGGCACCGACCTCGCCGCTCAAACTCGTCATCGAGTCGATCATCGACGAGACGCGATTGACGCGCGAGCGTCCCACGCGTCCCGACGCGTCCCGCGGATCGGCCGATCCGCGGGCGGGCAAGGCCAAGGCCGTGCTCGGTGCCGCTGCCGGAAAAGAAGCGGAGAAGGCGCTCAGCTCCGTGCTGCCCTCGAACATCGCGGATACGGCGACCTCCCTCGGCCGCGTGGCGATGGAGGGACGGCCGGGTGGCGGCGCGGGCGCTCCGGACCGCTTCGCTCTCCCGGCAAACCAGGCCCCCGGCGCGTCCATCGAGGCGACGTTCCGCCCGTTCCACGTGCTGATGGAGGGCGATGCCGGCCGGCGTGCGACGGACGCCCTCGTGAATAATCTCAACGAGATCAAGAACGCGGCGCTCGAAGCCACCAACCCCAACCAGTCGGCGCCTGCCAACAACGCCCTGGTCACGCAGACCGCCGCCCTACGCTCGCTGGCGTCGCGCTTTCCGCAGCCTTTCGAGGCGATGATCCGGCAGGTCGCCAACGAATTCGAGGGCAATGCCGCAGGGGCTGCCGTGAGCCAGCTCGGCAAGGCGCTTGCCGACGAGGTTCTGCGCGATTGCCAGCAGATCGCAGTGAACCGCTACCCCTTCGCCCGCAACAGCGACCGTGAGGTGCCCCTCGCCGACTTCGCGAAGCTGTTCGCGCCGAACGGGGTCTTCGACAAGTTCTTTACGCAGCATCTCGCGAGCCACGCCGATCGTTCCCGTCCGCAATGGACCTGGCGGGTCGACGACCAGGTCGCCCGGGGACTCTCGGCGGCAACCTTGCGTGAGTTTCAGCGCGCCGCTGAAATCCGCGATACGTTCTTCTCGACCGGTGGGAACATGCCTGCGGTCGCGTTCTCGGTGACGCCGATGTCTCTGAACGGCGACGCCGGCAAGGCGACCCTGGACATGAATGGAACGGCCGTGGTCGCCCAAGGCGGCGTGAACACGCCGGTGACCGTGCAATGGCCCGGGCCCGCGACGCCCGCGAGGACGGCGCTTCAGATCGAGGGTACCCCGAGCTTCTTCGGCACGTCGAGCGGGGGAAGCGTGCTCCTGGAGAAAACCGGAACCTGGTCCCTCTTCCGGCTCCTCGACGGCGGATCCATCTTGAAACAGGGCGACGCCGTCGTCGCGACGATCACGGCGGGCTCGCGCCAGCTCTCCCTGCGTTTCACGACCAGCACCGTGCAGAATCCCCTGGTCCTGCCGGCCCTGCGCGAATTCCGCTGTCCAACGGGGATCTGAGATGCCCTGCGGACTCTACGGCAAGCTCCCGGCGAAACGCGATTTCATCGCGATGGCGATCCCCGGCGGCTTTCTGAAGACCTGGGAACCCTGGCTTCAAGGTGGCATCGCGGCGAGTCGACTCGCCTTGGGCGAAAACTGGACCGCGGCTTTCCTGCATGCGCCGATCTGGCGATTCTGGCTCGGCGCCGACGTCGCCGGTACCACGAGTGTAGGCGCTCTCATGCCATCCATCGACGGCGTCGGACGATATTTTCCGCTGACGCTCGTGGCGCAGGGCGCATCCGGAGCGGAGCTGCCACCGCCCGAATTCGAACCGTTCGATGGATGGTTCGAGGGCGCCGAAGACCTGCTGCTGTCCGCCCTCGACGAAGGAGCGGACTTCGATGGAATCACGGGCTCTCTCGCTCGGTTGTCGGAGCCGATGCCGTCGCGGCTTCCGTCGTCGCGAGATGGGGTGACACAACTGAAAAGCGGAGCTCTGGTGTCGGAGGCGGGATCGGGCGACTTCGCGGCGGCGATCGACCGTTTGAGAGCGCACTCCGCAGAGTCCGTCCACGGCGGGATGAGCTACTGGTGGACGGCTGGTGGCGATGAGTTCGCCCCGCGTGTCGCGTCTTGCCGCAGAATGCCGCCGCCGGATTTCTTCACGGGGTTGCTGACGGGGCGGTTCGATGACCTCGCCGCTTGACGCCCCCGGAGCGCCAGCAGGCGACGGCGCGGCTCTCGATGGAGGCGGCCCGGTCTTCCGGTTTGAGACCGGGTTCGTCAGCCATCGGGGCCGAGTGCGGACCGAGAACGAGGACCGGTGCTTCGCCGCTCCGGAAATCGGCGTTTTCACGGTTGCAGACGGCATGGGCGGCCACGCCGACGGCGCCTTCGCCAGCGAGACCGTGGTCGAAGCGCTTGCCTCGATCGGGACCGCCGTCTCTGCCGCGGACCTGATGGCGCGGCTCGAGGACCGCATTCTCAGGGCAAACTCGGTGCTGTGGTCAGCCGGCGAGAAGCGCGGAACTCCGGTCGGGTCGACCGTCGCGGTCCTGCTGATCTTCGGGGCCGACTATGCCTGTGTCTGGTCCGGCGACAGCCGGATCTATCGCGTCCGTGCCGGTTCCATCGTGCAACTGACGCGCGATCACACCGAGGGACGCGATCTCTTCGAGCAGGGGCTGCTCACCAAGGAGCAGTCGGTGAACTGGCCGCGCCGCCACGTGATCACGCGCGCCGTCGGCGCGCGCGAACTGCCCGAGGTCGAACTCGAACAGGGTGCGGTGCAGGCCGGCGACGTCTTCGTGATCTGTTCGGACGGGCTGACGGGTCCGCTGTCGGACGAGGACATCCTTCTCGCTGCCGGCACCTCCGCTCCCCAATGGGCCTGCGACGCGCTGCTGTCGCTCGCCCTCGATCGGGGAGCGCCGGATAACGTGACCGTCGTGATCGTCCGTTGCGGTCAGGCCGCAGCCGGCGGCAGGCCAAGGCCGCCCGTCCGACCGGACCGGAATATCGACGTCACGAACGCGACCGTGGCGCAGCCCGGCCCCTCCGCGAAAGGGAGGTCGTGATGAACGAGCGAACCGTCATCGGAGGCCGCAACCCGACGCGGTCCGGACCCGGAACGCGGCTCAACGATCTCTACGAGATCGACGAGCTGCTCGCCGTCGGCGGGATGGGCGAGGTCTTTCGCGGTCACGTGATCGAGACGGGCGATGCCGTGGCGATCAAGACGATCCGCCCTGAATTCGCCGAGCAAGCCCATGCACTCGCCCTCTTCCGAAAGGAAGCTGCCGCGCTGCGCGACGTCCATCACGGCGCGGTGGTGCGCTACTACGTCTTCTCGATCGATCGCCGCCTGAACCTTCCCTATCTCGCCATGGAGTTCGTCACCGGTCAGTCGCTCGCCGAGCGGCTTCAGGCCGGCGCACTTGACTTCAGGGATGTCGAGATCTTGCGGCGCAGGCTTGCCGGAGGCTTCCAGGCCGCTCACGAGGCCGGCATCATTCACCGGGACGTCTCGCCCGACAACATCATCTTGCCGGCGGGCGATCCGGCACGGGCCAAGATCATCGATTTCGGAATCGCCCGCACGCCGACCGGCGCGACGGTCATCGGTGAGGGCTTCGCCGGTAAGTACAACTACGTCTCGCCGGAGCAACTTGGCCTCTACGGCGGGGCCGTGACGCCGCGTTCCGACATCTACAGTCTCGGTCTCGTGCTCGCTCAAGCGAGCCGCGGGCGTCCGGTAGATATGGGAGACAGTCCCGCCGAGTTCATCGCACGCAGGTCGAGCGTGCCCGATTTGGGCGGCCTCGACGGACGTCTTCTGCCGCTGATCCAGGCGATGCTGCAACCGGATCCCGAGCGGCGGCCGGAAAGCATGGCTGCGATCGAGACGTGGCAACCACCCCAGCGCAAGGACGTCGGCACCGGGGCTCCCGCTAAGCGGAACCGCTTGCTCATCGCGGCTGGCGGCGTTGCTGGCGTCGTCGCGCTCTCCGCGGCGGGATGGCTGGCGCTGTCTCCCAAGCCGGAGGCGCCGATACCGAATACCGGCCCTTCCCTGACTGAGCGCTCGATCCCGAAATCGGTACGGGAAGGGCCGGCTCACGATGCCGGCGAGCCGGACGTCGCTCCGAACAATCGGCAATCCGGAGCCGCCTCCATCGAACCACCGCCGTCGTCGACCAACAACGAAGCCGTGCTCGCTCCGCCTGCCGAAGAGACCGGCAAGATGGAGAGGGAGCCGGGTAAGACGACCAGGGAGCGCAATCCGCAGCTGGCGGCCCTTCCGCCCGTGTCCAACCCGCCAGCGAAGACCGAGCCGCCGCCGGCCGTGACCGGCATGGAGCGGGTTGCCGCCTATACGCGCGACTATCGCGGGGGCTCGTGCTTCTATCTCAACCCGACCACATCGAGCGCCAAGGAAACCGACATCGAGGGCTTCGGCGTCAATCAGCAGGCCTTCAAGGCTTTCGACGAGGCTTTCCGCAACGCCTTCGGATTCGAGGCACATATCCAGCTTCGCCTGATCGAAAGCGGGCAATGCCCCGTGGTCGACCTGCTTTCGGCCCAGGCGAAGGCCAAGCCGGCCAACGTTCCGCTGCTCACCGTCGATTCCGATCAGATCCGCAGCGGCGAAGAACTGCGCGGCAGCGTCGACATGGCGCAGACTTCCAATCTCAAATTGCTGCTCGTCGAAGGCGACGGCACCGTGCACGATCTCGAACCATCGCTGAAGCGCTCGGGCGGCAAATCGAGCTTCGCCGTTCGGCTCGAGAAGCCCGCGCTCGGCAAATCGAAACCTCAGCTCCTCGTCGCCGTCGCGAGCGCTGATCCCGTTTCGGGCCTCGGGGCCGGAGCGCGGGGTTCGAGCGAGTCCGTCTTCGCCGCGCTGGCGAAACAGGCCGCGGCACGGAATGCTCCGTTCGGCGTCGCCGTGCGCTTCCTCAAGGTCGGAGGCTAGGTCGTGGCGCCGCGCGCCGCCCCGGAGCTCGACGAGGCGGAATGCCTCGATCTGGTGATGCGGCTGCGCTTCGCCGACGCTCCCTGCAAGGCCTGCGACAGCCGACAAGGCTTTCAGCGCGAGAGCCGCAATCGCGCCTTCTCCTGCCGGGCCTGCGGCATGAAAGTGTTTCCGTGCCAGGACACGCCTTTCGCCAAGCCGAGACCGCCGTTGTCTCAATGGTTCCAGGCCATCGACGTCGTGTCGCGCGGCGAGGCGAGCCCCCGTGCGCTGGGCAAACGTCTCGGTGTTGACCGGTCGACGGCGTCCGAACTCGATGCCGGCATCAGGCGGCTGAAAGCGGCGACCGACCCGGCGATCTCGGCCCGATGGTTCACCGAGATTGCCGACTTCGTGGCGAGCCGCCGGGCTGAGCCGGGTCCCGAGTCCCTGCCTGCACCACCTGGTTCCGGCCACGAAACCCTCTGGCAGACCTTGTCTTCCCTCGTCAGCGTGCCGCAGATCGGGCATCGATCGACGGCCGGGCTCGTCGGAATCGGGATCTTCATGCTCGCCGGCGCAGGGATCGGCTGGCTGTTCGTACCGAGCCCGCCGGAGCCCGACGAGGAGGTCGCACAGGCGACGGCGACCCTCAGCCTCGGCGAGGGAAGGCCGGTGATCCTGGTCAGTCCCGAGGTCGCTTCGCAACTCTACGACGTGACGGATGTGGATGCGGATCCGAATTCGCCGTTGGCGTCCTCCATTCGGGTCGAGCGCAAACCCGATAAAGGGGGCGCCCCTGGCTCTTTGCCTGGACCCGAACCGGCTGCACCCCCGTCCGTGAAGCTCTCGGCGGGCGTAGGCAAGCAATTGGTCGACGGCGACATCAGTGCGGTCAAAGCCAATGCGGCGAACCGCCCGGAACTCGCCGTCTACTCGGCGCTGGCGACGGAGTTGGAAGGCAAGGGACCACGCAACCCGGACGAGCTGCTGATTTTCGGCCCGATGAAGATCCGCCGCTATCTGATCGAGAAGATCATTCGCGCATCGCGCGCCACGAACGTCGATCCCGTGCTCCTGATGGCGATCGCCGACAAGGAATCGAGCTTCAAGACGGAAGTCCAGGCTCAGACCTCTTCGGCCTCTGGACTCTACCAATTCATCGAATCGACTTGGATCGGCGTGGTCCGCGACTTCGGTCCGCGCTACGGTCTGGCGCAAGAAGCGGCCACGCTGGCCGGCGGCGCCACACGCGCGCAGCGCACCGCCATCCTCGACATGCGTCGAGACCCCTATCTGTCCGCGGTCTTCGCGGCCGAAATGCTGAAGCGCGACAGTTTGCGGATTGCGGCGAGGATCGGTCGCAACCTCACGGGTGGCGAGGTCTATCTCGTCCACTTCCTCGGGCCGGATGGGGCCGAGCGCATGATTTCCGAGGTGTCGCGCAGGCCCGACACCGTCGCCGCCAACCTATTGCCGAAGCCGGCCGCGGCCAACAAGCCGATCTTCTATGGCGGCGGCAAGAGCCTCTCCGTCTCGGAGGTTCGCGGAAAATTCGAGACGATGATCTCCATGCGCCTCGACCGCTACCGCAACGTCCGCACCGTCGGCGCTTCCACCACGCCGGACGCCCCCGTCGTGCCGGCATCGGTCGGGCGGTAAAGGCTCAGATCGACGAAGCGATCGAACCGAAACCCATGGTGCGCGCACGTTCGCGGATCATGGCCTTCTGGTCTTCACGCAGCACGTCGAGGAGCGGGCGTGCCACCGAAAAGATGTGCATCGCGGAGCCGAAGCCGAAGGCATTCTTCGGATCCTGCCCAGCGCGAGCCAGCGCCGCCTGTTGAACGCCGATCTCGAGAAGCGCCTGCTCGACGGGCGGCCAATACGGCATCTGCTCCCGGGTCAGGCGAAGTGACAGCCGCAGACGGCGGATGTCGCTCGCCGACATGACACCCTCGATCCGACGTTCCTGCGGAGGTGCGGGCACGCGAACCGGCGGTGGGGCCAGGTCGGGCACGCGCGTAGTATTGGGCGGAAGGGCAGCGAGCGTCTGGCGGGCTGGTTTTCGCTGCGCCGGCGGCGCGGGCTCGGCCGCCGAAGGGATGCCGGCCGGCTTCTCAGGGGCGCCCTGCGTGCGACCGGCGGATTCAAGAGACGCCGCGCCCCGATCGACCTCTTCGAGGCGCGGCAAGGGCGCCGGCTCCGAGATGGGCGCCTGAGGGTAAGCGGAAATCGGCTCGTCTCTGCGCGGGCTGGGAGCGCTCTCCATGAGCAGCGCGTCCTTCGCGACGGCGATCGGCTTTTCCCGCGGCGCGACGCTGACGATCGCGAAGGCTCCGATGGCGACCACGCCGACGAAAGCGCAGACGGCTGCAGCTACAGTGAGGAGCCGACCCCGGACCATCGCCAGTCACTCGCGCATCAATCCGACCATACCAAACATTGCGCAAAAACAGACCGAACGAGCAAGTGCCCCGGTTGGCCGATCACGACGTGGTCCGCTCGAAGCGTCGTTGTCGCGCTCCGCGCGCAGGCTTCTCGGTGTATCGAGCGGCGGAAAAGCGTTTGGGCGATCCGTGAATGCGAGATCAATCACGAGGCCATTCGCCGTGGACACCCGCAAATCCAGAAGGGCGAGTTCACCCTTAAGACTGGGCAAGCGGATGGGCGGCCCGCTGCATCGATGCGATGGCGGTTCCCAAAATAGATCTCCCCCGCCGAGCTCGACGAGCCAACGATTCTCACGTCACCAAGAGGCGTGCCGTTTACTTGCGAGAGCTTCAGCAAGTCGTCGCGCACGACAGTAGCTCGTCTAGCCCGTTCTTCCCTGCTCTGGTTGCAGGTAGATGCGTGGTGGGCCCGGTAGGACTCGAACCTACAACCAGACCGTTATGAGCGGTCGGCTCTAACCATTGAGCTACAGGCCCAGCAGCGCATGTCCTAGCGATTGGGACTGCGCGCGTCATCCTGTTTTCGCGCGTCATCGTCGGCAAGGAGCCGGGCTCGACCCGGCTCCTCGCGCTGATCAATCCGCGAAGACGTAGCCGCTGTTGATCTTCAGCCCGACGGGGCGGCCCGCATCGAGCCGGGCGTTGTCGGAGGCTTCCACCACAAGGAGCTTGCCGCCGGGGCGGTCGATCTCGATGCGCTGGCGGCCCTGCGCTCGGTAGGACGAGCGGACGAAGCCGTTGAGATGCGCGTGCTCCTCGTCGGCGAACTGGAGCTGCCAGGGCCGCACGTAGAGCTTGACCGGGCCAACGGCCGAGGCCGGTGCAGAGACGGGGGTTTCGCGGCCGTTGACGAGGACGCGCCCGTTATGGGCGATCGCCTCGACCTCGATGGTGTCGCCGAGGAACTTTAGCACGGTCGGCGAGGCCGGGTGCTCCTGCACCTCGTCGGGTGTGCCGATCTGCTCGAGGCGGCCCTTGTCGAGCACGGCGACACGGTCGGACAGTTCCAACGCCTCGTCCTGGTCGTGCGTCACGAAGATGGTGGTCTGGCCGGTGCGGTCGTGGATCTCGCGCAGCCACCGGCGCAGGTCCTTGCGGACCTGGGCGTCGAGGGCGCCGAAGGGTTCGTCGAGCAGCAGCACCCGCGGCTCGACGGCGAGGGCACGGGCGAGCGCGATGCGCTGGCGCTGGCCGCCGGAGAGCTGCGAGGGGTAGCGATCGCCGAAATTCGACAGCTTGATCAGGTCGAGCAGGTCGCCGACCCGCTTCTTGATTTCGGCCTTGGCCGGCCGCTCGGAGCGCTTCCGGGCGTTGAGGCCGTAGGCGATGTTGTCGGCCACCGTCAGGTGCTTGAACAGGGCGTAGTGCTGGAACACGAAGCCGACCGCGCGCTCCTGCACGGGCAGCCGCGTGGCGTCGTCCCCGCCGAAGATGATGCGTCCCGTATCCGGCCGGTCGAGACCGGCGATGATGCGCAGCAGCGTCGTCTTGCCCGAGCCGGAGGGGCCGAGCAGGCCGAGCAGCTCCCCTCCCCTCACGTCGAGCGAGAGGTCGTGCAGGACGGCGGCTGTGTCGAAGGTCTTGGAGATCGCTTCGACGCGGATCGCCGTGGAGCCGCTAGTGACGCCGTGCACCCGCCGCGATGTCGTCGGCGTAGCGCCACTCGAGGAGAGACTTGATGACGAGGGTGACAAGAGCGAGGCCGGCAAGGAGGGAGGCGACGGCGAAAGAGGCAACGAAGTTGTACTCATTGTAGAGAATCTCCACGTGCAGCGGGAGTGTGTTGGTCAGGCCGCGGATATGGCCGGAAACGACGGAGACGGCGCCGAACTCGCCCATGGCGCGGGCGTTACAGAGCAGCACCGCGTAGAGCAGGCCCCAGCGGATGTTGGGCAGCGTCACTGTCCGGAAGGCGTGCCAGCCCGAGGCGCCGAGCGTCAGCGCCGCTTCCTCTTCCACCGTGCCCTGCTCCTGCATCAGCGGGATCAGCTGGCGGGCGACGAACGGGAAGGTCACGAAGATCGTGGCGAGCACGATTCCGGGCACCGCGAAGATGATCTGCACGTCGTGCTCGATCAGCCAGGGGCCGATGAGCCCCTGTGACCCGAAGACCAGTACGTAGATCAGGCCTGAGACCACCGGCGAGACCGAGAACGGCAGGTCGATCAGGGTGACGAGCAGGTCGCGGCCCCAGAACTGGAACTTCGCGATCGCCCAGGCCGCGGCGACGCCGAAGACCACGTTGAACGGCACCGCGATGGCCGCCGTGATCAGGGTCAGCTTGATCGCCGCGTGCGCATCCGTCTCCTTGAACGCGGCGAGATAGGCGTCCCACCCCTTGGCGAAGGCCTGAACGAAGACCGTCACCAGCGGCAGGACCAGAAACAGCGCCAGGAAGGCGATGGCCACCGCGATCAGGAGGGCGCGCACCCAGCCCGTCTCGGTGACGACGCTCGCCGGAGGACGCAGCCCGGATTCCGCAACCGGGAAATCGGACGGAGTGATCGCCTCAGACATAGCCGAACCTCCGCCGGCTCCAGGCCTGGATCAGGTTGATGAGAAGCAGGACCGCGAACGAGATCGCGAGCATGATGGTCGCGATGGCGCAGGCGCCCGCATAGTCGAACTCCGAGAGCTTGATCACGATCAGGAGCGGCGCGATCTCGGAGACGTAGGGCAGGTTGCCGGCGATGAAGATGATCGAGCCGTACTCCCCGACGCCGCGGGCGAAGGCGAGCGCGAAGCCGGTCAGCACGGCCGGGATCAGCGGCGGCAGCACGACCTTGGTCAGGGTGCCGAGCCGGGTCGAGCCGAGGATGGCGGAGGCCTCCTCGACCTCCTTGTCGATCTCGGCGATCAGCGGCTGCACGGTGCGCACGGCAAAGGGCAGGCCGATGAATACCATCGCGATGTAGATGCCGACCGGCGTGTAGGCCGCCTCGATGCCGACCTTCGCCAGTTGCTCGCCGATCAGGCCGTTCGGCGCGTAGAGCGAGGCGAGCGCGATACCGGCCACGGCGGTCGGCAGGGCGAAAGGCAGGTCGACGACCGCGTCGATGACACGGCGGCCGGGGAAGTCGTAGCGGGTCAGCACCCAGGCGACGACGCTGCCGAAGACGGAGGCCGTCAGCGCAGCGAGCAGCGAGACGCCGAAGCTGACGCGCAGCGCGCTGAACACGCGCGGATCGGTGGCGACGCCCCAGATACCGGAGAAGCCGAGGCCGGAGGCCCGTGCCACCAGCGCCGTGAGTGGTAGCAGGACGATCAGAGAGAGCACGGTGAGGGTGTAGCCCAACGTGAGCCCGAAACCCGGGATCACGCTGGGCTGACGAAACCGCCGCCTCGGACGAGGGGATGAGACGGCCATGGCTGCCTCAGTGACCCTGCTTGCCGAGCTGGTCGAACAGGCCGCCATTGTCGAAGTTCTTCTTCTGGATGTCGTCCCAGCTGCCCTGGAAGTCCTCGATCTTGAAGAGCTTGATCTCGGGCAGCAGCGCGAGGTCCTCCTTCTTGGCGGCCTCCCGCTTGATCGGGCGGTAATGGTGCTTGGCGAAGATCGCCTGCGCCTTGTCCGAGTAGAGGAACTGCAGATAGGCCTCGGCCTGCTTGCGGGTGCCTTTCTTGTCGACATTGGCGTCGACGATGGCGACCGGCGGCTCGGCATAAATCGAGCTCGGCGGGACGACGACGTCGAACTTGTCACGCCCGAACTCGTCGAACACGAGGAAGGCCTCGTTCTCCCAGGTCGGCAGCACGTCGCCGAGGCCGCGCTGGGCGAAGGTCACGGTCGAGCCGCGGGCGCCGGTGTCGAGCACCGGCACGTTCTTGTAGACCTGACCGACGAAGGCGTTGGCCTTCTCGGCATCCTTGGCGTTCTGCTCGTAGGCGTAGCCCCAGGCGGCGAGGAAGTTCCAGCGCCCGCCCGCCGAGGTTTTGGGGTTCGGCGTGATGACCTTGATGTCGGGCTTCACCAGGTCGCCCCAGTCCTTGATGCCCTTCGGGTTGCCCTTGCGGACCAGGAACACGACGGTCGAGGTGTAGGGCAGCGCGCCGTTCGGCTGCTTGTTGCGCCAGTCGGGATCGATCTTCTTGGTGAGCTTGGAGATCGAGTCGATGTCCGAGGGGATGCCGAGTGTCACGACGTCGGCCGGGATGCCGTCGATCACCGTGCGGGCCTGGGCGCCCGAACCGCCATGAGAGGCGCGTACGGTGACAGTCTCGCCGGTCTTGGCCTTCCACTGCTCGGCGAAGGCGGCGTTGATGTCTTTGTAGAGTTCGCGCGTCGGATCGTACGAGACATTGAGGAGTTCGGTCTGGGCGAGAACCGAGGAGACCGGCGCCAGGCTCATCGCGACGGCGGCGGCAACGATCAGTGCCGATCCCTTCAAACCGAGGAACGGGGTGTGTCGGCGGTTTTCGGAAATCGGCATCGGCAGCCTCAGGATCTACAACAGCAGTTCGGCGCCCATCGGCGTCCGAGAGGCCACTTGTCGTTCCATAAAACGAACGCTGTCAAGTCTAGTGATGCCAATTTCGAGTGTGGCGCAGCATTTATCGATATAGTTCTTGCCCCCGCAAAGCATTCGCCGACACTATAACAGAGCAAATGTTCTTCTGTTACCGCTTGCAATGGGTTGGATCTTCTACGCGGTGGGCGTTCGTTAAAAAGAATTTACACGCTCGCAATCGCCGCTTCTCCCCTCCCGATTTTCCTCTACGCCTCGGGCCGGTGCGGCGCTTAACTCTTCATTCAGCATGAATCTGCGAGATTGAGGCATGGTCGCGCTTGCCGCCCTCGCTGGTCTGCTGATGCTGGGTCTCGCCCTGGCCTGCGGAGCGCAGTGCGTCGCGATCAGCGACGCCGACCGCCAATGCGGCGGTTACTGGTAGGCAGCCGGCAACACTGGCTCAGCCGAGCAGGTCCACCGTCGTGAAGCCGTTCGCCGCCAGCCGCTCGGCGAGCACCCTGCGGTGGCAGAGAGCGGGATCGCGTTCGAAGCAAAGCAGGCAGATCGGCACGGCCCGCGCCAGCTCCGAGAGCCCGTCGAGGGCAAGGCCGCCCTCGGCGGTGTCGAGCACCACTTCGCAATAGATCTTGCGCATCAGCGCCGCGTCGTGCGCGCGGGCCGCCTGGCGCCCGGCTTTCGGCGTGCCCAGGCTGCGCAGGTGATCGTAGCCGAGGCCGGCCTCCTCCAGCCCCGTCTTCAGCGCACCTTTGGAAAATCCCCGTTTTCGCGAGTTGGCGACGGCTCGCACGTCCACGAGCCGGGCGACGCCTGCGTCCTTCAGGGCACCGGTCAGCCTCTCGAGATCGAGGCCTTCGTAGCCGATGGTAAACAGGATCTTGGCCATGCCGCCCTCAACGAAACGTCAGATGTCTCAAGATGTTGATCGTGCCGCCGCCGCGTGATGCCGCCGGTATGTGGCTGTTCTGCCACCCATGTCGAGAAACCGTATGCTTGCCGTCAAAACTCCGTTAACCGCGTCTAGGGCATCGATTACCCATAGTGGTTGCGCGGCCAAGGTCGAGCGGGGGCGTCGATGTCTTTCGAATGCGGGTCCTTCCTCGCGTCTGCGTCGCGCAACGGCGTGCTCCGCTGCTGGATCGGTCGTGCGGCCGCCGCGGCGCTCCTGACGGGGCTCGCAGCCTGCGCCGGCGACACCTTCAACTATTATCCGACCAAGGGCGATGCGAAGCCTCATCCGGGCGTGGCAAAGGCCAAGCAGCACCCAATCCAGGGCATCGACATCTCGAAGTGGCAGGGTCCGGTAGACTGGGCCTCGGTCAAGGGCGCCGGCACCCAGTTCGTCTTCATCAAGGCGACCGAGGGCGGCGACCACGTCGACGACCGTTTCCGCACGAATTGGGACGGCGCCGGCTCGGCCGGCGTGCCGCGCGGAGCCTACCATTTCGTCTACTGGTGCCGCTCCCCCGAGGAGCAGATGGCCTGGTTCAAGCGCAACGTCCCGAACGATCCGACCGCCCTGCCCCCGGTACTCGACGTGGAGTGGAACGGCCATTCGCAGAGCTGCCCCAAGAAGCTGCCCAAAGCCGAGGCGCTCTCGATGATCCGCTACATGCTCACCGAGATGGAGCGATACACCGGCAAGCGGCCGATCATCTATACCGACATCACCTTCCATAAGGACGTGCTCGAGGACGAGTTGCCCGATTACCCGCACTGGCTGCGCTCCACGGCGGCCGAGCCCGAGCAGCGCTTCGCCAACCGCAAGTGGATGCTCTGGCAGTTCACCTCGACCGGCCGCGTCCCGGGCGTTCAGGGTAACGTCGACCGCAATGCCTTTTACGGGACGCCGGCCGAGTGGGCCTCGTTCCTCTCGACGGATTGCGACCCGCGCGAGCATCCTCGGTTGGCGCGTCAGGGCCTCTGTACCGACAAGTGACGACGCCTCGGCATCGCCGGCCCATCGCGCCGTAGCCTTCCGGCAACTCTTCCCGTCAGACGGTCCGAGCTCCAACCCGCGACCCGCCGCAACGTATACTACCGTACAGACGCTCGCGGCTTGAATGCGCTACGTGTCGGCGCAGACGAACCGTGAACATAGTGTGGCGAATGTCTGCAACGGCCGAGCTCATCGAAGGCAACCTGCTGCTCAAGGCGCTGCGCAAGCCGGACCGCGCTCTGCTCGAGCCGTATTTCGAACCGACCGAGTTCAACCGCGGCGACACCGTCTTCGCGGCAGGCGGCAATATTTCCTACATCACCTTTCCCTGCGAGCGGACGGTCGTCACCCTGCTCATCACGATGTTGGACGGCCGCAGCGCCGAGACAGCGACGATCGGACGGGAAGGTGCCGTCGGCGGCATCGTCAGCAACGGCGGCCTGCCGGCCTCGACCCATGCTGTTACCCAGCTCGGCGGCCCGGCCCTGCGCATCGACTCCACCCGCCTCCAGGAGGCGAAGCGTGTTTCGGAGCCGGTGCGCAACCTGTTCAGCCGCTATGCGGACTGCCTGCTGGCGCAGGTCCTGCAGTCCGTGGCCTGCAACGCCCTTCACCCGATCGAGTCACGCTGCCTGCGCTGGCTGATGACGCTGCAGGACCGGCTCGGCTCCGACGTCCTGCCGGTGACGCAGGAGGTGCTCGCCGCGATGCTCGGCGTTCAGCGCACCTACCTCACCCGGATCCTGCGCACGCTCCAGATGAACGGCCTGATCGAGGTCGGGCGCGGCCGTATCACCATCGTCGCCCGGCCGGCGATTGAGAAGGCGGCCTGCGAATGCCATGACAGCGTCAGGCGCCATTTCGATGCAGTGCTCGGCGCCGTCTACGGGCCGACCGGCCGCTTCGTCGCGTTCGAGCCGCCGCCGGCGCCCAAGCGGCCGCGCAGGAGCTCAATCGTCACTGCGGCCGAGGGTCTCGACCAGTAGCGTCGGATTGGTCCGACCAGCTCCGCAGAGCGTCCCCTCACCCCTGATCAGATGGAGCGGCTCGGGACCGAGCGGACTGTCAATTGTTGACCGCTCCTATCTGCAACTCCTTCCCTGCAAGGGGGAGGAGCGCATTGAGATGATGGGGCCTTAAGCGGCCCGCACCGTTGCCAGGAAGCCTCCGATCTCGGAACGGAGCGCCTGGGCCTGCCGAGCGAGGTCGCTCGCGGCGCTGAGCACCTGCTCGGAGCCTGTGCTGGTCGAATCTGCGGCCTGCGCCAGTCCCGCGATATTCTCGGACACGAGGCGGGCGCCGCGCGAGGTGTCCGCCGTCGTGCGTGCGATCTCGCCGGTGGCTGCGCCCTGCTCTTCGACGGCCGAGGCGATGTCGGCGGAGATCCGCGACAAGCTCTGGATCCTCATGGTGATGCCGGTAATGCCGCTCACGGACGCTTCGGTCGACGACGTGATCTCACCGACGCGGGCTGCGATCTCCTCGGTGGCCTTGGCGGTCTGGCTGGCAAGGTTCTTCACCTCGGCGGCCACGACCGAGAATCCGCGGCCGGCCTCGCCGGCCCGCGCCGCTTCGATGGTGGCATTGAGGGCGAGGAGGTTGGTTTGACCTGCAATCTCCGAGATCAATCCGACGATACGGCCGATGCTGCCGGCGGCGGTGGCGAGGCGGTCGACCTCCGCCGACATCCGCGCGGCGTCCTGCTCGGCGATGCCGGCGGCGTCCGCGGAAGCGCTGACTTGCGTCGCGATCTCGCGGATCGAGGCGGAAAGCTCCTCGGTGGCGGCCGCCACGGTATCGGAGTGCTGGGCGGCCTGCTCCGAGGCCTCGGCCACGGCAGTGCTGCGATGGGAGGTCTCCCCGGCATTCGTGCTCATGGCGCGGGCCGCGGCCTCGAGCTGGTGCGAAGCGGCCGAGACCGCTTCGACGATACCGCCGACGCTCGCCTCGAAACTATCGGCGACGCCCATCATCGCCGCGCGCTGACGAGCGGCCTGTTCGGCGGTCATGCGCTGCTGCGCCTCGCGGCTGCGCTGACGCTCGATCACGCTGTCGCGAAACTCCGATGCGGCGGCGGCGATGGCACGCACCTCGGTCGCCCCGTGCGTTGCGATCTCGACATCGGTCTGGCCGCGGCCGATCGCCGTCAGCACCTCGGCCATACGGGCGAGCGGCCGGGCAATTGCCGAACCGAGCCCGAACGCGAGGAGGGCGGAGAGCGCAAGGGTCGCGAAACCCGCCACGCTCCACATCCAGACCGCATTCTCGGCCCTGCTTCGCACCGATCCGACGGCGTTCGCGAGTTCTCCGGTCAACCGATCCTCGATCACCTTGAGACCATCGACGCGTTGGGTCGCCAGTTTGAACCAGCCCTTCGCATCGGTGAAGGCAAGCGGCTGGCCGGGGGTGGCATCGAGCAAGACGGCCCGGAGGCGGAAAACCTCTGCCGCCGCCTCGGCGGCGTTGGCGGCATCGAGCGCGGCGCCGTGCTCCGGGGGGCTTCCGATGCGGAACAGACTTTCGAACGTCGCTTGGTTGGAGGCGAGCCCGTTCAACCGCTTCAGTCCAGCGAGATCGAGCGAGCCGGCCGCGAAGATAGCGGAGGCAGCGGCGCGCTCCTGGCCTGCGAATTCCTTCAGCGACAGGAAGGCGAAATAGGCGGAGACCCGCGCGCCGATCGCCGGCTCGGAGGCGACCCGCGAGACCTCGCGCACGACGTTCAGTGCGTCGGTGATGACCCCGGTATAGAGCGCGTTGTTCTGCGGCGCGGTCAGGCCGAGCCCATCGACCGCCTTCCGGTGCGGTTCGATCTTGCTGAGCGATGCGCGCAAAGCCGCGACCTTGCTCGCGAAGCCGTCACCGATGCGCTGTGCGTCGGCGGCGTCGAGGCCGCGGCTCATCGGTTCACGCGTGGTGTCGAGGAGCTTGCGCTGGGCGGCGAGTTCCGGCGCGAACTGGGTACCTTTGGAGCCGAGGAAGAGGCTGGAGGCGCCGCGCTCCTTCTGCGCTTCGTGGACGAAGGCGCTGATCGTGCCAGACAGGGTCACGAGACTTTCGAGCCGGCTCATCTCGCGGCCTTGCGCCATCCGGTCCAGCACTGCCAGCAATGCGACCGTCGCGAAGGCGAGACACGGTATCAGCGCGACCGCAACGATGCGGCTGCGCAAAGACGAGAAAAGGCCGCCGGGCATGGGTAAACCTGAGCTTTCGGAAGTTGCTCGAAGTTGACTTGTGGCGGTGAAGAAAGGATTTCCGCTAAGTGGTCGCCATTAACCTATGAGAATAGATATTTGCTCGAAGTTTAAGCAGATATCGCCGCTTTTTTGTGCTTCGCCTGTCTATTGCTTCGATGCTCGTTTCCGCCTCCCCAGGACCGTCGTGGTGCCATCACCCAGCACGACAAGCGCGGCCGGTGCCAGCCGCTTGCTCGACACGTTATCGAAAGGATGTAAGCTCTATGCGCCCGCAGTCCTCGCGAAGATCTCCGACACCTGCGGAATGTCCTTGTCCCCGCGACCCGAGAGGTTGAGCACCATTAGGTGATCCGCCGGCCGTTGCGGGGCGAGTTCGATGACCCGCGCCAGGGCATGGGCCGGCTCCAGGGCCGGGATGATGCCTTCGAGCGACGAACACAGCTTGAACGCATCCAGCGTCTCGGCATCGGTCGCCGAGAGGTAGGTGACGCGGCCGGCCTCGTGCAGGAAGGCATGTTCCGGGCCGATGCCGGGATAGTCCAGACCCGCGGAGATCGAGTGCGCGTCGGCGATCTGGCCGTCCTCGTTCATCAATAGGTAGGTGCGGTTGCCGTGAAGCACCCCCGGCTTGCCGCCCGAGAGCGAGGCTGCATGCTGGCCGCTGGGGATGCCATAGCCCGCAGCCTCGACCCCGAAAATCTCGACCTCGCGGTCGTCGAGGAACGGATGGAACAGCCCCATGGCGTTCGAGCCGCCACCGATGCAGGCGATCAGCGAATTCGGCAGCCGCCCTTCCAGCGCGAGCATCTGCTGCTTGGTCTCGTGGCCGATCACCGATTGGAAGTCGCGGACCATGGCGGGATACGGGTGCGGCCCGGCCACGGTGCCGATGCAGTAGAAGGTATCGGCGACGTTGGTGACCCAGTCACGCAGGGCCTCGTTCATCGCGTCCTTGAGCGTCCGCGTGCCGGACTGGACCGGGATCACCTCGGCGCCGAGCATCTTCATGCGGAAGACGTTCGGTGCCTGCCGCTCCACGTCGACGGCGCCCATGTAGACCACGCATTTCAGGCCGAAGCGCGCGCAGAGCGTCGCCGTCGCCACGCCGTGTTGGCCGGCGCCGGTTTCGGCGATGACCCGAGGCTTGCCCATGCGGCGTGCGAGCAGGATCTGCCCGAGCACGTTGTTCACCTTGTGCGAGCCGGTGTGGTTCAGCTCCTCGCGCTTGAAATAGACCTTCGCCCCCTGCCCTGCCGGCGCTGCGGCGCGCAGGTGCTCGGTCAGGCGCTCGGCGTAGTAGAGCGGGCTCGGCCGGCCGATATAATGCGTGCCGAAACTCTCCATGTCCGCCTTGAAGAACGGATCGGCCTTCGCCGCCTCGTAGGCCTTTTCCAGGTCGAGGATCAGCGGCATCAGCGTCTCGGCGACGAAGCGTCCACCGAAGATGCCGAAGCGGCCCCGCTCGTCCGGGCCGGTGCGGAAGCTGTTGGGTTCAGGGGCGACGGTCACGGGATGTCTCTGTCGATCTCGAAACGCATGATGGCCCGGGCCTCTCGCGAGCCGGGCGAAGTCGCGCGGACCATGCGGCGAAGCGGGTGGCCGTTGCAACCCGCCTTTTGAGGTCGCGATGACCCAGGTTCGTCATTCCGGGTCTGCCTGCGGCGGCCCGGAATGACGCTGGTGTTGTGAGTTCAAACGAGCTTGAACTTCAGCTCGCCCAAGCCTTCCAGGCTGCAGGCGATCTCGTCGCCGGCCTTGAGCCATTGGCGCTCGTTGCGCGGCTTCTTCTCGCCGAAGATCACGCCCTGCGGGGTGCCGGTGTAGAAGATGTCGCCGGGCTTGAGGGTCATGATCTTCGAGGCGAAGCTGATCAGCTGCCGGCAGTTGAAGATCATGTCGTTGGTGTTCCAGTCCTGCCGCTGGACGCCGTTGACGCGGGTCTCGAGCCTCAGGTTGTTCGGGTCCTTCACCAGGTCTGCGGTGACGAGGTAGGGGCCGAGCGGCGCGAAGCCGTCCGAGGTCTTGCCGATCATGAATTGCGAGGTCAGCGTCTGCAGGTCGCGCGCCGAGAAGTCGTTGCCGGTGGCATAGCCCGCCACGTAATCGAGGGCATCGGCCTCCGAGACGTCGCGGCATTCGCGGCCGAACAGGATGACGAGCTCGGTCTCGTAGTCGAACTCCTTCGCGGCGGCCGTCGGCAGCTTGATCGTGCCCCCGTGATGGTTCAGCGCGTTGTTGTACTTGTTGAAGAGCGGCGGATTCTTCGGGATCGGCGTGCCGGTCTCCTCGGCATGGTGCTTGTAGTTGAAGCCCATCATGATGATCTTCTCGGGCCGCGTGACGAGCGGCGCGTAGGCGATACTCGCGTCGTCGAGGAGATGCGCCTTGGGCGCTTTTTCCACCGACGCCTTGACCAGTGCCGACAGCACCTCGCCCTTCCCGTTCTGCAGCAGGTCGTCCATGTCCGCGGGATAGGGGAGCCCGAGGGCGCGCCCGGCCGCGGTGACGTCGAGCACGCCCTCTTGCGTCTTCACGCCGAGGCCGTAGCCGCCCTCGCGGCGCAGGTTCAGTAGTGTCAGGTTGCGCGGCATCGCGAAATGCGCGGGCGCCGCCGGCTCGGTCTCGGTCGCCTGCGCGGCCCCAGCTCCTGTCGCCATCGCAAGCCCACCTGCCAATTTGAGAAAATCCCGACGATCCGTCATGGCGACCTCCCTTTATTGTATTCAGAATCCCATAGCACGGCTCATGGGATCGGAAGGGAGCCCAGATGGTCCGCTCACGCGGAATTCATCGCCCGCGGACGGCCTCGATAAAGGCCGCGATGGCGGCCGGATCTTTGATACCCGGTGTGCTTTCGACACCCGAGGAGACGTCGACGGCACGTGCCCCGGTCCGGCTGATGGCATCCCTGACATTGGCCGGCGTGAGGCCGCCTGAAAGCATCCAATCGGCCGGCAGCGTGGCATGCGCGATCAGGTCCCAGTCGAAGACGAGCCCGTTTCCTCCCGGCAGCACGGCATCCTTCGGCGGCTTGGCGTCGAGCAGGATCCTGTCGGCGACCGCGACATAGGCCGCCACCGCAGCCAGATCCGCCCGGGTTGCGACGCCCACGGCCTTCATCACCGGCCGGCCAGCCAGCCTGCGGATCGCCGCGACCCGCTCGGGGCTCTCGTAGCCGTGGAGTTGGATCAGGTCCGGTGCGATCGCTTCGACCGCCGCCGTGACGAGGGTATCGTCGGGATCGACGAGCAGGACGACACGCTGCGCCCGGCCGCTCGCTCGGCGCGAGAGGACACCTGCGCGATCGAGCGAGACGTGGCGCGGGCTCTTTGGGAAATGCACGAAGCCGACGAGATCGGCCCCGGCGTCCAGGGCACCGTCGAGGGTCGGCTCGGTGCTCAGCCCGCAGATCTTGACCGATACCGAGGGCATTGTAGTCGGATCAGCGCGGGGCCGGCAGAGCGGTGGCGCCGCCGTAGGCGGGACCGGCCGTCTCCGGCGGGAAGGTCCGGAGCTGCGCGGTCTCGCGCTCCAGCTTCTCGCGCTCCCTGCGATGATGGCGGGCGCTCGCGCGGGTCTTGCCTTGGCTGAGCCAGGAGCCGATCCCGCCGACGATGATGCCGAGCGCCACCGCACCAAAGACGATCGCGTAGAGCGGCAGCACGAGACTGAACGCCGGCTCCAGCGAGAACGGGTCGAAGGACAGCGTGACGCTCTCGCGGTTGGCGACGGCGAGCAGCACCACGACGATGGCGACGGGCAGCAGAACCAGGGCTTTCAGGAAGCGGATCATCTCGGGTCTCCGGCGGAGTGTCTCGGCGGGGGCGGGATCAGCCGGCCGCTGCCGCTCCGGTCTCCTCGCCGATCCCCGCCTGGTTGAGGCGGAGGCGCATCTCCTTGCCCGTCTTGAACACGGGGATCGCCTTCTCGGACACGGCAACGGGCTCGCCGGTGCGCGGGTTGCGTCCGCGCCGGGCTTCGCGGCGCTTTACGGAGAAGGCGCCGAAGCCGCGCAGCTCGACCCTGTCACCACGGGCCAATGCGTCGGCGATGGTGTCGAGGATCGCGTTCACGAGCGTCTCGACGTCGCGCTGATAGAGATGCGGGTTCTGCTCGGCGATCTTGAGCACGAGTTCCGATTTGATCATGCGTCGGTCTTCCGAAGTCCGAATGGGAGCGGGAGGTCGCGGTCAGGGCGCCGGGCGCCAGAGGACGAGCAGGCCTCCGCCGACATAGCTCTCCGCCTCCGAGCCGATCGCACGAAGCCGTCCGGCGAGGTCGTCGAGGCCGACCAGGGCGGCGCTGGAGCCGAGGGCGGACCACAGCTTGAAGCCGCTTGCCGAGGTTGGCTTCCAGTCCTTCACGGGGAGATCCTTGGCGACCCCCTTCTCCTTCTCGAGCCAGGCGACCGCCTGCCGCTCGGCGCCGAGCTCGTCCACGAGCTTGAGTGGCACGCTCTGGCGCCCGGAGAAGACTCGTCCGTCCGCAACTTTGGCGAGTTCGTCGGCGCTCATATGCCGCCGCTCGGCGACCAGTTCCTTGAACCACCCGTAGGTGTCGGACACCACTGCCGCGAGCGCGGCCTTCGCCTCGGGCGACGTCGGCGTGAAACCGGACGGCTCGGCCTTCAACGGCGACGACTTGATCGACTCCATCTTGACGCCGACCTTGTCGAGCAAACCCGAGACCTCGGGATACTGGAACAGTACGCCGATCGACCCGACGAGCGAGGTCTCGCGGGCGACGATATGGTCGGCGGCGATGGCGGTGATGTAGGCGCCCGACGCCGCGGTGCCGTCCACGAAGGCCACGATCGGCTTCTTCTCTGCGAGCGTGCGCAGGTTCCGGTACAGCTCTTCCGAGCCGGTGGTGGTGCCGCCGGGAGACGAGATCGAGACGACGACACCCTTCACCGCGCTCGCTTCGCCGACGCGCTTGATCAGGTTGGACGTGGATTCGCTGCCGGCGATGAAGCCGCCGATGGAGATGCGGGCGATCTGGCTCGGCGCGGCACTGAGGCCGAACAGCTCCGAGCCGGCCCGTGCGCGGTAGCCGATGGCACCGACGGCGACGATCAAACCGCCGATGCCGAGCACGCGCCAGAGGCTCAGCTTGCGGCGCAGGCGCCGGCGGTCAATGAGAACTTCGGCATCTGCGGCCATGCGGCGGCTCACTCCCTCGCCCGCCGGCCTCGTCGGGCCGGTTCTCGCTCCGTGTCCTCGCGCCGCCGAATGGGGCGGACCGCCAAGCATCCGAAGCCGGTGAATTATCGACTCGTCGACCGCGAGGATTCCATGGGAAGCCGCGCTTTGCACTCGGTCTTTTGTGCCGGACGCTCACACCGGCCGCAAGGGGCAAGTCCTTGATCGGCATGGGCTCACGGCCGTCGGCGCGCGACTGCGCCGTGTTCTAGACCTGGCGACGCCGCGTGAGCAAGGGGCTGCCGGGGGGCGGCACGTCTTCGTGAGAATGGGGCGCGGGCCGCTAGGGAAGGCATGCCGGCCGAGCAGGTCCCTGAAACGAAAAAAGCCCCGGAAGCGGCGAAGCGCTCCCGGGGCCTTTTCAGAGCGAGACGATTTTACTCGTCGTCGCCCTTCTTCTTGTTGAAGGCGGCGCCGAGGATGTCGCCGAGCGAGGCACCGGAATCGGCGGAGCCGAACTGGGCCATCGCCTCCTTCTCCTCGGCGACTTCGAGCGCCTTGATGGAGACCTGGACGCGGCGGGCCTTGCGGTCGAACTGGATCACCCGTGCATCGAACTTCTCGCCGGCGGCGAAACGCTCGGGGCGCTGGTCGCCACGGTCGCGAGCGAGCTCGGCGCGGCGGATGAAGGTGGTCAGCTCGGAGTCGGCGATCTTCACCTCGAGGCCGGAATCCTTCACCTCGAGAACCTCGCAGGTGACGATCTGACCCTTCTTGAGGTCGCCGGCTTCGGCCAGCGGATCACCGCCGACCTGCTTGATGCCGAGCGAGATGCGCTCCTTCTCGACGTCGACGTCGAGAACCTGCGCCTTGACGATGTCGCCCTTCTTGAACTCCTCGATGACCTGCTCGCCGGGACGCTGCCAATCGAGGTCCGAGAGGTGGACCATGCCGTCGACGTCGCCCTCGAGGCCGATGAACAAGCCGAACTCGGTCTTGTTCTTGACCTCGCCCTCGACCTCGGAACCGACCGGGTGCTTCTCGGAGAAAGCCTCCCACGGGTTCTGCAGGGTCTGCTTGAGACCGAGCGAGATGCGGCGCTTGACCGGATCGACCTCGAGGATCTGCACTTCCACTTCCTGCGAGGTGGAGACGATCTTGCCGGGGTGGACGTTCTTCTTGGTCCAGCTCATCTCGGAGACGTGGATCAGGCCCTCTATCCCCGGCTCCAGCTCCACGAAGGCGCCGTAGTCGGTGATGTTGGTCACGCGGCCCTTGAGCTTGGCGTCGACCGGGTAGCGCTGGGCGATGCCCTCCCACGGATCGGCGAGCAGCTGCTTGATGCCGAGCGAGATGCGGTGGGTCTCGTGGTTGATCTTGATGATCTTGACCTTCACCGTCGCGCCGATCTGTACGACCTCGGACGGGTGGTTCACGCGGCGCCACGCCATGTCGGTGACGTGCAGCAGGCCGTCGATGCCGCCGAGATCGACGAAGGCGCCGTACTCGGTGATGTTCTTGACGACGCCGTCGATGACCTGACCCTCTTCGAGGTTGGCCACCAGCTCGCTACGCTGCTCGGCGCGGCTCTCTTCGAGCACGGTCCGGCGCGAGACGACGATATTGCCGCGGCGGCGATCCATCTTGAGGATCTGGAAGGGCTGCGGCGTGCCGAGCAGCGGGGTCACGTCGCGCACAGGGCGGATGTCGACCTGCGAGCGCGGCAGGAAGGCCACGGCGCCGTCGAGGTCGACGGTGTAGCCGCCCTTGACCTGGTTGAAGATCGTGCCGGTGACGCGCTCGTTGGCTTCGAACGACTTCTCGAGCTTGACCCAGCTCTCCTCGCGGCGCGCCTTGTCGCGCGAGATGACGGCTTCGCCCAGCGCGTTCTCGATGCGGTCGACATAGACCTCGACGACATCGCCGACCTTCAGCTCGCCTTCGCGGCCGGGGCCCTGGAATTCCTTGAGGGCGACGCGGCCCTCCGTCTTGGCGCCGATATCGATGACGGCGACATCCTTCTCGATGCCGACGACGGTGCCCTTGACGACCGAGCCCTCGGTGATCTCGTGCTCGAGGAAGCTCTCTTCGAGCAGCGCGGCGAAATCGTCACGGCTCGGCGCGGTATCGCGCGCGTTCAGACCTGCAGACATTCTCTCTCCTGAATGGCCCCTCTCGGAGGCCGGCGTCGGCGGCTCGTGTTGCGGAAGACCCTCTTCCTCGCCGCCCGGAGACCGCTGACGGTCCAGGCTCACCCTTCGATCAAGAAAGGGCCGACGCATGCTCGAAGCGATGGTCGAGGGCCGATTTCCGGGCGGACAGGAGGCGGGGTGACCCGCAACTCATGAATCCGACAGGAGAATCGGGCGAGTCATTACCGGAGAGACGAAGTCTTCGCAACTCGCGCGTCCACAGTCGTCATTCCGAGGCTGCGAAGCAGAACCCGGAATCCACGACTGGCCACAGGGTGTCGGCTGGATCCCGGGTTCCGCTGCGCGGCCCCGGGATGACAGGGGGCGGTGGATCGGGCCAGTTCGGCCTCAGCCGATCGCGGAGGCCGACAGCTTCTGTCCGTCATGATCCGTGATCGCGACGGTGACGAGATCACCGGGCTCGGCGCGGTCCGCGACGTCTGGACCCAGTCGCACCGGCGTAAATGCCACCGTCCGTCCGACTCCGCCGCGCTCGACCAGAATCTGGCGGCTTCGGCCGACTTCGCCATCGAGGTGGCGGATCAGGGCCGTTGCACCAGCCTCCCGCAGACGCGCCGCGCGGCTCTTCACGACGTCGCCGGCAACCTGCGGCATCCGCTCTGCCGGCGTGCCGGGCCGGGGCGAGTACGGAAACACGTGCAGATGCGTCAGGCCGCATTCCTCGACGAGATCGAGCGAGCGGGCGAACTGCGCCTCCGTCTCGGTGGGAAACCCCGCGATCAGGTCAGCGCCGAACACCGTGCCCGGCCGCAATCGCCGGATTTGTTCGCAGAAACGGATCGCATCCGCACGTGTATGCCGGCGCTTCATCCGCTTGAGGATCATGTCGTCGCCGGCCTGCAGCGACAGATGAAGATGCGGCATCAGCCGCTCCTCGTTCGCGAAAGCGTCGAGGAGATCGTCATCCGCCTCCACCGAGTCGATGGAGGAGAGCCGCAGCCGAGCCAGCTCCGGCACGGCCGCCAGCAGCGCCTTGACCAGCCGCCCGAGGCCGAGATCGGGATCGAGGTCGCGGCCATAGGCGGTGACGTCGACGCCGGTGAGCACGACCTCGCGGCCGCCATGCGCGACGATGCGGCGAACCTGCGCCACGGCGTCCTCGACGGGAACGGAGCGCGAGTTTCCCCGGCCGAACGGGATCACGCAGAAGGTGCAGCGGTGATCACAGCCGTTCTGGACCGGCACGAAGGCGCGCGTATGCCCGGCAACGGCGGAGATGCGCGTCGGCACCGCTTCGCGCTCGTCCATAATGGCGCGGGCGCCGGCCTGCCTATTGCCGCTCCATGCTTCCGCGCGCAGCTTGTCGGCGTTGCCGACGAGGCGCGCGACTTCGGGCATCGCTGCGTAGGCGGTCCGTTCGATCTCGGCCCCGCAACCTGTGACGACGATCTCGGCGCCGGGACGCTCCCGGGCGAGCTTGCGGATCGCCTTGCGGGCCTGTCGTCCGGCCTCGCTCGTCACCGCGCAGGTATTGACCAGGACGAGGTCCCGCCCGTCGGCGTGCCCGAGCGCATGCCCGCGCATCACTTCCGACTCGACCGTGTTGAGGCGGCAGCCGAACGTGAGCGTCTCGACGCTCACCCGTCGATCCCGGCGAAAATCTCGGGCGCGAAGGTGCCCTCCCCTTCCAGGAAGACCGGGCCGGTCATCAGCACGTGATCGTCGGCACGCCATTCGATGGAGAGCTGACCGCCAGGCAGCGCGACCATGGCTTGCCGCCCGATCATGCGCAGCCGCGAGGCCGCCACCACCGTCGCGCAGGCGGCCGTGCCGCAGGCCAGCGTCAACCCGGCGCCACGCTCCCAGACGCGCAGCTTGATCAGGTCTCGGCCGAGCACCTGCGCCAGCGAGATGTTGGCACGCTCCGGGAAGATCGGGTGGCCTTCGAGCATCGGACCGATTCGTGCGAGATCGTATTCGTCGGGGTCACGGTCGACGAAGAAGATCGCGTGGGGATTGCCCATGCTGACGGCGGCCGGCGAATGCAGGATGGGGTCGTCGATCGGTCCGATCTGCAGCTCGATGCGCCGGGTATCGGGAAATGGGTCGCGCAGCGGGATCTCGTCCCACTTCAGCCGTGGCTTGCCCATGTCGACGGTGAAACTACGGTCCGCCACGCGCCGGACTGCGACGAGCCCTGCGTCGGTCTCGAGCGTCAGCGATCCGCCATCGGCCGGCCGTGCCATGGCGGGATCGTCGAGCATGGCGAAGGCGACGCAGCGCGTACCGTTGCCGCAGGCACCGGCGCGCGATCCGTCCGTGTTGTAGATGCGCAGACGCGCATCGGTCCCCGGCGTGACGGCGTCATGAATCACCATGAGCTGGTCGAACCGCGAGCGCGGATCCGCCGCGATGGCGCGGGCTTCCGGCCCGCTCACGGTGATCCGGCTGCCGCGCAGGTCGAGAACGACGATGGCGTTGCCGGCGCCGTGCATCTTCAGAAAGCGGTGGTTGGCGAGTGCGTTCATACGGAGCTGTCGAGCGATTGCTGCGGCCGGAGACGTGTGGGCGAGGGAGCCAGGGTCGGGATCGGGGAATGACCGCGTATATGGCAAACCGGGCCGCGCGACGCGAGAGCCGAGCCGGCATGCGCCGCGCGTATCGGTCTCGGTGCAACCCTCTCGCGAAGGACACGCTTCACCGTTAGCTTGGCGAGATTGCTGCGCCCTTCACGATTCGCCTGGGCCTGACACCGGAGCGTCCCCTTGATCCGCCCTCGTTCCGCGATCGCAGGCCTCGCCGCGATGCTCGTGCTCGGTGTCGCCGTCGCGCCCGTCTCCGGCGAGGAGACGCCGCCTTCGAAGACGCCTTCGCCCGCCGAGACCAACCCGCTTTCGACCACGACCGCGCCCGACACCTCCTCGAAGCCGCCGGGCACGGCGATGCCGCTTCCCGACAAGGCGCTGACGCCGCCCTCCGCTCCTGGCGGCCCTCCGGGCCAATCCTCCGCTGCGCCCGCGCGCCAGACGCTGGTGCCCTCGCCGGCCGAGCCCAACGACGTCGAGGAGGTCACGTTGCCGGCCAAACCCGCCGCGATCATCTCGGGCAAGGCGACCTGGGAGGAGGCCGTGGCCAGCCTGCGAGCCACCTTCGCGCGCATCGAGGACGAGCTGGCCAAGGCCGGCATCCGCCCCACCGGACGGCCGATCTCGGTCTTCACCAAGACGGAGGACAATGGCTTCCAGTACGAGGCGATGATCCCGATCGAAGCCGCACCGTCATCCGGACCCACAACCGGCGAAGGCCTGCATTTCGGATCGACCCCGAGCGGCAAGGCCCTGCGCTTCCGTCACGCCGGCACCTACGACGAGATTAGCGGCACCTACGACACCTTGATCGCCTATTTCGACGCCAAGGACATCGCCGTGCAGGACCGATTCATCGAAGAATACGTCACGGATCTGAGCGATGCCGCAGACGTGAAGCTCGACATCAACATCTACGCGCTGCCCAAGTAGCATCTTCGACCGGCAGCATCCTTGACCATGCGACGGGCCCGGTGCCAGAACCCGGCCCTTCGTTCGGGCGGTGGGCCGCTCCGGCCATGGCTTGAAGGATCGCGCCGATGACGGCGTTCGCGGAACTGGTGTTTTCCGGCGTCCAGCCGACGGGAAACCTGCATCTCGGCAACTATCTCGGCGCGGTGAAGCGCTTCGTCGAGATGCAGGAGCGGGACGCGCAGTGCCTCTATTGCGTCGTCGATCTGCACGCAATCACGCTTTGGCAGGACCCCGAGGCGCTCAAGGGCCAGATCCGCGAGGTCACCGCCGCGTTCCTCGCCGCCGGCATCGATCCGAAGCGCTCCATCGTCTTCAACCAGAGCCAGGTCCCGCAGCACGCGGAGCTGACCTGGATCTTCAACTGCGTGGCCCGCCTCGGCTGGCTGAACCGTATGACGCAGTTCAAGGACAAGGCCGGCAAGGATCGCGAGAACGCCTCCATCGGGCTCTACGATTATCCCGTGCTGATGGCGGCCGACATCCTGGCCTATCGTGCGACCCACGTACCGGTCGGCGAGGACCAGAAGCAGCATCTCGAACTGACCCGCGACATCGCCCAGAAGTTCAACAACGACTTCGCAGGCTCGATCCTCGCGCACGGGCACGGCGAGGGGTTCTTTCCGATCACCGAGCCGCTGATCGGCGGGCCGGCCGCGCGGGTGATGAGCTTGCGCGACGGCACCAAGAAAATGTCGAAGTCGGATGCCTCGGACAATTCGCGCATCAACCTCAAGGACGATGTCGACACCATCGCGCAGAAGGTGCGCCGCGCAAAGACCGATCCCGATGCCCTGCCCTCCGAGGTCGAAGGCCTGAAGAGCAGGCCGGAGGCGGACAACCTCGTCGGCATTTTTGCAGCTCTTCGCGGGATCAGCCGCGAGGAGGTGCTCCGCGATTTCGGTGGCGCTCAGTTCTCGACCTTCAAGCCTGCGCTCGTCGACCTGGCGGTGGCGACGCTCGCGCCGATCGGCGCCGAGATGCAGCGGCTCATGGCAGATCCGAGCCATATCGACGCTGTCCTCGCCGACGGTTCGGAGCGGGCCGAGGCTATCGCCGCGCCGACGCTCGATGCGGTGAAGGACATCGTCGGCTTCGTACGACGGGGGCCCGCGCTGAAGGCCGTGTGATGGCGATCCGCGCACTCATCTTCAATGTCTTCGGCACGCTGGTCGACTGGCGCTCGGGCGTCGCGCGCGAGGCCGAACGGCGCCTGCAAAAGCGGAAGCCCGGCGTCGATTGGGGCGCCTTCTCCGATGCCTGGCGCGATCAGTATCAGCCGTCGATGGAGAGAGTCCGTTCCGGCGAAACGCCCTGGGTCGATCTCGATACGCTGCAGCGAGAGAGCCTCGACGGCGTTCTGACCAAGTTCGGCATCGAGGATGTCTCGGACGAGACGAAGGCGAAGCTGGTCCAGGGCTGGCATAAGCTCGACGCGTGGCCGGAAGTCCGCGAGGCGGTCCGCAGCCTGCGCAAGCACCATCTGCTCGCCCCGCTCTCCAACGGCCATGTGCGCCTGATGATCGACCTCGCACGGCGCAACCGCCTGCGCTTCGATGCCATCCTCGGCGCCGAGTTCTCGCGCGATTACAAGCCGAAGCCGGCGCTCTATCTCGATGCGGTCAGGGCCCTCGGCTTCACGCCGCAGGAGACGCTGATGGTCGCCGCCCATTCAAACGATCTCGCGGCGGCCGCGAGCCATGGCCTTGCGACCGCGCATATCGCCCGGCCGCGCGAATATGGGCCGGGCGGCGGCGAGACGGCCCCGTCCGTACCCGCCACCTTCGCGGCCGCCGATCTCGCCGATCTCGCGCGTCAGCTCGAAGTGTGAGGCTCACGCCTCGCCGCGTGCGAGCTTCTCAACGTATCGATCGAGGTCAAGCACGCCCTCTCTCTCGGCGCGCGCACGGTCCTCGTCGGCGATGACCTCCTGCACCATGTCGAGCCGCTTCCACTGGGCGAGCGGGGTCTCGCATTCGGCCTTCGGCACGTAGCGGCTCTGATCGAGCTTCTTGTGGGGGTGGATGTAACGCGGGCAGTTCACCCAGACTTGGGCGACGTCGACGCGCACGATGTACTGCGCCTCCTCGAATTCGGCGAGCAGAGGGTCGTCACGCAGGACGCGGGCCGTCCCCTGAACGCGCAGGCGATGCGGCGTCTCGAAATCGATAAACAGTATGCCGACCTTCCCCTGGCCGGCGATGTTGCCCATCGACAGAAACATCCCGTTGCCGTCGTAGCCGGGGAAGGCGAACGCGTTCGGGCCTGTCACACGCACGAAGCCAGTCGGGCCGCCCTTATAGGAGACGGTCGGGTTTCCGTCGGGATCGACGGTCGAGAGGAAGAACATGTCGCGGCTCTCGATGAAGCCGCGCTCCTGTTCGCCGATGGCGTGTTGGACATGGTGCTTGTCGAGAAAGTCGGCGAGCTTGCGCGTACCGAACTCGTCCTGAAGCGCGCGGTGCTCCAGGCTGTAGAGTGTGCTCAAACGTCGATCCTCCCGGTGCCGATTTTTGGAATGCACCGTGGCAGAGGACGTGGATGTTCGGAAGGGCCTTGCTTCGGTTTCGTAGGTAGCGCGAAAATGCCGCCGGATCGTCGATCGAGGGCGGTCGAGCAGCCTTGAGGACTCACACGATGTCCGTGCTTTGCCATCCGTCTTCGTTGTTGGTTGCCTTTGCGCTTCTCGTTCCGGCCGAAGCCTTCGCGGAGGCTGGTCCCGATCGGACCGGCAGCGGTGGTGGGCCTGCTTCGACGATCACCGCGCCGAACACGAACGCCCTCGGCGTGACGAAGCCGCCGGGCGTCGAGGAAGGGCCGGCAACTCCGCAAGAACGGCGCGAGCTTCAGAAGATCGAGCAGCGCGACCAGCGGATCGAGAACGGTGTCTGTGACGGCTGCCGTTAGAGATCGCGTTCGAGAGTAGTAGGAAGGCCGAGCTGCGCCCGGCCTTCCCTTGCAATGTTAGTTGCGGCTCTTGTCCACCAGAGCCTTCTCCGAGATCCACGGCATCATGCCGCGGAGCTTGGCGCCGACTTCCTCGATCGGGTGACGGGCGAGCTTGGCGCGGGTCGCCTTGAACGAGGTCTGGCCGACCTTGTTCTCCAGCATCCAGTTGCGGGTGAAGATGCCCGACTGGATGTCGTCGAGGACGCGCTTCATCTCGGCCTTGGTCTCGCTGGTGACGATGCGCGGGCCGGTGACGTACTCGCCGTATTCGGCGGTGTTGGAGATCGAGTAGTTCATGTTGGCGATGCCGCCCTCGTAGATGAGGTCGACGATCAGCTTCACCTCGTGCAGGCACTCGAAATAGGCCATCTCGGGGGCGTAGCCCGCCTCGACGAGCGTCTCGAAGCCAGCCTTGATCAGCTCGACGAGGCCGCCGCACAGCACGGCCTGCTCGCCGAACAGATCGGTCTCGCACTCTTCCTTGAAGGTCGTCTCGATGATGCCGGCGCGGCCGCCGCCATTGGCCGAGGCGTAGGACAGGCCGAGGTCATGGGCGTTGCCCGAGGCGTCCTGGGCGATCGCGATCAGCGTCGGCACGCCGCCGCCCTTGAGGTACTCGCCGCGCACGGTGTGGCCGGGGCCCTTAGGGGCGACCATGAGCACGTCGAGGTCCTTGCGGGGCTCGATGAGGTTGAAGTGGACGTTGAGGCCGTGGGCGAACAAGAGGGCGGCGCCGTCCTTCATGTTGGCCTCGAGCGACTCCTTGTAAATGTCGCCCTGCAGCTCGTCGGGGGTGAGCATCATGACCACGTCGCCCCACTTGGCGGCGTCGGCGACGTTCATCACCTTGAAGCCCTCGTGCTCGGCCTTCTTGGCGGTGGCGGAGCCTTCGCGGAGCGCGATGACGATGTCCTTCACGCCGGAATCGCGCAGGTTGAGCGCGTGGGCATGGCCCTGACTGCCGTAGCCGACGATGACGACCTTCTTGCCCTTGATCAGGTTCAGGTCGGCGTCGCGATCGTAATAAACCCGCATGTCTCTGGTCCTCTTCTAGCTGTTCGGGTGGCTTCGAGCCTGGCCGTAGAGGGCCAGGAACTGGTCGACGGCCGTTTCGGCGTCGTGGTCGATCTCGGCGGCGCTGAGTGCCAGCGCATCACCGAGAAGGAGGCGGATCTGGATGTCTCGGCCGACGAGGCCGAAGAAGGTGCGGAACGCCGTCTCGCTGTCGTCGAAACCGAGCAGCCCAGCCGCGCGTCCCGCTTCGAGCAACGGCTTCAGACGCTCGCCGATCGTGAAGCGGCCATTGGCCAGCACGATTCCGCCGAGATTGCTCCGGCCGGAGGCGGCATGGCCGATGGCGATGCGGTTCAGTGCGATCGAGGTCGGGCCGACGATGACCTGCAGCCAGTTCGCGGCGAAGCCCTTCAGGCTGTCGCGCAAGGTCGCGACGTCGAGCGGCTGGCCGTCATAGCGTCCGGCCCGGACGCGCGAGGCTTGCCACTGGACGGTCGCCCGCAACAGTCCGTCACGGTCGCGATACCACTTGTACAGCGTCTCCTTCGAGCAGCTGGCGCGGCGCGCGACGGCATCCATGGTCAGCTGATCGCCGCCCTCAACGATGAGATCGAGCACGGCGTCGAGCACGACCTGCTGTCGCGCCGAGGGGGTCTCGCTGCCGTGCTCCGCCGCCTGGATCATCGTGTTGCTAATGCGAACCGTACGTTACGGTTCGTATTAGTGGGAAACGACGGTCAGTTCAAGCGATGCCGCACGGACGCCGTTAGAGAAGTTTCAGTCGATCACCTCGGAGCCCCGGTGCCGACCCGGTACTCTCGCGGCGGGCGCGTGCCGTTGACCGCAAATTCGCCGACGCTGCGCTCGCGATAGATCCGCGGATTGTGCGAGGCCAGGGTGCGGGCGTTGCGCCAGTACCGGTCGAGGCCGTGCTCCTCCTTCACCGCCGAGGCGCCGAGGGCGTCGAACAGGATGGTGGTGGCGTCCAGCACCAGGTTCGTCACCACGGTGACCGCTTGGTTGACTTCGACGTCGGCGATCGCGGCTGCGGACTCGGCGGCATCCCGCCCGACCTCCTGAAGCGCATCGGCTGCGCGCTGCACGGCCTCGGCGGCCTTCAGCACGATCGCGCCCGACGCGTAGGCGTTGCCGCGAACGCGGCCGACGACCGCCTGGATCTGCGGATCGTCCGCCGTGCGGATACCGTTGCCGTGGCTGTAGACGCGAGTGCGGGCTGCGACGAGCCGTGCCGCGTCCTCGGCGGCGGCACGGCCGATCCCTGCCAGCGTCGCGAGATGCACTAGCTGGAAGAAGGCCATGGCATAGGGAAACCGTACCGTCTCCGGCTTGATCAGTTCAGGACCCAGCACGACGCTCGTGAACCGCGCCGTGCCACTCGCGGTGAGCGCCTGCCCGAACCCGTCCCAGTCGTCGACGATCTCGACGCCGGGCGCGCGGGTCGGGACGGCGGCGATGACCGGCGTGCCATCCTCGTCCTGCGCCGAGAGGTGGATCCAGTCTGCGAAAAGCGAGCCGGTCGTGTAGAACTTTTTGCCGTCGACTACCCACTCGCCGGCTCGGCGGCGGACCACGGTATCGAATTGCCCGACCTTGGCAGGGCCGGTCTCGGAGACGCCGCTGCCGACGGTCTCGCCCGCGCCGACCCGGGCGATCCAGCGCGCGCGCCAATCCGGCGAAGGAGACGACAGCACGTCCTCCGTGAATCCGAAATGCGCGCGCAACGCATTGGTGACGTTGGAATCGGCCTGCGACAGCTCGATCAGCAGGTTGAACAGTTCGGGCAGGCTCGCGCCATGCCCGCCGTCTGCCGGATCGATACGCAGCGCGGTGAAGCCCGCTTCCTTGAGCCAGCCGATCTCGGCGCGAGGAAGCACGCGCTCGGCATCGCGCGCGACCGCGGTGGCGCGGATCTCCGAGAAGACCGGCCGGAACCGATCGGCAAGCCCTTCGTAGCGCCGGCTCGGGCCTGCACCCCACCCTGCATCCGTCTGCGACATCGCTCGATCATCCCGTTCGACACTCGTCCCGCAGCGCCGCACGACGACGGATCTGCAGCGAAACGCATCGGTAATTCTCCTCGCAAGCTCAAGATCAATCGCATCACTTGTTTGTTCTTTGTAGCGGTTTAGAAATTGATACTGTTTTGGTTTATTTACTCGAATGATGTTTCTGAAATTGGATCTATAATCGAAAAATCGTTCCCTTTGCTGGTCGAGGCTGCGCCCATAAGCTCACTGGCGCCATTCGAGGGGCCGCGGCTGCAGTTTCGGACTTGGCAGAGCCGCTCCGCGGACGTTCCCCGACACCGACAAGGACCCGACGATGAGCCGCCTTCAGATCGTCTCGCCCCGAACGGAGCCTTCGTCCGTTGCGGGACGGGCTGGCTCTTCTCTGTCGATCACGCGGCTCGGTAGCTTCGTTGGAGCCGAGATCGGCGGCATCGACCTCGCGCGGCCGCTCGACGATGCGACCCGGGATGCCATCGCTGAGGCGCTGGCCGAGCATGGCGTGGTTTTCTTCCGCGATCAGCATCTGACTCCGGAAGAGCAAATCGCCTTCGCCGAGCGTTTCGGGCGGATCGATGTCAACCGCTTCTTCAGGCCGGTCGAGGGCCATCCGCAGATCGCGGAGGTGCGCAAGGAGGCGCATCAAGCGGCAAATATCGGCAGCAACTGGCATACCGACCACAGCTACGACCAGCACCCGGCCAAGGGCTCCATTCTGCTCGCCCGAGAGGTGCCGAGCCTCGGGGGCGATACGCTGTTCGCCAGCATGTACGCCGCCTACGACGCGCTCTCAGACGGCCTCAAGGCGACGCTGGCACCGCTGAAGTCCCTGCACTCGAGCCGGCACGTGTTCGGCTCCGAGAGCCGATCGCTCGCGAGCAACGACCTGAAGGGCCGCATCATCAACCCGGAAGCGGCGACACAGGATGCGGTGCATCCCGTCGTGATCACACATCCCGATTCCGGCCGTAAGGCTCTTTACGTGAACCCGAATTTCACGCTGCGGATCGAGGGCTGGACAGAGGCGGAATCGGCCGCGCTGCTCGGATACCTGTACGAGCACGCCCGCAAGCCGGAATTCGCCTTCCGCTTCCGCTGGCAGCCCGGGTCGATTGCCTTCTGGGACAATCGCGCGACCTGGCACCTTGCCCTCAACGACTATCACGGCGAGCGTCGGCTGATGCACCGCATCACCATCGCCGGCAGCGCGCTCCATTGATCACTCCACGAGGGTCCGAGATCCGCGCCATGTCCTTGACACGCCGTCATTTCAGCGCCGCGCTCGGTGCCTCGCTGGCGCTCGCGGGCAGGACCCCGGCCCGTGCCGACGCGACGGTGCGCCTGAGCTATCAGCGATCCTCCACTCTGCTCACCGTGCTCAAGACCAACGGCACACTGGAGAAACGCCTCGCCGCCAAGGGGTTCGGCGTGAGTTGGCACCTCTTCACCAAGGTCCTGGAGCCGATGAACACTGGCGCCGTCGACCTGCATGCAGACGTCGCCGACGCCGTGCCGATCTTCACGCAATCGGCCAAGGCGCCGCTGACGTTCTACGCGTTGGAGGCCGGCTCGCCCGCTGCTGAGGCAATCATCGTGCCCGAAGAGTCTCCGATCCGCTCGATCGCCGACCTCAAGGGCCGCACGGTCGGCGTCTCGAAGGGCTCGGGCTGCCATTTCATCCTCGCTGCCGCACTGAAGCGAGCGGGCTTGAGCTTCTCGGACATCAGGCCGGCCTATCTGGAGGCACCGGACGGCGTCGCCGCCTTCGGGCAGGGCAGCCTCGACGCCTGGGCGATCTGGGATCCGTTCCTTGCCATCGTGCAGGCCAAGCGTCCGATACGCGTACTCGCCGATGCCGGCGGCCTGTCGAGCTACAACCGCTACTACACGGTCAACGACAGCTTCGCCGCGGCGCATCCCGAGATCGTCGAGATCGTTTACGCCGCGCTGGTCGAGGCTGGGCTGTGGGTGAAGGCAAATCCTAAGGAGGCCGTGGCGCTGCTGGCCCCGATCTGGGGCGACCTCCCGCCGGAGGTCGTCGCCACCGTCAACCAGCGGCGCAGCTACGCCGTGAAGCCGGTGGACCGCGCCGCGCTCGTCGAGCAGCAGAGTATCGCCGACACCTTCCACGAGGCCGGCCTGATCCCGCGCCGGCTCGATGCGACCGACGTGCGGATTTGGCAGCCGGCGGCAGGACGGGGCTGACGCCGTGGTCCATCCCCTCCGTTTCGGCATCTGGGCCGCCGTCCACGGCTCGCGCGCCGCCCATCATGATCCCGGCGAGCCCGACGACGCGACCTGGTGGCGTAACCGCGACCTCGTCCTGGAAGCCGAGGCGCTCGGCTTCGACGCCGTGCTCGTCGCCCAGCACACCGTGAACCCCTATGACGAGGGCCGCGACCAACTGGAGGCCTGGACGGCGTCGGCCGCGCTCGCAGCGTTGACCCGCCGCATCGAGATCATCACGGCGGTCAAGCCGGGGCTCTACCACCCGGTGGTGTTGGCCAAGATGGCCCTGCAGATCGAGCATGTCAGCGAGGGCCGCTTCGGCATCAACCTCGTCAACGCCTGGAACCGCGCGGAATTCGAGCGCGCGGGACTGCCCTTTCCGGACCATGACGAGCGCTACGCTTATGGCCGCGAATGGATCGGTCTGGTCGATCGGCTGATGCGCGGCGAGCGCGTCGACTTCGAAGGCCGGCATTTCCGGGTCGAGGATTATCAACTCAAGCCGGCCGGCACGTTCAGGCCGCGCCCCGCGATCTATGTCGGCGGCGAGTCCGAGCCGGCGCGCGCCCTCGTCGCCGATCACGGCGACGTCTGGTTCATCAACGGTCAGCCTCATGACGACGTTGCCGCGCTCATCGCCGACGTCGCGCGTCGCCCGGCTGCAAACGGCCGGCTGCGCTACGGCCTCTCGGCCTTCGTCATCGCTCGCGAGACCGACGCGGAAGCGGAGGACGAGCACGCCCGCCTTCTCGAACTCAGCCGTCGCGACGACGCGTTGCGCGCCGAGACCCGCGCCCGCACGGACACCGCGAGCGTGATGTTCGCCAAGACCGATGCCGCCGCTTCCCGTCACGTCGGCACCAACGGTGGCACGGCGGCCGGCCTTGTGGGCAGCTACGACACGGTCGCCGATCGCGTCCGCGCCTTCCACGATGCGGGCGTCGAGCTGTTCATGCTGCAGTTCCAGCCGTTCGAGCGCGAGATGCGGCGCTTCGCCCGCGAGGTCGCGCCGCACGTGCGCCGGACCGGCGATCGTTAGAGGGCTTCGGCGCCCCGCTCCATCGCGGCGATCCCGGTACGCGAGATCTCGACGAGGCCGATCACCGTCATCAGGCGAATGAACCGATCGATCTCCTCGGTGGCACCGGTGAGTTCGAACACGAAGGAGTTCAGTGTCGCGTCGAGTGTCTCGGCACCGAAGGCGGCGGCAAGGCGCAGGGCCTCACTGCGGTGTTCGCCCTTGCCGACGACCTTGACGAGGCAGAGTTCGCGCTCAAGCGCCTTGCCCTGGAGCGTCAAGTCGACGACCCGGTGAACCGGGACGAGGCGGTTCAACTGCGCCTTGATCTGCTCGATCACCGCATTCGTGCCTGTGGTCACGATGGTGAAGCGCGAGATGTGACGCGCCTCCTCGGTCTCCGACACCGTCAGGCTCTCGATGTTGTAGCCACGGCCGGAGAACATCCCGGAGATGCGCGCCAGAACGCCCGGCTCGTTGTCTGCGATGACGGCCAGCGTGTGCCGGTTGACCGGCTCGAACTTCACCGGCTCGGGGTAGTGGGTGTTCATGGCGTTCATGGCGGGCAAGCCTTCGGGTTGGTCGTCGTCTCTGGCGTCGTGCGCCGTGAAGCCAGTTGCGGCCACTGGCGGTCGATGGTCCGGCCTAGGTGTCTCCTGGCGTCGCCGGGGCCTTCTCCACGAAGACGTGGACGCTCAGGTAGGAGGGGAACAGGTCGTTCCATGCGAGGACATCCGTCGTCGGAACGATGGCGGTCGGCGGTACAATGTCGGCGCGGTGCAGATAGGCTGCCTCCACCACGCGCAGCTTGGCATCCGCGAAGATCAGCGAGAGCGCTTCGCGACTAAAGCGGAAGAAGTCGGACGGGTATCCGTGAAGTGGGAACGTCTGGTGGGTCTGAATGTAGCCGACGCCGCCCGGCGCCAGGATACGCGAGACCTCGGCCGCCGCGATCCACGGGCGCTCCAGATGCTCGAAGACGGCCAGCGCGATGACGGCATCGAACCGACCGGCCCAATCGCGCGGCAGCGCGTGCAGATCGGCGGTGACGTCGACATCCTCGCCGTCCTGGACATCGGTCATCAGGTAGTTCGCGCGCGGGATGTTCGGAAGCGCGTGGTGCATGTGCGTCGAGTGCCCGGACTTCGACTGCCGAGTGCCGAATTCGACCACGCGAGCGCTCGCGGGCAAATGCTGCGCCGTAGCCAGGAACCGGTCCATCGGAGCCGTGCTCGACAGATCCTCGGCATAGCGACGTGGCGGCGCGACCCGGGCAAGGCCGAGCTTGCTCAGAAAGCGCATGCTGCCCCTCTCCTCGCACCCGAGCCTTCCGACCCGGGCACGATCTCCCTGCACGTCATGACGAGATCGCCGGTCCGCATGGTCAGACCAGCATCTTGCCTTCTTCGGAGATCACGTCGCCGAGCTCGACGCCGGTCTCGCCGAGATAGTCGGAGAGCAGCATCTCGTTATGCGCCTTGCCCGAGGGGATCATCGGGAAGCAGTTCTCGGTCTTGTCGACGACGCAGTCGAAGATCACCGGACCGTCGTAGTCGAGCATCTCCTGGATCGCGGCGTCGAGCTCACCCGGCTTCTCGCAACGGATTCCCTTGGCGCCGTAGGCCTCGGCGAGCTTCACGAAGTCCGGCAGACTCTCCGAGTAGCTCTGCGAGTAGCGTGAGCCGTGCAGCAACTCCTGCCACTGTCGGACCATGCCCATATACTCGTTGTTCAGGATGAAGATCTTCACCGGCAGCCGGTACTGAACCGCCGTCGACATCTCCTGCATGTTCATCAGGATCGAGGCCTCGCCGGCGATGTCGATGACGAGCCCGTCCGGGTTGGCGAGCTGCGCGCCGATCGCTGCGGGCAGGCCGTAGCCCATGGTGCCCAGGCCGCCGGAGGTCATCCAGCGGTTCGGCTCCTCGAACTTGAAGTACTGGGCCGCCCACATCTGATGCTGGCCAACCTCCGTCGTGACGAAGGTCTTGCGGTCCTTGCAGGCCTCGTAGAGCCTCTGGACTGCGTATTGCGGCTTGATGATCGTGCCCGACGGCCAATAGGCGAGGCAGTCGCGCGCTCGCCAGGTGGCGATCTTGGCGAACCACGGCTCCAGATCCTTCGCCGACGGCTTCGTCGACTGCGCACGCCAAAGGGCGAGCACGTCCTCGAGCACCGAGGCGCAATCGCCGACGATACCGACATCGACCTTCACGACCTTGTTGATCGAGGAGGCGTCGACGTCGATGTGGATCTTCTTCGAATACGGCGCAAAGGCGTCGAGGCGGCCCGTGATGCGATCGTCGAAGCGCGCGCCGACGCAGATCATCACGTCGCAATCGTGCATCGCGAGGTTGGCCTCGTAAGTCCCGTGCATGCCGAGCATGCCGAGGAACTTGTCGTCGGCGGCCGGGAAGGCACCGAGGCCCATCAGGGTCGAGGTCACCGGGAAGCCGGTCGCCTCGACGAGTTGACGCAGCAGCGCAGAGGCCTGGGGACCCGAATTGATGACGCCGCCGCCCGTATAGAAGATCGGCCGGCGCGCCGTCGCCATCAGTTCGACGGCCGCGCGGATACGGTCCTGATCACCCTTGACCGCCGGGTGATAAGTCTTGTGGGCATTGTCGGCCGGACGCTGGTAGAGCCCGCTCGCGAACTGAATGTCCTTGGGCAGGTCGACGACGACCGGGCCGGGGCGTCCATGCGAGGCGATGTAGAACGCCTCGTGCAGGATGCGCGGCAGGTCTTCGATCGAGCGGACCAGGTAGTTGTGCTTGGTGCAGTGGCGCGTGATGCCGACCGTGTCGCATTCCTGGAAGGCGTCCGAGCCGATCAGGTGGCTCGGAACCTGTCCCGTGATCGCGACGAGCGGGATCGAATCCATCATCGCGTCGGTCAAGCCGGTGACGATGTTGGTCGCGCCGGGGCCGGAGGTGACGAGGACGACGCCGACCTTGCCCGAGGATCGGGCATAGCCTTCGGCGGCATGGACCGCGCCCTGCTCGTGGCGGACGAGAACGTGCTTGATCTTCTCCTCGCCGAAAAGCGCGTCGTAGATCGGGAGTACGGCGCCGCCGGGATAGCCGAAAAGGGTGTCGACACCCTGATCCTGAAACGCCCTGATGACCATCTGGGCCCCGGTCATGACCTCGCCGCTCATCGTGTCCTCCATCATCCCTGTTCGTGCGACGACCCTGGAATTCGGCAACAAAAAAGGGCCCCGAGGGACCCTGCATGCGCCACCGACCGGGTCCGCGGGCTCCTTTAAGCCCGCCCCGTCCGTGGCGCTTCCGCTACGATAAGATTCGCACGCATGTCTAAAAAGCTCGAACCGTCCTCGAAACCAGCGGACCGTGTAGTCCAAGCCCTGTGACCCGTCAACGGGATCATCCGCATCGCGGATACGCGGCGTCGGACGGCTTCGATCAGACGCGGCGCGCCTTCTCGAAAGCCGAGATTGCAGCGCTGCTTCATCGGGCCTATCTCGATCGGACGCTTCGGCCACAAGGAGCCTCGGTGGCGCCGTCCTCGACTACGACGCATCTCGTCCTCGACGTTGCGGGCACGCCCTGCGCCCTGCGCCGGGAAACCGTTCGCGAGATCCTGCCACTGCCGCACCTGCACGCCCCCCCTGCGACAGGTGGTCCGCTTGCGGGCTTCCTCAATCTCGGCGGCGCCCCGCTGCCGGTGCTGGATCTGGCTCAGCTCCTCGGACGGCGCGATTACCCGGCACCCCCCAATCCATACCGGCACGTGCTGCTCGCCGCCGACGGCAGTCTCGCCCTTCTCGTCGACCGCGTAACGGATGTCGTGGAGGCCCAATCGAGCGCCGTGGCCGACACGCAGACGCTGAACGGCTGCGTCGAGGCCGAGATCGCGCTCGGCGGGCGTCTCGTGCACGTGCTGTCGATGGAGCGCATCCTGACAGCCGAGGAAAGGGACCGGGTCGCCGCCCTCGCCCGACGTGCCGCCGAGCGGCTCGGATCGTTCGACGCGGCCGCGATGGGTTGAGGCCGCCGCGGATGCCTTTCGACAGCCGCCGCAGGCGCGGTTTCGGATTTGCGGGCGACGCGGCTTTCCCGGCTCTGAAGGCGCGGGTCATCGCCAGGACCGGCCACCACTACTACGCCGACAAGGATGCTCTGCTCTTTGATCGGCTCGTGAAGCGCTTCAGAGCGCTGAACCTCGCCGATTGCTCTGCCTATCTCGATCACCTCGACGGCGCCGGCGGACGCGAGGAATGGACCGCGCTCGAGGCCGAGATCACCATCGGCGAGACCTTCTTCTTCCGCTATGCGGAGCAGTTCGTGGCGCTCAGGGAGCGGATCTTGCCCGCCCTGATCGAGGCTCGCGGGGACGGGCGCACGCTGCGGATCTGGAGTGCCGGCTGCTCGACGGGCGCCGAGCCCTATTCCGTTGCGATCCTGCTGCACGAGTTGCTCGGGGCCGATCTCGCCGACTGGGACATCGCCATCGTTGGCACCGATATCAGCGCGGCCGCCCTCGCCACGGCCCGAGCTGGTGAATTCGGGCGCTGGGCCTTGCGCACCATGCCGGCCGAGGACCGGACCCGTTGGTTTCAGCCGATCGCCGCGAAATCCGGCGCGACCCGCGAGGGCGGCTATCGTCTGCGGGCCAAGTTCCGCGAGATGGTCCGGTTCGAGCGCGGCAATCTGATGGGACTCATCGACGGCAGCCTACCCGCGACCTTCGCCGGCTTCGACCTCATCCTCTGCCGCAACGTCCTGATTTATTTCAGCGCCGATCATGTGATCGGCATGATGCGCGGCTTCGCGGACCGTCTGCGCCAGGGCGGCTGGCTGCTCATCGGCCATGCCGAGCCCAATCCGACCTTCGACGCGTGGCTGACGCCGATGGCGCTGCCTGGTACCGCCGCTTATCGCCGCAAGGACGAGCCGCTCCTCGGCGATGATCCACAACGGCGTCCGGCCTGGAACGACGCCTTCATCTTCACCGAGGTGCAGACCGTGCCGACGCTCGCCGATGCCGAGACGACGCCACCGTCGATCGCGGCTGCCGCTCACATCACGATTCCGGAGATCACTCCGAAGCCACGGGTCTCCTCACCGGTGGATCTGCTGCCGCAAATCCGCGCGTTGGCCGATGCCGGCGAGACAGGAGAAGCCTGGCGCCTGCTCGTCGAAGCTCTGAAAGCCGACCCGACTGTAGCCGCTCTTCGCTATTACGAGGCACTCCTCGCCCGCGATCTCGGACGCGAAGCCGAGGCCGAGCGGGCGTTCCGCGGCGCGCTGTTTCTCGACCGCGATTTCGCGATGGCCCATCTTCATCTCGGCCTGCTGCTGTCGAAGCAGGGGCGCCGTGCGCCCGCAATCCGCGCCCTCGACAACGCCCTGCGCCTCGCGCAAGGACTGCCTCCTGATGAGGCCCTTCCCGAAGGAGACGGCGTGACGGCGGGCGAGCTCACGGCGACGGTGCGCCTCGCGTTCGGCAAGCTCGGGCGGGGGGCGCCATGAACGAGACCGAGCTTTATCGCTCCCTGCTCGATGAGCGCTCCGCGGCGCTGGCAGCACGTGGGCGAGTCGCGCGAGAGGTTGCCGAGCATCGGGATTACTTGGTCTGCGCGCTCAGTACCGAGCGCTACGGCATCGCGCTCGGCGCGATCGCGACGGTGCTGCCGGAGCGACCATGCACGGTGCTGCCAGGCGCTCCGGCAGCGCTTCGCGGGATCATCTCTCACGCCGGGATCATCGTTAGTGTGATCGATCTCGGGCTCGCCCTCGGTGGTACCCGTGGCGGCGGCGCCGGCCAGTCCGGCCATCTATTGCGGCTGCGCACCGACGGGCCTGCACTGGCTCTCGCGGTCGACCGCGTCATCCGCCTCGCCAGCATCGAGGCCGATGCGATCACGGCCTCGCCGGCGGCCGGTCCACATCCCGGATTGGGCGCCGAAGCGGTTTCCGGCTATGCACCCGCCGGATCGGAGAATGATGGCGTAGCCGGCGGCTTCGCCATCGTCGACCTTCCGCGCCTCTTGCGTCCCTTCCTGCCCTGATGCGCTCGCGCGCGACGCCCGGAGCCTGACGTCCCGTGTCGATCTCGATCGCCAACCGCATCCTCCTCGGCTTCGCCGTCGTCACAGCGGTGCTCATCGCGCTCGGGCTCTACGCGACTGGACAGATCGGCACGGTGCGCGACACGATTGACCGGATCGTCTCGCGCGATCTGATGGTCATGCGTCAACTCGACGATCTCGGGAATAAGGCACGTGACCTCGGCGTCCAGCGCCGCAACGCCGTCATCTCCGTGCTCATGCGCGAACACGGGCGCAGCGTTCCGGACGAGGACAGCTACGTCGTTTGGAGCCGGATGGCCGCGGCGACCGATGGCCTTTTCGCGGATCTAGTACGCGAGAGCGCCGAGTTCCGGCAGGATGCGATCTCGGTGGATCGGATGGCTGCGTGGGACCGGCTCAACGCGACGCTCAAGCAGACGCTGCAGGTCTACAACGCCTACCGTGACAGCAGCGACGCCCAGCTCAAGGCGGTCGTCGCCAAGGATTTCGAGAAGGTCGAGGCGAGCAACGAGGAGGTCAGTCGCCTCTACGAGGCGACGATCGCAGGGATTGAGCGGACGCGCTCGGCGCTGGATGGCAGCGTCGTTGCCGGCCAGCGCGGAGTTGCAGAGGTCTACGAGTTCAGCCGCTTCTCGATCTTGCTGACGCTCGCCGCGGGCGTCCTGTTGAGCGTCATCGTCACCTGGGCGATCAGCCGTGCCGTGGTGCGACCCGTCAACGAGGTGGCAGCCTTCGTGGAACGCGTCGGAACTGGAGACCTGACGGGGCGCATCGCGGTCACCGGCCAGGACGAGATCGGCCGCCTCGGCACGACGCTGAACGCGATGGTCGGTGGCCTTTCCGATCTCGCCCGGACCAACCGCTCGGCCACCGCCGACCTCAACGCCGCCGCCGCCGAGATCCGGGCCTCCGCCCAGGAGCAGGCGGCGAGCGTCGAGGAGCAGTTCGCCGCCGTGCAGGAGACCGCCGCCACCGTCGACGAGATCACCCATTCCGGCGCGCAGATCTCCAAGCGCGCCACCGACGTGATCGCCACCGCCCAGGCCTCCGCGCAGACCGCCAGGGCGGGCCTGCGCGCGGCCTCGGATACGGCCAAGGCCATGGATCTGATCCGCGAGCAGGGCGAGGCGGTCGCCGGCAACATCGTCGCCTTGAGCGAGAAGACCCAGGCGATCGGCGAGATCATCACCACGGTCAACGACATCTCGGAGCGCACGCATCTCCTGTCGCTCAACGCCGCCATCGAGGCGGCGGCGGCCGGCGAGAGCGGGCGCAGCTTCGCGATCGTCGCGGCCGAGATGAAGCTGCTGGCCGACCAGGCCAAGGCGGCGACCGTGCAGGTCCGCTCGATCCTCTCGGAGATCCAGCGCGGCATCAATTCCTCGGTGATGCTGACGGAAGAGGCGGTCAAGCGCGCCGCCACCGGCAAGACCCGCACCGACGCTACGGTGCGCACCATCGAGGAGATGGCGGCTCGCGTGGACGAGGGCGTGCAGACCTTCCAGCAGATCGTGGCCTCGACCAACCAGCAGCAGCTCGGCATCGAGCAGGTGATGGGCGCGCTCCAGAACATCCGCCAGGCCAGCCAGCAGACGGCCGCGGGGACCCGCGAGGTCGAGATGGCCTCGGCCAACCTCACCGAACTCGCGCAGGGTCTGATGACCCTCGCCGAACGGTATCGGCTCTGAGACCGGGCGCGTATTCGAAGAATGGACATTCGCCAGCAACTTCTCGCCGCCTTCGAGGCCGAGCATCGCGAGCATCTCGACGCGATCCGCTCGGGACTCGCGGCCGCGGCCGAGGACAGGCCGGTCGACTGGAACGATATCTTCCGGCGCGCCCATAGCTTGAAGGGCGCCTCGCGCGCCGTCGACCTGCCGCCGGTCGAGGCTGTGGCGCATCGTCTCGAAACCCTGTTCGAGCAGATCAAAGGTGGTGAGCGCGGCCTCGATCGCGATGCGCTTGCGGCGATCCATCTCGCGCTCGATCGCATCGAGGCCTTCGTCGCCGGCATGAAGGACGGCGCTTCGGCCATGCCGCCGGATGCGCTCGCAACTCTCGACCGCTGTCTGGCGTCGGCCTCGCCGGATCTCGCACCTGACGTGCCGCGTCAAGCGATCGCACGCCCTCCCATCCCATCGAGCGAGGCCGCACCCGAGCCCAATCCCGATCCCGGACGCCAGACGGTGTTGCGCGTGCCGTCGGCGGCCGTCGAGGCGTTGACCGCGGCGACGCACGGGCTCGCCAATGCCCTGTCCGGGCAGGCCGCCATCGGCGAAGGCCTCGCCGCCCTCGCGGCGAATGCCGCGGGCTTGCGCAAGCGCGTCGAAGCGATGCGCTCGGCTGGGGCAGGGCCCAGTCCCGAACGCAGCCGCGCCGATCTCGGCGAGCTGGAATCGGCGTTGAGCGCCATCATGCGCGACGCCTCCGACCTCGCTCGCCGGCAGCGATCGGGCGCCGCGGCGGTCGACGCGGCCTCGGCCCGCGTCCGCGAAGAGACGGAGCGGCTTGCCCTGGTTCCGGCCGAGACGGCCTTCGGCGGCTTCGCGCGGTCTCTGCGCGAGATGGCCCGCGAGGAAGGCCGCGAGGTCGAGGTGACTGTACGTGGTCTCGACCTGCCCGTGGATCGCGGCATGCTGCAGGCCCTGCGCGACCCGGTGCTGCATATCCTGCGGAACGCCATTGGGCATGGTGCCGAGGCACCGCATCAGCGCCGCGCGGCGGGCAAGCCGGACGCGCTGTCGATCCTGTTCGAGGTCGAGGCGCGCGGCAGCCGGCTAGTCATCGGCGTGCACGATGACGGGCGCGGCCCCGACCTGCCGGCGATCGAAGCGCGTGCTCGCGAACGCGGCCTGCTCGGACCCGGTGCGGCCGCCGATTCGGAGCGCCTGCTCGCCTTCGTGTTCGAGCCCGGTTTCTCGACGGCCCCGGGCGTCGACACGCTCTCGGGCCGCGGGATCGGCCTCGCGGTGGTGGCAGAAGCCGTGCGGCGACTTCACGGCGGTGTTCGGCTGTCGGGTCGCGATCCCTACGGCGCGTCGCTCGTCGTCAATCTGCCGCTTTCCGCCGCGCGCCGGCCGCTTTTGCTGGTCGAGGGTGGCGGCGCCACCTACGCCCTGCCGAGCGCGTCGGCAGAGCGCTTGATCCGCCTGGATCGCAGCAGCGACGTCGACACCATCGCCGGACGGCCGGTCGGCCGCGTCCGGGTCGAAGACGGCGGCAAGGCAAGCGTGCTCACGCTGCCGATCGCCAGCCTCGGCGATCTCATGAACTCCGCCTCGTCGCAGGACGATCATCAGGCGTCGGCACAGGTCATCCTGCTCCGCTGCGGCGGCCGGCGCTGCCTGCTGCAAGTCGACGCGCTCCAGGACGTGCGGACACTCCTCGTCCTGCCGCCTCCGGCCATCGGCGCCGATCCCGGTTTGATCGTCGGGACGGTCGTTCTCGGCAGCGAAACGCCAGTTCTCGTCCTCAATCCCGAAGGCTTGATCGACAGGGCCGAGCAGCCGGGGTTGCGGCCAAGCGTATCTGGTATGAAAGCATACGTTGCCGACCACGGAACGATGCCGGAGCGGCGACGTTCGACGATTCTGGTCGTTGACGACTCCATCACCACGCGCACTTTGGAGAAGAGCATCTTGGAAGCGGCCGGGTACCGCGTGGTCGTCTGTGTCGACGGACAGGACGCGCTCGATCGCCTGCGCGCGGAGATCGAGCCCGTCGATCTCGTCGTGGCCGACGTAGAGATGCCGCGCCTCGACGGCTTCGGACTGCTCAAGGCGCTGCGCGCGGAAGCCGGTTTCGCGACGCTGCCGGTCATCCTGATGACCTCGCGGGGCGCTTCGGAAGACGTCGCCCGCGGACTCGAACTCGGGGCCGACGCCTATCTCACGAAGCAGAAGTTCGATCAGCGCGAACTTCTGGAAACGGTCGGTCAGCTGCTTTGAGTACGGGAGTCGGCGGTCCAGTCAGGGTCATGCTCGTCGAGGATTCCCTCGTCGTGCGCACGCTGCTGACGCACATCGTCGCCCGCGACCCGCGGTTGACGCTCGCCGCTGCCGTCGCATCCGGCGAGGAAGCACTCGCGGCGATCGAGACGGTACGGCCCGACGTCATTTCGATGGATATCCGCCTGCCTGGCATCGACGGGCTGGAGACGACGCGCCGCATCATGGCCGAACGCCCCACGCCTATCGTCGTGGTGGCCGATGCGGTCGAGGATGCCTCTCTCAAAATCTCGATGAATGCGCTCCGCGCGGGCGCACTCTCCGTGGTCGAGAAGCCGGTCGCTACCACCAATGCAGGCTACGAGGCGGTGGCTGGCGAGATCTGCACGCAGCTGCGCATCATGGCCGCCGTCCCGGTCATCCGGCGGCGTCCCATCGGCTCGGGCTGGTCGGCGCGGGGGAGCGTTCTCGCATCCCACATACCGCCGACGCCGTCGTTGGAGACGCAGCCGACCGTGCTGGCGATCGCAGCCTCGACGGGTGGCCCCCCGGCGCTCGCCAAGGTCATCGGCGCGCTACCCGCAGATTTTCCTCTGCCGGTACTGCTGGTCCAGCATATGGGGGCCGCCTTCATGGACGGCTTCGCCGCCTGGCTCGACGGCGTCGTCTCCTTGCCGGTCGCGATCGCTCAGGATGGAGAGCGCCTCGCACCGTCGCGCGTCTACGTCGCGCCGGGCGACCGGCATCTCGAGCTCGGGGGCGGCCGAACCCTGCGTGTCGTGGAAAGCGCGCCGGTCGGAGGTCAGCGACCGGCCGCAACGGTGCTGTTCCGATCGGTCGCGCGCCAGGCCGGGCCGCGCGGTCTCGGAGTTCTGCTGACCGGAATGGGCGAAGACGGCGCGCTCGGGCTCCTCGACATGCATCGGGCGGGCGCCGCGACCATCGCCGAGCACGAGAGTACCGCCGTCGTCTACGGCATGCCGGCCGCAGCCGTGCGCCTCTCCGCCGCCGGCAGCGTGCTGCCCCTCGACGAGATCGCGTCCCAGGTCCTGCGCCTGTCTCTGTCCGAGGCCGGATCGTGAGCGCCGCGGCGGCTGCACCGACGGCGCCTGCGCGTCTTCTCCTTGTCGAGGATTCGGAGACCCAGGCACTCGAACTGCGCCTCTTGCTGGAATCGCACGGGTTCGCGGTCGAGCGTTGCGTGACGGCGGAAGCCGCCCTCGACCGGCTCAACGAGGGTCTGCCGGATCTCGTCGTCGCCGACTATCACCTGCCCGGCATGAACGGCGACGAGTTCACCCGGCAGATGCGCCTGTCGCTGCGCACCCGCGCGCTGCCGGTGCTCATGCTGACCGGCGCTCAGGACGGCGAGCGCCAGGGGCTCGAGAGCGGGGCCGATGCGTACATAGCCAAGTCGACCGACCGCGATCTGCTGGTCCTGCGGATCCGGGCGCTGTTGCGTGAGCGCAAGGGGAGCGTCCATTCGGAAGCGGCCGGCGGCTCGGCCTTCCGGCGTGGCCGCATCCTCGTGATCGACGGCAGCGCTACCTACCGGACCTTCTTCGCCGGCCTTCTGAGCCAGGACGGCCACGCCGTCGAGACTGCCGCGAGCCGCGAGGCGGCGCTGGCCGCCCTCGACACGCCGGGGGCTGCCTTCGACTGCGTCACCGTCGATCTGAACGGCCACGCCTACGACGGACACGCGCTCTGCAGCGAGATCGCGGAGCGCCGCCGCGCTGCGTCCGATGCCGGCGGCCGTCAGGCCTTCCATCTCGTCTGCGTCGCCGGCAGCGCGCCGAACAAGGAACTGCTCGTCGCGGCCTTCTCGGCCGGTGCCGACGACGTCATCGTCAAGACGGATGGCGAACTCCTGGCCATGCGGGTGCGGGGCCTCGTCCGCCGCCGGTTGCTGGAGGAGGACAACCAGCGCGTATCGGGCGCATTCGGCGCCCGCGAGCGCGCCCTGGAACGTGCTCGAGCCGAAGCCGAGGCGGCGGAGGCCCGTGCGGCGCTCGCCGACGCGCTCGAACAGGCCAACCGCGACCTCGCCGATGCAAACCGCCGGCTCACCGACGCGCAGGCCAAGCTCGTCCAGGCCGCCAAGATGGCCTCTCTCGGCGAACTCGTCGCCGGCATCGCTCACGAGATCAACAATCCGCTGGCCTTCATCCTGGCTCACCAAGGCACCGTGGAACGCGTACTCGGTGATGTGCCGGAGCCGGATGGCGACACCGGCCGGCGCGCCCTCGGCAAGGCCCGCGAGCGTGTCGGCTCCATGCGGATCGGACTGACTCGGATCCAGGATCTGGTGCTCAACCTGCGGAAGTTCTCGCGGCTCGACGAAGGTGAGCGAGCGCTCGTCGACGTGCCCGAGGCCATCGAGACGGTCCTGGCGTTGCTTCAGCACAAGCTCGGTGACCGCATCACGGTGACCCGCGACTTCTCCGGGCGCCAGCAGATGCATTGCACGCCAGCGTTGCTGAACCAAGTCGTGATGAACATCCTCGGCAATGCCGCCGACGCGATCTCCGGCGATGGCATGATCTCGATCTCGACCATCGCCGAGCCGGACGCGGACCTGATCCGCATCAGCGATACCGGTCCCGGCATCCCCGAGGAATTGCGCGAACGGATCTTCGAACCGTTCTTCACGACGAAGCCCGTGGGCTCCGGGACCGGACTCGGCCTGGCGATTGCGTACTCTGTGGTACAGGCGCATAGCGGCACTCTCAGTGTGGAGGTGGCCCAGGGAGGCGGAGCCTGCTTCGTGATCGGCATTCCACGGCAGGCGGACCAGCCATGAGCCTCAAGGGCACGATCCTGGCCGTCGACGACGAGCCGGACATCCTGGTCGCCATCGAAGATCTCTTCGAAGACGAGTATCGGGTGCTGACCTGCTCCAAGCCGGCAGAGGCGTTGGACCTGCTTCGCGCCGAGCCGGATCTCGCGGTGATCGTCTCGGACCAGCGCATGCCGGGCATGACCGGGGATGCGCTCCTGGCCGACGCCCGCGCCTTTCACGACGCGCAGGCGATCCTGCTCAGCGGCTATGCCGACATGTCGGCGGTGATCGCCGCCCTGAACAAGGGTGGCATCATCGGCTATGTCACCAAGCCCTGGGATCCGGTCCTGCTGCGCGCCACCGTGCGCAACGCCTACGAGCGCCATCGCCTCGCGCGAGATCTCGCCACCGAGCGCGCCCTGCTGCGAGGGCTCCTGAATCATTCCGGCGATGCGATCTCGTTCAAGGATGCCGAGGGCCGCCTCGTCCGGTTGAACGCCCGCAAGGCATCGCAGCTTGGGCAGGAGCCCGCCGCCTGCATCGGCTATCCGGAGCGGGATTTTCGCGATGAGGCCAGCGCAGACGCCATCGATCGCGCCGATGCCGCGGCCATTGCGAACGCGGCGCCGTCCGAGGTGGTCGTTTCGGAGGGGCCCCTCGGCATCGAGCGCTGGTCGAACATCACGCGCGTGCCGATCCGCGGCAGTTCCGGGGCGATCGAACATCTGGCGACGATCGAGCGTGACATCACCGAGCAGAAGGTGCTGGAGGCGCGCCTGCGCCAGTCCGACAAGATGCAGGCGCTCGGTACGCTGGCCGGCGGCATCGCCCACGATTTCAACAACTTGCTCACCGCAATCCTCGGCAGCCTGGAATTGGCCGGCCCGAAGATCGCCGATCAGCCGCGGGTCAAGCGGCTCATCGACAACGCCACCGGCGCGGCCCAGCGCGGCTCGGCCCTGACCAAGCGGCTACTCAGCTTCAGCCGGTCGGGCGACTTGCGCCTGCGCAACGTGGACGTGAACACGCTGATCGAGGGTATGAGCGACCTGTTCGGACGGAGCCTTGGCGGTCTCGTCAGCGTCAGGACGAGCCTGGAGCCGAGCCTACCCCAAGCCTCCGTCGACCCCGACCAACTCGAACTCGCGATCCTGAACCTCTGCATCAATGCCCGTGACGCGATGCCGGATGGCGGCACGATCTCCATCACCACGCACGCGGCGTCGATTCAGGGCGACCCCGACCTCCCAGACGGCGACTACGCCATCCTCACGGTCGCGGACGAGGGCACCGGTATTCCGCCGGAGCTGCTGGAGCGGGTCTGCGAGCCGTTCTTCACCACGAAGGCCGTGGGCCAGGGAACCGGGCTCGGCCTCGCTATGGTGTTCGGCCTGGCGCAGCAAGCCAAGGGCCGCTTGCGGATCACCAGCGAGGTCGGCACCGGCACACGGGTTGAATTGGCGTTGCCGCAATCGGCCGAGGCTGCAGCGGATGACGTAGCCGCCGTGGCCGACGGCGCCCTTGCTCTCGCGACCGGCCCTGCGCGCATCTTGGTTGTCGACGACGACGAGGATGTCAGGCACGTCACCGCCTCGTTCCTCAACGGTTTCGGCTACGACGAGACCGAGGCGTCCGATGGCGTCTCGGCGCTCGCGATGATGGAGAGCGCAGAGTTCGATCTGGTCGTTGCCGACTTGGCCATGCCGGGCATGAGCGGGATCGAGTTTGCCGCCGAGGTCCGCCAGCGTTTCTCGGACGTCCCAGTGCTGATCCTGACCGGACATGCCGAGGCGATGCCGATCCCGGACGATCTGCCTGTCCTGGCCAAGCCGTTCGAGTCGGCCGACCTCGCGCGCTGCGTCTCGACTTTGCTGACGGCCTGACGGCGAGAAAGCCGGACGCCCCGCCTGCGGTCGGGATTTGCGCGAAGCCTCCAGCGCCGCAGACACGGCCGACAGGCAAACGGCGGCGGGATGCTCATGCCACACGCCAGGGTTGTCGGAAAAATCGATCTTGCTTTTCAGCAAGAAGTCGATCATCCCCGGCGGCGGGACACCTCCCCCCAACGGGAGGCGCCCATCTGTAAGGATGGATTGACATGACAGACCTGCCCAACACGCGCCCGCGCGTGCCTAATTTCTCTTCTGGACCCACTGCCAAGCGCCCCGGCTGGACCCTCGACGCCCTCTCCGGCGCTGCCCTCGGGCGCTCTCACAGATCCGTACCAGGCAAGGCCAAGCTTCGCGAGGCCATCGAGCTGACGCGTCAAGTTCTGCGCGTGCCGGCCGACTACCGCATCGGCATCGTCCCCGCCTCCGATACCGGCGCCGTCGAGATGGCGATGTGGTCGATGCTCGGCCCGAAGCCCGTCGAGGTGATGGCTTGGGATTCCTTCGGGGCCGAATGGGTCACCGACGCGCTCAAGCAGCTCAAGATCGACCCGATCGTCCGCACCACAGAGCACGGCGTGCTGCCGGCGCTCGACGCGATCGACACGCGGCACAACGACATCGTGTTCACCTGGAACGGCACCACGGCCGGCGTGCGCATCCCACATGCCGACTGGATTGCCGACGACCGTGAGGGCGTCACCATCTGCGACGCGACCTCGGCCGTCTTCGCGATGCCGCTGCCGTGGGACAAGCTCGATGTGGTCACCTACTCCTGGCAGAAGGTGATGGGCGGCGAGGCTGCGCACGGCATGCTGATCCTCTCGCCGCGCGCCGTCGCGCGCATCGAGAGCAACGTGCCGGCATGGCCGCTGCCGAAGATCTTCCGCATGACCAAGGGCGGCAAGCTCATCGAGGGCATCTTCCAGGGTGACACGATCAACACGCCTTCGATGCTCGCGGTGGAGGATTACCTCGACACGCTGAAATGGGGACAGTCGATCGGCGGCCTCGACGCACTCCATGCGCGCGCGGACGCCAATGCGAAGGTGCTGCACGACTGGGTGGCGCGTACGCCCTGGATCGATCATCTCGCCAAGGACCCGGCGACCTACACGAACACGGGCGTCTGCCTGGTGATTTCCGATCCCGACGTGCTCGCCAAGGGCGACGCGGTGGTCGCAAAGGTCGCCAAGGGCATCGTCGACCGGCTCGACAAGCAGGGCGTCGCATACGATCTCGGCGCCTATCGCGACGCGCCTCCCGGCCTACGCATCTGGTGCGGAGCCACCGTTGAGGCCTCGGATCTCGATGCGCTGACGCCGTGGCTCGACTGGGCCTTCGCTCAGGAGAAGGCGGCGTTGTCGGCGGCTGCCGCATAGCGCAATACCCTCCCCCCTTTGCGGGAGAGGGTGCTTCGCGAATGCGAGGTGGGAGAGGGGAACGCCCTCTCCGGACAAATCGCACCCCTCTCCCGACCCTCGCATACGCGAGGGAGACCCTCTCCCGCGGAGGGGAGGGGGTTCGCGCGGGTGCGTCTGCCACATCCATTCTCAAGAGCCGGAGGCCACCATGCCCGCTCCACGCGTTCTCATTTCCGACGCCCTCTCCGACGCCGCCGTCCAGATCTTTCGCGATCGGGGCATCGAGGTCGATTTCCAGCCGAACCTCGGCAAGGACAAAGACGGCCTCGCGGCGATCATCGCCAACTATGACGGCCTCGCCATCCGCTCGAACACCAAGGCGACGGCCAAGCTGCTCGCCGAGGCCAAGAACCTCAAGGTGATCGGCCGCGCCGGCATCGGCGTCGACAACGTCGACGTGCCGGCGGCCACCGCCAAGGGCGTGATCGTGATGAACACCCCTTTCGGCAACTCGATCACGACGGCCGAGCACGCCATCGCCATGATGTTCGCGCTCGCTCGACAGATCCCGCAGGCCGACGTGTCCACCCAGGCCGGCAAGTGGGAGAAGAACCGCTTCATGGGCATCGAGCTGACGGCCAAGACGCTCGGTCTCATCGGCTGCGGCAATATCGGCGCGAACGTCGCCGAGCGCGCCATCGGCCTGAAGCTGAAGGTGATCGCCTACGATCCCTTCCTCTCGCCGGAGCGCGCCGTGGCGCTCGGCGTCGAGAAGGTCGAGCTCGACCAGCTCCTGGCCCGCGCCGACATCATCACGCTGCACGTGCCGATGACGGACAAGACCCGCAACATCCTATCGGAAGAAAACCTCGCCAAGACCAAGCGCGGCGTCCGCATCGTCAACTGCGCCCGCGGCGGCCTCGTCGACGAGCAGGCCCTGCGCGCGGCGCTCGATTCCGGCCATGTGGCCGGTGCGGCCTTCGACGTGTTCGTCACGGAGCCGGCGACCGAGAACGCGCTCTTCGGCCACCCCAACGTGATCTGCACGCCGCATCTCGGCGCCTCGACTTCCGAGGCCCAGGAGAACGTCGCCCTGCAGGTCGCCGAGCAGATGTCCGACTACCTGCTCTCCGGCGCGATCTCGAACGCGGTCAACTTCCCGTCGATCTCCGCAGAGGAAGCCCCGCGCCTCAAGCCCTTCGTGGCTCTCGCGGAAAAGCTCGGCTCGTTCCTCGGCCAGCTCACTGAGGCGCCGATCAAGGGTATCCGCATCACCTACGAGGGAGCGGTCGCGGACATGAATACGCGCGCCCTGACCTCGGCTGCGGTGACGGGCGTGCTGCGGCCGTTCCTGCAGGACATCAACATGGTCTCGGCACCGGTCATCGCGAAGGACCGCGGCATCGTCATCGACGAGGTCAAGCGCGAGGGCGGTGTCAGCGACTACGAGTCGTTGATCCGCATCACGGTGGATGCCGAAGACATGCCGCGGGATGCCGCCGGTACCGTCTTCCATGATGGCAAGCCGCGCATCGTCGAGATCCGCAGCATCGAGATGGACGCGGCGCTCGCCCCGCACATGCTCTACGTGCGCAACCACGACCGCCCGGGCTTCATCGGCGCCTTCGGCAGCGTGCTCGGCGAGGCCGGCGTCAATATCGGCACATTCAGCCTCGGCCGCGACGAAGAGGGCGGCAACGCCATCGCCTTCGTCGCGGTCGATGCGCCGGTGCCGGCCGACGTGCTGCGCCGGATCGAGGCGATCCCGCAGGTGAAGCGCGTGCGGCCGGTCACCTTCTGAGAAGTACCCCGCTCACCAGTGAGCGGGGTCCGAATCGATGTGCAGCGCGCCATCGAGCCGGTTCAGGGAGCTTCCGTCCTCCTGGGGGGTGGTGCGGAAATGCTCCCACTCCTTGGCCTGGAACTGGAAGAAGGTCTGGTCCTGCGGCGCGTCGCGGCCCTCGTTCTTATAGAACGAGTATCGGGCGTATTCGAGCTTGTCGCCCCAATCGCCCTGCATCAGGCCGTCATAGGCGAGGTCCTTGAACCACTGGCCTTCCTCGTCGGTGGCTTTCTGCACCTTCTTGTGGGCCAGCACCTCGCCGACGATCAGGCCGATGCCGCCGATGACCGCCGCCCCGAGGAATAGCGGCGCCGCGATCGCTCCGAAGGCCGCCCCGACCCCGGCAGAGATCGCGGCGGATCCGCCTGCCAGCGCGATGCCCTCCGCCCCGGCTGCGAGGGCGGTGAGGCCGCCGCTCACGATCTGCAGCGAAGGAGCGACCTTGCCGTCGCCGTCGCCGGCCTTGATCGCCTTGTCGAGGGACACGCCCCCGAGCACCAGGTCGGCGATGCCGCCGAAACCGTCGGCGAGATTGCCCAGCACCTTCACGGCCGATCCGGCGATCCTGGCGCCTTTGGAGATGCCGGACGGGGTCGCGGCATCGCTGGCGATCCCGGCGCCGCGGGCCGCCTCGTCGAGATTGCCCGTGACCGCGTCGGCGACGCCTCTCGTCCCCTCCGGAAGGTTCGTGGCCGGTACGCCGTTGATGATCTGGCCCATCTCGCGCGAGAACGCGTCGGCGACTTGAGCGGTCTCAGGCAGGACCGGCGGACCGGCCGCCGGGCGGTTCGCGCCGCCGGGCAGCTCTCGGCCGACCGTGCCGCCCTTGCTCCAGATCTCAGGCAGCGACTTGTCGAGACCGAGCGCATCGATCGTGCCGGGCTTGCCCATGACATCGGCAATGGCGCCGCCGAGCTTGATGAAGTTCTTGCCGCCGCCCAAGAAACCGCCCACAAAATCCTTGGCGATCGCGAGGTTCTGTTCCCAGCTGCCGTCGAGGCCGGTCTTCGTCAGGTGGTAAACGCCTGAGACCATCTGCACGGTCGCGGCCGTCGAGCCGAGGACGCCGGCCTTGTTCATCTCACCGAGAAAGCCCGTGAGCCCGCCCTGCTCGGCGACCGGCACGTGGGCGTTGCGCATCGCCCGGTCGAGCTGGTCCTGCGTGAACTGGCGCCCCTCAACGTTCTCGCCGTTGAGGGATTCCAGCGTCGCCTGGAGCTGCTTGATCTTGCCGGGCTCGTCCTTGATCGACTTGTAGTACTTGTCGATGGTGTCGATCGTCCGGCGCGGAATGTTGACGCCGGCCTGGACCGACTTCTTCACGAGCTCCATCACATCGGTGGTGGCCTGGGTCTTGGCCGCGTCCGAGATCTGGCTCGGATCGGCCATGAGCCGGTTATATTCGAGCGTCAGCGAGTTGACCTGGAGCTCCTGCGCGGCCTTGTCGGCGGCCTCCGGGTCAACGCTCGACAGCGAGGCGAGCGTGCGCGTCACGTCGGTCTGCGCCTCGCGGGTGAGGCCGTCGCTCTTCAGCCCCTCGATGTAGCAGGCGTATTCGGGGCTGGTGACGAGGTCGCGCGCCCGATCGACGAGCTTGTCGTGGTCCGGCACCTGGCCGACCGCGTCCTTGAGGTGGGCGCTGTAATCGGCACCGATCTGCTCGTTGGCGAAGAGGTCGTTCGTCGCGGTGTCGAGGGCATGGCCGTTGATCACGTCCCGCATGTCGGCACCGGTGAGCGTCTCAGGCTTTTCGCTGGCCCGCCGATAGGTGCCGCCGAACAGGGTCTCGATGCCGCCGGTATCCTCGATATACGGCGTGATCTGGCGCCCATCCTCGTAGGCCGTCTTGGCCTCGAGCGCGCGGACCAGCTTGGCGCGCGGATCGTCCTTCGGGATCGAGCCGTCGTCGACGCCCTTGCTGTAATCGTCGTAGAGGGTCTTCACGGCGAGTTCCGAGACCGTGAACTTGCCGGCCGCGGGATCGTCCTCCTTGCGCTGCACCGAGGTTTCGGCGGACGAGGTGTCGGTCTCGCCGAGGCTCGGCAGGCCTGCATCCTTGCGGCGTTTCTCGAGATTCGGCTCCGTCAGCGTGTCGTAGCGGTCGCTGACCTGGTTGTAGAGCGCCTCGTTGCCGGTTCGTTCGACGAGGATCTTCTCGCCCTCGGGCGTCTGGTAGCGGATCAGACCGGGGGCGAGTTCGGTCGGCGAGCCGACGATGGCGATGTCGGAATCCTGCGGTCTCTCGGTCGCTCCGGCGAGGCGATAGCCCACATCGAGGCTTTCGTTGACGCCCTGGATGTAGCCACGCGCCGCGACTGCCTTGTCGTAGAGATCCGGGTTGTCCTCACGCGCGACGACCACCTTGGCGCCGTCCTGCGCCTCGTACCGGATCGTGCCGGGGGCGACCTCGCCCTCGGGCCCCACGATCTTGAAGCCCTCCGGAGCCTGGGTATCGGGACCGGCCTTCTTGTATTCGTCCTTGGGCGGCGTGGTGCGCGCGACGGAGGCCCGAAAGGCGGTCGCGCCTTCGGCCGGCGGCAATGGCGGTGCATCGCGCCCGGTCGGGGGGACGGCGCTCTGGATCGCGGGCATAGGGACTCCTGACTGGCTCGCAAAGCGGGGCAGGAGGACCTTCGCGGCTTTAGCTGACCGCTACCTGACGCCCGAGCGCAAAAAGCCGGACGTCATCCAATGATCGAGATCGCTCACGCCGAGGCGCAACGTGAGCGCTTGGGCTCGTCCGCCGCTCAGGCGAACGTGTCGAGCTTCCCGTAATGCTCGGCGAGCAGGTAGTAGAAGGTCAGGCGGGACTTGCTGCGCGAGCCCTTCATCTTCTCCGCGACCGCCTTGATCGAGGCATCAAGGTCGTCACCGGACAGACCAAGCTTCTTCTCAAGGAAGTTCTTGCGGACCGTCTCCAGCTCCGCCTTGTCGGAGGCTGCGACATAACGGGAATCGGCCTTCGACAGCACCAGCCGGTAGGTCTTTGCGAGACCTTCGACCGCCTTCTCGTTGACAGGGGCTTTGGCGTATTTCTTTACGTCTTCGAGATGATCCGACATGGCGAAACTCCCCTACGACCGCTCGTGGTCATCAGCAGAATGCCGCAATTTGACGTGAAGCGGCATGGGTAGACGCGGCCGTCCACAGTCAAGCAGACGGCCGAACGGTATCATAGAGCACGCGGCGGCCACGGTAACGTCGCTCCACCGTAAATTGCGCAGGGTGTATCGAGGCATGAAGATCAACGGCCGGCACTACCGCACGATCTTTCCGGATGCCGATGGCGGCGCCGTTCTGGTGATCGACCAGACCCGTCTGCCCTTCGCCTTCGAGTTGCAGCGCCTCGCTACGGTGGGCGACGCCGCGCGGGCGATCCGCACCATGGTGGTGCGCGGTGCGCCGCTGATCGGCGTCACCGCGGCTTACGGGCTGGCCCTAGCGATGCGCGAGGATGCCTCGACTGCGAGCATCGAGCGGGCTGCTGCGACGCTGGCCGCGACCCGGCCGACAGCGATCAACCTGCGTTGGGCCCTCGACCGCACTGCAGCCCTGCTACGTGCCACCCCCGAGGCGGAAAGGGAGGCTGTCGCCTTCACAGAGGCGTCCCGCATCGCCGACGAGGACGCGGCCAATTGCCGTTCCATCGGCGAGCACGGCGCCCGCCTCCTCTCCGACATCGCCGCCCGCAAGTCCGGACCGGTCAACGTGCTGACCCATTGCAATGCCGGCTGGCTCGCCACCGTCGACTGGGGCACGGCCCTGGCGCCGATCTACGTGGCCCACGATGCGGGTGTCCCGATCCATGTCTGGGTGGACGAGACCCGGCCGCGCAACCAGGGCGCTGCGCTCACAGCCTTCGAGCTCAACGCTCACGGCGTGCCGCACACCGTGATCGCCGACAATGCCGGCGGCCATCTCTTGCAGCACGGCGAGGTCGACATCTGCATCGTCGGCTCGGACCGCACCACGGCCTCCGGCGACGTCTGCAACAAGATCGGCACCTATCTGAAGGCCCTCGCCGCGCACGATAACCGCGTGCCGTTCTACGCCGCCCTGCCCTTCTCGACGATCGACTGGACCTTGAACGACGGTGTCGCCGAGATCCCGATCGAGGAGCGCGACGGCCGCGAGGTCACCCACCTCACCGGCCGCACCGACGAGGGCGACTTCGCCACCGTGCAGGTAGTCTCGCCGGGCAGCCCGGTGGCCAACCCGGCTTTCGACGTGACGCCGGCAAGGTTGGTGACGGGCATCATCACGGAGCGAGGCGTGGCGGAGCCGAGCACGGAAGGGCTGCTATCGCTCTACCCGGAGCGTCGGCGCGCGGCCTGACCGTCCCTCGTGCCGCGAGCGTGCGATAAATCACAGTCTGCCCAGCCGTCGTTTGCGATCAGCGTCGCAATGCCGGCCCTTCGAGTCGGCCCCCACGATGGGACGGTGCCGACGATGCACATCCTGATACCTCGCGGACGCGGAAGCGTCCGATCGGCCATCTTGGCGTTCGGATCGGTCGCCGGCTTCATCTGGCTCATGAGCTTGATCGTGGCGGTGCTTTCAAAGTCCGGGCACACCACCCGCGTTCTCAGCGCCGATTTCGCGGGCGTCACCACGGTCCTGATGGTGGTCTTCGTGCTGCCGGTGATGGCATGCGCGTGGCGTGGCTGGTGGCCGGGCGTCGCGCTGGCTCTGACGGTCGGCGCCGTGTCGGTTGCGGCGCTCGTCACGTTCGCCACCGTGTAAGCTCGAACCTCAGAGAGACTGCATCGCTGCGCCCTTGGCTCGGCCGATGAACAGGATCCGGCCCGTCGGCCGCCCGATTGGCGAGCCGGCTTCTGGCTCCAGAGTGATTTCGAAGAGCTGGCCGTCGCCGATGGATTCGAGGCGCTCCGGTGGCAGCCGGATCGCTCCGCCTGGGGGCAGCACACCGAGGGAGACCGGGCCACGCGCCTGATCCCACAGGGTCCAAAGCTGCAGCGAGCGCCCACTGCCGGGCGTGACGTCGGATAGGGGCAAGGAGCGCAGCGTGCCGTTCTGGGCGATCTGGATGAGCCAGCCCGGGCCGCTCTCTTGCCCGGCGGCATCACGGCTATGCAGGATCGCGAAATAGCGCGTCGGACTCTCGGCCGGCGCGGATACTCGGTTCGGAAGGATCGCGAGCACAATCGCGGCCGCCGTGGCGAGGGCCGTCGTTGCCCGCCAGACAGCGGGGCTGCGCCATGCGGCGCTCCAAATCGCTGGTCGCGGCCGTGCTGGCGGCAATGTCGAGGTGCGGCCGAGAGCCTGCCGACGTGTCGCCAGATCCCGCTCGATCCGCGCCCATTGGTCCGAGTGGACTTCCGCTGTTCCGAGAGCGGCCGAGACGGGCAGCAACCTCTCCTCCCAGAAGGTGACCCGACGGGCGAGGTCGGCATCCGAGTCGAGGTTGCGCTCCACCTCGGCCGTCGCGTCGGAGTCGAGCAGCCCCAGTACGTATTCCCCCGCGAGGACGTCGCGGTCTTCGGGCTCGCTCGGGATCATGACAGGCAATCCTTCAAGGCGATGAGGCTGCGGCGGACCCACGCCTTCACGGTCCCAAGCGGTGTCCCAAGCCGCTCGGCGATCTCAGATTGCGACAGTCCGTGGACATAGGCGAGCAGGATCACCTGCCGCTTGTCGGCGTCGAGCTGCGACAGGCAGCCGTGCAGGCGCGCGCCTTCCTGCGAGGCGGCGAGGGCAACGAATGGGTCGGGCGCCTCGTCCGCGATCCGTGCCCCGGCCTCCGGATCGAGGTCCGTCTCGCGGCCAGCGGCGCGGACGTGTTTGAGCGCCCGGTGACGCACGATGCTGGTGATCCAGGCGCGCCCCGCGCCGCGGCTGCGATCGAAGGTGTGGGCGCGCTCCCAGATATCCATGACGGCATCGTGCAGCACGTCGGCCGCGACCTCGCGCCTCCGCACGATCCTCAGCGCGACGGCAAGGAGAAAACCGGCCTCCTGGTCGTACAGGCGGCGCAGGGAGGCTGCGTCCCCGCGGGCGCAGCCCTCCAGCGCGGAGGCGTGATCGAACGGCTCCATGATCCTCCCGGAGATCGGCGGGTCCGGCCATCCGGCCGGCCCCGCGTCAGTGGAGCGAGACTACATCTTGGGCAGGATCGCGATGTCGCGCACCGTGCCGGTGACGCCGGCGATCTTGCCCGCCATCTCGCCCTTTCCGGTGGCGAGGTCCACCTTGTAGAGCGTGTCGCCGGCCATGGCCCAGGCCTGATTGCCGCCCTGGCCGTCGGACAGGATGTCGAAGGCCACGGCCTCACCGGACATGCCGAGCATGCCGACGGTGTTCAGGATGCCGTCGTTCGGCGGAGCCTGCTTCAGCAGCGCGCCGGTTGCATCGATGTCGAACAGGGCGGTCTCCTTGGTGCCTTTGAAGGCGTTGGTGTAGGCGCCGGCCATCACCTTCGGAGTCTTGTCCTTCATCGTGTCGGTCTCGGCGAACTTGAGCTGTCCGTCCTTCGTCACCTTGCCGTCGTCGACATTGGCGCGGAGGTTCGTGCCGTCCGAGCCGATTACGCGCAGGCGGTCGGCGACGGGGTTGAAATCGACCGTCGCCGCGGTGCCGGCGGGGAGCATGGTGTCGAGCTTCGATTTGGCCGTTGCCTTGCCCGACATCGGGTCGATCGTGACGATGCTGCCGTCGGAGATGACGGCGTACAGCATGCCGTCGGCCGGCCGCACGTCGATGCCCAGCACGCTGCCACCGATTCCCGTGATCGTTACCGTCTTGGTGACTTTCTTCGCGGCCGTATCGACATGCGCCAGCATCGCGTCGCCGACGAGGGCTGCGACGGTGTCGGCGCGAGCGGTATGTCCGAGGCAGGTGCCGGCCACCAGGGTCGCGGCGATGATGCTCAGTCGCATGGTCGTCTCCATCTGCCGGGAAGGCGGCATCGGAAGCGCTAGCCACGACGGGGTCGATCGGATGCAGGGGCGATCGCTCTTTTTCTAGCTCACGCTCGTCTCTATGCGGCCGCCGGATACGGGTCCGCCGCGACGGGTTCGGCATCCGCCCGTTCGGTCCGCACGAACAGCGCCATCAATGCCGCCACGAGGCACAACAGGCCGGCTGACACGAAGGCCGCGAAGTAGTCGCCGGAATTGGTGCGGACGAGACCCGCGAGCCACGCTGCCCCGGCTGCGCCGATCTGGTGCGCGGCGGCGATCCAGCCGAACATCAGCGCGGCATTCTCCTCGCCGAAGACGCGGCCGGCGAGGTTGACCGTCGGCGGAACGGTGGCGATCCAGTCGAGGCCGTAGAACACGGCGAACAGCGACAGCCCATAGAAGCTGACGTCGAACGAATAGGGCAGGAAGATCAGCGAGAGACCACGCAGGGCATAGTACCAGGCGAGCAGCTTGCGGCTGTCGAAGCGGTCGGTGAGCCAGCCGGAAGCGGTGGTTCCTACGAGATCGCAGAGGCCCATCAGTGCCAGCAGGCCGGCGGCGGTCACCTCCGGGATGCCGTGGTCGATGCAGGCCGGGATGAGATGCGTGCCGACGAGGCCGTTGGTCGACGCACCGCAGACGAAGAAGGTACCGGCCAGAAGCCAGAAATCCTTCGAGCGCAGGCCCGTGGCGAGGCCGAGCAGGGCACGCTTCGCCGGGTTCACGCCGCCGATGGCGCGCGGCTGAAGCTGCTCCTCGCCGTAGCGCGGCAGGCCGAGATCGGACGGGCGATCACGCAGCAGGAGCAGGGCGAGCGGCGCGAGCGCCAGGGCTGCCGCGGCGACGGCGAGCGAGACGGCGCGCCAACCCTGGCCGACGGCGAGGCTCGCCAACATCGGCAGGAAGACGAGTTGCCCCGTGGCGCTGCTCGCGGTGAGCAGGCCGAGCACCAGCCCGCGATGGCGCGAGAACCAGCGGTTCGCCACAGTCGCGCCGAGCACGTTGGCGACCATGCCCGAGCCCGAGCCGACCACGATGCCCCAGAGCAGCAGCATCTGCCAGGGCGCGCTCATCCAGACGGTGGAGGCGGTCCCCACCGCGAGCACGAGGAGCGCCGCGCAGACCGAGCGCCGCAACCCGAAGCGCTCGATTATCGCCACCGCGAACGGGCCGATCATTCCGTACAGGAAGATGTTGACCGCAATAGCCACGCTGATCGTGGCGGTCGACCAGCCGAACTCGCGCTCCAACGGCACGATCATGATGCCGGGCGTCGCGCGCACACCGGCCCCGACCAACAGCACCACGAAGGTGATGCCGGCAACGATCCAGGCGTAGTGGATGCGGCTCATGCCTGTCGAAGTGGTCGGAGGTGCAGACATGACGTCCTGAATCGAGTCGTTCGTGGTGGCCGTGAGCGCCGGCAAAGCGCCACGGTCGTTCCGGAGCCGCGCAGCTGAACCCGACCCCTGAGGAGCGCGCCAGAGGCGTGCAATCCACGACCGGGCGCGACGATGAGCGTTGCATCTTGGGTGGATTCCGGGTCTCGCCTCTGGCGAGACCCGGAATGAGGGCCAGTGGCTCTAGGCGTATTGCGCCTCGCCGTTGCCGAAGGACCAATTCTCCTTCAGCACCTCGACGAGGCTGATGAACACGTCCTCGCGGCGAAGGCCGAGGCGCTCGTTCAGGCCGTCGGCGACCTGCTTGTAGAAGGCCTGCTTCTTCTCCAGCGTGCGCCCACCGTTGAGCGTGAGCTGGATCACGACGCAGTCCGGCGTGCGCTGGATGCCTAGATAGGTCGGGTCGATGATCAGATCGGCAGCCGGGTGCTCGGTGATGATCTGGAAGCGGTCGTCTTTCGGCGCGCCGAGCGCCGAAACGATCGCCTCGTAGACGACGTCGCCGATGGTGCGGCGGTAGTCGGCGGACTTGCCTTCGACCAGATCGATGCGTGCGAGGGGCATGGGTTTCTCCTTACGGGTGCATACCCGTTTCTGGGCAAAATAAGAGGTTTAGACTCGCTGAAGCGCAGACAGCCTTTCGGCGACATCGTCGAAGGTGGACGGTCCCATCGCATCGGCAACGCGGCCTTGGGCCTCGCGCCAATACGGCATGGCGCTGTCGATGGCCGCGGTGCCGGCCGCCGTGAGGTGCACGACGCGCTCGCGTTGATCGGCCTCGCCGACCTCGAGCCGGACGAGTCCGCGCCGCTCCAGTGGATCGAGGTTGCGGCCCATGGTCGAGCGATCGAGGGCCGTCTCGGCCGCGAGCCGCGTCACAGAGACGGGACCGAGTCGCGAGAGTGTCCGCAGGACCGAGAACTGCGTGATGCGCAGGTCCACGGGCTTGAGCGCCGCGTCATAGGTCGCCGTCACCGAGCGAGTGATGCGGCGGAGCGAACTGCACAGGCAAGGTCCATCGGAAGACATGAAACAGGTATATGCCCGCATCTCGTTTGAGCCAAGTCCTTTTTCACAACGATCGACTTGCCGCGCCGATTAGCCGTGGGGGCCAATCAGGCCGACCACTGCCAAAAAACCGATCCGGTGAACTCGAAAACTGGCTCGCCCCTCTGGTTATCCGCAGTGTTGTGATGATGAGCGAGCCCCCAGCCCGGCCGCGAGGTCGAGGCGCGGGCGCCGACGAGCTTGGTGGCGTAGCGGAGCGTGTCGCCGGCATAGACCGGGCGTAGCCAGCGCATGTTCCTGAAGCCCGGCGATGGGCCGAGCTGCGGCACGGGGCCGTGCCGCGCGGTGAGCTTCATGTCGCGCGCCCAGGTCGCGTGCAGTCGCTTCATCCAGACGGCGGCGGTGTGCCAGCCCGAAGCGCAGAGGCCACCGAAATGGGTCTCCCGCGCCGCTTCGGCATCGGTGTAGAACACCTGCGGATCGTAGGCCTTGGCGAAGGCCATGATGGCGTCGGGCTCGAAACGGTACCGGCCGAGGTCGCGCACGGCACCAATTTCGGCCGCTCCCAGGAACGGTAGCAGGACGGCGTCGTCAGCCTCCGGCACCGGCTCGGACGGTTCCTCGAACACGACGCTGCGAGGCGGGGGCGTGTGGCCGCGCCGTGCGAACATGGCGCCGAAGGCCTGCGTCATCACCGGTTCGCCCTTTCCGTCGGTGATCGTCAGCTTGAACCTGGCGAAGCCGCGGTCGGGCTTCGAGGTGGAGGGGCGCGTTTCCTCGACGCGGATCGTGGCGCTGAGCTCGTCGCCGGGCAGGACGGGCTTCAGCCAACGCAGCTCGTCGATCCCCGGCGACCCCATCGAGCTGGATTGGAGCATCAGTCCTTCGGCGAGCAGGCGCATGCCGTAGGACGCAGTTTGCCAGCCGGAACCGATCAGCGTGCCGACGAAGGTCGCCTTCGCCGCCGTCTCGTCGAGGTGGAAGGGTTGCGGATCGAATTCACGGGCGAAGGCGATCATCGCCTCGCGCGTCGCCGTGATGGGGCCTCCGGTGAATTCCTGGCCGGGTTCGAGGTCTTCGAAATGATGGAACCGCATCGTAGGCCGGATCGTGGATGGGATTGGCCTCCCGGCTAGCACGCGCCGGTGCCGGCCGGCCACTCTCAGAACGCGCCGGATTCCTCTTGCGCGCGTCTGATCGGTTCATCACACGGATATAATTGGACCCTGGCGCGGCGAGCAGTCTCGAACTCTGTATCCACAAGCTTTCGCGTGCATATTGGAACGAATATGAAATTTATCCATTCGTCAAATCATTCATTGATTTGAGGATACGTGCAGTGATGAAGTTTGCGCGAAGGCATATCTTTGAAAGCTTGACCTTTGGAGTAGTGACGATCGTTTCACTGTCGATCGCACCAAGCGTCTCGGCACAGACCACTGCAAACACGCAGCGCCCGCCGACATTCGCATTTCCCGAAGTGCAGTCGATGATTCCGACAGGTGATCCCAAGGCGACGGGCTCGACTAAGTCCGAGGCCACGGCGACGACAGTATCGCGTAGTCGAGGGCGTCAGATCAGCAGCGGGCGTGCCACATATTACGAGCACCCCGGCCGAACGGCGAGCGGCGAACCGTACAACCCCAATGGACTGACCGCGGCCCATCATTCTCTGCCATTCGGGACCAGGGTCACGGTCGTCAACAAAACCAACGGTCGAGCCGTCGTCGTGCGCATTACCGATCGCACCAATCAGAAAACCAATGCAAGGCGACCCTATGTCATTGATCTCTCACGCCGTAGTGCACATGCCATAGGCATTTCCAGCGTAGGTATGGTTGCGCTGTATCAGGCTGATTAGTGTCTCAACCAAAAATGCAGCGCGAGTATTGCTGCGTAATTGCTCGAACGTGGAAGGACTCGTCGGGGAGCTGTGCCAAATGCCGGGGCATATGCGGCCGCTCCCCCTATCCGCGCAGTATCGAGGCCCACATCGGGCTTCCGACGGTCCCGCAACGGTGGCCGCCGCTGAAGCCAGCTGAACTCCACCTCAGTTGGCGAAGCGGAAATGCAGCACGTCGCCATCCTGCACGACGTATTCCTTGCCCTCCAGCCGGAGCTTACCGGCATCGCGCGCGCCGGCCTCGCCGTTGAGGCTGGTGTAGTCCTTGAACGCGATGGTCTCGGCCCGGATGAAGCCCTTTTCGAAATCCGAGTGGATCACGCCGGCGGCGCCGGGTGCGCGGGTGCCTTTGGTAATGGTCCAGGCGCGGGCCTCCTTCGGGCCTGCAGTGAAGTAGGTGATCAGGCCGAGGAGGTCGTAGCCGGCTCGGATCACACGATTCAGGCCGGGCTCGGCGAGGCCGACCGCCTCAAGGAAGTCGCCCTGGTCGGCCTTCGCCATCACCGCGATCTCGCTCTCGATCTTGGCGGAGACAACGACCGCAACGGCGTTCTCCTCCTTGGCGCGTGCGAAGACCTTTTCGGAGTACGCGTTCCCCTTGTCGGCATCGCCCTCGTCGACGTTACAGACGTAGAGCACGGGCTTGGCCGTCAGCAGGCCGAGCTGCCGGAACAGGAACTCTTCCTCGGGCTTGCGCTCGACGACACGGGCCGGCTTGCCGTCGCGCAGCAGCGGCAGCGTGCGGTTAACGAGGTCGAGGAATTCCTTGGCCTCCTTGTCGTTGCCGCGGGCGCGCTTCTCGAGCGCGACGACACGCTTCTCAAGGCTTTCGAGATCGGCGAGCATCAGCTCGGTCTCGATGGTCTCGATATCGGCGTTCGGATCGACCTTGCCCTCGACATGGGTGACGTCACCGTCGTCGAAGCAACGGACGACATGGGCGATGGCATCGCATTCGCGGATGTTGGCGAGGAACTGGTTGCCGAGCCCCTCCCCCTTCGAGGCGCCGCGCACGAGGCCGGCGATGTCGACGAAGGTCAGCCGAGTCGGGATGATCTCCTTCGAGGTCGCGATCTTGGCGAGGTCATCGAGGCGCGGATCGGGCACGGCCACGTCGCCGACATTCGGCTCGATGGTGCAGAACGGATAGTTCGCGGCCTGCGCAGCGGCGGTCTGCGTCAGCGCGTTGAAAAGGGTCGACTTACCGACGTTCGGCAGCCCGACAATGCCGCATTTGAAGCCCATGGATCACCTGTTCCTGCAGCGAGCGCCGTCCTGGCTGCTCGAAAACGTTCTTTGAGACGTCGGGTCAACCCTGCGCCTTCGAGTCCTTGCCCGGCGGCTTCGGATCGGTCCAGCCGCGGCCGACCATGGCGAGGTGGACCTTGTTCTGGAAACTCTCGTTCTCGCCGGCCGCGACGAGTGGGGCATTGTCGGCCACCGCACGACAGAGGTCTTCGACCCAGGGCTCTTCCGACTTGCCGAAATCGTTGAGGACGAAGGCATGGACCAGCGCCTTGTCCCCGGGATGGCCGATGCCGAGGCGGATGCGGCGGTACTCGTTCCCGCAGCAGGCCGTGATCGAGCGCAAACCGTTGTGCCCTGCATTGCCACCACCCTTCTTCACGCGGAGCTTGGCGGGGGCAAGGTCGAGCTCGTCATGGAGCACGATCACGTCCTCCAGCGCGACCTTGTAAAAGCGCTGCGCTTCGCCGACCGAGCGACCGGACTCGTTCATGAAGGTCTGGGGCTTGAGCAGGATGGCGCGCTCGGTGCCGAGCACGACCTCTGCCGCCTCGCCCTGGAAGCGGCGCCGGAACGGGCTGGCGCGGTGCACGCGGGCGATCTCGTCGATCGCCAGGAAGCCGATATTGTGCCGGTTCTTCGCGTAGCGGGCGCCCGGATTGCCCAAACCAACGATGAGCCGCATGGCCGCCCCGTCGAGATAAAGAAAAGGCCCCGGCCGATGGAGCCGGAGCCGATTGTGTTGAAGGAAACGGACGGGGCCGAAAGCCCCGGCCGATCACTCCTTGTCGGACTTCTCTTCGTCCTTGGACTCGCCGGCTTCGGCCTCGGCCTCGGCCTTCTCCTCGGAAGACTCGGCAGACTGAGCCTCGGCCAGAGCAGCCTCCTCGGCCTCGACCTCGGCGCCGAGAACGGTCGGCGGCACGATGTTGGCGACCGGCTCGCCAGCGTCACCCGTATAGGTGCCGGCGGGGATCTTGATGTCGGAAACGTGGATCACGTCGCCGACCTCACGGCCGGTGAGATCGACCTCGATCGCCTCAGGGATCTGGTCCGGAGCAACGGTGAGCTCGAGCGTGTGGTGAACGATGTTGAGCGTGCCGCCGGTCTTCTTGATGCCAGGAGCCGCCTCTTCGTTGAGGAAGTGCACCGGAACCGCGACGGTCACGGTCTGGCCGGCGACGATGCGCAGGAAGTCGACATGCAGCGGCACGCCGGACACCGGGTCGAGCTGGAAGTCGCGCGGGATCGCGCGGGTCTTCTTGCCGCCGGCATTGATCTCGAACACGGTGGTCTTGAAACCGCCGGCATAGATCAGCGTGCGGGTGCGGATGAGGTCGATGGCGATCGACTGCGGGGCTTGGCCTCCACCGTAGATGACGGCGGGCACTTGGCCTTGGCGACGAACGGCCCGGGCGGCCCCCTTGCCGGCCCGGTCGCGTGCCACGGCCTCAAGCGGCTTTACTGCGCTCATGGCGTGATCCTTTTCGATTGCATGATCGGGAACGACAAAGGCCGCCCGAAGCGGACGGCCCGAACTCGAACCCAGTGCGTCCCTGCCTCCAAGGGTGTCGGGGGACGCGAGCAGGCTCATACAGGTGACGGCCCCGGAAGGCAATCCGGTGAGCTCGCCGCGAAGCTTTGCCGCAATGGCATCTTCGACCATGGCCGCGAGCGCTTCGCGGTAGAACAATAAAAATAATAGGCGCGCGAGGCGGATTAAATCCAGACCATGCTAAAATTAAACTGGGATAAATGTGAACGAAACTATGCCGTTCGATACCAAGTTTATTTGGAACATGATCGCTGAAACTTGCGTTTCTTGCCCAACCCAAAGGAGGAACGTCATGAAACGCCTATCCCTCGCCCTCTTGACATCGCTGGTGCTGACTGGCGCGGCCTATGCCGAAGACAAGGCGGCGGCACCGCCGACCGGCACGCCCGCCATGAAGGCAGAAGACGGCAAGATGAAGGGGCCGCCGAATGCAGCCGGCTACGAGAAGCGCGAAGGCGATGCGACCGCCACGACAGCGCCGTCGGGCGGCGCAGCGGCAGCGAAGGCCACCGGTGAGGACAAGAAGGACGGCAAGAAATAGGTCGAGCCGCGTTGATTGGTGATCGAGGCCGCCGGCGTAACCGGCGGCCTTTTCCTTGGGCTCGACACGCAGTAGCGCCGCCTCGGCGGAAAATCTTCCAACACCTATGGATCGCAGGGCAACTTCCCTTGCTGGACCGCCTCTCTAAGTGCGATGAGGCCAGCCACCAGTTTGCTTCATAAAGGCCCGCGATGTTCCCCAAGCCGCACGCCTCGCTGACCCCGAACACCTTCGAGTTCGAGCAGTTTCCGCTGGTGAAGCCGACCGGCTTCCGGGAATACGACGCGCGCTGGCTCTTCCCGAAGGAGATCAACCTGATGGGCGTGCAGGCCCTCGGGCTCGGCATCGGCACGCTGGTGCACGAGATGGGCGTGCGGCCGGACATCGTCACGGGCCACGACTTCCGCTCCTACTCGTCCTCGATCAAGCTCGCCCTCATCGCCGGTATGCAGGCGGCGGGTCTGCGGGTGAAGGATGTCGGCCTCGCCCTTTCGCCCATGGCTTATTTCGGCCAGTTCGCCCTCGATTGTCCCTGCGTGGCGATGGTGACCGCCTCGCATAACGACAATGGCTGGACCGGCGTGAAGATGGGCGCCAACCGCCCAATGACCTTTGGTCCCGACGAGATGGGCCGTCTCAAAGAAATCGTCTGCGGCGGCACCTTCCAGTACCGCGACGGTGGCTCCTACGAGTTCGTAGAGGGCTTCCTCGACACCTACCTCGCCGACCTCAAGGCACGCGCCAAGCCCATCACCCGCAAGCTCAAGGTGGTCGCGGCCTGCGGCAATGGCACGGCGGGTGCCTTCGCGCCGAAGCTGCTCGAATCGCTCGGCGTCGAAGTGGTGCCGCTTGATGTGACGCCCGACTACACCTTCCCGCGCTACAACCCGAACCCCGAGGACATGGAGATGCTCCATGCCATCGCGCATGCGGTGAAGGAGCATGGCGCTGATGTCGGCCTCGGCTTCGACGGTGACGGTGACCGTTGCGGCGTGGTCGACAACGAGGGCGAGGAGATCTTCGCCGACAAGATCGGCGTGATGCTTGCCCGCGACCTGTCGAAGCTGCATCCCGGCGCGACCTTCGTCGTCGATGTGAAGTCGACCGGCCTCTACAACACCGATCCCGAGTTGCAGGCGCAGGCGGTGAAGGCCGATTACTGGAAGACCGGGCATTCCTACATCAAGCGCCGTGTGAACGAGCTCGGCGCGCTGGCTGGCTTCGAGAAGTCCGGGCACTTCTTCTTCAACGAGCCGATCGGCCAGGGCTACGACGACGGTCTTCTCACGGCGATCGCGGTCATCGAGATGCTCGATCGCAACCCCGACAAGTCGATGGCCGACCTCTACCGGGCGTTGCCGAAGACTTGGGGCTCGCCGACCATGTCGCCGCATTGCGACGACGAAGTGAAGTACGGCGTCGTCGAGAAGGTGACCCAGCGCTTCCAGGCCATGAAAGAGGCCGGCGAGACGGTGGGGGGCGCCAAGATTACCGATCTCGTCACCGTCAACGGCGTGCGCGTCTCCACCGAGGACGGCACCTGGGGTCTGGTGCGCGCCTCCTCCAACAAGCCGGAACTCGTGGTGGTGATCGAGAGCCCGGTCTCAGAGGCGCGCCTCCACGAGATGTTCAAGGCCGTCGATGGCATCCTTCGCGAGAACGAAGGCATCGGGGCCTACAATCAGACGATCTGAGACCCTGCGCGGCCGGCGGCGGCGTGGGCAGTTCGAATGAGACTGGCTGCGCTCACGACGACGTCGGCGAGCGTCAGCGTCCTGCGGGAGCCTGGCCGCCGGCACCACCGGGTGCAGTCAGCGGGATCGAGGCGCCCGAGGCCAGTTGGCTCCGCCTGTCGGCCTGCCCGCTGACATCGTCGAACCAGTCCTTGTTGTCGCCGAGCACCGCAGCCGGCTGGCAGCGTGGGGCGCAGATGTAGGAATTGCGGCCTGCAACTCCGCGCTGCACGGAGACGATGGAGGTCATGGGCGCCTGAACGGTGATCGACGCCTCGGTGATCAGCGTGCCCTTCGAGTCGAGCGCGATCAGGTTGGTCGTGCCGAGGCTCTTGCCGGTCAGGATCGCCACGCCGCCCGGCCGCGAGGTGACGTCGGCGATGGCCGGGTTGCCGACGACGACCGTGGCCGTCTGCTCCGGCAGCCGAACCACCTTCGCATTGTCGACCATCACGGAGATGACGTCGGAATCGGCCAGGCCGCCGGCCGCCTGACTCCCGCCCGCCGCGGCGAGGCCCGCAGCCAGCATGAGGCCTCCGGCCAAAAGGCGCAGGCCGGCGCGCACGCTTCGCTCGGATGGGCTCGGGACACGACGCATGATGCGGAGGCTCTCGCTGGTCTCGACAGGCCGGAGGCGCGCCCGAGGCGACGTCGTCCAGCGCGCCATCATTCGTCGGGATTGGTGAAGGAAGGGCTAATGTCGGCTCGCTGGCCATCTGCGCGGTCGGGCCGCAGTCCGGGCGCCGTGTAGAAAATCCCTGGAACCGGCGAACTGATCTTCGCGGCGACGTCGAGGTGCGCATTCGCACTGCAAAAAGCGCCCCCGCGATGCAGTGGTGAAATTACGGTTAACGACGAGGACTTCGCGGAACTTTATTCGCGCAATCCTGTTGCGACTGTACGGCCGAGCTTTTTTGCCCGACGGCCGGACTGGCTCGGCCCCAGGGTCGGGAGGCGAAGATGCCGCTGTTCGACACCAAGACGCTCGACACCGACTTCGACGGAGCGGCGCTGCTCGCATCGGTCCTGTACGCGACGCCCGAGGCGAAAGCAGAGGCGCGGGCGCGAGGGCTTGAGCGCTTGTCTCGCGCTGGCGCGCTCGCCGAGGCGCCGAAACCTGCGGCGTCTGCGCGGTCCGATCGTGCTCGGGTGCAGCCGGCCGATCACATCGCCTGATCGACTCACCAGGTCTGTGGGGTGATGATGCCCTGCTTGGTCACGACCACCCAATTGCGGCCGCGGCGCTCGATGGCCTCGACACGCCCGACGCCCGGCACCGTGTCGCCGCGAGCGACTTCGAGCAGGCGGCGCTTGCGGTCTTCGAGCATAGCGACGCCGTCATAGACGTCGCGCAGAGCCCAGGCTTCCACCGTTTCGGTCTTGGGCTTCGCATCCGCGATGCTGCCGGTCTGGGTCGGTTCGGCCTTCGGGGTCGAGGCCGCGGAGGCCGTGCTGGTCGTCGGCGCCGCTGCGATGGGGGCGGCGGGACGCTTCTCGATGGCGGCAGCCGGCGCCGGTTGCTCCCGCTCGGCGCGAGCGACGCGCTCGCTCAGAGCCGCGAGCTTCTTGTCGAGACCCTGTTCAAGGCGCGCGACCCGGTCGGTGAGACTCGGCGCGATGGTCTTGATGTCGGTGCGTGCGGCGGTCGTGGTCTCGCGCAGGGTGCCGAGCACGGTCGAGAGATGGGCGATTTCGGTTTTCAGGCGGCCGGCTTCCGAACGGTTGGCCTCCAGCGTGGCCTCGATCCGGCCGAGGGCTTCCCCCGAACGCTCCCGCGGTGCCGCCATCATGCCGAAGGCGGTTCCGACGACCAGCGCCACCGTCGCGACGGTGGCGAGCCGGCCGTCGACGGGCAACATCCAGCGTTTCGCGGCCGTCGGGGACGGCATCGATGTCGCGACGGCGGGCGCGATTTCGGGCTTCGGCTCGGATAGTCCGGCCACGGCCTTCTTGAGGAGTTCGGCGGGCGAAGACTTGGTCGCGCCGGCCGTCTTGTCCTCGACCTTCGCGCTCTCGACCGATCCCGTCATGGCCCAATATCCTGATTGTCTCAGGAAGCATTGGTTAAGCACGTTTGTTTACTGAAGGGTTACCGCCAGTGCTACGACCCGATTGTCGAGGCTACGCCGCCTTCACCAATCCCCGCTTCTTGAGCAAAGGTCCGGTGCTCGGCAGGCGGCCGCGGAAGGCCGTGTAGGCGTCGCGTGGGTCGCGCAGGTTGCCGGCGCCGTAGACGAAGCGGCGCAGCCGGGCCGCCGTCTCCGGGTCGAAGATGTCGCCGGCCTCGCGGAATGCGTCGAAGGCGTCGGCATCGAGCACTTCTGACCAGAGGTAGCTGTAGTAGCCGGCCGCGTAGCCCTCACCCGAGAAGATGTGAGCGAAGTGCGGCGAGCGGTGCCGCATGGAGATCTCCGCCGGCATGGCGATGCGCTGCAGGGCGTCCGCCTCGAAGGCGAGGACGTCGAGCCCGTCTTCTCCGGCCGCCGAAAGGTGCAGCGTCATGTCGACGATAGCCGAGGAGGTGTACTCCACCGTGGCGAAACCCTGATTGAAGGTGCGGGCGGCGAGCAACCGCTTCAGCAACTCCTCCGGCATCGGCTCGCCCGTGCCGTAGTGGCGCGCGTGCCGGCGCAGAACCTCGGGCTGTTCGAGCCAGTGTTCGTAGAGTTGCGAGGGCAATTCCACGAAATCGCCGGAGACGGCGGTGCCGGCGAGCAGCGGATAGGTCACGTCCGACAGAAGCCCGTGAAGGGCGTGGCCGAATTCGTGGAACAGCGTGCGGGCATCGTCGAATGAGAGCAGCGTCGGCTCGCCGCGGGGTGCCTTGGCGAAGTTCATCACGTTGACGATGATCGGCTTCACGTCGCCGGCGAGGCGTTCCTGCGAACGGAAGGCGCTCATCCAGGCACCCGAGCGCTTCGAGGCACGGGCGAAATAGTCGCCCAGGAACAGCCCGACCTCCGAGCCATCCGCATTCGTCACCGCCCAAGCGCGCACGTCGGGGTGGTAGCGCGGCACATCGCGCACCTCTTCGAAGCGCAGACCGAAAAGCCGCGAGGCGGTGTCGAAGGCCGCCTGGATCATGCCTTCGAGCGGCAGGTATGGTTTGATTTCGGACTCGTCGAGATCGTGCTCGGCGCGGCGCAGCTTCTCGGCATAGTGGCGCCAGTCATGCGCCTGGATCGCGAAGTTGCCGCCCTCGGCCTGGACGATACCCTGGAGCCGGTCGCGCTCGTCCGAGGCGCGCTGCCGGGCAGGCGCCCAGACCTCGCGGAGCAGGTCCATGGCGGCATCGGGCGAGCCGGCCATCGTGTCGTCGAGCTTGAAATGGGCGAAACTGTCGAAGCCGAGCAGCCGCGCCCGCTCGGCCCGCAGCTTGACGATCTCGGCGATGATCGCGCGGTTGTCGGTCTCGCCGCCGGTCTCGCCGCGATGCGTCCAGGCTTGGTAGGCGCGCTCGCGCAGGTCGCGTCGGGTCGAGAAGACCAGGAAGGGATCGATCAGCGACCGTGAAAGGGTAACGACATGGCCATGCGCACCTCCGCGCTCGGCCGCGGCCTCGGCGGCCGCCTCACGCAGGAATGGCGGCAGGCCGGCGAGATCGTCCTCGCCGTCGAGCGGTAGTATGAAGCCGCTCTCGTCCGCCAGGAGGTTCTGGCTGAACCGCGTGCCCAGTTCGGCCATGCGGCTCGCGATCTCGGCGACGCGTATCTTGGCCTCGGGACCGAGATCGGCGCCGGCGCGGCGAAAGCGCGTGCGGTAGCGGTCGAGCACACGCCGCTCCTCCTCGCCGAGAGCTTCGGCGTCGGCATCGACCCGAGAGATCCGCCCCCAGAGCTCGGCATTGAGGTAGATCGCGCTCGAATGGCGCGCGAGCTTGGGGCCGACTTCGCGCTCGATCGCCTGCAGGGCGGGATTGGTGTGGCTGCCGGTGAGGTTGAAGAAGGTCGAGGCGACGCGGTCGAGCCTCTCGCCGGCCCGCTCCATGGCGGCGACGGTGTTATCGAAGCTCGGTGCCCGGGTGTCAGCGGCGATCGCTGCGATCTCGGCCTGATGCGCCTCCAAGGCGCTCGCGAAGGCCGGCCCGAAATGCTCCGGCGCGATCCGCTCGAACGGTGCCAGACTATAGGGCGTTGACCACTGCGCGTCGTCGAACGGATTGGAGCCCACACCTTTCCCCGCGGCGGCAGGAGGAGTTTCGTGCAGGGTCTCGGCAGTCATCGGCGTTCTCGTTATCGGCACTGGTTGTCCGTTCGAAGATAGGTGGGCCGGTGGCAGGGCGCAAAGCCGGCTCTCCGGTCGAAAGGATCGGACCGTGACGTCCCTGCCCTAGCGGCGCTCGGCAAATGAACCGATCAACGCTGCTCTGCGGCCGCTGCTGCCGCGCGACGGCCGATCATCGGACAGCACAGATGCGCCCGCACTCGCACCGTCCCCGCGGCCCTGTCCTGTCCTTGCTGCTTGTGGGCCTGGTATTCGCGTCGCGTCCCGTCGCGGCGGATCCGTCTCCGCTGCCGACCTGCGTGCCGACCGTCTCCGTCTCGCCGCCCGAGCCTCCGGCGCGGCCCGAAGGACTGGCAGCCGAGCGTCCCCTTAATCCGCCGATCGACGCGCCCCCGCTGCCGCCGGAACGCCCCCCGGGCCTGTCCGGAACTCCCGCTCCGGAAGCGCCTGCAACGCTTTCGACGCCCGGGATCGAGCCTCCGCCGGGTACAGGCCCGGCGATGCCATTGCCACCGGCGCGGCCGCCCGAGTTGTCACAGGCGCTTCAGCTCAAGGTCGCGCCGCCATCGCCGCCGGATCTGCCGACCTGCGCTCCGAGCGTGGCAGAGCCTCCGCTGCCGCCCGGCCGCCCGGCCGAGCTATCGCCGAACTCCGCGCCAGGGAAAGCCTCGCCTCCGCCCGATCTCGCCCCGCCATCCGGTTTGCCGGAGGAAGCTCCGCTGCCGCCCGCGCGCCCGGCCGAGCTGTCGGGGGACGAGGCAGCCAAGCTCGCGCCAGCGGTGCCCGAGGATACGGAGTGCCTGCGCCGTCTCGACGGGCTCGGCGTGACGTATGCCAAGCTCGCGCCGACCGTGAACGGACAGTGCAGTCTGCCGCACCCGTTGAGCGTGAGCGCGCTAGGGGGCGGCATCAGCATCGGAGCGCCCGCGCTCATGACTTGCCGCCTCGCCGAGGGCCTGATGCGTTGGACGGCCGAGGTGCAGCAGATCGCCGACCGGGAGTTCGGTGAGCCGCTGAAAGGCTTCACCCTTGGCGGTACCTATGTCTGCCGTGGACAGAACCATGGCGTCGAGGCGCAACTCAGCGAGCATTCCTTTGCGAATGCCGTCGACGTGATGGGCTTCACCTTCGCCAAGCGGACCCCGATCCTCGTCGGAACGACGCCTGAGGGTTCGAAGGAAGCAGCTTTCGTGGCCGACGTTCGGAAGAAGGCTTGCGAGGCTTTCAGCACGGTGCTCGGCCCGGGCTCCGACGAGCATCACGCAAATCACCTGCACCTCGACCAGCGAGAGCGGAAGGCGGGGTACCGGCTCTGTCAGTAGGCGGCGGGTTCATGGGGAACCCGTCTTCCCGCGATGAGCGCGACGGGAGAGCTGACGCGAAAGGCCTGCGTTCTCAAGCCGCTGTGCGCCATCGGGAACGGTGCCGTTCGTTCAAACCTTATCGATCGCAGCGGCGTGGGCCGCCGACGAGGATCGACCACGGCCATGAACGGGTATCGGGTGTTTGCTGGCGTCGTGCTGCTCGAACTGTCATGTCTCGCCGGTCCGGCCTGGGCGAAGAAGGCCGCGGCTCCCGAGCCGGCGCCACTCACGATCGAAGCCATCAACGGCGCGACCTTCGCCGAGCCGAAGACCGAAAAGCCGTCGGCGGCGAACACGCGACGTGCCGGTAAGGACATCCGCCCCGATCCGCTGCTCATCAAGGTGCAGGTCTTGCTCGACCGCGCCCGGTTCTCGCCCGGCGCCATCGACGGACGCGACGGCGACAACCTCAAGGGCGCGCTCCAGGTCTATGCCGGCGCGCAGGGGCTTCCGGCGGCCGGCGGCCTCGATCGCGCCGTCTTCGATAAACTGCAGGCGACGAGCGCCGACCCGGTGGTCACGAGCTACACCATCACGGATGACGACGTGCGAGGCCCCTTCGCCAAGATCCCGCCGAAACTCGAAAAGCAGCGCGACCTCAAGTCGATGGACTATACCAACGTCCGTGAGATGCTCGCCGAACGCTTCCACATGCAGCGCGACCTGCTTTCGGCGCTGAACCCCGGCAAAGCGCTCGACGAGGCCGGAACGGTGATCACGGTCGCCGCGGTGCCTCCACTCGAACGCGGCAAGCCGAAGGATCTGCCGGCGGCCCCGAAGGTGACACGGATCGAGGTCGACAAGCAGGCGCGGCGGGTTCAGGCCTTCGGCGAGGACGGCGCCTTGCTGCGCAGCTATCCCGCATCGATCGGCAGCGAGGAGAAGCCAGCGCCCACCGGCAGCTTCAAGGCGACCCGCGCCGCCTTCGATCCCTGGTACACCTACAACCCGAAATACGCGTTCAAGGGCGTGAAGACCCGCCGAAGCTTCAAGATCGCACCTGGGCCGAACAACCCGGTCGGTCTGGTCTGGATCGATCTCTCGATCCCCTCCTACGGCATCCACGGCACCCCAGAGCCGGAAAAGGTCGGCAAGACCGAGTCGCATGGCTGCATCCGGCTGACGAACTGGGATGCACGCGACCTCGCCAGCCACGTCCAGAAGAACGCGAAGGTCGACTTCTTGGACAAGTGAACGGCCCTGCAACGACGAGACTGGTCCGGCTATCGACGCACCAGCGCGGCGACGGCCAACATCAGCGCGTCGCCCAGAAACGCCAGCGCCGCCGTCGCGCTCGCGCCTTGCAGCATCGGCAGGAGGTTCTGGTTCTGCAGCCCGGCGACGATCGGCGTGCCGAGGGTCGAGGCGCCGGCCAGCGCCCCCACGGCGGTGGTGGCGATCGACAGGACCAGGGCGACGCGCAGCGTATCGAGGATGCCCGCACCGGCCAGCGGCAATTCGACCTGCGTGAGAACCTGGCGCGGCGTCAGACCGAGGGCGATGCCTGCTTCCCGCGCCTCGGGCGAGACAGCCTCGATGGCGCCAACCGTGCCGCGCAGCGTGGGCATGATGCCGTAGGCGACCAGCGCCAGCAGTGTCGGCGGTCCGCCGAAGCCGAGCACCGGCAGCGCCAGCGCAACGACCACGACAGGCGGCACGGCCTGAGCTGCGGCGGCGGCCGTGTCGATGGCGCTGCGCAGTCCGCTCGCTCGCCTTCGTGTCACGGTGATCCCGAGGCCGACACCGAGTCCGCCGACGAGCAGAAGCCCGAGGCCGGCCAGCGCGAGGTGGTGGCTGCCGAGTTCGAGCAGCCGCGACGCACTCAGTTGCCGCCGCGCCGGCGCTCCGAAGAGTCCAGCGATCAGGCCCGCGACGGCAGGGTGGCTGAGTGCGGCCAGGGCGAGGCCGACGAGGAGAGGACCGAGGGCCGCGCGAAGCCTCATCCGCGCCACCGTCGATGCACCGCGTCCTCGACCAGGCTCAAACCCCGCTCGACGAAAAGCGAGAGGCCGATGACCGGCAACGCCCCGAGCAGGATCAGATCCGGTGCGAACTGCGCCATGCCGTCGAAGACGATCCCGCCGAGGCCGCCGGCACCGACCAGGGCGCCGAGCGTCGCCAACCCGATCGCCTGGACGCTCGCCACGCGAAGGGCGCCGACGAGGATCGGGGCGCCGAGAGGCAGGTGAAGGTCGAGCAGGATCTGGCGACGCGTCAGCCCAATCGCCGTCGCCGCATCGAGGCTCGAAGGATCGGCGGCACGCAGCGCGGCCTCGAGCCCACGCCAGAACGGCAGGAGCAGGTAGCCGGCAATGACGAGGATCGCCGGCCCCGGCCCCAGCGCCGAGAGCCCGGTCGCCCGCAATGCGGGAATGGCCGTGAGCAGGCCCGAAGCCAACGCGACGAGTCCCCCGAGCAGCGCTACCGCGGGCACCACCTGAAGGCCGTTGATGGCGATCTCGACGACGCCTCTACTTCTTCGCCACGCATAGAGAAGCACGCAACTGACGGCTGCGAGCGAGACCGCCGCGGCCGACAGGGCGATGTGCCGGAGGACGGCCCCCTGCACGACGGCCTCGCGTGCTCGGTACTCCACGGCGAGCGAGAGGCCGTCATAGGCCCCGGCTCGATGGAGGAGCAGGAACCCGATGAGCAGACCCGCGACGAGCAGCCATCCGGCGCCGTTGATCCGTGTCCTGCCGGCGGCCCAGAGCGAGGTGCCGGCGAGCAGCAATAGGCCGGCCCATGCTCCCGAGGCGAGCCGGGCGCGCGTGGCCGGCGGCTGGCCGTCGGTCAGGCCGGAGGCGGCCTGACCGAGCGCCACCGTGAACAGAAGGAGCGCCATGGCGAAGGCCACCATCGCGACCGGCGCGGCGAGACGCGAGCGGGTCGCTCCCATGCAGGATGCGCCGAGCAGGCAAAGGCCGCAGATCAGCCAGCCCGTCTGCCCAAGCACCGCAGCCGATACCGGCGTGCCCACGACCAGGCGATTGGCTGCGAGATGAAGCATCGGCAGCGCGGTCACGGTGAAGGAGAGCGCGCTCGCGACAGCGAGCACGGAGAACGTGTATCGGATGCTGACGCCGGCAGGCAGGTCGAGCGGCTTCGCGATGCCGGTCATCGCGAGACGCCCGCCTCGGCGAGGTAGGCCCGTGCGACGGCCTCGGCCGTTTCGCCCTCGACGGTGATCCTGGCGTTGAGGCGGCGAAGCGTATTCGCTTCGAGCCGGGCGAAGACGGGATCGAGCGCCTCGCGGATGCCGGGGTGATGTTGCAAAGTTTCGGCGCGGATCACCGGCGCGACTTCGTAGACGATCTGGGCTGCCTTCGGATCGCTCATCACCGTGAGATCGAGCGCTGCAAGCGCACCGTCGGTGCCGTAGACCATGCCGGCATTGACCCCGCTGATCCCCTCGGCGGCCGCCCGCGCCGTCACGGCCGTGTCGCCCCCAGGCAGGCTGACGATCCGGCTGGCCGGGAGCGAGAATTCGTAGGCGGCCTCGAAGGATGGCAGCGCAGCGGGGCTTTCCACGAATTCCGTCGAGGCCGCGAGAGTGATCACGCCGTCCCGCACGGCGTCCGCGAAATCGGCCATGGACCTGAGGCCGCGCTCGCGGGCGAGGCCGCCGCGGACCGCGATGAGCCAGGTGTTGTTGGCCGGTGCCGGCTTAAGCCAGACAAGACCGCGCTCGGCATCGAGCGCCCGGGCCCGTTCATAGCCGCCCGCCCCGCTCTTCCAGACCGCATCGGTCTCGGTGCCGGAAAAGAAGGCGCCGTTGCCGGTATATTCGGGATAGACGTCGACCTCCCCGGCGAGCAGCGCCGAGCGCACGATGAGCGTCGGCCCGAGGCCGAGCTTGCGCTCCACCGTGAGGCCCAACCCTTCGAGGATCAGGGCGATCAGGCTGCCGGTCAGCGCGCCTTCCGTATCGCTCTTGGAGGCCACGACGACGGGGCGGCCGTTTTGCGCTCGAAGGGGCGTGGTGATTGCCAGCCCCAACGCACCGACTGCGGCCATCATCCCGCGTCGGGTCAGATTTTGGCCCGTTGGGTCATCGGCCCGACAGGCCGACGGTTGCCGGATTGCAACGAATGTATTGGCGCGTAACATTACACCGGACCGAGGCCCCGAGGCGGCTTGCCGGGAGCTTGACACGCCTTGCATAACAGGCGACGCCTCCAAGCGTTTCGGGCTCGGCCCGATACGCCTTGCACGACAATCCGATACAAGACCGCCTCCATCGCGGCAGCGTTCCGATAGCGGAGCGAATCGAAGGGGACACCATTCGGCGTGAGCGCGGAACCCAACGAGGACGTCCTCAAAGGCGCACGAGTGCTGGTCGTCGAGGACGAGGCCGCCATCTCGATGCTGCTCGAGGACATGCTGCTCGATTTCGGCTGCGAGATCGTGGGACCTGCCGCGCGGCTCGCCACCGCGCTCGACATGGCTCAGCGCGAGACCTTCGCCGTGGCGATCCTCGACGTCAACGTCGCCGGCGAGCCGATCTATCCGGTGGCCGAGGCGATCGTCGAGCGTGACCTTCCGCTGGTGTTCTCCACCGGTTATGGCGGCGCCGGCATCCGTGAGCCGTTCCGGGACCGCCCCGTGGTGCAGAAGCCCTTCAGCCAGGCCGATCTCAAGCGGACGCTGATTTCGGCGATCAAGGCCGCAAACGCCTGACGGCTCATTCGATCGCGAATGCGTCGACGAGGTGAACGGGCCATGCCCGGCGCCCCACGAAAACAGCATCCGCACGCAGAGTCGCATCCGATGGCGGGGGATGGCGCGCCAGCCAGACCCGCACAGCTCGAGAAAAGCGCCGACGCTTGTGCGCGTCGATCGCGACCTGCGCGTCGGCGATCGACGCCCTCGCCTTGACCTCGACGAAGACGATAGTGCGCCCGCGGCGCATGACGAGGTCGATCTCGCCGCCGGCAGCAGAAAAACGTCTGGCCAGGGGGCGGTAGCCCTTCAGCATGAGCGCGACGAGCGCCACGGTCTCGCCGTCGAGGCCGCGCCGGTAGGTCGCCCGGCGCCGGTTCTCAGGCGCCCTCATCGTTGCGCCGGGCGAGCGCCAGGGCACGCGCGTAGACGTCGCGCTTCTTCCGGCCGGTCTCGTCGGCGACGAGGGCCGCCGCATCCTTGATCGAGTGACGGGCGAGCGCCGCCTCGATCCGCGCGTCGAGATCGGTGTCGGCCTCCTCCACCTCTTCTTCCACGGCTGTGCCGATCACCACCACGACTTCGCCCTTCGGCGCCCCCTCCTCCGCGAAGGTCTCGGCGAGGGAGGCGAGGCTGCCGCGCCGGATCGTCTCGAAGAGCTTGGTGAGTTCGCGCGCCACTGCGGCGGGGCGGGTGCCACCGAGGACGGCAGAGGCATCCGCCAGCATCTCCGGAAGGCGGTGGGGGGACTCGAACAGCACCAGTGTGCCCGGGATGCCGGCCAGCGCCTCCAAGCGGTTCCGGCGAGCCCCTGACTTCTGCGGCAGGAAACCCTCGAAAAAGAAGCGGTCGGTGGGCAGGCCGGCCGCAACGATTGCCGTCATCACCGCCGACGGGCCGGGGATCGGGGTGATGGCGATACCCGCGTCTATCGTGGCCTGGACGAGCTTGTAGCCGGGATCGGAGACCAGCGGCGTGCCGGCATCAGAGACAAGGGCCAGCGCCTCACCATTCTGCATGCGCAGGATCATCCGCTCGCGCACGGCCTCGTTCGAGTGCTCGTGATAGGCAACGAGGGGCGTCGTGATCCCGTAATGCATCATCAGCGTACGAGTGACGCGCGTATCTTCGGCGAGAACGGTATCGGCGGCGGCGAGCGTCTGCAGGGCACGGAAGGTGACGTCGCGTAGGTTCCCGATCGGCGTCGCGACGATGTAGAGGCCGGCCGGCAGCGGCTCCGCCTCGGCAGCGAGGCCGAAGGCCGTGAAGGTTGCGGTGGGTTTGGCCGCCCCGGGCTTCGGGTCACGCCTGTCGATTCGCTGTGTCATGAGGACGACAATGCCACGCTCGTGCAGCGTTGCGGACCGCCTCCGGCGCCCAGTTCGCATTTACTTTTCGCCGGGCCGCCGACATCGTGCAGGTGTTCGAGGCTTGGGGAGGCCGCTGGATGAGGTGTGACCGCCCGAAGATCGGATGCGCGCATGGCGCGTTGGCTGGCCTCCTCGCCTGGACCCTCGCAGCATGCGTCGGCGGCCCTGATGCGCCTCGCTCGCGCCCCGAAGCGGTCGCGACCCAGGCCGAGGCACCTGCGGCGCAGCCCTCGAAGCAGAGTGCGGGCCAGATCGGCTCGGGCAGCGTCAAGGTCGCGCTCATCGTACCGCTCACGGGACAGGGTGCGAGCGTTGGCGCCGCTCTGCGGAACGCGGCGGAACTCGCCTACGACGACTTCCAGAAGCCCGATCTCAGCATCGTCGTAAAGGACGATCGGGGCACGCCGGACGGCGCCCGCGAGGCGGCGCAGTCGGCGCTCGCGGATGGTGCCGAGGTGGTGCTCGGCCCGCTCTTCGCGGCCAACGTCGCCGCCGTCGGTGCGCCGGTGCGCAATGCGGGCAAACCCGTGATCGCCTTCTCGACGGACGCGGCCGTGGCGGCGCGCGGCGTGTATCTCATCAGCTTCCTGCCCCAGTCCGAGGTCGACCGCGTCGTCGAGGAGGTGACGGCCGGAGGGCGCCGCTCCTTCGCCGCGATGATCCCCGAAACCAACTATGGCAACGCCGTCGAAGCGCAGTTCCGCGAAGCGGTGGCGCGCAAGGGTGGTCGCGTGGTGGGCCTGGAACGCTACGCGCCGGCCGATCCCGGTGCAGCCATCGAGAGGCTGAAAGGCGTGATCTCAGGCCCCGATGCGCAGGCCGACGCGCTGTTCCTGCCGGGCTCGGCCGACGGCCTCGTCACGATGGCTTCAGCGCTCACAAAGGCGGGATTTTCGCCCTCGCGGGTGCGTCCGGTCGGAACGGCCCTATGGAACGATCCGAAGATCCTCGCGCTGCCGGCCTTCCAGGGTGGGGCCTTCGCCGCACCGGATTCCGCCGGCTTCGCCTCGTTCTCCCAGCGTTACCAGGCCAAATACGGGTCGGTGCCGCCGCGCGTGGCGTCGCTCGGCTACGATGCCGTCTCGCTGACCGCGGCCCTCAGCCGACAATACGGCACCCAGCGTTTCACCGACGCGACGCTGACGACGCCGTCGGGCTTCACCGGTATCGACGGGACCTTCCGGTTCCGGCCGGATGGCGCGAGCGACCGGGCGCTGGCGGTGTACGAGATCCGCGGTGGCGCGGCGGCGGTGACGAGCCCGGCACCGCGCTCCCTCGGTCCTTCCGGGATCTGACGCCGCTTCCGGCTCAGGCCCGCTTCAGCAGTCTCTCGTATTCGGCCTCCGATACGCCGTAGGCGTCGCCGACGAGGTCGAGAAGCTTTTCGCGGTTGAGCACCGTGATCCGGCCGCGCCGCGCCCGGATCATGCCCTCTCCTTCCAGGAGCTGGGTGGCCATCGTCACGCTCGGGCGGCGCACGCCCAGCATCAACGAGAGGAATTTGTGAGTCAGCGGCAGCTCGTCGCGGCCGAGACGGTCCTGCGTCATCAGGATCCAGCGTGCCAGTCGCGCCTCGATGTTGAGATCAGCGTTGGCATAGACCGTTTGCCCTACCTGCACGATGAGGCTCTGCGCGAAGCGGCCGAGCACACCGCGAAGCGACGCGCTCTTGTGCATCGCCATCTGAAGGTCGGCGGCAGGGATGCGAAGCGCATAGCCCTCGGCTTGAACCAGGCCGATGTGAGGGGATTGGTCCGCGCCGAGGACGAGAGGCAAGCCGACGAGCCCCTCGTAGCCGACGATCCCGATTTCCACGCGACCACCCTCCGTGCTGCTGACGTCGGCGACGATCGAGATCAGGCCCTCTTCGATGAAATAGGCGTGCTGGATCGGCGTATGCGCCGCGAGCAGGATCTCGTTCAGCGATAGCGAAATGCGCTCGAAAGCGGGTGCGAGCAGCGCGAAGTCCTGCGGATCGAGGATGCTCAGGAGGCGGTTGCGGCTACCGGAGAACTTGGGCTCATCGGGGCTCTCGCTCTCGTCGGAGCGAAGGATCTGCGTTTCGGTCATTCCGAACTCCAGGCGCTACCGGCCATACCCTTCAGACGCGAGAAAAGATGCGGTGCTCTCGATAGTTCATGTTGGCCGAGCCAATCCCTGATCAGGGTTGTCGGTCGAAGCAGCAAGGTCGCGTACCGATGAAGACTTCCGACCGCTCTGAAACGGGGTAGGTGGGACTGGTATGCAGGCCGCTGATCAATCCACCCAACCGCTGCGCAGCGAGAGGGTTGCGTTGAAGAGCACCCTCCTGTCGCCGTCCCTCAGAGTTCCGGTGAAGTCTCGGATGTGCCCGTCCGGAAGCTCGTCCTTCGCGAGCATCGCCAGGGCGGCCACCAATTCCTGGCGCGCCTCCTCGGCGCTCGCATGCTCGGAGCCTTCGTTGTCGTCGAAGCTTCGCAGCCCGTCATCGAGCTCAAAGAAAAAAAGCGGCATCGTTCCCTCAGGCTGGTCTGACCTGTAACTCGCTGATGCCGCAAGAGTTTCTGTCTACAGGTTCACACTTGCCCGGAAAGTTCCGTCACCAGCGCGTTGAGGACCGGCGCGCCGCGAGGAGTCGCCGCGACGTTCCCCGTTGGGGTCATGGCGACGAGGCCGTCCGCGATCAGGGTTTCGAGCCGTTTGCGATCGAGCGCCCTGCCCTTCAGCACGGTGTAGCGCGCCGGGTCGATGCCTTCCTTGAGGCGCAGGCCCATCATCAGGAACTCGTCGCCCTCGTCGTCTGGCACGAGTTTTTCGGTCTCGACGATGCCGTGGCCGTCGCGCTCGACGCGGGTGAGCCACGCCTCCGGCAGCTTCTCCGTCACCGTGCCGAGGCGCCCCTCCGGCTGGACGAGGCGGCCATGGGCGCCCGGGCCGATCCCGGCATATTCGCCGTAGCGCCAGTACAGCAGGTTGTGCCGTGATTGCGCGCCCGGCCGCGCGTGGTTCGAGATCTCATAGGCCGGCAGGCCCGCCTTCTCGCAGACCTCCTGGGTGACGTCGTAGAGCACGCGGGCATCTTCGTCGTCCGGCGGTACCAGACGGCCGGCCTGGGCGAGACCGAAGAACGGCGTGCCCGGCTCGATGGTGAGTTGGTAGAGCGAGAGATGCTCGGCCGCGTGAGCGATGGCCTCGCTCAGCTCGGCCCGCCAAGCCTCCGGCGTCTGCTTGGGCCGGGCGTAGATCAGGTCGAAGGAATAGCGTTCAAAATGCGCGGCGGCCGTGCGCACCGCCGAGAGCGCCTCGTCGACGCTGTGCAGTCGGCCGAGGGCCTTCAGGTCCGTATCGTTCAACGCCTGAACGCCCAGCGAGACGCGGTTGACCCCGGCCGCCCGGTAGCCGCGGAAGCGCTCGGCCTCGACGCTCGTCGGATTGGCCTCCAGCGTCACCTCGACTTCGGGCGCGATGCTCCAGGCCCCGGCCACAGCATCGAGCAGGCCGGCGACCGTCTCCGGCTTCATCAGGGACGGCGTGCCGCCGCCGAGGAAGATGCTCGACACAGTGCGGTCGGGCGTGCGCGCGGCGGTGTGGGCGATCTCGCTGCGGAAGGCCGCGAGGAAGCGCGCCTCGTCGACGCCCGCGTGGCGGACGTGGCTGTTGAAGTCGCAATACGGGCACTTCGACGCGCAGAACGGCCAGTGCAGGTAGATGCCGAAGCCCGCGTCACGGGTCGGGTGGTCTGGCGCCCGCGCGTCGATGGTCATCCCGGTCTGCGCAGGCATGCCGCCGCGAGCAGTACGAAGGCCCGCGCGCGGTGCGAGAGGGCGGCCCCGCTATGCCAGTCGACGCCGTGCTTTTCGGCCGAGGACATCTCGCCGAAGGTGCGCTCGTGCCCGTCCGGCTTGAACATCGGGTCGTAGCCGAAGCCGAGCGTGCCGCGCGGCTCCACAAGATCGCCGTGGACGCGCCCCTCGAACAGCTCGGTATGGCCGTCGGGCCAGACGAGCATCAGCGCCGAGACGAAATGCGCGCGAGTCGAAGGCGTGCCGCGGCGCGCGACCTCATCGGCGATCCGGGCCATTGCGCCGGAAAAGTCCTTGTTCGGGCCAGCCCAGCGGGCGGAGAAGATGCCGGGCGCGCCGTCGAGCGCTTCGACGCAAAGACCGGAATCGTCGGCGAAGGCCGGCAGGCCCGAGGCCTGGGCAGCCGCATGCGCCTTGATGGCCGCGTTCTCGGCGAACATCGTGCCCGGCTCGTCGGGCTCGGGCAGATTTAGCTCGCCAGCCGAGACCGCCTCGATGCCGAACGGCGCTAGCAGCTCGCGCATCTCCACGAGCTTGCCGGCATTGTGGGTCGCGATGACGACCCGGCCCGTGAGAAGGCGGGGCGTGTTCACGCGATGGTCTGCTTCTGGAGTTCGATCAGCTCGGCGATGCCGCCGCGGGCGAGCTTGAGCAACTCCAGGAACTGCTCTTCCGAGAACGGCTCGGCCTCGGCCGTACCCTGAACCTCGACGATGCCGCCCTTGCCGGTCATCACGAAGTTCGCGTCGGTGTCGGCGGCCGAGTCCTCCACGTATTCGAGGTCGAGTACCGGGGCGCCCTTGTAAATGCCGCAGGAAACCGCGGCGACGTGGTCGCGCAGAGGATCGACCGAGATGATCGAGCGCTGGCGCATCCAGGAGAAGCAATCGTGGAGCGCGACCCAGGCGCCAGTGATGGCGGCCGTACGGGTGCCGCCATCGGCCTGGAGCACGTCGCAATCGATCGAGATTTGCTTCTCGCCGATCGCCGGCAGGTTGGTGACGGCGCGCAAGGACCGTCCGATCAGGCGCTGGATCTCCTGCGTGCGGCCCGACGGCTTGCCGGAGTTGACCTCGCGACGGGTGCGCTCGTGCGTGGCGCGCGGCAGCATCGAGTATTCGGCCGTGACCCAGCCCTTGCCGGAACCGCGCAGCCAGGGCGGTCCGCGCTCTTCGAGAGAGGCCGTGCACAGCACCTTGGTCTCGCCGAAGGTGACGAGGCAGGAGCCCTCAGCGTAGCGGGCGACCGCCCGCTCGAGCGTGACCTTGCGCATCGCGTCCGGAGCGCGCTTCGAAGGCCGCATCCCGTTCTCCCGTCATTGTGATGAAGGCCGGGCTCATAGGCCGAGCCGCCGCGGGCGGCAAGCCGATCCGCCTCCTACCGGCCGTGAAGGGGCCGTGACGACGCTGCCGTTCCAGTGGAAGACGCCACGAAAACCCTTGACGGATCAAAAGAACAAAAAAAGAACATACGCGTGACGTTTTCGATGCGCATAAACGTGGGCGTCCGGTTGCCGACGGGCCCCGCACACCCCATGAAAGCCCCGTCGGGCATGACGTCGGCCCAGTGAGAGTGATCGGAAGGAGAGAGCGATGGCGGGCAGCGTGAACAAGGTGATTCTGGTCGGCAATCTCGGGCGCGACCCCGAGACGCGCCGCCTCGCCTCGGGCGACCCGGTGGTCAACCTGCGGATCGCGACCTCGGAATCCTGGAAGGACAAGAGCTCCGGCGAGCGCAAGGAGAAGACCGAGTGGCACTCGATCGTGATCTATAACGAGAACCTGGCGCGGGTGGCCGAGCAGTACCTGCGCAAGGGCTCGAAGGTTTACATCGAAGGTCAGCTCCAGACCCGGAAATGGGCCGACCAGTCGGGCGTCGAGAAATACACCACTGAGGTGGTGCTGCAGCGCTTCCGCGGCGAGATGACCATCCTCGACGGCCGCAGCGGCGGCGGTGGCGGTGACTTTGCCGGCGAGGACGAGGGTGGCGGCCAGATCAGCCGTGGTGGCGATCGGGGCGGCAGCCGCGGCGGCGATTACGGCGGCGGCGGCGGCGAGTATGGTGGCGGTCGCTCCTCCGGCGGCGATCGACGTCCCTCGGGTGGCGGTGGCGGTGGTGGCAGCAAGCCGAACTACGACCTCGACGACGACATCCCGTTCTAGGCCCGGATCGGCACGGCGTTCGGCAGAGCCGAGTTGCGGTTGGGATCGGCCGGAGGCTGCCAGGTTCGGCGGAGAGTAATCCTGCTGCAACACAGCCTTCGCCGGTCTCGGATCGGCGGGCACTGCACATCAAACCTTAACCACGTCTGGAATACACCATTCCAATGTGTCGGTGATCAAACCTCGTCAATCGAGGAGCATGCCGCGTTCGAGATCGCGGACTGCCTTGAACAAGCCCGGCACCGTGAGGGAGCGCCGGGTTTCGATGTCACGTTTCAGGTTCACCATCAGCCGCCGCTTCATCGGCGTCGCCATATTGGCCGGCCTCCTGGCGGCCGCCTGTCTCGGTCTCGCCATGGCGGAGTTCCGGTCCTCGATGGTCGCGCAGAAGCGCGAGCAGGTTCGCACCCTCATCGAAACCGCCCTCTCGACGGTGCGCCCGCTCGTGGAGCGCGCGAAGTCGGGCGCCATGAGCGAGGCCGACGCCCAGCGCATGGTCAAAGACCTGCTCAATCAGACGCGTTTCGAAGGCTCGAACTACATCTTCGTGTACGATTACAGCGGCAATACGCTGGTGCACATCCGCAGCGACTATCTCGGCCACAACCGGTTCGACAGCAAGGATCCCGCCACGGGTCTATACATAACCCGTCGGATCATCGAGGCCGCAAAATCGGGCAATCCCTATCTCGAATACTCGAACCCGAAGCCGGGTAGCGACACGCTGAAGCCAAAGATCAGCTACGTCGCGTCCATTCCCGAGTGGAATTGGGCCATGGGAACCGGAATCTACGTCGACGACATCGATGCCGCGATGTCCCAGGCCATCTGGTCGGTGCTGACCCTCGTCCTGCCGATCGCGCTGGTCTGCCTGGGGGTGGTGATCTACCTCGCCCGCTCGGTGTCGCGTCCCCTGAAGGCCCTGACCGCCTCGATGGGCCGCCTCGCCTCGGGCGACCTCGACACCACGATCGCCGGCAGCGACCGAAACGACGAGATCGGCGAGATCGCGGGAGCGGTCGCGACCTTCCGCGAGAGCCTGAAGGCCCGCGCCGCGGACCAGATTGCCCAGGACGCGCTCACCCACGAAGAAAGCCAGGCCGCGCGCCGCGGCGCGATGGCGAAGATCGCCGAGAACTTCGAGGTCCGGATCGGGCGCCTGGCCGGCGGCCTGTCGCAATCCGCCGCACAGATGGAGAGCACGGCGCGCACCATGTCGAGCGTCGCCGAGCAAACCAGCGCGCGGGCGATCGATGTCGCCGGCTCTGCAGAGCAGACCTCGAGCAACGTCCAGGCCGTCGCCGCCGCCACGGAAGAGCTGACCGCCACGGCGCAGGAGATCGGCAACCGGATCGAGGATTCCTCGCGCATGGCCGGTCGTGCGGTGGAGGAGTCGCGCCGCAGCGACCAGTCCGTCCAGTTGCTCTCGGCCGGCGCGCAGAAGATCGGCGACGTCGTCGCGATGATCTCGGCCATCGCCGGGCAGACCAACCTGCTCGCCCTCAACGCCACCATCGAGGCGGCTCGTGCCGGTGAAGCCGGCCGCGGCTTCGCGGTCGTCGCCAGCGAGGTAAAGGAGCTCGCAGGTCAGACCGCCCGCGCCACCGACGAGATCACCGCACAGATCGCACAGATCCAGGAGGCGACCCGCGAGGCCGTCGGCGTGATCCAGGGCATCGGCGCGACGCTCGGCGAGATGCACCACGCCTCGACCTCCATCGCCGCGGCGGTCGAGGAGCAGCAGGCCGCGATGCAGGAGATCGCCCGCAACATCGCCCAGGCGGCGAGCGGCACGAACGTCGTCACCGGTTCGATTGCCCACGTCCAGCACGATGCACGCGGCACCGGCGAGGCCGCCACCAACGTGCTCGCCACGGCCGCCGAGCTGTCGCGCGATGCCGGAGAACTGCGCCGCGAGGTGGAGCGGTTCCTGGCGGAGATGCGCGCGGCCTAGCATCTGCATTTCGTCCGACTTCGAGAGCCGGCCGCACCGCGAATGTGTGGCCGGCTCTTCACGTTTTCGGGGCCTCCGGAGGCACCCCGATCGATCCGAGCTAAGATGCTGATTCGGCTTGCAAAGATTTCTCTCGCGCGACGCGCCCGCGCGCTGGCGGAGGCGCGCCAAGTCGGGTAAACGGACCGCAACCCGGTCCAGACGACCCGAGAGAGTTTTTTTCCTTGGCAGACAACGACAAGCCCGGCGCGGGCGAGCCCCCGACGCCGCCCGCGACCGATATCAAGCCGGTCAACATCACCGACGAGATGCGCCGTTCCTACCTCGATTACGCGATGAGCGTGATCGTGAGCCGTGCGCTGCCCGACGCGCGCGACGGTCTCAAGCCCGTGCACCGGCGCATTCTCTACTCGGCCTACGAGAGCGGCTTCCTGCCCGAGCGGCGCTACGTGAAGTCGGCCCGCATCGTCGGCGACGTGATCGGTCAGTACCACCCGCATGGCGACCAATCGATCTACGACGCCTTGGTCCGCATGGCGCAGGACTTCTCGATGCGCCTGATGCTCATCGATGGGCAGGGCAATTTCGGCTCGGTAGATGGCGATCCGCCGGCGGCCATGCGCTACACCGAGTCGAGGCTCGCCAAGCCGGCGACGTCGCTGCTCGCCGACATCGACAAGAACACCGTCGATTTCCAGCCGAACTACGACGACACCCGCGAAGAGCCGACGGTTCTCCCGGCGCGCTTCCCGAATCTGCTCGTCAACGGAGCCGGCGGTATCGCCGTCGGCATGGCGACCAACATCCCGCCGCACAATCTCGGCGAGCTGATCGATGCCTGCGTCGCCCTGATGGACGATCCGGGCATGACGATCGAGCAGCTCACGGAGATCGTGCCCGGCCCCGACTTCCCCACCGGCGGCTCGATCCTCGGTCGCGCGGGCGTGCGTCAGGCCTACGCCACGGGCCGCGGCTCGATCATCATGCGGGCGAAGTCCGAGGTCGAGGAGCTGCGCAAGGAGCGCGAGGCCCTGATCTTCACTGAGATCCCGTATCAGGTGAACAAAGCCACGCTCATCGAGAAGATCGCCGAGCTAGTGAAGGAGAAGCGGATCGAGGGCATCTCGGATCTGCGCGACGAATCCGACCGCGACGGCATGCGCGTCGTCGTCGAGATCAAGCGCGACGCGATGGCCGAGGTGGTGTTGAACCAGCTCTACCGCTTCACGCCGCTGCAGAGTTCGTTCGGCGCCAACATGGTCGCGCTGAATGGTGGCCGCCCCGAGCTGATGAACCTGAAGGATCTGCTGACGGCCTTCGTCGATTTTCGCGAGGAAGTCGTCTCGCGAAGGACCAAGTTCCTGCTCGGTAAGGCCCGCGAGCGCGCCCACGTGTTGTGCGGCCTCGCCATCGCGGTCGCGAACATCGACGAGGTCATCCGGCTAATCCGGACCTCGCCCGATCCGAACACGGCGCGCGAAGCCCTGATGGCCCGCGACTGGCCGGCCTTCGACATCGCCCCGCTGATCGCCCTGGTGGACGATCCGCGCCACCGCGTCGCTGATGACGGCACCTACCGGCTCTCCGAGGTCCAGGCCCGTGCCATCCTCGATCTGCGCCTGCAGCGCCTCACCGCTCTCGGCCGCGACGAGATCGGCGACGAGTTGGCGAAGCTCGCGGAAGAGATCGCCGACTATCTCGACATTCTGCGCTCCCGCGCTCGCATCCAGGCCATCGTCAAGACCGAGCTGGCCGAAGTCCGCGAGGCCTTCGCCACCCCGCGCAAGACCGTCATCCTCGACTACGATTCGAACGTCGACGACGAAGACCTGATTCAACGCGAGGACATGGTCGTCACCGTGTCCCATGCCGGCTACGTCAAGCGCGTGCCGCTGGCGACCTACCGGGCCCAGCGCCGCGGCGGCAAGGGCCGCTCGGGCATGTCCACCCGCGACGAGGATTTCGTCACGCGGCTGTTCATCGCCAGCACCCACACGCCGGTGCTGTTCTTCTCCGACCAGGGCCAGGCCTACAAGGAGAAGGTCTGGCGCCTGCCGGTCGCGGCGCCGAATGCCAAGGGCAAGGCGCTGGTCAACATCCTGCAGCTCCAGAGCCAGGGCGAGCGCATCACCACGATCATGCCGCTGCCGGAGGACGAGACCACCTGGAACGACTACGACGTGATGTTCGCCACCGCGTCGGGCAACGTCCGACGCAATAAGCTCTCCGACTTCACGGTGGTGAACCGCAACGGCAAGATCGCCATGAAGCTCGATGAGGGCGATCACATCGTCCATGTCGAGATCTGCAAGCCCGAGCAGAACGTCCTGCTGACGACGGCCAAGGGGCAGTGTATCCGTTTCCCCGTCGAGGACGTCCGCGTCTTCAAGGGCCGCGACTCGACCGGCGTGCGCGGCGTCAACCTCGCGACGGGCGACGTGGTGATCTCGATGGCGATCCTCAACGCCTTCGAGGCGACGCCAGAGGAGCGCGCCGGATATCTCAAGATGCGCCGCGCGGTCATCGGCGACAGCACGGAAGATGCCGCAGAGGCAGCGGAGGCTGCCGACGAGGCCGTGGCGGACGCCGCGATCTCGCTGGAGCGCTACGAACAGATGGGCGCGGCCGAGCAGTTCGTGCTGACCCTCTCCGAGCGTGGCTTCGGCAAGCGTTCGTCGTCCTACGAGTACCGGACCTCCGGTCGCGGCGGTAAGGGCATCACCGCGATGCGGGTCAACAGCCGCAACGGCGATCTCGTCGCGTCCTTCCCGGTGGAGGCCTCCGACCAGATCATGCTCGTCACCAATGCGGGCCAGCTCATCCGCGTGCCGGTGGACGACATCCGCATCGTCGGCCGCGCCTCTCAGGGCGTGACGGTGTTCAACACCGACAAGGCCGAGCGCGTCGTGTCCGTCGAGCATATCGAGGGCGAGGAAGGCGGCGAGGTCGAGGTGGATGACGAGGGCGGCGGCGAGGATTGAGCAACGGTATTCCGTGAGGACTGCCATTCTCCGAATCGAAAACCGCTTCGATCACTGCCGCATGCAATGGAATCCCCGAGCCCGAAACGCGGGTTCGGGGTTGTCGCGCCAGAAAAATGACGTCAATTTCTGCCGGAAGGCGGCTTATCGGCACAAACAGCGCAGGCAGATCTTATTTTAATTGCCTGGGATTAAAGTGGCGACTTGCTCGTTCGGGAGTAATACTGATTTGTATGGCGCTTGGACAATCGATGTGTCCGATTTGTCATAGCTAAGCTGAGGTCAGTCAAGCAAGTTGCGATCTACGATCACTCAGATTCGTAGGATCACCTCGGTGCGACATTCCACCACGCTGGCTGTGCTGGCTGCAGCCTTTCTCTCCACGACCGCGATGGCGGCGGACCTTCCCCGCCGCGCCGCTCCGCCGCCCGTGTTCGTGCCGATCCCGGTCTTCAGCTGGTCGGGCGCCTATTTCGGCGTGAATGCCGGCTACGCCTTCAGCGAGAGCGACACGATCCGTACCACCGGCATCGGGGCGCTCGAGGCGAACGTCGTCAACAACCTGCGTCGGCGCAACGTGGCGATGCCGCAGGACGGTTTCTCGGCGGGCGGCCAGGTCGGCTACAACTTCCAGCTCACGCCCGGCAGCGGTGTGGTGTTCGGCATCGAGGCTGACGCCCAGTACACGGATCTGCAGCGCCGCCGGACCGAGACCATCTTCAACCCAGTCTTCAACCCGAACGTTCTGACCAACAGCTACCGGACCGAACTCGGCTTCCTCGGAACCGTCCGCGGCCGCATCGGCTATGCCTTCGACCGCGTCCTCGTCTACGGAACCGGCGGCTTCGCCTATGGCGACGTCAGCCAGAGCGTCACCTTCCGCACCGCTGCTCCGATAACGTATTCCGGCGCCCGCTCGACCATCGAGACCGGCTACGCCTATGGCGGCGGCATCGAGTACGCCCTGCCGACGGAATCCTTCCTCAACGTGTTCCGCGCCAGTGCCGTCACGATCAAGGCCGAGTACCTGCGCTACGACCTCGGCAGCCGCAATCTCCTGGTGGCGACGCGGGGCGGCCCCGGCGTCGGCTACAACTCCCGCTTCGACACCGAGGGCAGCATCGTGCGGGCCGGTCTGAACTTCAAGTTCGGCGGCTTCTGATCGATCCGGCCCGGCGCCACACGAACAGAGACGATGAGGGGCTCCGATCGGAGCCCCTTTTTCTTTTGACGAAAGGGGGCCGTTCCGTTCGCGCGCGAAATGCTCTAACCCGCTGCGCAATGGTCCGCACAGCCCTCTATGCCGGCTCGTTCGATCCGGTCACCAACGGCCACCTCGACGTGGTGCGGCAGGCGAGTCGTCTGTCCCAGCGCCTCGTCCTCGCCATCGGCGTACATCCGGGCAAGGCGCCGCTGTTCTCGGCGGATGAGAGGGCGGAGCTTCTGAAAGAGACCTGCGCACCGCTCGCGGAGGCCGAGGGCGCCGAGGTCGAGATCGTCACCTTCGACGATCTCGCCGTCTCGGTCGCCCGCCGCCACAACGCCAGCATGTTCATCCGCGGCCTGCGCGACGGCACCGATCTCGACTACGAGATGCAGCTCGCCGGCATGAACGCGGCCATGGCGCCCGAGGTCCAGACGGTGTTTTTGCCGGCGTCCACCGGCGTGCGCCCGATCACGGCGACGCTGGTTCGGCAGATCGCGGCCATGGGCGGCGACGTCTCGCCCTTCGTTCCCAAGATCGTGGCCGAGCGACTGACGGCCCGTTTCGCCAAACTAGAAACGACCACGGAGACCACCCCATCATGAACCGCCGGCTCGCCATCCTCACGCTCGCGCTCACCACGGCGCTCGGTTTCGCCGCGCCCGCATCGGCGGATTCGAACACCGTCACCCTCGAGACCAAGGACGGCCGCATCACCATCGAGCTGCGCCCCGAAATCGCGCCGAAGCACGTGAAGCAGATCAAGGCCCTGGTCGGGAAGGGCTTTTACGACGGCCTGAAGTTTCACCGCGTCATGGACGGCTTCATGGCCCAGACCGGCGACCCGAAGGGCAACGGCACCGGCGGCTCGAGCCTGCCGAACATCCCGGCCGAATTCTCCTCCGCGCCGTTCAAGCGTGGCACCGTCGGCATGGCCCGCTCGCAGGATCCGAATTCCGCGAACTCGCAGTTCTTCATCTGCCTCGGCGACGCGCCGTTCCTCAACGGCCAGTACACGGTGGTCGGCGTCGTCACGAGCGGCATGGACGTCGTCGACAAGATCAAAAAGGCCGATGCCGGCGCTCCCGGTGGCGCCGTGACCAACCCCGACAAGATCGTCTCGATGAAGCTCGGGAACTGAGACGCGCCATGCGCCGGCTCGCTGCCCTTGCCGTGATGGCAGTGGCGCTGCCGGCGCCGGCCTTTGCCTACGAGCGATGGCTGCAGCCACCGCTCAGCCTTCCTCAGGGGCTTCGGCACACGGCTCAGGTGCCGATCGACCCCAAGTCGAAGAATGATCATCCCGCCAATACCCTGCGCGAGCTCTTCCCGGCCCTCTCTGCCTGCTGGACGGCTCCGGAAGGCCTCGCCAAGTTCGAGCGCACCGAGATCACCGTGCGCTTCAGCTTGCGGCGCGACGGCTCGCTGATCGGCACCCCGCAGATCACGTTTTCCAAGACGCCCGCCGACGAGCGCGGCAAGGCCTTGCTGGTCGAGGCTAGCCTGTCGGCGATCCGCCATTGCACTCCGGCCCGGGTCACCCCAGGGCTTGGCGGCGCCATTGCCGGGCGGCCGCTCTCGCTTCGTTTCATCTACGACGGACCGAAGGGCCAGGGCGTCTGAACGGCCGAGCTTCGACATCGACGGCCGGGCCGCCTGCGATCCATGCCGATAGGTCTCTCGACCTGGACCTCGTGCCTCTGGTACGGGGAACCGCTCGCCCAACAGAGACAGACGGCGCGTAGGTCTGCGGGCCTTGACGCGGCTGGCTTCGCCAAGACCGCGTCTTCGAACGCCGCACACCCAGCATCCGGATCTCGACGATCCAGGGCAGGTAGCCCGATCACTCGGTCGCGATCGCGCGATCGGTCAGAAACCGAAGAACTCGAGGAGTATCGAGAATGGCAGAGGCCAACGAGACCATCGTCCTGGAGACCACCAAGGGACGCGTCGTGATCGCGCTGCGCCCCGACGTCGCTCCGAACCACGTCGAGCGCATCAAGACGCTGGCGGGCCAGGGCTTCTATGACGGCGTGCCGTTCCACCGCGTGATCGACGGCTTCATGGCCCAGACCGGCGACCCGACCGGGACTGGCTCGGGCGGCTCGGATCTCCCCGACTTGAACGCCGAGTTCAACGCCGAGCCGCACGTGCGCGGCACCTGCTCGATGGCACGCACCAACTTCCCGCACTCGGCGAACTCGCAGTTCTTCATCTGCTTCGACAGCGCCCGCTTCCTCGACAAGCAGTACACCGTCTGGGGCAAGGTCATCGAAGGCATGGACGTCGTCGACACCATCAACAAGGGCGAGCCGCCGCGCTCCCCGGACAAGATCGTCAAGGCGAGCGTCGGCACCGCCTGATCGCTCTTCGAGACCTTGGCCGTGGCGATCCACCTTCGCCGCGGCCGATCCGACTCCCCCCAGCGAGCATCCCGATGATCCCCTGGGAGCATCTCGATACCGGCCCGATCCCCGGTGAGGACACCCCGCTTCGTTTGATGCGGCGGGGTGAGGAGTATTCGATCTTCATCGGCCCGACCGAGTTGATGGGCACCCGCGTCAGCGCATCCGAGAAGGCGCTCGCCACGCTGGTCTGCGCCCGGCTCCGGGATCGACCGCGCGCCCGCATCCTGATCGGCGGCCTCGGCATGGGCTTTACTCTGCGCGCCGCCCTCGATGCGCTCGGGCCGGACGCCGCCGTCGTCGTCGCCGAACTCGTCCCGGCCGTCGCCGCATGGGCGCGCGGCCCGTTGGCGCCGATCTTTGGGGGCAGCCTCGACGATCCGCGCGTGGATCTTCGGGTGGACGATGTCGGCGCCCAGATTCGCCGGACGCCCGGCCAATACGATGCGATCCTGCTCGACGTGGACAATGGCCCCGAAGGCTTGATGCGGGCGGAGAACGATCGCCTTTACGGCCTGGAAGGTCTCGCCCAGGCCCGCGCTGCGCTTCGCCCCGGCGGCATACTGGCAATCTGGTCGCAGGGGCCGGATGCGGCTTTCACCACCCGTCTCAAGCGGTCGGGCTTTGCCGTCGAGGAGGAACGGGTACGGGCGCATGGCGGCGGTGGTCGCCGTCACGTGCTCTGGCTCGCGACTCGCCCGACCGGAGGAGCCAAGCCGCATTCCGGACTGTCTCGGGGCCGACGCGGCTAACGCTCCGATCCAGCCGAATACGCAGCGCTCAGTAGCCTTTTGCGATCAGTGGCAACTGCTTGAGCAGCGGTGTGCCAGGACAGGGTTTGATGGGGTAAAGCCAGTAATGACAAGACAACCCCGAAGACATGACAGCTTCGTTCAGTTTGGTTGTCGTCTCTGAGCAAATGCGTTTGGTCACGGGATCGTAATCCCGTTTTGCATTGGCCGCGAGCGCAGCTTGCATAGGATCCTTGGGGACGAGGCAGTCTCCGACGAAACCCGTAGCCAATGCCTTGCGGCAACCAACCTTGCCGACGACCCAAGAAAACAAAAATTGAGCCGACATGATCTGATTTGGTGTAGCCTCGCTTTCTCTCGTCTGGATCTCGACGCTGATCCAAAAATTGTTGGCTATTCCCCCTTGCGCATTGGCGACGCGGTTGATCGGATTGACCTGGATCAACGTTCCATCGGTCACGATGATAAAGTGCGCTCCGACTCCTCTCCCGGCCCAATCGTTGACGCAGCTTGAAACGCAGGCTGGGCCGCTTAGGCTCTGGTAGATCCACGTCGTATGGACCGCCAATCCGTTGATCTTGGTCAAAGGGGCTTTGTTGGGCTTGAAGGTCGTTTTCTTGGGAGCGATGTAGAGCGAGTACGGTATCGCCCAAGGACAGATATACGGACTCTCGAAGTTGCCGTAGTTGTCGGCCCATTGCTGCATCAAATCTTGGGTGGGATCAACGACGTCGGTTCGTTCAGCCAGCGTGGCGAAAGTGCCGTAGCTGGTTGTCGCTACTCCTGATGCTCTATCTCCCAGCACCGTCGGAGCCATCATCAGGTATTCGTTCGTCGTCGACGACCGGGTCCAGTTTATGTTGACCCTGCCTCCAATACGCGTCCAAGTTCCCACTCCATTCGATCCGGCGTCCCAAAAATCCCGCCACTGAACGGAGCCTGGTTTATTGCCGGTCGGGGCTGAAAACGTGTACTTGTACTTAAATTTTGGAATCGCGCCCTCTAGGTGGTTCACGACCCAGGTTCCGACGATGCTGTCTTGAGCCATATCGCGCTGCCCCAGATTTAGTTTTCGCGTCTTGATCCACTGTTCGCTTGTGGCATATACAACATACCCAAGCATAGCGCGTTTTGTCGTGCGATTTCGACACTCTCGCGATCGCGGCCGAGACTGAATTAGCAGACGGTCTGCATCGGACCGGACAGTCCGCTTCGCGCCCAAATCGGTTTCCGGCCGGCATAGACGACACGCATGCCGATCCCGACAGCCGGATCATGCCCTGCAATTTGGTTAGGCCGAGCCTCGATCAGACGACCGTCGAAACGCTTCCAGGCGGTTGCGTCAGCAGTATCGCCAGGAGGCTGAGGCCGTAGCGAAGCGTTTCCCGATCCGGGGCCGCGCCGAGGGAGATCCGGATCGCCTCCGGGGCCGGGCCGATGGCGAAAGCATCGCTCGAGATCACGGTGACGCCGAGCTGGCGCGCATGCGCGCCGAGTTCGGCCCGCTGCCAAGTCTCCGGCAATGTCAGCCAGAGGTGGTGCCCGCTGGGTTGGCTTTGGATCGACAGCCCTGCCAAGGTCTCCCTGGCGATCGCCTGTCGGAGCCGGTTTTCCGAGCGAATGGCGCCAACGATCTCATCGAGTTCGCCCTGGGCCATCCAGTGCGAGGCGAGCGCGGCGCCGAGCGGCGGAGCCATCATGCTGATGGTGCGCAATTCGGAAGACAACCGCACCGCCTCGCCGGTCCCGGGCGCGGCCACGTAGGCGATACGCAGGCTCGGACTGACGCATTTCGACAGCGTTGCGACGTGCCAGGTGATGTCGCCCGCCAGCGCCGCGAATGGCGCGGGCGCGTCGGGCGGCAAGCTACCGTAGGCGTCGTCTTCGATGATCGCGACACCGTGCGAACGCGCGATCTCCGCGATCTGCTCACGCCGCCGCGCCGGCAGCGTGGCAGTGGTCGGGTTGTCGAGCGTCGGCACGAGGTAGAGCGCCCGCGGCCCTGCGCGCTGGCAGCATTCGCGAAATGACTCGGGGATCACACCGTCCGCGTCGGCTGCTACCGCGACGAGCCTTGCCCCGCGCCGCTCTGCCGCCATGCGCAGCCCGGGATAGGTCAGCGAGGGCACGCAGAGGCTATCGCCCGGTTTGAGCGTCACGGCGAGGATGCCGGCCAGCGCCGTCTGGGCGCCGCTGGCGACGAGGACCCGCTGCACGGGAACCGGACCCAGCCTCCGGCCGAGCCATTCGGCGGCGGCGGCGCGATCGGCCATGACGCCGGCGCTGTCCTGGTAGTGCAACCGGTCGAGGAAGCCCGGCGTGGCGGCGAGCGCGGCGAGGCCAGCCTGCATCCGCTCGGCGAGCCGCGCCTCCGGCGGCTGCGGCGGCATGTTCATGCTGAAATCGACGCTGGCCGGGGGGGACGGCTGGCGTCGACCGGGGGCTGGCGGCGCGGATCGACTGACGAAGCTGCCCCGGCCGACCGTCGCGTCGATCAGCCCGACCCGCCGCGCTTCGTTGAAGGCGCGTGTGACCGTGGTGAGGTCGACGTCGAGTTGCTTCGCCAAGGCGCGCTGCGCCGGTAGACGGTCACCCTGCCCGAGCGCGCCGCTGCGCACGTCGCGCGCCAGCGCCTCGACGATGGCGAGGTATTTCGACCCACCGCCAAATGCGATTGTCGGGCTCCAGAGCTTCATTGTTGCCTTACAAGTCCCTACATTGTATGCGTACCGCGAAACTGGCCGTTGCGACGCAAAGCAACCTGATTATCGGCTCTGCTGAGCCCAGAAGTGCACAATGTATGGATTAGTAAGCCATACATTGTGCAGAAGCAACCCTCATTCGCGGTGCTAGGCGGCTCTGATGGAGGGACTTAGATCGTGGAGAAGATACGGATGACCGATCAATCGCTCCTCTCCGTCGGCTTGCGTTGCCGTTGCCCGCGCTGCGGCGAGGGACACCTCTTCAAAGGGTTCATCACCCTCAAGCCCGAATGCGAGGCGTGCGGCCTCGATTACGGTTTCGCCGATCCCGCCGACGGGCCGGCCTTCTTCATCATGATGACGATGGCCTTCCCCGTGACGGCCTTCGGCATCTGGCTGGAGCTTGCCTATGATCCGCCGTTCTGGGTCCACGTGGTACTGACCCTGCCGCTTCTCCTCCTAGCCTGTGTCCCGGTGATCCGGCCGCTGAAAGGCCTCTTCATCGCGAGCCAGTACCGCAACAAGGCCGGCGAGGGACGGCTGGCCGTGCCGGCATCGTCGAGGGCAAGCTGATCGGCGGTGGCACCAGCGACCAGGACGCCCTCATCTGCCAGGCGGGGGCGACGCGCTGAAGTTGCGCCTGGCGGCGGGGGGCGGCCGCCCGATCAAACCAGCACGGGCTGTGCCGCCTGCTCCCCCACGCCGAACACGCGCTTGTAGCGCTCGACCTCCGCTGCCGGCCCCTGCGCCTTCGACGGATTGTCGGAGATCTTCACGGTCGGCCGGCCATCGGCCTCGATCACCTTGCAGACGATCGAGATTGGGTCGAGCCGCTTGTCCGGCATGAACCTGCGGAAATCGTTGGTCAGCAGCGTACCCCAGCCGTAGCCGATCCGCAGACGGCCGTGGAAATGCGCGTGGATGCGCTCGATGTCGGCGATGTCGAGCCCGTCCGAAAAGATCGCGAGTTTTTCGCGCGGGTCCGAGCCACGGGACTCCCAGAAGCGGATCGCTTCCTCGCCGCCCTCGATCGGGTCCTTCGAATCGATACGGATTCCGGTCCAGGCCGTGAGCCAGTCGGGCGCATCGGCCAGGAAGCCGGTGGTGCCGTAGGTGTCGGGCAGCGCAACCAGCAGGTTGCCCTCGTAATCCTGTTGCCAGTCGGCCAGCACCTCGTAAGGCGCCTTCGCCAAGGCCGCGTCGTCGTTGGCCAAGGCCGAGTAGACCATCGGCAGTTCGTGTGCGTTCGTCCCGACGGCCTCGACCTCGCGGCGCTGCGCGATCAGGCAGTTCGAGGTGCCGAGGAAAGCCCCGCCGAGCCCCTCCTGCATCGCCTGCACGCACCAATCTTGCCAAAGGAAGCCGTGGCGGCGGCGGGTGCCGAAATCGGCGATGGAGAGGTCAGGCAACCGCTTCAGACGCTCGATCTTCTCCCAGACCCGCGTCATCGCGCGGGCATAGAGTACCTGCAGTTCGAACTTGCCCATGCCGTTCAGCGTGGCGCGCGAGCGCAGCTCGTTCAGGATGGCCAAAGCCGGCACCTCCCATAGCGTGGTCTCGATCCACGGACCGTGGAAGGTCAGCACGTATTGGCCGTCGCGCTTCTCCAGCTCGTAGGGCGGCAACCGGAAGCCTTCGAGCCAATCCGTGAACTCGGAAGCGAACATCTGTCGCTTGCCGTAGAAGCTGTTGCCGCGAAGCCAGGTCGCCTCACCGCGGGTCAGCCTGAGGCTGCGGGCATGGTCGAGCTGGGCGCGCAGTTCGCCCTCGTCGATCTCGTCGGCGATACGGATCGCCGGCGAGCGGTTCTTTATGCCGAAGGTGACGGGCAGGTCGCGATGGCGGCGAAAGATCGTCTGCGCCATCAGCAGCTTGTAGAAATCGGTGTCGAGCAGCGACCGGATGATCGGGTCGATGCGGAAATTGTGGTTGTAGACGCGAGTCGCGAGGTCGAGCATCGAAGTCGGCCGGCCCTGACGCGACCCCGTCCGGCCGCCGGGCGCAAAGGCTCACGCCCGGGCCCGTGAAGTCAATCCGATATGCCACGCCGGGCCGCGAAAGAGCAGGCGCTCTGCCCGCTCATTAGCATCGCCCCGCTTGTATCCCAATCAATGCATCGATATGCATATACATTGTCATGCATATAAATCCCTTCGAAGCCCTCTCCGATCCGACGCGCAGGCTCATCGTGGAAACGTTGCGCCAGGGCGAACGGCCGGTGAGCGACATCGTCGCGAAGGCCGGCATCCATCAATCGGGCGTCTCCCGGCATTTGCGCATCCTCAGCGAGGCCGGCTTCGTCTCGATGCGGCCGGACGGGCAGCAGCGGCTCTACGCCCTGCGACCCGAACCGTTTCGCGAACTCGATTCCTGGCTTTCCGGCTACCGGGAGCTCTGGGAAGCCCGCCTCGATCGCTTCGGCGCAGCCCTCGACAAGAAGCGCAGCGACCGCACCACCCCCAAGAAGGAGCCACGCCCATGAGTGACAGAGGTTCGTTCGCGCAGACCGGCAGCGCCCAGGAAAGGGTCGTCGTCGAGCGCACCTATCCCGCGGCGGCCGAGCCGCTCTGGGAGCTCTGGACGACGAAGGAGGGCTTCGAATCCTGGTGGGGGCCGGAAGGTTTTCGCGTCGACGTGCACGCCCTGGAGGCATGCGCGGGCGGCGTGCTCCGATACGACATGATCGCGGATGCGCCTGAGGCCATCGCGGCCATGAAGCATATGGGCCAGCCGATCTCGCACATGACCAACGGGCGTTTCGGCGCATTCGAGCCGCACGACAGGCTGAGCCTGATCCACATCATCGACTTCGTCGCGGGCGTCGCTCCCTACGAGGTCTCGATCGAGGTGGAGTTTCAGCCGTTGGGCGACCTGACGCGGATGGTCGTGACGCTCGAGCCGCATCCCGATCCGCATTGGACGAAGATGTCGACGCTGGGTTTCCAGAGCCAGATCGGCAAGCTGGATCGGCGTTTCGGCGGCGGAAACTAGACACCGCACCGTCATTCCTGGGCTCGCCAAAGGCGAGAACCCGGAATCTACGACTGGCCTCGACGGTCGTTGCCGGCGTCGCACCACGGGTGGATCCCGGGTTCCGCTACGCGGCCCCGGGATGACGTGTGTGTGAGGAAACCCTCAGGCCAAGTTCACCTTCTCCGTCTCCGTCTTCGGGCTCTTGCCGGTCAGCGAGGCTTTCACGAAGCCGTAGAGGTGGACCATCTTGCTGTTGGGGCTGTCCCAGTACTCGCCATGCTCGGGATGGACGCGGATCAGCGCGACTTCCGGGTCGTCCTTGCCATTGGGGAACCAGGTCTTCAACGCCGCCGACCATTTCTGGTCGATCACGGACTGGTCGGTGACGATCTCGGCCTTGCCCGCGACGGAGACGTAGTTCTGGCTCGATGGGTCGGCAAAGGCGAGGTTGATCTGGTTGTCGCGGCCGATCTCCGCGGTCTTTGGCGAATGCAGCCGCGTGAAGAACCAGAGATCGCCGTTCTCGTCGGCATCGTTGTTCCACATCGGCCGGCTGTTCAGCGTGCCATCCGGATCGGCAGTGGTCATCATCGCGACCTTGACGTCCTTGATCAGTTCGAAAAGCTTCTTCGCGCCCTCGTGGTCGCGATGGTTGCCCTGGTGCATGAGGTTCTCCAACGAGTCGGTGATCGCCGGCTGCGGGGCCGAGCGAAACGTGCCCCGACAACGGACGCGCCTCCGGTTGGTTCAGACGAGGCCGAGGGGAGATGTGATGCGCGAGACGCGTTTCCTGGTTCCGCTGATGCTGGGGCTGCTGGCGGCGATGCCGGCCGCGGCCGAGGTCCGTTTCGGCCCCGGCGTGCGGATCGGCGGCCACGATTTCTCGCACCGGCGCTATCGGAGCGTGCACATCCAGCGGGCGAGACGCCTGCCGGGCCCGCCCGGCTGTCGCCATGTCCGCAACGGGTTCTACCGGCGCGGCGACGGCTCGGTGGTGCGCGGGCCGATGGAGCGATGCAATCTCGTCGCCATCCCGCCCTCGCGCAGACGCTGAGGCCGGCCCCGGTTTCGGGCTGGCGTTCCGGGCGTTCGGGGTTACATGGGCTGTTGTTGTATTCACCGCGCTGACGAAGGCGGCCGCTGACCGGCCGCGAGGAGCTGACCTTGGCGATCACCCGTGACGACGTGATCCAGGCCCTGTCGACCGTGGCGGTCGATGGCGGCGGCACCAGTCTGCCGGGGTCCGGCCGGCTCTCTCAGGTCGTGGTCGATCCGACGGGCCGCGTGATGTTCTCGATTCAGATCGACCCGAGCGAGGCCAAGCGCTTCGAGGCCGTGCGCCGCGAGGCGGAAGGGCGCATTCTCGCCATGCCCGGCGTGTCGAGCGTCTTTGCGAGCCTGACCTCCGAGCGCGGTCCGAACGCACCGCCGGCCCAGCCGCCGCGCCAATCCGGGCCCGGTCCCGGCGCGCCGCCGGTTCCCCCGCGCACAGGCCCTGCCCTGCCCGGCGTCCGGCACGTCGTGGCGGTCGCCTCCGGCAAGGGCGGCGTCGGCAAGTCGACGACGGCCTGCAACCTGGCGCTCGCTCTGCATGCCCAGGGTCTGCGAGTGGGGCTGCTCGATGCCGACATCTACGGGCCGTCGGTGCCCAAGCTGTTCGGCATCGAGGGCAAGCCGCGAGTGATCGAGGGCAAGGTGCTGGAGCCGATGCAGGGCTACGGCATCAAGGTGATGTCGATCGGCTTTCTGATCGACGCCGATTCCGCGATGATCTGGCGTGGCCCGATGGTCCAGTCCGCGATCACGCAGATGCTGCGAGACGTTGCCTGGGGCGATCTCGACATCCTCGTGGTGGACATGCCGCCGGGCACCGGCGACGCGCAGCTCACCATGGCCCAGTCAACGCCGCTTTCCGGCGCCGTCATCGTCTCGACGCCTCAGGATCTCGCGCTGATCGACGCGCGCCGCGCCGTGAGCATGTTCAAGAAGGTCTCGGTGCCGATCCTCGGCGTGATCGAGAACATGGCGACCTTCATCTGTCCGCATTGCGGCGGGACGTCCGACATCTTCGGCCATGGCGGCGCACGCACGGAAGCGGCGCGGCTCGAAGTGCCGTTCCTCGGCGAGGTGCCGCTGACCATGGTGATCCGCGAGACCTCCGATGCCGGCCGCCCGGTCGTCGCGACGGACGAGGACGGACCGCAGGCCAAGGTCTATCGCGAGATCGCCGGCACGCTCTGGTCCAACCTCAACGCTGCGCCGGCCGGCCGCGCCGCGCCGCGCATCGTCATCGAGTAGCGCGCCGGCCGCATGGCGCCGCCGACACCATGACACAGCCGATTCTTGGGCTGATCCTGGCCGGCGGCCTCGCCCGCCGCATGGGCGGCGGGGACAAGCCGCTGCTGCGCCTCGGCGGCCGCACCCTGCTCGACCGCGTCGTCGAGCGCCTGAGCCCGCAATGCGGCGCCGGGCTCGTGCTGAGCGCCAACGGCGACCCGACGCGCTTTGCCGGGTTTCCCGGCCCGATCCTTCCCGACGGCATCCCCGGACATCCCGGCCCCCTCGCCGGCATCCTCGCCGCGCTCGACTTCGCGGCGGAACACGGCAGCCGTCTCCCCTCTTCCAACCCACACCCTCATCCTGAGGTGGTGGTGGGGATCAGCCGGGTCGTCAGCGTCTCCAGCGACGCGCCCTTCATCCCATACGATCTCGTCGACCGGCTTCACGCCGCCCTCGACGCGGACGACCCCCGGATCGCCCTGGCAGCCTCGGAGAAGAAGCACTACACCGTCGCGCTCTGGCCCATTTCACTGCGGCACGACCTCCGCGCGGCTCTGGTGGAGCGCGACGAGCGCCGCGTCGGCGCCTTCGTCGCGCGGCACGGCGCGGTCGTGGTCTCCTGGCCTACCGAGCCGTCCGACCCATTCCTCAACATCAACGAACCGGACGACCTGGCGGCGGCCGAAGCGGTTCTCGCCGATCCGGACAAGGCCCGGCTGCTGCGATAGGATTCATCGTCGAGGATGCGCCGGCGCGCCGGCAGATATTCGCGCGTGCCTATGGCGCTCGGCCGCAACGCGTATAGAAGCGCGTTCATCCCCGATCCCATCCAGCGCGCCGGCATCCGGCCGCACACGGACGCTCTATGATCAACTCCCCCCTCATGACCGTGATGGTCGACGCCGTCCGCAAGGCCGCCCGCGGCCTCAAGCGCGATTTCGGCGAGGTCGAGAACCTGCAGGTCTCGCGCAAGGGGCCGGGCAACTTCGTCTCCGCAGCCGACCGCAAGGCCGAGGACGTGCTGCGCGATGCGCTGATGAAGGCGCGGCCCGGCTACGGCATGGTGCTCGAAGAGAACGGCGTGATCGAGGGCACCGACAAGAGCCACACCTGGCACATCGACCCGCTCGACGGCACCACCAACTTCCTGCACGGCATCCCGCATTTCGCGATCTCCGTAGGCCTGGAGCGCGACGGGCTCGTGGTGGCCGGCGTGATCTACGACCCGATCAAGGACGAGCTGTTCATGGCCGAGCGCGGCAAGGGCGCCTACCTGAACAACCGGCGCCTGCGCGTCTCAGGCCGCGCCGAGCTCGCGGACGCCCTCGTCGCCTACGGCTCGCCCTATCTCGGCCGCGGTGACCAGCCCCGCCTGCTCAAGGAGGTCGCCGCCGTGATGCAGGTGACCGGCGGTGCCCGCCGCTTCGGCTCGGCCGCCCTCGACCTCGCTTATGTCGCCTGCGGCCGCAACGACTTTTACTGGGAGCGGGACATCCAGTCCTGGGACATCGCGGCCGGCATCATCCTCGTGCGCGAAGCCGGCGGCTTCGTCACCAACGCCGATGGCGGGGCGGAACCCCTCGCGGCCAAGACCGCCGCCAAGTCGATCGCCGCCGGCAACGAGGCATTGCACGGCGAGCTGATCGGGATTTTGCGGAAGGCGAACGCGGCCTGACGAGTTCGCTCAAGCCCACTCCGCACCCGTCATTGCGAGGCGAAGCCGAAGCAATCCAGGGCCACACCCGCGACGCCGGCGCGTTGGGCCTGGATTGCTTCGCTGCGCTCGCAATGACGGCGAAGCGCAGTGCCTTGACTTGCGTTGACCGCCCGGGCTGAACGCCGTCAGCCAGCACGGAACGATCTCATGCCCTTGCCACGCAATCGCCTCTCTCGCCTCGCCGTGGCAACTCTCGCAGCAAGCGTCGCCCTCGCGCTACCCGCGCAGGCCGAGCCGAACGCCACCGTGCTCAAGCAGGCCGAGACCTACAAGCAGCCCGTCCTGACGCTTCTCGAAAAGCTCGTCTCCATCGATTCCGGCACCGCCGACGCGAAGGGCGTCGACGCCGTCGCCGAAGTGGTGAAGGCTGAGCTGAGCGCGCTCGGCGCCAAGGTCGAGACCGTGCCGTCGAGCGTGCCCGACAAGGGTGCGAACGTCGTGGCGACGCTCTCGGGTTCGGGCAACGCCCGCATCCTGCTCGTGGCCCACATGGACACGGTGTTTCCCGCCGGCGAAGTGGCCAAGCGCCCGTTCAAGATCGAGGGTGGCCGCGCCACCGGGCCAGGCGTCATGGACGACAAGGGCGGGATCGTGCTCGCGCTCTACGCGCTGCACGCCCTGCGCGATCTCGGCTACACGAATTACCGAACCATCACCCTGCTGCTGAACTCCAACGAAGAGACCGGCTCGGCCGGCTCCCACGAGTTGATCTCTGCGCAGGCCCGCCAGCACGACGTGGTGTTCAACCTCGAGCCGGGCCGGCCGACGGACGGGCTGGTCATCGCCCGCAAGGGCGCGGCTCAGCTTCAGGTCGATGTGAAGGGCCGCGGCGCCCATGCCGGCGTTGCCCCCGATAGCGGCCGCAACGCCGCCACCGAACTCGCCCACCAGGTGCTCGCGATCGGCAGCCTCGGCGATCGCGCCAAAGAGACCACGGTCAACGTCACCACGCTGAAGGCCGGGACGGTGGTCAACGTCATCCCTGATGCCGCGACGGCGCAGGGCGACATGCGCGCCTACGTCTCGGAAGAGTTCGACCGCGTGGAGCGGGACCTTTCTGGACTGGCCAAGACCACGCACGTGCCCGACACCAGCGTGACCACCAAGCTCACCCGCACCTTCCCGCCGATGCCGCGAAATGCCGGCACCGACGGACTCGCGGCCAAGGCGCAGGCGATCTATGCCGAGATCGGCCGCAAGCTGACCCTGGAGAGCAGCGGCGGCGCCGCGGATTCGAGCTTCACCGCGGCCGCCGGCACGCCGACCATCGACGGGCTGGGCATCGTCGGTGGCGGCATCCACTCGAAGGACGAGTATGCCGAAGTGGAAAGCATCGTACCGCGGCTGTACCTGCTGACGCGGCTGATCATGGAGACGGGCGGGGCGAATTAGGCCGCAAACCCAACTTCGTCATTCCGAGGCTCGCGTAGCGAGAACCCGGACCCGAAGGGGCGTCCAGAGCGTGCAATCCACGACTGGGCTCGACACCTCGCATCACAGGGGGAATTCCGGGTTCCGCTCCACGGTCTCGGAATGACGGGGCTAAGTCGCCAGCCCACTCGTACTCCACCGCCACTGGCCCCCTGGCACGGCTTCTGCTCTAAGCTCCGCCACGGACTGAGATAAAAAGGCCCCCGCCGCATGGAAGCCCGCAAGCACAACGCCCTCAAGGACTCGATCCGGTCGATCCCGGATTACCCGAAGCCGGGCATCATCTTTCGAGACATCACCACCCTGCTCAGCGATCCGCGCGCCTTCCGGCGTGCCGTGGATTCCCTCGTGCATCCGTTCGCGGGCGGCCAGGTGGATCAGGTGGCGGGCATCGAGGCGCGCGGCTTCATCCTCGGCGGCGCGGTGGCGCACCAGCTCTCCTCGGGCTTCGTGCCGATCCGCAAGAAGGGCAAGCTGCCCCACCACAAGGTCTCGCTGTCCTACGCCCTGGAATACGGCACCGACGAGATCGAGATCCACGTCGACGCCATCAAGAAGGGCGACCGCGTCCTCCTGGTCGACGACCTGATCGCCACGGGCGGCACAGCCACGGCGGCCGTGACCCTGCTGCGCCAGCTCGGCGCCGAGGTGGTCGCGGCCTGTTTCGTGATCGACCTACCGGAGATCGGCGGAGCGCAGAAGCTGCGCGACCTCGGGGTCCAGGTGCGGACGCTGGTGGAGTTCGAGGGGCACTGAGAACGGGGGCGGCTGCCCCTCAGCCGTCATTCGGGGGCTCGCGCAGCGAGAACCCGGAATCCACCCGTGATGCGCGGCGCCGTCGAGGCCAGTCGTGGATACCGGGTTCGCCTACGGCGCCCCGGAATGACGCGGGGGACTACGAACTCGTCAGGCCGCCAGGCTCTGGAACAGCCCACGCCCGTCGACACCGCCGAGCATGTCTTCGACGAAGTTCTCGGGGTGGGGCATCATCCCCAGCACATTGAGCTTTTCGGAATAGATCCCGGCGATGGAGTTCAGCGAGCCGTTGCGGTTCGCATCCTCGGTCAAATCGCCGGCGGCGTCCGAATAGCGGAAGGCCACGCGGCCATCGCCTTCGAGCCGGGCGACCGTCTCCGCATCGGCGAAGAAGTTGCCCTCGCCATGCGCGACGCAGACGTCGATCACCTGGCCCTTCGTGTAGGCCGTGGTGAAGCGCGTATCGGCCCGCTCCACGCGCAGCATCTGGCGATGGCAGATGAATCGGCGGTTGATGTTGCGCATCAGCACGCCGGGCAGCAGGCCCGACTCGCACAGGATCTGGAAGCCGTTGCAGATGCCGAGCACGAGGCCGCCGCGCGCCGCATGCGCTCGCACGGCATCCATCGCGGCCGCCCGGCCGGCAATGGCGCCGCAGCGCAGGTAATCGCCATAAGAGAAGCCGCCGGGCAGCACCGCGAGATCGGTGCCCGCGGGCAGCTCGCTGTCGGCATGCCAGACCTTCACCACCTCGGCACCGGCGAGCGTCAGCGCCCGCGCCACGTCGGCATCGCGGTTGGAGCCGGGGAAAACGACGATCGCCGCGCGCATCAGGCGATCTCGATCGCGTAGTTTTCGATGACCGTGTTCGCCAGCAGCTTCTCGCAGGCAGCCTTCAGCGTGGTCTCGGCCTGTTCGGTGTCGCTGCCTGCGAGCTCCACATCGAAAACCTTGCCCTGGCGGACGCTGCCGACATCCTGAATGCCGAAGGATTGGAGCGCCGACTCGATGGCCTTGCCCTGCGGATCCAGGACGCCGGTCTTCAGGGTGACGACGATGCGGGCCTTGATCATCGGGGACTTTCGTAGGCGGAATGTCGGGGACGCTAGCGCGTCCGTTTTGTCCGCTTGCGGATAGGACGAAGCGGACGAATTCGCAAACCCGAGATGTCGGGCTTGGGCACTCGATGGCAGAGCGCGAGCGCTACTGCTGTGGACGAGCGAGCTGATGCGGGGTGCATCTGGAGCGATCGCGTCGGATCGACTATATGACCATCTACATGGTCAGGAGCGTGCCGTGGACGTCGTCAATCTGGCAGATGCCAAGGCTCATCTGAGCGAGCTCATCGATCGGGTGGAGTCTGGCGAGTCGATCGACATCACGCGGCGGGGCAAGCCGGTCGCACGGCTAACCAGCATCTGCACGCAGCGTAAGCAAATCGACGTTGCGATGCTCCGATCGCTCACAGAGACGATGGCACCTCAGCCCGAGAGCGCAGCGGATCTCGTGCGATCGATGCGGGATGGCGACCGCTACTGATGCTCTACCTCGACACGTCGCTGATCATCGCCGCGCTTTCCAACGAGGCGATGACGCCACGTGTCCACGAATGGCTGGCAGAGCAGAACGCGGCGCAACTCGTCATCAGCGATTGGACGATGACGGAGACGTCGTCGGCCTTGTCGATCAAGTTGAGGACCGGCCAGATCACCTTGGAGCAGCGGGCTGCAGCTTTATCGGCGTTCAACAAGTTGATTGCCGACAGTCTGACGGTGCTGGCGGTGTCTGGGGCCCAGTTCAGGGCAGCGGCAAAATTCGCCGATCAGCACACCCTCGGGCTTCGCGCCGGCGATGCGCCTCACGTCGCCATCGCATCGGAGCACGGCGCAACGGTCTGCACGCTCGATCAAAAGCTGGCAGGCGCGGGTCCTTTCATTGGGGTGCCGGCTTTGAAGATCGAGCCGTAGCTAGGCCGCATCTCACCCCCACTCGATCGTCCCGTCGAGGCTGTAGGAGTCGGCGATCCTGTCAACTCAATCGAGCGCCGCGGTCGCGCGATCGAAGATCTCGGGATCGCTCTGAGCCGTCGCCATCAGGATCGCGCCTTCGAGGACGGCCATGACCTGCGTCGCGCGATCCTCGGACAGGCCGGCCTTTCGGAGGCTGTCGAGCCCGCTTCGGAAGAAGCGGTGCACCTCCACCATGACGCCGGGCGGCAGATCGGCCGATGCCGCCCCGAGTGCCCCGCACAGGCACATGCGTGGCCCATCCCGAAGAGCATCGCGGAAGACGGCTCGCCATGCCTGAATCGCGTCGAGGCCGGAGGCCATGCCGGCCTCCACCGCCTCCAGGACACGATCATTGTAGCGATGGGCCACCGCAGCGGCGAGCGTGTCCTTCGAGGGGAAATGATAGTGCACGCTCGCGGCCTTCACGCCGACATCCACCGCGATCTCGCGATAGCTGAAGCCGCTATAGCCCGCCTCGCGGATACGGCGCTCCGCCGCGTCCAGGATCGCCCCTACGGTGTCGGTCACGACTGCTCCGTCTCGATGCCAGAAATCTATCTACCTGTCGTCAGATAAGACTTGCAAGCACGATCGCGGCCGCGTAGCTGCCTCGTCGTTATCTACCTATCGTCAGATAAGGAGACGGGAATGGCTCGGTTTCAGGATAAAGTCGCCGCGATCACTGGAGGCGGCTCGGGCATCGGCAAGGAGACGGCACGCCGCCTTGTCGCCGAGGGGGCTAAGGTCGTCATCAACGGCCGCGATAAGGCCAAGCTAGAGGCGGCGGCGCGCGAGATCGACCCGACCGGTCGATCGGTCGTCGTCTCGGCCGGCGACATCGCCGACCCCGCCACGGGCGCCGCTCTCGTCGATCGCGTGGTCGAGACTTTCGGCAAGCTCGACATCCTCGTGAACAACGCTGGCGTCTTCAATCCGAAGCCGTTCCTCGACCTCAGCGAGGCCGATTACGACTGGTATCTCGACACGATTCTCAAAGGAAAATTCTTCACCGCGCAGGCCGCCGCCAAGGCGATGAAGGCAACCGGTGGGGTGATCGTCCAGACCGGATCGATGTGGGCCATTCAGGCGATCGGAGCGACGCCGTCGGCGGCCTATTCCGCGGCGAATGCGGGCGTGCACGCGATGGTGCGCAACCTCGCGATCGAACTCGCGCCCCACAAGATCCGGATCAACGCGGTCGCGCCCGCCGTCGTCGAGACGCCCGTCTACGGCACGTTCCTGTCGCCCGATGAGGTCGCGAGCGTCCTGCCGACCTTCGACGCCTTCCACCCGCTCGGCCGCAACGGCCAGCCGGGCGACGTCGCTGAGGCGATCCTGTTCCTAGCCTCCGATGACGCCTCCTGGATCACCGGAACCGTGCTTCCCGTCGACGGAGGCGTCACGGCCGGTCGCCAATAGCGCGTTGGAGGCGGGGACCGTTCAGAGGTGTGCCACGCCGAACCGAACTCGGCCAGGCACACCTTTCACTGCAGGCGGATGGTCAGCCTGATCCTGGGCTCGGTCGCGCCGTGAGGGCCGCGGCCTCACTCCCACTCGATCGTCCCAGGCGGCTTGGACGTAATATCGTACGTCACCCGGTTGATCCCCTTCACCTCGTTGATGATGCGCGTCGCCACGCGGCCGAGGAAGGCCATGTCGAAGGAATAGAAATCGGCGGTCATGCCGTCGATCGAGGTCACGGCGCGGAGCGCGCAGACATGGTCGTAGGTGCGGCCATCGCCCATCACGCCCACCGTCTTCACCGGCAGGATCACCGCGAAGGCCTGCCAGATCGTATCGTAGAGGCCGGCCTGGCGGATCTCGTCGAGGTAGATCGCGTCGGCCTTGCGCAGGGCCTCCAGCTTTTCGCGGGTGATCACGCCGGGGCAGCGGATCGCGAGGCCCGGGCCCGGGAAGGGATGGCGGCCGACGAAGCTCTCGGGCAGGCCGAGCTCACGCCCGAGCAGGCGCACCTCGTCCTTGAACAGCTCGCGCAACGGTTCCACGAGCTTCATGTTCATGCGCTCGGGCAGGCCGCCGACATTGTGGTGGCTCTTGATCGTCACCGAGGGGCCGCCGGAGAACGAGACGCTCTCGATCACGTCCGGGTACAGCGTGCCCTGGGCGAGGAAGGCCGCGCCGCCGAGCTTCTGGGCCTCCTGCTCGAACACGTCGATGAACAGCCGGCCGATCGTCTTGCGCTTCACCTCGGGGTCGTCGACGCCCTCCAGCGCGCTGATGAACAGGTCCTGCGCCTGAACGTGGACGAGCGGGATGTTGTAATGGTCGCGGAACAGCCGGACGACCTCGTCACCCTCGCCGAGCCGCATCAGGCCGTGATCGACGAAGACGCAGGTGAGCTGGTCGCCGATCGCCTCGTGGATCAGCACGGCGGCCACGGAGGAATCGACGCCGCCTGAGAGGCCGCAGATCACCTTTTCCTTGCCGACCTGCTCGCGGATCTTGGCGATGGCCTCCTCGCGATAGGCGCCCATGGTCCAGTCGCCGGTGCAGCCGGCGATGTCGCGCACGAAGTTGCGGATCAGCAGGGCGCCATGCGGGGTGTGGTGCACCTCGGGGTGGAACTGCACCGCGTAATAGTGGCGCGACTCGTCGGCGACGGCCGCGAAGGGCGCGTTGCGCGAAAGCGCGATGGTGACGAAGCCCTCGGGCAACTTGGTCACGCGGTCGCCGTGGCTCATCCAGACCGGGTACTTTTCGCCGACATGCCAGACGCCCTGGAAAAGCGGCGAGTCTGCGAGAATCTCGACCTCGGCCCGGCCGAATTCGGCATGATGGCCGCCCTCGACCTCACCGCCGAGCTGCGCCGCCATGGTCTGCTGGCCGTAGCAGATGCCGAGAACCGGGATGCCGGCCTCGAAGATCTTTTGGGGGGCACGCGGAGACAGGTCGGAGGTCACCGATTCCGGGCCGCCAGAGAGGATAACGCCCTTGGGCCGGTGCTCGTCGAAGGCGGCGTCCGCCTTCGTGAAGGGCACGATCTCGCAATACACGCCCTCTTCGCGCACGCGGCGCGCGATGAGCTGCGTCACCTGGGAGCCGAAATCGACGATCAGGATCTTATCGTGCTGGGAGGTGTCGAGCAGGGGAGTCATGCGGCCTCGGGCGTGTCGTGGCCCGAGTTAGACGAGCGCCTCCGACCGCGCAACGCGCCGGGGAGCAAGGGCCGCATGCGAAGCGGAGTGTGGTAGCGCACCTTGCGGCAGCGCGCCGCCGTGCCGCCGATCCCCGCGTCGCCGGACTTCTCGAAATCTTGAACGTCTTCAGACTGCAGGCCCTGGCCCACCCGGCGACCGAGGGCGTACAGGCGGCCCGTCGTCCGAAAGCCCGTCCGGCCTCGCCGACGCAGAGATAAGATCGAGACGAAGACCATGCTGACACTCAACCGACGCCTCGGATTGGCCATCGCGCTCGCGGCCAACCTCCTCGCCGCTGGCGGCCTCAGGGCCGCAGAGAGCGATCCGGCCAGCGCCTACGGCCCCGAGCTGCAGGGCTTCGACTATCCCTTCCCCGTCGAGCGCTATGAGTTCACCTCCCAGCGCCAGCCGCTGCAGATGGCCTATATCGACGTTCGCCCCGAGCACCCGAACGGGCAGACCGCCGTCCTGCTCCACGGCAAGAATTTCTGCGCCGCGACCTGGGACAGCCAGATCCGCGCCTTGTCAGGTGCAGGCTACCGCGTCGTCGCGCCCGACCAGATCGGCTTCTGCAAGTCGAGCAAGCCGGCCGCCTACCAGTTCAGCTTTCGGCAGCTCGCTGAGAACACCCACGCCCTGCTCGAGAAGCTAGGGGTGAAGAACCCGATCGTGATCGGGCACTCCACCGGCGGCATGCTCGCCGCGCATTACGCGCTGCTCTACCCGAAGGAGACCGCGCAGCTCGTGCTGGTCAATCCGATCGGCCTTGAGGATTGGAGCGCCAAGGGCGTGCCGCCGATCTCGCTGGCGCAATGGCTTGAGCGCGACCTGAAGACTTCGGCGGATACGATCCGCGCCTACGAGAAGGCGACCTATTACGCCGGCCATTGGGAAGAGCGCTACGAGCCCTGGGTCCAGATGCTCGCCGGGATGTATCGCGGCCCCGGCAAGGAGCAGCTCGCCTGGAATTCGGCGCTACTCTACGACATGATCATGACCCAGCCCGTGGTCTACCGCCTGCCGCAGATCACGGTGCCGACTCTGCTGATGATCGGCCAGAAGGACATCACTGCCATCGGCAAGGACCTTGCGCCGGCGGAGGTGAAGCCGACGCTCGGCCACTATCCCGAACTCGGCAAGGCCGCCGCGAAGGCCATCCCCGGATCGCGGCTGGTGGAGTTCCCGGAGCTCGGCCATGCCCCGCAGATGTCGGACCCCAACGGCTTCAACAAGGCGCTGATCGAGGGGATCGCAAAGCGATAGAGACAGACCCGGCGCCCGCTCGCGGTCGAGACGGGCGCCGGGGTTCGATGAGCCGGCCCCGGCGGAGGTTTCGATCCCCGCTGCAAAGAGTATCCCCGTCGAGGCGGGACACGCTCGCATCGAAGCACCTGCCACGCAGCCTGTGCGGATGGCTTCAACTGTGTCGCGGAACGGCGCGTCTTCTCGTCGCTCGCGATGAAGTCAGGCGCCCTATGGCTGGACGGTAAAGCGCTGGCTGAACTCGACGGGGCCGCCGTTGTGGCTCACGTCGACACGGTACTGGCCCGGAGGCCAGCCGGCATCCGGCTTGCTCAAGCTGGACGAGACGGTGGGACTCGCCCCGAGCGGGATCTGCACGGAGGAGATCGTGAAATTCGGCGGCACGCCGTCCGTCTTCTCCGCGATCCAGGCCGTCGTGAGGCTGTCGCCGGACTTCACGGCACGGACCGCCAGAGCCAACAGGATCTTGGGTGTCGTCCGAGCGAATGCCGTCTGAGGCGGAACGTTACCCTCCCCCGGGAAGGTCATGGCCTTCTCGATATGGGCGGAATCCGTCGATGACGCGGCCGCGACGGCGGCTGCCGGCGGAGCTGCGGCTGCGGCTGCGGCCGTCTGGGCCGGCGCGCTGTCGCAGCGTCGCAGCGACTCGTAGGCCTCGGGGAATCCACCGAGCTTGAAGTCCGCGTCGGCGCCGTCGAGCTTGAGCACCAGCGTCTTGGCGGCCAGCAGGTTCGGCACGATGCTGTCCGGAAGCAGAGCCGTCAGGGTCTGGCCGTCACCTGTCCAGGCCGACTTGGCGATGGCGACCTTCTTGTCGAGGACCAGCGGAACCTGGAGTTTCTCGTCCTTGCTCCAGGTCCAGTGCTCGTAGACGAAGCTCACGATGGCCTGGTTGCCTGCCAGCGCGAAGATCAAGGCGTTCTCGGCGTTGTCGTCGTCGGGGTCTTTGTACGATTTGCTCATCAGGCAGGCCGGACCCTTCGAGCCGGGCGCCGTGCGCTCGATCTCCCAGCCCTTGACCTTCTCGAACGGCGTCTCGCCCGCCGCCAGCGACGGTCCGCCGAGCAAGAGGGTGAAAGCCGTGATCGTGGCGATGCGTCCCATACCGTCCTCCGAGCGACAGGGCGTCGCTGTGGTCATCGACCTGCGCGGTCGACCCGGACGCGCAGGCAGTGCGCCCGAAGCTTTGCGCTAAGCCTCGTGCGATGGCCACGGAAATTCAGGAAAATCTTCGCATCTCAGTAAACGACCTCGGGATGCGGCCGAGATGGGCGCATGGCGCTCCGCCGGATCAGGATCGATGGCGGCCCGTCGCGACGAGCACCGACATTCCGGTCCGCCCGGTGGCAGAGCAAAGCAGCGCGAGCCGACGCAAGCCCACCTCCACTCTCCCACCCGCACCTCAGGATGAGGGGGTGGGTGGGGGAGCTGAAAGCGCGGCCAGAAGTTGGTGCGTTTCCGCGGCCGGATCACTGGCCCGCATCAACCCGCCCATCACCGCAACACCGGCTGCGCCAGCCTCGCGGCAGCGGCGCGCCTCGTCCACGCCGATGCCGCCGAGAGCGATGATCGGCAGGCCGAGGCCGGCCGCCTCGCGCAGGGCGTCGAGGCCGAGGCTCGGGCCGTAGCCGGGCTTGCTCGCGGTCGCGAAGATCGGGCTGAAGGTGACGTAGTCGGCGCCCGCCGCCGTCGCAGAGCGGATGTCGGCGAGGCTGTGGGCGGAGAGGCCGACCAAGGCTCCAGGTTTCAGGGCATAGCGGGCGGCGGCGACGGTTTCCGGGAGAGCCGCCAGCGCGTTGTCCTCCCCACCGTCATTGCGAGCGAAGCGAAGCAATCCAGCCTCTCCCGTCGAGCGCTGCGGATTCCTGGATTGCTTCGCTTCGCTCGCAATGACGGTGGGGGCAGCGGTCGAAAAAACCGAGCCACCGAGATGCACGCCGTCGGCGCCGATTTCCGCGGCGAGGCAGGCGTTGCCGCCGATCGTCAGGCAGCCTCCGGCTTCGTGTACCAGCCGCAACAGCTCAGCGACCAAGTCCCGCCGGGCCTCCGGCTCAAGATCCTTGTCGCGGAACCAGATCCAGCGGGCACCACCCTCCAGCACCGCCCGCACCGTGTCGGTGAGCGGCCGGTGCGCGCCGTGCCGGTCGGTGACGACGAGGAGTGGCGCAGGGATCACGAGCCCACGAGGCCGAGCTGCGGGCTCGACGGGTCGGCGCGACCGCGGCGCGGGATGCGTCCGGCGAGATAGGCCAGCCGGCCACCCTCCACCGCGTGGCGCATGGCGGCCGCCATGCGGACCGGGTCGTCCGCCTTGGCCACGGCCGTGTTGATCAGGCAGGCGGCAGCGCCGAGCTCCATGGCGATCACCGCGTCGGAGGCCGTGCCGATGCCGGCATCGACGATGACCGGCACCTTCGCGCGCCGGCAGATCAGCTCGATATTGGCCGGGTTTGCGATGCCCATGCCGGAGCCGATCAGCGAGCCCATTGGCATTACCGCGGCGCAGCCGATGTCGGCGAGGCGCTCGCAGATCACCGGATCGTCGTTACAATAGGGCAGCACGGTGAAGCCGTCATCGACGAGGTGGCGGCAGGCTTCCATCAACTCAGTGACGTCGGGATAGAGGGTCTCGCGGTCGCCGATCACCTCGACCTTGATCCAGGTCGTTTCCAATGCCTCGCGGGCGAGCTCGGCAGTCATGATCGCGTCGCGGGCCGTCTCGCAGCCGGCGGTGTTGGGCAGGAAGCGCTTGCCCTTCAGCTTCTGAAACGTATCCGAGCCGTGGCCCTGCAGCGAGACGCGGCGGATCGAGGCGGTGACGACCTCGGCGCCCGAGGCGCGCACCGACTCTGCCATGATGCCCTGGCTCGGATAGCCGGCCGTGCCGATGAACAAGCGCGACGAGAGCTTTTGGCCCGCGATCTCGAGGAGGTCGTCGGTGCCTTGCGCGGTGAGTGCGGTGTCGTGGTGGGTCATGGCGAAAAGCCTTGTTTTCCTGTTCAGCCGCCCTGCATGGCGCGGACGATCTCGATGCGGTCGCCCTCGCTCAAGGCGGTTTCAGCCCAATCCTTCCGACGCACGACGCGCCCGTTGAGGGCGATGGCGATGCCCTCGCTCGGCAACTCGCGCTCCTCCGCCTCGATGGCGAACAGGGCGGCCACGTCGGCCGCCTCGTGCGGCCAGGGTTCGCCGTTGACGATCAGTCTCATGCCCTTGCTCTCTGTTGCTCGGCTTGGCTGGCCTGCGCGAAGCGGCCGAGGCCGAATCCGCGCGCGTAATCCGGCAGGCTGCCCCGCTCGACCAACTCGGCCACCGCGTAGGCCGTCGAGGGGGCGAGCAGGTAGCCGTTGCGGTGATGGCCGGTGGCGACGATCACGCCGTTCGGTAGCACGTCGATGATCGGGGCGTCGTCGTCGGAGGTCGGCCGGAAGCCGCTCCAGACGGCCTCGACCTCCATCTCCTCGATCCCCGGCAGAACCCGGCGCGCGCTCTCCAGAAGCGCGAACAGGCCGCCGGCCGTGACGCCTTCGCGGAATCCACAATCCTCTACTGTCGCCCCGAGGATGAGCGTGCCGTCGCCTTTCGGGGCCATGTGGATCTGGTCGGTCCAGACCATGCTAGACAGCGTGCCGGTACGCCGAGTGGTCTTCAGCGCCAACGACTGGCCCTTGAGTGGCCGGACCGGGAGAATTTGAAAGTCCGGCAGTAGTCCGCCCTCCCCGCTCCAGGCGCCGGTGGCGAGAATCACGGTGTCGGCGCGCAGCGTGCCCCGGCTCGTCTCGAGCAAACCGGGTGACGATCCCGACATCATGACGTGGCGGACTGCGCAACGCTCCACGATCCTCACCCCAGCCTTCTCGCAGGCGCCGACCAGGGATTGCATGACCAGGCGCGGATCGACCTGGGCATCGAGCGGGCAATGGATGCCCGCGGACACGTTCGGGCGCAGCAGCGGCTCGCGCAGACGGGCCTCCGGACCGGATACCCATTCGGCCGCGACGCCGGCCCGCTTCTGCAGATCGAAGCGAAATCGCAGCCGCTCGACTTCGTCGCGGCCGATGGCGAGCACAAGCGTGCCGCCTTCGCGATAGTCGATTGCGATGCCCGCATCCGCTTGCAATTCATCGCGAAATTCCGGCCAGCGGCGCAGGCTGTCGAGCGCCAACGGCAGCAGCAGGTCGGAGCCCGGCTCGTGCTCGGCGGCCGGCGCCAACATGCCCGTCGCGGCAAGGCTCGCCCCGGCGCCCACGGTCCCTCGCTCGATGACGGTGACGGAGCGTCCGGCCTTGGCCAGACGCCACGCGATCGAAAGGCCGATAAGGCCGCCGCCGACCACTGCGACGTCGCAACGTCCTGGCAGTGAAGCAGAATTCGCAGGCCGGTCGAGGCCGCGTCTCAGGCCGATCGGGGAATGCAAGACAGCCGACACGAGACCTCCACGGTTACCCGTAAGGATCGATTGCCGCGCTTCTCGTGAAGCTGGGTGAGCGTCTGAAAACGCCCGCGGTCCAATCCCTACGCCGGTATGAACCGGATCAGGTTCGAAGGATTTCCGCGCTGCTCGAAAGCGATAGCGGTGTCTCAGCCCCTTGTCGGGGATCTCCCTGGAACGCCCCTGATGTGGGCCGAGATGGCCGCGTGGTCAATCCCCGTCGCGAACCGCAAGAATTGTTGGGATGAGGCGAACCTTTCGCACACCGCGCCATGCGATAGGTGAGTCATTCACGCGAGAGGCGTCAGGGCAGCGAGAGTTTCTTCACGCACAGCGTGCAGCTCTACAACCGTGCCCTGGCAGGCACCGCGGCAGGAGGGGGCGGGTTGTGACAGGCCTTGGCAGATGGGTGACGTGCGCAGCCGTGCTCTGCTTGATCATTGCTGGCCGACACGGTTTCACCAGGGCCGCGAACGGTGATGCCGCGGCTCCGCCGCCGATGGCCATGTCGGTAGCCGCTCCCTCTACTGGCGCCATTGCGCTTCACGCCGACCGCAGCGGGCATTTCACGACGAGCGCCCTCGTCAACGGGCGCACAGTGTCGATGCTCGTCGATACCGGCGCGACCAACTGCGCCTTCCGCGAGGAAGAAGCTGAGAGTCTCGGCATCCGCATCGGCCCCAACGACTTCACACGGGTGGTCGGCACCGCCAACGGCACGGTTCGCGTCGCCCCCGTTCGCATCCGCCTGTTGCAGATCGGGCCGGTCGCAGTGCGCGACGTCGAGGCCGCCGTGATCCCGCGGGGTCTGCTCGGCACCAACCTCCTCGGCATGTCGTTTCTGTCGCGACTGCGCGAGTTCAACGTAGCCAAGGGACGCATCACCCTGCGCGGATAGGCAGCACGCCACCTATCGTCAGGGCCAAGACGGACGTCAGTCCGCCGTGAGCGCCGCCGCCGCGCTCGTCTCGGATGGCTGGCTCACGCGGATACAGGAGGCCGCCTTCGCCCGTCCCGGCCGATAGACCTCCATCAGCTCGGGAAAACCGTCGAGGGGGTGTTCGCCGAGCGATACCGGATCGCCCCAGAGAAAGTCGACGAAGGGCTTCGACATGAGTAGCGGTTCGCCGAGCGTCCGGTTCAGCCGCGCCAGGCGGCTGGCGAGGTTCACGTCCCGGCCGATCACGGTGAAGTCGAGCCGGGTGCCGGAGCCGACATTGCCGTAAGCCGCCTCGCCGTGATGAAGCGCGATGCCGGCGGCGACCGGCTTGTCGCCGAAGCGACCGACCGCGTTGGCCTCGGCGAGTGCTTCGAGAGATGTGAGCGCTGCCGTAAGCGCACCCTTGGCGGCGCCGCCGAGGTCGTCGCCGGGCTCGCGGAAGATCGCGAGCAGGCCGTCGCCGAGATATTTCAGCACCTCGCCGCCCTCCCGCTCGATGGCGGGCACCAGGCAGTCGAAGAAGTGGTTGAGAAGCTCGACCGATTCCTCGGGCGTCAGGTCGGCCGATAGCCGCGTGTAGTCGCGCATGTCGGCGAAGAGGATCGCCGAGCGAATGCGCTTGACCTGACCCCGGCGGATATCGCCCGACAGGATAGCGCGGTGCGGCTCGTCGCCGACATAGATGCGCAGCACCTGGTCGAGCTGCTTGTTGACGATGCGCATCTCCATCACCGCGGCGAGCGCCGGCATGATGAAGCGCAGGATCGCGATGTCCTCGTCCGCAAACCCATCCTTCGCACGCGTGGCGAAGGTGATGCCGTTATGAGTGCCGTTGGTGAAAAAGACGGGCACCACGACATAAGCCGCGAAACCTTCGGCCTTGAGTTCCGGTACGATCGAGAACAGGTCGTCCGGGGTCTCGGTGAGATCGAGGATCAGCCATTCGCCGCTCTGATGGACCTCATAGAACGGGCTCGCGTGATAGGCCTCGTGCGAGGCTTCGCCGTGCGGAAACAGCCGAACCGTCGTGCCCGACTCACGAGTCCAGACCCGTCCCACGCCCGAATATTCCGAGTGCAGGGTATCGATCGCCGTCGAGGCGCGATCGACCGGCACGCCGATGTCGATCAGGCGCTGCGCCAGCCCCGCCAGCAGATCGCTCGCATTTTCCAGCCGCGCGCCCTCGCCCAGCAGCCAGTCGCGGATGCCGACGCTCGGCTGGATCGCGCCGAAGGGCACGTCCTGCGCCTCGGAGCCGTCGGCGAAAGCGGTGGGTGCAAGCTCTTTGGGTGGCGTCGTGGTGGCGTCCTCGTCGAGCATATGGCCAAGGTGGGTACGCCCTGGGGCAAAGCAAGGTTTGCCGGCTGGGCGATTCATGTTGAAAAGTGCGGCGTCAATCGCTTGGGGACGGGCCCGACCACCACTGCGAATGCCCGGTCAGCATAGACCGAAACGCCGCCACCTCTGAAACCAATCTTGGCTCGCATGGTCAACGCTTTTCCAGAGCGGACGCATGCCTCCGTCGGCCGCTTTGAGAGGCGAGCTTCAACGCATGTTGTGCACAAGTCACCGGCCGGAAACATTTCGTAACATTTTCTTTAGCCTAGCTTAACCGAAGGCCCTACGCGGCAATCGAGGAGTCCAAAGGATCGGCTTCAGCCGACCGCTCCTCGCGACGACTTTGGGGCTTCACCGATGCTGACTTCCGTCATCCGTCTCACCGCACTGGCCGCGATCTTCGCGCCAGGTCTCGCCATGGCTCAGGCCAAGCAAGATTTCACCATCGTCAACAAGACCGGCTACCAGATCGACGAGGTCTATGTCGGCCCTGTCAGCAGCTCCAACTGGGGCAAGGACGTGATGGGCAAGGACGCGATCGGCGACGGCGAGAGCGCCGAGATCAACTTACAGGGTGGAGGCGGCTGCAAGTGGGACATCCGCGTCGTCTACAACGACGGCGACGCCTCCGAATTCCGCGAGGTCAACCTCTGCAACATCACCCAGGTGACCCTGTTCTGGAACCGCAAGGCCGGCACGACGCGCTTCGTCGCCGAGTGAGCTGTCGTCTTTAAGAGCGTAGCGAAGCAACCCAGGACAACATCCTTAGCGTCGGCGCCTCGGCTCAGGATTGCTTCGGCTTCGCCTCGCACTGACGGCGAAACGAAAAAGCCCCTCCCTGTGCAACAGGAAGGGGCTTTTGATTGCACCACTCGACCAGATCAGTTGTCGAGGAAGCTGCGCAGCTTCCGGCTCCGGCTCGGATGCTTCAGCTTGCGCAGGGCCTTCGCCTCGATCTGACGGATACGCTCGCGGGTCACCGAGAATTGCTGGCCGACCTCTTCGAGCGTGTGATCGGTGTTCATGCCGATGCCGAAACGCATGCGCAGCACGCGCTCCTCGCGCGGCGTGAGCGAGGCGAGCACGCGCGTGGTGGTCTCGCGCAGGTTTGACTGGATCGCCGCGTCGATCGGCAGGACGACGTTCTTGTCCTCGATGAAGTCGCCGAGGTGGCTGTCCTCCTCGTCGCCGATGGGCGTTTCAAGCGAGATCGGCTCCTTGGCGATCTTCAGGACCTTGCGAACCTTCTCCAGCGGCATCGCCAGCTTCTCGGCCAGCTCCTCCGGCGTCGGCTCGCGGCCGATCTCATGTAGCATCTGGCGCGAGGTGCGGACGATCTTGTTGATCGTTTCGATCATGTGCACCGGGATGCGGATGGTCCGCGCCTGGTCGGCGATCGACCGGGTGATCGCTTGGCGAATCCACCACGTCGCGTAGGTCGAGAACTTGTAGCCGCGGCGGTACTCGAACTTATCGACCGCCTTCATCAGGCCGATATTGCCCTCCTGGATCAGATCCAGGAACTGCAGGCCGCGGTTAGTGTACTTCTTGGCGATCGAGATCACGAGACGGAGGTTCGCCTCGATCATCTCCTTCTTGGCCTGGCGGGCTTCGCGCTCGCCCTTCTGGACCATGTTTACGATCTTGCGGTACTCGCCGATCTGCAGGCCCGTCTCGGAGGCGAGCGTGAGGATCTGCTCGCGCAGGTCCGCGACCTGCCGCCCGCCCTTCTCGACGAAGTTCTTCCAGCCCTTGCCGCCGAGCGTGCCGACGCGCTCCATCCAGTTCGGATCGAGCTCCCAGCCCTGGTAGTGGCGTAGGAATTCGTCGCGAGCGACGCCGTGGCCTTCGGCGGCGCGCATCAAGCGGCCCTCATGCGAGATCAGGCGCTTGTTGATGTCGTAGAGCTGCTCGACCAGAGCCTCGATACGGTTGGCGTTGAGCGAGAGGGACTTCACGTCGGTGACGACGATGTCTTTCAGCTCCGCCTGCTTCTTGTCCTGGGCGGAGGTATTCGCCTCACCGGCGGCCTGGCGCTCGTTCGCCTCGTTCTGGAGCTTGCGCAGCTTGCGATAGTTGCCGGCGATCGCGTCGAAGGTTTCCAGGACGCGCGGCTTGATCTCCGCTTCCATCGCGGCGAGCGAGACGTTGTTCTCCATGTCGTCTTCGTCGTCGCCGCCTTCGGGCGGGTTCGGGCCTTCGCCTTCGGCGTCGCCCTCTTCCTCGGCTTCCTCGCCTTCGGCCACCTGCGGTGCCGTCTTGGCATCCGGGCCGGCATAGGTGGCTTCGAGGTCGATGATGTCGCGCAGCAACACCTTTCCGTCGATCAGCTCGTCGCGCCAGATGATGATGGCCTGGAAGGTCAGCGGGCTCTCGCAGAGGCCCGCGATCATCGCCTCGCGGCCGGCCTCGATGCGCTTGGCGATCGCGATCTCGCCCTCGCGGGACAGCAGCTCCACGGAGCCCATCTCGCGCAGATACATCCGCACGGGATCGTCCGTGCGGTCGGTCGGCTCCTTGGTCGTGGTCGTCGCGACGGCGACCGCACGGGTCGGACCCGCCTCGGCGACCTCGCCGCCCTCGGCAGCCTCTTCCTCGTCCGATGCTTCGCCGTTGGGCTTTTTGTCGGCGGTGGTCTCTTCGGTTTCCTCGCTCTCGATGACACGGATACCCATGTCGTCGAGCTGAGCCAGGACGTCCTCGATCTGGTCGCCGTCGACCTGACCGTCGGGAAGAACCTCGTTGACCTCTTCGTAGGTCACATAGCCGCGCTTCTTCGCGAGCTTGACCATGCGCTTGACGGCGGCATCGGTCAGATCGAGCAGAGGACCGTCCGTCTGCTGCTCTTGAGCGACGTCGGTGTCGTCCCGCTCGGTTGCCTTCGTTGCCATGCTCAGCCTATGTTTTCGTGGCAGCCGCACCGGATGCGATCGGTCGCATGCCCCGGTTGAAAGCCGCAATTCGGATACCGGTCGTCACCGGCAGATGAATTCGGTCTACGCACCCCTGCTTGACCGACCGTTAACCATGCGCGGCGATCTGCATCGCGCGTCACGGCGTCAAATCTCGTCCGTCTCCGGATCCTCCGCGTCGGCATCCGCGCTGGCGATTACCGCCAACCTTTCCTTGACGTCACATAGCCAAGCGAAATTGGCCTCGGATGGGTCGTCGGCAAGGGCACGTTCCGCTTGGCGGAGTTCGCTATTTAGCGTTCCCGCCTTGCGGTGCAAGATCACGGCTTGACGGAGAGTCGTTTCCAGGCGTGCAGGATCCGCATGCGGGTCGAGCGACCAGCGGTCGCCGGGCCTCACCAGAGCCGCGAGCCGCGCCGCCGCCTCCGACAGCCCAGCGCGTTCCAAGCGCGAGGCCATCACCTCCGAATCGGTCGAAGCTCCCTCGGCGACGTGGTCGAGCAGAGCCGAGCGCAGGACCTGCGCGTCGGGATTGTCGAGTTCCAATTCCGAGAGGTCTTCCTCCTCGATTGCCAGCAATTCCGTGTGGACGAGCAGGCTCGACACGATCATCGCCTCGCGCTCACGGAAGGCGCTCCCCTGCGGAGGCGGGGTCGCGCTCGACAGGAGCGGGCTGAACTTGAAATCGATCCGGGGCGACGGCGGGGGATCGCCCGGCCGCGGGCGCCTGCGCATCGGCTCGCCGTTTGCCCGGCCCGGTTGCGCGGCACCTCGGTAGTCTCCGCGTCCGCCGCGAGGACCGGACATCTCCCGCAGGCGGTTCTCGATGTCGTCCCGATAGAACCGGCGGACGGTCTCGTCGCGGATGCCCGAAACCGCCTCGCGCAGGGTGCGGGCGAGCCCGGCCCGGCGCTCGGGCGTATCGAGCGGCGACGTCTCGGTCTCGCGTGCCCACAGAACCTCGACGAGGGGGTGCGCGCTTTCAAGCACCGTGTCGATCGCCCCGGCCCCGCCGGAGCGCAGCAGGTCGTCCGGGTCCTGACCCTGCGGCAGCATGGCGAAACGCAGCGACTTGCCCGGCTCCAGCATCGGCAATGCGACGTCGAGCGCCCGGAACGCGGCTTTCTGCCCAGCCTTATCGCCGTCGAAGCACAGGATCGGCTCGTCTGCATGGCGCCAGAGCAGGCCGAGTTGATCCTCGGTGAGCGCCGTGCCGAGCGGCGCCACGGCCTCGGCGTGCCCGGCGAGCGTCATCGCGATGACGTCGACATAGCCCTCGACCGCGATGATGGTACCGCGGTCATGCGCGGCTTTGCGGGCCGCATTGAGATTGTAGAGCACGCGGCCCTTGTGGAAGAGCGGCGTCTCCGGTGAGTTGAGGTACTTCGCCTTGGCATCCGCCTGCATGGCCCGGCCGCCAAAAGCGATCACACGGCCGCGGATATCGGTGATCGGAAACATCACCCGGTCGCGAAACTTGTCGAAGGGCACCGCGACGGTCTCGCTGGTCGCGAGAAGGCCGAGTTCAAGCATCAGCGCCTTGTCGACGCCCTTGCCGGCGAGATGGTCGCGTAGCGCATAGCGCTCGCCCGTCGCGTAGCCGAGGCGGAACTGGCGGCGCACCCCCTCCCCCAATGCCCGGCGGTCGAGATACTCGCGGGCCTGCGCGCCCCGTTGCCCCCTGAGCTGGTCTTCGAAATAAACGGCTGCGAGTTCCATCACGTCGAGCGCGTCCCTGCGCTGCTCGTCCGCACGCTCGGTCTCGGCCGAAGGCTTCGGGAGGACCACGCCGGCTTCGCCGGCCAGGCGCTCGACGGCCTCGGGAAAGCTCAAGCCTTCCGTCTCCATGAGGAAGCGGAAGACGTCCCCGTGCTTGCCGGAGGAGAAGCAGTGATAGAACTGCTTCTGATCGTTCACGTAGAAGGACGGCGTCTTCTCGGAGTTGAACGGCGACAGCCCGCGCCATTCGCGGCCGGCCTTCTTCAGCCGCACGCGCCGGCCGACCACGTCCGACGCGGGAAGCCGCGCGCGGATCTCTTCCAGGATGTGGGGCGGATAACGCAACGGGGTCCGGTCGTGGAGGTCGTCGGATTCGGCATAGTACCGCATCGACCCCGGCCGAGTCTCAGCGCTCCCAGGCCGGCTCGGCAGTCCGACCTCTTCGATGTCGGTCGCAGGCGGCGATCCACATCCAATCCACAGATGCGCCCTCTCGGCCTGGGACGAGCCGACGACAAGCCGCCGCTGTCGCCGTGCTCTACGCGGAGCCGATGGAGCGACGCCCGTCAACCGACCGATGCGAACCTAGAGTATCCGCCGAACGGTTTGTTAAGACGAGGCTGCAACCGTCAAGGCTTCCGTGTTCCGGACATCCGCCATGACCGACAATCGCCGATTGGAGCCGCGCACGAACGCGTTCCTATTCGGCTCGATCCTCCTCGACGACCTCTCATCGCAGCGCGATTGCCTCGTCTGGGACGAGTCTCAGATCGGCGCGATGATCGAAGTCGCCGGGTCCGAGGAGATCCCCGATCGGTTCAGCCTCGCGATCGGTCCGCATCGGCGCGCTCGCCCCTGTGCGGTGGTGCGGCGCGACGGCAGGAGGCTCGGGGTGGTGTTCGAGGACGGGATCAGTCCGACGCCTGCGTAAAGTACCAGGGATGCTGGTCGAGATCCCAGACCGTGTAAGTCAGCCCATAACCGTGGTCGGCGAGCGGCTGTGAGATCTCGGCGCCCGCCGCCTCGGCACGGGCGTGATGCGCCCGAACGTCGGGCACGTAGACGAAGATGCCAGCGGTGGCCTTTGTCTCGTCGCTGGGCGCGACCATCCGCCAGGCGTCGCTGCCCTGCCCCATCATGATTCGCTGCCCGTCGAGCAGCATCGAGGCGTGCATGCCGCCGCCAGACGTCGGATGCCGGCTTTCTTCCTGAAAGCCGAAGACGCGGCGCAACCAGTCGAGCGCGGCCGGCACGTCACGATAGAACAGGTAAGGAATGATCTCGGTACCCATCGCCGTCTCCTCGTCATCGATGCGAGGCTAGCCGCGAGTCGGGATCCTTCCGAGTCTCGAAACGCGCGGAAACGACCGGTCAGCGATGGACCCCGCGCCGTCACTTGGCGGCAAGGGTCTCCTTCACGAGTCCGCTGGCCTTCCCGAAATCCATCCGGCCGGCATACTTGGCCTTCAGCGCGGCGATCACCTTGCCCATGTCCTTCGGCTCGGCAGCGCCGGTTTCGGCGACGGCGGCTGCGATGGCCGCGCGCGTTTCCGACTCGTCCATCTGCTGGGGCAGGAAGCTCGCAATAATCGCGGCCTCGGAGCGCTCGGACGCCGCGAGCTCCGGCCGGCCGCCCTGCTCGTAGACGCCGGCTGCCTCGTTGCGCTGCTTGATCATCTTCTGCAGCAACGAGAGGATCTCGGCCTCGTCGATCTGACCGGTGCCGGAGCCCGAGACGCGCGCCTCGATGTCCTTGTCCTTGAGGGCGGCCTGGATCATGCGGACCGTCGAAAGCTTTTCCTTCTCGCCGGCCTTCATGGCGGCCTTCATCTCGGCGGTGAGGCGCTCGCGCAGCATGGTGGGTTCCTGACGGCTCGTTCTTCCAAGCGGCGCTGCCTATACCGTCCGACGCTCCTCCGCCAGCGTGTCAGGCGGCAGGACGTTTCTCGGCTGCGTGCCGGAGCGCCTCGTTCATGCGCGATCATGAGCCCCGCAACCTCCCACGTTGCCCGCGCGCGGCCGGGTCGCTATGTGCAACGCAATCGCTCGCCGCACGCGTGCCCCCGAGGGCTCTGGAATGCGGCTGAGAGCCATCCGGATCCGATCGATGCTGCCAGACGCCGCCGCTTCCGCGCGCCCCGCACCCGAACCCTGGGCCGAGCCCCTCGCTACAGCCCTGCTCGTGCTCGCCGACGGGACGATCCTCGAAGGCTTCGGCATCGGCCATGAGGGCATCGCCGACGGCGAGGTCTGCTTCAACACGGCGATGACGGGCTACCAGGAGATCCTGACAGACCCGTCCTATGCCGGCCAGATCGTGACCTTCACCTTCCCGCATATCGGCAATGTCGGCACCAATGACGAGGATCTGGAAAGCCTCGATGCGGCGCCGGCCTCGGGCGTGCGCGGAGCGGTCATTGCGTCGGCGGTCACGCAGCCGTCGAGCTGGCGCTCCTCTTCGCATCTGGACGGTTGGCTGAAGGCCCGCGGCATCGTCGGCATCACCGGGATCGACACCCGTGCGCTGACAGCGCTGATCCGCGATCACGGCATGCCGAACGCCGTCATTGCAAACGATCCAGCGGGGCAATTCGATCGGGAGGCGCTGAAGGCGCGCGCTGCGGCGCTGGCGCCGATGGAGGGTCTCGATCTGGTCCCCCCGGTCACCAGCCGCGAGCGCTCGAACTGGGGTGAGACTACCTGGACGGTGCAGGGCGGCTATGGCACCCGGCCGGCCGGTGACGGATACCGGGTCGTCGCGATCGATTATGGCGTGAAGCGCAACATCCTCCGCCTGCTCGCCCAGGCCGGCTGCGATGTGACCGTAGTGCCCGCGACCACCACCGCCGCCGACATCCTGGCGCTCAAGCCCGACGGCGTCTTCCTCTCGAATGGGCCCGGCGACCCGGCCGCGACCGGCACGTACGCCGTCCCGGTGATCCGGGAGTTGCTCGAGAAGCGCGTGCCGACCTTCGGAATCTGCCTCGGCCACCAGCTCATGGGCCTGGCGCTCGGCGGACGCACCGTGAAGATGGGCCAGGGACATCACGGCGCGAACCATCCCGTGAAGGATCACACCACCGGCAAGGTCGAGATCGTCTCGATGAACCACGGTTTCGCGGTCGATCCAAAGAGCCTGCCGGACACGGCGGTCGAAACCCATGTCTCGCTGTTCGACGGCTCAAATTGCGGGCTGTCGCTCACCGACCGGCCGGCCTTCTCGGTCCAGCATCACCCGGAGGCGTCGCCCGGCCCGCGCGACAGCCACTACCTGTTCGAGCGTTTCGTTGGCCTGATGCGCGACAACCGTGCCGAGACCGTCGGCAAGACGCCGTGACCTTTCGGCCACGTGGCCGCCACGCGATGCAGCGGGTGGCCTAAAGCACGGTCTCGGCACTGTCCGGCCACAAAAACTCCCAGCTTGAACGGCACTCGACACCCATCGCAGCCGGCACGCGGATCCAAGCGGAATCGCTCCCGGCCACCTTCGGTTCGATGGGGTTTTTGGGATGACGCTCGACGACGCGCGTGACGACTTCTCGCGGTTGCATCGGCACTTCACGCTGCATCTCGGCGTCGCGGTCGGCCTCGCGTGGCTCACTGCGTCCTACGCCGCATTCTACACGCCTTGGGTTCGCAACATCCGCGCGCTGATCGAGCCCGCCGCCGGTTCGGCTCGCGTCGAGAGCACGCTGTCCTACCTCTTCGTCATGCCGGCGGTTCTGCTGCTCGCCTGGCTCTCGGCCTATTTCGGCCGCGAGACGATGCGCCGTTTCCAGACCCTCCCGAACCAGGCTCATGAATTTGCTGCGGCGGCCGTCGTCGCCTTCGGCGTCTTCTATCTCTCGATCGACCGGGCCGTCGCCGCGCTTCACGCCGCTTTCTGAGACCATCGCGTTCTTATCATCGAGCCGGGCCGAGAGAGATCGGCCCGGCTTTTTGCTGTCTGGCTTCCGCTGAATTCTACTTGGCTTCCGCCTTGGCCCAGAGCGGCTCGAAGCGCTGCTTGGCCATCTTGTTCTGGTCGAGGCCCTTGGCTTTCTCGAGGTTTTCGAGGTTCGAGCCGACGGCCACCAGCGCCACCATGCCCATGATGTAGTGCGGCGCGCACTTGAAGCCGTAGACGCCTTCCTTCTCGAAGGTGACGGTCTCGTCCTTGCCCAGAGCGCCCTTCACCGGAGCGGCTCCCTCCGGCGCCATGTTCTTGATCGTCTCGACATTGTGGCCCTTGTCGGTCGCCACGAACTTGACGGTGTCTCCGGGCGCAATCTTCGTGAAAGGCGGATCGAAGACCATCATCCCGCCTGGGCCATTGTTGAGCATCTTTACCGTGAACTCGGCGGCCTGAGCCGACGCGCAGGTCGCGGCGAGCATGGCGGCCGCGAAAAGCGTTCTGGAGGACGTCATCCTTTTCCTCATAATAATTCTGAACTTGACCGATGTTTTTGACCGGCAAGATTGACTATGTGCTTTCGAGAATTTGATCAAATCTCCGACGCAACTTGATAAATTGAATAATTATACTCTTGCCGCCGGCCATGCAGCGGACGCTGGACTCGGCTGTTGCTCGCCCTTTCAAACCCCTGCGGCTGCGTGTAAACGCGGGCGCTAACGATCATTCCTGTGCCGACCGGCCTCGAACCTCGCCGTGTCGTCGGCGATGCGCGAGGGCGAATGCGCGCGGTTTGACGACCCGCACACGACCTCAAGGCGAACGATGCCGAAGCGCACCGACATTTCCTCGATTCTGATCATCGGTGCGGGTCCGATCATCATCGGGCAGGCCTGCGAGTTCGATTATTCCGGCACCCAGGCCTGCAAGGCACTGCGCGAGGAGGGCTACCGCATCGTGCTCGTGAACTCGAACCCGGCGACGATCATGACCGATCCGGACATGGCCGACGCCACATATGTCGAGCCGATCACGCCGGAGATCGTCGCCAAGATCATCGAGAAGGAGCGCCCCGACGCCCTCCTGCCGACCATGGGCGGCCAGACAGCGCTCAACTGCGCGCTTTCCCTCAAGAAGATGGGCGTCCTCGAAAAGTTCGGCGTGCAGATGATCGGCGCGACGGCCGAGGCCATCGACAAGGCCGAGGATCGCAACCTCTTCCGGGAGGCCATGACCAAGATCGGCCTGGAGACGCCGAAATCCGCCCTGGCCAACGCCTCCGCTGCCAAGAAGGCCGATCGGGACCGCTATCTCGCCGACAAGGCGCGGATCGAGGCCAGGAGCGCCGAGCCGGCAGCGCGTGAGGCGGCACTCGCCGAGTTCGAGCGGCAATGGGCGAGCGGCGAGAGCGAGCGCCGGCGCCGCTACATCGAGCACGCGCTGGGCCAGGGCCTGATCGCCCTTGCCGAGATCGGCCTGCCTGCGATCATCCGGCCGTCCTTCACCATGGGCGGCACCGGCGGCGGCATCGCCTATAACCGGGAAGAATTCCTCGACATCGTCGAGCGCGGCGTCGACGCATCGCCGACCAACGAGGTGCTGATCGAGGAGAGCGTGCTCGGCTGGAAGGAGTACGAGATGGAGGTCGTCCGCGATAAGGCGGATAACTGCATCATCGTCTGCTCCATCGAGAACATCGACCCGATGGGCGTGCATACCGGCGACTCGATCACGGTCGCCCCTGCCCTGACGCTGACCGATAAAGAATATCAGGTGATGCGCGACGCCTCCCTCGCGGTGCTCCGCGAGATCGGCGTCGAGACCGGCGGCTCGAACGTGCAGTTCGCGATCAATCCCGAGAACGGGCGTATGATCGTGATCGAGATGAACCCGCGCGTGTCGCGCTCGTCCGCACTCGCTTCGAAGGCCACCGGCTTCCCGATCGCCAAGGTCGCGGCCAAGCTCGCCGTCGGCTACACCCTCGACGAGATCGCCAACGACATCACCGGTGGCGCGACCCCGGCCTCGTTCGAGCCGACCATCGACTACGTCGTCACCAAGATCCCGCGCTTCGCCTTCGAGAAATTCCCGGGCGCAGAGCCGACGCTCACCACCGCCATGAAGTCGGTCGGCGAGGCCATGGCGATCGGCCGCTGCTTCGCGGAGTCCCTGCAGAAGGCGTTACGCTCGCTGGAGACAGGCCTCACCGGGCTCGACGAGATCGAGATCGAGGGCCTCGGCAAGGGCGACGACCACAACGCCATCAAGGCGGCGATCGGCATCCCGACGCCGGACCGCCTGCTCAAGGTCGGCCAAGCCCTGCGGCTCGGCATCAGCCATGAGGAGGTCTTCGCCTCCTGCAAGATCGATCCGTGGTTCCTCGAGCAACTGCAGGCGATCATCGATCTCGAAGCGCGTGTGAAGGCGCATGGCCTGCCGACGACCCCGGCCGCCTTCCGCCAACTCAAGGCGGCCGGCTTCTCCGATGCACGGCTCGCCGTGCTGACGGGAGCCGAGGAGGATGCCGTCCGCGCCAAGCGCCGTGCGCTGAACGTGCGGCCCGTCTTCAAGCGCATCGATACCTGTGCGGCCGAGTTCAAGGCGCCCACCGCCTACATGTACTCGACCTACGTCGCCCCCTTCGCCGGCACCGTCGCCGATGAGGCGCTGCCGTCGGACAAGAAGAAGGTCATCATCCTCGGCGGCGGCCCGAACCGGATCGGCCAGGGCATCGAGTTCGACTATTGCTGCTGCCACGCCTGCTTCGCGCTGTCGGATGCCGGTTACGAGACCATCATGGTCAACTGCAATCCGGAGACGGTCTCGACCGACTACGACACCTCGGACCGGCTCTATTTCGAGCCGCTGACCGAAGAGGACGTGCTGGAGATCATCGAGACCGAGCGGCAGGCCGGCACTTTGCACGGCGTCATCGTCCAGTTCGGCGGCCAGACCCCGCTCAAGCTCGCTCGCGCCTTGGAAGCGGCCGGCGTGCCGATCCTCGGCACGTCGCCCGACGCGATCGACCTCGCCGAGGACCGCGACCAGTTCAAGCGGCTGCTCGACAAGCTCGGCATGAAGCAGCCGAAGAACGGTATCGCCTATTCGGTCGAGCAGAGCCGGCTGATCGCCTCGGAGCTCGGCCTCCCCTTCGTGGTCCGACCCTCCTACGTGCTCGGCGGCCGCGCCATGGCGATCATCCGCGACGAGGCGCAGTTCGCCGACTACCTCCTCGGCACGCTGCCGAGCCTGATCCCGTCGGACATCAAGGCACGCTACCCGAACGACAAGACGGGCCAGATCAACACGGTGCTGGGCCGCAACCCGCTGCTGTTCGACCGCTATCTATCGGATGCGGTGGAGGTCGACGTCGACGCGGTCTGCGATGGCGAGGACGTCTTCATCGCCGGCATCATGGAGCACATCGAGGAAGCGGGCATCCATTCGGGCGATTCCGCCTGCACCCTGCCCCCGCGCTCCCTGTCGCCGGAAATCCTGGCTGAGTTGGAGCGCCAGACCAAGGCCATGGCTCTGGCCCTCAAGGTCGGCGGCCTGATGAACGTCCAGTACGCCATCAAGGACGGCACGATCTATGTGCTTGAGGTGAACCCGCGCGCCTCGCGCACGGTGCCCTTCGTCGCAAAGGTCATTGGCGAGCCGATCGCCAAGATCGCCGCCCGGATCATGGCCGGCGAGCGACTGTCGGCTTTCGGGCTCAAGCCGAAGACGCTCGATCACATCGCCGTCAAGGAGGCGGTGTTCCCGTTCGCCCGCTTCCCCGGCGTCGACGTGCTGCTCGGGCCGGAGATGCGCTCGACGGGCGAGGTCATCGGCCTCGATGCCGGCTTCGGCGTGGCCTTCGCCAAGAGCCAGCTCGGCTCGGGCACGACCGTCCCGACTGCGGGCGTCGTGTTCGTCTCGGTTCGCGACGACGACAAGGAGCGGATCCTGACGGCGGTGCGCGCGCTGCACGAGCTCGGTTTCGGCGTGCTCGCCACGGGAGGCACCCAGCGCTACCTCGCCGAGAACGGCATCCCGGCCGAGCGGGTGAACAAGGTTCTAGAAGGCCGTCCGCACATCGTCGACGCGATCAAGAACGGCGACGTCCAGCTCGTCTTCAACACGACGGAGGGTGCAGGAGCGCTCTCGGACTCGCGGTCGCTCCGGCGCACCGCCCTCTTGCATAAAGTGCCGTACTACACCACTCTCGCCGGAGCGATGGCGGCGGCTGAGGGAATCAAAGCCTATCTGGAGGGTGACCTCCAGGTGCGCGCGTTGCAGGAATATTTCGCGGCCTGAACCGCGACGGCGACAGATGCATCGAGGTCCGGCCGCTCGGGCGGTCCGGACGTTTCATAGTTGGCCCGGAGGGAGCGTCCGCTCCCGGCCGGGCCTCTTCAATTGCGGCGTGAGACGATGGCGATAGACAAGGTTCCGGTCACGGTGCGTGGCTTCGCAGCCATGGAAGAGGAGCTGAAGCATCGCCAGCAGGTGGAGCGTCCCCGCATCGTCGCGGCCATCTCCGAGGCGCGTGCCCATGGCGACCTGTCCGAGAACGCCGAGTACCACGCTGCCAAGGAAGCCCAGTCTCACAACGAGGGCCGCGTGCTCGAGCTCGAGAGCATGATCTCGCGCGCGGAGGTCATCGACGTCTCGAAGCTCTCCGGGGACCGGATCAAGTTCGGCGCCACGGTGAAGCTCGTCGATGACGACACCGAGGAAGAGAAGAGCTACCAGATCGTTGGCGAGCCCGAGGCCGACGTCCATGCCGGCCGGGTCTCGATCTCCTCCCCGATCGCTCGCGCGCTGATCGGCAAGGGCGTCGGCGATGCCGTCGAGGTCACCACGCCGAGCGGCGGAAAGTCCTACGAAGTGCTCGAGATCAAGTACGGCAGCTGACGTGGCACGGAACTCGATCGCAGGCCGGATCGCCGCTTCTGCGCTGCTCTGCCTGATGCTCGCGCAAGCCAGCGTGACCGAGGCCGCCTCCGGTTTCGGCCGCTTCGCCTCCGTGTGGGTCGACGTGCGGCCGTTCCTGGCGGAGGGCGGCGGCGCGCAGGCCGAGGCCTTGCGCGCAGACCTCACTGCCGCGCTGAGGCAGAGCTTCGCCGGTCGTATCGGCGGACGCGGGCCGAGCCTCGTGGTGGTGGTACGCAGCCTCTCGCTCAACCCCTATGCCGGCAGCGGGAACAGTGGCCGTGGCGGGCGCGGCGGTGGTGGCGGATCGAACGATTATCTCGACGGCGAGGCACTGCTCGTCGGCGCGAACGGGCAGATCCTGGCACGCCACCCGCAGCTTGCCGTTCTTCCCTCGAGTTCGGGCGGCGCCTGGTACGATCCCGCCTCGGAGCGCCGCCGCGTTACCGCCATCGCCGAGCAATACGCCCAGTGGCTCGTGCGCTCGCTGCCGGTCGAGTGACCGGTCGAACGTGGTCGAGGGCGTATCGGTGAGTGAGTCGATCCCGGATCTGTCGCGTTGCTCGACCTGGATCGTCACCGACGGCAAGGCCGGCGACGAGAACCAGTGCCTTGGCCTCGCCGAGTACCTGAAGCTGCCCTACGAGTTGCGCCGCATTCCCCGCCGGCCGTTCAACTGGACGGCGCCGTGGGGGCCGCTCGATCCTCGCGATACCCCGGGACGCAAGGGTGGCACGCTGGCCGGCCCCCTGCCGGACATCGTGATCGCGTCCGGCCGGCGCGCCGTCCCCTACATGCGGGCCATCCGAAAGGCCTCGGGCTACCGAACCTTCGCGACCTTTCTCAAGGACCCGCGCGTCGGCCACGAGGCCGCGGATTTCATCTGGGTGCCCGACTTCGACGACCTGCGCGGGCCGAACGTCTTCACGACGCTCACGGCCCCGCATCAGGTTTCGCGAGAGCGGCTGCAGGCGGCGCGTGCGGTGCCCGATCCGCGCCTCGCCGCCCTCTCCTGGCCGAGGGTCGCCGTCCTGGTGGGGGGCAACAGCCGGCATCTGAGCTATCGCGAGGCCGACATGAAGCGGCTGGTGAAGCATCTCGGCACCCTCGCAGACAGCGGCTCGTCGCTGATGCTGACGGTGTCGCGCCGCACGCCGGACGCGCTGCGCGCGGCCCTGGAGACACTGGTCTCCGAGAAGGGCGGCTTCTACTGGGATGGCAGCGGCACCAACCCTTACGTTGCCATGCTCGCCTTGGCCGATCAGGTCGTCGTCACCTCGGACTCCGCCAACATGGTCGGGGAGGCGGCGAGCACGGGCGTGCCGCTCCTTCTGTTCGACCTGCCGAAGACCTACATCCGGCACAGGCGGATGTTCGCGGGGCTTGCCATGGCCGGCGCCCTGAAGACATTCGTCGGCCGGCTGGAAGCTCTGCAATACGCCCCGATCGACGCCACGCCGGATATCGCGAACGCGATGGCGAAGGCCTTCGTCGAGCATCGGCGGCGGATCGCGTCGGCGGGCGGCAGCACGCGCGACCGGCTTTAAGCCCTTTCACGCGCCGCCGGAGTCGAGCCGGCGGCGCGGACCAGGAGACGGATGACATGGCCCATACGCATGCGAAGCTCGTGATCGTCGGCTCCGGGCCGGCCGGCTACACGGCGGCGATCTACGCCGCGCGTGCGCTGGTCGAGCCGCTGATGATCTCCGGGTTCCAGCCCGGGGGACAGCTCATGATCACGACCGATGTCGAGAACTATCCGGGCTTCGCCGAGGCAATCCAGGGGCCCTGGCTCATGGAGCAGATGCGCCTGCAGGCCGAGCATGTCGGCACAACGATCGTCTCCGAATACATCACCGAGGTCGACCTCAAGAGCCGCCCGTTTCGGCTGATGGCCGATTCCGGCGAGACCTATTCCTGCGATGCGCTGATCATCGCTACCGGCGCGCAGGCCAAGTGGCTCGGCATTCCCTCGGAATCGAAGTTCCAGGGCTTCGGCGTCTCGGCCTGCGCGACCTGCGACGGCTTCTTCTTCCGCGGCAAGGAGGTCACAGTTGTCGGCGGCGGCAACACCGCCGTCGAGGAGGCGCTCTACCTCGCCAACGTCGCGAGCAAGGTCACCGTCGTCCACCGCCGCGGTGAGTTCCGGGCCGAGCGCATCCTGCGCGAGCGGCTGTTCAAGCATCCAAACATCGAGGTGATCTGGCATCACAGCGTCGAGGAGATCTGCGGCAGGACCGAGCCGGCGCCGTCCGTGACGCATCTGCGCCTCAAGGATGCCCGCACTGGCGAGATCCGGGAGCATGCGACCGAAGGCGTCTTCATCGCCATCGGCCATCAGCCGGCCACCAAGGTGTTCGAGGGACAGCTGCCCACGCGCCATGGCGGCTATCTCACGGTGAAGCCTGGAACCACCGAGACGGAGATCCCCGGCGTCTTCGCGGCGGGCGATGTCACCGACGACGTCTATCGTCAGGCGGTGACCGCCGCGGGCATGGGCTGCATGGCCGCGCTCGAGGCCGAGAAGTACCTCGCGAACCTCGAAGTCGGCGAGAATCCAACTCAGGCTGCCGCCGAATAATCTCCGGTTGCAGGTCATCGTCTGTTAAGATGTTGGCACGCGGACGTTCGCAACCAATTCGCAAGTCTGACGTCCTAAGCTATGCAGCGACGGTAGAAGCCGGTAGCGCAGGGTTCCGTTTGGCGAAGGTGTGACCGAACATCTCGGTGCACGTATCGCGAGGGATCGGGGGCTGGCCGGAAGACGCTGGGGGCGATGAACCGCTCGGCTGGGGCCGGACGGGGCTCGGCCCGGTATGCGTACGGGAGGCACGGCCGTGGACTGGGACAAGATCCGGATATTTCTCAACGTCGCGGAGGCCGGCAGTTTTACGCGCGCCGGTGACGATATCGGCTTGAGCCAATCGGCCGTCAGCCGCCAGATCAGCGCCTTGGAGCGCGAGCTGAAGGCGCCGCTCTTCCACCGGCATGCCCGAGGCCTGATCCTGACCGAACAGGGCGACCTGCTGTTTCGTGCCGCGCGCGACATGAAGCTCCGGCTAGAGAACACGCAGGCCCGCCTCGTCGAGACCAGCGAGCGTCCCTCGGGCGATCTGCGCGTCACCACGACGGTCGGCCTCGGTACCTCTTGGCTCGCTCAGCGCGTCTCGGAATTTCTCGACCTATATCCAGAGGTGCGCATCGAACTGATCCTCACCAACGAGGAGCTCGATCTCGCCATGCGCGAGGCCGACATCGCGATCCGGATGCGGCGGCCCGCCCAGCCGGACCTGATCCAGCGGCGGCTGTTCACAGTGCACTATCACGCCTTCGCCAGCGAGGATTACATCAAGCGTTTCGGCGAGCCGAAGACGCTCGACGATCTCGATGAGCACCGGCTGGTCTCGTTCGGCGGCAACGAGCCGTCCTACCTGCTCGCGACGCATTACCTTGCCAGCATCGGGCGCGAGGGCCGCGAACGGCGGCCGATCAGCTTCACCGTCAACAACGTCGCGGCCTTGCACGAGGCCATGCGCTCGGGCGCCGGGATCGGCATCCTGCCGGACTACGCCATCGACGGGAACCAGAGCCTCGTGCAGATCATGCGCGACAGCGAGATGCCGAGCATGGAGAGCTACCTCGTCTATGCCGAGGAGATGCGCTCCGTCGCTCGTGTGCAGGCCTTCCGCGACTTCCTCGTGACCAAGGCGCAGCGCTGGGCGTTCTAGAGCCTGCTGCGAAAGGTGGAAACGGCTTTTCGCTGAAAGCCTGCTCTAACTCTTTGATTTGATCATGTTTTCTGAGTTTTGATGGTTTCCATCAAAACTCAGCCTGGTCTAAAGGCCGCGCTCGCTCGACAGGCCGCCCGGGACATGATCGAAAGATCCCCATTCTGGGAGGATCTTCATGCGATTCTTGGCGGCGATCGGTATTCTCGCCCTTTCGGCCAGCGTTTTCGAAGCCCGAGCTGGTGGCTGCGAGGACGCCTGGTATCAGCGTAACGCCATCTACAAGCAGCAGGGCTATTGCTTCCGGACGCAGCGCGCGATCCAGACCTTCGGGAATGCTGGCTGCTCCTACGATGCCGTCGAAGACGTGCCGCTCTCCGCGCGCCAGCGCGCGCAGGTCGCCGAGCTCAAGGCCTACGAGCAGTCCTACGGCTGCCCGCGATAATCTCCGATCAGGCCTCGTCGGGCTCGCGTAGCGCCCGGCGCAGGACCTTGCCGACATTGGTCTTCGGCAGGCTGTCGTGGAAGACGATGCGGCGCGGGACCTTGTAGCCCGTGAGCTGCGAGCGGGCGTGGGCCTTCAAGGCGTCTGCCGCTACGGTCTCTCCCTTGATGACCACATGCGCGACGACCATTTCGCCCTCCTCGCAGCGGGCCCCCACCACCGCACATTCGAGCACGGACGGGTGCTTGGCGAGAACGTCTTCGACCTCGTTCGGATAGACGTTGAAGCCGGAGACGAGGATCATGTCCTTCATCCGGTCGACGATGCGGATGGAGCCCGTCTCGGACATCGTCGCCACGTCGCCGGTGCGGAAGAATCCGTCCGGCGTCATCGCAGCGCGCGTCTCCTCCGGGCGGTTCCAGTATCCCGCCATTACCTGTGGCCCCCGCACGCAGAGTTCGCCCGGTTCACCGAACGGCAGGTCCCTGCCATCCGCGCTTCGGATCGCGACGTCGGTCGACGACACGGGATAGCCGATCGTCCCCGACCATTCCTGCAGGTCGACGGGATTGATCGAGACCACGGGCGAGGTTTCCGAGAGCCCGTAGCCCTCGATCAGGGCCTTGCCCGTCGCCGCCTTCCACTTGCCGGCCACGGCCGCCTGGACCGCCATGCCGCCGGCGATGTGGTAGCCGTCAGCGCCGGAAAAATCGATTTCGTGCAGCTTCGGGTGGTTCAGCAGCAGGTTGAACAACGTGTTCACCCCCGACAGATGCGTGAAACGGCTCTTGGCCAGCGTCTTCACGAAGCCGTTGACGTCTCGCGGGTTGGCGATGAGCAGGCAGCATCCGCCGGTCCCGAGGAAGAAGAAGAAACAGGCCGTGAGCGCAAAGATGTGGTAGAGCGGCAACGCCGTCACCATGGTGCGTCTCCGGCCATCGCCACCCGAGACCTGAAACCAGGCCCGGCTCTGCTCGACATTGGCCACGATGTTGCGGTGGGTCAGCATCGCCGCCTTGGCGATCCCCGTCGTGCCACCCGTATATTGCAGGAAGGCGAGATCGTTCGGTGAGACCGCGACGCGGTGGCGCGGCAGCCGGCGTCCGGCGCGCAGCACCGCATCGAACCGGGTCGTGACGGTTGGCGAAAGCTGGAAGTGGGGCACTGCCCGTTTGACGTAGCGCGAGGCGAAGTCGATCACCTTGCCCTTCAATCCGAGGCAATCGCCCGGCCCGACGAGAACCACACGCTCCAGCCTCGGCAGCTTGGGCAACGCCTCCGCGACGGTGTGCGCGAAATTCTCCAGCACGAACAGGATCCTGGCGCCGGAGTCTTCGAGCTGCCCGATGAGTTCGCGCGGTGTGTAGAGCGGGTTGACGTTGACGGCGGTGCAACCAGCATTGAGCACGCCGAGCAGCGCGGCCGGATAGGCGGCGACGTTGGGCATCATCAGCGCCACACGGTCGCCCTTGGCCAAACCGAGCGATCCGAGCCAAGCCGAGACACAATCGGCCGAGGCACCCAACTCGCGATAGCTGACGCTCTTTCCAAAGCTGATCAGGGCTGGCCGATCCGCGTAGGCGGCGATGCTGCGCTCGATCAGGTCGACGAGGGTGCCGAGCCTCTCGACGTCGATCGCGGCCGGCACGCCGGGCGGATAGGCCGCCAGCCAGGGGCGCGCGCCGTTGCGGTCTACGGCCAATGAGTCGGCCATGGTGTTCTCCCTACGTCGAGCCTTGTCGCGGCTCGTACGGTTGCCCGCCTTGCCCTCTGGCTTAACGGGATCGGCCGGGAGCGATCAACCCGCGGTCGGTGCCGACTGATTGGCCCGCACAGCGGAGATCAGCGCGTGCGGCAGGAACGCGACGACGAGACAGGCCGCCACCAGAAGGGCGTCGCCGGCATCGAGCGGGCGCCGAGGCCATGGTCCGAAGCCGATGGTGCGGGCGAAGCCGAGCACGGCGAGAGCAAACCAGAGCGCCAGAAACCGCCCGCCAACGCTGGCCAACCCACGCCCGATGCGGCGCAACCGGGCGACGCGCTCCAGCGACGGCTGTCCGGCGATCACCACACCGAGCCCCATGGCAGCGCCGAACGCCGATGCGGCAACCGCCGCGCCCAGCGCGTAGGCGGCCCCCATTGGCATCTGGTTGAGGAACGCCATGCCCCCGGTCATGAAGCCGCCGCGCAGGACGAGCCCGCCGAAGGTCGGGTGCAGGCTGAGAGCGAGCACCAGAACGAGGCCGGCGAGCGCTCCGAGCACGCGCCGCAAGATTGCCGACGGCCCCGGGGCAATTGCCACCGCGATCACCCGCGCGAGGGCATAGATGATCGCGAAGGCGAAGAGCGGATAATGGTCGAGGAAGAATCCGTAGAAGCGCGTCCCGATCTCGGCCGGGGCCGGCGTGCTCTGGTCGAATCCCGTGACGAACGCGGCGAGCAGCGCGGCGAGCGCGGCGGCGAGGGGCGCCGCCGCCACGAGGATCGCCGAGATGCTCACCCCTCGTACGTGTCGCGCACCAGCCGGTCGAGCAGACGAACGCCCCAGCCGGAGCCCCAGCTGCGGTTGATCTCGCTCGGGCTGGACGACATGCCAACGCCGGCGATGTCGAGATGCGCCCACGGCGTCTCGCCGACGTAGCGCTTGATGAAGGACGCGGCGGTTGCCGCGCCGCCATGGCGGCCGCCGGTGTTCTTCATGTCGGCGAATTTCGAGTCGATCGCCTTGTCGTAGGCCGGGATCAGCGGCATCCGCCAGACCTTCTCGCCGGCGGCCTCGCCGGCAGCGGTGATCGCGGCGGAGAGTTCGTCGTCGTTCGAGAACAGGCCCGCGATGTCCTGGCCGAGCGCCACGATGATCGCGCCGGTGAGCGTTGCGAGATCGATGATCGCCCGCGGCTTGTAGGCCTTGTTCACGTGCCAGATCACGTCCGCCAGCACGAGCCGGCCCTCGGCATCGGTGTTGATCACCTCGATGGTCTGGCCGGACATCGAGGTCACGATGTCGGAGGGCCGATAGGAATTGCCGTCGGGCATGTTCTCGACGATGCCGATAGCGCCGACGACGTTCACCTTGGCACCGCGTGCGGCGAGCGCGTGAATGGTGCCGACCACGGCGGCGGAACCGCCCATGTCGCCCTTCATGTCTTCCATGCCGCCGGCCGACTTGATCGAGACGCCACCGGAATCGAACACCACGCCTTTGCCAATCAGCGCGAGCGGCGGCGCGGATTTGTCGTCGGCCCCGTTCCAGCGCATCACGGCGATGCGCGGCTCGCGGGCCGAGCCCTGGGCCACGGCGAGCAACGCGCCCATGCCGAGTTCGCGCATCCTAGCGACGTCGAGGATTTCGACCTCGACGCCGAGCTTGGTCAGCTCGGAGGCCCGACGAGCGTATTCCTCCGGAAAGAGGACGTTCGGCGGTTCGTTGACGAGGTTGCGGGCGAGGATGACGCCATCGGCGACGGCGCGAGCGGCCTCGGCCGCCTTCTCGGCAGCGGCGGGATCGGCGCTCAGCACCGTGAGCTGCGTCGTGCGCTCGTCCTCCGCCTCAGGCTTCTTCTTCGTCTTGTAGCGGTCGAAGCTGTAGCTGCGCAGGCGCGCGCCGAGGGTGAAGTCGGCCACGTCCCGTGCCGAGGGCTCGCTACCCGGCCAGTCGAGGGCGACGCGCGCCGTCCGGCCGCCGACCTTGCCGGTGGCGAAGCCGCCGAGCGTCACGTAGTCGATCTTCGCGCGGTCCTTGTCGGAGCCGAGGCCGACCACGACGAGCCGGTCCGCCGCGACGCCGGCCGGCGCGGGCAGCGTCAACGCGCTCTGCGACTTGCCCTTGAAGCGCTCGCTGGCCGCTGCGCGTGCGACCAGTTCGACGCCGGCCGTCCCGAGCAGGTCCGATGCGGCCGACGAGAGGGCAAGGTCGTCACCCACGAAGACGACGAGGTCGCCGGAGCCCTTCGAGGAGAGGGGTTGAAAGGCGATTCCGATACCATCCGCCATCTTATAAGCTTTCCGACCCTCTTGCCTTCGGGGCGTCATTCGCCCGATCACGAGCGGCGCCCCGGTCTTGTGTACCCTCTGAGGCGCAGAACGCAACGCGACGGAGGAGCGCCGTGAAACGGCCCAACTCAGGGTATCTGAGCCGTGGGTTCCGGGTCGGGCGGGCATCCGGAATACCCGCGGCGAGAACGGCTTGGCGCGACGGGCGATGACCCATATCGAGCGTTACATCTTCAGGATCACACTCGGCGCTTTCCTCGCCTGCCTGATCGGCCTGACGGGCACGATCTGGGTGACGCAGGCCCTGCGCGAGCTCGACCTCGTCACGGCGAAGGGTCAGACGCTGCTGATCTTCCTGCTGATCACAGGCTTGTCGCTTCCGACGTTGATCACGGTGATCGCGCCGGTGGCGCTGTTCATCGCGGTGATCTACGCGCTGAACAGGCTGAACGGCGATTCCGAGCTGATCGTGATGTCGGCTGCTGGCATGGCGCCTCGGCATATCCTCAAGCCGTTTTTCACGCTCGCCATGGCGGTGAGCGTGATGGTGGCCTTCCTGACCATCCAGGTGATGCCCTCTTCCTTCCAGGAATTGCGCGACGTGCTCACCCGCGTGCGCGGCGACTTCGTCGCGAACGTCGTGAAGGAGGGCCAGTTCACCTCGCTCGATAGCGGCATCACCTTCCACTTCCGCGAGCGCGGCCGCGACGGGTCTCTCAAGGGGCTGTTCATCCAGGACAAGCGAGAAGCGGGGAAGACCGTGGTCTACCTCGCCGAGAAGGGCGTGGTCACCGACTATGACGGGCAGACCTACCTGACGCTCACCAACGGTAGCGTGCATCGCCAGCAGAAGGACTCGCGCGATTCCTCGATCGTGACCTTCGAGCGCTACGCGGTCGACCTCGCCGCGTTTTCTCCGCCCGACGGCGACGTCATCTACAAGCCGCGCGAGCGCTCGACCTCGCAGCTGCTGTTCCCCGATACCTCCGAGAACCTGTACAAGCTTCAGAAGGGCCGCTTCCGGGCCGAGCTGCACGACAGGCTGTCCGCGTGGCTCTACCCGCTGGCCCTCGCCCTGATCGCCTTCGCGGCACTCGGAGATCCGCGCACCACGCGCCAGGGCCGCGGCCTGGCGATGGCCAGCGCGGTCACCGCAGTGGTCGCCTGCCGCATCGCCGGCTTCGCAGCCTCGAGCGCCGCTGTACGGAGCCAGGGTGCCGTCGTCGCGATCTACGCCGTGCCGCTCGTCGCCGCCGGCCTGTCCTGCCTGCTGATCTTCCAGGGCGCCCGGGTCCGCGCGTTCAACGCCTCTCTCGGACGCTTCGCGAAGGACCGGCTCGCCGGCCTGTTGCGGCGGCCGCGTCTCGGCACGGGCTGAGCGCCGCGATGCTGATCGGGCCGACGCTGGGGCGCTATTTCGCCCTGCGCTTCGTGCGCACCATCCTCGGTGTGTTCGTCACCGTGTTCGCGCTGGTGTACACCCTCGACTTCGTCGAGCTGCTCCGGCGCGCCGGCGATGCCGAGGGCGCCTCGCCCGGCTTGATGGCGAAGCTCGCCTTCTACCGCACACCGGCAGTCGCCGAGGGCGTCCTGCCGTTCGCCGTCCTGTTCGGATCGATGGCGGCCCTGCTGCAGCTCTCACGCAAGTTGGAGCTGGTGGTGGCGCGGGCGGCCGGCATCTCGGCCTGGCAGTTTCTCCAACCCGGCGCGTTCGTCGCGCTCGGCATCGGTGCCGTGTCGATCGGGATCTACAACCCGGTCTCGGCCGTGATGAAGCAGCGCTCCACCGAGATCGAGGCGAAGATCTTCGCTAAGTCGAAGAAGGTGGGATCGGGCAAGGATCTCTGGCTGCGCCAGCGCGGCCTCGACGGAGAGGCGATAATCCGCGCAGAGACGGCGGTGGAGGGGACGACGACGCTCGCCGGAGTCACGGTGTTCACCTTCGGCGATACCGGCCTCTTCGAGGCCCACATCGAGGCCGCCCGCGCGATCCTGCACGATGGGTACTGGGAATTGCAGGACGTGCGTCTCCTCGCCAAGGACGCGCCTCCGGAGAGCTTCGACACCTACCTCATCGCGTCGAGTCTCGACCCGGGGCAGGTGCGGCAGCGCTTTACCCCCCCGGAATCTGTGCCCTTCTGGCAACTGCAGGAGACCATCGCACGCACCGAACGGTCCGGTTTGGACGCCACGCGGTACCGACTTCAGTACGATGTCCTGACCGCCCGGCCGCTGCTGTTTTTGGCGATGGTGCTAGTCGCAGCAACGGTTTCCTTAAGGTTCTTCCGCTTTGGTGGAGTGGGGAAACTGGTGCTCGGCGGGGTGGCGGCGGGCTTCCTTCTCTACGTGGTCCGACAGGTCGCGGAAGGGTTGGGAGCCTCGGGTTTGATCACACCGCCAGTGGCGGCGTGGTTCCCGGCCGTGGTAGGGAGTTTGCTCGGTACGCTCACGCTTCTCTACCAGGAAGACGGCTAGGCCCGCCTTCAGGTGCGAGACGCGACGGCGACCCGGGAAAAGGTTTTGGAGACCCGTTGCGTAAGGTCGCCGACATCACGGTCCAGGCCGGCTTGGCTCTGCTTCTGCTCTCGGGTGCGATCACCGCCGGGGCGTCGCAGGCGCTTGCCCAGAGCGCATTCGAGAACAAGCTCGCCGCCGCCTCGAAGCCGAAGCCCAACGAGCGCCTGCTCGTCGAGGCCGCCGAGCTGATCTACGACAACGACCACAACACCGTGACTGCCCGGGGCAATGCGGAGCTGCATTACGGCGCTCGCATCCTGCAGGCGGACCGCGTCCGCTACGATCGCGGCACCAGCCGGGTCTTTGCCGAGGGCAACGTCCGACTCACCGACGAGACCGGCTCGGTCGTCACCGGCGAGCGGATGGAGCTGACGGACGACTTCAAGAGCGGCTTCATCGACAGCCTGCGCATCCAGACGACGGTCCAGTCGAAGGGTCAGCCGCTCCGCACCCGCATCTCGGCGCCCCGCGCCGAGCGGATCGACGGCGAGCAGACGAGCTTCGATTACGCGACCTACACGGCCTGCGAGCCCTGTAAGGACCATCCCGAACGACCGCCGCTCTGGCAGATCAAGGCTGCCAAGATCATCCAGAACAGCGAGACTCACACGATCTACTACGAGGACTCGACCCTCGAGATCGGCGGCATCCCCATCGCCTACCTGCCGTATTTCGAGTCGGCCGACCCGTCGGTGAAGCGCAAGACCGGCTTCCTGACGCCTCGCTTCGTGACCTCGACGGCGCTCGGCACCGGCGCCGGCATTCCGTACTTCATCAACCTCGACCCGAGCTACGACCTGACGATCACGCCGACCTTCGTCAGCCGCCAGGGCGTGCTCGGACAGGCCGAGTACCGCCAGCGCTTCGACAACGGCCAATTCAGCATCCGCCTGTCCGGCATCTCGCAGCAGACGCCGAGCGCGTTCCTGCCCGGTCCGCTCGGCGCGGCGGATCGTGACTTCCGCGGCTCGGTGGAGTCGAAGGGCCGCTTCTACATCAACGACCGCTGGCGCATGGGCTGGGATGTCGTCGGCGTGACCGACAAGTGGTTCCTCGACAACTACCGCATCCGCAACCAGAACGTGACCACCGACTACTTCCGCGAGGCGGTGTCGACGGCCTACCTGATCGGCCAGGGCGACCGCTCCTGGTTCGAGGCGCGCGGCTACTACTTCAAGTCCCTGTCGAGCTTCGACTGGCAGAAAGAGCAGCCGATCGTCGCCCCGGTGATCGACTACGACAAGCGGATCAACGGCCCGGGCGTGCTCGGCGGCGAATTGCGCCTCCAGACGAACCTCACGAGCATGACCCGCGACGCCACGGACTTCCAAGGCATCCCGCGGACCAACGCCTACGTGTTCTCGCCGAGCGTCGGCGGGGTCAACTATCCGCTCTACGAGACCTGCAGCACCTTCACGCGCAGCACCTGCCTGGTTCGCGGCCTCGCCGGGACGGATACCCGCCTGTCGGCCCAGGCCTCCTGGCGGCGGACCTTCATCGACGATTACGGGATGGCGTGGACGCCGTTCACCTATCTGCGCGCGGACACGTTCTTCGACAGCCCGAGCCTGACGGGTTACCAGAACGCCAACGTCAGCAGCATCGCGTCGGTCAACGACGGTGCCGTAAGCCGGGTGATGCCGGCGATCGGTATCGACTGGCGCTATCCCTTCGTCTCGGATTTCGGCGCGCTCGGCGTTCACACGATCGAGCCGATCGCCCAAGTGATTGCGCGGCCGAGCGAGACCCGGATCGGCCGTCTGCCGAACGAGGATGCGCAGAGCCTCGTCTTCGACGACACCTCGCTGTTCGAGTGGGACAAGTTCTCCGGCTACGATCGCGTCGAGGGCGGCATTCGCGCCAATGTCGGCGGCCAGTACTCGGTGGTCACGCCTTCGGGCTGGTACGCCAACCTGATGGCCGGCGAGTCGATCGCCATCGCCGGCGTGAACTCGTTCCGGCGCGGCGACATCGCCAATGTCGGGCTCGATTCCGGCCTGGAGAACCAGTATTCCGATTTCGTCGGCCGGGCTCAGGTGTCGCCGAATAAGAACATCTCCTTCATCGCCCGCACCCGGCTCGCCCAGAACGATTTCAGCCTGAACCGCTTCGAAGCGGGCGTGATCGCGCGCTTCGCGCCGTTCCTGCCGCTCGATACCTCGGTGTTCTATTCCTATAACGGCGCGCAGCCGGCCCTCGGCTTCGACCATCGGCGCGAGGGCATCACCGCCTCCGCGACGTATCACGTCACGCCGAACTGGTTCGTCTCGGGCTCGGTGCTGTTCGACCTGACCCGCTATCTCGACAATCGCGACTTCTACAACGACGCTCTGACGAACTACCTCGCCAACCCCGTGGGTGCACCGCCGGTCTATTCGCCCGGCGACCGCTTCTTCCTGACCGGGCTGAGCGTCGGAGCCGGCTACCAGGACGAATGCACCACGGTCTCGCTGAACTACATCAACTCGCCGATCGCCACGGCGCTCGGCACCCGCGAGAAGAACCAGACCGTGCTCTTCCGAGTCGAGCTGAAGACGCTCGGCGAGGCGGACCTGAAGCAGAACGTCAACACGATCACGACCGCCGACGGTATCTCCGCGGTGCGCTGAGCGCCGGATTGCTGTAGGCGTCGCCGGATCATGACCGACGACACGCCACTGGCGCTCACCCTTGGCGATCCGGCGGGGATCGGACCCGAGCTCACCCTCGCCGCCTGGCGTGCCAGGGCGGAGCGGGACGTCCCGCCCTTCCTGCTGATCGGCGATCCGGAATTCCTGGAGGCCGCCGCGCATCGGCTCGGATTGTTCGTGCCGGTGGCCGAGGTCGATCCGGAATACGCCGTCGAGGTGTTTCCGCGTGCCTTGCCGGTTTGGCCGCTGCCGAGCGGCACGCGAGTCGCGACCACGCCCGGCCTGCCAGACCCCGCCAACGCGGGCGCGATCATCGAGTCGATCACCGCAGCGGTCGAGCTGGTCCGTGCGCGCCGCGCCTCGGCGGTCGTGACTAATCCAATCGCCAAATTCGTCCTGACCCAGGTCGGCTTCGCGCATCCGGGACATACCGAGTTCCTGGCGGCCCTCGCCACGGAGCCGGGCCGCGACGCGCCCCTGCCGGTCATGCTGCTGTGGAGCGAGACGCTCTCCGTAGTTCCGGTCACGATCCACGTCGCCCTGCGCCGCGTCCCGGATCTGCTGACGCAGGATCTCGTCGAGCGTACCGCGCGGGTCGTCCATGCAGGGCTGCGCGAGCGTTTTGACCTGCCTGCTCCTCGGCTCGTGCTCGCTGGCCTGAACCCGCATGCGGGCGAGGCCGGGACCATGGGCACCGAGGACCGCGACGTCCTCGCCCCGGCGGTGGCAAAGCTGCGCTCCGAGGGCATCGACATCCGCGGCCCGCTGCCGGCCGACACCCTGTTTCACGAGCGGGCCAGGGCGGCCTATGACGTCGCGCTGACGCCGACCCACGACCAGGCGCTGATCCCGATCAAGACGCTAGCCTTCGATGACGGCGTCAACGTCACCCTCGGGCTGCCTTTCGTCCGAACTTCGCCGGACCACGGCACGGCCTTCGACATCGCCGGCCAGGGCATCGCGCGGCCCGACAGTCTGATCGCCGCCCTGCGCCTCGCTCACCGCCTCGCGGCGCGGCCATGAGCGAGATGGCCTCCGACGGCCTTCCGCCTCTGCGCGAGGTGGTGAGGCGGCACGGCCTGGAGCCGAAGAAAGCGCTCGGGCAAAATTTCCTCTTCGATCTCAACCTGACCGGACGGATCGCGCGCGCGGCAGGCCCCCTCGACGGCGTCACCGTGGTCGAAGTCGGCCCGGGACCTGGCGGCCTGACACGAGCCTTGCTGGCGGAGGGCGCCGGCAAGGTTGTGGCGATCGAGCGCGATCCTCGCGCCCTGCCGGCCCTGGCCGAGATCGCGGCCCATTATCCCGGTCGGCTGGAGGTGATCGACGCAGACGCCGTCGGCTTCGATCCACGTCCGCTGATCGGAACGGGTCCGGCGCGGATTGTGGCGAACCTTCCCTACAACGTCGGCACCGCCCTCCTCACCGATTGGCTGACCGATGCGGCTTGGCCGCCCTGGTGGGACCGGGCCGTGCTGATGTTCCAGCGCGAGGTGGCCGAGCGCATCGTCGCCGACACAGACGATCGGGCGAATTACGGGCGGCTTGGCGTGCTCTGCGGCTGGCGCGCTCAGGCCTCGATCCTGTTCGATGTCGCGGCCTCCGCCTTCGTGCCGCCGCCGAAGATCACGTCGAGCGTGGTGTCGATCGTGCCGCGAGGCGAACCGCTGCCCTGCTCGATGAAAGCGCTGGAGATGGTGACCCGCGCCGCTTTCGGGCAGCGGCGTAAGATGCTGCGCCAGAGCCTCAAGGCAGCGACGCCCGACCCGATCGGCCTCCTGACGGCGACGGGTCTGCCGGAGACGGCCCGTGCGGAGGAGGTGCCGGTCGAGGGTTTCGTTGCCCTGGCCCGTGCCCTGGCAGCCGCGGCACGAGCGTGAGCGTGGATTAAGGCCCGTCGCGCGGCCGTTGACCATAATGCGCCGTCCTCCAAGGAGCGCGAAACCTTCCCACCCCCGCCCGGCTCGTCCGGCGCGGGCTTTTTTTCGTCGCCATGCTTGGGAGGCAGCGCCGCGAGCCTGCCTGTTGGAACGGCTGGGGCGCCCTGCTCGTGAAAGGTCAGATGCCCGGATCTGTTCGAAGGGGAATAATCTACCTTCGACAGCAGGCTCAAGATTAGCCCCTTGGCATCCGACAACAGGTACATTTTTTACAGAATATGTTACTCAAACTTGGCCGTATCCGGTCGATTTACTATGGCTCAGCTTCTGTGCGTCATATTCTCGCCGTTTCGTCAGCTATGCTGCGCTCATTCTCAGTACTCACTGGTTCGAGGCAGGGCACTGCTTCGGGTCGCCCGACCCTCTCCGATGGATGACGCATGTCGAAGCTCGCTCTCACGCTCGCCCTCGCCGCCGGCCTGACCTCGCATCTCACCCTGCCGGCGGGTGCGCGTGACGCCAACTACGATGGCACCTGGTCGGTTGAGCTGGTGACGGAGAGCGGCGCGTTCTGCGATGCGCGCTACAGCTACTCGCTCTCGGTGATCGACGGGCAGGTGCGTCCGATCGCGAAGGCATCGAGCAGCGGTGCCACGGTCACCGGGCGGGTCGGCAAGGACGGAGCGGTCGGCCTCAACGTCGCGACCAGCGCGGCGAGCGGCTCCGCCTCAGGCCGCCTCCAGACGCAGAGCGGCTCGGGCTCCTGGAAGGTGTCTTCGCTCTGCTCGGGCCGCTGGACGGCGCATCGTCACACCACGCGGACCGCGCAGGCCGACTAGCGGTCTTCAAGACGGGCCGGGTTAACCGGTCCGCCGTTATCGGCGAGCTGCCTCGCCCTCAGGCGGCAGCGTTGAGCCAGGCGCGCGCCTCGTCGATCTTGGCACGCTCGAAGACCTTGATCTGCGTCGGCGAGACGAAGCTGAACGTCTCCGCGACCACCTTCAGCCATTGCGCATCGGTGACGAGCGCCACGTGGCTCACGCCCTTCATCATCGAGATGCCGAAGCGGGGGTCCTTGAAGAAGGCCGCCGGCTCCATGCCCTCGAATGTGCGAATATCCTCCAGCAGCTTCAGCTTGGTCCCCGAGTCGAGGTCGGCCTTCATCGCCGCCATGACGGTGTTCATCTCCTCGTCGGTGATTTTCCCATCGACGACGATCTCGGCGAAATTGGATTTGGGCTTTTTCTCGTAGGTCAGCACGGTCTTCGAGCTCCTCGCGATACGCAGTCTGCGTGTGAAGGCAGGAACGCTGCCAAACCCTAGAGGAAGCTCTGCGGATCCACGTCGATCGTGACTTTGGTACTGCCGCGCGGCTTCGGGCTCCTGGCAAGCCAATCGCGCAGATAGCCCTGGATGTCGATTCCCCGGTCGGTTTTTACCAGCAGCCGGAAGCGGTAGCGCCCGCGCACCAGCGCCAGCGGCGCCTCGGCGGGCCCCAGAACCATGATCCCGGCCGGCGGATCGGCGATTCGGGCCATGGCCTGCCCATGCGCTTCCGCCATCTCGCGCTCGGCCGCCGATACGATCAGCGCCGCCAATCGGCCGAAGGGCGGCAGACCGGCCGCCTCGCGCGCACCGATCTCCTCCTCGTAGAAGCGCTCGGCCTCTCCCGAGAGCAGGGCCGCGATCACTGGGTGATCCGGCTGATAGGTCTGCACCAGGGCGCGCCCCGGCCGCTCTCCGCGCCCTGCCCGGCCCGTGACCTGCTGCAGGAGCTGGAAGGTGCGCTCGGCGGCGCGCGGATCGCCGGAGGTGAGGCCGATATCCGCGTCGAGCACGCCGACCAGCGTCAGATGCGGGAAGTTGTGTCCCTTGGCGACGAGTTGCGTGCCGATGACGATGTCGCACTCGCCGGCCGCGACCGCCTCGAGTTCCTGGCGCAGCCGTTCGGTGCCCCCCGGAAAGTCGCTCGACAGCACGATGATGCGCTTGTCAGGAAACAGCGCGGCGGCTTCCTCGGCGATGCGCTCGACGCCCGGCCCGCAAGGGGTGAGATGATCGAAGGCGCCGCATTCGACGCAGGCCTCGGGCTTGCGCTCGGTGTAGCCGCAATGGTGGCAGACCAGCGCCTTGCGAAAGCGGTGCTCCACCAGCCAGGTCGAGCAGTTGCGGCACTGGTAGCGATGGCCGCAGGCGCTGCAGAGCGTCAGCGGGGCATAGCCGCGCCGGTTGAGGAAGAGCAGGGCCTGCTCGCCATCCGCTACGGTCTTCTTCACCGCCGCTACCATGGGGGGCGACAGGAAGCGGCCGCGCTCGGGCTTGTCGAGCCGCATGTCGATGGCGGTGATGTCGGGGAGCCGGCGGCCGCCGAAACGCTCGGGCAGCACGATATGCCCGTAGCGGCCGCGCTGGGCGTTCACCCGCGATTCGATCGAGGGCGTCGCCGAGGCGAGCACCACCGGGCAGCCTTCGAGCCGGCCGCGCACCACGGCCATGTCGCGGGCATGGTAGTGGACACCGTCCTCCTGCTTGTAGGCGGTCTCGTGCTCCTCATCGACGACAATGAGGCCGAGATCGGTGAAGGGCAGGAACAGCGCGGAGCGCGCGCCGACCACCACCGACACCTCGCCTGACGCCACACCGGCCCGCAGCCTCTCCCGGCGCCGGCCACCGACGCCCGAGTGCCAGGTCGCCGGCCGCACGCCGAACCGCGCCGCGAACCGGTCGAGAAACTGCGCCGTCAGCGCAATTTCGGGCATCAGCACGAGCGCCTGCCGGCCGCGCCGTACGCATTCGGCGACGGCTTCGAAATAGACCTCGGTCTTGCCGGAGCCGGTGACGCCTTCGAGGAGGATGGTGGCGCCGAACCCTCTCCCCTCTGCGGAAGACGGGGTCGGGTCAAAGGCGGCAATCATCTTTCGCGCCGCCGCATCCTGCGCCTCCGAGAGCGGCGTCTCGCGCGGAAAATCCGGGTCCGGCGGCAGAGCCACCGGCTCGGGCAGTAGGGCCACCGACTCCAAGGCGCCGTCGTCGATCAGTCCGTCGACCACGCTCAGCGAGACGCCGGCCTCCTTTGCGAGCGCACTCTTGCCGCGCACGCCACCATCCGCGGCGACCGCGAGCACCTTGTCGCGGGCGGCGGTGGGCCGGGAGGGCGGCTTGCCGGCAGAGCGCACGCCGACGCGCATGGTCTCGGTGCGGGCGGTCTCGTCGGGCAGGCGAAGCGCCATGGCGAGCGCGGAGCCCTTCGGCGCGAGGGTGTAGCGCGCCAGCCAGTCGACGAGCCGCCGCAGCGGTTCCGACAGGGGCGCGACCTCTATCCGGCCGCTGACGGGACGCAGGTTGCCGCCCGAGGCGCGCTCCTCGACGCCCCAGACCACGCCGACGATCTCGCGTGGGCCGAGGGGAACCTGCACGACATCGCCTTCATCGAGCGTGAGGCCGGCCGGCACCGCATAGCTGTAGGCGGTGTCGAGGGCCAAAGGGATCAGGATGTCGGCGATCTGAGGCATGAGACCTGACGAGGAAGGCTACAGGCTCGCGGCCTTTTGTTCTACATTTGTACTGGTTCGCTGTCGATCCAGCGCATCGGATGCGCTCGGCGGCGGGGGAGCGCTACGTCATTTCCCGGCACGAAGCGACAGGGCCAGCGGGATTGCCGCGAGGCTGAGCGCGCTCATCGCCCAGAAGGCCCGAATGCCGAAGACGCCGAAGAGCTGGCCGGAGGCGAGCGTCAGCAGGGCCGAAGCGAGGCCGAGGCCGAGCGCTCCATAGACGCCGAGCGCCGTCGCGCGCAGCCCGTCCGGCACGGATCGCTCGATGAGCGCGAGGCAGGCGAGATGCAGAGCCGCGAAGGTCAGCCCGTGAAGCCCCTGAATGGCGACCAGTGCCGGCAGCCACGTCGTCGCGCCCTGCACCGCCCAGCGCAGGGCACCGGCGAAGGCCGCGAGGGCGATCACGCCGGGCGGCCCGATCCGCGCCAGGAGCCATGGACCGGCAGAGAGGAACACGAGGATCTCGGCGGCCACCGATATTGACCAGAGCAGGCCCGCGGTTCGGGACGAGATTTCCGCCTCGCGCCAGACGATCACCGCGAAGGCGTCGTGCATGGCATGAGCGCCGATCACGAGGGCGGCGGCGAGGACGACGCGGCGGAAGGCCGGGATCGCGACAAGCGCGAGAAAGCCGCTCCGCGAGGGCATTGTCCCACTCATCACCTCGGGATGAGAGTGTGGGTGGGACGATGTGGCGACCCGTGTCGCGACGACGGCCGCCCCGGCGAAAGCCGCGCCACAGACCCAAAGGCCCGCCGCACTCCCCCAGAAATCGGCGAGAAAGCCGGTCAAGATGGTCGCCATGATGAAGGCGGCGGAGCCGGAGGCGCGCACCCAACCGTACTCGAACGCCCTGCCGCCTCGTGCCGCCGACAGCGCCAGGGCATCGGCCAGTGGCGCGAGCGGCGCCGTCCACACTGCCTGGACGATGCCGATGGCGATCAGCGACCAGAAGTCATGGCCCGCGATCAGCGCCAGGTTCGAGGCTGCGGCGAGCGCGAGGCTCGCCGCGAGCACGGTCCGGGTCCGGCCGGTCCGGTCAGCGAGCCGTCCCGCGAGGGGGCCGCCGACGAGGCGCGTCAGGGTGGCCGCCGCGAGGAAAAGCGTGATCTGCTGCGGCGACGCTCCCCGCTCGCCGAGGAATGCGGGCAGGAAGGGCGAAAGCGCGCCATATGCGCCGTAGAGCGCGGCGAACAGGGTCAGGTAGCCGCCGAGCCCCCTGCCCGCTCCGCCGGCGCCAGACTTGGTCATCGCGTTCGGATTCGCCTGCTACGATGGGTCGATGATCGCTCCAACCTTACAGCCCTGCGAGCCGAATGCCCGATGAGCGTCGCGGCCGATGCAGCGGAAGCCAGGCCGGAGGGCGTCGTGCTCCTGCACGGCACGGCGCGGACGGCCGCCTCCATGCGAAAGCTGGAACGGGCCTTCGCCACGGCGGGCTATGCTACGCTCAATATCGACTATCCGGCACGGCGGGCCGCTCTCGGCACCATCGCCGGGCTCGTTCGTCCCGAGATCGAGGCCTTCTCAGCGCGTGTCGGGCAGCTTCACGTCGTCACGCATTCGATGGGCGGACTTGTCGCCCGCGCTCTGATCACGCGGCACCGGCCGGTCCGTCTCGGCCGGGTGGTCATGCTGGCACCGCCGAATGGGGGGAGCGAGGTCGCCGACGCGCTACATCGCCTGCGCCTGTACCGCAGCTTCTTCGGACCTGCGGGGGCTCAACTCGTGACGCGGCAGAGCGAGGGGCTCGTGCGGCTGCTCGGCCCCGTTGACTATCCGCTCGGCGTCATCGCGGCCGACCGCAGCCTCTACCCGCTCGAGTCCTGGCTTCTGCTGCCAGGGCCGAATGACGGTCGCGTCACCGTGGCCCGCACGAGAGTTCCCGGCATGAGCGCGCACCTCACCCTTCACACGACCCACGTCAGCATGATGTGGAACCGCCGCGTAATTCGCGAGGCGCTGCATTTCGTGCGGGAGGGTCGCTTCGCGAGCGATCCGCGCTGAAGCGCGTTTTCGCGTCTCAAAGCCGCTCCCCGCTGAACCGAAACTGTTCTAAGAAGCGGCCTGCGCGAGGCCGTGGCCCACGGGTCTTCCCGTGGTGGGGCCTCTCGGTTCTTGGTGTTGCCGCGCCCCTTCGACCGCCGAAACGGTGGTCGTCCCGTCGGGATGCGCTTGAGACAGGTTCGTTCGGCGATGAGCATCGATCCCCCGACCCGCCCGCAAGATCAGCTCGTGACCATCTTCGGTGGGTCCGGCTTCGTCGGCCGACACGTGGTGCGCGCGCTGGCCAAGCGCGGCTACCGCATCCGCGTCGCCGTGCGGCGGCCGGATCTGGCGCTGTTCCTGCAGCCGCTCGGCTGGGTCGGCCAGATCGTGGCCGTGCAGGCGAACCTGCGCTATCCCGATTCGATCCGCCGCGCCGTCGAGGGCGCCGACATCGTCGTCAACCTCGTCGGCATCCTGCAGGAGAGCGGTCCCCAGCGGTTCTCCCGGCTCCAGACCGAGGGCGCCGGCGAGATCGCCCGCGCTGCGGCCGAGGTCGGCGCGCGGGTGATCCACATGTCCGCGCTCGGCGCCGACGCGGCCTCCGAGTCAGTCTACGCCTCCTCGAAGGCGCTGGGCGAGGCCGAGGTGCTGCAGGCCCGTCCCGACGCGGTGATTTTTCGGCCCTCCCTGCAATTCGGCCCGGGCGACGGCTTCTTCAACCGCTTCGCCACGCTCGCCACCATGCTGCCCGTGCTGCCGCTGGTCGGCGGCCTCACCCGGTTCCAGCCGGTCTTCGTCGGTGACGTCGCCGAGGCAATCGCGCGGGCCGTCGACGGCAAGGCCGAGGCCGGCAAGGTCTACGAGCTCGGAGGACCCGAGGTCGGCACGCTGGAATACTTCGTGCGCTACATGCTCGAGGTGACGATGCGCCAGCGCGTCGTCGTCGATCTGCCCTGGCCGCTGGCGCGTCTGCAGGCGCGCGCGCTCGAGCTGGTCAACACGGCGACCCTCGGCCTGCTGCCTGACTATCTCAAGCTGACCCGCGATCAGGTCATCATGCTGCAGACCGACAACGTGGTCTCGGAAGCAGCGAAGTCCGAAGGCCGCACCATCGAGGGCCTCGGCATCGCGCCGACCGCCGCCGAGGCCGTCGTGCCGGGCTACCTCTGGACCTACCGCAAGCACGGCCAGTTCGCGCAGGGCCGCGGCACCGAGAGCGAGGAAGCCGTCCCCGACCTGCTCGCACCGCAGCCGGCGAGCGCGCCATCCGCGCATCATCCGCGCACGGCGAGCGGACCTGCGATCGGCCAGGGGGCCGCGACGGCGGGCGCCATGGGCAAGCGCTGGGGAACACGCAGCTAGCCGATCGAAGCGAGAGAGCCAGGGAGGCAGACGATGTCGAGCGAAGCGTCCGTCGTGGATCACGCGGTGTTCGACGTGGCCGAATACGCCGCCCGGCTGCCCCAGACCTCGGACACGATGGTAGCCGACCATCGCTTCACCGACGACGAGGCGGCGAGCGCCCGCGTGTTTCGCGTCTACAAACCGACGCCGCCGCACACGCACTCCACTTGTGACGAATATCTCTACTCTCTCTCGGGCCGCTGCCTGATGAAGTTCGGCGACGAGGAGCCGGTGGAAGTCGGCCCGGGCAAGCTCGTGGTGTTCAAGCGCGGCGTGGTCCACTCCGTGCCGAAGATCCTGGAGGAGCCGATGGTGTTCCTCTCAGTGGACACGCCCCGCCGTGCCCCGCGCGACATCCGCTTCGTCGAGAGTGGCACCGGCACGCCCGACAGCTTCATGCGGCAGAAGGATTAGGCCCGTCCGTCGTTGAGAGCGAAGCGCAGCAACGGGACAATGGATCAGGTCGCTTCGGCCGTAGCGTGCCGCGGCTCGGCCGAGGATTACCGGCCGGCATGCTGGAACAGCCGCTCGCTGGTCAGCTTGAGGAAATAGAACCCGAATTCCGGGTTCTGATAATAGAGCTGCTTGACCTCCGAATAAGCGAGGCAGAGTGCGTGCCCGCTCTCGACGCAGATCAGCGAGCCGGTGCGGCGGTTGTCTGGCGCGAGCATACCGAGCTCACCGACGACGTCGCCCGCACCGAGTTCGACGTCGAGCTCGGGGATGCGGAAGCGCCCACTCTCGATGGTGAACATCTCCGAGGCTTCGTCCCCCATCCGGAAGATCACCTGCCCCGCCTTGAACTGGCGCGCCTTGCCGAATGGCTTGAGCCAGTCGAGGGAGAGATCGCCGGAAGCGGCCTTCTCGACGTCCTTCACTAGGCGGACCATCTGGTACAGCCGCCAGGCATTGAACGGGATCTGGATCATCTCGGTGAGAACAACCGGGAAGCTGCCGATCATCAAACCATAGATGATCACGACGCAGCTCGCCGTGAGCGCGACGATGCGCAGTGGGATCATGGTGCTCATCGCCGACGAGGCGACAGTGAGCACGGTGCCGGCATAGCCGATCGCCTCGACCCAGTTCATGCATCCCCCCGCGATCCGGCGCCTTCCCGGTGACGCCACCATGATCAGGCAATGCGGCGCGGCTCAGGCGCCCGGGCCGAACCGTTCCGCGATCTCGCCGGCCGCCCGTTCGCCTTCCGCGTAGGCGCCGCCGACGGTGCCCCATTGCTCGCGCGACAGCGCTTCGCCCGCAAACCACAGTCTCTCGTCGACAGCCGCCTTCAGCGCAAGCCGCGCAGGGGCATGACCCGGCGGCACGACGGCCCAGGCCCCTCGCGACCAGGGGTCGTGCCGCCATTCCGTGACGGCGGGGATGCCGAGATCATGCAGCGCGCGATGGCCGAAATGCTCGGCGAGCACCGTGCGCACGAGATGGCGGGCGGCCTGCCACGAAGCCGGCTTGGCGTCGAGCCCTTCGGCCATGGCGGCATCCATCTCAAAATAGTGGAACGGCGTCCCGCCAATCCGGGTGAGCAGGCCGGGTGGGCGATAGCGGCCGCCGACGATAGTGGCGAGCCGATCCCGGCCCATGAAGGGCGCCGAAGGCCAGTGCAGCACCGCGTGCTCGTAGGTACCCGAGGAAAGTCCATCGATCGCAGAGCGGATTTCCGGCGGCAGGGCCGGTGTGAAGCGGATACTCGATTGCAGCACCATGATCGGCACCGTGACGATCACGGCCTTTGCCGAGAGAGAGGCGCCGTCCGCGGTTTCGACCCTCACGCCACCCGCCAAGCGATCGATGCGGGCGACGGGCGTCTGCAGAGCGATCGGCAGATCCTGCGCCAGGCGCGCGAGGTAGGCGCCGTATCCACCATCGATGAAGTAGTTGTCGCCGTATTCCAGGCTCGGCCAGTCGTGCAGCGAGACCTGGTCGAGCGGCCGGCCAGAGACTAGCGCGTGGACCAGCTCGATCCGGTCCCTCCATGGCCCGAGCCCGACGGGGACGAGCGAGCCTACCGCGCAATCCTCGCTGGTGCGGGACGCGCCGAGCGTCATGGCGCGATCGGCGAGATCGAAGGCGTTCGAGAAGGCGCGTCGCTCGGGCGGCCGGGCGCGGCGGCGGCCGATGACGAGATGGCCGTCCTGGGGCGCCTTCCGCAGGGGCTCACCGCGCGCCTGCCCCAGGGCGACGAGCGGGTTGACCGGGCCGGCATGGAGCCAATGGGCGCCGAGATCGATCGGGTGGCCGCGCAGGCTCGTCGTAACGGCCCGGCCACCGACGCGGTCGCGCGCCTCCAGGACGGCGACGGAGAGCCCGGCCTCCAGCAGATGGCGGGCCGCGCCGATCCCGGCCGCGCCGGCGCCGACGACGATCACGTCCGGCGCGACCGGCAACGGTGCGAGACGCGCCACCACCGTCGAGCGGAAGCGGGCATGGGCGGGCGGGACGGCGATGCGATCGGGCGTCATGGTGTCCTGCTGGCAGATCCGGACGGCATCGTCACCGGGGACGCGGCGACGCAGCCGCGTCGTGCTCTCCCGGCCGTCCATTGATCGATCCGGAGCCTGTGGCGTTGGCCTTCGGATAGGCCGGGGGCATCCGGTCCCGCACAATCATGGAGAATCCCAATGACGCCGACGAGACTCGCGATCGGCGGCCTCGCCGCGGCGACGGTGCTGGGCCTCACTGCGGCCGTCCGGGCAGAGCCCGAGAAGGTCGCAGTGTTCGACTTCCAGTTTGCCCATGGCGCGCCGACGCCGCCCACGGAGGACGACAAGGCCCGGCTGAAGAGGACCAGCGACGAATTCCGCACGCTCCTCAAGGACACCGGACGTTACACCCTCGTCCCAACCGATCCCGTGAAGGACGACGTCGCCAAGACGAGCGACCTGCGCGCCTGCGGTGGCTGCGCCGACACCTTCGGCAAGGCGCTCGGAGCGGACAGCGTCTTCGTCGGCGAGGTCCAGAAGGTTTCGAACCTGATCCTCAACATCAACGTCTACCACCGCTCATTGAAGGAGGGGGCGCCGGAGAAGGCCTTCAGCGTCGACCTGCGCGGCAACACCGACGAGTCCTTCGACCGTGGGATCAAATATCTGGTCAAGAACCAACTCCTCGAACGATGACGACGGTTCGGGCCTTCATGATCTTTTTCCGCCGACACCGCATTGCGGTAAGTCTCTGACGGATCGAGGTGACCCCGATGGAAAGCATTCTTTCACCACACATGGGTGAAGCTTGAGCGCTAATTCCGCTTGACCCGCTGCGAAGACAGTCGCAGTCTATCTGAGTGCTTCGCGAGGGAAGCACAGACGTCTCGGAGAAACGGCGATCATTTTATCGTTGTTGGGAAGAGATTTGGCTGAAGGAGACAGGAATGACTCCACCCCAGCAGAAAGCCGCGTAGAAGATCGCAGGAGCGGTTTGGCCTGAGATCGAGCGGCGTACGTGACGAGCCACCGGACGGAAGCGGCCCCAGGGGCGCAGAAGCGACCTGTAATAGGTACGACTTCGAACACGCATCAGCCCCACCTAGAGCCGCTTCCGCCGCGGTCCTTCCGCGGCGAAGACAGTCATCGATGGTAGCTGCCCAGCGCCCCGGCAATTAGGCCGGCTGGCGCCTATCGTCGTGACGACAACGCCCGATCAGACGACATCGCGAGGCGAAGCCGAAGCCATCCGGGGCCAACGCGCCTACGTCGCCGGTGTGGTCTCCGACTGCTTCGCTGCGCTCGCAAGGACGGCGCGGGTCAATCGATGCCGAGCTTCGCCTTCAGCAGCGCGTTGACAGAGGCCGGGTTGGCCTTGCCTCCGGTGGCCTTCATGGTCTGCCCTACGAACCAGCCGAGCAACGTCGGCTTCTCCTTGGCCTGGGCAACCTTGTCCGGGTTCTCGGCGATAATCTTGTCGATAGCGGCCTCGATGGCGCCGGTGTCGGTCACCTGCTTCATGCCGCGCGTCTCGACGATCTCGCGCGGGTTGCCGCCCTCGCTCCAGACGATCTCGAAGACGTCCTTGGCGATCTTGCCGGAGATCACGCCCTCGCCGATCAGATCGACGATTCCGCCGAGCTGCTCGGCCGAAACCGGCGTGTTCTCGATGCCTTTGCCTTCCTTGTTCAGGCGGCCGAACAGCTCGTTGATCACCCAGTTCGCGGCGGCCTTGCCGTCACGGCCCTTCGCCACCGCCTCGAAATAGTCGGCCGAGGCGCGCTCGGCGACGAGCACGCCGGCATCGTAGGGGCTAAGCCCGAAATCGGCGATGAAGCGCGCCTTCTTGGCATCCGGCAGTTCTGGCAGGCCCTCGCTGAGTCCGTCGACATAGGCTTGGTCGAATTCGAGCGGCAGGAGGTCCGGGTCGGGGAAGTAGCGGTAGTCGTGCGCTTCTTCCTTGGAGCGCATGGAGCGCGTCTCGCCCTTGCCTGGATCGTAGAGCCGCGTCTCCTGGTCGATCGTGCCGCCATCCTCGATGATCCCGATCTGGCGACGGGCCTCGACCTCGATGGCCTGGCCGATGAAGCGGATCGAGTTGACGTTCTTGATCTCGCAGCGCGTGCCGAGCGGATCGCCGGGCTTCCGAACGGAGACATTCACGTCGGCGCGCAGGTTGCCCTTCTCCATGTCGCCGTCGCAGGTGCCGAGATAACGCAGGATGGTGCGCAGCTTGGTCACGTAGGCGCGCGCTTCCTCGGAAGAGCGAAGGTCCGGCCGCGAGACAATCTCCATTAGCGCGACGCCGGAGCGGTTCAGGTCGACGAAGCTTTTCGTGGGGTCCTGGTCGTGCAGCGACTTGCCGGCATCCTGCTCCAGGTGAAGCCGCTCGATGCCCACCGTGATCGACTCGCCGTCCGCGAGATCGACCAGCACCTCGCCCTCGCCGACGATCGGATCCTTGAACTGCGAGATCTGATAGCCCTGCGGCAGATCCGGGTAGAAATAGTTCTTGCGATCGAAGACCGAGCGCAGGTTGATCTTGGCCTTGAGCCCGAGGCCGGTGCGCACGGCTTGCGCGACACATTCCTCGTTGATCACCGGCAGCATGCCCGGCATCGCCGCATCGACCAGCGAGACATGGTCGTTCGGCTCCGCGCCGAACTCGGTGGCGGCGCCCGAAAACAGCTTGGAGCGGCTGGTGACCTGGGCATGGATCTCCATGCCGATCACGACCTCCCAGTCGTGCAGACCGCCCTTGATGAGCTTGTTCGGGGATACGGGGGCGTTCATGACGTCTCGGGATCTCGGCGCGGAGGATCAATCCGCAGTCTTCAGCGTGTGTAGGAAGGGCGAGGCTCGCCGGTCAAGGCGAGGCACCAGTTCAACCGCCTCGCGTCGCCATTGCGACCGCAGCGAAGCAATCCAGGACCACACGCGCAACGTCAGTGTGTCGGCCCTGGATTGCTTCGGCTTCGCCTCGCGATGACGAACCGCGTCACACCAATCCCGTCGCGTAATACACCCCGATCACGAAAAACACCGCCAGCGTCTTGATGCAGGTAATCGCGAAAATGTCGCCGTAGGATTGCCGGTGCGTCAGACCGGTGACGGCGAGCAGGGTGATGACCGCGCCGTTATGCGGCAGCGTGTCCATGCCGCCGCTCGCCATGGAGGCGACACGGTGCATCACCTCCAGCGGAATCCCAGAGGCCTGCGCCGCCTGCACGAAGCGCTCGCCGAGCGCGGCCAGGGCGATCGAGAGGCCCCCCGAAGCCGAGCCGGTGACGCCGGCCAGCACGTTGACCGTCACGGCCTCGTTCACCAGCGGGTTCGGGATCGCGGAGAGCGCATCCGAGATCACCTTGAAGCCCGGCAACGCGGCGATGACCGCGCCGAACCCGTATTCGGTGGCGGTGTTCATGCCGGCGAGGAGCGAGCCGGCGACCGCTGCTTTGGAGCCCTCAGAGAAGCGGCTCGCGAGGTTCCGGAAGCCGAGCAGCACAGTGGCGAGGATGCCGAGGATGAGTGCGCCTTCAACCGCCCAGATCGCGGCGACGGCCTTCACCTGAAGCGTCACCGGATGCGCGGCCATCTCCGGGTTGAGCGCGGCCGAAGCCTCCGCGCCGTAGGAGGCGGTGATCCAGGACAGCAGCAGCTTGTTGCCGATCCCGACGATCAGCAGCGGCAAGATCGCGACGGCTGGATGGATCGCGACCTTATCCTCGCTGACCGCCGGCTCCTCGGCATGGTCGGCGCCATAGCCCTCGCCGGCAGCAGCCGCCCGGCGGCGGCGGAATTCCAGCCAGCTCACGCCGAGCACGAACACGAAAATCGAACCGATGATGCCGAGCCAGGGCGCGGCATAGGCGTCGGTCTTGAAGAAGCTGGTCGGGATGATGTTCTGGATCTGCGGCGTGCCCGGCAGCGTGTCCATCGTGAAGGTGAAGGCGCCCAGCGCGATGGTGCCGGGGATCAGGCGCTTGGGGATGTCGCTGCGCCGAAACAGCTCGGCCGCGAAAGGATAGACCGCGAAGACCGCCACGAAGAGCGAGACGCCGCCATAGGTCAGGATCGCGCCGACGAGGACGATCGCCGCCACCGCCCTGCCCTGCCCGAGCAGCCCCGTCACTGCGCCGACGATGGAGCGGGCGAAGCCCGAGATCTCGATGAGCTTTCCGAAGACTGCGCCGAACAGAAACAACGGAAAGTACAGCTTCAGGAAGCCGACCATCTTCTCCATGAACAGGCCGGAGAAGATCGTCGGGACGGCAGCCGGGTCGGTCACCAACACAGCGGCCATGGCCGCGATCGGCGCGAACAGGATAACCGAAAAGCCGCGATAGGCGACCGCCATCAGGAAGAAGAGTGCCGCAAGGCAGACCACGAAGCTCATCAGCACTCCTCGGCAGGGCAGGATAATGCTGTCGAAGGTGGATATGCCGAGAGTCAAGGCATCGCGGCACGACCTCGAAGATTTGAACTCTGAATAGCCGCGCCCGGCGCAGCCGCTGTGACACCCGCCACGGCGTCCCTCACAACATCCGATGCATCACCAATGCGTCGACGAAGCCGAGGCGCGGATGCCGGAAGGCTCCGGGGAGCTGGCCGACCTCGGCAAAGCCGAAGGATCGCCACAGGGAGACGGCGCGCTCGTTGCTCGCCACCACGAAGTTGAACTGCATCGCGGTAAAGCCGGCCTCGCGCGCCACGTCGAAAGAGTGCAGGGCCATGGCGCGTGCGATCCCTCGGCCTGCGGCGTCGGCATGGGTCGCGTAGCCGGCATTGGCGACATGAGCACCTCCGCCGAACTGGTTCGGGCGAAGGTAGCAGGTGCCGAGCACCCGACCGCCGATCTCCGCCACGAGCACGCGATGGGCTGGGGCCATCCAGTAATCGAGGATCGCGTCGCCACTCCAATCGCTCGGCAGGGCGTAGGTATCGCCGGCGCGCACGATAGGTTCGAGGATGGCCAGGATCGCGCTACGATCGGCGACGGATGCGGGGCGTATGGTGATCGTGTCTGCGGTGGTCACAACGCTCAAGCCCAAGGTTCATGTCTCGACGTCGAACCGCGTGCACGACGGTAATCGCGCAGAGCCGTCCGGGCCCGTGCGCCTGGAAGCATGGGGACGTGTGCGGAGTGCAGAAGCATTCGCCGCTGCGCTCACTCCACCTCCGGCTCTGCCTCATCCGGTGCGATCTCCATGATCTCGCCGCGGCGGTAGCGCGCCTGATTCTCGGCGACGCGCCGGGCCGCCTGGATGTGGCGGCCGGCGCCGACCTCGTCGGGATTGCCGCCCTCCGTGACGTGGCGCTTCGCGGCGACGAGATCGGCGTTGCCCCAGCGGTCGAGCAGGGCCTGAAAGGCATCCACGCGCTCCTGCAGGAATGGGATGCGCTGGCCGAGGGCGTCCTTGTAGGGATGGGCCGGGTGGATTGCGGCGAAGGGCACGAAACCCTCGGGGATCGGCGTGGTGGCTGCGTGGGTCCGCCCGGATTTCAACAGCTTCGGCATGACGTGGGTATGCGGTCCCTCGGGACTCTTCCCGTCCGCCGGAGGGATGGGCTGAAACACTTCGGCGCGGCCAGCCCGACCAACGAAGACGCGGTTCGGGCTCATCGCGACGAGGCGCGGGCCGATCGGGTTGGCGTGATCGAAGACCGGCTTGCCCACGCCGGAGCGCAGGCAGGCGATGGTCTCCGGATCGGCCGAGCGCACGCAGGCATCGATGGCGAGGAGATCGAGGCCGAGATCGAACAGGATGGCGTCGCGGTCCTCGTCGCGGGCCGCGTCCTTGTCCGGGCCGAGTTCGGTGACGACCGTCCGGCGCGTCATGGCGCAGGCCTCCTCCGGCAGGCAGAGGGCGATCGCGTGGTTCCAGCCGGAATTGATCGCGGTCTCGTAGGCGACCGGGCGCAGGCCGGGGATCGGCGTGAAGGCGATGGCGCCACGCGAGGTATAGGCCCCGAGGCGGCCGTCGGTAAGCTCGGTGACGGTCTCGTCGGCGTCGCGGATGAACTCGGCGATTGCGCCGAAGCTGCCGACGCTCCAGCCCGTCTCGGGATCGGCGAGGCTGGCGCGCAGCAACGCCTCGACGGCGCGTACGTCGTCAATCTCTGCCGCGGTGGCGATCGTCATGGGCGTGTCTCTCCCGGTTCTCTGCCCGCGCGGGCCCAGGGCAGGATATAGGCGCCGCCATCCACATGGCTGCCGCGCTGGGCAGTGACGCCAAAGACGGAACGCAGCAGGCCATCCTGAAGCGCGGTCGCGGGAGCGCCATCGGCGACGATACGGCCCTCGGCCATCACGACGAGACGGTCGCAATAGCGCGCGGCGAGCGTCAGGTCGTGCAACACGGCGATCACTCCGGCGCCATCGTGGCTGACCCGGCGCAGCAGTGCCATCACGTCGAGCTGGTGGGCGGGATCGAGGGCGGTGATCGGCTCGTCGGCGAGCAGCATCTCAGCCTCGACGCAGAGCGCGCGGGCGAGCAGCACCCGCATGCGCTCGCCGGATGAGAGTGTCGGCTCGATGCGGTCGGCGAGTCCGGCGACTTCGGTCATCGCCATGGCGCGGGCGATGGCTTCTTGGTCGGCGGCGCTCTCCGCGGCGAAGGTCCGGCGATGCGGCAGTCGGCCGAGCCCGACGATCTCGCGCACCCGCATCGGCCAGCCGATACCCGCGTTCTGAAAGAAGGCGGAGAGCCGGCGGGCACGCTCGTCCCGCGAGACGTCATTGAGAGGGCGGTCATCGATCGTGACCCGGCCAGTGGCGGGGGCGATCAGCCCGGCGAGCAGGCGCAGCAGCGTGGTCTTGCCGGCGCCGTTCGGGCCGACGAGGCCGACGAACTCGCCCGGCCCCACGCCGAGCGTGACGCCGTTGAGGATCGTGCGGCCGCCGAGGCGGATGACGGCATTCTCCACCGCAAGGCGCATCAGCCCCTTCCCCGATGGTGGAACAGCAGGCCGATCAGGAACGGCGCGCCGACGAGGGCCGTGACCACACCGAGCTTGAGCTCCGGCCGCGTCGGCAGCAGCCGCACGGCGATGTCGGCAACCAGCACCAGGGCGGCCCCCGCGAACCCGCTCGGCAGGAGGCTCGCCGAAGGCCGGGCGCCGACGAGCGGGCGCACCAGATGCGGCACCACCAGCCCGACGAAGCCGATTGCGCCGCTCACCGCGACGCCGCTTCCCACTGCAAGCGCAGCGCCAGTCACGATGCGCAGCCGCACCGACACGAGATCGAACCCGAGGCTCGCCGCGGTGTCCTCGCCGAGGGACAGCGCGTCGAGTGCACGGCCAGTGGAGAGCATCAGCAGCCAGCCGACGAGCATCAGCGGCAAGCAGAGCCACACATGGTCCATGCTGCGGTCGGTCAGCGAACCCATCAGCCAGAAGACGATCTCGAGGGCGGCATAGGGGTTCGGCGCGAAGTTGAGGGCCAGCGCCGTCAGCGCGCCGGCGAGGCTCGACAGGCCGACGCCCGCGAGGATCAGCCCCAGCGTGCCGGTGCCGCGCATGGCCAGCAGGTTGATCGCAAGCGCCGCCCCGGCCGCGCCCGCGATCCCGCCGAGCGGCAGGGCGAGGCTGAGCGCCCCGGCCATGCCGCTGTAAAAAACGATCACCGCGCCGAGGGCCGCAGCCGAGGAGATGCCGAGGATTCCGGGATCCGCGAGCGGATTGCGCAGGTAGCCCTGCATCACTGCTCCGGTCAGCCCCAGGCTGAAGCCGACGAGCGCCCCGAGCAGCGCCCGCGGGATGCGCAGCTCCGACAGCACCAGGGCCGGCAGCGTGTTGCGGCCGGCGAGCCAATCCGCGAAGGCAGCCGACACGTCGAAGGCGGCGTAACCGCAGGCGATGGAGGCGAGGACGAGCATCCCGACGAGAATGGCGAGCGCCGGCACGAGCAAGCGGCCAGGGCGGGATCGTTCGACGATAGCAGGCCGCAAGGGTGCACTCATTGGAGGACCGTCCGCTCTCGTGCAGCCTTCGCCAACCGCTTGACCACCTCCGCCACCTGCGACCCTGGACAGTTCCAGAGCCGGTTCGGGATGGAAACGGTGCGCCCCTCCCGTCGAAGCTGCTCCAGCACCGGGTGATGCAGCAGAGCGTCGGCGAGCGACGGCGTGCCGCTGCCGGAATCGTCGAGGACGATGAGGTCGGCCTCGGCGAAGGCGGCGGCTTCGAGCGGAACCTGCCCGGAGCGATCGCGCCCGATCTCTGCCGCGACGTTGACGAGACCGGCCGCGCGGATGACCGCGTCTCCGAGGGAGCCCGGAGCGACGGTGAAGCCGTTTGGCCGCATCACCAGCGCACGCAGAGGCCGGGGTGCTGCCGCGACCGTCTCGAGCCCCCTGTCGAGATCGGCGACCAGGGCCTCGCCGCGATCGGGGTGGCCGAGCGCCTTCGCGACCGTTCGGATCTGCGCACGGACGCCCTCGAAATCCCCCGGCAGGCCGAGTTCGAGCATCGGCATCCCGATCCGTTTCAGCATGCCGACGGCGCTGCGCGTGGTGAAGGCCCCGGCGATCACGAGATCGGGTTTCAGGGCGATCACCTCTTCGGACAGCCCCCGCGTCAGCGGCACGCCGGCCGCCTCCGCGAAGACGGAAGAGCCGCGGGGATCGCGCGCGAGCCAAGTCACCGCCGCGATCTGATCGCGGTCGGCGAGCCGCAGCACGAGTTCGTCCGCGCAGAGGTTCATCGAGACGACGCGGACTGGGTGCGCCGGCAGGGGCGCCTCCGCCGCCGCGACGATGCCGGCGGCCAAGCAGGCCGCCAGCGTCGCCGCAGAGAGGAGAGCCAGGTTTCGCATCGTCCTCAGAAGGTGCTCACGCGGACACCGCCATACACGGCGAGGCCCTGTCCGAGGAACCCGGTGGGGTTCTCGTAGCGGCGGTCGAACAGGTTATCGACGCGGCCGAACACGCTGACGGATTCGTTGATGTCGTAATTCACGGCGAAGTTGACTGTGGTGAAGCCGGGATTCTTCAAGCGGGGGATCGAGAAGTCGCGATTGCCGTCCACGAAGGGGCCGATCACGACGAGCGTACCGCTGAGGGTCAGGCCCGGCAGCGGCGACCAGAGAGCGGTCGCGCTGCCCTTGTGGCGGGGCCGGCGCAGGAGTTCGAGGTTGCTAACCTCGTCCTTCGTGACCGTGTTCGTGTAGTCGATCCGGCCCGACAGCGTGTCCGTGAACTTCACCGAGGCAAAGGCTTCCGCACCGTAGGATTCGGCCTTGCCAATATTCTCGTAGCTGTACTGGAAGCCGGGCAAGAACAGAGTCTGGATCAGGTTCTTGTAATCGTTGTGGAAATAGGTTGCGCCGACCAGCACGCGGTCGCCGAGCGGCTGCTCGAAACCGGCGTCGTAGCCGAAGCTTTCCTCAGGCTTCAGGTTGGGATTGGCGATCTGTCCGAAAGACGGGATGTTGACGTAGAGTTGGTACAGGGTCGGCGTCTTGAAGCCGGTGCCGATGCTGCCCTTGATGCGGGTCTCCGAGAAGGGGAGCACGTAGCTCGGCGCCACGCGGAAGGTGGTGGCAGGACCGAAAGCATCGTTCTCGTCATGGCGCAGGTTGGCCACGAGGGCGGCGCGATCGAAGGGCGTGAGCTGCGCCTCGACATAGCCGGCGGTATTGCCGTTACGCGCCTTCAGATCGCCGGTCCCGAATGGATTCGGGTCGGAGTTGAACAGGCGCTCCTCGTCGCGCTGCGCGCCGAACAGGATCAGGTTGCCGGGCGACAGCAGATAGTCGCCGCGATACTCGTAGCGTAGGCGCTCGCCGGTATTCGTATTCGGGATCAGCGCCAGCGGGTTGTAGATGTCGCTCGCATTGCGATTGAACAGATTCGAATAGTTGATCGCGAAGACGTTGTGAAAGCCGGCGATCGGCGTCCACTCGGCCTCGTTGCGCGTATAGATCTGCTGATTGCCCTGCTCGTTGCGGACAGTGCCGAACAGGACGGCCGGGAACTGGCTGTAATCGTCGGTATTGAAGCGCAGCGTCGCGTTGCTGAAGCGCGTGATCGAGTTGATGCGGAACTCATCCGTCACCTGGTAGCCGAGCTTCGCCGAGATGGTCTCGTTGTCGTAGTAATTCGGGCGACGTGGGCCGCGGGGCGGCACGAGATCGAGCGGCGTGACCGGCGTCGCCGCGGCCCGGAAGTGGGCCACCGAGACCGAGTAGTCGAAGCCGTCCTGAGAGCCGCTGATGCGGCCACTCTGGTTGAAGGTGCCGTAGGACCCGCCCTCGACGCGGGTCGTGATCCTCATCGGCCCTTCGCCGCGCTTGGTGGTGAAGGAGACCACGCCGCCGATGGCGTCGGCGCCGTAGAGACCACTCTGCGGCCCGCGCAGCACCTCGATCCGCGAGAGGTCGTCGGTGAGCAGATGCGCGAAGTCGAACGAGCCGTTCGGGTTCGACGGGTCGCTCGCATCGATCCCGTCGATGAGAACCTTCGTGTGATTGGAATTCGCGCCGCGGATGAAGACCGAGCTCTGTCCGCCCGGACCGCCGGTCTGGACGACGTTGAGGCCGGGCACCTGCTGCAGCGCATCGGGCACCGTGCGGCGCTGCTGCTGCTCGAGCGTCTCGGCGGTCAGCACCGTGACGCTCGAACCGGTCTGCGAGACCGGGGTCGGCACGCCGGTGGCGCTGACGGAGATCTCCTCGAGCGTCTCGGCCGTTCCCGGGCGGCTGTTCGCGAGGGGCGCGACCGTCTGCTGCGCGAGGGCTGGCAGACCACCCAGGAGCGTGAACGCCACGCATGACGAAAGGGCGCGCCTGAGCGCGGGGGAAGTGAGATGGGACACGGGAACGGACCTCGGGCGACGGCAGTGGCACGTCACCGCGAACGAGGTCTCACCGAACGGACACGGCCGTAGGCTTCGACACCCGCCAGGGCACCCCGCCCGACGCGTTTCGCGTGTGACCACGACTGACGGTAGGTCTCCTGGCTCACGGGTCACTGCCTTCCATCCGTCTTCCCGGGTGAGGTACCCAGTGACACAGGTGGCGGAAGGCTCTCCGCTTACAGTTGCGGGGGCAGCCGCGGCATCGGGGCAAGCCCCTCACCGCGTTCCCTTTTGATCCCTTTCGGGAACCGTCGAGCTTGAGCTAGGGCCTGGCCCATCCAGCCGTCAATACAGTCTAGCGGCTGAGCACGGCGGAAGAGGTCGGGTGTCTCCATGCAGTGACAGCCCGCGCTGGACGGATTGCACGCAATCCATGCTAGATGGGGGCGTGACGAAGGGCGATCCGGCAGACGCCGTTTCGTCTCCCGACGAACCGGTGCGGACCGCCTCCGGAGGCGGCCTGCGCCTCAATCTCGACACGCTGGGCCTCGACACGATGGGAGACGCCCCTCGCTCGATCCGAGAGCTGATCCGCGCGGCACTTTCGTGCCCACGCCGGACCGGCTTCCCCTCATCGAGCGACCTGACGTCCCGGAGCCCGAGACCCTTGACCATGGTACGCCGTTGACCCGTGCGCGGCTCAAGATCGGCGAGGCCGGCAGCCCCTCCAGCGGGCGCCCCTCGCGCCTGTTCGAGCGCGGCATTGAGCCGCCGCTCGACATGGCCGGCGGCGAGGCGACGCAGGTCGACCGTCGCGACGTCAACCTGCGCTGGCTCTGCGCCAGCGCTCTCACCGGCATCACCGGCGCGGCCCTGCTCGGCGCCGCTATCCAGGTCTCACTGACCAGCGGCGCCTCCTTCGCGGCGATGCCCGAGAAGGTGACGCTCTCTTCCCGGCGCGAGGTGGGCGAGGACGGCGCAAGCGTGGCGCGCAAGGGCGACCGCCTCGTGCGCAACCTGATGATCGCCTCCGCCAAACAGACCTTCCGCACGCCGGTCACGGTGAGGCTCGGCGACCGCGAGATCATCAAGGTCAAACCGTTCGTGCGCGTCTCGACGGCCCTGTCGATGCAGACGGGCGTGTTCGCGACCGACGTGCCGAAGTTCGATCCGATGAAGATCACGTCGGAGGAGCCGCAGGACCGCGCATCGGATCCGGGCGCGGCGGCCGAGGGGCCCGGCGCCGAAGTCAGCGTGATCAAGCGCGATCTCGGCGATCTGCCGATGGATGCGAGCGCGCCGGCACTCACGGACGACGACGTCACGGCTCAGGTCGAGGAGGAGCGCCGCCTCACCGCCGAGGTCGGACGGCGCACGGCGCTGCCGATCGCGCCGCAGATCATGCTCTCGCGCACGCTGCAGCCGGGCTCCGCCTCCGCCGGGTTCGACACTGCCGGGATCGCCGGCAAGGACGGCAGCCCGTTCAAGTCGATCGACGTGCTCGTGGTGCCCGAGAACGTCACCAGCCTTGGCAAGGTCGAGTTGAAGACGGGCGAAGCCGCCCTCGTCGAGGAGCGCGACTTGGCGCTCAAGCGCGGTGACACGATCGAGACGGTGTTGAAGGCGACCGGTCTGGTGAGCGAGGACGCGATCCGCGGCATCGTCACGGCGCTCGGCGGCAAGACCAAGACGGCGGCTCTCACGGAGGGCCAGCAGTTCCGCGTGCAGATCGCGCCCGGGCCGAAGCCCGGAGACGGCCGCCGCGTCACCCGCGTCGTGCTCTACGGCGAGAAGGGCGTCGAGGCGATTGCCGCGATGAACGATCGCGGCAGCTTCGTCTCGGTGGCGCCGCCGAGCGACGAGATCCAGGACGGCAAGCCGCAGCCCCAGGCCAACGCGGCCGACGATGACGACGACGAGGAGGAGACCGGCTCCGGTCCGCGCCTCTACCAAAGCCTCTACGAAACGGCCGCGCGTCACGAGATCCCGAAGACGGCTCTCGAGGACATCGTCCGGGTGTTCAGCTACGACGTCGACTTCCAGCGCCGGATCTCCACCGGCGACAGCCTCGACGTGTTTTACAGCTACGACGAGGATTCGGGGGCGAGCGCCAACGAGCGACCGGAACTGCTCTACACCTCGCTCAACCTGTCCGGCGAGACCCGCAAGATCTATCGCTTCCAGTCGCCCGACGACGGCTCGGTCGACTACCTCGACGAGCAGGGCCGCTCGCTCAAGAAGTTCCTGATGCGCAAGCCGATCGCCGACGGCATCCTGCGCTCGGGCTACGGTTACCGCCGCCACCCGGTGCTTGGCTATGCCAAGCTCCATACCGGCGTCGACTGGGCGAACGCGATCGGCACGCCGATCCTCGCCGCCGGCAACGGCACGGTGATCAAGGCGGAGTGGTCGTCGGGCTACGGCCAGCGCGTCGAGATCCAGCACATCAACGGCTACATCACGACATACAACCACATGTCGCGCTTCGCCCGCGGCGTGCGAGAAGGCGCCCGCGTCACCCAGGGCCAGGTGATCGGCTACGTGGGCACGACCGGCCTTTCGACCGGCCCCCACCTGCACTACGAGGTGATCATCAACGGCCACTTCGTCGACCCGCTGAAGATCCGCGTCCCCCGCGGCCGCGAACTCGACGGCCGCCTGCTCGCCGAGTTCAAGCGCCAGCGCGACCAGATCGAGGCGACGATGCAGAAGTCGAAAACCGCAACGACCATGGCGCAGCGCGACGCGATGCGGTGACCCTCGTGGGGTGCCTCGGCTGGTGGCCCCCTCCCCAGTCCTCATGATGAGGTGGGTGTCGGCGAGTGGAAGCTCAGAACCCGAGCTTGGCTCGGATCTCGGCCGCGTTGATCCCCCCCGCGCGCAGGTCGCCCAATGTCTCCGAGCCGCGCGACTTGGCGAGTTTCTCGCCGTCCTCGGCCATGATCAGCCGGTGGTGGTGATAGGCCGGTGAGCGGAGCCCGAGCAGGCGTTGCAGCAGCACGTGCAGGTCGGTCGCGGCGAGCAGATCGGCACCGCGAACGACGTGGCTGATGCCCTGGGCATCATCGTCGAGAACGACGGAGAGATGGTAGCTCGTCGGCACGTCCCGCCGCGCGATCACCACATCGCCCCAGCGCGATGGGTCGGCCGGAACGTCAGTTTCGGAGCCGTCCGGCTCGAAGCACCGGAAAGCGTATGGACCCGGCGCCTCATCGAGCGCGCAAGCCATGTCGAGTCGCCAGGTATGCGGCGCGCCCTGGGCGCGAAGCGCCGCCGCCTCTTCTCCGGACAAGATACGGCAGCTGCCCGGATAGAGCGGCGCGCCATCAGGGTCGCAGGCGATCGCCGCCCCTTCCGCGCGCGTCTGCGCGACCCGCGCCTGGATCGTCCCCCGCGAGCAGAAGCAGGGATAGGCCAGGCCTCGCGCGATCAGCGGATCGAGCGCCGCGCGATAGACGCTCATATGCTCCGATTGCCGCCGGACGGGTCGCTCATAGGCGAGCCCGAGCCAGCCGAGGTCATCCTCGATCGCCGCGATCAGCTCCAACCGTGAGCGAACCGGATCGATGTCCTCGATCCGCAACAGGCAGCGCCCCCCGAGCCGCCGCGCGGTCGCGTCGTTGAGCAGGGCGGAATAGGCATGGCCGAGATGCAGGCGGCCATTCGGGCTCGGGGCGAAACGGAGGAGCGGCGTGCTCACGGCGTCGCGCGGCGCAGGCATTCCTGTTGGCCGGCCGTGCAGGCGATGCCGGGGGTCGAACAGACCGGACCGTCGGGCGTCCGCATGCAGGCGCGGCAGCCGTCGCTCCATTCGGCACAGGTCGGATCGCTGTCGGGGAACACCGCCGCAGCCGGCGCCGGCTTGTGCGGGACGCCAGGCGCCAGGGCTCCGATCACCACCGTTGCGACCACGACGGCGGCGATGGCCAGGGCGATGGGGCCATCGCGTCGCGAGGCGTGGGAGAGGGGCGAAGAGTCGGTGGCCATCGCCCTCACCTCGGCTGTCGGCGGCCCGGCTGTCAACGGGCCGCCGCTCAGCTTCAGCCGGCCGACGTCGTGGTGCCGGCCAGTGCCGCCGCGACTGCGCGGGCGAATCCGATCGGGTCGCGCGGGGTGTCGCCGTCCTGGATCCGGGCGAGGTCGAGCAGCGTGCCCGCTGGCTCGGTGATGTCCTCCCCGGCCTCGACCCGCGCGCTGAGCGCCTGGATCAGCGGGTGGCGCGGGTTGATCTCCAGGATCGGATTGCCGCCGCCGAAGCTGCGGCCGGCACGGCGCATCAGGCGCTGCATCTGCAGGTCGGGGCCCATGCCGGAGGAGGCCAGCACCACGGCGCTGTCGACGAGACGGTCGGTGGTGCGCACCTCGGAGACGTCCTTCTCCAGGGCGAGCTTGAGGGCGGCGACGAGCTTGTCGGCCTCCGGCGTCTCGGAGGTCTCACCCTCGGGCTTCAGCTTGGCGAGGTCGGCCGAGGCCTGGGTCACCGAGCGAAGCGACTTCTCCTCGAACTTGGCCAACTGCTCCGGCCAGAAGGCGTCGACATGGTCGGAGAGCAGCAGCACCTCGACCCCACGGGCGGCGAAGCCCTCGAGCTGTGGAGACTTCTTCGCCGCGTCGGCGTCGTCGGCGACGAGGTAGTAGATCGCCTCCTGTTCCGGCTTCATGCGCGAGACGTACTCGCCGAGCGTGGTCCAGCCCTCTTGCGTGGTCGAGCGGAAGCGCAGCAGCGGGGCGATCTCGGCGCGGCGCTCGAAATCCTCGTAGATGCCTTCCTTGAGGACCGGCCCGAAATTCTCGAAGAACTTCAGGTACTCGTCCTGCTTCTCGGCGTTCTTCGAGCGGTTGGTCAGCTCGTTGACCACGCGGGTCGTCACGGCGCGGCGGATCTTCTGAAGCGCCGGGGTCGATTGCAGCATCTCGCGCGAGACGTTGAGCGGCAGGTCGTCGGTATCGACCACGCCCGCGACGAAGCGCAGCCAGTTCGGCAGCAGCTCGGCCTCGTCGGTGATGAACATGCGGCGCACGTGCAGCCGGACCTTGGAGCGGCGGTCGTCCTCCACCGGCATGAACGGCTTCATACCCGGCACGAAGAGCAGGCCGGAGAATTCCAGCGCACCCTCGGCCCGCCAGTGCAGCGTCGCCCAGGGCTCGTCGAAGTTGTGGCTGACCGTGCGGTAGAACTCCTTGTACTGCTCTTCCGTGATCTCGGACTTGGCTTTGCGCCACAGGGCGGTGCCCTGGTTGGCGGCCTCTTCCTTGCCCTCCTCGCCGACGATGGCGATCGGCACGGCGATGTTGTCGGCCCACTTCTTCACGACATGGTCGAGCCGGTAGCTCTCCAGGTACTCGCCGGCATCGTCCTTGAGGTTGAGGACGATGTCCGTGCCAGGCTGGTCCCGATCGGCCTTCTCGATCGTGTAGCTGCCCTGGCCATCGGAGGCCCAGCGCCACGCGTCGTCCGTGCCGGCCTGGCGCGAGGTGACGGTGACGCGATCGGCCACCATGAAAGCCGAGTAGAAGCCGACGCCGAACTGGCCGATCAGGCTCGGGCGCTTGTCCTCGGCGCCTTCTGCGGGCTTGGCATCGCCAATCGCCTGCGAGAAGGCGCGGGTGCCGGAGCGGGCAATGGTGCCGAGGTTCTTCGCAAGATCCTCTTTCGACATGCCGATCCCGGAATCCGAAATCGTCAGCGTCTTGGCGTCCTTGTCGGGGGCGATGCGGATCTTGGCGTCGGCCGGCAGCGCCAGAGCCTCGTTCGTCAGCGCCTCGAAGCGACGGCGATCGGTGGCGTCGGCTGCGTTGGCGACGAGCTCGCGTAAAAAAATCTCGCGATCGGAGTAGAGGGCATGAACGACGAGATCGAGCAGCCGCCCGACCTCCGCACCGAACTCGTGCCGCTCCACGTTCGCGTTGACGGTGTCCGTCTCGCTCAAAGGTCTGTCTCCCACGTCGGAATTCCGCGCGGGATATGCCGTCTGCGCCGGCGTATTTCAATCGGCCATAAGGAAAGGGCGGCCTCGTCTGAGGCCGCCCCGCTTTTCGTCGTTAGTGGAGAAGGATCGCCGCCTTGGAGAGCGTCTTGTAGATGCCCCAGGCAATCGGGATGCCGACCACGGCCCAGGCCGCGATCGCGGTGACCGACAGGCCGCCGCCGCCGATGCCGGCGGAACCGCCGGACTGCACGGTCGTGCCCTTCTCTAGCGCCTTCACCTCGGCATCGCTCATGAACCAGCTCTGCGCCAACGGACGGACGAGCAGGTTGCAAATGAAGCCGACGGCGAGGAAGCCGGCGAGCACGTACATGGTGCGGCTGTAGAGCTCGAGGCCCTGCAGGCCGGCCTCGACCTGATGCTGGCGGATGGCCGTGACCACCACCGGGCCGACGACGCCCGCCGTCGACCAGGCGGTGAGCAGGCGACCATGGATTGCGCCGACGAACTGCGTGCCGAACACGTCCGCGAGATAGGCCGGGATGGTGGCAAAGCCGCCGCCATACATCGACAGGATCACGCAGAAGAACACGACGAACAGGACCGTCGAGCCGAGACCGGCCGCCCAGGGGGCGCCAGCATAGAGGGCGATGCCGAGGCCGAAGAAGATCGCGTAGGTCAGCTTGCGGCCGAGTTTGTCCGACATCGAGGCCCAGAAGAACCGGCCCAGGATGTTGGCGAGCGACAGGATGCCGACGAAGCCGGCCGCGATTGCCGCGACCTGCGTCTTGCCCGCCGCGTCGAGCGCCGAGAAACCGACGCCCGGCTGGTTGATCAGCTGGCCGCCGAAGATCTCCTGCAGCATCGGTGAGGCGAGTGCGAGCACGCCGATACCGGCCGAGACGTTGAGGCAGAGGACCAGCCAGAGCAGCCAGAATTGCGGGGTCTTGTGCGCGTTGTTCAGGTGCACGTGGCCCGTGGCGATGCCGCTCTTGGCAGCCGGGGGCGTCCAGCCCTCGGGATACCAGCCGGCCGGCGGCACACGGTAGCCGAAGGCGCCGCCCAGCATGAACACGAGGTAGCCGACGCCCATGACGGCGAGCGTCTCCCAGACGCCGACGCTGGTCGACGACTTGAAGGTATTGATGAGCAGGTCGGCCAGGGGCGAACCGATCATCGCGCCGCCGCCGAAGCCCATGATCGCCATGCCGGTGGCCATGCCGCGCCGATCGGGAAACCACTTGATCAGCGTCGAGACCGGCGAGATGTAGCCGAGACCGAGGCCGATGCCGCCGATGAGGCCCATGCCGAGCCAGATCAGCCAGAGCTGATGGACGAACACGCCGGCCGCGCCGATCAGGAAGCCGCCGCCCCAGCAGATCGCCGCGACGATGCCGGCCTTGCGCGGTCCGGCCCGCTCGAGCCAGCCGCCGAAGATCGCGGCCGAGATGCCCAGCACGACGATGCCGATGGAGAAGACGATGACGAGGTCGCTGACGCGCCAGTCGCAGGTCGTGGTGAAGAGCGCGGTGAACACGCTCATGTCGGGGCAGGACTTAGCGGCGGGCTGGCCGACGCTCAGCGCGCGCGACAGGGGCAACCAGAACACCGACAGACCGTAGGCCATGCCGATACAGAGATGGATGGCCAGCGCCGCAGGCGGGACCATCCATCGATTGAAGCCGGGTTTTGCAACGGTGTATTCGCGGGAAAGCCAGCTCGGGGCAGCAGCGGGAACGCCGCTTGCCTCCGCAGTGCGGGTCGTCATTGGTCAGTCTCTCCAAGGCGCTGGCCGCTTGCGGGCCATTTGCGTCATCAACCGCTCGCGTGCTGGTTGTCGCACGCTTATTCGGCCAGAGCCACAGGACAGACACAAACCGATTTTGGCAACCGGCAAAGAAAAAGTTTATACAAAATACCCGCGCCGGGGCAGCATGCCCGCTCTGTATGCCGGGCATGCCGCCAGAATGTGCAGAATACTCAGGCCGCGATCGAGGCCAGGGGTGGGGCAACTTCCAGACGGTCATGCGCGCGGTCGAAGGCACCGCGGATCGTGGTGATGGCGTCCTCGACCGCGACCATGGTGCTCAGCGCCAGCTCGCCGGGCATCGTGCCGAGGGTGCGGCCGGCTGCAGCAATATGGTATTCGAGATTGGTCAGTTCTTCCTCGGCACCAGCGCCGCTCATCGTCGAAAGACGACTGAGCGTTGCTTCGAGGGCATGCGTCAAGACAAGTGTTCTCACGCGCTCCTGAAGAAGCGCCCGCTCATTGTGCTTCATTGTGGAAGGTCTCGCCGATTCGCGAATACATCATCTCATCGAGCCGCGACCAGCGCAGTTTCCTTTTCGCCACATCGCTGAACTAGCGCGACGAACCCGCACGATTTATCGGAACCAATCGAACAATGAGCCGGCTAGCCTCCGGCGAGGCCATCGATCACGTCGTCCGGCACGTCCCCGAAGGCACCGAGAATGGTTCGGACCTCGGTTCCATCCCTCTGCGGTCGAACGGCGAAGGCCGCCGCGCCGGGCAAACGTCGAGCCAGCGTCTCGGCACGGAGAAGAGCCTCGGTCTGACTGTTCGCGGCACTGTCCGTCGTCGCGACGAGCCGACCCAGGACGTATTCGAAGCCTCGGGCGAAGAACGTCGTCCCATCGGCCATCCGGCCACTCCCGCATCCCGCACCCTCTCCGCGGAATCTAGGAAGCGCGCGCGCCGGCGTCACCGTCCGGCTTGCTCCATGCTTGTCCGCATGGTCCTGATGCCGCCTTCGCCGATGCCTGCGCCGCGAACGATCCCTCGAAACCGAAACGTCTCATGCCCGAAACACCCGTCTTCTCGTCCGCCGCCGTCGCCGCGCCTCACCGCCTCGCCGCGGAAACCGGGCAGATCGTCCTCGCGCAGGGCGGCAACGCGATCGAGGCGATGGTGGCCATGGCCGCGACCATCGCAGTGGTCTATCCGCATATGAACGGGATCGGGGGCGACGGGTTCTGGCTGGTGCGCGAGCCGGGCGGCCGCGTGCGCGGCATCGAGGCTTGCGGACCCGCGGGCAGCCTCGCGACGATCGAGCGCTACCGAGCCAAAGACTACGACGTCCTGCCGTCGCGCGGCCCCGATGCCGCGATCACGGTCGCAGGCACGATCGGCGGCTGGCGGCTTGCCCTGGATCTCTCCCGGGCACTGGGCGGTCGTCTGCCGCTGGAGACGCTTCTCGCCGACGCCGTGCGGCACGCGAGGGAGGGCTGTCCGGTCTCGCCCTCGGAAGAGCGCTACGTGCCGAAGGAACTCGACACGCTCCACGATGCCCCGAATTTCGCCGCCACCTATCTCGACGGCGGCAAACCTTACGAGGCCGGCAGCATCCGGCGGCAATCGAAGCTCGCGGCGACGCTGGAACAGCTCGCGCATGCCGGGCTCGACGACTTCTACCGCGGCGATGTCGGCCGCGAGATCGCCGCAGATCTGGAACGGCTCGGCGCCCCAGTCACGCGTGCCGACCTCGCCGGCTATTCGGCCAAGGAGCGCGTCCCCGTTTCGCTGAGGCGGCGCGGGGCCACGCTCTACAATTTCCCACCGCCGACGCAGGGGCTGGCGGCGCTGATGATCCTCGGCATCCTCGACCGGCTCGACGTGAAGGCACCGGAGAGCACGGCCTATTATCATGCGCTGATCGAGGCGACGAAGCGCGCCTTCACCGTCCGCGACCGCGTCGTCACCGATTTCGACCGCCTGAAGGCCGACCCGGCGAGCTTCCTGACGCCCGAATACCTCGCCCGCGAGACGGGGGCGATCGCAATGGACCGTGCCGGTCCCTTCCCCTCGAAGAAGACCGGCGACGGCGACACCGTCTGGATGGGTGCGATCGATGCCAGCGGCATGGCCGTGTCCTTCATCCAGTCGGTCTATTGGGAATACGGGTCGGGCACCGTGCTGCCGGCGACCGGCATCTGCTGGCAGAATCGCGGCATGTCGTTCTCGCTCGATCCGAAGGCCGTGAATCCGCTGGAGCCGGGCCGTCGCCCGTTCCACACGCTGATCCCGGCCATCGCCGCCTTCGCCGACGGCCGCGTCATGTCCTATGGCAGCATGGGCGGCGACGGGCAGCCGCAATTCCAGGCCCAGATCTTTTCGCGATACGCCGATTACGGCATGGCGCCGGCCGACGCGGTCGACGCCCCTCGCCTGCTCTTCGGCCGGACCTGGGGGGCAGAGTCGCTCAGCGTGAAGGTCGAGGATCGCTTCGATCCGGGCTGCATCGCGGCTTTGCGCAACATGGGGCACGACATCGAGGAAGTCGGCGGTGCGTATATGGACTCCCTCGGCCATGCCGGAATGCTGATCCGCCATCCGAGTAACGGCCGGATCGAGGCGACGCACGACCCGCGTTCAGATGGCGGTGCGGCTGGGCTCTGATCGCTTCGTCGCGCCGTTGAAGCCCAGGGCAGATCGACCGAGATAAGTCGGCACCCCTGAGCCGAACCGACCGGAGCCCCTGCCGTGGCGCATTTCATCAACGAGCGCTCCGGCCTCGTCACCGACGCCATCGATGGGCTGCTGGCCGCGAGCGGGGGCACCCTCGCGCGGCTCGACGGATATCCCGAGATCCGCGTCGTGCTGCGCGCCGAGCTGGACCCGGGAAAGGTCGCCGTGATCTCGGGCGGCGGTTCCGGCCACGAGCCGGCCCATGCAGGCTTCGTCGGACCCGGGATGCTGAGCGCCGCCATCTGCGGCGACGTCTTCGCCTCGCCCTCGGTCGATGCCGTGCTCGCGGGCATCCTCGCAGCGACCGGGCCTGCGGGCTGCCTGCTCGTCGTGAAGAACTATGCCGGCGACCGGCTGAATTTCGGCCTCGCCGCCGAGCGGGCCCGCGCCGCCGGGATCAAGGTCGAGACCGTGCTCGTCGCCGACGACATCGCCCTGCCCGACGCCGCGCAGCCGCGCGGCATTGCCGGGACGCTCTTCGTACACAAGATCGCCGGGCATGCGGCCGTCACGGACGCATCGCTCGACGCGGTGGCGGCCATCGCCCGCCGCACGGCCGGTGCCGTGCAATCCCTCGGCATTGCCGTCTCGACCGCGACGATCCCCGGCTCCAGTCCGGAGCAGCGCCTCGCGGAGGGCGAGGCCGAACTCGGCCTCGGCATCCATGGCGAACCGGGCATCGAGCGGATCACGCTGCCCAAGGCGGCGGCCCTGGCCCGGCAGATGACGGAGCGTTTCTCCGGAACCGTCGCGGCCTCGCAGCGGCTCGCGCTCCTCGTCAACAATCTCGGCTCGGCGACGGCACTGGAGATGCAGATCCTGACGAAAGCGGTGCTCGACACGCCACTCGGCGCCCGGGTGGCGCTCGTGCTCGGACCTGCGCCAGCAATGACGGCGCTCGACATGCACGGCGTTTCGCTTTCCTTCCTCGCCCTCGACGACGAACTCGAAGCGGCGTTGCTCGCGCAGACGGATGTTCCGGCGTGGCCCCGTGCGCGGCCGGTCGCCGCGCCGCTGGTGCGAGCGCTGCCCGATGGTCTGCGCGGAGCCCCCGAGCCGACGCCCTCGCACGATGCGGCCGCGGCCGGTGCCGTAACCGCGGTCTGCGAAGCCCTGATCGGAGCCGAGGCCAGCCTCAATGCTCTCGATGCAAAGGTCGGAGACGGCGATACCGGCTCGACCTTCGCCGGAGGAGCGCGTGCCGTGCTCGGCGATCTCGACCGGTTGCCCCAGGCCGATGCCGCCGCCCTGTGCCGGGCACTCGGCGAGCGTCTGGGCCGTGCGGCCGGCGGGTCGAGCGGTGTGCTGATGTCGATTTTCTTCGCAGCAGCCGGCTCCGCCCTGTCGGACGGGGTATCTTGGCCGACGGCTCTCGCCCGCGGCGTAGAGCGCGTGCGCGACTACGGCGGTGCCGGCCCCGGCGACCGCACGATGCTCGACGCGCTGATCCCCGCCGTCGAAGCGTTGGAGACCGGCGGCCTCGAAGCGGCGGCGCGGGCTGCGCGCGACGGAGCCGCGGCGACGGCGAGCATGCAGCGGGCCGGAACCGGGCGCTCCAGCTACCTCGCCGCCTCCGACCTCGCCGGTCACGAGGATCCGGGCGCCGTCGCGGTGGCGATCGCCTTCGAAGCGCTGGCAGGCCTGCCGAGGGGAGCACCCAAGTGACCGAGCAGAATCGCGATCAGATCGAATACTGGAACGGCGAGGTCGGCCAACGCTGGGCGGCCCGGCACGCAGCCCTGGACGCAGTCTTCAAGCCGCTGACGGATGCCCTGTTCAAGCGAGCCGCTTTGAACCCCGGAGAGCGCGTGCTCGACATCGGCTGCGGCGCCGGAAAAACGGCTCTGCGAGCGGCACGGACCGTGACCGAAAGCGGCCGCGTCCTTGCCGCCGACCTCTCGGCGCCGCTGCTCGCGGTCGCCCGTCAACGCGCCGCACGCGAACCGGCGAGCACCGCGCCCATCGAATGGATCGAGGCCGATGCGCAGAGCCATGATTTTGGGCAGGGTGCCTTCCATCATGCACTGTCACGCTTCGGCGTAATGTTCTTCGACGATACCGAAGCGGCGTTCGACAATATCGGTCGCGCGCTCGGGTCGGGTGGTCGGCTGACGTTCCTGTGCTGGCGGGCGCTCGAGGAGAATGCCTGGGTGCGGGTGCCTCGGGAGGTCGTGTTGCCGCTCGTGCCGGGCTGCGAACCGATGGCGCCCGATGCGCCGGGCCCGTTCCGCTTTGCCGATCCCCGCGCGGTGCTGCCGATCCTCGATGCTGCCGGGTATCGCGACATCAGCTGCGACCCCATCGATCGAACCCTGACGATCGGCCATTCCGTCGATGGATCGGCGAAAGAGGCGGTCGACGCCGCGACCGACATCGTGGTCGATCTCGGGCCGGTCGCTCGTTTGCTGCGCGACCGCGATGCGGACCTTCGCGAAAGCGCACGAGCCACCGTCGCCGAAACGCTCGAACACCATGTCCGGGACGGCGCCGTGCGGCTCGGAGCAGCCTGCTGGCTGATTTCGGCCACACGTCGATAGGCACTATTGTGCATAAAATTAGCCCTGCATCTTGCATGCCAGACGCATCACCGGCTTAATCCTGCATTAATCGGCGAGCCTACCGGATCGGGCAGCCGAGCTGGCATACCCCTTGCTGATCATTCCTCGCCAGGAGTGAATGATGAATACAAGTAGCAAGACACGGTGGATCCAGCTCGCGCTCGGGCTTCTCGTCATGATGACGATCTCGAGTCCGCAATACGTCTGGACCCTCTTCGTCAAACCCTTCCAGGCGACCACCGGCGCCGGTCTTCCGGCCGTCCAGGTGACGTTCACGCTCCTGATCGTCCTGCAGACCTTCTTCTCGCCGGCCCAGGGCTGGCTGATCGACCGGTTCAGCGCCAAGGGTATGATCGCGTTCGGCGCGGCGCTCAGCGGCGCAGGCTGGGCCGCAGCTTCGCAGATCGACTCGCTCTACGGCCTTTATGCCACTTACGGCGTGCTCTGCGGCCTCGGCACCGGCATCGTCTATGTCGGCATCATCGGCCTGATGGTGCGCTGGTTCCCCGACCGTCGCGGCTTCGCCGCCGGCATCGTCGCGGCTGGCTACGGCATGGGTGCGATCGCCACCACCTTCCCGATTACCGACATGATCGCCGCCTCGGGCTACCGGCACACGCTGCTCGTGTTCGGTGCGATCCTCGGCGTGATCGGCTTCGTCGCGGCCCTCGGCCTGCGCCAGCCCAAGCCCGGCGAGATCCCTGAAATCTCGGCCGACAAGGTCGCCAGCGCCGCAAAGGACGTCGCGCCTGCCGTCATGCTGAAGACGCCGCTGTTCTGGCTGATGTTCGCGATGATGGCGATGATGTCGACGGGCGGCCTCATGGTCGTGGCGCAGTTCGCCGCCTTCGCAAAGGAGTTCGGTGTCGCCGACGCCCTGGTCTTCGGCTTCGCGGCCCTACCCTTCGCGCTCACCTTCGACCGCATCACCAACGGCCTGACGCGACCGTTCTTCGGCTGGGTCTCCGACAATATCGGCCGCGAGAACACCATGGCGATCGCCTTCGCCCTGGAGGCCTGCGCCATCGCCCTGCTGCTGGTCTACCGCGAGAACGCCTATGCCTTCGCCCTGCTCTCGGGCGTGGTGTTCTTTGCGTGGGGCGAGATCTTCTCGCTGTTCCCCTCGACCCTGACCGACACATTCGGGACCAAGCACGCCACGACGAACTACGGCTTCCTCTACATGGCGCAGGGTGTCGGCTCGCTGCTCGGTGGGCCGTTCGCTGCGATGATCCACGACTCGGCGGGAAGCTGGGTGCCGGTGTTCTGCATCGCCATCGGCCTCGACCTGGTCACCGCAACCCTCGCCTGGTTCGTGCTCAAGCCGGCGCGGCGGGCCTATCTCGGAAGGCCGATGACGGCCGGTTCGAGCCTGGCAGCGCCGCTCGCGGCGAAGCCGGCTGCCGTCTGACGGCAGCCAGTCCCGACTCGCCAATCCTGAATGGCACGAGTAACCGGGGTCGTTCCGCGACCCCGGTTTTTTCATGCCCGCCACCCAGGATCCGATCCTCCTATGAGCGAGCCGCTCTCTCCGCGGGAGGCGCGGCCCTGGCTGACCGTCATCGGCATCGGTGAGGATGGCCGCGCCGGGCTCTCGCCCGCGGCCTCCGCCGCGCTCGACGCCGCAGAGGCCGTCTGGGGCGGCCGCAGGCACCTGGCGCTGGCAGAGCCACTGACAGCCGAGACGCATGTCTGGCCGAGCCCGATCGGCGACGCCTATCCCGCGATCCTGGCCCGGCGCGGGCAGCCCACTTGCCTGCTCGCTACCGGCGACCCCTTCCATTACGGCATCGGCGCCGAGATCGCCCGGCTGGTGCCGCCGGCGGAGATCCGCGCCTATCCGCAACCCTCCGCCTTCAGCCTCGCAGCCGCCCGCCTCGGCTGGCCGCTCGCCGAGACGGACTGCCTGACGCTGCACGGGCGCGCCCTCACCCGCATCGTCCCCGCCCTTCAGCCCGGGGCGCGACTGCTCGTGCTGTCCTGGGACGGCACCACGCCGGCCGCGGTCGCCTCGCTGCTCGTGGAGCGCGGCTTTTCCCGGTCCCGCCTCACCGTGCTCGAGGCGATGGGCGGCCCGCGCGAGCGGATCATCTCCGGCGAGGCCGCCGGCTTTCCGCAGCAGGACATCGACCCGCTCAACACGCTGGCCATCGAAGTGGTGGCCGAGCCCGGTGCGCGGGTGCTGCCCCTCGCAACCGGCCTCGACGACACCTTTTTCGAGAATGACGGGCAGCTCACCAAGGCCGAGATCCGGGCCGTGACGCTCTCGGCCTTGAAGCCGTTCGCGGGTGCGCTGCTCTGGGATGTCGGGGCCGGGGCCGGCTCGATCTCCATCGAATGGTGTCTGCGCCATCCGGCCAACCGGGCGCTCGCCATCGAAGCACGGTCCGAGCGAGCCGAGCGCATCACCCGCAACGCCGCCAACCTCGGCGTGCCGGAGCGCGTGAGCCTCATCGAAGGCGCGGCGCCGACAGCCCTCGCCGGTCTTCCTGTGCCCGACGCGATCTTCGTCGGCGGCGGCGTCTCACATCCAGGCCTCCTCGCCGCATGCCGCGCCGCCCTGCATGCCGGCGGCCGTCTCGTCGCCAACGCGGTCACGCTCGAAGGCGAGGCCGCGTTGCTAGCGGCCTTCGGCGAGACAGGCGGCGACTTGCGACGCCTCTCCGTCGCAAAGGCCTCGTCCGTCGGTGGCCTCACCGGATGGCGTCAGGCGATGCCGGTGACGCAATGGGCCTGGACGAAGCCGTGAGCCGGCCGCCGCGCGAGATCGTCGCCGGGGTCGGCTTCCGGCACGCGACGCAGGCAGACGAGATCGTCATGCTGGTGCGCGAGGGGCTCGCGGCGGCTGGCCATGCGCCGGACCGGCTGCTCGCCCTGGCCACGGCCGAGGACCGCGCCGGAGAATCCCCGCTTCGCGAAGCGGCCGACGCGCTCGGTTGTCCAGTGATCGGCGTTTCGCCGGAAGCCCTGCGCGCGGTGGATGCGTGCGTACCGACCCGCTCGGCACGGATGGAGGCCGAGCGCGGCATCGGCTCGCTCGCCGAAGCAGCGGCCCTGGCCGGAGCCGGAGCGGGGGCCGTCCTGATCCTGCCCCGCATCGCCAGCGCCGGTGCGACCCTCGCGCTCGCCGGCGTTTCCGCCTAGAGCGAGATCGAGCCGCCCCGCGGCGTGCGGCGCGCTCACCGTCGTCCGAGCCATACGATCGATCCCTCATGACCGTCCATTTCGTCGGAGCCGGACCTGGTGCAGCCGATCTCGTCACGGTGCGGGGGCGCGACCTCATCGTCGCCTGCCCGGTCTGTCTGCATGCCGGCTCGCTGGTCGCGCCGGAGATCCTGTCCTGGTGTCCGGAGGGCGCGCGGATCGTCGACACCGCTCCGCTCGATCTCGACGCCATCGTTGCGGAGATGGTCGCCGCCCACGCAGCCGGGCTCGACGTCGTGCGGCTGCATTCCGGCGACCTCTCGGTCTGGAGCGCGCTGGCCGAGCAGACCCGCCGGCTCGATGCCCTCGGCATCCCCTATACGGTGACGCCGGGCGTACCCTCGTTCTCGGCGGCAGCGGCGCTGCTGCGGCGCGAGTTGACAGTGCCGGGCCTGACCCAGTCCGTCGTGCTCACGCGGACCTCCGGCCGCGCCAGCGCGATGCCCGAGCGCGAAACGCTGGCTGCGTTCGCCGCCACCGGCGCGACCCTGGCGCTGCACCTCTCGATCCACGTCATCGACAGGCTCGTGCCGGAGCTGATCCCGTTCTACGGCGCCGACTGCCCCGCGGCCGTGGTGTTTCGCGGAACCTGGCCCGACGAGCAGGTGCTCACAGGCACGCTCGCGACGATCGCCGAGGCGGTGGCCGAAGCCCGGCTGGAGCGGACGGCGCTGATCTTGGTTGGTCGTGCCCTCGAACCCGAGAACTTTCGGGAGTCTGCGCTCTACTCCGCCGGCTACGATCGCCGCTTCCGCCCCGGCTTCGGAGCCGCCGCGCGCGGAGACGACGCGTGAGCGCCCGCGGGCTGGTCGTCGCCGCGCCGCGATCGAGCTCCGGCAAGACGACCGTGACGCTGGCGCTTCTGACGGCCCTGCGCCGACGCGGCGTCGCGGTTCGCGGCGCGAAATGCGGGCCAGACTACATCGATCCGGCCTTCCACGAGGCCGCCACCGGCCATCCCAGCATCAACCTCGACAGCTTCGCGATGCCGGATGCGTTGCTCGACACTGCCGCCGCGCTGGCTGGCCAGGATGCCGACCTCGTCGTCGCCGAAGGGTCGATGGGTCTGCATGACGGAATCGTCGCCCGCGAGGGCCGGACCGGCGCCAATGCCGACATCGCCGCTCGCTACGGCTGGCCGGTGCTGCTGGTGCTCGACGTGTCCGGCGCGGCGCAATCGGCGGCGGCCGTCGCGCTCGGCTGCGCGCGCTACGATCCCCGCATCCAGGTCGCAGGCGTGGTGCTCAACAAGGTCGCGAGCCCGCGCCACCGCAGGCTCGTCGAGGCGGGGCTCACCCGCATCGGCATTCCCGTGCTCGGCGTGATGATGCGCGATGCCGGTCTGATCCTGCCGGAGCGCCATCTCGGTCTGGTCCAGGCCGGCGAGACGGCGGATCTGCTGGAGCGCCTCGAACGGCTGGCCGATCTCGGCGAATCCTCCCTCGACCTCGACGCCATCGTCGCCTTGGCGGGTGGCGGCGTTCCGGAAGGAACGGGCACCCTGCCCTGGCCGCCCGGGCAGCGGATCGCCGTTGCGCAGGACGCTGCATTCTCGTTCCTCTACCCGCACCTCGTCGCGGGCTGGCGCGCGGCCGGCGCCGAACTCGTGCCGTTCTCGCCGCTCGCCGACGAGCCCCCCCCGGCCGATTGCGACACCTGCTGGCTGCCCGGCGGCTATCCAGAGCTGCATGCCGGCCGCATCGCCGCGGCGACGCGGTTCCTCGACGGTCTGCGCGTCTTCGCCGAAACGAGGCCGGTCCACGGCGAGTGCGGCGGCTACATGGTGCTCGGGCAAAGCCTCGAGGATGCCGACGGCACGGCTCACGCGATGGCCGGGCTGCTACCCGTCGCCACCTCCCACAAGGCACGCAAGCTCCATCTCGGCTACCGCGTCGCGACCCTGCTCGCAGATGGAATGCTCGGAAGCGCCGGCGCCCGGCTCGTCGGGCACGAATTCCACTACGCGGCCGAACTGACGCAACCGCCCGGCCCAGAGGAGGCACTGGCGAGTGTCACCGATGCGGAAGGCGTTGTGCTGGGATGTGCCGGCCACCGGCGCGGCCGGGTCAGCGGCAGCTTCTTCCACCTGATCGCGGGGCAGACGCGCCGAGCATCCGCCTCGGATTAGGCGTCAGGCGTCGAGCTGGATCTCGGCGGGCTTCGCCTTCTTGTCCATGCGCGCGGCGGTGCGCACGATGGCGAGGAGATCGCGGCGCAGGTCGTCGTCCTCGATCGAGGCGTAGGCGCGCAGCACCTCGATCGCACCCTGCGCCGAGAGAAAGCCAAACACGTCCGGGGAGCGGCCCTGGAGTTCGTTGGGTGCGTCGTCATCCTCGAAGAAGGCGGCGACCGGGACTTCGAGCAGGCGGGCGATCTCGCGCAGACGGCCGGCGCCGACGCGGTTCTGGCCCTTCTCGTATTTCTGGACCTGCTGGAAGGTCACACCCACGGCCGTGCCGAGCGCCGTCTGGCTCAGCCCGCGCGCCTTGCGCAACGCCGTGATCCGCAAGCCGACCAGGCGGTCGACGTCCGTCGTCTGTTTGGGCATCTGTGTTCAGACCGGTCCTGCCGAAAGGGTCGTGCGCATCTCGAGGACCACCGAGGACGCACAAGAACGAGCGGGCTGCCTCACCCGACGGCCGTCACAAGCCGGCCATTCTCCCCTCTATTCGGACTCAACCGGAACTTGCCGTCTGCGGATCAGCCTGACCCGAGACGGATCGGGAGGGTTCACCACCGGCGGTAGCAATATCCAGCCTGTCGCGGTCGATCGCCGCGGGTGGAGCTTCACCATGAAATGTATACGAGATGCAACCCTTGAATAATGAACTCAATCGACATGATCGCCGCGCTTGCTGCTCATTCGGCGCATGGCTGGCGGCGCTGGACCGGATTACTTAGAAGGACCGCAGACCACGCCGCGCGCTTCTCCGGTTCACGCCGGGTCGTGGACGACCAACCGGTCAAAAGGACACCTCATGTTCATCGCCATGAACCGCTTCAAGGTCGTGAAGGACGCGACCCAGGACTTCGAGCAGGTCTGGCTCGGGCGGGACAGCCACCTCAAGGAGATGGACGGCTTCGTCGAATTCCACCTGCTGCGCGGGCCGGAGGCGGAGGACCACGTCCTCTACGCGTCGCATACGATCTGGCGCTCGAAATCGGATTTCGAGGCGTGGACTCGGTCCGAGCAGTTCCGCAAGGCGCATGGCCGCGTGCCCGGCACCAAGCCCCTCTATCTCGGCCACCCGCAATTCGAGGGGTTCGAGGCTGTCGAAGGCTCAGCCACGCGGAGCGCCACGGCGGCCTGAACGAGTTCCTAGGGTACCGACGGCTTGCTCCGGTCGGGCTGGATGGCGGCACGCGATCGTCGCGGCCGCCGATACCCTGTGTCTAAGTATTCTTCACGCGGGCACGGCTGCGCGGATGCTGTGTTTGCCGCGGACAAAGTTGATGTATTTTTAATATAGACATCCCCCGACACTGTCCGAGTCCCGACAACGCAAATCGACGCCCGAGGCCTGCAGCATGAGCTGCGAGGCGTCTGGCGATGTGCGCGCCCGCATGGCGCGCCGGTTTTCGTTCACGTGGCGCGGAGAGAGAAGCGGCAAGCGGGTTGGGTGGGCCCGGTTGCAGTGAAGCGTGAGGGACGGTCCGTTTTTTCGCGGCTCGTCACTCGGCAACGACGAGCCTCTTCGCGGGGGCTCGGAGATTGCTCTGAGCGAGGCAGATCCGGAATTCGAGGCGGCAACGTTTCGTTTCGGGACACTTGCCCGGTTCACCGCGAAACAACGCGAGCACCATGTACCAGGACCGCCTCACTGGACCGTTTCGCAGCCTCCCCAAGGAGAGCGCGAGCAGCCGTGCCGTTTGGACGGCGATCATGCCGCGCCGCGGGCGCGCCGCCTTCCGCCTCTCGATCTCGGCTGCTCTCGCCCTCGCCGACCTGCTGGCGATCATGGCCCTCGGCCTCGCGATCGAGGTCGCGTATTACTACACCTACACGAGCGAGCTGCTGCCGCTGAGACAGAGCCTGAGCCTGCAGCTCGGCGCCTTGGTCAGCACCATCGTGCTCGTCACGAACCTCGTGCGCGAGGAATACAGCATCGAGAACTACCTCTCGCGCTCGGCCCATCTGCGGCGGACGGCGACGTTGTGGCTGATGGCCTGGGCGACCGCCCTGGTGATCGGCTTCGCGACCAAGACCACGAACGACTTCTCCCGCGTCATCTCGGTAGTGTTCTTCGTGGCCGGCCTGCCGGCGGTGCTGATCGTGCGCGCCACCATGGTGGAAGTGGTGCGCCGCGCCGTGACCCCGGCCTCGGCCTCGGTCAGCCGCATCCATCTCGTCGGCTACGAGGAGGACATCGCGCGGTTCTACGAAAACAACAGCGCCAGCGATCTCGGATTGCGTGTGATCGGCACGAGCTACCTGCGCCGGCCCGAACCGCAGGCGCATGCCGAGAGCTGTCAGGCTCTGCTGTCGGAAGATCTCGAGCTCGCCGTCTCGGTGGTGCGCTTCCTCAGGCCCGACGACGTCTTCGTGCTGGTGCCATGGGCCGAAACGGCGGATGTCGAGCGCTGCATCGACGCCTTCCTGCGCGTGCCGGCGGCCCTGCACCTGCGGCCCGGCGCCATGCTCGACCGCTTCCCCGACCTGCAGGTCGCCCGCGTGGGACGCCTGAACGGCCTAAACATCGGCCGGCGGCCGCTGACGCTCGGCGAGGTGCTGCTGAAGCGCTGCCTCGACCTGACCCTCGCGGTGATCGCGCTGATCATGATCGCGCCGCTGCTGATCGCGGTGGCCCTGTTGATCAAGCTCGACAGCCCCGGGCCGGTCTTCTTCCGGCAGCGCCGCTACGGCTTCAACCAGCAGGCCTTCGGTGTCTTCAAGTTCCGGAGCATGAAGGTGGAGAAGAACGCCGTCTTCAAGCAGGCGAGCCGGGTCGACAACCGTATCACCCGCGTCGGCGCCATGCTGCGCAAGACCAACATCGACGAGCTGCCGCAGCTCCTCAACGTGATCCGGGGCGAGATGTCGCTCGTCGGCCCCCGCCCCCATGCTCTGGCACACGACCGCAGCTTCGAGCGCCGCATCGCCCTCTACGCGCGGCGGCACAACGTGAAGCCCGGCATCACCGGCTGGGCCCAGGTCAACGGTTTTCGCGGGGAGACCCTGACGGATGCCGACATGGAGAAGCGCGTCCAGGCCGACCTCCACTACATCGACAACTGGTCGATCTGGCTCGACATCAAGATCATGGTCCAGACCGTGATTTCGCCTCGGGCCTACCGGAACGCGTTCTGAGCGCGCCACTCTGCGCCCTCTTCCCGGACACCTGCAACGAACCGCAAGGTGATCCGGGAAAAGGCCGAGCCGCACCGGCAGCTTCGAGGCTCCGATCGGCGCGGCGACGATCAGGCCGCCGCCGGCAAACGCTGGCTACGCAGCCAAGCCGCGATCCGGGTGAGATCGGCCTGACCGAGTCCGTGTCCCGCCGGCAGGACCGCGTGCTCGACCTCGGCGCCCGCTTGGTGCAACTGGTCGGCGAGACGACGAGCATTCTCCTCCGGTACGATCGGGTCAGCCATGCCGGAGAGCAGCAGTACCGGCTTTCCAGCGAGATCGACCGCGGGCGGCGTGGCGAGCGGCACCATCGCACGCAGCAGCACCGCACCGGCCAGCACTTCTGGCCGCAGCATCAGCATGGCGGCCGCGATGTTGGCGCCGTTCGAGAAGCCGATGGCGATGGGCGCTGGAAGGTCGTAGGCGGCCCGCGCCCCCTCCACGAAATCAGCGAGTTCGCCGGTACGCTGGCGCAGATCGGCCTCGTCGAACACGCCCTCGGCCAGCCGCCGGAAAAAGCGCGGCATACCGTTCTCCAGAACCCGGCCCCGAGGCGACACCAGGGCCGCGCCCGGTGCCAGCGATCGGCCGAGCGGCAGCAGATCGGTCTCGTCGCCGCCGGTGCCGTGCAAGAGCAGCAAAGGCGGCTGCCCGGCATCCGTGCCCGGCTCGAAGCGGTGGATGAAGGAGAGGTTTGTTTCGTTCGACATGGCCATCTTCCGAAAGAGAAGGAGAGACCCCGTCCCACCGGGGACGGGGTCTCGGATCAGGCGACCTTCGGCAGCACGTCCTCGATCTGTGCGCGATGCGCTTCGAGGAAGGGCGGCAGCTTGAGGGCGCGGCCCAGCGCCTCCACAGGCTCGTCCACCGCGAAGCCGGGACCATCGGTAGCGATCTCGAACAGCACGCCGCCCGGCTCGCGGAAGTAGATCGAGCGGAAGTACTGGCGATCGCGCTGCTCGGTGACCGCGAGCCCGTGCGTCTCGGTCAGAGCCTTCGCCATCGCTTCCTGCGCCGCATCGTCCGCGGCCCGGAAGGCGATGTGGTGGACGGATCCCGCCCCGGGCCGGCCGCTGAGGAAGCCGCCGACCGCCCTGAGCGTCACGAATCCGCCCTGCGAAACGCCGCTCGCGAAGCGGATGCTGGAGCCTTCCCGCGCGGTCTCGTGGAAGCCGAGGACGCCGGTGAGGATCGCCGCCGTCTTCTCGGCCGCGCCGAGGAGCAGCGTCACGCCGTGGAAGCCACGAATGGCGTGCTCGGCCGGGACATCGCCGCCGGCATAGGCACCCTCCCCCTCATCCTCGGCGCCGACCAGCGCCAGCATCATGCCGTCGGGATCGCGGAAGCGCAGCACCGGCTCGCCGAAGACATGCGTCGGCGCCTCGTGAGCTACACCCTTCTCGACGAGGCGATGCGTCCACCAGCCGATCGAGGCGCGCGGCACCCGGAAGGCGGTCTCCTGAGTCTCCCCAATCCCGACCCGGCCGGGGGCCGCATGGTCGAAGGGAAAGAAGGTCAGGATCGTGCCAGGCCGACCAGTCTCGTCGCCGTAATACAGGTGGTAGGTGCCGGGATCGTCGAAATTGACCGTCTTCTTCACAAGCCGCAGGCCGAGAACCTGCGTGTAGAAGTCGAGGTTGCGCTGGGCCGAACCAGCATAGGCCGTGACGTGATGGATGCCGTGCTCGGACATGGCCGGATCTCCTGTCGTCGGTGCCGAAGGGCGCCGTTCGTCGATGAGGACAATCTGGGCCTTGCGAGCTGGGTTGAAAATGGAAACAATGGAAATGCATCGTTTCTGATTGCAGGCTCATGGCACTTCCGGATTTCGAGGCCTGGGCGATCTTTGCGAGGGTTGCCGAGACTGGCTCGATCAGCCGGGCCGCAGAAGAGCTTGGGCTCGCCAAAGGCACCGTGTCCAAGGCGCTGGGCCGTTTGGAGACGCGGATCGGCGCTCGTCTCTTTCATCGGACCTCGCGCCGGCTCGCCCTGACCGAGGCCGGGCATGCGGCCCGGCACGGTGCCGTGCGCATCCTGGCGGAGGGCGAGGCCCTCGAAGCCGAGGCCAGCGCCGCCGCGAGTCTGCCGCGCGGACTGGTGCGGCTCGCCGCGCCGATGTCGTTCGGGCTGCTTCACGTCGCGCCGCTGCTGCCGGACATGCTCGCGCAACTGCCCGAGGTCTCGGTCGATCTTCATCTCAGCGATGCGCTAGTCGACCTCGTCGGCGGCGGTTTCGACATCGGCCTGCGGATCGCGGCGCTCGCCGACTCCTCGCTGCGCGCGCGGCGCCTCTGCACGGTCGGCCGCTCCCTGGTGGCGAGCCCCGCCTATCTCGATCGAAACGGGCGCCCGGTGCATCCTCGCGAGCTCGCCGGGCATGCCTGCCTCGGATACGCATACCTGCCGACGCCCGACCGCTGGCACTTCACCGGACCGGACGGGGTCGAGACCGTCGTCGTGCCGGAAGGGCGGTTGCGCGCCAACAATGCCGACGCCCTCGCCCCGGCACTGCTGGCCGGGCTCGGCGTTGCGGTGCAGCCCGATTTCATGACCTGGGACGACCTGGCTGCCAGACGGCTGGAGCGCGTGCTGGCAGAGTGGTCGCTGCCGCCCATCGCCCTCCACCTCGTCACGCCGCCCGGCGAGCCGCGCCCGGCCCGCGTCACCGCCGTCATCGATGCGCTGGCGCGGGCGTTCTCCGAGGCGGCTTGGTCGCGAAAGGCGCGCGCCTAGAGCAGCCTGCCGAAAATAGGCGACGGTTTTTCATCCGAAGCGGGTTCTCGCGCCTTGGACCGATCCGAGAACACGCCTCGGGTGGGCCTTCCCGGCCCGGCTTTCGGGCGCCGATGAAGTGGCAACCGCGACGTCCGGCGGCAACCGAGTGCGTCCCGGGACAACCTGAACGATATGCGCCCGAAAGATCGTTCGATTTCAGACGCTTCCTTCCGCCGGCTCACAAACCAGTCGCCTTCGCCGGCCATTTCGCTATGCGGCACAGGTATCGCTGCGGCAGCGACGAAACCTCGGTGCGCGGGGACGTCGCCGATTGCAGGCGTTCAATGCTCGTCGGTGTCCGCGGCCAACGTGACTTACAAGAACAATCTGCTCTCCATCCTTGCCGAAGCCGACGCCGCATGGCTCCGCGAGTACCTCGAGCCAGTCGAGTTGCCGCTGGGCACCGTGATCACCGAGCCGGATCAGTCGATCACGCACGCCTATTTCATCGAGGAAGGCTTGTGCTCGGTGGTGTCCCGCCAAATCGGCGGAGGCCGCGTCGAGATCGGCCTGTTCGGGCGTGATGGCGTCTCCGGAACCGCGCTGCTGCTCGGGGCGGACCGCATCCCGCACGAGATCTTCATGCAGGTCGCCGGGCGCGGGCACCGTGTCTCCGCGGCAGTCTTCCAGCGCGCCGCGGAGCGCAGCAGGGACTTTCGCGACCTGCTGCTGCGCTACACTCAGACCTTCCTGATCCAGACCGCACAGACCGCGCTCGCCAACGCGGCGGCGCCGGCCGAGGAGCGTCTGGCCCGGTGGCTGCTGATGTATCACGACCGGCAGGACGGCGACGACCTCTCGGTGACGCACGACTTCCTCTCAATGATGCTCGGCGTGCGCCGGCCGACCGTGACGGTGGCGATCCACGTCCTGGAGGGCGCAGGCCTGATCCGGGCACGGCGCGGACGCGTGACGGTGCTCGAGCGGCGCCGTCTCGAAGAGGCGGCAGGCGAGAGCTACGGCACGGCCGAGGCGGAATATGAACGGTTGGTCGGCCCGCTTCGACGGTGTCCGCCGGCTCCCTACGACAGCACGTTCGCGTAGGGGATCTCGGCGACCACCGCGCCGGTCTCGTCCGTCACCACGAAGACGTCGCGCCGCCATCGGCGCGGCGGCCCGTAGACATGCGGCAGGCGCAGCATGTCGCGCAGGATCTCTGCAACGAGCGCCTCGGCCGCGGCCATGTCGGGCAACTCGTCTCCCTCCTCGTCGCGGATGAGCACCTGCCCCCGCCTCGTGTTGAGGAAGTATCGCGGCAGTTCACCCCTCCTCCAGCAGCCTTTCGTACTCGGCCTCGGCACCCCCGTAGGAGCCCTCGGCAAGTTCGAGGAGCTTACCCCGGTCGAGAACCGTGATCCGCCCGCGCTGAGCACGGATCATGCCGGCCCCCTCGAGCATGTGGGTCGCCGTCGTCACGCCGGGCCGGCGCACGCCGAGCATCAAAGAGAGGAACTCGTGCGTGAGCGGCAGATCGTCCCGGCCGAGGCGATCCTGCGTCATCACGATCCAGCGCGCGAGCCGCGCCTCAATGTTGAAATCCGCGTTGGCGCAGACTGTCTGACCGACTTGAACGATCAGGCTCTGGGCGTAGCGGCCGAGAACACCGCGAAGAGTCCGGCTGCTGTTCAGGGCCTCGTCCAGCACAGGGGCTGGTATCGCGAGCGCCCGGCCCTCGGCCTGGACCAGGGCGACGTGCGGCGATCGACGCGTCCCGAGTACGATGGGCAAGCCGACCATGCCCTCGAACCCGACGATGCCGATCTCCACGCGGTTTGCACCCGGACGCACCGTGTCCGCCAGCAGCGAGATCAGCCCGCTCTCGATGAAATAGGCGTGGCCGAGCGGTTGGTTCGCTTCGGTGAGGTGATGGCCGAGCGTCAGTGAAACCTGCTCGAACGCAGGCGCAAGAAGCCCGAAATCATTCGGTCCGAGTACACGCAGAAGCCTGTTACGGAGGCTGGTTTGCTGCTGCTGAGACAAGTAATTCCTTGCAGATAGAAGCGTAAATCAACAGCTCACATACTGTGCGATTTCGTACACTATGACGAGCCGGGTGCTCATCGTGAAAGAGTCAGCCAAAACCGGCTGGGCATCGACTGTACGCTTCAAGACATAAGATCAGCGGAGCCTACCCGTTCAGCTTTCAAGCTCTACGATTCAGCAAAGAATTGTCACGCTAAATCATCGGAGGAGGCTGACTGAACGAGCGTTGGGACATCGAGGACGGCTGTTCGGCCGTCGGTCTGCGAGCCGCAGCCGATCCCAGCCCTTCGTTCGGTCGCCGTCGTCGGCAGCGCCTCCTCATCGCAATACGGGGATCCCGCCATGACCCTCACGCTCGAAGCACCTCTCGCCGGCGACGAATCGGCGCGACCGGAGCAACCAGTCGAATCGTCGGGTGTTCCGGAGCTCATCCGACGGCATCTCGAATCCGTCCTTGACCAGACCTTCTGGCCGCTCGATGCCTCGGAAAGCGATGACGGCGAGCGCCGGTTCACCGATCTGCTGGCGCGGCTCGGGCGGGCCCTGACCGCCCAGGAAGCGCGCGATGCACGCGCTTTCCACGACGATTTCCTGGCTTTCATGCCGAACATGCGGCGCTTCGCGCTCTCGCTGACCAAGGACAGGGTGCGCGCCGACGACCTCGTGCAGGACACTTTGCTGAAGGCCTGGCGCTCCCGCGCTCGCTACACCGCCGGCACCAATCTCGGCGCCTGGCTGTTCACGATCATGCGCAACGTCTTCTACTCGAACTACCGCAAGTCCTCCCGCGAGGTGACCATGAGCCCGGGCGACGAGGGCGGCCGTCTTGTCTCGATCCCCGAACAGCCCGGCCGGCTCGACCTCCAGGACATGGCGATCGCGCTCACCAAGCTGCCCGATGCGATGCGCCAAGCCCTGGTGCTCGTCGCCATCGAGAACCTGTCCTACGAGGAAGCCGCCGTGGTGATGAACTGCAAGATCGGCACGGTGAAGAGCCGGGTCTGGCGGGCGCGTGAGCAGATCGCGGGCCTGCTCGGCCTCGACATGGACGAGATCGGTGCCGACCGCGTCACCATGTCGGTGGTGAATGGCGCAGGCGTCGTTGCGGCCTCCTGACAGGCCGTGACCGTCTGGAGCGTACCTCGAAAACGTGGCAACGGTCTGCCGCGTACAGGTCGCCCTCATCCTCGAACCAATCGCCGCGCAACGTGATCCACAGGGTCGTTAATGCCCTCGCAGCCGCCTCTTCCCTTCGCCGAGATCAGGGCTCGCGCCTATGAACTCTGGGACCGGAACCACCGGCCGGAGGGCAGCGAGATCACGTTCTGGCTGTTGGCCGAGCGCGAGCTTCGGGCCGAGCGGGCGGCGCAGGTGTCCTCCGATCCCGACGTTACGGAACCGGACGTCGCGGCGAAGCCCAACTCCGAGAAGTCGTAGGGAGGGGTCGGGCCTGCTCAGGCCTGGACGGCCACGCCGTATTACTTCGAAACGCTGGGCATTCCCGTCGAGGTCAGCAGGGTCGGGAAATGCTGCAGCACCTGGAAGATCTGGCAGCCCGCGAAGGACAGCAGGTTCTAGACGATCTTGAGCTACGTCGGCACGCTCGCGGCCGCCGCTCTTGTCGTTGAGGAAGATCGTGGCGCTTCATCTTTGCGGTAGCGCAACTCGAAACCATCGCGCTTCGCATAAGACCCCCGAACTATTGGCTCGATCGTGAACCGCCACCTTTGCGTGATGGCCTGAGATGCGACAGCAGACTCTCCACCGCGAGCCGACGGGTGCCGAAGCGGCCGCCATCGCTGATGGAACCGGCATGGATCTCCATGGCGTGGATGAGACGACCGCGATCGAGCGCACCATCGTCGATCAGTTCTTCAAGGATGACGGCGATGACGGCAGAGGTCTGTGCGGCCGTCTCGGCAGCCTGACCATGAAATTCGGCAAATGTCTCGGAAGTGTTGGTCAGGAAATGTCCAAAACGCAATTCGAGATCAAGAAGACGCGACTCGACGTCGTTACTCATTCGATACTGTTCCCGCGAGGCATCCGGCGACCGCCTCTCCAATGGGCAGCATTCGCAAATCTCAGCGAGCCTCCCGCGAGTCTTAGCCGATCAACCGGCCCTCGATCTAGCAATGGCTACGATTATTAAGCCAAATTTCTACGCAGAAATTCAAATGTTAAAAAGCATATGCAGGCGGGAGGTGATCAGAAAATAACCTTCCTACGAGTGCCCTACGTAGTTGAGGGCGATCGCGTTCGCGCCAAGACACTGTCTGAGATCATCGACGCAGTGAGGCGCTTCGACGCGGCCAGAGCAGATCGCCCGGCCCGACGGAGCGCCCAACTCATCCGTCTACGAGAAAGCGCAGTGCAGTTCAGCCCGGGCACCGATGAGTATCGTTCCGGTCGCGGTACATCCGGCGAGCGGCGGCACCGGGAGCCGCCGACTATCTCGCCGCAGGGCGAGTGACGCTCACCGAGCCGTGTGTCCGTCGCGCTTGCGGCAGGCGCCGCATTCGCCCTCGACTTCGATGATCCGGCTCGTCGGCGTGAAGCCGGCCTCCGTGACAGCGCGGTCGAGCTGAGATTCGATGGCCGGCGAGGTCAGTTCGTCGATGCCGCCGCAGCTGCGACAGATCAGGAAGAGCAGGCCGTCGCGCTCGCCGTGATCGTGGCCGCAGGAGACGAAGGCGTTGCGGCTGGCGATGCGGTGGACGAGGCCGTGCTCGGTGAGGAAATCGAGCGCCCGGTAGACGGAGACTGCCGCAACGCGCTTGCCCCCGCCACTTAGACGCTCCGCGATGTCGTAAGCGCCCATCGGCTTCGATTCCGCGGCGATCGTCTCCAGCACGTCGCGGCGCAGACGCGTGAACTGGAGGTCGCGCTCGCGGCAGAGCCGCTCGGCGCGCCCCAGCACGTCCTCATGACTGGCATGGTCATGCGCATGACCGGCAGCGTGATCGTGCATCCTCAGCGATCCTTCGCCGCCGTGAAACGCGGGCATCCGCCCGGCGGCCGATTGAAATCCAGCCCTGTTATATCGTATCAGCCGCGTTGGAGAGTAGGCGCTCGGCCGTCTTCCAGCAACGACGATCCGGGCCGCCGTGCCGGCCATCCCATCCCTTCGCTCGGACGGCCCTTGACCGGGATGCCCATGACCCGTCGTCCCGACACCACCCTCGCCGGCGGCTCCCTGTTCCGGGCCGGGATCGGGCTGCGGCTCGCCGGAGCGCTCGGGCTCTGCGCCCTGCTCTGGGCGGCCATCCTGTGGGCCAGCGCGTGAGCGACGCCATCCACATCCACTGCCTGACGCTCGGATACGACCGGCATCCGGCCGTCCACCATCTCGACGGCAGCATCGCGGCCGGCGACATGCTCGCGCTGGTCGGGCCGAATGGCGCCGGCAAGTCGACCCTGCTGAAGGGGCTCGTCGGCGAGATCCCGGTGCTCGACGGGCGTATCGAGCGTGGCACGTCGGCAGGCGCCGTCGCCTATCTTCCGCAGGCAACCGAGATCGACCGGAGCTTCCCGCTCTCGGTGCTCGATCTCGTCGCCATGGGCCTGTGGCGGCGGCTCGGCGCCTGGCGCAGCCTCCGGCGCGGGCGCGCCGCCTGCGAAGCGGCCATCGCTGCCGTCGGGCTGTCCGGCTTCGAGGCACGGCCGATCGGCACCCTCTCGGGCGGCCAGTTCCAGCGTGCGCTCTTCGCCCGGCTGATCGTCCAAGATGCGCGGGTGATCCTGCTCGACGAGCCGTTTACCGGGATTGACGCCCGGACCGTCGGCGACCTCATCGCGCTGATCAGCGGCTGGCACGAACAGGGCCGGACGGTGGTCGCGGCGCTGCACGATTTCGCGCAGGTCCGGGCGCATTTCCCGACGACGCTCTTGCTCGCCCGTGAGCCGATCGCCTGGGGTCCGACCTCGGCCGTTCTGACGCCCGACAACCTCGAACGCGCCCGCCAACTCTCGGAAGCCTGGGACGAGACCGCCGCGATCTGCCGGCACGACCACGAGGCCCACGATCATGGCCCGGACCATCATCGGGAACATGATCACGCTGCGCATGGCGCCCACGACCACCATCACGGCCACGGATCGCCCCGCGAGGCCGCCGAGTGATCGACGCCCTGCTGGCCGGGATCGTCGGCCCCTACGAATTCGGCTTCATGCGGCGCGCCCTGGTGGGCTGCCTCGCCCTGTCGCTCTCGGCGCCGCCGCTCGGCGTGTTCCTGATGCTGCGCCGGATGAGCCTGATGAGCGAGGCCATGAGCCACGCCATCCTGCCCGGCGCCGCAGCCGGCTTCCTCGTCGCCGGATTGTCGTTGCCGGCCATGACGTTAGGTGGTCTCGTCGCCGGCCTCGCGGTGGCGCTGATGGCCGGTTTCGTGACCCGTCAGACCGCGCTGAAGGAGGATGCGAGCCTCGCCGCCTTCTATCTGATCGCGCTCGCCGGCGGCGTTTTCCTCGTGTCTCTCAGGGGCTCGCAGGTCGACCTCCTGCACATTCTGTTCGGCAGCGTGCTCGCCCTCGACGACCCGGCGCTCTGGCTGATCGGCGGCGTCTCCACGGTGACCCTCCTCGCCCTCGCGCTGCTCTACCGCCCTCTGGTCATGGAGTGCGTCGACCCACTCTACCTCCGCACCGTCAGCCGATCGGGAGGGCCGGTGCACTATGCCTTCCTGGCCCTCGTGGTGATGAACCTCGTCGGCGGATTCCAGGCGCTCGGGACGCTCCTCGCCGTCGGCCTCATGCTGCTTCCCGCGATCACGGCGCGGTTCTGGGCCAGCGACCTGTCCGGCCTGATCCCGGTCTCGATGCTGGTCTCGGTGCTCGCCAGCGCGATCGGGCTAACCGTTTCCTACAACGCCGAAATCCGGCTACCCACCGGCCCTGCCATCGTGCTCTCGGCGGGGGCGCTGTACATCGTCTCGATGTTGATCGGCCCACGCGGCGGCCTTCTTCGGCGCCTGATCCGCAGGCACCATCTGGAGGCCTGACCTCAGAACAGGCGGCTGCCGTCAGGCACCGGCTGGTCGGGTCGAAATAATACGACGGCGCCGCTGTCATCTGCGAAGCCGACGGTCAGCGCCTCTGACAGGAACTTGCCGATCTGCCGTGGCGGAAAGTTCACGACTGCCGCCACTTGGCGTCCCACGAGGTCGTCCAGCGAATAATGCTCGGTGATCTGCGCGCTGGAGCGCTTGCGCCCGATTGACGGGCCGAAATCAATGGTGAGCTTCAGCGCGGGCTTGCGCGCCTCCGGAAAAGCCTGCGCCTCGACCACCGTGCCGATGCGGATATCGACCGCGAGGAAGGCGCCGAAATCGATCGTCGCCGCCGCTGGTTCGCTCGGTAGGTGGTTAAGATGCACCGCGAAAGGCCTCGGGTCAGCTCATCAGGTGAGCGAGACCGGGAATGTAGCTCGACGCCCAGGCCAGCGCACTCATGATGCTCGCGAAGAGCGTGTAAACGAAGCCGATCGAGATACCGACGCCGAGGCCGCCGAAGACGAGGCCCGCGAGCACCACGATCCCGTCCCGTTCCACGAGGCCCAATCCAACCAGCGAGATCGCGAGCCCGAGCGGGATCTGCCCGAAGAACGGCGGCGCCACGATCAACGCCAACGAGAGGGCGAGGAGCAGCACGCCCATGCCGCGCATGCCGATCGCGGTCTCGAACAGGCTCATGCGCGGTTTCGACCAGCGCTCGAGCCGCTGCAGCAGCGGAACGGCGCGCGTCACCGCCTTCTGGACGGTCTCTTTCGCGATGGACGCGCCCAGGATCTTGCGGGGCAGCCAGGGCGAAGACATGCCGGCCGTGATCTGCACCGCGACGAGCAGCAACAGGAGTCCACAGACCAGCGGGATCGGCGGCGGCATCGGCAGGCAGTTCGGCAGGCCGAGCAGCACGACAAGCAGCGCGAAGGCACGGTCTTTCAGAACGGCGACGATGTCACCGACGGAAAGCCGCTCTCCCTCCTGGCGCGCGAGCACCGTGAGGACGTCGGAGGTTCGTGCACCGGAGGACAAGAGGGCTCGGCCCTGAGCTTTGCGTTTCCGCGCGGCTCTAGCCTACCGGCTCGATTCAGCCAAGTGAGCCTTCACACCTGCTGCGTTGATGGAACGAGCGAACACGAGCAGCGCTTAGGTTGGCACGTAAGGCACATCATAAACCTGAGATTAAATTGGAGGCTCGTGTCAAATTTGCAGCAGTCGGCACCTCGCCGTCGATGTTCACACCTGGATGACAGTCAATATCTGTCTTTGAAGCCGCGCGAATCTATCATTATCGCGGAGGTTCTCTGTTTTGTGCCAAGATCGACAGCAACGCAGACGTCGAAAGCGCCAGTTCTGCGCCAGCGCTCCTGCATTTCTGTGTTATTTGTTTCCGATTTCGGCTCTTGCGCAAAATTCACCGGTCAATGTTATCCTTTTTGGAAGCATGGATGCCGGACCTTCGACGTTTATCAGCTCTGGTTTCAAGGCCGCGCCAGATCGCGTAGACCGAGAGGGCTTCGCAGTACTTGGTGTTATCGGCGCGGGAGCTCGGCTCGAACGCGGGACAACTCCGACACGAAGCTTCATCCCGACCTTCGTGCGCACGACGAGCCTCACGGCCCTTCTCGGCGGCTATCAGTTCTTCTTCGATTGGGGTGTGATCGGGCTCTTCGTAGGGCCGGAAGGGTCATTCGAAAGCGTGATGGGCGTTGCCGGGTTCGGGCCGGTCGAGACCCGGATCGGAGCGCGGATGCAGGCGGAGATTTGGGCGCGGCCGAGTGAGGAGACGCTGGCAACGGCGACCGTCGTTCTCGGATCGGCGAGGTGGGACGCCTATGCGCGGATCTCAGCCGGGTATCGCCTGTTCGGTGCGTATCTAGGGCCGGAGGCCGCCGCCTATGCAGACCGCACCGGCTACGGCAAATGGAGCGCCGGCCTCCATGCGACGGATTTCAGCTTCGGCGATTTCAATTTTCGGCTCTCCGGCGGCTGCTCGTATGAGAGCGCGACGAAGCGTTTCGGCCCTTACATGTCGGTCGCGAGCTGGGTGTCACTCTGACCGGTGTCGCGGCTTGGGTGTCCTCCAGCCGTCTCGGGTCCAGTGAACCGAGGAAGCGCTCTGCATCGGCGCGAATCTCGGCCCGCCGCTCGTTGCCCATGCGGCCGAGCGTACGGTAGGGCATGGTCAGGCGCGGATTGCCCTTGAGCCTTTCCGCGTTGCGGATCAGGAAGTCCCAATAAAGGTAGTTGAACGGACAGGCCTCCTCACCAGCCTTACGCTTCACGTCGAAGGCGCAGTTCCCGCAGTAGTCCGACATTCGGTCGATATAGGCGCCCGAAGCTGCGTAGGGCTTCGAGCCCAACACACCGCCATCGGCCCACAGCACCATGCCGTGAACGTTGGGCAGCTCCACCCAGTCGAAAGCGTCGGCGTAGACGATCAGGTACCACTCCTCGACCTGTCGCGGCTCGATCCCGGCGAGCAGCGCGAAGTTACCGAGTACCATCAGACGCTGGATGTGGTGGGCATAGGCGTGGTCGCGCGTCTCCGAGATGCACTGGTGCAGGCAGTTCATCTCCGTCTCGGCCGACCAGTAGAACCAGGGCAGGTCGCGGTGCGCATCGAGTGCATTCGTCTCGGCATAGTCCGGCATCCGTGCCCAGTAGAGGCCGCGGACATATTCCCGCCAGCCGAGGATCTGCCGGACAAAGCCCTCGACGCAGTTCAACGGGGCCTTCCCATCGCGAAAAGCCCGCTCGGCCGCCTCGCAGACCTCCTCTGGCGTCAGCAGGCCGGCATTGAGCATGGGTGAGATCAGCGAGTGATAGAGGAAGGGCGCACCCTGGTGCATGGCGTCCTGATAGTCGCCGAACGTCGGCAGGCCGTCCTTGAGAAATCGGCCCAGGGCCTTCAGCGCGTCTCGTCGAGTGACCGGCCACGCGAAGCCGTCGAGGGATCCGAAATGGTCGCCGAATTCCTTCGCAACCAGCGCGATGCATTCGCGCGTCACGGCATCGGGAGGAAAGACGACACGATCGGGCGGTGAGATGGTCTTGGGAAGGCGCTTCCGGTTTTCCGGATCGTAGTTCCACTGGCCGCCTGTCGGCTCATCGCCATCCATCAACCAGCCGGTTCGGCGGCGCATCTGACGGTAGAAGGCCTCCATCAGCAGCGATGAGCGGTCGCCCGCCCAGGCCTCGAACTCGGCGCGCGAGCACAGGAAGCGGTTGTCTTCGCGGATCTCGACGGAGGGCGAGATGTCCTCGCGCCAATCCTGCATCATCTGCCAGACGCGCCACTCGCCCGGCTCGGTCATGACGATCCGGTGCGGCCCATGCCTGGCGATCGCCCGCTTTAGTTCGCCGGTGAACGAGCCGGAATTGCCGCGATCGTCGAGACGCACGTAATCGACCGCGATGCCCTCCTGCAGGAGCTCGGCCGCGAAGTGGCGCATCGCCGAGAACAGGAACGCGATCTTCTGCTTGTGGTGGCGGACATAGGTCGCCTCCTCGCGGACCTCGACCATCAGCACGACGTCGTGCTCGGGATCGAGGTCGGACAGCGAAGCAACGCGGCGGTAGAGTTGATCGCCCAGCACGAAGCGCAGCGTTTTCATGGCGCCCCTTAGTTTGGGTCTGTCAGCGAGCGTTCGATCTCGAGAAGTCCGCGGGATATTCCAAGACGCACCCGCTCCCACTAGCTAAGGCGACGGTACGCGCGCTGGAACCGGCCACCCGGCACGATCCAAGCGCGCAAGGTCGCAGCCCGCACGACAGGGACGAGGATGAAGTTCGCCTTCGCCGGAATCGACTTCCTCGGCAGCGTTTTCGACGGGCTGATCGAAGCGGGCTGGCAGCCGATCAAGCTGTTCACGCGGCCCTGCGACGGCGTCTACGACTTCAACGATGTCGTGGTCGCGCGTGCCCGCCAAGCCCGCCTCCCGATCCAACTCTCGCGCATCCGACCCGACGACATCGTCGCCCTCCATCAAGCCCATGGCCGCGACTGGTCGCTCGTCGTGGCGGGCTATCCGTGGCGCGTGACGGGCTGGCAGGGCCGGGTACGCCACGCGATCAACTTTCACCCCTCCCCGCTACCGACCGGGCGCGGGCCATACCCGCTGTTCAAGGCGATCCTCGATTCCTACGAGACATGGGGCGTCACAGCGCACGTGCTCGCCGAGGACGGTTTCGATACCGGCGACATCCTCGCGCAGGACATCTTCACGGTCGATCCTCTGGAAACCCATGAGACCCTGCTCAGCAAGTGCCGGATGGCCTCGCACCGACTCGCGAGCGGGCCGGTCGGTCGCGAGATCGCCCATCGCTGGCGCAGTGCCGAGCCGCAGGGCGACGGATCGTACTGGCCGCGCGTGACGGATGCGGACCGAACTCTCGACTTTCGGCAAGACGTCGACGTCATTCTGCGGAAGGTGCGGGCTTTTGGAGCGGTCGAGACCATCGCCCGGCTCGGCGAGGGCCGTGTCTTCGTCGTCGCGGCAGACGGGTGGCATGAAGCCCATGACCACGTGCCCGGTGCCGTCGTCCATCGCTACCGGCGCCAAGTGATCATCGCCGCGCGTGGCGGCTATGTGCAGCTTACGCGATGGAGCCCGGTTCCGCTGGCCGAAGCGGGACAGATCGGTCGCTGAGCCATGCCGCGGATGCGCCGGAAGGCCGATCTGCCGCAGAAGATTTGCGCGCAATGCGGGCGGCCGTTTGCTTGGCGCAAGAAGTGGGAACGGGTCTGGGAGGAGGTTCGCTACTGCTCGGACCGGTGCCGCGACGACGCGCGACGATCGAAGACGGAGAGCTGAGACTGCAAGCAGAGGCCTCGTCGGAAGCCGGAAGCAAGCGCGCACCCTGGACCGCTCCGTCGAGGGCCGTCGACGCGAGCAGATCGGGAAGAGGACAAAATTGGACTCTGGATCAAACGGCCCGGCTTGCTCCGAGCACGATCCGCGCAGCCGCCCGGCTCGGCTCGTCGCCGCCCGGCAGGCTCATGCGCTGATCGATCCGGGCCAGGGCGTCGAGCTGCCTGATGCGTTCCGGACCGCCGGTCACGAGAGGCGCCAACGTGTCGGCGAGTTGCTTCGGCGTGCAATCGGCCTGGACGTATTCGGGCATGGCGTTCTCGGCCAGGATGAGGTTCGGCAGCACGATGGTCGGCACCTGGATCAACCGCCGGGCTATCACCTCCTCGATCCGCGAAACCTTGTAGCCTACGACCATCGGGATGCCCGAAAGGGCCAGCTCCAGCGTCACGGTGCCCGACGCCGCGAGCGCCGCCCGCGCCCTCCGGAAGGTGCCGTGCTTGGCTGCCTCGCCATGGACGAGACGGACCGGGACGTCCCACGCCAAAGTCAACCGCTCGATCAGGGCTCGGTGCCGGCTCACAGCGGGCAGCTCGACCTCGATCGCCCCAACTCTCTCCACGAGCAGCGCGAGAGCTCGCCCGAAGACCGGCATCAGCCGCTCGATCTCGGAGCGGCGCGAGCCCGGCAGCACCACGATCAGCGGGGGCTGCGATTCACGGGCCGCGCGCTCGGATTCATCGGGGCGAAGGGCGTCGAGCCGCTCGATCAACGGGTGACCGACATAGCTGCAAGGCGGCCCACCGAGACGCCGATGCGCGTCGGGCTCGAACGGCAGCAGTGCCAGGATGTGATCGATATAGGGCCGCATCCCTTTCGCGCGCCACGGGCGCCAGGCCCAGACGCTCGGCGAGACGTAGTTCACGATCGGCAGGTCGGGCAGCCGCTTGCGCACCCGCGAGGCGACGGCATGGGTGAAGCCGGGGCTGTCGATGATGACGAGCGCGTCGGGCCGGCTCGCCACGATGGCATCGACAGTCTGATGGATGCGCCGGATCAGCGTGCGCAGCCGGTAGAGCACCGGCAGGTAGCCCATCACCGCGACGTCATCGATCGGGAAGAGCGAGGTCAGCCCCTCGGCGATCATCGCCTCGCCGCCGACCCCATGCAGGTCGAGAGGCTCGGGCGAAAGATCGCGCAGCGCGCGCATCAGCTTGGCCCCGAGCTGGTCGCCAGAATCCTCGCCCGCCACGAGCCAGAGCTTCCGGTGCATCAGGATGCCACGTCCAAGCCGATGAGAAACAGCCCGAGGCGATCGGCCTCAGCGGCGGTCTTCGCCTCGTCGATGATCAGGGTATGACCGGCCCCGAGCGCGACGCCGACGCATCCCGCCGCCGCGGCGTTGCGGATGGTGCGCGGGCCGATGGCCGGCAGATCGATGCGCAGATCCTGGCCGCGCTTCGGCAGCTTCACGAGAACGGTGCCCTCCGGAGCGGCCCCGTAGCCGAACGGCTTCCGGCCGATCGCACGAGCGCGGGCGAGCATGCGATCGGTGCCCTCCGGCCCTTCCACCGCGAGTACGCGCTGCGCCGCGACCACGGCCGCTTGGCCGACATCGTAGGGCGCCAGCGCGTTCAGCATGCGCTGCCCGGTGCCGATCGAGACCTGAGCCGCTGCGCTCGGCGCATGACGGCCGATCTGGCCGGGTCGTCCGAGGAGATCGGGCGCGACCTCGTGCACGCCGACGACGCGGTGGCCCTCGTCCTCCAGCAGGCCGATGACGGCGCGGAGCAGCCGGTCGTCGCCGCCCGCCATGTGCCGGAGGATGTCGCGGTTGCGCATGGCATGCGCCGCGTTGAGCAGCGCGGCCGGGCTCGGACGCGCGACGCCGCCGGCCGGCACCACGCCGCAGGGCGCCCATTCCTTGAGGATGCGCAGCGTCCCGGGGATGTCGAGCAGGTCGACCGTGGCCGAGGCCCGCGCGCGCATCGACCGCTCGGTGAAGCCGCGCACCGCGAGCACCCGAAACGGGCGCCCGGCCCGCTCCAGCGATCCCGCGACGAGTTCCGGGAGGCGGCCGGCTCCGGCCACCAAGGCGAGCGTCCCCGCTTCGACGCTCGCGTTCATCGGCGACGCCTCAGCCTGCCGCCGGGGTGCCGCGCGGCGTGCAGACCGAGCGTTTGCCACCCTCGCGGATGAAGGCGAGGATCTCCTGGACGCCCTTATGCGCATCGAATTCCGCCGCCACGTCCTCGACCCGCTCCATCAGCGTGCCTTCGGGGGCGAAGAGCAGCCGGTAGGCGCGCCGCAGCGCATGGATGTCCTCGCGCGAAAAACCGCGGCGCTGCAGGCCGATGATGTTCAGCCCCGAGAGATAGGCACGGTTGCCGAGCACCATGCCGTAGGGAATGCAATCGTTCTCGAGCCCCGAGAGGCCGCCGACGAAGCCGTGGGCGCCGACGCGGGCGAACTGGATCACAGCAGCGCCGCCGCCGAGGATCGCATAGTTGCCCACGGTGCAATGGCCGGCGAGCATGACGTTGTTGGAGAACACGACGTGGTCGCCGACCTCGCAATCGTGCCCGACATGGCTGTTGGCGAGGAAGGCGCAGCCATTGCCGACCGTGGTCTTGAGGCCGCCGCCCGCGGTCCCCGGATTCATGGTGACACCCTCGCGGATCATGCAATCCGAGCCGATGGAGAGCGTCGAGGCCTCGCCGCGATACTTGAGATCCTGCGGCGGATGGCCGAGCGAGGCGAAGGGATAGATCCGCGTGCGCGGGCCGATGTTGGTCATGCCGGCGACCACGACGTGGCTCACGAGCTCGCAGCCCTCGCCGAGGATCACCTGCGGCCCGACATGGCAGAACGGGCCGATCTTGACCCCGTCGCCGATCTGCGCCCCGTCCTCGACGACGGCACTGGGATGGATGATCGCGCTCATTCCACCACCAGCATGGCGCCGATCTCGGCCTCGGCGACGAGCACGCCATCGACGCGGGCCTCGCCGCGGAACCACCACATCGTCCGCTTGCGGTTCGTCTTCTTCATGTGAAAGCGCACCTGGTCGCCGGGCACCACGGGCTTGCGGAATTTGCACTTGTCGATGGTCATGAAGAAGACCTGCCTCGACGAGGCGTCCGGCGTCGCGATGTGCCGGCAGCAGATCGCGCCAGCCGTCTGGGCCATGGCCTCGATCAGCAGCACGCCGGGGAAGATCGGCTGCTTGGGGAAGTGGCCGGTGAATTGCGGCTCATTGGCCGTAACGTTCTTGATGCCGATACAGCTGTCGTCGCCGTCGATCTCGATGATGCGGTCGATCATCAGGAATGGGTAGCGGTGCGGCAGATACTCCATCACCTTCTGGATGTCGGCTGAGCCGAGTTCCTTTGGCGTCCCCTCGGTCATCGACACGTCACCCTACCTCATGCGCCCGCGGGCGCCCTCACGTCGCCCATCTCGCCTGTCGTTTCAGGAGAGCGTCCTCTTCGGAAGAAAATCCGGCAGATGCAAGACCTTCGGGCCTGTCATGCGGCGCGGATCGCGGATGAGGCGCTTCCTCAGACGATCCGGCGATCGAGCCGGATGATGCGGCACGGCTCGCCGGCGCGTGCCGCTGGAGCATGGGTCTCACGGATCAGCAGGGCTTCCGAACGACCCAGCACGGCGAGCATCGAGGAATCTTGGCGCGTCTCCGCCGTCGCGGTGGGGAGGCGATCGGGGGCGGTGTCGAGCCGGGCGCGCATGTAGTCCTGGCGCTTGTCGTTCTCAGGCATGTCGCGGCCGAGGATGGCCGGCTCGCTGCGGTCGGCGCCGGCATGGGGATCGCCGAGCAGCGCCCGGATCGCCGGCACGACGAAGAGCTGGCCGCAGACGATCGACGAGACCGGGTTGCCCGGCAGGCCGATCGCCAGCATCGAGCCGAGCCGGCCGTGCATCAGCGGCTTGCCGGGACGCAGGGCGACCCGCCAGAAGCCGAGATCCATGCCCTCCTCCGAGAGCGCCTGCTGGACGAGATCGTGGTCACCGACCGAGGCTCCGCCCAAGGTGATGAGCAGGTCGGCATTGGCGTCTCGTGCGCGGCTGATGGCCCGCGTGAGCGCACCGAGGTCGTCCGGGGCGATTCCGAGATCGATCGGGTCGGCTCCAGCCTCGCGGGCGATGGCCGCGACAGCAAGGCTGTTCGAGGCGACGATCTGGTCCCAGGCGGCGGCTTCGCCCGGCTGCACCAGCTCGTCGCCCGTGGCGAGGATCGCGACCCGGGGACGGCGGCGGACGCCGAGCCTGGCGTGACCGGCCGACGCCGCAAGCGCGAGGCGGCGCGCATCGAGCGTTTCGCCCGGCTGCATCAGGACGTCGCCCTCGCGGAAATCGAGGCCGGCTGGACGGATGAACTTTTGCGGCGAGACGCCCTCGCGCGCCGTGATCGTTTGTCCGTCGGCGTCGGCGTCTTCCTGGATCAGGATCGCGTCCGCGCCCTGTGGCACGGGGGCTCCGGTGAAGATGCGGACCGTTTCGCTGGCTTCGATCGCGCCGGCAAAGCCGTGTCCGGCAGCGCTGGTACCGACCAGGCGGAGCGTTGCCGGGATGCCGGCGAGGTCCGCCGAGCGCACGGCGTAGCCGTCCATGGCGGAAGCCGGAAACGGAGGCTGCGTGCGACGGGCGACGACAGGCTCGGCGAGCGTCCGGCCATGGGCCTCGGCGAGCGCCACGCTCTCCGCCTCAACCGGCCCTGGCACGCTCGCCAGGATCCGCGCCAGCGCCTCGGCGACCGCGATCATGCCGCTCATCGGGTCTCGCTCCGCCACGCGCCGGACTTGCCGCCGTCCTTCTCGAGCAACCGTATGCCCTCGATCCGCATGCCGCGATCGGCCGCCTTCACCATGTCGTAGATCGTCAGGCAGGCGAGGGAGACGGCGGTCAGCGCCTCCATCTCGACGCCGGTCTGGCCGGTGACGCGCACCTCGGCCGTGACGCGCAGGCCGGGCAGAGCGTCATCCGGTTCGCAATCGACCTTGACCTTGGTGAGCAGCAGCGGGTGGCAGAGCGGGATCAGTTCGTGCGTGCGCTTGGCCGCCATGATGCCGGCGAGCCGCGCCGTGCCGATGACGTCACCCTTCTTCGCGTCTCCCTCTCGGATCAGCCGCAGGGTCTCCGGCAGCATCACCACGACACCCTCGGCACGGGCCGTGCGCGAGGTAACGGCCTTGTCGGAGACGTCGACCATGTTCGCGGCGCCGGCCGCGTCGAGATGGGTCAGCGCGCTCATGCGTGCTCGCCGAACAGGAGTGCCCGCGTCGCGGCGGTGACGTCGGCCTGCCGCATCAGGCTCTCGCCGACGAGGATCGCGTGAAGGCCGGCCGCGCGCAGCCGCTCGACCTCGGCATGACTGCCGATGCCGCTCTCGGCGACGGCGATGCGGTCCTCGGGAATGCCGGGTTTCAGGCGGATCGCCGTTTCGAAGGAGACCTCGAAGGTCTTGAGGTTGCGGTTGTTGACGCCGACGAGGCGGCTACCGAGGGGAAGCGCGCGCTCCAGTTCCTCGGCATCGTGCACCTCGACGAGCACGTCCATGCCGAGATCATGCGCTGTGTCGGTCAGCGCGCGCGCCGCCTCGTCGTCGAGCGAGGCCATGATGACCAGGATGCAATCGGCACCCCAGGCACGCGCCTCGAAGACCTGGTAGGGCTCGAACAGAAAATCCTTGCGGATCACCGGCAGCCGGCAGGCCGCGCGGGCTTCCATCAGGTATTCCGGCGCGCCCTGGAAGGACGGTGTGTCGGTGAGCACCGAGAGGCAAGTCGCTCCGCCCTTCTCATAGGCCTTGGCCAGCGTCGCCGGGTCGAAATCAGCGCGGATCAGGCCCTTCGAGGGCGAGGCCTTCTTGATTTCGGCAATGAGGGCGGGACGGCCTTCCGCGATGTGAGCCGCGATCGCATCCGCGAAGCCGCGCGGCGGATCGGCCTTGGCGACCTGCTTCTCGAGCTTGGCCAGCGGCATCCGGAGCTTCGCCTCGGCGATCTCGCGGCGCTTGTAGGCCTCGATGCGGGCGAGCACGGAGGCCCGCTCGCCGGACGCCCCCGTCGTCACCTCGGCCACGATGTCGTCCATCGGCTTGTCCTCAACACCAGCCGCCTTTGCGCGGCCAGCCGTCTATCACGCGTTCGACACCGCGACGAGGCGCTGCAGGGTCGCCAGGGCCGCGCCCGTGTCGATGGCGTTCTGGGCCCGCGCGACGCCGTCGGCCAGGGTGTCGGCGCGGTCGGCGACCAGCAATCCGGCGGCCGCGTTGATCACCGCGATGTCGCGATAGGCGTTGCGCGCGCCTTCCAGCACCTGGACCAGGGCCCGGGCGTTGTGATCGGGGTCACCGCCGCGCAGGTCCTCGAGCGTCGAGAGCACGAGGCCGCATTCGCGCGGGTCGATGCTGAAAGACGAGATGCGGCCGTTTTCCAGCGAGACCACATGGGTCGGGCCGGTGACGGTGATCTCGTCGAGCCCGTCCGAGCCGTGCACGGTCCAGACCCGCCGGGAGCCGAGTTCGGCGAGCACCTGCGTCAACGGCTCGGCCCAGGACGGCATCGATACGCCGAACACCTGCGCCGTGACGCCGGCCGGGTTCGAAAGCGGCCCGAGCATGTTGAAGATCGTTCGGAACGGCAGCTCCTTCCGCACCGCCGCGACGTGGCGCATGGCGGCGTGGTGGGTCTGCGCGAACAGGAAGCATAGGCCCGCCTCGTCGAGGCAGCGCGTGAGGCCAGCCGGCGGCAGTTCGAGCTTCACGCCCAGCGCCGCGAGCACGTCCGCGGCACCCGAGCGTGAGGTCGCAGCCCGGTTGCCGTGCTTGGCCACCGGCAGGCCGCAGGCGGCGGTGACGATCGCGGCCAGGGTCGAGACGTTGTAGCTGCCCGAATGGTCGCCACCGGTGCCGACTATGTCGATGGCATCCGCAGGGGCCGTGATGGCGATCATGCGTGCGCGCATGGCCTCGACCGCGCCGACGATCTCGTCCACGGCCTCGCCCTTGACCCGCAGCGCCGAGAGAAATGCGCCAGCCTGGACCGGCGTCACCTCTCCCGACAGCAGGTCGTCGAAGGCGGCGCGGGCCTGCTCGCGCGTCAGCGCGCTGCCGGCGGCGATCGTCGCGAGGTAGGGCTTGAAGGAGTCCATCGTGGATGAGGGTTCAGGTGGTCCGAACGGCGGCGTCTCTCACCGTCATTGCGAGCGAAGTGAAGCAATGACGGTGACTTGGCTTCAATGCACGCCACCGCGCGCCTTGTCACGCTCGGCCCGCCAGGCGGCGGCGATGTCGAGGAAGTTGCTCACGATCCGCGCGCCGTGATGCGAGAGAATGCTCTCCGGGTGGAACTGCACGCCGTGCACCGGAAGCGTCGCGTGCTGCATTCCCATCACGAGCCCATCCGCCTCCGCCGTGATCTTCAAGGCACCCGGAAACGTCGCGCGTTCGACGACCAGCGAGTGGTAGCGGGTCGCCTGGAAGGCATCGTTCAGACCGCGAAAAATGCCCTCGGCGCGATGCGAGATGGTCGAGACCTTGCCGTGCATCGGCGCCGGCGCGCGCACCACGTCGCCGCCGTAGGCCTGGCCGATCGATTGCAGCCCGAGGCAGACGCCGAAGATCGGGATCTCGCCGCCGAGCTCGCGCACCACGTCGAGGCAAATCCCGGCCTCGTTCGGCGTGCAGGGACCCGGCGACAGCACGATCGCATCCGGCGCCCGCTCGCGAATGCCGTCGATGCCGATCTCGTCGTTGCGCACCACGTCGATGCCGCCGCAGAGCGGGCCGATCAGGTGCACGAGATTCCAGGTGAAGGAATCGTAGTTGTCGATGACGAGGACGTTGGACATCGCGGGCGATCGGCCTGAGCTCATACCTCAGCGTTTCGCTGCTCGACCCGGCCACGTCAATCGGCAGCCCGACGTCACGTCCCGTCGCGACGGCCCACGATCGCGAACTGCGCACCCTGCGGGTCAGACGCCTGGACCACCCACATCCCTCCCGGCACCTCCATTGGTCCGTTCATGACGGCGCCACCGGCCTGACGGAGACGCTCGGTGGCCGCGTCGATCTCCTCGACGTTGACGTAGTAGAGCCAGCTCGGCGCCGGAGGTCCGGGCAGGTTCATCATGCCGCCGGTGGCCATGCCGTCGAGCGGGGCGTTCTGCGCGTGGAAGAGTTGGTAGGTGCCCATCGGGCCGATATCGATGGCCTCGCCCTTCCGCCAACCGAACAGTGTTTCGTAGAAGGCGAGCGACGATGGCCAGTCATGGGCGTAGAGCTCATGCCAGCCGAAATGGCCGGGCGTGCCCGGCACCGGTGCTGCCGGCGGCGTGCCGTCGCCGCGGAACAGCACGAAATTGGCACCCTGAGGATCGGCCACCACCGCGAACCGGCCGATGGCGGGGATGTCCGCAGGCGGCCTGTGGATGGTGCCGCCGGCCCGCATCACGGCTTCGGCCTTTGCATCGACATCGGCGACCGCGACATAGCCGATCCAGCCCGGCCTGCCGCCATGCTGCCGAACCTCGTCGGGGATCTCCATGATGCCCGCGACCCGATGCTCGCCGACAAGGGCGAGGGTGTAACGCATCTCGGAATAGCCGGAATCGACGAGGTTCCAGCCGACGACCTTTCCGTAAAAGGTCTCCGCAGCCTTCGGATCGGTGGTCATCAGCTCGTACCAGACGAAGCTGCCTTCGGTGGTGGACATACGGGCCTCCGATGCGGTCGTGGAGCGACTCGCCGCAGTCTACACCCGATCGGAGAGCCTACTGACCCCGCCGAGCCCGGCTCGCGAACGACACCGCATCCTCGGCCGCGCGAAACAGCGCCTTCGCCTTGTTCACGCATTCCTGCTGCTCGGAGGCAGGATCGGAATCGTAGACGATGCCCGCGCCGGCCTGCACGTGCATGCGACCGTCCTTCACGATGGCGGTGCGCAACACGATGCAGGTGTCCATCTCGCCACGCGCGCCGAAATAGCCGATGCAGCCGCCATAGGGGCCGCGCTTCTCGCGTTCCAGCTCGTCGATGATCTCCATGGCACGCACCTTAGGTGCACCGGAGACCGTACCGGCCGGGAAACCGGCCGCGAGTGCCGCGAGCGTGTCGTGCCTCGGGTCGAGGTCGCCCTCGACGTTCGAGACGATGTGCATGACCTGGCTGTAGAATTCGAGGAAGAACGAGCCGGTGACGGTGACCGTGCCGATCTTCGAGACGCGGCCGACGTCGTTGCGGCCGAGATCGAGCAGCATCAGGTGCTCGGAACGCTCCTTCGGATCGGCCAGCAGCTCGTCGGCAAGCGCCTTGTCCTCGGCGGGCGTGGCGCCACGGCGGCGCGTGCCGGCGATCGGACGGATCGTGACCTTGTCGTCGCGCACCCGCACCAGGATCTCGGGGCTGGAGCAGACGACCTGGAACTCCGAAAAATCGAGGTAGCAGAGGAAGGGCGCCGGGTTTGTCCGGCGCAGGCTCCGGTAGAGCGCGAAGGCCGGTAGCGTGAACGGTGCTTCGAAGCGCTGCGACAGCACCACCTGGAAGATGTCGCCGGCGACGATGTATTCCTTGGCCTTCGCGACCATCCGCAGGTACTCGTCCGGCGGCGTGTTCGAGACCGGCGTCGGTTGCGAGAGGCCGGCGGCGTCGACCCGCGCCTCGATCGGCAGCGGGGCCTCCAGCGCCGCGGTGGCGCGGTAGATGCGGTCGAGCGCGGCCTCGTAGGCCGCCTTGGCGGAGATGCCCTCGACGCGGCGCACCGGCGTCACCACGGTGAGTTGGTCGGCCACCGCGTCGAAGATCACCATCACGCGCGGCCGGATCAGCATCGCGTCGGGCACGCCGAGCGGGTCGGGGTTCGGCTGGGGCAGCCGCTCCATGCGGCGGACCATGTCGTAGCCGAGATAACCGAACAGGCCCGCGGCCATCGGCGGCAGCGCCTCGCCGGCCTCCTCGCCGATGGCGCTCTCGGCGATGAGCGCGCGCAGTGAGTCGAGCGGGAGGCGATCGTCGGGAACGAAGTCGCTCAGCGCCGCGTCGCGAGCGATCGCGGCGCCCTCGGTGCAGCGCCAGATCAGATCGGGATCGAGACCGATCATCGAGTAGCGTCCGCGCACGGCGCCGCCCTCGACGGATTCGAGCAGGAAGCCCGGTCCCGGATACTGTCCCTTCAGCTTGAGGAAGGCGGCAACCGGGGTCTCCAGGTCGGCCACCAGCGTCAGGCTGACGAGGCTGGCGCGGCCGGCATCGTAGGCGTGCGCGAAGCCCTCGAAACGGTCGGTCTCGGCCTGCATCAATACTCGCCGCCCAAGGCGCGCTTGAACGCGGTCTGGTTGACACTGACGCCGGCGTTCTTCTGGACGTCGGCGATGAACTCGCCGAGCACGTCGTCGGAGAGCGCGGTGCGGAAACCCTTTTCGGCATTCTTGTCGGTCGGCGTGCCAGCGACGAAGGCCGGCATCTCGGCCCGCGTAACCTTGTAGACGACGCGGTTCTCGCCCGACGGAGCCGAACCGGCCTTGTCGACGGCCGTCGCGAAGACACGATCGATCACCTCGGTGCCGAGCTCGTCCTTGGCCTGGTTGCGGGCCAGGTTGGCAACCGTCTTCGCCTCGACGCCGACGGTTCCGGCGACGGCCTCCGCCGTCTCGCCCTTGTCGAGCCGCTCGACCAATTCCTTGGCCTTCGCGGTGAGGCGCTTGGAGGTCTCGGATTCCTTCCAGCCCTTGGTCGCCGCGTCGCGGACCTCGTCGAGCGGCTTGTCGTGCGCCGCATCAATCTTGGCGACATCGTACCAGACGTAGCCACCGGACTTCGTGCGCAGGGCCTCGCTGTCGCCGCCCATCTCGGAGCGGAAGGCGGCGGCGAGCGTGGTGTCGGCATCCGGGATGCCTTCGACCTTGTTGCCGGCTGCGTCCTTGCCCTGGGCATCGACGGCGGGGATCGTCACGAGCGAGAGTTCGCGCTCCTTCGCTATGTCGGCGAGCGGCTTGCCGCTGGCTCGGGCATCCTCGATCGCGTCGTGAGTGGTCTCCAGCCCATCGCGGGCGCGCTGCAGCGCCATGGTCTTGCGAATTTCGTCCTTGACCTCGTCGAACGGCTTCTGCGTCGCGGGCTCGATGGCGGTGACGCGCAGCAACACGGTGCCGAAGCGGCCCTTCACCGGCGCGCTCACCTTGTCCTTCTCGAGCGCGAACGCGGCGGCGCCCACGGCCGGATCGAACAGCTCGGCCTTGGTGAGGTTGCCCAGCGATAGGTTCTTGGCGTCCACGCCGCGCGCTGTCGCAGTGACCTCGAACGGCACCTCGCCGCTTTCGATCTGCTTGCGGGCGGTTTCAGCGGTCGCTTCATCCGGAAAGGTGATCTGCTGAATGGTACGACGCTCCTGGCTGCCGTATTTGGCGGCGTTGGCGTCGTAGATCTTGCGTGTGTCGTCCTCGGTGATCGTGTCCGGCTTGGCCATCGCTTCCGGATCGAGGACGAGCAGGTTCAACGACCGCATCTCGGACGCGCGGAAGCTGCCCTTGTTGTTGTCGTAATAGGCCTTGAGTTCCTCGTCGGTGGGTGCCGGGATGTCGCCCGCGGCCGCCGGCGTCAGCATCAGAACGGAAGCGGTGCGGCGCTCGGTCGAGTAGCGGTGCACCGCCTCGCGCAGGGCCTGCGGCACCGGCAGCTCGGCCGTGACGGCATCGGCGAGTTGGAGGCGCGCGGCGACCGATCGCTGCTCACGCACGAACATGGCTTCGTTGATGCCGGCGCGGCTCAAGGTCTGGTGGAACAGGGTACGGTCGAACTTACCATCGGTGCCTTTGAAGGCCTGCTCCTCGCGGATCGCACGCAGGACCGCCTCGTCCGAGATGGCGAGGCCGAGATCGGACGTCTTCTGGTCGAGGGCAGCCTCGGTGATCAGCTGGCTCAGCACCTGCCGCTCCAGGCCCATCGCCCGGGCCTGCTCCGGCGTCAGCACGCGCTTGAGCTGCTGCTGGTAGCGGTTGAGCTGGTTCTGGTAGGCGGAGCGCACCGATTCCGCGGAGATCTGTGTCTTGCCGACGGTGGCGACGGCCGTGCTTGACCCTCCGCGAAAAAACTCTTCGACGCCGAAGATCGCGACACCCGCGATCAGGAAGAAGAAGATCACCGACATCACGATCTTGCCGAGCCAGTGCTGGCTCGCGTTGCGGATGTTCTGGAGCATGATGCCGCCCGGATGACGCCTGTTCGCCCTTTTCTCGCGAGGAAGAGGGCTTTGGAATGAGGGGCTCGCGATAGACCAAACGCGCCGCCGCGCAAAGGGCGACGACCGACTGCCGCTACTAAGGGGAAACGGTCCTCAGTCCGTTTGCGCGCCCAAGCTTGCTCTGATAGGCCGCCGGGATCACGAAAGAACGGTATAGGGAGACGGGACTACGATGGCGAGCACAGCACGGCGTCCGCTGGTTGCAGGCAACTGGAAGATGAACGGGCTGCGCTCTTCGATCGCGACGGTCGAGGCGGTTCGCAACGGGCTCAGCCCCGTGCTCGCCAAGACGATCGACGTCCTTATCTGCCCTCCCGCGACGCTGATCGCCTCCTGCGTCGCCGCGGTGGCCGGTTCGCCCATCGCCATCGGCGGCCAGAACCTGCACGCGCGGGCCAGCGGCGCCTTCACTGGCTCGATCTCGGCAGAGATGCTCGCCGATCTCGGAGCCCGCTACGTGATCCTCGGTCATTCCGAGCGGCGCGCCTATCACCACGAGACCGATAACGGCGTCCACGCCAAGGCGCTCGGCGCCCGCCGCGCCGGCCTGTGCGGCATCATCTGCGTCGGAGAGACCGAGGACGAGCGCGAGGAGGGCCGAACCCTCGACATCGTCCGCGCGCAGCTCGGTCTCGGCGTGCCCAAAGGTGCCACCGCCGCCGACACCGTGATCGCCTACGAGCCGGTCTGGGCGATTGGCACCGGCAAGACGCCATCGACCGCCGACATCGCCGAGGTGCATGCGTCCCTGCGCGATATGCTCGGCACCATGGTCGGCCCCGAAGAAGCGGAGAAGGTTCGCATCCTTTACGGCGGCTCGGTGAAGGCGAAGAACGCTCGCGAGCTGATGGCCGTGGAGAACGTCGACGGCGCCCTCGTCGGCGGCGCCAGCCTCGTCGCGGAGGACTTTCTGGGGATCTGCGCGGCTTATTCGTAGACGCTGCTGGAGGCCCGCCCCGCAGCGAGGTCAGTATCGAATACGGTGAACGCGACCTGATGCATGGTTTCGCACAGGCTTAAGCGGAACCATGAGCTTGACCGTGAGTTTTCCGGTCATGATCCATTTGAAGTCAACGCTCGCGATCTCCGCGATCATGCTTGCCGGATTGGTGGCGGCTTCGCCGTTTCCCTATTCGAGCGACCCTGACGCGCTCAAGCCGCGCCGCCCCCATGCAATGCAGCCGGTCTCCGCGGCCGAGGCAGCAACGACTCCGGTCGCCGTCGCCTGGGCCGATCCTCCGGTCAAGGCTGCGGCGCCGGTCGAGCAGCCGGCCGTCTTGGCGAGTGCAGCTACCGCTGCGGAGCCCTTAGCCGTCATTCCGGCGCAGGTTCGCCAAGTCACTCCACAGGCGCATGTCACTCCACAGGCGAAGGCCGAGCAGGCGCGCCGCCGCAAGATTGCCCGCGCCGCGACGCGTCAACGCCAAGCCGCGTCACGGCAGGCTGCGCCGCAGGGCTCCGGTGCTCCGGAGACGCAAGTCGCCAACGGGACGACGCAGAACAGCGGTTCCAGGATCGATCCGATCGGGGATATTCTCCGCGGGCTCGGCCTCGGCAAGCAGGGCTGATCGGAAAAAGGTTCGAGATTTCGGCGCTTCCGCTCTCGTTTCACGAACGCAGATCAGTCATCAGGAGCCACGCGAGGGCGTTGGCTCCTGATGACTGATCTGCCGCTAGCGTTGACGTGAAGGTTCGTCAGAGACCGCCGAAGGCCGAGCGCAGCAAGCCCTGCTGAGCGGCCACTGGGCTCTCGATCGGACGGGGCGTCGGCCGATCTTCGGCGATGAGCCCGTCGAGATGGAGAATTCTCGCGTGCAGCCGGCGAGAACGCTCGACGAGATCCTGAAGCTGCTGGGGCAGCAGCGCGAAGCCGTCACCCTCGTCCACCATCCGAGTCTCGGATGCCGTGAGTTTCACCCGGCGTTTCTCTTCCTGCGCCTGACCATGAGTGATCTCGCCCTCGGCCACTGCTCGCTGCACCAGGAGCCAAGAGGCAATCTGCATCAGCCGCGTGGTGAGGCGCATGCTCTCTCCGGCGTAAGCCAGCGTCGCCTCTCGCGAGGCACCGCGCGATTCGTCGCGGCCGTTTCCGTCGAGATATGCGGCGGTCTCCTCGACGAGAGCCATGCCGTCGCGAAACAGGGATTTGAAGCTCTCGGAGGCGACGTAGGTCTCCCCGAAGCTCACCCAGTCGTTCTCGTCACGGAACATGACATCCAAGCCGGTCAATCGTGCCTCCTGCGGCTCACCCGCGCGGCGGTCGCTCGAACGAGCGAATCCGCGGGCTGACGACACGAACCTAGCGCATTGCGCGGCGGCCGCACCGTTTACCGAGGCTTAACGTTAATCCGGGGCGCTTGTGCCACTGGCCTGCAAACGCCGTGTGAGATCGCACGGATCGGCAAGCGCAAGAAAAAAGCCGCCCCGGAGGACGGCTGTTATGAAGTCGAACAGGGAGGCATCAAACAGAGTGGACGAAACCACTCGACGTCCAGCAGGCTGGACATGAGATGATCATAGATTGGAAAGGTTAACGGATCGTTGCCATACGGCCGGCGCCGGTTCCGGCCCTTGCCATCCCGCGAGACCGCCGCACTATCAGGGCGGGGACCGCCCGGTCCCAACCAGCGGCACGGGAGACGGCGTGGACAAGAGCGAGAAGCAGAAGATGCTGGCCGGCGAACTCTACCGGCCGGGCGACCCCGAGATCCAGGCCGACATCGCGGCCAACAAGGCGTGGATGGTGCGCTACAACGCGGCCTCGGCAGCTCCGCCGGCCGAGCGACGCGCGCTGCTGCTGGAGCACTTCGCGCATGTCGGCGCCCATGCGGTGATCCGGCCGCCCTTCTTCTGCGACTACGGCTTCAACATCAGCATCGGCGACGGCGCCTTCATGAATTTCAACTGCGTGATTCTCGACGTCTGCTCAGTCACGATCGGTGATGGCACGCAGATCGGCCCTGCCGTGCAGATCTACGCGGCCGACCATCCGCGCGATCCGGAGCCGCGCCGGGAAGGGCTCGAATTCGGGCGCCCGGTCGTGATCGGTCGCAATGTCTGGATCGGCGGCGGGGCCATCATCGTACCGGGCGTCACCGTGGGTGATGATGCGGTGATCGGCGCCGGCTCCGTGGTCACGCGGGACGTACTCCCGGGTGCGACCGTTGCCGGCAATCCTGCGAGGCCGATCAGGAAGCGGAGCGAAGGTTAGAAATCGATCCGTAGAATTGACTTGGTGGGGGTCATCCGCCATAAGCCCGCGCCAAGTGATGCGGCGCCCTCGTGGCGCTCTTTGCGCTTGCCGACACATCGTTAACGGACGGACCTGTCCTCAGCGCGCCGAGGCGCCGCTTGGACCGTCATCCCGTCGCCCGGAGTTCACGTCATGAAGAGAACCTATCAGCCGAGCAAGCTCGTCCGGAAGCGCCGTCACGGCTTCCGTGCGCGCATGGCGACCGCCGGCGGCCGTAAGGTCATCGCCGCCCGTCGCGCCCACGGCCGCAAGAAGCTCTCCGCCTGAGGCGGCTTATCGCGCGTACCGGTCCAAACGGGCCGGACGCCGGAGACCGGCGGCCGTGCCAAGCATCAAACGCCTGAGGCGGCGCCCGGACTTCCTCGCCGCTGCGTCCGGCCGACGCTTCCACACCGAGCGCATGACCGCGCAGGGGCGGGTCCGCGAGCCTGACGAGATGCGCGACGGCGCCCGCGCCGAGGGGATTCATCTCGGCTTCACCATCACCAAGCGTGTTGGCCACGCCACCGAGCGCAACCGCATCCGACGCCGCCTGCGCGGTGCGATCGTCGCGCTCGGCGATGACGCCCCAGGTAGCCCGGCGGACGTCGTGCTCGTCGCTCGACGCCCTGCCCTTGCGGCCCCCTTCGACGCATTGGTCGACGACCTGCGCCGGGCGCTCAAGGTCGTGACCAAACCGCGCGGCGCGAAGGACACGCCCCGCGCACGGAGTGACGCCTCCGGCGTCGCGGCCCCTGGCGCTCGACGGCAATCGGGGGCACATGTCCCCCGCCAGCCGGATGCCGGCCAGGCGCAGCCCGACGAAACCTCTAGAACACAGACGGCGCACGGATCGACCGATGGGTAACGACAAGACGAACATGTTCGTCGCGATCGCCTTGTCTCTGGCGGTGCTGCTCGGCTGGAATTACTTCGTCGCCGCGCCGATGCACGAGCGGCAGAAGCAGGCGGCCGCTCAGAATCAGGTGCCCGGACAGTCTCCGGGCGGCGACCCCGTCCTCTCGCCGAGCCCGAAGGAAGGCGGCCCCGCCGCGCCGGCTCCCGGCACCGTTCCCGGCGCCAACCAGGCCCCGGTCTCGCGCGAGGAGGCCGTCGCCCGCTCGGCGCGTCTGCGCATCGACACCCCCGCCCTGTTCGGCTCGGTCGCCCTCAAAGGCGGCCGCATCGACGACGTGCTCCTGAAGAACTACCATGAGACCGTCAGCGACGAGAGCCCGCGCATCGTGCTGCTCTCGCCCACCGGCAGCGCCAATCCGTACTATGCCGAATTCGGCTGGGTCGGTTCCGATGCCGGCAAGCTGCCGAACGCTGACACGGTCTGGAAGGCAGATGCCGAGGTGCTCTCACCCGGCAAGCCGGTGACGCTGACTTGGGAGAACGGCGAGGGCCTGACCTTCAAGCGCATCCTCGCCGTGGATGACAAGTTCATGTTCACGGTGCGCGACGAGGTCGACAACACAGGCTCGAAGCCCGTGACGCTCTATCCCTACAGCCTGGTTTCGCGCTGGGGTAAGCCGCAGACCCAGGGCTATTACGTGCTGCACGAGGGCCTGATCGGAGCGCTGGGCGCCGATGGCCTTCAGGAATACACCTACGACAAGATCGGTAAGGAGCCGGTCTTCGGCGGTAATGCGAATACCCGCGGCAAGGCCTGGGACAACGTGACCGGCGGCTTCGTCGGCATCACCGACAAGTACTGGGCGGCGGCCGTTATCCCCGACCAGGACAAGCCCTTCAACGGCGCCTACACGGAGCGCTCCGAGGGCGCCACCAAGGTCTACCAGACCAGCGTGCGGGGCGAGGCCGTCTCAATCGCGCCGGGCGCGTCCTCCACGGCGACGCAGCGCCTGTTCGCGGGCGCCAAGGAGGTCAACCAGATCAACGGCTACCAGAAGGACCTCAACATCAAGCAGTTCGATCTGATGATCGATTGGGGCTGGTTCTGGTTCCTCACCAAGCCGATGTTCAAGGCGCTGGACTTCTTCTTCCACTGGCTCGGGAATTTCGGCGTCGCGATTCTGCTCGTGACCGCAATCCTGAAGCTGTTCTTCCTGCCGATCGCGAACCGCTCCTACGTCTCCATGGCCAAGATGAAGGCCGTGCAGCCCGAGATGACCTCCATCCGGGAGCGGTACAAAGACGACAAGATGAAACAGCAACAGGCGATGATGGAGCTTTACAAGAAGGAGAAGATCAATCCGGTCGCCGGCTGCTGGCCGGTTCTGATCCAGATCCCGGTCTTCTTCTCGCTCTACAAAGTTCTGTTCATCACCATCGAGATGCGGCACGCGCCGTTCTTCGGCTGGATCCAGGATCTCGCCGCGCCCGATCCGACGAGCCTCCTGAACCTGTTTGGCCTGCTGCCCTTCGCGGCGCCCGACTTCGTCCATCTCGGCGTTTGGCCGCTGATCATGGGCGTGACGATGTTCGTGCAGATGAAGATGAACCCCGCGCCGCCGGACCCGGTCCAGGCGCAGGTCTTCACCTTCATGCCGATCATCTTCACCTTCATGCTCGGCTCGTTCCCGGCCGGCCTGGTGATCTACTGGGCCTGGAACAACACCCTCTCGGTGCTCCAGCAATACGTCATCATGCGCCGCAACGGCGTGAAGGTGGAGTTGTGGGACAACCTCAGGGGCACCTTCACCAAGAAATCGCCCGAGAAGGGCGCAGCAGCCAAGAGCTGACGAGTCAGAGCTGACGTGAACGATATCGAGACAGAGAAGGCCGGCCTCGAGGAGGCCGGCCGCTTGCTATTCGCCGGAAGCGCCGACTTCTTCGCCGCCGCGCCTTCGCTCGGCGTGCTGCCGCCGATGGACGGCGTCGAGATCGCCTTCGCCGGGCGCTCGAACGTCGGCAAGTCGAGCCTGATCAACGCCCTGACGGGGCGCAACACGCTGGCGCGGACCTCGCACACGCCCGGCCGCACCCAGCAGCTCAACTTCTTCAAGATCGCCGAGCGGCTGACCCTGGTGGACATGCCGGGCTATGGCTACGCCGCCGTCGAGAAGGCCAAGGTCGAGGCCTGGACCCAACTGATCCACGCGTACCTGAAGGGTCGCGCCAACCTCGCCCGCGTGTTCATGCTGATCGACTCGCGCCACGGGCTGAAGTCGATCGACACCGACGTGCTCGACGGGCTCGACAAGGCGGCGGTGTCCTACCAGATCGTACTCACCAAGGGCGACGCGCTCAAGAAGAACGAGATCGAAGCGCGGATCGCGGGGATCCAGGCGGCCATCGCCAAGCGGCCAGCCGCCTTCCCGGAAGTGCTCCTCACGTCGAGCCGAGACGATCGTGGCGTGGTCGAGTTACGCGCTGGCGTTGCGCGCCTGCTGGCCGAGCGCGGGGCCTGAGCGCTCTCGGTTAGCGAGGCCCTCGCTCGCAAAGATTGCGAAAAAACAGCATCCTAGGAAGATTCGCAGCAAAATCTTGCCGCTTCGCCCATTTAACTTTTGATCACGGCAGACGCGCAGCTTGGCTGACGCATCATAGTTTTTTTACCTGTCCCAAGTAAAAATTAAGATAGATTAGCCGGCGACTAGGAGTTTGTTGCCGGCACTATGGGATAGAAACGATGCGGGCAATGTCTCTCTCGCTCAGAACATGTCTTTTTGCTGTTGTTGGACTTCTTGGGCTGAGCTTGGTGACAATCGCAGTGGGCGATCTCGTCAAGGCCTGGAATGCCGTCAGCAGCTCGGCAGTGGCTGAACAAGAAGCGCTCGCGGACAAGTCCGTGCTCGAAGCGCTCCAGGCTACTCGGTTCGAGAAGAGCTATACGCGTGGCGCGCTGCTCGTCAGTCCCGTCATGGAGAACATTCGCACCAAGATCTCCGCCACGCGTTTGGAACTCGACGACGCCGTCGCGAAGCTTGCGAAACAAGCCGCTTCGATCACCGATCCACTGATCCTGCCGCTCGCAGAGCAGGTCTTCGCCGACCATCGACAATTGGTGGCGCTGAGAACCAACGTCGACGAAGCCATGCAGAAGCCGCTCGACGCCCGTGACGCGACGCTGGTCAACCGCTTCTCGACGCAGTCGGACCGCCTGCTGACCGCTTTCGACGATTTATCCGGTGGCCTCAGCGACCGTATCAAGATCACTGCACCGGACAGCCGCGTGCTGGTCAACATCAAGAATGCGGCGTGGCGTACCCGCGCAACCATCGGCGAGGCTTACACGACCCTGACCCAGGCTGTCGTCCAGCGTAAGGGCCTGACCTCCGCCGACCTCGAGACGATCGCCGCCGGTGTCGGCAAGGCCGAAGCGCATTGGTCGACCGTGATCTCGGAAACGCGCCGGGCCAAAGTGCCCGATGTCGTCACCAAAGCTCAGGCGGCGGCCCAGGCGGCGCTGTTTTCGCAGGAGGGAATCGCTGCACGCAACGCCGTTCGCGATGACCTGCTGCACGGTAAGTTCAGCATCTCGGTCGCGGACTACCAGGCCGACAGCAACGTCCGCCAACGCAGCGTCGTGACGGTCGCCATGGCCGCGATGGATCAAGCCATCGCCGTGACGGAGGAGGCCGCCGGCCGGGCGAAGGCGGACATGATCAAGGCAATCGGCATGATCGCCATGGCGCTGATCTTCTCACTCGGCGGCTTCGCCATCACTCAGTATCGTGTCGTTGGCCCGCTCGGCGCGATGAACCACGCCATGTCGCGACTGAGTGGCGGCGATCTCGACACCGCGATCCCCGGCGCAGGCCGTCGCGACGAGATCGGCGCGATGGCTGCGTCGGTGCAAGTCTTCAAGGACAATTTGGTCCGCAGCCACGCTCTCGAGGAAGAGGCCTCACTCGCCCGTGCCGGCGCGGAAACCCAGCGCAAGCACGCGATGCGGCAGATGGCGGACACCTTCGAAGGGAGCGTGAGCGGAATCATCGGCGCCGTCACCGCCGCTGCCGCCCAGCTCCAGTCGACGGCCCGGAGCATGGCCTCCACCGCCACGGCGACGGCGAGCCAATCCGTCAACGTGGCCAGCGCCGCGGAAGAAGCCTCGGTCAACGTGAACACCGTTGCCGCTGCCGCCGAGCAACTCGGATCCTCGGTCCAGGAAATCGGCCGCCAAGTCGAAAGCTCGGCATCCCTGGCGCAGATGGCGGTGAGCGAGGCGGCGCAGACCGGCGCCCTCGTGCAGAACCTCAGCAGCGCTGCCGCCAAGATCGGCGACGTGGTGGCGATGATCACCACCATCGCAGGGCAGACCAACCTGCTCGCCCTCAACGCGACGATCGAGGCGGCGCGCGCGGGCGAAGCCGGGCGTGGCTTCGCGGTGGTCGCCGCCGAGGTGAAGGCCCTGGCCAACCAGACCGCCAAGGCCACCGAGGAGATCTCCGGCCAGATCGGTCAGATTCAGGCGGCGGCCGGTCAGGCCGTCGGCGCGATCGACGGGATCGCCGCACGTATCCAGGAGATCAGCGGTGTCGCGACCTCGATCTCGGCCGCCGTCGAGGAACAGGGCGCGGCAACGCAGGAGATCGTGCGCAACGTCTCGCAGGCTGCTGTCGGCACGAGCGAGGTGACCGACAACATCGCCGGCGTCGCCCATGCGGTGGAGGCAACCGGCGCCTCGGCTGGGCAAGTCCTGGGTGCAGCCAACGAGCTGTCCCGCCAATCCGAGGCCCTGTCGGACGAGGTGCGGCATTTCCTCTCCGGCGTGCGGGCGGCGTAGCCGCAATCGCCCCGGCAGGGCATGTCCCCGTGAGGAGATGCCCATGACCGCGATCGATCGTATCCTGCTGGCCCTGGCGGCCGTGTCCGGCCTGCTCGGAGTGGCCGCGAGCGCCGCGGCCGCGCACGGGGATGGCGGCGAGACTTTGAAGACCGCGGCGCAGTTCCTGCTGTTCCATGCACCGCTCGTCGTCGGCCTGGTCGCGCTGGCCGGCACTGAAGCCATGCACGGCCGACTTACCCGGTTCGCGGGCGCCGCCATCCTCGCGGGTCTCGCCCTGTTCTCCGGCGATCTCGCGATGCGTGCGCTCTCAGGCGTTCCGCTGTTCCCGATGGCCGCGCCAGCCGGCGGGCTCGTGCTGATGGCAGGGTGGCTTCTCGTCGCGGCGGCGGCCCTGGTTCCGTCACGAAAGTAACGGGCGAGCCCAACTTTCATCCGAATTCTGGTCTTCTAGCTCGCAACTCCCGCACTTCCACACGGGGCGGGAACGGAGTTCATGATGTCGCGTGTCGTCTCCCAGGCAGCGGGCCTAGCGCGTGTTCTGAAGGCGGCCGGTCGTACGCTGACGCTCGGCCTAGACCTGAAGGCGCGCAAGCGGGCAATCCGCTACCACTATGCGCCGAAGGCCGACATCCCCATCGATATTGGTTGCGTCGAAGTTTTCCGGGCCGAGAACTTCCCGGATTCGAAGTCTCAGCCCTGGCTCGACCAGCCGGATGCACTCGTACAGGTCGAACGGCGCCTAGCGCGGCGCAAAATCACCGCGAAGCAGGCTGAGATCTGCCGGTTTTGGCACGAGCACGGCTACTACGTCGCCCGCGGCGCGATCGATCCGGCAACGATCGACGCGACCTGGGCTGCCTATGAGGATGCCATCACGCGCGGCGATCTGATCCTCTCTCAGGAAAAAGCCGCCGATGACGATCTACATCCCGGCCGCTCGCTCAACCCGCACCAGACCGTGGGACTTATCGATGATCTGCTAAAGAATCCCGCGTTGCTCGACTTTTGCAGCCTCGTTCTCGGACGCAAGGCCATCCCGTTCCAGACTATTGCATCCCACAAGGGCAGCCAGCAGTCCGAACACTCGGACTCCATCCATATGACGACCTATCCGCTCGGCTATCTCGCCGCGTGCTGGGTCGCAATGGAGGACATCCACGTCGATTCAGGGCCGTTGGTCTACTATCCCGGCTCGCATCGCTGGCCCTACGTGTTCAGCCACGACGTCGGCATCTCACCCTCCGATTTTCAGGAGAAAGGCTACGCCGCCTACGCCGAGCGCTACGAGCCTGCGATGCGTCGTGCGGTAGAGGAGCACGATGCGCAGAAGCAGCACTTCATCGCTCGCAAGGGTGACGTCCTGTTCTGGCACGCCAATCTGGTGCACGGCGGATCCCCCCGCAACGCGATCCAGCATTCGCGCAAGGCGCTCGTGCATCACTACTTCGCCGAGGGCTGCATCTGCTACCACGACCTCGCGGCCTCCGCCTCAGCGGTGCACGGACCTACCGAGAACTTCCCGGTCTGCGGCGCATCGGATGCGTCGGTCGTTAAGCGCGCGAGTGCACCAGCATAGTCAGCTCGGGCCTCATTTCACGAGCGCAGGGAGTGGCGGCGCGACGCCCGGGGGCAGGGCGGTGCGGGCCATGTTCAAGGTCATCGCGAGCAGCGTGTAGTAGCCGTTGATCCCGGCCAGATCGATCGCGCCCTGCTCCCCGAACGTTTTTATGACGCGGGCGTAAGTCGTGTCGCTGACGGACTTGTTGCGATGAAGCTCGGTCGAGAAGGCGTAGACCAGCGTCTCCTCCTCGCCCATCGTATCGGGCCTCCGGCCCTCTCTCACAGCCTCGACGACGGCCGGATCGAGCCCGGCCTTCAGCGCGATCGGCTCGTGGATCTGCCATTCGAGTTGCTGGTCCCATTCCCGCGCCGTCAGCAGGATCGTGAATTCGCTGAGCTTGAGCGGGATCACGCTGTTGTAGCGCAGGTAGAGCCCCATGTTGCTCGCATTAAGCATTAGCTGAGGGCTGCGCAGCAGCGGCACGAAGGGGCCGAAGACCGGCACCTTGCGGGCAGCCAGGAACTCTTCCGACGCCTTCTTCTGCGCCTCGGTCTGCTGGGCGGCCGGGATTTCCGGCATTCGGTCCTGTGCAGAGGCGGTCGCCGTCATAAGCAATCCGATGGCAAGGGTGACGGCGAAGCGCACGCGAAAATCCTTCTCGGTCATCAGCCCGGCAACACCGGCGGATGGTAGTCCAGCGTAAAGGCGAAAGCCCACAGTAGAAACAACACCACCGGCAGGTGGAAGATCAGTTGCAGGAAGCTGAAGCCGACGATGTCACGCGCCTTCAGCCCGAGGATGCCGAGGAGCGGCAGCATGAAGAACGGGTTGATCAGGTTCGGGAGCGCCTCGGCCGCGTTGTAGACCTGTACCGCCCAACCGAGATGCACCTTCAGCTCGTTGGCCGCCTGCATCACATAGGGCGCCTCGAGCAGCCATTTGCCGCCGCCCGACGGCACGAAGAATCCGAGGACGGCCGAATACACGCCCATCGCCAGCGGAAAGCTACCTTGCGTGTTCAGGGCCACGAAGGCGTGCGCGATCACGTCGGCGAGGCTGTGGCCCCCGGCATTCTTGGCGCCGGTCAGAATCGCGGCGATGGCGGCGTAGAACGGGAACTGGATCAGGATTCCGGCAGTCGCCGGCACGGCCTTGCCGAGCGAGATCAGGAAGCGCTTCGGGCGCCAATGCAGCACGAAGCCGAGGAGCAGGAACAGGAAATTGTAGGTGTTGAGGTTCGAGATCGCGACGATCCAGCTCTGACGCGCGAATTCCTGGATCAGCCAACCGGCGGCCAGCAAGCCGATGACGATGGTGAGGACCGGCGCTTGCTCCAGCCATTCGCCCGGCTGGCGGGGGCCGCTGATCTCTTCTTCCTCGCGTTTCGGATCGATGCCGAGGTCCTGTGCGGTGACGGCGCTGTCGCGGCCCGGAGCGGACGCCAGCGCGATCAACGTCGACATGATCACCAAGATGGCGGCGATCACCATCGACTGCCAAAGGAAGATCGTCTCGCTGAACGGAATCACGCCGGTAATCGGCAGCAGGCTCGGCGGCAGGCTTTTCGGATTGGCCTGAAGCTGCGCGGCCGAGGAGGACAGCCCCATCGCCCAGGTCGCCCCGAGGCCGAGATAGGCGGCGGCGCCGGCCGCGCGGTAATCCATTCGCAGGTCTTCGCGCCGTGCCAGCGCCCGGGCGAGCAGGCCGCCGAAAATCAGGCTCAGGCCCCAGCTGAGGAGCGAGGACAGCATCGTCGCGATGGCGATAAGGCCGATCGCGCCGCGGCCCGTCTTCGGCACCAGCGCGATCCGGTCGATCAGGGCCTGGACGGGGGGCGAGGTCGCGACGACGTAGCCGCCGATGGTCACGAAGACCATCTGCATCGTGAAGGGGATCAGGCTCCAGAAACCGTCGCCGAAGCTTTTCGTCACGCTCTGTACAGGCGCGCCGTTCAGCAGCGCCGCGCCCGCGACGATGACCACGGCGATCGCGACGAACACGAAGGCGTCGGGGAACCACTTCTCCGCCCATTCGGTGAAGCGGAGGGCGAGACGCGCCATCGCGCTCTCCCCCGACGCTGCCGATCCGGGTGCCTTCTGATGATGTTCGGCCATTCGCGCCCTCTCCTTTCCGGCATAGGCGCCGAAACCGCGTCCCGGCTCAAGCGGCCAAGCGCGTCACGGGGCGCGGACCTGCAGGAAGTCCACCGCCTTCGACTCGTCGGGGCCGAACACGCCCGCGGTGAGCGCGCCGCCATAGACGGCGCCGGTATCGAGATTGGTGCGGAAGGCGCGGACGTCCGGCCGGCCCTTCGAGAGCGGCGTATGGCCGTGGACGACGTGGCGGCCGTAATCGCGTTCCTCGGACAGGAATGGCTCGCGAATCCACAGCCGCGTCTCGTCATCCGGATCGGGCACCTCCGCCTCCGGCCTGAAGCCGGCATGGACGTACCAGCGCCGGGCATCCTGGTGCAGGGTCGGGAGCGCCTCGATCCAGTCGAGCACGTCGCCGGGCAGGCCCTCCGGCCCCTCGACGTCGAACGAGCGCAGCGTGTCCCAGCCTCCGTTCTGCAGCCAGAGATCGCGGGCGCCGCGCTCATGCAGGGTCTTCAGCAGCATCGCCTCGTGGTTGCCCATGAGGCAGATCACGCCATCCTCGTCGCGCCATTGCAGCTTGCGCAGGGTCTCGATGACCCGTGCACTGTCAGCGCCACGATCGATGTAGTCGCCGAGGAAGACGAGCCGGCGCGGCCGCCCGGCCGCATGCGTTTCGATCTTCTCCAGAAGGGCGTCGAGCAGGTCGGCGCAGCCATGGATGTCGCCGACGGCGTAGGTGAGCGGATCGGCGTTCATGGAGCGGTTGTCGGGTCAATCGCCGGCCGGAGCAAGACGTCGGGCGTCACGACGGATCGCGGCGAAGCAGAGAGGCGACAGGCCTCAACCACCGGCCCAGTTTCCGGCGGGCACTGTCGGTTCGGCCGGCAAGCGAGCGCGCCCGGCGATCCCGTGCCTCGTCCTCCACGTCGTCGCGCGCGTCAATGCCGGCGAAGTCGTTCGCCCGGTCCAACATCTCAGCCGCGGCAGCCGCCGGATCCTCGATCGTCCAGCGCAGCAGGTAATCGCCGCCCTTCGTGTAATGCGTCGTCCGCGGAGCGTAGTAAAAGGCCGTATTCCCGTTGAGACGGTCGATTACCGGGAAGTTGGCGTTGATCTTCTCCCAGTAGTTCAAGGCGATGATCCGCCGTTCCGGCGCCGAGTAGAGCGAGGTGTGCAAGGCCGAGCCGGCGATGCCCATGATCGTCTTCCGGCGCGCCAGGAGCGCGACCTGCTGGGCAAAGCTGAGATCCTCGGGAAAGACGATCTCGACGCCGCGGCTTTCGAGCTCGCCGACGAGCGCGCCCTCATCGCTGGGCTTGTGCATGGAGCCCGCCGACAGCTTGAGCTTCGACAGGAAGATCGGCCGGTCTTCGGTATCGACCTCGTCATCACGCCAGAACGGTCGCCCGATGTGCCGGCACAGGGTCGCGTATTCCTGGTGAGCCCGGCCGTGACTGAAGCAGGGTTCGGGCACCACGAGGTTCGGGATTCTGTGAGGCTCGTCGAGGCAGACGAGATCGTCGACGTCGAGTCCGAACCGGGCGAGCATCACCGAGATGAAGTCGTGCGCGCGCCACTGATCGAGCCCGGGAGGCCCGTGGTAGAGCAGCTTCGTCGGAGGGCCCTGCCACGCCACGAGCGGCCAAAGTCGCGCGACCACGTCGGTCACGAAGTGCCCGAAATGCGCGGTCATCGGCCCCAGATAGAGGTGGATCCGATCGTCCGTGGCGGGGAGCCCGGCGCCAAAGGCGACGGCATCGAGGCTCTGGCCGGCAGCCGCGGCATTGGCCCCGCCGATCTCTCGGCCGCCTTCGTAGATGCCCCAATGACCCGGGCCGCCGAGCGGAACGTAGACGGCGTCCGCGACGCTGCGGATGCCAGGCTGCGGGCCGATCAGCTCGGCGGTTCCATTCGTCTCTCGGCAGCGCCGGATGGCCGGTTCGGTCCAGCGGCCCCTCGATGCTGGGCGAAGCGGCGTCATCGTCGTCCTTGTTGCGCCGGGCTATAGGCCCGATGCCGTCTCGATGCACAAGGGACGGCAGCCGGAGCGAAGGGGCGACCGACCCTGCCGGCCGCCCCACCGCATCCTCAACGCGGCATCAGTTCAGCGTCGCGCCCGCCGGGCGCTTGTCGGCACCCACCGTGACGTCGCCGATCATGAGACCCAGCGAGCCGAGCCGGACCGGCACCTCCTCGCCGTCGTGGATCTGGCCGGCGAGCAGCTGCTCGGCCATTGGATCCTGGACGTTCTTCTGGATCACCCGCTTCAGCGGCCGCGCCCCGTAGGCCGGGTCGTAACCCTTGTCGGCGAGCCAGTTGCGCGCTTCGTCGTCCACGTCGAGCGTGATCTTGCGCTCGTCGAGGAGCTTCTGAAGCCGGCTGAGCTGGATATCGACGATCGCACCCATCTCCGACCGCGCAAGGCGATGAAACAGGATGATCTCGTCGATCCGGTTCAGGAATTCCGGGCGGAAGTGCCCGCGCACCACGCCCATCACCTCCTCGCGGACCGCATCGGTGTCCTGTCCCGCCGGCTGGTTGACCAGATACTCGGAGCCGAGATTCGAGGTCATGATCAGCAGCGTGTTGCGGAAGTCGACCGTGCGCCCCTGCCCGTCCGTCAGACGCCCGTCGTCGAGCACCTGGAGCAGGATGTTGAACACGTCCGGATGCGCCTTCTCGACCTCGTCGAACAGCACGACCTGGTAGGGCCGGCGCCGCACGGCTTCGGTCAGCGCCCCGCCCTCCTCGTAGCCGACATAGCCGGGAGGCGCGCCGATCAGCCGGGCGACCGCGTGCTTCTCCATGTATTCCGACATGTCGATGCGCACGAGCGCGGTGTCATCGTCGAACAGGAAGCCGGCGAGCGCCTTGGTCAGCTCGGTCTTGCCGACGCCGGTCGGGCCGAGGAACATGAACGAGCCGATCGGCCGGTTCGGATCCTGCAGCCCGGCGCGGGCGCGGCGCACGGCGGTCGAGACCGCCTCCACCGCCTCACGCTGGCCGACGACGCGTTTTCCGAGTGCCGCCTCCATGGCGAGGAGCTTCTCGCGCTCGCCTTCGAGCATCTTGTCGACGGGCACGCCAGTCCAGCGCGAGACGACTCCCGCGATGTGCGACGGCGTGACGGCTTCCTCGACCATGCCGTCTCGCGCGATCGCGTTCTCGGCCGCCGCTTCCAGCTCGCCGAGCCGCTTTTCGAGGTCGGGGATGACGCCGTAGGCGAGCTCGCCCGCGCGCTGGTATTGGCCCAGGCGCTGAGCGCCCGCCAGTTCGGTTCGCGCTTCGTCGAGTTTTTTCTTCAGCTCGGCGGCCGCGCCGAGCTTGTCCTTCTCGGCCTTCCAGCGCGCCGTGATCGCGGCCGACTGCTCTTCGAGTTCGGCCAGTTCCTTCTGGAGCCGCTGCAGGCGGTCGCGCGAGGCCGTATCGGTCTCCTTCTTGAGCGCCTCGCCCTCGATCTTCAGCCGCACGATCTCGCGATCGACGTTATCGAGTTCCTCGGGCTTCGAATCCACCTGCATGCGCAGCCGCGAACCGGCCTCGTCCATCAGGTCGATGGCCTTGTCGGGCAGGAAGCGGTCGGTGATGTACCGGTTCGACAGCGTCGCCGCCGCGACCAGGGCGGAATCCTGGATGCGCACGCCGTGATGCTGCTCGTACTTCTCCTTGATGCCGCGCAGGATCGAGATCGTGTCCTCGACCGTCGGCTCGGACACGAAGACCGGCTGGAAACGGCGGGCCAGCGCCGCATCCTTCTCGACGTGCTTGCGGTACTCGTCGAGCGTGGTTGCGCCGACGCAGTGCAACTCGCCGCGGGCAAGCGCGGGCTTCAGGAGGTTTGAGGCGTCCATGGCGCCGTCGGCCTTTCCGGCGCCGACCAGCGTGTGCATCTCGTCGATGAACAGGATGATGCCGCCGGCCGCCGCCGTTACCTCGGAGAGCACACCCTTCAGCCGCTCCTCGAACTCGCCGCGATATTTCGCACCTGCGATCAGCGCGCCCATGTCGAGGGCAAGCAGGCTCTTCTCCTTCAGGCTCTCAGGCACGTCGCCGTTGACGATGCGCAGCGCCAGGCCCTCGATGATCGCGGTCTTGCCGACGCCCGGCTCGCCGATGAGGACGGGATTGTTCTTGGTGCGCCGGGACAAGACCTGGATGGTGCGGCGGATCTCCTCGTCGCGGCCGATCACCGGGTCGAGCTTGCCCTCGCGGGCCGCCTCGGTGAGATCGCGGGCGTATTTCTTGAGCGCGTCGTAGGCGTTCTCGGCCGACGCGTTGTCGGCCGTGCGGCCCTTGCGTAGCGCGTTTATCGCCGCGTTCAGTGAGGCCGCGGTGACCCCGGCCGCCGCCAAGATGCGGCCGGCCTCGGTGTCCTTCTCGACGGCGAAGGCGAGCAGCAGCCGCTCGACCGTGACATAGCTGTCGCCCGCCTTCTCGGCCGCCGTCTCGGCGGTGTCGAACAGGCGCACGAGATCGCGCGTCGCCTGAGGCTGCGAGGAATTCCCGGACACCTTGGGCTGCTTGACGAGCCATTGCTCGACCTGCGCCAGCGCGACCCGCGACTGACCGCCCGCGCGGTCGATCAGGCCGGCACACAGGCCTTCGGGATCGTCGAGAAGCACCTTGAGCAGATGGCCGGGCGCGAATTGCGGATTGCCCTCGCGCGTCGCGAGGGATTGCGCGGACTGGACGAAGCCGCGGGCGCGTTCGGTGTATTTTTCGAAGTTCATGCGTCGTTGCCCTTTCCCGGATCGAACGCCCTGCCCGGTCGATCGGCACAGCCCGCCCGATGCGAAATCCCGCGAGGTCTGCCCCCGCCGGGATACCGGCGCTCAAAAGCCGCCAGCCCTGCTGATTTGGTGTTGTAATTTCGCGACACAAGAGGTGCACCGCGGCGGCGGCAACGACTTGCGCGGGACGTGCGGCGAGGCTAGCCGAGTCCGATGACCTCACACCCCGCGATCCGCGTCGCGCAGCTCTACCGCTATCCCGTCAAAGGCCTGTCTCCGGAACGGATTGCGGAAGGGAGCCTGGAGACCAGCGGCTATTTTCCGGGCGATCGCCTCTACGCGATCGAGAACGGCCCCTCGGGCTTTAACGAGGTCGCCCCGCGTCATCTGCCCAAGATCGTGTACCTGGTGCTGATGCGCAACGAGGCCCTGGCCCGACTGCGCACCCGGTACGACGACGCTTCGGGACGTCTCAGTGTCGCGTATGAGGATCGCCTGGATGCCTCCTACGATCTCTCCAGCCGCGAGGGACGCGAAGCGCTCGCCGGATTCTTGAAAACGTATCTGCCGCACGAGTTGCGGGGCGAGCCGAAGGTGCTGGCATCGCCGCCGGGCTACCGCTTCACGGATTCGCGCACCGGTTTCGTTTCGCTGATCAATCTCGCCAGCGTCCGAGCGGTCGAGGATTTCGTCGGCGCGCCCGTAGACCCGCTGCGCTTTCGCGGAAACGTGTTCGTCGAAGGGCTCGAGCCCTGGGCCGAGCTCGATCTCGTCGGACGCATCGTCGAGGCGCCGGGCGGCGCGCGCCTGAAGGTGACCTCGCGGACCGTGCGCTGCGCGGCGACCAACGTCGACCCGCAGACCGGATTTCGCGACCTGCAGATTCCACGCGCGCTCAGCCAGCACCTCGGCCACGCCGATTGCGGCGTGTATGCCGAGGTGATCGCGGGCGGAGCACTCCGCGAGGGCGACGCGCTGACGCTCGGCTGAGCGGCCGCGGTCAGTGGTCGACCGGCTCCATGACGGAGGCGACCTTGGTGCGGCGCTCGCAGGAGATCTTGAGGTAGCGCCCCTCCCCGCCCGGAAGGCCGGCGGCGGCGGCCGAGGCCTGAGCGTGCATCATGCACTCCATGGCCGAGTTGGCCGGCGCGACGATGACGTCGAGGGCGGTATCGCGGGAGCACTCCACCGAGGAGAGCGTGGTCGCGCAGACGAGAGCGACGGCGAGAAGTTCAGGCATGACGGACCCCATTTTCGTATGGCGAAAAGGTCCGCGGAGTTGCTCCGGCGTGTGAGCCACCGCGTGGTCGTTGCCTGGGCGTCCCCCTCTTATTGTCATATCGGCAATGAAAGCAGCGAGCGTGCCAGATCTATAATGCTACTTTCGGTCGGGCATGCAGTGAGTGATGCATGCCACAGGGATCAGTCGCGGACCTTCAGCCATGCCGGCTCTGGCTCGCTGCGCGGCATCAGGGAGGCGACGGCATCCAGATCGACGGCGAAGTTGCGCGTCAGGCGATCCCAGATCTCCAACTGCGAGGGCGCATTCTGGCCGAGGGCATTAAGCGCGCGCGCGAGCAGGCCAGGATTGGTCAGCGTCGGCCGGGGAGTGAAGAGATCGTTATCGAGCATGGCCGTGTTCCTGGGGACAGGAACACTATCCGCAGGCATGGTTAATTGGCCGTTAACTGTGAGTGACGGCGCTGGACCGCTGGTTGAGTAATCCGGCGAAGATGTCGCTGTCGCTGATGATCGCATCGCCTGCAAACCGCAGGCTCTCGATCGAGCGCTCCGCCGCCGCCTCGTGACCCGCGCCGCAGGCATCGGTGAGCAGAACCGGGATGATGCCCAGATCGGCCGCATGCCGCGCCGTCGGCTCGATCCCGATCTCGGTGGCGATGCCGACGATCGCCAGCGCTTGAATCCCGCAATCGCGCAGGGCGAAGCTCAGCGGCGTCCCCTCGAAGGCCGACATGGCGAGCTTGTCGAACACCGCGTCTTCCGGCCGGGGCGCCAGTTCAGGCACGATCTGGAAGGGCGGCGCATCGCGCAGGAACCACGGCGAGACGGCCTCGGGATCGTCCTTTCGCTGCCAGGCCATGGCCATGCGCATCTGCACCACGCCCATCCAGGCCTTCGGCATCGACAGGTGCCGGGTGTAGACGATCCTCATCCCAGCAGCGCGCGCCGCCGCGACGACGGCGGAGCAGCTCGCGGTGATCCGCGGACCGGAGGCGACCTGACTGCAGATGCCGGCCTGCATGTCATAGACGAGCAGCGCCATCTTCCGCGGATCGCAGAGATCGACGAGGGTTTCGGGAATATCGAGACCGTTGAAGCGCTTCATCGCGTCGTCCTTCACCCGCGCCGACACAGTCCTGTCGTCTCACACGGCGATGTCAACGCAATGATGGGAGCGAGGCCTCACAGCGACACGCGCCGTTTTCTCGGCAGACGACGCTTCGCATGCTCGCGCGCCTGCGTTAGAAGCCCGCCCGCGAGAGCCCTCAGCGACGGAGCCACAGGACCGCGATGACCGATCCGCTGCCGAACGTGCATGTGCGCGCCGAAGTCCTGACCCAGGCGCTGCCCCACATGCAGCGCTACGATCAGGAGATCGTCGTCATCAAGTATGGCGGCCACGCCATGGGCGATCCGGCCGCGGCCGAGGACTTCGCCGAAGACATCGTGCTCCTCGAGCAATCCGGCCTGAAGCCGATCGTCGTGCATGGCGGCGGTCCGCAGATCGGCAAGATGCTGAACCGGCTCGGCATCGAATCGGAGTTCAAGGGCGGCCTACGCGTCACCGACGAGGCCACCGTCGAGGTGGTCGAGATGGTTCTGGCCGGCTCGATCAACAAGCAGATCGTCGGCTGGATCTCGGCCGAGGGCGGCCGCGCCATCGGCCTGTGCGGCAAGGACGGCAACATGGTTCGCGCCAAGCGGGCCACCCGCACCATGAAAGATCCCGAGACGGAAACCGAGACCGAGATCGATCTCGGTCTGGTCGGCGAGCCGGATCAGGTCGAGCGTGGCGTGCTCGATGCGGTGCTCAAGGCGGAACTGATCCCGGTCCTCGCTCCGGTCGCCTACGGGCCCGAGGGCAAGACCTACAACGTCAACGCAGACACCTTCGCCGGTGCCATTGCCGGGGCGCTTCGGGCCAAGCGCCTGCTGCTGCTCACCGACGTTCCGGGCGTGCTCGACAAGGACAAGAAGCTGATCCCGGAGCTCTCCGTGGAGGATTGCCGCCGGCTCATCGCCGACGGGACCATCACGGCCGGCATGATCCCGAAAGTCGAGACCTGCATCTACGCGCTTGAGCAGGGCGTCGAGGCCGTGGTCATCCTCGACGGAAAGGTGCCGCATGCGGCGCTGCTGGAGCTGTTCACCGATTACGGCGCCGGCACCCTGATCCGCAGAGGCTGACAAGCCACATGTCGCCATGAACGTCCGGGCACCTATCTAAGCGGGTGCCCGGCCATTCTCCCGTTCCGGAAACCATAAGACATCGCCTTGTCCGTTCGGGACGCCACCGCCTTCACCACCTCGGATGCCCGCGGCTTCGGCCGGGTCGACACCTGGGTGTTCGATCTCGACAACACGCTCTATCCGAGCGACGCCCGGGTCTGGCCGCAGGTCGACGAGCGCATCACGCTCTACGTCATGCAGCTCTACGGACTGGATGGGATCTCGGCGCGGGCACTGCAGAAGTATTTCTACCACCGCTACGGCACGACGCTGAAAGCGCTGATGACCGAGGATCGCGTCGATCCGCACAGTTTTCTCGACTTCGCGCACGACATCGACCATTCGACGATCAAGCTGGACGAGGCGCTCGGCGCGGCCATCGAGCGGCTTCCGGGGCGCAAGCTGATCCTTACCAACGGCTCGCGCCGCCATGCCGAGCGGGTGGCGGACAAGCTCGGTATCCTCAACCATTTCGAAGACGTGTTCGACATCGCCGCCGCCGACTTCGTGCCGAAGCCCGAGCGCGTGACCTACGAGCGCTTTCTCGACCGGCACGGCGTCGACCCGCAGCGCTCGGCGCTGTTCGAGGACATTGCCCGCAACCTGGTCGTGCCGCACGACCTCGGCATGGCCACGGTGCTCGTGGTGCCGCCGATCCTCGACCCGTTCCGCGAGAGCTTCGAGCAGGAGGCGGTGCAGGAGCCGCACATTGATCACATCACGAGCGATCTCGCGGGCTTCCTCCAGACCTGTGTCCTTCCGCAGACCGGGACGAACGCCGGATGAACGACCGCTCCCAGCAACGCGCGCCGAGCCTCGCCGAGATCGAGGCCATCGCCGAGGAGGCCTTCGCGGGGCTGCCGCATGCCTTCCGCCGGCTCTGTGCGGGCGTGCGCATCCAGGTCGATGACTTTCCCGATGACGAGACGCTCGACGAGATGAACTGTGAGAGCGAGTTCGACCTGCTCGGCCTGTTTCGCGGCGTCGGCCTCGCGCAATCCGGCGAGACCGCCACGGGCCAGATGCCCAACTCCGTCTGGCTCTACCGCCGGCCCCTGCTCGACTATTGGGCCGAGCACGACGAGACGCTCGGACACCTCGTCACCCACGTCCTCATCCACGAGATCGGCCACCATTTCGGCCTTTCCGACGACGACATGGCGCGGATCGAGGCGCAGGCGGACGCTTAGAGCGCTTTCCGACGAAGTGGATGCCGGTTCGTCGGAGGGAAGCGCGCCAACGCAAAGACCTAGAGCCGCCGCCCTGATGCAATCAGGTCGGATACGGCTCTAGAGCGTGCTCGGCGCTCCATCCAGTCGACGTTGGAGCAAAGGCTGACCGACTTTGACGGATTTGCCTTCGAAGATGGCGGCGTGCGCTCCGCAGCCGCGGGGCGCCAGCATGACGATCGTCGAGCCGTGCTGGAACCAGCCCATCTCGTCGCCCCTTTGAAAGGGCGTGTCGCACGGAATGGTCCTGGCGCCACCCTGGCGGAGATCGAGATCCGCCCCGAGGAAGGGGAGCCGGATGCTCGCGACCAGGATCGCTGCGACGGCGACCAGCGTGACGGCCTCGTCGGTGTCGTCGAGCCGCATGCGGATCGCCGCGCGCTCGTTGCAGCAGAACAGATTCTCGATCCGCTTGAGCGCAATCGGGTTCACGTTCCAGGTATCGCCGGAAATGTAGGTGACCTCCTCGACCCGCCCGTCATGCGGGGCGTGGAAGCGGTGATACATGCTGGCCGTCAATCGAAGGGTCACAAAGACGCCGTCCCTGTACCGGTCGGCCGCCGCCGCGCTTCCGAGGAGGTCTTCCAGACAGTAGGGAAAGCCTTTCACCTGGAACAGCCGAGTACCCTCGATCGACCCGAAGGCGCCGACGATCGCGTCGCAAGGGCTGACGACCAAGGACCGATCGGGGTCGATGGGGCGGGCGCCGGGTTTGAGCTCCCGGATGAAGCAGTCGTGCAGGCTCTCGAAGCGGGTCTTGCGCGCATCCGACAGATCGAGGTCGGAAAACAGCCGCCACGCCCACATGGACAGGTCGCGCACAAGCGGCTGCTCGACCTTGCTGAGCCAGCCGACGAACCGGGTCGCAAACCGGCGCGGAATCCGGTTCGTGAGGAGGAAATTCAGGTCCTCGTTGCGCGCAATGCCGAGGAGCGTGGAGCGAAGCGTCATCATCCCGTGATATGCCGTTGGTTCACGCTGACGGCATGGATGCTTTCACAACCATCACCGTCGCGGCTGCTGGAGCGGCGTTGGCCGTTCTCGGTGTGAAGGGGCCGAAGCGGCTCGCCCTGTCGCGGGCAAAGCACCCCTCGCTCATGGGCCATGTCCGCATGGCGAAACGGGTCGCGTCCCAGCTGCCGTTCTACGATTACACGGAGACCGAGTTCTTCGCGGCCGACGGCGCCTCGGGAGAGGTCGTGGCGCGGCGGCGCGCCGGCTTTGCCCGCCTGTCCGCCCTCTACCGCGAGCGCTACGCGAAGACGCGGGCGATGACGGACGAGGTAAAGACCGGCATCTCCGATCTGCAGTTCACGGGGCGCTATCGTGTGCCCTTCCAGTTCAGCCGGATCATCCGCGAAAACCTGGCGGCGGGCTCGTTCCTGCAGAGCGCCTCGGGCGTCTACGTGACGGATCTCGACGGCAACAGATTTTACGACCTCACCGGCTCCTACGGCGTCAACGTCCTCGGCACGGACACCTACAAAGCCTGCATCGCCGAGGGCGGACGGCAGGTCGAGGCGCTCGGGCCGGTGCTCGGCGCGCTGCATCCGGTCGTCGAGGACAACGTCCGGCGGCTGCAGGCGATTTCCGGGCTGGACGAAATCTCGTTCCACATGTCCGGCACCGAGGCGGTGATGCAGGCCGTGCGTCTCGCGCAGTACCATACCGGCCGGCGGCGGATCGTCCGGTTCTGTGGCGCCTATCACGGCTGGTGGGGCGACGTGCAGCCGGGCATCGGCAATCCGCGGCCGGCCAACGACACGCTGACGCTCGCCGACATGTCCGAGCAGACGCTGAAGGTGCTGGCGAGCCGCCACGGCATCGCGTGCGTGCTCGTCAACCCGATCCAGGCGATGCACCCGAATATCGGCGCGCCGTCCGATGGGTCGCTGGTCGATTCCGGCCGGAAAGCCGAGTTCGATCGCGATGCATACGCCCAGTGGCTGAAGCGCCTGCGCGAGGTCTGCACGCAGGCCGGCACCGTGCTGATCTTCGACGAGGTCTTCGTCGGCTTCCGCCTCGCGCCGGGCGGCGCCCAGCAATACTTTGGCGTTCAGGCCGATCTCGTCACCTACGGCAAGACGCTCGGCGGCGGCCTGCCGATCGGCGTGCTCTGCGGGCGCCATGCACTGATGCAGCGCTTTCGCCCGGACAGGCCCGGCGACATCTGCTTTGCGCGCGGTACCTTCAACTCGCATCCCTACGTGATGGGCGCGATGAACGCTTTTCTGCGCCGTTTGAAGAGCCCGGAGATCGAGGCGCTCTACCAGGACCTCGACGCGCGTTGGAACGCACGCGCTGCCGAACTGAATCGGCGGCTGGAGGCCGAGGGCCTGCCGATGCGCGTCATCAACATGTCCTCGATCTGGACGGTGCTCTACACGCGGCCCGCCCGCTACAACTGGCTGCTGCAATACTATCTGCGCCTCGAGGGACTGGCCCTGTCCTGGGTCGGCACGGGCCGGCTGATCTTCAGCCTGAACTATACCGACGCGGATTTCGCGGCGGTGGCCGATCGCTTCGTGGCCGGCGCCAAGGCCATGGAGCGGGATGGCTGGTGGGCGGGCCCCGCCACCAGCAACAAGGCGATCCGCCGGCGCGTGCTGCGGGAGATGCTCACCGTGCGCTGGCGGGGCTGGCGCACGCGGAACAGCCCGGTCCAGGGCGACGTGGCGCATGGTCCGATGCCGGCCGAATAGGGTTTCGGCCGGCTCGGATGGCGTCACCGCGCGGCGCTGCGCGCGGCTTCCTCGGCGACCTCGTCCGCGAGGCCTTGGTCGATCAATTCACCCTGCATCAGGTACAGCGGCGCCTTGTAGTAGGTTTTGATGTCGTGGAACGGGTCCGTGATGATCTTCGCGGCCCAGACCAGACCCGTCTCGACGTCCCGGATGATGAAGAGCTGAAGCACCCGGAACACCAGGCCGCCGATCCCGATCGCGAACCAGAGCAGCCCGATATGCCGCACGAGTTCGCCTGCGGTCTGATGGGGCTCGATCAGGCCGAACAGCGATGGGCTTACATAGAAGACCAGCGGCGAGAGCGCCCAAACCGCCATCAACACGACCTTGCGCTGCAGGTTGTAGCCGACCTTGATTTCTTCCTTGTGGTCGTGCGTCGCGTGGTTCACGTGGTCGTAGCCCTTGGGCTCGAAGAAGAAGTGGCCGGCCTGGCGGCTGGTCATCGAGACGAGCCAGGCGATGAGCGCGGCGATAGCCGGGTCCTTGAACGCAATCGCGTAGGCGAGCACGAAACTCAGTGCGCTCAGCAGGTGCAGCGCCTGATTGATCCGGCTGTGATGATAGTAGCGGTGGTCGTCCCATCGCTGCACGCGCAGCGCTTCCAAATAGCCGCCCATGGTCGTCTCCTCTCGATGGGAGTTGAGGTGTTGCGTCACCGGTTGGTCCGGTGACGCGTTCGTGTTGTTCGCTCCGCGCCTCAGGCGACGTCGGCCTTCCTGAGCCGGATGAGCGAGAAATGGCCGAGCGGCGGCAGAGGCCGATGCTCGAGCAGGCTCACGCCCGCAGTGCGGTCGATCCAGGTCTGGTAGCGCGCCCAGGAGAACTCGGTACGCCAGCCGAGCCGGTTGACGACCGGCTGGAGCAGCGACTCGATGGCGCCGCGCAGGCCGCCGTCGGCGCCGATCCGGGTCGTGATGACGATTTCGCCGCCCGGGCGCGCCACACGCAGGAACTCGTCGAGCGCCGCCTCCGGGTTCGGAACGGCGGTGACGACGTATTGCGCCACCACCACGTCGAAGGAAGCGTCTGCGAAGCCGAGATGCTCGGCGTCCATCACCTCAAGTTGCTCGACGTTGCGCAGGTTGCGCTGCGCCACCCGCTCGCGGGCCTTCTCCAGCATTGGCGCCGAGAGATCGACGCCGACCAGCCGGCTGCGCGACGAATATTGCGGCAGCGAGATGCCGGTGCCGACGCCGACTTCGAGGATGCGGCCGCCGACCTTCTCCGCCGCCTCGATCGCCGCCGAGCGGCCACGGGCGAAGACCTGTCCGAAGACGAGGTCGTAGATGGGAGCCCAGCGGTCATAGGCCTTGGCGACCCCTTCCGTCTGCATATCGTCGACGGTGGGGACCGCGCCGTTACCTGCCATGGATTTAGCTCCTACCGGGTGTTGAATCAGGCCGTCGCCGGGGCGGTGGACCATTTCGGCTTGCGGATGCGCGCCCGTGAAACGTTGCGCGCGAATTGACGGGCGCTGGCCTCCCAGGAGCGGGCGAGCGCGAAATTGCGGCAGGCCTCGCGGGAGACGTTCAGGGCGCCGAGGCAGGCAGCCCGGAGGTCTTCGTCGAGCACGCCGACATCGTGGTTGCCGATGACGTCCCGCGGGCCGGTCACGGGGAAGGCCGCCACCGGCACGCCGCAGGCAAGCGCTTCGAGCTGGACCACGCCGTAGGTGTCGGTGAGGCTCGGGAACACGAAGACGTCCGCCGCCGCGATATAAGCGGCGAGGTCGGAGCCATGCCGCTCGCCCAAGAAGTGCGCCTCGGGGAACTTGGCCTTCAGCTCTTCGAGCTGCGGCCCGGCGCCGATCACGACTTTCGAGCCGGGGAGATCGAGCGACAGGAAGGCTTCGAGATTCTTCTCGACCGCGACGCGGCCGACATTGAGGAAGATCGGACGGGGCAGATCGAGCTCTGCGGCGTTAGCCGGGGTGAACAGCTCGGTGTCGACGCCGCGGCTCCAGATTCCGAGCTTGCGGAAACCGCGCCCGCGCAACTCGCGCACCAGCGAGTTCGTCGAGGCCATGGTGACCCGGCCTGCGGCGTGGAAGCGCCGGAGTACCCAATAGCTCCAGGTCGCCGGCACGAAGAAGCGCGCGGCGATGTATTCGGGGAACTTGGTGGTGAAGCTCGTGGTGAAGGGCAGGCGGTGCTTGATGCAGTAGGAGCGCACCGCGTGACCAATCGGCCCTTCGGTCGCGACGTGGATCGCGTCGGGCCGCGCCGCCTCGATCCGCCGCGCGATCTCCCTGCTATCGGGAATCGCCAAGTTCAGGCCGGGATAGCTCGGTAGGGGGAAGGTCGAAAACCCCTCCGGCGACAGGAAAACGATTTCCATCCCGACCCGGCTGGCGGACTTCTGCAGCGAAGTGAGTGTTCGCACCACGCCGTTCACCTGCGGCGCCCAAGCATCTGTCGCGATCAGAACGCGCATTTCGCCAGCAGTCCCCAATGGCGACCGTCAAATCAGCCTGCGGTGAACCCGCAGTGCAGCAACCTGTTCGATACGTCCAAGACAGTCAGTGACGCGTACATTTCATTTTTTACATTTGCATGACTACGTCAGTGTTTCGAAAATCCTCGCCGACTACAGAAGATTTATTAGGCGGCGAAAGTCCGAACGACGTCCGCGATTAGGATCGGCTCGAATCGGATCGGAGCAGCGGCTTCGTTCGTCGGCGGCATCACGGACTTTCGATACCTGACTCGCCTGAAGCAGATTGGCGGAAATACAGCGGACGCGGCAGCGCGAGCCGGACACCAAGCGTCGGATTTTAGTCGCCGAGCGCTGGGCCTGGAACTGCGGGCACTAGCGACAGGCCAGCCCCAGGGCGCAGGACGACCCGATATCGAGTTGCGTGCCGCCATCGGTTGAAACGAGCGCCATCCCGCCGGTGCCGGTCAGTGCCCAAATCGCCCACCCGAACCCGCGCGCCTCGGCTTCGCGCCGCACGTCGCCGATCCAGTTCTGGTACGAGTCAGCGCTAGCCGCGCGGTGATTGTCGTAGGAGCGGGTGGCGCCGAACTCGCCGAGGAAGATCTGGTCGCCGTGAATGCCGTTGCGGCGCGCCCAGTCGGCGACCTCCTGGAAGTGGCGCGCGATCATCGTCCGGTCGGCGCCGGCGCGTAGATAGGTATCGATCTTCGCGGCCGCCTGCCGTTGCACCAGCAGGCGTGTTGCAAAGTCGAGATCCGGGTCGGCGTCGATATTGGCGCGCACACCCGCCTCGACTGCGGCGCGCGGGACGCTGGCGGCGGGATAAGGCATCCCGGAGAGGTATTGCCGGTATCGACCCGCGATCCCTTCCTCGGGCACCCCCTGGTGGGTGAAGTCGTAGGGCTCGTAATAGTGGAATGAGTAGAGCACGCGGCTCCCCCTGAACGGGGCCGCGTCGAGCGCCAGCAATCCCTCACGGTCACCGCCGTGGCTCCCCGTCAGGATGAGCGTCATCTCCGGAGCCTCGGCTCGAGCGGCCGCGTGCAGGGTCTCCATCATGCCCTGCCAGCGGCGGCGGCTCTCAGGATCGTAGCCGTAGGGCGGCTCGTTCATCAGCTCGAAGGCCACGTCCGTCCGTGCGAGCCCGGCGAGCAAACGCGCCGTCCGGCGCACCAGCGCGACGTAGGAACGGAAAAGGGCGCTGTCAGCCGTCGCGATGATCGCCTGCGCATCATAGGCCGCAACCTGCGTATTGGAGTGCAGGTCGACGACGACGGCCAGTCCGAGCCGCTGAATCCGGCGCACAGTCGCGGCGAGCCGATCGTCGAGCGCATCGCGGGCGGCTCCGGTGAGCTGCATGAAGGGCCCCGGATCGACGGTCAGCCGGACGAAGTCGAAGCCTGCTTTCGCCACCGCCTCCAACAGAGCATCCGGCAGTTCGTGATCGACATCCGAGAACGGCCGGGCGGCGTAATGATCGGATCGGTTGGGCTCTAGCGTCCCCCAGTTGAGCAGAGAATGGACGCCGATCCCATGGCGGAACAGGGCATCACCGGCCTCTGCGGTGGCGGAACCGGCCAAGAGTAAAGCCAAGCCGACCAACGTGCCTCGGACTGGCAAACCAGCCGTCCAAGCCGGCCATCCGAGCAGCCGGCGCACAGAAAGGGGACGGTTCACATCCATGCCAGGTCGCGCCGCACCGGGCGCAGCGCGATGATTAGGGTGAACAACAAGAATATCGCCGATCCCTTCGTGGACAATCCATTACTGCTGAGCGCGACGATCAGAAATACACCACACCCCAGGAAAACACTGGCCTTGGCGCCGATGAGCAGAACGCGCATTACCCAGGCGAAAAAAATAACGAATAGACTTGTGCCGAGCGCGCCAAAGAGGGTCACGAACATCACGACTGAGCTTTCGACGGATTCCAGTCGGAAGTAAGTCTTGGCGATGGCGAGCATGGACGTCATGTCCATCCCGAGCATGATCTGCGTCCAGGTCATGTGCGAGAAGATCCCGTAGACGTCGATCCGGGTCTGCGCATTGGCGTCGCCCGGCCCTGCGACGAAACGGTCCAGGCCGCCAGTCGCACCCAGCGCCAGAATGCCGAGCGGGATCAGGGCAGCCAGTCCTACGCTAGCGATGATGCGGTTTTCCAGCCGTCGCCGTGTGGTGGCTCCCATGCCGATCGCACCGATCGCGAGGACGATGCTTGCCGCAGACCCAACGACCAGGGCCGTCCGTGCCCCGGATACACCGAGGCCGACGACAAACAGAAGACCAATTGCGAGCTTCGTCCGCCGAGACCAGTTCGTGGCGGCGGTAAAGGGCGGCCCAATCGCCATCCAAAGGCCGAGTTCAAGGGGATGCGAAGCGAGACCGATCGGCCGGAACGCGGTCTCGGATTCGTCGAAGGGCTGGAATCTCGTTTTCAGGCCAAACTCTACGATGGCCACGAGCGCGCTCAGGGCGAGCCACAGGATCACGGCCTGCCCGACCCGAGGTCGCCAAACCGGCGGGAACAAAAAGAGCAGGATCGCGAAACTCGCGCCGCAATAGGTGTCGATCAGGAAGCCGGCCGAGCCGCCCCGTCCGGCCAGCGCAGTGCCGACGAGGATGGCCACGATGCCGGCGTTAAACGCGAGCATGGCGCGAACCACGCGCACTTCCCAAACGCCGAGAACGATGCGGAAACGGGGCAAAGCCACGAGCCCGATGGCGATGAAGCCATAGAGGGCCGGGTGAAGCTTCTCGATGACCGAGCCGGAATCCGTCGAGTAGTTGACGACGAGATCGAGCAGCAGTGGGTTGAGAGCGACCCGCAGCAGCGCAAAGACCACGAACAGAATGAAGAGGGCCGACAGGAGCGGCGTGGTGCTCGAGCGAGTGGCGCCAGCGCCGATCGTGTATGTCTCCCGGTGGATCGCACCGTGCATCGTAAGGCCGCCGGAACGCGTCGTTTCGCCAGCCTCATAGGGCGCGCGACTTCTTTAAGGAAGGATCAAGCCGCTGCGCTCAGGATGACGCGCCGTTCGGGCTTCCGGGGCGGCGACGGTGCCTGCAAGGCGAAATGGAGTGGCGGTGAATAAGGGTGCTGTCATGGCCGAGGATTCACGCTTGGCGCCTGGCCATCCGATTCCGGCCCTCGATGGCCTGCGTGCCCTCAGCATCCTGCTCGTCATGGTCTCGCATACCGGCCTGCAGGACCGTGTCCCCGGCGTGTTCGGCGTGACGGTTTTCTTCTTCATCAGCGGCTTCCTCGTCACGACGCTGATGATCGGCGAGCACCGCCGCAGCGGCACGATCGCGGTGAGGGCCTTCTACATGCGCCGCCTGCTGCGGCTCTACCCGCCGCTGATCGTCAGCGTCGTCATCGTTGGCGCCGTCTGGGTCGCGGCCGGCGGCCGGCTCGATCTGCTGGGCGTCGCGGGAGCGCTCGCTTACCTCACGAATTACCTCGTCATCCTGGCACCACAGGCCCTGGACGGTATCGGCGGGCAGCTATGGTCCCTCGCCGTCGAGCAGCACTTCTACCTCCTTTTTCCGTGGCTGATGCTCGCTCTGCTGCCACATCCTGCGCGCCTCGCGCGGGTGCTGGCCTGCCTCTGCGCAGCTTCCTTGGCGATCCGGATCGGCGTCGCACTGGCCGCTCCGGAGGCAGCCACGCAATATAACGGCGTCGCCACGGAGTGCCGGATCGACGCGATCCTGTTCGGCGCGCTTGCAGCTCTGCTCGTGGCGGACCAGGCCGGGCAACGTTGGGTCACGTTTCTGACGCAGCCAACCGTCGTCGCTGCGGCGCTCGCGGTGCTCCTTGCGACGTTCCTGATCCGCGACGAGTTCTTCCGCAGCACGTTACGCTACACCATCCAAAGCCTCGCCCTCGTCTCACCGATCTTGGCGCTCACCAGCACTGGCCGCTTCCCAGCCGTACGTGCGGTCCTCGACAGCCGGCCGCTCGTGGCGATCGGAATCCTCAGCTATTCGCTTTACCTCTGGCATCTCGCCGCCCTTTCGCTCGGCGAGGCCGTCGCCATCCGGCTCGCCTGGCCTCAGCTGGCGGGGGCAGCGCTGGGTTGGGCGCTGGCATTCGCCGCCGCTTGGATATCGTATCGTGCCGTGGAGAGGCCGGTGCTGGGGCTGCGGCGGCGGTTCGGATCGCGGGTCGCCCCGACCGAAGGAGCCGCTTCGCTGCATCGTGCGGCAGCCGCGAGTGCGCCATGAGCGGCGTGCCGGCGCAGATACGCGTGCTTTGCGTCACCCCGTCCGGCCTCGGGGGCCGCGGCGGGATCGACCGCCTATACTACTATCTCCGCAACTCCAGCGTCGCGATGCCAGGGATAGAGCTGCGCTTCGGAGCGGCTCGCGGCGAGGCGGGATCGACGTGGCCGCTGGCGTTTCCCGGCCGGCTAGCTGCGCTATGGCACATGATGCGGGACTTCCGGCCGCACGTCGTCCACGTTAATTTCGCCATGCGGGGCAGCGCGGTCCGTAAGCTCGCCGTCGTGCGGCTGGCCCGTGCCTTCGACGCGCGGGTCGTCGTCCACCTCCACGACAGCTTGCCCATCGCCTCGCTCGCAAGAGGCGGAGTCCAGGGCTGGCTGTTCCTCGCGATCTGCCGATCCGCCGATGCGGTCCTCGCGCTAGGTTGTCCGGCGGCCGCGCAGATGGCTGCCGCCGGCGTCGATCCAGCTCGCATTCGCGTGGTGGTCAACGGAATCCCCGATTTTGCCTCCGACATCGTGCTTCCGAAGCCGCGCCGAGCGGACGTCTCGATCCTGCTCGCCGGGCGGATCGGGGTGCACAAGGGGGCCGATATTCTGCTCGATGCGCTGGCGCTGCTGCGGGCCCGGGGCATCGGTAGCTGGCGCTGTACGATGGCCGGCGACGGCGAGGTCGCAGCCTACACGACCCGAGCCACGGAGCTGGGGCTGGCCGACGCCGTCCATTTCACCGGCTGGATCGACGCGGATGAGGTGCACGCACTCATGCGGGAGAGCGACATCGTGGTCCTGCCATCGATCGCCGAGGCTCTTCCCCTGAGCCTCGCAGAGGGAGCCTGTGCCGGAGCAGCTCTGGTGGCAACCCGGGTCGGCAACGTCGAGGAGATCGTGCATGACGGCGAGAACGGTCGCCTCGTCGCGCGCGACCCCGGATCGCTGGCTGATGCGCTGGCAGGGCTGCTCGCTGACCGTGAGACGCTCGACCGGATGCAATGCGCCGCGCGCCGCCGCTACCAGGACGGTCTGACGATCGAAACATTCGCCGCAGCGCTCGGCGCGATCTACGCGGATACCGCCGGAACGGATTTTGCCGGCCGCACTTCGGCCCCAGCTCGGGCGCCGGGCATGATCACGGACGGGACTTAGACGCCATGTGCGGCATCTTCGGTTGGATGGTCGAAGCCCGGCACGCGCCGGACGAGACCACTCTGCGCAGGCTTACCGACAGCCTGGTTCATCGCGGCCCTGACGGCAGCGGCATTTGGCGAACGCGCACGCCGGATGGCGGCCACGAGGTCGCGTTCGGGCATCGGCGCCTGTCAATCATCGACCTCGGCGGTGGCCATCAGCCGATGGCGAGCGCCGATGGGCGGATCACGCTCACCTTCAACGGCGAGATCTACAACTACGTCGAGCTGCGTGAGGAGTTGCGCGGCCGCGGTCACGTCTTTCGCACCGATTCCGACACCGAGGTGCTGATCGAGGCCTACAGCGCCTGGGGCGAGGAATGCCTCGACCGCCTGCGCGGCATGTTCGCCTTCGCGCTGTTCGACGCCGAGCGGCAGCGGGTGCTGCTCGCACGGGATGCCTTCGGCAAGAAGCCGCTGTTCCTGGCCGAGAGCCACGGCCGGGTCGCCTTCTCCTCGGAGGTCGCAGCCCTTCTGGACCTCCCCGGCACCAAGCGCGATCTCGATTGGGCCGCGCTCGATGCCTTCCTGATCGACCGCTACGTGCCGGGTCCTGCGACCTTGTTCCAAGGCATCCGCAAGCTGCCGCCTGGATCTCTCGCTGTATGGCAGGACGGCGCTCTCAGCGTCCGCCGCTATTTCACACCTCCCTTCGCCACGACGCGCCCCGATGTCACAGACTTCGGAGAGGCGGTCCGGCTGTTCTCGAACACGTTCGACGAGGCCGTGCGGCTGCGGATGCGCAGCGACGCCCCATTCGGCGCCTTCCTCTCGGGCGGGGTCGATTCCTCCGCGGTCGTTGCCGCGATGAGTCGGCATGCCCGGGAGCCGGTCCGTACCTTCGCGGTGGGCTTCGCCGAAGCGGCCTATTCCGAACTCGACCATGCCCGGACGATCGCGGAGCATTTCCGCACCGATCACACCGAACGCGTGATCACCCCGCAGGATTTCCTCGACGCATGGCCCGACGCGCTCCGGGCTCTCGGGGCGCCGCTGACCAACACCTCGGACGTGCCGATCCTGCTGCTCTCGCGGCTTGCCCGCGAGAGCGTCAAGATGGTCCTCACCGGCGAGGGTGCCGATGAGTTGATGGCCGGTTACCCGAAGCACCGGGCCGAGCGCTGGACCGGCCTCTACGCGGGCGTCGTGCCGGCCGCCGTTCACGACCGTTTGGTCGAGCCCGCCATCGGGGCGCTGCCCTACGGCCTGCGCCGGATCAAAGTGCTGGCCAGCGCGCTGAGCGAGCGCGATCAGCAGGCTCGGATGCGCCGCTGGTTCGGGGGCATGGACGATGGCGACCGCGCCGCGCTCACCGGCCGCTCCAGCCTCGAAGTGATCGACCCTTTCCCTTTCTCGATGCGGACCGGGTCGAACGTTCGCCGAGCCCTGTTCTTCGACCAGACGTCGTGGTTGCCTGACAACCTGCTGGAACGGGGCGACCGCATGATGATGGCCGCGTCGGTGGAGGGCCGGATGCCCTTCATGGACGTCGAGCTCGCGCGCCTTGTCGCCCGCTTCCCCGACCGCTTCCTCACGGGGCACGCCAAGGGCAAGGCCGTGCTGCGCGCGGCGATGGCCGAGGTGTTGCCGCCCGCGATCCTGAACCGCAAGAAGGTGGGCTTCCGCGTTCCGTTCGATGCCTGGCTGCGAGGCCCCTTCCGCGATCGCCTCGGCGACCTGCTCGGCTCGGAGGCGTCGGAGACGCGGCGCATCCTCGACCCTAGCGTCCTCGACCGGCTGACCCGCGAGCATGTCGAGGGCCGGCGAAATCACGAGAAGGTGCTCTGGTCGCTGGTCAACCTCGAACTGTTCCTGCGCACCTTCAAGCCAGGTCTGGGGGCACGGCCCGCCACGGCGGCCGCGTGAGCGCGCGCCGCACGCGCAAAGTCGCCGTCTACGTCCATGGCCTGCGGGCGGGCGGCGCCGAGCGCACCGCCGCGGTCCTGGCTTCGGGGTTCCGCGCCGCTGGCCTGGACGCGACGCTGCTCGTCGACGATCCGGAGGGCGAGAACAGGGGTTTCGTCGATCCCGCCATCCGCTTCGTCGCTCTGCCCGGAGGGCATGCGGCCTCGATCCTGAAGCTGTCACGCTGGCTCGCCCGCGAGCGGCCCGACGTCGCCCTCGCCATCGACGCGTCCGCCGATGCCAAGCTCGTGGCCGCCAGCCTGCTCGCGCGCGCGCCGACACGGATCGTTCTGTCGTATCACGGCTATGAAGGCATCGTGCGCGGGCGGATCGGCCGCGCCGCCTACCGGCTTGCGCCGCTCCTGGCGCGAGCCTCGGAAAAAACGGTCTGCGTCTCCGACGGGTTGGCCCGGCACCTCGTCGCCGATTGGCGGCTCCCCGCGAGCCGTGTCGCCTCGATCCCGAACCCGATCCCGGTCGAGCATAGCCTGCCGGCCGCCGATAGCGCCGATCTCGCAAACCGGCCGTCCGCGATCCTGGCGGTGGGCCGCCTCGTGCCGGAAAAGAATTACGCCGGCCTGATCGAGGCCCTCGCCCATTGCCCGCCCGAGACACGGCTGACGATCCTCGGCGAGGGTCCGGAGCGGCCGAGGTTGGAGGCGCTGGCGGCGGGGTTCGACGGCCGCGTGGCATTGCCGGGCTACACCGAGCCGTGGGCGGCCTATGCCAGCGCCCGGGTGTTCGCCCTGACCTCGACCAGCGAGTCCTTCGGCAACGTGGTGGTCGAGGCCCTCGCCTCCGGGCTCCCGGTCGTCGCAACGACCTGCGGCGGTCCGGAGGAGATCCTGGCGCAGGGCCGCTACGGCCGGCTCGTGCCCGTCGGCGATCCCGGCGCGCTCGCATCTGCGCTCGTCGCCGCCCTGGCCGATCCTGGCGATCCGGCCCCACGGGTCGCGCGGGCCGCGACCTATGCCACCGCGCGGGTCGTGGAGTCCTATCTCGCGCTGTTCGACAGCCTGCAGGGCGATCGCTGAGTCACCTCAAGGCGCGGTCTTGGGTGCCCGCCCGAGCGCGCGTTCCGCGAGCGCCCGCGCCCGCGGATGGCGGCGCAGCCACGCCCTGGCGTGCAGCTCCGCCTTGGCCGGCAGACCGCGCAGGCCGAGGGGCCGAACCAGATCGACCAGCGCGATGGGCTCGACCCCGAACCGCCGCTTGTAGTCGTAGTTGCCGATGCTGAAATCGAAATGGCGGTGACCGCGGCCGTGCAGCCACTCCATCGACTTGTCGATGATGATTCTGCCCGGCGAGGCGTTCGACCAGACGCCCTCGGCGTTGCTGATGCGAACCATGATGTACTCGCCGTCGTGATGCAGCCCGAGCAGGGCCGCCACGACCTCTTCGCCCGCCGTGAGGGCGGTCAGAATCACCGCATCCTTCGTGGCGGGAGACTCGACGAGGTTTCGGTAGAAGGCGGCGGCATTCGGCTCGTCGAGAACGTACGTCTTGTGCGTGCTCTCCATGCGCAGGGGTTGCTGAACCTCGATCGCGCGGAGCACGTGAAGTCGCTCGGCCGGGTCGTCGATCGGGCGGAAAGCGGCGGCGGGATGGCGCTCGAACACGCGCCAAGCGCGTTCCAGTTCCTTGCGCACCGTCCGCTTGAGACTGTGGTGGTAGGCGTTCCAATCGTCGCCGGTCCGCACCACGTTCCCGTTGAGTGGGCAGGGCAGCGTGCCGAGCAGCGCCAGGGGATTCGGCCGATCGGCGATGCGCTCGGGCATCTTGCGCAGGTCGATGAGCTGGGCCGTGGGCAGGGCGCGAAGCAGGGCGCGCCACAGTTGCGCGGCCCCGGCGGCGTCACGCGGAGAGGCCGGCCCGAGGATCGGAGCATTATAATCGATCAGGCCGAGATCGGCGAAGGCGATCACCCGTCGGCCACCGCCGCCGAGCCGGATCAGCGCGAGGCTGAGGGCGTGGATGCCGGCGTCGTCATAGACGCTGACGATCAGTGGCTCGACGTCGGGACGACCGGCCATCGCCCGGTACCAGGCGTCGACGACGGTCCCATGCTGGAACGGCGTCGCGGTGCCGGCAGCCAAGGCGGCCTCCCAAGCCGCTCGCGCTGCCGTCCAATCGGTCGCCACGACGACCCGATAGGCGGCGGCACCGGCCGCCCCTCCGGCGAAGATCGGCCAGGCTGTTGCCGTTTTCGTCGCGCTCACGAAGCTCAGGCCGCCTCGAGATCGAGGATCTCGCCAAGATGCGTCCGATCGAGCCGGAAGCTGATCGGGCGTAGCGCCTTACGCTCGCGCTTGAGAGCTGGGGTGTCGCGCAGGAGGCGCTGCGCGACGCGCTTGCCCCAGAAGATCGGACCATGCGTCGCGCGGCTTTTCGGCTTGTGGCCGAACCGATGGCGCAGGATGCCGTTGGCAAGGTTGACGACCTGCGCGCGCTTATAGTCGTCCGTCCAGTATTCCATCGTCATCGAGACATTGAGGCAGTTCATATTCTCGATGCGATGCGGCGCGTTGAGCGGCCAATTCAGCATCTCGCCGGCCTTGAACTCGAAGCAGCGCGCGTGCTCGTCGTACCAGGGCTCGTAGGGCATGTTCACCTCGACGCCGAACAGCGCGATGTCCTCCAGATGCTCGGGCGCCAGGAAAGGCTCGACCGCCGGATAGATGTAGACCTTCTTGGACCCGTGGATCTGCCACAGCGACTGCCCCGGCAGGTCGGCGTGGTAGTAGACCTGCGCGTTCGGCGATGAGATCAGGATGCCGATGCTCTCGTCGATCGAGTTGAAGCCCGGCACCCGCTCGGAGAGCTCGCCGAAGATCGCGTTCACGAGATCACGATAGCGAGTATCGACCTCGGCGACCCTGCGCAGGTTGAGCCACATCCGGCCCTTGCCGATCGCCTCGATCACCTCGGCGCCGGAGAGATCGCCGATTTCACCCTCGCGCCAGAGCTTGCGCTGTCCTGGCGCCCCCATCTGAATCAGGCTGTAGTGCTGGCGTGGATAGCGGTCGATCAGGTCGGCCAAGCCGTCCATGCTGAACAGCGGCGATTTGTTCAAGCGATGCTCGATCCGCACGGGCTGGTTGCCCCATAGCTTGCTTTCCTGCTCGGTCCAGGACGTGAACACCGGCTCGGCACGCATGAGGAGAGCTCCTATCGAGTCGCGTGCCGAGGCGGCACAACGTCGTATGAAATCGAGGCGGGAGCGCCCGGAGACGCCCGCTTAAGAAGATCCATGGCAACTCTGGTGCCGATACGGCTTGAGTTGGCGGCGTGCCGCCGGCCGAGACGGGCCCGTAATCCGTGCGGACTGGGCGGCCGATCCACGCCTGCGGTAAGGCCGGTGCGATGATGATCCGCAAGACGCTTCAGTATCTGCCGGCGCAGGTCGTGGGGCCGGCGTTCCAGTTCGTCGCCGTTCTGGTTTGGACGCACCGGCTGCAGCCCTCCGACTTCGGCTTCATCGCCCTGGTCTTCGCCGTTCAGGAACTCGCCTTCACCTTGTGCCTGTCGTGGTGGACGCAGTTCACGGTCCGCTACCTGCCGGGGCTCGCCGACCGCAGCGCGTACGAGCGCAGCGAGAGCGCCGTGATCCTGCTCTCCGCCCTCGCCCAACTCCCCGTGGTGATCGTCGCCCTGGCGCTGACGGGTCATCTCGGCAGCCCGGCTCTGATCGGGGCGACGCTCGCCTTCACGCTCAGCCGCACGATCAACGTCCATCTCGGCGAGCGAGCGCGGGCACTCAGCGACGTGGCGACCTACACGATCGTCCAACTCGCCGGCCCGGTCGTCGGCTTCGCGGCCGGGCTCGCGCTGATGAGCGTCTGGCCGGACACGGTGGCCGTCGTGGCGGGCTTCGCCCTGGTGCAGACGGCGATCCTGCCGGTGCTGGCGCGCCGGCTCGGCATGCGCCTGGGCTTCCCCGCCGCAACGGCAAGAGCGCCACTGCGCGCCGCGCTCGCCTACGGCGGCCCGCTTCTGATCGCCGGCGGCTTCGGCTGGATCTGCCTCAACGGAATCCGTGTCGTCGTGGAGCGCGTCGACGGGCTCGCGATGGTCGGCCTCGTCTCGGTCGGCTGGAACCTCGGCCAGCGCCTGATCGGCGTGGTCGCGACCCTGGTCACGGCCGCCGCGTTCCCTCTCGCCGTGCAGCGTGTCGCCCGCGAGGGCGTGGGCGCTGGCATCGCCCAGGTCGGGCAGACCGCGATCCTGACGTTGGGACTGCTGCTGCCGGCCGCCGTTGGGCTGGCGCTGGTCTCGCGCCCCTTCACGCAGGTCTTCGTGGGCCAGGAATTCGGCGCGGCCACCCTGGTCGTGCTTCCGCTCGCTGCCCTGGCGGCGGCCGTCCGGAACCTCCGGATGCACACGGTCGATCAGGTCTTCATGATCGCCGAGCGGCCGGGCTTCCTGCTCGGGGTCAACGCCGTAGAGGCGGTGGCGACCGTCGCGCTCTGCGCGATCGGCGTCACGCTCGACGGCGTACGCGGAGCCTGCCTCGGCCCGCTCGTGGCGACGACCGGCTGCGCGCTCTACAGTTTCGTTGTCGCCCGCACGCAGCACGGCTTCACGATCCCTCTGCAGGCCGTCCTTCGCCTCGCGGTCGCCACCGCGGCGATGTCGGCCGTCCTGCTGCTCGACATCTATCCCAAAGGCGCCTGGGGTCTCGCCGCGCAGGTCGCGGCCGGAGGCGCCGTCTATCTCGGTCTCGTCGCGCTGACCCTGCACAAGGTCCTGCGCGCTGGCATTCCCCTCAGCCGGCCTGCTCGGTCGAGCGCGCCGTGACGAAACGGGCCACGAGGCGCGCGCCGATCTCTCGCGCCATGAGCCGCGCGAAAACGAGGTTCGTGCGCGTGTAGCGGGCGGCAAGCCGGCGAGGCTCCTGGGCAAGGCGGTAGAACCATTCGAGCCCGCTGCGCTGCAGGAGGCGCGGTGCGCGCTGGACCTTGCCGGCGACCACGTCGAACGAGCCACCCACCCCCATGACGAACGGCACTGCGAGCCGCTCGCGATTGCGCAGCATGAAGCGCTCCTTGCGCGGCGTGGGCATGGCGACGAACAGGCAATGAGCGCCGCTGGCGGCAATCTGTGCGCAGAGCGTCGTCTCGTCGGCGGGTCCAAAATAACCGTGGTGGCGACCCGCGACCACGAGGTCGGGATGGCGCCGCTTCAACTCGGCTTCGGTCGCCGACAGGACTTCCGGCGTCGCTCCGAGCAAGAACGGCCGGAAGCCCTCGGCGGCACAAAGGCCGATCAGGCCTTCAAACAGGTCGATTCCCGCGACCCGAACGGCTCGACGCTCTCCCAGGAGTTGCAGCGCCCAGACGATCCCCATCCCATCGATGCCGACGATCTCGCTGTTGCGGATGTCGCGGTCCAGTTCGCTATCCCTGCGCGCATTGACGAGCTTGGCGACGTTGAGGGCCACGTGTTGGCACGGCGTGCCCGTCCGCATGGCGTCACCCGCGAGCGCAAGCGTGCTGTCGAAGGTCAGGAGATCGACAGGCAGGCCAAGGAGCGATTTGCGCATCGAGCGTCCTATTGCACCGAGTTCGGCAAGACGGCCTTTAGATGAAATCTGTCGATTGAGAGTTGCGTCGTTATGCGATCGGGCATTGCCGATCAAGCAACTCTCGACGGTGCAGAATACGGTCTCCGACCGTCGATGATGATCGATCTGCGGAAGACCCGCTCGGGTATAATCGCGCGGCACACATGACCGTGCTCGTCAAACATTCTGGGGACGGGCAACTCGCGGCCAGCCCGTCCAGACGAGGGCGCCCGCTACATCGAGACCAGGGGCACGGTGAGCAACCCGACGGTGTCGATGACGATTTTGTGGCTGAGTGCCCCGCGGTCGAGGCTGCGGAATCGGTTGTGGGCAACCAGAATCACGACGATGTCGGCCTGGGCCGCGGCTTCCTGAAGCGTCGTCAGCTCGACCCTCGGACGGTCGGCAAGCCCCGCCGGCAACGCGTCGACATGCGGCTCTACAACCAGCAGTCGGCCGATCTCCCGCTGTGCGAGATCGCGGGCGACCTGGAGGGCCGGGCTCTCACGCAGGTCGTCGACATTCGGCTTGTAGGTCAGGCCGAGCAGCGCGATCGTCGGATCGCGGTATCGCTCGGCAACCGCCACGACACGCTCGGCGACTTGGTGCGGCTTACGATCATTGACCTCGCGCGCCGTGCGGATCAACGGGGTCTGCTCGGGCAGAGCCTCGTGGATGAACCAGGGATCGACCGGAATGCAGTGGCCGCCGACGCCGGGTCCCGGCGCCAGGATGTTCACGCGCGGATGAAGGTTGGCCAGGTCGATCACGGTCCACACGTCGAGCCCCAGCGCCTCGCAGACCGTCGACAGCTCATTGGCAAAGGCGACGTTGACGTCTCGGAACGCGTTCTCGACGAGCTTGGAGAGCTCCGCCGTCGGCGCCGTCGTCATCCGCATCGGCCCTCGGGCGAAGAGGGTGTAGAGGTCGCGCGCGGCGAGCGCGCTGCGTCGGTCCAGTCCGCCGAAGGTGCGGCCGTTATCGACGAGCTCGCGCAGGGTCTGGCCTGGCAGAATGCGCTCCGGGCAGTAGGTCAGCAGGATGTCGGAAGCCTCCGGCGCGTCGTCGGGCAGGCTCAGGTCGGGACGCGCCCGCCGTAGCTGCTCGGCGGCCCGCGCGGTGGTTCCGACCGGACAGGTCGATTCGATGATGACGAGATCGCCACGCTTGAGCACCGGGGCGATCGAGGCAAGCGCGCTCTCCACCGCCGAGACGTCGGCCGTGTGGTCGTCGCGGATCGGCGTCGGCACCGCGATCAGGAAGGCGTCGGCCGGCTCGGGAACGGTGACGGCCCGGAGGTTTCCCGCGGTCACGACCGCGCGCATCACGATGTCCAGGTCAGGCTCGACGAAATGCGCCTCGCCGGCGCGCACGCGAGCTACCGCGTCCTCCTTCACGTCGACACCGATCACCGAGAGGCCTCGCGAGGCAAACATCGCTGCGGTCGGGAGGCCGACATAGCCGAGACCGATCACGGAGATGGTCTTGAAGGTCATCGTCATGCTGCGGTCGCTCTCATCCTTGGGGGGACGGGGTGGGACAGGTGAGACGTTGCCGGGACTCGGCGCTGCAACGCTTCGATAGGGTGGCGTACGCTTCGCGGTCAGGATGAACCGCATTCCAGAAGGTCGGCGACGATGCGCGCGCTTGCACGGCCGTCGCCGTATGGAGTCGCGCCGTTGGCCATGGCGGCGTAGCGGCCTGCATCGTCGAGGAGATCGGTCACGCCAGCCACGATGGCGGCCGGGTCGGTCCCAACGAGACGGGCGACGCCGACATCGATCGCCTCCGGTCGCTCGCTCGTATCGCGCATCACCAGGACCGGTTTCCTAAGTGCTGGCGCCTCTTCCTGGATGCCGCCGGAATCCGTGAGGATCAGGTCCGCACGGCTCATCAGGGCAACGAATTCGGGATAGTCCAGCGGCTCGATGAGGCGGATCGACTCATTGTTGCCGAGTTGCCCGAAGACCGGACCGCGCACGTTCGGGTTGAGATGGACAGGGTAGACGATCTGCACGTCCGGCCGCCGGGCGAGCGTCGCCAAAGCCTTGCAAATATTGTCGAAGCCGCCACCGAAGCTTTCCCGGCGATGGCCGGTCACCAGGATCAGCCGCTTATGCGGGTCGATCCAATCGAAATCCATCTGGAGCCGGGACTGCAGCGCAGGATCGCGCGCGTTCGCCTCCGTGCAGCGCAGCAGGGCATCGATCACCGTGTTGCCCGTGACCCGGATCGCATCCTCCGGATAGCCCTCGGCCAACAGCGCGCGGCGCGCCCGCTCGGTGGGGGCATAATGACGGTCGGTAACGACGGCCGTGAGACGCCGATTGGCTTCCTCGGGCCAGGGACTGTTCATATCGCCGGTGCGCAGGCCAGCCTCGACATGCCCGACGCGCACCCGCCGGTAGAAGGCGGCCAAGGCCGCGGCCGTGCTCGTGACGGTATCCCCCTGTACCAGCACGAAATCCGGCTTCCACGTCGCCAGGATCGGGTCGAGCCGAGCCAGAATGCGGGCGAAAACTTCCGAGAGGCTTTGATCGGGGCTCATCACGTCGAGATCGTCGTCCGGGACGATCGCGAAGGTCCGCAGCACGCTGTCGAGCATGCTCCGGTGCTGGCCCGTGACACAAACACGCACGGACACGCTCGCCGATTCACGCAGAGCCGCGACGACCGGCGCCATCTTAATGGCCTCTGGTCGAGTGCCGAAGACGGTGAGAACCTTCATCTCAGAGTCAATCCGTAGTGTTCCGTTAACGACGACAGGGTCAATGAACCAATACCGTTGAAACTCATCGATCCGTTACTGCGCCCTCTCGCGGACGGCTTTGACTTAGTCTATCGAGACTGACATCGCATCGGGTCGGGCGAGAGTTTATTTTGTTATTTCGGACAGGGTAAATGCGTAGCGTCCCGATGGAAGGTGCCGCGCCAACGGCGCTGATGGCCGTCGTGTCGCGGCTCGGCCGCCTGCGCTGGTACGCAGCGCGCGTCCGCGCGATGTCGGGCGCCGAGATCCTCCACCGCTTGAACGAAGCTGGGGTGCGGCGGGCTTGGCGGCGTCGACAGCCGGCGTGGGACGAAAGCATCGGAGACGGGCCGATCCGAAGCAGCCGGCTGCTTCGCGAGCGCTTGCACGATGCGGCGTCGTTACCCGGCATCGTCGCGAGCGCGCAGTCGACGCGCTCAGGGCACCTTCAATTCCTCGGCCGAGATTGGCCTCGGGTCGATTGGAGCGCGGGTGCGGGCACTCGATTCTGGCTCCACGACCCGGTCACGGCCCGTCTTTGGCCGGGCTCGCCGACCCACGCCTTCTCCATCGACACCCGCACCACCGGGACCGATCCTAAGGGCCCCTTGCGGGGCGATGCCAAGTACGTCTGGGAGCCCGGCCGCCTGCAGTTTCTCCACCCGCTGGCTGCCGTCGGCGACGCGCGGACCGCGCTCGCGATCCTGCGCGACTTCGCCGAGACCAACCCGCCCTACGCCGGGATCCACTGGACGTCCGGGATCGAAATAGCCCTGCGCCTGGCTTCACTGACGCTGGTCTGCGCCGGCTGCGAGGCCGAGTCGTTCGCGCCGGCCGATCGGATCTTGATCCGGCGCATGGCTGCTGCTCATGCCGTCTACCTCGAGACGTTCCCCTCTTTGCACTCCTCGGCCAACAATCACCGCATGGCCGAGGGCCTCGGTCTGTTCTTGGCCGGGCGACTGTTGCCTGACATCGGGGGCGCCTGGGCTGCTGAAGGTCGCGACATCACCGAGCGGATGGCGCTTCGCCTGATCCATCCCGATGGCGGCGGAGCCGAGCAGTCCCCAGTCTACCTCGCCTTCACGCTAGAGATGCTGGCGCTGGTGGCCCTGCTGGCTGCGGAGGACGGCGCGCCCCTCGCCGCCGAGGTGCTGGAGCGTCTCTGCAAGGGTACGGCCTTCTTGCGCTCGATCCTCGACGAGGCCGGACACGCCCCGGCGATCGGCGACGACGACGAGACCCGGGTGATCGCGCAGCCGCCGGATCGGGAGCCTCGCTATGTCGCCAGTATCGTCGCCGCCTTGGCCGGCCTCCTTGGGCGCCCCGACCTCGCCCCGCCGGACCGGTCGCCGCACCTGCGCGACATCATCTTCGCCGCGCCCCGTGCCGCCGAGGTGCCGACCGAGGACATGCAGACCTTTCCTCATGCAGGCTACACCGCGTTGCGCGAGTCGATCGGCGAGAGGCGGGTTCACCTCGTCTTCGATCACGGCCCGCTCGGCTTCGGTACGCTGGCCGCGCATGGGCACAGCGACGCGCTCGCCGTCTGGCTCAGTATCGACGGCGAACCTGTGCTGATCGACGCCGGCACGTGGCTATATTTCTCGGCCGGAACCGAGCGCCTGCGCCTACGTGAGAGCCTGAGCCATAACAGCGTGAGCCTGCACGGCGCCTCTCAGAGCCGTGCCTCGTCGGCCTTCGGCTGGTCGAGTTGCGCCCGAACGCATCTCCTCGCACAGGAGCCCGGTCCGAACTGGAGCGTGACGGCGGCCCATGACGGCTATCGGAGCCGCTTCGGCCTCGAGCACCGGCGGCGCATCGCCCGCGAAGCGGATGCGATCACCATCGGCGACAGCCTCACCAGCGGAAGCGCCCCGGCCGAGATCGCCTTCCTGCTTCCCGACGCCCTCGATATCGGTCTCGACGGTCCGACGGCGACGATTTCCCGGGGCGGCAATCCGTTGCTTCGCCTGCAAGCTCCGGTCGGATTTCCGATCGCACTCCGGCGCGGGGCCGCGCAGGGCGCCGTGCGCTCGCAGGCATTCGGGGAGATCGAAGACGCCCAGCGCCTCGTCCTCTCGGGCGTGCTCGGACAGGCGGAAGCGGTCACGCGGTTCCAGTTCCAGCCGGCGATGCAGGTTGCTCCCGTGGCCCGCGATTCGCTCGCTGAGCACGTGTCCAGACCGTGAGTTGCGGAGTGGGACATCCGCGTGTCGTGCGGCAGCAGGCCAGTCCCATTCTGGGACGCGGTTGCCGTGCGAAGCTCGAGCTGAGGTCGCGATGAACATGAGTGGTGATCGCTACGTGCTCGTCCCCGCGCAGCGGGCGATGATGGACGATGCGGCACAGGGCGCCGTCGTCGATTTGCGCGGCATCTTTCAGGCGTTTCGCCGGCGTTGGTCATGGATCGTCGTGCCGGCCGTCCTGAGCGGGGCAGTGGCGCTCGTCGCCGCGCTGGCGATCAACCCGCGCTACGAGGCCTCGACGAAGGTCCTGCTCGATCCGCGCGGCAACCAGATCCTCCAGAACGACCTGCGACCGAACAACCCCACGGGCGACGAGACCGGCGCCGACGTGGACAGCCAAGTGCAGGTGATTGCCTCGACCAGCCTCCTGAGCAGGGTAGTCGAGAAGCTCAATCTCACGGCCGACCCCGAATTCGTCGACCCGCCTCCCGGCCTGTCCGCGCGCCTTCTCAAGCCCCTGCACGACATGTTCGCCACGGCCCCGCCGCCGGGGCCTCGCGAGTCTCCGATGCAGACGGCTTTGAGGACGCTCCAGAACGACATGAGCGTGCGTCGCTCCGAGAAGACCTTCGTCATCGATATCAGCGTGCGCACCAGCGATCCCGAGAAATCGGTACGCATCGCCAACGCCATCGCAGATGCCTACGTGCGCAACACCAGCGACGTCCGTTCCGAGGCCGCGCGCCGGTCGAGCGCAGAGCTGAGCGGCCGGCTGGAGGAATTGCGCAAACGCGTCCAGCGTAGCGCGGCTGCGGTCGAAGACTATCGCAAGAAGTCCGATCTGGTCAGCGCCAACGGCCGGCTGGTGAAAGAGCAGCAGCTCTCCGAACTCAATGGCGACCTGACGGCAGCCCGGACCCGCGCCGCCGACCAGCAAGCGCGCGTCGCCGAGATCCAGCGGATGGGCAGCGGAGGCAAACCGGCCGACGCCATGGCCGAGGTGGCGAATTCCGCGACGATGATCGCCCTGCGCGGCCAGCTCACCGAGGCCACTCGTGCGGAGGCGGACGCGCGCATGAACTATGGGTCGCGCCACCCGTCGATGCAGACCGCAGAGAAGCAGGTTCAGATCGTCCGCCAGCGCATCGCCGAGGAAGTCACTCGCCTGACACGCACCGCCCAAAGCGACTATGAGCGCGCCAAGTTCAGTGAGACGGCGATCACCCGCAGGATCGAGGTGTTGAAGCGCGAGAACAGCGCGGCGAACGAGGCGCAGGTTCGCCTGAGAGAGTTGGAACGGCAGGCCACCGCCGACCGCTCGGTCTACGAGAGCTTCCTCAACCGAGCCAAGGACCTCGACGAACGCCAGGCGCTCGCCAACAGCAACGCGCAGGTCATCACCCAGGCCGTCGCGCCGCTCGGCCGCAGCGGAATCTCGCGTGCTCTCATCATCGCGGGCGGCCTCGGGTTCGGCGCCATCATGGGCTTGGGTCTCGCGCTGCTACGCGATCAAGCGGACCGGACATCCGCAACGAACGGCCCGAACCGTGCGCTCCCGGCTCGAACTCCCCTGCCGATGGTCACGGTCACGCCGAGCGAGACCACCCGCGATCCCGCCATCCAGCAGGTGAGGGGCCTTCTGTCACCGTCTGCAGGGAGCGGTCCGGCGCGTCTCGTCGTGGTCGCCGGGCTCCGGGCGACGAATTCCCGGGCGCGATTGGCGCAGGTTCTGGCTCTCGTCAGCAACAACGATGGAGAGCGAACCCTTCTGATTGATGGCGACTTCGCGAACCGGACCTTGACGCAGATGCTCCATGCCGGGCGCGAGCCGGGGTTCACGGACGTCCTGGCGATGCTGCCGGAGCCGCGTTTGCCAACGCCCCGCTCCTTCAACGGCTTGCAGGTCGTCACGGCCGGCACGCATGAGACCAGCGCGGTCACAGTGAACGTGCGTTCGCTTCGCCAGGCTCTCGCTCCCTACCTGCGGCAGTCCGGGATCGTCATCGTGGATGCCGGTTCGATCAGCGAAAGCACCGACGGCTTCGCAGCCTTGGCCGACGACATTCTCGTCGTGGTCGAGGGTGGAGCAGCCGTTCAGCGGGATATCAGCGAGGCGCTCGAGGCGCTGTCGTTCAACGCCGACTGCGTCCGCGGCATTCTCATCGCAAAGGAAGCCGCTGCCTGAGGGGGCCGTTAGAAGCCCCAGCGCGGCACGCGACCCGCTCCGTCGATGAATTCGTAGGCGCTGCTTCGGTTCAGCGTGTGGAGACAAGAACCCGCCCAGGCGAGACCAGGCTCGAGCTGTGCCTCGACGGTCTGCGCGTATCCACCATCGTCGAGGCGATCGATGCGTGCCAACGCGAGTGCAGCCCCGTAACCCCGGCGGCAATCCTGCACCGGTCTGATGAGCTTCGAGCCCCGTGACACGATCCGGCCGGCCGACCGGGCCGAAGCGATATCGATGAGTACGGGATTGCGCGCATGCGGTGTCCAGGGGCCGCGAAAGTCGGGCGCCGACCAGACGTGAAGGGTGTCCGAAAACGATCCGCGCGGCGCCAGATCTCCCGCCTCCGGCACGGTCTCGCGAACGGTTGCCAGCATCCACCAGCATCCCGAATGCTCGACGAGCGTGGCATCGCTCGCCATCAGTCCCGAAAGAAGCGTCGCCTCCTTGACCCAGCCGCCGGGAAACTGGTGAGCGCGATAGAGATCGACGGTTCCCGCAGCGCAACTCTCCGGAATCATCCAGTAATCGCCGCCCTGCGCAAAAACGAAGGGATAAGAGAGGTGATATGGTTCATCGAGAACCGGGACCGGGACTCCGATCGGTCCATCAGAGTCGAATGCGACCGCTGATATGACCGCCTTGGAACGAGAGTATTCGTAATCCTCGACAAATAATATTGTACTGCCATTGTGATCGATCGGGAATGGATCGGCGTAGAATCGAGAGCCATCGTCCGGCAGATCATTCCAGCCATTGGTGGGATGAGTACCCAGATCAATCACGTCACGGCCATCGAGGTGGCGCCAACCGACACGCCAATGAGGATACCTGTATCGTAACTTCCGGAGACCGTTGCCGAGAGTGGCGAACGTTCGCCGCGCCGCATAGTCCGCTATCGCCGGGAACGAAAGATTGGTTCGAGTAGCAAACTCGGATGTCGGTGGGGTGCTCTCTGTTGGCGGCCTTAGTCCCCGCACGGCCGCAACGATCAAGGTCGTCGTGCGTGCGAGCGCATCCTCGAAGACCGTCAGGATATTGCCGTGCGCCTCGGTTCCAACCCGGGCCGACGCCACGACGTGACCATCTTCCACGAGCGCGACGTGAGGCGTATGTCCGGCCATCAATGCGGACAGTAGCGCTCCTTCTCCCGTCGCGCCCTCGAAACTCAACTGCCAGACGCGATGTCCCGCGCCGACCGGCGCATTACCAGTCAAGTCTAAGACAAGATCGCATACGTCAGTAGGGACCAACCATTCGGCGGCCATTTCCTTGGTCAGCTCAGCCCAACCTTTCGGCGATCGGCGCCCGAGTATCGCCTCGATGCTGAGGAGGGCCGCCTCACGTCTGCGCACTCCACTCGGTGCCGGCAATGAGACAACCGACACAGTCACGTTCGGTAATGCAGCGATGCGTTGGAGAAGCACTATGATCCATCGGCGGACCGCACGATCATTTACGTAGACGCCGACATTCATGTCTTCGATGCCCGAATTGAATTTTCATCGGATGCTATTTATTTTAACAAGCACATGATCCATAATTAAGTTTCGTTGAATTAACTCCCAGCACAGATGCACATTGACTGAGTGACGACGGTGATCGCACAAATCTCTGGTCGGTGCATGACCAGTTTTGCGTGCTCGGACCTCGTCTCTCGACGGCTGCTCGCCCAGTCCGGTGTTCTGCCCAGCGCACAACCTTATCCAGAGCCGATGTCGGCGCCAGACATGCGACGACCGATCTGGCTCGGAAGCTGCCATCGGGACATCCGATCATCAGGCGCTCACGCGTCCGTCACTTTCTGATCGGCACGCCCTTCGTGGTGAAACGCGGCCTGCCCGGGTGGTGCACGGGTCGGGGCTGGCCGCCCGCCTTGCCCGGACCCGAGCCCATTCCCGGCGGTTGCGAGAACGGCACGAGCTGGTCCGGCCTCGGCCCGATGAGATCCGCGCGGCCCATCGCCTTCAGCGCCTCGCGCAGCACGGGCCAGTTTTCGGGGTCGTGGTAGCGCAGGAACGCCTTGTGCAGCCGGCGTTGGCGCAGGCCCTTGATGGCGTCGACGGGCTCGCTGCCGCCGCGCCGCACGCCCCGCAGCGTGTTGACCTCGGTGTGGTACATCGCCGTGGCAGTGGCCATGGGCGACGGCAGGAAGGTCTGCACCTGGTCGGCACGATAGTCGTTCTTCTTGAGCCAGAGCGCGAGGTTCATCATGTCCTCGTCGGTCGTGCCCGGATGCGCCGCGATGAAATACGGGATCAGGTAGTATTTCTTGCCGGCTTTCTTCGCCGCTGCCTCGAACATCTCCTTGAAGCGGTCGTAGGTGCCGATGCCGGGCTTCATCATCAGGTCGAGGGGCCCGCGCTCGGTATGCTCGGGCGCGATCTTCAGGCGGCCGCCGACATGGTGGGTCACGAGCTCCTCGACATATTCGGGGCTCCTGACCGCGAGGTCGTACCGCACGCCCGAGGCGACCATCACCTTCTTGACGCCCTTCACCTCGCGGACCTTGCGATAGAGCCGGATCAGGTCGTCGTGCGAGGTGTTCAGGTTCGGGCAGATGTCCGGGAAGACGCAGGAGGGCAACCGGCAGGCCGCCTCGATCTTCGGGTCCTTGCAGGCCATCCGGTACATGTTGGCCGTTGGGCCACCGACGTCGGAGATCACGCCTGTGAAGCCCGGCGTCTTGTCGCGGATATGCTCGATCTCGCGCAGGATCGAACCTTCCGAACGGTTCTGGATGACGCGGCCCTCGTGCTCGGTGATGGAGCAGAAGGTGCAGCCGCCGAAGCAGCCGCGCATGATCGTCACCGAGAATTTGATCATGTCCCAGGCGGGGATTTTGGCGTCGCCGTAGGACGGATGCGGGGCGCGGGCGTAGGGCAGGTCGTAGACGGCATCCATCTCGTCGCTGGAGAGCGGGATGGGCGGCGGGTTCAGCCAAAGGTCGCGGTCGCCGTGGCGCTGGACGAGGGGGCGGGCGTTGCCGGGATTGGCCTCCCGGTGCAACACGCGCGAGGCGCGGGCATAGGCCTCCTTGTCGCCCACGACCTCGTCGTAGGCCGGCAGGCGGATGACGGTGTCGCCGGGGCGGCGGGTCGCGGCCTCGTCGGCGCTGTCGAGATCGTCAGCGGGCAGCTCGGTGTAGGTCTCGGGCACGCGGCGGAACAGCGCGACGCCGCGGATATCCTCGATCTCGCGCGGCGTCTCTCCGGCCGCGATGCGGTTGGCCACCTCGACCACGGCGCGCTCGGCGTTGCCGTAGATCAGCAGATCCGCCTTGGCGTCCGCCAGGATCGAGCGGCGCACCTTGTCGGACCAGTAATCGTAATGGGCGATGCGGCGCAGCGAGGCCTCGATGCCGCCGAGCACGATCGGTACGTCCTTGAAGGCTTCGCGGCAGCGCTGCGTGTAGACGATGGTGCAGCGGTCCGGGCGCGCGCCGCCCTCGCCGCCGGCGGTATAGGCATCGTCGCTGCGCAGCCGGCGATCGGCGGTGTAGCGGTTCACCATCGAATCGAGGTTACCGCCAGTCACGCCGAAGAACAGCCGCGGCTTGCCGAGCGCCTTGAACGGCTCCGCGGACTGCCAGTCGGGCTGCGCGATGATGCCGACGCGAAACCCCTGCGATTCGAGCAGCCGGCCGATGATGGCCATGCCGAAGCTCGGATGGTCGACATAGGCGTCGCCCGTCACAAGCACGATGTCGCAGGAATCCCAGCCGAGCGCCGCCATCTCGGCGCGACTCATCGGCAGGAACGGCGCCGCCTTCCAGGAAGGCGGCATTTTGCAGGCGAGGGGCGCCAGGAGTGGTGCGGCGGACGCTTGGAGTTCCATGGGCGACATCCATAGGCCGCCAGGGCCGCGATCTCAACGAACGGCAAGGGCGGCCGCCGATCTATCGAAGTGGCAGAGCCGGCAAGCAGATCGGCAGAAATCCGCCCGAGGCGGCACCGCGAGCCGAAAACCGAGCGTCGGAGTTCAGTCGCCAAGCGCCGGGCCGGGTGCCTTCGGCAACAGGCTGGCTTTCGGGCGGCTCGCGCGGAACTGTCCCTGCTCGATCGCCACGAAGGCGAGGACCGCGATGGCAAGCGACGTGAGCCACCAGATCGCGGTGAGGCCGACGCCGATGCATCCGATGGTGAAGGCCGTCGCGAAGGCAGCAATGGCGCCCGGAACCAGCAGCGAGCTGTCGCGGCCGGTCCTGCGGATCGAGGCGTGGAGCAGGAAGGCGCCGGCGAAGGCCCCGACGATGCCGAGTTCGAACCAGAGCTCGAACAGCATTGTGGTCGGCGCGTTCATCGGCAGCAGGTTCACGAAGCGCCCGCGCAGGGCCGTCTCGAAGCCGTGCCCGGTGATCAGACGCACGGGCTCCAACGTCACCAGCTTCTGCCAGACCTTCAGCGAGATGGAACTCGGCGAGGTCGATCCGAGGATGGCCGAGGCGATCGGCCGGAGCACGAAGGGCAGTAGCGGCGCGAGCACCAGCAGGAGGGCGGCAGCAATCGCGGTGATCCGCACGCCGAGACTCTGACGATAGGTCGTCAGGGCGAAAGCGAGCGCGCCGATGCCGAGCGCCAGGAGTGGTGTCAGCCCAGGTGCCAGCATGAGCGCGCCGGCTACCAGCAGCGCCGTCGCCAACGCGCCGGTGTCACGGCGGCGCGAGCGCAACCAGGCGACGGCCGGCCAGGACAGGATGGCGAGCAGGATGGCGCCGCGTTCGAGGGCGCCGTCGGCATCGCCGGCATCGCGCATCATCGCGTCGCCGAACAGCCCGATCAGAATCGCGACGATCGCCGCCGCTCCCACGCCGAGCGGCAGCAGGTAGAGGTTCGCAGAACGCATCCGGTCCGGCAGCGCGAGATAGCCGGCGAGCGTCAGCCCGAGGGTGGCGACGAGATTGGCGAGGCGTTCAGCGGCAGGCGCCGGAAACGGCGTCCAGGCTAGCGAGAGCGCAGACCAGAAGACGATCAAGATGGCTGCGGCGAAGGCTGGCGACCGGACGAGGCGGCCGACGCTCGCGCCAGGCGGCCGGTTCTTGCGGTCGATCGCGCTCGCGATGATGAGCAGAACGATGGTGATCGGCGCGAGCACCACCGTCGCGCGGCGCGAGACCTGGGCCGCGACCGGCACGATCACGAATAGCGTGAAGAACCCGATGCGGCGCAGCAGGGCTGCGGCGTCGAGGGCCGGATCGGCGGTAGAGGCGGGCGCGCGCGCCATATTCGAAACAGGTCCGGCGCGGCCAGCGGATGCTGGCTCGGTCATGCTTCTCCTAGATAACTCGCCGCCTCGACGCTGTAGGGCTCCTGCAACACCCGTGCCCCGTCGAACACGGATTCGTGAAAGCTCAGACGGCGCGCGTCACGGGCGGTGAGCGGCGGGCTCGGCGGCCCATGCCGCGGCCGAGATCGGCGATGATCCGCCAGCCACCCCAGGCCGCCAGGAAACCGACGAGGCCGGCGACCAGCCCATCGGTCGTGGTCGGCACTGCCGGCTGGTAGTCCCGATAAGCGGCGCGGGCGACGGCCATATCGGGATTCCGAACCACCGCAACCGTCTTCCCGAGCGGTGACGAGGCCGAGTCGATCTCTTGTTTCTGCGCGTCGAGCGCCTTGAAGCGCTCGACGTCGCCGCGTACCGCCTCGCCACGCCGTGCGACGAGGGCATCGGCGTTCTTGCGCAGATTCTCGATGGCGCTGTCGCGGGTATTGCCGGTGGCCTGCGCGTCCGCATCCAGCGTCGCGATCTGACGCCGCAGTTCCTCGATCGCGCCGCCGAGACGCTGAGCGTATTGCTGAGCGAATTCAGGTGCCTGCGCCGCGATGGCGGCACCGATGAGGCCGAGAGCGAGGCCGAATGTGCGGATGACCCGGAACACGATTGTCTCCTCGATTTCCCGAGGACAAAAGCATGACCGGCCTAGCTGTTCCAACCGCCCGGATCACGAAGATGCAGAGATCGCGGCCACGACGTCTTCGCGGGTGACCTCGGCGAGCGGCTTGGCGATCTTGGCGGCCGCGCTGCGCGTCTTCGGTGCCATGATCAGAAGCACCGTCTCGAAGCCCGGACAGGCCGGATCGGCGCAGACGATCTCGTTGACCTTCACGACGACGGTCTCGCCGTAACCTCCGGCCTCTCGCGCCCAGTCCTCGATCCTGCGCCGCTCTGCCTCGCCGGGGCGCGGTCTGCCGAAGCCGAACAGCGTCACGGCAAGCTCAGCGCGGAAGCGTCAGGATGCCGGCCTGTCCATCGGCACACCCGAAGGCGAGACGGCCGCCGGTGGCATCCCAGGCGAGCGCCGAGATGCCGCTGTCCTTCACGGCGGGGCGCACCAGCAGCTCGGCCGCATCGGTGAAGCGCACGAGCAGGATGCAGCCATCCTCGTAGCCGATGGCGAGCACCAGGGCCTTGGGATGGAAGGCAACGCGGGAGACGCGGGCCGGGCGCACGCCGCATTCGCGGGGCGCCTTCCCGGTCGGCCCCTCCTTCGAGTCGAAGGGCCAGACGATGGCGGCTTCCGCGCCGCTCGTCGCGAGCCAATCGCCGTCATGCGACCAGGCCGTCGAGCGCACCTTGGCCGGGTAGCCGGACATCCGCATATGGCCACGGTCGGGCTGGAGGCGCCAGCCATGGAGGGCATTCTCCTGCATCGTCGAGATGACGAAGCGGCCATCCGTCGACCACGTCACGTCGAGATGGGAGCCCTTCCACTCGACGAATTCGGCCGGCGTCTCAAGGTTCGGATACCAGAGGCTGACGCCGTTATAGTGGGCGACTGCCAGCCTGTAGCCCTTCGGCGCGAAGGCGAGCCCGCGGGCGCTGGAGGGGGCGCTGAACGTCCTCTCTCGGCCCTTGGCGTCGCGTGCCGTGACGTTGCGGCCGACCGAGTAGGCCACTCCGCCGTCGGGATGCAGCGCCAGGGCGTCGATCCAGGCGCCGCCCTTCGCGGCTGCGAGCTCTGCGACCGACCCGTCGGCCGAAATGGCCATGACCCGGCCGTCGTCGCCTCCGGTGACCAGCCGGCGCGCATCGCCGGTCGCGACCAGGATGCCGCCGTCGCCATGCGGGGCCACGATCTGCCGCTCGTCGCCGCGCACCAGCACGACGCCACCCTCGGCCAGGGCAAGGGCCACGGTGTCCTTGAGCCAATGCGCGAGGGCGACATAAGCGCCTGTGTCGAGCGGCGCGACATGATCGGTCAGGAAGGGAAGGCTGGAACTCATCCGCGCGGGCCTAATCGAGACAGGGGAGAGGTCAAGAGGACGGCTTCACGATCGCCCTGCCGGTGACGAGCGCGGCGGTCGCCGCCCAGGCCGCGAGCACCGCCATGATAACGGCCGGGATGGCGAGGGCATCGATGTCGTAATGGGTATGGGCGACCGTGCCCGCGACGGCACCCACCATCAGCGCCAGCCAGACGAGCCCGTCGCCGGCCCAGCCGAAGCGCGTACCGCGCCCAGCGAGAGCCAAGGCGATCTTCTGGCCGAAGGAGAACAGCGCGCCGGTCACAAAGGTGGTGCCCGCGCGAAATCCCTGGATATGGGCGAGCACCGCGTTCTGCGTGCCCATGGCCAGCGACAGAAACAGCGCCGCGGTGCCGAGCCGCAGCTGTTCGTGCGCGCTCAGGAAAGCCGAAGCCACGGCGATGGTCTCGAAGGCGAGGATGGCCGGCGTTGCCCAGCGCTCCGGCGCCAGCGCTGCGATGGCACCGCCCATCACCGCGCCCACCAGGAAGGCCAGGATCAGCAGGAACGGCAGCAGCGCGTGCTGTCCCTCGCCATGCCCGATGGCAACGGCGAGCTGGGTCGTGTTGCCGCTCATCAGCGAGGTGTAGAGGCCGCCGAGCCGGATGAATCCGATGGCGTCGATGAAGCCGGCGAGCGCCGTGAGCATGAGCCCGAAGGCGATCAGGATCGGTCGGCTCACCGCGCGGACTCTCCGGGAAAACAGTTCTTAACGCCAGCGGGCGAAAGGTTAACGATTCGGTTACCAGTTCGGCGCAAATCGAGGGAATCACGGTGAACGACGGCCTTAGCGGAGCCGTTGGTCCGGCGATCCGAAAGCTTTGCCGTTGCAGGGTTTCGGGTGAGTTGGAGTTCCTTCATGCTGCCCTTCGCCTGTCTTCCCGCCGCTCCCGCCTTCCGCCTCGACGGCATGGCCGATCGCGTCGTGCTCGTCGTCGAGGATGAGTTCATGGTCTGCGAGCTCGCCGCCGAGGCCCTGCATGACGAGGGCTACCGCGTGCTCACCGCCGCCGATGCGATGGAGGCCGAGCAAATTCTGGCCCACGAGCGAGTCGACCTGCTCTTCACCGATATCGACTTGGCCCACAACACCAACGGCTTGGTGCTCGCCCATCGCGCGCGCCGCCATTGTCCGGACCTGCCGGTGGTCTACACCTCGGGTGGCTGCGGTGGCCTGTCGGAAAACGAGGCAGTCTGCGACTCGGTCTTCGTGCCGAAGCCCTACCTGCCGAGCGACATCGTCGCGCTCACCAACGACATCCTGCGCCGCGCCGCGAGCCCGCATCACGTCTGAGCGCCGGTGCAACCAGAGGACAGCTCGGCAGTTTGATCAGCGCGAGCGCCTGCGCTCCCCTGCCCCCGAGACGACCGAAGGATCGCGTCCCATGCGCTCTGCCCTGCCGATGGCCTTTGCGATCCTGCTGGCGAGCGGCTGCGCTGCCTCCGCAGCCTGCGACGTGAAAGGTCTGAAGCTCGAAGAGGAGATCGTGGGCAAGAAGGAGCTGCAGGCTCCAGCCAACGAGCAGACGGTGCGCGACTTGCGCACGCTGCGCGACGCGGCGATCGTCCTCGACGCCTTCAAGTTCGAGCCGGAATGCGAGCGCCTGGTTGCCATCGTCCGCCAGCTGACGGCTCAGCCGATCAAGACGATCGAGCGCGGCGGCGACACCGACGAGGAAAAGGCCGAGGAGATCGAGCAGGAGCGCGAACCGAAGGCGCCGGCAAAGCCGAAATAATCGAAGGGCGCCTTCAGGGCTCCGTGCCCGGTCGCAACGGCTGCTCCTCGCCCACAGGGGCTTAGCCGCCGGGCTCGCCCCCGCGCTTGGCGGCAAGACGGGCGACCTTCTCGGCGATCCGACTGCGCAAGGTCTCCGACAGCTCGACATCGATCAGCCGCCAAGACCAATTGTGCAGGCGTAAGCGGAGCTTGAACTGCTGCGGCCCCTTCCGGTTCGGCGGCACGGCGACGACCACCGTGCGGAAGCCCCGCATCTCCGAGACGGTGTAGAAGGCGCCGAGCCGGCTGATCCGGTCCGCCCTCAGCCCGCTCGAAGCGAAGAGCTGAGGCGGGTTCGGCAGGTCGAGGCTCTGCGGCCAGCCGTCGTTCAGGAGATCGATCGTGGTCTGCGGCGTGACCAGCGCCTCGGCCAGCGGAAGCGCAAGTGCCCCGGCGAGATCATTGATCCTCTGGCGCTCGCGCGACTCCAAATCCGCACTGCCGACCCTGATTGCCGTCGTGAGCTGGCGCGTCAGCGATAGGCGGAGCGCCCGGAAATTGACGTGCTTCTCGACATAGGCCGTGTCGCCCGACCGGACCGCATGAGCGAGGTCGTAGAGCGCCCAAAGCGGGGTCAGCGTGAACGCGAACCAGCCGAGCGCCGCCACGATCGGGATGAGCCACCAACGCATGAAACGGCCCGCGTCACATGCCGGGCGAGAGGTCGGACGACGTCCTCACGCCTCGACCCGCCATGCCTCATGGCGGGTAAAGGCCGCCACCACGGTCTCGTAGACCGACCGTTTGAAGGGAACGATCAGACCCAACGTCGCCCCGAGCCGCTCCCAGCGCCAGGCGTCGAATTCCGGCTTATGGGCGCCGGCCGCAGGGTGGTCGATGTCTATCTCGTCATCCGGCCCCATGAGGCCGAAGGCGAACCACTTCTGGGCCTGTCCGCGATAGCGACCTTTCCAAGATTGCTTCAGCAGGTCTGGGGGCAGTTCGTAGGTCAGCCAGCCCTCGGTCTGGCCGAGCAAGGTGACCGAACCGGCGGAGACGTTGGTCTCTTCGTAGAGTTCGCGCAGGGCCGCGTCGTGCGGCGCCTCGCCCTCGTCGATTCCGCCCTGCGGCATCTGCCAGGCATGGGCCTGTGCCACGGAATCGCCGATGCCACGGCGCCGTCCGAGGAAGACCAGCCCGTTGCGGTTGAACAGCGCGATCCCGACGCAGGGACGGTAGGCGGCATCGTGCCGCTCTTGGGGCTCGGGCGGAGAAACGCTCATCACCTCACGACCATAGGCTGAGCGGTTATTCGATCGCAATGACCGGTAGCCGCCTCAATCAACGCTCGGCCGATGAGAGCTTCGTCGGAGGTGGGTTGCCGCGCAAAGCCGTGCTCACCGGGACGAGCCGGATGCCACGGCTCTCGAGGTCGCGTGTCCAGCGGGCGATGCGGTCGATGGAGAGCTGCTGAGCGCTCGCGGATGCGAGGGCGAAGCCGTTCTTCTTCGCCTGCGCTTCGAGGCGCGCCAACTCGCGGTCGATGGCGTCCGGCCGCGCCACGGCGTCGAGCACGATCTCGGCGCGGGCATTGGGCGTCTTGAACTTGGCCGCGCTCGTGGCGGCCTTCGAGCCCTGCGCGGCGCCATCGTCGATGAAGCCGAGTCCGCGGGCGGCGACTTCCTTCATGACCGGCTCCAGGGAATTCGCATCGCTCATGAGCTTGCCGCCCATGAAGTTGACGAGACCGACGAAGCCGGGGAACCGGCTCATTGCCCAGGCGAGACGGTCCAGATTCTCCGCCGGACGCGAAGAGGTCAGCAGCGTTTGCGGGCCGGGATCGCTGTCGGGATAATCGAACGGCTCCATCGGGGTCTGCAGCAGCAGTTCGTGACCGGCCTCGCGGGCGCGGGCGGCAGTCTTTTCGAGGTCCGAAGCATAGGGTGAGAGGGCGAGGCTGATCGCCGGCGGCAGGCGCGCAATGGCCGAGGCGGTCGCCGCTTGGCTGATGCCGATGCCGGAGACCAGGACCGCGATGCGGGCCGGCCCCGAGCTGTTGTCGGGACGCGCGTAGACGTCGAGCGGACGCAGGCGTCCTTCGCCGATCCGCGGCATCGTGCCATGCCGGCCGCGCTCGGTCAGGCGCGGGTCCGGCGCCGCCGAGAGACGGGTCGAATCGGGCGTCGGCACGCGGATGATCACCGCTTCTTCCGGTGCGCTCTTGCCGGCAGGGCGGGTCACCGTGACGCCGGAGGCTCTTTCGACCTCCTGGGCCGAGCTGTGGTTTGACGGCTGAGACGTCGTCTCAGGCTGAACGTCGGCGGATGCGACGGCAGCGTGCCCCTGCGCAGCGGGTGTCTCGCGAACGGCGATCGTCGCGATCGCGCGCGGCTCTCCACCGCGAGGATCGCCCGTCAATGCGAGCAGACCGATCCCGAGCACCGCGGCGCCGCCGAGGGCAGGCGCCACGTAGCGAGCATAGGGCTTCAGCACAGCGAAACGGCTCGGCTTCGGCGCGTCGACGCCGAGCGGACGGGTCAGAATATCGTCGGAAGGCACGCTCACCGCTGATCCAGGCCCAGGCGCAGCAGCGGGACAGCTTGAACGCAAGACGGCCCGCAGCATCGGTCTCAACCGACATTGCGGGCCGTCATGGTTAACGCATCGCTAATTCGCGGCGCGAAAGCCGCGAAAGGCAGCGATCCGGCTCAGTTCTGCGTCGGCGACTTGGCGACGTTGGCGGCACCCTTCTGGATGCCATGCAGGAAGTCGACGGCGGCGATGAGCTGCTTGTCCTTGGCCGGATCTGGCGGGATGTAGGCCGACGAACCGCCGCGCTCCTCGACATCCTTCTGCTTGAGGTGGCCCTTCAGGCCGGCCTCGCCCTTGGTCTCGTCCTTACCCTTCAGATCGTCGGGCACGTCCTGCAGGATCTCCTGATCCGGCTCGATGCCCTTGGCCTGGATCGAGCGGCCCGACGGCGTGTAGTAGCGCGCCGTGGTCAGGCGCAGGGCGCCCTGGCCGCCGAGCGGGATGATTGACTGCACCGAGCCCTTGCCGAATGAGCGCGTGCCCATGATGGTCGCGCGCTTGTGGTCCTGCAGGGCACCGGCGACGATCTCGGAGGCCGAGGCCGCGCCGCCGTTCACGAGCACCACGATCGGCTTGCCCTTGGCGAGGTCGCCGGCTTTAGCCGAGAAGCGCTGGGTCTCGTCCGGGTTGCGGCCGCGGGTGGAGACGATCTCGCCGCGATCGAGGAACGCGTCGGAGACCATCACCGCCTGATCGAGCAGGCCGCCCGGGTTGTTGCGCAGATCGATCACGTAGCCCTTGATCTTCTCCGCACCGATATCGGTGTTGAGCTTGTCGATGGCCGTCTTGAGGCCGTCGAAGGTCTGCTCGTTGAACTGCGTCAGGCGGATGTAGCCGACGTCATTGCCCTCGACCTTCGAGCGCACCGGGCGGATCTTGATGATGTCGCGGTTGAGCGTGACCTCAATCGGCTCTTTGGCCTCCTTGCGGGAGATCTTGAGCTTGACCGGGGAGTTCACCGGGCCGCGCATCTTGTCGACGGCCTGATTGAGGGTGAGCCCCTGAACCTGATCCTCGTCGATCTGGGTGATGATGTCGTTGGCAAGCAGACCGGCCTTCGAGGCCGGGGTGTCGTCGATCGGGGAGACGACCTTGATCAGGCCGTCCTCCATGGTGACCTCGATGCCGAGACCGCCGAACTCACCGCGCGTGGTGGTCTGCATGTCGCGGAACGCCTTGGCATCCATGTAGCTCGAATGCGGATCGAGCGCGGTCAGCATGCCGTTGACGGCGGTCTCAATCAGCTTCGATTCCTCGGGCTTCTCGACGTAGTCGGTCCGCACCTTCTCGAAGACATCGCCGAACAGGCTGAGCTGGCGGTAGGTTTCGGCCGAAGCCGCCACCGCGCTCGTGCTCGACAGCAGATGGGTCTGCGTCGACACCGCGGTCAGGCCGGCGCCGAGGAACGCGCCGAACAGGACGAGGGACACCTTGCGCATTATCCGCGAACCTTCTCGCTGGGGCTCTTCGCCCACCAAGGCTCCGGATCAATGGAGCCGCCGTCTTTTCTGAACTCGACGTATAGGACTGGATCGCCCCGATCATCGTCCTTCGATGACGCAGTTTGCGACGTATTTACGGCAGAACCGCCGGTGCCACCCTCGCCCATGGCCCCGACCGGCTCTCCCGCGAGCACGAACTGACCGACCTCGACGTCGATGCGATCCATGCCTGCAAGCAGCAGATAGTAGCCGTCGCCCGCGTTGATGATCAAGAGTCGACCATAGGAGCGGAACGGGCCGGCAAAGGACACCCAGCCATCCGCCGGAGACGAGACGCCGGCCTTCGGACGCGTCGTGAACGAAACGCCGCGCATGGTGCCGCCGTTGCCGTCGGGCTGGTTGAAGCCGCGCGTCAGGTTGCCGCTGACGGGCCTCGGCACGTCGCCGCGAAGATCCGCGAACTTCACCTTCGGGGCGAGTCGCGCCGGGTCGCGGAAGCCCGCTGCGGCAAAGCGCTCCTGCGTGGCCTTGGCCTCGCGATCCTGGGCCGCCTTGGCCTCATCGGCCGCGCGTCGCGCCGAGGAGACCTCGCCCTCCATGCGCTCGATGAGATCTTTCAGGGATTTGGCCTGTGAGCCGAGTTCGGCCGTGCGCTGGCGTTCCGCTGTGAGGTTGCCTTCGACCTCGGCCATGCGCTTGCGGCGTGCCTCGACCAGGAGGTCGAGGCGCTGCCTCTCCTTGGCCCAGCCGGCGAGATCGGTCTTCAAGCTTTCGCGATCGGAGGCGATCTGCCCGCGCACGCGGACGAGTTCCGTCAGATCGGCGGCGAGCGTCTCGGCCTCGCCGCGCAGCTCCGGCACAACCGCACCGAGCAACATGGAGGTGCGGATCACTGCCAGCACGTCCTCGGGCCGCACGAGAACGGCGGGAGGCGGCCGGCGGCCCATGCGCTGCAGAGCGGCCAGGATCTCGGCGATAACGCTGCGGCGCGCGTCGAGCGATTTGCGGATCGCGCCTTCGCTGTTGTTCAGGTTCTTCAGGCGCTCTTCGAGGCGGCTGAGCCGGTCTTCCGTCGCCTGCGCCTGACGTCCGGCATCGAGCAGCGCGAGGTTCAGCTTCGCTCGATCATTGCCGATCGCGGCGATCTCGGATTCGAGGCTGCCTCGGTTCGCCGCGCTGGCATTGAGCGCATCCTGGATCTGCTTGAGGCTCTCGGCGCGACGAGCTTTCTCCTCGATCGTGCGCTGGATCGCATCGGGATCCTTGGCTTCCTGCGCGAGCGACGGCGCCGCCAGCCCCAGAAAGGCGGCAGTGACCAAGCCAGCGATCTTGCGCGCTTGTCGCGTCGTCGTCCCCGTCAGCCGCATTCAGCCCTCAGGCCTCCCCGCGATGATACGGATGGCCGGCCAGGATGGTGAGGGTCCGATACATCTGCTCGAAGACGAGCACACGCACCAGACCATGCGGCAATGTCGCTGCTCCGAAGGCGAGAATAAGGTCGGCGCGAGACCGGACCGAGTCATGGAGGCCGTCCGGTCCGCCGATGACCATGGCGAGCGTCGATCGACCCTCGTCGCGCCAGCGACCAATCCGTCCCGCGATGGCTTCGCTCGCGAGATCGGCGCGGCCGCGCTCGTCGAAGACGATGACCGCCGCGTCGTTTGGCACTCTAGCGAGAATGGCAGCCGCTTCCTCGGCGTGTCGGTCTGGCGCCCTGCGAGTACGACTCTCGGGCAGCTCGATCAGATCGAGCACGGGAAGGCCCTGGCTGCGACCGAGCGCGAGGCTTCGGTCGAAGTATCGCGCCGCGTGATCGCGCTCGATGCCGGGTTTGAGCCGGCCCACGGCGATGGCTTGGATATTCAAGGGAGCGAATGCTTATTGGCGAGGACGAACCCCGCAAGCACCTGCACGATTGTGGCTGAAAAGCACAGCCATCAGCGTATCGCGTAAGCCGCCGCCAGAGCGTGAGGAAAGGCCGGATGCCCGTCCGCGAATGCAATGAGCGAGAGGGTGAGACCAAGCGCCGCAGCATAGGCGATCGCGAACACGTCGCGATGCGATGCTGCCGACATCAGGAACAGCAAGGCGAAGGGGATGCTCTGCAGAGCCAATGCGGCTGCGACGTTCATCGAGCGATCCAGCGTTTGATCGATCCACAGTGCTCGATATCGGCGACCCGGGCGGGTCGCCGATATCTTGGACGTCGTCGTCTGATGCGACGCTCTCAGTGAGATGCCACCGGCATCGGCGAGCCGTTGGACGCGTGGTGACGTACGAGCATCGGGCGAAGCACCATGACCGCGAGGAAGGCCGCCAGAAGATCCAAGGCCGCAACGGTGTAGAGAACGGTCGCCCAGGTTCCGGTCGCCTGCATGATGATGTTGCCGACCGGCACGAAGAGCGCCGCGAGGCCCTTCGCGCAATAGAGCACGCCGTAGATCTTGCCGATGTGCTTCGCACCGAAGGTGTCGGCGGCCGTTGCGCTGAACAGCGAGTAGACCTCACCCCAGGCCAGGAACACGATGCCGGACAGAATCACGAACGCCCAGGGGTTCGAGCCGAAATAGCCCAAGGCCACGATGCCGATGCCCTCGAGCGAGAAGGCGATGAACATCGTGTATTCGCGGCCGATCCGGTCGGACACCCAGCCGAAAAGCGGGCGGGAGATGCCGTTCATGATGCGATCGAGCATCAGGGCGAACGGCAGCGCCGCCATGGCGAAGAAGTACAGGTTTACCTGGAAGTTCTTCACACCCAGATCCTGCGCGATCACGCCGAGTTGCGCGACCGCCATTAGGCCACCCGTCACGGTACAGGTGAACATCAGGAGCATGACCCAGAAGACCCGCTGGCTCAGGGCCTCGCGCAGGGTGTAGTCGCGCCGGCTCTGCAGCACCTTGGTCGAAAAGGTCACTTCGCCCTTCGCCGGTCCGCGCAGGAACAGGGCCGCGAACATGATCACGCATCCCTGGATCAGGCCGAAGGTGAAGAAGGCCTGTTGGTAGCTGCCGGCAGCGATCATGTTGGCGATCGGCAGGATGGTCAGGGCCGAGCCGGCCCCATAGCCGCCCGCCGTGAGGCCAACCGCCAAGCCTCGCTTGTCCGGAAACCACTTCAAGGCGTTGTTGATGCAGGTCGCGTAGACGCAGCCGACGCCGATGCCGCCGACGACGGAGCCGAGATAGAAGCCCGTCAGTGAGTCCGCGTAGGAGTTGATGATCCAGGCCAGACCCGTCATCAGGCCGCCGAACAGCACCACGCGACTCGGGCCGTATTTGTCGATGAAATATCCCTCGATCGGCGTCAGCCACGTCTGGACGATGACGAAGATCGTGAACGCGACTTGGATGGCGGCGCGATCCCAGCCGAAGGTCTTCTGAATTTCCGGGACGAAGAGCGTCCAGGCGTATTGGATGTTCGCGGCAGCCACCATGCAGGCGACGCCGAAGCCCAGTTGCAGCCATCGGTTCGCGCTTGCGCGCTCCGCGATCGGCGCGGTGGCCGTAATCTCCATGTGTGACCTCCCTCGTCGATGCGCTGACGCCCGGCATTTGTTCCAGGTCCGCCGATGGCGTGCGCCAGCGAGCCGCGTTACCGCGGCTGATATACAATATTTTGCATATTTCGGAGGCTTGCAAATGCAATATTTTGCATTTGCAAGGTTATATCACTGGATTAAAAACGAACTCTGAACGTATGTCGATCAATCGAACGCCAACATCAGTCGATCCGATGCCATCACCTCTATGAATACAACGGTTATGGATTTTTAGACAGAGAGATGGATTATCCGTGCCGCGATGATCGTGGCACGTGACGGCGTACCGATCGAAATGCGGCGCGTGTCAGCGCATCCGACCGGGCCGGTTGCCCTGCGCCCAGTCGAGTGCCTGCTCCAGCCGGTCGTTGCCCCAGAACAGCTCGCCATCCTCCGCAAGGAAGTTTGGCGCGCCGTAGATGCCACGCGAGCGCGCCTCCTCTCCCGCCAGCTTGAGCCGGCCCTTGTTGGTGTCGGAGGTCGCCGCCTTGAGGATCGAGGTGCCGTCGAGCCCGAGGCCGTCGAGGATCGCGGAGACGGCCTGCGGTTCGGCGATGGAGCAGCCCTTCGCGAACGAGACCTCGAAGGCTGCTTTGGTGAAAGGCACCAGCCAGTCCTGATCCGCGGCGTAGATCGCCACACGCGTCGCCACCAGCGAGTTCTGCGGGAACGGGTTGGGCCGAGTGACCGGCGGCAGCGAAAGGCGCGCCGCCTCTCGGTCGAGGTCGCGCCACATGTTGCGACCCTTCACCGGGTAAATGTTGAAGGGCGAGTTGTTCCAGCCCTGCGCGGCGAAGATCGGCCCGAGCAGGAAGGGCCGCCAGCGCAGGTCGACCTCGGCCGCCTCTGCCAGAGCCTCGATCCGCATCACCGCGAGATAGGAATACGTTGACGCGAACTCGTACCAGAATTCGAGGGTCGGCCGCCGCGCCATTCGTCGAATCTCCGGAGAGCTGATGCCTAAGTAGTGTCTTGCGAGAGCGTGGCCGCTGCAAGGCCGTTTTGCGTCGCAGCCAGCGGAAGACACAGGCCGGCAGACTCGCCGGTGAACGCCGGGCAGCCGGCATGGTTGCGCGGCTCGCGACTCCGCTGTTAAGCCGCCGGTTCCCGGCCGCCCGATGCGATGACACACATGTCCGTAGATCCCCTCGCCCCCAAGACCGTGAAGAAGGTCGTGCTCGCCTATTCCGGCGGCCTCGATACCTCGATCATCCTGAAGTGGCTGCAGACCACCTACGGCTGCGAGGTCATCACCTTCACCGCCGATCTCGGACAGGGCGAGGAGCTGGAACCGGCGCGCAAGAAGGCGGAGCTGCTCGGCATCAAGCCTGAGAACATCTTCATCGAGGACCTGCGCGAGGAGTTCGTGCGGGACTACGTCTTCCCGATGTTCCGCGCCAACGCCGTCTACGAGGGCGTCTACCTGCTCGGCACTTCGATCGCGCGGCCGCTGATCGCCAAGAAGCAGATCGAGATCGCGGAGAAGCTCGGGGCTGACGCCGTCTGTCACGGCGCCACCGGCAAGGGCAACGACCAGGTCCGGTTCGAGCTCGGCTACTACGCCTTGAAGCCCGACGTGACGGTGATCGCCCCCTGGCGCGAATGGGACCTGAAGAGCCGCGAGCAGCTCATCGCCTTCGCCGAGCAGCACCAGATCCCGATCGCCAAGGACAAGCGCGGCGAGAGCCCGTTTTCGGTGGACGCCAACCTCCTACACGCCTCTTCGGAAGGCAAGGTGCTGGAGGACCCGGCCGACGAGGTGCCGGATTACGTCTTCTCGCGCACGATCTCTCCTGAGGAAGCGCCCGATACCCCGACGGTGATCACCATCGGTTTCGAGAAGGGCGACGCCGTCTCCATCGACGGAGAGCGCCTGTCGCCCGCCACGCTGCTCGCCAAGCTGAACCAGCTCGGCCACGACAACGGTATCGGCCGGCTCGATCTCGTCGAGAACCGCTTCGTCGGCATGAAGAGCCGCGGCATGTACGAAACGCCCGGCGGCACCATCCTGCTGCCGGCCCACCGCGCCATCGAGTCGATCACGCTCGACCGGGGTGCTGCGCACCTCAAGGATCAGATCATGCCGCAATATGCGGAGCTGATCTATAACGGCTTCTGGTTCTCGCCCGAGCGCGAGATGCTCCAGGCTCTGATCGACAAGAGCCAGGAGAAGGTGACCGGCGACGTCCGGCTGAAGCTCTACAAGGGCGGCGTCCACGTCATCGGCCGTACCAGCCCGCACTCGCTCTATGACCAGGACCTCGTCACCTTCGAGGAGGGCGCCGTGGCTTACGATCACCGCGACGCGGCTGGCTTCATCAAGCTCAACGCCCTGCGGCTGCGCACGCTGGCTCAGCGGAAGAAGCGCGAGGGTTAAGCCCCCTCGGCCCCTCCAGCGAAGAAGCCCGTCGCCTCAGACGGGCTCCCACCCGATCGTCCCAGCCGGCTGCCTGAACATGCCCGGTGCCAGATCCGCCGACCGCAAGAAGATCTGCAGGACCGGCTGCATCTCGCGGTGAAGCCGCATCAACCGCTCCTCCTGCTCGTCCGACAGGATCGCCCGGCCCTCGTCGTCCTTGGGCGGCGCCTCGCCGAGATGCACGGCCATCTCGACGGTGTACCAGGTCATGGCCCCGTAGGGCCGCTTGGGGTCGACGCCGGGAACGTCGTTTTCGTCGTCCCAGCGCAGCGCGAGATTCGGAATGAGCTTCAGGTGCTCCGGCGTGACCTCGAAGGAGATCTGCTCCGGTGTCTCGCCGGTGACCTCGTCGCGAAACAGGTCGAACACTTCGGACGGGGCCAGCTTGGCGAGCGGGTTGTGGTACTGGTAGCGGCCCGGCCTCAGCACGGCATTCTGCACGAAGACTTCGAGGGCATCGCCGAGCGCGCGATGCTCCTCGTCGAGCCCCTCGTCGTCACCGGTGACGTTCTCGATGTCGCCGTCGCGGTCGGTGCTGCCGTAGGGTGCGTCCGGATGGATGATCGGCGCGCCCGACTCGGTGCCGTCCCAGGCGACCGCCATGCGCCGGATCAGGGCGATCCGTTCAAGGGTGAGTTCGAAGGTCGTGTCTTCGGCCATCCGGGTCCGCTCTGTCTCGGGTTTTCTGGAGCCAGTACAGGATGAACGTGACGGCCGCTATCGTGGCTTGAGACAGCCGATATAGTCGTCCATCGCGCCGTATGCGGACTGGATACGGCCAGCCTTCGCCCTCATCTCGGCGGTGGGCTTACGGGGATCGCGCTCGATCGGGTTCGGCAAGGTCGTGGCGAGCAGGATCGCTTCCGACGGCTTGAGGTCGCGGGCGCTCTTGTTGAACCAGTGCCGCGCAGCCGCCTCGGCTCCGAAGATGCCATCGCCCCATTCGGCGACATTCAGGTAGATCTCCATCGTGCGCCGCTTGCCCCAGACGGTGTCGACGAAGATCGAGAGCGGAATCTCGATCGCCTTGCGGATGTAGGAGCGGCCAGGCCACAGGAAGACGTTCTTCACCGTCTGCATGGTGATGGTCGAGGCGCCGCGGCTCGGGCCGCCCTCGTCTTCGACGACCTCGCTCAGCGATTTCCAGTCGACACCGTTGTGCACGCAGAACCGCTGGTCCTCGGCCGTGAAGACGGCGCGAACCAGGGCCGGCGAGATCCGCTCCAGCGGTACCGCCTCCCGAGTCACCGACTGGCCCGTCAACCATCGCCCCAGCATCGGGGTTGAGACGGGCATCACCACGCGATAGACGAGCGTCAGCACAAGCGTGAGGGCGACGATTCCGAGGGCGAGACGCATGGCCAGGCTGGCGATGCGCCGTGCCATCGTCCTTCGCCGCGCAGGATCGATCCGTCGCAGGCTGCGCTCCTGCGGATGCCGCCGGCGGATCTCCTCCTCGCGTTCCACCCTCAGCACGCTGCTCGCGCCCATCCCCGAACCAGGCCTCTACCGATGACCTCAACGCAGGGTTCCGACGCCTCGGTCAAGGCGCACTCCCCCGACGAACCGTTTACCCACAGGCTCGCCACCGTGGCGGATGACGTAGAGCGCTTTCTGGTCGCGCTTCTCGACGAGACCCTGCGCGCCGGCGAAATCGTCCGGCCGCCGCGCCTGATGGAGGCGATGCGCCACGCGGTTCTCGGCGGCGGCAAGCGCCTGCGCCCCTTCCTCGCGATCGAAACGGCCCGGATGCTTGGCGGTTCCGAACGGAGCGCGATGGCGGCCGGTGCCGGCGTCGAGCTGGTGCATTGCTACTCGCTCGTCCACGACGACCTGCCGGCGATGGACGACGACGACCTGCGCCGCGGCAAGCCCACGGTCCACAAGGCTTATGACGAGGCCACCGCGATCCTCGTCGGTGACGCACTGCAGACGCTGGCCTTCGAGATCACCGCCGATGCGCAATGGCAGCCCGATCCGGCGATCCGCGCCGATCTCGTGCTCGGCCTCGCCAAATCCTCCGGGCTCGGCGGCATGGTCGGCGGCCAGTTGCTCGATCTCACGGCGGAGGGCCGCTTCGGTGAGGTCTCCCTCGACGTCGACGACACGCTGCGCATGCAGGCCATGAAGACCGGCGCGATCCTCGCCTTCTCGGTCGAGGCCGGCGCCATCGTCGGCCATGCCGACCGCGAGCAGCGCGCTGCCCTGCTGCGCTACGGCAAGGCGCTCGGGCAGGCCTTCCAGGTCGCCGACGACATCCTCGACCGCGAGGCGTCGCCCGAAGCGATGGGCAAGGCCACCGGCAAGGACAAGGATGCCGGCAAGGCGACCCTGGTCGACCGGCTCGGCCTCGACGGCGCCCGCGCCGAATGCGACCGCCTGGTCGGCGTCTGCGAGGAGGCCGTCGCACCCTGGGGCGAGCGCGCGCATATCCTGCGCGAGGCGGCCCGCTTCACCGTCGCTCGCAAGACCTGAATTCGGTACGGGTCACCTGCCCGCCCCGTAGATCAGCTCACGAAACTTCGCCTGTGCGGCGTTCACGGCCTGCTGGCTGCTCTGCAGCGCCTGCAGCTTCGCATTGAACGCTTTCTGCGTCGCCGCGTCCGTGGCCTGCACCACGGGGCCGGTGATCTTCAGGCCGGTCTTGTGCTGATCGATGTAGTCGCCGAGGTCGAGCGCGTCGGCGAAGACCCTGTCGGCGATCGGCGCGATTTCCCGGAAGGTCGCAGCCACCGAGGTCACCAGCCGATCGTAGGCCTTGTCGTAGACCGGCTTCAGGTCGGCCGGCTGGCTGAGCTTGCCGTGCTCGGCATCGGCCTGAGTGAGATCGCCTCCGAGGGCGGCATTCATCTCGCCGATCGTCGTCTTCGCGATCTTGAAATCATCACGCCGCGCCGCGAGATCCGCCGCCGAGTGGATCGAAGCCTTCGAGACCGCGCTCGAAAACTTCGGCGAGACGCTCTCGTTCATCACCTTATGGAAGTTCGAGATCACGGCGTAGTGCTCGGCATAGGGGCCGAAAGCCTTGCGCTCGTCCGGCGTCAGGATCGGCACGTGGATACCCGGCTTGTCGATGATCCGAGTCTGCAGGAAGGACAGGAAGGCCTTCCGCTGTTCCGGCTCGGGATCGCCACAGGCAGCGAGCGCCGTCATCGCCGCGAGCGTGAGCCCGAGGGTGAGCTTATTCGGCAATCGTCGCATTCTCGATGGGCCTCTGGTGCGTGGCAGATGGCGTCAGTGCCGGAACATCTTCAGGGGCGACAGCGTGCCGTCGCGGTAGACGATCTGGGCCGAGGCCGAGCGCGTACCCGGGGGCGCCTTCAAATAGGGCGTGAAGTTGCCCGGGATCGCGAAAGGGTTGGCCTCGTCGCAGGGCGGTAGCGGGATGACGCGGTCCGGCTCGGCCTTGTCGAGGCCGATGCGCAGCTCCTTGATCGCGCAGCGATAGGAGACCAGCGCCGTGTAGTAGAGCAGCACCCCGTTGAAATCGCGGAAGGAGAGCCAGCTTCCGGCAACCATCTCGATGATCTTGCGCTGGTCCTTGAAGAGCGCCGCCCTCGGGTCGAACGAGATCGGGAACGGACCGACCGTCACGCCCGCGGCATCGACGTAGCGCAGGTTCAGCGTGCTCGCCGGAGTGTCGATGTCGAGAGGGATCGACGGGTTGGGCATGCGGCGCCCGACACGCTGGTCGATGACGTCGAGGAAGCCCGTCTCCTGATACTCGCCCTTGTCGCCGAGGCGCCAGGAAATGGCGATGGCCGGTTCGGGCAGCGAGATCGTCGCGCTCCATCCGCTGTTGCTGCGCGAGAAGCTGACGAGCGGCGCGTTGACCGGTGCATTGGTCGCATCCGGCGTCGATTGCCGCGCCGGCGGCAGCAGATCCTGGGCCGGCGGCAATGCGGCGACCTGCGCAGGCTTCTGCGCGACGGGCGGTGTGGGTGCCGGCGACGTGCTCGGCAGCTTCGCCGGCAAGTCTGTGCCGGCGACGGCCGGCTGGGTCGCGAGGCTGTTGCCGACGAAGAAGAAGTCCTCACCCGGCAGCGAGCCGTAGACGAAGGGCTCCTGGCGCCGCCCGGTCGAGGCCATGACGTCGTCGCGCACGAGCCGGAAGAGCTTGTTGATCTCCACGCCCGGCGTCACGATCCGCCGCGCCAGCGCCTCGGCGAACGGGCTGTTCTCGCCATCGCCGTCGAGGGCGGTCTGGCCGTGCTTGGCCGCGAAGGCGACCAGCGTACCGCCCTCCGGCTCGACCTGGGCGAGACCTCGGCCAACCGAGCGCGTCGCGATGGTCCGGCGCATGGAGCCGGCGAAAGGATTGTCGCGGCAGGCATCGAGCACGACGACGCGCAGCTTGTGGGCCGCCTCGATGGCCTGGAGCACGCGGTCCAGCGGGATCGCCTCGTCCGTGATGTCGCGGTCGCTCTTCAGCCGTGCGTCGACCGGGATGAGGTAGTTGGCGCCGCCGATCTCGATTCCGTGCCCGGCATAGTAGACGATGGCCCAATCGGCCCGTTCGGCGGCGTCCGAGAACCGGTTCAGTGCAGTGATGATGTCGGCACGGCTGGCATCGTCCAACACCGTGACGGACTGGAAGCCGGCAGAGCGAAGCGCGGCAGCGACGCGCCCTGCATCGCGGCGGGGATTGGGCAGGGCCGGCACGGCCCTGTAGCCGGAATTCCCGATGACGAGGGCGACCCGCGTCTCGGCCTGTGCGGTCGACGCGAGTGCCAGCCCGGCGACGATCACGGCCAAGAGCGCGAGGCGCCACCTCATCGAATCCTCCCGGTTTGGTCGAAACGCTCTTAAGGCATCGCTCGGACGCGCGAAACGGCCGAGCGCCGCCGCGCAACCCGGCAGCCGCATCGGGTCTACCAGCGCGGACCATCGGCGCTTGTACGACGACGCACAGGTGATGCGTGGCCACCGCGAACGGGCGACCTCCGAAGTTTCGCTAACGAGACGTTAACGCCCGTAAGGGATGAAATCCCATTGACGTCGCGGATTTCAGCATGCGCCTCCGAACCCTCCACGCGGTGCTGTTCGCAGCGATCGCGCTGATCCTCACGCTGCTGGGCTCGGCAGTCACCCTGAAACTCGCCGGCAAGCAGTTGCGCGCCCAGATCGGCGGCGAGATGGCGACCGTTGCCGGGCAAGTGCGCCGCGTCCTCGACCGCAGCGTCTATGGCGGCTGGCGCGACATCCGCGTGCTGTCGGCGGTGGCTCATACGATCGCGCCGACCGTGGACAGCCGCAGAGCTTGGCTCGAGGCCGTCAAAGGCTCCTTTCCGGCCTATGCCTGGATCGGCTTTGCCGACCGCAATGGCGTGGTGACGGCCTCCACCGGACGAGTTCTCGAAGGCGCCAGCGTCGCCGAGCGGCCGTGGTTCACCAAAGGCCTGGTCGCCCCCTTCGCGGGCGACGTGCACAAGGCCCTGCTGCTGGAGCGCTACATGCCGGCCAGCGAGGACGGCGGGCCATGGCGTTTCATCGACGTCTCGGCGCCGCTCCTCGATGCGGCCGGCTCCGCGGACGGCGTCGTCGGCGCACATCTGAGCTGGGCCTGGGCGCGAGGGCTGACCTCGTCCGTCGTAGACCCGCACGCGGTGAAATCACCCGGCATCGAAGTGCTCATCGTCGACAAGGACGGATCGATTATCCTCGGGCCCGCCAGCGTGCAGGGCTCGGCGATGCCCGACACCGCCAAGCTATGGCGCAAGGCGACGGCGGGGGACAAATTCGCGGTCGAGCACTGGCCCGACGGCGTCACCTATCTCGTCGGCGCGAGCCGTACGATCGGCGTCAACGACTATCCCGGGCTCGGCTGGACCGTGATCGTGCGTCAGCCGGTGGCCCTCGCCTTCGCGCCCGCGCACCGGCTCGCGAGCCGCCTGTTCACCGGCGGCCTCATCCTGGCGCTCGTCGCGGCATGCCTCGGCGTCCTGATCGGACGGCGGATCTCGCGACCGCTGGTGCGCCTGACGGAAGCCGCCGACGCCCTCGCCCGCTCGCCCGACTCGGCGACCACCCTGGCGCCGAGCGGCACGGTGGAGGTCCGCCGGCTCGCGGCGGCCTTCACGCGGATGGGAGAGGCCGTGGCCGAGCGCGACCGCAGGCTCGCCGAAGCCAACGAGCAGCTCGAACGCCGCGTCGAGGACCGCACGCGCGAGCTGGAAGGCATGCGCCGGACCGCCGAGCAGGCGAGCCAGGCCAAGACCGAGTTCCTGGCCACGATGAGCCACGAGATCCGCACGCCGCTCAACGGCGTGATCGGCTACACCGAGATCCTGCTGGAGGAGAACGGGCTGCCCCCCGAGCAGCGCCGCTCGGTCGAGCGCATCCGCGGCGCCGGCAACGCGCTACTGACCATCGTCAATGACATTCTCGACTTCTCGAAGGTGGAATCCGGCGAGATCGCCCTCGACCTGCGGCCCTTCGCTCTCTCCGCTCTGGTCGACGAGGCCTCCTCCATCGTGGCGCTCGGCGCAGCGGCCAAGGGGCTCGCCCTCACCGTCAGCGTCGCCCCAGACCTGCCCGGGCGCCTCGTCGGCGACGAGAGCCGGCTGCGACAGATCCTGCTGAACCTCCTCAACAACGCGATCAAGTTCACCCGTCACGGCTCGGTCTCACTCGCGGTCACCGGAGCTGCGGGCGAAAATGACGGCTGCACCCTGCTCTTCACGGTGACGGATACCGGCATCGGCATCCCCGCCGACAAGCTCGACCGCCTGTTCCATCGCTTCTCCCAGGTCGACGGCTCGATCGGGCGCGAATTCGGCGGCACCGGCCTCGGCCTCGCCATCTCCCGGCAGTTGGCGGAGTTGATGGGCGGCACGATGAGCGTAGAAAGCGAAGTCGATCGCGGATCGTGCTTCACCTTCACGGTGAGCCTGCCCCGAGCGCCTGAGATCGCGGCGCCTTCCGCGCCTGGCGCCGAGTCGGCGCGACCCGAACGGTTGCAAATCCTGCTCGCCGAGGACGTCGCCATCAACCAGGAGATCGCCTGCAAGCTCTTGGAGATGGCCGGATATTCCGTGGATGTCGTCGCCGACGGCGTCGAGGCGGTCGCCGCGGTTCAGGCGAAGGCATACGACCTCGTGCTGATGGACGTGCAGATGCCGCGCATGGACGGGCTCGCCGCGAGCCGCGCCATCCGCGACCTCGACCACCCCTGCAACTCCGTGATCATCGTCGCGATGACGGCAAACGTGCTGCCAGCCGAGATCACCCGGTTCCGAGAGGCCGGAATGGATGACCATGTCGGCAAGCCGTTCAAGCGCACCGATCTCACCGCCGCCGTCGAGCGCTGGTCGCGCGGCCGCGCTGCCGCAGCCGCTTGACTCCGACACGTTTTCCCAATGGTTAAGTGCGGATTAACGGATCACCGCTAAGTCTTTGAAAAGTCGTGAGCTGGGCGGTCCGTCCGGCGTGACGGAGACTTCACACGAATGTCGTTCTTGGCGTGAGTGCCGTCAGCACATCCGATCCGCTGGCCTCGATGCTGGAGCGCGTTCGCTGCAGCTTTTACGTTCGTGCCGCCCAGCTCCGTCTGATCGACGAGGAAGTCGGCCCCATCGAGCTCTACGCCGGCGCGCCGATCGCCCGGGCCGCAAGCTCGACCATCCATCGCCTCCAGAGGCTCGCGGCGACCGAGACCGTCATCGTGTCGGACGTCGGCTTCGAAGCGGATGTGCCGGACGAGTTCCTCGACAAGGCGCGCATCCGCTTCTTTGCGGGCATCCCTCTCCTCTCCGACACGGGGCAGGTCTTCGGAGTCCTCAGCCTGTTCCACTCTCACCCGCGCTGGCTCTCGCCCGAGCACGTGCGCGTCTTCGAGGACCTGGCGGCCGAACTCGCTCCCCTCGCCCAGCGCCGGCGCGATGCGGTGACGATCGCGCGCCTGAGGCAACGGATCGAGAAACAGGCCGAAATGTTCGCGCGAAGCCGCGACACCTTCGAGCGGGCCGCAACGGGGGCACGTGTCGGCCTGTGGGAATGCGCGCTGCACGACGAAAGCCTGACCTGGAGCGGTCAGGTCTACGACATGTTCGGCATCGCGCGAGGCGGCCGCCTCGTTCGCCAGCAATCGCTCGAATGCTATGCCGACGCCTCGCGCGGATTACTGGAGCGCATCCGCCGAGAAGCGCTCGAACGGCGCCACGGCTTCCAGCTCGATGCCGAGATCACCACGACCAGAGGCGCGAACCGCTGGATCCGGATCAACGCAGCGGTCGATTGTCGGGCTGGACGACCCTTCCGCCTGTTCGGGATGAAACAGGACATCACCGAGCAGAAGCTCCAGCTCGAACAGACGCGATTCCTCGCGCAACGCGACGCCATGACCGGCCTCGCCAACCGAACGCAATTCGAGGAGCGCTTCGCGACCCTCGACGGCGACCCACTGGGCCATTCTCCGATCGAGGCCTTGATCCTGGTGGATCTCGACGGCTTCAAGCAGGTCAATGATGGCTTCGGTCACGCGGCCGGCGATGCGTGCCTTAAGGAATCCGCTCTCCGGCTGAGCGCGATCTGCGCGCAAGCCGAGCTCGTCGCACGGATCGGCGGAGACGAGTTCGCAGTTCTGCTCGGTCCGGTTTTCGAACGGGACGCCATCGAGACCCTGGGGCGAGAGATCGTGACCGGCCTCGCGAAACCGATGGCGTCCGCGGCCCATGTCCTGCACGTCGGCGCCTCCGTCGGCATCGCCCATGTCGACGGGCCTTGCACGCCCTCCGACCTGTTCACCCAGGCCGACATCGCCCTCTACGCTGCCAAGGCTGCAGGCCGCGGTACCGTGCGAACTTTCGTCGCCGGGATGGGCGCCGACAGCGAGCGGCGCATCCCCTGGCCGATCGCACAGGTTGGCGAGCGCCGTGGCTTCCCCGGGACGACGACGCACTGATCCGCAGCCGCCGGGCTTGCCAGCACGGGGATGTGAACTTTACAGCCGCCGCAGCAACGGCCCGGCACGACGCAGCCCGGGTGCGAGAAGGCCACGGCGACCATGACCAGCTACAAGCTCCTGCTCCTGCCCGGCGACGGAATTGGCCCCGAGGTGATGGCCGAGGTCGAGAAGGTGGTGGCCTGGCTCGGGAAAGCCGGCCTTGCCACGTTCGAGACTGAGACCGACCTCGTTGGCGGCGCGGCCATCGACGTGCACGGCAAGCCGCTCGCCGACGCGACGCTGGCCAAGGCCGATGCCGCCGACGCGATTCTGCTCGGGGCGGTCGGTGGCCCGAAATGGACCGGCGTCGCCTACGAGAACCGCCCCGAAGCCGGCCTGCTGCGCCTGCGCAAGGAACTCGGCCTGTTCGCCAACCTGCGCCCGGCGATCTGCTACCCGGCCCTGGCTTCGGCCTCCGCGCTCAAGCCCGAGCTAGTCGAAGGCCTCGACATGATGATCGTGCGCGAGCTGACCGGAGGTGTCTATTTCGGGGAACCGAAGGAGATCACGACGCTGCCGGACGGCTCCAAGCGCGCCGTCGACACCCAGGTCTACACCACCGCTGAGATCGAGCGCATCGCCCACGTCGCCTTCGACCTTGCCCGCAAACGCTCGGGCCGCGTCGCCTCGGCCGAGAAAAACAACGTGATGAAGACCGGCGTCCTCTGGAAGGAGGTCGTCACCCGCGTCCACCAGGAGCACTATGCCGAGGTCGAGCTGGAGCATGTGCTCGCCGACAACTGCGCCATGCAGCTCGTGCGTCGGCCCAAGCAGTTCGACGTGCTCGTCACCGACAACCTGTTTGGAGACGTGCTCTCGGACGTCGCGGCGATGTTGACGGGCTCGCTCGGTATGCTGCCCTCGGCCTCGCTCGGCGCCATCGACGCCAAGGGGACGCGCAAGGCACTCTACGAGCCGGTCCACGGCTCGGCACCCGATATCGCCGGCAAGGGTTTCGCCAACCCGATCGCGATGATCGGCTCGCTCGCGATGTGCCTGCGCTATTCCTTCGGTCTGGGCGACGCCGCCGACCAGCTGGACGCCGCGATCACGCGCACCCTCGCCTCCGGTGCCCGCACCCGCGACATCGCCAGCAAGGGCGGCAAGGTCATCAGCACCGCCGAGATGGGCGATGCCATCCTGCGCGAGCTGGGCGCGTAGCGGCGCCTGAGCGCCCAAACAGTCATCGTCATTCCGGGGCGCCGAAGGCGAGCTCGGAATCCATAACGGGAAGCGACGCCCCACGCGGCCTCTCCGGTGGATTCCGGGTTCTCGCTCGCGCGAGCCCGGCATGACGACTGAGACAGTTCAAACGAAAACGGGCCCCGTGAAGGGGCCCGTTTCCGTTTCAGAGGCTCGCTCGATCCTAGTAGGGCGACATGCCCGTACGCGAGCGGTAGGAGGTCGGATCGATCACGTCGACGGCCGAGAAGTCGATGTTGCGGATCGCCGTGCTGCGGGCGCCGATGAACGGGCCGTTGGTGATCGGGTCGGGCAGGTTGGAGCCGCCGTACATGTCGTTGCGGCCATAGACCGGCGACAGCATGTTGCTGGCCTGGATCAGGTAGGGGCTGGTCGCCGGGTTCGAGACGGAACCGTTATAGGGCTCGGTCGTGCGGCCAGCATCGAGCCAGCTGCGCGGACGGATGCGGATCGGCAGCGGACGGCTGACGCGGACGTAACCCGGACCGCCATACGGACCCTGCGCCTCGGCGGCCGAGCCGAACCCGATGGCGGTGAGCGAGAGGGCGCCCAGAAGGGCGATCTTGGTGAGGCGCATGGCGGAACCCTGATTTGCGTGGGCTGAAGCTACGGGGGGCTCGTTAACATTTAGCCCGTTGTGAATAAGACGCCCGAGCTGAGCCGTTGTTCCATCCTTACAGCCGCGCTTCCGTATTTCGCCGCAGTTCCGCCTCATTTTTTCGAGCACGGCGCGGATTGCGTTCGCCTGTTGCAGTTTTGCGGCTGGTGATCGATCCAGTCTGGTCGCCGCCGCGGCCGCTCGCGGTGGTGGCGGCGGGAGGAGCGGCACAGCCGGCAGTGCGGCGCAGCTCCGCCTCCCCGAAGGCCACCTCGATCGTCGGCGTCGCGGAGATGGCGAGCCTGACGGAATCGATGGCGCAGGCGACGGCCTGAGGCTCCGGCGGCTGGCCGAGCACGCCGCAGAGCCAGCCGTCGATCCGCATCGCCTTGGTCCCGATACCTGAAAACCCGGTACAGAGTCGCGTGCCGTTGCCGCTGAGCGTGGTCTCGACGGTCTCGAACGCCCCGAACTTGGTCTCGATTGTGCCCCTCATTCCGGTGCGGAGCACGGACAGGCCTTGCATCTCGGCCGCGCGCCGCGCGAGCGTGACGAACAGGCTTGTCGCGGGCTCGGGCGCCTGCGGCGCCTCGGTCAAGGTCAGACGCAGGAACGGCACTTCGATCGCGTCGAAGCCGCCCTGCGTCAGCGCATCCTCGCGAAGCCCGGTCGCCGCATTCCAGCGTGGGGGTTCGGGCCGGCCCGGCGGCTCGGCCGCGTCCATGGCGAGCAGCGGACCGGCTGTGCTCGCCGGGGTCGCGGCGCGGGCAGCGGGCGCAGAGGGAACGCGCGGCGGCTCGGTCCAGGCGCGCGGCGACGGATCTGGGGAGGCTCGGTCGCGCGCGAACACCGTCAAACCCGCAACTGCTGCGGCGGCCAGGACGAGATGCGCTGCGAGCCGCAGACGGCCGAACGGCTTCGGCGAGGCCAGAGGATGGATTTCTCCGTCCGCTTCATCGAGATCCAGGTCTTCGAAGGTCGGTTCGCGCCGCATCGTGAACGCCTCGCATCGGATCGGCTGCAGCGGCGCTGAGCCCTCTCCGATGCTGTGACCCGCAGGTGCGAAGGATCCGGTTTCCGCGGGCACGGTCGAGGACGATTTATCCCCCGCTACTTCACCCGAAGGTGAATCGAACCTTGGCGCTGGTCGCGTCCCTAAACCGGGATGGCCGCTCGTACCGGTCGCGGCTCGGCGACCCAAAGCCTCAAGGCGTCGAAGGTCGCGACACCGGCCGCCAGAACTTCGTCGTCGTCGAGAGCCTCCAGGTGGGCGCGGAAGGCGTTCCACATGCGGCCGGTGTCACGGCCATGGCCGCGATAGTAGCTGCAGGCCGCCTCGGCCGCGGGTCCGTGACGCGCGGCGATGGTGCGGCCGATGACTTGGCCGCCCAGCGTCGAGCCTTCCAGGACATAGAGCGCTCCGTAAGCCGAGGCTTTCGTCGCGAGCGTGATGGGTGTGATCACCGGCAAAGCCGCGATGTTCGCGGCGTCGAGCCCGAGGCGGTCCAGGTCGGCATCGAGAAGCGCGAGCCGGCGGCGCGGTGCGAAGAAGGCCTCGTCGTCGAGCGCCTGCCCGATTACGGGCTCGAAACCGGCATGGAAGCCGCGCATCAGCGCCAGCAGCATGCGGTATCCGTCGAGCGTGGCGATGCGCGCTTCCCACTGCAGCCCATCTTCGAGCGCCTGATGCGCGTCCGCCGTCGCCGCGCGAAGCCGGGCGTGGAGTCCGCTGCTCACGCGTGCACTGTGAAGCAGGCGCCAGGGACGTTCTCGACCTCGATCCGCGCATCGATCTGCTCGAGCATGGCGCGCACCAACTTCATGCCGAGGCCGGTGCCCTTGGCGCGGGTGTCCCAACCTTCGGGCAGGCCCACGCCGTCGTCGCAGACCTTGAGCGTGACACCGTTCGCCACGCCCGAGACGCTGACGTTGACCTGTGCGCCACGGTCTTCGCTGCCGCCATACTTGAAGGCGTTGGTCACGAGTTCGGTGGCGATCAGCGAGAGCGAGACGGCCTTCTGGTAGGGGACCATCAGCCCGGGTTCCGCAGTGAGCTCGACGCTGTGCTGGTTGCCGGCGAGACCGGTGAGATCGTTGCACAGGTTCTCGATCGTCTGGCCGAGATCCACCTCTTCCACGCTACCAGCCTGGTAGAGGCTGTCGTGCACCCGGGCGACGCTCATGACGCGTCCCGACGTCTCGGCGAAGGCCTGCCGGGCCTCAGGGTCGGTAATCTGGCGGCGCTGCATGTGCAGGAAGGCCGAAACGATCTGCAGCGAGTTCTTGACCCGGTGATCGATCTCGCGCGTCAGCAGGTCCTTCTGAGCGAGCAGGCGCTCCTTGTCGACGAGGAGCTGCGTCAGCTCCTCGATCTTGCGCCGCTGGCGCAGGACGACGCCCTCGACGGCTTGCGCCAGCTGTTCCGCTAGCGAGACCTGCCAATGCAGGAAGGGCGCCGAGACGCCGCGCCGCTCCTCCACCCAGCGCTCGAAGGAGCGGCGCGGCAGCACGGCCACCGAGCCGGATCCCGCGATGACCGGCTTGCGCGGATCGCCACCCCAGGTCACGGCGCTCGGAACCTCCGGCCGGAACCAGAGCAGCAGATGCATCCGCTGCGCATCGACGAAAGCCGCGAGCAGTCCGCTCGCTGTCTGAGCGTAGGCGCCGGCGCGCGGATGCGCGCTGCCGAGGGCATCGGTGGTGTAGCTCGGCTGTCCCGACGGCAGGGTCTCCTTGAGCCATGCGGCAAGCGCGAGGACCTCTCGCTCGCTCGGACAAGCCCCGATCAGGCTGATGTGATCCTCCGAGACGATGCCGGCCCCGCCGGCCTCGAACAGATCGAGCAGCGTAGTCGACCCTACGGTCAGTGCCTGCACGAAATCGTCGGACTGGGCGAGGCTGCGAACGAGCCGCCCCTCAATGTCGAGATGCGACTGCTGCTCGGCCCATTGAGCGTGGGCCTCGATCTCCTGCACGCGCATGGCGAAGGCGTCGGTGAGCACGGTCGAGGCCGCCCGGGTCTCCGGCGCGACGTAGTGCTGCTGCCGGTGATGGCCGATCATCAGCCCCCAGAGCCGGCCCTCGACCAGGATCGAGATCGACATCGAGCCGTTCACGCCAAGATTGCGCTGATACTCAAGGTGGATCGGCGAGAGCGTGCGATTTTGCGCGAAGGTCAGGTCGATCGGGCCGTTTCCGGCAGCCTTGCCCGCCACCAGCGGCACCGGCACGCAGTCGCGATCGATCACGAACCGGCTCTTGGCCTTGTGATACAGCGCGCGCGCCTGGGCCGGGATGTCGGAGGAGGGAAAGCGCAATCCGATCAGGGGACGGTCCCAGTCCGGGACCATATCCTCGGCAATGGCCTCGCCGTTCCACTCCTCGTCAAAGCGATAGACGAGGACGGATTCGAACCCCGTGAGGAGCCGCAGCTCGCTCGCAGCGATCCGCGCCGCCTCGTCGAGGGTGCCGGCAGCACGCAACCGCACCACCGCAAGCTCCAGATCGAGTGGGCTGGCGGACCCGAAATCGTCCGGCCGCTCCGGCGCGCGCTCGAGTTCGACGATGACCCGGCCGCCCTGGACATGCGCCACGGCATAGAAGCGTTCGTCCGGACGCCCGGCCAGGGCGATGGTCTGACGCAGCAGCCGGCCGTCCTCCAGGCTGTGCGCCACGATGCCCGCTTCGATCGACGCTATGAAGGGCGCCGGCAGGATCGCGCTCAGCGGCCGGCCCTCGATCGGCACACCGTCGGAGAGGATGTCGCCGATGTTGGCGCTGTGGGCGAGGACTTCGAGGCTCTCCGCGTCGGCCGCGACCATGATGGCATTCGGCTGGATCGAGCCCGGGATGTGGATCGGCTCGCGCTCGCACAGGCCCGGATCGACGGGCTCGGCCCGGACACGCTGGCCGACGGCAGCCATCACCGCCTCGCGCGAACGACCGGCGCCCACCTGCTCCAGCGGCGTGATCACCATCCAGTACCGGCCGGGGCTGGCGGAGCTGCGCATCTCGATGCGGGTCCGCAGCGGATGCGGCGTGCGGCCGAAAACGAACTCGAAAGCCTCATCGAGCCGACCGCGGCGCACACCGCTCAGGAAGCGGCCATGGAAGCCCGGGACGTTCGTGCTGGGAGAGACCTCGCGGAAATAATGCCGCCCGACCACGGCCTCGGCCGAGAGGCCCGACTGGCTCGCTGCCCCCTCGCTGTAGGACAGCACGCGGCCGTCGGCGCTCAGCGCGATGACGCCTTGGTCGAGACGGTCGAGATCTTCGGGAGACAGGCCGTCGAGATCGACGGACCCGTCGAGGACGTCCTGGGTCCGGGATGGAGACGGGTCGCTCATTCGGCCCCGGTATGACCGCGCCCAGCCCCAGGCGCAATCCTCGGAACGCCACGGTTCGACATCTGCGGTGTAGACGTCGCAGCAAAATATCGTGCTCAGCCCGTGACTTGGCGTATGATATCAGACAGTGCGGACCTCAGCCCCTCTTCGAGAGTCGGGTGGTAGAACGGCCTGTCCGACAATGCCTGAGCCGCCTGTCCGTCCTGGATCGCGAAGGCAAGAATGTGCGCGAGATGCTCGATCTCGGGCCCCAGCATCTCTGCCCCCAGGAGCCGGCCGGCCCGGTCCGCGTAGAGGCGCAGGCCACCCTGATTGCGGCCCATCACCCGCGCACGACCCTGATCGCCGAAGTCGGCTTTTCCGACGATCGCATCGTCGTCGAGTTCGCCGATTGCGGCGATCTGCGGATCGGTGAAGACGATGGCGAGGTTCACCCAGTGCCGCGGCTGCTCGATCTTGGCGCTCTCCGAACGTGCGATCGCAGCCGCGTTCCGCCCCGCGAGGCCGCCCTGTCGGCTAGCCTCGTGCAGGACGGGCCGCTCCGCGTTCGCGTCGCCCGCGATCAGGATCGGCGCGCCTTCACAAAGTAGCGAGGACCGGTCGAAAGCCGGCATCCCGGCCTCATCAAGGCGCAGACGAGTCGTATCGAGCCCGATCCCGCGCAGATTCGGCGGCCGGCCCGCAGCGGCCAGAACCCGCTCGAACCGGCCCGATCCGCTCTCGCCGTCTTCTTGCGACCAGTGCAGCACCGCGCCACCCTGCACCGCCTCCGCACGGTCGACCCGGGCGCCTAGACGCAATGTGATGTGTTCTCCGAAAATCTCGATGGCGGCGCTCGCTAGGACGGGATCCCGGAGCCCGCCGGCCACCGCGCCCGGCTCGATCACGGTGGTCTCGACGCCGAGGCGAGACAACGCCTGGGCGAGTTCCAGCCCGATTGCGCCGGCGCCGAGGATCGCGATGGACCGGGGAAGATCGGCCATCTCGAAGATCGTGTCGGTGGTGAGCAGCCGGTCGCCGAGGCCGCTCAGCGGTTCCGGCACGCTCGGGCTCGACCCAGTGGCGATCACGGCCGCCTTGAAGTGCAGACGGGTCGCCTCGTCGATGCGCAGGCACCCGTCTCCCTCGAATACGGCTCGGCCCGTGATCCGGCTCTCTGCCGGCAATCGATCCAGCCCCTCGAACACACTGGCGACGAAACGGTCGCGCTCTCGCCGAACCCGCTGTAGGACCTCGCGGCCTTCGATCCGGACGGCCCCGACATGGACGCCGAACACCTGCACCTCACGCGCCGCCTGCGCTGCATGGGCCGCCGTGATCAGGAGTTTCGACGGCATGCAGCCGACCCGGGCGCAGGTCGTTCCGCCCGGCCCCTGCTCGATCAGTACCGATCGCACGCCGGCATCGAGCGCAGCCCGGTGCGCGGCAATGCCCGCTGTGCCGGCCCCGATCACCGCGACGTCACAGGTGATGTCCCGCATCGGCATTAGGCGGCCTTGGTCATGGCGGTGGCGACGATGAGGTCCATCATGGAGGCAGCGATGTCGCCGGATGCCATCTGGACGACGGCCGTGATGTCGCGCCGACCTTCGATGTCGACCTCGAAGAGATTGTCGGGGACGACGGCGATGCCGACGATGATGACGATATCCATGAGCGCTCGTTCCGTTGCCCGGTCGTCGGCCAACCCGGCGCCCCTTCGAACGTTCCTGCGGCGGTTCGCGCATTCACCGCCGACCGAAAGCTACGACAGGCGCCCGCCGAGCTTGGCACGGGCGAAGTCCAAGGCCGCGGGCGGTGCTCCCTCGAGGGGAAGCGTGAAATAGGAGTTGGCTGCCGTGGCCACGATCCAGAACCGTTCGTGGACCCTGACCTGCTCCAGAGCCGCCCAGACGAGATGGGTCGAGCCCAATGGGGACGTCATCGTGACGCCGGATTCCTCGAAGGCGAGGCTCGCCCGCATAGCGTCGAGGGCCTTCAGCTTTCGCATCGCCGCCTGCCGATGCATCAGCCAACCGGCGAGGGAGAGGCCGATCAGGATGATCCACAGGGCAGCCAAGACCGCACTGACGAAGGTCCATTCCCCGGAATGGACGATCAGGACGACGTGGACCGCGCTCACGAGGAGAACGAGGCACCACACCCCCCATCGGCCCCCAAGCCGACGACGGGCGAACTGCCAGGCCGCCTGACGGACGATCGTTTCGTCGTACCGCACCTCGAAGCGGTAGGGCGGCCCTATCAACGGGGGCCGTCGAGTTCGGCATGCGTCTCGGGAGCGGCCAGCAACGCGTCGCTCTCGTCCTTGAGGTTCACGCCCGTCAGACCGCGCGTGAGAGCCTGCGCGATCAGCCAGTGCAGCTTGTTCGCCGCCAGTTCGTGCGAAAGCCCGGCCGGGCGAACGTTCGAGATGCAGTTGCGCTCGGCATCTGATCGCCCCGGTCGAGGACCGAAGGTGAGGTAGAGCCCGAGGCTGTCGGGCGAAGATAGGCCCGGCCGCTCCCCGATCAGCACAACGACCGCCCGCGCCTTCAAGAGCGCACCGACGGCGTCGCCGAGCGCGACCCGCGCCTGCAGCGCCACCACGATCGGAGCAAGGCTCCAGCCGGACTTTTCGACGAGCGGCTTCAGCGCCGCGAGCATCGGAGCGGCGCCCTCGTGGACGGCGCGAGCGGAGAGACCATCCGCGACGACGACGGCGAGGTCGACGGGCTCGCTCACGGACTGCCTCAGCGCGGCCTCGCTCTCCTCCGATAACCGGCGGCCATGATCCGGGCGGCGCAGATAAGTCGCGCGATCGACGGCATGGGATGCCACCGTGAGCGAGGCGAACCCCAGTCTCTCGATGGCGGACACGATCGCGTCGGCATCGAGGGGCGCATGCACGGCGTCGCGCGCCTGGGCATGGGCGAGGCCGAAGCTCAGCACCTCTCGCGTCGGCAAGCCCGCCCCGGCGCGGCCGAGGCCGATGCGGGCCGGCGTCAGCCGCGAGAGCCTTTTCCAGAGATCGTCCTCGCTCACGCGGCGAGATCCGGCGCAGCAGTGAGCAAGGCGGTGGCCGCATCGCCGGGAAGCAGGGCGCCCTCCCCGTCCGTCAGACCGATGCGTTCGAGCCAGGTTTCGAATTCGGGCGCGCGCCTGAGGCCGAGAACTTCGCGGACATAGAGCGCGTCATGGAACGACGTGGATTGGTAGTTCAGCATGACGTCGTCGGCGCCCGGCACGCCCATGATGTAGGTGCAGCCGGCCGCACCGAGCAGCGTCAGCAGGGTGTCCATGTCGTCCTGATCGGCCTCGGCATGGTTTGTGTAGCAGACGTCCACGCCGAGCGGCACGCCCATGAGCTTGCCGCAGAAATGGTCCTCCAGTCCCGCCCTTATGATCTCCTTGCCGTCATAGAGATATTCGGGGCCGATGAAGCCGACGACGGTGTTGACCAGAAGCGGCCTGTAGACGCGGGCGACCGCATAGGCCCGCGCCTCCAGCGTCTGCTGGTCGATGCCGTGATGCGCGTCGGCCGAGAGGGCCGAACCCTGCCCGGTCTCGAAATACATGACGTTGTCGCCGAGCGGCCCGCGTTTCAACGCCAAGGCCGCCTCGTGCGCCTCCTTGAGGAGCGGCAGCGTGACGCCGAAACTCGCATTGGCGGCCTGCGTGCCTGCGATCGACTGGAAGACGAGATCCACCGGGAGGCCGCGATTCATCGCGTCGAGCGTCGTGGTGACGTGCGTCAGCACGCAGGACTGCGTCGGGATGGCGAGACGCTGGATCACGTCGTCGAGTAGGCGCAGCAGGTCGGACAACGTTCGGATCGAATCCGAGGCCGGGTTGATGCCGATCACCGCATCGCCGCAGCCATAGGAGAGGCCGTCGAGGATCGAGGCGGTGATACCCTTCGGATCGTCGGTGGGATGGTTCGGCTGCAACCGGACCGCCAGGGTGCCGGGCAGGCCGATCGTGTTGCGGAACTTCGTGACGACCCGGCATTTGCGGGCGACGAGGATCAAATCCTGATTGCGCATGATCTTGGAGACCGCTGCCGCGATCTCCGGCGTCACGGCCGGAGCGATGCGAGCGAGCGTCCCCGACGAGGCCGTGAGCAGGAACTCGCGAAAATCGCCGACGGTGAGGTGGGCGATCTCGGCGAAGGCAGCCTGATCGTGCGTGTCGAGGATCAGCCGCGTGACGTCGTCGTCCTCGTATGGGATCAGCGGCTGCGCGAGAATCTGCGACAGCGGCACCTCGGCGAGGCACCAGCGCGCCGCCATGGCCTCTTCCGCCGACTCCGCCGCGAGGCCGGCCAACCGGTCGCCGGAGCGCACAGGCGTCGCCTTGGCCAGGAGTGTGGCGAGGTCGCCGAAGACATGGGTACGCGGGCCGACGACATGGCGAAAAGCCATCCGGTGTCTCCTGATGTCATCGGCCGGCAGGATGCCAGGATTGGGCCAGCTGTCGAGCCTGGCCGCCTCAGCGCGGCAGCATCACCACCGTCAGCGAGCGCACGCCCTGTGCACCGTGGATGAGCACGCCCTCGATATCCGCGGTCGCCGACGGCCCGGTATGCAGCACGGCATAGGCTGAACTCGCGAATTCCGGCCGGCGATAGGCCGACTGCACCGTGTCGACGAGGTCGGTCGGGTCGAGCAGCACGATGAGATGCTGGGCGAGATACGCGACCGAGTTCACGATCAGCTCTCCTTCCGTGAACAGCACGGAGCCCGATTCTGCGATCCCGAAGACCGCGCGCACCACGGCGATGTCGACGTCTTCGAGGTCGCCGGGTTTGGCGACCATCGTGAGGTCTCGGTTGCCGGTGACCTCGGGCACCGCCGAGGCCACGACCTTGGCGCCGGCAAGTCGCTCGCGGATGCCGGCCAGCGGGTCGCTGCCCTCGGCCACCGGCTCGATGCGGCCGCCCATGCGCTTCAGCCGCTCGCCGAACTCGGCGACGAGATCCTCGCCGACCAGCGGCGTGAAGGCCGGGATCGGCGGCAGCGGGAAATCGCCCTTCGGCCGGTTCGCCCGGATGGCGGCGAGCGTCGCTTCGCGGCTTGTCATTTCGCGCCGCCCTTCATGCGGTTCTGCTTGTACCAGGCGTGGAAGCTCTGCTTCGGGGTCTCGGGCATCTCGCGCTTCTTCCCCCAGGTGTTCGCCGGGTTGTAGACGGCGAAGCGGGGCAGCGCCTTGAGAGCGGAATCCGCGGCGCCGATCGCGGCGCGGTAGGCGGCCGGGCGGCTGAGCACGGCGCCGGCCGCCTTCATCATGCCCTGCTTGAGCAGCGGGATCTGGTGCTCCTCGGCCAGCACCTTGCGCCAGGCAAAAATCTGCTCGTGAATGTTGATCTTCACCGGGCAGACGTTGGTGCAGGAGCCGTTCATCGTCGAGGAGAACGGCAGCGTCGAATACTTTCGCTTGTTGAAGGTCGGGTCGATGATCAGTCCGATCGGCCCCGAATAGGTCGCGCCGTAGGAGAGCCCGCCCGAGCGCCGGTAGACCGGGCAGGTGTTCATGCAGGCGCCGCAGCGGATGCACTTCAGCGAGGTCCAGAATTCCTCCATCCCGAGCCGGGCCGAGCGGCCGTTATCGACGAGCACCATGTGCATCTCGGTGCCCTTGCGGGGCGCGCGGAAATGCGAGGTGTATTGGGTGATGGTCGAGCCGAGCGCCGAGCGCGCGAGCACCCGGATGAACACGCCGAGATGCTCGATCCGCGGGATCAACTTCTCGATGCCGATAGAGTGAATCTGAAGCTTCGGGACGTTGCCGGAGAGGTCGGCATTGCCCTCGTTGGTGCAGGTGACGACGGTGCCGGTTTCGGCGATGGCGAAGTTGCAGCCGGTCATGCCGGCATCGGCCTGCAGGATGAGCGGGCGCGTCGTCACGCGCTGACTCTCGGCGAGGTAATGCGCGTCGTCGTTGGTCGGGTCGGTGCCCAGCGTGCGGGCGAAGACCTCGGCGACGTCGATCCGGGTCTTGTGGACCGCCGGCATCACGACGTGGCTCGGCTCCTCGTCGTCGAGTTGCTGGATGCGCTCGCCGAGATCGGTCTCGATGATGTCGATGCCGTTGGCCGCCATGTAGTGGCGGAAGCCGCACTCCTCGGTGAGCATCGACTTCGACTTGATCAGCGTCTTGGCGCCGTGATCGCGCAGGATGCCGTGGACGATGCGGTTGTGCTCGGCCCCGTCCGCCGCCCAGTGGACATGGACGCCATTCGCCTTCGCCGCCGCCTCGAACTGTTCGAGGTAGGTATCGAGGTTGGCCAACGTGTGGGTCTTGATCTGCGAGGCGAGTTCGCGGAGTTCCTCCCATTCCGGGATCGCCTGGGTGGCGGCATCGCGCTTCTTGCGCACGTCCCAGAGCCGGGCATCGTGCGCGGCCTGGTGCAAAGGCGCGGCGATAAAGCGCTCGGCCGCCTCGGCCTGATCGATCGGCCGGTCGCCGCGGATCTTGGCGCCGCGGGGCTGGGCCTCGCGGGCGGCGGGTGCGCGCACGGGCTTCGAGGCACCCTCGGCATGCTGCAAGCGCTGGCCGTCCTGGCCGCGGGCGCTCTCGTCGGTGGGCGGTTGGACCTGCGGGTGGAGCGGGTCCTTTTGTGGGTTCATGCCTTCGGCGCTCATGCGGCGGCTCCGTTCAGCACTTGCGCGATGTGGATATACTTCGTCGGCAGTCCGAGACGCTCGGCGCAGCCCTTCTGGTGCATCAGGCAGGAGGAATCGGCGGAGACGACGTAATCAGCACCGGCCTTCGACTGATCGGTGACCTTGTCGTAGCCCATCTTGGCCGAGACGGCCGGCTCGAACACGGAGAAGGTGCCGCCGAAGCCGCAGCACTCGTCGGGCCGGGCGAGGTCGACGATCTCGATACCCTTCACCTTCTTCAGGAGGTCGAGGGGCTTGGAGAAGAACGGCTTGTTCAGCTCCGAGGGCCGTGCGTGATGGATGCCGCGCAGCGAGTTGCAGTTGTTGTGATAGGCGACCCGGTGCGGGAATTCCGCCCAGGGCAATTCTTCGATCTTCAGGACATCGTGCAGGAATTCGACGAGCTCGAAGGTCCGACTGCGCACCGCCTTCACCTCCTCCGTTTGCGGGATCGCGGTTAGATGCTCGCGGACCTGATGCACGCAGCTGCCTGACGGCGCGACGATGTAGTCGAACCCCGAAAAGTTCTTCACGAACAGCGCTTCGGTAGCAGCGGCCTCGGCGTGGCAGCCGGTATTGGTCATCGGCTGGCCGCAGCAGGTCTGGTCGTAGGGATATTCGACCTTGAGGCCGAAGCGCTCCAGCAACTCCAGCGTGGCGATGCCGACCTCGGGCTCGAAGGCATCGACGTAACAGGGGACGAACAGCCCGACGCGCATGGGTTTTCCGACTCGATGACCGCGAACGTCTTAGCGCGGTCATTCCGGGTTCCGCTGCGCGGCCCCGGAATGACGGGCGAGGTTCGCAGACTGGAACCTTTGTAACCTGAGCGATCTATCGCAGCAGGTTCGTCTTGGCGAGATCGAGAACGGAATCGCCGCGGCCGCTCATCACCGCGCGCAGGACGTAGAGGCTGAACCCTTTCACCTGCTGGCCGGCGATTTTCGGGGGCATGGAGAGCTCGTTGCGGGCGACCACCACGTCGAGCAGGGCCGGCCCGTCATGGCCGAGCACGTCCGCAGCCGCCGAGGCCAATTCCGACGGGTCCTCGACCCGTATGCCGTGGATGCCGACGGCCCGCGCCATCGCGGCGAAGTCCGGGTTCTCGAGGCTCACGCCCGTCTCAAGATAGCCGGCCGCCTTCATCTCCATCTCGACAAAGCCGAGCGAGCCATTGTTGAAGATCACGATCTTCGCCGGCAGCTTCTCCTGGCGCAGCGTCAGTAGGTCACCCATCAGCATGGTGAAGCCGCCGTCGCCAGAGAGCGAGACCACCTGACGGTTCGGATGCGAGGCCTGCACACCGATCGCCTGGCACATGGCGTTGGCCATCGAGCCGTGCACGAAGGAGCCGAGCAACCGGCGCCGGCCGTTCATCTTGAGGTAGCGCGCGGCCCAGATCGTCGGCGTGCCGACATCCACCGTGAACACGGCATCGTCCGCCGCCGTCTCGCTGATGACCTTCGCCACGTATTGCGGATGGATCACCGGCTTGCCGCGCTTCAGGCCGAGCCAGCCACGCGCGGGCTTCGCCGTCGCGAGTTCGTCGAGCCCCTCGCGGGCCTTCTCGTAGTGCTTGAGGCTGTCGTCGAGGAAGGCGCGGTCGGTCTTGGTGCGCAGCTTCGGCAGCAGGGCATCGATCGTGGCACCGACATCGCCGACGAGGCCGAGGTCGAGCTTGCAGCGCCGCCCGAGATTCTCGGGCCGGATGTCGACCTGCGCGATCCGGGCATTGCCCGGATAGAACTGCCGGTACGGAAAATCCGTGCCGAGCATCAGCAGCACGTCGCAGCTCATCATCGCCGCGTAGCCGGACGAGAAGCCGATCAGTCCGGTCATGCCGACATCGTAGGGGTTGTCGTATTCGACGAATTCCTTGCCGCCCAGCGCATGAACGATCGGGCTCTTCAGGGTCTCGGCGAGGCGCAGCAGGTCGCCATGCACTCCGGCGCAGCCGCGCCCGCACAGCAGGGTGACGCGCGAGGAGCCGTTCAGCAGCTCGGCGAGCGCGTCGAGATCAGGCTCGGCCGGGCGCACCACGGGCTTGCGCGGGATCAGCCCGGCATTCGGTGCGATGCCGCGCGAGGGCGCCTCGGCCATGGCAACGTCGCCAGGGATGACGATGACGGCGACGCCGCTCTGGCCGACGGCGGCTCGGATCGCGGCCTCAATGACCTGAGGAAGCTGGGACGCGTCCGAGACCAGTTCGCAATAGTGGCTGCACTCGCGGAACAGGTTTTCCGGATGCGTCTCCTGGAAGTAGCCCGAGCCAATCTCGGCCGAGGGGATGTGAGCTGCAATGGCGAGCACTGGCGTGCGCGAGCGGTGGCAATCGAACAGGCCGTTGATCAGGTGGAGATTGCCCGGCCCGCAAGATCCGGCACAGACGGCGAGCTTTCCGGTGATCTGGCTCTCGGCGCCGGCCGCGAAAGCCGCGACCTCCTCGTGGCGGACATGGACCCAGTCGATGCTCTCGCGGGTACGGATCGATTCCGTGATCGCATTCAGGCTGTCGCCGACGAGGCCGTAGACGCGCTCGATGCCGGCCTGGACGAGGGTTTCGACGAAAAGGTCGGCAACGTTCGTGATGGCCATCGGTCCGGCTCCTGCTGCGTGGAGCCTGAACCGTTGAAGCGGCGCCGTGTTCCGCGCTGCAGCAATGCGAAGGGCGCGAACCTCAATCCGGGACGTCGGACTGCCGGCGCGTGACCACGGCGAAGAGATCGCCGAGTGCGGCGAGGCTCGCAGACTGCAGCGCCTCGGCCCTCACCACCGAACCATCGGCAGAGGGCAGATCGCGCGTCGCGGTGGCCTCGGCCACCACGGTCGGCGAGAAGCCGAGGTTGAAGGCGCCGCGCGCCGTCGAGTTCACGCACATATGCGTCATGAAGCCGGCGAGGATCAGGTTCTTCGCTCCGGCCTTCTCAAGCTGCGCCTGCAGATCGGTGCCGACGAAGGAGCTCGGATAGCCCTTGGTGATCACAGGCTCGTCGCCCTGCGGTGCGACCTCGTCGCTGATCTGCCCGATCCGTGCTTCGACGTCGTAGGGCGAGCCGGCCCCGGCATTGTGGCGCACATGGAAGATCGGGATGCCCGCTTTGCGCGCCCGCTCCAGCAGCGCCTTGGCCTCGGCGATGGCAGGCTCGACGCCCGAGAGTTGCATCAGCCCTTCGCGATAGGTGTTCTGCAGGTCGATCATGATCAGCGCGGAATCGCGCAGCGGAGCCGGTCTCGGGCTGAGGCCGGAGACATCGCGCAGCGTCTTGAGATCCGACATTGGCCAAGCTCTCTATCGTTTGTCTGCAATGACTTGGGGCAATGGCGACCCCGGAAGGGCTCGAACCTTCGACCTGCCGCTTAGAAGTCATCTGCGCGCTGAGCAAGCGCAAAGCGCATTCCGACAGTTTCACGGTTTACCCCAACATTGAGTTTGTTGGGTTTTTTGGATTTGTCGGAACGCCGTCGGCCCCTGCCCTCTCGACCTCGGGAGGCGCTGGATGCACCCGCTGATCATCGACAGCTTCGCCGGCGGCGGTGGCGCATCAGAGGGCATCCGTGCCGCGATCGGCCGTGACCCCGACTATGCGCTGAACCACGATCGCCTCGCGCTCGCAATGCACCGGATCAACCATCCGGATACGCATCACATCGAGGAAGACGTCTGGAACGTCGACGCGCGCTCACTGTGCGCCGGCCGTTCGGTCGGGCTTCTCTGGATGAGCCCCGACTGCAAGCACTTCTCAAAGGCGAAGGGCGGCAAGCCCCGCGAGAAGGAGATCCGCGGCCTCGCGTGGGTCGGCGTGCGCTGGATCAAGAGCCTGCCGAAGGCGCAGCGTCCGCGCGTCGTCTTCCTGGAGAACGTCGAGGAGTTTCAGGAATGGGGTCCCCTCCTCGATGACGGCAAGCCGTGTCCTCTCCAGCGCGGCGCAACCTTCCGGTCCTTCGTCGCGGCCTTCCACGCCATGGGCTACGCGGTCGAGTGGCGCGAGCTGCGGGCCTGCGACTATGGCGCGCCGACGATACGGAAGCGCTTGTTCCTCGTCGCTCGCCGCGATGGCAAGCCGATCGTGTGGCCGGAGCCGACGCATGGCGCCCCGACCTCGGAAGGCGTGTTGTCCGGCCGGCTGAAGCCATGGCGGACCGCCGCCGAGATTATCGACTGGTCGCTTCCGTGTCCGTCGATCTTCGAGACGTCCACCGAGATCAAGGCGAAGCACGGCACCGCCTCGAAGCGCCCGCTCGCCGAGGCGACGATGGCCCGGATCGCCAAGGGCACGTGGCGCTACGTCATCACTGCGGCGAAGCCGTTCCTCGTGCGCGTCAACCACGGTGACAGTGGGGGCCGGCGCGACCGTGGACTCGACGAGCCGATGCCGACGGCGACGCACTACGGCGGGGATGCTCTGGTCGCACCGTTCGTCAGCTACGGCCAGCAGGGCGGTGCCAGCCGGGACCCATCCGATCCACTGCACACGATCACCGCGAGCCCGAAGGATCAGAACGCGGTCGTCGCGCCCTTCATCACCGAATTCAACACCGGGTCGGTCGGACGCGGCATCGACGAGCCGGTGAACACCGTCACCTCGCATTCGAGCGACACGCACGGTGGCGGCGCGGCGCCTCTCGGCCTCGTGTCGGGGATCTTGGTGCCTCGGTACGGCGAGCGCGCCGGCCAAGAGCCGCGAGCTCGTGCCGTTGATCAACCCGCACCCGTCATCGTGCCAACCGGCAACGAGGGCAGCCTCGCAGCGATCCACATGACGCGTCAGTTCGGCGCTTCGGTAGGTTCGGCTGCTGAGGAGCCCGTCGGCACGATCACCGCCGGAGGCGCGGGCAAGGCTGGCGTCGTCGCGGCTTTCCTCGCTCAGCACAACACCGAGCGCGGCGCCGGCATCAAAGCCGGGAGTGACGTGCGCGAGCCCATCTCGACCATCACGTCTGGCGGCGGCCACCAGACCGTCGTCGCCAGCCACATGCTCAACTTGCGGGGCTCGGATCGCCGCGGCGGCCCCATCGATGCACCGGCGCCGACCGCGACAAGCGGAGGCAACCACGCAGCTGCCGTCTACGCCTTTTTGCAGACCTACTACGGCTCCGAACTCGACGGACAGACCGCCGGCGAGCCGCTGCATACCGTTACCACCAAACCCCGGCACGGCGTCGTCACGGTGACGATCGAGGGCCAGCGCTACGCCATCGTCGACATCGGCATGCGGATGCTGACGCCGCGCGAGCGCTTCTCGGCTCAGGGGTTCCGCACCGACTACGTCATCGATCGTGGCGAGCTCGAAGACGGCACGATCCAGCCGCTGACCCTCGAACAGCAGGGTCGGATGTGCGGCAACAGCGTGTGCCCGCAGATGTCCGAAGCGCTTGTCCTACCGAATTACCGCGAGGACCAGGTGCACGTGCCCGAGCGCCGGCGCGAGCTGGAGCCCATGCCAATGTTCGCAGCGGAGTGATGGCCATGGAGATCCAGCAGGCTCCCCCACCCCTTCCCGCGCGGTCATCAACCAGCGAGAGGGGGTGAGCCGTGGGTGAGCAGCTCTATTTCGTCGTCGACCTTCGCCGCGAGTGGACGAAGAACCCGTACATCACGCTCTGGCGCCCAGACAGCGCAGGGTACGCGTACCCCCTGCCATGGGCGGGCCGCTACACCGAGTCGGAGATCATCAAGAGCGGCAGCTATCACACGTGCCGCCGCTATCTGGAAAAGCTCAGGGACCACGTTGGGGTCGGGGAGCGCTTCGCCGTTCGGTGCGAGGACATCGAAGCGCTTGCGACCGATCCCGATACCGAGGGCTGCGGCCGCATTGACGGTAACACTGGTCCGGTCGTCAGGAACTCGGGTGCGATGCGGCTGAAGCTTCGGCGCCTTCGCTTCGAGCTTCCCGATGCCGTCCCCTCCCCCGCACAAGCACGGGGGCGGTGAGCGATGACGGATCGTCCCCTCATCTTCTCGGCGCCGATGATCTCGGCTCTGCTCGCCGGTCGGAAAACGCAGACGAGGCGTATCCTGAAGCCGCAGCCCTACCCGTTTGTGACTGATGGACGGCCGTACTGGAACGCTCGTGGGTGCATTGGCGGCAGGATCAGCATCAGCGATGCCGAACTCCTCCGCCTTCACCGCTGGGTCGTCGGCGATCGTCTCTACGTCCGCGAGGCATGGGCACCACTGGACGCTCTGACCCACAACGATCCGGGCACGAGAGCGTTTGCCGAGAAGGGCTTCTACCGAGCCGATCAGGGCACGGTCGATGGCGAGATCTCGCGCTGGCGCCCCTCCATCCACATGCCTCGCTGGGCGTCTCGCCTGACGCTCCTCGTCGCTGATATTCGCGTGCAGCGGCTTCAGGACATCAGCCAGGCCGACTCAGAAGCGGAAGGCATCTACGAGCGCGGCTCGGTCGGCGATGGTTCTTCGCATGACCGCTGGACGTGGCAGCGCGAAGGTTGGCGCTACGCGACACCGCGCGAGGCCTTCCGCGAGCTGTGGGGCTTGATTAACGGCCCCGACGCCTGGGCTGCCAATCCATGGGTCGCCGCCGTTTCGTTTTCCGTCATCCGCTCGAACATTGACGCCACCCCGCTCCCCTCCCCCGCGCAGGGAGGGAAGTGAAGATGGGCGACGGACTGAAGCGCGCGTGGCGCCGATCAGCGCGCTGAGCGCTTGATGCTCCGGCGCACAGGAGTCGTGACCGAACCCGTCACCGGCACGTCGCGCCGGCTGACGGAGTGCGACGAGGTGAAAAAGTCCGAGGCGGGCTGTCCCTGCACGTTCGGGACCGACTGCGCCTGAGCGGCGCCGGCCATTAGGCTCACGGCCACGGCGAAGAAAGCGATACGACCAGTCATCGATACAGTCTCCAACTCTGCCTGGCGCCGGGAGGGAATCGCCACCGCGCGGGCCTGTGTTGGCGCATATTGTAGACGAAATGAACGTTTATTGTGCGCTTACGCACACAAAGCGGGCTTTGTCTGCGTTTTCGCGCGCCACTCTCCCCTCCCCGCCCGATCCCGCATAACCTGGGTCATGGCCGAGTCTCACGAGCCCCGCTGGACTATCGTTCTCCCGGCATTGGGCGTCTGGGCGGGAGTGGCATTCGTTGTCTACCTGATCGGATGGCTGGCCGATTGGTGGTAGGCATCGCCATGGCCGAATCCCCGACCCCTCTCCGCACCGTGATCTTCACGCTTCTCGCCAGCTTTCTGGTCGGAGCGAGCGTTTTGCCGATGGCCTACTGGACATCAAGGGCGATCGGATTGTGGTAGCTTGAGGCATGGCCGAGTCCCTGAAGAACCCCGCCGACTACACTGCTGCCGACTTGGAGAATATCGCCCAGCGCGCGGAGAGCTACCGCGGGACGGGGTTCTTTGTGCCACCGTCGAGCATCGATCTCTATGTGGCCGCGATCAAAGCGCTGGCTGAGAAGCGGAAGCGGTGACCCTCGACCTTCGCCCTGTCGCTTCGCATCCGGCCAACGGGCGAGTCCTTCGCCATTAGCGACTCGGAGAGCGCGTCGGTGTGCTCGATCTGCTACGACGAAGGAGACCAAGTGCGGCGGTCGGTTCGAAGGTGCCTCATCAAGGAGGACGCCATTGCGCTCGGGAAGGCCGTGGCGCGGGCGCTGACGAAGGTGGCGGATGGAACTATCGATCCTTTGTATCGCTGCTCGGCGAAAAACGCGGGTAGTCTGCCCCTAATATTTCACTATTTTCCAGGATAATAACAAGACGAACGGGGGCTCCGTCTCGCCATATAGGACAGCTTCAATGCCCCGATACTTCTTCGACGTGCATGACGGGGTCGACCTGCGCGACGAAATTGGGCGAGACCTTGAAAGCGGCTCGATCCTGCGGGCGGAGGCCCTGAAGGTGGTGACAGCACTCATGGCGGCAGAGGCAGACGACGCTAGGGAAACTACCCTCGTTCTCACCGTGCGGGATGCAGCCGGCGTTACTCCACTGAAGGTTCGGCTGGTTTGTCAGGTCGAGGAGCTGTAGCGGCCTCTCTATCAAGCTCAACCAAGGCCATGTCGAGCAGGACACGCAGGCGGAAGCTGGCATTCGGTCCAAGCTTCTCTCTCGCCTCCCGGAAAAGCTCACCCACCAACTCAGTGACGTCTTGCTTCTCGGCCATCCATACCCCTGCCGGGTCAGTTATCGGCGTTCCAGGATTTAGAACTTATCTCGGGACCGACTACCCCCAAGCAGAATTTTTTCGGCGAAGGTAGTTTTTCTAACATTTGATGACCGTTAGGCGCGGTAGTAAATTTGCTACCCAACTCCGGACAATTGCGCCTTGGCAGAGGACTTGGTCGCCTCTAGGTGACCACCATGGAAAAGCTCGAAGTCCTTCTCGCACGCCTGAAAGCTCGTCAGCGCGAGCTAATTATGGAAGCGGCCGAGCTGAATATAATTCCAGCTGCTCCTACGCTTCGACAAATCGCGGAACTGCAGAATGCAATTGCCGCGGTTCTGGCTGTTGCCGCGGAGGAACAATAAGCTGGCCGAGTAACGTTTCGGTATTCTCTGATCGCCTCGGCCTTAGGCGGCTTCCTCAATCAAGGTCGGGTCATCGTCATTACCGACCTTGTTGACGCGCTTCGAGACCGGGAATTCCTTTAGCGCGCTCTCCTCAGCTGGTTTCAGGATCTCGGTGCCGGCCGAGCCGTCGAGCCAAGCGTCGATCTGCTTGCCGTCGAGGATCACCGGCATGCGGTCGTGATAGGGCTCCATCCAATCCGACGGCTCTGTGACGACCATCGTGCAGGAGAGCATTTGCTCGCCATCCGGGTCGCTCCAACGGTCCCATAGGCCTGCGATCGCCAATACGGGGGCATCGTCGGCCGCAGTGAAGAGATGCGGCTGCTTGTCACCCTTCTCGCCGGTCCATTCGTAGAAACCGCTCGCAGGGATGATGCACCGCCGCTTCTTGAACGCGTCGCGGAACATGGGCTTCTCGGCCACGGTCTCGGCGCGGGCGTTGAAGGTCGCCGGCACGCTCTTTAGCGGCTTCTTCCACCACATTGGGACGAGCCCCCAGCGCATCGGAACGATCTCGCGTCCTTCCTCGCCCTGACGAACCGCCTCGACGGTCGTGGTTGGAGCGATGTTGTAGCGGGCGCGCAGGTTTCGCCGCGGGCCGATGATGCTCATCGCCTCGTGAACCTGAGCCCAGGTCGGATATTGGGTAAAGCGTCCGCACATTCCGGTAGTCTGCCTCTGGCTGGCTTCAGATTTGGTCCATCGGCAGATCGGGTGCTTGATCCGCTTGCTCGCCGTCGAAGCCCTCCATCCATGCGATGCGTTCTGGCGAGTCGAGTGGGTAGGGGCAGGCGTCCTTAGGTCGACCGGACGCTCGAACGCGGGTTCCCTCCCGCGTAAGTTCGATCACGCGGTTCGGATCCAGCTTTTCGGCCATTTCATTGCCTCCTGCCTGAAAACCCGTAGCTGCCGCGAGAGTTCGCATGGATCGGAGCGGGGACATCTCCCGTTGATCGCGCAGGAGAACCTCATGGCCGCGAACACCGTCACCCTGACCCCTGAAATCAACGAAGCGATCGACCGCTTCATTGCCGCCCAGGAGCCGAAGCAAAGTCAGAACGAAGCCGTGAACGCGATCCTTGGGGACTGGCTGACTCAGCAAGGCTTTCTCAAGCCCGTCGAGTGTCCGCCCGAGGTCGAAGCCAAGGGTGAGTGCGAGTGATCGGCGCCCGGTAAGCACCAAGCGGCGTCATGACTGATCGAATCCCCATCGACGTTCTCGCGACCTACCTCCCGCAGGAAGCGCTCGACCGCATCAATCGTATCTATTCGCCGGAGCGCCAAGCTCGGCAAGTCGATCTTGAACTCGCGCATGTCGGGCTCGCTGCAGTCTGGGAAGACAGCGAGCACGGCCCGGTGATGATGGAGATCAGGCGCCGGCTTCCACCTAACCTGGACGAAAGCGATTCAGCCTAGGCGGTTGCGACCGGTAGTTCGTCGATCTGCGTCGTGTAGTGCGGCGTCCGCATCTCGAACTTCGTCGACCAGCCAGCACGTGCCCGTTCCAGCCCAGCCCGCGCCGGGACGACGGCGCCGCGGCCGAAGCGAGCATTGCAGGTATCCATCGCCGCCATCAGCGCCGCGCCGTGCTCACGGTCGAGTTGGCCGATGAGAGCGCGCTGGCTCTTCTCTAGTGGCACCAAGTCGACGGTGATCACGCCGGCCTTGCTGTAGCGCCAGGGCGGATCACCCTGCGGTCGCCAGGTCCGCGCGACGCCATGCAGCGCCGCTTTGATCAGCGCCATCGTGTCGTTCGAGGCTTCCGGGAGCGTCACGACCGTGGAGACTGAGCGCTGTGGGCTGTCCCGATCGTGCTCCGAGGTATGGAAGAAAACCGTGACGTGGTCGGTGCCGAGACCTTCGCGTCGTAGCTTTTCGCCCAGTCGCGTTGCGTGAGTGGCCACGGCCTGCTCTAGCCGCGCCCGATCTTCCACGCGGTTACCGAACGAACGCGTCACCGCGCAGCCCTTCCGCACTGCAGGCAGCGCTTCGAGGGAAAGGCAGGACTGGCCGCGCAGTTCGTGAATCATGCGTTCGCCGACGACGGTCAGCGCCTTGCGCACCGAACGGGTGTCGAGGTCGCGTAGGTCGGCGACCGAGTCGACGCCCATCGCCTCGAGCTTTGCGAGTGATGCTCGGCCGACGCCCCACAGCTCGCCGACGTGGATACGGGGCAGCCAGAAATCGTAGGTTGTCGGGTCGGTGAGATCGCAGACACCGCCAAGCTCGGCGACCGACTTGGCGATGTGATTGGCGAGTTTCGCCAGCGTCTTCGTCGGGCCGATGCCAACGCAGGTCGGGATGCCGGTCCAGGCGCGGACCGTCGAGCGAATGTCGCGAGCGAGGCCGACGCGCTCGCCCTCACGCACATCGGACAGGTCGAGAAAGCTCTCGTCGATCGAGTAGACCTCGACCCTCGGGGCAGCGTCTCGATAGATCGCGTTAATGCGCGCCGACATGTCTCCATAGAGCGTGTAGTTCGAGGAGAATACGCGCACGCCCTTTGATCGGCAGAGCTCGCGGATCTTGAAGTAGGGGTCGCCCATCTTGATCCCGAGCGCCTTGGCCTCAGCGGTGCGGGCGATGGCGCAGATCGGGTAATCGGGCCGTCGCCAGCCTTCCCCACGTCGCGGATCGTGGCAAGCTGCCTGAGGTGCCATCCGGTCTGCCGGGATCAGAGCCCGCGACCGATCATCCGGGAGCAGGCTCATGCGCTACTATGCCGGTCTCGATGTCTCGCTGGCCGAGACCTCGGTGTGCGTCGTCGATGAAGACGGGAAGATCGTCCGGGAGGCCAAGGTCGCGAGCGAGCCAGAGGCGCTGGCCACATGGCTCGACGCACTCGGTCTACCGCTGACCCGTGTCGGCCTGGAGACCGGCGCGCTTGCAGGCTGGCTCTTTGAGGAGATGACCGAACTCGGCGTGCCCAATGTCGTCTGCATGGACGCGCGTCACGCCCGCGCCGCGATGGTCGCGATGACCCACGAGACCGACCGCAATGACGCACGCGGCCTTGCGCAAATGCTGCGCACAGGCTGGTTCCGGCAAGTCCACGTGAAGGCACGTCGGACGATGGAGTTGAGGACCTTGCTGACCAGCCGCAAAACGCTGGTGCTGAAGATCGGCGACGTCGAGAACCAGATTCGTGGTTCACTCTGTCTGTTCGGGATCAAGCTCGGCACGGCCAAGCGCCGGACCTTCTCGGAGCGGGTGCGCGAGCTGACGGCCGACCTGCCACGCGTGGCTGCCATCCTCGACGTGCTATTGCAGGCGCACGCGGCGATGCTGCTCTCGCTCGACCGACTCAACCGCATGGTGCTGGAGATCGCCCGCGAGCACTCGGTCTGCCGCAGACTGATGACGGTGCCAGGCGTCGGCGCGGTGGTTAGCCTGTCCTTCATTGCGGCCATTGAGAACCCGGCCCGGTTCGCCAAGTCGCGCTCGGTCGGGGCGATCCTCGGATTGGTGCCGCGCAAGCATCAATCCGGCGAGATCGACCGGAACGGGAGGATCACCAAGACGGGCGATACGGAGGCGCGCGCCGCGCTGTTCGAGGCGGCACACGTCATGCTGCACCGTGTCAAGAAGTGGTCCGGGCTGAAGGCGTGGGCGACGAAGGTGGCACAGCGACAGGGCAACAAGCGCGCGACCGTGGCGCTGGCTCGCAAGATGGCGGTGGTAATGCATCGGATGTGGGTGGACGGCACGACCTTCCGCTTCAGTGCGGTCGAGGCTCCGGCCGCCACCGCCGCGTAGACATCTCACGGTTTGCAGGGATCGAGGTCGGGTACGCTCGACCTCATCGGGTCGTCCTCACGGGGACGGGCGGGAGATGAAGCCGGAATGACGGCTGTGCTGGCCCCTGGGTCAAGTCCGCTGTCGCATATAGGCTCGCCTCTCATCGGAACGCGATCATGTGGCGGCCACCGTGCCGACTACGGACAGAAGCCAGGAGCCCCGTGAGACGAACAGGATGAGGCTAACGAAACACCAGTTTCGGAGAAGTCAGGCAGAAAAGATAAAGCATCCAAGCAGTGGAGCGTATCGCAAGCTAGTCCTACGACGCTGGAAGCAAAAAGGCTCTCGGCGATTGATGATGATCGACTTTTTCGTGGTGCGCGACGGAGGAGATTCTAGAACTCCGCTCTATACAAAGAGCGCGTATCATCAGCCGGGAAGACGCATTCGGTACAACAGTTTTACTATGTCTTTGTATGGGCCATCAGACAGGTAAAATCTGAACTCAGCGCTTACCTCCACGACAAGGAGAGGCATAAAACAAGGCTTGACGGAGAGGGCCCGATTACAGAAGCCATCATTATTGCTCAGCACGATCACGGGAACGTCGGCCAGCTTGCCGTCGAAGACGCGTTCGCAGGAGCAGTAGAAGCTGTTGCCGTCGATCAGCGCGATGGCGCGGCTCACCGCCGTAGTCGGACCAGTGGCCGATTCAGGCGAAGAGTGACGGTTACGACGCCCCAGATCGCGGCCTCGCTGATGTCCTCGATGGCGGCTGCCGGCAACTCGGGATTGTCGAAGGCGAGGACAGCCCGATTGCCGTCGAGTCGGTAGCGCTTCAGCGATGCGGCGCCGTCGATGATGGCAAGCACGATGTCGTCTTGCTTCGGCTCGACGCTGCGATCGACCACGACGATGTCTCCATCGTGGATCCCGGCGCCGACCACCGACCAGCCCGCGACCCGCCATAGGAAGGCGGCCGGCGGATTCGGCACCAGCCAGCGTGGCAGGCCCAGCGCCTCTTCCAGGAAGTCATCGGCCGGAGACGGAAAGCCGGCGCAAACCGACTGCCCCAGAAAAGGAACGGAGACCGAGCCGAGGCCATCCACGGGAAGTTGGTCGACCGTGACGACGTGCACCTTGTTCTCCCATGCGAAGCGGAACACATAGAGAACAGACAGACGGCTGACGATCGGTCAACGCGACCGACCGCGCTTGTGGACAACGGTTTCTCGCCATGGCGATCAAGACGACACACCTCGTCCAGAGCTTCGTGATCAAGCGGAAACGGCTGGTGCCGGGAGACCGTGAAACGGCACCGACTGAGAGCGGCGCTCTGAAGAAGGCCGAGGCGATGGCCAAGCGCATTCCCGGCACCGCCGCGATCCGCGTCATGGCGGACGACAAGACAGGCGAACTCGAGAGCGCGACAATCCTGGGTCAATTCGGCGACGTGCCGGATGATTTTGCTGAGAACCTCGCTGGCTGAGGGCTGCGAACGCTGGGCCACACGAGGTGAAGGCACCGGATCGGGATTGAGGTTAGTCCTCAGCACGCTCGATCTGCTTCCCCTCACGCTGCATCTTCGCGTGGATGAAGCACAGGCCGTGCTCACGCGCCCACTGTGTGCACCGGCTCTTGATCACCTTCGGCACGTGGACTCGGACGCCACCCCTCACGACGGAAGCCTGCTTTTTAGTGAGTATGGCCTGACACTGAGGTGGCTGTGGGTCTTTCATCCTCGGTTTCTAGGGATAGGCCGCCGCTTACGAAAGCGAGCAGCTACGAACTCCACGCAACGCTGGATTGCTATGCCGAAGGCGATGGCCCTGGCTTCTCCAGTAAGACGAACCTCGGCCAGCGATTAGTGTACCAGGACTCGATCTCCTTGCCGCAGAGCCCGCATTCGAAGCTGCCCTTCTCGTCAAGAGCCTGCTCGTCCTCGACCCGCTGGTAAATCGCTCCGCACTCGCATCTGATTTGGGTCTCGGACATCGGCTCGCTCCGGAGAAAGTAGGCAAACCGCGTGTGGAGCAGGTCGGTTCAGGGCGCACGAAAAAGCCCGGCTCAGCGGGTGCTGGCCGGGGTCAGCTTGATTGATCGCAGCTCAGTTCGAGTTGCTGCCGCCACCGCCGCTTCCACGAGCGCCCGGCTGGGAGGGCGAAGCCGAATTGCCGCCGGCTGCCGATGACGAGGCGCCGCGTCCGCCTGTGTTGCTCTGGCTCATACTCTTGGTGGTGGTCATGCGCTTGTGGCGGCTGCGGGCATCCGCAGGGGCCGTCATTTGGGCCATGACCAGCGATGACAGTGCCGCGGCGCAAGCGGCGATCGTGAGCTTTTTCATAGGTGATCCTAAAAAGTGCGAGTGCCCACCTAACCCGTGCTCGCATCGATAGTTCAGCAGATATGAAAAAGCCCGCTCGGCGAACCTGGCGGGCTAAAATTAGAGATGGAGCGTAGCCAACGGGTCGCTCAGCCGTCTTTGGATACGAAAAGGTAGGTTGCGGCGCTCAAAGTCTCCCCGGATGCTCGATGCGTAACGCTGTCGACGCGGAAGTGCCGGTAGGCGTGACCCTCGCCGCTTGGAAGCTATATGGTGTCACCGGCGCGAGGTAGCTGGTCGAAAGTGCAACGACCAACCTCTGTTTTTTCGTCGAGCCAGATTTCACAGTCTACCGGCATATCGAGCTTGATGCGCCTAGCGGCCGCGCAGGAAGAAGAGCCAGACCAAGATAATGACCGGAATCGGAATTCCGATGAGCCACAAAAGACCACCCGTGAGCATGACAAACTCCTTGTTGCGAGCGGCAACGCGGTGCTCGTCGTCTAGTTCAGCGCAGACACAACAAAGCCCGCACCGGGGAGTTCAGCCGGGCGGGCTCTGAAGCTGGATCTCACAGGAGGGTGAGACGGACCCAGGCATGGTGAACCCAAGATGCGAGCGATGGTTCAGGCGCATCGAACCGATCGGCCGGCGGAACACCGGAGCCGGACGAGCGATTGCAGGCCTACCAGCGCCGGTAGGAGCACCATCGATGACGAGCGACGCTGTGGATCGGCAAGAAGCTGCAAACCGGTTGATGGCTCAGATGGGCATGCCGGGTCGCTACGTCGTCGTTGGCGGCACGGACTGGGTCACGGTTAAGGTCCGAGACCTCACGGACGATCTGCACGCTCTTCTTGCAACGAAGCTCGATGGCCTCCCGTATCGCATCGTAAACTGGAACGATGAAGTTTCTTCGTAGATCGTTCGCCGGGCCATACGGAACGAAAACTCGAGCATCGACGTCGAGCGTAATGGACCGCGAGCCAACTCCAGACGAACAAAAGCGCCGCTTCGCCGACCTATGCGCTCGACTACTTGGCTTCGACGAGTACGACGGCCACCCGATGTGGCCACCGCTGGCCTTCGTCGAGGATTTGGCCGAACCGCGCGGGCGGCCCACCAATGACCATATGAGCAACGACGCACAAGGTCTCGACGAAGTGTTTCCTGGCTGATGCCAGGCGCAACAAAGTCCGCCCGTGAAACGCCGGATGGCCGGGCGGGCTCTGCCGCCGGGCTACGTGCTGAATGAAACGCTCCCGAGCACGGGAGATGGGGCAGCGAGCCTATGGCTTCGGTTGCTACCGAGAGGGACTAGTTTAGTTCGCTGGGCGCTCGCCAGGACCTGCACCATTCGAGCCGGTTGGACCGGACGCGGAACCCTGCACGCTCTGACTTGAAGGGTCGGAGGGCGACTTAGAGCCCTGGTAGGAGAGGATCACCGCGCCAATCGCAACGGCAACGACGAGGCCGATAACCAGCGCTACGAGCGTGGGTCTTCCCTTTTCGCCCTGTCGCGCTCCAGTTCCTGTTTCGCGCTGACTCATATCGATCTCACTTGGCACATCACCTGAGCGTGACGTTCTGCAAACTGGTCGCCTTTGCGGGTGTTCCGAATGATTGAAGGCGAGACACGACAAAGACCGCTCAGGGGACGGTCCCGGGCGGGCCTTGAAGCCGGGGGCTCACAGGAATGAGCCGGGCCCAGGACTGGTGAACCTGACATGAGAGCGATGGTTCAGACGCAGCAAAAAGCCCGCTCGGCGAACCGGCGGGCTTTGTAGGAACGGCTCGGCCTGATCGGGCTTGGCTCTACCGTCCCACCAGCATACCCCCCGCCGCGCTGCGTAGATGTCTCCTACAAGCCGCACGACACGGAAAAGCCCGCTCCAGCTTTCGCCGGGCGGGCCAAGTCGCGATCTAAGGGAGGGATGCTGGAACACCACCATTTGGAGAACCGGCCGCGCGGCCGAATGTTCACTGGCAAAAAGAAACCCGCCGCAGCAAGCCGGACGGGCTCAGTTTCGAGGTTGGAGCGGCATGCGCCGCCGTCTCAATGAAACCCGGCTTTGTGGCATCAATCGGGATCGCCGCGCGCGTTGACGCAGAGCGCGTATCACGACGCGGCGACCTCGGTCGGGAGATCGGCTTGCATGGTGGTGGCGATACGAGGGATCGAGCGGGTCGGCTATGGCTCGCGAGCCACGTCCGGCCACTCTACCGACCTCTCAAGCAACGCGAAACCCGGTAGTGAGTCAGCTTGAAAAAGCTCGAAAAATTTGTGTTCCTGAAAGACGTAACCCAGGTGCCAGTTTCAGTTTGGTTAGAAATCCAACATACGTTACAGAAAATCTGAGCTTTTGCGCCTATGCCGAGACATCATCGGCTGGTCCTCGGCGTCGATGACTGAGAGCAAAGCGTGCTCCCGCCGGATGGCCGGAGCTGAAGCGTGCCTTACTTCTTTTTTGACATTCACGATGGCATCCACGTCACGGACAGTGTGGGCCAGAGGCTACCGGATCTCGAGGCGGCGAAGATGGAAGCCGTGCGGATCGCTGGGTCTTTTGCAACGAGGCCCAGCATGATGGGCAGCAGCGGTGGGGCTGTGGTAGTGGTCATCCGCAGTTCCCCGAACACAGTCGTAATGACGGTTCGAATGGCCTTCAACATCGAGTCGCCGAAAAGTCCCCGTGAGCCGTAGAGTTGCGACGAGGCACGGCGCTGTATCCCGGTCACGCTGCCAGGGTTCGTCGAAGCCCATCTGGCGAAAGAGCGGAGGAGTTTCGCGACAGGCGGGGTGAGTCAGTTTCAATTCTGACGGATGCCGGAGGGAACGTGCTGGCGATCGCGGAGCCGGGCGAAGTAGGGTCGCCGGATTAAGATTAAGCCTTATGCGGCCACCCATTCGAATGACGGCTTTTGATACAGTTGGACATCTTAAAGGCGAAAGCGTTCAGGCAGCAGCTAAGTGGATTACCTAAATTAATCGTCAGCCCACCTCAATTAGTTCCATCGATACATGTTCAAATTATAGCAAGATGCTTATGAGCTAAAAATAGACTGAGTTTTTCTTCGTACCGAATGCTAATTTTTGATGCGCAGTGCTTGCAAGAATAAGATGACAGCGTTTTGAAAGATTTTCCTAGCTTTTTATTGTTTTTCCCACATGATGGGCACATATGCGCCATCAGCACATCGTTCAATAATGGTGAGAGACCCATAACATTAAATACCTTCAATTGACTAATATATCAAATATCACCCCGTTAAAATAATCAAGCGGCATATCGCGAATGCAATCAAAATAAGTAATTTGAAATCTCCGCGGTCCTTGGCGCGAAGTGAGTTTTAGGTCTCGAATTGCAGGGATAGCGGCCGCCGATTCCTTCATCCCGATTACTTGTCACGCAACCGAAGGCGGAACGAAAAAGCCCGCCACGGCGAACCGGGCGGGCTGAAACTTTTTTCGTCAGGCCTCATGGGCTCACGGATCAGTGTCCGGACCCGTGGCGCTCGGCTCCGCCTCGCCGGCTGTGTAGCCCTCCAACCAGTCGAGGCTCTCCTGCGAGCCGGCCCGATAGGGATTGCCCTGGTCCGACGTGCCGTTTGCCTTCGCCCGCTTGCCTTCCTCGTAGATGTCCTTCGAGACGACGTCGCCCACTTGTTGCTCCTGCCTGATCAGCCAGCCATCCCGTGGCGGCAGAAGCCAACGCATCAAACCAGAAAAAGCCCGCCCGGCTTTCGCTGGGCGGGCCAAGGTACCCAGGGAGGAAGCTGAGGTGGTCGCAAGCGTCGCGCCAGACGCAACAAAGCCAGCACCGTGAAACGCCAGATGGCCGATGCGGGCTCTGCAGCCGGGCTGCTTGATGAATCAAACGCTCCCGAAACCAGGAGGTGGACCGGAACCCGGGCCGCCTCAAGCTGGAGTGGAAGATCCGCTCAGCTAACGGTGTGGGTTAGATAAGGTTTCGGATCGTTCCGCCGCACCAGTTCATATAATTGAGAGTGAGAAAGCCTTAGGGCTGTAGAACACCGTTGATGACGTGGATTACGCCGTTTGACTGCATCACGTTTGCGGTCGTGACCACGGCCATGCCGCCTTTGGCGTCGGTCAGCAAGACCTTCTTGCCTTTGGTGGTGACGGTGAGGGGCTCGCCTTGGGCGGTCTTGAGCGTAGCCTGTCCGCCG
>NZ_JACIDN010000002.1 GCF_014196345.1 Methylobacterium brachythecii | reverse complement strand
GCCCCTCGATCCATGGGTCGAAACACAAACCAAAACGGTTCAAAAAAAACCGGAAGATCCTTGAGAGGGCGATTGCGGAAACCGGAAGCCCAGGCTGCCAAGCTTTCTCCGGTGTCCCAGATCCTCATGCGATCCTCATGCGATCCTAATGCGCGCGACGTGTCGAGCGTCTCGAATCCTCATGCACTTCCCGGCACGAGTCGATCCGCGCAGGCCACTTTTCGTGAAGGCCTGGAGCGCATTCGCTCGCCGGACGCATTCATCATGCTCGACATCGTCTTCATCGCCGCCGGCCTCGCCTTCTTTGGCGTGGCGGCCGGCTACGCTCTCGTCTGCGAACGGCTCTGAGGGAGGTGCACGTGGCCCTCGACCTCGTGCTCGGCGCGCTGACGGCCGCCGGCCTCCTCGCCTACCTCGCCTACGCCCTCGTCCGTCCCGAGCGGTTCTGAAGGATCCCACCCTCATGACCCTCCTCGGATGGATCCAGATCGCGCTGTTCTGCGCGGCGGTGCTGGCCCTCGCAAAGCCGCTCGGCTTCTACATGGCCCGCGTCTTCGATGGCGAGCGCACCCTGCTCTCGCCGGTGCTCGTGCCGGTCGAGCGCGCGCTCTATCGGCTCGCTGGGATCGATGCGCGCCACGAGCAGGGCTGGCTCGGTTACGGCCTCGCCATGCTCGCCTTCCACGTCCTCGGCTTCGTACTGCTCTACGCGGTGCTGCGCTTACAGGACCTTCTGCCGCTGAACCCGGCGGGGCAGGGGGCGGTGGCGCCGGACCTCGCCTTCAACACCGCCACGAGCTTCGTCACCAACACCAACTGGCAGAATTACGGTGGCGAGAGCACGCTCTCCTACCTCTCCCAGATGCTGGGGCTGACCCATCAGAACTTCCTCTCGGCCGCCACCGGCATCGCCCTGGCGATGGCGTTGGTCCGCGGCTTCGCCCGCTCTTCGGCCAAGACGGTCGGCTCGTTCTGGGTCGATCTGACCCGCTGCACGCTCTACGTGCTGCTGCCGCTCTGCGTGATCCTGGCCCTGTTCCTGGTCTTCCAGGGCATGCCGCAGACTCTTGGCCCCTACGTGGAAGCGACGACGCTAGAAGGCGTCAAGCAAACGATCGCGGTCGGGCCGGTGGCCAGCCAGGTTGCGATCAAGATGCTCGGCACCAATGGCGGCGGCTTCTTCAACGCCAACGCCGCGCATCCCTTCGAGAACCCCACGGCGCTCTCGAACTTCGTGCAGATGGTCGCGATCTTCGCGCTCGGTGCGGCGATGACGAACGTCTTCGGCCGCAAGGTCGGCGACGAGCGCCAGGGCTGGGCCATCCTCGCCGCGATGGGGGTGATGTTCCTGGCCGGTACCGTCGTGACCTACTGGGCCGAGAGCGCCGGCAGCCCCGTGCTGAATGCGCTGGGCCTGCCGGGCGGCAATCTCGAAGGCAAGGAAATCCGCTTCGGCATCGTCGGCTCCGCGCTGTTCGCGGTGGTGACCACGGCGGCCTCCTGCGGCGCGGTCAACGCCATGCACGACGCCTTCACGGCGCTCGGTGGCATGATCCCGATGATCAACATGCAGCTCGGCGAGATCATCGTCGGCGGCGTGGGCGCCGGCCTCTACGGCATGCTGGTCTTCGTGATCGTCGCGATTTTTGTGGCCGGGCTCATGGTCGGTCGCACGCCGGAATATCTCGGCAAGAAGATCGAGGCGCGCGAGGTGAAGATGGCGATGCTCGCCGTGCTCTGCCTGCCGCTGATGATGCTCGGCTTCACCGCGCTCGCCACGGTGACCGCCGCCGGCCTCGCCGGACCCGCCAATGCCGGGCCGCACGGGTTTTCCGAGATCCTCTACGCCTTCACCTCGGCAGCCGCGAATAACGGCTCGGCTTTCGGTGGGCTCAGCGGAAACACGCCCTTCTACAACACCACGCTCGGCTTCGGCATGCTGGTGGGACGGTTCTTCGTGATCATCCCGGCACTCGCCATTGCCGGGTCCTTGGCCGGCAAAGCGGTGCTGCCGGCCTCCGCGGGGACCTTCCCGACGCATGGTGGCCTGTTCGTCGGTCTGCTGGTCGGTGTCATCCTAATCGTCGGCGGCCTGACCTTCTTCCCGTCCCTGGCGCTCGGCCCGATCGTCGAGCACTTCGCCGGTTCCGCCGGCCAGACCTTCGCGACGGGAGGCTGAGATGCGTCCCGCTCAGCCTCCAGCCCGCATCGCCTCGGCCGGCCTTCGCCAGCACAGACCCCGGTCCCAGGTTCGGGCTCGCGCGGCCCGGATGCCGCCGATGCGGGTCTCCGACCTGATCCTTGCCGTGCTCGGCGTCGGCCTGCTCGGCGCGGCCGCCCTGTTTGCCGGCCTGTCCGCCTTCGGTTCCTGACGGCGCACGCCGTGCCCCCGCTTTCTCTCATCGGATCGTCTCGCGATGGTTTCCCGGACTTCCTCCCTCTTCAGCTACGCCCTGATCGGGCCGGCCCTCCTCGGTTCGCTGCGAAAGCTCGACCCGCGCGCCATGATCAGGAACCCCGTGATGTTCACGGTGGAGGTGGTTGCAGCGCTGACCACCCTCCTGTTCCTGCGCGACGTGTTCGCAGGCGGCTCCGACCTGCTCTTCTCTGCTCAGATCATCCTCTGGCTCTGGTTCACCCTGATCTTCGCGAATTTCGCAGAGGCGCTGGCCGAGGGCCGCGGCAAGGCCCAGGCCGACAGCCTGCGCCGCACCCGAACTGAAATGACGGCCAAGCGCCTGACAGGCACGGGCCGCGACTACGAGACGGTGCCCGGCGCGAGCCTCAAGGTCGGTGACGTCGTCCTCGTCGAGGCCGGCGACCTGATCCCCTCCGACGGCGAGGTGATCCAGGGTGTCGCCTCGGTGAACGAAGCGGCGATCACCGGCGAATCCGCCCCCGTCATCCGGGAATCCGGCGGCGACCGTTCGGCGGTGACGGGCGGCACCCAGGTGATTTCCGACGAAATCCGTGTGCGCATCACCGCTGCGGCCGGCTCGACCTTCGTCGACCGCATGATCGCGCTGGTCGAAGGCGCCGCCCGCCAGAAGACGCCGAACGAGATCGCGCTGAACATCCTGCTCGCGGGGCTCACCATCGTCTTCGTCTTCGCAGTGGCGACGATCCCGAGTTTCGCCTCCTACGCTGGCGGGTCGATCCCGCTCATCGTGCTCGTGGCGCTGTTCGTCACGCTGATCCCGACGACGATCGGCGCGCTGCTCTCGGCGATCGGCATTGCCGGCATGGACCGGCTGGTGCGGTTCAACGTGCTCGCCATGTCGGGCCGCGCCGTCGAGGCGGCGGGCGACGTCGACACGCTGCTGCTGGACAAGACCGGCACCATCACGCTCGGCAACCGCCAAGCAACCGAGTTTCGCCCGGTGCGCGGCGTCTCCGAGCAGGAGCTGGCCGATGCCGCCCAGCTCGCCTCGCTCGCCGACGAGACACCCGAGGGCCGCTCCATCGTGGTGCTCGCCAAGGAGAAATACGGCATCCGCGCCCGGGACATGGCCGGGCTGAACGCCACCTTCGTGCCCTTCACGGCGCAGTCGCGCATGTCAGGCGCCGACCTCGACGGCTCGTCGATCCGAAAGGGCGCGGTCGATTCCGTCATCGCCTCCGTCACCGGTCAGCCGATGGCGACGCGCGGCTCCAGCGCTGCGCTCGCCTATCATCCGGCCGCGGAGACCGAGGTGGTCGGGGAGGTGCGCGCGATCGCGGAGGAGATCGCCAAGGCCGGCGGCACGCCGCTGGCGGTGGCACGAGACGGCCGGCTGCTCGGTGTCGTCTATCTCAAGGACATCGTGAAGGGCGGCATCCGCGAGCGTTTTTCGGAATTGCGCCAGATGGGCATCCGCACGGTGATGATCACCGGCGACAACCCGATGACCGCCGCTGCCATCGCGGCCGAGGCGGGCGTCGACGATTTCCTCGCGCAGGCCACGCCCGAGGACAAGCTCGCGCTGATCCGCAAGGAGCAGGCGCAGGGCAAGCTCGTCGCCATGTGCGGCGACGGCACCAACGACGCCCCGGCGCTCGCCCAGGCCGATGTCGGCGTCGCCATGAACACCGGCACCGTCGCCGCCCGCGAGGCCGGCAACATGGTCGATCTCGACTCCGATCCGACCAAGCTCATCGAGATCGTCGGCATCGGCAAGCAACTGCTGATGACCCGCGGCGCGCTGACCACCTTCTCCATCGCCAACGACGTCGCGAAGTACTTCGCGATCATCCCGGCGATGTTCCTGACGCTCTATCCGCAGCTTCAGGCGCTCAACGTCATGGGCCTCGCCTCGCCGCAGAGCGCGATCCTGTCTGCGATCATCTTCAACGCGCTGATCATCATCGCGTTGATCCCGCTCGCCCTGAAGGGGGTGACCTACCGCGCGGTCGGCGCCGCTTCGTTGCTCTGGCGCAACCTCCTGATCTACGGCCTCGGCGGCATCCTGGTGCCCTTCGTTGGCATCAAGGCGATCGACCTCGCCGTCAGTGCGCTGCACTTGGCCTGACGAGCACTTTCCCTCCCCCTTGCGAGGAGGGATCGAGGGTGGGTGTGGCTCAGGATCAGACGCAGAGCTTCATCTGGCACCCCCCACCTCCAACTCCTCCCCACAAGGGGGAGGAGAGTTGCCCCCGCCCACCGGACATCAACCCATGCTCTCCCATCTGCGCCCCGCTCTCGTCCTCCTCGTTGCGCTGACCGCGATCACCGGGCTCGCCTATCCCCTTGCCATCACTGGCATCGCCGGGGCGATCTTCCCCGCGAAAGCCGCCGGCAGCCTGATCGAGCGCGACGGCACGATCGTCGGCTCCGGCCTGATCGGCCAGAGCTTCAGCAGCGAGCGCTACTTCCATGGCCGCCCCTCCGCCACCGTGGCGCCCGATCCGGCTGACGCGTCGAAGACGGTGCCGGCGCCCTACAACGCCGCGAATTCCGGCGGCGCCAATCTCGGCCCGGCCAGCGCCGCGCTGGCCGAGCGTCTCAAGGGCGACGTCGCGACGCTGAAGGCGGAGAATTCCGCTCAGCCGGTGCCGACCGATCTCGTCACGACGAGCGGGTCGGGCCTTGATCCCGACATCTCGCCGGAGGCGGCACGCTTCCAGATCCCGCGGGTCGCCAAGGCGCGAAGCATCGCGGAGGAGAAGGTCGCGGCCCTCGTCGCCAGCCAGGTTCAGGGCCGCTGGCTCGGCGTCCTCGGCGAGCCGCGCGTCAACGTGCTGGCGCTCAATCTCGCTCTCGACGATCTCGCCCGGAAATGAGCGCGCGGTGCTAAGATCGCACCATGCCGGATGAGCGGAGAGACCCGAGCCGCCCCTCGCCCGACGCGCTGCTCGACGTCGCGCGCCGGGAGGAGAGCCCGCGCGGCCGGCTGAAGGTTTTTCTCGGCGCGGCGCCGGGGGTCGGCAAGACCTACGAGATGCTCACCGTCGGGCGTGCCAGGGCCAAGGCCGGCATCGACGTAGTGGTGGGCATCGTCGAGACCCATGGCCGGGCCGAGACCGAGGCCCTGGTCGAGGGCCTGGATGTGCTGCCACGGCGGCAGATCGACTATCACGGCGCGGTGCTCGAGGAGATGGATCTCGATGCGCTGCTCGCCCGCCGGCCGGCTTTGGCTCTGGTGGACGAACTCGCCCACACCAATGCGCCGGGCAGCCGGCATCCCAAGCGCTTCCAGGACGTTGAGGAGCTGCTGGATGCCGGCATCGACGTCCACACCACGCTCAACATCCAGCATGTCGACAGCCTCAACGACGTTGTCGCCCAGATCACCCGCATCCGCGTGCGCGAGACGGTGCCCGACGGCATTCTCGACCGAGCTGACGACATCAAGGTGGTCGATCTCAACCCGGACGACCTGATCCAGCGGCTCAAGGACGGTAAGGTCTACGTTCCGCAGAATGCCGAGCGGGCGCTGCTCCATTATTTTTCGCGCGGAAATCTCACGGCGCTTCGTGAGCTGGCGCTTCGCCGCACGGCCGACCGCGTCGACGACGAACTCTTGAGCCACATGCGGGCCAACGCGATCTCCGGCCCCTGGGGCGCCGGCGAGCGCGTGCTGGTCTGTATCAGCGAGGATCCGCGCTCACACGGGCTCGTGCGCTACGCCAAGCGCCTCGCCGACCGGCTGCATGCGCCCTGGACGGCGCTCACCGTCGAGGGGCCACGCAGCGCCTCCCTCGGTGAGGCGGAGCGCGACCGGATCGCGGAGGCCCTGCGCCTCGCCGACCGGCTTGGCGGCGAGCCCGTCACCATTCCGGGCGGCCGGCGCATCGCCGAGGACGTGCTCGCCCATGCCCGCGCCTCCAACGTCATCCACATCGTCGTCGGCAAGTCGGACCGCTCGCGGCTGTTCGAACTCGTGAACGGCTCCGTGGTGCACGACCTCGTGCGTGGCAGCGGCAATATCAGCGTCCACGTCATCAGCGGAGAAACGGTCGAAGGCGGGTCCCGGCCCCGCAGGACCGTCGACACGGCGCCCGGCAGCACCCGCAGGAGCCCGCTGCCCTATGCGCTAGCGTTGCTGGCCACGGGCTCGGCGCTAGGGCTGGCCCTGCTGCTTCAGCCGCTTCTCGGCGTCGAGAATGCCGACCTGATCCTGCTGACGGCCGTGGTCGCGGTGGCCGTGCGCCTGGGCCTCGGCCCGTCGCTCGCGGCGGTCGTCTCTGCCTCGCTCGCCTACAACTTCTTCTTCCTGCCGCCGCTCTACACCTTCACCATTGCCGACCCGACCAACATCGCGGCCTTCCTGCTGTTCACGCTCGTCGCCATTCTGGTCTCGAACCTCGCGGCACGCTCGCGCAAGCAGGCCGTGGTTTCGCAGGCGCGCGCCTCGGCGACCGAGCGGCTCTACGGGTTCAGCCGCAAGCTCTCGAGCTGCGGCACCCTCGACGATGTTCTCTGGGCGACCGCCGCCCAGGTCGCGGCCATGCTGCGGGTGCGGGTGGTTCTCGTGCTGCCGGAGGATGGCAGCGTGGCGGTGCGCGCCGGCTACCCGCCCGAGGATCACCTCGACGAGGCCGATCTCGCTGCCGCGCGCTGGGCCTTCGATAACGAGCGGCCGGCTGGCCGGGGGGCCGATACGTTGCCCGGCGCCCGACGCCTTTTTCTGCCGATGCGCACCGGACGCGGCACGCTCGGCGTGATCGGGCTCGATTCCGATGCGAGCGGACCATTGCTGACGCCGGAGGGCCGCCGCCTGATCGACGCGCTCACAGACATGGGCGCTCTCGCCATCGAGCGGGTCCGCCTCGTGGAAGACCTCGACCGGGCCGAACGCGCGGCGGAGACCGACCGGCTGCGCCAAGCGCTGCTCACCTCGATCTCGCACGACCTGCGCACGCCGCTCGCCTCGGTGCTCGGCGCCGCCACGACGCTGCGCGATCTCGACGAGGCCCTGCCACGGGAATCCAAGGCCGACCTGCTGGCGACGATCGTCGCGGAATCGGAGCGGCTCAACCGCTTCATCGCCAATCTCCTCGACATGACCCGGCTGGAAGCGGGCGCAGTCGCCCCGAACCTCGCCCAGCACGACGTTGCCGAGATCGTCGCCACGGCGCTTCGGCGCATGGAGAAGATCCTCGCGGACCACCGCGTCGTCGTGGAGATGGCCCCCGGTCTGCCGCCGGTCTCGCTCGATCCGGTTCTGTTCGAGCAGGTGTTGGTGAACCTGCTCGACAATGCCGCGAAATACGCCCCCGAGGGCACGACGGTGACGATCCGTGGCAGCCGCGAGGGAGCGAGCCTGCGCATCGACTTGCTCGACGAGGGCGAAGGCCTTCCCGAAGGCGATGCCGAGAGGGTCTTCGAAAAGTTCTATCGGGCGCGGAAGGGCGATCGGGTCCGCGCCGGCACCGGTCTCGGCCTCGCCATCGCCCGCGGGTTCATCGAGGCGATGGGGGGACGGCTGACTGCCGCCAACCGGCGCGAGCGGGGAGGGGCTGTGTTCTCGTTGACCTTACCTGTTTCGACCACCGCTCAAAGTGCATCGGAATTGGCGGCATGAGAGAGGATTCGGACCATCGCGAAGGGAGGAGCCGCCATCCCCTCCCCCTTGCGGGGAGGGGCAGGGGTGGGGGTGGTTCCGCCTGCCGCCGACCGAGCCCGGCGGGACCACCCCCACCTCCAACTCCTCCCCGCAAGGGGGAGGAGAGATGGGCGCGTCCATGACCGCTGCCACCATCCTCGTCATCGACGACGAGCCTCCCATCCGGAAGCTGCTGCGGATGGGGCTCACCACGCAAGGCTACGCCATCGTCGAGGCCGCCACCGGAAAGGCCGCCCTCGATGCGCTCGCTGCCGAGACCATCGACCTCGCGATTCTCGATCTCGGCCTGCCCGACATGCGCGGGCACGACCTGTTGCGCGCCATCCACGAGCGCAAGCCGGATCTGCCCGTCGTGGTCCTGTCGAGCCGCGACGACGAGCCAGGCAAGGTCGAGGCGCTCGATCTCGGCGCCGACGACTACGTCACGAAGCCTTTCGGCATGGCCGAACTGTTGGCGCGGCTGCGCAACGCCTTGCGCCATCGGCTCGCGACGCAGGGCGAGCGTGCGGTCTTCAAGGTGGACGGCTTATCCGTCGATCTCGTGCGCCGCATCGTGCGCGTGAACGAGGAGGAGGTGAAGCTGACGCCGCGGGAATACGATTTCCTGCGCATCCTCGTGCAGCATGCCGGCAAGGTGCTGACGCATTCGCAGTTGCTCAGCCGGGTCTCGGTCTCGGCCGATCCGCAATATCTCCGGGTCTATATGCGCCAGCTCCGCCAGAAGCTGGAGGCCGACCCCGAGCGCCCGCGCATCCTGCTCACCGAAACCGGAATCGGCTACCGGCTCAAGGCGCCGGAGGAGCCGGCCGTCGCCGGTTAGCCGGCCTCCCGGAACCGGCGACGCACTAGCGCTTTGTTCTCCTGGAACAGGAGGGCGCCATCATGCTCATTCATTCCCAGACGATCTACGACGAAGGCCGCGCCGCGAAGGCGGCGAACCAGTCGGACGAGGACAATCCCTATCGCGCTGGCTCCCAGGACAGCCTGGATTGGCTGGAGGGCTACACGGCGGACGAGGAGGCACGAACCGCCACGCCTCCGGTGAGCGATACCCGACATTAGGTAGCCGCTTCGGCCCAAACCGCGTTGACTTGTCCAGACCGTTCGTCATCGGATCGTGGGCATGACGCTCGACGCCCGTGATCCCCGCCTGACGCCCGCACGGCCCGATCTGGCCGCCCTGCATCTGAAGGGGCTCGTCGAGGCCGAGCGGTATGTTGCGGGTGAAGCTCGCCGCGTCGTCGCGCCATCTGCGCCTCTGCGCAAACGCCCTGACAGCGAAGCCGGTTACGAAACCGAGGCGGTGATGGGCGAGGCCGTCACGCTCTACGAGGCCCGGGACGGCTTCGCCTTCGTGCAGCTCGGGCTCGACGGCTATGTAGGTTACCTGCCCGAGGCCGCTCTCGGTCCGATCGGTGCCGAGCCGACCGATCGCGTCACGGCGCTTCGCACCTTCCTCTACCCCGCACCCAACATGAAGCGGCCGAATCTCGGCCATCTCAGCCTGGGCGCGACCTTCGCTTCCGAGGCGCGCGAGGGAGATTATCTGCGCATCCGGCCGGGTGCCTACATCGTCGCTGACCATGCCGGAGACCTGGGGGATCGGCAGCCGGATTTCTGCGCGACGGCCGAGCGGCTCGTGGGCACGCCCTATCTCTGGGGCGGCCGCACCAGCCTCGGGCTCGACTGCTCGGGGCTCGTCCAGCTCTCCCTGCTGATGGCCGGCATGGCCTGTCCGCGCGACACCGACATGCAGGAAGCCGCTCTCGGCGAGCCGCTCCGTTTGGGCCTCGACGGCCTGCAACGCGGCGACGTGGTTTTCTGGAAGGGCCATGTCGGCCTCATGCTCGATGCCGAGCGGCTCATCCACGCCAACGGCCACCATATGACCGTCGCCGTGGAGCCGCTGCGCGAAGCGGTGGAGCGGATCGCCGAGAAGAGTTTCGGCGCGGTCACCTCGATCCGGCGTCTTTCGCAGGCCGCGGCATAGACTAGCCCATTCGGCGGATGGATTCGGCGAAGACTCGCCAAATGCGTTTCTGATTTTTGCGAAATCTTAGGACACACTTGCAAAAGCTCGTCCGGTGCAGGGCGAGGTGCGTCTGCGCACGGCGGCCGGTCTGGGGCAGGTTCATATGAATGCCATGCGCTGAGCGCAAAGGAATTCAGGCCTCCTTATTCAGCCCTTCGCCTGACACATCGCATTTGGACATTTCGCCGTGGACGTCGCAACCGCCAAGACCCTGGTCTCTCTCGCCCTCCTGATCTGCATCGCGATCTTCTCGTACGTCTCGTTCGAGATGTTCATCACGCAGATGGTGAAGGACCTGCGCGCGTCATGGGCGCAGCGCGCCGCTGCCGCCGAAGCGGTTCAGACCGAAAAGTAAGCCTTCATCGTTTCGCCGGACATTCAGCCGGGAAGGCTTTGCACGGCAATGGCCGGGCTCAGCTCTTCAGCCGTGACTTGATCCGATAGGTGAGGCCGTCGCGCACGTCGCGGTAGCCGTCGAGGCGCTGTTCTCGGGTGCCGTCCTGGTTGAGCGTCGGATCGGGCGTCGGCCAATATTCGACATCCGCCGCAAGAGTATGCGTGAGCGCGATCGCCTTGTGGTGCGCCTCCGGCGAGAGCGTGACGATCAGGTCGAAGTTCAGGCCCTCCCACTCCTCCAACTCTTCGACCGTGCGCGGCTTATGGCGCGAGGCGTCGATGCCGATCTCGTCGAGGGCGGCCACCATGAGCGGATCGCGCGGCTCCCCAGTGCGGATCCCGGCCGACTGCACGTAGATCGACTTGCCGAAATAATGCCGCGCGATGGCCTCCGCCGCGAGGGAGCGGACGGCGTTGAAGTTGCACATGAACAGAACGGCCTGGACCCGCCGTTTCTTCGCAGGGCCGCCGGGGGGAGCCTCGTCCGCCATGCCGGTTCCTCAGGACGCGCGACGCACGCCCGTCAGCCCTTCCAATGCAAGGCGAAGACCAGGGTGAACAGCCGCCGTGCGGTCTGGTGGTCGAGGTCGACCTTGCCGTCGAGGCGCTGCTTCAGCAGTTCCGAAGCCTCGTTGTGCAGACCGCGCCGGCCCATGTCGATCGCCTCGATCTGGGTAGGCGAGGCGGTGCGGATGGCGCTGTAATAGCTCTCGCAGACCATTTCGTAGTCGCGGATCACCCGCCGGAACGGCGAGAGCGAGAGCAGGTGGGTCATCACCGCCTCGCCCTTCTCCGTCGAGATGGCGAAGGACAGCTTGTTCTCCACGAGGCCGATCACCAGCGCATAGGGGCCGTGATCGCGGCCCGGCAGGCTGAAGGAGTTTTCCTCCAGGATGTCGAAGATCGCGATAGCGCGCTCGTGTTCCTGATCCGGATTGCCGCGACTGATCGAGGCCTCGTCGAGGCTCACCGCCGCGAGGCGGTTGGTCGAGGCGTCGGTCTCAGTCGCTTTGTCCGCCTCGGCCGGCATCGCCGTTGCCTTCTCTCAGCTTCGCGTCAGGACACGCCTATCAGAGGTTCAAGCGGATCGCGACCGAGCGGGCGTGACCATCCAGGCCTTCGGAGTGCCCGAGGGCGATGGCCGCAGGGCCGAGTGCCCGCAAAGCGGCCGGGTCGCAACGCAGGATCGAGGTGCGCTTCATGAAGTCGAGCACCGAGAGCCCCGAGGAGAACCGCGCCGAGCGGGCGGTGGGCAACACGTGGTTGGGGCCGCCGACATAGTCGCCGATTGCCTCGGGCGTGTGTGAACCGAGGAAGATGGCGCCGGCATTGCGGATCTTGAGGGAGAGTGCCTCGGCATCCTCCGTCTCGACCTCGAGATGCTCGGGCGCGAGCCGGTCGACCAGCGGGACGGCCTCGTCGAAATTCGCCACGCGGATGATCGCGCCGTAATCGCGCCAGCTCGCCCGTGCGATGCTTTCGCGGGACATGGTGCCGAGCGCGCGCTCGACGGACTGCTCGACCTGCTCGGCAAGGCTGTCGGAGGTCGTGATGAGGATCGCCTGAGCCGCCTCGTCATGCTCGGCCTGGGCCAGGAGGTCGGCGGCGATCCAGTCGGGATTGGCGTGATGGTCGGCGAGGATCAGCACCTCGGAGGGGCCGGCAATCATGTCGATGCCGACTTGGCCGAACACCCGGCGCTTGGCCGCCGCGACATAGGCATTGCCGGGGCCGACGATCTTCGCCACCGGCGCCACGCTCTGCGTGCCGTAGGCCAGCGCCGCCACGGCCTGCGCGCCGCCGATCCGGAAGATTTCGGTGACGCCGGAGATGTGAGCGGCGGCGAGCACCAGCGGGTTGAGCCGGCCCTCGGGCGTCGGCACCACCATGGCGACGCGCGGCACACCGGCGACGCGCGCGGGAATCGCGTTCATCAGCACCGAGGAGGGATAGCTCGCGGTGCCGCCGGGGACGTAGAGCCCGACGGATTCGAGCGCCGTCCAACGCCAGCCCGAGGTCACGCCGAGATCGTCGGTGGCGAGGTGATCCTTCGGGACCTGGAGGCGGTGATAGGTCTCGATCCGTTCGGCGGCGAGGCGAAGGGCCGCCAGCGTCTCGGCCGAGCACTCGGCCATCGCGGCCTCGATCTCGTCCGCGGTGAAGCGCAAAGTGACTTCCGAAAAGTCCTCGCCGAGGCGATCGAAACGGCGGCTGTAATCGACCAGCGCCGCATCGCCGCCGGCGATCACCCCCTTGATGATGCCGCGCACGGTCTCGTCGACATCCTCGGAGATCTCGCGCTTGACGCTGAGCAGGCGGGCAAAGGCGTCGCCGAAATCGGCGGCGCGGCTGTCGAGGCGGATCATGATGTGAGGTCTCGGGTCTGGCCCTCGAGCGCAGCCTGCCCGGCTTGCTCGGCGTCGTGGTCGGGGCGCCCCTCCGCTTCCCAGACGGGACCGAGATCCTTCAGGCGGACCTCGATGCATTCGAGGTCGAGCCGAATCGCGGCACCGCCGGCAAAGACCAGGGTCGCGGTACCGGATGGGGCTTCGCCCGGCTCGAACGTGACGGCGAGCAGGCTCAGGGTCTCGTCCGTGGCGTGCCCCGGCGCGATGCCCTTGGTCTTCACGCTCAGCACGCGCTCGAAATGCATGCCGACGAGCCGCCGCCGCGGGGCCTCGCCAGGCGCGGTGTCGCGGTCGAAGCGGCGAGCGACCAGCACGAAACGATGCTCGCCCGCGAGCCAAGCGAGATCGTCCGCGCGCAGGATCGCGTCCTGCAGATGCGCGGAGACGACGGCGAGATCGTCGGCGTCGAGGGCGGCGAGCTTCAAAAGCTCCACGGAGGGCTCCGGTGAGGGTGGTGCGCGCGTCGGCGCAGCCGGCGATCGGTTGGCGTGTAGGTAGCGAGGCACTTCCCTCGCGGCAACTGCGGCAGAAGCAGGCGCGCGCCACTCCTGGGACGACACGCGGCATTGCCGTCCCAGCGCGCCGATCGGTGCTCACGAGCTCGGCGAGCCCAGGCGCCCGATAAGCTGACGCCAATGATGGCCATGCGTAAGATGGCCAACATCATCATCGGCACGTACTGAATCGAGCATTGTCACACGCTGCCGCATGACGACCGCGATTTCGCGCCGATGGAACAGCATTTCGGTCTGATGAACGCTTCGCGCAACGACCTCGACGCATGGTGGATGCCCTTCACCGCCAACCGCGCGGCCAAGCGTGATCCACGCCTGATCGCCAGCGCGGAGGGCATGACCTACTGCACGCCGGACGGGCGGCGGTTGCTCGACGGCATTTCCGGGCTGTGGTGCTGCAACGCCGGGCACAACCGCGCCCCGATCGTTGCCGCGATCCAGGACCAAGCCGCGCGGCTCGACTATGCGCCGCCTTTCCAGTTCGGGCACGAAGGCGCCTTCGCGCTCGCTTCTCGGATCGCGGCCCTGGCGCCAGGCGATCTCGACCACGTCTTCTTCTGCAATTCGGGTTCAGAATCCGTCGATACGGCGCTCAAGATCGCGCTGGCCTATCGCCATGCGAGAGGGGAGGGCGGCCGGACCCGGCTGATCGGGCGCGAGCGCGGCTATCACGGTACCGGCTTCGGCGGCATCTCGGTCGGCGGTCTGCCGGCCAATCGCAAGGCCTTCGGCCACGGCCTCTCCGGAATCGACCACCTGCCGCACACCTACGATCGCGAGCAGCAGGCCTTCTCCATCGGCGAGCCCGAATGGGGCGCGCATCTGGCCGACGATCTCGAACGGATCGTCGCCCTGAACGATGCCTCGACCATCGGCGCGGTGATCGTCGAACCGATGGCCGGATCGACTGGTGTGCTGGCGCCCCCGAAGGGCTACCTGCAGCGGCTGCGTGCGCTCTGCGACCGGCACGGCATCCTGCTGATCTTCGACGAGGTAATCACGGGCTTCGGCCGTCTCGGCTTCGCCTTCGCGGCCGAGCGCTACGGCGTCGTGCCGGACATGATCTGCTTCGCCAAGGGCGTGACCTCGGGCGCGGTGCCGCTCGGCGGCGTCATCGTGCGTGAGGCCATCCATGCGGCACTGATGCAGGGGCCCGAGCGGGCGATCGAACTGTTCCACGGCTACACCTATTCCGGCCACCCGCTCGCCTGTGCCGCTGGCCTCGCCACGCTCGACCTCTACCGAGACGAGGGCCTGTTCGAGCGCGCCCGCACCCTGGAGCCGGTCTTCGCGGAAGCCGTGATGAGCCTGCGCGAGGAGCCGAACGTGCTCGATATCCGCACCATCGGACTCGCCGCCGGCATCGACCTCGCGCCGAGCGCCGACGCGCCGGGAGCGCGCGGCTACGACGCCATGGTCCACGCTTTCAACGTGAACGATCTGGTGATCCGAATCTCGGGCGACACGCTGTCCCTCTGTCCGGCGCTGATCGTCAGCGAAGATCAGATCGGCGAGCTAGTAGAAAAAACGCGTGCGATGATCAGAGCGGTGGCGTGACGCCCCGCAAGCGATGTTTTACTGAGCATTTGCTCAAGAAATAATCAGGATTTGCTTGGGTAATACGATGCGCCAACCGAAGTCGTACTTTGGTCTACCGCGTGCAGGGTAGGTTTTGTTAACGTCAGATTTTTATAGATCCGGACGGGATTATTTTGCGATGCAACGAAGCATTGCAGCGGTCGTTGGCGCCCGGATGGTTTTATGAGCAACCTCGCCCTGTCCGACCTCGTCGGAAAATCCGCGCTTGCACTGAAGGCCGGCGCGTCGGCCAATCTCGCGTCCATCCAGTCGATCACGCAGCGCATGAAGTTGCTCGCGCTGAATGCACTGATCGAGGCGGCCCATGCCGGCGAGAAGGGCGCAGGCTTCTCCGTGGTCGCCCAGGAGGTGCGCGTCGTCTCCGCAGAAGTCGAGCGCCTCGCCGCCGCCCTCGGCCACAGCCTGAGCGACGGCGTCGAAAATCTCACTCAGGCCGTCGGACGCCTGGCCGACGAGGCGCGCGCCACGCGCTGCGTCGACCTGGCCCTGAACGCCGTCGAGCTGATCGATCGCAATCTCTATGAGCGCACCTGCGACGTGCGCTGGTGGGCGACCGATGCAGCGGTGGTGGATTGTGCCGTGCAGCCGACCCCCGAGGCCGTGGTCTATGCCAGTGAGCGGCTCGGTGTGATCCTCAATGCCTACACGGTCTATCTCGATCTCTGGCTGTGCGACCTCGATGGGCGCGTCATCGCCAATGGCCGGCCAGAGACCTATCCCGAGGTGAGGGGCATGCGCGTCGGCGGAGAGCCTTGGTTCCGCGAGGCCATGGGCCTGCCGAACGGCGATGCGTTCACCGCTGCCGATGTTCGCGCCGAGCCGCGCCTCGTCGGCGCACAGGTCGCGACCTACTGCGCCAGTGTCCGCGAGGAAGGACGCAGCGACGGCCGCGCCCTCGGCGTGCTCGCGATCCACTTCGACTGGCAGCCACAGGCCCGCGCGATCGTCGAGGGCATCCGCCTCGGCGCCGGCGAGCGCGAGGGCACACGCGTGATGCTGCTCGACGCCCGTGACAGAGTGATCGCCTGCTCCAAGGGGCGCGGCGTGCTGAGCGAGATCTATCCGCTGCGGACCGGCGGCCAACCGCAGGGGCACTATGCCGACGAGCGAGGCCATGTCGTCGCCTTCCACGAGACGCCGGGTTACGAGACCTACCGCGGGCTCGGCTGGCGCGGCGTGATCGAGCAGTAGCGGCGCGGATCCCAACGTCCGTGAGAACCGTCGCCGCTCAGTTCATCGGTGGCGGGCGGCAAGGCGGGTCCTTCACCGGCCGCGGGCCTGCCGGATCCTGAAGTCGCTGCTTTCGGCGGATGCGAAGCTATTCAAATTAAATTTCGGAAAAACCTCCAAAAAGTCCGAGGTGCTTTTCTCCGCGCTCTCGACCAAAACAAGCGGAAGCCTTTATCTCGGCCACTGAGGACCTCGGTGATGGCCGCGTACGCCAGCGCGTGCCCCGAGATCCCGGCGATGGCCGGCCCCTAAAAGGACAAGGAGAGGAAATGCCCTCAGATATCGAGATCGCCCGCGCGGCGACGCTGAAGCCCATCGCCGAGGTCGCCGCTAAGATCGGCATTCCGGACGAGGCGCTCCACAATTACGGCAAGCACATCGCCAAGATCGACCACGACTTCATCAAGTCGCTGGACGGCAAGAGCCAGGGTAAGCTCGTCCTTGTCACCGCGATCTCGCCGACGCCTGCCGGCGAGGGCAAGACCACGACGACGGTCGGCCTGTCGGACGCGCTGAACCGCGTCGGCAAGAAGACGGTGGCCTGTCTGCGCGAACCCTCGCTCGGCCCGTGCTTCGGCATGAAGGGCGGCGCGGCCGGCGGCGGCAAGGCGCAGGTCGTGCCGATGGAGCAAATCAACCTGCACTTCACCGGCGACTTCCACGCGATCACCTCGGCGCACTCGCTCGCCGCCGCGCTGATCGACAACCACATCTACTGGGCGAACGAGCTCAACATCGACGTGCGCCGCATCCATTGGCGCCGTGTGGTCGACATGAACGACCGGGCGCTGCGCTCCATCAACCAGTCGCTCGGCGGCGTCGCCAACGGTTTTCCGCGTGAGGACGGCTTCGACATCACCGTGGCCTCCGAGGTCATGGCGGTGTTCTGCCTCGCCAAGGATCTCGCCGACCTCGAAGCGCGCCTCGGCAAGATCGTCATTGCCGAGACGCGTGATCGCAAGCCGGTGACGCTGGCCCAGGTTAAGGCGACCGGCGCCATGACCGTGCTGCTCAAGGACGCTCTGCAGCCGAACCTCGTGCAGACCCTCGAAGGCAACCCGGCCCTCATCCATGGCGGCCCCTTCGCCAACATCGCCCATGGCTGCAACTCGGTGATCGCCACCCAGACCGGCCTCAAGCTCGCCGATTACGTCGTGACCGAAGCCGGCTTCGGTGCCGATCTCGGCGCCGAGAAGTTCTTGGACATCAAGTGCCGGCAGACCGGCCTACAGCCCTCGGCCGTCGTGATCGTCGCCACCGTGCGGGCGCTCAAGATGCATGGCGGCGTCGACAAGAAGAGCCTCGCCACCGAGAACCTCGAGGCGCTCGAGAAGGGCTTCGCCAATCTCGCCCGCCACGTCGAGAACGTGCGCAGCTTCGGCCTGCCGGTCGTGGTCGGCGTGAACCACTTCTTCCAGGATACGGACGCCGAGCACACCAAGCTCAAAGAGCTGTGCCGTGACAAGCTCCAGGTCGAGGCGCTCACCTGCAAGCACTGGGCTGACGGCGGTGCCGGCGCCGAGGGTCTGGCCAATGCCGTGGTGAAGCTCGCCGAGGGCGAGCAGAAGCCGCTGACCTTCGCCTATGAGACCAGCGCCAAGCTCGCTGACAAGGTAAAGGCGATCGCGACCAAGCTCTACGGCGCCTCAGGCATCTCGATCGACGGAAAGGCCGCCACCAAGCTCGCCGGCTTCGAGAAGGACGGTTATGGCGACCTGCCGGTCTGCATGGCCAAGACGCAGTACTCGTTCTCGACCGACCCGACCCTGATGGGCGCGCCTTCCGGCCACACCATCACCGTGCGCGACGTCCGACTCTCGGCCGGTGCGGGCTTCGTGGTGGTGATCTGCGGAGAGATCATGACGATGCCGGGCCTGCCGAAGGTCCCGGCCGCGGATACCATCCGGCTCGACGAGAACGGCCAGATCGACGGGCTGTTTTAGCGCGACCTGCTCTCCTCCCCCTTGCGGGGAGGAGTTGGAGGTGTGGGGCGTGCAGGCAGCACTGCGGTGCTCGATCCTGAGCGACCCCCACCCCTTGCCCCTCCCAGCAAGGGGGAGAGGAATGCGCTTGGTCTACCCCAACAGCGCCTTGATCTCCGCCACCAGTGCATCCTTCAAGTCCGGCCGCTGCAGCCCATAGGCAATGTTCGCGGTGAGGAAGCCGATCTTCGAGCCGGTGTCGTAGGTCTTGCCCTCGTAGCGCATCCCGAAAAACTTCTGATCGGCCATCAGGTCGATCATCGCGTCGGTGAGTTGGATCTCGCCGCCGGCGCCCTTCTTGCCGTGTTCCAGGATCGAGAAGACCTCGGGCTGCAGGATGTAGCGGCCGGAGATGATGAAGTTCGACGGGGCGGTGCCCTGCTTCGGCTTCTCGACCATGCCGGTGATCTCGAAGGTCTGGCCGTAGGTCTCGCCCACGGAGACGATGCCGTATTGATGCGTCTCCTCGGGCTTCACCTCCTCGACGGCGATGACGTTGCCCCCGTGCTGCTCGTAAGCCGCCAGCATCTGGCCCATGCAGCCCGGGCTCAGCATGTCCGGAAGCAGCACCGCGAAAGGCTCGTCGCCTACGATCTCGCGGGCGCACCAGACCGCGTGGCCGAGGCCGAGCGGCGCCTGCTGGCGGGTGAAGCTGGTCTGACCGGCCTTGGGCAGGTCCCTCTTCAACTCCTCGAAGGCCGCCGTCTTGCCGCGCTCCTGCAGCGTCGCGTCGAGTTCGTAGGCGATGTCGAAATGGTCCTCGATCACCGCCTTGCCGCGGCCGGTGACGAAGATGAAGTGCTCGATGCCAGCCGCCTTGGCCTCGTCCACCACGTGCTGAACCACCGGCCGGTCGACCACGGTGAGCATCTCCTTCGGCACGGCCTTGGTGGCCGGCAGGAAGCGCGTGCCGAGGCCGGCGACGGGGAGGACGGCCTTGCGAATTCTCTTCATCGATGTCGGACCCGTTGGTGGCATGCGTCGGGAACTGGTGTTGCTCAGCTTTACATAACATGGGGCCGGCCCAATTCACCGTCCAGCCTGGCTTAAGCCTTGAGATTTATGGATCTCCTCCCGATGGGTGGTTCGAGAGTGGCGACAAACTCGCTTCATCAGGCGCATGCCATTGTGTAGCGTCCAGCGGCTCAGAGGAGGATTTTCACATCATGGCGGTACTGGTCACGGGGGGCGCTGGGTACATCGGCAGCCACATGGTGCTGGCGCTGATCGATGCGGGGCACGACGACGTCGTGGTGATCGACGACCTCTCCACCGGCTTCGAATGGGCATTGCCTCCAGAGGTGACGCTGGTGGTCGGCGACATCGCCGACCAGGACCTCGTCGCCAAGACCATCCGTGAGCACAAGGTCGAGGCGCTGGCGCATTTCGCGGCACGGATCGTGGTGCCGGATTCGGTGGCCGACCCGCTGCATTACTACCTCGCCAACACCGTGAAGACGCGGGCGCTGATCGAGACGGCGGTGAAGGAGGGCGTGCGGCACGTCATCTTCTCCTCGACCGCCGCGGTCTATGGCGAGCCAGAGGTCGTGCCCGTTCCGGAGACCCTGACGACCAACCCGATCAACCCCTATGGCCGCTCCAAGCTGATGAGCGAATGGATGATCGCCGACGCGGCCAAGGCGCATGGCTTCAGCTACGTCATCCTGCGCTACTTCAACGTCGCCGGCGCCGACCCGCGCGGCCGTACCGGCCAATCGACGCCGAACGCGACGCATCTGATCAAGGTGGCGACGCAGGCGGCTTTGGGCCAGCGCACGCATCTCGAGGTCTATGGCACCGATTACCCGACGCCGGACGGCTCGTGCCTGCGAGACTACATCCAGGTCTCAGACCTCGCCGAGGCTCATCTCGTGGCGCTCAATCACCTTCGGAAGGGCGGCGAGAGCCTGACGCTGAATTGCGGCTACGGGCGCGGTTACTCCGTGCTGGAGGTGGTCGATGTGGTGAAGCGCGTCTCGGGCAAGGATTTCGAGGTACGGATCTCGCCGCGCCGCGCCGGTGATCCTGCCCAGATCATCGCCGGGGCCGACCGCATCCGGAACGAGCTCGGCTGGACTCCGAAACACGACGATCTCGATGGCATCGTCCGGCAGGCGATGGCCTGGGAGGATGCGCTGGGCAAGCGGAACCGGAAGTGATGCCCTTGGGGATGATGTCACGGGCGCTCTCCTCCCCCTTGCGGGCAGGAGGTGGAGGTGGGGGTGGTGCAGAACGCACCCCTGCGCTCGATCCTGGACGACCCCAAACCCTACCCCTCCCCGCAAGGGGGAGGGGATGGCCGCCCGTATGGGACCGCCGCTCCCTGCTGACAGCAGCGGTGACACTCGTCTTTGGCGGCAGCCACCGCGCCCTCGCGGCCGATGCCGACTTCCGCGCCTTCATCGACGGCCTGCGCCCCGGGGCCCGGGCCCGCGGCGTCTCTCAGCAAACCTTCGACGCCGCCTTCCGCGACGTCACGACCCCCGACCTCGACGTCATCGGCCGCACCAAGAAGCAGGGCGAGTTCAGCCGGCCGGTCTGGGAGTATCTCGTCGGCGCGATCTCGCCGGGGCGGCTCGACCGGGGCCGCACCCACGCCGCGCGGCTCTCCGACACCCTCGGCAAGATCGAGGCGAAGACCGGCGTGCCACGCTGGATCATGCTCGCCTTCTGGGGCGTCGAGTCGGATTTCGGCACCAGTCCCGGCACGTTGCCGATCGTGCGGTCGCTGGCGAGCCTCGCCTATGCGCGGCATCGCGGCGACTTCTTCCGCCCCGAACTGCTCGCCGCCCTCGACATCCTCCAGCGGGGCGACATCACCCCCGACAAGATGAAGGGCTCCTGGGCTGGCGCCATGGGGCAGGTACAGTTCCTGCCGTCCGTCTTCCTGAAGTACGCGGTGGATTTCGATGGCGACGGCCATCGCGACATCTGGGGCTCCCAGGCCGATTCCCTGGCCTCGATCGGGCATTACCTGCAGGAGATCGGCTGGAACCGGGCCTATTCCTGGGGCTACGAGGTGCGCCTGCCGCCGGATTTCGACCTGACCCGCTACCGGGGCGATCTCGCCGAGTTCGGCCGGCGCGGCGTGAAGCGCACCGACGGCAAGGCGCTCCCGGCCACAGGGACCGGCAGCCTGTTCCTGCCTGGCGGCCTGGGGGCACCGGTCTTCCTGATCACCGACAATTTTGAGGTCATCCGGGTCTACAACACGAGCGATTCCTACGCGCTGGCGGTCGGCCATCTCGCCGACCGACTCTCGGGTGCCCCGGCGCTTGCGGCCCCGTGGCCGACCGGCGCCGCGCGGCTCGACAATGCGGGCCTGAAATCACTGCAGGAAGGGTTGGCGGCCGCCGGCTTCTACAAGGGCGACTTCGACGGCCGGGCCGGTCCCAAGCTGCGAGAGGCCGTGCGGCAGTACCAGATCAAATCCGGCCTTCCTGCGGATGGCTATGCCAGCCCGGCCCTGCTCGCGCATGTGAGCGGCGGCCGGTAGATCATGTTGCGTGTCGATGGAATCCATCGAAACCCAAAAAACATGATCGATTCAAAGAGGTGGAGCAGGCTCAGGCCTTCGGCTTGATCTTCAGCTGGTCGATTGCCCACCGCCACGTGCCGTCCGTTTGCCGGCGCGCCGCCTCGACGGACAGGGAGCCGTTGGGGAGGCGAGCGAAGGTCAGGGCCAGGTCGCCGTTGACGATGGCCGGCAATTCCTCGGCGGCGGGAAACTCCGATTTCCGCGCGAGAAGGTCGGTATAGAACCGGCGGATCTCCGTGTGGCCAGTCGCGACGACGTCGCCCGCTGCAAGGACGGCCTCGGGCTCGTAGAGGGCGACCAGACCCTCGACGTCGCCGGCATTGGCGCGGGCGTTGAAGAGGCCGGCGAGTTCGCGGGGCTCGCGGGCCCCGTGGTGATGATCCGTCATCAGGCGTTCTCCTGTGGCTATTTGAGGCGTTCCCCGAGGGTGTCACGGACGGTGACCGCGACAGGAATCCCGGTCTTCACGCTCTCCGAGACGGTGCAGAACCGCTCGAACTGAGCGAGGACCTGGTCGATCCGCGGCATCGCCGCCGCCGCCGCACCGAGCGTAATCTCTACGTCGATGCCGCCGATCCGCAGCCGTTGCTCGGCATTGCGCTCAATCCGCGCCGCGGCACGGGCCGAGACTCCTCCGCCCTCCTGCCGGAATTTACCCAGCGCGAAGGCGAGGCTGGCGCAGAGGCAATTGCTGACCCCCGCGATGACCAGTTGTTCCGGTGAGGGGCCCGCCCCGCGGCCGATCGGCTCCGGCTCGTCGGTCACGAGATCGGGGAAGGCCTCCCCGAAATCGACCAGGAACTTGAAGCCATCGACCTGAGTGATGGTGATCGTCGGTTGCTGAGCCATGCCGGCTCGATCCTCCCTCGATCCGTGCTTCTGGGCCGGATCATGCCCTCACAACGAATGGTACCGGCCTCGGTATCCCCAGCCGTTTCAGTACGCGGATAGACGGCCTTGACCCATCTTCTGTGTCTGGTATACCAGATGCCAATCACCGAGTCACCGGACGGGGGGAGAGCCCTCGCCACGGCAAACGGGAGGACAAACGCCATGACCGATCCTTGCCCAGCCCTTCGGCGCGTGCGGCACTCGGTCTGACATGCCGTCGACGTTCGACGTGTCGGGACTGGTCGATGCGATCGGCGATGGTGTCGTCATCTCCGATCGTGAGGGACTGATCGTCGTGTGGAATCCGGCCGCGGAGCGGATCTTCGGCTTCTCCGAAGCCGAGGCCCTCGGCCAGAGCCTCGACCTGATCACGCCCGACCGGCACCGCCGCCGGCACTGGGACGGCTACCACAAGAGCATGAGCACCGGCACCACCAAGTACGGCGCCGACGTTCTGAAGGTCCCCGCGCTGCACAAGGACGGGCACCAGCTCTCGATCGCCTTCACCGTCGGCATGCTCCACGGCGCCGACGGAGAGGTCACCGGGATCGCCGCGATCATCCGCGACGAGACCGCGCGCTGGGAGGAGGAGCGGCGCCTGAAACGCCGTGTCTCCGACCTCGAGGCAGAACTGAAGCCAGCTTCGGTCTAGCCCGCAGAAACTGCCAATTATGGCAGTTTCGACAAGAGTTTACCTGAACCGCAACGAGATCGAAAGACAGGGAGAAAGCAACAATGAGCGAGCCGTTGGAAGGCATCAAGATCATCGACTTCACGCACGTCCAGGCCGGTCCTGCCTGCACGCAGCTCCTCGCCTGGTTCGGCGCGGACGTGATCAAGGTCGAGCGTCCCGGCGCCGGTGACGTCACCCGCAGCCAGCTGCGCCACGTGGAAGATGCCGACGCGCTCTACTTCACGATGCTGAACTCGAACAAGCGTTCGCTGACCCTCGACACCAAGACCAAGCAGGGCAAGGAAGTCCTCGAGAAGCTGATCCGCGAGTCGGACGTCATGGTCGAGAATTTCGGCCCCGGCGCCCTCGATCGCATGGGCTTCTCCTGGGCGCGCATCCAGGAGCTGAACCCGGGCATGATCCTCGCCTCGGTGAAGGGCTTCTCGGACGGCCACCACTACGAGGACCTGAAGGTCTACGAGAACGTTGCCCAGTGCGCCGGCGGCGCCGCTTCCACCACCGGCTTCTGGGATGGCCCGCCCACCGTTTCGGCCGCCGCTCTCGGTGACTCGAACACCGGCATGCACCTCGCCATCGGCATCCTCACGGCGCTCCGCCACAAGGATAAGACCGGCAAGGGTCAGAAGGTCGCCGTGTCCATGCAGGATTCGGTGCTCAACCTCTGCCGCGTTAAGCTGCGCGACCAGCAGCGCCTCGATGCCCTCGGCTACCTCGAGGAGTACCCGCAGTATCCGCATGGCGAGTTCGGCGACGTGGTTCCGCGCGGCGGCAATGCCGGCGGCGGCGGCCAGCCGGGCTGGGTGCTGAAGTGCAAGGGCTGGGAGACCGACCCGAACGCCTACATCTACTTCACGATCCAGGGCCATGCCTGGGCCCCGATCTGTAAGGCGCTCGGCAAGGAAGAGTGGATCGACGATCCGGCCTACAACACCGCCCGCGCTCGCCAGGACAAGATCTTCGACATCTTCAAGACGATCGAGGAGTGGCTCGCCGACAAGACCAAGTTCGAGGCCGTCGACATTCTGCGCAAGTTCGACATCCCGTGCTCGCCGGTTCTGTCGATGAAGGAGATCGCCAACGACAAGTCCCTGCGCGAGAGCGGCACCATTGCCGAAGTGCAGCATCCGAAGCTCGGCTCGTACCTGACCGTCGGAAGCCCGATCAAGTTCTCGGACTTGAAGGTCAACATCAAGGCTTCGCCGCTGCTCGGCGAGCACACCAACGAGGTTCTGAAGGATCTGGGCTATACCCAGCAGCAGATCGCAGAACTGCATGACGCGAAGGCCGTCTGACACGACGGCCTGAAGCCCGGCGAGAGGGCGGCGCGCGCCGCTGCCCTCGGTTCCGGACCATCCTGGTTTCTCCTCTCCCAGGAAGGATGGATCGGTGGGAAGAGCCCAAGACCCGTCCTTTTCAACTCCGGGCCGACTCCGTCGGCCCGGCTTTTCTTTACCCGGCCATGCAACCTTGGCGGTTTCCGTGCGGCTTTTGCCCGCGTAGCGAGCCGCTGAGACCCGTTTCAGGACGCCCCATCGCAGCACCGAGGTCACCGCCGATGCAGAGCCCTTTCCTGCGCCGTTTCGTGCCGGAACTGCCCTCCGTCAGTCCGCGTGAGCGTGTCCGCTCCGCCTGCGGGGCCATGATCGGGCTTTTCGTCACCGGGCTGGTCGCGCATCTCGCCGTCGGTTCGGGAACCGCGCTGCCGACGCTGATCGCCCCGATGGGCGCTTCCGCCGTCCTGCTCTTCGCGGTGCCGTCGAGCCCGCTGGCACAGCCCTGGTCGATCCTCGGCGGGAACCTCGTCTCGGCGCTCGTCGGCGTGACCGCCGCCGCCAGCATATCAGACCCGATTCTCGCCTGTGCGGTCGCCGGCTCCGTGGCCATCGCGCTGATGATGCTGCTCGGCTGCCTGCATCCGCCGAGCGGCGCCGTCGCGCTGACCGCCGTGCTCGGGGGCCCGGTGATCCGCGAACTCGGCTACGGCTTCGTGCTCTGGCCGGTCGGCGTGAACTCGGCCCTGCTGCTGACGACGGCTCTTGTGTTCAACAACCTTACCGGACGCTCCTACCCGCATGTCGCGCCGAAACAGCCGGCCAACGATGCGAATGCGGGGCCTGCTTCCGCCGGCGGCCTGACCGCCGCCGACGTCGACGCCGCGCTGAGCGAGGTCGACGAGGTGCTCGATATCGGCCGCGGCGACCTGCAGGCGATCCTGCGGCGCGCGCAGATCCACGCCTCGCTGCGCCGCTCGGGCCAGACGACCTGCGCCGCCGTGATGTCGCTGGAGGTTCGCGCGATCGCGCCGGAGACGTCCTTGCGCGAGGCGCTCGACACCTTGCGGCGCTACCGCGTCACCATGCTCCCGGTGACCGACGAGAATGCGCGGGTGCTCGGTGTCGTCACGCAGACCGACCTGATCGACAAGGCGGTCTGGGATAAGCGCGGACCGCGCCTCGCCTTCGATCGCCGCGTCCGGCTCACCGTCGAGCGCGGGCGGGCACCGCACGGCTCGGTCGCCGACGTGATGACCAAGCATTTCGCGACGCTGCATCCGCAGACGGTCGCGAGCGAGGCGGCTCTGGAGATGACCCAGGCCGGTCTCCACCACGCACCGGTGATCGCGGCGGATGGCCGCCTAGTCGGTGTCGTCGCTCAGACCGATCTCGTGGGCGCGATGCTGGCCGATATGGCCAGCCGCGGCGACAACGACACCACGCCGTTGGCCGTGGCCGGCTGAGGAGTCAGGCCGCCGCCGGCGGATCCTGCAGGAAGAAGTCGACGGCCTGGCGCACGACGCCTGGGTTGTAGGCGTGTGGTCCGTCATACTCGACATAGGTGACGTCATAGCCCGCCTCGCGCAGCGCCCGGGAATGGGCCCGTCCGCTGCGGTCGATCGGGATCTGCTCGTCCTGCGTGCCGTGCGAGATGAAGATGCGCGGCGACCCGGCCTGGGCCTGGACGGAGAGGAAGCCGGCCGACGACACGATCACGTGGCTGACGATGTCGCCGTTGGTGATGCCGATCGACATGGCGTAGCTGCCGCCGTCGGAATGGCCCGCGAAGGCCATGCGCGACGGGTCGAGCATGAAGTGCCGGGCGAGCACGGCGAGGGTCAGGTCGAGACGTGCGCGATCCGGTCCGTTGCCGGCGATCACCAGATCCCAGGTCGGATGCATGGATTGCGGCGCCAGTAGAAGGAAGCCGCGCGCCTCCGCATGCCCTTGGAGCATCGGCAGGATCTTTTCCGCGCTGCCGCCGCCGCCATGGAACAGTACGACGAGCGGCACGGGCTTCCGCGCGTCGATCCCCTCGGGAACGACGAGGACCGCGTCCCGCTCGGTGAAGAGCCCGAGCTCGTGGCGGCCCGCAGGGATCGGCTCGGCGGTCGGGAGCCGGTGCAGGAAGCCGAGGCGTCCGGCGAGATGGGGATCGAGGGGAGGGGTTTCCGTCGCAGTGGAGCTCATGGCCGTCCCTTGCGCTGGTGAGTGAAATGGAAAGGGCCGCAGCGCGTGACGCTGCGGCCCCGGTTCAGGCGATGCTGATGCGCCGCCTCACTTTTTCTTCTTGACCACGCTCTGCGGGTTGAGGCTGCCGATATTGCCGCTCTCGCTGCCGGCAGCGGGGTCGATCTCGGCGTTGATGAGGGTCGGCTTGCCGGAATCCATCGCGGCGTCGACGGCGCGCTTCAGCTCGTCCGGCGTCGTCACGTTGACGCCGACGCCGCCGAAGGCCTCCATCATCTTGTCGTAGCGCGAGCCCGGCACGAAGACCGTGGTGCCCGGATCGCGACCCGTCGGGTCGGTGTCGGTGCCGCGGTAGATGCCGTTGTTGTTGAAGATCACGATGCAGACCGGGAGATTGTACCGGCAGATCGTCTCGACCTCCATGCCCGAGAAGCCGAAGGCCGAGTCGCCCTCGACGGCGAGCACCGGCTTGCCGGTCTCGATCGCGGCGGCGACGGCGAAGCCCATGCCGATGCCCATCACGCCCCAGGTGCCCACGTCCAGACGCTTGCGCGGCTGATACATGTCGATGACGCCGCGGGCGAGATCGAGGGTGTTGGCGCCTTCGTTGACGAGGATCGCGTCCGGACGCTCCTTGATCACCGTGCGCAGGGCACCGAGAGCCGAGTGGAAGTCCATCGGCGAGGTGTTCTTCATCAGCTTCGGCGCCATCTTGGCGACGTTGGCCTCGCGCTTCGTACGCAGGGTCTCGATCCAGTCGGCCGGCGGGGCCGTCCAGCCCTTGGCCATGCCGTCGAGCAGGGCGGAAACGCAGGAGCCGATATCGCCGACCACCGGGGCGACGATCTCGACGTTCGAGTCCATCTCGCGCGGCTCGATGTCGATCTGGATGAAGCGCTTGGAGCCGGGCTCGCCCCAGGTCTTGCCCTTGCCGTGCGAGAGCAGCCAGTTGAGGCGGGCGCCGACGAGCAGGACGACGTCGGAATCCTTGAGCGCCGTCGAGCGGGCGGCACCGGCCGAGAGCGGGTGGGTGTCGGGGAGCAGGCCCTTGGCCATGCTCATCGGCACGTAGGGGATGCCGCTCTTCTCGACGAGGTCGCGCACGAGGTCGTCGGCCTGGGCGTAGGCGGCGCCCTTGCCGAGCACGATCAGCGGACGCTTGGCGTTCTTGAGCTCCTCGAGGGCGCGGGTAATGGCGCTCGGAGCCGGGATCTGGGCGGGAGCCGCGTCGATCACCTTGACCAGCGACTTGGCGCCGGCCTCGGCATCCATCACCTGGGAGAACAGCTTGGCGGGCAGGTCGAGATAGACGCCGCCGGGACGGCCGGAGACGGCGGCGCGGATGGCGCGGGCGACGCCGATGCCGATGTCGGCAGCGTGCAGCACGCGGAAGGCGGCCTTGCAGAGGGGCTTGGCGATGGCGAGCTGGTCCATCTCCTCGTAGTCGCCCTGCTGGAGGTCGACGATCTCACGCTCGGAGGAGCCCGAGATCAGGATCATCGGGAAGCAGTTGGTGGTGGCGTTGGCGAGGGCGGTGAGGCCGTTCAGGAAGCCGGGCGCCGAAACGGTGAGGCAGATGCCGGGCTTCTTGGTCAGGAAGCCGGCGATGGCGGCGGCGTTGCCGGCGTTCTGCTCGTGGCGGAACGAGACTACGCGGATGCCCTCGGCCTGGCACATGCGGCCGAGATCGGTGATCGGAATGCCGGGCACGCCGTAGATCGTCTCGATGCCGTTCAGCTTGAGCGCATCGATGACGAGGTGGAAGCCGTCGGTCTGTTCGGCTTCGGCAGATGCGGACGTATCGACGAGATGTGCCACTGCGGACATGTCATTTCCTCCCGAGTGATTTTTTGTCGGCGCACCGCAGTTGCTGGTTCGGACCAGGCCGAATCGACACCTACGGCTTTGAGCCAGGCGACTGGTATACCAGATACCAAATAGGGGTCAACGAAAACGCCGGCCGGATCGGATCCGGCCGGCGTCATGATGTGTGGGTATCGCGATCAGGCGAGGGTCAGGGAGCTGACCTTGCCGTCCTTCGCATCGGCACCCTCGAGCAGGTAGCGGCGACGCAGCGGCTTCAGCACGAAGATCGCGAGCGAGGCGGCGATGGCGTTGAGGATGATGATCAGCGCGAAGACCGCAGACCAGCCATAGGCCGCCGAGAGCATGCTCGCGAAGGGCACGAGGAAGGCCGCGGTGCCCTTGGCCGTGTAGAGCAGGCCGGCATTGCTGGCTGCGAACTTCGAACCGAACGTGTCGCCACAGGTCGCCGGGAACAGCGAGTAGATCTCGCCGAACACGCCGAAATACACCGCCGTGGCGAAGACGAACACGTAGGGGTTCGTGCCGAAGTTCAGCATCGCGATGATGGCGATCGCCGCCGTGGAGAAGGCGATGAACATCGTGTTCTCACGGCCGATATTGTCCGAGACCCAACCGAAGAACGGGCGGCCGAAGCCGTCGAAGATACGGTCGAGGGAAATCGCCATGGTCAGCGCTGCCATCTGCAGGCCGAACAGGCTCACCGGGACGTCCGCGACCTTGTAGTCGTGGGCGATGGGGGCGATCTGCGCGGCCGCCATCAGGCCGCCCGAGGCGACCATGACGAACATGGCGTACATCACCCAGAAGACCGGCGTGCGCACGGCTTCCTTCGGAGTGCGGTCGACCTTGGTCTGGGGCAGGCGCAGGCTCTTGCGCTGAACCGGCACCGCGACCGAGGGCTTGCGGAGCAGGAACGAGAGCAGGACCACGACGGCGCCTTGGCCGATGCCGAAATACAGGAAGGCATCCTGGTAGCCGCTGGTGGCGATCATCTTGGCGATCGGCACCACGGTGATGGCCGCACCGGCACCGAAGCCGGCGGCGGTGGCACCCGCGGCGAGACCGCGGCGGTGCGGGAACCACTTGAGGGCGTTGCCGACGCAGGTGCCGTAGACCGAGCCGGCACCGATGCCGCCGACCACGGCACCGAGATACAGAAGAGCCAGCGAATCGGCGTGCGCGTTGATGAACCAGGCGAGAGCGATCATCACGCCGCCGAAGAACACCACCACCCGCGGGCCGTAGCGATCGACGAACCACGTCTCGACGGGAACGAGCCAGGTCTCGGTGGCGACGAAGAGGGTGAAGGCGAACTGGATGGCCGCGCGGCCCCAGTGAAACTTGGCGTCGATCGGGTCGACGAAGAGCGTCCAGCCGTACTGGAGGTTGGCGATCATCGCCATGCAGAGCACGCCGAAGGCGAGCTGCCACCACTTGGCCGAAGGGGCATCGTGCGGCGCAGCCGCGGGGTGAGCGGCTGAAGTCAGCCCGTCCTGGCGTTCCATCCCGGATTCCTTCCTTTGAGGGTCTTCTCGAGCCCTTACCGGCGCCATCATGCACGGGATCGCTAGGTATGCAATATACCAGGATTAAAGATATGCGCAGAACGTAATATCCTGCAGCACGAGACGACTGCGGAGGACTTCGGGATCCGAACGATTTTCCAGAAGATTTTCTGCGAGGGACACCGTCGCGGGGTGCCGGGCGAATCGCTCCCTGAATACGACAACGCGCGCCGGGCGAATCCGCCGCGGCGCGCGTTGCTGGTCTGATGTGACTGCCGGTCGGGAGACCGGCAGCGGAGGTTGTCGTCAGGCCTGCGCAGTCTGGACTGCGCCCAGGGGAGCCGGCGCCTTGGTGTAGGAGGCCCGCATCGGCTTGAGCACGAAGAGCGCCATGATCGCAGCGAGGATGTTCATCGCGGCTGCGGCAAGGAACACCGCGTGCCAGGAGCCCGTCATCGTGGTCAGGATGCTGGTGAAGGGCACGATGAGCGCGGCCGTCCCCTTGGCCGTGTAGAGCAGGCCGGCATTGGTCGCCGCATACTTCGACCCGAAGGTATCGCCGCAGGTCGCAGGGAACAGCGAGTAGATCTCACCCCAGGCGAAGAAGACGAGACCGGTCAGGATCACGAACATGAACGGGTCGTTGCCGAACACGCTCAGGAGGTAGATGCCGACACCTTCGATGGCGAAGGAGAGGAACATCGTATTCTCGCGGCCGATATGGTCGGAGACCCAGCCGAAGAACGGTCGCGTGACGCCGTTGAGCACGCGGTCGATGGTCGCCGCGAAGGTCAGCGCCGGAAGGGTGATGCCGAGCAGGCTCACCGGCGTGTCGATGATGTGGAAGTCCTTGGCGATCGGGCCGAGCTGCGCGGTGGCCATCAGGCCGCCTGCCGCCATCATCACGAACATGATGTACATGATCCAGAAGACCGGCGTGCGCACCATCTCGCCAGGCGTGAAGTCGCGCTTGCTCTGGCTGACCTTGGCCACTTCCGGCACGTCACCCTTCTTCGGGGCGATGAGGAATAGAGCCAGCAGCATGACGATCACGCCCTGGCCGATGCCGAAGTAGAAGAACGCCGACTCGTAGCCGTAGTTCTTGATCATGGCCTGGATCGGCACGACGGTCAGAGCGGAGCCCGCACCGAAGCCCATCGCGGTGATGCCGGCGGCGAGACCGCGGCGATCCGGGAACCACTTGAGCGAATTGCCGACGCAAGTGCCGTAGACGGCGCCAGCGCCCGTGCCGCCGACCGCAGCGGCGACGTAGAGCATGGTGAGCGAGTCGGCATAGGAGTTCATCACCCAGCCGATGGCGCAGAGCAGGCCGCCGACGAGCGCGACGATGCGCGGGCCGTATTTATCGACGAACCAGCCCTCGATCGGAACGAGCCAGGTCTCGGTGACGACGAACATCGTGAAGGCGACCTGGATCGCGGCGCGGTCCCAGCCGTGGCGCTCCTGGATCGGGTTCACGAAGAAGGTCCAGCCGTACTGCATGTTGGCGATCATGCACATGCAGATGACGCCGAAGATCAGTTGCAGCCATCGGCCGCTCGGCGGCGCGCTCGCGGTTACAGAAGGGGTAGCCATTGTTTATCTCCTAAGGCCTTTGGAATTTCTGGCGTTATTGGGCCGATAGTGTTTGTGTTCTTGGGCTTCGATCGTTGTGTGTCGAAAGCCTGTAATCGTGGTCGTCGGCTCAGCCCCTGCGCAAACGCCGCGGGCGAAAAGCCATTTCAAGGTGAACTCGGCGAACCCCCTCCTGCTTCTTCCGGACTCGTCTTCGCCAGAGTGACGAAGAACGCGAAATCTGGCCCGATCAATCTTTCGGGCCACACCGAAAAACATGAATGCTGCGATCAATGCCAGCGGTTGTATTCTTCCGCTTGCGTTGACCGACTCTGGCACCATAATTCAAAATCCAGAATTGACAACAGGTATGTTGTATACCAGGATGAGAAGCATGGATCGTCCCCACGTAAAGGTGGCGGCCATCGGGAGAAGCGCCGTGGACCGAGGAACGGGCCAAGCGCGCGACGCTGTCGGCGTACCGCGTGTTCATGTGGACAGCTCCGTCGGGGACGCGGCCCGGTTGCTCGCACGGTCCGGTGTGGGCGCCCTCCTCGTGGTCGATGGCCACGGGCAGGAGGCCAGCGTCGTTGGACTGCTGACCGAGCGCGACATCTTCCGAGCGCTGTCCGCTCGCGGACCCGACGTTTACGGCCACCGCGTCTGGCTCATCACCGAGCATGATTTCCCGGCGATCGACGTTGCCGCCTCACCCCGGGACCGGCTGCAGGCCTTTTGCGACCGCAAGGTCGATCATATCGCGCTGATGGATGGATTTCGGGTCAGCGGAGTCCTTAGTATCTGGGACTGCGCCTGCGCGGACCTGCGCGCATGAGCCACCCATCCGATCAATCGAGAAAGCCGGAAGAGCGTCCGATGAAATATCTGACCGTCGTCGAATGCCCCGTGGTGTTCCCGGCAGAGAACGAACACGGATTTTCGAGCAAGGACATGCTCCCCCGCGCCGGCGTCACCTCCGGCCTCGAGAGCCGGCACGTGCGGGTCCTCGACAACCGCATCACCGCGGTCTGCATCTGGAGCAGCGAGTTCCAGGCCAAGCGGTTCTTCGACAAGGATTGGCACAAAAAGGCCGACGACGTCTGGGGCGACGCCTACCAGACCCGCTTCGAGCCGATCGACGACGCCTCGGCGGCCTGATCCGACCGGGGCGCGGGAGCTGGTAGGACGATGCCGGCGCCGACCTCCGCCCCTGAGACCGAGGACGCCCCTTTCGATGCCTGGAACCCGGGCATCGTCTCCGGCCTGCCGCGGCATGTCCGGCCGCTCGCCACGATCTTTCGCGCCGAGAACATCGAGAACTCCTACGCGGAGATCCAGGAGCTCAGCGATTTCAGCGGCCTTCAGGCCACCCAGCTCGCCTTGTTCCGCCCGGAGCGGCTCGTCGTCCATGCGGTGCTGATCCGCGTCATGGCCGACCTGTCGGTGCCGCTCGGCGCCGTCTATGCGGATCTCGGCGTCAATTTCCGCCGCATCGTGACGACGATCCTGCGCGATGGGATCGGGAATCGCATGCCGCAGGTCGCCGAGACCCTGCGCGCCGTTCGCGCCGAGGCGGATGCGCTGATCGCGCGCGAGATCGCCGCGCTCCTCGATCCGCCGGAGGCGTCCCCGGCCCGCAAGCGCGGGTTTTGGCCGTTCGGGCGACGGGACGCGCCGAAGCCTGCCGAGGACTGGCAGACGCGGGCCTGCCGCCGCCTCGACGAGACGGCCGGTCCACTGGGAAGTCTCGAACAGGAGGTCCGCGAGGCGTTGCGCTGCGTCGTCGCCGGACTCATCGGCCGCCAGGGCTTCCTGATCCGCGACAAGGCGCTGCTCGGCAAGCTTGCCGCCATCCTAGTCTCGAACGCCCATGGCAGCCGGCGGATCGGCGAGACCATCGACCCGTGGATCGCCGAGATCGTCGCACGCGAGGGGTATCGCCGCGTCCGCGCCCAAAGCGAGCCGGTGGTGATGAACGTCAAGGGCGCTTCGGCCTCCGGCAAGAGCACGATCCGTCCCTACCAGCGCGGTCTCGCCGAGCGAAACGGTACGGATTGGTCCGACTTCGCCGTGATCACGCCCGACGTCTGGCGCAAGTTCCTGCTCGACTACGACAGCCTCGGCTCGGCCCGGCGCTATGCCGGCCCGCTGACCGGCCACGAGGTCGAGGTCGTCGATTCGAAGCTGGACCGCTACATGACGCGTAAGGCGGCCGAGGGTCGGATCTCGCACCTGTTGATCGACCGATTCCGCTTCGACAGCTTCTCGGCGGATTCCCGCGGGGACGGCACCAGCCAGCTGCTGACCCGCTTCGGGCACCGCATCTATCTGCAGTTCATGGTGACGCCGCCCGAGGCGACGGTGGAGCGCGCCTGGAAGCGCGGCGAGCAGTTCGGCCGCTACAAGGCGGTCGAGGATCTGCTCGCGCACAACGTCGAGGCCTTCGCCGGCATGCCGCGCCTGTTCTTCCTCTGGGCGCTGCGGACCGACAAGGCGGTGGCGTTCGAGTTCCTCGACAACACCGTCGCGTTGGGCGAGACCCCGCGCACGATCGCCTTCGGCAGCAACGGCGCCATCACCATCCTCGATGCGCGGCGGATGCTCGACATCGACCGCTTCCGCCGAATCAATATCCACGCGCACGCGCCGGAAGAGGTCTATGCCGGTGCGGACCTTGCGCCGGAGCGCAACGCCGGCTTCCTGCGCGACTGTCTCTCGCGTCTGTCGAGCGTCCGTTTCGCGGAACAGGGGACAGGGCGTGTCTTCGCCCACTTCGAGAACAGGCGATTGATCGGGCTCGACCGGAGCGTCCTCGTCCGGGTCTGCGAAGACGGCGAGATGCGCGCCGCTCTGACGGCTGCCGGCCTCGTTCTCGACCAAGCCGATGCACCGCCGATCGAAGAGACGCTGCGCTGCGCGGATGCGTCGACGCTCGGCGTGTGGGGATCCGAGCAAGACGCCCGAGCCCAATGATGGCTGGCTTTGTTGCACTGCAGTGCAGAAAGCGGCGAAATGCGCCGCGCTAAGGATTAAAATCGGCAAAAAAATGCTGTGCTATGCGTTTTGCGCATAACGGTATCTGGTATTTTGTACTTCATATCCAAAAACGCCGGGGCTATCTCTATTGCAACGCAATATTGCTTCCAGAGGCCACCATGCTCGGCACCGCACTCGTCGCTCTCGTTCTCCTGTTCGCTCTTCAGGCCCTGCTCGTGGTCAAGGTCGCCGACAAGCTGACCGCCGACGCCGTGACCAGCCAGGACGGCCGCAACGGCAATCTCCAGGGCGCCGGCCGCTACGCGCAGCTCGCCGCCTGAGATCGGCTGAGTCGCTCAGAAAGCCTGCCGGCAGTCACTCTGCCTGATCGGCGGAGATGACGACTTCGGCCCGCGTCGCGGTGAAAACGGCGGCCGCGATTGGCATCGGAGGGGCTGTCTCGCCATCATAGCGAGACAGGGCGTCTCCGTTTGGCTCATGCCCGAAGGCCTCGGCGAGGATGGCCAACGGTTCGTCGAAAACGAAATCGATCATCCTCGTCCTCCGCTCACCGCCCCGGCGTCCTGGCCTTCACAGCCGACTGCCGCATCAAGGTTGGTATCTGGCATACCAACGGCGAGTTCGTCAATATAGTGCATGCATGCCCGTCGGTTCGGTGCGCTGGGCTATTCGGCAGCGGCTCGCTGGACCGGACCCGTCGCTCCCGAGCCGAGGATCGCGTCGACCTCGGCGTCCGAGCAGCCCAAGACCTCGCGCAGAATCTCGTCGGTATGCTCGCCGAGCAGAGGCGACCGCTTGATCTCGACCGGATTCGCCGAGAGCTTGATCGGGTTTCCGACGGTGAGGTAGCTGCCGCGGGTCGGATGCTCGATCTCGACCACGGTGCCGCTCGCCCGCAGCGCTTCGTCCTCGGCGATCTCCTTCATCGACAGGATCGGCCCGCACGGGATGTCGTAGGCATTGAGGATGTCCATCGCCTCGAACTTGTCGTGCTTCATGGTCCACGCTTCGATGCGCGTGAAGATTTCGTTCAGATGCGGCAGACGCGCCTTCGGCGTCATGTAGTCCGGATCGGTCTTCCAGCCGGGCTCACCGATGATGTCGCAAATCGGGTCCCAGACCGCGCCCTGCGTGATGAAGTAAATGTAGGCGTTGGGGTCCTGCTCCCAGCCCTTGCACTTCAGGATGCGGCCTGGTTGGCCTCCGCCGGAATCGTTTCCAGCCCGCGGCACGGATTCACCAAACTCCACGCCTTCGCCGAACTGGCTGTATTCCTGCAGCGGCCCCTTTTCGAGGCGCTGCTGGTCGCGCAGCTTCACGCGGCAGAGATTCAGCACCCCGTCTTGCATCGAGCAGTCGACGCGCTGGCCCTGACCGGTCTGCGTACGGTGAAACAGCGCCGTGACGATGCCGAGCGCCAAGTGCAGCCCAGTGCCGGAATCGCCGATCTGGGCCCCGGTCACCATCGGCACGCCGTCGCGCCAGCCCGAGGTCGAGGCGGAGCCGCCCGCGCATTGCGCGACGTTCTCGTAGACCTTGCAATCCTGGTAGCGGCCCGGCCCGAATCCCTTCACCGAAGCGAGGATCAGGCCTGGATTGGCGGCCTGCAGCTTCTCCCAGGTCAAGCCCATGCGGTCGAGCGCGCCGGGGGCGAAGTTCTCGACCAGCACGTCGCATTCGCGGATCAGCCGCCAGAGCACTTCTTTGCCTTGGGCGTTCTTCGCGTCGATCGTGATCGAACGCTTGTTGTGGTTCAGCATCGTGAAATAGAGGCTGTCCACGCCAGGGAGATCCTGGAGCTGCTGGCGCGTGGCGTCGCCCGTGCCCGGCCGCTCGATCTTGATCACGTCGGCGCCGAACCAGGCGAGAAGCTGCGTACAGGTCGGACCCGACTGGACATGCGTAAAGTCCAGGATTCTCACCCCGTGCAGTGGCGTGCTCGTCATCCTCTCCTCCCAGGGAGATGCTTCTGCGATACTTCGACCGGGATTTCAGTGATCCCGTGTCGAGCCATGCGCCGCCCGGAAGCGGGAAGCCCGGACGGCCTGCGTCTCGATGGACGCGGCGCAGGGCGAAACATTCGCTTTTGACGACGGCTCGATATTGGCATACCAAATACCAATGGTCAATTTTGCCGACTGAAACCCGGCAGCGTTACCCATCGCGGCGTCAAGCCCCAATCGGGCTATACCCGGCTATGCTTGGCGCTTGTCTTGTGTTTCCCAGACCGAATCGCCATGGTCCGCGCCGGGAAACGATGCCGACATCGCCGATCCGTAGCCAGTACCAGACCGATACTGACGCCATGCAGAACTTCACGATCAAGCCGCTCGTTCCGGCGACGAGTCTACGGACTCTGGCCTACGAGGCTTTGAAGTCGGCCATCACCAACATGGATATCTACGGTCAGAACGGAGACATCCGTCTGGACGAGCGCGGCCTGTCGCAGACGCTGGGCGTCAGCCGGACGCCGATCCGCGAGGCGCTGACCGTGCTGGAGCAGGAAGGCTTCGTGCGCAATGAGCCGCGGCGCGGCGTCTTCGTCGTCAAAAAGACGAAGCGCGAGATCGTCGGCATGATCCAGGCCTGGGCGGCCCTGGAGAGCATGGCGGCGCGTCTCGCCTGCACGCGCGCTTCGGACGACGACCTCCAATGCATGCGCAAGATGTTCCCCGAATTCTTCGAGGGGAAGCCGGCAGAGCACCTCGCCGAATATTCGGAAGCCAACATCCGCTTCCATCAGAAGATCATCTCGCTCGGCCATTGCGAGGTCATCCAAGACCTGTGCAGCAACCTGCTGATGCATGTGAAGGGCGTGCGCAACATCGCCCTGCGCGAGGGCGACCGCGCCTCGACGTCCATCGCCGAGCACGTTCAGATCATCGAGGCGTTGGAAGCGCGCGACGCGGACCTCTCGGAGCGCCTCGTGCGCGATCACGGGCTCGGCCTGGCCGTCCACGTCGAGCGCTACGGCCACCACCTGGACTGAAGCCTTCCGGCTCGCCGTCGCTCCGGAACGGCGGTCTCGGCGCGATGCCCGGGGGCGTTCCGCCCCGGCATTCGACACGTCGCGGTTCCCCGCTATGATCACGGCCCATGCCGGGACGAGCCCCTCTCGCCCCGGCGGTCGGAATCCGGGAGCCCGATGGCCTTCGCGCCGAAACAGATCGCCGTCTTCGTGCTGCTCGCGCTGGTCTCGTTCCTGACGCCGGCGCAGGAGGCGAGGGCGCAGTGGGGCGACAGCTACGAGGTTCAGCGCGATCCCTACTACGCCCCGCGCCGCCGCGCCGCGCGCGAGGATCGCCGTTATGCGCCGCAGCAGCAGGAGGCGCCGCGCCAGTTCTACTGGCCCTGGGAGGAGCGCCCGCAGCAGCAGGTGCAGCCCCAGCGGCAGGCGCCGTCGCGGACCTTCGGCCGTCCGTCCCATCCGCGCGCTCCGTCGATCGGGTCGCGCGGCGGTCAGGACGGGCAGACCGTCCGGCGGCGCACGCCGGCGGCCGCGCCGAGCGTCGCGCGGCAGGCGCCGCCTGCGCCCGCCAAGACTTCCCCGAACGTCCAGGTCGCGGTGTTCGGCGATTCCCTCGCCTCCTATCTCGCCAAGGGGCTCGACGACGCCTTCCGTGAGAACGCCGACGTTGCGGTGGTCGACCGGTCTCGCGGCGACAGCGGCATCGTGCGCAAGGACGTGGTCGACTGGCCCAAGGCCGCCGAAGATTATCTCAAGGCCAACCCGAAGGTCGCCTACGCCCTGTTCATGATCGGCGTGAACGACCGCCAGGCGATCCGAGAAGGCGGAGAGAGTTTCGAGCCGCTCACCGACAAGTGGCGCGAGGTCTACGCGGCGCGGATCGACGCGGTGATCAAGGTCTTCACCGACCACAAGATCCCGCTGGTCTGGGTCGGCGTGCCCCCGGTGCGCTTCGAGATGCTGACCAAGGATCTCGCTTCGATCAATGACCTCGCGCGCGAGCGCGTCCAGAAGGCCGGCCAGACCTATGTCGACATCTGGCCGGGCTTCGTCGACGACCGCAACCGCTATACCGCGACCGGCCCCGACCTCGACGGCCAGCGCGCCACCTTGCGCACCTCGGACGGCATCCACTTCACCTTCCCCGGAGCCCGCAAGGCCGCCCATTTCGCCGATATTGAGCTGAAGCGGCTGATGGGGGCGAATGGTACGCTGCAACCGGAGCAGCCGACCGTCGCGACGGTGCCCTCGGCGACGCCCGGGGATGCCGGTCCGAGCCTCGACGACTCCTCGGCCATCGACCGCAAGATCACGGCGATGCTGCCGAGCCTGCCCGAGCCGCCCGGCATCCCGAGCCTGCCGGTGAAGCCGGCCGCCGGCCCGGTGGTGCCTCTCGGCCGCAACGAGATCTCGCCCGGCGGCGTGCTCGCCAGCGGCCGTCCGCGCGAGGGCGACGCCGCGGGAACGGTGGAGCGCACCCTGCAGCGCGGCGCCGCACCGGTGCCGCAGCCCGGCCGCGCCGACGACTTCAAGTGGCCGCCGGGGTAGGGACATCGATCGCCGCGGACAGGGAGATCCAGGATGGAGGATCGAGACATCCGAGCGGCTCTCGACCGCCACTGGGCGGCCTCCGATGCGAACGACCTCGAAGGTGAGCACCAGATCTACCGAGACGACGCGGTGCTCGAATATCCGCAATCGGGAGAGCGCATCTGCGGACGGTGGCGGATTCGATCGTCTCGCGCCGCGCAACCAAATCAGAAAAGGTTTGCAGTCCGGCGGATCGTCGGTGCGGGCGACCTATGGGTCACCGAATATGTCCTGACCTATGACGGGCGGCCGTCCTACACCGTGAGCATCATGGAGTTTTTGGACGGGCGGGTGAGCCGCGAGACGCAGTACTTCGGGGATCCTTTCGAACCGGGACCTTCGCGCGCACAATGGGTCGAGCGAATGCGCTGAAGCTTGATCGCGGCGAGGAGAGATCTGCTTCATCCAAATCGCTCACGACACGCCCTTGCGCATCGTGAGCGAGACGCCTCAGCGCGGCAGCACGCTCTCGCCCATCAGATCCTCGTCGATCGAGCGGGCGGCCTGGCGGCCTTCGCGGATCGCCCAGACGATGAGCGACTGGCCGCGGCGCATGTCGCCGGCCGAGTAGATCTTCGGATGCGAGGTCCGGTAATCCTCCTCGTTGGCGAGCACATTGCCGCGCTTGTCGAGGCTCACGCCGGAATCCGCGACCATGCCCTTGTGCAGGGGGCTCGCGAAGCCAATCGCCATGAAAACGAGGTCGGCTGGCAGGACGAACTCGGTGCCTGCGATGGGCTGGCGCTTCTCGTCGACACGCGCGCAGAGCACGCCGGTCAGCCGACCCTTGCGGTCGCCTTCGAGGCCCAGCGTCGCCGCCTGGAACTCGCGCTCGGCGCCCTCTGCCTGCGAGGACGAGGTGCGCATCTTGGTCGGCCAGTACGGCCATACCGTCAGCTTATCCTCGCGCTCGGGCGGACGCGGGCGGATATCGAGCTGCGTCACCGAGAGGGCGCCCTGGCGGAAGGCGGTGCCGACGCAGTCCGACGCGGTGTCGCCGCCGCCGATGACGACGACGTTCTTGCTCGCGGCGATGATCGGCAGCTCGCCGTTGCCGGGCATCGGCTCGGCGCCGACGCGCCGGTTCGACTGCACGAGATAGGGCATGGCGTAATGCACGCCGTCGAGCTCCTGGCCCGGAAGCTGCGGGTTGCGCGGCTCTTCGGCGCCCCCTGCGAAAAGCACGGCGTCGAACTCGGCGGTCAGCTCGTCGACGGGCTTATCGACGCCGACATTGACCTTGTAGTGAAACTGGACGCCCTCGGCCTCCATCTGCTTCACGCGCCGGTCGATGTGGCGCTTCTCCATCTTGAAGTCGGGGATGCCATAGCGAAGCAGGCCTCCGGCCTTCGGCTCGCGCTCGAAGACATGGACCTCATGGCCGACGCGGGCGAGCTGCTGGGCGGCTGCCATGCCGGCGGCGCCCGATCCGACGATCGCGACGCGCTTGCCGGTTTGCGTGGCGGACGGCTCGGGCTTCACCCAGCCCATGTTCCAGGCACGGTCGGCGATCGCCTGCTCGATGGTCTTGATCGCCACCGGCTGGTTCTCGAGGTTCAGCGTGCAGGCCTCCTCGCAGGGCGCGGGGCAGACGCGGCCGGTGAATTCCGGGAAATTGTTGGTGGAGTGGAGGTTGCGGATCGCCTCCTCCCAGTCCGACTGGAAGACGAGGTCGTTCCAGTCCGGAATCTGGTTGTGCACGGGGCATCCGGTCGGGCCGTGGCAGAACGGGATGCCGCAATCCATGCAGCGCGCCGCCTGCTTGGCGAGATCATGCTCGTCGAGCGGGAGCGTGAACTCGCGGAAGTGGCGAACCCGGTCGGCGGCGAGCTGATACTTCTGCTCCTGCCGGTCGAACTCAAGGAAACCCGTGATCTTGCCCATCGATCAGCCCTTCGCGGAACGCGCGCGCATGGCGCGGCTTGCCGCGTCCGTTTCGTAGCCAGCGCTGCCAGATGGTCTGGCAGCGCAGATGATCTTACTCCGCCGCGATCGGCATCCGGGCGGCTTCCATCTCGCGGAGCGCCCGGCGGTACTCGACCGGCATGACCTTGACGAACTTGGTGCGGTACTCGCTCCAGCCGTCGAGGATCGCCTTGGCCTTCGGCGAGCCGGTATACTTGTAGTGGTTGGTGAGGAGCTGGCTCAGGCGCTCCTCGTCATGGCCCGACATGTCGCCGAGGAGATCGACGCGGCCCTTGGTCTCGAGATCGCCGTCCTGGTGGAAGCGACGCATGATGTCGTCCTCCTCCTCCACGGGCTCCAGGTCGACCATCGAGAGGTTGCAGCGCGCCGTGAACGAGCCGTCCTCGTCGAGCACGTAGGCGATGCCGCCCGACATGCCGGCCGCGAAGTTGCGCCCGGTCTCGCCGATCGACACGACGACGCCGCCGGTCATGTATTCGCAGCCATGGTCGCCCATGCCCTCGACCACGGTGATGGCGCCCGAGTTGCGCACGGCGAAGCGCTCACCCGCTGAGCCGCGGATGTAGCACTCGCCGGCGATGGCGCCGTAGAGCACGGTGTTGCCGGCCATGATCGTGCGCTCGGCGGGAGACTTCAGCGCCTCGCTCGGGCGGATGATCAGCTTTCCGCCCGACAGGCCCTTGCCGATGTAGTCGTTGCCGTGGCCGGTCAGCTCGATGGTCACGCCCGCGGCGAGCCATGCGCCGAAGCTCTGGCCAGAGGTGCCGGCGAGCTTCACCGTGATGGTGTCGTCGGGCAGGCCCTCGTGGCCATGGGCCTTGGCGACCATACCAGAGAGCATCGCACCGGCGGCCCGATCCGAGTTCTTGATGACGTCGGTGATGACGACCGGCTCGCCGGTCTCGATGGCGCTCTTGGCGCGTTCGATCAGGCGGCGGTCGAGCACCGTGTCGATCGGATGATGCTGACGATCGACCCAGCGGATCGCGACATGTTCGCCGACATCGGGCCGGTGGAACATCTTGCTGAAATCGAGGCCGCGGGCCTTCCAGTGCTCGATGGCATCCCGCTTGTCGAGGAGATCGGAGCGGCCGATCAGGTCCTCGACCTTCGTGAAGCCCATCGCGGCCATCAGCTCGCGCACCTCTTCGGCGACGAAGAAGAAGTAGTTGATGACGTGCTCGGGCGTGCCCTTGAAGCGCTTGCGCAGAACCGGGTCCTGCGTCGCGACTCCGACCGGACAGGTGTTGAGATGGCACTTGCGCATCATGATGCAGCCGGCCGCGATCAGCGGCGCCGTCGAGAAGCCGATCTGGTCGGCCCCGAGCAGCACGGCGATGAGGACGTCCTTGCCGGTACGGATGCCGCCATCGGCCTGCAGGGCAACGCGGCCGCGCAGGTTGTTCAGGACGAGCGTCTGCTGCGTCTCGGCCAGCCCGGTCTCCCACGGGCCGCCGGCATGCTTGAGCGAGGTCAGCGGCGCCGCGCCGGTGCCGCCGTCGAAGCCCGAGATCGTGATGTGGTCGGCGCGCGCCTTGGCGACGCCGGCCGCGACGGTGCCGACACCGACCTCGGAGACGAGCTTCACGGAGACGTCGGCCGCCGGGTTGACGTTCTTCAGGTCGAAGATCAGCTGGGCGAGATCCTCGATCGAGTAGATGTCGTGGTGCGGCGGCGGCGAAATCAGGCCGACGCCCGGAGTGGCGTAGCGGACCTTGGCGATCTTGGCATCGACCTTGTGACCGGGCAGCTGGCCGCCCTCGCCGGGCTTGGCACCCTGCGCCACCTTGATCTGCATCATGTCCGAATTGACGAGGTACTCGGTGGTCACGCCGAAGCGGCCCGAGGCAACCTGCTTGATCGCCGAGCGCCGTGAGCGGCCGTCAGGCCCGGTGACGAACCGGCGCGGCTCCTCGCCGCCTTCGCCCGAATTCGAGCGGCCGCCGAATGAGTTCATCGCGATGGCGAGGGTCTCGTGCGCCTCCTTCGAGATCGAGCCGTAGGACATCGCGCCTGTGGCGAAACGCTTCACGATCTCGGAGGCCGGCTCGACCTGATCGAGGGCGACGGGTTCGCGGCCGAGATCGGCGGCGGTCTTGACGACGAACAGGCCGCGCAGGGTCTTGAGGTGGTTCTCCTGCTCGTTCACCAGGCGCGCATATTCACGGTAGCGCTCGGCCGCGCCGAGACGCACCGCATGCTGCAGCGTCGCCACGGTGTCGGGCGTCCACGTATGGGTCTCGCCGCGCAGCCGGTAGGCGTACTCGCCGCCGACATCGAGCGCGTTGCGGTAGATCGGCGCGTCGCCGAACGCGTCGCGGTGGCGAAGCGTCGTCTCCTGGGCGACCTCGGCCATGCCGATGCCCTCGATCGTGGTCGCGGTTCCGAAGAAGTCGCGGGCGACGAATTCGGAGTTCAAGCCGATCGCGTCGAAGATCTGCGCGCCGCAATAGGACTGGTAGGTCGAGATGCCCATCTTGGACATGACCTTGAGCAGCCCCTTATCGATCGACTTGATGTAGCGGTAGACGATCTCGTCGTTGGTGATGTCCGGCGGGAACTCGTCCTTCATCTCGATCAAGGTCTCGAAGGCGAGATACGGATTGATCGCCTCCGCGCCGTAGCCGGCCAGGCACGCGAAATGATGGATCTCGCGCGGCTCGCCGGACTCGACGACGAGGCCGACCGAGGTGCGAAGCCCCTTGCGGATCAGGTAGTTGTGCACGGCCGCGGTGGCGAGCAGCGCCGGGATCGGGATGCGATCCGGGCCGACCGCGCGGTCCGACAGGATGATGATGTTGTAGCCGCCGCGGACCGCGACCTCCGCCCGGTCGCAGAGCCGGTTGAGCGCGCCGTCCATCGCATCCGCGCCGGTCTCGGCGGGGAAGGTGATGTCGAGCGTCTTGGTGTCGAAGCGGTCCTCGAAATGCGAGATCGATCGGATCTTCTCGAGGTCGCCGTTCGTCAGGATCGGCTGGCGCACCTCGAGTCGCTTGCGGCGTGAGGCGCCCTCCATGTCGAGCAGGTTCGGCCGCGGCCCGATGAACGAGACGAGGCTCATCACGGCCTCCTCGCGGATCGGGTCGATCGGCGGGTTGGTCACCTGCGCGAAGTTCTGCTTGAAGTAGGAGTAGAGCGGCTTCGACTTGTCCGACAGCGGCGCCAGCGGCGTGTCGGAGCCCATCGAGCCGACGGCCTCCTGGCCGGTCACGGCCATGGGCGCCATCAGCAGCTTGAGGTCTTCCTGGGTGTAGCCGAAGGCCTGCTGGCGATCGAGCAGCGACACGTCGGTGCGCGAGGCGCGCGGCTGGATCGGGTGCAGGTCTTCCAGCACGATCTGGGTGTTCTTCACCCAGTCCGCGTAGGGGTGCGCGGCGGCGAGTTCCTTCTTGAGCTCCTCGTCGGAGACGATGCGGCCCTTCTGGAGGTCGATCAGCAGCATGCGGCCCGGCTGCAGGCGCCAGGACTGGACGATCTTCTCGTCCGGGATCGGCAGCACGCCCATCTCGGAGGCGAGCACCACGAGCCCGTCATCGGTGACGATGTAGCGGGCGGGGCGCAGGCCGTTGCGGTCGAGCGTCGCGCCGATCTGGCGGCCATCGGTGAAGGCCACGGCGGCAGGGCCGTCCCACGGCTCCATCAGCGCGGCATGGTATTCGTAGAAGGCGCGGCGCTCGTCGTTCATGAGCGGGTTGCCCGCCCAGGCCTCCGGGATGAGCATCATCATCGCGTGGCTGAGCGAGTAGCCGCCCTGAATGAGGAACTCGAGGGCGTTGTCGAAGCAGGCGGTGTCGGACTGGCCCTCGTAGGAGATCGGCCAGAGCTTCGAGATGTCGTTGCCGAACAGCTCGGAATCGACGCTCGCCTGACGCGCCTTCATCCAGTTCACGTTGCCACGCAGCGTGTTGATCTCGCCGTTATGCGCGACCATCCGGTAGGGGTGCGACAGGCGCCAGGTCGGGAAGGTGTTGGTGGCGAAGCGCTGGTGCACGAGCGCGATCGCCGAGACGAAGCGCTCGTCCTTCAGGTCGAGGTAGTAGTGGCCGAGCTGGTGGACCAGCACCATGCCCTTGTAGACGATGGTGCGGCTCGAGACCGAGACCGGATAGAACTCCTTCACCCGCTGGTCGTCGAGGCCATAGACCTTGTTCGAGATCACCTTGCGGGCGATGTAGACGCGCCGCTCGAAGGCGTCCTGGTCGCTCGTCGAAGCGGGCATGCCGATGAAGACCTGCCGATGATGCGGCTCGGTCTCCTTCACCGCATGGCCGAGATCCTCCGAATCCACCGGCACGTCACGCCAGCCGACCAGGGGCAGGCCCTCCTCGGCGAGCACCTTCTCGACGATGTCCTCGATCACGGCGCGCGCCTGATCGTTCTTCGGCATGAAGAACTGGCCGATCGCGTATTGCCCGGCCGGCGGCAGTTCGAAGCCGAGCCGCGAGCACTCCTCGGCGAAGAAGTCGTGCGGGATCTGAGTGAGGATGCCGCAACCGTCGCCCATGGTCGGATCGGCGCCGACTGCGCCGCGATGGTCGATGTTCTCCAGGATCTTGAGACCCTGCTGCACGATGGTGTGCGTGCGGCGATCGTGCATGTCGGCGACGAAGCCGAGGCCGCAAGCGTCACGCTCATGGGCCGGGTCATACATGCCCTGTGCGACCGGCATCGCCGGATCGCGCACGATCATCGGGGCCGTGCTCTCGTGACGCGATGGCGCGGCGCGCTCGCTCTCGGCGGCGGCGCGGGACATCGACCCTCCGGATGAGATTTCGCTCATGTCCAAACCGTTCTCCGATCGTCTCACCGGATCCGGCGAGGATGCGAGCATGTTTCGTGCCCGAACGCCAGAGAGCGGCCGGGGATCGTTCAGTCGTCGCGATCGGGTCGGCTCGGCACCTTACTCGAAGGGGGGCGCCCGCAACCCGCGGGCGTCACACCGGCTGTCTCGTTCAGCCGGCGTTCGCCCTGATCGCCGCGTCGGCAATCGGCATCTCGGTTCGTTTCGACGTCGTGTCGTTCACGCCAACCGCTCCTGCCGGGCAGCCGGCAGTTCGAGAAAAGGACAGTCTCCCTGTCCTATAAATTGACGTTGCCAGATTTTATCGACTCCAGCAAGTGCCCCAAAGCCGCCGCAAACCAGCTTTCGCAATGACGCCCGATCGGTCTGCGCCAAACGACCCTCCCCATGACGGCCGGGACGATGCGGATGCCGGACGCGCTCGTCCCGCATTTCTGCCCCGATCACCTGTTTGAAGCGAGCTTGCCGGTCACAAGGGGATGCGAAGCAACGACTTCGCTGATCGGACCGGAGGCTTAAAGGGTCGGTCGAGATCCGCCGCCGGTCGAGGCAGAACGAGTCCTAACTCGAGGGGGCGAAAGAGAAGCCACATGGCATCCATGCGCCGTACGCGGTCATCCCGCGCCGTTTCCCACCGCAGCCGCGCTCTTCGCGCGATGTTGCTCGGGGCAGCCGCCCTGTCGCTCGTCGCCGCGAGCGAGGCGTCCGCACAATTCTACGGCTATGTCGGAACCTATCGCGGGCCGATCGACGAGGACGACATGGCGCCGATGCCGCCACGCGCCGTCGTCTACCGGCTGCAGGATCGCGGCTTCAGCGAGATCAGCCGTCCGCGCTTCGACGGTCGCGCCTACGTCGTCGAGGCCACCAACCCCGCCGGCCACCGCGTCCGCCTTTATGTCGATGCCGGCGACGGCTCCATCTTCGGGCGCCAGCGCATCGATGCGCCGCCGAACCGCGTCGCCCGGGCCGCGCCCGGCTACGGCTGGACCAACGACGAGCCCGCCATGCGTCGCGGCCGCGACCAGGAAGCCTTGCTGCCGCCGGGCGACATTCCGCTGCCGCGGCCTTCGCTGCACAGCGAAAGCGAGCGCGCTCCGACGATCGCCTCGCGTCCTGGCGCCACCGATCCCAATACCTACGGCGTGAACCCCGACGCGCGCTCCGGCGCCAAGCCGGATGCGCGAAAGGCCGACAAGGCCCAGCAGCGCAAGACCGCCAAGCTCACCCCGCCATCGAAGCCCGCCGCGCCGCGCGTCGCGCCGGAGGCCCCGGTTCCGACGGTGGCGCCCGTCGAGCAGGCCGCTCCGAACGCCGGCGCGACACCCGAGCCGGCGAAGGTGCCGGACGTCGTGAAGGCTCCGGACGCCGTCAAGGCGCCGGCCGAGCTGCCGAAGGCCGAGACCGCTCCGCTTCTGCCGGCCGCCAAGCTGCCCGTAAATGAGGAGAAGGCCGCCGAGAAGCCGGCCGAGCCTGCTCCCGCGGACAAGCCGGCAGCGCCGCAGGCCACGGAGAAGCCGGCCGAGGCTCCGGCCAAAGCGGCCGAAAAGCCTGCCGAGGCGCCCGCAGCTCCGCAGGCCGTCGACAAGCCGGTGGCCGAGAAGCCGGCCGAGGCCCCGAAACCGGAGTCCAAGGAAGCCGCGAATCAGAAGTGGCAGGATCCGCCGAGCGGCGATGCCAAGCGCAAGGTCCGCATCATCGGCGGAACGTCGACGGCGCCGGGTGCTCCGAGCAACGACGCGGTATCGCCGGCAGCCAACTGATCGCTCCCGATGGATCCGGCTCGGTATAGTCCACGCCGGACGTCTTCAATTCGATAACTGACATTCCGGATTCTCGTTCATGGCGAGCTCCGGAATGACGGCGCGGGATACGTCAGCCTACGCGCCGGGCAGCAGCCGCTCGCGGCCGGAAAACACCGTCAGCGTGTCGGAGCGCGCGATGGCGCAGAGCGTCAGGTCGTGCTGCCTCGCGCGCTCGATCGCCAGCGAGGTCGGCGCTGAAATCGCGACGATCACCGAGGCGCCGAAGGTCGCCGCCTTCTCGGCCATCTCGAACGAGCAGCGGCTCGTGATGATCAGGAAGCCTCGGTCCGGGTCCTCGCCCGCCCGCATCAGCGCACCGATCAGCTTGTCGAGGGCGTTGTGGCGGCCGACATCCTCGCGCACGGCCACCACCGTTCCGTCGAGCCGGGCCCAGGCCGCAGCGTGAACCGCGCGAGTCTCACGATTGAGACTCTGTTTTTCATGAAGCCCATCGAGCGCTGTCTTGATGGCCGAGACCGCGATGTCGGGGCCCTTGCCGCTGCGCGGTGAGGCGAGGGGAAGCGAGGCGAGGTCGTCGATTCCGCAGACGCCGCAGCCGGTCCGGCCGCTGATCGCACGCTTGCGGGCAAGGTGCTCGCGCAGGCGCCCCGGCGCGAGGTCGACGAGGAGCCGCAGGCCGCCATCACCCGGCTCGACCTGGGCCGAGCGTATCTCTTCCGCCGTCTCGACGATGCCCTCGGTCAGGCTGAATCCGTAGGCGAAATCCTCGAGATCCGCCGGGCTCGTCATCATCACCGCATAGGGGACGCTGCCGTAGACGACGTTGACCGGCATCTCGACGGCGAGCGGCCGGCTGTCCTCGCGCGGCACGGGATCGTCGTAGGCAACAACGAGAGTCGAAACGCGCACGCTCGTCGCTGCCTGCGCCGTTTCGCAGCGTTTTTCGGAATCGGGGGCGGCCAGCTCGGTCGATGCCATGGCGTCAGGCTCGCATCCCGGGGCATTTCTCAACAGCTCACTAACGAATGTTGAGAGGCCCGACGCATTCGCCTTAAGTCATGCGCGGAACTTGGCCGTGCGACGCTCTTGGCGGTTGCGTGTTTGAGATCAGTATGGTTCTACGTCGCGGTCCAACAGTCTCGCGTTGATAGCCTCGTCTTGGGCCGTCCCCGCGCGATCAGGACCTCGCAATGCACAATCGCTATCTGCGAATGGGCCGTCGCGAAATCAAGATAATAACGGGGAGCCACGAGAGAGCACATGCGGACGGCGCACGCGCAACACCGGTCTAAATGGGGGATTGCCGCGCTCGGCGCCCTGCTCGTCACGTCGACCTCCGCTCTCGCGGAACCCGGCATTCCCGTGCCGTGGCAGATGGATCGCCAGACGCCGGTGACGGCAGAGGCGGCGCAGCTCGCCTCGTTCGAAGGCTGGCTTCACGTCCTGGCCTTCATCATCTCGCTCTTCGTGCTCGGCCTGCTCGTCTACTGCATCTACCGCTTCAACGAGAAGGCCAACCCGACGCCGTCGCGCACGACGCACAACACCGCGATCGAGGTGGCCTGGACCATCATCCCGGTGCTCATCCTCGTCGCCGTGGCGATCCCGTCCTTCCGCATGCTGCGCACGCAGCTCATCGTGCCGGCCTCGGACGTGACGGTGAAGGTCACCGGCCATGCCTGGTACTGGACCTACGAGTACCCGAAGGTCGGCGAAGATGGCGGCTTCACCTTCGATGCCAACATCGACGAGGAGAAGGAGCCCAAGCTCCTCCAGACCGACAACGAGATGGTCGTTCCGGTGAACAAGGTCGTGAAGGTCCAGGTGACCTCGACCGACGTGATCCATTCCTGGGCGATGCCGTCCTTCGGCGGCAAGATCGACGCGATCCCGGGCCGTCTGAACGAGACCTGGTTCAAGGCCGACCGCGAGGGCACCTATCACGGCCAGTGCTCGGAGCTCTGCGGCATGCGCCACGCCTACATGCCGATCGTCGTGAAGGTGGTCAGCGATCAGGCTTACGCAGCGTGGCTCAAGGAAGCCAAGACCAAGTACGCCGCGACCGATGGCGGCTCGAAGTTCGCTTCGGCCAAGTAAGGACGCTCGTGGGGCGGGCGCGACTGCGCGCCGGCCCCCTCGCCTGATCACATTTCGAAGTTAAGGTCAGACCCGATGGCAACCGCCGCAGCACATGCCGGGCATGATGCCCACGACGATCACAAGCCGTCCTTCTTCGCCCGTTGGTTCCTGTCGACCAACCATAAGGACATCGGCACGCTCTACCTGCTGTTCGCGTTCTTCGCGGGCTGTGTGGGCGCGTTTCTCTCCTTCGGCATCCGTATGGAGATGGAGGCCCCCGGCCTGCAGTACTTCTCCAATCCGCAGACCTACAACGTCTTCGTGACGGGCCACGGCCTGATCATGGTGTTCTTCATGGTGATGCCGGCGCTGATCGGCGGCTTCGGCAACTGGTTCGTGCCCCTGATGATCGGCGCGCCGGACATGGCGTTCCCGCGCATGAACAACATCTCGTTCTGGCTCACCGTCGCCGGCTTCTGCAGCCTGGTCTGCTCGCTCTTCGTCGAAGGCGCTCCGGGCGCGGCCGGCGCGGGCACGGGCTGGACGGTCTATCCGCCGCTCTCCTCTTCGGGACATCCGGGCCCTGCGGTCGATTTCGCGATCTTCTCGCTGCACCTCGCCGGTGCCGGCTCGATCCTCGGCGCGATCAACTTCATCACCACGATCCTGAACATGCGCGCTCCGGGCATGACGCTGCACAAGATGCCGCTCTTCGCCTGGGCCGAGCTGGTCACCGCCTTCCTGCTGCTGCTCTCGCTCCCGGTTCTCGCCGGCGCGATCACCATGCTGCTGACGGACCGCAACTTCGGCACGACCTTCTTCGCCCCCGAGGGCGGTGGTGACCCGATCCTCTACCAGCACCTGTTCTGGTTCTTCGGCCACCCCGAAGTGTACGTGATGATCCTGCCGGCCTTCGGTATCGTCTCGCACGTGATCGCGACCTTCTCGAAGAAGCCCGTCTTCGGCTACCTCGCCATGGCCTACGCTATGGTCGCGATCGGCGTCGTCGGCTTCGTCGTGTGGGCGCACCACATGTACACGGTCGGCCTGTCGCTCCAGACGCAGTCCTACTTCGTGTTCGCCACCATGGTGATCGCGGTTCCGACCGGCGTGAAGATCTTCTCCTGGATCGCGACGATGTGGGGCGGCTCGATCCGCTTCACCGCCGCCATGCACTGGGCGGTGGGCTTCATCTTCCTGTTCACGGTCGGCGGCGTCACCGGCGTCGTGCTCGCGAACTCGGCGGTCGATAAGTACCTGCACGACACCTACTACGTGGTCGCGCACTTCCACTACGTGCTCTCGCTCGGCGCGGTGTTCATCATCTTCTGCGGCATCTACTACTGGTTCCCGAAGATGACCGGCCGCGTGATCCCGGAATGGGCCGGCAAGCTGCACTTCTGGCTGGCCTTCATCGGCGCGAACGTCCTGTTCTTCCCGATGCACTTCCTCGGCCTCGCCGGCATGCCGCGTCGCTACGCCGACTATCCGGAAGCCTTCGCGCCCTGGCACAAGGTTGCGACCTGGGGCGGCCACATCTTCGCGCTCGGCATGGTGGTCTTCATCATCGGCGTGATCATCGCCTTCCGTTCGTCGAAGCGCGCCGCGGACAACCCGTGGGGCGAGGGCGCCACGACGCTGGAATGGACGCTGTCGTCGCCGCCGCCCTTCCACCAGTACGAGACGCTTCCGCAGATCGTCGACGAGCCGGCCCACTAAGCCGCTCCCTCGACGACAGAACATCGCGAGGACCGCTGCGGCGGTCCTCGCTCTTTCCCGGATGCCCCAGGCCCTCGCGCCGACGGCCTCCCGGAAAGGGCGGTTCGGCCCCCAGGGGCCGCGCGAGCCTGAAAGGACTTTGGTTCAAGCGATCCGAAACACGGTTTTCATGTCGAGCCTGTCGAATAGCCTCTCCGGCGAGGCCCAAGCCTTCGAAGGGCAAGCCTTCAACCCGACCGCCAGCGCGGCCGGCGGCGAGGTTTCGGACTTCTTCGCCCTGCTGAAGCCGCGGGTGATGGTGCTGGTGATCTTCACCGCGCTGGTCGGCATGGTGATCTCGCACCCGCATGTCAGCCCGATCATCGCCGGCATTGCGCTCCTGATGATCGCCGTCGGCGCCGGTGCCTCCGGCTGCCTCAACATGTGGTGGGACGCCGACATCGACGCGCTGATGACGCGCACCGCCAAGCGCCCGATCCCCGACGGTCGCATCCTCCCGAACGAGGCGCTCGCCTTTGGCATGGTGCTCTCGGTCGGCTCGGTGCTGATCCTCGGCCTCGCCTCGAACTGGCTAGCCGCCGGGCTCCTGGCCTTCACCATCGTTTTCTACGCCGTCGTCTATTCGATGTGGCTGAAGCGGGCGACCGCGCAGAACATCGTCATCGGCGGTGCTGCCGGTGCGCTGCCGCCCATCGTCGGGCAGGCCGCGGTGACGGGCCATGTCGGCCTCGACTCGGTGGTGCTGTTCCTGATCATCTTCATCTGGACGCCGCCCCATTTCTGGGCGCTGGCGCTCGTAAAGAGCGGCGATTACGCCAAGGCCGGCATCCCGATGATGCCGAACGTGGCCGGACCCGATTCCACCCGTCGCCAGATCGTCTGGTACACGCTGCTCCTCGCCCCGCTCGGCCTCGTGCCGGTCGCCATGGGCTTTGGCGGCTGGCTCTACGCGGCGATCGCCGCGCTTGGCGGCCTCGGCATGCTCGCTGGGGCGCTCCAGGTCTTTCGTCTGCGCGAGGGCGAGGCGGAGCGGCGCGCGGCCATGGGCCTGTTCGGCTTCTCGATCCTCTACTTGCTCCTGCTCTTCGCAGGGCTCCTGGTGGAGCACGGCTTCGGCCTGTTCCGCGCCGTCATCGCCTGATGCACGCCATGATGGATCCGAAATTCCAGGTCAGAGCGCTGACCCCCGAGGAGGAGAAGGCGCGCCGCAAGCGCTCCATCGCCATCGCGCTGACGCTCGGCGCCCTGGTGATCCTGTTCTTCGTGCTGACGATCGCCAAGCTCGGCCCCCAGATCCTGGAGCGCCCGCTGTGAGCGCGGCGGGCCGGAATTCGCAGAAGGGCACTCGCTGGACGGCGATCGCCTGCGCCGGCGTGGTCGCCGGGATGACCGGTCTCGCCTTCGCGTCGGTGCCTCTCTACAACCTGTTCTGCAAGGCGACGGGCTTCGACGGCACGCCACGCGTCGGCGCCGCGCCGACCGCCTCGGCCGATGCCGCATCCAAGCCGCTGCGCGTCCGTTTCGACACCAACGTCGCCCCGAACCTGACCTGGCGCTTCCAGCCTGAGGTGACGAGCGTCGACGCCGTGCCGGGCGAGACCAAGACCGTGTTCTTCAAGGTGACGAATACCGGTTCCAAGCCTGCGACGGGGATCGCGGCCTTCAACGTGCAGCCCGGCCTGATGGGCAGCTATTTCGTGAAGGTCGAGTGCTTCTGCTTCACCGAGCACACCCTGCAGCCGGGTGAGAGCGCGGACTATCCGCTGGTGTTCTACGTCGACCAGGGGCTGCGCAAGGATCCCGATATCGGCGACCTCTCCGAGATGACCCTGTCCTATACCTACTTCGTCTCGCGCAACGGCTCGCCCCAGGCGGCCGCCGAGGGGACGGCCACCGGTACGGGAACGCGGACGAATTTCTGAGCGCGCAAGCGTGACAACGGGCTCGCGCCCGCGATAGAGCTTCAGGCTCGATGGCCGGTGCTAAGCCGATCGTCGACAAAGTGAAACGGGGCCAGCCGGCGGCGGCGAAGGCCAGGGGTGAGGAGAGCTATTCGATGGCCGAGGCGCACGGCAAGAACCACGATTACCACATCCTCCACCCGAGCCCGTGGCCTCTGATCGGCGCCTTCTCCGGCTTCATCACCACGACCGGCGCGGTCTTCTGGATGAAGAGCCTGACGCTGGGCGGCCTCGCGGTCGGTCCGTACATGTTCGGCGCCGGCTTCCTCGGCATCCTCTACACCATGCTTTCCTGGTGGAAGGACGTCGCCCACGAGGCCAATACCGGCGACCACACCCGCGTCGTCCAGCTTCATCACCGCTACGGCATGATGATGTTCATCGCCTCCGAGGTGATGTTCTTCGTCGCCTGGTTCTGGGCCTATTTCGAGGCTGCGCTCTACACGGCCGATCCGATCCAGGCCCAGCGCGTCGAGTTCACCGGCGGCACTTGGCCGCCGAAGGGCATCGAGGCCTTCGATCCCTGGCACCTGCCGCTCCTGAACACCCTGATCCTGCTGACCTCGGGCACCACGATCACCTGGGCGCACCACGCCCTGCTGCACGACGACCGCAAGGGCCTGAAATACGGCCTCTGGCTGACCATCGTCCTCGGCGTCCTGTTCACGATGTGCCAGGCCTACGAGTACAGCCACGCGCATTTCGGCTTCTCGGGCTCGATCTACTCGTCGACCTTCTTCATGGCGACGGGCTTCCACGGCGCCCACGTCATCATCGGCACGATCTTCCTCGCGATCTGCCTGATGCGTGCCTATGCCGGCGACTTCACAGTCAAGCAGCACCTCGGTTTCGAGTTCGCCGCCTGGTACTGGCACTTCGTCGACGTGGTGTGGCTGTTCCTGTTCGCCGCCATCTACGTCTGGGGCTCGGGCTTCGGCCACGCTGCCGCTCACGGCTGAAGCCTCGCGCAAACCCGTCCCCGTCTTGCGCGGTGGGCAACCCTGAAGGGCGGCGCGAGCCGCCCTTTTTCATGCCCGAAGGCGGGACGTTGCCCATATCAGGGGCGAGCCGAAGAAGGTCCCCTCAGTGCCCGTACCGAGCAACGCTCCGCCGCCGATCCCGACAGGCCTCAGAGGCCGCTGCCCCCGCTGCGGCGAGGGTCACATGTTCAACGGCTTCCTGAGCTTCCGGCCGAGCTGCGAGGTCTGCGGCCAGGATTTTTCCGCCTTCGACTCGGCGGACGGGCCGGCCTTTTTCGTGATGTCGATCGTCGGCGTCGTGGTGGTCGGCCTCGCGCTCTGGATCGAAATCACCTTCGAGCCGCCGATCTGGGTGCACGCGCTGGTCGCGGGCTCGCTCTCGATCGGTTTGAGCCTCGCTCTGGTGCGCCCGCTCAAGGGCCTGCTCGCAGCCCTCCAGTACCACAACAAGGCCGAACAGGGACGTTTCCGCTCGTGAGCGCCTCGGCTACACCACCGGATCGCCGCTGGCGCGGATTGATCGCTCCGGGCCTCGCCTCGCTCGTCTGCCTCGTCATCCTGCTCGGGCTGGGCGTCTGGCAGATCGAGCGCAAGGGCGAGAAGGAAGCGCTCATCGCCCGGATCATCGAGCGCTCGCACGAGGAGCCGCCCGGCGCGCTGCCCTCCCCCGCCTGGGATCCGAAGGTCGACGAGTTTCGCCGCGTCCGCGTCACAGGCACTTTCCAGAACGACAAGGAGACCCTGGTCCACGGACTGGCGCCCGGCGATACGCCAGGACGCGCGCTCCAGGGCTTCTACGTGATCACGCCGCTCGCACGCGCCGACGGCCCGACGCTCCTGGTCAACCGCGGCTTCATCCCGACCGAACTCAAGCAACCCGCCGACCGTCAGGCGGGCCAAGTCGCCGGCGAGACCACCGTCATCGGTATCCTGCGGGCTTCCGAGCCGCGCACGATGTTCGTGCCGGCCCCCGATCCGGCCCGCGGCGAGTGGTTCAACCGCGACATTGCCGGCATCGCCGCCGCGAAGGGGCTCGCCGACGTGCCGCCCTACCTGATCGAGGCCGACGCCACGGACAATCCCGGCGGCTGGCCGCGCGGCGGCCAGCTGCGCGTCGACCTGCCGAACAACCACCTGCAATACGCCTTCACCTGGTTCGGCATCGCCGCATGCCTCGTGGGCGTGTTTTCGGTGTTTGCGTGGCGGCGGCTGCAAGAGCCGGCGGAATAACTGACGCAGCGTCGGTCCGGCTTCTGCTTCGCGGCGCCGGAATGACGGGCTGAGACTGCAACCGTTCGGCACGACCTCTGCTTGTCCTTCTTAGGCGGCGCGGTACTTTGATATCGGCTGGCCTTGGAGGGTAGCGACGATGCGCGGTCTCGTTGGTGGTCTCTTACTGGTGATGGTGGGTACGGCCGCCTGGGCGGTCGACGACGGGGACCGGAGCGCGGCGCGCGCCACGATCGAGCGGCAGCTCGAGGCCTTCAAGAAAAACGATCCGGCCACCGCCTACGCCCAGGCGGCCCCGCAGATTCAGAGCATGTTCTCCTCGCCCGAGACCTTCCTCGCGATGGTCGAGCAGGGCTACAAGCCGGTTCTGCACTCGCGCAGCTACAGCTTCGACAAGACCGAAGACGCCGAGGGCGACCAGCTCGCACAGGCCGTGATGCTGCAGGACGACGAGGGCGTGGACTGGATGGCCCTCTACCTGCTTCAGAAGCAGTCCGACGGCCAGTGGCGCATCACCGGCTGCCACTTGAAGAAGGCGCCGGGCACCAGCGCCTGATCCACTTCGACAGTCGAGCCTCTATCGTGTAGAGCGGGCGCCTTCCCGGAGGCCCCTTTGCTGCACGTCTCGACCCGCGGCGCCGCTGCGCCCTTGAGCTTTTCCGATGCCCTCCTCGCCGGCCTCGCCCGCGATGGCGGCCTCTACGTGCCGGAAAGCTGGCCGCAGATTGCGAAAGCGGAGATCGCGGCTCTGAGCGGGGTGCGTTACGCCGATGCCGCCAAGCGCGTGCTGCGCCCGCTCATCGACGGCGAGATCGCGGATGAGGCGCTCGATTCCATGATCGAGGATGCCTACGCGACCTTCCGGCATCCGGCGATCTGCCCGCTGACCCAGCTCGACGACAACCTCTTCCTGCTCGAGCTCTTCCACGGCCCGACGCTCGCCTTCAAGGACGTGGCGATGCAGCTGCTCGGGCGGCTGATGGACCATGTCCTGCGCCAGCGCGGTTCGCGCGCCACCATTGTCGGAGCCACTTCGGGCGATACCGGCTCGGCGGCGGTGGAGGCCTTCAAGGGCCTCGATCAGGTCGACGTGTTCATCCTGTTTCCGCACGGCCGCGTGTCGGAGGTGCAGCGCAAGCAGATGACCACGGTGGCTTGCCCGAACGTGCACGCCATCGCCATCGACGGCACCTTCGACGATTGCCAGAACATCGTGAAGTCGATGTTCCAGCACGGCGATTTCGCCAAGGACGTCCACCTCTCGGGCGTGAACTCGATCAACTGGGCGCGCGTCGCCGCGCAGGCCGTCTACTACTTCACCAGCGCCGTCTCGCTCGGCGGCCCGCGCCGGCCGGTCTCCTTCGCGGTGCCGACGGGCAATTTCGGCGACATCCTCGCCGGCTGGGTCGCCAAGCGCATGGGCCTGCCGATCGACCGGCTGATGATCGGCACCAATGCCAACGACATCCTCGCCCGCACCCTGGAGCACGGCGCCTACGAGCTGCGCGGAGTCCAACCGACCACGTCGCCCTCGATGGACATCCAGATCTCCTCGAATTTCGAGCGGCTTCTGTTCGAGGCCTTGGGCCGTGATTCCTCCTCGCTCGGCCGGCTGATGGACGGGCTCAAGCAATCGGGCGGCTTCAGCCTCGACCCGGCCGTCCTGCAGACCGTGCGCGACGAGTTTGATGCCACCGCCGTCCCCGAGCCGGAGGTGGTGGAAGAGATCGCCGGCACCTACCGCAAGACCGGTGTGGTGCTCGATCCGCACAGCGCCATCGGCGTGCGTGCGGGCCGCAGGCTCCTCCAGAAGGACCCTGCGACGCCGGTCGTGGCGCTCGCCACGGCGCATCCGGCGAAATTCCCGGATGCTGTTTCACTCGCTACCGGGGCCGGACGTCCGGCGCTGCCGCCGCACCTCGCGGATCTCATGGACCGGCCCGAGCTGGTCTCGAATCTCGCCAACGACCAGGCGGCGGTGGAGCGCTTCATCCGTGAGCGCGCCCGCATCACGGCAGGCGCCTGAAAGCAGAGATGAACGAGCATTTCACGACGTTCGGCGCCTCGCCCGATCTCAAGATCGCGCGGCTTTCCAACGGCCTAACCATCGCGACGGAGGCGATCCCCGGGGTGGCGACGGCCTCGCTCGGCGTCTATGTCGGTGCCGGCTCACGCCATGAGCGGCCAGAGGAGCATGGCCTCAGCCATCTCATCGAGCACATGGCCTTCAAGGGTACGCAGACCCGCTCGGCCCGGAAGATCGCCGAGGACATCGAGAATGTCGGCGGTGAGATCAACGCCGCGACCTCGACTGAGAGCACCAGCTACACTGCGCGTATGCTCGGCGAGGATGTCGGCGTCGCCCTCGACGTGCTCGGCGACATTCTCACGCGCTCGACCTTCGAGGCCGGCGAGCTCGCCCGCGAGAAGGGCGTGATCCTGCAGGAATACGCGGCGGTCGAGGATACGCCGGACGACGTCGTCTACGACGCCTTCGTCGAGACGGCCTTTCCCGACCAGCCGATCGGCCGGCCGATTCTGGGGCGGCCCGAGACGATCACGAGCTTCGACCGCGCCGGGATCGAGGCCTTCATCGCCCGCGAGTACGTGCCCGAGCGCATGGTGCTGGCGGCGGCCGGCGCCGTGTCGCACGAGGAGATCGTCGAGGCCGGCGAGCGGCTGTTCGGCGACATGAAGCCGGCCTCGGTGCCGAATGTGGTGCCCGGTCTCTACGGCGGCGGCGAGCGCCGCATGCAGAAGAAGCTCGAACAGGCCAACCTCGTCCTCGGCCTGCCGGGTCTCTCTTTCCGCGACGACGGCTATTACGCCTTGCACCTGTTCGCGCATGTGCTCGGCGGTGGCCTGACCTCACGCCTCTGGCACGAGGTCCGCGAGACACGCGGCCTCGCCTACGACATCCAGGCCTTCCACTGGCCTTTCTCGGATTGCGGCCTGTTCGGCATCGGCGCCGGGACCTCGGGGGCGGATCTGCCCGAACTCGTCGACGTCGCCATCGCCACCACTCGGACGACGGCGGAAGACCTCGACGAGACCGAACTCGCCCGCGCCAAGGCGCAGCTCAAGGTCTCACTGCTCTCGGCGCTGGAGACGCCCGGCGGCCGCATCGAGCGCAATGCCCGGCAGCTCCTGGCCTGGGGGCGCGTGATCCCCTCGGGCGAGGTCATCGCCAAGGTCGATGCCGTGACGGTGGACGAGGTGCGTGCGGCCGGCCGCGCGGTGATCGCCGGGGCGCCGACGCTCGCCGCGATTGGGCCGATCCGCAAGCTGCCGACGCTGAAGCAGGTGGCGGCGGCCCTCGCCGCGTAGCTGGCTACAGATCAGTTTTCCCGGCTTCGCGCTCGGAACGCAGGCCGATCGGTTCTTGCAAGACAGAGCCATACCGAGCGAGCGCATGTGCGCGTCCACCTAAGGCAGCACGCATAATTTGCCGGCTTTCCACATCGCTTTGATTCCGGTTTGTAAGCTGAGCATTAACGGCGCATTCATGCCTCTCCTGCGACAGGCCCGGCCCCACCAAAAGCAAGGAGCCTAGCACCATGAGAGCATCTCTCCTCGGTATCGCCGCCCTCGCATTCGGCAGCCTCGTCGCTGCCGCGCCCGCTTCGGCCATGCCGCTCGCCGGCGGCATCGCGCCGGGCAATGGAATCGAGCAGGCACGGGTCGTATCCCGCACGGTGATCCGCGGTCCGCGCTGCCGCACCGTCGTCACCAAGCGCCGTGGGCCGATGGGTCGCGTCGTGATCGTGCGCAAGCGTCAGTGCTTCTGATCGACTGATCGCCTTCCCTCCCCGCAAGGGGACGAAGGCAGCGCTCGCGGCTCAGACGTTGCGCATGAAGCCGCGGGCGCGGATCCAACTGAGAAACAGGCTGGCCCAGGCCGCCGCCGGCATGCCGGGCACGCCGAGGCCGAATCCGTGGCCGCCGCGCTCGAACAGGTGCATCTCGACCGGCACCCCGACCGCCCGCAGGGCATTGTACATCCGCAACGGGTGATCGACGGTGCCGACCGGATCGTCCGCGGCCTGCGCCAGGAAGACGGGCGGCGCCCGCTTTGTCACCTGCGCATCCACCGAATAGGCCCGCCTCTGCGCCTCCGACGGGTTTTCGCCGACCAGCACGACGCGGCTGGAGATGGTCCGGTCGAACGGCGCCTTCAGAGTGATGATCGGATAGATCAGGCCGGCCAGGGCCACATGCGCGCTCTGCTGATCCGCCTCGTCGACGTCGTCATAGAGGTCGACCTCGGAATCGACCGCCGTCTCACCCATCAGGTGGCCGCCGGCGGAGAAGCCGAGCAGGCCAATCCGCTCCGAATCGATGCCGTATTGCGCCGCGTTGGCGCGGATCAGGCGCACCGCGCGTTGCGCGTCCTGGCGCGGCGCATCCGGCCCGTCGCCCCATTTCTCGCTCGGCAGACGGTAGATCAGCACGAAGACGTGGAAGCCCGCTTTGGCGAGCCACGCCGCGACCGGGAGGCCCTCGCCGCTGATGTCGATCCGGCGATAACCGCCGCCGGCCGCGACGAGAAAGGCGCCGCCATTCGGCCGCTCCGGGCGGACGACCATGAGGCAAGGGCGGGTCACGCCGGTGATCACCCCGCCGAGAGTCTCGTCGAAGCGGTAGTCGCTGCGGAACGGACCGCCGCCGCCCGGCGGCAGGCCGGGCCAGAGATCGATGACTTCGAGTTCGGAACCCGGCGCCGATTTCGGCAGAGCCTGCACGGTCTCCCGCACGGGCGGCTGCGGCGGCACCTCCGGAAGGGTCCGCATCGCGGGATCGCCGATCGGCCTGAGGGCCCGGACCGTCGACTCTCCCGGATTTTCCTGGGCTTTCACCCGCTCCGCCGTCAGCAGCGCTGCAGCAGCCGCCATCAGGGCTCTGCGATCGAGCGTCATGAGCGAAGCATCCGAGAATCTCCGAAGGCGCGAGGCTCCTCCTGACAAACGACTCAGAAGCGCTTGTGATCCTTGCCGAACTGGTCTGTTGCCAGCATCGGGCGCCGACTCGACTGATAAGGCGAGTCTCGCGCCGCGTCAGCCCGCGCGCTCGATCATCGAGAGGTAGAACCCGTCGGTTCCTGTGAGCACCGGGCTCATCTGCAAGCCCTGCCGCGTCAGGCGCACGAAGGGCTTCAGTGCCGGCACGCCCTCCGAGAGCACGGTCGAGGCGTCGATGACGGTGAAGCCCTTGGGCTGGCGCTTCAGCAAGCCCGAGATGGCGTCGTCGTTCTCTTCGGGCAGCAGCGAGCAGGTGATGTAGACGATGCGCCCACCCGGCCGCACCAGCTGGGCCGCCCGGTCGAGCACCTGCGCCTGCTCGGAGACGCGCAAAGCGAGGCTGTTCGGGCGAAGGCGCCATTTGGCGTCCGGATTGCGCCGCCATGTCCCGGTGCCGGTGCAGGGCGCGTCGACAAGCACCCGATCGACGGTTCCGTCGAGATCCTCCAGCACGTCGGCCCGCGCACGGCCCGCGCGCGGCGTGCGGATCTCGGCCTCGGCACCTGCTCGGCGCAGGCGCTCGTGGATCGGGGCGAGCCGGCGCAGATCGGCGTCCGTGGCGACGATGCGACCATGGCCCCGCATCAGCGCTGCCAATGCCAGTGTCTTGCCGCCGCCGCCGGCGCAGAGATCGACCACCGTCTCGCCGGGCCGGGCGCCGGCCAGCAACGTCGCGAGCTGCGAGCCCTCGTCCTGGATCTCGTAGAGGCCCTCGATGAATTCCGGCTCAACATGCAGCGCAGGTCCGCGGCCGTCCTCGCCAAGAGGAATGCGCAGACCCATCGGCGAATGCGGCGTCGGCTCGGGGGCGAGATGCCCGAGCCGGGCCAGCGCCTCGTCGCGCGCGATCTTCAGTCCGTTGATCCGGATGTCGAGGGGCGCACGCCGGCCGAGGGCACGCAGCTCCGGCAGCAGATCGTCGCCGAACAGGGTCTGAAGCGACGGCAAAACCCAGTCCGGCGCATCGCCCGCGACGGCCGGCGGCGCGTCGTCCAGGCTGCCGTTGGCGAGGCGCTCGCGCTCGTGGTCGCTCAGCGGCTCCGGGGCGAAGCGGGAGCCGTCGAACAGGTCGGCGATGGTCGATGCCGCGAGGCCGCGCTGCAGACGCAGCATGCCGATCACCGTGGCGCGCGGCGTCTCCTCGCCCATGATCCAGGTGGCGGAGGCGCGCCGCCGCAGGCCGTCATAGACGAGGCTCGCGATGGCGGCACGGTCCCCCGATCCGGCGAAGCGGTGCGCGAGGCCCCAATCCTTGAGGGCGTCGGCGGCCGGGCGGCGGCGCTCGGCGATGTCGGCGAGCACCTCGATGGCGGCGGAAAGGCGGGCGGAAGGGGTCAGGATGGACTCCAGAAAGGTCTCGTTGACTCTGTCACGATACGGCCACGCTTACTGCTAGGCTTGGCCATGATACGGCCGAGCTAAAAGCGCGTTCGTTCCTCAAGACATGCCGTGAGCCGTTCTCGTCAACGGCTCCCGTATGAGTTCGAGCGGGAGTACCCGATGAAGCCCAGATCGCCCCTCTATCCCCTGGCTGCGGCCTGCCTGTTCGCACTGGCCGCCGCGGCCTGCTCTCGCGCCCCGGCCGAGCCGATCTCGGATCCGGTGCCGCCGCCACGCCGTCCCTACGACGCCAAGACCCAGCTCGAATACGGCGATCCGCGCCCTCCGGCGCCGCAGCGCTACTGAGCCGCGAGCCTCAGGCCGTCGCACCCGTATAGTTCAAGACCGCATCCCGCGTGCGGTCGATCATCGCCTCGACGACCGCGTGGTAAGCGGCCTGATCGGGCGCGAGCTTCGCCGCCAGCATCTCGGTTTCGAGGGACGTCTGCAGGTCGGCCATCGCCTCGGTGCGGCTCTTCAGATCGGGAGACGCGAGCGCGAACTGGATGATCGCGGCCTGGACCTCCGCCAATTCATTGCGATCGCTGCGCTCGATCAGCGCGCGCAGCGTCTCGATGCAGTCTGCTTTGGTCATGGTGTCGGCAATCCCAGGTCGTGTGCCGGACGAGCGCCGAACGGTGCGCCGTACCCTAACGAGTTGCTGAAGCTTGGCAAACCGCCATCGGCGCGGTCACCTTATGGCATAGAGGCTCGCGCAGCCGTAATCGGTGCGGATCGACAGACGATCCGGGCCGATCCACGCGGCCACGCAGCGCCGAACGACGTGCTCGATGCGGAACTCCAGGCGCGGCGCCATGGTCGCGGCATCGTAAAGCGTTCCCCGATTGCCCTTCGTGACGACGACCTGCTGGCCGGACGCGTCGACCGCGAGATCGGCCCGGGCGAGTTCGCCGAGATCAGGCCAGCCTGCCGGTTCCGCGCCGCTCTGCAGATCGAAGGCATGCAACGTGTTGCGTCCGTATTGCTCCAGCATCAGCAGCCGCTGGCCGCCGAGGGCGAAGCGAAGTTGGCGGACCATCGCGAAGCCGCCGCGCCAAGGCGGCCGCTCGGCTCCCGTCCCGACGTCGAACAGGCGGACCTCGCCGGCTTCAGCACAGAAAGCGAGGGTGCGGCCGTCGGGCGAGAGCGCGCCTTCCATCTGCGTCGTATGGCCCAAATAGAGCTGCGGCGTGGCCGGCTGCCGCATCAGCCGCTGGCCGGTGGCCAGGTCCTCCACCACAACCGCCGTGCCGTCGAACCAGGCGACGCGGGTCCCCGCGACGCTCATGAAGCTCGGCATAAGATTGGGGCTCAGCTCGGCCATGGCCCCCGTGGCCGGCACCAGCGCCAAGACCTGATGATCGGCCCGCATCAGGATACGGCCGAGCTCCGGCACCTCCGCCGCCGACCAGATCAGCCGGTCGCGAAATTGCTCCAGAAGGACGTCGATGGCGCCCTCGGAATCGACCGCGAGGAGCTGCTCTCCGCTGTCTTCATGCCGATTGCAGAGCAGGCGCCCACCGAAGTCGCACAAAGCCATCGCGCCGGTATAGGCGCCGCCGACGAAACGGTGCAGCAGGGGCTGGCCGGGCGCGGCGTCGGGCGCAACGAGCACCATGCCCTTCTTGAGCCGCGACCACTCTTCCTTTTCCGCCCAGGCGCTCGCGGCGGCAGGATCGGGAAAATCCTTCTGCCGCGGCTTGCCGGTCGCCTGCGTGATCCTGACGGCGGCGCCGTCGCAATGCGACGCCCAGGTCTTTCCAGTCTCGGGCGCTCGCAGGGTGCGACCGCGCGCGACCGGGGCCGGCGCGCTCACGCCGCCTCGCGTTCGCGCCTGTTCTGGTAGCTGCGCAGCCCCGTATAGGCGAGTTGCAGCAGCGGCCGGGGCGAATCCGGCGCGACCTTGGCGCCGCGGGCGATCAGGTCGCCGATGATGTGGTCCGCCTCGACACGAGCTCCACCCTCGATGTCACGCAGCATCGACGCGGTCATCGGCGCGCCTTCCGTGGTCAGCATCTTCCGCGCGCCCTCGAAGACTTTTTCACGCGGACCGTAGCCAGAGGCCACCGCCACGGCGCGGCATTCGTCGTGCAGACACTCGATGAGGGCTTTGCCGCCCGGCGCGGCGAGGATGTCGCCGATCGCGGCGCGCATCAGGGTGGTGCTGCCGGCGAGCGTCGCCAGGAACACCCACTTCTCCCACATCTCGAGCACCACCTTGTCGCTCGACCGAGCCTGGAAGCGCACGCCCTCCATCAGCGCCTCGATCGCCTGGAGGCGCTCGGAACGCGAGCCGTCGCGCTCGCCGTAGGTGAGCGAGTGCAGGTCGGTCATCTGGCGGATCTCGCCGGTCTTGGTCATCGTCCCGACGATGGCGCAGCTGCCGCCGAGCACGCGCTCCCCGCCGAATTTTCGGTCGAGGGCATCGAGGTGGTTCATGCCGTTGAGGATCGGCAGCACGGCGGTCTGCGGTCCAACGGCCGGCGCGACATCCGCGAGGGCGGTGTCGAGGTCGTAGGCCTTGCAGGACAGGAGCACGAGATCGAACGGCCTCGCGCCGGCGAGCGCATCGGCGGTGACGGTCTGCGGCGCATCGATCTTGTAGTCGCCGACGGGGCTGCGGACCTGAAGGCCTTCTGCCGCGAGCTTTTCGGCACGCGCCTTCCTGACCAGGAAGGTGACGTCGCGCCCGGCCTCGACGAGCCGTGCGCCGAAATAGCCACCGGTCGCGCCTGCGCCGACTACGAGAACCCGCATCGCCATCCTCCCTCCGTTTCAGCGTCTCTATGCGGCCTTCGGGCCCCGGCGCAAATGTGAGCAACGGCACGGCGACGCTTCAGGCCTGCGGCAAAGCGTTCGCGCCGGCCGAGCGTGGCCCTTATAGGAAAGTCCCTGCGATTCTTCCGCTCGCGGATCATCAGTATCCGGAGAGATGAGGAGAGGTCGCATTTGCAGACTTCGAGATGGCCGCAAGCTGGGGGCAAGTGGTCCTGCAGCCTCGACCATCCGAAGCAGAGGGAGGACTGAAGCGTTGAAGATCGTGAACTTGATCGCCGCCGTCGCATTGGCCGGCGGAGTGGCAGCCTGCTCGAAGGGCAACGATTGCACCCCAGAAGCGATCACCAAGAAGTCGCAGGAGCTGATGACAGCGATCCAGCAGAAGATCGCCGCAGACCCGTCGAGCGGCCAGGAGCTGATGAAGAAGTTCCAGGAAGTCGGCGTGAAGTTGCAGGCGGCGAACAACAACAACGCCCAGGCCTGCTTGGCCTATGACGAGCTGCTCAAGACCGTGAAGTAATCGTGAAATCCGGCGGTCAGTAAGCTGGCCGCCGGATACGATCCGTCCGTCACCGGCTCGGATAGTTTGGCGTCTCGCGGGTGATGGTCACGTCGTGGACGTGGCTCTCGCGCAGGCCCGCATTGGTGATGCGGATGAACTGCGCCCGCTCCTGCAGTTCCGGCACGGTCGGGGCGCCGACATAGCCCATGGCTGCGCGCAGCCCACCGGCGAGCTGGTGGAGCACGGCCGAGACCGGGCCCTTGTAGGGGACTTGGCCCTCGATGCCCTCGGGCACGAGCTTGTGGGTGTCGTTGACCTCGGCCTGAAAGTAGCGGTCGGCCGAGCCGCGGGCCATGGCGCCCACCGAGCCCATGCCGCGATAGCTCTTGTAGGAGCGTCCCTGGTACAGAAACACGTCGCCGGGAGCCTCGTCGGTGCCGGCGAGCAGGCTGCCCAGCATCGCCACCGAGGCGCCGGCCGCAATCGCCTTGGCGAGGTCGCCCGAATACTTGATGCCGCCATCGGCGATGACGGGGATGTCGGCCTCGTGGCCGGCTTCCACCGCCTCCATCAGCGCGGTCAGCTGGGGCACGCCGACCCCCGCGACGATGCGGGTGGTGCAGATCGAGCCCGGTCCGATGCCGACCTTGATGGCGTCCGCGCCGGCATCGATCAGCGCCTTGGCGCCGTCGCGGGTGGCGACGTTACCGGCGATGATCTGCACGGCGTTCGAGAGCGACTTCACCCGGCGGACGGCGTCGAGCACCTTGATTGAGTGGCCGTGGGCGGTGTCGACCACCACTACGTCGCAGCCGGCATCGATGAGACGCTCGGCGCGCTCGAAGCCGCCATCACCCGTGGTGGTCGCAGCGGCGACGCGCAGCCGACCCTGCTCGTCCTTGACGGCGTTGGGATGGGCGACCTGCTTCTCGATGTCCTTGACGGTGATCAGGCCGATGCAGCGGTAATGATCGTCGACCACCAGCAGCTTCTCGATGCGGAACTGGTGGAGCAGGCGCTTGGCCTCGTCCTGCGTCACGCCCTCACGGACCGTGATGAGCCGGTCCTTCGTCATGAGCTCGGAGACGGGCTGGCCGTAATTGGTGGCGAAGCGGCAGTCGCGGTTGGTCAGGATGCCGACGAGCTTGCCGCGCGAACCGTTGGGGCCGCGCTCGACGACCGGGATGCCGGAGATGCGGTTGGCCTTCATCACCTCGAAGGCGTCGGCCAGGGTCTCGTCGGGATGGATGGTGATCGGGTTCAGCACCATGCCCGACTCGTACTTCTTGACGAGGCGGACCTGCTCGGCCTGTTCCGGCGGCTCGAGGTTGCGGTGGATCACGCCGAGGCCGCCGTTCTGGGCCATGGCGATGGCCATCGGCGCCTCGGTCACCGTGTCCATGGCCGAGGAGACGATCGGCAGGTTGAGCCGGATGGTGCGGGTGAGCCGCGAGGCGATGTCGACCTCGCCGGGCATCACGGACGAAGCGGCGGGACGCAGAAGAACATCGTCGAAGGTCAGGCCCTCGATGATGGATTCCGCGCTGATCAGGGCCATGTGCCAACTCCGGTGATGTGAAGGTCGGCCGCGTGGTTTTTGCGTCGCGTCGACGGTCTCAGGTTGGCGCGTGCCAGTATCATGCGGAACGGGCGCGCGCAAAGACGCGAATGCGCGGATGCCATGCTTCCCGCACGGGGAAATAACGCGCGCGACCGCTGCGCATGCGCAGTGCCGGTGGCTGGAGCGTTGATGATGGCAGGGCTGTCCCGAAGCCGCAGGCTACGGTTTCACTCGCTGCGCCCGGCCGTGCCCTTGTCCCCATATTCCGGCGGCAGGCCGATATAATCGGTCAGGATGCCGTCGACGCCCGGAGCCCGGCCGAAGCGCGCGCAATCCGGGTCGAGGGGCGCCTCGCCGAGCATCGTGATGCGGATGCGGTTCCAGTTCGGGATGAACAGCTCCGACTTGAACGGATCCTTGCCGGTGGCGATGAAGAAGCCGAAATCCTGCCCGAACTCGCCGGCGAGGTCGTAGGCGTCGCTGTCCCGCGAGAAGCGCGGCTGGCTGGTGAAGGAGTTGGCCGCACCGCCCCAGATCATTGCGGCCCGCTGCTGGCGATGGCGGTCGATCGCCTCGGCCTCGACGGTCAGGCTGCCGAGTCCGATCGGGATGCGCGGTACCGGAATGCGGCCGAGCCCCTCGGCCGCGCTGACTCCGAGCTGTCCCGCGATCGAGATCGCCGCCGACAGGCCGATGGTCGAACCGGCGCCGAGCAGGTCGGTGGGATCGACGCGGGTGATCCGCGAGCGCACCGTGAGGTCGGCATCGGGCGTCGAGACGACGTCGTATTTCAGCGACAGCTCGTAGCACATGGCGCGGTCGGCGGCGTTCGCTGCCAGCGCGCGCTGTTCCGGCGTCAGCACCGACGCGCCGAAGGCGTTGGCCGGAAAGGAGGTCGGGATGATGCGCACGGTGCGCGTGCGCGACAGTGCGGCCTGATCGACGAACAGGCGCGAATCTGAGGCGACGGCGTCGCTGCCCGACAGGCGGTCGCGACGCGTCAGCGATTGGCCGTCGGTGAGGACAACCTGGCCGCAACCGGCGACCGACGCGAGCATGGCGGAAGCCAGGGCGAGACGCAGGGCAAAGCGTGGCTTATCGTGCCGAAATGGCATCCGATGCCTTTCATGGATCGTCTTGGAATCGCCCTCGATCGACTGGGACGATCATGCGGAGCTGCGACGCCGCCCACGCCACCGCGAATTGTTTCTAAACTTAAGGCCGAGCTTGGGCTCTGCGAAGGGCCAAGGGCGTCGCGGGCCGCTCAAGCGGGCACCCCTGTGGCGCGTCAGACACGATTCCGAAACACGATTCACGCGGCGAATTCATCCCCAGGGAATCCACGAGAGGCCTGTTGGCGCTATTTCGGGCCACAATGCGTCCCTCCCAGATCGTACCCCTCGTCGTCGCCACTGCGCTCTTCATGGAGAACACCGATTCCACGGTGATCGCCACGGCGCTTCCGGTGATCGCGAAGAGCCTCGGCGAGGATCCGATCGCGCTGAAGCTCGCGCTGACGTCATACCTGGTCAGCCTCGCGATCTTCATTCCCGTCTCGGGCTGGGCCGCCGACCGCTACGGCGCGCGCACGGTGTTTCGCGCAGCGCTCTGTGTCTTCATGGCGGGCTCGCTCGCCTGTGCCGGATCGAGTTCGCTCGCCGGGTTCGTCGCCGCGCGCTTCCTGCAGGGGATGGGCGGGGCGATGATGGTGCCGGTCGGACGTCTCGTGATCCTGCGCAGCGTTCCGAAGAGCGAGCTCGTCGGCGCACTCGCCTATCTCACCATCCCCGCCCTGATGGGGCCGGTGCTCGGGCCGCCAGTGGGCGGATTCATCACGACCTATTTCGATTGGCGCTGGATCTTCTTCATCAACATTCCGATCGGGCTTGCCGGCATCGCGCTCGCGACGATCTTTTTCGAAAACGTCAGAGAGCCCGAGCGGCCGCCACTCGATGTCCTTGGCTTCCTCCTCTCCGGCGCCGGTCTCGCCCTGCTGATGCTCGGCCTCGCCTCGACGGGCCGGCACCTTCTGCCGGATTGGTTGTCCTGGGGCAGCGTCGCCTTCGGAGCAGTGTTGCTCGCTGCGTATTTCCGGCACTCGCGCGGCGTGGCCAACCCGGTGATCCGGCTCGACTTGCTGAAACACGGCACATTCCGCGCCTCCGTGACGGGCGGCAGCTTGTTCCGCATCGGCACCGGCGCGATTCCCTTCCTGCTGCCGCTGATGCTGCAGATCGGCTTCGGGCTCGATCCGCTGCGCTCGGGGCTGATCACTTTCGCCTCCGCGTTGGGGGCGCTCCTCATCAAGATCATCGGCCCGCGCATCCTGCGCCTCTACGGCTTCCGCCGGGTCATGCTGTCTAACGCGCTCATCGCCTCGGCCTTCCTGGCCTTGAACGGCCTGTTCACGGCCGGCACGCCGCATTGGCTGATCGTCTGCGCGCTTCTGTTCGGCGGCTGCTGCCGCTCGCTGCAATTCACCTGCGTGAACGCCATCGCCTATGCCGATCTCGACACGCGCGAAATGAGCGCTGCGACGAGTCTCGCCAGCGTCGCGCAGCAGATCTCGCTCAGCCTCGGCGTCACGATCGGCGCGCTGGCGCTCGAGACCTCGGCCAGGGTGCAGGGGCATGCGAGCATCACGGCGGCGGATTTCACGCCAGCCTTCTTCACCGTGGCGCTGATCTCGGCCGCGGCGATTTTCTCTTTCGCGCGCCTGGCGCCGGATGCAGGGGCGGAGGTGTCGGGTCAGAAGGTCCTGGCGACGAAGCCTGGTGACGGATCACCGCAGACCCTGGGGCCGATCACGCCGCTTCACGCATCGGAGCCCGGCCGCCCGAGCGCTTGACCGGGGCCTTCTTCGCAGGGGCCTTGGCCACGCTCGACCGCGGCTTGGCCGGAGCGGCATTGCCCGAGCGCCAGCCCTGCCAGCTCCAGCCGCCGGGGCCGGCCACGGCGTAGATCAGGAAGGCGCCGGCGAGGCCGAGATCGGAGAGCAGGAAGGCTCGCTCGGTGACGGCGGCAGCTCCGGAGAACAGCCAGAACGGGTGCAGCAGGACGGCGAAGGCCGCCACGAACCCGGCCATCGCAAGCCCCGTGACACGCGGCATCACGCCGAGGATCAGGGCGAGCGGCCCGAAGACCTGGATGATCACGGTCGCGGTGGCCAACGCGTTCGGAGCCGGGAGGCCGGCGCTGGCGAGCGTCACGGCGAAGCCAGAGACGTTGAGCGCTCGGCCGATCCCGGTCGGAAGCAGAGCGGCGGCCATGAGCAGCCGGGCCGCGAGAAAAGCACCGTTGCGGGCACGATCGGTCACGGCGGAAACTCCGGAAGCGGGCGATATGGCCCAGCTTCCGACGTTCGCCTGAAGGCCCGGTTAAGCATCGGCCTCCGGGCACATGATTTACATCGGCGGCCGCAGACCGTCCTTGCCGACGGCGACGCGCTTCGCGCTGAGCTTGCCGTCCTCGTTGCCCGCAATGACGAACACCTTGGCGCCCGGCTTCATCACGGCAGCGTCGGCCGGTTCGAAGGTCACGATCGGGGCCGAGGGCGGAACGGTGATCGTCTGGGTGCCGCCATCCTTGCCGTAGGAGACGGTGAGGGTCTTGGCGCCGGTCGCGCTGGTGCTCTTCGAGACGGTGCCGTTGGTCATGGAGCTCTTTACCTTTGGCGCTCCGGTGGCCGCCTTCACGGTGCCGTTGGTCATCGAGCTCTTGACCTTGGTACCTCCTGCGCTGGTGTCCTGGATCTCGTCCCAGTCGTAGTGGCCTTCGCCCGTGCCGCGCATCTTTTCGGGGAACAGCACGACCTCCAGGGCCGTCGGAGGATTGTCGCCCTTGGTCGCCGTGCCGACGAAGACGCCGTCCTTGATCTGATCGAGGCTCGACTTCACCACGGAGGCGTAGGTGGTGTCGGCACCGAGGCTGATGCTCTTCGAGCTGCCGTCATCCTGCTTGAGCGTGAGCGTCGTGTCGCTGGCGCTTTCGATCGTGCCGCGGACTCGTTCGACCGGCGCCGCGACGGCGGCCGTCGACAGTGCCGCCAGCGCGGCAATCATGGTGAAGCGAAGCATATCGTTGTCCTGAGTGACGTTGTCTGACGCAGAGCGACGACCGCCGGTGTGACCCGCCGATCGCCAGGCTCTTCGCCGAGGGAGACGCCCGGGTTACGGCTAAGATCCAGATCGAGCCTGCGGCGGCGCGCCTCAGCCGAGATGATCGAGTTGGACCGCGCGCGACACCTCGAGAAACCGCTGGACCACCCGCAGTAGGATCGGCGCGGCCGTGATGACCGCCCTCATTCCGATCATGCTGCAACTGATGCCGACGCCGACTTGGCGCTTCGGCTGGGAGGCGCGCTGATGGAGTGGGCAGCGCCTGGCGCTCGGTACCGTACTCACGTGCGGCCGTTCAGGGTCCGACCGAAAAGCGCGAGCATCTCGCCCCAGCCACGTTTGGCGGCGGCCTCATCGTGGACGGGAAAGTCCGGAATCATCCAGCCATGCGCGGCCGGATAGGTGTGCGTCGCATAGCGCACGCCGGCCTGCGTGAGGGAAGTTTCCAGCCGCTCGGCCATGGCCGGCGGATAGCTGCCGTCGTTCTCGGCCGCCCCGATATAGACTTCCGCCTCAAGCTTCGGCGCCAAGAGGTGGGGGCTCGTGGGCGCGTCGGTCGCGAGATTGCCCCCGTGAAAGCTCGCCGCAGCCGCGAACCGGTCGGGGAAGGTTCCAGCGGCGGCGAGCGCCATGCCACCACCCATACAGAAGCCCACGGCACCGAGGCGGCGCCCCGCAACGTCGCTTCGCGTGTCGAGGTAAGCGAGAAACGCCGCCGTATCCTCGGCGGCCTTGTCGTTCCCGGTCGTGGCCATCAAGGGACCGAGCGTCGCGCGAAAATCGCCCGCAAGGACCTCCTTCGGCACGAACGGGCCGTAGGGTCCATAGCGGTAGAACAGGTCCGGCAGCAGGACGACGCAGCCGGCCTTGGCGAGCTGCTGCGCCATATCGAGCATCGCCGGCCGGATGCCGCCAGCATCCATGTAGAAGATCACTCCGGGCTTCGATCCGCCGCCGGTGGGCGTGATGACGTGCGCGGGACAATCCCCGTCGCGTGTCCGGATCGTGATGTGCTCGCTCGGCATCCGGTACTCCTTAGTCAGGCCTCTGCCATGGCCGTTTCGGGGCACTTACGACCCTCGGCGGACCGACCGCAAACCACGCTTTGCCGATGGGACCGGGCGTCGGATTTCACCCGCTAGGCCGAGGCCCCGGCGCGGAAGAGGTGTCCGCGCTCGGTCCAGGCCACCACGATCAGCGCCAGAGCGGAAAGCCCCGCATAGCCGACGGCGACCGGCATCACGGTCCCATCGAAGCTCTGGCCGATCAGCGCGCCGAAGGCCGCGCCCAACAGCGTCGTATAAAAGCCGAGGAAGGAGGAGGCGGTGCCCGCCACCTCGCCGACGGGCTGCATCGAGAGAGCCTGGAAGTTCGGCATGGTGAAGCTGATCAGGAACTGGTTGGCGCACAACATGACCAGAAAAAGCCAGAGCGGCGGGTGGCCCTGCCACGCAAACCCGATCACGACCTGCGCCATGGCCACGCCGAGGAAGGCGATCAGGCCCGCATGCGAGAGCCAGTGCATGCCGAGCCGCTCGACGAGCCGCGAATTGATCAGCGTCGAGGTGCCCATGGCGCCAGCGACCACGGCGAAGGCGAGCGGAAACCAGCCGCCGAGATGGTAGAGGCCGGTATCAAACACCTGCTGGGCCGAGCCGACATAGCCCATGATGCAGCCGACCATGAGGCCGAGCGCCGTGCCGTAGCCGATTGTCGCGCGGCTGGTGACGGTCAGGCGCAAGGCCTGCGCCATCGCGCCGAGCGAGAGCGGGCGGCGGTATTCCGGATGCAGCGTCTCCGGCATCCGCAGCGTGAACCAGACCGTGAGGATGCCGCCGAGCGCCAGCATCGAGACGAAGACCCAGATCCATGAGCCCAGCAACAACATGGTCTGGCCGACGGCCGGCGCGAGCATCGGCGTGATCAGGAAGACCATCATGATCAGCGACATGACGCGCGCCATGGCGCGGCCGGCATAGCGATCACGCACGATGGCCAGCGACAGCACGCGTCCGCCGGCGGCACCGGTTCCCTGGATGAAGCGTGCCGCGAGCAGCCAGCCGAAGCTCGGGCTGAACATCGCGATCGCCGTGGCGGCGAGATAGATGACGAGGCTCGCCAGCAGCGTCTTGCGCCGTCCGAGCGAGTCGGAGAGGGGGCCGTAGAGGATCTGCCCGACGCCGAACCCGACCATGTAGACGTAGATCAACATCTGCAGGTGGTTGGGGTCCGGGACCGAGAATCGTTCTTGGATTACGGGAAAGGCCGGCAGCAGGTTGTCGATCGACATCGCGGTCACCGCCATCATCAGCGCGACGATGCCGACGAACTCGCGGAAGCCGGGGCGCTCCGCCTCGGGGACCGCGACGGTGTCGGGCCGGATGGGTGCTGTCACGATCGCGCCTTGCGATATTGTCGGGTTGCTGGTGTAGCCTTTACGCCCGGCCGGCGTCGGATGGGCCGTTCCATCCGCAGGGCTGACCCGTGCGGGCCTGGGTCACGGTGATCGAGAAGGACTGAGGATGACCGACCGGCGCGGTGCCAGCGGCGGCCTGCGGGGCGACCTGAAGCAGCGGGTGAAGACGGGGCGCGGGCGCACCCTGTCGCAGAAGCGCTGGCTCGAGCGCCAGCTCAATGACCCCTATGTGGCGCGGGCCAAGCGCGAGGGCTACCGCTCGCGCGCTGCCTTCAAGCTCATCGAGATCGATGAGCGCTTCAATCTGCTCAAGCCTGGCCAGAAGATCGTCGATCTCGGCGCGGCGCCCGGCGGCTGGTCGCAGGTGGCGGCCAAGAAGATCGGGGCGGAGGGCAAGATCGTCGGCATCGACCTCCTCGAAATCGAGCCGATGACCGGCGTCGAATTCATCACCCTCGACTTCCTCGATCCGACCGCCCCCGGCATCCTCACGGAACTGCTCGGCGGGCCGGCCGATTTCGTGATGTCGGACATGGCGGCCAACACCACCGGTCACAAGAAGACCGATCACCTGCGCATCATCGGCCTTGCCGAAGTCGCCGCGGAGTTCGCTCGCGAGATCCTGGCGCCCGGCGGCAGCTACCTCGCGAAGGTGTTTCAGGGCGGTACCGAGGGCGACCTGCTGAACGATCTCAAGCGCGACTTCGCCACGGTACGCCACGTGAAGCCGAATGCGAGCCGCGCAGATTCGAGCGAGCTCTATGTGCTGGCCACCGGCTTTCGCGGGCGCGGCGCCGAGCCGGCCGCCTTGGACGAATGATGGGTAAGCAGCTCTCGGCCTTCCCGATCACGCCCTGCGGCCCGGACGGGCGCGTCGACGAGGCAGGTCTGCGTGGCCTGCTCGCGCCGCTTCGGGAGGCGGAGGTCGACTCGATTGGGCTTCTCGGCAGCACCGGCACTTACGCCTACCTCTCCCGCGAAGAGCGCCGCCGGGCGCTGGAGATTGCCGTCGACAAGGTCGGCGGCCGGGTGCCGGTCCTCGTCGGGGTCGGGGCGCTCCGGACCGACGAGACGGTTCGGCTCGCCCGGGACGCCAAGGCGGTCGGGGCGACGGCCGGCCTCCTCGCGCCGGTCTCCTACACGCCGCTTACGGATGACGAGGTGTTCGAGCACTTTTCCGTGGTGGCGCGGGAGAGCGGCCTGCCGCTCGTGATCTACGACAATCCCGGCACCACGCATTTCAGTTTCGGCCCGGAACTGGTCGCCCGCGTGAGCCGGCTACCGGGGGTGATCGCCATGAAGAGCCCGGCTCCGGCCGCCTCGGCCGTGGCGGCGCATGTCGAGCGTCTGCGCCAAGCCGTGCCCGAGGGCTTCTCTGTCGGCTGCAGCGGCGATTGGCACGTCACCGAGGCGCTAATTGGCGGTGCCGATGCCTGGTACAGCGTCGCGGCTGGACTGTTTCCGAAGGTGTGCCTCGCGATCGTGCGCGCCGCCGAGCGCGGGGAGGCCGAGGAGGCGCGTCGCCTCGATGCCGCGCTCGAACCGCTCTGGGTGCTCTTCCGCGAATATTCGAGCCTGAGAGTCGTGTACGCGGCCGCCGCGATCCTCGGCCTGACCGAGGCCGAGCCGCCGCATCCGATCCTGCCTCTGCCGCAGGCGGTACGGGAGCGCATCGCCGAGACGCTGCGGGATTTGGCGCTGAGCTGAGCGCGCGCAGGATCATTCTTTCGTGAGCCGTCCGACTGCCTGGACAAAATGCTTTTGCACCTCTGGCACTTAGCCTAGCCTTCCGTCTTCCACGACGGATGGAGGCCAGCGATGACCAAGGCGAAGACGGCGGCCAAGGGCAAATCGGGCAAGACGATACCGGTCGACGACAGCACGACCTCCGACGACATTGCCGTCGCAACGGTCCGCACCGTCGACATGGAGACCGCCAAGACCCGCACCGAGCACGACCTGCTCGGCTATGACGAGGTGCCGGCGAAGGCGCTCTGGGGCATTCACACCAAGCGCGCGGTGACGAACTTCCCGATCACCGGTGTGCCCGTCGGCCACTTTCCGGAATTCGTACAGGCCTTGGCTCTGGTGAAGCAGGCCGCGGCCCGGGCCAACAAGCGGCTCGGCTATCTCGACGCGGCCAAGGCCGACGCCATCGACCGGGCCTGCACCCTCGTCGCCACCGAGAAGTCCTATGCCGAGGCTTTCGTGGTCGATGCGATCCAGGGCGGAGCCGGCACCTCGACCAACATGAACACCAACGAGGTGATCGCCAACGTCGCCCTCGGCCTGATGGGCCATGCGCCGGGCACCTACGGCAAGCTGCATCCGAACGACGACGTCAACATGGCGCAGTCGACCAATGATGCCTATCCGACGGCTCTGCGGTTGGCAGTCATCATCGCCACGCAGCCCCTGACCCGCGCGCTCGACGACCTCGCCTATGCCTTCAAGGGCAAGGCGGTGGAGTTCGCCGATGTTCTCAAGATGGGCCGCACCCAGCTTCAGGACGCCGTGCCGATGACGCTCGGCCAGGAATTCGACGGCTTCCACGCGACCATCAAGGAGGATGTCGGCCGGCTGACCGAGACCAGCGCGCTGTTCCGCGAGGTCAATCTCGGCGCCACCGCCATCGGCACCGGCATCAACGCCGATCCACGCTACGCGGCGCTGGCCGTGGAGGAGTTATCGCGCGTCTCGGGCCAGCCGATGGTGCTCGCCGGAAACCTCATCGAGGCGACATCGGATCTCGGCGCCTTCGTGCTGTTCTCGGGCGTCCTGAAGCGTGTCGCCGTAAAACTCTCGAAGATCTGCAACGACCTGCGTCTGCTCTCCTCCGGCCCGCGCACCGGATTCGGTGAGATCCGGCTGCCGGCGGTGCAGGCCGGCTCCTCGATCATGCCGGGCAAGGTCAATCCGGTGATCCCCGAGGTGGTGAACCAGGTCGCCTACATGGTGATCGGGCAGGATCTCACGGTGACGCTCTGCGCCGAGGGCGGCCAGCTCCAGCTCAACGCCTTCGAGCCGACCATCGGCTACTGCGTGCTGTCCTCGATCCGCATGCTGACGGCGGCGATCGAGACCCTGACCAAGCGCTGCGTCGAGGGCATAGAGGCCGATCGCGAGCGTTGCCGCGCCCTGGTCCAGGGCTCGATCGGCCTCGTCACGGCACTGGCCCCAACGCTCGGCTATGAGGCGAGTTCGCGCATCGCCCAGCGCGCGCTGAAGGAGAACCGCTCCGTCGCCGAACTGGTCCTGGAAGAGGGGCTGCTGACGGAGGCCCAGCTCAACCAATTGCTGGAACTAGAGGCGATGACCCACCCGACGCGCCGGCAGAAGAAAGGCACCGTCTGACGGCTGCATCAGGCCGTGCCCTCGACGATGGGACGCCTTCCATCACGCTGCGTTTCGACGGAATTCGTCAAACCGCAGAAAACGTGATCGATTCAATGGTTTAGAGCATGCTTTAGGCGACCGTCAGGCCGACATCCACGTTGCCGCGGGTGGCGTTGGAGTATGGGCAGATCTGGTGCGCCGCCTCGACGAGCTTCTGGGCCTCGGCCTTGTCGATGCCCGGCAGGGTGACGGTGAGGTCCGCCGTGATGCCGAAGCCGCCTTCCGAACGTGGCCCGATGCCGATCTTGGCATTCACGATGGTCTCGGCCGGGATCTTCACCTTGGCCTGGGCGGCGGCGACCTTGAGCGCACCGAGGAAGCAGGCCGAATAGCCGGAAGCGAAAAGCTGCTCCGGGTTCGCGCCGTCGCCGCCTGCACCTCCGAGCTCCTTCGGTGTGGATAGCTTCACCTCGAAGCTGCCGTCATCGGTGCGGGCGGTGCCGTCGCGGCCGCCGGTGGTGGTTGCGGAGGTGCGGTACTTTACGTCGACGCTCATGATGATCTCCTGACTCGATGGGTTCGATGACGCGGATGCGCCGCCAACCCCACAGCTAGATCAAAATAAATTGTGCGCAATCTATATCTGTGTGCTGACGCACATCGAGAAGCCCGCATCAGAAGTCCTGCGCAGCCGTGCTCCCTCGGTACGCAAATGGACTTAATCGTCTATAGCGCGAAAAAGTCGTGCATACATGACGCTGGGGTGGATTATGGTACTTTCACCAAAGCCAGCCCAGGTCACATGATCGTGCACAAACGATCGCCGGAAGACTTGAGAGACCGAGTGGTAGGTATCGGAACTCGACTAATCGGTTGGTCTCAGCTTGCGCCATGCTGGGTTCGGCCATGCCAAAATACTTTTTCAATGTACACGATAACGGCCCACCGCACTGGGACGACACCGGACTCGAATTGACCTGGCGCGATGACATCGCCGCCCACGCGTTGAGACTGATCGTTGCCGCCAAGACTCGGCAAAAGAGTCGCGGAGATATTGGTGTTACAACGACCGTAATCGTTCATTTCGAAGAAGGCAGCGTCGCGCTCACTGCCATAGCGAGGCCTGGTCGCAACGTTCTGTTCGTTTGGCCGCCCGACTAACTACGTCGTCTGACCCGAAGCAGTGGAAGCGACGCGAACGCCACAATTGATCAGCTCGCGCCTGCTTTTGACGCCCTGCCGCATGCGGCAGACAATCTCGATCATGATGTGATTTTTGACGATATAATCAGGTGTGTTTGCAAAACTGTCATAAGTCTTGCTCGCGATATCCCATGCCGCCTTATAGGCATCTGTCGCGAGGCGACTTTGTGATGGCGTCATCGTGAGAACCCCATCGGATATTTGATCGTTCTTCCGCTTTATAAAAGCCGATATCGATTCTCAATATGATTCGCGGAATTATCAGCAATTGCTTAGTATAAATGCTGGATGCCAATCTGGTCGTCGGCAAATTAAAGTATTCGCCGTGGTGACCCATGGGCGGTCCGATCGATGGAGGGCAGCTTGGCCCACGCCGCTCCGATCTCCGTCGTTCGACGGAGGCTCGAGGTTCAAGGCTGCCTCTGAATGATACCGGCCGAGCGATTTGGCGCGGCGTCAGCACTTCATCCGAACATAGGTCCCCGGCGCCGGCCCGAGGGAAGGCAGGGCGCCTTCGCCGGGCACGCGGGCTGGGACGCGCTCGGGCGCCTGAGCCTCTAGCCAGGAAAACCAGTAGGGCCACCACGAGCCCTCGTGCTCGGTCGCGGCCTCAAGCCAATCCTCGAACTTGCCCTTGGCCGGGCCTCCGGTCCGGAAGCCGTATTTCGGCTTCTTGCCCGGCGGGTTGACCACGCCGGCGATGTGGCCCGAGCCGGCGAGCACGTAATCGACCTTGCCGCCGAACTTGGAGGACCCTTCGAACACCGAGAGAGCGGGAGCGATGTGGTCCTCGCGGGTGGCGAGGTTGAAGATCGGCACCTTCACTTTCTTGAGGTCGAGCTTGACGTTGCCGAGCACCATCTTGCCCTTGGCGAGGTTGTTGTTGAGGTAGCAGTTGCGCAGGTAGAACGAGTGGTTCGCCTCCGGCATGCGCGTGGAATCGGCGTTCCAGTAGAGCAGGTCGAAGGGTAGCGGCGCCTTCCCCTTCACGTAGTTGTTGACCACGTAGCTCCAGATCAGGTCGCTGGGCCTGAGCATGTTGAAGGCGCTCGCCATGCGCGAGCCGTCGAGATAGCCGTGCTCCTTCATGCGCTCTTCGATGGCCTGGATCTGCTCCTCGTCGGCGAAGACCTTGAGGTCGCCCGCATGGGTGAAGTCGACCTGCGTGGTGAGAAAGGTCGTGCTCTTGATGCGGGTGTTACCGGTGGCCGCCTGCGCCGCCATGGTCACCGCGAGCAGCGTGCCGCCGACGCAGTAACCGGCCGCCGAGACCTCGGTCTCGCCGGTGGCGATCCCGATCTGGTCGATCGCCGCCTCGATGCCCTCGCGCATGTAGGATTCGAAATCCTTTTCGCGGTGGCGTTCGTCCGGGTTCACCCAGGAGATCACGAACACCGTCAAGCCCTGGCTGACCATCCAGCCGATCAGGCTTTTGGCCGGGTTGAGGTCGAGGATGTAGAACTTGTTGATCCAGGGCGGCACGATCAGGAACGGGCGCTTGAGCACCGTCTCGGTCTTCGGCGCGTACTGGATCAACTCCATCAGCTCGTTGCGGTAGACCACCTCGCCCGGCGTCACCGCGACGTCGACGCCGAAGGTGAAGGCGGTGGTGTCGGTCTGGCGCACGCGTAGCTCGCCGCCGCCAGCCTGGATATCCTCCTCCAGCATCTTGAGGCCGCGCACGAGGTTCTCGCCGTTCTCGGCAAGGGTGTGCCGCAGCAGCTCCGGGTTGGTCATCACGAAGTTCGAGGGCGAGTAGGCGGCGAGCAGCTGGCGCAGGTAGAACTCGGCCTTGTGCCGGGTATGGGCGTCGATGCCCTCGGCATTCTCGACGAGCCCCTCGGCCCAGCGCGACGTGATCAGGTAGCTCTGCTTGATGAAGTCGAAGACCGGGTTCGACGACCATTCCGGGTCGGTGAAGCGCTTGTCCCGCGGATCGGTGGGAATGGCCGGCTCGGCCGCGTTGCCCTGCATCCGGGTCAAAGTCGAGGACCAGAGCGACATGAAGGCCTGGCCGAGTTGGGCCTGCGCCTGCATCGCCCGCTGCGGGTCGCTCATCCAGGTCTCGGCGACCCTGGTGAGGGTGCGGGTCATCTCGCCCATCTCGTCGGACTGGCCGCCGGACCCGCGCCCATTGGGCTTGCCTTCGAGCGGGGCGAGATAGCTCGCGGACATGCGCCCGAACCCCTCGGCCAAAGCCGCGGCGTTGCGTGAGATTGCTTCCAGATCCGGCCCGGCCGGCTTCGGAACGTCCGTCACGCGTTTGATCCTCCCTTACCGGCTCTCTCCCGTCTCTTCACGTCAACCGCGCGACGGTGGGCCTCGTTTCGGACAAATTAGCGCTTCACCCGAACATGTCGCCAGTCCGCCTGACATTGTCCAGATCGCGCATCCCATGCTTTCGTCCAGACTCCCGGGACTCGCCGTCGCGCTACTCGCCGCCTCGATCGCGACCGGCTGCTCCAGCGACGTCAATCCCATGAAGGCTGCCATGGTCGGCGCCGGCTACGGTCCGAAAGCGGTGGAGACGCCCGAGTTCATCGAGTCGTCGCGCCGCTCGGGCAGCAGCTACATGCCCGTGGGCAAAGACGAACCCAAGCGTCCCATCCGCGCCCGCAACGCGACGGCCCAGAAATCGCTGGAGGCGGATCTCGAGGCGGCGCGTACCCGCAACGAGGCGCGCGGTAAGACCGCCGAAGGCGCGGGCAAGGGTATCGCCAAGGGTCTCAAGCCGGCCGAGGCGCCGGCCGAATAGCCGCGCTGCGCCGGCGACACAGGCCCGGATTCGAAGGCTGAGGCAGTCGCCTTGGGGGTCGGCGTTCACGCCGGACGGTGATAGGAGAGACGATTCATCGCCGTGCGCGATGAACGGGCCTCGCAATCGAGGCTCGCGTGATCCGGACGCCAAGAACGCCATGACCGATTTTCACCGCATCAAGCGCCTCCCGCCCTACGTCTTCGAGCAGGTCAACCGGATCAAGGCCGCCGCCCGAGCCCGTGGCGCCGACATTATCGATCTCGGCATGGGCAATCCGGACCTCGATGCCCCCAAGCACGTGATCGCGAAGCTCGTCGAGACGGCGGGCCGTCCGCGCACCGACCGTTACTCGGCCTCCAAGGGCATTGCCGGCCTGCGCCGCGCCCAGGCCGGCTACTATCAGCGCCGCTTCGGCGTGAGCCTGAACCCCGACACGCAGGTCGTGGCGACGCTCGGCTCGAAAGAGGGCTTCGCCAACATGGCGCAGGCCATCACGGCGCCCGGCGACGTGGTGATCGTGCCGAACCCGAGCTACCCGATCCACGCCTTCGGCTTCCTGATGGCCGGTGGCGTCGTGCGCTCCGTGCCGGCCGAGCCGACGCCCGCGATGTTCCCGATCCTGGAACGCGCGATGCTGCACTCGATCCCGAAGCCGGTCGCGCTCGTGGTCTGCTACCCGTCGAACCCGACGTCGTACGTCGCGAGCCTCGATTTCTACACGGACCTCGTCGCCTTCGCGAAGAAGCACGAGATCATCCTGCTCTCCGACCTCGCCTATGCCGAGGTCTATTTCGACGACAACAACCCGCCGCCCTCGGTCCTGCAGGTGCCCGGCGCCATCGACGTGACGGTGGAGTTCACCTCGCTGTCCAAGACCTATTCGATGGCCGGCTGGCGCATGGGCTTCGCCGTGGGCAACGAGCGCCTGCTCGCGGCGCTGACACGGGTGAAGTCCTACCTCGACTACGGTGCCTTCACGCCGATCCAGGTCGCCGCCACCGCCGCGATCAATGGGCCGGACGACTGCATCAAGGAGATGCGCGCCATCTACAAGAAGCGCCGCGACGTGATGGTCGAGTCGTTCGGCAAGGCCGGCTGGGTCATTCCTCCGCCGCAGGCCTCGATGTTCGCCTGGGTGCCGATCCCGGAGAAGTACAAGGCCATGGGCAGCCTCGAATTCTCGAAGCTGCTCCTGGAGAAGTCCGATGTCGCGGTCGCGCCGGGCATCGGCTTCGGCGAGCATGGCGACGACTTCGTTCGCATCGCGCTGGTCGAGAACGAGCAGCGCATCCGCCAGGCCGCCCGCAACGTCCGCCGCTTCTTCGATAACACCGACAAGACGCTCCACAACGTGGTGCCGCTGCCGCAGGCCGTTTGAGCCTCACCGTCATTGCGAGGCGAGGCCGAAGCAATCCAAGGCAACACCCGCGACGTCGGTGAGTTGGCCCTGGATCGCTTCGCTCGCGATGACGGAAGCCTCTGGCTTCACATCTCCGGTTGCTCACCGAGCGTCTCCTCGATGTAGAGCTGCTCCAGCAGCACCTTGATCACCGCCATCAGGGGCAGCGCCAGCGCGATGCCCCAGAGCCCGAACAGGACGCCGAGCAGGAGCTGCCCGGCGAAGATCGTGGCCGGCGGGATGTCGAGCGCGCGCTTCTGGATGAAGGGCGTGAGCCCGTAGCTCTCCAGCGTCTGCACCACGAGATAGACGCCGAGCGCGCCGAGCAGCGCGTTGAAGCCGGAGGCCAGGCTCGCGAGCAGGATGATCACGCCCGCCACGAGCGGACCGACCGTCGGGATGAAGGCGAGGAGCCCCGCCTGAAGGCCGAGGATCAGCGAGCCGCCGATGCCGAGGAAGGCGAGGCCCGCCCAGGTGCAGAGGAAGATCACCGCCATCGTGATGAGCTGGCCGAACAGCCAGTGCCGCAGGGTCTCGCCCATGCCGTCGAGAACCTCGCCGCCACGCTCGCGGTGCCGAGGTGGAAGAAAACGGACGAGGCCGTTGCGATAGGTGCCCGGATCGGCCGCCACCGAGAGGCCGAGGAAGACGATCACCAGGACGTTGCCGAGGGCGTTGAACAGTTCGAGCAGCACGGCCGCTGCCGGACCGAGCACGTTGCCGGCACTTGAAAGCAGCGAGCCGGGGCTCTTGAGCACCCCGGAGGCGATGCTGCCGAGGCCACCCTTCTGCTCCTCGTCGCCGGCTGCCTTCGTCTTCCCGGCCTCGCCGGTGCCCTGCAGAGCTTCGAGCTTGCCGATGTCGACGCCGCGGTCCTTCAGCCAGTCGCGGACTGTGCCGGACTGGCTCTGGATGGTCTGGCCGAGATCACGCGCCTGCTGGGCAACGGTGGCGCCGCCGAAGGCGCTCATCCCGAGAAGAAAGCCGGCGACGGCGATGCTGACGACCGTCAACCGGAGGGCCCGCGGAAGCGGCAGCACATGGCCGAGGCCGCGTGTGAGTCCGTCGAGGAAGACGCCGAGCAGGATCCCGGCGAAGATTAGAAGGAGCGTCGCGGAGGCCGTCCAGGCGAGCGCCAGCACCACGATGACGGCCACCACGGCCAGACCGGCGCTGACGAGCGAGCGCGTGCCGCTCGGTACGACGGTTTTCTCGCCGGCGGCCGTCTCGTTGTCCAGGTTCGCCATGCGCATCCTCCGGCCGGGGCCACCGGCGCCTGCGGCATGGACGGAAAATCAGGCGGCGTCCATCGTAGCCGGCCGGGCGCTACGCCCAGCCTTGCACGGCCTTCTCATCTGCTGCCGTCGCCTCGACCCAGCCGCCCGTGCTGCCATCGGCGAGATGCTCGCGCTTCCAGAACGGCGCGCGCGCCTTCAGGTAATCCATCAGGAAACTCGCCGCCTCGAAGGCGGCCTTGCGGTGGGCCGAGGCCGTGACGACCAGAACGATGCCCTCGCCCGGCCGGATTAGCCCGTGACGGTGGACCACGCGGGACGCCTGGATCGGCCAGCGCTCCTCGGCCTCCCCGACGACCCGGCCGATCTCGGCCTCGGCCATGCCGGGATAGTGCTCGAGTTCCAGCGCCTCGAGCCGGCCGTCCTCGTCGCGGCATAGGCCGGTGAAGCTGACGACCGCTCCGGCGCGGCCCTGCAGCCCTGCCTCGACCGCCGCGAGTTCTGCGGCGACGTCGAACGGCTCGCGTTGGATGCTGACGCGGCTCATGCGCTCCTCGGAAACGAAAGGCACGGCTTACCCTGCCGCGTATGCGCCTATATGTCCCTGCTCGGCCTTGGGCGCCATCGCGCGTCTGCTTCCGTCGAGGACGCTCGCGTGACCCCTGACCTGATTCTTCCCTATGACGGCGTGCTGCCGGTCTTTTCCACGCGGCCGGTCTGGTGCGGCACGGGCAGCACGGCGATCGGCGTGGCGACGATCGGTGCGCAGGCCTGGCTCGGCGACGACAGCGTGATCCGGGCCGACGGCCAGACCGTCACCATCGGCGACCGCTTCTGGCTCGGCAACCGCTCGACGGTCCACATCGCGACCGACACGCACCCCACCGTCATCGGCGACCGTGTCACGGTCGGTCGCAACGCCGTGGTCCATGCCTGCAAGGTGGGCTCGGACGTGGTGATCGAGGACGACGTCATCGTGCTCGACGGCTCGGTGGTGGGCGACGGCGTGCTGATCGAGGCGGGGTCCACCGTGTTTCCGCGTTCTACGCTGGAGGCGGGACAAGTCTATGCCGGCAGCCCGGCCAAGGCTCAGCGCCCCATCGGTCATGAAGATCTCGCGGAGCGCGCGGAGCGTCTGCGCGAAGCCGCTGCCGCCGCTCCGGCGCCTTCGCAGGGCGATGCACTCGAAACCGACCCAACGGTTTTCGTCGCGCGGACTGCGCGGCTCTCGGGTCGGATCATGCTCGGGGCCGGATCGAGTGTGCTGTTCTCCTGCGCGCTCAGCGCCGAGGTCGGCCCGATCGTGGTCGGCGCCGACACCAACATCCAGGACAACAGCGTGATCCGCACGCGCGGCGAGGGTGTGGTCATCGGGCGCGACACCACCATCGCCCACAACGTGCGCATGGCCGATTGCCGGATCGGCGCCCGCAGCCTGATCGGCATCGGTGCCACGATCGCGCCCGGCACCGTGATCGCCGACGACGTGATGCTGGCCGGCGGCGCCACCACCGATCCGGGCCAGCTCCTCGACTCGGGCCACCTCTGGGGCGGCCGCCCCGCGCGCATCCTGGCGCCGCTCGACGCGGCCAAGCGCACGATGATGGCGCGGATCGTCGAAGGCTATTGCGCGCACGGCAACGACTACCGTCAGGCCCAGGCGGCCGAGGCCGTCTGAGCGCTAGCTTGCGGCGCTGGACCGTTCGGGCCGGCGCGACGACATCTGCCGGAGGCCGACGAGGGCTGCCAGCAGACCGGCCGCTGCGCCGACGGCGAGTGCCCAGCGCGGCCCGAGATGATCCGCCACCCAGCCGACCAGGGGCGCGCCAATTGGCGTGCCGCCCAGCGTGATCGCGATCAGGATCGCCATGACCCGGCCACGCATGGCAGGCTCAGTGCCGAGCTGGATCGCGCCGTTGGCAGAGGTGATGAAGGTCTGGAAAGCCAATCCGACCAGGACCAGGGCGATGCCGAACAGCACGTAGTTCGGGGTCAGCGCAGCCAATCCGAGCCCAACTCCGAAAAGAGCTGCGCCGCTGACAAGGAAGTCCATGCGGGGACGTTCGCGCCGCGCGGCGAGCAGGGAGCCGACGACCGAGCCGGCCGCCATGCTCGAGGCCAGCAGGCCGAAGGCGCTCGCATCGGCGTGAAACATCTTCACCGACATGGTCGAGATGAAGATCGGGAAGTTGAGGCCGAAGGTGCCGATCAGGAAGAGCATGCCGAGTACGGCCAGCAGATCCGGCCGGCCGGCGACGTAGCGCAGCCCTTCCCGCATGCTGCCGCGCCGACGCGCCGCCCTTTCGCTGTGGTGGAGCGTGCCGCGCCGGAGCCGCGCCAGCGCGATGATCGGGGCGACGTAGCTCGCCGCATTGATCAGGAAGACGGCGCCCGTGCCGATCACGCCGACGAGCAGCCCGGCGGCGGCAGGGCCGACGAGTTGCGCGCCATGGAACATCGCCGAATTGAGCGCGACGGCATTCGCCAGATCGGTCTCGCCGACGAGCTCGGCGACGAAGGTCTGCCGGGCAGGGATATCGAAGGCCGAGGTACAGCCGAGGAGCAGCGCGAGCAGGCAGACGTGCCACGTCTGCACGACACCCGTCACGGTGAGCAGACCGAGCACGAGGGCCAGGAGAGCGAGCATCGCCTGCGTGGCGAGCAGCAGCTTGCGCCGGTCGAGTTGGTCGGCCGCGGCACCGGTCCAGGGCAGGAGCAGTACCTGTGGGGCGAATTGCAGGCCGGTGACGATGCCGACGGCCGTCGCGTTGTGATCGGTGAGCTGGGTCAGGACGAGCCAGTCCTGGGCGGTGCGCTGCATCCCCGTCCCGATGTTCGAGACGAGGGCGCCGGTGGCCCAGAGCCGGAAATTGTGGATCCGCAGCGAGCGGAAGGTGCCCGTCGCAGGCACCGGGGCGACGGCGTTCACGGCCTCCCCGGGTGGTTGCCACCATGCAGGCGCCCGAACATCCGCGCCAGCCCGAGGCCGGAGAGGAGAAAGCCCACGCCGAAGGCGAGGGCGTCGCCGCTGGAGGTCAGGTCGAACGTGCCGACCCCAAACACCAGCAGGTAAGCGATCACGAGGTTGGCGAAGCCCCAGGCGACGTTCACCGTCGAGCTCGACAATCCGACGCCGGGCGGCTTGGCGAAGGGGCTCTGGAACGGCCGTCCCTGCAGGCCACAGACCAAGTGAGGCACGGCATTGGCGAGCACCACGCCGCCGAGACCGTGGGCGAGGAGAGCGAGCGCGCCCATTCAGGCCTCGCCCCGATCGAGCATGGCTACGATCTCCGCGCTGGTGCCGGTCTCGCCGATGCGCGGAAAGATCTGGGTCAGACTGTATTGGTGGGCCTCGGGGCTGCGATCGGCCATCGCGTCGTGCGCAAGGGTGACGTTGTAGCCGAGCTCGTGCGCGAACCGCGCCGTCGATTCGACGCCGACGCTGGTGGCAATGCCGGCGAGCACGACCTGAGTCACGCCGCGCCCGCGCAGATGCGCATCGAGATCCGTGTCCGTGAACGCACCCCAACTGCGCTTGGTGACGAGATGATCGCCGGGCTGCCGGTCGAGCTCAGGGATGATCTCCGTCCAGTCGGGCGGCAGGTCGCCGAGGTTGCGACGCTGCTCGACCCGGCCAGGCGAGCCGCCGGCGACGTTGACCAGAACCACCGGCAGGCCTTGGCGACGGAAGGCTTTCGTGAGCCGGGCCGCGTTGGCGACCCCTCCTGCAGATTGCTCCGCCGACAGCATGCCGACGATGCCCTTCTGGAGGTCGATGACGAGAAGCGCGGTTTTGGGGTCGAGGGCGGTGAGGGCCATGCAATCTCCGCGAGGTGTGAGGATTCGGGGTCAGGAGGTGGCGAGGCGGCGAATGACGGCAGCGGCGCCCGTCACGGCTTCTCGCTCGGCGGGATTGAGCTGGTTCAAGGCTTGGCCGAGCCAGGCGCGACGCAGGCGGCGGCCTTCCTGCCAGGCTGCGTCGCCGCCCTCGGTGAGGGCGAAGAGCACCTGACGGCCGTCGCTCGGATGCGGCCTTCGCTCGATGAAGCCCGCTTGCTCCAGGGCGGCGAGGGTCGCCCCCATGGATTGCGGTTTCACTGTCTCGGCGCGGGCGAGATCGGCTGTCGTCGCGGGGCCGAGCTTGCCGAGCCGGGCGAGCGCCGCGAATTGCGACCAGGTCAGCTCGCCGGGGTTCGATTCCGACCGAAGCCGGCGGAGCAGCAGCCCCGTCGCCTGGAGGAGGTCTTCGACATCGCTCGCCAGCGCGGCGGCGTGATCAAGGGCATCGGCCATGCCCCACCGTAAAACTCGACAGGTTAACTTGCAAGTTTACCTGTTTAATTTGGTCGTGCTTCGGCGATCAGGGCGCTTGCGGGCCCTCGCCCAGGAAGCGTCCGACCAGCATCCTCGCCAGCACCCGCGGCGAGTCGGGCACCAACACGGCGAGCTTGTTCGAGGTCGACAGCGAGGCGAGGCCGTGAAGACCGGCCCAGAGGGTTGCGACGGCCTGCCGGCGTTCCGTCGGATCCGGCAGCATCGGCGTCAGAACTTGGTCCACGAGGCCGACCGCCTCGGCCAGCGCCTCGGCATACCAGTCGGGAAACGGCACATCCGGCGCGGCGACATGCTCGAAGACCAGGCTCCAGACCCGGGGGTCGGCGGCGACGAAGACGAGATAGGCGTCGGCGAGCGCCAGGGCGTTGTCGCGCGCAGGCCTATTCGGGTCGATCGCGCTCTGCAGCGTGGTGTGCAGGCGGCGGAAGGTGCGGGCATTCACCCGCAGGATGACCTGATCGAGGTCGCCTACCGCATTGTAGATCGAGTTCGGCGCATAGCCGATCGCGGCGGCCAGCCGTCGCATCCCGAGCCCGCGAAAGCCCTCGTTGCGCACGAGGCTCTCGGCGGCCTGGGCGACCATCTCGGTAAATCCCTCGCGGTCGTGCTCGCCTCGTGGCCCGGCGGCTCGCTTGCCTCTCGTCACTCAGGCGTCTCCGTCGTCGAATCTCACGGTACAACAGAACCTTAGGATGTCCCGGCTAGTGTCGCGCGGCGCCGGCTCCACGTGCATCTTCGCACGCAACGAGCCGTCTAGATTGCACGTCGTGCAAAATCAATGTTGCGCCACGACGCAGGTTAGATATTTTGAACATCGTGCAAACTATCCGATGGCTCGGGTCGCCGGGAGGTCGGACAGGCTGGATTTGACGCCCAAGCTATCGCCGGGCAGTCATGGGCCAGCCGGGAGAGAGGTCCATGTTCACTTCCCTGATGACGACACGGCGCTTCGCGCCGTTGTTCTGGTGCCAGTTCTTTTCGGCCTTCAACGATAACTTTCTGAAAAACGCGCTGGCCCTGCTGATTCTGTTCAAGGTCGGCGAAACCGGCGCGGATGCCGGTCATGGCGGTGTGCTCGTCACGCTTGCGAGCGCCGTGTTCATCGGCCCGTTCTTCCTCCTCTCGGGCCTGGGAGGCCAGCTCGCCGACCGCCACGACAAGGCGATTTTGGCCAAGCGTCTGAAGTTCGCGGAGATCTTCGCCGCCCTGCTCTCGGTGCTCGGCTTCTGGCTGCAATCGGTGCCGCTGCTCTTCGCGGCACTCGGCGCCTTCGGCGTCATCGCCGCACTGTTCGGGCCGATCAAGTACGGCATCCTGCCGGACCACCTGAAGCGCGAGGAGCTCACCGCCGGCAACGCACTGGTCGAGGCCGCGACCTTCCTCGCGATCCTGCTCGGCACCATCACCGCCGGCCTCGCCATGGCGATGGGCGGCCATGCGCTCGGCCTCGGCGCCGGCCTGATGCTGTTCGCGGTGCTGTGCTGGCTCGCCGCTCGCCAGATCCCGCGCACCGGCGAGGGCGACCCGACCCTCAAGGTCGACGCGAACGTCGCCCGCTCGACTGTCGAGCTGCTGCGCGACCTCTGGGCCGATACGCGGCTGTGGCGCGGCTCGGTGATCGTGAGCTGGTTCTGGCTCGTCGGCGTGGTGGTGCTCTCGCTGCTGCCGGTGCTGGTGCGCCAGACCCTGAACGGCACCGAGATCGTCGCCACGACCCTGCTCGCCGTGTTCTCGATCGGCATCGCGATTGGCTCGGCGCTCGCCTCCTGGCTCGCCAGCGGACGCATCGTCCTGCTGCCGACCCCGGTCGGCGCGATCCTGATGGGCCTGTTCGGCCTCGACCTCGCCTGGACCGTCGCGCATGCCATGCCGGCCGTTGGCGAACCGATGACCGCTCTGGCCTTTATCGGTAGCGGCACGGGCATCCGCCTGCTCATCGACTTCGCGGGCCTCGCCATCGCGGGCGGCCTCTACATCGTGCCGTCCTTTGCCGCCGTGCAGGCCTGGACGCCGAAGGAGAAGCGGGCCCGCGTCATCGGCGCCGTCAACGTCCTAACCGCAGCCTTCATGGTGGGCGGCACCCTGGCACTCGCTGGTCTGCAGGCCGCCGGTCTATCGATGGCCCAACTCCTTGCCCTGGTGGCGGTGCTCAACCTCGTCGTGGGCGTGATCGTCTTCAAGATCATGCCGACGAGCCCCTTTCGCGATTTCCTCTCGATCCTGTTCCGCGCCTTCTACCGCCTTGAGGTGAAGGGCCTGGAGAACGTCGAGAAGGCCGGCCCGAACGCCATCATCGCGCTCAACCACGTCTCCTTCCTCGATGCGCCCCTCGCCCTGTCGCTCCTTGATACCGAGCCGGTCTTCGCCATCGACCACGGCATCGCCCAGCGCTGGTGGGTGAAGCCCTTCCTCAAGATCACCAAGGCGATGCCGCTCGACCCGACGCGGCCGCTCGCCACCCGCTCGCTCATCAACGCGGTAAAGAACGGCGAGACGCTGATCATCTTCCCCGAGGGGCGCCTCACCGTCACCGGCAGCCTGATGAAGGTCTATGACGGTGCGGGCCTCATCGCCGACAAGTCCGGTGCGATGGTCGTGCCGGTGAAGATCGACGGGCTCGAACAGACTGCCTTCTCGCGGCTCTCGCGCAGTCAGGTTCGCCGCCGCTGGTGGCCCAAGGTCACCGTGACGATCATGGAGCCGGTCAAGCTCGAAGTCGATCCGGAGCTGAAGGGCAAGAACCGTCGTCGCGCGGCCGGCGCCGCCCTCTACGACATCATGTCGGATCTGGTCTTCGACACCACCGACATCGACCGCAGCGTGATGTCCGCGCTGATCGAGGCGGGGGATCGCCACGGCTGGGGACGCGTCGCCCTCGAAGACCCGGTCACGGGCTCCATGACCTACTCGCGCCTCGTGATGGGCGCCAACATCCTCGGCCGCAAGCTCATGCCGCTGGCCGCCGAGGGCAGGACCATCGGGCTGATGCTGCCCAACGCCAACGGCGCCGCGGTGACCTTCTTCGCCCTGGCGAGCGCGGGCCGCGTGCCGGCGATGATCAACTTCTCGGCGGGTGCCGCCAACGTTCTCTCGGCCTGCAAGGCGGCCGAAGTGACGACCATCGTCACCTCGCGCGCCTTCATCGAGAAGGGGCGCCTCGGCGGCCTCATCGAGGGTCTCGAAGGCAAGGTGAAGCTGGTCTACCTGGAGGACGTGCGCGCAACCGTGACCACGGGCGACAAATTCAAGGGTCTGCTCGCCCCCCGCAAGCCTCTCGTGAAGCGCAAGGGCGACGACCCGGTCGCCGTGCTGTTCACCTCCGGCTCCGAGGGCACGCCGAAGGGCGTGGTGCTCGCCCACCGCAACATGCTGGCGAACACCGCCCAGGCAGCCGCGCGCATCGATTTCGGGCGCCAGGACAAGGTGTTCAACGCCCTGCCGGTGTTCCACGCCTTCGGCCTGACGGCGGGCCTCGTGCTGCCGCTGGTGTCCGGCGTGCCGGTCTATCTCTACCCGTCGCCGCTGCATTACCGGATCGTGCCGGAGCTGATCTACGGCACCAACTCGACGGTGCTGTTTGGGACCGACACCTTCCTCACCGGCTACGCCAAGGCGGCGCACCCCTACGACCTGCGCTCGCTGCGCTACGTCGTGGCGGGGGCCGAGAAGGTGAAGGAATCCACCCGCAAGACCTGGGCTGAAAAGTTCGGCCTGCGGATCCTCGAAGGCTACGGCGTCTCCGAATGCGGCCCGGTCGTCGCGCTCAACACGCCGATGTTCAACCGCTTCGGCACGGTCGGCCGCATCCTGCCCGGCATGGAGTACCGCCTGGAGGCCGTGCCCGGCATCGACGAGGGCGGCCGGCTCTTCGTGAAGGGGCCGAACATCATGCTCGGCTACTACCGCGCCGAGAATCCCGGCGCGCTCGAACCGCCGCCCGGTGGTTGGCACGATACCGGCGATATCGTCGCGATCGACTCCGAGGGCTTCGTCGCGATCAAGGGCCGCGCCAAGCGCTTCGCCAAGATCGCCGGCGAGATGGTCTCCCTCGCCACCGTCGAGTCGCTCGCCGCCGAACTCTGGCCGGATGCTCCGAGCGCGGTGGCCGCCGTGCCCGACGCCCGCAAGGGTGAGCGGCTGATCCTGTTCACCGAGGCCAAGGGCGCCACGCGCCCCGCCTACCAGGCCTTCGCCAAGTCGAAGGGCGCGCCGGACATCGCCGTGCCGGCGGAGGTGGTCGTGCTCGACAAACTGCCGATGCTCGGCACCGGCAAGGTCGACCAAGTCGGCGTGACGAAGCTCGCCAAGGAGCGGGCCTCGGAGGCCGAGGCGGCCTGACGGCACGAATCCTCAAGACGACGGCTGACGAGCCCGGTCCGCGATGCGGGCCGGGCTTTTTGCTGGCAGCGCGACGACCCTCTTGCAATTCGATTGTGTTTCGATATATCTAGATTATCGACATATCGAAACACAATCGGAATCACACATGTTCGGACGCTTTCACCACCGTTGTCGCGATGCTCGCCAGGAATGGCTCTTCGCCCGCCACGAGCGCGGGGATGATCACGGCTTCGGCCCACTCGGCCGGGGGCCGCATCGCGGCTTCGGGCGCCATGGCGGCCCCGGCCGCTTCTTCGGTCATGGCGACCTGCGCCTCGTCGTGCTCCACCTCATCGGCGAGCAGCCACGCTACGGCTACGAGATCATCAAGGCGATCGAGGAGCGCGTCGGCGGCGCCTACAGCCCGAGCCCCGGCACGATCTACCCGACGCTCACCATGCTGCAGGATCTCGGCCACGTGACGGTCAGCGACGGCGAGGGTGCCAAGAAGCTGCACACGATCACGGAGGAGGGACGGGCGTTTCTCGATGCCCACCGTCCGACCCTCGACGCGCTCCTCGCCCGCATGGACGAGACCGGCCGTCGCCATGGCGGGGGCTCCGCGCCACAGGTGGTGCGCGCGATGGAGAACCTGAGGATGGCGCTGCGCATGCGCCTGTCGCGCGGCGCGCTGGACGAAGAGCAGATCAATGCCGTGGCGGCAGCGATCGATGCGGCGGCCACGGCGGTCGAACGAGTCTGAGCGGATAAGCAGGGCTTGACCGCACCGCCGAAACCCTGATGCAGGGCCTCGCCAAAGTCAGCGAGGCCCGAACCGCATGCAGGCTCCCGCCGCCGAAGCCGGACGAAGCCGCGCGTCCTTCCTGACGCCGCTGCTCACCGATCGCCGAATCGCCGCCGGGCTGTTTCTCGGGATCGGCTCGGGGATGGCCTTCCCGCTGATCTACGCCACGCAATCCGTCTGGCTGACACGGTCAGGCGTGCCGATCGAGACCATCGGCTGGCTGTTCGGGCTGACCTTTCCCTACAAGCTCAAATTCCTTTGGGCGCCGTTCCTCGACCGCTACGATCCTCCGTTCATCGGCGCCTGGCTCGGGCGACGTCGCGGGTGGATCCTGCTGGCGCAGCTCGGCGTCGCGGCGGGGCTCGTGGGCATCGCCTTCGGTGATCCGGCGAACTGGCTCGGCTGGACCATCGCGTTCTCGCTGGCGCTCGGCGTCGCCGGTGCGACGCAGGACATTACCGTCGACGGTTGGCGCATCGCCGTGGTCTCGAAGGCCGAGCTGCCGCTGATGTCGTCCTGGGCCGAGATCGGCTGGCGCGTAGGCACCCTCGTTGCCGGAGCCGGGGCGCTGATCGTCGCCGGCGAGCATGGCTGGAAGGTCGCCTATCTCGTCATGGCCGGGATGATGCTGCCGAGCATGATGGCGGCCTGGATGGCGCCCCAGCCGAAATCCGACAAGGAGCCCCTGCGAGAACCGCTGAAGTTCGGCGCGACGATCTGGGCCCCGATCAAGGACCTGCTCGACCGGCTCGGGCCGCTCGGCATCCCGATCCTTCTCATGATCGCGGGTTTTCGCATGTCGGGCTACGTGTCCACCGCGATGGCGAACCCGCTCTTCGTGACGCTGCATTATTCGGACGTCGACATCGCCACGGTGGTGAAGGTCTACGGCTTCTGGCTGGCGCTCGGCGCGACCTTCCTCGGTGGCTGGATGATCCCGCGGATCGGGCTGATGCCGACGCTTCTGTTCGGCACCGTGTTCGGCTCGGCGGCTCATCTCGCGCTCGCCTATCTCGCGCTTTACGGCGACCACAACGACGGCGCCTACTGGACCTTCGTGGCCGCGGTCGGGATCGAGTCCTTCGCCTATGCCTTCGCCTCGATCGTGCTGATCACCTACATGTCGACGCTGACCTCGGACGCGCATGCGGCGAGCCAGTTCGCGCTGATGACCTCCCTCGTGGCGCTGCCGGGCAATCTGCTGGCGATGACCTCGGGCGTCGCGGTGAAGGCGCTCGGCTTTGCCGGATTCTTCGTCGGCACCTCGCTGATCGGCATTCCGGTGGCCCTGCTCTGCGCCTGGATCTGGTGGCGCCAGGGCCGGCAGGTCCCGAGCGTAACCTGAGCCGTTCGGCGACCGAACTTCAGCCATCGTCTCGACCTACGGGCCTTCCATGACCTTCGATCGCCGCCGCTTCCTCGCAGCCACCGCCGGCATCGCCCTCGCCGGGCCGGCCCTCGCACAGGGCTACGGGCAGACCTTCAAGGTCGACAACGACGAGGGACGCCCGATCGCCAACATGCGCCTGCCGGGCGAACTCACGGGGCAGGCCGCCGAGCTGAAGGGCGTGACCTATATCGGCCCGCGCGACGCCGAAGTCGTGCTCTACGAGTATTTCGACTACAACTGCCCCTATTGCCGGAAGGCGGCTGCGGACATCCAGGCGCTCGCGGCGAGCGACCCTGCGCTCCGGATCGGCCTCGTGAACAATCCGATCCTCTCGCCGATGTCGGCCCAGGCGGCCAAGGTGGCGCTGGCAGTCCAGCGCAAGCTTGGCTCGGCTGCGGCATTCAAGCTCTACGGCCAACTCCTCGGCACGCCCGGTCAGATCGACGGGATCAAGGCGCTCACCATCGCTGCCAAGATCGGCGTGCCCCGCGCGGAGTTGGAAGAGATCGGCAACAGCGACGAGATTCGCGAGGCGCTCAGCGCGCAGATGCGTCTCGCGGCCAATCTCGGCCTGACCGCGACGCCCTCCTACGTGCTCGGCAATATCGGTATCCTCGGGCATCCCGGCCCGAAGGCGCTTGCCCGCATGATCGCCTCCATGCGCCGCTGCGACCAGATCGCCTGCGGCTAGGCCGCTGTCGGTTCGATCGCCTCTAACGTCATTGCGAGTGCAGCGAAGCAATCCACGGCGGCAGCCGCACCATCGGCGCGTCGGCCCTGGATTGCTTCGGCTTCGCCTCGCAATGACGCGTCGTGATGGCCTCAGGGCTTCTTCGTATCCGCTGGCGGTGTGGCCGGCTGGGACGTAGCAGGGGCCGGCGCGGTCGGCGCGGCGTCCGTGCGCTCGACCTTGGCGGCCTCGCGCAGCTTCATGATGACGTCCTGCTGGGCCTTGCGGGTCAGGTACTGGTCAACCTGCTCCTTCATCTCGTCGAAGCTCGGGATCGGCTTGGTGCGCTTCTCCTCGACCTTGATGACGTGCCAGCCGAACTGCGTCTTCACCGGGTCGGAGACCTCGCCGGGGCTCATCTTGAAGGCGGCCTCGGCGAAGGGAGCGACCATGCGCTCCTTGGTGAACCAGCCGAGATCGCCGCCTTCGGTCTTCGAGCCCGGGTCCTTGGAGAGCTCCCCGGCGATCTTCGAGAAGTCCTCGCCGCCCTTCACGCGTGCGGCGATCTTCTTAGCATCGGCCTCGTTGTCGACCAGGATGTGCCGGGCGTGGACTTCCTCCTCCGGCTTCATCGACTTCACGGTCTGGTCGTAGAGCGCCTTGGCCGCCTCGGGAGTCGCTGCCTTCTTCGCCTCCTGCTCCAGGTAATCGTCGAGCAGCAGCTTATCGCGAAAATAGGCGAGCTTGCGCTTGAACTCGGGGCTGTCGCCGACCTTGGCGGCGTCGGCCGCCTGTGCGCCCACGCGAAGGTCGATCATGTAGTCGACCAGTAGGCCCTTCTTACCGCTCTCGTCGACGCCCGGCAGCGAAAGCGCCGGATCTTCACCCGCGATGTTGAGATCGCCCTGCGTGATCGGCGCGCCGTTCACTTTTGCAACCACGGTGTCGGGCGACGGCTTCGCGGTGGGAGCGGCGGGCGTCCCCGGGGCGGCGGCCGGCTCCTGGGCCAGAGCGGCGGCGGGAAGCGAGAGCGCGAACACGAGCGCGCTCGGGCGCAGGAAGCGGGAAAGCATCGGCATGAACAGGGATTCGTCCTTGGGCATCGTCGATGCGGGCCAACTCTGCGGGCCGGCTCTCGCATCGACGTGAGGAAGCGACCGTGGGCCGCAGACAACGGCCAAACAGGTGGAAGCTCGCAGCACCAAACGCAAGCGTGGCCGTCGGAATTTGGCTCGACGCCGTCCTTAGGAATTGCCGAGAGGGGCTCGCGGCCCGGTCGCCTCAGCCGCGCGGGCCAACGAGGCCGGGGGGCAAGAGGTCCGGCTCGCGCGGCGCCGACCGAGGGGTCGGACGCGCGATGGGGGCCTGGCGGACGGCCTCGGGTTTCGGAGCAGGCGCCGCAGCAGGCCTCGACCGCGCGATCGGCTGGGCTGCCGGTGTGAGATCGGCGGTGCTCGGCACGGGTTGGCCGGCCCGCGCCGGCTTGATGACCGCGCGCGGCGTGATCGAACCGGTGGTCACGACGTCGGTCGCCGCCGATGGCGCCGGTGTACCCGGCGTGTCGAGGCCGTATATGTCGTCGCGGAAATGGGCGCGGCCGTCGGGCGTGGCGTACCCGGTCAGATAGACGAAGGTCACCGGGACCGGCTTCACGAGCTTGATGTCGCGCTTCTCGCCCGTGGCGATGCCGCTCTCGATCTCGATCGGACCCCAGGCCGAGCCGGCACCGTTCGGCCCCTCTGTGCCCTGGAGCAGCCAGGCCGCGAACTCCTTGACCTGACCGACGCGCACGCAGCCATGCGAATGGAAGCGGACGTTGCCCGCAAACAGCGACTTCGACGGCGTGTCGTGCATGTAGACGGCGAACTTGTTCGGCATGTCGATGCGGACTTGGCCGAGCGAGTTGTCGAAGCCGGAATCCTGGCGCAGCGTGTAGTTGACCGCCTTCTCGCCGCTCCAGTCGAAGGTCGTGGAATCGACCTCGACGCCGCCGGGACCGAGCATGCGGATGTGATTCTTGGCGAGATAGCCTGGGTTCTTCCGCATCGTCGGGATGATCTCGTTCTTGATCACCGAGACGGGCAGGGTCCAGGTCGGGTTGAGGTTGACATCGGTGACCCGGGTCTCGACCGAGGGCGTCGCCTTGTCGGGCTTGCCGACCACGGCGACATAGCGGCGAGCGACCGCTCCGTTCTCCACCGCCTCGACCGTGGCCGAGGGGATGTTCACGACGACGTAGCGATCGCCGAACGGGAACTTCGAGCCCATCAACCGCTCGGCCGATGCCGCGAGCTGACGCTGGCGCACGCTCGCCGGGACGTTCAGGGCCGCGACTGTGAGGCGCTGGACGAGGCCCGATTCCGGCAGGCCATGCCGCGCCTGGAAGGATTTGACGGCCGCTACCAGCGTCTCGTCATAGAGATCGGAATGCGTGGCGTTGGCCGCGAGGTCGCCGGTCATGACGAGATGGCCGCGCAGGGCCGCGACGGCCGGATCGCGGTCGCCGGGCTTAAGGCTGAGACCAGTCGGAACCTGGCTCCAGCCGCCTGCCTCGGCCAGGGCCTTGTAATGATCGGCCATGCGCATGGTGGCGAGGAAGGTCGCCGGCGTCAGCGTCGGGGTCGGATCCTCCGACATCTTGGCGTAGACGAGGGCTGGCGCCTCACGCGATTTTTTCGGGGCAGGGGCCGCCTGTGGCGCGACGGCCGGCTGTGGCGCGGGCGCCGGGGCATGCTCTTGCGTGGAGGGCTGGACGGAGAGCGGCAGGGGCGCTGGAGCGGGCTCGGCCCGCGCTTGCGGTTCGGCGTGAGCCGCACCCAAGATCATCAGCGCCGTGATCGGCGCGAGAGCCACCGTGCCGAGGGCACGGGTCCGAGTGTGGTGACGCAGCAACATGTCCGGCCTCAGGCGGGTCGTGGCCCGACGATGCACCGGGATGGTTATCTTTCCCTTCACTGCGGGCGCCGTGATCGCGGCGTGGTGCGGACACGCACGCCGCCTTTGTCAGCGCTGTTTGGATTGCAACCCTCCCGCGCCACCGGCCGGACGCTTCACCACTCAAAACCCGCAAGCTCCGCCCTAGCTTCGGCCGTGACGACACGAGCGACAGGGTGAACCATGGCGGATCCGACGACGCATCCGGCTTTTCGCGCGGGCGAGACGGCCGTCGTCACCGGAGCGGCGAGCGGGATCGGGCTGGCGGCGGCGAAAGCCTTCGCCGCGCACGGCATGCGCCTCGTTCTCGCCGACCTGCCCGGTGAGCTGCTGGACAGTGCCCGCGCCGCGCTCGCCGCAACCGGCGCCGATGTCCGGGCCTGTCCTACCGATGTCTGTAACGAATCCGCGCTGCAGGCTCTCGCGGCGGAAGCCGCGCAGGACGGTGCGCCGGCCGTGGTGATGCTGAATGCCGGCATCGAGGCGGGTGGACGGCTCTTCTCGGATTCCACCACCTGGCGGCGGATCATCGACACCAACCTGTTCGGTGTCGTCGACGGCATCCGGGCCTTCGCTCCCGGCATGATCGAGGCCGATCGGCCCGGCGCCATCATCGTCACCGGCTCGAAGCAGGGCATCACCACGCCGCCGGGCAACGCGCCCTACAACGTCTCGAAGGCGGGCGTGAAAGTCGTCACCGAGGCGCTCGCGCACGAACTGCGGCAGAGTGGGGCACCGGTCAGCGCGCATCTGCTGATCCCGGGCTTCGTCTATACCGGCCTGACCCGGGCGCGCGGCGTCGCCGAAAAGCCCGAGGGCGCCTGGACGCCGGAGGAAACGGTCGCCTTCATGCTCGAGCGCATGGCGCAGGGCGATTTCTACATCCTGTGCCCGGACAACGAGACCAGCCCGGAGCAGGACCGCCGCCGCATCGCCTGGGCGGCCGGCGACGTCATCGAGAACCGTCCGGCCCTGTCGCGCTGGCACCCGGGTTTCGCGGAAGCCTTCGCTCGGCATATGAGGTAGGCGCCGCATCGGCGACCCTGGCGCCGGCGGCTGGCGATGCCCTTGCATCGGGTCGTCCGATGAACGCGCCGACGCATCGCGCCCGACACGACTCCGTCGGGCGAGACGGCACTTCGATTGAAGCGGGAGAAAGAGCCCTTGGCCACCATCATCCCCGTCGCCTCCTTCGACTACGTGGTGTTCGGCGCCACCGGCGATCTGACGCGCCGCAAGCTCCTGCCGGCACTGTATTACCGCTTCCGCGACGGCCAGATCCCCGGCAGCAGCCGCATCATCGGCGCATCGCGCTCGGAACTGTCGACGGAGGCGTTTCGCGATCGGGCGCGCGAGGCGCTGCGCGAGTTCATCCCGCCGAGCCATATCGACGAGGCCGCGCTCGGGAGTTTCCTCGACCACCTCTACTACGTCGCGGTCGATGCGCTCGGCACCGATGGCTGGGACGAGTTGAAGGCCCTGCTCGACGAGCGGCCCGATCAGGTCCGGCCGTTCTATCTCGCCACATCGCCAGACCTCTACGGCGCGATCTGCCGGAATATCGAGCGCTGCGGCCTCGTCGGCGCGAACACCCGCGTCGTGCTGGAGAAACCGATCGGGAAGGATCTCAAGTCCGCACGCGCCATCAACGACGCCGTCGGCGCGGTCTTTCCCGAGGGCCAGATCTTCCGCATCGATCACTATCTCGGCAAGGAGACGGTCCAGAACCTGCTGGCGCTTCGCTTCGCCAACACGATCTTCGAGCGGCTTTGGAACGCCGACGTGATCGATCACGTCCAGATCACGGTGGGCGAGACGGTCGGCGTCGAAGGACGCGGGGGCTATTACGACACCTCCGGCGCCCTGCGCGACATGGTGCAGAACCACCTCCTGCAGCTCCTCTGCCTCACGGCGATGGAGAGCCCGCTCTCGCTCGATGCGAATTCGGTCCGCGACGAGAAGCTGAAGGTGCTGCGCGCCCTCAAACCGATCACGCCCGCCGAGGTTCAGGCTGTCACGGTGCGGGGCCAGTACGCCGCGGGGGCGGTCGCCGGAAAGAGCGTGCCGAGCTATCAGGCCGATCTCGGCGGCGAGACGCAGAGCCGCACCGAAACCTTCGTCGCACTGAAGCTCGAGGTCCGTTCGGCCCGCTGGGCCGGGGTGCCGTTCTACCTGCGCACCGGCAAGCGGTTGCCGAGCAAGCATTCCGAGATCGTGGTGCAGTTCCGCGCGTCGCCCTTCTCGATCTTCCCCGACGAGGCCTTCGGCCGGGAGCCGAACCGCCTCGTCATCCGCCTCCAGCCGGAGGAGGGCATGAAGCTCGAGGTGATGACCAAGGATCCCGGCCCCGGCGGCATGCGCCTGCGGCCGACCGATCTCGACATCTCCTTCGAGGAGACCTTCAAGCAGCGCTACCCGGATGCCTACGAGCGCCTGCTGATGGACGTGGTGCGTGGCAACGCCACCCTGTTCATGCGTCGCGACGAGGTCGAGGCCGCCTGGGAATGGGCCGACAAGCTGCTCCAGGCCTGGTCCGACCGCCCCGAGCCGCCGCGCCCCTACGCCGCCGGCTCCTGGGGGCCGACGGCGGCCATCGCCCTGATCGAGCGCGACGGGCGGACCTGGCACGAGGAAATCCGCTGATCGGGCGTCTCGCGCGCGCAGCGATCGTCAGCCGTCTCGGTGCAGCGTGAACAAGTCTGTCTACAACAGTACAAGACATTGACCTTTTTCCCCGGAACGCCCCTACGGACGACACGTTGACCGCCGCGTGTCCAAAATCGAAGAGGGCAGGCCGGGACAGCGTGGCGGATCGAACGGCAGGCATGGATTCGGACAGACCCTCGACTGACACGCCGGATCACGACCCGCCACGGGGGTTGGGTGACGATTTCCGTCGCTTTGCCGATTTCGTGCCGCAGATGATGTGGCGCTCGGACGACCAGGGTCGGGCGCTTCATCACAACGAACGCTGGCTGCAATTCACCGGCCGTCCGTTGGAGGAGGAGCTGGGAGACGGCTGGCGCCGTGGCCTCCACCCGGACGATTTCGAGCGCCACGCCAAGGTCGTCGCCGAGGCGTTCAAGGCGCGCGAGCCGTTCAGTGTGGAATTTCGCCTGCGCCGTCACGACGGTGCCTATCGCTGGCTGCTCGATACGGCGCGGCCGCTCACGGAAGACGGGCGCTTCACCGGCTATCTCGGCTCCTGCTTCGACATCACCGATCGCAAGAACGCCGAGGACCATGCAGAGTCGGCCCTCGTCGAGAAGGAGACGCTCCTCGCCGAGATCTACCACCGGGTCCGCAACAACCTGCAGGTGATGGTCAGCCTGATCGGCCTCTATGGCCGCGCTGCGCCCGAGCCGTGCCGCGGCAGCTTCGATGCGTTGGGTCAGCGCGTGCGCGCCATCGCTCTGGTGCAGCAGCACCTGCACGAGGCGCCCCATATCGCCTCGATCGATCTGCGTGACTACTTGCACCGCCTCGCCTCAGGGCTCGGCCAGCTGCGCCGGGCCGGGCGCATCAGCGTCACGGTCGACGGGAGCGGCACCAGCGTCGTCGAGCCGCGCACTGCCAACGCGCTCGGCATGATCGTCGCGGAGGTGGTGGCGGAGTGCCTCGACGCCACGACGGATGCGGTGACCTGCAGCGTATCCATCACCATCATCGCGGGCTTCGGCGAGCCGGTCAGGCTCTCCATCGTCTCCGGGCATGGCGAGGCCGCCGCCGCCGGCCGGCCCGGCGTGCCGAAGCTCGGGCCGCGCCTGATCGCGGCTTACGCGGCTCAGGCCGAGATTGCGGTGAGCGGCGACGCCACCCGTGCCCATCCGCTCTCCCTGCAACTGCCCGAGGCGCGGACACCCGGCTGATCTATACCGCGCGCCGGTCGCATCCCGCGGCCCGAGCGCCTATACCGCCACCGGTATCCCCGTCCGAAGAGTCCCGCGCCGTCCATGCTGCCGCCCATCGCCGACATCGTCGAGAACTTCGAGCTGATCGAGGATTGGGAGCAGCGCTACGGCTACATCATCGAGCTCGGCCGCGAGATGGACGCCTTGCCCGAGGCGCTTCACAGCGAGGACAACCGGGTCCACGGTTGCGAGAGCCAGGTCTGGCTCGACGTTGGCCTTGACGAGACCGCCCCGGAGCCGCGTCTTGCTCTGCGCGGCGACAGCGATTCCAGCATCGTGCGCGGCTTCGTCGCCCTGATGGTCGCGCTCTATCAGGGCAAAACACCCCAGGATGCGGCCACGACTGACGGGCTCGACATCTTCCGGCAGCTCGATTTCGGTGCCCACGTCACCTCGAAGCGCTCGAACGGCGTGCGCGCCATGGTGGCACGCATCCAGCACGACGCCCGGCGTCTGGCCACAGGGTGAGAGACCGGCGAATTTTCGGCCTGGCGGCTTGACCTACGGTGCCGAAGCCGCCTTCGTCGGCCGGCACGATCAGGCTCGACAGCCTTCCGCGAAGTCTTACCGATGAGCCTTGCATGAGCGTCGTCGATCTCGCCCGGTTCATGGAGGATCTCGCCACGCAGTCCGGCGCGGCGATCCTGCCGTTCTTCCGCGCGCATTTCGGCATGGACGACAAGGCGAGCGGCTCCGGCCGCGGCTTCGACCCGGTGACCGAGGCCGATCGCGCAGCCGAAGTCGCCATGCGCCGGATGATCTGCGCGACCTTTCCCACTCACGGCATCCTCGGCGAGGAATTCGGCTCGGAGCAGACCGACGCCGAGTGCGTCTGGGTGCTCGACCCGATCGACGGCACCCGCGCCTTCATCGCCGGCCTGCCGACCTGGGGCACACTGATCGGGCTGACCCGAAACGGCACGGCGGTGCGCGGTCTGATGCACCAGCCCTATCTCGGTGAACGCTTCCTGGGAGATGGCGGTAATGCCACGATCAGGACGGCGAAGGGCGAGCGCAAGCTGCGCACCCGACGCACCGAAAAGCTCGCCGACGCGATCCTGGCGACGACCGACCCGCGGCTGTTCTCGGAAGGCGAGGAACGCGAACGTTTCCTCCAGGTCGAGAGTGCGGTGCGGATGTCGCGTTACGGCGCCGATTGCTACGCCTATTGCATGCTCGCCGCCGGCCAGATCGACCTCGTGGTCGAGGCTGGCCTGCAACCCTACGACATCGTCGCCCTGATCCCGATCGTCGAGGGCGCCGGCGGCGTCGTGACCTCATGGGACGGCGGCCCAGCGACCGGCGGCGGCCGTATCATCGCTGCCGGCGACCGGCGGCTACACGAGCAAGCGCTGGCGATTTTGAATCCGTGATCTTGCTCGCCGCCGCTCTCGCGAGTACGGCCCGTCAGGCCCCCGCGTCGAGCTTGTGCCGCGACACCGCCACGTGGATCAGTTCCGCGAGCGTGCGCACGCCGAGCTTCTGGCGCATGCTGGAGCAGGCGCTGATCACCGTCCGGTAGCTCACCGACAGGTTGTCGGCGATGACGCGGTAGGATTTGCCTTTGCTCAGCAGCGACAGGATCTGCAACTCGCGGGCGTTGAGCGTGCCGAGCGTCGGGCCGTGGCCGCGCATGTTGAGCATGGCCACGCTGGTCGCCAGGCGATGTTCGAGATAGCCGCGGCCGGCCTGCACCGTCTTGAAGGCTTCGATCAAGGTGAAGGTCGGCGCGTCCTTGAGGGCATAGCCGAGCGCGCCGCATTCGAGCGCCCGCGAAACGACGACGGGGTCGTCATGCATGCTGAAGGCGAGGATGCGCACCTCCGGCTCCAACGCGCGCATCCGGCGGATCAGCGATAGGCCGGACAGCTCCCTGTCCTGGAAGCTGAGATCCGCCACCACCACGTCGGGACGAAGCTTGTGGAAGGCGCGATAGCCGGAGACGATGTCGGTCGCCTCGTGGATCTGGCCGATGTCGAGGTCGTCCGCCAGATCTTCGACGACGCGCCGGAAGCCGCTCAGCACGACGGGATGGTCGTCGATGAGGAGGACGTGAGCGGGCGATTTCGCCTCTCCGGCGCCCTCCCGCCGAGGTCGCGTGCTGCGCGCGACGGCTCTCACGGCTTGGTCTCCCCGTCGCGCTGCGCGCCGTAACGCTCCGCAAGCTTGGCGAAGGCGGCTGCCGGCTCGTCCCCCTGCTGGCGCGTATTGAAATAGTGCTGGCACATCTCGCCGTAGAGCTGCCGCCCCTTGGCGCCCCGCGCGACGTTTGTCAGCCCCTCGAGCAGATCCTCGTAGCGCTCGGTCTTCCCCGCCTCGCCGAGCATCTGGCCGAGCTGTACTGTCCGGTTGGCGATCATCCTCGGATCCTCGATGAAGAAGGCCTGCGCCTGCCCGAGGCTGCGGCGCATCTGCGCGCTCGCGGCGTCGTCGTTCGCCATTGGGCGCCCGGCTTCTCGACTGGCGAGCCAGCGGCCCGTATCCATCGCATCGGTCGGCGAAAGCCAAGTCGGGATGTCGGCATCGGACTGGGTGGCGACGACCGACTGCTCCTCGGTCTTCGCCTGATCCTCGTCCTTGCCGCCGCAGCCGCCGAGGGCGAGAGCGAGGAGGATGGCGAGCGATCCGAGCGACGATCGCTTCATGGCACGGCCTCGCTCTGCCGGGAGCGATCGGCTTGCGTCACGCCGAGAGCCCGCGGCCCTTCTCCAACGTGGATGCGGGCGGTCTCGCTGAGGGTCGCGAGATCGATGACCGAGACGTCCTCGGAGAACCAGTTGGCGACGTAGGCGCGGGGACCGCTGACTACGATGCCCTCGGGGTAACGTCCGACCTTCAGGATGTCCGTCAGCTTGAGGCTCGCGGCGTCGACCACCGAGACCGTGCCGGCATGCTGGTTCGTGACGAGGACGCGGCTGCCGTCGGCACTCGTCGCCACGCCGTAGGGCATCGCACCGACGGGCACGGTGGCGAGGGGCTTCAGCGTCGCCGTGTCGACCACGCTGAGATCGTTGCTGCGCGCGTTGGCCACGTAGAGTCGGTCCTGCGACGGGCTGAGCCCGAGGGCGAAGGGCGCCTCTCCGACGGGGATCGTGCCGATCCGCTCCATCCGCGCCACGTCGACGACGCTGACCTGGTGGCTCTCGCGGTCGGCGACCCAGAGCCGGCCGGCCCGATCGAGCACCAGGTTCGCCGGGTCCTTGCCGACCGCGACGGTGGCTTCGACGGCACCGGTCTCCGTGGACAGACGCACCACGTGCCCGGCCTTCCAATCGCCGACATAGACGAAGCGTCCGTCCGGATCGGCGGCGATGCCGAAGGCTTGGCCCGCATAGGGCAGGCGCTTCAGCACGCGGCCCGTTCCGGCATCGACGATCGTCACCGCGTGATGGTCCGGGTGAGAGAGATAGATCCGGCCTTGCGCATCCGTTGCGAGCGCGGCCGGCCCAGCCTGGACGTCGATCGTCGCTGTGACGGTGTTTGCGCCGGTTTCGATCCGGGCGAGTTGCCCGGCATCCTGGCTCGCGACGAACACCGATGCTGCGGAGGAGGGCAGGGGGATCCCGCAGGTGCAAGCGATGGAAAAAGCCGCCAGCCAGACCTGGGAAACGGCTCTGTGCACGCCCTGGCGGCAGACGAGAGTGAGGGGACGGTGCCTAAGCGGCTCATCCGCTGACGTCCGCTCATCATCGTTTCGGCTGCGCCTGCGCTTGCCGAATGCACGACAGGGTGCATTCGGCCCTCTCCCCGCGTGCGGGGAGAGGGAGAGCCGCGCATCACCCATCTCCGCCTCGGCAGGCCTCATTGCGTCGTTGCGCCCTCGACCTTGGCCTTAAGGCCTTTCAGGCCGTCGCCGAAGAACTTGTTCATCGCCTCCTTGCCGGCGGCGTCGGAGAGGTTGTCCGGCGGCTCGTTGCCGGTGTCGCCGCGGTAGAAGCGGCCCATCCACTCGACCTTCGAGCCGTCGCCCTCGGGAGTCACGGTGATGGTCGCCGAGTAGGATGAGACCGGGAGCGCCTTCAGATCGGGATCGCCCGAGCGGTAGGAATAGGTGAAGCCGTCGGCCTTCCACTCGTCGAGGCCCTCCTTCAGCACGCCGCCGTTCTTGAAGGTCAGCATGCGGCTGCCGCCTTCCTTGTTTCCGCCTTCGCCGACGCTCTTCTCGAGGTCGGGGTGCCAGTTCTTGATGCCGCCGAAATCGCCGACGACCTTCCAGACCGCGTCCGGCTTGGCCTTGATCGTGACCGACTGGTCGATCTTCTGCGGCGTCGGTCCATGGGCGATGGCGGCTGTCGCGGCGAGGACGAGCAAGGTTGAAGTCACGAAACGCAGGGTCGTACGAAGCATGAATCAGACCTTCTTCCAACTTGTCGGAGGGGAGCCGCCCCGCCGCCGCAGCGCGCGGAGCGGCGGTACGACGTAGACGGCGAGAAGCAGCCCCAGGGCGATGCTGCCGAGGAGGGGACGCAGGTCGAGGCTCCCGGGCAGAGGCCGGGGCGTGGCGGCCTGCATCAGCGGTGCGAGCAGGCCGCCGGGCCCGTCGAGATGCGCGTAGGAGAGGCCTGTCTCGGCTGCGAGCTTCTTGAGATAAGGCTCGCGCACGGAGGAGAGGTGCTCGGTGCCGTGAGCGGCCGTCGCGCCGAAGGGAGCGTTGCGCGGTTCGTAGCCCGGACGGCTCTCTGCGTCGGCCGGCGGTGGCCCGAAGCGGTTCTCCTGCTGGACGTCAGTCTCGCCGTAGAAGCCCGTCTCGCGGCCGCGATCGTCGAATTTCGGGATCTGCGACAGGCCGTAGCCCCCGGCGCCGACGATGAATCCGCGAACGACGCCGGGTTTGCCCTCGAAGTCCGGGCCTCCGGTGCTCGGCGGCGGGGGCGCCTCGTGACCGTCGGAGATGAAAATCAGGTCGGTGCCGAGACCCGCTGCCATCTCTATGGAACGGTAGAGGCCGGCCGAGATCCTGCTGTCGCCCTCCCAGGCCATGCGCCAGTCGAGCGCGTCGAGGGCGCCGTCGAGGGGCGAGAAGTCGCGGCAGACCTCGATCGGGGTGAAGAGCAGGAAGGGCCGGCGCTCGGTGAAGATGCCCAGCGCCAGCCGCGAGCCGCAGGGCAGGCGGCTCACCAGGTCGCGCAGGGCTGCCTTGGCGGTCTCGAGACGGCTCGCGGGCGTGCCGTCGGGGCGCTTGTAGTCTCGGACGTTCATGCTGCCGGTGATGTCGACGACCGCGAGCACGTCGATCATGTTCCGGGTGAGCGTCACCGTGCTCACCACGAAGGTCATCGCGAGCAACACGAGCGCCCCGGCCAGAGCCTGCAGGCGCCAGTCCCGGAGATTGCGGGCGAGGAACCGGGTCACGGGGCGCCCCGCGGCTGGCCAGGGATGTCCGTCCAGATCTTCTTCGGCTCGGCCTTGAGGTCGTCGCCGTGCTTGCGGTCGAAATCCGGGAAGTCGCGGATCAGCCGGGAGGCGACGTCAAGATTGTACTTGGCGTCCCAGAAATCGGGCCGCGCCTGGAGCGCGCGCCGGTAGTCCTGGCGGGCCAGGATGACGAGGGGGCCGGCCGGATCGATGTCGTTACGCGAGAGATGGCCGAAGGCCTGGCGCAGGCGGGAATTGGCCATGGCGTAGCGGGCGCGGGCCGAGCCGTCCGCCTCGTCGCGCCGTTCGAGGGTCTGGACGAGCGTCTCCGCCTCCTCCAGCCGGTCGCGGCGGGCGAGGAACAGGATGCGGGCGACCAGGACGGGGGAGGGCGCCTCGGTGGAGACCGCGACGTCCCGGTTGCCGGCGAGATCCGCGATGGCGCGGTTCGCCTGCGCCGTGCGCCAGGCGAGCCCGGCGCAGGCGAGGGCGGCGAGCGCGAGCAGGATCGGCAAGGCGAGGAGGAGAGACGGCCGAAGGCGGCGCAGCCCGCTGGCGAACAGCGCGCCCAGGCGGGCGAGCGGCGCGGAGCCGGAGAGGGCGAGGGGGCCTGAACTCATGCGGCCAGCCTCCGCTCGTCGGTGGCATCGTCCGGCGCCGTCCGCGCGGCCGCGGCTCGGCCGCCGCCCTGCAGATCCGCCTCCAGGAGCTTGCCCGCCACCAGCACGAGCAGCCCCGCCATCGCCAGAGCGTAGGCCCACGGCGTCAGGTCGCGTCGCGGACGCTGCTCCGTATAGGGGATCGGGTCGCGCTCCAGGCTCTCGATCTGGCGGATCGCCTCGGCGACCTGTTCCGGACCCTCCGCCTCGAAGGCGCGATAGGGCACGCCGAGGCTCTTGAAGAACAGATCGAGATGGCGCTCGGGCGCAGCCTGCGGCGTGTCCTCGCCGGCAGGCTTGTCGTAGATCGAGGGCGAGCCCTTGGTCCGCAGGAACAGCCAGTAGAGATTGGGGTGGATCTTGGCGATCTCGGCCCGCAACGGCCCCTGGATCTTGGGATCGATCACGGCCGCGCCGTCCGAGACGAGCAGCACCACGCGCGAGACCTGCGCGGCGCCGGCGCCGAATTGCGGCAGCGCCATGCCGAGCCCGCGGGCGACGTTGGTGTAGTCGAGGCCTGGCCGGTCGATGGCGGCGATGGCGGCGCGCACGGCGGCGTGGCGGTCGGTCATCGGCACGACGAGCATCGGCGAGGTCGAGAAGGCGGTCACCGCAAACTGGTCGTGCGCCCGGCTGCCGACGAAGTCGGCGAGCAGCCGGCGCGAGGCCGCCGCCTTGGATTCCTCGGCGCCCGAGGGCTGTTTGCCGGCGAAGGTCTCGTTCATCGAGCCCGAGCGGTCGATCAGCATCGAGATCTGGGCACCGATCCCGGTGCGCGTGATGGTTTCACCGGAGCGGTAGGGACCGGACAAAGCCAGGATCAGGCCGCCGATCGCGACGATTCCGGCGAGCCTGAGCGCCCAGCCGATCGTCCGCGACAGGCCGTCGGCGGGGGCGGCGGCGATGGCAGAGACGAGAGTCCTGCGCTGGCTGCAGACGACGAGCGGCAGGAGCGCCAGCGGCAGCAGCCAGAGGATCTGCGGGAGCGTCGCACCGAGGCGGGAGAGCAAGGTCATCGCATCAGCCCCGCGCCGTCCGCTCGGCCGCGGCGAGGTTCTTCGCGGCAGCTTCCGCCTCCGCGAAAGGCCACTGGCTGCGGGCGGCCGCGGTCTCTCGGCCGAAAAAGGCGCGGCGGGAGGCGGTGAAGAAGCGCGCCAGAGCTACCTCCTGCCCGCGGAAGCCGGGGTGCCGCTCGAGGAAGGCAGGCAGGTCGTCGGCGAGCACGCGCCGCCCGTCGGTCTCGTCGAGACCGCGATGGAGCGCGATCAAGGCTTCGCGATAGGCGGCATCCTGATCGGGGCGGGCCGCGAGACGTCGCAGGGTCCGCCGGACCCCGGCGAAAGACCGGCCCCGCCGCCGTCCGAAAGGCGCCCAGGCCCTGTCGCGGGCGAGCAGGACGAGTGCCAGCAGCGCCAATACGGCGAAGGTCCCGGCCCAGCGCAGGGGCGGCTCGATGTCGAGCGCCTTTGCCCGGCCATCCGGTCGCATGTAGTCGAGCGGGTCCTCGCGAGAGGGCGGCTGCACCTCGCGCAGGGGCGAGACGTTGATCGACCAGGCCGGCACCTGCGCCTTCGCGGTGGTGGCGCCCTCCGGGCGCTCATTGGCCACGGTGAGGGTGAAAGCCGGGATCTCGAGCGCGCGCGCGTCGAGCGCCGCATAGAAGGATTGATAGATGAGGTTCAGGCGGATGCGCCGCGCGTCGCCCTGCGCCGTGCTCTCCGTGGTGATGCTGCGCAGGTCGAGCCAATAGGTCACGGGCCCGGGTTGCGGCAGCGAGGCGGCCTGCACGGCGAAGCCTTCGTCCACCAGCACGTCGACCTGGACGCGCAGGAGGTCGCCGACGAAATAGCCGAAGGCGCGCGGCGCGCGGATCTCGACCGAGCGGACCTGGGCCAGGGCAGCACCGGGCAGCGCCACCAGGAGGAGGGCCGCGAGGATGGCGAAGTGAGCGAGGCGCCGCATCACGTCGTCATCAGATGGCGGCTCAGCGCCTCGGCATCGAACCGCCCTTCGAGCCGGAACGGCGGCCTGCCATAGGCCGAGGCGATGTGGCGCAGGGTGTCGAGCCGGGCGCGTTCGCGCGCGTGCCAGCGCCGGCGCAGGCTCGGGCGCATGAACACCATGCGCCGGCCGCCGCCTTCGAGGTCGTCGAATTCCATCAGGCCGAAGCTGGGCAGGTTTTCGTCCTCGGCCCGGTCGGCGAGCAGCACCGGTACGACGTCGTGCAGGGCGAGACCCGAAAACACCTCCTCGATCAGTGGCTCGGGCCAGCGGAAATCCGAGATCACGAAGATCAGTTTCGGCCGGCCGGCGAGGCGGGTGGCGGCGTCGACGAGGCCGCGGGCGCTGCCGCCGCGAAAGTCGACCTCTGTGAGCCCTGCGGCGCGCTCGGTGGCGAGCCCCCTCTGCCGGGTCGCGGGCAGGACGACGTCCTCGCGGATGCGGTCGTCGCAGCCGATCAGCCCGAAGGCGTCGCCGATGCGTGTCGCGGAATCGGCGAGGCCCATGCAGAGGTCGGCAACGAGCTCGGCGCGGCTGGCTTCGCCCTCGAAGCGCATGGAGGCCGAGAGGTCGACGAGCGCCCAGACCTCGATCGCGGTGCGCGTCTCGAACCGGCGGACGTAGGTGCCCTCGAACGGGTCGCGCAGGGTCGCGCGGATGTCGATGCGGCGCGCATCGGGCAGGCGCAGGAATGGCACCTGGTCCCGGAAGGTGCCGAGGCCGCCGGCATCGCGGCCGCGATGGGCGCCTGCGCGGCTGCCGCCCGGCCGCCAGCGTGGGAGGTAGACGACGTCGCCGGTCTTCACGGAGCCGGCACCGTCTCGAACACGGCACGGATCAGCCCGGGCACGATGGTGTCGCGGCGCATCTCGTAGACCGGCTCGAGGAAGACGCGATGCGCCATCACCTCGGGGAAGATGTCGCGGATGTCTTCGGGCACCAGGAATTCGCGGCCTTCGAGCCAGGCGCGCACGCGGGCGGCGCGCACCAGGAAGGCGAGGCCGCGCGGAGAGGCACCGCCCTTGATGAGCGCGGCCATGTCGACACCAGGCAGGCGGATGCCGGCCTCGGCTGGTCGCACCAACGCCTCCCAGAGGGAGACGACGTAGGCCTCGATCTCAGGCGCCGCCTGGATCGTGTGCTGGATGGCGTTCGCGATGCCTCCGACCGCCGCGTGATCGATGATGCCAGGCTGCAGGCCCTCGAGCAGGGTGTCCGTGTCGTGGAAGCGCGGATCGAAGACGAGGTCACGGCGGGCCTGCGAGTCCCGCGGGGCCTCCATGCCGATTTCCATGAGGAAGCGGTCGCGCGCCGCTGCCGGCAGCTCGAAGGTCTCCTCGCGCTCGACCCGGTTGCGGTCGGCGAAGACCTGAAGATCGGGGAAGTGGTACTCGCGATTGAAGGCGGTGAGGCTACGCTCGGCCATGAGGCGCAGCAGCAGCGAGTGCACCTGGGGCCGGGCGCGGTTGATCTCGTTGAAGAAGAAGACCGACAGGTCCTCGGCCTTGCGCAGCACCGGGCCGGGCTCGACGCGCGGGCGCCCGTCATCGGCGAGATAGGTGTGGTAGATCAGGTCGGAGGGCATCATGTCGACCGTGCCCTCGACGCGCTCGTAGGCGCCTCCGAGCGCCCGTGCCACGGCCCGCAGCAAGGTGGTCTTGCCAACGCCGACATCGCCTTCGAGGAGCACGTGGCCGCGCGCGAAGATCGCGATGGTGACGAGCCGCACGGCCCGTTCCTGACCGACGACCGCCTTGCCGACCTCGCTCTGGAAGCGGGAGGCGGCCTCGCGCCAATCGGTGAGCATCGCGTCGCCGTGGCGAATGGTGTTCATTTGTTCTGAACCTTGGGCGCCGTGCGCCACATGCTCCTTCGGACCACGCGCGTCGTGCGTCGGAGCCGTCGCGACGCGTTCGTGCCGATGGCCGTCCAGTGCCGAGTTGGCGTCGCGAAGCCGGGACCGCGCGACGCCGATTGAAGTCCGATCAGTTCGCTGAGAGCTTGCTGACGTCGTACTCGAACTTGCCGGTCTTCTTGGCGTGCTCGACGCGCGCCTTGTTGCGCTCTTCCATCTGCTTGATGGACTCGGCCTGCTTGGCGATCTCCTTCGGGTCGTGCTTGGGGTCGTATTTCGAACCCGCGACCTTGTCGGGGAAGCCGGGCTTCGGCTCCCAGCAATTGCCCGGCGCCTTGCACTTCTGGCCGTCATAGGCGACCGCCGGCAGAGCCAGCGTCGAGCCGACCGCGAGGGCCGCAGCGTAAACGAATGTCCGCATGATCACTCCTCCGTCTCTTCCCACATCGCGGCTCTGCAGCCGCTTATTCGCCGCTCCGTGTGGCGGCATGCTTGTCGAGAACGATTACTCTTCCAGCGGCTTGCACTGGCCTTTCTCGTCCTTCGAGAAGTGTTGGCCCTCCTTGTAGGGCTCGTAATTCTTCTTCTGCTCGGCAGTGAGCCAGACGGCATCTTGGGTCGGACCAGTATAGAGGTGCCGGATCCAGGTGATGACCTGCAACGCCTCTTCGGGGTTCAGGTCCTCGTTATGCGGACCCATCATCCCGTTGGCGCCGCCCCAGATCGTCGAGAATAGGCCGACATCGGTCGTGTTGGACGGATAGGTCCAGTAATTGTCGTTGAGGCCCGGCCCGACCTTCCCTTCGGCCAGATGGCCGTGGCAGCCCGAACAAGAGGTGAGGTACAGGCTCTCGCCGTTCCTCAGGCAGGACTTGTCGTCGATGTACTTGTTCACGCCGGTCTGCAGGAAGGTCTTGATGCCTTCCGAGTCGCGCCCGCCCGGCTTGCCTTCGTCGGTCTTCATGATCTCGCCGGTGATGGTGTTCCGAAACTCGACACCGGTCGTCGACGGGCCTGCCTGCGGCTGAGCCAAGGCGGAGGTTGCAAGAGAAGACAGCAGAACCGAACCGAGAAGCGCGTACGCAGTAACTTTCACTGACCTGATCATCGTCCATCCATGGTGCGGTTTTGGCGGGCCGGGGCGATCGCGCGCCTCGAGCGGGTGCCGCGGAAACGGGTTTTGGTGCGCGTGGGAGCCGTCAGTTCGAGACCGGCGCGGTCGGCACGCCCTCGTCCTTCAGGATCGCCTCGATCTTGGGCTTCGCCTTCGCGATGCCGGCATCGAGCGCGTCGCGCAGGGCTTCGTCGCCCTTCCGCACACCCATCGACTGGTCGAAGCTCTGCGGCATCTTCTGGCCGTCGCTGCGCACCGTGTCGTCGGGCACCCGCGTCATGCGCAGCTTCGTCGTGGAATCCTTGACGTAGCGGCCGACATCGGGGGCGAAGGCCACGGCGACGTCGGCCTTGTTGTTGGCGACCTCGCTGACCATCCGGCCGGAATCTATCTGCGTGTACTGGTTTCGCGCTGCGCGGAAGTTCACCAGCGAGTAGAGATAGGCCATGTCCTCTTCGTAGCGGCCGATATCCTTGAGCATCGCCTCGCCGGGCGTGCCGAAGCCGACCACCATGTGGTCCACCGTCTTCAGGCGCGGATCGGTCCAGGACCTGATGTCGAGGTCCTTGTCGGCGCGGGTGATGAAGACGTAGCCACTGCGGTAATAGGGCTTGGTGGTGAGGACCCGCGGATCGTCGCTGTCGAGGCCGACGACGACGTCGCAGAGCTTCTTCTCTAGCCCGTCGCGGACAAGATAGATCGCTGGCTTGGCGTTCCAGACGAAGACCGGCTTGCGGCCCATGCCCTCGGCCACCGCGGCGGCGATCTTGTTCTCGAGGCCGGATCCGTCCTTCATCGAGAGCGGGGCCTGCTTCTCGGACGCGCAGATGCGCAGGATCGACGGATCGGCCGGCACCGCATCCGCGGCCTTGGCGGGAGCCGCGCTCTCCGATGGAGGAACCTGGGACTCGGACTCGCCGGCCGCGAAGGCGGCGCCCGAGGCGAGGGCGAGAAGGGCCGCAGCGGAAACCGCCGCGAGATGTCGTCCGGTGACGAGCCGCATGGCTGTGAAACCCGTTTCCTCGAAAAGATTTTCTTGTGAGGTTCGGCGCGCGGGCTGGGATGGCGCTCCCTGGGCCGTCGCTCATGCCGTTCCGCGTGGGAGTCCCCGCCGGTCGGATGACCGGCGGAGCCCCATCGTCAGGTCGACTTACTTGGAGACGAACTCGCCGACGTTCGGGTCGTCGTATGGACCCTTGCCGTTGAGCGAGAACACGACCACGCCGCCGCCCATCTGGGTGTAATTGGCGAGCTTCTTGAAGGCGCCGACCGCGCCGAGACCGGCGGTTGGATCCTGCAGGTCGAACACCAGGCCAACGCCCGGCCAGCCACCGACGCCGTAGTTGATGGCGACGTACTGATCACCCTTGTGGGTGTAGGTGATCGGGTAGCCGATCGCGCCCGACGGTAGCTTGAACTTCCAGAGAAGGTCGCCGTTGTCGGAGTCACGCGCCTTGATGTAGCCGTCCAGCGTTCCGTAGAGGACGAGGTCGCCGGCCGTGGCCGTCGTACCGCCCCACACGGCGAAGCGCTCCATCTTCTCCCAGTTGAACTTGCCCGTGATCGCGTTGTAGCTCTTGATCTGGCCAAGTCCTTCGTAGTTCTGGCGGTCACCCTTCGGGCCCGGATACATGTTCAGCGTCGCACCGACGAAGAACTGACCTGCGCGGTACGGAAGCATGAAGGGCTCCCAGTCCATGCAGATGTGGTTGATGCCCATGAAGAAGGCTTCACGCTTCGGGTCGTAGGAGTCGTGACCCTGGTTGTGATAGCCCATCGCCGAGGGACAGATGTCCTTGGCGAGGTGGTCCATCCGGGTGCCGTATTCCGGATCGCGCACCGGGGTGCCCGTCTTCAGATCGACCGACTTGAACACGTTGACGGTGTCGTCGATCTTGTTCGCCGAGACCAGCGAGCCGTCGGTCCGGTCGAGGGTGTAGACGATGCCGTTGCGGTCCGGGTGGGTGAGGAGCTTCCTCATCTTCCCGTCCTTGTCCTTCTGCTCGGACAGCATCATCACGTTGACGCCGGCATAGTCCCACTCGTCGTGCGGGGTCTTCTGGTAGCCGAAATGGGCCTCACCCGTATCGGCGTCGCGGCCGAAGATGGTCATGGTCCACTTGTTGTCGCCCGGGCGCATGGTCTCGTTCCACGGCGCCGGGTTGCCGGTGCCGAAGTAGATCATGTTGGTGCCCGGATCGTAGGCGTACCAACCCCAGTTGGTGCCGCCGCCGATCTTCCAGGCGTCGCCTTCCCACGTCGCGGTGCCCAGGCCCTTCTGACCGTAATGGGCGTTCTTGACGTTGAAGTCGTCGGCCAGCAGCAGGTCCTTGTCCGGACCCGTAGCGTAGGCGCGCCAGACCTGGGCGCCGGTCTTCACGTCGTAGGCGGTGAGGTAGCCGCGCACGCCGAGCTCGGCGCCCGAGGAGCCGACGATCACCTTGTCCTTCACGACGTAGGGGGCGATCGTCAGGGTCGAGCCGACCTTGATGTCGGAGTTCTCGACCTTCCACACGGTCTCGCCGGTCTGCGCGTTGAGCGCCACGACGTGGCCGTCGAGCTGGGTCTTGAGGATCAGAGCCGGGCTCTTGCCGTCGCCCGGATAGTAGGCGAGGCCGCGGTTGACGAGGTCGCAGCAGGCCACGGCGCGGGCGGCCGGGTTCTGCTTCGGCTTATCCTGCCACAGGATGTGGCCCGGATCGTCGAGACCGAGGGCGAAGGTGTAGTTCGGGAACGAGGTGTGGATGTACATCTTGCCGTCGACGACAAGCGGCGCGCCCTCGTGACCATTGAGCAGGCCGGTCGAGAACGTCCAGGACACCCGGAGGTTCTTCACGTTGCTCTTATTGATCTGCTTCAGCTCGCTATAGTTGTTCGAGTCGTAGTTCTTGCCGGGCATCACCCAGTTTTCATCGCTCTTCGAGAGCTCGACGAGCTTGTCGTCGGCAGCAGCCGCGATGCTCGACACGGCGATCGGCGCGAGCGCCATCACCGCCAACAGAGAAACCGAACTTAAGAGTCTGCTCATCCTGCGTCTCCTAGCCTGTCCGCCGCGTCTTTCGACCTCGCGGTCATGCGTGGCTATTTCCCTCAAAGGCCGGAAGCAGATCTCAATGGAAGTTCGCTAATTAACCTCAATCAATAAGATCGAGATAAGTCTAGCTGCGTCTTATGAGATACTTATTACTGCCTCTCGTCCTGTTATTTCTAGGCCGCACCCTCGACAAAAGTCTTTAGACGGTTCGACATTTGTAGGCAGGAAGAATTGGCATTCGGAACATGAGCATTGCGTAACCTCCCTCTAGAGATAGGCTGCGCTTGACGGTCCGCCGGCCCCGTCGCACCACTTGTGCGAAGCAGCCGGCGCCGGGTCGTCCGGTCATTCTTGGAGAGGGGCCGATGGACGAACGGCCGGACGGACGGCGAAGTCATGAGCCGTCACGACATCTTCGCGAGCGCAATATTTTACGTTGCGGCGCGATGTTTGGGCCGGATTTACTCCAAAGGATTTGGATTCGTCTGCGGATCGCCGTACCGCTGCGCAACATGGTCGACCGAACACCACATCTCGCGGGTCCGGTCCGGGCGCTGGGCGTGGCCGGCGCCGCAGGTCTGCTCGGTTGTGGGGTGGCGCTGGCGGCGCTCTATCCGCATGACGGCCGCCGCGACATGACGGGTGCCGATAACGGGCGCTATCCCGGCGCCGGAGTCCTGTATTGCCGGCGCCCGGACGGGGTGCCGCAAAAGGCCGCAGCGGCCTGGCTGATCGGCGATCGGTCGCTCGTTGTCCTGAATGCGCACAATTTTCGCAACCGGCGGATGGAGACGACCCGCGAGGTCGCCGATTGCTTCTTCCAGATCTCCGGCCGTAACCACGATTTCGAATCGGGCAGCCTTCGCCTCGGCACGCCGCCGGATGCGCGATCGCTCCACATCACCGATGACTGGGCGCTGCTGCGCCTCGCCAAGCCGGCGGAGGGCGCCGTCCCGCAGCCGGTGCCCAATGCCTCGGACCTGCCGGCCGGATCCGGCGATCGGCCCGTGGTGATGGTCTCGCCAGGCGGCCACGAGAACTATCGCGGGCCGAGCAGCATCGAAAACTGCTCCATCCGCCAGATCGATCCCCCGAGCGAGGACGAGATCCGCCGTGTCCGTCACGATTGCAACGACGGATTCGGAGGCTCCGGGTCCGGATTGTTCGATCCGACTGGCCGGCTGCTCGCGATGCAGAGCGCGTCGCTGTCGATGAACTCGCGTCGGCCCTTCGACATCGAGTTTCACTACGGGTCGGCGTTGCTGTTCGAGGGCGAGTTGCTCAAAGCCATCCGCCAGGAGATCACGGCGATCGCTGGCGCGAGCCGCGTGACCCGCTGACGGGAGACTGCGCTTGCCCGAATCCGACCCGTTCCTGCCCGGCTTCGCCCTGCACGACATCGATGCCGGAGACGTGCGCATCCGCGTTTCGCTCGGCGGCTCGGGGCCGCCGCTTCTGCTGATGCATGGCCACCCTCAGACCCACGCCACCTGGGGGCGGATCGCGCCGCGCCTCGCCGAGCGGCATAGTGTGGTCGCGATGGATCTGCGCGGCTACGGCGACTCGGAGAAACCGCCCGGCGGCGAGCGTCACGCGGCCTATTCCAAGCGCGCCATGGCCGCGGATGCCGTGGCGGTGATGCGCAGCCTCGGCCACGAGCGCTTCGCCGTCGTCGGGCACGATCGCGGCGGCCGGGTCGCCCATCGTCTGGCGCTCGATCACGCGGGGGCGGTGGAGCGGCTGGCGGTGTTCGACATCGCGCCGACGGCGACGATGTACGCCCTCACCGACAAGGCCTTTGCGACGCGCTATTTCTGGTGGTTCTTCCTGATCCAGCCGGCGCCGTTGCCCGAAAAGCTGATCGCGGCCGATCCGGAATTCTTTCTGCGCACGCATATCGACGGGCAGTCGAAGACGCCGGGCGCGACGCCGCCCGAGCTCTTCGCCGAATACCTGCGCTGCTACACCAGCGAGGGCGCGATCCACGCGATCTGCGAGGATTACCGCGCCGCCGCCGGGATCGACCTCGAGCACGACGCGGACGACGCCGACAAGCGGATCGAGGCGCCGCTGCTAGCCCTCTGGGGCGCCAGGGGCACGGTCGGGCAGATCTACGACGTACTCGAGACCTGGCGCGAGAAGGCCCGCGACGTCTCAGGTCGCGCGCTCGATTGCGGCCACACCCTGCAGGAGGAGCGGCCCGAGGAGGTTCTGGCGGAACTGCGCGCGTTCCTGGGCTGATCGGCGGCTGTCGGGATGGCCTCGACGAGGCGCGGATCGGGCCGGATCACCTTCGTGATCGAACGGCCCGGGAGAGTCGTTCCGAGCGAGTTTCCGCCGTCGACATTCAGGCCGGCAGGCCGGACGTCTCGAACAGGAAGTCATCCACCGAGGGGATCGTCACCGAGAGGCCGGCGCCGTAGGAGGCCTTGCTGAGCCGCCAGGGGCGTTCGGCGCGGGCGCGGATGGCCTCGGAGGGGCGCAGGCGGCGCGCGGTGCCGTCCTCGGCGATCTCCTCGATGGTGAGGAAGCCGTAGACCTGCAGGCGAGAGGCGACGAGCTTGGTGTCGCGCTCGTCGGCGGCGATCACCATAGTGCCGGTGGCGTAGACCGCGTCCATCAGGCTGCGCTGGTGGGCGCGCTCGCGGCCGCGGGCTCCGAGCGCCACGCTTTCCGCGGAGCGGGCCGCATTCGCCATCAGGCCGGCCGGCCGGCGAAAGGGAATGACGTTGTCCGTCGCCGCCGAACTACGCATACGCAACACCCTCGTCTCGAACACTGTCGGGAGGCGCTCGTGCGGCGCCCTTCCGGTATTCGAAACAATGGCCCGAGTCGGCTTAATGCCTGCTTAGCCATGCCGGGACGCGGCTGTCCCGGATCGTCCTGAGCCGGGACGCGACCTCAGCGCAGGGCGACTGTGTAGGCGCCCTCGGTCTTGCCCTTGATCTCGTCCTCGGTGACGCCGTCGGCGAGCTCGACGAGGGTCATGCCGCCCGTTCCCTCCTTGTCGATGGTGAAGACCCCGAGATCGGTGATCACCATGTCGACGACGCGGGTGCCGGTCAGCGGCAGATCGCAGGACTTCAGGAGCTTGGCCGACTCGGAGCCGTCCTTGTTCTTGGCGACGTGCTCCATCACCACGACGACCTTCTTGACGCCGGCCACGAGGTCCATGGCACCGCCCATGCCCTTCACCATCTTGCCGGGGATCATCCAGTTGGCGAGGTCGCCGTTCTCCGCGACCTGCATGGCGCCGAGGATCGACAGGTTGATGTGCCCGCCGCGGATCATCCCGAAGGAATCGGCCGAGGTGAAGTAGCTCGTGGTCGGCAGCGCCGTGATGGTCTGCTTGCCGGCATTGATCAGGTCCGGGTCCTCCTCGCCCTCGTAGGGGAAGGGGCCCATGCCGAGCATGCCGTTCTCCGACTGGAGCTGAACCGTCATGCCGTCGGGGATGTAGTTCGACACCAGCGTCGGGATGCCGATGCCGAGATTCACGTAGAAGCCGTCCTTCAGCTCCTTGGCGGCACGCTCCGCCATCTGTTCACGGGTCCAGGCCATCGGTGGTCTCCTAGAGTGTGCCTCATCGTGCCGATGAGGCACGACCCGCCGCATCAGCGGCGACGCGCATTCGCGCTTGCGGCCTGCCGGCCGGATGTCTCGCTCAATGCGTACCGCCACCAGCGGCAGCAGCAGCGTCCCCGCGCTTGCGTACGGTGCGCTGCTCGATCCGCTTCTCGCGGACCGGCACGTGAATGATGCGCTTGATGAAGATGCCCGGCGTGTGGATGTGATCCGCGTCCAGCTCACCCGGCTGAACCAGCTGCTCGACCTGGGCCACCGTCACCGCGGCGGCGGTCGCCATCATCGGATTGAAGTTCCGCGCGGTCTTCCGATAGACGAGGTTGCCCTCGGTATCGCCCTTCCAGGCATGGACGATGGCGAGATCGGCGAAGAGCCCGCGCTCCATCACGTAGTGATGGCCGTCGAACTCCTTGGTCTCCTTGCCCTCGGCGACCTGCGTGCCGTAGCCGGTCTTGGTGTAGAAGGCCGGGATGCCTGCGCCGCCGGCGCGGATGCGCTCGGCCAGCGTGCCCTGCGGGTTGAACTCGATCTCGAGCTCGCCGCCGAGGAATTGGCGGGCGAACTCCTTGTTCTCGCCGACATAGGACGAAATCATCTTCTTGACCTGGCGGGTCTCGAGCAGCTTGCCGAGGCCGACGCCGTCGATGCCGGCATTGTTCGAGACGACGGTGAGATCCTTGACGCCCGAGGCCTGGATCGCGGCGATCAGCTCGTCGGGGATCCCGCACAGGCCGAAGCCGCCGGCCATGATCGTCATCCCGTCGCGCAGGAGGCCTTCGAGCGACGCCTTCGGATCGGGATATACCTTCTTCATCGACACCGTCCTCGAAAGATCCGGCCGCCCCTCGCAATGAGGCGGGCGCGTGCCTGATGTGCACAGCAGCAAGGGTCTCGTCAAACCTGCGACGCATTTGCGCGTGAGGAGGCGGCATGCCTGATCCTCAGGACGCTGTGAAGACACGGCTCTTGGGGCCGGCAGCGAAGAGACACGTCGCTCGGAACCCGGTAGGGATCTGTGTCGAGCGCCGTCTCGAAACCGGCTCGATGGCATCCCGCCGGTCCCACCGGACCGTCCGTGCCATCGTGCGCCCTTTACGGAGTGCCATGACGCCGCGCCGTATCTTGAAGTCGTTCGGCCCGGCTGCCGCGATCGGCCTCGCGCTCTGCGCGCTGGCCGGCGGCTGCGTGCCGTGGCTCCTCGACCTGCCGAGCGCCGCGGGCTTCGTCGACCGGGGTCTGCGCGAGGCCTATGGCATCGGGCTCACCGCCCGCGGCCGGACCGAGGTCTCGCTGCTGCCGCTGCCTCGGATCGGCTTCTCGCACGTGCGGCTGACAGCGGGCGGGCCAGACGGCCCAGCGCTTTCCGAGGGCGGCAGCCTGACGGTGCAGCTCAGCCTCGCCACGCTGCTCCTCGGCCGCGCCGAGGTGGTCTCGCTCAGCCTCGACGGCGCGCATGTGATGCTGCCGGAAAACGACGGCGACGCCCGCTGGGCCGGGCCGGCCAAGCGCATCGCCGAGAGCCTGTCCGGCGGCGAGGTTTCGCATCCGCGCCGGATCATCCTCAGCCATTCCACCATGAGCGGCCATGACCCGCGCGACGGCCGGCCGGAGCGCGCGAGCGACGTCGAGCTCGCCCTGTCCTGGCCGCTCTGGAGCGCCCAGGCCTCCGTCTCTGGCAGCCTGACCTGGAACGGCGCCTCGGCGCGCATCCAGCTCACGTCGCTGCGCCCGGTCGATCTCGTTGCCGGCCGCGAGACGCCGTTTGCCGTTTCCCTGACATGGCCAGCCGGCTCGCTCAGCGCGGATGGCAGCGGAAGCCTGCAGGACGGCATGACGCTGGCCGGCCAGGGCAGGCTGGAAACCCGCTCGCTGCCCGAGACCCTCGCCTGGATTGGCGGCGATATCGGCCTGTCGCCCCTGCTGGAGGCGTTCTCGATCGAGGGCAGCTTCGAGGCGTCGCGGGACGGCGTCAGGATGCCCGCGATGCGGGTCGCCGCCGGCAACACCGTGCTCGAAGGCGCGGGTTCTGCCGAGATGAGCGGCCGACGCCCCTCGATCCGCGCGACGCTCGACGCGCCGGAGATCAACCTCGCGCCAGTCCTCGGCGGCCTGCTGCGCGTCACCGGCCTCGACGGCGACGACGGCTGGAGCCAGCATCCGCTGGCGCTCGGGCCGCTGACCGGGGGCGACCTCGACCTGCGGCTGTCGGGCGGCAGCGCCCGGCTCGGGCCGCTCCTGTTCGAAAATCTCGCCTCCAGCGTGATCGTGCGCGCTGACGGCATCGACGTGACGCTCGGCCGCGCGAACCTGCATGGCGGATCGCTGAAGGGCCGCCTCGCCCTTTCTAAGTCGGAAGGGGCCGCCGCCGACGAGATCGAGGTCAAGACGCAAGGCATGTTCGACGGGCTCGACCTCGGCAACCTGTTGGTCGACCTCGGTGAATCCGGTTGGATGCTTGGCGCGACACAGGGCAACTTCGCCTTCGACGGGCGCGGCCGCGACGCCGCCAGTCTGGTGCGCCGGCTGACCGGCCGCGCCGCCGCTGCGATCGATGGCGGCAGCATCGCCGGGCTCGACCTCGCCGACGTGATCCATCGCGGCGGCGCCCTGGCGCCGGGTGCGCTGGCCCGCCGCAACGCCCGCACCGCCTTCGACCGTGCCACCGCCTCGCTCGCCTTCACCGACGGCATCGGCGAGATCGAGGAGGGCGGCCTGACTTCGCGGGTGCTGGCGGCGCGCCTGATCGGCCGGATCTCGCTGCCCGAGCGGACGATCCTGGCGCGGGCCGCCTTGCTGCCGCGCAAGGGCACGGCGGAAGCGGACCCGCTGACAATTCCCACCTTCTTCGAGATCACCGGTCCCTGGAGTGCCGTCGCGGTGCATGGCGGCGCACAGGCCGAGGCCGCAGATCCGCTCGCGGCGCTGGTGCGTGCGGCTCCATTGGCGGTTCCCGGTCTGCCGACGCAGGTCCGCGCCTACGCGCCGTGACCTTTTCGCGCGTAACTTCCGGGCGCCGGGGGGCGTAGGAAGGAGGTGCACCGGATGGGCGAGTTCGAGTAGGTAAGAGCGATGATGCGGACCCTGGCGGCGCTCGTCCTTCTATTGGCCGGCCTCGGTGAGGCCGTCGCGCTCGTGCCGAAGCAGCCGAAGGACCTCGTCCGGGCGAGCCTCGTCGCCGAGACCGCGACCGTCGCGCCGGGCACCACGGTGACGGTCGGCATCCACATGGCGATGAAGCCGGGCTGGCACGTCTACTGGCGCAACCCCGGCGATTCCGGCCTGCCGCCCGAGATGGCCTGGGAGCTGCCGCCTGGCGCGGCGGTCGGCGCCATCGACTGGCCGGTGCCGGAGCGGCTGCCGGTCCAAACCTTGATGAACTACGGCTACGAGGGCGAGGTCACGCTGCTCATGCCGCTGAGCGTGGCGAAGGACGTTCCCGCCGGCCAGCCGCTGCATCTCAAGGGCAAGCTCTCCTATCTCGTCTGCGAGGAGATCTGCATCCCGGGCTCCTCCGATCTCGCCCTCGACCTGCCGGTCGCCGAGCCGGGCACGTCGCCCTCGCCGGACCCGACCCATGCGACGCTCTTCGCCGAGGCCCGCGCGGCACTGCCGACGCCGTCACCCTGGCCGTCGCGCCTGACCCGCGAGGGCGACGGGCTGGTGCTGCATCTCGACCATGCCGGCCTGACGGCGGGTTCGGTGAGCGAGGCCGCCTTCTTCCCCTACGGCGAGACGGTTCTCGACAACGCCGCGGCACAGACGCTGACGGTCGACGACAAGGGCCTGCATCTCGCGCTGAAACCCTCCGACCCCGCTGCCGCACCCGCAGAGCTGCCGGGCGTGCTCGCCTTCAGCGAGAATGGCACCCGCCGCGCCTTCGCCATCGGCGAAGCCCCGGCTGCGGCGCCCGCGGTGGCGGCGGTGCCGGAGCCAGCGCCCGTGTCGGCGCAGGCTCCTGAAGAGACGCTGACCCTGTGGAGCGCGGCCGGGCTCGCGCTGCTCGGTGGCCTGGTCCTGAACCTGATGCCCTGCGTCTTCCCGGTGCTCTCGATCAAGGTGCTGAGCCTCGTGAAGCAGGCGGGCGAGTCGACGCGCCGCGTGCGCATCCACGGCCTCGCCTACACGGCGGGCGTGCTGGCGAGCTTCCTCGCCCTCGCCGGGCTGCTGATGGCGCTGAAGGGCGGCGGCGCGACGCTGGGCTGGGGCTTCCAGCTGCAATCGCCGATCGTTGTGGCCCTGCTTGCCTACGGGCTCCTGGCCATGGGTCTCAGCTTGTCGGGCGTCGTCCATCTCGGGGGCGGCATTGCCGGGCTCGGCGACGGTCTGACCCGGCGTGCCGGATACCAGGGCTCGTTCTTCACCGGCGTCCTGGCGACGCTGGTGGCGACTCCCTGCACGGCGCCGTTCATGGGCGCGGCGGTCGGCTTCGCGCTGACGCAGCCGCCGGCCGTGGGGCTCGTCGTCTTCGCGAGCCTCGGTCTCGGGCTCGCGCTGCCCTTCCTTATGCTGACCCTGTGGCCGGGCGCGCTGCGGCTGATGCCGCGCCCCGGCGCCTGGATGGATACGCTCAAGGGCGTCCTCGCCTTCCCGGTCTATGCCACGGTGGCGTGGCTGGTCTGGGTCCTGGCCCAGCAGGTCGGGCCGAGTGGCCTGCTGGCGGGACTCTCCGGCCTCGTCCTCGTCGGCTTCGCCGCCTGGGCCTGGGAGCGTGCTCACCTCTCCGGCGGCTGGAGCGGCGGCCTCGCCCGCGCGGCGGCGCTTGCGGCCCTGGTGGCGACAGCTGGCCTCGTCGTCGCCCTCGACGCGGATCGCGCCCGGGCCGGCGCAACGGTGACGGCGGACGGGTTCGAGCCGTTCACCCAGGCGCGGCTCGACGGCTTGCGCAACGAAGGCCGCACCGTCTTCGTCGACATGACGGCGGCCTGGTGCATCACCTGCCAGATCAACGAGCGCACCACACTCTCGCGCGACCCCGTCCGTCAGGCCTTCCGTGCCAACGACGTCGCCCTGCTGCGCGGAGACTGGACCAACCAGAACCCCGAGATCACCGCACTTCTCGAGCGCTACGGCCGCAGCGGCGTGCCGCTCTATCTCGTCTATCGCGGCAAGGCGGAGGCGGTGGTGCTGCCGCAGATCCTCACCGAGGGGATCGTGCTGGCGGAAATCGGGAAGCGGCCGGGTCTGGCGCAGCGCTAGCTGCGCTCGGACTTCAGGCCGTCAGCGCCAGCGCGAGTTGCGGGCGTGCCGAGGTCATGACGGCGCCGACGTCGACGCTCTGGCGCTCGCGGGCGATGAAGGAGGCCGGCATGGCGGCCTGCATGTCCGCCTCGACCTGCCGAAGCTGCGCGTCCGTATGGGCCGGGTGAAGGTGGATGATCGCCAGCGCCTTGGCGTTGGCGGCCTGCGCCAGCTCGACGCCCTTCTGCCAGGTCGAATGGCCCCAACCCTGGCAGCGGCAATACTCGCCCTCGGTGAACATGCCGTCATAGACGACGAGGTCGGCGTCCCGGACGAAATCGAGCAGGGCCGCATCCGGCCATGGATCGGAATGCTCGATGTCGCTGATCACGCAGAGTCGCTTGCCGCCATGCTCGAACCGGTAGCCGACCGAGCCCTGCGGATGGTTCAGCAGGATGGTGTCGACGCGCGAGCCGTCGGCGAAGCTCAGCGTCTCGCCGGCCTTGAAGCCATGATGCTCGATGCTGCAGGGGAGCACGTCGAGTTCGACCGGAAACAGCGGCGGCGAGAACAGGCGGCCGAGCGCCTCGCCCGCGCAGGCACCGTCGAGGTTGCCGCAATAGGTATGGATCGTGCGGCTCGCGTCGAACACGACGGGCTTAAAGAACGGCAGGCCTGCGGTGTGGTCGAGATGCAGGTGGCTGAACAGGAGGTCGATCTCCTGCGGCAGTTTCTCGATGTCGTTGCGACCGAACGGCCCGATGCCGGAGCCGGCATCGATCACGAACAGGCGTTCGCCGCAGCGAACCTCAAGGCATGGCGTATTGCCGCCGAACTCGACGAAGTCCGGTCCGCTGACCGGCGTGGAGCCGCGAACACCCCAGAAACGCAGGGTGAGCGCGCCGTCCGATACGGAACTCGTTTCGTTCATGCGTGTGTACCAGTCGCTCCGGCCGTTTCCGGCGAGCGCTTTCCGACGCGTCGACATGGGTTCAACTGCGGCCACGAGAGCCGGTGCCTTTGTGGAGTATGTATAGAGAAGAGATAGTCGGCGGCCATTCCGGTCCGTGTGCGTGCCCGCACACCGCACCGGATATCACCACCTCGAATCCCGGACCGTGTCACCATTGGGCAACGGCGTCGGCAATTGCGGTGGTTCCACGGAATGTGGGTACGGAGGCCTTGTCGTCCAAGGCGACCCTTACGAGCCGCGGCAGGCCGACGGCGTAAGTCGACGCCAGATCGAAGTCGAACCGGGACGACGGCCGGTCCTGCGGGGGAACGAAGCCGAGGGTGCGGATGCTCGATAGCGGGGCGCCGGGGCCGATGGCGACGCTCCAGACCGCCTCCGGCAGAGGCAGGATCGGCGGCGGCTTGCGGCGCGCCGGGATCAGGACGACCTCTTGCCCCGCATAGGCCAGGGCCTCGGGCCGGCTGACCTCCCCGACGGGGACGCCCCGGTTGATCAGGGCCGCCCAGAACGGGTGCTGGCCTCCGTCGGAATAGGTGGTGCGGATGGCGGGGGCCCCGTCCTCGACGAGATGGGCGACATGCGCGGCCTCCTCCTTCACCCGCGCGCCGGCCAGCGCCTCCTGGTCTTTATCCTTCAGGGGCGCGAAGGCGTAGCGGCCGGCCGCCACGCTCACCGCCGGCTCCTGGCCGGTCGCCTCGAAGCGGTCCGAGCCTTCCTTGAGCTGGCGCCAGAAGGCGATGTTCGTGTCGCTCCGGTAGCGCGCCATGTTGGCGGCGGTCATCCGGAACGGGAAGGACTGGAATTGAAACGCCGCCTGGCCGCCGGCGAAGGCCTCGCGTGCCACCGCGAACAGTTCGCCCGCCACGGCGTCGGTCATGGCGAAGCAGCCCATCGACGAGCAGATGCCGTGAACCATCACCGCCGAGCCGGTATAGCCGTGCGCCTTGTCGAAGGCGTTGGGATAGCCGACGTCGAACGACAGGTAGTAATGCGAGTTCGGGTTCATCTGGCTCTTGGCCACGGTGTAGAACCCCTCCGGCGTCTGCCGGTCGCCGTTCTTGGTCTTCGGCCCGAGCTGACCGGACCAGCGGCAGATCGGGTAGGTCTTCACGAAGACGAAGCGGCCGTTGCCTGTCCGCTTCCAGAGCTCGATCTCGGATTCTTTCTTGTAGGCCCGGATCAGGATCGGCGCCTCGGCGCTGCTGCCCTTCGCCTTGATCAGCGCGAGCGTCGCCGGCGGAATCGGCGCCGACGCCTTGTCCGTCTGCGCCCGCGCCGCGCCACCGAGGCAGAGCGAGACGGCGAGGAGACGGAGGAGCGGTCGAAGGCTGAGGGAAATCCGGCTCAAGGGTCGCATGCACCGCCACGGGACAGACGCGAATCGCGCGGGCTTCGCAAGGTGAGGGCGGAGCCGTCGATCAATGGCCGCGCTTTGAGGCGGATTTGAGAGGTGGCGAGCGGCTTTATGACGCCGATCTTCCCCCTTTCCCCGCACACGGGGAGAGGGGATGCGCCACCGGCGAGGTCAGCCCTCGATGCGCGAAAAATCCGCGACTTCGCGTGTGGCCGCGCGCAGCGCGTTCAGCAGCGCCAGGCGGTTTGCCCGCACGGCCGGGTCGTCGGCGTTGACGGTGACCTTGTCGAAGAAGGCGTCCACCGGCGCCCGCAGCCGCGACAGAGCCCGCATCGCCCCGGAAAAGTCCTCCGCAGCGACGGCGGCCGAGGCGTCGGCACGGGCGGCCCTCAGGGCTTCGGCGAGCGCCTGCTCCTCGGGCTGGCCGGAGGAGCCGATGAGTGCGGTATCCGGCTCGGCATCGTAGGCGCGGCCGTCCTTCTTCTCCTCGATGCGCAGGATGTTCGAGGCCCGCTTGACGCCCGCGAGCAGGTTCTTGCCGTCATCCGTGCCGAGGAACTGGCCGAGCGCCTCGACGCGGCGGACCACCATCAGCAGGTCGTCCTGGCCGGGGAGGGCGAAGACGGCGTCGATCAGGTCGTGGCGGGCGCCCTGGTCGCGCAGGTAGACTTTGAGGCGGTCTGCGAAGAAGGCGAGGAGGTCTGCGACCCGCTGTGCCGAGGGGCTGTGCGCCGCCTGCCCCTCGGTCTCGACCACGCCCGAAAAGTGGAAGCCGGAGGCACCAAGATCCTGCTCGCGGACCTCGCCGGCAGCCGCACCCTGCGGAGCACCGCGTCGTTCGGCGATCGCGAACTGGCGCGCAACGATCTCTGCCAGTGACAAGCGGAACGAACGCTCGATCAACGAGCGGATCACGCCGAGCGCCGCACGCCGAAGCGCGTACGGGTCCTTGCTCCCCGTAGGCTTCTCGTCGATCGCCCAGAAGCCCACCAGCGTGTCGAGCTTGTCGGCGAGTGCCACGGCGATGGAGACCGGGTCGGTCGGCACACGGTCGGAGGGGCCGACCGGCTTGTAGTGTTCCTCGATTGCGGCCGCGACACTCTCCGGCTCGCCCTGGAGCGCCGCGTATTTGCGCCCCATCAGGCCCTGCAGTTCCGGGAACTCGCCGACCATCTCGGTGACGAGGTCGGCCTTGGCGAGGTTCGCGGCGCGCTCGGCTTGAGCCGGATCGGCACCGACCAATGGCGCGAGTTCCTTGGCCAGCGCCGCGATGCGCTTCACGCGCTCGCCCTGCGTGCCGAGCTTCTCGTGGAAAACGATCGTATCGAGCTTGGAAAGCCGGCTTTCGAGTTGGATCGCCTTGTCCGTCTCCCAGAAGAACTTCGCGTCCGAGAGCCGGGCTCGCACCACGCGCTCGTTGCCGGCGGTGATGGCGAGGCCGCCGTCGGTGGCGACGAGATTCGAGACCAGCAGGAAGGCCGGGGCCAGCGTCTCGGAGCCGCTTTTTCTCAGCACGAAGCACTTCTGGTTGGCGCGGATGGTGGCGCGGATCGCCTCGGCCGGGATCTCGAGGAAGGCCTCGTCGAACGAGCCCATCAGCACCACCGGCCATTCGACCAGCCCGGCGACCTCTTCGAGCAGCCCCTCGTCCTCGACGAGGTCGAGCCCGCGCGCGAAGGCGAGGTCCTTCGCGTCGTGCAGGATGATGTCCTTGCGCCGGTCGGCATCGAGCACGACCTTGGCGCGTTCCAGCGCCTGCACGTAATCGTCGAAGCGGCGCACCTCGATCTCGCCGGCCGCCAGGAAACGGTGACCGCGGGTCAGCGTGCCCGCCTTGATGCCGTCGACCTCGAAGGGAACGACTTCCGGCGTCTCGGTCTCGGGGCCGAAGGTCGCGACGATCGATTGCAGCGGCCGCACCCAGCGCAGAGCGCCCGGCTGCGCCGAGGCCGCGCCCCAGCGCATGGATTTCGGCCAGGGGAAGTTTTTGATGATCTGCGGCAGGATCTCGGCGAGCACGTCGAGGGTCTCGCGGCCGGCGCGCTCGATCACGGCGAGGTAGAACTCGCCCTTCTTCGGGTCGGTGACGGTGGTCGCCTGGTCGAGGCTCGTGAGCCCCGCGCCCCTCATGAAGCCCTGCACGGCGGCGTCCGGCGCACCGACCTTCGGCCCACGCCGTTCCTCGCGCACCGCCTCGCCTCGCGCCGGCAGCCCGGCGACATGCAGCGCCAGCCGACGCGGCGTCGCGAAGGCCTTGGCGCCCTCATACAAAAAACCTCGCTCCACCAGCGCGTCGGTGACGAGCTTCTTCAGATCCTCGGCCGCACGCCGCTGCATGCGGGCCGGGATTTCTTCCGAGAGGAGTTCGAGGAGGAGATCAGGCATGGGCGCGGGAATAGCCGCCCACCTTGTGTTCGTCGAGATAGTCGCGGCGCGCGTATGAGGCGGATGTTCGAGCACGCGGAGACCAAGGTCGATCTTCGCTCACGAAGCCGGCGTTTCGAACGCTGCACTCCGAGCGAAATGCGGCGCGCTTGCTGGCGTCTCTAGTCAGGCAGACGCACCTCACATCTCCGCATGACCCAAGGGTCGCCGTGGGCCAGAAGCTTGCCTTGCTCTACGAGGGCGACGACACGGGCCAACAACATCCGATCACCAACTTGAATGTAGGGGTCCATCGTCTCCCCCAATGTTTCGCCGATGACCAAAGCAACTTTGCGCCACTCTTTCGTTGCGTGCTTCAACAAGACATCATCGAATACCTCAGCAGGCGCGGAGACCAGTCCGGCGTCCGTCACGATACGAAACGGTGCGTTCTCGGATTTCAGCTTGTGCCAAGATTGCGCAGCTTCTTTTTTCTCTTGGCTCGTCATCGCGCGTTCCGTGTCGAACAGCGCCGCGAGCTCGTCCTCGCCGATATACGAAACCGCCAATTTCGGGCGCGAAAGTCCCGGCTCGCCAGTCGGCAGCGTCACCGGCATTTGCAGTCCGGTGACGTCGATGATGTCGTAGGGGCGGTCACCCAGGCGATCTGCGAGAGCCAAGAAAAACGCGTACTCATCTGCGCTGCGGCGTCCGAACCAAATGACGAGGCGGTCGCTCGTGGACGCGAGATGACGCCAGAATGCGTCGACGTCGGCGTCGTACTCATCAAAAATCGACGCCCACCAAGCGGCTCGCATCGCAGAGTCGTCGGAATCGATTGGACCGCAACTCAGCTCATCGGGAAAACTGATCACGTGGTCGGTGCGGCCACTCTCGCGCAGCGCCAGACTGATCGAATACCCCGCCGAATGTCCGGGCGCGACATGCAGTACGCCGCTGCGCCATCGAAGCGTCCCGTCTTCGTTGACGTCCTTTCGAAAGCGGGCGGTGTCCGAGGTCGTGAAATGGACGACGAGTTCGTCGTCATCCTTCTGAAGCCGATACGACACCGTTCGACCCGACGACCACGTGGCGGCGAATCGAATTTCGGTGTCGTCGCAATTCAGATTTCTGATGTCTGCCAACTCGCCGTTTGCATTGTCGATGGCACACACGATGAGGCGGCCATCGACTAGGTCAACTTCGATCGTCGCAACCTTGCGGCGATTGTTCATGGTTATCCAGCGACCAATAAAATTCTCCACCGGCACGCTAACGATACTCCTGCGATTCCTCTGCTCGGAGCGTAGTGAAATGCTCCGGCAAGTTCACCTTGGAAGTCGGCTAGATCTGCAACGAGTCGCAAAGAGACGATTGCGCTGCACCGGTTGTGGCCCCAGGAAAACGGAGGCGCTTTAAGCGATCGGGCCCCCCGCCTTGCGTGTCACCACGACCACGGACGGGCGCGGCGGCATGTCGGGGCGGAAATCCGGCCAGCGCGTCGAGGGCTTGTCGTAGTTCGCCGGCACGGCCTCGTCGTCCGACTCGCCCGGATGCTGGACGGCGACGAAGAACGACTCGTCGTCCGGCGTGAAGCACGGCCCGCACATCTCGGCGCCGACGGGCACCCTTAGGAAATGCCGGCCGGTGCCCCGGCGCGTTCCGTCGGTCTCGAGCGCCCAGATCCCGTCGGCGCGTCCCGTCGCCTTGCGCGAGTTACCGTCGGTGGCGATCCAGAGGCGGCCACGTCCGTCGAAGGCGCAATTGTCGGGCATGCCGAACCAGCCGTCGGCGCTCGTCGCCGCGCCGAAGCTCGCCCCGGATTCCGGGCCGCCACAGCGCACCAGCACCTCCCAGCGGAAGGTCGTGGCGTCGTGGTCGCCCTCATCCGGCGAGATCTCGATGATGTGGCCGTAGAGATTCTTCTCGCGCGGGTTGGCGGCGTCGACCTGATCGGCGGTGCGCTTCGCATTGTTGGTGAGCATCACGTAGACGCGACCCGTCTTCGGGTTCGCCTCGATATCCTCGGGCCGGTCCATCGGCGTGGCGCCGAGTTTCTTCGCCGCGCGCCGCGTCTCGATCAGCACGTCGGCCTGGCTCGCGAAACCCGCGGAGGCGTCGAGCCCGTTCTCGCCGTGGACCAGCGGCAGCCAGCGTCCGGTGCCGTCGGCCGCGAAACGCGCCACGCTCAGCGTACCGGAATCGAGGATGTCGGCATTGTCTGCGCGTGTCTTGCCCACCGTCCCTGCGCTGACGAAGCGGTAGATGTGCTGGAAGCGCTCGTCGTCGCCGAGATAGACGACGTAGCGCTGATCGCGGTTGATCACGCCCGCCGCGCCCTCGTGCTTGAAGCGGCCCAGCGCCGTGCGCTTCTTCGGCGTCGAGGCGGCGTCGTGCGGGTCGATTTCCACCACCCAACCGAAGCGGTTCGCCTCGTTCGGCTCCTTGCCGAGATCGAACCGGTCGTGGAAGCGGCCCCAGCCGAAGAATGGGCCGCCCATGCCCATCGCCTTGGCGTTGTCGCTCTCGGCATGGCCCTCGGGCAGGCTGCCGGTGAAGTAATAGTGGATGTTCTCCTCGCCCGAGAGCCAGGTGCCCCAGGGCGTGATGCCGCCCGAGCAGTTGTTGATGGTCCCGAGCACGGTGCGCCCCGTCGGATCGGCTTTCGTTTGCAGGCGGGCATGGCCTGCCGCCGGGCCGGTGATCGCCATCGGCGTGTCGGAGGTGATGCGCCGCGTGTAGGGCGAGCCGATCACCGGATGCCAGCCCGTCGCGCCACGCGCGATCTCGACCACCGAGCCGCCCGTCGCCGCCATCTCGACCGCGACCTGATCCGCGTTGAGCGCGGTCAGCGCCTCCTTGCGGGTGTTGGCGACGAGCCCGGCAAACATCAGCTCGCCATTGGTGTATTCGTGGTTGACCGTGAGCAGCCCGCGCCGGCCATCGCCATCGAGCGGGATGAAGCCGACGAAGTCGTTGTTGTAGCCGAACTGCCGGCGCTGGGCCTCGGCGGTCTGCGCGGTCGGGTCGAAATCCGGCGCGTCGGCGAAGAGCGGGTCGCCCCAGCGCAGCAGCACGTCGGCGCGGTAGCCCTCGGCCACGTGCAGCGTCTCGTCGACGCCGGCCTTGAGCTCGGGGAAGTCGAAGACGCCACCCGGCTCGGCCTCTGCAGCAGCGGTCGATCCGGGGCCGATCAGCGTCGAAGCGGCTGCGGCCGCGAGAGAGCCGCGCATGACGTCGCGGCGGCTGAGTCGCTGGGTGATGATCTCGCCGATGGTGGGGCCGGCGGGGTGATCGGTGTCGGACATCGCGAGAGGCCTCAGATCAGAATGGTTCGCGACTACGACCGTTGCGTGAAATCGCGGTGACGGCGCCTTGCGAAGTGCCATGCCCCGCTTTCGCCCCATCGCGGCTGCACCATCGTCGACACCCCGCTTCGAACCCGATTTCAGCGAGCCGCGAGCATCCGTGACCCGCATGCCGATTGCCTCGTCTCTTCGCCACGCGCTCGCTCTGCTCGGCGTCGTCGCTGCCGGCCCGGCGCTGGCGCATCCGCATGTCTGGGTCGTGGCGAAGGCCGAGATCGCCTACGAGAGCGGCAAGGTCGCCGGCGTGCGGCACAGCTGGACCTTCGACGCCGCCTATTCCGCCTACGTGACGCAGGGCCTCGACACCAACAAGGACGGCAAGCTGTCCTCCGAGGAGCTCCAGGGCCTCGCCACCGAGAACACCACGAACCTCGCGGAGTTCGGCTACTTCACCAAGCTGAAGGTCGCTGGCAAGGAGCAGGTTTTTGCCGATCCGCGGGAGCCGCACATGGCGATGGACGGCGACAAGGTGACGCTCAGCTTCCTCCTGCCGCTGAAAGCCCCGGCCGCGCAGGGTCGCGGGGTCGCCGCGATCGAGGTGTACGATCCGACCTATTTCGTCTCCTTCGGGCTCGCTGACGGAGCCGACGCCGTCAGCCTGAAGGGCGCGCCCTCGGGCTGCGCCGTCACCATCAACCGCCCCAAGACCACTGAACCGCAGACTGCGGATGCCGGGAAGCCGATGTCGGAGGCCTTCTTCGAGGCGCTGACAGCCGCCGCGGATTACGGGGTTCAGTTCGCCAACCGGGCGATCGTCGCATGTCCGTAGGCATCGCGCTCGAACCGGCGCGATCGCCGCGCAGCCGGCTGGCCCTGCGCCTAGCCTTCGCTGCGGGCGCCGTCGCCCTTGCTGCCGCCGTGCTGACGCTTCTGGCGTGGCTCGTCATGCCGGGCGTCGCCGCCCCGCCGCCCCGCTCCCCCTTCGGGATGGGTTTTCGCGAATCCGCGCCGTCGGCAACCGGGATCGGTGGCTGGCTGCTCTCCGTTCAATCGAGTTTTTCGCGCAGCCTCCAGAGCGCGGTCACCGCGTTGAAACAGGGCGGCGAATGGGGGCCGCTGGCGTTGCTCGGCTTTGCCTACGGCGTTTTCCACGCTGCCGGCCCTGGCCACGGCAAGGCGGTGATCGCTGGCTACATCGTCGCCGGCGAGCGCACCCTGCGCCGCGGCTTCGCCCTGAGCTTCGCGGCAGCCATGATGCAGGCGCTCGTCGCCGTCGCCATCGTCGGCATCGGTGTGCTGCTGCTCAACGCCACCTCAAGCGCCATGAACCGGGCCGGGACGCTGATCGAGACCGTCAGCTTCGCCCTCGTCGCGCTGCTCGGTGCGGCCGTCACCTGGCGCAAGGCCGGGCGGCTCGCCGCGCTGACATCCGCCGAGCCGATCGCGGCCTGCGAGCCCGGCTGCGGCCATGTCCATCTGTCCGACGCCGAGACCGTGGCGCGGCTCGATACGTGGCGAGAGCGGACGGGCGTGGTGCTCGCGGCCGGGACGCGGCCCTGCTCCGGGGCAATCCTGATCCTGGTCTTCTCCGCCGCGCAGGGGATGCTTGCGGCCGGGATGGTGGCGACCTTCGCCATGGCGCTCGGCACGGCGCTGACCACGGGGGCGCTGGCCAGCCTCGCGGTCTTCGCCAAGGCGCTGGCGCTGCGTCTCGCGGGCGGACGCGGCAATGCCGGTGTGATTGCCGTCGGCGGCCTCGAACTCGCGGCCGCCGCCTTCGTGCTGGTCCTCGGGCTGGCGATGCTCTCGGGCCTCGCGCTCGGCGTCGGCGGCTGAGACGAAGCGCACTCGCCAAACGGCGCCGCGGCTGTCAGTCTCCCCTCGGATCCCGAGAGGAATGCCCGTGACTGCAGGCCCCTTCGACCACATCCTGAACTGGCGTCTGCTTGCCGGCTCGCATGCCTTTCCCGGTCCGGATGGTGGCACCTGCATCAACGAGGCGGCGATCGTCGCGGCCGGGCTGCCCTACAAGGCGATCACCGCGACGGAAGACTGCCCACCCTGCTTCTCGCGGCCGTTGGCCGCCTACGCCCTCGGCCTCAACGATGCGATGCCGGATGCGGAGCGGCCGAGGCTGATGGCCTTCGTGCTGCGCCTCTCGGGTTCGGCCGACAGCGAGGCGGTCGAGGCGGAGCGCACCGAATTCCTGGCGCTGGAGAGCGTGCGCCGCATCTTGCCCGCACTCCTCGACCTGGCGGGATTACCGGCACTCGCCGCGCGCTGCGAGATCGCTACGGTTGCCGCCGATGCCATGGCCGCGGCGCGCACGGCCGAGAGCCAAGGCGCCGTCCTGGCTCAAGCCGCGTCGCATCGGCGCGCTTGGCTGCAGGGCGCGCGGCTCGCCGCCGTGTCACGCACCGCGACGGCCGCGGCGAAGGCTTTCGACGATCCGCGCTGCGCGGCCGAGGTCGCCGAAGGCGCGGCGCCGTTCGCCGGGGGCATCTGGCCGATCGCGGTGGCGATCCTCGACGAGGCGCTGGCGATCGGCCGCCGGGCGCCTGAGATCGATCTAGTCCAGGCCGGCCGCCGCCTCGACGCTGCCCGCGCCGGCGCAACGGTCTGAGCCGAACCGGCAGATTCCGGGAAACACTCGCGGCTTCCGGTGGTTGACGCACGGGCGAACTCGATTGCCCGCAACCGAAAGGAGCTTCATGTCCAGAGAGAGCAGCATCCAGGCCACCGAGCGCTTCGGCGCACTCGTCAATGCCGGCACCTTCGATGCCTTCCCCGAGGTCGTCGCGCCCGAGTGTCACGACCACGACCCGGCGCCGGGCCAGCATCGCGGTCCCGAAGGCTACCGGCAGTTCTTCACGCAGCTACGCACGGCCTTCCCCGACATGAAGGTCGAGGTCGAGAAGCTCGTCGCCGAGGGCGACAGCGTCGCTTTCGCCTACACGCTCACCGGCACGCACCAGGGCGATTTCAACGGCCACGCGCCGACAGGAAAGGCGATCAAGGTCCGCGGCCTGCAGATCGGCCAGTTTCAGGACGGCAAGATGACCGAGCGCTGGGGTTCGTCCGACGAACTCGGCATCCTCAAGCAGATCGGCGCAATCCCCGGCTGACCGGGATCAGCCGTAAGCGCGGAGCTGCGGCTCGACGTCGAGGTCGATCTCCATGGCCTCGCAGTTGGCAAGCCAGCGACCGGTGAGGTGGTAGAAGAAGGTCGAGTGCCCGACGACGGCGATGGTCGTCTCGGGCCGCGCCCGCAGCCAGTCTCGGAAGCCGGCGACGCGCTCGTCGAACAGGTGCGGCGGCTCGACTGGCCAGCCCCTGGCCTGGACCGCATCCGCGTCGTGCCACCAGATCTCGGGCAGGTGGCGGACGTCGAAATCCGGAAACTCCTTGGCCAGCACCGAGGCGGCGCGGCCGACGTCGCAGGAGCTTTCCTGGCATTCCCGGTGCAGCACCTCGACCAGCATCTGGGGCTTGGCCGGATGCTCCGAAAAGATGCCGATGGTGGTCTGGATCGCGCGCGTCAGCGGAGAGGTCACCACGAGCTCGAACGGAATCCTCTGCAGCGCCTCGCGCGCCGCGGCGGCCTGACGGTGGCCGAGGTCCGACAGCCGCGCATCGATATGGCCGGGGTCGCGGCCGGTGGCTCTGTGATGCGCGTTGAAGGTGGATTCGCCGTGGCGGATGCAGACGATGCGGCTCGTGGTCATGCGCTGCATGTACGGTCGCGCCGGCCGCGCTGCCAGACGGAACGGCGCAGGCCAGCCTCGCGCGTGACTCTCCTCCCCCTTGCAGGGAGGAGTTGGAAGTGGGGGGTAGTGCAGGAGGCACCGGGGTGCTCGATTCTGAACCACCCCCCCTGACCCCTCCCCGCAAGGGGAAGGGGAACCCGGCCGGCGCCTACTCGATCCGCACCACCACGCTGTCGCTGGCACCTGCCGCGTCCATCACAGAGATCCGCGCGAAGCCGGCTCCATCCGGGCTCCAGGCCGATTGCCGGCGCATGCCCTGGCCGACGGGTAGGCCGTCGACCATCCAGGTGAGGGGCGGCTGGCCGCCGAGCGCCTTGAGGGCGAGTTCCGGCTTCGCGCCGTCGCCGAGGCCGAGATCGACGCGTGATCCGTCCGGCGGGTAGGCGATCTTGAGTGGCACCCCGAGCGTCGCCACCAGCGTCTTCGGGGCGTCGCGGCGGATATGGCGCAGGGGCGGCGGCAGCCCGGCGGTGGTCGAGACTAGCGCATCACGCGGCCGGGGCAGCGGCTCGGGCTCGCCGCCGTAGCGCGCGAAGGCGTCGAACAGGACCGGCGCGGCCGAGACCCGGCCGACGAGTCCGGGCACCGAGGCGCCATCGGGCCGCCCGATCCAGACGGCGATGGTTACGCGCCGGTCGAACCCCACGGCCCAGGCGTCGCGGTAGCCGTAGGAGGTGCCGGTCTTGAACGCGATTCGGCCGGTCAGGGCGTTCTCGGGCGGCGGCGCGCCGCGCAGCACGTCGGAGACGTACCAAGCCGAGACCGGGTCGGCGATGGTGCGCTCCGTCATTGCGAGCGGAGCGAAGCAATCAAGGGCCGCCGCGCAGGGCGTCGCGGATGCGGCTCTGGATTGCTTCGCTTCGCTCGCAATGACGGGGGGAAGCCTCCGCACCAAAGCCGGCACGCTGCCGCCGCGCGCCATGCCCGAGTACAGGCGGGCGAGGTCGGTGAGGGTGATGCCGAGGCCGCCCAGCGCCACAGGGAGGCCGGGGGCGGTGTCGCGGGGCAGCAGGATCGTCGCGCCGGCTCCGCGCAGGCGGGCGATGAAGCGGGCGGCTCCGACGACGTCGAGCAGGTCCACCGCCGGGACGTTGAGCGAGTGCTGCAGGGCGTAACGCGCGGTCACCGTGCCGTGGAAGCCGAGATCGAAGTTTTCCGGCGCGTAGGAGGCGGCAAAGCGCACCGGCCGGTCGTCGAGCAGGGTCTCGGGATGGGCGATGCCGTTCTCGAAGGCCAGCGCGTAGATGAAGGGCTTCAGCGCCGATCCTGGCGAGCGCACGGCTTGCGTCGCGTCGATCGCACCGGCCCGGGCCGCATCGAGATAGCCGGCGCTGCCGACCTGAGCGATCACGGCTCCGGTGCGGTTGTCGATCGCCAGGATCGCGGCCGAGAGGGCGGGGCCGATGGCAGCGGCGCGCTCCTTGGCCAGGGTTTCGAGGCTCGCCTGCAGGCGCTTGTCGAGGGTCAGGCGCTGCACACGCGCGTCGGGATCGGCAGCCACCGCCTGCTCGGCCGCATGCGCCGCGATCATCGGGAAGGGTTTTCGCGAGGTCGGGACCGGCTCGGCCTTGGCGGCCTCGGCCTCGGCCCGGTCGATCACACCGCGGGCGGCGGCGATGTCGAGCACCCGGTCGCGGGCGCGGCGAGCCTGCGCGGGATACCGATCGGGCCGGCGTGCCTCCGGCGATTGCGGTAGGGCGACGAGGAGCGCGCTCTCGGCGAAGGAGAGCCGCGCCGGCTCGCGCCCGAGATAGGCGAGGCTCGCTGCCCGCACGCCCTCCACCGGGCCGCCATAGGGGGCGAGCTGCAGGTAGAGGTCGAGCACGCCGGCCTTGCCGAGCTGCCGCTCCAACTCGACGGCACGCACCATCTGCCGGAGTTTTTGGCCGATCGAGCGCTCCGAGCGCGGCTCGACGAGGCGGGCGACCTGCATCGACAGCGTCGAGCCCCCCGAGACGATCTTTCGGTGTCGGACCCATTGCCACGCCGCCCGCAATGTTGCCGCCGGATCGATGCCCGGATGCCCCTCGAAGCGCCGGTCCTCGTAGGCCTTGAGCATGGCGAGGTAGCGCGGATCGACGTCCCCCGCGCCCGCCGGAAGCCGCCAGCGCCCATCTGCGGTGGCGAAGGGGCGCAGGAGCTGTCCGTCCCGGTCGAGAATGACCGTGGAGCGGAGGTTGGCCTGAGTCAGGTCGAGGGGTGGGAGGTTTTGAACGAAGAGCCAGAGGCCCAGGGCGGGTGCCAGCGCGACGGCGGCCAGGCAGGCACCGACGATTGCCGCGCGTCTCCCTCTCCCCGCACGCGGGGAGAGGGTCGCAGGCACCTCGTCGTGCCTGCGACGAGCGAAGGCGAAGACGAAGCGACGGTGAGGGGGCGTCGACGAAGGAGTCTCATCCGGAGCCGTCCCCTCACCATCGGCTAGCGCCTCGCCTCGCCCCCGACGAGGGGGGCTCGGCCCTCTCCCCGCGTGCGGGGAGAGGGAACCTCCGCGGCCCGCGTCGCGCTCCATCACAGGTTACTTCGCCACCACCTCGACCGATCCGAACGCCGTGCGTCCGAACCGCTCGGGGCGGTACATGTCCTCGATGGTCGCGCCCGGATGCACGTAGGTGCCCGGCGAGACCACGCGCACCGTGTAGGCCGCCGAGAAGAAGGCGGACTGGTCCGGGCCGCGCTCGTAGGCGGCGACGAAACGGTCGTCGCGGAACTCGGTGTGGTTCGGCTGCACGTCGCTCTTGGCGAAGGCGAGGCCGGAGAGCGCGTCCGAGTCGAGCAGCTTCGGGTTGTCGATCTCGAGGCCGGCCGGCAGGCGGTCGACGAGGAGCAGGCGGCCCGACGTCGCCTTGGCCTCGGTCACCTTCAGCACCACCACGAGGCGGTCGTTCTGGCGCAGCGGCTTCGTGGCGTCGACCGGCGTGCCGTCGAGCCGGTAGAAGCCCCGCTCCACCGTGTAGCCGCGCGATTCCGCCGGCTCCGGCGCGATCGGGTTGCCCGAGACGCCGACCACGAGCTCCACCGGCTCGCTGCCCGCGTTGGTCAGCTTGACCGGCTTCTCCTCCAGCGCCGGCGCCTTGAACAGGCGGGCCAGCAGTCCCTTCGCCACCGTGCCGTCGACACCGATGGCGAGCGCCTCGGATTCCTTCGACAGGCTCTCGGCGGCCATCACCATCCAGGCATTTTCCTGGGTGCTGGTGGAGCGGCCGTTGGCGCGCTCCTCACCGACGATCGCCGAGACCGGCTGCAGCATGCCGCCGGTCATGCCCGTCTCGGCAGCGAGTGCGATGAGGCCGGCACCGTCGCGCAGGCGCGAGCCGTAATCGGCCCGATAGGCGCCCTTGTCGCGCTCGCTCTGGAGCGACTTCACCGCTTCGCCGAAGGTTTTCTGAGCCCGGCCGCGATCGCCCAGCAGGGCGAGGGCGGCGGCGAGCTGGCCCTTGCCGAGCGGCGTCGAGAAGTCGGCGAGCTTGGTGTCGGCGAGGTAGCGCAGATCGCCCATCACCGGGCGGCCGTTGCGGGCCAGCACATAGGCCGCGTAGGCGAGGTCCATGCCGCCTTCCTCGACCTTGGTGGCGTTGGCGACCGTGTTGCGAAGGCGGTCCAAGGCGCTGTTGAAGGCGGTCTGCGGCACGGCGAAGCCGCGCTCGCGGGCCCGGGTGAGGAAGTCGGTCACGTAGGCGTTGAGCCAGGTGTCGCTGGCATTCTCCGTCGACCACAGACCGAAGGCGCCGCTCGAATCCTGGCGCGAGAGCACCCGGTCGATCGCCTCGCGCACCCGATCGTCGAGCTTGCCGTCGAGGCCGAGCTTTTCCGAAGCCGCCAGGGCGTTGACGTAGAGCAGCGGCATGGCGCGGCTCACGGTCTGCTCCGAGCAGCCATAGGGGTAGCGGTCGAGCGCCTGCAGCAGGGCCGGCACGTCGATGCCGGCGAGGCGGCTGGCCGAGACGGAGACCGCGCCGGTGCCGGGCAGGATGTCGGCGAGCAGGTCCTTGTTGATCTCGACGCTGGCGCCGGGCTCCAGAGGCCGCACGGTGCGACGCACCAGCGCTCCCGTGCCCGCTCCGATGGCGAGGTTGAAGCTCTGGCCGGCGACGCCCTGGATGCCGGGGCCGGACAGGTTCACGTCGAGCCGCGCGGTGCCGGGTCCTGCCGCCGTGATCGGGATCACGAGCTGGCCCTTGGTGCCGGCGGCGAGCTTCATGGTCGAATGCACGGCATCGCCGCCGACCACGACGGGGCCGGTCAGATCGAGATCGACCGTATAGTCGCCGGCGCCGCCCTCGACATTGTCCACCGCCACGAAGAAGCGCGAGCGGTCACCCACATTGAGGAAGCGCGGCAGCGTGCCTGTGAGCACCACCGGATCGCGGATGATCATGTCGGTGGAAGCTTGCCCCACGCGGGACTTGGTCCAGGCGGTGACCATGATCCGCGCCGTCCCGTTGAAGGCCGGCAGGGAGAGCGGCACCTGCGCGGTGCCGTCGGCGCCCACCGTGACCACGCCCGAATAGAGCGCGAGCGGCGCCTGGGTCGGCGGCGTATCGGCGAGTTCGCCGCCACCGCCATCGCCGCCGGAGCGGATGGCGCCGAGGGTGCCCTGCATGCCGTCGATCAGGAAGCCGTAGAGGTCGCGCATCTCCGGCCCGAGTGCCTTCTGGCCGAAGAAATAGGCGAAGGGGTTGGGGGCCTCGTAGCGGGTCAGGTTGAGGATGCCGACATCGACGGCGGCGAGCGTTACCCGCGCCTCTTCGCCGGCCTGCAGCCCGGCGACCTTGACCGGCACGGTCAGGTTTTCACGCGGTCGTGTCTTCTCCGGCGCGCCGATCGAGACCGAGAGCCCGCGCTTGTCCTTGTCGATGGAGAACCAGGCGAGGCCGAGCGCCCGACCCGGCATGCGCTTGGCCGCCTGGTCGAGCGGTCGATAGGCGGTGGCGACGAGATAGGCGCCGGAGCCCCATTCGGCCTTGACCGGGATGTCGATGGTCGAGCCGCCCTCGGCGACCTTCAAGTCGAGCACCTCGTGCAGCTTCTCTCCGACCACGGCCAGTGTCGCGGTGCCGGCGAATTTCGGCTGGAGCCGGGCGCGGATGTGCTCGCCGGAGGCATAGGCCGCCTTGTCGAGGGTGAGAACGAGGAGGTCCGGCACGTCGGCGGTCTCGCCGCCGCCCCAGCCCACCGTGAAGGAGATGCTGGCCGCCGCGAGCGGCTGGCCGGCGACGGACGCCTCCAGGCGGTAATTGCCGTAAGTCACCGGCGAGGTGATGCGGGCGGGCGCATCGGCACCGAGGTCGACGCGGCCATCGGCGATCTTGCGGGTCGATTTCACCGGCTCGAACTGCCAGCGGCCGTCCTCGCGGTACCACTGATAGGTCTTGTCGACCCTCACCAGCGACCAGCTCACGCCGGCCTGCGCGAGGCGACGGCCGTCGGGCGCGGCCATGACGAGATCGAAGCTCGCCGGGGCGCCCTCGGCGAGGTCGCCGGAAAAGCCCTTGCGGATGGCGAGCACCGGCTGAGCGGGCAGGATCGGCAGCGTGACGCTGCGGCTGAGCGCCCGGCCGCCCGGTTCGCCGACGTTGAGCGTGATCTTGGCCTCCAGCGGACGCGGGCTCGCGACCTCCTGGACCGGCACGGTCATCACGGTGCGGCCTTGCGCGTCGGTGGTCGCCTTGCCGTCGATCTCGGCCGTCGTCGCCTCGACCGACTCGTCGTCGAGGCCGATCGAGAAGCCGTCCAGGCCCTTGATGCCGCTCGTGGCCGCCTGCTGCACGGCCACCGAGCCGGAGACGTCGAGCCCGGAGCCGGGGGCGCCGTAGAGATAGCGCGCGGCCACGTCGATCTTGGCGGCCTCGCCCTTCTTGAGCGAGGGTGTCTCCGGCGTGAGGCTGACCTCGAGCCGCTCGGGCACGTAATCCTCGACGAGCCAGCTCGCCTCGCCGACGGCGGGGGCTTTCGGGTCGGTGAAGGCGGTGACCCGCCACGTCCCGCGCATCGCGCCGGCCATCAGCGGCAGGGAGAGCGAGCGGCCGCCGAGCCCCTCGTCGGCGACGGAGACGCGGCGATACTCGACGCCGTCTGGCCGCTTCACCACCAGCGTCAGCGGCAGGCCGGCAAGCGCAACGCCCTGCGGGTCGCGTAGCAGGGCGGTGAGCTGCACGGTCTCGCCCGAGCGGTAGACCCCGCGCTCGGCGAAGACGAAGGCCTCGGCGCCGCTTGTTACCGCGCGGCCCTTCACGCCGCGGTCGGACAGGTCGAACGCTGTCTGGTTGAGGTCGAGGAAGCCGTAATCGTCGCCGAGCTGCGCCACCACGATACCCGGAGACAGACCGCCCTCGCCGCGGGCGAGGCCTGCCGGGAAACTCGCGAGGCCCTTCCCATCGGATTTCGCGGTGGCGAGGACGTCGTTGTTCTTGGCGATGAGCCGGACGTCGACGCCGGAGAGCGCCGCGGCGGAGGCCAGCGAGCGAGCGATGACGTGCACGCCGTCGCGGCCCTGGAAGGCGGTCAGCCCGAGATCGGAGACCACGAACCATTGCGTGGCCTGCTGCTCGTAGCCGCCGCCCTCCTCTTCGGAGGGCGAACTCGTGCCGCTGGGCTTGGCCAGCATGATGTAGAGGCCGGGTTCGAGCTTGCCGACCGCCTGCAGGACCGGGAAGGCCGTGACCGCCTCGCGGTTGGTCTCGGCCTTGGCCGTGTCGAGCGTGCCCTTCCAGACGCGGACGCCCTTCTGGTCGGCGATGGTCTGCGCCGTCGAGCCGCTGAGCTGGGCCAGGAAGTCTTCCGAGCGCAGGGCCGGCAGCAGCCCGCGATCGCCGATGCGCAGGACCTCGACGTCCACCTTCGCCGCGTTCACCGAGACCAGCGGCACGCCGGATTGGCCGGCCCGCGGCAGCACGTAGTTGCGTCCGGTGAAGCGCACCTGCGGCGAGCGATCCCGGACGTAGATCTCGTAATCGGCCGATTTCAGCAGGGTCTCGCCGACGGAGGAGGGGAGCCCCTGGCGGATGACGAAGGCGTAGCGCTCGCCGTGCTTGAGCCCGTCGACGCAGACCTGCTGGCCCTCCGCCGTCACCGCGGCGTTGGCCGCGCCCGAGACGGCGACGAAGGGCGTGTAGTCGGTCTTGCGGACCAGCGCTTCCGAGAAGGTGAAGCAGGCCCGCGGCGCGGCGGCGTCCGAATCGACCTTGTAGTCGGTGATGCGGAAGCCGTGCTCCTCGCGCAGCTTCTCGTAGGTGGCGCGGGTCTCGGCATCGTCCCTGACGGCGAGGCTGGCGCGATAGGCGTCGAGGGCGGGGCGCCATTCGGACTGCGCCACATAGGTTTCCGCGAGCGCGGTCAGGGCCTTGGCTTCGTCGGCAACCGTTTTCGAGCGGAGATAGGCCTGGTAGGCTGCCGCCGTGGCGCGCGACTTCAGCTTGCTGCGCTCGGCGTAATCCGTCTGCTCCTCGTCGGCGCCGGCCGTGCTGGCGGTGCGGGCATAGCCGAGCCAGTTGCGCGGATCGGTCGGGTCGGCGGAGACGGCAGCCGCATAGGCGTTCATCTCGGCATCGGCGTCGGCGCCCTCGGATTCGTCGGCCGCTGCGGCCTCCGCCTCCTTGCGCCACTGCGCGGCATTCTTGCCATTGGCCGGGGACTCGCTCTTGAGCGAGGCTTCGAGGCGCACGCCCTGGCTCGCGAGAGCCTCGTTCACGTAGCTCTTAACGACCGGAGCCGTGGCGGCCTTGGGCGCCGGCATCGGAGGCCGAGGCGCCTGGGCCGAGGCCTGGCCAGCCAAGAGCCCGAGAAGCACGCATGCGCCGAGGCTGCGCCCCAAGAGGTTTTCCCGCGACATGACCACGTCCCACCCCATCAGAGCAGCCGAACCGGCGCGCCGGCACGCTATCACGGCCGTTGCCGGCCGCAACGCTCGTTAGCCGAGTATCTCAGTCCTGCGAATACTCGTTGGACCGCGATTTCTCTTGCCTCTTCGCATCGAAAGCTGTCTGCGATCCGTGCGCTGCCATACGCGACTCGGCCAGCGTGATCGGCAACCATGGGGAGATGATGATTCAGCTCGCTCGCCTGTCCGCCCTCGGTTGCCTCCTGTCCCTGGCGCAGGCGGCGCAGGCGCAAGCCCCCGCACCGTTTCAGCCACCGGTACGACCGCCCGCACCACCCCTGGCCAAGCCGAAGCCGCCGGTTTCCCCTCGCCCTGCCGCCGATCCTGCCTATGCGGCCTCCCAGGCTGCTTTCGAGGCGTTGCCCGAGGCCCTGCGCAAGGCGATCCAGGATTCGCTGGTCTGGACCGGCGACTACAACGCGGTGACGGCCGGCACCTATGGTCGCCGTACCTATGAAGGCATCGTCGCATGGCAGAAGCGACAGGGCCTGGAGCCGACGGGCATCCTCGGAGCGCGTGACCGCACCGCCCTCGACGCCGCGGGGGAGGCGGCGCGCAAGGCGCTCCGCTTTACCGTCCAGGCCGATCCGGCGAGCGGCGCCGTCATCGGCGTGCCGGAGAAGTTGCTGGCGAAGAAGAGCCCGCTGCCGCGCGGCACCCGCTGGCAGAGCGCCGACGCTCGGGTGACGCTCGACACGACCTCCTATCCCGCCGGAAGCGCCGATCTCGACGGCCTGTTCGAGCGCGCGACGGCGGTCACGCCCGAGCGGAAGATCACCTACAAGGTCAAGAAGCCCGACTTCCTCGTGGTGACCGGCGAGACGCCGACGGGCCGATTCTACATCCGGCACGCCGCCGGTGCCGAGGGTATCCGCGGCTTCACCATGGCCTACGACAAGGCGCTGACCGCAGAGGTCGACCGCCTGGTGATCGCGGTGGCCAACAGCTACCTGCCCTTCCCGGAGGCTACACCGGCACCGGAGGCCAAGCCCGTTGCGGCGGCACCGAACCCTTATGCCGGGAGCGGAAAGCCGGCTGGAAACACAGCCTCTCCGTTGGCGCCTCCGCCGCTGCCGGGCCTCACCGCGCCGCCGGCCGCGACGGGTTTCGCCATCGGCAATGGACGCATCCTGACCTCGGCGGCAGCACTCGAACACTGCACGGTGCCGCGCGTCGGCGGTGCAGCAGCCCGCGCCGCAGGACGCGATGCCACGGGCAACCTCGCCTTGCTGGAGACCGACGCGCGCAATCCGGCGGCGGCCCTGCCGGCGATCCGCAGCGAACCCGTCACGTCCGGCGAAGCTCTCGTCGTGGTCGGCGCCGAGGCGAAGGGCGCGGCCGTCGCCCCCGGCTCGGCCGGCAGCGGGAGCGTCGTCGCCCCGCTCCAGCCCGGCGCGGGCGGTGCGCCCGTCCTCGACCGGTCCGGCCGTCTCGTTGGCCTCGTCGCACGATTCGCGACCGCTCCCCGCTTGATCGCCGGAGTGATGCCGCCGACGAGCTACGCCGTGGTGCCGGGAAACGTAATCGCCGCCTTCCTGGCGCAGGCCGGAGTCAACACCGCGAAAGCCGCTCCGAACGCCGCTCCCGCCCCGGCGAGCCTCGGCGCGGCGGCGGCTCCCGTGCTCGGCTCCATCGTCGCGATCACCTGCGCGCGGTAATGCCGAAGCGAGACTGGACTACGGCCGAGATCCCGTCTCAGCACGGTCGTCTCGCCATCGTTACGGGCGCAACCAGCGGGATCGGCTACGAGGCGGCTCTGGCGCTCGCTGGGGCCGGCGCACGGGTCGTGCTGGCAGCACGCGATCGCGGAAAGGCGGAGCGCGCGGTCTGCGCGATCCGGCGACGGCATCCCGACGCCGCGGTGGAAATCGGGCTGCTGGACACCGCCAGCCTGTCCTCCGTGCACGCCTTCGCCCAGCGGATACGAGAGCAGGGGCTGCCGATCGACGTCCTGCTGCTCAATGCCGGCATCGCCTGGCTGCCCCGGCGGCACGAGAGCGAGGACGGGTTCGAACTGCAGCTCGCCACGAATTATCTCGGCCATTTCGCCCTGGCCGCACTGCTGCTGCCGACGATGCGGCCGGGGCCTGCCTCGCGGATCGTGCCGGTGGCCAGCATCGCCCATCAGAGAGGCGCGCTACACTTCGACGACCTGCAGCTTCGAGCCTACCAGCCACGAATGGCCTATCGGCAGTCGAAGCTCGCGATGCTGATGTTCGGGCTCGAACTCGACCGGCGGCTGCGCGCATCCGGGTCCGAGATCCGCGCGGTCGCGGCGCATCCCGGTATCACGCGCACCGCCATTACCCGGTTCGGTGGGGTCGCCGGGCCGATGCAAAGGCTGACGGGACAACTCGTGATGATCCTGTTCGGGCAGTCCGCCGCGCGGGGCGCGCTCCCGCTGCTCTACGCAGCGACCGCCCCGGAGGCGCTTGGAGGTAACTACTACGGGCCGGACGGCCGCGGGGAGATGCGAGGCGCGCCAACTCCGTCGGTCATCGCCCCGCATGCGCGCGACGAAGCCGATGCGCGCCGGCTCTGGAACGTGTCGGAAGAGATGACGAAGGTCCGCTGGCCGTTTCCGCCATTGCCAGCGCAGCGAAGCAATCCAGAGCCAACTCGCTGACGTCGGCGCGTTGGCCCTGGATTGCTTCGGCTACGCGTCGCAATGACGGCTCAGGCGCTTGCTCTTACGTTCAAGCGGCGTCGGCGGGCTTGTCCTTCGCCGCCTCCGGCTTCGGGCCGCCCTTCGACACGCCGACCAGAGCCGGGCGCAGAGTGCGATCGCCGATGACGTAGCCGGTCTGGACCACCTGGACGACGGTGCCGTTCGGAACCTGCGTGTCTGGCACCTCGAACATGGCTTGGTGGCGGTTCGGGTCGAAGCGCTGGCCCTTGGGATCGACGATCTTCACACCGTGGCGCTCGAGCGTCTTGCCGAGGTCGCGCTCGGTGAGCTCGATGCCCTCGATGAGGCCCTTGAGCGCGCCATCGGCATGCTCGCGCGCCTCGGCCGGCACGCTATCCAGCGCGCGGCGGATATTGTCGGCCGAGCCCACGATGTCGCGGGCGAAATTGGTGACGGCGTAGGTCCGGGCATCGGTGACCTCGCGCTCGGTGCGGCGGCGCAGGTTCTCCATCTCCGCGAGCGTGCGCAGGAGACGGTCCTTCATCTCGTCGCGTTCGCGCAGGGCGGCGGCCAGCGCCTCGGCATCGACCGCGGCCGGCTCGGCCTGCGGGGTGGCCTCCGCCTGGTTGCGCGGATCCTCATGCTCGTTGTGGTCTGCCATCATCGCCGTTCGTCAGTCGACTTCATCGTTTTGGGAACGGCGCTGATATCAGGCCCAGGCCCCGCGAAATCAAGTTTCGCTGTGGGTTGGGCCCCCGGCTCACGCCTCCCGCGGCGGCGGCGAGTCGACCAGGGCATCGAGCCCCTCGGCCCTCAGCGCTGCGACGTCGCCGGCAAAGACCTCCATCACCGCATTGCGGATCGCCGCGAGCCGGTCCGGCTGCACCACCCGCGTGCCGGTGAGGTCGACTACGTAGAACACGTCCACTGCCCGCTCGCCGAAAGTGGCGATATGCGCCGAGACGATGTTCAGGCTGAGCCGGTTGATCGCGGTGGTCAGCTCGTAGAGCAGGCCAGGCCGATCGAGCCCGGTGATCTCGATCACCGTCTCGCGGCTCGACAGGGCGTTGTCGATCGAGAGATCCGGCGGGACCAGGAAAGTTTTCGGCGGGTGCTTCGGATGCTTGTCCGCGACGAGCTCGGCGATCTTGATCTCGCCCTTGAGCGCCTTCTCGATCGCGGTGGCGATCCGCTTTGCGCGGCGCAGCTCGTCTTCGTCTCGCTCGAAGGCGCGAGAGATGAAGATCGTGTCGAGGGCGAAGCCGTCCGTGGTGGTGAAGATCTGCGCGTCGACGATGTTGCCGCCCGCCGCCGCGCAAGCGCCGGTGATGATGGCGAGCAGCCGCGGATGATCCGGTGAGTAGACCGTCAGCTCGGTGACGCCGCGCGAGACGTCGGTCTCGTAGGCGGTTGCCGAAGTGCGGCCCTTCTCGTCGACCGACTTGATGAAGCCGGCATTCTTGAATTGGCGCGTGCCGTCGACCTTCAGCCAGTAGGCCTGGTTGTGGCGTAGCGCGTAGGCGTCGAACTCTTCGGGACCCCAGTCGGTGAGGCGCTCGCGCAGGGCGATCTGGATCATCTTGACCCGGTCGGTGCGCGCGATCTCCGAATGACCGCCCGAGAGGTGCACCTCGGTCTCGTCGTAGAGGGTGCGCAATAGCGTGCCCTTCCAGGCCGTCCAGGTGCCCGGACCCACCGCCTTGATGTCCGCGACCGTGAGGATCAGCAGGAGCTTCAGTCGCTCCAGGGTTTGCACCACGGTTGCGAATTTCTCGATGGTCTTTGGGTCGGAGAGGTCGCGGCTCTGGGCCACCATCGACATCAGCAGGTGGTGCTCGACGAGCCAGGCCACGGTGTTGGTCTCGGCCTGGGTCAGGCCGAAGCGCGGCCCGATCTTCTTGGCGATGGCCGCGCCGGCGATGGAGTGATCCTCCGGCCTGCCCTTGGCGATGTCGTGCAGCAGCACCGCGACGTAGAGCGCCCGGCGGTTCTGGATCGTGCCGATCAGGCGGGAGGCGAGGGGATGCTCGTCCTCGAGCCGGCCGGATTCGATGGCCGAGAGCACGCCGAGCGTGCGCAGCAGGTGCTCGTCCACCGTGAAGTGGTGGTACATGTTGAATTGCATCATCGCGACGATGCGCCGGAAGTCCGGGACGAAGCGGCCGAGGACGCCCGCCTCGTTCATCGCCCGCAGGATCGTCTCCGGCGCGTTGGCCGAGGTCAGGATGTCGAGGAACAGCCGGTTGGCCTCTTGATCGGTGCGGACTGCCTGCGAGACCAGCCGCAGCGAGCGGTTGGCGAGGCGCTTGGCATCCGGGTGGATCGGCAGGTTGTAGCGGTCGGCGAGCCAGAACAGCCGGATCAGGTTGATCGGGTCGCGCTCGAAGGTGGCCTCGTTGCGCGTGTTGATGCGGCCGTTGTCGATCAGGAAATCCTCGGCCTCCATCGTCGTCGCGCGGAAGCGATCGCGGAAGCGGCCGATCCAGCGGTCGAGCACCGGCGTGCGCTTGGCGTGGCGCGCCTCCAGTTCCGAGCAGACGATGGCGGTCAGGTCGCCGACTTCCTTCGCGACCAGGAAATAGGCCTTCATGAAGCGCTCGACGCCGGAAAGGCCGCCGCGGGCGCCGAAACCGAACCGCTCGGCGATCTTCGGCTGCAGTCCGAAGGACAGGCGCTCCTCGGCCCGGCCGGTGACGAAGTGCATGTGGCAGCGAACCCGCCACAGGAACTCGTCGCAGCGCTCGAACAGCTTGTATTCCTCGGCCGTGAACAGGCCTGCATTCACCAGCTCCGCCTGATCGCGGACCCGGTAGGTGTATTTCGCGATCCAGAACAACGTGTTGAGGTCGCGTAGCCCCCCCTTGCCATCCTTGACGTTGGGCTCGACGAGGTAGCGGGAGGAGCCGGCCTTGGCGACGCGGCCGTCGCGCTCACGCAGCTTCGCGTCGACGAACTCGGCGGCCGTGCCCATCACCAGCTCGCTGTCGAAGCGCGTAACGAGCTGCTCGAACAGCGTCCGCGAGCCGAACAGGAAGCGCGCTTCGAGGAGAGCGGTGCGGATCGTCATGTCTGCGCGGCCCTCGCGCAGGCATTCCTCGACGGAGCGGGTGGCGTGGCCGACCTTCAGCTTGAGGTCCCACAAGACGTAGAGCATCGCCTCGACGACGCTCTCGGACCAGGCGGTCTGCTTGTAAGGAAGCAGGAACAGCAGATCGATGTCCGAGCCCGGCGCCATCGTGCCCCGGCCGTAGCCTCCGGTGGCGACGATGGCGAGCTGCTCGCCGGTGGAGGGGTTGTCGTTGGGGTAGAGGCGCCAGACCACGGCGTCGAAGATCGCCTTGACGACGCCGTCGGTCAGCCGGGAGATGCGTTCGGCGCAGGCGACGCCGTTGCGATCCTTCAGGAGTTGGCGCTCGGCGTCCTTGTGGCCGGCTTCGATGACCTTGCGCAGCTCAGGCACCAGCGCCGCGCGGAGCCGCGTCGGCTCCCGCGCGTCCCGGTCGAGCGATTCCAGGACCTTGTCGAGGGCGGCCGCAGCGTCGAACATGCTGCTCCCGTTAGCATGTTCCGGGCCGCGCGACAGCGGTGTCGGGCGACGGAGTATTCCATCTACCAGGGCGGAAAGTTGAAGAGCTTTGTTCTCTATCGCGGATTTTCGTTTGACGAGGCGAACGCCGTTGACTTAGCCATCGAAAATTCCGCCACGGCCACGCCCATCCTCGATCCTTCGGAGCCCTTTATGCTCGCCCGTCGCACCGTTCTCTCGGCCTTCGCCGGTGCCCTCGCCCTGATCGGCCTGCCGACGGCATCCGACGCCGCCGACGTGAAGGAGATCCGGCTCGACTGGGCGACCTACAATCCCGTGAGCCTCGTCCTCAAGGACAAGGGCTTCCTCGAAGAGGTGCTGAAGGCCAAGGGGATCACGGTGCGCTGGGTGCAGTCGCTCGGCTCCAACAAGGCGCTGGAATTCCTGAACGGCGGCGCGATCGATTTCGGCTCGTCCGCCGGCGCGGCAGCGCTGCTGGCGCGCATCAACGGCAACCCGGTCAAGGTGATCTACGCCTATTCGCAGCCCGAATGGACGGCACTCGTCACTCGCAAGGAAACCGGCATCTCCAGCGTCGCCGATCTCAAGGGCAAGCGCATCGCGGTCACCCGTGGCACCGACCCGCACATCTTCCTGATCCGCGCGTTGCAGGGCGCTGGCCTCACCGAGAAGGACGCCAAGCTCGTCCTGCTGCAACATGCCGACGGCCGCACGGCGCTCGATCGCGGTGACGTCGATGCCTGGGCCGGTCTCGACCCTATGATGGCCGCCGCCGAGATCGAGAACAACGACGTGCTGTTCTTCCGCGACCCCGCCGCGAACACCTGGGGCGTGCTCGACGTGCGCGAGGATTTCGCCAAGGAGCATCCGGATCTCGTGAAGACCGTGATCGCTGCCTACGAGCAGGCCCGCGCCTATTCCCGCGCGAACCCGGATGCCCTCAAGGCCGCCCTCGTCGCGGCGACCAAGCTGCCCGACCCGGTGATCGCCCGGCAGCTTGAGCGCACCGATCTCGGCAAGCCGGCGGTCGGGAAAACCCAAGCCGATGCGATCCGCGCGGCCGGTATAGCCTTGCAGCAGGCCGGCGTGATACCGGCGACCACCGACGTCGCCGCCGCCGTCGACGGGCTGATCGACACGCAGTTCAACCCGACGCCGGCCCCCTAAACTTCCGCGAATTCTTGGGTTCAAGCCTTGGCTGCCGAGGGAAACGTCTCCGCCGCTGCGCTCGATCCGGTCGTGACCTCCAGCGCGATCTCGGTTCGACCCGCAAGGGACGGCGCGCGATCCGCCCTGCGCTGGGCGCTTGGCCTCGCGGTTCCGCTCGTCCTGGCGTTGGGCTGGGAGCTCGCCGTCTCGCGCGGTTTCGCGCAGGGGCGGCTGATCCCGCCGCCGAGCCGCATCGCCGCGACTCTCTGGCAACTCGCCGCCTCGGGAGACCTCCGGACGCATGTCGAGGCGACGCTGATCCGTGTGGGCCTCGGCTTCGCCTTCGGCGCGGGTGCCGGCATCCTCGCCGGCACGGCCACGGCGACGTTGCCCTGGTTGCGCTGGCTGATCGATCCGACGCTCCAGGCTCTGCGTGCCGTGCCCTCGCTCGCCTGGGTGCCGCTCTTCATCCTGTGGTTCGGCATCCTCGAGACGCCGAAGGTCGCGCTGATCGCGGTCGGCGTGTTCTTCCCGGTCTATGTCGGGGTGGCCGGCGCCATCGCCTCGGTTGACCGCAAGCTCGTCGAGGTCGGCCGCATCTTCCGCCTGTCGCAGACCGCGCTCGCCCGCCGCATCCTGCTCCCCGCCGTCCTGCCGGCGACGCTGACGGCCCTCCGCACGGGGCTCGGCCTCGGCTTCCTGTTCGTGGTCGCCGCCGAATTGATGGGCGCTTCGGAAGGCCTCGGCTACCTGCTGGTGGACGGCCAGCAATTCGGCAAGCCCGACCAGATCGTCGCCGCGATCATCGCCTTCGCCATCGTCGGCAAGCTCGCCGACACGTTGCTCGTCGCCCTCACCGCCCCGCTAGTGCGCTGGCAGGACACGGCCCGGGAGACGCTCTGACCTTGGTCAGAGATCAACGGGACTGCCGGTCACTAACGATCCTCATGCTGAGGTGCCGCGAAGCGGCCTAGAAGCACGGCCGCCGCTCCTGCAGGGCGCTGGCTTCTTACCCCTTCGACCGCAACCTAACCCGCACGCTCCCATCCCGCGGCGGCAGCGGGCACGCGGCCGGCACCACGCTGAGGATCACCGCGCTCGGGCAGGCCGCCCGGCAGTTCAGCGCCGCGTCGATCTGGTTGCCGCCGCAGCCATCGGCGAAGCAGAACTGGCCGAGGTCTTCGCAGGTCGCAAGGAATCGGCCGGTGCGCACGCTCCGCTCGTGCAGGTCGGCGGCGGAGGCGGAGCCGGCGAGGAGAGCCGACAGCAGGAGGCCACGGAGAATCACGGTCACGGCCCGGTTCCGGCGAAGAGATGCCGCTCCGTAACACCGGGCGGGTGGCGTCCCTATGGCATGCCGGCGACAGGCCGCGGGGAATCCCATGCGCGGCCTGCGCGAGCCATGCTATCGGGGCTCGGCCATGCTCAGCCTCGACTCCCTCTCCAAGACCTATGCCGACGGCACGCACGCCCTCGACCGCATCGACCTGCAGGTCGCGGCCGGCGAGATCCTCGCGCTGATCGGCGGTTCGGGCTGCGGCAAGACCACCTTGCTGCGCCTCATCGCCGGGCTCGATACGCCGAGCATGGGCCGGATCAGCCTCGACGGCGAAGCCATCACCCGCCCGCATCCCGGTGTCGGGCTGGTGTTCCAGGAGCCGCGGCTGCTGCCCTGGCTCGACGTCGCCGACAACGTCGGCTTCGGCCTCGCCGACCGGCCACGCCGGGAGCGGCAGGAGCGCGTCGCCCATGCGCTCGACCGGGTCGGCCTGTCCGAGCACGGCCGGCGCTGGCCGCGCGAACTCTCCGGCGGGCAGCAGCAGCGCGTCTCGATCGCCCGCGCCTTCGTGGCGAGCCCCCGCGTGCTGCTCCTCGACGAGCCGTTCTCGGCGCTCGATGCCTTCACCCGCAAGGACCTGCACCGCCACCTGCTCGGGCTCTGGGAAGAGGTCCGGCCGACGGTGCTCATCGTCACCCACGACGTGGCCGAGGCGGTGACGCTGGCCGACCGCGCCGTGGTGATGCGCCCGAAACCCGGACGCCTCGACGAGACCCTCGCCCTGCCGATGGCGCGCCCGCGCGATCCCACCTCGCCGGGCAGCGAGGCCGCGACCCGCAACATCCTCGCGGCCCTCGACCGCTCCCTGCGCCCCATCGAGACGCGGCCGAAGGTCGTCGAAGCCTTCGCGGGCGGCGGGTCTTTCTGAGCGCTTGCGACTGGGTTACGTCGCACCCGTCGAACAATCGAAGTCGAAAACGAGGATACGCCCGATGGACGCCAACGCGCTGCGCGAGATGCAGGCCCCGCTCAAGAACCAGTATCGCGAGGCGCCGGATTCGGCGGTGATCACGCTCAAGGCCAAGGGCACCCTCGACGACACCTCCATCGCCTGCAAGGTCGAGACCGGCCGCGCGCTGGCGGTGGCGGGCCTGCATCCGGCGACCGGCGGCTCGGGCCTGGAGCTATGCTCGGGCGACATGCTGCTGGAGGCCCTCGTCGCCTGCGCCGGCGTGACGGTGAAGGCCGTAGCGACCGCGCTGGAGATCCCGCTTCGCGCCGGCACGGTCAGCGCCGAGGGCGACCTCGACTTCCGCGGCACGCTCGGCGTCGACAAGACCGCCCCGGTCGGTTTTCGCGCCATCCGCCTGAGCTTCGCCCTCGACACCGACGCGCCTCAGGACAAGCTCGACCAGCTCCTCAAGCTCACCGAGCGCTACTGCGTCGTGTTCCAGACCTTGAACCACAAGCCGGAGCTGGCGGTCACGCAGACACGCGGCTGAGTTTACTGCCGATTTCAACAGGGGATTGATGCCTGATCAGTTGATGCCGCCGGTCCTGGTGGCATCAGCATGATCCCCGTTCCGCGTCGCTCCCCCGATCATGACCGCTCGCTCCCTGAACCGCCTCCTCCTGGCGTTCGCGCTTTTGCTCGGCCTGACGAGCTGGAGTGACCGCGCCGAGGCACAGCAGCCGGACATGCGGCGCAGCGAGCTTCGTACGGCGATTGGGTCGCTCGAAGCGGCGATCCCGTCGCGCAGCAACGACTTCAAGGGCCTGCTCGTTCTGCGCGATCGTGCCGAGGGGCTCATCGCCGAAGCCCGCGCGCTGCGGAGCGAGAGCGAAGCGACCCGCGACGAGGTCAAGCAGCAGGCCGCCAATGGCGTCGCCGGCGCTGACGGCCTCGTGGCCGAGGCCGAGGCGCAGTTCCGCGAGGATACCCGGCTGGCGCGCGACGCCGAGGCCGCCTGGAACACCATCACCGAGCTTCGGCGCAAGCTGTTTTCCGGCCATCTGTTTTCCTACAGCCTCAGCCCGCTCTCGCCGACCTTCTGGAGCGAGCTGATCCAGAAGGGGCTGCCGCTCATCGGCGACAAGATGCGGACCTTCGCCGAGAGCTGGCGGTCGCATGTCGACGAGAACGAGGCGACCACCGACGTCGTCATCATGGTCATCGTCGCGGCCGGGTTGCTGGCGGGAATCCTGATCCTACGCCGGATCAGCCATCGCCTGCTCGCCCGGTGGCGCCGTTTCGCCGTCTTCAGCGGGGTCGCGCCACGGCGCGCCGCCGCAATCGGCGCCCTCTTGGAACTCGCCTTCGGGACGATCCCGATTCCGCTCGCCTTAAGCCTGCTTGCCTTCGTCAACGAGGAGCTCGATTTCGCACCCCCGCAGTTCGACGGGTTCCTGAAAACCCTGGTCCTCGCGGTGGTCGGGGTCCTGCTGGGCAGCGGGATCTTGAGCGCAGTGATGTCGCCACACGATCCGCGGCTGCGCCTGGTCTCCGTCAGCCAGTCCGCCGCGCTCGTCGTCTACCGCACCGGCACGGCGATGATCCTGGTCTTCGCGACGGAGATCGTATTCTCGAGCTTCGCGGGCATCGTCCATTTCATGGTGATCCTGAGCGAGTTCAGCACCGTTCTGATGGTGCTCGCCTGCATCACGCTGATGATCCTGGGGCTCGCCGGTCTCGCGCGGGCGGATGACGATGCCGACGCGACGCCGGCCGGGATCGCGGTGCGCGGCTTCGTCTGGCTGACGCCGTTCGCGTGGATCATCGCGGGGTTCTGCCTGCTCTGCGTGATCGCAGGCTTCACCTCACTGGGCGCCTTCGTCATGGGGCGCTTCATCGTCACGGCGGTGCTCGCTGCCTTCGCGTGGCTCCTGCTGATCTGCATCGATGCCCTGTTCGTCTCGGCTGCAGAGGTCGCGGCCGCTCCACGGCTGCAACGGCTCTGCCGCACGCTCGCCGTGTCGCCGGAGACCTTGGCGATCGTCTCGATCGGGCTGTCCGGCCTGCTGCGGCTCATGGTGCTGGTCGCCCTGGCCTTCGTCCTGGTCGGGCCATGGCATCTCGAATACGGCGAGATGAACCCGTTCCAGGACGCCTTCCTCGGGTTCAACCTGAGCGAGCTCCGCAACCTGCTCGGCTCGGCGGGTTTCGCCTGCCTGACCTTCTTCGTCGGCGTTGCCGGAACCCGGATCGCCACCGGCTGGCTCGACCGCCAACTGCTGCCTCAGACCCGTCTCGATGCCGGCGCGCGCTACTCGATCATCACGGTTGTCGGCTATGGCGGCCTCGCCCTGACGCTGATCCTGGCGCTGGGCCAGCTCGGCGTGAACCCACAGAGCCTCACCGTGATCGCCGGCGCGCTCTCCGTCGGCATCGGCTTCGGCCTGCAGAGCATCGTCTCGAACTTCGTCTCGGGACTGATCGTGCTGGCGGAGCGCCCGATCCGCGTCGGCGATCTCGTCACGGTGAAAGGCGAGGAGGGCCGCGTGAAACGGATCAGCGTGCGCTCGACCCTGATCGCCACCGGCGACCGCACCGATCTCATCGTGCCGAACACCGACCTGATCACCTCGATCGTGCGCAACAAGACGCTGACCGACGACACCCAGCGCCTGCGCGTGCCGATGGTGCTCGATCGCGACGTCGACGGGCAGGTGCTGCAGGACATCGTGATCGGAGTTGCCCGGCGTCACCCCAACGTCGCGGCGACCCCGGAGCCGACCATCCTGCTGGTCAAGCTCGGCGAGACCGGCCTGGAATACGAGGCGCGCTGCTTCCTCGTCGATGGCGGCGCGAGCGATGCGACGCGCAGCGAACTCAATGGCGTCTGGCTGGCGCTGTTCCGCAAGGCCGGGATCAAGCTGGCCGCGCCGGCAGTGGCGTGAGCCTCACCTGAGCTGCACGCTGTCCACCACCTGCCGGAACAGGGCCAGCGTCTGGTCGCGCTGGTCCGCGCGGACCACGCCGAGCGAGCGCAGGTAGCCGTCCGGGGCGAAGCGGATGGTCTGGGTGATCACCACGGCCTGGCCGGTGGGGATGTCGTTGGCGCGGGCGACGATCTCGTGCCAGTCGATGCCGTTCTGGCGGTAGCTCTGCGACCGCTCGATCATGAAGTCCTTCATCGTCTGGTTCGAGTAGAGCGCGGCGCGGGCGAAGGCGTCGCGCTGCTCGGCCGTTGGGGGCTGCTGCACGGCCTGGGCCAGGACCAGGATCGGCTGCTCCAGGTTCGTCGGCTGGTCGCTCGCACCGCGGGTCAGCAGCAGCGAGTTGCCGGCGAGCGCCCGGACAGGCCGGAACCCGGCGAGATCGTTGATGCGGAAGGGCAGGGCCTCGACCTGCTGGTCGAGGGTCAGAGCCGGCCGCAGGGTCACGCCCAGCAGCATGCCCTTCATGGTCTCGTCGGTCTCGGCGCCGGGCGTCATCTGCGCGACGACGATCCCGGTCACGTCCGGACCGTTCACGAGCAGAAGCCACTTCCTGACGGTCGGCAGGTCGGCGGGGAGGGCCGGCGCGTCGGGCGCGGCGCCGCCGGATCCGTCGGCGGGAGGGGCGGGCGGCGGCGACTGGCCGCCGACCAGCAACGTCGCTTCGAGGCCGCCGCTCACCTTCACCGTCTCGCGCGATTCCACCGCGAAGCCCTGGCTCTTCAGGTTGTCGTCGGTAAAGCTCTTCTCGATCTCGCCGTAGGCGCCGCCCGGCAGCTCGACCACCGAAACCATGGCGCCGCCTTCGAGCCGCTCGAAGCCCATGAAGCGCTTCGAGGGCGCCATGTCGGAGGGGGGCTGGAACCCGAAGCGCGAACTCGACGGAAAGACCGGCGTGTCGGCGTGTGCACTCGCGGCGTCGAAGAGTGGCGAGGACAGGCCGCCGAGGAGCAGGCCGAGAACGGCGAGACGGCGGAGGGCGGGACGCAACGGCATCGGGATCGTGTCTCCGAAAGGCCCGGACGGGCGGGCACTCACCCGCGATGGGTCCGCCTGCATCCGTCCGCTGTCAAGCGCCGGGCCGGTCCCGCGGCTGCGTCACACGGCGGAGCGTGAGGTTGCAGCGGCCGCCGGCGGCCAGGAAATGGCGCAGGACGTCGTCGAGCCGGCCGTCCCCGGCCGAGCGATCGCCGGCGAACAGCTGCGGCGGCTCGTCGATCAGGCGGTCGACGCCGTGATGGACCAGCCGGGATGCGCCGCCCATCACCAAGGCATCGCCGCTGGCGAGGCGGATCGAGCGGGTCGGATCGCTGCGCTTCAGGCCGCCGTAGCGAAACAGGGCCGTCGCCCCGAGCGATAGCGAGACCACGGGCGCGGCGAGGTCCTCTTCGTCGCGATCCTGATGGAGGCCCATGCGGGTGCCGGGATCATAGAGGTTCACCAGGCAGGCTTCGGGCGGCGCAGTGTACCCGCCGAGAGCGTCCCATGCCTCCAGCGCCGTCTCCGGGATCGCTGGCCAGCGCGCCCCGGTCTCGGGGTGGTTGGGCTGGTAGCGGTAGCCGTCCCGGCCGGAGACCCAGCCGAGCGGCCCGCAGTTCGTCATGCGTACCGAGAACGGCTTGCCGGTGCGCGGCATCCGCGGCGTGTAGGGCGGCGCGCTGTCGAGAGCCGCGGCCAGCGCCGTGGCGAGTGAGAGGCGCGCCTGCGCGTCGAGCCAGCCGGGGTAGTGAATCAACCCCGGCGCCAGCGTGATGGCGGCCGCGATCAGTCGATGTCCTTGTCGAGGCTGGTCTTGGCCTCGACCGTGGCGTTGGCCTTGAGGTGGTAGACCAGCGGCACGCCCGTCGCGATCTCGAGGCCCGCGATGGTCTGGGTGGTCATGCCGTCGAGCACCATGACCAGCGCCCGCAGGGAATTTCCGTGCGCGGCGACGAGGACCCGCTTGCCGGCCAGTACCTGCGGCAGGATCGCCTGGATGTAGAAGGGCAGGACGCGCGCGACGGTGTCCTTGAGGCTCTCGCCGCCGGGGGGCGGCACGTCGTAGGAGCGGCGCCACAGCCGGACCTGCTCGTCGCCCCAGCGCTGGCGGGCGTCGTCCTTATTCAAGCCGGCGAGGTCGCCGTAATCGCGCTCGTTCAGGGCCTCGGCCCGGATCGTTTCGAGGCCGGTCTGGCCCATCTCTTCGAGCATCAGGGCGCAGGTGCGCTGGGCGCGGCCGAGATTCGACGTGAAGGCCACGTCGAACGCGTAGCCCTGGCCCTTGAGCCAGATGCCGGCCTTGCGGGCCTCCTCGACGCCCTTCTCGGTCAGGTCGGGGTCGCGCCAGCCAGTGAAAAGGTTCTTGAGATTCCACTCGCTCTGGCCGTGGCGAGCGAGGACGAGCAGGCGCTCCATGGACGGGGGACTCCGGACAGGCTGGCTTTTCCAGGCAGATAGAGGCGCACGCCTGAACGCGCCATGATGGCCGGGTCCCTAGCAGAGGCCGTGCCTGCTCCCAAGCGCTGGCGCGGCGGATGCCTTGCGACTTTGGTCTATCGTAACCGGCTGGAGCCGCATCCGGCCCGATGGCATCGGGGCGGCGGCTCCCACTCGTTACCCACTCACGAGCGGCTGCAGGCGACGTAACATCGTGGTCTGGAGTACCGGCAAGCGGATGGTTCAAGGCGATCGCCGTGGCACGTCGCTCTCGATTCAACAGCCGCCGGCGAATCAAGACATTCTCTGGAGCACTGCTCGAGCGATGGGCCGCTCCTCATCAGCGGGGACGACGTACACCGGAACTCGCGCCGCGTCGTCGCTGATGCGCATCGCATTCGTCGCGTTGCGGGACTCGTCAAGCTCCACCCCGGCCCAACCGAGGGCTCGGCAAATCGCCGAGCGGATAGGCGCCGAATGTTCTCCGATCCCCGCGGTGAAGACCAAGGCGTCGAGTCCGCCCAAAGCCGCCATCAGCGAGCCGGCCTCGCGCACGACGCGGTAAGAAAAAAGGTCCAACGCCTCCTTCGCGCGCGGGTCGTCACTGGCGAGCAGCGTACGCGCGTCGTTGCTGATGCCGGAGACGCCGAGCAGGCCCGAGCGGCGGTTCAGGATTTCGGAGACCTCAGCCGGGGCCATGCCGCGCTGCTCGATCAGGTGCAGCACGAGGCCGGCATCGATGGCGCCGCAGCGCATGCCCATCACGAGGCCGTCGAGGGCGGTGAAGCCCATGGTGGTGGCGATGCTGCGGCCTTCACTCATGGCGCAGAGGCTGGCGCCGTGCCCGAGATGACAGACGATCACCCGGCCCTTCGCCGCCTCGCCGGCGATGCTGGGCAGCACGTCGGCGATGTGCTGGTAGGAAAGGCCGTGGAAGCCGTAGCGGACGAGGCCCTGGTCGGTCAGCTCGTGCGGGATCGCGAAGATCTGGGCGAGCCGCGGCATGGTCCGGTGAAAGGCGGTGTCGAAACAGGCGACCTGCGGGAGGCCGGGCCACGCCTTCGCCACGGCCTCGATGGCGGCGAGGTTGTGGGGCTGGTGCGCCGGGGCGAGGGGGATCAGCTCTTCGAGGGCCGTCATCACCGCGTTGACGATCAGCACGGGTGCGGAAAAGTCGGGACCCCCGTGGACGACGCGGTGCCCGGCCGCCTGCAGGGTGATGCGATCCGAGCGCCGGATGCCGTCGAGCAGCCAGCGCGTGGCGACCTCGTGGTTGCTCGATTCGGGGAGGTCTGCGCCGTCGAACAGACCCGCTTCGGCACCCTTGGCGCCCCCGAAGCTCGCCCGGCTGCCGATGCCCTCGATGCCGCCACGGCAGAGCGGCTCCAGTGTTTCGGCTCGGAAAAGCGCGAATTTCACGCTCGACGAGCCGGCATTGAGCACGAGAATGGCGTCGTCCATGGGCGTCTCTCCTTGTGAGCGCGCCCTTGGCGGGCGCTTATCGCAGCGTGACGGCCAGCGCCTCCGCCGCTTCGCGCAGGGCCGAGACGCGCTCGGCCGCATTGGCGCGCGAGACGCGCACCACGGGCGCCTGGAGCGCGAGGGCGGCGAGGCAGTCGCGGCCGTTCTGGTCGAAGATCGGAACGGCCACGCAGAACAGGCCGGACAGGAATTCCTCGTCGTCGAAGGCGTAGCCGTCGCGCTTGATCCGACTGAGCTCGGCCTTCAGCGCCTCGGCGTCGGCGAGGGTGTTGGCGGTGTAGCGCTCCAGCGTCAGCGTGCCGATCAGCCGGTCGCGCTTGGCCGGCGGCATCATCGCTAGGAAGAGCTTGCCGCTCGCCGAGGCATGGGCCGGCACGCGCGAGCCCTTCTGGAAGGCGACGCGCAACGGAGCCGCCGCCTCGACGCGGTCGAGATACATGACCTCGCTGCCCTCCAGCACCGTCAGGTTGCAGGATTCGCCGAGGCTGCGCACGACGCGCTCCAGAATCTGGTGGCGCTGGGTCGAGCCGGCATTGTTCGACAGGATCGCGAAGGCGAGCGCAGTGGCGCGCGAGGCCAGTTCGTAGCGCCGGCCGTCCGGCATCCGCCGCAGCAGCTCCGCGCCCTCCAGCATGCTCAGCCAGCGGTGCAGCGTGGGCTTGGGCAGATTCGCCGCTTCCGTCAGCTCGGCGAGCGTCGGCGCGTGATCCATCGCGGCGATGGTCTCAAGCAGGCTGAACGCCTTGAGCGCTGGTGAGGATTCGGTGGCTTCGTCCATGGTCTCCCGTTTCATATTCCGAATTCCTGAATGAAAAAAGCAAAAAAACGAGATTTTTGTTGCACGAGGCGGTGGCGAGGCGTTAGGTTCGACCCAGATGAGGATGCCGCAGGCCTTGCGCGCCTCATCCCGGATCAGCCCGACCGCCACGACGCAACGCTGCCGTCCGAGCTGAAAAAATCGACAACGACTTGGCCGAGCCAGGCTTGGGAGAGCGCGCCATGAGGATGACGACGGAAGAAGCCTTCATCAAAGTCCTGCAGATGCACGGGATCGAGCATGCTTTCGGCATCATCGGCTCGGCCATGATGCCGGTCTCGGATCTGTTTCCGAAGGCAGGCATCACCTTCTGGGACTGCGCGCACGAGAGCAACGCCGCGCTGATCGCCGACGGCTATTCCCGCGTCACCGGCAAGATGGCGATGGCGGTGGCCCAGAACGGCCCCGGCGTCACGGGCTTCGTCACCGCGATCAAGACCGCCTACTGGAACCACACGCCGATGCTGCTGGTCACGCCGCAGGCGGCCAACAAGACCATCGGCCAGGGCGGCTTCCAGGAAGTCGAGCAGATGGCCCTGTTCGAGGACATGGTCTGCTACCAGGAAGAGGTCCGCGATCCGACCCGCGTCGCCGAGGTGTTGAACCGGGTGATCGAGAAGGCCTGGCGCGGCTGCGCCCCGGCGCAGATCAACATCCCGCGCGATTACTGGACGCATCAGGTCGATATCGAGCTGCCGCAGATCGTGCAGCTGGAGCGCCCGACCGGCGGCAAGCACGCCATCGCCGACGCGGCCGAGCTGCTCTCGAATGCCAAGTTCCCGGTGATCCTGAACGGCGCCGGCGTCGTCATCGGCAACGCGATCCAGGAATCCGTCGCGCTGGCCGAGCGTCTCGATGCGCCGGTCTGCTGCGGCTACCAGCACAACGATTCGTTCCCCGGCTCGCATCCGCTCGCCGTCGGCCCGCTCGGCTACAACGGCTCGAAGGCGGCGATGGAGCTGATCGCCAAGGCCGACGTGGTGCTGGCGCTCGGCACCCGCCTCAACCCGTTCTCGACCCTGCCGGGCTACGGCATCGATTACTGGCCGAAGAACGCCAAGATCATCCAGGTCGACATCAACCCTGACCGGATCGGCCTCACCAAGAAGATCTCGGTGGGCATCTGCGGTGACGCCAAGCACGTCGCGCGGGAGCTGCTCGAACAGCTCTCGGCGAGCGCGGGCAATGCCGGCCGCGAGGATCGCCAGTCCCTCGTCCACCGTACCAAGTCGGCCTGGGCCCAGGCCCTGTCCTCGATCGACCACGAGGAGGACGACGAGGGCACGAGCTGGAACGCCGAGGCCCGCGAGCGCGAATCCGACAAGATGTCGCCGCGCATGGCCTGGCGCGCGATCCAGGCCGGCATGCCGCGCGATGCGATCGTCTCGACCGACATCGGCAACAACTGCGCCATCGGAAACGCCTACCCGACCTTCGAGCAGGGCCGGAAGTACCTCGCGCCCGGCATGTTCGGCCCCTGCGGCTACGGCTTCCCCTCGATCATCGGCGCCAAGATCGGCTGCCCGGACGTCCCGGTCTTCGGCTTTTCGGGCGATGGCGCCTTCGGCATCTCCATGAACGAGATGACCTCGATCGGCCGCGACGAATGGCCGGCGGTCACCATGGTGATCTTCCGCAACTTTCAATGGGGCGCCGAGAAGCGCAACACCACGCTCTGGTACGATAACAACTTCGTCGGCACCGAGCTCGACCCGAAGCTGAGCTACGCTAAGATCGCCGATGGCTGCGGCTTCAAGGGCGTCCGCGTCGACACGCAGCGCGCGCTCACCGAAGCGATCCAGCAGGCGGGCGAAGCCCAGGCGCAGGGCGTCACCACCTTCATCGAGGTGATGCTGAACCAAGAGCTCGGCGAGCCCTTCCGCCGCGACGCGATGAAAAAGCCCGTGGTCGTTGCCGGGATCGACAAGGCGGACATGCAGCCGCAGCGGCCGGCCTGATCCAGCGCCCGCCCATCGACGTCAGGTCCTCGGATCAGTGATCCGGGGGCCGCCATCCGCGAGGATCCCGAGTACGAAATCGAGGAAGACACGGATCTTCGCGGGTACGAAGTTGCGCGAAGGCAGGACGGCATGGAGCGGGAAAGTCTCGTCGCGCCATTCCGGGAAGAGTTCGACCAGCCGTCCGCTCTCGACGTGTTCGGCGACGAAAAGATGCAGCATCTGCGCGATGCCGGCGCCAGCGAGACATGCCTGAATCATCGTTCCGACATCGCCGACCATGAGTGGCCCGCCGACAGCCACCGGGACAACCTGTGTGCCGCGATGAAACTCCCATTCGAAGGGATGACCGCCGATCGGGTCGCGGAACATGATGCAGGCATGACCGGAGAGATCCTCGGGCACCGTTGGACGAGCGTGGCGGCGTAGGTAATCCGGCGAGGCCACCGTCAGCACGCGCGTGTCGAGCAGTTTCCGCGACACCATCGAGGCAGTGGTCGGCGGCCCGAAGCGTAGCCCGAGATCGATCCCATCCGCAACGAGGTCGCCGACGCTTCGTCGCGTCTCCAGCTCGACCGACAGGCCGGGATGGGCTGCAAAGAATTCCGGAAGTCTCGGCGCGATCAGGGTCTGGCCGAGGAACGCGTCGACATCGACCCGCAATCGCCCCCGAGCCGAGATCGAGGCGCCCCCCGCCATGGCGGCTGCCTCCTGGATCTCCTCGAGCAGGGGAGCCACGCGTTCGTAGAAGCGCGCGCCTTCATCCGTCAGGCGCAACGATCGCGTCGTCCGATCGAGCAGCCGGATGCCGACGCGGGCCTCCAGGCGGGACACGGCGCGGCTCACGCCGGAATCCGTCATGCCGAGCGGCTCGGCCGCGCGAACGAAACTGCCGCTGTCCACCACGGCGGCGAGGGCTCCGAGCCCGGAGAGCAGACGCGTGTCGAAGCTCACGATCATTCCTGAGTTTCAGTCAGGGATCATCTGACAAAGCCGCACTGTGCGTCAGCTTCCGCAGGGACGATAGTGCCGCCCCTCACGAGCAGATCGTTCAAGGGCACCGAGATGTATGCTGTTACCGGCGCGACGGGTCAGGTCGGAAGCGCGGTGGTCAAACGTCTGCTAGCGCGCGGCGAGCGCGTCCGGATCGTCGCGCGTGACGAAGGCAGAGCCGCTGACTGGGTCGCACGCGGGTGCGAGCTTGCCCTGGCGGACATCACCGACGTGAAGGCGCTGGCGGCGGCCTTTGCCGGCTGCACCGGGGTCTTCGTCCTGATCCCGCCGCTCTTCGATCCGGAACCGGGATTCCCCGAGGTCCGTGCCATCGCGGTGGCGCTGGTGGAGGCCATCGGGAAAGCGCGACCCGGCAGGGTGGTGATGCTCTCGACGATCGGCGCGCAGGCGAGCGAGCCGAACCTCCTGACCCAGCTCGGGATCGTCGAAGCGACTCTCGCGCCTCTGCCGATCCCGGTCGCCTTCCTGCGTGCCGCCTGGTTCATGGAGAACGCGGCCGCGGATGTCGTCTCAGCCCGGGAGACGGGCGTGATCGCGAGCTATCTGCAGCCCCTCGACAAGCCGGTACCGATGGTCGCGACGGCCGATGTGGGGCGGCTCGGCGCGGATCTCCTGCGCGAGACCTGGACGGGAACGCGCATCGTCGAACTCGAAGGGCCGGAACGGATCGCGCCGATCGCGCTCGCCGCGGCCTTCTCGGCACAGCTCGAACGCCCGGTTCGCGCCGAAGCGGTCGAGCGGTCGGCGTGGGAGACCAGTTTCGAGGCGGCGGGCGCCCGCAATCCCGGGCCCCGCGCGCGCATGGTCGATGGCTTCAACGAAGGCTGGATCGAGTTCGAGGCAGGCGAGGCCGGTTCGCTGAAAGGCATGACGAAGCTGCCGGAGGTCGTCGCCCGGCTCGTTGTCCGTCGCTGATCGATCGCTTTGCGCGAAGGCTTCGACCGAGTCGGGGTGGGAGCACGTCGCCGGGCACGGGCGCGATGGACCCTCGAACAGAGTGTCCCGCGCCGGCCCGGCGACCGGGTTCAGTACGTCGCCGCCAGATAATCGGCGATTGTCTTAGCGTCCGCTTCCTCGATCGGCGCACCATAGGCCTTGATCATCTTGGTGACCTCGGCCGTCCAGAAGGCTTGGCCCTTCTTGGCGGGCTGCATGGCGATGTAGTCCGGCGAGTGGCAGGTCAGGCAATGCGCCTCGGCCACCTCGACGCCGGGTCCGGGATGGAGCTGCGCCGTGTCCTCGGGCAGGTCGTAGGTCACCGGCTTGGCGCCGGCTGCGCCGATCCAGAGGCAGGCGCCGCAGAGGGCGAGGCCGGCAGCGCCGAGGCGGGTCATCCGTTTCGCTGATCGTGTCATGCTTACCCCCCCTCAGCTCGCCGTGACGCGGGTCGTCTCGACGACGTTCCGCATGTAGCCGGCCGGATTCCATAAGGCTTCGAGTGGCTGCGATTGGCCGACCCGGTTCATGGCGCGGACGCGCAGCTTGTGCTCGCCGGCCGGCAGCTTGAGGCTCGCCTCCCAGCCGCGGAAGGCGTAGCGGCCCTGATCCTTGCCGAGCCGGGCCACCGTCCAGCTTCGTCCGTCGTCGCCCGAAACCAACACGTCGGTGATGCCGTAGCCGCCGTCGAAGGCGATGCCGCGCAAAGCCGTCTCGCCGGCCTTCACCTTGCCGCCATCCTGCACGTTGGTGATGAAGGAACGCACAGTGAAGCGGTTGATCGGAACTGTCGCCGTCGGCATCTTGCCGGGCTCGGTGCAGGCGCAGGCATTGGCCGGGATGCGATAGGCCGTCTTCATCCAGAAGTTCTCGAGCGTGGTGTCGAGGACGGTGATCGCGTTGAGATGCTTCATCCAGTAGGTGCCGTAATAGCCGGGCACGACGAGACGGAGCGGGAAGCCGTTGAGGAAGGGCAGGTCCTCGCCGTTCATGGCGTAGGCCAGCATCACCTCGCCGTCGCGGGCGTGATCGATGTCGAGCGCCTTGGCGAAGTCCGGGGTCTTTTCGAGAATCGGCCCATCGAGCCCCTCGAACATCACCTGTTTGGCGCCGGTTTGGACACCTGCCTGTTCGAGGACGGCTTTGAGCGGCACGCCCTTCCAGCGGGCACAGCCCATGGCGCCGTTGGCGAGTTCGCCGCCCGCCACGCGCGGCTCGAAGAAGCCGCGGGAATTGCCCGAGCACTGGTTGACCGCCGTGATCTCCACCGCGTCGAGCTTCCTGAGATCGGCGAGCGACAGGGTGAGCGGCTTGTCGACCTTGCCCTTGATCTCCAGGCGGAAGCTCTCCGGGTCGATTTCGGTAGGCACCCCGGCGAGGTGGTAGCGCACGAAGAAGGCGTCGTTCGGGGTGATCGTGCCCTCGTCGAAGACCGAGAACGGCGTTTCCAGCTGCGGGGGGCGGCTCGTCATCTGGATGAGCGGGCGCTTCCCGGGATAGGCGACGAGCGGCCTCTCGCCATTACCGAATGGGAGCGTGATTTGGCTGGCTGGCGCGGCCCGCGCGCGACCGCCAAAGGCGGCCGTCGCGAGCAAAGCGGAGCCAGCGCCGCGAAGTACATCGCGTCGTTGCAACATCGTTTCCTCCTTCTCGGACGGCCCCTTCATGGGGCCGCCGTCTCGTGGGCCGGACTTGTCTCAGCCGAGCCGAAGCAGGTGGATCAGCCCGAGGCTGATCAAGAGGAGCAGGACGAGCGAGAGCGTCACCGCCGCGGTGACGCGACCGCCGACGCGGCCGATCACCCGCACGTCGACGCCGAGGCCGAGGGCCGCCATCGAGATCACGGTGAGGTAGCCGGCGACCTTGGTGATCGGGCCGACGGCCATATCCGGCACCAGCCCGAAGGAACGGCAGGCCGCGAGAATCAGGAAGCCGAGGATGAACCACGGCACCAGCTTGAACGGATCGAACTTGCGGGGTTTGGCCGGAACTCCTTGCGTCTCGCTGAAGCGCGGGGCGAGCAGCGACAGGCCGACCACGACCGGGCCGAGCATCAGCACGCGCACGAGCTTCACCAGGGTGCCGATCTGGGTCGCGACGAGGCCCGCCGGAACGGTGGCGGCGAGCACCTGCGGCACTGCATAGACGGTCAGGCCCGCGAGGATGCCGTACTGGCTCGCGCCGAGGCCGAGGAGCGGGATCAGGAGCGGCAGACCGAGCACCATCAGCACGCCGAGGATCGCCGTGAAGGAGATCGAGGAGGCGATGTCGTCGCTGGACGCGCCGATCACCGGGGCAACTGCGGCGATGGCCGAGTTGCCGCAGATCGAGTTGCCGCAGGCGATCAGCAGCGACATCCGCACGGCGAGACCGAGCATGCGGCTGATCGTGAAGCTCGCCACGATGGTGACGATGACGGTGGCGACGATGGCCGCGAGCAGCACCGGACCGGAGGCGACGATCGCCGCGAAGCTGATCGAGGCGCCGAGCAGCATCACTGCGACTTCGAGGAGTTGTTTGGCGCTGAAGGCGATGCCTGAGCGCAGAATCTGGCTCGGTTGCCAGAAGGTGCGGATCGCCATGCCGAGCAGGATCGCGATGACCAGCGCCTCGATATAGGGGTGCTCGAACACGCCCTCCTCGACATGCTGAAGGCCGATCGAGACGAGCGTCACCGCGATGCAGAGCAGAATCCCCGGCGCCAGAGAGGTCAGGCGCGCGATGACCGGGTTCGTTTTGGGCGGCGTCACGAAACGGTTGTCCTGCAGCATCGTCACTCTCCGATGCCGATCTTTGGCATCGCTAGTCTAGGCCGTCATAGCAATTCTTTGCTCATTCGCAGCAAAATTCGAGAACAATTTTCCAAGATCGTTCTGGAACGTAGAACATCCTTCAGGTTGCCTGTGTACGGGTCCATTGGTCGGCCCGGTCCGGCTCCGCCAGTGAGCCACGTTGTGCCTCCCGGCCGATCCACCAGGCTGACATGGCGCTGACGACACCCGCGAAGGCGCAATAGGCGCAGACAAGCCAGGGCTTGTCGGCCCCCGAATATTGCAGGAGCGCCGTGGCGACGATCGGCGTCAGGCCGCTCGCGAAGATTCCGGAGAATTGGTAGACGAAGGAGATGCCGGTGTAGCGCACGCGTGCCGGAAACAGCTCCGAGAACAGGGCCGCTTCGGGTCCGTAGACCGTGGCGTAGAGGATGCCGAAGGGCACGATCAGCGCCAGCCAGATCATGCCCATGCTGCCTCCGCTGTTCAGGAAGATCCAGAAAGCGGGAAAAGCGGAAAACCCCGTCAGCAGCGAGCCCCAGGCGTAAACCCGCGTGCGGCCGAGCCGGTCGGAGAGCCAGCCGGCGAGCGGGATCGTGGCGCAGAGCAGCAAGGCAGCTGCCGTGACGCCGAGCAGGGCCTCGGTGCGCGGCAGCTTCACCGTGCCGGTGAGATAGCCGATCGAGAACACCGCGAAGATGTTGAAGAACACGCCGTCGATGGTGCGCGCGCCCATGCCGGCGAGCACGTTGCCGGGATAGTCCCGCATCATCGAGACGAAGGGGATGGCGGCCTCGGTATTCGCCTTCTTCACCTGGGCGAATTCCGGCGTCTCCATCACGTTGAGCCGGATATAGGCGCCGACGGCGACGAGCACGGCGCTCAGCAGGAAGGCGAGCCGCCAGCCCCAGGCCAGGAACTGCTCTTCCGTCAGCCCGTAAGACAGTGCCGCGACCACGCCGGAGGCGATGCAGAGCCCGAGCGCCAGGCCGATCTGCGGGATGCTGGCATAGAGCCCGCGCTTCTCGGGCGGAGCGTATTCGAAGGCCATCAGCACGGCCCCGCCCCATTCGCCGCCGAGCCCGATGCCCTGGATGATGCGCAGGAACAGCAGCAGGAGCGGCGCGGCGATGCCGATCTGGGCATAGGTGGGCACCAGGCCGATCAGGAAGGTGGCCACGCCCATCAGCATGAGCGTGATCACCAGCATGCTCTTGCGGCCGATCTTGTCGCCGAAATGCCCGAAGATCACGCCGCCGAGCGGGCGCGTCACGAAGCCGACCGCGAAGGTCGAATAGGCGAGCAGCGTCGAGACGAGCGGGTCGCTCGCCGGGAAGTAGAGCTTGTTCAGGACGATGCCGGCGACCACGCCGTAGAGGAAGAAGTCGTACCATTCGATCGTCGCGCCGATCAGCGAGGCGGTGACGACGCGGCCGAGGCCGCCTTTGGTCTCGCTCATGCCGGGCTCCTTTCCCTGGCCGGCTCGGCGAGCGGGCGCGGTGTGTTGGCAGCAATCCGAACCGGCGCCGAACCGGCGCGGGTATCGGCCAGGATCATCTCGGAGGCCTTCTCGGCGATCATCACCACCGGTGCGCTGGTATTGCCGGAGACCAGCGTCGGCATGATCGAGCAATCGACGACGCGCAGGCCGCCGACGCCGTGGACGCGCAGCCGCGCGTCCGTCACGGCCATCGGGTCGTCGCCCATCTTGCAGGTGCCGGAGGGGTGGAAGATCGTCGCGCCCGAGGCGCGGGCGAAGTCGAGCAGGGCCTCGTCGCCCTCGACCGCACGACCGGGCTTGGTCTCCTCAATGAGGAGGTCCCGCAGCGGGCCGGTCGCTGCGAGGCGACGGGCGAACTTCATGCCCTCGACCGTGCAGCGGCGGTCGGTCTCGGTGGCGAGGTAGTTGGCCCGCATCACCGGCGCCTCGAACGGGTCGGCGTTGCGTAGCGTCACCGTGCCACGAGATTCCGGCCTGAGCTGGCAGACCGAGAAGGTGCAGCCCGACCAGGGGTGGGGCGCTCCCCCGGCCATGTCGGCCGAGAGCGTGGCGAAGTGGAACTGCACGTCCGGCGTGCCCGGCCTCGGCATGACGCGGGTGAACAGGCCGCCCTGGTTGATGCCCACCGCCAGCGGTCCGCTGCGGGTCAGGAGCCATTGCAGGCCGATCCGCGCCTTGCCGAAGACAGTGCGCAGATCGTCGTTGGTCGTGATGGGCTTCGCCACCTTGTACATCAGCCGGATCTGCAGGTGGTCCTGCAGGTTCTCGCCGACGCCGGGCAGTTCCCGCACGACCGGGATGCCGTGCCGCCGCAGCTCGGCTGCCGGGCCGATGCCGGACAGCATGAGGAGCTGCGGGCTCTGCAGGGCGCCTGCCGCGAGGATGACCTCGTTCGAGGCGCGAGCCTCGGTGACCCGGCCGTTCTGCCGGTAGCGCACGCCCACAGTGCGGCTGCCTTCGAGGATCAGGCCGGTGGCCTGCGCATCCGTCTCGACGCGGAGATTGGGGCGCCCTTCCGCGGGTCGCAGATAGGCGACGGCGCTGCTGCAGCGCCAACCCTTGCGCGTGAAGAGCTGGTAGTAGCCGACGCCCTCTTGGTCCCCAGCGTTGAAGTCGCTGGTGCGCCGGACGCCGAGCTCGCCAGCGCCGGCGATGATCGCCTCGATCAGCTCGTGCTTGTGCTCGATGTCGGAGCACCAGAGCGGTCCGTCACCGCCATGGGCCGGCCCGGCACCCTTGGTGTTGTGCTCCGACTTGATGAAATACGGGAGAAGATCCTTCCACGACCAGCCGACATTCCCGAGCTCGGCCCAGTGATCGTAGTCTTCGGGTTGTCCGCGGACGAAGATCAGGCCGTTGATCGAAGAGGAGCCGCCGAGCGTGCGGCCGCGCGGCCAGTAGATCCGCCGATCCTTCATGGTCGGCTCGGGCTCGGTGGAGAACCCCCAGTTGAGGGTCTTGTGGAACATCGTCTTCCCGTAGCCGATGGGAAGATGGATCCAGGGCGAGCGATCGCGCGGCCCGGCCTCCAGCATCAGGACGCGATGCCGGCCGTCCTCGGAGAGGCGGTTCGCCAGGACGCATCCCGCGGTCCCACCGCCAACGATGATGAAGTCGAAGGGGGCGACTTGCACCGCCTGCACCTCCCCGAATGCGTTTCCTCAGTAACATCCCGCTTCGAGCATCTATCTCGAATTTCGAAACGTTATGTTCGATTAAATGAGGAAAACGGGGGCATGTCAACGCAGACTGTGGCGCGCCGATGTGACGCCGCGCCGCCTCTTCCCGGACGCCTGGAGCGAAGCGGAAGGTGGTCCGGGAGCTAGAGCGAAGGTGGGCCGCGTCAGCGGCTCGCTATGAAAAGCGCTGAAATGCGGACGCTTCGCGACCGTCCTTGCTGGCCCCCGGATCGGGTTCCGCTGCCGCTCCACCCGTTCGGAGAGTGGTCTAGATGGAGTCCGAGACGTTCTGCCGTGTTCGATCAGTTGCCCGGAAAGGCGATCAGCGCCTCGGCCTGCTCGGTCTTTGCCATCTCAATCAGGTGCCACTTGATGCTGGCGGTGATGCGCTTGAGCGAGATGCCATCGCGCGGAAGCTGAACGGCCGGCTGCTTCGCCTGCAGATGCGCGACGCTGATGGCCAGGTAGAGAGCCGCAGCGAAAGGAAGGATCTGACGAAGGCGCTCGGTGGGAGACATGGCGAGGAGCCTCGGCGGTTGCTTGCTGCAATGCAAACAAATTAACCGAGCGAATATTGCGTCGCAATATTCCGATCGCTGCCGAGACGGCATGGGAGCTTTGCCGCTCGTGCGTGGCAGGCGCGGCGCGTCTCTCTCTTCAGCGGGGGAGATTGCCGACCTCGGCGATCATGTACTCGGCGAGATGCTCGGCCGCCGCCGCGATCCCACTCGGCTTGCGCTGCAGCACGATTTCGAGGTCGGGCATGTCGGGCAGGCCGTCGGTCCGGCCGAGCCGTCGCACCAGCGGGCCGACGGCGCAAAGCGGGAAGGCCGAGATGGCGAGGCCCGCATACACGGCGGCCTGCAGCCCGGCGATGCTGTCGCTGACCGCCGCAATGGTCCAGGGCCGTCCGACATGGCCCAGTGCGTCGAGCGCATGCTGCCGGTAGACGCTGCCGGCCGGAAGAAGCGCCAGGGGGAGTGCCCCCTGCGCCGCGACCAGGTAGTCGCGGGCGGCGACCCAAACGAGCGGCTCCTGACGGACGATCGTGCCGCTGCCGAATTCCGGCTGTCGGGTCATCAGCGCGATGTCGATCTCCTCCCGCTGGAGAGCGGCATGGAGGTTGACGCTGCGCGAGCAGCGCAGCTCGATCTCGATCTGCGGATAGGCTCGCGAGAACCCCGTGAGCACGGCCGGGAGCAGGAAGGCTGCGTAGAGATCCGGCACGCCGAGCCGGACATGGCCGGCGACGTCCGGTGCCTCGAAGCGCTCGCGGATCTCGTCGTTCAGCCCGAGGAGGGTGCGCGCATAGCCGAGCAGCATCTCCCCGTCCCGAGTCAGGGTGAGATGCCGGCGGTCCCCTTCGAACAGCGACTTGCCGAGGGCCTTTTCCAGCCGGTGCATCTGGTGGGTGATGGCCGGTTGAGTGCGCCCGACGAGCTTTCCGGCCAGCGTTATACTGCCGGTCTCCACTACGGCGACGAAGGTTCGGAGCAGCGGAATTTCGAGATCCGGAATCATATCGATCAATTTCCTGAATGATCTCGATGCAGAGAATAAATTTCTCCAATGCAAATGCAATCGCTAGAGTGAGGTTGAAGCGCCGACACACTCATGATTCAGGGCGATCAACGACCCCGGACAGGCCGTCGCTTCAAAGGAGAGAAACGCTCAACGGATGTTGGGGACTTGCCCTGCCTGCGCGTGATCTTGCGCGCCGGCCGGCCAGATCTGTCCGACATCAGTCAGGAGGGCAGAATGCTGCGGCTTGTTCGGTTCAAAGCCACCGATCGCGTACTGCTGATCATCTGCCTGATGTATCTGGTCACCTATATCGACCGGGTGAACATCGGCACTGCCGCCCCCGCCATGCAGAAGGAGCTGGGGCTCACCAATTTCGAACTCGGCCTCGCCTTCTCGGCCTTTGCCTATCCCTATGCCTTCTTCCAGATCGCCGGCGGCTGGCTCGGCGATCGCCTCGGACCGCGCAAGACGCTGCTGATCTGTGGCGCGATCTGGTCGGCGGCGACGATCGCGATCGGCTTCGTCGAGGGCGCGATGTCCCTCATCATCGCTCGCTTCATCCTCGGCATCGGCGAAGGCTCGGCCTTCCCCACCGCTACCCGGGCCCTGGCCAACTGGATGCCGGCGGACAAGCGCGGCTTCGCGCAGGGCATCACTCATGCCGCCGCCCGCCTCGGCAACGCGCTGACGCCGCCGCTCATCGCCTTCCTGATCGTGGCGCTGTCCTGGCGCGACAGCTTCTGGATCGTCGGCGTGATCAGCTTCGCCTGGGTCGGCCTGTGGTTCTGGTACTTCCGGGACGATCCGCGCGAGCACAAGCACATCACCGAGCAGGAGCTGTCCGTCCTTCCCAAGATGAAGATCGCCACGGAGCGCAAGGCCGTGCCGTGGGGGCGCCTGCTCAAGCGCATGATGCCGGTAACGGCGACCGACTTCTGCTACGGCTGGACGCTCTGGCTGTTCCTGAACTGGATCCCCTCCTACTTTCTCCACGAGTACCATCTCGACATCAAGAAATCGGCGATCTTCGCCTCGGGCGTCTTCTTCGCCGGCGTCGTCGGGGACACGGTCGGCGGTATCGTCAGCGACGCCATCCTGCGCAGGACCGGCAGTGTTTCGAAGGCCCGCGTCAGCGTGATCGTGGTGGGCTTCCTCGGCGCCTTCGCCTTCATGCTGCCGGTGCTGTTCGTGCACGACCTCGTCACGATCGCGCTCTGCCTGTCCGGCGCGTTCTTCTTCGCCGAGCTGATCGTCGCGCCGATCTGGGCCGTGCCGATGGACATCGCGCCCCAGCATTCGGGGACGGCCTCGGGCTTCATGAATTTCGGCTTCGGCCTCGCCGGCATGATCTCGCCGGTGGTGTTCGGTGCCGTGATCGATGCGACCGGGCGATGGGACCTGCCCTTCATCGCCTCCCTCGGTCTGCTCCTGCTCGGCGCCGTGCTCGCCCTGTTCATGCGGCCCGACGAGCTCTTCGTTGACGATGTCGAGCCGGTGCAGCCCACCGCGAACGCTTCGGTGGCGGTCAGGCCCAGCGCCTGACCGCAGGTCTCCCTCCCCTCGCCCATCCTTTTTCGACAGCAGCGTAAGGAAAGCCGCGGCATGTCCGTCGTCAGTCTCAAAGAGCGTTCCGTCGACCGGCAGGAACCGGTCCCCGTCACCCCGAGCCCGATCGAGTCTGGACCCGTCGAGGGCGTCATGCTCAGGGCCCGGGCGGCCCAGAGGGACTTCGCCCATGTCGACCAGGCGACCGCCGACGCCGCCGTGCGGGCGCTGGCCTGGGCGCTCTACCAGCCGGACCATGCCCGTGAGCTCGCCGAGCTCGCCGTCGCGGATACCGGCCTCGGCAACGTCGCCGACAAGGTTCGCAAGAAGCAGCGCAAGACCTTCGGGACGCTGCGCGACCTGTTGCGCTCCCCCTCCGTCGGCGTGATCGAGCGCGACGAGGCCAAGGGGCTCGTGAAATACGCCAAGCCCATGGGCGTGATCGGCGCCGTGACCCCCTCGACCAATCCGGGCGCGACGCCGGTCAATAAGGCGATGATGGCCGTGAAGGGCCGCAACGCCATCGTCATCGCACCCTCGCCGCTCGGCTACCGCACCACGTCGCGCATCGTCGACCTGATGCGCGAGGAGCTCGGCAAGATCGGCTTGCCGCAGGACCTCGTGCAGATCCTGCCCTCCCCGGTCACCAAGGATTCCACCGAGGCCCTTATGAAGGCCTGCGACCTCGTCGTGGTGACGGGCTCGCAGGACAATGTCCGCCGCGCCTATTCGAGCGGCACGCCGGCCATCGGCGTCGGCGCCGGCAACGTGCCGGTGATCATCGACGAGACCGCCGATCTCGACGCGGCCGCCGAGCGGATCTGCGAGTCGAAGATCTTCGACAACGCGACCTCGTGCTCATCCGAGAACGCCGTCGTCATCGTCGACGCCGTTTACGACCAGGCCATCGCCGCCCTGGAACGGGCCGGCGCCTATCTCTGCACGCCGGAGGAGAAGCAGCGGGTCGTCGACCGGCTCTGGGTGAAGGGCAAGCTCAGCCGCGACCTCATCGCCCGCGACGCCGACATCTTGGCCAAGGCCTTCGAGCTGCCGAAGGAGGCCGAGAGCAAGAAGTTCTTCCTCGTGGAGGAGACTGGTGTCGGCAAGGCCTATCCGCTCTCGGGCGAGAAGCTCGCTTTGGTGCTCACGGTCTATCGCGCCAGCGACTTCAAGGCCGCCAAGGCGCGGGTCGACGAGATCCTGAACCACCAGGGCAAGGGCCATTCCTGCGGCCTGCACACCAAGAACATGGACCGGGCGCGCGAGCTCGCCGAGGACCTCGAAGTGGTGCGCGTGCTGGTCAACTTCGCCCACACATTCGGCAATGGCGGCGGCTTCAATTCGGGCCTCGGCTTCACCCTGAGCATGGGCTGCGGCTCCTGGCAGAAGAACTCGATCTCCGAGAACCTCAGCTACCGGCACATGCTCAACATCACCCACCTCGTGACGCCGATCCCCGAGGACAAACCCACGGAGCTGGAGCTGTTCGGGCCGCACTGGAAGCGGATCGGACACGAGGAGGCCGCCCGATGAACTTTTTGGAGCACGTCGCCAAAGCGCGGGTCCTCGCGCCCGCCGGCATCCCGGTACCGCGCTCGGTCCATTGCATGACGGCCGATGAAGCCGCTCGGGCCTTCGAGGAACTCGGCCCCTGCATGGTCAAGGCGCAGGTGCCTACCGGCAAGCGCGGCAAGGCCGGCGGCATCAAGCCGGCGAACTCGGCCGCCGAAGCCCGCAGCGTCGCCGAGCGCATCCTCTCCATGAGCATCGACGGCCATGCCGTCGGCTCGGTGCTGCTAGAGGAGCAGGCCAAGATCACACGCGAGTTCTACGCCGCGATCCTCACCGACTTCGCGAGCCGGCGCCCGCTGGTGCTGTTCTCGACCGAGGGCGGCATGGACATCGAGGAGGTCGCTGCGACGCGTCCCGACGCGCTACGCCGGCACCTCGTCGATCCCGACAAGGGCTTCGACGAAGCTGCCGCGCTTGCCCTGCTGGCCGGGCTCGATCTCGGCGGCACCGAGGAGAAGGTCGCCGAGATCCTCGCGGCGCTCTACGCCACCAGCGGCAAGACCGATGCGGAGCTGATCGAGATCAACCCCCTCGCGGTGCTGGCCGACGGCCGGGTCGTGGCGCTGGACTGCAAGTTGACCCTCGACGATTCCGCGGGCTTCCGGCAGCCGGAACTGTCGCTGCAGGCGGCCGAAGAACCGATGACCGATCTCGAGCGGCAAGGCGCCGAGAACGGCCTGAAGTTCATCCAGCTCGACGGCAATGTCGGCGTGCTCGCCAACGGCGCCGGGCTGACTATGACGACCATGGACGTCATCGCCCATTGCGGCGGCCGGCCGGCGAACTTCCTGGAGATCGGCGGCGAAGCCTACACCAAGTCGGAAGCGGCGCTGAAGCTCGTGCTGTCCAATCCTGGCGTGAAGAGCCTCGTCGTCAATTTCTGCGGCGCCTTCGCGCGCACCGACGTGATGGCCGAGGGCGTCGTCACCGCCTGGAAGCGGCTGAACCCGGACATCCCGGTCTTCTTCTCGATCCACGGAACCGGCGAAGACGAGGCCGTGCGCCTCGTGCGCGACGGGCTCGGCCAGGAGCCCTTCGACCTGATGGAAGATGCGGTCCAGGCCGCCGTGAACGCAGCAAGCGGAGAGGCCGCACGATGATCATCTATCGCCAGTCCGCCCGCGTGCTCGTCCAGGGCATCACCGGCAAGCAGGGCACCTTCTGGACCGAGAAGATGATGGAGTGCGGCACGCAGGTCGTGGCCGGCGTCAATCCGAAGCGCGCCGGCGAGACCCATCTCGGCGTGCCCGTCTATGCCTCGACCAAGGCCGCGATGGCGCAGACGCCGTTCGACGTCGCGGTGATGTTCATTCCGCCGGCCATGGCGCGCGATGCCGCGGTCGACGCGATCGAAGCCGGCGCCAAGACCGTGGTGATCCTCACCGAGCACATCCCGGCCCGCGACGTGATGGCGATCCATCACGCGGCGGCAGCCCACCACACCCGCATCATCGGGCCGAACACCGCCGGCATCGTCACGCCGGGCGAGGGCTTCGTCGGCATCATGCCGGGGCACAACCCGAACATCTTCCAGCCGGGCGAGGTCGGCGTGATCTCGCGTTCGGGCAGCCTCGGCACCCTGATCTGCCTCAACCTGACCCGCGCCGGCATCGGCCAGTCGGCCTTCCTCGGCATCGGCGGCGATCCGATGATCGGCACCACCACGCGCGATGCCCTCAAGGCCCTCGACGAGGACGCCAAGACCCGTGCCGTGGTGCTCGTCGGCGAGATTGGCGGCGCCATGGAAGAGGCGGCGGCGGAGTACGCCTCGGGCATGTCGAAGCCCGTGGTCTCCTTCATCGCCGGCCGCGCCTCGCCGCCCGGCAAGAAGATGGGCCATGCCGGCGCGATCGTGTCGGGGACCATGGGCAGCTACGACGGCAAGCGACGCGCCCTGGAGGCGGCGGGCGTCGCGGTGGCCGACACACCCTCCGAAATCCCCGGTTTGCTCGAAGCCGGCCTCGGCGGAGGTGCCTTTCGGTCTGCGGCCGTAGCTCTCCGCGCGTAGATCATGCTGCGTTTTGATCGAACCCATCAAAACGCAGCATGATCGATTTAATGAGTGAGAGCGTGCTGCGAAAAGCCGTGTCCACTTTCTCGCAGCATGCTCAAGGCATCCACGCGGCCTAAACCCCAAGCACGTCGTCCATGCCGTAGAGGCCCGGCGGCTTGTCGAAGGCCCATTGCGCGGACCTGAGCGCGCCGCGTGCGAAGATGGCGCGGTCCTCGGCGTGGTGGCTGAGTGTGATCCGCTCGGAGGGGCCGGCGAAGATCACGCTGTGGTCGCCGACGACGCTGCCGCCGCGCAGGGTCGCGAAGCCGATATCGCCGGGCCGCCGCGCGCCCGTATGGCCGTCGCGGGTCGAGACGCGGGTCTCGGACAGCGCCACCTGGCGGCCCTCGGCCGCTGCCTCGCCGAGCAACAGGGCGGTGCCGGAGGGTGCGTCGACCTTCATGCGGTGATGCATCTCCAGCACCTCGATGTCGAATTCTTCGCCGAGCGTCGCCGCGACCTTGCGCACGAGAGAGGCCAGCAGGTTCACCCCGAGCGACATGTTGCCGGAGCGCACGATGCGGGCGTGGTAGGAGGCCGCCTTCAGCTTCTCCAGATCCGAGTCCGACAGGCCGGTGGTGCCAACGACGTGGACGATGCGGGCCTGGGCCGCCAGTTCTGCGAAAGCCACGGTGGCTTTCGGCACGGTGAAGTCGAGCACCGCGTCGGCCTCGGCGAAGATCGGCAGCGGATCGTCGCTGACCTCGACGCCGAGTGGGCTGAGACCGGCCAGCGTGCCGGCATCGTGGCCGACGACATGCGAGCCCTCGCGTTCGATGGCGCCGGACAGGGTGCAACCCTCGGCCTCGGCGACGGCGCGGATCAGCATCCGACCCATGCGCCCCTCGGCGCCGGTGACGACGATCTTCAGGGCTGAATCCTTGGTCGCACTCATACGAACTCCTTCAGAGCGCTGTCATTCCGGGGCTCGCCTTGGCGAGAACCCGGAATCCACCCGAGATGCAGCGCCCAGTCGTGGATCCCGGGTTCCGCTGCGCGGCCCCGGAATGACGGGCGTATTGCTTAAACCGTCACCTGCGTCCCCACTTCCACCACGCGGCCCGTTGGGATCTGGAAGAAGTCCGTGGCGTCGTTGGCGTTCTTGGCGAGCGTGATGAAGATCCGGTCCTGCCAGAGCGGCATGCCGGAATGCGCGGCCGGGCGGATCGAGCGGCGCGACAGGAAGAAGGAGGTCGACATGATGTCGAACTTGAAGCCCTCCTTGCGCAGCAGCGCCAACGCCTTGGGGATGTTCGGCGTTTCCATGTAGCCGAACCTCATCACCGCCCGGTGGAAATGCGGGCCGACCGGCTCGATGCGCACGCGCTCGGAATCCGGGAAGCGCGGCGTGTCCACGGTCTCGATGGTCAGGACCACGTTCTTCTCGTGGACGACCTTGTTGTGTTTCATGTTGTGGAGGAGGGCGGCCGGAGCGATCTCGGGATCGCTGGTCAGGAAGACCGCCGTGCCCTTCACGTGATGATACGAAGAGCTCTTCTCGAGCATACCGACGAGCTCGGAGAGGGGCACGTCGGTCTTGCGGGTCTTTTTGGTGAGGATCGCGACGCCGCGGACCCAGGTCCACATCATCAGCATCAGGCCGCCGGCGAGCAGCAGCGGCACGTAGCCGCCCTCGTGGAGCTTGAGCAGGTTCGACATCAGGAACAGCGATTCGAGCACGATGAACGGCATCATGATCAGCGCTGACAGGGCCGGGCCGAGCCGCATCACCTTCCACAGCACGATGTAGGCCATGCTCGCGGTCAGCAGCATCGTGCCGGTCACGGCGATGCCGTAGGCGGCAGCCAGTGCCGATGAGGTGCGAAACACGATCGCCAGGATCACCACGGCGAGGCCGAGCAGCATGTTGATCTGCGGCAGGTAGATCTGCCCCGAATGCGATTCCGAAGTGTGCCGGATCTCCAGGCGCGGCAGCATGCCGAGCTGGATCGCCTGCCGCGACAGCGAGAAGGCACCGGTGATGACGGCCTGCGAGGCGGTGACGGTGGCGAGCGTCGCCAGGATCACCATCGGCAGCAGCGCCCAGCCCGGCACGAGCTGGTAGAACGGGTCCGTCGTCTCGGGTTTGGCGAGGATCAAAGCCGTCTGGCCGAGATAGTTCAGCATCAGGCACGGGCCGACGAAGCCGAGCCAGGCGAACTGGATCGGCTTGCGTCCGAAATGGCCGAGATCGGCGAAGAGCGCTTCGGCCCCGGTCACCGCCAGGAAGACCGCGCCGAGTGCCACCAGGGCGTACGAGCCGTGGTTCAGCAGGTAGTTCACGGCGTGCCAGGGGTTAAAGGCCCAGAACACGCTTGGATTGCCCCAGATATGGGGCAGCGCGGCGACGGCAAGCGACAGGAACCACAGCGCCATGATCGGCCCGAAGAAGGTCGCGACCTTGGCCGTGCCCCGGCTCTGGACCAGGAACAGGCCGATGATGATCACCACGGTGATCGGCAGGACGTACTCCTCGAAGGCCGGGGTGACGAGCTTGAGGCCCTCCACCGAGGACAGCACCGAGATCGCCGGGGTCACCACCGAGTCGCCGTAGAACAGGGCCGCACCGAGCAGGCCCAGCATGAAGACGAGGCGCGAGCCGCCGAGGGCGTGGCGCGCCTGGGCCATCAGCGAGAGGATGCCGCCCTCGCCCTTGTTGTCCATGCGCAGCAGGATCGAGACGTAGTTGATCGAGACGATCAACATCAGCGCCCAGAGGATCAGCGAGGTGGTGCCGATCACCTCCTCACTGGTCAGCGTGCCGTCGGCACGAGAGGGGGCCAGCGCCTCACGGAAAGCGTAGAGCGGGCTGGTGCCGATGTCGCCGTAGACGACGCCCACCGATCCAAGCGCCAGCGTGAAGAAACCGGTCTTCGCATGCCCGTGCGCGGCCTCGTCGGAGGCATCCACCGAGCCCGCCGAGGCGGCCACGGGTCCGCCCTCGCCGGGAGCGGGACCGGATGCTGCGGCGACCTCCGGAGGAGGTGCCCCTGCGGCCGGGCCAGCGGGCGTGCTCGGCGAGACGGGTTGGGTCATGGAATCCGGTCGATACTCAGGCGTCCGGTCGCGAATTCTGCCGGATCGGCATGACGAAGGCGCGTCGGGAGGCTCGAGGGGAGAACCATGAGATCGGCCTTGGAGAAGGCCGATCCCGTCACTCGGCAGCGTCGCGGGTGCCCGAGCCGCCGCCCTGGCCGAAGCGCCGCTCGATATAGTCGATGACGATGCCCTCGAAATCCTTCGCGAGCGTCGGGCCGCGCAGGGTCATCGCCTTCTGGCCGTCGATGAAGACGGGGGCGGTGGGGGTCTCGCCGGTGCCGGGCAGCGAGATGCCGATATCGGCATGCTTCGATTCGCCGGGGCCGTTCACGATGCAGCCCATCACCGCGACGTTGAGACCCTCGACGCCCGGATAGGATTTCTTCCATTCCGGCATCGAAGTGGTGATCCAGTTCTGGATGTCGCGGGCCAGTTCCTGGAACGTCGTCGATGTCGTGCGGCCGCAACCCGGGCACGCGGCCACCAACGGCACGAACGTCCGAAAACCCATGGTCTGCAGGAGTTCCTGCGCCGCCTTGACCTCGACGGTCCGGTCGCCGCCGGGCTCCGGGGTCAGCGAGTAGCGAATCGTGTCGCCGATGCCTTCCTGCAGCAGCACGCCGATGGCGGCGGAGGCGGCGACGATGCCCTTCGAGCCCATGCCGGCCTCGGTCAGGCCGAGATGGATGGCGTAGTCGGAGCGACGGGCGACCTCGCGATAGACCGCGATCAGATCCTGCACCGCCGAGACCTTCGCCGACAGGATGATCTTTTCCTTGCCGAGGCCGAGTTCTTCAGCGCGCTGGGCCGACGACAGCGCCGACTGCACCATCGCCTCGCGCATCACGGCGCGCGCATCGATGGGCTTCGCCGACTTGGCGTTCTCGTCCATCAGGTGAGTGAGCAACTCGCCGTCGAGGGAGCCCCAGTTCGCGCCGATGCGGACGGTCTTGTCGTACTTGATCGCCTGCTCGACGATCGTCGAGAACTGGACGTCGCGCTTGTTCTTGAAGCCGACATTGCCCGGATTGATCCGGTACTTGGCGAGCGCCTCGGCGCAGGCCGGATGGTCGGTCAGGAGCTTGTGGCCGATATAGTGGAAGTCGCCGACCAGCGGCACGTGGCAGCCGATCCGGTCGAGCCGCTCGCGGATCTTCGGCACCGCGGCGGCCGCCTCGTCGCGGTCGACCGTGATGCGCACCAATTCCGAGCCGGCGCGCGAGAGCTGCGACACCTGGGCCACGGTGGCGTCGATATCCGCCGTATCGGTATTCGTCATCGACTGAACGACGATCGGAGCACCGCCGCCGACGGTGATCGCGCCTTCGCCGTGACCGACCGTCACACCTTCGGTGCGGTGGCGCGGCGACGGGCCTGCGATCTCCGGTCCCCGCATGTTGGGGCTCTCGGGATCGATCGGGTTCGAGAGGGCGTCAGGGGCTTCCATGGCTTCCATCTGGGACCTTGGCTCGGAGACGTGGCCGCTTCCGTCGGTCTCGTCGGGTGTGGCCGTGGGCGAAGACCGCGCGCATCACTCTACCCGATGCGGCGTGCGCCCGCGACCGCTTTAGCTGTGAGCGGTAACGACCACCGTCAACCGCGACCGACGCATGGGTGACGGCGCCCCTGCGCGGCATCGGTCTTTGCGGCGCTTCATGTCGCATCCAGCGCGCGATGTCGAGCGCTCGCCGCATTGCGGCAAAAGCAGGTCGGGAGAATGCCGAGAGAGGGCTGCAAGCGGGGTATCCGCCGGACTGCCATGCACGCCGTCGTTTTGAACCACCCCGCGCCGAGCCTATTTATTGCTTCGCAGCATTTCAGTTTGCACTGCAGCATATCGTTGCGAGGTTCGGATGGCTCAAACCGGCACGACTTCCGATCTGAAGGCCCTGTCCACAATCGTCCCCAGCGGGGCGGCGAAGGCCGAGCCCGTCTCTCGGGCTCGGACACGCGGTCGCAATCCGCTCGTCGGCCCGCAGACCGAGAAGACAGTGGCCCTCGCCCTGCAGGGTGGCGGCGCGCACGGCGCCTTCACCTGGGGCGTGCTCGACGCGCTGATCGAGGATGGCCGTCTCGGTTTCGACGCGGTGACGGGGGCGAGCGCCGGCGCCATGAACGCCGTCGTGCTGATCGACGGCTGGCTGGCCGGCGGCCCCGACGGCGCGCGCGAGGCGCTGGCGACGTTCTGGCGGCATGCCAGCGTCGATGGCGATCTCTGGCCTGTCCAGCGTGGCGTGGTCAGCGGCGTCGTCGGCGCGTTCAAGGACAACCCCTTCGCCGAGTTTTGGATGAAGGTGCTGGCGCCGAGCCCCTACGTCTCCAATCCGCTCAACATCAATCCGCTGCGCAGGGCTCTCGAACAAACCGTCGATTTCGAACGGCTGCGGAATGCGGACACGGCGGATGTGTTCGTTTCGGCCACCAATGTCTGGACGGGCAAGCTCACGGTGTTCGAGCGGGAGGGCCTGACGGCGGATCACCTGATGGCCTCGGCCTGCCTGCCCACCGTGTTCCAGGCGGTCGAGATCGACGGTGTCCCATATTGGGACGGTGGCTATCTCGGCAATCCGGCGCTTTATCCGCTCCACCAGGATATCGGCGAGGGACGCTGCGCGCGCGACATCTTGATCGTCCAGATCAATCCGGTGGAGCGGCGCGAGACTCCGAGAACGCCCCAGGAGATCCAGAATCGCCTGAACGAGATCACCTTCAACGCCAACTTGATGAGGGAATTGCGCGCCATCGACGTGATGCACGACGTGCTGACCGGTCAGGAGCCCGACGGAACGAAGGACAAGCGCGTCTTCATCCATCGGATCGACGGTACAGAGGCGCTCGACGACTACGATGCCTCGTCCCGCCTCGACGCCCGCTGGCGCGGTCTCGAGCGCCTGCGCGACCGAGGCCGCGAGGCGGCGCAGCACTGGCTCGCTGAGCGCCTCGACGGCGTCGGGCGCGAGAGCACGCTCGATCTGCGAAGCGCGTATCAGTAGCGCAAACGGGTCTGCGACCCGGCTCATGTGCGCGAGCGCACGTGCTATAGTGGGTGGACGCCCGGGCCTGGATTAGCGCCCGGGCTCCAGGCGTTCACACATTATGATACCCAGCCGATCGCGCCCCAAGCGACCCGACATCGTCGACCTGCTGCCTCCATTGCGGCGTTATGCGCGCTCGCTCACCCGTGATTCCTTGAAGGCGGACGACCTCGTCCACGACACTTTGGTCAAGGCGCTGGAGGCCAAGAGCTCACTGCGCGCCAACACCAACCTGCGCACCTGGATGATGACCGTGCTGCACAACGTCTTCATCGACGAGCAGCGCCGCAGGAAGGTCGAGGCGCGCCACGCCGACGTTCTGGTCCAGCTCAGCGACGACGTCGCGCTGCCGGCGCAGGAAGGGCAGGTCCGTCTCTCGCAGATCCGAAAGGCCTTCGAGACGCTGCCCGAAGAGCAGCGCGCGGCGCTTCACCTCGTGACGCTGGAGGGCATGGCCTATGCCGACGCCGCCGCGGTCCTGGGCATTCCGATCGGCACGCTGATGTCGCGGCTCGGCCGCGGTCGGGCGGCCTTGCGGGCCTTCGAGGACAACGAGCCCGTGCGAGCCCCCGAGGCCAGCCGGCAGGCGGGGCAGCCTTCGAGCCCTCCTGACCGTGGGCGTCCGCTGTTGCGCATCGTCGCAAGCGCCGGGCGCCCGGGGTCAGGCGAGACCGAGTTTGCCGTGCAGGCGCCCGGTTTCGAGCACAAGCAGGCGGTCGGCGAGGGCTGAGCCTCGCGACCGAAGATGAATCACAAGAGCGTCCTCCGACGAACGCGATACGGGTTCGTCGGAAGAAGGCGCGTCGCAACAATCCTGAAGCGCCAACCCGACTCGGTCGGGCCGACGTTTCGCTGACGGAGCGATCCGGAAAGGCAGAGTGGCGTGATGATCGACCCGATCACGGAAAGCGATCTCGCGGCGTATGTCGACGACGAGCTCGGCGCGATGCGGCGGCTGGAGGTCGAGAGCCATTTGGCGAAGCATCCCGAGGATGCGGCGCGGGTGATGGCCGACCTGCGCGACCGCGACGCTCTGCGCGAGATTTATGCGAGCATGCCGGGGCCCGGCCCGGAGCGGCTGCGCACCGGAGCGCGCCGGCTCGACCGGTCGATGGCTTGGCAGCGGGTCGGCGCGCGTCTGCGCCGGGCGGCCGCCATCGCCGTGCTCGTCGGCGCCGGCTGGCTCGCGCATACCGAGATCGGTACCTTCGGCGTACCGGACAGCCAGGCCTCCACCATCGACCCCGCCCTGGTCGAGGAGGCGCAGCAGGCACGCCAGGCCGTGTTGGTGCGCGCCAAGACCCACTCACAACGCGCGGTCTCCGCCTACGACCGGGCAGATCTCGAAGCGGCCACCGGGCTTTCGCTGCCGAGCCTGCCGGAAGGCTGGTCCGTGCGCGACGTCCAGGTCTTCCCCTCGCGCAGCGGCACGGGTGTGGAGATCGCGATCGATGCGGGAGATCTCGGCGATCTCTCGTTGTTTGCGACCCGCAAGGCGGGCGGCGGCTCTGGCCCCGACGGGCTGACCCGCTCGGCCGACGGCGCGACCGCCTATTGGCGTTACGGCCAGACCGCCTACGCCCTCAGCGGCGCTCATGGTGATGCCGGCCTCTCGGCGGCCGCGGGCCAGCTCTCGGCCAAGTAGAGCGCGAGCTGCTGCCGGTCGCCTTCGGCACAGTGCCGGGCCGGCCCCCGGACAGCTCTAACCCCGGTGCGTGCCGAGGTGCGGCCGTCGTTTCAGGCGCTGGTTCGGATCGTTGGGATGCCGTCATGGCCGGCCAGCTCGCACGCCGACGCTGGCTGACCGCCGTTGGGTCGGTTAGCCCCGGTTCCAAGCGTTGCAGAATCAACACGCGCACCGGCGCCGAAGTGGCCCGCAAAATCGGCTGCCGACAGGCTCCGGCCAGCGGCAGCGGGCAAAGATCGAAGACGTGGCAATAGCTTGGCCATTGCCCACGTGAGGCGACCGAATGGAACCGGGTCTGTCTTTTAGACCCCGTCTAAACAGTCGCGATTGAAGAAATATCGGGCAACATTACTGAATTTGCCAAGCTCCGCGCGAAAGCCGCCGCGGGTCGCGAACACGAACGGGCTTGGGGTATCATGCGCACCACACGAGACAGCGTCTTCGGACGCTGCGGGCTTCATGGCGGATTGCTGGCAGGCGTTGCCGCTGCCGCGCTGCTTTCCGGTCTGGTCTCGGCCCGCGCTCAGGGCGCCGCCCCGGCGGGGTCGACGACCCTCGACGAGATCTCGGTCGAGGGCCAGCAGCCGACCTTCGGCACGGCCGGCTTCGTCGCCACGCGCTCCACGGCGGGCATGAAGGGCAACGATTCGATCCTCGAGACGCCAGCCACCGTCAGCGTGATCACCCGCGAAGAACTCGATGTCCGCGGCGTGCAGGACATCAACCTCGCCACGGCCTATACGCCGAACGTCTACGCGATCGATTATCCCGGCGGACAGGGTGGCCCGACCTTCAGCTTGCGCGGCTTCAACGCGGTCAATTTCGACAGCGTCTACCAGGACGGCCTGCGCTACGGCTTTAACTCGTTCGACCAGAACATCGAGCCCTACGCCTACGAGCGTATCGACGTCATCAAGGGGCCGAGCTCGGTCCTCTACGGCCAAGGGCAGCCGGGCGGCATCATCAACCTCGTGTCGAAGCGGCCGAGCTTCACCCGATCCAACGAGGTCTTCCTCCAGGGTGGTAGCTACAACCGTATCCAGGCCGGGTTCGACCTGACCGGCCCGGTCGAGGGGGCGCCGCAATTCGCCTACCGCATCACCGGCCTGATCCGGAACTCCGACAGCCAGGTGAAATATACACCGGACGATCGCACCTTCATCGCGCCGTCGATCACCTGGAAGCCCGACAGCGACACCTCGCTGACGGTCCTGGCCAAATACGCCGAGTACCGGGGCGGTGGCTCTGAGCAGGCGCTGCCGATCATCGGCTCCATTCTCCCGAGCTCGAGGGGCCAGTTCCAGCGCGACGTCTTCGTCGGTCAGCCCAACTTCAATACCGGCCTCCTTGAGAACAAGGAGATCGGCTACGTCCTCGATCACAGCTTCGCGCAGAACTGGCTGTTCCACTCGGCGTTCCGGTATTACGAGACCGACGCGAAGTACAACGTCGTCAGCGTCGACCCTTCGTTCACCCCGCCCGGTGCACTCTCCCTGGCGACGTTCCCGTATGCGAGAGACCAGCAAAGCCGTGGTCTCGTGACGGATAACCACGTCGAAGGCCAGTTCAACACCTTCGGTGTCCAGCACAACGTCGTGGCAGGTGTCGACTACCAAGATTATCATCGCAGCGACAATCGTCAGTTCGTCAACGGTCTGCCGCCGACGACGACCGCTGCCTTCACGGCACTGGGATATCGCCCGTATCGTTACCTCGTTGATCTGTATAACCCCGTCTACGGGGCTTCTCTGAATTTCCCGGATGCAACGAACGTTGCGAGCCGCCAGTCCATCCAGCAGACTGGTATCTACTTCCAGGATCAAATGAAGTTCAATGGCCTGATCTTCACGGGAAGCGTTCGTAACGATTGGGTGGATCAGGAACTCAACACGATCCAGAACTTCCCGCGGGTCGCAGGTCTGCCGATCCCGCCCGCATTCATACCGCTGGCCCTTGCTGCAACCAACACCAACACGACCTCTCGGCAGAAGTTCTCGGCCCTGAGCTATCGTCTCGGCCTCGGTTACGAATTCGACTCGGGCATCGTTCCCTACGTGTCGTACTCGACCTCGTTCAACCCACAGGCAGGATCGCGTTTCGACGGCTCCGCTCTCGATCCTCGTGAAGCCAAGCAGATCGAAGGCGGCGTGAAGTGGCAGCCCGTCGGTACCAACCAGATCTACACGGCGTCGTATTTCGAGATCACCCAGACGAACATCTCGCAGCAGGATCCGCTGCATCCGGGCTTCCTCATCCAGACCGGTGAAGTCGCGTCGAAGGGCTTCGAGTTCGAGGCCAAGGCGAACCTGTTCGAAGGCTTCAACCTCGTCTTCGGCTACGCCCATCTCAACACCGAGGTGACGAAGAACCCTCAAGACCCGACGCTCGTCGGCAAGCGTCTGATCAACGCACCGAACAACACGCTGTCGCTGTTCGCCGATTACAGCTTCCCGCAGTCTTCGGCCCTGGGCGGCCTGCGGGCTGGCGCCGGTGTTCGCTACGTCGGCCAGCGCACCGACTCGACCAACAAGGACGACATCCCGTCCTATGCGCTGGTGGATGCCACGCTGAGCTACGATCTCGCGAAGCTCAATCCCGCCTGGACCGGTGCCTCGCTCTCGGTGAACGCTTCCAACCTGTTCGATCACCGCTACTACTCGGCGTCATTCTACCAGGGTTACATCTTCGAAGGGTATCGCCGCCGGGTGTTCGGCCAGCTCACCTACCGCTGGTAGGCAACCTCATCCCGACCGACCATGGTAGCCTCGCCTCGCGGCGGGGCTTTCAGCTTTTGAGGTGCATCACTCGCCGGGTCCGACGCGATCTATTCCCCACCGTCTGCGGCTGCCGTATGGCTCGAATCCCCGGCAGGACTGAGCGCACCCCTTGGAAGAAGCCCTCTATCGATGGCTCGCCGCGACCGCGTCCGTGCGTTCGGACGTGCTCGCCCTGCTCGGACTCGTCCTGTCGGTTGCCGTCACCGTGCACGTGCTGCTCAGGAAGCGCGTAGTCGGCGCGGCGATCGGCTGGATCGGGCTCGCCTGGCTGGCGCCTGTCTTTGGGAGCGCGTTCTACCTGATCCTCGGCATCAATCGGGTCGAACGGCGGGCGCGTAAGCTCAAGCGCAAGCCCTCACAGCAGGTCGACGACACACCGCAGCCGACCGCCGCCGTACCGGAGACCTACGCGGCCCTCGACTTGGCGGTGCGCGCGATCACCGGCCTGCCCACCGTCGCCGGCACGGCCATCACGGTCTATCGCAACGGCGACGAGGCCTATCCAGCCATGCTCGCGGCGATCGAGAGCGCGCGCACCAGCGTCGCGCTGTCGAGCTACATCTTTCGCGACGACAAGATCGGCAAAGCCTTCATCGCGGCGCTGGTCGCCGCCAAGGCGCGCGGGGCCGAGGTCCGCGTCATCATCGACGGCATCGGCAGCGGCTACTTTCGCCCCGCGGCCTGGCGGCACCTGACTAATGCCGGCGTACCGGCCGGGTTGTTCATGCACTCGGCGTTGCCCTGGCGGATGCCGTTCCTCAATCTGCGCTCGCACAAGAAGCTGCTGATCGTTGACGGCGCCCTCGCTTTCACCGGTGGCGTCAACATCTCCGACGGCAACCGGCTCGCCTCGAAGCCGGTCTGGCCGATCCGCGACACGCATTTCCGGATCGAGGGGCCGGTGGTCGAGCAATTCGCCCAGGCCTTCGCAGCCGACTGGGCCTTCGTTGCGGGCGAGGAGCTGGAGGGCGAGCGCTGGCTGCCGACCCTGGCGCCGGTCGGTAGCCTGACGGCGCGGGTCGTGACCTCCGGGCCGGACGCGGACATCGAAAAGATCGCCACCGTGATCCTGCAAGCGATCTCTTGCGCCCGCTCGTCGATCCGCCTGGCGACGCCCTATTTCCTGCCGAACGAGCTGATCACCAATGCGCTCTGCCTTGCTGCAGCCCGAGGCATCTCGGTGAACATCGTGGTGCCCCGCCGCAGCGATCACCATTTCGTCGACTACGCCATGCGGGCGCATGTGGCGCCGCTGCTCGATTCCGGCGTCAGGATCTGGCTCGACGAGCCACCCTTCGACCACTCCAAGGCGCTGGTGATCGACCGGTGCTGGAGTTTCATCGGCAGCGCGAACTGGGATTCGCGCAGCTTCCGGCTGAATTTCGAGCTGAACGTCGAGGTCTACGACGAGGCGCTCGCGGGGCGCCTCGACGACTTCATCCGATCGAAGCAGGCGGCTCGGCTGACTCTCGCCGATCTCGACGCCCGCGCATTGCCCGTCCGCCTTCGCGACGCAGCCGTGCGACTGCTGCTGCCATATCTCTGATCCGCCGGTTCTGCGGCGCGTCCTCGGTGGCGGGGGCGAGATGCACCACGATCGGACGATGGTCCGAGAGCCCGCGCGGCAGCACCCCGTGACCATGGCAGGCGAGGCCGCGCACCAGGCAGCGGTCGAGGCGCAACGGAGCGACCCCGGCCATGGCATGGGTCGGCCGGCGCGGGCCGACGTCGCGGAAGCCGGGGAGCAGGGCCGGGCCGACGATGTTGTAGTCGCCGAGCACCGCCGCCCGGGCCGGCAGGTGCTGCTCGATCCGCCGAAGCTGGCGCCGGTTCATCATCTGCCCATGCGAGAGATGCACGTTGGCGATGCCGAACTCGCCGAGATCGAGGATCTGGCAGACCCGGTCGACGATGATCCCGGCGGGCAGCGTAACCACCTCCGGCGGCGTCTCCCAGGGAGCGCAACTCCAGATCGCCGGGCCGTGGATGCGTCCCGGCAGCGGTGCGCGGGCGAAGTGGCCGCCGATGCGCTCGGTGATCGCGGCGATGCCCTCCGTCGCCTCCTGCATCAGCACGAGGTCGGGCTTTTCACGCTCGACGAGGGCGACGATGCAGTCCACGGCCGCACCGGTCCGACGCAACAGATTCCAACTGACGATCTTCCGCGTTCCCGGGGGAAACGGCGGGTTCATGACGCCGGAAGGCGCGGGATCGGTCTCACGGCGGCGAAGGCGTCGAATCATGCGCGCAGGTTTCGTCCCCTGGTGTCATGAGAAAGGCAGCGCGGCCGTGCAGAGCCGCAATCGCGGACGAAGCTAGCGCGCGGCGGAGCCGGTGACAGGGACGGGCTCAACGCGTCCGCTTGTTCAGGAAGGCGTCGATGCCCTCTTCCGCCGAGCGCGCGAGCATGTTCTCGGTCATCACCCGGCCGGCATGGGCGTAGGCCTGCGCCAGCGGCATCTCCAACTGCTCGTAGAAGGCGCGCTTGCCGACACGGACGGTATAGGCGCTGCGCCGGGCGATCCCCGCGGCCAGCTCCTGCGCGGCCGCCAGTGCGCTCCCTGTCGCCGCCACGTCGTTGACGAGCCCGAGCGCCTTGGCCTCGGCCGCGTCGGCGAGATCCGCCGTCAGCAGCATGTGCATCGCTGCCTTCCGGGAGAGGTTGCGCGAGAGCGCCACCATCGGCGTGGAGCAGAACAGACCGATCTGCACGCCCGGCGTGGCGAAACGCGCCTCCGCCCCGGCGATGGCGAGGTCGCAGGAGGCCACGAGCTGGCATCCGGCCGCAGTGGCGATGCCCTCCACCGCCGCGACGACCGGCTGCGGCAGGGAGGGGATCGCCATCATCACCGCCGAGCAGAGGTCGAACAGCCGGGCGAACCGCGCCGCACCCTTGTCGGCGTCGGTGCGAAACGCGGTCATCTCCTTGAGGTCGTGGCCGGCGCAGAAGGCCGGCCCCTCTGCGGCGAGCACCACGGCGCCGATGCCGTCGTCGGTCGCGAGGCTCTCGAAGGTATCGCGCAGGGCCTCGAGCATGGCGACCGAGAGGGCGTTGCGCGCCTTCGGGCGATTGAGCACCAGGGTCGCGACCCCGTCTCGGTCCGAGCGGAGGACGAGGGCTTCCGCGGCATTGGTCATCGGGCTTCGTCTCGGTCGATTGCGTTCGTTCCGACTCTCCGGCACCCCGCGGCCGAGGGCAAGGGACCCCGCCGAAAGTGCCCCTGTCGAGCCGGCGCCCTCCGTGGCATAGGGGGCCATCAGCCACTGCCCAGGAGACATCATCTCGTGACAGAGCCGAACCCGCGCCAAGCCGACCACGACATCGATCCGCTCTTTACCGAGCGCTGGTCGCCCCGTGCCTTCACCGGCGAGGCCTTGCCGGAATCCGAGCTGTTCCGGATGCTGGAGGCCGCGCGCTGGTCGCCGTCCTCCTACAATTCTCAGCCCTGGCGCTTCGTCTATGCCCTGCGCGACACGCCCGAGTGGCAGACCTTCTTCGACCTGCTCGTGCCCGGCAACCAGAAATGGGTGCAGGATACCGGCGCGATCCTGTTCCTCGCCTCCAACAAGAACATGAAGGTCGGGGGCGAGATCAAGCCGTCCTACAGCCACTCCTTCGATGCCGGCGCGGCTTGGCAGAGCCTGGCGCTGCAGGCGGTCCGGCAGGGCTGGTACGCTCACGGCATGGTCGGTTTCGATCACGAGCGCGCCCCCAAGGTGCTGGATCTGCCGGCCGATCATCGCATCGAGGCGGCCATCGCCATCGGCCGCAAGACCCCGCATGACGGCCTCACCGAGGAGCAGCGCGGGCGCGAGACGCCGAATGCCCGGCGCCCCGTCACCGACTTCGCCTTCAAGGGCGGCTTCCCGCCCCGAGACGCCTGAGACCGATCCCGAGAGCCTGCCCCAAGAGCCCGACGCACGTGCTGAAACCCGCAACCGACTATGCGGCGCTCGTCGCCGGGTTCTCCTGGGACATCCCCGATCGCTACAACATCGCGGCCGACGTCTGCGATCGCTGGGCCCTGTCCGAGCCGGACCGCCCGGCGATCCTGGAGGTCTCGGCGGAGGGCGTTGCGGCGCCTGTGAGCTACGGGCGTCTGCGGGACGAGTCCAACCGCCTTGCGAACGCGCTCGCCGCGCGCGGCATCGGGCCCGGAGACCGCGTCGCGGTGCTGCTGCCGCAATCCTCGGCCGTGGTGGTGGCGCATCTCGCAGCCTATCGGCTCGGCGCCATCGCCCTGCCGCTGGCTGGGCTGTTCGGTGCGGAAGCGCTGCGCTACCGGCTCACGGATTCCGGCGCGCGGGCCATCGTCACCAACGCCGCCGGCCTCGCCAAGCTGGAGCCCATCCGGGCGGCGCTGCCGGATCTCACCGTGTTCCTCTCGGCCGACGGCCCCTGCGGCCCGGCCGAGGGCCTCCCGCAGGTTCTCGCCGGGGCCTCTGCGGAGTTCGCGACCCGCGAGACCGGACCCGACGATCCAGCCCTGATGATCTACACCTCGGGCACGACGGGGCTCGCCAAGGGTGCGCTGCACGGCCATCGTGTGCTGCTGGGCCACCTGCCGGGCTGGTCGATGATGCACGACTTCCCCGAGGAGGGCGGCGGCCTGATGTGGACGCCGTCCGACTGGGCATGGGCCGGCGGCCTGCTCAACGTGCTGATGCCCTCGCTGCGCCGGGGCATGCCCGTGGTGGCGCGGCCCCTTGGTCGCTTCGAGCCGGAGGCGGCCTTCGGGCTCATCGCCGATCTTGGCGTCACCAACGTCTTCCTGCCGCCGACGGCCTTGCGGATGCTGCGAGGGTTGGAAAAACCCCGCGAACGCTTCGACCTGTCCGCCTTGCGCAACGTCGCCTCGGCCGGCGAAGCCCTGGGGCCGGAAACCTTCGCCTGGGCGCGGGATGCCCTCGGGCTCACCATCGGCGAGGCCTACGGCCAGACCGAGTGCAACCTCGTCCTCGCCTCCTGCGCCCGCGCCGGCGTCGCGCGGCCCGGCTCCACCGGCAAGCCGGTGCCGGGTCACCGCGTCGCCGTGCTGCGCGAGGATGGCAGCGAGGCCAGGGCCGGCGAGACCGGCGAGATCGCGGTGAAGGCGCCCGACCCGGTGCTGTTCCTCGGCTATTGGCGCCAGCCCGAGGCCACCGCGAAGAAGTTTCGCGACGGCTGGTGGATGACCGGCGATACCGCCCGGCGCGACGCGGATGGCTACATCCACTTCGTCGGGCGCGACGACGACCTCATCACCTCGGCCGCCTACCGGATCGGACCGACCGAGATCGAGGATTGCCTGCTGCGCCACCCGGCCGTGGCGCTGGCCGCCGCCGTGGGCAAGCCCGACCCGCTGCGCACCGAGATCGTGAAGGCTTTCGTGGTGTTACGCGAGGGCTTCGCGCCGACGTCGGAACTGGCGGCCGAGATCCAGGCCTTCGGACGGAAAAACCTGTCGGCGCACGAATATCCGCGCGAGGTCGAATTCCTGGATGCGTTGCCGATGACCACCACCGGCAAGATCATCCGGCGGCAGCTGCGCGACGGGACCGCCTGAAATGGCACCTCCGTCATCGCGAGCGCAGCGAAGCGATCCAGAGCCGACTCACCGACGTTGCGCGTGTGGCCCTGGATTGCTTCGCTGCGCTCGCAAGGACGGCAGCGGATCTTACCCCGCCAGGGTCGTCTTCACCGTCTCGACGAGTTGCTTCAGGCTGAATGGCTTGGCGAGATAGTCGAAGGACTCGCCCTCGTGCAGGTTCTTGCGGAAGACGTCCTCCGCATAGCCCGACACGAAGATCACCTTGAGGTCCGGCCGGGTCTTACGCAGCTCGCGCAGCAGGGTCGGGCCGTCCATCTCCGGCATCACAACGTCGGAGACGACGAGGTCGACCTTGTACTCGTGCTCTTCCATCAGACGCAGCGCCTCCGGGCCCGAGGCGGCGGCGAGCACGGTGTAGCCGCGGGCCATCAGGGCACGCGAGTTCACGGCGCGGACCGGGTCCTCGTCCTCGACCAGCATGATCGTGGCCTGTCCGGTGACGTCGGCGCCCCCGGGCGGCGGTGCCGAGGCGGCGGCCGCAGCGGGAACCGGCGTCGTCGGCTTCTGCAGCGCCTCGCTCAGGCGCTCCTTGGCGATCTTCGCGGAGGAGGCTGCCGCGACACGGGCCACGGGTGCTTCGGCCGTCGGCTCCGCGGCGACGGGCTCCGCCTCGGGGATGTGCCGGGGCAGGTAGATCCGGAACGCCGTGCCTTCGCCGACCTTCGACTGCACGTCGAGGGTGCCGCCTGATTGCTTGACGATGCCGAACACCGTCGAGAGGCCGAGGCCGGTGCCCTTGCCGATCTCCTTCGTGGTGAAGAATGGCTCGAAGATCTTCTCCATGATCTCCGGCGGGATGCCCTCGCCGGTATCGAGCACCTCGATCAGGACGTGCTCTCCGGCCGGCACCTCGGCCGGGCGTTCGTCGGCCTGCGCGACATTGGCCGTGCGAATCAGGAGCTTGCCGCCGGTCGGCATGGCGTCGCGGGCATTGACCGCGAGGTTCACGATGACCTGCTCGAACTGGTTCACGTCGGCCTTCACCGGCCAGACGTCGCGCCCGTGCTTGAGGTCGAGGGCGACGCGCTCGCCGAGCAGGCGCTTCAGGAGCAGCGTAAGGTCGGCCAGGGCCTCGCCGACGCTCATCACCTCCGGCCGCAGGGTCTGGCGGCGCGAGAAGGCCAGCAGTTGTCGCACCAGGCTCGCGGCCCGATTCGCGTTCTGCTTGATCTGCATGATGTCTTGGAAGGCGTGGTCGGTCGGCCTGTGGCTCGCCAGCAGCAGGTCCGAATACCCGATGATCGCCTGGAGGACGTTGTTGAAATCGTGCGCGATGCCCCCGGCGAGCTGGCCGACGGTGTCCATCTTCTGGGCCTGCGCAACCTGCTGTTCGAGCTGGCGCTGTGCCGTCGTTTCGAGGGCATAGAGGATGATGCGCTCGCGGTCCGCCTGCGCTTGCGAACCGTCTCTCGCGGCTTGAGGCACCTCGGCGTCGGCCGGACTCATCCAGACGCGGGCCGAGCGGTTGCCGGGGCCGGCCAGCGCCACCTCGATCGGCTCGATCTCGCCGGTCCCCCCATTGGCGGCCTTGACGAGGGCCGCCTCCAGGGCACCGCGATCGCGCTCCAGCACGGCCTCGCGCATCATCGGCTCGGGCGCGTCGGCCGCCGAGCCGGCGCCGGGCTGCCGCGGCATGTCGGTGAAGAGCCGGATGAACGAGGCGTTGGCGCGTGCCACGCGGCCGTCGCGGTCGACCGTGGCGATGGCGATCGGGCTGTTGTTGAGGAAGCGGGCGAGCCGCACCTCGGCCGCGCGCTGCGGCTCGTCGCTCTCGGCGCCAGCCGAGCGGTTGAGCACGAAGGTGCGCGAGGGGCCGGGTTTGCCGTCCTGCCCGTAGGCGACGCGGTGGTAGAGCCGGGCCGGCAGCGGGTGGCCATTGCGGCGGCGCAGATCGATGTCGAAGCGGTCGGTGCGCACCTCGCCGGGCAGGCCGGTGGCGTGGGTGAAGACGTCGGCGCCGGGGGCAATCTCGAGCAGCCTGAGGCCGCCGGAGCCCACCGTGGCCAGGTCGTAGCCGAGCCAGGAGGCGAGCGTCGCGTTCATGTAGACGATGGACCCGGCTCCATCGATCGACAGGAAGCCGGCGGGCGCGTGGTCGAGATAGTCGATCGCGTGCTGCAGCTCCTGGAAGACGTTCTCCTGGCGCTCGCGCTCGTGGGTGATGTCGCTCACCGTCCACAGCGCGGCGCTGCGGCCCTGCCGGGCGACGGGGCGCACCGAGATCCGGTACCAGGCGGCATCGCGCTCGGCGGCTCCGATCGGCGGAGGGGCCATGCGGACCTCCTCCGTATGGGCGCGGTCGTCGCGCCCGGCCTCGGCCAGGCGGAACACTGCCTCGGAGACCTCTGGCGCGCCGACGAAGATGCGCTCGACCGGGCGCAAGGTCGCGAAGCTGTCGCCGCCCGCAAGCCGCATATAGGCCTCGTTGGCGTAGATCAGCCGGCCGCCATCCTCGACCACCACGACGCCCTCGGGCGCGGCGTCAACGATTCCGCGGGTGACGTCGTCACGACCCGATCGCCCGGCGAGCTGCAGGGCGCCGATCGCCAGGGCGAACAGGAAGAACACGCCGGCCATGGCGAGCAGCGCCAGCAGCCCGAGGATCAGCGGCTGCGCCTGGTCGGTGGCGACGAAGGACAGGCCCACGGCCGCGCCGACCAGCAGGCCCGCCAGCATCAGAAGCAATCCGACGCGGCCCGGCCGCTCCGAGCGATCGATCGACGCCGCCGCAGGCGTCGTCGTCGATGCCACCGCTCCGCTCTCCTCAGCCATCAGGCCCCATCCATCCGTCGAGCCCGTGCCGCCATGCGCGAACCTGCGCTGGAGACCTCAGAGAACTAACGGAAAAATCTCGCGAAAAAAGGTGGATAAACCGTGGCGTTCCACGCAGGCGCAAGCGCTCGCGTCACGCGGCCCGTTTGCGAAGGCGAAGCACGAATCCGATCACCTCCGCAACCGCGCGATAATGCTCGGCTGGGATCTCGTCGTCGATCTCGACGGTGGCGTGCAGCGCGCGGGCGAGCGGCGGGTTCTCGATGACCGGCACGCCGGCATCGGTCGCCACCGAACGGATGCGGAAGGCCAGCGAGTCGACGCCCTTGGCGACGCAGATCGGTGCGCCCATTCCCGGCTCGTAGCGCAAAGCCACCGCGAAGTGGGTCGGGTTAGTGACGACCACGGTGGCGGTGGGGACGGCGGCCATCATCCGCTTCTTGACCCGCGCATGCATGAGCTGCTTGCGCTTGCCCTTCACCTCCGGGTTGCCTTCGCTCTCCTTGTGCTCCTGCTTCAGCTCTTCCTTCGACATGCGAAGGCGGCTGCGCCAGCGGTGGCGCTGGTAGAGGGCGTCGCCCAGCGCGATCGCGACGTAGGCCGCCAGCACGCCCCCCATCATCTTGAGCGAGAGCGCCAGCACCGCCTGCAAAGCCGAGCCCGGATCGAGCTGCGCGAACGATTCGAGGCGGTCGCGCTCGCCCCACAGGATCGTGCCGGCGACGGTGCCGACGACGACGAGCTTGGCGAGCCCCTTTCCGAACTGGAACAGCGCCTCGACACCGAGCAGCCGCTTCATGCCGGACATCGGCGAGATGCGCTCGAACTTCGGCGCGAGGCTCTGGGCGGTGAAGACCGGGCGATGCTGGATCATGCCGGCGGCAAGAGCCGCCGCGCCGACCATGGCGGCGGGGATCGCAACGGCCTGCAGGAAGATGATCAGGATCCGGCCGCCGAGGCCGCCATAAGCGTGCGGGTCCAGGGGGATCGCATGGGCATTCGCCAGAAAGCCGCGGATGTCCGTCATCAGTGTCGTCGCGACGGGGCCGGCCGTGAGCATCAGCGCCAGCGTGAAGGCGCCGAGCATGAAGAAGGTGTTGATCTCGACCGAGTTCGCGACGTCGCCCCGCTCGATCGCCTGATCGATGCGCCGCTGTGTCGGTTCTTCTGTTTTGTCTTCCTGTTCCGCGCCCTCGGCCATGGCCTAGAAGCCTCCTGCCGGGGTGCTCAACGGCCGACGAAATCCGCGAGATAGCGTCCGAGGTCGTCCAAAAAGACGCCCATCACCACGCCAAGCGCCGCGACGAGGATCAGCATCCCGATCAGGATCGAGGCCGGCACCGCGACGAAGAAGACCTGCAATTGCGGCATCAGCCGCGACAGTACGCCGAGCCCGAGATTGAACAGGATGCCGAAGGCGATGAACGGTGCCGAGATCCGGATCGCCAGCGTGAAGCCGCGTGCGATGGCCGTGATCGCGAGCTGGGCCGCATCGCCCATGCTCGGAAGCGCATTCGGCGGCAGGATCGCGTAGCTGTGCCCGATCGCGTCGAGCGCCAGATGGTGCAGGTCGGTCGCCAGGATCAGCGTGATGCCAAGCAGCGACAGGAAGTTGCCGAGCGTGACCTGCTGCGAAGCCGTCATCGGGTCGACGGTCATGGCATAGGACAGGCCGAGCGACTGTGAGATCACCACGCCGGCCGTCTGCAAAGCGGCCAGTACCATGCGCACGGTGAGTCCGAGCACCATCCCGACCAGGATCTCGCCGATCAGCACGCCGATCAGCGCGGGGCCGGCCTGCGACCCATCCGTCGCCGGCAGAAGCGGGCGCACGGCGGGAAACAGCACCAGCGTGACGAGCAGGGCGAGCGATAGCCGCATCCGCGCCGAGATGTTCTGCTCGCCGAGCCCCGGCATCAGCATCATCAGCACGCCGACGCGCGCGAAGGTCAGCAGAAAGGCCGCCGCGATGCCGGGCAGAAGCAGGTTCATGGCCCGTCATACCAGAACGCTCCCTCAGCCGCCCGAGGCGATGCGTTCGGCGATGCGGGTCATGTAGCTGCCGAGCGCGTCGCCCATGAAGGGCAGCATCAGGAGCAGCGTGCCGAACACCGCAACGATCTTCGGCACGTAGATCAGGGTCTGCTCCTGGATCTGGGTGAGCGCCTGGAACAGCGAGACAGCGAGGCCGACGATCAGCGCGACGATCATCAACGGACCCGCCACTTTGAGGAAGGTGAAGATCCCATCGCGGGCGATGTCGAGGATGGCGAGGCCGGTCATTTTTTTGGGGGCCTTCTGGCGCTGCAGGTACTTGCACTCTCCCGCAGAAGGGAGAGGGCCGGGAGTCGTCAGATCGGCATCTTCATGATGTCCTCGTAAGCCGAGATCACGCGATCACGGACCGCCACGAGGGTCTGCAGCGCGGTCTCGCTCTCGGCGACCGCGGTGACCACGTCGATCACGTTGGCCTTGCCGCTCGCCGCCGACAGGGTCTGTGCGTCGGCCTTGGCGCCGGTCTGCGCTACCGAATCGAGAGCCTGGGTGAGAAGCGAGCCGAAGCCGTTGCCGGCTCCCGCGGTCTGCAGCGGCTTCGGCGCCGCCATGGGGCGGCCGATCGACTGGGCCGCGGCATAGGCGCCCGCGGCGAAGGAGGAGGTCGCCATGGCGGTCAGGCCTTCAGGATTTCGAGGGTCTTGGAGATCATACGCCGGGTGGCGGTGACCATGTTGAGGTTGGCCTCGTAGGAGCGCTGGGCCTCGCGCATGTCCATGTTCTCGATCAGCCCGTTGACGTTGGGCAGCGAGACCTCGCCGCGATCGTTGGCCGCCGGGTTTCCGGGATCGTACTTGGTGCGGAATGGCGACTGGTCGCGCCGCACCTTCCCGGTATCGACGATGGTCGCGCCGAGCTCGTTGTCGAAGCGGCTCGTGAAGGTCGGCACCTTGCGGCGATAAGGCTCGCCGCCGGCGGTCTTGGCCGCGGAATCCGCGTTGGCGATGTTCTCGGCGATGATCCGCATGCGGCCGGACTGGGCCTTGAGCCCCGAGGCGGCGATGCCGAGTGATTTCAGGAAGTCCATGGCGCGCTCCGCTCAGAGGTTTCAGCGCTTGCCGACGGCGATCTTCAGAGCGTCGAGGCTCTTCTGATAGAGCGAGGCGACCATCTGGTAGTCGCTCTGGTTCTCGCCGGCCTTCATCATCTCTTCTTCGAGGTTGACGCCGTTGCCGCTCGGACGAACCTCGAACCCCTTGAAGCGCTTGGCGTCGGCATTCGGCCCATCGGCCGAGGCAAGGCCGATATGGCCGCTATCGGTGCGGGCGAGACCGTCTCCGCCGACGATTGCAGCCGACGGCGCCGTCAGGCCGCTCGGGCCGGAGGCGCCGCCAATCTCGGCGAGGTCGCGCGGGCGGAAGCGCGGCATGTCGGCATTGGCCACGTTCTCCGCCAGCAGCGCCTGGCGGGCCTGGTGCCACTGCATCCTGTTGCGCAGCATCCCGAGGATGGGCAGATCGGTGAGCGACATGGCGCGGCGGGTCTCCTCGCCTCAGCCGCGAGCGGCGGGATGCTCGGCAATGCTTGCCGAGTGACGCGCTCCGGGTGGGCAAAAAATGCCGCGTCCATGGTTAATGGACCGTTAAATCGAGAGGCTCCCGCGTAAACAGACCGATAGCCGCCGCAGAGTCGGTCTCTTCGGATCGAGCGAAACCCGATCCCTGTGCGAAGCTGTTAACGAAGTTTTCACCTTTATTGCCCGCCGCCGGGCCTGACGCGATACTCTCGCGTGGCGTCACATGCCCGGCCGGCTTGGCCCGGACAACGAGAGTGTCCCGTCTTGCCAGAGTTCTTCAGTTCTGACGGACCTTACTACTTGCAGTTCCTGGTCATATTCCTCGTCATCCTCGTCCTATTGATGGGGGCCGTCCTGCTGTTCCGGCGCATCGCGGGCAGGGGATTGTCGATGACCGCGCGCACGACGAACCGAGCGCGCCAGCCGCGGCTCGGCATCGTCGACATCTACGAGCTCGACCGGCAGCGCCAGCTCATCCTGCTACGCCGGGACAACGTGGAGCACCTGCTGCTCGTCGGCGGCCCCAACGACGTCGTGGTCGAGCGAAACGTCATCCGCAGCGCCGGCTCGCGGTTGCCGGCCGATACCGTTTTGCGTCCCGAACCGGCATCCGACATGGCGCCGGTGCAAGACCGGCAGGAGCCATCGGCTTCGTTCGGTGTGTCGCCCTTCGAGATGCCGCTGGCGGTGCCACCGCCGAAACCCGGCACCAACGGGCATGAGCTCGCCTCCCCCGGGCGCGCTCCGCCGCTCGATCCCGCGCTGTTCGAGCCCGAAGCCTCCCCGACGGATCGGCAGTCGACCGAAACCGCGACGTCGCGGATCAGCATCGGTCAAGTCGGCCGTATCCTGCGTCGTGCGACGCCGTCGATCCTCGATCCCCGCGCCAAGTTCGCGCCCAAGCAGGCGCAGGCCGAGCCGACGGTCCAGGCCGCGGGCAGTGACGCACCGCCCTTCGTGCCGCCGTCGCTGATGTCGTCCGGCTCGCCGAGGCCGCTCGATCCGGCGGCCCTGTCGGACATGGCGCGCCAGCTCGAGACGGCCCTGCGCCGGCAATCCTCGGCCGTCACACCGCCGCCCGGTCCGAGCCCGTCACCGGCGACGCCGGAGGAGCCCGCACCGACCCCCACACCGCCTCCGCCGCCAGCCCCGCCGGCGGCAGAGCCGGTCATCGCCCAGGCCACGGCACGGCCGAACCCGTCCTTCATGCTGGGGCGCGCCAACCCCGTGCCGCAGCCGCCTCCGCCGGCACCCGAGCCGAAGCCCGCTTCCCTGGAGATGGCGATGGCGTCGCCTCAGCAGGCGCTCGCCGAGGAGCATCCTCCGGCATCCTCTGCCGAGGCGAAGGCTGGGCAGCCGCAGGGCGGCACGCCCTTCACGGTCGAGGAGATCGAGACCGAGTTCGCCAGGCTCCTCGGTCGTCCCCTCGACCGCAAGAACTGATCAGCCGGCAGATCATCGGACGGCGTGGCCGCGCGTCGCTTGTGCGCGGCGCCCCCGCGACGCAGGTTGCCCGCGCGATGCGACCCTCGAATCGAGCCCTGATCCCAACCCTCGCCGGCCTCGCGCTCGTCGCCCTGAGCGCCGCTGGCGCGCAAGCGCAGAGCGTGAGCGTCGACCTCGGCACCGGAGGCGTCACCGAACGCGCGCTGCAGCTCGTCGCCCTCATCACGGTTCTGGCGCTGGCGCCGTCCGTCCTGGTGATGGCCACCTCCTTCACGCGGATCGTGGTGGTGCTCTCGATCCTGCGCTCGGCGCTCGGCACACAGACCGCGCCGCCGAACGCCGTGATCGTCAGCCTCGCGTTGTTCCTCACTGCGTTCGTCATGGCGCCGGTGGGCAAGGAGGCCTACCGCAACGGCATCGAGCCACTGGTGGCCGGGCAGATCACGCAAACCGTCGCCTTCGAACGCGCCTCGGCGCCGTTCAAGACCTTCATGCTGAAGAACGTGCGCGAGAAAGACCTCAAGCTCTTCCTCGACATGGCGAAGGTGCCGGTGCCGTCGGGCCCCGAGGCCGTGGGGCTGGAGGTGCTCACCCCGGCCTTCATGATCTCGGAACTGAGGCGGGCCTTCGAGATCGGCTTCCTCCTGTTCATCCCCTTCCTGATCATCGACCTCGTCGTTGCCTCGATCCTGATGGCGGTGGGCATGATGATGGTGCCGCCGGCCACCGTTGCCCTGCCGTTCAAGCTGATCTTCTTCGTGCTGGTCGACGGCTGGACGCTGGTGGCGGGATCGCTGGTGCAGAGCTACGGCGGCTAGCGGCCGCCGATCTCGGCCAGTCGCCTTGAGCCTTCCTCGGCGAGGAGCCGGGTCAGCTCGGCTGCGCCGAGATCGCGGCCTAGCGCAGCCGCCTGTCCCGACCAGAGCGGCGAGAAATCCCCTTCGTCCCGAGCCTCCGCCGCCGCCCGCAGGGGCTGCAGCGCGACGGCGGCGTTCGGAAAGGCGGGCGCATCCGGCGAGAGTGGGCCGAGTTCGCGCATTACACGGTTCAGCAGGCCACGCGCCGGGCGTCCCGTGAAGACGTTCGTCACCGCGGTGTCCTCGTCGCGAGCGGCGCGCAGGGCCGCGAGATGGGGCGCCGAGATGCCGGCTTCGGGACAGCGCAGGTAGGCGGTCCCGACCTGTACGGCCGATGCTCCCAGCGCGAAGGCCGCCGCGACGCCGCGCCCATCCGCAATGCCGCCCGCGGCGATGACCGGGACGCGCACCGCGTCCGCCACCTGCGGCAGCAGGGCGAAGAGACCGGGCTGCGCGGCGAGCTCGCCGGGGAGGAAGATGCCGCGATGTCCTCCCGCCTCGGCGCCCTGCGCGATCACCGCGTCGACGCCGTGCTCGTCGAGCCAGCGGGCCTCCGCCACCGTCGTCGCCGAGGCGAAGATCAGGCTGCCGGCGGCGCGGACGCGGGCGAGCAAGGCCCGGTCCGGCAGGCCGAAATGGAAACTGACCACCTTCGGCCTCAGCTCCTCGACGAGCGCGCAGGCCGCGGCGTCGAACGGAGCGCGCTTGGCCCCGGGCGGCGCATCCGCCGGGTCGATGCCGTGCTCGCGGTAATACGGTTCGAGCCGCGCCAGCCAGCGCGCCTCGGCCGCCTCGTCCTCGGGCGGCCGCACGTGGCAGAAGAAATTGAGGTTGAGCGGCCCGTCGGTGCTCTCGCGGATCGCGGCCACGACGGCGCGAGTCTGGTCGGCCTGCCAGGCGGCACAACCGAGCGACCCGAGACCGCCTGCGCCGGTGACGCTCGCCGCCAGGGCCGGCTTGGGGCCGATCATCGGCGCCTGGATGATGGGATACGTCAGCCCGACGAGGTCGAGGACGCGGCGATCGGGCCAATGCATGACGTCGTCTCCCACCATGGCGCTCCATCATCGGATTGCCGTTTGGCTCACGCCGACATAGGTCGTTCGCACGGGCCGACCCATGTCCCAGGAGCGTAAGTCGGATGAATCTTCAGGCGATGACGGTGATCTGGGCCCCGCGGATGCTGAGCATCCTGCGGATCGTCGCCGCCCTGGTCTTCATGGTGCACGGCACGCAGAAGATCCTCGGCTTTCCGGCGAGCAGCATGAATCCGGCGATGTTCTCGCTGCCGTGGATCGCGGGCGTGCTCGAACTCGTCGGCGGCGCACTCCTCGTGATCGGGCTGTTCAGTCGGCCGGTCGCCTTCATCCTCTCGGGCGAGATGGCGGTGGCCTATTTCCTGGCCCATGCGCCAAAAAGCTTCTTCCCGGCGCTCAACGGCGGTGACGCCGCGATCCTGTTCTGCTTCGTCTTCCTCTACATCGCCGTGGCCGGCCCCGGCCCGCTCAGCCTCGATGCGCAGCGGCGGCGCGGCACCGACGCCTATTGAGGCTCACGTCAGCATGGCGGTCGCGTAGGAGATCGACGCCGCGATACCGAGCGCCGTGCGGATCGCGTGCAGCGATCCCCAGCGCAGGATGAGCGCGCGGGTCTCGGGGCCCGCATCGGCGGGGTCAGTCGCCATCAGCCGCTTGTTGACCGGCATGATCAGCCGGAAGGTGACGGGCAGGTTGGCGAGCATGAGCAGCGCCCCGGCGATCCAGCCGAGCCCGTCCGCGCGGACCCAGGCCGCGAAGCCGAGGGCGAAGCTGAGGACCACGAGCGAGGCCTGCATCACCGTCGCCCGCTTGTAGGACGGCTTCCACTGGCTCAGCAGGGCACGGTCGTCGAGGACGAGCCGGGCCGGCTGTTCGACGGCACTCACGTAGATGGCGGCGCCTGTGAACAGGACCGCGGTGAGGAAGGCCAATTGTCCGAAGATCATGCGGGGCTCCTACGCGGTGTCGGGTGCTGGGCTTCCAGCCGGCGGCGCAGGCTGCGCAGCAGGCTCGTCGCCTCCTCGATGGCGTCGTCCGGCAGTCCCTTCGACAGAGCGGCCGCCCAGGGAACCTGCCTGGCGGCGGCCTTGGCATAGGCGGCACGGCCGTACTCGGTCAGCAGGACGAGTTTCGCCCGCTGGTGGTTGGGATTCGGGGCGAACGTCAGCAGCCCGGCCGCCTCCAGCTCGTTGGCGATCCGCTGCACGTTCTGGCGCGACAATCCCATGTCTCTCGCGAGTTGCGCCACGGGCGCGGGCGTCGGCGAGAGAGCGGCGGCCCCGAGCACCTGCCAGCGCGCACTGGTCAGCCCGAGGTCGTTCACCAGGGCGTCGCCGGCGGCAAGCAGGCAGCCGTTCAGCCGGAAGCTTTCCAGGATTAGCTCGGTGATAGGGTTGTCATGCATTGGGGCATTATATTGTCATAATGACAACATGCTGTCAAAGCGGTCAAAAAATCAGCCCCGGAAAGTCTCTCCGGGGCCGGATGGTCCGTCGTCAGCGAGTTGGTTTTCAGTACTTCCGCACGATCGGTGCGGGCATTGGCGCGGCCGGAGCGCCGAACGTGTAGCGGAAGCCCACCGAGACGATGTCCGCGCTGGCATCGACCAAGCCGGCGAGCGCGATGTTGCCGACGTTGTAGTTCTGGCCGGCGCCGGCGAGGATCCTGCTCTGGTTCAGGAAGATGTGCGAGTAAGCTGCGGTCAGGGTCAGCTTGTCGCTCCAACGGTAACCCGCGCCCACCGAGACGGTGTAGCGGTTGTTGTCGGGCAGACGGACGGTGCGGTTCTGGTTGTCGATCGGAACTTCCTCGTAGGAGAAGCCGGCGCGCACGGTGAGAGCGGGCGACCAATCGTATTCGGCACCGATCGAGTAGGTGTAGCCGTCCTTGAAGTTCAGCGGCAGGGTCGTGATCACTCCACCGATGGCCGGTGCGATGATCGGGATGGTGCCGAGCCTCGACCAGTTGTCCCACTCGAAGCCGAGATTGATCCGGGTCTGGGGATTGATTGCCTGGGTCAGGCCGACGCTGACCTTGTCGGGGGTGTTGAGGTTGGCCTTGGCCTGTCCGGCGAAGATGAACGGCAGGCCGATCTTGCCGTCGATGTCGTGATGCACCGAGGAGCGGTAGCCGACGCCGAGGACGGTGCCGTCCCAGGGCGTCACGGTCACGCCGGCGGTGTAGCCCACGCCCCAGGAATCGCCCTTCAGGAACCCGCTCGGATAGTTCTGAGGCAGGATGCCGGGGATCGGCAGGGCCTGGCGCAGCGTCAGCTTGAAGTATTCGATGTTCGGGCCGGCCGCGATCGAGAGCCAGTCATTGACCTTGTAGGCAATGACCGGGTTGAAGGCGAGGGAGAAGATCCGCGATGAGCGGCCGTAGACCTCGCCGGCCCAGACCTTGTTCGGGTTGGTGATCAGGCCGAACGGCGCGCCCGTCTGCAGACCGATCCAGATCTTGTCGTTGAGCTGGTAGGAGGTCGCGCCGGCCGGCACGATCGCGCCCTGGCCGATGTCGCCGGACTCGCCCAGGCCGAGGAAGGCGGGGTTCGTGCCCACCTGCGGCTTAATGTTGGCGTGCAGGCCGATATAGGTGAGGTTCTGCTCGGAGACCCAGCCCGGCCGCATCGTAATGACGGCGGGGTTCCAGAACATCGAGGAGACGCCGCCGGAGCCGGAGGCGGCACCCGCGAAGGACATGCCCTCGGCTTCCGCGCTCTGCTCGCGAAGCCCGAAAGCGCCGGCCTGCGCGCCCGTGGCGAGGCCGAGTGCCGAGACGCCCGCCAAGGCGAGCAAACCAATCCTGCCGATCATGTTCATGTCCCCAAGCCGCTTCGATGGTGCTCGTATCCCCGCCGTGCCCCGGCCGGGCTGTCACCTTGCTGTCGACGATGCCGGTTTGCGCAAAGCTTATCAATCGTTGGGGCAGCATAGGCTCTGTAACTATTAATTCTTCGTTAACCATACGCATGCGGTGGAATTGCTTGGCTAATGCTCGCCGCCGAGGGAATATCAGATTTGGTTCACATATAAACTTCATACGATATTGTGCAGACCTCGCGCGGCAAAATCCGGCCCGGCGCACTTTGATTCCGGTCTGTGGCGCCCGCGCCACGCCGATGTGGCCCTCGAGCTACGCGCGGCCGCGCTTGCACCGCTTTGGGGCGCCGGCCATGGTCGCGCCGATTCGATCGTATGGGGAATTCCGCGATGAAGCTGATCCGTCACGGGAGCGCCGGCGACGAGAAACCCGGCCTCGTCGATTCCACCGGGACACTTCGCGATCTGTCCGGATCGGTGCGTGACATTGCCGGGCCGTGCCTGTCGCGCCAGGCTCTCGACCGCCTGCGCATGATCGATCCAAGGACGCTGCCCGTGATCCCGGCCGGCACACGTCTCGGCCCCTGCGTCGGCGGTACGCGCAACATCGTGGCGATCGGCCTGAACTTTTCGGACCACGCCGCCGAGACCGGAGCGGCGGTTCCTGCCGAGCCGATCCTGTTCAACAAGGCGCCGTCCTGCCTGTCCGGGCCGAACGATCCCGTCATCCTGCCGAAGGGTTCGGCCAAGACCGATTGGGAGATCGAGCTCGCCGTGGTGATCGGCGCGCGGGCGAGCTACGTCCACGCCAACGAGGCGCTCGACTACGTGGCCGGCGCCTGCATCATGAACGACGTGTCGGAGCGCGAATTCCAGATGGAGCGGGGCGGCACCTGGACCAAGGGCAAGGGCTGCCCGACCTTCGGGCCGCTCGGCCCCTGGCTCGTCACGCTCGACGAGATCCCGGATCTGAAGAAGCTGTCGATGAGCCTCGACGTCAACGGCACGCGCATGCAGACCGGCTCGACCGCGACGATGATCTTCGACGTGGCCCAACTCGTCGCCTACGTCTCGCACTTCATGATGCTGGAGCCGGGCGACGTCATCACCACCGGCACGCCGCCGGGCGTCGGCCTCGGCATGAAGCCGCCGCGTTACCTCAAGTCCGGCGACGAGATGGTGCTGCGCATCGACGGCCTGGGCGAGCAGCGCCAGACCGTGATCGCCTTCGACGACTGGACCGCGAAGGTGGCCGCGGGCGAGCCGACGAACTGAGCCGGCTCTCCGCGTCGCCGCTCAGGCAGCGAGCTGACCGATGGCGTCGCGCGCGGATGCGACACCCTTGGCCTTGCTCGGCTCACCGGCTGCTAGACCTTCGGCCAGGACGAATTCGGGATCGGTGATCCCGATGAACCCGAGGACGGTGCGAAGGTAGCTCTCGGCATGCTCTGCCGATGCGCGGTCTGGCCCGAAGACGGCACCGCGCGCCAGCGCCACGATCACGCGCTTGCCGGAGGCGAGCCCTTCGGCCCCACCCGCGCCGTAGCGGAAGGTTTTGCCCGGCACCACGATCCGGTCGATCCAGGCCTTCAGCTGGGACGGGATCGTGAAATTGTACATGGGCACGCCGATCACCACGGTGTCGGCCGCGAGGAATTCCTCGAGGATCCGGTCGCTCGTCTCGCGGGTGGCCTGCGCAGCGCCCTCGAGCGGCCCGGCCATCGCCGAGAGAGGATGCGCGCCCGGCAAGGTCGCCGGGGCGAGATGAGGCAGGTCGTCGAGCGCGAGATCGCGATAGACGACATCGGCCCGGCCGTACTTCGTCAGGCGGGCGACCACGAGGGCCGAGAGTTCCCGCGAGACAGAGCCGGCGCCGAGGATGCTGCTGTCGATATGGAGGAGTTTCATATCAGTACCTGGTTCTCTTTGGTGACCACAATCTGATATGAACCCCATCGGCTGCGCAAGGACGCACACACATGATACCGAGGTTACACGGGTGTGACTGACCCTATTGTCCATCGCTCCGACGAGTGTCTCAAGATCTCGCAGGTCCTTTCTCGGATCGGTGACAAATGGAGCGTGCTCGTTATCATGTCGCTGCGACGCCAATCACTGAGGTTCAGCGAACTCAAGCGCGGTATCGATGGGATTTCGCAGCGGATGCTGACCTTGACGCTGCGCAACCTCGAACGGGATGGCCTCGTTACGCGAACGGTGACGCCGTCGATCCCGCCGCGGGTGGATTACGAGCTCACGGCGATGGGCCATTCGCTGGCTGAGCCCGTCGAGGCGCTCGGGACCTGGGCGTTTCGACACATCGACCGGATCGCCGGCGCTCAGGCCCGCTACGATGCCGGCGAGCCGTAGACCACCGAAGTCGATGCGCTGAAATCATGTGCCGAGAGCTTCGATGCCGCCGGCATGCTGTGTGAGAATGGTTGCGTGCGCGACCGCACGCCGTGATCGCGCTTCGGGGATCATATCAGTTTCACCGAAGCAGACACGGCCCCCGACCAACGCCGGAGACCGCGCCTCTCAAGGAGGACTCCGTGATGAACACTCGTGTTTTTGCAGCCGCCGCAGCACTCGCTCTGGCCGTCAGCGCTCCCGCCACCGCATTTGCGCAGGGTCGCCACGACCATGCGCAGCCGGCCTGGCAGCAGCGTGCGATCGACAGTTCCGCGAAGGGCGGTAACGCATCCCAGCCGGAGCGTGAGTTCCCGCAATATGGGACGACCGCAGGCGGGCCGGCCGCCTGAGTCAATCGAGACGGCCGAACCAGCGGCGGGGCGAGAGCCTCGCCGCTTTTTCATGCGCAGGAACGAGAAAGGCTCGCGATCCGATCGCGAGCCTTCACCGTAACGTCGGTCCCTGCGGACTTACTGTGCCGTCCAGCCGCCATCGATCGGGATGTTGGCGCCTGTGATCTGGCTGGCCGCGTCCGAGCACAGGAACACCGCGAGCGCCGCGACCTGCTCCACAGTGACGAACTGCTTGGTCGGCTGGGCGTGGAGCAGCACGTCGTTGATCACCTGCTCTTTGGTCAGCCCACGTGCCTTCATCGTGTCCGGGATCTGGCTCTCGACGAGGGGGGTCCAGACGTAGCCAGGCGAGATGCAGTTCACGGTGATGCCCGAGGTCGCCGTTTCGAGCGCCGCCGTCTTGGTCAGGCCGGCGATGCCGTGCTTGGCCGAAACATAGGCCGACTTGAACGGCGAGGCGACCAGCGAGTGCGCCGAAGCCGTGTTGATGATGCGGCCCCACATCTTGGCCTTCATCAGCGGGATCGCGTGATGCATGGCGTAGAAGGCCGAGGAGAGGTTGATCGCGATGATCTGCTCCCACTTGGCCGGCGGGAACTCCTCGATCGGCGAAACGAACTGGATGCCGGCATTGTTCACCAGCACGTCGACGGAGCCGAGGGACTCCTCGGCGAGCTTGATCATGCCGGCAATGTCGTCGGCCTTCGACATGTCGGCGGGCGAGTAGACCGCCTTCACGCCGAACTCGCTCTCGATCCCGGCGCGCTCGCGCTCGATGTCCTCAGGCTTGCCGAAGCCGTTGATCACGACGTTGGCGCCCTCGGCCGCGAAGCCCTTGGCGATGGCGAGACCGATGCCGCTGGTCGAGCCGGTGACGACGGCTACTTTGGATTTCAGGGTCATGGGGATCTCCCGGGTCGTATTCAGGCGAGATAATCGTGCAGCACCTGCCCGAAGGGCAGCGTGAAGTCGACGATCATATGGCGGGCGCCGACGATGCGCTTGATCGGCAGATCGGCGACGCGGCAATTCACGTGCGGGATCAGGTCGAGGCGGCCCTCGCCATCCCAGGCACCGTGGACGGTGATGTCCTCGAGCCGGTAGCCGACGAGCTGAGCGACCTTCGGGCTGCCGTCGACGTCGGGCAGGAGCTTGAGGTTCACGTTGAGCTTCTTCAGGCCCTCCTTCACCTTTGGGAGGTCACCGTTCAGGCTCTTGTGCTTGTAGGTCATCGTGCCCATCGCGACGCGCTCCTCGTCGTAATAGAGCGTGCCGGTCAGGGTGTCCTTGCGCAGGTCGAGGCGCGGCTGGCCCCACTTCTTCGGAAAACCCCAGATCTCGCGGCCGGCTGTGATCGGCGGCTCGTCGTCGAGATACATCTGGATCGAGAAGTTGCAGGGCTCGCCGTTATAGAAGGCGTGGGCCGCCTGGCCGCTCTCCTGGTAGTCGCCGAAGCCCGAGGAGTCGGGCATCTTCATCCACTCGTAGAAGACGAGGTTGTCCGGATGCGGCTCCAGCGGCTCGGGGAGCGCGCGGCGCAGGGCATCGCGGTCCGTCTCGTAGTTGATGATCAGGTATTCGCGGCGCACGAACCGGTACGGCCCGCGCGGATAGCTCGGGCTGAAGACCGGCATCGAGGGCTGAATCAGGATCTCTTCGCGGTTCATGGCCTCGGCTCCGGCTGATCGGGACAGGGGGTGGGTTAGTCGCGCGCATCCCGCGTGAGATCGAAGACGGCGACGCCGTCCTCGGTGAACCGTCGCTCGCGCCACTTGGTGTGGCGCAGGGAGCGGCGGACGTCGTTGCGGCCGGATGCCCAGTGTTCGAGCATGGTGGCGCGCGAGAATTCGTAGTCCTTCGAGTTGCCCTCGTAGGATTGGCGCCGGTAGATCAGCTGCATCACTGTCAGGTAGTTCGCGTGGCTGACCTGGCGCAGGAAGCCGACATCCGGGTCCTGCGCGAGCTCTGCCGGCAGCTTGTCGATCAAGTTGCGGAAGGCGAGCTTGGCTTTCCGGATCTCGATGTTCTTGTCCGTGTTGAGCCGGGTGCGGCTCGAATAGCGGATGTCCTTCTCGCGTTCGGCGGCCTGCAGCAGCGAGCGCGGCATCGGCCCATGCGCGGCGAAGAGGTCGACCTGGAAGACCACGAGGTCGCGCTGGCGTTCGCGCTCCAGCACGTAGTCGAGCGGCGTGTTCGAGACGAGACCGCCATCCCAGTAGCTCTCGCCCTCGATCTCGACGGGCGGGAAACCGGGCGGCAACGCCCCGGACGCCATCACGTGCTCGGGGATGATCAGGTCGCGGCGGCTGTCGAAATACACGAAGTTGCCGCTGCGCACGTTCACCGCGCCGACGCTGAGGCGCACGTCGCCGTGGTTGATGCGGTCGAAATCGACGAGGCGTTCGAGCGTGCCCTTGAGGGCGCTGGTATCGTAGAGGCTCAGCGCCTGGGGTGCGCCCTCCGGGTAGAATTGGGCCGGCGGGATGCGGGGCGAGAAGAAGCCCGGGACGCCGAAGGTCGCGACGAGGTTGGCCGAGGCCTCGTTGAAGGCGATGCGGGCCTTCTCGCCGGGAAACCAGGGGTTCGCGGTCAGGCTCGACGAGATCTGGTCCCAGAACTGTTGGATGCGCTCGACCCGATGCTCCGGGGCGTTGCCGGCGATGAGCGCCGCGTTGATCGCGCCGATCGAGATGCCCGCGACCCAGTCGAGATGGATGCCGCCCTCGTGGAGGCCTTCGTAGACGCCGGCTTGATAAGAGCCGAGCGCGCCGCCGCCCTGAAGCACGAGGACCGAGGTTTCACCGGACTCGAAAGCAGACGACACGATACCTCGCAAATGGCTTGGCTGCGCGGACCCTTGTGGAGATTCGGCGACAGTCGGATGACGCACTGCACAAGGCGCGGTGGACGGCTCGACGGTGCAGCTTTGGGGCCAAGTGGTTGACACCCGGACGCGCTTCGCCAACACCTCGCGCCCGTTCCGTTAAGCCGATCATGAAGCCGGCCCGGGGTTCCGCCTCGGCTCCGGTGAGGCGGGACAGCATCCATCCGGCTCGGGCGCCGGGAACCACGAGGGACTGGCTGGCGACCCATGGCGACGCGTTCCTACCTGGATTTCGAGAAGCCGGTCGCCGAACTCGAGGCGAAGCTCGAGGAATTGCGGGCTCTGGGCGAGCGCGACGGCGCCGTCTCGATCAGCGAGGATATCAGCCGGCTCGAGGGTAAGGCCGCGGCTGCGCTTTCCGAGATCTACGCGAACCTGACGCCCTGGCAGAAGACGCAGGTCGCCCGGCATCCGCAGCGGCCGCATTTCGTGGATTACTGCGCCGGGCTGATCCAGGACTTCACACCCCTCGCCGGCGACAGGGCCTTTGGCGAGGACGAAGCGATCGTCGGTGGCTTCGGCCGCTTCAAGGGCCGGTCGGTGCTGGTGCTCGGCCAGGAGAAGGGCGCGACCACCGAGGCGCGCCTGCGCCACAATTTCGGCATGGCCCGACCCGAGGGCTACCGCAAGGCGGTGCGCCTGATGGAAACCGCGGACCGCTTCGGCCTTCCGGTCCTCGCCTTCGTCGACACGGCCGGTGCCTTTCCCGGCATCGAGGCCGAGGAGCGCGGACAGGCCGAGGCCATCGCCCGCTCGACGCAGGCTTGTCTCGCGCTGGGAGTGCCCAATGTCGCGATCGTGATCGGCGAGGGCGGCTCGGGCGGCGCCATCGCGCTGGCCACCGCCAACCACGTCCTGATGCTGGAGCACGCGATCTACGGCGTGATCTCGCCCGAGGGCGCGGCCTCGATCCTGTGGCGCGACCAGGGCCGCGCCCACGACGCCGCCACCGCCATGAAGATCACCGCGCAGGACCTGCTGCGGCTCGGCATCATCGACGGCATCGTGCCCGAGGCCACCGGCGGCGCGCATCGCGATAAGAACGGGGCTATCGCCGAAGCCGGTGCGGCCATCGCCTCCGCCCTGTCCGCCTTCGACGGCCTCGGCGCGGACGAGATTCGCGACCGCCGCGCCCAGAAATTCCTCGAGATCGGTCGCAAGCTCTGAGCCGTCATCCCGGCGCAAGTGTTTGCGGAGTCTCCGATCGTGCGAGTTTTGCACAGGCTCCCTGCGAAGACTCGGGAATGCTGTAACGGCCCCGCTTTTGCCCGAAAGCATCTGCAGTGATGCCAGCTCACCACACTGGTGGACCTTTCAGCGCCGGACCCTCTGAAATCCTTGAGGTAAGGTCCGGGTAAGTCTAACGGGGCTATTGGGTTGGGGAGTGGCGCCGCACGGCCGAAGGGTCTTGCCGGCGCATGCAAACGGGGTCCCCCATGTCTGTGCGTCCGTTGGCGGCGGCCGGTCTCGTCGCAGTGGCGATGTCCCTCGGAGCCTGCCAGGACAGTGGCATGCTCGGCGGCGTCTCGGCTCGCAGCCTCGCGCCGATCCCGGCTCAAACCCTCTCGCTCATGCAGACCAAGGGCATGAGCCAGTCCGACCCGATCCTCGTCCGCGCCTACAAGCGGGAAGCGGAGATGGAAGTCTGGAAGCGCAATTCCAGCGGCCAGTACGCCCTTCTCAAGACCTTCCCGATCTGTCGCTGGTCCGGCCAGCTCGGTCCGAAGACGAAGGAGGGCGACCGCCAGGCGCCCGAGGGCTTCTACACGATCACGCCGGGTCAGATGAACCCGAACTCGGCCTATTACCTGTCCTTCGACGTCGGCTATCCGAACGCGGTCGACCGGGCCAAGGGCGGCACCGGCAAGTACATCATGGTGCATGGCACCTGCTCGTCGGCGGGCTGCTTCGCCATGACCGATGCCTCGATGGCCGAGGTCTACGCCATCGCCCGTGACGCCTTCCAGGGTGGCCAGCGCGCCTTCCAGTTCCAGTCCTACCCGTTCCGGATGACGGCCTCGAATATGGCCAAGTTCCGGAACGACCCGAACGCGCCGTTCTGGCGGAACCTCAAGGAGGGCTCGGACTATTTCGAGGCCCTGAAGGAGGAGCCGCGCACCGCGGCCTGCGGCACGAAATACGTGTTCGGCGGCTCCGACGTCGCCGCCGGCTCGTGCACGCCGCGGGTCGACCCGCTGGTGGCGGAGAAGCGCGAGACCGACAACAGGCAGATCGCCGAACTCGTCGCCAAGGGCGAGAAGGCCACGCGCGTTGTCTACGAGGACGGCTCGGGCAACGCGGTGTTCCGTCCGCAGGCACCGCAGAGCAGCTTCGCCGCCTTGACCGAGAGCGACAAGGAGAAGGAGCTCTCCTATTCCGCCAAGGAATATTCGCGTCACAATCTCGGTGACGTGAGCCGGCCCGAGAGCCTCGCCGCCGGCCCGCAGGAGATCGAGATCGACGCCAAGGGCCGTCCGGTCCTCGTCGCGGCGGTCTCGCCGAATGCACCCGGCCCGACCAAGCTCGCCGCCGCGGCGCTCGCCAAGAAGAACGCAAAGGGCAAGGCCGGTCCCGCCGCCAACGGTCCGACGCTGCTGGCGGCTCAGGAGCCGGCTCCCGAGGTGAGGCCCGCCGCGCCCGCTCGCATCGCGGTGGCCGATGCGGACGGCGATCCGGCTGCCTACCAGAAGTTGCTGGGTAACCTGTTCGGCAAGTCCGAGGCACCGGCGGCGGCCGCTCCGGCCGCTGCCCCTGCTCCGGTGGCTGAAGAGATCGCGAAGCCCGTTCCGGCGAAGCCGTCTGCCCGGATGGCGGCACGGCATGCTGCCCAGGTGAAGGAGGTCACGGAGACTTCTGCGACGGCAAAGAAGGCGGAGCCTAAGCGCCACGCCGCTGCCGAGCCTGCTGCCAAGGACGACAAGACCCGCTCCAAGAACTGAGCGGGCCGCGACGAGCCGGGGCTGCTCCCGGCCGAAAAAAGGGGCCCCGAAGGGCCCCGTTTTCCGCTGCTTACATGTGATGCATACGACGGTGCATCATCTTCCGCTCCATGTGACGGCGCATCATCTTGCGCTCCATGTGACGGCGCATCATGCGATGCTCCATGCGGCTATGCATGCCCACGGTCGTGGTGGTCGCGGGGGCGGTCACGCCCATCGGGGCTCCCGGAGCGGCCGAGGCTGAGGTCGCTACGGCAGCGCCACCGAGAGAGGCCAGCACGGCCACGGCGAAAGTCAGTTTCCTCACGAGAGACTCCAGTTCTCTATTTCTAAGATGGAGCGAGAACGTCGTTATCCGGAAGGATTAAAACCGGAGAACGAATTCGTCGCGGGGGCTAAACCCCCGACTCTCGATACCGTTGCATCACAATCGCAGATCGTTCGGCCTTTCTCCGACGAGCGGAGAAAGGCCGAGGCGTCTTCGTTCGGATCTAGAGCTTGGCTTCCTCGAAGGCCCGCACCCAGTCCGCGCAGGCGCCCGATCGCACGATGTCGTCGAGGGTGAATTCGACGATCGGGATGTTCATCATCCGGCTCTTCACGAGGTGGATCACAGTGCGCAGGCCGGAGGTTTCGCGGAGGTCGGTCTGCGAGATGTCGCCGTTGATGATGACCTGGCAATCGTCCCCAATGCGCGTCAGGAACATCTTGATCTCGGCGGTGGTAGTGTTCTGCGCCTCGTCGAGGATCACGAGGCAGTTCTTGAAGGTGCGTCCCCGCATCACTTCGAAGGGGACGATTTCGATGTCGCCGCTCTTGAGCGCGATGTCGAAGGCGGCATCGCCCATGCGCTCTTTCATGGTCTCGGTGAGGGGCGCGACCCAGGGGGCGATCTTTTCCTCGAGGCTTCCGGGAAAGAAGCCGAGGCTACGGCCCGAGGCGACGTTGGGGCGGGTGATGATCACCTTGGCGATCCGCCGCTGCCGGAGCTGGTCCGCGGCGCGGGTGCCGGCGATGTAGGTCTTGCCGGTTCCGGCAGGTCCGAGGACGATGACTTGTTGGGATGAGGCGAGGGCGTCGAGGTATTGGCCCTGTCGATCGGTCAGTGGTTGTATCGGAGCGAGGTGACGTTCCTCGTCGAAACGGGTGCGGTGGAGACGTGAGGTACGATCTTCAACCAGTTCAAGCCGTGCGCGTCGTCTTTTCATCGATCAACACTCCACCTGGACCTTGATATCCCGAGACTGGATAGGTTTTTCAGATCTGTTCGAGTTTACACAGCCAAGCTCCTTCTCCGATGTCGCGTGCGTGACCTTGCAAGAGCAAAGCCAATCTGGTCGCAGCAGTTCCCGCCGATAACGCGAGATCTGTGGAATACATCCTGCCGACAGTGGACATCGCAGAGCCGCGCGACGCGCGTGTGACTCGCGGAGCCGCTCGACTGCAGAGCGAAATCGCTTCTGGCCTGTTGCCTGGCGGCAACAATCAGACGGAGGGTCGACGGGTTGTCTCGGGGGGCAGGAAGGGGAGGCGCCGGATCAGCACCTGAGGTGGATCGGAATGACGGAGCACCCGCCAGCACCATCGCCCTCACTCGCCCGCATTGGAGCGAAACCGGCCGGACAGGATCCGGCGGGACGCTTCATCCAGGTTGGACGAAGCTTTCGAGCACCATCTTGCGGCCTGCTTTGTCGAAGTCAACGGTAAGTTTATTGCCGTCGACGTCGGCGACTGTGCCAGGGCCAAACTTGGTATGAAAGACACGGTCCCCGCCCTGGAAGGCGGACGGAGTGCCGCTCGATTTGGCGACCAGTTCGCCTTCGATCTGGCGCGGGCCGCCAGATCGGCCGACGGTGCCGCTTCCGAAGGGGCCCCCGAACTTGTGGCCCGTCTGCGCCTGCGCGCGCTGCCAGCCCGGCGTGGCGTAGGACGACCCGAACGGCGTCGGGTTGCGGTCGAAGCGCGAGGCGCCGGCGGAGAAATGCGCCGGAGCGTCGATCACGTCGACGGCGCCCGGCGGTAACTCGTCGATGAATCGCGAGGGGATGGTGGAGTTCCACATCCCGTGGATGCGCCGGTTGACCGCGAAAGAGAGTTTCGCGCGCTTCCTGGCACGGGTCAGGCCGACATGCGCCAGTCGCCGCTCCTCTTCGAGGCCGGCTCGGCCGCTTTCGTCCAGCGCCCGCTGGTTTGGAAACAGGCCGTCTTCCCAGCCAGGCAGGAACACGGTGTCGAATTCCAGGCCCTTCGCCGCGTGGAGCGTCATCAGCGAGACCCGCTCAGCGCCCTCGGCCTCGGAGGCCTCCATCACCAACGAGACGTGTTCGAGGAAGGCGGCGAGGTCCGGGAATTCCTCCATCGAGCGGACGAATTCCTTGAGGTTCTCGAGCCGGCCAGCGGCATCCGCCGAGCGGTCCTTCTTCCACATGTCGGTGTAGCCGGATTCTTCGAGGATCGTCTGCGCGACCTCGGAATGCGGCTGGGTACCGACGAGACGCGCCCACCGAGAAAAGCTTTCGACGAGGCCGCGCAGCATGGTGCGGGCGCGGGGCTTCAGCTCGTCGGTCTCGATCAGCTTTCTCGATGCGGCGAGCAGCGGAATCCTGTCGGCGCGGGCGAAGGCGTGAAGTGTCTGCAAGGTCGCATCGCCGAGGCCGCGCTTGGGCGTGTTGAAGATGCGCTCGAAGGCGAGGTCGTCGGACGGGTTCGCGGTGACGCGCAGATAGGCCAACGCATCACGGATCTCGGCGCGCTCGTAGAAGCGTGGGCCGCCGATGACCCGGTAGGGCAAGCCGAGCTGGACGAACCGGTCCTCGATCTCGCGCATCTGCGCGGAGATCCGCACCAGCACCGCGATCTCGGAGAGCGGATGCTTCTTGTGCTGGAGGGATTCAATTTCTTCGCCGAGTAGCCGGGCCTCCTCTTCGGAATCCCAGGCGCCGGAGATCGTGACGGGCTCACCCTTCTCGGCCTCGGTGCGCAGCGTCTTGCCGAGCCGGCTCTCGTTCTTGGCGATCAGGCCCGAAGCAGCGGCGAGGATATGGCCGGTGGAGCGGTAGTTGCGTTCCAGGCGCACGACGACGGCACCCGGAAAGTCGTGCTCGAAGCGCAGGATGTTGTCGACCTCGGCGCCGCGCCAGCCATAGATCGACTGGTCGTCATCACCGACGCAGGCGACGTTCTTGCGCTTCTGCGCCAGCAGCCTGAGCCAGAGATACTGGGCGACGTTGGTGTCCTGGTACTCATCGACCAGGATGTAGCGGAAACGCTCCTGGTAGTTCTCCAGGATGTCCGGGTTCTCGCGCCAGAGCTTGAGGCAGAGCAGCAGCAGATCCCCGAAATCGGCGGCATTCAGCGACTTCAGCCGTTCCTGGTAGGCAGTGTAGAGCGCGCCGCCCTTGCCGAAGGCGAAGGCCTGGGCCTCGCCCGGGGGCACCTGTTCGGGCGCGAGGCCGCGGTTCTTCCAGCCGTCGATGGTGTGGCCTAGCGAACGGGCCGGCCAGCGCTTCTCGTCGATGTTCTGGTCGATGATGACCTGCTTCATCAGGCGGAGCTGGTCGTCCATGCCGAGGATGGTGAAGTCCGACTTCAGCCCGACGAGCTCGGCATGGCGTCGCAGGATCTTGGTGCCGATGGCGTGAAAGGTGCCGAGCCAGGGCATGCCCTCGCCGGCCGGCCCGATCAGCGCACCGATGCGGTGCTTCATCTCCCGCGCGGCCTTGTTGGTGAAGGTCACCGAAAGGATGTCGTAGGGCCGCGCCCGACCCGTCGCGATGAGATGCGCGATCCGCGTCGTGAGGACGCGGGTCTTGCCGGTGCCGGCACCCGCGAGCACGAGCACCGGCCCCTCCGTCGTCTCGACGGCGCGGCGCTGCTCGGGGTTCAGCCCTGATAGATAGGCCGCGGCATCCGGCCTCAGCGAGGCCATGGCGCGGGCGGTGATCGAGACGGGCGGATGGGCCTCGGGCGCGTCCTCGCGCGACTCGTCCGGCTGATGTTTCATCCGGGCATCCCTGGACCAAAACGCGAACGCCGTCGAGGCCTGCAAACAGCGCGTGGGGGGAACTCCGGTGGCCGTCTGCGCGTCGTTTCATCATATGCCGGACACACCGGCCAAGACCCGTTCTCAAGGAGCCATCATGCGTGCCGCCTCTCTCATCCCGTCGCTGGTCCTGTCCGGCGCCCTGGCGCTCCCGCTCGCCGGGCCGGCCAGCGCCCAGCTCACGGCCGGCGTCGGCTCTTCGAACGCCGCCAACCAGTCCTTCCAGCAGCAGAACGCGATGCGCGGCATGCAGCAGCAGCAGACGTTCAACAACAATCAGATGAATGCGCATCGGACCACCGACCGGCTCTACAACAACACCAGCATCAATCCCGGCGGCTATATTCGGCGGCGCCACCGCTGATCCGCGGGGCTGACGCCCGAAGGACACAGGCAGGCGTCGCGCGGCTGTGCTAAGCGCGAAGCTGGAGCGCCGCCGGGCCTCGGCCCGCGGGTGATCCGTAGGGCGTCGGGCGGCGGCGCGAGCGGAAACACGAGCCGTGCGTGACATCCTGACCGCGCTCGCGGGCGCCGTCATCCTGATCCTGATCGCGGCGCTCGCCGCGCCGCCCTTCGTCGATTGGACGGCGCGGCGCCCGTTGATCGATCAGGCGATCGGCGCCTCGCTCGGCCTTCCCGCCCACAGCGACGGCCGGATCGAACTGCGGCTCCTGCCGTCGCCGCGCCTCCGCCTCGACGTGCTGCATCTGGGCGGCGATCCCGAAAAGCCCTCACTCGAGCTCGCCTCGGTCAAGGCCGAGCTCGCGCTCGCGCCTCTGCTCAAAGGCGAGTTCCGCTTCACCGAAACCCGGATCGGCCGAGCCGAGCTGAAACTTCCGGTGAGCGACGGCGACGCGCTGATGCTGCCCGGCAGCCTCGGCGAGGCGTTGGGAGGCCGCGACCTCGTCATCGAGGACCTGTACATCCAGCAAGCGCTCGTCACCACGCAGATCCCGGCCACTGGCCGTACCGAACAAGTCGCCGTCGAGGCGTTGCGGCTCAAGGCGCCTTCGCTCGCGGGCCCTTGGCAGATGGAGGGCGCGAGCGGCGGCGTGCCGTTCCGCCTCGCGAGCACGAAGATCGCGGGCGACGGCGCCACGGTGAAGATCTCGGGCGGCGGTGAGCGCCAGCCCCGCTTCGAGGCGGATGCCCGGATCGTCCTGAAACCCGTCGATCCGGCCAAGCCGAGCGCGCCCGGCGAGATGCGTGCGTTGATCCCCGAGGCCGAAGGCTCGGCGCGCGTCGTGGTCGGTCCGCCGACCAAGGATGCCGGCTCGGCTCTGCCCCTTTCGCTCGCCGGCAAGTTCAAGGCCCGCGGGCCGCTGGTGCACTTCGAGAGCGTCAACGCGGAGATCGATCCGGCAGGCCAGGCCGTGCGGCTCGCCGGAACCGGACAGATCGACCTGCGGACCTGGCGTGCAGGGCTCAGCCTCGAATCCCGCCGGATCAACCTCGACGGGCTGCTCTATTCCTCGGCAGGACAGGCTCTGTTGGCGCGCCGGCTTTCCGGCGACGCCGCCCTGCCGGTGATGCTCGACCTCGACCTGAATGCCGAGAGTGTCGCCTTCGGCCTCGAAGATTGGTCGGACGTGCAGGCCAAGGGTACCCTCGACCGCACCGGCGGCCTCATCCTGCGCCGCTTCACCGGCACCGCGCCAGGCACGACCAAGGTCGATGCCTCCGGCGAGTTCGATGTCGCGAGCTCGCCGCGCTTCAGCGGTCATCTCGAGGTCGACGCGGCGAGTTCCGAGGGGGTCGGCCGCTATCTGCGCCGGTTCGGGATCGAGGGGCCCGCCCTCTCCCTGCTCGACGGGCGCCCGGTCCAAGCGGTGGCCGACGTCACGGCGGCAGCGAACGATCTCTCCCTCAAGGGGTTGCGTGTGTCCCTCGGCGAGGCTCGGCTCTCGGGCGATGCCCACTACACCCGGGGCGAGGGCACGGTGCGTGGGCGGCTGGAGGCCACGCTTCAGGCCCAGGGCGTCGACATTGCCGAGCTGCCGCCGTTCGGCGGGATGCTGCCCTCGCTCGATCGGCACGATGTCGGCCTGACCATCCGCGCGCGCAACGTCCGCTACGGACCGGCCGGCCCCCGCTCGGGCAACGGAACCATCACGGCGAGCATCCAGTCGGACGGGGCGAGCCTCGTCGTCGACCGCCTGGACATCGCCGACCTCGCCGGGGCGAATGCCCGGCTCTCCGGCCGCATTGCCCCGGATGGTGCCGGCCGCATTGCAGGCCATGTCGGCGCACCCTCCGCAGCACCGCTCCTGGCCCTGCTCGACCGGGTCTGGATTCCCGAGGCGCGCCTGCTGCCGGCCTTTCTGAAAGAGGGCGCCCTCGACCTCGACGTGAGCCTGGAGCGCGAGGCCGGCCAGGCCGACACCCTGCGGACCAGCGCCAAGGGCCGGGCCGCCGAGAGCACGATCGACGGCTCGCTGCTCTCGCGCGGCGGACGCCTCGACAGCCTCGACGCCACCATTGCCGCGCCGCGCGCCGGGCGCTGGTTCAAGCGCGACGACATTGCGGGCCTACGCCAGCCTGCGAGCCTGACCGTGAAGGCGCGCCGTGAAGCCGGCGCCGCGACGCCGTTGAACCTCACCGTCGCCGGCACGGTGGCCGGGCTCGACGTCTCGACGGTCAAGCCGCTGATGCTCGATACGGAGGCGGCCCTGCCCAGTGCCGGCACGCTTCACGTGGCGACCGCTGATGCCTCGGCCTTCGTGAGCCTTGCGGGCAGCACGTCACAGCTGGCTGGCCCGCTGCCGGCGGACCTGACCCTGGCTTTCTCACGCAAGGATGCGGGACTGCACATCGAGGCGAGTGGGCGCCTCGCGGAGGCCGACGCCTCGGCGAGCTTCGATCGTGCGACCGATGGCGGCCTTGCCGGCAAAGCCAGCCTGGGCGCGCTCTCGCTGCCGGGACTGGCCGCCGCCCTGGTGCTGCCCACCGACCCGCGGGCAAATGCTGGCGACACCGCCGGCTGGTCTCAGGCGCGGTTCCTGCCCGCTCCGCCGCGCCCGCGCGCCGACCTGTCGCTGTCGGTCGGCCGGCTCGGTCTCGGGAAGGATCTGGTCGCCGAGGGTGCGGCGTTCGAGCTGTCGCTCGATGGCGATGCGCTGAGCCTCAAGAACCTGTCGGGGCGCCTCGCGGGCGGCCAAGTGAGCGGTTCGGCCACGATCGCCCGGCAGGGCAGCGGGGCGAGCGTGTCGGGCGAGGGGGCCTTGTCGGGCGTTTCGATCGCGGCCCTCGCTGGGACCTCCATTCAGGCGCTCGCGGCCGGAGGCCCGATCCGGGCGAATCTGTCGCTGAACCTACGCTACAGCGGCACCGGCGACAGCGCGGCTGCGCTCGCGGCCAATCTCGGCGGCAGCGGGGAGGCGGTGCTCGCCGAGATCACGGTGCCTGCCGCCGATCCCTCCGCGCTCGACCGCACGTTGACCCGCGCGCTCGCCGAGGACGATCCCCTGCGCGAGGGTCGGCTGGCCACCATCCTCTCGGAGGAATTCGACGCGGGAGCGCTTTCGGCCAAAGGGCCGGTCACCACGCCCGTGACGCTCGGTGGCGGCACGCTGCGGAGCGGCCCCGTCGACCTCGACTTCGGCTCGGCGCGCTGGAACGGGGGCTTCACCCTCGACCTGAAGTCGAAGCGCATCGAGGCCCGCGGCACGCTCAGCTCGGCCTCCGCGCCGAAGGGCTGGTCCGGCGGCAAGCCATCGGTCCAACTCAGCTTCGTGGGCACCCTGAACGGGCCACGGCGCGAGATCGAACCCGGCGCGCTCTCCAACGGCCTCTCGGCCCTGGTGCTGCAGCGGGAACTCGAGAAGATCGAGCTTTTCGAGGCCGACCAAGTCGAGCGCCAGCGCCGCCGCGCGCGCATCGAGATGGACCAGGCGCGCGCCGCGGCGCTCAAGGCCGCAGCGGAGAAGGCCGCCAAAGACAAGGCCGCCGAGGATGCGGCCCGGATCGCCCGGATGCGTGCGCAACAGGCCGCCGCCGAAGAGCAGGCCCGTCAGGCCCGCGATCGCCAGAACATCGACGACGAAAGCCGCCGCATCCGTGGCGAGCCTTCGGCCGAACCACTCGATATCCGGCCGCCGCAATAGTCAGGACAGGCGTTTGCTGTCTCAGACGCCGTCGGCTGAGGCCTCAACTGGCGCCGTCACGGTCTCTGTGGAAACGGGCAGCGCCTCGACTGCCGGGCCGGGCAGCTCTGCCACAGCTGGAGGTGTCTGCGGGCGCCCGGCATAGACGCGGCGCTTCAGCCATTCCGGCTGGGCGAAGACCGCGCAGGCATAGGTGCCCGGATGGGCCTTGCAGGGATCGGCGGGCTCGCGATGCGTGGCGTACCGCGCCAGTGCGGCGGCGCAGGTCGCCGCGACGAACACGGCCACCAGCTTGTCTCGACGTCCGATGCGCAAGCTTGCCCCCCAAGCGACCCCACGGCCCTGCCTATCGCGCAGGTTTAGGTTAAGGGACGGTGACAGGGTGTCGCGTGATCAGCCGGTTTTCGCCCGTGTGGCTGCCATCAGCGCGAAGGCGTAGATTAGGCCGACCTCTTCGAGGCGGTCGAAGCGGCCGGCCGCGCCGCCATGGCCGGCTTCCATGTTGATCTTGAGCAGAACCGGGCCGCCGCCGGTCATGGTGGCGCGCAGCCGCGCGACCCATTTCGCCGGCTCCCAATAGGTCACGCGCGGATCGGTGAGGCCGCCGAGCGCCAGGATCGCCGGATAGGCCTTGGCCGCGACGTTGTCGTAGGGCGAGTAGGACAGAATGGTGCGGCAGGCCTCCTCGCTCTCGGCCGGGTTGCCCCATTCGGGCCATTCCGGCGGGGTGAGCGGCAGGTCGCCGTCGAGCATGGTGTTGAGCACGTCGACGAAGGGCACGTCGGCGACGATGGCCGCGAACAGCTCCGGGGCGATGTTGGCGACCGCCCCCATCAGCATGCCGCCAGCGCTGCCTCCATGCGCGACGATGCTTTTCTCGGACGTGTAGCCGGCTTCGACGAGTGCGCGGCCGCAGGCGACGAAGTCCGAAAAGGTATTCGGCTTCTTCTCGCGCTTGCCGTCGAGATACCAGCGCCAGCCTTTCTCGGTGCCGCCGCGGATATGGGCGATGGCGTAGACGAAGCCACGGTCGACCAGGGAGAGGCGGTTGGTGCTGAACGAGGCAGGCATCAGCGTGCCGTAGGAGCCGTAGCCGTAGAGCAGGAGCGGCGCCTTGCCGTCGAGCTCCAGGCCTTTCCGGTGCAGCAGGGAGATAGGCACCTGCTCGCCGTCCGGCGCCGTGGCGAAGAGACGGCGCGTCACGTAGTCGGCGGCGTCGTGGCCGCTCGGCACGACCTGGCGCTTGCGCAGGTGGCGCCCCTTGGTGACGCAGTCGTAGTCGTAGGTCTCGGCCGGCGTCGTCATCGAGGAATAGGTGAAGCGGATGCGAGCCGTCTCGAACTCGTAGCCCGAGGCGAGACCGAGCGAGTAGGCCTCTTCCGGGAACGACACCGTGTGCTCGTTGCCGGCGAGATCGCGCACCACGATGCGGGGCAGGGCGTTCTCGAGTTCGAGCCGCACCATGTGGTTTCCGAGCACGTGCAGGTGCCGGATCATGACGCCGGTCCGGTAGGGCACCGCGTCCTGCCAGTTGGCGCGGTTCGGTGACGCGAGCGGAGCGGTGACGACCTTGAAGTCCTCGGCGCCGTCGGCATTGGTCAGGATGACGAGGAAATCGGCCCAGTGCTCGACCGAGTAGATCAGCCGGTGTTCGCGCGGCGAGACGGTCAGTAAAGCAGAATCCGGCGCCGTGCGGTCGAGGAGATGGACCTCGGCGGTCTCGTGGTCGCTCGCGGTGACGGTGAGGTAGCGGCCGGACTGGGTCTTGCCGATATGGACGAAGAAGCCCGCATCGGCCTCCTCGTAGACCGCGACGTCCTCGGTTTGGGGCGTGCCGAGCTGGTGGCGCATCACCTTGGCGGGACGATGGTTCTCGTCGAGGGCGACGTACCAATAGGAGGCGCCGTCCGCGCTCCAGACCGCCTCGCCGGAAGTTGCCTCGACCCCGTCGGCGGCATCCTCGCCGGTGCCGAGGTCGCGCACGCGGATCGTGTAGAGTTCGGAGCCCTTGGTGTCGGCTCCCCAGGCGAGTTTCCGGTGGTCGTCCGAATGGACCGCAGCGGCGATCTCGAAGAAGGGCCGGCCTTCGCCCTCCCGGTCGCCGTCGAGCAGGATCTGCTCGCCTTCCTCGGGGCCGCCGTCGGCGGCGGTCTCCGCGCCCTGTCCGGGCAGCACCACGACCGTGCGAGGGCGCCGACAGATCAGCGGATGCTGGCCGCCCTCGCGGTGGCGCGTGTAATAGGCGAAGGGGCCGTCCGGCTCCGGTACGCTGGAATCGTCCTCGCGGATGCGTCCGCGCATCTCGGCGACGAGGGTCTTACGCAGGGCCCCAGCCTCGGAGAGTGCTGCCTCGGCGTAAGTATTCTCCGCATCGAGATAGGCGCGGATGTCGGGAGCGAGCGCCGCCGGGTCCTTGAGCACCGCGCGCCAGTTCTCCGCCTTTAACCAGGCGTAGTCGTCCTCGACCTTGTGCTCGTGGATCGTGAAGGCATGCGGCCTGGCCTCCGCCTTCGGCGCATCGGTTGGGAGCGTGAAGGGCGGGAGCGTTTCGGAGGTCATTGGGCGCGTCCGATTGGGTTGAGGGCGGGTCTGCCGCCTGTTCGCCGCCATGTGCCGCGCCCCGGCCCGGCCCGCAACCCGCTCAATATCCCACGCGTCTTTTGCCGTGCCACGGGAGGTTCGGTGCGGGCCGCCGGATGCGCGCGTTCAACTTCGCGTGATCGCGCCGATATCCGTCTCTGCAAAATCTCGACAAATCCCCAGCGCCTGTCGGAAAGTTGATTCCTATTCAAGCTGCATATCTGCTCTGTCTTGCGAGACGTAAGCGAATATCATAAGTGGCGAACCATCGCATCGAGGCTGCCGCTTTTTCCGATACACTTGCGGGCGGGTGCGGTGTGCGAGCCGAAGCAGGCGAGGCGGGGCGATTCTGTTTACCGGAATGCCCGAGGCTCATGCCCGGTGCGCCAACGATGAGGGAATAGATCCGATCATGAACGAAGCTGAGACGCCGGTCGATTTCGTCGAGCTGGCCGCCGACATCGTGTCGGCTTACGTAAGTAACAACCCGGTGCCCCCGGCGGAGCTGCCCCAGCTCCTCACGCGCGTGCACGGCGCGCTCCTGCAGGTGGCCAGCGGCAAGGCTCCCGAGAGCGCCGCCCCGGCCCAGCCGCAGCAGCCGGCGGTGCCGATCAAGAAGTCGGTCACGAACGAGTACATCGTCTGCCTCGAAGACGGCCGCACCTTCAAGTCGCTCAAGCGCCACCTGCGCGCGAAGTACAACCTCAGCCCCGAGCAGTATCGGGCCAAGTGGGGCCTGCCGCCCGACTATCCCATGGTCGCTCCGAGCTACGCCAAGGCCCGCTCCGATCTCGCCAAGGCCATCGGCCTCGGCCAGACCCGCGGCGGCGAGTACGGCGAAGCCGCCTGAGGCTGCGCGATCCCCTCGTGGCGAGGACTGGCCCGGCCCGTCCTCGCCAACAGGGCTTCTCTTCCTGCGCGTGCCTGCTAGGTCATGGCTCACAGAGGCCATCAGGACGAGCGATCACCCGATGAGCGATCACGAGAAGCCGCCCGAGGAAAAACTCCCCGAGATCAACGCCATGCTGGCCGAGTGGACCGCCCGCTCCGCAGACGACAGCGCAATGCTGCTCGAGCGGCTCAAGGGCATGGGCTACGACGTCGCCGGCAAATCCGAAGACGAGATCGCGGAAATCCTGAAGAAGCCGCCGACCCGGCCCGCGTCGCGTTGATCGAGCTCGACGGCCTCTCGCGAGCATAGCAGCACCGCTCTTCGTCCAAGGCAGCGTGACGCTCGCCGGCCATCTCAGGGCGGAAGCGGCGTCAAGGCTTGAAATAGGATATTCTTCTTCTAACCTGGGTATCTTCCTCGTTTGAACGAGGCAGTCCGGCGTTGGAACATATCATGAATATAGCTCGTCATCACAGGCTCGCCGTGGCGCGTACGCGGCCGGTCGAGACGTCGGCTCCGCTCGGGCGGGCGGCCGAGCGGCTGCTCGACCAGCTTGCCGCGGCGGGGGCCTATGCCCTGACCGACCCGATCGATCCGGACATGCTGATCCTGCGCGGGGGAGGCGAGGGCGTGTCGCTTGGGCGCGGGCGTTGTCCGGTGAGCTGTGGTGAGGCCTTGCTCCGCGCGGGTCTCGTCGAGCGGGAAGGCGAGCGCCGGCAGCGGTTGGTGCTCAGCGATGCGGGCGGGGCGCGGCTGCGCCGCCGGGATCGGCCGGGCGAGGTCGCATTTCTCGCGCAGCATCTCGACCTCGTCGTCGACCGTGCCGGCGAGACGCCTGTGCTGCGCGACGCGTCGGAATCTCCGCTCGCCTGGATGGCCCGGCGCCGCGGCCGCGACGGGGCGCCTTTGATCGACGCGGCTGCCTTCGAGGCGGGCGAGCGCCTGCGCCGCGACCTCACCCAGGCGGCGATGCTGCCGCAGGTCGGCCTCGACTGGTCGAGGGTGAAGGTCGATGGCGGGGGACCACGCGACCCGGCCGCGTCGTCCGACCGCCGGGTCGTGGCGAAGGAGAGGGTCGACCGGGCGCTCGCGACCGTGGGTGGGGATCTCTCGGGGCTGCTGATCGACCTGTGCGGCTTCCTCAAGGGGTTGGAGCAGATCGAATCCGAGCGAAGCTGGCCGGCGCGCTCGGCCAAGGTCGTAGCCCGCATCGCGCTAGGTCGGCTCGCCGAGCATTACGGGCTCGCGCGCGAGGCAGTGGGGCCGGACCGGAGCCGTTCGCGGGCGTGGCGCACGGGGCGCTGACGGATCGGATCACCTGTCGGCGCATTCCAGCGGACAGAGCGAGCCGCAGGAGGCGACGCCGGGCAGGCGCTGCCGCAGGCAGCACACGCGCCGCCGTGCGCAGCCGGAGGCTCCCGGGCATAAAGCTCGGGCGAGGGGGCTTCCGGCACCGGCTCGGGCGCCGGGCCATCCAAGGCAGGAGGCGATGTCGGCGCAAGCCAGCGCGGTCTCCTCCCCGATTTCGCGGGCGACGTAGTCGAAGATGACTGCGGCATTGCCCCAGAGCACCCTGGGCGCGATGCCGCATTGCGCCCGGCAGAGCTCGACGAAGGGGTGCAGGTGGTCGTCCATCAGACCGGCGAGGCCCTGTGCCGCCGCGCAGGCGGACGGGCGCGCCGCCGCGACGGCGTCCGGTGGTACGAGCAGGCAGGCGGGGCGGCCGGCCTCGTCGCATTCGAGGCTCGTCGCCTCGAAGGCGAGCGGCAGCGGGCGGCCGAGGCACATCAGCGCGGTCAGAGCGGGTGTGGCCAGGACGGCGAAGTAGAACTGGCTCCAATAGGACACCAAGGCCCGCCGGTCGGTCGTATCGAGGTCCAGTCCCTTGCTGAAACGGTCCAGCATGGCATCGAAGACGTCGGGGTCGCGCAAGCTGGTCAGCGGCAGCGCATCCGGGCTGCCGGGACCGGTCGCGACGCCACCGCGATAGGCGCCGAGCGAATCGGGGACGCGCTCGGCGATCTCCTCGATCATGAACGCTCCGCCTCATCGGCCTGCAGCGTCCGGCGGATCGCGGCGATGAGCCAGGCGGCTGCGACGGCGTAGAGGGGCAGGGCGGCCGTGAAATAGCCCGGCCAGCCGAGGCCGCCGGCGAGCGCCGGTGCCGCCACCCGCGGCGGCATTGCCGCGAAGAAGGCCGCCCCGAACAGCAGCGCATAGTCGGTGGCCGGCTGCGGACCCTGCGCCCAGCGGTAGATCATCTTGAACACCGGCACGCCCATCAGCCCCGCGCAGACGAAGTTTCCGACCGTCGCGGCGATAGCGAGCCAAGCCGCGCCAGTGGCGCAGGCGGTCGCCATCGCGCCCCCGGTGGCGAGGACGCCGAGCGCTCCGATGACAAGCATCCGCACCGTGCCGAACCGCGCCGCGAGGCCGGCGGCCACCACGGCCATGACCAGATTGACCGCCGGAAACACCGTGCCGGTCAGGAGGCCGACCTGCGACAGGGGCACGCCGAGATCGAGGAGCGCCAGGGTGTTCGGCCCCGACAGCAGATAGGTCGCCGCGAAATAGGCGCCGAGCACCAGGATCCGAATGCCCACCGCCCGCAACCGCGCCAGGGCGCCGGCGAAACGCTCAGGCCTGCCGCCGGCGCCCCGCAGGCGCTCCTCCGGATAGAACAGGATCGGCAGCAGGCAGAGGATATCCAGGGCCGCGCAGGCAAGGATGGCGCCTTGCCACCCGATGGAATCGTAGGCACCGACCAGGACGCCGATGCCGAGGATGCCGCCGAGCGAGCCGCCGCAGAGCTTTGCCGAGGCGACGAAGGTGCGCTGCTCGGCCGGCACGGTCTCGACGACGAGGGCCTCCAGCGCGATGTCCATGGTGGCGACGCAGGCACAGGCAGCGACGGCCAGAGCGAGCAGGGCCGGCAGCGGCCAATGCTCGCCGAAGCTCAAGCCGGCCAGCAGCGCCACCGTCATGCCCTGTGCGGCGACGATCCAGCCGGTCCAGTGATCGAGGATCGGCAGTCGGATTCGGTCGAGGACGGCGGACCACAGGAAAGTCAGCCCCACCGGCAGGTTGATGAGCTGCAGCAGGCCGACCTCGGCCAGCTCCATGCCCCTGGCGCGTAGGATCAATGGCGCGCCGCCCGAGAGGAAGCCGAGCGTGGCGCCGAAGGTCACGTAGAGGCAGAAGAATGGCGCGAGGGCGCGGATCGCAGGGAGGCGCCCAGCGCGGATTTCGGTTTGCGAGGCCACGGCTCCGCTCATCGCGCCAGCCCAGCGACGCGGTCCCGATCGAGCCGGCGATCGTGCGAGCGGTCGCAGTTTAGAATGGAACTAATCCGTTGGCGTCGTTGAGTTTTCTCTGACTACTCAACTGGTGTCGAAGGAGCAAGGCAGCGCCGTCGTCGCGTTTAGGCGAGGCTCATTCCGCGGCGGCCGCCTTTTGCGACGTCAGGAGGTCGGCCGGCACCCGATCGGCCGTCTCGACGTCGAAATCGTCCACGGGAATGCGCACCATGAAGCGCTCGGCCATCTCGAACATCAGGATGTCGGGTCGCACGCGCGCGACGTGGGTCCAGTCGATGCTGGACGACCAGATGAAGTGCAATTCCGCGAAGCTCTCGGCGAGGAAGCCGGTGAGGAGGGTGCGTGTGAACTGCGCGCAGGAATCCCCGAACAGCATCACGGTACGCGGATCGGCATCGGGCGAGGCGTTCCGGTAGATGACGTGGGCGCCGACATGCAGTTCGCTGATGCGGCCGGCGGCCTCGTAGGCCTCGACTCGTGGGCTCGCCCAGGCGCGCACGGCGTTGCGATCGAGCGTCCAGTGCGTGACCGTTTCGAGAGGCGGATCGGATAGCTTCTCGCCAAGATCCCAGACCCCCTCTGTGGTGAAGCGCGGCCGGCTGCCGACGTCGGCCAGGGGAACCGCGCCGCAGGCCCGCATCAGGGCGCGATAGGCGACATGGCAGCCCTCGTAGCTCCAGTGGGTGTCCGTCCGGCGGTAGAGTTCGGCGTCGTCGCGCGCCGCGCGCAAGGGAGCGACGAGGTCGACGAAGCCGGCGAGCCCCATCAGGCGACGGGCGAGCCGTCGGGCCGGCGAGCGGGCTGGGTCGTAGCGCAGGCCGTCGGTGCGGTCGTCGTAGATCGACAGCTTCTCCGGCACGATCGTCTGGACGCAGCGGATACCGAGCACCTGCGCGCGGGCGCTGCGCTGCCGGATCAGCCGAGCCCAGGCCCAAATCCGCAGGAAGTGCCAGGACAGGCGGCGGTATTGGATCAGGACGGAGTTGGTGCCACCGATCAGAAAGAGCCAACCGTCGCGGCCGACATGGACGGTGGTGGCGGGATCGGGAGCCTGCATCAGCGGTGTCTAGACCATTTTCGCGCCAGGGCGATTCCCGCCCCGCGACATCGGTGAGGCCGCTCGGTTGCGGCCCGCCATTGGAACCGTGGGACTGCCGCGCCATTTCGACGAGATCATGCCCGAACCGATCCCGCCCCTGATCCTGACGCTCCAGATGGAGGAAGACACCTTCCTGCGGTTCGAGGAGCTGCGCCGCCGGCATTTTCCCGAGACGCTCAACAAGATTCCGGCTCACGCCACGCTGTTTCATGCGCTTCCCGGCGAGGAGGAGGCCGGCATCACCGATACGATCGACGGGCTCGCCCGTGCGATGAAGCCGGTGGATGTCTCGGTGACGGGCCTGCGCTTCACCGGCCGCGGCGTCGCCTTCGTGCTGGATTGCGAGGCGTTGTCGGCGTTTCGCGCGCGTCTGGCCTCGGCCTTCGAGCAATGGCTGACACCGCAAGACCGGCAAGGTTGGCGCCCGCACGTCACGGTACAGAACAAGGTAGAACCCGAGACGGCGCGCACGCTGCAGGCCGATCTGGAGCGGGATTTCGTGCCGTTCCGGTTCACGGCCTCGGGCGTGCTGCTGTGGCGCTATCTCGGCGGGCCCTGGGAGCCGCGGGCCGCCCTGCTGTTCGGCGGGAGCCGCTAGCGATGGGCATGCTCGATCTCGCCCGTCGTACCGGCGCACCGATCGCCGGGGGGGCCAGCCGGATCTGGCTGAGGCTCTACCTCAACGAGGTCGGCCCGCTGGTCTCGCTGCTCGCGCTCAGCCTGCTCGGCTACGGTTTCTTCGCCCTGGCGCACGAAGTCGGCGAGGGCTCGACGGCGGCGCTCGACCGCCGGCTACTGCTCGCGCTGCGCAATCCTGCGGATCTCGCCGACCCGATCGGACCGCCCTGGCTCGAGGAAGCGATGCGCGACATCACCGGCTGGGGCAGCGTCGTCACCATTGTCGTTCTGACGGCCAGCGTCTGCGCCTATCTCGCGCTGACGCAGCGTCGGCGCGTAGCCGCCTTCGTTCTGGCGGCGGTGGGCGGCGGGGAGGGCGTCTCGACCGTCCTCAAGCTCTTCTACCACCGGCCGCGGCCGGACCTCGTCCCGCACGGCATGGAGGTGTTCACGGCGAGCTTTCCGTCTGGCCACGCCATGATGTCGGCCATCGCCTTCCTCACGCTCGGAATCCTGCTCGCCCGTGTCGAGCGGCGTCGCCGGGTGAGTGCCATGATCATGGTCCTGGCCATCGCCATGACGCTGCTGGTGGGATTGAGCCGCGTCTACCTCGGCGTGCATTGGCCAAGCGACGTCCTGGCCGGCTGGACCGTCGGCGCAGCATGGGCGGCCCTGTGCTGGTTCGTCGCTCTGCAGTTACAACGCCGCGGCGACGTCGAGCCGACGGGGCCGCCGGCGGCATGACGCCCCGCACCGTCAACCTTAACGAAACGTAAAGATTGGCCGGCGGCAGCTTTCTGGTATTCGATTGCATTGACGGAGCGCAGTGCAACCATCTGTTCAAAAGGCTCAGCCGTGAGCGAGCGTCGCCAGGCCCCACGGGGGCGTGTCTATCTCGGTGGACGGATCGTCCATCGGCGCATCTATTCCGACACGAGCTGCCTGCTGCGCGACCTGTCGTCGGGCGGCGCGCGGCTGAGGGTGAGCGGTGCCGTCCCGCTGCCTGAGCGCTTCGACCTCGTCGTCGATCGTCACGAAACGACGCAGCTGGTGGAGCTGGTCTGGCGCCGGGGCGACGAGGCGGGTGTCCGCTTCGCACAACCGAACGGCGAGGAACGAACCGAGGCTGCCCCCTCGGCAGCCCGGATCGCGATGGCGTTCGAACGCCGGAACGGGGACCGTCGGCTCCACTGAGTCGGCGCTACTTGCCGATGCAGAAGCCGGCAAACAATCGGTCGAGCATCTCATCGACGCCGACATGGCCGACGACGGTGCCGAGCGCCCGCACGGCAAGGCGCAGATCTTCGGCAACGAGTTCCGGCGCAGCCGCGACGCCCTGCGCGACCCGGTCGAGGTGATCGCAGGCGCGTGTCAGGGCCTCGCGGTGGCGCTCGCGCGTGACCAGGGCATCCCCGCCGCCGAGCGAGGCTTCGGCCGCGGCGCGAATGGCGTCGAGCAACCCGTCGAGACCGGCACCGGTCATGGCGGAGACGCCGAGTGCACCGGTCTCCGCGGCGCATCTGAGATCGATCTTGGTGCGAACTGCAACGCCTCGCGCCGAGGTCGCCTCTGGATCGGTCGCTGCGTCGGGCGGCAGCAGGTGCAGCACGAGGTCGGCATCCTCCATCCGGCGCCGCGTCCGGCGAATGCCCTCGGATTCCACGGGATCGTCGGTCTCGCGCAGGCCAGCCGTGTCGACGAGCACCACCGGGAGACCGCCGAGGTCGCAGCGGACCTCGATGGCGTCGCGGGTGGTGCCGGGGATGTCGGAGACGATAGCCGCCTCGCGGCCGGCGAGAGCGTTGAGCAGCGTCGACTTTCCGGCATTCGGCGCCCCGGCCAGAACCACGAAGAAGCCCTCGCGGAGCCGCTCGCCGCGCCGCCCGTCGCCGAGCGCGATGCGAATGCCGTCCGCCAGCGCGCGCGCATCCTCCGCGAGACCGGCCTCCAGGCTCTCCTCGTCGACATCGCCCTCGTCGGCGAAGTCGAGGGCGGCCTCCGTGCGGGCGTAGAGGTCGATTGCCGACAGGCGCCAGGTCTCGACCTGCCGGCCCAGCGCGCCGTCGAGCTGGCGAAGGGCCTGCCGGCGCTGGGCCTCGGTCTCGGCATCGACGAGGTCGGCGATGCCTTCGGCCTGCGTAAGGTCGAGCCGGCCGTTGAAGGCGGCGCGTCGCGAAAAATCGCCGGGGCCGGCGGCTCGGCAGTCGGGGAACCGCGCGAGTGCCCCGAGCACGGCATGGCGCACGGCGAGGCCGCCATGAAGGTGAAGCTCGGCCATGTCCTCGCCGGTGAAGGTGGCCGGCCCCGGCATGAAGACGACGAGGCCGCGGTCGAGAATTTCGCTGGTTTCGGGATCGCGAAGGGCGCGCAGTGACAGCCGGCGCGGGGCGGGCACGGTGCCGGCGATTGCCTCGAGCAGATCTCTACAGACCGGCCCGCTGATGCGGATCACGCAGACCGCCGCACGGCCGAAACCGCTGGCAGGTGCGAAGAGTGTGGGTTCGGCGGAGGACGGCATTTGCGAGAGACCGGCCATCGGCGCTTCTCACCCCAACCCCGTTATTGCGAGCGAGAGCGAAGCAATCCAGAGCCAACGCGCCGACGTTGCGGCTGTGGCCCTGGATTGCTTCGCTGCTCTCGCAATGACGGCTCAGGTGTTCATCGAGTCGAAGAAGTCGCCGTTGGTCTTGGTCTGGCGGAGCTTGTCCATCAGGAACTCGATCGCGTCGGTGACGCCCATCGGGTTCAGGATGCGGCGCAGGACGTAGGTCTTCTTGAGCGCGTCGGCCGGGACCAGCAGCTCCTCCTTGCGGGTGCCGGAGCGGGTGATGTCGATCGCCGGGAAGATGCGCTTGTCCGAGACCTTGCGGTCCAGGATGATTTCCGAGTTACCGGTGCCCTTGAACTCTTCGAAGATCACCTCGTCCATGCGCGAGCCGGTATCGATGAGCGCGGTGGCGATGATCGAGAGCGAGCCGCCCTCCTCGATATTGCGGGCGGCACCGAAGAAGCGCTTCGGGCGCTGCAGGGCGTTGGCGTCGACACCGCCGGTCAGCACCTTGCCGGAGGACGGCACCACCGTGTTGTAGGCGCGGCCGAGGCGGGTGATCGAATCGAGCAGGATGACCACGTCGCGGCCATGCTCCACGAGGCGCTTGGCCTTCTCGATCACCATCTCGGCGACCTGGACGTGGCGGGTCGCCGGCTCGTCGAAGGTCGAGGCGATGACCTCGCCCTTCACCGAGCGGATCATGTCGGTGACCTCTTCCGGGCGCTCGTCGATGAGCAGCACGATGAGGTAGCATTCGGGGTGGTTGATGGTGATCGACTGCGCGATGTTCTGCATCAGCACGGTCTTACCGGTGCGCGGCGGCGCGACGATCAGGGCGCGCTGGCCCTTACCGATCGGCGCCACGATGTCGATGATCCGCGGCGAGAAGTCCTTCTTCGGCGGCGCGTCGAGTTCGAGCTTGAAGCGCTGCGTCGGGAAGAGCGGCGTCAGGTTGTCGAAATGGACCTTGTGCTTGATCTTCTCGGGGTTCTCGAAGTTGATCGTGTTGACCTTGAGCAGCGCGAAGTAGCGCTCGCCGTCCTTGGGGCCGCGGATCGGGCCTTCGACGGTATCGCCGGTGCGCAGGCCGAAGCGGCGGATCTGCAGCGGCGAGATGTAGATGTCGTCCGGGCCGGGCAGGTAGTTCGATTCCGACGAGCGCAGGAAGCCGAAGCCGTCCTGCAGCACCTCGACGGTGCCGGCGCCGATGATCTCGGTTTCCCTGGCAGCGAGCTGCTTCAGGATCGCGAACATCAGCTCTTGCTTGCGCATGGTCGAGGCGTTCTCGACCTCGACTTCCTCGGCGAAGGTGATGAGCTCGGTGGGCGACTTCGCTTTCAGGTCCTGAAGCTTGACCTCGCGGCGGGCCTCGGTCTCGGCAACCGCGACCGGTGCCTCGACGGGCTCGTCCGTGGAAACCGGAGCGTCGTTCTGTGACGTCATGGGGAGATTTCGAACCGACGGAGTGCGGGGAGAGGAAGGTGGGTGGGGAGGATTTCGTTCGAGCCGGGTGCAGGAGGAGCGCCACGGGTCGGATCGTCATCGCCGGAAGCGATCGGCCCGCGCATCGTCTTGAATGGACCTCGGGGGCCCCGGATGCGGCACGACTACGATCGGAAAGCGAGCGTGCTTAGCGCGTTTCGATGCCCGGCTCAAGGCCGCCGTCGAGGACGGGAGGCCGTCAGCCGGGATGGACATAGCTGAAGCCGAGACGCCCGTCCGACATCCTCGCCGGCAGGCAGCGCAGCCCCGGCGAGGCGGAGGTGGCCCAAGGCACCAGTCGGCGGCGGAGAATCCAGCCGCGCCGGCCGTCCGGCATCAGGACGCGCGTTTAGCCCTTCACGCTGCGCGCGGAGACGGCCGCGATGACAGGTTCCTCGGGCATTCCGAGTTCGGCGGCCCCCGCTCGCGGTGCGTCCCGGACGACGAGAGGCTCACCGCCGGACGATGCCGCCGCCAGCATGCAGCGGTATCCTTTCAGCAGCTCGACGACCTGCGGCTCCTGCGCCCGCGTCGGGCCGCCCACCACGCCGACGAAACCAGCAGACAGAAGTCGTGCGTAGAGACGCATCGTCATCCGAAGCCGCACCTCAGCGCCGCCGCAGGCGGACATAGAGCGCGCCGGCTCCGCCGTGATGCCGCGCGGCCTCCTCGAAGCCCAATACTATGGTGCGCAATTCGCCGCCGCGCAGCCAATGCGGCACGGAGCGGCGAAGCACGCCGCGCTCGGAGAAAGCTCCGTCGGCGGCGGTATCCCCGCCCTTGCCCGTTACGACGAGAACCCGGGCATGACCGGCCTGGCGCGAGCGCAGCAGGAATCTGACGAGCGCGGCGTGGGCATCCGCCTGGTAGAGGCCGTGCAGGTCGATGCGGGCGTCGATCGTCAGCGTCCCCCGGCGAAGGCCCATGCGCTCGCGGCGCTCCAGTCCGGGCGCCTTGGGAGCCGACGTTAGCGTGAAGGGCTGCGGCGACGGGACGGCCGGCGCACGCGCCAGCTCGGCGAGCTTCACTGGGCGATGCGATGCCGGTTTCTGGATCGGCCTCGGCGGCTCGACGGGCTTTGCGGCGACGGGGAGGGCGGCGCGCTTCCTTTCCGCCTTGACCGGGGCAGAGGCCGTCGGCTCATCGAGCTTCGGCTTGGCACGGCCGCGCAGGGGAGTGATCAGCTTGGCGATTTCACCCCAGAGGCGTGCCTCTTCACCCGAGAGCGTGCGTGGTCGTCGCGGCCGTCTCATGGAGACCCTGGCCGATCCAGCCTCCCTTCCGTCATTGCGAGCGCAGGGTAACAATCCAGAGCCGACGCGCCGACGTCGCGGGTGCGATCCTGGATTGCTTCGCTGCGCTCGCAATGACGGGGAGGCTGTCTCTTGCGCATGGAGAGTCAGCGGGCATCCGCCGAAGCCGGCGGAGCCGAGGGTTTCGGGAGCAGCACGACGAAGCTGATTGCGTGGCGCAGGTTGCCGGCGGCGGCGCCCGCCGCATCCCCCGTGCCGAGATAGAGGTCGCCACGCGCCGGGCCAACGATCGCCGAGCCGGTATCCTGCGCCACCACGAGGCGCCCGCGCTGGCCGGCATCCGGCGAGAGCTGGCCGTCGAGCCAGAACGGCAGACCGTAACGCCAGAGCGTGGCATCGACGGCGAGGCTGCGGCCGGGCGTCAGCGGCACGCCCGCGCCGCCCGGCGGACCGAGGGCGACGTCCGTCGCCTCCTCGACCTTGAAGAAGACGTAGGCCGCGTTGGTCCGCATCAGCCGCCGAGCCTCGGCCGGATGGGCGCGCAGCCAGCCCGCCCAGCGCGCGAAGGTCAGCCCTTCGAGGGGCAGATGGCCCTCGGTGACGATCGTCTTGACGACCGAGCTGTAGGGCCGGCCGTTCTTGCCGTCGTAGCGCACGCGCAGGCTGCGCCCGTCGGGCAAGCGCACGCGGCCTGAGCCTTGAACCTGCAGCACGAACAGGTCGACCGGATCGCGCAGCCAGAGCACGGGCTTCGCGTGGTCGCCAAGCGCGCCATCCTCGATCGCGGCCCGGTCGGGATAGGGCTCGAAGCCCGTCGGCGTCTTCCGGGCAAAGCGCAGTGACGGATCGAGGCCCGGCGGAGTTTGGCCGGGCTCGATGGCGACGAGATCGTCAGGGCGGCCGAGAGCCGCGGCCGTGAAACCCGGAGCGGGGATGAGCGAGGCTGTGAGCTCCGGCTCGAAATACCCCGTAAGGAAGCCCGCATGCCGCTCGGATTCGATCGCGCGCGCCGGCCGGGTGACGCGGTAGGCGGTGAACGTGCTCTCGAAGAAGGCACGGGCATTTTCGCGCGGGATGGCGCGGGCAGCCTCACAGGCGGCGGCGAGATCCGTCGTGGAGCCGTGAACGCCGGCCAGCTGGCTGAGGGCGGCGAGCGGCGCGTTGCAGGTGAGGCGGAAGGCGTCCAGGGCGGCGGCTTGGTCGTCCGCCGCGAAGCCGGGAAGGCTCGTCAGCGCGAGCGGTTCGAGCACCGCCTCGCCGAAGCGAAGCGGCTCGGCTGCCTGAGCCGGAACAACGAGGAAGGCCGCAGCCGCCGCGATCGCGGCGATGGATGTGGACCTGGATGCGGCCATTTTTCGCGCAGTCGGGTCAGCTGCCGGCCTCGGTGGCGACGAGCTGCCAGTTGGGATCGCGGCTGCCGAGGGTGCGGGCGAAGGTCCAGACGTCGGGCACCTCGACCACCGCCTCGGCGCTGCCGTCGATCACCTTGCCGTCCGCGTCGCGCGTCGCGGTGATCAGGCTCGACAGGAAGCGCACGGTGATCTGGGCCATCCGGTTCTTCACGTCGACGGCGACGATCTCGGCCTTATCGATCGAGACGAAGGTGGCCTCGGAGGTTTCCTTGCGCTGCTCGCGCTCGCTAATCGCGCGCTCGAAGCCCTCGGCGACTTCGCGAGAGAGCAGGCTGCGCAGGGTCTTGCGGTCACCCTTGTTGAAGGCCAGCACGATGGCCTCGTAGGCCTGCTTGGCGCCCTCGACGAAGCCGCGCGGATCGAAGTTCGGCTCGAGCTGGAGCACCTGTTCGAGTCCGCTCGCTACCGGCGAACCGGGCTCGGCGATGCCGCGCCAGTCTCGCACCGGCGCCGCGGCGGGTGCGGCGGCCTGCGGACGGTCCGCGCCCGGCAGGCGCACCACGTTGTCGCTCTCGGCGCGGCCGGCCGGCGGCTCGGTCCGGTTTCGCTCGACCGGGCGGAACGGCGAGCGCTCGGCCCCCGTCTTCTGGCCCAGCACCGAGCGAAGCCGCCAGATCACGAAGACCGCGAGCGCCAGGAAGATGATCGTCGTAACGTCGAAGGAATCCTGCATCACCGATCCGGATCGTGGTCACCGCACGCACGTGCTGGTCACGAACGTGCTCTGGTCGCGAGGCGTTGGAAACCTCCCGCCACCCGCCCTTTAGCCGAGCCTCGCGCAAGGATCGAGCCGCAAGGCTGCGGATCGGTGACGAGGGCACGTTCGTTCCGAGACGCGGATATGGGGTGAGAGGGCGGGTGGTTCCAGTCGGAATGCGGATGCGATCAGGCAAGCGCGGCGCGCATGATTGCCGCATCGGCCAGGAGCCTCCGGATCGCGTCGCACGCGCCCATGGATGACACCGCCGGTCTGCTTGTTCGCGCTTTGCGGGCATGTTAGCGCGCTCGCGCCGCGATGATCGGGTCTTGAGCCGCGACGCGAAGCCGGGCCGGGCGTCGACGCCCGAAAACACCAGGAAGGAGACACGTCATGGCCGACACTTCGGCACCGAACGGCGGCGCGCCGCAGACCGAAGACCTCGCGCCGGCGATCAACGCCCTCGCGCAATACGCCAAGGACCTCTCTTTCGAGAATCCGCTCGCGCCGCGCTCGCCGCAGGCCCAGGACGGCGGACCGCAGATCAACATCCAGGTCAACGTCAACGCCCAGCAGCTCGCCGAGCAGGATTTCGAGGTCGTGCTGACGCTCGAAGGCAATGCGAAGGTGAAGAACGAGGTGCTGTTCGCGTTCGAGCTGAAATATGCCGGCGTGTTCCGCATGCAGAACATCCCGCAGGACCAGATCCATCCGGCCGTGATGATCGAGTGCCCGCGCCTGCTGTTCCCGTTCGCCCGCCAGATCGTCGCCGACGCGGTGCGCAACGGCGGCTTCCCGCCGCTCTACATCGATCCGATCGATTTCGTTGGCCTCTATCGCCAGAAGGCGGCCGAGGCGCAGGGCGAGGCCGCCGAGACCAGCGGTCCGCTGTCGTCCTGATTGGAGGACGCCCTCGGCCATCGCGGTCGGGAGCATCGCCGGTTCCGTCAGCCCGCCGCGGTCTCGCGTTCGAGACGGCGGCGCAGCCGGGTCGCGCCGTAGGCCTCGGCCAGGCGCTGGCGCGCAGCGTGCACCGGAGCCGCCTGGCGCTCGGCGCGGGCGGCGGCGATCACCAGCAGGGTCGTCGCGATGGAATGCTGCAGGCGTCCCTGCGCGAGGACGTCGCCGGGCGCGGCCGGCATCGTGTCGACATGTGCCATGGTCAGCCCCTTGAGCGCTTACGGCTCCGACGCTCTCTGGTGGAGCGGTCGGAGCCATATTCGCGGTCCGCTTGTCGCCAACAAGGCAGCTTGGCCGTATCGGTGCCGGACGATGGGGCCGTGAAGGGCCGATCAGGCGCCGCAAACGGCTTCGATCTTGCTCTTCAGGGTGGCCGCGTTGAACGGTTTGACGATGTAGTTGTTCACGCCGGCCTTCTTGGCGGCGATGACGTTCTCGGTCTTGGACTCGGCCGTGACCATGATGAACGGTGTCGTGCGCAGGCCCTCGTCCGCGCGGACGTGGCGCAGCAGCTCGTAGCCGGTCATGGGCTCCATGTTCCAGTCGGAGATCACGAGACCGTATTTGCGGGTCTTGAGCCGGCCGAGGGCGGCCGTGCCGTCCGAGGCGTCGTCGACGTCCTCGAAGCCGAGCTGCTTCAGCAGGTTGCGGATGATGCGGACCATCGTCTGATAATCGTCGACGACGAGGATCGGCATGCCGAGGTCGAGGGCCATGGAAGGTCTGCTCCGAGGGCGGGGCCGGTGCCGTCATGCGGCCCCGTAATCGCTGACAATTTACCGAAGCGATGTTGCGAAGCGGTTAATCGCAGGGACGGGCCGCGCAGTTCCGGGCTCGCTTGACCCGCTCTCCGCTTTTCGACAGGGACGGCGTCGCATTCGCAACACGCAGGACCCGATGTCGTCTGGCGAGGAGATCCCCCCGCGCGGTCCGTCCCGAGCCGACAGCCTTCCGGAGCGGGCGGCGCGTTTCACGATCTTTCGCGGGGAGGGGGCGCCTCCGGCCGAGTTGGCCGGAGCCGTCGCCGCGCTCGGCAATTTCGACGGCGTGCATCGCGGCCACCGCGCGCTCGTCGACGCGGTGCGAGAGGAGGCTCGCCGGGCCTCGCGCGCGCGTCCTGCCGCCGCCCTCACTTTCGAACCCCATCCACGTGCCTTTTTCGCACCCGACCAGCCGATGTTCCGTCTCACCGGTCCGGCGGCGAAAGAGATCGTCTTCGCGCATCTCGGTCTCGACGGGCTGATCGAGCAGCGTTTCGACGCGTCGCTCGCGACCTTGAGTCCCGCGGAGTTCGTCGACGGTCTGCTCAAGACACGGCTCGGGCTCTCGGGCGTCGTCATTGGTCACGACTTCCATTTCGGGCGCGGCCGTTCTGGCACGCCCGCGATCCTGGCCGACCTCTGCGCCGCAGCTGGCCTCGCCTGCCGAATCGTGCCCGCCGTCTCGCTCCAACCCGGCGAGGGTCCGATTTCGTCGAGCGCGATCCGCGCGGCGCTGGGTGCGGGAGCGGTGCAGGAGGCCAACGCGCTTCTCGGCTACCGCTGGTTCGTGCTCGGTGAGATCCGCCACGGCGAGAAGCGCGGACGCGATCTCGGATTCCCCACGGCTAACGTCGCCCTCGATTCCTGCGGCCTCGCCCACGGCATCTACGCGGTGCGCATGCGCCTGGGCGACGGCACCCTGCGCGACGGCGTGGCGAGCTACGGCCGCCGCCCGACCTTCGACAACGGTGCCCCGCTGCTCGAGACCTACCTGTTCGACTTCTCCTGCGATCTCTACGGGCAGGAGGTCGCGGTCGAGTTCGTCGACTTCATCCGCGGCGAGGAGCGCTTCGCCAACGCCGAGGTGCTGGTCGCCCGCATGCATGTCGACGCCGCGGAGGCGCGTGCGATGCTCGCGGAGGACCGCGTGATCTCGATGCTCGCCTGACGGACATTACTCCGTCAGGCGCCGAACGGGCGAGAGATCAGGTCTTCAGGCTGATCTGTCTGGTCGAGACATCGCTTGCGGCTCACCGAACCAATGTGTCGCAGCGTCGGCAAAGTCCTCGCAGGCATCGTCACTGGCCCAGGCGACCATCCCGTCCGGGCGGACCAGAAGCGCGCTAACACCCAGATGCGCTCGCGCATCACTCGCGACGTAGCCGATCCGGTCGCCCCACCGCGTTGCGAGTGCCCTGAGCGACGCCCGGGCTCCGAAGTCGAGCACCAGGCCCCGTCCTGTCCGCAGGTGCTCGTTCAGCCGCGTGCCATCCGCCAGTTCGAAATCGGGCGCGCTGCGGCCCGTCAGCGGATGGCCGCCGCCGAGATCGTAGCGCTGTCCGACGCCCCAGACTCGCTCGGCGAAATGGGTCGCACCATCTCGCGTCTCAGCGAGATCGCTGACGACGGACCGAAGCGCGCGCGACGCGGGGCTCGGACGCATGAGCGCGATCTGCGCGCGCGACCAGTCGAGAACCCGCGCACCGATCGGCTGCCGCTCGCGTTCGTAGCTGTCGAGCAGACCCTTCGGCGCGTCGCCACGGATCGTGGCCGCAAGCTTCCAGCCGAGATTTATCGCGTCGCCGAGCCCCAGATTGAGGCCTTGGCCCCCTAGCGGCGAATGGACGTGCGCGGCATCGCCGGCGAGCAGCACGCGGTTGCTGCGATACGCGCTCGCCTGAAAGGCACGATCGGTCCAGGTGGTCGCGAGCACCACCTCGGTGATCGTGACGTCGGTTCCCGAGACCTTGCGCAAGACCGCCTGGAGATGGTCACGGGTGACGGGGTCGGTGCGGTGAAAGCCGCCGCCGTCGAAATCCACCATCGCGATCGTGCCCGGCGCGGCGTAGGTGTACGTGCCCGTCGCGGTGTCGTGCCGGCCAGGCACGAGCTTCTCCGAGTCAGCCAGAACGACTTGTGCCGAATACCCGGTCAATTCCGGATCGGTGCCGGCGAAGCCGATTCCGGCGCTCTTGCGAACGAGACTGCGGCCGCCATCGCAGCCGACCAGCCAGCGCCCACAAAACCTCCTTCCGCCAGCGCCGACGTCAACGCCCTTTTCCGTCTGCTCGATGGCTTCGACGCCGTAATCGCGCATGATCACCACGCCCGTTGCGACCGCGCGTCGTGTCAGAACCGCCTCGACGCCGGACATATCCGTTGCAATGCCCTCGGCCGCATTCGGCAGCCGATTGGGCCATTGAGTGCCATCGACACGGTCATGGAAGAATGTGATCCCAGCGAAATGGCCCGCGGACCGGCGCGGCTGCCGCATCCAATGGGCGGCCGCGGGAACATCCCGGCTGACGGCCTGGTTCTTGAGGTCGTTCAGAAGGCCGCGCCGATCGAAACTCTCGACGGTCGGCACGTTGAGACCACGAAGGCCGAGCGGCAGCGCCTTCAAAGGCGAATGCGGATCTCGTGCCTTTTCCAGAACGAGCACCGAACAGCCCGCGAGCCGAAGCTCGCAAGCGAGGAACAGACCGACCGGACCAGCCCCGGCGATGATGACGTCATGAGTGTTCTGAAGGTTCTCGGACATGGATGGCTCCAGGGTCGAAGTTCGACCGGAGCGTTCCTCGAGCTTCGGGACCCACCGGACGAACGATGGGGCGCATGCGGCGCCCGGCGTTCGTCGCGGGGATCCCGGCCTGAAGCCAAAGACCAGAGCTTTCGTTACCGAAAGGACTTGGGCTTACCAAACCAAGTCTGCCTTTTCCGACACGATCCGAATACGGGCGCAGCGCGCCGGCGACAAGATCTGCGATCTCGGATCGACGGCGAAAGGAACCAGGCGTTGCCTCCCACACACGCGGATTCCCTCGCGCACCCGGAAACCAAAGCGGCTCCCGCCGCGTAACGCTTGGCGTGCCTCCTATCCGAGGCGCGCGCGGAGGACCCCTCATGAATGCCTTCATCGCCGTCGTGCTCGTCTGCGCCAACGGCGTCCCGCAGGACGCTTGCACCGACGACAAGGCGAGCGAGGTGCGCAAGGTTCGCGTCGCGAACGAGCTCGGCTGCACCAGCGGATGGCAGGAGATCATTGCCCGCACCGACCTGCGCGACGAGATCGGCAAGACCTCCTACCTCAAGACCGAGTGCCGCCGGGTGAAGGAGTAGGGTGCCCCGACCGGCTCAGTCCGCGGAGATGTCCTGGCTCAGGCCCAGCGCATCGAGGCCTTCTTCCAGGAGGTCGCTGGCATTGGGCGTATGCAGGAGTTCCTTGAGCGCGCCGTCGCCAGCCGCCTGGCGCTCGCGGGCGAAGGCAACGGCTCCGTCCCAATCTTGGGCGTCGTAATCGCCGCGGCCGACATAGAGCAGCGCCAGGAGATCGGCGCGCTGGTCGTCGTTGAGCCCCCGGATCAGGCCGCGTACCTCGCTCTCCGTGGCGTCGTCCGTGCCGGAGGTGAGGACGTCCGTCGCGCCGTCGTCGATCGGGTTCGAGCCCGAATCCGGGTCGGTGATGCCCTCCTTCACCTCCAGCGCCTTCAGCCGCAGGACGAGGTCGGTGACGGTGTCGACGGCGATGTCCATGGAAACTCCTGACGGGGTGACGGAAAGAAACAGGCCGAGCCTGGGAGCCGTAAGCGGAGCCGCGGCGTTCGGAATGCGCCCTGTGCTCCCCGGTCCCGATGGCCCGAGACCAGCCAAACCCCCGAAGGCAGCGAAGGGTTCGAACCTGTGCGGTACCAAATCCGCCTTCTCCGTCCCTGGAACGTCGCACCGGCTCCGATGCATCTTCCTTCCAAAAAGCCGAGATGTTCGGCCCGATTGCTCCGCCTCGCCGGCTCGGCGGTGCTTGCCGTCGCCTGGATCGCTCCGGCGTGGGCCGAGCCCGAGACTACGTCTCCGTCGTGCTACCCGACGGCCGGCGGCGCGCTTGAGATCTGCCGGTCCGGGGGCGAGCCAGAAGGCGTGCTCTATGCACCGCCGACGTGCCGCTTCGCCTCCGGTGTCCAGATCGTCCGGCTGCAGGCGCGTGGCGCGCCGGGGCCGCTCCAGGCCGTGTTCGAAGCCGAGCCACCCCGCAAGGACAAGCGCGGCAAGGAGACCTGCGAGCCGGATCTCAGGGCGACCGATCCGGCGATCGGCGCGTCCGTCCGCTCGGGCCGGCTGACCGAACAACTCGCCGGAGCGATGCCGCCGAGCGCGTACCGGTTCTGGAGCGGCACGACGCAGACGGAGGCGCGCCCGACACGCAGGCACCGTCGCGGCCATCGGCGCCGGGAGGCCGAACCTGCCGAGATCAAGCCCGCGGCCGTGGCGCGCGAGGGCGTCGGCGCCCGCGATCCGATGACGGTGGCCGGGCGCGACTGGGCGGGCGACGACTATCACTACGTCTTCATGATCGCGACGGAGGCGAACGAGGAGCGCCGCCGCCACGTGCTGATCCAGGCGCGGACGCTCGACTTCGAGGCCTTCGACGTCCGGCAGCGCTCTGGAGGCACGGAGGCGGCCGAATGGTTCCCCTTCGGCGAACGGAAGGCCGAGACGCGCGGCCGGCGCTCGCGCCGCTCCCGCTCAGCCGAGCCGCCGCCCCTAGCCCCCGTCCTCGACGAGGCCGGCAAGCCGATCGTCGGCAACTGCACCGGCGAGGGTTTCGACGTGCAGGGGCTCGTCGGCTCGTTCAGCGTCGTCGGTCAGGTCTACCACTACTTCTATACCGACGTTCTGCCCTCGGATTGCTCCGAGCCGCCGGCCAAGCGCCGGCTCGGGCTCTACCTGCGCACCAGTCGCGACGTCACGGCCGAGAAGGCGTGGTCGGCCCCGCAGACCGTGATCGACGTGCTGCCGCCGGATACGCTGGTGCGGGTAGGCAAGGCCAAGGGGATGGAGCGCTGGGCGATGGCCTATTCCTGCTTCCGCCCGGCCGATGCGCCCGGCGGTCCGGTCGCCGACATCTGCCTGCACTACACGGCCGACCTGTCGACCGCCTCCTTCAAGACGCTCCCGCTCTTCGCCGAGCCGATGGGCGCGGCGCGCTCGCCGTCCTATCTCGCTCTGCGCTCAGGAGGAGACGGCGGCGGCCGCTACAGCCGCGACGGCTTCTTCTGGATGACCGACCGCTACGGCAACGTCGACACGCCGGCGGCCTATCCCACCAAGGGCGGCTTCCTGACCTGGCTCGACCGGTTCGCCCCACGCTCGGACGGGAGCGTGGGTTCCAGCCTCTACGGCCGGCCGGTCTATTGGTCGACTTGGACGGTGCGGCGGCGCTGATGCCGGCTCAGGCGGCAGATCCGCCAGGGGCAGCCGGCTCTTCGACGGTCCGGGTATGATCCGGTCCGCCGAACAGGTTCGAGGGTTCGGAGCGCCACTGGCCGGTCTCCGGGTTCTCGGCCCTCCGGTGCGCCCACAGCATCATCACCGCGACGAGCAACCAGGAACATCCGATCCCGATGAACAACGCCATGCGACTCACTCCCGTGTGGCCAGCTCGCCGATCGACGACATCGCGATGATAGAGGCCGCCCTGCGGGCGACAAGGCTTGCCATCACGCAAGTTCTTGAGAAGGCTCGGTTCGGCGCGAAACCTGCCTTGCTCCGGGCAGCACCACATTCGCCGAACCTGCCGCTCACGAGACGGGATCTCGCATGAAACACGTCAAATGGCTCGTCCTGCTGCCGTTCCTCGGCATGCTCGGAGGGCCGTTCGTGCTCAACCGGGTCGAGCCTCTGGTACTCGGCCTGCCGCTGCTGTTGGCGTGGCTCGTCGCCTGCGTTGTCGCGAGTTCGGCGGTGATGGGCGTGATCTATCTCTGCGATCCCGCCCGCTCGGAGACCGAGTGATGAACGCCGCGCTGCCGATCATCGCGCTCGCCGTCGTTCTCGCGCTCGGCCTCGGCCTGTGGGCGCGCGCGGGCCACGACATGAGCCTGGAGCAATGGACCGTGGGCGGGCGTGGCTTCGGGACGATACTCGTCTTCCTGCTCATGGCGGGCGAGGTCTACACCACCTTCACCTTCCTCGGCGCCTCGGGCTGGGCCTACGGCAAGGGCGGCCCGACCTACTACATCCTCTGCTATCTCTGCCTGATCTACCTGATCTCGTACTGGCTGCTGCCGCCGATCTGGCGCTACGCCAAGCAGAACAAGCTGTTTTCGCAGCCCGATTTCTACGCCGCGAAATACGAGAGTCCGTGGCTTGGCGTGCTCGTGGCGCTGGTGGGGCTGGTGGCGCTCGTCCCCTACATGGTGCTGCAGCTCAAGGGCCTCGGCATCATCGTGGCCACTGCTTCCTACGGCGCGATCTCGCCGACCGTGGCGATCTGGATCGGAGCCGCCACGGTTACCGCCTATGTGATGGCCTCCGGCGTGCGGGGTTCGGCTTGGAACTCCGTCATCAAGGACATCCTGATCCTGTCCGTGGTGGTCTTTCTCGGCCTCTACCTGCCCTACCACTTCTATGGCGGCATCGAGCCGATGTTCCGGGCGATCGACCAGGCCAAGCCCGGCTTCCTGGCGCTGCCCGAGCGGGGACAGAGCGCGAGCTGGTTCGCCTCGACGACCCTGCTGACGGCGCTCGGCGGCTGGATGTTCCCGCACATCTTCGGCTCGGTCTACACGGCGCGCGAGGCGAACGTATTTCGCCGCAACGCGGTGTTCCTGCCGCTCTACCAGCTGATGCTGCTCTTCGTGTTCCTGGTGGGCTTCGCGGCCGTGCTGCAGGTGCCGGGGCTGAAGGGGCCGGATGTCGACCTCGCCCTGTTCAAGCTCTCGATCGAGGCCTTCCCGCCCTGGTTCGTCGGCGTGATCGGCGCGACCGGCGTGTTCACCGCCCTGGTGCCGGGCTCGATGATCCTGATCGCGGGGGCGACGCTCGTCGCGCACAACCTCTACCGGCCGCTGCGCCCCGCCGCGACGGATGCCTCGATCGGCCGTCTCGCCAAGCTCGCGACGCCGCTGCTGGCGCTGATCTGCGTGGGCTTCACGCTGCATGGCGGCGAGACCATCGTGCAGCTCCTGCTGATGGGCTACGCCTTCGTCACGCAGCTTTTCCCGGCGCTGCTCACTAGCCTGTGGGCACGCAATCCGCTGACCAAGGAAGGCGCGGCGGCCGGCATCGTCGCGGGCGTCGGAACGGTGGCGGCGACGGCCATCGGCGGCCACACCATGACGAGCCTGTTTCCGGCCCTGCCTGGCGCGATCCAGGACGTGAATATCGGCGCCGTGGCGCTCGTGCTGAATGTCGTCGTCGCTTTGCTCGTCAGCCTCGCGACCCGGCGGGCGGGTTCGAGCGAGGCCGTCGCGACGAAATAGTCGAAAGACCTACCGCCTCGTCATTCCGGGTTCCGCTCACGCGGCCCCGGAATGACGATCGTTCGGCGAGTTTAGGCCCGCGCGGCGTGGCTGCGGTAGAGCAGGCGCACGGCTGAGAACGGGAGCAGGATCGCCTTCACCACGGCGGTGACGGCAAGGACGGCGAGAACCGGTAGAATCGCTACGCAGATTCCGATCACGGGCATCGCAGGCTCCATTGTTTGCTGGGCTGCGCCGATGGCGTGGCCCGGAGGGGACATACCGCGACCCAATCGCGGCAATACGAAGGACAGATCCCGCCTCTTTGCGGAATTTTGCCGAGTACGGGCATCCGGTCAGGCCGCCCGGCCGGCGCGCGGATGCGCGGCGTCGAAGGCGCTCATCAGCCGGGCTGCGTCGACGCGGGTGTAGAGCTGCGTCGTCGACAGCGAGGCGTGGCCGAGCAGTTCCTGGATCGCGCGGAGCTCGCCCTGCCGCGCCAGCAGATGCGTCGCGAAGGAGTGGCGCAGGGCGTGCGGGGTCGCGCTCTCGGGAAGGCCGAGGGCGCCGCGGAGCGAGGCCATCGCGTATTGGATGATCCGGGGCGAGAGTGGGCCGCCCTTCACGCCGACGAAGAGCGGACCCTCGGGCGCGAGGAGATGCGGGCAGGCGGCCAGATAGGCGGCAATCGCTTGGGAGACCGCCGGCAGCACCGGCACCGAGCGGACCTTGCCGCCCTTGCCGAGGACGCGAACCTCGTCCTGGCCGGGCGTCGGCGCGTCCTTGCGGGCTATGCCCAACGCTTCCGAGATGCGCAGGCCGGAGCCGTAGAGCAGCGCGATCACCGCCGCGTCGCGGGCGAGCACCCAGGGCTCGCGCTCGTCGTCGGGTCGGCTTCCGGATTGCGTCGCCGCAACAGCCGCCTCGACCGGTAGCGGGCGCGGCAGGCGACGCTCGACCTTCGGCGAGCGCACTGCGCCGAGCGCCGCGATGCTCCCATGGCCCTCGCGTTCGAGATGACGGCCGAAGGAGCGGATGCCGGCGAGTTCGCGCATCAGCGAGCGGCCACCGAGCCCGTCGGCGCGCCGCGCGGCCATGAAGCCGCGCACGTCGCGCGGCTTGAGCGCGATGAGTTTCTGGATCGTCGGCGTGCCGAGACGCCGGTCGAGATGGGTCAAGAATTCGCGCAGGTCGTGAGCGTAGGCCTCGCAGGTGTTGCCCGCCATGCGGCGCTCACGAGCGAGGCTGTTGAGCCACCCGAGCGCCAGGCCGCGTAGGGCCGCGTCGCCGGGGAACGACACGAGGTCGTGCTCGGCTGCGGGATCGTCCGCGGGGGAGGGGTGGGCTGCCATCGCTGGCGCCCATCAACGTCCGTTAGGGTTGATACGGAGTTAACAGTGCGCGCGTCGATCGACGGAGGCCGGCTGGGCCGAACCGCGAGACAGGATGCCGCACAATAGTTTCCCAGCTAATTTTTAGCTGTTCCAAATAGCGAACCAATGAAAAAGCGCGCCCCGAGGGGCGCGCTGTAGTTCGTGTGTTGGACACTTCCTGGGAAGAAGTGATCACAGGATAGATCGGTCTGGTATTTTCTTAAAGCGTATTCATTGTGCAAAAATCACATGGGCGCCGATGCGAGACGGGCATGGCCACACCCTGTGAATCATGAGGATCGTCACACGCCGATCCGCTCGATGATCTTGCGGACCTCCTGCGCGTCGATCGGCATGCTGAAGAACCGGCCCTGCACCTCGGTGCAGCCCTCGCCGGTGAGGTGCGAAAGCTGCTCCTCGGTCTCGACGCCCTCGGCGATGGTGGGGATGCCGAAGCTGGTGCCGAGCCCGAGGATCGCGCTGACGATGGCGCTGCAGTCGCGGCTGCTGGTGACGTCCTCTACGAAGGACCTGTCGATCTTCAGTTTGTCGAACTGGAACATGCGCAGGTAGCTGAGGCTCGAATAACCGGTCCCGAAATCGTCCATCGAGATCCGCACGCCGAGCGCGCGCAGTTGGTTCAACGTGTCGATGTTCTTGTCGGTCTTCTGCAGCAGCACCGATTCCGTGATCTCGATCTCCAGCCGTTCCGCCGGCAGCCCGGAACTCGCCAGCGCGCTGACCACTGAGGGGACGAGGCTGCCGCGCAGGAACTGGACGGACGACACGTTGACGGCGATGGTCAGGGTACCGGGCCAGCCGGCCGCTTCTTGGCAGGCCTGACGCATCACCCAGTCGCCGATGGGCACGATTAGGCCGATCTCTTCCGAGAGCGGAATGAATTCGGCCGGCGAGACCATGCCGCGGGTCGGATGGCGCCAGCGCAGCAGGGCCTCGAAGCCAGTGACCTTGCGGGTGCTGAGCGAGATCTGCGGCTGGTAGAACACCTCGAACTGACCGAGCGCCTGGGCGTTGCGCAGGTCGAGTTCCAGCGCGCGGCGTGCCTGGACATGGGCATCCATGGCCGGGTCGAAGATGCGGAAGGTGCCGCGGCCCTCGACCTTGGCGCGATACATCGCGAGATCGGCGGATTTCAGCAGCTCTTCCGGGTCGTCGCCCGGGCCTGCGCCGATGACGATGCCGATGCTGGCACCGATCATGGTGAGATGACCCTGGATGTGGCGCTCGCGGCTCGCGATCTCGATCAGCCGGTTCGCCAGGGTGATGGCATCCTCCGGCTGCCGGTTGCCGACTTGGAGGACGGCAAACTCGTCGCCGCCGAGTCGGGCGATCCGGTCGGAGCGCCGCATGGCGCCGCGGAATTCCTCGCCGACGGCCTGGAGCAGCATGTCGCCCATCGAGTGGCCGAGGGTGTCGTTGACGCCTTTGAAGCCGTCGAGATCGATGAACAGGATCGCCACGCTCTGCCCGGGATCGTTCGCGGCGGCGGCGAGGCCACTCACCAGTTCCTCGCGGAACTGCCGGCGGTTCGGAAGACCGGTCAGCGGATCGTGGAAGGCGAGGAAGCGCGAGCGCGCCTCGGATTGCTGGCGCTGGACGATCTCGCCCTGGAGCTGCTGGTTGATCTCGACGAGCTCACGGGTGCGCTCCTCGACGCGCAGTTCGAGCTGGTCGTTGACCTGCCGCAGCGCGTGAGCCGCCGAGGCGACCTTCTCCTCGGCGCGCTTGCGGTCGACCTGGGCGTTGACCCGTGCCAGGGCGACTTCGAAGTCGACGGGCTTGGTGACGTAGTCGTTCGCCTCGAGGTTCAGCGCCTCGACGACGTTCTCGGACTCGGCCTTGGCCGTCACCATGATGACGGGCAGCTGCAGCGGCGTGTATTTGGACCGGATCGTCTTCAGAACCTCGATGCCGTCGATCTCGGGCATCATCACGTCGAGCAGAATGACGTCGTAGCTCTCCTGCTCGATCATCTGCAGCGCGCGCGCACCGCCATCGGCCTCTGCGACCGCGAACCCGCGCCGGGCGAAGCGCCGCAGCAGGATCGTCCGATTGTCGGCGATGTCGTCGACGATGAGGAGCCGGGGCGCACGCTGCACCTCGACGTCGGCCGCCACGTCCACCGGGCCGAATTGCTCGACCGCAAGATTGTCGCGAAAGTTCATCAGAACGATACCCCAAGGGCGGGTTTCAAGGCGGCCGTCGAAGGCGCCACGAGAGGAGAGTGGTCCGGCGGAGCGCTCGCTTCGGCAGCGGCCTCCGAGACCTCGGCCGGGATGCAGAAGCTGAACACCGAGCCTCGTCCGGGTTCGCTGGTCACGCCGATGCTGCCGCCCATGAGCGTGCAGAGCTTCTGGCTCAGCGCCAGGCCGAGGCCGGTGCCGCCGTATTGGTGCGCCGTGGCGGCCGAGACCTGCCGGAAGTTCTCGAACAGGCGCGCGATGTCGGCCTGGGAGATGCCGATGCCGGTATCGCGCACCCGCACGTCGAGCCAGGTGCCGGTGGATTTCCGGTCCATCCTGACGGAGAGCGTCACGTTGCCATTCTTGGTGAATTTGGAGGCGTTGCTGAGCAGGTTGACCAGGATCTGGCGCAGCTTGGTCTGGTCGGTCTGCATCGAGCCGAGCGGCGTCAGATGCTGCACGATCAGGCTGTTGCCGTTGGCCTCGGCGAGCGGCTTCACCGTGGCGACGACCTGGTCCAGCAGATAGGCGAGATCGAAGGTCTCGACGTTGAGCTCGATCGTCTCGGCCTCGATCTTCGAGAGGTCGAGCACGTCGACCACCAGCGAGAGCAGGTGACGGCCGGCGGCGTTGATGCTGCGCACGTCCTTCTGCTTGGTCTCGTCGGTGCCGGGCGGAATGTTCTCCAGGATCAGCTCGCTGTAGCCGATCACCGCATTGAGCGGCGTGCGCAGCTCGTGGCTCATCTTGGCCAGGAAGACCGACTTGGCCCGGTTGGCGGCGTCGGCCAGTTCCTTGACGACCTGGAGCTGCTCGTTGGCGGCGAGATAGCGCTCGGTTTCCTTCTCGATCTGCGATCGCATCGACATGACGTGCGAGTAGTAGATCGCCATCCAGGACATGTAGAGCGTCGCGGACACGATCGAGATCCAGGTCACGACCGACAACTCGCTCGCCGAGACGATCTCGGGGAAGTCAGTGCAGATATAGGCGATGAAGAAGACCGTGACGTTCACCGCGAACAGCGCGACGATCAGCATCGGCTGCTCGGAGAAGTAGAAGAAGCCGAGCAGAAGCGCGATGATCAGCCAGGGCAGGCAGGGCGAGCTGGCACCGCCGTAGAAATAGGTCCCGAACAGGGCGGTGAAGGCGAGGAGCTCCACCGACAGGATCGCGGCGAGCTTGATGTTCTGCGTGAACTTCAGGACGAACGGCAGCGTCCAGAACAGGCACACGCACGCGATGACCGTGAAGCAGGCAAAGCCGGGATTCGGGTCGGTGCGATACAGGAACACGCACATCGACTGGGACATCAACGGCCCGAAGATGTGCGTCAGCACGAAGTTGCGCGCGACCGAGAGGTCCGAACGCTCGAGATGCGCGGACTGGGGAATGAACCAGTCGACGATGTGCTGGACGGATGGTCGCATCAACGCGGCTCGGCTCCTAGGCAGAAGAACGTATGATTTCAAACATTAATTTTATGTATATGGGCGCTCTGGCCAAAGAATTTCATGGTGTTAATTTCCTGTAAAACATACTCAAGAAATCAAATTTCCATTAAACGTTGCATGGCTTTGTCCGTGGCATATCTTGATCTGCTGCCGCGCATTCGGTCGTTGTAGCTTTGCAGATCATGTCTCGCTCCGGTCGGCGTCTTGCGACGGGATGAGCGAGAGTTCGGAAAGCAGCCCATGTTCCGGAACTTGAAGCTCGAGAGGTTCGACCGGTTCGTCGACTGGTTTCTTCATCCGAGCATGGTCGACGACAAGTCCAAGCGGAAGCAGGCCCGGCTCTTTCTCTTGAGCCACATCCTCGGGCCGTTCCTCGGGAACGGCGTCGCATTGGTGCTCTTTCTCGCGGAACCGGATCCTGGCTTCGAGATCGGCGTACTTCTTCTCGGGATCGGCGGGTTCTGGGTGTTTCCGTTCCTGCTGCGCTGGTTCGGGCGCCTCGAGTTGCTGGCACTGATCTCGATCCAGAACCTGACCTTCAGCGTCTTGTGGGTGACCTACTTCTACGGCGGGGCGACCTCACCGTTCCTGACCTGGATGATCACCATCCCGCTGCTGGCCTTCTTCTATGTCGGGGATTCACGGGCGATGCGGCTCGCCATCCTCGTGCTGCTCGGCGTCAACGCGCTTGGGTTCTACGCAGTCTATCATCTGTTCGACGCGCCGGCGCACGGCATCTCCACGATCGCGATGCAGCGCCTCGGCCTGCTCTCGACGGCGGCGATCGCCCTCTACGTGACGATGATGGCGCTCTATTACGCCAAGGCGCTCGCCTCGCAGGCCGAGCTCGAATCCGTGATGCGCAGCCACCGGGCGACGGCGTCCGCGCTGAAGCAGGCCGCGCTCCAGTCCGAGCGCGCCAGCGTCGCCAAGGTCGAGTTCGTCGCCAAGATGAGCCACGAACTGCGCACCCCGCTCAACGCCATCATCGGCTACAGCCAGATGCTGATCGAGGAAGCCGAAGGCGAGCAGGAGGACGAGGATTTCGTAGACCTGCAGCGCATCCAGAGCGCCGGCCAGCACCTGCTCAAGCTCGTGAACCAAATCCTCGAACTCGCGAAGATCGATTCCGGCCGGATGGAGGTGTTCAACGAGAGCCTTTCGGTCGCGGAGATCGTCGAGGGCCTCGTGAATGGCCTGCGCGCCAGCGCGGCGGAGCGCGGCAACACGCTCACGGTCGCCCTCGATCCGGAGATCGGCATCATCACCGGCGACCGCATGAAGATCGAGAACGCCCTGTCCCAGGTCCTGCACAACGCGATCAAGTACACGGAGAACGGCGCCATCACGGTGACGGGGGCGCGCGCGGTGGCTCCCGGCGGAGAGGTTTTCCGGATCGGCGTCCAGGATACCGGCATCGGCATCGCGGCCGAGCATGTCCCCCACCTGTTCGAGCAGTTCGCCGACAGCGACGAGCAGACGGCGACGAAATATGGCGGCACCGGGCTCGGACTGGCGCTGGCGCGCAAGCTCTGCCGCCTGATGCAGGGCGACATCGCTGTCGAGACCGAGCTCGGCCGCGGCAGCCGCTTCACCGTGACCCTGCCGGTTGCGCCCCCGGCCGCGGCGATGCCGCAGCCTTCCTCGGCGCCGGATCTACCGGCACCGGATGCCGACTATCCGCAGGCCCTGGCGGCCTGACGCTGGTCACACGAAGGGAGATCGGACGCGATGTCGAAGATCCTGATCGTCGAAGACAACCCGATGAACAGCGACATGCTGTCCCGGCGCCTCACGCGCCAGGGCTTCACGACGGTCATCGCCGAGGACGGCCCGAAGGGCGTCGCCATGGCGGTGTCCGAGGCGCCCGACGTGATCCTGATGGACGTGGCGCTCGGCGACATGGACGGATGGGAGGCCACCACCGCGATCCGTGCAGACGGACGCAGTGCGCATGTGCCGATCATCGCGCTGACGGCGCACGCCCTGTCGAGCGACCGTGCCCGGAGCATCGAGGTCGGCTGCAACGACTTCGACACCAAGCCCGTCGACATGCCGAGGCTGCTCGGTAAGATCGCGAAGTGCCTCGAGCCGGCCTGATCGATCAGGGATCTCCGAGCAGCAATTCCCCTTGCGGCGCCGGCTTCTTGGCTCGCACCGGCCGCTCCCGCGCCTCGGCTTTCGGCCGCCGCGGTCGTGCCTTCGGCTCGGACAGCATCCGCGCCTTGGCCTTGTCGCGGGCGATGGCCTCGGGCGCCTGAGGGTCTTCGGTCAGCCACTTGCCGTGCTTGATCACCTCGTTGACCCGGCCCTGGTTCACCCCGACCTTGAAGGCGATCTCCTGCTGGGTCATGCCGGTGGAGGCGTGGAGTTCGAGGATCGAGCGGGCGAGTTCCGGAGTCATCTTCTGCCCGGTGAGGCGCCGTGCCGGGCGAACGCTGCGCGTTGCGCGGTCGCGCTCGCGCAGCCGCTGCAGCAGGGCCAGCGCCATGTGCATGCCCTGCTCGCGCAAGGCTTCCTCGAATTCCTTTAGCGTCGCCATGACGGGCTCCTCGCGCCGGCAAGAGCCGGCGTCGTCCGATCAACGGCCCACGCAACTCCGGGGTTGCCGGGCCGCTCGTCCGAACCCGTGAGTGTGGAACTGCTGCGGGGCAGGGTGCAACGGCCGCCCAGTCTCATCCACCGACTTTAGCTGGAGCGTGGCGTCGGACCGCTGTACCCGACGACGCGACCCGAGATCGGTGACTGGGATCCACCTATTTTGCCTCGCGCAGGAAGGTATAGGTGGCCGTGTACGGCACCTCCGACACCGCTCCCGCCTGATCGCACCCGCCCGATTTGACGCCGCCATGCGTGTCGATGCGCTGCACGGCCGTGACATCGCTCAATGTGCCACTGCCGGATCGGGAGGCGACGGAGAGGCGAAGCCAGGGGATGTCGTCCGATCCCGGCGCGTTCTGCTTGGCGGCGACCTTGCCGACGATCCGGCTGCCGTCGGAATACTCCCAGGACGGCCCCGCGAAGTGCCGGATCACTTTTTCCTTGCCCACGAATAGGTCGGCGCGCGGCTCCTTGAAGGTCCATTCGAGTGCGCCGGCCGACGAAGCCTTGCACTCGTAGACCTGCACGCCGGTCGCCGTGGTCGTGAGGACGGGCACGTCGCCGGGCGATCCGATCGGAGCCGCGGTCTGCGCCCCTGCGGCAGAGGCGGATGCCAGCATGGCGAGAGACAGTGTAATCGATTTCATCGGGTGCCGTTCCTGCGATGGTATGATTGAGGGCGCCCTTAGGCCGGCGCGTCTTGAGTGAACTCCCGCCACAGCAGGATCAGCGCTGCCATTACTGCAGGCCCTACGAACAAGCCGAGGAGCCCAAACGTCTCGACGCCGCCGAGGATGCCGAGCAGCACCCAGACGAAGGGCAGTCGCGTGGTCCCCCCGATCAGGGCGGGACGCACGAAATGGTCGGCCACGAAGGTGACGACGAAACCCGAGGCGACGACGATGATCGCCGGTACCACGCCGCCATTGCCCGCGAGCAGGAGCGCGGCGAGGCCGAAGGCGACCGGGGCGCCGAATGGGATCATCGCGGCCACCGCCGTCATCGCACCGAACAGGATCGGGTGGGGCACGCCCGCAAACCAATAGACGATGCCGAGTAGGATGCCCTCGCCGATGCCGACGAGGACGAGGCCGTCGACGGTGCCATGGACGGAGGCCACCATCTGCCGCGCCACCCGCTCGCCGCGCGGACCGAACAGGCGGTGGCTCGCCGTGAGGCACTGCGCGACCACGGTTCGACCGTCCTTGAACAGGAAGAACAGGGTCAGCAGCGCGAAGCCGAACAGCACGACCCGATGCACGACGTTGGCGCCGACGGTCTTGGTCAGATCGCGGTTGGAGGCGGTGTTGACGTGGCCCAGCATCTCCTTCGCCCAGCCGGCATGGGCGAGGTTCGTGTTCCACCAGTCGGTGACCTGCTGGGCGCCGAAGGGCAGCCGCTCGACGATGGCCGGAACCGGGATGCCGAATTGCTCCGCATTCTTGGCGTAGTCGAGGAGGTCGTGGGCCTCGTGCACGGCTTCGACCGCGAGCAGCACGACCGGGATCAGGAAGGCGAGCGCCACCACGGCGGTGAACAGGCTCGGCCAGAGGATGTTGTGCCTGCCGGGCGGAAATCGCCGTTCCGCCTTCGCGTAGAGTGGCCACAGCGCGATGGCGAGCACGACGGCCCAGACCAGCGCGCGCAGGAAATCCGACAGGACGTAGAGGCCGAGGCCCAGCAGAGCGGCGGCGAGCGCCACGCGGGCGATGGCCTGTCCCCGGTCATCTGCCGGTGCCGTGAACGGCCGTGCCCGAGACTCTTCGCCCGCCTGCATGTGCTGCTGCTCCGCCGCTCATCCCATCGCTCGATGCATCTAGTTGCAGAGAAGGCCGTGAGGAATAAGTGGGCGACACGAAACGTGTGCGCGATCTCGTGCAGTCCGTCTGGGTCCCACCGAGGGTGGGCGGCAAGGTTGCCCGTGCTCCCTGGCTTCGTGTAAGGGGTCGCGTTCCGCGCCAAGGTCACCGAGACCGGCGGGATTCCCCCGGATCGACCGGTCGAGACACGAGAAAGCGGCGAGCCACGCATGTCCACCGACACCGCTACCTTTGACCGCGTCGCGGACATCATCGCCGACACCGCCGACATCCCGCGCGAGAAGATCACGCCGGAGAGCCACGCGATCGACGATCTCGGCATCGACTCGCTGGCCTTCCTCGACATCGCCTTCGCGGTCGACAAGGCCTTCGGCATCAAGCTGCCGCTCGAGCGCTGGACCCAGGAAGTCAACGAGGGCAAGGTCCCGGCCGAGGAGTACTTCGTGCTGAAGAACCTCTGCGCACGCATCGACGCGCTCGTCGCCGAGAAGGCCGCCAAAGCCTGATAGCCCGGGGCAAGGACCCATGCGGCTCGAATATTTCGAGATGATCGACCAGGTGGTGCGGCTCGACCGCGCTGCCGGCCAGATCGAGTGCCTCGCGCTCGTTCCCGAGGCGAGCCCGGTCTTCGAGGGCCATTTTCCGGGTCACCCCCTAGTGCCGGGCGTGCTGCTCACCGAGACCATGGCGCAGGCCTCCGGCTATCTCGTTCTCGCACATCTCGACTTCGCGCAGATGCCATTCCTGATGGCGGTGGACAAGGCGCGCTTCCGCTCCTTCGTCGGCCCCGGTGCCCAGCTCGCGATCACCGCGAGCCTGGAGCATGACGGTTCCGGCTATGCCGTGACCAAGGCCTCGATCCGCCACGAGGGCAAGGCGCTCTGCGACGCGGAGCTTCGCTTCCGCACCATGCCGTTTCCGGAGGGACTGGACGCGCCGATGCTTGAGCGAGCGAAGAAGATCGGGCTGCTAGACATCGACGGAGCGGCAGCGTGAGCGGACGCAAGGTCGTCATCACCGGTATCGGTCTCGTCTCCTGCGCGGGTGAGGGCGTCGAAGCCCATCTCGCCGCCTATGAGGCGGGTGAAGCGCCGCGCACCGATTCCGAGACCTACGCGCCCTATCCGGTGCATCCGGTCGCGCCGGTGGCGCTCGACACGCAGATCCCGAAGAAATCGGACCAGCGGCAGATGGAGGGCTGGCAGCGCCTCGGCGTCTACGCCGCCGGCCTCGCCCTCGATTCCGCGGGCCTCAAACACGATGTAGCCCGAAAAGCGGCTCTGCATCTCATCGTCGCCTCCGGCGGTGGCGAGCGCGACTATGCCGTCGACGGCGCGATCCTCACCGGCCTGCGCGATGCGGAAAATCCCGGCGCCTATCTCAACGAGCACCTGCAGAACGACCTGCGGCCGACGCTATTTCTGGCCCAGCTCTCGAACCTGCTCGCCGGCAACATCGCCATCGTCCACGGCGTGACCGGCGCCTCGCGCACATTCATGGGCGAGGAATCGGCCGGCGTCGACGCGCTGCGCATCGCCCATGCCCGCATCGCCTCCGGCCAGGACGACGCCATGCTGGTCGGCGGCTCCTACAATGCCGAGCGGGCCGACGTTCTGCTCGTCCACGAGATGGGCGGCTTCCTTCACAAGCCCGACTATCGCCCCGTCTTCTCGCGCGGCGGTGAGGGTAATGGCGGCTTCATCCTGGGCAGCGGCGCGGCCTTCCTGCTGCTGGAGACCGCCGAGCGCGCGGCCGAGCGCGGCGCCAAGCCCTTCGCCGTCATCGATGCGATCGCCAATGACCGCGTCCGCCGGAAGCCCGGCTCGGTCGCCGAGGCCCTGCCGCGCCTGCTGCGCGAGGCGGGCGTGGCGCTTCCCGACGTGATCCTGTCCGGCGCCACCGGCGTCGCCAGCCTCGCCGAGGAGGAGGCGCAGGGCCTCAAGGCGGCTTTGCCCGGCGCACGCATCCGCGCCACCGGCGACGTGATCGGCCATCCGATCGAGGCTGTGGCCTCCTTCGGCACGGCGATCGCAGCGGCGCTCTGCGCGGCCGGCAAGGCGCGCGAGGTGGCGATTACCTCCGTCGGCCATCGCAGCGGCGAGGGCGTCATCCGGGTCGTCGCCGCCTGATCGTGCACACCGGGAAAACTTGCGCTAAGGCGGTCTCATGAGTGCATCCTCCACCCGTGACGCCAAGGGCCGCCCGCTCGTTGCGGTGACGGGGCTCGGGATCGTCAGCTCCCTCGGCTGCGGCGCCGCCGAAACTTGGCAGGCCCTGACCGAGGGCCGCTCCGGCATCCGCACGATCTCGCGCTTCCCCACCGATGGCCTGCGCACTTCGATCGCCGGCACAGTCGACGCCTTCGAGACCGATCCGCTCTGCGCGCCGCTGCTCTCCGAGCGCTTCGCCGAGGTGGCCGCCGAGGAAGCCGTGACCCAGTCCGGCATCGGCGACGATTTCCCGGGCGCCCTGTTCATCGCCGTGCCGCCCGTGGAACTCGAATGGCCGCAACGCCAGGCGCTGGCCGAGGCCTCGGGCGACAACGAGGACATCACCTATCGCAGCCTGCTCAAGGCTGCGGCCGGCCGGCGCTTCGATGCCTGGCATGATCTCTTCATATTCGGCACCGTGGCCGACCGCATCTCGGACCGCTTCGGCACCAAGGGGTCGCCGATCTCGCTCTCCACCGCCTGTTCCTCGGGCGCCACCGCGATCCAGCTCGGCGTCGAGGCGATCCGCCGCGGCGAGATGAAAGCCGCGCTCTGCATCGGCACCGACGGTTCGGTGAACCCGGAATCGCTGATCCGGTTCTCGCTGCTCTCGGCCCTCTCGACGCAGAACGAGAACCCCGAAACGGCCTCGAAACCCTTCTCGAAGAACCGCGACGGATTCGTCATGGGCGAGGGCGCCGCCGCCCTCGTGCTGGAGGATGCCGAGGCCGCCAAGGCGCGCGGCGCCAAGATCCTCGGCTACGTGCTCGGCTGCGGCGAGAAGGGCGATGGCTTCCACCGCACCCGCTCCAGCCCCAACGGCGAGCCGATCATCGCCGCGATCCGGGCCGCCCTCGAGGATGCCGATACCGCGCCCGAGGCCATCGACACCATCAACGCGCACGGCACCTCGACGCCGGAGAACGACAAGATGGAGGCGATGGGCTGCACGGCGGTGTTCGGCGAGCGCATCGCCTCGCTACCGATCTCGTCCAACAAGTCGATGATCGGCCATACGCTGACGGCGGCCGGCGCCATCGAGGCGGTCGTCTCGATGCTGACCATCCAGCACGGCCGCATTCCGCCGACCATCAACCACGTCGTGCCTGACCCTTCCCTGACCCTCGACGTGGTCACGACGGCGCGTGATGTGCGGGTCTCCCGAGTGCTGTCGAACTCCTTCGGCTTCGGCGGCCAGAACACCTGTCTCGTGCTCGCGGACGAGCCGGCATGAGCGAACCCAAGCGCATCCTCGTCGTCGGAGGTGCAGGCGGCCTCGGCACCGCGGTGGTGCGGGTGCTCGCCACCGCGGGCTATTCGGTCAGCTTCACCTACCGCTCCAAGCCGGACGAGGCCGAGGCGCTCGCCGTCGAGCTCGGCGCAGCCCATCCCGGCGCCGTCTTCGAGCCGCACCGGCTCGATCTCGCCGATCGCGACGCGGTCGAGGCCTTCTGCGAGACGATCGAGGACACCGCCTTCTACGGCTATGTCCACAATGCCGGCCAATCCGCCGATGCCCTGGCAGTGATGCTCGACCGGGACCGGTCGGAGGCCGCTATGCAGGTGAATTTCTGGTCGCTGACGCGCATCGCCAAGGTGCTGGTGCGCGGCATGATCCGGGCCCGCTCGGGCCGCATCGTGGCGGTGGGCTCCGTCGCGGCCCTGCGCGGCAATACGGGGAACGCGGCCTATGCCGCGACGAAGGGCGCTCTGATCGCCTATTGCCGGACGCTCGCCGTCGAGTCGGCCAAACGCGGCGTGACTGTCAACGTGCTCGCTCCCGGCTTCATCGACACCGGCATGATGGCCTCCTACGCGGCCTACCGCGACAAGATGGAGGGCCAGATCCCGGCCGGGCGCTTCGCCGCGCCCGAGGAAGTGGCCGCGCTCGCCGCCTTCCTGATGAGCGAGCCGGCCGCCTACATCACCGGCGCGGTCCTGCCCGTCGATGGCGGCCTCACCGCGATGATGGGCGTCCATCGCAACTGACGGCGGGCCCCTTTCGATGCAGCGCGTCCTCGCTCTCTCCGCCGGCTTGCTGGTCCTGGGGACAGTGGCTGCTTTGGCCGAGCCGGAACCGTTCCGGGTCTCAGGCCTTCCGAGGGGCGACTCCCTGACGATCCGCGAGGCGCCGGATGCGGATGCCGCGCCCGTCGAGACCATTCCCGTCGGCCGCAGGCTGCTCGGCTTCGGCTGCACGAACGAGACGCCGAGCGGCAACACGTGGTGCCGAGTGAAGTTCGGCCCCGCGGTGGGCTGGGCACGGCGGCGGTATCTGTCGCCGGATTGATCTGAAAGCGCTGGGTCTCGATCTGTCCTGGCAGACGTGCCAAGGAGCCGTCATGAAAGCCCTGCAGCTCTTCGGCGACCGCGATCTGCGCCTCATCGAGATCGATACACCCCCACCGCCGGCCCCCGGCGAGGTCCAGGTGCGCGTGCGTGCAGTGGGCCTGAACTTCATCGACGTCTGGGGCTTTCGCGGCATGGCGTTCGCCAAGCGCAAGCTCCCGCTCACCGTCGGTGCCGAAGGGGCCGGTGAGGTCGCTGCGCTCGGCGAGGGCGTCGAGGGCCTCAAGGTCGGTGATCCGGTCGCGCTTTACGGCGCGCTCACGTGCGGCAAGTGCAAGGCCTGCCAGGTGGGCCGCGACAACCTCTGCGAGGATGTCGGCGGCGTCTACGGCTTCCACATCGACGGATTTTCGCGCGAGCTGATCAACATTCCGGCGCGGCTCTGCGTGAAGGTGCCGGCCGGCGTCGATCACGTTCAGGCGGCCTGCGCCGGCATCGCCTTCGGCACCGTCCAGCACATGCTGTTCGACAATGCCCGGCTCGAACCCGGCGAGAGCATCCTCGTCCATGCCGGCGGCTCCGGCATCGGCACCACGGCGATCAAGATGGCCAAGGCCATCGGCTGCACCGTCTACACGACGGTCGGAGACGACGAGAAGGGCGAGAAGGCCAAGGCGCTGGGCGCCGATTTCGTGGTGAACTACCGCGAAGAACGCTTCGAGGGCGAGGTCCGGCGCCTGACCAAGCGCAAGGGCGTCGACGTCGTGTTCGAGCATGTCGGCGCCGATACCTGGAACGGCTCGCTGCTCTGCCTGAAGCGGGGAGGGCGGCTCGTGACCTGCGGCTCGACCTCCGGCCCCTCGACGACGATGAACCTGATGCAGCTGTTCCAGCAGCAATATCGCATCACCGGCTCGTTCGGCTGCCGCATCGAGAATATCCGCCAAGCGCTCGACAAGATGGCGGACGGGATGAGCCCGGTCGTCGATACGGTGCTGCCGCTCGCAGACTTTGCTCAGGGGCTCGAACGGTTGGAATCACGAAAGGTGTTCGGGAAAATTCTCGTTACACTTTGAAACGTTGCTTGGGCGGGCGCTTCGGGTATACGGCCTGACCGAATTCCCGCCCTTCGCCAGCCCATGAGCCGCCCGTGTTGCGTCTTGCGCTGATCCTGCAGCGCCATCTTCCCCGCATGGCCGGGCTCGCGACCATCCCTCTGATCCGGGGGCTGTTCCTGCTCGCACGGGCACTTGGTGCCGACCGGGCCAGCGATACGGGTGGCTGGCTCGCACGCACCGTCGGCCCGTGGCTGCCCTCGCACAAGATCGCGGTGGCGAACATCCGCGCGGCTTTTCCCGATCTCGACGAGGCCGGCGTCCAGCGCATCGCCCGCGAGGCCTGGGACAATCTCGGCCGCACCGGCGCCGAATACGCGCATCTCGACACGCTGTTCGACTTCGATCCCGAGGGATCGGAGAAACGCGTCTCGGTGCACGGGATCGAGCAGTTCCTGGCGGTGCGCGACGACGGCAAGCCGGGTTTGTTGTTCTCGGCCCATTTGGCCAATTGGGAACTGCCCGCGATCTGCGCAGAAAAGTTCGGGCTCGAAACCACCGCGGTATTCCGGCCGCCAAACAATCCGGCCGCGGCGCAGCTCGTCGCCGAGGTGCGCCGCAAGACGATGGGTGGCCTAGCCGCTTCGCAGCCCGGCGCCGTGTTCGCCATGCAGGGCGTGATCGAGCGGGGCGGTCATCTCGGTCAGCTCATCGATCAGCACTTCACCCGTGGCGTCGTGGTGGAGTTCTTCGGCCGTCCCGTGCTGGCGAACCCGCTGCTCGGCAAGCTCGTGCGCCATCACGAGTGCCCGGTCCACGGCGCGCGCGTGGTGCGCAGACCCGGCGGCCGCTTCATGCTGGAGCTGACGCCGGCTCTCGACCTGCCGCGCGACGCTTCCGGGCAGATCGACGTCCAGGGCGCCATGCAGGCGATGACTAGCGTCGTAGAGGGCTGGGTGCGCGAGAATCCCGGCCAGTGGCTCTGGATGCATCGGCGCTGGCGCCCGAACATGCTGCCGAAGCCGAAGACCGTGGCTCAGCCGGCTCCTGTCCCCGCCGAACCCGTCAGCTGATCCATTCGCCCTTACGCATGACCGGGACGGCACGGCCGTCCGGGGCAATGCCGTCCACGTCGATCTCGGCAGAGCCGATCATCCAGTCGATATGGATCAGGCTGCGGTTGGCGCCGCGCGAGGCGAGATCCTCTTCGCTCAGCCCCTCGCCGCCGTTGAGGAAGCACTTCGAATAGGCTTGGCCCAGCGCGATGTGGCTCGCGGCGTTCTCGTCGTAGAGCGTGTTGTAGAAGAGCAGGCCCGAAGCCGAGATCGCGGAGGAGGCCGGCACCAGCGCCACCTCGCCGAGGCGCGCCGCGCCCTCGTCGGTCTCCAGCACGCGCGCGAGCACATCGTTGCCGGTGCGCGCGCTCGATTCGACGATGCGCCCCTCCTTGAAGGTCACGCGGATGCCGTCGATCAACGTGCCCTGGTAGGAAAGCGGCTTGGTGCTCGTCACATGCCCCTCGACCCGCGCCTTGTGCGGCGTGGTGAAGACCTCTTCGGTCGGGATGTTGGCGTTGCAGACGATGCCGTTCTTGGCCGTCGTAGCTCCGCCGCACCATTCGTGATCGTCGGCGAGGCCGACGGTCAGGTCGGTGCCCGGGCCCCGGAAGTGCAGGGCCGCAAAGCGGTGGCCATTCAGCCAATCGGTGCGGTGGCGAAGCGCAGCGTTATGTGCCTGCCAATCCGCGACGGGATCGAGCCCGTCAACGCGCGAGGCGGCGAAGATCGCGTCCCATAGGCGGGCGAGCGCCTCGTCCTCCGGCAGATCCGGGAACACGGTACGCGCCCACGGGGTCGTGGCCGCGGAGACGATGGTCCAGTTCGTGGAGAAGCCGGCGATGAGCTCCAGGGCCGGCAAATAGGCCTTCGAGCGGGCGCGGTTCGCCCGCGAGACCTTGTCGGGATCCTGGCCGGTCAGCAGGGAGGGGTCGTCGCCGGAGATGGCGAGGCGCGCAGCGCCGTTGCGATAGGCATCGGCCATGCCGTTGAAGAGCCAGCCGGCAGCGGTATCGAAGGCCTCGCCGCGGGCATGCCCGAATCGCGCGAGGGTCGCGGCATCGTCGCTGTAGAGCGTGGTGACCAGTGAGGCGCCGGCCTTGTAGGCCTGCTCGGTGATCGCGCGGGCGAGCGCCACCGCTTCCAGCGGCGCAGTGAGGATCAACTCCTGCCCGGGCTTCAGCCCGAGCCCGACCCTGACGGCGACCTCGGCCAACCTGTCGAGGCGCTCGGAGAAGCTCAGGGCGGCGGCTTCCGCCCCGCGAACGGCCACGGTCATGTCTCGTCCTTCTGACCCGATGATCCGGCTCAAGATCGGGCGAGGACGGCTTGGTTCAAGTCAGGCCGCGCGCGACCAGGTGATGTCGCCAAGATTCTCGCGGAAGGCGAAGCGCAGGAGATGGTCCGCGACGACGTTCTCGAGGCGGGTCAAGCCGGCGGGATCGGGCGTGGCGACCTTCATCAGCAGGGCGTCGGCGCTGGCCTCGAAGGTGCAGACCCGGTCCTCACCGAAGGGCACGACGCCATGGTCGCTGTTCGCCTCGACGGGAAACTTGTGGCTCCAGTGCCGGCAGAGCTGAGCCAGGTAGCGGCTCGCTTCGGAGGTCGGCACTCGCGCCTGGGAGGTGGGCATCGTAACGGCTCCTTTCTCTCGTCTCGTCAGATCGGTTTTCGATTCGCATGGAGAATCGAAATGCGGTGCCCAGCTTGACTATCCAGACGGGCGATATTGCGGCGCAGCGTAGCCGTAGGCCGCGATGTCACTGTGGGCTCGGGGGCTCGGGACATCCGCACGCGCAGGGTCTCCGCAGCAGAGGCGCAAGGCCGCATCGTTGCCGAAAGCGGTGCTGAAACCGTTAAGCTTGCGTCACCCATCGCCTCGATCCCGAATCCGGTGAAGGCAGCGAACGTTCCGACATACGTGCCCTGCATCGCCGCCTGAAAAGCTTGGCTTTGACGCAATGCGATGGGTAAATATGCGCTGATCTTGTGCGCTGCACAATAGCGATTTGCGTGGTGAAACGCTGAGGCCTCGCGTTGTTGCACGAACCGCGCGTGCCGCTCGTCTCCGGTCGATCCTGTCAGACCGGCAGCGCCGCGGGCGCGTCGTCGCCGAGCGCGACGATCTTGCCCGGGTTCATCAAGTCGTGCGGATCGAGCGCCGCCTTCACGCGCCGCATCAGGTCGAGCCCGACGGGATCGCCGTAGAGGGCAAGCTCGTCGCGCTTGATCAGGCCGATACCGTGCTCGGCCGCGATCGAGCCATCCATCTCCGAGACGATGTCGTGGACGATGCGGTTGAAGCGGCCCCATTCGGCGAGGTAGGCCGCCTTGTCCATGCCGACGGGCTGGCTCAGGTTGAAATGGATGTTGCCGTCGCCGGCATGGCCGAAGGCACACACGCGCAAGCCCGGCATCTCTCTCTCGCAGGCCGCAGTCGCCTGTTCGAGGAAGTCGGCGAGGCGTGACAACGGCACCGAGACGTCGTGCTTGATCGAGCCGCCTTCGGCCTTCTGAACGTCGGAGAGATTCTCGCGCAGCGCCCAGAGTCCGGCATTCTGCGCCTCGCTCGTGCCGATCGTCGCGTCCTCGACGAGACCGTTCTCGATCCCGGCCGCGAGCATGCCTTCCAGATCCTCGCCGGTGTCGGCATTCGGCCTGGTCGAGGACAACTCGACGAGGGCATAGACGGCGTGGTCGCCCGCGAGCGGCCGGACCGAGCCGGGCGCATGCTTGAGGACGATCTCGAGCCCGAACCGCGGCATCACCTCGAACGCGGTGAGGTCGCGGTCGGCCGCTCGGCTCATGTGCTGAAAAAGCTCCACCGCCGCGCGAAAGGAGGGCAGCCCCACGAAGCCGACGCTGCGCGAGAGTGGCTTCGGAAACAGCTTCAGCACCGCCGCCGTGATGATGCCGAGCGTGCCTTCCGAGCCGATGAACAGGTGCTTGAGGTCGTAGCCGGCATTGTTCTTCCGCAGCGCCTTCAGGCCGTTCCAGATCCTGCCGTCGGCGAGCACGACTTCGAGTCCCAGCACCAGCTCGCGGGCATTGCCGTAGGCGAGCACCGCCGTGCCACCGGCATTCGTGGCGAGGCTGCCGCCGATCCGCGCAGAGCCCTCCGAGGCATAAGACAAAGGAAACAGCATGCCGACTTCGTCCGCCGCCGCCTGGACGTCGGCGAGGATGACCCCGGCCTCCACGGTGATCGCCGCATCGCCCGGCGAGACCGAGCGCACGCAGTCGAGCCGCGCCAGCGAGAGCACGATGCCGCCATAGGGCACCCCGCCGCCGACGAGCCCGGTATTGCCGCCCTGCGCGACGATCGGCACGCCGGCCTCGCTGCAGGCGCGCACCGTGGCGGCGACCTCCTCGGTACTGCCCGGTCGCACGACGGCGAGCGCCGTGCCGCGGTAGAGGCCCCGCGACTCCACCAGGGCCGGTGCGATGTCCTCGGCCGCCGTCAGGACGTGCCGGTCGCCGAGCTGCTCGCGCAGCGTCGCGATGAGGGTGTGAGCCGTGTCCTGGGAAAAAGGCATGATGTCGTGCGGGATGATGACCGACCGTCGAAGACGCTCTACATAGCAGGAGGCCCCGGCCTTTGAAGGACGCGCGGCCATGTTAAAGGCCGCGACCATGCTCTCCGTCATCCCCAACCCACCTCGGATCGTCCTGCCGATCGTCGGCAGCGAGGACACGTTTCCCGTGCGGCGGGTCTACTGTGTCGGCCGCAATTACGGGGCGCATGCGCGCGAGATGGGCGCCGACCCGGACCGCGAGGCGCCGTTCTTCTTCTTGAAGCCGGCCGACGCGCTGCAGGCGGTCCCCTACGGCACGCTCACCGAGCACCCCTATCCGCCGCGCACCGAAAAATACCATTTCGAGGTCGAGCTGGTGGCGGCCCTCGCCCATGGCGGTCGCGACATCCCCGAGGCGGACGCGCTGGCCTATGTCTACGGCTATGCCGTCGGTCTGGACATGACGCGGCGCGACCTCCAGGACGAGGCCAAGCGCATGTCGCGTCCCTGGGACATGGGCAAGGGCGCCGATGCCTCTGGCCCGATCGGGCCGCTGCATCCTGTCTCTGCGATCGGCCACCCGGCCAAAGGAGCCATCACCCTGTCGGTGGACGGCCAGCAGCGGCAGAGCGGCGACCTCTCGGAGATGATCCAGTCGGTGGCCGAGCAGATCGCGCTGCTCTCTACCTATTTCGAGATGCACCCCGGCGACCTGATCTTCACCGGCACCCCGTCCGGTGTCGGCGCGGTCTCGCGCGGCGAGACGATGACCGCCGCGATCGAGGGACTGGGCAGGATCGACCTCAAGGTGGTGTGAGCCGGCTGTCTCGTAGACTCCATCATTGCGAGCGCAGCGAAGCCATCCAGGGCCGCATCCGCACCGTCGGCGCGTTGGCCCTGGATGGCTTCGCTGCGCTCGCAATGATGGAGCGATGCCTTGGTCTTGAGGACTTCCTCGTCACGCGAAGCCCAGCATGGCCCTGAACCTCGATCTACCCGTCTTGCGACGTCTCGCCCACGGCGCCGCCATGCTGACCCGCGGCATGACGCTCGGCGTGCGCGGCATCGCCATCGACGGTGAGAACCGGGTCTGCCTCGTGCGGCACACTTACGTGCGTGGCTGGTATCTGCCGGGCGGCGGCATCGAGCCCGGCGAGACCGCCGCGGCCTCGATGGCCCGCGAATTCCGCGAGGAAGCCGAGCTGATCGTCGATCCGGCCGTGCCGCTGCGCCTGCACGGCTTCCTCTTCAACTCCCGTCAGTGGGGCCGGGACCATATCGCGCTCTTCGTCGCGCCGGCCTTCACGCTGGCGCGCGCCAAGGCTCCAGACCGCGAGATCGCGGAGTGCGGCTTCTTCCCGCTGGACGCTCTGCCGGCGGACACCACCCGCGGCACCCGCGCGCGGCTCGACGAGTTCCGCGAAGGAAGGGCGCCGGGCGAGCACTGGTAGAGCCACGACCGGCACCGGAACTCGCGATTTGACCTGCAGTTGCCTCTGATCAGTGCGGAGGCATCCCGTGGGACAAACCAAGATCGAAGCCTACGAGGATCCGGCCGGCGGTTGGGGATCGGCGAAGTCGCTCGTCGAGATCCTGACGCGGGAGGAGATTCCTGTCTCCGGTGCGGCTTTGCTGATGAAGCAGAACAAGCCGGCCGGCTTCATGTGCGTCTCCTGCGCCTGGGCGAAGCCGGAGGAGCCCTCGACCTTCGAGTATTGCGAGAACGGCGCCAAGGCGACGGCCTGGGAGCAGACGCGCAAGCGAATCGGGCCGGACTTCTTCGCGCGCCATACCGTCACCGAGCTGCTCGGCTGGAGCGACTACGACCTCGAAGAGAAGGGCCGGCTGACCCATCCCCTGCGCTTCGACCCGGTGAGCGATCGCTACCTCTCGGTGTCCTGGCAGGAGGCCTTCGCCGAGATCGGGCGGGAGTTGCGCGCGCTCCAACCGAAATCAGTCGTGTTCTACGCCTCGGGCCGCGCGTCCCTGGAAACCTCCTACATGTACGGCCTGCTGGCGCGCATGTACGGCAACAACAACCTGCCGGATTCCTCCAACATGTGCCACGAGCCCACCTCGGTCGGGCTGAAGCAATCGATCGGCGTTCCCGTCGGCACTACGGTGCTGAAGGACTTCGAGAGCACCGACTGTATCCTGTTCTTCGGCCAGAACGTCGGCTCGAACGCGCCACGGATGCTTCATCCGCTCCAGGATGCGCGTCGGCGGGGCGTGCCGATCATCACGTTCAACCCGTTGCGCGAGCGCGGGCTGGAGCGCTTCACCAATCCGCAATCGCCGCTGGAGATGGTGACGAAGTCCTCCACGCGGATCTCGACGCAGTATCACCAGCTGAAGGCCGGCGGCGACATCGCCGCGATCACGGGCATCTGCAAGGCGCTCATAGCCACCGATCGGGAGGCGGAGGCCGTGGGCCAGCCTCTCATCCTCGACCACGCCTTCATTACCGAGCACACGCACGGATTCGATGAGTTCGTGCGCTATTGCGACGATCAGGAATGGCCGGTGCTCGAGCGTCGCTCGGGGCTGAAACGCGTCGATCTGGAGGCGGCAGCCTCCGCCTACGGATATGCGGAGCGTGTCATCGGCATCTACGGCATGGGCCTGACCCAACACCGAAAGGGCACCGAGACGGTGCAGATGCTCGTCAACCTGATGCTGCTGCGGGGCAATATCGGCAAGCCTGGAGCCGGGATCTGTCCGGTGCGCGGTCATTCCAACGTGCAGGGCCAGCGCACGGTCGGCATCTCCGAGAAGCCGGAACTGGTGCCACTCGATCGGCTGAAGGAGCAATACGGGTTCGAGCCGCCGCGCGAGAAGGGTCTGAACACGGTCGAGGCTTGTGAGGGCATCCTTTCCGGCGAAGTCCGAGGCTTCGTCGCGCTCGGCGGAAACTTCGTCCGGGCGATCCCCGACACCGAACGAATGGAGGCGGTCTGGCGCCGGCAGCGGCTGACCGTTCAGATCTCGACCAAGCTCAACCGCTCGCACCTCGTGCACGGCGAAGTCAGCTACATCCTGCCCTGTCTAGGCCGCATCGAGATCGACGAGCAGGCCAGCGGCCGGCAAGCTGTCTCGATGGAAGATTCGACGTCGTGCTTCCATGGCTCGGTCGGCGTCGCCAGCCCGGTGAGCGATCAGGCGCGATCCGAGCCCTGGATCGTCGCCGGTCTTGCCAAGGCGACGCTGGCGCCGAACCCGAACGTCGATTGGGATGCCTGGGTCGGCGATTACGCCAAGGTGCGGGACGCCATCGAGGCGACCTATCCGGCGGTGTTCAAGGATTTCAATGCGCGACTGTTCCAGCCTGGCGGCAACCACAAGCCGCTTGCCGCGCGCGAGCGACGCTGGGAGACCGAAACCGGGAAGGCCAATTTCAAGGTACCTGCGGGCCTCGACGAGGATCCCGATCTGCCGGCCCGCAGCGCTGAGGTGCTCGACCTGATCACGCTGCGCTCGAACGACCAGTTCAACACCACGGTCTACGGCTACCACGACCGCTTCCGTGGCGTGAAAGGCACGCGGCAGATCGTGTTCATGAACGAGGCCGACATCGCGCGCTTCGATCTCTCGGATGGTGCCAGCGTCGACATCGTGACCGAATCCGCGGACGACCGGGTCCGCGCGGTAAAAAACTTCCGGGTTGTGAAATACGACATCCCCGAGGGGAATTGTGCCGGATACTACCCTGAGCTGAACGTCCTCATCCCGCTCTGGCACCACGACGAGCAGGCCAAGACGCCCGCAGCGAAGGCGATCCCAGTCCGCATCATGAAGGCGGCGGCGTCTCCACCGGAGAAATGACTATCCTCGATCACGGGGCAGCCCTCGACGCGGGGCGCCCGCTGTCCATATTCGACGGATGGACCGGAAACACACGGACCCCAACGACGCGGCCCACGCCCGACGCCAGGCGGTGATCGACCGCATGCTGCACGACGCGCTCACCAGCGTGACCCGCCATGCGCTGCCGAGTCACGACGCCCTGCCGGACGACATCCGGCGCACCGTCGACCGCCTGCTCGCAAAGGCCGACGCCGAGCGCCGCACGGCCCTGACCTACGACGACCTCGAAGAGGCGCTCCCCCCGCGCGACGTGACCGCCGAGGATCTCGAGGCGATCTTCTGGGTGTTGGCCGAGTATGGGATCGAGGTCGAAGAGAGCTAGCGCCAAACGACTTGGCTGCTCGGCAGTTGAGCGCTCGGCATAAGCCTCGCCACTCTCCGAAAACCTCTCTATAAGCCCCGCTTTCCGCGCGGGGATCGTTTCCGCGCCGATGCACGAAGAGGTGTGCGGAGTATCGTCATGGCCGAGCGTTGGACCCCGAAAAGCTGGCGTAACCTGCCGATCCAGCAGGTGCCGTCCTATCCGGATGCCTCTGCGCTTCAGGCCGTCGAGACCCAGATCGCGAGCTTTCCGCCGCTGGTTTTTGCAGGCGAGGCCCGCAAGCTGAAGGCGCAACTCGCGCGCGTCGCCGCGGGTGACGCCTTCCTGCTCCAGGGTGGCGATTGCGCCGAGAGCTTCGACGAGCACTCCGCCGACAACATCCGCGATTTCTTCCGCGTCTTCCTGCAGATGGCGATGGTGTTGACCTTCGCCGGCGGTTCGCCGGTGGTGAAGGTCGGGCGCATCGCCGGCCAGTTCGCCAAGCCGCGTTCCTCTCCGACCGAGACGATGGATGGCGTCGCGCTGCCGAGCTACCGCGGCGACATCGTCAACGGCATCGGCTTCACCGAAGAGGCGCGCATCCCGGATCCGCGCCGCCAGCTCGAGGCCTATCGGCAGTCGGCGGCGACGCTGAACCTGCTGCGCGCCTTCGCGACCGGCGGCTACGCCAATCTCGAGAACGCGCATCGCTGGATGCTCGGCTTCGTGAAGGATTCGCCGCAATCCTCGCGCTACGCGGACGTGGCCGGCCGGATGTCCGACGCGCTCGACTTCATGCGGGCGATCGGCATCAATCCGGAGACGCACCAGGAGGTGCGCACCACGGATTTCTTCACCAGCCACGAGGCGTTGCTGCTCGGTTACGAGGAGGCGCTGACCCGCGTCGATTCCACGAGCGGCGACTGGTACGCCACCTCTGGCCACATGCTCTGGATCGGCGACCGCACCCGCCAGCCGGACCACGCGCATATCGAGTATGCCCGCGGCATCAAGAATCCGATCGGCCTCAAATGCGGGCCGTCGATGACGGCCGAGGGGCTGCTTGGCCTGATCGACCAGCTCAACCCCGAAAACGAGCCGGGCCGTCTCTCGCTGATCTGCCGCTTCGGCGCGGAGAAGGTCGGAGATCACCTGCCGAACCTGATCCGGGCGGTCGAGCGGGAGGGTCGTACGGTCGGCTGGATCTGCGACCCGATGCACGGCAACACCATTTCGGCCGGCCGTTACAAGACGCGTCCGTTCGAGCGGGTGATGCAGGAGATCGAGGCGTTCTTCGGCGTCCATCGCGCCGAGGGCACGATCGCTGGCGGCATCCATCTGGAGATGACCGGCAAGGACGTCACCGAGTGCACGGGCGGTGCCCGTGCACTCACGGCCGACGACCTGCAGGACCGTTACCACACCTATTGCGACCCGCGCCTGAACGCGGAGCAGGCGCTGGAGGTGGCGTTCCTGACGGCGGAACTGGTCAAGCGCGAGCGAGCCGAGATCGAACGGCCCCGCCTCGACGCGGCCGAGTAAATCAACGTATTCGTACGGCGCGGGCCTCTACAGGACCGCGCCGTGTGGAGCTGCGCTCAGTGCAGCCAGGGTGTGAAGAAGTAGATCAACAGGATCACCGGCAGCGGAATCCCGATCAGCCAAAGAAGACCACCTTTCAACATCGCACGAACTCCTGACGAAATTGCACCGGGTAACGGCCCAGTGCAGGTTTTCGTTCCTGACCTTCATGCAAAGCTGCTGACGAGCCGAACCGGCATCAATCGCCGGAGGCCTTCGGTTTTGCATCACCGGGTTTCGGCTTGCTGGTCGGGCAGATCCGTTTCAGCACCTGCCAATCCTCGTCGGAGAGGATGCGGGCATGCGGCTTCTGCTCACCGGCGAGACGCCGGATCGTGGCGGCCCGCTCCTTGGTGTAGGGGTGGCTGCGCAGGAAGCCCGTCGGCGAGCCCTCCTTCTCGGCATCCTCGTCGATGTGCTCCAGGATCGTGGCGAGCGCGGCGCCGTTCCCGCCCGCCCGCAGCATCATCGCGACGCCATAGGCATCGGCAGCGCGCTCCGCGTCGCGGGAATACCCCGCCGAGATGGCTGCCTGACCGACGCCGATGATCAGAGTCGATCCGGTGAGGTCTCCGAGGATCAGGCTCAGCAGGAACGACACGCCGCCGGCCGTGATCACGGCCTTCGTTGGATCGCGATGGACGACATGCCCGAATTCGTGAGCGAGGACGCCAGCGAACTCGTCGGCCGAGTTGGCCTTCTCGATCAGGTCGGCCAAAACGATCACGTGACCGCCGGGAAGCGTCAGCGCGTTGGCCATCTTGTGGCGCCTCACGCTCACGACTGGGGCAACCTGCAGTCCGGCGCCCTCGATCATGCGGGCGACCAGCCGGTCGAGGACTGCCTTCCCGGCGGGGTCGTCGCAGAGCGGCGGATCGCCGAGCAGCGAGACGACCTGCCCGTCTATCGAGGCGCCGAACTGCGACTCCACCTTTTGGGGCACCAGCGGCGCAATGAGGCCGGCGGCGGCCGGCACGCCGTAGATCGCGACGAGCAAAACCGAGAGACCGGCCGCGATTGACCAGAGCACGAGGCGCAGCACGCCACCATGCGCCTCGTCGTCGACGTGCAGATCGGGGCAGCGCGTACCGATCGCGTCCGCCAAGGCCTCGTCCGTGAATTCCACCCGCGTCGGGCTGCCGGCGAGGGTGAGCCGCATGGTCGGTGGCTCGGTCTCGCTGGCGCGGATGTCGTAGAGGCTCCAATCCTCGCGGATCTCGCCTCCCACGATTTCAAGCCGATCCCCGAGACGCAGCGTGACCGGATGCGGCCGGGCGCTGCGCCCATCGAAGAACGTGCCGGTCGCCGTGATGGTCGAGGGGTGCACGTTCATCGGGAGGTGACCGGTCAGAACCCGATCTCGATGGCGCCACCGACATCGAGCGCGTCGGCGAGGCCTTCGTTGAGCCCGCTGGCGGTGCGGCGCGAGGAGGCGAGGACTGCGTTGAGCGCCTCGACATTCTGGATCGTCGTCGAATCCGTCACGGCGCGCCACAGGCGCACGGTGATGATGCGGACCGCCAGCACGGCGAAGGCTAGGAGCATGCCGAGATAGAGCGGGATGATCAGCAGCATGATGAGCCAATGCATGCCGCTGAACCCGCTGCTGCCGCCGCCACCGCTCGCGACGATGGCCGTGCCGACGCCGATGACGATCGCAAAGACGACGATGAAGCCAATCAGCGTGAGGAAGTAGATGATGTAGGGCCAGTAGAACTGGCGTGCCTTCAACGTGGAATGCAGACGAGATGCGCCGAGCGCTGCGGCGTTCATGAAGGCGCGGGTCTCGCGAGCGCGATAATACGGGAACAGCAACACGGCGAGCGGGATGAAGATCGCTGAGACGACCCCGACCACCGTTCCGTAGGTGGCCAGCGGAGTACCGGCATAGATCGGGTTGAAGATGAACTGGCCCGGCTTGTGCGGGTCGGGAAGCATCATGTCCGCCGGAATGGAGAACTTGTTGGCGATCAGGAAGGCCAGGACGCTGACGAGGAGCGGGCCGAGGCCGACGACATAGAGCAGGAGCCATGGCTTCGCGACCATGCCTCCGGTTGCCGTCGAGACCATCCGGCTGCCGCCGATCAGCGTGTGGTTGATGCGGTAGCGCTCCAGCACGGCGCGCATCCACGGGAAGGCGATGCCGAGGGTGACGATGGTAAGCAGCCACCAGCCCAGCGCCATGCCGACATAGGTGATGGCGGAGCCGTCCTGGCCGAGCCGGATGCCGCGCCAGAGCGTGCGCGAGGCGCGATAGCGGCGGCCGCGATAGATCGCGTACTGGCCGAGGAAGAACAGGAAGAAGAAGGAGATCGGGCCGGCTCCGCTCGCGAGCGGGGGATAGGCGAAGCTGAGGCCAAATAGCAGCAGGTAGATCGGCACCAGGATCGCCAATGCGACGAGGAAGCCGAGGAAGAGTTCCTTGCCGCGGCCCGTGTATTCTCCGGGAGAGCCGGCGACGATCGTGCGGCTCCAGAAGTAACGTCGCAGATTCGTGATGTACCAAAAGCGATAGATGCCGAAGGTCACCAGCGAGAGCAGGACGCCCTTCACCACGATCCCGGTGAGACCTTTGGTCTCCCGATCGAAAGCAACCTCATCTATTCTCGACGGGGCAGCGCCCGGCATCGATGCTGATCCACTCATCCCATACCCCCTCGTTTGGTGGTCAAACTAGACGGAGTTGCGCGGGATGCACGCCGAAAATCGGTGCTGTGTCGCACCGTTCACGGCGTCTTGTTTGAGGATTGACTGATGAGCCGACGAAGAGAGACTGCTGTCCGGCGCAGCATCCTAATGTGGACGCGCGCCATACCGGCCGGCTGGCGGGCTCAGCAGCAGCGGAAACCGCTCTTGTTGCCGACCCCGAAACGGGCGTTCTCCCGGTTTCGGAAGAACTCCCGCTCGGTCATCGGCGCGAGATCCGGATGGGTCTTCTCGACGTGAGCGACGTAGGCGCCGTAATTGCCCTGGCCGATCATGAGACGAGCGCCGTCGCACACGCACTGACTGAGCGCCTTGAGGCGGGCCCGGTAGTCGGTCGACGGCGCCATCATGCTGCTCTCACTCTGCCGGGGCGAGCTTCGGGTCGGCTTCGAGCGCGGTCCAGCGATCGGTCCGCATGGCCTTGACGCAGGCCATGATGCCGAAGGCCGCGATGGCCACGACGAGGCCGACGAACAGGACTGCCAAAGCCGCGTCGATGCGGTTGTTCAGCACGATCTGGTGCATCTGGTCCATGTTCTTGGCCGGTCCAAGCACCTTGCCTTCGGCGATGGCGTTCGAGAAGCGCTCCGCCTGGGCCAGGAAGCCGATCTTCGGGTCGGGCGAGAAGATCTTCTGCCAGCCGGCGGTCAGGGTGCAGATGCAGAGCCAGACCGTCGGGATGATCGTCACCAGGGCATAGCGCTGGCGCTTCATCTTGAAGATCACCACGGTGGCGAGCGTCAGCGCCACGGCAGCCAGCATCTGGTTGGAGATGCCGAAGAGCGGCCACAGCGTGTTGATGCCGCCGAGCGGATCGGTCACGCCCTGGTAGAGGAAGTAGCCCCAAGCCGCGACGCAGAGGCCCGTCGCCAGGATGCTCGGCGCCCACGCGCTCGTGTCCTTGAAGCCAGGTGCGATCAGTCCGAGCAGATCCTGGAGCATGAAGCGCCCGGCTCGCGTGCCCGCATCGACGGCCGTGAGGATGAACAGGGCCTCGAACAGGATCGCGAAGTGGTACCAGAAGGCCATCATCGCCTTGCCGCCGATGGCGGAGGAGATGATGTGCGCCATGCCGACGGCGAGCGTCGGAGCGCCGCCGGCGCGCGAGATGATCGTGGTCTCGCCGACGTCCTTGGCGGTCTGGGTAATCTGCTCCGGCGTGATCGTGAAGGCCGGATCGAGCTTGGTCACGGCCGCTGCCGCGCTCTCCGCGGTGGTGCCGATCAGGGCGCCGGGGGAGTTCATCGTGAAGTAGATGCCCGGCTCGATTACGGTCGCGGCGACCAGCGCCATGATCGCGACGAAGCTCTCCATGAGCATGCCGCCATAGCCGATGAAGCGCGCGTCCTTCTCGTTGTCGATGAGCTTCGGGGTCGTGCCCGACGAGATCAGGGCGTGGAAGCCCGAGACCGCGCCGCAGGCGATGGTGATGAACAGGAACGGGAACAGCGTACCCGCCCAGACCGGGCCGGTGCCGTCGACGAACTTCGTCACGGCCGGCATCTGCATGTGCGGCGCGACCACGGCGATGCCCAGCGCAAGGCCGACGATGGTGCCGATCTTGAGGAAGGTCGAGAGGTAGTCGCGCGGGGCGAGCAGCAGCCAGACCGGCAGGATCGAGGCGACGAATCCGTAGCCGATCAGCATCCAGGTGAGCTGGGTGCCGGTAAAGGTGAAGAGCGGCCGCCAGAACGGATCCTCGGCGATGTGGCCGCCATAGACGATGGCCGCCATCAGCAACAGGAAGCCGACGATCGATACCTCGCCGACCTTGCCGGGCCGGATGTAGCGGGCATAGACGCCCATCAGCATGGCGATCGGGATCGTCGCACCGACGGTGAAGGTGCCCCATGGGCTGTCGGCCAGCGCCTTGACCACGATCAAGGCCAGCACGGCCAGCAGGATGATCATGATCATGAAGGTGCCGAACAGCGCGATCACGCCGGGGATCACGCCGAGTTCGGCCCGGATCAGTTCGCCGAGCGAGCGGCCGTCACGGCGCATCGAGACGAACAGGATCATGAAGTCCTGCACCGCGCCGGCGAGGACGACGCCGGCCAGGATCCAGAGCATGCCGGGCAGGTAGCCCATCTGCGCCGCGAGCACCGGGCCGACGAGCGGGCCGGCGCCGGCAATGGCTGCGAAATGGTGGCCGAACAGCACGGTCTTGTTGGTCGGGACGTAGTCGAGCCCGTCGTTATGCGTGTGGGCCGGCGTCTGGCGCTTCGGATCGAGCGCCATCACCTTGTCGGCGATGAAGAGCGAGTAATAGCGGTAGGCGATCAGGTAGACGCAGACCGAGGCCACCACGACCCAAAGGGCGTTTATCGACTCGCCCCTCTGCGTGGCTACGATGGCGAGCGCCGCGGCGCCCAAAGCTCCGACCAGGGCCCAAGGCCCATGCTTTTGTACCGCGCCCATCGACGCTTCTCCCAACTGAGCCGTAATTCTTGATTCACACGGCTTTCAAATTTGCTTTTAGACAGTCTGCAAAAGATTTCCAGTTGCAAGCAAGCCTCACTCACAGGGGCTCGCTCAGTCCAGCAGCACGACCCTGTTCGGAAGCTCGTTCCGGTTCGGACCGGCAGGCAGCGCCTCGGCGAGCAGCGCGCCGACGCGCCCGACCGCAGCGAGGAGGCCGGGGCCGAGTGCGCCGCGTCCGGCCGCCTCGGTCAGCGCGGCGAGAACCTCGCCCCAGGCCTCGTCGGGAATGCGCGCGCGGACGGCCTCATCGGCGACGATCTCGGCATGGCGCTCGGCCAGAGCCATGTAGACCAGCACGCCCGTCCGCCCCTGCGTTCCGGCGAGACCGCGGGCATCGAACTCGCGGCTGGCCGCGTCCCGCACACGGTGACGGCGGATGGTCGACGGGACCAACCCGATCCGGACACGCTCGTTCAAAGCGATCGAGAGAGCGGCGAGGGCGACCGCGGCTTGGATCGCGGCGATCGAGGCGGCGGATAAGGCGGTGAAGGCGATGAGCGGCCAGGGCGCGACCAAGGCGCAGAGCAGCGCGAGGACCGGTGCCGCCGAGCGGTAGAGCCCCGAGCGCGCGGCGACGATGACCACGATTTCGCCGCTCGTCGTGCTTTCGGCCCGCGCGATCTCCGCAGCGATCCCGGCGCGATCGGCAAGGGAGAGGGCAGGGCGCGTCCTACCAGTCACCGGACGCACCTCCGCCGCCGGACGAGCCGCCGCCGCCCGAGAACCCGCTATCCGAGAATCCGCCGCCGCCCCCGGAGAAGCCGCCGCTCCAGCCGCCTGAGGACGGCGAGGGAAAGAAGATCGTATCGCCACCACGCCGGCGCCGGCCGCTGCCGGCGCCGGAATTCATCCGCCAGACGGCGATGACGACGAACAGGATCAGGATGATCCAGAACACCACCTCGATGCCGTTGACCGAGTCGCTGCGCACCGGCGCGCGCCGCTGAAACTGCTCGGCATCGCCCGCGAGAACCGAGAGGATCGCGTCGGCGCCCGCCTCGATCCCGCCCGGAATGTCGCCCTGCTTGAACTTCGGCGTGATCGCCGTGGTGATGATCACCTTGGAGACCGCGTCGGTGAGCGCGCCCTCGACCCCGTAGCCGACCTCGATCCGCACCTTGCGCTCGTTCGGAGCCACCAGAAGCAGGGCGCCGTTGTTCTGCTTGGCCTGTCCGATCTTCCATTCGCGGTAGAGCCGGTTGGCGTAGTCCTCGACGGTCAGGCCCTGAAGGCGCGGCACGGTCGCGACCACGATCTGATCGCCGCTCTTGTCCTCCTGCGCCTTGAGCTTCCCGGTGATCCGCTCGCGTGTCTCCGGGGGCAGCACACCGGCCGCATCGGTCACGCGGCCGTCGAGGGGAGGGAAGGACGGCTCGGCGGCGAAGGCGGCTGCGGCGCTGAAGAAGATCAGCAAGAAGGTGAGCGCGCAGCGGGCAACGCGCCAAGCGCTGTCATTCCGGCGCCGCGCAGCGGAACCCGGAATCCACGATCGAGCGCGCCGCTGTGAACGGGGTCCAGGCCAGTCGTGGATTCCGGGTTCGCCTGCGGCGCCCCGGAATGACGAACGTGGCATCACGACTGCGAAACCGGCCCTAGAACTTCACGTTCGGCGGCTTTTCGGAATTCGGCGTCGCCGTGAACGTCTCCATCGGCTTGGCGTCCGGATAGAACCAGCCGGCGATCCAGCGCCCGGGGATGGTGCGGATCTCGGTGTTGTAGGCCTGGACCGCCTGGATGTAGTCGCGCCGCGCCACCGCAATGCGGTTCTCGGTGCCTTCGAGCTGCGATTGCAGGGCCAGGAAGTTCTGGTTCGACTTCAGATCCGGATAGGCCTCGACGGTGGCGAGCAGCCGGCCGAGCGCTCCGCTGAGCTGGTTCTGCGCGTCCTGGAACTGCTTGAACTTCGCCGGATCGCTGACGGTGGAGGCGTCGACCTGGACGCTCGTCGCCTTGGCGCGGGCCTCGACCACCTTGGTCAGGGTGTCCTGCTCCTGCTTGGCGTAGCCTTTCACCGTCTCGACGAGGTTCGGGATCAGATCGGCCCGGCGTTGATACTGGTTCTGGACCTCGCTCCAGGACGACTTCGCCTGCTCCTCCAGGGTCGGCACCCGGTTGATGGCGCCGCAGCCCGACAGGCAGGTGGCGAGGACCATGGCGAGGAGCGCCCCGATCACGCGGGCCGCCACAGGAGAGCGCGGCAGGCTTGCCGACAGGGAACCCTGACGCATCGATGGTCTCCTTCGGTGAAGTTCGGGCGCGGCTGCACGGCCATCGCGCGCGATCAAACGGTCGAGCATGACATGGGATACACCCCTCTCCACGGAAAGGGGACGGATCGGGCGTGATCACCGGATCTCGCGGTTGACAAGCAGGGGCGGTTGGTAGCGCTGTGCCCCGATGGAAGAGCCTTCCTCCGGTGCGGCGAAGCCTCGGGTCGCGATCGTCTTCTGCACGCAGTGCCGGTGGCTGTTGCGGGCGGCCTGGATGGCGCAGGAGCTTCTGTCGACCTTCGGCGATGACCTCGGCGAGGTCGCCTTGGTTCCGGGAAGGGGAGGCGTCTTCCTGATCACGGTGGATGGCGACACGATCTGGGAACGGGTGCGCGATGGCGGCTTTCCCGACGTCAAGGCGCTCAAGCAGCGGGTGCGCGACCGGATCGATCCGGGCCGCGACCTCGGCCATGTCGACGGCGCGGCGGCGATCGGGGCGGATGACGGGAAGGACCGGGCGTGACGCGGCGCCCGGCGATGAAGGTCGGCAGTGATGCACGGCATGCGACCTGACCCTACCGACCCGGCGAGTGCCCGGATCACTCCCAGGAAGCGGAGGTCGTTGATTGGCCGCATCCTCGCCCGGCTGGACGAACGTGGCTTCTCCACGCAGTTCTACCTGATCATGCTGGTGATCGCGCTGATCGGGCCGGGCCTGATCTTCACCGCGATCCTTCTTGCCCGCTATGCGGCGACGGAGCGGGCGCGTTTCGAACAGGACGCCCGCGAGAATGTGCGCGGCATCTCGCTGGCGATCGACCGCGACATTGCCGGGCTCGTCGCCGGGCTTCAGACGCTCGCGACCTCTCCGCGCCTGCGTAACGGTGAATTCGAGAGCTTCGACGCGCAGGCGCGGCTGGTGCGCGACACGATCGGCCTCGAGATCATCCTGCGAAAGCCCGACGGCCAGCAGGTGGTCAATACCGGCCTGCAGCCGGGCTCGCCGCTGCCGATCACGCCGCTGCCCTTCGACGACGAGATCGCGGGGGGCATCCAGCGTTCCGCAGTGACCGGCTATCTCGGCGCTTCCGATCCGCTCGGGGCCGCTTATGCCATCGGCGTGGCGGTCAAGCTCGAAACCGGTGTCAAGTTCATCCTGAGCTACGCGGTGCCCTTGAGCCGACTCGACGCCATGCTGGCGCGCGATCACGTCCATGGCTGGTCGACCGGACTGGCCGACCGCGACGGGATCGTGCTCGCGCGCATCCCGGAAATGCCCGGCGTGGTCGGGCGGATGCGCCTCTCGACGCTGCGCCAATACGCGACCGACACACCCGGGGTCTGGGAAGGAAAGGATCGCGCGTTCAAACCCGTCACGGTCGTCGAGGAGCGCTCGCGCTTCAGCGGCTGGACGGTGGCGGCGAGCATCCCTCAGCATCTCGTCGAGGCGCGGCTGCGACGCTGGATCTGGGCCTTCGGCGGCTTCGGACTGCTGGTTCTGGCGACCTCGTCGGCACTGGCCGTGCATCTCTGGTCGCGGGTGTCGCGACCGCTGCGCCAGCTCGCGGCGACCGGGCCTGCGCTGTCGCGGGGCCAGGCGATCCCGCGCATCTCTTCGCCGATCCACGAGATCCGCCGCCTCGGCGACGTGCTCGCCGACGCCTCGTTGCGCTTGCGCACCCGAAGCGAGGAGCGCGACCGTGCGCTCGCCGATACCCAGCGCGGCCTCGCGGCGCTCCGGGAGAGCGAGGCGCGCTTCCGGGTCGTCGCCGATTCCGCGCCGGCGCTGATCTGGATGACGGACGAGAACAGCGAGATCGTCTTCGCCAACATGCATTTCGACGAACTGTTCGGCCGGCCCTACTCGGAGCTGGCCGGCGAGGGCTGGCACAAGGTCATCCATCCGCCCGACTTGCCGGCCTTCGCCGCGCTATTCGAGGAAGCCGTCCAGCAGCGCACGTCTTTCAAGGCAGAGATGCGCGTCATCGATCGCAACGGCGCCGTGCGCTGGCTGCGCTGCGAGGGCGTGCCGCGTCTCGACGAGACCGGGGTATTTCTCGGCTATACCGGCTGCAACATCGACATCACCGATGCCAAGCGCGCCGAGGAGCACCTCATCCTGCTCATCAATGAGCTGAACCACCGTGTGAAGAACACGCTGGCCACGGTCCAATCGATCGCGCTGCAATCCCTGCGCGGGCTCGAAGGCGAGGAGGCGGAGGCCGCGCGCAGCGCCTTCGAGAATCGCCTGTTGGCCCTGGCCCGCGTCCACGACGTCCTGACCCGCGAAAATTGGGAGGGCGCGGAAATGGGGGCCGTGGTCGCCGACGCGATCCGTCCTCTCGATGGTGGCGGACAGACCTCCCGTTTTTCGGTTTCGGGACCGCCGTTGCGGCTGCCGCCGCGGCTCGCCCTGTCGATCGCCATGGCGCTCCACGAACTCGGCACCAACGCCGTGAAATACGGCGCTTTGTCCAACGAGGATGGCCGGATCGAGATCACCTGGACCGTGGCGCGCGGCGCCGAGACACGTCTCGGCCTGCACTGGAGCGAGAGCGGAGGACCGCCGGTCAAGCGCCCGACCCGCACAGGCTTCGGCTCGCGGCTGATCGAGCGCAGTCTCGCCCGCGAACTCGAGGGCAAGGTCGAGCTTCTCTACGAGCCCGGCGGCGTCGTGTGCACCATCGACGCACCGGTGCCCCCGCCGGGCCTGCTCGAACGCAAGGGCGGCACGGCGCTTCCGCGGCCGGTGCAGCCGCTGGCGCTGCCGGGAACCGGCGTCAGCTGAAGCTCGCCGGATCGGGTCCGATCCGGCCGTCGACATCGTCGAGGGCCGCGATCGCCGCTTGATCCTCGGCCGTCAACGCGAAGTCGAACACCGAGAAATTCTCGGCGATGCGCGACGGAGTGGCCGATTTCGGGATCGCGACGAGCCCGTTGTCGAGATGCCAGCGCAGGACGATCTGGGCCGGGCTGCGGCCGTGCCGCCGGGCGATCTCGACGAGCGCCGGATCGCTCAGCCCCTTGGCCTGGCCGAGCGGGCTCCAAGATTCCGTGACGATGCCGAGCCGGGCATGGACCTCGCGCAGGGCGCGCTGCTGGAAATGCGGGTGGAGCTCGATCTGGTTGACCGCCGGGACGACCCCGGTCTCGTCGATGATCCGCTCCAGATGATCGGCATTGAAGTTCGAGACGCCGATCGACCGCACCCGGCCTTGCTGCTTCAAATGAGCGAAGGCGCGCCACGTGTCGACGCAGCGGTCCCGCTGCGGGCAGGGCCAGTGGATCAGGTAGAGGTCGACCGCATCGAGCCCGAGCCGTCCCAGGCTCTCATCGAAAGCTCCGAGCGTGGCGTCGTAGCCCTGGTGGTCGTTCCAGAGCTTCGTCGTCACGAAGATCTCGTCGCGCGGCAGGCCGGCCCGCTGCAGGGCGCGGCCGACGCCGGCCTCGTTTCCGTAGATCGATGCCGTGTCGATCGAACGGTAGCCACGATCGAGGGCGGTCCCGACGACGGTCGGAGTCTCGGCATCGGGCAGTTGCCAGACACCGAACCCGAGCTGCGGGATGCTGGCTCCGTCGTTCAGCGCGAGGCGAGGCACGCTGGTGGCATCCGTCATCGTCCGTCTCCGATTGATGGCGACCCGGGCAGACGGGGGCCGCGAGGTTCGACGAAGCTGTGGCGCGGCAGGCGATCCGTCGAGGGGCCGCGGCGCTCCCGGTATCAGGGCAGAACGACGCGCTTGGTGAGGGGCAGCGCGATCTCGCAGATCAGCCCGCTCGTTGCGATGCTGATGCTGGTCCGCGCCTTGAACTCGTCCGAGAGCGTTCGTTTGAGCAGCTGAAAGCCGAAGCCTTCGCGGATGGGCTCTCCGGCTGCCGGCAGCGCGCAGCGCGTCTCCTTCCACACGAAATGCAGTTGCGGGCCGCCCGGGTCGTCCTCGATCCGCCAACTCACGTGGACGCGGCCGCGCTCCCGCGCCAACGCACCGTGCTCGACGGCGTTGATCGCCAGCTCGTGCAGGGCGAGCGCGAGGATGTCGGCCGCGCTGGGACGCAGACGCAGCGGCGGCCCGGAGACGGAGACGCGCTCACCCTCGCGCGCATGATGGGCGGTCAGTTCGCTGGCCACGAGCTCGGACAGCTCGACCCCTGCGCTCGGGTCCCGCAGAGCGGGTCCCTGTGCCCGGGAGAGCGCTCCGAGCCGGCTGTCGAGCCGCAGGACGTAATCGTCGAAATTTTCCCGCGACACGGCGGTCCGGCGCACGATGGTCCGCAACTGAGACAGGGTGTGCCGTACGCGATTCTGCAGCTCCGCGAGCAGGACGCGCTGCTGCTCGTGCAGTGTGCGCAGCTCGTCGATGTCGGTCGAGGTTCCGATCCACTCGACACTGCCGCCTTCGCCGATCGGCTCGGCCACGGCGCGCTCCTGGAACCAGCGGTAGCGACCTTCGCGCGCGCTCCAGATCCGGCATTCGCAGGTGTACAGGTTACGCTCGCCGGCCTTGGACCAGGCCTCCCTAACCTTGGGACGGTCATCCGGATGGATGGAGTCGAGCCAGCCGTGATCGAGGCTGTCCTCCGGCTTGTGCCCGGTATAGGCATAGTATTGCGGGCTGTGCCAACTCGCTTGGCCATCATAGGTCGAGCGCCAGACCAGCAGCGGCATGCTCTCGATCAACCCCCGCTGACGCTGCTCGCTCGCCGCCAACGCGTCCCGGGCGCGCTTCGCGCTGATCACGTCCGCGATCTGCGCACCGTAAAGATCGATCAGGCGCCATTCTCGGTTGCTTGGAACGTGTGACTGGCGAAACGCCGTTGCGAGAGCACCGACGGGGGCTCCGTTTCGATCGAAAAGGGGCGTGATCTGGAGCGCGTTGCAATCGTGCTGGCGCGCCGCGTTGCTGAGCTCCAGCTGTGTGAGATCGTTCTGCAAATCGTCGTAGACGATCCGCTGCCCGGACTTGATGGAGCGACCCCAGGCAGTGCTTTCGTCGCTCGTGGAGACGACGGGGAAGCGTTTGACGTAGTCGGAGTCGAGGTTCCGCCCCGAAATGATCGTGAGGGTCTGATCGGCCGGTTCATAGACGCGGATCGAACCAAAATCGGCATTGAGCAGAGCCATCGTCGCGGCGAGCATCTCGTCGAGCAGCGATTGCCACTCGGCCGGACTCGCCACGCGCACGGCCCAGTCGTGAAGCCTCGTCAGCACGGTCAGCTCGTCGGCCACCTCCCGCCGGGCGTCTTCGGTCGCGACCTCCGCTTGCTTGCGGCGCGTGACGTCCCAGACGAGTCCGGTCAGACCGATCTTGCCCGATGCCGAGGCCCGTTTGGGCAGGGCCCGCTCCTCGAGCCAGGCGATCTCGCCGTCACATTCCCGGATGACGCGGAACTCGCTCTCGTAGCCCCTCTCCGCCGTGACCGCCTCCTCGACGGTCCTGCTGTGCCGCTCGTGATCGTCCGGATGGACGTGCTGGAAGCCGGCGCTTTTCGTGTCGATCGTCGCATCGGGCTTCAAGCCGAACACGTCGGCGACGCTGCCGGTGACGTCGATGCGATCGGCCTCGACGTCCCAGTCCCAGGCGACCATGCGCGCGGCTTCCAGCGCCTCTTCGAGACGACGATTGCTCGCGCGCAACGATGTCTCGGCTCGAATTCGCTCGAGCGCCTGCCAGGTGCGTTCCGCGACGTTGATCGCGAGTCTCAGCTCGCCCTCGGTCCAGACGTGGGGCCGCAGCATCGCCACGGTGAGACAATTGACCCAAATGCTGTCCCGCATCAGCGGGATCACCATGACGGACCCGATGCCGAGCCTTCCATAGACCGTGGTGCCGGCGGCCCGAGGATCGTTCGCGACGTCGTCGACGACCGAGGGCACACCCAACTTCAGTCCGGGGAGGTAGTCGGTACCGAATGCCGAAAGGTCGATGTCTTCGGCTCGATAGGCCCGCGGGTTCGTCGTCCAGCCGGGACCCAGGCGAGCGATGCCTTTGTCGACGTCGATCTCGGCATAGCTCACCCTGTCGGCCTGGAAATGTCGTCCCAGTTCCGTGCAGACGCTCGTGGCGATCTCGCCGGGACATGTCTGCTGGCGCAGGACATCGCCGATCCGGATCAGCAGGGACTGCCGTCGTTCCAGGCGCACGCGAGCCGTGGTCTCGAGGATGACCGCCCGCACGCCGCAGATCCGGCCCGTTTCGTCGCGCACCGGCGTGCAGGAGAAAGTCCACCAGGACAGGTCGGGCAGTCCTGGCCGGGCTACGTTGAGAGGCAGATCCTCGCGATATCCGGCATTGCCCGCGAAGGCTCCCTCGTAGACGTCGCGGATCTCGTCCCAGATGTCCGCCCAGGTGACCTCGAAGGGTTGCCCGAGGGGATCAGGGCGTTCCCCAAGGATCGGAACGAAGGCATCGTTGTAGAGACTGATGCGATTGGGCCCCCACACCAGCAGGTTCGCGAAGCGCGATTCGAGGATGCCGCTCAAGGCGAAGCAGAGGACGGGCGGCCATGTCCCGATCGCGCCGAGCGGAGTGGCCGACCAGGGATGGTCGCGGATCGCGTCCGCCATCGCGCCGGCGGCATGAGGCCAAGGCGTGATCCGACCCTTGTCGGTATCGCGTTTCGTACGCACGACGTCCCTCGCTCAGTCGAGACATCCCCGCGTGCGAAGACGGGTGGTCCCGAAAATCAATCCTCGTTGGCGTCCAGGTGCCGGCCGATTTGATCCAAATGGAGATAGTTCGGATTAAAAAGAGATGCGGCCTTCAAGGCCGGAAGATCGGGGATCGTCAATAGGCGTCCGCGCAAGGTCACCAGACCATTGGCGCGCAACTCTTGCAGCACACGGTTCACGTGGACGTTCGAGAGGCCGAGGGCGTCGGCGAGGTCGACCTGCGTAATCGGGAGTTCGCAGGAGGTGCCGTCGGTCAGGTCGACGGCCCGCATGCGCAGGAACAGCTCGCAGAACAGGTGGCCGAGCCGCTCGGTTGCCGTGCGCTGGCCGATATTCACCGTCCATTCCCGCTGGACGGCGGTGGCCACCAGCATCTCCCACCAGAGCGCTTGCGTGACGCGCGGGTGCTGCTCGGTAATCGCGGTCAGCGTGTCACGGCCGATCTCCGCGACCGTCACCGCGCTGAGCGTGCCGATCGAATGGTCCATCTCGCGCATGACGAAGACATGCGTGTCGCAGAGATCGCCCGGCAGGAAGAACGCGATGATCTGCCGGCGGCCGTCCTCGAGCTGCTTGTAGCGGCAAGCCCAGCCCGAGAGGATGAGGTTGACCTGATCCGGGCTCTCGCCCTCGCGGATGATGTCCTCGCGCGGCCCGATCCGGCGGACGTTCAGGCGGGCCGCCTCGTTAAGCGCCTGCTTATCCCCGGTCGACAGACGCGCGAAGCGCTGAAGTTTCCGGACCAGGGGGTTGTCCATGCTTTCGGCCGTCCGTTCGTTCGAGGCCTCATAGCGTCGCTGTGCGGCCTGCGATTTAACACCTGATAAGAACCGATCGGCAAATTGTCTTCCACCGAGAGGTCATCCCAGTCAAAATTTTCCCGGCAAATTATTACTTGAACGCTCATCGCTTCGACGCGTCAGGGGCTCAGCGCTGCCTGAGGTTGTTCGCGACGATGCGCGCAACGTTCGCAATGGCGGCATTGCGCTGTTCGGCGGTGGCCATCGACCCCGTAAGGTAGACCGCCGCGAGGATGGGGGCACCGTCCGGCGGAAGCAGAAAACCGACGTCGTTGGCCGTTCCGCGATCTCCGGTGCCGGTCTTGTCTCCGACACGCCAGGACGCGGGCAGCCCGGCGCGCAGGCGAGTTGCGCCTGTCCGGTTCGCGAGGAGCCAGCTCTTCAGCCTCTCGCGGGAGCCCGGCGAGAGAGCCTCGCCCAGCGTGAACCGATCGAGGTTGGCGACCATGGAGCCCGGGCTCGTGGTATCGCGCGGATCACCCGGAAGGGCCTCGTTGAGGCTGGGCTCGGTGCGATCGAGTTGTGTGAGCGCGTCGCCGCTTTCGCGCAGAAAGCGCGTCAGCCCCGACGGTCCGCCGATCTGCGCCAGCATCAGGTTGCCGGCGGTATTATCGCTCAGCGTGAGTGCCGCCTCGCACAGGTCTGCCAGGGGCATCGCGCCCTCGGTCACGCGCGCCTTGGTCGTCGGCGAGTAGTCCACGAGATCGGCCTCCTGGTAGGCGATGCGCCGTTCCAGGCTCTCCTGCCCGGCCTCGACGCGGGTCAGGATCGCCGCCGCCGCCAGCAGCTTGAAGGTGCTGCAGAGCGGAAAGCGCTCCTCGGCCCGGTAGCGGAGCGCCCGGCCGCTGCTCGGCTCGAGAACCGCGACGCCGAGACGGCCGCCGAGAGAGGCCTCGATCCCCGCGAAGCTCTCCTCGGGCGATGGCTCCTCCGCCGAGGCGCTACGCCCCATTGCGAAAACAAGTCCGGCAGCGGCGACGGCACGTCTGGTGATCATGCCGACAGCCTCGACGCCGACCGTGACCAAAGCTTGACGCTCGCTTCGGAGCGCCCGACACAACCGGAGAGCCAGTTCGAGCCAACGGAACCGCACCCTCGTGTCCGACGACGATCGCGCGCCGCCGCCGCGCTTCAACGCGGCCCGCTACTGCCTCGCCGAGAATGCCCGTCACCGCGGCGACAAAGCGGCCCTGGTCGTCGTCGGTGAGCAAGAGGTGCAGCGCCTCAGCTTCGCCGAAGCCGATCGCGCGGTGCGCGCGATCGCGGGCGGCCTGTCGCGTCTCGGCCTGGAGCCGGGTACCCGCGTGATGATCCGCATGGGCAACGAAGCCGACTACGTCCTCGTCTATTTCGGGGCGCTCGCCGCCGGCTTGGTGGCGTTGCCCTCCTCGTTGCAGCTGACCGCGGCCGAGGCGGCTTTCCTGATGGAGGATTCCGGCGCCTCGGCGATCGTGCTCGGCGAGGGCGCCGTTATCAACCGTGATCGCCTCGGCGAGCGCATCCTGCTCGGTCCCGGTGAGATCGCGGCGATGAAGGCCGGCGAACCCGCGGCCGACTACGCCGACAGCGCCGCCGACGACCCCGCGACCCTCGTCTACACCTCCGGCACCTCCGGCTCGCCGAAGGGCGTGCTGCATGCCCATCGCGCGATTTGGGGCCGCCGCCCAATGCACGCACACTGGCTCGGCCTCACCGAGCACGACGTGATGCTGCATGCCGGCGCGATGAACTGGACCTACACCCTCGGCGTCGGCATCACCGATCCCTGGGCCTGCGGCGCCACGGCGATCGTCTATAACGGCCCGCGCGACCGCGGCATCTGGCCGGCCCTGATCGCGGCCCACGGCGCCACGATCTTCGCCGCCGTGCCGAGCGTCTACCGGCAGATCCTCAAATACGCCGACCTCGCGCGGCACGACCTCTCGCGATTGCGCCATGGCGTTACTGCCGGCGAGGCGCTGCCGGCCGACCTGCTGAACGCGTGGACGGAGACGACGAAAAAGCCGCTCTACGAGGCGCTCGGGATGAGCGAGATCTCGACCTACGTGTCGAGCGGTCCGACGATCCCCGTCCGGCCCGGCTCCCCCGGCAAGCCGCAACCCGGCCGCCGGGTCGCGATCCTGCCGGCAGAGGGAGAACCAGTGCCGCTGCGGGCCGGCGAGACCGGGCTTCTCGCCGTGCACCGCTCCGAGCCGGGCCTGATGCTCGGCTACTGGAACCGGCCGGACGAGGAAGAGGCCGTGCTGCGCGGCGATTGGTTCACGGGCGGCGATCTCGCCAGCCTCGACGCGGACGGCTACCTCTGGTTCCACGGCCGCAACGACGACCTGATGAACGCCATGGGCTACCGGGTCTCGCCGAACGAGGTCGAGGCAGCGCTGATCGAACACCCGGACGTCGCCGAGGCCGGGGTCGCCGAACTCGCCGTGCGTGCCGATCTCAAGGTGATCGCCGGCTTCGTCGTCCTGGCGCCGGGCGCTGCGCAGGACCCGCAAGCCCTGATCGCTTGGTGCGGCGAGCGCCTCGCCGCCTACAAGACCCCCCGCGAGATCCGCTTCCTCGACGCGCTGCCCCGCACCGTCAACGGCAAAGTCCAGCGCAAGCGCTTGGCCGAGACGCAAGCCTGACCGGACTTCGTGCTCAACCCACCGATGCCGGGGCGTCGAAAAACCCGCTGAGCCGTGCCGCCATTTCCGGCAGCCGTCCGAGGCGGGTTGACCGACTCCATGCGAGCTTCTAGAGCCGGTACCAACGGAGACGTGGCCGAGAGGCTGAAGGCACTCGTTTGCTAAATGAGCATACCCCTAATAAGGGTATCGAGGGTTCGAATCCCTCCGTCTCCGCCACTCAATCCTCGTAAGTCCGTGTAGAGATTGCGCTTTCGCCGTTGGTGCGAATGTGCAGCCCTGTCTTGCGCGCGGCGGCTCCCATTGTCGGCAACGACGGCGCAGTCTCCGCCATCCGCTTCGCGGCCATCTCTCCCGAAGATGGCCGACGCGCCCGGACAGACCGATCTGATCAGCCGAAACCCATCCTGCGCAGCTCGCCGAGCTTGGCGAGCCGCAGGCGAGGTGCGGAGACGTCTGGAACGCTCTATTCCGCCGCAGCGGGCGCCGGCAGGCGTTTCGGCTCGAAGCGGCCGTCATTGGCCGGCTGCATGTCGATGCGGCCATCGTGGAGTTCGTGCAGCGTCGAGCGGTGGCCGATCGAGACGATCGTGGTGCCCGGCAGCTTCTCACGCAACGTCCGGTAGATGCCGGCCTCGCTCGGCTCGTCGAGGGCCGCGGTGGACTCGTCGAGGAAGAGCCAGTCCGGCTTGGCCAGGATGGCGCGGGCGATGGCGAGGCGCTGCTGCTCTCCGCCGGAAAGGCGCTGGTCCCAGGCGTCGACCAGATCGAGGCTGTCGGCGAGTTGAGGGAGCTGAGCGGCGGTGAGTGCGTCGCGGATCGCGTCGTCCGAGAACTGGTCGGTGGTGTTCGGATAGCTAACAGCGCCGCGAAGGGTGCCGAGCGGGATGTAGGGCCGCTGTGGCAACAGCAACGCCGACTGGCCCGCCGGCACGTCTACCCGGCCTTTGCCGAAAGGCCAGATCCCCGCAATGGCGCGGAACAGCGTCGACTTGCCCGAGCCCGAGGGGCCGGTGACCAGCGTCGCCACGCCCTTGGGCAGCGCGAAGCCGGCGGTTTGGACGATCTCGCGCCCGTCGGGCAGCCCGAGGACGAGGTCCTTGGCCGTGACGTCGCCCCTGCTTTCGTTACCCTGGACGAGGCCGTAGCCGGCGCCGCTCAGGGCCTCGGCCTTGGTCATGGCGCGCTTGAAGGAGGAGAGACGGTTGGTGTTGGCCTTGTAGGAGGCCAGCGTCGTGTAGGAGCTGATGAAGAACGACAATGCGCCCTGCACGCTCGAGAAGGCATCCGCCGTCTGCTGGAACTGGCCCAGCGTGATCTTCTTCGCGAAGTAGGACGGCGCCGCGAGGATGTAGGGGAACACCACACTGATCTGGCTGTAGGACAGCGTCAGGCTGCCGAGCTTGATCCGGCGATAGATGATGCCGAGGTAGTTTTCGATGATCGAGTTGAAGAGGCCGCGCAGCCGCACGGTCTCGGCGCGCTCGCCGCGCAGCAGCGCGATCTGCTCGCTGTAGATGCGGGAGCGGGCAAGCGAGAAGCGGAAATCCGCCTCGACCTTCTCCTGGCGGAAGTCGAGGCCGATCAGCGGTCTGCCGACGAGGTGGGTGAGCCAGGTGCCGATCACGGCGTAGCCGATCACCAGCCAGACCAGGAAGCCCGGGATCACCGTATCGGTGAAGGGCAGCACGAAGTCCCGCGACAGGCTCCACAGGATGACCATGAACGAGACGAGCGTCGCCGCCTGAGACAGCAGCCGGATCGAGAGCGTCGTCGTCTGCTGGATGAACAGGTTGACGTCGCTCTGGATGCGCTGGTCGGGGTTGTCCGCGTGCTCGTCGGTGAACGGGATGCGGTAATGCGTGCCGCCGTCGAGCCAGCGTTCGTAGAGGCTCTTGGTGAGCCAGGTCCGCCAGCGGATGTGCAGGCTGGCATCGACGAAGACGTCGAGCATGCCGATGATCACCCAGACCGTCGCGAGCGGCCCGAAGATCCAGATCAACTGATACCAGAAGACCTCGGCCTTGTACTCCTGGAGGGCGTTGAAGAGGTCGCGGTACCAGAAGTTCAGGCGCAACTGCAGCGCGACCTGGGCGAAGGTGATGAAGATCGAGAGCGCGACCAGACGCTGGCCGAGCGTGCCCTCGGTGCGGCCGAGGAAGCGGAACGGGCCGATCTCGCGGGTCGGCTCATCGCGGGTGGCGAAGTAGGGGTCGGCGATCAGCGTGATGTCACGGATCGGCTGCAGATAGGAGATCGCCAGCACGATCGCCGCGAAGACGACGGCACCCGTCGAAGCGAATTCCGGCGGCAGCAGCGCGGCCAGGACCGGCGGGAGCAGCCCGAGCACGGCGGCTTGCTTGGCCAGCGCCAGGAACAGGAAGCCGATGCCGTAGACCGAGATGAAGATCTTCAGGTAGGCGGAGATGTTTCGGGAGGCGAGCAGGATGCCCGCCATCGCGAAGCCGGCGAGCGAGACGTAGAGCGGCGGCGAGGGCAGGCCCGGCGCCGCGATCAGCAGTAGCGCGACGATGGCGGTCAGGACGGCTTGGATGCCGAGCCCGCTCTTGAGTGCGGCCACGCTGGTCTCCCTTAGGATTTCTCGTATCGGCTCTGGCGGGTCGGCGATGCCGGAGCCCACCTGCCGAAGTCCCGTGGCGACATAGTGTTGCCGGGCAACCTCTGTCTCCTGAAATTTTGGTCAGGTTTGCCGCGGCGCCCTGGGGACGGCGGGTTTCAGCGTCGGTTCGCCCCTGGACCGGCCCGCTCGGGTGCGACCTCGTGGCCCGGTCGGGCCGCCGGTCAGTTTCCGTTCCAGTCCTCGAATTCGGGCGCCTTGCAGCGGTAGCCGACGGGACATTGCAGGTTGTCGCGGGTCGGCACGAAGCGGAGCTCGGCGATTTCCGTGAGCTCGCAATAGCCGCGGTCGGCCACGATCCGCTCCGAGAGGCCCGGCCCCGTCGCGAGCACGACGTCGCCGTCCTGCTTCACCAACGCCTTGGCGTCCGTGCAGGTCATGCGATTGGTCGCCAGCCGCTGCTGGGCGGCGGCGGGAGCCACCTGGGCCAGCGCCAAGGTGCTCGTCAGGAGGACGCGAGCGAAGGTCATGATGCCACAGGGCCGCGTGACGATTCCGGCCCAAGCTTGACCATGGCAGGTTCGGCCCGCCTGGAAAAGGGGCGCCGCCTGACGTACCGCCGTGCGGAAGCCTTATTCGCGCAGTTAACGAATCGCTGTGGCGTGAAAAGCCTTTAACAAACGATGAAGCGGCCGTAGAAACAACGAATCGCGCCGCTCCCAACGGGCGAGATCTCATCATGTCGAGCTTATCGATCCTGAACCTGGATGCCGTGCGCGCAGCCCCCGTCTCGCGCTCGCCCTACACCTATTTCCTCGGCAACGGCGTCCTGAACCAGGATGCGGTCGCCGAGATCCGGGAGGATTTCCCGGCCATCGCCAAGCCCGGCTACCTCACCGTCGACGAGGTCGCGCTCAAGGGCCGGTTCAAGGCGCTGATCGACGAGCTCGAGAGCGACGACTTCTCCCGCCTGCTCGGCGAGAAGTTCGGCATCGACCTCGTGTCGTGCCCGCGGCTCACCACGATCATGAAGAAGAGCCAGCCCAAATACGGCGCGATCCACACGGATGGGCCGTCCAAGGTGATGACGCTCCTCGTCTACATGAACGACGAGTGGGACGCCCCGGCCGCCGGCCGTCTGCGCGTGCTCTACGACGGTAAGAACTACGAGCCCTTCGCCGTCGAGGTGCCGCCGACCATGGGCACGATGTTCGCCTTCCTGCGCGCCGACAATTCCTGGCACGGCCACGAGCCGTTCGAGGGCGAGCGCCGGGTCGTGCAGGTCGCCTGGATCAAGGATGCGAGCGAGCTGGAGCGCAAGAAGAAGCGCAACGGCATGGCGCAGGTCCTGAAGGGCATTTTCGGGCGCTGATGATGTCAGAGGGGCCGAATATGAGCGTGGCGTACGAGATCAGGGACGAACCCGTCGTGCCCTATCTCGAACTGCCCGTCGCGCCCGTGCTCGACCTCGGCGAGCCGCGCCCCCTCCGTCTCGCCGTGCCTCTGCTGCTGGCGGCCGGATGGGGTGCGCTGCTGACCTTCAGCGTGATGTTCCTGATGGAGGACGGCCACAGCCCGGCGCCGCCCCCCGATCGCGCGCCGGTCGCCGAGCGTCCCGAGCCGGCGCGGACCAAGGAGGCGCAGGTCCGCCCGCTGGAGCCGGCCGAGGCGGTCGCTGCCCTAGTCGAGCCGGCCGCCGCGGCGGCGAGCGTCGTCAAGGTCGCGAATGCGACGGCCGAGCCACTGCCTCCCGCCACTCCGTCGCCCTCGGCCACGCCGCTGCCCACGCCGACGCCGGCGCCGGTTGCGGCCGCGTCGAACGCCGTCCCCCGTCCTCCGGCTCTGCCGATCGAGCGCATCGGCTATGTCGGGACCTGGGGTCCGAACGCACAAGCCTGCGGCTCGCGCAGCCGCCGGCGCGGCTACATTCCGGCGACGATCACCGAGGAAGGCGCCAGGGCCGGCCGCACGCTCTGCCGTTTCCGCAACGGCCGGCGCGACGGCGTCGCCTGGACCGTCTCTGCCGATTGCAGCGACCGCGGTCGCAACTGGACCTCGCAGGTGCGCCTGCTCGTGGACGGAGACCACCTGATCTGGACGAGCGCCAAGGGCTCGTCCTCCTATGTGCGCTGCGGTCGCCGCGACGGCTGAACCGCCGCGCCGTCAGAACGGCAGCAGCACGTCGACGATCTGCTGGCCGTAGCGCGGCTGCTGCACGTCGGTGATCTGGCCGCGGCCGCCATAGGCGATGCGGGCCTGCGCGATCTTCGTGGAATCGATGGTGTTGTCGGACTCGATGTCTTCTGGGCGCACCACGCCGGCGACGATGAGTTCGCGCACCTCGAAGTTGATGCGGATCTCCTGCTTGCCCTCGATGACGAGATTCCCGTTCGGCAGCACCTGCGTGACGATGCCGGCGACGTTCGTGGTCACCGTCTCCGCTCGCTGGACCGAGCCCGCGCCATCGCTCGACGAGGTCGAGGTCGCGTTCAGGAGCTTGTCGGCGCTGATGCCGGCCGCAGCTACCCCCGCGGCCTTCTCGAGGCCGAACGCGTTGGGCAGGCCGAAGCCCTCGGAATTGGCGCGGGTCCGCTTGGTCTCGTTGTTGAGGTTGGCCTTGTCGGTGACGTTGACCTTCACGGTCAGGATGTCGCCGATCCGGGCGGCGCGCTGGTCCTTGAAGAAGGCGCGCGAGCCGGTCCGCCACAGCGAATTCGGGGCGTAGGAGACCGGCTGCACGTCGGGCATCGGCAGGCGCACAGGCTTGTAGCCCGGCTGCGAGGTCGGGTCCTCGATCGCCGTGAGGTTCGGCTGGGCGCCGATCTGCGAGAGGCGGTCGGCCGTGTTGCAGGCGCCGAGGCCGGCGCAGCTGATCGCCAGCGCGAAGAGATGGGAAGCGCGGAGGGTCATGGAGGAGGGCCGCTCTGACGAGACAGGGACGGGTTCAGTTCACGCGCGGCGCGGCAGAAGCGCTCGCCTGCACGATGGGCTGCGAGCGGATCGGGCTCACCGAGACCCGGCCGGGACCGATCACCGTGGCCTGAAGCGTCTTCTTGGAGGCAGGGTTGGTCACGGAGACGGCGGCACCGAGCCGACCGGTCTCGTTCGCGATCCCGGTCATCGACAGCGAGACGCCCGGCATCTCGAAGACGATGGCGACGGCATCGCCCCGCTGGACGAGATCCGGCGGCGCCACGTCGCCGGCCCGTAGTACAGCGTTGGCGCTGAGCGAGCGCTGCGCGACCTGTCCGATCAGCGAGCTGCCATTGCCGAGTGCATCGCCGCCGAGGGCGTCGCGCGGACGCCGCTCCAGGGCGATGTCGCCCTGCGAGACGGCATCGCCACGGTTGAGCGAACGGGTGAGCACCGCGACCTCGCGGGTCTCGTAAACCTGTCCGGTGACGCGCAGCGAGGCCTGGCGTTCGCCGAGCACGATTAGGCCGGCGATCCGGTGCGAACGCGCATCGTAGGTGACGTCGAGAGCGTTGGCCTGCCCGTCGAGGCTGAGCGGCGCGAACAGGGTCGCCTCGCCGTCGAGGCGGACCGAGAGGTTTCCGGCATCGAGTCCCATGGTCGTGGCGAGCACCCGCTTGAGCGCGGCCTCGATCTCCGGCGCCCCGACGCGGCGAGCCGCGCGCTGGACCTGAATCTGGCTGCGACCGCCGGTGTCGATGTTGCCGAGATCGAGCCGGTCGACGGACTCGGCGATGCGCCGGGTCTGGATAGTCCCGGAGGTCCCGAGGGCTGGCGCGCGGAACATCGGGCGGCCGCTGAGTGCGGCCGGCGCGTTCTCGACGAGGTCGCCGAGGGTCAGGACGTCGCTTTTGGCAGTGATATCGCCGCGCAGGCGCAGCGTGTCGGCGCGGGCCAGCGACGGAAAGGCGAGCGAGACGGCGACGAGGGCCGAGACGGCGAGCACGACGCGAACGATCATTCCGGGTGTCGGGACAGGCGCGCTGCGGAGGGATGTCTGGCGAAGCGGTTTCAAGGGCTGCATCGGGATCAGGGCCTTCAGCCGCGGAACATCTGGGAGGTGGTGGAGAGCATCTGGTCGGCCGCCGTGACGACCTTCGAGTTCATCTCGTAGGCGCGCTGCGCGGCGATCAGGGACGAGATTTCGGTGACGGCGTTCACGTTCGCCTCTTCGAGGTAGCTCTGCTGCAGGTTGCCGAAGCCCTCGGAGCCGGGCAGGCCAGTGATGGCCGGGCCGGAGGCAGCGGTCTCCTTGAACAGGTTGTCGCCGATCGATTCGAGGCCGACCTTGTTGACGAAGCGCGCAAGCTGGAACTGGCCGAGGGTCTGCGGGGCGGTCTGGCCCGGCAGGGTCGCCTGGACCGTGCCGGAGGCCGAGATCGTCACCGAGGTCGCGGTATTGGGCACGGTGATCGAGGGGTCGAGCAGGTAGCCGTCGCGGCTGACCATGTTGCCCTGGGCGTCGAGGTCGAAGGAGCCGTCGCGGGTGTAGCCGAAGGTCCCATCCGGCATGCGGATGCGGAACAGGCCCTCGCCGCGGATGGCGACGTCGTAGTCCTTTTCCGTCGAGGTCAGCGTGCCCTGGCCCATGGCGCGGGCCGTCGAGGTGGTCTTCACGCCCGAGCCGAGGGCGAGGCCCGCCGGCAGGGTGGTGTTCTGGTCCGAGGTCGAGGAGCCGGCGCGGCGCAGGTTCTGGTAGAGCAGATCCTGGAAGTGCACCTGCTGGCGCTTGTAGCCGGTGGTGCGCAAGTTCGCGATGTTGTTGGAGATGACCTGGACGTTGAGTTCCTGGGCCGCCATGCCGGTGGCGGCGGAGTAGAGGGCGCGCATCGCGTGGGCTCCTTCGCGCTATCGTTCAGGCGACGTCGGCGAGACGGCGGATCGCCGTGCCGCGCAGATCGTCGAGGCGGGAGATGATGCTCGACACCGTCGTGTAGGTGCGGTTCACGTCCATCAGCCGGGTCATCTCGAGCACGGGCTTGACGTTCGACTTCTCCAGCGCACCGGGCTCCACGCGGCCGTCGAGGCCGGCGGCCCGGGGCTGCTCGGTCGAGGAGTAGATGTTCGCGCCCTCGTTCTTGAGGCCGCGCGGGTTCTTGAAGGTCACGAGCTTGATCCGCCCGCGAACGCCGAGATTGGTCGAGACCGTGCCGTCCGGCGCGATGGCCAGGCCGGTCTCCTGCTGGCTGATGCTGATCGGGCCGCCATCACCCTGCACGGCGTAGCCGTCGGAATTGACCAGCGTGCCCTTGGCATCGATCTCGAAGGCGCCGTTGCGGGTGAAGCGATTGCCGGCCGGGGTCTTCACCACGAGGAAGGCCTCGCCGCGCACGGCGACGTGCATCGGGTTGCCGTCCGGCTCGATCGGGCCCTGGCTGAGGTCGAGCGGCGTGCCCTGGTCGACGACGTAGGAAACGCGGCGGTCGGAGCCCATGAAGCTGTCGGCCGAGGCCGTCGGCATCAGGTATTCCTCGAAGCGGGCGCTGCGGGCCTTGAACCCGGTGGTCGAGACGTTCGCCATGTTGTTGGCGATCACGTCGAGTTCGCGGGCGAGGGCCATCTGGGAGGAGACACCGACGAAGAGCGCGTTCTGCATGGATCTCAGGGCCTCGACCGAAAAGCGGTACGGGACCATCTCCGCAGAAGCCGTGCCAGGTGAGGATTTTTCGTTTTTCCCTTGAAGCTTAGATGGTTAACGGTACGGCAGGCCCAGCGGGCCCTCATGCGCGGCCTGCCGTCGGCAAGTCCGACTCGGCAGATTTTGCCGTACTTAATCGCGCGTTAACCACGATCGGCAAAAGCTCGGCGCAAGAGGGTCGCTGATCGCGATCCGTGTATCGTCGCGCGGTGCGGTTCAGGAGCGTCCGGCATGGCCAAGAAGCCCAAGAAGGCGCCCGAAGGCGAAGATGGCGCAGCCGCCGAGGCCCCGAAATCCAAGAAGAAGCTGATCATCATTGCTGCCGCCGCCGCCGTGCTGCTGCTCGGGGGCGGCGGCGGCGGCTACTTCATGATGAAGAAGCCGGCCGCGGCCTCCGGCGAGCAGGCCGATGCGCATGGCGCGCCCGCGGCCGAGGGCGGCGGTGGACATGGCGCAGCCGCGCCGAAGATGGCCGTGGCTTTCCTGGAGGTGCGCGACCTCATCGTGAACCTCACCCCCGAGCCCGGCCAGTCGAAGGGCGGCTATCTCAAGCTGAAGGTCGCCCTCGAATTGAAGAACGGCCTCGTCGAGGCCGAAGTGAAGCCGCTGCTGCCGCGCGTCGAGGACACCTTCCAGACCTACATGCGCGAGCTACGCGCCTCCGACATCGCCGGCTCGGCCGGCCTCTACCGTCTCCGTGAAGAGCTGCTGCGGCGCGTCAACGTCGCGATCCACCCGGCCAAAGCCGAGGCGGTGCTCTTCAAGGACGTCGTCGTCCAGTAACCCGGCCAGACGCCACAGAAGCGATCGACACGACGATGGCCGACGAACCCGAAGAAGACGACTGGGCGGCCGCGCTCATCGAGCAGAACGAGAGCGGCGGCGGCGATTCCTCGCTGGCCGAGGAATGGGGCGCGGCCCTCGCCGAGCAGGGCACCACCAACAACACGGGTGACGTCGCCGCCGAATGGGCGACGATGATCGAGGACGGGGAGACCGAGAACCTCCCCGAGCTCGCCGGCAACGACCGCATCCTCGTCCAGGACGAGATCGACGCGGTCCTCGGCTTCAGCCTCCGCGAGCTATCGGCCTCGGGCGCCGGTGGCGTGCGCGCCATCGTGGATTCGGGCGTCGTCCAGTACGAACGCCTGCCGATGCTGGAAATCGTCTTCGACCGGATGATCCGGTTGTTGTCGACGAGCCTGCGCAACTTCTTCCAGGACAACGTCGAAGTCTCCCTCGACGGCATCACCTCGGTCCGCTTCGGCGACTACCTGAACGCGATCCCGCTTCCGACGCTGCTCGGCGTGTTCAAGGCGGATACCTGGGAGAATTCGGGCCTGGTCACCGTCGAGCAGACGCTGGCCTACTCCACCCTCGACCTGCTGCTCGGCGGCAAGCGCGGTGGCTCGGCGACGCGCCTCGACGGCCGGCCCTTCACGACGATCGAGATGAGCCTGGTGCGCCGGCTCGTCGAGATCATTCTGACCGACCTCGAAGCCTCGTTCCAGCCGCTCTCGCCGGTGCGGTTCTCGATCGACCGGATCGAGACCAACCCGCGCTTCGCCACGATCACGCGGCCGGCCAACGCCGCGATCCTGATCAACCTGAAGCTCGACATGGACGGCCGCGGCGGCGGCCTCCAGATCCTGTTCCCCTACGCGACCATCGAGCCGATCCGTGAACTGCTCATGCAGAGCTTCATGGGCGAGAAGCTCGGCCGCGACCACGTCTGGGAAAGCCACCTCGCCACCGAGATCTGGCAGGCCGACGTCGGCATGGACGCCGTGCTGCACGAGATGACCATGCCGCTGCGCAAGGTCATGGCGCTGAAGGTCGGCGACACCATCATGTTCGAGCAGAAGGCCTCCGACCTGATCACCGTGCGCTGCGGCGATTGGGCGCTGACGCAGGGCCGGATCGGGCGGATCGACGACAACATCGCCGTCCAGGTGGCGCGGCCACTGCGCCGTTCCCGCACGACGCTGCAGGCTTTCGAGGCCGCCACCTCCAACCGAACCGACGGCTGATTGGTCATGTCGCTCTTCATCACCCTCGCCGCCGACGCCCTCGTCGCGATCCTGCTCGTGGCGACGATCCTCACCTCGGTGAAGCTGTCGCGCCGGATCACCGCGATGAAGGCCGATGAGCCGGCCATGCGCCGCACCATCGGCGACCTCGTCACCGCCAGCGCGGCGGCCGAGCGCGCCATTGCCGGCCTGCGCGCTGCCCTCGACGAATGCGACCGCGGCCTCACCGAGCGCCTCGGCTCCGCCGAGCGCAGCGCGCTTCAGCTCGAAGCGCAGGTCGAGGCCGGCGAGAGCGTGATCGCGCGGATCGGCGCCATCGTGTCCCAGGCCGGACGTCCCGCCGCGCGCCGCGAGGCCGAGCCGGTCCTCGTGGCGACGAAGCCCGCCGCGCCGCGCGCGGTTTCCACCAGCGAGCGGCTCGACGTGGCGCTGGCCGCCGCCCACGCCATGTCCGAGCGCGCCCTCGACCGGCTCCGGGCCAAGGCCGCATGAGCACGAAGACGGCGCCAGCCAAAGCGCAGCCCGCGAAGGCCAAGCCGCGCCGTCGGCTCACCGTTCTGGCGCAGCTGCCCGAGCGGCCGTTCCGCCTGCGCCTGATCGATGCCGTCACCATGGCGGCGGTCGGCCTGCTCGTCCTGAAACTGGTCGCGATGATCGGCGACGGCGCCTCGTCGGCCCCGCCGCTGCCCGACTTCGCCCGCGCCATCGCCAACGCCCGCACCGACTACGAGCTGCCGGACCCGACGACCACGGGTTCGATCACGCCGAAGGACAAGCCCGCCGAGGCCGCCAAGCCGGCCGAGCCGCCGGTCTATCAGCCCGCCGTGAAGGAGCCGGTCTCGCCGACCGAGCGCGCCATCCTCGAAAAGCTCGCGAACCGCCGCGACACCCTCAAGCAGCGCGCCGACGAGCTCGACCTTCGCGAAAAGATGCTCGGCGAGGCGGAGAAGAAGCTTGAGACCGGCGTCAGCACCCTGCAGCAGGCCGAAGACAAGGCCGATCTCGGTGGGACCAAGAAGGCCGAAGCCGAGCGCGCGGGGCTCAAGAGCATCGTCACCATGTACGAGACGATGAAGCCGAAGGACGCCGCCCGGGTCTTCGACCGGCTCGGGCTCGACGTGCTGGTGCCGATCGTGCTGGCGATGAACCCCCGCAAGATGGCCGAGGTCCTGGCAGTGATGGGCGCCGAGCCGGCCGAGAAGCTGACCGTGGCCCTGGCCAACCGCGCCCGCGGCATCGACGGGACGCCGACGCAGCAGGCCAATGCCGGCGGCCTTCCGGCGAACGAACTGCCGGCCCTCGATCCCGGACAGCCTGCGCGATAGGGCAGGCAGGATTTTATTGGTCGAGATCTGACGCGTGGTACCCGAGGTTCGGGCCTGTTTTCGGCCCTCGCCAGCCGTACAAGTCCGGTCGCGCGGTTCCCGACAGCGGACATGCGTTCTGCCGCTACTCCGGCAGCATTGCGCCCAACCCGGGCGTTCGGCCAACTCAACCATCTTCCGAAGCGGCCGCCCGAAATGGTGAAATGCACAACATGATTTTGCGCTAGTGAGCCGATTGGGATAGCGCTGCCTTCATCCGGGGCTGACGCTGGTCGCGCTGGGCTGACGCCGAGAAGGAAGAACGAAGCGTGCTACCCGAGTCCTCGCCGCGCGAGCTGGCGAAAGCGCTGACCGGCATCTCCGGATTCGACGACGTCACCTATGGGGGCCTGCCCGCGGGCCGGCCGTCGCTGGTCTGCGGCGCGGCTGGTTGCGGCAAGACGCTGTTCGCAGCCACCTTCCTGGTCAACGGCGCGACGTTGTTCGACGAGCCCGGCGTCTTCATGAGCTTCGAGGAGCGCGCCGAGGACCTCATCGCCAACGTCGCCTCCCTCGGCTACGACCTCGACCGGCTGGTCGCGGAGAAGAAGCTCGCCATCGACCACGTCCGTGTCGAGCGTAGCGAGATCGAGGAATCGGGCGAGTACGACCTCGAAGGCCTGTTCATCCGCCTCGCCTACGCGGTGGAATCGATCGGCGCCAAGCGCGTGGTGCTCGATACCATCGAGACGCTGTTCGCCGGCCTCACCGATGCCGCCGTCCTGCGCGCGGAGCTGCGCCGACTGTTTGGCTGGCTGAAGGAGCGCGGGCTCACCGCCGTCATCACAGGCGAGCGCGGCGAGGGCCAGCTCACCCGGCAGGGCCTGGAGGAATACGTCTCCGATTGCGTGATCCTGCTCGACAACCGGGTCGAGGATCAGATTACGACGCGGCGCCTGCGCGTCGTGAAGTATCGCGGCTCGGCGCACGGCACCAACGAATACCCGTTCCTCATCGACGAGGAGGGCATCAGCGTCCTTCCCGTGACCTCGGCCGATCTCGATTACGGCGCCTCGACCGAGGTGATCTCGACGGGAATACCGGGGCTCGACGCGATGCTCGGGCCGGGCGGGTTCTATCGCGGATCGAGCGTGCTGATTTCGGGCGTCGCCGGCACCGGCAAGACCACCATCGCCACGCATCTGCTGGATGCGGCCTGTCGGCGCGGCGAGCGCTGCATGGCCTTCGTCTTCGAGGAGAGCGGCTCTCAGATCTGCCGCAACGCCCTCTCGGTCGGGCTCGACCTCAAGCCGCATCTCGATGCAGGGCTGTTGCGTTTCGAGGCGGCACGGCCGTCGCTCTATGGGCTCGAGATGCACCTCGCGCGGATGAATCGCGACGTCGAACGGTTCAAGCCGTCGATCGTTGTGATCGATCCGGTCTCGGCCCTGCGCGGGCCGGCCAACGAGTTGCAGGCGACGCTGCTGCGCATGGTCGATATGCTGAAAGGCCGCGGCATCACGGCGGTGTTCACCAGTCTGCGCACGGACGGTTCGTTCGATCAGGTCGGCGATCTCGGCCTGTCGTCGCTAATGGATGTCTGGGTCAAGCTGCAGGACATCGACGCCAATGGCGAGCGTACCCGCACGCTCTACGTCATCAAGGCGCGCGGCATGAGCCACTCCAACCAGGTCCGCGAGTTCCAGATGTCGGCCAAGGGCGTGAAGCTCGTCGACGCCTATGTCGGGCCGGCCGGCGTGCTGACCGGCACCGCCCGTCTCGTCCAGGAAGCTGAGGAGCAGGCCGCGACGCTTCGGCGCCGGCAGGATTCGGAGCGCCGCAAGCGCGAGGTGGTGCGCCGACGCCAGAGCATCGAGCGCCAGATCGCGGAGTTGCGTGCCAGCCTGGACGTTGCCGAAGAGGAAGAGCAGGTGCTGATCGGCGAGGACGAAACGCGCGAGTCGCTGCTCGCCGACGAGCGCGCGGCGCTCGCAGGCCGACGAGGTGCGGCGGAATGAGCGAGAGCACCACTATGGCGACCGATCCGAACGCGGATGCCGACCTCGCGCCGGGACACTACCATCTTCGCCTCTACGTCGCCGGGCAGACCATCAAGTCGCTCACCGCGATGGCGAACCTCAAGAAGGTCTGCGAGGAACATCTCGCCGGTCGCTACGAGATCGAGGTCATCGATCTCCTGAAGAACCCGCAGCTCGCCGCCGGTGATCAGATTCTCGCCGTGCCGACGCTGGTGCGCCGGCTGCCGGAGCCGCTCAAGCGCATCATCGGCGACCTCTCCAATACAGAGAAGGTCCTCGTCGGCCTCGACATCCGCGCGAAAGATTCACCTTGACCGACGGCGGGCCATCCGCGCCCGGGTCGACGCAGTATCGCCTGCGCCTGTTCATCGCCGGCTCCACGCCGCGCTCCCGTCGTACGATCGAGAACCTGCGCCGAATCTGCGACCGGCATATCGGCCCGAACGTCGATATCGAGGTGATCGACATCTATCAGCAGGCGGAACTGGCCGAGGCGAACCGGGTTGTCGCGGCGCCCACCTTGCTGAGACTGTCGCCGCTTCCGCAACGCCAGATCATTGGCGACCTCTCGGACGAGCCGCGCGTGCTGCGCGGGCTCGGCATCATCCCATCCCGCGAGCCCACCGATGAGCACGGTGCCTGATCCCGAGACGGCTCAGCGCTCCGCCGAGGCGGACCGCGCGCGGATCGCCGAGCTCGAAGCGCGGCTGGAGGAGAGCGAGGACACGCTCGCCGCCCTGCGTAGCGGCGATTTCGACGCCGTGGTCGTGCAGGGGCCGGACAACCGCAATCAGATCTACACGCTGGAGAATGCCGACCGGCCCTATCGCGTCCTGATCGAGCAGATCCAGGAAGGCGCGGTGACGCTCGGAGCCGACGGCACCATCCTCTATAGCAACCGGCGCATGACCGAGATGCTCGGCCTGCGCCAGGAACGGCTCATCGGCCAGCCGCTTCACGCCTTCATCGCCGGAGACGATGCTCCCGTGCTGTCGCGGCTGCTGCGCGAGGCCTCTGAGGGGAGCGCCCGCGGCGAGTTGTCTCTCCAGACGGCCGGCGGCGGCAGCGTTCCGGCCAACGTCTCGCTCAGCCTCCTGGAGCGCACCGATACCGCGCCGCTGCTCTGCGGCATCATCACCGACCTCACCGAGCAGCGCAGCCGCGTGCGCGAGCTGGCCGACGCCAACGCCCGGCTGGAGGCGCAGAGCGAGGAACGCGAGCGCATGGAGGATGCCCTACGCCAGGCGCAGAAGATGGAGGCCGTGGGCCAGCTCACTGGCGGCATCGCCCACGACTTCAACAACCTCCTGACCATCATCAAGTCGTCCACCGACCTGCTGCGCCGGCCCGACCTCGCGGACGAGCGCCGCCGCCGCTACGTCGACGCCATCGCCGACACGGTCGACCGCGCCGCCCGCCTCACCGGCCAACTCCTCGCCTTCGCCCGGCGCCAGTCGCTCAAGGCAGAGGTCTTCGACGTCAACGATCGCGTCGAGCGCATCACCGAGATGCTCGGCACCATCGTCGGCGCGCGCATCCGCATCGAGCGGATTCTGCACGAGCTGCCCTGCTACATCGAGGCCGACATCAGCCAGTTCGAGACGGCGCTCGTGAACCTCGCCGTCAATGCCCGCGATGCGATGGACGGCGAGGGCCGCCTGGAGCTTCGTGTCCATTGCGGCGCGGAGCTGCCGGCGATCCGGACGCATCACGGCGATACCTCGCCCTATGTCGCCGTCTCCGTCACCGATACCGGCACGGGCATCGCGCCTGAGCGGATCGCGCACATCTTCGAGCCGTTCTACACCACCAAGGAAGTCGGTAAGGGCACAGGCCTCGGCCTCTCGCAGGTCTTCGGATTCGCCAAGCAGTCGGGCGGAAACGTCGAGGTGCAGAGCGAAGTCGGCCAGGGCGCGACCTTCACGATCTACCTGCCGCAGGTCGAGGCCAGGACCGGCGAACGCGCGGTCCCCTCGATCCGTGGCATCCAGCGCGACACCGGCGGCGGCCGTCGCGTTCTCGTCGTCGAGGACAACCCGGACGTCGGCGCCTTCTCGACACAGCTCCTGCAGGATCTCGGCTATGCCACGACCTGGGCCGGCCGCGCCTCCGAAGCGCTGCTGCTGCTCGCCGAAGACGTGACGCAGTTCGACGTGGTCTTCTCCGACGTGGTGATGCCCGGTATGAACGGTGTCGAGATGGCTCGCGAGATCCGCAAGCTCTATCCGAGCCTGCCGGTGGTCCTCACGAGCGGTTACAGCCACGTTCTGGCGGAAGAGGGACCGCAGGGTTTCGAGTTGTTGCGAAAGCCCTATGCGGTCGAAGATCTCTCGCGCGTGTTTCGCAAGGCCACGCGGAAGTGAACCGGCGATAATCAGGCACGATCGCCGTGTCTCGTGTCGGCGCGTGCGCGAGGTTTGCTCCTTCGGACACCCCCAGAAACCTCGGCCGATCGTGTTGCGCTGCATCAGACTTTCGCGTCGCAAAAACGATATGCTCACTCTCAGCATATCTGGACAAGCCACAGACTCGCTCCTAACTTAGGCGGCACAATGCTCATTATGAGCATAAAGGAGCGTGCCATGGCAGCGACCTCAGCCTTGCAGCGGGACACCCGCTTCGACGGTCTGCCGCTTCCCGATCTATATGCCCGGGTCAGCCGGCATGTGCCGGCGATCGAATGGCCGGCGCTCGCGCCCGATATCGAGGCGATTCTCCGGCTGAAGCGCGAGCGCAACGCCGTGATCCTCGCGCACAATTATCAGGCCCCGGAGATCTTCCACACGGTGGCGGACATCGTCGGCGACAGCCTGGCGCTCGCCCGCGAGGCGGTCACGGTGGATGCCGACGTGATCGTGCTGGCCGGCGTGCACTTCATGGCCGAGACGGCCAAGCTCCTGAACCCGGAAAAGACCGTCTTGATCCCGGATATGGGCGCCGGCTGCTCGCTCGCGGATTCGATCACGGCCGCCGACGTGCGTGCGCTCAAGGCGAAGTATCCGGGCGTGCCGGTGGTCACCTACGTGAACACCTCCGCCGCGGTGAAGGCCGAGTCGGACGTCTGCTGCACGTCCGGCAACGCGGCCGACGTCGTGCGGGCGCTCGGCGTGCCGCGCGTGCTGATGATCCCGGACGAGTTCCTGGCCCGCAACGTCCAGCAGCAGGTGCCCGAGGTCGAGATGCTGACCTGGGCGGGCCATTGCGAGGTCCACGAGCGTTTCACGCCCGACGACATCGCCGCGGTGCGCGACAGCTATCCCGGCGTTACCGTGATCGCCCATCCGGAATGCCCGCCGGAGGTGGTCGAGGCCTCCGACTTCTCGGGCTCCACCGCGATGATGATGAACTTCGTCACCGAGAAACGCCCGTCGCAGGTCGTGCTGGTGACCGAGTGCTCGATGGCCGACAACATCGCCGTGGCGAACCCGGATATCGAGTTCATCAAGCCCTGCAACATGTGCCCGCACATGAAGCGGATGTCGCTCTCCAACATCCGGCGCGCCCTGGAGACGATGACCCACGAGGTCACCGTCGAGCCGGCGCTTGCCGACCGTGCGCGGCTCGCCGTCGAGCGCATGCTCGCGGTGAAGCCGACTCCCGTGGTCTCGCCCGTTCCGAAGGCCTGACATGAGCATCGTCTCGCGCAGTCCCGCCGACCGCGTGATCGTGGTGGGCGCGGGCGTCGCCGGGCTCGCCACGGCCCTGCGGCTGGCACCCCGCCCGGTGACGCTCGTCACGGCCGCTCCCCTCGGTACCGGCACCGCCACGGGCTGGGCCCAGGGCGGCATCGCCGCCGCCATCGGTACGGACGACGCACCCACCCTGCACGCCGCCGATACCGAGGCGGCCGGCGCCGGCCTGACCGAGCCGGACATCGCGCTCGCCGTCGCCGATGCGGCGCCCGGGTTGATCGATTGGCTGGTCGCGGCCGGCATCGGCTTCGACCGCGACGCCGATGGCAACCTCGCCCTCGGGCTGGAGGCCGCGCATAGCCGTCGCCGGATCGTGCGCGGGCGCGGCGATTCCACCGGCGCGACCGTCCTCGAAGGACTCGTCGCGGCCGTGCGCGCGACGCCGTCGATCGAGGTGCTCGTCGCCGAGGCGAAGGCCCTGATGCAGGACGCGAACGGCGCGGTCTGCGGCCTCGTCTGCGAGAGCGACGGTGCGGCCTTCCGCCTGCCGGCCCGCGCGGTCGTGCTGGCGACGGGCGGCGTCGGCGGTCTCTATGCGGCGACCACCAATCCGCGCGGCGCCGTCGGCAGCGGGCTGCTGCTCGCGGCGCGGGCGGGCGCGACGCTGCGCGATCTCGAATTCGTGCAGTTCCACCCCACGGCCATCGATGCCGGCGCCGACCCGATGCCGCTCGCCACCGAGGCGTTGCGGGGGGAGGGCGCGCGGCTCGTCGACGGTGAGGGCGAGCGCGTGATGGCCGGCATCGGCGGAGGCGACCTCGCACCGCGCGACGTCGTCGCCCGCGCGATCTTCCAGGCCCAGGCCGGCGGGCGCGAGGTCTTCCTCGATACCCGCGGCGAGCTCGGCCAATCGATGGCGCGGCGCTTTCCGACCGTGGCCGGTCTCTGCGCCGGGCTCGGCATTGATCCGGCAGTGCAGCCGATCCCGGTCCGGCCGGCGGCGCACTACCACATGGGCGGCGTGCTGGTGGACGCCGAGGGCCGCACCGACGTTCCGGGTCTCTGGGCCTGTGGCGAAGTCGCCTCGACGGGCCTGCACGGGGCGAACCGCCTCGCCAGCAACTCGCTGCTCGAAGCCCTCGCCTTTTCCGGACCGATCGCCGCCTCGATCGAGGCGGCGCCCCCCGCCTCCCTGATCGGCGAGGCGACGATGCCCGAGCGGCATCGCAGCGATGGCGGCCGGGCCTTGCCGGAGGTGCGCACCCTGATGGAGCGCCGGGTCGGCGTGGTGCGCGATGAGGCGGGTTTGCGCGCGGCGATCATCCGCCTACGTGCCCTCGCGGAGACCGGCTCGGACGCTGCGCTCACCGGCCTGATGATCGCGGTCTGTGCCCTGTCGCGGCAGGAGAGCCGTGGCGGCCATTGGCGCGGCGATTTTTCCGGGCAGGCGGCGCGCTATCACACGCTGACGACCCTCTCGGAATGCCTCCGTGCGGCCGAGCGGATCGCGGAGAGCCAAACCCCGGCGGAAAGCCTGACCGATGCCTGACGCCACGCTGCTTCCGCTGCCGCGCCTCCTGGTCGAGCCGATCGTCCGAGCGGCGCTGCTCGAAGATCTCGGCCGGGCCGGCGACATCACCACCGACGCGATCGTGCCGGCCGCCGACCGGCTCTCCGGCGTCATCGCCTCCCGCCAGGACGGCGTGATCGCCGGAGTGGACACCGCGGCGATCGCCTTCGGGCTGATCGATCCCGCGGTGACGGTCACCGTCGAGCGCGGCGACGGCGCCCGCGTCACGCCGGGCGACACCGTGATCCGGCTCGACGGCCCGGCGCGCGCCATCCTCACCGCTGAACGCGTGGCGCTGAACCTGCTCTGCCGTTTGTCCGGGGTGGCCACCGCAACCGCGGCGCTCGTCGAGGCGGCCCGTCCGCACGGCCACGCCAAGATCGTCTGCACCCGCAAGACCACGCCGGGCCTGCGCGCGCTTGAAAAGCATGCGGTCAGGGCCGGTGGCGGCTCCAACCACCGCTTCGGCCTCGACGACGCCGTGCTGATCAAGGACAACCACGTCGCGGTGGCCGGCGGCATCGTGGCGGCGATCGAGCGCGCCCGCGCCCATACCGGTCACCTCGTGAAGATCGAAATCGAGGTCGACACCCTGGCCCAGCTCGAACAGGCGCTTTCCGTCGGCGCCGACGCGGTCCTCCTCGACAACATGAGCCCGCAAACCCTGGCCGAGGCGGTGCGCCTCGTCGACGGCCGCGCCATCACCGAGGCCTCGGGCCGGATCAACCGCGAGACCGTCGGCGCCGTGGCGGCCTCCGGCGTCGACCTGATCTCCGTCGGCTGGATCACGCACAGCGCCGCGATCATCGATTTGGGGCTGGACGCGGCCTGACGCGCTCCCTGCGCCTCCATTGAGAGGGCTTACCGCTCCGCGCCGCGATCGGCCGAATCTCAGGCGTGGATCGCAGTCGCGCCGGTCGTGAAAGGTTCCCTAACCTGGCGTGTTCGCGGCCTCTTCTCGTCCGTAATACGGCTAAGTTGCCACAGTGTTGCCACACGGTCACGAGCTTGGCCGAACGGGTATTCAGCCCGCGATTTGAGCTTGGCTTTAACGCAGGGCGGTTTAGGTCTGGGCAGCGCTCCGTACGAATACGTGCCGGAGTTATCCACCGAGTTTCCACAAGTCTGCCTGCCCACGCGAGGCCATCGATGCGCCGTATCGTCACCGCCCTCGCGGGCCTCGCCTGTGCGTCCGTCGCGCTGGCGACGCCCGCCTCCGCCTATGAGATCGACCCGCTGACCCGCCAGCCGTTGACCGACGTGCTGACCGTGCGCGTGCGCCCGCAAAACGTTTCCCTGCCGGCTGCCGACCCGCTTGAGCAGCAGGCGGCCACCGCCCCGCAGGCCGCGGCGATCCAGAAGGAAGTCGTCGCCTATAACGGGCCCTACACGGCCGGCACGATCGTGGTGTCGACCGCCGAGCGCCGCCTGTACCTGATCATGGGTGGCGGCGAGGCCATGCGCTACGGCATCGGCGTCGGCCGACCGGGCTTCACCTGGGGCGGTACCCAGAACATCACCATGAAGAAGGAATGGCCGGATTGGCGTCCGCCGTCCGAGATGCTGAAGCGCCGTCCCGACCTGCCGCGCTACATGAAGGGCGGCATCGAGAACCCTCTCGGCGCCCGCGCCATGTATCTCGGTAACTCGATCTACCGCATCCACGGCTCGAACGAGCCGGATACGATCGGTACCGCCGTCTCCTCGGGCTGCATCCGCATGACCAACGAAGACGTCTCGGACCTCTACACCCGGGTCAAGGTCGGCACGCGGGTCATCGTCCAGCGCTGAGCGCAGCCAGACCTCTTTTCGATCGAAGGGCCGGTGGAAACGCCGGCCCTTTTGTTTTGCATCCGTTCAGACACAGGCGGTGATCAGTTTCGGCTCTCGGGCGCCTGCGCCATACTGAAGCCATCATACCAGCATGAGCCTTGCAACGCCTGGGCGTGCCCCCCTCTCTGCCTGCCACGCCCTCTCCTCATCGACGCGACAAGGAGCGCCCGTGCGAACCGCCCCGCCTCACCGCTGCGCCGTAGGGTTGCAGGCCGGCGCGGGCAGGCCGGCGGCATCCGGCGTCGCGAGGGTCGGCTGATGTTGCCGCAGCATCGCTGGTTCTGGGCATTGATCCTCGTCGCCGCCGGCGGTGCGGGCCTGATCTACAACCTCGTCTTCGCGCAGGGGGCCTCCCCGGCGGCCGGCTTCGTCTACGGCTTCTGCATCGGCACGGCGGCGCTCGGCTTCGACCGCGGCCTCATCCTGGCGGGCCTGCAATCGCGCATCCGCCGCTTGCCGGCGTCACTCTATGTTCCGGCTGCAGAACTCTCCTACGTGCTGATGATCGTGGCGGGCAACGCGCTCGGCGGCGTCTTCGTCTGGGCGTTCGGACTGACCGGCGATCCTCTCTCGGAGGCCGTGCGCACGACGCCGCGGGTGCTGGCCTACGCGCTCGCGGTCTCGGCCTTCCTGGTCTTCGTGATCCGCATGCGCGACCTGATCGGCGGCGAGGTCTTCGTGAACTTCCTGATCGGGCGCTATCATCGGCCTGTCGAGGAGGAGCGCATCTTCCTGTTCCTCGACGTGGTCGGCTCGACGGCCTTCGCCGAGACCCACGGCGACTTGCGTGCGCAGGAATATCTCAGCGCAGTCTTCGCGACCCTGGCCGAGCCGGTAAGGCGCTACCAGGGCTCGACCGACGACTATATCGGCGACATGGCGATGATCACCTGGCCGATGGAGCGCGGCCTCAAGGATGCGCGCTGCGTCTCCTGCCTGTTCGCCGTGCGCGACCGGATCGAGGCGGAGGCCGAGGCTTGGCGGGCGCGCTTCGGCACGGTGCCGCGCCTGCGCGCAGCCCTGCATGGCGGCTCGGTGGTCACGGCGGAAGTCGGGGTCGACCGGCACAAGATCGCCTATTTCGGCGACGCGGTGAACGTCACGGCGCGGATCGAGGCGCTCTGCCGACCGCTCGGCGTCGACATCCTGATCTCCGAGGACCTGCTCGGCCGGCTGCCGCGCCTGCCCGAAGGCGTCACCCCGCGCGGGCTCGGCGCCCACATCCTTCGCGGACGCGACCAGCCCCTCGCGGTGGCGACGCTGGAGCGGGGCGGCGACACCGCCGCCGCCATGATCGAGGAGGCCGTCGCCGCCGATCCCGCCTCTGCGGCCCGGCCGCGCGTCGCCGTATCATGAGCGGGTCCGACACGGGGCTGACCTGGCGGACGCCGCTGCGCCTGTTCCTGCGCTTCGGCTTGATCATCGCCGGGATCGTCATCGTCGGCTATTGGATCGTCGCGTCGATCGGCGGCGACATCAGCCGCCCGGGCTTCGCCCTCGGTGTCGGCCTGATTCTGGCGAGTTTTTCGGCCCGGCTAGTGCCGCCGGGACGCTGAGCCGGCTCTGCATCGCGAAGTCCTTTGGATCGAACGGCCGGAGCCGGCGCGCAACGGCCTTTCCCGACTTCCGACGGGCGCGAGCCTCTGCCAAAGACACTCGAGACCAACGCTTCGGGAGACGCGAGAGCGTGACGGGCAAGCTCATCGCGGTCGCCAACATGAAGGGCGGGGTCGGCAAGACCACGACCGTGGTCATGCTCGCCGAGGCTCTGGCGGCCGATGGCGCGCGCGTGCTCGTCGCCGACCTCGACCCGCAGGCCAGCGTCTCGGTCTGTCTCGCCGGTCCGGACCGCCTCGGCGAGCTGATCGCAAAGGGGCGCACGCTCGAAGCGTTCCTCGCCCTCAAGCTGATCGCGAGGGACAAGCCGGCGCTGGCCTCGCGTATCCAGGAACAGGTCAGCCTGACGACGCACAAGAACCGGCCCCTCGGGCTCTCGCTGCTGGCCTCGGGCCCTTATCTCCGGATGGTCGAGCGCGAGATCATCTACGAGCTCACCGGCCAGGGCCTGTCGATGCACGCCATTGAGGAGCGGCTGACCAAGCTGTTCCGCAACACCATCGCGCCGCTGGCCGAGGACTACGACTACGTGATCTTCGATTGTGCGCCGGGCATCTCGCCGATGACCGAGGTCGCGGTGCGTGGATCGGACCTCGTGCTGGTCACCTCAATTCCCGATTTCCTCTCGACCTACGGATTGAACGCCTTCGTCGAGACGATCTGGCGGCGCAGTAGCGGTGGGGATGGGCAGGATCGTCCGAAGAGCCCACCCTACGTGCTGGTGACCCGCTATCAGCAGCACGTCCGCCAGCACCAGCGCACGCTTGACCAGTTGCGCGCGGAGGCCGAGGCGCCCGATGCTGGGTTCAAGCTGCTGACGACCTGCATCCCCCAAGCGGCGGCGCTCGCCGACGCGCTGGTCCCGCGTGACCTGCCGCCGACCTTCACCGCGAAATACAACACCCACGTCTCCACCGTGCTGATTCCGCTCATCGACGAACTGAAGGGGATCCTCCATGGCGCTTGATATCGACGGCTACGCGGTGCTTGGCGCCATCGCCACGGTGCCCGAGGTTTTCGCCGAGATCCGGCCCGACATCGCGCGCACGGCGCGGGCGCTCGTGGTCAAGCAGCTCAAGCACAGGGCGCTGCCGCTGGCGCGGTTGCGGCTGATCCGCAGGACGCTCGGCGCGGAGACCTTCGCGCTCGTCCTCGACGGGATGACGGATGTGGAGATCAAGGCGATCGTCGCGCGCCTCGACCGCCATAACGCGACCCTCAAGACCGCCTCGTCGGCCTGGCACCGCACCTGGCTCGAAGGCTTGGCGAATGCAGACGAGCCCAGCGCGGCGCCTAAGGGCTCCCGGGCAAAGGCCGTAGCGAAGAAGCCGGCGCCCCAGCGCGCCCTCGGCAAGCGCCCCTTCGCGGCGACGTGGGACGGCAAGGACCGCGACACGGCTGCGGCCAAGGGCGGCAAGAAAAAGAAGAAGGGCTGAGTCCTTTCCAAACCCGTCATTCCGGGGCTCGCGGAAGGCGAGAACCCGGAATCCACCCGAGATGCGCGGTAGCGTGAGATGTGGCGCCCGATCGTGGATTCCGGGTTCCGCTCCGCGGCCCCGGAATGACGGTGGTGTGTGCTCTGCCAAACGAAAAAGGGGCCGCCTCTCGGCGACCCCCTTCGTCTCGTAATGGTGGCTCGGACTTAGAAGTCCATGCCGCCCATGCCGCCCATGCCGCCGCCGCCGCCCATGGGGGGAGCGGACTCCTTCTTCGGAGCATCGGCCACCATGGCTTCGGTGGTCACCAGCAGGCCGGCGATCGAGGCCGCGTCCTGAAGGGCGGTGCGCACGACCTTGGCCGGGTCGACGATGCCGGCCTGGATCATGTCGACATACTCTTCCGTCTGGGCGTTGAAGCCGTAGGTCGAGCCGCCGTTATCGGTGATCTTGCCGACGACGATGGAGCCTTCGACACCCGCGTTGGACGCGATCTGACGGATCGGGGCCTCGAGCGCCTTGAGCACGATCTTGATGCCGGCCTGGACGTCCGGGTTGTCGCTCTTGAGCTCGGAGACCGCCTTCTTGGCGAGCAGGAGGGCGACACCGCCGCCGGGAACGATACCCTCTTCCACCGCAGCGCGGGTGGCGTTGAGCGCGTCGTCCACGCGGTCCTTCTTCTCCTTGACCTCGACCTCGGTCGCGCCGCCGACGCGGATGACCGCGACGCCGCCAGCGAGCTTGGCGAGACGCTCCTGGAGCTTCTCACGGTCGTAATCCGAGGTGGTGTCCTCGATCTGCGCCTTGATCTGGGCGACGCGGGCCTCGATGTCGGCCTTCTCGCCGGCGCCGTCGATGATCGTGGTGTTTTCTTTCTCGATGCGGACGCGCTTGGCGCGGCCGAGCATCGGGAGAGCCACGTTCTCGAGCTTGATGCCGAGGTCCTCGGCGATCATCTGGCCCTTGGTGAGGATCGCGATGTCTTCGAGCATCGCCTTGCGGCGATCGCCGAAGCCCGGAGCCTTCACGGCAGCGACCTTGAGGCCACCACGCAGCTTGTTCACGACGAGCGTGGCGAGAGCCTCACCCTCGATGTCCTCGGCGATGATGACGAGCGGCTTGCCGGTCTGCACCACGGCCTCGAGCACCGGCAGCATCGCCTGGAGCGACGACAGCTTCTTCTCGTGGATGAGGATGTAGGGGTCCTCGAGCTCGGCGACCATCTTCTCCGCGTTCGTGATGAAGTACGGGGAGAGGTAGCCGCGGTCGAACTGCATGCCCTCGACGACGTCGAGCTCGGTCTCGGCGGTCTTGGCTTCCTCGACGGTGATGACACCCTCGTTGCCGACCTTCTGCATGGCGTGGGCGATCATCTCGCCGATTTCCTTGTCGCCATTGGCCGAGATCGTGCCGACCTGGGCAACCTCGGACGACTCGGCGACCTTCTTGGCGCGGCCGGTGATGTCCTTCACGGCAGTGGCCGTGGCGAGATCGATGCCGCGCTTCAGGTCCATCGGGTTCATGCCGGCGGCCACGTACTTGGTGCCCTCGCGGACGATCGCCTGGGCGAGCACCGTCGCGGTGGTGGTGCCGTCACCGGCGATGTCGTTGGTCTTCGAGGCCACTTCGCGCACCATCTGGGCGCCCATGTTCTCGAAACGGTCGGAGAGCTCGATCTCCTTGGCGACGGTGACGCCGTCCTTGGTGATGCGCGGAGCGCCGAAGCTCTTCTCGATCACGACGTTGCGGCCCTTGGGGCCGAGGGTCACCTTCACCGCGTCGGCGAGGATGTCGACACCGCGAAGCATCTTGTCGCGGGCATCGGACGAGAAGCGTACGTCTTTCGCTGCCATCTGTGTTGTCCTTGTCTGGTTTCGGGATACGCCCCAAGGCGCGCCGGTCTCGGCGGCCTCGAAGGGCGGTGGTCGCAGTCCGAAGAGGGCAGGTCGCCTTAGGCGGCGACGACGCCCATGATGTCGGATTCCTTCATGATCAGGAGGTCCTGACCGTCGATCTTGACCTCGGTGCCCGACCACTTGCCGAACAGCACGCGGTCGCCAGCCTTCACGTCGAGGGCGTTGACGCGACCAGCTTCGTCGCGGGCGCCAGGGCCGACGGCGACGACTTCACCCTCTTGGGGCTTCTCCTTGGCGGTGTCGGGAATGATGATCCCGCCCTTGGTCTTCTCTTCACCTTCGATACGGCGGACGACGACACGGTCGTGCAGCGGACGGAACTTCATGAGCTGCCCTCTTGCTTCAGAATCTCGGATGGTCTTGATGCGGCGGGGACCGCGTCCCGACCCGATCGTTAGCACTCGAAACAACGAGTGCTAACGACGACCGCGAGATAGGCATGCCCTATCTTCGAGTCAAGGAGCGTGAGCGTTCGCCTCCGTTCGTCCTTTCCGGAAAGTTCTTCCTGGATGATCAGTCTGCACGGGCCCCAGGGGCCGATCGAGCATGCCGGTCCGGGGGAGGGGGCGGAGCTGCCGCGCGAGGCGATCTGGATCGACTTGCTCGACCCCACCGAGGAGGAGGCGCGCCAGGTCGAGGCGGCCTTCGGCCTCAGGGTGCCGACGCGCGAGGCGCTCAGTGAGGTCGAGTCGTCGAGCCGCCTGCGCCGGCTGAAGACCGGCGGCCTGTCGCTGTCCTCGCCGATGATCACCTTCGACCACGCGGATTTCGCCCTGAAGCCGGTCGGCTTCGTGCTCACCAAGGACCGTCTCGTGACGATCCGCTTCCACGAGCTGCGGGCCTACGACACGGTGAAGACTCGGATCGCCGAGCGCGACGGCGACTGCGCCACCGGCGTCGAGATCTTCCTCCTGATCGTCGAGGAGCTGGTCGACGGCCTCGCCGACACGCTGGAGGAGATGTCGGCCGACCTCGCCTCGCTCTCGACGCGGATCTTCGACTTCGATCCGATCGAGCGCTCGGGGTCGGACAGGGTCGGCCGCCTCTCGCCGAAGCGCCGCGACCTGGCGCTGCGGCGGCTGCTGCGCTCGATCGGCTGGCAGGGTAAAGCGCTCGGCAAGGTTCGGGCGAGCCTGCTCGGGTTGGAGCGCATCGTGCCCTTCGTGAAGGATTCCTGCGCCGAGCATCTCGATGCCGAGGAAAGCCCACGCTTCGACACGCTCTCGCGCGACATCACCTCGCTCGACGAGTTCGAGACCCGTCAGACGGAAACGCTTCAGTTCCTGCTCGACGCGGCGCTCGGCCTGATCAACATCGAGCAGAACAACGCCTTCCGGATCCTCACGGTCGTCTCGGTCGTCGGCATCCCGCCGACGTTGGTCGCCTCGATGTACGGCATGAACTTCAAGCACATGCCCGAGCTCGACTGGATCTACGGCTACCCGTATGGCCTCAGCCTGATTGCGCTCTCGGCGCTGATCCCGATCGTGGTCTCGCGGATCAAGGGCTGGGTGTAGCTGCCCGTCTGAGCAGCGGCGGAAGCATGTCCGCCGCCGCTGAAGCGTTTCAGATTTTCGCGGCCAGGGCCTTGGCGACCGTCTCCCTGAACGACACGGTCGGATGGCCGATGAGCCGGCTCAGTTGCCGGCCGTCGTCGAACAGCGTGTCGTCGGCCGCGATGGCATCTTCGTCGGCGAGCGCATCGGCGAGCACCTCGGGCAGGCCGACCGAGACGAGGGCCTGCTTGAACGCCTCCTCCGGCAGGTTCTGGAAGGCGACGGGTTTGCCGCTCTGGCGGGAGAGTTCCGCCGCGATTTCGCTCATGGTCACGGCCTCGTCGCCCGCGAGTTCATAGACCTTGCCTGCCTGACCCTCGGCCGTCAGCGCGACGGCGGCGGCTTCCGCGAAATCGCGACGGGCGGCAGCCGAGAAGCGACCGTTGCCGGCCGAGCCGATCAGCGTCCCGTGCTCCAGCACGGCAGGCAGCGCCATCAGGAAGTTCTCGTTGTACCAGCCGTTGCGCAGCAGGACGTGCGGCAGGCCGGATTCGATCAGCGCCAGCTCGGTGGCACGGTGTTCTTGGGCGAGTTTCGCGGGCGACGTGTCGGCATGCAGGATGCTGGTATAGGCGACGAGGCCGACACCGGCGCCCTTGGCTGCATCGATCGCGGCCTTGTGCTGGGGCAGTCGCCAGCCGACTTCGCTCGACGAGATCAGCAAGACCTTGCTCACGCCGGCAAAGGCGGATGCCAGCGTCTCGGGGCGGTCGTAGTCGCCCTCGCGCACGGCAATGCCAAGCGAACCCAGATCCGCTGCCTTCTGAGGCGATCGCGCAATCGCGACGATCTGCGAGGCGGGGATCGTTTCGAGCAGCACCTCGATGACGAGGCGACCGAGCTGACCGTTCGCGGCGGTGATGGCGTACATGGATCTGTCCTCTTGCCGATCGTGAGTTCAGACGACGTAATCCCCTTGCTTACGATAAGTAAGTACGTACATTCTGGTAAGTATGAAGACCCATCCGCACGCGACCCTCGCTGAAAAGCTGCGCAGGGGCGACCTGTTCGCGCCGGGCTGCCCGTCGCGCGAGGTGATGAAGCACGTCACCTCGAGCTGGGGCGTACTCATCCTGATAGCCCTGCGGGACGGCACGTTACGCTTCAGCGAGCTGCGCCAGCGGGTGAACGGCGTCAGCGAGCGTATGCTGTCGCAGACGCTGAAATGGCTCGAGGGCGACGGGCTCGTTCTGCGCCGTGCCTATCCGGTCGTGCCCCCGCATACCGAGTACTCGCTGACACCGCTTGGCGAGGAGGCCGCCGAGAGGGTCGCCAACCTCGCCGAGTGGATCGAAGAAAGGCTTCCGGCCATGCTGGCAACGGCAGAGCAAGACCGAATCGAGGCCTGATCCCAGCCGGGGCGGTCGCCGATCACGTTCAGTCTTTCTTGGCGCCTCGCCCCGAGAATGCCGCGCAAGCCGATGATGACATCGGCCGGACCCGTGCGGGATTTCCTGGACCGATGGCCGTCATCGCCGCCTTCGTCATCAACTCGGCCCTGAACCTGCTGCTTGGCCTGCTCATCGCCAAGATGCTCGGGCCGGCGGATTTCGGCCGTTTCGCCCTGGCGACTGCCGGCGCGGTGGTGCTGAACACGCTGCTCTTCGAGTGGCTGAGGCTGTCCACGACCCGCTTCTACTCGGCGCGCGTGAGGGAGGGCGAGCCCTGGATCCGGGCCGGGCTCGACCGTGCCTACGGCGTCCTCGCCATCGCGCTCACGGCCGTTGCCGCTCTCTGCGCCGGGCTTGGCCTCGTGATCGATCCGACGCCGGAGAGCCGGCTCGCCGTCACCGCGGCGACGGCCGTGACCGCCGTCGGCATCGGCGTGTTCGACTACCACGCGGCTTTGGCCCGCGCCCGCTTCGTCGGCGGGACCTATCTCAAGCTCGTCGTCTGGAAGAACGTCTTCGGCGTCGTGCTGATGGCGGGCACTGCCTGGTTCTTCCCGCAGCCGGTCTGGGTTCTGTTGGCGGGAGCCGCCAGCCAGGCGCTCGCCGTGGTGGTGATGCGCAAGGCCCTGCACGACCGGCCCGGCGAGGTCGCGCCGGAACGCAGCCGGCATGCGCTGAAGGTGTTCGCCGCATACGGCCTTCCGTTGATTGCGGCCAACGCGATCTACCAGCTCATGCCCTTCATCAACCGCGGCGCCATCGCCGCCGCCGCGGACTTTTCCGAAGCTGGCTATTTCGCCCTCGCGGCCGATCTCGGCTCGCGTGGCTTCTCGACCCTCGGCACGGCGCTCGACCTGCTGTTGTTCCAGCTCGCGGTGCGGGCCGAGGAGCATCACGGCCGTGAGGCCGCGGAAGCGCAGATCAGCCGCAACATCGGCGTGGTGGTGGCCCTGCTGCTGCCTTGTGCCGCCGGATACTGGGCGGTCACGCCGGCGCTCCAGCAACTCGTGGTGCCGGAGGCGTTCCGAGGGCCGTTCGCGCTCTACACCGCCCTGCTGATCCCGGGCCTGTTCTGCCTGTCGATCATGAACTTCGCGCTCAACCCGATCTTCCAGATCCGCCGCAAGACCAGTCCGGTCGTCGCCGCCGCCCTGCTCGGCTGCGCCGTGAACGGGATCGGCCTCACGGTGCTGCCTGGGATGATGGGGCCGCCCGGCATCGCGGTCGCGCAGTCGCTGGGGCTTGCCGCCGCCGTTGCACTGCTGGCGGCCCGCGTGCTGTTCGGCGCGGATCGGCTGTCCATGCCCTGGCGCGATATCGGTCTCTCGGCCGCCGCGAGCCTCGCCATGCTGCTGGTGCTGATGCCTCTGCGCCACCTCGCGCCGGGCATCGCATTGCCGCTGTGTCTCGGGATCGGCATCGCGCTCTATGGCGGGGCCGTCTGGGTCTGCGACATCGCCGGCCTCAAGGCCCTGGTGATGGACCGCTTCCGATCCCGGCATCCCGTCCCGGCCGCGTGACCCGGCAAGCTGCCGTAAAACGGGAAATCCGCCGCTGCGCGGTGGGGTCGCGCTTGAATCTCATGGACAATCCGTTTTGACTGCTTCCAAAGAGCGTTGCGAAGAGACGCGTCTCACGGGCAGGAAACGATGGGTTCATACGCTCCGGCGAGCGAGCAGGAGGCCGCCGCGATCGTCGCGGAGGCGGCAGGCCGGTCGGAGCGCCTGCGCCTTGTCGGCGGCGGCACCAAGGCCGGGATCGGCCGTCCGGCCCAGGATGAATCGACGCTCGCCGCCTCCGCCATCAGCGGCGTGACGCTCTACGAGCCGGCCGAGATGGTGGTCTCGGCCCGTGCCGGCACGCCGCTCGCCGAGGTCCAGGCGCTCCTCGCCGAGCGAGGCCAGATGCTGCCCTTCGAGCCGATGGACCATCGCGGCCTGATGGGCTCGGCCGGCGAGCCGACCTTCGGCGCGGTTGCCGCCTGCAACAATTCCGGCCCGCGCCGCATCAATGCCGGCGCCGCCCGCGACAGCCTGATCGGCGTGCGCTTCGTCAACGGACGCGGCCAGCCGATCAAGTCCGGCGGACGCGTGATGAAGAACGTGACCGGGCTCGACCTCGTGAAGCTGATGGCCGGCTCGTGGGGAACCCTAGGGCTCCTCACAGAGGTGACCTTCAAGGTGCTCCCGGTGCAGGAGCGGGTCTCGACCCTGGTCTTCTCCGGCCTCGACGACGCCCGCGCCATCGAGGCGCTGTCCGCCGCCCTCGGCTCGCCCTTCGAGCTGACCGGGGCGGCGCATCTGCCGGCCGGACTGGGGGAGGGGACGGCCCGCACGCTTATGCGCGTCGAAGGCTTTTCCAAGTCGATCGACTACCGCCTCGGTGAGCTCTCGCGCCTGCTCAAGCGCTATGGCCAGCCCGAGATCGTCGATGGCGAGGCCTGCGCCGCGCTCTGGCAGGGCGTGCGCGACGTCGAGCCGCTGAGCCAAAAGCCCGAAGCCGCGATCTGGCGCATCTCGACGGCGCCGGTGCGCGGCCCCGCCCTTACCGCTGCAATCGCTGCCGGTCGCGAGGCCCGCTGGTACTACGATTGGGGCGGCGGCCTGATCTGGCTCGCCACGGACGCGAGCGGCGACGCCGGTGCCGAGACGATCCGTGCGGCGACCCGCGCCCAGGGCGGCCACGCCACGCTGGTGCGGGCGCCCGACGCGGTGCGCGCGGCGGTGCCGGTCTTCGAGCCGCTCGCCGAGCCGCTGATGAAGATCACGGCCGGCATCAAGGCGGCGCAGGACCCGGCAGGCCTGTTCAATCCGGGCCGGATGTACGCGGGCGTTTGAGGCTTCAGGAACACCGACCGTGCAAACCAACTTCAGCCTCGCGCAGCTCGCCGACCCGGCGACCAAGGCCTCGGAAAAGATCCTGCGCACCTGCGTGCATTGCGGCTTCTGCACCGCGACCTGCCCGACCTACCTCCTGCTCGGTGACGAACTCGATAGCCCGCGCGGGCGCATCTACCTGATGAAGGACATGTTCGAGGGCGGGAAGGCGGCCTCGGCCGAGGTGGTCAAGCATGTCGACCGCTGCCTCTCGTGCCTGTCCTGCATGACGACCTGCCCCTCGGGCGTGCATTACATGCACCTCGTCGACCATGCCCGCAGCCACATCGAAAAGACCTATGCGCGCCCGCTGAGCGACCGGCTGCTCCGCGCCGTACTCGCCTTCGTGCTGCCCTATCCGAACCGCTTCCGCCTGGCGCTGCTCGCCGCGAAGATCGGCCAGCCGCTTAGGCCGCTCGTGTCCCTGCTGCCGCGCGTCGGCAATCGTCTCGCGGCGATGCTCGACCTCGCCCCCGCGCAGCTCCCGAACCGGGTGCCGAGCGATCGTCCCGGCACCTTCCCCGCCGACCTGTCCGCGCAGGAGATCAGCGCGACGATCCAGGGAGATACGGCGCCCGTCACACGGCGCGGCCGGGTCGCGCTGCTGCGCGGCTGCGCCCAGAGCGTGCTGCGTCCCGATTTCAACGAGGCGGCGATCCGTCTGCTCAACCGTCACGGTGTCGAGGTGGTGCAGGCGGCCGGGGAGGGCTGCTGCGGGGCCCTGACCCACCACATGGGCAAGGAGGAGTCGGCCCATGCCCATGCCAGGCGCGCCATCGACGCCTGGACCGCCGAGATCGACGGCGCGGGCCTCGACGCGATCATCGTGACGGCCTCGGGCTGCGGCACGACGATCAAGGATTACGGCTTCATGTTCCGCGACGACCCGGCCTATGCCCAGAAGGCGGCCAGGGTCTCGGCCTTGGCCAAGGACGTCACCGAATACGTGACCGCGATCGGCCTGATGCCGCCGGTGGTCGATACCGATTTCACTGTCGCCTATCACTCGGCCTGTTCGATGCAGCACGGCCAGGCCATCCGTACCGAGCCCAAGACGCTTCTGAAGAAGGCCGGCTTCACCGTGAAAGACGTGCCCGAGGGCCATATCTGCTGCGGCTCGGCCGGCACCTACAACATCCTCCAGCCCGAGATCGCGAACCGCCTGCGCGCCCGCAAGGTCGCCAATATCGAGCGGATGCAGCCCGACCTCATCGCCACCGGCAACATCGGCTGCGCCACGCAGATCGGGAAGGGCACCGGCATCCCGATCCTGCACACGGTGGAACTGCTCGACTGGGCGACGGGTGGGCCGAAGCCGGAGGCGCTCGAGGGCGTCGTGAGGCCTACATCCGCCCTATTGGCTGCCGCGGAGTAGCCCCGCTCCGTCATTGCTTCGCTGCGCTCGCAATGACGGGCGGTGTGTCCTCACAGATCGAGCTGGTAGCTCACCGGCACCCAGCGGTAGCCGGTGCCATTGCGGGCGACGTAACCCAGCGACGGAAACGAGGTGTGGTAGCCCGCCACCACGATCTCCTCGGTTGCCGCCATCTCGTAGATGGCGCGGCGGGTCGCGGCGCCCTGCGCCTTGTCCATGTCGAAGAAGGCGCTCCATTCGGGATGGGCGAGGGAGGCGACTTCGTGATGGGCGCAGTCGCCCCAGATCAGCAGCCGCCGCCCCTCGCTCTCGACATGGTAGGCGAGATGGCCCGGCGTATGACCGAAGGCCGCGAGGGCGTGGATGCCGGGGCAGACCTCGTCGCCTGGCTTCAGGAAGCGCGTTCTCTCCGCGAGCGGCCTGAAGGCCTCGCCGAACACGAGCGCCGACTTGTACTCGTTGCCGTCGGGCTCTGCCGACAGACGCTCCGGCTTCGACCAGAAATCGAACTCGCGGGCACAGACCGCATAGGCTGCGTTCGGAAAGAACGGACGGCCCCCCTCCGCGAGACCGCCGATATGGTCGGTATGGCAATGGGTGAGCACGACGAGGTCGATCGCGGCTGGATCGACCCCCGCCGCCGCGAGGCGCTCGCCCAGACGGCCACCGGCTGGACGCGGCACGAAGCCGACGCCGCCATTGCCCGTGTCGAACAGGACAGTCTGACGACCGGTATTCACCAGCACCGGCGTGAAGCCGGGCTGGAATCGCGTGGGCGGCAACCGATTCTCCCGCATCAGCGCCTCGATCTCGCCGCGTGGCCGATCCTCGCCGACGATCGGCCACGGGCCGTCGATCATCGCGGTCGCGTCGAGGAGCATCGTCACTTCGAAGGCGCCGATCTCGATCCGGTGAAAGCTGGCCCGTGTCGGACCATGATGTGGCGACGCGGCCCCGCCGCTTGGGGTGGATGCGGCGAGCGCGGAACCGGCAGCCATCGCGGCAGCCGAACTCATCAGCCGGCGGCGCGTGACGGCGCGAGTGCTCGTGATCATCCGGGGCTTCCTTCCGCGCGGCGGCGGCGCGAGAGTATCGCCGTGCCGTTGTGCCGCCCCGAGACCTAGCAACGGCAGGGGAGGATGCGCTTGTACGAACGTGCCGCCGCAGCGCCCGGAGCCGAGACCGGGCAGGGTCCGATCTGGCACGTCGAGGACACGCGCACGTTCTTTGCGGGGCCGTTGCGCTATAATGCCGGACACCAGCACGGCGCGCCGGTCTATCTCGCCGGTCTCTACAGCTCCTTCCGCCTGCGCGTCGGCGCGGGAGCCTGGACCACCTGCCGCACGGCGATGATCCCGGCCGGCGTCGTGCACGAACTCGACCTCGGCGGAGATCCGCTCGGGGTGCTCTATGTCGAGCCGGAGGAGGCCGGCCCTGATGGTCTCGTCCCGCTCATGACCGGCACGCGAACCGAAGGCGGCGCCCTGATCGGCAGCGGCGGCGAGACGGCGCTGATGCGCGATCTCTACGAGGACCGCGCCGCCGCCGGGATTGCCGGGCTCGCGCTCGCCGATCTCCTGCAGTTTGCCTCGGCACGGTCGCGCAGAGACGTCGATGGCCGCATCGCGAGGGCGACAGCGCTGATCCATGCGCGCGCCGGGGAGTGCGTGCCCGTGGCGGAGCTCGCCGAGGCGGCAGGCATTTCCGCCTCACGCTTCCAGCGTCTCTTCACGCAGGAAGTCGGCGTGCCCTATCGGCGCTATCGCTCGTGGACGCGCATGCGGCGGGCGATCCGGGCCGTCATCGAGGGCGCCAACCTCACGATGGCCGCACATGAGGCCGGCTTCTTCGACCAGGCCCATCTCGCCCACGATTTTCGCAAGACCTTCGGTGCGCCGGCCTCCGGCAGCCTCGTCGGCATCCGCCGCTGATCCCCCGCCTCCTGGCCAAGCCCTCGGTCGAAATTGCGGAGCCCTGCGCAATATTGTGCAGCAGGTCGGCCGGTGACGTGGCCGGTGAAACGGGCCGCCACCGAGAGCCCGAGCGAGGGATCGGAAGCATGAGCACGACACGACGCGGCGTTCTCGAGGCCGGTGCCTTCGCGGCGCTCGGTGGGTTGCCGATGATCGGTGCGATGCCGGCCTGGGCGGCATCGGGGACCGCGGCGGACGACTGGGATTCCGGCGATGTCGCGCATCTGCTGCCGGCGAGCAGCCACGACCGGCTGCTGATCAAGGCCTCGTTCAAGCGGGCGCTCGATGGGCCGCCCAAGCTCAACGTGGGCGGAAAAAGCTTTCCCGGCATCGCCTCGGACACGCAGGGTCTGTTCTGGCAGTTCTTCGCGGAGGATCTGAAGCCGGGCACGGAGCACAGGCTCTCGCTGGCCGCCGCGGATGGCCGCGCGCTCTGCGCGCCGTGGACGCTCTCGACGATGCCGGCGCCGGAGGACCGGCCCCAGAAATTCCGGTTGCTGGTCTATTCCTGCTCCGGTGGGCACGATCTCTTCGCCAAGGCGCACACCAACTTTGAGTTCCTGCCCGCGGCCGTGCGGCAGCGGCTGCTGAAACGGGCGCTCTCCTTCCAGCCCGATGCCCTCGTGGCCAATGGCGACCACGTCTATTGGGACCTGCTCGCGCCGAAGGCCTCGCCGCGGCTCGGCGCCAACCCGGCGGCCCTGGCCTATGCGCGGTTCGATCGCTCGCTGCCGGTTCTCGGCACGCCGAACGAGTCGGCACTGTTCAAGGCGGCGGGCGAGCAGATCACGCCGCTCTACGGGACGCTGTGCCGCTCGACGCCGGTCTTCTTCCTGCAGGACGACCACGACCATTTCGACAACGACGAGGCGACGGACGAGGCCGTCACCTTCCCGCCGGACACCTTCATGATGCAGGCGGCGCGGGCGACGCAGCGCCTCTGGTATCCCGAGTTCCTGCCCGATCCGAACCGCCCCGCCGGCCTGCCGGGCTGCGATACGCCGGACCGTCCCGCCTATCGGCCCTCCGGCCTATCGGAGAGCTTCGGCACCCTGCGCTACGGACGGCTCGCCGAGGTTCTGCTCTACGATGTCCGGCGGACGATGACGCTGGCCGGGCCAGCCTCGGTGTATGTCGCACCCGAGGTCGAGACCTGGCTCAAGGCGCGGGCTGCCGCGCGCGACGTCGACCACGTCATGCACGTGCCCTCCAATCCGCCGGGCTGGAGCGCCGGCAAGTGGGGCGAGTGGTACCCGGACCTGCTCGGCTCTGACGGCCGGCTCTCGGTCGCCAAGCCCAAGCCCTATTGGCAGTCCGGCTGGCTGACGCAGCACGACCGGCTGATGCAGTCGCTCGCCGAGATGCCCGGGCGCATCCCGCTCGTGGTCAGCGGCGATCTCCACGCGACGGCAGAGGGTCGGATGCTGCGCAGCGGCAAGCTGGACTTCTCGAAGAATCCGGTGGTGACGGTGCTGCCCGGGACGCTCGGTACCAGCACCGGCGGCTGGGCCTCGGAGTTCCGCGGCGTCGGACCGTTGACGCCTCACCATCTCGACATGGACGAGACGGTGAAGCCGATCGAGGAGAACGGCTTTTTGATCATGGACTTCACGCCCGAGAGCGTGGTGCTGCGCTACTTCAACTGGAACCAGAAGACGCAAAGGCCCGAGGCGATCGACACCCTCGAGCCCTTCCACACAACCACGATGAAGCGCGCCTGACGACGAAGGCGCGCCCTGCTCGGGCGAGCGAGACGCGCTTCGTCTACCGTTCGATGGCTCAGGCGGCGCGAACGGTCGCCAGGAAGCGGGCGACCTCGCCGTTGAGGTGCTCGGACTGGCGAGACAGCTCCGAGGCAGAGGCCAGCACCTGGCTCGCCGCCGCTCCAGTCTCCTCGGCGGCGCGGGCGACGCCTGAAATGTTCGAGGTGACCTCGCCGGTGCCGCTGGCGGCCTGGGAGACGTTGCGCACGATCTCCTGCGTCGCCGCGCCCTGCTCCTCGACGGCGGCGGCGATGGAGGTGGCGACGGCGCTGATTTCCTGGATGCGCGAGGTGATGCCGCTGATCGCACCGACCGCCTGATCGGTCGAGCCCTGGATTCGGGCGATCTGGCTGCCGATCTCGTCAGTCGCCTTGGCCGTCTGCGAGGCCAGCTCCTTCACCTCGGCCGCCACCACGGCGAAGCCGCGTCCGGCCTCACCCGCACGAGCCGCCTCGATGGTGGCGTTCAGCGCCAGAAGGTTGGTCTGGCTGGCGATGTCCGAGATCATGCGCACGACGTCGCCGATCTTGGCAGCGGCGACGCTGAGCTCGCGCACCAGCGCTGCCGTGCCGGCCGCGTCCTCGACGGCCTTTCCGGCGAGCGCGGCCGAGCCATCGACCTGCCGGCCGATTTCCTGGACGGACGAGCCCAGCTCCTCGGCGGCAGCGGCCACGGTGTTCACGTTCGAGGCGGCTTCTTCCGCCGCTGCCGCGACCGTCGTCGATTGGCTAGCCGTCTGGGTCGCCGTCACCGTCATGGTCTGTGCGGTGGCCTGCAGCTCGGTCGCGGCCGATCCCACCGCACCGACGATGCCGCCGATGGCTTGCTCGAAGCCGTCGGCGAGTTCGATCATGGTCCGGCGACGCTCGAGGGCTGCCGCTTCGTCGGCGATGCGCTTGCGCTCCGTTTCCTCGGCCGCCTTCTGGGCCACCATGCTCTTGATGCCCTCGACCGCGCGGCCGACCGCTCCGATCTCGTCACCGCGCGCGGCCGCGGCGATCGTCGTATCGATCTCGCCATGGGCCATGCGCTGCAGCACGCCGACGAGCTGGCCCATGGGCTTGGTGATGCCGTAGATCGCGATGACGCCGAGCAGGGCGCTCGAAACGATCAGACCGGCCGCGGCGATGACGACCAGCATCCAGGTCGTGTCCTTCGCCGTCTGGGCCGCCCCGTCGCGGTCCCGCAAGAGTTCGCGCTGATTGGCCTCGACACGCTGCTGCAGAGCCTCGACGAGTTTGCCGCGTGCCGCGCGTCCTTCGCCATTGGACAGCTCGATGGCCGAGCGCTTGTCACCCTTCGACGCGAAGGCCGTCACGCGCTCCGAGGCGGAGAAGAAGTCGTTCATCTGCGCCTTGATGCGCTCGTTCGTTGCGCGCCGGTCATCGCTGTCCGCCAGTGCGATCAGACGGTCGATCGCCTTGTAGGCGGCCCGCTTGGCATTGGCCTGCCCGGTGAGTTGCAGAGCGACCCGTGCGTCTTCGGTCTCGAGGATCGCGTTCTTCTCGCGGATGGTCGCTTCGTTGACCTGGAGGGCGAGTTCGCTGGACAGGATGGCGCGGGTCGCACTCTCATCGACCAGATGCTGAGCGACGCTGGCGAGCATGGTCAGGTTGGTATGCGAAAACCCGACCAATCCGATCGAGACCGCAACCAGCAGTAGCGTCGGTATTGCCAGCTTTACGATAAGTTTCAGGTCGTTGAACGCGCGCATAGCCGGCCCCTAGGCCGGATCGCCGGCTCGATCATCGAAGATGAGCCGAAGGTTGCAGTGCACAGATTAACGTCAGGTTTACTGTAGAGTTGCTTTATAACGCACAACATATGTTTAGATATGTATCAGGTTGCTCGATCGGCCGTTGGGGCTGCTTCACCCGAGCGCTCCAGCACGCAACGCAGCACGAAGACTCGGATCGCCGAAGACAGGTTCTGGTCGCCGCGCTCGGCGTCGATATCCCCGATCATGGCCTGGACGGATCGTTCCCGCGTCTCCGCGATCTCGCGCAGCACGTCCCAGAACGCGGATTCCAACGAGACGCTGGTGCGATGTCCGGCAATCATCACCGAGCGCTTCTTGAGGCCGCCCAGCGTCTCGTCGTTCATTCTTCGTCGGGGCTCTTGAGGCGGTGACCTTCGAGCCGTTCGGTCTCGATGGCCGCCTTCTTCTCGGCGAGGGTCTTGGCCTTCTTGGGACGGCCGAAGACGATGCGGTTCTCCGCGGCGCGTGCCTGCTTCTCGGCCTTGTCGCGCGCCTTGCGGAACTGGTTCAGGTTGATGATCTCGGCCACGGCACGTTCGTCTCCGACCGGACCCGGCGGGAAAATCCCGCCGGAACCATGATCATGCGTCTAATCGATGCTCGGCGCCAGCATCGTGTCGGGACGCACGACACGATCGAATTCCTCGGCCGTGACGTAGCCCAGATTCAGCGCCTCTTCCTTCAGGGTGGTGCCGTTCTTGTGCGCCGTTTTGGCGATGGTCGCGGCCTTGTCGTAGCCGATGGAGGGGGCGAGCGCGGTGACCAGCATGAGCGAGCGGCTCATCAGGTCAGCGATCTTGTCCTCGTTGGCCTTGATGCCGACGACGCAATTGTCGGTGAAGCTCACCGCCGCGTCGGCCAGCAGACGCACCGATTGCAGCACCGCGTTGGCGATGACCGGCTTGAACACGTTCAACTCGAAATGACCCTGTGATCCGGCAAAGCTCACCGTGGTGCCGTTGCCGACCACCTGGCAGCAGACCATGGTCAGCGCCTCGCACTGGGTCGGGTTGACCTTGCCCGGCATGATCGAGGAGCCGGGCTCGTTCTCCGGCAGGGAGAGTTCGCCGAGGCCCGAGCGCGGGCCGGAGCCGAGCAGGCGGATGTCCTGTGCGATCTTGAACAGGCCCGAGGCCAGCGCCGTCAGCGCGCCCTGCGTGAAGACGAGGGCGTCGTGGGTGGCGAGCGCCTCGAACTTGTTCTCGGCCGAGGTGAAGGGCAGGCCGGTCAACTCGGCGACCTTGGCCGCGAAGCGCTCCGCGAATTCCGGATGCGCGTTGAGGCCGGTGCCCACCGCCGTGCCGCCCTGAGCCAGCGCGAACACGCCCGGCAGCGTCTGCTCGATGCGGGCCTTTCCGAGGGCGACCTGGGCGACGTAGCCGGAAAACTCCTGGCCCAGCGAGACGGGGGTCGCGTCCTGCAGGTGGGTGCGGCCGATCTTCACGATCGAGGAGAACGCCTTGGACTTGGCCTCCAGCGCATCGTGCAGGTGGGTGAGTGCCGGGAGCAACCGCTCCTTGATCTCACGCGCCACGGCGATGTGCATGGCGGTGGGGAAGGTGTCGTTCGAGGACTGGCTGCGGTTGCAATGGTCGTTCGGGTGGACCGGCGACTTGCCGCCGCGCTTGCCGCCGAGCCGCTCGTTGGCGAGCGAAGCGATCACCTCGTTGGCGTTCATGTTCGACTGGGTGCCCGAGCCCGTCTGCCAGACCACCAGCGGAAACTCGTCGTCGTGCTTGCCGGCGACGACCTCCGCCGCAGAAGCGGCGATGGCGTCGGCGACCTTGGCGTCGAGGCCGCCGAGATCCTTGTTCACCAGGGCGGCGGCCTGTTTCACGATGCCGAGCGCATGGACGATCGGGGCCGGCTGGTGCTCGGTGCCGATGCGGAAGTTCTGGATCGAGCGCTGCGTCTGCGCGCCCCAATAGCGGTGGGCCGGGACCTCGATCGGACCGAAGGTATCGGATTCCGTGCGGGTCTCCTGGTGGGTCTCGGTCGAGTTGTCCGGCGACATCGTGGCCTCTTCGTCTGGGTCGGTGCGGCCCCTACTTAACGAAGCGAGCCTCGGAGTGAAATTCCGCTTCTCGCTCGGTCAAAGGAGATTTGATGCAGACGGATGCAACGCTGCCGCGCGATGCCGTCACGCCATTCCGCTTCCGGCCCGAGGTTCCGAAGCCCCGCACCCAGGATCTCAGCCTGTTCGGCTTCCTCAGGGCGGCGCGCGAGAACCCGATCACCACCTGGATGCGCTCGCATTTCGAGCAGCCTGTGGTTGCGGCGGAGGGCGTCCTCGGCCGGGTCACGGTGGTGAGTGATCCGGCGTTGATCCGTTACCTCTATGTCGAGAACGCGAAGAACTACCGCAAGGACGACCTGCAGCGCCGCATCCTGGCGCCGGGGCTCGGCAACGGCTTGCTCTCGGCCGAGGGCGAGGAGTGGAAGAACCAGCGCCGCACCATCGCGCCGATCTTCTCGGCTCGCCACGTCACGAGCTTTTCGGAGTCGATGAACCTCGCCGGTGCTCGCGTCGCACGCCGGCTCGCTCGGCGCGGCGGCATGCAGGTCGAGGCGGCAAACGAGATGACGCGCGTCTCCCTCGATGTCCTGGAGCGCACGATCTTTACGCAGGGGCTCAAGCGCGATCCGGACGCGGTCGGACGCGCCATCACCCGGTTCCTCGAGGCGATCGGACCGATCGATCCGCTCGACGTCTTCGGCATGCCGAACTTCGTGCCCCGCATTGGTCGCCTGCGCGCGCGGCCGGCCGGACGCTTCTTCGAGGAGGTGGTGGACGAGCTGATCGAGCGGCGGCGTGCCCTGACCGCGTCCGGCGGCGAGGCGCCGCACGACCTGCTGACGCTGCTGCTCACCGCGAGCGATCCCGAGACCGGCAACGGCCTGACCGATCTCGAGGTGAAGGCCAACATCGTCACCTTCATCGCCGCCGGCCACGAGACCACGGCCAACGCGCTGACCTGGGCGCTCTTTTGCCTCTCGCAGGACGCGGCCTCCCGCGAGCGGCTGGAGGCGGAAGCGGACGCCGCCATCGGCACCGACGGCCACTTTGCCCTCGACGACCTGCCCTTCGCCAAGGCGGTGATGGAGGAGACCATGCGGCTATTTCCGCCTGTGCCCTTCATGAGCCGCCAGGCGATCCGCGACGACCGTATCGGCCGTATCAAGATCCCGCGGAACTCCACCGTCATGGTGGCGCCTTGGGTCCTGCACAGACATCGGATGCTCTGGGACGATCCCGATGCCTTCGTGCCCGAGCGATTCCTGCCGGAGAATCGCGAGAGCATCCCGCGCTTCGCCTATCTGCCCTTCGGAGCAGGTCCGCGCGTCTGCATCGGCCAGAGCTTCTCGCTCCAGGAGGCGACGATCGTGCTGGCGCATGTTGCGCGAGCCGTGCGGCTGGATCTCGCCGCCGACCATCCGCCGGTGGTGCCGCTGCACCGTGTCACGCTCAGGCCTCAGGGCGGGTTGCGGATGCGGGTGCACGATCGCGGAACGGCGGGTGCCGAGAACCAAGCGAGCGAACCCCCGTTGGTTGGAGCGGGACCGGCCTGATTTGCGGCGGGCGCGGTCAGCGCAGAAGTGCGAGGAGAAGCTCCATGACGCAGGTCCTGCTGATCGGCTACGCGCCCGACGCCGTCGACTACTCCGATCCTGCCTTGCCGCCCGGGATGGACGCCGAGAAAATCGCAGCCGGTATCGAGGTCGGTCTGAAGGACATGCGCGACCGCGGATGGGGCGCCGATTTCTGCTCCATCCGGCCCGACGATGCGGTTGCGACGGTGACGCAGCAACTGAAGGCGCACACCTACGACTGCGTAGTGATCGGCGGCGGCGTTCGTCTCGCCTCGAATGGACTGATCGTCTTCGAGGCGGTGATCAATACGGTGCGCCAACACGCCCCCGCCGCAGCGATCGCGTTCAACTCGCGTCCGGAGAACACTGCCGAGGCAGCTGCCCGCTGGATCGAAGCAGGCTGAGGCACGCTCCTCGCCTGCTCCCGCCTCTCGGCGTCGATTGCCTCAATTCTTTTTGCGGAAGGCGTCCAGGCTGACGACTTCGGCACCGCTGTCCTTGCCGGCGCCCTTTTCCGCGACGGCGGCGTCCTTGTCCGCTTCGTTCGCGTCGTTCGAGCTCTCGTTGACCTTGTTGCCGGCGTTGAGGCCCGGCACGACCTTCGGCGGACCCGAGATCGCAGCGAGGCCGGCATTCTTCGGCTTGATCTCGGCCGGCTCGGAGGCCGCGCCGCGCGGACCGGACTTGATCTGGGGCGGCGCGCTCTCGCCCTCCTCGGATACCTCACCCTCTTCCTGCAGGTCGAATTTGAGACCGAACTGCACGGACGGATCGAAGAACCCCGATAACGCGTCGAAGGGCACCAGCAGCCGCTCGGGCACGCCCGAGAACGACAGGCCGACCTCGAACGAGGTGTCGCCGACGTTCAGGTCCCAGAACTGGTGCTGCAGGACGATGGTCATGTCCTGCGGGTATTTTTCGCGCAGGCGCTGAGACATGCGCACGCCCGGCGCTTCGGTGCGGAACGAGACGTAGAAATGATGCTCGCCGGAAAGCCCTTCCCGGGCCGCGTCGGTGAGCACGCGTTTCACGACGCCGCGGAGCGCGTCCTGCACCAGGAGGTCATAGCGGATCAGGTCTTCTGCCATCGGCGCTCGCTCTACCCGGTTGCCTGCCGGACGTCGGGGCCGCCGGGGGACGTCGAAATGTAAGTGGAGGTTTCTGTTGCCAGGTACCTCCGAACCCCGCCTATGCAGTGCTACCCGCTAGGACTTGATTTCGGTAACCGGCACCGCTTACGCGGCGACAGCGACCGGAGCAAAGTTGTCATTGGCAACTATTGCAGAGGCCCGATAACGGCGGAACCATGCCGAGCGAAAGCTCAACCTTTACGCCCTCGTCGATCCTATTTCGCCCCCGCCGAAACCCAGTCTTCCGGTCCGCTCGGGCCTTGCGGCCATCGGTCCTGGGTTGTGGTGGAGGCGCCGGGTACCGCCCCCGGGTCCGATAGGTTTATTTCGAAGAACGTTTATCGCCATAGCCGATCTTGCGACCGGCAACCGCGAATATAGAGGGACCGGGGGCGGTTTTGAAGAGCGATCCGCACGCCCCCCTGCTCGATGATGCGGCTGTTGCTCCCGTGCACGCTGGCAATGCGCCCGACGACGAAGCAGACCGCGCTCCGCCCGCGCCGCTTCCCGCGCTCGGTCTGGTCGCGTGGCTGTTCCAAGCGCTTCTGTTCGTTGCGGTTCCCATCGGCCTTCTCACCTTGGCGAGCCTGCTCGCCATTCTCGTCGTGCGCGTCGGGGCGGATCTCAGGATCGGCGTCGACGTCTTCACGCCGGAGGCCCTCCGTCCGCGTCTGCCGCTGCGTGAAATCGCCGGCCGGGGTGTCGCTGCCGACATTCTGCGACAGGTGCTGGTCGCAGCGCTCGTCGTGGGCCTCGCCCTCTGGATGGACGGAGCGGCCTGGCGCCGCAGGCTGGCCCTGACCGTTCCCGCCGAACCGCGCAGGAGCAGCCCGTTGCGGCTGTGGCTCCTGTTGGCGGTCTGGCCGGTCATCCACATCGTCTGGGTGACCGAGACCGCCCGCGCCCTGAACGGCGGGGTCGCCCAGGGCATCCATCTCTCCCCGTTCCTGTCGCCCGTCTCGGTCGCGGGATGGTTCGCCTACGTCGTCGTGCTCGCGCCGGTCGCCGAGGAGCTGATCATGCGCGGCGAGGCCTTCGCCCGGGCGAGCCGGATCATGCGGCCCGCAGGCGCCATCGCCGCCACCGCGCTCCTCTTCTCGCTCGCCCATCTCTCCGAATCCGGCGGCATCGCGCGGCCGGTTTCACTGCTGCCCCTCGCGATCACCCTCGGCTGGCTGCGGTGGCGGACCGGCCGGCTCTGGCCCTGCATGCTGCTGCACGGTTGGAGCAACCTGGCCCTGATCACTTACCTGCTCTGGCCGGTTTCCGACTGAACCCCGGCGGCCAAGCTTGTGCGCGGCCGTTCGTGGCGGGTTCCTGCGCGGCCTCTCGCGCCGTATCCTCGGGACCATGCAGGTCTATCAGCAGCTTCTCCGACGCATCCTCGACGAGGGCGTCCGCAAGGACGACCGCACCGGCACCGGCACGCTCTCCGTGTTCGGCCACCAGATGCGCTTCGATCTGGAAAAAGGCTTTCCGCTCGTCACGACGAAGCAGCTACACCTGCGCTCGATCATCCACGAGCTGCTCTGGTTCCTGGCAGGCGAGACCAATGTCCGCTCGCTTCAGGCCAAGGGCGTGAGCATCTGGGACGAATGGGCCGATGCAAACGGCGATCTCGGCCCTGTCTACGGCAAGCAATGGCGCTCTTGGGAGCGACGAGACGGCTCGACGGTCGACCAGATCGCACAGGTCGTCGAGCAGATTCGGGCGAACCCGGATTCGCGCCGCCTCATCGTCTCGGCCTGGAACCCGGCCGATCTCGACAAGATGGCGCTTGCCCCCTGCCATTGCCTCTTCCAGTTCTACGTCGCGGAGGGCCGGCTCTCCTGCCAGCTCTATCAGCGCTCGGCCGACGTCTTTCTCGGCGTGCCCTTCAACATCGCGAGTTACGCCCTGCTCACCGCGATGATCGCCCAGATCACCGGCCTACGAGCGGGCGACTTCGTCCATACGTTCGGCGACGCCCATCTCTACCTGAACCACCTCGAACAGGCGCAGACCCAGCTCGCCCGCGCGCCGCGCGCCCTGCCGACCCTGCGCCTGAACCCCGAGGTGCGGTCGCTGTTCGATTTCACGTTCGAGGACATCGCCATCGAGGGCTACGCGCCGCATCCGGCCATCAAGGCTCCGGTGGCGGTCTAAGTATCATGCAACTTTTAGTGGCAAAATTGCTTGACGGTTCTCTTCAGGCGTAGGTTTTGAAAGTTTGTCAGCAAGAACAGGTAAAAAGCTGCTTACTTTATCTTTTTGATTTCCGACGTAGAAATCACTGATTTCTCGGTGTCTAACATATTTATTCCGTCGCTCAAGAACATTAATTTCAAATGGATATTGATCGTGGTCAGATGCGGGCCAGCTTTGACTTTCGGTGACAGCCCAATAGCGCTTATCAAAGCGTTCTGTGAAATGCGCGTCTCCATTTTCAATTTGATGAAAAACTTCTGTAAGATAGATTTTTGTAAACAAATCCGAAAAAATTTTGTAAATCTGAGCTCCGCCAATTACGATAATTTCACTTTTCTCTTTTAATATTGAATGTGTGTCTGCAAGAAACAAAGCCATTTCTCTGTTTGTTGCCCAAAACAGATCTTTGCCATCTGCTTCATTCGACCTCGAAAGAATTATATTTATCCTGTTCGGTAGCGGGCGACCTAGTGATTCAAATGTTTTCCGCCCCATGATAACCACATGATTTTCCGTAACTTTACGGAAAAATCTCATGTCGGTGCGAATGCGCCAGGGTAGTTGATTTTCACAGCCGATTACATCGCCGGGCCTGCTGCGTGCCACAATGTAAGAAATTGAAGGCATCGGGCGTTCGATAGGCTTCATGCTTCAATCATTTTTTCAAGCAGCGGTTGCATTGCTGCTCTGGGGGCGAGCGGACATGATTCGCCATGGCCGTTAAGGGAGGGTTCGCTTATTCAGCCTTCCTAGCCGGGAGTTCCCATTAGATCGAATCTAGTTTTTAGGGCGGGAGTTCAAAAGAGCGGCTGCCTGCTCTGGCGCGACGGACACGCTTGAGATGCCGTTCATCCATCTGGCGCAGATCTCGATTTCATCCCGGCATGATCAAGGTTTTTTGCAGCCCGTGCGCGGCTGCACGCGATGTTTTGGGCGTTGCGGCGGAGGTTGCGGATGCCCACCTCACGGCCTTGACATGAACGGGTGCGGCCAATCAGGTGCGCTCGACCATACGGATCCGTTAAGTCGTTTCCGGCAGCGGGAATCCAGCGATCGATCGTGGTGGGGCGCCGTTCGGAGCGGGCGGCATCCTGCGGATCGGAGCCGGAGCAGGAGTCTACGTCGAGAATGCCTTGGAGCAATCAGAGCGGCGGCGGCAGCGGTGGGGGAGGCGGCCCCTGGGGCAACCGTCCCGGCGGTGGCAATGGCGGCGGTGGCGGACCCTGGGGCGGCGGAGGCGGTGGTGGCGGTAAGACGCCTCCCGACCTGGAAGATCTGATCCGCCGCGGTCAGGATCGCCTGCGTGGGATCATCCCCGGCGGTTCCGGCACCGGCGGCGGCTTCGGTGGTGGCAAGGGCCTGCTCTTCGTCGCCGTGATCCTCGTCGGCGTCTGGCTGCTCACCGGCCTCTACACGGTGAAGCCCAACGAGGTCGGCATCAACACGGTGTTCGGGCGCTATACCGGCCAGACTGCGTCCGGCTGGAACTACAACTTCCCCTATCCGATCGGCAGCGTGGTCAAACCCAATGTCGGCCAGGTGAACTCGGTGGTGGTCGGCTACCGGGCCGGCGCCGGTGCGGCGCGTCAGCGCGACGTGCCCGAAGAGAGCCTGATGCTCACCGGCGACGAGAACATCGTCGACCTCGACTTCGAGGTGCAGTGGCGCATCAACCCGCTCAAGGCGGATGATTACGTGTTCAACCTCGAGAACCCCGAGGGAACGATCAAGGCGATCTCCGAGAGCGCCATGCGCGAGGTGATCGGCCGCCGCAACATCCAGGCGATCCTCACCAACGAGCAGTCGAGCATCGCTCAGGAGGTCAAGGAGATCCTCCAGACCGCGCTCGACGAGTACGGCGCCGGCGTGCGCATCGAGGTGGTCCAGCTCACCAGCGTGAACCCGCCTCCCGAGGTCCGGCCGGCCTTCATCGACGTGAACGCCGCGCAGCAGGACGCGCAGCGCGCCCGCAACGAGGCTGAGACCTATGCCAGCCGCGAAGTGCCGCAGGCCCGTGGCCGCGCGTCGCAGATCGTGCAGGGGGCCGAGGCCTATCGCGATCAGGCCACCGCTGAGGCGAGCGGTCAGGCCGCGCGCTTCACGCAGGTCTACAACGCCTACAAGGCCGCGCCCGACGTCAGTCGCGAGCGCATCTTCCTGGAGACGATGGAGAAGGTTCTGGGCTCCGTGAACAAGGTCATCATCGACCAGAGCGGGACCGGCGCTGCCGGCGCCAATGCCGCGGGCGTGCTGCCCATCCTGCCCCTCGGCGACCTCGCCGGCCGCGGTGGAGCTGCCCGATGAACGGCTCCGCCTTCCGCACTGGACTGATCGTCCTCGCAGGTCTCGTCGTCGTCGGCCTCTATGCGTCGGTCTTCACCGTCGGGCAGATGCAGCAGGCGCTCGTGCTCCAGCTCGGCCGCGTACGCGCCGTGCTGAACCCGCACGGAGAGACCAAGCCCGGCCTCTACTTCAAGGTGCCGTTCACCGACTCGGTCGTCATCTTCGATAAGCGCGTGCTCGATCTCGACCTGCCGGTCCAGACCCTGCTCACCGCCGACCGCCAGAACCTCGAGGTCGACGCCTTCGTGCGTTACCGGATCGTCGACCCGCTGAAGTTCTACCAGTCGGTCGGCAACATTCCTCTGGCGAACCAGAGGCTGTCGAGCTTCACCAACTCGTCCCTGCGCAACGTGCTGGCCCGCTCCAGCCGCGACGCTATCGTGCGGACCGACCGCGTCGAGCTGATGAACGAGATCCAGGAGGACGTGAACAAGCAGGCTAAGCAGCTCGGCGTCGAGATCGTCGACCTGCGCATGACCCGCGTCGACTTGCCCGCCAAGAACTCGCAGGCGGTCTACGACCGGATGACCTCCGAGCGGAAGCGCGAGGCGGCCGACATCCGCGCCAACGGCGACCAGGCGGCGGCCACCATCAAGGCCAAGGCCGACAAGGAGGTCACCGTTCTGCTCGCCGATGCCACGAGCAGTTCGGAGAAGCTGCGCGGCCAGGGCGAAGCCGATCGGAACCGCATCCTAGCCGAAGCCTTCGGCAAAGACGCCGACTTCTTCGCCTTCTACCGCTCGATGCAGGCCTACGAGCAGAGCATGAAGGGGCAGGACACGCGCCTGGTGATCAGCCCCAACTCGTCGTTCTTCCGCTACTTCAGCGATCCGATGGGTCGCCCGGCGGCGAGCGCCAAGCCCTGACGGCCACGATCAAGAGCGGCCCACGCGCCGCTCTTGATCGCGCGCGATCGGCGCCGATCTATAGGCACGCTTCAAGAAGGAACCGCACCATGCGTCTCGCCATGAGCGCCGTATCGGGCCACGGCCGCCCGGCCCTCTGCCAGCGCGCGAGATCGGCACTCGCTGCCGTGATGATCGCTGCGGTGCTGCCGATCTCGGTGGCGCCCGCGCTGGTGCCGCAGGCGGCCCTGGCCAAGGGTCCGGAATCGCTCGCCGACCTCGCCGAGCAGGTCACGGACGCGGTGGTGAACATCTCGGCCTCGACCACCGTCGAGAAATCCGCGCGCGGCGGCCGGGCGATGCCGCAGCTGCCGCAGGGCACGCCCTTCGAGGATCTGTTCGAGGAGTTCTTCAAGAAGCGCGGTCAGCGCGGCGACAACAACAAGGGCGATGACGATAGCCAGCGCCAGTCGCGCAAGTCGAACTCCCTCGGCTCCGGCTTCATCATCGATGCGGCCGGCCTCGTCATCACCAACAACCACGTCATCGGCGACGCCAACGACATCCAGGTCATCCTGCATGACGGCTCGAAGCTGAAGGCGGAGATCGTCGGCAAGGATTCGAAGATCGACCTCGCCATCCTCCGTGTGAAGCCCGAGGCCGGCAAGCCTCTCAAGTCGGTGCCGTTCGGCGATTCCGACAAGATGCGTCCGGGCGACTGGGTGATGGCGATCGGCAACCCGTTCGGCCTGGGCGGCTCGGTCTCCGCCGGCATCGTCTCGGCACGCGGACGCAACATCGAGTCCGGTCCCTACGACAACTACATTCAGACCGATGCGGCCATCAACAAGGGCAATTCGGGCGGCCCGCTGTTCAACATGAACGGCGAGGTCATCGGCATCAACACGGCGATCCTCTCGCCTTCGGGCGGCTCGGTGGGCATCGGCTTCGCCGTGCCCTCGAACACCGCGAGCCCGGTGCTCGACCAGCTCCGCGAGTTCGGCGAGGTCCGCCGCGGCTGGCTCGGCGTGCGCATTCAGACCGTCGACGAGGCCACCGCCGAGGCGCTCGGCCTGAAGGGCGGTCCGAAGGGTGCGCTGATCGCCGGCGTCGACGACAAGGGTCCGGCTAAGCCCGCCGGTCTCGAGGTCGGTGATGTGATCACGAAGTTCAACGGCACCGCCGTGAAGTCGTCGAGCGAGCTGCCGCGCATCGTCGCTCAGACGCCGGTGGGCAAGACCGTCGAAGTCGTGGTGGTCCGCAAGGGCGAGGAGATGACGAAGTCGGTGCTGCTCGGCCGCCTCGAAGACGGCGAGAAGGCTCAGCTCGCCAACGTCAAGCAGGCCGAACCCGAGAGCGCCGTTCGTCAGGCCCTCGGCCTCAACCTCTCCGGCCTGACCGACGAGCTGCGCAAGAAGTTCAACATCAAGGACACCGTGAAGGGCGTCGTGGTCACCCGCGTCGACCCGAATTCCACGGCGGCCGACAAGCGCATCTCCCCCGGCGAGGTCATCGTCGAGGTCGGCCAGGAAGCGGTCAGCACGCCCGCCGACGTCACCAAGAAGGTCGAAGCGCTGAAGAAGGAATCGCGGAAGTCCGTTCTGCTGCTCATCGCGGGCGCGAGCGGGGACGTGCGGTTCGTGGCGCTGGGGCTGGACTGAACGCTCACACGCCCGTCATTCCGGGTTCGCCTACGGCGCCCCCGGAATGACGGCGTTTGTGGCGTGGCACTACGCCACGAACTCCGCCGCGGAATAACCCTGCAGGTAGAGCAGCGCCGTCAGGTCCCCGTGCTCGATCCTGACTCGGGCAGCCGCCGCAACGGCCGGCTTGGCCCGGAACGCCACGCCGATACCGGCCTCGCCGAGCATGGCGAGATCGTTGGCGCCGTCGCCCACCGCCATGGTGTCCTCCGGTGCGAGGCCGAGCTTTTCCTGCAATTCCAGAAGCGTCGCGCGCTTCGCCTCCGCCCCGACGATGGGCTCCGCTACGGTGCCGGCGAGCTTGCCGTCGGCGAGGTCGAGCCTGTTGGCGCGCGTCTCGTCGAAGCCGATCATGCCGGCGATCGGGCCGGTGAACAGCGTGAAGCCGCCGGAGACCAGGCAGGTATGGGCGCCGTGCGCCTTCATCGTCGCCAATAGCGTCCGGCCGCCCGGCGTCAGGGCGATGCGCGTCGCGATGAGATCGTCGGCCACCGTCGCCGGGAGCCCTTTCAACAGGGCGACGCGCTCGCGAAGGGCCGGCTCGAAGGCGATCTCGCCGCGCATGGCGCGCTCGGTGATCGCCGCAACCTCGGCCTTGATGCCGAGGACGTCGGCGAGTTCGTCGATGCATTCCTGCTCGATCATGGTCGAATCCATGTCAGCCAGGAACAGCCGCTTGCGCCGGTGCGGACCGGCCGGCAGCACGGCCACGTCGAACGGCTCGCCGGCGAAGCGCTCGTCGAGTCGGGAGGTCAGTTCCTGCGCCCGCTCGATCGGCGCATCGACCAGGAATTCGGCCGCCACGCCGTGATACAGCAGGCGCGGCGGATGCTCCGTCGCCAGCGTCTCGCGGGCATCGCTCAGGATCGCGCCGGTGATGGCGGGACGGACCGGGTTTGCTATCAGCGTCGCGACGAGGGTCATGCCAGGATCACGAAGGGAGCAGTGGGTGTCGCCGGTCACGGAGGCAGGGGCCGGGCGGCCGGCGGCGATCCTCATCGCAGGGCCGACGGCCTCGGGCAAGTCGGCGCTGGCGCTCGCCCTGGCGCGCCGGTTCCAAGGGACCGTGATCAACATGGACTCGATGCAGGTCTATGCCGACCTGCGACGGCTCTCGGCACGGCCGTCTCCGGAAGACGAGGCGCAGGCACCGCACCGTCTCTACGGCACGATCGACGGCGCTGTGAATTTTTCGGTAGGAAATGTTTCACGTGAAACGTCCGAAATCCTAGAAGAGGTCTGGCGAAACGGCAGCCTTCCGATCTTCGTCGGAGGCACCGGGCTGTATTTCCGGGCACTGGACGAGGGGCTCTCCGACATGCCGACGGTGCCGGATGCGGTGCGCGAGGCCGTTCGCGCGCGCGCCGAGGGCCGCGAGACCGGTGCGCTGCATGCCGAACTCGCTCGGCTCGATCCGGCGGGAGCCGAGACGCTTCGCCCTTCCGACAGGATGCGGGTGATGCGCGCTCTCGAGGTGTTCGAGGCGACTGGCCGGCCGATCGGCGCATTCCAGGGCCGGCGCCTTCCCGGCCCGCTGGCCGGGCGCTCGCTGCTCAAGCTCTTTCTGGACGTCGATCGGGACGAGCTGCGCCGCCGCATCGATGCGCGCTTCCTCACGATGATGCAGGAGGGTGCCCTCGACGAGGTCGCGGCCCTACGGGATCGCCGGCTCGATCCGATGCTGCCGGTGATGCGGGCGCACGGAGTACCGGGGCTGATCGCCCATCTCGACGGCGAGATCTCGCGCGACGAGGCGATCGCGCGAGGGCAGGGCGACACCCGCCGCTACGCCAAGCGCCAGTTCACCTGGTTCCGTCATCAGATGGGCGAGGACTGGATCTGGGCCGATCCCGAGACCGTGCGACGGATCGCCGAGGAGCGCCTCAGCGCTCCAGGCGGGCGATGAGGCTCGACGTATCCCAGCGGCCACCGCCCATCGCCTCGACGTCCGAGTAGAACTGGTCGACGAGGGCCGTCGCGGGCAGGTGCGCGCCGTTGCGACGGCCTTCGGCGAGCACGATGCCGAGATCCTTGCGCATCCATTCGACGGCAAAGCCGAAATCGAACTTGCCGGCATTCATGGTCTTGCCGCGGTTCTCCATCTGCCAGGAGCCGGCCGCACCCTTCGAGATCACGTCGAGCACCGCCTCGATGTCGAGGCCCGAGCGTTTGCCGAAATGGATCGCCTCCGACAGGCCCTGGACGAGACCGGCAATGGCGATCTGGTTGACCATCTTGGTGAGCTGGCCGGAGCCCGACGGGCCCATCAGCCGCGAAGCCTTGGCGAAGGACATGATGGCCGGCTCGACCTTGGCGTAGCTTGCTGCGTCGCCACCGCACATCACGGTGAGCGCGGCGTTCTCGGCGCCAGCCTGTCCGCCCGAGACCGGGGCGTCGATGAAGTGCAGGCCGGCCGCATCCGCTGCTGCCGACAGCTCGCGGGCGACTTCCGCCGAGGCGGTGGTGTGGTCGACGAAGACCGTGCCCTTCGTCATTCCCGCGAAGGCACCGGTCTCGCCGAGAACGACGCTGCGCAGGTCTTCGTCGTTTCCGACGCAGGCGAAGACGATCTCCTGGCCGGTCGCGGCCTCGCGAGGCGTGTCGGCGGGGGCGCCCCCATTCGCCTGCACCCAGGCATCGGCCTTGGCGCGGGTGCGATTGTAGACCGTGACGTCGTGGCCCTTCTTCGCGAGATGCCCCGCCATCGGCGAGCCCATCACGCCGAGGCCCAGGAATGCGACCTTCGCCATCGACCGTCTCCAAACGAATGCAGAATGCGGCCCCGTCTAGGAGGGCTGTCCGGGAGCGTCAATCTTGGGACGCCTGCAGAAAATCTCGATCACACCCATATTGTCGTGGTCGGGCGATATTGCCCGCGAGGGCCGTCGCATGGGTGCCCCGGAACTGATCGGATTGGGTGCCAGTATCGGCCTGCTGTCGGGCTGGCGAATCTACCTCTGCACGTTCGCCCTCGGCCTCGCGATGCATTACGGTTGGGTCCAACTCCCCCAGCACCTGCACGCGCTCGACGCGCTGGCGAGCCCGACGATCATCGGTATTTCCGCCGTCGGCCTGATCGCCGAGTTCTTCGCCGACAAGATCCCGTGGCTCGACTCGCTCTGGGACGGCATCCACACCTTCATCCGCCCGATCGGCGGAGCCTTGCTCGCCGCCGCCGTGATCGATCCGCAGGATCCGACCTGGCAGATCGCGAGTCTCCTGCTCGGCGGGAGCGCGGCCCTGCTCACCCACGGCGCCAAGGCCAGCGCGCGGGCCGTCGCCAATGCGAGCCCGGAGCCGTTTTCGAATATCGGCCTATCGCTCGGTGAGGATGTCACGACGACGGGATTATTGCTGGCGGTGCTGATCCATCCAGCCGCGGCGGCCACCGTCGCCGGACTCATCGCGCTGGCTGCTGTGGCGGCGATCGTCGTTCTCTGGCGCCTGTTGCGCCGGATCTACGCGAAGCGCGATCGGGAACCGGCACAGCCGGCGATGCGGTAAAAGCGGCCGCTCAGCCGCCCGTCACGCTCATATGCCGCGGCACGGCGGCGGGCCGTGCCCGCTCGATGACGAAGTCGTGGCCCTTGGGCTTGCGGGCGATGGCGTCGATAACCGCTTGCCGCAGCAACTCGTCATCCTCAGACGCCCGCAGCGGCGCTCGCAGATCCGCCGAATCCTCCTGGCCGAGGCAGAGGTAGAGCTGCCCGGTGCAGGTGAGCCGGACGCGGTTGCAGCCCTCGCAGAAATTATGGGTGAGCGGCGTGATGAAGCCGAGCCGCCCGCCGGTCTCCTCGATCTTCACGTAGCGCGCCGGGCCACCGGTGCGGTGGGCGAGCGGGGTCAAAGTGAACTGCTCTTCCAGGTGCTCGCGGGCGACGGAGAGCGGCAGGAACTGGTCGGTGCGGTCGCCGTCGATCTCGCCGAGCGGCATCACCTCGATCAGCGTCATGTCCATGCCGAGACCGTGTGCCCAGCGGATCATGTCGGGGATCTCGTGCTCGTTCAGGCCCTTCAGCGCAACGGCGTTGATCTTGACCTTGATGCCGGCTTTGCGCGCCGCCTCGATGCCGGCGAGCACGGTCGGCAGGTCGCCGCGCCGGGTGATGTCCTTGAACTTGTCGGCATCGAGCGTGTCGAGCGAGACGTTCACGCGGCGGATGCCGAGATCGGCCAATTCCGGCGCGAAGCGGCCGAGCTGCGAGCCGTTGGTGGTCAGCGTCAGCTCATCGAGGGCGCCGCTGTCGAGATGCCGCGAGAGCCGACGGAAGAGCTGCATGATGTCGCGGCGGACCAAGGGCTCGCCGCCGGTGATGCGCAGCTTGCGCACGCCGCGCTCGACGAAGACGTTGCAGAGCCGGTCGAGCTCCTCGAGGCTCAGCAGGTCGCGCTTGGGCAGGAACTGCATGTTCTCAGCCATGCAGTAGCTGCAGCGGAAATCGCAGCGATCCGTGACCGAGATGCGCAGATAGGTGATTGCGCGGCCGAACGGATCGACGAGCGGCGACGGGCGCATCGGCGGGGGAGCGTCGTCTCGAACAGCCCACATATGCGTCTCGGAACGCGACTCGAAATCGGTTTGGGTTGCTTTATCGGCTGACAGGTCCAGCATCTGTATTCATATGAGGGTTCGGCCCCGAACGAGCAAGCACACGGGGCGCATCGCCACGGCGTGAGGATGACATGAGCGAGCGCTGGCCCACCGAGATCCGCCTGTTAGGCGACAAGCGCATGCTGCGCGTGGCCTTCGAGGATGGCGGCCGCTTCGATCTTCCCGCCGAGTATCTTCGCGTTTCGAGCCCCTCTGCCGAGGTGCAGGGGCACTCGCCGGCCGAGCGCAAGATCATCGGCGGCAAGCGCGAGGTGGCGATCCTCGCCGTCGAGCCCATCGGCAACTACGCCGTGAAGCTGTCCTTCGACGACCGGCACGATACCGGCATTTTCGGCTGGGGATACCTCTACGATCTCGGGCGCGAGTACCGCACGCGCTGGAAGAATTACCTTGCGGAGCTCGAAGAGCGAGGCCTCAGCCGAGACCAGGCCGCCTCGGTCCCCGTCGGCAAGGCCTCCAGCGGCGGTTGCGGCGACGGGTGCGGTTGCCACTGAAGCGGGTGTGGCGTGTCGGTCACGCGGCCCCGTTGCAACAGCGGCCGGAAGTCTTAACGAGAGCTGACGTCGATCCGGCACTTTTTCCATTTCGTTAACGATTTCGAGCCGACCTTGACCGTATAAAATACGGAGAAGGGAAGGCTCGACGCTCATGACACGTACTTCGCTCTTCGCTGCGCTCCTGATCTGCGGCGCTTCGCCCGCCCTCGCTCAGAGTGCCGATGCTCGCGCCGCCTGCGAGCCGGACGTGTGGCGCCTCTGCGCCTCCTACATCCCGAGCGCCAGCGCGATCACCCAGTGCCTTCGGAGCCAGAAGGCCAATCTCAGCCCCGGCTGCCGCATGGTCATGGATGGTGGCCACGCGGCGCCGAGCCGTCGTCGCTCCGCCGAGGCGCGCTGAACGACGTCAGACGGCCGCGGCCGGATCGCCGTCGATCGTGTTCTCGCCCTCCGTGTCGCGACGCCGGTCGCGGCTCGGGCGGCGTTCCAGCAGCGCGCGCCCGATGGCGCGCAGTGGCGCTGTGAGCCGGCGCGCGTCATCCGCTCGCTCCATGAACCGCTCGCCTTGGCGGATCTCCTTGTCGAGCCGCGCCATGGTGCGCGCGAGCGCCGGATCGTCGTCGTCGAGCCAGACCTGAACGACCCGTGCGAAGGCGATCACGCTGCCCTGCAGCCGAAGGCGACCGAGCGATCCTTCGGTGTCAATCCCGGCGGCGGCGAGCATGAAGCGGTGCGAGTTCAGCGCCACGCTGTTCAGCGCCATCATGGAAAGTGGATCGCCGCGCAGCGCGTAGGAGATCCGCCGGAGCGCCGTCTTGTACGGTGCCATCGCGTCGAGGCGACGCATCAGCACGTCGAACAGGCGTTCGCGCGCCGGCTCCTCGGCCATGTCCGAGAAGTCACGGTCCAGGACCTTGCCATCGATCACGCGCGACAGGCCGCCGAGCACGGCACCCTTTGAGGGAAACAGGTCGCGGAACTCGGCGAGCGTGATCTCGGCCTCGCGGGCGATGTCGCCAATCTCGATGTCGTTCCAGGGCTGAACGGCAGCGAGCCGCATCAACGCCTCGACCACGGCCTCGCGGGGATTGGGCTTCTTCTTGGCCTTTGGCTTCGGATCGGCGGCATCCATGATCGCGCTCCGTTCGGGACTCTCCAGACCCATGTAGGGGGCGATCGGCCCGTGTGCAGCCGAACCGCGATCGCGTGGATTAGCCGGCGAGTTCCCCGGCCCGTCGCCGTGCAGCTTCAACGGCCTCCGTGAGCAGGTCGGGTACGCCGCCTTCCCTCATCAGCACGGCGAGCGCCGCTGCGGTGGTGCCGCCGGGAGACGTGACGTCGCGGCGAAGCTGGCCGGCCTCGATCGGGCTCGCGTCGAGCAGCGCGCCGGCCCCGGCCACCGTGGCACGCCCGAGCCGCGCCGCCATCTCCGGCGGCAGGCCAGCCTTCGCGCCGGCATCGGCCAGGGCTTCGGCGAGCAGGAAGGCATAGGCCGGTCCCGAACCGGACACCGCGGTGACCACATCGATGAGCGCCTCGTCGTCGACCCATTCGACGAGGCCGGAGCAGGCGAGGAGCGCGTCCGCGGCTCGACGCTGTTCCGGCGTGACCGCCGCGCTGGCCACCGCACCCGTCGCGCCACGACCGATGCTCGCCGGCAGGTTGGGCATGGTCCGCACGAAGGCGCGCGTGCCGGGCAGGCGCTCCGCCAGATTCGCCAGGGTCTTGCCGGCGAGGATCGAGAGGACGAGCGTATCGCGTCCGACGAGCGGAGCCAGCTTGGGCGCCGCAGCTTCCAGGCCCTGCGGCTTGATCGCGAGGACCATCACCTCCGCGATCGGCGGCTGGCTCGGGTTGAGGGCGATGCCTCGTTCCTGACAGAGGGCGGCGATGTCCGGACCGATCTGCGGATCGACGACCGTCGTGGTGTCCGGATCGAGTCCGCCGTCGAGCCATCCCTTGAGCAGCGCGCCACCCATCTTGCCGGCGCCGACGAGAGTCAGCGAGGCCGGCAATGATCCCCTGTCGGTTCCGGTCACGGACGGCTCAGGCCTCGCCTTCGGTCTCGAACAGCACGGCGTCGAGGGCTTCGCGCGCCGGCTTGCCGGCCCAGAGCACGAACTGGAAAGCCTGGTAGTAGCGCTCGCAGGCCTCGGCGGCGGACTTCATCAGCATCGCGCACTGGGCCTGCGTCGGTGCGATGCCGCCGGTCAGGAGCAGCGAGTGCCGGAACATCACCACGTTATCGTTCGACCAGAGATCGAAGTGGCCGATCCAGAGCTGCTCGTTCAGCATCCCGATCAGTCTCGTCATCTCGACGCGGCGGCGATCGGGCACCTTCAGGTCGAAGGCGCAGGCGACGTGCAGCGCCTCGACATCCTCGATCCAGGTGAAGGCGACGTGATACTCGGTCCACTTGCCCTCGACGGTCACGGACATCTCGTCCGTCTCGGCGCGGTCGAAGATCCAGTCGCGCAGGGAGGCCAGCCTCTCGACCACGTCGAGCGGGTGCTCTGGCCGATCAAGTTCCTCGATGATGTGCAGCTGGGTCATGGCGATCCAAATTGTCGATCCGTTCATGACCGATGAACGGTTCGGCGGTGAAGCAAAGGCCGCGACGAATCCGAGAGCGTGCCGAAACGAAACCTACGCAGGGGCGTGGATTCGTTCGGAGATCAACGGTCCGAGCGTTCGAGGAGTTGTTCTGTCAGGCGCGAATCAGTGCCTAAACGTTTATAGCCTGCGTTCCCCGCATCGTTCAAAGCGTTGTCACGGGATGAATGGTGGGCAACTGCACTTTCCACCGCTCGTTCCTGTGTAAAATGCATCAGACGGATTCGGTGTTGCCGGCAGGACTCGCATCCGTGCCGAGCCGGGATTCCAGGGCGGCGACGCGGGCTTCGAGTGCGTCGTTGCGGCTGCGCAGAGCGGTGACGAGGTCGCGCAGAACGTCGACCTCTTCGCGCGACGCGATGTCCATGTCGCGGATCAGGCGCTCGATCTGAGCCTTGAACAGGGTCTCGGCCTCACGGCGTACGCCCTGAGCGGCACCGGTCGCGTCGGTGAAGATCCGAGCGACGTCGTCGAAAAGGCGGTTCGAACTCTGCATCGTCGTCTCTCGGATCTATCGGCGGCGACCCGCAGAACTGCCCGCGAATCAGTTGTCTTCCGACATAGGAATCCGCGGGAGTCCCGGCAATCACCGATCGCTGGATCGATGCGGGTTTCAGGGGATTGTGAAGATCTTGCTCGCGAAACATCGCGTTACAAAGATTGTGTTGCCCTGATCTACGAACTGGCGGGATGAGCGAGCATACTGACGATCGAAGATTTTGACGGCCGCCATGACGACCCCTACCAGCGCGACCACGCCCCACATTCTCGTCGTCGAGGACGACCGGGAGATCAGCGCGCTCGTCGCGCGCTATCTGCGCGGCAACGAGTGCCGGGTCAGCCTCGCCGTCGATGGTCGCGAGATGGACCGCGTGCTGGCGGAGTCCCGCATCGACCTCGTCGTGCTCGACCTGATGCTGCCGGGTGAAGATGGCCTGAGTCTGTGCCGCCGCCTACGCGCAGCGTCAGCCATGCCGATCCTGATGCTCACTGCCAAATCCGAGGAGATCGACCGGATCATCGGCCTGGAGACCGGCGCCGACGACTATCTCGCCAAGCCCTTCAACCCGCGAGAGCTACTTGCGCGCATCCGGGCGATCCTGCGCCGGGGCAACAGCAACGGCGCCGAGCGGCCGGAGGTGGAGGAGGCCCGGCGTCTGCATTTCCATGGCTGGACGCTTGATACCGGATTGCGCCAGGTGCTGAGCCCTGAAGGCGCCCGCATCGCCATCACGGGCGCGGAGTTCGACCTGCTGCACGCGCTTTGCCTGCGGCCGGGCCGCGTGCTCTCCCGCGACCAGCTTCTCGACCTGACGCAGGGGCGCAGCGCCGGCCCCTTCGAACGCAGCATCGACGTGCTGGTCAGCCGTATCCGCCAGAAGCTCGAACAGGACCCGCGCAATCCCGAGATCATCCGCACCATCCGCTCCGGCGGCTACCTGTTCGCGCCCGAGGTGACCCGCTCATGAGCACCGGCACCACGATCGCCGCCCCGGTTGCCTCGAAAACCGCGCGTCCGGCCGGCCTGCGCCGCTTCTGGCCGCGGCCGAAAAGCGTCGCCGGCCAGATCGCCCTGCTCGTCGTCGCGGCGATCGTCGCCTCGCACGCCGCCGCGGCGGTGGCGCTCTTCGCGATGCGCGAGCCCTGGCGCGCCGAGACGCGCCCAGGCGTCGCCGCCAACCGCCTCGCCGTGATCGCCCGGCTGCTCGACGAGACCGCGCCCGAGGGACGCGACGCGATCATCGCGGCAGCGGGGCGAAGCTTGCCGAACCTTCGTCTCGAGGCCTGGCAGGGCACTCCGCCCGCGATCGAGAGCGAGCGGCTGCGCGAGCGCCCGATCATCGGACGCCTGCTCGATGGCTACGGGCGGGAGCTGGCGCTTGCCGATCTCGCGCCCGATGCCAGTCCCGAGGAGCCGCCGGTCCTGCATATCGGGCTGCGCACGCCTGCCGGAGCGCAGCTTCAGGCGACGCTGCCGGACGATGCGCTCGAACCGCCCAAGCGCGGCGCGATCATCTTCAGCTTCCTGTTCCTCGCGACCACGCTGACCCTGCTCACCGTCTGGGCCACCCGCGCCCTCACGGCGCCGTTGGCCCAGCTCGCTGGCGCCGCCGAGGCGTTCGGCACCAGCCGGGTGCCGCTTCCCTTGCCGCGCCGGGGGCCAGACGAGGTGCTGGCTCTCGCCGCCGCCCTCGATCGGATGAGGGCGCGCGTGAACCGCCTGATCGACGACCGCACCCAGATGCTCGCCGCCATCAGCCACGATCTGCGCACGCCGATCACCCGCCTGCGGCTGCGCGCCGAGTTCATCGAGGACGATCAGGCCCGCGAGCGGACCCTTCGCGATCTCGACCAGATGAACGCGCTGGTCGAGGCGGCCCTCGCCTACGCCCGCGACGAACGCGGGGCCGAGGGCGGCTCGACGGCCGAGAAACCGCTGATCGACATCGCCTCCCTGGTCCAGACCGTGTGCGACGACTATTCGGATACCGGCGCGAACGTGAGCATGGAGCAGGCGCGCCACGTGCTGATCCGGGCGCATCCCGAGGATCTCGAACGCGCGGTCAACAATCTCGTCGACAATGCCGTGAAATACGCCGGGAGCGCCCGGCTTTCGGTCTCGAAATGCACGAACGGCGTGGCGATCGAGGTGGCCGATGATGGCCCCGGCATTCCGGAATCCGAGCGGCACGCCATGCTGCAGCCCTTCGTGCGCGGCGACCGTGCCCGGAACCTCAACGATGCCAGCGGTTTCGGCCTCGGCCTGTCGATCGTGCTCGCCATCGTCGAGGCCCATGATGGGCGGCTGACGCTGGAGAACAGGCCGGCGGGAGGCCTGAGCGCGCGCATCGAGCTGCCCGGCACGCTGGCGGCGACCGGCGGTCAGAACGCGCGTCAGCCCGAGGCCGCTTAGGGCAGGTCGCGAAGAAACAGCGCTTCGTCGCGAAGGCGGCTCGCAGACCATCGAAACGCTGGAGCCGTGATCTGCGGCGCTTCTGTTTCGAGCGGGCCGCGCCGCTGCTAGAGGAACGCCACGGCACCGCGGCTTGCGGGCCGCGGGAACGACGGCTCCATGGACTCCCATTCCGACGTCTGGCTGGCGGCGAGTATCGTCGTGATCTCGCTTCTGCTCTCGGCCTTCTTCGCCGGTGCGGAGACCGCCTTCACCGCGGCGTCGCGGGCCCGGATGCTCTCGCTGGAGACGGGCGGCAGCACGCAGGCCGCCCTCGTCAACCGCATCCTGGCGATCCGCGAGCGCTTCATCGGCGCCATGCTGATCGGCTACAACGTGGTAGCGATCGGCGCCTCCGCCTTCACCACCAGCGTGCTCACCAGCCTGTTCGGGTCGAGCGGGGTGATCTACGCCACGGTGGCGATGTCGGTGCTCGTCATCGTCTTCGCCGAGGTGCTGCCGAAGACGCTCGCCATCAGCAATCCCGACCGCATCGCCCTGCTGCTGGCCCGGCCCGTCGCCTTCTCGGTGGGTCTGCTCGGACCGCTGGCGGTGGCGACCGAGGCAGCCGTCCGCCTGATCCTGAAACCCTTCGGCATCTCGATCGGCGAGCACGGCTCGATCCTGTCGGCGACCGAGGAGATCCGTGGGCAGGTCGCCCTGCTCCACCGCGAGGGCGGCGTCGGACGCGCCGAGCGCGACATGCTCGGCGGCCTGCTCGACCTCAACGAACTCACCGTCTCCGAAGTGATGGTCCATCGCACCAAGATGCGCACCATCAATGCCGACCTGCCCTCCGAGGAGATCGTGCGCGAGGTGCTGGCCTCGCCCTACACACGCATGCCGCTCTGGCGGGAAAAGCACGAGAACATCGTCGGCGTGCTCCACGCCAAGGACCTGCTGCGCGCGCTGGATGCGGCCGGCGGCGACCCGGCGAGCCTCAAGGTCGAAGAGCTGGCGCTGGAGACCTGGTTCGTGCCGGACACGACCTCGCTGCGCGACCAGCTCAAGGCCTTCCTCGCCCGCAAGACGCACTTCGCGCTCGCCGTCGACGAATACGGCGAGGTGATGGGCCTCGTGACCCTCGAAGACATTCTCGAAGAGATCGTCGGCGACATCGCCGACGAACACGACGTCACGATTTCCGGTGTCCGGCCGCAGCCGGACGGCTCGGTGACGGTCGATGGCGGCGTGCCGATCCGCGACCTCAACCGGGCCATGGATTGGAACCTGCCGGACGAGGAGGCCACCACGATCGCCGGCCTCGTCATCCACGAGGCGCGGGCGATCCCCGACACGGGGACCACCTACAACTTCCACGGCTTCCGCTTCCAGGTGGTGCGCAAGGCCAAGAACCGGATCACGTCGCTGCGGATTTCGCCCCTGCTCCCGGCCCTGCCGAAGCCGGCCGGGGAGGAGTAACCCTCAGCGCCGCGAGGGGTGCAGCGCCTGCGCCGACTTCGCCGCGCGCACGATCTGCACGAACTCGGAGCGATAGCCGTAGGGGTCCTCGCCGCGCGCGGCAGAGGCCCATTTCGCCACGTCGTCGAGCTTGAGCTTGCCGGTCCATTTGCCGCCGCGCAGGATCTCGCCGAAGCCCGCGACGGCGGTGGCGAAGCGCGCATCCTCGTCGGCCTTGTCGAAGCTCGGCTGCTCGACGGACGGGCCGACCGGTGTCTCGATCAGCTTGCTCACGTCTTGATCGGGCTGCTTGTAGCGGACCTTCACGAAGGCATATTCGCCGGCCTGCGAGGCCGTCTCGGGTTTGGCCTCGCCGTAGCGCAGCGGGGGAACGGTGCGCGGGCCACCGGCCGGCACGATCTCGTAGAGCGCCGTCGCGGACTGGCCCGAGCCGATCTCGCCGGCATCGACCTTGTCGTTCTCGAAATCCTCGCGGGCGAGCGCGCGGGTCTCGTAGCCGATCAGCCGGTATTCGGCGACGGTGGTCGGGTTGAACTCGACCTGGATCTTCACGTCCTTGGCGATCGGGAACAGCGTGGCCGTCGCCTCCTCGACCAGCACCTTGCGGGCCTCGTTGATCGTGTCGATGGTCGCGGCGGTGCCGTTGCCGTTCTGGGCGAGCGTCTGCATCAGCGCGTCGTTGGTGTTGCCCATGCCGAAGCCGAGCACCGACAGGAAGATGCCGGTCTCGCGCTTGCGCTCGACGAAGCCCTTCAACTCTTCCTGGCTGGTGATGCCGACATTGAAGTCGCCGTCGGTGGCGAGCATCACGCGGTTCACGGCTTTCGGATCGAAGTTGCGCTCGGCCAGTGCGTAGGCCTGGCGCAGGCCCTCGCCGCCGGCCGTGGAGCCGCCTGCGCCGAGGCCTTCGATGGCGGACAGGATCTTCTGCTTGTCGCTGGCCGGGGTCGGCTCGAGCACCGTGCCGGCCTCGCCGGCATAGGCGACGATGGCGACGCGGTCCCCCTCGCCGAGCTTGGTCAGGAGCAGGCTGAGCGACTGCTTCACCAGCGGCAGCCGGTTCGGCCCGTTCATCGATCCGGAGGTGTCGACGAGGAAGACGAGATTGGCCTTCGGCCGCGTCTCAGGCTGGATCTCGTAGCCCTTGATGCCGACCCGCACGATCTTGCGGCCTTCCGCCCAGGGGCTCGGGAACACGCTCGCCGTGACCTTGAACGGCGTCTCGCGGTTCTCCGGGACCGGATAGTTGTAGGGGAAGTAGTTGATCAGCTCCTCCGTCCGCACCGCGGCGGCCGGCGGCAGGACGTTGCGGTTGAGGCTGGCACGGACATAGCCGTAGGACGCGGTGTCCACGTCGATCGAGAAAGTCGAGACGGGCGCTTCCTGGGTCGACTTGAACCCACTCTGCGGCTTGCCGTCGAACTTTTCCTGGCCGACCGGCTCCGCGGGTTGGGCCGGAGCCTCCATCGCCGCAATGGATCGCGCTGGAGCCGGCGCCGCCGGCCGCGCCACATCGCCCGAAGACCTGAAAGCTTCCTTGTGCAGGGCGCGCGGCTGCGGCTGCCCGCTCGGCGGTGGAGACGGCTTCGAGAGCAGAGTGGGTGGCGGCGCAGGAGGCGGCATCGGCGCGACTGCCGGCGGCGCGGCATGACCGGCTTCCGCGCCGACCATGGCCATCGTCTGGTTGGCGGCCTCGGCTGCGCGCTGTCGCTGCGCAGCTTCATCGCGCAGCTTGCCTGCCGTGGCATCGGCCGGAGGCATGGTCGTTACGGGTGGCGGCGACGCGGCGGTGTCGCGCTTGTCATCGGCGGCCTGTTCAATGACGCTCTTCGGGATCGGCGCAGTGTCCTCTGCCGGTCGACCGAAGGGCGCGCCTTGCTCTCGCGAGAGCTGCCAGGCGATGGGCGCCGCGACGATGACGACGACGGAAGCCGCCAGGGCGGTGCGGATGGGGGTCATGGAAAACGTCCTCTTTCGAGTGTGACGTTCCCTTGGACGCGCGCTGCCGGCAGATCCTTTGAGCTCATCGAAACGCGCGAGCGCGGCACCGATCGCCTGCTCGCGTGCTTCCGGTGATGCGCTCGGTGCCTGCGGAAGCCGCGAGGCCATCTCGTCGTGGTGCTCGGGCTCAGACATCGGGCATCTCCCCGTCGAATTCCTCCTTGAGGCGGCGCCGAGCCTCGAACAGGCGCCACGACACCGTCGTCTCGGCGATGCCGAGCGCAATGCCCGCCTCGGCGTGGGTCAGGCCCTCGCCGGCCACGAGAACCACGGCCTCGCGTAATCCAGGCTCGAGGCGGGACAGCGCATTCTCGAGCCAGATGCGGCGATGGGGATCACGGCCATCGCCGCCGGCGCGGACGAGGATGGCGAGGCCCTGCCGCAGCCGGGACAAAGTCGCGCCGCGGCGACGATGATCGCGGCAGGCATTCGCCGTGATGCCGAACAGCCAGGTGGAGAAGCGCGCCTCGCCGCGGAAGCCGGCGATCCTGCCGGCGAGCGCGCAGCAGACCTCCTGCACGACGTCTTCTGCATCCTCGCGCGATCCGGTCATCCGCCAGGCGATGCGGTGCATCCGGTCGTAATTTTGGCGCAGCAGCGCTTCGAAGGCAGCGCGGTCGCCAGCGCGCGCCCGGGCGACGAGGTTGCGGTCGGGATCAGGAGGCGGCAAATCCACGGCATCCGGCATCCCAAGATCGGGCGCGGCGCGCGCGTCGGCGACCGAGGCATCACCCCGGAGCCGATCCGCCCCGCTCCAGCCGATACTGCGCTGCACGCTCTCAGCCTCTTCTGCCGGCTCTCATCCCATAAGACGCGCGCCGCTGACGAATCCTTTGCGAGAATCTGCAGATTGTTGGCTCGGGCTTCGGTGTCCGCCCACACGGCCTTCGGCCATGGGCGTTGCGAACATGAATGCAACGGTCGCCGCGCGCGCGTGCGCCAGTTGATTGTGTGCAGTACAATCTTCCTTTAAGAACCGTCTCTTAGCCGCCGATCATGTGCCGAAGCGTCCCGTCCTCAGTTGTCGAGGCTCGAGCTGGCGAGTTGTTTGCATCGCTGCGGCAAGATGTGACGTGACGGATTTGGCGATCACCTGCGCCGGAATGAGACGAGGACTGCACGTATGAGCAAGCCGGGCCGAGCCGACGACCCGCAACGTCTGGACAATCAGCTCTGCTTTGCGGTCTACGCCGCAGCGCACGCTTTCGGCCGCGCCTACCGTGCCATGCTGACCCACCACGATCTTACCTATCCCCAATACCTCGTCCTGCTCGTCCTCTGGGAGGAAGAGGGTCTGACGGTGAAGGATATCGGCACGAAACTGTTTCTCGATTCCGGGACCTTGACGCCGCTGCTGAAGCGCCTGGAGGCGGCAGGCCAGGTTCGCCGGGTGCGTGACCGGGCCGACGAACGCCAGGTCAGCATCTTCCTGACCGACAAGGGCCGCAGCCTGAAGGGCAAGATGGAGTGCCTCCCGCTCGACGTCGGCGGCATGACGGGCCTCGATATGGAAGCTCGCCGCACCCTGCTCGATACGCTCGCCGGGATGCGCACCGAACTCCATGACCGCGCCGGGGCCGAGGCATCGGCGGCCGCCGTAGCCTGACCCCTATCCATAGCAAAGAAGCCGCTCCAATGGAGCAGCTTCTTTGTCTTTCGGCGCCAATCCGATGATGTGAGCGAGTGGAAATGCTCACATCATCGTTCGATCGCTCAGTTCTTGGACTTGAGATAGGCGATCACGTCGTCGACCTTCTTGGAATCCTTGATGCCGGCATACATCATCTTGTTGCCGGGGATCTTTTTCTTGGGGTCCGTGATCCACTCGTGCAGGTTTGCCTCATCCCACGTGATGCCCGAATTCTTGAGGGCTGCATCGTAGTTGAAGCCTTCCTTCGTGCCGGCCTTGCGGCCAACGACGCCCTGCAGATCCGGGCCGGCGCCATTCTTGCCGAATGCGTGGCAGGCCTTGCACGGCGCGAACGCCTTCTCGCCGGCCGCGGCATCGCCTTCGGCGTGGGCAGCGAGGGGAAGAAGCGCAGCGAACGCGACGCCGAGGATGAGATGACGCATCAAAATTCCTCCTTGGAGGCGGCAATGGCCGCCCTTGGGCTGGTGGTAGAGCCGCTTAGCTTTAGAACAGATAAAGACTGGAAACGCTACCCGGGTTCCCTCCCCGAAGGGCCGAAAGCGTTGCCTTGGCATGCACTTCGCTCATTCGCAGATTGCCGCAGGCCGTGCGTCGGCGGCCGTTTTCCGCTAACTTGGTCCTGCACGCATAACCCAGGTTAAGCCCGCGAGGCTGAAGCGGGGCTGAAGCGAGCGCGGCACGTGCGAGGGCAGAGATCCTCGACCGAAAATTCTGAGTGGAGACGCCGGATGTCGATCGCCTTTCCCGTCCCGAATGCCGACATCGTCGCCCGTCGCGAGGCCATCATCGACGGCTTGAGGCCACTGGTCGCGGCCGAGGCTCTGATCACGACGGAGGACGAGCGACGCGTATTCGAGTCGGACGGTCTCACGGCCTACCGCAAGATTCCGCTCGCCGTGGTGCTGCCCTCGACGACCCAGGAGATCTCGGCAGTGATGGCCTATTGTCACCGGCAGGGGGTGCCGGTGGTGGCGCGCGGTGCCGGCACGTCGCTCGCCGGAGGCGCGATCGCGCAGGAGGACGCCATCATCCTCGGCGTCGGCAAGATGACCCGCGTGCTCGACATGGACTTCGCCAACCGCACGGCGCGGGTCGAAGCCGGGATCACCAATCTCGCGATCTCCGGCGCGGTCAGCCACGAGGGTTTCTTCTACGCGCCGGATCCGTCGAGCCAGCTCGCCTGCACCATCGCCGGCAACATCGCCATGAATTCGGGCGGCGCGCATTGCCTGAAATACGGCGTCACCACCAACAACCTGCTCGGCGTCACCCTCGTGACGAACGACGGCACGGTAGTCGAGATCGGCGGCGACCATCTCGACAGTGGCGGCTACGATCTCCTCGCGCTGGTCTGCGGCTCGGAAGGTCAGCTCGGCATTGTCACCGAGGCGACGGTGCGCATCATCCGCGCTGCCGAGGGCGCGCGCCCCGTGCTCGTCGGCTTCTCGTCGGTCGAGGATGCCGGCCGTTGCGTCGCCGCGATCATTGCAGCCGGCATCATCCCGGTGGCGATCGAGTATATGGACAAGGAGGCGATCCTCATCACGGACGACTTCGCCAAGGCCGGCTACCCGCGTGATGCCGCGGCGATGCTGATCATCGAGGTCGAAGGCTGCGACGAGGAGTGCGAGGACATGCTCGCGCGCATCGAGGCGATCGCCAAAGACTTCCGCCCGACCAGCATCCGTGTGTCGAAGTCGGAAGCCGAGTCCGCAGCGATCTGGAAGGGCCGGAAATCCGCCTTCGGCGCGACGGGGCGCATCTCCGATTACATCTGCATGGACGGCACCATTCCCACCGGCCAACTCGGCCCGGTGCTGGAGCGGATCGGTCAGATCTGCGCCGGTCACAATCTCCGCGTGGCCAACGTCTTCCATGCCGGCGACGGCAACCTGCACCCGCTGATCCTGTTCGACATCAACACGCCTGGGGAGCTGCAGAAGGCCGAGGCCGCGGGCGATGAGATATTGAAGCTCTGCGTCGAGGTGGGCGGCTGCCTCACCGGCGAGCACGGCGTCGGCATCGAGAAGCGCGAATTGATGGTCTTCCAGTACACCCGTGAGGACCTGGAGCAGCAGATGCGGGTGAGGAACGTGTTCGATCCGGCCTGGCTGATGAATCCGGCCAAGGTGTTCCCGCTGGAAAGGCGCGTGATGGCGTGAGGCTCAGGCCTCGCGGCCGAGCCGCTCGCAACGGAAGGCGCCGTAACCTCTGCGCGCCAGACGCTCCGCGAGGGAGGGTAGGAAAACGACCGCTTCGGCCCCAAGCGTCCAGGGCGGGTTGATCACCACAAGCCCGGTGCCGTGCAGGCGGGTCTCGTCGTCGGGCCGGTCGATCATCAGGTCGATGCGCAGTGCCGGCCGCTCCAAATCGCGATCGAGCGCTGCGATCATCCGGTCGAGCGCCGAGACGTCCTTGATCGGGTACCAGCCCAGGAAAATCCCCGTCGGCCATTTGCGCGCCACCTTGAGCAGGCTGCTGCCGAGACGGTCGATCTCGCCGCGCTCTTCGTAGGGCGGATCGATCAGGACGAGTCCGCGGCGCTCGGGCGGAGGGATCATCGCGCCGAGGGCGGTCCAACCGTCGAGATGCAGCACCTTGGTGCGGCTGTCGCTGCGGTAGAGCTCGGCCAGGGTCGCGGAATCGGCCGGGTGCAGCTCGACGAAGATCCCCTTGTCGCCGCTGCGCAGAAACTCGCGGATCAGCGACGGCGAGCCGGGATAGATCGTCGGCCCATGCCGCTCGCGTACCGCCGCAACCGCCGCGCGATAGGGCGCGAGGAGTGCCTCGACCTCGTCGGAGAACGGCGCGTCGAGTCGGCCCCATCCTTCGTGCCACTCGCCAGTCCGGCCGGATTCGTCGGCAGTCAGATCGTAGAGGCCGAGCCCGGCATGGGTGTCGATCGCGCGGAACGGCTTGTCCTTGGCGGAGAGGTGAACGAGCACGCGCGTGAGCACGAGATGCTTCAGGACGTCCGCGAAATTGCCGGCGTGGAAGGCGTGACGATAGTTCAGGGCTTCTGTCTCCCAATGCGGACTTAGCCTTCGGCCGCGCCCGAGAATGGGTCTGGGCGCACGGCATCGAGTTCGGGCATTAAAACGACGCTCTCCTGCTCGTTCGGATCGGTGCGGGCGATCACGGCGATGCAGGGTTCGTCGGCGCTCGGGTTGTAGGGTAGGTGAGGCACCCCGGCCGGGATGTAGAAAAAGTCGCCGGGGCGGACGATGGCGTGCTCCTCGAGCTCGTCGCCATACCAGCAGCCCGACACGCCGCTCAGTGCATAGATCGCCGTCTCGTGCGCCTCGTGCTTGTGCGCCTTCGCCTTGGCGAGCGGCGGGATCGTGACGAGCTGGAGATGGATGCCCGTGGCGCCGGCGCTCTCCGCCGAGATGCCGACGGCGTAGTCGAGCCCTTGCTTGCCGGTGAAGGGGGCGCCGGCCTGGACGAGGCGGCAACTCGGCCGGCTGGAAGAGCCCGTCATGCTGCGATCCTCGATCAACTACTGCATTGCGGAGCGGCCGTTGGATCGAGCCCTAGCCGGCTTTGCGGCGGCCGGGCAACCAACAGGCGTCAGCGACCCGCGTCGATCTCGACGTCGCCGCCGCGGCAACCCTGACGCGCCACCGTCGGGCAACTCGTGAAGCCCTTGAGACCCTTGTCGAAGCAGATTCGGACTTCTTCGAGCTGGCCGCGCTTGCAGGTCACCGTCATCATGTCGGTGCGCAGACCCTGATTGGCATCGGCGAACTGGCGCGCGATATCGAGGGGCGCGGCGCGCTGGCTGGAGGTAGGCTTGCGGTAGGGTTCGGGGATCGTCACCGCCTGCCGCGCCTGCTTCACGGCCTTGAAATAGGCCACCGGGTCGAGCCCGGAGCACGTGCCGTGCGTCTTCCACTCGTGCCGCGCGAGCCCGGCGCTCGGCATGATCTCGCCCGCGGCCTTCATCGCATCGCCGGTCAGCGGGCGAGGGAAGGCACCGCAATTCGAGGGGAAGCCGCGGGTATATTGCGGCCAGAGGCCATGCACCACGAAGCCGAGGCCGCGTCCGGGCGAGCATTGTCCGTCGGCATCGCGCGAGGCCCCCGGGCCGGCGCAATAGCTCGGCGACCAGGACAGGGACAACACGTAGAAATCGAAGGAGCCCGGCTCCCCGCCCGCGCCCCGCCCGCGGAATCCACCGTAATCCTGGGCCTGCGCGCCCGTCGCGCCGAACAGAGCGAGGAGCGCGAGCCCGAGGCCGCGCATCAGGGGCGGGCCATCCGGCAGGCAGTGGAGTAGGCGTAGGCGAGATTGCGGTCGAGGCCGTGGACGCAATAGTCAACGCCCCAGGTGGCGCTGATGAAGCCGAGGCTCTCGCGCACCGAGTAGTCGATCCGCCGACGAACACCGTCGGAGGTCGTCGCCACCGCCGAGCAATAACGGCGCGGAATGAAATCGACGCCGTAGGGGCGCCAGGCGGTGCGGCTGATGGTGTCGTAGGACGCGATGGTCAGCGAGGTGTTCCAGTACTTCGCTTCCTTTTCGGCGAACTTGCTGGAGATCTCCTCGAGCACACCGGTATCCTGGCAACCAGGAATGTTGGCATCGTAGGGGAAGACCTGCTCTTCGGCCGGCGAGATTTCTTCGCGGGCCGAGCGCGCCGAAGCGGGCTGGATCGCCTGCAAGGCCAGAAGACCAAAGGTCAGGGCGGACAGGGCGAGGGCGGAGGGGGCCAGGGGCTTACGCATCGCGTCTCGGATCACTTCAATCGCAGGATCGGATCGTTAACGCGGACGATGGCCTCCCGCCGTTGCAAGTCAAGCTTGTCCCGGCCGCCTGCGCCGCTTTTGCGGACGGATGGGGAGTCGTGGGCACACTCTCGGTAGGGCGTGCGGCCGATCAGTAGATCGAATGGGCGGAGGACTCGACGTCGAAGGAGGAAGGCTCGTCAGATCCCGCGCCGGCAAGGCCTGGCCGCTCCGGGGGAGCCGCGGCATAGGTCGAGCGGGGCGAGGGCGTGCGGGCGTATTGCGACCCGCTCGCCCTCGCCGAGGCTGGGCTCGCGCCGTAGGGATCGTCCGTCTCCTGGTCGATCGGTGCCTGGGGCGGTGCCGCCTGACGCATGGGCGGCCGTGGGCTGGCGAATTGGCGCGGCTGGCCGTCGGCGCCGATCTGAGCCTCGAACTTGATCACCGGCTTGCAGATCCGGCGCAGGCCGCGCGGGTCGTGCCGGGCGAGATCGACGTGGATGTGATCGTAGTGGAACACGTTCGAGCCCGGCGCGAGCACGGTGGTGAAGCGGGCACAGGCTCCCGTGAAGACCTCGCGAAGGAAGGCCTGCTCGGCTTCCGTGCCGCGCCAACCGCCCTTCACGGTGATGACGTGGTCGTCGGCGAGCTTGAACGACATGATGTCGATGGCATTGCCGTAGGAATGCTCCGACAGCTTGGCGCCGACCTGATTGTTCTGGCCGCGGCAGGAATAGGTGCCGGCGTTGATCTCGGTGACGGGCACGCCGAAATAGAGATTGGCGGCCGGCTGGATCGTGTCGGCGAGCCAGGCCTCGGCCTCGGCGAGGGCCGAACAGCCGAGGGTCATACGCTGCTTGAGTGCAACGGTGCCGTTGCCGAGACGCGTGATCTTGAAGGGCTGCTGGATGCCACAGGGGCCGGGTCCGTCGATCTCCTTGCCGAGCGAGACATAGGCCGTGGGGTGAACGAGCCCGCGCGCCATGCACACGCTCTCGGCCTGATCACGCCAGGGCGCGCGCGCCTCGAACCGGTTGACGGCGCAACCGGCCAAGCCAGCGAGGAACACCGCCGGGATCGAGAATGCGAGTACGCTACGCCACATGGTCGCGACAATGCGAAGGAGCGCGTAAACGAGGCGCTAACGGTGCCGCGCTTTGCCTCGCGTAGCGGTGGACAAGTGTTGACAGCGTCCATCCAGCGCACAGAACGGCTGACATGCTCTCCCTGATCGACATCCGTACCCGCATCGAGGCCGGTGATCTCACGCACCGGCAAGCCATCGCCGAGGCCCGGGAAGCGATCGCCGAGCGCGATCCCAGCATCGGTGCGGTCGTCTGCAGCGATCCCGAGCCGGCGGTACCGGAAGAGGGACGCCTCGCCGGCATCGCCGTCGGCATCAAGGACATCATCGATACGGCGCACCTTCCGACGCAGATGGGCTCGCCGATCTACCAGGGCTGGCAGCCTCGGGCCGACGCGGCGATCGTGTCGCGTCTCAGGCAGCTCGGCGCGGTGCCGCTCGCCAAGACCGCGACCACGGCCTTCGCTGGCCTCGATCCGACGGTGACCGTGAACCCGCGCGACCACGGCCACACGCCCGGCGGCTCGTCGTCGGGGACCGCCGCCGCGGTTGCCGCCGGAATGCTTCCGCTGGCGCTCGGCACGCAGACGGGTGGCTCGGTGATCCGTCCGGCGGCGTTCTGCGGCGTCGCCGCGATCAAAGCCTCGTTCCGCCTGCTGCCGACGGTCGGCGTGAAGACCTTCTCCTGGGCGCTCGACACGCTCGGACTGTTCGGCGCCTCGGTGCCGGACATCGCCCGTGCGCTCGCGCTGATCGCCGACCGCCCGGAGATCGACCTCACCGACGATGCGCCGAGCGCTCCCCGTATCGGCATCTGCCTGCAGGGTTTCGCCGGCGACGCGGATCCGGACGCTGCGGCAGCCCTATCGCAGGCGGCCCGTGCCGCCGAAGCGGCGGGCGCCATCGTCACCGACGTGTCGTTGCCGGATGCCTTCGCGCGGGCCTGGGATCTGCATCCCGTCATCCAGGATTTCGAGGCGCGTCAGGCGCTGGCCTGGGAATATGCCCACCATCGCGAGGCTCTTCCCGCCTTGCTCGGGCCGCAGCTCGACCGCGCCCAGGCGCTCACTGCGGCGCAATACGACTCCGCGCGCCGCGAAGCGCATCACGCCCGCCGCCAGCTCAAGGACCTCTTCGGCGAGGTCGACGCGATCTTGACCTATTCTGCCGTCGGCCGCGCGCCACGCGGACTCGGCTCGACGGGGGATGCACGCTTCAATCGTCTCTGGACGCTGATGGGCGTGCCTTGCGTGAACGTGCCGGTGCCGGGCGATGGGTTGCCGCTCGGCGTGCAGGTCATTGCGCGGTTCGGGCGTGACGGTCAGGCGCTCGCCGTGGCGCGCGCGATCGAGTTGGCACTGGCACGGGGCTGAGGGCGGGTCAGGCTCGACCGGCCACTTCCATCTCTGCCAGATCCTCGACCGGCTGCTGCATCACGGCGGCGGCGAGCATGGCTTCCAGGACGATCAGGTCGGCCTCCGGATCGGGCTGCCAGCCGCAGCCGCAGCTGCCGCCGGGGCCATGCGCGGCCGCCGTCTGGCGATAGAGATGGCCGAGCGCGCGGGCGGCCGCTTCGAGCGCTGCCATCACCGGTATCGGCTCGTTCTGGACGGTCCGCCAGAAGGCGCAGGTGAGCGCGCGTTCCAGCGAGGACTGGCGGGAGCGTTCTTCGAACGGGCGCATGGCAATCGGCAATCCGGTGCTCATGCCCGATCCTCCGGCTCCACGCCGAAGCGCGTATCGAGGCTGTCGAACAAGCCGAAGACGTCGTTCAAGTGGAGGCCGATGGCCGAGCCGTCCCACCAAGCGATCCGGGCGCATTCCCGGATCAGATCCAAGACCTGCGCAAGTTCACCTTCGAGATTGCCGAAATCCAGACGCCACGGTGCCGAACGGGGCACCGCAAAGGCGGCAGAGCCGTGCGATGGATGAAGAGCGATCGGACTGAAGGCTTTCGACATGAGCACTTCAGTGAACGATGCGCCCAAACCGATCAAGTCTTTGGCTAAACATTGGAAATAATAAAAAGCATGCAGTCTGGATTGGATCTGAAGTAGATATTTAGAAGAATTCAACGTGGTTTGGAAAGACGAGAAAGGCCATCGGGTTGGGCGTCGCCCTGCCAGGCGTCAGCGCACGGGAATGTCGAATGCCGTCGCGGGATTAGGCTCGCCGGCCAGCGTGAAATGCCACCATTCCTGCGCGTAGGGGCGGAAGCCGGCGCGAATCATCGCGTTGCGCAGCACACCGCGAGCCGCCATCTGCGACGGGGTGAGATGGCGCCAGCCCGGCGCCGATTCCGGTCCGAACCAGTCGAAGGGCGTGCCCATGTCGACCTCGCCGCCGCCGCCGAGACGCACCAGCGTCAGATCGACCGTCGAGCCGCGGGAGTGGGCCGAGCGCGTGGCGATGTAGCCGAGCCGGAACAGGTCGCGCTTGTCGATGCGCGGGTAGAACTCCGCCTTCATCCGTGTCTCGGCGGGATCGGCCGCCCAGGCCACGAAGTCGGCCACGGCTCGGGTCGGGCGATAACAGTCGAACACCTTCAGGCCGTATCCGCGAGGCGCGAGATCGGATTGCGCGTTCGCCAGGGCGCGCGCTGCCTTCGCAGTCAACAGGCAGCGTGGAGCCTCGTATCCGGCGATCGGCCGGCCGACGAAATTGTGCGAGCCGGCATAGCGCATCTCGGCGACGAGGCCCGGTACGATCCCGGCCGCGTCGACGAAGGGATCCTGCGCCTGCGCCGGCAGGCAACCCACCAGAAGTGCGGCGAGCGTCGGCGGCAAGCCTCGCATCAGCGGAACGCCACGAGGGTGGCACCAGCCGCGATCAGGACGACACCGAGCCAGTTCACGCCCGAAAGCCGTTCGCCGAGGATGACGACGCCGAAGATCGCCACCAGCACAACGCTGAGCTTGTCGATCGGCGCGACCCGCGCTGCATCTCCCAGGGACAGAGCGCGGAAGTAGCAGAGCCACGAGGCGCCGGTCGCGAGGCCGGACAGCACCAGGAACAGCGCGCTACGGCCTGGGATCTGGCCGAGTGCGTGCGTCTGCCCTGCGGCGATGACGATCGCGCCGGTGAGGAACAGGATCACGACGGTGCGCACGAAGGTCGCCACGTCGGATTCCACGCCCGTGACGCCGACCTTGGCCAAAATCGCGGTCAACGCCGCGAACCCCGCCGAGAGCAGCGCCCAGAACCGCCAGGATTGCAGCAGGTCGGCCATCGCGTTCGCTTACAGGATCTGGCGCATCAGTAGCAGGCCCAGCGCGAGGCCGCCGATGCCGATGATCAGCGAGGCCATGATATAGCCCAGCGCCGCGACCGTCTCACCTCGCTCGATCAGGGAGAACGCCTCCAGCGAGAAGGTCGAGAAGGTGGTGAAGCCGCCGAGGATGCCGGTCGCGATGAAGAGGCGTGCCTGCATGCTGCCGCCGCGAAGGGCGAACCAGCCGGTGACGAGCCCCATCGCGATCGAGCCGACAATGTTGATCGTCAGCGTGCCCCAGGGAAAGCTCGATCCAAAGCGGACGGCTGTCATGTTCACGCTGTGGCGCAGCACGCCGCCGATGCCGGCGCCGAGAAAGACGAGGAGTGGGTTCATCGGGTCAGTGGGAAAGCTTGCGGATAGCCTGGCGATACCGTGCATCCGCTCTTCATCGCAACGTATGCGGCGGTCCAAGCAAGCGAAATGATCGGCAGCCATGTCGCCGTCGATCAGGAGCGAGAACTCACGCCGCCAGGATCTTGTCCACGGTGATCGGCAACTCGCGGATGCGCTTGCCGGTGGCGTGATGGATCGCGTTGCCGATGGCGGCGGCGGTGCCGACGATGCCGATCTCGCCGACGCCCTTCACGCCGAGCGGGTTCGCCTTGTCCTCTTCCTCGACGAAGATCACGTCGATGTCGTGCACATCGGCATGGGCGGGCACGTGGTACTCGCCAAGATTGCGGTTCATGAAGCGGCCGAGGCGGTGATCGAGCACGGATTCCTCGTGGAGTGCCGAGCCGATCCCCATCACCACGGCACCCATGATCTGGCTCCGCGCGGTCTTGGTGTTGAGAATCTTGCCCGCAGCGATCGCTGAGACGACGCGCGTGACCCGAACGATGCCGAGGTCTTCGTCGATCTTCACCTCGGCGAAGACGGCGGAGTGAGTGTAGGCCTCGTACTTCTTTTTGAAGTCCTTGTCCGGACTGGCGGATTCGGTCGCCTCGATCTTGTCCTTGCCCGCAGCTTTCAGCACATCGGTCAGCGCGACGCTACGTGAGGCGTCGCCTGCGACCTCGATCCTCCCATTGGCGAAGACCACGCGCTCGAAATCGACATTGGCCAGCGGCGAGCCGTCCATGCCGCGCGCGAGCTTGAAAGCCTGCTCGGCGACCTTGCGGCAGGCCTTCATCACGGCGGTGCCGGAGGATGCCGCGGTCCAGGAACCGCCAGCGACGGGAGCCTGAGCGAGGTTCGTGTCGCCGAGCTTCGTCGTGACGTGGTCCATCGGCAGCCCGAGGGCGTCCGCGGCGATCTGCGTCAGGATCGTATAGGTGCCGGTGCCGATGTCGGCGGTGGAGTTGCCGACTTCGAGCCGACCGTCGGCAGTGAGCGTGGCGCGGGCGCTCGACTGCATCATCAGCGATTCCCAGATGCCGGTCGCCATGCCCCAGCCGACGAGCTCCCGGCCGTCGCGCATCGAGCGGGGCTCGGGGCTGCGCTTCGACCAGCCGAAACGCTCGGCGCCCTGCTCGAAGCAGGATTTCAGCGCCTTCGACCCGAATGGTTTTTCCTCGACCGGGTCGGTCTCGGTGTAGTTGATGAGCCGGAGCTGGATCGGGTCGATGCCCGTCGCGCAGGCCAGCTCGTCCATGGCCGTTTCGAGGGCGAAGATGCCCGTCACCGCGCCTGGCGCACGCATGTCGCCGGGGGTCGGGGTGTCGAGCTTGGCGAGCCGATAGGTCAGCTCGACGTTGTCGCAGGCGTAGAGAATGCCCGACCAGTTGACGATGTTCTCCTGGTAATCCTCGTAGGTCGAGGTCCCGTGCACGGCGTCGTGCCGGATCGCCTGAAGCTTTCCACTCCCGTCGGTACCGAGGGAGACCGTCTGGATCGCGCCGGGGCGGTAGGTGAAGCTCCACATCTGGTCGCGGGTCAGTACGACGCGCACCGATCGATTCAGATCCTGTGCCGCCAGCATGGCCAGGAAGAGCTGGTATTGCGGCCGCAGCGCACCGCCGAAGCCGCCACCCATATACGGGCTCAGGCAGCGCACCTGCTCCGGCTTCAGGCCGAAGGCATTGGTCAGGTAGAGCTGGGTGTTCGCGACGCCCTGGATCTTGTCGTAGACCGTATAGGTGCCATCGTCCTCGACGATGACCGTGGAAGCCTGCGGCTCCATCGGATTATGGTGCTCATGCGCGATCCGATATTGCTGTCTCAGCTTGATTGGTGCGCCATCGAAGGCAGCTCCGGCATCGCCCCAGGGTTTCGGCGGCGGCTTGATGCCCGAGCGCTTCTTCGGCGGATCGTAGGCCTCGTCCGCGATGGCTGCGATGTCGGTTTGCGGCGTGTCCTCCTCGTAGGTGACGGTCACCAGCGAGGCGGCATGGCGTGCGGTCTCGAACTCTTCGGCAACCACCAGCGCCACTGGCTGGCCGGAGAAGACGATGGTCTCGTCGTAGAGCGGACGGAACGGAAGGCCCGGCGGCGCCACCATGTCCTGATAGGCCTTGGCCTCGCCGGCCACGCTCGGACGGTTCTGGTGGGTGATCACCTTCAGGACACCCGGCACGGCCTCGGCCGCACTCACGTCGATCGCGGTAATCCGGCCCTTGGCGACCGTGCTCGACACGACGTAGCCATGCGCAAGGTTCTCGGCAGAGAACTCGCCGGCATATTTGGCGAGCCCCGTGACCTTGGCGGGTCCGTCGACCCGGCTGAGCGCGCCGCCGACGAAGCGGTCGCGGCCGGCACTGGTGCTGATCTGCGTTGCCATTCGCGAACTCCTCACTGGATGCGCTTGTCGGACTGGGATTGTGGCGTGCCGGCAGCGGCCTGTTCGAGGCCGCGCACGATGGCGCGCCGCGCCAGCTCGATCTTGAAGCCGTTCTCGGATTGCGGCTTGGCCTCCCTCAGCACGAGATCGGCCGCGGCTTTGAAGCTTTCTCGCGTGGCGGACTTGCCCTGCAGGAGTGCCTCGGCCTCGAGGTTGCGCCACGGCTTGTGCGCGACGCCGCCGAGCGCCAGCCGGGCGGTCTTGACCGTCTGCCCATCGAGTTCGAGGGCCGCGGCGACCGAGACCAGGGCGAAGGCGTAGGAGAGCCGGTCGCGCAGCTTCAGGTAGGTGTGGTGCTGGCCGTAATCCGTCGGCGGCAGATCGACCGAGACGACGATCTCGCCGGGCTTGATGGTATTGTCCTTCGACGGGTCGTCGCCCGGCAGGCGATGATAGTCGGCAAACGCGATGGCGCGGTCGCCCTCCGGACCCGACACTTGGACCGTGGCCTCCAGGGCCGCCAGGGCGACGCACATGTCGGAGGGGTTGGTGGCGATGCAGGATTCGCTCGCGCCGAGGATCGCGTGGATGCGGTTCACGCCGCCGATGGCCGGGCATCCGGAGCCAGGCTCGCGCTTATTGCAGGGCGTGCCCTCGTCGTAGAAGTAGTAGCAGCGGGTGCGCTGGTTCAGGTTGCCACCGGTGGAGGCGGCGTTGCGCAATTGCGCCGAGGCTCCGGCCAGGATCGCGCTCGCCAGGAGCGGATAGCGGGCCTGGATGCGTTCGTCGTAGGCGAGATCGGCATTGCTCACGAGGGCGCCGATGCGCAGGCCGCCCGCGTGCTCCTCGATGCTCTTCAGCGGCAGCCGGGTGATGTCGACGAGCCGGCCCGGCTTCTCGACATTGTATTTCATCAGGTCGACGAGGTTGGTGCCGCCCGCGATGAAGCGCGCATTCGGATCGCCGCCGAGCGCCTTGATGGCATCGGCCACGGTGTCCGCTCGGACATAGTCGAAGCGGTTCATCGGGCGGCTCCTTGGTGCATCACCTCTTCGATCGCATCGACGATGTTGGTGTAGGCGCCGCAGCGACAGAGATTGCCGCTCATCGCCTCGCGGATTTCCTCCCGCGACCGGGCATGGCCCTCGTTCAAAAGGCCCACGGATGAACAGAGCTGGCCAGGGGTGCAGTAGCCGCACTGGAAGGCATCGTGCTCGATGAACGCTTCTTGGAGCGGGTGCAGCGTGTTGGTGCCGTGCTTCTGAGCGAGTCCGGCGAGCCCCTCGACGGTGGTGATCTCGGCACCATCCTTCATCACGGCGAGCGCCAGGCAGGAATTGATCCGCGTCCCATCCACCAGCACCGTGCAGGCACCGCATTGGCCATGGTCGCAGCCCTTCTTCGTACCGGTGAGGTCGAGACGCTCCCGCAGCAGGTCGAGCAGGGTAGTCCAAGGTGCGACCTCGATCTCGCGCCTCTCGCCATTGATCGTCAGGGTGATGCCGATCTTGGCATGGGCTCCGACGGAGCCGCTTTCGATGAGCATGGCGGTGTCCACGATGTTGGGTGAGATCGTTTCGACAACCGTTCCAATCTGGCCCCGTTCCCAAGCGCTGCGTTCGACCGGGCGCGTCGGGGTTACGCTACGCCCGGGCCTCGGCTAACGCTTCCCCGACACCGGAGAGCTTGAGGACAGGCCATGGCCGCGCTGGACCCGATCCTGAACGACATCGACACGGACCTCGACAACGCCCTGGAGCGGCTGTTCGAATTCCTGCGCATCGAGTCGATTTCGACGGACTCGGCCTACAAGGGCGAGTGCCGCAAGGCGGCCCATTGGCTCGAAGGCAACCTCACCGCGCTGGGCTTCGAGACCAGCGTCGAGGAGACCTCGCTCCATCCGGTGGTCTACGCGCACAAGCCGAAGCCGGGCGCGCCGCACGTTCTGTTCTATGGCCATTATGACGTCCAGCCGGTCGACCCGCTGAACCTCTGGACCCATCCGCCCTTCGAGCCGCGCCTGATCGGTGAGGGAGACCGCCGGCAGATCGTCGCGCGCGGTGCCTCGGACGACAAAGGGCAGGTCATGACCTTCGTCGAGGCCTGCCGGGCGCATCTCGCCATGAACGGCGAGCTTCCCTGCGCCGTCACCATCGTGATCGAGGGGGCGGAGGAGAGCGGCTCGCAGGGCTTGCCCGAGTGGGTCGAGAAGAACCGCGACCGGCTGGAGGCCGACGTCGCGCTCGTCTGTGACACCTCGATGTGGGACCGGAACACGCCGCAGATCACCACCTCGCTGCGCGGCCTCGCCTATTTCGAGGTGACGGTGACCTGCGCCGACCGCGACCTGCATTCCGGATTTTTTGGAGGTGCGGCGGCCAACCCCATCCATGTCCTGTCAAAAATCCTCGCCGCGCTTCACGACGACCAGGGCCGCGTGACGATCCCGGATTTCTACGAGGGCGTGCGCGAGCCGCCGGCCGAGGTGCTGGAGCAGTGGAAGGGGCTCGATTTCACGGCCGAAAAATTCCTCGGGCCGATCGGCCTCAAAGAGCCGGCCGGTGAGCGCGGGCGCATGCTGATCGAGCTGATCCAGTCGCGGCCCGCCTGCGATGTCAACGGCATTATCGGCGGATACACGGCCGAGGGCACCAAGACGGTGATCGCGGGACAGGCGAGCGCCAAGGTCTCGTTCCGCCTGGTCGACGACCAGGATCCGGAACAGCTTGCCAAGAACTTCGAGGCCTTCGTGCGCGAGCGCGCGCCGGCCGACTGCAAGGTCGATGTCGTCTGCTACAAGGGCTCGCGCGCCATCGCACTGCCCTATGACATGCCGCAGCTCAGCGTCGCGCAGGCTGCGCTGACTGAGGAATGGGGCCGCGACGCCATCGCGGTGGGGGCCGGCGGCTCGATCCCGATCGTCGGCGACTTCAAGCGCCTGCTCGGCCTCGACACCCTACTGATCGGCTTCGGCCTCGACGACGACCGCATCCACTCGCCGAACGAGAAGTACGAGCTGAAAAGCTTCCACAAGGGCACGCGCAGCTGGGCGCGCATCCTGTCGGCGCTGGCAGCCCGCTAGCCGACCTGCCGGATCGCCTCGCCGAGGATCATCGCGGCGGCCACAGCGACGTTGAGCGAGCGCATCCCCTCCCGGATCGGAACCACGATCCGGGTATCGGCCGCCGCGTGCACGGCTTCGGGCACGCCGGCCGACTCGCGGCCCATCAGGATGCAGTCGCCATCGCGAAAGCCGTGTGCCGTGTAGGGCACGGCGCCGGAAGTGGTGGCGAGCACCAGCCGGATGCCGGCTCGCCGCCGCCACTCTTCGAAGGCCGTCCAGGAGCGGTGGCGCGTGATCGCGACGTGGTCGAGATAATCGAGCCCCGACCGCCGCAGGTTCCGGTCCGAGACGTCGAACCCCGCGGGCTCGATGATCTCGACGGCCACGCCGAGGCAAGCCGCCATGCGCAGCATGGTGCCGGTGTTTTGGGGGATGTCGGGTTGGTAGAGGGCGAGTCGGAGCATCGGGTCAGGCTTAGCCGATGATGCTTATCTCAGCCTCCTCCGTCATTGCGAGCGCAGCGAAGCAATCCAGGGCCGACGCGCCAACGTTTGCGGGTGCGGCTCTGGATTGCTTCGCTGCGCTCGCAATGACGGGGACGGACATGGATCACTCGTTGCCCGGGCCGCTCTGGCCTTCTTTCAACTCAGAAAATGCCCTCCGGAGCCCATGCAACTGATCGACGAGGTGAAGGATCACGTCGATGCCCGGGTCGTTCACGCCGAGACCGCCCTGGAGATCGCGGATGAAATGCGCCCGCGCGACGTCGATGTCCGAGAAGCCGGCCTCGACGTCTTCGGCGTCCGGCAGAAGCCAGCGCTGCTCGAGCCAAATTTCGAGCGTGCGGACCTCGAGGCCCGAGCGTGTCAGGAATTCCTCGCGCTTCATGATCACCGACCCTCACGCGGGTTGAACGATTTGCCTGCTTCCCATCCTTCGACGAAGGATTCGAGCGCCGGATCCGGCGGCTGGGGCAGGACGATCTTGAGCTTGACGTACTCGTCGCCGTGACCGCCCTCGCGGCGAGGCGCACCCTTGCCCTTGAGACGCAGCCGGGCGCCGGTACTCGCGCCTTTCGGCACCGACATGGTGACCTCACCCGTTGGCGTCGGGACACGGACCTTCCCGCCGAGAACGGCCTCGGTCAGCGAGATCGGCAACTCGATGGAGATGTCGTCGCCGTCGCGCTCGAAGCGGGGATCGGGCCGAACCTCGACCTCGATCAGCGCGTCGCCCGGACCGCCCGTGCCGGTGCCGGGGCCGCCCTTGCCCCGCAGGCGCAGAACCTGTCCGTCGATCAGGCCGGGCGGGATCGTCACGTCGAGCGTGCCGCCTTCGGGCAGGGTCAGCCGCGTATTGGCGCCGGTGATCGAGTCCACGAAGGGGATCGGCAGCGTGTAGCGAATGTCCGGTCCGCGGCGGTTCGCGCGCGCCTGCTGGCTGCGCCGCAGCAACTCGGCGAACGCGTCGTCACCGTCCATGTAATCGGCGAAGCCGGAATCGCTCGCGTAGGCATGCCCCGCCTCGCTCGCATAATCGCGGTAGTAGCGCTGCTGTGGTCGCTCCGCCCCGGTCTCGTCGATCTCGCCGGCATCGAAGCGCTTGCGCTTGTCGGCGTCACCGAGGAGGTCGTAGGCGCTTGCGACGTCCTTGAACTTGTCTTCGGCCGCCTTGTCGCCGGGGTTGAGATCGGGATGGAAGGTCTTGGCGAGCTTGCGATAGGCGCTGCGGATCTCTCCGTCCGAGGCCGATTTCGCTACGCCCAAGACTTCGTAGGGATTGGCCACGCACCGCTCCGTCGGCGTTTTGCCCGATGCCCGACGATGTAGCGGACCGCTCGCGGAAGGGAACGCGCTGCCGGCCGCGCTTCATGCCGGGCGGCCGGGTCGAGCCTGTGGCATCGCCTGCGCCTTGGTTTGGCGCCGGGAAGGCTTAAGTCAGGCGCTCACGCTCACTTGGTTGTATCACCGCATGTTTCTCGACTGGCTCGAGCGCCGCATCGATCCGTTCGCGCCGTTCGACGACCGGCAGATGCCGCCGAAGACCGTGAGCGGCTTCGTCGGTTTCTACCTGAAACCGATCCGTTGGGCGCTTGCGATCCTGTTCGTGGTCGCGGTGACTGCAGGTACGATCGAAGCCTCCCTGTACCTGCTGATGCGCTGGTTCATCGACCTGATGAACGGCGCCGACCGCACCACCGTTCTCGATGAGCATGGTACGCAGATCGGGCTGGCGCTGGTCCTGCTCCTCGTGATCCGGCCGATCTCGATCTGGCTGCACGAAGTCTGCTCGAACCAGCTCGTCGTGCCGCAGACCTCGAGCCAGATCCGCTGGCGCACGCATCTCTACACGCTCGGGCACTCGCTCTCGTACTTCCAGTCCGACTTCGCCGGGCGTCTGGCCAACCGCATCGTCCAGGTCGGGCCGGCCGTGCGCGAACTGGCCGTCACATTCATCGATACGCTGCTCTACGTCGCGATCTACGCGATCACGGCGATCGGGCTGTTCAGCTCGATCTCGATCTGGCTGGCCCTCCCGGTGATCGTCTGGGTCGTGGCCTACGCGGCGCTCACGACCTGGTTCGTGCCGAGAGCGCGCGAGCGCTCGCACAAGAGCGCCGAGACGCGATCGACCCTCGTCGGCCGCGTGGTGGACAGCTACACCAACATCCTGACGGTGAAGCTTTTCGCCCGCGATCGCGAGGAACGCGCGGCGGTGCGCGAGGCGATCCAGTCCAACACGGATGCCTATCTCCACCAGTACCGGCTCACCACGCTCACCACCACGCTGCTCGGAGTACTGAACAGCGTCTTGCTGGTCGCAACTGCGACGGTCTGCCTGATGCTGTGGCGGGCCAACGCCATGACCACGGGCGAGGCGGCGGCAGGTCTAGCCCTGGTGATGCGCCTGCTCGCGATGTCGGGCTGGGTCATGCAGACCGTGCGCGGCGTCTTCGAGAATGTCGGCGTGATCCAGGAGAGCATGCACACGGTTTCGCGCCCGCACGCGCTGGTCGATGCGCCGAATGCAGGGACGCTGCAGGTGACCGGCGGCGACATCCGCTTCGAGGGCGTCGATTTTCATTACGGCCGGGGCGATGCCAGCATCATCGAGAACCTTTCGTTCCAGATCCGGCCTGGCGAGAAGGTCGGGCTGGTCGGCGTGAGCGGAGCGGGCAAGACCACGATCACGGCGCTGCTGCTGCGCCTGCACGATCTCGAAGGCGGCCGCATCCTGATCGACGGGCAGGACATCGCGACGGTGCCGCAGGATTCCCTGCGCGGCGCGATCGCAATGGTCACCCAGGACACCTCCCTGCTGCACCGCTCGATCCGGGACAACATCGCCTATGGCAACCCCGAGGCCTCGCAGGCGGAAATCGAGCATGCGGCCCGTCTCGCCCAGGCGGACACGTTCATCGGTGATCTCGTCGACCACAAGGGTCGGCGCGGCTACGACGCCCAGGTCGGCGAGCGGGGCGTGAAGCTGTCCGGCGGCCAGCGCCAGCGCATCGCCATCGCTCGGGTGATCCTGAAGGATGCACCGATCCTGATCCTCGACGAGGCGACCTCGGCCCTCGATTCCGAGGTGGAGGCGGCGATTCAGGAGAGCCTCGACACGCTGATGCAGGGCAAGACGGTGCTCGCCATCGCTCACCGCCTCTCGACCATCGCCGCCCTCGACCGGCTGATCGTGATCGACCAGGGACGCATCGTCGAGGAGGGAAGCCATGCCGAGCTGATCCAGGGCGGCGGCCTCTACGCGCGCCTCTGGCAGCGCCAGTCGGGGGGCTTCCTTGGAGATGGCGTTCTTCAAGACGAGGCAGCGCCCGGCCGTGACGAGCGGGCCTTGAGGGCGACTCCGGCAGAGTGAGTCCGTTTCACGCGCGACTTGAATCGTGCGAACAGACCCGGGTTGCATAGGCGGGAAAGGATTGCCGGAGGGAATGGAGACGGAACGGCTCTCGGCGCGGCTCCGCGACTGGATCACCGAGCGCGCCACAGCCAGCGACGACGGCGAGGCCCTGCTCGATGGTCTCTGCAACGCCCTCTGCCAAGCGGGCGTGCCGCTCTGGCGCGCCAGCGTCTCCGGCCCGACCATCGATCCGACCCATCGCGGCGTCGGCCTGACCTGGTACGCGCAGGAGGGCATGACCCTGACCTTCATCCCGCACGAGCAGGATGAGGCGATGTGGCTGCGCAGCCCGATCTTCGCCCTCCTGGAGAGCGGCGAGCACTCGGTGCGCTACCGGCTCGAAGCCCTGCGCAACGGCGAGGATTTCCCGATCCTGCACGAGCTGCGCGACAAGGGCGGGACGGACTACCTCCTGCACCTCGTGACCTTCGCGCCGGGCCTCGCCCTGCGCGGAGTCGCCCTGTCCTTCGCGACGCGGGAAGCGGGCGGCTTCGACGAGGATTCCGTCTCGGTGATCGAGGCCATCCTGCCGACGCTCGGCCTCGCGCTCGCCCGGCTCAGCCTCGCACACACGCTGCGCGAGGTTCTCGGTACTTATGTCGGGCCGGTGACGGCCGGGCAGGTGCTCGAAGGAAACGTCCGGCGCGGCCAGGGCCGCACGGTCTCGGCGGCGATCCTGCTCGCGGATCTGCGCGGCTTCACCGCCCTGTCGGACCGCTCCGATCCCCTCGACATGGTGACGTGGCTCAACGAGCATTTCGATGCGTTGGGCGACCCTGTCACGGGGCAGGGCGGAGAGATCCTGAAGTTTCTCGGAGACGGTTTTCTGGCGGCCTTCAGGGTGCCCGACGCCGACGAGCTGCCGTGCAGCGTCTGCCGGCAGGCGCTCGCGGCCGCCATGGATGCCCTCGCCGCCAACGACGCCCTCAATGCCCGGCGCAGGGCGGCGGGCCAGCCGGAGCTGCCCGCCGATCTCGTCCTGCATTTCGGCGAGGTGGTCTACGGCAATGTCGGCACCGGGCGACGGCTCGACTTCACGCTGATCGGCCGCGCCGTCAACGAGGCGAGCCGGATCGAGGGCCAATGCCAGAGCCTCGGCCACCCGCTTCTGATCTCGGATGCCTTCGCCGCCCGCTGCGCGGACGCGCTCGAGGAGGTCGGCACGGTGCCGCTGCGCGGGCTCGCCCGGCCGCAGCGGCTCTGGACCCTACCGGGGCTCGACCGGAGCGTGCCGGCAGCAGCGACCAGTCAGTAGTCGATCACGTCTTCCAGGGCGTAGTGCTTCACCGTCTTGCGGTTGGCGATGAGCTCGTCGATCGTCGGCTCGCCCTTGATGGCGCGGGCGATGGCGAGCTTCGTCGCCTCGTAATTGGTGCGATAGAGGTCCTTGCGGTCGAGGTTCTCGTCCTTGGCGCAGCGCTCGTCGAGCCAGATCGTGATGATCATGCAGAGCTCGTCGAGCCCGTCCTTGGGCAGGATGCCCTCGATCACGCAATCGATGATCGCGTCGCCCGTGGCGGCCTGTACCACGCCGCCGAGCAGCTCGGCATATTCGGCCGTGTGGATCGTGACCTTGGTGGTCATCATCGTGGACGGGCGCACGAGCTGGTTGAGGTCGCGCACCACGAACATGCGGGTATGGCCCTGGACCTGACCGAGCATGCCGGCGAAGGCGTTGCCGACGGGCCCACGGGTCGAGCCGATCAGCACCTCGGGCATCGCGTCGGTGAATTGACCCTCGGCGGCGAGCACCGTCGCCTCGCCCGTGCGGAACCAGATCTCGGCCATCGTCGTCGCGTCCTGCTTGGAATGTCGGGATGCGCCGGTGACCGGCGCGAGCCCGGCGCAGACACCATCCCGGGCCTTGCCCGTCAATCGTCCGGTGGGCATTCCCCGGGGCGCTCTGGCCTCTGTCGCCTCGATCGGTCATGCAGAGGCGGGCGGAGGAAACGACGATGACGGGGCCGAGCGGCGGATCTTCGGCGGGTGAACGTGGCTGGAGCCTGCTGGCCCGGGCCGAAGGGGACGGCGTGCGGCTCGAGCTCGGCCTGCCGGATCTCAGCGGTCAGCCGGTGACGGCGGTGCTCAGCCTCGACAAGACCGAGGCGCGCGCCTTCGCGCGGGCGCTGCTCGCCGCGGCGGGAGACGCGACGGAGCGGACGTTTCCCGCAGGCAGCGAAGACCTCTAGATCATGCTGAGTTTTGATTGAACCGATCAAAACTCAGAAAACATGATCGATTCAATGAGTTAGAGCATGTTTGGCGCGAAAAACCGTTTCCACTTTTTCGCAGCGTGCTCTAGCCCGAGACCGCGCGATCAGCGCGGCGAGATTTTGGTGCGGCCCGGCAGGCGCGGGGTGATCGTGCCGCGCGGCTCGACCGGCGCATCGCAGGTATAGGCGAATTCGGTCTGCAGGTCGGTGAACACCGTCTCGCCCTTCACCTGGCAATCCTCGCGGACCGTCTCGTCGAGGAAGGCGCGGGCGGCCGTGCGGAAGCGTTCGGCGCGCGAGGCCTTCGGGTCGCGGCCCTCGTTGCGCTCGCCGATGCCGCAGCCCGCGACTTCCCTGAGCGAGTTCGAGACGACCAGCATCCGCCGGCGCTGGCGGTTGTCGTAGACCTCGTAGGGCTCGTTGCAGCCGATCGTGACGACCTGCACGGGCAGCGAGACGTAGGTCTTCGAGATGTATTCGAACCCGGTGCAGCCCGTCAGGCCGAGGCCGAGGGCAAGCAGGATCGCGCGCCGCTTCATGGTCGTCGCCTCCTGTGCCAAGCGTCGAACGGGATCGCATTGAAACCGCTACGCTTGTCCGGTCAAGCCCGCTCCGGCCCCGCGACGGCGCGATTCGGGGGACGCTGTCTTTGAGGTGACTCCCGCCGGGCGCTCGAATCCTGTAGCTCTGGCAAACAGCCTCCATTCACGGCGCATCGTCCTCGCCCGCGAACCCGCGCGGCATGTGTCGCTGCCGAGCCTCCATCGGCCGAACGCCTTTTGTATCTTCTCACCGACATCGCGCTCTCCAACTGGTACCTGATCCGCCGTCAGCAGATCCGGATCCGGGGCGCGGCTGCGCTAGTGGGGCCGACGGGCGCAGGCAAGTCGACGATCTTCGACGCGGTGGGCACCGTTCTCGCGGGCAACAATGCCAGCCGCCTCGCGCTCAACGCGTCCGCCTCGGGCCGCTCCTCGCGCACGGTGCGCGACTATTGCCTCGGCTGGATCAGCGATCCCGCCGAGGGCGGTCGGCCGACGCGCGAATCCTGCGAGACGATCATCGCCCTGACCTTCGAGAACGAAGCGAGCGGGCGCATCGTTTCCGTCGGCCTCGCGCTCGCGGCGCGTTCCGACGAGCAGCGCGAGGAGACGATCTCGCGCTTCGTCGCCGTCGGGCACCGCTTCGAGATCGCCGACTACGTGCGCGAGACCGCGAAGGGCAGCTTCGTCGCGCCCTGGAGCGAGATCGCCGCCGACCTCAACCGCCGGGCCGAGCGCTTCGAGCAGTTCCGCTCTTCCGGAGAGCGCTTCACCACCGAGGTGCTCGCCCTGATGCGCGAAGGCGCGCCGGCCCCCGAGCCGCGCCACTTCCTGCGCACCTTCGCCAATGCCGTCGCGTTCAAACCGATCTTCGATCCGAGCGCCTTCGTGAAGAGCTTCGTGCTCGAGCCGGCGCCCCTCGACGTCGAGCGCATCCGGCAATCGGTCGAGAACTGGCGCCGGCTCTGCGAGACCATCGAGGAACTGGAGACGCGGCTCTCGCATCTGCGCCGCATCGTCGGGCGCTACGAGGCCTGGGCCGATGCGAGCCTTGCCGTTGCCCTCGACGAGATGCGGGCGACGAGCGCCGACCTGCGCCGACGGATCGTTGATTGGACGAGCGCCCGTGCGCGGCTGGTCGAGACGGGCGACGCCCTGCGCATCGCCCGCGAGAGCGTCGCCACCAGCCAGGGTTTCGTCCGCGAAATCGATGCCGAGATCGCCCAGCGCAAGGCGATGATCGTCGGCAGCGCGGCGGAAGGGCGGCTCGCGGCCTCCAATGCCGGCCTCGCGATGGTGGCGCGCGACCGGCGCGACCTCGGCGCGCGGGTGTCCGAACTCGTCAGTCTCGTGCAGGAGGCCGGAAAGCTCGCCGCCGTCTCCGCCATCGTCCGGTCGAGCGAGCCGGAGGCGGCCCGGCTGATCGAGGCCTGCGCCCGTTCGGGCCTGCGCCGCGACGCGCCTCCCGAGGACACGCTTCGCGCCGACGGCGTGCTCGGCCGCCTGATCACCGGCCTCGCCGAGCTTCCCGACATCGCCAGCACCCTCGACGAGGCGGCCGAAGATCTCGCTGTCCGCGCCCGCACACAGGAGCGCGAGGCGCAGGCCCTCTCCGCCGCCTTCTCCTCCGGCCATGCCAGCGCCGGGCGTCTCTCACCCCATACGCTCGCTTTCCGGGACGAGCTGGCCCGCATCGGCATCGATGCGACACCGATCTGCGAGCTCGCCGAGATCATCGATCCGGCCTGGGGGCCGGCACTCGAAGGCTTGCTCGGCGGTGCCCGCGAGGCGCTCGTGGTCGAGCCGGACCGGCTCAACAAAGCCTTCGGCCTTCTCGAGCAGCAGAAGGCGCGCTTCTATCGCTGCCTGCTCGTCAAGACGACGGATACCGCCCGCCGGACCGCCCGCCGCTTCGACGACGGCCCGCTCGGGCTGATCGAGTGCCAGAGCGACCACGCAGAGGCCTTCCTCGCGGCGCGCCTCGGCGGCTACGACCTCGCGCCGAACGACGCGGCGCTCGCCCATATGAGCCGCGCCGTGGCACCGAGCGGCCGCTCGACCTCCGGCATGGCCTATTCGGTGGTGCGCCCGGTCCAGCTGATGATGACCCGCGGCCAGCGCGGCCCGACCGCGGAGGGACGGCGCAACCTGGAGAGCGTCGTCGAGGAAGCGCGCCGCCTACGCACGGAGGCGACCGTGATGCGCGAGGCCGCCCGCACCGCCGCCTCGCTCCGCGCCAGGCTCTCTACCGCAACCCTCGACGTCGCCGCGCTCCGCGACGAAGCCGACGCGATCGAGGGCCGCCGCCGCAGCCTCACCACGGAGCACGAGCAGCTTCGGCAGGCCGATACCGGCGCGCTGGAGGCCGAGATCAAGGAACTGACGAAGGAGCGCTCCGCCTACCTCACCGAGCTGATCCAGGTGCTGGAGCCGAAGCGCGACGGGCTTCTCGCCGAGGAGGCGGGCCTGAAGGCGAAGCTCGGCTCGGCGAAGGACGCGGCGCAGGCCGCGCTCGGCGCGCGCCGGCAGGCCCATGCGCGCTGGGCCGGCGGCGACTCGCTTCGCATCCGGCTCGCGCGCGGTGAGAGCCTCGATCCGGCCGTGCTGCGTCAGATGCGGGCCGATCTCGCCGGGCTCGATTCCAAGGAACTCGCGGCCGTCGCCAGCGCGGCCAGAGCCTCCGTGCGCAGCGAGATCGAGACGGCGCGGACGGAAGGCCGTGCGGCCGAGCGCGATCTCGCCGAGTATTGCGTCCAGCGCCGCATCGACAACCCGCTCGGCCGCGAGGAGGCGACGGCGTCCTTCGGCTATGCCTGGGCGCGGCGAGAGTTCGAGTCTGTCGAAGGCCACGAGCTGCGCCGCTACCGCGAGCAGGCCGAGCGGGCGAACCGCGAGATGCGGCGCCTGACCACCGAGGATCTGCTCACCCGGCTCGCCGACCGCTTCGAGCGGGTGAGGAACCGCCTCGACGCGCTGAACGAGCGCCTGTCCTCCCAAAAATTCACCGGCCAGACCTACGCCTTCGAGGCCGTGGTCGACCGGCGCTATGCGGCCGTCCACGCGCTCGCCACCGAGGTCGCCCGCTCGCCCGACGCGGCGCAGGCGGTGCTGCCGGAGGTCGAGGACGGCCCGCTCTCGGCGGCGATGGAGGAGATCTCGGCGCTCATCGCCGGCGAGGAGAGCGCCGCCCGGCTCGCCGACTACCGCAACTACTTCGTCTACGAGATCGGCATGCGGGACGGCGCGGGCAACCGCACCACGCTCTCGAACCGCGCGACCCGCGGCTCGGGCGGCGAGGCGCAGGCGCCGTTCTACGTCGCCATCGCCGCTTCGCTGGCCTCGGCCTACTATCCCGGCGACCGGCCGGGCCACGAGCATCCCGGCCTCGGCCTCTGCCTGCTCGACGAGGCCTTCTCGAAGCTCGACGTGCGCAACTCCCAGGCGCTGGTCGACCTGTTCCGGGCCTGGGGCCTGCAGCTCCTGATCGCGGCGCCCGAGGACAAGCGCACGACGTTGACCGAGGTGATGGACACCATCGTCACGGTCTACAAGAGCCCGGACCTCGCCTCTGTCCGCATCGAATCCGAGCACCCGCTGGAGGCGGCGAAGCGCGCTTTGGCAGCGATTAACCCGGAGCGGCAGGGCATCGAGGCGTTCCGGGTGTCCGACGCGGCGGAGTGACCTGATTGGCTGTGAGAGGCGGCCTCTGGGATCGCGCGCACCAAGGCACCCCTGATCATCTCAGCGGGAAGCTCGCGCTTCCGCACTGCCATCTCGTCGACTAATCTCCGTGGATGAGCGACGACCCTCTGCGTGAATCGCGTCCGCAACTGATCCTGATGGCCATCGCCGTGGCGGCGGTGCTGATCTTCGGTGCGGTCACGCTGATCGCTCAGCTCGGATAGCGCGTCGGCAACGACCAGCACTTATTTCGAGATCGTCTTCAGGTGCTGGTCGAAGCTCTCGAGCGTCTTGGCCTGCTCGGGATCGGGGTTCGGGCCACTGACATAGGCGAGCGTCACCCGCGCGATGCGCAGAGCCGTTGCGACGTCGCGGCCCTCGCGGCGCGCCTGCTCGATGACGGCAGCGACGTCCGCCATGATCTGCGCATTGGCTGCATAGCCTTTCATGGCGTCGCGCGCCTCTGCACCGGTGACCGTTCCCGCCGCCCATCGCGGCCCTCCCTCCGTATCATTCCGACGCGAGCGCGGGAAATGCGCAATCTGAACCCATCGGCCTCTCATGCGAGACGTTCGGTCGGCATGAGAGGGAATCGGTATTCAGGCGTCGATTATCCCGAAATTCGGGGGCGCCCGTCGGAAGATGTGCGAAGGCGCACTAATAATCCAGGTTGTATGGATTAAACCCTAAGTAATATTTGGTGATAAAGCACACATATATTCTGTTATTCTTCATCTAGATTGTTCTCATGGCCGCAGGGCGACAATCTGCGGTGACTGATATCAAGAAGAGAGAGGATTAAAATTCAATGCGTTTTGCAGTGATCGCCGTCGTCGCCACCGTTCTCGCAACGCCTTTCGCGGCCTCCGCTGCCGATGGAAGCCGGCAGGCTGCCGGTGGTGGACACATGAGCTCCTACATCACCGATCCGCACCACGACCCGCGCTCGGTCTACTCGCAGCGCAACAGCACCGGCCAGATCCTCGGCGCTCCGATGTTCTCCGAGCAGGCCGGTGCTCACGGCGTGTCGCGCAGCCGAGTGGTGGACCCGCATTGGGCCGCCGGCTCGACGGGCCGCCGCGCCCGCTGATCGACCGAACATTGCAGCGTCCGACCCGCACGGCCTGGGCCGTGCGGTTTTTTTCATGTCCAAGCCACTGTGTTCAGGCGGGGATCGGCACACCTTGAACGATCGCGTAGAGGGCTGGCACGCGATGGCCCGTCGCGCCCTCGGCCGTGACGGGCACGGCCGATAGCCCGCTCGGCAGCCTGCCGGCGAGGAGGCTGACCACCTCTTCCGAGGCGGCGAGAGCGAGATCCTCAGCCTTTGCGCGCGCCTCCAGGCGGGCGAGCATGTTCATCGCCGAACCGAGCGCTGTGAATTCCGCCCGCGCGCCGTCGTCGAAGACCCCGGCGAGAACGGTGCCGGCATGCAGCGCGATGGTGATGGTGAGCGGATGCCGGCCCTGCTCCCGGCGCTCATGGTTCAGGGCGTCGAGGCGCTCGCGGACCGCCACGGCGGCATCGAGAGCGGAGAGCGCCTGATGCTCCGGCGGCCCCACCAGGAAGTGCGCGAGCACGCCGTCGCCGATATATTTGTCGACGATGCCGCCATGGTCGCTCACGCCGGCATGCGTCAGCGCGCGAATGTCGAGCAGCGCCTGCACGACATGCTCGCGCGGATAGTCGCGCGTGAAGGCCGAAAAACCGCGGATATCGAGCGTGAACAGGCAGGCATGCCGCTCGCGAACGGTGCCGAGGCCGCCCTCGCGGGCGAGTTGCACGGCGACACTTCCCGGAACGAAGCGGGCCAGCATGGTCCGCTCGTGCTCGAGCCGCAGCGCCGTCGTCACCGCATGGCGCAGGCGCCGCACGCCGTCGATCACCACGAGGCTCGCGGCGATGAAGGTGAGAAGCGCCGGCATCTCATCCGACAGGCTGACATGCGGCCCGAGCAGGGAGCCCTCGGGCTGCAGGATCGCGATCAGGATCGTGGCCGCCCAGGCGAACGTCACGGCTCCGGCGAAGACGGCGGTGTGCCAAACCCGCATGGTCAAGCCAGTCTGCAGCAGCAGCAGGAAGGCCGGCAGCTTGCTCACGGCTCCGGCCGCATCGTCGAAGCCCGCGCTCGCGCCGACGAGCAGGTGCTCGATCTCTACGTAGATCGCGACGCCGGCGTTCAGCGCCGTCGAAGCCCAGGCGAGGCCCTCCGCGCGCCGGCTGGTGAAGCCGGAGCCGGTATGCTGCTGGGCATCCCGGTCCCAGCGCTCCGCGAGGCCGAGCCCGAGCGAGCAGGCGGCATAGGCGGCAAGCACGACCCAGTGGCTCGCAGGATGGATCGAGCCGTCGTAGCTCTGTGCGGTCGCGAGCAGCACTACGACGATGAGGGCGTGCATTGCGAACAGACGCAGGCCCGATGCCGATTGCAACAGCCGCAGCGCACTCGCCTCGCCGTTCCCGGCACTCGCTCGGGAACCGTCGCGGTCCTGGTCCATGAAAATCCCGTCTTCCTCCTGAACTGACGTTTTCGGGCGCCGCACCCTTCCGTCTCGACGCCCGAACGCGGTTGACGCCAGCGGCCACCGCATTGCAAGCCGGCACACGATGGCCAAGCCTCCTTCCGTCGGCTGGGCGCTCGTCCGAAACGGCGATTTCCGGCTGTTCGGCGCAGCGCGCTTCCTCACCAGCCTCGCCAGCGAGATGCAGGTCGTGGCGGTGGCCTGGTTCGTCTACGACCTCACGAAGAGCGCCTTCGCCCTCGGCCTCGTCGGGCTCGCGGCCTTCCTGCCGGCGATCCTGGCCGCGCCGATCACCGGCCATGTCGCGGATACCTACGATCGGCGGCTCGTGGCCGCTGGCGCCTGGGGCGTGGCGACGCTCGCCCAGGCTGGCCTCTTCGTCTTCGCGCTCCAGGGCATGCAGTCCGTCTGGCCGATCTACGCCCTCGTCGTGGTCATGGGGATCGGCCGCGCCTTCGCCAGCCCCGCCCTTTCGGCGCTTCTGCCGACTCTGGTGCCGCGCGAGCAGTTCGGTACGGCCGTGGTCTGGATCTCGTCGTGCTGGCAGAGTGCATCCGTGCTCGGGCCGGCGCTCGGTGGCGTGCTCTACATCCTCGGTGCCAAGACCGTGTTCGGCGTAACGACTGGCATCTACGCGCTCGGCAGCATCCTCATCCTGGCGATCCGGTTCCGGCCCGAGCCGAAGAGCGCGCGCGCGCCGATCACCTGGGCGAGTCTGTCCGCCGGGCTCTCATACATCCGTTCGCAGCCGGTCGTGCTCGGTGCGATCAGCCTCGATCTCGTCGCGGTTTTACTCGGCGGCGCCACTGCCTTGCTGCCGATCTTCGCCGCCGAGACCCTGCATGTCGGCCCGCTCGGACTCGGTGCGTTGCGCAGCATGCCGGCATTCGGCGCGGTGATCACTGCGATCTGGCTCGCATACCGGCCGCTGACCCGCAGGGCCGGACCGCGGCTTCTCCAGGCGGTCGCCCTGTTCGGGGTCGCCACCATCGTCTTCGGGCTCTCACACAGCCTCTGGCTGTCGATGGCGAGCCTGCTCGTGGCAGGCGCCGCCGACATGGTTTCGGTCTATGTCCGATCGAGCGTCGTCCAGGGCGAGACGCCGGACGCGATGCGCGGGCGCGTCTCCGCGGTGGAATCCGTCTTCATCGGCGCCTCGAACCAGCTCGGCGAATTCGAATCCGGCACGCTCGCAGCCCTGATCGGCGCGGCGCCCGCCGTGGTGGCCGGCGGCGTCGCGACCGTGCTGGTCGCGGCCTGCTGGGGGCGCCTGTTTCCCGCGCTCCGCGCGCGGGATCGCCTGATGGCAATGTAGGGGTTTGTGTCTCCGCCATGCTCGTCCCTGATCCCGGCGGTTGGGCCGTCCTGCGCAACCGCGACGTCCGTCTGCTCATCGGTGCCCGCTTCCTGACCGGGCTCGGCTATCAGATGCAGGCGGTGGCGATCGGCTGGTACGTCTACGATTTGACGAAGAGCACCTTGGCGCTTGGCCTCGTCGGGCTTGCCGCCTTCCTGCCCGCCATGGTGTCGGCCCTGTTCGCGGGCCACGTCGCCGACACGCGAGACCGTCGCCTGGTCGCCGCGATGGCTTACGCGGTCCTCAGCCTCGCTGCGCTTGGCCTTTTCGCGAGCGCCGTCATCGGGTCGCAGGTGGTCTGGCCTATCTACGGCCTCGTCATCGGCACGGGCATCGGGCGCGCCTTCGCCAATCCGGCACAGCAGGCGCTTCTGCCGACGCTGGTGTCGCGTGAGCAATTCGGCTCGGCGGTCGCCTGGAACGCTTCGATCTGGCAGAGTTCCTCCGTCGCCGGCCCCGCGATCGGCGGCATGCTCTACGTCCTCGGACCGGCCGTGGTGTTCGGCACGGGTGCGGCGACGTTCGCGCTCGCCTCTTGTCTGATCGCGGCCGTGCGCCATCGCCCGGAGCCGCTGACGGAGCGCCCGCGCGTGACTTGGGCTGCGCTCTCGGCCGGCCTGTCCTACATCCGCTCGCAGCCTGTCGTCCTCGGCGCGATCAGCCTCGATCTGTTCGCTGTTCTGTTTGGCGGCGCGACCGCCCTGCTGCCGGTCTTCGCAGCGCAAGTGCTACACGTCGGCCCGCTCGGGCTCGGCGTGTTGCGCAGCATGCCGGCGGCGGGCGCCGTCGCCACGGCGATCGTGCTCGCTTGGGTTCCCCTGCGCCGTCAAGCCGGGAAGCGGCTTCTCATTGCTGTCGCGGCGTTCGGACTCGCCACGATTGTCTTCGGTCTCTCGACCAACCTGTTCGTCTCGATGGCGGCGCTGTTCGTGGTCGGCGTTGCCGACATGATCTCGGTCTACGTGCGCCAGAGCCTGGTCCAGGGCGAGACCCCGGATGCGATGCGCGGCCGCGTCGCGGCGGTGAACACGGTGTTCATCGGTGCCTCGAACGAACTCGGCGAGTTCGAATCGGGCACGCTCGCCGCCCTCGTCGGCGCCGTCCCGGCCGTGGCGACTGGAGGTGTTGCGACGGTACTGGTGGCGATCGCTTGGGCGCGCTTCTTTCCCGCGCTTAGGTCGCGTGATCAGTTGATGCAGGGCTGATCGCAGGCTTGCAGAGCACGACGGACGAGAACTGCGGTAAAGTCTACCGTCCCCCCAGCAGCGGCGACCAGGTCGGGTCCGAGGCGTAGGACGGCGTCGGCACCGGGTTCTCCACGCGGCCGGTGATGTCGACCATGTAGAGCTTGCCGCCGCCCTGGCCGCCCGGATCGCGGAAGAACATCACGTACTGTCCGTTCGGCGCGAAGGTCGGGCCCTCGTTGTGGAAGCCTTCGGTCAGCACGCGCTCGCCCGAGCCGTCGGTCCGCATCACGCAGATCGCGAAGCCGCCCTTGCGCTGGCGGGTGAAGGCGATGAGGTCGCCCTTCGGCGACCAAGCCGGCTGCGAGGCCGAGCCTTCGCCGAACGAGATGCGGTGGGCGTTCGAGCCGTCCGCGCCCATCACGTAGATCTGTTGCGAGCCGCCGCGGTCGGATTCGAACACGATCTGGCTGCCGTCCGGCGAGTAGGTCGGGGAGGTGTCGATGGCGAGGCCCTGCGTCACCGGTCGCTGCGCCTTCGTGGCGATGTCGACGGTGACGATGTCGGCGTTGCCGCCCTGCTGGACGCTCATCACGAGGCGACGGCCGTCCGGCGAGAAGCGCGGGCTGGTGCTCATCGATTCGAAGCTGCCGACCGTCTGGCGAGTGCCGCTCTCGAGGTCGATCATCTGCACGCGCGGCTGCTGGCCCGAGGCCTGGGTCATGAAGGCGATGTCCTGGCCGGCCGGCGAATAGCGCGGCGCCACCACCGAGACGTCGCCGCTGGTCAGCGCGCGAACGTTGGCGCCATCCTGATCCATCACCATCAGGCGCTTGCGGCGGTGCTCCTTCGGACCCGACTCGTCGACGAAGGCGACGCGGCTGTCGAAGAAGCCGCCGATGCCGGTGATCTTGGTGTAGACCACGTCCGAGATCAGGTGGCCGGCGCGGCGGGCATTGCCCGGATCGGTGCCGTATTGCTGGCCGGTGACCTGCTGCCCGGAGGTCACGTCCCAGAGCCGGAACTCGACCTTGAGCTTGCCATCGCCGCCGCGGCCGACGCGGCCGGTCACGAGCGCCTGGACGCCGGTGCCGCGCCACTTGTCGAAATTCGGAGCGGCGTCGAAGCTCGGGGTCTCGGGGAAGCGCGACTTCTCCAGCGGCGTGAAATAGCCCGAGCGGCGCAGATTGTTCGTCACCACGCTCGACATCAGCGAACCGAGGCTCGGATCACCCGCGAAATCGACGATGGCGATGGGCAGCGGCTGGAACGCACCGCCGCCGATGCGCAGCTGAAGCTGGGCATGGGCCGGTGCGGCGGCGGCGAGCATCAGCCCGAGCGCGGTGAAGGCGGCGGCCAGGGAGCGCCGGGTGAGGGTCAAAGTCGTCATGAGTCAGTTCCGAAAAGGCTGAGGCTTCGGGCTCGCGCTCTTCCCTTCCCACAAGGGAGAAGAGAAGCTCGGTTCTCACACCCGCGAGAACTCGAACTCCGCGTTGATGGCCTTCCAGTCGTTGTAATACGGCGCGAATTGCGACGGAATCTTATACGGCGCGCAGCGACGCACCGCGCGTAGGGCGGCCTGGGCGATCGACTGGTCGACCCCACTCGCGCCACCGCGCATGATCCGCGGCTCGCTGGTCAGCGACCCATCCGGGTTCAGCTTGATGTCGAGCATCGGCAGGATGATGCCCTGCGTCGCGCCGGGGGGCGCCGAGTAGCAGCGCTCGATCTGCTGCTGCAGCATGCCGACGAGGGCATCGCGCATCGACGGCGAAAGCTTCTGCGCATTGCCCGTCGAGGTGCCCAGCGACGCCGTGCGCTGGACCTCCCGGCCCGTCGAGCCGGTCGATTGCGAGGGCGCCTTGTTGGCGAGGAGCTGGCGGATGTCGCCGGGGCTGTACTTGTTCGCGAGCTCGGCCTGCTTCTTGGCCTTGGCCTCGGCATCCGCCTTGGCCTTCGCCTCGGCCATGGCCTTTGCCTTGGCCTTCGCAGCAGCTTCCGCCTTCGCGGTCGCCTCGGTCTTGGCTTTCGCATCGGCCTCGGCCTTCGCCTTGGCTTCCGCGAGTTTCTTCTCGGCTTCAGCCTCTGCCTTGGCCTCGGCGTCCGCCTTGGCTTTCGCCTCAGCCTTGGCCTTTGCCTCGGCTTTCGCCTTGGCCTCGGAGGCCTTCTTGGCGGCTTCCTTCGCGGCGGCCTCGGCTTCCTCGCGCTCGACGAGTTTTTGGAGTTCCTCGCGCTTGGCGGCCTCGGCCTTCTCGGCCTTGGCGGCAGCCTCGGCCTTTGCCTTTGCTTCGGCCTTGGCGGCGGCGGCCTTCTCGGCTTCGGCCTTGGCCTGAGCCGCCTTCGCGGCAGCGGCCGCAGCTTCTTCCTTGGCGGGGTCGGGCGTATCGGCGCGCAGGGGGATCTCGTCGACCGAAGCGAGCTTCATCTCGGCGGTACGCGTCGGCGGGGCCGGCGTGTCGACCTTGGCGTTCTCGGGCTCGCGCTCCTCGACCTTGTCGGCAACGCGGTCGGCCTTGTTTGGCTTTTCCTGCGGCTTGTCGGCGTTGCGCTCGCCGCGGGTGAGCTCGGAGAATTGCTGCTCGGTGAGCACCTCGACCGGCACGCCCTCGTCGGCGTTCGGCAGGGCGGGAGCCGCTACCGCGAACAGCGCGAGCGACAGCAGCGCCACATGCGTGCCGGCGGAAACCCATACACCGGGTTCGCTCTTGTCGAAGCTGAGCTTGGGAAAGCGCACGGTCTCAGCGCCCTCTCAATTGTCCGGTTCGGTGACGAGCGCCACCTTCTTGAAGCCGCCGCCGGTGACGATCGCCATCACCTGCGCGACGCGGCCATAATCGACGCGCTTGTCGCCGCGCACGAAGACGCGGTCCTCGGTGCCGGCCTTGGCCTCCTGCATGAGGTGCGGGACGATGTCGTCGTCCTTCAGCTCCGCCTCGCCGAGGAAGATCTGTCCGGTCTGGCGGATCGACAGGGTGATCGGCTTCACGTCGGAATTGAGCGGGCTCGCCTTGGATTGGGGCAGGTCGAGCGGCACGCCCACCGTCATCATCGGCGCGGCCACCATGAAGATGATCAGCAGCACGAGCACGACGTCGATGAACGGCGTCATGTTGATCTCGTTGATCGGGCCTCCGCCGCGCTTGCCGCGCCGGCGCCGCTTGCCGCCCTGTGCCGCTCCGTGGCTCATGCCCATCGTGCGTGATCCTGCTTCGGCTTCCTGATCAGGCGGCGAGCGAGAGGCGCTCATCGATCTGGCGCGAGAGGATGGCCGAGAACTCGTCGGCGAAGCCTTCGAGACGCGACTGCGATTTGGATACCGAGGCCTGGAGCTTGTTGTAGGCGAGCACGGCGGGGATCGCCGCGAACAAGCCGATGGCGGTGGCGAACAGAGCCTCGGCGATGCCCGGAGCCACGACGGCGAGCGAGGTGTTCTTCGAGGCCGCGATCGAGGTGAAGGCGGTCATGATACCCCAGACCGTGCCGAACAGGCCGATATACGGGCCGGCCGAGCCGATCGAGGCGAGAAACAGAAGGCGCGATTCGAGCCGCTCGACCTCGCGATGAATGGTGACGTCGAGCTGCTTCTCGATGCGCTGGCTGAGCGACTGCACCTGACGGCCCGAGCCCTCGAACGAACGCTTCCACTCGCGCATCGCGGCGACGAAGACGGCGGCGAGGCCCGTGGCCGGACGGTCGTTGTAGGAGCGGTAGAGTTCTTCCAGCGAGCGGCCGGACCAGAACGCCTCCTCGAAGGCATCCATCTCGGCATCGGTGCGGCGGAAGAGCAGGGTCTTGTCGACGATGATCGACCAGCACCAGATCGAGGCGCTGAGCAGGCCGACCATCACGATCTTCACGACGAAATGGGCCTGCCAGAACAAGCCGAACAGGCTCATGTCCACGACGGGAGCGGCTTGGGCCGCCTGCATGGCATCGGCTGGATTCATCGTCGTCGGATCCCGAATGGCCCTGGGGCGCAGCGATTCCTGCGGCATCCCGGCTGGGCCCGCGCTCTCGCCGAATCCTTGAGCGATATCAAAGCAAATCGCTCTCGAATCTGTCGAAAGTAAGGGCCGAGCTTGTCCAGCCGCCGCACGATCGTTGCGAGCTTTTCGCGAGCTAGTTTAGGCGCGCATCAAGGTTAAGGATTGGTTGTCGATCTCGGCTATCGTGAGGCTGATCGATGTTCGGGAGATGATCCACTGAGTCGCACCGACCGCCTGTTCTCTCTGATCGATGCCCTGCGTCGTCGCCGCCGCCCGGTGACCGCCGCCGTGCTCGCCGAGGAGCTGTCCGTCTCGGAGCGGACGATCTACCGCGACATCGCCACGTTGAGCGGGCTCGGCGCCCCGGTCGAGGGCGAGGCCGGCATGGGCTATGTACTCCGCTCCGGCTTCTTCCTGCCGCCGCTGATGTTCGACGAGGACGAACGCGAGGCGCTGGTGCTGGGCGCGCGCTGGGTCGAACGGCAGGCCGATTCCGTCCTCGCCAAGGCGGCCACCAACGCCATCGCCAAGATCGCCATGGCGACGCCGTCCGACCAGCGCGAGGCCCTAGCCGAGACCGGCCTCTGGGCCGCGCTGCCTCAGGCGGAGATCGATCATACGCCCGTGCTGAAGGCCTTGCGCGAGGCGATTCGGCGGGAGGAAAAGCTGTTCATCACCTACCGCGACGCGGCCGGTGCGATGACCGAGCGGACGGTCTGGCCGATCGGCATGGCCTTCTACGACCGCAAGCGGTTGTTCTCGGCCTGGTGCGAGTTGCGCACCGCCTTTCGGCATTTCCACGCCGAGAATATCGGCGCGCTGTCCCTGACGGGCGAGCGCTACCCGACGCGACGGGCGGCGCTGGTGAAGGCGTGGCGCAAGGAGATGAGGCCGGCACAGACCCTGGCGCGAGGCTCCTGACAGAAACTGACGCAAGGCCACTGCACCCTCTCCTCACTCCAGACGGCCCGGCAGCACAGACCGGCCCTGGACTTCGAGATAGGGGATCAGGTCATGCTCACGTTTTTTCACGCTCCGCATTCGCGTTCCTCGGCCATCCATTGGCTGCTGGCCGAGCTCGGCATCCCGTTCGAGACCCGCATCGTCGACATCCGCGCAGCCGGCGGCGTGCCGGTGAGCTACCGGTCGATCCAGGCGCACGGAAAGGTGCCGGCGATCGTCCATGACGGCATCACCGTCACCGAGCGGGCGGCCATTGCGATCCACCTCTGCGATGCCTTTCCCGATGCAGGCATGGCACCGCCCGTCGGGGATCGCAGGCGTGGCCCGTATCTGAGCTGGCTCACCTATGTCGACGCCGTGCTCGATCCGGCCATCACCGCGCACATGAACCGCTGGCAGTATGAGCCACGCGGCGTCGCCTTCGGCACGTTCGACGACGCCCTGGCTCATGTGGAGCGGACGCTGGCCGCGAGCCCCTACATCACCGGCGAAAGCTTCACGGCCGCCGACGTCGCGCTCGGGAGCGCGTTGTACTGGGGGCTCGACATTTTGAAGGTGATCCCGGAGACGCCGGTCCTGCGTGGCTATCTCGATCGCGTCAGCCGGCGCTCGGCTTTCCACCGCACGATCGGCGAGGACCTGGCGGAGAGCGCGGCGGAAGCCGCGTGATCTAAACGGCTCCGGGAACCGAGCGTGTCAGCGAGTGTCGGAGCGAATCCGGGAGCCGGATCGCCCGACCCTCGCGGACGCAGGCGACCACGACGTCCGCCTTCATCAGCACCTCGTCCCCTCGGCGCACCTCCTGGGCGAGGTGCATGGAGGCGCCCTTCAGCTCGCTGGACCAGGTGAGAACGTCGAGCAGGTCGTCCATGCGCGCGGGCTTCAAGAAGTCGAGCGTCATCTTCCGCACGACGAAGACCAGGCCGCGCGCGTCGCGATGCAGATCCGATTGGTCACCAGCGAGGGAGCGCAACAGCTCCGTGCGCCCGCGTTCCATGAAGCGCAGGTAGCTGGCGTGGTAAACGAAGCCGGAAAAGTCGGTGTCTTCGTAATAGACCCGCACGGGCAGCCGGTGGACGCCGCCGCTCAGCGCTCCGCCGATGGGGTTCGTCGTCACGCAGCCTCCCGCCCGAGCAGTCCGGTCACGGAGTCGGTTGGCTCCGCCAAGTCATGGGGCGAGCTAACATTCCGAGGCCGCGGGCGCAAAAGCCAGGGGCGAGTTGCTGTCCGGCTGCCGGGCTGGGCTTCGAGCGAAGATTAGACCCGGCAGCCGTCTCATCTCGCAATCAACGGCAGGCCAGGACCTTCGCGCCGGCCGCGACGAACTCGGCCGCGACGCGCTGCTCGTCGTCGGTGCGCGGGCTCTGCGCGACGAGACTCGCCTCGCGGGCGAGCCGGGCGTTGCAGCCGCACGACGGTAGTCCAGTTCCAGCCTTCGGCGAGCAGGTATCGTGATGCATGCAGGCCTCGTCGAGGGCGTCGACCGGAGGCCGGCCCACGCCGCGGCTGCCCGGGCCGCAGTAATTACCGTGGAAGACGAGGGCGCCCTTGGTGTCCGGAAGGTCCAACGAGGGCTCGTCCACATCGGGTGTGTCGATGTCGGGCGTCTCGAACCTGGGCAGGTCCTGAGCAAGGGACGGCAGGGTCGCCGTGCCGGCAAACGCCGACGAGAGTGCGAGCACCATGGCGAAACGCCGGCTCGCGCTACGCAGGGGGATGAAGGCCACGTCGTTCTCCTCGATCGAAGGAAGTTTTCATTCCCACGCATCCGGCGAACGTCGTGACGCACGCGGACACGCAGAAACTGTCCCGCCTCGAAGGTTCAGAACGGTCACGGTCCTTCACGGTTCCCCCCTGGCCGGGGAGCTTCTCCTGCGCTCAGAAGCGGTAGTTCAGCCCGGCGCGGGCGAGCCCGAAGCCGGAATCGGAGCGGCCGGTGCCGTAATAGGCCGGCGTCGTGGCGTCGTAGTAGGTCGAGCCCGGCGTGCCCTTGCCGAGGTTGACGTAGAGCCCCTCGACCTTGACCGAGACGTGGTCGGTCAGCGCGTATTCGACGCCGCCGCCGACCGCGTAACCGATGCGCGAGGTGTCCGGCAGCGTGTAGGGATATGCGCTGGCGCTGGAGGGCAGGCTTCCACCGCCATAGGCGAGACCGCCGGTGCCGTAGACCAGCCAGCGGTCGAAGGCGTAGCCGAGACGGCCGCGTACCGTGCCGAGATAATCGAGCGAAGGCGAGACGTTGTAGTACGGCGTCGTGCCGATCGCGGTATTGCCGCGCGAGAAGGCTGCCCCCTGGATGTCCGTCTCGATGCCGATCACGAATCCGGAGCCGGGCGTGAACTGATAGTTGTAGCCGAGCTGGCCGCCGCCGACGAAGCCGCCTCGATTGCCGCCGCCCGTGACCGTCCCGTAGGTCGGGTCGGTGAAGCTCGACGAGCCGGAGGTGAAACCGTAGCCGGCGTTCACGCCGACATAGATGCCGGTCCAGGTGAAGACGGGCGGGATCGGCAGCGGCGGGGGCGGGGCGGCCCGCCTGGGCAAGTCCGCAGCCTGGGCTGAGACAGCAGCCAAGGTGCCGACGCACAGGGCGGCGGCGAGCAGTTTTCCGTTCATGTCGCTCTCTTTCGTGACGTCGGCCCTTTTCGCGTCGGGGGCCGGATCGATCGGCGCCGGGGCGCCGAAAACTTTCAGAGTGCCAGGAGCATCAGGCCCACCGTGGCGGCGGCGATCACGAGGCACAGGGCAAAGTCGATGACGTGCTCCCCACCGCACGGGTCGCGCTCGCGAGGCATCGCCTCTTCGGGGTGGTCAAGCACTGGCCGGCCGAAAAGGGGGCCGGGGCGAGCCAGTAGAGTGAGGCTGCTCATCGCGTGCTCAGGCTCTGGCCGAACTTCGCAGGGGCGAAGCGGAGCGTCATCGCGCTCGAAGGGTTCGCCGCCGTCCCACTTCGAGGGGGGGTGCGCAGGACGGCGGCGACTTGCGCCGGATCGGATGCGTTGCCGTGGAACCGGTCGGCGAGTGCGCATCCAATGACGGGCAAGGACAGCGCGGCCAAGAAGAGCAGGCCGCGGCGAAAGGGGTGGAGCGAAACGTCGGCGAGGGATGCCGGGGGCCGACGCACCGAGAGGGGTTCGTCAGTTGACAGGTGGGCAGCTCGAACCTCGGTCATGTTTCGTGTCCATGGGAAATTTGAACACGCAAAAGCTACGTGTGCAAAATTCCCACGTCAATTCGAAATCTGCGGTGTGAGGTGTTGAAGCGCACATTGTGGGATTGTGTCCCACGCGCCTCCGAGTACATCTGTGGTCATGTCCGTGCCGCCCGACATGCCCGAAATCTCAGATGCCGCCTCGCCGCAGGCCGCAGCCCTGCACGCGCCGGTGGCCCGCCTGCTGCGGCCGCTGGTCCGGCTGTTCGTGGCGCGCGGCATCACCTTTCCGGCTCTGACCAACCTGCTGCGCGAACTCTACGTGAACGTTGCCGAGTACGATTTCGCCTTGGCCGGCAAGGAGCAGACGGATAGCCGCGTCAGCCTTCTCACCGGGATTCACCGCAAGGAGGTCAGGCGGTTGCGCGGAGCCGGTGCGCCGGTGAGCCAGGTGCCGGGCGTGGTCTCGCGCACGAGCCGGATCATCGCGCGCTGGGTCGCGGCGCCCGAATTCACCGATGCGCAGGGACGGCCCCTACCGCTTCCCCGAGCGAGCGAGGACGAAGCGCCGTCCTTTGAGTCATTGGTGGCCGGCGTGACGCGGGACGTGCGGCCGCGTGCCGTCCTCGACGAGTGGCTCGACCGTGGGCTCGCCGCGCTCGACGAGCAGGGCCGGGTGGTACTGCGCGAGGCCGCCTACCTGCCGCGCGGCGGCGGCGAGCCGCAGCTCTATTATTTCGGTCGCAACCTCCACGACCACGTTGCCGCCGCAGTCGAGAACATCGTGGGCGAGGAGCCGCGCTTCCTGGAGCGGGCCGTGCATTACGACGGCCTCTCCCAGGCACTGGCCGAGAGGCTGGAGGCGAGGGCGCGCGAGATCGCGATGGATGCTTTGAGGCAGGCGAATGCCGAGGCGCACGAGGCCTGCATCGGCGATCCCGGCGGATCGCATCGCTGGAACTTCGGCATCTACGTGTATCGCGAGGACACGCCGCCCGCGAGCGCGCCTTCGGCCCCCGCCGCAGACGCCTAAGGGGAGGCGCTCATGAGCGACGCTTTCTCCCCGCGGCGACGTAGGTTCCTCGGGCTGCTCGGCGGCCTGCCGCTGCTGCTCGCCTCGGTGCGGATGCCGCGGGCGCAGGTCGATCCGGGCGATCGCGGCATCGGGGGCACCGGCGCGCGGCCGTCCGAGGACGAACTGCCCGGCGGCGACCGCGGCATCGGCGGGACGGGCGTGATCGGCACGATCCGGCGCTTCGGCTCCATCGTCGTCAACGACCTGCGCATCGCCTATCCGCGCGACGTTGCCGTCCGTATCGACGGCGTGCCGGCGCGGGTCTCGGACCTGAAGATCGGGCATGTTGTGCGGGTGGTGGCGCAAGGCGGGGAGGGCGCGCTCTCGACGCACCGGATCGACGTCACCAGCGAGGTGGTCGGCCCGGTCGAGGCCGTCGCCAGAGGGCGCATGACCGTGCTCGGGCAGTCGGTGTCCTCCTCCAAGGGATCCGCCTGGAAGGTCGGGGACCGCGTCGCCGTCAGCGGGTTGCGCCGGAGTGACGGCACCATCGTCGCGAGCCTGATCGAGTCGCGGCCGGCGGGGCCGGCCCTCGTCGCCGGACCGGTCCGCAAGGGCCCCAACGGAGCGCCCATGATCGGCAGGTTGAAGCTCGACGGGCTGAAGGCAGGGCTCGTCGGTCGCCGCGCCGCGGTCGAGGGCGAGCCGGCATCCGGCGGCCTCGCGGTCTCCACCGCGCGGGACGTCAGCCGGCCGTTCGCCGCGGGACTCGGGCGCGCTTCGATCGAGGGCTACGTCGTGCGGCAGGGCGATGGTCTCCACCTCGGCTCGGGGCTGCGGCTGGCGAACGCCTCAGGTCTCTCGGTCGCGAGCGGAGCCCGAGCCGTGATCACCAGCGCCGTGGCGGCGGACGGACGGCTGAACGCCGATTCGCTGCGCATCCAGGGCCGCGACGATGCGGGCGGTCGCAGGGGGCTCGGGGGCGAGCGCCCGAACGGTTTCGGACCCGGCAGGAGCCAGCTTCCCGGCCGAGGCGGCTTCGATCCCGGATCCAGCAACCCGATCCCGGGCAACCCCGGCCGCAGCGGCCTCGATGGACTGCCGGGCAGGGATGGTCTCCGGATCGACACGCGCCCCGTCCCCGGATTCGGCGGGGGAGGCGATGGCGGCTTTGGCGGTGGCCGGCCCGGTCTCGGTGGCGGCGGAGGCCTAGGAGGGGGCGGGCTCGGCGGTGGTGGTCCGGGCGGTGGGCTCGGTGGCGGAGGCCTCGGTGGATTCGGCGGCGGTCCGGGCCGGGGCGGTCGCTGAGCGGTCGTCAGGCCGCGGCGAGAAATTCGCCGCAACTCGGGACACAATCGGGTTTCGGGCGTTCTGTGATCGATCCACCCGCCGCGCGGCTCATCGCGCCGGGCGGATGGCACCCGTTTCGAGGAGTATGGACAATGGTTGATACGGATCGCGTCATCGGCGGCGCCAAGGAGCTTGGCGGCAAGGTCCAGAGCGCGATCGGCGATGCCGTTGGCTCGTCGCGGGACTCGCTCGAGGGCCGCTACCGCGACGTGCAGGGCAAGGCTCAGCAGACCTATGGCGAGGCCAAGGACAAGGCGCGCGACGTCGCCGACGATGCCAGCGATTACGCGAACGACGCCTACGATCGCGGCACCCAATATGCCCGGGACGCCTATGATCGCGGTGCTGATTACGCGCGCGATGCTTATGACCGCGGCAGCGACTATGCGCGCGACGCCTATGACCGGAGCGGCGACTATGTCCGCGATGGGCATCGGGCGGTGACTGCGCGAGTCGAGGAGAATCCGATGGTCGCGCTGCTGATCGCCGGCGCCGTCGGCTACGGCCTCGCCCTGCTGCTGCACAGCCGCCGCTGAGCGGCCGCCCGAACCAAGCCCCGTCGCCGAGCCCGGCGGCGGGGTTTTTTCGTGCTGTGGGGAGGTGGCAAGGCGCTACGGCCGAAAGCCCTCGAACACCATCTGGTCGGCATGGGCTGCCGCGTTCTTGCGCTGATCGTCGGTGCGCACCGTCCAGGTCATCACCGGCATCCGACCGAGGTGGCGGCAAAGATAGGGCACGCCCCCCGGGAGGTCGTCGACGCGCCAGGACAGGAAATCCGGCCGGGTGTCCTCCAGGTGAAGCAGGTTGGCGAGCCCGAAACGCTGGGCCGCGCTGAGCCGCCCATAGGACGGATCATCCTGGCTGCTCTCGCCGACGATCCCGCGCGGCACGCCCTTGGCCAACTCGGCCAATGCGCCGACGATGCGCGGATCGAAGGATTTCAGCGCCACCGGCCCCTGATAGCCCGCGACGACCTCGGCGACGCGGCGAGCGAGCCGCTGGTCGTCGTCGAACTGCGTCTTCACCTCGATGATCAGTGGTGTCCGCCCAGCGATCACCCGCAGGAAGTCGGGCAAGGTCGGGATACGTTCCGCCGTGCCCGCGATGGCGAGCGTCGAGAGATCGGCGGCATTGCGCGAGGCCGTCGGTTCGCTCGCCTTGGTCAGGCGCCCCAGCGCGTCGTCGTGGAACACCATGGCCTCGCCATCGAGGCTCGGCTGCACGTCGCATTCGATGGCATAGCCGCCGGCGATGGCGGCTTGCGCCGCGGCGATCGTGTTCTCGGGGATGCCGGCCGTGCGGTCATGCAGCCCGCGATGGGCGATCGGCCGTTCGATCAGCCAGCCCGGCGCGGCCATGCTCAGTGCACTTCGAACATCGCCTCGACTTCGACGGCCGCATCGAGCGGCAGCTCGGCGACGCCGACGGTCGAGCGGGCATGGCGGCCGCGATCGCCGAGGATCTCGACCATCAGGTCCGATGCGCCGTTCATGATGGGCGCGAGGCCGGCGAAGCTCGGCACGGCGTTGATGAATCCGCCGAGACGCACGCATTGCACGACGCCGTGGTCGAGATCGCCGATGGCGGCCTGGACCTGGGCGAGCACGTTGAGCGCGCAGAGCCGCGCAGCGGCGATGCCGGCTTCGGCCGAGACCTCGGCGCCGAGCTTACCTTTGTGGACCTCGGCGAGCTTGCCGTCGGGGCCGAAACAGATCTGGCCGGAGATCACCACGAGGTTGCCGGTGCGCACGAACGGCACGTAGTTCGCGACTGGTGCCGCCGCCTTCGGCAAGGTGATGCCGAGCTTCTCGAGACGTTCCTTGACCGAACTCATGGGCCGTGTCCCCGCTGATGCTTGAGTCTTCGGGCGGTCTGAGCACAGGGCGCCGGCTCTGTGCAAGCCGATCGACGAGAAGCCTCGTCACGGACTGTCACAATTGACACGCAGGGCGCATGTCATAGTAATCGCGCGCGTGCCGCCCGTTTCCGAGGCGGCACTTTCTTTTGGAATGGCCGCATCGCGCGGCCTCGTCACGGAGAGCCCATTGGCGTCCCACTCCGCACTCGTCTCGACCTATAACCGCGCGCCGCTCGCCTTCGAGCGCGGCGAGGGCGCTTGGCTCGTGGCGGAGACCGGCGAGCGATATCTGGATTTCGGCGCCGGCATCGCGGTGAACGGGCTCGGCCATGCGCATCCGCATCTCGTCGAGGCGCTGACTGCCCAGGCGCAGAAGATCTGGCACACCTCGAACCTGTACCAGATCCCGCAGGGCGAGAGGCTCGGCCAGCGGCTGGTCGACGCGACTTTCGCGGACGTCGCCTTCTTCGCCAATTCCGGAGCCGAGGCCAATGAGGCCGCCATCAAGATGGCGCGCAAGTATCACGCGGCGGGCGGCCATCCCGAGCGCTACCGGATCATCACCTTCGAGGGCGCCTTCCACGGCCGCACCCTGGCGACGATCGCGGCCGGCGGACAGGCGAAATACATCGAGGGCTTCGGCCCGAAGGTCGACGGATTCGATCAGGTGCCTCTCGGCGATTTCGAGGCGCTCGCCAGCACGATCGGACCGGAGACGGCCGCCCTGATGATCGAGCCGATCCAGGGAGAGGGCGGCGTGCGCAACGTTGATGCCGAGATCCTGCGTCGCCTGCGCGCGATCTGCGACGAGCACGGCCTGCTGCTGATCTTCGACGAGATCCAGACCGGCGTCGGGCGCACGGGCCGGTTCTTCGCGTACGAGTGGAGCGGTGTCACGCCGGACATCATGTCCGTGGCCAAGGGCATCGGCGGCGGTTTTCCGATCGGCGTCTGCCTCGCGACGGCCGAGGCCGCACGCGGCCTCACCGCCGGCACGCACGGCACCACCTTCGGCGGCAATCCGCTGGCGATGGCAGTGGGCAACGCCGTGCTCGACGTGATCCTCGCCGACGGTTTCCTGGAGCGCGTCCAGCAGGTCTCGCTGCACCTGAAGCAGCGGCTCGCCGAGCTGGTCGACCGGCACCCGCGGGTCTTCACCGAAATCCGTGGCCAGGGGCTGATGCTCGGGCTCAAGCTCAACGTACTCAATACCGATTTCGCGGCAGCCGCCCGCGCGCAGAAACTGCTCGTGATCCCGGCCGGCGACAACGTGGTGCGTCTGTTGCCTCCACTGATCATCACGGAAGACGACGTGGCCCAGGCGGTCGACCGCCTGGATGCCGCCGCGAGTACCATCGAGGCGCAGGTCCGCGGAGCGGCCTGAGCCCGGCAACCGAGAGCATGCTGCGAAACAGTGGACACGGTTTTTCGCACCAAGCATGTTCTAACTGATTGAAGCGATCATGATTTCAGCGTTTTGACCGAGGCGGTCGAAACGCAGCATGATCTGGCGAACGACAAGCGAAGCACGACATCATGGCCGCGACTGCGAACGGGGCGGGACGGGACATCCGCCACTTCCTCGACCTCAAGGATTTCTCTGGAGCCGACCTGCGCCGCATCATCGATGCCAGCGCCAGCATGAAGAGCGCGCGCCGCAAGGGCCGTCTCGCCGAGGATCGCCCCCTGACCGGGCGCCAGCTCGCCATGGTGTTCGACCGGCCCTCGACCCGGACCCGCGTCTCCTTCGACATCGCCATGCGCGAGCTCGGCGGCGAGACTCTGATGCTGACCGGCAAGGAGATGCAGCTCGGCCGCGGCGAGACCGTCGCCGACACCGCCCGCGTGCTCTCGCGCTACGTCGATGCGATCATGATCCGCATCCTCGACCATGGGCTGATGGCCGAACTTGCCGAGAACGCCTCGGTGCCAGTGATCAACGCGCTCACCAAGGTCTCGCATCCGTGCCAGATCATGGCCGACGTGCTGACCTTCGAGGAGCATCGCGGGTCGATCAAGGGCCGCACGGTGGCCTGGTCGGGCGATGCCAACAACGTGCTGGCGAGCTGGGTGCACGCCGCGGCGCGCTTCGACTTCACCCTCAACGTCGCAGCGCCTCCCGAACTGGCGATGCCGTCCTCGCTGGTCGATTGGGCCAAGCGCGAGGGCGCGCGGGTCAACGCCACCACCGACGCCTACGAGGCGGTCGACGGCGCAGATGCCGTCGTCACCGATTGCTGGGTCTCGATGGGCGACGATGACGAGCATTATCGGCACAACCTGCTCTCGCCCTACCGGGTCGATGCCGGCCTGATGGCGGCCGCCGCGAAGGACGCGATCTTCATGCATTGCCTGCCGGCCCACCGCGGCGAGGAGGTCACCGCGGAGGTGATCGACGGCCCGCAATCGGTGATCTTCGACGAGGCCGAAAACCGGCTGCACGCGCAGAAGGGCATCCTGGCCTGGTGCCTGGAGGCGCCCGGCCTCGCCTGAGCCGAGGAATCGCGAGGGCGTTCATCCACTGCCGCGTACGCCAGGCCACTTGAGACGGCCACGCTGGAGTCCCATTTCCAGCGCGGTACCCGTGGAGCATTGAAGCCGTGACCGAGCGCCGTCTCATGCGCTGCATCGCCGCCGCGACCGGCTTCGGTCTCGTCGCCGGCCTGCTGTCGGGCTGCGCCGGCGACATGCAGGCCAATACTGGGCTGCCGAGCCTGTATCTTCCGCTCACCACGGCGAGTGCGTCAGTGGACACCGCGGCGGCTCGCGACATGATCTCGGCCTATCGCAAGGGCCGCGGCGAGGCGGCGCTCACGGTCGATCCGGAACTGCAGAAGCTCGCGGAGACGGAGGCCGCCGCCATGGCGGTCGCCGACAAGCCGAGCCAGAGCCGTACCGTGTCGGCAGCGATCGGCCGCCTCGGCTACGCCTCGCCCGGCGCGAACCTCTCGGCCGGCTATCATACCCTGGCCGAAGCCTTTTCCGGCTGGCGCGACAGCCCTCCGCACAACGCAGTGATGCTCTCCGCCGACGCGACCCGAATGGGGATCGCCACGGCCTATGCGCCGGGCTCCAAGTACAAGGTGTACTGGGCGCTTCTGGTCGCCAAGTAGGAACGCCCATCGCCCGCCATTGCTGGGCGGCCTCCGAACGACGGCGTTCGGGGACGCGATCCGACTTGCACAACCAGCGTTCGCATTCTACCAACTAGTAGGATGAGTATGGTGGAACGCGTGTCGGTCGACGTGTCGATCCTTCGATGGCGAATGCCAGCGCTTGTGCTTGCGGCCGTGACAAGCTGGAGCGCAGTCGCGGCCGAGCGTCTACCGGCCGGAGCCTCTTCCTGCTCGGGCTGTCACAGCGCCGGTTCGACCGAGATGCCCGCTTTGACCGGCTTCACCGTCTCCGAGATCGAAGCGGCCATGGCTGCCTTCCGCTCGGGCACACGCGGTGGAACAATCATGCCGCGCATTGCCAAGGGTTTCTCACCGGGCGAGGCGCGCGCAATCGCAGCCTTCCTCGGACGCGACCGGCAGTCCGCGCCGTGAGCGACCGCGCCAACCGCCGCCAGGTTCTCGGCGGATTGACCGCGACGGCGCTCGCCGCCCCGGCCCTGGCGCAGGGCAAGCCCGCGATCGTGGTGGTCGGCGGCGGCTATGGCGGCGTGACGGTGGCGCGCGAGCTGGTTCGGCTCGGCCTCGGCGTGACGCTGGTCGAGCCCTCGGCAACCTACACGTCCTGCCCGTCGAGCAATGCCGTCATCGCGGGGATGATGCCGATTTCGGACGTGACCTTCGACTACGCGGGCGTAGTACGCGCCGGCGTCACGGTGGTGCAGGACACGGTGACGGCCATCGAGGCGCAGGCCCGGCGGGTTCGGCTCACGAGCGGCGGCAGCCTCACGTACGACCGGCTCGTGGTCTCGCCGGGCGTCGCGATGCGCTTCGACGCGATCCCCGGCTACGACGAGGCGGCGAGCCTGGCGATGCCGCATGCCTGGAAGGCCGGGACGCAGACCAGCCTCCTGATGCGCCAGATCGCGGCAATGGAGGATGGCGGCCTCGTCGTCATTTCGGTGCCGGCCATGCCCTATCGCTGCCCGCCCGGCCCCTACGAGCGGGCGAGCCTGATCGCGCACTACCTGAAGACGCATAAGCCGCGCTCGAAGGTGATCGTGCTCGATGCGAAGGACAGATATTCGAAGCAGCCGCTATTCGAGACCGCCTGGAAGACCCTCTATCCCGAACATCTCGAATGGGTGTCGGCCTCGAAGGGTGGCAGCCTGAAACGGGTCGAGGCTGGAGCGATGGTCCTCGAGGCCGAGGGCGGCCGGTTCGTTCCGGCGGTCGCGAACGTGATCCCGCCCCAGCGCGCGCCGGAGCTCTGCTTCCAGGCTGGTCTCGCGGATGCCTATGGCTGGTGCCGCATCGATCCGGTGACCTTCGAGTCGATCCGCGTGCCGGGCATCCACGTGCTTGGCGATGCCTCGGCGGCCGGGGCGATGCCGAAATCCGCCTTCTCGGCGAACGCTCAAGGGAAGGTCTGCGCCCAGGCGATTTCCGACCTCCTCGCGGGGCGAAAACCCGACGAGCCGCGGCTGATCAACGTCTGCTACAGCCTCGCCGCGCCCGACTATGCCTTCTCCGTCGCCGGGGTTTATGCGCCCGAATGGGATGCGTTGGTCTCCGTGCCGGGAGCCGGCGGACTGAGCCCCGACGATGCCGCGCCCGAAATCCGGGCGAAGGAAGCCGTGCTCGGCGCAGCCTGGTACCGCACGATCACCCGCGAGCTGTTCGGCTGATACCGGTTCGTTCGAGTGGGCACTCCCCTCCCCGCAAAGGGGAGGGGATAACCCGCGGCACCGGCTGCGATCGAACGGTAACCGTCGAGGCGCACAGGACCCGCCTAAGGCAGTCCCTTGCCGGCCGGCGTTGGCGGCGCTTCGGAGAGGAGCGTCACCGTCACGCGGCGATTGGAGAAGAGGTAGGGATAGTCGGGAAACATCGGCTCGGTGTCGGCCTTGCCTGCCTCCTCCGATCACGTCGCCCCGGCGGTGAGCTCGTCGCGGCGGTTGTGCGGCAGGTAGGCGATCAGCATTTCGCGCACCAGCGTGGCGCTCTTCTGGTCGCGGATCAGCAGGATGCCGTCGATGATGAGCGAGCGCGACACGTCCTCCTCCTCGAGCTTGAGGCGGAGTTTGTCGGCGAGCGGCAGGGCGACCATGTTCGCGATCAGAACGCCGTAGAGCGTCGCGAGCAGCGCAGTCGCCATGGCCGGGCCGAGCTTCGAGAGGTCGGACATTTGGGCGAACATCGTCACCGTGCCGAGGATGGTGCCGATCATGCCCCAGGCCGGCGCGCAATCGCCGAAGGCGCGATAGATCTTCGAGCCTTCGTCGAGATGCATGAGGAAATTGTCGCGCTCGCGCTCCATCGCGTCGCGGATGAACTCGCGGTCGTACCCGTCGGCGATGTAGCGGGCGCCCTGCGCGAGAAATGGATCGGAGATCTCCATCGACTCGAGCGCGATCGGGCCGGACTTGCGCACGACTTCGGCGATCTTGGTGATCTCTTCGATCAATTCGCGCGGCTTGCTGGCGCGCATGGTGAAGGCGAAGCGCAGGCCCATCGGCACCCCGTGCAGGATGGTCGAGAAAGGAAAGCGCATCATCGTCGCCATGGTGGCGCCGCCGAAGGTCACGATGAGGGCATGCTTGTCGTAGTAGGCGCCGAAATCGCCGCCATCGATCATGATCAGCGTGAAGACGACGCAGAAGCCGCCGAGCAGACCGATGCCGGTTGCGAAATCCATGACGCGACGCTCGGCCCTTGGCTCCGCGCATTCCCGCAGAGGAGTGCCTCAAGTCTAAAAAAACACAATGAACGAACCGTAAAAGCTGAAGCGGAAATCATTCCCCGGCTCATGCAGCGTTCAGCCTCGAATTGCGATAAGCCCTTCGTCACGATGCGATAAGGGCCGTCAGAGCCCCGATCGCACAGTGGCGGGGAAACGGCACCGCGGCCTCGCCCGGACCATTCCTCCGGGGCGGGCTGGGAGTTTTGTCCACGATGTCGATGATTCGTCTCTATGCGCGGGTCATGAGCCTTCTGAAGGCCGACCGGAATCTCGCGATCGGACTCGTTGCGGCCAACGTCCTGCTCGCGGTGGCGGCCTTTGCCGAACCGCTGATCATGGGCCGCATCATCGATGGTCTCACCCACCTGACGCGCGGCGCCAACGCCTTCGCGACGCTGGTGCCGTGGATCGGCGCCTGGGTTGTGTTCGGGCTGTTCACGATCGCGGCCGGCGTCACCATCGCCCTGCATTCGGACCGGCTCGCTCACCGCAACCGCCTGACCACGATGGCGAACTACTTCGAGCACGTTCTCGACCTGCCGATCGCCTTCCACTCGTCGAACCATTCCGGCCGCGTCCTCAAGGCGATGCTGGAGGGCACGAACGGCATGTCGTGGCTGTGGCTCGGCTTCTTCCGCGATCACTTCGTGTCGATCGTATCCCTCGGCGTCCTGCTGCCGCTGACGCTGTTCATCAACGTCTGGCTCGGCTCGATCCTCGTCGTGCTGGTGGTCGTGTTCACGGCGCTGACGAGCTTCGTCATGCGCCGCACCCTCGAGCTGCAGGGGGAGGTCGAGCAGTACCATTCCGGCCTCGCGGCCCACGCCTCCGACGCACTCGGCAACGTCGCCGTGATCCAGTCCTTCACCCGCGCCAAGGCGGAGAAGGACGCCATGCACGACATCATCCGCGATCTGCTGAAGGCGCAGATCCCGGTCCTGTCGTGGTGGGCGCTCGCGGCCGTCGCCACCAAGGCTTCCGCCACGCTGACCATGACGGCGATCTTCATCACCGGCATCTACCTGCACCAGCACGGCTCGGCGAGCGTTGGCGAGGTCGTCGGCTTCATGAGCCTCGCCACCATGCTGATCTCGCGCCTCGATCAGGTCGTGAGCTTCGTGAACAGCCTGTTCCAGCAGGCGCCGAAGATGCGCGAGTTCTTCGACATCCTCGATACTGTGCCGTCGGTGCGCGACCGGCCGGGCGCAAAGCAGGTCGCCCGCTTCGAGGGCGAGGTCACCTTTGCAGACGTGGGCTTCTCCTATGACGGCCGCCGCAAGGCGCTCGATGGCGTCTCCTTCTCCGCAGCCCCCGGCGAGACGGTGGCGCTCGTCGGCACCACGGGTTCGGGCAAGTCGACCACGCTCGGCCTGCTCCACCGCAGCTTCGATCCGGGCACGGGCTCGATCAGCATCGACGGCACGGACATCCGCGACATCGGCCTGTCGAGCCTGCGCCACAACATCGGCGTGGTCTTCCAAGAGCCGATGCTCTTCGCGCGGTCGATCCGCGAGAACCTGCAGGTCGGCCGCCCGGATGCGACCGATGCCGAGATGCTCGACGCGCTGGAGCGTGCCCAGGCCGGCGAGTTCATGGCCCGTCAGTTGGATGGTCTCGACACCGTCATCGGCGAGCGCGGCCGCTCGCTCTCCGGGGGCGAGCGTCAGCGCCTCTCGATCGCCCGCGCGCTGCTGAAGAACCCGCCGGTGCTGATCCTCGACGAGGCGACCAGTGCGCTCGACGCCACCACCGAGCGCAAGCTCCAGGGCGCGCTTGAAGAGGTCATGAAGGACCGCACGACCTTCGTGATCGCCCACCGTCTCGCAACGATCCGCAACGCCGACCGCATCCTGGTCTTCCACGAGGGCCGGATCGTCGAGAGCGGCACTTTCGACGAGTTGGTGGCCGAGGATGGCCGCTTCGCGGAATTGGCGCGGGCTCAGTTCATGGCGGCCCAAGCTGACGCCGCATTGGAGCCGGACGTCGACGCCATCGCGGCCTGACCGTTCGAACGCTCTCGGCGGTTCTCGTGCCGCCCGTCGAAGGCTCGGGCAACGCACCGTTGAGAAGAGCGGCTCGCGACAAAAAAAGACCTGCTGTCCGATCGGGACGCAGGCCTGTCGAGGCAGAGGGATGTCACACAGAGCATTGGATCAAAGCCGCGAGAGGGTGCGGGGTTCCTTCGCAATTCCTGCGTGAGAGCTGATTTCACAAATCCGCACCCAGACTGCGCCCGCCGAAGACTCGGCGGTTCCACATGGCGAGCAGGAACGACGGTGCGAGACAGCTTTGCTGTGGTGGAGTGCAGCATTGTTTGCCGTCGGGCGCCGTGTGCTGGGGCTCGATTGAGCGCAGCAGGGGTTCGGGAACCGCTGTAGGCCGTCACCGCTCGCCGGTCGGACGCGGCACGCCGTGCTTCGCCATCATCCGCGCCTGAAGTCGCCGACGACGCGCCGCGATCACCGTTCCGTTGATCTCGCCGCCGAACAGGAACATCGCGGCGAGCCAGTAGAGAAAGACCAGGAACACCATCGCCGTGGCGAGGCCGCCATAGGTCGAGACATAGGCATTCGAGAAGCGGTCGAGGTAGAAGCCGAAGCCGAGGCCGGCGAGGAACCAGAGCACCAGCGTCACGCCGATGCCCGGCAGCACAGCGGCGATCGGCCGGCTTCCGGCCGCGACGAATTTATGGGCGATGACGAGGACGAGCGCGATCAGAATCGCGGTGATGCCGATGCGGCCGATCGTGACCGTGAGGCCGAGCGTTTCGAGCCCCGGCGCGACGAACACCGCCTGCCTCCAGAGTAGGGGACCGAGCACCACCAGCAGCGCGAAGGCGAGCATCGCGAAGGCGCCGCAGATCACGTAGCCGATGGATTCCAGGCGGGTCAGCCACCAGGAGCGCATCTCGCGCCGTCCATAGGCGCGGTTCAGCCCGACTCGCAGCGACTCTACGCCGGACGACGAGAAGTACAGCGCCAGGATCAGGCCGACCGTCACCACACCGCTGCGCTGCTCGGTCAGCACGCGATGAACCTCACCGACGATCGGGTTGGCCACCTCGCGGGGCAGCGCCTCGAAGATCAGGGTGCCGGCCTTGTCCGCCAGGGAGGCCGAGCCGAGCAAGCCGGCAAGCGCGGCGAGCAGGATCAGGAACGGAAACAGCGACGTCAGCATCGACAGCGCGATGTGGCTGGCGATGGCCCAGCCGTCATGTGCGACGAAGCGTTGGGCGGCGACGCCGGTGACGTCGAGGCACTTGCGGATCGGTTTCACGGCAGGGGCGTTGTCGCGCTGTCCAAGGGCCGATATGGGGCCTCAGCCGACATACGCGGAACCTGGGCGGTTTCGTCAACGCAGGCCGGCCCGTCATGTCTCGCGCATGGCAGCCCGCCGATGGTTGCGGTTGCATCGACGGGTTCGCGCGTGTTCGAGCCCTCGGATCATGCCGAGGACACCCATCTCACTGCCGACGACCCTGATTCCTGGCCTGTTCGTGGTGATCTGGGCCACGGGGTTCGTCACGGCGCGCCTCGTCGCGCCCCATGCCGAGCCCCTGGCCTTCGTCGCCGTGCGAGTCGTGGTGACCGCCCTTGTGCTCGCCGCGATCAGCCTCGTCAGCGGCGTGCCCTGGCCATCGCGCCGGGGAACCCGCAACGCCCTGATCGCCGGGGTGCTCATGCAGGGCTTCTACGTCGCCGGGGTGTTCTGGTCGGTGCATCGCGGATTGCCGGCCGGCATCGCCGCGCTCGTCGGAAGCCTCCAGCCGCTGCTCACCGCCGCCATCGCCGGGCCGCTGCTCGGCGAGCGGGTCGCCGGACGACGCTGGGCCGGGATCGGTGCCGGATTTCTCGGCGCGGGGCTGGTGCTGGCGCCGAAGCTCGGCGCGGTGGACGCGTCCGGAATCCCGCCGGTGGCACTCGTGGCCTGCCTCGGCGCGATGGTCGCGATGACGCTCGGCACGCTCTGGCAGAAGCGCACGGGAGCGAGCACCGACCTCCTGGCGAACGCCACCATCCAGTTCACCGGCGCCTCGCTGCTCATGCTTCCCCTGGCCGCCCTGGCGGGCGATTGGAAAGCCGATCTCGGCTGGCCGCTCGCTCTCGGATTTACCTGGTCCGTGCTCGGCAACTCGGTAGCGGGTATCCTGCTGCTGATGGCGCTGATCCGGCGCGGGGCGGTGGCCGGCGTCGCCTCGCTCTTGTTCCTGGTGCCGCCGGTCTCGGCCCTGATGGCCTATGCGCTGTTCGGCGAGGCCCTAAGCCCGATCCAGATCGGCGGCATGACGATCGCAGCTGTCGGCGTCGCCCTCGCGAGCAGAAGCTAAGCCTTCCGGAATCAATGTATTTTGCATTCACGCAGGATCTTGGCGCGGCAAAGCAATAACCCCCTACTGCAGCGCCGCGTGAGCCTATAATGACCCCAAGGATTTTTGATTTCAGAGAGTGAACCATGGCCGCTTCTCCCGCCGTTCAACCGATCGACGACACGCAGGATCTGGTCGGCCAGACCCGCGCGGCCGCCGAATCCGCAGCGAAGCTGGTCGCCGAAGCCACCGCGCGGGTGCGCAAGCTCGTCCTAACCGCCGAGGGTAAGATCGACGCGGCCAAGCTCGAAGCCGAGCAGCACGCCGCGCACGGCCTCGCCTGGCTCGCCACCTACGGCGAGGCGGTGCGCGAGCTCTCCGGTTATGCCGAGCGGCTTCAGGGTGAGGGCAAGCTCGGAGAGACCGAGATCCTGCTCGTGAAGATCGGCGCCGGCGAATATCTCGACCAGATGTTCGGCGGCATCCCGATGAGCCAGGGCGAGATGGTGCGCCCGACCTCGTCGCTCGACTTCAAGCCGAGCGAATTGGCGCAGTACCGCAGCGAGGCCGTCGAGGCGGTGATCGCCGACGGCAACACCGCCGCCAACCGCAAGGCGCTGGTCGCCAAGATCCGCGAAAGCGTCGGCGCGGGCTCCGCGACGATCGGCGATTCCGGCCTCGACGAGGACATGGAATCCATCCGCTCCGAGATGCGCCGCTTCGGCAAGGCCGAGGTCGTCGAACAGGCCCATGAGTGGCATCTGAAGAACGATTACATCCCGATGGAGATCATCGAGAAGATGGCCGAGCTCGGCGTCTTCGGCCTGACGATCCCCGAGGAATACGGCGGCATGGGCATGCCGAAGGCCGCGATGTGCGTGGTCTCGGAAGAGCTGTCGCGCGCCTATATCGGCGTTGGTTCGCTCGGCACCCGCTCGGAGATCGCGGCCGAGTTGATCCTCGGCGGTGGCACCGAGGAGCAGAAGCAGCGCTTCCTGCCCAAGCTCGCTTCCGGCGAGATCCTGCCGACCGCCGTCTTCACCGAGCCGAATACAGGCTCCGATCTCGCCTCCCTGCGCACCCGCGCGGTGAAGGAGGGCGACGTCTGGAAGATCACCGGCAACAAGACCTGGATCACCCATCCCGTACGCGCCGACATCATGACGGTGCTGGTGCGGACCAAGCCCGAGGAGAAGGGCCACCGCGGCCTCTCCATGCTCATCGCCGAGAAGCCGCGCGGCACCGATGCCGAGCCCTTCCCGGTCGAGGGCCTGACCGGCGGCGAAATCGAGGTGCTCGGCTACCGCGGCATGAAGGAATACGAGCTGTCCTTCGAGGGCTTCGAGGTGCCGGGCGCCAATCTCCTCGGCGACGTCGAGGGCAAGGGCTTCACCCAGCTCATGCAGACCTTCGAATCCGCCCGCATCCAGACGGCGGCCCGCGCCATCGGTGTCGCCCAGGCGGCGCTCGACGTCGGCCTGCGCTACGCCGAGGAGCGCGTCCAGTTCGGCAAACCGCTGGTCGAGTTCCCGCGCGTCGCCGACAAGATCGCGATGATGGCGGTCGAGATCAACATCGCCCGCCAGCTCACCTACTTCTCGGCCCGTGAGAAGGACGAGGGCAAGCGCTGCGACCTCGAAGCGGGCATGGCCAAGCTGCTCGGCGCCCGCGTCGCCTGGGCGGCGGCGGACAACGCTCTGCAGATCCACGGCGGCAACGGCTTCGCGCTGGAATACACGGCTAGCCGTATTCTCTGCGACGCGCGCATTCTCAACATCTTCGAAGGTGCAGCTGAGATCCAGGCGCAGGTGATCGCTCGCCGTCTGCTCGAGGCTGCGTAAAAGACCGAAAGAAACCTTGCGCCGGCTCCTTCGACGAAGAGGTGAGCCGGCGCATATACTTGCCGTCAACGAGTTCGGGTCTAACCACGCGCAAATCCTAAGCGTGGACTGCCTTGATGACCGCCTCTCCAGCGGCTGCCGAAACCCGCTCGCTCGTCCAGCATTGGCGCGATTGCCGGGTCGGACACGCATTGCCGACCTACGAGGCGGTGGTGCTCGGCAGCCTCGGGCGCCTCACCGATCGTACCGCTCTCGTCGTCTCGCGGGAGGGCCAGGCCGAGACCGTCCTGTGGGCCGGTGCGCAGTTCCAGGATTGGCTGCAGGGTGACGCCCAAGGCCTGCCGGTCTCCCAACTCTCCGATGAAGTCTGCCAACCCGTTCGCGAGATTGTCGCGGCGGCTCTCGACTCGTCCGAGCCGGCCTTCGCCCGCTGCGACCGGATCAGCGAAGGCGTCGTCACCACCACAGGCCTCGTCGGCGTGCCGCTGGCCAATGGTTGGGGGCGGCCGCTCGTCTTGATCGGGCTCGCGGATGACGGCGTGCGCACCGAGCTCGTCCAGGCCATGTTCGGCGCGACGGACCAGGGCATGTTAGCGCTCAGCACCGTGCGCGACCCCGACGGTGCGGCCGTCGACTTCAAGATCGTCGCCGCCAACCAGGGTGCCCATCGGCTGCTGAACCGGGCTCCCGGCGCGCTGCATTGGCAACGGCTGGCCGACGTCCTGCCGGGCCATGCGGCCAACGACGTGGCGGCGATTTTCTCCGACCTCGTCGAGACGGGCCGGCGCAGGGTGTTCGAGCTGACCCATCTCCGCCCGGATGGCGGCCCGCTCTACCTCAAGGTCGAGGCCGGCAGCATCGGCGATCTGATCGCGCTGACGCTCACCGATGTCGGCGACATCAAGGCTCGCGATGCCTCCTTCCGGCTGCTCTTCGAGAACAACCCCGTCCCGATGTGGGTAACCGAGAGCGGGTCGGGTCGCTTCCTCGCGGTCAATGACGCGGCGATCGAGCATTACGGCTTCGCGAGGGAGGCGTTTCTCGGGATGCGCCTCTCCGATCTGGCGGCGGGCGACGACGTTTCGAACGCGTCCGGCGCAATGCGCGATGGACCGCTACTCCACCGGATCGTCGACGGCACCCCGATCGAGGTGAACCTGTTCGAGCGGGCCGTGCCGTTCGAGGGCCGGGAAGCCGTGATCGGCGCGGCCATCGACGTGACCGAGCGTCGCCGCGCCGAGGCGCGCATCGCGCATATGGCCCATCACGACGCGCTCACGGGGCTGCCGAACCGCGTCCTGTTCGGCGAGCATCTCGCCGAGGCTCTCGCTCGCCAGGAGCGCTCAGGCGAGGCTGCGCTGCTGTTCTGCCTCGACCTCGACAAGTTCAAGATCGTCAACGACACGCTCGGCCATGCCGCCGGCGATGCATTGCTGTCGGCGGCAGCGGGCCGGCTAGTCGGCTGTGTGCGCGAGGGCGATATCGTCTCGCGGCTCGGCGGCGACGAGTTCGCGATCCTGGTCCGCTGCGTCGAGAGCCCGCTGCTCCTGCACTCGCTGACCTTGCGGATCATCGACGAGCTGTCGCGGCCGTTTCGCCTCGACGGCCAGGACTGCCACATCGGCACGAGCATCGGCGTCGCGCTGCTTCCGCAGGACGGACGCGACCCGGAGATGCTGCTGCGTCACGCCGATCTCGCGCTCTACCGCGCCAAGGCCGCGGGTGGCGGGACGTTCCGCTGCTTCGAGCCCGAGATGGAGGCCTGGGCACAGCTGCGCCGAAGCCGCGAGAACGACCTGCGCGAAGCGTTTGCCCGAGGGCAGCTCTCCCTTGTCTGCCAACCGCTGCTGAACAGCCTCGGCGGTGGGGTGACGGCATTCGAGGCCTTGCTGCGGTGGCAGCACCCCGAACACGGTGCGATCTCGCCCGCGGAGTTCGTGCCGCTCGCAGAGGAGACAGGACTGATCAATCCGATCGGGGCCTGGGTGCTGCGCACCGCCTGCGCCGAAGCCGCGACCTGGCCCGATCACATCCGCGTGGCGGTCAACCTCTCGCCCGTCCAGTTCCGCAACCGGGACCTCGTCGACACCGTGAAGCAGGCGCTGGCGGAATCGGGGCTCGCCGCCAACCGGCTCGAGATCGAGATCACGGAATCGGTGCTGCTCGCGGAAGAGGCCGCCAACCTCGCGGCACTCCATGCCCTGCGCGATCTCGGCGTGCGCATCGCGATGGACGATTTCGGCACGGGCTATTCGAGCCTCGGCTACCTGCGCTCGTTCCCGTTCGACAAGATCAAGATCGACCGCTCGTTCGTCAGCCAGGTCGGCGTCAACGCCCATTGCACCGCGATCGTGCGCGCGGCGACCGGGCTCGGCGCCAGCCTCGGCATCGTGACGACGGCTGAGGGGGTCGAGACCGCCTCGCAACTCGCGGCCCTCCAGGCCGAGGGCTGCGACGAGGTTCAGGGCTTCCTATTCAGCCGGCCCGTCCCCGCCGAGGAGGCACGGTCCCTTATTGCCGGGACGATCGCGCGAGCGGCCTGAGCGCTGCGGCCGCTACTTCGTGATGTTCACGGAGACCGGATCGCTCGAAGGGAAGGTTTCTTCGAGCGCCTCGTCGAGCCGCTTCTCCTGCTTGCCCGGCGCGTTGGCGGGGTTCGCCTTGTCGTCGCTCTTCTTGCCGCTGTCTCGCTCGCGGTGCTCGTCGAGCTTTTCGCCGCCCGTCTTCGGGGCCTTCGCATCGGACATGTCGTTTCACTCGCTACGCCGTTGGGCACGCGCTTCGTGACGCGCACCAACCTCAACGCAGGGCGCGCGGTGGTGTTTCCGCGGCAATCGTCGCCGCGGCTCGGCCGCCGGCCCGCGCACCGACGATCGGGCGCCGTCCTGCAGCTTCACGCGCGACGCGCTCGTAGACCTGTTCCAGCCGGTCGAGATGGGCATCGACGGTGAGCGGGCCGGCCCAGTAGCGCTCGTGCGCCTGCCGGCTCAGGCGGTCGGCGAGGGCGTCGTCGGTCAGCCGGGAGAGGTGCGCGGCCAGGGCCGCCGGGTCGCCGGAGCGGAACCAGAATCCGTTTTCGCCGTCTTCAATGGCCTCGCGTCCGGCACAGGCGTCGCTGACGATGACCGGGCAGCCGACAGCCAGCGCCTCGTAGACAGTCAGCGGCTGGCCCTCGTACCAGATGCTCGGAAACACCAGGGCGCGGGCCTCGCGCATCAGCGCCTGGACCTGTTCGGCATTCTTCCAGCCGAGCATCACGCTCTCGGGGTAGCGCACCTTGAGTTCGGCGGCGCTCGGCCCATCGCCGACGAAGACCGGCCTGACGCCGGCCCGACGCGCGGCCTCGGCGAAGATCGGGGCGCCCTTCTCGGTGGAGATCCGGCCGACGAAGAGGAAATCGCCCGGCGGCCCGGAGCGGGGAGGGGCCTTCGTTACCGAGATCGGGTTGTCGACGCGGTGGAAGAGCGTGCCCTTCGGCATCAGCGGGGCGACCACGCGCTCCTGCAGGGCGCTGATCGTGATGACGTGGCGGAAGAGATCGGGCAGGCGCGCGACGTGATCGAGCCCGACATGGCGGACCACCCGAAGGAGTTTTCGCGGGTAGGAGCGCGCGTCGCAATTGGTGCCGAGGCAGGACAGCGACATCGGCGTGCGGTGGCAGATCGCCTCGCTCGGATAATCGTAGAAGCCGCCATTCGGGCAGACCAGGAAGAACTCGTGCATCGTGTAGAGGCACGGCAGACCCGAAGCCGCGATCGGCACCCCGATCGAGGGAGAGAGCGACTTGGCGAAGGCGTGGACATGCACCAGCGTGTCCGCCGGATCGTAACGCTGCAGCTCGTCACCGAGCGCCTCGGCGGCCTTGCGGTTCCAGATTGCCTGCGCCGCGAAAGCGAGCTTGTTCTTCGTGGATTCGATGTCGTCCTGGCCGAGGCAGACGACGCGGATGCCGGCCTGCTCCAGGCGAGGATCCACCGGGCCGACGGCGGCGAAGATGGTGACCGCATGGCCGCGCGCGCTCAGCCCGAGGGCCGAGTCGAGCGCGACTTTCGCCTGGCCCCCATTGATGTGGGCGTGATCGAGAACGAGGACGACACGCACGACGGCACCCGATCATTCCGGGAAATGGTCGATCATCTTTACCGCTCGGCAGTTGATCGGGCGTAAACCGTGCAATCGGACCAGGTTCACTTTGCCCGGCGATCGGGACGCCCCGTCATGCACGTCGTCATCCTCGCCGAATTCGCCGTCGCCAGCGGCGGCGCGGAGAAGGTCGCGGTCGAATCCGCGCGTGGCCTCGCCGAGGCCGGGGTCGCCGTCAGCTTCATCCAGGCGATCGACGGTCCCGTGGACCCGCTGCTCGATCACCCGCGCATCAAGCGGATCGGCCTCGGCCTCGCCGATGTGTGGTCCCTGCCAGCCTGGAAGGGCGCGGTGACGGGCATCTGGCACGGCGAGGCCGCGCGCCGCCTTGCCGCCGCCCTCGATGCGCTGCCGGTGCCGGCCGACTGCATCCACCTGCATCAGTGGACCCGCGCGCTCTCGCCGGCCGTGCTGCCAGTGCTGCTTGCCCGTGGCGTGCCGGTGACGCTGACCCTGCACGAATACTTCCTGGCCTGCCCCAACGGCCTCTACTACCGCTTCGACCAAGGTGAACCCTGTGCGCTGAAGCCGCTCTCCTCCTCGTGCGTCGCCGCCGCCTGCGATCCCAAGAGCCGGCTGCACAAGATGGTTCGCGTCGCACGCTCCGCGGCGATGCGAACCGCGATCGGCTCCGGCCGCCTCGACGTCATCCATGTCTGCGACGCCAGCGTCGAGCGCGCCGGCGCTCTGCTGAGCGGCTTCGACCTGCGCCATCACCGCCTCGACAACCCGGTGCGTACGCCAAAAGGGGAGCCGGCCGATCCGGCCAAGGGCGATGCCATCGCCTATGTCGGCCGCCTCACGCAGGAGAAGGGCGCCGATCTCGTCGCCGAGGCAGCACGGCAGGCGGGAGTTCCGGCCTTGTTCGTCGGTGCAGGCCCACTGGAAGAGCGCCTGCGCGCGATGCCCGGCGTCGAGCTGCTCGGCTGGCGCAGCCCGGCCGAGGTCGAGGTCGCGCTGCGCAGCCGCGCCCGCGCCATCTGCGCGCCCTCACGCTGGTACGAGACCGGTCCCCTCACGGTCTACGAGGCGTTGGCGGCCGGCATTCCGGTGGTCGCGTCGGTGCGGTCGGGCGCATCGGAAAAAGTCGCGGACGGGATCAGCGGCTTCGTCGTCGAGCCCGAAACCGGCGCTCTCGCCGACGCCTTCGACCGGCTTGCGGACGATGCCATTGTGCGCCGCACCGGACAGGCCGCTTACGAGCGCTACTGGGCCGCGCCGATGACGCTCGCTGCCCATGCGGACGGTCTGATCAGCATCTACGAAGCGCAGATACGGGGAATTTCACCCAAGCTCAGCCGCAACAACATCGATTCTGCATTCAATTTCAGGGTGGGCTGAAACTGACGCGGTGAAGTGAGGGACGAGGGTAGGGATCGGCAGCCGACTACCAGATCTTCGCTCTGCACGTTTGACGGCCGCCCCTCGGCGTCGATACCTTTCACCAAAGCAATTCACTTTTAGATCAATTACATAGTAATGGTGGATCGGGCCGGCGAAATGGCCCGGCAAGCCTTCTTGACTTTCATGTTGCGTTGCAACATATCTCCACCGGGCCGCGGCGATGAGTCGCCGGAGCCTGACGGAAAAGCTCACAGGAGAGATTGCTTTGGCTACTCAAGGTTTCGAGATCCCGACCGAGCTGCGCGAGTTCGCTGACAAGAGCGTCGAGCAGGCCCGCACCGCTTTCGGCAGCTTCTTCAGCGGCGCTCTGAAGACCTCCGAGCAGCTGCAGAACACGGGCGTGAACGTCCAGTCGACGGTTCATGCCGCCATCCTCAAGGGCATCGACCACGCCCAGACCAACGCCAACGCCACCTTCGACTTCACGCAGAAGCTCGTTCGCGCCCGCGACTTCCGCGAGGCCATCGAGCTGCAGTCCGAGTACGTGAAGGCCCAGTTCGCTACGCTGCAGTCGCAGGCGAAGGAATACGGCGCTCTCGCGCAGAAGACCGCCCACTAACGGCCTTCTAAGTCCGATAAGACAAAGCATCTCTCGGTGAACCCGCGGCCGGACCGGCCGCGGGTTCGGCCCAGGGACCAAGAGGCGATCGAGACTGACCGCCTCGATTGACGCGAATGACGAGGAGGCGGTTTGATGGCGACTCGCACTGATCCGACGCAGAAATCCGACGCTGCCGCGAAGGATGCCAAGGCCGCGACCAAGCCGGTCGAAGCTGTAGCGAAGGCCGCGCCGAAGCCGCCATCGAAGTCCGCTCCGGTTGGAGGCAAACCCGCTCCGAAGCCCGTCGTTGCTGCCGCGCCTGCCAAGGCTGCGGACAAGCCCGCTCCCGCCGCCAAGCCTGTGGCCCCCGCTGCCAAGTCTCCGGAGCCGAAGGCTGCCATCGCGGCACCGAAAGCCGTCCCTGCGAAGGTGGCGGTTCCCGAATTGGCCGCGGCAAAGCCTGCTGCTCCCAAGGTCGAGGCGCCCAAGGTTGAGGCAGCCAAGCCCGTCGCGGAGAGCAAGCCCGCTGCCGTGATGAGCGCAGCGCCGAAGGCGAGCCCGGCATCGCAGGCCGAGGTGAAGCCGGCGAATTCCAATGCGAAGACGACCGCTCCCGCCGCAAAGGTCGAGGCCAAGCCTGTCGAGGTGAAGCCCGCTCCGGCGGCAGCGATCGAGACGAAGCCGGCTCCGGCACCTGTTCCGGTGCCCGCCGCTGCCCCCCAGGCGCCGAAGCCGCAAGCTGCGAAGCCTGCGCCGAAGAACGAGATCGCGGCGATTGCCGGGTTCGGCGGCACGACCTCGACGGTGCAGTTCACCGAGATCAACGAGACCGTTCTCGCCTTCGTGCGCAAAGAAGGCGAGGCAGCTTTGGCTCACATGCAGGCGCTCTCCAAGGTGAAGTCGCCGGCCGAGCTGATCCGCCTTCAGGTCGGCGAGTTTCAGCGCGCGGCCGATTCCTCGCTGAGCTGCATCAGCGCGATCGTGCGCAGCGCGAGCCGGATCGGCGGCGCACGCCTGCCGTGACACCGTACCCGGGCAAGGCCACTCGCCTGCCCGATTCGGCGTGATAGATAGCCCGAAAGCTCATTGCCTTCGGGAGACCACCATGCCTCGTCCGCCCTTCATGCCGGCCCGCCTTCTGGCCGCCGCCCTGGGCGTCACGGCCTGCCTCGCTCCGCTGCCGCTGCTCGCGCAGACGACGGCCGAGCGGGCCGCGACCGAGAAGGCCCCTCCGCTCTCGAAGGGCGAGATCCAGCTCTCCTTCGCCCCGATCGTGAAGAAGGCCGCGCCGTCGGTCGTCAACGTCTACGCCTCGCATGTCGAGAAGCGGAACCCGCGCTCCAGCGCCATGGCGGAGTTCATGCGCCGCTTCTTCGGCGAGGACGCGCCCGGCCGCGGCATGGGCGGAACGCCGGGCGAGCGGGCGCAGCGCTCCCTCGGCTCCGGCGTGATCGTCGACGCCTCGGGCCTCGTCATCACCAACAACCACGTCATCGAGAACATGAACGAGGTGAAGGTCTCGCTCGCCGACCGCCGCGAGTTCGAGGCAAGCATCGTGCTGCGCGACCCGCGCACCGACCTCGCCGTGCTCAAGATCAAGACGCCGGCCGACGTGGCACCAATGCCGATCGGCGATTCCGATCATCTCGAGGTCGGTGATTTCGTGATGGCGATCGGCAACCCGTTCGGCGTCGGCCAGACGGTGACGCAGGGCATCATCTCCGCGTTGGCCCGCACACAGGTCGGCTCGTCCGACTACCAGTTCTTCATCCAGACCGACGCCGCCATCAATCCCGGCAATTCCGGCGGTGCGCTGGTGGACCTCAAGGGCCACCTCGTCGGTGTGAACACCGCGATCTATTCGCAATCCGGCGGCAGCCACGGCATCGGCTTCGCGATTCCGGCGAGCATGATCAAGGCTGTGGTCGAGACGGCCAAGAGCGGCGGCACGACGGTGCGGCGCCCCTGGCTCGGCGCGCGCCTGCAGACCGTGACGCCCGACATCGCCGAGAGCGTCGGCCTCGACCGGCCGGCCGGCGTCCTCGTCGCCAGCATGCAGCCGAAGAGCCCGGCCGAGGAATCCGGTCTGAAGCGCGGCGACATCGTGCTGACCATCGACGGTCAGCCGGTCGATGATCCGGAGGCCTTCGGCTACCGGTTTGCGCTCAAGGGTATCACCGGAAAGGCCGTCTTCGGCGTGCAGCGCGGCGCGAAGAAGCAGACGGTGGAGGTGAAGCTCGGCCCGGCGCCCGAGACCCGGCCGCGCGACGTCCTGAAGGTGAAGAGCCGCTCGCCCTTCGTCGGCGCGACGCTCGTCAACACGTCGCCGGCGGTCGCCGAGGAGATGCAGGTCGATCTGCCGGGCGAGGGCGTCGCCGTGACCGATGTCGACGAGAACTCGATCGCTGCCCGCGCCGGCTTCAAGAAGGGCGACGTGATCGTCGCCATCAACGGCAGCACGGTGAGCACGACGAAGGATCTCGAACGGATGACCCGCGACAGCCTGGGCATCTGGGAGATCTCGATCAATCGCGGCGGCTCAGTGATGACCTCGGTCTTCCGGGGATAGGGAGCGGCCAGCGGCGACCCTTGGGCTTGCCGAGCGGGCAGCCTGCGGTGTTGATGCGCCGATGTCCGATCTCTTCGCCTCGGCAGGCCTCGACAGCACCGCGCCGCGTCCGCTCGCCGACCGCCTGCGGCCGCAGACGCTCGCAGAGGTCGTCGGTCAGGAGCATCTGACTGGGCCGGATGGCGCGCTGACACGGTTGCTCGCCTCGAAGGCGCTCGGCTCGCTGATTTTTTGGGGGCCGCCGGGCACGGGCAAGACCACGGTGGCGCGGCTGCTTGCCCACGAGGTCGATCTGCATTTCGAGCAGATCTCGGCGATCTTTTCCGGTGTCGCCGACCTGCGGAAGGTGTTCGAGGCCGCGCGCGGGCGCCGTTCGACGGGCAAGGGGACGCTTCTCTTCGTCGACGAGATCCACCGCTTCAACCGCGCCCAGCTCGATGCCTTCCTGCCGGTGATGGAGGACGGCACCGTCACCCTCGTCGGCGCGACGACGGAAAACCCGTCCTTCGAGCTGAACGCGGCCTTGCTGTCGCGCGCCCGCGTCCTGCTGTTCCGGGCGCTGAACGACGGGGCCATCGCCAAGCTGCTCGCCCGCGCCGAGGATCTGACCAAGCAGGCGCTGCCCCTCGACGAGGAGGCCCGCGGTGTCCTCGTCCGCATGGCAGATGGCGATGGCCGCGCCTCGCTCACGCTGGCGGAGGAGGTCTGGCGCTCGGCGAAGCCCGGCGAGGTGCTCGACGCACAGACCCTGCAGGACCTCGTCCAGCGCCGGGCGCCGATCTACGACAAGTCGCAGGAGGGTCACTACAACCTGATCAGCGCGCTCCATAAGACGGTACGCGGCTCGGACCCGGATGCGGCGCTCTATTATCTCTGCCGCATGCTCGATGGCGGCGAGGATCGGCTGTTCATCGCGCGCCGCCTCGTGCGCATGGCGGTGGAGGATATCGGGCTGGCCGACCCGCAGGCGCTGGTCGTCGCCAACGCGGCCAAGGATGCCTTCGACTTCCTCGGCTCGCCGGAAGGCGAACTCGCCCTGGCCCAGGCCACCGTGTATCTCGCCTGCGCTCCCAAATCGAACGCGGTCTACAACGCCTACAAGGCCGCGACGCGGGTCGCGAAGGAGAACGGATCGCTGCCCCCGCCGCGGGTGATCCTCAACGCGCCGACCAAGCTGATGAAGGCGATCGGCTACGGCGACAGCTATCGCTACGACCACGATGAGCCGGATGCGTTCTCGGGCCAGGATTACTGGCCGGAGAAGCTGGAGCGGCAGCATTTCTACGAACCGACCGATCGCGGGATGGAGACGCGCTACCGCGAACGGCTGGCCTATTGGGAGCGGCTGCGGCGGGAGCGGCGCGGCGAGGACTAGCCGAAGCGTCGCCATATTGTGCGGATTATCGAACGGGCCGTGCTGAATTGGTCCGATTATCCACCGGCCGTGCGCGAACTAGATGGGTCCTCATTCCAGAGGAGATCCACCATGACCGACATCGCGAAGGCCGGCACGTTCAAGCTCGGCGACCGCACGGTGAAGCGCCTCGGCTACGGGGCGATGCAGCTCGCAGGGCCTAGCGTGTTCGGGCCGCCGAAGGACCGGCAGGCGGCAATCGCCGTGCTGCGTGAGGCGGTGGCGAGCGGCGTCGACCATATCGACACCAGCGACTTCTACGGGCCGCACGTCACCAACCACATCATCCGCGAGGCACTGCACCCTTATTCGGATAATCTGGCGATCGTCACCAAGATCGGCGCCAAGCGCGGCGCGGATGCCTCCTGGAACAAGGCCTTCTCGGCCGATGAACTGACGAGCGCGGTCCACGACAACCTGCGCAATCTCGGCGTCGAGGCGCTCGATGTCGTGAACCTGCGGCTGATGTTCGATGTCCACGGCCCGGCCGAGGGGGCGATCGAGGAGCCGCTCTCGGTGCTGGCCGGGCTGCAGAAGCAGGGCCTCGTGCGCCATGTCGGCCTGAGCAACGCGACTGCCAAGCAGGTCGCCGATGGCCGCGAGATCACGGACATCGTCTGCCTGCAGAATCAATACAACATCGCCCATCGCGAGGATGATGCGCTGATCGATCAGCTTGCCGCCGCCGGAACGGCCTATGTGCCGTTCTTCCCGCTCGGCGGTTTCTCGCCGCTGCAATCCACGGCGCTCTCCGAAATTGCCGTGAAGCTCGGCGCGACGCCGATGCAGGTCGCGCTGGCGTGGCTGTTGAAGCGGAAGCCGAACATCCTGCTGATCCCCGGCACGTCGTCGCTCGGTCACCTGCGCGAAAACCTCGCGGCGGCCGATCTGGAGCTGTCGGGAGAGACGATGCAGGCGCTGGATCGGATCGCGGCAGAGAAGGGCGCCTAAGCCAGGCTAGCTCTTCGCAGGCGGCAACAAGCGTGTTTCGAGGCGAGCCAAGAGCCGCTCGAAGAGGCTCGGATCATCCATCGCGCGGGCGGCCACCAAGCCGCCCTGGATGAGGGCGACGGCGTCTTCTGCGAGCGGCCGGGCCTCCGACTCGTCGAGACCCTGCCTCACGAGCGCCGAGGCCAGGGCGTCCCGCCAGGCGGCAAAATAGACATTGATCCGCTCTGCGAAGCGATCTCGCGCATCGCCGAGCGCGAGCGCTCCGACCAGGCACACCCGCCGCCCCGAGCGGAAATAGCTGAGCGTATCGGCGAGCATGGCGCGGATGGCCGCCGAGGCATCGGCCTCGTCGCGAAGCGGCTTGAACATCCGCGTCTCAAACCACCCGTCGATCTCGTCGAGCACGGCATTGGCCATCTCCTCCTTCCCGCCGGGGAAGAAGTGATAGAGGCTGCCTTTGCCCAACTCCGTGCGCTGGCCGATCAGCGACAGGCTCGCGCCCTCGTAGCCGTATTCGCGAAACACCTCGGCCAGCGCGGGCAGGACGTCCGCGCGGGCCTTCACGGTTCGTGGCATGCTTGGCTCGCTTACAGCCCTAGTTCGGTCAGGCCGGGATGGTCGGCCGGCCGCGGTGCGGAGCGGTCCCAATGGAAGAGCCGCTCGCTCTCCTGGATCGCGATGTCGTTGATGCTGGCGTGCCGGACCTGCATCAGGCCGTTCTCGTCGAACTCCCAGTTCTCGTTGCCATAGGCGCGGAACCAGCTGCCGGAGGCGTTTCGGTACTCGTAGGCAAAGCGCACGGCGATGCGGTTTTCGGAATGGGCCCAGATCTCCTTGATCAGGCGGTACTCGTGCTCGTGCTCCCACTTCCGCTTCAGGAAGGCCACGATGGCCTCGCGGCCCTGGAAGATCATCGAGCGATTCCGCCAGCGGCTGTCGGCCGTGTAGGCCAGCGAGACCTTCTCGGGATTGCCGCCGTTCCAGCCATCCTCGGCCGCGCGGACCTTCTTGACGGCGCTCTCGTAGGTGAATGGCGGAAGGGGAGGGCGGCTCTCGGACATGGTCGGCTCCTGCGGTTTGTGTGTACTGATCGGTCAAGAATGTACTGATCAGTACAATCTGACGACCCCGCCGTCAACCGGCATTCGTCTTGCTGCATCGTCAGGCCGTGCCGTGACGTGATAGGCCGCCTCGCGACGGACGAACCGAACAGGACAAGCGCGATCGATGCAGGCCTATCGTTCTCTCGCCACGACCTTCTCGCGGCTCGGTGCCATCGAGGACGCTTCGGGAATCCTCGGTTGGGACATGCAGACCCTGATGCCGGACGGCGCGTCGGAGATGCGCGGGGACCAGCTCGCCACGCTGAGCGTCCTGGCCCATGAGATCTTGACCTCGCAGAAGACCGCCGACGCCCTCGCTCAGGCCGAGGATGAGACAGGGCTCGGCGAGTGGGAGCAGGCCAACCTGCGCGAGATGCGCCGAACCTACATCCACGCCTCGGCCGTACCCGGCGATCTCGTCGAGGCGAGCTCCAAGGCCTCGACCCGCTCGGAGATGGCGTGGCGCGAGGCGCGCAAGCAGGGCGACTTCGCCATGCTGGCCCCGCATCTCGCGGAGACGCTGCGGCTGCAGAGGCAGATCGGTGAGGCGAAGGGCGCCGTGCTCGGACTCTCGCCCTACGATGCCCTGCTCGACGGCTACGACCCGGGCATGCGCCAAGCCCGGATCGATCCGCTCTTCGCGCTGCTGCGCGCAACCCTGCCGGATCTGCTCGGACGGGCGCAGGCACGCCAGGCCGCGCGAGGGCCGGCCCTACCGCTGCTCGGTCGCTTCCCGATCGAGAGCCAGAAGGATCTCGGTCTCACGCTGATGCGGGCCGCCGGCTTCGATTTCGAGCGTGGCCGGCTCGATGTCAGCCTGCACCCGTTCTGCGGCGGAGCCACGGACGACGTCCGCATCACCACCCGCTACGACGAGGCCGACGCGACCCGCGCCCTAATGGGCGTGATGCACGAGACCGGGCACGCGCTCTACGAACAGGGCCGCCCGGCCGCATGGCGCCATCAGCCGGTCAGCCAGGCGCGCGGCATGAGCCTGCACGAGAGCCAGTCACTGCTCATCGAGATGCAGGCTTGCCGCAGCCGCGAATTCGTGGAGTTCCTGGCGCCGCGACTGCGCGAGGCCTTTGGCGGCGAAGGGCCGGCCTGGGAGGCCGACAACGTCCACCGGCTCTACACGCGGGTCGAGCCGGGCTTCATCCGCGTCGATGCCGACGAGGTGACCTATCCGGCCCATATCCTGCTCCGCTACGAGCTGGAGACGGCGATGATCGCGGGCGACCTCGCAGTGGCCGATCTGCCCGGCGCGTTCAACGACGGCGTGAGCCGGCTCCTCGGTCTCACCGTGACGAACGATCGGGAGGGCTGCCTACAGGACATCCACTGGCCCGGCGGCAGCTTCGGCTATTTCCCGACCTACACGCTCGGCGCGATGGGCGCGGCGCAGCTTTTCGCGGCGGCCTGCGCGGCGCTGCCCGCCATCCGGCCGGCCCTGGCACAGGGCGATTTCTCGGCTTTGCGCGGCTGGCTGCGCGAGAACGTCCACGCCAAGGGCAGCCTGCTCCAGACCGACGAGCTGTTCGTCGCGGCGACGGGCAAGCCGCTCGGCGCGGAAGACTTCCTCGCGCATCTCGAACGGCGCTATGCCGCCGACGCTGCCGTGTCCTGACGTCGCGACGCGTTTCCGGCGGTAGACCGGCAGGGCGGTTGCTTGTACGCAGCCGCCCCTCCCGAGAAACCGGCCCGAGACTCTTTACGCATGGCAGCCTGCGGCCTCGATTTCGGCACGTCCAATACGACGCTCGGCCTCGCGACGGCCGGGCGGCCTTCGCTTCTGCCGTTGGAAGGCGCGCACCGGACGATCCCGAGTGCGATCTTCTTCAGCCCTCGGCACGAGGCTCTGATCGGCCGCGCCGCGATCGAGGCCTATGTCGAGGGCACGGCGGGCCGCCTAATGCGCAGCCTCAAATCGGTGCTCGGCTCGAACCTCATCGAGGAGAGCACGCCGGTGGGGCGAGAGCGCCTGCGCTTCCGCGAGGTCATCGCCCGCTATCTTGCAGCGGTGAAGCAGAGGGCCGAGGCAGCCGGCGGCGACGAACTCGATACCGTTGTGCATGGCCGCCCGGTCCACTTCGTCGACGGCGATGAGGCCGGCGACCGCAAGGCCGAGGACACCTTGCGTGCCATCGCCGGCGAGGTCGGCTTCCGACACGTGCGCTTCCAGTACGAGCCGATCGCGGCGGCGCTCGATTACGAGCAATCCGTCGAGCGGGAGGAGATCGCGCTGATCGCCGATATCGGCGGCGGCACCTCGGACTTTTCCATCGTGCGGCTCTCGCCGGAGCGCCACCGCCGCGCCGAGCGCGCCGAGGACATCCTCGCCAATGACGGCGTACGCATCGGCGGCACGGATTTCGACCGTCGGCTCAGCCTCGGCACGGTGATGCCGCTGATGGGGCTCGGCAGCCCGATGAAGCGCGCCGATCTCCTGGTGCCGACGAGCTACTTCCACGACCTCGCCACCTGGTCGAGCATCAACCGGCTCTACGACCGCAAGGTCCTGCGCGAGCTGGATGAGGTCGCGCGCGATGCCGCGCGGCCCGAGTTGATCGGGCGGCTTCGCCACGTCGTCGAGGCCGAGCGCGGGCACAGCCTCGCCATCTCGGTGGAGGGCGCCAAGATTACCGTGTCAGACACGGGCAAGGGCCGCATCGATCTCGATTGGGTCGAGCCGAAGCTCGCGGCGGATATCGACCGTGCCGGTCTCGCCCGGCACACGGGCGAGTTGGCCGAGCGCATCGCCGCGCGGATCGCGCGCTGCCTGACCCAGGCCGGGCTCGCCGCGGGCGATATCGACGCGATCTTCCTTACCGGCGGCTCGACCGGCCTGCCGCATGTCCGCGCCGCGCTCTGCGCCTGCGTGCCCGAGGCACGAGTGGTCGACGGCGACACCTTCGGCTCGGTGGGCGTCGGGCTGGCGATCGAGGCGGCGCGTCAGTTCGGACCGGCGAGATCCGTGGCGCACGCTGCCGCCGTTTGACCGGTTTCAAGGGCGGCCCGGTCGCAGCGCCCTGGAGGAGCGGCGGGCGGCCAGGCTGCCCCCGCTCTCGGGAATCGTTTCGAGCGCCTCGCACTTCGTCAGCCTCCGATCGGCAAGGCATGCGAACGCTTGATCTGAGAGAGCGCGAAGCTCGACTCGATCGACGCGACGCCATCGAGTCGTGTGAGCTTGTCCTTCAAGAAGCGCTCGTAGGCCGCCAGATCCTCGACGACGATGCGCAGCAGGAAGTCGCGCTGGCCCGTCATCAGGTGGCAATCGATCACCTCGGGCCAGCGCGCCACCGCCTCCGTGAAGCGGTCGAGTTGCTCCTCCCGCTGCCGTTCGAGCTTGATCGAGGCGAAAACGCTGACGGGAAGCCCGACGGCGACCTGATCGACGACGGCCACGTAGCCCTTGATCACGCCCGTTGCCTCGAGCTGCCGGACGCGGCGCGCGCAGGGTGACGCGGACAGGCCCACGCGTTCCGCCAGCTGATGCGTCGTGAGGTGAGCGTTGTCCTGGAGGGCAGCGATGATGCGCCGGTCGATGGCATCGATCTTCTGTTTCGACACGGATTGATCCCAAACTGGTGCTCTGCGACCGATTTGAGCTAAACTTGCGCCCGGAGACAACTCAGATTGCACCGTTTTGCTCTTGGATCTCTGGCATCCTGCCGGGCATGAGCGATGATCGTCTGCCGTATCTGTCGGCCATGGCCCGCAAGGCTCTGTGGCTGTCCACCTGGACCATTCACAACGCCAACCACCTTCGGTCCTCCACGGATGGACTGAAAGTCGGCGGCCACCAGGCCTCTTCGGCCTCGCTCTGCGCGATCCTGACGGCGCTCTACGGCGCGGTCTTGCGGCCAGAGGACCGAGTAGCGGTGAAACCGCATGCGAGCCCGGTCTTCCACGCGCTGCAGTACCTGTTCGGCAACCAGACCCGAGAGAAGCTCGAAAACTTCCGCGGATTTGGCGGTGCGCAGTCCTACCCGTCGCGCACCAAGGACGTCGACGACGTCGACTTCTCGACGGGTTCGGTTGGGCTCGGCGTCGCGCAGACGTTGTTCTCCGCGCTCGTGCAGGATTACGTGCGCGCCAAGGGGTGGGGCGGCGACCGGCCGGAGGGCAAGATGGTCGCCCTCATCGGTGATGCCGAACTCGACGAGGGCAACATCTTCGAGGCCTTGCTGGAGGGGTGGAAGCACGGTCTGCGCAACACGTGGTGGATCGTCGACTACAACCGCCAGAGCCTCGATGCCGTCGTGCGCGAGGGCCTTTGGGCCAAGTTCGAGACGATGTTCGCCAATTTCGGCTGGGACGTCGTGGTTCTGCGGCACGGGTCGCTCCAGCGTGCGGCTTTCGCCGAGCCCGGCGGCGACAAACTGAAAGCCTGGATCGAGGCCTGCCCGAACCAGATCTATTCGGCGCTGGCGTTCCAGGGCGGCGGCGCGTGGCGAAAGCGCCTGACCGACGAACTCGGCGACCAGGGCGATGTGTCGGCTCTGTTCGATCGGCGCTCGGACGACGGACTCGCCGCGCTGATGGGCAATCTCGGGGGCCACGATCTACCGACGCTGGTCGAGGCCTTCGAGGCGGCCCGCGGGCATGACAGGCCGGTCTGCTTCATCGCCTACACGATCAAGGGGCACGGCCTGCCGCTGGCCGGCCACAAGGACAACCATGCTGGTCTGATGACGCCGGCCCAGCTCGACGCCTTCCGAAAGAGCATGAAGGTGCGCGAGGGCCACGAATGGGAGCCGTTCGAGGGGCTCGGGGTCGACGAGGCGGACATGACGCGCTTCCTCTCGGACGTGCCCTTCGTCCAGGCCGGCCGCCGCCGCTACGAGGCGCCGGCGATCCCCGTGCCGGAGAGTTTCGCGGCGCCCAAGCAGGCGAGCCTGTCGACTCAAGCCGGCTTCGGCATGCTGATGCACGAGATCGCAAAGGGCGAGGGCGATTTCGCGGACCGGGTCGTCACCACTTCGCCCGACGTCACGGTTTCGACCAATCTCGGCGCCTGGGTGAACCGGCGCGGCCTCTTCGCCAAGGAGGAGATGGCCGACATCTTCAAGAAGGAGCGCATCCCTTCGACCTTCAACTGGACGTTCTCGCCGGGTGGCCAGCATCTCGAGCTCGGCATCGCCGAATCGAACCTGTTCACGGCGCTCTCGGCCCTCGGACTCTCGCATTCGATTTTCGGCGAGCGCCTGTTGCCGGTCGGCACGCTCTACGATCCGTTCATCGAGCGTGGCCTCGATGCGCTGAATTATGCCTGCTACCAGGATGCCCGCTTCCTCCTCGTCGCGACGCCTGCCGGCGTGGCGCTGGCGCCGGAAGGCGGCGCGCACCAGTCGATCAAGACGCCGCTGATCGGGCTCGGCCAGGACGGCCTCGCCTCGTTCGAACCGGCCTTCGTCGATGAGCTCGCCGTGTTGATGCGTTTTGCCTTCGCCCGCATGCAGGCGCATGGCGAAGCCGAGCCCGACCCGGTGACCTGCCTGCCGGACGCCGCCGGCGGCTCGGCCTATTTTCGGCTCTCCACGCGCAGCATCGAGCAACCCAACCGCACGATCGATGCGGCACTCGCCGCCGACATGACGGCCGGCGCTTACTGGTTGCGTAAGCCCGGTCCGAACGCAGAGGTCGTCGTCGCCTATCAGGGCGCCGTCGCACCGGAGGCGATCGAGGCCGTCGGGCTCATGGCGGAGGATCGCCGCGACGTCGGCCTTCTCGCCATCACCTCGGCGGATCGGCTGCATGCGGGTTGGATCGCGTCACAGGGCTTGCGGGACCTCGGCCAGTATGACGTCACGAGCCATGTCGAGCGGCTCCTGGCCGAGGTGCCTGAGCAATGCGGCCTCGTGACGGTGCTCGACGGCCATCCGGCGACCCTCGGCTGGCTCGGATCGGTGCACGGCCATCGCCTTCGCGCGCTCGGAGTCTCCCGGTTCGGCCAGACCGGGACGATCGCAGACCTCTACCGCCACTTCGGCATCGACGCGCAAGGCATCGTCCTCGCGGCCCAGACCATCGCGCCCGGCCGCAGGATTCGGCATCTCCGACAGGCCTGAACGGTCCCGGTTTGCGAAAGCGCCGATGCGATTTTCGAGGGGCGCACGCGCCGATATCGCCCCAGCCACGCCGCTGCCGCGCATCGCATCGCTTTCCGGCCGTGCGACGGGGTGGTAGCAGCGAGCCATGACGGGAAGACCTCCACAACGCGGCGGAGCGGGCAAGGGCGCCGGCAACGGCGCAGGACGCCGCGGTCCGCGCTCCGACGCATGGCCGAAGCGCGAGGGCACCGGGCCACGCACATCCGCTCTGGATGCGGCTCGCCGTGCCGCGCGCAACCGTGGCGAGGACGTTTCGGAGCGCTCGCCTTGGGATGGTCCGGCCGAGGCGGCGAGGCCCGCGAAGGCTCCCCCCAAGCCTGCTTCGGCCGCAGCGAAGCCGCGTGCCTTTGCTCCGCGGCCCTCGGCAAAGGCCGGTCCCGGCAGCTTCTCCGAACCTGGCCCCCGCAAGAAGCCCGATGCGACCCGCCGGCCTGCCGCCCCTCCGGTGGAGGGACCGACGCGCCGCGAGCAGCGGGCGGCGGCTTCCGCGACCCTCGCCTCCGGCGTGCAGACCCTCGTCGTGGAGGAGGACGAGGCCGGGATGCGGATCGATCGCTTCCTGACGACCCGGTTTCCCCAGCTTCCCTTCACCCGCGTCCAGAGCATCGTGCGCAAGGGCGAGCTGCGCGTCGACGCCAAGCGGGTGAAGCCGAACGACCGGCTCGAGCCGGGCATGAGCGTCCGGGTTCCGCCGCTGAAGCTCGACCAGCCGACCGAGCGCCCGCGCAACCCGGCCCGCGAGGCCGACGACGCCGAGTTCCTGCGATCGCTGATCCTCTACGAGGACGCGGAGATGATGATCCTGAACAAGCCGTTCGGGCTCGCGGTGCAGGGCGGCTCGGGCACCGTGCGGCACGTCGACGGCATGCTCGAAGCGCTCACCGGCAAGGACGGCCAGAAGCCGCGCCTCGTCCACCGGCTCGACAAGGACACAGCCGGCTGCCTGATCGTCGCCAAGACGCGCCTCGCAGCGGCGACGCTCGCCAAGAGCTTCCGCTCGCGCGCAGCCCGGAAGATCTACTGGGCGCTAGCCGCCGGCGTGCCGCGCACCCGCCAGGGCCGGGTCTCGACCTATCTCGCCAAGGACGAGCCCACCGACGCCGACGCCCGCATGAAGGTGGTCAGCCATGGTGACGACGGCGCGAGCCATGCGCTGACCTATTATGCCGTGGTCGACCAGGCCGCCCAGAAGCTCGCCTGGCTCTCGCTGAAGCCGGTGACCGGGCGCACGCACCAATTGCGCGCGCATGCCGCCCATATCGGCCACCCCATCGTCGGTGATCCGAAATATTTCGACGTCGAGAACTGGGAGCTGCCCGGCGGCATCCAGAACCGGCTGCACCTTCTCGCTCGCCGGATCGTGATCCCGCACCCGCGCACCGGCGTGCCCGTGGACGTCAGCGCGCCGCTGCCGCCGCACATGGCCCAGAGCTGGAACCTGCTGGGCTTCGAAACCGGCCATTACGATCCGATCGTCGAGGCTCCCGAAAGCTGAGCAAAGGATGCCGCGGCCGCGCTTGCTCCTTGGCAAAGGCGCCGCGCGGCTTATTCTCTGCTGGCCCGGTCCACAGGTGCGCGACGGTCTTGCTCGACCGCAGTGCCCGCGTGCATCGGTCGTGATGGACGCACCGGAAGAGCCGTATCCATGAGGGTCGTGACCTTGATGTGCCTCGCCTTCGCCGGGCTCGTCGGCGTTGGGGGCTTCTGCACGCCGGTTCTGGCGCGCGGAACGAGCGCTCAGCCGCAGCCCGTGCCTGCTCAGCCGGCACCTGCACCCGCGACCCCGGCGGCCGCCGCGCCGGCCGCCGCCGGCCGGCCCTCTGGGATCCGTGGGGCGGAGAAGCGCCGCCGCTCCTACGCGAGCTGTAACCGTGAATCGCATAACCGGAGCCTGCGCGGCGGGGCACGCCGTCGCTTCCTGATCCGCTGCAGGCTTGGCTACGAGCGCCGCCGCCCCGGCCAGGCGACGACACAGGGCGCGCAGCCGCAAACGCCTCCGCCGCCCGTTGCGAAGTCGAACCCGCCGCAGAATCAGGCCCCAGCAAAGCCGGCTTCGGTTCCACCGACGATGCCGGTTCAACCTCAGCCTCCGGCGAAGCGGCCATGAGTCGGGGTGCTGCTCCGCCGTGGTGACGCTCGTCGTCTTCGATGTCGACGGGACGCTCGTCGACAGCCAGCACCTCATCGTCGAGGCCCAGGCCCGCGCCTTCGCCGAGCACGGGCTGATAGCGCCGAACCGCAAGGAGGCGCTCTCGGTCGTCGGGCTGTCCCTGCCCGAGGCGTTCAAGCGGTTGGTGGGCGAGGCGGGACCGATCGAGGCTCTGTCCGACAGCTACCGGCGCGCGTTCCAGGCGCTGAGGATCGATCCGGCCTACGAGGAGCCGCTGTTTCCCGGCATGGGCGAGCTGGTCGAGGCGCTGCATGCCCGTCCGGAGGTCAGGCTCGGAATCGCTACGGGCAAGTCGCGCCGCGGCGTCGCTCACCTCGTCGACAAGCATGGCTGGAACGGCTGGTTCGCCACCATCCAGACCGCCGACGATGCACCCTCGAAGCCTGATCCGGCGATGCTGCAACTCGCCATGGCGGAGGCCGACACCAGTCCGAGCCGCACGGTGATGATCGGCGACACCACCTACGACATGATGATGGCCCGAAGCGCCGGCGTCGCAGCGATCGGGGTCGCCTGGGGTTACCACCCGCCCGGCGCGCTGTTCGGTGCCGGCGCCGTCACCGTCGTGGAGAGCGCCAAGACCCTCGCCGACCTGATCGCGCGGCCTCTCGACGAGTCGTCGCGCTCCGTCGCGGACCAGATCGCGGCAGGCTGACGCCTTGGCGTCCGGCGCCGAGATCGCCTATGGCCCACCCATGACCGATCCGAAGAACGACATGACCCGGGACTGGCTCGGCGAACCCGGCGAAGTCCGGCCGCCGGATCCCCGAGCGATCGCTCGCGGGCATGGCAAACCCGTCCTGCCGAAGCGCTTCTACAAGGAAGCCGGGTTCGACGAGACCGAGGGTGGCTTCCGCCTCACCCTCGACGGCCGCCCGGCCCGCACCCCGGCGAAAAACCTGCTGCTGCTGCCGACCCGCGCTCTGGCGGAGCGCGTCGCGGCCGAGTGGCAGGCGCAGACCGAGGTGATCGACCCGGCCCGGATGCTGCTGACGCGGCTCGCCAATTCGGCGATCGATGGCGTCGCCGAGCGCCGTGAGGAGGTTGCTGAGGATCTCGGGGCCTATGCGGGCACCGATCTGGTGGCCTATCGCGCGGGCGACCCGCCGCGCCTCGTCGCGGCGCAGGGTGACGCCTGGGATCCGATCATCGCCTGGGCGCGGGATGCTCTCGGCGCTCGCCTGATGCTGTCCGAGGGCGTGATGCACGTCACGCAGCCGGACGATACGATCGCGGCCTTGCGCGCGGAGATCGCGAGGGTGGAGGGCGCATTTCGACTCGCCGCGCTCCACACGATGACGACGCTGACCGGCTCACTGCTGATCGCGCTCGCCGTACTGCATGGGCGGCTCGATGCGGAACAGGCCTGGGCCGCCGCCCATGTCGACGAGATCTTCCAGGCGAGCGTCTGGGGCCACGATGAGGATGCGCAGACGCGGCTTCAGGCCAGGCAGGCCGAGTTCGAGGCCGCTGTCGCGACTGCCACCCTGGCCTAGCTGCCGAGCACCCAATAGATCGCGACCGTCACCAATGCGCCGATCACGGCGAGGCCGAGTAACGTCGGGCTGCTGACGTCGGCGACAGTATCCGCGGTCTCGGTATGTGAATCCATCTGAGCCTCCCCCAGGTCTCGGACAACGTTCCGGATTGGATTGCGGTTCGGTGTCTTTGTGATTTGTCAGGAAGACTGAAGCGCGTGCTGCGGCGCACTTCGGGAAATTTGGCGATGAAACTTGCGGCGACGTCGCGACTTATCCTCCGGTAGGCAAGCGTGAGCATAAGCTGCCGTGAGCTAGACGACGATGATCGATACCCGCCACCTCCTGCCGCCGGATCTCGGCCCGCGCTCCAACCCCGTCCTGCACGGGATTGCGGAGGCAATCGCCAAGCTGATCCCGCTGATCACGCCGGCCCCATCGCCCGAGGACCAGGTGACTGAGACGGCGCGGGCTACCGAGGCCTCGGAGGAATCGTCCGAGGACGTGACGGAGGTCACGAAACGCAGCTGAATGGCCGACGCCGCTCTATGGCCCCATTTTTCGCGAGACTGACCGCACCGGAACCATAGAGTCGTCCCTCATGTCCTTCCTACACGAGTTGCCGGTGACGGAGCTCATCGCGTCCTACGGCTACCTCGCGATTTTCTTCGTCATCATGCTCGAAAGCGCCGGCATTCCGATGCCGGGCGAGACCATCCTGATCTCGTCGGCGGTCTATGCCGGCAGCACGGGCAACCTGAACATCGTCCTGATCGTATCGGCTGCTGCCGCTGCAGCCATCATCGGCGATAATCTCGGCTATTGGGTCGGCCGGCGCTGGGGCATGCCGCTGCTGCTCAAGCACGGCCATATGATCGCGCTCGATCATGGCCGGCTGAAGCTCGGGCAGTACTTGTTCCGCGAGCATGGCGGAGCGATCGTGTTCTTCGGTCGCTTCACCGCGATGTTGCGGGCCTATGCGGCCGTGCTCGCCGGCGTGAACAAGCTCGATGCCCGCCGCTTCATGATCTGGAACGGCCTCGGCGGCGTGGCCTGGGCCTCGATCATGGGCTTCGGCGCCTATTTCTGCGGACGCTCGATCGAGCATATTGTCGGCCCGGTCGGGCTCGCGCTGCTCGCCTTCGTCATCTTCGGTGGCCTGGCACTCTGGCTGTTCATGAAGCGCCACGAGCAGCGTCTGCTGGTCAAGGCCGAAGCCGCGATCCCCGGTCCGCTCACCGCCTGAGCGAGCCGAGACGGTCGACGAAAAAGGCCCGCCGCAGCGATGCGGCGGGCCTTTTTGCAAGGTGACGGAGGCTCGGCGGTTCAATCGCCGGCCAGGACCAATGCCCAGTAGCGCTTATAGCGGCTGCCCGGGGCATCGACGCGGGCGATGCCGATGCGCCGGGCCTGGGGCATCAGCATGTTGCTGTTGTGGGCCGCCGAGGCCTTCCAGCGGCCGAGCACCTGGTCGAAGGTCTCCGAACCGGCGCTGAGATTTTCCGCGGCATAGCGGCGGCCGAACCCGGCACTCGCCATGCGCGACTCGAAGCTGCCGCCGTGATCGTGGCTAAGCTGACCCGCCCGCGCATTGGCCGCGGCCTCGTAAGAGGCGGCCTTGACCAGGCTGGAATCGAGAACGACCGGGCCGAGACCGTGCTGGGCGCGGTAGCCGGAGATCGCAGCCGCCGCAGCCTGTTCGTTGAGGACGACCGTGCTGACGGGTCCGACGCCGTCGAGCATCGGCGTACCGGTGCCGCAGCCGGCGAGCGTGAGGGTGGCGAGCGCCGTGACGGCGGCAAGCGAGCGGGCAGTTCTCGAAAGGGGCATGACGGCTTGCGCGGAATGGGGAATCGCACCGCAGGCTGTCGTGCGGGGGTGAGGCGAAACCGGGGCGCAGGGCGGCCGACCGAGACTTGCGATCGGAGTGTGACGGTTGAGTCACGCTTTCGGATGGTGGGGGACGACCCGAAACAGTGGAGCATCGGACCTGCTCTCTGCAGGCCTGCCATGTCGTTCCGGTCTTGAAAAGGAAACTACTGGCGCGGGCGACGGGGCTCGAACCCGCGACCTCCGGCGTGACAGGCCGGCACTCTAACCAACTGAGCTACGCCCGCGTAAGGCACGCCGGCGCATCTGCTGCTCGGCGACGGCCGGGGTTTAGGTGGGCGTGACCGTTGCTGTCAAGGCGCTCCGAGCTGGAGCGGAGAGAGTTTTTGACGAGACGCTTTGTCGGCCACGCATAGCAACCGCAGTAGCCGGCCTACGCCCGTTGCGCGTGTGCGGTTTCGCCCTACTGACCCCTGCGGGCACTGACACACCTTACATCCATCACCTTTCGTTTGTGCGGCGCGGAACGCCCTTGTTTCACCGGGGGGGCTCGTCTAAGCCTCCGCCGTGCTCAGACTGGAATTGATCAATTCCAGAGCGCCGCGTCCGCGCGGGGGTGAGCAGAGTCGGTTTCACCGGGATTCGGAGGTGTCGCATGACGGGGCTGCTGGCGGATTATCTGCCGCTCATCGTCTTCATCGGCGTCTCGCTGTTCATCGCCGTTGCGCTCCTCGTGGCGCCGTTCCTGGTGGCCTATTCGGCTCCCGATCCTGAGAAGCTCTCGGCCTACGAGTGCGGCTTCAACGCCTTCGACGACGCCCGCATGAAGTTCGACGTGCGGTTCTATCTCGTCGCGATCCTGTTCATCATCTTCGACCTCGAGGTCGCGTTCCTGTTCCCCTGGGCGATCACCTTCGGCGAGCTCGGCTGGTTCGGTTTCTGGTCGATGATGGTGTTCCTCGGCGTGCTCACCATCGGCTTCATCTACGAATGGCGGAAGGGAGCGCTCGAGTGGGATTGAGCCGCCGCCCGTATCCGCATCACGATCAGAGGCGCACATGGCCCTGAACCCGACATTTGACCGCGTCCCGGAAGTCGCGCCGGCGCCGAAGGGGATCATCGATCCCAATACCGGCCGCCCGGTGGGCGCGACCGATCCGATGTTCCTGTCGATCAACGACGAGTTGGCCGATCGCGGCTTCATCGTCACCTCGGCTGACGAACTCATCAACTGGGCCCGCACCGGGTCGCTGATGTGGATGACGTTCGGCCTGGCGTGCTGCGCCGTCGAGATGATGCAGATGTCGATGCCGCGCTACGATTGCGAGCGCTTCGGCTTCGCGCCGCGCGGCTCGCCGCGCCAGTCCGACGTGATGATCGTCGCCGGCACGCTGACCAACAAGATGGCTCCGGCCCTCCGCAAGGTCTACGACCAGATGCCGGAGCCGCGTTACGTCATCTCGATGGGCTCGTGCGCCAATGGCGGCGGCTACTATCACTACTCCTACTCGGTGGTGCGTGGCTGTGACCGGGTCGTGCCGGTCGACATTTACGTGCCGGGCTGCCCGCCCACGGCCGAGGCGCTCCTCTACGGCGTGCTTCTTCTCCAGAAGAAGATCCGCCGTCTCGGCACGATCGAGCGGTGAGCGGCATGGCAGAGCCCATCACCACCAATGGCATCACGCTCCGCTCGACCATCGAGGTCGCGCAGGGCGACGAGGCGCTGAAGGCCATGGCCGAGCGCATCGGCGCGGCCCTCGGCCCGGCGGTCACGAACACCAAAATTGCCCATGGCGAGCTGACGCTGACGGTGCAGGGCTCGGACATCGTCTACGCGCTGACCTACCTGCGCGACGATCCGAACTGCTCGTTCCGCTGCTTCATCGACATTTGCGGCGCGGACTATCCCGAGCGCGATCGCCGGTTCGACGTCGTCTATCACCTGCTCTCGCTGCGCCATAACGCGCGCATTCGTGTGAAGGTGCTCACTGACGAGACCACGCCGGTGCCGTCCGTGATCTCGGTGTTTCCGTCCGCGAACTGGTACGAGCGCGAGACTTACGACCTCTACGGCATCCTGTTCTCGGGCCATCCAGACCTGCGCCGGATGCTGACCGATTACGGCTTCGAGGGGCACCCGCTCCGCAAGGACTTCCCGCTCACCGGCTTCGTCGAGGTCCGCTACGACCAGGACGAGGCGCGCGTGGTCTACGAGCCGGTCAAGCTCCAGCAGGAATTCCGCAATTTCGATTTTCTCTCGCCCTGGGAAGGCACGGATTACGTGCTGCCGGGCGATGAGAAGAAGTCGAGCTGAGGTCGCAGGATGGCCGAGCACAACATCCGCAACTTCGCGATCAACTTCGGCCCGCAGCATCCGGCCGCGCACGGCGTGCTGCGCCTGGTGCTGGAGCTCGATGGCGAGGTGGTCGAGCGCGTCGACCCGCATATCGGCCTGCTCCACCGCGGCACCGAGAAGCTGATCGAGCACAAGACCTACCTGCAGGCGACGCCCTATTTCGACCGGCTCGACTACGTCGCGCCGATGAATCAGGAGCATGCCTTCTGCCTGGCGATCGAGAAGCTCGCTGGCATCCAGGTGCCGCGCCGGGCGCAGCTGATCCGCGTTCTGTTCTGCGAGATCGGTCGCTTGCTCTCGCACCTCCTCAACGTCACCACGCAGGCGATGGACGTCGGCGCGCTCACGCCTCCGCTCTGGGGCTTCGAGGAGCGCGAAAAGCTGATGATCTTCTACGAGCGTGCCTCGGGCGCTCGTCTGCATGCCAACTACTTCCGCCCGGGCGGCGTCCATCAGGATCTGCCGCCGGCGCTGATCGACGACATCGAGGCGTTCTGCGACCCGTTCCTTCAGGTGGTCGACGACCTCGACGACCTCGTCATGGCGAACCGCATCTTCAAGCAGCGCAACGTCGATATCGGCATCGTCACGCAGGACGAGGCCATGGCCTGGGGTTTCTCGGGCGTGATGGTGCGCGGCTCGGGCATCCCGTGGGACCTGCGCAAGTCGCAGCCCTACGAGTGCTATGACGAGATGGATTTCGACATTCCGGTGGGGAAGAACGGCGACACCTACGATCGTCAGGTCATCCGCATGGAAGAGATGCGGGAATCCGTGAAGATCATGAAGCAGTGCGTGGCCAAGCTGCGTGAGCCGGCCGGGCAAGGCTCGATCGCCGCCGTCGACGGCAAGTTCGCACCGCCGCCGCGCCGGGAGATGAAGCGCTCGATGGAAGCGCTCATTCACCACTTCAAGCTCTACACCGAGGGCTTCCACGTGCCGGCCGGCGAGGTCTACGCCGCGGTCGAGGCGCCCAAGGGCGAGTTCGGCGTCTACCTCGTCGCCGACGGCACCAACAAACCCTACCGCTGCAAGATCCGCGCTCCAGGCTTCGCCCACCTTCAGGCGATGGACTGGATGTGCCGCGGCCACCTCCTCGCCGACGTGTCCTGCGTGCTCGGCACGCTCGACATCGTGTTCGGCGAAGTGGACCGCTGAGAGGACAGCCGAGACGTCATGGCGAACCGCAGGCTAGCCCCCGCCGCCGAACAGCCCGAGAGCTTCACGTTCTCTCCCGAGAACGCGGATTGGGCCCACGGCCAGATCGAGAAATACCCGGAAGGCCGCCAGGCCTCGGCCGTGATTCCGCTGCTGTGGAAGGCGCAGGAGCAGAATGGCGGCTGGCTGCCGCAGAAGGCCATCGAGGCCGTCGCCGACCAGCTCGGCATGCCGCATATCCGCGTGCTCGAAGTCGCGACCTTCTACACGATGTTCGCCCTGGAGCCGGTCGGCCGGTTCTGGATCCAGCTCTGCGGAACGGTGCCGTGCGACAGCTGTGGTGCGCGAGAGCTGAAGCAGTCCCTGCACGATCGCCTCGGCCCGCAGGGTCATGTCTCGGCGGACGGCAACTTCTCCTGGCTCGAAGTCGAGTGTCTCGGTGCCTGCTGCAACGCGCCAATGGTGCAGATCAACCAGGACTATTACGAGGACCTCACCCCCGAGAGCCTCAACACGCTGATGGACGATCTCGCGGCCGGACGTCCGGTGAAGATCGGCTCACAGACCGGCCGGACTTCCTCGGAGCCCAAGGATGCGGTCAACACGCTGACCGATCCGACTTTGTTCGACGGATCGCGCGTCGGCGCCTGGCGCAAGCGCTTCGAGCAGACCCAGGGCGGCGACGACAAGGGCGACGCAGCGGTCAAGAAGGACGAGGCTGCCTCGACCGAAGCCCGCGCCAAAGACGACCCCAAACCGGCCCAGCCCGATTCCGGCCGCGCCACCGAGAGCCCGGCTGCCAATGCTCCCGCGCAGCGCAAGGCCGATGGCAAGACGGCGGCGGTCTCGCCGGCTTCCCCCGCGGTCGCCGATCAGGTCGGCGCTCCGAAGATTGCCGACGGCACCGCCAAGACGGCTGCCGACAAGGAAGCGGTCGAGGAAGACGTCGCCCTTCGCACCGAGCCGCCGCAACAGCCGCTCGCTTCCGGCGCGGACGACGCGGTGCACGAGGAGCAGAGCCCCGAGGAGCGGGCCGATGCCGCCGGCACGCGCCCCACGGGCATCGATGCCGCGCGTGACGACCGTCCCGACGACCTCACCAAGATCAAGGGCATCGGCCCCGTGAACAACCGTCGCCTGAACGATCTCGGCATCTGGCATTTCGACCAGATCGCGGCCTGGTCGCCGGCGGAGATCGCCTGGGTGGGCGCGTATCTCGCCTTCCCAGGCCGGATCGACCGTGAAAACTGGGTCGGCCAGGCGGCCGTGCTCGCCGGAAAGAAGGGCTGAGGGCATGCTCTCCGATCAGGATCGCATCTTCACCAACCTCTACGGCCTGCATTCGCCCGATCTCGACGCGGCGAAGAAGCGTGGCGCCTGGGACGGCACCAAGTTCCTGCTCGAAATGGGCCGGGACTGGATCATCGACGAGATGAAGGGCTCGGGCCTGCGCGGGCGCGGCGGCGCGGGCTTCCCGACGGGCCTGAAGTGGTCCTTCATGCCCAAGAAGTCCGATGGGCGCCCGCACTACCTCGTCGTGAATGCCGACGAGTCGGAGCCGGGCACCTGCAAGGACCGGGAGATCATGCGGCACGATCCGCATCTCCTGATCGAGGGCTGCATGCTCGCCTCCTTCGCGATGGGCGCGCATGCCTGCTACGTCTATCTGCGCGGCGAGTACGTCGCGGAAAAATTCGCGCTGCAGCGCGCGGTCGACGAGGCCTACGAGGCCCGGCTCGTCGGCAAGGACAACGTCCACGGCTTCCCGTTCGACATCTACGTCCATCATGGCGCCGGCGCGTATATCTGCGGCGAAGAGACGGCGCTGATCGAGAGCCTCGAGGGCAAGAAGGGCATGCCGCGGCTGAAGCCGCCCTTCCCGGCCAATATGGGCCTCTACGGTTGCCCCACGACCGTCAACAACGTCGAGTCGATCGCCGTCGCCGGCACCATTCTTCGCCGCGGCGGGGCGTGGTTTGCGGGCCTCGGCGGCAAGAACAACACCGGCACCAAGCTGTTCTGCGTCTCGGGGCACGTGAACACGCCGTGCAACGTCGAGGAGGAGATGGGCATCACCTTCCGTGAGCTCATCGACAAGCATTGCGGCGGCATGCGCGGCGGCTGGGACAACCTGCTCTGCTCGATCCCCGGCGGCTCCTCGGTGCCGCTGGTGCCGGCGGATCAGATCATCGACGCCAAGATGGATTTCGACACCTTGCGCAACCTCGGCTCCGGCCTCGGTACCGCGGCGGTGATCGTGCTCGACAAGTCCACCGACATCGTCTCGGCGATCACGCGCATCTCGTACTTCTACAAGCACGAGAGCTGCGGCCAGTGCACGCCGTGCCGCGAGGGCACCGGCTGGATGTGGCGCGTCCTGCAGCGCATGTCCCACGGTCGTGCGCAGAAGCGCGAGATCGACATGCTGTTCGAGGTCACCAAGCAGATCGAGGGACACACGATCTGCGCGCTGGGCGATGCCGCGGCCTGGCCCGTCCAGGGCCTGATCCGGCATTTCCGCCCCGAGATCGAGAAGCGGATCGACCAGTACAGCGCCAACCCGCATTCCGATGCCGTGCCGATGGCGGCGGAGTGAGGATGATGCTGCGCGACCATTCCGAGATGACCCGATGACAAAGCTTCTCGTCGACGGCACCGAGGTCGATGTCCCGGCCGATTTCACGCTCCTGCAGGCCTGCGAGGTCGCGGGTGCCGAGATCCCGCGCTTCTGCTTCCACGAGCGCCTGTCCATCGCCGGCAATTGCCGGATGTGCCTCGTCGAGCTGAAGGGCGCGCCGAAGCCCGTGGCCTCCTGCGCCTATGCGGTGAAGGATTGTCGCCCCGGCCCGAACGGCGAGCCGCCGGAGGTGCTGACACGCTCGGGCCTCACCAAAAAGGCCCGCGAGGGGGTGATGGAGTTCCTCCTCATCAACCACCCGCTCGATTGCCCGATCTGCGACCAGGGCGGCCATTGCGACCTGCAGGACCAGGCGATGGCCTACGGCGTCGACTCGACGCGCTACAAGGAGAACAAGCGCGCGGTCGAGGAGAAGTACATCGGCCCGCTGGTGCGCACGGCGATGAACCGCTGCATCCACTGCACCCGCTGCGTGCGCTTCCTTGCGGAAGTCGCTGGCGTGCCGGATCTCGGCGCGATCGGCCGCGGCGAGGACATGGAGATCACGAGCTATCTCGAGAACGCCATGGGCTCGGAGCTCCAGGGCAACGTCGCCGATCTCTGCCCCGTGGGCGCGCTGGTGCCCAAGCCCCAGAGCTACAACAACCGCCCCTGGGAGCTGACCAAGACCGATTCCATCGACGTGATGGATGCGGTGGGCTCGGCGATCCGCGTCGACGTGCGCGGCCGCGAGGTCATGCAGATCAGTCCGCGCGTCAACGAAGAGATCAACGAGGAGTGGATCTCCGACAAGACGCGACAGATCGTCGACGGCTTGCGCATGCAGCGCCTGGACCGTCCCTTCGTGCGCGAGAACGGCCGTCTGCGCCCGGCCTCCTGGGGTGAGGCTTTCGCCGCTATCGCCGCCAAGGTGAAAGGTGCCGATCCGAAGAAGATCGGCGCCGTGGTCGGCGATCTCGCCGGTGTCGAGGAGATCTTCGCGCTCAAGGAGCTGATGGGCTCGCTCGGCACGGCCAATACCGATTGCCGCCAGGGCGGCGAAAAGATCGATCCGGCCTGGGGCCGCGCGGCCTATACCTTCAACCCGACGATCCCGGGGATCGAGGAAGCGGACGCGATTCTGCTCGTCGGCACCAATCCGCGCCTCGAAGCCTCCCTGCTGAACGTCCGCATCCGCAAGCGCTGGCGCATGGCGCCGCTCGCGGTCGGTCTGATCGGCGAAGAGGTCGATCTGACCTATCCGCACCTCTATCTTGGCGCCGGCGCGGAGACGCTGTCCGAGCTTGCTGCCGGCAAGCACAGCTTCGCCGAGACCCTGTCGAAGGCCGAGCGGCCGCTCGTCATCGTCGGCAGCGCCGCCCTGTCGCGCGCCGATGGCGCTGCGGTGCTCGCCGCTGCCGCCGGGCTCGCCAAGAGCGTCGGTGCCGTGAAGCCCGAGTGGAACGGCTTCGCCGTCCTGCATTCGGCGGCCGCCCGCGTCGGCGCGCTCGATCTCGGCTTCGTGCCGGGGGAGGGCGGTCTCGACTTCGCCGGCATCACCGCGCCGGGCGCGCTCGACGTGGTGTTCAACCTCGGCTCCGACGAGGTCGATGTCGGGGCAGGTGCCTTCGTGATCTACCAGGGCACCCATGGCGATCGCGGCGCGATGCGCGCCGACGTGATCCTGCCGGGGGCCGCCTACACCGAAAAGTCCGCGACCTACGTGAACACCGAGGGCCGCGTGCAGATGACCAACCGCGCCGGCTTTCCGCCGGGCGATGCCCGCGAGGATTGGGCGATCCTGCGCGCCCTGTCGGACGTGCTCGGTCACAAGCTGCCCTTCGACTCGCTGGGCGCGCTGCGCCGCGCGCTCTACGCCGCGCATCCGCACCTCGCCGGAATCGACGCGATCGAGGCTGCCGACGTCGTGAAGGCGGTCGATGCACTTGCCGGTCTCGGCGGAAGCCTGGGCAAGGAGGCGTTCGGGCCCGCCTTCGCCGACTTCTTCATGACGAACCCCATCGCCCGCGCCTCGCGCGTGATGGCGGAATGTTCGAGCGTCGCCCACGGGCGCACGCTCCAGGCGGCCGAGTGAGGACCCCATGACCTTCTGGGAAACCGTCGGCCTCGTCGCCCTCACCGCGCTGAAGAGCCTCGTGCTGCTCTCGGCGCTGCTGGTCTTCATCGCCTACGCGCTGCTCGCCGACCGCAAGATCTGGGCGGCGGTTCAGCTCCGTCGCGGGCCGAACGTCGTCGGCCCCTTCGGCCTGTTCCAGTCCTTCGCCGACCTGATCAAGTTCGTGATCAAGGAGCCGGTGATCCCGGCCGGTGCCAACAAGGCGATTTTCCTGCTCGCGCCGATGGTCTTCGCGACGCTGGCGCTGGCGAGCTGGGCGGTCATCCCGCTCGCCGATGGCTGGGCCATCGCCGACATCAATGTCGGCATCACCTACATCTTCGCGATCTCCTCGCTCGGCGTGTACGGCGTCATCATGGGCGGCTGGGCGTCGAACTCGAAATACGCCTTCCTCGGCGCCCTGCGCTCGGCCGCGCAGATGATCTCCTACGAGGTCTCGCTCGGCTTCGTGATCATCTGCGTGCTGCTCTGCGCCGGCTCGCTGAACCTCTCGCGAATCGTCATGGCGCAGGACACCTCGCTCGGGCTGTTCGGCTGGTACTGGTTCTGGCTGTTCCCGATGTTCGTGGTGTTCTTCATCTCGGCGCTGGCCGAGACGAACCGCCCGCCCTTCGACCTGCCCGAGGCCGAATCGGAGCTCGTGGCCGGTTACATGGTCGAGTACTCTTCGACGCCCTACCTGCTGTTCATGCTCGGCGAGTACGTGGCGATCATGACCATGTGCGCGCTTGGAACCGTGCTGTTCCTGGGCGGCTGGCTCTCGCCGATCCCCTTCGCGCCCTTCACCTGGGTGCCCGGCCTGATCTGGTTCGCGCTGAAGGCGAGCTTCCTGTTCTTCATGATCGCCATGGTGAAGGCCATGGTGCCGCGCTACCGCTACGACCAGCTCATGCGGCTGGGCTGGAAGGTCTTCCTTCCGCTCTCCCTGGTCTCGGTCGTCGTCGTCGCCTTCGTACTCAAGCTCACCGGCCTCGCGCCGGGGGCATGACCGCAAATATATCGGAGATCCGAGCATGAAGCTCGATCAGGTCGCCAGAGGTCTTCTGCTGAGGGAGTTCGTGTCGGGGTTCATCCTCGCCATGAAGTACTTCTTCAAGCCGAAGGCCACGATCAACTATCCCTTCGAGATGGGGCATCGCGGTCCTCGCTTCCGGGGCGAGCACGCGTTGCGCCGCTACCCGAACGGCGAGGAACGCTGCATCGCCTGCAAGCTCTGCGAGGCGATCTGTCCGGCTCAGGCCATCACCATCGAGGCCGGCCCGCGCCGCAACGACGGCACGCGCCGCACCACCCGTTACGACATCGACATGGTGAAGTGCATCTATTGCGGCATGTGCCAGGAGGCCTGCCCGGTGGACGCCATCGTCGAGGGTCCGAACTCCGAGTTCTCCGTCGAGACCCGCGAGGAGCTGCTCTACGACAAGCAGAAGCTCCTCGATAACGGCGATCGGTGGGAGCGCGAGATCGCGCGCAATATCGCGATCGACGCGCCTTACCGTTGATGCCCGGCGGCGCGCCGGTTGTGCGCCGCAGACCCGAGTTTTATAGACGGCCCGCTTCCCGCAGGCCGTTGGCTTCTAGGCAGAAGGAGCCGCTGTTTCAGCGGCTGACCTGATCACCGCATGACTGCAGCCGCCGCCTTCTTCTACCTGTTCGCAGGCTTCGCGATCGCCAGCGGATTCATGGTGATCGCCGCGCGCAATCCCGTGACCTCGGTGCTGTTCCTGATCCTCGCCTTCGTGAATGCGGCGGGGCTCTTCGTACTCATGGGCGCCGAGTTCCTCGCGATGATCCTGGTGGTCGTCTACGTGGGCGCGGTCGCGGTGCTCTTCCTGTTCGTCGTGATGATGCTCGACGTGGACTTCGCCGCGCTTCGCCAGGGCTTCCAGCAATACCTGCCGATCGGCGGCCTGATCGGCGCCATCTTCGCCATCGAGCTGATTCTCGTGGTCGGCTCCTGGGCGATCGATCCGGGCATCGTGCGCACACCGATCGGTCAGACGGCCGCGAGCGAGGGGCTCACCAACACCCAGGCGCTCGGCCGCGTGCTCTACACCGACTACGCCTACTTCTTTCAGATCGCCGGCCTGGTGCTGCTCGTCGCGATGATCGGCGCCATCGTGCTGACCCTGCGCGACCGCCCGGGCGTCAAGCGCCAGAACATCGCCGTCCAGAACGCGCGCACGCAGGCCATGGCCGTGGAGACGCGCAAGGTGCCCTCCCGTCAGGGCGTGGAGGTCTAAGCATCATGATCGGCCTCAGCCACTACCTCACGGTCGCCGCGATCCTGTTCACGCTCGGCGTGCTCGGCATCTTCATCAACCGCAAGAACGTCATCGTGATCCTGATGTCGGTCGAGCTGATCCTGCTCGCCGTGAACATCAACTTGGTGGCGTTCTCGACCCATCTCGACGACATCACCGGCCAGGTCTTCGCGCTCTTCGTGCTGACCGTGGCCGCGGCGGAGGCCGCCATCGGTCTCGCCATCCTGGTCGTCTTCTTCCGGAACCGCGGCTCCATCGCCGTCGAGGACGTGAGCATGATGAAGGGTTGACCCGCCCCGGTCGCCCCTTCGTCCGCCTGCTGCGAGGCCGCACAGAACCATGTATCACGCCATCGTCTTCTTCCCCCTGATCGGCGCCATCATCGCCGGCCTGTTCGGCCGCTATATTGGCGCGCGGCTCAGCGAGTACGTGACGACGAGCTGTCTCGCCTTCGCCTGCCTGCTCGCCTGGGGCGCGTTCTTCCTGGTGACCGGCGACCATGGTCATGCCGAGCGTGTGCAGGTGGCGCAGTGGTTCTCGGCCGGTGATCTCACCGTCGACTGGGCCTTCAAGGTCGATACGCTGACCTGCGTGATGCTGGTCGTCGTCACCACCGTCTCGACGCTCGTGCACCTCTACTCCGTCGGCTACATGGAGGAGGATCCGCACCGGCCGCGCTTCTTCGCCTACCTGTCGCTGTTCACCTTCGCCATGCTGATGCTGGTGACGGCCGACAACCTCGTTCAGATGTTCTTCGGCTGGGAGGGCGTCGGTCTCGCCTCCTACCTGCTGATCGGCTTCTGGTACGAGAAGCCCTCGGCCAATGCCGCCGCGATGAAGGCCTTCATCGTCAACCGCGTCGGCGATTTCGGCTTCTCGCTCGGCATTTTCTTGGTCTTCGTGCTGACCGGCTCGGTCTCCTTCGATGCGATCTTCGCCAAGGCGCCGGAGCTGAAGGACGCGACCTTCCACTTCCTCGGCTATGACTGGAACGCCCTGACGCTGACCTGCCTGCTGCTGTTCATGGGCGCCATGGGCAAGTCGGCGCAGTTCCTGCTGCACACCTGGCTGCCGGACGCGATGGAAGGCCCGACCCCGGTCTCCGCGCTCATCCATGCCGCCACCATGGTGACGGCCGGTGTGTTCATGGTCGCCCGGCTCTCGCCGCTCTTCGAGCTGGCGCCCGTCGCCCTCTCGGTGGTGACGGTGATCGGCGGCATCACCGCCTTCTTCGCGGCGACCGTTGGCCTCGTTCAGAACGACATCAAGCGGGTCATCGCCTATTCGACCTGCTCGCAGCTCGGCTACATGTTCGTGGCGCTCGGCGTCGGCGCCTATTCGGCCGGCGTATTCCACCTCTTCACCCACGCCTTCTTCAAGGCGCTGCTGTTCCTCGGAGCCGGCTCGGTCATCCACGCGATGCACCACGAGCAGGACATGCGGCACATGGGGGCGCTGCGGAAATTCATCCCGTTCACCACGGCGATGATGACGATCGGCACCCTCGCGCTGATCGGCTTCCCCTTCACGGCCGGCTACTACTCGAAGGATGCGATCATCGAGGCGGCCTACATGTCCGACCGTCCGGGCCACGTGCTGGCGTTCCTCGCCACCGTGATCGCCGCGCTGATGACCTCGTTCTACTCCTGGCGCCTGTTCTTCCTGACCTTCGAGGGGCCGGCCCGCTGGGCCGCGCAGCACGGCGCGCACGGGCATGACGATCATGCTCACGCCGATGCCCATGGTCATGCCGCGGCCGATCACGCTGCCCATGACGACCACGGTCATGGCCACGATCACACGCCGCACGAGAGCCCGATCGTGATGACGCTGCCGCTGGCGATCCTTGCCTTCGGCGCGCTCTTCGCCGGCCTGATCTTCAAGGATCGTTTCATCGGCGAGGGCATGGACGCGTTCTGGGGCCATGCCCTGGCCCATTCCGAAAACCACATCATGCACAAGATCCACGAGGCGCCCGGCTGGGTCTCCGCCTCGCCGTTCATCATGCTGAGCTTGGGCTTCGTGCTGGCTTTCTGGATGTATATCCGCCAGCCGGAACTACCCGGTCAGTTGGCCAATCAACAGCCGACCTTGTACCAGTTCCTGCTCAATAAGTGGTACTTCGACGAGATCTACGACGCGATCTTCGTTCGTCCGGCCAAGAAGTTCGGTCTCTTCCTCTGGAAGGAGGGTGACGGCCGCATCATCGACGGGATGGGCCCCGACGGCATCTCGGCCCGCGTGGTCGACGTCACCCGCGGCGTCGTGCGTCTGCAGACCGGCTACGTCTACCACTACGCCTTCGTCATGCTGGTCGGCGTCGCCGGCCTCATCACCTGGTACATGCTGACCGGCGTTGCCGGGGGAGCCCATTGATGCTCGGCCTCGGGATCCTCTCCGGTCTCCTGATCGTCCCGCTCTGCGGCGCGGCCTTCATCCTCACCCTGGGTGAGGAGACCGAAGCCGTGAAGCGCAATGCCCGCTGGGCCGCGCTGATCACGACGATCGTCACCTTCCTGCTCTCGCTGGCTGCCTGGTCGCGCTACGACGTCGCGAGCCCGAGCTTCCAGCTGGTGGAAACGCATGGCTGGTTGGCAGAGACAATAAAATTCAAGCTCGGCGTCGACGGCTTCTCGATGCCGCTGATCCTGCTGACCACCTTCCTGATGCCGTTTTGCATCGGGGCCTCGTGGCGCTCGATCGACACCCGCGTGAAGGAATACTTCGTCGCCTTCCTCGTTCTCGAGACGACGATGATCGGCGTGTTCTGCGCCCTCGACCTGGTGCTGTTCTACCTGTTCTTCGAGGCAGGCTTGATCCCGATGTTCCTCATCATCGGCATCTGGGGCGGCAAGCGGCGCATCTACGCCAGCTTCAAGTTCTTCCTCTACACGTTGCTCGGCTCGGTGCTGATGCTGCTCGCCATCATGGCGATGTACTGGCACGCCGGCACCACCGACATCCCGACCCTGCTGACGCACCGCTTCCCGGTCCACATGCAGACCTGGCTGTGGCTCGCCTTCTTCGCCTCCTTCGCGGTGAAGATGCCGATGTGGCCGGTCCATACCTGGCTGCCCGACGCGCATGTCGAGGCACCGACGGCGGGCTCGGTGATCCTGGCCGGCATCCTGCTGAAGATGGGCGGATACGGCTTCATCCGGATCTCGCTCCCGATGCTGCCGGACGCTTCGGCCTATTTCGCGAACTTCGTGTTCGCGCTCTCGGTGATCGCGATCATCTTCACCTCGCTTACCGCGATGATGCAGACCGACATCAAGAAGCTGATCGCCTACTCGTCCGTGGCGCATATGGGCTTCGTGACGCTCGGCCTGTTCACGTTGAATGAGCAGGGCATCCAGGGCGCGCTGTTCCTGATGATCTCGCACGGCATCGTGTCGGGTGCGCTCTTCCTCTGTGTCGGCGTGGTCTACGACCGGATGCATACCCGCGAGATCGCGGCCTATGGCGGCCTCGTGAAGCGCATGCCGCTCTACGCGGCGGCGATGATGGTCTTCACCATGGCGAATGTCGGCCTGCCGGGTACGTCGGGCTTCGTCGGCGAGTTCCTGTCGATGATGGGCGCCTTCAAGGCCAACCCGATGGTCGCCTTCTTCTCGGTCTTCGGTATCATCCTCTCGGCCGGCTACGCGCTCTGGCTCTATGCCCGCGTGATCTACGGGAAGCTGGAGAAGCCCAACCTCCAGGGCATCCTGGATCTGGATCTGCGTGAAAAGATCATCATCGCGCCGCTGGTTGCGCTGACGATCTGGTACGGCGTGCATCCGGCCCCGATCCTCGACGCCTTCGCGCCGTCGACCGAGGCGCTGATGACGAGCATGAAGACATCCCTGTCCAACACGCAGGCCGCCGAGCGCGCGGCCGCGGGCAAGGCCGAGATCGCCGCGCGATGACCCATCTGCATTCCGTGATGCCGACGATCGGCCCGCTGCTGCCCGAGATCATGATGGCGGTCGGGGCGATGGCGCTCCTGATGTACGGCGCCTTCCGCGGCGAGCGCTCGGTCGAGGGCGTCAACGTCGGCGCGCTGATCCTGCTGATCCTGACCTTCTTCGTAGTCGTCTCCGGCCACGGCAAGATCACGACGCTGTCCGGCGCCTTCATCTCCGACAACTTCTCCCGGATCATGAAGGCGCTGATCCTGATCGGATCGGCCGCGACGATCCTGCTCTCGCGCGACTACTTTCAGCGGGAGCGCATCGACCGGTTCGAGTATCCGGTGCTGATTCTGCTCTGCACGACTGGCATGATGGTCATGGCTTCGGCCAACGACCTGATCTCGCTCTATCTCGGCCTCGAATTGCAGTCGCTCGCCGCCTACGTCATCGCTGCCTTCCACCGCGACGACGTGAAGTCCACGGAAGCGGGTCTGAAGTACTTCGTGCTCGGCGCGCTCTCCTCCGGCATGCTGCTCTACGGCGCTTCGCTGGTCTACGGCTTCACCGGCACCGTCTCCTTCCCGGGGATCGTCACCGCGCTGAACAGCGACTCGACCGGCCTGGGCATCGTGCTCGGCATCGTGTTCATCGCGGCCGGCGTCTGCTTCAAGCTCGCGGCCGTGCCGTTCCACATGTGGACGCCCGACGTCTACGAGGGCGCGCCGACACCGGTGACCGCCTTCTTCGCCTCCGCGCCGAAGATGGCCGCTATGGCGATGACGGTGCGCGTCTTCATCGGCGCCTTCCCGGACGTGACCGCGATCTGGCAGCAGATCATCATCTTCGTCTCGATCGCCTCGATGGCGCTGGGCTCCTTCGCCGCCATCGGCCAGAAGAACATCAAGCGCCTGCTCGCCTATTCCTCCATCGGCAATGTCGGCTACGCGCTGATCGGCCTCGCGGCCGGCACCGAGGAGGGCGTGCGCGGCGTCGTCGTCTACATGCTGATCTACCTGGCGATGACGCTGGGCGGCTTCGCCGTACTGCTGGCGATGCGCCGCAAGAACCAGATGTACGAGACCATCGACGACCTGTCGGGCCTCTCGCGCACCCATCCGTGGCTGGCCTTCTGCCTCGCCGCGATGATGTTCTCGCTGGCCGGTGTGCCGCCGCTCGCCGGATTCTTTGGGAAGTTCTACGTGTTCGCCGCCGCGATCAAGGCGGGGCTCGTGACGACCGCGGTCATCGGCGTGGTGACGAGCGTGGTGGGCGCCTTCTACTATCTGCGCGTCGTCAAGGTGATGTATTTCGACGAGCCGCGTGAGGCCTATGAGCCGATGCCGCCGGGCATCAGGATCGTGCTCGGCCTGTCGAGCGCCCTGGTGGTTCTGTTCTTCCTGGTGCCGGCGCCGCTGGTGGCCGCTGCGGGTGCGGCTGCGAAGTCGCTGTTCTGAACGGATGGGGTTCCGCCTGAGCCCCGAGGCACGTGAGGCGGGGCATCGGCTGCACGCTCACGACACCCTCGGCTCAACCAACACCGAGGCCCTGGCGCAGGCCCAGGCCGGCGAGGCCGGGCCGCTCTGGATCGCGGCGCATCGGCAGAGCGAGGGCAGGGGACGACGAGGGGCGGCCTGGGTCTCCCCCGAGGGCAATCTCGCCGCCAGCCTGCTCTGGCCAGTCGCCGGAATCGCTCCCGAGCAGGTCGCGACGCTCGGCTTCGTCGCTGGGCTGGCAATGGCGAACGCGCTGGACGACGTCGCGGCGTCGCATGCGAGTGAGGGCACCTTCCGCCTGAAATGGCCAAACGACGTGCTCGCCAACGGCGAAAAACTCGCCGGCATACTGCTGGAAGCTGCGGGCAAGCGTGCGGTGGTCGTTGGATTCGGCGTCAACGTGCTGGCGGCGCCGGACGGTTTGCCGTATGCGGCGACATCCCTTGCTTCGCTGGGTTTTGACGCGGATGCGGCCGATCTCTTGGCTGCGCTGTCACGTCGGTTTGTGGAAGCAGCCCGGATCTGGAACAAGGGGCACGGATTTTCGAGCGTCCGGCAGCGCTGGCTTCAGCGCGCGGCCGGGATCGGGGCGCCCGTGACGGTGCGCCTCCCCGACAGGACGCTTCATGGTCTTCACGACGGAATCGATGAGGGGGGGCGGCTCATTGTCCTCGCCCCGGACGGACAGACGCATACCGTGACGGCGGGTGAGGTGCACTTTGGAAGTGCCGCGACGGCGGCCTGATGTTGGACTGAAAACAATATGACTTCACGGCAAGACGAGCTCGTCTTCGTGCCGCTCGGCGGCGTGGGCGAGATCGGCATGAACGCGGCACTCTACGGGATCGGTCCCGAGAAGAGCCGCAAGTGGATCATGGTCGATCTGGGTATGGGCTTCGCCGGCGAGGAAGGCCTGCCGGGCATTGAACTGATGTTCCCGGACCTGACCTTCATCGAAGAGCGCAAGCAGGATCTGCTCGGCATCTTCATCACGCATGCGCACGAGGACCATATCGGTGCCGTGAGCGAGCTGTGGTCGCGGCTCAAGGCGCCGGTCTACGCGACGCGCTTCGCCAAGCAACTGCTCGAGACCCGTCGCCTCTCGGAGCCGGGCGCGCCGAAGGTGGTGCTCAAGCAGATCACGCCGGGCCAGCGCCTGACGATTGGACCGTTCGAGATCGAATACGTGCCGGTCTCTCACTCCATCCCCGAGTCGAACGCCGTCGCCATCCGCACCGAGCACGGCCTCGTGCTGCATACGGGCGACTGGAAGCTCGACGACACGCCGGTGGCCGGCGACATCACCTCGCCCGACAAGTTCCGCGCGCTCGGCGACGAGGGCATCCTGGCGCTCGTCTGCGATTCCACCAACGTCGTGCGCGAGGGCCGCAGCCCGAGCGAGGCAGAGGTCGCGGCGACGCTCAAGCGGCTGATCGAGGACGCGCCGCACCGTGTCGCGGTGACGACCTTCGCCTCGAACGTCGCCCGCATCCGCGCCGTGGCCGAAGCGGCGCAAGCCTGCGGACGCCAGGTGCTCGCAGTGGGCCGCGCCATGGACCGCGTCATCGACGTCGCCAAGGAGTGCGGCTACCTCGACGGGCTGCCGGAGATCCTGCCGGGCGATTCCTTCAGCCACCTGCCGCGCGAAAAGGTGGTCTGCCTGTTGACCGGCTCGCAGGGCGAGGCCCGCGCCGCCATGGCCCGCGTCTCCCGCGAGGACCATCCGGCCGTGTCGCTGACGGCCGGCGACCGCGTGATCTTCTCCTCCCGCGCCATCCCCGGCAACGAGCGCGACGTCGGTGCCATCATCAACGACCTGATCGAGATGGGAGTCGAGGTCATCACCGACCGCACCGAGCTCGTCCACGTCTCCGGCCACCCGCGTCGCGACGAGATGGTCTCGATGTATGCCTGGACCCGGCCCAAGGCCGCGATCCCGGTGCATGGCGAGGCGCTCCACCTCGACGAACATGCGCGCTTCGCCCGTGCCCAGGGCGTCGAGACGGTGGTGAAGGCCCGCAATGGTACCCTGATCCGCCTGGCGCCGGGCAAGCCCGAAGTGATCGAGCACGTTCGGGCCGGCCGGCTCTACAAGGACGCCAACGTCCTCATCGACTCGAAGGATCGTGCCATCCCCGAGCGGCGTAAGCTCGCCCAGGCCGGCGTTGTCTCCGTGGCCATCGCCATCGATGGCCGCGGCACCGTGCTCGGCACCCCTGCCGTCGACATCATGGGGCTGCCCAATCGCGGACGCGACGGCGAGACGCTGATCGACACGGTGGCCGAGACCGTCCAACGCACGCTGGCCGGCCTCTCGCCGGGCAAGCGCCGCGATTCCGAGGCGGTCGAGAACGCCGTCGACCGCTCGATCCGCTCCGCGCTCAACGACGTCTGGGGCAAGAAGCCCGCCTGCCACGTGCAGGTTGTGGAGGTCTGATCGACGACCTCCCGCCGTCATTGCGAGCGAAGCGAAGCAATCCAGAACGGACTCCGAGCGCTGAGGATTTGGCTCTGGATTGCTTCGCCTTCGGCTCGCAATGAAGGTACGAACGAGCCAAGGACCATTTCTACGGGAGCAACCACATGATCGGCCGGCTCAACCACGTGGCCATCGCGGTGCAGGATCTCGACGCGGCGACCGCGATCTACCGCGATACTCTCGGCGCCAAGGTCACCGAGCCGCTGCCGCAGCCGGATCACGGCGTCACCGTCGTCTTCGTCGAGCTGCCGAACTCGAAGGTCGAGCTGATGGCGCCGCTCGGCGAGAATTCGACCATCCAGGGTTTCGTCGACAAGAACCCGGCCGGCGGCATCCACCATGTCTGCTACGAGGTCGACGACATCATCGCCGCCCGTGACAAGATGAAGGCGCAGGGTGCCCGCGTGCTCGGCACCGGCGAGCCGCGGATCGGCGCGCACGGCAAGCCGGTGATCTTCCTGCACCCGAAAGACTTCCTCGGCACGCTGGTCGAGCTGGAGCAGGTCTGAGCCCGTGAAGGCGCTGTTCCTGTCGGTCGCCGCCTCGACGGTGAAGACGCTCATCGTCCTTGCCGTCCTCATCGCGGCCATCGCCACGGTGGCCGTGAAGGCCTTCGACCTGACGGTCTTTGGCTCCCTGGCTCTGTTCTTCGTGCTGTGGTGGACCTTTCTGTTCGCGGTGCTGCCGCTCGGCAACCAAGCGGAGCACGATCCGAGCCGGATCGTACCGGGCCAGGATCCGGGTGCCCCGGCTCGCCCGCGCCTGCGCGAAAAGGCGCTCATCACGACGGTCGCCGCCGCCTTCGCCTTCTTCATCGCCCTCAGCGTCTTCCCGCTCGCACGCCTCTAGAGGAGCTCGGGCCGGCCCAAACGAGGCTCAACTCAGGATCGGCCACCTCCATCGCGAACTGCTCGCGACGGCCATCGATCGGAACACGTCCGCCAGCCGGCGCTCGCTCAATCGTTGATTGACAGACGTGTCGCCGGCTTCGACACTTTGGGTGACGGCTGCGCCCCCCTGCGGGAGAATGCGGCCGCGCTCAGGGAGACGAACATGGCCGCGATGCCGGGTGCCGCGAGCACGCCTGCCGGGGACGAGTCCGAAGGCAGCGTCGGCCACCATTATCTGCTGCCCTGCATGCTGGCCCTGTTCTTCACCTGGGGCCTTGCCACCGTCCTCGTCGACATCGTCACGCCGAAGCTGAAGAGCCTGTTCGATCTCAGCTACACTCAGGCGACGCTGACGCAGTTCTGCTTCTTCTTCGCCTATGCGGTGATCTCGCTGCCGGCCGGCGTGCTGGTGGGGCGGATCGGCTACATGCGCGGCCTCGTGGTCGGGCTGCTCGTCATGGCCTGCGGCTGCCTGCTCTTCGCGCCGGCCGCCCGCATGGGGCTATTTCCGATCTTCCTGCTCGCGCTCTTCGTGATGGCCTCGGGGATCGCGATCCTCCAGGTCGCGGCGAACCCGCTCGTGACCAAGCTCGGCCCCGCCGCGCAGGCCCCGAGCCGGCTGACCCTGGCGCAGACTTTCAACTCGCTCGGCACCACGGTCGGGCCGGTGATCGGCGCCTGGGCGATCCTCTCGCACGTGCCTGAGGTGAAGGACCCCGCGAGCCTCTCCGCCGAGGCGTTGGCCGCCGCGCGCCAGGCCGAGGCAGCCGTGCTGCAGACGCCGTTCCTGGTGATCGCGGCCGGGCTCGGTGCCCTGGCGATCTTCTTCTGGATCGTGCGTTCCTGGGTGACGGAATCCAAGCGGTCCAGCGTCGAGCCGGAGACCCGCGGTCTCGGGCTCGACCTGCTCAAGCGCCCGAAGCTCGCCCTCGGGGCGCTCGCGATCTTCCTCTATGTCGGCGCCGAGGTTTCCATCGGCACGCTGATGGTGAGCTATCTCGAGCAGCCGCAGGTGCTGGGCGCAACGCCAGAGCATGCCGGCAAGCTGCTGAGCTTCTATTGGGGCGGCGCCCTCGTGGGCCGAGTCATCGGCAGCATCGTGCTGCGTTATGCCCGAGCCGGGCTGATCCTCGGCTGCTGCGCCGTCGCCGCCGGCACGTTCGCGACGGTCTCCGGCCTGTCGCACGGCACCCTCGCCGCGGTTACGTTGATCGCAGTCGGCCTCGCCAACTCGATCATGTTCCCGACGATCTTCGCCATGGCCATCGACGGCCTCGGCAAGCGCACGGCACAGGGCGCGGGCATCGTCTGTGTGGCGATCGTCGGAGGCGCGGTGGTGCCGGTGGTGACCGGCTTCCTGGCCGACCATATCGGGCTCGGCCTGGCTTTGTTCGCCCCGGTCGCCTGCTATCTCTGCATTGCCGGCTACGCCTTCGCCAACCTCCGCGCCGAGACGGCCGGCGAGCGTGGCGGAGAAAAAGCGCTGGCAGTCTGATCGGGAAGATGCCGGCCGTATGCGCCAAATAAAAAAGCAAGGCACTGAGCCTTGCTTTTGAGCAGTATAAAGTATTACAGCCTATATTTTCTCACGTTCTTCTAGCGACGTGGCGGCTGTTTGTTCCTCCCGAGACTCGGACCGTGCGCTGCCACAAGTAGGGCGGCGACCATCACGGCGGTGCTTATAGGAAGAACATTTCCATCTGTCACGGGGGGTAGAGCGTTATGCTGCGTTTTTTTGCTCAAACTGCGACAGTCTGCTCCGGCTCGATGAGGGCCGGCCCGCGGGATCGATCGCGTCCAAGCGGTTTCATTCGGGGGTCCGCCCCGTCCGAAACCGGAGAACGCTTGTCTTTTCAGGGTGCAATGTGTTGTGTGCGCTCGCGCGTATCGGGGTCCGCCCGGCGCCGCGCCCGCTCAGCATAGGCCTTCGATGCGTCTGACACGTTACTTCCTGCCGACGCTGCGCGAGACACCCAAGGAAGCCGAGATCGTCTCCCACAGGTTGATGCTGCGGGCCGGCCTGATCCGCCAGGAGGCTGCCGGGATCTATGCCTGGTTGCCGCTCGGCCTGCGCGTGCTGGAGCGCGTCTGCGCCATCATCCGCGAGGAACAGAACCGCTCCGGCGCCATCGAGATCCTGATGCCGACGATCCAGTCGGCCGATCTCTGGCGCGAATCCGGCCGCTACGAGGCGTATGGCAAGGAGATGCTGCGCATCAAGGACCGGCACGATCGCGAGATCCTGTACGGCCCCACGGCGGAAGAAGTCGTCACCGAGATCTTCCGGGCGAGCGCGCGCTCCTACAAGGACCTGCCCAAGAACCTCTACCAGCTTTCCTGGAAGTTCCGCGACGAGGTGCGTCCGCGTTTCGGCACCATGCGCTCGCGCGAATTCCTGATGAAGGACGCCTATTCCTTCGATCTCGATCAGGCCGGCGCCCGGCACGCCTACAACAAGATGTTCGTCGCCTACCTGCGCACCTTCGCCGCGATGGGCCTGCGCGCCATCCCGATGCGCGCCGATACCGGTCCAATCGGTGGCGATCTCAGCCACGAATTCATCATCCTCGCCCAGACCGGCGAGAGCGAGGTGTTCTGCGACCGCGCCTATCTCGATTTCGAGATCCCGGCGGTAAACGTCGATTTCGACGACATTGCCGGTCTGCAGGGCACGGTGGATTCCTGGACCTCGCATTACGCGGCCACCGACGAGATGCACGACGAGGCGGTCTTCGCCGAGGTGCCGGAGGAGGCGCGCATGTCGGCCCGCGGCATCGAGGTCGGGCACATCTTCTATTTCGGCACCAAGTATTCCGAGCCGATGAAGGCCGTCGTCACCGGCCCGGACGGCAAGGAGGTGCCCGTGCATATGGGCTCCTACGGCATCGGCCCGAGCCGGCTGGTGCCCGCGATCATCGAGGCCAGCCACGACGAGGCCGGCATCATCTGGCCGGATTCCGTCGCGCCCTTCGACGTCGCCCTGATCAACCTCAAGGTCGGCGATGCCGCGGTCGATGCCGCCTGCGCCGAGATCGAGAGCAATCTCCAGGGCGCCGGACTTAGCGTGCTCTACGACGACCGCGACGATCGCCCCGGAGCGAAGTTCGCCACCGCCGATCTGATTGGCCTGCCCTGGCAGGTGATCGTCGGGCCGAAGGGCCTCGCCGACGGCAAGGTCGAGCTTAAACGCCGCGCCAGCGGCGAGCGCGAGCTGATCGCACCGGTCGACCTGGTCTCGCGGCTTAAGCGGCTCTGACACTTTCTGCGACGGTGCCGGCCCCTTCCCGGGCGCACTGCAGCGGTCAGTCTGGTGGCCGATGGTCTGAGATTCAGAGCCGCTGCGCGGCACGTCCATCCTTGGGTCCCGGATCACCTTCCGCTTCGCTGCAGGTGTCCGGGAAGAAGGGTGTGTTTCGTGACTCAGATACGAGCGATTTGAGTACGCGCCTTAATCTTGCAGGGTTTTGCCTGTCCTGGATCGTGTCGCAGATCGTCGACGAGCGCGTGCGGACGGCCTTAGGAGTGCCGGTGTGAGGCGGATCATCACGTGGCGGGATTGACGATGGGAGGGGTGACAGGCCTCGCCGACCGGGCCAAGCGCTTCGCGGGCGGGTTGCGGTCCGGCGCCACGCTGCCGTTCTCCGGCTTCGAGTGGATGATCGCATTGCGCTACCTGCGCGCGCGCCGCCGCGGCGGCGGTGTCTCCGTCGTGGCCCTGTTCTCGGTGATCGGCATCGCGCTCGGCGTCGCCAACCTCATCATCGTGCTCTCGGTGATGAACGGTTTCCGCTCGGAGCTGCTCTCGAAGATCGTCGGGCTCAACGGCCACGTCTTCGTCACGCCGATCGATCGTGCGCTCACCGACTACGGCGACCTCGCCGACCGCTTGGAGAAGGTCGCCGGCGTGCGCTCCGCCATTCCGCTCGTTGAGGGGCAGGCCTTCGCCTCGTCGCCCTATGGCGGCAGCGGGGTGCTGGTACGCGGCGTGCGCGCAGTGGACCTCGATAAGATCGCCACCGTCTCGAAGAGCCTGAAGAGCGGCACGCTGCAAGGCTTCGACGACGGCACCGGCGTCGCCATCGGCGCACGCCTCGCCGACAGCCTCGGCCTGCAATCGGGCGATCAGATCACCCTCTCGACCCCGAAAGGCGCGACCACGCCGTTCGGTACGGCGCCGCGCCAGAAGACGTACACGGTGAAGGCGGTGTTCGAGATCGGCATGACCGAGTTTGACCAGACCTTCGTCTTCATGCCGCTGACCGAATCCCAAGCCTTCTTCAACCGCGAGGGCGACGTCAGCCATATCGAGATCTATCTCGACAACGCGGATTCCGTCGGGGAACTGCGTGGCGACTTGGAGATGGCGGCCGAGCGGCCTGTCCTGCTCACCGACTGGCGCCAACGCAACAAGACCTTCTTCGGCGCGCTCGAGGTCGAGCGGAACGTGATGTTCCTGATCCTCAACCTCATCGTCATCGTGGCGACGCTGAACATCGTCTCCGGCCTGATCCTCTTGGTGAAAGACAAGTCGAGCGACATTGCCATCCTGCGCACCATGGGCGCGACGCCCGGCACGATCATGCGGGTGTTCCTGCTGAACGGCGCGCTGATCGGCATCGTCGGTAGTCTGGCGGGGCTGGTGCTCGGCGTGGTCTTCACGCTGAACATCAAGCCAATCCAGCGCACGCTGTTTCCGAGCGCCTGGGACCCGACGGTGCGCTTCCTCGCCGAGATCCCGGCCGAGATGAACACCGGCGAGGTGACGACGATCGTGCTGACCTCGATCGCGCTGGCGTTGGCGGCGACCCTCTATCCTTCCTGGCGCGCCGCGCGGCTCGATCCGGTGCAGGCGCTGCGGTATGGCTGAACACGGACCAACGACGATGGCCACCGAAGGGGCAGCCGGCACGCAGCCGGTGCCAGCACTGTTCTTCGCGCGCGTCGAGCGCCGCTACACGCAGGCCAAGGGCGCGCTCGAGATTCTCCGGGGTGCCGACCTAGCGATCTGGCCTGGAGAGCTGGTCGCTCTCGTGGCGCCGTCGGGCACCGGCAAGTCGACGCTGCTACACGTTGCCGGGTTGCTCGAGCGGCCGGATGGCGGCGAAGTCTTCATCGGCGGCCGCCCGACCTCGGCGATGTCGGATGCGGAGCGCACGCGCATCCGGCGCGAGGAGATGGGCTTCGTCTACCAGTTCCACCACCTACTGCCCGAGTTCTCGGCGCAGGAGAACGTGGTGATGCCCCAGCTCATCCGCGGTCTCGGGCGCGGCGAGGCGCGGGCGCGCGCGGCCGAACTCCTCAGCTTCCTCGGCCTCGGCGAACGCATGACCCACCGTCCGGCTGAGCTCTCGGGCGGCGAGCAGCAACGCGTCGCCATCGCCCGCGCAGTGGCCAACGGACCGCGCCTGCTGCTGGCCGACGAGCCGACCGGAAACCTCGACCCGCATACTGCCGGTCACGTTTTTGGAATTCTGTTATCGCTGGTGCGGGCCTCGGGCCTCGCCGCGCTGATCGCGACCCACAACATGGATCTCGCCTCGCGCATGGACCGCCGGGTAACGATTCGGGACGGTCTGATCGAGCAGATGGACTGACGGCGGGCGCGCCCGGCCTCTTGTGCGCCTCAGCGAAAGAATCCGTCGGCTAACCGACGACCGGGGTCACTCCAGGCCGCCTTCGGCCTGTTCGCGCACGAAGGCCAGACACCGAGCGCGCGCGTCCTGATCCTCGATAGACAGGAACAGCGAGACGAGTTCGTGGGTCATCCGCGCGTCCTGCGAGAAGGCCATGTCGCCGTCATTCGCAGCGATCGGCCCGATGCTCAGGCCATCGCGTTCACCGCGCGCCCAGTCCGAGCGCACGATCCGATCGAGTGAGGTCTTGCCGTTCCCACCGGTCATTCGGAACTCCTACACAACGGGCGATCGCAATTGCCTGAAATTCAATCTTGTGCAACCGAAACGCTAGCGGCTACGCTGCCTATATCGTGAGCAGTCGGACGACCGTCCCCCGAAATGCGCGCGTGGAGAACGATCGCTACGCTTGCCACGGCCGGGGCCGTCGATCGTGTCTTCGCGAATGCTGGCGACCCTCCCGCACCATGTCGGGACGATCGCATGCGGCGCCGATACACGTCGGTTGGCGACACACTGCCGACTGCTTGCTAAGAATATCGGAGTTCGGGCTGATAAGGAATAAAATATTCCGCCGGTGAATTGGCGAATGCGCGAGGGTCTGCGCCCAAACGTCAGCGTTTCCGTGGTGCCTGTCGTGACTATTGGAGCCGGCGATTGCCCTCCGGCAGCGTCCGGTGCTGCAGTTCGCGCTGCAACTCGATGAGCAACATGTCGATCATGTTCTTGAGGATCGGCGTGCCGAGCGAGCCGATCGAGGTCCTCGCGGCCATCATCGCATCGATCAGGTGATTGACGATCTTGATGGCATCCTCGCCGCGAGGGCGTTCGGCGTCCCGCGTATCCGTGACGTCGACCGCCACGCCGAGGCATCGGAAGCCCCGACCCTGCGCGTCCTTCTCGACTTGTCCGCGGGCGGCCACCCACCGATAGGAACTGGTGCCGCCGATCATGCGGAATTCGGATTCGAAGCGCCCGGCAGTGGTGTGCGCGACCTTCACGGCCTTATGGACCCGCTCCCGGTCGCTGGGATGAACGCCTTCCAAGAAGGTGTTCAGGGAGATGCCTGCGCGCGCTGCCTCTTCGTTCACGCCGATCAGGGCGGTGAAGGCTCCGGACGGATAGACCGTGCTCGTTTCGAGATCGGTCTCCCACGTGCCGACGAAGCCGCATGCGTTGAGAGCGGATTCGAGAGCCTGATCGACCGCTCTCGCGGGTTTGAGGATGGTTGCCATGAGGGACGCTTTCTGTCGCTCGTGCGACGTACCGGACCGTAAGTCTGCAGGCGCCGCGACGCTATCTGTCGTTGCGGCCGTGGATCTGCCCGTATTCAAGCAGGACCATGTCGAGCAGCGTACGAAGCCGGAACGTGCAGCTGCCGGCGACCATCCGACGGGCCGAGCCCGGCAGAAAGCTGCACCGGATCGTCTGACGCCGAGGGAACCGCTCGCGCCGTTCCAGCCGCGACGGACGGCGCGCTCGTCAGATCAATCAGGAGCCCATAGCCACGAGCCATCACACCGTACTCATCCGGCTCGTACCGGCCTCGCACGTTCACATGCCGGATGACACCAGGGGCCGGCGCGGTGCGGATGACGAGATCGACCGTTCCCGCTACCTGCCGCGCCGGCGCGGTAGTCGTCCTGAAGAGCTCGCGGTCGTCCGGATGCACGGCCTGCATGACCCGTTCCAACCGGACGCCTCGCTTCGCTTCCTCCTGCGTGAGCCCGAGCAAGCCTGCATTCGTGACATCACAGGTGACGCGGTCATCCACGATGTCCCATTGCCAGGTGCCAACCCTGTGGGTCGCCAAGACGTCGGACTTCGCGATGGGCGGAGCGCTTCGGTTCTCGATATCGAACATGTGACGGCCGTTTCCCAAGCGTCCAGACCCAGCGGCATCGTTCGGCGAGACGTCGACCTCACACGGCTGGTTCATGGCATGGCTGCACGACGCAACCGAATGAGTTGGCAACTTTGAAGCCTGCCAGTATTTGGCGCTGGCCGTGAGATGATCAATGCGCAACGTCAGCAGCAGGCGATCGATTGATCGAACCAAAGACGGAAAGCGGCGCAAAAGAAACATAAGATTAACATTTGTTGAAATCGTAAGGTCAACGGGCGGCGGAGTCCAGTCTGCTGGCCACATCGCGGCGATGGCGCTTTTTCTTTGGCGATCGCGGGATTGGACATTGTCCGAGAACGTGTTTGCAAAGGCATTCCTGTATTCCGCGTGGGAGCGTCCAGGCGAAGACTGCCTTGTTGTTGAGCACCGCCGCGATGTCGGCGGATATCGGCATCCAAATCATCACCACTCACGGATCGATCGGCACCGCTGCCGTTAACCACAGCCTGACATCGCGTCGCCCACAGGCTTTACACAGAACAAAACAAGAACAAAGATTGCCCCATCAAACGGGAGCAGGCGCAGTCATGATCCGGAACACACTTCTCACCAGCCTGGTCGAGTTCACGGCGTTCGGCCTCTTCTCGGGAGCGATCGGTCTCTGGGCCGTAGCCTTGACCCCGATCCACTGACCGAAGGTTTCCAGCAGCCTCGACCGGCGATCCATCCACAGCGGAATGCGATCGCGCTCCCGGCCGAGACCTGATGCGGGCGAGGCACGCGCGGTGGATATCGCCGCCGTCATGCGCGCCAGCCTCGACCCGGGCCGGAGACTCGCCGATGGTGTCGGGCCGCAACGAAGGCATCTCATGGCGCGCGTGTTGAAGGAGGTCGGCTTCGTCCACCTCCATGTCCATTCCTCCTATTCCCTCCTCGAAGGTGCCCTGAAGGTCGGAGATCTGGTGATGGCGGCGGTGGCCGACCGGCAGCCGGCCCTCGCGCTCACCGACACCAACAATCTGTTCGGCGCGCTCGAATTCTCGGAGAAGGCCGCCGGATCGGGGCTGCAGCCGATCGCGGGGATGCAGCTCACGGTCTGCTTCGAAGAGCCGGACCCGAAGGTGCGCGGCTCGACCGCCGGCATGGGCAACGTCGTCCTGCTCGCGCAGGACGCGACCGGCTATGGCAACCTGCTGCGACTGGCGAGCCGCGCTTATTTCGATGTGCCGCTCGGCGAGCCGCCGCGCGTCATGGCCGAGGCCCTGCGCGAGTCCGGCGCCGGATTGATTGCATTGACCGGCGGCGGCACTGGCCCGCTCGACTCCGCCCTGCGCCTCGGTAAGTCGGATCTCGCCCTGCGCCGGCTCGGCCTGCTCAAGGAGGCCTTCGGCGAGGACAATCTCTATGTAGAGCTACAGCGTCACGGCCTCGGCGACGAGCGCGCCATCGAGCGCGAGCTGATCGGGCTGGCCGACCGGCACGGCCTCGGATTGGTCGCGGCCAACGAGCCGTTCTTCTCGAAATCCGGCGATTTCGACGCACACGATGCGCTGCTCGCCATCGCCGAGGGGCGTCTGGTCTCGGACGAGCGCCGCCGCCGGTTGACGCCGAAACACGCCTTCCTGTCGCGCGAGGACATGAAGGCGCTGTTTGCGGACTTGCCCGATGCGCTCACGGCGACCGTCGAGATCGCCATGCGCTGCGCCGTCCGGGTGCGGACGCAGAAGCCGATCCTACCCAACTTCTCCCGCGTCGCGGCCGGCGAGACGGCGCCGATGGCGGATGTGCTGGCAGACGCCACGAACGGCGCTCCCCAAGAGATCGCCGCCGACGAGCCGACCGAGCTGCGCCGGCAGGCCGAGGCCGGGCTCGAACTGCGACTGAAGCAGCACGGCACCGCGCCCGATTCCTCCGAGGACGACTACCGCACGCGCCTTGCCTTCGAGCTCGACGTCATCACCCGGATGAAGTTTCCGGGCTACTTCCTGATCGTCTCCGACTTCATCAAGTGGGCCAAGGACCACGACATCCCGGTCGGGCCGGGCCGCGGCTCGGGCGCCGGCTCGGTCGTGGCCTGGTCGCTGCTCATCACCGATCTCGACCCGCTGCGGTTTGGCCTGCTCTTCGAGCGCTTCCTCAACCCCGAGCGCGTCTCGATGCCGGACTTCGACATCGATTTCTGCGTCGACGGCCGCGAGCGCGTGATCAACTACGTGCAGGAGCGCTACGGCGAGGCCCAGGTCGCGCAGATCATCACCTTCGGTACCCTCCAGGCGCGCGGCGTGCTGCGCGACGTCGGCCGCGTGCTGGAGATGCCCTACGGCCAGGTCGACAAGCTCACGAAGCTCGTCCCGCAGAACCCGGCCAACCCGGTGACGCTGACCCAGGCGATCGAGGGCGAGCCGAAGCTGCAGCAGGCGATCGAGGAGGAGCCGATCGTCGGCCGCCTCATGGAGATCTCGAAGAAGCTCGAGGGCCTGCACCGTCACGCCTCGACCCACGCCGCCGGCGTGGTGATCGGCGACCGGCCGCTGGAGCAGCTCGTCCCGCTCTATCGAGACCCGAAGACCGGCATGCGGGTCACCCAGTTCAACATGAAATGGGTCGAGGCCGCCGGCCTCGTGAAGTTCGACTTTTTGGGCCTGAAGACCCTGACGATGCTGCGCTGCTGCACCGATCTGCTCAAGCAGCGCGACATCCATATCGACCTCGCCTCCCTGCCGCTCGACGATCCCGGCACCTACGTGCCGATGGGCCGGGGCGAGACGGTCGGCGTGTTCCAGGTGGAATCCGCCGGCATGCGCAAGGCGCTGGTCGAGATGCAGGCCGACCGGTTCGAGGACATCATCGCCCTCGTCGCCCTCTACCGGCCGGGCCCGATGGCCAATATCCCGGTCTATTGCGAGCGCAAGCTCGGGCGCGATGCCGGCAACGAGAAGGCCTGGTACCCACACGAAAAGATCGCACCGGTGCTGAAGGAGACCTTCGGCATCATCGTCTACCAAGAGCAGGTGATGGAGATCGCCAAGGTGCTCGCCGGCTATTCGCTCGGCGAGGCCGACATGCTCCGCCGCGCCATGGGCAAGAAGATTCGCGCGGAGATGGACGCCCAGCGCGAGCGTTTCGTGAAGGGCTGCATCGAGCGCGAGCTGACCAAGGCCAAGGCCAACGAGATCTTCGACCTCTTGGCCAAGTTCGCCGATTACGGCTTCAACAAGAGCCACGCGGCGGCCTACGCGCTGCTGACCTACCAGACCGGCTACCTCAAGGCGAACCACCCGGTCGAGTTCCTCGCCGCGGCGATGAACCTCGACATGGACGTCACCGATAAGCTCGCCGAGTTCCGGCAGGACGCGCAGCGGCTCAAGATCACCGTGGTGCCGCCTTCGATCAATGAGTCCGGCGTGACCTTCGAGGTACGCGAGGGCCGGATCTATTACGCGCTCGCCGCGATCAAGGGCGTCGGCCGCGCGGCCGTGGAATCCCTGGTCGAGGCGCGGGGCGACACGCCGTTCAAGGATCTCGCCTGCCTCGCCCGGCGCATGAATCCGCGCCACGTCAACAAGCGCACCCTGGAGGCGCTGATCGCCGCCGGCGCGCTCGACTGCATCGAGCCGGACCGCTCCCATGCCTGGGCCGCCGTCGAGCCGATGATGAAGATGGCGCAGGGCGCCGCCGAGGCCGAGAGCACCGGCATCGAGGACATGTTCGGCGGCGTCGCGGCGACCGGCGTGGAGCTGCGCATCCCGAGCCACGAACTCTGGCCGATGTCGGACACGCTCAAGCGCGAATACGACGCGATCGGCTTCTTCCTCTCGGGCCACCCGCTCGACGAGTATAGCGACCTCCTCCAGAAGCTGCGCGTCCAGAGCTGGTCGGACTTCTGCGCTTCGGTGCGCGCCAATGGCGGCGGCTTCGGCAAGGTCGCCGCCTCGGTGCTCGACCGCGCCGAGCGCCGCACCAAGAGCGGCAACAAGATGGGCATCGTCACGCTCTCGGACCGCACCGGCCATTTCGAGGCGATCATCTTCCAGGAGGGGCTGATCCAGTACCGGGACATCCTGGAGCCCGGAAAACCGCTGGTGCTGACGCTCCAGGCCAACCTCGAAGGCGAGGACGTCCGCGCCCGCATCACCACCGCCGAGCCCCTCGATGCGGCGGTCTCCAAGCACCAGAAGGGCATGCGCATCTTTTTACGCGACGACCGTGCCTTGCACTCGGTGAAACAGCGGCTGTCGCTGCGCGGCGAGGGCGAGGTCTCGCTGATCCTCATCCTCGACAACGGCGAGCGCGAGGTCGAGGTGAAGCTGGAGGGGAAGTATCAGGCCGGGCCGCAGGTGGCTGGGGCGCTCAGGGCAGTGCCGGGGGTGGTGCAGGTGGAGGTGAGTTAGGGCCGATGCCCGCGTCTCTTCACACCACCACCGTCATTCCGGGGCCGCGCAGCGGAAACCGGAATCCACGACTGGCCTCGGCGACTGGCCGCGGCGTCTCATCACGGGTGGGTTCCGGGTTCTCGCTTCGCGAGCCCCGGAATGACGGGGGTGGCTACAAAAACCGCCACCCGCGCTGCAACACCTCGATCTTGTAGCCGTCCGGGTCCTCGATGAAGAAGAACCGGGCCTTGCCGCCGCTGGAATGGGCGAGTTCCTTGATGTCCTTCGGCGCCAGGCCAGCGGCCTTGATCCGCTCATGCGTGGCGTCGAGGTCGGCGACCGAGAAGGCGATGTGGCCGTAGCCGTTGCCGAGGTCGTAGGCCTCGCTCTGGCTCTTGTTGACCGTCAGCTCCAGCTCGAAGCCGGAGGCCGCGTTCGACAGGTAGATCAGGGTGAAGGTTTCGAAGTCGAGCCGGTCGGCGATCTCGAGCCCGAAGGCCTTGCGGTAGAAATCGAGCGAGCGCGCCTCGTCGCGGATGCGGATCATGGAATGGATCAGCTTCGGCGTGTCGGTCATGCGCGTGTCCGGGTTTTTGTGGTGGCGTGAGCGCGGAAGTAGGGCCGTGGCCGGCAGCTGGGTAGGGGAGCCCGTCTCCGTGACCCCACCCGCACCCTCATCCTGAGGTGCGCAGCGGAGCGAAGCCTCGAAGGAGGGCTCCAGGGATCGCGCGGCTGGCTGGAGGGCTCCTTCGAGGCTTCGCTTCGCTGCGCACCTCAGGATGAGGGGATTGGGTGGGAGGTGTCTGGGTGGCGGACAGACAGGCGGTCCCGCGCGCTCAATCCCCCCGGCGGCCCAGGAGCTCCGGCCGGTATTCGAAGTGCATCGTATCGTAGTGGTACCACTTGCCGCCCCAGACGAAGCCGTGGTCCTCGAAGATCTTCACGATCTCGAACGGGATGCGGTTCACGTAGGGAATGGTGCCCCCGCCGGCCTTCGCCCAAAGCCAGTAATTCGTGAAGCCGGTATTGATGTCGATTGCGGCGGCGTAGGCGTGCATGCTGCGCCGCTCGGTCCCGGCGATCAGGCGGCAATTGAAGGTGCCTGCGGCGGGCACGAGGTATTTCTTGAAGCTTTCCGGCAGCTTCGCCAGATCGCGGCCGACTGCTTCGAGCCGGTCAGCGACGCCGTTGACGGTGGTGATCTTGAGGGTGCCGCCGCCCCATTGCGGCAGCCACTTGATCTCGCGCAGATGCGCGGTGACGCCGCCCTTGCGGCAATCGCCATACATCTTCGAGAAGAACGGCTCGTAGCGGACCCGGCCCGGATCCTCGTTGAGCGCGGGAGCGCCGCTCGGCGGGCCGGGCCGATAGGGCATCAGCAGCATGTCGTCGATATCGGCATGGTCGAGGAGCGTGTCGAAATCCTTGGTGCTGCGCCCATCCGAGATCGGCATGCGCGTGCCGTCGCGCCAGACGAGGTCGTTGCCCTCGATGCGGCTGAGATGATCGGGATAGGCGCGTAGCAGGGCCTCGGCGGAGGGTGAGGGTTCGGGAGCGGCGAGGGCCCGCTCGGAGGCGAGCGTGATCGCGCAGAGGAGGGTGATCGCCTGGCCGAGGCGGAGGTGATGTCGGGTCGTGATCATTTCACCTGCTCCGGCTCGCCTGTCATCGACACGCGCGCATTACGCAGCGCTTCTCGCCTCTCAGGCAATGGACGTCACCGCCTTGATCCTTGCCCCCTATCAAACCCCTCATCCTGAGGTGCGCAGCGCAGCGGAGCCTCGAAGGAGGGCTCCAGATACCACTGCGATCCCTGGGGCCCTCTTTCAGGCTCCGCTGCGCTTCGCACCTCAGGATGAGGTGATTAGGTGGGAGAAGGAGCGGGGGAGTGGCCGCGTGTCGGCGCCGTGCGATCGTCCCTGGCTCCGGGCGCTCACGTCGCCTTGGAGTCGAGTTCCGTGAACGGCTCGGTCCGGTGTCCTTCGCAGACTTCGTCTTCGTCCCGGAGGACCGTCAGGACGCCGCCCGCGTCGCGGATCACCGCCTTCGGTCGCTCGGCCTTGTCGAGGCTGCGGCCCTTCATGTGGCTGGTCACGCAATAGAGGCTGCGACCACCATCCTCGAACGGGCCGGCGATGCGGCTCTTCTCGAAGCGGACCGGGATCAGCGAGATCGCACCGAAATCGATCTGTCGCAGGGCGAGGGCCGCGATGCGTTCGCGCATGGTGCCGGCAGCAGCGGCAGGCGCCGTAGCCTCCTTCATGCAGCCGCCGGCCGGCAGCAACACGGTGGCGAGGCACGCAGCTAACACGATCCGCGCGGATGACCGGTTGGTGCCCATCGTGACGCTCGCCTCCGAGAACGAAGCGTAGCCATGCTCGTTCAGGGTGATGAGTGCGGGCTGGACACAACCGATGCGGCCCAATGGGCCTGTCCACAGGTTCGACAATGCGCCCTCGCCGTCAGTCCGGGTTCTCGCCTCTGGCGAGCCCCGGACTGACGCGTTGGGGTCCGCAGCCTCAGCCGCGCTGGCCGATATTCACGTAGTCGCGCTGGGCCGGGCCGACATAGAGCTGGCGGGGGCGGCCGATCTTCTGGGCGGGGTCCTGGATCATCTCTGCCCACTGGGCGATCCAGCCGGTGGTGCGGGCGAGAGCGAACAGCACCGTGAACATCGAGGTTGGGAAGCCGAGCGCCTTCAGGGTGATGCCCGAGTAGAAGTCGATGTTCGGATAGAGCTTCTTCTCGATGAAGTACTCGTCCTCGAGCGCGATCTTCTCGAGCTGGATGGCGACCTCGAGCAGGTCGTCCTTGATGTTCAGCTCCTTCAGCACCTCATGCGTGGTCTTCTGCATGATGCGTGCGCGAGGATCGTAGTTCTTGTAGACGCGGTGGCCGAAGCCCATCAGGCGGAAGGGGTCGTTCTTGTCCTTCGCCTTGGCGACGTATTTCGCGACGTTGTCCGGCGTGCCGATCTCCATCAGCATCTTCAGCGCCGCCTCGTTGGCGCCGCCATGGGCCGGGCCCCACAGGCAGGCGATGCCCGCCGCGATACAGGCGAAGGGGTTGGCGCCCGAGGAGCCGGCCAGACGCACCGTCGAGGTCGAGGCGTTCTGCTCGTGGTCGGCGTGCAGGATGAAGATCTTGTCCAGCGCACGAGCGTAGGTCGGGTTGACCTGGAACTCCTCGCACGGCACCGCGAAGCACATTCGCAGGAAGTTCGACGTGTAGTCGAGGTCGTTCTTCGGATACACGAAGGGCTGGCCGATCGAGTACTTGTAGGCCATCGCGGCCAGCGTCGGCATCTTCGCGATCATGCGAAGTGACGCGATCATGCGCTGGTTCTCGTCCGAGATGTCGGTCGAGTCGTGATAGAAGGCCGAGAGCGCGCCGACGCAGGCAACCATGATCGCCATCGGGTGCGCGTCGCGGCGGAAGCCCTGGAAGAAGCGATTCATCTGGTCGTGCACCATGGTGTGGCGCGTGACCCGGTAGTCGAAATCGGCCTTCTGGGCCGGGGTCGGCAACTCGCCGAACAGCATCAGATAGGCGGTCTCGAGGAAGTCGCCCTGCTCGGCGAGCTGCTCGATCGGATAGCCGCGATACAGAAGGACTCCTTCGTCACCGTCGATATAGGTGATCGCCGACTCGCAGGAGGCGGTCGAGGTAAATCCGGGATCGAAGGTAAAGGCACCGGTCTGGCCGTAGAGCTTGCCGATATCGACGACGCTCGGCCCGATCGTGCCGGTTTTGACGGGGAGTTCGACGTTCTTGCCGTCGACGGTGATGGAGCTGGCGGAAACGCTCATGGACGCGCGGACCCTTTCTCGCGACGGGCAGCACCGGTCCGGAGGCCGACGGTGCGACGGTTCCAGACAGAAGCGGAACCGCAGCCATGCTGCAGTTGCTCACTGAAGACCCCGGTTAGCGGATCGCTCGGCGGCCAGCAACGGGGCTGGCGGTACTGCTGGTCTGTTGCGGTGCGAAACCTTTACGATCGGAGAAGATTGTCACTGCCCGATCTGGTCGCGCAGGCGCGCCAGAGATTCATCTCGGCCGAGCACGGCCATGACGTCGAAGAGCGGCGGCGAGGTGGTGCGGCCGGTCAGCGCCGCACGCAGGGGCTGCGCGACCTGGCCGAGCTTCAGGCCCTGCGCTTCGGCGAACTTGCGGATCTCGCCCTCGGTGCTCCCCGCGGTCCACTCGACGAGCGCCTCCAGAGCCGGAACGACGAGGCGCAGGCGCTCGCGGGCCTCCTCGCCGAGCAGCCCCTTCGCCTTCTCGTCAACGACGAGCGGCCGCGCGGCGGTGAGGTAGTAGGCGCTGTCGATGAGTTCGACGAGCGTCTTTGCGCGCTCCTTCAGCCCCGACATCGACAGGATCAGCTTTTCGCGAAGCTCCGGCGCCATCGGCTCTGGCACGATGCGCTGGATGGCATCGGCGAGCTCCGCGTCGCCGCTTTCGCGGATGTAGCGGCCGTTGAGGTTCTCGAGCTTGGCGAAGTCGAACCGCGCCGGGGAGCGGCCGATTGCCTTGAGATCGAAGGCCGCCACCATCTCCTCGGTGGAAAACACCTCCTGGTCGCCATGGCTCCAGCCGAGGCGGACGAGGTAGTTGCGGAGCGCCGCCGGCAAGTAGCCGAGGTCGCGATAGGCCTCCACGCCGAGCGCGCCGTGGCGCTTCGAGAGCTTGGCGCCGTCGGCCCCGTGGATCAGGGGAATATGCGCCATTCCCGGCACGTCCCAGCCGAGCGCCTTGTAGATCTGCGCCTGGCGGGCGGCGTTGGTGAGGTGGTCGTCGCCACGGATGATCTGGGTGACGCCCATGTCGTGATCGTCGACCACGACCGCGAGCATGTAGGTCGGCGTGCCGTCCGAGCGGAGCAGGACGAGGTCGTCGAGATCCTTGTTCTGCCAGGTCACACGGCCCTGGACCGCGTCCTCGACCGTGGTCTCGCCCTCGATCGGCGCACGCAGGCGGATCACGGACTTGGCACCGGCCGGCGCCTCGGAGGCGTCGCGGTCGCGCCAGCGGCCGTCGTAGCGCGGGGCGCGGCCCTCGGCGCGGGCCAGGTCGCGCATCTGCTGGAGCTCTTCGGCGCTGGCGAAGCAGCGATAGGCATGGCCGGCGGCGAGCAAAGATTCTGCCGCTTCGCGATGGCGCTCGGCGCGGGAGAACTGGAAGATCGGATCGCCGTCCCAATCGAGGCCGAGCCAGCGCATGCCGTCGAGGATCGCGTCGATCGCGCCCTGCGTGGAGCGCTCGCGATCGGTGTCCTCGATCCGCAGCAGCATCCGGCCGCCGAAGCGGTGCGCATAGAGCCAATTGAACAGGGCCGTGCGCGCCCCGCCGATATGCAGGTAGCCCGTAGGCGAAGGCGCGAAACGCGTGACGACGTTGGACGGCATCGAGAAAGCTGACTGCTGAGAGGGAGCGAAGCGGCAGGATCTGTGGATCGACCGCGCCGTTCGGCGGGGTCCGGAGCCCGATCCGGTTGGGGCCTGTAGCACGGGCGAGCCGATGCGTTAAGAAAACGTCAGGCGGTCCTGCGCACGGCGCCGCGATGGAACCGAACGATGGCGGGGGAGCGCTCGGCAGCGGCGACACGTGGCCTCCCGGCCCGCGCCGCCGGCCGACTGCCTTCGCTCGACCTCGGTGCGCTGCGTGACGGCTTCACGGGTGCCGTTGCTTTCGAAGCCGGCCAGCGCCGGCTGTTTCCGTGGCTCGCAGTGGCCTTCGGCGCCGGCATTCTCGTCGAGCTCACAGCAACGCAGGGGCAGCCGAACCTCGCCGCGCCGCTGGCGGGTGCCGGGCTCGCCCTTGCCGCGACGGCTGCCCTTCGTGCCCGGCCGGTGGCGCTCGCGCTGACGCTTGGCATCGCCGCCTTCCTCCTCGGCTTCGCAGCCGCGGCCTATCGCGTCGCCAGCCTGGCGAGCCCGATCCTCGCCCGCACCACGATCGCGCCGCTCACGGGCCTCGTTGAGGCGCTCGACGAGCGAGAGCAGGGGGCGCGGCTGATCGTGCAGGTCCTCGCCCTCGGCTCCCTGGAGGAGGGCGCGCGGCCGACGCGGGTCCGCGTGTCGTACCGCAAGGCTCAGGCGATCCGGCCCGGCGACCGGATCAGCGCCAGCGCCCGCCTGCTGCCCCCACCCGAGGCCGCGCGTCCCGGAGGCTACGACTTCGCTCGCGACGCGTATTTTCGCGGCATCGGCGCGGTCGGCTCGCTGACCGGCCGGATCGACGTGATCCCCTCCACCGAGCGGCTGCCCTGGAGCCTGCGCCTCGCCGCCGCGGTGGATGACGCGCGCAACGCGCTCACCCGCCGCATCACCGACGCCACGGGAGGGCAGGGCGGGGCGGTCGCCGCCGCCCTGGTCACTGGAAAGCGCGGATTGATCTCGCCGCAGACCAACGACGTGCTGCGCGCGGCCGGGATCTATCACGTTGTGTCCATTTCCGGTCTGCACATGGTGCTGGCCGCGGGAGTGGTGTTCTGGCTGGTGCGCGCGCTGCTGGCCCTCGTGCCGCTCCTCGCGCTGACCTGGCCGATCAAGAAGATTGCGGCAGGCGCAGCGATGGTCGGCGTCACCGCCTACTGCGTGTTCTCCGGCTGGGACGTCGCTGCAGAGCGCTCGTGGATCATGACCCTGGTGATGCTCGGCGCGATCCTCGTCGATCGCCCGGCGCTGAGCATGCGCAACCTCGCGCTCGCCGCGATGATTGCGCTGGCCCGCGAGCCGGAGGCGCTGCTCGGCCCGAGTTTTCAGATGTCCTTCGGCGCCGTCGCCGGGCTCATCGCTTGCTCGCCGTTGTTGAGCGCGCGTCTGTTCGCCGGCGAGAAGCGCGGCTGGATCGGGCGTGGCCTGTCCTTCGTGATGACCGCGGCGGTCGGGACGTTGGCGACGACCCTCGTCGCGCAGATCGCGACGGCGCCGTTCTCGACGTACCATTTCCAGACCGTCCAGCCCTTCGGGCTCGTCGGCAATGCGCTGACCCTGCCGCTCGTCTCGCTGGTGGTGATGCCATCGGCGGTCGTCGGCATCCTCGCTTATCCCTTCGCGCTCGATCAGCCGATCTGGTGGCTGATGGGGCAGGCGGTGAAGGGCATGCTGGTGATCTCGACCTGGATCGCCGGGTTCGGTCAGGCGAACCTCGTGGTGCCCGCCTTCGGCCCGGCTGCGCTATCGCTCTTGGCCTGTGCTCTGCTGGTGGCGACGCTCTCGGTGTCGCGCCTCCGCTGGCTGGCGCTGCTTCCGGCCCTGAGCGGGCTGGCGCTCGCCGCGGCACCGACGCGCTACGACGTCTTCATCGATCGCGAGGGGGCGGGCGCCGCGGTCCGCGGCGCCGACGGCCGGCTCGCGGTCCTGGGGAAGCCGCCGAATTTCGTGTTGGAGCAGTGGCTCAAGGCGGATGGCGACGGGCGGCGTCCCGATCAAGTGGCCGCAGGGGAGGGCGCGCATTGCGACCGGCTCGGCTGCACGATCCACACGGTGGATGGTCGCTCGCTCGCCCTGACAAAGGACAAGCGCGCCTTTCACGAAGACTGCGCCCGAGCCGACATCCTGATCAGCCGCCGCGATGCTCCGCCGGGCTGTGCATCTGCCCTGATCGTCGACAGAAAGTTCCTTGCCGAGCACGGTGCGGTGACGATCCGGCTCGATCCCGCCGGGCCGGTCCTCTCCACGGTTCGAAAACCCGGGCCCCCACCGCCCTGGCGAATGGCCTCCCAAGTCAAGCCGCCGGACAAGCCGGCCGCCGCCGCCGTCGATCCGCCATCCGGCTTCGCCGCCTGGGCGAAGAAGCCGTTCGAGGAGCCCGAACCGTCTGCCGACGACGCCCCCGTCGAGCCGCTTCAGTAACGTCGCACGAGGCTGACGAGCTTGCCCTGGATCTGCACCCGGTCGGGACCGAGCACTCGGGTCTCGTAGGCAGGGTTCGCCGCTTCCAGCGCGATCGAGGAGCCGCGGCGGCGCAGGCGTTTGAGGGTCGCCTCCTCGTCGTCGATCAGCGCAACGATGATGTCGCCGGTCTGGGCCGTGTCCTGCTTGCGGATGACGACGAGGTCGCCGTCCAGGATGCCCGCATCGACCATCGAATCACCACGCACTTCCAGCGCGTAATGCTCGCCACCGGCGAGGAAGTCCGGCGACATCGCGACGGAATGGCTCTCGTTCTGGATGGCCGAGATCGGCGTACCGGCGGCGATCCGGCCCATGACCGGTACCATGACCGACCGACCGTCCTCGCTGGCGTACTGCGTCTGCGCAGGCTTCGGCGGAGCGGCCTTGGCGCGGCCACCCTCGACCACGCTCGGCGTGAACCGGCGGATCTCGGCCTGAAGCGCGGGCTGCGGACGGCTGGCGACGGCCTCGGGAATGCGGATGATCTCGATGGCCCGCGCCCGGTTGGGCAGGCGGCGCAGGAAGCCGCGTTCCTCCAGGGCGGTGATCAGCCGGTGAATGCCGGATTTCGAGCGCAGATCGAGCGCGTCCTTCATCTCGTCGAAGGAGGGGGGAACCCCGCTCTCGCTCAATCTCTGCTGGATGAACTGGAGCAGCTCAAGCTGCTTGCGCGTCAACATGCGAGCCACCTGGGAGAGAGAGCGATCGCCGGGCGAGAGACCGCAGAAACAAACCACGAACACGGTAGACGTTCCTCAAGTGTTCTGCAAGGCTGCGTGAATGTGATTGCTCGTTCGATGAGCAGGACCGCGTCTTCGTCGCCGATGGACGTATCGGGCGGGAGGCCGTATTGCGGCGCGCAATGGATGCGGATGCCGACGGGACGATGAGAGCCGAGCGGGGCAAGCGGATCGCGGTGCTGGCTCTCGCGGCCTCGGTCGGCGGAGCCGCGGTCGCGCCGGCCGCCCTCGCCGAGGAGCCGGCTGCGATCCGTCCATCCGATGCGAGGGCCGGGACCGAGCGCTTGATCGAGACCCTGAGTGCCCGCCTGCTCGCCGCCCATAGCGCGACCGCCGTCCTGGAGGCCTGGTGCGCCGAGCGCGGACTCGCGATCGACCCGCATCTAACGGCCGTCCGGGTTCCGGGACCGGACAAGCCGCTCTCAGGCATTCAGCGCGAAAGGTTGGCGATTGGTCCCGACGAGCCCATCCGCTACCGGCGCGTGCGGCTGACCTGCGGCGAGCATGTCCTGTCGGAAGCCGACAACTGGTACGTGCCGGGCCGCCTGACGCCGGAGATGAACCAGGTGCTCGACACCACGCAGACGCCGTTCGGCCGCGTTGTCCACCCGCTCGCACCGAGCCGGCGCAACCTCTCGCTGAAGACGCTCTGGACGCCGACCGATCTCGAAATGCCGGGGCCGGAGAAGAAGCTGTTCTACGTCGAAGCGGTCCTCTCGACGGCGGCCGGCGTGCCGTTCTGCGAAGTGGCCGAGACCTATACCGGCGCGGTGCTGGCGCGCGGCGAGCGCTGAGCGGCGAACGCCGGGCTCTGCGGCGCCGTCGGGTGAAGAGCGGCTTGCACGCTTCCGTTGCTGCAGGCTACCGATACTCCATGAGGCTGCACGCGAGATGCGCCCGAGGAGGAATCATGATCGCCAGCCGCGTCCTTCGCTCATGTGCTCTCGTCGTGCTGGCGATGCTCGCCTGCCAGTCCGCATCCGCTCAGCCGGGCGGCGATCCGAGCGGCACCTGGCTCACGGAGAGTGGATCGAAGGTGCGGGTGGCACGCTGCGGGAGCGGCTATTGTGGGATCCTCGCCAGCACCACTGGCTCGGGCCTCGACGTCAACAATCCCGATCCGGCGCTCAAGACCCGCAAGCTCGTCGGCGTTCAGATCCTCTCGACCACGTCCCCGACCGCGGATGGCTTCGAGGGCACGCTCTACAATCCCAATGACGGCAAGACTTATTCGGGCTCGATGACTCCGAAGGGCGCGGATCACCTGGCGGTTTCGGGCTGCGTGCTGCGCGTGCTCTGCAAGAGCCAGACCTGGACGCGGGTGAAGTAGGTCTCGCCCATCCACCGAGGTTCGATCTGCGCGCTCTTGTCCCTTGGAGGAGCGTGAGCGCACGGGCTATGTCCGACGCATTGTGAGCGGCTCATAAGAAGCCGCCCGATCCGAGGAACGCCCACGATGATGTTTCGAATTCTCCTGATTGCCGGTCTGCTTGCGGAAGCCACGCTTCCCGCCGCGGCAGAGGATGCGGCGCCCCCGAAGCCCATTCGGAATGCGCCGGCCCCGCAAGCCCTGACGCTCGCCGCCTATGTCTACGCCGCCTCGAACGTCTGCGGTTACCGGATCGGCGTGCCCGAATTCGATGCGCTCCTGGCCAAGATGAACGTCAAGGCGGAGGATGTCGGGCCGCGCGGCGCGTTCGGGTCGCATATCCAGGGCATGTTCACGATGATGTCGAACGATATGGCGCTGCATCGCGAGCAGTCCTGCATCGCCGTGGCCGGCGAGTACGGCCCGGAGGGCAACATCGCCAAGAACGTGCTCCAGCCAGTGGCAGCAGGCGAGACACCGCCGGCTCCTCCGCCGGCCAAGGCTCCGGAGGCCGCGCCGGCCAAGTAGCGGCCGAGCCGGCCCGGCAGCTTTCTGCGACATTGGGAATCGTCTCCCGACCGGCCTGCATCGCTCTATCTGCCGTTCGACATGTTCGTGTTCGAGTGGATCGTCGCGGTTCTGGTCGGGGCCGTGCTGCTGGCGGGGTTGGCGCGGCGCATCGGCGCGCCGTATCCGGCCTTCCTCGCCCTCGGCGGGGTCGTGCTCGCCCTGGTGCCGGGCTTCCCAAACCTGCGGCTCGATCCCGATCTGGCGCTGGCTCTGTTCCTGGCGCCCGTCCTGGTCGATGCGGGCTACGCGACCTCGCTGCGCGACATGCGCATCAACTGGCGGCCGGTCGCCGGCCTCGCCGTCGGCGCGGTGGCGGTGACCACGGCGGCGGTGGCGATCGTGGCCAAGCTGCTAGTGCCCGGCATGCCGCTCTCGGCGGCGATCGTGCTCGGCGCGATCGTGGCGCCCCCGGATGCCGTGGCGGCGCTCTCGGTGCTCGCACATGTTCCGCTGCCGCACCGACTCACCACCATCCTGCGCGGCGAGAGCCTGCTCAACGATGCGGCCTCCCTGTTGATCTACCGGCTCGGCGTCGCCGCAGCGGTCACCGGCCAGTTCAGCCTGTCCGAGGTCGCGCCGGCCTTTCTGATCGGGGTGATCGGCAGCCTGATCGCCGGGCCCCTCGTCGGCCGGGTCTACCTCTTTGCGATGCGCTGGGTGCGCGACCCGGCGAGCAGCATCGTCCTGCAATTCGCCGCCGCCTTCGGCGTGTGGATCGCCGCCGAGGCCGTGGAGCTGTCGGGCGTGCTCACGGTCGTCAGCTTCGCGGTCACGGTGGCGCGTTACACCCCAGAACAGACGGCGCCGCGCCCGCGCATCCTGTCCTATGCGGTCTGGGATACGGCGATCTTCGTCCTGAACGTGCTGGCCTTCGTGCTGATCGGCAACCAGATCGGCCCGATCCTCGAACGGCTCCACGCCACCGAGCATCTCCCCTACGCCCTCGTCGCCGGCTCCGTGTTGCTCACGGTGATCCTGGTAAGGATCGCCTGGGTGCTGCCGGCGAGCGGTATCCGGCGGATCGGCTTCTCGGCGAAGGCGCGCGCTCCGAAAGACTCCGTGCTCGATCTCGGAAACGCCTTCCGCAAGGGCATCGCGGCCGGCGGGCGCGAGCCCCCGGATCTCGGGCCGGGCGCCGGCTTCGCGGTGTCCTGGGCGGGGATGCGCGGCCTCGTCACCATCGCCGGCGCCCTGGCGCTGCCGGAGGGCGGCCCCAATGGCGGCTTTCCCTATCGCGACCTGATCGTGCTCACCGCCTTCGCCGTGGTGCTCGGCACGCTGGTGATCCAGGGGCTGACCCTGCGCCCGCTGCTGGCCTGGCTGAAGCTCGAGGACACCGATCCCGTCGGGCACGAGATCGGCTGGGGCCGTGCGGAGGCCTACGGCGCGGCGATCCGCAGCCTGGAGGGCGACGAGTCCGAGATCGCCGAGGCGCTGCGCCGGGAGTTTCGGCTGGTCGTCGAGGAGGCGGAGGAGCACGAGGAGGGGCTGGCGCCCGAAAACCTGCCGGCCGACGATGCCCGCCGCCGGGCGATCCAGGCCGCCCGCGAGCGCATCCTCGCCCTGCGCCGGGCCGGCGAGATCGGCGACGACGCCTTCTTCGTCCTGGAGGAAGAGTTCGACTGGACTGAATTGAGCGCGACGCCTCGGGCGGAAACCTGAGCTTGGCCGGTTGACGTAGCAATTCTAGGTAGGCTTTTGCGTGGTGTCGGCTTCTCGGGGCCAGCGGAAGACTCGTCTCAATGACCCCCGTCGCGCTTCTCGAACTCGTGCTCGTCCTCGTCGGTCTGGCGGTGGTGCTGTCGCTCGCCGCCGCGCGGCTCCGGCTGCCCCCGGCCGTGGCGCTGGTGATCGGCGGGATGGCGCTGGCGCTCGTTCCGCATCTTCCGGCCGTCCAGCTCGACCCGGACCTGATCATGGTCCTGTTCCTGCCGCCGCTCCTGCAATCCTCGGCCTGGTTCACGGTGTGGCGGGACTTCAAGGCCGAGCTCCGGCCGATCCTGATGCTCTCGGTGGGGGCCGTGGCCTTCACCACTTTCGCGGTCGGCGTCGTCGCGCATCTCGTGATGCCGTCGCTGCCCTGGGGAGCCTGTTTTGCGCTCGGCGCGATCGTCTCGCCGCCCGATGCGGTCGCCGCCAAGGCCGTGCTCGAACATCTGACGCTGCCCCGCAGGCTCACCACGATCCTCGAAGGCGAGAGCCTCGTGAACGATGCCTCGGGTCTCGTGCTCTACCGCTTCGCGGTCGCAGCCGCGCTGACCGGCGCCTTCAGCGCGGTCGAGGCCGGTGCCAGCTTCCTCTGGCTGGCCGTCGGCGGGATCGGCATCGGTGTGCTGATCGGTCTCGTCATGAACTGGTTGTTCCGACGCATCACGGACGGCCTGATCCTGATCGTGCTGACCTTCCTCGTCGCCTGGGCGAGCTACATCCTGGCCGAGCGGGTGCACGCCTCGGGCGTGCTCGCCGTGGTCGCCTGCGGATTGATGATGGGCTCGCGCGAGCATGAGCTGCTCGGCGCGCAGGTCCGCATGCAGGCGGTCGCCGTCTGGGGCTTCGTGGTCTACGTCCTGGAAGCACTCGTTTTCGTGCTCATAGGCCTGGCGCTACGCGGCGTGCTGGAGCGGATGAGTGAGGGCGAGGTGTTCCGGGAGGCGCTGCCCCTGGCGCTCGCGGTCTCGGCCGTGGTCGTGATCTCGCGCTTCGTCTGGGTGTTTCCGGCGACCTATCTGCCGCGCTGGCTTTCGCGGTCCCTGCGCGAACGCGATCCCTCGCCGCCGCTCGCAATGCCGATCATCGTGGGCTGGGCCGGCATGCGCGGCGTCGTCAGCCTGGCGGCGGCCCTGGCGCTGCCGTTGGAATTTCCGGGTCGCGACGCGGTGCTGCTCGCGTCCTTCGCGGTCATCCTGTTCACGGTGCTGGTTCAGGGGCTGACGCTCGGGCCGCTGATCAAGCTGCTCAAGCTCGAAGCCGCGAGCGGCGCGGCCGCAGAGCCGCTCGATCTCGTCGGCGCACGCGTCGTTGTGGCCCAGGCCGGGCTCGATGCGCTCGAAGCGACCCGAGTCGCAGGCTCCGACGAGCTGCTGCATCCGAAACTCACCGAGGAGTACCGCAAGCGCGTCCGCGCCGTGACCTGGACCCGCGACGCGGGGATCGGCCGATTGGCCGACCGCGACGCGCATTTCGAGGCGGCGCTCCTGGCGCATCGCGCGGGACGCGATGCGCTGATCAAGCTCCATCGCGAGAACCAGATCCACGTCTCGGTCCTGCGGTCACTCGAAAGCGAGCTCGATCTCGAAGAGCTCCGGCTGAAGCGCCTTGCGACAGTGGGGGTCGGCGGCCACTGACAGCGGTTAGCTGCGGCCGAGACGTCCCTCGATCGCATCCCAGACCGACACCGCGAGGTCCGGCCCACCAAGTCGCTTGATGGCGCGGATGCCCGTCGGCGAGGTCACGTTGATCTCGGTCAGATGCCCGTCGATCACGTCGATGCCGACGAGGATCAGGCCGCGGCGCTTCAGCTCCGGACCGATCGTTGCGCAGATCTCGCGCTCGCGATCGGTGAGGTCTGAGGCGCCGGCCGCTCCGCCGCGCACCATGTTGGACCGAATGTCGCCCTTGGCCGGCACGCGATTGATCGCACCCATCGGCTCGCCGTCGACCAGGATGATGCGCTTGTCGCCCTCGGAGACCTTGTCGAGGAAGCGCTGAACCACCCATTGCTCGCGGAAGGTCACAGAGAAGAGATCGAACATCGAGCCGAAGTTCGGATCGTCCTCCGTCACCCGGAACACCGCGGCGCCGCCATGCCCGTGAAGCGGCTTCATCGCGATGGTGCCGTGCTCCTTGCGGAAGGCCTCGATCTCTGCCCTGTCGCGCGAGATCAGGGTCGGCGGCATCAGCTCGGGGAAATCGAGGACGAACAGTTTTTCGGGCGCGTTGCGCACCTCGGCCGGGTTGTTGACCACCAGCGTCTCGCCGGTAATCGCCTCCAGCATGTGCGTCGCCGTGATATAGGCCATGTCGAAGGGCGGATCCTGGCGCATCAGCACCACGTCCGTCTGCGTCAGCTCGACCCGTTCGATCGAGCCGAGCACGGCATGCGCGCCCTCGACGTCCTGCACCGTCACCGGCTCGACGCGAGCGACGACGCGCCGACCCTGCATCGAGAGCCGGTCGGGCGTGTAGTAAAGCAGGCGATGCCCCCGCGCCTGAGCCTCGAGCATCAGTGCGAAGGTCGTGTCTCCGGCGATGCGGATCGCCTGGATCGGGTCCATCTGGACCGCGACGGTGAGGGCCATGGATATCCTCGATGTTGGTGGGAGGTGGCCCCCTCCGGCCGTTGGTGAGGTCTAGCGCCTGCCAGCCTTGCTGGAGGACTTGCGATCATAATCGCCGATCGCCGCCTTGCACTCGGGCGAGAGCCGGGGGCGGTTGCGATTCATGCAGTCGTCGGCCTCGGAGCCGTTCGGATCGACGCCAGCGCATAGGCGGAAGAAGTCGTTGGCGCAGTTGAGCTGAAGGCCGGGATCGTCGCGCTGCGCGAGGGCAGGGCCAGTGGCGGCGAGGAGCAGGGCGAGCGGCGCAATCGTCAGTACCGTCGACAGGCCCTTCGTCGGCCTCCCGAATCGTGCCGAATCCGAATTCATCCTGATGTCCTCATGCGCTTGCGCTCATGGCGTTTCGAGACGGCATATCGGGCGCCGCCCGACGTAAGCAAGCGCGTCGGATTGCCGGAGACACCCGATCGGCAGCATGGGTCGCTTACGGGCAACACAGGGGGGACGCCTCCGCAGATACGAAGAGGCCCCGCTCTGGGGTGAGCGGGGCCGAAGTCGAAGGGAGGAAACGCCCGCCTTGGGCAAAACCTATAATGCAAGAGGCGGGCCGAACGGCATGGCCGTGCCGTTTCAGGACGTCGCGCAGCCGATCTCGGCAGGCGCCAGTGCCTTCCGAAGCCGGCGTCTGCCGCTGTTGCAGAGTTGCGTCGGGACGGATGCGATTTCGGCTTGGAAACCCTCCGTTAACGATGCCGTGCTGATCTTGCCCAGCGCCAAGCCGGGCGGATCCTTCGTCCGGTGACCTCGTACCGATACACGCACCCCCGACGGGTGACCGGAACGACAGCCGCACGGAACCGCACGGGATCATCCGCATGAACTCCCGCAACACCTTGTCGAAAAGCCGCGAGGCGGAGCATCGGCCGTCGGCGACGGTGATCGCGCTCACCTCGTCCGGCACGCGCCGTTTCCGGCGCGACGCGTCCGATACCGAACCCATGGGCCAGATCCTGCTCTTCACGGGCGTCCGTTACGAGCGGATGCCGGAGGTGCAGGAGGAGCGGCCGGTCCGGCAGCGCAAGCGCTCGTGACACCGGGGTTCAAACCTGGTCTCCCGCGGCTCCTGTCGATCGCCGGCCTCTGTCTGATCGGCGGCTGCGCCCAGGAGGGCGATTTCGGAAGGCCGGCGCCGAGCGCCTGGAATTCCCTGATCGATACCACCGGCTCCATCGCGGCAGGCATCCGCGACGAGCCCTCCTCGTCCTTTCCGCTCACCGATGACGAGCACTTGCTCCGCGACCGAGCGTGGCGCTTCCTGATGCCGGCGCAGGGACGTGCCGCCTTCCTCGACGCGATCGCGAATTTGACGCGCGCGCGCGTGCTGCCGCCGAGCTGGCGGGAAAACGATATCGAGGGCTATCACGACGAGCTGATCGCAGGCGCGTTCCGTTCGCCGTCCTCGCGCTACGGCCGTCTCTCCGAGGACGCCACCGCGGATGGCCGCCTGATCCCGCCCTTCGCCGCATCCGCCGCGCGGGTGATCGAGGCCGACAAGCTGCGACTGCGCAGCCTGCCCTTCACGAAGAGCCTCAACGACGACGACGTGCGCGACGCGGCCATGCGGGTGGCGGAGAACCGTTGCCTGATCGCCTGGGTCCGCCTTGAAACCGGGCTTCGCGTCGCCCGCTATCGCTACGCGCTCGAGCATTTCATCGTCGAGATGCCGGGACGCGAGGCGGTCGGCGCCGAGCGCGCCGTGACCTTCCTCGACGAGCGCCGCGTGATCCTCGCCGGACTGCTGCCAGCGGAGGCCGAGGCACGCTGTGGCCTCGTCCAGACCGCTGCACCGGTGGCCAGGCTGGCCCCGACGGTGGTCGCAAAGTACTGAAACCGTCCGCCGGCTGGTCCCCCCCGATTCCACGAGTCCCGAGATGCGAACCATCGTCTATGCCGATGGCGGCTGCGATCCCAATCCCGGTCCCGGTGGCTGGGGTGTCGTCATCCAGATCCCCGATGCGCCGGTGGAACTGCATGGCGGTGAGCTCGTCACCACCAACAACCGCATGGAACTGACCGCCGCGATCAGTGCGCTCGAATATTTCCCGGAAGGGACGGCGATCGAGATGCGCTGCGACAGCCAGTACGTCGTCAAATCCGTGACCGAGTGGATACCGGGCTGGAAGCGGCGCGGCTGGCGCACCGCGAACGGCCCGGTGAAGAACGTCGACCTGATGGAGCGCCTCGACGCGCTCGCCCGCAGCCGCGACGTGCGCTGGACCTGGGTGCGCGGCCATTCCGGCGAGGCTGGCAATGAGCGCGCAGACCGGCTCGCCGCCGCGGGACGGCGCGTGGCCCTCGGCCTCCCGGCGGTGGAGGAAGCGTCGGTCGAGAAGCCCTCGGCCGTGCCGGCGGCGGCCACCGTTTCGATGAAGGTCGACGCCGGCCTCGCCGATGCGGTCGCCCAGGCGGCCGAGCGGGCCGGTCTCCCCACGGAGGCGTTTGTCGCCGAGGCCCTGAGGTTCGCGCTCGAACTCGGCCCCGAGCGCGTCGCCCGCATCCGCAAAGAAGTCGCGCTGGAGAGCGCCGCACCGCGACCCGGCGAGCTGTTCTGACCGGCAGCGTGGATCCGGCCTTTTTCGCCCGTCCAGCCGCTGTGGTCGCGGCAGATCTGATCGGGCACACGCTTCTCGTCGCGGGCGTTGGCGGCATCGTCGTCGAGACCGAGGCCTACGATCGCGAAGACCCGGCCTCGCACAGTTTCGCGGGTCCGACCCGGCGCAACGCCAGCATGTTCGGCCCGCCCGGCCATGCCTACGTCTACCGCTCCTATGGCCTGCACTGGTGCCTGAATCTGGTCTGCGAACCGGCCAGCGCCGTACTGCTGCGCGCCCTCGAACCGACCGATGGCCTGGACGCGATGCGCGCACGCAGGGGCCTGAGCGAACCTCGGCTGCTCTGCGCCGGGCCGGGCCGTCTGTCTCAGGCGCTCGCCATCAACTTGGTGCAGGACGGATTACCGCTGGATCGGCCGCCCTTCGCTTGGCGTGAGCCGGCTGCCCCGGTGAACGTCGCGGCCGGCACGCGCATCGGCATCAGCCGCGGCGTCGAGACGCCCTGGCGCTTCGTGCTCGCCGGATCGCGTTTCGTCAGCAAGCCGCTGCCGAGACCGAGGGATTGAGGCTCAGCCGTCGGGCTTGCCGTTCGCGTCGGTGGGCTCGTCCGGCGCGTCGATCGAGCACGACACGGCGTCGACCGCCTCGTTGGCCATGGCGTTCTGGCTCGGCAGGCCGGCGATCACCCGCACCACCGCGAAGCCCTCCCGCTCGGGCGCGACGATGCGGACGTCGCGGTTGACCTCGTTCTCGTCCGCCGAGGCCAGTGCCTCGTCGAGCTGCGCGCGTGTCATGATCACGAGGTCGAGGGAGCCGCGTACCGCCGCCTGATCGGTCACGGCGTAGAACGCGCCTTTCCGGCCATGTACGGCGATCGACAGGTTCAGCGAGGAGACGCGCGCCGAGACGCGCATCGGGCCGTCGTCGAGATCGTAGGCGCAGACCCCGACCGCCACCGCCGGGTCGGGCACCGGCAGCCAGCCCTGCGCCGGCGCGGGGGTCCCGGCGACGGCCAGCGAGTGGATGCGCAGGGGATGGTCGAGGCTCTCGCTCTTGCGGGCGAGAGAGAAGGCATCCTCTTCCGCGAAATAGGGAATCGCCCGAACCGTGACGATATGAACGATGCCGGCGAGCACCAGCGCGCACAGGGTCGCCAGGATGAAGCGGCTGCGGGTGCTCATCGCTTGCATCCGAGGCGCGTGATGGCCGGCACGGTGTTGCGGTCGAGGCTACCGACGCTCGCGGCGACCGGGGTGTCGTAGAGGCGCAAAGCGAGGCGCACCGGGCCACTCGGGCGCGGCATCGGCAGCCAGTTGCCGCTCTGCACCTCCTGGCCGATGGTGATGACGAAGCGGTCGTCCGCCTCTCGCAGGATCTCGGTCGAGGTGAAGGCCTCTCGCACGGGTTTCGCGGCCGGATCGACCGCGCCGCGACCGCCGATCGTGAGCGTCCAGGCCCGCGCCGGTGGAACCGCGCCGCCGACGCTGTAGGTGCAGGACGCGTCGAGGCGCCGGCCGCTATCGTCCCTGGCGGCGGTCAGCAACAGGCCCTCGCCGAGGGCGAGGGGGATCTCACCGCGCCGGGCATTCACGGCGCGGGAATAGGGATCGGCGTCGACCGCGCCGGTTTTCGCCCAGGCCGTCCAGGCGCCGATCGTGGTGCCGCCGACCGGGTAGCCGCCGCTCGTCGCGAAGTCGGCGCTCGCGAGGCCGAGGGCGGCGCCGAGCGCGAGCGCATAGAGCACGAAGCCGGTCTGCGACGTCCGGCGCAGGATGCCGCCGAGCACGCCGCCGATGCGGGCGCCGCGCTCGCGGAGCCGCGCGTCCGCCGGTGCGCGCCGGGTGCGCGCGATGATCGCGCCGGTCATGATGCGGGTGAGTGCGTTCACGGATCGCCGGCTCACGGCGTCCCGAAGCGGCCGCCTTCGGCCACGTCGACGGGAACGATGCCTTGGCGGCCGGGCGTGATCGCGCCGGATTTGAACGGCTTTCCGGAATCGGGCTTCGCGGCCGCCTGGCCGCCATCGATCGAGCGGAACAGCCCGTTGATCCCCGACATCACCTCGAAGGACCGCCGCGACAGCTTGCCGGCCGCGCTCGCCGCCGCGTTGATCGGCGCCGGACCCTGCGCCGTCTGGGCGGCCTGCGCAGGCTTCGAACGCTCGTCGAGGCCGGGCAACGGCTTGACTTCGATGCCCTGGTGAGCCGGCTCCATGATCTCGTGCCACGCCATCGCGGGCAGCGAGCCGCCGGTCATCTTGTTCGTCGTGCTGTGGTCGTCGTTGCCGAACCAGACGGCGCCGACGAGGGCGCCAGTATAGCCGACGAACCAGGCGTCGCGGTAGTTGTTGGTGGTGCCGGTCTTGCCCGCGACCTTCCAGCCCTCGATCTGGGCCTTCCGGGCGGTGCCCTCCTCGACGACCTTGTTCAGCATGTAGTTCATGTCGGCGGTGACCTTGCTCGACAGCACCTGGGGAGCCGGGTCGTCTGTGCGCCGGTAGATCACGTCTCCGCTCGAATTCCTGATCTCGGTCGCGGCGAAGGCGCGGGCGTAGCGTCCGCCATTGGCGAAGACGGCGAAGCCCGAGGCCTGATCCAGCACCGTGATGTCGTCGGCACCGATGGGCAGTGAGACCGTGTCGGGCAACGGCGACGTCACACCCATCGCATGCGCCATCTCGATGATCTTCTCGCGGCCGGCCTTCGCGGCCTTCCACTCGTTGGTGATGCCCATGCCCTTGCCGAGGGCGATCGAGATCTTGATCGGGATCGTGTTGATCGATTTCGCGACGGCGAGCCACATCGGCTGGCGTCCGGAATAGGAGCGCCCGTAATTCTGCGGGCACCAGTTGCCGACGCAGACCGGCGAATCGACCACCGCTGTCTCCGGCTTGAACAGCCCGGACGCCAAGGCGGCGGAGTAGACGTAGGGTTTGAACGAGGAGCCGGGCTGGCGCATCGCGTCGACCGCCCGGTTGAACTGGCTCTCGCCGTAATCGGCGCCGCCGACCATGGCGCGCACGCCGCCATCGGGATCGGCGATCACCACGCCGGCCTCATCGACGTCGTAGCTGTCGCCGTAGCGGCGCAGCATGTTCTCGATCGCCTGGTCGGCGCTCTTCTGGATGCGGATGTCGAGCGCCGTCTTCACGGTGAGGACGCGGTCGTTCTTCAGCTTGCCGGCATCGGCGAGGCGCTTCACCTCGGTGAAGGCCCAGTCGAGATAGTAGTCGGCGGTGACGTCCTTGGCGCGCACCACCGGCGTCGCCGGGTTGCGGAGCGCCGTCTGGATCTGACCCTCGGTGACGAAGCCGGCCTCGACCATGTTGTGCAGCACATCGACGGCGCGGCCGCGGGCGGCGGGCAGGTTGACGTTGGGCGAATACTTGGTCGGCGCCTTGAACAAGCCGGCGAGCATCGCGGCCTCGGCCAATGTCACGTCCTGCAGGCGCTTGCCGAAATAATAGTCGGCCGCCGCCACCGCGCCGAAAGTGCCGCCGCCCATATAGGCGCGGTCGAGATAGAGCTTCAGGATCTGGTTCTTGGTGAGGTGGTTCTCGAGCCAGAAGGCCAGGAACGCCTCGTTGATCTTGCGCTCCAGCGAGCGCTCGTTGGACAGGAACAGGTTCTTGGCGAGCTGCTGGGTCAGGGTCGAGCCGCCCTGGACGTTGCCCTTGCCGCTCGAATTCGAGACGAGCGCACGGGCCGTACCGATCGGGTCGATGCCGTAATGCTCGTAGAAGCGCCGGTCCTCGGTGGAGAGCAGCGCCTTGATCATCAGGTCCGGGAAGTCGTTGAGCTTGAGCGAGTCGTCGTGCTTGATGCCGCGCCGCCCGACCTCGTTGCCGTAACGGTCGAGGAAGGTGACCGCGAGGTCCTGCTCCTTCAGCCAACCCTGCTCGCTCGTGAGGTTGAAGGCTGATTGCGCCAGGAAGAGAACGAACATCGCGCCGGCCGCACCGACGGTGGCCGCCTCGCTCGTCAGATCCAGCACGAAGCGCTTCCAGCCGGTAAAGGCGAACACCGCCATGCGCTCGCGGAAACGCTCGTAGGACTCGCCCGACGAACGCCCACCCTCGTAGAGGCTGGCATTGACCCAGGCGTCGAAGGCGAGGGCCGCGCGGCTGATCCGGGTCTTGATCGCGGTGAGGCTGGGCAGGCGCACGGCTTTGTCCGGTTCCTCGGATGACCCGGTCATGAGCCAGCTTGGCACGCAACGAGCGCCGAGCCGATCCGACCGATCCTCTTGTATCAAGGCTCGCAACCGCGCGCGAGGTTCGCGATCGCGTCACGAACGCTCGGACGCGCGTTCCTGCGGTTCCGAGCGGCCGAAAGCTTTCGTTAACCTTGATGCGACAATGGGGCGGCCGGGTGGCGGCGCACGGCGTGGCATCGGCTGCCCTTGCCTGATGGTCCCGCCTGCGGCACGAGCACGCGATGACGGAGACAGGTCACCCTCCCTTCTGGCGCACGAAGTCCCTCGACGAGATGAACTCGACCGAGTGGGAGAGCCTGTGCGACGGCTGTGGGCGCTGCTGCCTGCTCAAGCTCGAAGACGACGATACCGGCGAGATCCACCACACCGATATTGGCTGCACCCTGCTCGACGCCCATGCCTGCCGCTGCCGCGACTATCGGAACCGCGCCAAGAGGGTGCCGGATTGCGTGCGGCTGACGCCCGAGGCGGTGCGCGAAATCCCCTGGCTGCCGCCGACCTGCGCTTACCGGCTCGTGCGCGAGGGCCGCGACCTGCTGCCCTGGCATCCGCTGGTGTCGGGGCGCAGGGCGAGCGTTCACGAGGCCGGGATCTCGGTGCGCGGACGGGTCGCTGGCAACGAGGAGGAGTTCACCGAGGACGAGCTCGTCGACCGCATCGTGGGCTGGCCGGGCGAAACCGACTGAGCGCCAGCGCGCGTGACCACCTGCCGCCGCCGAGACCGCGTCCGGTGCCTGGCCGTCCACGGGCTTGATCCGGCCGCGCGCGCGCGGCACAGGTTCATCCAGCCCGCCCGCTCGGGCGCAGGGTTGCGGAGCGCAGGATTGTGTCGTCGTGAGTGATGCCGCAAGGCCGTCCCCCTCGGAGCAAGCGCGGGCCGGCGCCGTCTCTCCTGGGCCGGTCTTCGAGCGCTACGACGCCCTGGTGCGCGCCGGCGCCATCGAGCGCGACCCGGCGCAGCTCGTTCTGCTGAAGGCCCTCGACCGGCTGGTGTTCGATCTCGGTCGCCGCAAGCGCGCCAGCAAGGGGAGCGCACTCGGCTGGCTGTTTGGCCGCAAGGACGACGATGCGGGGCCGGTGAAGGGCCTCTACGTCTGGGGTTCGGTCGGCCGCGGCAAGACCATGCTGATGGACCTGTTCTACGAGGCCGCTCCGGCGCCCAAGCGGCGCATCCACTTTCACGGCTTCATGGCCGATGCGCATGAGCGCATCCATGCCCACCGTCAGGCGGTGAAGGCCGGCACGGCCAAGGGCGACGACCCGATCCCGCCGGTGGCCGATGCGCTCGCGGCGGAGGCGACGTTGCTCTGCTTCGACGAATTCACCGTCACCGACATCGCCGATGCGATGTTGCTCGGCCGCCTGTTCGGAGCCTTGTTCAAGCGCGGCGTGACGGTGGTGGCGACCTCGAACGTCGAGCCGGACCGGCTCTACGAGGGAGGGCTGAACCGCGCTCTGTTCCTGCCCTTCATCGCCGAGTTGCAGGAGCGGGTGAGCGTGATGCGGCTCGATTCCCGCACCGATTTCCGGCTCGAAAAGCTCGGCGGCAGCTCGGTCTATCATCTGATCGGGGAGGGCGGCGCGAGCGAGGCCTTGGACCAGGCCTTCAAGGCGCTCACCGGCAAGGCGAAGGGACAGCCGGGCTCGATCCGGGTGAAGGGCCGCGAGGTCGTGGTGCCGGAGGAGGCGGGCGGCGTGGCGCGCTTCACCTTCGCCGATCTCTGCGCACGGCCGCTCGGCGCGTCCGACTACATGGCCATCGCCAGTCACTTCCACACGGTGATCGTGTCCGACATCCCGGTGATGAGCCAGGAGACCCGAAACGAAGCCAAGCGCTTCATCACGCTGATCGACACGCTCTACGATGCGCATGTGAAGCTGATCGCCTCGGCCACTGCCGACGCGACCGGGCTCTACACCGGCACGGAGGGCCGCGAGGCCTTCGAATTCGAGCGCACGGCCTCGCGGCTCATCGAGATGCGGTCGAGCGAATATCTCGGATTGCCGCATGGCGGCGGCCATTCCGAAGGCTCGGGGTCGAGCAGCGGGTTGGTGGAGACGTAGCCCCGATCGTCATTGCGAGCGTAGCGAAGCAATCCAGCGCCAACGCGGTAACGTTTGCGCGCGTGGCCCTGGATTGCTTCGGCTTTGCCTCGCAATGACGGAGGTTGCCGTCCTCAGATGTGAATCGCCCGCTTGGCCACGGCCAGCGCGGCTTCCTTCACTGCCTCGGTCAGGGTCGGGTGGGCGTGGCAGGTGCGGGCGATGTCCTCGGCCGAGGCCGAGAATTCCATGGCCACCGCAACCTCGGCGATGAGGTTGCCTGCATCCGCACCGACGATGTGGACGCCGAGCACCTTGTCCGTCGTCGCATCGGCCAGGATCTTCACGAAGCCGTCCGTGGTGCCGTTGGCCTTGGCGCGGCCATTGGCCGTGAAGGGGAACTTGCCGACGTTGTAGGCGACCTCGTCCTTCTTCAGCTCTTCCTCGGTGCGGCCGACAGAGGCGACCTCGGGGAAGGTGTAGACCACGTTTGGGATCACGCCGTAATTCACGTGGCCCGATTGCCCGGCCAGGATCTCGGCAAGGGCGACGCCCTCATCCTCGGCTTTGTGGGCGAGCATCGGGCCGGCGATCACGTCGCCGATGGCGTAGATGCCGGTGACGTTCGTGGCGTAGTGGCTGTCGGTCTGGACGCGCCCGCGGTTGTCGAGCTGCACGCCGACGCCCTCCAGGCCGAGACCCTGCGTATAGGGAGTCCGGCCGATCGCTACGAGCACGACGTCGGCCTTGATCGTCTCGGCCTCGCCGCCGGCGGCGGGTTCGACGGTGACGGTCGCGCCGGACTTGCCGACCTCGACGCCGGTCACCTTCGAGGACAGCTTGAAGGCGATGCCCTGCTTGCCGAGGATCTTCTGGAACTGCTTGCCGACCTCGCCGTCCATGCCGGGCAGCACGCGGTCGAGATACTCGACCACCGTGACCTCGGCGCCGAGGCGGCGCCAGACCGAGCCGAGTTCGAGACCGATCACGCCCGCGCCGATCACCAGCAGCTTCTTCGGCACCTTGGCGAGTTCGAGGGCGCCGGTGGAGGAGACCACGGTCTTCTCGTCGATCTCGACACCGGGCAGGCGCGCGACGTCGGAGCCCGTGGCGATGACGATGTTCTTCGTCTCCAGCATGTGGTTGCCGCCATCGTCGGAGACCACCTCGACGCGGCCGGCTCCGGCGATGCGGCCGGTGCCGTGATAGGTGTCGACCTTGTTCTTCTTCAGCAGGAACTCGACGCCCTTGGTGTTGCCGTCGACGCCGCTCTGCTTGAACGATTGCATCTTGGCGAGATCTAGCTTCGGTGTCCCGACCTGGATGCCGAGATCCGCGAAATGGTGGTTGGCCTCCTCGAAGGCCTCGGAGGCATGGAGCAGCGCCTTCGACGGGATGCAGCCGACGTTGAGGCAGGTGCCGCCATGAGTGGCCCGCTTCTCGACGACGGCGGTCTTCAGGCCGAGCTGCGCTGCACGGATCGCACAGACATAGCCTCCGGGGCCGGTGCCGATGACGACGAGATCGTAGCTGCTGCTCATGAAGGTGTTCCTGGCTGGAGCGATGCGGTCGAAGGAGGCCGCGTTACCGTTTGCTCGGGTCGAGCGCGCTCCGAGCGCTTTCCCAGTCGGCGATGATTTTCGAAAGTTCTGCCGAGCGCGGCTTGTTTAGCGCGCGGGCGTAGTCCGAATAGGTCGCAATCTTGGATGTGCGCAGATACTCGGGCATCGTGATCGGAGCGTCATGAGCCACGAGGAGCGCGAGGGCTTCGGGCTTGTCGAGGCGGATCGCCTCGAACGTGAAGGTATCCCCGGTCTCTTCGATGTGAGTCTCGGGTGCGATGCGCCCCTGTCGGAGAAGTGCCGACACGGCACCGAAGTCGTCGGCTTTGAGCGCCGCGTAGCCATCCTTGCTGTCACGTTGCTGCTCGGACGTCATCGCGGCGGTGATGGCAGCCTGTGCGATTTCGTGCGCCGGGCGCCCGTCGCCCTTATCGATCACTCCGAAATCGGTCACCAGCAGCAGGGGCGTGCCGGCATCGTCGAGACCCCAATAGGAGGCGTAGAACCCATCGCCCCAGCCGCTCTGGAAGATGGCGACGTTGGCGGGTTCGTCGGGCAGCGGCTGCAGCATCACTTCGTTGCCGCCGTTCGCGTCCAGCGGCCCCGCGATGATGTCGTCGTAGCTCGACACGTATTTCGAACCGAGACGCGCCTGCTCCCGTGCATCGCGTTTGAGGAAGGCGTCCCGGCCCTTCACGTCCATGAAGCAGCCGAGGCCCGCATCCACCGGATAGCCGAAAATCTCGTCGTCCTTGAGCGTGCCGGCATCTTGGCCGGCCACCACCGCCAGCTGCCAGCGGGTCGGCGTGCCGTCCGCGAAGCGCAGCTCTGCCATCGCGACCCGCGATTGGGCCTTGTAAAGGGTCAGCGCGTATCGGCCTGGTGTGACGGTGCGGGCGAAGGCCGGCCGCTCCGGCTGCACCGCCGGATCGGCCGCGACGATGGCGCCGGTTGGGACGTCGAGATACCCGAGCTTGTGCCGGGTCACCCCGCGCGCGCCCAACTCGGTTTCGGACGAGGCCGTCAGCCCGAGATTCTCGTTCGCCGTCGTGAGGTCGACATGCCGCGTCGGCTTGTCGGCGGGGGGATCGAAGGCGGTCAACGGTCGGCCCTCCTGTCGACTTGCCCGCGCCACCAGCACCGCCGTAGCGCCGCTGATCACGATCGCGGCGACGAGGGCGATGCCGACGAGGCGACCGAACTCTGGCATGGCACGGACGGGTTCAGCCGGACCTCAAAGGTCCAGCACGAGACGGGCCGGATCCTCCAGGGCTTCCTTCACGCGCACGAGGAAGGTCACGGCCTCCTTCCCGTCCACGATCCTGTGATCGTAGGACAGCGCGAGATACATCATCGGTCGCGCCTCGATCTTGCCGGCGCGCACGACCGGGCGTTCTTCGATCCGGTGCATGCCCAGGATGCCCGATTGCGGCGCGTTGAGGATCGGCGTTGACATCAGCGAGCCGTAGATGCCGCCATTGGTGATGGTGAAGGTACCGCCCTGCATCTCCTCGATGGAAAGCTTGCCGTCGCGGGCCTTCTTGCCGAACCCGGCGATCTTCTTCTCGATCCCGGCGATCGAGAGGTCGTCGGCATCGCGCACCACCGGCACGACGAGGCCCTTATCGGTCCCGACGGCGATGCCGATGTGGTAGTAGTTCTTGTAGACGAGGTCGGTGCCGTCGATCTCGGCATTGACCGCCGGCACGTCCTTGAGGGCGCCGATCACCGCCTTGGTGAAGAAGCCCATGAAGCCGAGCTTCGTGCCGTGCTTCTTCTCGAAGATGTCCTTGTACTGGCTGCGCATCGCCATCACGGCGCTCATGTCCACGTCGTTGAACGTGGTGAGCATCGCGGCCGTGTCTTGAGCGGACTTGAGACGCCGCGCGATGGTCTGGCGCAGCTTCGTCATCTTCACGCGCTCTTCGCGCGCGGCATCGTCCGGAGCCGAGGGGGCGCGCGGCGGAGCCGGCGGGCGAGCTTCCTGAGCCGGAGCGGAGGAAGCGGACCGGCCGTCCTTGGCGGCGAGCATGTCGCCCTTCGTGGCGCGGCCATCCTTGCCACTGCCATTCAGCGTCGAGGGATCGATGCCGGTCTCGCGAGCGAGCTTGGCCACCGCCGGACCGCTATCCTCGGCGGAGCGAGCGCTGCTGCCCGACTTGGCGGGCTCCTTGGCCGGTTCTTCCTTGCGGCTCTCGGCCTTCTGCTCGGACTTCTCGGCGGTCTTGGCGGCGGCCGGCTTCTTGGCACCGCCGCTGGACTCGACGATCGAGCCTAGCAGGGCGCCGGGCTCCACCGTCTCGCCGTCCTTGACCAGGATCTCGCCGAGCTCGCCGGCCGCCGGGGCGTTGACCTCGAGGGTGACCTTGTCGGTCTCGAGTTCCACCAGGGGCTCGTCGGCGGCGACGGTGTCGCCGGGCTTCTTGAACCAGCGGCCGATCGTGGCCTCGGTCACGGATTCGCCGAGCGTCGGGACGAGGATGTCGGTGGCCATGTCGTTCGTCTTCCAGCGTTTCGTGTCGAAGGGGCCGCGGGCGGTCGGCCCCTGAAGGATGGTCAGACCGTGAGGGCTTCGTTGAGGAAGGCCTGAAGCTGCGCGACGTGCTTCGACATCAGGCCGACGGCGGTCGAGGCCGAGGCCGGACGGCCGACGTAGCGGGCGCGCTTCACCGAGGACCCGGCCTGGCCGAGCACCCATTCGAGATAGTCGTCGACGAAGGCCCAGGCGCCCATGTTCTTGGGCTCCTCCTGACACCACACCACTTCGGCATTGCGGAAGCGGCTCATCTCGTTGGCCAGCGCCTTGAGCGGGAACGGATAGAGCTGTTCGACGCGCATGATGTAGACGTCGTTGATGCCGCGCTTCTCGCGCTCCTCGTAGAGGTCGTAATAGACCTTGCCCGAGCAGAGCACGACGCGCCGGATCTTGTCATCCTTCACCAGCTTGATGCCGTCATCCTCGTGCTCGGCATCGTCCCAGAGCACGCGGTGGAAGGTCGAATCCTCGGAGATCTCCGAGAGACGCGAGACGGCGCGCTTGTGGCGCAGCAGTGATTTCGGGGTCATCAGGACGAGCGGCTTGCGGAAGTCGCGCTTCAGCTGACGACGCAGGATATGGAAGTAGTTCGAGGGCGTCGTGCAGTTGGCGACCTGCATGTTGTCCTCGGCGCACATCTGAAGATAGCGCTCCAGGCGGGCCGAGGAGTGCTCCGGTCCCTGGCCCTCGTAGCCGTGCGGCAGCAGCATCACGAGGCCGGACATGCGCAGCCACTTGCGCTCGCCGGACGAGATGAACTGATCGATGACGACCTGTGCGCCGTTGGCGAAGTCGCCGAACTGCGCCTCCCAGAGCACCAGGGCATTCGGCTCGGCGGCCGAGTAGCCGTATTCGAAGCCGAGCACGGCCTCCTCGGACAGCATCGAGTTGATCACCTCGATGCGGGCCTGACCCTCCTTCACGGAGTTCAGCGGCGTGTAGCGCTGCTCGTTCTCCTGATCGATCACGACGGCGTGGCGCTGCGAGAAGGTGCCGCGCTCGACATCCTGGCCCGAGAACCGGATGCGGTTGCCCTCGATTAGGATCGAGCCGAAGGCCAGCGCCTCGGCGGTCGCCCAATCGATGCCGGCGCCGGTCTCGACCGCTTTGGCCCGGTTGTCGAAGAAGCGCTGGATCGTGCGGTGCAGGTGGAAGCCGGGCGGCGGCGTGGTAATCTTCTGCGCGATCTCGCGGAGCGTCGATTCCGACACGCCGGTCTGGCCGCGACGGGGGTCGTCCATCTCCTCGCGCACCGCCTTGAAGCCGGACCAGCGCCCATCGAGCCAATCGGCCTTGTTGGCCTTGTAGCTGCCGGCGGAATCGAGCTCGTCGTCGAGCATCGCGCGGAACTCGCCCTTGCGGGCGTCGAGCTGCCCCTGGGTCAGGTCGCCCTGCGCGACGAGCTTCTTGCCGTAGGTCTCAAGCGCCGTCGGGTGCTTGCGGATGAGCTGGTACATCTTCGGCTGCGTGAAGGCCGGCTCGTCGCCCTCGTTGTGGCCGAAGCGGCGGTAGCACAGCATGTCGATCACAACCGGCTTGCCGAACTTCTGACGGTACTCGGTCGCGATCTTCGCGGCGAAGGTCACAGCCTCCGGATCGTCGCCGTTGCAATGGAAGATCGGGGCTTCCACCATTTTCGCCACGTCGGACGGGTACGGCGAGGACCGCGAGAAGCGCGGATCGGTGGTGAAGCCGATCTGGTTGTTGATGATGAAGTGGATCGAGCCGCCTGTGCGGTGACCCTTCAGGCCGGACAGGCCGAGGCATTCGGCCACGACGCCCTGGCCGGCGAAGGCGGCATCGCCGTGGATCAGCAGCGGCAGCACCTTGCGGCGCTCGACGTTCGGCTTGGCGAGCTGATCCTGCTTGGCGCGCACCTTACCGAGCACCACCGGATCGACGATCTCGAGGTGGGAGGGATTGGCGGTCAGCGACAGGTGGACGTGGTTGTCGTCGAAGGCGCGATCGGACGAGGCACCGAGATGGTACTTCACGTCGCCCGAGCCCTCGACCTCGGCCGGGTTGGCCGAGCCGCCCTTGAACTCGTTGAACACGGCGCGGAAGGGCTTCGCCATCACGTTGGTGAGCACGTTCAGCCGGCCGCGATGGGCCATGCCCAACACGATCTCCTCGACGCCGAGCGCGCCGCCGCGCTTGATGATCTGCTCCAGCGCGGGGACCATCGACTCGCCACCGTCGAGGCCGAAGCGCTTGGTGCCGGTGTACTTGGTGTCGAGGAACTTCTCGAAGCCTTCGGCCTCGATCAGCTTGTTCAGGATCGCGCGACGTCCCTCGGGGGTGAAGGAGATCTCCTTGTCCTTGCCCTCGATGCGCTCCTGGAGCCAAGCCTTCTCCTCGGGATCGGAGATGTGCATGAACTCGACGCCGAGCGTCTGGCAGTAGGTGCGCTCCAGGATCGCCACGATCTCGCGGATCGTCGAGAATTCCATCCCGAGCACGTTGTCGAGGAAGATCGGGCGATCCCAGTCGGCCTCTTCCTTGAAACCGTAATGCTGCGGATGCAGCTCTTCGTGATCGCCGCGCTTGGTCAGGCCGAGCGGGTCGAGCTTGGCGTGGAGATGGCCGCGCATGCGGTAGGCGCGGATCAGCATGATCGCGCGCACGGAATCCTTGGTGGCCTGCTCTACCGAAACGCCGGTCTTGGCGACGATGTCGGCGCCCTTGCCGGTTCCGTCGACGGGCTTGCCGGCCTTGGCCTGGATCTTCTCGCCGACGGCCTTTTCGAGGCTGCTCCAATCACCGTCCAGCGCCGAGACGAGCTCGCCATTGGCTGGGACCGGCCAATTCGGCTTCTCCCAGGAAGCGCCGGCCGCGCTCTTCTCGACGAGGGCGTTCTCCTCGCCGAGCTCCTTGAAGAAGCGCTGCCACTCGGGATCGACCGAGTTGGGATCGCGGGCATAGGCCGCCTGGAGTTCCTCGATGTAGGCGGCGTTTCCACCGTAGAGGAAAGAGGTTTCGAGGAAGGCGTCGTTCGCGTCCTGGCGTGCCATCGCTTGGTGTCCTCAAACTCGGTCGCCGGTGCGACCGCCTCTCCGTCTCAGACCGGGGATGCCGTCAGCCCCGGTCTCCTACATGGGTGTTCGGCCGCTGCATGTGCTGCAGCGCAGGCGCGTCGCCCGCTCAGCCCTTCAAGACCTCGACCAGCGTCGAGCCGAGACGCGCCGGCGAGGGCGAGACCCGGATGCCGGCCCGTTCCATCGCCGCGATCTTGTCCTCGGCGCCGCCCTTGCCGCCCGAGATGATCGCGCCGGCATGGCCCATGCGGCGGCCCGGAGGCGCCGTGCGGCCGGCAATGAAGCCGACCATCGGCTTCTTGCGGCCCTTCTTCGCCTCGTCGGCGAGGAACTGCGCGGCCTCTTCCTCGGCTGAGCCGCCGATCTCGCCGATCATCACGATCGACTCGGTCTTCGGATCGGCCAGGAACAGCTCCAGCATCGAGATGAACTCGGTGCCCTTGACCGGATCGCCACCGATACCGACGGCCGTGGTCTGGCCGAGGCCGGCGGTGGTGGTCTGGAACACGGCCTCGTAGGTCAGCGTGCCGGAGCGCGAGACGATGCCGACGGATCCGGGCTTGAAGATGTTGGCCGGCATGATGCCGATCTTGGACTCGCCCGCCGTGACGACGCCGGGGCAGTTCGGCCCGATGAGGCGCGACTTCGAGCCTTCGAGGGCACGCTTCACGCGCACCATGTCGAGCACCGGGATGCCCTCGGTGATGCAGACGATCAGCGGGATCTCGGCCGCGATGGCCTCGCAGATCGCGTCGGCCGCGCCCGGCGGCGGCACGTAGACGACGGAGGCGTCGGCGCCGGTGGCCTCGCGGGCCTCGGACACGGTGTCGAAGACCGGCAGGCCGAGATGGCTCGAACCGCCCTTACCCGGCGAGGTGCCGCCGACCATCTTCGTTCCGTAGGCGATGGCCTGTTCGGAATGGAAGGTGCCGTTCTTGCCAGTGAAGCCCTGGCAGATGACCTTGGTGTTCGCGTCGATCAGAATGGACATGGTTTCGGCTCAGCCCTTCTTCACGGCGGCGACGATTTTCTGCGCGGCGTCGTCGAGATCGTCCGCCGGGATCACGTTGAGACCCGAGGTGCGGATGATCTCCTTGCCCGGCTCGACGTTGGTGCCTTCGAGGCGCACCACCAGCGGCACTTCGAGGCCGACCGCCTTCACCGCCGCGATCACGCCGCGGGCGATGACGTCGCACTTCATGATCCCGCCGAAGATGTTGACGAGGATGCCCTTCACCTGCGGGTCGGCGGTGATGATCTTGAAAGCCGCGGTGACCTTTTCCTCACTGGCGCCGCCGCCGACGTCGAGGAAGTTCGCGGGCTCCTCGCCGTAGAGCTTGATGATGTCGAGCGTGGCCATGGCGAGGCCGGCGCCGTTGACCATGCAGCCGATCGTGCCGTCGAGCGCGATATAGGCGAGGTCGTATTTCGAGGCCTCGATCTCTTTCGCGTCCTCCTCGGTCTCGTCGCGGAGCGCGACGACGTCGGGATGGCGGTATAGGGCGTTCGAATCGAACGAGATCTTGGCGTCGAGGCACTTGAGATGGCCGTCGCCGGTGAGCACCAGCGGATTGATCTCCAGCATGCTCATGTCCTTGGCCGTGAAGGCCGCGTAGAGCTTGGTGGTGAGGTCGCCCGCTTCCTTGGCCTGAGGGCCGGTGAGGCCCAGCGCCTTGGCGACCGCGCGGCCGTGATGGGGCATGATGCCGGTGGCCGGATCGACCGAGAAGGTGACGATCTTTTCCGGGGTGTCGTGGGCCACCGTCTCGATGTCCATGCCGCCTTCGGTGGAGACGACGAAGGCGACCTGCCCGGTCTCGCGGTCGACGAGCATCGACAGGTAGAACTCGGCGGCGATCTGCGCGCCTTCCTCGATGTAGAGGCGGTTGACCTGTTTGCCGGCCGGGCCGGTCTGGATCGTGACCAGCGTCTCGCCGAGCATCTCGCCGGCATATTGCTTCACTTCGTCGATCGACTTGGTGACGCGCACGCCGCCCTTGGCGCCCTCGGGTGCGCCCTTGAAGGTGCCCTTGCCGCGTCCGCCCGCGTGGATCTGCGACTTCACCACCCAGACCTGGCCGCCGAGTTCCTTGGCGGCGGCTTCCGCTTCCTCGGGCTTGAAGATCGCAACGCCCCGGGAGACCGGCAGGCCGAACTCCTTGAGGACCGCCTTGGCCTGGTATTCGTGGATGTTCATCTAGGACCCTCTCCGTCATTCCGGGGCGCCGGAGGCGAACCCGGAATCCAGAGCCGCTGTCGCGGCAAGCTGGAGCACCACCCGTGGTTCTGGATCCCGGGTTCCGCTTTGCGGCCCCGGGATGACACCGCTCTCGGCTTACGCCAGCGACTTATTGACGTCCTTGCAGGCCGCAATGAGCGTGTTCACGGCGCCGACCGACTTCTCGAACATGGCCTTCTCGGCCTCGTCGAAGGTCACTTCGAGGACGCGCTCGACGCCGTTCTCGCCGATCACCACCGGCACGCCGACATACATGCCGTTCACGCCGTATTGGCCGTCGAGATAGGCAGCGCAGGGCAGCACGCGCTTCTTGTCGCGCAGGTAGCTCTCAGCCATGGCGATGGCGGAGGCAGCGGGCGCGTAGAAGGCAGAGCCGGTCTTGAGGAGATTGACGATCTCGCCGCCGCCCTTGCGGGTGCGCTCGACCATGGCGTCGAGCTTCTCCTGGGTGGTCCAGCCGAGCTTGACCAGATCGGTCAGCGGCACGCCGGCGACGGTCGAATAGCGGGTCAGCGGCACCATGTCGTCGCCGTGGCCGCCGAGCACGAAGGCCGTGACGTCTTCGACGGACACGCCGAACTCTTCGGCGAGGAAGTGGCGGAAGCGGGCCGAGTCGAGCACGCCGGCCATGCCGACGACCTTGTTGGTCGGCAGGCCCGAGAACTTCTGGAGCGCCCAGACCATCGCATCGAGCGGGTTGGTGATGCAGATCACGAAGGCATCTGGCGCATGCTTCTTGATGCCCGTGCCGACGGCTTCCATGACCTTCAGGTTGATGCCGATCAGGTCGTCGCGGCTCATGCCGGGCTTGCGCGGCACACCGGCGGTGACGATCACCACGTCGGCGCCCGCGATGGCCGAGTAGTCGCTCGCGCCGGAATACTTGGCGTCGAAGCCGTCGACCGGGGCCGACTCGGCGATGTCGAGCGCCTTGCCCTGGGGCACGCCGTCGACGATGTCGAACAGGACGACGTCACCGAGCTCTTTCAGGCCCGCCAGATGCGCGAGGGTTCCGCCGATCTGTCCGGCGCCGATGAGCGCGATCTTGCTGCGTGCCATGAGAGAAAACCTCCGATCCCAATGACGCCTCGTCAGGCTGCCGGAGGAGAGGAATGTCCGCCGGATCGGCGAGTCTGACAGGCCGGTCGTATTGCGGGCGCTGGTTTGGCGGAAAAGCCATGCTGCTTCAACCCGAAGGCGATGGGTGCTCGCCTGCCGGCTGCGGGCCGAAAACTGGCTTCGCAAAACGCAATTTTCGCAGAAAGTACAGCGATCTGAGCGATTTAGGTGCGCCGCCGAAACGGCGATGCAGCGGAATCGCTCAGGTGACAGACTGGAGGATCTGTCACCGAACCTTTAGCCGGAGCTAGAACGCGCCCGATCGGAGCATGCGCTGGATCGCCTGAATCACGGCTCCGAGCCGTGCTTCCAGCAGATCGCGCGGCACGTCGGCATCCTGCTGGATCGCCAGCGGATGGGTGAACCGGTAGCTCGCGTCGAAGATGCAGGCGATGGCCCGCTCGCGGTCTCGGGCGACGAAGGCGCCGCTGGCGATCCCTTCTTCGACGACCCGTTCCACCAAGGTGCGCAGGCGGACGCGATGCCGCCGGGCGATCGGGCGCGACGCGACCGTGGCATCGAGATGCACCGAAAAGACGTTCGGCTCACCGGCGAGCGCCTCGCGCTGCGCGAGGCTGAGCGCGATGAGGAAGCGCTCGATCTTGTCTTCGGCGGGGTCGGGTGCGTCGGCGATGCCGGCGAGGCGAGTCTCGACATCGCGCAGCCAGCGTCCGGCGACGGCATCGAGCAGCGCGTCCTTCGAGGGAAAGTACCGGTAGACGTTCGCATGGGTCATGCCGGCTTCGGCCGCCACCGCGACGACCGTGACGCCCTTCGGCCCGAGCCGCGCGAGATGATCCGAGGCGATGGCGAGAAGCCGTGCGTCGGTGGAGACCGGCGTCGGCCGTGCCCGCGCGGCCGGCCCGCTCAGACGCTGGGCGCGTCCGGGACGAGCGCCCGCACTCTCCGTCCGTTCAGGATCGTCCGGCGCCATGATGGCCGCCTCGATACTCACCGCCGATGGCATGGACCCGCGCCGACGCGCTCCCTCTACTCTCCACCGACCCTCCGCATTGGCCTGGCACTTGGCAAGCGAAAGCCTGCCGGCGGCAATCAGGTCAAGAGCAGGATCGACGAGACCAGCATCACCAGGAGTGTCGCAATGATGCCGCCGCCGCGGCAGGCGAACTGCCTGGGCGAGTTTGCGGGTGCGAACATTCCGTAGGGATGCAGGAGTCGCCCCACGAGCAGCACGACGAGGAGGAGCTCGACGAGCCAGTGTGCCGTGCCTCTGGCTTCGACGAACGCGACGAGCAGCAGCGCGAGCGGAACGTTCTCCGAAAAGTTGCCCTGCGAGCGGATACGCTTCATCAGCGGATCGTCGCCGGTGCCATGCAGGGTTTCCTTCTGTACTCGCCCCGCCACCACCCAGCCGGTGAAGCCGACATGAAGGAGGCCGAACAGGCCGGCGAAGAAAGCGGTCGTCGCTGGAAAAATCATGCGTCGCTCATCGGGGTCGCGTGACGGCAGGGATGCGAGCTTCGCGTCTCAGAACCGGTTCTTCCAGGCCCTGAGTGCCGTAAATACCGCTTCCGCCTCCGCGTCCGGCGCGAGATCGACCGAACGGGCAACGGCCGGCTCGGCGACGCGCAAGAACGGGTTGGTCGCCTTCTCCGCGCCGATGGTCGACGGGATCAGGAAGCGGTCCTGCGCCTTCAGGCGTTCGGCCTCGGCCATGCGCTCCTTCAGCGCGGCGTTGTCGGGATCGGCAGCCAGGGCGAAGCGCGCGTTCGAGAGCACGTAATCGTGGCCGCTATAGACCTCGGTCGCGTCCGGCAGGGCGAGGAAGCGTTCCAGCGAGTGCCAGAGCGTTGCGGGCTCGGCTTCCATCACCCGGCCGCAGCCGAGCGTGAACAGCGTGTCGCCCGCGAAGGCCACGCCCGCGTCGCGAAAGACGTAGCTGACGTGGTCGGCGCAATGGCCCGGCGTCTCCCAAACCTCGGCCTCCAATTGGCCAACTCGCACCCTGTCCCCCTCGACGACGGTCCGGTCGACGTCTGGCACCGCATCCCCGGCCTTGGCCGGCGCCGTCACCTTGGCTCCGGTACGTGCCTTGACCTCGGGGATGCCTTCGACGTGGTCGGCATGCCGATGCGTCACCAGAATATCGGTCAGCCTCCAGCCGGTCTCCTCGAGTGCGGCGAGCACCGGGCCGGCCTCCGGCACGTCGATCGATGCGCAATCGCCGGTTTCGGGATCGCGGATCAGCACGCCGATATTGTCGCTGCGGCAGAGGAAAGTGCGGATCCAGGGTCCGGCTGCGCTCATGAAGCCTCACGTCCAGTCTGAAATCGAAATGCGCGGGAGAACGGGTGGTTGCCCACCGCAGTTCCGAACACGAGAGGGGCGCCGCGCTTGTCCGGGCCTGCGGCAATCCCCATTCATGCTTCAAGCTGCCCGGCAGAGGAAACCGGCCGTGCCGGAACCCGTACCGATGCGTCTCGACGTCAACGACCTGCGGACTTTCTATGCAAGTCCGCTCGGGCTCGTCACGCACAGGTTCGTCGCGAAGGCGATCGACGGATTTCTCGGCTCAGTCTCGGGCCTGCGCATTCTCGGTCTCGGCTACGTCACGCCGTATCTCGGTCCGGTTCACGTCATCGCCGAGCGGACCCTCGCCTTCATGCCGGCGACGCAGGGAGTGGTGAACTGGCCCGCCACCGGCCGCTCCGTCACGGCGCTTGCCGACCCTACCATGCTGCCGCTGCCTGAGGCGGCCGTCGACCGCGTCGTCCTCGTCCACGCGCTGGAAGGGGTCGAGAGCCCGAGCGAGCTGCTTGCGGAAGTCTGGCGGGTGCTCACGCCCGGGGGGCGGATGATCCTCGTCGTGCCCAATCGGACCGGCGTCTGGGCGCGGCGCGACGCGACGCCCTTCGGTCACGGCCAGCCCTACAGCCGCTCGCAACTCAGCCGGCTGATGCGCGAGACCCTGTTCTCGCCGGAGGACTGGACCGAGACGCTGTACATGCCCCCGGTGCGCTCGCGACTGATGCTGCAATCGGCGAGTACCTGGGAGTGGCTCGGCACCAGCCTGTCGCTGCCCTTCGCGGGCGTTCACGTCATCGACGCGACAAAGCAGCTCTACAGGCCCGTGGCGGTGCAGCAGGTTCGGCGGGTCAAGGCGCGGATGCCGTCGCCGATCCTGGTGCCGGCGGGGCAGCCGGGGTGATGTTGCCCGAGCTCGAATTCTAGCGCCCGCGATCCGAGACGAAGGCGTTCGTGGCCGAGCGCATGCCGATCTTCTCGTAGTAGGTTTCGATCCCGGGTGCCGCGAGCAGGATCACCGAGACCTCCGGACCGACCTGTTTGCGCACCGCGTCCAGCAGACCTTGGCCGAGACCCAATCCCTGCTGCGGTTTGGCGACGGCGAGGTCCGAAACGTAGGCGCAATACGAGAAGTCGGTCAGCGTGCGGGCGACGCCGACGAGCGTGCGCTCCGGCGTGTAGGCACGTGCGGTGACGATCAGGTTCGCGCCACGCAACATCCGTTCGAGGCGGTCGAGATCCTCGGCCGGGCGGCGCGCATCGAGACCGGAGGCGACGAGCACGCGGCGGAACTCCGCCGCGCTCAGGGCCGGCTCGATGCCGTAAACGAAACCCGCGGAAGTCATCGCTGTCGATCAGGCTTCCGTGGCGAAGGCGCCGTGGCAGTGCTTGTACTTCTTGCCCGAGCCGCAGGGACAGGGTTCGTTGCGCCCGACCTTGCCCCAGGTGGTGCTGTCATCGGATTTGCGCTCCAGCACGGCGGTGTCCGCCGAGAGGTCGCGCGCGGCGTAGCCGTAGGCCGGGCCGCCGCCGCCTTCGCTGCCCGATCCGCGGCCGAATTCGTTCTCTCCGGTGACCGGGTCGAGATGCTGCGCGAACATCGGCGGAAGCTGAGGCTGGCCGAGGCCGGCCTGCTCGAAGCTCGCCGAAGACCCGTCGGCGCCCTCCGGCTCCTGATACATGATCTCGATGCGCGACAGCTGACCGGTGACCTGCTCCCGGAGCGCCGTCACCAGCTGGTTGAAGAGGTCGAAGGCCTCGGACTTGTACTCGTTGAGCGGGTCGCGCTGGGCGATGCCGCGCCAGCCGATCACCTGGCGGAGGTGATCGAGGGTGACGAGATGCTCGCGCCAGAGATGGTCGAGGGTCTGCAGGACGACCTGCTTCTCGACATAGGTCATCACATCGGGCGTGTTCTTCTCGGTGCGCGCGGCGTACGCCTCTTCGGCGGCCTTCTTCAGGCGCTCGCGCATCTCCTCGTCGGCGATGCCTTCCTCGGCCGCCCAATCCTGCACCGGCAGGTCGAGGTTGAGCACGTCCTGGGTGCGCTCCTTGAGCCCCTGGATGTCCCACTGTTCGGCATAGGCGTTTTCGGGAACGTGCACGGCGACGAGGTCATCGATCACGCCTTCGCGCATCTCGTCGACGGTCTCGCGGACCGTCTCCTGGCCCATCAGGTCACGGCGCTGCTCGAACACGACCTTGCGCTGGTCGTTCATGACGTTGTCGTACTTGAGCACGTTCTTGCGCATGTCGAAGTTGCGCGCCTCGACCTTCTGCTGCGCCTTCTCGATGGCCTTGTTGATCCACGGGTGAATGATCGCCTCGCCGGGCTGCAGGCCGAGCTTGGTCAGCATGCCGTCCATGCGGTCGGATCCGAAGATCCGCATCAGGTCGTCTTGCAGCGACAGGAAGAACTTGGAGCGGCCGGGATCGCCCTGGCGACCGCCGCGGCCGCGCAGCTGGTTGTCGATGCGGCGGGATTCGTGGCGCTCGGTGCCGACGATGTAGAGGCCGCCCGGCAGGTCCCTCTTCAGGCCGGCTTCCGGGTTGGCCTTCTCGCCCGAGTTCAGAACCTTCTCGCGATTCTCGGCGATCTCGGCACGCAGCGCCTCGATAGCGGCGTCGCGCTCCGGGCCCGCTTCGAGATGCGCGAGCTCCTTCTCGATGCGCATGTCCAGGTTGCCGCCGAGTTTGATGTCGGTACCGCGGCCGGCCATGTTGGTCGCGATGGTGATCGCGCCGGGCACGCCGGCCTCGGCCACGATGTAGGCTTCCTGCTCGTGGAAGCGGGCATTCAGCACCGCGAAGCGCTTGGTGACCCGGTTCTCCCGCGCCGCCTTGTAGACGTCGGTCAGCGCGTTCGGGTCCGAGTAGTCGAGCAGGGTGTAGCCGTGCTTGGTCAGCATCTCGCCGATCAGTTCCGACTTCTCGATGGAGCCCGTTCCGACCAGGACCGGCTGGTGGCGCTCGTGCGCCCTGTCGATCTCCTGGATGATCGCGTCGTACTTCTCCTGGACGGTCCGGTAGACCTGATCGTCCTCGTCGACGCGCTCGATCGGCTTGTTGGTCGGGATCTCGACCACGTCGAGCTTGTAGATCTCGGCGAATTCGTCGGCCTCGGTCGCCGCCGTGCCGGTCATGCCGGCGAGCTTGTTGTAGAGGCGGAAGTAGTTCTGGAAGGTGATCGAGGCGAGCGTCTGGTTCTCGGGCTGGATCGTGACCTTCTCCTTGGCCTCCAGCGCCTGGTGCAGGCCTTCCGAATAGCGCCGGCCCTGCATCATGCGGCCGGTGAACTCGTCGATGATCACCACCTCGTCGTTCTTGACGATGTAGTCCTTGTCCAGCGTGAACAGGGTGTGGGCGCGAAGCGCCTGCGTGACGTGGGCGACGATGGTGACGTTGTGCGCGTCGTAGAGGTCGCCCTCCTTGAGGATGCCGGCCTCGCGCAGGGCCTCCTCCATGAACTCGTTGCCCTCTTCGGTCAGCGAGACGGTGCGCTGCTTCTCGTCGAGGTCGTAATGCTCGCGCACCAGATGCGGCATGAGCGCATCGACCGCCATGTACAGCTCGGAACGGTCATCGACCGGGCCGGAGATGATGAGCGGCGTGCGGGCCTCGTCCACCAGGATCGAGTCGACCTCGTCGACGATCGCGAAATTGTGCCCCCGCTGCGTCATCTGCGAGAGCTCGTACTTCATATTGTCGCGCAGGTAGTCGAAGCCGAACTCGTTATTGGTGCCGTAGGTGATGTCGCAGGCGTAGTTTTCCTTGCGTTGGTCGTCGTCGAGCCCATGGACGATGGTGCCGACGGTCAGCCCCAGGAACTTGTAGATCCGGCCCATCCACTCGGCGTCGCGCGCGGCGAGGTAGTCGTTGACCGTGACGACGTGGACGCCCTTGCCGGACAGCGCGTTCAACACGACGGCGAGGGTCGCCACCTGGGTCTTGCCCTCGCCAGTCTTCATCTCGGCGATGCCGCTCTCGTGGAGGACCATGCCGCCCATCAGCTGCACGTCGAAGTGGCGCTGGCCGAGCACGCGCTTGGCGGCCTCGCGGACCAGGGCGAAGGTAGGGACCAGCACGTCGTCGAGGCTCTTGCCGGCGGCGACCTCGGCCTTCAGGGCCAGGGTGCGTTCGCGAAGCCCCTCGTCCGTGAGGGCCGAGATTTCCGGCTCCATCTTATTGATCTGGTCGACGCGCGGACGGAAGCCCTTGACCCGACGGTCGTTGGACGAGCCGAAAATCTTCTTGGCGATAGAGCCGAGCATCGTGAACCTACGGACTTCGAAAGTGCGGCCTGCGAGATGCCGAAACGGCACCCTCAGCAGGCTTTGGCCGGGCTTATAGAGGTAAATATCCGGAGGCGCATCCGAAAGAGCGGCTGTCCAAAGGGACTGGTCCGAGACGCTCGCCGTTTGAACGAGCACCGCCGTCATTGCGAGCGCAGCGAAGCAATCCAGACTCGCACCCGCCACGTCAGCCCATTGGCCCTGGATTGCCTCGCTGCGCTCGCAATGACGGGGAAGGCCCGTTCACTACACCTCGGCGAGGCGTGGCTGCGGCGTCAGAACGACGGCGAAATAGTCGCCCCAATCCGATCCGAGCTTCCAATGGTGGGCGGGGAAGGCATCGACGAGGTCCTGGCCGTAGAGATCTACGGCATCCTCGCGGCAGATCATGACCTTGGCGGCCGCCACGATGTCCTCGCGGTCGATCACGGCGAGCACGTGCATCTCAGGATGACGGGCGAGCCAAGCCTGCAAAGCAGCGACGAGCAGCGGGTAGCCGGGGTGCAGCATGTCGTCGAGGCAGAGGACGCCCTTGGCATGCAGGCTCTGCACGGCGAGATCGAGATCGGCGGTGAGGCTGTCGGGCGTGTGATCGCCGTCGATGTGCCAGAAGCGCACCGGGCCGCCGAGCGCGCCCCGAATATCCCCGTCGGTGAGATCCCGGGCGGCGGACTTGATCGTCACGGTGCCGTCTTCGGGCAGGCCGAGCCGGGCGCAATGTGCGTGGAAACGGTCGATTAGGCCCGCGTCGGGCCAGTCGAAGGTGTCGATTCCGAGCGCCTTCTCCCCGCGGGCGAGGCCGAGCGCCATGGCGATGAAGAAACGCCCCTCGAAGGTGCCGATCTCGGCGAAGTGCCCCTCGATGCCGAGGCTGCTCTGCCGGCGGATCACGTGCGCGCAGATCGTCGCGGCGAAGCGCGAGGACATGCCGCGCACACTTTCGTAGTCCTCGACGATGTAGCGGTCGACGGCCGGGTTGCCGGAGCGGAAGGTCATGAGGCCTCGTGGCGTGATCGAAGGCGTGGCGACGGTTCCGGCCCTCAGTGCCCGGCTTTGAGCAGGGAGTCGAACAGCCGTTTTACGGCCTTCCGCCGCGTGCCCAGCTCCGTCTCAAGCGCGCGCGCATCCGGCAGGTTCACGGCGCGCGCCAGACGGGCAAGCGCCACGGGCGTCGCCCCGGTCGGATCGCCCTCGACCATCAGGCGCTGCCAGTGGTGGACGTCGTCGAGGAGGCGGTAGGCGTCGAGGAGACGCTCGGCGTCGGCTCCCGTCAGGACGCCGTGCTCGGCGGCGAGCCGGAAGACGGACGGAGCGTCGAGCCCGATCAGATCGGGGATGTCGCTGGCATGCCCGAGCACCAGGGCCTGTGCCAGGAAGTCGAGGTCGAGCAGGCCGCCGGGAGCGAGCTTGAGGTCGAGAGGGCCTCCGTCACCTTTCTCCTTCGCGATGAGCATGCGCATGTCGCGCACCGCGCGGTCGACGGCCTTCGGGTCGCGCTTCGCCATCAGCGCGTCGCGGACCACGCCTGTCGCCTCCTCGGCGAGGCTGGCATCGCCCGCGACGACGCGGGCGCGGGTCAGCGCCATGTGCTCCCACAGCTCGGCTTCCTCACCTTGATAGGCGCGGAAGCTGCGAAACTGCGTGGCCACCGAGCCCTGGCCGCCGCCGGGGCGCAGGCGCAGGTCGACCTCGTAGAGTCCTCCGCGCCGGGTCGGGACGGTGAGCGCCGCGACGAGCCGCTGGGTCAGCCGGTTGAAATACATCGCCGCATCGAGCGAACGTTTGCCGGTACTGGCCCGGTTCTCCTCGTCGAAATCGTAGAGCACGACGAGGTCGAGATCGGATTCCGCCGTGAGCTGATGCGAGCCGAGCCGGCCGAAGCCGAGCACCGCCATCCGGCCAGCCGGAATGTTGCCGTGCTCGGCCTCGAAGTGCCGCGCCACCTCTTCGAGCGAACTCGCGACGACGGCGTCGGCGATCGCCGAGAAGGCGCGGCCCGCGCCCTCGGGCGTCAGGATACCTGAGAGCAGGCGCGCTCCGGTCACGAAGCGAAGCTGGCGCGCGGCGTCGCGGGAACGGTCGAGGAAGATCTCGTGGCTGTCCGGCTTGCCGAGAAGACTGCGGTAATGCGCCGAGATCTCCGCCGCGTCCGTCGTCGGCTCGACGAAGCCCGGATCGATCACCGCGTCGAGCACGTGCGGGCTGAAGGCGACGATGTCGGCGAGCCGCGGCGCGCTGCCGAGGAGGTCGGCGAAGAGAGTGCGCAGCCTTTCGCGTTCGCGCAGGATCGTCAGCAGCTCGACCGCGGCAGGCATGCGACCGAAGGCGCGGTCGAGGTTGTCTAGGGCGTTGTCCGGGTCGTGCGTTCCCGCCAGCGCCTGGATCAGGGCCGGGACCAACTCCGTCAGCACCTCGCGGGCGCGGGCACTCCGAACGGCGGAGCGGCGTCCGAAATGCCAGCCGCGGACGGTCTCGGCGACGCGCTCGGGCTCGCGGAAACCGAGTTTTCGCAGGGTCTCCAGCGTCGCGGGATCGTCTTCGGACCCGGAAAAGACGAGGTCGCCGATTTCCGATGAGAGATCCGGCGCGGCCTCGAACAGCAGGGCGTAATGCGCCTGGACCCGGCGCGCATGGGAAAGGAGCGCCTCCTCGAAATCCCTGCGCGTCTCGTAGCCGGCGAACCGCGAAAAGCGCTCGATCTCTGCATCGTCGGTCGGCAGTCGCTGGGTCTGCTCGTCGCGCACCATCTGCAGGCGGTGCTCGATGGTGCGCAGGAAGCCGTAGGCCTCGCCGAGTTCGTCGCGGGCCTCGGCCGAGATCCAGCCATCGTCGTGCAGGGCGGACAGCATCGGGATGGTGCTGCGTCCTCGCAGGTTCGCCCGGCGTCCGCCGAAGACGAGCTGCTGGGTCTGCACGAAGAACTCGATCTCGCGGATGCCGCCGCGCCCGAGCTTGATGTCGTGGCCGGCGACCGCAAGCGCCTCGTGTCCGCGTACGGCATGGATCTGCCGCTTCATGGCATGGACGTCGGCGATGGCCGCGAAATCGAAATACTTGCGCCAGACAAAAGGCTTGAGATCGTCGAGAAAGCGATTGCCGGCCGCGATGTCGCCCGCGATCGGCCGCGCCTTGATGAAGGCGGCGCGCTCCCAGTTCTGACCCGTCGTCTCGTAGTAATGGTAGGCCGAGGCGAGGCTCAAAGCCGTCGGCGTCGAGCCGGGATCCGGGCGCAGCCGATAATCGACGCGGTGGACGTAGCCATCGGCGGTACGATCCTGCAGCAGCTTCGCCATGCCCTGAGCGAGCCGCGAGAAGAACGGCGTCGGCTCCAGCCCTTCCTTCAGCGGCGCCGCCTCGCCGTCGAAGAGCACGATCAGGTCGATGTCGCTGGAATAGTTGAGTTCGCGGCCGCCGAGCTTGCCCAGTCCCAGTATCACCAGGCCGGAGGCCTCTTGCGGCTTGTCCGCGTCCTTGGGGATGAAGCGCCCTGCGGCGGCGGCCTGAAGCAGCATCGCGTCGGCGGCGGCCGATACCGAGGCGTCGGCGAAATCGGCAAGAGCTTCCGTCACCGTCTTCACCGGCCAGACGCCGCCGAGATCGGCCAGGGCGACGAGCAGCGCATGCTCCGCCCGGTTCGTCCGCAGCCGGGCGCCGATCTCGTCGAGATCGGTGGACGAGCGCCCGGCCGCACGCTGGTCGTCGACGATGCGGGCGTTCGCGGCTTCCGGCGCCTCTGCAAACAGCCGGCCGAGCCGCTCCGGATCACGACTGGCGAGCCCCCACAGGAAGGGCGAGTGGTCGGCGACGGTGAGGAGCAGGTCGTAAGCCGGCCCTTTGCGCAGCCGCGCCGGCAGCGCGTCCGCAATGTCGGAGACGAGCTGCTCGGCCTCGCCTGGATTGGACAGGGGCGGCACGCCGACGATGCGTCCGATCAGCCCTTTCTCGCTGGCCATGGCAGGCTACTCCGCGTTCACCCTTCGGCCTCGCGCGCTGACGCGCCTCAAGATGCGCGAGAGCTGCTCGGCCGAATAGGGTTTGTGCAGCAATTCGAAGCCGTGCGCGCCTTCCTGGGCCAGAACGTGGCTGTAGCCCGAGGCGAGCACCACCGGGAGGTCGGGCAGACGACGGCGCAGCTCCTCCGCCAACGCGAGGCCGCCCATGCCCGGCATCACCACGTCCGAGAAGACGACATCGAAGTCCGCGCCGTCGACTCCCAGCGTGTCGAGCGCCTCCTCGGCATTGGCGGCCCAGGCGGTCTCGTAGCCCAGATCCTGCAGGATCTGCGTGGCGAAGCGGCCGACCTCGATGTTGTCCTCGACCACGAGCACCCGCTGCCCCGTGCCGTCGGGAGCGAGGTCGGCCTCGTCGGTGCGAGCTGGAGAGACCTCGTCCGGGGCGTCGATCTCGGGCAGGTAGAGCGTGAAGGTGGTGCCCCGAACCGGCTCGCTCTCCACGGCGACGTCGCCGCCGGATTGCTTGGCGAAGCCGAAGACCTGACTGAGGCCGAGACCGGTGCCGCGTCCGACCTCCTTCGTGGTGAAGAACGGCTCGAAGATGCGGCCGAGCGCCTGAGTGGAGATGCCCGAGCCGGTATCGTGAAGCGACACCGCGGCGAAAGGGCCACGCGCGCCGGCATGGCCGCGCAGGGCCGGCATCGGTACGGAGCAGACGAGCCGGAGCGTCAGCGTACCTTCGCCCTCCATGGCGTCGCGGGCATTGACCGCCATGTTCACCAGGGCCGTCTCGAACTGGCTGACATCGGCCCGCACGAAGCAGTGCGTACCTGCGAGCTGCGTCACCACGGTGATGCGCGCGCCCGTGACCGTGTCGAGCATGTCGGCGACGCTTCCGAGCCGTGTGCCGACGTCGAAGACTTCAGGCTTCAGGGCTTGGCGTCGCGCGAAGGCCAGGAGCTGGCCGGTGAGCTTGGCTGCTCGGTCCACCGTATCAGAGACGGCGTCCATGTAGCGCTTGCGCCGATCCTCCGGCAGGTCGGGCCGTCGCAGGAAGTCGACGGACGAGCGGATGATCGTCAGCAGGTTGTTGAAGTCGTGCGCGACGCCGCCGGTGAGCTGGCCGACGGCCTCCATCTTCTGCGACTGCCGAAGGGCCTCCTGCGCGTGGACCAGTTCCTCCTGGCGCTCGCGCTCGTTGGTAACGTCGCGGCCATAGGCGTAGACGAGATCGCCCTCCACGGATGTCTGCCAAGCGATGGTCCGGAAGCTGCCGTCGAAGTGGCGGTAGCGGTTCTCGAAATTCGAGAGGTTCTCGTGGGTGGCCTTGGCGTGAGCCTTGCGGCTGCGCTCGACGTCCTCGGGCGCCAGGAATTCGAGGAAGCTCTTGCCCAGGATTTCGTCCGAGCGGAATCCGAGCGTCGCCTCCCAGGCCGGGTTCACGGCGCGGAAGATGCCGGAGGGATCGATGACGGCGAGCAGGTCGCGGGCGTTGCGCCAGACCCGGTCGCGCTCGGCCGTGCGTTCGGCGACCTGGGCCTCGAGGGTCTCGTTCAGACGCCGGAGTTGAATCTCCAGCCGCCGCCGCTGGGACACGTCGTTGAACAGGACCGCGACGCGCCGCGCCTCTGGGGCACCGCTGCGGAAGGCGTAGACGTCGTACCAGCGGCCATCGAGCGCCTCGGCGACGTTCTCGAAGCGGTGGGACTCGCCCGTGAGCGCGACGCGCCCATAGGTGTCGAACCAGTGCTGCTCGTGAGCGGGCGCGAACTCTCGAACGCGCCTGCCGACGGCATTCGTCAGGCCCGTGTGACGTTCGAAGGCCGGGTTGATCTCGACGAAGCGATAGTCGGTCGGCTTGCCGTCCTCGTCGAAGATCACCTCGATGAGACAGAAGCCCACGTCGATCGACTCGAACAGCGATCGATAGCGCGCCTCACTCTCATCCAGGCGCGCCTGCGTGGACTTTTGCTCGGTTACGTCGATGACGGTGCCGGCATAGCGCAGAGGCTTGCCGTGGGCGCTGGCGTAGCAGCGTCCCCGCGCCATCAGCCAATGATGGCTGCCGTCGCGACCGACCCGGTACTCCTTCGCGTAGTCACCGAGCGTGGAGAATGCCGTCTCAATGTTCTGTTTGACGGAGGCCCGGTCGTCGGGGTGGACACGGTCGAGGAAGGTCTTGAACGGCAAGCCCGTCGTCACGATCGAGGAATCCAGCCCGAAGAACGCCGCGAAGCGCCGATCACCTTCGATCACGCCGCGCTCGACGTCCCAGTCGAAGAAGCCGACGCGGCTGGTATCGAGGGCGATCTCCTGGCGCTGTCTGACCTCGTCGAGGGCCTCGCGGGCGAGCTGGTCGGCCGTGCGGTCGCGCAGGACTTTCACGAAGCCGATCGTATGGCCGGCATCGTCGCGGATCGGGGTCATCTCACCACTGGCCCAGAAGCGCTCGCCGCCCTTGCGCATGTGCCAGCGCTCGTCGGTCCCGACGCCGCTCTCTGCGGCTGCCCGCATCTCCTCCTCGATCCGACCCTTGGCACGGTCCTCGGGCGTGAAGAAAAGCTCCCCGGTCTGCCCGAGCATCTCGGCCTCGTCCCAGCCCAGAATGCGGCGTGCGCCCTCGTTCCACTCCGTGACGACGCCATCGCGGTCCATGGCGATGATGGCGTAGTCGGTGGCGCTGTCGAGGATCTGGCGATGCCGTGTGGCGCTCTCGCGCTTGCCCGTCTCGGCTGCGGCGCGCTCGACCGCGTCCCAGGTGCGCGCAGCGACGTCCTCGACCAGAGTGACGTCGTCCCAACTCCAGTTGCGCGGCTCGCGGTCCGCTGCATAGAGGACTGCGATCAGCGCACCGCCGCGGACCAGCGGCACGGCGATGAAGGAGCCGACGGAGAGCGCCGTCCAGGTCGACGGGTCGCGCTCGCCGCCGGAGGCGAGTTCCGCCATGACGTCGGCGGTAGCGAGAGTCTCGCCGGCCCGGAGTTTGCCGAGCGCCGCGCTCCCGAGGGCCTGCATGTCGATCGGGCCGTCCACTGGCTCGACACCGTTGGCATAGCCAGCGTCGCGCACGATGCTGCGGCCGTCCGGCTGAACCCGCCCGTAGCCGGCGCGGCTAGCCTTGAGATGGCGGCCGAGCGCTTCGACAGCGGCATCCATGATCGGGCGCGGGTCGGTGAGTGCCCGGATCGTGTCGGTGAGTTTCAGCAGGAAGGCGTGGCGCGCCTCGCTTGCCGAGAGTCGCGTCTCGCTGGCGCGTAGGGCCATCTCGGTCTGGTGCCGGGCGGTCACGTCGGAGGAGATGCCGACCATGCCGATCGGCCGGTCATCCTCGCCGTAGCTCGGCCGCCCGTGAATGTGCATCCAGCGTTCGGTGCCGTCGGGCCAGATGCAGCGGTACTCGATGTCGTAATCGGACCGCTCGACGAGGGCCCGGGCCACGGTCGCCTGCATGCGCTCCTGGTCGTCCGGATGGATGCTCGCAATCAGCTCCGGGTATCCGAAGGGTTCGTCGGGCCTGCGCCCGAAATGGGACCGGCACGTCTCCGAGACCTGCAGATCCATGGTCCGCAGATCGAGTTCCCAATCGCCCTGGCCGGCCGCGGACAGAGCGAGCCGCAGCCGGGCCTCGCTTCGGCGCAACGCCTTGTCGGACCGGCGCATCTCGAGCTGGGCCATGACCGTGCGGGCCAGCGCCCGCAGGATGAAAATCTGCTCCTCGGCGAGTTCGTGCCGCACCCGGTCGATCACGCAGAGCGTGCCGATGATCCATCCGTCCGGACTGGCCAGCGGGACGCCGGCATAGAAGCTCAGATGGGGTGGTCCGCTGACGAGCGGGTTGTCGGCGAGGCCGGGTTCCTTCTCGATGTCCGGCAGGACCAGGAGGTCGCGCTTTTCCATCGTGTCGGTGCAGAAGCCGAAATGGAGCGGCATCTCGCGGGCATCGTGGCCGACCGCCGCCTTGATCCACTGCCGGTCCGCATCGATGAAATTGATATGCGCCATCGTCGTGCCGCACGCCTGAGCGGCCATCTGTGCGACGTCGTCGAACTCGGCCTCGGGCGGCGTGTCCAGGATGTCGTAGCTGTGTAGGGCCGCGAGCCGCTGCGCTTCACGGGCGGGATCTGTGGCCATCAGCGGCCGTCGCGTTGCGAAGCCGCTTCGGGGATGTGGCGTCTTAGGAGCTGAGCGTGCGCGGACATGCGATCTCCTATCACGACACCGCCGGAGGTGTCGCTCGGCGCGTGCCCGGATTGGCGAGGCCGATGCTCAGGCTCGCGGCAGTGACAGCTTAACCGCCAGGCCCGGGGCATTGTTTCGTAGGGTGAGCGCGCCGCCATGCAGGCGCACCACGGCGTTGACGAGGCTCAGCCCGAGGCCGAAACCGGGCCGCGAGCGCGCATCGTCCAGGCGGACGAAACGGTCGAGAACCCGGGCCTGCTCACCCTCCGGGATGCCCGGGCCGTGATCCGCGACGCTGAGCGCGACGCCGTCCACCTCGCGCTCGGCCCTCATCGCGATGCTGCGCTCGCCGATACCGCCCGCGCCGTATTTGATGGCGTTGTCGGCGAGATTGGCGAGCGCCTGCCCGACGAGTTCGCGGTTGCCGACGAGCATCAAGCCGTCTTCGGCCTCGACCGAGAGCGTGAGCCCGTTCTCTTCCGCCAGTGCCTCGTACAATTCGCCGACCTCGCGCAGCGCCTGACCCGCGTCGAACTCCGAAAAGGATTCGCGGGCACTGCCGGCTTCCAGCCTGGCGATGGTGAGCAGTGCCTCGAACACGCGGATCAGCCCGTCGCTTTCCTCGATCACGGCGCCGATCGCCCCGCGCAGCTCCTCCGGCGATCGCTCGCCGCGAAGGGCCTCGTCGGCATGGTTGCGCAGGCGGGTTAGTGGCGTCTTGAGGTCGTGGGCGATGTTGTCGGAGACCTCCTTCATGCCCCGCATCAGCTCGCCGATACGCTCCAGCATGAGGTTCAGGTTCTGGGCCAGGCGGTCGAGCTCGTCGCCGGTGCCGGCAACGCGCAGGCGCCCGTCCAGATTGCCGGCCATGATCGAGCGCGTCGTCTCGGTCATGTCGTCGACCCGCTTGAGCACGCGGCTCGCCACAAACCAGCCGCCGATCACGCCGAGCAGCAGCACCAGAGCCAGCGAGCTTCCGAAGGTGTTGCCGATGGCCGCGCGCAGCTGGTCACGCTCCTCGGTGTCGCGGCCGACCAGGAGGTGGAAACCACCGGCGAGCGTGTAGAGCCGGACGATCGCCCGGTGCTGGATGTTCCTGGTATCGACGTCGCGGCCGTAGGAGATCTCGAACTGCCCCGTCTTCGACAGCAGGGAGGTAGGGACGGAGCCGACATTGCCGACGACGCGCTCGCCGGCCGGCGTCGTCACGAGGTAGAGCGAGGCGCCGGGTTCCTTCGAGCGGCGCTCGATGACTGCGATCAGCGTGCGCAGGCCGCCCGCCGTATATTGCTCCTGCAAGCCGTTGATCTCGGCCTCGATGGTCTGGACGATCTGATCGTCGAGAACCCTGCGCGCGTTCCAGGCGACGTAGCCGAGCGCCACAACCGCGCAGAGCGCGAAGATGACGAGATAGGCGAGGGAGAGCTTGAACGCCGTCGTGCGGAACAGCTTGCCGACACGAGCCAGCACACCCTCCCGCGAAGGCCGAAGCGGGGCGGGGGACATCACGTGGTGCGCGGCTCCTCGGCGCGCACCACGTAGCCGGCGCCGCGCACGGTCTGGATCAGGGCGTGCTCGAACCCGCGATCGATCTTGCCGCGCAGTCGCGAGACGTGCACGTCGATGACGTTGGTCTGCGGATCGAAATGGTAGTCCCAAACATGCTCGAGCAGCATCGTCCGGGTAACGACCTGTCCGGCATGGCGCATGAGGTATTCGAGCAGCCGGAACTCGCGCGGCTGCAGCACGATCTCGCGGCCGGCGCGCACGACGCGGTGCGAGAGACGGTCGAGCTCGAGGTCGCCGACCCGGTAGGCGGTAGCCTCGGACGTTCCGGGGGCGCTCGCGCGGCGGCGGGCCAGGACCTCGGCGCGGGCGAGCAGCTCCGAGAAGGCGTAGGGCTTGGGAAGGTAATCGTCCCCGCCGGCTCGCAGGCCCTTCACGCGGTCGTCGACCTGGCCCAGCGCGGAGAGAATGAGCACTGGCGTCTCGACCTTCTGCTCGCGCAGGGAGCGGATCAGCGACAGCCCGTCGAGCTTCGGCAGCATGCGGTCGACGACGAGCAGGTCGTAACCGCCCTCGCGGGCCATGGCATAGCCGTCGAGCCCATCCGTCGCCTGGTCGGCGACGTGGCCGGCCTCGCGGAAGGCCTTGACGAGGTAGGCGACGGCCGCGCGGTCGTCTTCGATGATGAGGAGGCGCATGGCGCTCTCAGATAAGCATTTCCCGGCCGCAGGAAAACGGCCTGATCACATGGCGGAAAACCAACCGTCACAATTAAACCATACCGGCAAAACATCGTTGGGAGACCGTCGCAAGACTCTGCGGCCGCTCGACTATTTGAAATACCAAGACATTTCGCGAAGTCGTTTTCCAGTCATTGCACTGCCCGGAGTCGATATCGGCACATGAAGACCGCGACCGAAACGGTTCCGTTCCGCAACCTCAGCCTCGTCAAGACTGACGAGACCGTCGACGACATCCGTTCCTCCGCAGCGCGCAGCCTGCAATCCGGCATGGCGGCGATGCGGGAACTGACTGCGGCGCTCGATGCCGATCTCGGCGATGCATTCGAACGCGCGGTGCGCACGATTCTCGATGCCAAGGGCCGCGTCATCGTCTGCGGCGTCGGCAAGAGCGGCCATATCGGCCGCAAGCTCGCCGCGACGCTCGCCTCCACCGGCACACCGGCCTTCTTCGTCCACCCGACCGAGGCGAGCCACGGCGACCTCGGCATGATCGTACCGGACGACGTGATCGTCGCCCTGTCCTGGTCGGGCGAGACCGCTGAACTCGGCGACCTCGTCAGCTTCTCCGGCCGCTTCTCGATCCCGCTGATCGCGGTGACGAGCAAGCCCGAGAGCACGCTCGGCCGCGCCGCCGACGTCCTGCTCGCCCTGCCGCGGGTACGCGAATCCTGCCCACACGACCTCGCGCCGACCTCGTCGACCCTGATCCAGCTCGCGCTCGGCGATGCGCTCGCCGTGGCGCTGATCGAGCAGCGCGGCTTCACCTCGGCCGGGTTCAAGGTTCTGCATCCGGGCGGCAAGCTCGCCGCTCGGCTCAAGACCGTGCAGCAACTCATGCATTCCGGCCCCGAGATCCCGCTGGTCTCCGACGGGACGGTGATGTCCGAGGCGCTGATCGTGATCGCCGGGCGCCGCTACGGCTGCTGCGGCGTGACGGACACGGATGGCCGCCTCGTGGGCATCGTCACCGACGGCGACATGCGCCGCCACATGGGTCCGGCGCTGCTCGACACGCCGGTCCGCACGATCATGACCGCCGATCCGATCGTCGTGGAGAGAGAACTCCTGGCGAGCACGGCACTCGGCCTGATGAACCGCAAGCGCATCACGGCCGTGTTCGTGACCGAGGACGGTCGTCCGGTCGGCATCCTGCACGTCCACGACCTGCTGCAGGCCGGGGTCGCCTAAGGGGCGCCAACGGCCGCAGGTCCGCCGAGCCACCTCACCGTGTCATGCGGCGAAGTTCGTCGAGCATGTCAGCGTGCGCCACGCCGCGATCTCGTCCCCCATCTGAACGAGCTTGTTTTCGACGAGGCCGAGCGCGTCCTCACCCAGGAACAGGCGCGTCGGCGGCCGCTCCGCTGCGACCAGTTGGAGGAGTGCCCGGGCCGCCTTGCGCGGATCGCCGGGCTGCTGGCCGCTCTTGGTGCTGCGCGCGGCGCGGATGGGATCCATGGTGGCGTCGTAATCGGGGATACTGCGCGGGGTCCGGTCCATCGAGCGGCCGGCCCAGTCCGTGCGGAACTGGCCCGGTGCCAGCGCGGTGACGTGGATCCCGAACGGCGCGACTTCCTTGCCGAGGGCCTCCGAGATGCCTTCGAGGGCAAACTTGCTGCCGCAATAGAAGCTGATGCCCGGCATCGTGATGAAGCCGCCCATCGAGGTCACGTTCACGATGTGGCCACGACGGCGCTCGCGCATGCCGGGAAGCACGGCCTTGATCATCGCGACCGCGCCAAAGACGTTTGCAGCGAATTGCCGTTGGAGATCGTCCATCGACGACTCTTCGAGCACGCCCTCGTGGCCGTAGCCGGCATTGTTGACCAGGACGTCGATCGGGCCGACCTCGGCCTCGACCCGCGCGACGGCGTCCGGGATCGCGGCGTAATCGGTGACGTCGAGAAGCAGTGGATGAGCTCGCTCCGAAGAGCCGAACGTCTCGGCATCCTCCGGGCGGCGCACCGTACCGACGACGCGATGGCCGTCCGCCAGGGCTTCGGTCGCGAAGGCGCGGCCGAGGCCCGACGCGACACCTGTGATGAGGAAGGTCTTGGAATGCGTCATACGCGCTCACCGATCGTTTGTGCCACTTCTATATCATGATATAAATCAGAATGTCCTCCGACAAGCCCCGCCCGTCATCGACGGTGCCAATGCGCGAGCGCGTTCTCGATGCGGCCGAGCGCCTGCTGACCCAGGACGGTGCCGCCTTCTCGATGCGCGAGCTGGCCGATGAGGCAGGCGTCAGCTTCGCGACGCCCTTCAATCAGTTCGGCAGCAAAGCGGGGATCATGCAGGCGCTGTCGGCGCGCCGGATCGCATCGATGCGCGAACGACTTGCGCAGGCTGCGTTGCCCGCGAGAGCCGTCTCGCGCGTGTTGGCCGCCGTCGAGATCGCCGTGGCGGTAATGTTGGAGGCGCCGGGCGTGAACCGCGCCGTCATGGGCGCGCTCGGCGCCCCGAGCGACGCTCCCGGCGATGTCCTGGCGCGCTCCAGCGGCCTTTGGGCCGAAGCGCTCGCGGATGGGAAGGGTCTCGCCTCCGCGACGCGCATCCGGGCGTTGTCGGTGCTACCGGATCAGCTCGCCTTTGCGTTTCGCGGCGTGCTGTCCTTCTGGACCGCCGGAGAACTCGACGACGAAATGTTGGGTCGCCGGGCACGCAGCGCGGCTGCGGCGGCGCTTCTCGGATTCATCGGGCGTGAGGATCGCGCCGAGGTTTTCGTCCTTCTGGAGGAGTGACACCGCCGTCGCGGCCAGACGATCGGCCGCAGCGCTTGCTCCCCATCCCCCATTCTGCTAACGGCACCGCCCATCCCACACGCGGAGGCGGCCTCATGCCTGAATGAGGCCTTTCCGGTGGCCGGCATTCAGTCGGCTACATCCCCCGCGGCGGAAATAACCGGAGAGAACACGGATCATGGCCGTCGATTTCACTATGCGTCAGCTCCTCGAAGCGGGCGCCCATTTCGGTCACCAGTCGCACCGCTGGAACCCGAAGATGCAGCCGTACATCTTCGGCACGCGCAACAACATCCACATCATTGATCTCGCTCAGACCGTGCCGGCGCTCCACGCCGCGCTGCAGGCCGTGAGCGACACGGTTGCCAAGGGTGGCCGCGTGCTGTTCGTCGGCACCAAGCGCCAGGCTGCCGAGGCGATCGCCGAGAGCGCCAAGCGCTCCGCCCAGTACTACGTCAATTCCCGCTGGCTCGGCGGCATGCTGACCAACTGGAAGACCATCTCCGGCTCGATCTCGCGTCTGCGCAAGGTCGACGAGACGCTCGAAGGTGGGGCCACGGGCCTCACCAAGAAGGAGCGCCTCATGCTGACGCGTGAGAAGGACAAGCTCGAGAAGGCGCTCGGCGGCATCAAGGACATGGGCGGCGTGCCCGACCTGATCTTCGTGATCGACACCAACAAGGAGCAACTGGCGATCAAGGAGGCGAACCGCCTCGGCATCCCGGTCGCCGCCATCGTCGACACGAACTGCAACCCCGACGGCATCACCCACATCGTTCCGGCCAACGACGATGCTGGCCGCGCGATCGCGCTCTACTGCGACCTGATCGCCCGTGCGGCGATCGAGGGCATCGGTCGTGGCCAGGGCTCGTCGGGCGTGGACGTCGGCGCCTCCGAGCAGCCGGCCCCCGAGGAGCTGCCCGTCGAGGAGAGCCATGCGCCGGCTTCGATCGAGTCCGATGCCATCACGCAGGCCGAGGTTGCCGCGCTGGCCGATTCGACCGAGCATTTCGAGCTGCTTCCCGCCCCGCGCGGCGCGCCGGACGACCTGATGAAGCTCACCGGCATCGGCCCGCAGATCGTGCAGAAGCTCAACGATGCGGGCGTCTGGCACTACTGGCAGGTCGCCGCGATGCAGCCGGAGGACGTGACCAAGCTCGACGCCGAGCTGAAGCTCAACGGCCGTATCGATCGCGATGGCTGGATCGCCCAGTCGCGCGGCTTCCTCGACGCCGCCGCTGTGTAAGGTCCGCCTGGATGGGGCTCCGGCCCGGTCCGACTTGCGTCATTTCACTGCAAAGCCCGGCGCTTAACCCAAGCGCCGGGCTCACTCACTTCAAAGACCCGTCCGCAACCCCGTTTGCGCCACCCCTTCGCTGAAAGAGATTCACATGGCCGAGATCACCGCAGCCCTCGTCAAAGAGCTTCGCGAGAAGACCGGCGCCGGCATGATGGATTGCAAGCGCGCGCTCACCGAGGTTGCCGGTGATCTCGAAGCGGGTGTCGACTGGCTGCGCCAGAAGGGTCTCGCCAAGGCCGCCAAGAAGGCCGGCCGCGTCGCCGCCGAGGGCCTCGTCGCCGTCGAGTCCTCCGGCCATCACGCCGCGCTCGTCGAGGTGAATTCCGAGACCGACTTCGTCGCCCGCAACGACAGCTTCCAGGCCTTCGCCCGCGAAGCCGCCAAGCTCGCCCTCGATTCCGACGGCACCCTCGAAGGCCTGCAGGCCAAGACGTTCCCAGGCTCGTCCGAGACGGTCAACGACACGCTGCAGGGCCTCATCGCCACCATCGGCGAGAACATGACCCTGCGCCGCGTCGCCAAGCTCGACGTCGCCAAGGGCGTGGTGGCCAACTACGTCCACGGCCCGATCACGCCGGGCGCCAGCCTCGGCAAGATCGGCGTGCTCGTGGCTCTCGAGTCGAACGGCGACGTAGACTTCCTCTCGACGCTCGGCCGCCAGATCGCCATGCACGTCGCCGCGACGAACCCGGTGGCGCTCGACGCGGCCGGCGTCGACCCGGCGGTGCTGGAGCGCGAGTCGAACATCCTGCGCGAGAAGAACGCCGGCAAGCCGGACCACGTCATGGCCAAGATCATCGAGAGCGGCCTGAAGAGCTACTACAAGGAGGTCACCCTCCTGGAGCAGCCTTTCGTCCACGATGGCTCCAAGACCATCTCCCAGGTCCTCAAGGAGGCCGAGGGCAAGGCCGGCGCGCCCGTCACGCTCAAGGCCTTCGTGCGCTACGCCCTCGGCGAGGGCATCGAGAAGGAAGAGGGCCCGGATTTCGCGGCCGAAGTCGCGGCGATGTCGCGCTGATTCCTTTCGGTTTTTCGAGTCAGTTCTCCGAAGGGCGGCCGCGAGGTCGCCCTTCGTCGTTTCCGGTCCTCTTCCGTCATCGCTTCGCTGCGCTCGCGATGACGGAAGGGCCATCCGATGAATCCGGTTTCCCCGTCCCCCGCCATGTTCTAGAAGCCCCGACATCATTTCAGTCGGATGGCGGCCGGGCCCGCCGATGGGGAGCCTTCGATGCCGGAGACGACGCCGTTTCGCCGCGTGCTCGTGAAACTCTCCGGGGAGGCCCTGGCGGCGCCCGATGGATATTGGTTGCATCCTCAGACACTTGCCGCGCTCGCCGAGGATATCGGCCGAGTGGTTGCCGAGGGCATCGAGATCGCGGTGGTGGTCGGCGGCGGCAACCTGATCCGGGGCGCGCGCATCTCGCAGGCCGGCTGGATCGACCGGGCGACCGGCGACTCGCTCGGCATGATGGCCACCGTCATGAACTCGCTGGCCATCGAAACGGCGCTGAACGCCGCCGGCGTCCCGGCCCGCACGATGTCGGCGGTCTCGATGCCGACGATCTGCGAGACCTATGCCCGTCAGCCCGCCCTGCACCATCTCGACAAGGGCCAGGTCGTGGTCCTCGCCGGCGGCACCGGCAACCCGTTCTTCACCACCGACACCGCCGCCGTGCTGCGCGCGGCGGAGCTGCGCTGTGACGCGGTGCTGAAGGCGACGCAGGTGGACGGCGTCTATTCGGCCGATCCGAAGAAGGACCCTTCCGCCACCCGCTACGACCGCCTCACCCACGACGAGGCCATCGCCCGCGACCTCAAGGTCATGGACACGGCCGCCTTCGCGCTCGCCCGCGAGAGCCGGCTGTCGATCGTGGTTGGTTCGGTGCATGCGCCGTCCTCCGTCACGGCGATCCTGACGGGCGCTGCGCCCTCGACCCACGTCGTGCCCTGAGATCGGCTCGCGGTCGATTTTCAAGGGTTTCCAGGGCGCGACAGGCGGTTGCCCATTTGCGAGGCTGCCCAATTTCGTCCATGGAAGCCGCAATCGAGCCCGGCCCTTCGCCGGCCGGGTCTCGCATCGAAAACCTGCCTCACGGCGCGCTTCTCCGACGACTCTGTCCAGGTCTCGTTGACGAACGCCGTGAGCCGCGACGGGACGACTTGAGACCATGGCCGCAATCCCAGACTTCGACCTCGCCGACATCAAGCGCCGCATGCAGGGCGCCGTGTCTTCGTTGAGCAAGGATCTCGGCTCGCTGCGCACGGGACGCGCCACGCCGAGCCTGCTCGACCCGATCCAGGTCGACGCCTACGGCGCCATGATGCCGATGGCGCAGGTCGCCACGGTGAGCGTGCCCGAGCCGCGCCTGCTCTCGATCTCGGTCTGGGACCGCGCGATGATCACGGCCGTCGAGAAGGCGATCCGCGAATCCGATCTCGGCCTCAACCCGCAGACCGAAGGCCAGACCATCCGCCTGCGCATCCCCGAGATGAACGAGCAGCGCCGCAAAGAGATGGTGAAGGTGGCGCACAAATACACGGAAGAATCCCGCGTCGCCGTGCGCCATGTGCGCCGCGACGGCCTCGACCATCTCAAGAAGCTCCTCAAGGACAGCCTGATCTCCGAGGACGACGAGAAGCGTCAGGCCGGCGACGTCCAGAAGGCGACGGATCAGTACATCGCCGAGATCGACGGCGTGCTGGCGAGCAAGGAGAAGGAGATCATGCAGGTTTGAGACCCGCATGATCGGATCCCCGGTGATCCGCCAGGTTTCAGCGCGGAGGCGCGCCGGATGACGTCCGGAAAGACGCAGGCCTTCGCGACCCGCGAGTTCTTCGAGCGTATCGCCTCGGCCGTCGTGCTCGGCACCGTCGTGCTCGGGGCGCTGGTGCTCGGCGGCTGGCCGTTCGCGCTGATCTGGATCGCCGCCGGCGTCGTCGGCGCCAGCGAATGGTTCACCATCACGCGGACGTCGCCCGTCCTCGCGCTGACTCTGGTGAACGCCGCGGCGATCGCCGCCACCTGCGCTGCCATCCTGCTCGACGCGCCAGCCTGGGCCGTTCTCGGGATCGCCGTGCTTGCGGCCGGCGCGCTCGCGGGGCTTGCCCGAGGCGGCGCGGCCGCCCGGCTCAACGCCGTCATCGGCTATGCCGGCGGGGCCATCGTCGCCCTGGTGCCGGCGCTGCTGCGTGAGGATCCCGGCATCGGCATCGTGGGGCCGGCCTGGATGTTCGCCGTGGTCTGGTCCACCGACATCATTGCCTACTTCACCGGCCGCACCATCGGCGGCCCGAAGCTGATGCCGCGCGTCAGCCCGAAGAAAACCTGGTCCGGCGCGCTCGGCGGACTCGCAGCGGGCACGCTCGCCGGTGTCGCCGTCGTGCTCGTTGCGCGCGGCTCCGGCGTGGCCGCGCTCCCGCTGTGGCTGGTCGCCCTTGCGAGTGCCGCCGCCTCGGTCATCAGCCAGGCCGGAGACCTTTTCGAGTCGTCCCTCAAGCGCCGCTATGGCGTGAAGGATTCGGGCCGCTCGATCCCCGGCCATGGCGGCGTGATGGACCGGCTCGACGGCTTTTTCGCCGTCTCGCTGCTGGTCGGGCTATATCTCTTGGTTCACGCTATCCTGGCCCGCACCGCTCTGCCGGCCTGAGAGGACACATCTTGCTCACCGTTTCCATCCTCGGCGCTACCGGCTCGATCGGCGCCTCTACCGTCGATCTGCTGGCGCAGCACAAGGATCGCTTCCGCGTCGGCTCCCTCGTCGGCGGCCGTGATGCGGCAGGGCTCGGCAAGCTCGCGCGTGAGCTGAACGCCTCCTTTGCAGCCGTGGCCGACGAGAGCGCCGGGCCGGCGCTCGCCGAGGCGCTCGCGGGCTCGGGCATCCCGAGCGGCGCGGGCGAAAGTGTGGTGCTGGAGGCGGTCTCGCGCGATGCCGACATCGTCGTAGCAGCGGTGAGCGGGGCGGCGGGCCTCAAGCCGACGCATGCGGCTCTGCGGCTCGGGCGCACGATCGCGCTTGCCAACAAGGAGAGCCTCGTCTGCGCCGGCGATGCCTTCATGCGCGATGCCAAGCGCTACAACGCGCTGCTGCTACCCGTGGATTCCGAGCACAACGCCCTCGCTCAGGCGCTCGGCGGCGGTCCGGTCGATGACGTCGCGAAGATGACGATCACAGCCTCCGGCGGTCCGTTCCGCACCTGGAGCCGCGAGCGCATCGCAGCGGCGAGCGCGGCGGAGGCCGCCAAGCATCCGACCTGGTCGATGGGGATGAAGATCAATATCGACTCGGCCTCGCTGATGAACAAGGGCCTCGAGCTGATCGAGGCGCATCACCTCTTCGCCATCGGGCACGACCGCCTCGACGTGATCGTCCACCCGCAATCCATCGTGCACGGCCTGATCACCTGGCGCGATGGTGCGGTGACCGCAGGCCTTGCCATGCCGGACATGCGCGTGCCGATCGCGCATTGCCTCGGGCTCGGCGACCGCCTGACGATCGAGCGGGGCAGGGGGCTGGACCTCGCGGCCACCGGCAGCCTGACCTTCGAGCCGGCCGACGAGGCGCGGTTCCCCTGCCTCAGAATCGCTCGTGCGGCTCTCGCCGACGGCGGTTCGGCGCCGACGGTGATGAACGCGGCCAACGAGATCGCGGTCGCGGCCTTCATCCGCGGCGAAATCTCATTCTACGGCATCGCCGAATTGGTGGAGCGGGCCTGCGAGCATTTCGCTCCCGTCTTCCGAGCCGCGCCCGCGGATATCGAGGAGGCCCTGGCCATCGACGCCGAGGTACGCGCCTGGTCGGAGCAGGCGCTGCCCGAGACCCGCGCGGCCGGCTGAATCCGGGCGGGGACAGCGGGGAAAGCGGGCAGCGTTCGCCGGCCCGGCTCGCGCGCACGGCCTTAACCGTGCGACGATGCGCGGTTGCTGCTACGCTTGCATCCGGGCGCCGACCGGATCACGACGGCCGTGGCGAAGGGATCATGCGATGGACTTTCTGACGGCCATGACCGGCACGGCGACCGGTTTCTTCGGGACGCTGCTCACCTTCGTCCTGGTGCTCACCGTCGTGGTCTTCATCCACGAGATGGGCCACTTCCTAGTCGGGCGCTGGTGCGGCGTCGGCGTTCACGCCTTCTCGATCGGCTTCGGACCGGAGCTGATCGGCTTCAACGACCGCAACGGCACGCGCTGGAAGCTCTGCGCCATCCCCCTCGGCGGCTACGTGAAATTCGTCGGCGACGTGAACGGTGCCAGCGTGCCGGATGCGGAGGCCATCGCCCGGATGGACCCTCGCGAGCGTGCGGTCAGTCTTCCGGCCCAGCCCGTCGCCAAGCGGGCGGCCATCGTCGCGGCCGGTCCGATCGCCAACTTCATCCTCGCTATCACGGTGTTCAGCGGCGCGATCTGGATGAGCGGCCGCTACGAGATTCCGGCACGCGTCGAGGCCGTGGTGCCGAACAGCGCCGCCGCACGCGCCGGCTTCGAAGCCGGCGACGTCATCAAGGCGATCGATGGCAACGCGGTCGACACCTTCGGCGGCATGCAGCGCATCGTTTCGTCGAGCGCCGATTCGAGCCTGGTCTTCACGGTGCAGCGTGGCGGCGGCGAGACGCGGCTGACGGCCACGCCCGAGACCATCGAGGAGACGACGCCGTTCGGGAAGCATCGCCTCGGCCGCCTCGGCGTCCAGGGGCCGAAGGGCAGCGATGGCAAACTCGTCCAGTACGGCCCGATCGACTCGCTCGTGCTCGGCTCGCAGGAGACCTATTTCATCGTCGAACGGACCTTCAACTTCCTCGGCAAGCTGGTCGTCGGCCGGGAATCGGTCGACCAGCTCTCCGGGCCGATCGGGATCGCGCGGGTCTCCGGTGAAGTCGCCCGCGTCGGCGGTGTCAGCGGGATCATCAACTGGATCGCCTTCCTGTCGGTGTCGATCGGTCTGCTCAACCTGTTTCCGATCCCGCTGCTCGACGGCGGCCACCTGCTGTTCTTCGCCTGCGAGGCGATCCGCGGCCGCCCCTTGAGCGAGCGCGTGCAGGAGATCGGCTTCCGCATCGGCCTCGGCCTCGTCGCCCTGCTGATGATCTTCGCCACCAAGAACGACGTCTTCAACGTCGTGGCGTCCTGGACTGCCGGCGGGACCTGAGGCTTTCCTCCTCGACGAGCGGGCGCGCTGGCGCGTCCGGGCCGGACATAAGGGCCGCCATTCCGGTTTCCGCTGCGCGGGCCCGGAATGGCGGCCTTTCTGTGTCGGCACCGGTTCGCGTGACCGCCGCCGGAGCTCTGCTTGCCTGCCACGAAAAAGTCCGAAAACCGATGGTTCACGAACCCTGAAGACGCTTCAGGGTCATTCCTGAAACATGAGATTTTTTCGTGGTTTACGACTCGTTCACCGTGTTGTGCGATCGTTTGGAACTGCCTCTCCTCGTTAAGTTGCCCGAAGGCCACGACCCAGCAGAATCCCGAAGGGTCGTCCCTACTTGCCGTTGCTTCGCCTCGGATTCCCGATAGAAGCGTGGCTGGGACCAGAGAGCGTCACACCACAAAGGTGGGCGTCTGCGGGTGCAAACCCGCGCTGATAACAATGAGACGGGCGAATACATGATGTCGATGACGGGGAAACGCCGGCGTAAGTCGGCGGAACGGACCATCGTCCTGATCGCCACTGCCGCCGTCGGCGTCGTTGTGGGCGGCGCCGCTTATGCGCAGCAGATCGTCGTCGAAGGTAATCGCAGAGTGGAGGCGGGCACGATCCGCTCCTACGTAACCGGGACCGCCTCCGGATCGCCCGAAGAGGCGCGCCGCAACCTGCTCTCCACCGGCCTCTTCTCCGATGTGAAGGTGTCGAACCGCGGCGGCACCACCGTCGTGACCGTGCGTGAGAACAGCATCATCGGCCGCGTGTTCTTCGAGGGCAACAAGAAGCTCGAGAAGGCGACCCTGCAGGGCGTCGTCGAGTCGAAGGATCGCGGCGCGCTGAGCAATGCCGTGGTCGCTGCCGACGTCGAGCGTATCCGCGAGACCTATCGCCGTTCGGGCCGCGGCGGCGCCAAGGTGACCTACCGTCTGGTCGATCTCGAGAACGGCCGCACCGACGTGGTGTTCCAGATCGACGAAGGCGACAAGACTGGCGTCCGCGAGATCCTGTTCGTCGGAAACAACGTCTATTCCGAGCGGACCCTCAAGGGTCTGATGACCACCACCGAGATGAACTTCCTGTCGTTCATCAAGACCTCGGACGTCTACGATCCCGATCGCATCGCCTCCGATCTCGAGATCGTCCGCCGCTACTACCTGCGCAACGGCTACGCCGACTTCCGCGTCGCCAACGCCGATGCCCGTTACGTCGACGGTGGACCTGACGGCGATGCCGGCTGGGTGATCACCGTCACTGTCGAAGAGGGCGAGCAGTACACCGTCGGCGCCGTTTCCGTTGATACCCGCGTGCCGGGCGTCGATCAGGGCTCGGTCGAGGGCGAGGTCCGCGCCCAGGTCGGTGACGTCTACAACGCCGAGGACGTCGAGAAGACGCTCACCGGCATCACCACCGAGGTCAACCGCCAGGGACTCCCCTTCGCCCAGGTTCGCCCGACCGGTCAGCGCGACCGCAACACGCACCAAGTCGCCCTCGGCTTCGTGGTCGAGGACGGCCCGCGCGTCTACATCGAGCGCATCAACGTCCGCGGCAACACCCGCACCCGCGACTACGTCATTCGCCGCGAACTCGATCTCGGCGAGGGTGACGCCTACAACCGCGTCCTCGTGGAGCGCGCCGAGCGCCGCCTGAACGGTCTCGGCTTCTTCAAGAAGGTCCGCTTCTCGAACGAGCCTGGCTCGGCACCCGATCGCGTCGTCGTGAACATCGACGTCGAGGATCAACCCACCGGTTCGTTCTCGGTCTCGGGTGGCTACTCGACCCAGGACGGCATCATCGGCGAGGTTTCGGTCTCCGAGTCAAACTTCCTCGGCCGCGGCCAGTACGTCCGCATCGCCGGCACCGGCGGCCAATACGCCAAGGGCGTCGACTTCTCGTTCACCGAGCCGTACTTCCTCGGCTACCGCCTCGCGGCCGGCTTCGACGCCTTCTACAAGTACTCCGACCTGACCCGGTACTCGCGTTACGAGACCACGGTTTATGGCGGCCAGCTCCGCATCGGCCTGCCGATCACTCAGGAACTCGGCGTCACCTTCCGCTACTCGCTCTACAACACCGAGCTGAAGGTCCCGAACACGATCAAGCAGCCATACAACGACTGCTCGAACCCGATCCCGGGCTATACGGCTCTGAACCCGGCCGGCACCATCGATCCGGTGAGCGGCCGTAACGTCGGCGGCCTGGCAGCCTATCCGACCTGTGCCTTCGACGGTGAAGCCTCGATCGCCCTCAAGGCGTCGCAGGGCAACACGTTGACCTCGCTCGTCGGCGCGACGCTCGCCTACTCGACGCTCGACAACGTCGCCCGGCCGACCAACGGCTTCTACGGCGAGATCAAGCCCGACATCGCCGGCCTCGGCGGCGACTCGAAGTTCTTCCGCGTCACCGGCGATGCTCGCTACTACAAGGAGCTCTACGAGGACGTCGTCGGCTTCGTGCGTATCCAGGGCGGTAACATCAGCGCTCTGACCGACGAGAAGCTGCGCATCACCGACCAGTTCTTCCTCGGCCCATCGCTCGTCCGCGGCTTCGCCCCGAACGGTCTCGGTCCGCGCGACGTCGGTACGACCGACACGCAGTCCAACGCCGTCGGCGGCACCACCTATGTCGGCGGTACGGTCGAAGTTCAGTTCCCGATCTGGGGTATTCCGAAGGATCTCGGCCTGAAGGGCGCCTTGTTCGCCGATGCCGGTACGCTGTTCGGCTACAACGGCAAGACGCAGTTCGACGTGAACCGCGACGGCGCCATCAACGGCATCGCTCCGGGCGGCTTCTGCGGCTACTCGAACTTCGGCAACAACGCGATCAAGGTCGAGCCGGAGTGCTTGAACGTTCGCGACAAGCCGATCATCCGCTCCTCGGTCGGTGCGTCGATCCTGTGGAACTCGCCGCTTGGACCGATCCGCTTCGACTACGCCTACGCCCTCTCAAGGGACGAGGGTCAGAAGATCTACGCTGCGGACGGCACTCTGCTCGGCCGCGTCGGCAAGGATCAGCTTCAGGCCTTCCGCTTCTCCGGCGGCTCGCGCTTCTAATCGACCCGATACGTCGCCCGGTTCCCGGGCGGCCCTCTCCAAAAGCCCGGAAGCGCTCGCCGCTTCCGGGCTTTGTCGTTCCCGCCGTGTTGGCATCGGGGTCGATCCGTGGTCTTGGACCGTCGGACGCAAACAGACCCTCGTGATCGCCCGATGTCGGACTGCATTTTCTTCAAGCCCAACGGCAACTTGAGCCTCGCCGCCATTGCCGAGGCGGCAGGCGTCACACTGCCCGAGGGTGCCGATCCGGACGCCGTCGTCACCGGCGCCGCCTCACTGGAGAGCGCTGGGCCGGACGACCTCGCCTACATGGACAACGCCCGCTACGGCGACGCCCTGGCGGCGACGCGGGCGCGGGTCTGCCTCGTCTCGAAGCGCTTCGCGGCCCGGGTGCCGGAGGGAACGCTCGCCCTCGTGACCCGCGATCCCTACCGGGTCTACGCGACCCTGCTCGGACGTCTGTACCCCGATGCCCTGCGGCCTGGCTCGCTCTTTGCCGCCGCGGGCGTCTCGCCCGGCGCCCACGTGCATCCCGAGGCGCGCTTGGAGCACCGCGTGCGCGTCGATCCCGGCGCCGTGATCGGCCCGGGTGCGGAGATCGGCTCGGGCAGCGTGATCGGTCCCGGCACGGTGGTCGGCCCCGGCGTCTGCATCGGCCGCGACTCCTCCATCGGTGCCGGCGCGACCTTGACGAACGCCCTGGTGGGCAACCGCGTCATCGTGCATCCCGGCGCGCGGATCGGCCAGGACGGCTTCGGCTTCGCCATGGGGGCGGGCGGTCATCTCAAGGTGCCGCAGATCGGCCGCGTCATCGTCCAGGACGACGTGGAGATCGGCGCCAACACCACGATCGATCGCGGCGCCAGCCGCGACACGGTGATCGGGGAGGGCACCAAGATCGATAACCTCGTGCAGATCGCTCACAACGTCGTCATCGGGCGGCACTGCGTCATCGTCTCGGGCGTCGGCATCTCCGGCTCGACGACGCTGGAGGATTACGTCGTGCTCGGCGGCCAGGTCGGCGTGGTCGGCCATCTGCGCATCGGTATGGGATCGCAGATCGCCGGCTCCTCCAACGTCAACCGGGACGTGCCCCCGGGCTCGCGCTGGGGCGGCACGCCGGCCAAGCCGGTGCGCGCCTGGTTCCGCGAGCTCACAACGCTGGCCCGTCTCGCCGAGCGCGGCGCGGACAAGGGCGGTGAGCCGGAGGCGTGATCGAGCCCCCCGTTTGATCGAACCGGATGCCGCCGGTCATTCCCACCCCACAAGGGATAGGAGAGAGCCCGCACACAACCGCCTCAGGCCGCGTCGAACAGGGCGCAGGTCTCCGGGCTGCGGGACCAATGCTCGGTGCGCTGACAGGTCAGCCGCGCCCTCGGCATCGTCCGGTAGAGCGCAAGGCTCTCGCGCACGAGCCCCGCGAGATCGAGCACCGAGGGAGGCGCCTTCGGCATCGCCCGGCGCTTGAAGACGTAGGAACCTTTCAGGCCGTAGGCCTCCGCTACCGCAGGGTACACCGGCCAGATCACTTCGCCGAGCAGGTCATCGGCGAGATAGGCCTCGACCGGCAGCGGTGCCGGGTCGAGGCCAGCCTCCGTCGCCAGCCGTAGCGCGATATCGGCCATCACGAAGAGCTTCGGATGGTTGATGCCGTGCATGAATGCCCCCCGCCGCGACCAGCGCAGGAGATCGGGAGCGAGATCGAAGCCGATCGACCGGCTGGTCTCGACCAGATCGTCGGCCGCCAGATCCCAGCCGTCGAGGAAGCCGAGCCGGGCGAGCACGTCGTCCCGGAACAGCCGCAGGATGCGCTCCTCCGACAGGCCGCGCAGGTATCCGAACAGTGTGATTGCCGAGTGGTAGGTGTGGAGCGGTGAGGGCACCAGGCCGGCCGCGCCGCCCGCCGACAGATCCCCGACATAAACCATGTCGGGATGGAAGGCGGCGAAGACGATCGGAGGGAAAAGCCGCGCCCGCGGCAGCAGGCTTAGCAGCTCCGCCAAGCCGCCATCGGGGAAATGCCCCGCCGCGATGGGTTGCGAGAAGACGTGATCGTAACGGGCCAAGCCGTCCGCGAAGGCGCGCAGCGTGCGTGCGCGCCGGCTGATCTGCCCGGTCGGCACCAGCGTTACGGCGGCCTCCGGCAGCAGCACTTCGAGCGAGCGAGCCACGCCGCGCGCCTGACAGTTTCCGATTACGGCGATCCGCGGGCCGCCGCGATACGGGACATCGCGCGCGGCCGGCCAACACGGGAGCCGGGCCAGGGCGCCCAGCAGCGCCTGGCGCCCTGTCTGCAGGACGGACACGGTGCGGACTACTCTCGCTTGATGATGCGGTCGACCACGAGGTCCGACCAGAAGCCTGGCCGGAAATCGCGCCTGAGCGCCTCGGGGTCGTAGTCCGTCTCGACCCAGTCGAGGAAGCTCTGGCCGCGCGGCTCACCCTCGCGCAGGTAGCGGGCGAAGAAGGCGTCGAGGATGCCCGTCCTGGCGAAGCGGAAATGCCCGTAGCGGGCCGAGAGCTGAAGCATCGCCTCGCGCACGGGCACGCCCTCGTGCAGGATCAGGAACAGGGCTGCCCCGAGCCCGGCGCGGTCCGCGCCCGACTTGCAATGCATCACGGCGGGATAGTCGATCGCAGCGAACAGTGCCTGGGCCTCGCGAATGGTCTCCTTGGTCGGCGGCTCGCGCGAGCGCAGGACGAGGTCGACGAGAGTGAGGCCCTGTCGCTCGCAGGCCTCGCGCTGGAGGGGCCAGGAGCCGTGCTCGCGTCCGCCGCGCAGGGAGATGACGCTTTTCACGCCCTGCCGCTTGAACCAGGCGAGCTGGTGCGGGCTCGGCTGAGCCGATCGCCAGACCAGACCGCTGCCGACGCGGTGCCGGTTGAGATAGGCGAGCCGCAGGACGCCATGGTCGAGCAGCAGCATGTTCGCCCAGGCTCCGGCGCGCGCGAGCGGCCCGGTGATGGGCTGCTCGAACCGCGCGATGCGCGCCGTGCGCCGCGCGGAGCGTGCCTCGAAGGAGAGGTAGCGGTTGAACAAGGGGACCGGCTGCGGGGCGTCTCGGCAGGGCTCGCCGAGCCGCCGATCTATCAGGCGGCCCGGCGGCCGACAACGCGAGCGGGCCGCCGCCTTGGTTTCGCCATTGCCCCGGCGCTCCATTTGCCCTCATCATACGCCAACCTGCTTCGGAGGCCCGCGCATCCATGAGCACGAAGACGATCAGCATCCGCCGGGCCAAGCCTGACGACATCGGGATGCTGTCGGCGGTGTTCGAGGCCGCGTGGCGGGAGGCCTATCAGGGCGTCATCCCCGGCGTGGCGCTGCAAAAATTCATCAGCAAGCGCGGTCCGAGCGTCTGGCGCGGCATGATCGGCCGTGGCCGCGGCCTCGCCGTGGTGGAATTCGGCGATGACGTCGTCGCCTACGCGTCTTACGGACGGGCGCGTGACCGCTCGCTGACGGCGGAGGGGGAGGTCGACGAGCTCTACGTCGCGCCAGAATACCAGGGGCTGGGCTTGGGCTCGCGGCTGTTTCGCGCGGTGCGCAACGATCTCGCCGACCACGGGCTCGCCCGCGTCGGCGTCTGGGCGCTTGCCGACAACGACCGCGCCCGCGCCTTCTACGAGGGGCTCGGCGGCCGACCCGGGCCGGAGGCGATCGAGCGGGTTTCGGGCTCCTGCCTGCCGAAAGTCGCTTACATTTTCGGCTGAAACCTCGGCCCTTGGCCTCGGCTATGGCCGAACGGCCGATTTCCTTGGCGCGTCCGGCGGTTTAGAAGCCTGCGACAGGAGAGCAGAGTACTCTCCCCCAGGTCCGCAGGAACCGCTCCGATGATCATCGACAACATCTCGATCGGCAAGAACACGCCTCACGACGTCAACGTCATCATCGAGGTGCCGATCGGCGGTGAGCCGATCAAGTATGAGATGGACAAGAAGTCCGGCGCCCTCGTCGTCGACCGGTTCCTCTATACCTCGATGGTCTATCCGGGGAATTACGGCTTCATCCCGCACACCCTCTCCGGCGACGGCGACCCCTGCGACGTGCTCGTCGCCAATACCCGCGCCATCGCTCCGGGCGCCATCATGAGCGTGCGCCCGGTCGGTGTGCTGGTGATGGAGGACAATGCCGGCGAGGACGAGAAGATCATCGCCGTTCCGTCGCGCCACCTGACCGCCCGCTACGAGCGCATCCAGAACTACACCGATCTGCCGGACATCACGATCCACCAGATCCAGCACTTCTTCGAGCACTACAAGGATCTGGAGCCCGGCAAGTGGGTCAAGGTCGTCCGCTGGGGCGACAAGGAAGAGGCCCACCGCCTCATCCTCGAGGGCATCGAGCGCGAGAACGCCGCCAAGGCCAGCAAGGCCTGATCTCGGGCGGAGCTAGATCTCGTAACACGCGCCGGAGACCAGGGAACCGCCCTGCGATTCCGGCGCGAAGCCCTCGGGACCGCGATACTGGGCGAGAGCGATCGGCTCGCGTTCGCCGTTGGCCGGCGTGACCGCCATGACGCCGTGGGTTTCGACGAAGGCGACGCCGAGTTCCTGCGGACTGCGCCAGGCCACGTTCGTCGTAAAGCTTTCGCGGGTCTTCTGGACGACGAGCCGAAACTCGTTGGGAATACCGAAGACACTGTCGACGCATAGTCTCGCCCCGTCCGGCGACCTATCGATGATCCGACATGCGATCGGGTTTCCGGTTTTCGTAATGATGTATCCGACGCTGTCCACACGGACGCGCGGCCGTCTCCTGCGCTCGATCACGAATGTTCTCCCAGTTGAAGGAGACTATACGCGCAAGCACCGTGGGCTGTCGGTTGCTGATCAATTAAGATGGCTCGGCAGCCACAGCTAAGCTGTGCCGCCCGTGGCAAACACTCTTCCAAAGCGAGGGCTCGACGTCGCGGCCGCGCATCGCTGGGAATGGGTCGCGACGGCTACGAGGATCGAGGATGTCGGCGATCGCCCTGCTGGGCCGACCCCGATGGCCTCTAATCCTCGCCGACGCCGAACAGCTTCTCGATGAAGTTGCGGTCGTCCCCGCCGCGGCGGCGCTGCTGCGGCGGCGGGCGGGTCGAGGCGGTCTGCTGTGGCTCGCCGGTGATCGCGCCGATGATATCCCCGATCGGGTTCGGAGCCGCCTGGGCCACGGCCGCCTCGGGCCGCGCGTGCCAGCGGTTCATGCCGGGCAGCGGCACCGGCTTCTCGCCCTTGAGGGCGGTGGTCATGTAGGTCTTCCAGATCTCCAGCGGCAGGCTGCCGCCGGTGGCCTTCTTGGTCGACTCGCCATCGTCGTTGCCGAGCCAGACGCCGGTGACGAGGGAGCCCGAATAGCCGATCATCCAGGCGTCGCGATAATCCTGGCTGGTGCCGGTCTTGCCGGCGAGGTCCCAGCCGGGGATGTCGCCCTTCCGGGCGGTGCCGCTGACGAAGGTCTCGTGCATCATCGCGTTCATCATGCCGTCGGCGTCCGGCGACATGACCTTGCCGAGGCCGCCGGCGCCGCGCTTGTACAGCACCTTGCCGTCCGCGCTCTTGATGCTCGCGATCACGTAGGGGATCACGCCGGTGCCGCCATTGGCGAAGGCGCAATAGGCGCCGACCATCTCCATCGGCGTGACCTCGGAGGTGCCGAGCGCGATCGAGCCGTTTGCCTGCAGCGAGGACGAGATGCCGAGGCGCTGGGCCGTCTGCACCACGGTCTTGGGGCCGACCTCCTGGCCGAGCCGCACGGCGACCGTATTGAGCGACTGTGCCAGGGCGTCGCGCAGCGTCACCGGGCCATGATAGGCGTGCGTGTAGTTCTCCGGTGACCAGTTGCCGATCTTGATCGGCGCGTCGTCGCGCACAGTGTCCGGCGTCAGGCCGCGCTCGACGGCGGAGAGGTAGACGAAGGGCTTGAACGACGAGCCGGGTTGGCGCTTGGCCGTCGTGGCGCGGTTGAACTGGCTCTGCGCGTAGTCGCGGCCACCGATCAGCGCGCGCACGGCGCCGTCCGGCTTCATGGAAACCAGGGCGCCCTGGCCGACATTGTAGCGCACGCCCTTGGCGTTCAGCTCATCGACGAGGGCCTTTTCGGCCGCCGCCTGCAGGCCGGAATCGACGGTGGTCGCCACCACGATGTCGGCCTCGAATTTCGGCAGGAAGTCGTCGAGCACGTCCATCACGAGGTCGGCGACGTAGTTGGCCGATCCACCGCCGCGGCTCGAAAAGGTCCGCGCGGGTTGCGCCAGCGCGACTTTGACGTCCGGCTCCTTGGCGAAGCCGAGTTCCTGCATCGCGGCCAGCACCTGTGCGGCGCGCACCTGCGCGGCCTTGAGGTTGCGGTTCGGTGCGAGGCGCGAGGGCGCCTGGACCAGGCCGCCGAGCATAGCGGCCTCCGCGAGGCTCACGTTCTTGGCGGGCTTGCCGAAATAGCGCTGGGCCGCCGCCTCGACGCCGTAGGCGCCGGCGCCGAAATAGACGCGGTTCAGGTAAAGCTCGAGGATCTCGTCCTTCGAGTATTTGTGCTCCAGCCACAGAGCCAGGATCGCCTCCTGGATCTTTCGCGAGGCCGAGCGCTCGGGGGTGAGGAACAGGTTCTTGGCGAGCTGCTGCGTCAGGGTCGAGCCGCCCTGGGAGACGCCGCGCCGGGTCACGTTCTGCACCACCGCGCGGGCGATGCCGACGGGATCGACACCGAAATGGTCGTAGAAGCGCCGGTCCTCGATCGCCACGAAGGCGCGCGGCAGGTAGGGCGGCAATTCCTTGATCGAGACCGTGCGGCCGCCGGTCTCGCCGCGATTGGCGAGCAGCGAGCCGTCGCTGGCGAGAATCGCGATGTTGGGCGGGCGTTTCGGAACGCTGAGCTGGTCGATCGGCGGCAGTTGCGAGGCGTGATAGGCCACGAGCCCGGCGACGCCGATCACGGCCCAGAGGCCGAGCACCACGCCGGTATAGACGAGTTTGCCCAGGATCGAGCCGCGACGCCGCGAGCGACTGCGCGAGCCGCCGCCGTTGCCGCGTCCGCCGCCACCGCTACCCTTGGCCGGCTGCCGGCCGCCGCGATCTGTCGAACCCGATCCGCGCTTCGCCACGCCGCCCCCTGCGCGATCGCTCGCGGACATGCGGAGATCGGAGCCCCGATCCGCGCCGCGGCCCTCGGGCGCGTCGAAGTTCGGCTCCTGCCTCGTCGTCCGCCCGCGTCCGTTTGCCATGTGCCCGATCTGACCCGTTCCGCCCGAAACCGCGTAACAGCGGAGCCGGCCGGTCCCGGTTCCGCACGGTAAATGCGGCGGGTTTAGGGAGCGTTAACCCATAAAATCTGATTGTTTAGCAAACACATGCACTTATCGTGTCGCACTCCGGCGATCCTCTCGGATCGACGTTCGGAAGGCCGCGCGGGCTTTTCACGACGCGGCCGATCGCGCGATTTAATTTTGAACAATGCTTCCGGCTGCCGGTTCTCGGGCACAACCTCGGAACTGGAGATTTCTCAATGCGCTTCGCAACTGCAGCACTGGCAGCCACTCTTGCCTTTACGCTCCCCGCTTCCGCCTGGGCTCAGGCTGCCGCCGGCAGCAATAACGGGCCAGGCAAGACGAACAGCCAAGAGGGGACCGTGAACAACCCTGGCAGTGTCAACGGGAAGAGCGAGACCGGATCGTCGACGGCGGGCGGCTCGATGCAGAAGAGCGGCGGGTCCATGAGCAAGGAAGGCGGCGCCATGAAGAGCGGCAGCGCCAACGGCCAGGAGCCTTCCCCCGCCAACCCGAAGCCGGGGCAGTAACCTACAGCCCCACATCCGCTTCCGAAGCCCGCCCGGTTCGCCGTGGCGGGCTTTTCGTTTCTGAGCCCTTTGCACCCTCGGAGAGGCGCGAGCCAAGTGCTCTCGTGACGTTTCCGTGACAAGGCCACACAGTGGGTTGTGGCGGCCCCGCTACAGCATGGCATTGGGCGGCCCGCTAAGGGCTGCCTCAGTTCTTCCCTGAGACAAAGAACCAACTTTGAGCGCGTTTCTCTTGCGAGGGGCGCGCTCAATTCTTTTCGGCATTGCCGGCAAACGACGCTCAGCTTCAGCTTCACCGCATCGAATTCGGTGTCAGCTTGCCGCTGCGCTCGCAACGACGGCTGAAGAGCCCGCGCACGGAAGGCGTTCAGCGCCGCGATCCGCCTGAAACTTTCGACGCGTGTGAATGCGTATCCTCGTCTCGGGCTCACGCAGAGCAAGCGAGGGATGCCCGGCTTCAGAGCCCGCCCGGAATTGCCCTATCCCGGAGCGGGCTTTGTCGTGCTGCAGACGGACGAGACACGCAGAGGGACCGCCCGCGCGAACCAGGCCCCGGCGCCGCCGGTTGACCCAGATCGGCACGACGCTTGCCAGGAGTTTCTCCGAGGAAGCGCCGCACGACGCCACGGAGCGCCACGCGCATGATCGGCCTCTACTTCGTGACCTGCCTCGCCGCGAACCCGGCACACTGCGTCACGCGCACGCACTACTTCGACGAGCCGGTGCAGACGCCGACGCAATGTCTGCGGCTCGCCCAGCCGGCCATGGCCGGATGGCAGAACGATCACGAGCACGAGCGGTGGCGGATCGAGCGTTTCCGCTGCGGAAGCCCGCCGCGCGATCCCGGCTCGAACATCTGAACGGCTGCCTCGGACGCTTCGCCGTCATTGCGAGCGCAGCGAAGCAATCCAGGGCCGATGGGCCTGCGGTGCAGGTGTGATCTGGATTGCTTCGGCTTCGCCTCGCAATGACGGCTGACGGGCCGTTTCGGCGGAAGCTGGCCGTGCCTACGTCACACGGCTGTCGCAGGAATCACGGCCCTTGCGGCCCAGGCCATTGCCGGCTCAGCCGTCCTGGACGGCTCTCATTGCTATCAGCCCGCCCGGTTCGCCGCGGCGGGCTTTTTCGTATCGGTGACCGATCTCGCGTCAGGCCGGGTCGGGACGCGCCTGCGAGAGGAAGTCGTTGATCCGCTCCAGCGCCCTGCGGATGTTTTCTGCCGAATTCGCATAGGACAGGCGGATATAGCCCTCCGCGCAGACCCCGAAATCGGGGCCGCCGATCACCGCGACGCCCGCGTCTTCGAGAAGCGCGGAGGCGAGTTTCTTCGCCTTCCAGCCGGTCTTCGATACGTTCGGGAAGGCGTAGAACGCGCCCTTAGGCGAGATGCAGGAGACGTTGGGCAGGGCGTTCAGCCCGTCGACCACGATCTTGCGGCGCTTGTCGAACTCCGCGACCATCTCGGCCACGCAATCCTGGGGGCCGTTCAACGCGGCGACGCCGGCCCATTGCGTGGAGGCATTCACGCAGGAATGCGCGTTCACCGCGAGCTTGCGGGCGGCCTCGTAAAGCTTCTTCGGCCAGACCGACCAGCCGAGCCGCCAGCCGGTCATGGCGTAGGTCTTGGAGGCCCCATCGAGATAGATCAGCCGGTCGCGGATTTCATCGTATTTGAGCAGCGAATGGTGCTGCTCCTCATCGTAGGTCATGGTGCCGTAGATCTCGTCGGACATCACCGCGAGATCCGGATGCGCGGCGAGGCCGGCGACCAGCGCGTCGATCTCGGCCTTGGGCGTGACGCCGCCGGTCGGGTTGGCCGGGGAATTGACGATCAGCAGCCGTGTCTTCGGCGTGAGCAGCGCCAGCGTCTCCTCGGCGGAGAAGGCAAACCCGTTCTCCTCGCGGATCGGCACCGGCACCGGCGTCGCGCCGGTGAACTCGATCATCGAGCGGTAGATCGGAAATCCGGGATCGGGGTACAGGATCTCGACGCCGGGCTCGCCGAACATCAGGATCGCCATGAACATGGTGACCTTGCCGCCCGGCACGATCATCACCGAGTCCGGCGACACCGTCACCTGGTGGCGGCGCAGGATATCCGCGGCCACCGCCTCGCGCAGCGGCAGGATGCCCACTGCCGGCGTGTAGCCGTGATGCCCATCGCGAAGTGCCTTGATGCCGGCCTCGACGATGTGGGCCGGCGTCGGCATGTCGGGCTGGCCGATGCCGAGATTGACGATGTCTCGGCCTTCCGCGGCGAGAGCGCCCGCGCGCGCCAGAACGGCGAAGGCGTTCTCTTCGCCGATGCGATCGAAAGCGGGAACGACGTGGGGCATGGAATCCTCGTACGGTTGAGCCCGCTCATCGGGCGTGGCCGAGGAGACCCGCGGGCCATCCTCGGACAACGCACGAGCAAGACATCAGCCGTTCGAGCGCTCGGCGAGCTTGCTGGCCGCGAAGGAGATCGCGCCACCGACGATGATGAGGATCACCGAGGTCTTCACGGCGGCGTAGAACAGCTCCGGCAGGATCCCGGTATCGGTGTAGAGCACGAGGCCGATCGCGGTGAGCGGCAGAAGGAAGAGAATACCGAGCGGAACCAGCGGGTTCATGGACAAGCACTCACGTTGAGCGGGGTTGAGTCCCCGCATCCGGAAAACAGGTGCTCATAGCACTGCTTTCCCGGCAATGGGACACCTTTGCTCGACGATTGAGGGTTTCACGGCCGAATTTGCAGGTGGGAGCATCGTCATTCCGGGGCCGCGGAGCGGAACCCGGAATCCACCCGTGATGCGCCGCCTGGGCATGGCGAAGCAGCCAGTCGTGGATTTCGGGTTCGCCTTCGGCGCCCCGGAATGACGGGTCTGGGCTTCGGATGGCGCGGCCGGCAGGCCCGAACGTGATTCGCGGTCCGGAAGAACCATGTCCTAGGAGCGGCTTAAGCACTCCCACTTCGTTGTAAATCCGCCGCGTCAGCGTGCATTCTGCATACAAATTGAGCGGTGCTGGTGCATTTCTTCGCCTCATTCACGCAACATTCGGGTTCGATGGCGGAGAAGCGCGTGACGGGGTCGCCTCGAGTGGCTACGGCGCACGCGGCATCCTCCGGAGAGACACCCGGCCCGCCTTCATGTCCTCATCGCCGATGACGTCATCGACACCGTCTTCCGCTCCGGCACAGGTCGAGCAGCAGATCACGGCGCTTCCGAGCGCGCCGTCGCCCTGGCGGCTGATCGGGCGTGCCCTGCCGCGCGCCGTCGGCCTGTGTTTGACCGTGATGGCGGCGGTCGCGATCCATCGCACGCTCGGCCGCGTCTCGATCGAATCGGTGACGAAGGCCTACGACCAGATCCCCGATTCGGCGCTCGCCCTGGCGCTCCTGCTGACGGTGGTCAGCTTCGCGGCCATCGCGGTCTACGATCTCATCGCCGTCGAGGCGGTCGCTCCGGGGCGCATCCCTCGCATCGCGGCCCTCGCCACGGGAGCGGGCGGTTACGCGGTCTCGAACGCTCTGGGCTTTCCGATCCTGACCCAGGGCGCCTACCGCATGCGGGCCTACGGATCGCGCGCCTCGGGGCTCGCCGATGTCGGACGCGTGCTCGGCGCCTCGTGGTTCGCGCTGCTGATCTCGCTCGTCACCATGACGGCTTTGGCGTTGATCTGCGGCCCCGAGCATTTCGGCGGCTTCGGCGATGCCAAGGCACAGCTCGCCGCCCTGCTCGGTGTGGCGGTCCTTGGCCTCGTCGCCGGATCTCTGATCTGGCTCGGCCCGACCTCCAAGACGCTGCGCGTGCGCGGCTTCGAGCTGCGCCTGCCGACCTCGCGCGCGGCGCTCCTGCAGATCTGCGCCGGCATCGTCGACATCACGGCGGCGGCCGGCACGCTCTACGTGCTGCTCCCGGCGGATGTGGCGCCGGGCTTCCCGGCCTTCCTCCTCGCCTATATCGCGGCCACCGTCGTCGGCATCGCCAGCCATGCGCCGGGCGGCCTCTGCGCCTTCGAGGCGACGCTGCTGGCGAGCCTCGGCCTCGCGGATCGGCCGGACCTGTTCGCGGCTCTGCTCGCCTACCGCATCATCTACATGCTGCTGCCCTTCGGCCTCGCGCTGACCGGGCTGGCGGGCGTGGAGGCCTATCGCCGCCGCGAGCCGATCCAGGCGTCCTTGCGCTTCCTCGAGCCGATGGTGCCGGCCGCCTGGTCCGCCATCGCCTTCGCCGGCGGCTTCATGCTGCTGGCCTCCGGCGCGACCCGCGACCTCGCCTCGCGCATCGCCGTGCTGTCCGAGGTGGTGCCGGTTCCGTTCATGGAGGCCTCGCATTTCGCCTCCTGCCTCGTCGGCATCGCGCTGCTGGTGCTCGCGCGCGGCCTGTACCGGCGCCTGGCCCGGGCCTGGAACGCTGCCGTGATGCTGCTCGTCATCGGCGCAGGCTTCGCGCTGGGCAAGGGACTGGACTGGGAGGAGGCGACGCTGCTGACCGCTCTCGCGGCGCTTCTCGCCCTGTTCCGCGGCTCGTTCTACCGATGCCCCAAGGCGAACCCCTTCGCGGTGAGCCGGATCTGGCTGCGACGGGCCGGGTTGCGCTCGACCCTCGCGGCAGGCGGCCTGCTCACTGCCGCCTCCGCCGGGATCGGCTTCCTCGGGTGGACGCATGTCGCCGTCGCCGACGCCCTCTGGTGGCAGATCTCCTGGGACGGGAGCGGCTCGGGTGCCGCCCGCGCCTCCTTCGCCTTCATGGTGGCGCTCGCCGCCGTCGGCTTCGATGGCGCCGTCAATCATCGCGGCCGACGCCGCCAGCCGGAACCGGTCGTGCCTTCTGACATCGCTGATCTCGTCGCGGCGTCGCCGAACGCCTCGGCCGCGATGGCGCTGCTGGGCGACAAGGAATTCCTGACCTCGCCCGACGGCGAGGGCTTCGTGATGTATGCACGCGCCGGCCGCAGCCTCGTCGCTCTGGGCGATCCGGTCGGCCCGGCCCGGCTCCAGGCCGATCTCGCCTGGTCGTTCCGCGAACTCGCGGATCGGGCCGCCGCGCGCCCGGTCTTCTACGGCGTCGGCCCCGAAAATCTCGCCCTGTTCCTCGACATGGGCCTGACGGCACTGAAGCTTGGCGAAGTGGCGCGCGTCCCGCTGGCGGATTTCTCGCTGAAGGGACCGACCCGGCACGACCTCCGCTACGGCCAGCGTCGCGCCGAGAAGGAAGGCCTCGCCTTCGAGATCCTCCCCCGAGAGCGGGTCCGTGCCGCCATGCCGGAGCTGCGCGACGTCTCGGATGCGTGGCTGGAGCTGAAGCAGGGCGGTGAGAAGCGCTTCTCGATGGGCGCCTTCGATCCGGCCTATCTCGCGCGCTTCGACATCGCGGTGATGCGCAAGCAGGGCCGGATCGTCGCCTTCGCCAACCTGCTGCGCGGCGCTGACCGCAACGAGATCGCCATCGACCTGATCCGCTACGCGCCGGATGCCTCGAAGGTGATCATGGACGCGCTCTTCGCCAACCTGCTGCTGGCGGCGAAGGAGGAGGGCTACCGCTGGTTCAACCTCGGTGCGGCCCCGCTCTCCGGCCTCGTCGACAAGCGCCTCGCCTCGCGCTGGAACCGCTTCGGCGCCTTCCTCTACCGCCGCGGTGCCGACCTCTACAGCTTCGACGGCCTGCGCAGCTTCAAGCAGAAGTTCGACCCGGTCTGGACGCCCTACTACCTGATCTGTCCCGGCGGCCTGCAGACGCCGAAGACGCTGCTCGACGTCGCGACCCTGGTGAACGGCTCGCCGTTCGGCCTGATCCGGCGATGAGGCTGGGCCGCCGGCTGGTCGGCGGTGGGATAGGCGCAGCCGTCGTCTTGCTCGGCCTTGGCCTGCTCTGGCTTCACCCTTGGGCGCCGGACGCTGCTCCGGTCTTGCCCGAGCGCATCGCCTCCTCGCATTTCGAGGACGTCCTCGTGGAGGCTCCGGCCAGCACGCCGGTCGGTCTCGCGGCAATCCTCTCGGGCGCTGGCGGCACCGGCGAGACCGAGCGTCAGCTCGGCGCGGCGCTGCGCGCGCGGGGCTTCATCGTGCTGCAGCTCGACCTCGAAACATGGCGCAAGGCCATTGATCGCGACACCACGCCCTGCATCCGCCCGATCGTCGATATCGAGCTTCTGGCCAAGGAGGCGCAACGCTCCCTGAAGGGCCAGAATTATCTCCGCCCGGTCCTCGTCGGCGTGGGGGAGGGCGGGACGCTCACCGAGGCCATCCTTTCGCGCACCTTCGCGGCGACGCTGGGCGGCGGGGTCGCGCTCGACCCGGCCGAGCGGCTCGTCACCGCCCGCCCGATCTGCGACGACAAGGCGCCGGTGGCCGACCCGCTGCCATCACCCGAGGGCGGCTTCACCTACCCGCTGCCGCTGCGGACGCAGGCGCAGCTCACGGTGCTGAGCGCCGCGCAGCTCCCCGTCTCCGAAGCGAGTGCGCCGGGCGCCGGACCCTTCGTCATCGACCGTCATCCCGAGCCGGAGCCGAGGTTTCGCCTAGGCGCTGCCGTGAACGCGGTTTCCGCCATCGCGGCTCAGGATGCGGGGCCGGGCGGCCTGCCGCTCGTCGACCTGCCGGCCCTCGGCAAGACGAGGGCCGTGGCCGTGTTCTTCTCCGGCGACGGCGGCTGGCGCGACATCGACAAGACCATCGGCGAGCATCTCACCCGTGAGGGCATCCACGTCGTCGGCATCGATGCGCTCCGCTACTTCTGGAAGGACCGCGAACCGCAGACGGTCGCGGCCGACATCGCCGCCATGCTCAAGGATGCCGATTCGAGCCGCACCCTGCCGGTCATCGTGCTCGGCTACTCGTTCGGGGCCGACCTGTTTCCGTTCTCGTGGCCCTATCTCCAGGCCTCCGTGCGCGACCGTGTCCGGCTCATCGCGCTGCTCGCGCCGAGCCGCAGCACCGGTTTCAGCGTCTCGGTGAAGGGCTGGCTCGGCTTCGGCGGCGAGCATCCGGTGCTGCCGCAGCTCGCGGCGCTCCCCCTCGATCGTGTGCTCTGCGTCCACGGTTCGAAGGAACACGACTCGCCCTGCCTCGATCCGAGTCTCGCCGCCGCCCGTCGCCTGCTGATCGACGGGGGGCACCATTTCGACGGGGACTATCCGGCATTGGCGCGGCGGATCATCGAGGAGGCAAGGTTGCCTCGATGAGCGGTCGCCATTGGCGGCCGTAGCGGTCGAAATATGAGGTTTCGTCCCGCGCGGTTGGGGGCGATCGCCTGTCGAAGTATTCGCGCGGCGACATGATTTGGACCACGCTGCGTTCCGAAGTGATCGGTCGATACGCAGCGTGGCCGTTTCAATGAGTTAGAGCATGCTTTAGTGCGTAGCCGCTGCCCCGCTCACGCGCCAGACGGTGTTGCCGACATCGTCTGCGACGATGAGAGCGCCGGTCCGATCGAGCGTCACGCCAACCGGGCGTCCGCGGACTGTCTTCTTGTCCTGCGCGAGGAAGTCGGTGACCACCGGGATCGGCGCTCCGTTCGGCTTTCCATCGACGAAGGGGACGAAGATCACCTGGTAGCCGTTCAGCGGGTCGCGGTTCCAGCTGCCATGCTCGCCCACGAACGCGCCGTTGGCGAATTGCGGTGACACCGTCTGGCCTTGGCTGAACGCGACACCGAGGGCCGCGACGTGGGAGCTCAGGCCGTAATCCGGCTTGATCGCCTTCGCCACCAAGTCGGGCTTCTGTGGCTGGATGCGCACGTCGACGTGCTGGCCCCAATAGCTGTAGGGCCAGCCGTAGAAGCCGCCCTCCTTGATCGAGGACAGATAGTCCGGATCCGCATCCGGCCCGTTCTCGTCGCGCCCGTTGACGACGGCGAACACCTGCCCCGTCCCGGGTTGGATGGCGAGATTCGTCGGATTGCGGATTCCGGTCGCGTAGAGGCGCGTGGCGCCGGTCAGCCGGTCGACCTCGTGGATCGCAGCGCGGCCTTCCTCGATGTCTATGCCGTTCTCGCCAACGTTGCTGTTAGAGCCGACGCCGACATAGAGCTTCGAGCCATCCGGGCTGGCGACCATCGCCTTGGTCCAGTGATGGTTGATCGGGCCTGCCGGCAGATCGGTGAGCTTGGTCCCAGGCTCCTTGATCTCCGTCTGCCCGGGCTTGAACGGATAGGCGATGATCGCGTCGGTATTGGCCACGTACAGGGTGTCCGCGACCCATGCGACGCCGTAGGGCGAGTGCAGATGGTCGACGAGCACCGTCTTCAGCTCCGGAACGCCATCGCCGTCGGCATCACGCAGCAGCGTGATGCGGTTGCCGCCCTTGTCGGCGGCGCCGCCGCGGGCCTTGATCGAGCCCGAGATGTAGTCCTTCGGCCGGAAAGGCTTGGTCCCGGGGCCGTTGCTTTCGACGACGAGGATATCGCCGTTGGGCAGCGGGTAGACGATGCGCGGATGCATCAGCCCGTTCGCCATGGCCTGGATGCGCAGGCCGGCGGGAACCGTGGGCGTTTCCCCGGCCTTCCAGCCGATGGCCTGCGGCACGCTCATCGGGGGGATGATGTACGCTTGAGACTCCGGAATATCCGGATTCGGCCCGTATTGCTTCGAGGGATCGCCGCCCTTGTCGCTGCATCCGGCGAGCAGAGCGACGATCATCAGGCTCGAGGCCGCGCGGAATCGCTTCATGGTCATGCGTTCTCTCCCCGGGCGGGAGCCTTGAGGCCGGTCACGCACCAGCCGCGAAGGCCGGCAACGAGGAGCAGGATCGCGACGATGGCCGACACGGTGATCCCGGACGGAACGACGGACGTCCAGCCATCGCGCGTGTGAATGAAGACGTTGACGATCGAGAGGAGCGCCGCGACGGCCAGCAGGCCGAAGTCCGGCCAGCGCATCGGGCCTGCCCTGCCGAGCACGAAATCGAGCACGAGCACGATCGCGGCGATCAGGGCCAGCACGAGCCCGCCGGTGATCAGCCACGCCGAGAAGTTCGCCCACTGCACCAGCGCATTGCTGAAATACATGTAGTCCGTGAACAGGGCGGCCATCAGCAAGGCCCCGCCAAGTCCGACGAAAAACGAGTGCAGCGGCCGGGGCGTACGGCCCTCGCCGATTTGCCTAGCCATTTTTTCCTCCAATGAAGCGACGACTTGAGAAAGCTCGGTCGAGCATGCGTGAAACGCGAAATCTCGGGAAAGGTACAACCGTACTCGGTGGCTTCATCGCGAATGCGATGGTCCAACACCGTGATGCCACCGAAGCCGCAACGGGCGGCCACGTGCCCATTTGCACGAAATCGGATCTTGGGTCGCGACGCGGTGCCGCAAGTGCGTAACAGATCTGCCGCGCTGTAAGATGAAATAAGTTTCTGATTTGTTTCACATTATTCGCTTCAGGCTCAGCGCAGTTCCCCCTGCGCCATAAGCCGATGGGTCGATGCCTGCCTCAAACCGCCTCGTACGCGAACAGGACCGAGATCACCGACAGGCTGACCAAGCCGAGGACGAAACAGACATCCGCGGCCGTCTCGAGCTTGGCTGAGAGCCGGCTCTCGGCAGGCCATCGCATCGAGAGATAGGAGGCGCCGGAACTCGCGAGGAACAGGACCGCGGTCAGCGCGGCATACTCGTCGACGTGGCTCGGCCCGATCCGCGCTTCGATGATCTTCACGAGGCCGATGAAGGTGGTGCAGACGCCGATCATCGTCGCGGCGCTCGGCAGGATGTGCTGCGACAGCCCGGCTGCGCTTCCGGCCCCTCTCCAGCGATGACCGCGACAGGTCGTCATGCCCGCCGGACCATTGGCGTCATCCATCAGAACCGCTGCTCCTGACGGCCTGGATTGGGACCCGTGCCGTGATAGGCCGCCATGCAGGTGTGCCAGATCTGGGAGCCGAGGTCCCAGAGGCTGAGGCGGTCCGGATTGGGCGCGGTGAACACCTGTGCCCGGGCCTGCTCGCGACAGGCGGCATCCGCCGGGCCCTGGATCGGCGGCTCATTGGCCCCGGCCTGCCCGCTCGCGCCGACGATGACGGCAAAGGCAAACAACGTTGTCCTCATGGCGAAGTCCTTCCTGTCAGGGCCTGGCGCCCTCCGTGGGAGGCCCTCGTTATCGGCCGCAACGAAGATTGGCCGGTGATTATCAATAGCTTTCTGGACGTTTGCGCCACTATCACAAGTTAAGATCATCTCTCATCGCAATAATTTAGCAACCCTGGACAATGCCGAGATTCAATATCAGTTGCCATTCCGAATGATGACGTGCTTTCCTGAATTTGGCAGGAGATTCCATCATGAGATTCGCGCCCATAGCTTGGACGAGCGTCATCTGTTTGACTGTCCTGCTTCCCATTTCTGCCAAGGCACTCCCGGTTGCTGCCGATCTCGGTGTTGCAACTCCTGTTGAGCAGGCGGCGGGCGGTTGCGGACCGGGCCGCTGGCGCGGTCCGTGGGGCCATTGCCGGAGCACGCCCTATGTCGGCCCGCTCCCGGGTGGCTGGTATCAGGTCAGGGGCGGCGGCAATGGCTGTCCGCCCGGCTATTGGCGCGGCCCCTGGGGCCACTGCCGCAACACCCCCTATCACGGTCGTCTGCCGGGCGGCGGCTGGAAGCCGTGAGCCGCGACTTTCCGCGCAGGCGAGACGGCCGATCCGTCCTCGCCCTACGGTCGCGTGTCTCGCGCATCCTCGGCTCGATTCTGGTGCTGGCGGCCCTCGCCGGCGCCCCCGTCCCGGTGGAGGCGAAGGGCGGCCGATCCTCGCCGGGGACGCTGCTCGATTCCCAGCCCCTCGGGAACGCACCCTCGGGCGCGGCGGCCTATCGGGTGCTCTACCGGTCGATCGGCCTGCAGGGTGAGCCCATTGCCGTATCGGGCGCGATCATCGTGCCCGCAGGCCCCGCGCCGGCGGGCGGCCGGCCGGTCGTCGCCTGGGCCCACCCGACGACCGGCGTCGTCGACAAATGCGCGCCCTCGCTCGCGCGTGTGCTCTACCGCTCGATCCAGGGGCTGAGCGACCTGCTGGAGCGTGGCTACATCGTCGCCGCCACCGACTATCCGGGCCTCGGCACGCCGGGTGTTCACCCCTATCTCGTCGGGATCAGCGAAGGCCGCGCCGTGCTCGACTCGGTGCGGGCTGCGCGCCAGCTCGTGGGATCGGGTGGCGCCTCGAACGCCTTCGCGGTTTGGGGGCATTCACAGGGCGGCCATGCCGCGCTCTTTACCGGCCTTCTCGCCCGCCCCTATGCGCCGGACCTCTCGCTCGTCGGCGTCGCGGCCGCAGCTCCGGCCACGGAACTCGCCACCCTGATGATGGCGGATCTCGACACGTCGGGCGGCAAGAATCTCACGGCGATGACGCTCTGGTCGTGGTCCCAGGTCTACGGCGCGCCGATGACGAAGGTGGTGACGCCGGATGCGGTGCCGGTCATCAACCAGCTCGCCAACGACTGCATCGAAACGATCTTCGACGTGCTGGAGCATCGCGGCCCGTCCAAGGCCCTCGACCGCAGCTTCCTCACCGTCGACAACCTGGCGCAACGGGAGCCCTGGCGCTCGCTCCTCGCCCGCAATACTCCCGGAACGCTGCCGCCGCGGATCCCGATCTTCCTGGCGCAGGGCAGCGACGACACCCTCGTCCTCCCCCGCGTGACCCTCGACTACCGCACCAAGCTCTGCCGCGCCGGCAGCCGGGTCGAGTTCGACCTCGTCCCGGGCGTCGGACACCTCTCCATCGCCAAGGACGCCGCTCCGGCTGCGATCGACTGGATAGCGGACCGCTTCGCGGGCCAAGCCGCTCCGAGCAATTGCGGAGCGGATTGAGAGCTTTGCGACGGTCGGCGAAGCGGGTAAATTGGAGTATCTGATCGTTTGTTTATAAATTTTGATAGAAACTCGGTCAAATAAAAGCTTATGCTTCTGGAGATATTATCTCTATTTGCTTTTTATCTCTCAACTCAGAAGAAACATACCAGCTGTCCCATTGTGAAAATTGCCTGAAAACCCTTATATACCCTTTCGACAATAAGATATCGTCAACAAGTTTCTCATTTTTGGGATTATTCTCAACCGATATTACTCCAAATCTATGCCGAAAACTATAAGAAGATAATATTTCTAGCTCACTGCCCTCTGTATCAATCGATAAATATTCAACGACAGATGGGGCTTTGTATTTATCGAGAAGGTCGTCTAACGATATTGTATTTATTTCTACACGCTGACCTTGGCTTCGGATCTCGGCGAAATGGTCAGCATCTGAGAATTTAGCTATCCCGCTGAGCTCAGGATCAGTGTCATTAGTCAATATAAATTCAATCGAGTCTCCCGACGTTGAAGAAACACAATCTTTTTCAATGAAAGCATTTCTATTGATTGCCAATTCCGAGTGCCATAGGGGGTTTGGCTCAGCCAGAATTCCCTTCCAGCCGAATTGCTTTTCTAGCAGCCATGTGTTGCTGTTTTTGACGCCGTTGGTCGCGCCAAACTCTACGAAGAATCCTCCATTCTTCTCTCCGAGTTCAAAACAAACCCATAAATCTTGAAGAATTTGCGATCTGGAGCGCTCTCTCCGAGCTAAGCAATAGCTAATAAATCTTACGTCTTCGTCAATAATGATATTTTTTACTTCCTGTCTGTTGAGGCGTAGCGCATTAAATATTAGTTTCTGAGCGGATTGATTCTCTAAGACTCTACTTAATACACTTGCGACACCCAATAAGGCTAAGCTCTTTGCGACAATCACGCGGATTCTCCGTGTAAAACAACAGGGAGTTTTAGCTCGAAGATTGTCTTAATCAATAATCATGCCATGTCAAAAATCGGAAATCAGAATAATCTGCGCGCGCAGACGACTTCCGCTTTGATGTCTTTTCCAAGCAAAATGCGAACCGGCGAAAATCCACCCATTGCTGCTGTTGCGCAGGGCGTACGAAGCCTAAGGTTTTGGACACCGGAACTTCCCGTAGAGAACCCGATGCCCACCCGCAAACCGGCCGTGCTGTTCGTCTGCCTCGGCAACATCTGTCGCTCGCCGCTGGCGGAGGCTGCGTTCCGGCGTGCGGCCGAGCTCGGCGGGCTCGACGTCGCGGTCGACTCGGCCGGCACGAGCGGCTGGCACATCGGAGCGCCGCCGGACCCTCGGGCGCAGGCGGTGGCCCTGCGCCACGGCATCGACATCTCCGGCTATCGGGGCCGCCAGGTGCAGCCGGAGGACTTTGCGCGGTTCACCCACATCGTCGCTCTCGACCGCGACAACCTCGCCGCGCTGAAGCGTCTGCGCCCGGCCGACAGCGCGGAGCTGTCGCTTTTGCTCGACCACGTGCCGGGCCGAGGCGGCGAGGCGGTCGCCGATCCCTATTACGGCGACGAGTCCGGCTTCGACGCGACCTGGGCGGACGCCACCGCGGGCGCCCGGGCGCTCGTGGAGAAGCTGAAGCGATGAGCGGGCTCGCCGAGCGCGCGGCGGCGCTGCTCGGCGGCAGACTCGCGCGGGCCGAGCCCGTGGGCGGCGGCAACCTCTCGCGTGTGATCCGGATCTTCTTGGATGACGGGCGCGAGGCCATCGCGAAGGATGGGCCGGCTCCGCTCGTCGAGGCCGCGATGCTGCGTGCGATCCGTGACACCGGGGCGCCCGCACCGGAGGTGTTCGGGGCCGATTCCGCCACCATCGTCATGGCCCGGTTGCCGGCAGGCGGTGGGGATGCCGACGGCGATCTCGGCCATGCGGTCGCCCGGCTCCACGCGGTCGCCGGCGAAAGCTACGGCTGGGCGTGCAACTACGCCTTCGGCGGGGTGGTCATCGAGAATGGCTGGAGCGAGGACTGGCCCGCCTTCTGGGCCGAGCGGCGGCTGCTCTGTCATTGCCCGCATCTCGACGCGCCCCTGGCGCGCCGGATCGAAGCCCTTGCAGCGCGGCTCGCCGATCACCTGCCGGCACGGCCGCGCCCGGCGCTGCTGCATGGCGACCTCTGGGGCGGCAACGTGCTCACCGACGGCGCCGTCGTCTCCGGCCTGATCGATCCGGCCTGCTACCACGGCCACGCGGAAGTCGATCTCGCCATGCTGACGCTGTTCGGCGGCCCGGGGTCGGCCTTTCGCGAGGCCTACGGTCCTGCCGAGCCCGGCTTCGCCGAGCGGGTGCCGATCTACCAGCTCTGGCCGGCCCTGGTGCATCTGCGCCTGTTCGGGGCCGGCTATCGCGGCATGGTCGAGGCGAAGCTCGCGGCGGCCGGGGCTTGAGGCCTCAAGCGGGGATGCGTCCCGCTCCATTAAGAGTATGTACCTCTGGTATGTATAGGAAAATTAGCATAGTAGCGATATGATGTCAATGGCCTCGCGCGGCGGCCGATTCGCGTCGGGTGGGGCCGCTTTCGACGTGGGACGACCTGGGACAGGCGGGACGAATGTCCCGAACGTTCTCTATTCCGTCCGGCGTCAGGCCGGGATCCTCACCGTCGCCCGCAGGCCGCCGAGCGGGGAATCGTGCAGCGAGACGTCGCCGCCATGGGTCCGGGCGATGTCCCTGGCGATGGCGAGGCCGAGCCCCGATCCGCCGGCATCCTGCCGGGCATCGTCGAGGCGCACGAAGGGCTTGAACACCTCCTCCCGGCTCTGCGTCGGCACGCCCGGCCCATCGTCGTCGATCGAGACGAGGAAGGACCGGCCATCGACGCGCCCGCCGATGGCGACCGTGTCGCCGTAGCGCGCAGCGTTGGCGGCGAGGTTGAACAGGCAGCGCCGGAAGGCGTCGGGCCTCACGGTGACGATCGGGCGGCCCTCGAGCGTGACGTCGTTCACGTGGGCGCCGAGGCGCTCGATGTCGGTGCGCAGGTCTTCGAGGAGCGCGCGCATGTCGGTGGCCGCGGCGGTCTCGGCCGAGTCGCCGCGGGCGAAGGCGAGGTAGCCCTCCAACATCCGGCTCATCTCGTCGACGTCGCGGCGCAGGTCCTCGACGTCCGGGCTCTGCTCGACCAGGGCGAGCGACAGCTTGAACCGGGTGAGGATCGTGCGCAGGTCGTGGCTCACGCCATTGAGCATCGCCGTGCGCTGCTCCATGGCGCGCTCGATGCGCCGCTTCATCTCGATGAAGGCATGGCCCGCCTGCCGGACCTCGCGGGCGCCGCGTGGCTTGAACTCGATCTCGCGGCCCTTGCCGAAGCTCTCGGCGACGAGGGACAGCCGTACGATCGGCTTGATCTGGTTGCGCAGGAACAAGATCGCGACGCCGAGCAGGACCAGCGAGGAGCCGATCATCCAGACCAGGAAGATGTGCGAGTTGGAGGCGTAGGCTTGGCTGCGCCGCGCCGTCACCCGCAGGACGCCGTCGGGGATCGCGACGCGGATCTCGATGAGATTCGAGCGGCCGACGGTGTCGATCCAGAACGGCCGCTTGATCTGCTTCTTGATCTCCTCTGACAGGGCTTCATCGAGGATCGAGAAGAACGGTCGTGGTCCCTGCGGAGGGAGCTTGGCGCCCTTCAGGATGTCGAGATCGAGATTGAGCCGGTTGTTCGCGATCCGCGCCAGCGTCTCGGCATCCTTATCCTTCGGGTAGGTCTCGTAAATATCGATCAGCGCGGCGACGTCGGCGGTGACGGCGGACGAAAGCCGGCGCGTCACGAGTTGCCAGTGCCGCTCCATGAAGGTGTAGGCGATCACCGATTGGAGCAGCACCATCGGCGCGATGATGATGATCAGCGAGCGGGCGTAGAGCCCCTTCGGCAGCACGTCGCCGATCAGGCGCGAGAGGCGGCGCCACGGTCCGCGCCGGCGCTTCGGGGGAGACTCCGGCTCACCGGGCTTCACCCCGATGACGATGCCCTCGATCGTGCGCGCCTCGGACATCGATCGGCCCGGGTCAATCGACCGCGAGGCGGTAGCCGACGCCGCGCACCGTCTGGAGATAGGTGGGGTTGGCCGGGTCGACCTCGGTCTTGCGGCGCAGGCGGTTGATCTGCACGTCGATGGTGCGCTCGCCCGCCCAGCCGCCGGCCAGGGCATCGCGCTCGACGTTGCCGCCGCGGGCCTCCGCCAGCATGGTCAGGATCTCGCGCTCGCGCTCGCTGATCTTCACGGATTCGTCGCCGCGCCGCAGCTCGCCCCGGTCGATCTTGTAGGTGAAGGGGCCGAAATTGACCTCGCCGCCCGGGCTGCGCGCCGGGCCGGTGGGCTGGCCGCGCCTGAGGATGTTGTTGAGCCGCAGGATCAGCTCTCGGGGCTCGAAGGGCTTGGGCAGGTAGTCGTCGGCGCCGATTTCCAGACCCATGACACGGTCGTTGGAATTGGAGCGGGCCGTCAGCATCAGGATCGGCACGTTGGAGGCCTCGCGGACCTGCCGCGCATAGTCGAAGCCGTTCTCGCCGGGCATCATTACGTCGAGCACCAGCGCGTCGAAGACGAAAGCCTTCGAGCGAGAGCGCGCCTCCGGCACGTCCCCGGCGGCGGTGACGCGAAAGCCCTGCTCGGTGAGGAAGCGCGTCAGCAACTCGCGCACCCGGCGATCGTCGTCGACGACGAGCACGTGAGGCGCGTGATCCGGCAGCTCGGCACGCGGCTTCGGCGAGGCACTCGTCATCAGGCGGCCTTCGTGCGGCGGGCCATCAGGCGGCGGACCGTGGCCCGCTCCTCGGGCTCGATCATCGCGAGTAGGAAGCCTTGCGCCGAGGCCAGGGCCTCGCCGGGGTCGTCGGTCGCGCCTCGTCCCGGCTGATCGACCAGGGCGCGGGCGACGCGGCGCATCTGAACGCGGCTCAGCTCCTCGGCGAAGCGGATGCCCGCTTCCGTGCAGAAGAGCAGCCTCTGGCGCCGGTCATTCGTGCCGGTGCGCTGCGCTATGTAGCCCTGCTCGATCAAGTCTTTCAGCACCCGGTTGAGGCTCTGCTTGGTGATGCGCAGGATATCCAGGAGTTCGGCGATCGTGAGACCCGGATAGCGGTCGACGAAATGTAGCACGCGGTGATGCGCCCGTCCGAAGCCGTACTCCGCCAGGATGCGATCGGGGTCGGCGACGAAGTCCCGGTAGGCGAAGAACAGGAGTTCGATGAGGTCGTCGCCGTCATTGCGATCGGGGAAACGCGGCTCCATGATCGGAGCGGTCTCGGCGAGTTCGGCGGGGTCTGTCGTCGCTCGGTAGGGCAAGACGGTCGCGACCTCGACGGACGATCGGCACGGATAAGTCAGTGTTATTGACATATCTCAGCCTCGTCGTTAGGCGTCAACCCTTCAGGCGCCGCCCCGAGGATCGTCCCGTTCGGCCCGCCCGACGACCCCGCGGCCGACCCGAGCCGCGCAAGAGGAATCCGACATGTCCGTCATCCCGTTCGACCAGCGTGAGGGCACCATCTGGGTCGACGGCGCCATGGTGCCGTGGCGGGATGCGAAGATCCATGTGCTGAGCCACGGGCTGCATTACGGCTCATCGGTCTTCGAGGGCGAGCGCGCCTATGGCGGCGTCATCTTCAAGAGCCGTGAGCATGCGGAGCGCCTCAAGCGCTCGGCGCAGTATCTCGACTTCGAGGTGCCGTACTCTGTCGAGGAGATCGAGGCCGCCAAGGAGCTCGTCCTCAAGACCAGCGGATTGCAAGACGCGTATCTGCGTCCGATCGCCTGGCGCGGCTCGGAGATGATGGGCGTGTCCGCGCAGGGTAACACGATCCACCTCGCCATCGCCGCCTGGGAATGGCCGAGCTACTTCGATCCGGCCACCAAGATGAAGGGTATCCGCCTCGATCTCGCCGACTACCGCCGGCCCGACCCGCGCACGATTCCCTCCGCCTCGAAAGCGGCCGGGCTCTACATGATCTGCACAATCTCGAAGCACCGCGCCGAAAACAAGGGCTATGCCGACGCGCTGATGCTCGACTGGGAGGACAACGTCGCTGAGTGCACTGGCGCGAACATCTTCTTCATCCAGGATGGCGTGATCCATACGCCCACCGCCGACCGCTTCCTGAACGGCATCACTCGCCAGACCGTGATCGAGCTGGCCAAGCGCCGCGGTTACGAGCTGATCGAGCGTCGCATCCGACCGGACGAGATGGAGGGCTTCTCGGAGTGCTTCATCACCGGCTCGGCCGCCGAGGTCACGCCCGTCTCGGAGATCGGCCCCTATTCGTTCGTGCCGGCGGCGATGACCAAAACTCTGATGGACGACTACACCGCCGAAGTGCAGCCGCGGTCCAAGGCTGCTTAAACGCCTTCGCTGGAGGGGCAGTCGGACCCACGCGAAGGCGGAGACCCGAGCCAGGTCTCCGGCTTCGTTTGCGTTCAGGTGCTCGGATGGCGGGCCGGAACCGCTCCCGGCGTCAGGTGTTGGCTAGAACAATCCATGAACGAGAGCGGTAGTGCTATGGCAAAGGCAGCAACGGACGCACACGACAACCCGAAGATCGTCCCGGATGAGTCTTCGAACCGGATCAAGGACCCGGACGAGTGGACGACGGGTGGCGAGCCAATGACGGGCGCGCAGGCCTCCTACCTCAAGACGCTTTCGGAACAGGCCAAGGACGCGAAGGCCTTCGATGCCGAACTCGACAAGGCCGAGGCATCAAAGCGGATCGATGCCCTTCGGAAAGCCGTGGGAACTGAATAGGGCGGCTCAAGCATCTCGCGTCCGCTGTGGAAACTTGAGATAGCAGGATCGAGTTAAGACGTTCGCAATTGTTCAACGGCTATCGAGACGAGTTGCAGTCTGGCCGAGGTTCGACCGACGTGAGTAGCCCCCTTCCCATCGAGGCAGCGAAAGAGTCGCCGCACCGTTCGATCCTGGTGCGGTTCGCGCAGGATTGCAGCGGCGCGACCGCCATCGAATATGCATTGGTCGGGGGCTTGATTGCAGTTGCCGTCACCCCGGCGATCCGGACGGCGATGACGAAGCTCTGGAATACGATTCTGACAGGCGTAAGCGCGCAGTAAAGTGGCGGTGAAGCGGCTACCGTTGCGGCCGAATACTGCCCAGTGTGTGTTCGTGCTTCCTGGCGTGCCTATTTGTTCTTGCGACGAACGGATTGCTTGCCGCCAGCATCATCGACCTTAGGCGCGCTGGCCGTCGGGCCAGTACCGGCCTCAGACTTCTCGGGACCGGATGCCGGCGATTCCGCCGGCGGTGTCTCGGTGGGTTTGCTCCAGAACGCGTCGAAGATGTCCTGCATGGCCTTCGCGTTCTGTTCCTGAACCTGGACGCCGGTCTGAAACATCTGCTGGAAGGCCTCGAAGGGCGCTTCCTCCATGCCGTCGGCCTTCGCTGCCTTTTCATTGGCAGGCTCCGACGGGAGGACGGTGGCCTTCAGAGGCGCCGGCTCCTCACGGGTGGGCGACGACGGCTTCGTCTCGGCCTGGGGCGGGAGAGCGGCTCCGCCGGCGAACTGGTTGATCCAGTCGGTCCAGAAAGCCGCCACCGGATAGCCTGGATCGGGCGGTGGCGCAGCAGGCTGACTCTGGGCCGGAGGCGGCTGGTTGACCAAGACGTGGACGATGCCGGCGACCACCATTCCGGCCATCACCGGCAGCATTTGGCGCAGGGCCTGCTGGCCAATGCCGCTGACCGACGAAGCCTGCTGGAGAACGGCTTGGCTGAGCATCGGCGAGCCGAAGAGCTGGCCCAGGAAGTCGGGCTGAGCCGACGCTTGCGGCTTCGACGATGGCGCGCGATAGGCGTCAGGGCTCGTCATGCCAAGCATGCGCCCGAAGCCCATCGGATCGCTCACCACGCTGCGCTGAAGACCTGCCGCGATGGCCGGCATCAGCGCGTTCATGGCGCTTCGGCTCTGCTCGGGCGTCAGTCCGAATTGCTGTCCGATCGTCTGCATGCCGGGACCGGCTTGGCTCTGCAGAATGTCGAACAGGTTGAACATGAGCGGTACTCTGGCTCGGACGCTCCGCGGCAGATCCGGAGGTTTCATCTCTGAATCTGTCGCATTGGCGAAAAATTCGCCAGCGCGAAGACCCGCTTTGGTCAACAAAGCACGGGAATGCCGTCCCGCGGCACCCCTCAGACGGGCATTTTCTCCCGCGCGTCGCTCTCGATCGCCGTCCGCTCGGTCGGTGCATCCGAGATTTTTCGGGCGCGCTGCTCCAGAGTGCCGATCGTCCGCGCCGCCAGCGTGATGCCTATGAGCCCGAACGTGAAGGAGCCGACACCGATCCCGGCAATGACACCGCGCGGTCCGAAGAGCATGCCGCCGAGGAGGGCAGGGGGCATAGTGCCCAGTGTCGCACGGCCCCAATTCAGCGCCGTCGAGGTCAGCGGGAAGCCGAGATTGTTGAAGGAGGCGTTCCCGAGGAAGAGCAGCCCGTTGCAGAACCAGATCGGACCGCTCACGAAACAGAAGAAGACGAGGAGGTCGGCGGCGACGCCGCTCAGCTCGAACAGATGCGCAAGCGGCCAGGCGCAGGCCATCAGCGCCAGCCAGACCACGATGACGTAGCCCGCACCCACGAGGGCGCCCTCGCGCAGCACGCCGCGCATCCGGTCGAAGCGGGAGGCGCCCCAGTTCTGACCGAGGATCGGGCCGATCGCGCCGGACATGGCGAAGAGCCCGCAGAAGGCCACCGGTGAGAGCCTGTCAATCACGACGTTGGCGGCGATGGCCGTCGTACCGAAGCCCGAGAGAGCATGGGCGACGAAGGCGCTCGCGATGGCCGGCGCGAGGTTGGTCAGGATCGCCGGGAACGCGATGCGCGCGACCACCGGGCCGTCGTCGAGGACCTCCGTCGCCCTTGGCGGCTGCAGCATGCGGTACTTGCGCACGCCGATCCAGCCGATGATGGCGAAGGTTGCCCGCGCGAGGCAGACGGTCATCGCCGCGCCGTCGACACCGAGGCCGGCCGTGAAGATCAGGATCGGGTCCACGCAAGCCGTGACGATGGCGCCCCCGAGCGTCACCCACATCGCCTCACGCGCCGCCCCGACGGAGCGCAGCAGCCCTGTGAACAGCATGCCGGGCGCCATCAGCAGGTTCGAGGGCAGCGCGATCCAGAGGAAGCGCTTGGCGATCGGCAGGGTATGCGCATCCGCCCCGATCGCCCGGAGCAGCGGGTCGAGGAGCGGCAGCAACGTCAGCACGAGTGCGCCCGAGACGACGAGCGAGTGAATCAGGGTCGAACTCGCGATCCGTCGGGCATAGGCCTCATCGCCGGAGCCGATCGCCCGCGAGACCAGGGCGCCGGCAGCAATCATCAGGCCGATATTGATCGAGATCGCGAAGAACTGGACGATCGAGGCGAATCCGACGGCGGCAGTGAGCTGCGGATCGCCGAGCTTGGACACGTAGATCAGCGAGAGCAGGTCGACGAGGAAGATCGCCATCAGGCCGACCGCACCCGTCGCGCTCATCACGACCACGTGCCGCAAGATCGAGCCAGAGAGGAAGCGGGCCGCGCCGGGCGGCGGGGCAGCGGGGCTGATCAGTTCGATGCCATCGCTTGCTGAACGCTCGCTATCCATCGGTCGCCGCGTCTTCCGGCTCCAACTCGCGCATCGCGGCCTCGCGCCGCTCCGACTCGATGAGACCGCGCGTCTCGGCGCTGAGCGCGCGAGACGGCCGCTGCGGCTCGGTCAGCGGCTCGGGGCGCAACTCCGTCGCCGGGCCGCGCATCCAACCGCCTCCCTCTGGGAGCGCGCCAGCTTGCTGCAAGACGAGGCGGGCGACATCGCGCTTGCGCACATCCTCGATACGCGCGGCCGCGGCCTCCTCGGAGAGACCCAGGCCTTCCAGGGCGGCCCGGCCGAACCGCAGGGCGGATTCGAGGGTCTCGCGGATCTGAAAGTCCACGTCGCGATTCATGAGCTCGATGGCGTGGTTGCGGTCGTAGGCCCGCAGGTAGGTCCGTACGCTCGAGAACTCCTCGTGCACGATGTCGACGATCTTGAGCGAGGCCGCCGCGTCGTCGATGCAGATGCAGACCAGTTCGGCCCGGCCGATACCGGCGGCGCGCAGCACATCGAGCCGCGTGCCGTCTCCATAATAGACCCGGAAGCCGAAGCGCGCGGCATTGCGGATCTGCTCGACGTCCTTGTCGATGACGGTGACGCTGATGCCCTCCGCCAGCAGAACTTGGGTCGCCAAATGCCCGAACCGTCCGAAGCCGATGACGAGGACGCGGGCCTCGGCCGGCTCGATCGTGTCCGCGGGCGCCGCGGCGGTCTCGGGCCGCCGCGCGAGGAGCGTATCGAGGCCTTTCGCGGCGAGCGGACCCACGATCATGGTCAGCGCCGCCAGCGCCACCGAGAAGCGTGTCGCGGAGGTGTCGAGCAGACGCAGTTCGCCCGCGGCCGGCAGGATCACGAAGGCGAATTCGCCGGCTGGCGCCAGGACGGCTCCGCCGCGCACGGCGTCGAGCCAGGACGAGCCGAACAGCCGGAACAGCCCGGCGACCAGCGCGACTTTGAGCAAGATGGCCGCCACCGTCGCACCGACGAGCTCAGGCCAATGCGCCTTGAGCAAGCCGCCGTCGATGGACATGCCGACGCTCATGAAGAACAGGCCGAGCAGCATGCCGCGGAACGGCTCGATGTCGGCTTCGAGCTGGTGGCGGAAGTTCGATTCGGCGAGCATCACGCCGGCGAGGAACGCGCCCATCGCCATGGAGAGGCCGACCTCTTCCATCAGCATCGCCGTGCCGAGCACGACGAGCAGCGCGGCGGCAGTCATCACCTCGCGGCCACCGGCGGCGGCGAGCAGGCGGAAGAACGGATTCAGGCCGTAGCGCCCGACGAGGACCACCACGACGATGCCGAGGCCCGCGACGGCCGTGGAGCGCAAGGCCCCCTCGATCCAGCCCCCCTCGGGCGCGCCGCCCGCCGAGGCGAGCAGCGGCAGCACGGCCAGGATGGCGACGACCGAAATATCCTGAAAGAGCAGCACGGCGAAGGAGCGGCTGCCATAGGCGCTGCTGAGGTCGCCCCGCTCCTCCAGCAGTTGCAGCGCCACCGCAGTGGCCGAGAGAGCGAGCGCGACGCCGATCACGGCCGCCGCGGCGACCGAAAGCCCGAAAACCAGGCCTGCCCCGGCCAGCACCAAGGAGCACAGCGCGAGCTGCGCAGCGCCCAGCCCGAAGATGTCGCGTCGCATCGAGACGAGGCGCGAGAGTTCGAGCTCCAGCCCGACGATGAAGAGCAGCAGCACGACGCCGATCTCGGCGACACTCGTCGCCGTCTCGGGCTCGGCGATCAGCGACAGGCCGAAAGGCCCGATGGCGACGCCGGCCACGAGATAGCCGAGCACGGCGCTCTGCCCGAGTAGCCGGAAGATCGGCACGCCGACGACGGCAGCCGACAGGAAGGTCAGGACAGGCGGCAGGAAGCTCGCGTGCGTCGTGGCGCTCGCCATGGGGCTCCCGGAACTGTGACGTGCCACGAAGGGCGGGATGGTGCTCCCTTAGCTTGCTGTCGGGCGGCATGCGAGGGCCGCGCCGTGCCGTTCGTCACGCGGGGGTCACGTCCGCTGCGGATTGTGATACGAAGCCTGTGCTATTTCAGCGTTCAGCCGCTCTGCCGGTTGACAGCACACTCCCCGCCTCTCCACATCCTCGGGATCATGAGCGCCGATACCATCAACCTGACCGCGGATCCCGACCGGATCCCGCATCCCGCCATCAGTGGCGAGAAGCCGCCGTTGGAGATCCTGCTCTGCGCGCCACGCGGCTTCTGTGCCGGCGTGGTGCGCGCGATCGACGTGGTCGAGCGCGCGCTCGCGATCTACGGACCTCCGGTCTACGTCCGCCACGAGATCGTCCACAACAAGTACGTGGTCGAGACGCTCAAGCGGAAGGGCGCCGTGTTCGTGCGCGAGCTCGATGAGGTGCCGGACGAGGGCGCTCCCGTCGTGTTCTCAGCCCATGGCGTGGCCAAGACCGTCCCGGCCAATGCCGTCAGCCGTGGCCTGACCACGATCGACGCGACCTGCCCGCTGGTGACCAAGGTTCACCGCGAGGCTGAGATCCATCACAAGCGCGGCCGCCACGTGCTTCTGGTCGGCCATTCCGGTCACCCGGAGGTCGTCGGCACCATGGGCCAGTTGCCTAAGGGCTCGATCACGCTTGTCGAGGATCTCGAGCAGATCGAAGCGCTCGAAGTGGCTGATCCCGGCAACCTCGCCTGGGTCACGCAGACGACGCTGTCGGTCGACGACACCAAGCACATCGTCGCGGCGCTCAAGACGAAGTTCCCGATGATCACCGGGCCGCACAAGGACGACATCTGCTACGCCACCACCAACCGCCAAGAAGCGGTGAAGGAAGTGGCTCCGCAGGTCGACGCGCTGATCGTGGTGGGCTCCTCGAATTCCTCGAATTCGCAGCGCCTGCGCGAGGTCGCCGAGCGGGCAGGCTGCCCGATCACCCGCCTCGTGTTGCGGGCCGAGGAGATCGACTGGGAGGCGTTCGGCAACATCCGTCGCCTCGGGCTAACCGCGGGCGCTTCGGCGCCGGAGGTGCTGGTCGAGGAGATCATCGACGCCTTCGCTGCGCGCTACGACGTCAGCGTCGATCAGGTCTCGGTGACGGTCGAGGACATGTCGTTCCCGCTGCCGCGCGAACTGCGCAGCGAGGCCGCGGAGTAATCATCGGTACACACAAAGCGACGACAGGGGCGCCAGACTCGGCGCCCTTTGTTTTGGATTGAGCAGCGAGGGGCGATCTGCCTTGGCCGTCTACACCGAGGTTTCCGACGAGGCGCTGACGGCTTTCCTGGCCGAGTACGATCTCGGCTCGCTGCTGTCCTACAAGGGCATCGCCGAGGGGGTCGAGAACTCGAACTTCTTCCTGCACACCACGGCCGGCTCCTACATCCTCACGCTCTACGAAAAGCGGGTGCGGGAGGAGGACCTGCCGTTCTTCCTCAACCTGATGGGGCACCTGTTCCGCGCCGGGCTCTCATGCCCGCAACCGGTGAAGAACCGCCGCGACACCGCGCTCGGCTCCCTCTGCGGCCGCCCGGCGGCAATCATCAGCTTCCTCGACGGCGTCTCCGTGAAACGCCCGACGGTCGACCATTGCCGCGAACTCGGCCGGGCTCTCGCCGGCTTTCACCATGCCGGGCGCGATTTCGGCATGAGCCGCGCGAACAGCCTGTCCGTCGATGCGTGGCGGCCGCTTTTCGAGCAGGCTGGGGCGCAGGCCGATACTGTCGCTCCGGGGCTTGCCGAGCGCACGCGGGCGGACCTGTCGCTGCTTGAAGCCTCCTGGCCGCACGATCTGCCGAGTGGCGTGATCCATGCGGATCTCTTCACCGACAACGTGTTCTTCATCGGCGACGCGCTGTCGGGGATCATCGACTTCTACTTCGCCTGCACCGATGCGCTGGCCTATGACCTCGCGATCTGCCTCAACGCCTGGTGCTTCGAGCCGGATGGCCGCTATCACCGCGACATGGGTGCCGCGATGATCGCCGGCTACCAGGAGCATCGCCCTCTGGAGCCGCGTGAGGTCGAGGCTCTGCCGATCCTCGCGCGCGGCGCAGCAATGCGCTTCATGCTGACCCGTCTCGTCGACTGGCTAAACGTGCCGCCTGGGGCCCTCGTGCAGCCGAAGGACCCGCTGGAATACGACCGCCGGCTCGCTTTCCACCGCAAATCGAGCCACGCGACCGACTACGGCTGGTCGGAATAGAAGGTACCCCTTCGTTCCGGCAATCAAAACACATCGATCGAGCGTTAAGTCCGCGAGGCATGCCGCAGCCGACTGACCGTGTGCGACGGCGAATTGTCGGATGGCGCGTCCGATTTCAGGAGGCGCGTGGTCGGGCGTGTACGGCGAAATCGGGCCGATACCGGCCGGAGCCGAGAGTCTGCATTCCCGCCTCGCGGGCCTCGAAGCGGTCGGCCGATTCTCGGCCGAAAGCAGCGAGATGCACTCGTGACAGCCAACTACGATGACTCGGCGCCTTCGAGCAGGAATATTCTCATCGTCCGATAGAGCTCCTCCTGGGCCGCGGCGGTGCTGAGATCGTGATCGACCCCGTCGATGACGACCACAGGCTCGCCGAGCCGCTGGGCGATCCGCTCGGGCGTACGACCGAGATGCTCGTGGAGGCTCTGAAGGCCGCGGTCGCCGGCGCTGTAGACGAGGCGGATGCGTGCGCCGCGCTGCCTGATCATCGCGATGCGCTGGGCGACCGTACCGCCCGCGGGAGCAGGGCGAACGAGCCGTGCCAGCCTTGCACCGAGCCGGGCACGGGCGGTGCGGGCGAGGGCCACACCGATCGCCCACCCCCGGATCTCACCGCGCAGGAGCCGGCGCCACGACGTGCCTTGCCGAAGCATGTTCAGGTAGGTCGCGTTGCTTCGAAAGACGTTGCGGATCACGGTCTCGACGTCGTCGTCCGGATTCCAATCGAAGCAATACGGATTGATCAGGAGCGCACCCGCGAGTCGTGGCTCCCGGCAAACGGCCTGAAATCCGAGATGGGCGCCGCTGCAGGCACCAACGATCACCACCGGCCCGAGGCCGATTGCGTCGAGATGGTCGAGGGCGGCGCGAACGTCGTCGAGGGGGTCCAGCGAATAGAGCGGAGAGGCGCCGCTGGGGCGGTCGGGGCTGTCACCGATGCCGCGCAGGTCCAAGCGTAGGGAGGCGATGCCTTCGCTTGCCAGACGCCGTGCATTCGCGGTCGTCTGGCGGCCCCAGCCCGAGTGTGGGTTTGTCCCGGCATTGACGAAGAGCACCGTGGGATGCCGCTGAACCGCGCGATAGGGACGGCACAGGATACCGAACAGATCTGCTCCTAAACGCTGCGGTTCTTCGCTCCAGGCCGGACCCTCGATCCGGGCCGACGGCGATGGAGCGCGCAGCGGCGCCGGGGAGGGCAGAGCGCCCTGCGCGACGAAATCCACCACCCTCGCGAAGGAGTCTTCCGGGGCCACGGCAAAGAGCGGATTGGCCAAGAGCTGGGCGAGGCCGGGGAAGGGAAGGGCGGTCACGTCGCTGCCGAGTGCCGCGTAGCGCTTGGCGAGGCCGGACGCCTCCGCTCCGAGCAGCAGCACGCTCGGAGCTGGCGGTCGAGCTGGCGCCTTGAGGTCGAGCGCGGAGAGGTCGGTCGCGAGATCGGGACAGATGCGGAACCCGCCGACGTTGAGCACGCCCTCCTCCTGCGTGAGCGGCGCGCCATCGGGCAGCACGCCGATGGTGCGCGACTGCAACTTCAGCTCGCGCAGGTAGGCGCGGCCACTCGCGAAAGGCGCGAGCAGCGCAACCCGATCGACGGCCTCCCCCTCGGCGGCGAGCGCCGCCAAAGTGCCGCCGAGCCTCAGGCCGACGAGAACGATCTCCTCGGAGCCCGCTTCTTCGCGCAGGTAGCGGATCGCCCGGCGGATCGCGCGGAGCCAGCTCTCGACGCGGCCCGATCCGAGATCTCCGGAATCGCCCTCGCCAGGATAATCGAAGCGGAGCGTCGCGCAGCCCGTGGCGGCGATCCGCTCGCCGAGCGTGCGCCAGGAGCGGTGCGCCGAGAGCTGCTCGAAGCCGTGCGTGCCGCACAGGATCACGCCGCGCCGGCTGATCCCCGGACTGAACCAGCCGAACAGCCCATCGAAGGCGACCGGCTCCATCTGCAGGGGAAGCGCCATCGCCTGATGGAAATTGTGGGAGGTCTCAACTGCCATCGCGCCCGATCCTCACGACCTCGATGCCATTGATCGCCCGGAGCGTGACGCGGGGCGGTCCGACGACTTGCTCGCGGTCAACGAGCGGGACCAGCCGCGTCGCGCCGGGGGCGAGATGGAACCAGTTGTCCGAGGCACGCACGCCCTCGGCCTCGATCTGGACGCTGAGCGCGAAAGACTCGGAGGAGAGACGCAGCGCCCAACCGGCGCCATCCGCGACCAGCTCTGCCGCAAGGCCGATCTTGCGTGGTTCCGGGTCGCGGCCCTGCGGGAAATGGAAGGCTTCGGCGATCACGGTGCCGTCCGCCGCATCGAGCAGGCTCGCATGGCCGAGGACATGGGCAGGCGGCCCGAAACGGTAGGCGTCGGTGGCATCGAAGAAGCGCCCGAGCAGTTCGGTCGAGGACCAGCTCTGCGATGCGCGCGGATCGAGTTCGACGGCGCGCTCGGCACTCGCGACGACGCGGCTCGCCGCGTCCGTGAAGGTGATGCGCAGTTGCGCGCTCACGGGCGCGGCCGTCTCGTTTTGGACGTGCAGGTGCAGGCCGTTCAGCCCCTCGTCGGAGAGGCCGAGTTGCAGTGAGCGGAAGGCACGCTTGAGGGCGTACCAAGCCGGCTTCGGCTGCCCCAAGACATCGACGACGCCCCAGCCCGCGCCCGGACCGAGATCGCGCAGGAACCACACGAGGCCGCCGGCGGTCGGCGAGCGCGCGCGGCGCCACTCCGAGAAGGTGGTCTCCATGCATTCGCCGCTCGTGGCGCGGGCGAGCATCAGGTAGCGCTCGGGATCCTCGCGACGCAGCTGATCCGCGTCGACACCGTAGAGCTGCGCGAGATAGTGGTCGCGGACTCCCTCGAAGTCCCAATCCGCCCCGCGGTCGCGCGGGATGCCCGCAGACCAGCGCTCGCTCGTCGGGTCGGTGAGGCCGAGCTGGGCCAGCGTGGCCGCCTCCGGCACGTTGGCGAAAGCCAGGCATTCGGTGGCGAAGCCGACCTCGGCGCGGCGCGCATCCTCGAAGGGACGCTTGTAGGCGCCCACCCCGTAATAGTGGGTGACGCCGGCACTCGTAGAGAAGGGCAGGTCGCCGCCAGACGGCGAGTTCGGCACGACGACGAGATCGGGCCGCTGCCGCTTGATGATGCCGGGCAATTCCTCGGCGACGAAGCGGCCGGCCCAGACCTCTCGCGGGTAGCCGAGCATAGCCGCCTGCTGCCAGACCTCGCTGCCACCGCCGATCACGCAGAGCGAGGGCGAGGATTGCGTGCGGTCGAGCAACTGCTCGATCTCGCGCACCAGATCGGCGCGAAACGCCGGGTCGTCGGTGGGGTAGTCGAAATTGGCCAGCATCAGGTCTTGCCAGACCAGGATGCCGAGTTCGTCGCAGAGACCGTGGAAGGCCGGCGACTCGTAGAGCGTGATGCCGGAGACGCGCAGCATGTTCATGCCGGCCTCGCGCGCCAGGTCGAGAAGTGGTCGATAGGTGCCCGCCTCGCCCGAGAGCCCGACGAGATCCGCCGGCATCCAGCTTGCGCCGCGGCAGAAGACCGGTACGCCGTTGATCGCGAGGCCGAGACCCTCCTCGAAGGGCCGCGTCAGTGTAATGGAGCGGAAGCCGACCCGGCCGAGATCGAGCCGATGGCTGCCGATCTCGACTTCGACGGCGTGGAGCCGGGGCGCGCCGTGGGTATGCGGCCACCATTTTTCGACGCCCGGTAGCGCCAGTTCGCCTTCGAAGCGGCCCCGAGCGGTCTGCGAGAGGTCGGCATCGCGACCATCGCAGCGCAGGACAGCGCGATCGGCCCCGACGCCTTCGACTTCGAGGCTGACGCTCAGACGGCCGGTATCGCCGCCGAGCCGCGTCCGCAGATCGGCGGAGACGACGCGCACCTCCTCCTCGCGGAGCGGGATGCGCGTGATCGGCCGGTACGGCCCGACCGCGTCGATGTTCGGACACCAGCCCGGCATGAAGCCGAGTAGGCTGGTGCGCACATGTCGGAGCGAACCGGGCGTGGCGAGGCGCGGACGCCAGCGACCGCGCTTGTTCGGGCGCGCCAGCTCCGTTGCGAGCGAGCGGAAGCAGATCGCGAGGTCGTTCTCACCGCAGAGATCGACGTCGACCTCGTGGGCCAGGAACATCGAGCGGCTGGAGAGCACGGGCACTCCGTTGAGCCAAACCTCGGCCAGCGTCGCCAGCCCATCGAAGCGCAGGCATTCGCGGCCGTGGCCGGTGAAGCTCGTGCGGTACCAGACGTCGCGATCGTGGATCGGCGTCGGCTCGGCCTCGGACCAGCGTGCGGCATCGCGCAGGGCCGCCGCCGCCGTGCCAGGCACGGGGGGCGGAATCCAGTCCGCGCAGGTGTCGAGATCGCCCGGCCCCGCGCAAGCGCCCGGCGGCGTCAGGGTCAGATGCCAGGTGCCGGTGACCGGCTGCGGCGACACACCGTCGATTGCGATGATGCGCGTCACGGCCGTCCGCTCCGCTCAGGCGAGAGCGCGGTCGAGGGCGGCGAAGACGCGCTCGTAGGTGTCGGCAGGCCGGTCGAGGCGCTCGCACAGGCCGGTCGGGTTACGACGGCCGAAGGCGCGGGCGAGCTGGAATTGGAAGGCCTTGGCCTCCGACGCGAGCTCGGTCGCCGCCGTCTCTGACTCGGCGAAATCGCCCATGCCCTCGCCGGCGAGCCACGCGAGATGGCTGCCGAGCAGCTCGAAATTCGCGCCAAGCTGGCGCGTGGTGTTGAAGGCGTAGCTGTGGAACACGCCAAGCGGGTTCTGCACTAAAGCCGGCGCCCGCGCGGCGAGCGCCTCGCGGAAGGCACGCACCGGGTTGGTGCGGGGAGCCCGCGCCCGATGCCTGCGCAGCAGATCGAGCGCCGCCTCGGGCAGTGTGTCACGGGCGAGCGGCGTGCCCGTCGCCTTCACGAACTCGGCATAGGGAAACAGCGCCGAGGGGCCGAAAATGCCCTCGTAATCGGCCCCGCTCAGACGGAAGCGGCCGGCATTGTGCAGGTAGTCGAGGGCCTTCGCGGCCAGATCGAGACCGAGGATGCCGATGGTGGTCTTGCCGTGCTCGCGGCCGTAGGTCGTGCCGGCCGTGTCGGGCAGGTGGATGGCGTCGACTTCGACGAGCATGGGATTGCCGCGTGCCGCCTGGACCAGCGCATGCGCCTCCAGGCTCTCGAAGATCGCGAGCTCCTGGATCTCCAGCCCGTAGAGCCGGTCGAGATCGGCGGCGAAGGGCTTGAAGAAGGTGAACTGGTCGCCCTCGAAATCCTGGCGCAGGGTGAAGCCCAGCATCGCCTCCGGCACGAGGCCGCGGGCGTGCAGCAGCTCGATCCAGAGATCGACGTAGCAGTTCGTCTCCGGCCAGATCCGATCGGCTGCGTGCAGACCATGCGGCGCGAAGGCCGCTGCGTCCGGCACATCCGCGCGTGCGAGGGCGACGTGCATCCCGCTCAGCCCCAGAGCTTTTCACGCACGGCGGCCGGCCACTTGGCGAGGTCGAGGCCGTGATGGCGTAGCAGTGCCAGCGTGATCCGCTCCAGGCCGAAGCCGACGCAGGCCGTATGCGCGACCGAGCCATCGGCCTGTTCGAGGCCCCAGGTCAGGCCGAAATGGTCCTGGTGGTAGTTGAAGCTGAGGCAGGCCGTCGGCTTCTCGACGCTGTTGACCGGCACGTTCAGCTCGAACTTCAGGCCTTGGTTGCGCTGGTTGTTGGCGAGCATCCGCCCGGCGCGTCCGAAGAACGGGTCGTTGGCGGGATCGACCGCGAGCGGTAGGCCGAGGCCGGCCATCATCGCGGTGCCGCGCTCGAGCCACATCTCGCGGAAGGCGAGCACCTGCTCGGGGCTGCCCATGCGCACGTATTCGCGCATTCGGAACAGCTGCATCCGGGTCGGCTCCAGCGACGGCTCGTGCCGGAAGCAGTAGGATTGCAGATCGAACAGCAGGCCGTCCGCCGGCAGTCGTCCGCGCGCGGCGGCCACCGGATAGAGCGGGTAGCAGGCGGCCGGCGTCAGCACGACCTCGCTGGCAGCCTGCTTGCCGGTCCAATCGTCGCCGGCTTCGAGGCAGGCGAGGAGGTTGGCGTGGTCGGCCTCGTTGCCGCAGAAGCAGTGCACGGTGCCGGCGAGATTCGGGAATCCCTTGAGATAGCCGCTGCGCTCGAAGGCGGTGCGGGCCATGGCGGGCGGGAAGCGCAGGGCCTCGGCCCCGTCCTCAGCCCCGAGCCCGGTCGCTAGACGATCGACCGCCTCGACGACGCTCTCGAAGGCGCCGCTGCGCCCATAGAGGCCATCGACCCCGGTGCGGATCAGGAGGCCACCATCGAACAGGCGGTCGAGGAAGGAGCGTGGCTCGCCTGCCTCGTCGTCCGGAAGGACGCCGGGTGAAAGGCTCGTTGCGGCAAAACCGTCCATCACGCGCTCATGAGTTGGCTGCCGCCCTTCTGCACGAGCAGGAGGTTGGCGGTGTTGGCGAGGATGCGATCGTTGGAGATCATCAGCGGTGCGGACATCACGTCGCGCAGGGCGCGGCCGAGGCTGAACGGCGTGCCGTTCTTGTAGCCGGCGAGTCCGACGATCCCGAGCGCCCGCTGCACGATGTCGACTGCCATCGCGGAAACGGTCGTCTTCACGTTGTTGAGCATCACGGCAAAGCCGATCGAGCTGAGATCGTCGACATTGCCCTGGGCCATTTCGAAGCGCTTGAGGCCGGCGATCACCGTGCCCTTCATGGCCTGGAGCTCGTTGGCGGCCTCGGCGAGCCGGAGTGCGCCGGGGGGCACCGAACCGGGCTTCTTGCGGGCCTCGCCCTGGACGTAGGCGCGGGCGCGGTCGACGGCGAAGCTCGCGATGCCGAACCACACGCTGCTCCAGAGCAGGTGCGAGGACGCGAGCATCGACTGCGCCGCGATCTCGGCGAAGGGCTTTTGCAGCACCTGGACCAGCGGCACGTCGCGGGCGACGAGCAGGAAGCCGTCGCTGCAGGTGCCGCGCATGCCGAGCGTGTCCCAGCGGCTGGTCATGGTCAGCGTGATCTGGTCCTGCATCAGGGCGACGAGCACCTGGTCGGAGGTCGGCGCCTGCGGGTTGCGGCGAGCGGTGGCGAGGATCAGGTCGGCATGGGCGCCATACGAGATCACGCTCGCTTCCTTGGTCAGCGAAAACACCTCGCCGTCGGCCTCGACCGCGCAGAGGCTGTTGCGCAGGTCGCCGCCGATGCCGGCCTCGGTGGTCGAGGAGGCGACGAGGAGCTGCTCCTCGGCGATGCGGGCCATCAGGCTGCAATGCCAGTCGCTGTCGAGCCCGTGCGTGACGAGGCTCGCCACCTTGATCTGGTGCATGGCGAAGACCATCGCCGCCGCCGTGCAGACCTGTCCGAGGGCGAAGCAGACCTCGGCGATGTCGCTCATGCCGGCGCTCTCGCCGCCGAACTGCATCGGGATTTGGATGCCGAGCAACCGCTCGGCCTTCAGTGCAGCGACGGCCTCGGCAGGGAAGCGTCCCTCACGGTCGACCTCGTCGGCATGCAGCGCCGCGATCTCGGCAACCCGCCTGGTGCGAAGCGCCAGTGTGCTCATGCGGCCGCCGAGACGGTGAGCGCCGAAACGGTCTCGCGGATGATGCGGATCGTCGAGAACGAGCGCCGGTTCAGCAGGTGATCGGGAAACTCGATATTGTACTTCTCTTCCAGCGCCAGCATGAGCTGGACCGATCCGAACGAATCGAGGCCCTTCTCGAAAAGATCGTCTTCCTCGGAAACTCGATCGGCACAATCGGCTAACGATCCGATGCCCTTCAGCAACTCGCGAATATCGTTAACGAACACCATGATGGAGAGCCTCGGATTGCAGTTGGCAATCACTCGACGTTTAATCCGATCCGGTCAACGAACATCCACGCCGATAGTTAAAATACGCAAGGCAACAAAGCTTAACGGCGATTGAATACTTATGGTCTCCATCCGGCGCTATCGGCCGAATAGCGCCAAGCTCCGCCTCCGTTGCCCTATGGCCCGGCGGTTCAGCCGCCCGGTGGCTGACCGAATGGCTCCGAACTGAACGGCTCATGGGTCTGGAGGTAACGCGGAGGCGGCCAGCACGGCGGTCTGTTTCGCGGCCAAACTAGTCATTTGGGATTGGTCGCCGCGTCGCCGAAAGGGGTCGTCGGCCAGCGCAAATCTGTTGATCTACGGGAACTTGGCAATGCTGGCTGGGGCGGGAGGATTCGAACCTCCGAATGCCGGTACCAAAAACCGGTGCCTTACCACTTGGCGACGCCCCATCGCGCTAGGCCGGGCGTGTCTAGACGGCGTCCGTGATGCTTGCAACTGGCCACGAGCGGCGCGAAACCGCCATCCGGCGTGTTTCGGGAGGGCAGGGCATGAGCGGCGGCATCGGGATCGTCACGGGAGCCGGCTCGGGCATCGGCCGAGCCGTGGCGCTGGCACTGGCGGCGGCCGGATGGCGGCTGGCGCTGACCGGGCGGCGGCGCGAGCGGTTGGAGGCGGTGGAGGATGAGATCCGCGCGGCTGGCGGCGAGGCCTTCAGCATTCCGGCCGATGTCGGCGATGCGACGGCAGTCGACGGCGTCGTCGCCGAAGTCGTCGCGCGCTACGGCCGGCTCGACTTGCTCTTCAACAATGCCGGCATCTTCGCTCCGGCCGCGCCGATCGACGAGATCAGCGATGCCGACTGGCTCGCCTCCGTCACCACCAACCTGACCGGCGCATTCTATTGCACGCGCGCGGCCTTCCGTCAGATGAGGGCGCAGTCGCCGCGGGGCGGGCGCATCATCAACAACGGCTCGATTTCGGCCTCCGCTCCACGGCCGAACTCGGCGCCTTACACAGCGACCAAGCACGCCATCACGGGGCTCACCCGTTCAACGGCCCTCGACGGACGCCCCTTCGGCATCGCCTGCGGCCAGATCGACGTCGGGAATGCCGAAACGGACATGACGATCACGTTCAAGGACGGCGTGCGGCAGGCCGACGGCTCGATGAGGCCCGAAGCCATCATGGACGCGCGTCATGCCGGTGATGCTGTCGTCTACATGGCCGGGCTACCGCTCGACGCCAACGTGCTGTTCATGACCGTCATGGCGACGACCATGCCGTATGTCGGTCGCGGCTGAACCGGCCTCGGTCTTTGCGCACGCGAACCGGAACGCGTAGAGAGCGCACTCTACCCGTAGGACCTCGTACGAGCGGTCGCCTCACCGGCGGCCGGTGCATGCCATGCTGATGCAGACCGATCCCAAGCACGCAGCCGCGAAGGAGGCCGATCCGGTCGCGCGGCGGCGCACCTTCGCGATCATCTCGCACCCGGATGCCGGCAAGACCACGCTGACCGAGAAGCTGCTGCTGTTCGGCGGCGCGATCCAGCTCGCCGGCGAGGTCAAGGCCAAGCGCAACCGCGTCTCCACCCGATCCGACTGGATGGGCATCGAGAAGGAGCGCGGCATCTCGGTCGTCACCTCGGTGATGACCTTCGAATACGGCGACTGCGTCTTCAACCTGCTCGACACGCCGGGCCACGAGGACTTCTCGGAGGATACCTATCGCACGCTGACGGCCGTCGACTCGGCGGTGATGGTGATCGATGCGGCCAAGGGCATCGAGGCGCGGACCCGCAAGCTGTTCGAGGTCTGCCGGCTGCGCGACATCCCGATCGTTACCTTCGTGAACAAGCTCGACCGCGAGGCCCGCGACCCGTTCGAGTTGCTTGACGAGATCGAGAAGACGCTGGCGCTCGACGTGGCTCCGGTGACCTGGCCGATCGGGCGCGGGCGCTCCTTCGCCGGCACCTACGATCTCGGCAACAACCGCGTGCGCCGGCTCGACGCGGCGGACGATGCCGGCACGGTGGCGGTCTCCGGGATCGACGACCCGCTCTTCGACGAACTCCTGAAGGAGGAAGGGGAGGCCGCGACCTGGCGCGAGGAGGCGGAACTCGCCGAGGGCGGCCTCAAGCGTTTCGATCTCGCAGCGTTTCGCGAGGGCCATCTCACGCCGGTCTTCTTCGGCTCGGCGCTGCGCAATTTTGGTGTGCGCGACCTGATCGACGGGCTCGCCCGCGTCGCGCCGCCGCCGCGTGGGCAGGATGCCGACAAGCGCCGGATCGAGCCGACCGAGCCGAAGATGACGGGCTTCGTGTTCAAGATCCAGGCGAACATGGACCCGAACCATCGCGACCGCATCGCCTTCATGCGCGTCTGTTCGGGTCAGCTCCGTCGCGGCATGAAGGCGAAGCTGGTGCGCACCGGCAAGCCGATCCCGCTCACGGCGCCGCAATTCTTCTTCGCCCAGGACCGTGCCATCGCCGACGAGGCCTTTGCCGGCGACGTCGTCGGCATCCCGAACCATGGGACCTTGCGCATCGGCGACACGCTCACCGAGGGTGAGGAGATCGTGTTTCGTGGCGTGCCGAGCTTCGCCCCCGAAATCATGCGCCGGATCAAGCTCACCGACGCTATGAAGGCGAAGAAGCTGAAAGAGGCCCTCCAGCAGATGGGTGAGGAGGGCGTCGTCCAGGTCTTCATCCCGCAGGATGGCAGCCAGGCCATCGTCGGTGTCGTCGGCGCGTTGCAGCTCGACGTGTTGAAGGAGCGTCTGCAGGCGGAATACGGGCTGCCGATCGACTACGAGATGAGCCGTTTCTCGGTCTGTCGCTGGATCCAGTCGGATTCCGAGGCCGAGATCGACAAGTTCGTCGATTCCCATGGCTCGTCCATGGCCAAGGATCTCGACGGCGCGCCGGTTTTCATGGCGACCACCGCCTTCTCGCTACGCTACGAGGAAGAGCGCTGGGAGAAGGTGCGCTTCACCGACGTGAAGGACTACCAGAAGAAGGCGGCCTGACCGCACGCAGCGTCTCTGCGAGCGTCACGCTCTACGACGAAGGCTGGATTGCTTCGCCCTCCGCTCGCAATGACGGCGTCGAGATCCCGAATGTCTTATCCAGTCCGGCGTAGCCTCTTGGCGTGATCGTCACCGCTCGGCTATCCTTCGCGCGCGTGATCCAGCCCAGCTCCTCGCAGCGCGTGCAGAGGGCGGCGCCGAGCCGCCCCGCGAGATGCGTGCGCCGCTCGCTCCAGTCGACGCAGGTTCTGCAGAGCGGGCGTGTGCTGCGCCGGCCCGTTGTTAGGTCGATGCCGAAGTCGCGCAGAAAGCTCTCGCCGGGCTCGGTCACTGCGCCCACGCCATCCTCGAGCACCAGGTGCCCACGACCCACCATCGCATCGCTGAGGGCCACGCCGATACGGCCGGCGAGATGGTCGTAGCAGGTGCGGGCCTCGCGCATCGCTTCGTCGCGCGGGCCTGTCGGGCGATGTCGGACCGGGCCGACAGACACCAGCACCATCAGCGCCTCGATGGCATGTGCCACCTCGGGCGAGGCCAGCCTGAAATAGCGGTGCCGGCCCTGCTTCTCTGATGCGATCAACTTGAGGGCATCGAGCTTGGCGAGATGGCCGCTCGTCGTCTGCGGCGTGATTCCGGCCTCCCAGGCGAGTTCTCCTGCGGTATGCGCGCGCCCGTCCACGAGCACGGCGAGGATGGTGGCGCGGGCGGTGTCGCCGATGGCGGCGGCGACCTCGGCGACCGCGCTACCAGAGGCGAAGGTCGATCCAGTCATGGCCGCGAGAATAGGGAAGCCGGCCGGACGGGTCACGAGACAATGCTTCGGTCGTGGCCGAACCGTTCCGCGATGACCGGGCCGCGTTCGGCTGGCATCGTGTGGTGTGCCCGGCGGAGGTGGCCAAGGTGCCGCCGAATACGCTCGATGGAAGCCCAGGATCGGAGATGACGGATCATCGCACGAACGAGGCAGCCGAGACGGAACGCGCGTCGTCCAAGCTCGGCGTCGTCATCGCGGCCACCGGCTTCGCCTTTCTGCTCGTTCAACTCGACGTCTCGATCGTCAACGTCGCGCTCGCAGCGATGGGCAGCGGCCTGGGCGCCAGCGTCGATGGACTGCAATGGATCGTCGATGCCTACACGCTGGCCTTCGCCGCCCTGCTGCTCTTCGCCGGCACGCTCGGCGACCGCATCGGCGCGAGAAAGGTGTTTCTGGGCGGCTTCGCATTGTTCATCGCGTCGTCCGCCGCGTGTGGTTTGGCCACGGATCTCGGGATGCTCGTCTTGGCGCGCGTGGCCCAGGGAGCGGGAGCGGCGTTGATGGTGCCGTCGTCGCTGGCGCTGCTCAACCATGCCTGCGCCGGCGACGCCGCAGCCCGGTCCCGTGCGGTGGGATTGTGGACGGCGGCCGGAAGCGTCGGTCTCGCCACCGGTCCGGTCGTCGGAGGCCTGCTCGTCGGCTGGCTCGGCTGGCGCAGCGTGTTTCTCGTCAACGTGCCGATCGGCATCCTGGGGATCACGCTGACGCTACGCTTCGTGCGTGAGGCCGGACGTCGAGCGGGGCGTTTCGATGCGGCTGGGCAGATCCTCGGGATCGTCGCTCTGGTGGCGATCGTCAGCGCGGCGATCGAGGCCGGGCCGCGAGGTTGGATCTCGCCGATCCCGCTCGCCGCCCTCGCGACCGCGCTCCTGGCGGGCGCTGCGTTCATCCTGGCCGAAAGGCGCAGCCGCGACCCGATGTTGCCGCTCGGGTTCTTTCGGGATCCGGCCTTCGGCGCCGCGACCTTCGTCGGGCTCTGCGTGAACCTGACGCTCTACGGAATTCTCTTCGTGCTAAGCCTCTACCTGCAGCACGAGCGCGGATATTCTCCGGCCGAGGCCGGGCGCGCGTTCCTGCCCTTCACGGTCGTGCTCGGGCTGGCGAACGTCGTGGCCGGACGGATCGCCGGGCGAGTGGGAGCCCTGCCGCTGATGATGGCCGGGCTTTCGATCGGGATCGCCTCCTACGGGGCGCTGGCCTTCCTTATCGGCACGCAGTCCGATCTCGCGTTTCAGGGGGGCCTCGTCGGGCTGGCGCTCGGTATCGGCATCACCGTGCCGACCATGACCAGCACGCTGCTCTCCAGTGTCCCCGCCGAGCGCGGTGGCGTCGCTTCAGGCGTGCTCAACACGGTCCGGCAAGCCGGGGGCGCCCTCGGCGTCGCGCTGTTCGGGACGATGCTGGCGGCGAATGCGCAGGCGGGCCTGCGCGGGGCCCTGCTGGTCTCGGCGGCGATGCTTGCCGCCGCGGCCGTGGCGATGGGCTTCGCCGGACGGGCGGAGCGTTCAGCCGAGTAGCGCCACCTTGTCGACGTCGAGCGCCTCGGCCAGCGCTTCGAGCACCTTGTGCTCGGTATCGGTCACGCCGCCCTTGTCGGCCACGTCGGCGGCGATGAGGAAGACGTGCTGGCGGTGTTCCAGCGGCCGGTCGGCGACGGCGGCGACGAGTGTCATGTTTTCGAGCCGGCCCGCGCGGAGCTCGGCCCTGGCCAGAGCCTCGTAGAGTTCCTTTTCCAGGGCGAGCGTGTCGTAGGATTTGGCGAGGATCGGGTTGGCGCGCATGCTGACGAGCGCGGCCTCGATCTCCTCCTCGTCGGTCTCGCCATCCGCGACGATGATGTTGGCCGCCGCGGCGACCGCCGCCTGCATGAAGACCGAATCGCCCGCATAGGACATGACGGCGCGGTTGATGCGGACGAGCGCATCCTGAAAGAACCCCATCACGGTCTCCTCGCGACGGCCCCTCGGCCGTCCAAGCCCTAGCTTGTGCGCGATGGTTCTCCGCAGCGCGCCTCCACGTCAAGACACGCTCGCAGGAGATCGCGGGCTCTCGACGCGGGTTGGCGCAATCCCGGGCCAGCGATGGCGGCCGATCTGCGATCCTCCCGGAGAATTGTCCCGGTGCGGTCCAGGCATCGGAACCGAGTGCAATGCCACGCATTCCCGGCTTGGCCTCGTCACACCCGCATCGGTTGCAGCGATGCCTCCCCGTCGGCCGGAGATCCACGATGTCGCGTGAGAGTGATGCGCAGGCTAGTCCGGCGCGTGAGCCGTCGGCGCGATCCCTGCGCGGTCTCGATGCGATGAACTTCTTCCTCGCGGACGTGCGCGATGGGCTCGGGCCGTATCTGGCGATCTATCTGCTCGCGGTGCGCGGGCCGGACCAGGGCTGGAACGAGGCGACGATCGGCCTCGTCATGACCATCGCCGGCGTGGCCGGGCTGATCGCGCAGACGCCGGCCGGCGCGCTGATCGACCGGACCAACGGCAAGCGCGGCGTGGTCATCGCCGCCGCCGTCGCCGTGACCTTGAGCTGCCTGGCACTGCCCTTCGTGTCCAACTTCTACCTCGTCGCCGCGACGCAATCGCTCGCCGGCATTGCCGGGGCGATCTTTCCGCCGGCCATCGCGGCGATCACGCTGGGCGTGGTCGGCCCCAAGATGTTCTCGAAGCGCGTCGGCCGGAACGAAGGCTTCAACCATGCGGGCAACGCGGTCTCGGCAATGATTGCCGGCGGCAGCGCCTATTTCTTCGGCCCGATCGTCGTGTTCTGGCTGATGGCCGTGCTCGCCGCCGCCTCGATCGCCGCCACGTTGATGATTCCGGGGGAGGACATCGACGACGATCTCGCCCGCGGCATGGACCACACCAAGGCCGAAGCAGAGGGTGACGACCAGCCCTCGGGCCTTTCTGCCCTGCTGCAGAACCGGCATCTGATGCTGTTCGCCGGGCTCTGCGCGACCTTCCATCTTGCCAATGCGGCGATGCTGCCCTCCGTCGGTCAGCTTCTCACGAAGATCTCCGGCAAGGACCACGCGACCTCGCTCATCGCGATCTGCATCGTCGTCGCGCAGCTCGTGATGGTGCCGGTCGCCGTCTTCGTTGGGGCCAGGGCCGACGCGATCGGTCGTAAGCCGATCTTCCTGGCCGCTTTCGGCTTCCTGGCGATCCGTGGCGTTCTCTATGTCTTCTCGGACAACCCGTTCTGGTTGGTGGCCGTGCAATGTCTCGACGGAATCGGCGCGGGCATCTACGGCGCGCTGTTTCCCCTGGTGGTCGCCGACCTGACCCGCGGTACCGGCCGCTTCAACGTGGCCCAGGGCGCTGTCGCGACGGCGCAGGGCTTGGGCGCCTCGTTCAGTGCGACGCTCGCCGGCGTGATCATCGTCGGCGCCGGCTTCTCGACGGCCTTCCTGGTGCTCGCCGCGATCTCGGCCGCCGGGTTCGTGGTCTATCTCACGCTGATGCCGGAAACCCGCGGACACGCGCCGTCTGGCGGTCGGCCACCACCTTCGTCGGCCCGAGCCGTTCCGGTTCCGGCCTGATTCCGATAGGTCGGCGAGCGGATTCGGCGCAGCGGGCCGTCGCGCTCGGCTGCTCCCGCCACTGCTTCTTGAATGAGACCGTCGATCGATGGGCGCGCTGATGCCGACCCCCGCCCTTGCGATCTGGACGATCGCCGGGCTCGCCACGCTCGGCGTGATCCTGCGTCCCTTTTCCTGGCCCGAGGCGATCTGGGCGGTGGCGGGCGCGGTTCTGCTCGTCGCATTGGGGCTGCTGCCCTGGCACGCGGCGCTCGACGGCGTCCTCAAGGGAGCCGACGTCTACCTGTTCCTCGTCGGCATGATGCTGCTCTCCGAGATCGCGCGGAAGGAGGGGCTGTTCGACTGGCTCGCCGGCATTGCGGTGCGCCATGCCCGGGGCTCGGCGACGCGGCTGTTCCTCCTCGTCTACGTCGTCGGTGCGCTGGTGACGGCATTCCTGTCCAACGATGCCTGTGCGGTAGTGCTGACCCCGGCGGTCTATGCTGCGGCCAAGGCCGCACGGGCCGAACCGCTGCCCTACCTGTTCGTCTGCGCCTTCATCGCCAACGCGGCGAGCTTCGTGCTGCCGATCTCGAACCCGGCCAACCTCGTCGTCTATGCCGCGCATATGCCGCCGCTGCTGGAGTGGCTCGCCCGGTTCGCGCTGCCCTCGGCGCTGGCGATCCTGGCCACCTACGCGGTCCTGCGCATCAGTCAGAACGGGGCTCTGAAGCGGACCGAGGTCGCCACCGATGTCGAGCCCGTCACCTTGTCGACGACCGGCAAGGTCGCCGGTCTCGGCATCGTCGCCACGGCGTTCGTGCTGCTCGCGGCATCCGCCTCAGGGCTCGAACTCGGCTTGCCGACCTTCGTCTCGGGCCTCGCCGCAACGTTCCTCGTCCTCGCGATCCGGCGCGGTGGGCTCGTCGCCGTGGTCAGGGACGTGTCGTGGAGTGTGCTGCCTTTGGTGGCTGGGTTGTTCGTGCTGGTTGAAGCGCTCGACGTCACCGGGGTCCTTCGGGTGATCGCCGACGGGCTGAAGGCCTCTGCTCAGACTGCGCCCGAGGCTACGGCCTGGGGCGGAGGCGTGTTGGTCGCGGTGCTGTGCAACCTCGTCAACAACCTGCCGGCCGGGCTTTTGGCGGGCGCCGCCGTTCAGAGCGCCGACGTCTCGGATAAGATCGCCGGCGCGATCCTGATCGGCGTCGACCTCGGGCCGAATCTCTCCGTTACCGGCTCGCTGGCAACGATCCTCTGGCTCGTCGCGATCCGCCGCGAGGGAGAGGATGTCGGCGCGCTCCGCTTCCTCAAGCTTGGCCTCCTGGTGATGCCGCCGGCGCTCATGCTGGCGCTGGCCGGCCTGCTGCTGGTCTGAGATCGCCGAACCTCTGAAAATCCCGGCTTTTCGACCGCAGATCTGCGCTGCGTGATTGGCCCTTGCGTGGTGCGATGTGCTACGCCCGGTTGGCCTTCGGCGTCCTCTCGATCGATGCGACGCCACATCTTCCCGACGCGGCCCCATCCTCATGGATAGCGGGCCTCGATGCGCCTCCAGCTTGCCGACGGCAGGGCGCGCCGACCGAGTACGAAAGTCCACCGATGACCACCGAGGACCCGACCGCGAAGATCCCCACCGAGGACCGTGCCGAACGCGCCCAGCGCCTCGCACGCGACGGAGCCCAGGCGATGGCGGATCATGTGGCGCAGATCAAGGCGGTCGACGAACGCACGGTCCGGCTGCGCGCTCTGCGTCTCGCTAAGGAAGCCGAAGAGGCCGCTCTCGCTCCCCCCCCAGCGCCGGCCAAGCCGAAGCGCAAGCGCACCGTGAAGGCCTGACCCGACAGGTTTTCGTTGCCTGGAACGGCGGCAGATAGATAAGCCGCAGCTTTCGCCCCGACGGCGCAAGTCGAAGCTGCATGCCTGCCCGTTATTCTTAGCGGAAGCTTGGCGGACAGCCCTTCGCATTCGTAAATAGCGCGGATTTTACTGCGCATTTACCTCGGCGGGTAAATCGCAAATTCATCTTGTCGCTTAAATCGGCTTTCATTCGTCTCCGCCAGATTGGCTGCATAAGCGGTGCCAACGGAAGAACGGCACACGGCAGAACAGAGCAGTGAGGCGTCAGATGAAGTCCCAGGCCGCGAGGATCGTCGAGTCCGACACAGCCCCGGAAGCCGCCCCGGCGACCGGCTCCTATCTGGAGGCGCTTCACCTGGTGGAACGGCTGCACCGCCGGCTGCTCGACGTCATCAAGGACGAGTTCGAGCGCCGCGGCCGCGAGGACGTCAACAGCGTCCAGGCGCTGCTGCTCTACAACATCGGCGACAAGGAGCTCACGGCGAGCGAGTTGCGCTCCAAGGGCTACTATCTCGGCTCGAACGTCTCCTACAACGTCAAGAAGCTCGTCGAGGCCGGTTTCCTGCACCATGCCCGCTCGAAGCTTGACCGCCGCTCGGTGCGGATCAGCCTCACCAACAAGGGCCACGAGGTCCACGAGATCATTCGCGGCCTCTACGAGAAGCATGCTCGCACGATCCAGCCGATCGGCGGCATCTCGACGGACGATTTCGGCCGCCTCAACATGGCGCTCGGCCGGCTCGAGCGCTTCTGGACGGACCAGATCCGCTACAAGCTCTGAATTCTTGGCAGACCCAGGACAGCGAAACGGCCAGATGAGCGATCATCCGGCCGTTTCGATGTTTGACTGGCGCATATGGAAAAGGCGCCACCCTTTCGGGTGACGCCTCGAAACTCGTTGAGTCTCGAACGACGACCTTAGTTGAAGGTGTCGATCTCAGCGGACTCGTAGCTGGTGACTTCCATGCCGACGCAGACTTCCTGGACGACGGGAGCAGACCACTTCATGACGTTTCTCCTGAATTAAAGAGCTTACGAGAAGGTTCTCGACTAAGATTGGCACGCGCCGATCTTAGTTGAAGGTGTCGATCTCGGCGGACTCGTAGCTGGTGACTTCCATGCCAACGCAGACTTCCTGAACGACCGGGGCAGACCACTTCATGACCGTCTCCTTCGTGTTTCGATGACCCTTAAATAGCCGATCCATTGGGCGCAATTCAAGCGGGCGCCGCACTTATATTTCTCATAGAACATTTAAGAAGCCCACAGAAACCCAGGAAACGCGCCTGCCCAAATTCTTTCGTGGGCTAAAGTGCCTTAGCGTCGGTGATATCGTGCCGGCTGCCCATCGTGCGGCATCGCCACCTCGGAGATCCGCGAGACCGCTTCGTGCGAACTCTAGTAAAACGTTCCGGCCAAGAGTCGGTTGCTCCAACCCATGGGTTCGGGACGACCGCCCTCGGTGCACCGTGAGCGCAAAATAAGAAAGCTTGAACGTTATTCGATTGCGCGCAAGCTTGTCGGCTTCCTTCACCGCCCCATAATCCGGCGGCAACGAGAGAACGACAGGGAGACGACGCCATGAAACGGCTTAAGCTCACGGCCATAGCGGGGATGTTGGCCCTCGCAAGCAGCGCCGCTTCGGCGGCCGATCTGCAGCGGGTCCGCGGCACGATCGAGAGCTCCGACGGCAGCTCGGTCGTCGTCAAGACGGCTGACGGCAAATCCGAGACGATCGCGATCTCGGGCGCGAAGTTCGCCTGGGTGGTCAAGTCGAGCCTGGACGAGATCAAGGACGGCGTCTTTATCGGCACGGCTACGAAGGGCGACAACCCGCCGACCGCCCTCGAGGTGGTGCTCTTCCCCGAGTCGATGCGCGGCACCGCCGAGGGGCATTATCCCTGGGACGAGATCGTCGACACGACGGCTGGGGGCACGAAGACCAAGAGCTCGATGACCAACGGCACGGTCAAGTCGAGCAACTCGGCTGCGCCGAAGACCAAGAGCTCGATGACCAATGGTACGGTCAAGTCGAGTGCCGGCGAGGGCGGCGAGAAGACGCTCACCGTGACCTACGACAAGGACGGCTCGAAGACGATCGCCGTGCCTGCCAAGGCGCCGATCGTCGCGTTCGAGCCGGCGGACAATTCGATCGTCAAGCCGGGCAGCAAGATCTTCGTGGTCGCAGCCAAGGACGGTAGCAAGCTCGAGGGCAAGCTCGTCGGCGTGGGGAAGGACGGCCTGACCCCTCCGATGTGATCGGCCGCCGGGCCGAAGCTCGAATACTGAGACGCGGGTGGTGCCGAGATCCGTCTCGGCGCCGTTCTCTTCGAAAGGCTCGCCAGTCCAGGGGCTTGCGCCTGCGATCTCGCTCCTGTGGACGCCGCACGGCGTTGCGGAACCTCGCGGCGTCCGCGGCGTAGTCTGTCAGGCTTAACCGTTCCGGTTGCGAGGCCCTTTCATGCGCGCGCCATTCCTCCCTCTGCTGTCATGCATCCTGCTGGCGGCGTTCACGGCCTCAGCCTCGGCCGAGGTCCGCATCGACGTCGACAAGTCGAGCCAGCGGATGTCGGTCACGGTGGACGGCCAGCCGCGCTACACGTGGCCGGTGTCCACGGGCGTCTCCGGCTACGATACGCCGAGCGGAAGCTACAAGCCGTTCCGAATGGAGCCGAATCACTTCTCGCGCGAGTTCGACAACGCGCCGATGCCGCATGCGGTGTTCTTCACGCAGATCGGCCACGCCATCCACGGCACCAACCAGGTCCGCAGCCTCGGTCGTGCCGCCTCGCATGGCTGCGTGCGCCTTTCGCCGGGCAATGCTGCGACGCTCTACAGCCTGATCAAGGCGCACGGCATGGCGAATACGCGGATCACCCTGGAGGGCGACGTTCCCGCGGCGGTCGCGGGTGGCGGCCGCGATCCGGGCTACCGCGCCGTCCGGCAGCGCCGCAGCTACGACGATGACGGAGACGTCATGACGGCTGGCATGCAGTCCGGCCGCTCAGCGGGATACCGCTCTGCGCCTCAGCCGCGGCAGCACTCCTACGATCCGTTCGGCGGCGGCGAGTATGACCGGCGGGACGTTTTCGGCGATTACTGACGGCGTCGATCAGACGCCAGCCGCCTTCGCGCAAACCGCACGTTCGCGACGACGACCGGTCAGGCCAAAGCGCCTTCGAGCAGCCCGAGCGCATCTTCGACCGCGCGGCGTCGGATCTCTCCGCGGCTACCCGGCCCGTAGCGGCGTTCTAGGTGCCGCGCCTCGCCGTTCTTCCTGGCGAGGCCGAAATGCACGAGCCCGACGGGCTTGTCGGCCGTACCGCCATCCGGCCCGGCGATACCGGTGATCGAGACTGCGACGTCCGCGCGAGAGGCCGCGAGCGCTCCCTCCGCCATGGCGAGAGCCGTCGGCTCGCTGACGGCGCCGTGGGCGCGCAGCGTCTCCTGGGGTACGCCGAGGAGTTCCGTCTTGGCCTCGTTTGAGTAGGTCACGAACCCGCGCTCGACGACCTTCGAGGAGCCGGCAATGGCCGTGAGCAGGGCGGCCACCAATCCGCCGGTGCAGGACTCGGCCGTCGCGACGCGTAGTCCCGCCGTCTGATAGGCCTGCAGCAGCGCCTCGGCGCGGGCGAGCAGCGCGTCGTCGTCGATCACGACTGGCGGTCGGCCTGCTCCGCCTCGGCGTCGAGTTCGGCGCAGATCTCCGGGAGGCGGACGCTGGCGGCGGCCTGTGCGGCAAGGCCCTCGGCGCGGCCGACGAAGCCGAGCGTCTCGGTGGTCGTCGCCTTGATCGAGACGCAGGAAATCGGGATGCCGGCGATCTCGGCGATCCGGGCGCGGATCGCGTCGCGGTGCTTGCCGATGCGCGGCGCCTCGGCGAGCACGGTGATGTCGAGATGGTCGATCTTGCCGCCCTTGGCCCTGACCAACTCGACGGCATGCGCCAGGAACTGGTCGGAGGCCGCACCGCGCCACTGCTCGTCGGAGGGCGGGAAATGCGTGCCGATGTCGCCGTCGGCGATGGTGCCGAGAAGAGCGTCGGTGAGCGCGTGCAGCACGACGTCACCGTCAGAATGCGCGATTACGCCGCGATCGGCCGGGATCTTCACGCCGCCGAGCCAGACATGGTCGCCCGGTCCGAACTTGTGGACGTCGAAGCCGGTGGCGAGGCGCGAGACGAGCGTGGTCATGGTGGAGACCGATACAGCGGTGGCGTCCCGCGAGAAAGAGCGATCGGCGTCGATCAGGTCGCTCGGCTGCGTGATCTTGCGGTTGGCTGCATCGCCTTCGAACACCACCACCGACAGCCCGGCCCATTCAGCCAGCGCGCCGTCGTCGGTGAAGCCGTCGCGGCCTTCTTCGGCGGCACGGCGATGCGCCGCGATCAGGGCTGGGTAGCCGAAGGACTGCGGAGTCTGCACCGCGCGGAGCGCCTCTCGGGTCGGGGTCTCGTGCACGCGGCCGATGCCGGGGGCGATCGGCTCGACCAGTTTGATCGTGTCGGTGACGGCCACGCCGGGTACCGCAGCGCCGTGCTCGCGGCCGGCCTGGATGGCGCGGTCGATCAGGTCCGTCGCCACGTAGGGGCGGGCGGCGTCGTGGACCAGGACAAGATCTGGCGTCGCTCCGCCGGCGGCGAGCGCCTCGAGTCCGGCGCGCACGGATTGCTGGCGCGTGGCGCCGCCGGGCACGGGTTCGGAAAGCTTTTTGCCGAGATCGGGCGTGAGGTCGGCGAGGCATTCGCGGTAGAAGGCCGCAGCGTCGGGCGCGATCACCGGCTGGATGCGATCGATGCCGGGATGACCGGCGAGCGCCGCCAGGGTGCGGGTCAGAACGGCCTGCCCGCCGACCCGGCGATACTGTTTCGGCAGATCGCCGCCGATGCGCAGGCCCTTGCCGGCTGCAACGACCACCGCGGCGGTCAGGGGCCTCGCGGCGGGGTCGGACATGGAGGCCTCTGCGACGGGTAGCGAAGTGGGCTGGCTCATAAGCGGTGCCCAAGGCGAAGGCAAACCGAAGAACCGCTTGCGTCGAGCGTCGTTTGTCTATTTATTGTGCAGAATGTTGGTTGATCATTATTTGAGCGTTCTAAGGGGTGGCGTTGCCGCGACAGAGGTGCCGCCGGTGCTCCTGGCGCCGCTGTCGGGCGTCACCGATCTGCATATGCGGCGCATCGCACGTCGCTGCGGCGCCAGCGCTGTCGTCTCGGAGATGGTGGCCGCGGCCGAGCTTGCGCGCGGCGACGCCGAATCGCAGCTTCGCTCGGAGGGAGCGGGCGTGTCTCCGCACGTCGTTCAACTCGCGGGCTGCGCGCCGGAGCCGATGGCGCGGGCGGCCCGCATCGCCGTCGAGACCGGTGCCGACGTGATCGACGTGAACATGGGATGCCCGGCCAAGACCGTGACCGGGGGCGCAGCGGGTTCGGCCCTGATGCGCGATCTCGACAATGCGGAGCGGCTGCTCGGCGCGGTGCGCGGTGCGGTCGAGGTGCCGGTCACGGTCAAGATGCGGCTCGGCTGGGACGAGGCGAGCTTCAACGCCGCCGGGCTGGCCCAGCGCGCCGAACGGCTCGGCTTGAATGCCGTCACGGTTCACGGCCGCACCCGGCAGCAATTCTACAAGGGCAACGCCGATTGGGCCGCGATCCGCGCTGTCGTCCAGGCGGTGCGCATTCCGGTCTTCGCCAATGGCGACGTCACGGGACCCGAAGAGGCCCGAGCCTGTCTCGCGGCTTCGGGCGCGGCCGGGGTGATGGTCGGCCGGGCGGCACAGGGTCGGCCCTGGCTGGTCGGCCAAATCGCTGCCGCTCTCGCCGGCGAGGCGCGACCCGCGCCGTCGCGCGAGGAGTGCGCTGACATCGCCTGCGAGCACTACGAGGGCCTGATCGCGCTCTACGGACCCGCGATGGGAGCCCGGCATGCCCGTAAGCACTTGGCTTCCTATGTCGATCACGCTGGCCCCGGCGCGCTTGCCACGGCCGATCGCACACGGCTCCTCACGACGGCCGATCCCGCAGCCGCAATCGAACTGTTGCGCAAGGCCTTTCTCGATCCGGACGGCCACGTACTCGAACCTTTAGGCGAGGCGGCGTAGAGGCGATGGCTGGCGAGAGCAGCGTCTTCCCCATTGGCGGCCTCAGCTCGGAGGCCGTCATCAACGCGCTCCCGCTGCCGGTCATCACCGTCGGCGCCGACGAGCGCATCCTCCACGCCAACCACGCGGCGGAGACCTTCTTCGACGCCTCGTTGCGTCTGATGAAGCGCGGCCGGCTCGGCGACATCTTCCCGTTCGCCTCGCCGATCATCGCGCTCGTCGCCGAAGTGCGGAGCCGCCGCTCCAGCGTCAGCGAGTATCGGGTCGAGTTGATCCAGCCGCGCACCGGCCTGGAGCGCAGCGTCGACGTCTTCGCCACGCATCTCGGCGATGGCGGCGACAACGTGGTGCTGATGCTCCAAGAGCGCACCATCGCCGACAAGATGAACCGGCAGCTCACCCATCGCGGGGCCGCCCGCTCCATGGTGGCGCTCGGCGCCATGCTCGCCCACGAGATCAAGAACCCGCTCGCCGGCATCCGCGGAGCCGCCCAATTGCTCGAGCAGTCGGGCGTCGAGGAGGACCGTGTCCTCACACAGCTGATCTGCGACGAATCCGACCGGATCGTGCGCATCGTCGAACGCATGGAGTTGTTCGGCGACGAGCGCCCCGTCGAGCGCGGGCCGGTCAACGTGCACGGCGTGCTCGACCAGGTGAAGCGCTCGGCCCAGTCGGGCTTTGGCCGGCACATTCGCTTCGTCGAAAACTACGATCCGTCGCTGCCGCCTGTGCTCGGCAACCGCGACCAGCTCGTCCAGGTGATCCTCAACCTCGTGAAGAACGCGGCCGAAGCGATCGGCGCGGATACCGTCGAAGGAGAGATCACCCTGTCGACCGCCTTCCGCACCGGATTGCGCCTGCAAGTGCCGGGATCGCGCGAGCGCGTCAGCCTGCCGATCGAAGTCGCGGTACGCGACAACGGTCCCGGAATCTCGGCCGAGCTGCTGCCGGACCTGTTCGACCCCTTCGTGACGACCAAGGCACAGGGTTCAGGCCTGGGTCTTGCATTGGTCGCCAAGATCGTCGGCGACCATGGGGGCATCGTCGAATGCGATCCCATTCCCCGTCGCACTGCCTTCCGCATCCTGCTGCCGATGTCCAGCGCCCGAGACGGGCGTGCATCGGCGGCGGAGTCATGAGTTCGGAGCCCGAGTAAAGCGAAATGCCGAACGGCAACATCATCGTCGCGGACGACGACGCAGCGATCCGCACCGTGCTCAACCAGGCGCTGTCCCGCGCGGGTTACGAGGTCCGCTCGACCGGCAATTGCGCGACGCTCTGGCGCTGGGTGGCGCAAGGGGAGGGTGATCTCGTCATCACCGACGTGATGATGCCCGACGAGAACGTGTTCGACCTGCTGCCGCGCATCAAGCGCGTGCGGCCCGAACTGCCGATCATCGTGATGAGCGCGCAGAACACGTTCATGACGGCGATCCGCGCCTCGGAGCGCGGTGCCTACGAGTACCTGCCGAAACCCTTCGACCTGAAGGAACTGACCGCGATCGTCGGCCGGGCGCTCTCGCGGCCGCGGGGCACGCCGGCGGCGGGCGCTGCGCCCGAGAACGACGATATCCCGCTCGTTGGCCGTTCGCCTGCGATGCAGGAGATCTACCGCGCGCTTGCTCGGCTGATGCCGACCGATCTCACCGTGATGATCACGGGCGAGTCGGGTACCGGCAAGGAGTTGGTGGCTCGCGCGCTGCACGATTACGGCCGCCGCCGGGCTGGCCCGTTCGTCCCGGTCAACATGGCGGCCATCCCGCGCGACCTCATCGAATCGGAGCTGTTCGGCCATGAGAAGGGCGCCTTCACCGGCGCGCTGACCCGCTCGGCCGGCCGTTTCGAACAGGCCGAGGGCGGAACACTCTTCCTCGACGAGATCGGCGACATGCCGATGGAGGCGCAGACCCGTCTCCTGCGCGTGCTGCAGCAGGGCGAATACACGACGGTCGGCGGCCGCGTGCCGATCAAGACCAACGTCCGCATCATCGCCGCGACGAACAAGGACCTTCGGGTCTCGATCCAGCAGGGCATCTTCCGCGAGGATCTGTTCTTCCGGCTGAACGTCGTGCCGCTGCGGCTCCCTGCGCTTCGCGAGCGGGCCGAGGACGTGCCCGACCTCATTCGCCACTTCTTCGTGCTGGTGGAGCGCGAGGGCCTGACCCGCAAAACCCTCGACGGCGATGCCATGGAACGGCTCAAGCGCTATCGCTGGCCGGGCAACGTGCGCGAGCTGGAAAACCTCGTCCGCCGGCTCGCGGCCCTCTACCCGCAGGAGACCATCACCGGCCCGGTCATCGAGGCCGAACTCGATACCCTGCCGCTGATGCAGCCTCAGGCGAATGGCGCCAACGGCCGCAAGGCCGCCGAGAACGAGACGCTGTCGGGCGCAGTGGAACGGCACCTCTCCGACTATTTCTCGGGCTACAAGGACACCCTGCCGCCGCCCGGCCTCTATCACCGCATCCTGCGTGAGATCGAAGGCCCGCTGATCGGCGCGGCTCTGGCCGCAACTCGCGGCAACCAGATCCGCGCGGCGGAGCTTCTCGGCGTCAACCGCAACACCCTGCGCAAGAAGGTGCGAGACCTCGACCTGCAGGTGTTTCGCACCTCGCGCTAGGCTGCCATCACAGGTGAACCGCGGACGGCCGTCTCATGATTGGGGCGGCCGATTGCCCGATTCGTATTAATTTCGCCACACTGTGATGGTCCTGCATCAGCCATGCCGCTGATGCGTTGGTTCAGGAAAGGGTCCGCCCTCGAGGCGGAGGCCGCAAGGCCCGGACGGACCCCGCGCGGGCCGGGCTGGATCGGCGCGGCCGTCGTCGCCACGGCGCTGATCTCGGCGAGCGTCACCTTCCTGATGCTGGCCGGCTTGATCAAGGTCACGCCAACGCCGGCCACTGGAGTGACCCTGCTCGCTGTCAACGTCGCGCTCGTGCTCGGGCTCGTCGTGGTGATCGTCTGGGAGGCGCGGGTCTTCCTTCATGCACGCAAGGCGCATGCGGCGGTGGCGCGGCTGCATTCGCGCATCGTCGGCCTGTTCAGCCTGATCGCGATCCTCCCGACCATCCTGCTGGCGATCGTTGCCTCGGTGACGATCGATCGCGGCCTCTCCCTCGGCTTCACCGACCGCGTGCGCGACGTGGTGCTGAAATCCGTCGAGGTTGCGGACGCCTACCAGGAGAACCAGTGCCAGTCGCTGGCCCGCGAGATCCGCATCCTCAGCGACGACCTGACCCGGGCCCGGCCCCAATTCGACGTGAACCGCGACTGGTTCGAAGGCTTCATGACGACGCGCGCTCAGGCGCTCGGCTTGCCGATCGCCAAGATCATGCGCGGCCCGAACGAGGTCGTCGCGCGCGCCCAGATCGACATCCTCAAGCAGACCCGCCTGCCTTCGGCGGCGGCTTTCGAGGATGCGGCGAAGTCGAGCGAGCCGATCTGCCTGCTGCCGAACGAGGGTAAGGTCTTCGCGGCCCTGCAGCGGATGCCGGCCTACGACAACGCGGTGCTGCTGATCCAGCGCGAGGTCAGCCAGCTCGCGATCGACTTTCCCGGCGTCTCGCGGGCAGCCGCGGCGGAGTACCTGACCTACGATTCGCTAAAGCGCTCGATCCAGATCGCCTTCGCGTCGGTGTTCCTGCTGATCGCTCTGATCACATTGCTCTCCGCGGTCTGGTTCGGCCTGAACTTCGCCAACCGCTTCGTCGAGCCGATCCGCCGGCTGATCAACGCGGCCGACCAGGTTGCCTCGGGCAACTACTACGCGCAGGTGCCGGCCCGGCGCGACGAGGGCGATCTCGGCCATCTCGGCGAGAGCTTCAACAAGATGACGCAGGAGCTGCGCCGCCAGCATGACGGGCTGACCGCTGCGAGCGAACTCATCGACCGGCGCCGCCGCTTCACCGAGGCCGTGCTGTCGGGCGTCTCGCCGGGCGTGATCGGCGTCGATGCGGGCGGCATCATCACCATCGCCAACCCGTCCGTGGAACGGACGCTCGGCCTGTCCTCCGGCGAGATCGTCGGCGTTCCGCTGACCCAGGCCGTGCCCGAACTCGCGTCCCTCCTGCCGGAGGAGGGCGGCCGCGAGGGCCGTCAGCGCGCGCTCCAGCAGCAGATCCAGCTCCAGCGCAACGGCCGCGAGCGCACCATCGCCGTCCGTGTCACGAGCGAGCAGGCCCAGGGGGGCTCGCGCGGCTATGTCGTGACGCTCGACGACATCACCGATCTCGTCACGGCGCAGCGCACCTCCGCCTGGGCGGACGTGGCTCGGCGCATCGCCCACGAGATCAAGAATCCGCTGACGCCGATCCAGCTTTCGGCGGAGCGCATCCGGCGCAAATACGGAAAAGTGATCGTCGAGGACAAAGAGATCTTCGACCAGTGCACGGCGACGATCGTGCGCCAAGTCGACGAGATCAAGCGCATGGTGGACGAGTTCTCGTCCTTCGCGCGTATGCCAAAGCCCGCCATCGCGCGGCAGGACCTCACCGAGATCGCCAAGCAGAACCTCTTCATGATGCGCGTGGCGCATCCGGATTTCGACTTCCCCTTCTCCGTGAAGGGCGCCGGAGAGGACGAGCGGATCGAGGCGGCCTTCGATATCCGGTTGTTGAGCCAAGCCCTCACCAACATCCTCAAGAACGCCGTCGAGGCCGTCCAGGCGGTGCCGGAAGAGATTCTGCTCGCGGATGGCGGCCAGGGCCGAGTCTCCCTGCGGCTGCTGGTGGAACAGGATTTCGCGGTGATGGAAGTCACCGACAACGGAAAAGGCTTTCCGGCAGAGGGACGCCAGCGCCTGCTCGAGCCCTATATGACGACCCGCGAGGGGGGGACCGGCCTCGGCCTGGCAATCGTCAGCAAGGTCCTCGAGGAACACGGTGGCGGGATCGAGTTGAACGACAATCCCGAAGGACGGGGTGGCCAAGTCCGCATGAGGGTGCCGCGCGACCTGTCGCGTGACGGCGGTACCGGTGCGGCGGCCGCCTCCACCCCCACTCCTCAAACGAACACTGGCAGGGAGGGCGCCGGCACGAGCGTTCCCCGCGTCGCGGAGATGCAGTCATGAGCGCCGATATCCTGATCGTCGACGACGAGGCCGACATTCGCGACCTCGTCTCCGGCATCCTCGACGACGAGGGCCATCGCACCCGCACGGCCTCCGGCTCGGACGAGGCGCTCGCCTCGATCGAGAGCCGGCGCCCGCACCTCGTCTTCCTCGACATCTGGCTGCAGGGCTCGCGCCTCGACGGCCTGCAGGTGCTCGACCTGATCAAGGCCGGTCACCCCGACCTGCCGGTGGTCATGATCTCGGGCCACGGCAATATCGAGACGGCGGTCGCCGCCATCAAATCCGGCGCCTACGACTTCATTGAGAAGCCGTTCAAGGCCGACCGGCTGATCCTCGTTGCGGAGCGCGCCCTGGAGACCTCGCGGTTGCGTCGCGAGGTGCGCGACCTCAAGACCCGCGGCGGCCAGACCAGCCGCATCGTCGGTGGCTCGGTCGCCGTGAACCAGCTTCGCCAGACCGTCGAGCGCGTCGCGCCGACCAACGCCCGCGTGATGATCTCGGGCGCGCCGGGCTCCGGCAAGGAGCTCGCCGCGCGCACACTGCACGCCTCTTCGGCGCGGGCCAGCGGCCCGTTCGTGGTGATCAACGCCGCGACCATTACGCCCGACACGATGGAGGCCGAACTGTTCGGCGTCGAGGCCGGCGAAGGCCGGACGCGGCGGGTCGGCGCCCTGGAGGAGGCCCATGGCGGCTCCCTCTACATCGACGAAGTCGCCGACATGCCGAAGGAGACGCAGAGCCGGATCCTGCGCGTCCTCGTCGACCAGAACTTTCAGCGGGTCGGCGGCACGACGCGTGTCCATGTGGACGTGCGCATCATCTCATCCTCGTCGCGCGATCTGGCGGAAGAGATCGCCGGCGGTCGTTTCCGGGAAGACCTTTTCCATCGGCTCTCGGTGGTGCCGATACGTGTGCCGTCGCTCGCCGAGCGCCGCGAGGACGTGCCGGAGCTGATCAGCTTCTTCATGGACCAGATCTCGGCCGCCACCGGCCTGCCGCGCCGCCGCATTGCCGAGGACGCGATGGCGGTGCTGCAGTCGCATGACTGGCCGGGCAACGTCCGTCAGCTGCGCAACAACGTCGAGCGGCTGATGATCCTGACCCAGACCGATCCGGAGCAGGAGGTCACCTCGGAGATGCTGCCGACCGAGGTCGGCGCGCTGGTCCCGACAACTCCGACGGGAGCGGGCGGCGAGAAGCTGATGAGCCTCGCCCTGCGCGAGGCCCGCGAAATCTTCGAGCGCGAGTATCTCATCGCGCAGATCGCGCGGTTCTCCGGAAACATCTCGCGCACGGCCGAATTCATCGGGATGGAGCGCTCTGCGCTTCACCGGAAGCTGAAGTCCCTCGGAATCGGCCCGTAACCGCCGGTGTCCCTGGATAGGTCCACGACGTTGTGGACCGGTCCGGGAAAGGACTTTGGGTCACGCAAACCTCTTGCGTCCGGCGAGGCTTCGCCGTGTAATGGAAACGTCCGGAGAGTCAGATCCGGATACCGGGCTCGAACGTTTCGACTCGCGAAACCAATCAAAAGAACCCGTTCCGAGTGACGGGCATAAGCTCAACAAGGATAAGAAAAATGGCGGGCGAGCGCGCACAAAATCTTCAGGACACGTTCCTCAATCACGTCCGCAAGAACAAGATCCCGCTCACGATCTTCCTCGTCAACGGAGTAAAACTCCAGGGCGTGGTGACTTGGTTCGACAACTTCTGTGTGCTTTTGCGCCGGGACGGCCATTCGCAGCTCGTCTACAAGCACGCAATCTCGACCATCATGCCCGGTCACCCGGTCCAGTTGTTCGAGCCGGACGAGACGGCTCCCGAGAAGGCCTGAGGCTTCTGCGAGGCGATCCATGAGGTTGCCCGGAAGGCCCCCTTCGAAACGGCATCGGGCATCACGATATGTCATCGTGATGCCAAGAGGACTTCATGACTGAAACGCTGACCCCCGGCGAGGATCGGCTGCGGCGTCAGGCCGCGCCCGAGGGCGATATCGCAGCCGCGACCCGGACGCTCGTGGTGGGACCCTATTTGACCCGCGCCGCCGAGCGTTCGGCCCGCAGCGACGAGACCCCGCGGTCGGTCGAGGCGCGCCTCGACGAGGCGGCTGGACTCGCCGCTGCGATCGAGCTGGATGTGGCGCAGGCGATCAGCGTGCAGATCCAGCGCATCCGGCCCTCGACCTATCTCGGCAAGGGCCGGGTCGAGGAAATCGCCGGGCTGATTGCGGCCGAGGAGATCGGCCTCGTGGTCGCCGATTGCGCGCTCTCGCCGGTGCAGCAGCGCAACCTGGAAAAGGTCTGGGGCGCCAAGGTCATCGACCGGACCGGCTTGATCCTGGAGATCTTCGGCCGCCGCGCCTCGACCCGCGAGGGCACGCTGCAGGTCGAGCACGCCCATCTCGCCTATCAGAAGAGCCGGCTCGTCCGCTCCTGGACCCACCTCGAGCGCCAGCGCGGCGGCTTCGGCTTCCTCGGCGGCCCCGGCGAGACCCAGATCGAAGCCGACCGGCGCCAGATCCAGGAGCGCATGACTAAGATCGAGCGCGATCTCGACTCGGTCACCCGCACTCGCGGTCTGCACCGCAAGAGCCGCGCGCGGGTGCCGTATCCGATCGTCGCGCTCGTCGGCTACACGAATGCCGGCAAGTCGACGCTGTTCAATGCGCTCACCAAGGCTGAGGTGAAGGCGCAGGACATGCTCTTCGCCACCCTCGACCCGACGGCCCGCGCGACCCGGCTGCCGCACGGCGAGACGGTGATCCTGTCGGACACGGTCGGCTTCATCTCCGACCTGCCGACCTCATTGATCGCGGCCTTCCGCGCCACGCTGGAGGACGTCATCGAGGCGGATATCCTGCTGCACGTCCGCGACGTCTCGCATGGCGATACGGAAGCGCAGCGCGACGACGTCGACGAGGTTCTGCGCGAGCTCGGGATCGAGGCGAATGCCGACCGGATCATCGAGGTCTGGAACAAGGCGGATCTGTTGCACGAGGGCGAGCGCACGCGGCTCGGCAATCTCGGCAAGCAGAGTGGCGACGCCGTCCCGGTCCTGGTCTCGGCTCTGACGGGGGAGGGCCTCGACGCGCTCTCCGCCCGCATCGAAGCACGGATCGCTAAGGCCCGCTCGACCTTCGCGGTCGAACTCGGGCCAGAGGAAGGGGCCGCGTTGAACTGGCTTTACGAGAATGCCGAGGTGCTTGATCGGACGTCGGAGGAGGGCGGCACGATGCATCTCGCCATCCGGATCGCACCGGAAAAGGAGCCGCGCTTTCTCAATCGATTCGAGAGCGCTCGCCGAATTGGCGCGCCGGCCACGTAGGCTCTGGCACTCGCCGCGACGTGCGCTCCCGATGAACCGTTTGGAAGGCCGCGTGTCCGCGGCCTTCCGCGAGGCTATTTCGGAAACTGCGCGCTCGCCGAGTCCTTGGTGAGATCCTTGTCTCCGGGCTGCACGCCGTTCTTCGAGAGGACGAACGCGACGATCGGATCGATCTGATCGTCGCCCAGCGAGCCCGGCGCCGTCTGCGGCATCTTCTCATGGATGAATGTGCGCAGCTCCGCCACGGGCTTGCCGGCCCACTTCTTCTTGAACTCGTCGCCCGTGAGGGCAGGGCCTGTACCACCTGCGAGGTTCGGCCTGTGACATTGGGCGCAGTGATTGTTGAACTTGGTCTTGCCATCCTCGGCCTGCTTCTGGCTGAACGGACCGGCATCGGCGAGTGCGCCGCCCGCAAACATCAGCGTCCCGAGCGCGAGACTGGCACCAATCGTCGTCACCCTCATCTCGGCGTACCTCCATGTTTCTTCCGACGCCTCGAGACGATCTGCGTCGTCTTGAGGCGCGGCGATTTGTCGTGCGGAGGGAACTGCTGAGAAGATCATAAGGATGCACGAAAACTAGAATTCTTCTGAATACAATTCCTATCTTATAGTGTGCACTAACGAACAGTTCGACAGTTATCTCGCAGTGCACTCTGCGAAATTTTGAATTGTCCGCAGAGTGATCGCTGCGGTCGTCTCGACATACTTTTGCAATGCAAAAGTGCCGCGAGCGTTAGCGTTTGAGAGCGCCTTCCCGCTGCTTCAGCATTGCCTGCATCTGCTCGGTCTCGCCCACCTGTGCCCTGACGATCTCTTCCGCGAGTTTCCGGACCTCAGAGTCTTTCGAATGCGCGAGGACAATCTTGGCCATGGCGATGGCGCCAGCGTGGTGCGGGATCATTCCACGCAGGAAGTCGACGTCCACGTCGTTCGAATAGGCGATCGCCATATCCCGGTGCATGCGCGTGTCGGCCTCTCTGAAGGCCTCAGTCGCGGCGGTGTCGGAGTCCTGCGCGGCCGGCATCGTATGGCCGTGGTGATGCTCGCCTTCGGCGGATGCGGCCGAAGCGAGGATGAGGAAGGTGGCCACGAAGAGATTTCGCATGGCGGTCGGTGTCCCGGCATATGGCTGAGAATCGGTGTCAGAAGGCTTCGCGCAGCGCGCTGGAGTCGCTGGGCCCGTCCTGCAGCCGCGCGAAGGCCGGGCGGCCGAAACGCAGGACGAGGATCGGGGTGAGGACCGCGTCGAGCAGCGTCGCGCTCACCAGGCCGCCGAAGATGGTGACGGCGACGGGATGCAGGATCTCCTTGCCCGGCGCGGTGCCGTCGAAGAGCAGCGGCACCAGCGCAATGGCGGCGGAGAGCGCGGTCATCAGCACCGGGGTCATGCGTTCCAGGCTGGCGCGGATCACGAGGTCGGGTCCGAGGGGCAGCCCCTCGTCGACCACGAGGTTCAGCATGTGGCTGACCTTGAGGATGCCGTTGCGGGCGACGATGCCGGTCAGCGTCACGAAGCCGATCATCGAGGCGACGGAGAGCGGCAGACCCGCAATCCAGAGCGCCGCGACGCTGCCGAGGATGGCGAGCGGCACGTTGCCCATGATGATCAGCGCGAGCGCCACCGAGCGGTAGCGGCCGTGCAGCAGGGCGAAGACGAGGGTCAGGGAGACCAGCGAGAGCACCCCGATGGTGCGCGCGGCCTCGCCTTGCGCCTGATACGTCCCTTCCAGGGTGGCGCTGACCCCCTGCGGCAGCTTCGTCGCGTCGATGACGCGGCGGATGCCGGCGACCAGGGCGGCCATGTCGGTGCTGCCATCGGAATTGGCCTGCACGACGATCCGCCGCCGACCATTTTCGCGAAGGATCTGGTTCGGCCCGTCGGTCTCGCGGATGTCGGCGATCTCGCGGGCCGGCACCCAGCCGGAGGGTGTTTCGACGAGCAGGTCGCCGAGTGCCTGTGGGGTCCGTCGGTTTTCCGGCAGCCGCAGGGTCACGTCGAAGCGGCGCGGCCCATCCGCGATGGTCGAGACGGTGCGTCCGTTGGCGAGCCGGCTGATCGCCTCGACGACGCCCGAGGGCGACACGCCGTAGAGCGCGGCGCGGGTATGGTCGACGCGGATGTCGAGCTGAGGGATCAGCACCTGCCGCTCGACCTGCAGGTCGCGCAGGCCCGGCACCTCCTTGGCCAGCCGTTCGCGCAGGCCTTCGGCGCTGCTGCGGAGCGCATCGAGGTCATCGCCGAACAGTTTCAGCGCGATCTCGGCGCGCACACCCGAGAGCATGTGGTCGAGCCTGTGCGAGATCGGCTGACCGACATTCACCGAGACCGGCAGCACCGCGAGGCGCTCTCGCAGATCAGCCACCACGGCCTCGCGCTCGCGGCCACCGGATTTCAGGCGCACTTCGAGATCGGACGAGTGGACTCCCTCGGCATGCTCGTCGAGTTCGGCCCGGCCGGTCCTCCGGCCCACCGCCTCCACTTCGGGCAGGTCGAGCAGCAGGCGCTCGGCGATGGCGCCGACTCGGCTGCTTTCGGCGAGCGAGATACCCGGCCGGAAGGTGAGGTTGATCGTGAAGGAGCCCTCGTTGAAGGGCGGCAGGAAGGCTCGCGGCAGCCGCGTCGCACCGAAGCCGGCGGCCAGGACGCCCACCAGGACGAGCGAGATCAAGGCAGCCTGATGCGCCAGTGCCGCCCGCAGCATTCGGGAATATCCCCGCTTCAGCCAGCGGATCAGCGCCGGCTCGTGATCGGCAATGCTCTTCATTCCCGGCAGCAGGTAGGAGGCCAGGACCGGCGTCAGCGTCACGGAAACAAGAAGGCTCGAGAGGATCGCGACGATGTAGGCCTGGCCGAGCGGCGCGAAGAGTCGACCCTCGATCCCCGACAGGGCGAAGAGCGGCACGAAGACCAGCACGATGATCGCGGTGGCGTAGACGATCCCCGAGCGCACCTCGGTGGAGGCGGCGACCACGACCGCGAAGACCGAGCGCGGCGAGGCCGCCGCCCGGTTGTCGCGCAGCCGGCGATAGATGTTTTCGACGTCGACCACCGCATCGTCGACGAGCTCGCCGATGGCAATGGCGAGGCCGCCGAGTGTCATCGTGTTGATCGACAAACCGAAGAACTTGAACACCACGGCGGTGGCGAGGATCGAGACCGGGATCGCGGTCAGCGAGATCAGCGTCGTGCGCGCATTCATCAGAAAGGCGAACAGTACCAGCGAGACAACGGCGATGGCCTCGATCAGCACGCGCTCGACGTTGCCGAGCGACGTCTCGATGAAGTCCGCCTGCCGGAACAGGATCTTCTGGGCGTCGATGCCGGCGGGCAGGCTCGGGCCGATCTCCTTCAGCGCGGCCTCGACGCTCTGCGTGAGCCGCACGGTGTCGATGCCCGGCTGCTTCTCGATCGAGAGGATCACCGAGGGCCTGCCCATGTATCCGGCATCGCCCCGGCGCGGCTTCGCGGCGTAGCCCACCTCCGCGACCTGGCGCAGATGGACGCGGCCTTCGACGGCCGGATTGCCGGTGCCTGGCAGGTCGGCCGCGACAGTGGCGCCATCGGGCCCGGTCGGCAGCACGACGTTCTTGAGGTCGTCGAGGCTGAGGGTTCGACCGACGTTGCGGATCAGGATCTCGCGGGCGTTGCTGTCGGCGAAGCCGCCGCCGGCATTGGTGCCGAAATTGGCGAGCGCGTTGGCGAGGCCCTGGTTGGTCACGCCAAGCATCCGCATCGCCGCCGGATTCGGGCTGACCCGGAACTGACGGACCTCGCCGCCGATCGGGATCACCTGCGCCACGCCGGGGATGGCGAGCAGCCTCGGCCGCAGGGTGAAGTCGGCCGTCTCGCGCAGCTCCATCGGGGTCGCCGTCTCGCCCGTGACGGCGACGAGCAGGATGCCCCCCATGATCGAGGCGACCGGCCCCATGGTCGGCTCGACTCCGGCGGGCAACTCGGTCCGCACCAGGGCGAGCTTTTCCGCGACGAACTGGCGGTCGCGGTAGAGATCGGTGTCCCAGTCGAACTCCACCGTGACGATGGAGAGGCCGACGCCGGAGACCGAGCGCACCCGGCTGACGCCGGGCAGGCCGTTCATCCGGGTCTCGATCGGATAAGTGACGAGCTGTTCGACCTCGCGTGGGGCGTAGCCGTCGGCCTCCGTCATGACCGTGACGGTGGGGCGGTTGAGATCGGGCAGCACGTCGACCGGCAGCCGCGTCAGCGCGAGGCCACCTCCTAGGATGAGAGCGGCGCACAGAGCGAGGACGAGGACGCGGTTGGCGAGCGCCGAGCGGACGAGGAAGGCGAACATTGTCAGCGCACCTGGTCCAGCAACTCGGCGCCCTGTGTCACGATCCGCCGTCCGGGCGACACGCCGCTCGCCAAGAGCACCCGCTCGGCGTCGAGCGGTTCGACCTTCACCAGGCGCGGCTCGAAACGCTCGGCGGAGACGTGCTCGTAGACCACTGCGCCGCCCTCGGAGCGGATCACGCTGGCGCGAGGCACCGCGAGGCCGGTCGTCGTGGCGCCCGTCGGCGCCAGCACCGTGATGAACTGGCCGAGGCGCAGGCCTTCGCCGCCGCCGGTGACCGCGAACTGCACCGGCACCGCCTGGGCGCGGTCGGCGAGACCGGCACCGCGATAGGTGAGGGTGAGAGCACGGCCATCGGGAAGACGGCCGCTCGCAGCCGTGTCGGGCTCCAGGGCCTCGAAGCTCAGCGCCTCGACATAGAGCCTCTCGGGATCGACGATGCGAAACACCATCGTTCCCGGATTGGCCATCTGTCCGGCGATCGCCGTGCGTTCAGCGACGATCCCGTCGACGGGGGCGATCAGATCTTCCGGCTGGCGGCGGATGCTGTCGAGGGCGGCACGGCGGTCCTTGAGGCCGCTCAGCTCGGCCCGGGCATCATCGAGGGCGGTCTGCGCGACGGCGCCGCTCGGAGCCAGTTTTTCGTAGCGGGCCACGCGGCGGCCGACGATGGCGATCTGCTGGTCGAGGTCGCCCTGAGTCTGGCGCATGTCGGAGGCGTCCACCGCCTGGACCGGCGGCGTCACGATGGCGAGCACGTCGCCTCGGCGCACCCGCGCCCCGAGATTCGGAAAACCGCCCGGTGGCGGCGACAACCGTCCGCCCACCGAGGATTGCACGATGCCGCTGGCATTGGGGTCGGCGATCACCCGGCCCGGCAGCTCGATGCGGCGGCGGTGGTCGGCCGCGGCGGTCACGCCGGTGCGGACCGTGAGCAGATGTTGCGTCGGCTTCGGCACGAACACGCTGCCGTCGGGCAGGCGGCGCGCCTGTTCGAAGGCGGTCGCGCCGGGCGCGACGAACGCTGCCCCGTTCACACTCGGCTCTGCCGGCGCATGACCCTCGTGCGCGATCGCCGCGCCGCTGATCAGGAGCGTCAACGTCAGGGCGAGCACGGCCATGGCCGGCAGTGTCTGGTGGCTGCGCAGCAAGGCGATCGTGGCGATGCCGAGCAGGAAGCCGGCCGCCACAGCCCCGACGAGGCCCTGATGCCCGATATGCTCTCGGATCTCGGCGAGGATCCCGTACGGCTCGGCGGGCGTCGTCGTTCCCGCGCTCGCTGGGGCCGGCAAGTCGAGATCGAGCGTCAGCGTCTCCTCGACACCGCCGGACTTTACCGTGACGGCCAGGTCGCGATGGCCGCCCGCCGCCAGCCAGGGCGCGTCGATTCGGTAGCTGCCATCCGCCTGAGGCTTCGCCTCGACGAAGCCTTCGGGCGTTTCGACATCGATGTTGGCGCCGATCACCGGCGCATTGCTGGCGAAGGCGTCGAGGTAGAGCACGAGTTCACGGCCTCGAGGGATCGCCACGAGTTCGAAGTTGGCCGAGGCGGCCTCGGCGCGAGGGCCGACATGGGAGGGCGGGGCCGGCCCGTCGGCGTGATCGTGGCCCTCATGGGCCTGACAGGGATGCAGCCCGAGAACGGCGAGCGCGAAGAGCGCTGCCGCAAGACGACGGAACATGATGGAACACCTTCACCGGAGGGGTGCCACCGGCCGCGCGAGGATGCGCGGACCGGGTGGCAGGGCTCAGGCGACGGATCTGGGGGGCTCGGGCAGCGCCTCGGGAACGATGCCGTCGAGGCGCGCGCGATCGCGGCCCAAAGCGCGGGCCGAAGCCATCGACGGGAGGATCGCAGCAACTCCGGTTGGTGTCAGGCCTGTGGCGAAGCAGCAGGAGCCATGGTTGCCGCCGGCCGCGCAGGACGGACAATCGCAATCGGCGGCCGTCGCCGCCTGGATCACCGTCGGCGCCCTGTCGATGTGCGATGGAACGGCGTGAGCCGCATGGCTGCCGACCGTCACGGCGGCATGGGCACGGCCGTCATGCGCCTGCGCCGAGGACGGCGTCAGCGAGACGGCGATCGTGGCGATCACCATCGCGAGCAGCAGCGCGATTTGTCGGACCAGGGTCATGACCGTGGCTGCGTAGCACGATCCTCGCCATCGAAACAGATCGCCTCTGTGATCGAGTTGAGCGATGCTGACGATCAGCACGCTGCCCCGAAGCACGCGGCTCTCGCACATCTTCGTGGATCAGTGAGCCATCGGGCCGGGTGCTACCCTCGCAGCCGTAGGCTGCGGACGGAACTCGACTAACTGCCTATCAATTTGCAGGAACCATGAGCAATTTCTACGTTAGCCAAATTTTGTGGATCTAGATTTGCTCGAATGAATGTAAATTTCGTAAGATCAATGGTAATGAAATAGATTCCGTTTTGGCATTTGATGGAGTTTCGAGGGCCGCCCTCATTCAGTCGCGGTTTTATCTTCAGGCACTCGAAAAATTCTGTCTTACCAGCCGAAATCAAATTTAAGTATTCATAGCTCCAGACCAGCGAGTAGCGGCGCGTCGCTGTCGGGTCGACCAGTGAACCGTCTTTTGCGGGATGTTCTTTAGGCTTGAACGACACGTCTTCGGAGCACAACATTGCGCCCCGCGTTTGAGCTTGCGCGAGCCCGGAAGACAGCACTGCCAACACAATGCCAGCGACGATCCTCATCTGATCACCGTTTCAAAGAGGTACTTCGGAAATAGTGATCCTAGCCTACGTAGTTTCTACGGTGATTGGCAGTGGGGAATTTGGCCGTTTCACCCGAAAAACGTCGCGGGCCTCCAGTGTCTGTATATGTATTGCAGAATTTGATGGGAGTGAGACCGCTCCAGTCATGCAGGTGCTGCCGACTGACGTTTTGAAACGTGATCATTTTAATTTTGCCGGCTAGACGTCGTTGTCTCTGGACGAGATCCGGCAGTCCAGGCGGCACCTGCTGCCCTGCTGACGAACAGTGCCGAGTCCGAGATCGACATGCCGTGGACTGCCTAACCCGGGATAATTTGGTAGTTTCAAACGGGATAAAATGGTAATAGGCGCTGTATGTGAGAACGGCTTACCCAGGGCGCGCGCGTGGATTGGTTCACCGGCCATCGAATTTCGGTGACGTGCTCATGAACTCGCGCCGCCGTTGGGCGACGGGTGCGGTGGGCCTGTCGGTCGTGCTCATTGCCGTCGCGCTTGCCGGCATAGTCTGGCCTTATTTGCGGGATGCCGCCATCCCCAAGCTCACGAGCTTCCTTGCGCAGACGAAGCCCAGCCCAGCAAAGCCTGACCCTCAGCGTCCTCTGCTCCTCGCGACCCGTACGGCCATCGAAGGCGGGCGCGTCGTGGTGAAGCTCTCCGACGAGGAGCGCGGGCGCATGGGCGTGAAGACGGAGCGACTGTCGCCCGCCGCGCACCGCACCGAGATCCAGGCCTATGGCAGCGTGCTCGACATCGCGCGCATCACCGACCTCACCAATTCCTACGCTAGCGCCAGGGCGTCGTTGCAGACAGCCCAGGCCCGGGCCGAGGTCTCGCGGAGCGCCTACACGCGGGCGAAGAGCCTCGGGCAATATGCGACGCAGGTGCAGGTCGAGACCTCGGAGGGCACCTTCCGCACCGACGAGGCGGCGCTGACGGCGGCCCAGTCGCAGGTGCGCACGCTGGCCGCGACGGCGCAGCAGGAATGGGGCGCGGTGCTCGGCAAGGCGATCGTCGAGCGCACGCCGGCCGTGACGCGGCTCATCGAGCGTGCGGACTTCCTGGTGCAGGTGACCCTGCCGCCGGGTGAGACCTTGAAGGGCGAGCCGGGCGCTGCCTTCGCCGAAGTGCCGCCGCAGAGCGAGCGCGTGGCTTTGCGCTACGTCTCTCCGGCCACCCGCACCGACCAGCGCATCCAGGGCCTGAGCTACTTCTACGTGGTGTCCGGCGACAGCGGCCTGCTGCCGGGCATGAGCACGCTCGCCTTCCTGACCTCAGACAAGACTGCGAAAGGCATCGCCGTGCCCGAGAGCGCCGTCGTGCACTGGCAGGGCGGCGCCTGGATCTACCGTGCCGTCGGCGACGACACCTTCGCGCGCCACGCTCTGAAGACGGATACCCCGATGGCCGACGATGCCTACGTCGTCGGTGACATCGACACGCCGACGGAGATCGTCGTGACCGGTCCGCAGGCCGTGCTGTCGGAGGAAGTGAAGACGCAGAGCCAGGCGAGCGGCGACGCCGACGACGATTGAGCGTGCCCCCCGTGACCCGCGATCATCACGGCCCACAGGCCGCCCTCGTCGCCTTTGCCGTACGCCGGCCCGGCATCGTCTTGGCGTTGGCTCTGGCGCTCGCCGTCTACGGGTTCCTCGGGCTGAAACAGGCGAAGTTCGACGTATTTCCGGAATTCGCGCCGCCTACCGTGACGGTGCAGACCGAGGCGCCCGGGCTCAACCCAGAGCAGGTCGAGGTATTGGTGACGCAATCGGTCGAGGTCGCGCTGAGCGGTCTGCCGGGGCTCGCCACCATGCGCTCCAACTCGATCCAGGGTCTCTCGGTGATCACCGTGACCTTTGGCGGGCGCAGCGACATCTACCGGGTGCGCCAGCTCGTGACGGAGCGACTCGCGACGCTCGCCGGCCGCCTGCCGCAGGGCGTGCTGACGCCGGCCATGACCGCGCTGACCTCCTCGACGAGTTCGGTGCTCCTCGTCGGCCTGACCGCGGAGAAGCGCTCGCTCATCGACTTGCGCACCGTCGCCGACTGGCGGGTGCGGCTGCGGCTGCTCGCTGCGCCCGGCGTCGGCGAAGTGCTGGTCTATGGCGGGGACGTGCGCTCGTTCCAGGTCCAGGTCAGGCCGCGGGATCTGATTCGCTTCCGCATCGGCATGAACGACGTGCTGGCGGCGGCCCGCAAGGCGACGGGCGTGCGCGGCGCCGGCTTCGTCGACACGATCAACCAGCGCATCACCCTGCAGACCGAGGGGCAATCGCTCACGCCGGACGAGGTGGCGCGCACGGTGCTAGTTAACGAGGGTGGTGCCAGCGTGGTACTCGGCGACGTCGCCGACGTGGTCGCGGCGCCGGAGCCCGCGATCAGCGCGGCCTCGGTCGATGGCAAGCCCGGCGTGCTCCTGATGGTGGGCGCGCAGGTCGGGGCCAACACGCTCGACGTCACCGAGAAGGTCGAGGCCGCGCTCGCCGAGCTGCGTCCCGCCCTAGAGCGCGACGGCATCACCCTGCGCGCCGACCTGTTCCGCCCGGCCAACTTCGTCTCGGTAGCCACCGAGAACGTCGTGCAGGCGCTGGCGCTCGGCGGCGGCCTCGTCGTGATCGTGCTGTTCGTCTTCCTGCTCGACTGGCGCACGGCCTTGATCAGCGCCGTGGCGATCCCGCTCTCGCTGATCAGCGCGGTGCTGGTGCTGCAGCTTCTCGGCGAGAGCCTGAACACTATGACACTCGGCGGCCTCGCCATCGCCATCGGCGAGGTGGTGGACGACGCGGTGATCGGCGTCGAGAACGTGGTGCGCCGGCTGCGCGAGAACCGGCGATCCGGTATGCCAACAGCTGAGCCGCGGGTGATCCTCGACGCGATCCTCGAAGTGCGCGTCTCGGTGGCCTACGCCACCTTCGCGGTGCTCCTCGTCTTCCTGCCGGTCTTGGCGCTGACCGGCGTGCCCGGCCGGCTCTTCGGCCCGCTCGCCATCGCCTACATCCTTGCGGTGCTGGCCTCGCTCGCGACGGCGCTGACGGTGACGCCGGCCCTCTCCCGACTTCTGCTCGCCGGCCGCAAGAACCTGCCGACCCGCGATCCCCCCGTGATGCGCGGCGCCCGCGCCGTCTACACGCGGCTGTTGCTGCGGCTCGATCGGTATCCGCGAATCATGTTCGCGGGCGCGCTGCTGACGACGCTCGTCGGAGCGGCGGCCGTTCCGTTCTTCGGAGGTGCCTTCCTGCCCGACCTGAAGGAGGGGCATCTCATCCTGCACATGGCCGCGGCGCCCGGAACCTCGCTGCAGGAATCGCTTCGTCTCGGCTCACACATCACGGCAGGCCTGAAAGCGGTGCCGGGAGTGCGCGCCGTCGCACAGCAGATCGGCCGGGCCGAGGCCGGCTACGACGTCGGCGGCCCGCAGGACAGCGAGATTCACATCGACCTGCGGCCTGGATTGGACGGGGCGGCGCAGGATCGCGCCCAGGCCGGCATCCGCGCCCTGATGGCGGCGACGCCGGGCGCCAGCTTCTCGCTCAAGACCTTCCTGACGGAGCGCATCGAAGAGACGGTCTCCGGGTTCACCGCACCGGTGGTCGTGCAGGTCTACGGCAGCGATCTCGACAAGATCGAGGCGGCCTCGCGTGATGTGGCCCGCGAACTCGCCGAGGTTCACGGTGCGGCCGACGTCCAGCAGCGCTCGCCCGCCGGTCTGCCCCAGATCAATGTCGGCTTGCGTCCGAACGACCTGCGCCATTGGGGGCTGGACGCCATCGAAGTCCTGGAAATCGTCCGCACGGCCTATCAGGGCGACACGGTCGGCCAAGCCTATGAGGGGAACGCGGTCTTCAACGTCATCGTCATTCTCGAGCGTGCCGTACGTACGAAGCTCGCGACCGTCGGCGACCTTCCGCTGAAAACGCCGAGCGGCAGCTACATTCGTCTCGCCCAGGCCGCCGACGTCTACGAAACCTCGGGCCGTTACGCCGTGCAGCATGCCGGCGCTCAGCGCGTCCGCACGGTCACCGCGAATGTCGAGGGCCGCGACGTCGCCTCCTTCGTCGCGGCGGCCAAGCGCAAGATCGCCCGCTCGGTGAAACTGCCGCCGGGCGTCTATGTCGGCTTCGAGGGCGCTGCCGAGGCGCAGGCGAGGGCTCGCCAGGATCTGATCCTGTATTCTGGGCTTGCCGCGCTCGGCATCCTGCTGCTGCTTGCCGTCGTCACCGGCTCTTGGCGCAACCTCGCCATCGTGCTGGCCAACATGCCCTTCGCCTTCGTCGGCGGCGTCCTCATGGTCGGACTGACGGGCGGCGTGGTCTCGCTCGGCTCGATCGTCGGGTTCGTGACCTTGTTCGGCATCAGCCTGCGCAACAGCATCATGATGATTGCCCATTACGAGCATCTCATCGCCGTGGAGGGCCGGATTTGGGATCGCGCGACCTGCGTGGAGGGTGCTGCGGACCGGCTCGTGCCGATTCTGATGACCTCGCTCGTCACGGGACTCGGCCTGCTTCCGCTGGCACTCGGAGCGGGCGAACCTGGCCGCGAAATCGAGGGCCCGATGGCGATCGTGATTCTCGGAGGTTTGGCGAGTTCGACGATTCTCAATCTGCTGATCTTGCCGTCGCTTTCATTGCGCTTCGGCCGATTCACGACATCTCTTTGCTGAATCCGCTGGAACGGGCTGCGGCCGAAAACGCTGAAACGGTACCTGCCGATCGCCACTTATTTCGGTTCATTTTCATCGCCAAGTTGCAGAAGGCCTTCAGATCGGGTGGCGATCCGCCGAAAAGACTTTTAATTCGTATGCAAGGTCGATCACATTGAATTGATCAGCGATATTAACCTTGTGCAGACGCAACGTGCAGATCGCTCTATCCATTCAGAAAAATCCGGCAGACTTCAGGTCGTTTCCGCCCCAAACGAGCTGTGTTCTACGTTGCATTTCGTAGAGTTGCTGGACTTGTTATGGACTTTAACGATACTCGCTTGATTCTCGACATCATTTGTATGATCTTCCCGCCGAGGGGCAATCAAGCGGACCATGGACATGGCAGAAGAACAACAGACGGCAAACTCAGACTTCGTCACGCTCGCAGGTGACATCGTTTCGGCCTACGTATCGAAGAACTCGCTGCCAGCTGCCGATCTCCCGGCACTCATCGGCAGCGTCCACGCAGCTCTGGTCGGGCTGTCCGGCAGCGTCGAGGCTGCGCCCGTAGCCGAGAGCGTCGAGAAGCCGTCTTCGGCTCAGGTCCGCAAGTCGATCACGCCCGACGCGATCATCAGCTTCATCGACGGCAAGGCCTACAAGACCATGAAGCGCCATCTCGGCACGCATGGGCTCGATCCGCATTCCTACCGCCAGCGCTACGGCCTGCCGAGCGACTATCCGATGGTCGCCCCGAATTATGCCGCCCAGCGCTCCGCGCTCGCCAAGTCGATCGGCCTCGGCCGTCCGGGCGGCCGTCTTCCGGAGGAAGAAGTCGTCGAAGAGCCCAAGGCCCGCGGCCGCCGCAAGGTCGCCTGACGCGTTGGACCAATATTGGTCGTCCGCAGGGGTGGCAGACAGAAGATCCGAGCCGTATCCGATGACCTTGGATGCGGCTCTTTCTTTGGGTTGTGGGCGCCGGCGTCAGAATTCCGCGTGCAGCCTGGTCGCGAAGAAGTCGGCCGGCCCGCGGTCACGGTTATAGGCGGGGTTCTCGACGTGCTGATAGTCGAAGGACAGCGTGACCGATTTGGTCAGGCTCATCGCGTAATACGCCTCGATGGCCCGTTCGGGCGCATAGTTGAGCTGGCCGTCGCCGATCAGCAGACCGAGTCCGCCCGCGGCGAAGAATGCGCGGTGCGAGGGTGAGAGCTGGTTCATCGACGTACCGATCCCGACCGTGTCGGCGGCCCGACCCCAGCTGGTTCCCTTCAACGAGAGGCCGCCGGAGAACGAGCGGTCGACATCGGTGAAAGATAGGTTCTCGTTGCGGCCATCGCCGGCGCTTGCCCTGGCGAAGACGCCGAGATCGCTCGTCACGGCCTGTTCCAGGTTCACGTAGAAGCCGGTCTTGCGGCGCGCCGTGCGAGTTGCGGACGCCGCATCGTTGACGTCGGTGAAGGCGCCGAGTTGGGTCAGCGTTATCGCCTCGCGATAATTCGCCGTATTGCCGACGTTGGAGAAGAAACCGAGTCGCAGCTTGCCGGGCTGCTCGAGCCACGGCAGCGTGTGCCGCTCCTCGATTTCCGCCGTGATGCCCTGCCGGTCGAGCACGCGGGAATCGAAGACGTCGCTGGAAGGTTGCTTCGGCACCTGCGTGTAAGCTGCGCGCAGGGCGAACTCGGCCCGGTTGTATTCGACCATCAGGCCTTGCGTGAAACCGGGCAGGTTGGCCGGGAAGTCCCAGGCAGCCGATCCCCAGAGCCCCCAGTTGAAGAAATCGACGCGGGGATCGTGCGCGTAGGCGTTGTTGTCGAAGTAGTCGCCGAGTGCGAACTTGCCGACGACCACCGTGACCCGCTCGACGTCGCGGGTGCCGGCGATCGCATTCGGCCCGTCCGGCACCTCCTCGGTCTCGCCACCGAGTCCGAAGGTCTGTTTGATGAAGTAGCGGTTGGAGCGAAGCTTCGGGAACGGTGCTCCTGCCTTCTGCGCCTCGCCATTGACGAAGCCTGCGACGCCGAGCGTGCGTGAGAGGCCGAAACCCTGACTGAACTCGGGATTGTAGTAGAGTTCGGTTCCCTCGAAGAGTTTGAAGCCGAGATAGGCCGTCGCGGTGGTGGTCGCCTGCGCCTGATTCGGTACGAGGCTCTGACCTCCGGCATAGGGCGCATGGAAGCCGCTGACCGCCTGGTTGATGAAGGTGGTCTGGCCGTGAAACGAGAACCTGCTCGGCTCGCTCGACTTCTGTTCTTCGCTCTCGGCCGGGAGCTTCAGGCCTTCGGGATGCCAGTACAGGCGGACCATCATCTCGTTTGAGATGAAGGCACTGCGCGTGGAGACCGGGCCGCCATTGATGCCGGGGAGGACGGCGAGGTCGAACCGGCTGCTCTGGCCGAAATCGATGTAGCGATAATCGAGGCCCAGCGAGAAATTCGGCGAGATCGCATACTGGACGCCGGCGCCGAGCGTGAAGCCGAGATAGGACACGTCGCGGCGCGCAGTGTTTACGCCGCCCGTGGCGAGGTCCGGGTAGGTCGCGTGCACGCGTCCGTTCGCGCCGGCCAGGCCGAAGCTCGCATAGACGAGATTGCTGTCGAAGGCGTAGCCGAGTCGCACGCGGCCGGTGCCGATCAGGTCAGTCGTCTCGCGGATCACGCCGAATGGCGGGTCGATCGCTTCATAGCCGAGACCCGGTGCGTTGGACGGAGCGGGGCGCCTTAGATTCGCGCCGACGAGGTCGGCTTCGATCCCGTAGACGAAGGCTCCGCTCTGCCAGTTCCAGCCCGCGAAACCGCCACCGAGGGCCGTCGTCGCATCACGGCCAAGATTGTTTCGGCCGGTCGCGTCTCCCGTTTCGAACGTCCCGATGCGGCGGTTGCCGATCGTCGTCGGGCCGAACTCGTAGTTTCCGAAGGAGGCGCCGGCGCTGCCCTGAAGGCCGAGATAGCCGCCGGACCAGTCGACATGTCCTTGTGTCGTGCCTGCTGGGGCGAGGTCGGCGGCCGATGAGCGCGCCATGGGCGAGCCGACGGCGGCAAGCAGCAGCGCCGCGCGGGTCAAAGCCCGACCGCCTCCGCTTCGCTTTCCTATGACCTTTCGACCCGCCACCGCCCGCTCCCAACCTCAGCCGCCATCGAGGTATAGCAATTGCTATAATTGCTGCAATTGCCCGAAAGTCGAGGATCGGGAGCCGTTGCGGAGAAGCTACACCTTGGGGATGCTCAGGTTGTCAGTCCCGACAGTGACAGTGATGTGACTGCACCGGTGACGTGTCGCCGGATCGAAATCGGGGGACAGAGCCGCCCCCATAGAGTTCACGTCATCGCCACGACCGGAAAGTGTCGTAATCGGATCCTGCCTAGACCCCCATCAGGATAGGCAAAAACTTAGGGCGCCCCGTCTCCGGTGCGCCCTTCTTCTTTTGTGCGACTGATGTCAGGCAGCCTGGCCGGCTATCAATCTTCCGGTTCAGCTTCGGGCTGCGGCTTCGCGGCCGGCTTTGCCGCGGTCTTGGCGTCGGCCGGAGTGATGGCGGCCTGCTGGTTCACGTCCGGCACGCGGTTCCAGGTCTGCGATCCGCACAGCACTTTGAGCAGGCAGCCGGAGATGCTCAGCTCGGACGCGCTCTCGCGCTCCAGGCTCACTGAGTACATCTTGCCTTCCTCGGCGTTGTAGATCTCGCCGGAGAACTTCGCCTCTTCAGGCTTGAGGTTGTCGAGGAGCGTCAGGCCGATCACCGGACGGGAGCGCTTCTTCGGATCGGGATTCTTGAGATCGGTGCGAGGACCGCCGGTGGGGCCGGTTGGAGACTTCAGCCAGACCACCTTGCCGCAGATGTTCGAGGCGCCCGGGCCGCAGCGATCGATCTTCACCTTGGCGCGTCCGTCCTCGGTGAGCCATGTGCCGGTCGGGTCCTTCGGCGCGGCGGAAGCCGCGGAGGCGGCGCCGAGGGCCGCGAGGACGAGGGCGGAGCGAAGGGCGATGCGCATCAGCGGTCTCCTTGGTGTCTGCCTGGCGACGTCCGTGCGGGCGCCGCGTCTTCACCGGAGCAAAGCGTCGCAATGGGGCGATTTTCCGGCACTGTGGCGATTTCGCCATGACAGCGAGGCCGGCACGCTCGGTTGAGGGCGCGGACTCCCGTCGCTATAAGCCTGCCGCGACGGCCGTTTTCGGCCTCACCGACCTCTCACGAAAAAAGTCTGATCATGGCCACCGAGCGCACCTTCTCCATTCTGAAGCCCGACGCGACGAAGCGGAACATCACCGGCGCGGTGAATGCCGTGATCGAGAAGGCGGGGCTGCGCATCGTCGGCCAGCGCCGCATCCAGATGAGCAAGGCCCAGGCCGAAAAGTTCTACGAAGTTCACAGCGCGCGCCCGTTCTTCGGCGAGCTCGTCGAGTTCATGACCTCGGGCCCCGTGGTCGTGCAGGTGCTCGAGGGTGACAACGCCATCGCCAAGTATCGCGAAGTCATGGGCGCAACGAACCCGGCTCAGGCCGCCGAGGGCACCATCCGCAAGACCTTCTCCGAGTCGGTCGGCGAGAACACGGTGCACGGTTCGGACAGTGCCGAGAACGCCAAGCTCGAGATCGCGCAGTTCTTCCAGGACTCCGACATCGCCGCCTGAAGGTGACGGGCGATGCGCCCCGGCGCCTAACCTTGGGGTCGCATTACTGAGACGGTGTGGCCTCGCTGCCCTAGCGGCGCGAGGCCGGCCGGGACGAGAAGGATCGCGTTGACGAATCTCTCGCCCGGACAAAAATCGATGCGCCTCGTTTCCTCGCGCGCCAGCAAGCTGCTCATCGCGGCCGGCCTCGCCTCCCTGCTCGCCGCCTGCCAGAGCGGGCGCACGCAGGTCGCATCTCTCGAGGCCTACACGCCCGATCCGGCGCTGAAGACCGCTTCCAAGAGCAACCTCAAGGGTCGCGTCAGCCATGCCTGCGTCGTGACGCAGTCCAAGCTGCAGAAGGTCGAGGAAACGGCCGTCGCGAAGCCCTGCGGCTGCTATGCGGATCAGACGCTGAAGTCGCTGGATAGCGGCGAGATTCAGTCTTACCGCGCGACCGGCTACTTCAACGACAGCGCCAAGGCGAAGGCCCTGAACGCGCTCGACAGCTGCAAGCTGCCGCGTCCGGTCTAAGGCAAGCGTCTAATCGCCGAAGGGCCAGCTCTTCGGCGACCTCTACAGGGAATGCAGGGCGCCCTTGGCGCCTTGTCCCGCAGCGAAGACGACGCGCCCGTCTTTCAGCGGTGCTTGCCCCGACGCGACGAGCGCCAGCGCCTTCGGGTAGAGCCGGTGCTCCTGCACGATCACCCGATCAGCGAGGCTGTCGGCATCGTCGCCCGGCAGGACCGGAACGGCGGCCTGGGCGATGATCGGCCCGGCATCGAGTTCCGGCACGACGTAATGCACCGTGCAGCCATGCAGCCGAACGCCGGCCTCAAGCGCCTGCTCATGGGTATGCGTGCCGCGAAACAGCGGGAGCAGTGATGGGTGGATGTTGATCATCCGCCCGGCCCAGGCCTCGACGAAGCCGGCCGAAAAGATCCGCATAAAGCCGGCGAGGCAGACGAGTTCAATTCCCGCCTCGCGCAAAGCCGCCTCGAGCGCCGCATCGAAACTCTCGCGGGTCGCAAACTGTTTGTGGTCGATGGCCTTTGCCGGAATGCCGGCCGCGGCCGCCCGCGCGAGCCCGCCGGCATCGGGACGGTTCGAGAGCACCAGCACGATCTCGGCCGGGTAGTCCGGGGCCTTCGCCGCCTCGATCACCGAGACCATGTTCGAGCCGCGCCCCGAGACCAGGATCGCGACCCGCGTCTTCTTCGGAAGGCTCACAGTGCGAGCGCGCCCGTGAAGGTCACCGGCTCGGGGCCGCGCTCGGTGATCCGGCCGAGCCGCACCGCAGGCTCGCCGGCTTGGGCGAGGGCGCTCTCGACGGCTTCGACCGCATCGGCCGCGACCACGACCACCATGCCGATGCCGCAGTTGAAGGTGCGCAGCATCTCGGCCTGGGCGACGCCGCCCTCCTTCGCCAGCCAGCCGAAGACCGGCGGTACGCGGATCGCGGGGAGATCGATCTCGATGCCGACGCCGTCCGGCAGCACGCGAGGCAGGTTGTCGGGGAAGCCGCCGCCGGTGATGTGGGCGAGCGCTCGAACGCCGCCGGCATGTTTCATCGCGGAAAGCAGAGCCTTCACGTAGATCCGCGTCGGCTTGAGCAGCGCCTCGCCGAGCGTCTTGCCCTCAGCGAATGGCGCGGGCGCGTCCCAGCCGAGCCCGCTCCGCTCCACGATGCGCCGCACCAGCGAGAACCCGTTCGAGTGGACGCCGGAGGAGGCGAGCCCGAGCACTGCGTCGCCCGGCTGGATGCCGGGCCGCGGCAGCAGCGTGCCGCGCTCGGCCGCGCCCACGGCGAAGCCGGCGAGGTCGTAATCCTCGTTGGCGTAGAGGCCGGGCATCTCGGCGGTCTCGCCGCCGATCAGCGCGCAGCCGGCCAGACGACAGCCCTCGGAGATGCCGCGCACGATGTCGGCACCGACGCCCGGCACCAGCTTCCCGGTGGCGTAGTAGTCGAGGAAGAACAGTGGCTCGGCACCCTGCACGACGATGTCGTTCACGCACATCGCGACGAGATCGATACCGATCGTGTCGTGCCGCCCGGTCTCGATGGCGATCTTCACCTTGGTGCCGACGCCGTCATTGGCCGCGACCAGGATCGCATCCTTGAAGCCGGCCGCCTTGAGGTCGAACAGTCCGCCGAAGCCGCCGATCTCGGCATCAGCGCCCGGCCGGCGCGTGGCGCGCACCAGCGGCTTGATCGTCTCGACCAACTCGTTGCCGGCGTCGATGTCGACACCCGCCTGCGCGTAGGTCAGCCCGTCTTGATCTGCGGCCGTCATCGGCACCCCGTCCTGTTTCGCGCCTCTTTAGCCGATTTTGCGCCAGTGCCACCCCATCGCCTGCGCAACCGCCGAGATCGCTGTCGACAACGCTCCTCGGTCAGTCCTGAAAATCGAGATCCTCCACGCGGGGTGCCGATGTGTGAAGGATCTCGAAGCTGCGTGATCTCGCCGGCAGGGCGTCCTGCGGTCGATCCCAGAAGTCGAAGCGGACCAGCCGCCAAGTCTCGATGTTGAGCCCGACCGCGCGGAGGCAGAGCCCCGGTGCTTCGGTGACGGCCGTGTGGGCGTTGCGCGTTTCGTGGGTTCTCAGAGCCGCGAGATCGATACCGCGCTCGATTGTGAGGTCCTCGCGCACGAGGCTGCGAAACCGGGTCGGGTCGCGACCGGACTCGGACCGTGCGAGGGCGAAGCCGAGCCACGTCTGGATCGAGGGGCGCCCGAAACTCTGAGCCACGCCGTCGAACCCGCTTCCGGCAACGAAGCCCCAAAGCGCCTCGATCTCCGGCCACAGATAGACCGGCGCGTATTGATTGGAATCGGCGCCGTGCCGGCCCTTTTCACGGACCAGGAAGGCTTTGAGGCCGAGCCCAGGAAACCGATCGAAGGAATCGGCGGCGCGCGCCACGCGATCGCGGATGATCTGCATGTCGTAATCGGCTGGGAGGTCGATGACGTATTGCTTGAGGATCATCTCGGATCTCCCGCCTCCGGCCTGCCTTGACCGTATGGGCGACGCTTCCCACTCTCGTTGCGTCGACGAGTCTAACGCGAGGGGCCGGATGCGAACCAGGGCAATCATCGGTCTGCTGGTTCTCGGGGTGCTGGTCTTCCTGCTGTACGCGCTGCGCGAAGTGATGCTTCCCTTCGTGGCGGGGCTGGCGCTCGCCTACCTGCTCGATCCACTCGCCGATCGGCTGGAGCGGCTCGGACTCGGCCGGCTTGCGGCGACGCTCATCATCCTCGCCGGCTTCGTGGTCGGTCTGATCGTGCTCCTGATCATCGTGGTCCCGCTCGCGGCGGGCCAGGTCGCCTCGCTGGTCAACGCGCTGCCGGGGATGATCTCGAAGCTCCAGGGCATCATCGTCGAGAGAGCCGGCCCGCTAATCGAAAAAGTCGGCGGTCAAGATGTGGTGAACGAGCTGCAGAACTCGGTCGGCTCGCTGGTGGGGCAGGGCGGACAGTGGTTTCTCGCATTCCTCGGCTCGATCTGGTCCGGCAGCCAGGCACTGATCTCGATCGCCTCGCTTCTCGTCATCACTCCGGTCGTGGCCTTCTACCTGCTGCACGACTGGGACCGGATGATCGCCGCCCTCGACCGCTGGGTGCCGGCCCGCCATCGCGAGACCACGCGCCGGCTCGCCCGCGAGATTGATCAGGCCGTTACCGGCTTCGTGCGCGGGCAGTCGCTGGTCTGCCTGATCCTCGGCACCTTCTACGCGCTCGGCCTGTTCTGCGTCGGTTTGAACTTCGGTGTGCTGATCGGGCTGATCTCGGGCTTCCTGACCTTCATCCCCTTCGTCGGCAGCCTGACCGGCTTCCTTCTCTCGGTCGGCGTCGCGCTGGTGCAGTGGTGGCCGACGGGCGACTGGCTGCATATCGGGCTGACGGTCGGCGTCTTCCTGGTCGGGCAGTTTCTCGAAGGCAACGTGATTTCGCCCAAGCTCGTCGGCGATTCCGTCGGCCTGCATCCGGTCTGGCTGATGTTCGCTCTGCTCGCCTTTGGCACGCTGTTCGGCTTCTTAGGGCTGCTGCTCGCGGTGCCGGTCGCGGCTTCGATCGGCGTGATCGTGCGCTTCGGCGTCGAGCGCTATCTGCAGAGCCGGCTCTACCTGGCGGAAGAGCCGGTTCTGCTGGCCGACGCCGACGACTGATCCGCCGGCATTCGGCGGCCCTTCCGGTCAATCCGGATTGGAAGGAAGCGGCCCGCCATCCGGCCCAGGCTTGCCGAAGGTGAGCACCGCATCGATCGACTTGCGCTGCAGGCCCTGCCAGCGCGCGAGCTGCTTACAGAGTGAAGGCGCATCTGGCGGGGACCCAGCGCTGCAACGCATCGAAACGAAATTCTGCAGGCTCATCGATAGCTGCAGCGAGGAATCGGACGAGTAGAGCTGCGTGTCGCTGAAGACCACGCCCGAGGCGACGTTGCCCTGGTACATCATCCGAAGGCTCTGCTCGGTCTGCGGCTGCCGCTCGGCGTCGAGGCCGAGCACGCTGCCATTGGCCGAGAATTCCGGGAGGATCGGCACGACGGGGAAGCCGGCTGTCTGGTGGCATCCCATGCAGGACGCCTTGGCATTGTCGACGGGGCCGGCGAGACGGCCGCCATAGCCGAGATGGTTGAAGTTCAACGGCGCGGTGTTGAGGTCCTTCAGCGCCTGCGGATTGATCCACTGCTCGGTCAGCTTCGACTGGTCGCAGGGGCCGTTCGGGCCCTTGCAGGTCTCGGCGAAAGTGGCCCTCGGCGAATTACCCCACTGCAGACCGAGCGGCACCATGCGCTTCCACGGCGTGTCGCCCGGGGCGTTGCCGTCGTAACCGAAGGTGCCGAGCAGCCAGCCGGTCGTGCTCCTCTCGTCGCGCACCGACACGTCGATCTGGATCATGCGGATCGTACTGATCTCGCGCTTGAACCGGGAGAGCGGGCCGGCATTGCGCCAACGCGGATCGTCGTTGGCGAAGACGTGGGCCTTCCATTCCAGCGCGTTCTTGACGCTCGGAAGCTGCTCTTCCGTCACCGTCGAAAAAAGCAGCTTGATGATGAAGGCGCCGTCCGGGAAGGTGTTGAGGGCCGTCGGGTCGGGATTCAGCGCGCCCGGCTTCGGGTCGTCCGGGTTGCAATAGACCTGCCCGATTCCGAAGGCGGCGCGGTCGTTGTAGTAGGCGCCCGACCAGGTATCGACGAAGTCGCGCTGCAGCGTACTCAGCGTGTTGCCCGATGAATCGAACTCGTGCGTGAAGCCGTGGACGAACTCACGGCCATCCGTGCCGGGCCAGTCGGACGCGACCTCGGTGTTCCAGTCCATCCACGGCATGCCGTACCATTTCCGGACCGTGTTATCTTCGACGTAGAAGTCGACCGGGACGTTGCCTTCGAGGCCGTACTCGAGAAGTGCCTGCAGATAGGCCCGCGGATCGACGGGCGCGCCGTCCTTGAAATCGATCGCCTGCCACGGAAGCTTTTCTGCCGGAGGGAGCTGGTCGGGGAAATTCTGACTGAGCTTGAACACGCGGCCCCGATAATCGGCCGACGGATCGCCTCCTTTGCCCTCCAGATAGTAGTTCGCGAATTTTCCGCGGACGCAGTCTTTGCGAGCAAGCTTGTTTCTGACTTCGTCGGATGTGGCGGCCGCGCTGGACACGCCGACGGCGAGGACCGCAAGCGCTTGCGCAGCCAACAGGATCTTGCGTTTCAGACTCGTCATGTCGTTCCCCTGACCATCGGGGTCGACCTAAAATCTCCGGCATTAAATCTTGAATATTATTTGGATATATTTTGGTTTGATTTTTCTGAATTCAGTTTTCGCAAATGCCGTGCGGTTATCGCCTTGGTTGGTGAACGGCCGCGTTTCGCCGGCCCGCTCTGGTGGCCACGCCTTCGGCCTCGTCATGATCGCAGCCTGCGGAAACGGTAGGGAATCCAGTGTATAGATCCGGCCCATGCGAGACAAAGCTCCGCCGAAGCAACTCACCTTCGATCTGCCCCTCGACCCCCGCTACGGGCGCGAGGATTTTCTGGTCGGTCCGGCCAACGAGGCGGCCTACGGTCTCGTCGAGGCTTGGCCCGACTGGCCGGACACGGTGCTGCTGCTGCAGGGGCCGCCCGGCAGCGGCAAGAGCCATCTCGCCTCGATCTGGGCGACCCGCGCTCATGCCTGGACGGTGTCCGCCGGCGCGCTGAAGGACGATCAGGTCACGCATCTCGTCTCGAACGGCGCACTCGTCATCGAGGATGTCGACAAGGTGCCCGGCCGTGAAGAGGCCGCCCTGTTCCACCTGCTCAACCTCGCGCGCGAGCGCCGCAGCCCGGTGATGATCACCGCCGCCAGTGGGGTCGACGGCTTCGGGCTCAAGGTCGCGGATCTGCGCTCCCGGCTGCGCCTCGCGCCGAGCATCGAGATCCTGCCGCCCGACGACGCCTTGCTGCGTGCTGTGATCGTCAAGCTCTTCGTCGATCGCCAGATCGTGGTCGACCTTGCCGTGGTCGAGGCCGTGGCCTTGCGCATCGACCGCTCGCTCGCCCGCGCCCGCGACGTGGTAGGCGAGCTCGACCGCGACGCCCTCGGGCGCGGCCGCCGCATCACCAAGCCACTGGCGCTGGCGGTGCTGGACCGGCTCGGGATGGCGGAGACGGGAGAGGGAGCCGACGAATTGGACGAGGAGGCTGGATGAGCCGAGCGTGCAGTCTCGCGGCGACCCTGTCTCGCCTGGCTTCAAGGCGGTGATGGGCGAATCGCTTCTGCTGCTCGGCCTCGTGAACACGCCGCGCGAACCCGCCCCCAATCTCGGGCCGAACATGACGATCTTCGCGGAAGAGGCGAAGCCGGCGGAGTAGCTCGCCCGATACGCGCAGCCCCGTGCGATTGGTGTCACGGAACTGTCATATGACATCGCCCAGCCCGTGCTAGGGCAGCGCCCCGCGCGCAACGAAGGAGGCCAGCCTTTGCCGGAGATGGAGTCGGACGCCCCGGTGCAGGACGGCGAGGTGGTCGAGGTCGAAGAGACCACTTTGTCCACCGAGCGTGGCGTCCGGAGCGAGACCGCCCGCGCCCGCACGGCCCGTGCGGCCCGCATCCTCGCCGCGGAGAAGGCTGCCGAGCCGGAGGCCGGCCCGAGTGGCCAGAAGACCACCGGCAAGGTCGACGAGGCGGCCCGGGAGCCGATCTTGGAGGCCGGCCGCCATCTGCGCCACTCGGCCGAGCGCTTCGTGAACCGTGAATTATCCTGGCTGCAGTTCAACCGGCGCGTCCTGGAAGAGGCGTCCAACAAGAACCATCCGCTGCTGGAGCAACTGCGCTTCCTGTCAATTTCGGCCAACAACCTCGACGAGTTCTTCATGGTCCGCGTCGCGGGCCTGTACGATCAGGTTCGCGCCGGCATCACCTCACCATCGCAGGATGGGTTGTCCCCCTCGGAGCAGCTCTCGCGCATCGGTGCCGAGGTCTCGCGGCTGGCCCTCGACCAGCAGGATCGCTGGCGCGCCCTGCGCGGCGAATTGCTGGAGGTCGGGATCGAGCTGATCGAGCCCGCCGGCCTGTCGGAAGAGCACATCGCCTGGCTCGACGACTACTTCCTGCAGCACGTCCTGCCGGTGCTGACGCCGCTCGCGGTCGATCCGGCGCACCCGTTCCCGTTCATCCCGAATCTCGGCTCGACCATCGCGCTGATGCTGGTGCGGCCGCGCGACGGCCGGACCCTGCGCGCTCTGATCCGCTTGCCGTCGATGATCGATCGCTTCGTGCGCCTGCCCGATGCGCTCGGTGACTCGACGGCGCGCTTCATCGCCATCGAGCAGGTCATCGTGAAGTTCACGAACCGGCTCTTCCCCGGCTACACCGTCAAGGGCCAGGGCGCCTTCCGCGTGGTCCGCGACTCCGATCTCGAAATCGAGGAGGAGGCCGAGGATCTCGTCCTCCACTTCGAGAGCGCGCTCAAGCAGCGCCGCCGCGGCGTCGTCATCCGCCTCGAGATCGAGGAAGGCATGGCGGAGGACCTGCGCACCTTCGTCGTCGACGAACTGGAGATAGCCCAGGACGAGGTCTTCGTCGTTGAGGGCATGCTGGCGTTGAACGAGCTCTCGCAGATCGTCGGCATCGACCGGCCGGACCTGAAGTTCAAGCCCTACAACGCGCGCTTCCCCGAGCGCATCCGCGAGTCGGGCGGCGACGTCTTCGCGGCGATCCGCCAGAAGGACTTCATCGTCCACCACCCCTACGAGACCTTCGACTCGGTGGTGCAGTTCCTGGCCCAGGCTGCCCGCGATCCGAACGTCGTCGCGATCAAGCAGACGCTCTACCGCACCTCGTCGAACTCACCGATCGTCGCCGCTCTCGCGGAAGCCGCCGAGGCGGGAAAGTCGGTGACGGCCCTCGTCGAGTTGAAGGCCCGCTTCGACGAAGAGGCCAATATCCGCTGGGCCAAGAACCTCGAAAAGGCCGGCGCTCAGGTGGTGTTCGGCTTCGTCGAGCTGAAGACCCACGCCAAGCTGTCGATGGTGGTGCGGCGCGAGGGCGACCGGCTGGTGACCTACTGCCATGTCGGCACCGGCAATTATCACCCGATCACGGCGCGCATCTACACCGACCTGTCCTTCTTCACGGCGGATCCGGCCATCGCGCGTGACGTCAGCCGAATGTTCAACTTCATTACCGGCTATGCCGAGCCGGCCGAGCTGGAGCGCATGGCGGTCTCGCCGCTGACCCTGAAGCCGCGCCTGCTCCAGCACATCGAGGAAGAGATCGCCCATGCCAAGGCCGGGCGCCCGGCGGCGATCTGGATCAAGTGCAACTCGCTGGTCGACCCGCAGATCATCGATGCGCTCTACGACGCCTCCGCCGAAGGCGTGCAGGTCGATTGCGTGGTGCGCGGCATCTGCTGCCTGCGGCCGGGTGTGCCCGGTTTGTCGGAGACGATCCGCGTCAAATCGATCGTCGGCCGCTTCCTGGAGCACGGGCGGATCTACGCCTTCGGCAACGGCGCGGGCCTGCCGCACCCGAATGCCATCGTCTACATCTCCTCGGCGGATCTGATGCAGCGCAACCTCGACCGTCGCGTCGAGGCCTTGTTGCCGATCACCAATCCGACCGTGCACCAGCAGGTGCTCGACCAGATCATGCTGGCGAACCTCCTCGACAACCGGCAGAGCTGGCGTGTACTGGCATCCGGCGCGAGCGAACGGATCCAACCCGCCGAGGGCGAAGAGCCGTTCAACGCCCACAAGTATTTCATGACGAATCCGAGCCTCTCGGGGCGCGGCAAGTCGTCGAAGAAATCCAGCCCTCGCTCACTGAGCCGCAGGGCTCAGCGCTCCTGAGAAGGTGACGCATGGGTCCGATCCGTTCTCACCTGACGCTGGCGCATTCCGCCGACCTGCCCATGCCCGATCGGCTCAAACCCGTCGCCATCATCGACATCGGATCGAATTCGGTCCGGCTCGTCGCCTATGACGGCCTGACCCGCGCTCCGACGCCGCTCTACAACGAGAAGGTGCTCTGCGGGCTCGGCCGCGGCGTGTTCTCGACCAAGCGTCTGAGCGACGACGCGGTCCGCCGCGCGCTGCATGCGCTCGGGCGGTTCCGGGTGCTCTGCGATACGATCAAGGTCGGGCGCATCTTCGTGCTCGCCACCGCCGCCGCGCGCGATGCCGAGAACGGGCCGGCGTTCATCAAGGCAGCCGAGGAGATTCTCGGCCAGGGCATCGAGCTGCTGTCCGGCCGGCGCGAGGCCGAGCTCTCGGCGCTCGGGATCGTCTCTGGTTTCCATGGGCCGGACGGCGTGGTCGGCGATCTCGGCGGCGGCTCGCTCGAACTGGTCGACGTGCGCGGATCGACGGTGGGGCAGGGCGTGACCATGCCGCTCGGCGGTCTCGCTCTCCAGGATCTCTCCGGGGATTCCGCCAAGAAGGCCCGCAAGATCGCCCGCGAACACCTCAAGAAGGCCGAGCCGCAGCTCGAGACCATGCGCGGGCGGACCTTCTATGCTGTCGGAGGCACCTGGCGGGCGCTGGCCAAGTTGCACATGGCGTCGCGTAACTACGACCTCCACGTGATGCACGGCTACAAGGTCGAGCCCCAGGATACGCTCGCTTTCCTCGACATGGTCGAGAAGAGCGAGGCGAACGCGCTGCCGGATGTCGAGGTGCTGGTCTCCGAGGCGCGTCGACCGCTCCTCGCTTACGGCGCCGTCGTGCTCGAAGAAATCATCACCATCGGCCGCCCGCGTGAGGTCGCGATTTCGGCCCTCGGCGTGCGCGAGGGACTGCTGTTCGAGCAGCTCGATCGCGAGACTCGCGCCCTCGATCCGCTGATCGCGGCGGCCCAGGTCTTGAACGACCAGCGCGCCCGCTCGCCGGGCCATGGCGAGGAGCTTCGCGGCTGGACCGACCGCTTCGTTGCGACCCTCGACGGCCCCGAGACCGCCGACGAGCGCCGGCTGCGCCATGCCGCCTGCCTGATGTCCGACATCAATTGGCGCGCGCATCCCGACTATCGGGGCGAGCAGGGCCTCAACGTGATCGCGAATGCCTCCTTCACGGGCATCGATCATCCCGGCCGCGCCTATCTCGCGCTCACCGGCTACTTCCGCCACGAGGGCATCGCCCCGGAGAAGGCGAGCCAGACGTTGCGCGACCTCGCCGGCCCGCGCCTGCTCGACCGCGCCCGGCTGATCGCCGGGCTGCTGCGGGTGGCCTTCCCGATCACGGCGGGCATGGAGGGCGTACTGAAACGGACGCCGCTCGTCATCGACGGCGGCAAGGTCGTGCTCAGGCTACCGGCAGAGCTGCGTCCCCTCGACGGCGAACGCCTGCTGAACAGGGTGCGCGGTCTCGCTCGCATCATCGGCGTCGACGGCCGGGTCGAGGTGGGCTGAGCCCACGCCTGCGCGCTGTCATTGCGAAGCGAAGCCGAAGCAATCCAGGATCGCACCCGCACCGTCAGCCCATTGGCCCTGGATTGCTTCGCTGCGCTCGCAATGACGGCAAGGTGCGCGACGCAATCAACCTGACCCTCGCCAAGACGCCTCCCTGATTCGTCCGATCACAGGATCGGGCGATCCTCGGTCTCCTTCTCCAGATTTCTTAACGAGCGTATCCCGGCTACGTATCGGCGTAAGCCGTTGATATTGCAGTGCCTGGCGTCGGGCTGCAGCTGTGGCTTTGCTGTTCGAACCCGGCAAATCTTGCCGAGCCGCCGCGAAAATTAACCGCGCAGTAACCATGCCGGCGCTGAATGGGCGCGTCGGTAAGGAAAAGTTCACGCCCGTGACGAGCCCTGCTCCTACACTCCCCATCTTCGCCTGCCGCGGCCGCGTCTTCCGCGCGCTCGCCCTGGCGCCCCAGGCTCCAGTCGCCGACTGGCTCGCCCTCCTCGACGCCGCGCTCAAGCGCTCGCCGAGCCTCTTCGACGGCAAGGGCGTGATCCTCGACGCGGCCGGCCTCGGCTCCGAGGCGGCCGAGCTCGAAGGCCTGATCACGGAGCTGTCGAGCCGCCATATCCGCATCCTCGGCATCGAGGGCGCGGCCTGCGAGGCTGCCGGCCTGCCGCCCTTCCTCATCGGTGGCCGCCCGGCCGCAGACTCGGTCGAGGTCGTCATCGAGGAGGAGAAGCCTCCGATGACCTCGCTCACCATCGAGGGCTCGGTGCGCTCCGGCCAGACCATCGTCCACCACGAGGGCGACGTGACCGTGATGGGCTCCGTCTCGTCCGGAGCCGAGATTCTCGCCGGCGGTTCCGTCCACGTCTACGGCGCACTGCGCGGCCGGGTCATTGCCGGCGCCGCCAAGAACCCGCGCGCCCGCATCTATTGCCGCAAGTTCGAACCCGAACTCCTCGGCATCGACCGCCTCGTCCGCACCGCCGAGGACATGGGCAACCACCTGCGCGGCCAGGCGGCGCAGGTCTGGCTCGACGGCGGCGCGATCAAGATTGCGGCGCTCGTCTGAGCGCCGCGCCACGACACCAACGATTTGGCTTCAAGGGAAACGATCAGATGGCCAAGGTTCTCTGTGTGACATCCGGAAAGGGTGGTGTCGGCAAGACAACCACCACCGCCGCTCTCGGTGCGGCTCTGGCCCAGGCCGGCGAGAAGGTCTGCGTCGTCGATTTCGACGTCGGCCTGCGCAACCTCGACCTGATCATGGGCGCCGAGCGCCGCGTGGTCTATGACCTCATCAACGTCACCAACGGCGACGCCAAGCTGAATCAGGCCCTGATCCGCGACAAGCGGCTCGAGAACCTCGCCCTGCTGCCGGCCTCGCAGACCCGCGACAAGGACGCCCTGACGGATGCCGGCGTCGAGCGCGTCATCGCCGAGCTGCGCGAAAAGTTCGACTGGATCGTTTGCGACAGCCCGGCCGGCATCGAGCGCGGCGCCCAGCTCGCCATGCGCCATGCCGACGTCGCCGTCGTCGTGACGAACCCCGAGGTCTCGTCGGTGCGCGACTCGGACCGGATCATCGGCCTGCTCGACTCGAAGACGGTCCGCGCCGAAAAGGGCGAGACCATCGAGAAGCACCTGGTCCTCACCCGCTTCGACCCCGCCCGCGCTGATCGCGGCGACATGCTCAAGGTCGACGACGTGCTCGAGATTCTCTCGATCCCGCTGCTCGCGATCATCCCGGAAAGCCTCGAAGTGCTCCGCGCCTCGAACGTCGGCTGCCCGGTAACGCTGAACAACCCGCTCTGCGCCCCGTCGCGTGCCTACATCGACGCCGTGCGCCGCCTGAAGGGCGAAACCGTTGCGATGGCGATCCCGTCCGATCGCAAGTCCCTGATCAACAAGCTGTTCACACGGAGGGCAGCATGAGTGTCCTGACGTTTCTCAAGCCTCGCGGCTCGGCTTCGGCCGCGCGCGAACGCCTTCAGCTCATCATCGCGCACGAACGGTCGGAGAACGGCCGTCCGGACCTGGTGATTACGCTGCGGGAAGAGATCCTCGCGGTGATCGCCAAGCATGTGAAGGTCGACGCCGACAAGGTGCAGATCAAGCTCGAGCGTGGCAAGGGCGTCTCGACGCTCGGCGTGGATATCGAGATTCCCGTCGACGTCGCTCCGATGCGGGCCAGCGCCTGATCTGACTCCGGGGGCTTTCTCCGGAGATCCGTCGCCGTCCTGCATCCCGAGGAGCCGCTCGGAGACTTGGGGCCTCGACCTCATCGGGCGGCCGCCGGCGGCGCTGCTGGTGGTCGGCGTGTGATTGGGAAGTGCACGCGGTGGAGTGAGGCCTTTCGGGATTCTCCAGAGGGAGCGTTCCGAAGCCTGCCTTTGCACGGCACTCCGTTCGCTCAATGAGCCGTCGAGGCCTTGCTCAAGAGGGGCTGAAACCCTATTCCCCGAGGGCGCGTGAGCGTGTCGGGGTGTAGCGCAGTCTGGTAGCGCATCTGGTTTGGGACCAGAGGGTCGTAGGTTCGAATCCTATCGCCCCGACCATTCGTTTCTGGCCGGAGGCCGTTCCGTCGATGTCGAGCGCTCGCATCTTCCGCCCCTCGAAGGATGCTTCGCAGTCGGGCCTCGCCCGCACCAAGCAATGGCTGCTGGAATTCGATCGGACGAGCCCCCGTGAGAAGGACCCTCTGATGGGTTGGACCAGCTCTTCGGACATGCTGCAGCAGGTCCGGCTGGAATTCGACACCGAGGAAGAGGCCATTGCCTACGCCAAGCGCGAGGGTATCGCCTACCGTGTCGAGAAGCCCCGCCCGCAGGTGGTGCGCAGGGGGTTGTCGTACTCGGACAACTTCAAGTTCAATCGCACTGCGCCCTGGACGCACTGAGCGGCGTCAGAAAGCGTAGCGCACTGCGCAATAGGGCATCCGTTCAGCCAGCAGCTTGGTGAAGCGGGCGAGCCAGCGGCCTTTCCAGCCGGTGCGATAGCGAAGGTTGTCGCCGCCGCCCTCGGAGCGCTTGGCTTCCTGAATGTCCGGCCGCCACAGCAAGCTCTCGGCCTTCGGATGCCAGCCGAGATTGACCGCGTGCAGACCCGCATTGTGGGTTAGCATGATGATCTCGGCTTTGAGCTGGGCCTTGGCGGCGTCCGAGATCGTGCCGTCGATCTCGTCGAACAGCGCCTGCCAGTCGCTCTCCCAGCCCTCGTAGAGGATCACTGGCGAGAAATTGACATGAACCTCGTAGCCCGCGCGTAAAAAGTCGTCGATCGCGGCGATGCGCTCGGCGATCGGCGTGGTGCGCACATCGACGATCCGTGCGATCCGCGCCGGCATCAACGAGAACCGGATGCGAGTCTTGCCCTGCGGGTCGTAGCCGAGCAGATTGCGGTTCACCGCCTTGGTGGCGAAGGAGCCCTTGGCGTTGGGGATGTCGCGAAACAGCGCGACCAGGTCGCGCACCGTGTCACAAAGCATAGCGTCCACCGAGAGGTCGCCATTCTCGCCAAGATCGTAGACCCAGAGCGAGGGGTCGACTTGGTCCGGCTCGGGCAGCTGTCCCTGTTTCCCGGCGTGGCGGCGGATCGCGTCGCCGATCGCCTCGGTGTTCACGAACAGCGAGATCGGGTTCGCGAAACCCTTGCGGCGCGGCACATAGCAATAGGCGCAGGCCATGGTGCAGCCATTCGAAGTCGAGGGCGCGATGAAATGGGCGCTGCGTCCATTCGGGCGCATCGCGAGCCCCTTCTTGACGCCGAGCACCAGTGTCGAGCGCTTGATGCGCACCCAGTCCTCGACGGAACCCTCGTTGCCGTGAAGCGAGGGGATGTTCCAATGAGAGGGCACCGCGATGCGCTCGGCATCGGGAAAGCGCGCCAGGATCTCGCGGCCGCGCGGAAAATCGACCACGGCCGGTTCGTGAAAGATGCGGGTGACGTCGACGAGGTCTCGCTCGGCGCTCATGGGATCGAACGCCCGAGCAGACGGCCGCTCAGCCTCGCCCCTGGGCCAGATCGATCAGGCGGCGCGCCAAGGCGATCTGGCCGTCCGACGCCGCCGAGGCCTCGCGGGTCACCGGATGCCAAGCGCCGTCGCGCCAGCTCATGGTCAGGGCCTCGACCACGGGTACGATCCGCACCGGCTGCTTGCCGAAATGCGCTCGGCGGATCGTCTCGGGCATGGTGCGCCAAGCCGCGTCGGCCTGTGCCAGCCGGTCTTCTTCGCGCAGGGTGGCGAGCGAGCGCCCGTGCTGGTCCCAGGCCTCGATCCGCTCCATGGCGCGACCGGCCTTGTCGGTCCAGCGATAGGCGCTGCCGACGGATTGCGCGTAGCCGGCGCGGGCGAGGGCGCGCAAAGCCGCCCGATAGTCGGCTGGCGGCGTGAAAGGGGCCCGTTCCGAAGACAGGCCGTCATGCTGGCAGGCGATGGCGAGGAAGGCGGAGAGCAGCGCGTCGATGCGTCCGTCGTCGTCCGAGATCGAGCAGGCGAGGAGCGCGGGCATCGCTTCGCACGGCACCGTCAACGCGTGGCGGCAGTACCAGCTCTCGTCGGGCTTGTCGGCGCGCGGGATCGGCTGCACCAGGCCGAGGTCCTTGAGCATGCGCGTCGCGTCCTCGAAGGCGGGCTCGGACTCGTGATAGTAGGTTGAGCCCTCGGAGCCGGGCTCGGCTTCCGTCTCGCCTCGGGTTAGGTAGCGGGCAATGGCCGCTGCCAACTCGCCGCAAAGACGTCCTTGCACGCTTCCCAACGCAACCAGCTCCACCGCAAACGACTCCAGCCTGCAGGACACAACTCCGCAGCACGATAGCGGTTCGAAGTGAATCAACGCTTAGGGCGGCATCCCGCGATCGCGTCCGAAAAACGCATGGTCCGGTCAGGGCTTCCCGCAGCGCAGCAGGCAACCATGCGACACCTTCGGCGATGTGCCGAAATTTCCGCGAAACGGCGGAGCTTCGTGCTGCGAGCGGCGTTCAGACTGCAACGAGAGGGGTGCCCAACGCGGCGCCGATCAGCGGAGCGACCATGGCCGACGCCAAGACCGACATCGCCGAAAAGATGTCCGCAGACAGCAAATCCGTGAAGCCGACTCCCGAACTCGGAAGGCCGCCGATCTCGCGCTCGCGCATCCGCGAGGGTTCACCGCATCCGCGGGGTGCGACCTGGGACGGCCAGGGTGTCAACTTCGCCGTCTTCTCGGCACACGCCACCAAGGTCGAGGTCTGCCTGTTCGATGATGCCGGCGAGCGGGAGATCGAGCGGATCGCGCTGCCCGAGTACACGGACGAGGTTTGGCACGGCTATCTGCCCGACGCGCGCCCCGGCACGATCTACGGCTATCGCGTGCACGGCCCCTACGAGCCGGCGGCCGGCCACCGCTTCAACCACAACAAGCTCCTGATCGACCCTTACGCCAAGGGCCTGCTCGGCTCCATCACCTGGAACCCCGCCCTGTTCGGTTACAAGATGGAGACAGGGGACGACCTGACCTTCGACGATCGCGACAGCGGCCCCTTCACACGCCGCTGCCAGGTTATCGACCCGGCCTTCACCTGGGGCCGCGACGTCAAGCCGAACGTACCGTGGGAGAAGACGATCTTCTACGAGACGCACGTGAAGGGCTTCACCAAGCTCCATCCGGCGGTCCCCGAAAAGCTGCGCGGCACCTATGCCGGCCTCGGGAACCCGGCCGTGCTCGACTACATCAAGAGCCTCGGCGTCACCTCCGTCGAGCTGCTGCCAGTCCATGCCTTCGTGCAGGACGATTACCTGCAGGAGAAGGGCCTCACCAATTACTGGGGCTACAACACCATCTCGTTCTTCACGCCCGCGCGGCGCTATGCGGCGGTGCCGGACTTCGCCTTCTCCGAGTTCAAGGAGATGGTGGCGCGCATGCACGGCGCCGGCCTCGAGGTGATCCTCGACGTGGTCTACAACCACACGGCCGAGGGCAACGAGAAGGGGCCGACGCTCTCCTTCAAGGGCATCGACAACGCTTCCTATTACCGGCTGATGCCGAAGGAGCCGCGCTACTACATCAACGACACCGGCACCGGGAACACCTTCAACCTGTCGCATCCGCGCGTGCTGCAGCTCGTCACCGACAGCCTCCGCTACTGGGCGACGGAGATGCGGGTCGACGGCTTCCGCTTCGATCTCGCGACAATCCTGGGCCGCGAGCCCTACGGCTTCGACGAGGGCGGCGGATTCCTGGACACCTGTCGCCAGGACCCGGTGCTGAATTCCGTCAAGCTCATCGCGGAGCCCTGGGATTGCGGCCCGGGCGGCTATCAGGTCGGCGGCTTCCCGCCCGGCTGGGCCGAGTGGAACGACCGGTTTCGCGACGACGTACGCGGCTACTGGAAGGGCGATGAGGGCCTGCTGCCGTCGCTCGCCTCGCGCATCACCGGCTCGGCCGACAAGTTCAACAAGCGCGGCCGCCGGCCCTGGGCCTCGGTGAACTTCATCTCGGCGCATGATGGCTTCACGCTCGCCGACACGGTCTCGTACAACGACAAGCACAACGAGGCGAACGGCGAGGGCAACCGCGACGGGCACGGCCACAACCTCTCCTACAATTTCGGCGTCGAGGGTCCGACTGACGATCCCGAGATCAAGGCGACGCGGCTGCGCCAGATGCGCAACATGCTGGCCACCCTGTTCCTCTCCAAGGGCACGCCGATGCTGCTCGCCGGCGACGAGTTCGCTCGCACCCAGCAGGGCAACAACAACGCTTATTGCCAGGACAACGAGGTCTCCTGGATGGATTGGCAGGCGATCGGGCCGGAGGAGCGCGACCTCGCCGAGTTCGCGCGTCGCCTGATCCATCTCCGCAACGCTCTGCCGATGCTGTCGCGCGGGCGCTTCGTGACCGGTGGCGTCGACGAAGAATTCGGCGTCAAGGACGTGACCTGGCTGACGCCGGGCGGCACCGAGATGACGTCTGAGAACTGGAACGACGGCAATTCCCGTTCGCTCGCCGTGCTGCTCGACGGCCGGGCGCAGGCCTCCGGCATCCACCGCCGTGGCGGCGATGCGACCGTCCTCCTATTCTACAACTCCTATCACGAGGGTGTCGGCTTCACGCTGCCCGAGACGCCCGGCGGCGTCGCCTGGACGCGGCTTCTCGACACGAACCTGCACGACAGCCAGGAATTGACCAGTTTCGACGTCGGCGAGAACTACACGGTGACCGGCCGCTCGATGCTGATGTTCGTGCTCAAGCCCGAGGCCAGCCCAGGCAAGGCAGCGTCCGACATGGAACGCTCCTATCAACACGTGCTGCAGGCCTTCGAGCGGACGCATGGCGAACGCGTGCGCTTCGGGCTCGACGAGGAAGAGTAGGCGCTATCGCCGCCGGGCTTTCCGGCGAGGTCATGCCTGTTCATCCCGGCGGCCGGCTGATCGACAGCCGTCAAGGTTCCGATTACGACTTTGGCGTTGGCCGGCGGGGCCGAGGCACGCCTCGCCCCGCGCGGTAGCGAGTGAGTGGCCATGGTCGCGTCTTCCGATAAGCCGACGGATTCCGCATACGGCGCCGTCGTCGAGGCCGCGGGACCAGGCAGCGGGCGACCCGAAGACAACGTCTTCTTCTCGGCCGTCGAGATGTCGCGCATGCCGATGGTCATCGCCGACCCGCGGCAGCCCGACATGCCCATCGTCTTCGTCAACGCCGCCTTCCTCGCGATGACCGGCTACGCGAAGGAAGAGGTCATCGGGCGCAATTGCCGTTTCCTGCAGGGGCCGGGCACGGATCGGGAGGCCGTGACGGAGATCCGCCACGCGTTGGCCGACCGCCGCGAGGTGTCCGTCGAGATCCTGAACTACCGCAAGGACGGCTCGACCTTCTGGAACGCGCTGTTCATCTCGCCGGTTTTCAATGCGGCGGGCGAGGCCATCTACTTCTTCGCCTCGCAGCTCGACGTTTCGCGGCGCCGCGACGCAGAGGATGCGCTGGGCCAAGCCCAGAAGATGGAGGCGCTGGGCCAGCTCACTGGCGGCATCGCCCATGATTTCAACAACCTGCTTCAGGTCATCCTCGGCTATGTCGATATCGTCGCGGCCGGGCTCGACAAGCCGGATGCCGATCGCGCTCGCCTCGGCCGCGCCGCCGACAATATCCGCACCGCCGCCGAGCGCGCGGCGACGCTGACGGGACAGCTCCTGTCCTTCGCGCGCAAGCAGCGGCTCGAAGGCCGTTCGGTGAACCTCAACCACCTCGTCGAGAGCATGGGCGAACTGGCCGGGCGTACGCTCGGCGAGCAGGTCGAGGTCGAGACCCGGCTCGCCTCGGATCTCTGGGCTTGCCGCATCGACCCGACGCAGGCCGAGGTGGCGCTGCTCAACATCCTGATCAATGCGCGCGATGCCATGCCGGAGGGGGGGCGGCTCACGATCACCACCGAGAACCGGCGGCCCGAGGACGGCATCGGTGCCGGGGGCAGACGCTTCGTCAGCGTGTCGATCACCGATACGGGCTGCGGCATCCCGCCCGAGATGCTGGCGCGCGTGATGGACCCGTTCTTCACCACCAAGGAGGAGGGCAGGGGCACCGGCCTTGGCCTCTCAATGGTCTACGGCTTCGCCAAGCAATCGGGCGGGACGGCGCAGGTCTCCTCCGTGGTCGGCGAGGGGACCACCGTGCGCCTGTCCTTTCCCGCTACCAGCGGCGAGGACCGCCCAGACGTGCAGAGGGTCCCGAGGGAGGCCGGCCGAACGGGTACCGAGACGGTGTTGATCGTCGACGACCGCGAGGATGTGGCCGATCTCGCCCGGACCATCCTGCGCGACTACGGCTACACCACCCTGACCGCCGCCAACGGCCGCGAGGCACTGCAGATCCTGGAGTCACGCTCGGACATCGCGCTGCTGTTCTCGGACCTGATCATGCCCGGCGGCATGAACGGCCTGACGCTCGCGCGCACTGCCCGCGACCGCAGGCCCGAGCTGAAGGTCCTTCTCACGACGGGCTACGCCGAGGCCAGTCTGGAGAGAACCGACGTCGGGGGATCGGAGTTCGATATCCTGAACAAGCCCTACCGCCGGGCCGATCTGGTGCGGCGAGTCAGGAGCACGCTCGACGCGACGAGCGACGGCTGACCACCCGTCGCCGCGCAAGGATGGAGACGGACATGCCTCGCGGCGACAAATCGAAATACACCGACAAGCAGATCCGCAAGGCGGACGCGATCACCGAATCCTACGAGAAGCGCGGCGTGCCGGAGAAGGAGGCCGAGTCGCGGGCCTGGGCGACGGTCAACAAGGACGACGGCGGCGGCAAGCATCCCGGCGGCTCGGGGCGCGGCAAGGCCACTGGCCAACCCGCCGCTCACAAGGGTGGCCGCAAAGGCGGCGCGGCCTCTGCAGACCGGACAGCGGAACAGCGCTCGGCCTCCGCGAAGAAGGCGGCTGCGACCCGCAAGCGCAACGCGGCCGCGAAGGCGTCCTGAGCCAGGTTGCGGTCAGATGTCGTCCGACCGCACCAGGTTGAGACCCGAGCCGAGCCGGACCAGATCAAGCTGGCCCTTCATCCCGGTCTTGGCGAAGACCGATTTGAGCTGAGTACGAACGGTGCTCTCGCTCACGCCCTGGCGCAATATGATCGTCTCGACCGTCTCTCCGGCGACGATCGCACGTGCCACGCGGGCTTCTGCGGCCGTCAGGTCGAACAATCCCTGGAGCAGGTCGGCGTCCGGTGCCTGGGCGTTCATCTCAACGGGCGTCAGGACCAGGATGAAGGCGCTACCGGTGAACAGGTCGCGGGCGACGCCCCGCACGGGCACGAGATGCGCGACCATGGCGGGATTGTTGTCGCGCGCCGGGATCGGAATCGAGCGCGGCACCTGCCGACTCGCGGCGTTGAGAGCGGCGGCCAGAAGGTCGTCGGCGTCGCCATCGGCGAAAGCTACGCGCGTTCCTCCGTCGCGGACGGTCCGCGGGATTAGCGCATCGAGAAGGGTGTTCGCTGCCTGAAGTCGGGAATCCCGACGGATGATTCCGGCCGGCAGCCCGAGCAGCGCAAGGGTCTCGACCGCGGCGCGGGCGCGCTCGAGGCGCAGCCGGCCGGAGATCAGCGCTGCGCGCCCGAGATGCGGACGCACGCTGTCGAGGATCGAGACCGCCTCCGGAGGCACCGGCCCGTCGCGGAAGGCGCGCTCGATGCTGAACACCAGCGTATCGCCCGTGGTCATCGGAAACGCGGTAGCGGTTGCCCAGCCGAGGCCCTGTGGCCGCAGAAACTGGTTGATGAGCGGATCGCTCTCGATCTGCTCTGGCGTGTAGACGTCGGATTCGACGATGAAGCCTGCATGGCGCGCCTTGAGCACGGCCGGCGTGCGCGTGTTCTTGTCGGGCCAGCCCTGCTCCACGAAGCTTTCGACGAAGCCGGCGAGGCCATTCGTGCTGATGAAGCGAAAGTCCGTCGTGTCGGCAGCGAGCAGGATCGTTCCGACGCCGCCGGCGATCTCCGTCATCGAATCGAGTACCGGCGTCCACGCTTCGGGGACGACCGACGCCTCGTAGATCTTGTCGGTCATCGCCTCGATGTCGAAGCGACCCGTTCCGCGCGCCATGCTCGCAAACTCAGGCTGTAGTGGCGGGTGGCGCCACCGAACTGGACTAGGTTAGCGATTGTAGCCTGCTAGAGCCACAGGCGACGAAGTGATTGTCTTCGAAAAGCGCTCGATAATTTTTTAGATCGGCCGAAGTCGAACCCGATGCGGCTGATATCCATGCAGCTCGTCGATCGCCTGCTCGGGATGGAGAGGCCGCCTCCGCCACGGGCGTCATCGATCGAATACACGATGACGCCCGTCGAGAGCTTTACGCGCCCATCGCGGTCTTCAGGTTGCTGTCGACCTTGTCGAGAAAACCTGTGGTCGAGAGCCACTTCTGGTCGGAGCCGACGAGCAGGGCGAGATCCTTCGTCATGTAGCCGGCTTCGACCGTGTCGACGCAGACCGTCTCCAGGGTCGTGGCGAAATTGGCGAGGTCCGTATTGCCGTCGAGCTTCGCACGGTGCGCGAGTCCACGGGTCCAGGCGAAGATCGAGGCGATGGAGTTGGTCGAGGTCTCCTTGCCCTTCTGGTGCTCGCGGTAATGGCGGGTCACCGTGCCGTGCGCGGCCTCGGCCTCGACGGTCTGGCCGTCGGGCGTCAGCAGCACCGAGGTCATCAGGCCGAGCGAGCCGAAGCCCTGGGCCACCGTGTCGGACTGCACGTCGCCGTCGTAGTTCTTGCAGGCCCAGACATAGCCGCCTGACCACTTCAGCGCGGCCGCGACCATGTCGTCGATCAGGCGGTGCTCGTAGGAGATCCCGAGCGCCTGGAAGCGCGACTTGAACTCCTCGTCGTAGACCTGCTGGAAGATGTCCTTGAAGCGCCCGTCATAGGCCTTGAGGATGGTGTTCTTAGTCGAGAGGTAGACCGGGTACTTGCGGTTCAGGCCATAATTCAGCGAGGCGCGGGCGAAGTCGCGGATCGACTCGTCGAGGTTGTACATGGCCATGGCCACGCCGGCGTCCGGGAACTTGAACACCTCCTGCTCGATCACGGTGCCGTCATCGCCCTCAAACTTGATGGTCAGGCGGCCCTTGCCCGGCACCTTGAAGTTCGTGCAGCGGTACTGGTCGCCGTAGGCGTGGCGGCCGATGACGATCGGCTGGGTCCAGCCGGGGACGAGACGCGGCACGTTCTTGCAGATGATCGGCTCGCGGAAGATCACGCCGCCGAGGATGTTGCGGATCGTGCCGTTCGGCGACTTCCACATCTCCTTGAGCTTGAACTCTTCGACGCGCTGCTCGTCGGGGGTGATGGTGGCGCATTTCACGCCGACGCCATGGCGCTTGATCGCCTCGGCCGCATCGATGGTGACCTGGTCGTTGGTCTGGTCGCGGTACTCGACACCCAGGTCGTAATATTCGAGGTCGAGGTCGAGGTAGGGGTGGATGAGCTTGTTCTTGATCTCCGCCCAGATGATCCGGGTCATCTCGTCGCCGTCGAGCTCGACGACCGGATTCGCTACCTTGATCTTCGCCATGTCTTGTTCCCGCTGGCGGCCCGCGGAGCACTTCCAGGGCCAAGTCGGGGCTCGCTATAACGCGCTGCAACAAGGGTACAAAGGGGCAAGGTTACGAAGTTCGGATTCCGTCATCGGCCATGCTCAGCGCCGGCGGAGCCGCAGGCCGAGCCAGACCAGGATCGCGAGGGCGATCAGGTTCACCGCAACGGTGAACTCCTCGCGTGGCGCCAGGGAGAGCGCGTAGGCGCCCTTGTGGATCAGGTCGAGTTGCCAGGCGAGGACCAGGTTCTCTCCGGCGTAGCGCAGGAGCACGTCGGCGAGCATCCAGCCGCTGGCAGCGATGCGGAAGGTCAAACCGGCGCTCACGAACCAGACGACCTGGAAGAGCTGGACCGGGACCGAGAGCGTGTAGCCCCAGCGCCGATCGTGCCAGAGGGCTACGCCCGCGACGATGCTCGCAACCATCACCAGTGCGATGATCGCGATGCCCGGCATCAGCGTGACCGGGATTTTCGAAGCGGTCGTCTCGATGTCGTGGGCCAGCCCCCAGAGGCCGTTCAAGCCACCCCAGATCTCGATCAGGGCCACGGTGTAGCGCAGGCCGTGGCCCAACTGCGTCTGTTCGGTCATGGCTGCGAGGATTTAGCGGACGCATCTCCTGCGCACCACCCGCATGGCGCTGACTCTGGATATCCGGCATGAGCGCGACAGTTTCGGGACCGACCCCGCAACCTGAAGGAGATACCATGAGCAACCGCATCGTCCTGCGCGCCGGCGAGGCCCTCGTCGCGGGCGGACCGCCGAACACGGCCGCCGAGCCTGAGGTGATCATCGGCGAGCTCGACGGGCCGGTGGGCACCGCGCTCGCCACCCTCACCGGCGATCAGGTCGTCGGCCATAGCCGGGTCTTCGCGCTTCTCAACACCGACATCATGGTGCGCCCAGTGACGCTCTGCGTCTCCAAGGTCAGCGTGACCGAGAGCAAGTACACCTCGATCCTGATGGGCACGGTGCAGTTTGCCATCGCCAACGGCGTGCTCGACGCGGTCCGCGCCGGCTACATCCCCAAGGAGAAGGCCAACGATCTCGGCATCATCTGCTCGGTCTGGCTCAGCCCCGGCGTGATCGAGGCCGAGACGGTCGACCACAAGGCGCTGTTCGACATCCAGCGCAAGGGCATGACCGAGGCGATCCGCAAGGCCATGACCAACGAACCGTCGATCGACTGGCTCCTGGAGAACCAGGACAAGATCATCCACAAATACTACCAGATGGGCCTCGACGGTAAGATCTGAGCCGAATGGGCCGCGGCTCGGAATGATCTTCCGCCGCGGCCCCCTAACGGCAGTCGTCGCTGTCGATGATCCGCGCGCCGGCTGACCGTGCGCGGCACTCGTTGGAGTAGAACCGATGGGAGCGGCCAATCGCGCCGCAGACGGGAAAGTAGCTCGCCGGGCAATAGTAGGGTCGCTTGGCTGTCCGTCGGAATTCCTTCGCGACCGCTGTCGAACCGCTCGCCGCAAAGACCGAGAGGCCGAGCACCGCGACCGCTGCCCCGTGCTTGAGAACAGCCGAGATCATCGCATCCTCGCCTACCTTCGTGCCGCAATCGGCGTGTCGAGCGATCATCCCTCTGCACTTGCGATTCTGCGAGCAGAGCAATTGCTTTTGGTGATGCGCAGCCGCTGCGTTGGACCAACAATCAACAATGCTGGACGGGCTTGGCGTCTTCTTGCCGTCCATGCCACAGGGCCGGCATGAGCACCGTCACCCCCGTCGTCATCCTGGTCGAGCCGCAACTCGCCGAGAATATCGGCATGACCGCCCGTGCCATGGCGAATTTCGGTCTCTCCGAATTGCGCCTCGTCGCGCCCAAGAACGGCTGGCCGAAGAAGGGCGTGCGCGAGGCGGCCTCGGGCGCCTCCCACATCCTTGACGGCGCGCAGCTCTACGCGACGCCGCAAGAGGCCATTGCCGACCTGAACTTCGTCCTCGCCACCACGGCGCGCGAGCGCGGGCAGATGAAGCGGGTCTACGCGCCCGACGCTGCCATGACCGAGGTCGCCACGCGCAGCGATGCCGGCCAGCGCGTCGGCATCCTGTTCGGGCGCGAGCGCGTTGGGCTTTCCAACGACGAGGTCTCGCTGGCGGATGCCATCGTCACCTTCCCTGTCACCGAGGAATTCCCCTCGTTGAACCTCGCTCAGGCCGTCCTGCTCGTTTCCTATGAATGGCGCCGGGCCGCCGGTCTCGCCCGTCAGCGCTTCGACGGTGGGATGACCTCCGCGCCGGCAAGCCGCGAGGCCATCCTGTCGCTGTTCGAGAGCCTGGAGACCGCGCTCGGCGCGGTCGGCTTCTATCCGCCGCACAAGCGTGTCGGCATCATCCGCAACATGCGCGACCGGCTGCACCGCATGGCGCTCACCGATCAGGACGTCAGGACGTTTCGCGGGGCGCTCAGGGCGCTGACGCGGGCGCCTAAGCAACTGCGCACGGATGATCGCGAGCAGCCCGAGGCCATGCCCACCGCCCCATCCGAAGACGAAGCCTCCTAAGCGATCCGGATCACGACTTTTCCGACATGGCCGGCCTTGCCGAGATGAGCGAGCGCTCGTCCGGCTTCCTCGAACCCGAAAATCTCGTCGATCGCCGGCTTGATGGCGTGCAGTGTCAGCACGCGGTTCATGTCCTCGAACATCTCTCGCGAGCCCACGGCCACGCCGCGCACCGTGCAGCTTCCGGCGAGGATGGCGAGCGGGTCGATCGGCTCGCCCTGTGCGAGCAGGCCGACGAGGCCGATATGGCCGCCGGGCCTGGTCGAGGCGATGGAGCGGGGCAGCGTCCCAGTGCCGCCGACCTCGACGACGTGGTCGACGCCGGTGCCGCCCGTCAGCCGCCGGACCTCGTCCTGCCATTCGGGATGGGTGCGGTAGTTGATGGTCTCGTTCGCTCCGAACCCGCGCGCCTTCTCCAGTTTTGCGTCGCTCGACGAGGTCGCGATCACCCGGGCGCCGGCCGCGTGGGCGAGTTGGATCGCGAAGACAGAGACGCCGCCGGTGCCCAGCGTCAGCACGGTCTCGCCGGCCTTGAGTGGCTTGAGGCCGTAGAGGGCGTTCCAGGCGGTGACGGCGGCGCAGGGGAGAGTGGCGCCCTCCTCGAACGAAAGATGCTCGGGCAGCACGACAAGCCCGTCCTCGTCGAAAACCTGGAACTCGGTGAGCACTCCGTCGATGGCCCCACCCAGAGCGGTCTGCCACATGTCGGCGACCTGCGCGCCGCCGAGCCAGCTCTGCGAGAAGATGCCGGCGACGCGCTCGCCGCCTTTGAACCGCCGCCCCCCGGGGCCGACGGCCACGATCTCGCCGGCACCGTCCGAGACGGGGATCAGTCGGTCGAGGTTCACCGCGAAGGGATAGGACCCGTTGGCGATCAGCAGGTCGCGATAGTTCAGCGAGGCGGCGCGCATCCGCACCAGGACCTGCCCGCGTCCGGCCTCGGGCGGCGCCCGCTCTGCGAGTTTCCAGGAATCGAGGCCGTCTGCGGACGACATTTCGTAGGCGCGCATGCGCAGTTGCCCCTCCCGTTTCGCCGTTCGCTGCGGCCTTGCCGGATGGTGGTCGAAGGGCTGCCCAGGATGACACCCCTACTTTGGGCCATCTTTCCCTAAGACGTGCATGCCCTAGCCCTTATTCCAGCCGGGCTTGACCGAGGCAACATGCCTTGGCTAATTGGTATAGCACAAGCTATATAAGTGAGCATCTCCTTGAGAATCCTCGGCTCTCTTCGCAAAGCAGTTGGAATGGCTCTCGTCGGCAGCCTGCTTCTCGCGCTCGGGCTTTCGAACGTCGAGGCGGATACGGTTCACGAGATCGATACGGAGCACCTGTTCGGTTTTACCGAAGGCTCCGATATCGGCGGTCCCGACGAGCGCGAACTCGAATCCGAGACGACGGCGCGTCTCGGCAAGCGCGGCGGCCGCTATCAGGCTGCGGATTCCGCTCTGGTCCTGAAGCTGCCGCTGAGCGACCGCTTTCGAATCGCGCCGGGCCTGAGCTTCGCGCTCTACGACGTCGGCGTGCCAAGCCTCGGCGAGCGAAATCCGATGACGCTCGGGGGCGCTTTCGTCGAAGGTCGGATGCGGCTGCTCACACGGGACGAGGCACCGTTCGGTCTGACACTCAACACCGTGATCGGCTCGAACCGGATCGATCCGGCGACGGGGCTCGGAGCAAGCGGGCTCTCGGGGGAGATGGGCCTGCTGATCGACCGCGAGATCGTGCCGGGCCAAGTCGTGGCCGGCCTCAACCTCGTCTACGCGCTCGGCCAGTCACGGGTGGACGGGATCGATGCCCTGCAGCGTGCTTCGGGGCTCGAAGTGTCGGCGGCCTTCGCGGCACGGTTTGCCCCCGGTCTCTTCCTCGGCGTCGAGACCCGCTACGCGCGGGCCTATGCGGGAACGTCGCTCGATCGCTTCAGCGGCGATGCCCTCTATGTTGGGCCGACGCTCTATCGGGAGCTGACGGAATCGATCTGGATCTCCTTCGCCTGGGGCGTCCAGATCGCAGGCCGCGAGAGTGGCGAGGGTCACGAGCGCGATCTCGCGAACTTCGATCGGCATCAGGCGCGTCTCAGGATCGGCACGCACTTCTGATCGGATGGACTCTGCGCTCACCAGAGTCGCGCCCGAAATGGGCCAGGGGCCGTCCTAAGGCCGGATCTCGATCGGCGTGTCGACGTCGACACGCGCATAAATCGCCTCCATCTCGGCGTTGGTCACGCCGACGCAGCCGCTGGTCCAGTCGGTGAAGCGGTGCAGCGTGCCGAGCCAGCCGAACCCATTCATGATGCCGTGGACCATGATGTCGCCGCCGGGCGAATAGCCGCCCGATGCCGCCGCGGCTTCGTCGGCCGGGTTCGGGTAGGACACCTTGAGCGAGAGATGCGCGACGCTGCCCGGGTTCTTGTACTCGATCTTGTATTGGCCCTCGGGCGTGCGCCCGTCACCTTCCCGCTGCTTGTGGCCGACGGGGGTGAAGCCGAGCGAGACGGGATAGGTTGCGAGCACCTTCCCGTCCCGCAGCAGCGTCAGCTTCCGGGCGCCCTTCTCGACGAGGATGAGGTCGGCACGCTCGGGTTCGGGCAGGAGCGCGGGTTCGGTGCGGAAGATCTGTAAGTAATCTGCGGCTGCGATGCCGGTCGCGACCAGAACCGCGATGCCGAACAGCGATCCGATCGTCCACACGACGCGCATTTGGAAATGCCTGCCCGCTCTCGGCCTCGATGCTCCAGGATGATCAGCGATCATGGCGCTTTGCGGTCGCACCGGCCCCTTCGGCGACAGACCGTCGAATTCCAGCCATGCGGTGACGAGAGGCCGAGGCTGCCTTGTTGCGACGCGTTCGGGAGCGATCTCTGCCGTCGCAGCGCTCAGGCGGCGCTGACGACCGCGCGAAGCGTCCGGACCAGCGCCGAGGGCTGGTAGGGCTTGGAGATGAAGCGCGCGCCTTCCGGCATGTCGTGTGGGCCGGGAAAGCCCATGCCGGAGACGACGAGCACCGGAATTTCCGGCCAGCGCCGGGAAACGAGGCGGGCCAGCGCGAAACCGTCCATCGAGCCCTGCGGCATATCCACGTCGGTCATCAGCACGCCGACGTCGTCTCGCCCTTCGAGCAGGGTCAAGGCTTTGTCAGCATGGGGTGCTTCGATGACGGTGAAGCCTGCTTCCGCCAGAGTATCGGAGGCCTCCATCAGGAGAAGCCCATCGTCTTCGACGAGCAGGACGACAGGATTCTCGGAGGGGTCGTCTGTCATCAGCGATGGTTACGCTTCCACGAGGCGGTTTCTTGCGCCGTAAAGGCGGTGCGCCGTGAGGTCAAGGATTGGCGAGTGCTTGGTTGTGCGGCGCAATGTGCGCCGGCCATCCATGGCCTTGATCCATCACGCGGCTTCGGCGGATCGGCGGATCGCACAAAAACGTGAACGGTCCTTCGACGGCGAACTATCGCGCGGCCGACACGCCGGTCTCGGCGTTTTCGCGCGATGCCGGGCCTCGATGTGAATGCGGCCCCGGGACGATCATGGTCTCCGGGGCCGTGCAAGATATCGAGGCTCGCTGATCTCAGGCTGCTTCGACGGCCTTCTTGCGGCCGCGGGCCTTCTTGGGGGCTTCGCTGACGGCTTCGGTCGTCTCGGCGGCCTTGGTGGCGGGCTTGCGACGCTGCTGGCCGAGGCCAAGGTCCTTGGCGAGCGCCGAGCGGGCAGCCGAGTAGTTGGCGGAGACGGTCGGATAATCGGCCGGCAGGCCGTAGCGGGCGCGGTAGGTCTCGAAGTCGAGCCCATGCGTCGAGAGGTGGCGCTTCAGCGTCTTATAGGGCTTGCCGTCAATGAAGGAGATCAGCGCGTCCGGCGTGATCGACTTCTTGATTTGGCTCGTGGAAGCCTTCTCGACGGACTCATCCGGTGCGGCTGCTGGAGCGGACAGGTTGGCCAGCGCGGCGTGAACCTGCGAGATCAGCCCCGGAAGATCAGCGGCAGGCAGGGAATTGTTGGAGACATAGGCCGATACCAGATCGGCGGCGAGTTCGACACGGTCGAGTTGTAGGGTTTCAGTACTGTCCGACATTCCTGGCTTCCTGTGTTTGGCTGACACCATTTGTGACCTATGCGGATCGTAAAAAGATTCAAGCGTTTTTTTCAATGATCGCCCAGGTTTGGTGCGATTTCAGGTACAAAAGTCCTTCAGTGACCATGGTCAGTGGCCTTTAGGTCCCGTCCGAGCCTGTTGTGAGGTAAAGGAGAACGAGTTCTGGCGGCGTGGAACCACTCGCGAGACCGCGTCGGATCACGGTTTGATCTGAGGTCGGAAGGCGATTCGCGAGGCTCGTTTCGAATCGACGGCCGACTCGTCTGCCGTGACAGGGATTAAACGACGATCCGTGCCGCGGGAGCGACCGAAGAGCGCAGGCCGAGGCTGCGATGCCCGTATTGTTTTCGACTATGGCGATACTGACGAGTTCTTGGCGCCATCGCAGCCGGATGCGAGCTGCCGAGGCACCGAAGCGAAGACGGCCATGGCCGCAGCGCGCGTCCGCGAGGACGCGGTTCGCGCTTCTCCCGGGGGCTGATGGGCGAGCGCGGCGGCTCGCACGGAAACTCAGGAGTTAAGAGCCGCGTCGAGGTCGTCGATGAGGTCGAGCGCATCTTCGATACCGACCGAAAGCCGCACCACTTCCGGGCCGGCGCCGGCCGAGCGCTTCTGGTCGTCGGTGAGCTGGCGGTGCGTGGTCGAGGCCGGGTGGATCACCAGCGAGCGGGTGTCGCCGATATTGGCCAGGTGGCTGAAGAGCTGAAGGTTCGAGACGAGCTTCACTCCGGCCTCGTAGCCGTCCTTCAGTCCGAAGGTGAAGACCGCGCCGGCGCCCTTCGGCGTGTAGCGCTTGGCGAGCGCGTGGTAGCGGTCGGTCTCGAGCCCCGGATAGCTCACCCAGGCCACCGCCGGATGCTTCTGCAGGAATGTCGCGACCTGTAGCGCGTTGTCGGAATGCCGCTGCATGCGCAGCGGCAGCGTCTCGATGCCGTTGAGGATCATGAAGGCATTGAACGGCGACAGAGCCGGGCCGAGGTCGCGCAGGCTCAGGACCCTGACGGCGATGGCGAAGCCAAAATTCCCGAAGGTCTCGGAGAGCACCATGCCGGCATATTCCGGCCGGGGCTTCGAGAGCATCGGGTAGCGCTCGTCGCCCTCCCAGCGGAAGGAGCCCCCGTCGACGATCAGGCCGCCGATGGAGTTGCCGTGTCCGCCCAGGAACTTCGTCGCCGAATGGACGACGATGTCGGCGCCGTGCTCGAACGGCTTGATCAGGTACGGCGTCGCCATGGTGTTGTCGACGACCAGCGGAATGTTGTGCCGCCGTGCGATCGCCGAGAGCGCCGCGATGTCGGTGATGACGCCGCCGGGATTGGCGATCGACTCGCAGAAGATCGCCTTGGTGCGCGAGGTGATCGCGGCCTCGAAGGTGGCCGGGTCGTCGGTATCGGCCCAGACCACGTTCCAGCCGAAGTTCTTGTAGCTGTGATTGAACTGGTTGATCGAGCCGCCATAGAGCTTGTTGGCCGCAACGAACTCGTCGCCCGGCTGCATCAGGGCATGCATGGTCAGGAACTGCGCGGCGTGCCCCGAGGCGACGGCGAGCGCCGCCGTGCCGCCTTCGAGCGCCGCGATGCGCTCTTCGAGCACGGCGTTGGTCGGGTTGGTAATCCGCGAATAGATGTTGCCGAAGGCCTGCAGCCCGAACAGCGAGGCGGCGTGATCCACGTCGTCGAAGACGAATGACGTGGTCTGGTAGATCGGCGTCGCGCGGGCGCCGGTCGCCGGGTCCGGCGTCGCTCCGGCGTGGATCGCCAAGGTGTTGAAGCCGGGCTCGCGGTCGCTCATGGGGTACTCCTCGCGCAGTCGTGTACGCCCGCAGTTCCAATCGAGGCAAGCCGATGCATTGCGCGGAGGAAACTCGGCTATACAGCCGCCGCCATGCAGATCTCTCCCACTCGTATCCTGCTCGCCAGCTTCGTCGGCACGGCGATCGAGTTCTACGACTTCTATATATACGCCACGGCGGCGGCCCTGGTGATCGGGCCGATCTTCTTCCCGCCCGGCGAGCCGGCGGCGCAGACGCTCCAGGCCTTCGCGACCTTCGCCATCGCCTTCCTGGCACGGCCGGTGGGGGCGGCTTTGTTCGGGCATTTCGGTGATCGGGTCGGGCGCAAGGCCACGCTCGTCGCCTCGCTGATGATCATGGGGCTGTCGACCGTCGCGATCGGCTGCCTACCCTCCTACGCGAGCATCGGCTGGCCAGCGCCGGCTCTCCTCTGCCTGTTCCGGGTCGGGCAGGGCATCGGCTTTGGCGGCGAATGGGGCGGTGCGGCCCTGCTCGCGGTCGAGAACGCGCCGCCCGGCCGGCGGGCGCTCTACGGTATCGCCCCGCAGCTCGGCGCCCCGGTGGGGTTCCTGGCGGCGAACCTGCTGTTCCTCGGCCTGAACTTCGGCCTGACACCCGAGGCCTTCGCGTCCTGGGGCTGGCGGCTGCTCTTCCTGGCCTCGGCCGTGCTCGTCGGCCTCGGGCTCTATGTGCGGTTGAAGCTCACCGAGACGCCGGCCTTCGCCGAGGCCTCGGCCAAGACCGCTCCGGAGCGCGTGCCGCTCGCCACCATCGTCACGCGCCATTGGCGGGCGACACTGCTCGGCACGCTTTCGATGGTGGCGCCCTACGCCCTGTTCTACCTCTGCACGGTCTTCGCGCTGAGCTGGGGCACCGGCGCGCTCGGCTATCCCAAGACAACCTTCCTGCTGTTCGAATGCGCGGCGATCCTGTTCTTGGCGCTGTCGATCCCGCTCGCCGGTGCGGCCGCGGACCGGTTCGGGCGCCGGCCGGTCCTGCTCTCCGGACTCCTGGCCACGGCCGGCTTCGGCGCCTTGTTCGGGCCGCTACTCGGCAGCGGGGAGGGCGTGCTGGTGCTCGCCTTCCTCTGCCTCGGCCTCTTCGCCATGGGCTGGATCTTCGGGCCGATGGGCGCAGCCTTGCCCGAACTGTTTCCCGTGCGGGTGCGCTACACGGGCGCCTCGGTGACGTACAACCTCGCTGGCATCCTCGGGGCGTCGATGGCGCCCTTCGCCGCGCAATGGCTCGCCGGGTGGGGCGGGATCGGCTCGGTCGGCGTGTATCTGGCCGCCGCCGCCGCGATCAGCTTCGTCGCCGTCCTGCTCATGGCCGAGACACGTCCGCGAGCCGCCTGAAAAGCTCGGCGGATAGGGCGATCGCTGAGCGCCCGTAGTGGCGGCTGCCGCGTGACGGCGCGCACCGCAGAGATCACGCCCCGAGTTGCATTACCAAATCAGTTCAAGGATGGTTCATCGATCAGTCCAAGATCGTTCGTCGTCTAAATTCGAGGCATATCGCAGAAGGACAGCGCCATGATTATTTGGGGCAGCTATGTGATGAACAAGGAGCTCAAGACGGGCGAATTCTACTGCCCGCATTGCTCGAATCCTCGAAGCTTCATTCACAAACTCCCAAGGCGCTGGGGTCACCTCTACTGGATTCCGCTGATCCCGATGGACAAGTACGATTCCTATATCGAGTGCCAGACCTGCAAGAAGACCTACAACGAGCAGGTTCTCGACCATGACCCGCGCCGCGACAAGGCAGCGGCCGAGACGAACCTCTCGGCCCTGATCGGTCAGATCATGATCCACGTGGCGCACGCGCAGAAGACGGAGCTGTCAGCTCCCTCCATTACGATGACGATCAAGGACGTCCTCGGGCTCGAGACGCTGTCGCCCCAGGCCGAGGAGACCTATGCGGTCCCGATGGACAAGAACGCGATGCTCGACCTCGTGCGCGAGCATGCCGGCTTGTTGACCGCAAAGGGCCAGGAGATCGTTCTCGTGAAATCCGTCGGCGCGATCCCGCTCACGCCCGAGGTCGGCCGCCTCGTCGGCGAGATCGGCGCGGCGATGGGAATGACCGCGTCCCACGTGAACGGTGTCCTCGCCGACCTCGCGCAGAACCCTGCCGCTCCGCATCTCGTCGAACCGGCTCTCGTACCGAGCCAGGAGCAGCGGGCGACAAGCGCCTGATCGCCGGCCTTTCGGACTACCGTTCGTCGATCGTCAGCCGCTGCACGCCGCGCTTGTCGAGCACCGGCTTCTTGGCGCTGATGATCCGCGTGTTCACGCCGGTCCAGCCGATCTCGCCAGAGAGACGGCCGTACTCGATCTTCGGGCAGCGGTTCATGATGACGGTGACGCCGCGCGCCTCGGCCCGCGCCGCCGCCTCATCGTTGCGCACGCTGAGCTGCATCCAGATGATCTTCGGCAATTCCGGAAGCGCCAGGGCCTCGTCCACGAGGCCGTCCGCGGCGATCGAATTGCGGAAGATCTCGACCATGTCGACCGGGCCGGGCAGCTCCGCGAGGCGGCCGATCACCGGCATGCCGAGGATGCTTTGGCCGGCGAGCCCGGGATTGACCGGCGTCACCGTGTAGCCGCGCTCGGACAGGTATTTCAGCACGATGTAGCTTGGCCGGGCCGGGTTCGCCGAGGCGCCGACCAGCGCGATCGTGCGCGTCTGCTTGAGCAGCGCGCGGATCCGAGCGTCCGGATAGTGATCGTGGTGAGCGAGGGCGACGTCCATGCCGTCTTGTGGGTCAGCGCATGCCGTGCTGCAAGACGCCATGAGCGTGATGAGCATGGACGAGACCCGCGACTTCCTCGATCGCGAGTTCCCGCAGATGAACGACGGCGGCCGGTCCTATCATCTGGAGGCGGTCGGCCCGCTCACCGCACGGATGCGGCTCGACCATCACGAGCGATTCCTGCGGCCGGGTGGCACCATTTCGGGGCCGGCCATGATGGCGCTGGCCGATTACGCGCTCTATGCAGCGATCCTCGCCAATCTCGGCCCGGTTGCGCTCGCGGTGACGACGTCTCTGAACTTCAACTTCCTGCGCAAGCCCGGCATGGAAGGGCTGATCGCCGAATGCAGCCTGATGAAGCTCGGACGGCGGCTCGCGGTGGGTGACGTGCGGATCACGACGAGAGGCAGCGACGACCTCGTCTGCCATGCGACGGGGACCTACTCGATCCCGCCGCGCTGATCAGCGCTTCGCCGTCAGCGCCTTCCACGGTACCACGCGCGGCGTCACGGCGGCATAGGCCAGCCATTCGTCGCCGAAACGCTCCTGCATCATCTGCTCCTCCCGCGGGACGCGGAAAAAATAGAGGCACCCGAACCCGACGAGGCCGGAGAGGCCGGCGATCCAGTTCGGCAGCAGGATCGCCTGGGCCAGCGCCCAGAGCCAGAAGGCGCTGTACATCGGATGGCGGACCCAGGCGTAGACGCCGTCGGTCTTGAGCCGATGTCCGTCGCGCAGTTCGAGGCTGAAGGACCATTCGCGCCCGAGGCCGCGGTGGCTCTTGTCGAACATCCACAGGGAGAGGGCGGCGACGAGGATGCCGAGCGCGACCAGGCCAGGATTGGTGGCGCGCTCTCCGATCCGCGCGAACCCGAACAGGCAGTAGATCGTGGGAATCAGGCCGATGCCGGTCGCCGAGATCGACAGCAGGATGTTCTCGCGCAGGTCCCAGTGCGAGCTCGCCACGGGCGTGCGCCGAGCCCGCCGCTTGTGCGGGATGCGGATCGCGTACCAGCCCACAACCAGGGCGAGGAAGGCGATCTTGCAGAGAAGCGGCGTCGTCATCGGGCGGCGATAGGGGCGATCAGGCCGGGGCGCAATCAGGCGCCGCGCGGCGATCTCGCGCCCGGCGCGCTGTCCGTGAGCGCGCCGCTCGCGTCGAGCCAGGCAATGGCCCCGTCCGGCGAGCGCGCGAGGTCTTCGCAGAAGAATGGCCCGCAGACGAACAGGAAGTAGTCGTACTCGCTCCGGCGCGTTGCCGCGTGGAAGAACAGGTTGTGCTTGCGGAAGAAATCGAAGCGCAGGGCGCGCAGGGCCTCCGGCGAGATCATGTGCCGGAACGTAGCCTTGCGGCTGATCGTGGGGTGCACCGGCGTGAGGCCCATGGCCACCGCCGGGTCGACATAGGGGAAGTTCATCACGTCGTGCTGGGACCAGTAATCGGCCCAGATCAGCCGCGACGACGCGGTCACCGCAGCGGTCGCCCGGCGCAACGGTTCGGCGGCGCTGTGCAGGCCGATCTTGAGAACGGACGAGCCGATGGTCAGGAGCGCGATCCGCGTACGGCTAGATCCGGCGGCTGGCGGCAGGCCGGCGAGCAGCATCTCGGCGAGATGCAGGATCATGACGGCGCCGAGGCTGTGACCGATGAGCAGGACTTCATCGTAGGTGCCGGCCTCGACCGCCGCATGCACCTCGCGGCGGCCCTCGTCTAGGCGTCCGGCGAGCTCCGGTTCGAGCCGGCGCGCCAGCACGCTGGCGAAGGCCCAATCCTCCAGCAGGATGAACAGGAAAAGTTTTTTCGAGAAGACCGCGATCGCCGCGGCGAAGACCGCGATCCCGGCGAGGGTCGCGAGCAGCGATCCGAGCGGCGCAGAGAGCCACCTCCCGACGAGAATGCCGGCCATCACGGCGGCCAGCATCATCGCCAGCGGCGCCAGGGTGAAGATGGCGTAGCGCCAGCCGTAGCGGAAATAGCCGAGGATCGCCGGGTCGAGCAGGAAGTCGAACAATCCGCGAATGCCGAGCGCGACGCGGCGCATTGGCGGCCGGCGGTGCCCCTGCTCGATCAGGTCGTCGACCCGGATGATCCGGTAGTCGGTCTGCGTCTGCCAGTCCGGTCCGGCGGCCTCGGCCGGCCAGCGCCCCTGTCGCGGCAGCACCTCGATCGCGCCGGTCTCGGTCCTGGCCGACCAGGTCTGGCCAAAGGTCGCGAGGTCGCGCCCGAAGCGCCGGTGGAACCGCTCGGGCGCCGTCAGTTGGTAACCGTGGATGTGAACGACGAGCCTGCTGCGGACGACCCGTCCCGACGGGGCCGTCATACGGCCGGCCGCATCACTGGGCGGCGGCGAGCGACTGGGCCGTGCGGCGGTCGTTGCCTTCGTTCATCTTCTTCATGCCGTTGATGAACTCTTCCGGCATCACCAGGGAGTTCGGCGCGCTCAGGCCCATGTAGCGGCCGACATCCGCGACCCAGCCGCTGCAATTGTTGAAGATTGCGTGCCAGGTGCCGGAATTGGCCTGCTTGTTCTTGATGTAGGCGACGATCCGGCGGAACTCGGGCTCCTCGACGGTGACCCGGTAGCGGGCGGAGACATACTTGTCTTCGAGATCGCCGTCGCTGGGGCCGGTCTCCGACTTCACGGGGACGATGTGCCCGATCATCCAGGGCTGCGGGCTGTCGCCCGCCGGATGCAGGCCGGCCACCACGCGGTCGACGAGCTGGCCCTTCGCGTTGAGGCGCCCGTACATGATGAAGGTGTGGCCGTAGCTCAGCGCGTAGCGCGAGCGGAATTCGATGGCGTAGAGCTGCTTGCCGCGAATGCTGGTCTGCGCGGCTTCGGGGCCACCGCGGGCGGCGTCGGCGCGCTGGCCGGCCAGCCCGATGGCGAGGAGACCTGCGGTCAAAGCAAGGAGAGGGAGCCGGCTCCAGGTCCGCGTCGTCCGGACGCGTCCAGGCAAATCGCGAATGTCGGCCATGGGCCAGGCTCCAGCAGCGTCGTTGTGTCTGTGCGTGTCTTCCGAGCGACGGCGGAAACGAGTAGGGGCTCGCTCTTGGCGAGCCCCTGGGCCGTCTGGTTCGGAGACCGGTCGATTAAATACTGGTCTTCAGAGATCAGTACTTGGAGATGACCGGAGCCGGGGCCGGCGGGGGAGCCTTGCCCTTGCCGATGCAAGCGGAAGCGTTGAGGGCAACGACGGCGGCGAAGGCGAGCAGAACGACGCGCTTGGTGGTGGAGGTGATCATCGTAGTCTCCGACTCAGTTCCGAATGAACCACCTCAGCTTACGGTATGGCTAAGCTAGCAATAGTGCTGAAAAAGCACAGTGCGTTTGCATCGCCCCATTTTGGGCCAGGACCATCCGTTCGCCGGTCTCGCAAATTCAACCATTCCCGCTAACCGTTTGTTAACGGTTGTGGATTCGCGCGGTCTCCGCGTTGTGCGGCCACAGGGAAGCGCTCTCTGCCAGGCCTTCCGCAAGCGTTGGCGAGACCGGAATGTGGCGCGAATGTCATGGTGCGGCCCGCTCTCATTTGAGGAGATACGCTGGCGCGACCTGGAAGCGTTCTCAATACTGCACAAGAGCTTGGCGTTTTGCCCAATCGGCGCGCACATCGCACCTTTCAAAGGACGCGTATGACAATGGGGTACTATGATACCGTAATTGCTAAATCACTGATATTATGGCGTTAGTTGAAAAAGCGTCGGAGCGAACTTGACGTGCTGCGATTCGGCCCGTATGGACCGCCCGAACGCCGCTGCGTCTCTCCGACGCGGCGGCGCCTTTTATTCCGAAACCCGGTACGGATCAGCCATGAAGACCACCTCGCTGAAGCCCGCCGACGTCGACAAGAAGTGGCTCGTGATCGATGCGGAGGGCCTCGTCGTCGGCCGTCTGGCCTCGATCGTCGCCATGCGTCTGCGCGGCAAGCACAAGCCTGCCTATACCCCTCACGTCGATTGCGGCGACAACGTCATCGTCATCAACGCGGAGAAGGTGAAGTTCACCGGCCGCAAATACGTGCAGAAGAACTACTACCACCACACCGGCTATCCGGGTGGCATCAAGGAGCGCTCGGCCAAGTACATCCTCGAGGGTCGCTTCCCCGAGCGTGTTGTCGAGAAGGCCGTGGAGCGCATGCTGCCGCGTGGCCCGCTCTTCCGCCAGATCATGGGCAACCTGCGCGTCTACAAGGGCGCCGAGCATCCCCACGAAGCCCAGCAGCCGCAGGCGCTCGACGTCGGCGCCCTCAACCGCAAGAACGTGAGCGCTTGATCATGGCGACGCTTCAGTCCCTCTCCGACCTCAACCGGTCGAACACCGACACGACGAACCCCGAGCAGCAGGCTCCGGTCCACGTCCAGAAGATCGACAAGCAGGGTCGCGCCTACGCCACCGGCAAGCGCAAGGACGCGGTCGCCCGCGTCTGGATCAAGCCCGGCAACGGCACCGTGGTCGTCAACGGCCGCACCATCGAGTCCTACTTCGCTCGCCCGGTGCTGCGCATGATCCTGCGCCAGCCGCTCGAGATCGTCAGCCGCGTCGACCAGTACGACATCACCGTCACGGTGAAGGGTGGTGGTCTCTCCGGTCAGGCCGGCGCCGTGCGCCACGGCCTCTCGAAGGCGCTCACCTACTACGAGCCCGAGCTGCGCTCGCCGCTCAAGCGCGAAGGCTTCCTGACCCGCGATCCGCGCGTCGTCGAGCGTAAGAAGTACGGCCGCAAGAAGGCTCGCCGTAGCTTCCAGTTCTCGAAGCGCTGATCTTTCGAAATCGAGTTGCGAAGGGCGGGTCCGAAAGGATCCGCCTTTTTCGTTTGTGGTTTGATCTGACGAAGTGGCTCGTGACGGACAGATTACTCGGTGGCCATGGCTGCGAGCTTGGCGACCGTGTTCATGTTCCGCGCCGTGCCATTTGCCGCTGCCGGGATGCGGAGCTTCGATTGCCCCATGCCGGCGATCAAGTAGCGCACGTAGATCTCACGCCGGCCAAGGCGGATCTCCTCGTCGGCCAGCCCGGAAACGCGAGACAGCATATCGGGGTGGGTCGCCTCGTCGAGGAAGATCGCGATGACGCGGCTGGCCGGATGATCCGGGAAGGGATTTCGCGCGAGCACCTCGGCCATCTCGGCCGCGTCCCGCACGACGACGCCGACGCGCTTGCCGAAATGGCTCAGCAGACGCTCTTCGAGCGCGAGTTTGACCTCCGCCGCGCTCTTGTCGCTAGAGAAGACGACGTTGCCGCTGGCGATGTAAGTGCGGACCTCCTCGAGGCCCGCCTCCTCGCAGAACCGCGCGAGATCCGCCATGGCGAGCTTGCCCGTGCCGCCGACGTTCACGGCGCGCAGAAGGGCGACGAAGCGTGTCACGGTTTGCTCACTCCGACGGGGTGACAACCACCACGGGGCGGCCGCTGCCGAAGCCGTGCGGTTCCAGCCTCGACGGCAGGCTGAGGATCAGCCCGTGTTCGTCGCTCAAATCTTGCCGAGCAGCGGGAATTCCTGGCTGAGCGTCGATTCCATCGGCAGCGGGGCCTCACGACGGCGCGGCTTACGGTTGAGGACCTGCTTCAGCTTGGTCTTCAAGAGCGCGATGTCGAAGGGCTTCAGCAGGAAGGCGTCGGCGCCGGCGAGGTGGGCGACATTCACATCTTCGAAGTCGAAGGTCGCCTCGGTCAGGATGAAGGGCGTGTTCATCAGCGCGTTGTCCGCGCGGACCTCGCGCAGCAAGGTCAGCCCGTCCATCGGCTCGAGGTTCAGGTCGCAGATCACCAGGGCGTATTTACGGGCGCGCATGCGCTCGAGCGCCTCGAAGGCATCCGACACGCCCTCGACCTCCGGAAAGCCCAGCCGGGTCAGCAGTTCGATCACCAGCCGAAGTAGCTTCGGCTGATCGTCGACGATCAGGATGGCGGGGACGTCGCTCATTGCGCTCTCGGCAGTGTCCGGCATGACGATATCAGACGAAGAGATGATCGATGCCCTGCTTCGACATCGTGTCTTGCTGGAGCGTGGTGGCGAGATTGTGGATCGTGCTGCTCTTGGGCGTTCCGCGCTGGAGCATGGGCAACAATCCGGCCTTGTTGAAATGGATCTCGGTGGTTCCGCTGCGCACGCCCGTGGTGAAGGACGTGACGAAGGCGCGCTTGTTGATCTCCCGCCACTCGACGATCTTGACGTCGCGATGGCGCGTGTCGGCCGCGATCCGCTGGAACGTCTCGTTTACGGACATCCGCTCGCCCTCGATGATTTGGACGGCGAAGCTGCCCTCCACGATCAGGAAGCTCGTGATCACCGAGAACTCGTTCTTCTTCTGCGCATGTTTGGTGATCTCGCTGATCTGGCGCGCACGTGAGGGCGCGTCGGCCGCGAGGTTCAGCCGCGAGAAGTAGATCAAGTTGACGAGGCTGGTCCGCTTGGCAGGCCGCATAGACTCATTCCGATCCCGCATTTCGAGCGCAGGAGCCGCACCCTAGCGGGCTTGCCGATAACGTCGCGTAAACGACGAAAGCACTCGGCAACACTTGCCGGGACTATCGCGCACGGTGCCGAAATCTGCCGCGTGCCGGCCGGGCACGCCAAGCAATATCAAGTACTTAGGCCTGGCATGAGCGTTGCGCCGGCCGTTGCGAGGGCGGAGCCGCCCAGGCGGCAGGAGGAGTACCGGCCATGGACGTTTTTACCGCGATGCAGACGGCGGTCTCGGGACTGAAGGCTCAGTCTTACGCCCTCGACAACATCTCCGGGAACATCGCGAACTCGCAGACGACGGGCTACAAGCGCATCGATACGAGTTTCGTCGACCTGATCGCCGAACAGACGGCGCGCCGCGAGGTCGCCGGCAGCGTGGCGGCCTATTCGCAGCTCACCAATACCATCCAGGGGAATCTGTCCTCGACCGGCGTCGCTACCAACATGGCGCTGAACGGTCAGGGCTTCTTCGTCGTCCAGAAGAAGACCTCGGATGCGAGCGGCAACACAACCTTCTCGGCCAGCAACCTCTACACGCGCCGCGGTGACTTCGCGCCGGACAAGGACGGCTACCTCGCGAACGGGGCCGGCTCCTACCTCACGGGCACCATGCTCGATCCGGTGACGGGGCAGTCGACCTCCAACGGACCGATCAAGATCTCGAACACCGTGCTGCCGGCCAAGGCGACGACCACGATCACGTATTCGGCGAACCTGCCGAAGACGCCGGCCACCGCCAAGACGACGACGACCGCCGGCTCCGAGTTGCTCGGACCCTTCGCCGACGGATCCGACCCCCGCATCACCAGCGGCACCGGAACGGCGACGGTGTCGTCCGCTAACGCACAGAGCTTCGTCGACAACAGCATCCAGGGACCGCAGCTGACGGCCTATACCGCCGCCGGATCGCCCGTTGCGGTCACGACGCGCTGGGCCAAGGTTACGAATGCCGACGCTTCGGCGACTCCGCCGACCACCGACACCTGGAACTTGTTCTATGCCAGCGGCACGTCCACGACGGGCAACAATACCGGCTGGACCAATGTCGGGCAGGCCTTCAGCTTCAATGCGAGCGGTCAGCTCACCTCACCGTCGACGACGTCGATCACCATCCCGAACCTCACCGTCGACGGCGCGACGGTCGGTAACGTCACCCTCGACTACGGCGCCGGTGGGCTCACCGAATATGCGTCGAGCACCGGCGGCGCCACGACGAACGCCCTCCAGCAGAACGGTTATTCGTCCGGCACACTGAACTCGGTGGACGTCTCCGACGACGGCAAGATCACCGGCACCTATTCGAACGGTGCCTCCCTGACGCTCGCCACCATCAACGTCGTCCACTTCACCAACGACGACGGGCTCAAGCCGGATTCCCTGGGGAACTACCAGCAGACGCAGGACTCGGGTGTGCCGATCACCGGCCTCAAAGGCACGACCATCGTCGGAGGCAACGTCGAGCAATCCAATACCGACATTGCCGGCGAGTTCTCTAAGATGATCGTAACGCAACAGGCCTATTCTGCGAATACGCGCGTCATCTCGACCGCCCAGACGATGATGTCCGATCTGATCAACATCATCCGCTGAACGAGGCTGAGATTGGCATCGGTCTGATGACGCGCTCCGAAACGAAACGATCTGCCGGGCGCGTCGCAGCCCGTTCGAGAGGAGGTGTCAGGTGTCCCTCAATGCCCTGAACACGTCGACGGCCGGTCTCAAGCTGACGCAGGCGCAGCTCGGGATCGTTTCCCAGAACATCGCCAATGCCGGCACGGTGGGCTACGTCCGCCGTACGCTCGATCCCGTCACGACGGGACCGGGCAATTCCGGCGTGGCGAGCGGCACGATCAACCGGAGCCTCGACGCGGCCGCGCTGAAGCAACTCCGGCTTGAGACCTCCGGCGCCGGTTACACGACGGTGCTGTCGAGCGTTCTCTCGCAGATCGACAAGCTCTACGGCACCCCCGGCTCCTCGACCTCGCTCGATGGCCTGGTCAACGGCTTCTCCTCGGCCCTGCAGACCCTGGCCTCCGATCCGACCTCGGCCGCGGCCCGCTCGGCCGTGGTGACGAGCGCATCGAGCCTCGCCTCCCAGATCGGTGGGATCGCGGGAAGCGTGCAGGATCTGCGCAGCGCGATGGAGTCGCAGCTCTCGCAGGACACCACGCAGGCGAACCGGCTGCTGAAGTCGATCGCCGACCTCAACACCCGTGTGTCGCAGGCGAGCGACGGCGCCAACAAGGCCGACCTGCTCGACCAGCGCGACCAGGCGGTCAACTCGCTCTCCGCGCTGATGGACGTTCAGAGCGTCCCGCAATCCGACGGCACCGTCTCGCTGATCACCACGACGGGCGTCACCCTCGTCGACCGCGGCAATCCGACCGTCCTGTCCTTCGATTCCCGCGGCACGCTCTCGCCGGACTCGCAGTACTCGACCGATCCCTCGAAGCGCGGCGTCGGCACGATCACGGCGAAGACGCCCGGCGGCGCCACGATCGACCTCGTCGCGGCCGGAGCGATTCGGTCCGGCTCGATCGCGGCCGAGCTTGAGATGCGCGACACGGTGCTGCCGCAGGCGCAGCGCCAGCTCGACGACCTCGCCGCCGGCCTGTCGCGCTCGATGTCGGACAATCAGGCGGTCGGCACGGCCGTGACCGCGGGCGGAAAGTCCGGCTTCGACATCGACCTGTCGAATCTCAAGGCGGGCAATGCGATCACCCTGACCGTTAAGGACGGCTCGGGGACGCGCAACCTGATCCTGATGCCGTCCTACACGACGCCGCCGGCCAGTCCCGATGCGTCCCTGACGGACGACCCCAACGCGACGGTCGTTCCGTTCACCATCCCGGCGCCGCCCGCGACGCCCAGTGCCTCCGACATCGCCTCCGCGATCTCAGCCAAGCTCGGTTCGAGCTACGACGTGAGCGCGAGCGGACCCTCGGGCACGGTGCGCATCCTCTCGAACGGCACACCGACCCTGCTCGCGGCCAATGCCAGCGTGACCCAGCCGGCCTCGCCGACCGACAAGGGCACCGGCACGCAGCTCGCGCTCTTCGTCGATTCCGGCAACAAGAACGGGCTCTATACCGGCTCGTTCGACGGCGGATCGCAACTCACCGGCTTCGCGCAGCGGATCGCCGTCAACCCGGCCGTCGTCACCAACACCGCGATGCTGGTGACGCAGACCTCCACCGAGGTCAGCGATTCCTCGCGGCCGCAGGCGCTCTACAACGCACTGAACACCACGCAGCGGACCTTCTCGGCGGCGAGCGGAATCGGCGGCGTCAACGCGCCTACGACGTCGAGTGTGAGCGGGTTCGCCCGTTCGGTCATCGCCTCCCAGGGCGCGGCGGCGGCCTCCGCCCAGGATCTCGACGAGGGCCAGGGCATCGCGCTCGCCACGGCACAGGGCCGGTTCTCGAGCCAGTCCGGCGTGAACATCGACGAGGAGATGTCGAAGCTCATCGAGCTTCAGACCGCCTACACCGCCAACGCGCGCGTGCTCACCGCCGCCCGCGACATGCTCGACGCGCTGCTGCGCATCTGACGGGGCGCGCCATGACGACGATCAACTCCTTCGCAGCCGGCAGCTACGCCGCCGACCGCACCGCCGCCAGCCTGCTCACGCTCAAGAGCCGCCTCGACGGGCTGACGAACCAGCTCTCCACCGGCCGGGTCGCCGACACCTATGGGGGCCTCGGCTCGGCCCGCACGGCCAGCCTCAGCGCGCATGCCACGATCAGCGCGCTCGACGGTTACGTCGCCTCGATCAACGGCGGGTCGACGCAGGTGAACCTGGCCGCGACCAGCCTGACGCAGGTCAAGAAGCTCGCCGACACCCTGGGCACCAGCCTGACTACCAATCTGCAGTCGAGCACCAGCACCGGCATCACCACCAGCGTGGCGCTGGCCAAGTCGGGTCTCGACGGCGCGATCGACGCGCTCAACCAGAGTGCGGCCGGCAAATACATCTTCGGCGGACGCACGACCGACAAGCCGCCGGTGGTGTCGTCGGACCTCATGTTGAATGGCGACTCCCTTTCCGGGCTTGCAGGCCTGAAGGATCTGATCGCCGAACAGCGGAAAGCGGACCTCGGCCCCGGCAACAATGGCCGGCTGACCCAGACGCAGAGCGGCACGACGGTGAGCCTCACCGAAGATGCCAACGCCGAGGCGCGGGCGAATTTCGGTTTCTCGCTGCTCTCCGCCACGAGCTCGAACACCAGCGGCATCGCGGCAAACCTCACCCCCGGCACCGCGGCGGCGGTCGACCTGTCCTTTGCCAGTCAACCGAGCGATGGCGACCGCGTGCGCGTGGCCGTGCTGCAGCCCGATGGAAGCCAGAAGATCCTCGACCTGACGGCGAGAAGCAGCGTCGCGGCCGGTTCGACGGACAGCTTCGCCATCGGTGCGACCCCGGCCGACACGGCCGCGAACCTGAAGACGCTTCTCGGCGGCGCATCGATCGCCAGCGTGCAGAGCGCCAGCCCGCCCGGCGTGTCGGCCGCCTTCTCAGGTGGCAGCCCCGCTTCGCTGCAGCTCTCGGCAGGCACTCCGGCTGCCGGTGATACGATCACTCTGACGGTAGGCCTGCGCGACGGCACGACCCAAAGCATCACCCTCACTGCCGCCGCAACGGCGGACCCGACCTCGACGAGCAGCTTCACCATCGGTGCGACGCCCGCACAGACCGCCGCAAACGTCTCGGCCGCGCTGTCGAATGCGCTTCAACAGACTGGCAAGACGGCGCTCTCGGCGAGTTCCGCCGTGCGCGCCGCCGACAATTTCTTCGACGGCTCATCCTCGGCCGGCCTCGCTCCGCGCCGCGTCTCCGCGGACGGCAACGGCTATGCGGAGACCGCCAGCAAGAGCACGGTGATCTGGTACACGGGCGACGACGCGGCCACCGATCCGCGTGCCACGACCAGCGTTCAGATCGGTGCCGACCGCACCGTCGCCATCGGCGCGAGGGCGAACGAGCAGCCCTTGCGCGATACGCTCGCCGGCTTCGCGGTGCTTGCCGCTGACAGCTTCACGGATGCGACGGGGACGCAGGACGCGGCACGCTACCAGGCGACGGCCAGCCGGGTACAGGGGCTGGTGGAGCCGGGCGACACCAAGACCAGCGTCGCCGACATGGTGGGCGAGTTCGGGATCGCGTCGAGCACCATGGCCGACGCCAAGACGCAGGCGCAATCGACCAAGAACACGCTGCTGGATTCGATCCAAGGCGTCGAGCAGGTCTCGACCGAGGAGGTGGCGGCCAAGCTCATGACGCTGCAGACCCAGCTCCAGGCCAGCTACCAGGTCACCTCTATGCTCTCGAAGCTCTCGCTGGTGAACTACCTCTCGTAGTCGCGCGGCCCGCATTGCCCGAAACGAAAAGAGCCGCCCAGCGAGGGCGGCTCTTTTGTCATCGGTCGGGAGTTGGCGATCACTCGCCTGCGTCGGCCACTTCGGGCTTCTCGGGCGCTGCGCCCTCTTCGCCGGCCTTGTAACGCGTCCGGCGGCGACGGGGCTTCGGCGCGGGAGCCGCCTCATCCGAGACCGCCTCGTGCTGGGGTGCCGCGACGGGCTCCGGCGCAGAGCGTGTCGGTTCGGCCGTCGGCTCGGGAGCCGGTGCAGGGTTGCGCGTCGCCGTCATCAGGAACGCGGGCAGAGCCGACGTCTCGTCTGCGGCCGGGCGATGGCTTTCGTCGCGGTGACGCTCGCGGCGCGGCGACTCGTTCCGGGGCGGCGGAGCCTCGTCGCGGCTCTGCTCCTGACGCGGCGCGTCCTGACGTCCGTCCTGGCGCCCTGCATCCTGGCGCCCCGCATCTTGGCGATTGCGTTCGGGGCGGCCGCCGTCCTGGCGGTTGTAGTTGCCGCGGCCGTTCTCGTAGCGCGGTTGATCCTGGTTGAACTGGTCGTTCCGCGGCGCGTCCTGCCGGGTATACTCCTGACGACCGTAATCCTGGCGACCCTGCTCGGGACGGCCCTGGTCGTTCCGGCCGTAATCCTGGCGCGGCTGCTCCTGCCGGGGCTGTTCCTGGCGGTAGTCGCCGCGATTGTAGTCCTGGCGATTGTTGTCGAAGCGCTGCGGACGATCATTCCGATCGTTGCGGTTCTGGAAGCGCTGCGGGCGATCGTTGCGATCCTGGCCGCGATCCTGGCGATCGCTGCCGCGGTGCTGCTGACGCGGCTCGTAATCCTGGCGCTCGTAGGGCTGGGGCTGCTGGCCGGGATCGCCGTACTCGTCGGCGCCATAGCCCTGACGGCCCTGGTCGGCGCCGTTCTGGCCCTGCACGTCCTCGTCGCCCTCGTCCTCGTCGTCGAAGCCGTTGCGGGCGTAGCCCTGGCTCGCCTGAGGCCGGTTCGGCTCCTGGGCACCGGTGATGATGCGGAAATAATGCTCGCCGTGCTGGAAGTAGTTTTCCGCAGCGACGGGGTCGCCGCTCGCTAGCGCGTCACGCGCGAGCTGGGCGTACTTGTCGGCAATGTGCTGCGCGGTGCCGCGGATTTTGACGTCGGGGCCGTTGGACTCGTACGACCGGGTCAAAGGATTGGGACCCTTCGGCCGGTTGCGACCGCGCATCCGTCTGTTCTGGTTTGGTCTCATCGGCCTCGATTGACCTTTCGCTCGTAACAGAAATGATCTCTGACAGGGTCGATCAGCGGCTTGCCCGGACGCTCCGCCACCGAGCCCAATGCTCGCCGCGGGATGTGTCGCCGGTCGATCCGTGATCTTTCACGTCGTGCGTGCCGTCGTCTCGTCCGGTCCCCGCGCTCGCCTTCGGGCGTGCCCTCGGAATGACCTTCGACTGTCAGGTTCAAGTCCATCACGCTTGGCGGCAGCCTTGGCAGTGATGCCGGGTGTGCGTTCGCGCGATGGTGGGGCGATCGTCCGAACCGGAGACGGTGCTGATCGATCTCGATCCTACCGTGACCCATCTTCTGGGCCGTCCACGATCTACAGCCCGAACGTAGTGGCTGACGGCCTCCGCAACAAGCACTTTTTCATGTCGTTGCAATTATTGAACGACTTTGTTGTCGGTAGGTGTCACACCGAAGGATGGCCGAAGCGTGACGACCCTCGGATGGCCCGCGAGATCGCGCGTGATGGCCTCGACAGTCAGGCCCACCTGCCGCCCCAGATCCGAGACGGGCTCGGCTTGGTCGTAGCCGATCTCGAAGGCCAAGGCGCCGCCTGCCGCGAGGAGGGCCGGCCGTTCGGTGACGGCACGGATGATCGCCCGATAGGCGTCGAGCCCATCTTGCCCGCCATCGAGCGCCGCTATGGGGTCGTGCTCGCGCACCTCCTCGACCAGCGTCGGGATGACGCCGCTCGCGATGTAAGGAGGGTTGGAGACGATCAGATCGAAGGGGCCGCCAACAGCTGCGCACCAATCGCCCTGCACGAATGCGCTGCGGTTGCCGACGCCGTTGCGGATGGCATTGCCGCGAGCCGTCGAGAGCGCGTCCGCCGATCGGTCCAGTCCGATGCCGCGGGCGCCGGGTAAGACGTCGAGCAGCGCAACCAGGATGCAGCCCGAGCCGGTGCCGAGATCGAGGATTCTCGGCGCGGGGTTCCGAACGAGGTGGAGCGCGGTCTCGACCAGGGTCTCGGTGTCGGGCCGGGGCACCAGTGTCTCGGGTGAGAGCGCGAAGGTTAGGCCGCGAAACTCCCATTCGCCGAGAATGCGCGCCACGGGCACGCCCGTGAGGCGCTGCCGAAGCGCATCGGCCAGGGCTTCGGCTCCGGCCGGGCCGATCGGCTCGTTGCCGCGCAGCGCTAGATCGGTCTGTGTCAGACCGAGGAGCTGGAGCAGAAGGAAGCGGGCATCGCCGCGCGCCTCGGCGATCCCGGCTCGCTCCAACGCCGCCGCGATCCGCAGTCGGGCCTCGGCCCGGGACAGGCTCGGCTCCAAGGCGACTGCCATGGCCCGCGAGTTCGCCGCTCACCCCATCATTGCGAGCGCAACGAAGCAATCCAGAGCCACACCCGCGACGTCGGCGCGTTGGCCCTGGATTTCTTCGCTGCGCTCGCAATGACGGCTTTGGGCGCCCCTCACGCCATGCCCTCGGCGGCGAGTAGCTCGGCCTGGTGCTCGGTCACGAGGGCGTCGATCACCTCGTCGAGGGCCGTGCCGGCCATGACCTCTTCGAGCTTGTAGAGCGTGAGGTTGATGCGGTGGTCGGTCACCCGGGCCTGCGGGAAGTTGTAGGTACGGATGCGCTCCGAGCGGTCGCCCGACCCGACCTGCGCCTTCCGGTCGGCGGCGCGCGCCGAATCCTTCGCCGTGCGCTCCGCATCGAACAGCTTGGCCCGCAGCAGGGACATCGCCCGAGCGCGGTTCTTGTGCTGCGAGCGCTCCTCCTGGACGAACACCACGATCCCCGAGGGCATGTGCGTCACGCGGATCGCCGATTCCGTTTTGTTGACGTGCTGACCGCCGGCACCCTGCGAGCGCATCGTATCGATCTTCAGGTCGGCATCGTTGATGACGATATCGACTTCCTCCGCCTCCGGGAGCACGGCCACGGTGGCGGCGGAGGTGTGGATGCGCCCCTGCGTCTCAGTGTCGGGCACGCGCTGCACGCGGTGCGCGCCGCTCTCGAACTTGAGCCGCGAGAACACGCCGCGACCGTTCACCTCCGCGAAGATTTCGCGGTAGCCGCCCATGGTGCCCTCGCTCTGCGAAATCACCTCGACGCGCCAGCCCTTCGCCTCGGCGTATTTCGCGTACATGCGGAAGAGGTCGCCGGCGAAGAGCGCGGCTTCGTCGCCGCCGGTGCCGGCCCGAATTTCGAGGATGGCGCTCTTCTCGTCGGCCGCATCCTTGGGCAGGAGGATGAGCTGCAGCGCGCGATGCGCCCCCTCGAGTGCCTCCTCGGCATCCGGCTTCTCTTCCGCGGCGAGCGCGCGCATCTCGGCATCGCCCTCGTCGATCAACGCCTCGATCCCCGCGAGGTTTTCGCGGGCAGCGCGGTAGACGTGAATTGCCGCCACGACGCCGTCGAGATCCGACAGCTCGCGCGAGAGCTGCACGACACTGTCGGCAGGCGTGTTCTCGGCCGATAGCTGTGCGGTGATGATGTCGTGACGCACGAGAATGGCGTCGAGGCGCTCGGCTGGGATCGGGGTCACGTTTTGTTGAGGCTCACTCGGAAAGCGGGCTTCCTAGCCCAGTGCTGCCCGGAGCGCGAGCGCCAGCACGTCATTCCAACCCAGGTTTAGACCGGAATGCCTCGCGCCTTGGCGAAGGAGGCAAGAGCGGGGCGGAGCGAGGCGCCATCGGTCGCCTTGGCGAGCTCGGTATCGATCAACGCACGGACTTCGTCCGCTTCGATCGACAGCACCATGGCCTTCACTGGACCGATGGCGGCCGGCGACATCGAGAAGTTGCGGAAACCGAGGCCGATCAGCGCCATGGTCTCCAGCGGGCGTCCGCCGATCTCGCCGCAGACCGTGACGGGGCAGCCGACCACCTCGGCGCGGTCCGCGATCACCCGGAAGGCGCGCAGGGCGGCACCGCAGAGCGGGTCGAAACGATCGGCGACGCGGCGGTTATCGCGATCGACCGCGAACAGGAACTGCATCAGGTCGTTGGAGCCGACCGAGAGGAAATCGGCTTCGCGGGCTATCTCGTCGATCTGGAACAGCAGCGAGGGCACCTCGACCATGACACCGAGCTTGCAGTCGCTCGGCAGCACGTAGCCGTGACGGCGCAGATGCGCCTTCTCGCGCTCGACGATGCCGCGGGCGCGGGTGAACTCCTCCACCGTCGCCACCATCGGGAACATGATCTTCAGCGGCCGGCCGGCCGCGGCCTTCAGGAGGGCGCGGAGCTGGACACGCAGCAGGGCAGGGCGGTCGAGGCCGATGCGGATGGCGCGCCAGCCCAACGCCGGGTTCTCTTCTTCGAGGGCCGGCATGTAGGGAAGGATCTTGTCGCCGCCGATATCGAGGGTGCGGATCGTGACCGGCAGGTCGCCGGTCGCCGCGAAGACGGCTTCGTAGAGCTGTTGCTGCTCCGCGGCGGACGGCATGCGCTGGGCGACCATGAATTGCAGCTCGGTGCGGAACAGGCCGATGCCCTCCGCGCCGGTCTCGCCGAGATGGCTGAGGTCGATCAGCAGCCCGGCATTCAGGTTGAGCCCGATCTTGACCTTGTCGCGGGTCAAGGCCGGCACGTCGCGGAGCGCTCGGTACTGTTCCTGCCGGCGGGCGCGCAGGCGCGCCTGCTCGGCATAGGCCGACTCGATCTCGGGAGTCGGCCGCACCTGGATCTCGCCGGCGGCGCCGTCGACGATGATCGCGTCGCCCGAGTCGCAAAGGGCCGTGGCGTTGGCGATCTCGCCGACCGCGGGGATGCCGAGCGCGCGGGCGACGATGGCGATGTGGCTCGTCGGGCCGCCTTCCTCTAGCACCACGCCGCGCAGGTTCGCCCGCTCGTAGTCGAGCAGCGCCGCTGGCCCCATGGATCGCGCGACCAGGATCGCGTTGTCGGGCATCGCTGCGATGCCGTTCCCCGCCTCCTGGCCGACGAGGCGGCGCAGCAGGCGGTTGGCGAGGTCGTCGAGGTCGTGCAGGCGGTCGCGCAGATAGGGGTCGGACTGGCGCAGCATCCGCGCGCGGTTATCCGACTGGACGCGCTCCACCGCGGCCTCGGCCGTGAGCCCGGATTGCACGGCCTCGCGCATCCGGCGCAGCCAGCCCTTGTCGTGCGCGAACATGCGCACGGTCTCCAGCACCTCGCGGGATTCGCCCGAGCCGATGCCGTCGCCGCGCTCGACCAGCTCGTCAATGGCCGAGCGGACATCCTCGATCGCCGCCTCGAGGCGCTCGACCTCGAGTTCGACGCTCTCGGCGATGAGGCGCTTCACGATGATGCGCGGCTCGTGCAGCACCACGTGGCCGAGCCCGATCCCGTCCGCGAGCGGCACGCCGCGCTGGCTGACCGGCCGGCGGGCGGCGCTTCCGGCTCCGGGGGCGAGCGCCTGCAACTCGCCCGAGGCGATCATCTCCGAGAGCACCATGGCGGTGGTCTGGAGCGCCTCGATCTCCTCGTCGGAATAGACGCGGTAGGTCTTGTTCTGGACGACGAGCACCCCGAGCGTGTTGCCGGCGCGGAGCAGCGGCACGCCGAGGAAGGCGTGGTAGATCTCTTCGCCCGTCTCTGGCCGATACGAGAAGTTCGGATGCGATTGGGCGTCCGAGAGCGAGAGCGGCTCGGCTTGGTTCGCGATCAGGCCGACGAGGCCCTCATCGGCGCGAAGCCGCGTGATGTGGACGGCATCGCGATTAAGGCCTTCGGTGGCGAACAGTTCGAGCGTGTTGTCGTCGCGCAGGACGTAGACCGAGCAGACCTCGGCGATGACGTTCGCGGCGATCAGAACGACGATGCGGTCGAGGCGTGCTTGAGCGCTGACCGGTTCCGCCATCGCTTCGCGGAGCCGGCGCAGCAGCAGGCGCGGGCCTCCGGGCGCAGCGGGCATCGAGTCGTCAATCCGTGTTCAGCCGGTGCAACCACCAAACGTGCCAACTGTCGAAACAGTGGCACATCACGATGCGGCGAGTACGGTCAGGCCTGATCGAGGCCGTATAGCGAGTGGAGCGTGCGAACGGCAAGCTCCGTGTAGGCGGCGTCGATCAACACGGAGAACTTGATTTCCGACGTGGTGATCGCGCGGATATTGATTCCCTTCTCCGCGAGGGCCCGGAACGCCTTGGCCGCGACGCCCGCATGCGAGCGCATGCCGACGCCGATGGCCGACACCTTCACCACGTCGGTAGCGCCCTCGATCTGGCCGAACTGGATGCGCTCGCGCTGCGCATCGAGGATGGCGCGGGAGCGCTGGTAGTCCGCTGCCGGGACCGTGAAGGTCATGTCCGTCGTGGACTGATCGCCCGACACGGTTTGGATGATCATGTCGACGTTGATGTTTGCGTCCGCTAGCGGACCGAAGATCGCCGCGGCGATGCCGGGGCTGTCCTTGACCGAGCGGAGCGTGACCTGGGCTTCGTCCTTCGAGAAGGCGATCCCGGTGATGATCTGCTGTTCCACGATAGCGTCCTCGTCGCAGATGAGGGTGCCCGGACGCGCCGCGTCGGGAGGATCGAAGGAGGAGCGCACCGTCGTCGGCACGCGATGCACCATGGCGAGCTCCACGGAGCGGACCTGCAGCACCTTGGCGCCGAGGGATGCCATCTCCAGCATTTCCTCGAAGGTCACGCGCTCCATGCGCTGGGCCTTCGGCACGACACGGGGGTCGGTGGTGTAGACGCCGTCGACGTCCGTATAGATGTCGCAGCGCTCGGCGCCGATTGCGGCGGCGATGGCGACGGCACTGGTATCCGAGCCACCGCGGCCGAGCGTCGCGACGCGGCCGGTCTCGGTGTGAACGCCCTGGAAGCCCGCGATCACCGCGACCTCGCCGCGCGCGAAGCCGGCATCGAGATTCTTGGGGTCGATCGCTTCGATGCGGGCCGAGCCGTGCGCGTTCGAGGTCTCGATCGGGATCTGCCAGCCCTGCCAGGAGCGGGCCTTGATGCCGGTCTTTTGGAGCGCGATGGCGAGCAGTCCCGCTGTGATGAGCTCACCCGAGGCGACGACGGCGTCGTACTCGGTCTCGTCGTAGAGGTCGTTGGCGTCCTTGACCCAGGCGACCAGCTCGTTGGTCTTGCCGGACATTGCCGAGACGACAACCGCGACCTCGTAACCGGCCGCGACCTCGCGGGCCACGTGGGCGGCCACGTTGCGGATCCGGTCCACATTGGCGACTGAGGTGCCGCCGAACTTCATCACCAAACGGGGCATATCGCGTCCGCGTCTTCTGTCCGTTTCCTACCGTCGGTCGGGAGCGGCCCGCCGCAGCATCGCCGTCGCGCGGAAAGCCATCGCGACTGTACCGGGGAGGCGCCCGGCGGGTACAAGGGCCTCTCGAAGGTGTCAATGCGATGGCCGCGAAGCCCGTTCGCCGGCTGAGCATGCGTGAGGTGTCGGGGTGATGGCTGCGTCGGTCGATCAGGAAGAGGTGGCGCGGTTCAACGCGCAGGCCGCGACGTGGTGGGATTCGGACGGACCGATGCGCGTGCTGCATCGATTCAACACGGTGCGCCTCGCCTATATCCGCGACGAGGCCTGCCGGCATTTCGGGCGCGATCCGAACCGGCCCTTCGCCCTCGATGGACTGAGCCTCGTCGATGTCGGCTGCGGTGGCGGGGTGCTGTCGGAGCCGCTGGCACGGCTCGGCGCGCGCGTGACCGGTCTCGACCCGGCCGCGCAGAACGTCGCAGTGGCCCGCGCCCATGCCGAGGCCGAGGGGGTAACGGTGGATTATCGGCCCGCGACCATCGAGAGCCTCGTCGAACGGGACGAGCGTTTCGACATCGTACTCGCGATGGAGGTGGTGGAGCACGTGGTCGACCGCACGGCCTTCCTCGCCACCTGCTGCGCCGCCGTGAAGCCGGGCGGCCTGCTCTTCGCCGCCACCCTCAACCGGACGATGCGCTCTTTCGCGCTCGCCATCGTCGGCGCGGAATACGTGCTGAACTGGCTGCCCAAGGGCACGCATGACTGGGACAAGTTCGTGAAGCCCGACGAGCTGACCGCCGACCTCGAGGCCGGCGGCCTGCAGGTCTTCGACACGGCCGGCGTGATGTTCGATCCGCTGACGGGAGGTTGGCGCCGCAGCCGCGACACCGCCGTGAACTACATGGTCGCCGCCCGGCGCGACTGAGCGATCGTGAACGGAGACCCTCCCCGTCATTGCGAGCGCAGCGAAGCAATCCAGGGCCGACGCACTGACGTCAGCCCATTGGCCCTGGATTGCTTCGGCTTCGCCTCGCAATGACGGTTTGAGCACCGCCCCAACCCACGAACGGACGGACGATGAAAGCCCTGTTGTGCACCCGGCTCGGTGGGCCGGAGGATCTGTCGATCGAAGAGCTGCCGGATTCGGTGCCCGGCCCCGGCGAGGCCTTGGTGCGGATCACGATCGCCGCCCTCAACTTCGCCGACACGCTGATCATCGCCGGCCGCTACCAGGTGAAGCCTGAGCTGCCCTTCTCGCCGGGCGGGGAAGCCAGCGGGATCATCGAAGCGCTCGGCGAGGGAGCCGAGGGGTTTTCGGTCGGCGATCGCGTCATCGTCCATGCTACGCACGGTACCTGCCGCGAGCGCGTCGCCGTCGCGACACGCCGCCTGACGCGGGTGCCGGACGGCCTCGCCGACGAGACCGCGGCCGGGCTGACGATCACCTACGGCACGACGCTGCATGCGCTTCGAGACCGGGCGCGGATCCAGCCGGGCGAAACGCTGGTCGTACTCGGCGCCTCCGGCGGCGTTGGGCTCGCGGCGGTGGAACTCGGAAAGCTTCTCGGCGCGCGGGTGATCGCCTGCGCTTCGTCACCGGAGAAGCGGGAGACGGCGCGCGAACACGGGGCCGACGAACTCGTCGACTACGCCGCCGACAACATCCGCGAGGCACTGCGCCGGCTGACGGGGGATCGCGGCGTCGACGTCATCTATGACGCGGTCGGTGGCGACCAGGCGGAGCCGGCCCTGCGCTCGCTCGGCTGGAAGGGACGCTATCTCGTCATCGGTTTTGCGGCCGGCGAGATCCCGAAATTCCCGCTCAACGTCATCATGCTCAAGGGCGTCGATGTGCAGGGCGTCCACTGGGGCGCCTTTGTGGAGCGCGAGCCCGATGCGCACCGCGCCAACCAGGAGCAGTTGCTCGCCTGGGCGGCCGAGGGGCAGCTGCGGGCTACGATCCACGGTGTTTTGCCCCTCGTCGATTACGAAGAGGCTCTCGGCATTCTCAAGAGACGCGAGGCGAGGGGCAAAGTGTTGCTGCGCATCAGCGCGGTCTGATGGCAGAGACCAGCAAAATGCCCCGCCACCAAGGGTGACGGGGCCGAATGAGTGACACGCTGCCGGGCTGGCGCGGGTCACATCACATCATCAATCGTCGAGATCGCGCTCACGACGCACCGGACGCTCGCCGCGCATCATGCGGCGGTCACGACGCTCCACGCGCTCTTCGCGGCGATCCGGATCGACGCCGAGAACGCCGCCGACGGTGCCCGTCGCTGCACCAACCGCGCCTCCCACGACACCGCCGACCGGTCCCGCAGCACGATTACCGTCTTCGACGCCGCGCTCTGCACCGCGGATCGTTCCTTGAGCATTGGCCGCGCCGGCGAAAGCAAGCGGGCTCGCGACGAGAGCGGCAACGAGTAAAATGCGCTTCATTCAATGAACTCCTGGTCTCATATTGAGCAGAAGACCGGCTCGCGCCGGCTTCGTTCTGGTCTGCTAACGGCTGAGATCCAGAATGGTCCCAAAATTTATTTCGAAAGTTTGCCAGCGATTCCGCCGATGCTCGCGCGCCTGCTTGGAAGCGCGTCCGACATCGGTGGAACCGGCCGCGAAACGAGCGCTAAGCTTGGCGGGCCAGCGCCGCGGCGATGCGTGCCGCTCCCGGCCCCTGGGCGGCGTCGACCGCGTGCAGTCTCTTGAGCGAATGAGCGCCGCGGTGGTTCGCATGCGTGATGGCGATGGCGAGCGCATCGGCGGCGTCGGCGACCTTGAACTCCGCCTTCGGCAGCAGAAACCGCACCATCGCCTGGATCTGGACCTTCTCGGCATGGCCCGATCCGCAGACCGTCTTCTTCACGAGGTTGGCGGCGTATTCGGAGACGGGAAGCCCGGCCAATGCCGGCACGAGCAGCGCCACGGCGCGGGCATGGCCGAGCTTGAGCGTCGCCTGTGCGTCCTTGTTCACGAAGGTCTCTTCCACTGCGACCTCGTCGGGCGTGTGGTCGCCGACGACACGGGTGATGCCCTCGTGCAGCTCGCGCAGGCGCAGCGCCAGCGGCAGGTCGCCGTCGGAAGTGACGACGCCGCAGGCGAGATAGGCGAGCTTGGTCCCCTTTGTGACGATCAGGCCCCAGCCGGTTCGGCGCAGGCCGGGATCGATGCCGAGGATGCGGACGTCCGACGTCATGGTGCCTCCGGCGCGGCGGGAGACCCGCGACGCATCCACCATCAGCACATATCGTGAACGTTTCCTGATCGCAAACGGATTACGGCTGCGCCTTGAATTCCCCCTCGAGCCGCAGCTGCACCTCGTCGCCGAGGAGTGGCAGGAAAGCGCTGATGCCGAAATCGGAGCGGCGGATCACCGCCCGGCCGTCGAAGCCGACCGAGTAGACCTTGTCCACCGGGTTCACGCCGGCCTGGTTGAATGTGGCATCGAACGAGACGATCCGCGTGACACCCTTGATGGTCAGCTCTCCGTTGACGTGGGCCGTGGTTGGGCTGGTCGGCTCGACGGAGGTGCTGACGTACGTGGCCTGCGGGAATTTCTGGACGTCGAAGAAGTCCGGCGCCTTCAGGTGCTCGTTCAGCTTGTCGTTGAGCCCGTTGACGCTCGCGGTGTTGATCGTGACCGACAACGTGCTCTTCGCCGGCTCCCGCGGATCGAGGGTGGCTTCCGCCGCGATGTCGGTGATCTGGCCGTAATAGGTCGAATAACCGAGATGGCTGAGCGACCAGGTGATTTTTCCGTGCGCCGGATCGAGCCGATACTTGCCGGGCTTCACCTGCATCGGGTCCTTGCTCGTCCCGGCAGGCACGTCGTCCGCCCGGCTTGGCGCGGGAGCGGCTGAGAGCAGCGCCACGATGGCGAGGGCGAAGGTCGGCTTCATGGGCACAGGTCGGGCTCACCTTGTGGGCTTCGTCGGCGTATCGGATATGGCAGGCGGACCTGGGAACCAAGTCCCGCATCAGCGCCCGAACCGGGTCCGCACGGAATCATCATGATCGGCAAGCTCAAGGGTATCGTGGATTCCTACGGCGAGGATTTCGTGATCCTCGACGTGCAGGGCGTCGGCTACGTGGTGCATTGCTCGGCACGCACCCTGCAGCGGCTGCCGAAGCCCGGAGAGCCGGCCGACCTCGCCATCGAGACGCATGTGCGCGAGGACATGATCCGGCTGTACGGCTTCCGCTCGGATGCCGAGCGCGAGTGGTTCCGACTGCTGCAGACCGTGCAGGGCGTCGGATCAAAGGTCGCGCTCGCCGTACTGTCGATCCTGGAACCGGGCGCGCTCGCCACCGCGCTCGCGACCGGCGACAAGGGTGCGATCGCCCGTGCGCCGGGAGTCGGCCCGCGGCTCGCGGCGCGGCTCGCGGCAGAGCTGAAGGACAAGGCTCCGGCCTTCTCGCCGGCCGATCCAGCGTTGATCGCGCTGACCGGCGCGGTCGAGGAGCGCACGGCGCCGCAGCCCGTGGCGGATGCGATCTCGGCCCTAGTCAATCTCGGCTATCCGCAGATCCAGGCCTCGGCCGCCATCGCCACCGTGTTGAAGAGCGCTCCCGAGGGTGCGGAGGCCAAGACGCTGATCCGCCTCGGCCTGCGCGAACTCGCCAAGTAGGCCGGTCTGTCAGAGATCGTGGTCGAAATCCGGCGGCTGCATCCGCCGCCAGGCCGTCGCGATTTTTTCGGGCTTCACGTCGAGAGCGTCGGCACAGGCGAGCAGGAGCGTCTCATCGCCCATGACATGGTCGAGGACGGCGCCGAGAAAGGCCGGATCGCGCGCGCTCTCCCGAACCGTTTCCGGGTTCAGGCCGCTCAACTGCAGGAACGGGAACAGACGCTCCTCGTCTCCGGCCAGCCAGACCAGGACGTCGAGCGATAGAGACTCGGTAACCTGATCTCCATGATCAAATTTGCGTTTCATCAACGAGTATCACTTAAGGGGAATACGAGCATAGGGCGACGAAGGCGAGGTCGCGGGAGCCCGGAGAATTGGGGGCCATGACGAAAACCGTTCTCATCGTTGAAGACAACGAGCTGAACATGAAGCTCTTCAACGATCTTCTCGAAGCTCATGGTTACGCAACCCTTAAGACCGCCAACGGCATCGAGGCGATCGAACTCGCCCGCAAGCACGTGCCCGACCTGATCCTGATGGACATCCAGCTTCCGGAGGTGTCGGGGCTCGAAGTGACCAAATGGCTGAAGGATGACGAGGAGCTTCGCCACATCCCCGTCATCGCCATCACCGCCTTCGCCATGAAGGGTGACGAGGAGCGCATCCGCGAGGGCGGCTGCGAGGCCTACCTCTCGAAGCCCATCTCGGTGGCGAAGTTCGTCGCGACCGTGCGCAAATATCTCGGCGAAGACGACTGACCCCGCCGGGGCCTGTCGGAAACGGGGCTCTAGGAGACCACATGTCCGCCCGTGTCCTGATCGTCGACGACCTGTTGCCGAACCTGAGGCTCCTCGAGACGAAGCTCTCGATGGAGTATTTCGACGTCGTGACCGCCATGAATGGCCCCGAAGCCCTCGCGATCTGCGCGAAGGGCTTGTGCGACATCGTGCTGCTCGACGTGATGATGCCGGGCATGGACGGGTTCGAGGTCTGCCGGCGGCTCAAGACCGACCCGGCGACGGCGCATCTTCCCGTGGTGATCGTCACGGCGCTGGACGAGCCGTCCGACCGGCTGCGCGGCCTCGATGCGGGAGCCGACGACTTCCTGACCAAGCCCATCGACGATACCGCCCTGTTCACGCGGGTGCGCAGCCTGCTGCGGCTCAAGGCGGTGCAGGACGAACTGCGCACCCGCGCGATGGCCTCGCGCGAACTCGGCATCGGTGATCCCTTCGCGCTCGCGGCCGCCGAGACCGGCCAGGGTGCGCGCATCCTGCTCGTCGAGGATCGGCCGAGCGCCGCCGACCGCATGGCCACCGCCCTGCGCCAGCACCATACGGTGACCATCGAGAGCGATCCCCAGCGTGCGCTGATCAGCGCGACCGAGGGCGATTTCGATCTGGCGCTGATCAGCGTCGACCTCAACGGCGTCGACGGGCTCCGGCTGTGCAGCCAGCTCCGCTCCCTCGATCGCACGCGCGACATGGCGTTGATCATGATCGGCGAGACGCATGGCATGGCACGCCTCACCCGCGGGCTCGATTTCGGCGTCCACGACTACTTGCTGCGTCCGGTGGACCGGAACGAGCTGATCGCGCGGGTCCGCACCCAGGTTCGCCGCCGGCGCTTCTCGGCGACCCTGCGCGATGCCGTGCAGGCCTCGATCGAACTCGCCGTGACCGACGAGCTGACCGGCCTGCACAACCGCCGCTACCTCGATCGCCAGCTCGGCCCGCTCTTCGGGGCGGCGACCGCCCAGGCACTCGGCCTCGCCTGCCTGATCCTCGACATCGACCGGTTCAAGTCGATCAACGACACCTACGGCCACGAGGCCGGCGACGAGGTGCTGAAGGCCTTCGCCGATCGCGTCCGCCAGCATACCCGCGGCATCGACGTCGTCGCTCGCTTCGGCGGCGAGGAGGTGGTGATCGTGATGCCGGGCGCTACGCTGGCCGATGCCCAGGCTGCCGGCGAGCGCATCCGCGATCGCGTCCAGTGCCTGCCGTTCCCGATCCAGCGCGGGACGAACCTGATCAACGTCACGGTCTCCGTCGGCGTCGCGACCCGGCATACGAGCGACACCAGCGCGTCGGACATGCTCAAGCGCTCGGACGACGCCCTCTACCGGGCCAAGGCCGACGGCCGGAACCGCGTGGTCGCGGAAGCGGCTTAACCGCCGCCCGGGTCGGCATCTCTGCCTTGGCCGGAATCCGAGGGAAGCCCCGGCTTGCCCTCGGTCTTCTGATTGGGATCTTTGACGGCGTCCGGCGCCACGTTCTTCTGCTTCTCGTCGCCGGATCGCGATCCGTCATGCGGATCGCCATGCTTGCGATCGTGGCTTGTTGTGGTGTTGCTCACGCTGACCCCGCGGATGCCATGCCCGGCGACGCCGAGAGGCGTCTCCAGGCCTTCCCTCTCAACGGATCGCGGCCGGAGAGGTTTCTTTCGGCCGACGGTTACGAGCGCCCGGCGGCCGCCGTTATCGCCTCGACGTCTTCCGAGATCATGCCGCTGGCCTGAGCGCGCTTGATGGCGAGTGATGCATGCCGCTCGGCCGTCGGCGCGAAGTCCGGACTTCCGATCCGTCCGAGGGCTGCCAGGGCCTTCTGCAAGCGGATGCCGACCTCGACGAGGCCGGCGCCATCCCGTGCGATCGGCGTGAAGCCGTCCTCGAACAGGTCTTCCACCGTCAATCCCTGGACGTAGAGGCGCGGAAAGTCGGGTTCTTCCGCAATCGAACGGTCGCGGGTCGCCCAGATCTCCAGAACGCGCACCAGCGTGCCGATCACGTCGATCGCCGTGCCGGGATCGTTCACCGCCGGCGACAGGGCACGGGAGGCGACTTCGGACAGCGCGATGATGCCGAAGCGGGGATCGTTCTCGTAGACGCGCCGATCGCCGACGACGAAGGCCCGGCGCACGATCGCATGATCGTCCTCGTCGAGCGAGCCGGTGACTTCGGCGATCGAGCAGCCCCCATGGACGAAGCTGCCGGGAACGACGGCGAGATGTATCTCGACGCCCTTCTTCTCGGCCCATGCATCGAGGCTGCGCGTATCCACGTGCTGGACGTATCCGGTCTCGCGGGACGTGACGCTTTCGGAGCCGGCCGGTGCGGCTTGCCAGGGACGGCCGCCGAGATGGGGCATCTCGGCGCGGCGCTTGAGGGCGTCGCCGGCCGCCGCTTCGATCAGATCGATCGTCGTGCCGACCCGTCCGAGTTCGGACAGCGTATCGATCCAGCGGATCAGCGTCGCCACCACGAGCACCATCACGACGAGCGTCACGGCGAACATGACGACGCGGCCCTGCTGGCCGTAATAATCGGTCTTCAGGGCGATCAGGCCGACCACGCTGTAGAGGAAGGCGCCGATGAAGCTCGCCAGCGCCGTCTGGGCGCGGGTGTCCTGCAGCAGGAGCGGCACGGCGCGCGGCGTGACGTTGCTGGTCGCGGAGCCATAGGCCTGGACCATGGTCGACAGCGAAAACGTCGCCACCGGCAGCATGCTCGTTGCCAGGATCGATAGGATCTGGTCGACGGCTTCCGAGCCGATGGAGGAGGCGATGCTCGACGGGATGAATGGTCCGAGCCCCGAAGCCGCCAGAGCCGCGACGACGGCAGCGAAGCAGAACAGCGCGACCCTGATCCACGGCCGGCGGCTCAGGACCTTCAGATGGAAATAGCCGTTCGAGAACACGACGCACGAACCCCGGTCGATCCAGCCGGGATCGCCGCGAGTCGGGCGCCGGTCTCTCAGACGTGACCCTCGGGGGTCACAGCTTTTCGATGATGCCGTCAGGCCGCGCGCGCCGAGGACATCGATTCCCGGCGCGTCGCGTGAGGGCTAGCCGATGCCTTCGAACAGCACCGAGGAGATGTAGCGCTCGGCGAAGGAGCAGGCGACGGTGACGATGCGCTTGCCCTTGAATTCCGGCCGCTTCGCCAGCTCTAGGGCCGCCGCGACGTTGCCGCCGGTCGAGATGCCGCCGGGGATGCCTTCGAGCTTGGCGAGCTGACGGGAGGTATCGATCGCCTGCTGGTTCGTGACGGCGAGCACGCCGTCGAGGATCGAGCGGTCGAGGTTGTCCGGGACGAAACCGGCGCCGATGCCCTGGATCTTGTGCGGGCCGGGCTGGCCGCCGGCGATCACGGGGGAATCCGTCGGCTCGACGGCGAAGACCTTGAGGTTCGGCAGGCGCGGCTTGAGCACCTGGCCGACGCCGGTCACGGTGCCGCCGGTGCCGACACCCGCGACGAAGGCATCGAGCTGGCCGTTGGTGTCGTTCCAGATCTCCTCTGCCGTGGTCTTGCGGTGGATCTCCGGGTTGGCCGGGTTCGAGAATTGCTGCGGGATGACCGAGCCGTCGATCTCCTTGTGCAACTCCTCGGCCCGGGCGATGGCGCCCTTCATGCCCTGCGGGCCGGGGGTCAGTTCGAGCTGCGCGCCGAGGAAGGCGAGCATCTTGCGGCGCTCGAGCGACATGGTCTCGGGCATCACCAGGATCAGGCGGTAGCCGCGGGCGGCGGCGACGAAGGCGAGCGCGATGCCGGTATTGCCGGAGGTCGGCTCGATCAGCGTGCCGCCGGGCTTCAGGCGGCCCGAGGCTTCGAGCGCGTCGATCATGTTGACGCCGATACGATCCTTCACGCTGGCGATCGGGTTGAAGAATTCGAGCTTCAGCAGGATCTCGGCATCGACGCCGTGCTCCTTCGGCAGCCGGTTGAGGCGCACGAGGGGCGTGTTGCCGATGGTCTCGGTGATCGAGCCGTAGATGCGGCCGTGGCCCGGCTTGCGCGCTGCAGTGGTGTCGTCGGCCATCAACGGGTCTCCTGATCGTCCAAGGCGAGAAGGTTGGAAGCCTCGGATGCTCGTCCGCCGAATATGGGCCGGCGACGCCGATGTTCCACCGGGCTTCTCGGAGCGACCGGATATCGCGTCACCGCGACAGGGGCAATCGACCTAAGCCCCTCTAAAGCAAATCTTTTCTTGATCTCCTCCGCATTGCGGTCAAAGGGAGAAGAACGATATCGTTGATGTTGGGAAACGAAGAATTTACTTCCTCGGCGCCTGTCGGCCGATTGATTGCTGCCAGGCGAGGATCAGCCGCGCAGGACGATGGCGCAGCACACGAGCAGGAAGGAGGCGAAGATAGTCACGCCGAGGGCGAGGAAGGCGGCGTTCTCGTCGAAGCCCCGGGTCGTGGCGTAGCGGGCCGTGGCCGCGCGCGCGGAAGCCCGGACGACCGACTGCCGACCTGCCTGCACGATCCTCATCGGTCCCGAGCTCCATTGAGCCGCCCAGGACGGGCAGGCTCGATGGGGCCAGGATGACGAGATCAATCTGAGGGAGTCCTGAATCCGCGGCCGCGACCGCGGATCGTCGTCAATGAAGACTTAAAACGCCCGGAAGGGCGGCGACGTCACAGCGAGCGGTCGAAGCGCAACTCGCCGGCCTGGCTCTTGATCACGAGTTGGGAGCCGACGATGTCCCAGACGCCCGAAGTGCGCAGGGCCGTCAGGAAGGCGGTTTCGCTGGCCGCCAGCGCCTTGTCGCAGGACTTCTTGGTGATCGCGAGCGGGCCGACGGCCAGATGCTGCTCCTTGAGCGGGAAGGCTGTCGCCGCGAAAGTGTTGCAGCCGCCGTAGCCGCGGGCGCGGTACTGGGTGTCGATGATGAAGCTCGGCCGGTCGTTGCCGCCGAAGGCCTTGCCGTTCAGGCTCACGGCGGTCCAAGTGGTGCCGAGCGGAAAGACCTTCTCCTGCGCCTTGGCGCTGGGAACGTATTGCGGCTTCTTCTCCGGTTGCTGGCCCTGACCGAGGTTCCGCACACCACCGCCGCCGCCCATCTGGGCGTAGGACGGCGTCACCGCCAGGATCGTGCCCGTCAGCGCGACGGCGAGAATCTTTTTCATGGTGAAGCCCCCTTGGTTCGCAGCGCTGCGGCGTCGATGGAAAGTCGTCTCGTACCTTTCCGAGGCACGTAGCGCACCGCGCATCCGATAGGAATCGAGCGCAAATATGGTCGAGGGCGGCCGTTCACCCGTCGATGCACCCTCCGTTGCAACGATCCCGGGCCTCGTCGTGTTGTCGAGGCTCTCGGGGCCGGTCGCCGGCTCCGGGTGCGTTTCGAGGGTCGGCAGGGAGTGCGCCAGTGTCCGGATCGGATGAGGGAGAGGCGAGCGGCCGCTCGCCCAACACGATGACGCCGGAGCAATGCCGGGCAGGCCGCGCGCTGATCGACTGGTCGGCCGGCGATCTCGCGGCCAAGGTCGGGCTCGGCGAGGCGATGGTACGCGATTTCGAAGGCCGGCGGAGCGATCCTTCCTCCGGGCAGGTCGAGGCATTGCGCAGCGCGCTCTCGACGGCCGGCGTGATCTTCACCGATGACGGATCGGCCGGAGTGCGGCTCGGGCGCCGCGGCGGCGACGAGGGCACGCGGCTCGACAGCCTGACCACCGAAAACGACCGCTGATGGAATTCAGCCGGCGGTCGCCAGAGCCTTCAGGTCGAAGGCCAGTTCGGCCGCCTGCGCCGGGGTCAGCGCACGGCCCAGTGCGAGGATTCGGCGGGCTGCCATGTGCTCGGCCGGCCGATTGATCGACTCGACGGCGCAGAGTCGACCGTCACGGAAGCGGAACACCGAGAAAGCGTCTCCGCTACCCCGGACGACGCTGCCGTCTCCGGTCTCGGCGAGGCCGGCGATCTGCAGCTTGTGCCGGCCCTGATCGCTCCAGAACCACGGGACCGCGTCATAGGCGCTCGGGCGCCCGGTTAGCCGGGCGGCGAGGCATCGGCCCTGATCGATCGCGTTCTGCACGGATTCGATCCGCACCCGATCGCCGCGCGACATCCCGGCCGCGAACCGGGTCGGGAAGCGGGCGCAATCGCCGATCGCCGAGATGGCCGGGTCGGAGGTCGCGAGGAAGGCGTCGATCTCGATGCCGTCCCGAACCGCCAGCCCGGCGCGCTCGGCGAGTTCTTGGTTCGGCACCACGCCGACGCCGACGAGGACGAGGTCGGCCGGGATGCTCTCGCCGTCTGCCAGGACGACCGCGGCGGCGCGGCCCCCATGGCCTTCGATCGCGACGACGCCGGCCTGCAGACGGAACGTCACGCCCATCGCCTCGTGCGCGACCCGGAACGCCTCGGAGGTCTCCTCCGAAACCGCGCGCGCCATGACGCGCTCGGCCGCCTCGATCACCGTGACGGCGAGGCCGCGTCCGGCGCAGACGGCGGCGAATTCGAGCCCGATGAAACCCGCACCCACCACCACGGCCCGGCCCGCTGCCGCGATCGCCTCGCGCAGCCGGTCGGCATCGGCGAGCGAGCGGAGCTGGTAGACGCCGGGCAGATCGGCTCCAGGCACTGGGAGGGCACGGTTGCGCGAGCCCGTGGCGAGCGCGAGGTGGTCGTAGGCGAGCACCGCGCCGTCATCGAGCCCGAGCGTCCGGGCGTCCCGATCGATGCGCGTGGCACGTGCCCGGCGATGCGCGATGCGATGCTCGGCGAAATACGAGGCCGGCCGCAGCAGCAGGCCCTCGGCGTCGGTCTTGCCCGCGAGATAGGCTTTCGAAAGGGGAGGGCGCTGGTAGGGCAGCGCCTCTTCGTCGCCGACCACGGTGATCGGATCGGCGAAGCCGGCCTCGCGCAGGCTCGCGGCCGTCTGCAGGCCGGCCTGGCCGGCGCCGACGATGACGACGCCCGCCGCGCTCACGGCTCGACCCGCTCGGGCGCGGTCGGTGCGAGGGCTTCGTCGACCCCGGGCAGGAAGCCCTCGCCCTCCTGGACGAGGTAGTGCCAGAACGAGTCCGAGGCCGGCCCGAGCACCTTGTCGGCGCGGCGCACGACGTACCAGTCGCGCCGGATCGGCAGCCCCTGCACGTCGAGCAGGATGAGGCGCTTGCTGGCGAGCTCGGCGGATACCGTGTGGGAGGACAGCAGGGCGATGCCGAGCCCGGCCATCACCGCCTGTTTCAGGGTCTCGTTCGACCCCGCATCGATCCCGAGGCGGGCGCGGCGGATCATCACGCCGTTCATGAATTCCTCGAAGACGGCACGCGTGCCCGAGCCCTCCTCGCGTACGAGGAAAGACTGGTCGGCGATGTCCTCGCGCGTCAGGCCCGTCTTGCCAGCGAGCGGATGGCCCGGGGCGGCGATCAGCACGAGGGGGTGCGGCCCGAACTTTTCCGCTTCGATCGCGAAGTCGCGCGGCGGCCGGCCCATGATCGCGAAATCGATCTCGTAATTGCGCAGCGCGTCGACCGTGCCGGTGCGGTTGCCCACGGTCAGGTTGATCTCGACCTGCGGATGCGACTCCATGAAGCCCGCGATCACGGCGGGCGCGAAATACTTCGCGGTGGAGACGACGCCGAGCGCCACGCGTCCGCCCCCGGCACCCTTGAGCGTGCGCAGCCGCTCCGTGCAGGTCTCCAGGACCGTGTTGATGCTGTTGATCGCCCAGAGCATCTCGCGGCCGGCATCGGTCGGCTTGAGGCCGGTCGGCGTGCGATCGAACAGCAGCAGGCCCGCCTCGTCCTCCAACTGGCGGATGCGCGCGTAAAGCGCGGCGGAGGTCACGTTGAGCTCCTGCGCCGCACGCGTCATCGTCCCGAGCCGGGCGACGGCCGCGACGGCCTGCAACTGCTTGAGCGAGAGGTTGCGCATGGGCCGCTTTTAGTTTTTTTGCGCGGCACCACAAGTTTGGTCAGATTATTTCGCGGCCTCGTGCACCGGATCTGGTACTGGCGAGCCGCGGCGGGATATCATCCGGCCAATCGGCCCGGCGGCGGGACTGCGCTCGGCGCGCGTATGGGAATTTGGGTTCAGCACATGGCGATCACCATCGGCTCCACGCTCTCCGAGTACCTCGACGCAGAAGTGGCGCGTGATTCCAGCCTCGCCGACACCGCCAAGACTCTGCTGGCGCTCGCCGCAGCCTCGATCGACGTCAGCGAAGTCTGCGGGCGCGGCGCGCTCGCCGGCGATCTCGGCGCCCAGGGCGAGACGAACAGCGACGGCGACGTGCAGAAGGCGCTCGACGTCATCGCCCACAAGCGCTTCACCGAGGCGCTGCAATCGGCGCCCGTCGCCGAGGTCTGCTCGGAAGAAGCCGACGATGTCATGGTCCTCAACCCCGGCGCGCCGCTCGCCGTGGCGATCGACCCGCTCGACGGCTCCTCCAACATCGCCGTCGGCATGGTGGTCGGCACGATCTTCGGCATCCGCCCCGTGGTGTCGGACCCGAACGATCCGAACGCCTCGTTCAAGACCCCCGGCACGACGCAGACGGCTGCCGGCTTCACGGTCTACGGGCCGGCCACGACCTTCGTTGTCACGCTCGGCGACGGCACGCGCATCTTCACCCTCGATCGGGCGGCCAAGGTGTTCAAGCTGACCCACGACCGGCTCAAGGTCGTCGACAGCGCCAACGAATACGCGATCAACTCCTCGAACGGCCGTCACTGGGATACGCCGGTGCGCTCCTTCATCGAGGATTGCATGCGCGGCGAAGAGGGCCCGCACGATCGCAACTTCAACATGCGCTGGACCGCGGCCCTGGTGGCGGATGCCCAGCGCGTGCTGATCCGTGGCGGCGTGTTCCTGTACCCGGGCGACAGCCGCAAGGGCTACGAGCAGGGGCGCCTGCGCCTGCTCTACGAGACCGCGCCAATCGCCTTCGTCATGGAGCAGGCCGGCGCCGCGGCGACCGACGGGCGTGGCCGCATCCTCGACGTCGTCGCCAAGAAGATACACGAGCGCTCGCCGCTAGTCTTCGGCTCGAAAGAGGAAGTCGCCAGCGTTGAGGCATATTACGACGGCCGTCAGCCCGCCGCCGGCCGCTCGCCTCTGTTCGGCCAGCGCGGCCTGATGCGCAGCTGAGCGCCCCTACGGCCTCCCGGAAGCCTCAGTCACGATGTCGGCGCGTCATCCCATCATCTCGGTCACGGGCTCCTCGGGTGCCGGCACGACCTCCGTGCGCAACACCTTCGAGCAGATCTTTCGACGCGAGGATGTGAGCGCGGTTTATATCGAGGGCGACGGCTTCCATGCCTTCGACCGCGACACCATGCGCGCCAAGATGGCGGAGGAGCCGAACCTCAGCCACTTCGCGCCGCGCGCCAACCTGCTGCCCGCGCTGGAGGAGACGTTCCGCCGATACAGCGAGTCCGGCGAGGGCCGCACGCGTTCCTACGCGCACGATGAGGTCGATGCCGCCCGGCTCGGCGTGCCGATGGGCAAGTTCACCGAGTGGCAGGACTTCTCGCCGGGCTCGGACCTCCTGTTCTACGAGGGGCTGCACGGCTGCGTCGTCGACAATACCATCGATCTTGCTCGCTATCCGGACCTGAAGATCGGCGTCGTGCCGGTCATCAATCTCGAATGGATCCAGAAGCTGCACCGGGATCGCTCGATCCGCGGCTATTCCACCGAAGCGGTGACCGACGTGATCCTGCGGCGGATGCCCGACTACGTGCAGACCATCTGCCCGCAATTCTCCTGGACCGACATCAACTTCCAGCGGGTACCGATGGTCGACACCTCGAACCCCTTCATCGCCCGCTGGATTCCGACCGCCGATGAATCGATGGTGGTGATCCGCTTCCGCGACCCGCACGGGATCGACTTCTCGTATCTCGTCTCGATGATCCACGACTCGTTCATGAGCCGGGCCAATTCCATCGTGATCCCGGGCTCGAAGCTCGACATCGCCATGCAGCTCATCCTGACGCCGATGATCATGCAACTCGTCGAGCGCAAGCGTCGGCTGGGATGACATTGCCGGCCTCGCGGCATTCACGCTCGGACGAAAGACTACTACATCGGCGGCAACCCGCGCCTTAGTTTTGCATGGCCCGTTTCCGCGGGCCGGGCCGCGCGCCATCTGCGTTGCCGTCGAGGACCCCATGACCATCATCGCCCCCTCTATCCTGTCGGCCGACTTCTCCCGGCTCGGTGAAGAGGTTCGCGCCGTCGACGAGGCCGGCGGAGATTGGATCCATCTCGACGTGATGGACGGGCACTTCGTCCCCAACATCACCTTCGGCCCCGCCCTGGTGAAGGCCCTGCGCCCGCACACGAAGAAGCATTTCGACGTCCACTTGATGATCTCTCCGGCCGATCCGTATCTCGCCGCCTTCGCCGATGCCGGTGCCGACACGATCTCCGTGCATGTCGAGGCCGGTCCGCACATCCACCGCTCGCTGCAGACGATCCGGGCGCTCGGCAAGCGCGCCGGCATCGCGCTGAACCCCGGCACGCCGGCCGCGATGGTCGAGCCCCTGCTCGATATGGTCGACCTCGTCGTCTGCATGACGGTCAATCCCGGCTTCGGCGGCCAGAGCTTTCTGCCCTCGGCGCTGGAGACGGTCTCGCGTGTGCGCACCATGATCGCCGGGCGCCCCATCGACATCGAGGTGGACGGCGGCATCACGCCGGCAACCGTCGCCGAGGCGGCCCGGGCCGGTGCCAACGTGTTCGTTGCCGGGTCGGGCGTGTTCGGCGGCGGACCGGAGGCCTACGCCCGCAACATCGCGGCGATCCGCGAGGGCGCGAATGGCGAGACGGGTCGAGACGGCCTGCGATGCTGAAGGGGCTGATCTTCGACGTCGACGGCACCCTGGCCGAGACCGAGGACCTGCACCGGCAGGCGTTCAACCGCGCCTTCACGCAGCTCGGCCTCGACTGGCAGTGGAGCCCGGAGGTCTATGCCGAGCTGCTCAAGGTCATGGGCGGCAAGGAGCGGTTGCTGCATTATATTGCGCAAGCGCATCCCGAAGATAACGGTGCGCTCGCCGCGCGGATGCCCGAGATCCATCATCTCAAGACCCGCATCTATGGCGAACTGATCGAGACCGGCCATCTCGCGCTTCGGCCCGGTATCGGTCGCCTGATTGCCGAGGCACGTGCCGCCGGCGTCCGGCTCGCCGTGGCGACGACGACGACGCGACTGAATCTCGACCGGCTGATCGCGATCAATTTTCCTGAGGGAGACATCCCGTTCGACGTGATCGCGGCGGGAGACGAGGCGGCCCACAAGAAGCCGGCGCCCGACATCTTCGACATCGCCGTGGAGCGGCTCGGCATCGCTCCGTCAGAGGGCATCGCCTTCGAGGATTCCGCGGCCGGCATCCGCTCGGCGCTCGATGCCGGCCTCGCGGTGCTCGCTACCCGCAGCCGGTATACGGAGAGCCATCGCCTCGACGGCGCGTTCTCGGCGGTGTCCGATCTCGGTGAGCCGGGGCAGCCGCATCAGCATCTGGCCGGCGCAGCCTGGCCGGACGGCATCGTCACGCTCGCCGCGCTCCAGTCCTGGCACGCTGCCCATCGAGTGGGCGCGACGGCATGACGACCGCCCAAAAAACAAACAGCGCGCCCGAGTTGGACGCGCTGGCTGAGGTAGTCCGTGGTCTCTGGAACGGACGCTGCCTGTTTAGCGGGCTTGTATGCAAAATACAGTCACTTTTGGGCAACGGTACATTTTAACATGTGACAAAAGCCGCCTCGATGCACCGGATCTGTTTCGGCGGTTCCGCTTTTCAGAACGCGACGAGGGCCGTATCACGACGCGCCTTCGTCTCGTGACGTCCGTCCGCGCTCTTCCGTGAGCGTCCTCATGCAACCTTCGCCGGAGTCGGGAGCCCGATGCGTGGACCGAACGCGATCGATTTCTGGCGCGGCTTCGCCCTCATCACGATCTTCGTCAACCACATCCCCGGCAACACCTTCGAGCGCTGGACCTATTCCCAATACGGCATCTCCGATGCGGCCGAGCTGTTCGTGTTCCTCGCCGGCTGGTCGATCGGCATTGCCACGACCGATCGCGAAGGACGGCCCGAGTCTGCCCTAACCTCGATTCTCCGGTTGATGTCGCGAACGGTCGAGGTCTACCGCGCGCAGGTGATCATCATGGTGCTGGCGCTCGCGATGATCGCAGGCACGGCCCTGCTGCTCGACAACCCGCTGATCCTCGAATGGCACAATGCCGGCGGCTTCTTCGCCGACCCGATCCAGTCGATGGTCGGGTTGGTGCTGCTGACCTACCAGCTCGGCTACTTCAACATTCTGCCGCTCTACGTCGTGCTGATCGCGGTGGCTCCGGTCTTCGTGCTGATGTCGCGGGTCAGCCGCGCCGGCGCGCTGTTCCTGTCGTTCTGCCTCTACGCGGCGAGCCTGATCTTCGAGTGGAATTTCCCGTCCTGGCCCGGTGACGGTGACTGGTTCTTCAATCCGTTCTGTTGGCAGCTCCTGCTCATGCTCGGCTATTGCCTGCAGGGCTGGAGCCGCGAGCGGCCGCGCTTCCGCGTCTGGTGCTTCCGGGCGATGCCGCTCGGCATCGTCATCGTCGTCGTCGGGATCGTGTTGTCGGTCTACGAGATCCGGCCCGATCCGCTGATGGTGCCGGAGCCACGCCTTATTTTCACCTTCGACAAAACCTACCTGTCGCCGGCGCGGCTGATCCATTTCTGTGGTGTCCTCCTGGCGTTCCAGGCGGTCTACCGTTGGGTCACGCCCTGGATCGGGCCGATCGCACGCTTCCTCGCGGGGCTCGGGCGGAACTCCCTCGCGGTGTTCTCAATGGGGTCGCTCATCAGCCTCGGCGCCCAGTTCGTGAGGTTTCAGTACGGTGGTGGTATATTCGTCGACGTTTCGGTCGTAGGCTTCGGCCTGTTCGCTCTGGGTTTCACTGCATGGTTCGTCGAATGGCGTTCCCGCAAGCCAAAGAAGGCGGCCGTCGCACCTGCCGTGTCGTAGGTGCGGCCGCGCTCGGCCTCTGCCTCACGGTCTCCGCCGCCTCCGCTCTCGCGGAAGGGGCCGCGACGGTCGTCTCCCCGCCACATCCGCCTGCATCGGCGACCGGCGCCGCGCCTCTCGAAGGCGTTGATCTCAGCCTCTCGCCGGAATGCCGTGTACCGGGTTCCAAGCTCTACACGCTCGCCCGTCTTGCCGCCGTGAAGCACGCCCTGAAGGAAAAGCGCCCGGTGCGCGTGCTCTCCGTGGGGTCGTCCTCCTCGGGGCTCGGTGCCTCGGCGTCCTATCCTGTGCGGCTCGAGAACGCCCTCGAGCGCTCGCTGCCGAATGTCGACGTCCAGATCGACTCACGCGGCCTTTCCGGCGAGGTGGCCAGCGGCGCGGGCGACCGGCTTCGCACCATCGTCGCCGACGTCGAGCCCGATCTCGTGGTCTGGCAGGTCGGCACCAACGATGCGCTGGCGCGAGTCGATGCCGACGCGTTCGCCGACGCGCTCAAGGACACGGTCGAGTGGATCAAGTCGCACCATATCGACGTGGTGCTGATCGACCCGCTCTTCACCCAGAGCGTGGCCGACGACGAATCGTATAACGGCCTCGTGCACAAGGTGCAGGACGTTGCGGTGGCGCAGGGTGTCCCGCTGGTGCGCCGTTACGAGGCGATGCGCTTCCTCTCCGCCAGCGCCGACAAGGGCACCGAGACGCACATGCTCGGCCGCCACTTCCGCCTGAACGATCTCGGCCTGCGCTGCATGGCCGAGCACGTGACGCGGGCGATCACCCTGTCACTGCTGCAACCCGACCTCGCCGCTGCGCCAACCACCGAGCCGCAGCCGAAGAAGGCCGAGCCGGAGAAGCCGGCCGGGCAGTGAGCCTGTAGATCACTGCCGGCAGTGCGGATCTTCCGCCTCTCCCAACACGCGGGGACAGGGGAATGCCGTCCAGCCTGATCAGCCGAGACCTCTCTCAAACGTCATCATCACTCGGCCATTCCCGCGCTGGCTTGCGCCGCCCGCCACGCGGCGCGCCGGATGTGATGCCCGCGACGAGATCGGCGATGTGGCGGAGCGCCTCCGTCTGCATCCCACGCTCGCCGACATCGCTACGGGCCTGAGGCATGACCGCCTTCGAGAAGCCGAGCTTTTCCGCCTCCTTGAGCCTCGCCACGGCCTGCGAGACCGGCCGCACTGCGCCTGACAGGCCGAGTTCGCCGAAATAGACCGTCTCGGCCGGCAGCGCCGCGCCCGACATCGAGGAGACGAGCGCCGCTGCCACCGCGAGATCGGCGGCGGGTTCCGTGATGCGCAGGCCTCCGGCGACGTTGAGATAGACATCGTGCGCGCCGAGCCGGATGCCGCCATGGGCTTCGAGCACTGCGAGCACCATCGAGAGCCGGTTCGGATCCCAACCCACCACCGCGCGCCGCGGCATGCCGAGCGAAGACGGCGCCACAAGCGCCTGGATCTCGACCAGGAGCGGGCGCGTGCCCTCCATCCCGGCGAAGACCGCTGTGCCGGGCGCGGCGTGGTCGCGTCCTGCGAGGAACAGCGCGGAGGGGTTCGGCACTTCCGAGAGGCCGCCGTCGGTCATCTCGAAGACGCCGATCTCGTCGGTGGGTCCGAAGCGATTCTTGACCGCGCGGAGGATGCGGAAGTGATGGCCCTGGTCGCCCTCGAAGGAGGCGACCGCATCGACCATGTGCTCGACGACGCGCGGGCCGGCAATCTGACCGTCCTTGGTGACGTGGCCGACGAGGATGACCGCCGTGCCGGTGGTCTTGGCGAAGCGGATCAGGGCCTGCGCCGAGGAGCGCACCTGAGTCACCGTGCCGGGTGCCGATTCCACCGTCTCGGTCCACATGGTCTGGATCGAGTCGATGATCGCAAGCGCCGGCGGGCGACCCTGCGAGAGCGTCTCGACGATGTCCTCGACATTCGTCTCGGCGGCGAGCTCGACCTCGCGGTCGGCGAGGCCGAGGCGCTCGGCACGCAGGCGTACCTGGCCCACCGCCTCCTCGCCCGAAATATAGACGACGCGCTCCTTGCGGAAGGCCATGGCGGCGCCCGCCTGCATGAGCAGGGTCGACTTGCCGATGCCGGGATCGCCGCCGATCAGGATCACCGAGCCGCGCACGAAGCCGCCGCCGGTGACTCGGTCGAGCTCGGCGATGCCGGAGGGCGTGCGCGGCGCCTCCTTGGCCTCACCGGTCAGGCCTTCGAGGGGGAAGACGCGGCCCCGTGCCCGCGAAGGACGGGTTGCGACGGGGCCGGAGGCCGGGCCGGCCGTACCGGTCTCCTCAACGATCGTGTTCCAGCCGTTGCAGGCCTCGCAGCGCCCACGCCAGCGATTGTAGACCGCCCCGCAGGACTGGCAGACGAAGGTCTGGTGGATTTTTGCCATGAGCTCAGGGCTGCGAAACGATCGCGCTCGAACGAAAAACGTCAGCCGCCAGTATAGCTGCGAACATAACGGGAACCTAGTCCCGTCAGGATCTCGTAGCCGATGGTCCCAGCTGCGCGGCCGACCGTGTCGACGTCGAGCCTGTCGCCGATCAGCGTCGCCATGGCGCCGCGGCGGGCGCCGGGCACGTCCGTGACGTCGAGAATGATCAGGTCCATCGAGATCAGGCCGAGGATGGGACAGGCCACGCCATCGACCAGCGCGTGGCCGGTTTGGCTCGCCGAGCGCGGATAGCCGTCGGCATAGCCGATGGACAGCGTCGCGAGGCGGCGGGGGGAGGGGGCCTGCCAGCGGCCGTTATAGCCGGCGGTGGCGCCGCCCTCGACCTCACGGATCTGCAGGATCGGCGAATCGAGCCGCACCACCGGGCGCATCGGATTGGCTGCGCTATACGGCGTCGGGTTGCCGCCGAAGAGCGCGTATCCGGGGCGGAGCATGTCGTGGTGGGCCGCGGCACCCAGGAAAATGCCGGAGGAATTGGCGAGCGAAGCTGGGATGCCCGGAAGCGCCTCGCGGAGAGCGGCGAAGGCCTCGATCTGGCGGCCATTGACCGGCTCGTCCGGCTTCTCGGCGCTGACGAGGTGGCTCATCAGCAAGCGGATTCCAGCCCGCGTGAGGAGTGGATCGTCGGCGAGCGCGACGGCCTCCGGCACCCGGAGCCCTAGCCGGTTCATGCCGGTATCGACGTGGAGCGCCGCCGGACGCGCGCTCTCGGAGAGGGCGGCCCATTCGGCCAGTTCCTCGTGCGAGCCGAGAACCGGCACCAGCCGATGCTCGGCGAACATGGCCCCGCTTCCCGGCGCGAGGCCGTTGAGGACATAGATGTCGGCATCCGGGAGGCAGGCCCGAGCGGCGATGCCTTCTTCGAGATGCGCGACGAAGAAGCTGCGGCAGCCCGCCTGCGCCAGGGCCGGGGCGACGGCGGCGAGGCCGCAGCCATAGGCGTCGGCCTTCACCACGGCGGAGCATTCGACGCTCGGCGCCACGGCCCCGAGCCGGCGCCAATTGGCGACGATTGCGTCGAGATCGATCGTGAGACGCGCACCATGCGCGATGGCGGGGCTTTGGGACGGGATCGCTGGTCTCCCCGCGGCATGGACGTCGCCCGGAGGTATCGCCGTTGCGGTGCGATGTCATCCGCGAGCGGGGCCGCTTCCGACAGGCGATCCCACCCCATCCCCCCTCATCCTGAGGTGCGGACGCGAAGCTTCGCAGCGCCTCAGGATGAGGTTTGTTGGTAGGAAGTCGTTGCGAAGCGGACGGAGGAGTGCCTCCGCCCGCCTCGTCGTTATTCGGCCGGTGCCGAGGTCCAGCGGACGGCGGCTGCGGTCCGGGCGCCGCCCTGGTTGCGCACGTCACCGGCATTCGTGGCGAGGCCGAGGGTTTCGAGCGTCAGGGCGCCGACGCTACCGGCATTGTGGATGACGGCCGCCGTCTGCTCGGCGGGCGTCGCCGTCCAGCGGACGGTGCCGGCGGTGGCGAAGCCGCCCTGGCGGCCGACCTGCATGGCGTTGGTGGCGACGCCGCGGGTCTCGAAGGTCATTGCGCCGACCGTCTTGGCGCCGACGATCTCGTCGGCGAAGGCGGGGGTCGCGAGGGCAACGAGGCCCAGGGCGAGGGCGGCGGTGGTGCGGGTGATACGGTTCGACATGGTCTGATCCTCACGGTGGCGGCGTGCTCGCCGCGTTTCGTGAGCACAATCTGTTTGCGCTGCATCAATTAATCAAACAGATTGCGTGCATAATGAGTATCGATCACATTCATCTCGCCAGGCTCGACCTGAACCTGCTCGTCGCGCTCGACGCGTTGCTCACCGAGCGCAGCGTGACGCGGGCGGCGGCGCGGGTCGGGATCGGCCAGTCGGCCATGAGCCACGCCCTCGGCCGCCTGCGCGTCGTCTTCCACGACGAGATCCTGACGCGGGCGCCGGAGGGCATGCGGCCGACGCCGCGCTCGCTCGCACTCGTCGCGCCGGTGCGGGAGGCGCTCGCGCAGATCGAGGCCATCGTCGCGCCGCCCCGGGCCTTCGATCCGGCGACGGCGGACGTCACCTTCTCGCTCGGCATTCCGGATTCGACCGAGGTGCTGCTGATGCCGCAGCTCGTGGCGCATCTGCAGGCGGTGGCGCCGGGGGTGAAACTGGTGCTGCACACCGTCGACCGGCTGCGCATCCTGGAGGATCTCGATACCGGCCGGGTCGATCTCGGCATCGGCGTGTTCGAGCAGGGCCAGACCCACCACAAGCGGCGCGTGCTCTATCGGGAAAACTATCTCTGCGTGTTCAACGCCGATCTCGTCGGGGTGACGCCGCCGATCTCGCTCGAGGATTACGTGCGGCTGCCGCACCTGCTCACCAGCCTCGTCGAGACGCCGCATGGCGTGGTGGACGACGCGCTCGCCAAGATCGGTCGCACGCGGGTCATCGCGATGACCTCGCCGCGCTTCACCGTGATGCCCTTCGTGCTGCAGCAGGCGCCCGTCATCGCCACCATGCTCTCCCAGCTCGCCCGCTTCTTCGGCGACTCGATGGGGCTCACCGTGAGCCCGGCGCCGATCGCGCTGCCGGACATGGCGATCTCGATGATCTGGCACGCCTCGAACGACGAGGTCCCGGCGCAGAAATGGCTGCGGGAGACGATCGTGCGGTTGCAGCGAGGCGATGGCGTTCGCGCGCACCGGACATGAAGCCCGCGCGAGGCCACGGAATCCGCCACCGGTCGCTACGAGTGCCGTAAGCGGCGCCCGTAGCACCGCAATTTGACGTATGTCCGGCTCTTGTCCCGCATGCCATGAACCAGGCCCAGGTCGATCGTCCGACCGGCTGTAGAAACGTGCCGTCTCGCGAGCGAATGTCCGAACCGTTCATCAGGTGAGACGCGTGCCTATACATGGACAATGTCAGGGTTCACGGCATGAGTGGTTCCGCCAACGCTGCGTCGACTGAAGCCGCGTTCATCGAGACGGTTTCGGGGGGCGGCGACAGGACGGTATCAGGACTCGGCCGCGGCCTCGCCATCGCCGCCATCCTCCTGGTCGCCATCGACCTGCGCCCCGGCATCGTCTCGGTCGGGCCGATCCTGCCCTCGATCATCGACGAGTTCGGCCTCTCCTACGCCGCCGCGTCGCTGCTGATCACCATCCCCGATCTGCTGATGGGGCTGCTGGCGCTGCCGACGCCCTGGCTCGTGCGGCGCTACGGCCGCGATCCGGTCCTGCTGAGCGCGTTGCTCCTGCTCTGCCTCTCGACCCTTGTGCGCGCCCTCTCGCCGAACGTGGCCTCCCTGCTGCTCGCGACCGCGGGCGTGGGCGCCGGCATCGCGATCGCCGGCGCGCTCATCGCCGGTTTCATCAAGGCGCGCTTCCCGACCAAGGCCGCCATGATGATGGGCATCTATGCGACGGCGCTCTCGTTCGGCAGCACCGTATCGGCCGGCGTGACCGGCCCCGTGGCCGCGAACCTCCCGGGCGGATGGCGGCTCGCCTCGGGCCTGTGGAGCCTGCTCGGCATCTTCGCCATCCTCGGCTGGCTGGCGGTCGCGCTCCGGGAACGCCGGGATCGTCCGGCTGCGGTCGGCACCGCCGCGGTGATGCACCGGCTCCCCCTCGGCAACCGCACGGCCTGGCTCGTGGCCCTGTTCTTCGCCTGCGACAACTTCCTGTTCTACGCCCTGCTGTCGTGGACGGCGCCGATGTACCGGGAATACGGACTGTCGCCGACGACGGCCGGTCTCGTCCTCGCGAGTTTCCCGGCAGCCTTCATGTGCGCGACCCCGGTCTTCGGCTGGCTGAGCAAGTCGGAGGACCGTCGCGGCTGGCTGGCGATCTGCGGCGGCCTGACGGTGGCCGGCCTCGTCCTGCTCGCCGTCGCGCCGATGGCCGCGCCGTTCGCGGTCATCGCGCTCTGTGCCTTCGGCCTCGGCGGCGGCTTCACCCTCGGCATGACGCTGCCGCTCGACAACACCCACAGCGTCGAGGAGGCGAATGTCTGGAACGCCTTCGTCCTGACCGTCGGATACCTCATCGCCTCCGCCGGCCCGCTGCTGGTCGGTTCGGTCCGCGATCTCAGCGGCGACTTCCGCCCGGCGATGTGGCTCCTGGTTGCCGTCGGCGCCGCAATGCTGGTGCTGAGCCCGTTCCTGCGCCCGCACCACCACCGGCCAGGCGCCTGAGACGCGCCCCGACAGCGCGTTGCCCGGCCCGGCGATCTCGATGATCCGGTACGCTTCGATCAAACGACGCGGGAGCATCGATATGGCTGCGGGAGACGATCTGCGTCTGCGCGCAGAAAAAAGGCCGCCCTGTTGAAAGGGGCGGCCCGAAGTCCTTGGGAGGAAACGCAGCCTGGAGGGGCCGCAGGAACCGCGACGCCATCGCGATCCCGTCTCGGCTAAGATGACCGTTCCGGGCGGTTCTTCAAGCGGTGGAGGCTCGCTTTCGGCGCATAAGTGCGCTCGATCTCACCATGAGGTGCGCAACCGCACCATGGCTCGATGCGAGGATCGTCTCGGGGATCAGGCGGCAGCCTCGGCCGTGCGGCGCCGCCGCCGTACTGCTCCAACGATCGCGCCGAGGATGATCGCGACGATGGCGCCGGCACCGACCAGGAGCGTGATGGTGCGGTTCCAGAGCTGGTTCAGGCCAAGGTCGGTCGTCGCCAATTCGGGATGGGCCGGATCGGCCATGACCGAGACGTTGTAATTGCCGACGTGGAAGTCCGTGAACACGTAGTTCACCCGGTGCTCGATCGGTCCCTTCGGCGTCTGCAGGCCGATCGTGGCGTTGCAGATATGGAAGATGATCTTGCTCGTGCATTTGGCATCGCTGACGCGGCCGTCCTCGGCGACGCGTGCGGTCCCGTGGATCTGCCAGTCCGTCATCAGCGCAGGCAGGGTGTAGACCGCGCTGGCGACCAGGATGCCGACCAACGCCACGAGCCCGACGATCGACCAGAGGATCTGCTTCCAGCCTCCGCCTTCGGACGGAAACGGAGCACGTTCGGTGGATGCGGTCATGATGAAGGCCTGTTAGAGATGAGTTGCGAGGGACGTGCGGAGCCCGATCCGGGGCCCAGCGAAAGACGTTGCGAAGCGTCGACACGACGACGCCATCCATAGCGAGCCGCCGACGCGGCCCTTGCCTCGCTGGGTCCCGGATGACCTTCCGCTGCGCTCCCAGCGTCCGGGAAGAGGGCCGGATCAGAGGTTCTTTTCGAGCATCTGCACGACGGCATCGACGCGCGGCTTGAAGTCCTGCGTGTTCGCGAAGGGGCGCCAGTTCACGTCCAGCACGCCGCCATCGAACTTCAGGCTGCCGAGGTAATTCGAGCTCGACGTCTTCTCGTCGTAGCGCACGCGGATCGACTTGAGCTTGGCCTTGAGCGCCTGGCGGCCCATGTCGTCCTTGCCGACCTCCTTCAGGCCGGCCGCGAGCGGCTCGAAGATGGTTTTGCCGAAATAGCCGTCATCGGCGTAGTATTTCGCATCGCCAGACACGGCGAGCTGGTCCCAGTTCACCTCGACCGGCACGGCGAAGCCCGCCGCATCCTGGATCGCCTTCAGGAGCGCGGGATACTTCTCCTGCTGGTAGGCCGTGATCGCCCGCCGTTCGGCGAGCCCGCCCTCGGCCGAGGCCGCCGAGATCGTCGCGAGGACGGCGGCGGCGCCGAGTAGGGTGCGTCGTGAGATCATGCTGGTCCTGCCTTGGTTCGTTGGCTGATGCCCGCTCGCCAGATCCCTTAGGAGCGAAGCACGACAGTTCTACCGCTCGCGACGGATGGTTCGGTGCGGGCCTGCACCTGGAGACGAGACCGCCCTACAAGTGGAAGCCGCTAGTAACAGCAGGTCGCTGCGCGCTCATCTCGGCCATACAGGCATAGCGCCGCGCCGCACAAAAGCGGATCGTCTTGACGATTACGCGAGAAGATCTTCGGAAACAGTTCGGAGAATTGCGAACGCCGCGATGCTGGATCGAACTTGCGCGGGCGACCGCAGGCGGCCGTTCTACTCGCCGAGATAGCATCCGCGCTTGATGAAGGCCTGCGGCACGCAAGGCTTCAGTTTCGCGAGAGCGATTTGTGCTTCGGCGTCGGTTTGATAAGCGCCGACCACCACGACGTCGAACCCTTCGGCGAAGCCCGCGAACTTCCCGCTGAAGTCGCCGAACGGTTCGAGCCCGCAGCGTTTCACGGCCGCGCTCGCCTGCTTGATCGCCGCGTATTGGGTGTCCGCGTAGTCCGGGTTCCGGAACGATCCGGCAACCACCCAGAACCCATCATCGAGCGCGGAGGCCGGGCCGGCCCAGACCAGCGAACCGAAAGACGCTGCGGCGGCGAAGCGCGCAGCGGCCGGCATCGGCACGACAGCACCTCGGCTTCGTGGGCGCGTTCCGGACATGTGTCACCCGTTCGATGCCGGCGCGGAGGCAGCCTTCGGTCGTCCTGGGCCATTACAGAGTTGGTCACCGCGTCGCCAGATGGGCGCGACGAGGGATCGTGCGGCGGCTGCGGGGCGATGGCGCGTTGCGTGCAGGGCGTCTAGCGGCGGGGTGAGGCCACGCTTAGCTAAGCGATCGAGGCGGGCAGCCCAACGTCGCGTCGGAGACCGACCATCTTTCACCTCATCCTCGCGGCCCCGAGCCTCGTCGTCATCCTGCGCTGGCTCTGGCCGCTGTCGCTGCCGCTCTGGGGCACGGCAGCCATCGCACTGTTGCTGCTCTTCGCGTCGCAGTACCATGTCTGGAGCCGGCTCTCGTCAGGCTCGGTTTTCGCGCCGGAATTTCCGCGTCCCGTCGTCATTCTGTTCAACTGGGCCTTCGGCGCGATCGTGCTGCTGGCGCTGCTGCAGATCCTGCTCGACCTCGGCTCCCTGCCGGTCATGCTGCTGCGGCAGGGTCCGGTCGCCATCCCGGACGGCCTGCGTTACGCCGCCGCCGGTCTAGCGGCACTGCTCGCGGCCTACGGTGTCGCGGGCGCGTTGCGCGTGCCTCCGCTCAAGGACATCGAGGTTGCGATCCGCGATCTGCCGGCAGAGTTCGAGGGCTACCGGCTGCTGCATCTCACGGACCTGCACATCAGCCGGCTGTTTCCGGCGCGATGGGCGAAGGCCATGGTCGCGCGGGCGAACGCATCGGGCGTCGATCTGATCGTAGTGACGGGCGACTTCATCGACGGTTCGCTTGAGATGCGCCACGCCGATGTCGAGCCCCTGCGCGATCTCCACGCGCCCGACGGCGTCTACGCCATCCCCGGCAACCACGAATACTTTTTCGATTACGCCGCCTGGATGCGCCACCTCACGGGCATGCGCATCCGCATGCTGGAGAATGCGCATGCAGTGCTCTGGCGCGAAGACGCCCGGATCGTGCTGGCCGGCGTCACCGACCGATCCGCGGGCGGGCACGGGCAGGCCGGCCCGGACCTCGATGCGGCATTGGCCGGCGCGCCGGACGGCGCACCCATCCTCCCGCTCGACCATCAACCGGGGGGAGCGAAAACGGCCGCCGCGCGCGGCATCGCGCTCCAGCTCTCCGGCCACACCCATGGCGGCATGAGCGTGGGACTCGACCGGCTCGTCGCGAACGGCAATGGCGGGTTCGTGTCGGGGCGTTACGCGGTCGGCGGGATGACGCTCTACGTCAGCAACGGCACTGCGCTGTGGCCGGGCTTCGCGCTGCGGTTCGGGCGCCCGTCGGAGATGGCGCGGATCACCCTGCGGGCGACGCGCTGACGTACGGATGGGGCCGGAAGCCGTGGGGTAGCCGGACATCATTTTCGGGGAGCCACCACTGCAGCTCCCTGTCCGACTTAAGCTTGGCTTAAGCTGGGCGGCCAGGATGCCTGGGCCGGCTCTGACCTGCTGGCTGATCGGGATTCCAGTGCTCATGAAGAGATCTGCATCGTCGACGGCGATGAGTCGTCGAGGGCTACTGTCAGCGGCCGCAGCGAGCGGGTTCGGCCTCATCGCGCAGAAGGCCCTCGGCGAGACGATCGATTTCCACGTCGCCGGCGGTCCGAGCACCCGCCCGTACACGACGACCTTCCCCGAGAAGGGTCGGATGGTCCTGCAACGCAACCGGCCGCCGTGGCTGGAGACGCCCTTCGATGTCTTTGACAAAGGTGTCTTCACACCGAACAACCAGCATTTCGTCAGCTGGCACTGGGCGACGTTCCCCACGAGCGTAGATCTCAATAGCTTTGCGCTGAAAGTGCACGGTCAGGTCGAACGTCCGCTCTCGCTTTCCCTCCAGGAGTTGATGCGCGACCTGCCCCGGTTCGAGATCGCCGCCGTCAGCCAATGCGCGGGCAATTCCCGTCTCTATGCGAATCCGCGCATCGCCGGGGCTCAATGGGCAAACGGCTCGATGAGCAATGCTCTCTACACCGGCGTCCGCCTGAAGGACGTGCTCGACAAGGCCGGTGTCAAAGCGGGCGCTGGCCATGTCCTGTTCGCCGGCCTGGATGATCCGGTGCTCCCGGAAGCGCCGAGATTCGTGAAATCCTTGGCCGTGGACCACGCCCGAGACGGTGAGGTGATGCTGGCTTTCGCCATGAACGGCGAACAGCTCCCCATGCTGAACGGCTTCCCGTTGAAGTTGATCGTCCCAGGCTGGAGCGCGGTCTACTGGATCAAGATGCTCAACGACATCGAGATTACGGACCGGCCTGACCCCAGCGTCTGGACGACACGAAGCTACCGCGTCCCGGACACGGCCAACTACACGGTCGAGCCCGAGAAGGCCGACTTCAAGCTCATTCCGATCACGCGGAACGTCCCGCGCTCGTTCGTGACGAACCTCAAGCCCGGCGACACGGTCAAAGCCGGTGCCCCTCAGCTCGTTCGCGGGATCGCCTTCGGAGGCGACAAGGGCGTGGCGGCCGTGGACCTCTCGCTCGATGGCGGCCGTACCTGGCAGCCGACGGTGCTCGGGCGCGACGAAGGCACCTACAGCTTCCGCCAATGGCAGACCACCGTCGCCCTGCCGACGCGGGGAACGCACGCCCTGACGGTCCGATGCACGAACACGGACAAGGTGATGCAGCCGATGCAGCGGGTCTGGAACCCGGGCGGCTATCTGCAGAACCAGGTCGAAACCGTCGAGGTCGTCGCAGCATGAGAGAGCATCCCACCATGCTTCGCCGCACCCGCATCGCTCTCCTCGTGACCTCGTTCGCAGGATTCGCGGCGTGGTCGGCCGTTGCCTACGCCGCCAAGCCGCTGGAACTGCACCCGAAGCCGGAGGTCGATCTCCCGTTCGGCGACGATCTCAGCTTCCCGGAAGGGCCGGGCTCCGACGTGGTCGCCGCGAACTGCGTGACCTGCCACTCCGTCGACCACACGCTGAACCAGCCAGCGCTCTCCCGTGAGGAGTGGCACAAGGTCGTCGACAAGATGATCACCGCCTACAAGGCGCCCATTTCGAAGGACGACGCGAAGACGATCGTCGACTATCTCAGCCGTGTGAAGGGCGAGCCCTGAGAGGCAGTTCTGGCGCAAGGCACTCTCGAGAGCATGAGATGCCGGGGGCCGATCACATCCGCTCCGGCATCCGCTCGTCGCTCGCCAGATTCGTAAAACGCGTGATGTTCGCGTCGAAGGCCAGCTCCACCGTGCCCGTCGGGCCGTGGCGCTGCTTGCCCAGGATGACCTCGGCCTTGCCGTGGACGCGGTTCATCTCCGCCTCCCAGGCGAAGAACTCTTCGGTGCCCTCGCGGGGCTTCTTGTTGTTCACGTAGTACTCTTCGCGGAACACGAACATCACCACGTCGGCGTCCTGCTCGATCGAGCCGGATTCGCGCAGGTCCGAGAGCTGCGGACGCTTGTCGTCGCGGTTCTCGACCTGACGGGAGAGCTGCGAGAGCGCGATGATGGGCACCGAGAGTTCCTTGGCAAGCGCCTTCATGCCGGTGGTGATCTCGGTCATCTCCTGCACGCGGTTGTCGCTGCGCTTGCCCGACCCGGCCAGCAGCTGCAGGTAGTCGACGATCAGCACGTCGAGGCCCTTCTGGCGCTTCAGGCGGCGGGCGCGGGCGGCGAGTTGGGCGATGGAGATGCCACCTGATTGGTCGATGTAGAACGGGATCGTCTGCATGTCCCGGGCGGCATCGGTGATCTTGTAAAAGTCTTCCGGACGGATGTCGCCGCGGCGGATCTTGTAGGAGGGCACGCCGGATTGCTCGGCGATGATACGGGTCGCCAATTGCTCGGCCGACATTTCGAGCGAGAAGAACCCGACGATGCCGCCGTTCTTGGTCTTGATCGTGCCGTCCGTCTGCTTCTCGCCCTGGTACGCCTTGGCGATGTTGAAGCCGATATTGGTGACGAGCGAGGTCTTGCCCATGGCCGGGCGTCCCGCGAGGATGATCAAGTCCGAGGGCTGCAGGCCGCCCATCTTGGCGTCGAGATCGGACAGCCCGGTGGCGATGCCCGAGAGCTTGCCCTCGCGCTGATAGGCCTTGGCCGCCATGTCGACCGCGGCGGTGAGCGCGTCCGAAAACTTCTGGAAGCCGCCATCGTACTTGCCGGCCTCGGCCAGCTCGTAGAGCCGACGCTCAGTCTCCTCGATCTGGTCGCGCGGGGCCGACTCGACCGGGGCCTCGTAGGCGCCGTTGACGAGGTCCTCGCCGATGGTGATCAGCCGGCGGCGGATGGCGAGATCGTAGATGGTGCGGCCGTAATCGGCGGCGTTGAACACGGTGGTCGCCTCGGCCGCGAGCCGGGCGAGATAAGCCATCACCGTGATGCCGCCGAGATCGGCGTCGCCGAGATAGGTCTTCAGCGTGATCGGCGTGGCGAGCTTGCCGGCCTTGATCAGCGAGGCGGCGGTCTCGAAGATGCGCCGGTGGACTTCCTCCATGAAGTGCTCGGGGAGCAGGAAGTCCGAGACGCGGTAATAGGCGTCGTTGTTCACGAGCACCGCGCCGATCAGCGCCTGCTCCGCGTCGATGTTGTGGGGCGCGACGCGATACTCGGCCTGCACCGTTTCGAGCTTCGCCACGAGGGCGTTCGGCAGGGCCATGTGCGTCAGCTCCGAATCGTCAGGGCCAGGCCGCCCGCGCGGCCGAGCCTCTTTTCGATGATGGCCTGAGAGGGGTGACCATCCTCTTAGCCGGCATCGCCCGCGCCCACTATCGCCGGGACGCATCAGCCGACTGATACCGGCATGCTGGGTGATGGGGGAGCAGAGTCAAGCACGCCCGCCGGGTGCTCCCCGTTGTGCCCGGTTTGCTGGGCCGTCATTGCGAGCCGCAGGCGAAGCCATCCAGGGCCACACCCGCGACGTCGGCCCGTTTGCCCTGGATTGCTTCGCCTGCGGCTCGCAATGACGGGTGAGGGCCCTTCCCGGCGTGAGCGAGCGCAGCGACGCCTCAGCTCAGCGATGTGGCGTCGAGGACTGCCTCGTCCTGAAAGTCTGCAGAAGGGAGCCGAGCGGGTAGGCTGGATGACTTGATAGAGGGGATCAGGAGTCCGGAGACCGGCTTTCGGTCGCCCAGTCGTCGTCCTCCAAAAACCCGGTCTCCCGCGCCCGCGCGATCAACTGCGCGGCCGTCAGGTGGGGGCCTCTGTCGATATGCCAGAGGCCGCCGAAGATCGGCGAAGCCGGTACGACCTGGTGGCCGGCCCGCACCAGGGCGAGGATCGCCAGATGCATGGGGTCTCGCTGAGGATCCCGCGGGCCATCCGGTCGCGTCATTTTTCGACCCTGACGTTGCGAGGCAGATCGGGGCAGGCGAGGCTCTTGTCGCGCGCGACGCCGGCGATCCCAACGATACGAAACACGAAGCCCCCCGGCTGTAACGCGATCCCGACAGCATCCATGGCCGAGCTCGGCCGGGCTGTCACGGGTCGGCGATACCCACGGGAGGCCGATCGCTCCCACAAACAAAAAAGGCCGAGCCCGTGGGCTCGGCCTGATCCCTGCTGAAACCCGCGAGAGGGTTGCGATCAGCCGCGGTCGTCGGCGCCTTCGCCGGCTTCGGCGAGGGCCTGGCCGACTTCGAGGCCGAGGTCGTCGAGGTTGAACGCCTCGCGCTCGGTGACCGACTCACCGCGGGCCTGACGCTCGGCCTCTTCCGGCGAACGGGCGACGTTGACGGTCACCGTCACCTCGACCTCGGGGTGCAGGGTCACCGGCACGTTGTGCAGGCCCAGCGTCTTGATCGGCTGGTGCAGCACGAACTGGTCGCGGCCGACGCTGAAGCCGTCCTTGGTCACCACCTCGGCGAGGTCGCGGGTCGAGACCGAGCCGTAGAGCACGCCGGATTCGCCCGACTGGCGGATCAGCACGAAGCTCTTACCGTTCAGGGTCTCGGCGACGGCCTCGGCCTCCTTGCGGCGATCGAGGTTGCGGGCCTCGAGCTGGGCGCGCTGGGTCTCGAAGTGCTTCTTGTTGCCCTCGGTGGCGCGCAGGGCCTTGCCGCGGGCGAGGAGGAAGTTGCGGGCGTAGCCGGGGCGCACGCTCACGGTCTCGCCCATCTGGCCGAGCTTGGCGACGCGTTCGAGGAGGATGACGTCCATGGAAAAAGTCCTTCTTTCGGTTGGTTTCTTGTCAGAGGGAGCGGGGTCCGCCGGGCTGCCCCTTTCGGGGCACGCGCCGGGCGAGCGCGGTATCGGCGATGCCGAACAGGGTCAGGGCGACGAAGGCGAGGCCCTGGGTGATGAAGAGGACCATGTAGAGGCCGAAGAGCAGCGCGGCGCGGGCCGGCCGGCCGCGGCTGCGGTCGTGGAAGGCGGCGAGGCCCTGCAGGGCGAAGGCCGCGCTCAGCGCGCCGATCAGCGCGACGCCGAGCACGCCGGCATAGCCAGGCACCAGGGCGAGGGCGAAGGCCGCGGCCAGCACGATCAGGGCGTTGCGCGGCATCTGGGTCGAGGGGATGTCCGGCCAGGGCCGGATCAGGCGGCCCGAGATTTTGACGATGCGCGCGGCGAGCCAGAGATAGAGGGTGAGCAGGATGGTCAGGCCCTGCGCGGCGAGGCCGGGGGCGATGGTGGCGAGCGCGTCGGAGACCTCGTCCTGCAGGTCCTGCGGCTTGGCCTCCGGGGAGGGCTCCTGGGCCGGGGCCGGGGTCTCGCCGGATTGTTGCGGGGTCGGCTTGGCCGGGGGCGTCGGCAGGCCGCGGCCCTGCATCTGCGTCTGGACGACCCGCTTGGCCATGGAGCCGATCTGGCTGCGGAAGGTCTCGTAGTTCGGCGCGGCGATCACCGCGATCGCCACGAAGGCGAGCGCCGCGGTGCCGGCCACCCAGGCGAGCAGCCGGCCGACGGGGTACCATTCGAGGCTGCCGTCGGCGTTCGGCCGGCCGAGCAGCGCGAGATAGGCGAGCCACCAGGCGGGCACCGCGAGATAGGCGGCGAAGCCGAGGCCGAGGAAAGGGGAGAAGGCGAGGGCGAGGGCGAGGCTCCCGGCCGCGACGGCGGCGAGCCCGGCCTTGTGGCTCCAGCCCAGCCCGACGATCAGGATCGGCAGGGGGGCGAGCAGGTAGAGGATGATGGCGAGGGGCGTCGCCTTGAGCAGCATCCCGAACAGGAGCGCCGAGACGAGGCCGGCGAGGACGCCGATGCCGAGATTTTGAGCCATTGACCTTGCGCTGTCCCGCTGTCCCGAAAAGGGCAGGGTTAGAGGCGTCTCGTGACGCCCCAACGATCGGACGGCCGATGCCACCCGGAACGAGGAGCCGGCCCAGCGAAGCCGGGCCGGCCCAACACGAAAAACCTACTTGATGACGTAGGGGAGCAGGCCGAGGAAGCGCGAGCGCTTGATCGCCTGGGCGAGCTCACGCTGCTTCTTGGCCGAGACCGCGGTGATGCGCGAGGGCACGATCTTGCCGCGCTCCGAGACGTAGCGGGAGAGCAGCTTCACGTCCTTGTAGTCGATCTTCGGCGCGTTGGGGCCGGAGAAGGGGCAGGTCTTGCGACGACGGAAGAACGGACGACGGCCACCGCCGCCACCACCGGCTGCAGCGCCGGCACTTGCACCGAATGCCATGATCAGTTCTCCCCGCCGAAGGAACGCTCGGGACGGTCACCGCGATCGCCGCGGTCACCACGATCTCCGCCGAAGCCGCCGAAATCGTCGTCACGACGACGCGGACGGTCGCCACGGTCGCGATCCTTGCGGTCGTCGCGGTCGCGCTTCTGCATCATGGCCGACGGCTCGGCCTCGAGCTCCTCGACGCGGATGGTCATGAAACGCAGCACGTCCTCGGAGATCTGCATCTGGCGCTCCATCTCGGCCAGGGCGGCCGGGGGGGCGGAGATGTTGAGGAGCGTGAAATGCGCCTTGCGGTTCTTCTTGATCCGGTAGGCGAGGGACTTGATGCCCCAGGGCTCGATCTTCTCGATCGTGCCGCCATTGGCTTCGATGACGCCCTTGTAGGTCTCGACCATGGTCTCGACCTGCTGGGCCGTCACGTCCTGGCGCGCCAGGAAGACGTGTTCGTAGAGAGGCATTCTCGGGCCTTTCATCACAAAAAGGAGCCCGTCCGCGGCGAAGCGGGTGTCTCGGGCCGGTTCGATCGCTGTTCTCTCGGCGCCAAGCCCTTCGAGCCGTTTGATGGCCCGAGCGGATGATCGAAGGCGGAGACACGGGACGACGGGTTCCCCTCTCGGGTCGCCCTATGCCGCAAGCGGCACCGTCCGTTCAGCCCCCAGCCGGAGCGAACGCGAAGCGGGGCGTGTAGACGGGTTTGGGGGGGATGGCAAGGATGGCTGGGAAGGCAGAAGATCCGAGGAATGGCGGGAGCGCGCCGAAGGCAACTTGCCGTGGCGCGGACACCCCCCCTCGATCGGTCGCGCAGCCCTGGACTCGTTTCAGCGAGGCCCGAGATAGGTCGTGAGATACTTCACGACCTTCTGGCCTTCTTCCGAATCAGGATCGCCGACGAAGAGCTTGTACTGTTTGCGGGCGAGCTTTTCGTCGAACTGCGCAGAGACGACGACGCTGGCGCCGTGGCACTCGGTGCAGGTCTTCTTGACGAGTGCCGCGTTCTCGCCGGCCGGAAACGGCGAAGTGTCCTCAGCAAGCGCGGCGGTTGAGCAGCCGACCGACAGCACAGCGAAAAGAGAGAACCGCAACAACATCACTGAAACCTCTATGACGGCTCAAGGGCCGACCTCATTCCATCGATGCGCCGCACTCGTCCCAGGCGTAGTGCACCCAATTGCAATGGATGTGCTGCCAGGTTTCGTGCGCGACGAAGATCAGTTTGCGCGTGGCGTAGGCGTAATCGCCATCGAGGCTCGTCACGCTGAGCGAGACCCGCTGATTCCGGTTCGCCGTCTTCACGCTGGCCCGATTGGAATCGAGGCCGCGATGCTCGAGCAGACCGGGTTCGTTGAAAGCGGCGACGAAGGCCTTGATGTCCCGATGCATGTCGGAGCGCGTCGGCATTGCATGCAGGAAATCGCGTAGGGTGATGCTCGGCGGCGCCAGCAGGCAGCGCATCGGCCGTATGCCGAACCAGGTGAATTTGAACTCCGCCGTCTCACCTGCCAGCGCGGCATCGTTGACACCGCGAAACACGCCGCGATCCGCGTAGCCGGCGAGGACTTCGCGCACGTCCTGCGTCTGGGCCAGGCTCATGCTGCGCTCCTCAGTGATAGTAGGACATGCAGCCCGGCTCGACCTTACCGAGGAAGCCCGGCGAGGTCTTCGAGCGCAGCCAGAATTCCTTGCGGCCCTGGCAGTTGATCACGACCGGCAGGCTCTCCTCGCTCGCGACCTTCCAGGCCCGCTCCAGCGCCGGTCGGAAATCTTCCGGACGGGTAACGTACTCGCCGCGGCCGCCGAGCGCCTCGGCGACCTTGTCGTAGCGTAGATTCTCCTGGAACAGGTGGATTGGTGCGCGGTGCACCTCGTCGGCCTGCGGGTACCAGGTGCCCCAAGCATTGTTGTTGTAGATGATGATGACCACCGGCATGCGGTACTTGGCCATCGTCTCGACCTCGAGGCCGGTATAGCCGAAGCCGGCATCGCCCGTGATGCAGACGATCGGCTTGCCCTTGTAGGGCGCCTGGACGCCCGCGCCCTGACGCACCGCGGCGGCGACGCCGACGGTGTAGCCGATGTCGAGGCCGACCGGGCCGTATTGATAGTTTCCGTTCATGATCTGGCCGGGCCGGAAGGCGCGCAGCCAGCGCCGCGTGTAGCGCGCGATGCCGAAGCCGCCCTGCGCGATCGTGGTCTGCTCCTTCGGGATGTTGCCCCCCTGAAGGAAAGCGGCGAGTTCTTTGCCGATCACGGCCGGGTGGACGGCGTCCCCGAAGGCCGCGCCGAGCTTGTAGATTGCCTCATTCTCGTCCTCGAACTTGGCGCGGGCGGCGTGGATCTCATTGAGCCAATCGGGGCGGCTGGCCGCGGAGGCCGCCTCGGCCAGCGCCTCCATGGTAGCGCGCTCGTCGGCGACGATGCCGAGATCGATCGGGATGTTGCGGCCGACATCCTCGGCCGTCGGCTGGATGCGGATGTATTTCGCCTCCGGCCCGAAGGCATATTCGCCGATCGTCGGCATGCAGTACTGGCCGACGAAGAAGACGAGATCGGCACTGCTCAGCGCCGTGGGCGATCGGTCGGCCGAGAGCGGATGGTCGTCCGGGAACTGGCCGCGCATGGCGCCGGATTCACAAACCGGGATCGAAGCCTTCTCGGCGAACTTGCGCAGCGCGTCCCAGGCCTTGGAATAGAACACGCCGGTGCTCGACACGATGATCGGGCGCTTGGCGGCGCCGAGCATCTGGATCGCCGTCTTGATGTCGGCCGGGTTCGGATAGGGCTTCGATTCTGAGCGGTACTTCGTCTTGTCGAAGAAGAAGCTCAGGTCCCCCGCGCTCTTGAAGCGAGCATCCGTCACCTCGTTGGTGAAGTCGATATGAACCGGGCGCGGGATGCCGGTGCGCAACTGGCGGAAGGCATAGCCGGCATATTCGTGCACGCGCTGCGGCGTGATCAGGCGCTTTCCGTATTTGCGCAGGTTTGTAGTGACCGATTGCTGCTCGCCGACCTGGATGCCGGCCTCGGTGTCGTCGTCCTTCACGCTGGTATTGCTCGCCAGCACCAGCAGGGGAGTGCGCGCCGCGTTGGCGTTGGCGATGCCCATGATCATCGTGGTGAAGCCTGGCCCCTCGGTGCCCGAGGTCACCGCCATCTCGCCGGTGATGCGGATGAAGGCGTCGGCAGCGGCGCACATGGCCAGCTCATTGCGGCCCGAATAGACCGGGATGCCCTGCTCAGCGATGGCGTGGATGACCTTGTAGTTGCCCGGGCAGCAGAGGAGGGCGGCGACCTCCTCGTTCTTGCAGGCCGCCGCGAAGACGTCGGCGCCGGTCATCGGGAAGGTGATCTTCGGGAGCGCCGTGTTGGCCGCGGTGGCGAATTCGGCCGGGACGGTGATGGCGTGGTCGGCCGGAGCGGTCGTCGCGGCCTTGGCCGCAGCCGTCTGCAGGGGCAGCAATCCACCGGCTGCCGTGGCGCCGAGCAGGAAAGAGCGACGTGAGGTGGGCGTCACCTTCTTGGCCGTCTCGGCTTCACCGGGGCCGGTCTCGGTCACATCCGCGCTCATCTGGTTCAGCCCCGTCACCTAGCCCCCGGAGCGCGTGTGGTACAACTCGCTGGACCATTGTAGAAGCTACGTCGTCACAGCTTCAAACATCAGAAATTCTATCGTTTGGACACGCGATACCTGGAGAGCTTTTTGGAGGTGGTGGAGCGCGGATCGCTCGCGGCCGCAGCGCGTCATCTCCAGCTCACGCCCGCCGCCATCGCCCAGCGCATCGATGCGCTCGAGAAGGAGATCGGGGTGGGATTGCTCGCCCGGTCGGGGCGCGTCGTGCGTCCGACGGTTGCCGGCGGTGCCGTGCTGGACAAGGCGCGCACCTTCCTGAATGACCTGCGCAACCTGAAATCCATCGCGGTCGGCCAGACCGTCGTCGGCGAGTTCCGCCTCGGCGCCGTCACCACGGCGCTGACCGGGTACGTTCCGCAGATGCTGTCGCGGTTCATGAGCAGCTACCCGGATGTCGGCGTGTTCATCGAGCCCGGCACGTCGCGCGAATTGTTTGATCAGGTACGCGACGACCGGCTCGATGTGGCGATGATCGTGAAGCCTGAATTCCCCCTCGATAAATCGCTGATGTTCGAGCCGATCGCGGACGAGCCGTTCATTGTCATCTGCAAGCCTGACCTCGCTCATCGGACGGCGGAGGACCTGCTGACGAACGAGCCGCTCATTCGCTACGACCGGGGACATTGGGGCGGCCGTCTCGCAGACTCCTATCTACTCGAGCGCAAGATCAAGACGACAGATCGTCTGGAACTCGACTCACTCGAAGCGATCGCCGTTCTGGTGGATCGCGGGCTCGGCGTTTCCCTTGTCCCGGACTGGTCTAACCCATGGCCAGCTGGCCTCGACGTCGCCAAGGTCAAGCTGCAGAAGGGCCGTCCGGTCCGATCGATCGGCCTGATTTGGCTGAAGCACTCCTTGAGGAGCGCGACCGTCCAGGCATTTCTCAGGACGAGATCGTCATAGATATCGAGCGCCCGCGGCGACCAAGGCTCATGATGCGCCGGCCACTCTACCGCTCGCCGCCGGACCCCGGATCGTTCTCCAGCAGGATCGGCTGGCCGTGCGGCGTCGCATGGGCCGCGCGCAGGAAGGCGTCGCGGCGACCGTCGATGAGAGCGCCGTCGGCGATGCGCCGGGTGCCGAGGATCGTCTCCAGGGCGGCGAGCCACTGCGCGTAATCGGCCGGCCGTTCGGGCGCGTCGGCCGGGCGGATCGCGGCGCCGAGCGCATCGGCCCATTCGCCGGGGCTGAACAGGCCGGCATCCTGCAGGGCGACCACGAGGGCGAAGATCTGCGCCTCCCAGGGCTCCGCGAAGGGGCGGGGGGCTTCGAGGCCACTCACGCCCGCGGCCCCAGGTAGCTCTCGAAGGCGGCGAAGGTGACGCGACTGCCCGGCTCGGCGCTCGCGCCCCACAGATCCTCAGCCGCGAAGCCGGCTGTGTAGAGCCATTGCGGCGGGCCCTGCTCGCCACGCGCCGCCGTCTCCGGAAACACGAAGGCGCCGTGGATCCGCTCGATCACGCCCGGCCGGCCGCGGATGTAGCGCGGCAGCCGCGTGTGGCCGGCGGGATGGTCGTTGCGGGCCACGATCCGGTCGCCGATCTGGAAACGGGGAGGGGCGGCGGGCGCTCGGTCGCTTGGGAAGCCGCCATCGAAAAGCGGGGCGACCTGATCGGCCGCGAGCACGCGCGCCACCGGCTTCGGCACCCCCGCAGCGAGGCCCGAGCGCATCTCCTCCGGGCTGGCGAGGCCGTGCTCGGCGAGCTGGGTTTCGAGCCCCCGCAGCCAGATCTCGTAATAGCTCGACGACAGGTATTCGACGGGTGGCAGGGATTCGCGCGCGGCGCGGCTGGCATCGAGCGTCCAGGTCTTCGTAAAACCCATCGCCATGGCGAGGGCGAAGACGCGCCGTTCCCACTCTGCACGGAAGACCGGCTCGCCGGCCTCAGCCTCCACCGGCCCGAAGCCGTGGGCGCCGCCGAGATCCTGCGCGCCGTTCACCGGGGAGCCTGCGGCAGGCCGGTGCCGATCATCGAGTCGCGCGTGACCAGCGTGGCGAGCGTCGCCTCGTCGAGCGTCTCGGTGCCCTCTGGCCGCATGGGGAGCACCATGAAGCGGGTCTCGGCGGTGGAATCCCAGATGGTGATCCGCGTCCCCTCGGGGAGAGTCACGCCGAAATCGGCGAGCACGCCGCGCGGGTCGATCACGGCGCGGGCGCGATAGGGCGGCGCCTTGTACCAGACCGGCGGCAGGCCGAGCACGGGCCAGGGGTAGCAGGAGCACAGCGTGCAGACGACGAGGTTGTGAGTCTCCGGCGTGTTTTCGACGACCACCATGTGCTCGCCGCCGCGGCCGCCGATGCCGAGCTCGGTGATGGCCGGCGTTCCATCCGCGAGAAGGCGCTCACGGAAGGCCGGGTCGACCCAGGCGCGGGCCACGACCCGGGCTCCATTATGCGGGCCGACCTGGTGCTCGTAGCGCTCGATCAGCGCGTCGAGCGCGGCGGGGTCGACGTAGCCCTTCTCGATCAGCAGCGATTCCAGGGCGCGGACGCGGGCTTCGATCGGCGACAGTTCGCTGCCATGCGAATGGTCGAGATCGTGGTCGTGACCCGGCATGCTGTCTCGATCCTACGCGATGAACGCCAACCCAGCGTTGGCATACCGATGCGAGGCCCGTCTGTCAGTCGGCTTCGCAGGTCGGGTTACACCTGGATCAGCCGGATGTTGTTGGTGTTGCCCGTGGTGTGGAACGGGATGCCGGCCGTCGTGACGATGATGTCGTTCGGCTCGGCAAAACCCTCGGTGCGGGCGTGGTGGGCCGCGTTGGCGGTCATTTCCTCGTAGGATTCGACGTCGCGCGTCAGCACGCTGTGCGCGCCCCAGAGCAGCGAGAGCCGGCGCGAGGTCGCGAGGTTCGGGGTGAGCGCCAGGATCGGCGCCTTCGGCCGCTTGCGGGCGACGCGGGCCGCCGTCGTGCCGCTTGCCGTATAGGCGACGATGGCCGCCGCCTTCACGGCCTCCGCGAGATCCGCCGTCGCCGTGGCGACCGCGTGCGGCGGGGTCTCCTCCTCGCCGGGCTCGGAGGCGGCGATCAGCGAGTGGTAGAGCTTGTGCCCTTCGACGCTGCGGATGATGCGGTCCATCATCCCCACGGCCTCGACGGGATAGCGGCCGGTGGCGGATTCGGCCGAGAGCATTACCGCGTCGGCCCCGTCATAGATCGCGGTGGCGACGTCCGAGGCCTCGGCGCGGGTCGGTGCCGGCGAGCCGACCATCGAGTCGAGCATCTGGGTAGCCACGATCACCGGCTTCACGGCGAGGCGGCAGGCGCGGATCAGCTCTTTCTGGCGTCCCGGAACGTCCTCGTGAGGGATCTCCACGCCGAGATCGCCGCGCGCCACCATCACCGCGTCGGACAGGCGGATGATGTCTTCGATCCGCTCCAGCGCCTGCGGCTTCTCGATCTTCGACATGATGCCGGCGCGGTCGCCGATGATGCCGCGCGCCTCGATCAGATCGGAGGGACGCTGCACGAAGGAGAGCGCCACCCAGTCGACGCCGAGTTCCAGGCCGAAGGCGAGGTCGGCTCTGTCTTTCTCGGTGAGCGGGGAGAGGTCGAGCAGCGTTCCCGGCAGGTTGACGCCCTTGCGGTTCGAGATCGCGCCGCCGGTCACCACCTCGGCCGTGATCGTCGCAGCCTCCAGGCCGGTGACCCGCACCCGCACCCGGCCGTCGTCGATCAGCAAATCCTGGCCCGGCACCACTGCGGCGAAGATCTCGGGATGGCGCAGCGGGATCGCATTCTTGTCGCCATCCGCTCCGTCGAGGACGAAGCGGATCGTCTCTCCGGCCACCAGATCGAGCCGGCCGCCGGCCACGGTGCCGACGCGGATCTTCGGTCCCTGGAGATCCTGGAGGATGCCGATCGGGCGGCCGACTTCCTTTTCGAGGGTGCGGATCGCGGCATGGACCCTGGCGTGGTCCTCCTGAACGCCGTGGCTGAAGTTCAGCCGGAAGGTGTCGACGCCGGCGAGAAACAGGTTCCGCAGCATCTCTGGAGAGTTGGTCGCGGGCCCGACGGTGGCGACGATCTTGGCGTGGCGGTGACGACGCATGGTGGTCTCCATCGGCGAAGCAGCAGGGCGGCCGCTCAGTAGCACGGACCGGTATGGCGGCGATGCCGTACGGCTCGTTTCGCGCGGATTTGATGGCTCAGGCGCCGAGCTTGCCGGCGAGATCGACGAAGTCGTTGGCCATCAGGTCGAAATACGGCTCCGGCGTGAGGTCGACCTTGCCCTTCGGGCCGAATTCGAGCGGGCGCGGGATGAAGGCGGTGTTGAAGCCGAATTTCTTGGCGCCCGCGAGATCGTATTTGTGGCAGGCGACCATCAGCAGTTGCTCAGGTTTCAGCGCCAGGGCGTTCTGCCCAAGAGCGTAGACCTTCGGATCGGGCTTCGACGACTTCACGAGCTCGGCCGTCAGGATGCAGTCGAAGGGGAGCTGGCCGAGCTTGGCGATGCTCACCACCGAGGCCATGCTGCCGTTCGACAGCGTCGAGATGGTGAACTTCTTGGCGAGCCGATCGAGGCCAGGGCGAGTGTCGGGCCAAGGCTCGAGCTGCGACCAGACCGCGTTGAGCTGGTCACGATCGGCGGCACTGAGCTTCGGCCCCCAATCGTAGGTCGCGAGCAGGGTGTCGAGGCCTTCGCGGTAGATCTGGTCGGTCGAGCGCCAGGGAATCGTGCCGGCGATGATCTGGTCGAGGAGGCGGCGGTATTCGGTGCGCCACTGGTCGGCGATGCGGGTCCAATCGGCCTCGATACCATGCGCCCTGGTGAAGACATCGCCCTTGCGAAGGATGGTGGCGTAGAAGTCGACGGTGGTGCCCTGCACGTCGAACAGGATGCCCTTGATGGAGGCGGGATCGACCATCGTCTTCGACTCTGATGCGCCTTGGGCCGAGGAAGTCGGCAAGACGGCCCAGGCGGCCGCCGACGCGGCCGCGATCGTCAGAACCTCACGGCGTCCGAGGCCCGGGCGGCCCCCTTCGTATCGCTCGCTCATGCGGCACCCTCCACCGATGGAATTTTCGTTGACCCCCGAATGAAAAGGCCCGGGTGCTGCTGCGCCCGGGCCCCTGCCGTCACTCGTTGTCGCCCTGGATCGCCGCGATCACCGCGTCCGTAACCTGGCGGGTCGTGGCCTTGCCGCCGAGATCCGGCGTGTGAAGGCTCGGATCGGCGGTGACGCGCTCGACCGCCCGCATCAGCCGGGCAGCTGCACGCGGCTCACCGAGATGCTCGAGCATTTGGCAGGCGGTCCAGAAGGTGCCGACCGGGTTGGCGATGCCCTTGCCGGTGATGTCGAAGGCCGAGCCGTGGATCGGTTCGAACATCGACGGGAAGGTGCGCTCCGGATTGATGTTCGCGGTCGGCGCGATGCCGAGCGAGCCGGCCAAGGCCGCGGCGAGATCCGAGAGGATGTCGGCGTGCAGGTTCGTGGCGACGATGGTGTCGAGGGTCTGCGGCTTCATCGTCATGCGCATGGTCATGGCGTCGACCAGCATCTTGTCCCAGGTCACGTCCGGGAATTCCTGCGCGACCTCGGCAGCGATCTCGTCCCACATCACCATGGCATGGCGCTGGGCGTTCGACTTCGTCACCACGGTGAGCAGCTTGCGCGGACGGGACTGCGCCAGTTTGAACGCGAAGCGGATGACGCGGGCGACGCCGGCCCGGGTCATGATCGAGACGTCGGTGGCGACCTCCTCCGGCAGGCCCCGATGCACCCGGCCGCCGACGCCGGCGTACTCGCCCTCGGAATTCTCACGCACGATCACCCAGTCGAGCTCGGGACCGGAGACGTTGCGGAGCGGGCTGGTGATGCCGGGCAGCACGCGGGTCGGGCGCACGTTGGCGTATTGATCGAAGGGCTGGCAGATCGCGAGGCGCAGGCCCCAGAGGGTGATGTGATCCGGAACGTCGGGCGCGCCGACGGCGCCGAAGAAGATCGCGTCCTTGTCCTTGATCTTTCCGAGCCCGTCCTCGGGCATCATCACGCCGTTCTTTTTGTAATAGTCCGACCCCCAGTCGAAATGCTCGAAGCTGAAACGGAAACCACCATCACGCTCGGCCAGAACGTCGAGGACTTCAATGCCGGCCGCGATGACTTCCTTGCCGATTCCGTCACCGGGAATGGCGGCGATGTTGTACTGAGACACGGCGGTTTTCCTTTGGTTTGCTGAGGTGGGAAGCGGGCCGACTCCGGTCCGCCGGAAGGTGAAGGGTGGTGTCAGTGCGAGGCCGGCGATGCGGCGCCGACCGGTACGGACGCATCCGTTTTCGCTTCGATGCGGGCGGAGCGCTTGAGCGACAGGACGAACAGCGCCGAGACACCGAGAGTCATGGCCGAGATCATCAGGCCGGCCGTGAAGCTGCCGGTTGCCTCGCGTGCCCAGCCGATCAGCGAGGGGCCGACGAAGCCGCCGAGATTGCCAATCGAGTTGATGGCCGCGATGCCGCCGGCCAGCTTGGCGCCCGACAGAAATTCCGGCGGGAGCTGCCAGAACGGTGGCCGTGCCGCCATCACGCCGGCGATGGCGAGGGAGAGGAAGATCACAGTCGGGATGGCGAGGGTGTGGACGAGGCCCGCGATCATCAACCCACCGCAGCCGACGAGGCAGGCGATGGCGACGTGGCCGAAGCGCTCGCCGGTGCGGTCCGAATGGCGGGCCCACAGCCCCATCGTCGCGATGGCGAGGAGGTAGGGGATCGCGCTGACGAAGCCGACCTCGATATTGGAGAGGCCAAAGCCCTTCACGATCTGCGGTAGCCACAGCTCGATGCCGTAGAGACCGGTGGTGAGGCCGAAATAGACAAGCGAGAGGCGCAAGACCGGCCAGGAGATCAGCGTCGCCCCGATCTCGCGCAGCGAATGGCGCTCCGGTATGCCCTGCTCCTTGGCCATCTCGGCGACGAGCCAGTCACGCTGCTCGGGGGCGAGCCAGGTCGCCTGCTCGGGCTTGTCGGTGAGGAAGAACAGGCAGACGAAGCCGAGCGCCACGGCAGGCGCCGCCTCCAGGATGAACATCCACTGCCAGCCATGGAAGCCGAGCACGCCCTCCATCGCGAGCAGGTAGCCGGAGATCGGAGCGGCGATCGCCGATGCGATGGGGATGGCGACGACGAAGCCTGCGGTGACGCGTCCGCGCCAACGCTTCGGGAACCAGTAGGTCAGGTACAGGATCACGCCGGGGAAGAAGCCGGCCTCGGCGATGCCGAGCAGGAAGCGCAGGACGTAGAACTGGTTCGCGCTATCGATGAAGGCGAAGCCCATCGAGATGATGCCCCAGGTGATCATCACCCGAGCGATCCAGCGCCGCGCTCCGACCTTGTCGAGCATCAGGTTCGAGGGCACCTCGAACAGGAAGTAGGCGATGAAGAACAGGCCCGCGCCGAACCCGAACATCGTCGGGGTGAGACCGAGATCCTTGCTCATGGTCAGCGCGGCGAAGCCGACATTGATCCGGTCGATGAAAGCGATCGTGTAGAGCACGCACAAAAACGGCACCAATCGCCACGTCACGCGGCGCATCGTGGCCTGCTCGAGAGAGCTGCCCATGGTTTCCTCCTCAAACATCTGCACGGCGCGGCATCTTGTGTGCCATCTTCCATGCAAGATGGGGTTTCAGGTAAGATAGTGCATGGCCGACGTCAACCCATGCGTTGCAACTTGCATGGAAGTTGGTAGGCCGAGCCGAAGGGTGAGGGGTGTTTGATGGTTCGGGCGGTGATGCGGGCGGAGGAGGAGCGCAAAGGCTCCCTCGTCGACGACGCCTACGCGGCGATGCGCGCGGCGATTCGCGAGTCGAGCTTCGCGCCGGGCTATCAGGCCTCGGAGCAGGAGATCGCTCTGCGTCTCGGGATGAGTCGCACCCCGGTCCACGAAGCGGCGATCCGCCTCCAGGAGGATGGGCTCGTGCGGGTGCTGCCCCGCCGAGGGATCCTGATCCTGGCGCTCGCCCCCGACGACATGCGCGAGATCTACGACGTCGTCATCGCCATCGAAGGGCGCGCGGCCGAACTCATCGCCGAGATGCCGGAGGCCGAGCGGGTGCGGGCAGCAACGGAGCTCGATGGGCATACGGCCGAGATGGCGGCCGCCCACGAGCGAGGCGATCGGCCGGCCTGGGGCCGAGCAGACGGAGCTTTCCATACGGCGCTCATCGAGCATGCCGGCAACCGCCGGATGAGCCGGATCGCCCAGACCATCACCGATCAGTCGCATCGCGCACGCATGCTGACGCTCAACCTGCGCCAGGGGCTCGATGCCTCCATCGACGAGCATCGCGAGATTGCGCGTGCGATGCGGGCAGGTGACCCGGCTGCTGCCCTGAACGCTGCGCGGCAGCATCGTATCCGCGCGAGAGACGAGCTGCTGCCGCTGCTGGCGAGCTACGGATTGAAGCATCTCTGAGCATCGGCTGCTCGCCCGATCGCAGCTCCGCGGCACGTGTCGCGGACGCTTGCAGGACGCGCAGGCCGGATCTCACCAGCCGTCCGTTGCCAGCGCGCGATGGACGGTCCATCTCGGCCTCGGTGGCCGATTGGGCTGTCGACCGTGCTTCGCAGAGGTCTCCCGTGTCCGCGTCTCCGTCCTCTTCGCCGAATGCGCTAAGGCTCGGCGTCAACATCGACCACGTCGCGACCGTGCGGAATGCCCGCGGCGGCGTCTATCCCGATCCGGTCCGCGCGGCCCGCGAGGCCGTGGCAGCCGGAGCCGACGGGATTACCGCCCATCTGCGCGAGGATCGTCGCCATATCCGGGATGCGGACATCGCCGCGCTGAAAGCCCTTCCGGTGCCGCTGAACCTGGAAATGGCGGCAACCGACGAGATGGTCGTGATCGCGCTCTCCACACAACCGCACGCCGCGTGCCTCGTCCCCGAGAAGCGCGAGGAGCGCACCACGGAAGGCGGCCTCGACATCATCGGCGGACGCGCTCACTTGGCGCCGCGTATCGCTGCGCTTCGCGAAGCGGGCATCCGCGTCTCCCTCTTCGTCGAGCCGGACGAAGCGGTGATGGAGGCAGCCTTCGCTCTCGGCGCACCGGTCGTCGAGCTGCATACCGGCAGCTATTGCGAGGCCCATGTCGAGGGTGACGGAGAACGGACTCGCGCCGAGCTGGAGCGGATCGCACGGGCCGCGTCCCACGGCACTGCGCTCGGCCTCGAGGTCCATGCCGGCCACGGCTTGACGCTCGACAGTGTCGGCCTCGTTGCTGCGCTGCCCGAACTCATGGAATTGAACATCGGCCACGCCCTGATCGCCGAGGCGATCTTCGTCGGTCTGCAGCAGGCGGTTCGCGACATGCGCGCAGCGATGGATCGCGCCCGAGCGTCCTGATCGCCGCCGCCGCTGCCAGACGGGAAAAATGCGGCCTTCGACGTCACGGCGACGGCTGTGCGCTGGACGCAGTCGATCTGTACGATAGGATACGCCCGCCGGTCTCGAATGAACGCTGGCCTGCCGCGCTCGCCGGTTCCGATCATTCCCCAGTGGCGATCGGCGAGCGTGGTAGTTCGGGCCAAAAAAATCCCCGCGAGCGCGAGGCTGCGGGGACTTCGATGTCGGCTCGGAGTGATCGGGAAAGCTCTCCGCCGACGCCGCCTTCTAGCATACGCCTCACCCGAGACTGTTGCGGTTCCGGCTCAGCCGATCAGCTTCACGTCGACGGGTCGCCGCGGCATTCTGCATCCCCCGGACTCGTCGAACTCGACGTCGGACGGTCCTTGGCTCATGGACGATACGGTTCCTGCGGCGATCGCGAGCGTGGCTCGCCGCCGCCCCGGCGGAGTTGCGATCCTTCCATGATCCTCGGCATCGGCTCGGATCTCTGCGACATCAGGCGCATCGCGTCTTCTCTCGATCGATTCGGAGAGCGCTTCACCCAGCGCATCTTCACCGATGGCGAGCGCGCCAAATGCGACGCGCGGGCCGCGCGGGCTCCATCCTATGCGCGCCGTTTCGCCGCAAAGGAGGCCTGCTCCAAGGCGCTCGGCACCGGCATGAGCCAAGGCGTCTTCTGGCGCGACATGGAGGTCGTGAACCTTCCCGGCGGTAAGCCGACCCTTCGGTTGACCGGTGGTGCAAGAGAGCGGCTGAGCGAAATGGTGCCCGAGGGATACGAGCCGCGGATCCACATCTCGCTGACGGACGACCCGCCCCTGGCACAAGCCTTCGTGATCATCGAGGCGGTGCTCTCCGGCACGCCGCATCCGTAGCCGGCACGACCCTGCGTTGCCGGGGGGCTCGGCTTGGTCTAGACCGCGCCACACCGTCGGCGCGGCGTCGGGCGCAGGCGCGGCCGTTGCTAGAGACGGCCGGGAGCCTCAGAACCAACGACATGGAACAGGCGCGCGTGGATCAAGACACGAAGCAGCAGGCGCGGACGGCCGAGCCCGATTCCGGAACCTGGGCGAGCATCCGGGAGACCCTGAAGGTCGGCCTCCAGGCGCTGCTCATCGCCCTCGTCGTGCGGACGCTGCTGTTCCAGCCCTTCAACATCCCCTCGGGCTCGCTTGTGCCGACGCTGCTGATCGGCGACTACCTGTTCGTGTCGAAGTACTCCTACGGCTACTCGAAATACTCTTTGCCGCTCTCCGAGTACCTGCCGGTCGAGTACCATGCCCGCATCTGGGGCGCCGAGCCGAAGCGTGGCGACATCGCCGTGTTCAAGCTGCCGAAGGACAACACCACCGACTACATCAAGCGCGTCATCGGCCTGCCGGGCGACAAGATCCAGGTGATCGCGGGTGTGCTCAACATCAACGGCAAGCCGGTCAAGCGCGAACAGATCGCCGACTACGAGACGACCGACCCCTTCGGCCAGCCAACCAAGGTGCCGCAATATATGGAGACGCTGCCCGGCGGTGTGGAGCACCGCGTGGTCGAGCGCGACGGCGACCACGGCTTCTGGGACAACACCGAGCTTTACACGGTGCCCGCCGGCCATTTCTTCATGATGGGCGACAACCGCGACAACTCCACCGACTCTCGCGACCTGTCGAGCGTCGGCTACGTGCCCTTCGAGAATTTCGTCGGCCGGGCCGAGATGATCTTCTTCTCGATCGACGAGGGCACCCCGGCCTGGCAGATCTGGCGCTGGCCTGCCGACGTTCGCTGGAACCGCATCTTTTCTGCGATCCATTGATGTGAGCGCCGAGACGAAAGCCGCGGCGAACGGCGAGGGGGCCGGGCGCTTGTCGAGCCGCTCACGGCGCGCACACCGCCCGAAACCCGCCATCGACGTGCTCGAAGCCGCGATCGGCCACGGCTTCGCCGACCGCGACCTGCTCCCGCTGGCGCTGACCCATGTCAGCAAGGCGGGAGGCGACCGCGTAGGGAGCTATCAGCGTCTCGAATTCCTCGGCGATCGGGTTCTCGGTCTTGCCGTGGCCGAGCTTCTGTACGAGGCCTTTCCGCAGGCGGACGAGGGCGACCTCTCGCGTCGGCTCGCCGGCCTGGTGCGGCGGGAGACTTGCGCTTCCGTCGCGGAAGCCTGGGAGGTCGGCCCGCACCTCAATCTCGGCCCTGGAGAGGTCCAAGGGGGCGGTCGCCGCAACCAGACCATCCTGGCTGACGTCTGCGAGGCGATCCTTGGCGCCGTCTTCCTCGATGCCGATTACGAGGCGGCCAAGGCGATCGTGCGCGCCGCCTTCCGCCCCGAGCAGGACACCGCCGCGCCGCGCGGGCGCGACGCGAAGTCGGCCTTGCAGGAATGGGCCATGGCGCGCGGCCTGCCGATCCCGGTCTACGAGGTCGTGGAGCGGTCCGGTCCGGACCACGCTCCCGTCTTCGCCATCGCCGCGCGGGTCTCCGGCATCGAGCCGGGCCTCGGACGGGGTGGCTCGAAACGTCTCGCGGAGCAGGAAGCGGCACAAAGCATCCTCGATCGCGAGGGCATCGGCAGCTCGGACGCCGCGCAGGATGGACGGGAATGACGCCGAACGACGACCACGAGCCCGACGCTTCGGCGCTCACCCCGATGGAAACCCGTGCGGGCTTCGTCGCGCTGATCGGCGTGCCGAATGCCGGCAAGTCGACCCTGGTGAACGCCATTGTCGGTGCCAAGGTGACGATCGTCTCGCGCAAGGTGCAGACGACCCGGACATTGGTGCGCGGCATCGCCATGGAGGGCAGCGCCCAGCTCATCCTGGTCGACACGCCCGGTATCTTCGCGCCGAAGCGCCGGCTCGACCGCGCCATGGTCCATTCGGCCTGGAGCGGCGCGGCCGATGCCGACGCACTCTGCCTGCTGATCGATGCCCGCAAGGGCATCGACGAGGAGGTCGAGGCGATCCTGGCGCGCCTGCCCGAAGTGAAACGGCCGAAGCTTCTGGTCCTCAACAAGATCGACCTGATCGCGCGAGAAAAGCTGCTCGAGCTGGCCCAGGGCGTGAACGCCAAGGTGCCTTTCGAGGACACGTTCATGATCTCGGCGCTCAAGGGCGACGGCGTCGCTGACCTGCGCAAGGCGCTCGCCGCCCGCATGCCGTCGAGCCCGTGGCTTTACCCAGAGGATCAGGTCTCCGACGCGCCGATCCGCATGCTCGCGGCCGAGATCACGCGGGAGAAAATCTACGACCGGCTCCACGAGGAGCTACCCTATCGCTCCACGGTCGAGACCGACCAGTGGCAGATCAAGACCGACGGGTCGGTGCGCATCGAGCAGACGATCTTCGTGGAGCGCGAGAGCCAGCGCTCGATCGTGCTCGGCAAGGACGGCCAGACCATCAAGGCAATCGGTCAGGCCGCGCGACGCGAGATCGCCGAGGTGGCGGAGGCCAAGGTCCATCTGTTCCTGCACGTGAAGGTGCGTGAGAACTGGGCCGACGACCCCGCTCGCTATCGCGAGATGGGGCTGGAATTCCCGCGGGGCTGACTTAAAGAATGCTGCGAAAAAGTGGTGACGGTTTTTCGCTCAAAGCATACTCTAACTCTTTGAATCGATCATGTTTTCTGCGTTTTGATTGGTCCAATCAAAACGCAACATGATCTAGCGCCGCGCCTCGGTCGCCATCCGGACGGCGAGACCTGCGAGCACCGTTCCCATCAGCCAGCGCTGGACCACGAGCCATCCCGGACGCTGGTTCACCGTTCTGGCGATCGAACCAGCGGTGACCGCGATGATGGCGTTTACGCTGAGGCTGACCAGGATTTGCACGGTGCCCAGAGTGATCGCCTGTACGAGCACGCTGCCGTGCTCCGGACTGACGAACTGGGGGAGCAGCGAGAGGTACATGACAGCGATCTTGGGGTTCAAGACGTTCGTCACGAAGCCCATCGCGAAGAGACGTCGTGGGCTGTCACTCGGCAGCAACGTTGTCTGAAAAGGCGAGCGTGCACCGGGCTTTACGGCCTGCCATGCAAGGTAGAGCAGGTAGGCCGCACCGGCCCATCGCAGCGTGTCGTAGGCAAATGGCACCGCGATCAACAATGCGGTGATGCCGAAGACCGCGCAAAGCATATAGAAGATGAAGCCGAGACCGATTCCCCCAAGCGAAACGAGTCCTGCCGCCGGTCCCTGAGAGATCGAGCGCGAGACGAGGTAAATCATGTTCGGTCCCGGGGTCAGGACCATTCCCAGCGAGATCAGAGCGAACGCGATGAGTTGAGTCGTTTCGGGCATGTGTTGATGTCCTGCCGCCGTGTCCCCCGCCGTTCTTACTCAACTTGTCCCGAATGAGCCCACAAACTTCCACGGCAAGCCCGGCAACTGGTGTCATCGCCGCACGACCCGTCGTCTACGGTCTCCCCTCCGCCGAACTGGTCGCGGTTCCCGAACATGCGGCACAGGTCTCGCCGCTGATCCCCGGCTCGGCGCGTCTGGAAGATCATTCGCCTGCAGCGGCTCCGGGACCGGCCGTCGTGCTCGCGCCGCCGGGCACCTCGGAGCGGCGCTATACGCTCGCCCTCGTCTTGCGCGCGCTCGCGCCCGGCGAGATGCTGGTCGCGCTCGCGCCGAAAGACAGAGGCGGCAGCCGGCTGGCGAAGGAGCTCGCGGGCTTCGGTTGCACGGTGGCGGAAGAGGCCAGACGCCACCACCGCATCTGCACGGTCTCGCGACCGAATGCGCTCGACGGTCTTCACGACGCGATCGAGGAAGGCCGTTCGCGGCACATCGACAACATCGCGCTCTGCACGCAGCCGGGCATCTTCTCCTGGAACCGGATCGACCCCGGCAGCGACCTGCTGCTCCGGCACCTCCCGAAGCTGTCTGGGCGGGGAGCAGATTTCGGCTGCGGCCTCGGCGTGCTGGCGCTCGCCGTCCTGCATTCGGAGGCCGTGTCGAGCCTCACCATGTTCGACATCGACCGGCGTGCGGTCGAGATGGCACGCCGCAACGTCGACGATCCTCGCGCCACCATTCTCTGGGCCGACCTGCGCCAACCCGAGGCTGCCCTCACACGGCTCGATTTCGTCGTGATGAACCCGCCGTTCCATGACGGCGGCGCCGAGGATCAGGCGCTCGGCAAGGCGTTCATCGCCAGCGCCGCCGAGGCTTTACGGCCCGGCGGCTCCCTGTGGATCACGGCCAACACGCATCTTCCCTACGAGGCGCCCCTGCGCGCGGCCTTCCGCAGCGTGACCCTGGTCGCGTCGGAAGGGGGTTACAAGGTCTACGAGGCGCGCAAGTGAGCGGCGGGAAATCCGCCCGCCTCGACAAGCTGCTTGCCAACCTCGGATACGGCTCTCGCCGCGAGATCCAGGGACTCGCCCGCGCGGGTGCCGTCGTTCTCGACGGGAAACCGATCGGGGATGCGGCCGGGCGCATCGCATTGGAGCCCGACCTGCCGGCGCGGATGTCGATCGATGGCGAGCCGCTGGACCCGCTGCCGGGCCTCGCGCTCGTCCTGCACAAGCCGGTCGGCGTGACCTGCTCGCACAAGGAGGCCGGTCCACTCGTCTACAGCCTCCTGCCGGAGCGCTGGCGCAGGCGCGATCCCGCGCTCTCCACGGTCGGCCGTCTCGACAAGGAGACGTCGGGCCTGCTGCTACTCACCGATGACGGCGCCCTGCTGCATCGGATCATCTCGCCGAAGGCGCATGTGCCGAAACGCTACCAGGTCACGCTCGAACGTCCCCTTAAAGGCGACGAGGGGACGATCTTCGCTTCCGGCACCCTGATGTTGGAAGGCGAAGAGCGTCCTCTGCTTCCGGCCCGGCTCGAGGTGCAGGATGCGACGCATGCGGCGCTCACTCTGACCGAGGGGCGCTACCATCAGGTCCGGCGGATGTTCGCCGCTATCGGCAACCACGTCGCGGCCTTGCACCGGGACAAGGTTGGAGGCCTTGAACTGCCCCGCGATCTCGATCCCGGCGGCTACCGGATCATGGGGTCGAGCGAGATCGACGCCGTGTTCGCGGGCTGACGGAGCGGCTCAAAGCTCGAAGCGAGCGACTTCGCTCAGCAACTCCACGAAACGCTGCGCGCCATGGTCGAGAAGCGCCTCGCCGATCTCGGCGGTTCCGAGAGCCGCGTGGCCGATCGCCCCTGACGCGTGCAGATCCTCGGCCTTCCAGGCGAAGGCGGCCGGGCGCCCGGCACGGAGCAGCCGGTATTCGCGCTCCATCGCGACGGTGCGAGGCTCGAAGTGACGGGCGTGCTCGCCGCGGACGAGATCCGGCCTGAGGGCCAGCATCAGTGCCGTCTCGACGGCTCCGGCATGGATACCGTGCCGGATCTCTTGTTCGGGAAGCAGCCCGTCCGGGAACCCGAGCCGGCCCCAGGATGTCGTCACGACGACCATCCCCAGGCGAGCGCGAAGCTCCCCGGCGACGAGATCGATCAGCGCGTTGTTGCCGCCATGTGAGGAGACGATCACCAGCTTGCGGCAGCCCGACCGATGCACGCTGGCACCCACTTCGACCCAGGCGGCGAGCGCCGTTGTAGCGGTGAGCGTCAGAGTGCCGGCGAAGCTGTCATGCTCATCGGACTTACCGATCGACTGCACCGGCAACGTCAGCACGTCGAGGGCGCTGGGAACCAGCTCGGACGCGCGCGTCAGATATCCCTCTGCGATGATCGCGTCGGTACCAAGCGGCAGGTGCGGGCCATGCTGTTCGATGGCGGCGACCGGCAGCACTGCGACGGCCTGCGTCATATCCCGCGACACGACATCCACGGTGGTCAGATCGCGCCAGAGGCGTGCGGGCATGGCTTCCTCGTCGAGCGGCGCCCTGGTCGGCGGCCGGATCATGGAAGCGGGATGCGGAGACGAGCGTCAAGGCGCACCGGGAATGGACGGATACGCCCGACGCCACTGGTCGCGCCTCACCCGGCTTTCCCGGATGAGAAGGGTCGTTCCGAGGCGGCGAAGACGGACCTGGAACGACTGAGGCGACTGGGTCCGCGCTCGATCAGCGCCGCCGGCTCAAGGCCCAGCCGAGACCGAAGGCAGCGGCTGCGATCAGCGCAAGGGTCGCGCCCTTGTTCTCCTCGGCCCGAGCGTAGACGGCGTGACCGCGGTCGTTCACCTCGCGGCCATAGCGGCGTCCCCGCTGGACCACGTCATCGCGCAGGGCGCGGCCGCGCTCCGAGGCGTCGTCGCGAAACCGGCGCCCGCGCTCGGCGGCATCTCCGGCAAAGTCGCGGCCGTCGCGGTGAAGGCGCTCGGCGCGCTCCTGGACACGGCCGTAGGTCGACTGCGCGACACCAGCGACCTGCTCGTAGGCGCCCTCGAGCTGCGGACGGGGGCGGCCGGTGAGGGCTCCGATGGCGCTGCGCCCGCGGCCCCGGATGTTACGAATGCCGCCTTCGATTTGGTCTCGGTTCATGAAATGCTCTTTCCCGAGCATCCACCCGGCAATGCTTCGAGGCCGCGCGGGCGTGATGCATGACGTTCGGGCAGCCGCGCCGCGAGGCTGGCTGCCCGGCTCGCAACTGATCCCAATGGGGTGCGCCACGGCGCGCCGCGATCGGGACCGTAAGGCCGGATCAGAGACCCTTCTTCACCTTGTCGACGAGGTTCTTCGCGCCCGACTTCACGTCGCCGACGGCTTTCTGCGCCGTGCCCTTGGTCTCCTGGGCCGCGCCTTCGGCCTGGAGCTTGGTGTTGCCGGTCACCTTGCCGACGCTCTGCTTCACAGAGCCGGCGGCCTGGTTGGCAGTGCCCTTGATCTTGTCGGTGGTGCTGCTCATGGAAAACCTCCTGTCGCGCTGCGTCGGGACGACGCTGCTGTCTCGGCAAGCGGAACGGTATCGAACCCCGAAGGTTCCATTCGAGCAGACCCACTCGAGTGGCCTGCAATAGCAGCGAGTGTGGCCGAACCGGGCTATCGCTATGCTGTTCCAGCAATTAAGCTTGGCCGAAAGCTCCGTTCGGAATTCGATATGAACCGCAAAGCGCTCCGTGGCCTCGCCCTCTTCGCCCCGTTGCTTCTCGCGGGCACGGGCGGCGCATTGGCGCTGTCCCTGCCTTTCGAAGAATCCGACTACTTGCCGCCCGAGCAAACGACGACCTATGTCGAGCGCTCGCTGAACCATCAGGCTCCGCTTACGGTCGAGCACCCGCCGGTCGCGCCGAGCGGCCGCCGGGGCCGACGCTCGGCGGCAATCGCGGGGTTCTGTCATGAAGGCGGCACCATCGTGCGCCGCGACCAACTCGGTCAGCCGGTCATCCGGCAGCGCGAGGTTTGCGACAGTGTCGCGCCGCGGAACCTCTGGCCCGGTCATACGGACCCGCGGCCGGCTTGGCCTGCGCCGCGCGTCATCGACAGAGCCGCGCTGCGCACGCGCGGTTGAGGGGCGCTCAGCCGTAGCGGTGCAGCTCCGCGCCGTGCCGCTTCAGCCAGCGTTCGGCCTCGTCGACATGCGGGCAGACCGAGCCGACGAGGCTCCAGAACCGGGCCGAATGGTTCATCTCGCGTAGGTGCGCCATTTCGTGCGCGACGAGGTAGTCGAGCACCACCGGCGGTGCCAGGATCAGCCGCCAAGAGAAGTTCAGCTCGCCGCTCGCGGTGCAGGAGCCCCAGCGGCTGCGCGTGTCCCGCACGGTGATGCGCCTGGGGCGTTCGCCGAGACGTGCCGCATAGACCTCGGAGGCGGCCGTGAGGTCGCGCCGAACCTCGCGTTGGAGAAAGTCGCGCACCCGGCGAGACACGTGGGCGCTGTCCCCCGTCACGACGATCACGGGCTCTCCATCGATCCGCTCAACGGCGCAGGCGCCACGCCCAGCGCGGTGAGCGATCCGGTGCGCCTCTCCGCGCAGTGGAATGCCGGCACCGACTTCGAAGGGCATGCGCGCCGGAACCTTGGCCAAGCGGGCAACGATCCAGCCGCTGTGGCTCACCGCGAACTTCTGCGCCGTCGCGAGGGAGGTTCGGCTTGGCACCGTCATGATGACTTCGCCGGTGGCGTTCGACACCCGCAGCGTGAGCCGCCGCGCCGTCGGGCGCCGGCGCAGGGCGACCTGCAGGTCGACGTTCCCGTGCCGGATCTCGAGGAAATCCGGATCCGGCGTGCGCAGCAGCAAGGATCTCAGCGCGATGGCCATGGCGTCGTCTTGCGGCCTCCGATCGCCGCGTTCCGGTCTACGAGCCGCGCCAGCCGTCACGCTCCGGCGATGACGGCGGTCGGGCTCGGCTCATGTCTCGATGGTCATAGCCGCGCCGTCGCGCTCTTGCCATCCTCCATCCGGGCGGGACTCGAGGTGGGCCTCTCGATCACCCGACCTCGCGGAGATGGCGGCTCGCGGTCTGGCGCCCCTCCATGTCGCGGATGAAGCGCGCGATGCGCGGCGCGATCACCGATCGAAAGCGCGATCCGTTGAACACGCCGTAATGCCCGACCTGTTCCTGCAGGTGGTACGCCTTGCGCTCCGCAGGCAGGTTGGGCGTCAGGTCGAGGGCCGCCTTTGTCTGGCCGACGCCGGAGATGTCGTCGTTCTCGCCTTCGACGGCGAGGATCGCGCAGCGGTGGATCGCTCCGAGATCGACCAGCCTGTCGCCGTGCATCATCTCGCCTTTCGGCAGGGCGTGGTTCACGAAAACGGTCTCGACGGTCTGCAAGTAGAATTCGGCGGTCAGGTCCATCACGGCGAGATACTCGTCGTAGAAGTCGCGATGCTTCTCTGCCGACTCGCCGTCGCCCGTGACGAGGTGGTGAAACATGTCGCTATGCGCCGTGACGTGGCGGTCGAGGTTCATCGCCATGAAGCCGGATAGCTGCAGGAAGCCGGGATAGACGCGCCGAAACGCGCCCGGATAAATCGCGGGCACCAATGTGATGCAGTTCTGCTCGAACCACTCCATCCCGCGCTCCTGCGCCAGGCAGTTGACGGCGGTGGGCGAGCGGCGTGTGTCGATCGGACCGCCCATGAGCGTCATCGAGACCGGGATGTTCGGCGCATCCTGCGCCTCCATCAGGGCGATCGCGGCAATCACCGGCACGGCCGGCTGGCAGACCGCCATGACGTGCAGGTCCGGTCCGAGATCGCGAAAGATGTCGCGCAGGTAATCGACATAGGTGTCGAGATCGAACTGCCCGTCGAGCAGCGATACCATCCGGGCGTCGGTCCAATCGGTGATGAACACCTGATGGTTCGGCAGCATGGCCTCGACCGTGCCGCGCAGCAGCGTCGCGTAGTGACCGGACATCGGCGCGACGATCAGCAGCTTCGGATCCGGCTCGGCCGGCCCGCGCACGAAGCCGCGGTCGAAGGTGATGACCTGGCAGAAAGGTCGGGACCAGACCACGCGCTCGGACACCGGCACGGCCTTGCCGTCGATCAGCGTGCTGTCGAGGCCGAAAGCCGGCTTGCCGTAGCGTCGCGTCACGCGCTCGAACATCTCGCAAGCGGCTGCGACCGGACGGAAATATTGCGAGTAGGCCAGGGGGTTGGCCGGGTTCTGCAGGCCGTGCCGGGTCATGTCGGCGGCGACGCGGGCCGGGGCCAGCATCGCCCTCATCGCTTCGTACCAGGCGTAGGCGAGATCCATGTCGACTCCCTGTCTGCGGCCGCTCGGCGGTGCGTCTTAACAACTGTGTTCGCGCTGCAAAATGTATCTTTTCGGTAATGTCTGCTCTGGGACCATATCCGCGCACTATCTCTTCCGGGACTGACTTGAACCGGCGATGACGCGTTGGTCGGTGCGCGACGGAGATCGAGGACTCGTGAACGAGATGGGCAGCGGAGCCGGCGTGAAAGACGCACGGCATCTCCGGCTCGACACCTTCGTGCGGCTGCGCTGGCTCGCCCTGACCGGACAGAGTGCGGCGGTGCTCGGGGCGCAGTTCGGCCTCGGCCTGCGCTTGCCCTTCGGCTGGTGCTTCCTGGTGATCGCGGTCTCGTCCTGGCTCAACCTGGCGCTGCGCATCCGCTTCCCGGCGAGCTACCGGCTCAGCGACGATTCCGCCGCGCTGCTCCTCGCCTTCGACATCGTTCAACTGGCGGCGCTGCTATTCCTCACAGGGGGATTGCAGAACCCGTTCTCGCTGCTGTTCCTCGCGCCCGTGCTAATCTCGGCCACCGCGCTCCCGCCCGAGCGGACGCTGGCTCTCGGCATGCTGGCGATCGGGCTGGCGACGCTGCTAGCGTTGGTGCACCAGCCGCTACCCTGGTTCGCCGACGGGCGGATCGAGCTGCCCTTCCTCTACGTCTCTGGCGTCTGGACGGCGATCCTCCTCGGCACCGCCTTCACCGGCGTCTATGCTTGGCGCGTCGCCGAGGAGGCGCGGCAGCTCGCCCAGGCGCTCGCCGCGACCGAGCTGGTGCTCGCGCGCGAGCAGCATCTCTCCCAGCTCGACGGCCTGGCGGCGGCGGCGGCGCATGAACTCGGCACGCCGCTCGGCACGATCATGGTGGTCGCCAAAGAACTCGACCGGCAGCTCGGTCCCACCGCGACGCCCGCCATCGCCGACGACCTCAAGTTGCTGCGCGATCAGGTCGACCGCTGCCGGGGCATCCTCTCCAAGCTCACGTCCCTCGACGAGGACGAGGGCTTCCTGCAGACGCTGACCTTCGGCCACCTGATCGAGGAACTGGTCGCACCGCAGCGCGCCCTGGGCATCGTCGTCGAGGTCACGAAAAGTGGGGAGGGGCCGGAACCGTCCTGCCGGCGCAATCCCGGCGTCATGTTCGGCCTCGCCAACATTCTCGACAATGCGGTCGACTTCGCCGAGTCGCGCGTGCTGATCCAGGCGCGCTGGACGCTCGACCGTGTAACCCTCGAAGTCCGCGACGATGGCCCGGGATTTCCGAGCGAGGTTCTGCTGCGCGCCGGTGAGCCGTACGTCACCACGCGCAGCCCGGCACCTTCTAAAGCCCCCGACACGGTCGGCTCGGGCCTCGGGCTCGGCCTGTTCATCGCCAAGACCCTGATCGAACGATCCGGCGCACAGTTGACCCTGTCGAATGCGCCGGGCCCCGGCATGCGCGGCGCCGTGGCGCGGATCTCGTGGACGCGCCAGGCCTTCGAGCGCGGGTCGGTCGCCAACGAATTTATCGCGCACAATTCGCTTCGGCCCCTGCCGGAACGGCTTGCCGCACCCATATAACGCTTAGATTGTACGCCCGACTGAGAGGATAGTGGCATGCTCACCCAAAGCGGGGCGCCGACCCATGTTACCGATCCGGTGGTGCTGTCCGATTCCGATCCGCTCGCCGCGTTCAGCGACCGCAGCCTGCTGATCCTCGACGACGACCGGCCGTTCTCGACGAGGCTCGCCCGCGCCATGGAGGCGCGCGGCTATCAGGTGCAGGTCGCGGAGAGCGTCGCCGAGGGCGTCGCGGCCGTCGACCGCGAACCGCCGGCCTTCGCCGTCATCGACATGCGGCTCGGCGACGGCAACGGGCTCGATGTGATCGCTCGCCTCAAGGAGCGTCGTCCGGAGGCACGCGGCGTCGTACTCACCGGCTACGGTAACATCGCGACGGCCGTGACGGCCGTGAAGCTCGGTGCCTTCGACTATCTCGCGAAGCCGGCCGACGCCGACGAAATTCACGGAACGCTCATGGCCCAGCCGGGCGAACGGGCCGATCCGCCGGAGAACCCGATGTCGGCGGACCGTGTGCGCTGGGAGCATATCCAGCGCGTCTACGAGCTGTGCCAGCGCAACGTGTCGGAGACGGCGCGTCGGCTGAACATGCATCGGCGCACGCTGCAGCGGATCCTCGCCAAGCGCGCACCGCGCTGACCTGCCGAAGGGCATCGGTTGCACGTGCGGGTGCTCTCGCGCTACTGCGCGTGCAAGCCGAGATGGAAGACAGGGTCGTAGCCCGTGAACACCCGTAACCTGATCACGATCGTCAGCCTGATGGTGCTGGTCGGGACCGAAGTGTTCGCGGCGGCCGTAGCCGCCGGCTGGGCACTCGCTGGGCTCCTCGAACTCGGCGACACGATCGGCCACATCCTGATGGCGGTCTTCAGCCTCGGCGCCACCTGGATCATGCTGCAGCTCTGGCGCCGCGCCGTGAGCATCGAGCCGCTGCGCACGCCTGCCTCACGTCGCTGAAGCGTTTCACGCGAAGCCGAACTGCCGGCGCAGCTCGACCTGGGCTCGGGCCCGGCTCGGTTCCACGAGGCCGTCTGCAGCCAGAATGCGAAGACGCAGCCGTTCGATGTCGGCGAAATTTCCGGAGATCAGATCGGTGACGTCCCCGTCGATCATCGCGTCGACATGGCGGCAGCGCCTGCGGTGCCGGCCGGCGATACAGTCGCAGCGCAGGTAGAGGCCGAAGCTGCGCTCCTCCAGCGCGATCCCGTAGTGATTTCCCGTGCTGCCGCGGACCGAGAAGCGCAAGTCGGGTGCCGGCTTCGGCTGCTGCTGTCCGGATAGCAGCGCGCGTGAGGCGGTCGAACGCCTGCTCTCTGTATCGGGACGGTAACCGCCTGGCAGTAGCGCCGCCGGCATGTTCAGGAGGCGCGGCAGCGCCGCGACTCTCGTCGCCCCGATCTCGCGCATCGCCGCCAGGGCGATCTCGGCGCAGGCATAGGCGTCCTCGCCTGCATCGTGGTGCTCGAACCGGATGCCAAGGCGCGCAGCGACTTTGGCCAGCCCACATCCGGCGGGATCGGGAAACACCTGTCGCGCGACCCGCAGTGTGCAGAGATACGCGACCGCCGGCATGGGCTTGCCCCATGCGGCCAGCGAGGCTGCGAGTACGCCCATGTCGAAGCCGGCATTGTGGGCGAGCACCAGCCGGTTCGACAGGTCGGGCAGAAATGCCTCCATCGCCTCGGGCAGGTTTGGTTGGTCGCGGACGTCGGCGGGCAGGATACCGTGGATACGGATGTTGCCCGGCGAGAAGCGCAGTTCCGGCGGCCTAATCAGCCGTGTCTCGCGCCGTACGACGCGGCCATCCTCGATCCAGGCCACGCCGACGGCGCAGGCGCTGTCGCGTCGCTCATTCGCCGTTTCGAAGTCGATCGCGATCGCGTCCATGCCGGCGACTCTAGGGCAGCCACGAGTCCCACATCAACGACCGAAGCCTCGAATTTCCGAGCTGTAGTCGGGATTAAAATGCATCGGAGGGACCAGACCACGTTGCTCTGCAAAAGGCAAAATATCGCATCGCACCAACGGCTTCCGCCTCTTGCGTCGAAGTTTTTTTCATGTTTTTACCAGTGTGTCCGTACACGGCCCAGCATGAGAGCCCAGACCGGTCATCCCGGTCATGGCGTCGGGACAGCAACCGCCCCCGGAAGCTGTTCAGGCACAATCCTGATGGGTTGGACGATCTGGAGTGCGCGCCCGCCGGCGCTCACCGATGAGCCTTCAGCGGCCCGCGAAAAGCGACCGGAGGGTTCACAGGTACACGCGACAGATGGGGGCAAACGGGAGCCGGTTCCGGCTTCCGCCATGGGCCTCGGCTCGTCTGTCGCGGGAGGGACAATGGACCTCGAAGGCATCGACTACGACTTCGACGCACCTGATTCCGATTGGAATTACGAGCCCTCGCGGGCGGAGCTGTTTCGCGAGATTCCGGCGGCCCTCTACACGACCGACGCCGAAGGCTGGCTCACCTATTACAACGATGCAGCGGCCAAGCTGTGGGGCTTCCGTCCCGTCCTGGGGAAAGCCCGTTGGTGCGGCTCCTGGCGGCTTTTCGAGGCCGACGGCTCGGAGCTGGCTCATGACGAGTGCTCCATGGCCGTGGCGCTGAGGGAAGGGCGGGCCGTACGCGGCATCCAGCACATCCTCGAGCGGCCGGATGGCCGCGAGGTTTGCTTCATGCCCTACCCGACGCCGTTGCGCGACGCGTCCGGCCGGGTCGTCGCCGGCTCGAACATCCTGCTCGAGATCGACCGCTCGATCTGCAGCGCCGTCGCCGCCTCGAAGCGAGCCGGCTTTTCCGCGCGCCGGATGTGGTGACAGGGGGCGTGTCGCCCCTCTCGACTGTGTCTGCGGAAGCCTTGCCAAGGTGGCGCACGGTCTCTAAGAGCCTGTGCCCACCAGGACGACTCGGCGATCTGCCTGAGCCGTCTGAGCCGCTTTAGCTCAGCTGGTAGAGCACCTCATTCGTAATGAGGGGGTCGGGGGTTCGAATCCCTCAAGCGGCACCAGCAATTTCAACAGCTTACGCTTTGTCGTCGCCCGTGTTGCACCCCTGATATGTGATCGGGGGTGCAATGGGTGTGCAGTGTATGAGTACGGCTGACCGCGTTCGCCCCTGCGACCCTGGTCCCAAGCTGTACGGATCGTGAGCGGCGTGCCGTTCGAACAGTGCCGTTAGATTCGACGGGAAGGCTCAGGACGGCAACGACCAACCTGATGCGCTAAGGGCCGGAAAACCCGCTACGGCATCCCAGCGGTCAAAATCTGCTGCAGCATAAGTCTAAGTCTGCGTCTGATCCGGTCTGTTGTGGTTCGGCAGCCTCGCGGGTCAGAACGCCGATGTTCCACCCGACACAAGTCGAAGGCCCGCCGTCGGCCGTTTGGCGATGACCTCGGCGACCTTGCGTTCGAGATCACCGTCCCGGAACGGCTTCTGCACGATGCCGTCAGCACCGATGGCGCCGGCCTTCATCAGGGCCTTGGTATCGGCGTAGCCGGTCACGAACAGGATCGGCAGACCAGGCCAACGCTTGCGGATCTCGACCGCCGCCTCGGCTCCGTTCATGCCGGGCATGGCGAAGTCCAGGACGACGGCGGCAACGTGCACATCCGCCTCCAGCGAGGCCAAGGCCGCCAGGCCGGATCCCGCCTCGCGCACGTCGTAGCCGGCCTCGGACAAGCGGGTGGTGGTGACCTCGCGGACTGCACTGTCGTCGTCGACGACGAGCACCGCAGGCTTGCCATCCGAATCCGGCAGGGCCGCAAAATCGTTCGCACACGGGCCTTTGGGAGGGGCTTCGGCCACGCCCTCAACCCGCGGCAGATAGACTTTGATCGAGGTGCCTTCGCCGACGACGGTATCGATCCGGATGCCGCCACCCGATTGCTTCACGAAGCCGTAGGCCTGCGCCAGGCCGAGGCCAGAACCCTTGCCGACTTCCTTGGTGGTAAAGAACGGCTCGAAGACGCGCTCGACCACCTCGGGCGGCATACCGGTTCCCGTGTCGCTGACCGCCACCATCACGTACTCGCCGGGCATCGGTTGCTCAGGCCGGGTTTGGGTACCGGTCACCGTGACGTTGGCAGTCTCGATGGTCAGGCATCCGCCGACCGCCATCGCGTCGCGGGCGTTGATGGCGAGGTTGAGGATGACGAGCTCGATCTGGGTCGCGTCGACCAAGGCCGGCCAAAGCCCCTCCTGCAGGGTCGTCTCGATCCTTACGGCACCCCCGATGGAACTCTGAAGCAAATCGCGCATCGAGGCGACGGTCTGGTTCAGGCTGACCGGGGTCGGCTCCAATTGTTGCCGCCGAGAGAAGGCGAGGAGTTGGGCCGTGAGGCTCGCCCCGCGCTCGGCCGCCTGCTTCATCATCGTTAGGCGGCGCTTCGACCGGTCGGTCGTGACGTCGTTGACCAGGAACTCAATGTTTCCCGCGATCACGGTCAGCAGGTTGTTGAAGTCGTGCGCGACACCGCTGGTCAGTTGTCCCACCGCCTCTAAGCGCTGGGCGAGTCGCAGGGCTTGTTCGATGCGTTCGCGCTCGGCGATCTGAAGATGCAATTCGGCATTGGCATTGGCGAGTTCGCGGGTGCGCTCGACGATGCGAATCTCCAGCGTCTCGTTGAGCGCCTGAAGAGCAGCTTCGGCTGCGCGCTTGTCAGCTTTGAGCCGAGCTTCCGAGAGCGCTCTCAGGACGGTGCGCGGCAGGCGATCGAGACGCTGCTTCGTCACGTAGTCGACGGCGCCGTTCTTGAGCGCCTCGACCGCCCGGTCCTCGCCAAGGGTGCCGGAAACGAACACGAAGGGCGTCTCGGGGCACTGCTCGCGGGCGATGGCCAGCGCGTTGATGCCGTCGAAGGTCGGCAGCACGTAATCGGCAAGGATGAGGTCGTGGGCGTCCGGCTGGGCAGCTGCCGCGAAGGCCGGCCGGTCCATCACACGCTCGATCACGCAGGGGTGGCCGACCCCTTCCAGGACGGCCTCGATCAGCTCGGCGTCGAGGTCGCTATCCTCCAGATGGAGGATGCGGACTGGGCTACCGTCGCCTTCCATCAGACGTTCGATGGCCAGCCTCCTCTGTGCGGTGGCGGCTCGTTCAGCACGGCCCAGAACACGCCGAGCTCCTTGATCGCGGCGAAGAATTCATCGAACCCAACGGGCTTCACCACGAAAGCGTTCACGCCCAAATCATAGGAACGGACGACGTCGGTCTCCTCTCGCGAGGATGTCAGCATCACGATCGGAATGGCCCGCGTTTGCGGGTCTTTCTTGAGTGCGGCCAGCACCTCAAGCCCGTCGACCTTGGGCAGCTTCAGGTCGAGCAGGACCACGGCCGGATCCTGAGCTTCACGCTTCTCGTGCGGACCTCGGCGGTAGACGAAGTCGAGCGCTTCAGCCCCGTCCCGGCAGATGACGATGTCGTTGGCGAGTTGGCCGGCTTCCAGCGCCGCGAGTGTGAGCTCGATGTCGTTCGGGTTGTCTTCGACGAGCAGGATCGGCTTCAGGTTCGCCATCGTCAGATGTCCTCCCCACGCAGGGGCAATGTGAAGAAGAATGTCGCGCCCTCGCCGAGCTTGCCTTCGGCCCAGGTGTGACCACCGTGGCGCTCGACGATCCTGCGAACGTTCGCGAGCCCGATGCCGGTGCCCTCGAAATCCTCGACGCGGTGAAGGCGCTGAAACACCCCGAACAGCTTGTCGACATAGGCCATGTCGAAGCCGACACCGTTGTCGCGAACGAAGAAGACGGCCTCGCCATCCTTCGGCGGAAGCCGCCCGAACTCGATCACGGATTCGGTGCGGTCGCGGCTGTATTTGAGGGCATTCGAGAACAGGTTCTCAATGACCAGGCGCAGCATGAACGGATCGGCATGGGCCCGACCGAGCGGGCCGATCTCCCAGCGAACCGTGCGCTCGGCGGGAATGTCGCGCATTGCCTTGCGACGTTCCTCCTCGACCAGCGCGTTCATGTCGCCAGCGACGCGATTGAGGGTGTGCCGGCCCATCTGCGAGAATGCGAGGAGGTTGTCGACGAGCGTCCCGGCGGAGAAGGCCGCCTCGATGATGGTGTCGACGTAGTGCCGGCCCTTCTCGGACAGGTGCTGGCCTTCCCGCGTCTTCAGCAGATTCGAGTAGCCGACGATGTGCCGGAACGGCGCGCGCAGATCGTGGCTCACCGAGTAGGAGAACGCTTCCAATTCCTTGTTCGAGCGCTGGAGTTCTTCGCTCATCGCGGCCAGTTCCTCGGCCCGGCGCAGGACGATACCGATCACGGAAGTGCGCAGGTCACGTGCCGCCTCGACCTCGGGAACGGTCCACGGCAGGGCGCGGCCCTTTACCTCTTCCTTCCAGATCTCGAACGACTTTCGAGGGTGCAAGCGGTCCGGCTCGGCGACCGGCTTGATCGGATTGCCACCCCATTTGACGGTCCGGACGACCTCGGGCCTGAACCAGAAGATGTAGCTCGCGTACTTTTTCGAGACCGAGATCGCGAGCAGCCCGCTGGCCTTGTCGGCGAACGCCCCGGCCTCAGGCAGGTTCTCTGAGAGAGCCTCGGTCGAAAACACCTCGGCCTCGTCGGTCTGGGCCGAGAGCCAGTCGTGCAGAAGGCGGACCTGCTCCTCGGAGGGCGTCTCTCCGATCAGGCGGCAGCGCTCTTCGGTGACGATGGCCGCGCCGGCCGCGTTGGCCAGCGCCAGGACGTCGTGCGGGTGCTTCAGTAGACCGTCGATAAAGCTGTCTTCCTCGGCCATGAAGCCGAGGAGCCGCGATTGCACGGAACTCAGCGCCAGGCGCTGCTCGGCCTGGGCTCCTCGTTCCTGCGCGAAGAGCTGCAGGGCGAAGATCTGAGTGAGGAAGTCGCAGGCATTACGAGCCTGGAGCGGCACGCGGTGTGGATCGCGGTTGTGGCAGGAGACGAGACCCCAGAGGGCATCGCCCACCAGGATCGAGACCGACATCGAGGCCCCGGTGCCCATGTTGCGCATGTACTCGACATGCACGGGTGAGACCGAGCGCAGCACCGACTGACCCAGGTCGAGCGGCTTGCCCGCCGGCGTCAGCGTCGGTCGGATCGGCACCGGCTCGTAGGTCGCGTCCGGAATGATGCGCAGGCGATTGCGGCGGTAGAGCTCGCGCGCCTGAACCGGGATGTCGGAGGCGGGAAACCGCAGGTCGAGATAGGAAGGCAGGACGCCGTTGCCGTCCTCGGCGAGCACGGTGCCGTGCCAGTCGCGGTCGAAGCGGTAGACCAGAACCCGGTCGAAGCCCGTGATATGCCGGATGTCTTCCGCAACAATGTTGCAGAGCTCCTCGACCGAATGAGCCTGGCGCAGACGCTGTACGAAAGCACGCAATCGCGGGGTATGCGCATCGAGCCCGGCCTCGACGTCGAGCCCCGTGATCTCCTCAAGCTCCAGCACGACGAGACCGTCGGCCCGATGCGCTGCCACCTCGTAGGTCTGAGGCACGTCATCCACGTCGAGGGTGACGGTGCGCAGGTAGTGGGCGCCGTCCTCGGTCGAAGGGTGGTCGAGATACCGCCGGACGACGGCGACCAAGGCAGGAAAGACCGCATCGAGGCCGACACCGGCGCGTGCCCCAGCCGGGGCGTTCGCGCTCGCCTGCGCGATCACCAAAGCGGCCGCATCGAGCGTGAGTAGGAACCCGTGCGGTTGCACGCTTCCGACGATGTGGATGGGCTCGCGGTCGCAGGCGGTGAGGTCGAGCCTCTGCCCTGCGTCGCTGCGGTGATCCGGCTTCAGGGGTCCTCCGGCCGGCTTGGCCCGCGTGGCATTGATCGAGTTGGATTGTGTACCATCGACTTAGGCGCATGCCTACGTTCGGCAACAAACGGTCACCCACCCTGCCTGGGCTGACGGTACCTGCCGACGCATCTTCGCGGCAGCTGTCGCGGCATCGATGACACCGTTCGATCTCAAGATCTCGATCTCGGCAGCATCTCGGGGTTCCGGCAGAGCGATACTTCCGCGGCGCGAACTGCAGCCTGTGCGGCACGCTCAGCGTCGAAGCGCTCGGCGTGCTCATCATCAGTTGAAGCAGCGGCACGCACAAATCGCAGCCGTAATAAGGAAAGGGAAGAAGCAGACGCAGCATGCGGCATCGCCGATGATTGCTGATCAATCTGCAAGGTTCAGGGCGGCACTGAACGGCCTGGTGGGCACCGAAGGCCAGCCAGGCCATCACTGCCGCTGGGGATCAATTCTGAGCTAAAGCGCTCCGGCGTCGAGTTCCGCTCGCCTCCGCGCGATGCCAGAGATGCCATACCGGGCGAGGATTTCCTCTTCAGTATCGTCTTCGGTTTCGGGAATAACGAGCGCCGCAGCTTCGATCTGCGCATATCGCTGGGCACTGGCCCGAGCCTGTGCTTCGTCGCGAATGTCCTGCGGCACGCGCCCGATTTCCTTGGCGAGCAACTTCGGGTCCGCATTCCGGATAGCGTCGGTAAGGTCGAGGATTTCCGGTCCGATCAACCCGTATAGCCGCTTTGCCAAGGAGCGCTCGGCACTGTCCGCAGTGTTGAAGCGCTGGAGGTCGGCGGCACCCACTCTTGCCTCGGTCTCGGCCAAGGCTGCAAGAGCAGCAGCTCGCTCCGCGTAAATACGATCGCGTTCAGCACTGATTAATGCTTTTCTTGCCCTCTCGTCTCGCTGCCTTAGTATTTCGCGCTCGATCTCTTCATCTGCTAAGATCTCAGATCTTTGCAGTGCCGCGACTGTACGCTTTTTGTCACGGTGCCGTTCGATTTCCTTGAGCGCCTTCTGCTTTGCTTCTAGATCCGTGCTCATTTGCCAACTGTCTCCTTGTACTGTTTTGCCAGAGCCGGATTCCGTTTCTCGATCACGACCTGCTGCGTTCTGTTGATTGAATTGCGGTGCCAAGGATTTGGCCAGCCAGCTATTGCCCTGTCGAGCGCGGCATCATCGGAGGCTTTGAGGGCCGCCGACAGCATCACTACGAGATCGCCGGCCTTACGGTATCCGGTCGAGCTTCCGAGCTGGACCTTCACGTAGCCGGCGTTGCTCTGTGACTTCGGCGCCTTCGCTGGTAGCCGCTCGATCTCGGTGGTGATGGCCGCGGCGATCGGGACAGGACCGGCGCCGAGATCCGCGACGACCTGGCCATCATCGGCGATCGTGGCGAGGCTCTGTAGGACGAGCTCGATCCTGCTGATCTGCTCTGGCGTGGGCTCACGGCCGAGGGTCGAGCCGATTTCGTGGATTGCCCCGGCGAAGGTTGTGCTTTCGAGAGCCACTAGTTTGCCCTCGGCTGGAAATGTCGATTGATCTTGCCAAGCTGGTAGGCCGGAGGATCGTAGGGGCTCATCTGTCCGCTCTCACGGAAGTGGCCGGTGATAATCTTCCGGATCGTTGCTGAGATGGTATCGCAAGCGCAGTGCGCTTCAAATTCGAGGCACTCGTACAGCTCATGGCTGATTGCGAGGCCAATTCGTCTTCCGTTGTTCTTCATCTGATATCGTCTGCCAGAGCTATCTGGTCTTTGTTGATTTGACGGTGCGGCGATTTACTTCGCGCTGGATTGACGGTGCCTCTATAGGCAGCCAACCTTCAGACTTCAGGTAGTCGGCGATGCGGCTGCGGACGTAGTGAGACCTGGTCTGGCCTATGGCGCCGGCCGCTGTGTCGATCGCCTCGATCAGGGTCTCGCTCGCGACGAAAGCAATCGTCCCGCCGCCCGTAGCTGGGTGGTCGGTGGTGGTCATTTGATCTTTCTATGGTGACGGCCGGGGCAGGATGCGACAGCCCCGGCTCGAGACGCACGTGTCGCTGCGTACGTCGCTTGACCGGCGCGACGGACCGGGCCGAGGCAACCCCTCGGCAGAAGCCAACATGTTCAAACAGCACAGGAGATTTCGACGACGATCACAGGCCAGGAAGCAACACATCCGGCAAGATATAGATCGTCTAGGGCAGTTTGATCTGCCTTCGTAATCTTTGTTAGGTCTTCCAACCTTAAAGTACCCTACCATGTGCGTAGCAGAATGTCAATATAACCGTCTTGACATCGGAAATCACACCACAGTCAACTGTCACAAGACAGATGGGGTCCGGATGATCGAGTCCGGCTAGACGCGATACCGCGGATTGACGGCTGGCCGCTGTGGCTGGCTTTTCTTCCGGTGCTCGGTGTTCGTCCGGCACCAGCTATCCCAAGCGGCATCCCAGTCGTTCGACAACCGGCCCTTGTCTCTGGCGTGCGAGATGAAACCGGCGAAGACGTTGCCGATCTCCGGGGTGGGCACTGCGGCGATCTCGGCGATCTTCTGGCGATGGGCATCCAATTCGAAGTTGGCCGGTAGGGGCGTGCCGCTGTTGCTCTGGCGTGCCGTGGCCCGTGGCTCTCTCTTCCTACCGGAATCCTTCCTTGGTCCGGAGCCCCTCGCGGCGAATGCCGTGGGGGGTTGGGGGGAAACAATTACTGGTTCTGTTCGTGGTTCACTTACTGGTTCGTCTCCGGTGGACCAGAGACCCCCCTCTCCGGCCGAGCGGAGACCCCCCTCTCCGGCGGGCAGGGGAGGTAGGTCAATCTCGACCTCTCCGGCCGACAGGGCAGGTCCGTCGTCCGAATTCGTGCCAGGTCTCCGAAGTGGCATCTTTTCCAGCCGGTAGCGGTTGGTGCGACCGGGGATCGATGTCCAACTGATCCATCCGGCATTTCGAAGGGCGCTCAAGGCCGGATCGATCGCGCTGACCCACCGGCCGACTCCTTCGGCCAGAGCTGCCGCTGAGGGATCACACCGGCCGGTCTTGCTGTTGTGGTGGTAAAGGGCGAGACGAGCGGCCACAGCCTTTGCCGAGCCATCAAGTTTCTTGTCCGCTAGTACCAACGAATACCAATCTAATTTCTCAAGCAAATCAGGATGTCTGACTTGCGTTTTCGGTGTTCCTGTGGTAGACATGATTTCTGTTGTTTCCGTTCTGATATCAACCCCGTCGCATCCTTCCCGGGTATCGCGACGGGGTTTTCGTTTGTATAGACGACCGCTTTTCGCGCCCGCTTTTCTGGAAAATTAAAGCGTTGAGACCACTGGGTTATTCGCCCTACAGCCCCTATTTCCCTATTTTCCGGATCCCTTTTAAGGACTGCACATCGGAAAGACGGCAGCCCTCATCATCACGTCAGCTCGGGCTCGACGTCGTGTGCCCTGTAGTTCCAGGCTTCGGTCACATGCCGCTGGACCTGCGTCGCGAGCCCCTGGGGGTCGTGCGGCGCGCCGTGGATGTTCTGGATGATCTGGACGTTGCCACCAGGCCGGCCGCCACCACCGCCACCACCGCCAGCACTACCGGACGACTCCGACTGAGCCGGACGAGACGGCACCGATCCCGCGGCCTCCGACGCCGAGGGCATCTTGGCAGGCACGCTGCCGGCGAGGGCCGAAGCATTGTTCCCGGCACCAGGCTGGAAGCCAGACGATGCAAGGGCATCATTCTTCGACAGCGACTCGATGTACTTGTGGTACTTGTCGGCCGCCTCGCGGCTATTGAACTGCGTATGGATGTGACCACCCGTCCCGCCCTTCGATAGTTTAGCGTATTCGTCCAGCACCATGAATTCTTTCGCCTGAAGCCCTGCGGCCTCGAGTTTTTGTTTCATGGCAATGGCCGCCTCGCTGTGCTTGCTCGGATCGAGAAGCGAGGTGTCGAAGGCCAGCCCCTTCGTGTGCAGGCTGTTCGGCCGGAAGGCCTGGTGGAACTGATCGTTGAACCCCGCGAAGTGCTTCACGCCGCCGGGAAGGTTCTCCTGAGCCTGGCGAGCCAGGTCGGTGGTGCCGAGTTCGGAACCGCCCCCGGCGATCGCCTGAGCGCCCTTGATCCGGAGGCCATCGTATTGGCCCTTCCCGCCGAGACCGGGGATACCGGCACCGCTGCCGTTCGATGCAACCTGGTTGTTGCCGTTGGCGTCCGGGTTGAAGCCGTTGAAGTGTCCCAGCCGATCGCGGATCGCGCCAGCCTTGTCTTGCGGCCGCTCGAAATCGCGCACGAGCGTGTCGATCATCTGGGCGCCGTTCGAGCCCTGAAGCGACTGCCAGGTCCGGGGATAGAATTTCTTCATCTCCCACAGAGCAGCCTTGGTCTGCTCTGTGACGGTCATGTCCTTCGGATACTTGCCGAACTCGTTCTTGATCCGCTCGGCCCGCTGCGGATCCCACTGCACGATGCCTTGGGACATATGCGAGCGATCCCAGTGATGATCGCGTGGGTTCCTCAGGCTCTCGCCGGTCATGTTTGCGACGAGGGCACGAGCTGCCGTGTCGGACATGCCCTCGGCCTTAGCGGCCTTAAACGCCTCCATCTGGTTGGCTGCGAGCGCGCCCTTGGCGACCGTGGTCTTGCCGGCTCCGATCGAGCCGCCACCACCACCGCCGCCCTTCCCGTACCAGCCCGGCGCATCCATCCCCTTCGGCGTGAAGAAGCTCTGGCCGTACTGTCGAGCGGGATCACCAGGCGATCCGGGGACGGTGGCGCTCGACGAATTCGAACCGCCAATGAAACCGCCCTCGGCACCGTTCAGGCGCTGGAAATCGAGGATGCGCAGGCTTGCCATCCGGCGCTGGGCAAGGCGCGCTCTGGCACGATCGTTTCGAAGATCAGCGGTCGACAGATTGGCGGGCTGGATCAGCCCATGCCAGTCGCCTGTGGCGCTCTGCTGCTGAATCTCAGGCAGAGGTTCTGTGCTCCAGTCGGTGCCTCGTTTAAGTAATCGCTTCAGCGGTGCCGGGATCATTTCGTCCAGAATGGCGGCGAAGATCTTTTTCAGGTCGAAATTCTTGCTCAGATAGTCTTTGAGCTCATCCCAGCCCGTGGTGAGAGCTTCCTTGATTGCCGAGAAGATCACCTTCATCCCGTCGAGCAGCCAGGTGGCGATTGCACCGCGGTTCGCTCCGATCTCGGCGACGAGGCCGAGCGAGAAGATGCGGGACAGAACGAGGCCGGCCCCGGTGAAGCCGAGGCGGCCGAGGACGCCACTAGCCGCGCCGCCGGCCCCTTTGCCGAGGCCGAGGGCCTTCAGCGCACGCCAAGCCGTACCCGCCACCGCAGCGAACGACATCAACGTCATGCCGATGCCGGCCAGCACGCCGATCGCGGGCGACAGGGCGACGCTGGCCACCGCGAAGGCACCGAGGCGCGCCGTCCACCGGCCGATGGTTTCGGGCGTGGCATCGTTCCCCGTGAAGACGGTGAACAGGGAGCTGATCGCGGTCCCGACGTCGCGTAGACCCTGGCCAAAGCCACGGGCGGCATCGCCCCATGCTTTCACCGAGCCGGCGTTGCCTTCGCCTGGCTTGCCGAGCATTCCCTCGAGTAGGGCCGGCAGGTTCGCGAAGCCAAGGCCTTCGATCAGACCCTGCAGAGCCGCCTTGAAACGCTCGCCGATGCCGCCCTGGCGAAGCTTCGCGGTCCACGCCAGGAAGTAGTCCCCCGCCTGGCGCGCCATTGGCGAGAGCACCTTGCCGAACTCGCCGAGGACGTTGAGCCAGCCGGCCCGGAATTGTTTGAAAACGAAGCCGAGCTTCAGGCGGTGGAGATCCCAGACCTGGCTGATGGCATCGAGGCCCTTCGCTTCCTTCGCGAGCTTGGCGGCCTCGCGGTAGGTATCGATGCCCTTCACCATCCGGCCGAATTCGCCCAACCATTCCCGGCCGGTGAAGAACCGGATGGCGTTGTCCTGCGCCTTCGGATCGCGGATGCGGTTGAACCGGTCCATGAAGGAAGGGAGGAAGGCGTCAGGGTTCTCACGGCGCTGCCGATCCATCTCGCCGGCCGAGCCGTAGCCGAGGGCGCGGACGAGATCGCGGGCCTGTTTGCCCTCCTCGCCATGCTTGCGCGTGAGGCGGGGCATCTCGATGAGCCGCGAGGCGACGTAATCGAACATGCGGCCCGACTGGCCGGCCTGGTTGCCGAGCGACGTGGAGGCTGAGCCGAACGCGAGGCCGGCTTCCTGGCTCATGCCGAGCACCTGAGCAGCACCAGCACCGCGCTGCAGGTAGCTGATGAGCTTTTCAGGCGTGGTCGACTGCTTCGCGGCCAGGTGCTGGACGGTCTTGGCGACGCTCTTCAGCTTGTCGAAGTTGAAGGGATCGCCTTGGCTGGTGAGGATCGAGTTGACCGTGCCGAGGATGTCCGTGACGCTCTCGAAAGGCACGGACCAGGCTTCCGAGGTCTTGGTGGCCAACTCGGAGAATGCCTGCGCCCCGGCGTTGGGGATGCCGAGCTTGAGCGCGTCGACGTAGCTGGTGAGCAGCTTGTCGGTGCCGGTGCCCAGCGCCTCGGCGAGCGGGGAGGCCCATTCGTCCCGGAGCTTCCTGGCCGCGTCCTGTGACAGACCGCCGTAGATGCGGGCACTGATCTCGGCGGAGTCGATCGAGGATTCCGCCCCGAGGATGCGGCGAGCCGAGACGCCAGCCGCGGCGGTGCCGGCGAGGGCGGCGGTGGCCGTGGTGCGGGTTGCGTCCCGGTAGGTGTCTCGACCATGACGCCAGGTGTCCCGAGCGCCGCCTGACAGCTCGCGGCGATCCCGGTTCCGGTCCCGTTGATCCTGCCGGTCCATCCGATCACGAAGCTGAAAGCGCCACCGATCGCCGGCCTGGCGACGCCGAAGGCTGGCAGCGGTCTCGCGCTCGGCCTGCGCATCAGCACGCTGGCGTTCGCGATCCATGGCGAGCTGCTGCCGGCTCAGACGGGTGGCGAAGGCCAGTCGCTGGCGCATGTCCCGCATGGTCGCGGCCTCGACGGTCCGCCTCTGGCGTTCCGCGGCCAAGGTCTCGGCCGTGCGCTGCCGGTCCATCGCCCTGGTGAAGGCGAAGCGCTGCCGGAAATCGCGCATGGTGGCGATCGAGACGGCCCGGCTCTCCCGGGCTTCCTGAAAGGCGGCTGTCGTGCGCTGTTTCGCGGCCCGGCTCTCGACGCTGGTGCGCTCGCGGATCGCGGTGGTCTGTGCCTTGATCGCGTTCACGCTCTCACGGGCGGCGCCGGCGATTGCCGCGGGCGTGATGTCGGGGATTTTGACGTTCGAGAGCGCCTTGATCATTTTCGCGAGCTTGGTGAGTTCGTTGTTGTAGTTCTTGACGACGGCCGAGGCTTTATCTTCGGCCGTGAGGAGTGCTTTAACTTCTGTCGTTGTTTCTGACATCTCGTTCTCTTTTCGAGAATTCTTGTTGTTGGATCGATTGTACCACGCCGAAGCTGAACGGCGCATTCATGTTGCTGACGTTCCGAATTAATTCCTTTTGCAAATTGCGGAAATGTCGGGGCTACCCAAGGGGGTGGGGGAGTCTCCTATAAAAAAACCCAAATAGACTTGCATGATTTCAAGCACAGTCGAAACGTGTACCCGATTTACTGTCATCTTATGCTGTTGCAGCATGCAACAGAGTGTGCTCTGTGCTGTCCTGCGAAGTGCAGGGGCTGAACACATGCTCGGTTTCACTGATGACAACGAGGTCGAGCGCATCAGCCAGTTCGCCATGGCGATGGAACGCCTCTCGCGCCGAGCGCGGGAAGCCGGCCTCGATGACGTCGCCCTGGTGGCGGTGGACGCTGCCGACTCGGTCTACGTCTTGTTGGACACGCTGGTGATGCGCCCGGTGCCGACGATCCCCGTGCGCGAGATCTAGTCGAAGCGCCGCATCGAACGGCTGTCACGCTCCGCGTTGTGCCGGGCGCTGTCCTCTCGACGTGCTCGGTCCCGTTCGATCGTCTCCAGCCGGCGAAGACTCTCGGCCTGCCGGTCCTGTGATCTGGCGATGTCACGCAGCGAGCTGTCCTGCGCCATCGCGACGGAAGATCCGGCGAGTACCAGGGCGATCGAGACGGCGAGGGCGCGGGACAAGCAGGACTCCGGGTAGCGCGGTAGCCCAGATCAAGGGGCGAGCTGATCGGCGAGTTCCCCATACCGGAGAAACCGGCCGCACAAGCGCCGCGTAGCTCGCCAGGATCTTCCGGCGATCGATCGAGCCAAGTGCGTCGAGTGCATCGGCCGCGGGCACCAACACAGCCGGATCGAACTCGGCCTGGCGCAGCAGCTCAACGAGTGCCTCTCCGCGCGGCCCGGCGATCAGGCGGGCGATTGCCCTCAGGGATCGAAGGCGCGCCCGTAGCTCTGCCGGATCGAGGCCGGGCACCCACGGCCCGACCTGTCGTGATGTATCAAGGTTGCTTGGTTTCATGACGTCGAGGTTGCTCGCTGGCTTGCTATCTCGACGTCGAGCCGGCGAGAGGGCGCGATAGCTAGTTCAATTTGGGTATGCCTTGCCGGCACCGGCTCGAGACCGGTTCAATAAATACCGCTTGACGATGTAAAACAGACCACATATCAATGAACCATCCAAACCAGACCGATGGCGGTTCACATGTTCGTCCGGGCCTATCTTCGCGCTTCCACGACCGAGCAAGACGCAACCCGCGCTCGGGATGCACTGGAGGCTTTCGCGGCCGAGCGGGGCCTGCATGTCGCGGCCTGGTACGTGGAGAACGAGTCCGGCTCGACGCTGGCACGGCCGGAGCTGTTCCGGTTGCTCAAGGATGCCCGTCCTGGCGACGTCCTGCTTGTCGAGCAAGTGGACCGCCTCTCTCGCCTGTCAGCCGCCGACTGGGAGAAGCTCAAGGCCGAGATCTCCGCGCGGCGGTTGCGCGTCGTGGCACTCGATCTCCCAACGTCGTGGATGATGGCGACGGACAAGCCGGACGATTTCACCGCCAGGATGTTCGAAGCGATCAACGCCATGATGCTGGATATGCTCGCGGCCGTGGCGCGCAAAGACTACGACGATCGGCGACGCCGGCAGGCCGAGGGACAGGCCAAGGCGAAGGCCGAAGGGCGTTACAAGGGCCGGCCGGAGGATGCCAAGCGCAACGCCGGCATCGCGGACATGCTCGCTCGCGGCATGTCGTGGTCTCAGATCCAGAGTGCCACGGGCTGCAGCCGGGCGACGGTCGCCAAGATTGCTAAGAGGGCAGCCTAGAGCTTCACGGCTTGCGGAGATTTTCCGGCGCATCGATGTTGAATGCCATTCGAACCGTCATCACGATCGAATTGGCGGTATTGCGGATAACGACGACGACAGCTCCACCGCTACTGCCCATCATGCTGGGCCTCATTGCAAAAGCCCCGGCGATCCGCACGGCTTCCATCTTCGCTGCCTCAAGATCAGGCAGCCTCTGACCCACACTGTCCGTGACGTGGATACCGTCGTGGATGTCGAAAAAGAAATAATCCACGCTGCAGCTCCGGCCATCCGGCGGGAGCACGCGTCGCTCTCAGTCATCGACGCCAAGGAATAGCCGATGATGTCTCGGCATATGCGCAGATAGTCAGGTTTTCTCCAACGTATGTTGGATTTCCGGCCAAACTATAACAATCGCCTTGGGAACGTTTCCGCGCAAGGGATCGAAGATCTGCGGCGGCGGCCGAGAGGGGCAACCGATGAACCGGTGCCGCCTCTCGCCTGTGAGCCCGCACGAATGCCAGCCGAACCAGCATCTGCACCATGATTGACGGGACTCGTCCCCGTATGACGGCCACGGACCATCACCTTTTTAGCAAAGGTTGGCGGCAACGACAAGGATAAGTCGAAGGATATAGTCACACGCGTGCTTGCTTGATTCGGCGCACGTCGCACTTATATCTTTGCCTGCGTTACTGTGATATGTAGACGCTATCAAAAATGGAGGACTATAGTGGCAAACAACTTCAAGGTCGGTGAACTGGTGCAGCTTAAGTCTGGTGGTCCTAAGATGACTGTCAATGCTTTGTACAACAACTACGTCGAATGCGCTTGGTTTACTGGATCAAAAGCGAACAAGGCGAATTTTCAGCCTGATAGCCTGCAGTACTTTAAGGAAGAAGAAAAGAAATGACTACTGACGCTGCCGATGTTGCAATCTACATGGTCAATCAGCTTGACCGAAAAAAATATCTGTATCAGGAGGAAGTCGTAGACGAAATAGTCAGGCTATTTGGTAGGCCGCATTACTATGAAAACGAAGCAGGGAATCACGCGATATCGAAGGAAGTCCTGAAAGAATTCCGGAAACTAACCAACGACAACGTTGTCTGGGAGCGCGGTGAGCGCTGCTGGAGGAGAAGGCTATCAGACGACGCAGGAGGTCGAATGCAGGATTGATGCAGGGAGCCCCATCTGTGACGACATCAGCTCTCCCACCTCAGCAGTCGGAGCGCTAGCGAGCAATGGCCTCCACAGACGATAGCGTTGCCATCGCGTCAGCCAGTTGGCCACTCGCGAGCTTGCGCCCCGTTCGACTGTATCTTCCTGCTGCTGGCCGCAAGACCGTATCTTGTACGCGGTGCATTGCGCGTGGGGCGGTCTCAGACCAACGGAATGGCTTGGCTCGACAGATCGACGCCCGTTCCGATTCACGATGTCAAAGACCGCCGTGCGCAACCCCCGGAAACGGAGCTCGCGAACGAACCTTGAGCGGATCAGCGGCTGTTGATGAGATTGTCGTTGCCGGCGAGCGAAGCGCGGTACTCGTGCCATTCACGACCAGCGGCCCGGCAGTCCGTCCAGTCGCTCAAGTCGCCGATGCGCCATCCCAGCCGACGCTCGGAGAGCCGTATTCCTGCGGGGATGGCCTTTCGATCGTGTAGGCGCCGGAAAGTCGGAATCGATAGACCGCAGAACGCAGCAGCGTCCCGAGTGCCGATGATGCGCCTCCGGGCAACGTCCGGCGGCAAGTCTGCAAGTGGCGTCATGCGTATCCTCTAACTGCGATGCTGCCACCGGAATGGCGCATCTGGTGCCGCAGGTCGAGGTCCATTCGCAGAACTTAGCAAGCAAGACAAAGAATAATTCATTTTTGCAACAGTAATACGTAACCATGGTTATGGTCTATAACCCTGAGTTAGGAGGTCTCGACCTCGGTTTGTGGATTTCGACTCCGAGTTGTGACCCCAAGAATATGATCCGCCCAGCTGTCGAGGGCGGCGCGCTTCTGCTCTGCGTATGTGGCTCTATTATAGATACCTGCCACGCCGGCCTTGAACGTCGAGACATGGCTCAACACAGCGTCAGCGATGTGAGGCTGGATGCCGATCTCATTCATGCCAGTTGTTGCGGTACGTCGAAGGTCATGAAGCCGCCACGCGCTGACCGCAATCCCTGCTCGTTTGTCCAGCGAAGCTTTCGCTTTGCTGTAACCTGAGAAGGGGCCCTTGCCGTCTCCGAACACGAAATCGCGGCCTTCCCGCGCCGGAGCGTTGGCGAGGATCTCCATCGCTGGCCGAGAAAGAGGGACTTCATGGGCGCGGCGATTTTTCATCCTGCCGATCGGGATCGACCAGGTCGCTGTCTGAAAATTGAGTTCGCTCCAGAGCATGGCCGCGACTTCCTCGCGGCGCTGGCCAGTGAGCATCAGTAGCCGAACGATTCGTCCAAAATCGTCTTCGCGGCAGGCGTGCCAGATTGCGGCCACCTCCGCTTCCGACAGAACTCGCTCCCGCTTCGTCGCAACCGTCGCCTTGTTCACATTCGCCGCCGGATTGGCCTCAAGAAGGCCCTCGCGCATGCTCCAACCGAAGAAGGTGCCCAAGATGGAAAGGGCGCGATCTGCAGCTTGGCGACCGTACTTCTCGGCAACGACCTTGTGACGCTCGGCGATTTCAGCCCTGGTGATGCTACCGAGCGGACGGTCGTGAAGTGTCGCCCAGTGAACCTTGAGATGGTGCCGCATATTCCCGATGGTGCTCGGCCTCCGTCCCGCGTCGATCTTCGCTGCGACGTACCTATCAAGCAAGCCGCCCATCGTGACCGCTGCCTTTGCTCTCGCCTCCTTGCGTGCTGTTGTGGGGTCGCCGCCGAGTGCAGCCTCGGCAAGCCTGATCTTCGCGGTTTCTCTAGCGGTAGTGGCATCGATCAGATCGACCGATCCAATCGTGTGAAGCTTTGAATTTCCGTGCCCGCGCGGTGGCCGGATTACCCAACTCCGGTTCCCACTGGCACGAAGTCGGATGCCGAAGCCTGGCAGGTCTGCGTCCCAGACGACACGTTCTGATTGCCCGGGATGCAGCCCGAGGTTCGCGACCGCGGTCTTGTTCAGCCGAATGACGTTCTCTGGGGAAGCGCGCCTCGCCATAGTTATTCTCTCGATTGCCGGGGCTGCAGTGGGGGTGCAACTGAATGTGTATCCACGATCATTTCTGGCAAAATAATGAGAGGGTATTGTAGAAAAGACAAGCGATATCAATAGATCATGGCGTCTATGGCTACGCCTGGGTGTATGTACGCCATTTTTCGTAATGAGGGGGTCGGGGGTTCGAATCCCTCAAGCGGCACCAGAAACTTCAAGTACTTAGCACCGGGTTTGTGGAATGCGCTCAGGGTCATACGAACCTGTGGGCGCTCTCGCCTACTCAGCGGTGAATCGCGAGCTCAAGTCCCGCAACCGGCATCATTTTTTCAGATGCGAGTTGAAATTGGCGGTTCCAGTTTCAGCTTTTGGCCCCCGTTCGTTGTTTCGGGCCACCCCACTCTGAGCTGTTTCGCATGATGCGAGCACTCTGGCGCGCCGGATCACGTTGCCATCTGGAAACTCTACGCGGAGCGCTTCGCAGACGTCGTGGGTGAACGTTGTTTCTTCGCTACTTGGGTCGTCCTCCGACTCGGCGCGAAAATGCGGCTTGCTGTCGTCTCGGCGAATCCATCCATCTCTATCTGCCTAGCGATTGGGATGGATGGCATTTCAGTACAAAGAAAAACATCTACTCGCAGGAGCCACGCCCGGCATGATTGGTGCGGTTAGGAACTCGCGGCATTTGGCCCGGCGAACTGGCTTCCAGTGCAGTCGGCAATCGGACGGGCGCCGATCGAGCGGCGGTAGTCGCTTTTGCCAAATACAATTGTCGATTAATAATAGCAATTAACAGAAAATACATAAATCCACGAAAACAATCGTACTCGACGCTGTTATGAGAGAAGCGCGATCATGTTCAGTCTTCACATGTACGATCGCGATAAAGAGCCGGTCCGCAAACGCGATCACCCCAATCGATTGAGCGGGATGGCTCTCGGGTTTGCATCTGGGCTGACCGTCATTATCGCCCTTGACGTGTTCGTGCTCAACAACGCGCTTTTCCGTGAGATGCCGAGTTTGCATTGGTACATGCCGCAGGTCATTCGCAGCGCGGTTGCCCTACCGTGGCGCTGATCGCGCAACATAAAAGCCCGCCAGGCGAACCGGGCGGCCTGAAGCACCAGAGCCGCAGTCGATCATCTCGTCAGAGAGAGCAGTGTTGAGAGAACCGAGGATTCGGGCGATGGCTCGGTCCGGATCGCGCAACGACCCCGCGGATGGAGTACATGACGCGTTCGGGAGATCGCGCGATGCTGATGGCAACCAGTCCCTCACAGCCCTTCGAAGCGCCGGTGGCGACCTATGTCCATGCGGTGATGCCGTCTCCCGTCGGAGCACTCACGCTCGTCGCGTGTGAGCGCGGGCTGTCTGCGGTGCTTTGGGAAAATGACGACCCGCTGCGGGTCAGGCTCGGCAGTGGCAATGAGAGCCCAGGACATCCCGTGCTGGCCGATGCCAAGCGGCAACTGACCGAATACTTCGCTGGCCGGCGTCGCGCTTTCTCTCTCGAGCTCGACTTCCGAGGCACCCCGTTCCAGCAGCAGGTCTGGCAGGCTCTGCTGACGATCCCCTATGGTGAGACTCGGTCCTACGGCCAGATCGCACGGCAGATCGGCAGCCCGGCTGCGGTGCGAGCCGTCGGCGCTGCCAATGGGAAGAATCCGATCTCGATCATAGCCCCATGCCACCGCGTAATCGGTGCGTCGGGCAAGCTGACCGGCTTTGCCGGCGGCCTGCAGACGAAGGAGTTCCTGCTGCGGCTGGAAGGCCGGCGAGACCTGCTCGACTTAGATAGCTTGGCCGGCGACTGATCGGCTTAGCTCGCTCGCACAGCCTTCCCCATCGTCGAACGCTTTCCGCTACCGCCGTCCTTCATGCGTCGCGCACTGCGATTGGCCGTGACGCCGCGATGCCAGTGGTGTTCGCTCGGGCGATGCTCGTTTCGCACCGCATGCGACTGCGCATCGCGGAATCGGCTGCTCCGGGTCTCCTGAGGAATGATCTGGTGTGCGCCTCGGGCGGCGACCACGATCGGGCGGCTGGCATCGGTTTCGGTGAAGGCAAGGATCTGCGGGACGATCTCGGCGCGGAAGCGCGAGCCGTTGAAGATGCCGTAATGCCCGGCGTCCGGCTGCAGATGATAGGCTTTACGATCGGCCGGCACGTTCGCGGCGAGGTCGAGCACCGCGCGAGTCTGGCCGATGCCGGTGATGTCGTCTTTCTCGCCTTCGATGGCCATCAGACGGCACTCACGGATGGCGCCGAGGTCGACCACCCGGTCGTGATGCATGAGCTCGCCCTTCGGCAGGGCATGCTCGATGAAAACCTTCTCGACGGTTTCGAGGTAGAACTCGGCGGTGAGGTCCATCACCGCGAGATACTCGTCGTAGAACCGGCGATGCTTTTCGGCGGATTCACCGTCGCCCGCGACGAGGTGGTCGAACATGTCCCAGTGCGAGCCGGAATGGCGCTCGGGGTTCATGCTCATGAAGCCGACGAGCTGCATGAAGCCCGGATAGACGGACCGGCTCGCGCCGCGATAGCCGTGCGGTACGCTCTGGATACAGTTCTGCTCGAACCAGCGGATACCCTTCTCCTGCGCCATCGCGTTCACGGACGTCGGCGAACAACGCGTGTCGATCGGGCCGCCGATCAATACAGCAGAGCGTGGAGCGAGCGGGTTGCCGTCTTCTTCCATGCGCGCAATGGCCGCCACGACCGGGACAGAGGGCTGGCACACCGCGGTGACGTTCAGGTCCGGGCCGAGCGCCTCGAAGATCTCGATGCAATAATCGATGTAATCCGACAGGCCGAAAGCGCCCTCGGCGAGGGGAACCTCGCGGGCATTCGTCCAATCGGTGATGAAGACCTGATGGGTGTCGACGAAGGCGGCGACAGTACCGCGCAAGAGCGTGGCGTAGTGGCCCGACATCGGCGCGACGAGCAGCATCTTCGGCTTGCTCGCGTCGTCGCCGAAAGCGAGCACCCGGCAGAACGGCTTCTCCCAAACGATGCGCTCCGGCGCAGGCAGGTCGAAGGCCGGCTTCGGATAGGATCGGGTCGTGCGCTCGAACATCTCGCAGCCAGCCGAGATGACGTTGCGGTTCGGCGCGTAGGACAGTGGATGGAAGGCGTTCTCGCAAGCCAGCTTCGTCGCCTCCGCTGCCATCCGCATCGGAGCGAGCATGAGATTACGCGCCTCATGCATGAGGTAAAGCATTGCGAGCACTCCTTGGAGCAGCTCGCGAACCAAGCTGTCCTTCGCGTCTAGAAATTGCGGACGGCAACGCGAGGCATCGGCAGAAGGTTGCGTGAATGAAAGTTCATGCGGTGACCAAACAGAATTTACGGCTGATTCATGCTCGAGCTTTGGAATGGCCGAGTTTGTCTTCGAGAGACTTGGTTGGCACTCGGCGGCTCGGTCGCCTCGTCATTGCAAGGCGGCCGCGGATCCCGAAAGCGTCGGGAGGCTTCGACGTCGACGATCCCAGACCGACGGCTTCGGATTGGCCGCGTTCCCGGTCTAGTAGTTCGCCTGGGTGACGAATTTCGTCGTCAGATAGGCCTCGATGGCCTCGGAGCCTCCTTCGCTGCCATAACCGGAATCCCGTATTCCGCCGAAGGGTGTCTCAGGCAGCGCAATGCCGTGGTGGTTGATCGAGACCATCCCCGCTTCGATGCCGGACGAGACCCGCGTCGCCCGCTCGGACGAGCGCGTATAGGCGTAGGAGGCGAGTCCGAAGGGCAGACGGTTGGCCTCGCGCAACGCCTCGTCGTCGTCGCGAAAGCGATTGATCAGCGCGATCGGGCCGAAGGGCTCCTCGTTCATGGCGCGGGCGTCGAGCGGAACCTCGGTGAGCACGGTCGGCTCGAAGAAGTTCCCGCGGTTGCCGATGCGCTTGCCGCCGGTGCGCACCTTTGCGCCCTTCGCTTCAGCATCGGCGACGAGAGCCTCGACAGCCTCCAGGCGGCGGCCGTGGATGAGCGGGCCCATGGTGGTGCCATCCTCCAAGCCATTGCCGACGCGAATATTCCGCGCGGCCTCGGTGAAGCCGTCGACGAAGCGGTCGTAGACGCGCTCTTGCACGAAGAAGCGGGTCGGCGAGACGCAGACCTGGCCGGCGTTTCGAAATTTGTTGGCGCTCAGCAGCGTCACCGCCTTCTCGACGTCGGCGTCGTCGAAGACGATCGCGGGGGCGTGGCCGCCGAGTTCCATCGTCGCCCGCTTCATGTGCTGACCGGCCAGGGCGGCGAGTTGCTTGCCGACCGGGACCGAGCCCGTGAACGAGATCTTCCGGATGACGGGATGCGGGATCAGGTACTCGGAAATCTCGGCGGGATTTCCGAAGACCAGTCCGAGGGCATCCCCAGGCACGCCGGCATCGAGGAAGACGCGGACGAGTTCACGGCAACTCGCGGGCGTGTCTTCCGGAGCCTTGAGGATCACCGAGCAGCCCGTGCAGAGCGCGGCCGAGATCTTGCGAACCGCCTGGTTCAGCGGAAAATTCCAGGGCGTGAAGGCAGCGACCGGGCCGACCGGCTCGCGCACCACGATCTGCAGCACGCCATCGGCGCGCGCCGGGATCACACGGCCATAGGCGCGCCTCCCTTCTTCGGCGAACCATTCCATCACGTCGGAGGCAACGACGGTTTCGATGCGTGCTTCTGCCAGGGGTTTGCCCTGCTCGGTGGTGAGCAGGCGGGCGATGTCCTCGGCACGCTCGCGCATCAGCGCAGCGGCCTTGCGAAGTACCTTGGCGCGCTCGAAGGCCGAGACCTTGCGCCAAGCCGCGAAGCCGCGCTCTGCGGCCTCGAGCGCCTCGTCGAGATCGGTCCGCGTCGCGACGGCGATCTGGCCGAGGGTCTCGCCCGTGGCGGGGTTCAGGTTGGGCAGCGTCGCGCGCTCGCCGCCATCGCGCCAGGAGCCGGCGATGTGGAGCTGAACGGAGTGGTTCATGCGGGAGGGCCTTCGAGCATCGTGATGCGATGCCCTCCAGATAGGGATCGTGGGCGCCGGCTCCAGTCCGGATCAGGCGGCGATGCGCCGAGCCTCGCTGCCTTTCTTCACGATTGCGGGAAGACCGCGCCGCGCCTGGAGCGTTGCGCCCTTCGGCACGACCTGCCAACCCTCGCGGCAGCCGTCGATCGGCTCGGACACGACGACGATGCTGCCCTCGGTTTCACGGAAATATAGGCTGGGCGGCCGGCCGTCGCAGGCCCAGCGATAGGCCGTGAGCGTGACGCCGTCCGTAAGCAGCGCGGTGAAGCGCAGGGGTTCCGTGATCTTGGCCGCCTGCATCAGGTCGCGGACGGTGGCGAAGGTCGTTTCCATCGCTCCGATCGGGTCCTCGGCGAGACCGTTCGCCAATGCCAATAGGAAGATCGCCTCGGAATCGGTCGTTCCCCGGCGGTGATCGTAGAGGTCGTCCGGGATCAAAGCCTCGAGCCGGCGCTTGATGCGGTGATAGTCGCCGATCTGGCCGTTATGCATGAACAGGTGGCGACCATGCGCGAAGGGGTGGCAGTTCGCCCGGGTCGTTGCCGTTCCCGTCGAGGCACGGACATGACCGAAGAACGCGCTGGCGCGCACCTGCGAGCAGAGGTTCACCAGATTCTCGTCGGACCACGCCGGGCAGACGTCGCGGTAGACGCCCGGCTCCCGGCGCTCGCCGTACCAACCGATGCCGAATCCGTCGCCGTTGGTCTCGGTCTTCGCTTCCGTCGCGTGCAGCGACTGGTGCACGAGCGAATGCGTCGGAGCGCAGACGAGCTCGTCGAGGAAGACCGGCTCACCGAGATAGGCGAGGAAGCGGCACATGGTTGACGCGAAGCCCCTTGCTGCGCGGCACGACGATCCGCCAGCGGAAATCCTGACTGCTTGGCCTGCAAGACGCGGGCCGAATGGCCGCGCTCTTGCCGACTAAGCTTCATCATCCAATCTTGGCAGTGAACGAACCGTTAACCATGATCGTCGGTGGCTTGGGATGGTGGGCCGCCGGTCCGGACGGTCGGGGCTGCGTTGCATTCAAATTTTCGCTTGCCTGTTGACGACCCGCCACAGGGCGTCCGACGATGCGGTTTCAATCGATTCGCCAGACGGCATCGCCGCGAGAGCCAGTATCCGAGCGTATTGGATGCCGCCTCGTCAGGCCCCAACGCTGTGACACCCTAGCCCGAACGGCCTATCGGCCCCGATCATCGAGGAGATCCTATGGCTCAGCACGACTCCGCCGATTGTCCGATCGCACTCGTCGTCGAAGACGACGCGGCGATCCGCAATCTCGCCTCCGCCGTCCTCGAGGAGACCGATCTCGACGTGATCGCCTGCTCGAGCGCGGAAGCGGCGATCTCGGTGCTCGAGCGTCCGGACGTGAACGTGGCGCTGCTGTTCGCCGATGTCGGACTCGAAGGGAAGATGGACGGCCTCGCCCTGGCGCGGACGGTCGAAAAGCGCTGGCCGAAGGTGCGGATGGTGGTCACGTCGGGCAGCGTCAGCGATCGCAACGTGTCGCTGCCGCGTCGCGCCGTGTTCATGCAGAAGCCCTGGCGCGCCCTCGACGTTCTGGTTCAGGCGGACCGGGCGACGATCGCCAACCGCGTCGCCTGAATCACATCGCGTTTCGATCGACACGAAGACGGCGTGAGCCCGGAGAACGTTTTCGCCGGCTGCACCGACGAACGAAAACAGACCCGCGTCGCCAAGCGACGGGGCCTGTAATCATCATCCAGATTGACCGGCCGGACTGATCCGGCCGCGATCGGCTTACGAAGCGACGTTGGTCGCCGGAGCGGCACTCGCCGACGGAGCGGCGGACGGGAAACCGCCGGGACGACGCGGGCCGCCGGTACGGGGCTTCGGCTTCGGAGCGGCGATCAGACCCTCGCGGATGGCGGTCTTGCGAGCCTGCTTGCGAGCCCGGCGGACGGCCTCGGCCTTCTCACGAGCCTTGCGGACGGAGGGCTTCTCGTAGGCCTTGCGCTGCTTCATCTCGCGGAAGATGCCCTCGCGCTGCATCTTCTTCTTGAGGACGCGCAGCGCCTGATCAACGTTGTTGTCGCGAACGAGTACCTGCAACTGTCGTAATCCTTCGGGTTCTGTCTGTTCGATCTGCGGACCTTGCCGGATCGCCATGCTCGACGGGCAAAACCGCCAAGCGTTCCAAACCCCGGGGATCTTCCCGAGCGGAACGTCCTGACGGCAAGCGATTCGGCGTGGTGAATTCGCCTTGGCGTCGCCATACACCAAGCGTCGGCGAGTTGGAAGTCGCCGGTCGATGCGCCGTGGCAACATCGCGCGACTGTGTCGACGACGCCGAGTTCGGTCTAAGCGCAGGGAATCGGATCTCAGTTCAGCCGTCGACCTCGGTATCCGGCCTATCGTCGCCACGCGCGGATTCCACGTGACGGGCGCCGCGCGCATCCTGGTACTCGATGTTCCCGTCCTCGTCGGGGACCCGTTGCTCCGCCGCCGCGATCCTCGCGGCACGGAGGGCCTCGTCATGGCTCGCGAAGGTCTCCGAGATCGTGTCCCCGACCTTGTAGGCGTAGCCGCCGTCGTGCTCGATGACGTGGTAGGTGACGTTGCTCATCCTGCACTCCATGCCCTGCTCAGCACCGAACGGTTCGCCGCTCTCGGCAGTTCCGGTAAGCCGCTTCAGTGGCGTGTCGGGGCGGGCCCGGGCCGACGAGACACGGCTGCCTCGCAACCTGCGATCAGAGACCCCCGCGGATCCTCCGGATCCAAGCCGAAACCGTCGGGGAAGGCCATGACCTGAACGCTCTGGGTGCCCTCGCACCGGATGCGGGCGACCCATCCTTCCGCCGTCCGCTCGAACAGCACCTCGTAGCTGCTGCCGTCATGCTCGAACCGATGCGGCTCCATTCCCGGTCTCCCAATCCAGTAGCCCCCGTCCGGCTCTGCACCGGACTGTCGCCATATGGTGTGCCGCCCTACCATTCCGGGAGGCCCCGAGGGCACTGGAAAGGATCTGATGCGCGCGCTTCACTTCGGCCTGTTCCTGCTCGGAATTTCGGCGACGGCGCCGGCGCTCGCGCAGGGCTTCCCGGGCAGTACCTTCGGTCGTAACGCGCCAGGAGTGCCCGCGAATCCGTTCGCGTCCAACTATCCATCCGAGCCGCCTCCGGCACGGATCAGGCGTGAGCGCGTCTACGGTTCGGGAATACACGGCCGGGGCCGATATGCCCGGCGAGCGAGAACCGCACCGCTGCGCCCACCGGCCGACATCCCACAGGCGGGTTCGGCGCGATGAGCACGGCTGACTGGATCGGCGGCTTCGGCCTACACGCCATCCTGCTCGTGGCCGGCCTCATCCTCGGCTTGATCGTGGTGACGCGCTGAAGGCTGCCGCTCAGACGGAGCCGAGTTCGGCGACGACGGCGCTGATGATCCGCGGATCGCTCGGCTCGACGGACGTCGCGAAGGCGGCACGCAGGCTGCCGTCGCGGCCGACGAGGTATTTGTGGAAGTTCCACTGAGGCGTCTGGCCCGGCTTTTCGGCAGCGGCCCAGCGATAGAACGGATGCGCCGACGGCCCCCGCACATGGGTCTTGTCGACGACGGGGAAGGTGACGCCGTGGCTCTTGCGGATGGCATCGGCGATGGCCGTGCCGTCGAGGGGCTCCTGATTGCCGAAGTCAGGCGAGGGAACCGCGATCACGGTAAATCCGCGATCGCCGAAGCGCGTCCACAGGCCCTGCAGTCCGGTGAGTTGGCCCGCGAAGCCGCAGGCCGTGGCCGTGTTCACGACGAGCAGCGGCTTGCCGGTGTATTCAGCGAGTGGAAGCAGACCGCCTCCAGGCTTGGCGAACGAGAAGTCCCGCGCATTCGTGCCGATGCCATCGGCCGCTCGTGCGCCCGTCGCGGCGAAAGCACCGAGCAGAACCAGGCAATCGCGACGCAACAAGGTCATGGCCGTCTCTCTCGAACGCCGTCAGTTTAGCGTTGGGAACCGGACCCGTCGACGCCGAGACGGCCTCAGGCCCTGGTCTGAAGAGCCTCGCGAACGGTGCCGGCGAGTGCGCCATCGGCGGCATCGGGCGACACGATCAGCGCATGGGGCACGCAATCCACGACGTCCTCGCGGTCGCTCGCGAACACGATGGCGAGGTTCGGCCGAAGGGCCCGCGCCTCGATCGCGAGCCGCGAGCAGCGCAGCTCGCCGAGCAACTCGGCATCCGTGACGAGAACGTCCATCGGCAGGCCGAGTGCGAGGACCGTGAGCGCATCGACTCCGGAATCGACGGAGGTCGCATTGTAGCCGGCGCGTCTGATCTCGGCGCTCACTTCATCGCGCCAAAGCTTGCGCCGGCCGGCAACGAGAACTTGCACGCCGTAGCAGCCGGCTTGAAACTCGCACTCCGCCGGAGCCGAGGCGTCCCTCAGTCCGTCCTGTCGTCCAGTCGCCGGATTAGGTTGCATTGCAATAGGCTAGACGGGGAGATTGGATTGTTCAAGTTCCAGCTCGGTAGACGGCTCATTTTGCACTGCATCGGATGATGTTTCCGGCGCGAAGCCGGATCTCGGACGTCGCGGTTGACGCCCGCCTCGAAGCCGAGGCAACAGGGCGCCGCCGCGACCCCTTCCGCGGCTCTCAACGACGAGGCGCGAATCGATGGCTTCCCAAACGGCAACGCCCGTCTCGCCGCTGGCACCGGGGTCCACGCCGGAGCTTCCGGAAATCGCCGGCGTCCGGCTCGCCACGGCTCAGGCCGGTATCCGATACAAGGGCCGCACTGACGTGCTGTGGGTCTCCCTCGACGAGGGCACCACGGTCGCCGGCGTGTTCACCCGCTCGCGCTGCCCCTCGGCGGCCGTCGACTGGTGCCGCGAAGCCCTTGCCGCAGGCAGCGGCACGGCCCGCGCTCTCGTCGTCAATTCGGGCAATGCAAATGCCTTTACCGGTCTCAAGGGCCGCGACGCCGTAGGACTGACGGCCGACATCGCCGCGAGGGCCGCACCGTGCGAACGCGAGGAGGTCTTCATCGCGTCGACCGGCGTTATCGGCGAGCCGCTTGACGCGACCAAGTTCGATGGCGTGCTCGCCGACTGCGCCGGCCGCGCCGAACCCGGTTCAGATGCCTGGGAGGCGGCGGCCCGTGCCATCATGACCACCGACACCTTCCCGAAGCTCGCCACGCGGACGGCCGAGATCAGCGGCACGACGGTGACGATCAACGGTATGGCGAAGGGTGCCGGCATGATCGCGCCGGACATGGCGACGATGCTGTCCTTCGCGTTCACCGATGCTGCTCTGCCGCAGGCAGTCCTCGGTGAGTTGCTGACGGCCGGGACGCGCAAGAGCTTCAACTGCGTCACCATCGACGGCGACACCTCGACCTCCGACACGCTCTTGCTGTTTGCGACGGGCAAGGCCGGCAACGCGGCGATCGAGAGCGCCGACGATCCGCGACTCGCCGGGTTTCGGGCTGCCCTCGACGACCTGCTCGTCGAGTTGGCCCAGCTCGTAGCGCGCGATGGGGAGGGCGCCCGCAAGCTCGTCACCGTCGAGGTGGAGGGAGCGGAGAGCGACGACTCGGCCCACCGCATCGCCATGTCGATCGCCAATTCGCCGCTGGTGAAGACGGCGGTCGCCGGCGAGGACGCGAATTGGGGCCGCGTCGTCATGGCCGTCGGCAAGGCCGGCGAGCCGGCGGATCGCGACCTGCTGACGATCTCCTTCGGCGGCGTGCGCGTCGCCCACAAGGGCGCCCGCGATCCGGATTACAGCGAGGAGGCAGCGAGCGCCGTGATGCGCGAGCCGGAGATCACGGTGAAAGCCGAGATCGGGCTCGGGCAGGGGAGGGCGCGGGTCTGGACCTGCGACCTGACCAAGGAATACGTCGCCATCAACGGGGATTACCGTTCGTGAGGACCTCTGCGGCCGCTCTGCTTGCCGTCGTCCTCGTGCTCTGCGGACCGGCCTTCGCGGGTGATGACGACAGGGCCGGCCGCATCGGTGTGATCGGCCGGGCGCAGGTCGAGACGCAACCGGACTTCGCCTCCGTCGAGATCGGCGTGCAGACGAAGGGTGGCACGCCTGCTGCCGCACTCGACGCAGCCAGCAGCGCTGCCAAGGGCATCATCGCCACCGCAAAGGAACTCGGTGTGCCGGATTCCGACATCGGCACCTCTTCCGTCACGCTCCAACCCGTGAATCGTCAGATCCGCCAGCCCGATGGATCGTTCCACGAGCAGGCCGACGGCTATGCGGCCTCGAACCGCGTCGTCGTGCGGCTCGGCGACATGCCGCGGCTCGGCGAGTTGATGCGCCGCGCGCTCGATGCCGGCTCGAACCGCATCGACGGCGTGAGCTTCGGCTTGCGCGATCCGGGCAAGGTGCAGGCCGATGTTCAGGTCGCGGCGATGAAGGATGCCCGCGCCCAGGCCGAGCGGCTGGCAGACGCTGCGGGTGTGAAACTTGGACCGGCGCTCTCCATCGCCTCCCCGCCGCGCGCCGAGAACACGCGGCCGGCGCCTTATGCGGCGATGGCGCGATCCGTCGCCAAGGATCGCGCGGCGGTGCCCGTCGAGGCCGGAACGATCGAGACCAGCGCCGAGGTCGAAGCCGTCTTCGCGATCAGGCCGTGAGCGAGGCGGCGCACGTCCGGCTGCTCCTCGTCGTCGCGGTGGCGCTCGTCGACACGGACGGGCGCGTCCTCCTTGCGCAGCGGCCACCGGGTAAGCAATTGGCCGGCCTGTGGGAATTCCCGGGTGGCAAGGTCGAGCCAGGCGAGCGGCCCGAGGCCACGCTGATCCGCGAGCTTGCCGAAGAACTCGGCATCGTCGTCGAGGAGCCCTGCTTGGCGCCGCTGACCTTCGCGAGCCACCCCTATCCCGACTTCCACCTGCTCATGCCGCTCTACATCTGCCGGCGCTGGGAGGGGATGCCCCGGTCGATGGAGGGGCAGGCGCTGAAATGGGTCCGCCCTGGCGCCCTGCGCGACATGCCGATGCCGCCGGCGGATGCGCCCTTGATCCCTTTCCTGGTCGACCTGCTCTGACCCTGATCGAGGAGAGCTGGGCCTGGTGGCGGCCGGGTCATCCCCTAAGCTATCCGGGCTCACATCATGGCTCACTCGGGGCTCATCCATGTCCAAGCACAGCCAGAGTTGGTCCGATGCTGGAGTGGGCCCCTGACGGTGGGCATGATCAGGCGGCGGTTTTGACCGTCTGCCGGGCGTGTTGCTCCTCGAACTGAGCGGGGCTGAGATAATTGAGTGCCGAATGCAACCGGCGCGTATTGTAGGTCTCCTCAATGAAGCGCGGCAACGCGGCCGCGGCCTCGGCGAAGGTTTCGAACGCCATCGGGTACACAGCCTCGACCTTGAGCGTCTTCATGAAGCTCTCGACCTTGGCGTTGTCGTAGGGATTGCCGCGCCGGCTCATGGAGCCGACGAGACCGTGCTCGGCCAGTACCGCACGATAGCCCTCGGCCGCGTACTGGCTGCCGCGATCCGAGTGGTGGATCAGCCCGGGCGGCGGTCGGCGCTGCTCGATGGCTGCGCGCAGGGCCGCGATGGTCAGGCGGGCATCGATGGAGCGGCTGAGCGCATAGCCAACGACGCAGCGCGACCAGGCATCCAGGATGATCGCGACGTAGACGAAGCCGCCCGTCACCGCGACATAGGTCAGATCGGCGACCCAAAGCTGGTTCGGACCATCCAGCACGAGGTCCTTTGCCAAGTTCGGGAAAATCGGGCCGCCGTGATCGCTGTCGGTCGTTGCGACGTAGCGGCGCCGGATGCGCGGTTGCAGGTCGTGCTCGCGCATGAGGCGGCGGACCTTCTTGTGGTTCACCGCGAAGCCCTGGTGACGCAATGCCGCTTGCATGCGGCGCCAGCCATAGGCTTCGAACGTGTCGCCGATCGCTGCCATGGCCTCGACGAGCGCCGTGTCGTCCGTGACCCGGGTCGGAACGTCGTAGTAGGTGGAGCGCGACTGGCCCATCAGCCGGCACCCCGCGGCGACGGAGAGACCGCCGGGCCGACGATCACGGATGTAGGTCCGCTTCTCGGCAGCGGTCCGCTTCGCAGCGCCCCCTTTAGAAAATCGAGTTCGAGAGCTTGCCGGCCGACGAGCCGTTCGAGCGCGGCAATCCGTGCCTCGTAAGCCTGGATCGTATCGGCCGCTGCGGCATCGTCATCGAGCGCGCCGGCCTCGTACTTCTGAACCCAGACCCGCACGAGATTGCGCGAGAGGTCGTGGCGCTTGGCCAGACCGTGCAGCGTCTCGCCGGACAGGTATTCCTGCGCGACCTGACGCTTGAACGCGACGCTGTGGGAACGGTGCCGTGCCATGGTCTTCATCCTCCGAAGACCCGGCAGACCGGTCAATCAAACCTCCGCGACTCGTCCACCGTCAGGGGCCCACTCCATGCCAAAGCTGCCTTTTCACCAGCCGGGGTCGAGCGGCGCGTGATCCAAGGCGAAGGCTTCGGGCTGGCCCGGCTCGTCGTCCCGGCGGGCACCAGGGCGCCCCCGCACAGCCACAGCTTCGAACAGTTCGTCCAGGTGATCTCCGGCTCCGGCACGCTGGAGACGACCAGGGCCGGGCAGCGTTCGGTCCGGGGGCCGTGTTCCACTTCCCGCCCGGCGTAGAACACGCGGCCGAGTTCGACGAGGAGACGGTCCTGGTCGAGACGAACCTCTCGCAACGGTGACCGTCAGCCTTCTTCGATCGCGTCGACCTTGTCGGAATAGAAGGCGAGGTGGTCCTTGATCTCGGCCACCGCCGGGAAAGGATTCTCGTAGCTCCAGACGGCGGCCGGTCTCGGCGAGCCGTCGACGTCGAGGTCGAAATAGCTTGCGTCGCCCTTGTAGGGGCAGTGGGTCGAGCGGGTGTTGGGCGTGAAACGCTCCCACTGCGCGTCCTCCCGCGGGATGTAGAGGACCACCGGATAGGAGGCCTCCTTCAACGCCAGCGCGCGCGTGGTGTCCGCGATGACGGCTCCATCGACGATGACGCGGACGCGTCTGCCGTGAGGGGAGATGGTGATCGGATGGTCGGGGCCGGGCTGCTTCATGGTGACGGGTCTCCTCTCACGCCGACGATGTGTTCGGGTGTGCCCAGCGCATCGGCGAGGCGCGTCTTGGCGCTGCCGGGCTTCAGGGGCCTCTGCTGGCTCTCGTGCGGCACCCAGCCAGACAGCCAGATCAGCTCGAAGGTCGCACGGAGCCGTCCATCCGGATCGGCGAAGCGCTCGGCATAGATCGCGGCTGCCCGCAGCAGGGTGGCCCGCCGCAGGGGCGTGCGACGGCGCTCCGTCAGGGCGTTGGTCAGGCCCATGGCGCGCAGGTCGCGCATCAGCGCGAACGGATCGGCGTAGCGCACGGTGATGCGCTCGGAATCGGCCACCGGCAGGCTGAACCCGGCCCGCTGCAGCAGGCCGCCGAGATCACGCACCTCGGCGAAAGGCGCCACGCGCGGGCTGATCCCGCCCTCGACCTCGCTCTCGGCGTGTTGGAAGGCCTGGCGCAGCTCGGTCAGCGTCGCGCCACCGAGCAGGCATCCGACGAACATCCCGTCGGGCTTCAGCGCCCGGCGCAGCTGTACCAGCGAGCCGGGCAGATCGTTGACTGTGTGAAGCGCCAGCAGCGACACTGCGAGGTCGAACTGCGCCTGGCCGCCGAAAGGCAGAGCCTCTGGATCCCCGATGACACCGAACGCCTCGGCGGCCTCTCGAACCGGGCTGACGCGGACGAGGGTGTCGACGCGCCCGCTCGTGCGCAGCCACGCGGCAGCCGCCGGCAGCGGCGTGGCGAGATCGAGCGCGAGGGGAAACCGGCGCAGGACCGCTCCGAGCCGTTCGTCGAGATCCTCGACGGCACGCGTGAGCAGAAAGTCGGCATAGCCCGCGCGGCGTGCGCGAGCGAGGCGTTGCCTCAGCAGCGCGGTATCGAACAGGGGACGGGGCTCACTCATCGCCGCCGGAGATGGGGCAGAACCGGCGGCGATGCCAGGGCGACCGTTCATCCATAAGCGTCATCAAGATCGCGAGACCACGGAACGGGATGCCCGCACCGCCGTTACTGCTGCGCTTTCGAATTGGGAGATGTCCATGTCACGCATGTTCACCGTCTTCGCGCTGGCCCTGGCGATTGCGGGCGCCGGCACCGCGGCGGAAGCCAAGGGATGCATCAAGGGGGCGCTCGTCGGGGGGCTCGCCGGGCATGCCGTGGGGCACGGCGTCCTCGGAGCGGCCGGCGGCTGCATCGCCGGGCGTCACTACGCGAACAAGAAGGCCAAGGAGCAGCAGCAACAGCCGCAGCAAACCTCTCACTGATCGAGAGCAGCGCTGAGCGCTCTGCAGGCAAGCCTGCGCGCCGCGTTCGGCGCTGCGCTCGGGTTGGTCTATCCGCCGACCTGTATCGCCTGCGGGCAGGCGACGGCGCAGCCGCATGCGCTCTGTCCCCCTTGCTGGTCGGGTCTCCGGCTGATCGAGCGCCCGTTCTGCGAGCGGCTGGGAACGCCATTCGCCCTCGATCTCGGGGTCGGCACGCTGCTCAGCCCCCGTGCCATCGCCGAGCCGCCGGTGTTCCAGCGTGCACGCGCCGTTGCCCTGTACGACGGCACGGCCCAGGATCTCGTCCATCGCCTGAAATACGGCGACCGGCTCGATCTCGGCCGGCCCATGGCGCGGATGATGGCGTCGGCCGGCGCCGAGTTGATCGCAGACGCCGATCTCATCGTGCCGGTGCCGTTGCATGCCCTTCGCCTCTGGCGACGGCGCTTCAACCAGGCGGCGCTGCTCGCCCGCGGCGTGGCCAAGGCGTCGAGCCTCCCCTGCGACGTGCGAGCGCTCGCACGGGTGAAGCGCACGCGCCCTCAGGTCGGCCTGACGCGCGCCCAGCGTGCGGAGAATCTGCAGGGCGCGTTTCGGGTACCCGAGGCTGCCAAGCCCCGGATCGCGGGACGCCGTGTCCTGCTGGTCGATGACGTCGCCACGACAGGCTCTACCGGTAACGCGGCCTCTCGCGCCCTGATGCGCGGGGGCGCAAGGCAGGTGGATCTCCTGACCTTCGCGACGGTGTCCGCCGAGACGACCTGAGCATGCTTGTCAGGCCGCCATCGGCTCGAGGCGGCCAGCGGCCTGAAGCTGTTCCCGGGTGGGAGCGATGACCTTGCCGCGCGGTCCGACCCAGGTGCCGACCCATTTCTTCTGCCAGAGAAAGAGACAACTGAGCACCACCGCCGCGAACACGGCGTAGGCCACGAAGCCGCTGGCGAAGGCGCCGGTATACTGCTTCGAAAAGCCCATCACATTCGGCAGGATCGCGCCACCGAGCGCCCCGATCTCGCCGATCATCGAGCCGGCTACAGCCGTGTTGGTCGGCCAGCGCAGCGGCACGAGCTGGAACAGCGCTCCGTTGCCTGCCCCGAGCGCAGCGAAGCAGAACATGAACAGGATCGTAGTCAATGCGAGTGACGGCGTCGCGGTCAGTGCCAGGAAGGCTCCGACGGCGGCGAGCAGCACGATCGACAGCACTGCGACACCTCCGATCCTGTCCGCGAAGTAGCCGCCGACGATGCGGATGCCCGAGCCCATGAAGGCGGCGAGCATGGTGAGACGCCCGGCCTCGACCTTTGTGACGGCGAACTGCTCGTAGAAGAAGGTCGGCAGGAAGTTCGAAAGCCCGATGAAGCCGCCGAAGGTGATGATATAGATCAGCGAGAAGGCCCAGCCGTCCCGCGTAAACAGGCAGGAGACGTGTTCCTTGAAGGATTGGTGCTCACAATCCGGCGGCTCTTTGGCGAGCAGGATCATGACCGCGAGCGGGATGAACATCACGGCTCCTGCAAAGCCGTAGACAGCCTGCCAGCCATAGGCCTGGGCGAGAGGCGGCGCGAACAGCACGGCGAGGACCGTCCCGGAATTGCCGGCGCCGGCGATGCCCATGGCCAGTCCCTTGTGCTCCGGCGGGAACCAACCCGAGCCGAGCGAGAGGGCGACACCGAAGGAGGCGCCCGCGATGCCAAGCAGAACGCCCATGGCGAGCACTTCGTCGTAAGTGTTCACGAAGAAAAACCCGAAGGCCATCGCCAGGATGATAACGCTCATCTCGGTGATCGCCGCGTTCTTGCGGCCGATGTACTGGGCGAGCACGCCGAGGGGAAAGCGCATGACCGCGCCGGCCAAAATCGGCAGGGAGATCATGAAGCCGGTCTGGGCCGGAGTGAGCTTGTAGGTCTCAGTAATGAACGGGCCCATCGCGCCGTTCAAGACCCAGATCGCGAAGCAGAAATCGAAATAGAGGAACGCTGCGAACAAAGTCGGAGGATGACCGGATTTCATCACGGTCTTGAAGCTGGCCATGGCTGCTCACTCGGCTCGTCATCAGGACGCGGTCGCCGTGTCGGGCGCCGCTCATGCGCGAAGTTCCGGACGTGTCGTTGTCCGCCGCGGGGCGCCGTTGCCCAGCAAGCCGTCACGCCAAGCGAGGCGGCTGCATGTTGTGATGCAGCTCCCGTGCCAGGAAGACTGTGGAGCAGATGAGCTGCAGGCCATGCTCACGGACTGCCGATTGCGAGCCTCAGGCTGGCTTGCGGGCAGCCGCTTATTGATTGCGCGAGATCGAAGCGCGGCCCGATCTCAGGGCAGCTCTGCCTTCAACCTATGCGGCCGCACCAGAGAGGGCTTCGGCGTCAGGGGCAGACGGCGACTCGCTTGACCACCCAGCCTTGCCCGTCCTGCCAGAGCTTGCGCCGGCCCTTGTAACAGGCGCGTTCTCCCTCGCCGGACGTCCAGACGCCGGCGGGTGTCACCCGTTCCGTTGCTTTCTCCTCGGTCGCGGGTTCGGCTTTCACCGCCTTGACGGGCTTGGCCTTGGCGGGGCGTCCGTGATGGGACTGCGTCACACGGCCAGCCGCATCTGCCGGTGCGACGGCGAGGCAGAGACCGGCGGCGAGCGCCAAGCCGGTTGCACGGAGACGGCGGACACGATGGGCCACGGCAGCGAGACTCCGGTCGGCAAACGGCCCAGCTTCATGTCGTGAAAGTGGTTCGTTTTTCAATCACGTCCCATGACGATTCATGGTGTCGATCCACACTTTTGCCGTAGACCGACGGGAGAGCTGCCGCCACGTCGTCACGGCCCCGGGTTCGATCGATGTCGTCGCAATCCAGCGGATGGCCGGCCGAGCGTCGATAAAGCCATGATGTTGCAGGCAGGAAACATGAATTCTTGCTATCGGCTTGCCGAGGTGGTGGCCGACCCGCCGACGGGCATCGCTGGAATCGCAGCGACTCCATCGGCACCGCAGTCCTGAGTTTCGAGCGATCCGATGTTCAAAGCGATCTCATCATCCAATAGACGCCGGCTCCTGGCCGGCGCCGCCTCGAGCCTCATGCTGATGGGGCTCGCGGGTCCGGTCTCGGCACAGGGCGCTGGCGGCTACGACGACGCCCGGCTGTACAAGGATCAATACGGAAAGCTCTACCGCAAGCGCGGCGGAGAGTACGTTCCGTATGGCGGACCCGTCGTGAACGGCCGGCCGGTCGATGATCCGAGCGCTGCTCTCGACGCCGACGAATATGCCCGCCGCCGCGCCGAGCGCTACGGCGAACCGCCGCCGGCAGCAGCGCCTGGCCCGCAGTCTCCGGCAAATGCGGGCGATCTGCCGCCCGAAGGCCAGCCCGGTGCCCGGCCCGCGCCGAAGCAGGCCGGCTATCCGGTTCCGCAGCGCGAGATCGATAACGGCCCCATCGACATCGCCCGCGCCTACGCGCCGGTCGAGGGCGAGCCCTTCAACGTGCCGCCGATCAACACCAAGACCTTCAACAAGGCCTTCCTTCGCGCCGAGGTGGATTACCGCACGAACGAGCCGGTGGGCACGATCGTCGTCGATCCGCGCGCCCACTACCTCTACCTCGTGTTGCCGAACGGCCGGGCCCGCCGCTACGGCGTCGGCGTCGGCAAGCAGGGCTTCTCCTGGAACGGCACCGCGACGATCAACTCGAAGCAGGCCTGGCCCGATTGGTATCCGCCCAAGGAGATGATCGAGCGCCGGCCGGACCTGAAGGCCGAGGTCTCGAAGCTGCAGAGCGGCGTCGGCGTTCCGGGCGGCTCGCGCAACCCGCTCGGCGCGCGCGCCATGTATCTCTGGCAGAACAACAAGGACACGCTGTTCCGCATCCACGGGACGACCGAGCCGCATTCGATCGGCAAGAGCGTGTCGTCGGGCTGCATCCGCATGATCAATCAGGATGCGATCGACCTGTTCAGCCGTGTCCAGGTCGGCACCCGCGTCGTCGTGCTCTGATCTCAACGAGCCCCGGCGCCGACGTCCATATGAAAACGGCCCCGATCGGGGGCCGTTGTCGTTTCAGGCGTCGAGGTGTTCCTGCTCGTCGTCGAGATCGACGAGGAAGACGATGTCCGCCTCGTCCTCTTCGTCGTCGTGATCCGCTTCGCCGGCTGCCTTGGCCTCCGTCTTGTCGTTGTCGTGGTGCGGATCGGCCTCGAAGTCGCCCTCGCCATCGTCCTCGGAGAGCGCCTGCTCGAACTCGTCGGTCTCGTCCTCGGTCGAAGCCCGGATCTTCAACTCGGAGGTGCCGTTCCAGAGCGGCTTGCCCTCGCTCGTCATCGTCCCGATGTCTTCCTTGAAGCCATCGCAGGTGAAGAGATCGCGTGCGGTCTCCTCATCGGCATTGATGACCGCAATGGCTTTGCCGTCGATTTCAAGAGTGAACATCGCGCGCCGATCCTGTCGAGGGAATGCAGCGCTCCTGTAGAGGCTAGCCCGGCCCGCGTCGAGGCGGATCAGGCGCCTCCGCGCGAGATCGCCCGCTTCACCACGCCCTGCACATCGGGGTTCGAGAGGAACAGGTCGTGATTGATCAGGCCGCCTCCGTAATCGGAGGCGTCCGCGACGCGCACGCCGAGCGCTTCGAGGCGGTCACGGTCGGCGGCGCCGGCCCGCGTCCCGCCCGCGAGGACGCCCGAGAGCTCGAGCGCGCGGTCGTTTGTCGAGGAGATCACGGTGATCTTGTGCACGTCCGGCCCCATCCGCTCGACGCCGTTCGTGAACAGGTCGATGTCGATATCGGGCGCGGCGAGCACGACGGCATTGATCCGTGACATGGCCGCCTCGCCCGCCTCGGCCCGCAGCATGCGCAGGGTCTCGAGTGTCAGCAGGGTGCCCATCGAGTGCGCAACGATGTTGATGCGCCCGCCGGACGGCGATGACGCCAGCGCCTTGAGCAGATCCTCGAAACCGTCGCGCGACCACATCGCGCTCTCGCGGTCGTAGCCGTAATCGAAGGTCGCTGCGGCCGAGGGCCAGGTGAACAAGGCCGAAGCGCCGCGGAAGCGGATGCCGTCGGATAGCATAGCGGCGCTCACCGCCGCCGATTCGAAGCTTTCGCGGTAGCCGTGCACGTAGATCAGCACGTCGCGGCCGAAGGCCGATTGCGAGAAGGCCGATGCGGCGTTGGCGCCCGTCTCGACCTGCTGGATCGACTTGATGCCCCAGTCGCCGTTGACCACCGACGAGACCTTGCCGATCAGCGAGCGGTCCGGCGCGGACATCCTGACTTCCGCGAAGCTGAGGCCGCGGCCGCGCTCGGAGCCGAAATACGGTGACTTCAGGCCGCCGCCCACGGCCTTTCGGGTCGTGGCGACGAGCAGAACCGGGCTGACATCGAGGGCGGATTGTTCGCGGGCGCCCCCACCGACCGTGCCGGTGGCGAGGCCATCGGCGACGCAGCCGGACAATCCGGGCGCGGCGGCCGTGGCACCGAACAGCGCGGCGATCTGGACGATGGAGCGCCGAGTCGGCGCGGCCGCCTCCGCGTTTTTAGGCCGCGAGCCCTGCCACCTCATCGTACGACGCCCCTTCTGCCGGGCAGACGCGACTGCGCCCAGCTTCTCTGGCAGCGTCTGACGCAGGATCTTGGCCATGGCGAGGCAATCCGCCGCTTTCCCCGGTCGGCGCCCGGCATCGTGATCGGCCTGCCACATCGCAACCGCATGCCCCCTCGACGAACCGCGTCTCGCCCGGCATGAAGCCCTGATGGCGCCTTCTCTTCCCGACATGAACGCGATCCGCGAGCGGCTCCTCGCCGGAGACCGTGCATCCTTGGCTCGAGCGATCACGCTGGCGGAGTCACGGCGTGCCGATCACCGCGCGGCGGTCCGCGACCTGATCGACGCGGTTCTGCCGGAGACCGGAAAGGCGATCCGGGTGGGCATCACCGGCGTGCCAGGGGTCGGCAAGTCGACCACGATCGATACCCTGGGCAGCCAACTCACCAAGGCCGGCCACAAGGTCGCGGTGCTCGCGGTCGACCCGTCCTCGACCCGAACGGGCGGCTCGATCCTCGGCGACAAGACGCGGATGGCGCAGCTCGCGCAGGATCGGAACGCCTTCATCCGGCCCTCTCCCTCATCCGGGACGCTGGGCGGCGTTGCGGCGAAGACCCGCGAGACCATGCTGCTCTGCGAGGCGGCAGGGTTCGACGTCATCCTGGTGGAGACGGTGGGCGTCGGCCAGTCCGAGACCGCGGTGGCCGACCTCACCGATTTCTTCCTCGTGCTGATGCTGCCGGGCGCGGGCGACGAGTTGCAGGGCATCAAGAAGGGCATTCTCGAACTCGCCGACATGATCGCGGTCAACAAGGCCGATGACGGGGATGGCGAGAGACGCGCGCGCGCCGCCGCATCGGATTATCGCGCCGCCCTCCACATCCTGACGCCGGCCTCCGCGACCTGGGCGCCGCCCGTCGTCACGATCTCGGGACTGCACGGCAAAGGGCTCGACGGCCTCTGGGCGAAGATCGAGGATCACCGTCGCAAGCTGACCGCGACCGGCGAGATCGCCGAGCGGCGCAGGCGGCAGGACGTGAAGTGGATGTGGGCGCTGGTTCATGAGCGCCTGCACCAGAAGCTCACGGGCAGTGCCGAGGTGCGCAAGGCGACGACCGAAGCAGAGAAATCGGTAGCCAGCGGCGAGCATTCACCAGCGGCCGGCGCTCAGGCGATCTCCGAGCTGATCGGTCTTTGAGCGCGGAGCGGCTCCTGGTCGTCGGCTTCGGCGCCTTTCCTCGGGTTCCGATCAATCCGAGTGGGCTGCTCGCCCGGCGCATCGCGGACTCGCCACGCCTGAAGCTGCTGCTTGGCGCCCGGCCGGATTGCCGCGTGCTGCGCACCGCCTACGCGGCCATCGGCACGGAGCTCGAACCGGCGCTCGCCGAGGCGCCGGATGCGGTGCTGATGATCGGTGTCGCCATGCGGGCCCGGCGGATCCGCGTCGAGACCAGGGCCCGCAACCGGGCCAACCTGTTCTTTCCCGATGCTGACGGATGGCTGCCGCCGCAGCTCACCCTCGACTGGATCGGCCCTGCGCAGCGAACCAGCCGGCAGGCGCGGGCCGCGCTGATCGCCTTGCGTCGGCACGGGCTCGATGCCGGTCCGTCGCGCGATGCCGGGGCCTATCTCTGCAACGCCACCTACTACCGTGCTCTTACCGAGGACCGGCCGGCGCTCTTCCTGCACATTCCGCGGCTGCCCGATCCCGGTCGGCCGGCACGCCATCGGATGTATCGCCGCGCGAGGGTGGTTGATGCCTGGACGCGGGCTTTCGTTGACGTCGCCCTGATCCTGCTCGTTCAGGCGCGGCTACGAGAGTGGCGATGTCACCCTCTTTGACAGCGGAGGGAGGGCGCCGAGGCGATGCCGGCCACCTCTCGATGGAGGCCGATCTCGGGACCATGCCCCTCATCCTGAAGGGGCGCTGGAAGAGCCTCCGGCCACCCAGAAACCCCAAACTTTGCCCTGGCCGCGTTTTTCCTGTTGACCTCGATTGGGGCGGTCCTTATACGGCTCTTCATCGGCGCCGGCCGCGAGAGCGGAACGGGCGCTGACGCATCTTCTGAGAGTTCGCGGATAGTTCGATCCGGTTCACGCCGGTCGGCCTTCTGTTGTTTTCTTTTTGGATGCAGACGTCAGCTAGGCAGGTTCGAAACTTTCGAATTTTCCCAGTTGACATGGTTTCGGTGGCGCTTTAAACGGCGCCTCCACTTCGGGACGGGGCCGGTTGATCTGGTTCTGAACTGAGGGTG
>NZ_JACIDN010000001.1:441392-823659 GCF_014196345.1 Methylobacterium brachythecii | reverse complement strand
CGCGAAATCGATCTCAATGTCGGGGCCTGACGCGGGGCGCCAGAGCGACCGCGAGCGAGATCGCGCGGCCTCGACAAAGATGCGGATGTCACAATCCATTGCACCGACATCGTTGTGTCGCAGAGCGAAACCGGGATCCACATCGCAGCCGATCTCTCGCCAACGGAATCCCAAGACGCAATCGAGCGTTTTTTTACTTTCACGCGGTTGGATGCTTAGATAATTACATTGAAAACTTGTTACAGGCACAGATCAAAATGAAATTACGCGTTATTTAACCTGAAAGAACTTGCGTCAATCTTGGAGATTAATTTATGCATATTATTTTATCACGGCGCCACTTTTGATATGACATCCTGAATAGGGCACGCGTGGCAGCGAGCTTATTCATCGCGGCCCGGCTTCTTTGCGATGCACGTTCCGAATTCAGTAGCGGCTACCAAAGCCCCGCGATCTCCTATGACGAAAGGATCGACCGGCCACTTACTTGGGCACCAGGCGAACCGGAGAAGGTCTCCCCATTGGCCGACTGTCCGCTTACACATTTTCCGTAAGCCAGAGCGGACCGACGGCTTTCGGCCACTCCTGCTGATCATCGAACGTCCATTTTTTGATATTCGGCACCCGAATGCAGACAGGCGCATTTCCACCCAACCTAGTCGTTCTTCATTACGGCTTTGCGCCAGAAGCGGAAGCCGGCTCGACGCCCGGAAGCGGACGTTCCGGTTTCGACCCAATTCTGTCGCTCCCGCGCCTCGCTTCAACCGCCGAAAGCGGACGCTCCGTTGCTGGGGCATCAGCCGCCCCTATTCCCGCGAAAGGCGTGGCATGGCTTCGGGACGAACGGCGCCGCGCTCGTACCAGCCCTTGCTCCGGTTCACGATCCAGACGACCGAGAGCATCACCGGCACCTCGACGAGGACGCCGACCACCGTGGCCAGGGCTGCGCCAGAGTGGAACCCGAACAGACTGATGGCGGCAGCGACCGCGAGTTCGAAGAAGTTCGAAGCGCCGATTAGAGCCGAAGGACCTGCGACGCAGTGCTCCTCTCCAGCTAGCCGGTTCAGCAGGTAGGCTAGTCCCGAGTTCAGGTAGACCTGGATGAGGATCGGGACCGCCAGGAGCGCGATGACGGCGGGCTGAGCCAGGATCTGCTCGCCCTGAAAGCCGAACAGCAGTACCAGGGTTGTGAGAAGTGCGATCAGGGAGACGAGACCGAGCACGCCGAGCAACCGGTCGAGGGCCGCCTGTCCGCCGGAAGCCAGGAGGCTACGTCGGACCAACTGGGCGATGATGACCGGGATGACGATGTAGAGCCCCACCGACAGCACTAGCGTCCCCCATGGCACCGTGATGGCCGAGAGCCCGAGCAACAGACCGACGATGGGCGCGAAGGCCACCACCATGATCGCGTCGTTCAGCGCCACCTGCGAGAGCGTGAAGTGCGGCTCTCCCTTCGTCAGGTTCGACCAGACGAACACCATGGCCGTGCAGGGTGCGGCCGCCAGGATGATCAGGCCGGCGATGTAGCTGTCGATCTGGTCGGCCGGCAGGTAGGGCCGGAACAGCCAACCCACGAAAAACCAGCCGAGCGCCGCCATCGAGAATGGTTTGATCGCCCAGTTGATCAGAAGGGTGACGCCGATGCCGCGCCAGTGCCGGCCGATCTGGCCGAGAGCGGTGAAGTCGATCTTGAGCAGCATGGGGATGACCATGAGCCAGATCAGGACTGCGACCGGCAGGTTCACCTTCGCGATCTCCGCCGCGCCGACAGCCTGGAAGACAGCGGGCATGACATGGCCCAGCGCGATGCCGGCCACGATGCAGAGCCCGACCCAGACAGTTAGGTAGCGTTCGAAGATCGACATAAGCGGGTTTCCCTCAGGCCGTGGCCACGGGGCGGCCGTGCTCGTCTACGACGCGTTCGCCGTCCTCCTTCACGAACTCGCCCTGCTGTGCTGGCAGCAGATCGAGCACGGCCTCGGAGGGACGGCAGAGCCGGACGCCCTTGGGCGAGACCACGACCGGCCGGTTCATCAGGATTGGGTAAGCCTGGATGGCGTCGAGGAGCTGTTCCTCTGAGAGCGAGGGGTCGCTAAGCCCGAGTTCGGCGTAGGGCGTCCCCTTTTCCCGTATCAGGTCGCGGACAGTGATCCCGGCACGGTCGGTGAGGTGGTTGATCATCGCTCGCGATGGCGGGGATCTCAGGTACTCGATCACATGCGGCTCGATGCCGGCATTGCGGATCATCGCCAGGGTGTTGCGGGACGTTCCGCAGGCCGGGTTGTGGTAGATGACGACGTCGAACGCCTCAGGCATGGGCGCTGTCTCGGACCGCCGGGGCACAGACCTCGGGCCGGCCCTGGCAGCAGTCGCGCATCAGGAAGGTGATGAGGTCGGACAGGCCCTCGTAGGCGGCGCTGTAGATGATCGACTTGCCCTCGCGCCGGGACTGGATAAGCCCGGCATGGGACAGCTCTTTCAGGTGGAAGGTCAGGTTCGTCGCCGAGACGCCGATCTCGGTCGCGAGCGTGCCGGCAGCAAGGCCATCCGGCCCAGCTGTGACGAGAGCACGGACCACCCGGAACCGGTTCTCCTGCCCGAGGGCCGCGAAGGCCATGACGGCTTGCCGTTCGTCCACGATTGATCCATTGTTTCAATGATTGTTGAAACGTAGAAGAAGCAAGCGCCTTGGACAAGCCTGATCAGCCTTTCACCGATGGCCTGCCGAACCTCAGCGAGGCGCATTTCGAGGTGCCGACGAGCGAGCGCGTCCAGGCAACCACGCCCTTCATCCACGCGCCGCGCTTCATGATCCTCTACGGGTCGCTACGCGAGCGTTCGTTCAGCCGCTTCCTGGCCTACGAGGCGGCTCGCCTGCTGGAGGCGATGGGCGGCGAGGTCCGAATCTACGATGCCCACGGCTTGCCGCTGCCGGACGACGCCACGGCCGACCATCCAAAAGTCCAGGAGCTGCGGTCCCTGTCGATCTGGTCCGAGGGTCAGGTCTGGGTCAGCCCAGAACGCCACGGCAACTTGACCGGGGTCATGAAGAGCCAGATCGACTGGTTGCCGCTCAGCGAGGGCTCGGTGCGTCCGACGCAAGGGCGTACACTCGCGGTCATGCAGGTCTCGGGCGGATCGCAGAGCTTCAATGCCGTGAACGCGCTCCGCGTCCTCGGGCGCTGGATGCGGATGATCACCATTCCGAACCAGTCATCGGTGCCGACGGCCTACAAGGAATTCGACGAGGCCGGCCGCATGAAGCCGGGTCCGCTCTACGAACGTGTCGTCGACGTGTGCGAGGAGTTGATGAAGTTCACGCTCCTAACACGCGAATGCGCCGACTATCTCGTCGATCGCTACAGCGAGCGGAAGGAGCGTGAACCCGATCGCCTAAGAGATGTGGCTGCGGACATCGGTTTTGGGAAACGCTAGCCTTCGAGCCAGCTCGGCGTCCCTGTCGATCGTACGCCCGAGCCAAACGCGATCTCCGACGCGGACCTTGTACTGGGCGTGAGATGGGTAGCGGACCGTATCTGGTTCCGCTCCCCATTCGTCGTTTAGCCTGTTGCGATCCCGAGGGCGGTGATCCAGCGGCTCGCTATCATTCGCTCTGCCGCTGCACCGGCTGCCCCAGTTCGCCCGGCTTGCCTTCGACGATAACGAGGAATCGGCGGCTATCCTCCGACGCCCCTTGTGTGACCTGTCGGATCGGGCCGACGGCGTTCACGATGGCGGCACCGGCCGGGTTGGTCATGAAGCCAGCCAGGGGCTCGACGGTGCCGGCTCCGGTCTTGTCCTTCGACAGGGCGAGCACGAAGGGTTTCTTCGGCGCGAGTCCGGTCACGGCAGCCTGCAGCGTCTGCAGCACGCCCTGATCGAACAGCGTCACCTGCGTGGCCGCTTTGCCATCCTTGTTGGAAAGTGTGAGCATGCTTGTCTTGCCGGCTGGGCCGAGCGGCTGGAGGTTCGCCGTACCGGCGCCTTCCGGCACTGCCTCTGGCACGTACGCGACGCCCTGCGGCCCCTGACCGATCGGGATCTCGGCGATCAGCTTGTTGGTGGCGGTGTCGATCACCGCAGCCTTGTCGGCGTTCTCCAGGCCGACATAGACGCGGCTTCCGTCGCCCGAAGGCCATAGACCGTGCGGTAGGGCGCCGGTCGGGATCGCCGCGACCTGGGAGTAGTCGTCGGTCCGGAACACCTTCACCGTGTTCTCGCCGCCGATGGTGACATAGGCGAACTGCCCGGCCTTGTTCCGCACGATGTTGACGTGGTTGGTGATCGGCCCGGTCTCGAGCGTCTTGAGCGGCTTGAACGGGGGCTTGGCCTCGAAGACCTGCACCTTGCCGACGTCCTTCAGCGTGAACCACACCTGCGCGCCATCCGGCGTCGCGGCGATGTCGGGGCAGAAAGGGCTCTCCTGCTTCACCCGGCCCGCGATCTCGTGGGTCTTCACATCGATCACCACCGTCTCGGGCGAGAAGCTAGAGCAGACGTAGCCGTAGCGTCCGTCCGGCGAGAAGATGGTCATGCCCGGCCCGTTCGGCACCGTGATCCGGCCGGTCTCCTTGCCGCTCTCGGCGTCGAGCACGGCGATGTAGTCCTCGCCGCGCACGCTGACCCAGACCGCCTTGCCATCAGGCGTGAAGAAGGCCTCGTGTGGTGAGCGTCCAACATAGGCGGTCTTGCGCACGGCGTTGGTCGTCGTGTCGATGAAGGTGACGGAGTTCGAGCCGATCGAGACGGCGAGCAGCGTCTTGTGGTCGGGCGAGAAGCCCATGCCGTGCACGAGCAACTGGCCCTTGTAGAGTGGGCTCAGGTTCATCGGCGTCGTGTCACCGAGCTTGATCACGCCGAGGAGCTTGTTGTCGGCTGGATCGATCACCGAGACCGTGTTGGAGAACTGGTCGGAGGTATAGAAGCGGTCGCGGTGGCTCACCGGAACATCCGGAGCCGAGGCCGGACCGGGCGCTTGGCCGGCGAGTGCCGTGCCGCCGATCAGGACACCGAGCGTTGCCGATAGCAGGATGCGCGTGCTCATGCGGGTCATCGTTGGATCCTCTTCAGCTCTGTTTCAGTGATGGTGGGCGTGCGGGGCCGTGGCACCCTGCATCGGCGGCGCAGGCGGTCGCGCGGCGAGCGCGCGGCGCATCACATCGATCTCCTGCTGCTGCTCGACGATGATGCCTTCGGCGAGCCGGCGCAGGACGGGATCGCGGCCGTGAGCGAGTTCGGCCTTGGCCATGTCGACCGCGCCCTGATGGTGCGGGATCATCATTGCCGCGAAGTCGCGGTCGGGATCGCCGGACGGCGCGACCGCCATGTCGGCGTGCATGCGCGCCATCGACGTGGCCATCATGCCATCGAAACTCGACGGATCGGCCTGGGCCGTCGTCTCGGCCTGGCCGGTACCGATTATCAAACGGCCGCCAACGGCACCCGTAGCGATGAGGGCCGCGACCGCCAGCGACATCACTGCTCCACGCATGGTCTCTCCTCCTGGTGTCTGACAGAAGAGATGCTGGCGAAGGCCGATCATTCCGCACCTCTCGAAAAAAAGTGCGAGCCAGGGTGATCGACAGACCTTCGTGGTCCGGATGGAATAGAAGCGCCGTTCAGGCATCTCCTTTGTCAGAGGGTTCAAAAGGGGAGTGTTCGTGGACGAGATCGCCACGTTGATCGAGCCGCAGATCCCGGGCCTGCGTCGCTACGCCGTCGCTTTGCTGCGTGACCGGGAGGCCGCCGACGATCTCGTCCAGGATACGCTGGAGCGGGCGCTCGCGGTGTGGCCCCAGCGACGTCGCGATGGCGATCTGCGTGCGTGGCTGTTCACGATCCAGCGCAATCTGTTTCTGGCCGGACTGCGCCGCCGGGGTCGCGCAGCGCCGCATGCGGGTCCAGACGCCCTCGACATCGTGCCGGATCGTTCGACCGATCCCGCGGCCGGCCTCGGACTGCGCGACCTCTTTGCCGGCCTCGATGCGCTGCCGGAGGACCAGCGCTCGGTCCTACTGCTCGTCGCTGTCGAGGACATGTCCTACGCTGACGCCGCCGCCGTTCTCGACGTGCCGCTCGGGACGGTGATGTCGCGGCTCAGCCGGGCGCGCGAGCGCATGCGCAACTTCGTCGAAAGCGGGCGGATCGGTCTACTCAGGAGGGTCAAATGAGTGGGCTGGACCTGCGACCGGTCGGCGAGGACGACCTGCACGCGCTCATCGACGAGCGCCTCGATCCGCAGCGGCGCAGACTCGTCGAGGCTTGGCTCGCCGAGAGGCCCGAGCAGGCGGCCCGCGTCTCCGCGGATCGCGAGACGCGCCTCCGTCTACGTGCCGGCCTCGATCCGATCGCACACGAGCCGATCCCGGCGAGGCTGCGCATCGCCAACCTCCAGCGTCGGCGCCAGAAGAGTGTCTGGAGGCCGGTTGCGGCCGCGGCCGTAGTTTGCCTCGTCCTCGGGGGGATTGGCGGGTGGGTCACCGCGCGTGGGTTCGGTCCGGCGCCGGTTGCATCGACGTTCCTCTCTGAACCGGCGACGCAGGATGCGGTGGCAGCCTTCCGGACATTCGTGGTCGAGGCCGCCCATCCCGTCGAGGTACGCGCCAACGAGATGCCACATCTGGTCTCCTGGCTGTCGCAGAGGCTCGGACGACAACTCGTTGCACCCGATCTGCGGGGATTGGGCTTGCGCCTGATGGGCGGCCGGTTGCTCCCGGCCGGTTCCGAACAGGCCGCACTCCTGATGTACGACGACGACCGGGGCACGAGGCTGACGCTCTACAGCCGCGTCGGCACGGCGGAGGGGCGCACGGTGTTCCGCTTCGCACGCGAAGGCGATGTTGCCGCGTTCTCCTGGGTCGATGGCGGCATGGCCTATGTTGTCACCGCCCGAACCGCCGAGACGCGGCTGCTCGCGGTCGCCGAGTCGGTCGACGCTCAGGTGCGCGGTCTGCCGGCCCCGAAGGGCACGACGCAGGAGCGCCCGTGACCCTCGACCAGCTCCGCGTCTTCGTCGCCGTCGCCGAACGGCAGCACGTGACCCGTGCCGCCGAGGCGCTCAATCTGGCGCAATCCGCCGTCAGCACCGCCATCGCCAATATCGAGGGGCGGCATGCGACCAAACTCTTCGATCGCGTAGGCCGCGGCATCGAGTTGACCCAGGCGGGCCGCGCATTCCTGATCGAGGCCCGTGCTGTTCTTGCTCGCGCCGAGATGGCTGAACTCGTTCTTGCCGATCTGAGCGGCCTTCGTCGCGGCACTCTCATCATTCAGGCAAGCCAGACCATCGCAAACCATTGGCTGCCGTCCCACCTCGTCGCATTCCGCAAGGCCTATCCCGAGGTCGGGATTTCTTTGACCGTCGGAAACACCGAGCAAGCGGCTGCCGCCGTCCACGAAGGAACCGCCGAGCTCGGCTTCGTCGAGGGTCCGCTCGACGATCCGGCACTGGCCAGCACGACGATCGCGCGAGACCGGCTCCTGATCGTCGTCGCGCCGGGCCACGCGCTCGCCGAGGCGAGGAAGGTCACGCCCGATGATCTCCGAGCATCCGATTGGGTGCTGCGGGAAGCTGGGTCGGGTACGCGTTCGGAGTTCGAGGAAGCGTTGGAGGGACGTGGCATCGCCCCGTCGGAACTGCAGGCCATGCTCGAACTTCCTTCGAACGAAGCCGTGCTCGCGGCTGTAGCGGCCGGCGGTGGCGCGAGTGCCCTGTCCGAGAGTGTCGTGGCTGCAGGCTTGAGAAGTGGCGAGCTGGTGCATGTGCGGTTCGATCTTCCGGACCGCCCGTTCCGCGTCCTGCGCCACAAGGAGCGCTATCAAAGCCGAGCCGCCGACGCTCTGCTCGATCTGATTCGAGATGCGAAGCCGTGAGCAACATCGCGCCCGACGACCCCCGTGTGAAGCTCGCCGAGGATCGCACGGTGCTAGCTGCCGAGCGCACGTATGCGTCGTGGCTGCGTACCGGCCTTGCCTTCCTCGGCGTCGGGCTCGCCGCGCAGCGCTTCCTGCGGGAGGTACTGCCCGCTTGGCCCTTGCGCGTGCTGGCGCTGGCCCTCTTCGCCTGCGCGCTGGCCTGCTTCGTTGCCGCCGCCTGGCGCGATGGCGCCATCCGTACTCGCCTCAATCAAGCACAAATCCACCTGATGCCGCGCGCTCTCACGCTCGGCGTGGCCATTCTCCTGATCGCGATCTCGGGCCTCGCGGCGATCGTGCTGTGGTGGCCCTGAGCACCCTCAATCGGCGGTGACCCTTACCCTGTGCCACGAGGCCATCAGGTAGCCCTTGTAGTTCCAGGTGTCGTCGGGCTGCGAGGGCTGTGTCTGACCGGCCTCGTCCCAGGCGCGGGCGACGAGTTCGTGCTCGCCCGGGTTCAGATCGAGTTCGATCGACCAGAAGGTCCAGGCAAAGGGGGATTTCGCTTCGGCCTCCAGCTGCGCTTGTGACCAACTGCGACCGCCGTCGCAGGAGACATCGACGCGTACGACATTGCGATCGCCTGCGACCGCATATCCTCGCACCGTGTTGTGACCGACCTTCAGCTTCGCTCCAGGAGAGGGCTCGCAGATCGCAGCATTGAGCGGCATCGTCTCGATCGTGTGGCCCTTGGCCGGATCGGCGGTTTCCTCGGTGACGTCGGGCGGAAATAGTTTGTAGTCGTCCGCCTGCATCGGATTGGCCGAGGGCTGATCCTGGACGGTGATCGAGGCGAGCCATTTCGGGCTGCGCACCCCAGCAAACCCGGGCACCACGGCGCGAAGGGGAAAGCCGTGCTCGGGCTCCAACGGCTTCCCGTTCATCGCGAAGGCGAGAAGCGTTTCCGGCGCCATCGCTTTCGAGAGGCCGATCGAGGCCCCGTAGGGGTAATCTTCACCCTCGACAATGTCGTGGCATTCGAAGGCGACGTGCAGATCGGCGTTCTCGTCGATGCCCGCCGCCGACAGCACATCGGCGAGGCGGACGCCGGTCCAGTCCGCATTGCCGATGGCACCGGGAGCCCACGGGTCTCCTGAAACGGGCGCCACGGCCTGCATGTCGTATCGACGGTTGCCGGCACACTGCATCACCGCTGTCACCGTCACGATGTCGAAGCGCGCCTTGAGATCGGCGATCGATAAGTCGAGTGGTGTCGAGACCGACCCACGGATCGCGAGCCGATACGAGCCTCCATCGATCTCGGGCAGGTTGCCGTGACTGCGCACGTAGAAGTCGTCGGCATCCGTTCGGAAGGCCGCCCGCAGGCGGTCGAGCGCCGGCTCGGCGTTGTAGGGCGCCTCGCCGTGAACGATGAGATGTTTCTTGCGCTCCGACAGGTTCATGCACATTCCCGGTGTGAGGCAGGGGCTTCCGCATGAAACGCGCTCGGGGCCCAATGGTCCCCGAGCGGATGGCAATCACGGTTGCGGCTTGAGGTTCGTGAGGTAGTCGATGATCGCTGCCGAATCCTCCGGCGCGACCGGCGCGTGATAAACCTTCGCCATCTTGTTCACGGTCTCCGTCCATTGCGCCTTGGTCAGCTTGGGCTGTGTCAGCACCATGCCGGCCGAGTGGCAGGCGAGGCAGTTGTTGTTGATCGCCTCGGCCTCGGGACCGCCTGGAAACATCCGCTCACTCTGCGGCAGCTCGATCTTCTGTGAGGTGAAGGTCATCGGCTTGGGTGCTTGCCCTTCGGCAAATGCCGGAGCAGCGCCGATCGCGATGATGGCGGCGAGGAGTATGCGTCCCATATCTGATCCTCCTCTCAGGCGACCGTGATCGCGACGGTTTCGATGGGATTGCGCATGAAGCCGCCGGGATTCCAGACCGCCGCGTCCGGCTGCACCACACCCTTGGTGTTGGTGCAGCGGACCTTCACCTCGACCGAGCCTGCTGCGAGCGACGGCAGCGAGCCGTCGAAGCGACGGAAGCTGTAGAGGCCCTCGTCCTTCCCGAGCTGCGTTGGGAACCAGTTCTTGCCACCGTCCGAGGAAAACTCCACCGACTTCACCCCGCAATCGCCACCGAGCGCGATGCCGCGCAGCGCGATCGGGCTGCCTGCCGCCACGCGCTGGCCGGCCTTGAGGTTCGTCAGGAACGAGCGCGGTACCATGCTGTTGATCGGCACCGTCGGAAAACCCTTCTCGCCGGGCTTCACGTTGGCGCCGGGTGTATCGGGGATGCGATAGGCGGTCTTCATCCAGTAGTTCTCGTCCGGCTTGTCGAGCACCTCGATGTCGGACAGCATCTTCATCCAGTAGGTCGAAAACCAGCCCGGCACGATCAGGCGCAATGGGAAGCCGTGCAGGATCGGCAACTGCTCGCCGTTCATGGCGTAGGCGATCATCACTTCGCCATCCTGGGCATGGGCGACGTCGAGCGACTTCTTGAAGTCCGGGGCTTCGTCGACGACCGGAGCATCGAGACCATCGAACCGGACCTGTACGGCGTCTGACTTCACACCTGCCTTGTCGAGCACGTCCTTGAGCTTGACGCCGGTCCAGAGCGCATTGCCCATCGCGCCGTTCGCCCACTGAGCACCGGGAACGCGCGGCTCGAAGAGTCCGCGCGAGTTGCCCGAGCACTGGTTGACCGCCGCAATCTCGAAGCGCGGGAGCTCTGCGATGTCGTTCAGCGACAAAGACAGCTCGCGCTCGACCGCGCCATGCACCTTCAGCCGGAAGGCGTCGGCGTCGATCTCGGTTGGGATCGAGGCCCAGTGCCAGCGCACGAAGAAGCGGTCGTTGGGTGTGAACACGCCCTGGTCGAACACCTCGAACGGCGTCTCCAATAGCGGCGGGTGAGTCCGCTGCAGGATCATCTCGCCCTTGCCCGGAAAGGCCGTGGTGAGCTGGCGCTCATCCGGGCCGCCGGGCAGCGGCAGCTTGACCGAGCCAGCGGCCCAAGCCGGGAAAGAAGCGGCAAGTCCGCCGAAGCCGATGCCTCCGATCACCGCGCGCCGATTCAGCCGCGTTTCGAACGATCGTCTCATCAATGTCTCCTCCCTTTACTTCATGAATTCTGGCGAGCGGTCGCGCTGCTCAAACGATGGTCAGCCACGCGGTGCCGATAGCCACGACGGAAAGGATCAACGTCCAGACCAGGACCCAGCGCATACGGCCGCTCGTTTCGCCCTCGCGGGCATTGTCGGTTGTTTTGATGGTCTGACGGCTGTTCACGACTGAAACTCCTATGTTCGAGTGCAACGGTGGGTGTTCCTCATGCGATCCCGAGTAGCCGGATCAGGCCAAGGCTCGCTCCGGTCAGGGCGACCAGGGAGGCCACCACGGCGATCGTGACGCGTGGACCCGCGCCGACGACGCTACGGACATCCACGCCGAGTCCGAGGGCAGCCATCGAGACGATCGTGAGGATGTTGGCGATCTCTGCGATTGGAGAGAGCGCGGCCTGCGGAATCAGGCCTGCCGAGCGCAGTCCAGCGAGACCGAGGAAGGCGAGGATGAACCATGGTACGAGGTGGTGAATGGCGACGCTTCCCTTCTGCGGGCGTTCGCCGGCGGTGAAATGCGGAGCGGGGACGTCCGCCTCTTCACGGAGCCGGCTCGCGCCGAGCGAGAGCGCCAGCACCACCGGGCCGAGCATCAGGACACGCACCAACTTGACCAGCGTACCGACCTGAACACTCAAGGCGGCGACCGGAGCCGTCGCTGCCAGAACCTGCGGCACCGCGTAGACCGTCAGCCCCGCGAGCACGCCGTATTGCATCGGCGAAAGGCCGAAGAGCGGTACGAGCAGTGGCAGGCCGAGAACGACGAGGACGCCGAGGACAGCCGTGAAGGCGATGGACGACGCGACGTCCTCTCCGTCGGCGCCGATCACCGGCGCGGCTGCGGCGATGGCAGAATTGCCGCAGATGGAGTTCCCGCAGGCGACGAGGATCGCAAGGCGATGGTGCAGCCCGAGCGCCCGGCCGATACCGTAGCTGGCGGCGATAGCAAGCGCCACGACCGCGGCGATACCGACGAGCAGGCCGGGGCCTGCCGCCAGAAGCGTCCCAAGGCTCAGCGAAGCACCGAGCAGAACGACGGCGATCTCCAGTACCGTCTTCGCACCGAACGCAATGCCGGGAAAGAAGTGCTCTGGAGGCGTCCAGGCAGTGCGCAGCGCGGTGCCGAGCAGGATCGCCAGCACGAGCGCCTCCAGCCAAGCCCGACCAAACAGGTGACCCTCTGCCGCCTCCAAGCCGAGCGCTGCAGCAGTGACGACGATACACAAGCCGAAGCCAGGGAGGATCCGCTGGGTGGCGTGGCGAAGCTTTTGAAAGGGGTCTGCTCGTCTGGGCGCGGTCATGGATGGCTCCGATCTGCCCACCCAAACTCGGCCTCTGCGTTCGTTCTTTCCAACAGAATGTTTTGATCGTTTCGATCTGCCTTAATGATCGAAAGATGGGGCGCTTCGGTCTCAGCTTGGTCTGCCGCGCGTATTGGATCGATTGGCGCTTGAGCGCCGTGTATTCCGCGACGCTCGCACAAATTGCAGATCAGGACTTGCTAATCCCGGACGCCGATGACGCGCTGGCAATGTCCGCAATCTGTTTTCTATCCGCCAAAGCAGCCGTTCCGCTTTCGGCCAACTTCCGGCATCCGCTACACCACCCCATCGAAGGCGGCCGAGAGGGGGAAGCTAATTTGCAATGGCTCCTTTGGAGCCGCGGTTACATGTGTGGTTACTGTCACGCGGCAACACGCTAGAACGCACGGAGCTAAGAAATCCGCTAAATTTCACATTCGCTGCGATTCGACTAAATAAAAGGTACGCTGGCAAACTCGCGAAATTACGTCGAATGAGACGAAGCCCAGTACATTTGCCAAACAAACCGATCGATCCACTTGTAAGCGGTAGGTCGCGAGTTCAAGTCCCGCAACCGGCACCACTCTATCTCCGTCGAAAGACACTGCTTGTCCGGCTACGTTGAAAGCGCTCCTCGTCCATTTTGAGCGCCGTGGTTACACGGGGCTTACAAAGCGATTCCGCTTACGGATCGAAGGATCGGAATTTTAGCGTCGACGCATATCGCCTTCGATATCCGCCTCAAAGCCGTCCGAGGAAATGCGGATGCGGCCGATCTTGCTTCCCTAAGGGCTCCAAAGCCTTAAGAACGATAACATTTTCAAGCAATATTGGCCAATACATTCTGATTACATCTTGCATACGACATTTTTCTAAAATAATTGCAGTTACATATTTGATGAGGCAATCAAATCTTCGTTTAAAAAAAACTTAATAAAGCAAAATGTTCCAGCTAATCTGACCTTAATACTTTTCTCAATTTGAATGAGAAAATCGATCACATTTGGCTGAGGTGCCCTCGGTCCCAGCGCGGCTCTCGGCAGCAATCCTATGGGCGCTACGCCAAACCTAGATCTTTATCCATTGAATGAAGTCACCGCGTTGCGCTAAGATTTTTTCGAAAGAGGCTTTTTTAGAGGGATGAGTTGAACGCCCACATTGATAACTAAAGTGTCTATTGAGCGGATAACTTGTATCATCACCCGGCGCGACGCGTGAGCATCAGCTAACTCCGTGACTGTTTTGTATAGATTACGCCCAGCGCTAGACCAGCTTTGTGGCTGGTTCTGCGGCAGTAGGCTCGTTCTGACGTTGCGGGTTATGCGCCGATGGCGCGCGACCCGCCTCGATCAAGGCCATTTCAAGGAGCACGCGTAAGCGAAATGACCCCTTAGATTCGGTCACCCGTAGTGCTTCTCGCAGCAAGCTTTCAAGACGCGACTCGTGCGAAATATCGCGATTGCTCACGATCCTTCTCCAAGACATTGCAGATTTTGCGCTGGCTACCAGAGCATGAGATAAGTTGCCAGATAACTTTGGTGCAATGCAGCGAATCGAATACCCTGAAATATTTAGTGCAAAAATGCAACACTATTGTTGTTATTGAGCATCAGTTTGCGCAGTTTGTGACACTTTCATGTCAGGCGGTATATTTCGGCAATAGGCGATGGGTATCATTGCAGCGATAAATTTTCTTGGCCACAAAAACTGTCGTTATCGTATCAAATTAGGCTTCCAATCGGAAGCTGCAATCCAACCAGCTCTCGCCAAGTCGATTGGAGCTTTATGTATAACGTTACCAGCCGCAGGTGTTGATCCATTCGCGCTAATAAGGTTACGCGAGCCGCGCTCGACGACAGGGCTGGCCACGCGGTTTCGGGCCGACGCGCCTATATATTTTGGCCTACTCTGCCGCTCGGAGCACTCGCGGTCCTCGGACGACCTCGACGTCGGCCGGTCCCTCCACGTCACTGGCCTTGGAGGAAAAGCGATGGGCCAGCCGATCGAGATAGATGTAGATCACGGGCGTCGTGAACAGCGTTAGGATCTGACTGACGGCGAGGCCGCCGACCATGGCGAAGCCGAGGGGCTGGCGGATTTCGGAGCCGGTGCCGGTGGCGATCATCAGCGGAATGCCGCCGAGCAGGGCCGCCATCGTCGTCATGAGGATGGGACGGAACCGCAGCAGAGCCGCGCGCCGGATCGCCTCTTCAGGGGCGAGATTGTCGGTCCGCTCGGCCACGATCGCGAAGTCGACCAGCATGATGCCGTTCTTCTTCACGATGCCGATGAGCAGGATGATCCCGATCAGGGCGATCAGACTGAAATCGTAGCCGAACCACAGTAGGATCGCGAGCGCACCGACGCCGGCCGATGGTAGTGTCGAGAGGATCGTGATCGGGTGGATGAAGCTCTCGTAGAGCACCCCGAGGATCAGGTAGACGACGAACAAGGCGGCCAGGATCAGCAGTGGCACCGTGCTCAGTGATTGCTGGAACGCCTGGGCGGTACCCTGGAACCCGGTCGAGAGCGTAGCCGGGACTTGTAGGTCTCGGTTCGCGCGGTCGATGGCCGCCGTGGCTTCGCCCAACGCGACGTTCGGCGCGAGGTTGAAGCTGATCGTCACCGCTGGGAACTGGCCCTGGTGGTTGATCGCCAGCGGGCGAACCGGATCCGTGGTCCAGCTCGCGAAGGAGGCGAGCGGAACCTGCCCGCCGCCATTCGGCGCTTTGACGTAGATGTTCTGGAGGCTGTCGGGTGTTCCCTGGAGTGCGGGCAGCACCTCCAGGACGACGTGGTAGCTGTTGAGCTGGGTGAAGTACTGCGCGATCTGCCGCTGACCGATCGCGTCGTAGAGTGTGTCGTCGATGAGCTGCGGCGTGATGCCGAAACGCGAGGCGGCGTCGCGGTTGATGTTCAATGTGAGCGTCGTGCCGCTGGTCTGCTGGTCGGTCGCGACGTCCCTTAATTCGGGAAGCGTCTTCATCCGCGCGAGAATGCGCGGCGCCCAGGTGTTCAGCTCGGACAGGTCCGGGTCCTGAAGCGTGTACTCGAACTGGGTGCGGTTGGTGCGGCCGCCGGTGCGAACATCCTGCTGCGCCTGGAGAAAGACCTTCATGCCGACCAGCGTGTCGAGCTTCGGCCTCAGCCGGCTGATGATCTGGAAGGCGTTGGCGTCGCGCTCGTCGCGCGGCTTCAGGGTGATGAACATGCGGCCGGAATTCAGGGCCTGCCCGTTGCCGCCGACCACCATGGCGACGGTGGCGACACCCGGATCGGCCTGGATGATCGCGCCGGCCGCGGCCTGCGACTGCTTCATCGCCTGGAACGAGATGTCCTGGCCGGCCTCGGTCACGCCGATGATCAGGCCGGTATCCTGCTGCGGGAAGAAGCCCTTGGGGATGATGACGAACAGGTAGACCGTCAGCCCCAGCGTCGCGAAGAAAGTCAGCAGCGTGATGAATCGAAACCGAAGGGCGACGTCGAGTGCCCGCTCGTAGGCGGCGAGCAGCAGGTCGAAGCAGCGTTCGCTGACGCGGTAGAGCCGGCCGTGCTGGACTTGGTCGTGCGGCTTGAGAAAGCGCGAGGCCATCATCGGCGTCAACGAGAGCGACACGAAGGCCGAGACGGCGATCGTCATCGACAGCACCACGGCGAATTCCCGGAACAGCCGCCCGATGATGCCTCCCATCAGCAGGAGCGGGATCAGGACAGCGATCAGCGAGATGCTGATCGAGACAATGGTGAAGCCGATCTCGCCGGCGCCCTTCAGCGACGCTTCGAGCGGCTTCATGCCTTCCTCGACGTATCGGCTGATATTCTCGAGGACCACGATGGCGTCGTCGACGACGAAGCCGACGGCGATCGTCAGCGCCATGAGCGAGAGGTTGTCGAGGGTATAGCCGGCGAGCCACATCAGGGCGCAGGCGCCGAGCAGCGCCAGCGGAACGGTGACGCTCGGGATGATCGTCGCCCACACGCTGCGCAGGAACACGAAGATCACCCCGACAACGAGGGCGATGGTGAGCAGAAGGGTGAACTGAACGTCCTGCACGGACGCGCGGATCGTCTGGGTGCGGTCGCTCAGCGTCTCGACCTTGATCCCGGCCGGCAGCGCCGCCGTCAGCCGGGGCAACTGCGCCTTGATCTGATCGACGGTGTCGATGACGTTGGCGCCGGGCTGCTTGAAGATGACGAGGAACACCCCGCGCTTGCCGCCGGCCCAGCCGGCCTGCTTGGTGTCCTCGGCGCCCGCCACGGCGGTGCCGATGTCGCGCACCCGCAGCGGTGCCCCGTTGCGATAGGCGACGATGACGTCGTTCCAGTCCTTCGCGGCCGTGAGCTGATCGTTGGCGTAGACTGTGTAGCTGCGTGTCGTTCCGTCGAAGCTGCCTTTCGGGTTGTTGACGGTGGTCAGCGAGAGCTGCGTGCGCACGTCCTCCAGCGAGAGGTCCTTGGCCACGAGCTTGGCCGGATCGATTTCGATGCGGATCGCGGGCTTCTGCTGACCGCCGATCGTCACCTGCGCGACACCGGAGATCTGGCTGATGCGCTGGGCGAGCTGGATGTCGACGGCGTCGTCGACTTCGGTGATCGGCAGGCTGTCCGATACGGCCGAGAGCAGCAGGATCGGCGAGTCGGCTGGATTGACCTTGCGGTAAGTCGGCGGGCTCGGGAGGTTCTTCGGCAACTGGCCGCCTGCGGCGTTGATCGCGCCCTGGATGTCGTTGGCGGCGCCGTCGATGTTGCGGTTCAGGTCGAACTGCACGGTGACGGCCGAGATCCCGAGGGAGCTCGACGAGGTCATCTGCGCGACGCCCGGGATCTGCGAGAACTGCCGTTCCAGGGGCTGCGCGACCGACGACGCCATCGTCTCGGGGCTGGCGCCTGGCAACTGCGCCGTCACCTGGATCGTCGGGAAGTCCACCTGCGGAAGGGGAGCGACACCGAGCAAGGGATACGAGACGACACCCAGGAACAGGATGCCGACCATGATCAGCGTCGTCGCAACCGGGTAGCGGATGAAGTAGCCGGAAATGCCAGCCTTCATGTCAGTGCGCTCCGGCCGCAGCGTCGGCGGGCTGCGTCATGCCGATCCGCGTCGCCCCGTCCGAGCGCTTCTGCGCAACCTTGGCGCCTTGCGTGACCCGGGACTGCCCGGCGGTGATGACCCTCTCCCCGGGATTGAGGCCACCGAGCACGCGCGTTCGCCCAAGGTTCGAGCGCCCGACCTTAACGGATTGCTGGTGCGCCGTGTCGCTCTCGTTCACGACGAAGGCGAACAAGCCACCCGGTCCGTGCTGAACCGCGTCGTCCGGAATCGTCACCGCGTCCTGGACGACCCCGATGCGCATCCGGGTCGAAACTGAGAGGCCCGGCCAGAGCGCATGGTCCTTGTTCTCGAACACGGCCTTGAGCCGGATTGTGCCTGTGGCGGTATCGACCTGGTTGTTGAGAAGCGAGAGCCGCCCCTCCGAAAGCTTCGACTGCCCGTCGGTGCTCCAGGCCTCGACCGGGACGATGCCCTTGGCCAGCGCCGCTGTGATCTCGTGCAGTTGATCTTCGGGCGCCGTGAGAACCACGAAAATCGGCTCGACCTGCGTGATCGTGACGATGGCGGTCTGGGCCGAAGCGTTGACGATGTTGCCCACGTCGACCAGCCTGAACCCGGCGACGCCGTCGAACGGCGCGCGGATGGTGGCGTAGCCGAGTTGTGTCTGCGCGTTATCGATGATGGCCTGGTCTGACGCGACCTGTGCGATGAGCGAGTTCACCGTCGCGGATTGGGTGTCGGTCTGCTGGCGCGAGGCGTAGTCGCCGAGCTTCGTATAACGTTCGAGATCTGCCCGGGCGTTCTTCAGGGTCGACTCGTCCTGGGTCTTCTTGGCCTTCGCTTGGTCCAGGCTCGCCTGGTAGGGTCGAGGATCGACCTGGACGAGGACATCACCGGCCCGGACGATCTGTCCTTCCTTGAAGGCGACGGCCTGGATCTGCCCGTCGACCCGTGTGCGGACCTGGGCGGTGTTGAACGCCTGCACGGTGCCCAGGCTGGCGAGGACTTCGTCGAAGGGCCCCTTTTCCACGGTGCCGATTTCGACGGGAACTGGCGGCTGTCCTTGCGTCGTCGGCTTCGTATGGGAAGTCCTATCGCCGAGCTTACTCCAAGCGAGGTAGCTGCCCACACCGATCAGGGCCAGCAAGAGCCAGATGGCCCAGCTCCGCTTGCGTGGTTTAGCCAAACTCGCCGGTTTGGAGTGCATAAATCGGCTTTCGGTCTTCGCGGGACATCGTGCTCGCAATCAACCCAAGCGCCCAGGATGCAGAGCGGGGTTGGTCGGATCGTTGTTTGCCGGAAGCAAGTATCTGGAATATTTCAGATCGTGAGTGTGGAACCAGCAACAACCTTCAGATCGGCGGTGGCATTCACCAGCGGCTTGGTCAAATCTTTCGCCAGCGACGCTGGGACGCGTGCACCATCATGTCGTGATCGGTGCAATTCCACGGTTCGCGATCACCGCTGGCTCGGCGGCACCCGCGATCACACCATCGTGCGCGATCGTCTCCTCGGCCGAGCCCGACGCCGTCGGCAAGGCATTGCTGGCGCTGCGTTCAGCCGCTTCGCTCGACTATGTTTGCAATGCAAGCTCGGTAGATTTGGTTCAATAGTAATTTAAACTCACTTTGTTTATTGAAATTTGCTGAAGCGACAGCGATAATCTTGCGGTGCGCTCGCCAAATGGCGCAGAAAACTCCGGCGCATGGTCTCCTCGGAACCGAAGCCGCATAGCTGACCAATCCGCTTCACGGGCTGACGCGTATCGGTCAGCATCTGCCGGGCGGCCTCGACCCGCAGCCGCTCGACGGCGCGGGCAGGCGTCACGCCCGTCTCTTCGAGATGGCGCCGGCTGAAGCTGCGCTCGCTCATTCCCGCCTGTGCGGCCATGACCGACAGGGACAAATCTGAGGTGAGATTTGCTCGCACCCAACGGTGCAGAGCGGCGAAGCGGTCCCTAGCCGTCTGCAACGACAGAGCCGCGCTGAACTGGGCCTGCCCCCCCGGTCGCTTGAGGAAGACGACAAGGTAGCGTGCCACTGCCAAGGCGATCTCGCCGCCGAGATCCTCCTCGACCAGGGCGAGCGCCAAGTCGATGCCGGCCGTCACGCCCGCTGAAGTCCAGACAGGCCCATCACGCAGGAAGATCGGATCGGGCTCTACCCGCACGGCCGGAAAGCGCCTGGCGAGAGCATCGCAGAACGACCAGTGCGTGACGGCCCGCCGGCCATCCAGGACGCCTGACGCCGCCGCGAGAAAGGCGCCCGTGCATACTGTTGCGATGCGTCGCGCACGCCCCGCCCGGTCGCGCACCCAGTCGATCAACTCCGGGTCGGCTCCAGCGGCATCGACACCGGGGCCGCCAGCGACGACGACTGTGTCGACAACCTCGCCGGCCGCGGGCAGCGGCTCGGTCGCGAGCATCAGGCCTGCCGAGGACAGTGCGGCGCCGCCGCCCTTCGCGACGACGCGCAGCCGATAGGCCGGGGCTTGCCCCGCCTTGGCGAGATGCTCGTTGGCGGAGGCGAAGACCTGAAGCGGGCCCGTGACGTCGAGCACCTGCACGCCTTCGAAGGCAAGCACCTCGACGGAGCGAGGGGGCTTTGGCGAGAAATGAGGGGTGTTTGGCATTCGCGCCAAGTCTTGCCGCGATAGTCTCCGGTTGTCCATTGGAGGCAACGATGATTTCGCCCGACACTCACCTGCAGATCGGTTCCCTGCTCTTCGAGGGCATCGACCAGATCGATCTCACCGGCCCGTTCGAAGTCCTCTCGCGCATCCCGAACGCGACCTATCGAATCTACGGCACGACGGCAGAACCGGTCCGTGACGTGAAGGGCCTCGTGCTGACGCCGGATGCCGCCATCGGGGATGCGCCACAGCTCGACGTGCTGCACGTACCCGGCGGCTTCGGTCAGGAAGGCCTGATGGAGGACGAGGCCGTGCTCGCATGGCTTCGCAGTCAGGCGGCCGGCGCGCAAAGCGTGTTTTCCGTCTGCACGGGAGCCTTGCTCTGCGGGGCGGCCGGCCTCCTGCAGGGACGGCGTGCGACGACCCACTGGGCCTCGTTCGACCTACTGCCGTTCTTCGGCGCGATTCCGGTCGATGAGCGGGTCGTCCTCGATGGAAGCTGGGTCTTCGCAGCCGGCGTCACCGCCGGGATCGACGGTGCGCTGCGTCTCGCCGCGGAGCTGCGCGGCGAGGACGTGGCGAAGGCGATCCAGCTCTTCATGGCCTACGCCCCCGAGCCGCCCTTCGATGCCGGGACGCCGGAGCGGGCGCCGGCCGCCGTGCTGGAGCAGGCCCGCGCCTCCGTCGCCGCGATCACGGACCGGCGCACGGCGACCGCGCGGCGCGTTGCCGCCAAGCTCGGCCTGACCGTCGAGGCCGCTCCCCAGCCTTGGGGTTAGCCTCGCCGCTTCGAACGAAAACGGGGCGCTCCTCGGCGCCCCGTTTCCTCACTCGGATCGATGCTGCTCGCTTCACTCGGCGGCGACGGTCTCCCGCGCGGCGCCGAACATGATGCGTCGACGCATTTCCCGGAAGCTGCTCTCCGCGCCGGTCTCCTCGGTCACCAGCGAAACGGCGACCGCGACGAGGAAGGACAGCGGCATGCAGATCAGCGCCGGGTTCTTCATCGGCACGAACCACCAGGCCTGGGAGACCGCGGCGAGGCTCTTGCCGAGCACGTCGACCTGCACGGTGGGCGACAGGCAGATGAGCAGGAGCGAGGACACCGTCCCGACGAGGATGCTGGCCACGGCGCCGGCGGTGGTGAAGCGCTTCCAGGTGATCGACAGCAGGAGCGCCGGGAAGTTGGCCGCCGCGGCAACCGCGAAGGCGAGGCCCGCCATGAAGGCCACGTTCTGGCCTTCGAACACGATGCCGAGGAACACCGCCAGCACCGCGATGGCCACCGTCGCGATGCGCGCGACGATCAACTGCTCGCGCTCCGGGGCATCGCCGCCGCGGACCACGTTGACCCAGAGGTCGTGGCAGACGGTGGCCACGCCCGACAGGGTCAGCCCGGCGACGACCGCGAGCATCGTTGCGAAGGCGACCGCGCAGATGAAGCCGAAGAAGCCGTTGCCGCCGACGGTGAGCGCGAGCAGTGGGGCCGCCATGTTGCCGCCGCCTCCGGCCTTGGTCACCACCTCGGGGCCGACGAGGACCATGGCGCCGAAGCCGATCACGAAGACCAAGAGGTGGAACGAGCCGATGATGCCGGTGGCGTAGAGGATCGACATGCGCGCCTCCTTGACGTCCGGCACCGTGAAGGCCCGCATCAGGATATGCGGCAGCGCCGCCGTCCCGAACATCAGCCCGACGCCCAGCGAGATCGAGTCCCAGCCGCTGCCCGCGACCTTGACCCCCGGCTGGAGGACCCGCGTGCCGTATTTCTCGGCGGCGGCGGAGAACAGGTTCAGCGGGTTCATGTCGAAATGTGCGAGCACGAGCAGCGCCAGCACGAGACCGCCGAGCGAGAGCAGTACGGCCTTGATCACCTGAACCCAGGTGGTTGCCAGCATGCCCCCGAAGATCACGTAGGTGAGCATCGCCGTACCGACCACGACGACCGAAACGGTATAGGGCAGCCCGAAGAGCAGTTTGATCAGCGAGCCCGTCGCGACCATCTGGGCGATCAGGTAGAGCAGAATGACGGTGAGCGTGCCGATCGCCGCCGCCATCCGCACGGGCCGCTGCCGCAGGCGGTAGGCGACGACGTCGGCGAAGGTGAACTTGCCGAGGTTGCGCAGCGGCTCGACGATCAGGAACGAGATGATCGGCCAGCCGACCAGGAAGCCGATCGAGTAGATCAGCCCGTCGAAGCCGTTCGAGGTGATGATGCCGGCGATGCCGAGCAAGGCAGCCGCGCTGAGAAAGTCTCCCGCCAGTGCCCAGCCGTTCTGCCAGGCCGTGATCTGGCCGCCTGCGGCGAAGAACTGTTCCGTGGTGCGTGTGCGCTTCGCTGCCCAGTAGGTGATGCCGAGCGTCAGCGACATGAAGACGAAGAAGAAGGTGATGGCGAGTGGGTTGTTCGCGGCCTGCATTGCTGGCTCCTCAGCTCATGATGCGGCGCACGGCCGGGTCGTAGAAACGGTTCGCCCAGACGACGTAGACGAGGCACAGGAGGAAGGATCCGACGATCACGCCGGCGCCGAGCAGGATGCAGAGAGACAGGCCGGGAACGAGGATCGTGCCCATCGTCGGCTTCGCGAAGGCGAACATCGCCATGAAGCCGAAATACATCGCGATCATCATCAAGCTTAGAGCGACGGCGATGCGCGATCGGGTTCGGGAAAGCCTTGCGAATTCATCGCCCTCCCTCGGAAGGACGACCTTGTCAGGTGAAAGCATGCTGCATTTCCTTCCGTTGGCGTGAGGTTTGGACGCGATCGAGCAGGATTAGGTACCTGTGCGGCGAAGGGGCTGGGCAGGCTCGCGGAGGTCGGGATCGGGGCTGCCGAAGTCGGGGCTATCGACCCCACCGATCGGCTGAACTGCCGCGGCATCGAAGGTGATTGGGTCCCGCGGCGAGCGGTCGACATTGAGCCGGAAAATGTCGAAGCGGTTGTAGTAGCCGACGACGTCGTGGAACTGCTTCGGCTCCACACAGGCCGAGACGTCGATATCGGCATAGAGGATGGTCTCGTCCCCCTGATGCGCCTCGACGACATGCGAGCCGGTCGGGTCGAGCACCATGGAGACGCCCGCAGGGGTGCGCTCGACGATGTCGGCCAGGGCGTCGTCGCCGTCGCACAGGATCGCCCGGGCCGTTCGGTCGAGGACGGCGGAGCAGACGATGTTGAACACCTTCGCCTCGAAGGCGTGCGCGCCGGCCCGGATCTCGATGGCCCGCCGCAGGTCGTAGGCGGCGCTCTCGCCGGGGGGACGGGTCGGCCAGGCCGGCGGATAGGTTGAGATGTGGACCTGCTCGCCCTGGGCCATTAGGGCGTAGCGGGCGAGCGGGTTGGTGTTCTCGCCGCAGATCAGCATGCCGACCCGGCCGATCTCTGTCGGCACCACGCGCAGGCCGCGCGCATCGCCGTTCGCCCAGATGAGCTTCTCGTAGAAGGTCGGCACCAGCTTGCGGTGGTGGTTGAGGATCGCCCCGTCCCGTCCGATCAGGACGTTGGAGTTCCACAGGCAGCCGACGCTGGCCTCGGTGCTCTCGCTGAAGCCGAGCGAGACGAGCACGCCATGCCGTCGCGCCGCGGCGCGCACCGCGCCGATCTCCGGCCCATCGAGGCGCACGGATTCGGCGGCGAGGCGCTTGAAAAGGTCGTGGTTGAGGATCGGCGCGCGCAGGGCCGCCCAGAGCGGGAAGCCCGGCATGTAGCCCTCGGGGAAGATCACGAGATCGGCCCCCGCACGGGCGGCCTCGCCGATCAGGGCGACCGCCTTCTCGGCCGAGGCCGTGCTGTCGAGATACACCGAGGCGACGTGGCAGGCAGCCGCCTTGAATTGCGGGTACTGGACGGACATCGGACGCGGCTCCTGAATTGGGTAGCCGCATTAGCAACAGAGGTTATCGGCGCCGCGAACCCGGAAAATTTGCAATGGCCGCTGCAATCATGCCGGGTATGCCTAAAATCGGTTCAGGTAGTCTGCCTCTTCCGTGAACAGGTTCGCCAGGAACCGGGTCACGGCGCGGACTCGGCCGACATGCTCTATGTCTTCGTGGACACTGAGATAGAGTTCGCGGCGAACGATCACGTCTTCGGCGAGGACCGGAACGAGCGCCGGATTGGTTTTTGCCGAAAAGAGCGGCAGCAGCGCGATCCCGGCCCCCGATGCGACGGCGGTTTGCTGTGCCGCCATGCTGGTGGAGCGGAAGACCACGGTGGCAGGTGTGAGCACTTCGAGCAGCCAGTGTACCGGCTCGATGGCGATGAGATCGTCGATGTAGTCGACGAAGTCGTGGTCCTGCAGCTCGGCCTTCGACTTCGGCCGGCCGCGCCGGGCGAGGTAAGCCTCCGAGGCGAACAGGGCGAGTCGGAACTCTCCGACGCGCCGAACCTGAAGGCGTGGCCCATTCGGCGGCACGAAGGACACCGAGATGTCGGCCTCGCGCTTGGTCAGGTTGATCAGATGCCGCTCGGTGACGAGTTCGACGACGATGCCGGGCATGATCCCGGAGAACTCGGCGAACTTGGCCGACAGATAGAAGGCCGCGATGCCCTCCATGCTGGCGACTCGGACGAGGCCTGTCGGCAGCTCGGCGTTCTGCAGCCCGAGCGCCTCGGGCACTGAGAGCATCTTCTGCTCGATCACCTCGGCGATCGCGAAGAGCTTATGGCCGGCTTCCGTGAGCTGGAAGCCATCGGAGCCCCGCTGGAACAACTTCGCTTCGAGGCTGCGCTCCAGTTCGGCGATGCGCCGGCTGACCGTGGTGTTGTCGACCTTGAGCCGGCGCGCGGCCGGCATCAGCCGCCCATGCCGGGCGAGTTCGAGGAAGAAGGTGAGATCGTTCCAATCGAACATGCGGTGCTCGGGCTCACGGCACGCGCTAGAACCTATCTCCCTATTTTCCAAGCTGTAAGCAGAGGCCAGTGCCGGAGAGGGTCAATTCCCTACCTGTTGAATCGACGCAGGCGGCCCGAGTTGGGAGGAATACGACAGGGCCGCCCGCGATCCGTGCCGAGGCCTGGGCGGTCATCTGCGACACGCCGAACCTGTCCCTTTGGAGAGAGAAAGCATGTTCACTCACGTCATGATCGGAAGCAACGACCTGGAGCGGGCTCGAGGCTTCTACGATGCCACATTCGCCGCTTTGGGAGGTGAGCCCGGCAAGGTGGATGCCAGGGGTCGGCTGATCTATTCGCACGAGGGCGGTCGGCTGATGATCACGAAACCCATCGACGGCAAGCTGGCAACCGCTGCCAATGGTGGGACGATCGGTATCGCTGCAGCGACCCGCGACCATGTTCTCGCGTGGCATGAGGCCGGCACCGCGCATGGTGGTGCTGCAATCGAGAGCCCGCCCACAGAGCGTCCGAACGGCTCCTTTGTCGCTTACCTTCGCGATCCGGACGGGAACAAGCTTACCGCACGAACCCGGTCAGCATCATCGAAACACAAACTGACGAACTCGCCGCTTTGATTTCAGCCGGCACGTTTCGACGGCCTGCCGTGCCGGCGATTGCCCTCTATGCCGCGAGCAAACTCCTCAGCGACTTGCGGTCGGTCTTACCGACGCCGTTGGTCGGCAGGATGTCGAGGCTGCGGATCTGTGCGGGAACGTAGATCCGAGCCAATGAGCCGCGGATGAAGTCCTTGAGGCCGGCTTCGTCGAGGCTCTCGCCCTCGCGCAGCACGACGAAGGCCACCGGGACCTCGCCGAGATCGGCGTCGGGCGCGCCCACGACGCAGCAATCGCGGATGGCGGGATGCGTCGCAAGCTGGCGCTCGATCAGCGCGGGTGAGATGTTCTCGCCGCCGCGGATGATCACGTCCTTGATCCGGCCGGTGATGGCCAGGAAGCCGTCCGCGTCGAAGCGGCCGAGATCGCCGGTGCGCAGCCAGCCGTCGACGATGGGCTGGTCGGTGCTGCCGAGATAGCCGGCCATCAGGGCCGGGCCGGTGATGCGGATCTCGCCCTCCCCGCCCTCGGGCGCGGGCGCGTCGGTGACGGGATTGAACAGGCGCAGCTCCTGGCCCGCGAGCACGGTGCCGATCGTGCCGATCTTGCGAGCCTTCGGCGGGTTCATGGTGGATGTGCAGGTCGCCTCGGACAGGCCGTAGGAGACCACCAGCGGCACCCCGAACGCCGCCTCGATCTGCTCGTGCAGGGCCGGGGTGATCGGGGCCGAGCCGCAGCGCAGGAATTTGAGGTTCGGGAAGCGCTCGCCGTCCGTGAGATGCGGCAGCATCCGCGCATAGATGGTCGGGACGCCGGTCATATAGGTCGGGCCATCGCGGCGCAGATGCTCGATGGCGATCTCCGGCTTGAACCGGTCGGCGAGGATCAGGCTGGCGCCTGCCAGGAAGGGCACGATCAGCTGATTGTTGACGCCGTTCGTATGGTGGAGCGGCATCACGTGCAGCAGCCGGTCCTCCGGCGAGGTGCCGGTGTGGCTGAGGACACCCTCGGCATTGCAGATCAGCGCTCCGTGGCGCAGCAACACGCCCTTCGGCCGGCCGGTGCTGCCCGAGGTGAAGAGCAGCATGGCGTTGTCTTGCGGTCCGAGCGCCTCGTCGACATAGGCGCCCTCGCCCCGCACGGCCGCGAGCGGCTTGATGGCCAGGGCGGCGAGCGCGGGAACCGTGAAACGCTCGATCAGCGTCTCGTCCACGACGAGGTGGCGCATGCCGACGACCTCGGCCTGCTCGGCGAGCGCCTCGGGGGCGAGACCGGGTTCGAGGAAGCAGGCGCAGGCCCCGGCCTGCATCGCACCGAAATAGGCTGCGATGCCGGCGAGGGATTTCGGGGCAATCACGCCGACCGTCATACCGCGGGCGACGCCCCAGGCGTGGAAGCCGGCGGCATAGGCGTCGATCGTGTCCCGAAGCGCGCCGTAGCCGACCGTCTCGGGGATCGTGATCGCCGTCAGGCCGGCCGAGGCATAGCGCGCCATCGCCGCGCGCAGGCGCCCGCTGATCGACTCCGCCATGTCCCTACTCCTACCGATTGTTCTGGGTGTCAGCGCAGCTTGATCGCCGCGTCGCGTTCGAAGCTGCCATCCGCGTCGATCGCGGAGAGGCCGGAGGCTTCCGCCTCGCTCGGCCAGGCCGAGGGTTCGGCGCCGTCGGCCTCGAAGCTGAAGCCGGTGCGGGCGCGGACCTCGTCGAGGCTCGCCTGCGGATGCCAGGACGACAGGACGAGCCGGCCGTCGCGCTTCGTGAAGACCGCGATCGGCGTGACGACGCCATGCATGCCGCCGGACGCAGTGACGAAATCGAGGGTCTCGACGAGGGTGCGCTTCGAATGCTCGGTCCGCCAGGTCACCGCGCGCCGGGCGGTGGGCAGCATCACCGCGCCGCCGCCGCCGCCGGGGAGCCGCACCTTCGGGGCGTGCCAGTCGCCGATCACCGAGACGTTGGTGCGCCCGAGCCCATCGACCTGCGCCGCGCCGAGGAAGCAGAGATCCATCTGGCCGCGGGTGCAGAGGTCGTAAAAGTCCTCGTTCGAGAAGATCGAGCGCGAGCCTTCGGCGAGCACCGGGTCGGAGCTCGAGATCGGCACTTTCGAGGGGCGCGGGTCCACGCCGCCGGCGACGTTGATGTAGGTGAAGTCGAAATCATAGGCGCGCTTGGCGAGCAGGCAGGCGAGCATCGGCAGGGCCGAGTTCACGCCGCTGAAGGTGATCTCGTTGGGGCGCACGAACCGCGCGAGATTCGTAACGATGAAGGAAAAGCCCGACCACTCACGCATGGGCTGCCTCCCGTGCCTCGGGGGCCGCGTCGAGATGGGCCTTCAGCACCGATTCTGCCTCGTTCATGTAGGCTTCGACGGCTGGGTAATCGACCTCGTAATGGGGCCAGCACGAGCCCGGCCAGCCGGCATTCTCGACCACGCTGATCGCCTCGACGAGGAAGTGGGGCACGAGCGTCAGCTCGGGCTGATCGCGGAAGGAGGCGCTCGGCGCGATCTTCTCCGCGACGATCAGAACGCGCTTGGCCGAGCGGCTCATGATCCGGTCCCAATGCGAGGTGCCGTAGACGCGGACATCGCCCTCCTCGCTGACCTCGTTGGCGAGGATCACTGCGAAATCGGGGGTGATCTTGGGGATGGCGTAGACCGACTCGCCGGTGCCGTAGGGGTCCTCGATCTGCCGCCAGCCGTTCAGCGCCGGCAGGTCCGAGCCATGGATGCCGCCGCAGGGCATGAAGGGCACGCCGAAGGCCGAGGCGCGCAGGCCCGCCGTCAGCGTCGCGCAGGCATGCTCCTCCAGGCGAATCTCGCCCTTCTCGACGGTCTTCCGATACCAGGGCGCGAGGCCGAAATTGCCCTCCATGGCGACGATGCCGGCCCGTGCGCGGGCGAGCGCGCCGGCCCGGCAGAGGATGTCGATATCGTAGCCGGGGGATTGCTTGATGACCTCCAGCTCCTTGCGGCCCTGGCGGATCAGCTCGCGCACCAGCGCGAAGGGGCCGCGGTGGAGAAAGCTGCCACCGAGCGCCATCGAGCTGCCATCGGTGATCCGCGCGGCGAGATCCGCCAGCGGGACGATTTTCGAGGTACCGGAACTCACGAGGATGTCTCCCGAGCGAAGGGCGGTCAGGCGGCGCGGTAGGAGCGGATGCGCTCCTTCAGCCCCGGCCGCGCGGCGGAGGTGACCAGTTCGGCCAGATCCTGGGATCGGGTGTCGGTGGCGGTCGCGGCGTAGAGGGCGGCAGCCGCCTCGGGCGTGAGCTGGGTCGAGGTCTCCGAGCTGGTCGACACGATGTCCGCCCATTCGGCGCTCGGCGCGAGGCGGGCCAGGAAGCCGTCGGCCAGGGCCTCTTTCGCATCGAAGACGAGGCCGTCCCCGAGGATGGCGCGGGCGCGGGTCGATCCGACGCGCTCGGCATAGCGGCGCGTGCCGAGCACCAGCCCGAAGCCGAGCCCGGGCATCCGAAAGGTCGCGGCGGGGTCGGCGACGCGTCGGGCGCAGGAGCAGATCAGGTCGACGCCCGCGCCGAAATTCCGGCCATGGGCCAGGGCCAGCGTATCGAAGGGCGCATAGCGCACCGCCTGCAGAAGCTGTTCGATCCGGATGAAGCGCAGCACGAGGTCGCCGGTCGATTGCTCCTCGTAGCCGCCGAAATCGAAGCCGGCGCTGAAGTTGCGTCCGTTCCCCTTGAGGACGAGGAGCCGCACGCCCGAGGCAGCGGCCTCCTGCACCTGGGCGAGGAGCGCCTCGACGAGCGCGCCCGAAAACGCGTTCATCTTGTCGGGGCGGTTGAGCGTCAGCGTCAGCGTGGTGCCGGCGCGCTCGATGAGAAGCTCGTCCATCACGCGCTCTTCGCCAAAGCAGCCGTCTTCGCCTCGCCGAACACCTCGTCGTTGTGCTCGCCGAGCGCTGGCGGCTGCCGGTAGATCGGGAAGCCCTCGCCCGAAAATTTCAGCGGCGACACGAAGGTTTTGGTCTCGACCCCCGACGGCAGCGTGATCGGCTGGACCCAGCCCATATGCGCCACCTGCGGATCGGCGAGCGCATCGAAATAGCCGTTGATCGGCGAGCAGGGTACGCCGGCCTTGCGGAAGCGCGCGAGCAGGTCCTCGCAGCCGTGGTTCGCGAAATCCCCCTCCAGGATCTCGAGCAGATCTTTCTGGTGCTCGGCGCGCAGGGCCGTGGAGGCGAAGCGCGGATCGTCGATCAGGTCCGGCCGCTCGATGGCATTGCAGGCGGCGCGATAGAGTGCGTTGTTGCCCGCCGCCATGGCGATGTAGCCGTCCTTGGCCCGGAAGGCCTGGTAGGGCGCATTGCGCGGATGGGCCGAGCCGAGGCGCTCCGGATCCCGCCCGCTGCCGAAATACTGGCTGGTCTGGAGGGCGCCCATGGCGAGGGACGCGCCGAACATCGAGGCGTCGACATGCGTGCCTTGGCCGCCGTCGCGCACCTGGAGCAGCGCCGAGGCGATGGCATAGGCGGCATAGAGGCCGGTGCCGAAATCCGAGATCGGCACGCCGCATTTCACCGGAGGGGCGCCGGGCTCGCCGGTGACGCTCATCACGCCACTCATCGCCTGCAGCGTCAGGTCGAAGCCGGCCTCTCGCGAGCGCGGGCCTTCCTGGCCGAAGGCCGAGATCGAGCAATAGACGAGGCCCGGCTGCTCGGCGCTCACCGTGGCGAAGTCGAGCCCGAGGCGCTGCATCACGCCGGGGCGGTTGTTCTCCAGCACCACATCGGCCGAGCGGATCAGGTCGCGCGCCTTGGCGTTGCCGTCCGGATCCTTGAGGTCGAGGGTGACGGAGCGCTTGTTGCGGTTCAGCGATGCGAAGTTCTCGCTGTAGCCCTCGCTGATCGGCGGCCAGGCCCGCATGGTGTCGCCGCCATCCGGGTTTTCCACCTTGATGACGTCGGCGCCCATGTCGGCGAGGAGCATGGCGCAGAACGGGCCGGCAGCGACGCTGCAGAACTCGATGACCCGGATACCGGTAAGCGGTCGCAAGCTCGTCTCCTTCGATCAGACGAATGCGCCCAGGCCGCCGATGCGGACGGGCCGCGGCGCCAGGGCGATGGGGTTGTAGCCCAGCGCACGCGACAGCCCGCGCGCCGCGTCGACCACCACGTCGCTGAAGCGGCGCAGCGCCGTGGGATCGAGGCGGTCGGCGGGGCCGGAGATGCCGATCGCGGCCACGGGCTTGCCCATGGCGTCGTGAACGATCGCAGCCAGGCCGCAGACGCCTTCGCGCCATTCGCCGCGATTGATCGCGAAGCCCTGGACCCGCACCTGTTCCAGCTCCTGCCGGAGGGTGTCGAGATCCGTGATCGTGCGCGAGGTATGGGCGGCGAGCGGATCGGAGAGATGCACCAGCGCGCCCTCCTGATAGGCCAGCAGTGCCTTGCCCGAGGCCACGCAATAGGCCGGTGCGCGGCCGCCGATCGAGGAATAGGCGCGCACCGGATGCGCGCTCTCGATCTTGTGCAGATAGATCACCTCGGCCTTGTCGAGCAGCGAGAGGTGGATGGTCTCCTGGGTCTGCTCGGCCAGGGAGCGCATGAATCGCTCCGCAACCTGCCGCACGTCGACGCGAGACAGCACCGAACTCGCCAACTCGAACAGCTTCAGCGTGCACTCGTAGGTGCCGCTCGGCGTCGCGCGGACATAGCCGGCCGCCACCAGCGTCTGCAGCGTCCGGTGGACATTGCTCTTGGTGAGCTGAAGCGCCCGAGCCAGCTCGCTGACGCCACGAGGCGCGTCGCTGGCTGCGATGTGCTCCAGAACCGTCAGGCCTTTGAGGAGTGTGCTGTCCATCGTTCTGATATCCGATACAGCGTTCTGAGAATTTGATACCTCTGTTCGTTTCGTGGGGTCAAGCGGCGACGTCACACGAACCAGAAGAATTTTTCCGCGGGGAGAACAGGCGAGTCGGAGCACTGCACAATGCTGCTCAATCCAGTTGACGAATAAGAAGACTTCTCATTATTGTAGCAAATCATAGACCGCTGTTCTGAATAATAGAACAACAGGCAGTTGGGTCATCGCGTTTCAGACTTCGAAGCGCTCGAACCGGTGTTATGGGAGGGAATGATGGACGCCACAGTCAAAGGGCCGCCAACCAAGGGTGACGTCGTTCGCGTCGTCAGCGGCAACTTCCTCGAGATGTTCGACTTCATGGTCTACGGCTTCTACGCCTCGGCCGTGGCGCAGGCCGTCTTCCCGAACGACAACGAGTTCGTCTCGCTGATGCTGTCGCTGATGACCTTCGGCATCGGCTTCCTGATGCGCCCGCTCGGGGCCATCGTGCTCGGTGCCTACATCGACCGGCACGGCCGCCGCGCCGGCTTGATCCTCAGCCTCGCCATCATGTCGGTGGGCGTCGCGTTGATCGCCTTCACCCCGACCTACGCCACGATCGGCCTCGCTGCGCCGGCCCTGGTGGTGATCGGACGGCTGCTCCAGGGTTTCTCGGCCGGAGCGGAATCCGGCGGCGTCTCCGTGTATCTCTCGGAGATCGCCACCCCCGGGAACCGCGGCTTCTACGTGAGTTGGCAATCGGCGAGCCAGCAGGTGGCCGTCGTCTTCGCGGCCGTCATCGGCGTGAGCCTACGCGGCCTTCTCACCGAGCAGCAGATGCTGGAATGGGGTTGGCGCATCCCCTTCCTGATCGGCTGCATGATCGTGCCGGTGCTGTTCTGGATCCGCCGCTCGATGCACGAAAGCGAGGAATTCGCGCAGCGCACCAAGCGCCGCCAGCCCACCCTCGGTGAGATCTACGGCTCGCTCGCGCAGAACTGGGCGATCGTGCTGAAGGCCGTGCTGCTCGTCACGCTGACGAGCGTGTTCTTCTACATGATCACCGCCTACACCCCGACTTATGCTCGGCAAGTGTTGGGTTTGAGCGCCAACGACAGCTTCGTCGTCACGGTCTGCGTCGGCGTCGCCAACTTCATCTGGGTGCCGGTGATGGGGGCGGTGTCAGACCGCGTCGGGCGTCTGCCCGTGTTGATCACTTTCTCGGTGTTGATTGCCATCACGGCCTATCCGGTCATGGCCTGGCTCGTGTCCGAGCCTTCGTTCGTACGACTCTTTGCCGTGTTGATGTGGATGTCGTTCCTTTATGGCGGCTACCAAGGCGTCATGGTCGTCACTCTGACCGAAATCATGCCGGCCGAAGTCCGAGCCACCGGGTTCTCCCTCGCCTACAGCTTGGCGCAGGCGATTTTCGGCGGATTTACGCCCGCAGTCTGCACTTATCTCATCCACGAGACCGCAAACCGCGCAATGCCCGGGTTATGGCTGACCTGCGCTGCATTGTTCTCGATCGTCGGAACTCTGACGTTATTTCGAAATGGCGATCTTTTCCGCAGGGCAGCGGCACCGACAACAGTCCCCTCCTGAACGATGTGTGCGGGGCGGCTTGCGGTTATCGGAGCCGCTGCCCGGGCGTCGATCGCGGCCGGCAGCGGCTCAGACCGCGACCTTCATGGCGAACCGCTCGGTCCCGAGCCGTTTCTCGATCGCCTGCACGACGTGCTCCGCATCGCGGCCGACCGCGCCGAACCGGCCCGATCCCCAGGTGTGAAGCCAGGGCAGGCCGATGAAAGAGACTCCGGCCTCGCTCGTGATGCCGCGCGCATGCTTGGGCCGGCCGGCGCCGTTGAACACCGAGGCGTCGAGCCATTTGAAGTCCGGCGTGAAGCCGATGCACCAGACGATCGACGTGATGCCGCTCGCGGCGAGATCGAGCGCGGTCACCGGCTCGCCGGGCTCCCAGACAGGGCTGTAATGATCCTGGCTCGGCGCCTCGACGCCCTTCTCGGCGATGTGCTTGTCGATGGCCGCGTTGATGCCGTTATAGGTCTTGTCGGCCTGATCGAGGGACCGCTTGAGGTTGTCGCGGAAGCGCAGGGCGCCAGCCTCGTAATCCTCCAGCACGCCGTAGAGCGTCATACCCTCGTTGGCGAAGCGGCGCAGGTCGATATCGCGGCCTCCGTCGCGGCCAGTGACGTAGTGGTTGGTGTTGTCGCGGACGCCATCCCGCAGCGGATGCTCGTCCACCGACATCTCGTAATAGCCCATGTCGGCGAGCCACGTGACGACGTCGCGGCCACGGTAGAACCGGGCGCAGCGCGGCGCGTCGCCGACGGCAAGGTGAACCTTACGGCCGGCGAGATGCAGGTCCTCGGCGATCTGCGCGCCGGACTGGCCGGAACCGACCACCAATACCTCGCCCTCCGGTAGCTGGGCCGGGTTGCGGTACTGGTTCGAGTGGATCTGCGTGATCGATCCGGGCAGCTTTTCCGCCATGCGCGGGATGATCGGCGTGTGGTAGCCGCCCGAGGCCACGACGATCTCGTCCGCGGTGTAATCGCCGTCCGAGGTCTCGACGGAAAAGACCCCGTCGGGGCGGCGCTGGACTTGGCGCACCGCGACGCCCTCGCGCATCGGCGGCTTCACCTTGGCGATGAAGCCCTTCAGATACTCGACGATCTCGTCCTTCTTCATGAAGCCGTGCGGGTCCGGCCCGTCATAGGGATGGCCCGGTAGATCGCACTGCCAGTTCGGCGTCACGAGGCAGAACGTGTCCCAGCGCTGGGTCGCCCAGCTATGGGCGGCGCGGTGCTTCTCGAAGACGAGATGGTCGATGCCGCGCTGCTTGAGGTGATAGCTCACCGAGAGGCCGGCCTGGCCGCCTCCGACGATGGCGACGGGGACGTGACGGGAGGTGGAGGTCATGGCCGCAGCTCCTTGCTGGTCCGATTGCTTCAGAGATCGAAGGTCTCGACGGTGACGCGGCCGCCGGGAGCCTGGCGCTCGGCCGCGCTCTCGATGCGAGCGAGCTGGTCCAGGGCGGACGAGCAGGCGAAGCCGTACTTCTCACGCACGCGCTCGCTCGCGATGGTCAGCGCAGTGCGGCTCTTCTCGACGAAGTCGGCGAGGGCGTAGCTCTCGCCCGGCGTCAGGAAGTCCTGCACGACGAGGGAGGGCGAGTAGCAGGCCTCGCGGCGGCCATCCGGCCAGAGCACGTGGAAGCGCATTTCAGGCATGGATCGGCTCCGGTCTCAGGCTGGCGCAGGACGCATAGGCGTCGAGATGGCGCTCGGCGCAGGCGCGCCAGGAATGGGCTGCGGCCCGCTTGAAGCCGGCCGCACGGAGGGCGGCACGGATCTCCGGCACCAGGGTCGAGGCCATGGCCCCGGCGATGTCGCGCGGCCTGGCCGGATCGACGAAGAGTGCGTCGCCGGGCTCCAGATATTCCGTGAAGGGCGGCAGGCGGGAGACGATGGCGGACGTGCCGCAGGCCATCGCCTCGAGCACGCAGAGCCCGAAACCCTCGCGCCAGGACGGGAAGGCGAGCATGTCCGCCACCCGGTACAGGGCCGGCATCTGATCGTTCGGGACCGGCCCCGTCACGACCACGGGCTTGCCCGGCCCGGTGGCGAGGCCGAGGGCATCGAGCGTCGCGAGGCAGCGGGCGCGGTAGGGGGTATGATCGAGCAGCGAGGCGCCTCCGGCCAGGACGAGCTGGGCGCCGGGATGGGTCTCGCGAAGGCGCGCGAAGGCCTCGATGGTGCCTGCGGTGTTCTTGCGCTCCTCCAGGCCGCCGATGCCGAGCACGATCGGACCTGCTCCGAGACCCCAGCGCTCGCGCACCACGGCATCCGCCTCGGTCGGCCGGTCCTGGAAGGCGTCGAGGTCGACGCCGTTGCCGACGATTTCGGCCTCCGCTCCGAACTCGTCGCCGATCCAATCGGCCCAGACCCGGCTGACGCAGAGCAGGCGCGTCGCCTCGCGCACGGCCCGGTCCTGCCACTCGGCGATCGACGGGTCGTCGAAGTGGTCGAGATGATGGACGGTACGAACGAAGCCCGGGATCAGGCGGCGATGCTTGAGGGTGGCGAGCGCGTTGCCGCCGATGCCGTCATGGCAATGGAAGACGTCGAAATCGCAGGCCGCAGGCGAGCCGAAATGGCGCAGGTAGTCGTTGATGCGGGTCCGCACGAGATCGGCGGTCGTGCCGTCGATGGGCTTGGCCGCGACGGAGATCGTCGGGCAGCGGGCGTCGCGAAAAAAACCTTCCCCGGTAGTGTCGGGTGCGTGCACCACCGCCTCGTGTCCCATGGCGCAGAGCGCCTCGGCCAGCGACAGGCAATGCGCGACGCCGCCGCGCGGATTGACCGAATGGGTCAGGATGGCGATGCGCAGCGGCCTCATGGCGACGGCTCCGCCGCGCCGCAGCCGATCAGCGGACCGGCCAGGAAATCCCAGACCACCGCCTCGTCTCCGCCGGCATCGCACACGCGCGCCACCCGGCTCGCATCGATGGTGCCGATGGTCGCTGCCGCGATGCCGCGCTCCGAGAACCGCGACAGCACCTCGGGCGTGCGGTCGGGCCGGACGCTGAGGAGGTAGCCGAAGCTCGGGAAGGCCGTGAGCCAGCGGGCGAGCGGGACGTCGCTGGGCCGCGGGATCGCGTCGAGGTCGATCAGGCCACCGACGCCCGAGCATTCGAGCAGCATCAGCGCGGTGCCGACGATGCCGGCCATGCTGATGTCCTTGGCAGCCTTGCAGAGGCCGCCCTCGGCGAGACCCGGCAGCAGGGCGAGATCGCCGCGCAACCGCTCTGCCGGCGAGCCGGTGGAGGCATCCCAATAGGGGTTCGGCTCACGGAAGCGGCCGCGCAGGTCGATCACCGCGACGAGGTCGTCGCCGGGCCGTGCGTCGAAGCTGGTGAGCAGGCGCGGCCCCGCCTTGCCGAGCACCGCCACGGCCAGGTTGCCCGCCTCGGCGCGGGTGTTGGTATGGCCGCCGACTACAGGCACGCCGTAGATCGCCGCCGCGTCGGCGAGGCCCGCGAGAACCGGGTCAGCCTGGGTCGCATCGCGGCTCCAGAGCGCGTCGACCACCGCGATCGGCCGTCCGCCCATGGCGGCGACGTCGCTGAGGTTGACCATGACGCCGCAATAGCCGGCAAAATACGGATCGGCGGCGACGAAGGAGTCGATGAATCCTTCGATGGCGAGCAGCAAATGCTCGTCGCCGTTGGGGATCGCGGCGCAATCGTCGCCGACCGGAACGGCGGCGTCGCGGCTGCCGAGCCCGAGCCGCGTGACCACCGCATCGATGTCGCGCTTGTGCGCAACGCCGCGCGCGTCGCGGATCTGGCGGGCCAGGGCCTCGATGTCGACGGCCACGCTCATCACGCCGCCTTGCGCAGAGTGACGAGCCCGGTCTCGGGGTCGCGCATCGGCGGATAGGCAGCGAGATCCGCCTGCATCAGGTGATGCGGACGCCCATGCAGGTCGAGCGCGTCGAGACTCTCCCAATGCAGGGCCTGGAACAGTGCCACGTTGCGCTCCTGCACATGGGCCAGGAAACGCGTGCAGCCCCGCGCATGGGCCGAGGAGACGGCGACCTGGATCAGGCCGGCCCCGAGGGCGGCCGTGCCGCGAAATGCCTTCGACACGGCAAGACGCGAGCCCCACCACTCGCCGGGCCGCTTGGCAACCTCGTGGATGCGTACCGTGCCGACGACGGCATCGGTCTCGCCGCCGAGGGTCGAGAGAGCGCAGATAGGGATGGCGTGACCGTCGATCGTATCGCGGTCGTCGCCCTCGAAGATGCCCTGCTCGGTGCAGAAGACCTGCCGGCGAAGCGCCGCGCAGGCCTGTCGCTCCCAGGGCGCGGTGGCGAACTTCACGTGGAAGTAGCTTGGGCGATAGGCCGGAAAGGGCTCGAAGATCATGCCGCGACCCTCGTGCGCTCGTAGCTCGACAGAGCCGAGCAGGCGCCGCAGCGACCGCAGCCAGCCTTGATCTCGGTGGAGCGAAGCCCTGCGCGTTCCAACATCTGCGAGAGCGGCTGCAGGATCGCGTGAACGAAATCGGGGCTCGGCGAGGGATGGCTCTCGAGCGGCGTGCCGGAGATCGGCACGAAGGGCACCACGAAGGGATAGACGCCCATGCCGATCAGGCGCTCGGACATCGCCAGGATCGCCTCTGGCGTGTCGCCGAGGCCGGCCAGGATGTAGGTCGAGACCTGGCCGCGACCGAAGACCGGAACGGCCGCCTCGAAGGCCGAGTAGTACCGCTCCAGAGGCACGCTCGCCTTGCCCGGCATGATGCGGGCGCGCACCTCCGGCGTGACGGCTTCGAGATGCATGCCGAGCGCGTCGATCCCGGAGGCCTTCATGCGCTCGAACCAGCGGTCGTCGTCCGGCGGCTCGCACTGGCCCTGGATCGGCAGGTCGACGGCGGCCTTCACGGCAAAGGCGCTCTCGCAGAGCACCGCGGCGCCACGATCGGTGGCATTCGGCGTGCCGGTGGTCATCACCATGTGCTTCACGCCGTCGAGCAGCACCGCGGCGCGGGCGACCTCGGCGAGCTGCGCCGGGCTCTTGTGCGCGATGGTACGTCCGGCCGCGAGGGACTGGCCGATCGAGCAGAACTGGCAGGTCTTGGTGCGGCTCTGGTAGCGGATGCAGGTCTGCAGGATCGTCGTGGCCAGGACGTCGCGCCCGTGCAGCACCGCGATCTTCGAATAGGGCACGCCGTCGAAGGTCGAGAGCCCGTAGAAGCGCGGCTTGCCCGGGAAGGTCACCCGGCCGATCACCGCGCCGTCATGCTCGATCTCCGAGAAGCCGTCGGGGCCTGGACGGCGGACCAGGAACGGCGACTCGAAGGCCGGGGCGGTGTGCACCGGGACCATCACCGTGCGGCCGGCGATGGTCATCGCCTTGTGGTCGGACGGCCCGGCCCCGCCGCGGCGGCTCGCGACGCCGGCGGAGGTGTCAGCCAGCCTGACTCCGAAGGACTGCAAGGCGTTGATCAGGCGCTCGGTCGGCATGCCCGCCGCCATCACAGAGGCTTCCGGAGGCGGCGAGGGCGAGAGAGGGCTGGTCAGAAGCGGGCTGTCGCTCATGATCGCGATTCCTGGTGCCGGAGGATGTCGGGGCAGTCTCGAAGTCGGCCGAGGCATGGACCGGCGCGGCGGGGCGCCGGTCGTGGTTGAGGCTGAGCAGTTCCGGCCGGGCGTAGTGGCCGACGGAATCCATCATCCGCTTGCGCTTGGTGACGAGGGCGAGGTCCATGTCCGCGATCAGGATGCCCTCGCCGGGTCCGAGCGGGTCGGCGAGATGCCGGCCCTCGGGGGAGACGATCGCCGTGCAGTTGCCGCCGCGGCAGGCCCCGCGCAGGCGCTCGTCCGGGCAGACGGCAGCGACCTGTTCGTCGGTGAGCCAGCCGGTGGCATTGACGACGAAGCAGCCGGCCTCCAGCGCGTGGTGCCGGATCGTCACCTCCATCTGGTCGGCGAAAATCTGGCCGACGAGGGAGCCCGGGAACTGCGCCGCGTGGATCTCCTCGTGCTGCGCCATCAGCGCGTAGCGGGCGAGGGGATTGTAATGCTCCCAGCAGGCCAGCGCTCCGACGCGCCCGACGGTGGTGTCGACGACCGCGAGGCCGGCGCCGTCGCCCTGACCCCAGATCATGCGCTCGTGATAGGTCGGCGTGATCTTGCGGCGCTTGAGCTTCAGCGTGCCGTCGGCATCGAAGATCAGCTGCGCGTTGTAGAGCGAGCCGTGGTCGCGCTCGTTGATGCCGAGCACCACCACCGCGCCGTGCCGCCGCGCCGCGGCGGAGACCGCCTGCGTGACCGGTCCCGGCACGGTCGGCGCGCGGTCATAGAGGCGCAGATGCTCCGCGCCCTGTAGGGCCGGCGGCAGCACGAAGGAGAAATACGGGTAGTAGGGGACGAAGGTCTCCGGAAAGACCATGAAGCGCGCGCCCTTGGCAGCGGCCTCGTCGATGGCGTTGAGGACGCGCTCGAGCGTCCCGTCCGGGTTCTCGAGGTCCGGCGCGATCTGGACGGCAGCGGCCCGCACGATCCGGTTCTCTGACATGGCGTGACTCCGGCTTGGGCGGCGGCCGCGAGCGTGCGGCCGCCGGGGTGGTCGCGTCAGAGGGTCCAGGTGTCGATGATCACCGCGTTGTCGCGCTTGTGCAGGAGCGACAGGTCGAGGACGTCGAGCGGGCTGATCGGCCGGATGCCCTCGATCAGCGAGGGCTCGCCATGGCCGTAGAGGGCCTGAAGGGCGAAACGGCAGGCATAGACCTTGCCGCCTTCCGAGATGAACTTCGCGATCTGGTTGTTGAAGTTCTGGTGGCCCGGGAAGGCCTCGTCGCCGAGCGTCGGGAAGCCGCGCTGGATGCCCAGCGTCACGCCCGGCCCGTAAAGCAGGATCGAGGTCTCGAAGCCCTTGCGCAGCAGGCGGGTCGCCTGGAGCAGGTTCACGAAGCCGATCGAGCCCTCGAAGGCGACGGTGTGGAAGGTGACGAGCGCCTTTTGACCGGGCTCTGCTTTCACATCCTCGAAGACCTTCTCCTCGTAATCGACGAAGAAGTCGCCCTTCTTGTGCTGTTCGTGAGTGACGGCCGGCATGTGTGTGCTCCCTGATCTTGCTCCGCAGCGAGCCCCGCTGCCGATCGAACAGGGAATGGCAAGGCCCGTGCCAGCACCGAGATCCGATCAAGTCCAGGCGAGTTTCGCTCATAAATCCGTTCAATTAGCCCGAAGATACGATCAATCACGTGCTGTTCATGAATTGAGCATCGCGCATATTTCGCATGCATGAACTGCATCAATCCCAGTCTCTATTTGACTGGATTGAATTGATCTCTCGAAATTATCGCAACGAGCACCATTTCTTTCGTCGCATTGATGCGATCGGCATGGAGCTTGCTATCCATTCAATACTGAATTGACCGGATCAAAGGCTGGATGGATGCCGCGGGCATGATTTCCTGGAACCCGGACCTCAGACGATGGGGCAAGCCGCACTACCTCGCGATCGTCGAGGCGCTGGCCGAGGACGTCCGTACCGGTCGGCTCGCGGTGGGGACGCGGCTGCCGCCGCAGCGCGCCCTGGCCGAGGCGCTCGATCTCAACTTCACCACGGTGGCGCGCGGCTACGTCGAGGCGCAGAAGCGCGGTCTCGTAGAAGGACGCGTCGGGCAGGGCACCTTCGTGACGGATCCGGCCGGGCGCGAACGGGCGGCTCCACCGGCTCATCGCGGCGCGGTCGACTTCACGATGAATCTGCCGCCGGAACCGGATGACCCCGCGCTCATCGCGCGGATGCGCGCCGGCTATGCCGCGCTCGCCGCGGAGCTTCCGAACCTGCTGCGCTACCAGGGCTTCGGGGGGACCGAGCACGACAAGGCGGCGGCCTTGCGCTGGCTCAGCCGCCGCGGCGTCATCGCGACCTCGGACCGGCTGCTGATCTGCCCCGGCACGCACAGCGCGCTCGGCGCGATCCTCGACACCGTTGCGCAACCGGGAGACGCGATCTGCGTCGAACGGCTGACCTATCCCGGCATCCGCGCACTCGCTGCTCGGCGTGGGCTACAGCTCGTCGACCTGCCGATCGATGAGGACGGCGTCGACCCGGAGGCCTTCGCAGCCGCCTGCACGCGCGCGGCTCCCAAGGCCATCTACCTCAACCCGCTCCTGCAGAATCCGACCACCGCCACGATCAAGCGAGGACGGCGCCAAGCCATCATTGAGGTAGCCCGACGCTACGCCGTCACAATCATCGAGGACGACGCCTACGCCTTCGTCTGCCCGACGCCGCCGCCGAGCTTCGCGACGCTGGCGCCCGAGATCACCTATTACATCGCCGGACTGGCCAAGTGCCTCGGCGCGGGCCTGCGCATCGCCTATCTGGTCGCCCCGAACGCCCGCGCCTCGTTACCCCTGGCCGCCGCTTTGCGCGCGACGGCCGTGATGGCCTCGCCACTAACCACGTCCCTGGCGACCCGCTGGATCGACGACGGGACGGCGGAGGCGGTCCTCGGCTTCATCCGCACGGAGTCGCGCAACCGCCAGTCGATCGCCGCACGGCTCCTACCGCCAGAGCTGGTCCAGGCCGATCCTCATGGCTTCCACCTCTGGCTCTCGCTGCCGGAAGGCTGGACGCGCTCGGCCTTCGCGAGCCAGGCCCGCGCCGTCGGCCTCGGTGTCGTCGGCAGCGATGCCTTCTGCACCTCCGGAAAGCCGCCGGAAGCCGCGCGGGTCTGCCTCGGAGGGCTGGCCACCCGCGCCGAGATCACCCAGGCTCTCGAAGTCATGGCCCACGTACTCGAGCAGTCGCCGGCCTTGGCCTCGGCCTACATTTGAATGGGAGGCGCCCCGAGGCAGGAGCTGTCCGGGCGTCGTCACATCGAGATGTGCTCTTCTTGCAACGACACGCGTTTCATCATTCTTCGAAGATGATTTTGAGTAGACTCAAGCAAATCGCAGTGCACAATAACTGTATAGACTAGAAAAACAGTCAAATTGAATGCTTTTCCGGTCAATGATTGCTGAGTGATCATTGACTCACCCAACGCAGCCGGTGGCTGTGGCCGATGTCGGCTGCTCGAAACTCAACAAAAAGGGGTCTGACCATGAAGCATATTCTCGCGACGGGAGCACTCTCGCTCTCGCTCGGTCTGGCGGCGACGGGCGCCTTCGCCCAGGCGACGACGATCCCCGGCGAGCAGGTCGGCCTTGCCGTCGGCGCTCCGCTGCCAGAGGGCGTCTACGCTATCGACACCTTCATCTACCGCTCGCCCAGCGCGCCCTCGTCGACCCTGACGGGTGCCGCCGACACCTCGATCAACGTCCCGGTCCTCGTCTGGTCGACGCCCTGGACGCCGCTCGGCGGTCGCCTCGAGCTCCTAGCCGCGCAGCCGACCGTCTCCGCCTACGGTCGCGCAGGCGGAGCGACCGGTGTCCGCGATCTCTCGGTCAATGTCGGCACCCTGCTCGGCGGCATCTGGGCGTTCGATCTCGGCAACAATTTCGGCGTCAGCCTTCTCGGCGCCGTCCACCTGAACGACCTCGATGCCGACCGCGGCGTGGTGCGGCTGAACAATGGCACGTTCGCCGGGGCACCGCTGCTACCGCAGCTCTCCTCGAACACCTACCGCATCGGCTTCGCGGGCAGCTACACCGGCGCCGGCTACAATCTCACCGCCAACCTGACCTACAACTTCTACGACTCGCCCGGAAAATTCGACGGTGCGAACCTCCCGGGCTTCAACACCCGTGGCCCATTCCGGATCTCGGACGCGCTGCTCCTCGACCTGACCGCGACCAAGAAGTTCGACCTTTTCAACGAGGGCAAGGCGAAATTCGAGATCGGCCCGGTCGCCTATGGCGCGATCAATCTGGATCCCAGCGCCACGGCCGGCATCTTCGGCACCCAGAGCGGGCGTGCCGGCCGTTTCGCGGTCGGTGGCCTCATCGGCTACGATTTCGGGAAGTTCTCGGTGCAGGCCATCGTCGCGACGGACGTCGTCTCGACGGTCACCTACGCCCAGCCCATCACCGGCATCACCAAGACCAACTACAGCACGGACGGCATGTTTCGCGTGATCGTGCCGCTCTACAATCCCCCGGCACCGGCCCCGATCGCGGTCGTCAGCAAGTACTGACGAGGGGCGAACTCAGACGCGGAAAGGCTGTCGCGGCTGCCGGATGACGGCGCCGGGACGGCCTCCGCCAGACGATCGACGTGTCTCACCTTCCCAAGGTCGGCGCGCGATAGGGACCGGGCGATCAAGTCTCAACAGCTCCCGCCCGGTCCCACCTCGAATAGTATAACCAGGACCCAGGCAGGTCCTCGATTGCCGCCGCCTAGCGGCCGCCCGCCTCTGCCATGGGTGCAGCGTCTGGTTTCGACGATGCGGAATAGGACTCGAGCAGCCTGATCGCGGCCGCGAGCTCGCCCATGGCCTCCCGGGCCACGATGATCCCGTGCCGCTCGTACACGGCCTTCAAGGCTTCCTCGGCGAAGGTCGCCGCGTAGATCAGTTTGGCCAGATCCTCTTGAGGCACATCCGCCATCGATCACCCCCTTATCGCCGCGCGCTCGGCCTTTAGCATAGCTCCCTGCGTTTTCCCTGCTTCCCGATGTCCCGGCGACCGCCGGTCGTTCGCGCGGCGAGGATCGAGCGGCCGAGACCGTTCCCGGCGCCCCGGCGGAGTGTCTCTTTGACCCGCTCGGGTCAGCCGCCGGTCATCGGTGGGAAGAACGCGATTTCCTGGGCTCCCGCGATCGGGCTGTCGGTGCGGGCATGGACGCGATCGATGGCAGCGCGCACCACACCCTCGTTCTCGAAGGCGTAGGCGTATTCCTCACCGCGGCTCTTGAGCCAGGCGACGAGGTCGGCGACGGTCCTGGCTTCAGCGGGCAGCGCGACGGTTTCCTCGGCCTTGCCGACCCGTTCACGGACCCAGGCGAAATACACGAGCTTCACGGCGACCCCGACCACCTCAAGGCTCGTCGATGACGTGCCTGATACCGGCTCTCATATAATCCCAGCCGGTATAGAGCGTCAGAGCCGCGGCGATCCACAAGAGCACGAGGCCGATGGTGACCGTGCCTGGCAGGATGGTCTCGCCGGCCGGCCCCGCGACGAGGAAGCCGAGCGAGACGAGTTGCACGGTGGTCTTGTATTTCGCGACCTTGCTGACCGGCACGCCGACCTTCAGTTCGGCGAGATATTCGCGCAAGCCCGAGACCAGCACCTCGCGGCATAGGATGACGATCGCCGCCCAGACGGATGTGCCGCCGATGGTGTGGTCGGCCACCAGCATCAGCAGGCAGGCCGCGACCAGCAGCTTGTCGGCGATGGGATCGAGCATACGCCCGAGTGCCGAACTCTGCGCGTAGGTGCGGGCGACGTAGCCGTCGAGATAGTCGGTGATGCCAGCCGCGATGAAGACGCCGAGTGCCGCGAAGCGGGCCGTGTGCTCCTCGGGCCAGAACAACAGCGCCACCAGCACCGGGACCGCGACGAGGCGGCCATAGGTCAGGCAATTCGCCAGCGTCCAGGCCTGCGAGCGCCTCTGAGGAAAGACCGCGTTCATCGGCGCGGAGAAATCACGCGCCCGCGAGGGCGTCAACCGTGGCGTTTGAGACGTGGGCTCAGGCGTTTGCATGGAAGAAGTCGTAGACGGCCCTTGCCGTGGCGGCATTCACGCCGGGAGCCTGGGCGAGGTCCTCCAAGGCGGCGCGCTGGATCGCCTTCACGGTCCCGAAGTGGTGGAGCAGCGCGCGCTTGCGCGTCGGCCCGATGCCGGCGATCTCGTCGAGGGGGTTGCGGACGAGTTCACGCTTGCGCTTGGCCCGGTGGGTGCCGATGGCGAAGCGATGGGCCTCGTCGCGCAGGCGCTGGACGAAATACAGCGTCGGGTCGCGCGGCGGCAGCTTGAACGGTGCCTTGCCCGGGATGAAGAAGGTCTCGCGGCCGGCATCGCGGTCGCGTCCCTTGGCGATGCCGGCCAGCGCGACGTCGGTGACGCCGACCTCTTCCAGCATCGAACGCGCCGCTTCGAGCTGACCTTTGCCACCGTCTATCAGGACGAGGTCGGGCCAGGCCGGAAACGCGTCGCCGTCGACCTCCGGTTCTGGGACGGGCTCAGGCGCGCCGCCCTCCGCCGCAGCGACGGCCGCCTCCTTGGGCGTGCGCGGCGCCTCCTTGACCAGACGCCTGAAGCGGCGATGCAGCACCTCGCGCATCATCCCGAAATCGTCGCCGGGGGCGAGTTCCTCCGACTTGATCGTGAAGGTGCGGTAATGCGTCTTCATGAAGCCGGTCGGCCCGGCGACGATCATCGCGCCGACGGCATTCGTGCCGGAGATGTGCGAGTTGTCGTAGACCTCGATCCGCCGCGGAGCCTTGTCGAGCCCGAAGGCCTGGCCGAGCGCCGCGAGCAGTTTGCCCTGCGACGCCGTGTCCGCGAGCCGGCGGCCGAGGGCCTCCTTGGCATTGCGCTGCGCGTAATCGACCAGCGCCTTGCGCTCCCCGCGCTGCGGCTGGTGTATCTCGACGCGGTACTCGACGCGGCTCGACAGGGCGGCAGCGACGAGTTCGGCATCCTCGATGGCATGGCTGACCAGGACCGCACGCGGAGCCGGCTTATCGTCGTAGAACTGGCCGATGAAGGAGGCGAGCACCTCGTCAGGGCTCATGCTTCTGTCGGCCTTGGGGAAATAGGCGCGGTTGCCCCAGTTCTGGTGGTTCCGGAAGAAGAACACCTCGATGCAGAACTGGCCAGCCTGCTCGTCGAGGGCGAAGACGTCGGCCTCCTCGACGCCCTGCGTGTTCACGCCCTGCGTGCCCTGGATCGTCGAGAGCGCGGCGATCCGGTCGCGGAAGCGCGCGGCGCGCTCGAACTCCATCGCGTCCGAGGCCTCCTGCATCGACTCGCGCATCCGGTCCTTCACGGCATTGGACTTGCCGGAGAGGAAGGCCTGCGCGTTCTCGGCGAGCCCGGCATAGTCCCCCTCGGAAATCTCGCCGGTGCAGGGGCCGGAGCAACGCTTGATCTGGAAGAGCAGGCAGGGCCGGCTACGGTTCTCGTAGTAGCTGTCCGAGCAGGTGCGCAGCAGGAAGGCGCGCTGCAGCGCGTTCACCGTGCGGTTCACCGCCCAGACGCTGGCGAAGGGGCCATAATAACTGCCTTTCCGCCGCCGCGCGCCGCGATGTTTGACGATCTGCGGAGCCGGCCCGTCGGCGGTGAGCAGGATGTAGGGAAACGACTTGTCGTCCCGCATCAGCACGTTGAAGCGGGGCTTCAGCTGCTTGATGAGGTTGGCCTCGAGCAGCAGGGCCTCGGTCTCGGTGGCGGTGGTGACGAACTCCATCGCCGCCGTCTGCGAAATCATGCGGGCGATGCGATTGGAATGCGCCTGGCCGCGGGCATAGGAGCCGACGCGCGCCTTCAGGTTCTTGGCCTTGCCGACGTAGAGGACGTCTCCCTTGTGGTCGAACATCCTGTAGACGCCGGGCGAACCCGGCAGGGTCGACCAGAAGCGCTTGATGACCTCGGTGCCGGCCGCGACCGCGCCGGGCTCGAAATCGAAGTCGATCTCGGCGGCATCGTCGAGAGCGGGAGCCTCCGGCTCCTCGTCCTCGGCGGCATCGAACCCGTCGGGGGGAACGTCGCCTTGGTTCGATCGGGGTCCGGGCCGGCTCATGGCCCCGATGTAAGGCCCGGCGATTCCGCTTGGAAGGGCCGGGCGTGCCTGGATCAGTTGAACAGGGCGTCGATGTCCGACTGATCGACGTGGCCGGGATCCTCGTCGAGCTTCGGCCCGTTCAGCAGCGACTTCTCGTCGTTGATGTCGACCGTGGGCGCGTCGACCGTGACCAGTTCGCGGAAGCTGTCGAGTCCGCTCCAGGCCTCGATCATGCGGTCGAGATGCTCCTCGACGAACTTCAGCACGCTGACGATCTTGCTGATGCGCTGGCCGGTCAGGTCCTGGAAGTTGCAGGCTTCGTAGGCGACGATGACGCGTTCGAGGATGACGTCGACGTGGGCCTGCGTCGCCTGCGGAAGGCGCTGGCCGCGCAGCATGTTGGCGTTGGTCTCGATCTCCTCGATCGCGCCGAGGATGGTCGAGGTGGCAGCCTCGGTCGATTCCACCACGGCGTCGAGTTCACCCGCGACGCGGCGCATGCCCTTGCCGGCGCTGTCCGAGCGGTGGAGGTTCGCGATCTCCTGCTTGGTGCGCGTGATCGCGTCCTTCATCAGGTCGAGCTCGGAGCGCATGGCGAAGGCCTCGCTCAGCTCGCGGCGACAGGCATCGACGGTCTCGCCGGCGCTGGCCTGCGTGAGGCGCTTGAGATCCTGGATCGCGGAGAGGATCTCATCGAGCTGGGCCGCTCGGGCCGGCGACGCCGCCGCCGACTCGGCCTGCATGTCGAGACTCAGGCCGAGGGTATCCTCGATGCGGTAGCGTTTTGCGGTCATCGGTCGGCTTCGGCCCATAGCAGGGATGGCAGGTGAAAATCCCGCAAAACGGTTTCCAATTGCTGAAAGAATGCGGCGGAGCTCGCGCATTTACCGTCCGTTCACGACGAATCGTCTCGTCCGCAGGCCGAACATGATCTGCGGGCCACTCGGCGCAAGCCGCTTCTTGCCAACAAGTCACTGAAATCGATCGGATTTTTGTTAAGGTTGCCGTGGGATGCATTCCGGAACGTCGTGAACGATTCACCACGTTCCTTCACCGCTTTCTCGCACCGCCCGGCGAAGCTCGTTCCAGACAACCCCGCGTCAGCCCCGCCGGCTGTCCCGGGCGCGATGAGGACGACATGCGATGCGTTTGACGGTGACTCTGTGCGCGGCCGGGATCGCCGGCATTCTCTCGGCGACGGCTGCGCAAGCTCAGTCGCAGTCCGGCCAATACGGCGGTGGCTTCATCGAATATCTGGTGACGGGCGGCGGCCCTGCGCCGGCTCGTGCACGGGGTCCCGTCTTGCGTGACGATGGCGTGTTGCCGCGCCACCCGGCGGCCTACGGCTATGGCGGCCCGGACGCGATGCGCTATCCCGACGGCGATCCCTATTCCGGCAACAGCCCCGAAGCGTCGTTGCCCCCGCGGACGCGCCTCGCCGCCCTCCCCCCGCAGGCGGCGCCCCAGGAGGCCGCGATCGGCCGTGCGGTGGACCCGCGCTACGAGCGCCAGGTCGTCGAGTTTTCCGGTGGCCAGCGCCCCGGCTCGATCGTGATCGATACGAACGCCAAGTATCTCTATCTCGTGCAGGGCGGCGGCCGCGCCGTCCGCTACGGCATCGGCGTCGGTCGGCCCGGTTTCCTCTGGCACGGCACCAAGACGATCAGCGCCAAGCGCGAATGGCCGGATTGGACTCCGCCGGCCGAGATGCTGCTGCGCCGCCCCGATCTGCCACGTCACATGGAAGGTGGCCCGGCCAACCCGCTCGGCGCCCGCGCCATGTATCTCGGCTCGTCGCTCTACCGCATCCACGGCACCAACGAGCCGCACACGATCGGCCAAGCGGTCTCGTCGGGCTGCATCCGGATGATGAACGAGGACGTCATCGACCTCTACGAGCGGACGCCGGTCGGCACGCGCGTCGAAGTGATCTGACGATCACGGCGACGAAAAAGGCCCCGGTGTAGATCGCTCCACACCAGGGCCCTTTTTGTTTTGCGTCTCGTCATTCGTATCCGCGACGGTCAGACCCAATCGTCGTCGCCGCCGCCTCCGAAATCGCCGCCCGAGTCATTGTCGAACGAAGCGTCGTCGAAGCTGGCGGAATCGCTGCCGCCGCCGAGCGCGGAACCGAGATCCTGGTTGTCGCCGCCACTCCCGAAGAAGTTGTTCTCGGTGATATTGTCGCCACCGCCGAGACCCGCCGCCGCAGAGCTGCCGAGGTGCGAGTGGCCTCCTGCGAAAGCGTTCGACAGGGCGCTGCCGAGGAGCATGCCGCCGGCTGCACCGGCAGCCATCGGAAGGGCGGTGGCGAGGAAGCCGCCGCCGCGTGCCGGTGGCTGCTGGGCCTGACCAGCCCAGGGACCGCCCTGCTGCGGACCGCCGCCATAGGCCGGCTGTCCACCATAGCCGCCCTGCTGCGGATAGCCTTGCTGAGGGCCGCCCTGGTTGCCCCAGGGCTGTCCGGCCGTACGTTGCTGCTGTTGCGGATCCTGCCGAGCGCCGCCGCCGAAGATGCTCGACAGGAAGCCGCCACCGCCCTGCGGCTGCTGCGGCGCCTGCTGCTTGGCCTGTTCGAGCTGCTGGTTCAGGCTCTTGATCGCTTCTTCCTGCACATAGATCAGCTGAGCCATCGCATAGGGCGCGTAGGGCTGACTGCGCAGCTTATCGCCGATGAAGCGCTCGGCGTCGGCGTCGCGCTGCTGGTTTCCAGCCTGCTCGAGCCGCTGGAAGATGCCGTTGATGATGTCGCGTTCTTCGCTGTTCATAGGCCGTCCTCCTGAGGGCGGGCGGCAGCAACGCCACCGCATGACGCCTGAGAGATGGGGGGGCTGCGACAGCTTTGTCAGGGGTCGCCGCGAACTTTGCGCTGCGCGCAGGAGCCGCGGGATGAAAACCAATGCGCGAACCGTAGCCCACATCCGCCTGAAACGACGGAAGCCCGGCTGTGAGGCCGGGCTTCCTGAGCGATACCGAGGCGGTAGAGCTTGATCGGGCACGACCGCGAGGATCGCCCCCCAAGTTCGGCTTAGTACGAGCCGAACTTGTAGTTGATGCCGGCGCGGACGACAGCGAACTCGGTGTCGCGGATGCGCTGGTTGCCGGAGGCGACGATGACGCCCGGGCTCGTGGTGGTGACAAGCGCGCCGGCGTTGTTGACGGCGAAAGCGCCTGCGCTGTTGTTGCTGTTGCGATCGAGGTTCACGTACAGACCTTCGACCTTCAGCGTCACAGCCGAAGACTTGAAGAAGTTCAGGAAGGAGTCGGTCGGGAGGGCGTACTCGACGCCACCGCCTGCGACCCAACCGGTCTGGAAGTCGTTCGACGAGACACCGGTGCCGAACTGGCTGCCGCCGCCGCTGCCGTAAGCGAAACCGCCGGTGCCGTACACGAGGGTACGATCGAAGGCGTAACCGAGACGGCCGCGAACGGTGCCGAAGTAGTCGAGGCCCGAGAGGCCGTTCGGGTTGAACACGGCGCGAGCGGCGAGCGGGCCGCTGGAGACGAAGCGGTTACGATCGCGACCGAAATCGGCGTACTGGGCGTCGGCCTCGACGCCGATCACGAAGCCGGAGCCCGGCGTGAACTGATAGTTGTAGCCGATCTGACCACCGCCGACGAAGCCGTCGTTGCTGCGCTGGCCCGGGAAGGCGATGACCGCTGTCGTGCCCGGCAGAACCAGGGTGCTGGCGCCGTTCACGCCGAGCACGGTCGGGGTGTTGTTGTCAGAAGTGCCGAAGCCGTAACCGGCGTTGAAACCGGCGTAGAAGCCCGTCCAGGTGAAGACCGGGATCGGAGCGAACACCGGCGGGGGCGCAGCGCGGCGCGGGAGGTCGGCAGCGAAGGCCGAGCCAGCGAGAGCGATGGCAGCGAGGGCGGTCGCGCCCCGGAGGAAAGATTTCATCGTACTGGTCCCTTTTACTCTGCGCCGATCCGCCCGCAGGCAGGTCCGACGCGGTTCCCCGTATCTATTCCAGCAACCGAGGGGATGCTGTTGCGCTGCAACCACGCCAGCCGTCCCGAAGGCGGCCCCTTTGTGGCGATGGTTGCCGTTCCCTTGGTCACTTGAGGCTAAAACGCCACCAAACGGTCAAGGTTGCCTTACCGCCGAGCTTTTTTCCCCTGTTTTATTGGACAAGTTGTCGCAGGGGTGGAACCCGTACGGCCAAGTTCCGAGAGCGGGATACCAAGGCCTAGGGAACCAGCGATGTGCGGTGCCGCACTCGGTTTCGGCGTCGAGGATCAGGGAGTCAGGGCGATCGCCGAGATCAGCCGGCCGTAATCGTCCTCGGCGCGATGGGTCGTACGGCGATAGCTGTAGAAGCGCTCCTCGTCGGCGTAGGTGCACATGCCGAGGATGGCGGCCTCGCCGATACCGGCCTCCTGCAGGCGAGCCAGAATGAAGCCCGGCAGGTCGAACTGCGCATGCCCGGCCTTTTCGCCCTCGCTGAAGAAGCGTTCCGAGCCTGGCGCCTCGGCGCGGAAGCGGTCGACGAACTCCCCTCCGACTTCGTAGGCGGCCTGCGAGATGGTCGGCCCGAGCACGGCGACGATGCGGCTGCGATCCGCTCCGAGCGCCTCCATGGCTGCGACGGTGTTGGCGATCACGCCAGTCAACGCGCCCTTCCAGCCGGCATGGGCCGCACCGACGACGCGGCCCTCGGGATCAGCGAACAGGATCGGCCCGCAATCGGCCGTGGCGATGCCCAGCGCGAGCCCCGGAACTCGCGTCACCATCGCGTCGGCCTGCGGACGCTCGTCGAGCTGGAACGGCGCCTCGACGGTCACCACCCGGTTCGAGTGCACCTGGTAGAGGCTGACCATGGCATCCGTCGGCAGCGCCAGTTGCGCGCACATCCGCGCCCGGTTCTCGACGACGAGAGCCGCCTCGTCGCGGGAGCCGATGCCGCCATTGAGGGACGCGTAGAGACCTTCCGAGACGCCGCCCTGCCGGGTGAAGAAGGCGTGCCGCACATACGAATGCGAGGAGAGTTCGGGCGCTTCGATGAACATGGCGGGTCCGGGCGGGCGATCGTTGCGGGGGACGTGGTTACGCCGGCGCCGGGAAGCCGGGCAGCGCGTCGAGCGAGGAATGGCTGATGCAGAGCACCTTGAACAGGGAGCCCATGCCGCGACGCGACGGATCGACCAGCCGTGCATGCGCCGCCTCGATCGCCTCGGCCTGAGCTGGCGTCGCGCGCTGCTTCAGCCGGTCGGCGCGAAGACGCAGGCCGAGGGCGCCTAGGAAATCGCGCTGGTCGACGGGACCGTGGATGCGCGCTCCCTCCGTGGAGGCGGCGGAGCCGAGTGCGGCGAAATCGACATGGGTGGTGAGGTCGGCCTCGCCAGGTGTCTCCAGCGGATCGACAAAGCGATGGCAGGAGAGCGCCTGCAACGTGTCGCCGAACCCTGGCCGGAGATGCCCGTAATCGATGGCGAGCAAAGCGCCACCCTGGCGCACGAACCGTCCAGCGAGTGCGCGCGCGATCGAGAGCGCCGCGCTCGGCACGGTCAACACGACACCGACCGGCGCGTCCCGCGCGATCGTTCGGTCCGGCTCGGGCGACAGGCCGCGCACCAGACGCGTCCCGTCTGGCGACAGGCCGACCAGCCGCTTGCACCAGCCGGTCTCCCGCCGCTCGAACTGCCTGACGGGCAGTGCATCGAAGAATTCGTTGGCGACGACGATGGCCGGCCCGTCGGGCAGGGTGTCGACGGCCTCGTGCCACTGCGGCGAGACCGCGGAAAGTCGATCCTCCTGGAGCGCGCGCAGAACCGAGCTCGTCTCGACGAGGTGGAGATCGATCGCGGCACCGGGTGCGGCTGAGCGCAGAGCCCGCAAGGCATCCGCCATCAGCGTGCCGCGGCCTGGACCCAGCTCGACGAGGTTCAGCCTCTCGGGCGAGCCCATCGCAGCGCGGGTTGCGGCGATCCAAACGCCGATCAGTTCGCCGAACATCTGGCTGATCTCGGGCGCGGTGACGAAGTCGCCGCCGCGTCCGAGGGGATCGCGCGTCCGATAATAGCCGTGGACCGGGTGCCCGAGGCACAGGGCCATGTAGCGATCGAGCCCGATCGGGCCGTTCTCACGGATCTCGGCCGCGATCTCCGTTAAGAGCGGCGTGGGCTCTGGACTGAGGGTGGTCAGATCTGGCCCGCCTCAGCCTGGACCTCGACCTCGGGATGACGCGGCCGGGTCACGCCGCGTGCCGCGAGCACGATGTACATGATCCCCACGATGGCCATGGGTACACACAGGAGCATGCCCATGGTGATGCCTCCACCCAGCGCGCCGACCTCACGTCCGAACAGGAAGCCGAGTTGCGGATCGGGTTCGCGGAAGAACTCGCAGAAGGTCCGGGTGATGGCGTAGCCGAGGACGAAGATGCCGCCGAGGAGCCCTGGCTTGCGGAAGCCGAACCGGCGCACGCTGATCGCCATGACGATGAAGAGCAGTAGCCCCTCCGCCGTCGCCTCGAAAAGCTGGCTCGGATATCGCGGCACATCCCCGCCGGTGGGGAACACGATCGCGTAGGGGAAATCGGGTGCCGCACGCCCCCAGAGCTCGCCATTCACGAAATTTGCGATGCGGCCGAAGAACAGCCCGATCGGCACCACCACCGAGGCAAGGTCGAGCAGGGTGTAACCGTTGAGCCCGCGCCGATGCGCGAACAGCAGGAGAGCGAAAATCGAGCCGAGGAATCCGCCGTGGAACGACATGCCGCCGTTGCGGATCGCAAGGATCTCGGCGGGGTCGTCCAAGTACATCGGAAGGTTATAGAAGAGCACGTAGCCGATGCGGCCGCCGAGCACGACGCCGAGTGCGACCCAGACGATCAGGTCGTCAACGTCGCTGAGTTTCGGCCGCTTCACCACACCCCAGAGGGAATCGGCCGCCACCAGCTGCCTTGCGTAGAACCAGCCGCCGACGAGTCCGGCGATGTAGGACAGCGCGTACCACTTCACGATCGGCACGCCGCTGATCGAGATCGCGACGGGATCGATGGCCGGAAACGGGATGGCGAAGAGGGGTGGCATCGGCTGAGGTCCCGGAGCGTCGGGCTATGCGATCGGTCGCGCTGGCCTTGCACCCGCGCCCGCGGAAGCGTCAAGCGCGGCGGCCGGTGCTTGTCTCGATGGCTGTAGCGCGGGAAAGCTCCATCTTTACGACGAAGCGACGGGGGCGGTCGGCTTGTTGAGCAACGTGGAGATGGTGGCGCGGCTCGTCCTGGCGGGCGCGCTCGGCAGTGTGATCGGCTTCGAGCGCGAGCGGCTGCTCTGGGCAGCGGGCCTGCGCACGCACATGCTGGTCTGCGTCGGCGCCTGCCTGATTATGATCGTCTCTGCCTTTGGCTTCGCCGACGTCATGGGAGCGGACAAGGTCGTGCTCGATCCCTCCCGCGTCGCCGCCCAGGTCGTCTCGGGCATCGGCTTTCTCGGCGCAGGCACGATTCTCTTGCGCGGCGAAGTGGTGAAGGGGCTCACCACGGCCGCGAGCCTCTGGGCCGTCGCGGCGATCGGCCTCGCCATCGGCGGCGGCCTCTACGTGGCCGGCATCGCGACCACCGTCATCGTGATCGGCATCCTGGCCGGCGTAAAGCCAATCGAGGACAAGTGGCGCGGGCGCATGCAAACGCGCGAATTGCGGCTGACCGTCCGCAGCGGGACGATGTCGATCGACACCTTGCACGTGGTCGCGGGCGCCCGTGCCTCCCGTGTGCGCCAGTTCGTGGTCAGGCCAGGCACGGACCCCGACCACGAAGAGGTCACGGTGTCATTCGTCCGGCTGTCGCAGACCAGCGTGGATGCGATCGCCGAGAAGCTGCGCAAGAACGAGAACGTGATCAGCGTCGCGTCCTCGGGCGACTAGCGGCGCGCCGTTCAGACCGAGGCGTCGTCGAGGAACAGCCGGTAGGCCGGGTTGTCGGTCTCGTCGACATAGGGATAGGCGAGAGCCTCCAGCGCCGCGTCGAAGCGGGCGCGCTCGGCCGGCGGCACGTCGATCCCCGCCAGCACCCTGCCGTAATCGGCACCGTGGTTGCGGTAGTGGAACAGGGTGATGTTGAAGCCGTCGCCCAGCGCCTCGAGGAATTTCATCAGAGCACCCGGCCGCTCCGGAAACTGGAATCGATAGAGCCGCTCGTCGGGCAGCCCCTGAGCGCGGCCGCCGACCATGTAGCGGACATGGACCTTGGCCATCTCGTTGTCGCTCATGTCGAGCACGCGGTAGCCCGCGGCAGTCAGGGAAGCGATCAACTCGCGCTTCTCCGGCCGGCCGCCGGGCAGATTGATGCCGACGAAGATCTGCGCCTGCGCATCGCGGGCGTAGCGATAGTTGAACTCGGTGATGGCCCTCGGCCCGAGCGCGGCGATGAAGGCGCGGTAGGAGCCCGGTCGCTCGGGGATCGTGACGCCGATCAGGACCTCGCGCTCCTCGCCGATCTCGGCGCGCTCGGCGATGTGACGCAGGCGGTCGAAATTGAGGTTGGCGCCCGAGGAGATCGCGACGAGCGTTCCCCCGCCGCCGTTCTCGGCCGCCCAGGCCTTGGCGCCGGCGAGGCTCAGCGCGCCCGAAGGTTCGGAGACGGCGCGAGTGTCGTCGAAGATGTCCTTGACTGCCGCGCACATGGCGTCGGTATCCACCGTGACGATCCCGTCGAGATGCTCACGGCAGAGTCGGAAGGTTTCCTCGCCGACCTGGCGCACCGCGGTGCCGTCGGCGAAGAGGCCGACGCTCGGCAGCGTGACGAGGCGTCCCGCATCGAAGGCCGCCTTCATGCTCGCGGCGTCATCCGGCTCGACGCCGATGACCTTGGTCTCGGGCCGCAGGTACTTCACGAAGGTAGCGATGCCGGCCGCGAGGCCGCCGCCGCCGATCGGCACGAAGATCGCCTCGATCGGCCCGGAATGCTGGTGCAGGATCTCCATGCCGATGGTGCCCTGGCCGGCGATCACGTCGGGATCGTCGAAGGGGTGCAGGAAGACCAGGCCCTGCTCGGCCTCGAGACGGCGGGCTTCGCCGAGCGCCTCATCGAAATTGTCACCGAACAGCACGACTTCGGCGCCCCGCGCGCGGCAGGCATCGACCTTGATGGTCGGTGTCGTGCCCGGCATCACGATCACCGCGCGCACCCCGAGCTGCGCCGCGCCAAGCGCCACGCCCTGCGCGTGATTGCCCGCCGAGGCGCAGATCACGCCGCGCGAGAGCTGCTCGGGCGGCAGTTGCGTCATCTTGTTGTAGGCGCCGCGCAGCTTGAACGAGAAGACCGGCTGCAGATCCTCGCGCTTCAGTAGCACGGGACGGCCGAGGCGCGCCGTCAGGCGTGGCATCGGATCGAGCGGGCTTTCCTTGGCGACGTCGTAGACGCGGGCGGAGAGGATCTTCTTGATGTAGTCGGTCACGGCAGGGGGCTTTGGGGCGGAGCAGCAGGCTTCGAAGCGACCGATCTAGTCCGTCCGGGCGCCGGACGCGAGCACCCTGGCGCAGGTCTGCCCTTCAGAGGCGTTCGATGAGGGCCGCGATCCAGACGAGGGCAGCGATCCCCTGGGCGAAAAACGCACCGGCAGAGGCGAGATCCTTGACCACGCCGATCCGGTCATGATGGCCAGGGTGGAGGTGGTCGCAGAGCTTCTCGATGGCGGTGTTCAAAAACTCCGCGCAGATCATCAGCAGCAGGCTCGCCAGCAGCGCGACGCGCACCCAGAGACCGGTGCCGAGCAGCAGAGCGCAAGGCAGCCCGAATGCCAGCAGCACGAGTTCGAGCCGGATCGCACGCTCCGTGCGGGCTCCGTAGACGAGGCCGCGCCAGGAATTCAGGAAGGCGAGGTAGAGCGCCCTCATGCAGCCGAATCCGGCGCGGAGCGGGCGATCCATCGCGCCAGAATCGGCCCCGTCAGCAGGACTGTAAACAAGCGCAGCGTCTGCACGCCGAGAACGAAGGACACGTCCGCCTTCGAGCCGACGGCGATGATCGCCACGGAGTCGAGGCCGCCGGGGCTGGTCGCCAGGAAGGCGGTCAGGAAGTCGATGGGAAGCAGGAAGGTCAGGCCATAGGCCCAGGCGCCACAGAGCAGGATGATCGCGAAGGTGGCGACGAGGATGCCGGGCAGCGCGTGCAGCGTCGTGTGCAGGGTCTCACGGGTGAAGCGCAGGCCGACATACCAACCGATGGCGGCGTAGGCCGCATCGAGCAATGGCCCGGGCACGGCGACACTGGCGATACCGGTGGCATGCAGGGCCGCGCCGAGCAGCATCGGCCCGACGAGCGCTCCAGCTGGCATCCGCAGCGCCAGCGCGAGGCCTGCCCCGAAGGCGGCGACCGCGAGGGTCGCGACGATGGAGGTGACCGGCAGCGGCGGGGCCGCCACGCTCGCCGGCTCACCCGAGACGTCCACGAGAAGCCGCGCCACGACAGAAGCGGTGAGCACGACGGCGGCGACGCGCACGTATTGCATGAAGGCGACGAGGCGCGGATCGGAACCGTAGGCCTCCGCCATCGCCACCATCGCGGCCGCGCCGCCCGGCGCCGAGCCCCATGCCGCGGTGGCGCCGGGCAGAACTTGCAGCCGCGTCAGGGTGATACCCACTACGACTCCGGCCATCACCGTCACCAGCACCGCCGCGACCATCAAGGCGCCGTCATTGACGATGGTTCGGACGATCTCGGGCGTCACCGAATGCGCCACGAGGCATCCGATGATCGACTGGGCCGCAAGGAAGAGCGGGCGCGGCAGGAGGAGCCGCGCGCCGCCGACGCCGAAGGCGATGGCAGCCAGCATCGGCCCGAGCAGCAGCGCTGCCGGAAACCGCGCATAGCTGAGCGCAATGGCCAGGAGGGCGGAGACCGCCAGGAGCCCTATCCAGCGAGCGGGCGTGCGGAGATCGGGCAAGAGCTGCGACCGCAGGTTCCGAGAAGAGCCGCGCGGGAGCACCGCGCCCGGTGCCGCTACACCGCTTGCGGGCGCCTGTCACGGTTCGGCGATCCGAGAAGCAGTCCGTCAGACGGCAAAACAATGCCCCACGAAGCCTGAGCTTCGCGGGGCCGTTTTCAGAGGTCGACGAGCGGGAAACGACCTCCGCTCAACGGAGGCTGGTCTCGATCCGGTTACGGACAGGCGTGACGGGCCCCGTCGTTACCGAGATAGGTGCCGCTGCGACGGTCGTAGGATTTGAAGCGGCTGACGCAGTACCCGACGGTTCGAGCAGGCTGGACCGCCTGTGGCTGGGCAACGTCGTAGCCTTCCTGATCGTAGCCATAGGCGGCCGGGGCGTAGCCGCCGTAATAGCCATCGTCGTAACCGTAGCCGTCATACCCGTAGCCGTAGCCCAGGCCACCGACAGCGAGCCCCAAACCGAGGCCGCCATAGCCCCAGCCGTAACGGTTGTGGCGGCCATGCCAGCGGCCGTTGAAGCCGCGGTTAGCTGCGAAGCCCCGTCCGGCGAAGCCGGGAGCGACGCCACGGTTCACGCCACCGCCGACGACGGCTCGCTGAAAGCCGCCATTTGCACCGACGCCGCCGATCGCACTCCGCTGGGCACCGATCGCCCCAGCGCCGCCGGACCCGGCTGGCCTGAAGCCACCACCGAAATTGCCGCCGCGGAAGCCGCCACCGCCCATACCGCCGCGGAAGCCACCGCCACCACCGAAGCCGCCGCGAAAACCGCCGCCGCCGCCATGGAAGCCGCCGCCACCGAAGCCGCGAGCGTCAGCGGTCGCGGGGACGAGAAGGAGCGCACCGGCCAATGCTGCCGATGCCGTGAGGATGCGATTCATCGTCTTCACCAGGTTGCGGGAAATGTCCCTTGGTGAAGAAACGCGCCCGAGCTTGGTTTGATCATGCGGCAAAACGGCATTTGTTGCTGAGGGGCGCATGGGTCGGCTTGCTCGATGCCCGACGGCATCCGAGAGAGGGGCGATGACGACCCTTGCCGCCTTCATCGGTGCCGCGCTCGCCGAGATCGCGGGCTGCTTCGCTTTCTGGGCTTGGGCGCGAATGAACGCCTCCGCGTTCTGGCTGCTGCCTGGCATCGCGTCGCTGATCGTCTTCGCGAGCCTGCTCACCCTCGCCGACAGCGCCGCGGCCGGGCGCGCCTACGCAGCCTATGGCGGGATTTACGTGGTCGCCTCGCTGGTCTGGCTGCGCTTCGTCGAAGACGTTCACCCGGATCGATGGGATCTCGCAGGCGCCACGCTCTGCCTCGCTGGGATGGCCGTGATTCTCTACGGACCGCGCGCCGCCTGACCGACGTGCAGGTTGCGCCCGGCGCCGAGGCCGCAGATCGCGGCCCCGAGCGCCACGGCCGCGAACAGGAGCGTCGGCCATGCCCAGCCGCCGCTGACTTCGTGTGCGAGCCCGAAGCCGAAGGGTCCAAGCGAGGCGAGCGCATAGCCGAAACCCTGCGCCATCGCGGAGAGCGCTCCGGCGCTCGCGGCGTCGCGGGCCCTCAGCACGATCACTGTCAGGCCGAGCCCGAAACAGCCTCCCAAGGCGAAGCCCTGCACGATCGCGGCCACTACCATGCCTTTCGTCGGGCCGAAGCCGAGCGCCGCAAAGACCACCACGGTGACGAAGAGACTGCCGACGATCCAGCCGCGCTGATCCCGCGCTCCGGCCGCCAAGGTCGGCACCACGAGAGCGCCCGGCGCCTGCGCGAAGGCCGACAGCGCGGTGAGATAGCCCGCATCGACGGCATCAAGCCCGCGTCCCTGTAGCAGCGCCGGGAGCCAGCCGAACTGGATGTAGGCCAGCGAGGATTGCAGCCCCATGAAGCCGGCCACCTGCCACGCGAGCGGCTCCTGCCAGAGCCGTACTGCCGCCTTCGCGCTCGGTGCAGCGGCCGGCGTCGGGCGCAGACGTGCGAACGGAATCCAGGCGACCACGGCCGCGAGCGCCGGCAGCGCCCAGATGGCGAGTGCCGCAGCCCAGCCTTGGCCGAGCCAGTGTTCCAGCGGCACCGTCAGGCCGGCCGCCGTCCCGGCACCGATACAGAGCGCCATGGTGTAGAGCCCGGTGGCGCGGCCGGCATGGCGGGAGAAGTCGCGCTTTACGAGCGCCGGCAGCAGCACGCCCGAAAGTCCGATTCCGAGTCCGGACAGAGCCGACCCGGCGAACAGGGCGGGCAGGCCACCGAGGCCACGCAGCAGAAGTCCGGCGAGGACAGCGACGAGGCCCGCGAGAATGCCGGCATCGACGCCGAGCCGGCGGATCGCCGGCGGCCCGAAGGCGCCGCCGAGGCCAAGGCACAGCACCGGCAGGGTGGTGAGCGCGGCGGCAGTCGTCGCGGTCGATCCGGTGTCGGCCACGATCTGCGTCAGCAATGGTCCGACGCTCGTCAGTGCCGGCCGCAGATTGAACGCGACCAGCGTCACGGCCAGGCCGACGAGAAGCGGTCCGTGCCGTTTTCCATCCGTCGTCGCGGTCATACGGCACCGTTGGCGTCACGCCGACGGCCGGCAAAGGCGACAAGGAGGGCGCCGAGTAGCATCGCGGCGAAGGGGGCGTCACCCAGATAGGAATAGACCGTGCGGCCGGGGATGCGCGCGGGCAGATCGGCATCGAGCACGCCCTCCTGGCCGAGGGGCAGCGCGGCGACGATACGTCCATGGGCATCGACCACGGCTGAAATGCCGCTATTGGCGTCGCGCACGAGGGGCAGGCCTTCCTCAACGGCGCGCAGCCGCGCCTGGGCGAAATGCTGATGCGGCCCCGGCGTGTCGCCGAACCAGGCATCGTTGGTGAGGTTCAGGATCAGGCCCGGCACCACGGCACCGCCATCCGATGCCTCAGCCGGCACGATGGCACCGGGAAAGATCGACTCGTAGCAGATCGTCGCCGCTACTGGCGGCAGGCCTGGCACGGCGAGGATCCGCTGGCCCGCACGCGATCCCGGCGTGAAACCGCCTGGTACCGAGACGAATTGCCGGAGTCCGACCGCCTTCAGAATCGCGTCAAACGGACCCGGCAGATATTCGCCGAACGGCACCAGATGCACCTTGTCGTATATTGGGCCGAGGGTGCCCCCATGCTCGATCGTCAGGATCGCGTTGAAGAACACCGCGTGTTCTCGGGTGAAGGGCTCCTGCGCCCGCGCCGCGCCGGTGATCAGGTGCTTGTCCTTGGGCAGCACCGCGCCGATGCGCCCGAGGGTCTGGGGATCGCGCTGGATCAGGAAGGGGAATGCGGATTCCGGCCAGACGATGTGGGTGACGTCGGCGATGCCGCTGCGCTCGGGCGACGTCGCGCGGTCGCTGAGCGCGAGATACTTGTCGACGATGGCGTCGCGGTTGCCGGGCTCGAACTTGTCGTCCTGCTGGATGTTCGGCTGGATCAGGCGCAGCCTCACCCCGGCGATGGTCGCGTCGGGTCCGCTCGGCACGCGCCAGGCCCCGAACAGAGCGAGCGCCGCCAGCATCGAGCCGCCGAGGACGAGCGGGCCGAAGCGCGCGCGGGGGCTGGCGCCGGTGGCGAGCGCTGCAGGGGCGGCGGCGATCGGTACGACGATCAGGCTGAGGCCGTAAAGGCCGACGAGCGAGGCACCCTGCATCAGCCAAAGATTGCCGCCGAGCGCCATGCCGACGTTGTTCCAGGGAAAGCCAGTGAACAGATGCCCGCGCAGCCACTCGCTTCCCGCGAAGGCGAAGGCCAGCGCGAAGAGGCGTCCCGCCCCGCGTGACCAGACGAGCCGGGCCGCCGCGAAGCCGAGGGCGTAGAACACGGCAAGCACCGCCGGCAGCCCGACCACGCCGAGCGGCATCGCCCATGCGAACTGGTCGGCCTCCACCAGGAAGGCCGCACCGAGCCACCACAGGCCGGCGACGAAGTAGCCGAAGCCCCAGCCCCAGCCGACGAGGGCGCAGTCCCGGAGCGTGCGCCAGCCGCGAGGGCCAGCACTCGCACCATCGATCAGCCAGACCGCCACGGTGAGCGATACGGCGAGGGCCGGCAGGATACCGTAGGGCGGCATCGCCAAGGCCCCGACCGCGCCTGCGAGGATGGCGAGCCCGACCCTCGGCCAACCGTGGCTCAGGATGATGCGATGGGCGACCGCCTCGAGCCAGCCGCCGATGGGCAGACCGGTCTGGGCATCGCTCTTGCGCGCGAGGGTCATACGAGGCGGATCATCGGGCGGCCGAGCTTGGCGTTGAGCCGCTGGGCATTACACGATTCCCAGACTTTGGCTGCGTCCTGCGAGACCCAGGCGCTATCCGACCTCTCGACCTGAACTTCGATGTATCAGCAGAGCACTGCTTCGAGCAGGCTCTGATCGCCATGGCCCAGCGCCTTCAGGGCCGCCTCGCCTTCCGATCGGCGAGGCGCGCCGAGATGATATGCGCGTCACGCCACGCGGCGTGACGGTCGCGGTCAAGGAGGCGCGGTTTTCAGCCCCCGGCCGCCTGAGCCGGCGACGGCAGATCGGCCGACGGAGCCGGCAGCGCCAGGGGCACCACCTGACCGATCTTCGCCTGCCCGCGCTGCAGGCGCAGGCGCTTCACGCGGCGCGGATCGGCATCGAGCACCTCGAATTCGAGTTCGCTCGGTCCGGCGATGATCTCGCCACGCGAGGGCACGCGGCCCGCGAGCGTGACGATGAGGCCGCCGATCGTGTCGATCTCCTCCGCCATCTCGCCGGCCGAGGCGACCAGATCGACGCCGGTGGCCTCTGAGACCTCGGCGAGGCCTGCTCGGGCGTCGGCGACATAGGTCTCGGTCTCGCCCTCGACGCGATTGACGAGCTGGCCCTCGGCCACGTCGTGCTCGTCCTCGATGTCGCCGAGAACGACCTCGATGAGGTCCTCGATGGAGATCAGGCCATCGGTGCCGCCATACTCGTCGATGACCAGCGCCATGTGGGTGCGCGTCGCCTGCATCCTCACCAGCAGGTCGATCGCCGGCATGGAGGGCGGCACGAACAGGACCGGGCGCTGGATTCGGGTTGAGGCAAGGGTTGCCGACAGATCGACTTTGCCGAGATCGAGATCGCGCACCGCGCGCGCCGGCAGCCGGCGTACGCGGGTCGACGTCACCGGCTTGTCCTCGGTCGTGGCCGCCGTTGGAGCGGCGGAGCGGCGCGTGGCCGGCTCGGCCTTCGAGGCGAGGTATTCCACGAAGTCGCGGATGTGGACCATGCCCCGCGGGTCGTCGAGCGTCTCGCCATAGACCGGCAGACGCGAATGGCCTGCGGTGCGGAAGAGCTTGAGCAGGTCGCCGAGGCTGCTGTCGACGGGCACGGCGACGATGTCGGCCCGGGGCACCATCACGTCGTCGACGCGCACCTTGTGGAGGCCGAGGACGTTCTTGAGCATCGCCCGCTCCAGCGGCGAGAACGAATCCTCGCCCGTATCGGGCTCGGCCAGGGCATCCTCGATGCCGGTGCGCAGGCTGTCACGTGAGCGCAGGTTGAAGACACTGAGCAGGCGATCGTACCAGGCCTCGCGGGGCTGGGCGTCGGCATCTGCATTGGGCGCGGCCAGGGCCGCGCCGCGACTTCGGTCGTTGGTCATGTCTCTCTTGAATGTCCGAGGCGGAAGAGCCGGTGTCGAAGCGGGTCAGTCGGCGTAGGGGTCCGGGATGCCGAGCGTCGCCAGAGCCGCGACTTCGATGGCTTCCATCGCGTCAGCCTCGGCCTCGCCGGTCTCGTGATCCTGCCCGAGCAGGTGAAGAGTGCCATGGACGAGGAGATGCGCGAGGTGGTGGCTGAGCGGCTTCGACTGCTCGACACTCTCGCGCAGCACCGTGTCATAAGCAAGAACCACGTCGCCGAGCGGCTCCGGCTCGCCCGGCGGCACGGGCTGGTCGGCGGCCGGAAACGAGAGCACGTTGGTGGGCTTGTCCTTGCCGCGCCAGGTCTTGTTGAGGTCCTGCACGGTCGCGTCGTCGGCGAGTAGAATGCTGACCGAGACGGGCCCCGCTCCCGAATCGGGCAACGCCGCGAGGCCCGCGGCGACGGAGCGCGCGATGAGGGCGTCGAGATCCGGCACGGCCGTTTCCCAACGCGCGTCCTCGATGGCGATGTCGATCTCTGGCTGGCTCACGGGCTGGGATTGTTCGGCAGATCGGGAAACGGAGGCCGCTGTTAGCGGTCGGGTGGGCACTCCGGCAACCGGTGGGTGGACAGGGCTGCTGCGCCCATCGCGCCGGGTCAGCCCAAATCCTCAATCAAGGCCGACAGCACCTCGGCCATGACCGGGCGGCCCGAAGAGTCGGGCTGGATGCAGGCCTGTTCCAGATCCAGCAACGCCTTCGGTGGTGTGTCGCAAAGGGCGAGCAGTTCGCCGAGCAGCAGGCCCCAGGCGCGCATCTCGATCCGCTGGAAAGCTGCGCCTTCGGCGCCGGATGGCAGCATCGAGGCTGCGCCGAAATCGCTAAGGACCGCTTCACCGGTCACGCCGTCCCAGAGCAGGTTGTGCGCGTAGAGATCGCCGTGCAGCAGGCCGCGTGCGTGCAGGTGCGCGGTGGCCGAGGCGGCGGCGCAGGCGAGGCGCAGAGCCACGTCCATGTCGAGCCGCAAGGCCGGATCGTAGACGTCTCGGCTGCAGCTCGACAGGTTCGGTGGTCCGGCCAGCACGCGCCAATGCGGCGGCAGCAGCCGCATCGCCAGCCCTTCCAACCCCTCGGGATGTCCCGTCAGCCGGCCGAGCCCGCTGGTGAGGTTCGGATGCGCTCCGGCTGCGAGGCAGGCCGCCATCTCACGATCGGGCAGCCCGTCGCTGGTCATGGCGCCCTTGAACAGCTTGAGCGCGATGCTGCGGCTTTCGCCATCTGCATGCCAGACGGCCCGGTGCGTGATGCCGGACGCGCCCTCTCCCAGCCGCTCGCCGAGGACGACGTCGCCCCACGGCACGGACGCGACGCCGACGAGCGGTGTCTCGCGCTCCAGCGGATTGCCGGCATAGGACAGCCACGCGAGGCCGGGCAGCCTCGCGATCCAGGGCGGCAGCGCCTCGAAACGGTTGGCGGCGAGCCGGATCAGTTCGAGCTTTTCCGCGTTCGCCAGCCCCTGCGGCAGGGCGCGAAGCCGGTTGCCGGAGAGCAGCAGCTTCTGCAGATGAGGCCGCTCGCCGAGCGAGTCGGGCATGTGTTCGATGGCGTTGTCGGTGAGCGTCAGCCAGCGCAGGCGCGGCGGCAGCGCTTCATCCGGCACCTCGCGCAGGCCGGCACTGCGCATGCCGATTTGGCTCAGGGCGGGACAATCGCCCAGCACCGACGGCATCCGCTTGAAGCGGTTGCCGGACATGAACAGGACGCGCAGCTTTGTCAGCCGGCTGAAATCGGAAGGAAGGCTCGTGAGCGTGCCGCCACTGAGATCGAGGATCTCGAGGCTGTCGGCCAGCCCGAAGATCTCTTGCGGAAACGCGTCGAGACCGCCCGGCAGGTAGAGTTCCCGCGTTCCTGCGAGGTCACCGCGTCGCAACGCCGTCAGCGTATCGGCGAGAGCTGTGCGCATCACGCCAGCGAGCGCCGCCGCGGGTTCGGGTTGCGGTCGGCCTCCGCCTCGCCGTGGCTCGCGGCCTCGTAGGCCGTGACGATCCGCCGAACGAGGTCGTGGCGAACCACGTCGACATCCCGAAACCGCACGCGGCCGATGCCCTCGACGCCGTCGAGCACGTTCACCGCCTCGACGAGCCCGGATTTTTGGCCCGGCGGCAGATCGATCTGGCTCGGGTCGCCAGTGACGATCATCCGCGAATTCTCGCCTAACCGGGTGAGAAACATCTTCATTTGCATGGACGTGGTGTTCTGGGCCTCATCCAGCAGCACCACCGCATTGGTCAGCGTGCGCCCGCGCATGAACGCGAGCGGCGCGATCTCGATGACACCGGTCTGCAGGCCGCGGTCGACATGGCGCGCCTCCATGAAGTCGTAGAGCGCATCGTAGATCGGCCGCAGATACGGATCGACCTTTTCGCGCATGTCGCCGGGCAGGAAGCCGAGGCGCTCGCCCGCTTCCACCGCAGGCCGCGAAAGAATCAGCCGCTCGGCATGCCCCTGCTCCAGCAGCGAGACGGCATGACCGACTGCGAGCCAGGTCTTGCCGGTGCCGGCAGGCCCTTCGGCGAAGACGAGTTCGTTCGAGCGCAGGAGCTTGATGTAGTCGCTCTGCGCGGCGTTGCGGGCGCGCACGGCGCCGCGGCGACGGGTGGCGATCTGCTCGAAATGCTCGCGGTCGGGCTCGGCAGCGATCTCGGCCGAGGGGAACAGGTTGCCCTGGACGGTGACCTCCTGGATCACCCCGTCGACGTCGCCCAGGGTCAGCGCCGTGCCGCCCTTGCGCACACGGGCATAGAGGCGCTCGAACACCCGCCGGCCCTTCTCGGCGGCATCGGGCGTGCCCTTGATGACGAGGTGGTTGCCGAGCGCCGTCGCCTTCACGTCGATGCGCCGCTCGATATGCGCGACGTTCTGATCGTACTGGCCGAAGACGAGGCTCGCGAGCCGGTTGTCCTCGAAGGTCAGCGAGACCTCGACGGCCTCTGCGAGGCCGCCTTGCGCTGCCAGCCCCCTCCCCTTTAGGGTCCGCCCGGCGGCGTCATTCGGCACTGGCAAGGTCCTTCAAGCCGACGTCCTTCTCGATCAGGCAGCCGCCGCATCAGGCAGCAGCTCGCCGAACAGGCTGTTCGATCCGCTCCGCGTGATCCTGACGGTCAGCAGAGTACCGATCGTCGACGCCGGCGCATCGAACTGCACGATGAGTAAATGTGGCGTCTTGCCGGCGACCTGCCCAGGGTGACGCCCGGCTTTCTCGACCAGCACCTCGACAGTCCGGCCGACCATACTCTCGTTGAAGGCATGACGCTGACGGTCGAGGAGCTGCTGGAGCCGGGCGAGGCGCTCGATCTTCACAGCTTCCGGGATCGCGTCCTCGCGTTCGGCGGCAGGCGTGCCGGCGCGCGGGCTGTACTTGAAGGAGAAGGCGCTCGCGAAACCGATATCGGCGACGAGACGCATGGTCTCCTCAAACTCCGCATCGGTCTCACCGGGGAAGCCGACGATGAAGTCCGAGGACAGGGCGATGTCCGGCCGCGCCTCGCGGACACGTGCGATCAGCCGGCGGTACTCGTCGGCCGTGTGCTTCCGGTTCATCGCCTGAAGAACGCGGGTCGAACCCGACTGCACCGGCAGGTGCAGGTAGGGCATCACCAGGGGGTTGTCGCCGTGGGCAGCGATCAGGTCGTCGCCCATGTCGTTGGGGTGGCTCGTGGTGTAGCGCAGCCGCGCCAGCCCCGGCAGATCCGAGAGCGCCCGCATCAGATCGGCGAGCGTGGCGGAGCCGCCGCTGGGCGCCTCGCCGTGATAGGCGTTCACGTTCTGGCCGATCAGGGTGATCTCACGGACGCCGCCGGCGAGCATCGCCTCGGCTTCGGCCTGAATGGCCGCGACAGGGCGCGAGACTTCGGCGCCGCGGGTGTAGGGCACCACGCAGAAGGCGCAGAACTTGTCGCAGCCCTCCTGGATGGTCAGGAAGCCGGTGACGCCGCGGTTGCGGCGAGCCGGCAGCTTGGCGAACTTGTCCTCGACCGGAAACTCGGTGTCGACGACCCGGCGGCTCTTCGACTCCGCGAGGAGTTCAGGCAGCCGGTGATAGCTCTGCGGGCCGACCACCACGTCGACGGCCGGCGTGCGCGCCAGGATCTCACGGCCCTCGGCCTGCGCGACGCAGCCCGCGACGACGATCCGCGTATCGAGCCCGGCCTGAGCCCGCTCTGCCTTGAGCACGCGCAGGCGCCCGACCTCGGAAAAAACCTTCTCGGCGGCCTTCTCGCGGATGTGGCAGGTATTGAGGACGACGACATCCGCCTCCTCCACCGTCTCCGTCGCGGCATAGCCCTCGGCCGCGAGCAGGTCCGCCATGCGCCCTGCATCGTAGGCGTTCATCTGGCAGCCGTAGGATTTGACGAAGGCTTTCTTCAAAATCGGGTCTCGAACAGGCATGCGTAGGGGCCCGCGCCTCGAAGCTGGAGGCCTCGCGGCTGCCGCGGACGAGCGCAGCGCCTAACACAAATTTCGGTGTCAGTCGTGCCGCGTACCGTCGACGAGATCACGGATGCGCTCGTAAGCCTCACCGGCATCCGGGATATCCATGATCATCGCACCGCTGCCGAAGGTACTGCCTGTGCCCAGGAGGCGAAACGGGCTCCACGCCTGTCCGGTGCCCGTCGCCTGCGTCGCAAGATAGACCGAACCGAGACCCGCCGTTCGCTGCAAGACACCGCGCCGGATCGACACCTCGCGCACGTCCCGGAACATGATGCGCTTCTCGTGAAGCGTCATGAAGCCCTCCTCGACCTCCAGCCGATCTGAGAAGAGCCGATACTGCGTGTTTCGGTAGTTCATGGCTCGGGTCCCGGCGACGACGATGGGAAAGCCGATGAAGACCAACACGCCGACGAAGACGGCGGGCGACACCGTCAGTGACATCGCCCCCAGCATCGGGCGTAGGAAGGTCTGGAACATCCCTCCGAAGAATGCGCCGGCCCAGAGGGTAAAGAAGAGCTGGAACGGCAGTTGCTGAACCACCGCGATCCACGGCACGAAGACCGGGCGGAAGGTAGCGGTCGGCGCTTCTCTCACGACAACGTCCTCGACGATGGCCGTCGGCTATATCGAGTGGATGGATGCTCGAAACAATCAGGTCGAGCAGCGAAACGGCGATCATCCACCCTTCGATGCCACGGGCCGTCGTTGCGGGACCGTCGGCAAGCCGTTGCGCCGGCCTATCACCGAGAACTCCGGACGCCTCGTGCCCAGATCGAGATCGGTCACTGTCGCGAGTGCCGCCGAGATCATCACACGAAAGCCGAAAGACGAATGGACCTGACGAACGACCCCGACTTCTTCGCGCTCCTCAGCAGCAGCCACCAGCGCCTCGTCGGGAGGCCGCTGCTGCCGGCCGGCGCGAATGCGCGATGGGCGTACGAGGAGGCGCCTTTTGCCTTGCTGGCGCACGACACGGATGCCGATCCGCTTTTCGTCTACGCCAACCGCATGGCGCAGGAGAGCTTTGGATACGCGCTCGACGAGATGATCGGCATGCCCTCGCGGCTTTCGGCGGAGGCGCCGGATCGCTCTGAGCGGGACCGACTGCTGGCAGCCGTGGCGCGGGATGGATATGTCGCCGGCTATTCGGGGGTTCGGATCGCAAAGTCGGGCCGGCGTTTTCCGATCGTCGATGTGACGGTCTGGCAGTTGCGCGACGAAGCCGGGATCGATCACGGGCAGGCGGCGACGTATCGACTGCCGGAGGGTGGCTGACACGGGGCTCTTCCCCTGCCCGTTGCGGGGAGGAGAACTGCGCCCGTCACACCGCCGCCACGCCCGGTGCGGAGACGTCGGCGCCCTCGCGGCTGGTCTGGCGGCCGGCGGCCTCGGCCGCGCGGGCGCCGTGCCCCTGGACCGGACGCCCGGCGAGCGCATCGCGCAGGGCTTGCCGAACGGAGGCCTCGGCCTGCGCCGTCGCGACCTTGCGGTCGGTGCCGGGCTCGAAGGCGATGGGCGCTCCCCAGACCACGTGCAGGTCGATCGGGCCGCGCCGCGCGAAGAGATCGAGATGCGGGGCGAGTTCCATGTCGCCGTACCAGGCGATCTCGGGTCGTTCGATGCGTGTCAGAGGCAGGCCGGCACGCCCGGTATAGGCGAGCGCCAGGGGCTGCAATCGAATGCGGGCCAGACCTCCGGTGCCCTCGGTCAGCGCCTCGCGCGCCGCACCGACGAGGGAGGAGCGGAACGGCAGCAGGCGCAGGCCGTCGCCGGTGGTGCCCTCGGCGAACAGCACGACGAGTTCGCCAGCGGCAAGGCGCTCGCCGATCATCGAGTTCACGGTGGCCGTGGCCCCGCGCCGGGCGCGATCGATGAACACCGTGCGCTGGAGCCGCGCGAAGGTGCCGATCACTGGCCAGCCGGCGATCTCCGATTTCGCGACGAACGAGAGCGGTCGCAGGCCGCCGAGCACGACGACGTCGAGCCAAGAGACATGGTTGGCAAGCACCAGCGCGCCCTCGCCCGCTCTCGGCGGCGAGCCGCTCTGGATCACCCGCACCGAGAACAACCGCAGAAAGACCCGGTGCAGCATCGTCGGAAGCCAGCCGGCGAGGCGCCCGCGCCCGTAGCGCAGGCTCAGGACGTGCGGCCCGACGATCAGCCCGAAGAACAGCGCGTAGAGCACCAGCCGCGCGATGGTCCCGATCCGCGTCATGACACGCGGCTGGCCATGAACCCGGCGCCGACCCTCATGCCAGCGTGGCGCGCATGGTGAGCGCCGTAGCGCGGCTGCCGTCGGGGCGCGGGTAATAGCCGGTGCGCTCGCCGGTCTTGATGAAGCCGTGGCGAGCATAGAGCTTCAGGGCCGGACCATTGCCCTCGTCCACCTCGAGATGGACGCTGCGCACCCCGGCGAAGCTCAACGCCGTCAGATGCTCGCGCAGCAGCCGGTGGCTATGGCCACCGCCGCGCAGGGCGGGCGAGAGCACGATGGTCAGGATCTCGGCCTCGTCCTCGACCTTGCGCGACAGGGCGAAGCCGTGGACGCCGTTGCCGCGCCAGAGCCCGTGCGCCTCGGTGGAGCGCTCGCACAGCATGCGCTCGAATTCATGCGCGTCCCAGGGTCGGGCGAAGGCGGTGGCGTGCAGGCGCGAGAGCGTCGAGGCCTGCCCCGGATCGCGCAAGGGAGCGATGTAGGGCGTCGAGCCCCAGGCATCCCACCAGGCGGACCACCAATCGAGAGCCCAGAACGGAGATAGGCCGCGCGTCATCGGAGCGCAATCCTCGCATGATCCTGGGGCTGGGCATCGGCGCCGCGGAGGTAAAGCGGCCTCGGCAGCGCCTGTTCGGGGTCGGCGACCAGACCGAGCTGGGCAACCCAAGCGATCAGCGGCGCGCCGGTCTCGGCCACCGTGACGGCGACGCCGCGTTCCTTCGCGGCGGCAGCCAGTGCCTGCGCGCCCGAGCCGACCAGGGTGATCCGGTCGCCGGCGATACGCTCCAGCGCTTCCTCGACGGACAGCCGGACCGGCGACACGGCGACGCCGGCCGCGGCGCTGATCGCCTGGAGATAGACTGCGCCGTGGCGTGCATCGATCGCGGCGACGACCAGGCCTTCGGTCTGCAGGGCGAGTTGCGGCGCGAGCAGGGCCGACAGCGTCGTCACCCCGACGACGGGGATCTTGGCGGCGAGTCCGATGGCGCGCGCGGCCGAGAGGCCGACCCGCAGGCCGGTATAGCTGCCGGGGCCGACCGTGACCGCGACACGGTCGAGGCTCTCGAAGCCGCCCTCGACCCGGGCCATCACCCGCTCGACCAGCGGGAGCAGGGCCTCGGCATGGCCGCGCGCGAGCGTCATCGACTCCTCGCCGAGCAACTCTTCGCTCTCGTCGGTGGCGACGCAGGCGGAACAGGCGTCGAGCGCCGTATCGATGGCGAGGATGCGCACACTCTCTCCGTAGCGGGTGGCGGTGCTCGCGATCACCGCACCTCTGACACCACGTTTAAGACAAGAACGGCCGCCCCGTCAGCGCGAGGCGGCCGATTTCAGGTGCATTGTCGGGCGGGTGTTGCCGGTGTGCCCGGCGCTCCCTCAAATCGCCTGGACTTCGCGCACGCTCGGCAGGAAGTGGCGGAACAGGTTCTGCACGCCCTGGCGTAGCGTTGCCGTGGAGGACGGACAGCCCGAGCAGGCTCCCTTCATCTCCAGGTAGACCACGCCCTCCTTGTAGCCACGGAAGGTGATGTCGCCGCCGTCGCTGGCCACCGCCGGACGCACGCGGGTCTCGAGCAGGTCCTTGATGGTCACGACGACGTCATGGTCGGCCTCTTCATAGAACTCCTCGGCGCTGCCCTCTTCGAGCACCACGCCCTCGGCGAGGATCGGTGCGCCGGACTGGAAATGCTCCATGATCGCGCCGAGCACCGCGGGCTTCACCTGCGGCCACTCGCTCACACCGTCGGCCTTGGTCACCGAGATGAAGTCGTGCCCGAAATAGACGCCGGAAACGCCTGGCACGTCGAACAGCGCCTTGGCCAGCGGCGAGCGGGCAGCGCTCTCCTCATCCTTCGCCTCGAAGGTCGATTCGGGCAGCACGACACGTCCGGGCAGGAACTTCAGTGTGGCGGGGTTCGGGGTGGCTTCGGTCTGGATGAACATGGCTGCTGGAAATCCTCGTCCACTGGCGCCGGTTCAAGGCCGGCCGGGAACGGCGCCGGAACGGTCCAACGCCGTTTCCCATGTGGACCCGGACGCCGATTTTCTCAACATGGCAGCGTATGAGGACAGGGACGCCTGCAACGCCGGGCGACGTGCTTCGGGGGGCCTCATGACCGCAGCGTGACAAACGCGCCCGGCTCCTGTATGGCGCACGCCAACTCACAACAGGATGCCGAAATCCTGACGCCCGTCGTCCATGAGGGATGGCGAGGCGCGACGGCCGGAGCTTTGCCATGAACATCATCCAGCAGATCGAGCAGGAAGAAGTTGCTCGTCTCGCCAAGACCATTCCCGACTTCCAGGCCGGCGACACGCTCATCGTGAACGTCAAGGTCAAGGAAGGCGAGCGCACCCGCGTCCAGGCCTACGAGGGCGTCTGCATCGCGCGCTCGGGTGGCGGCCTGAACGAGAGCTTCACCGTCCGCAAGATCTCCTACGGCGAGGGCGTCGAGCGCGTGTTCCCCGTGCACGGCCCGCTGATCGACTCGATCAAGGTGGTCCGCCGCGGCAAGGTGCGTCGCGCCAAGCTGTACTACCTGCGCGACCGCCGCGGTAAGTCGGCCCGTATCGTCGAGCGCACCGACCGCACAGCGAAGGCCGCCAAGGCTCCCGCCGCCGCCGAGTGATGGCTTAGGGGCTCCCGTCGCGGAGCCCACCTCCAAGAATACAAAAGCCCGCTCCGATGTCTCGGAGCGGGCTTTTTGTTGCGACCAGATGCGGGATTCAGCCGGAAGAGGCCAACCGAGGTCAGCCCCCGAGAGCCTGCAACACCTTACCGCCCGGGCGGCCGGTGAGCGGCATGCCGAGGCTGCGCTCGACTTCCTTGATGGCCTGCCGGGTCTTTTCGCCGACCTTGCCGTCCGGCTCTCCGACGTCGAAGCCGCGCTTGGTCAGGCGGACCTGGAGGTCGCGGCGCTCAGCGCGCGAGAGCGGCGGATCGTCGGTCGGCCAGTCGGCCTGAACACCGGGACGCCCGCGCAGGCGGTCCGAGAGCACGGCGATGGCGAGGCCGTAGGATTCGGCCGCGTTGTAGGAGTAGATCGAGTCGAAGTTCTTGGTGACCAGGAAGGCCGGTCCGTTGGCACCGGCAGGTGCCAGGATGCCGACGGGGCCCGAGGCCGAGAGCGGGCTGCCATCGACCTTGGTCACGCCCATCGCGCTCCAATGTCCGACCGGATGCTTGCGGGTGCGCCCGGCCGCAGCCGTGTTGAAGCCGCGCGGCAGCTTCACCTCGTAGCCCCAGCCCATGCCGTTCGACCATTTGGCCGCGCGGAGGAAGTTCGCCGTAGAGCCGACTGCGTCTGCCGTAGAATCGACGACGTCGCGGCGCCCGTCGCCGTCGAGGTCGACCGCGAGGCGCTGGTAGGTCGAGGGCATGAACTGGGTCTGGCCGAAGGCACCGGCCCAGGAGCCGGTCAGGCGCGAGGGCTCGATGTCGCCGCGCTCGATGATCTTCAGGGTCGCGATCAGTTCACCGCGAAAATAGTCGCGGCGGCGGCTGCCGGAGCAGGCGAGCGTCGCGAGCGACTGCACCAACGGCATGGTGCCGAGGTTCTTGCCGAAATTCGACTCGACGCCCCAGACGGCGGCGATGACGTGGCGGTCGACGCCGTAGCGCTGCTCGGCGGTGGCCAGCGCCTGGGCGTTGCGGCGCATGGCGGCCTTGCCGTCCTCGACGCGCTCGTCGTCGACCAGCGCTGCCATGTAGTCCCAGATCGGCGTCTTGAACTCGGGCTGCTTCTGCGAGAGTTCGATGACCTTGTCGTCGTATTCGATGCCGCGCGTCGCGGTGCGGAACGTTTGCGCCGAAACGCCGGCCGAGGCGGCCTGCCCCTGGATGCCGGCAAGGCAGGAATCGAAGTCGGCGCGGGCGGGGCTCGCGGCTAGGCCAGCGAAGCAGACGAGGGCGGTGATCGTGGCGCGCGAGGTCATCGGAGCGTCTCCTGCCGGCTCTGCCGTCGCCGCACTGTCCGACGACGAACCGGAATTCGTTTCGTCGGATCGTGCTCTGGCTATTCCGCAGATTTAAGGCGCCCGGATGGTAAAGACTTCTCTAACGAAGTCTTCCCGAAGCCCTGCCTCAAGCCCAGCCCCGCTCCGCGAGCTTGGCCTCGTAGCCGGAGATCGCCGCGCCGCGCTCCAGGGTCAGGCCGATCTCGTCGAGGCCGTTGAGCAGGCTGTGCTTGCGCGCCTCGTCGATGTCGAAATGCAGCGTGCCGCCATCCGGCCCCTTGATGGTCTGGGCCGCGAGGTCAACGGTGAGCGTCGCGTTGGAACCGCGCTCGGCGTCTTCGAACAGCTTCTCCAGATCTTCCGGCGAGACGACGATCGCCAGGATGCCGTTCTTGGCGCAGTTGTTGAAGAAGATGTCGGCGAAGCTGGTCGAGATCACGCAGCGGATACCGAAATCGGCGAGCGCCCAGGGCGCGTGCTCACGCGACGAGCCGCAGCCGAAATTGTCGCCCGCCACCAGGATCTTGGACTGCCGGTAGGCCGGCTTGTTCAGGATGAAGTCCGGGTTCTCCGAGCCGTCGTCCTTGTAGCGCATCTCCGAGAACAGCCCCTTGCCGAGGCCGGAGCGCTTGATGGTCTTGAGATACTGCTTCGGAATGATGCGGTCGGTGTCGACGTTGATGATCCGCATCGGGGCGGCAACGCCCTCCAGGGTGATGAACTTTTCCATGATCGTCGCCGTCGTGACTGTCGTGGGCTCGCGCCGCGCTGAACCGGCCTTCTAGCAGCGCGTCGGACCGGTCGGAAGCCGTGGCTGACTCATGCGCGCTTGCCGAGGATCGCGGCCTTCTCCTCGTCCGTCAGAACGAGCGGGCGGAATCGGTGGCGACGAGCAGCGCACCCTGCGGGCTGGTCAGAGCGAGAAGCCGCGTTCCCTTCTGGTCGAGCGGGATAGGCTCGCGATAGCGCGTCTTGCGATCATAGACGCCCGGGTTCGCCGGCACGACGCCCAGCCGCTGCTTGGAGCGACGCGGCCCGTCCGGCCCGTCGACTTCGAAGGTGAACTCGCGGGCATAGTCGGGGGTCTTGACGTAGCGCGAGGCAATCACGCGCGCCGCGACGGGCTGCGGATCCTTGACCAGAATGCGCCAGAGCTGGGCCTCGCGCAGCGACATCCAGACGCCGAAGGCGACCACGGCGCTGAGGAACACCAGACCACCCGTCAGTTCGGCGACGGCGATCCAGCGCTCCGCAGCGGCGTCCACCATCGCGTTGAGCGCGAGGCTGTGGGGATCGGCTGGATCGATCTTGGCGACCGGGCGGGGGAGCGGGTTGTCGAGGCCGCCGAAGACCAGCGCCGACACCTCCGTCTCCTCGCTCTTGCCCGGCGACGGCTCGTAGCTCACCGTGAGGCTGCATTGCGCGGCGAGAATGAGGTTGTTGCGGCAACGCCCGTGGATGCCCTTGACCGGAACAGGGCGTCCCTCCCGCCAAATCCGTTGATCCTGCATCTCACGCGACTGGCTGATGCCGATGAAGACGGCTCCGGCGAGCGAGGCGAGGACCATGAAAGCGCCGAAATAGAGGGCGCCCTGGGCGCGCCAGCCGGCCTTCAGGGCGAGCGGTCGCCGGGGAAAGGCCGAGAGCGGAGCGCCGTCCGTCATGTTTCGGTCTCACGAACAGTATTCGGAAGAAGCCCAAGGCCGGCGGGATCAAGACCTGTGACCGACCGAACCGTCGAGGACCCCATGTCCGACTCGTCCAACACCTTCAAGAAGGCACCGAAGCGCAAGGGCGACAAAGGCCGTCGGGTCACGATGTCGCCAGAGATGAAGCAGGCCTATGCCGATCTCATCACCAAGCGTGGGGAGGAAGAGGAGACGTACAAGCGCCACCTCCCGCAGAACGAGTCCGGCAAGCGCTGAGGCGCCAGGTCTCGATCACGGCTTTGCTTCACCAAGTCGTGCATTGAGGGACCGAAAGTGCCGTGCCACCGCTCCGATTCCCGAGTGATCCGTGATCGCTCGTGATCGGAGGACGAGACAGCCCGTGAGCGCGCCTGGCCCACATCCATCGACCGTCGAAGAGCTCAACGAAGCGCTGCGGCTCTACCGCCGAACGGTCCTCAAGGTGGTCGCGCTGGGCGTTTTGGGCCTTCCCGCCTGCTGGGGCCTCAGCATTTTCGGCACCTGGCTGAAGCCGCCCTACGGGCTCTACGTCTACGGCGAGAGCCTCGCGACATGGGGCCTGATCGCGGTCGTCGGGCTGCTGATCGCGCAGCTCTGGTGGGGCGGCCGTCAGATGGGGCGCATCCTCAGCGACCCGGTGACCAGCGGCACACCGACCATCGGCGTGATGACCGCTCACATGGTGATCGCCCAGCGCGCGCACGCGATGGGCATGAAGTGGACCGGCTTCTTCGGAGACCTGCAACCCGTCCGCAAGGGCTGATCGCCCTGCGGACGGAGCTGTCGGCGCGAGAGCGTCAGACCGCCTTCTTCGGGCCGGCCTCGATCACGTCCTCGACGGTGCGCAGTCCGGCCTTGGTCGCGTTGACGAGGCAGGCCATGTTGCCCGGCGGGTGCTGGTTCTTCCACATCTTGGTGTGGGCCTCCGGGATCTTCTCCCAGGGATAGACCTCGCTCATGCAGGGGTCGACGCGGCGGTCGATCACGAAGCGGTTGGCCGAGGCCGCCTGCTTCAGATGGGCGAAGTGCGAGCCCTGGATACGCTTCTGGCGCATCCAGACGTAGCGGGCGTCGAAGGTGATGTTGTAGCCGGTGGTGCCGGCGCAGAACACGACCATGCCGCCACGCTTCACCACGAGGCAGGAGACCGGGAAGGTCGACTCGCCCGGGTGCTCGAACACCATGTCGACGTCCTTGCCCTTGCCGGTGATCTCCCAGATCGCCTTGCCGAACTTGCGGGCTTCCTTGAGCCAGGTGTTGTACTCGGGCGAGTTCACCTTGGGCATCTGGCCCCAGCAGTCGAAGTCCTTGCGGTTGATCACGCCCTTGGCGCCGAGGCTCATGACGTAATCGCGCTTCGACTCATCGGAGATCACACCGATGGCGTTGGCGCCGGACGCCGCGATGAGCTGCACCGCGAACACGCCGAGACCGCCCGAGGCACCCCACACGAGGACGTTGTCGGAAGGCTTCAGCTGGTGCGGCGTGTGGCCGAACAGCATTCGGTAGGCGGTGGCCAGCGTCAGCGTGTAGCAGGCCGCCTCTTCCCAAGTCAGGTGCTTGGGGCGCGGCATCAGCTGGCGGGACTGCACCCGGCAGAACTGCGCGAAGGAGCCGTCCGGCGTCTCGTAGCCCCAGATGCGCTGGGAGTTCGAGAACATCGGGTCGCCGCCGTTGCACTCCTCGTCGTCGCCGTCGTCCTGGTTACAGTGGATGACGACCTCGTCGCCGACCTTCCACAGCTTCACCTTGGAGCCGACCGCCCAGACGATGCCGGAGGCGTCCGAACCGCCGATGTGGATGTCGCACTTATGCGAATCCATCGGCGAGACCGGCTCGCCGAGCGAACCCCAGACGTGGTTGTAGTTGATGCCGGCGGCCATGACGTAGACGAGCACATCGTCATCACCGAGCGACCAGGTCGGCACGACCTCGACCTCGTTGGCGCTCTCCGGCGGCCCGTGGCGATCCTTGCGGACGACCCAGGCGTACATGGTCTTCGGCACGTGGCCGAGCGGCGGGACCTCGCCGAGATCGTAGAGGTCCTTTTTCTCGGTGGACCCACCCGTCCAGGTTTGGGTCACCGCTGCGCTCGATGCCATCTTGGCACTCCTCAGGTACGAAGTTTCGCGTCGCTATAGCGACGTTACCGAGGGTGTCCAAGGGGGCCAAAGGGCCAAGGATAGACGGCAATCCACGTAATCAGACGTCGCCCGAGACGAACGGCAAATGAATACAAAATTATCCCCAAAATCAGGGGGAGTTGCGACGCGATGGCAACATGACGAAAGCCGAAACTGCGACCGAGCGGCTTCGCTAATCAGTCACCGGATCGATTGAGCGCGGTGGGCTGATCTTCCCGCATGCTCGGGCCTCGACCATGCGCGGTCCCGATGCGCCAACGAGCCGGCGGTCTCCGGCTGCCACGTCGACACGGTATCACCGGTGAGGGTGCGGCCTAGAGGGATCGGTGGACCGGCCGTCGCACCGAGCGATGCCGCCACGCTGCCGGTCGAGCCGAAGCCCTGCGCGTTGGCAGCGGTGATGGCAGCACTGGCGACGAGCACCGCGGCGGCGGTGAGGACGAGGATGCGCTGGCTCATGGACAGCTCCGCTTCGATTTCGCTGGCTGATGGATGGGATCGGGATCAGCCGAGGTGTGAAGCGGATCTGGGAAGGTGCCGTGCAATTCAAAGTGCGGCGCAACACATCATGTTGCGCCGCACCCTCAAGCGGGTTCGCTTGCTAGATGCTGCCCGGCCCCTTGGCGAGACCGAACAGCGTGAACAGGTCGCAGGAGAATTTCGCGCCAAGCACGAAGGCGTCCGGGATGGGCTTGGGCCGGAACGGGAAGCGCGTCTGGTCCGGGTTGACGATGTACTGCAGCTGCGGCGTCAGGCGGGCGGCGGGCGAGAGCTGGATGCCGTAGTTCAGCTCCATCATGATCTGCTGGGTCGCGATGTCGCGCGGATTCAGCCCCTGCGAGGCACGCGCCGCGCGGATGTTGGCGAGGCCGAGCGACGAGTATTTCTGCGTGGAGACCACGAAGCCGACGGTGTCGTAAGGCCTGTCGGCGAAGGTGCCCGTCTGCACGGCGCCGAGTTCGAGGAAGTAATCCTGGATCTGACGGCCGCCGGTCGACTGCATCGCCACACCGAACAGGCTCAACCCCTGCGGCTGGGTCGGATCAGGGCGCCAGACCATCTGGTCGAAGCGAGCATAGACCAGCGAGCGGCCGAACTGCGTGAACGGGTCGAGCCCCGAGAACAGCGAGGAGCCACCGAGCACGTCGCGCACCGGGTCGTTGTACTTCGAACGGTCGACGACGGCGCCGATGCCGTAGTTGCGCGGCATCAGGTCGTTGTCGAAGGTCGTCGAGTAACCGACCTCGATCGGAATGACCGCACCGGTCGCCTTACGCGTGGACCAGTCGATGCCGTTGTCGGTCGGGAGCAGGAGGCTCGGGTTCACCTCGTAAGCGCCGATGTGGAAGAAGTAGGTGCGCTCTTCGTCGAGCCAGATCTTGGCGTGGCCGGCCCAACTCGAAGTCGGGAAGAAGGTGAAGTTGGTGGTCTTAAAGGTGAAGGTCGGCGAGCCGCAGGTCGCATTGTTCTGAAAGTTGCAATAGAGCGGCGAGCCGAGAAACGCGCCCTGCCCGTTCAGACGCCCGACCTCGAAATCCAGCCGGTTGTCGAACAGCTTCTGCTGCCAGCTGTGCTGCGTCAGCCGCGCGGTCTGCCCACCCCCATAGATCTCCTGCACCGAGGTATCGTTGCCGATGAAGTCCCCCGAGAGGCTGCGGCCATGGCGCTGGGTGACGATGGAGTGGAGCGAGGCGCCCTCGATCCCGGCGAGCCGGTTCAGGTCGGCGTCGATGCCGAAGAAGATCTGCGCCGCATAAGCCGTGCCCTGCCGGATGCCACCGATCGGGTTGGCCGCGGACTCGCTCGTGTAGTTGAGCAGAAAGGTCAGGCCGTTGCCGAGATCGAAGGTGCCCGGCGGCAGCTTCGGCGGCGCGGCAGTCTGGCCCTGACGGGCGGCGTTGCCCTGGGCGCTGTCCGTGCCAGCGATGCCTTGGCTCTGGTCGCCCTGCGCCGTGCGAGGTCTCGCAGCCCGCGCTGTGGCCGGCCGCAGCTTCGGCTGGACGATCGGCGCCTCGGCCCCGGGCGCTTCCGTGGGGGCCTGCTGAGCCGATGCGGCCGTGACGGCGATCACACAGCACCCGAGGACGGAAAGTCCCGTGAGTAACGCCTTCATCGCATCGCCCCCATCGCTCGGTATAGTGCAGGCCGATCTCCGCCGGCGCGCAAAATTCTTAACATGGCGCAATCGCGGCTGAACACGGCGCCGGCGCGCTACGAGCGAAATGCAAAATTATTCCGCCCCGCCTGTGTCCTGAACGCCTCAAGCGCGGTCGGTGTGATCGCCCCGCAATCCTGCCCTCTCCTGTTCAAGCCCTGCGAGTTCGTGCAAACGGAAGGCGTTCCTCTCTCACTGACCGTTTCGCGTCCTCTCGTGTCGACACCTGCCATCGAAGATTTCCGCCGCGTCGTCATCAAGGTCGGCTCGGCCCTGCTCGTCGACCGCAGTCGCGGGCGCCTGCGCAATGCCTGGCTCGCGGCCCTGGCCGAGGACATCGCCGACCTGCATGCGAGCGGCGTCGACGTCGTTGTCGTCTCCTCGGGCGCCATCGCGCTGGGGCGCACCGTCCTCGGGCTGCCTCCAGGAGTCCTTCGGCTGGAGGAAAACCAAGCCTCCGCCGCCGTCGGCCAAATCGCGCTGGCCCGGTACTGGACCGAGGCACTCGGCCACCACGACATCGTCGCCGGCCAGATCCTGGTGACGCCGCGCGACACCGAGGAGCGGCGCCGTTACCTCAATGCCCGCGCCACCATCCAGAAGCTGCTCGAATTGCGCGCCGTCCCGGTCGTCAACGAGAATGACACCGTCGCCACGGTCGAGATCCGCTACGGCGACAACGACCGCCTCGCTGCGCGCGTCGCCACCATGATTGGCGCCGACGTGCTGGTGCTCTTCTCCGACGTCGACGGCCTCTACACCGCCCCACCCCATACCGACCCGGCCGCACTGCACCTGCCGGTGATCGACCGGATCACACCGGAGATCGAGGCGATGGCCGGCGGCCCGGCCTCGGAACTATCGCGTGGCGGCATGCGCACCAAGGTCGAGGCGGCAAAGATCGCGGTGGCCGGTGGCACGCACATGGTCATCGCCGACGGTCGCGGAAAAAATCCGCTGCGGGCCATCCGCGAGGGCAAGCGCTCCTCGTGGTTTCTCTCTGCCTCCACTCCAACGGCGGCGCGGAAAACCTGGATCGCCGGCGCGCTGGAGCCCAGCGGCGCACTCGTGATCGACGAAGGGGCCGCGCGCGCCCTGCAGAGCGGCGCCAGCCTGCTGCCGGTGGGCGTCACCGCCGTCGAGGGCGCCTTCGGCAAGGGCGATGCGGTGCTGATCCGCGATGCGCATGGCCGCGTGCTCGGTCGTGGCCTCGTTGCATTCGACAGCACCGAGGCCCAACTGATCATCGGCCGGCCGAGCCGCGAGATCGCCGGGCTGCTCGGTTATTCGGGGCGCAGCGAGATCGTTCACCGCGACGACATGGCCACGGTCGGCCCCGTGGGTCCGCGCTGAGCGCAAGGATCGCCGGCAAAGCGTCCCGGTCTGTTCCGGAAACGCGCGGCGTGCGATGAGACGATGAACTATCCTGCGCGAGAAACGCGCCGTCGATGATGGAAACGGGATCGTGCCTGTTCTGAACCTGAGATCCGAACTCGCGGATGCCGACGACCTGCCGGCACTGATGGCCAGGATCGGCCACCGGGCCCGTGCCGCTACGCGCGGCATGGCGCTCGCCTCGGCGCAGACGAAAGACGTTGCGCTGCGCACCATCGCCGAGCGCATCCGCGCCAGCGCCGCCGAGATTCTTCGCGAAAACGCGCGGGACGTCAGCGCCGCCAAGTCCGCCGGTCAGTCGAACGCCATCATCGACCGGCTCACCCTCGACGAGCGGCGCGTCGCCGGCATTGCCGAGGCTGTTGCACAGGTCGGCGCATTGCCCGATCCGGTCGGGCGCCAGCTCGCCGCCTTCGAGCGGCCGAACGGCCTGATGATCGAGCGCATCGCCGTACCGCTCGGTGTCGTCGGCGTAATTTTCGAGAGCCGCCCCAACGTTACCGCGGATGCCGGTGCACTCTGTCTGAAGGCCGGCAATGCCGCGATCCTGCGTGCGGGCTCGGATTCGCACCGCACCGCCACCGTGATCGCCCGCGCCATGAGCGAGGGCCTCGCCCAGGCCGGCCTGCCGGCGGACGCGATCCAGCTCGTGCCGACCCGCGACCGTGCCGCGGTCGGACTGATGCTGTCGGGCCTCGACGGCTGCATCGATATCATCGTGCCGCGCGGCGGCCGCAGCCTGGTCGAGCGCGTCCAGGCCGAGGCCCGCGTGCCGGTCTTCGCCCATCTGGACGGGATCAACCACGTCTATGTCGCGGAGGGCGCCGATCTCGACATGGCCCGCACGCTGCTCCTGAACAGCAAGATGCGCCGCACCGGCGTCTGCGGGGCGGCCGAAACCCTGCTCGTCGACAAGGCCGTGGCCGAAACGCACCTCAAGCCGCTTGTCGCGGCGCTGCTCGAATCCGGTTGCGCAGTGCGCGGCGACGAGGCCGTGCGGGCCGTCGATCCGCGTGTCACTGCGGCCGACGAGGCCGACTGGCACACGGAGTATCTCGACGCGATCATCTCGGCCCGAGTCATCGACGGTCTCGACGCGGCAATCGAACATATCGAGACCTACGGCTCGCATCACACCGATTGCATCGTCACCGAGGATTCTGATGCCGCGACGCGCTTCCTTGCCGAAGTCGATTCTGCGATCGTGACGCACAACGCCTCGACGCAATTCGCCGACGGCGGCGAGTTCGGCTTCGGCGCCGAGATCGGTATCGCCACCGGCCGGATGCATGCGCGCGGCCCCGTCGGCGTCGAACAGCTCACCACTTTCAAATACCGCGTCCACGGCAATGGGCAGACGCGCCCGGTCTGACGAAGCCCGCGGATGCACCCTCCACCGTCACTACGAGCCGCAGGCGAAGCATTCCAGGACCACCGGTCCGACGTCGCGCGTGAGGCCCTGGATTGCTTCGCTGCGCTCGCAATGACGGCGGAAACGTTTGCGCCCCGGCCCGTCTCGGCATGACGCACGGACTCGATGCGGCGCGCCTGCCGCCGGTGGTGCCCGGCCTGCGGGTCGGGCTCTACGGGGGATCTTTCAACCCGGCCCATGCCGGCCATCTGCATGTCAGCCGAATGGCGCTGAGGCGCTTGCGCCTCGACCGGGTCTGGTGGCTCGTGACGCCAGGAAACCCGCTGAAGGATCGCAGGGAGCTGGCGCCGCTCTCGGAGCGCATGTCGACGGCACGGGACGTGGCGCACTGTCCACGGATAGCCGTGACCGGGTTCGAAGCGGCGATCGGCGCACGCTACACCATCGAGACCCTGCGCTGGCTGTGCCGGCACTGCCCAACCGTGCAGTTCGTCTGGATCATGGGCGCTGATTCTCTGGCGAGCTTCCACCGCTGGGAACGCTTCCAAGAGATCGCCTCACTGATGCCGATCGCGGTGATCGACCGGCCGGGCTACACCCTGTCGGGGCCGAACGCGCCCGGTGCGCGGGCGCTGGCGCGCTGGCGTATCGACGAAACCGATGCTCCCCTGCTGGCAGGCCTGCGGGCTCCCGCCTGGGTCTTCCTGCATGGCCCGCGCTCGTCCCTGTCATCGACGGCGCTGCGGAACCGTGTATGAAGGCGCGGTTGACGAGACGGCATTGAAGTCGGCCGCCAAACCATCCAAGTTTTCGAGACAGAACGACAGCCGCCTCGGATGAGGCCGCGACCGAATTGGGAACCGATCCGCTGAACGACCAACTTTCTCATGGAGCGCAGGCCTCCGAGGATCTGAAGGCCCTCGCGCTCGGCTGTCTCGACGACATGCAGGCAGAAGAGACGATCGCGATCGATCTCGCCGGCAAGACCTCCCTGGCCGACACGATGATCATCGCCTCGGGCCGCAACCAGCGCCATGTCGGCGCCATCGCCGACAAGATCCTGCAGGGCCTGAAGGCCGGTGGCTACGGCACGGCTCGCGTCGAGGGCATGCCGGCCTGCGATTGGGTGCTGATCGATGCGGGCGACCTGCTCGTCCACATCTTTCGCCCGGAAGTGCGCGGCTTCTACAATCTCGAGAAGATCTGGGGCGACGACCGCCCGTCCGGCCATCTCGGCGGCTGAGCTTCATCTCCGTCATTGCGAGCGCAGCGAAGCAAGCCAGGACCAACAGGCTGACGTTTACGGGTGTAGCCCTGGATTGCTTCGGCTCCACCTCGCAGTGACGTCAGAGCCCTGATTTCACCGCCACGCTGTCCCGAAACTCCGCCTCCTGCCGGATCAGCAACCCGAGCAGCGGGTGACGCAGGTCGAGGACGAAGCGGAAGGCGTCGTCCGTCATCGCCGCATGGCTGACGCTGAGTGCGCCCGGCGACAACCACGCCGGCAGCGTCAGCCGCAGACCGCACACGTCGAAAAAATAGCCGCGGCTGCGAAACACCAGCGCTCCATCATCGACGCCGACGCTCAGACTCATGCCGATCCCCGCGCCGATGTGCTCTTCGAGCCCAGTCGGCCCTGCGAAGCGTTTGGCCGAGTGGATCATCTGCGGGAAGCCGCTCGGCCGGGCATAGAGCCGTGTCCAGATCTGGCCGCCGCCCTGTGGGTCTTCGGTGACCGAGACGACGCTCGCCATGCCGGCCGCCCGCGAGAGCGGCAGCGGCGCACCGATGAAGCGGGTGGCCTGGGCGAGCAGCCAACCGGCCCAATTCATCCGCGTCGAGACGACCTGCCCGGCATAGACGGCGCTGGCCCCTTGCGGCAGTCGCTTCGAGAAGCGGCGGCGCACGGCCTCGGGCAGCGAGGCCCATTGCGCCTCCGGGATCAGCGCGCGGAAGCGCAGATCGAGCAGATCCGTCGTGGCCAGCGCGGGATCGGCGCGCGTCGGAAGACAGCGTGCGAGGGCTGACATCGGCTCACCCCTCCGGCTTCGTGGGCAGGAAGCGGACGATGCGGCTGCCGAGCTTGATCAGCTTGGCGAGCGTCCCGTGCGGAACGTGCAGCATCTGCGCGTACCAGCCCTCCATCGTCTGCGTGAAATCGAGCATCGCGGTCAGCCGCCGCCGCGCTACCTGACCGACCGCGGGATCGTCTTCGGCCTGGACCGCGCAGGCTCGCAAAGCCGCGATGGCCGGATCGATCTCGCGCTCCTTGCGCCCGGCGGCGATCCGCGTCGCCATCTCCCAGAGGTCGGTCTCGGCCACGAAATGATCGCGTCGGTCGCCGAAGACCGGGACGCGCCGGATCAGGTTCCAACCGGTCAGCTCGCGCAGCGAGTTCGACACGTTGGAGCGGGCGATGCCGAGCGTGTCGGCAATCTCCTCCGCCGTGATGGGCTTCTCGGAGAGGTAGAGCAGGGCATGGATCTGCGCGACGGAGCGGTTCACACCCCATTGGCTGCCCAGGTTGCCCCAATGCATGACGAAGCCCTCGACCGCGGTCGGAAGCTTCTTTTGCTGGTCCGTTATTTCTGTCATGACAGAAATTAGAGACTGGCTTGAGCTGATCGTCAAGCCGTTTCGAGCATGGCAAAGCCCGGCTTATGCCACCGAGAATCGATAGGTCGTGGTGGAGACAAACGGCGCCCCCGGCCGCAGCACGGTCGAGGGAAAATCCAGGTGGTTCGGCGCGTCTGGAAAACCCTGCGTCTCGAAGCAGATGCCGTCGCCGGAGCGGTAGGTGCGCTTCGACGGGCCGACCAGCGTGCCGTCGAGGTTGTTGCCCGTGTAAAGCTGCACGGCCGGCTGGGTCGTGGCGATGTCGAGCCGGCGACCGCTCGCGGGATCGTGGCAGGAGGCGGCGGGGCGCAGGCCGCCGCCGGCGTTGCGCAGGACGAAGTTGTGGTCGTAGCCCTTGGCGAGCACGATCTGCGGGTCCTCCTGGCGGATGCGCTCGCCGATCGCCGTGGGTTTCCGGAAATCGAAGGGCGTGCCCTCCACCGAGCGGATCTCGCCGGTGGGGATCTGACCCGCATCGGTCGGCGTGTAGGCATCGGCCGCGATCTCGACGACATGGCCCATCACGTCGCCCGACCCCTCGCCGGCGAGGTTGAAGTAGCTGTGATTGGTCAGGTTCAGGACGGTCGGCTTGTCCGTGAAGGCACGGTAGTCGATGCGCAGCACGCCGTCCTCGGGCAGGCTGTAGACCACTTCGAGGTCGAGATTGCCCGGAAAGCCCTCCTCGCCGTCTGGACTGCGCCGCATCAACACGACGCGCCCGGCATCCGCGGCCTCGATCCGGAAGAGCCGCTTGGCGAAGCCGTTGATGCCGCCATGCAGGGTGTTGGGCGGGTTGTTGATCGGCAGCTCATAGGTCGTCCCGTCGAGGGCAAAGCGGCCCCTGGCGATGCGGTTGGCATAGCGCCCGGCCAGCGCCCCGAAATGCGGGCTCACCGTCTCGTAGCCCTCGACGGAATCGAGCCCGAGCACGACGTTGGCGAGGCGGCCCTCGCGGTCCGGCGTCTCGATCGTCGTGAGGATGCCGCCGTAATCGAGTACCTGAACGCGAAAATTGCCGCGCTCCAGCGTCAGCCGGCTGACGATCTCGCCGCCCTTGGTCTTGCCGAAGATCTCGCCGGCCATCGGGCTCTCCCGCGCTGCCACGCTCCCGAAGGGAACATTGCGCGCGAGATGGCTTCGTCCATGGGCTGAACGCGCGCTGCCCTACTGTTCGGCGAGCACGGCCTGAGGCTCCGACGGGTCCGCGAGCTGCAGGCGATGGAGACGCGCATAGGCCCCGCCCGCCGCGACCAGGGTGTCGTGGGTTCCCGTCTCGATCACCCGTCCGGAATCGAGCACCGCGATCAGGCCGGCATCACGCACCGTAGACAGGCGATGGGCGATCACCAGCGTGGTGCGCCCCGTCATCAGCCGCTCCAGGGCGGCCTGGACGAGCCGCTCCGACTCGGAATCGAGGGCACTCGTCGCCTCGTCGAGCAGCAGGATCGGCGCGTCCTTCAGGAAAGCGCGGGCAAGCGACACGCGCTGGCGCTCGCCGCCCGAGAGCCGGCCGCCAGCCGGCCCAACGTGAAAATCGTAGCCCTCGGCGAGCCGCGAGATGAAGCCGTGCGCCGCGGCGGCCTCGGCGGCGGCCTCGATCTCGGCCCGGCTCGCGCCGGGGCGGCCGAAGGCGATGTTGGCCGCGATGGTGTCGTCGAACAGCACCACGTCCTGCGAGACCACGGCGACGGCCTCTCGCAGCGAGGCGAGGGTCACGCTGCGGATGTCCTGGCCATCGATCAGCACGCGGCCTTGCGTGACGTCGTAGAGGCGCGGCACGAGGTTGAGCAGCGATGACTTGCCCGAGCCCGAGCGGCCGACCAGCGCCGTGGTGGTCCCGGGCGGCACCGTCAAGTCGATCCCCTCGATGGCCGGCGCGTCCTCGCGGTAGCGGAAATGCAGGTCCTCGAAGCGGATCTCGCCCTTCGTGACCTGCAACGGTACGGAATCGGCCGGCTCGCGGATCGTCGCGGGCTCGTCGAGCAGCGCGTAGTACCGGGTCAGGGCGGCGGAGGCCTCCTGCAGGATGGCGTTGAGCGTGCCGAGCGCGCGTGCCGGCTGCGAGGCGAGCAGCAGGGCGGCGACGAAACCCGTGAAATCTCCGACCGTCTTCTCGCCCGACATCACCCGCTGCCCGACCAGCACCAGCACCGCGGCGACCGCGAAACCGCCGCCGACCTCGAGCAGCGGGTCGAGCCGGCCGCGGGTGTTGGCCGCCTTCATCTTGAGCCGGCGCACATGCTGCAGGGCGTCCGCGGCGCGGCCCTTGAGATAGCCTTCGAGGGCGTAGGTTTTGGCGACGCGCGCACCCTGCAGGCTCTCGCTGATCAGGCTCGCCATCAGGCCCATCTGCTCCTGCGTGTTGGTGGAGACGCGGCGCAGCTTCTTGCCGACCCGGCCGATCGGCCCGGCGACGAACGGCGCCGTCACGCCGGCCGCGAGTGTCATGATCGGGTCGATCCAGAGCAGGGCGCCCACCAGCGCGATCAGCATGGCGAGGTCGCGCAGCATCACGGTGGAGATGCGGGTCAGCGCCTCCTTGATGAAGGCAAAATCGGTGGTGAAGCGCTGCGTGAACGAGGCGGCGCTCTCCCGGCCGAGCTGGGCCATGTCGGCCTCGATCAGGTGCGCGTAGAGCGCCGCCTGCATGTCGGCCTCGACCTGGGTGACGACACGGTTCGTGAGCACGGTCTGGCCGTACAGCGCGAAGCCTCGCACGGCCGTCACGGCGATGACGACGAAGGGCCCATAGATCAGAGCACGCTGGTCCTTGGCGTCGAAGGCGTCGAAAGCCGCCTTGATCAGCGTCGGGTAGAGCCCGGTCGCGGCTCCGACGATGGCGATCAGCACGAGCACCGCAGCAAGCGTCGCCCGATGCGGCGCCATCCACTCGCGCCAGAGCCGTCCGAGAAGGGGGAGAGTGTCGCCTCTCAGGAGCGGGCGCCGCGCCATGCGTTTCGCGTTTTCCGTGATCCGCCCCCGTCGAAGGGACAGCGGTGTTTGCCGCCGCCGTCCCCCGGGATCAAGCGAAACCCGCGAAACGATCAGTCGTCGCGCTTCTCGCCCGGACCGTCCCGGTCGCCGTCATGATGGCGCCAGCCGCCATGGCCGCCCTCATGGCCACCGCGCCCACGTAGCGGATGCGCGAGGATCGCGGCGCGTCGCTTCTGGCCCTCGTCGAGGGTGGCATAGAGCGGCCCGGTGGCGTCGGCGAGCTTGCGCAGGGCCTCACCGCGGGCGGTTGCCGCATCGGCCATGGCGCGCAGGCGGGTCGGTGCGTCCTGGGGCTTCTCGCCGCGCTCGCGCCAGGCCTGCATCCGGGCCTGCCGCTGTTTGAACATTTCGCGCATGGCGGCCTCGACCGGCGGCCAGAGCTTGTCCTGGTCGGCATTGAGCTTCATGCCGGCATGGAGCGCAGCGATGCGCGCATCGGCGAAGGCCGCACGGTCCTCGGGGGTCAGCGCGCTCCAGCGGCCGTGCCGATGGCCGGGGCCGTCCCAGCCGTGACGCCCCTCGGCGCTCGCCGAGGCGATGGCGCCTGCACCGGCCAGCCCGGCCAGCATCACCGCAACGATCACACGTTTGGACATGGCGGAACCTCGATCAACGAACGAACACACCCCAGGCCAACAGAATGCCCAAGCCAGTGTATCCGGCGTATGTCCGGCAGATTGCGGTTTCGTCACGTTGCGCAACACCTGACGCGATTGGCAATGTGATAATGTTACATTATCTGACCCGGATCGGTGAGAGTCGGACGGGATCGATGACGGGCAATCGGGTTTGGGGACTTCGGCGAGCGGCGGCATGGCTGCTGCTGATCCTGGCCGTGCTCTCACCGGCTGCGGCCTCGGCCGAGGAGCGGATCAAGGCGGTGGCGACCTTTTCGATCCTCGGCGACCTCGTGCGCCAGGTCGGGGGAGACCGCGTAGCCGTCACCAACCTCGTCGGGCCGGATGCTGACGCGCACAGTTTCAGCCCGTCTCCGGACGATGCGCGCCGGCTCGCCGGCGCCGACATCATCTTCGTCAACGGCCTCGGCTTCGAGGGCTGGATGGAGCGGCTGATCCGCGCCTCCGGCACCAAGGCGCCGGTGATCGTCGCGTCGAGCGGGGCGAAAACCATCGCCGGCTCGCGTGATCACGCCGACCATGATCACGGCGATGTCGCGGACAACCACGACGATCCGCATGCCTGGCAGAGCGTGGCAAACGCCAAGCTTTACGTCGCCGCGATCCGCGACGGCCTCTCGCGGATCGATGCGGCCCACGCCGCGGCCTATGCCGAGAATGCCAGGGCCTACACCGAAAAACTCGACGCGCTCGAAGCCGAGATTCGCACGACGATCGCCGAAATTCCCGAAGCACGCCGGCGGATCATCACCACGCACGATTCCTTCGGCTATTACACGCAGGCCTATGGCCTACGGTTCGTCGCGCCGCAGGGCCTCTCGACCGACAGCGAGGCCGGGCCGCGGGACGTCGCCCGCATCATCCGGCAGATCCGCAAGCAGAAGATCCCGGCGGTCTTCCTGGAAACCATCGCCGATCCGCGCCTGATGCAGCAGATTGCCCGCGAGAGCGGCGCCAGGGTCGGCGGGCGGGTCTATTCGGACGCGCTGAGCGCGGCAGACGGGCCGGCACCGGGTTATCTCGAGATGATGCGCTCCAACCTGCGCGCCTTCCGCGAGGCGCTGGGTTAGTCGACGGCGCCCGTCATCGTCCGCACGACGAACCACCTCGCGCCCTCGGTGAGATGATCGAGAAATCAGTTCGTTAACTATCGCAGTAAACCGAACAGTATCGGTTTTGTGGAAACTTATTTTCTGGGATGGAAAACGACCGAAGATTCACTTCGAGCCCGTACGGTGCGGCTGATTTTACATGGCTGTTCTGCTGATCACCGATAACGGGAAGCGAAGCAGACCCCTCATCGAGGCGCTGCGATGCGTCACACCATGCGAGGTCGTCGGACCGACGGTCGAATGGAGCGCGCAGACACCCGTGGCGGCCGTCGTCGTGGATTGCGACTTCACAGAGCTCTCGGTCGGCCGCTGCCTCAAGGCGCTCGGCGATCGACCGGACATCACCGCGAACATCCTCGGCATCGCCTACAGAAGCTCGAGCAAGGCACTGCGAACGGCGATGGCTCTCGGGCTCGACGCCTGCATCCCGTTCTACACCGAGCCGCACGTCATCGTGGCCGCCGTTCAGAACCTGATCGACCCGGACGACGGCATTCTCAATGCGTCCACGCGCCGGTGCGCGGAGCAGGCGGCGGCCGCGGTCTCGCATCTGTTCCACTCGGCCGGGACCAGGGGGCGGATCGATCTCAAAGCCGTCGACGACTCGGTCGACCCCATCCTCACCGCGCTGAAGGATGGCGGATTGGCCCGATGGCTCAACACGATCGAGGCGCACGACAAGGCGACCTATCAGCATAGCTTGCGCGTCGCCGGCCTCTCGGCCCAGTTCGCAAATCACATCGGCTTCCCGGATTTTCAGAGAAGACGACTGGTTCGGGCCGCCCTCGTCCATGATCTCGGAAAGTCACAGGTTCCTCGCGAGCTCCTGTTGAAGAAGGGCTCGCTGAACCCGGAAGAACTGGTGATCATGCGGGCGCATACGACGCTCGGCTACGATATTCTTAAGGCCAGCAGCAACGCGGATTCGGCGATGCTGGACGCCGTCCGGCATCATCACGAACTTCTGGATGGGAGCGGATATCCGGACGGTTTGTCGGGGGACGCCATCAGCGACATCGTCCGGCTTCTGACGATCTGCGACATCTACTCCGCTCTCACGGAACGGCGCTCCTACAAGCCGGCCATGGAGCCGCAGGAGGCCATCGCCGTTCTTCACGGAATGAGCACCAAGGTCGAGCCGCGGTTCGTCCAGGCACTCGATCGCGCGCTCGCCGCTTGAGCGAGCAGCGGCACCCCAGAGGGCGGCTGCAGGCCGACGCTCCGACCGGCGTGTTGGGTACGAGCCGCGGGCCGCTCGCATTTCCCAATGCTCCAGTCGTCCGTGATCCGATCGATCGGCGTGCGCCCAGCCATTCTGGGTCCGTCCACCGAACCGGCCGCGCTGACCCGTTTCATCGGTTCGCGTAGCCCGCGGCATCGAAGCTGCGATCGCGCTGCTCAACCGGTCGGGAAATTGCGGGCCCTGGGGTAGCAGCCCAGCACAAAGGCCACTCAGTCGACCTTCACCTCGAGGCGGCGCGTGGGTGTACGGCCCAGCGTCTGGATCACGCGTGGCGGACGGCTCGCCTTTTCGGCGATCTCGGCCTCCTGCTCCTCGATCATCGTCCGAGCGGGCTCGTCGCCGTCGAGGCCTCCGAGGATTTCCATCGGGATGCGGCGGTTCGAGGCGAGGCTGCCATCCTCGAACACCACGTCGAACAGAACGAACCCGCGCTCCTGCGGCTTCGACTTCACGCGCTTGGCCATGGGAGGAGACTCTTTTGATCGATCGCGGCCATCTTTGGCGAGGCCGGCGATGCGGAATGCCCGAAACGACGAGACCAACGGGCCTCGCTTCGGGCGCCTGCATAGCCCCGTCCGTGATCGGCGCCTACCCCGTCCGGTGTCGTGTCTGCTAAGCGCCGGCCGTCATCCTCTTCTCACCCACAGCAAAGCCATCCGCCGTGAACGACTGGATCCAACGTGATGTCGGCGCGGTGCCCGGCACCCCCGAGACGATGCGGCTGATGCAGCGCAGCGACGGCTTCACCATCATGGTGGGCAAAGTCGAGCTGATGAGCGACCTCCTCTGCGCCTCCGAGCGGGCGCTGGCGACCCTGGCCTGCGAGCGCCTGCGCGACCGTCCGGCCGCCCGCATGCTCATCGGGGGGCTCGGCATGGGTTTCACGCTGCGCGCCGCTCTGGACGGTCTCGGCCCGCAGGCCAACGTCGTCGTCTCCGAACTCGTCCCTGCCGTCGCCACCTGGGCGCGCGGCCCCCTCGCGCATCTTTTCGAGGGAGCGCTCGACGATCCGCGAGTCGCGCTGCGGCTCGAGGACGTCAACCGGATCATCCAGGAGACGCCGGCCGCCTACGACGCGATCCTGCTCGACGTCGACAACGGTCCCGAGGGCGCCACCCGGAGGCAAAACAGCCGCCTCTACGACGAGTGGGGCCTGAAGCGCGCGCGCTGGGCCCTGCGCTCGGGCGGCATCCTGGCGGTCTGGTCCGGCCACCCCGACCGCAAGTTCAAGGCGCGCCTGAAGAGGGTCGGCTTCTCCGTCGAGGAGATCCGCATCCGCTCGAACGTCGATAGCGGCCGCCGCCACGTCCTGTGGCTTGCCACCGTCGAGACCGACGGGCTCGGCGCCGGCTGACGGTTCGCTCCTCCTGCCCTCAATTCAGGAACCGGTTGGCGCGAAGCCGGGCCACGGCGAGATCGACGAAGGCCCTGACCTTGGCCGGAGCTTGGCGCCCCTCGGCGTAGATGACGTGGATCGGTAGGGGCGGCTCCTCGTAATCGCCGAGCACGATCTGCAGGCGTCCATCGAGCAGGGCCGGCCCGATCTGATAGTGCAGCACCCTCGTCAGACCCCAGCCCGCCGACACGGCAGAGATCGCGGCCTCGTTGGTGTTGCACTGGAGGACGGCGCCGATCGTCACCCGCTGATCCCGCCCGAAGCGCCATTCCGGCGAAGCCCAGGCGCTGGTCGGCGCCGCGATGCGGTGGTTCCTCAGATCGGCCGGGGTCTCGGGAACGCCGTGCGTCTCGAAATAGGCCGGCGACCCGCAGACGACCCGGCGCACCGCGCCGACCTTGACCGCGGTGAAGCCGGAATCCGCGAGGTTCCCGATGCGGATGGCGACGTCGATGCCCTCCTCGACGATGTTCACGGAGCGGTCCACGAACAGTGTCTGCGCCGCCATGGTCGCGTAGCTGTCGAGGTATTCGGTGACGACGGGCAGGACGTACATATGCCCGAACAGGAGCGGCGCGGTGAGGGAGAGCGTCCCGGACGGAGTCGCGTAGGAGCCGGCAGCGGCAGCCTCCGCCTCGGCGATGTCTGCGAGGATGCGCCGGCAATCCTCGACGTAGCGCCCGCCAGCCTCGGTGAGCTTCACCGAACGCGTGGTGCGCACAAACAGGCGCGCGCCGATGGTTTCCTCCAGCGCCGCGATGGCACGGGTCACGGCCGGAGCGCTCATGTGCATCTGGCGCGCGGTCTCGGCGAAACTCATCGTCTCGGCGACCTTCGCGAAGATGCGCATGGCATGCCAGCGGTCCATCGACTGTCGTTCGCTCCCGGACGAGACTTGGAGCGCGCAGCCGCGCCCTCCGACAGCTTCTATCATCCGGGATGGAACAGCCAATCGGCAAGGCGCGAACACGCGGCTCTCGCCGCTAAGGCAGTGGATCACGCCCGAGCGGCCAACTCCTCGATCTCGTCGCAGACGGCCTCGGCGATGCCGAACCGTCGGGCGCGGGCGCGCTCGATCCGCACGCGGTCCCGGTCGCCAGAGGCCGAAGCCAGCGCGAGGGCCAGGGCTGCGGAGGTCCGCATGTCGAAGCTGCGGCCATGCCGGGCGGCGTCGATCTCGGCCCCGGTCATGCCGAGCCGGCAGGCCGCTTTCTCCTGTCGGCGGTGCAGCGCCGGATCGCCGTAACCCGCCGTGAGACCGAGAGCGATCGACAGGCGCACGCGCTCGTCGAGCGTGAAGGAGGACATGGTGGGATTTCCGATCGGCGGCTTCGTGGCTGTGGAGTCAGGTCGCCTACCGGCCGGGGACGGGGACAATCACGCCGGCTCGCCTGTCGCGCGCGATGGCCTCGACGATCTCGGCGTCGCCGAAGCCGGCCGCATGGACCGCGGCCATGTCACTCAGGGCGACCGCGCCGCAGACGGGTGGAATTCCGACGGAGGCGTGGAGGCCGCGGATCGCCTCCGGCACCCGGTCGCGATGCCTGTGGAATGCCTGCAGGAACCACCGGGAGGGGCCGTGCTGCAGGCCGAAGGGAATCGAAAGACGGTGCATGATCTCATCCCCGTTCGAGACGTCGGCTCCTCTCGAGAGACCGAGGGCAATCGCGAAAAACCTCGTTTTTCCGCGATTTGACGATGTCAGAGGGCGAGTTGAATGCGGTCCTCGCCCTCGGCCGGCGCAGCCGAGCAGATCAGCACCTCACCCTCCTCCAGGGGAGCCGTCGGCTCCCGCAGATAGGTGACCTTTCCGGCCAGCAGCCGGGTCTTGCAGGTGCCGCAGGAGCCCGTCCGGCAGCTGAATTCCGGGCTGAGTCCGCGCGCCTCGGCGAGGTCGAGCAGGGACCCGGATTCAGGCGTCCAGCGAGCCTCCTTCGTCGAGTCCATGAACGCCACCGGCACCGGCTTGGTCGAGGGCGGCGGCCAGGACGACACGGGCGCCGCCACCGGCAGGGTCCGGACCAGCGACGAGGGCCCGAACGCCTCCGCATGGATGCGCTCGTCCGCGATGTTCAGCCCGCGAAGGCCGTTGTAGAGCGCCTGCGTGAACAGCGGCGGTCCGCAGAGGTAGAAGTCGTAATCGGAGAACGGCAGGAAGCGGCCGAGCATCGCCATGTCGATCCGACCGGCGACATCGTAGTCGACGCCCTCCTCGGCGCCCTCCGGATCGCTCAGCACGCGAACGACCCGCACGCCCCTTTGCGCGGCCTTGACGATGGCCTCGAGCTCCCGGTCGAACGGGCGCTCGCTCTTCGAGTGGGCCGCGTAGAACAGGACGGTCGGACGGATGCCGCGGGTGCGCAGGCCCTCGTAGACGACATGGCGCAGCATCGCGAGCATCGGCGTGATGCCGATGCCGCCGGCGAGCAGCACGGCCGGGCGCTTCTCGCGCGCATCGATCGTGAACACGCCGTTCGGCGCTCGCGCTTCGATGATGTCGCCGACGCGCAGGGTGTCGTGCAGGTGCCGCGAGACCACGCCGTCCCGCTTCACGCTGATGCGGTAGACCGCATCTGACGGCGCGACCGACAGGGTGTAGGTGCGGATGACCGGCTTCTCCGATCCCGGCAGCGTGACGCGGATCGGCAGGTGCTGCCCCGCCTTATGCGGGAGCAGCCCGGCGCCATCGTCCGGCACCAGGTGGAACGAGCGGATCGCCTGACTCTCGTCGACGATCCGCGCCACCTTCATCGGGCGCCAGCGCGTCGCCAGTTCGGCCGCACGGAGGCGGTCGGCGGCCTGCTGCCAATCGCCGGTCATCAGGGCGTTCGGCGACCAGGCGTCTTTGCGGAACGACCAGCGCAGGGGCAGCGCGCCACGCCGCCGCACGATGCGGCGGGGGCGGAAGCTCCACAGGCGCTCAGCCCCCTGGAAGGCGGCGATCTCGGGCGAGTCGAGGATGACCTCGGCCTCGCCCGTCATCTGCAGCAGGTCGCCCGTCTCGAAATCGGCGAAGACGAGGCCGGCCTTGCCGTTCAGCAGGATGTTGCCGAGCGTCGCGAAGAACAGATTGCCAGCAAAATCGGGAATGGTGAGCGTGCCGTCCTCGGCGATGCGCACGAACCCGGTCTTGCCGCCGCGATGCGAGACGTCGACCTGCCGCCGGTCGTCGCGCTCCGCAAAGGAGGCAACGAACAAGGTGTCGGCAGCAGCGATCATTTCGCGGGCGGATGGGTCGAGCGCGACGCTCTCCTCGACGAGGCCGGCGAAGGGCTCGCTCGGGTCGCGGACATAATCGAGGTCGCGCAGTTGGATGTATTGTGGGCAGTTTCCGAAGCTCTGATCGACGTCGAAGCGGAAGCCGTCGCCGGTCTCGGCGCGGACGATACCGTTCACGCGGTTGCGGCGTCGGGTGTTCAGCTCGATCCCGAGCAAGCCGATGGCATTGCCTTCCGCCATGCCTTCGGTAGCCGGATCGCTCGCGTCACCCCGTGCGCCGATCTCGAGGATGTGCGCGTCGGGGGACGCGATGAAGCCTGGCCTTCCCGGCAGGATCGTCGCCCAAGGATCGCCCTGGCGATCGACGCTGCCGAGGATGATGAAGGGGATGTGCTCGAAGAAGTCGCGATGCTGGTCCGGCAGGTAGTCCCGGACCACGCGCTGACCGACCTGCTCCATCCGTTCGGCGACGCCGGCCTTCTCCTGGATGGCCTTCTCCCCGGCATGCCAGGTGGCCAGCTTGCTCATCGTCGTCACGTAGCTCATGGCCGTGTCCTCCGATCGGGTGAGACAGGGCGCGCCACCCGGCGCGCCCTGAGCTTCATGTCACGCTGCGGCCGAGAGGCCGGCGGGGGTCTCGACGAAGGAGACGAAGCCAGGCAGCGCCTCGACCCGGCGCAGGAAGGCCGTCACCTTCGGGTAGCCCGAGAGATCGACATTGCCCTCGGGAGCGCGGGCCACGTAGCCGTAGATCGCCACGTCGGCGATGGTCGGGCGCTCGCCGACGAGCCAGTTGCGGCTGCCGAGATGCGCTTCGAGGCGCCCCAGCAGGGTGTGGGCCCGGCCGATCACTTCCTCTGGGCTGAACTTCGCACCGAAGACGGTGACGAGACGGGCCGCGGCCGGGCCATAGGCCAGCTCGCCGGCGGCGACCGACAGCCAACGCTGCACGGCAGCCTCGCCCTGCGCATCCGACGGCAGCCAATCGGACTGTCCGAGCTTGCGAGCGATATAGACGAGGATCGCGTTGGAATCGGAGACGACGACGCCGTCATCCTCGAGTACCGGCACCTGGCCGAAGGGGTTCAACGCGAGGAATTCGGGCGTCTTATGCGCGCCGGCCATGAGGTCGACCTCGACCAGTTCGTGCGGAACACCGAGCAGCGAAAGGAACAGGCGAGCCCGGTGCGAGTGGCCGGAGAGGGGATGGACATGGAGTTTCATCGGTTTGATCCCTGGCTGTCTTGGCCGGGATGTCCCCGGGCCGTGACGACAGAGTGCTCTGGGACCTTGTCGATGATAATGCCCGATCTCGGCAGTTCATTGCTGCGCGAGGCGGAATAATGAATGGGGCTGCCGAAGCAGGGACTACCTGATCAGCCCAAGCGCCACCGGCACGAGCATCGCCGTGAGAAACGCGTTCAGCCCCATGGCGATGCCGGCGAAGGTGCCGGCGGTCTCGCTGACTTGGAAGGCGCGCGCGGTGCCCAGGCCGTGGGCGGCGAGGCCCGCCGCGAAGCCGCGGGCGCGCAGGTCCCGGATGCGCAGGACGTTGAAAAGGGGCGTGACGATGATCGCCCCCGCCGCGCCGGTGAGCATGACCAGCACGGCGGCTAGGGTCGGATCGCCGCCCAGCGTCTCCACGATGCCCATGGCGACGCCCGTCGTCACCGATTTCGGTGCGATCGCCACGACGATCTCGTGACTCAACCCGAGCGCCCTCCCGAGCACGATCGCGCTCGTGAGAGCCGTGACGCAGCCAACGACGAGGGCCGCGAGCATCGGCAGCAGCGCGCGCTTCACGACGGCCCTGCGTTCATAGAGCGGCAGGGCCAGGGCCACCGTCGCCGGACCAAGCAGGAAGTGCACGAACTGGGCACCCTGGAAGTAGGTTTCATAGGGCGTGCCGGTCAGCTTCAGGACGAGACCGGTCAGCCAGATCGCGTGCAGCACCGGGTTGGCGAGCGGGTGCCGCCCGGTGGCCTCGGAGAACCGGTCCGCGACCGTGTAGGCGACGAGCGTCACGGTCAGCCACAGGAGCGGCGTGCGCGAGAGATAGACCCAGAGGGCGAAATCGCCGCTCACGGACGCTCCTCCGGCGGTCGCACGAGGCGCGAGACTGCCGCGAAGGTAAGCGCCGTCGCCGACAGGGTCAGCACTACGGAGACGAGCAGGACAACGGCGAGCGCGAGCCCGTTCGCCGCCAGCACGTCGAGGCGGCCGACGATGCCGACGCCCGCCGGCACGAACATCAGCGAGAGATGGGCGAGCAAGCCCTTCGCGGTGGATTCCAGCCCACCCTCGACGAGGGGGCGGGGCAGGACCGTCTCGGCAGCCCGGCGATACCGGTCCCGGATCAGCAGGAAGCCGAACATCAGCGCGGCCCCGATCACCGGCCCGGGCACCGGCGCGCCGCTCGCATGCGCCGCGACCTCGCCGAGGAGCTGGGCGATGAGGATGAGGGCGAGGCTGACGATCACAGTGGGAAGAGGCTCCGCTCGAGATCGGTCACCGTCCCGTGCGGCCCGCTTGCGCCAGCTCCGCCGTGGCCTCGGCCGCCATGCGGGCGCCTTCGCGGGCACGGCCGATGGCGGTCTCGTCGAGGCCGAGCAGCTTGCCGAGGCGCCAGACCAGGGCTTCCTCGAACTCGTGTACGTCGCCATCCGCTCCCGCGACCGACCAGGCCATGGCCAGGATGCGCTCGCGCTCCTCGTTGTCGCCCTCCCCGATCAGCTCGACGAGGCTCGCCATGTCGCGGGTCTCCGCGTCGAACGCGGCGGCGCGGGCGATCAGCGCCGTCGCCTCGGACTCCGTCGCGGCGAAGCGCGAGCGCACGAGCCGGGTCAGCCGCTCGGCCTCGGCCGGATCGAGCACGCCGTCGGCCCGCGCGACGTGCACCAGCAGGGCCGTGGCCGCGAGATGCTCGTCGGCCTGGGCGGCCGTTTCCGCATCCTGGCGTACGGGCTTGTCGGAGCCGAAGGCCGCCGTGGCGTAGGAGATCAGTCGGGCGAACAGCGCCATGGGGGCTCGCGGAGCGTGAGGTGCGCTAACCTTGGGAGGGGCGCCATCGCCGTCAAGCGACGAGGCCGTCCGCGGACGAGATGGCGACGGGGCGTGGCGCGGCTGCATCGCGCGCGAGCCGTGGATGCAAGGTGGGGAAACCGCGTCCAGGACCACAGCCTTCTCGGAACTGTCACGAACGGCGGTCTAATCCCGGTCGGAACACCATAACCTGGAACAGCCGAGATGACCGACAACGCAGCCACCATCGAGGCCATCCGCCGCGAGCTGGCGGACAGCTACGACGAGGAGTTCGAGCTGGAGCTCGAGGACGACCGCCTCGAGAGCCTCGAAGAGGGCGCCGCCGAGCGGAAGGCCAGGGGGCTCGACCGCAAGGTCTATTTCCGCGAGCTGCTCCGCCTGCAGCACGAGCTCGTGCGCCTGCAGGATTGGGTGAAGAGCCAGAACCTGCGGGTCGTGGTGCTGTTCGAGGGCCGCGACTCGGCCGGCAAGGGCGGCGCGATCAAGCGCATCACCCAGCGCCTCAACCCGCGGATCTGCCGCGTGGCGGCGCTGCCCGCGCCGAGCGAGCGCGAGCGCACGCAATGGTACTTCCAGCGCTACGTCGCCCATCTGCCGGCGGCCGGCGAGATCGTGCTGTTCGATCGCTCCTGGTACAACCGCTCCGGCGTCGAGCGGGTGATGGGCTTCTGCACCGAGAACGACGTGGAGGAGTTCTTCCGCTCCGTGCCGGAATTCGAGCGCATGCTCGTGCGCTCGGGCATCATCCTGGTGAAGTACTGGTTCTCGATCACCGACGAGGAGCAGGAATTCCGCTTCCAGATGCGCATCCACGACCCGCTGAAGCAGTGGAAGCTCAGCCCGATGGACGTCGAGTCGCGCAGCCGCTGGGAGGATTATACTCGCGCCAAGGAAGAGATGTTGGCCCGCACCCACATTCCCGAGGCGCCCTGGTGGGTTGTCGAGGCGGTGGACAAGAAGCGCGCCCGCCTGAACTGCATCAGCCACCTGCTGGAGCAGATCCCCTACGGCGAGGTTCCGCATCCCCCGGTGAACCTGCCTGACCGCGTCCGCCACGACGACTATATCCGCCACCCGGTCGCGCCGGAGCTGTACGTTCCGGCCAAGTTCTGATCCGGCCGACGCGTCGGCCATGGCCCGCCGGCGCCTGCCCGAACGGCTGCGGCACGCCGCAGCCGCCATCGCGATGGCGGGCGCCCTCTGGGGCGGCAGCCCGGTGCAGGCGCAGCAATCGCAGCTGCCCCTGACCGGCGCCGGCGGCGATCCGCAGACCGCGGTCGCCCAATCGCGCACCTCGGATCAGGTCTCCGTCACCAACGGCGGCTCGATCCAGTCGTCGCTCGGACCCTACGGCGATCCGTTCGGATATCGCGCCTACCTCGCCGAACGCGGGATCACCTACGTCGTCACCTATATCGGCGAGGGGCTTGCCGACGTGCGCGGCGGCCTGCGCCGCGGCGCGACCTATGGCGGGCGCCTCGACACCTCGCTCGACGTCGACCTCGACAAGCTGGCGGGCTGGAGCGGCGCCCGCTTCCACACCGACTTCTTCCAGATCAACGGCCACGGCCTGAGCCGAAAATTCGTCGACAACCTAACGACGGTGAGCGGCATCGAGGCGCTGTCGGCGACACGGCTGTTCGAGCTCTGGGTCGAGCAGCGCTTGTTCGACGACAAGCTATCGCTGAAGGTCGGCCAGATCTCGGCCGACACCGAGTTCGCCATCGCCCAGTCGGCGGTGGTGTTTCTGAATGCCGGGTTCGGCTGGCCGAATATCGGAGCCGTCGTGCTGCCGAGCGGCGGACCGATCTATCCCCTGGCGACCCCGGCGATCCGCGCGAAATACGTGCCGGACGAGCACCTCTCGTTCCAGGCCGGGCTCTTCAACGGCGACTCGGCCGGCGTGCCGGCGCTCGGCGACGTCACCGATCCGCAGCGGCGCAATCCCAGCGGGACCAGCTTCCGGGTGAACGATCCGGCACTCGTGATCGCCGAGGTCGCCTACGCCTACAGCATCGCCAACGACGCCAAGGGGCTGCCCGGCACGGCGACCCTCGGCGGCTGGCACCATTTCGGACAATTCGACAGCCCGCGCTTCGACAGCGTCGGCGGCCGCCTTCTCGCCGATCCCCAGGCCAGCGGCTTCGCCCGCCGTTTCCGGGGCGACGATGGAATCTACGCGATCCTGGATCAGACGATCTATCGCGACCCAGATCACGACGACCAAGGCGCCAGCGTGTTCCTGCGCGTCTCGGCGACCCCGTCGGACCGCAACCTGGTCAGCTTCTATCTGGACACGGGCATCGCCTATAAAGGCCTGTTCCCGGATCGCCCGAACGACACGATCGGCCTCGGACTGCTCTATTCCAAGATCAGTTCGGCGGCGCGCGGCTACGACCGCGACCTGATCTTCCTCGGCCAGGGCACCGGGCCGGTCCGCAGCAGCGAGGCGGTCCTGGAGCTGACCTATCAGGCCGAAATCGTGCCGGGCCTGACCGTACAGCCCGACTTCCAATACGTGATGCGCCCCGGTGGCGGCCTCGCAGACGAGCAGGGCACCCGGCTTCGCAACGCCGCCGTCTTCGGCCTTCGCACCACGATCAACTACTGATCGGAGCGGGCCGTCTCAGTCGCGCGGCGACTTGATCCCGAGCGCGCGGATCACGCCGAACACCGCGATGGCGGACATGACGCCGATGACGATCGCGATAGTGGAGCCGTTCTCCAAATCCGAGAGCGGCAGGCCCTTGGTGTTCATGCCGAACAAGCCGGTGACCAGGGTCGGCGGCAGGAAGACCGCGGTGAGGATCGAGAGCGTGTAGATCTGCCGGTTCGATTCCTCGGCGAGGTGGGCGCTGACCTCGTCCTGCATCAGCCGGCTTCGATCCGCGATCATCACCATGTCGCGGTCGAGGGCGTCGAGGCGCTGGGCGATCCGGCTCGCCGTCTTCATGGCTGCGGCCGAGATGTTCTCGTCCTCGTCGGCCGCCTCCAGGCGATGGAACACGGCGCGCAGCCCGAGCAGCTGTCTGTGCAGCCGCACCGCGTCGCGGCGGATCGGACCGAGACGGCGACGTTCGCCCCGCGTGCGTTCGCGGCGTTCGAGAATGTGATCTTCGATCGCGTCGAGCTCGTCGACGAGGCGGGCGCCCGTCGCTGCCATCGAGGCGATGACGTGGCTGACGAGCGTCTCGAGCAGCGCGATCGGCGCGCTCATGCTCTTGCCCTCCGTCGCGGCCTCGCGAACCGCCTCCGGCGCCAGGACGGGATGACGGCGACCGCTGACCAGGAAGCGCGGACCCATCACGAAATGCAGACGCCCCGCGGCATCCGCATTCGCCTCGGGACAGAATTCTTGGACGAGGTCGGCGACCACGCCACCGATATGGCCATTCTCGACCGCGATGCGCTGATGCTCATCGGCGCCGAAGGCAGACGTCGCCAGATGCGACGGACCGAACCGTTCCTGGGAGATCAGATCGGCGAGTCGCGCGTGGTTCAGGTTGAAGTGCAGCCAGACGAAGGACTCGCCGAAATCGCCGGGATTCGGCAGCGGTTCACCATGCGCGACGAGATGGCCTCGCCCCCCCTCGTCGAAGCGCATGGCCCAGAGAAGACCGGGCATGGCCGGCGCGTCGCTCAGAAGATGTTGCATGGGGATGAGTGCCGGCCGTTCCCGAGGTCTGGAACACCTGCGACGACATCGCAGGCCGGGCGTGTTCCTGGCTCAGCTCCGGCAACACTTTCATGACGGCAGCCGGCGGCTACCGTCCATAGATATCCTCGACGCGGATGATGTCGTCCTCGCCGGTGTAGGAGCCGACCTGGACCTCGATCAGCTCCAGCGGGATCTTGCCGGGGTTGGTGAGGCGGTGCATCGAGCCGATCGGCAGATATACCGCCTCGTTCTCGTGCACGAGCACGACACGCTCGTTCACCGTGACCTCGGCCGTGCCCTTGACCACAACCCAGTGCTCGGCGCGGTGATAGTGCTTCTGCAGCGACAGACGGCCGCCGGGCGTGACCATGATGCGCTTCACCTGGAAGCGCTCGCCGATATCGATGCGCTGATACCAGCCCCAGGGCCGGTACATGCGCCGGTGCGCGTCCGCCTCGGGGTGAGCCTTCTGGCGCAGCGTGGCGACGAGATCCTTGACCTCGCCCGAGCGGGCCTTCGAAGCAACAAGCACGGCGTCGGGCGTCGCCACCACCACGACGTCGTCGAGGCCGACCACCGTGGTCAGGCCCTCGCCCTCGCTGTGAACCAGACTGTTCGTGGTGCCGACCAGCTCGACCCGGCCGCGCACAGCGTTGCCCTGCGAGTCTCGGTCGAGCACCTTCCAGACCGCGTCCCAGGTGCCGACATCCGACCACGGGAACGAGACGGGCAGCACCCCCGCCCGGCTGGTCCGCTCCATGACCGCGTAGTCGATCGAGGTCTTGGGCGCCTTGGCGAAGGCGGCGGCGTCGAGGCGGATGAAGTCGAGATCGCTCGTGGCCGCCTCCAGCGCGGCACGGGCCGCGGCGAGCACGTCGGGCACATGGGCCGCGAGCTCCGCGATCATCACGTCGGCGCGGAACATGAAGTAGCCGGAATTCCAGAGGGCACCCTCAGCGATCAGCCGCTCGGCGCCGGCCTTGTCCGGCTTCTCGACGAAGCGCTCGACCGCGTGGAGGCCGGACAGGCCATCCAGAACCGGACCTGGACGAACATAGCCGTAATCGCTCGCCGGTCGCGTCGGCTGGATGCCGAGCGTCATGACGTGGCCGGCGCGTGCGCCGCTGGCCGCGTCACGAGCCGCCGCCCGGAAAGCCTCGGTGTCGCCGATCACGTGGTCGGCGGCGAGGATCAGCAAGACGGTGCTGGGATCGCGTTTGGCGGCGCAGAGGGCGGCGACGGCAACGGCCGCGGCGGAATCCTGCCGGCTGGGTTCGAGGACGATGTCGGCGGCGACGCCGCTCTGAGCCAGTTGCTCGGCGACGATGAAGCGCGCGTCCGACGAGGCGATGACGATCGGCTTCGCAAAGACCGAGGCGTCCGTCACGCGCAGCGCGGTGGCCTGGAACGTCGAGGTCTCGGCGTCGACGAGCCGCGAGAACTGCTTCGGCATGCTCTCGCGGGAGGCCGGCCACAATCGCGTGCCTGACCCTCCGCAGAGGATCACCGGGAGGACGCGCTCGACGCTGACTTCGGACATCGGATCTGGCCGCCCCAAGAGACAGATTGTGATCCGCTAAGCGCCCTCGAAGTCTCGGCCTGAGACGTGAACGAGGGAACCCCACGGGAGACTGGCCCGGTCCGGGACGGATCGAGTCAACTCAAATCCACCCGAGCAAAATTCGCGCAAGCTCTTCTTTCGAAGACTACTCCGCAGCCTGCTGCTTCGCATAGCCCAGCCTGTCGTTCAGCTCGGTCATCAGCTTGACCGCCGCCTCGGCGATCACCGTGCCGGGCGGGAAGATCGCCGAGGCGCCGGCCGCGTAGAGCGCGTCGTAATCGGCCGGCGGGATCACGCCGCCGATGACGATCATCACGTCCTCGCGGCCCTGTTCCGTCAGTGCAGTCTTCAACTCCGGCACCAGGGTGAGATGGCCTGCGGCGAGCGAGGAGACGCCGATGATGTGGACGTCGTTCTCCACCGCCTGGCGCGCGGCCTCGTCCGGAGTGGCGAAGAGCGGCCCGATGTCGACGTCGAAGCCGAGATCGGCAAAGGCGGAGGCAATGACCTTCTGGCCGCGGTCGTGCCCGTCCTGGCCCATCTTGGCGACGAGGATACGCGGGCGGCGCCCGTCATTCTCTTCGAACTCCTCGACGAGTTGCTTCACCTGTTCCACTGCCGGCGACATGCCGCCCACCTCCCGCTTGTAGACGCCCGAGATCGAGCGGATCTCGGCGCGGTGACGGCCCCAGGCCTTCTCCAGCGCCTCGGAGATCTCGCCGACCGTGGCCTTGGCCCGCGCCGCGTTGACCGCGAGTTCGAGCAGGTTCTCGCTGGTGTTCACCGCGTTGGTCAGCGCGGCCAGCGCCGCGTCAACGTCGGCCTGCTTGCGCTCTGAGCGCAGCCGCTTGAGCTTGTCGATCTGCAGCGTGCGCACGTTCTTGTTGTCCACGCGCATCAGCTCGATCGCCATGTCGTCGTCGGGCTTGTACTTGTTGATGCCGACGATGGTCTGGCGACCGGAATCGATCCGGGCCTGGGCGCGGGCCGCGGCCTCCTCGATGCGCAGCTTCGGGATGCCGGCCTCGATGGCCTTAGCCATGCCGCCGAGTTCCTCGACCTCCTTGATGTGCTCCCAGGCGCGAGCCGCGATGTCGGCGGTAAGCTTCTCGACGTAATAGGAGCCGCCCCACGGGTCGATGATCCGCGTAGTGCCGCTCTCCTGCTGCAGGAAGAGCTGGGTGTTGCGGGCGATGCGGGCCGAGAAGTCGGTCGGCAGGGCCAGCGCCTCGTCGAGCGCGTTGGTGTGGAGGGACTGCGTGCCGCCCTGCGTCGCCGCCATCGCCTCGATGGCGGTGCGGGTGACGTTGTTGAACACGTCCTGCGCCGTCAGCGACCATCCGCTCGTCTGGGAATGCGTGCGCAGCGGCAGCGACTTCTCCTTCTGCGGGTCGAACTGCTTGACGAGCTTCGCCCAGATCAGGCGCGCAGCCCGCATCTTGGCGATCTCCATGAAGAAGTTCGTGCCGATCGCCCAGAAGAACGACAGGCGCGGTGCGAACTGGTCGATGGTCAGGCCGGCGGCGAGGCCCGCCTTGATGTATTCGACGCCGTCGGCGAGCGTGTAGGCGAGTTCGAGGTCGTTCGTCGCCCCGGCTTCCTGCATGTGGTAGCCGGAGATCGAGATCGAGTTGAACTTCGGCATGTTCTTCGAGGTATAGCCGAAGATGTCCGAGATGATCCGCATCGATCCCTTGGGGGGATAGATGTAAGTGTTGCGGACCATGAACTCCTTAAGGATGTCGTTCTGGATCGTTCCGGCGAGCTTTTCGGGCGGCACGCCCTGCTCTTCCGCCGCGACGATGTAGAGGGCGAGGATCGGCAGCACCGCGCCGTTCATCGTCATCGATACGGTCATCTCGTCGAGCGGGATGCCGGAGAACAGCACGCGCATGTCGTAGATCGAGTCGATCGCCACGCCCGCCATGCCGACGTCGCCCGAGACGCGCGGGTGGTCGGAATCGTAGCCGCGGTGGGTCGCGAGATCGAAGGCGACCGACAGGCCCTTCTGCCCGGCCGCGAGGTTGCGCCGGTAGAAGGCGTTCGAATCCTCGGCCGTCGAGAAGCCGGCATATTGCCGGATGGTCCAGGGCTGCGCCGCATACATCGCCGGATAAGGACCGCGCAGATACGGCGCGATGCCGGGGAACGAGCCGACACCCTCCAGGCCCTCGCGGTCCTCAGGGCCGTAGAAGCCCTTCACCGCGATGCCCTCGGGGGTCATCCAGGGCTCGGACACCGGAGGCGGGGGAGCCGGAATCGGCTCTGCCGCATAGGAGAGAGTGGTGAAATCTGGAATCCGGGACATCGGCGAACTCTAGTACAGCCTTTGCCCGGTTATAGAAGCTTTGTGGCGGCGGCCAAGCACACCTTATGGTGGAGCCCTACGGTTGTGCCGACGCCTTCGCCCCCTTGCCGGGCTTCGGCGTGGGGGCGGCCTCGCCCCACCGCGTCGCATCGATCTTGGCCGTGCCCCAGGTTAGGCCGACGCTGATAGAGAGCGGCAACAGCAGCCCGACCTCCGGCGCCGGGGCCAGACGGATGCGCATGTCGTCGTTTTCCTGCATCCGCTTGACCGAGGAGCCCTTCGGCCGGTGGCCCGAGACCGGCACCCAGCGCGCACGGCATTCGAGCACGGGCCCGCGATAAGGGCCCTTGGTGAGCGTGCTCACGCTGCCGCGGGAGAGCACGATGTCGACGCGCGTCAGCCCGTCGTAGACGGGGATGCGCCGATCGCAGATCGATGGTTCCAGCGGCCCGGACGGCGCGGGGATCGCGAGCATGCCGACCGGATCCGTCACGCCGACCTTGTCGCCGGCCGCGACCGGGAGCCGATCGGGGCGCGGCGTCGGCATCGGGTCGACCGCGGCGCTCTTCACGGTGCCGTCGTTGAAAGCGACGGCGACCGTCACCGGATAATCCGAGTAATGCGCGTCGATCTTGAACGACGAGGGCACGGTTCCCGACTTTGACATCCGGCCACTCGATCCGGCCTTGCCGCCGCCTTGGAAGAACCAGCCGGCCATTCCAGCGAGCCCCCCGTCGAGCTCGAGCGAGTAGTGCTCCGCGTTCCGCTCTGCCGTCAGCTTCGACGTGCCGACCGTGAGGCCGAGGAAGGACAGGCCGTAGTCGATGACGAAGGATCGTGGCGCCGCGTCGGCGGCGAGCGACGACGCCAGGAGGAGCGCGCCCGCCAAGCTGCTCAGCCGCCATGCCATGCTCGACTCCGACCCACCGACCCGAAATCCCCCGTGATGCCGCCTTCCTCCCGCTTCGCGGCGGGATCATGTCCGCGACGGCTGTCGCCGAAGGTGACTGGCGGCCGGATCGGGTGGCGCCGGGCTCAGGCTCGGGCGAGAAGCCAAGCCCTGCGCGTCTCGATCATCTCATCGAGGTGCTTCCGGCGTTTCTCCTTGCGTTGGCAATCGCTGGGACAATCGCAATTGCAGTCCGGCGATTCGCAAGACAGCACCGACAGGAGGACGAAGCCGATCGCGATGGCGGCGAGCGCATAGATCGGCCACGCGAATCCGAGGCCGACGACGAGCGCAAGGCCGAGCTTGAGCCCGAGCGAGCCGGCGACCTTCAGTTTCAGCATCGTCGCCAGGGTCCCGCCCGCGCCGAGGCCCCCGCGCAGCGTCCGTAGGATCGCGATGCGGTAGCGCCGCCGTGCAGCCAGCGCCTCGAGCCGCGCCAGTTCCCGCTCGACGCGGATCACCGATGGGTCGCGGCTGTCATGGATCGTCGACGGCAGCATCGGATCCTCCCCCCTTCGTCAGACACAGTATTGTCGAATGAACGCGACGGTTTCATCCGTGCGCCAGCGAACGCGAAGGCGCGGCCATCATCGCTAGGCTCGGGACGCTCGCATGGCACCGGCCATCGCGGCGGGAGGGGTTCGCACGATGTGGCGACGCGGCGACAAGCCCGAAGAGACCAGTGCCGCGCGGCTCTGGCCACCGCTCGCGCGCTTCATCACGGCAGAAGCCCGGCTCGGGGCGCGTGTTGCCGCGAAGGGCCGAGCGGCGTCTTTCGCCTACGAATTCCTGCGCTTCGGGGTAAAGCAGGGCTGGGCTTGCCTGTTCGGCGGGTTGATGTGCGCGCTGCTGATCGGCACGCATCTTTTCTACCCGGCCCACGCCGCGCTCGGCCGCTACGACTTTCTCACCCTCGCCGCGGTGGCGATCCAGGTGGCCCTGCTGATGCTTCGGATGGAGACCTGGGAGGAGGCGAAGGTCATCGCTCTCTACCACGTCGTCGGCACGGTCATGGAGATCTTCAAGACCGGTGTCGGCTCGTGGATCTATCCCGAGGAGAGCCTTCTACGGATCGCCAGCGTGCCGCTCTTCACGGGCTTCATGTATGCGAGCATCGGCTCCTACATCGCCCGTGTCTGGCGGCTGTTCGACTTCCGCTTCGAGCGGCATCCGGCGATCGTTCTGACGCTGCCGCTCGCCGCAGCGATCTACGTGAACTTCTTCGCCCACCACTACATGCCGGACTTGCGGCTCGTGCTGTTCGCCGCGACAGCGCTGCTGTTCGGGCGCACGATCGTCCACTTCAAGGTCTGGCACACGCATCGCTCGATGCCGCTGCTCGTTGGCTTCGGCCTCGTCGCCCTATTCATCTGGTTCGCCGAGAACATCGGCACGGCCACGCGGGTCTGGATCTATCCGAGCCAGGCGGCCGGCTGGTCTCCGGTTGCATTTGCCAAGTTGGGCTCCTGGTTCCTGCTGATGATCGTCTCCTACGTGCTGGTAACGCTGGTCAGCCGGCCGAGAGCCATGAGCGAGGCGGCCGCGGGCACCCGGCGGAGGCCACTGCCCGTTGCCGAAGGCGCCTGAGCCGCGCTGGCATGGGCCGCAAACGACAACGGTCCGGACCCGAGGACGGGCCGGACCGCTTGTTGCCGGAAACCCGGCGATGTCGATCGCCGAAAAGCGGCGATCAGTTCAGATAGGTGCGGATCCAGTTCGGGGAGAGGATCTCGCCCTCTTCCGTGATGATCCAGGGCTGCTTGGCCGGATCGCTCAGCGCGCCGGCGGCGGCGGCGAGCGCCTCGCGCAGCGTGTCGTAGCGCGCGGGCTGCGCCAACGGCGAAGAAGCCGGGAGCGTGCGCCAGATCGTCAGGTCGGCCGGTCGTTCGAGAGCCTCGGTTTCCATGTCTCGACTGTCCTCTTGAACCCTGTTCTTCCGACCCATCGGCGATTTGCCGCTTCGATGAGCCGAGGTGATGCTTCTTCGTGCGCGAATGGGAGCATCTGTTGGCGTCTTTGCGATCATTTCAGGCAATTGGGGCCTGATCGTCACGGTCTCGACGCAGTTGCGTACTTCGGACACAAAAGCTTCCGCGCCTCTGTGCCTCTTTTCCACCTCGGATGCTCGTCTTCGGCGATACGATGACTGTGCGTTCGAAGTGTAAGCAATTCGTTAGCTTGGCGACCACCATCGCTGCAGTGCGGTGACGCACGTCGTCAGCTTGTGGATGAGTGTGGGCATCCTGCATCATCCGGCGTCGTCGACCGGGCGTCGGTGAGCGAGCGCACCCGTCTCGAGGCTTTACCCGGAGGCCGAACGGCCCGATCACGGGATCATGCTGCTCGCCCTCGGTTTCGTCGCGCTCTTCGGTTTCTGGTGGCTCGGCCGCAGCGGCGGCCGACTGCCTGCCGGGCTGAGCCCGAGGCGGCTCGGAAGCTATGCGGGCTTCGCTCTGGCGGCACTGCTCGCTCTACGGGGTTCCTTACTGCCGGCCACGCTGCTCGCCGCATGCGCGCTCTGGATGCTGGAGGGCGGAGAAGGCTTGTCGCGCCGGCTCGCCCGCTTCCTGTCGGCAATGAAACCGCGACGCCCGGCGCGGCGCACCGCAACGGTCGAACTCGACCCCGGATCCGGGGATGGTGTGATCCTGGCCGGCCCTCGGACCGGCGAACGTCTCTCGGAAATCCCCCGCGAGGATCTCGTTGCGCTTCACGCCCTCTGCCGCGGGGCCGATCCCGACGGCGCGCGGCTCCTAGAGGCGTATCTGGACCGCCGGCATGCCGGCTGGCGTGTAGACGCTGAGCGCGATCTTCACCCGGGGGCGGGCCGCCCGCTTGACCCAGGGGCGATGACGCAAGAGGAGGCCTATCAGGTCCTGGGGCTTGAGCGCGGGGCGTCCCTGGAGCAGGTCCGCTCGGCGCACCGGACGCTGATGAAGCGGCTGCATCCCGACCAGGGGGGCAGCGCTGCGATTGCCGCTCGCGTCAACGCGGCTCGAGACAGACTGACGGACCGACATCGCTGATACTCCACGCGCGTTGTCAGAAATGGCTGATGTGACGACCGCCGGCCCGAACGGGGCCGAGGGGTAGATCGCCCGCTAAGGGGCTAGGATGGCTGGTGTCAGCTCCGGGTCGCGAAGCAGTTGAAGCCGTTCTTCTTGAGGGCCGAGCAGGCATCCTGCGCGGAACCCTGTTCGGCAAAGCCCGAGAAGCGGGCGCGGTAGAGGGTGGTGCCGCCATGGCTGACGCGCACGGTGTAGGGCGCGGCCTTGCCGAGGGCGCCGGCAGCGCGGCCGCGGGCCTCGGCGAGCATCGACTTGGCCTTGTCTTCGTCGTCCATGGCGCCGAGCTGGATCACCCAGGCCGTCGGCGTCATGCCGCGCGATGTGATCTCGGCCTTCTCGGCTTTCTCTGCCTTCGCGGGGGCCTCCGAGCGCGCGGCCACGGCGTCGTAATCGTAGGCCGGAAGCCGGGCGCTCGACTTGCCCCCCGGGAACGAGGCCTGGGCGGGGGCGTAGGCCTGCGCCGCGCCGGGGATAGCCTGCGGGGGCTTGCGGCTCATGCCGGGCGTCGTGGTCGGCACGGCATCGGTCGAAGCCGTCGTCTCGATCTCGTCATCTTCGGCCGAGGCGTAACGGGTGCGGGTCTTCGAGGCGGCGTCGGCGATGACGGCCGGGCGGCCGCGCTCGGCCGTCTCAATCAGGCCCGGCACCTGGCGGGCACCGGCATAGGCGCGCGGCAGGCTGCCGCGCACGAGGTCGGCCATGATCCGGTCGCGGCTGGCGCCCGACTTGCCGCCGAGCACGATGGCGACGATCTGGCGGTTGTCGGACTTCGCGGCGGTCATGAGGTTAAAGCCGGAATCGCGCGTGTAGCCGGTCTTGATGCCGTCGACGCCCTGGACGTTGCCGAGCAGGTGATTGTGGTTGCCGATGACCCGGCCGCGGAAGGCGAAAGAGCGAGTCTGGAAATACTTGTAGTAGTTCGGGAAGCGATCCTGGATCGCCCGGGCGAGCACCGTGAGGTCGCGGGCCGTGGTGATCTGATCGGCATCCGGCAGGCCGGAGGCGTTGGCGTAGTGCGTGCGGGTCATGCCGAGCGAGCGCGCCTTGTGCGTCATCATCTCGGCGAACTTGGATTCCGAACCGGCGATGTTCTCGCCGATGGCGCAGGCGACGTCGTTGGCCGACTTCGTAACGATCGCCTTGATCGCGTCCTCGACCTCGATGGTCGAGCCTGGGCGCAGGCCGAGCTTCGACGGAGCCTGGGAGGCAGCGAAGGACGAGATCGTCAGCGGCGAGTCCAGGCGGTAGCGGCCGCGCTCGAGCTGCTCGAACAGCATGTACAACGTCATCACCTTGGTGATCGAGGCCGGATGGCGCAGGGCGTCCTCGTTGACCGCATGCAACGTCTTGCCGGTCTTCACATCGACGACCATCGCGGCGTAAGGCGGATTGTAGCCGCCCGAAGCCGCGCGATGATGGGCGCCCCGGTGATGCCCGTGGCGGCGCGCCTCGGCAGGGGTGGTGATCGCGGCGAGGATCGCGACGGCGACCAGAGCGGCGGGAGGAACGGTCGCACGAAGGGTACGGCCTGACACGCTACGCATTACCGGTGATCCGTTCCGCACTCTTCGAACCGATTGCCCGGCCAAAAGCCGCGCCGCCATCGCGGACAGCGCCGGGCCGGCCCGACATTCCGCTCCATCACTGATGAGCAAAGGTATGCGGACGCGGTTACGCGGCCGTTAATTCGGAGCCGATCGGTGCCGAAACCGCGTGGTTCGACAGCAAGCTGTGTGAAACTCGTGGGTCTCCGAATCGTAAAGATCGCGCGCTCGACCCGGACAAGTGAGCGCATCCGACTGGCGGAGTCGGATCACGGCCTATAGATTGCCTGTTGCTGGTTGCGTCTCAGCGGCGCCCTGGGCGGAGGGCCGCCTCAGGTCCGTCACACTTCCCACGAACAACGTCATACGAACGAACATGTCGCCGGACGGACTCGATACGGTTCCGATGTCTCAGACGCCGAAGCGGGCCGTGGCGACCGCTGGACGCGAAAGCTGGCGCGCAAACGGCGCCACGCCGATCGAGGCCGCAGGCCCACGCGGGTCCGGCGATGGCGACCGCTCGAACACCGCGATCATCACGCGCACCAAAACGAAGACGAAGCGCCCGAGCCTCTACCGGGTGCTGCTCCTGAACGACGACTACACGCCGATGGAATTCGTCGTCCACGTCGTCGAGCGCTTCTTCAATAAGAACCACGACGACGCATATCAGATCATGATGCACGTGCATCAGAACGGCGTCGGCGAGTGCGGCGTCTTCACCTACGAGGTCGCCGAGACGAAGGTGACGCAGGTGATGGACTTCGCCCGCAAGCACCAACACCCTCTCCAGTGCGTTATGGAGAAGAAGTAAGGCCCCGGAACAAAGGCTCGAGCATTGCCAAGCTTTTCACGCAGCCTGGAACAAGCCCTCCACCGTGCACTGGCCCTGGCCGGTGAGCGGCGCCACGAATACGCGACGCTGGAGCATCTCCTGCTCGCCCTCGTCGACGACCAGGACGCAGCCGCCGTCATGCGGGCCTGCAGCGTCGAGGTCGAGGCGCTCAAGCGCAACCTCGTCGAATACGTCGACACCGAGCTCTCCAACCTCACCGGCGACGGCCGCCAGGATGCCAAGCCCACCGCTGGCTTCCAGCGCGTGATCCAGCGCGCGGTGATCCACGTCCAATCGTCGGGACGCGAGGAGGTGACGGGCGCCAACGTGCTCGTGGCGATCTTCGCTGAGCGCGAAAGCCACGCGGCGTACTTCCTGCAGGAGCAGGACATGACCCGCTACGACGCGGTCAACTACATCAGCCACGGCATCGCCAAGCGGCCGGGGGCTTCGGAGACCAAGCCCGTGCGCGGATCGGACGACGAAGGCTCTTCGGAACGTCCCGGTGGCGACGAGGAGGGTAGCCGCGGCGCCAAGAAGAAGGGTGACGCGCTCGACGCCTACTGCGTCAACCTCAACAAGAAGGCCAAGGACGGCAAGATCGACCCGCTGATCGGCCGCGAGAGCGAGGTCCAGCGCACGATTCAGGTGCTCTGCCGCCGCCAGAAGAACAACCCGCTGCTCGTTGGCGATCCCGGCGTCGGCAAGACTGCCATCGCCGAGGGCCTCGCCCGCAAGATCATCCAGAAGGAGGTGCCGGAGGTTCTCGCCGACGCCACCGTCTTCTCCCTCGACATGGGCACGCTTCTGGCCGGAACCCGCTATCGCGGCGACTTCGAGGAGCGCCTCAAGCAGGTGATGAAGGAGATCGAGCAGCACCCGAACGCGATCATGTTCATCGACGAGATTCACACGGTGATCGGCGCCGGTGCAACCTCGGGCGGCGCGATGGATGCCTCGAACCTGCTCAAGCCAGCGCTCGCGAGCGGAACGCTGCGCTGCATCGGCTCGACGACCTACAAGGAGTACCGCCAGTACTTCGAGAAGGATCGCGCCCTGGTGCGTCGCTTCCAGAAGATCGACGTCAACGAGCCGTCGGTGCCCGATACGATCGAGATCCTGAAGGGGCTCAAGCCCTATTTCGAGGAGTTCCACAAGCTGAAGTACACGGCCGACGCCGTCAAAGCGGCCGTGGAACTGTCTGCGCGATACATCAACGACCGCAAGCTGCCGGACAAGGCGATCGACGTGATCGACGAGACCGGAGCCTCGCAGATGCTGGTGCCCGAGGCGCGCCGCAAGCGCACCATCGGCGTCAAGGAGATCGAGGCGACCATCGCCACGATGGCCCGCATCCCGCCGAAGACCGTTTCGAAGGACGATGCGGTCGTGCTCCAGAACCTCACCGAGAACCTGAAGCGCGTCGTCTACGGCCAGCCCAACGCCATCGAGGCGCTGACCTCAGCGATCAAGCTCGCCCGCGCCGGCCTGCGTGATCCCGACAAGCCGATCGGCTCCTACCTGTTCGCCGGTCCAACCGGCGTCGGCAAGACCGAGGCCGCCAAGCAGCTCGCCGCCTCGCTCGGCGTCGAGATGCTGCGCTTCGACATGTCGGAATACATGGAGCGCCACACGGTCAGCCGCTTGATCGGCGCGCCTCCCGGCTATGTCGGCTTCGACCAGGGCGGCCTGCTCACCGACGGCATCGACCAGCATCCGCATTGCGTGCTGCTGCTCGACGAGATCGAGAAGGCCCATCCCGACCTGTTCAACATCCTGTTGCAGGTCATGGATCACGGCAAGCTGACCGATCACAACGGCAAGCAGGTCGATTTCCGTAACGTGATCATCATCATGACTACGAATGCGGGCGCCTCCGACATGGCACGCGCCTCCTACGGCTTCACCCAGAACAAGCGTTCGGGTGATGACGTCGAGGCGATCAACCGGCTGTTCGCGCCGGAATTCCGCAACCGGCTCGACTCGATCATCTCCTTCGGCCACCTGCCGAAGGACGTGGTCGCCAAGGTGGTCGACAAGTTCGTGCTGCAGCTCGAGGCCCAGCTCGCCGACCGCAACGTCACCATTGAGCTCTCGGACGAAGCCCGCGAGTGGCTCGTCGAGAACGGCTACGACGACGCAATGGGCGCACGTCCTATGGCTCGCCTGATCCAGTCGACCATCAAGACGCCGCTCGCCGACGAAGTGCTGTTTGGAAAGCTGAAGAACGGCGGCCTCGTGCGCGTCGTGCTCGGCAAGCCCGACGCGGGCGCGAAGGACGGCATCTCGGCCAAGGCCGCGCTGGCCTTCGAATTCCCCGCCGGCCCCGTGACGCCGCGCCCGGAGAAGGACGTCACCAACGCGGTCAAGCGCCACAAGCGCTCGAAGCCGCGCAGCGCTCCCAAGCGCAAGGCCGGGGGCGGCAAGGATGGTGGATCGGACGGTTCCGGCGGCACCGGCAGCGTCCGCAGCACGGTGCCGAAGGTGCCGCTCGTCAAGGCGTGATCTCGTCCGCGTTCCGAGGAAGGCGGGTTGCCTTCCTCGGGCCGGTCGCGGATATGGGCGCACCGGGATGAGACGAGCGGGAGCGGGGGCGCTCTCGCGGATCGGCCGAAGACGGGGGCACCATGACGAGCGACACGCATGAGGACGCCCTCGCGCCTGTCCCCAGCCAGCCCCCGGCTGCCAAGCCGAGGGTCACGGCCAAGACCAAGCTCACCGGACGCGAGGCCCGGCGCAAGCGGCGCAAGGCTCGTCGGCGCGGCGAGGAAATCCTGGCCTGGATCCTCGTCCCCCTCATCGTTCTCGGCCTCTGGTGGGGCGTGAACGCCGTTTTCGACTTCTTCGGAACCACACCCAGCACGGTTTGGGACCAGCTGATGATGGCCAAGAAGCAGCTCGACAAGAGAGGCTTGCCGTAGCTCTCGAACCGGCCCGCGATCACCGCGAACCGGTTCGATGCGCCCTGGTTGGGCCGTCTTTAGTCGCAGCGCTCTTTGCGGACGGTCGTGGTCTCGCCGTCATCGTCCGTTCGCGTGACGGTCTTCGATTCGCAGCCGGCCGCGGGCGGCAAATCACGGCCCACCTCGCGGCGCTCGATCACCGCGGCGGGCCGGTCACGCACGACGACCGCCGGCTCGTCGCGCTCGATGATGGTGGTTTGGGCCGAGGCGACGCCGCTCAGGGCGACAACGGTCGCGGCGGCGAGAAAGATGGCTCGCATGAATCTCTCCGAGCTGTGGGACAGGCCCATCAAACGGCCTCGACAGCTCGACAGTTCCAAATGATGGCCGGCCCGACCGGTCGCGCTGGACCTTGGGTCCGACACAGCGCTCAGGCCGCCACCGGCTCGGCGAGCGCCGCCGTCACGGCCCGTTCGAGATCCGCCGGCTTGGTCTTGGGTGCGAACCGGGCGATCACCCGGCCGTCGCGCCCGACCAGGAACTTCGTGAAATTCCACTTGATCGACTGCGAGCCGAACAGGCCCGGACGCTCACGCTTGAGCCGGACGAAAAGCGGGTCGGCCGCCGGCCCGTTCACCTCGACCTTGGCGAGCACCGGGAAGGTCACATCATAGGTGAGCGAGCAGAACCGCGCGATCTCCTCGGCATTCCCTGGCTCCTGCGCGCCGAACTGATTGCAGGGCACGCCAAGTACGACGAGCCCGGCCTCGCGATGGCGCCGCCAGAGCGCTTCGAGTCCCTCGTATTGCGGCGTGAACCCACATTTCGAGGCCGTGTTGGCGATAAGCAAAACGCGGCCACGATACTGGCTGAGCGGATGAGGGGCGCCGCCCGCGTCGCTTGGTGAAAAATCGTAGATGCCGCTCATGCCGCGTTCCTCTTACACGCCCGCGGTCTCGATACAGCGGCGTCGGCGGAAAAGCTCGCACCATCATGTCGAGCGATCCGGGATGTTTAGGCAAGCTCAGTTTTGAATAGATCCAAGATCAACGCGGCATTCCTGCATCGTCACCAATCTTTTGCCGCTGATATGATTGCGCCGCGCCGCTGGCAACGTTAGGCGGCGCACACGCTGTGCTGAAGGCCGCTCCATGACACCGATCCGCTTTTCCCTGCTCACGGCAACGTTGCTGATCGCATCCGCGACGCTCGCGCCGCCGGCTCGGGCGCAGGAGCCCGAGGCCCCGGCTGCAGCACCGGAAGCAGCACCGGAAGCACCGGCGGCGCCCGAGGAAGCAGCCAAAGCCAAGCCCCGTATCAAGAAGGTGCTGCCGCACAAGCCGAAGGTTGCCGAGCCCAAGCCGGCGGAAGCGAAGCCTGCCGAACAGAAGACCGCAGAGCCCGCGGCCAAGCCGGCCTCCGACGGTACGTTGCTGGAGCCGACGGCTTCCGACGCAAAGGTGCAGTGGCCGAACGGCGCCCGCTCCGTCAGCGAGGCCTATGGCGACTGGACCATGAACTGCAATCGCGAGGGCTCGCAGACGGATTGCGTGGTGATCCAGTCCCAGGGCGATCGCCGTACCGGTCGGCGCCAGTTCAGCGTCGAGCTGCGCGCGCCGAAGGACGGCCGCGCCGAGGGCCTGATCCTGATGCCGTTCGGCATGCAGATCGAGCCCGGCGTCAGCTTCAAGCTGGACGATCGAACCCTCGGCAAGGGCGCGCCCTACTCCTACTGCGTCAATGACGGCTGCCTCGTGCCGATCAGCCTGCCAACGCTCGCCACCGACACCATGAAGACCGCCCAGACCATGAGCGTGTCGGGGATGAAGCAGGACGCGAAGGAGCCGACGACGATCAGCGTGCCGCTGGCCGGCTTCGCGGCGGCCTTCGCCAGAGCTGCCGCTTTCGGCGGTTGACACTGGGCAGAACAGGCAAGCCGCGCTGGGTTGACCCCGGCAGCGTCCTCCCGCAACGGAAGGCCAACGCGCGATCACAAGCGCATTGGAAATCCGTTTGGGAGGAAGATGATGAAGCAGGCCCTATCTGCCGCATGCGTCGCGGCTGCTTTCGCCGTGGCCTCGGCTGGCCCGCTCGCCGCCGAGACGCCCACCGCGCCTGAATCGGCTCCGGCGCAGACGACGCCGGCACCTGCTCCGGCGCCCCAGGGCGACCCGCGCGTGGAGCGCCAGCGCAAGGGTGCCGCGAAACTCGCCGGCATGATCCGCTTCGTCGACGTCGAATGCCCGGATGCAAAGCCCGATTACGACCGTTTCAAGAAGGTCATCGCGTCGATGGGCGTCGATCTCAAGGACCTCGAACAAGGTCCGCTGATGATCGAGTCGCTGGGCTATAGCGAGGCCTACAAGAAGAATACGGCCGAGAGCTGCAAGCGCGCCTTCGAGCATTTCGGCGAGAGCGGAACCACGGTGCCGGGGCTCCTCGCTCATAAGGCTGCGGGCGACAAGGCGCCAAACGCCACCTCACCTGACGCAAAGCCTCCCGAAACCAAGGCTCAGTGACGAGACCTTAAGCGCGCATTCACCCCGTTCGGCGACACTCCGGCCCGAATGTAGCGTACGGCCGCCCTGTCGCGGGGCCGCCGAGAGTTCGGGCGGGCGCGATGCACTTGCGAGCCGATGGCGAGAGGCGGCCGCGCGGGGCCAGTGCCCTGCTGCGGCTCGTCGCGCTGTCAGCCCTGCTCGCCGCCTCTCTGCCGGCCACGGCCGAGGCCGCCCGCCTGCTGTCGGCCAAAGGCAGCCAGCCCGGTGGCTACGGCCGCATCGTTCTCGCCTTCGACGTTCCGGTCGAAGTCAAGGCGCGCGTCTCGGGCACCGTCCTGACGCTCGGCTTCGGCGAAACCGTCACCGCGGCCTCCGAGCGGATCGCGGCGGGCATGCCGGATTTCGTCAGTGTCGTGCGGCGCGATCCCGACGGCTCAGCGCTCAGACTCGCCCTTCAGCGGGGCTACCGCGTGAACCTGCAGCAGGCCGGCGAGCAGGTCTTCGTGGATCTGTTGCCGGAGAACTGGGCAGGGCTGCCGCCGCCGCTGCCGCCGGAAACCATCGCCGAACTCGCCCGCCGTGCCCGCGAGGCCGAGGCCGCGCTGAAGGCCAGCAAGGCCACGCCTGCACCGAAGCCCATCGCGGCCGAGATTTCGAACGCGCCCGGACGAACCCGTGTCAGCCTCAAGCTGCCGCCCGACCTCAAAGCGGTCTTCGAGGAAGCCGACGATGGGCAGCGACTGACGCTGGCCGGCGCGTGGCGCATCGAGGACCGGGAGGCGCGCGGGCGCCTGAAGCCGGAGATCGGCAGCATCCAGGTCGAGAACGACGCCTCGGGTGCGCGACTGACCGCCCTTCCCGCCGATGGCGTCAGGATCGAGACCAGTCGCGACTCCGATGAGGCGGTCATCGATTTCCTCTGGACGCCGCCCGCGGCCGCGAAGACCGAAGACGGCAAGGAGGCTCAGAAGCTCGCTGCCGCCGAAAAACCCAGTCGGGACAAGGCCGAAGCGGTCGGTCCGGCGACTCCGAAGGCCGAGGGCGCCAAGGCAGAAGCCCGCGCGACCGAGCCCTCGCCGCGCCGTGCCGGCTCGGGGCTCGTCTTTCCCTTCGAGAAAGCCGTCCCGGCCGCTCTGTTCGAGCGGGCCGGGATCGCCACGCTCGTCTTCGAGACCGCCGAGCCCGTCGCAGTGCCGCCTCCCGGCGCGACCGGCCTGGTGCCGCTCGCCCCCCCGCAGCGGGTCGGGAACGTGACGATGATGCGTTTCAACCTGCCAACGGGCACCCTCGTCGACCTCCTGCCGGTCACGGAGCCGCGGGGCTGGGAACTTGCGACCGGCGACGTCGTGGCGCCGAGCGAGAGCCTGCTCGCCAAGCGGGCATCGGGCGGCAAGGGCCGCGTCGCCATCGGCGTCGGGCTGCCCGATCCCGGCTCCGTCACCTGGCTCGACCTCGACGGCGAGCACATCGCCGTGGTCACCGCCCGCGGCACCAAGAGGGCCGGCGTATCGAAGCCGCAGCGCTTCGTCGATTTCGAGCTGTTGCCGAGCCGGGTCGGCCTCGCGGTGCTCGCCAACGCCGACGACCTCGCGGTGAGGCCCGACATCGACGGCATCGCGATCGAGCGAGAGGGCGGCGTCGCGGTATCGGGCATCACTCGCGCACCGGAGCCGACCGTCGCCCAGGCTGGCGAGTTGGTGATCGATCGCGAGGCCTGGGAGGCCGCGCGGCGTGGCGACGTCGGCGCGATGCTGCGTGCACAGTATTCCGCCGCGGCCGCGGCCTCGAATTCCGGGCGCGGTCCGGGCCGCCTCGCCCTCGCCAAGGCGCTGATGGCCAACGGCCTCGACATCGAAGCGCTCGGCGTGCTCGCCGTCGCCTCGTCGGAAGACCCTGTGCTCGATAGCGAAGCGCAGACCGCGCTGATGCGCGGCATCGTGACGGCACGCATCGGCCGCCTCGACGAGGCCGAGAAGATTCTCGCGGGCGAACGCTACGCCCGCAATCCCGAGGCGCGGCTCTGGCGCGGCTACATCGCGGCCAAACAAGGTCGCTGGGGCGCGGCCGATTCCAGCCTGAACGCCGGCTCGGACGTGCTGGAGCGCTACCCCGAGGATGTCGCCGCTCCAGTCTACGCGGCCGCCTCGGAAGCGTCGGTGGAACTCGGCGACTGGGACGGCGCACTGCGCACGATCCGGGCTGCCACCCAGGGCGCCGACGCCCTGACCCGCGACCGGGTCACGCTGCTGCGCGCCCGTATCGACGAGGCCAAGAGCGGCGTCGAGGCGGCGCTGGAGAACTACGAGACCTTGGCCGCCAAGGCGCAGCGGCCGGTCGCGGCGGCCGCGACCTTGCGCGCGACGATGCTCGCGCAGTCGCTGCACAAGATCGACACCAAAGAGGCCATCGACCGGCTGGAAACGCTGGTGCTGACCTGGCACGGCGGCGCGACCGAGAGCGAGGCGCTCGGCATGCTCGGCCGGCTCTACACGGAGGCCGGGCGCTGGCGGCAGGTCTTCGTGACGGCGCGGCGCGCCAATATCCTGGCGCCGGACGCGCCGGCCACGCGCACGATGCACGAGGCCGCTCAGGCGCTGTTCGAGGATCTCTTCCTCGGTGAGCGCGCGGCCTCGCTCGGCGGCGTCGAGGCCTTGGCGCTCTATTTCGACTACAAGGAATTCGCGCCGGTCGGACGGCGTGCCGACGAGATCGTCCGACGTCTGGCCGACCGGCTCGTCGCCCTCGACCTGCTCGATTCCGCCGACGAGCTCCTCGACCACCAGGTCGCACATCGGTTGACCGGGCCGGCCCGCGCCAGCGTCGCCGCACGGCTCGCAACGATCCGGCTGATGGAGGGCAAGCCCCTCGAAGCGCTCAAGGTTCTGGAAGAGACGCATCTGCCGTCGCTTGGCGAGGACCTGCGTCGTGCGCGCGCCCTGCTGCGCGCCCGCGCCCTGTCCGACCTGACCCGGACCGACCTCGCCTTGGAGACGATCGAGGGCGAGAGCGGCGCCGATGCCGAGCGCCTGCGGGCCGATATCCTCTGGTCGGCGCGGCGCTGGCGCGAGGCCGGCGAGGCGCATGAAGGCCTGCTCGGAGACATCTGGCGCGGCCGCAAACCGCTCGACGATGCAGGCCGTGCCGACGTCATTCGCGCCGGCATCGCCTACGGATTGGCCGGCGAGAGCCTTGGGCTGGAGCGGCTGAAGGCGAAGTTCGCCGGCCCGATGGCCGACGGGCCGGACGCGCGCACTTTCGCGCTGCTGACCCGCAGCGACGCACCACGGACGCCGGCTTTCCGAGAGGCAGCCCGCCGCGCCACCTCCGCCGAAACGCTCGGCGCATTCCTCACCGAGTACCGCAAGCGCTATCCGGAAGCCTCCGTGCCCGAGCGCGGGTCGGACGGCGCCGCCTCACGTGCCGAGGCGAGCGGGACGCCGACGCCGAAGGGCTGACACTCAGATCCGGCAGGCGCCCGAGAGCGCATCGTTCTCGGCCTGACTGAACAGGCGCGAGCGAATGTGGAAACGCTTCTCGCGTCCGTTCTCCAACGAGAACATGCCGCCACGTCCGGCCACCACGTCGAGCATGATGTGGGTGTGTTGCCAGACGGAGAATTGCGAGCGCGAGATGAAGAAATCCGCGCCCCCGACCTTGCCGAGATGCACGTCCGCATCGCTGGTGATGAAGTCGCCGACGGGATAGCACATCGGCGAGGAGCCGTCGCAGCAGCCGCCGGACTGGTGGAACATCACCGGACCGTATTCCGCTTTCAGCTCCTCGATCAGCTCGAGCGCGGCCGGCGTGGCGGTGACGCGCAGCGGAGTGCCGGCATTATCGGCCTGCTCGGCGGTGACGGGCTCGATCGTCTCGGCGTGGCTCGTAACCTGTTCGGTCATGGCGTCGTCTCCCAGAACGGTTCGCTTGTTATGTGAGGTGATGGGCGCGGAAATCCATGCTGTCCCCATCCCTCTCCCCTCTGCGGGAGAGGGCTCAGGCGGCATCAAACAAAAAACCCCGGCCTTTCGGCCGGGGTCGGAGGTGCGGGAGGAAACGCCTCCTAGAAGAAGCCGAGCTTCTTCGGGGAGTAGGAAACCAGCATGTTCTTGGTCTGCTGGTAGTGGTCGAGCATCATCTTGTGGGTCTCGCGGCCGATGCCGGACTGCTTGTAGCCACCGAAAGCCGCGTGGGCCGGGTAGGCGTGGTAGCAGTTCGTCCAGACGCGGCCCGCCTGGATCGCACGCCCGAAGCGGTAGGCCCGGGTTCCGTCGCGGGTCCAGACGCCGGCGCCGAGGCCGTACAGGGTGTCGTTGGCGATCGAGAGCGCCTCTTCGTCGTCCTTGAAAGTGGCGACGGAGAGAACCGGGCCGAAGATCTCCTCCTGGAAGATCCGCATCTTGTTGTGGCCCTTGAACACGGTCGGCTGCATGTAGAAGCCTTCCGCCAGGTCACCGTCGCGGTTGCCGCGGGCACCACCGGTGAGGCACTGCGCGCCTTCCTGCTTGCCGATATCGACGTAGCTGAGGATCTTTTCGAGCTGCTCCGAGGAGGCCTGAGCGCCGATCATGGTCGCCGGGTCGAGCGGCGAGCCCTGGGTGATCGCCTCGACGCGCTTGATGGCGCGCTCGATGAAGCGGTCGTAGATCGACTCGTGCACGAGCGCGCGGCTCGGGCAAGTACAGACTTCGCCCTGGTTGAGGGCGAACATCGTGAAGCCTTCCAGCGCCTTGTCGAAGAAGTCGTCGTCAGCGTCGGCGACGTCCGAGAAGAAGATGTTCGGCGACTTGCCACCCAGCTCCAGCGTGACCGGGATCAGGTTCTGCGAGGCGTATTGCATGATGAGGCGACCCGTGGTCGTCTCACCGGTGAAGGCGATCTTGGCGATGCGCGGCGAGGAGGCCAGCGGCTTGCCGCACTCGAGGCCGAAGCCGTTGACGACGTTGATGACGCCGGGCGGCAGGATGTCGGCGATCAGCTCCATCACGACGAGGAGCGAAGCCGGGGTCTGCTCGGCGGGCTTGATCACCACGCAGTTGCCGGCAGCGATCGCCGGAGCGAGCTTCCACACCGCCATCAGGATCGGGAAGTTCCACGGGATGATCTGACCGACGACGCCGAGCGGCTCGTGGAAGTGGTAGGCCACCGTGTCGTGGTCGATCTCGGAGATCGAGCCTTCCTGCGCGCGGACGCAGCCGGCGAAGTAGCGCCAATGGTCAATGGCGAGCGGGATGTCAGCGTGGGTCGTTTCGCGGATCGGCTTGCCGTTGTCCCAGGTCTCGGCCAGCGCGATCAGATCGAGGTTCTCCTCCATCCGGTCGGCGATCCGGTTGAGAACGCGGGCGCGCTCGGCCGGCGAGGTCTTGCCCCAGCTGTCCTTGGCGGCATGGGCGGCGTCGAGGGCCTTGTCCACGTCCTGCGCATCGGAGCGAGCGATCTCGCAGATGATCTTACCCGTGATCGGCGAGGTGTTCTCGAAGTACCGGCCGGCAACGGGGGCGACCCACTTGCCGCCGATGAAATTGTCGTAGCGCGCCGAGAAGGGCGACTTGGTCTTGGCGTCAGCCAAAAATTCCGGCTTGTTCATCGGCATTCCTCCGTGTGGCTCTTTGGCGGCTTTGTTGCGGGAGACAAATCCAGCCGGTGCCTCAAATCAAGGTGGACTTTAGGCCAACCCCGCGCCGCACCCCGCAAGTCATTGTCCGATAACGGCTTTTTCTCAAGGCAGAAATCCGCCTGGGTGCCGCTTGCGGGAGCGTCTTCTACGCCTGTTCCGGGATGATGGCGACACCCGGCGGCGCGCCCTCAGCGGGTCTGCGTCCTGGCCGGCTTCTTCGTGGAAGCCTGATCCGGCTCGATGCGGTGGGCGGGCGTGTCGAGACCGTTCCGATGCAGCACGAGACCCGTGGCGCGCCCCCCGCCATCGAGTTCGAAGCTCAACTGGGCATCGACCGTCTTGAGGAAGAACTGACGTTCGCTCTCCGCGAAAACCTCGCTGCGGGGCTGGCCTGTGGCCTGGGCATACAGGCGGCCGTTCTCGAAACTGACGGTCAGCATGGCGTTCGGGCCGAGGTCGTAGCGGCCAGTGAGCCGGCGCAGGCGCGTGCGGTCGACCGCGACCTCGTGACGGAGCGGCCGCGGTTGGGCGAGGATGCGCTCGGCCTCCTCGGGGGCGATCCTCGGGGCAATGCGGTCGCGTCCCGCCTGATGGAAGATGAGGCCGTTCGGGCGCCCGTCCGGCTCGGTGTCCAGGGTGATGCGGGCATCGATCGCTGGCGAGACGAAGGTGCGGTCGCTCTCGGGAAGGAACAGCACGGCCGGCTCGCCCGTGCCCTTCGACAGGAGGCGTCCATGCTCGCGGGTGATGGTCAGGAAGAAGCGCGGCCCGAGCCGATAGGTGCCGGCATAGCGATCGAGGATCACATCCTCGAGGACGATCGAGTCGGGCGGATCGAGCACGCCGAGCCAGAGCGCGGAGAGCTCGCGGGCGATTTTCTGCGCGGGCGCATTCTCATTGTTGGCGAGCACGATCACGTCGAGCCCGTCATCGGGATAATGGTCGATCATGGAGAGGAAGCCGGACACGGCGCCCCCGTGCGACCACACCCGGCGCTCATGCGCCTTGCCGACATACCAGCCGAGCCCGTAGCCGCGACCGCCATCGTCGGTCATCTCGGCGAGCGAGGCGGCCGAAAGCACTTTTCCTCCAAACAGCGCACGGCTCCAGGCGAGCAGGTCGTCGGCCGTGGAATAAAGGCCGCCGGCGGCATAGGCGATGCTGGAGGCCATGGCCGGCGCGTTGCGCCAATGCGCCTGGCCGAAGCGGTAGCCCGAGGCTCGGCGCGGCAGCACCAAGCTGACGTCGTCGTAGCCCGTCTCCGTCAGCGCCAGCGGCGTGAGGAAGGTGTCGCGGATATATTGCGCATAGGGCTGGCCGGTCGCCGCCTCGATCGCCATGCCGAGCAGCACGTAGCCGGTGTTGCTGTACTCCATCCGCGCGCCGGGCTCGAAAAGCAGAGGCTCGTTCTCGACCAGCGCGATGATTTCCTGCGGTGAGCGTTCGAGGCGGGAGATCTTGGCGTAGTAGTCCGGCAGCGCCGTGTAGTTGATGATGCCGGAGGTGTGGCCGAGCAGGTGCCGCAGAGTGACGTGGTCCCAGGAAGCTGGCGCACTGGGCACGAACTGGCGGATACGGTCGTCCAGCTTGAGCTTGCCGGCCTCTACGAGCTTCAGGATCGCCGCCGCGGTGAATGGCTTGGTGAGAGATCCGATACGGAAATGCGTGTCGAGGGTGTTAGCCGCGTTCCACTCGCGATTGGCGAGGCCGTAGGCGCGGCGGAAGACCGGCTTGCCGTCTTTCGCCACCAGGATCGTGCCGGAAAACAGGCCGGATTGCAGGTAGGGCTCGATCAGGCCCTCCGCTGCGGTCGCATAGGTCGCCTCGGTGACACGCGGACGCGCCGCGGCCGGCAGCACCAGCGCGAGCCCGAGCATGACGATCGCGCCGAGACGCGATGCGAACCTGTCACCGATCACGCAATCCTCTGTCCGATGGGATTTTCGCCGAGGCGCGCCCAACCTTTGCACTCATTGCGGCCGAGCGATGACATCCCACCGGCATGCCCAATGCGGCAAGACATCTTGCCGTGCGCGAGCACACATCGGTTCGCGATGAGCCGTCAGGCCTTCACCTCGGCGGCGAGATTGCAAAGCGTCGTTCGGCTCGGGCCATAGCTCGACAGCGGAAGGTTTCCATCGGAAACCATCGCCGCTGCGGCCTCGGCGAGCCGTTCTGCAGGCCCTTGGACGATGCGGCCTCCGCTGACCGAAGAGACCGGCCTGCCCTCGAACTGATCGAGGCAGGTCATCGCGAGGCGCGGTTCGACCTGCAGCCGACCTTCCGCATCGGACAGATCGGCCCGGATGGCACCGCCGAGAACGTCGAGGTCGAGCCGGCCGAAGCGAAGCTGCCCCTGCCAGGGGTTGGGCCGATTGGTGGCATCCGCGAAAAGCGGGCTCGGCGGCGCCGCCTGCTCGTAGGCGAGCGGGCCGGCCCCGTGGCGGGTGACGTAGGCGCGGGTGGCGTAGACGGCCTGGAGCCGGCCGAGGCCGAGTTCGCCGGCCACGTCGAGCACATTGGCGAGCCCCGTGTTCGAGCGGGTGACATGCGGGAAGGCGCCGCGATCCTGGTCGAGCATCAGCCCCTGCGCGCCCTCGAAGACGATCGGCGCGTCGGGGGCCACTGCCTCCGACGGCCGGCCCACCAGATCGACATGCGCGAGCATGCCGACCGCGAGCGCGACCGCGCGCTCCAGCCCCTCCTCCGACAGGATCAGGTCGCGGTGGCGCAGATACAGGCCGGGATGGCCGAGCCGGGTCAGGCGCGCCGGCACCCATTCGCGGCGGATGCGGTCGAAGCGGTCGCGTAAGCGCCCGAGATCCCCGCGCAGCATGGCGAGATCGGTGGCGAAGGCCGGGTTCAGGTTCCGCTCGATTGTCTCGCCGAAACCGAGCCCGCAGGAGCCATGGCGGCCGCCGCCGCGCGCCTCCTCCACGAACTGGTTGATCATCATGTCCCAGGGCGTGGTCAGCAGCCCGCGCTCGTCCGCCCGGATGCGGGGCGCGACACCGAGCTGCGCGAGCGCCGCGATCTCCTCGGCGAGCACGATCGGGTTCGATGCAAAATGCCGGGACAGGAAGGTCGATGCGCCGGCAAAGCTTCCCGACCCGACATGGTGGAAGACGTGGCGGCGCCCATCCGGCGTGGTCACGGTATGCCCGGCCTGGGCACCGCCATTGTGCCGGATCACCACCGTGCCTGCGCCGAGGCGGTCAGCAAGGGCGTCGGTAACGACGCCCTTGCCCTCGTCGCCATAGCCCGCCCCGATCACCGCGAAGGCGGGTGCGCGCTCTGCCGTGCTCATGCTCTCCTCCCCTCAGCGGAACCAGGTGCCGAAAAAGCCGGATGACGGCGGTGCCAGGGCCGCCCGGACCGAGGCCGCGGCCGAGGCATTGGCCCAGGATGAGGCCGCATCGTCTGGGTCGACGCCCTCCGCGACCTGGATCGCCGAGACGACGAGCTCGGCGAGATTGCGGTAATCGTCGAGGATCAGCAGCCTGCGCCCGAGCAGCGGCTGCCAGGTCCGCAACGCCTTGTGGAAGCCACCATCCGTCGCCGAAAAGCCCTCGCGCAGGATGACGTGGAAGACGTCGTAGCTGCGCTGGGCCAGGCCCAGGCATTCGGCGGCGGTCGCGTCGCGCTCCAGGCGGATGCCGAGGAACTGCGCTGCTTCCTCGCGGGTGACGTAAGGCAGGATCGGCTCGTCTCCGAAGGAGAACAAGTAGCCGCGCTTGCCCCGCTTCTCGAAGGAATCGGTCGCGGTCTTGGTGCCGCAGAACAGCCAGGGAAGCGCATAGCTCTCGCCGCCATTGCCGCCGCCGCCCCCTTCCACGAAGAGCTGACGCATCTGCTCGGCAAGCCGGATGTCGGCCTCGAACTGCGTCGCCTGCAGAGGCGCCCGGTCACAGGTGGCGTCACCCACCGCCATCGCCATGATGTGCGGATCGCTCACCGGCTTGCGGGCCAGGATCTCCGAGACCAGCACCCCGAGCTTGTCCTGCATCAGGATGCGCGCGACCTCGCCGAGGCTGCCGGTGACGTCGCTCGCCAGCACGATCGGCGTCGAGGCCGCGTTATCCGGCCCATCGCGCGATTCCCTGATGCGGATACGCGCCGGATCGTATTCCGGCAGCAGCCCGCGGCTGGTGAAGATCTCTTCCCGATTACGACCGGCCGTGTTGCGGCCCGCCCAATCCCGCCAATCGGCGGTGCTCCATCGCCCGTGTCCCATTTCAACCTCCTTGCTGTCCGGCCTCATGCAGTATCGCTCGATACGCCATATCTTTGTTATTTGCAAATAACAAAGATATGGCAACTGGCACTCCCGGCGGGATGGGGTAAGACGGGCGCATGCCGGACGACTTCCCGCCCGTGATCCTGACGATCGACTGCGTGCTGCTGACCCTGCCGAGTGATGTGCCGGCAGCTGGCCTCAGCGTGGCGCTGCTGATGCGCGATACCGCGCCCTTCGAAGGCGTGGCGGCCTTGCCCGGCGGCTATGTCCACGCCGACGAAGATGCCGACCTCGAAGCGGCGGCGCGGCGCGTGCTCGCGGCCAAGCTCGGCATTGGCGGGGCTAGGTTCTTCCTCGAGCAGCTCTGCACGGTATCGGGATCCGCTCGCGACCCACGCGGCTGGTCAGCCAGCGTCGTCTATTACGCACTCGTCCCGGAGGCGCGGCTGGCGGGTGGGGTGGGCCGGCTCGCGCCCGTCGACGCGCTTCCGCAACTGGCCTTCGACCACGCAGCGATCGTGGCGCGAGCGGTGGAGCGCCTGCGCGCCAAGACGAGCTACTCGAACTTGCCGGGCTTCCTGCTGCCCGAGACCTTCACGCTGCCGGAGTTGCAGGATGTCTACGAGCGCGTGCTCGGCCTCGCCCTCGACCAGAGCGTCTTCCGCAAGCGCATGGACGAGATGAACCTGATCGAGGCCGTGCCGGACGGCTTTCGGAAGGGCGGCCGGCACCGGCCGGCACAGCTCTATCGGCTGCGCGACGGCTTCGCCTCGCTGCACGACCGGATCGTGGCCCAGCGCCCGCGCGGCCGCCGCTGAAAGGCCTGCCCGAGGGCAATCTGACGTTTACGCATTCCTAGGAGTGAAAATGTAAATTCCAAAAAGGATGCCTCGATCTTCGGGCGGAAATGATCACACGGGCCGAAGAGCGTCGGGAGACCAACTGGATCGCGATGATCCGGCTCGCCGATGGGACAGAGATCCCCTGCACGGTCAAAGACGTGTCGAAATCCGGCGCGCGGCTCGGCGTGCCGAGCAAGATTCAGCTTCCCGATCAGTTCAAGTTCAAGGTGCTCGGCCGCGATTTCGTCTGCGCGGTGAAGGTGGCGTGGCGCCGTGGCGAGTATGTCGGCGTGACCATCGAGCAGGTCGGCAAGCTCAAGCAGCCGGCTGCGAAGGAGACGCCGGCTGCGAAGGAGGCGCCAGAAACGACCGTATCGCCGCCGGCCGAAGCGTCCACCACGCTCCAGGCCCGCCGTAGCCGGTTCGCGGAACGCTGAGCCCTCGCGCGGCCTCGGATCGACGCCCCAAGAAAACTGCCGACGTCACGCCATCTCGGCGACGATCGCCTGCGCCACGGCGCGCGGATCCGCTGCCCCGGTGATCGGACGGCCGACCACGACATGGTCGATGCCTGCCGCCCGCGCCTCGCCCGGCGTCATCACCCGCTTCTGATCGCCGAGATCGGCGCCGGCCGGCCGGATGCCCGGCGTGACGATGAGCCGGTCGGGACCGATCTCGCGCCGCACCGAGATGGCCTCGACCGCGCTGCAGACGATGCCGTCGATCCCGGCTTCCGCGGCCTGCCGGGCGCGCAACGCGACGAGTTCGGGCACAGGCAAGGCATAGCCGGCCTCGCGCGCATCGCTCTCGTCGTAGGAGGTGAGCACGGTCACGGCCAGGATCTTGAGACCGCTGCCGGCGGCGCCTCGCAGCGCGGCGCGCATGGTCTGCGGATAGGCGTGGACGGTCAGGTAGGTGGCGCCGTGACCGGCGAGCGAGCGCACCCCCTCCTCCACGGTATTGCCGATGTCATGAAGCTTGAGATCGAGGAAGGTCTTGAGCCCGCGCCGGGCCAGCCGCGCCGCGAATTCGAGACCGCCTGCATAACCGAGCCGGTAGCCGATCTTGTAGAAGGTCGCAGCATCGCCGATGCGTTCGACCAACGCCTCGGCTGCCGCCACGTCGGCGAGGTCGAGGGCGACGATCAGGCGGTCGCGGGGGTCTTGTAGCGCGGGCATCGGCGGTCCCGGTTGAAGGTTGGCGGCACCATCACGGGTCGGCTGGAGCTGTCAATGCCGCGGGCGGCGGCCCCATCACCCGCGCGACCTCGGCCTTGAGCACCGGCAAGAGCTCGGTCTCGAACCAGGGCTGCGCCTTCAGCCAACCGTTGTTGCGCCATGAGGGATGAGGCAGCGGCAGGATGCGCGGCCGGCGCGGTTCGGCGAGGATCTCGCGCCAGCGCCGCACGGTCCCGGTCAGACCGCCCTCGAGACGCCCGAGATGCCAAGCCTGCGCATATTGGCCGATCACCAGAATCAACTCCAGGTTCGGCAAGCCTGCGAACAGTTCCTCGCGCCAGCGTTCCGCGCATTCCCGACGCGGTGGCCGATCACCGCCCTTGGCGTCGAGGCCCGGGAAGCACGAACCCATCGGCACGATGGCGAGGCGGCGCGCATCGTAGAAGTCCGCTTCGCCGAGCCCGAGCCAATCGCGCAGCCGCAGGCCGGACGGGTCCTTGAACGGCACACCGGACCGATGCGCGCGGTTGCCCGGAGCTTGGCTCGCGATGCAGAGACGCGCCGTGCCCGAGCCTTGAACGATCGGCCGCGGCTCCTGCGGCAGGGGCGCTCCGTAGAGCGGGGCATCGCGACAGATCCGGCAGGCGCGCAGACTTGCGGCTGTCCTCTCGAAGGGCACAGAGGCGGGCATCACCGGGAAATGGGTTGTGGGGCGGCCCAAGACGATGGGCGCTTCGTCGGTGCGGCAACCGATCACGTGGCCTGGGGCGCGGCCGGGCGACTCTGGACGATCGGTGCGGCCGCCGCGAGGATCGCGCCGCGACCGCTGGGCGGATAGATGCGCTGGCGGTTGATCACCGTCTTGACCCGCTTGGCCTCCTCACCGGAGGCGACGAGGACATCGCGCTGCCATCCGCTGGTATAGGCCGCGCCCCAGGGACCGAGATCGAGCACGGTGACGTAGTCGGGCGCGGAAAAGGCGATGCGCGCGGCGGGAATGCCGAGGAGATCGCAGGCCGCGTTGTGCCCCGCGAGGCGGCCCATCGGCCGGGCGTGCTGACAGGACATCACCGTCGCGTGCCCCGCCTCGTCTGCAACCGCGCGAGCGATGTCGCCTGCCGCGTAGATGCCGGGCACACCCTCCACCGCGAGGTAGGCATCGACCCCGAGGCGGCCGAAGGCATCGCGGGGCGCGGCGATCTGCTCGGCCAGCGGGCTCGCGCGCAGGCCGGTCGCGCAGATGACCGTGCCGACCGCGATGGCCTCGCCATTCCCCAAGGTGATCCCCTGGTCATCGACCGCGGCGATCGCCGTGCCGGTCCGGACCTCGACGCCGGCCTGCGCCAAAGCCGCGAGGATGGCCGGGCGGCCAGCGCCCATATCGGCGCCGATCTCCGGGCCGCGCTCGATCAGGATCACACGTGCCGGCTCATCCGAGCCGGCCGCCGCCTGCAAAGCCGCCAGGCGCGCGGGCAATTCGCAGGCGATCTCGATCCCGACGAGGCCCGCACCGAGCACGGCTGCGGTCCAGCAACCCGGCCGCTTTGTGCCCTTCGACAGGGTGTGCAGATGCGCGTCGAGCCGGGCCGCGCCGGCATAGGTGTCCACGTCGAAGGCGTGCTCCGCCAACCCGGGGATCGGCGGCGGAGCCACGGCGCTGCCGGCGGCGAGGACCAGCCGATCATAGGTCAGGTCCTGCCCGGAGCCGTCGGCGGCGCGCACCGTCAGCGAGCGACGATCCGCATCGATCCGCTCCACCCGCGCCTCGCAATGCTGCACACCGATCGGCACGAGCACGTCGTCGAGCGGCACGCGGATGCCGTCGAGATCGCTCTCGTAGCAGCGCACGCGGATGGTGTGGAACGGATCGGGAGCCACGAGCCGGATGTCGAGTCTGCCCTCGGCGCCGTGAAGGGCGCGCAGGCGTGAAGCCGCGGCTGCGGCCCACAATCCGGCGAAGCCGCCGCCCACCACCACGATGCGCTTCGTCATCCGGAGATCCTCCACCGACTCGTCGGCAGGGGCAGAGTATCGGCTGAATGAGCCCGGCCGTCATTGTGGGCCGGCGGCGCGTCATCGGCGCACGAAAAAGCGGCGTGGCCGGGGAGCCACGCCGCAGGGGACTTGGGGGGTCTAAACCTTCAAGAGGGCTGGACCATCGCGCAATCCCGTCGCCGCCGATGTGTGCAACCGCACGCGTTCACGCGCCCTTCAACCCCGCCAGATCGAGCGGCAGCGAGCGCAGACGCTGCCCGGTCGCGGAGAACACCGCATTCGAGATCGCGGGCGCGAGCACCGGCACGCCGGGCTCGCCGATTCCGGTGGGCGCCTCCGACGAGGGCATGATGTGCACCTCGACCTGCGGCATTTCCGGCATCCGGGTCGGCTGGTAGCTATCGAAATTCGTCTCCTGAACCACGCCGTCCTTCAGCGTGATGCGGTTGCGCAGGACCGCGGAGAGCGCGAAGCCGACCGCCCCCTCGACCTGAGCCCGGATGACGTCCGGGTTCACCGGCACGCCGACATCGACGGCGGCGACGATGCGGTTCACCTTCACCGAGGAGTCACCGGCCGTCACATCGGCGACCATGGCGACGTAGGAGCCGAAGCTCTCGTGAACGGCGACGCCGTAGCCGCGACCCTTCTCCGTCGGCTTCCGGTCCCAGCCGGCCTCTTTGGCGGCGAGTTTGAGCACGGCGGAGAGCCGGGGCGCGCGCCCAAGCAGGCCGAGGCGGTAGGCGACGGGGTCGGCGCCGGCAGCATGCGCCAATTCGTCGATGAACACCTCCATCGCATGCGCGGTGTGGGTGTGGCCGACCGAGCGCCACCACAGCACCGGCACGCCCTCTCGCCCGTTATGCACGTCGAAGCGATAGGCCGGGATCTGGTAGGGCGTGTCGGAGGCGCCCTCGACGGTGGTGGCGTCGATGCCGTTCTTCACGATCATCGCCTCGAAGGGCGAGCCAATCATGATCGACTTGCCGACGATGGTGTGGCGCCAGCCGGTCACCGCGCCCTTGGCGTCGATGCCGGCCTTGATCGTGTGGTAGACCGTCGGCCGGTAATAGCCGCCGGCCATGTCGTCCTCGCGCGTCCAGACGAGATGGACCGGCGCCTTGCCGTCCCAGGCGGCGACGATGCTTGCGGCCTCGGCGAAATAGTCGGCGCCGGGCGTCGCGCGGCGGCCGAAGGAGCCGCCGGCCCATTGCGTGTGCAGCCGGACCTTGTTCGGCGTGACGCCCAGCGTCGCCGCCACCACCGCCTGCTCCACGGTCTGGAGCTGGCAGCCGGCATAGACGTCGAAGGTGCCGTCCGAGGCACGCTCGATCGTGCAGTTCAGCGGCTCCATCGCGGCATGCGCGAGGTAGGGGAAGCTGAACTCGGCCTCCAGCACCTTGGCCGAACCCTTGATCGCCGCATCGGCATCGCCGGCCTGGGAGGCGACGAGGCCGGGTTTTTTGGCGATCTCGCGGTACTCGGCGAGGATCTTGTCCGACGAACGCGACTCGGCGGCGCTGTCATCCCACTCGACCTTCAGGGCCTCGCGGGCCTTCTTCGCGGTCCAGGTGTCGCGCGCGATCACGGCGACGCCGGAGGGGATCTTGACCACCGCAACCACGCCCGGCACGGCCTTCGCCGCCGCATCGTCGACCCGTTTCACCGTGGCGCCGAAGCGCGGGGGATGCGCGACGAGCGCCGTCACCTGGCCAGGGCGGCGAATGTCGAGGGAATAGATCGCGCTGCCATCCGTCTTGGCGATCGAATCGAGGCGGTGGCCCTTCTTGCCGATCAGCGTCCAGGCGCTCGGATCCTTCAACCGTGGCTCCTGTGGCACCGGCAGGCTGGCGGCGGATTCGGCGAGCTGACCGAACCGGGCCTCGCGGTTCGAAGCGGCATGGCGCACCACGCCCTTCGCCACGGTGATCTCGCTGGCCGGGACCGTCCACTGAGAGGACGCGGCGGTCACCAGCATCGCGCGGGCCGCGGCGCCGGCCTTGCGCAATTGGAACCAGGAATTGGCGATGGCCGTGGAGCCGCCGGTGCCCTGAACGGGGCCCATCAGCAGGTTGTTGTAGAGCGCGGCATCGGCGGGAGCGAAGGCGGTGCGGACCTGTGCCCAGTCCGCGTCGAGCTCGTCGGCGAGGATGGTGGCGAGGCCGGTGGTGTTGCCCTGGCCCATGTCGAGATGCTTGATCATCACCGTGACGGTGTCGTCGGCGGCGATGCGCACGAAAGCATTGGGCTGGGCCGGGACCTTCGACAGATCCGGTCCGGCGGCAGCATGGGCGGGATTTCTGAGATCGAGCCGGAAACCGATCAGGATGGCGCCGGCGGCGCCTCCGGCGAGAAAGGCGCGGCGGGACGGCGTGGCGCTAGGCCGGGCAATCTTGAGCATGGCAGGCTCCGCTTCGGCAATGAGTGTCGGAAAGGCAGCGAAAACGATCAGCCGAGCGTGCGGGCCGCCTCGTGGATCGCGGCGCGGATGCGTTGGTAGGTGCCACATCGACAGATGTTGCCCTCCATGGCGCCGTCGATGTCGGCATCGGACGGTTTCGGATTGTCCGTGAGCAGGCCGATCGCGGACATGATCTGCCCCGACTGGCAATAGCCGCACTGAACGACGTCGAGGTTACGCCAGGCACCCTGCACCGCCTCGGCGACCTTGCCCGACACGCCCTCGATCGTGGTGATCTTGGCTTCGCCGACATCCCCAATCCGGGTTTGGCAGGACCGGACCGGCTGACCGTCCATATGCACGGTGCAGGCACCGCATTGCGCGATGCCGCAGCCATACTTGGTGCCGGTCATGTTGAGGCGGTCGCGGATGGCCCAGAGCAGCGGCATTTCGGGATCGGCGTCGACGTCGTGGGGGACGCCGTTGACGGTGAGCTTCAGCATCGCGGTCTCCGCGTTTCGAATTGCCCGAGGGAATGTGACCGGCGAGGGCGAATGCGATGTGCGCCGGCGCACATGAAGCTGGAATCGTTCCTAGAAGCCGCCCTCTTCATCGGCAGCGCAAGGGAGATTCGTCTCGGGGCCTGAAGCGTCGCGATCGTCGCGGAGCTATTTGACGATCAGCTCGACTCGCCGATTCTTCGCTCTGTTGGCGTCGCTGTCGTTCGGGACGAGCGGTTGCGACACGCCAGCACCGCGACTCGTCAGCCGCGATCGCGCGACGCCGAAGCTGCCCTGCAAGTCCGAGACGACGCTGGCCGCGCGGCGATTGGACAGAGCCAGGTTGTAGGCGTCCTTACCCTTGTCGTCGGTGTGACCGACGATCTCCAGCTTCAGGCCGGGGTTGTCCGATATCACCTTGGCGATCTCGGCGAGTGTCGGCCTCGATTCCGGCTTGATCGTCGCTTTGTCGAAATCGAATTGAATTCCGTAGAGCTGGACTCGTCCGGCGCGATCCATGGCCTGCTTCATCTCGCTCGCCGTCACGAGCTTGATCTTGTCGAGTTCGGCTGCCTTGGTTTCCACCACCCGGACGAAGGCGGTGGTCCGCTCTTTGTCCTCGCCGGTGATCACGGCCACGTAGGCAGGAGCGCCCGAGCGATCGACCACGGCCAGAAGATAGCGCGCATGGTCGAAATAGGACGTCGAGACGCCGTTCCGCGTATCGATCAGCTGACCGAGCACGTAGGGATCTCGCACGTTGCCCTTCAGACATGCGCTGTCCGCACAGTTGAACTGGATCTCGAAACCGTTCGATTTCAGGAATGACTGATAGTTGACCATCACTTCGAGCGACGACCGGTGTTCCGGTATGTCGTATCGGATCTCGGTCAGCTTGCCCTGGACGGCGAGCCATTCGGGGCCGGATCTCTCCTCGGGCGCATTGCGATCGAGAAGAGCGGCATAGTCGATCGGTGCCCGAAGCAGCGCGGCTTCGTCGAAACTTCGGGCCTTGTAGTCCACGATGGTCGATCCTTCGAAGCGGCCGGCCAGGGGATGGTCCTTCGCCCCGGCGACGTCGCCCGCCCAGGCGGTCGCCGACGCGAATCCCGAGAGCAGGGCGACGAGCGTGCCGATCCGCAGAGAGGGTGCCATTCGCATGCGCATCGCCGTGTCCTCGGAAGTCTTCGTCTTTCGCTAGACAGTATCCGCCGCGCGATCGGAATCGAGGACTGCACCATGACGAAGCGTTTCGCGCATCGCCAGCCCGAGGCCGCACGCGACGGACGGGCGTGAACCGCAAAATGCCGTCGATCCCGGCAGCCGCTTCTTAACGGTTCCGGCGCACTGTGTCGGTCTTGGTATCCAGCCTCGCACCAGCGGGGCGTCGCTTGCGTGCCCGATCCCGCCCGAATGTCCGAACTGACCGCGGAGATGGTTCAGCGTGGCCGCGGCCCTTCCATCGAAGAGGCCGCCCGCCGCCGCAGCATGTCGCGCGATCTTCGCTCGGCACGCGAGCGGCTGACCTCGACCAGCGGCCTGGAGCGGGCCTTCGACTACGAGCTGATGAGGCTCTACGCGCAGTATCGCGCCGACGCCGCGATCCCGCTGGTGATTTTCGCCATCGCCCTGGCGGGCGCCTCGACGATCTGGGTGCCCCCCATCACGGCGGCGATCGGCTGCACCATGGTGGTGGCCGCGCTCGCCGCGACGACGCTGGTGTGCCGGCGCTTCCTGAAGGATGCGTCCGCCAGCAATGCGCTCAAGCGCTGGCGTCGCAACTTCGTGCTCGGCGAGGTCCTGCAGAGCAGCACCTGGGCGCTCCTGATCCCGCTCACGATGGCGGATGCGCGCACCTTCTCGCTGTTCGGGCTCGTCGTGGTCGCGGCCGTGGCGACGATGCTCGCCGCCACCGTGCCGCTCGCCGCGATCTGTGCGCTGGTACCGCTGATGCTGGCCGCCCTGTCGCTCCTCGTCGACGCGCAGGGCACCCACACGGTGCCGCTGGTGGTGATGGCGGTGGGCAGCCAGGTCTTCTTCGCCGGGCTCGGCCGGCGGCTCTACGCCTCGGCGGTCGGCGCGCTGCAATCGCGCGCGGAGAAGGACGCGATCTTTGCCGAGCTGGAGCAGGCCAAGGCGAATTCTGACGAGGCCCGTAAGCGTGCCGAGGAGGCCAACCTCGCCAAGTCGAGCTTTCTCGCCACCATGAGCCACGAGCTGCGCACGCCGCTCAACGCCATCCTCGGCTTCTCCGAGGTGATGAAGAACGAGATTTTCGGCGCCCACGCCTCGCCGGCCTACCAAGAATACGCGACCGACATCCACGACAGCGGGATGCACCTGCTCAACCTGATCAACGAGATCCTCGATCTCTCCCGCGTCGAGGCCGGGCGCTACGACCTCAACGAGGAGGCGGTGACGCTGGCCGCCGCCGTCGAGGAGGCGCAGCACATGATGGCCCTGCGTGCCCGCGGAAAGAGCCAGACGATCCACGTCCACGTCGACGGTTCGATGCCCAGGCTCTGGGCCGACGAGCGCGCGCTCCGCCAGATCGTGCTGAACGTGCTGTCGAACGCGGTGAAGTTCACGCCGCAGGGCGGCGAGATCACCGTGAAGGTCGGCTGGACCTCGTCGGGCGGCCAATATGTCAGCGTGAAGGATTCCGGACCGGGCATCCCCGAGGACGAGATCGGCACCGTGCTCTCGTCCTTTGGCCGCGGCTCGCTCGCCATCAAGACCGCCGAGCAGGGTTCGGGCCTCGGCCTGCCGATCGTGAAGGGTCTCGTCGACCTGCATGGCGGCGGCTTCCAACTCAAGTCGAAGCCGCGCGAGGGCACCGAGGTGATCGTGACTTTCCCGGCGAGCCGCGTGATGGACACGCTGCCGGCGGTGGATCTGACTCCGAAGAAGGACGAGGCCGCCGAGGCCCGGCAGGGCGCGGCCGCCAAGCGCCGCCGGGCCGCCTGACGGCTGACGGCTGACGGCTGACGGCTGACAGGTCCGCCTGCGACATTCCAGCCGATCTCCCGCTGAAACATGCCCTTCGTTCGTTAGCCCGACAGGAGCACGGCTACGCCGGCGGCTCCGTCAAGGCAGACAGGATCGAGAACGGATGAAGAGAACAATACGAACCGCGATGCTCGCGGCCGGCCTGCTCGTGGCCGGTGGCCTGAGCGCTCAAGCCGCTGCCGTTTCGCCGAACGTGAACATCCGGGCGAACGAGCCCATCCAGCTCGCACAGATGAACAGCCCGGGCGATGGGTTGACGCCGGGCGCCGCGCGCAGCGGCAACGGCCGCCCCCGGATGCACGGTCACTACCGACGGCACCACCATTGGCATCACCGCCACCATTGGCGCCACCACCGGCACCATCGTCACTGGCGCTGACCTCGGAGTAGCATCGTTCCGGCGTGGCTCGCTGCGCCGGAGCGATGCCGGAATCAGCCCGCGCTCTTCCCCGAAATCCCGGCCTGCTCGAAAGTGGCCATGTCGCGGTGGCAGGCGAGCGCGCCCTTGATCAGCCCCATCGCCAGGGCCGCGCCGGAGGCCTCGCCGAGGCGCAGGCCCAGCGACAGGACGGGCTCCAGTCCGAGGCGATCCAAGACCTCCGCATGAACCCCTTCAGCCGAGACGTGGCCGGCGACGCAATGGTCGAGCGCCCGCGGATCAAGGGCATGCAGCACGGCCGCCGCAGCCGTCGAAACGTAGCCGTCGAGCACCACCGGCACGCGCTGTAAGCGCGCGGCCAGGATCGCCCCGGCCATGGCCGCAATCTCGCGGCCGCCGAGCCGGGCGAGCACACTCAGCGGATCGTCGAGATGCCCGGCATGCGTTTTCATGGCGAGCGCCACGGCCTCCGCCTTGCGCGCGAGCCCGGCCGCGTCGACACCCGTGCCACGCCCGACCCAATGCTCCGGCTCGCCCCCCCAAAGCGCGCAATAGATCGCCGCCGCGATCGTGGTGTTGCCGATCCCCATCTCGCCGATGCCGAGGCAATCGGTGCCGGCGGCCACCGCCTCCATGCCGAAGGCCATGGTGGCGACGGTGGATTTCTCGTCGAGCGCCGGCCCCTCGCAGATGTCGCCTGTCGGCATGTCGATGGCGAGGTCGAACACCTTGAAGCCGAGCCCATAGGCGGCGCAGAGCTGGTTGATCGCCGCCCCGCCAGCCGAAAAGTTCTCCAGCATCTGGCGGTTGACCGCATCCGGGAAGGCCGAGACGCCGCGTGCCGTGACGCCGTGGCTGCCGGCGAAGACGCAGACGAGCGGCCGGTCGAAGCTCGGCTTCGCCTTGCCCTGCCAGACGGCGACCCACTCGACGAGATCCTCCAGCCGGCCCAGCGCGCCAGCAGGCTTGGTCAGCACGGCATCGCGGGCGCGCACCGCGGCAAGGGCATCCTCGTCGGGGCCGGGGATCTCGGCGACGAGGCGGCGGATATCGGCGAAGGGCGAGGATTCGTCTGTCATCGCGGGAACTCGAACGAAACGGGGGCGCCGGGAGGGCGTGGCGGGAAGCGGTTGCGGCGCTATAGAAGTCCTGGCGGGCGCGGTGAAGGCGTGCGGACGATCCGACACGCAGCCGGGCCCGGCGACAGGCGAGCGATGAGCGACGATCGGGCCGACCACACCCCGTTCTTTCCCGGCGCGGGCGTCCTCTACGACATCGCCGCCTGCCTGCGCTTCTTCACGCGACTTCCGATCCCGCCGCTGCCGGACGAGCCGGCACCCTTCGCGACGCCGGATTTCGCCACCGTCCCCCGCGTGCTACCGCTGGCCGGGCTGCTGCTGGCGCTGCCGGCGGCTTTGGTGCTCGTCGTCGCCTGGGAATTGCGGCTCGGCCCCTTCGTCGCCTCGGCGCTGGCGCTGACGGTGCTGGCTCTCGTCACCGGCGCGATGCACGAGGACGGCCTCGCCGACGTCGCCGACGGGTTCGGCGGCGGCAACACCTGGATGCGCCGCCTCGAGATCATGCGCGATAGCCGCATCGGCGCCTATGGCGGCACGGCCCTGGTGCTGTCCTTCTCGCTGAGGCTCGGCGCGCTCGCGACCCTGCTCGACCGCTCGGGCGCCCTTGCAGCCGTGGCGCTCCTCCTGACGGCCGCCGTCTCGCGCAGTGCGGCGCTCGCCCCGATGGTGTTGCTCGAACCCGCGCGGCCCGGCGGGGCCGGAGCCTCGGTCGGCCGCCCGACGCCGCCCACGGTCGCCGTTGCGGCTGCCATCTGCATCGTCTTGGGGCTGATCGCCTGGGCCGCAGGGCTCCCGCTGCTCGGGGTCGTGCTGATGCTGGTGCTCGCTCCGGCCGCCGCCTATGGGCTGACCCGCCTCGCCCGCCAGCAGATCGGCGGCCAGACCGGCGACGTGATCGGCGCCTGCCAACAGGTCGCCGAGATCGCCGGTCTGATCGGGTTATTGGCGGCGACGCCTGTGTGAGCACTCATCCCGTCATTGCGAGCCGCAAGCGAAGCAATGACGGGGAGAGACTTCGAGTGCCGGCCTTACTCTTGATTCCGACGCGCCCGGCGGCTCATTTGCGCACCACATGAGCACCCTGCCCCACCCAAAGCCGTCGAGCCCCTGTACCAAGGTCTGCGTCCTCGATGCCGTCACCGGGCTCTGCGAGGGGTGCGGCCGCTCACGGAACGAGATCGCGCTTTGGGGTTCGATGACCGAGCCGCAGCGATTGGCGGTAATGGCCACGTTGCCCGAGCGCCTCCGCCGGGCCTACCCCCACCGCACCGGCGAGGACCCATGAGACTCTGGATCGGCCTGGGCGTTCTCGGGATCGCGCTGATCGCGCTTTTCGCCGCCGGCGACCACAGCCAGGTCGGGGGCGTCGATTCGGATCAGTTTGGACGGATGGCCTATCTCAGCGCGCTGCTCGTGCTGATGAGCGCCGGGATCTGGCATCGCTTCCGCGACCGCATGGGCGAGAATGTTCGGCACCTGCTGGTCTGGGCCGTCATCGGCGCAGTCGTCATCGCCGGCTATGCCTACAAGGAACAGGCCAAGGAGTTCGGCGGCACGATGCTCGGCTCGCTGCGGCCGGGGACCGCCGTCGTCGGGGCCGGCGGCGAGGTCACCATCACCCGACGCTCCGACGGCGACTTTTCGGTCTTTGCCGAGATCAACGGCCGGACCGAGCAGCGTTTCGCCTTCGACACCGGAGCCAGCTCGGTGGTGCTGACCATGGAGAGCGCCGCCGCGCTCGGCATCAAGCCGGCGGAACGGGAGTTCACCCAAAAAGTCTCCACTGCCAACGGCACCGCGATGACTGCGCGGATCCGGCTCGAATCCATCACGATCGGGCCGATCACCGAGCGCAACGTCGACGCGATGGTGAGCCAGCCGGGCGCGCTGAGCACAAACCTCCTCGGCCAGAGCTTTTTGACGAGGCTGCCCTCCTACGAGGTGCGCGGAGACCGGCTGATCCTGCGGAGCCGCTAGATTTTGCGACCCCGTCGTTGAGGGCGGATCGACCGCGATCCAGGGCCGACGCCCCAAGCTCGACGAATCAGATCCTGGGTCGCCTCGTTGCCATGCGATCGGCGGCTTGGCCTCAGTGAGCCGGTCGGATGGGTAGGAAACCGTCGGAAGCCCGCTCAGGGCTTGGCGCAGAAGGCCGTCATGCCCTCGCCGCCCGCCGGGCAGGTCGCCGTCGCGGAGCCGCCCGGGCCGGCCCGGTAGCTCGGGCTCGCGCTACCGAGGCAATAGGCCGAGACCAGGACCTCGCCGCTCTCGCAGGAGAGCGCACAACCGGCCTCCGGGCAGGTGCCGGCCTGCAGTTGCCGCATGACGATGCCGGCCGGTGGCGAGGTGCCCTGCTGGCCCTGCTGGCCCTGCTCGCCCTTGGCACCTGGCTCGCCGCTCGGACCGACCGGACCCGGGGCGCCGGCCGCCCCCTGCGGGCCGGCAGCCCCCTGATTCCCAGCCATGCCCTGCGGTCCGGTCGGACCGAGTTCGCCCTTCGGGCCGGCCTCGCCCTCGGGAGCGCAATTGGCGATGACCGCCTCGCGTTCGTCTTCTTCGGACTTCAGCGTCGCGACGCAGGTGCGCGGGCGGTATGGCAGGCGGAAGGTGAAGCGGCCGCGGCCGTCGGCGGCCACCGAAATGTCGTCGTCGAGCACGACGATCAGGCCGCCCTTGCGCACGCTGCCCGAGATGCGCAGATCGCCCGCCTCGATGCGGGCATCGTAGACCATGATCGGCTGCTGGGGCTGCCGCGGCCGGCGGGGCTTCGACCGCTCGCGAGGCACCTCCGCCTGAGTTGCCGGAACCGGAGCCGCCGGCTGCTGAGCGGCCGCGGGCCATCCCGCGCCGAGCATCAGTGCCAGAGCCGCAGAGACGCGCCCGATCATGAAACCAGCTCCTTCGCGAACCGGCATGCACCTGCGGCCGCGCCGGCCCTCCGGTCAAGCCTGCGCGAGCGGCCGCGAGGCCGCGCGGAATGGCCTCGACTTCCCGCAGCGCCTTTGCCAAAGACTGCGCCCATGATCCGGACCGCCCTCGCCTGCCTTCTTCTGCTCTCGACCGCCGCACGGGCCGACGAGTGTGACGCCCTGGTCGGACGGATCGCAGAGGCCACCGGTGCCAAGAAGGTCGGGCGGCGGGTCGGTCCCAGTGTCGACGTGCGCTCCGCCGGCGGCCTCAAGATCGACATCACCTGCCGCGCCGAGCCGATCGTCCAGGCCTCGTCTTCCGATGCGAGCCCGTCGGCCACCTATTACCGCGACCTGTCGATCGCCGGCGGCATCGCGATCGAGGTCCCGCCGGCCGCCGTCGAGGCCGCCCTGGTGAAGGCCTACGAGACGGCGCTCCGCGAGCGCCGCAAGTCCTTCATCCAGCAGAGCGGCTGGTCGGCGAGCTGCTATGCGGATCCGGGCTCGTCGTCCCTGCGCACGCTCTGCTCGGTCGGGCGCATTCCGCCGGGCTGACCGCCAGCGGGCTTGAACGCCGGCGCGAACCGCGCCAAGCCGTCGCCGGGAACGGAAACGCCGACGGCAAAACATGGCCAATCACCTCTTCGACCTGATCCGGACGCATCTGCCGCCGGAGCCGGCGCAAAAGACCCTGCTCGAGACGCCCGACGGCCCGCGCTTCAGCTACGCCGATATGATCGCGCGCTCCGGCGCCTATGCGTCCGCGCTCGTCGCGCTGGGCGTGAAGCCGGGTGACCGCGTCGCCGCTCAAGTCGAGAAGAGCCCTGAGGTCGTCTTTCTGTTTTTGGGCTCCGTGCGGGCTGGCGCGGTCTTCCTGCCCCTCAACACAGCCTATACCGATCGAGAAATCTCCTATTTCCTCGGCGATGCCGAGCCGACCGTCTTCGTCTGTGATCCGACCCGCAAGGCGAGTCTCGACACGGTCGCGGGTGAGGCCGGCGTCGCCAGCGTGCTGACTCTGGGCGGTGACGGCCGAGGCACGGCACGCGATGCTGCGGATGCCGCGGCGACCGATTTCGCCGACGTCGCGCGCGGTTCCGACGACCTCGCCGCCATCCTCTACACCTCCGGCACGACCGGGCGCTCCAAAGGCGCCATGCTCACCCACGACAACCTCGGCTCGAATGCGGTGACGCTCGCGCGCACTTGGCGCTTCGGGCCGGAGGACGTGCTGATCCACGCCCTGCCGGTCTTCCATACGCACGGCCTGTTCGTTGCGACGAACACCGTGATCATGGCCGGCGCCTCGATGCTCTGGCTGCCGCGATTGGACGCCAAGCAGATCCTGTCGGTGATGCCGCGGGCCACCGCGATGATGGGCGTGCCGACCTTCTACACGCGGCTGCTGAAGGAGCCGGGCCTGACGCGGGAGGCGACCGCGCACATCCGGCTCTTCGTCTCCGGCTCGGCGCCTCTGCTCGCCGAGACGCATCGCGAATGGTCCGCGCGCACGGGTCACGCCATCCTCGAGCGCTACGGCATGACCGAGACCAACATGAGCACCTCGAACCCCTACGAGGGCGAGCGCATCGCCGGCACCGTGGGCTTCCCCCTGCCGGACGTGGCGCTGCGCGTGGTCGATCCCGAGACGGGTGCGCGCCTGCCGGTCGGCGATGTCGGCATGATCGAGGTGAAAGGCCCGAACGTCTTCAAGGGCTATTGGCGGATGCCGGAAAAGACGATGGCCGAGTTCAAGGCCGACGGCTTCTTCATCACCGGCGACCTCGGCAAGATCGACCCGCAGGGCTACGTCCACATCGTCGGCCGCGGCAAGGACCTCATCATCACCGGTGGATACAACGTCTATCCGAAGGAGATCGAGACCGAGATCGACGGACTTCCCGGGGTCGTCGAGTCGGCCGTGATCGGCCTGCCGCACGCGGATTTCGGCGAAGGCGTCACGGCCGTGGTCGTCGCCGGTCCCGAGGCTCGGGACGAGGCCGCGATCCTGACGGCGTTGGAAGGGCGGCTCGCGCGCTTCAAACAGCCCAAGCGCATCCTCTTCGCCGATGATCTGCCGCGCAACGCCATGGGCAAGGTGCAGAAGAACCTGCTGCGCGAGACCCATGCCGGGCTTTACCGGGACGGCTGACCGGCTGCTCTGCCCGGGGCGACCCGTCAGTCGTGCGTGAGCATTTCCCGCACCAGCTCAGCGTTGCCGAGCGGCACGGACGCTCTGTCGGCCATCCGGAGGGCTGTCGACGATCTGTCGAGGATGGAGCCTCGCCGATCGATCGCCGCGCCGAAACACGTCAGCGCAAGAAATCCGATCGCGATGATGATGTACAAGTCCTGAGTAGCCTGACGGCTCTTCACGGAGAGTGACCGCGAGCCCATCGTCTGTCTCCATCGATCATTGTCGTTGGAGAAAATCTGATGAAATCGTCGGATCACCGCAATTCGAGAGTTCTATACGCAGACTTCGCGAACGGCGAAGGGCGAAGGGCGATTGCGCGTGACACGCCCCCGTTTCGCCAGCCCTCTTCATCGAAGTCTTCGGCATCGATCGACCGGCGATCATCACGGTTGCCGGGCATTCAATCGGCGCCGCGTCAGCCCCTTGGGCAAACGACTTGGCTGCTCCTTGCAACCGTCTGGAACAGGGGGAACAGCCAAGCCTGATCCCCGTTGAACTGCGTCCTTCCCGATCCAGGCGCCCTGATTGCCGATGTCGTCGCCCCTCTCGCCCCCGCCCGATCGAACCGGCGAGGCATCGTCGATCCTGTGGACGCTGGCGCTCGGAGCGGCACTGGTCGCGATCGCCGCCAGCCCCCGCCGCGTGCGATCCGAAGTCAATGACGAGACGGCGCCGGAGCAACCCGAGCGGAACGGCGGAGCACATTCTCACAAGGGCCGCAGCGCGCGCTGGGTCGCCGCGACACAGGCCGATCGCGGCCGGGCCGCGAAGGACCCCACCGAGATCCAGGCGCCGGGCTGGAAGGACATCGCCTTCCGGGTCTTCCAGGAATTCAACAAGGATCGCGTGCTGTCGGTGGCCGCGGGCGTGACCTTCTACACCCTGCTCTCGCTCTTTCCGGCGGTGGCCGCGCTCGTCACCTGCTACGGCCTGATTTCCGATGCCGGTACCATCAACGTGCACCTCGCCAGCCTGCGCGGCGTATTGCCGGATTCGGCCATCGACATCGTCGGCGACCAGGTGAAACGCATCGCGGCCAAGGGCGGCGGCACGCTCGGGCTGACCTTCTTCACCACGCTGCTGCTCTCGGTGTGGAGCGCGAACGCCGCGATGAAGGCCATGTTCGACGCGCTGAACGTGGTCTACGAGGAAGAGGAGAAGCGCAATTTCTTCTGGCTGAACCTGCGCTCGCTGACCTTCACCATCGGCGCGCTTCTCTTCGTGATCCTCGCGCTCTCGGCGATCGTCGTGCTGCCGGTGGTGTTCAACTTCGTCGGCCTCGGGGACGGCGCCTGGGCACTGGCCATGCTGCGCTGGCCGGCCCTGCTGATCGTGCTGCTGGGCGGGCTGACCATCCTCTACCGCTACGGCCCGAGCCGCGAACCTGCCCGCTGGCGCTGGGTCGGCGTGGGCGGCGCGGTGGCCGGTTTGCTTTGGATCGTCGCCTCGATTTTGTTCTCCTGGTACGTGGCGAGCTTCGGCTCCTACAACGAGACCTACGGGTCTCTCGGCGCCGTGATCGCCTTCATGACCTGGATCTGGATTTCGGCGACCATCGTCCTGCTCGGAGGCGAGATCAACGCGGAGATCGAGCACCAGACGGCGCGGGATTCGACGACGGGCCGCGAGCGCGCGCTCGGCGAACGCCGGGCCAGGATGGCCGACACAGTGGGCGCGGCGGCCTGAATCGTCTTCCGGCCTCGCTCGATCGGTGCCAAGACCCCATATCGGGGCGACGACATACCCCGCGAGACGTGGAGGACGCCCATGGCCGAGCACGATGCCGGCACGATCAGCCCGCCAGAGACGCGCAGCGACGCGGAATGGCGCCGAGTGCTCACGCCCGAGCAATATCGTGTCTTGCGCGAGCACGGTACCGAGCGGCCTGGCTCGAGCTGTTTCAACGCCGAGAAGCGCGCCGGCACCTATAGCTGCGTCGGCTGCGGCGCCCCCCTCTTCGAGACCGGCACCAAATACGAGTCCGGCAGCGGCTGGCCGAGCTTCTTCGACCCGCTCGAAGGGGCTGTGGAAACCACCGTCGACCGCAGCCACGGGATGAGCCGGACCGAAGTGCATTGCGCGCGATGCCAGGGCCATCTCGGGCACGTCTTCAACGACGGCCCGGCTCCCACCGGTCTGCGTTACTGCATGAACGGGGTCTCGCTCCAGTTCGAGCCTGCGGATTGATCCCACTGCCGTGCGAGGGGCGTTGTATGGGGACGAGAGGGTTAATGCCGGCGTGACAGAGGTTGAACTGTCTTGATTTCGACGGCGTTTCGCTTAGCGGTGAACGGAATAGAGATGCCGAGCGACTTCGCTTACCCGGTTTCGAGACGACGGCAGGGCGCCATCGACACGATTCCGGCCGGGGCGACCGGGCCGCTCGACCTCGAACCCCACGGGGAGGTGAGCGTATGAGTGTCGTCCGGCGTTTTCTGATTGCTCCGTCGCTTGTGCGGCTGATCCGCAAGGAACGCGGGGGTGCCCGCATCACCGAGGGCTACTTCGCCCCGCAGGCCGGACGCACGTCCTTCGTGCGGATCGACGGGCAGGACTGCCACCTCGTGCTCGTCACCACGGATGCCGAGGGCCGCTCGACCGAGGAGCGTACGGAGGTGCCGCGCGCCCACGGCGACGCGCTTCTCGACGTCTGCTCCGGCAAGGCCGCCTACGAGCGCACCCTGATCCCGCTGGGCGGCCGGGACGTCCAGATCGATCGTTACGTCACGCCCGCCGGGCTCGACATCGCCAACGTGTCCTTCGACGACGAGGCCGCCGCGAACGCCTTCGCTGCGCCGGCCTGGTTTGGTACCGAGGTCTCGAAGGAGGCCAGCTATGACCGCCATTCCGTGGCGATCCAGGGTGTGCCGAATGCAGGCGAGATCGGCCTGACCAATGCCGCCCTCAACGCAGTGCTCGATCTGATCGAGCCGCGCTTCGGCTTCGGCAGCAGCGTCCGGCGCTCTCCCTTGAGCGATACAACTCCGATCCCGGCAGCCCCCGCTCCCGCACCGGTCGCACCGCCCGCTCCCGTGGCACAGGCGACCGCGCCGGAGCCGGTCGAGGCGCCAGCTCCCGAGCCCGTCGCCGAAATGCCGGCCGCCGTGCTTCCTCCCGCACCAGTTCCCGCCGAGGCACCCAAGCCCAGCACGGTCACCGAGGACAAGGGCGACGCGCGCATCGACGACGTCATCGAGAGCTTGTCGCAAGCCCTCAGCGCCGCGATCCAGCAGCCGAAGGAACCGGCCAAGGACGAAAGTGGCGGCAGCTCGTTCGAGCGCTGGACGGTTCGCCCCCGTCGCACGAACCAGAGCTGACGCCGCAGGCCTCCTGTCGATCGGACGGCTCGTCCTTTCGGCGACCGTTCCGGCGTACCGGCAGCGATCTCGGTGGTCGGCCGGCGGCCGAAGCTCCTGCCATGGAGACTCGGCAGGCCAAGGTACGCTGTGAAATCGTGCAGCCGAAACTCTTGGATCGACTGGGTTTGGCGCAATCCGACGGCATCGGTCGAGACGCCGCGTGATCGCTGATTGCCCTTCGCGTACCGCCGCCATCCCATGGGGCGCTTGGCGAATGCGGACAGGGACACGGATATCCGAGATGGCCAGCCGAGCAGCTGCCGCGCGATCCTCTTGCTCGGCCAAGGACATATTGGTCGACATCAGGCGCTGAGCAGGCGGATATTTCTGCTGCCCTTGGGTGTGGCAGAAAAGAGGCCGCGCCACAGTTTCGACATTCTTCTCACAGGGTGAGCGCCGTCGAACGTCCGATATGCCGTTGAGCGGCAACGGCAAACCCGCTAGCGTCAGCTCCGGCCCGCAAAGAGGCCGACACGATCGAGTGTCAAAGGCGAGGAAAGATGGCTCAGTCGATCACACATCATCCTGGCACCGCCGAGTCCGCGGGGCATCACACGCCCTGGTACAAGGTGTTGTATATCCAGGTGCTGATCGCGATCGCGCTGGGCGTCCTGCTCGGATGGCTCTATCCCGAACAGGGCAAGGGGCTGAAATGGCTCGGTGACGGCTTCATCGCGCTGATCAAGATGATGATCGCGCCGATCATCTTCTGCACCATCGTCCACGGCATCGCCTCGATCGGCGACCTCAAGAAGGTCGGCCGCGTCGGCCTCAAAGCGCTGATCTACTTCGAGGTCGTCTCGAGCGTCGCGCTCCTCATCGGTATTCTGGTCGGCGAAGTCATCAAGCCAGGCGCGGGCTTCGGTGCCGATCCGTCCAAGCTCGATGCCAAGGCGGTCGAGGGCTACGCCAAGCTGGCGGCCAACGACTCGACCGTTGCGCACGTCCTCGCGATCATCCCCAAGAGCTTCTTCCACGCGCTCTCCGACGGCGACCTGTTGCAGGTGCTGCTGGTCTCGATCCTGACGGGCGTCGTGCTCACCGGCATGGGCAAGAAGGGGGAGGGCATCACCCACGGCATTGAGGCCGCCGGGCAGGTGTTCTTCCGCATCATCGGCATCATCGTGAAGCTCGCGCCGATCGGCGCCTTCGGTGCGATGGCTTTCACCATCGGCCAGTACGGCATCGGCAAGGTCATCGATCTCGCCTGGCTCGTCGGCACCTTCTACATCACCTCGCTGCTGTTCATCTTCCTGGTACTGGGCGGGATCGCCGCCTTCTCCGGCTTCTCGATCTTCAAGTTCCTCGCCTACATCAAGGACGAACTCCTGATCGTGCTCGGTACCTCCTCCTCGGAGACGGTGCTGCCGCACATGATGACCAAGATGAAGCGGTTGGGCGCCTCGGACTCGGTCGTCGGCCTCGTCATCCCAACGGGCTATTCATTCAACCTCGACGGCACCAACATCTACATGACGCTCACCACGCTGTTCCTGGCGCAGGCAGTGGGCGCGGACCTGACCTTCGGGCAGTACGCGACCATCTTCCTCGTCGCCATGCTGACCTCCAAGGGCGCATCCGGCGTCACCGGTGCGGGCTTCATCACGCTGGCCGCGACGCTGGCCGCCATCCCCGGCAACCCCGTGCCGGTGGCCGCGATGACCCTGGTGCTCGGCGTCGACAAGTTCATGTCCGAGTGCCGCGCCCTGACGAACCTCGTCGGCAACGGCGTCGCCACGGTGGTGGTCTCCCGCTGGGAGGGTGAGCTCGACAAGGAGAAGCTGCGCCAGGTGATGGCGCATCCGATCGCGATCGGCACCGACATCTCCGACCACACGCCAGACGCACCTTCGGAGGTCGGCAAGCCGGGCGTCACGGCGGTCGCGGCGCAGTAAGCGCGCGCCGGCCTTGAGCCGCGCGCGCATCGGCATCGATTTCGGCGGCACCAAGATCGCCGGGATCGTGCTGGCCGCCGACGGGCGCACGCTTGCCGCCCAGCGCATCCCGACGCCGCGTGGCGACTATGACGGATCGCTCGCCGCCGTTTCTGGACTGGTGGCCGCCCTGGAAGCCGAGGCCGGCATCAGTGCCGTCAGCGTCGGCATCGGAATGCCCGGCGCGATCTCGCCGGCAACCGGACTGATCAAGAACGCCAACTCGACGTGGCTGATCGATAAGCCGTTCGAGGCGGACATCGCCCGGACGCTGGGCCGCCCGGTGCGTGTCGAGAACGACGCCAATTGCCTGGCCGTGTCCGAGGCGACGGACGGCGCAGGCGCCGGCGCGCATCTCGTCTGGGCGGCGATCCTCGGAACCGGCGTCGGCTCCGGCATCGCTGTCGGCGGACGCCCCCTCTCGGGGCGCGGGCGCGTGAGCGGCGAGTGGGGCCACAACCCCCTGCCCTGGCCCCGCGACGACGAGCGGCCTGGCCCGGCCTGTTACTGCGGCCGCCACGGCTGCATCGAGACGTGGCTCTCCGGCCCGGGCATCGCCGCCGACCATGGCCGCCGCACCGGGCAGACCCTCAGCGGCGAGGCGATCGTCGCCGCCATGCGCGAGGGCGACCCGGAAGCGCAGCAGACCTTTGCTCTCTACCTCGACCGGATGGGCCGTGGCATCGCCCATGTCGTGAACATCCTCGATCCCGACGTGATCGTCCTCGGCGGCGGCCTCTCGCGCGTGTCCGAACTGCTCGCCGGCCTGCCGGAGGCCATCGCTCCGCACGTCTTCTCCGACGTCTTCGACACGCCGGTCCGCGCGAGCCTGCACGGCGACGCCTCGGGCGTGCGCGGTGCGGCCTGGCTGTGGGACGCGCCTTCTTGACACTGCATGGGAGCTGTCACCGGCGCTCCCTACACAGACGGAGCCGCCGCTTGTAAGGGAGGGCCGCATTCCGTCCGTTCGCCCCAATCAGGCTGAGACCCCGATGACGACCCTCACCAGCATGGATCCCGAGACGCTGCGCAGCCGCCATGAGGCAGTGCGCGCCGAGTACGAGGCCTTCAAGGCGCGCGGGCTCAAGCTCGACATGACGCGCGGCAAGCCCTCGCCCGAGCAGCTCGACCTCTCAAATGCCATGCTGACGCTGCCCGGCAACGGCGACTACTTCGCCGACGGCCATGTCGACGCGCGCAATTACGGCGGCCTGAACGGCTTGCCCGAGACGCGCGCGCTGTTCTCGCAGATGATCCAGGCGCCGGCGGACCAGGTCGTCATCGCCGACAATTCGAGCCTCGCGCTGATGCACGGCACCCTCGTCTCGGCGATGCTCAAGGGCGTCCCGGGTTCGATTGCGCCATGGAGCGAGGGGGCTCCGACCTTCCTCTGCCCGGTGCCGGGCTACGACCGTCACTTCGCGATCTGCGAGGAGCTCGGCATCCGCATGATCCCCGTGCCGATGACCGGCCACGGACCGAACATGGACATGGTCGAGCGGCTCGTCGAGGACCATGCCGTCAAGGGCATCTGGTGCGTGCCGAAATACTCGAACCCCTCGGGCGAGACCTATTCGGAGGAGACCTCGCGCCGGCTAGCCGCGATGGAAACCGCCGCGCCCGATTTCCGCATCTTCTGGGACAACGCCTACTCGGTCCACCACCTCACCAAGGACCACCACACCGTCCCCGACATCCTGGCGCTGTGCGCCGAGGCCGGGAACCCGGATCGCGCCTTCCTGTTCGCCTCGACCTCGAAGGTCACGCTGGCCGGCGCCGGCCTCGCCTTCTTCGCGAGCTCGCCGGAGAACGTGCGCTGGTACCTGGAGCGCGCCTTCTTCCGTACTATCGGGCCGGACAAGCTCAACCAGCTCCGCCATGTCCGCTTCCTGAAGGATCATGCCGGGATCGAAGCGCATATGGAGAAGCAGGCCCAGATCATCGCACCGAAGTTCGAGGCCCTGCTCCAGATCCTCGAAGCCAAGCTCGGCGGCACGGGTGCGGCCGAGTGGCTGCGGCCGGCCGGCGGCTATTTCGTCACCGTTGATGCGCTTGAGGGCACCGCCAAGCGGATCGTGACGCTCGCCAAAGAGGCCGGCATCGCGCTGACCCCGGCCGGCGCCACCTCACCCTACGGCCAGGATCATCACGACCGCACGCTGCGCCTCGCACCGACCTTCCCGTCGCTCGCCGACGTGAAATCCGCCTCGGAGGGCATCGCGATCTGCATCCTGCTCGCGGCCATCGAGAAGCAATCCGGCCTGCACGGCTGATCTTCCACAACTCCAAGTCGCCCCAGCCGTTTCGGCGGCCGGGTCCACTTGCATCGCTGCCGCCACGCCTTAAACGGATCTCGTCGAAACGGACGGACGATCCTGCATGCAGAGGGGCCGGCACGCGATCGCAGCCTTGCTGAGCGCCTGCCTGCTCGTCATCCTCGGCGCCGTCCCGGTGCGAGCAGAGGGCAAGCGCGCCTTCGTCGTCGGTCTCAACGCCTATCCCAATCTCGGCGCAGACGCTCAGTTGCAGCGTGCAGGGAATGACGCTCAGGCGGTGGGCGACGCCTTGGAGCAGATCGGCTTCACCGTCACCCGCTTTACGCAGAAGGCGGATCTTGCGCCACTCCTGTCGAGCTTCGGCCAGTTCGTCAGCACCGTGAATCCCGGCGACACCGTGGTGTTCTTCTTCGCCGGCCACGGCATCTCGCTCGACGACGGCACTTATCTGCTGCCCTCCGACGTGCCGTCCCTGAAGCCGACCGACGAGCTTCTCGCCAAGCGGGCCACCATCGCCGAGCGCGAGATCAGCGGCCAGTTGCGTGGGACCGGCGCGCGCGCCGCCCTCGTCGTGCTGGATGCCTGCCGCAACAACCCATTCCCGCCCCGCGGCACCCGTGCGCTCGGCAATTCGACGCGCGGCCTCACGCGCATGACGGCGGCCGACGGCGTCTTCACCCTCTACTCGGCCCGCGAGGGCCAAACGGCGCTCGACAGCATCGCGGGCGACGACAACCGCAACTCCGTCTTCACGCGCATCTTCGTGCAGACGCTGAGGAAGCCCGGCGTCAGCATCTCTGAACTGGGCGAGACCGTGCGCGACGACGTCGCGATGCTGGCGCGCTCGGCCGGCCACGACCAGGTGCCCGCCGTTTACAACGACCTGATCGGCGCGCGGAAACTCTACCTCGCCGGCACCGCCCAGGCGTCGAACACCATGCAGCCGGAGGCCCCGACACCTGCTCCCGTCGCACCTCCCCAGCAAGTCGCCGCCTTGCCTCCCGTTCAGCCACCCGCGCCGTCGGTGGTGCAGCGTCCGGTCGAGCCCGAAACCGTCGTCGGGCCGATGCCGGATTGGTGCACGCGCGGCGGCCCCGGCACACGGATCGAGCGCATCATCTGCTCCGATCCCCGCCTCGGCGGATCGGACGTGAAGCTCAACCAGGTCTACGTCGCGCGGGCGGCGAAGCTCTCCGGGCCGACGCGCCTGCGCTTCATTCAAGACAGCCGCGACTGGATCCGCGAGCGGGATGCACGCTGCGCCACCGGGACCGACGCGGCCATCCGCACCTGTCTGCTCGCGGCCATCGAGGAGCGTACCGACGCCCTGTCCGCGCCGGACAGGCCGACGGCTGCGGAGATCGCGGTCGAACGTCCGGACTGGTGTCTCGGCAATACGCCCAAGAAGCAGGTCGAGCTCATCATCTGCTCGGATCCTGAGCTGTCACGCTGGGATGTCAGGCTGAACCGACTCTACAACGGCACCGTCGCGCGACTGAACGGTCAGGCCCGCCTCCGCTTCGTCAGGGAGAGCCGCGTCTGGCTTCTCGATCGGGACGCCCGGTGCGCCGGCGGCCCGGTGAGCGCGATCCGCGGCTGCCTTCTGGAGGCCGTCCAGCAACGCGCGGCGGAGATCGGGCCATGATCGCCCGGCTCGCGGTTTCGGCGCTGATGCTCGGCCCAGCCGCGCTCCACGCCGACGCTGCCGGCGCGGCCTGCGAGCGATCGGCCTTCCGCATCGTGCTCGATGTCGGCCACAGTCCCGAGTCGCCGGGCGCCAAGAGTGCACGCGGCGTCGACGAGTACCAATTCAACCTTGCCCTTGCGGCGGCGATCGAGTCGCATCTCCAGCAGCGCGGCTACACCGAAACCACTCGGATGCTGACCGGAGGCGGCCGGGCCGGCCTCGGTACGCGCGTTGCCAAGGCGAATGCGCTCCAGCCCGATCTCTTCCTTTCGGTTCACCACGACTCGGTCCAAAAAACCTATCTCGAAACCTGGTCGGTGAATGGCACCGACCAGCAATACAGCGATCGCTTCAAGGGCTGGTCGCTCTTCGTGTCGCAGGCGAGCGGGCATCCGCGAGAGAGCGCGGCTTTCGCCCGGATGTTGGCCGACAGGCTGCTTGCTTCCGGGCTGCCGTTCACGCGCCACCATGCCCAGGCGATCCGGGGCGAGAACCGCCGCTTCCTCGACGCTGCGCGCGGCATCTACCGCTACGACGCGCTCGCCGTCCTGAAGGCTACGGAGGCGCCAGCGGTGCTGATGGAAGCGGGCCTCATCGTGAACCGGGCAGAGGAGGAGCAACTCGCGGGCGTGGGCCGGCAGAACCGGATCGCCTCTGCGGTGACCGACGCGGTGGATGCGTTCTGTCATGCCGAGCATGGCGCGCGATAAGAGAGCTTGGCGCGACGATTCCTTCGCCAGCATTCTTAGGCTCGCCGGAGGCGATAGATCGAAATCCTGAAACACCGGCCGTGCTTATGCCGACCGAACCTGCGTGCCTGGAATCCGGATTCCGCGGCGCGGCTCCGGAAAGATGATCGGGCTGAGAAGAGGGCTTGCCAATCCCGCTCGTCGAACATAAAGATATCTTTATGTCTGATACGGACCCGATCCCGACAGCATCTATCCCCTTCGCGGACGCGGTCGGCATGCTGCGCGCCGTCGCCGAGGAGACGCGGCTGCGCATCCTCGCGCTGCTCGCCGATGGCGAACTCTCCGTCAGCGACCTCACCGACATTCTCGGCCAGTCCCAGCCCCGCATCTCGCGCCATCTCAAGCTGTTGGTCGAAGCCGGCCTGGTCGAGCGCCACCGCGAGGGCGCCTGGGCCTTTTTCCGCCTGCGGGAAGCGAGCATCGGCCTCGTCGATCCCATGATCGATGGGCTCGACCGTGAGACGCCTCCCCTTTCCGAGGATCGTGCGCGTCTCGACGCGGTGCGCGAGCAGCGAGCCGAGTCGGCGCAGGCCTTCTTCGCGCGGCTGGCCCCGAAATGGGACAGCCTCCGCTCGCTTCACGTGCCCGAAGCGACCGTGGAGGCTGCGGTCCTCGACGCCCTCGGCGACGCACCCATCCGCAGCCTCGTCGACCTCGGCACCGGCACCGGCCGGATGCTCGGATTGCTCGCCCCGCTCGTAGGACGTGCGACGGGCCTCGATACCAGTCACGCCATGCTCTCGGTGGCACGCGCCAATCTCGAACGGGCCGGTCTCTCCAAAGTCGACCTGCGCCAGGGCGACATCCACGCGCCGCCCTTCGGCCGCGGCAGCTTCGACCTCGTCGTCGTGCATCAGGTGCTGCACTATCTCGACGATCCGGCACGGGCGCTGCGCGAGGCCACGCGTCTCGTCGCTCCGGGCGGCCGCCTGCTGGTGGTGGATTTCGCCCCGCACAGCCTGGAACACTTACGCGAGACCCAGGCGCATCGCCGCCTTGGCTTCGCGGCCGATCAGGTGTCGAACTGGCTCGTCGAGGCCGGGCTCGACCATGTCGAGCACCGCGACATCGCACCGACCGACGGGACCGAGCATCCGCTCACCGTCACCCTTTGGCTCGCCGAGGACACCTCGGCCGCTGCCCTGACTTCCGCACGCGCCGTCGCATGACGGGGGCGCCCGACAGCTTCGTCTGAACCGAGTCATAGAGGACGACCCATGGCCCCCTCCAAGAGCCACCGCGCCAGCCGGGACGGTTTCAAGCCGATCCGCGTCTCGATCGAATTCTTCCCGCCGAAGTCCGACGAGATGGAAAAGATCCTGTGGTCGTCGATCGAGCGTCTAGCGCCCCTGCAGCCGAAATTCGTTTCGGTCACCTACGGCGCCGGCGGCTCGACCCGCGAGCGCACCCACAACACCGTCGCGCGCATGGTCAAGGAGACCAACCTCAAGCCGGCGGCGCACCTTACCTGCGTCGATGCGACGAAGGAGGAGATCGATGGGGTCGTGCAGTCCTACTGGGACGCTGGCGTCCGCCACATCGTGGCCCTGCGGGGTGATCCGCAGGATGGTGTCGGCACCACCTATCGCCCGCACCCGGGCGGCTACGCCCAAGCCTGCGATCTCGTCGCCGGTATCAAGAAGGTCGGCGACTTCAAGGTCTCGGTCTCGGCCTATCCGGAGGTCCACCCGGAGGCTGCCTCTCTCGACGCCGACATCGATGCGCTGAAGGCCAAGGTCGATGCCGGCGCCGACCAGGCCATCACACAGTTCTTCTTCGATAACGACGTCTACTTCCGCTACCTCGACAAGGTGCGCGCGGCCGGGATCACCATCCCGATCATCCCGGGCATCCTGCCGGTTCAGAACTTCAAGCAGGCCGCGAACTTCGCCCGCCGCACTGGCGCTTCGGTGCCCTATTGGCTCGCCGCCCGCTTCGAGGGTCTCGAGGACGACGTCGAGACGCGACGGCTCGTGGCGGCTGCGGTCGCGGCCGAGCAGGTCGTCGACCTCGTCGATGCCGGGATCAACGACTTTCACTTCTACTCGATGAACCGCTCGGACCTAGTCTATGCGATCTGCCACATCCTCGGCCTGCGCGGGCATGGCCCGAAGGCGACGGATCGGAAGGCAGCGTGAAGCCTTCGTCAGTCCAGGCTCTCGCCTCCGGCGAGCCCAGGCGTGACGCGGGTTTAGAAACACGCACTTGAGTTTCGCTGCGGCGCCTCGACATGAGGTGACCGCTGGGATCGACGATCCCGAAGGATATCCAATGACCGACCTGCGACCTGTCGACGGCACCGAGATCGAAAAGGCCCTGCGCGAGCGCGCGGCCGAGAAAATCCTCGTCCTCGACGGTGCGATGGGCACCGTGATCCAGCGGCTCGGCTTCGGCGAGGCGGATTTCCGCGGGTCGCGGTTCATGGATCACGGCCACGATCAGAAGGGCAACAACGACCTCCTGATCCTGACGCAGCCCGACGCGATCCGGCAGATCCACCTGGACTACTTCCTCGCCGGCGCCGACGTTTGCGAGACCAACACCTTCTCCGGCACCACGATCGCCCAGGCCGATTACGGCATGGAGTCGATCATCCACGAACTGAACAGCGAGGGCGCGCGGCTCGCCCGCGAGGCGGCGAAGCTCGCCGAGGAGCAGGATGGCCGCCGCCGTTTCGTGGCCGGTGCCATCGGCCCGACCAATCGCACGCTCTCGATCTCGCCGGATGTGAACAATCCGGGCTACCGGGCCGTGACCTTCGATCAGGTCAAGCAGGCCTATGTCGAGCAGGTCCGCGGCCTGATCGACGGTGGCGCAGAGCTGATCCTGATCGAGACGATCTTCGATACGCTGAACGCCAAGGCGGCGGTCGCGGCGGCGTGGCAGGTCTTCGAGGAGACTGGGATCAAGCTGCCGATCCAGATCTCGGGTACGATCACGGATCTCTCGGGCCGCACCCTCTCCGGCCAGACCACGGGCGCGTTCTGGAACTCGCTGCGCCATTCCGATCCGCTGACCTTCGGCCTCAACTGCGCGCTCGGCGCCAAGGAGATGCGCGAGCACATCACCGACCTGTCGCGGCTCTGCGACACGCTGGTCTGCGCCTATCCGAATGCCGGCCTGCCGAACGAATTCGGCCTCTACGACGAGAGCCCGGAGGCAATGGGCCGGCTCGTCGGCGAGTTCGCGGCATCCGGCCTCGTCAACATGGTCGGCGGCTGCTGCGGCACGACGCCGGACCACATCCGCGCCATTGCCGAAGCGGTTGCCGACAAGGCTCCACGAAAAATTCCCGAGATCCCGCGCTTCATGCGCCTGTCGGGCCTCGAACCCTTCGTGCTGACGAAGGAGATTCCCTTCGTGAATGTCGGCGAGCGCACGAACGTCACCGGCTCTGCCAAGTTCCGCAAGCTCATCAAGAACGGCGACTACTCCGCGGCCCTCGACGTCGCGCGCGACCAGGTGATCGCGGGCGCGCAGGTCATCGACATCAATATGGACGAGGGCCTGCTCGATTCCGAAAAGGCGATGGTCGAGTTCCTGAACCTCGTCGCCGCCGAGCCCGACATCGCCCGCGTCCCGGTCATGGTCGATTCCTCGAAGTTCGAGGTGATCGAGGCCGGCCTGAAATGCGTGCAGGGCAAGCCGATCGTGAACTCGATCTCCATGAAGGAGGGCATCGAGAAGTTCATCAAGGAAGCCAAGATCTGCCGCTCCTACGGTGCGGCCGTCGTGGTCATGGCCTTCGACGAAGTCGGTCAGGCCGACACCTACGAGCGCAAGGTCGAGATCTGCACGCGCGCCTACAAGATCCTGACCGAGGACGTCGGCTTCCCGCCGGAAGACATCATTTTCGACCCGAACATCTTCGCCGTCGCCACCGGCATCGAGGAGCACAACGACTACGGCAACGCCTTCATCGAGGCGACGCGCACCATCCACGACACCCTGCCCCACGCCCACGTCTCGGGCGGCGTTTCGAACCTGTCCTTCTCGTTCCGCGGCAACGAGCCGGTGCGCGAGGCGATGCACGCAGTGTTCCTGCGCCACACCATCGCCGTCGGCATGGACATGGGCATCGTCAACGCCGCCAACCTCGCCGTGTACGACGAAATCCCGGCCGAGTTGCGCGAGCTCTGCGAGGACGTCGTCCTCAACCGCCGGGCCGATTCCACCGAGCGCCTGCTGGAGGCGGCCGAGCGCTTCAAGACCGGCGGCGAGGCCAAAGCCAAGACGCAGGATCTCTCCTGGCGCGAGCAGCCCGTGAACAAACGGATCGAGCACGCGCTGGTCAATGGCATCACCGAGTACATCATCGAGGACACGGAACAGGCGCGGAAGAATTCCGAGCGCCCGCTCCACGTCATCGAAGGCCCGCTGATGGACGGCATGAACGTGGTCGGCGACTTGTTCGGCTCAGGAAAAATGTTCCTGCCGCAGGTCGTGAAGTCGGCGCGCGTGATGAAGCAAGCCGTGGCCTATCTCGAGCCGTATATGGAGGCCGAGAAACTCGCCAATGGCGGCGACGGCAAGCGCCGGGCCGCCGGCAAGGTTTTGATGGCGACGGTGAAGGGCGACGTCCACGACATCGGCAAGAACATCGTCGGCGTCGTCTTGGCCTGCAACAACTACGAGATCATCGATCTCGGCGTGATGGTGCCGGCTGCCAAGATCCTGGAAACGGCGAAGAAGGAAGAGGTCGACATCATCGGCCTGTCCGGCCTGATCACGCCCTCCCTCGACGAGATGGTGAACGTCGCCGCCGAGATGGAGCGCGAGGGCTTCGACGTGCCGCTGCTGATCGGCGGCGCCACGACGAGCCGCGTGCACACCGCCGTGAAGATCCACCCGGCCTATGCGCGCGGGCAGACGGTCTACGTCACCGATGCGAGCCGCGCGGTGGGCGTGGTGTCGAGCCTGATCTCGAAGGAGACCCGCGGCGGCGTCATCGAGAACGTGCGCGCCGAGTACAAGAAGGTCGCGGACGCCCATGCCCGCTCGGAGGCGGACAAGCAGCGCCTGCCGCTGGCCAAGGCGCGCGCCAACCCCTTCAAGATCGACTGGTCGGGCTACAAGCCGACGAAGCCATCCTTCACCGACGCGCGGGTGTTCGGCTCCTACGAGGTCGCCGACCTGGTCCCCTATATCGACTGGACGCCGTTCCTGCAGACCTACGAGTTCAAGGGCCGCTATCCGGCGATCTTCGACGATCCGGTCCAGGGGCCGGCCGCCAAGGCTCTGTTCGACGACGCCCAGGTCATGCTCAAGCAGATCGTCGACGAGCGCTGGTTCAACCCGAAGGCGGTGATCGGCTTCTGGCCGGCCAATACAGTTGGCGACGACATCCAGCTCTATACGGGCGAGAGCCGCAGCGAAGTGCTCGCCACGTTCCACGGCCTGCGCCAGCAGCTCTCTAAGCGCGATGGGCGGCCGAATACCTGCCTGTCCGACTTCATCCCGCCGAAGGAGACGGGGCTCCCCGAATATATCGGTGGCTTCGTCGTCACGGCGGGTCTCGAAGAGGTGCGCATCGCCGAGAAGTTCGAGCGGGCGAACGACGATTACCGCTCGATCCTGGTCAAGGCACTCGCCGACCGCATCGCCGAGGCGTTTGCCGAGCGCATGCACGAGCGCGTGCGCAAGGAGTTCTGGGGCTACGCGGCGGACGAGACGATCTCGATCGATGACCTCGTCCACGAGAAATACGACGGCATCCGCCCGGCTCCGGGCTATCCGGCCCAGCCCGACCACACCGAGAAGGTCACCCTGTTCGACCTGCTCAAGGCCGAGCGCCGCATCGGCGTGAAGCTCACCGAATCCTACGCGATGTGGCCCGGCTCCTCTGTATCGGGTCTCTATATCGGCCACCCGCAATCGCATTATTTTGGGGTCGCCAAGGTCGAGCGCGACCAGGTCGAGGACTACGCGCTGCGCAAGGCGATGGACATCCGTGACGTTGAGCGCTGGCTCGGTCCGATCCTCAACTACGATCCGGCAAACTATCTGGCGGCGGCCGCGGAATAATCGTCTCGGGCAGCCGGCTCTCGTGTCGGCTGCCCCTTGAGACTGGCAGGAGATGTCGAGACGAAGCGGCTCGTCAGCAGCGGCTCGCGTCACATCTGAATACCGATGCGAAACATCACCGCGCTGCTGCCGGGCGAGCAGGAAAGGCTCGACAAGCGGCCCGTGCCGATGGGAGATCAGGGCATGCCCGTGCCCATGACCTCGGCTAACATTGCATGAGACTTCGCGGCCTGGCCATTGCCGGACTCGTCCTGATCGTCGCTGCCGTGACGGCGGTCGTGGTCTGGCCCTCGATCGCGGAGACCGCCCGCAGGCGCGTCGCTGACAGGCTGCGCGAGGAGACCGGTCAGGATTGGCGCGTCGAAGGCGTGGGGCTGAGTTTTTCGCCGACGCCGCAGATCACCCTGCGCAACCTCGCCTTCGGCGACGATCGCGAGGGGTCGGAAATCGCAGGTGCGCGGATTCGCGAGTTGCGGCTCGGCGATCCAGTGTCGTTGATGCTCTGCTCTGGCAGCAGCGGCCACGCCGTCGCGCAGGGCGTGAGTTTGCGGGCGCCTCTCACCGGGAAGCCCGGAACGGCTGGAGGGGCGGCGTCATCGCGAAGCCGCGGCAAGGCGGCAAGCGTCGAGATCACCGCGCGCGGTGCCGATGCCGGCTTGGCGGAATCGGGCCGTGCCGTCGTCGTCTCCGCCGAGACCATGGAGATCACCTTCGATCTCGCCTCCGCCAAGCCCGCGAGCGAGATCCGCGCCACCCTGGAGCTGCTGCGCGCCAGCGCCGCGGCGAGCCTCACCATCCCGGTATCCGGCCAGCACGGGGGCGACTTCACCTTCACCCTGAACCCGCACGACGCGAAGGCCATGCGCGTTGCGGCGAGCGGCAAGGCGAGCGTCAAACCGAACGGCTTCTCGCTCGACACCCGAGCCGGGACGATCGACGCCGCACCGTTCAAGGGCAGCGTCGCGGTCGATTGGGACCAGGCGAAGCCCCGGATCAGCGTGGATGCACAGCTCGATGCGCTCGCGCTCGTCGACGCAACCAGTGCGACGAAGCTGGAATCAGGGCAGCAGACCGGACTCGTCGTGCCGGTGACCCCGGACACCATTCCGGACGTGCGTTGGTTCTCGGGCTTCGACGCGACGGGCCGGCTGAGCATCGCGCGTTTCACCCTCGGCCCGACACGGTTCGACACGGTCGCGCTGACGGGCAGCGTGAAGAACAGTGGGCTCGACGCCGCCTTCACTGCGGCCTCCGGCTACGGCGGCGCCGCGCGTGGGCGTTACGTGCTGTCGCCCGAGGCTGACAGCGGCGGCCGGCATCAGCTCGCAGTGTCGCTCAACAAGATGCAGGTGCTCCCGCTCCTGTCGGACGCCTTTGGGGTGCGCGGCATCGACGGGAGCGGCACCTTGCGGGTCGATCTGCAGGCCAAGGGCGCGGAGGTCGACGCCGTCCGTCGCTCTCTGTCCGGGTCGGCCAATGTGTTGGTGACGGATGGCAAGATCGACGGGCTCGATCTCGCCGGGGCCATCGGCCTGCTGCCCTCGAAGAGCGCACGCAACGGTGCGCTGGCGACGCGGCTCGACAAGCTCGGCGGCAACTTCGCCATCGCCGAAGGACAGGCCGTCTCCAACGATCTCACGGTGAAGACCTCGCTGATCGAGGCAACCGGAATCGGCAGCATCGATCTGATCGCCCGTACCCTCGACGTGCGGCTCAAGCCGCAGGCAGTCGCCTCCGGTGCGCGCCAGCAGGGCGGCCGCAACCCGCTCGACGTGCCGGTCCACATCGTCGGCCCCTGGACCAACCCGGCCGTCTCCGCAGATTTCTCGGGGATCGCCGAGAATCCCGAAGGCGCGCTCCAGTCGCTGCAGGATCTCGGCTCGAACATCATCGGCGAGAAGGGTAGCAAGGATATCGGCGACGCCTTGGGCGGCCTGCTCGACGGCCTCCTCGGCAAATCGGACCGTGGATCGCCCCTGCGGCCGCGCTCGCGCTCCCTCGACGATGACCTCGACTCCGCACGATGATGCCGGTCGAGGTATGAGGGCGGCCCAATGACCCGACGGGACGAGAGAATGGGGTGGAGCCGGCGAGCGGGCGGCTGCATCGGGCCCGTACTCGCGGCCGCCCTGGCTTACAGCCCGAGCCTCGCGGCGGACGAGCCCTCGGCCCGGCCAGTCGAAATGTCGGTCAGCGTGCGGCCTGTGCACAAGCGCTGCTTCCGCGACCGGATCGAGATCACCGGCACCCTCGTCGCCCGCGAGATCGTCGATGTCGGCGCGGAGCAGGAGGGGACGCGTGTCATCCAGGTCCTGGCCCAGCCTCTCGACGAGGTGGCCTCGGGCCAGGTGCTGGCGCGTGTCGCCCAGCCGGGCGATGCCGGTAATGCGCCCGGGCTTGCAGTGCGGGCGCCCGTCGCCGGCTTCATCGTGCGGAGCGCCGCGACGGTGGGCCTTCCTGTGTCGTCGAGCCTCGGCCCGCTGTTCCGCATCGCGGCGAAGGGCGACATCGAACTCGAAGCCGGCGTCGCGATCGACGCCCTCTCGAGGCTCAAAGCCGGCCAAGCCGTTACGGTGACGCCGCTCGGCCTCGCGCCGATAACGGGAAAGACGCGACGGGTCGATGAGTCGACCGATCCTGCCACGCAGCTCGGCAAGGTACGGGTCGGTCTCGGCACGGGCCAGGACCTGCGCATCGGCACCTTTGCGCGCGCCATCGTCGAGGTCGGCGAGAGCTGCGGGCTCTCGGTGCCGTTCTCTTCGGTGACCTATGAGCCGGAGGGCACGATCGTCCACGTGGTCGCGGAAGACCGGATCGAGGCGCGGCAGGTCGCCGTCGGGCTGGCGGACGGGGAGGAGGCCGAGATTCGCTCGGGGCTCGGCGAAACCGACGTCGTCCTGACGCGAGCCGGGGCCTTCGTGCGGGAGGGCGACCGGGTCCATCCGGTCGTGGTCGAGGATAAGGGCCGGGCGAACGGCAGTCGCTAGCGACGGACCGCCTTCGCGACGCGCCGGGCCTGGACGGCCTACCGCAGTGACCCCCGGCACCGCAGCAAGTCCTTGATCGTCAGCTCGAAAAAGAGCCGAAACCTTCGAACGTATTCGTCGGAGGAGTGTCCGAACTGTCTTCGAGGTCGGAGGATGCCTGCTCGATGACGATGAGCGGGGCGTCAGGACGAACGATGGTGTCGGGTCGGGTCTGCTCAGAGACAGAAGCGAGAGGCGCAGAAGAGCGGTCGAGCTGCGTGTCTGAAGTCATCCAATGTCCTTCGGTCACCGGCCGGTAACGGCCAAGCTCGGGTTAGGACCATGTGTACGCGATTGCAAATCCGTCCCGCGTCTCCACGGCGCCATCGTCCGCGAGTGTGAAGCGCTGACTGTGCCGACGCCTGTCGATCCGGTGCACGCCGGTCGAGGCCTCGGAGCCGCAGGTGCAGGCCATCGCCTGAAATCCGGTTCACCTTGCCCCGCGAGCACGGCACTCGTAATCTGCCGTTGGCGTACCGAGACGCCTCCGGACCCGCGGGAAAGGTTCAACCTGCTCGGACGATCGCTGCGTCGACGCTCTGCCCCTGTGCAGCCGGATTGCGGGTCTTCGGCCTCATGCACATGGAGGCACCGTGAAGACCCTTCCTGCATCCCCCGACCTGTCTCACTTGAAGAAGCAGGCGAAAGCCCTGCTGCGAGACGCCCTGGCGGGCGAGTCAACGGCCGTTCAGCGCTTCATCGAGACGCTGCCCGCTCTCCAAAACCGGCAGATCGCGGCCCTCGCCGAAGACGCGCTCAAGCTGCATGACGCGCAATCCGTCGTGGCTCGCGAATACGGCTTCGCCTCATGGAGCGAGCTGAAGCGGCTCGTCGAATGGAAGCGCAGCGCCGCGGCCAAGCGCATCGAGACCTGGCTGAGCTGGGTCTTCGAGGGCAATTCCAGCGCCCGAGGATCGGCGATCCGGATGCTTCGCGAGGGACCTGCGCTTTTCGCCGACGATCCCTGGCTAGCCTGCGTGACCGGCGACACGCCTCGCATCCGGCAAGCCCTCTCCGCCGACGCGGACTGGGTCCACCGTCCCGGCGGTCCCTCGGGCATGACGCCGCTCATCGCCGTCACCCATTCCCGTCTCATCCTCGAACAGCCCTTCGTGGCGGGCCTCCTCGCGAGCGCCGAACTGTTGCTGCGCGCCGGAGCCGACCCCAACGCTACATGGATCGACACTCGCTTTCCCGACTCGCCGCTTCCCGCGCTCTACGGAGCCGCCGGCCGAACGCACCATCCAGCCATGACGCGGCTGCTGCTGGATGCCGGAGCAAAAACGGATGACGGCGAGTCGCTCTACCATTCGGTAGAAAGCCGCGACCTCGCCTGCACCCGGCTCCTGCTCGATGCCGGCGCGCGCGTGATCCGCACCAACGCCATCGGCCGCGTGCTCGACTTCGATCGACTCGACGGGCTGCTGCTTCTCCTCTCGCATGGCGGTGATGCGAGCGAGCGGCCCTGGATTCACCATGCCATCCTGCGTGGCCGCTCGCTGAACCATGTCCGCGCCCTGCTCGACCACGGGGCCGATCCGCGCGCCGAGGACGACAACGGCGTCAGCCTGTTCCGCTGGGCACTCCTGCATGGACGCGAGGACGTGGTCGGCCTGCTGCGCGAGAGAGGGGTCGACGAGGCGCTGAGCGAAGAGGACGCATTCGTCGTGGCCTGCACGCGGGCCGACGAGGCCGGGGCGCGCACGATCCTGGCCCGCGTACCGGATGTTGTCGCGCGGCTCGGCTCAGTGCAGCTCCAGGTGATGCCGCAACTGGCCGACATCGGAGACACCGAGGCAGTGCGCACCATGCTCAGTCTCGGCTGGCCGACCGAGGTGAAGACGGCCTGGGACACCACCGCCCTGAACCTCGTCATCTTCCGCGGCGATGCGGAGATGGCACAGCTGCTCCTCAGTCACGGTGCCGACTGGCGCACGCGGCACGGTTTCGGTGATATTTCGCTCGGGACCCTGTCTTTCGCGTCGCGCTTCGGCGAGATCGACGACACGGCACCCGGCGATTATGTCGGCTGCGCCGAGGCACTCGTCGCGGCTGGTGTCCCGTTCTGCGAATTCGAGCGCTACGGCTTCTCGGAAGACGTCATGGCATTTCTCGACGAATGCCTGTCGGCAACCGGCCCTCAGCGCAAAGGAGAGGCAGTGCCGGCGCTCTGAGGCATCGCGCCATGGGGCAGCGGGTTCGTGGCATTGGCCGACGCCTCGCCCGAATCCGCCTGCGTCTTGCGGCCACCGAACCGGGAGCTGATCCGCCGGAACACCGTTTCCGATCCACCGGACAGCTTCATCATCACCACGAAGACCGCGGGGACGAAGACCAGCGACAGCAGCGTCGACAGGATCAGGCCGCCGATCACGGCGATCGCCATGGGCGAACGGAACTCGCCGCCGATGCCGAAGGCAAGCGCCGAGGGCAGCATTCCGGCGACCATGGCGATGGTGGTCATCACGATGGGCCGGGCGCGCTTTTGGCCGGCATCGATGATCGCGGCGTCCCGCGGCATGCCGTGGCGGATCGACTCCACCGCGAAATCGACCAGCATGATCGCGTTCTTGGTCACGATGCCCATCAGCATCAGGATGCCGATGGACACCGGCGTCGTGAGCTGCTTGCCGGTAACCATCAGCGCGATCACCGCGCCGCCGAGCGAAAGCGGCAGCGAGAACAGGATGGTCAGCGGCAGCAGGAACGAGCCGAACAGCAGGACCAGCACCGCGTAGACCATCATCAGACCGGCACTGATCGCCTGGGTGAAGCCCTCCGAGAGTTCGTTGAGGCTTTCGGCATCGCCCGACTGGCTCACCGTGACGCCCTTGGGCAGCGACTTCATCACCGGCAGCGTGTCGATCGACTTCAGCACGTCGCCCAGCGCGGCCATTCCGACGAGGTCGCAGGCCACCGTTGCCTGCCGCTGGCGATCGTAGCGGCCGATATTCGACGGGCCCTGCTGGAAGTCGAGATCGGCGATGGCCGAGAGCGGGATCGAGCCGCCGCCGCCCTTCGGCACCCGCAATTGCTCCAGGATGTGGCGGTTGGCGCGCGCCTTGTCGTCGAGTTGCACCCTGATCGGCACAAGCCGGTCGCCGGCATCGAACTTGGCGAGCGCGGGGCCGACATCGCCGATGGTGGCGACGCGGATCGTCTCGGCGAGGATCGTCGGCGAGACGCCGAGACGCGCGGCGAGGTCGAGGCGCGGACGGATCTGAAGCTCGGGCCTATCGAGGGTAGTGCCCGAGATGACGTTCGCCACGGTCGGCAGGCGGCGCATCTGGCCAGCCAACTCGTTGGCGACGTTGGCGACGATGCGCGGATCCGGGCCGCGTACCACGAGGGAGATCGCGCGCAGGCCGTTCTCGTCGACGAAGTAGAAGCGGATGTCCGGCACCTGCCTCAAGCGCTTGCCGATCTCGCGCTGCAGCTCGACCTGCGTGATCGATCGCTCGGCCTTCGGAGTGTAGTTGATGATCAGCGAGGCGCGCCGGAACTCCACCGGCTCCTTGGGCACGCGGCCGCCATCGACGAAGACGCTGCGCACCTCGGGCAGCCCGCGGATCACCGAGACGACCTGCTCGGTGGTCTTCTCGGTATCGGAGAGTTGCGCGCCCGGCGGCAGCTCCAGCGCCATCACCGAGCGCGCGGTATCCTGAGCCGGCAAGAATCCCTTCGAGAGCAGCCCGACGCTGGCGATCGAGGCCGCGAAGAAGGCGAGGCCGATCAGAACGGTGACGAAGGACCATTCGACCGAGAGCGTCACCAACTTCGTATAGGCGCGCAGCACCGGCCCCGGCGACTTCTCCTCGGCCTGGTGCGGCTTCATCAGGTAGGCGGCGAGCATCGGCGTGACGAAGCGTGCCGCGATCAGCGAAAAGAACACCTGCACCGCGACGGTGATGCCGAACTGCTTGAAGAACTGGCCTGCGATGCCGGACATGAAGCTCGCCGGCGCGAAGATCGCGATGATGGTGAGCGAGATCGCCACGACGGCGAGCCCGATCTCGTCGGCGGCGTCCATGGCGGCCCGGATCGGGTTCTTCCCCATTCGCATGTGCCGGACGATATTCTCGATTTCGACGATGGAATCGTCGACGAGGATGCCGGTCGAGAGCGTGATGGCGAGGAAGCTGATCAGGTTCAGCGAGAAGCCGAGCATGTCCATCGCCCAGAAGGCGGGGAAGATCGACAGCGGCAGAGACACGGCCACGATCACCGTTGCCCGTAGGTCGCGCAGGAACAGGAACACGATGACCACGGCGAGGATGGCGCCCTCGAACAGGGTGTGGATCGCCGCCTCGTAATTGCCGAGCGTGAAATCGACCGAGGTGTCGATCAGGCTCAGGTCGTAATCCGGGTTCTCGGCCTTGATCTCCTTGATGCGCTTGGCGACGGCCTTGGCCACCACGACATCGCTGGCGCCCTGAGCGCGCTTGATGCCGACTGCCACCGTCGGCTCGCCGTTGTGCCGGGCGAAGGTGCGCCGGTCGGCGATGCCGTCAGTGACCATGCCGAGGTCCTGCAGCCTGACCTCGCCGCCGCTCGGCAGCGTGATCATGGTGCCGGCGAGCTCCTCGAGCGTCTTGGCGGAGGCCAGGGTGCGGATCGCCTGGTCGCGGCCGCCGATCTCGGCCCTACCGCCGGTGACGGTGATGTTGGTGCCGTAGAGCCGCCGGCTCACATCCGCCGCCGTCAGGCCGAAGGCTTGGAGCCGGTCTGGATCGAGCGCCACGCCGATCTCGCGTTCGACGCCGCCGATCACCTCGACCTGCGCCACGCCCTTTAGGTCCTGGAGGGAGCGCTTGACGGTGTTCTCCATGAACCAGGAGATCTGCTCCGGGCTCTTGCCCTGGGCGGCAGCGGCGTAGGTGACGATCGGCAGACCGACCACGTCGACGCGCTGAATCAGCGGTTCCTGGACGCTGCGCGGCAGGTTCGCCCGGATGCGCGTCACCGCATCCTTGACGTCGTTCAGCGCCCGGTCGGTGTTGGTCTCCAGGCGGAAGGCGATGGTGGTGATCGAGAGGCCGTCTGTGACTGAGGACGCGATGTGGCGCACGCCTTCGACGCCGGAGACGCCGTCCTCGACGGTCTTGGTGACCTGCGCCTCGATTTCGGCGGGCGCGGCCCCGAATTGCGAGACGACGACGGAGACCAGCGGGATGTCGGCGCTCGGCAGCCGCGTGACCGGCAGCCGCATGAAGCTCGTCCAGCCGAGGATGAGCAGGATGATCGAGAAGACGACCGAAGGCAGGGGCCGCTTGATCGCAAGCGCCGAGATGTTGAGCGACATCAGTGGCCCATGTCTATCGCGATGCTCCGCCGGCGGCGGGGATCACCGCACGCACCTTGTCGCCGGCCCGCAGGTCGTTGCCGGAATTCGCGACAATGGGCTCGCCTTCGCTGAGCCCGTCGCTGATGCGGATGGTGTTCTCGTCGAACAGCCCCGTGCGGACGCTGCGTGTCTCGACCGCCGTCCCGTTCAACACCTGAACCGTCGCCTCGCCGTTGCGGTAGCTCACCGCCGTGCGTGGCACCGACAGGCCGCAATCGCGCGCCGTCTCGAGCACGGCACTCGCGAATTGGCCAGGGCGCAGGGCCGTCGCCGGCTCCACGGAGAGGCGGGCGCGGCCGAGCTGGGTCGCGGGATCGACCTCGCTCGCCGGAACGCGGACTGTGCCGGCAGCCTCGCGGCCGTCCTCCGAGAGGATGCGCGCGGTGAGCCCGGTGCGGATCTTGGTGACGAACAGGCTCGGCACGTCGACCAGCAGATCGATGCCGGCATCGGCCATGATCCGCACCTGCGGCTCCGGCGGCTGGCCCGAGGCCGATGGCGCGGCCGAAGGCAGGCTGGTGACCATGCCGACGCGCACGTTGAGCTTGGTGATGCGGCCGGCGATCGGCGCGCGCAGGCTATAGCTCGGCGGCAGGGCCTGGGCAGGCCGCCCCGCCTCGGCCCCGAGCCGCGTCGCACGCAGGAGTTCCTGCCCGGCGGTGACGGTGTCGCCCTCGCCGACCAGGATTTCGGTAATACGGTAGCCTTCGAGCGGAACACTGGCGCCGCTCTCCTCGCGGGCTAGCGCGAAGCCGCTGATCCGGACCTGCTCTTTCAGGCAAGCAGCGCCCGCGCGTACGCCGACGACGCTGGTGCCCTCGGGCGTGCTCTCGGCCAGCGCGGGCGTCACGAGGCAAGCGAGGATCGACGCAACCCCGAAGACGTCACAGAACCATCGCCCGATGGGATCCTCGCGCATGCCCCCGCTGCTCCGTCTCGACCACTACCGGGCCGTCCATGGGTGTCGTTCGTGCAGCCGGACCCGCCGGCTGCGAGCAGTCAGCGCTCGGCGGTCTTGACCTGGAGCATGTTGACGGCCTGCACGCGGCGGTTCTCGCGCCCGAACGGATCACTCCCGTTCTTGAGATGCGACTTGCCGTAGCCGACGCCGATCAGGGTGTCGGCCGGGATGCGATAGGTTTCGACCAGATAGCGCTTCACGGCGTCGGCACGGCGCTCTGAAAGTTTCTGGTTCGGGTCCTCGCCGCCTTTGGCGTCGGTATGACCGGCAATCATGAAGGTTTGGCCCCTCAGTTCGGGGTTCGACAGCGCCTTGCCGAGCTTGTCTGCGGTGGCCAGCGCATCGCCACGCAGGATGTCGGAGTTGAAATCGAACTCCATCACGAGGTCGATCGCGGGCTTGTCCGCGGCGACGGTATCGAGCTTCACCCGGTCGCCGAGGCTCAAGGAGCGCGTCGACCGCCCGCGCAGGGAGTCGACGAAGGCCTTGTCCGGGCTGACGACCTCGGCCGGGGCCGGGGTCGGCGCACCGAGCGAGAGACCGCGTGTCTTCGGCGGCATCAGCGCCCGCACGATCTGCTGCTCGGTCACCTCCTGCGCGCCGGCCGGTTGTGACAAGACGACCAAGGCAAGGGCACCCAACCCGATCACCCGGCGGACCGCACGTGCTGAGCTCACCATCAGAGCCTCCCATGACAGGGCGAAGGAGTCGACGCCTGCGACATCCTGTGCCTCGGTTGTCTTCACACGGCGCGGCGCGCCGATCAACGACGTGATGACAGGCAACCCACAGATCAGCCGTGCGCCGCGACACGAAACGACAGATCATTCCAGTCTTCGGGCAAGGCCCTGGCCTTGCGGCTGCTGTCCTCCCCAGTCGATTCACCCCTTTTCCCTGGCTCAGCGCAGCCCGTAGCCGGCGAATTCTTCGCCGATGCGGGCATTGAGCTGCAGGGCGCCGGCAAAGTCCTTCTCCGACTGCCCGGTCAGACCGAGCCGGCGCTTGGCGATACCCCGCCCATAGAGCGAGGAGCTGTGCGCTGGGTCGATCCGCAGAGCCGCATCGTAATCGGCCACGGCGGCGCGGAAACGGCTGGCCTTGAGGTTCACGAAGCCGCGGCTATCGAGGGCGTCGACGTAGTTCGGGCGCAGCTTCAGGGCCTGATCGCAATCGGCCCGCGCACGATCCAGCGCGCCGCTCACGGCCTGCATCCAACAGCGGTTGTTGTAGGCGTCGGGATTGCTGGGGTTCATCCGGATCGACTGGTCGAAATCGGCGATCGCCGGCACCGTGTCCCCGCGCTGGGCATGGAACTGGCCGCGCTCGTAATAGGCCTGCTCATCGGCCGGATTCTTCTTGATGGCCGCGTCGAGCGCCGCTTTCCGCGCGCTCTCGGCAGGCGTGTAGGTCGGCGGCTGGGCCGGCTGCGGCAGCGCGGCGGCGTCGAGTTTGGCGATCTCGGCACGCGCCTGCGCGGCCAGGGACCCATCGGGATGCCGGTCCAGAAAGTCCTGATACGACTCCCGCGAGCCGATGGCCTTCGCATCCTCGAATTCGCGCAATGTCGTCGCCTCGCTCGCAGCCGGCGCGGCCGGCTCCTTCGTAGCCGTCTGCACCGGCTGCGACGGCTTGGTGTCGGCCGGCGGAGTGGATTTCGGCTCGATCGCGGCGGAGGGATCCGCAGCCGCCGGGGATAGCGGGGGATCGCTCGGGTCGGGTGGGAGTTCGAGCTTCGCCACCGGCGCTTCCGGTTCAGGCTTCGGCTCGACGGCGACAGGCTTGTTGGAGGGCGGGGGCGGCGCCTTGTTCTCGACTGCAGCCGGCGGCGGCTTCGAGACGGCCGGCCTCACCCAATTCTGGTCGAAAGAGAACGGATCTTCGAGACCCGAGACCAGGGCGGGAATCTGCTGGCCCTTGCTCGCCTTGGACAGGGCATCGCGCGTCGCGCCGAAGGCCTGCTCGGCACTGATCCCCGACAGGGCGATCTGTTTCACGAGTTCCGTCGCGAACAGGCCGCGGTTGGCGGTCGTCTCGTTGACGACGCTTCCGGCAGCGGCCGAATACAGCACCAGCGAGCCCGGCTGCGCCGCGGCCGGCGCTAGCCCGGTCGAGAAGCTTCGATAACGGCGCTCGAATGGGTTACGGCGCGAGGCATCGAGCACCAGCACCCGACTGCTTGCGCCGCGCTTGGCCGCATCGGCCATCAGGGCATCGACTCCGATCGCCTCCTCCAGGACGTTCGGCTCGCTCCAGATCTTCGCGTCGATCGGGATCAGGTAGTTCTTCCGAGCAACCTGGATCGCGAAGCCGCTGTAGAAGATCAGTGCCGTGGAGCCCGGCTCGATCCGGCGCATGAAGCCGTCGATCGCGCTCTGGAAGCGGTCCTTGGTGAGGTTGGTCACGACCTCGACCGCGAAGCCGCGGCGGCTCAGTTCCTCGGACAGGGCCGCAGCATCGTTCTTCGGCGTCGGCAGCTCGGCGTCGCTGTCGGGATAATCCGCGTTGGCGATCAGCAAAGCAACGCGGCCGGAGGCGGCCTGCGCGGGAGCCGGATGACCGGAGACGGCGAGCGCCGTGAGCCACAGCAGCGAGACCGCAAGGGCAGAAAGAATACGCATCCAGTCCTCGTCAGACTCGGCGATGCGGTGATAGCGGCCGGTGCGAGACCTCGGCAAGAGTGCTTGGCCCTTTCGATGATCGAGCGCGGCGGCGATCCGTCGAGGTCGCGGAAACCGCCCTCCAGTTCCTCGGGAGCCGTAGCCAGCTTCGAACTTATATAAAGACATCTTTATGTCTTGATTGATTCCTATCGAGCGGCCTGCTAGGGACGGCCGAACGCCGGCACAGCAAGAGGATTTGGACACATGGCTGCCGCCACCGATTACATCGTCAAGGACATCGCGCTGGCCGATTACGGCCGCAAGGAGATCTCGATCGCCGAGACCGAGATGCCGGGCCTCATGGCCACCCGTGAGGAATACGGCGCATCGCAGCCGCTCAAGGGCGCCAAGATCGCCGGCTCGCTGCACATGACGATCCAGACCGCAGTGCTCATCGAGACGCTGAAGGTTCTCGGCGCCGACATCCGCTGGGTCTCGTGCAACATCTACTCGACCCAGGACCACGCCGCAGCCGCCATCGCCGCCGCCGGCATCCCGGTCTTCGCCGTGAAGGGCGAGACCCTGGAAGACTACTGGAACTACACCGCCCGCCTGTTCGACTGGCATGACGGCGGTACGCCGAACATGATCCTCGACGACGGCGGCGACGCCACGATGTTCGTGCATCTCGGCCTGCGCGCCGAGAACGGCGACACCGCCTTCCTGGACAAGCCGGAGAGCGAAGAGGAGGAGGTGTTCTTCGCCCTCCTCAAGAAGAAGCTCGCCGAAAAGCCGAAGGGCTGGTTCGCCGGCCTCGCCGACGCGATCAAGGGCGTCTCCGAGGAGACCACTACCGGCGTTCATCGCCTCTACAACCTCGCCAAGGAGGGCAAGCTGCTCTTCCCGGCGATCAACGTGAACGACTCGGTCACCAAGTCGAAGTTCGACAACCTCTACGGCTGCAAGGAGTCGCTGGTCGACGGTATCCGCCGCGGCACCGACGTGATGATGGCCGGCAAGGTCGCGATGGTCGCGGGCTTCGGCGACGTGGGCAAGGGCTCGTCCGCCTCGCTCCGCAACGCCGGCTGCCGCGTGCTCGTCTCGGAGATCGATCCGATCTGCGCTCTCCAGGCCGCCATGGAAGGCTACGAGGTCGTGACGATGGAAGAGGCCGCCCCGCGCGCCGACATCTTCGTCACCGCCACCGGCAACAAGGACATCATCACGATCGAACACATGCGGGCCATGAAGGACCGTGCGATCGTCTGCAACATCGGCCATTTCGACAACGAGATTCAGGTCGCCGGCCTGAAGAACCTCACCTGGAACAACATCAAGCCGCAGGTCGACGAGATCACCTTCGCCGACGGCCACCGCATCATCCTGCTGTCGGAAGGCCGCCTGGTGAACCTCGGCAACGCTACCGGCCACCCGTCCTTCGTGATGTCGGCCTCCTTCACCAATCAGACGCTCGCCCAGATCGAACTCTGGACCAACCCGGGCAAGTACGAGAAGCAGGTCTACACTCTGCCGAAGGCGCTCGACGAAAAGGTCGCCAAACTCCACCTTGAGAAGATCGGCGTGAAGCTTTCGAAGCTTCGGCCTGATCAGGCCGCCTATATCGGCGTCGGCGAGAACGGCCCGTTCAAGCCCGAGCACTACCGTTACTGATCTTACCCCTTCGGCTTCAATCCGCCGAAGACTTGATGACGACTGGAAAGCCCGGCCTTGCGCCGGGCTTTTCCTGTTTCGTTCTCAGTCCAAAAACGATCCATCAACGTGAGCCGAAGTCAAGATCGGTTTTTCTGACTGTGTCTTTTCTGCGCCCACCGCCGCCGGCGTGAGTCACGCGCCGAATTCCCCCTTCCGGCGCGATTCGGCACCGAGATATGGTGAACCGATTCTCGGGTGAGAGTGCTTCGCGTTCGGCCGATGTCGGGAGCGGAATCGGCAGCGATTGCCAGCCGGGATGCTCGTTGGAGCGCTCCGGCTGCACCCCGTCGGCGGTCCGCGGGCGGGTCTTGGAGACGGTGGGGGTCATGGGGCTTGAACGGGCGGCGCGCAGCCTGACGCGCGCCGGCGCTCTGTGCGTGGTCTTTGCCTCGGCGCCGCACACGGCGACCGCGCAGGACTCCGTGGCGCCGGCGGGTCCGCTGATGCACGCCTTTCCGGCGCATAGTGGCAGCGTCCTCGTCGTTCTCGTCGGACTGACCGCCTTCGCGACCATCTTGTCTCTGCTCTACCTGCGCGAGCGCGCCGGCTGGAACCGCCGCGAACTGGCCCTCCAGAGTGCTCTCGTCGCTCTCCAGGGCGCCGACGACCGGGCCGAGTTGCTGCTCAATGCCGACAGCCAGATAATCATCGCCTGGGCAGGACGCGGCGAACCGACCATCGAGGGCGATCCGAGCTTTGCGCTCGACGGCACGCATCTCGGTGCCGTGGTGCAGGCCCATTCCGCGAGCCGGCGCATCTTCGCCTTCAGCACCTGGCTTCTCCAAGCCGACGCGACCGCGCTGGAGGCCGCGATCGAATCCCTGTGCCGGCGCGGCACCGGCTTCCGCCGTACCCTGCGCACGCAATCGGGCCGTTTCGTCGAGGCGCATGGTCAGGCGGTGAGCGGCCGGGCACTCCTGCGCCTGCGCGAGACCACCGGCGAACACCGGGCGCTGATCGAGGCCCGGGCCAGCGTCGATGCTGCCGCGGACGAGATCCTCGCCCTACACGGCCTGCTCGACGCGATTCCGCAACCGGTCTGGCACCGTAACCGGGCCGGCGCGCTGTCCTTCGTCAACACCGCCTATGTCTCGGCCGTCGAGGGTGGCAGCCGCGACGCGGTGCTCCAGGCCGGCACCGAACTCCTCGACCGCGGTGCGCGCGAGCGGGTCGCGCGCGAGGAGACCGGGCTCGGCGGCGCGACCCAAGCCCTGCGCCTGTCCGCCGTCGTCGCGGGCGCACGACGCATCCTCGATGTCAGCGAGAGCACGGCCGAGGGCAGCCGGGTCGGCATCGCCGTCGACGTCACGGACCTCGAGAGCGTGAAAGCCGACCACCAGCGCCAGATGGCGGCCCATGTCCGCACCCTCGACCAGCTCCCGACGGCAGTGGCGATGTTCGATCAGGGCCAGCGCCTGATCTTCCACAACGCCGCTTATCAGAAGCTCTGGGACCTCGATCCCGCCTTCCTCGACAGCCGCCCCCTCGACGGCGAGATTCTCGACCGGCTGCGGGTGATGCGCAAACTTCCGGAGCAGGCCGATTTCCGGAGCTGGAAGGCCGAGGTGCTCGCCGCCTATCGCGCCGTCGAGGCGACGGACGGACCATGGTACTTGCCCGACGGCCGCACGCTGAACGTGATCGCCGACCCCAACCCGCAGGGCGGTCTGACCTACCTGTTCCAGGACGTCTCAGAGAACCTGATGCTTGAATCCCGCTACTCGGCGGCGATGAAGGAGCAGGCCGAGACTCTCGACACCCTCAAGGAACCGGTCGCCCTGTTCGGAGCCGATGGCCGCCTGAGGATCGCCAATCAGGCCTTCCGCACCGTCTGGCGTATCAGCGAGGCTGCGGTGAGCGAGAACCCGCGGATCGACGCGGTAATCGCGGCCTGTCGCACGCTGTCGCCAGACCCGGCGCCCTGGATGGACATCCGCGGGATCGTCACAGGCCTGAGCGAGACCCGCTCGGGCCTGTCCTGTCGCCTGGAGGTGCTCGACGGCTCGGTCCTCGACTGTACCGCCCAGCCGCTGCCCGCCAACGCGACCCTGCTGACCTTCATCGACGTTACCGCGAGCGTGAACGTCGAGCGGGCGCTCACCGAGAAGAACGACGCCCTCGAACGCGCCGCACAGCTACGCGACACCTTCGTCCATCACGTCTCCTACGAGCTGCGCTCGCCGCTCACCAACATCATCGGCTTCACCGAGCTGCTTGGAGACGAGACCGTCGGACCGCTCAACGGCCGCCAGCGCGAATATGCCGACCATATTCGCGGCTCCTCCTCGGCGCTGCTGGCCATCATCAACGACATCCTCGACCTCGCCTCGATCGACGCGCATTCGCTGGCGCTCCAGCGCGAGACCGTCGATGTGCGCTCGACCATCGAGGCGGCGGCGCGGGGCGTCGAGGACCGGCTCAAGGAATCGAACGTCGCCCTCGATCTCGACGTGCCCGGCAACGTCGGCAGCTTCCCCGCCGATGCCAAGCGGGTGCGCCAGATCCTCTTCAACCTGCTCTCGAACGCGGTGGGCTTCTCGCGGCCCGGCCAACGGGTGCAGGTCGAGGCACGACGCACCTCCGACGAGCTGGTGCTCAGGGTGATCGACCACGGCCGCGGCATCCCGCCAGACGTGATCGCGCGGGTCTTCGACCGGTTCGAGAGCCATACGCTGGGCACCAAGCACCGCGGCGTCGGGCTTGGCCTCTCTATCGTGCGCTCCTTCGTCGAGCTGCATGGCGGCCGGGTCGGCATCGAGTCGACCCTCGGGGTCGGCACCAGCGTCACCTGCATCTTCCCGCTGCAGACGCCCGAAGGGAACCGCGAGGCGGCGGAGTAGACAGCGCGAAAGGGGATACATCCGGCTGGGTAGAAACCGGCGCAGATACCCCCAAGGGCTGACGAACCAAGGAAAATTCAGTCTAAGGTTGCCCCAAGACAGATTGACCTTCGCGCATGGCCGATCCACGCGGAGGGCCTGGGGCGGAGGAGAGCGCGGTGAACGAGGATCGGGAGACCATCCAGGGGGTGCAGGGCGCCGAGGCGGAGGCTGCCGCGCTGAAGCCCTGGGAGATCGTGCTGCCCGAAGAGGGCGCCACCGAGGATCTGGGAGCCTTCCTCGCCGGCATGCTCGTACCGGGCGACCTGGTGGCGCTGTCCGGCGGCCTCGGCGGCGGCAAGACTGTGCTCGCCCGCGCCATGATCCGGGAGCTCACAGGCGACTACGATCTCGAAGTCCCGAGCCCGACCTTCACACTGATCCAGCCCTACGAGGCCAAACCCCGCGGCGACCAGCCCGGCGCGGCGATCATCCATGCCGACCTGTATCGGCTGCGCGGCCCCGACGAGCTGGTCGAGCTCGGCTTCGACGAGATCACCGAGGCGGCGATCACGCTGGTCGAGTGGCCGGAGCGGATGGAGCCGCGGGCCACGCCGATCCTCACGGTGGAGCTGTCGCTCCGGCCGGAATTCGGCGAGGGCGCGCGCTTCGTGCGCATCGACGGTCTCAACAGCATGCGCGCTCGGCTCGAACGGGCCCGGGCCATCCGCGCCCTGCTCGGCCGCAGCGGTTGGGACGAGGCCGAGCGCCAGTTCATGCAGGGTGATGCCTCAGCCCGTGCTTACGAGCGGCTGGTGAAGCCGGATGGCTCCAGCGCCGTGCTGATGATCGCCCCGGCTCGTGCCGACGGACCCCCGGTGCGCGGAGGAAAGCCCTACAGCGCCATCGTCAAGCTCGCCGAGAACGTCGACGCCTTCGTCGCCATGGATCGAGGCCTGCGCGCGCTCGGCTTCTCGGCACCGAAGATCTACGCGGAGGATCGCGAGCAGGGCCTGCTGATCATAGAAGACCTCGGCCGCGAGCCGGTGGTCGAGAACGGCGCGCCGCGTCCCGAGCGCTACTCGGAGGCGGTGCGCCTGCTCGCTCGACTTCACGCCACCGAGCTGCCGCCCGTCTTGCCCGTGGCCGACGGCATCGATCACCACCTGCCACCCTACGATCTTGAGGCGTTGCTGTTCGAAGCCGAGCTGATGCCCGAGTGGTACACGGCCCATAAGGGCAGCTCCCTCGACGAGACGGGTCGCCGCGAGTTCCTCGCCCTCTGGACGGATGCGCTGAACGACCTTCTGGCCGAACCGCCCACCTGGACGCTTCGCGACTACCACTCTCCGAACCTGATCTGGCTCCCGGATCGCGATGGCCTGGAGCGGGTCGGCGTGATCGATTTCCAGGACGCAGTGCTCGGCCACCCGGCCTATGACCTCGCCTCGCTGCTCCAGGATGCCCGCGTCGATGCGAGCGCCGATTTCGAGCTGCGCCTGCTCGGCCTCTACATCCGCGAGCGCCGCGCCCGCGACCAGAACTTCGACATGCAGGCCTTCGCCCGCGCCTATGCGGTGCTGGCGGCACAGCGTGCCACGAAGATCCTCGGCATCTTTGCCCGGCTGAACAAGCGTGACGGCAAGCCGGGCTACCTCGCCCACCTGCCGCGGATCGAGAGCTATCTCGCGCGCAACCTCGCCCATCCGGCCCTCGAAAGCCTGAGGGCCTGGCACGCCAGGCACCTGCCGGACCTCGTCGGCTGAGGCGAATGACCCAGGCGAGGCACGCCCGCATGGCACAGAAGATCGGAGCACGTTCGGTGTGGGGTACGCTCAGAGCGATCGCGGTGGTGCTCCCGGTTCTGGCGACGACGGCTGACCCATCGCATGCAGGCGACGGCGATGCGCTGCTCGGCGAGTGGGGGCAGGTCGCTTCAAACGCGGGCGCGTGCCCGACTTGCAGCATCGCGTTCGTTCGCCTCGGTGGCCGCCTGTCCGTGATCGCGAATAACGGCTGGCAGGCCACTTTGGATGGCGCGGGGGGCACCGTCGTCAGCGGGGCCGGACGCTGGCAGGACGTCGGACGCAACTGGGTCAGCAATCGCCCGTTTGCCATCGGCTTCCGACTCGAACGCGACGAACTCCAGATGACCATGACGGTCGATCGGGGCACCGGCCAATCAACCGTCGTGAGGGGAGCGTTCAAGCGGGCTTGGCAGGGCATGTGACCGCCGGTGGCCGCGCGCCTCTGCTTCTCGGCCACAGGAGAGGATCCCACCATGCAGCCACGCCTGACCCTGATCACCCTTGGCACCGACGATCTGTCTCGCGCGATCCGGTTCTACGAGGCGCTCGGCTGGACGCGGTCAGTGAAGGCGGCCGAAGGCGTCGCCTTCTTCCAGCTCGGCGGCCTCGCCCTCTCACTCTACCCGCGTGAAAATCTCGCGCGCGACGCCGGCTTGCCCGTAGAGGGCAGCGGCTTTCGCGGCTTCTCGCTCGCCTACAACACGGCGAGTCGCGAGGAGACCGATGCGGTGCTGGCCAAGGCCGTCGAGGCCGGGGCGACGCTGGTGAAGGCCGGGCACGACGTGTTCTGGGGCGGCTATATCGGCTACTTCGCCGATCCCGACGGCTTCCTCTGGGAGGTCGCCTGGAATCCGGAATTCACCCTGTTGCCCGACGGCAGCATGCGGCTGCCGGACTGACCGACCTCCGGCATCTCCGCTTGACGCGGCAAGCGCCGTGAACAGGATGCCGCGGCACGGCCTGTGCCTGTGCCTTCGAGAGAGCCGGCCGGTATGAGCGACGCCCCCCAACAGCCCGCGATCTCGCGCGCCTTCGTCCTCGCGGCTGGCCTCGGCAAGCGGATGCGTCCGATCACCGCGACGGTGCCCAAGCCTCTCGTCGAGGTCGCCGGCAAGGCGTTGATCGACCACGCCCTCGACCGGGCGGCGGAAGGCGGTATCAGCGAGGCCGTCGTCAACATCCACTGGCTCGCTGACCAGATGGAAGGCCATCTCGGCCACCGCACCGGAGCTCCGTCCATCACCATCTCCGACGAGCGCGACGCACTGCTCGAGACCGGCGGCGGCGTGAAAAAGGCACTGGCGCATTTCGGCAGCGAGCCCTTCGTGATCTTCAATTCCGACTCGTTCTGGCTGGAAGGACCCCGGCCCAACCTGTCCCGTCTCATCGAGACCTGGGATCCGGAGACGATGGACATCCTGCTCCTCGTCGCTCCCACCGCGACGAGCCTCGGTTACGAGGGCGCCGGCGACTTCTTCATGGACCCCGACAGCCGCCTGACCTGGCGCGGCGAGCGCGAGGTGGCGCCTTTCATCTATGCAGGCGTCGCGATCGTGAAGCCCGAGCTCTTCGCGGACACGCCGGAGGGCTCGTTCTCCCTCACCCTGCTCTTCGGCCGCGCCATCGAGCGCGAGCGCTTGTACGGCTTACGCCTCGACGGCCAATGGCTCCATGTCGGCACGCCGGAAGCCATCGCCGCCGCCGAGACGCGTGTGAAGGAGAGCGCCACCGCGCCTTAGGTTTCGGCCCGCAGCCGATGCTAGAAGGCGCGAGCCATGCCCGCGTCCCACATCTTCACGATCCCACCCGGCGTCCCGTTCCTGCCGACACTGGCCGACGCGCTGGTCTCCGGGCGGCTCGTGGGCGATGTCGGCAGCGATCCCTTCGCGCTGGGTGCGGTCACCCTCTACCTACCGACGCGGCGCGCCGTGCCGGCCCTGTCGGCGATCCTCTCGGAGAGGCTCGGGCACGCGGCTTTGCTGCCGCGGATGATCCCGCTCGGCGAGGCCGACGAAGCGGAGCTCGACCTCGCGGCGAGCCCGCAGCTCGAGACCGCCGCGCAGGCGCTGAATCCGGCGATGCCGCCGCTGGAGCGCCGGCTGACCCTCTCACGGCTGGTGCAGGGCTGGTCGAACGCAATCGACCGAAACCTGCTGCCGATCAGCGACGACGTGCCCTTCCTGGTGCCCTCGTCCCCGGCCGACTCCCTCAGCCTCGCAGCGGATCTGGAACGCCTGATGGATGCCCTCACCGTCGAGGGCCTGCCCTGGAAGGAGATCGGCGCGGCGGTGGAAGCCGAGCACTCGCGCTATTTTGGACTGACCCTCGACTTCCTGAAGATCGCCGCCGAGCATTGGCCCGGCATCCTCGCCGAGCGCGGCTTGAGCGACCCCGTCGCCCGCTCGCGGCTGATGGTGCTGGCCGAAGCCGAACGGCTGCGTCGGGAAACGCCATCCGACCCGGTGATCGTCGCCGGCTCGACGGGCTCGGTCCCGGCCACCGCCAAGCTCATCGCAGCGATCGCCGCCCTGCCCCGCGGCGCCGTGGTGCTGCCCGGCCTCGATCAGGGCCTCGACGCGGAGGGTTGGGACGCGATCGAGACGGACGAGGAGATCGCGCACGGCCATCCGCAAGCCATCCTGCACCGGCTGCTCGGGCCGGGCTGTCTCGCCGTCGACCGCCCGGATGTCGTCCCCCTCGGCGTGCCGTCGCCCGCCGCGGAGGCGCGGCAGGCTGTGTTGTCCCAGGCGCTGCGTCCGGCCGAGACCACCGACGCCTGGGCGGAGATCGACACCGACGCGCGGGTCGCGATCGCGAGCAGAGGCCTCGACGGCATCGCCGTGGTCGAGACCCTGGACGAGCGCGAGGAAGCCCTGGTGATCGCGCTGGCGATGCGCGAGACGCTGGAGACGCCCGATGCCACGGCGGCCCTCGTCACGCCGGACCGGATGCTGGCGATGCGCGTCTCGGCGGAGCTCGCCCGTTGGGGCATCGCGGCAGAGGATTCCGCCGGCGCGAGCCTCGCGCGCGCGCCGGCCGGCCGCTTCGCCCGGCTCGCCGCCGAGCTCGCCGTGGCCGTGGAACCGGCGCGAGTCATCGCTTTGCTGTCGCATCCCTTCACCCGCCTCGGGCTGACGCGAAGCGAGGTGGTGCGCGGTACGGCCGCCCTGGAGATTGGGGTGCTGCGCGGGCCGGCGCCGCGCCCGGGATTCGATGGGCTTCGAGAGGCGGCACGCAAGGCGCGATCGAGCACCGGCCGCGTGCCGCGGGCGCGACGCCGCCTGAAACCCATCGACTGGGATCTGGCCGAGATGCTCATCGAGCGTCTCGACGCGGCTTTTGCGGGATTTGCCGATGCCTGCGAGGGCATCTGCAACCTCGTCGGCGTAGCGGAGCATCACCGCGCGACTTGCGAGCGTCTGATGGACGCCCCGGCCGACGACCCCGCCGGAGCGCCCGGCGATCAGTCGCTCGATGTGCTCGACAGCCTGTTCGACGATCTCGGTTTCGCCACCACCGAGGAATTGGCCGGAGAGCTGCGCGACTATCCGGCCTTCTTCGCCGCCCTCGCCCAGGATCGCACGATCGTCGCGATGCCGGCGGCTGTGCATCCGCGGCTGCGCATCCTCGGCCTGCTCGAGGCGCGGCTCTTGAGCGTCGACCGCATCATCCTCGGCGGCCTCGACGAAGGCGTCTGGCCGATGCGGACCAAGACCGACGCCTTTCTCAATCGGCCGATGCGGATTCGAGTCGGGTTGAACCCGCCGGAGCGGCGCATCGGCCAGAGCGCGCACGACTTCGTGCAGGCGCTCGGCTGCCACGACGCCGTGGTCACCCGCGCCGCCAAACGCGAGGGCACGCCGACGGTACCCTCCCGCTTTCTGCAGCGGCTGCGCGCATTTTCCGGCGAGGAGGCCTGGCAGGTATCGATCGCGGCCGGCCAGCGCCTGCGCGGTTATGCCGTCGCCATCGACAGCAGCGGTGATGCTCGCACACCGCGTTTAGCCCGGCCAGCACCGAAGCCGGACCCGGCTTTGTTTCCGCGCAGTCTCAGCGTGACGCGCATCGAGCGGCTGGTGCGCGACCCCTATTCGATCTTTGCGGAATACGTGCTCGGCCTCGAAGCCCTCGACGATCTCGCCGTGCCGCCCGGTGCCAGCGAGCGCGGCACGCTGGTTCACGACGTCATGGCGAAATTCGTCGGGCTCTATCCCGACGCCATCGACGATCCGGACCGGGCCAAGGCGGATCTCGACCGGCTAGCCGAGGACGAGTTCGCCTGGGTGAAGCGGGACTATCCCGAACTCTTCGCCGAGTGGTTTCCGCGCTTCCAGCGCATGGCCGCGGCCTTCCTGACCTGGGAGCGCGCGCGCCGGCCCGAGCTGGCGCAGATCCGCCCGGAAATCGGGGGCAAGTGGACGATCCCGCTGGGCCAGGAAAGCTTCGCCCTGACCGGGCGTGCCGACCGCATCGAGGCACGGCAGGATGGCACCCACTGCATCGTCGACTTCAAGACCGGCGCGCCGCCGAGCAACAAGACGGTCTTTGCCGGCTTCTCGCCGCAGCTCACGCTGGAAGCCGCGATGCTGATGCACGGCGCCTTCGACGGGATGAAGGCCACGACCACGCCGGACCTGCTCTACGTCCACGCCTCGGGCGGGCGCGAGCCGTTCCGGCCCGTGCCGGTGAAGCCGCCGCAGGGGGAGGCGCGCACGGTGGACGGCATCGTCGACGAACATGTTGCCCGGCTGCGCGGTCTGATCGCGCGCTTCATGACGGGCGAGGCAGCCTACGTCTCGCGGCCCTACCCGCAATATGCCCGCGCCTACAACGAGTACGACCACCTCGCCCGCGTGCTGGAATGGTCGCTGGCCGGCGAAGAATGATCAGGCCCGCTTGAGCCGCAGCCCGAACGCGGCGAGAACGGCGACCAGGGTGCCTGCGTAGGCGACCGCCCCGGCAACGCCGAGCACCGAGAGCACCGCGATCTCGCGCAGATGCGGCAGCGGCGGCACGATCTGCTCAGCGAAGGGCAGCCCGTAGACCGCGAGCAATGACAGCACCACGCAGGCGATCGCCACGCCGAGCACCGTTACTCCGAGCGTCCGGCCCGGCGCCGTCCAACCGCGCCGCATGGCCAGACCGTAGAGCAGGATCAGGTTGATCCACTGGCCGACTGCGGTGGCCAGGGCGAGGCCCGTCACGCCGTAGGGGCCGGTGAGGACGATCTTCAGCAGCACGTTGACCGCGATGCCCGTGAGCGAGGCGACGAGCGGCGTCACCGTGTCCTGGCGCGCGTAGAAGCTCGCCACGGCGCTTCGCACCAGGACGACGGCCGGCAGCGAGATCCCGTAGGCCGCCAGCACCGAAGCCGCGCGGGCCGCGTCCTCCGCGGAAAAGGCGCCCCGCTGGAAAAGCGCGGCCATGATCAGCCCGGGCAGCGTCAGGAAGGCCACCATGAAGGGGGCCGACAGTGCCAATGAGAACCCGGCGGCCCGGTTCTGCGCGGCATGGGCTCCGGCGGCGTCCCCTGCCGCGAGCCTCCGGCTCATCTCGGGGAGCAGCACGGTGCCGGCCGCGATGGCGATGACACCGAAGGGGAGCTGGTAGAGCCGGTCGGCATAGTAGAGCGCCGAGACCGCACCCACTGGCAGGAAGCTCGCTATGATCGTGTCGGCGAAGGAGGCGATCTGGAAACCGGCCGAGCCGATCACCGCCGGGCCGAGCACCTTGAAGAAGCGGCGCATGTCGGGGTCGCGAAGCGTCGGACGCGTCGTGTTCGGTGCGTAGCCGCCACGGCGGCAGGCCCACCAGACCAGGGCGAATTGCAGCACGCCGGAGACCGTGACGCCCCAGGCGGCGGCGTAGCCCGCGTTCGGAAACAGGCCGACCAGCGCCAAAGCCGCCAGCATCGCCAGATTCAGCAGCACCGGCGCCCCCGCCGCCACCGCGAACTTGCGATGGGCGTTCAGCACGCCGGAGAACAGCGTCACCAGCGTCATGAACAGCAGGTAGGGGAAGGTGATCCGCGTCAGCGAGACCGCGAGATCGAAGCGCTGGGGGTCCTGCGAAAAGCCCGGCGCGAGCGCCTTCACCACCCAGGGCATCGCCGGCCAGGCGAGGGCGAGCAGCACGATCTGCACGACGAGCATCAGCGTGAAGACGCGGTCGGCGAAGCGTTTGGCCGCCCCGGCCTCTCCCGCCTCCTCCAGGCGCGCATAAGCCGGCACGAAGGCGGTGTTGAAGGCGCCTTCGCCGAAGATCGCACGGAAATGGTTCGGCAGGCGGAAGGCGACGACGAAGGCGTCGGCGATGGGGCCGGCGCCCATGATCGCCGCCATCACCACGTCACGGGCAAATCCCGTCACCCGCGAGACCAGCGTCCAGCCGCCGACGGAGAGGATCGAGCGGATCATCGTCTTTCTTCGACCCGGATCAGAAGGGGGGGATCCGGCGGCAGGTCTAGGCGCGGCGTGGCAGCACAAGCAAGCGGCCAGAGCAGCGCGCCACGGTATCGGAAACGAAAGAAGCCGCCCCCAAACAGGGACGGCTTCGATCGCACATCGCCGAAACGGCGATACTAAGCCGGCTTATTTCGCTTCGCCGTAGAGCTTCTCGACGTATTCCCAGTTGATCATGTTCTCGACGAAGGCCTTGAGGTAGTCGGGACGGCGGTTGCGGTAGTCGATGTAGTAGGAGTGCTCCCAGACATCGACGCCGAGGATCGGCTTGGCGCCATGCACCAGCGGGTTCTCGCCGTTCGGGGTCTTCATGATGGCGAGCTTGCCGTCCTTCACCGCGACCCAGGCCCAGCCGGAGCCGAACTGGCCGATGCCGGCCTGGACGAAGTCGGCCTTGAACTTCTCGTAGCCGCCGAGATCCTCGTCGATCTTCTTGGCGAGCGCAGCCGGGGGCTGACCACCGCCGTTGGGCTTCAGCCAGTTCCAGAAATGGAGGTGGTTGAAGTGCTGCGCGGCGTTGTTGAAGAGCGGCTGGTTCGAGCCGTGCGAGGCCTTGACGATCTCCTCGATGCTCTTGCCCTCGAGCTCGCTGCCTTCGAGCAGCTTGTTGGCCGTGTCGACATAGGTCTTGTGGTGCTTGTCGTGGTGAAACTCGAGGGTTTCCTTCGACATGTACGGGCCGAGCGCGTCGTAGGCGTAGGGAAGCTCTGGCAAGGTCAGGGTCATCTGGTCACTCCGTGTCGGTTGAGCCCCGGGGCGCAGGTCGGTCTTGGCGCACGCTGAGTGCGTGTGGCCTCTCGGGACGACCGGCCTGTAGGTAAGTCACGTCGCCGCCTCGGCAACGCCGCAATGTCGCATGATCGTCCTGCGTCGATCGTGCGGCTGTGCGCAAGCCCGCCGCGTCCGGTCACTCAATTTTGAAAAAGCACCTCAGAGCTTTATCCTCGCCGCAACACCCGCAGCCCTCGCTGCGGCCGTACATGAGTATCCCATGATCGTCGCGCTGTTTGCGCTCAGCCTCGTCATGATCCTCGGCGGCATCGCCGCGGTGACGCAGGGCTTCCCCTACGTCCGCCTCGAGAGTGGGCAGGTCCTGGTGATGGGTGGTGCCACGGCGGCGTCCGCAGGCGCGGTGCTGCTCGGCATCGCCATGGCGCTCATCGAGGTGAGGCGGCTCATCTCGCGGCTCGGCCAGCGCCACGGCGGCGACGTCGTGTCCGAACCAGCTCTCACCGCGACGGCCGTCCCGTTGCACGCGCCCGCCATCGAGGAGGCCGCGCCCGTCTCGATCGGGCCGGCCGCTGCCACGGCCGGCGCGGCCGCTGCCACGGCCGGCGCGGCCGGCCTCGCCGGAGTTGCGCTCGGAGCCGCGCGTGACATGTTCAGCCGGGACCGTCGCCCATCCCTCGATCCGACGCCGGCCCGCTCCCTCGAAGCCGAGCCGACGCTGCCGTTGCCGGACCTGCCCCCGCCGGCCGTGCCCGGCCCGGTGCCGCCGCCCGCGCCTGGCGAGCCGATCTTGCAGGATGAGGACCTGTTCGCCTGGCCCGACGACCAGGTCGGGCATGGTCCGCGCGCCGCCCCCGACATGCCGATCGAGGAACAAGCCGCCGTGGCCGCTCCAGAGCCCGACCCGGCTCAGGAAGAGTTCGCGCTGCGGCCAGCCCTCGAAGACCCGGCCCCAGAGAACAAAGCCGCCGCCGTGGATGTCGCCCCGGTTGCCGAGGAGCCATCGGCCACGGAGACTGAGCCGCAGAAACCCGAGGAGTTGCAGGTCGTCGGAACCTACTCGTCCGGCGCCAACACCTACGTCATGTTCGCCAACGGAACGATCCAGGCCGACACGCCGCGCGGAAAATTCACCTTCCAGTCGCTCGACGAGTTGAAGGCCTTCGTGGATTCCGGCGGAGAGACGGCCGCTCGCGGCGCGGCCTGATGCTTGCGCGCACTAGTTAGGCGGCAAACCACGTCAGACCAGCGGGTTGAGCGCCGCGTTTCGGCCGGGCAGCGGCGCCTGCATGATCAGACGGAACCCATCCGCGGCGTACTCGCTGTGCACTTGAGCCTGGACCTGCGTGGTCAGGACCCGCTGCAGCAACCTTGAGCCGAACCCCTGGCGCGACGGCGCGGTGACCGGCGGTCCGTCGCTCTCACGCCAGGCCAGATGCAGGATGCCGGCCTCGCCGCCCGGTAGGATCGACCAGCTCACGCTGATCCGGCCCTGACGCGTCGAGAGCGCGCCGTATTTCGCCGCGTTGGTGGTGAGTTCGTGGATCGCCATTCCGATCGGCACGGCGATGTCCGAGGGCAGGTCGACCTCCGGCCCATCGAGGGAGACGCGGGATTCAAGGCCGCCCTCCACACCGGTTCCGAGATACGGCGTCAGCTCATTGGACAGCAGGCCATGCAGGCTCGCCGTCTGCCAAGTGTCCTCGGTGAGCACCGAATGCGTGTGCGACAGCGATTTGATGCGGCCGACAAAGGCCTCGTAGAAGCTGTCGATGCTCGTCGCCGTGCGGGCTGTCGAGCCGACGATCGCCTGCACCGTGGCCAGCGTGTTCTTCACTCGGTGGTGCAGTTCGCGGATCAGCAGGCTCTGGCGCTCCTGCGCCTGACGACGGTCGGTGACGTCAGCGACCACCCCGATCAGCCGCGTCGGCAATTGCTCCGGAGCGTCACGCTCGAAACGGCCCGCCATCTCGATGCTGCGCCAGGCACCGGTTTCGAAATGCCTGATCCGGCCGGAGACCTGGAGGATGCCGTCCTTGCGCAGCGCCTTCATGATCTCCCGGCGCACCGTCGTGCGATCCTCGGGGTGGACGATCCTATTGAGGAACTCACCCTTTCCGAGGCCACCCTCTTCCCGCCGGCGCCCGAAGATCTCGAACATGCGTTCGTTCTCCCAGATCGCCGCATCGTCGAGTAGGTGCCACTCGAAGATGCCGAGCTCGGCCAGGGAGGTGGCGACGCGCAGGCGCTGTTCATGCTCTCGCAACAGCCGCTGCGCCTCGATGCGCTGCGTGACGTTACAGACGATGCCGACCATGCCGCTGAGCGCCCCGTCGGCGCCGTAGATCGGCTGGCCGCGCACGCCGATGGCGATCTCCTCGCCGTCGCCGCCACGGACAAAGCGGCTCTCGAACTCCCAAGACTCGCGACGAGCCAGCGCCGCGGTCACGACCTGCTCGATGCGCTGATAGTTCCGCGAGGAGAAGCCCGCCTGCATCGTGGCCCAACGCGCGGAGCGGCCGGCCGGATGGCCGAGGATCTCGCCGGCGCGGCGCGAGAGCGAGACTTGGCCGCGCGCCGCCTCCCAGCGCCACTCGCCGAGGCCGGCGGCGATGACGGCGTCGCGGTTCTGCTCGGCACGGACGAGTTCGTCGGCGTCGACCGGCTCGACCACGGCGACGAGGTCAGGCTCCCCCCCTGCCTGCGCCGCCGGAGTGATCGTCAAGCGAAGGTCGATGCCCTCGCCATCGGCCCTGCGCCAGCGCCGGATGCCGGGCGCGAGCACAGGCGTGCGGTCGATGAGCAGCTTCGCGACGGGCGCGCCGAAGAGGCAGCCGGGCGTGTAGCCGAGCAAGCGGCAGAGAAAAGGGTTGGCGTCGCGCAGAGTCCGGCCGTCCGCGGCGATCAGCGCGAGGCCGACGGACGCCGCCGAGAAGACCGCTTCATGCAGGCCGGGAGCGGGCGGAGCCGCCCGGTCGTCGTCCTCGCCTCTGTCGTCCAAGACGCAACCTCGTTCAGCGGGCTCGCAGCCGTGCTGTCGGGCGGAAATGGGTCGCTCGTCGGCCCTGTCCAGCGGAGCGGGCGCACCATGGACTCCGCGAGGTGCAACGGCAAGGCTTGCGAGGAAGCGGTCCGGCTCGGATTCCGAGGGCTGTTTCGCAGTCTCGGAACACGGGCTTGGAGCGGCTCTCGCGGCAACCGCCCGGCTTTGGTCTCGCCCGGCCGATCCGCGCCTTATTCCTCGATCAGCTTGTAGCCCTGACCCGGTTTCAGAACGGCTCCGCGCTCCAGCCCGTTGAGGGCGAGAAAGCGATCGAGCGCGCGATCGGGCACGACCATGCGGGCGGCGAGCTGCTCGGTGGTGTCGCCCGACGATGCCGTGACGATGCGCAGGTGCAACGGCTTCAGCGAGCGCGCCTCGTCCGGATCGACGCCCGACAGGCTGTCGACCCAGCGCCGGAAGGCGGCATCGGGGTCCGCTGAACCCTTGGCGGCCATGATCATGCGAAACGTGCCCTCGCCGACGCGAATCGCTGCGAGGCGGAAGGTCCAATCCTTGCCCTTCGAGACAGCGAACACCGCCGGGCGGCCGCCGACGATCCGGTTCTCGATGGACGCGGCATCGATCCCGTCGTTCCAGGTCGCCTTGAGCACGTCATCGAGGCTGCGGCCAGTGCTGCTCTCGACTTGATCGAACAGGATGCGACGACTGCCGTCACGGGTGGTGCCGAGCACCGCGTTACGCGTGTTCTCGACGGCGATACCGTCTGGGATCTCGAAAGCTATGCCGAGGCTCGGATGCAGGAAGCGGTTGCCGCGCACCATGCCATCGCCCGGATTGTCGCCGTAAGCGATGCCGTCGATCGCCGCGAGGAACCGCGCCCGCTCGTCGACGCCGAGCCCTGGTGCGCCGATACGCCGTGCAGCGCGGGTGACCAGGTTGATGCGCTCAGCGGTGCCCGGATGGGTCGCGAGCATGTCCGGCTCGGCGCCCGATCCGGTGCCGTTCTTCATCGCGGTGGTGCGGTTGAGCGCGTTGAGGAAGCGGGCAGCGCCGAAGGGATCGAAACCGGCCCCGGCCAGCGTCTTCACGCCGGCCGCATCCGCCTCGAGTTCCTGGTCGCGCGAGAACCGCGCCAAGGTGACCTTCGACTGGCTTTCCATCTGCGCGCCGGTGGCCGGGTCGTTCAGAACGTCGGCGACGACGCGGCTGACGAGTTGCGAGCGGAGCGCCATCTCGGTGCGCGCCGTGGCATGGCGCAGGGTGACGTGAGCGATCTCGTGGGCGAGCACGGCCGCCACCTCGGAGGTGTCCGAGGCCAGCGCAACGAGGCCGCGGGTGACGTAGAGCCGGCCGCTCGGCAGCGCGAAGGCGTTGACCACGGGCGAATCGAGCAGAGTGACCGCGTAGGCCTCGTCCGGCCGTTCGCTGGCACGCACCAAGCGGTCGGTGACCTCGGTCAGGAGGCGGAGCGTGGCGGGGGCACGGTACTCGCCGCCGAAGGAGGCGACGAGCTTGGCGTGATCCGCCTCGTCGGCCATGCGCCGTCCGGTGGTCCGCGGTGCCTGGGCCGGCACGGCGATCGTGGCCGGCGCGAGGATCGTGCCGGTCTGCTCGCCGGCGCATCCCGCGAGCGCGGCGGCAAGTCCGCCGAGCGCGATCAGGCGCCGTGCGAATTTCGCCCGCAATCTATGCTGCAGTGCCCCAACCATTACCAGTCAGCGCGTCAGCGCCCGCTCCCCTTCCAGCACCTCGATCATGTCCGCGCTTGCGATCTCGAGGATCGGCCCTCGCCGAACCTCCAGTCTGCCGCGAACACGCACGAGGCGCCCCCTCAGCGTAGCGGCAGTCAAACCACGCTCCCGCATGATCCGCCAAGTGCGTTTCGTCACGGTTACGGTCAAGCCTTCCGCCGAACGCCTCACGAAGTCGAGGTACGTGCGCTCGGCTCGCTCGCCGACACTCACGATCCGGCCCTCGACGACGACGAAGCGGGCCGCCTGGGTCGCCAGTGCCGATCCGTCGCGGGCGTCGAGGACAGGCTCGCGCCAGACCCCACGCCGCGCGAGCCGCGGCTGGCCTTCCGGCGCGATCAGGTCGATCCGGCAGAAAAGGTCGCTCTCGCCGGCATCGGCGTGGGCAAGGCCGGCCACGACGAGGCCGGTGGCGAGATCGCTCGGTTCGTCCGTCTCTGAGGCGGGCTCGGCGACGGCGTCGATGCGCGCGCGCCCCCAGCGGTCGGTCTCGCCGCGCTGACTGATAGCCAGCCCCCTGCCGCGGAAGCCGGCGAGATGGGCGGCGGCCTGAGCCGCTTCCGGCTCGGTCTCGGGCCAGTGGATCCCGTCGAGGATCGCCCGCGTGCCGGAAGCCAGAACCAGCTCTCCGCGAGGACCCACGGCGTCAATGCGATCCTCGCGCAAGATGGAGGCCTGGCAGGTTTCCGGCGCGATGCGCGGCGCGGCCGCAGCCGGCAGGATGGCGAGCGCAAAACCCAGGCAGCCGACGGCTGGGACGAACGATCGTGACACGGATGGACGACCCGATATCGGCGCTGCGGAAATGGGCCCGCTGCGTGAGCATGAGGCGCATCATCACGATCATCTGCGGCGGTTCTTCGACGGCGCCGATGTACTTCCCGCAGCGGTTGCTTCCGCAGCCGATGGGGCGGCGTGTCTTGGAGCCGGCGGATACGTTCCGCGCGCGGCCAGTTGGCGCTGCCCCGCCGCGATGCTATGGCAACCTCGGTTGTCTCCGTAGCTCAGCTGGACAGAGCACAGGTTTCCTAGACACAAATTGGGCGCCGCGAAGGGAAACCACGCGGCGGATCCGCTCAAATTCGGGGAAAGCTCACAGCGCCCGCGAGGGCGCCTGCCGATCCCGAGCCAAGCCTGCGATCACCGCAGGAAGGTGTAGAGACTAGACGGGCGGCACCTAAAGGCTTCGTTCCGAGGCCTACGGTGAAGGGATAGTCCAGACCACGAACACCCGAGGGACAGCCCCAGGGTGGCGGTGAAAACCGAAGTGGTATGAAACCTGGGGTCGCAGGTTCGAGCCCTGCCGGGGACGCCAACCATTCTTTCTTAACGCAGAATTAGTTGTCTTTTTATCTTTTGTTATGTTTTAGAGCTTGTGCGGTGCCGGGATCCTTCCGAATGATCCGGCAGAGGGACAGGGCTGCGCAGGACACGAGATGGCGGGGCAAAAAACCGACGAGCGAGATATCTATCTCGGCCAACGCATGGCGGAAGAGCGAAAACGTCGCCAGCTGACGCAGCGGAAGGTCGCTCAAAGCTTCGGCATGTCCGCGGCGCAGCTCCAGAAATACGAGAAGGGCATTAACCGGGTCAGCGCGGTGCATCTCGAGATCCTGAGCCGGATGACCGGGGTACCGCTGTCGGAGTTCTTCACAGAAATTCCGCATCTCGACGATGTGCCCGATCGTGGCTTCGCCGACGCGGAGCAGCGGACCTTTTCATCGGACGACCGCTGGGCGGGACTCGCCGCCGTGGTCGTCAAGCACGTATCCGACCACTTCGACGAGCCCCAGAGGCGCAACTTGGGCCTCGTGATCGATGCGCTCTCACGCCAGCTGAACCGCTGATACCTATTCTGACGTCGTTCGGTATAGCGGACGATTTCGCCAGATCGGGTTGACCGTTTTTTTTGGGGGTGCGAGAAGCTTGGGCTTCTGGGTCAAGCGCCGCGGTATTGGCGGGCGTGCCCGTCATCGGGGGTGCTTCATGCCTCGTTCCGACTTCCTGTTCACCAGCGAATCCGTCTCCGAAGGCCACCCCGACAAGGTGAGCGACCGGATCTCGGACGTCGTGGTCGACGCCTATCTCGCGGCGATGCCCGAGGCCCGTCTCGGCGTCGAGACCCTGACCACCACGAACCGAGTGATCATCGCCGGCGAGGTCCGCGGCCCCGATTCCGTGACCTTCAAGGACCTGGAGGAGCTCTCCCGCGAGGCCGTGAAGGACATCGGCTACGAGCAGGACGGCTTCCACTGGAAGAACAACGACGTCCAGATCTACCTGCACGCCCAGTCCGCCGACATCGCCCAGGGCGTCGACGCGGCCGGCAACAAGGACGAGGGCGCGGGCGCGGGCGACCAGGGCATCATGTTCGGCTACGCCTCGGACGAGACCCCCTCGCTGATGCCGGCGCCGATCTACTACGCCCACAAGATCCTCAAGGACCTCGCCGACGCGCGTAAGGCCAAGCAGGGCGACGCCGCCAAGCTGGGCCCCGACGCCAAGAGCCAGGTCACGGTGCGCTACGCCAACGGCCGCCCGGTCGAGGCCACGCAGATCGTGCTCTCCACCCAGCACCTCGACGAGTCCCTCGACTCGGCCGACGTGCGCGCCATCGTCGAGCCCTATATCCGCGCGGCCCTGCCGAAGGACTGGATCACCGAGGGCACCGTCTGGCACGTGAACCCCACCGGCAAGTTCGTGATCGGCGGCCCCGACGGCGATGCCGGCCTCACCGGCCGCAAGATCATCGTCGACACCTATGGCGGCGCAGCGCCCCATGGCGGCGGCGCCTTCTCCGGCAAGGACCCGACCAAGGTCGACCGCTCGGCGGCCTACGCGGCCCGCTACCTCGCCAAGAACGTCGTCGCGGCCGGTCTCGCCAGCAAGGCGACGATCCAGCTCTCCTACGCGATCGGCGTCTCCAAGCCGCTCTCGATCTATGTCGACCTGCACGGCACCGGCAACGTCGACGAGGCGAAGCTGGAGGCGGTCCTGAACGACGCCATCGACCTGTCGCCCCGCGGCATCCGCACGGCGCTCCAGCTCAACAAGCCGATCTACGCCCGCACCGCCGCCTACGGCCATTTCGGCCGCGAGCCCGATGCCGATGGCGGCTTCTCCTGGGAGAAGACGGATCTGGCCGACAAGCTGAAGTCCGCGCTGAGCTGAGACCCGCTCGGGTCCGACCCCGCTCCGTCATCGCGAGCTGAGCCAAGCCATCCAGGGCCGCACCCGCACAACCGGGTGACGGCCCTGGATCGTTTCGGCTCCGCCCCGCAATGACGACGGGGCACGAGAACAGCACCACTCCAACCCCACCCACCTCATCCTGAGGTGCGAAGCGCAGCGAAGCCTCGAAGGAGACCTCCAGCGAGCACCGCGCCATCTGGAGCCCTCCTTCGAGGCTCCCGCTTCGCGTCCGCACCTCAGGATGAGGGCACGGGTTGGAAGCCAGCCCAAAATCGCCCTTGTCCCGTCCCCTGCTCTGCGCGACACGGGCCTCCCGTCCAGTACGAGACCAGTCCCATTCTCCCCGATCCGTCAGATCGCGCCTTCTTCGGCCGCCGCAAGGGCAAGCGCCTTCGCCCGGCGCAGGAGGATCGCCTCGCCTCCCTCCTCCCGCGCTTGCGCGTCACGCCCCCCGAGGACGGCAGCCGCCTCGACCCCGCAACCCTCTTCCCCACCCCCGTCGACGAGGTCTGGGTCGAGATCGGCTTCGGCGGCGGCGAGCATCTCGCGGACAACGCTGCGAAAAACCCGCGCGTGGGCATCATCGGCTGCGAGCCCTTCGTGAACGGCGTGGTGAAGCTGCTGCGCGAGGTCGACGAGCGCGGCCTCACCAACGTGCGCATCCGCGACGAGGACGCCACCGCGCTCCTCGCGGCCGTGCCCGATGCGAGCGTGGCCCGCCTCTACCTGCTCTATCCCGATCCCTGGCCGAAGCGCCGCCAGCGCAAGCGCCGCTTCGTCTCGGATGCCTCGCTCGCCGAGATCGCCCGCGTGCTGAAGCCCGGCGGCCTCTTCCGCTTCGCCTCCGACATCGACGACTATGCCGGCTGGACCCTGGTGCGCGCCGCCCGCTGCCCCGCCTTGCGCTGGGCGGCCGAGCGCGCCGAGGACTGGCGAAAACCCTTCCCGGGCTGGCCCGGCACCCGCTACGAGGCCAAGGCCATCGCCGCGGGCCGCCGCCCGAGCTACCTCACTTTCATCCGCGAGCCGAACCCGGCCTGATCATGTTCCGGGCGATGACGCGCGCCAGCATGCGCCGCATGCCGCCTGTCATGGCGAGGCCCGGCCGACGCCATTCAGGGCCACCGGGCAGGTGACGCAGGTGCTCGCGCTGGGTGGCTTCGCAACGCTCGCCATCCTGGCCGACCATCGGCAAACCGAACGCAACCGCGCCGAAACGCGTCTCATCGACGGGATTTGGGACGCCCGTCCCACCCGTCCCGGCCCGTCCCACGCCGGCCCGCACTCCGCAGACGATTCTCGCACCGTTCGCCCAAACAAACGTAGCCGCAACGATTCCGCCCGAGCCCGGCCCACTGCGCTCTCTCACCAACCCCCCTCATCCTGAGGTGCGGAGCGAAGGGGAGCCTCGAAGGAGGGCTCCAGAACCCACTACGATCCCTAGAACCCTCCTTCGAGGCTGCGCTGCGCTCCGAACCTCAGGATGAGGTTGTGGGTGGGAAGCCCCACTCCCAAAATCTTGACACCCAGCCCATACTATGACATAATTCCTATATGTTGGGAAGCGTGCTCAGATTGTCGACGGCACTCCAGGACCCGCCGGGCGAGCAGCCGAAGCGGTCACGGAGCAAGCCGCATGATCCAGCCTCCCTCGCCGAGGTACGGCGGCTGATCGAGACGAGCGCCCTCTCCTACCGGGCCATCGCGCGGATCACCGGCGTGCCGCGCACGACCATCTCGCGCCACGTGCTGGATGGCGGCTGGATCAGGCCGCAGGGCGGTGATGTCCCGCCGCTCAGCGCGGAGGCCGAGCGCCGGGCGCGGCGCGGTCTCCTGGCGGAGCGGGTTTTGCGCGCGGCCGAGGACCTGGTCCGCCGGGTCGAGCTGGACCCTTCCGCAACTCCCGCCGCCTTCACCCGTGCCGTCCGCATCCTCGCGCTGGTGCAGCGTCTCGATCGGCCAGGGATGCCGCGCTCGCGGGTGTCGCGGCCGCGTAGGGTGCGCGTAAGCGTGGGGAAATGACAGCAGGATGAGCCCCAACCCGCTACAGCCTCTTCATCAACTCCAAAGTGGCCGTGCAGCTAGACATGCGGATGGCGCAGATGGGTGGATTTCCGCTGGGCTGCTTTCGGAGCGCGATAGTAGACAAGCGGACATTCGCTGAATGGCCAGCGCTGGCTGCGGGATGATCGCGAACCGGTTCCGAAAACGACAGGTGGCCCCCTGCACACCTGAAGACTGCCGCGTCAGCAGGGCCAGCGGGTTATGTGAGCGCTGCGCGCCGATGCATGCTAGACCGCTCGGCTTCCAAGGAGTGCGGGCTTGTCCGTCGTTCAGCGGCACAACGTGAGGCAGGCCGGCGCCGGCGCGACCGCCATGGTCTTCGCGCACGGTTTCGGCTGCGACCAGAACATGTGGCGTTTCGTGGCTCCAGCCTTCGAAGATGAGTACCGCACGATCTTGTTCGACCATATCGGGGCTGGCGGATCGGACCTGTCCGCCTACGACGCCGCCAAGTACGCCTCCCTGGACGGCTATGCCGACGACGTTGTCGCGCTGTGCCGCGGCCTGTCGGTGGCCGGCGGCGTGTTCGTCGGCCATTCCGTCAGCGCCATGATCGGCGTCCTCGCCGCGAAGAAGGCCCCGGAGCTGTTCGAGAGCCTTGTCCTGGTATGCCCCTCGCCGCGCTATCTCGACGACGACGGCTACGTCGGCGGCTTCACCCGCCCACAGGTCGAGGAACTGCTCGAGTTTCTCGACACGAACCACATGGGGTGGTCCCAGGCGATGGCGCCGGCGATCATGGGCAACGCCGACCGCCCCGACCTCGGCGAGGAGCTGACCAACAGCTTCTGCCGCACCGACCCGGACATCGCGAAGCGCTTCGCACGCGCGACCTTCCTAGCGGACAACCGCGCCGACCTTGCGGGCGTGGAGGCCCGCTGCCTCGTCATCCAGAGCTCCGAGGACGTGATCGCACCACAGGAAGTAGGCGCCTATGTTCACCGACATCTGGCGAACAGCGAGCTCGTGCTGCTTGACGCGACGGGCCATTGCCCGAACCTGAGTGCGCCTGCTGAGACCATCGCGGCCATCCAGGCTTTCCTTCAAGGCCCGAGCCGTGGATGAGACATCAGCCACTCTTCCGGTGCCGGACGTGGACGACCTGGAGGACCTGTTCGAGAATGCGCCCTGCGGCTACGCCTCCGCCCTGGCGAACGGACGAATCTCCAAGGTCAACCACACGCTCTCGACCTGGCTGGGTCACCCGGCGGGAGAACTCGTCGGACGCCGCTTCCTCGACCTCCTGAACATCGCCGGCAAGGTCTATTACGAGACCCATTTCGCGCCGATGCTGCGGATGCAAGGCTTCTTCGACGAGGTCGCCCTCGATCTCGTGCGCGCTGACGGCACGACGCTGCCGGTCCTCGTCAACGCCGTCGTGCGCAAGAACGAGGCGGGCGGCGTGCGCTTCATCCGGATCACCGTCTTCAACGCCTCGGACCGCCGGCGCTACGAGCGGGAGATGTTGGAGGCGCGCCGCGTCGCGGAGCGGGCCACGGTCGCGCTGCGGGAACTCAACCAGACCCTCGAAGCTCGGGTCGCCCACCGTGCGCGCGCCCTCGACCGGGCCTGGCGGCTCTCGCCGGATCTCCTGGCCATCGCCAACGCGCAGGGGACGCTGCTCGCGGTGAACGCGGCCTGGACGGACCTGCTCGGCTGGGAGGCCTCCGACCTCGTCGGGCAGGGCTTTGCCGGGTTCACCCACCCGGACGACCTGGAGCCGACGCGGGCCGCCCTCGGCCGCATCATGACGACACCCCTCGCCGAACCTTACGAGTTCCGCCTCAGGCACATCGACGGGACCTATCGCCGGTTCGCTTGGACCGGCGCGTTCGAGGACGGCCAGATCTACGCGACCGGACGACACACGACGGTCGAGCATGAGCAGGCCGTCGCACTGGTCCGGGCCGAGGAGGCATTGCGCCAGTCGCAGAAGCTGGAAGCGGTCGGGCAATTGACCGGCGGCGTGGCGCACGACTTCAACAACCTCCTCACCATCATCCGCTCGTCGGTCGACTTCCTGCGCCGGCCGGACCTGCCCGAGGACCGCCGGGCCCGCTACATGGATGCGGTCTCCGACACGGTCGACCGGGCCGCGAAGCTCACCGGCCAGCTCCTCGCCTTTGCGCGACGTCAGGCCCTGAAGCCGGAGGTGTTCAATGTCGGGGAAAAGCTCCGCGGCGTCGCCGACATGCTCGACACGGTCACGGGCGCACGCATTAGCGTCGTGACTGAAATCCCAGAAGAGCCCTGCCTCGTGATGGCTGACGTAAGCCAGTTCGAGACTGCCCTGGTCAACATGGCAGTGAATGCCCGTGACGCCATGGACGGTGAGGGCGTGCTGACACTCCGCCTCGATCGCACCGGCAACTTGCCTCCCATTCGGGGGCACGCCGCCGCAAGCGGTCGGTTCGCATCCATTGCTTTGACCGACACCGGAAGTGGGATCGCGCCGGAACAGATCGCCCGTATCTTCGAGCCGTTCTTCACCACGAAGGAGATCGGCAAGGGAACCGGGCTCGGTCTCAGCCAGGTTTTCGGCTTTGCCAAACAATCGGGCGGCGATGTCGAGGTCGAGAGCGAGCCTGGCCGGGGCACAACCTTCACGCTCTACCTACCGAAGATCGATGCGGGGGCGTCTGAGCTTCCGGCAACCGCACGCAACGAAGAAGGCTTCTCGGCCGGAAATGGCCAGTGCGTGCTCATCGTCGAGGACAACGTCGAGGTCGGCAAGTTCGCGACCCAGATTCTGGAAGACATTGGCTACAGGACAACCTGGGCAGCCAATGCCGAGGAGGCGCTGGAGAAGCTCGGCGCCGATGGAGCCGGCTTCGACGTCGTGTTCTCCGACGTGGTCATGCCCGGCATGGGCGGCATCGAGCTAGCCAAGACCTTGCAGCGACGGATGCCGGACCTGCCCGTCCTGTTGGCATCGGGCTACAGCCATGTGTTGGCTCAGGACGGGTTGCACGGCTTCGAGCTGTTGCACAAGCCTTACTCGGCCGATCAGCTCGGGCGCATCCTCGGCAAAGTCGCGCCACAGCCGCGGGACTAAGAAACTGTCCGTGCCGGTTGGATGAAGGAAATGATCGCAACGCTGCCGGAACGGCGGCGGGGCGAACGACCGCTTACCGGCATGGTGGGGCCGTGAACAACGACTGGATTGGGTCGGTAGCGACATGGCTGCATAGGGTGGTTGGGCGATGGTCTGCCAACAGATAGCAGGAGACAGAAAAGCGGACTCATGGGCCTTCACCCTCGCGCCCTGCTTTTTACAATTGGGACGAGGTCTCTCACCCTAACGCCGCACGGATCGCCGCCTCAGTCCCGGCCTTGGCGGGACGGCCGCCGAGGCCGGCTGCTCGGGGACCGACGCCCTTCTGCTCGCCCTGGCGCAGCAGACGAAGGTGGTGGTGCTGCCGGCTTAGGGGCAGGCACGCGCACGATGCAACTTCCAATTTCACTCTACGCCGATTTGAAATCTCACATTTATAGATACTTGCTTTTTGTCAGTATTTCTTCATTTACCGTTTGATAACCTATAATAATCAATAAAATAGACGCCATTTTAACGTTCGACGCCCGATGCGCCTCGCTGTTCTCAATTGTTCTGCAGTCTTGATGTTCGGCCTCGCGCCGACCGCGTTTGCTTTGACACCCAAATCCGGAGAGCCCGTCCTCGCCGTCTCTGTGTGGCCGGCCGAGCCGATCATCAGATCCATCGCGGCATCGGATGCGCGGATCCTCTGGCTGTCTCCGGGCGGTCAGGTCGCAATCGTTCAATCGTCCGAGACGAAGGACCTGGCGGCAGCGCTTTATCGAAATGGCGCCTCCATCGTGCTCGCGGCTGACCTTTTCAGCGCATGCCTGCCGACCCGAACACCCCGCTGACGAACGGACCGAGCGCTCCATGACCCAAACTGCCAGCCTCGACTCCCTCCGTCGCTCTTTCCTGCCATTCATGATCGGTCTGCTGGCGGTATTGACCGTCATCGTCGTTGTCGTTGCCTGGTGGGCGAGCGCCCAGCCGGTGCTCCTCACGATAACCGCGATGATGATGAGCGCGGTCGTGGCCCTTTCGGCGGCGGCGACCGGGGCCTCGACGGCAACGCGGCATCTGTCCGCCTCCGCAATGATGGGGCTGGTCGGCCTGCTCGTGTTCTCCGCTTCGGGGACACATCTTCACATCGATCTGCACATGATCTTCTTTGCTGCCCTGGCGGTCGTCGCCGGCTGGTGCTGCTGGTCCTCGATCCTGGTTGCGACAGGCGTCGTTGCCATCCACCACCTCGGGCTGAACGTGGTTTATCCGGCGGCGGTCTTTCCGGACGGCGCCGACTTCATGCGCGTCATGCTGCATGCGGTCGTTCTGGTCATCGAGGCTGGCGCGCTGGCTCTCGCGGCCGTCCAGCTGACCAAAGCCTTCTCGGCAACCGAGGCTGCCGCGCGGCAGGCTGCCAACAGCGCCGCAGCGGAGCGGCAGACGGAGATGGTGGCCCGCCAGACACGCGGACTCGAGCATTATCGCCAACAATCGCTCGGCGAGGTCGTCGCTGACTTCCGCACTGCCCTGATCGCGATCGAACGCCAGGTCGATCAGGAAACGACGAGCATGCAACACACCGCGCTTGCTCTGAGCAGGGTGGCGGACGAAGCGAGGCTTCATGCGGGTCGAGCCGAGGTCACGGCATCCAAAACCGCGCAAAACGTCGTCTCCGCATCGGCCGGAGCCGAGGAATTGACCGTGTCGATCAACGAGATCGCCGGTCAGTCCGGACAGGCCCGCAGCCTGATCGAACGGATGAACCAGATCGCGATCTCGACCGGCCAGGATGTTCGGCATCTGGCTGGACTGGCCGAGCAAATCGAAGCCGTCATCGGACTCATCAAATCGATTGCCGACCAGACGAACCTTCTCGCCCTCAATGCGACGATCGAAGCGGCGCGAGCGGGTGCAGCCGGTCGCGGATTCGCTGTCGTTGCCGCCGAAGTGAAGGCTCTCTCGAACCAGACGATGAAGGCGGCCGATGAGATCGTCGGACAGATCGCGGCGATCCAGGTCTCGACAAGTCGAACGGTGGCCTCGGTGGAGGCCATCGAACTGGCAACGCAAGAGGTTGCCAGCCTGACCTATTCGATTGCGGCGTCAGTCGAGCAGCAGAACAGCGCGACGGGGGAGATATCGCGGACGATCTCTCGCGTTGCCGAGGGCAGCTCGGTGGCTCACGAAGTCGCCGCGACGGTTTCCCAGGCAACGAGCGATACGCAACGCTATTCCGAGACGGCTCTGCGCGCGTCGGAAGCACTGAAGTCCGTTGCGAGCGATTTGGCTCAATCCATCGCCGGGTTCAACGACCGTGTCTCGGTCCCGGCCAAGGAGCGGCGCAACGCGATGCGTGTCGAGATCAACGAGGCCGCATCGCTCCTGGTCGAAGGACACGACCACCCCGTCACCCTCATCGAGATCTCGGAGACGGGCGCGCGCATCGGCAGGTTGCCTCCTCTGTCTCAAGGGCGAACGGTCGAATTGAGACTCGGGGACGGCCAACGCATTGCGGGCACGATCGTCTGGATCGCGGATGGCGAGGCGGGCATCCAGCTCCAGTCGCGCTTGCAACACCCCGCGCTTTCCAGCGTCACCGCAAGCCTCGCGGCATAGCTGCCGCGCGGGCGGGCCGAAGGTCTGGATAACCCGAGGCGCGCTCTCCCCTGCCTCACGGATGCCGCACAGTCGGTGCCATACGGCGACGGCGGAGGTTGCAGGGCGCGCTGTGCATCGGACATGTCAGCTTGGCCTTACGCGCGCGGGAGCGCGGGCTCACGCGACGGGCGCCGGAAGGGAGATCCCCAGGGTCATGATGTGGGATAATCGGAACGCTGGGATCGGCGAGAGCGATGCGTCCGGGCTCCGGCGCGCGCTATTGAACCGCCGGGCCTTCCTCGGCGGCACGGCCGCCGGTTTCGGGGCGCTCGGGCTCGCCGGCTGCTCGGGCACCGATGCCCTGCTGCTCGCCGAGGCGCGGCAGAATTACGGGCCGATGCCGGACGAGAAATTTGCGATCCCGGCCGTCGATATCAGCAAGGTCGATCCGAAATACTATCGGCGGGTCGTCCAGTACGAGTCGAAGGAGGCGCCCGGCACGATCATCATCGATCCGGGCAAGTTCTACGTCTACCGCATCGAGGGCGACGGCACGGCCACGCGCTACGGCGCCAATGTCGGCCGGGACGGGTTCTTGTGGCACGGTGACGCCTATGTCGGCCGCAAGTCCGAATGGGCGACCTGGACGCCGCCGAAGGAGATGATCAAGCGCCAGCCCGAGGCCGCCAAATATGCCCGCGGCATGCCGGGCGGGCTCGACAATCCGCTCGGTGCCCGCACGCTGCATCTCTATCAGAACGGCGCCTATACGCTCTACACGATCTACGCGAGCAGCGAGCCGGACACGATCGGCAGCGGCATCACCAGCGGCTGCGTCGGCCTGCTGAGCCAGGACATGATCCACCTCTATTCCCGCACGCCGGTGAAGACGAAGGTGGTGGTGCTGCCGGCCTAGAGCGGGCGCCTCACGGCGGGTCCCGCCCAGTGAGGCGACGAACGCGCCGTCATGGCGAGCGTGAGCGAAGCAATCCAGGGCCGACACTCCGACGTCGCGGGTTCGATCTGGATTGCTTCGCTGCGCTCGCAATGACGGGTGAGGAGTTGGCGCGAGGCGCCTGAGCCCGACGCTGGACAGGATGTCAGGCCGCCGCCAGCACCGACATCGATTCCTTTTTGAGCAGCTCGCGGTAGAAGCCCTCCTTGTGGGTGAGCATCTCGGGCGAGCCGTCCTGGCTGATGCCGCCGTTCTCGAGGACGACGATCCGGTCGAAATCGCGGAGCGTCGAGAGCCGGTGGGCGATGGCAATGACCGTGCGGCCCTTCATCAGGTTGGCGAGCGCCGCGCGGATCGCCGACTCGGACTCGGAATCGAGCGCCGAGGTGGCCTCGTCGAGGAGCAGGATCGGCGAATCCTTGAGGATCGCGCGGGCGATGGCGATGCGCTGGCGCTGGCCGCCCGACAGCTTCACGCCGCGGTCGCCGACGATGGTGTCGTAGCCCTCAGGGAGCGCCTCGATGAAGTCGGTGCAATGGGCGGCCGCGGCGGCCCGGCGCACGTCCTCGTCGCTGGCGTCCGGCCGGCCGTAGCGGATGTTTTCGAGCAGCGAGCGGTGGAACATCGAGACGTCCTGCGGGACGACGGTGATCGCCTCGCGCAGGGATTCCTGCGTGACCAGGGTGATGTCGTGGCCGTTGATCTCGATCTTGCCGCCCTGCACCTCGTAGAAGCGCTGGATCAGCGAGAACAGCGTCGACTTGCCACCGCCCGACTTGCCGACGAGGCCGACGCTCTGGCCCGCCGGGATGTTCAGGTTGAAATCCGAGAAGACGGTGCGGCCGTCGGGGTACTTGAAGGCGAGGTGGTCGAAATTCATCTCGACGCCGGTCTCGCCCTTCAGCGGCACGGCCTCGGGATGGTCGACGAGATCGTGCGGCTGCAGGAGCGTGTGCAGGGCTTCTGACAGGCGGGCGGTGTGCTGCGTGGCATCGACCAGGGCCACGGCGAGGTCGCGGGTGGCGGCGAGAATGCGGATGCCGAGCGTCGTGACGAGCACGACCTGGCCGTTCGTCGCGTTGCCCGCCTCCCACATCTTGATGACCCAGTAGAGCAGGCCGAGGATCGAGACGACGGTGAGGAAGGCGTGCGTGATGCGCAGCTTTTCCAGGTAGAGCAGCGACGAGCGGCGCGAGCGCATCTCGGTGCCGATGGTACCCTCGAAGCGCACCTGCTCGCGGCGGAAGGCCGAGAAGGCGCGCACCAGATTCATGTTGCCGACGAGGTCGACCATCTCGCCGTCGACCGAGGCAGCCTTGGCGGCGAAGTCGTGGTGCAGCGGCTTGCCGGCCGAGGCCATCTTGAACATCAGCACGACGACGGCGGCGAAGATGCCGGCGAGTACGGCGGCCATCGTGAGGTTCACGGTGCCGATATAGACAATGGACAAGAAGGCCGCGATGCAGGGCGGCATCACGTTGAAGGTCGCCATGTTCTCGACGGTGAAGATCGCGTTCGAGGTGGCAGTGATGCGCGAGGCCAGCGTGCCCGGCTGACGGTCGGCGAAGAAGGAGGGCGAGTGCCCTGTCAGGTGCCGGAACAGGTCACGGCGGATGTCGCCGGTCACGCCGACGAAGGTGAAGGCGCCGACGAGTGCCGCGACGCGCCAGAGCATGTTGTCGGCGGCGATGAAGGCAATCAGGATCGCCAAGGCTGGCCAGACCATGCCGCTGCTCGGGCCCTTGCTCAGGGAGTCGACGACGCCCTTCAGCGCCCAGTCGGTGGAGACCGAAAAGCTCACCGCGCCGAGCACCGAGACCAGGATCACCAGGTGCGGCAGCATGCGGCGCTTGAGGTAGCGTCCGACGAAGGCAAACGGTCGGTCCGCGTACGGGGTGAGTTCTTCCATCGCGATCGCAAATCCCGATTCGATCGATAAACGTCGTCGCTGAAGGGGAACAGCCCCAAACGCAAGGGGTGCCCGTAACGCAACGCGAAGCGTCGCCTTCTGTTTCGGCAGGCGGCCGTTTTTCCACTTATACCGGCCGAACCTGAACCCGAGTTGAGCGCCCCGCATCCTCCATCGTGAGCCGACGATGCAAGAGTGCTGCCTGGATCAGGCCTTGCGGTCCGGCTGCCGGGTCTCCGGCATGAGGAGCGCCACGAGAACGGTGCCGAGGGCCCCAACGATGGCGAGGCCGAGGAACGCGCTCTGGCTGCCGAGCCGGTCCGCCATGTAGCCGCCGAGCGAGGTCGAGAGCGCGGCACCGAGCCCCATCGCGGTGCCGACGGCGCCGAGCGCGAGGTTGAAGCGGCCGGTCCTGCGGGTCACGTCGGAGACGATCAGCGGCACCATCACCCCGAGCACCGAGGCCGAGACGCCGTCGAAAACCTGGATCGCGACCAGCCAATAGGGGTTGTCCACGTAGGCGAAGAGCAGGCCGCGGATCGGCAGGGCGGCGAAACCGATCAGCAGGAGCGGCTTGCGGCCCCAGACCTGAGCGAGGCGGCCGGCGAGCGGCGCGGTGAGCGCCAGAACGGCCTGCGGGACCATGATGCAGGCGGCGACCAGCGCCGTCGCGGTCTCGCTGGCGCGCATCGTCAGCACGCTGCCGACGAGCGGCATCATCGCGGCATTGGCCAGGAAGAACAGCACCATGCAGGCGGCGAAGCACAGCAGCGCCCGGTTGGTGAGGAGCCCCTTCACCGAACCCTCGGATTCGGTGGTGCCGGCCTCGGGCTGCGAGACCTCGCCGATGGCGCGGCGGGGGATGAAGGACAGCGCGAAGAGCGCCGGGACCACGAGCGCGCCGGCGAAATAGAACACCGCGTCGTTGGTCAGGTAATAGCCGATCGCCCCCATCGAGGCGGCGCCGAGCGCGTTGCCGATGGCGGAGAAGCTCGCATTGCGCCCCAACCGCGCGCCGGCCCTGGCATGGCCGACCATGCCGATGCCGATGGCTGCGATGGACGGCGTCAACACGCAGCTCGCCGCCGAATGGATCGCCATGGCGAGCAGCACGACGAGGTAGCTCGGGAAGGCGGCGAGCATCACGGCGCTCGCCCCGACCCAGAAGGCCGAGAAGCCAGCGGCGAAGCGCTTCGAGCGCGAGGCGTCGACGAAGGCGCCGCCCGGCACCTGGCCGAGTAGGCTGACGAGGCCGCCGACGGTCAGGGCGAGGCCGATATCCGACTGCGTCCATTTCTGCTGGGTGAAATAGACGGCGAGGAACGGCCCGAACCCGGTCTGCAGGTTGGCGATGAAGAAGGTGAAAGCGTCGAGCCCGCGGTTCCCGGCCTTTGACGCCGTCGCAGGCTCCGGGGGCGGAGGATCGCGACGGATCGCAGCCGGGCGCGGAGCGCGTCCGCGCATCTCCGGCCGGGCCGTGTCGCGCGATCCGATGGTGCGTCTCTCCAGGGGGCGATGAACGATCATTTGTCCGGAGTTTTCTCCGGTTTCTCAGCCGCAGCCGGCTTGTCCCCTGCCGCGGCGGGCGCGGCCTGAGATGCGGGCGCGGCCGTCTGCTCACCCTCGGGCGCCGGGGCGACGGCACCGAGCACGACGATGGGCTCGCCGGTCTTGTATTCGGGGGAAACGCGGACCTGGTTGCGGTTCAGCGCCAGCGTGACGCGGCCGGCCTTGCCGTCAACGCTGAATTTCAAGACCCGCCAGTCCACGGCGATCTTGCGCGAGCCGACGCCGAGGAACCCGCCGAAATCGATGATCGCCGCGCGGGGGTGCCCCTCGCGGTCGGTGATCACGTCGATGATCCGGCCGAGGTCGTCGCCGTTCTGGGCGCGCACGCTCTTGCCGAGAAGTCCCTCGTAATCCGCCGTGTCGAGCACAAGGGCCGGGGTGCCGTGGCTCGGCGCATTGGCCGCATTGCTGGGGGGCTGGACCGGGGTCGCGGCAGGTGCGGAGCCCGTCGGCTGGGCGACCGGCGGCGGTGCGGCGGGCGTCGTGGGGGGCGGCGTGGTCGCAGGCGCACTCGGGGATGCCTCGGGCTGTCCCGCAGGACCGGCTTCGCCGGCCGTCGCCAGGGAACCCATCGCCAGTGAGCCGAGGGCGATCGTCAGCGATGCGATCGTCCGGATCAGTCTCAGCACCCGTCTACCTCGAGGTTGGCTCCACCCGTCTCAGACCTGACAGACGACGATGGTTCGGCCGGCTTCGTTAACGACTGGTTAAACCACTGGCGAAGCAGCGGCCACCGACCCTGCAGATATCGCGCCGGACCTGGGCGAAGTTAAGGATGCCGCAAAGCCGGACCATGGCAGCGCGGCCGACCGGTGCGGAGGGCGCGTCGGCTCGGTGGCGCAACCGTGCAACGCACGCGGGAATCCGCGAGGCGACCCCGTCAAATCGTGCGGACAACCTCGGCCTCGTTAACATGGGTCGATGCGATGTCTGTTTTTCGCCCAATCCTCGTCTTAGAGGTGCCCGGAAAGCGGCCCAGAGCATGCTGCGAAAAAGTGGCAACGGTTTTTCGGATAAAGAATGCTCTAAACCGTTGAATCGATCGCGTTTTCTGCGTTTCGGCGGATTCCGTCGAAACGCAGCGTGATCTAGCCTGCCGACTGCACAAGCGGCTTGTTCGAGGATCTTGAGCCCATGTCCCTTCCGTCGAGACTCTGCGCCGTGGCGCTCCTCGCCGTCTCGCTCGGTGCCTGCAACAGCGGCCTCGGGAACATCATCGGCGGCACGGGCGGCGTCATGCCGGAGACCGAGGTCGGCCCCCCGCCCTCCATGCGCGGCTCGATCAAGGGCGCCCCGCAGCGCACCGCCGTGGCGGTCGACGACGACGGCAATCCGGTCTCCACCGCGCCGAGCCGGGCGCTCTCCCTGCCCAAGAACGCGAGGGGCGATGTGCGCAGTGCCGATGCCGGCCCGCGCCGGATCAACCGCGACGAGATCGAGGGCGCCGAGTCCGGCGGCCGCGGTGGCAGCGGCGGGATGACCCCGGCGCTGACGCCGGGCGGCGGCATCGGCATGGGCGGCAAGTTCTAAAGCCACGCCGGCGGCCGACGGCTTTTCCGAGCCGGTCATGCCGCTGCCGCGCACCAACGCCCGCAACGGCGGTGCAGAGACAGCATCCCGCGCCTCACGTCGCGGGCGCTTTCCTGCCGCCGTAATGGCCCTTGAGGCGCTCGCCGTAACCGGGCTCCGAGAAGGGGTCTTCGCCCGGCCCGTGGGTCGGCGCGCCCTCCAGGGTCTCGCGGTCGAGCTCGACCACGTAGCCGCCGAGCTCCACGGAATAGGTGAGCGCGTTCCAGGGCAGCGGATGGTAGGCCTCGCCGATGCCGAGGAAACCACCGAAGGACAGGACGGCGTAGGCGACCTGTCCCGAGACCTTGTCGACCATGAAGTTGTAGACCGAACCGAGCCGCTCGCCTCGTCCGTCGAAGACCGGCGTGCCCTCGACCTTGCTCGAGGCGATCAGTCGCCCGGTCTCGTCGACCGCGACGCCTTCGCCGGAGGATGGATCGAGTTCCAGGCTGCCCGGCGGCCTCAGGGCGCGCTCCTTCGGCAGATCGGTGGGCATCAGCTGTCTCCCTGCCAGATCATGGAGCGAGGGCAGGCCTCCGGCGAAAAGCCGTTTCGCAGCCTGCTCCCGCGGATGCGGTCACAGGGCTGCCAAAGCGCGGGAGCGGCAGCTGGTTCCCGGTCCCGTGCAGGACTCCGCTATGACCGGGAGAGTGCGGGTGTCAGTGCTCTTCGACCTGACTCACGACGCGGATCCTGAGCGAGACCCCGCCTGCCTCGTCGCGAACCGTGAGAACGAGGGCGGTCTCGCGCGCATCCTCGGCCTCGGCGGCGAGAAGCTTCAGCGCGACCTTGAGGGCTTCACGGCGGACCTCCTCCCGACTCGTCAGCACCCGCCCGATCTCGTCGCGGATGGTCGCGCCGTCGTGAATGTCGAAATAAAACCTTGGCAAAACCCTCTCCGGACCTAGCATGCGCGAGCATCGCGAAATCTCATGCGCCGTGCATGGATCATATAAGCTTCGATCTACCGAATTCACGTCCTTTTATTCAGCACCTGATTTTCATTTTAGGCACTGCAACGACTATACGACCCGAGATTGCAGCTTCGAGCCGCACGCCGTCGGTCGGGGCGCCATCGCGGAAACCTTCGGTTCGCCCTTCCCGTTCCGCGCTCCGACACGGTCCGGCAGCCCGCACTCCACTCTCGACGGCGCGACTGCATCTACATCGCCGATGCCCGGCACGGGTTCTCGAAGAGATCGCTCGACGGCGCTTCCCAGTCCGAAGACGGGGTCAGGCCCCCGAGAAGAGCGAGAAATCCGGGCGATCCAGGGGGAAGGCGGCCATTTCGGCTTGACCTCGTCCTGCAGGACGGGGAACAGATTTCGCTCGGTGAGTGCAAGACTTCCCCGAGAGCGCGGACCGATCCCCCTGACACGGGCTACACCTGTGGATGGCGCGATCGGAGGAAACACTCCGCTCTTGGAACGGCAGCATCACCGTCTAGTTGTTGCTGCTACGTGCCCGTGGGGCAGGCAGGCAGGTATCTGCGCTCGAGCGCCGAACGGAGGAAACCGATGGCTACCACGACCAAGAAGACCACCACGACCAAAGCTGCAGCCCCGAAGGCCGCTGCCGCGAAGGCGGCCCCGGCCAAGACCGCCGCGGCCAAGACCGGCACTGCCAAGCCGAACGCGCTTCAGCAGCCCCTCAAGCCGTCGCCCGAGCTCGCCGCCATCGTCGGTGACAAGCCGCTGGCCCGCGGCGAGGTCGTGAGCAAGGTGTGGGAGCACATCAAGAAGCACAACCTGCAGAACCCGGCCAACAAGCGCGAGATCGTCGCCGACGACAAGCTCAAGAAGGTCTTCGGCAAGGACAAGTGCTCGATGTTCGAGATGAACAAGCACCTCGCCGCCCACCTCAAGGCCTAAGCCCTCCTGCGGAGCTGCGCCGGCCTCGTCAGTGGCCGGCGCAGCTCCGCAGCGGAAACGATCAGGCGATGCCGCGCAGAACGCCGCCGTCGACCCGCAGGGCCGCACCCGACGTGGCGCTGGCGGCCGGGGTGCAGAGATAGGCGACCATGCTCGCCACCTCCTCGGGCCGGGCGAGACGCTTGATCAGCGAGGTCGGGCGGTTCTCCGCGATGAATTCGCGGCCGACCTGCTCGAGATCCGAGCCTGCGCCACCCATCGATTTCAGGAATTCCGCGACGCCCTCGGTGAGGGTCGGGCCGGGCAGCACGCTGTTCACGGTGACGCCGCTGCCGCCGACGGTCTCGGCGAGGCCGCGCGAGATCGCGAGCTGGGCCGTCTTCGTCATCCCGTAATGGACCATCTCCAGGGGGATATTGATCCCCGACTCGCTGGCGATGAACACCACGCGGCCCCAGCCGCGCTCGACCATGCCGGGGACGTAGGCGCGCGACAACCGCACCCCGCTCATCACGTTGACGTCGTAGAAGCGCTGCCAGTCCTCGTCGGGGATCTCGAAGAACGGCTTCGGCTCGAAGATGCCGGCATTGTTGATCAGGATGTCGACCCTGGGCAGCCCCGCGAGCAGCTCGGCGACACCCTCGGCCGAGGCAACGCTACCAACCCCGGCGATGAACTCGCCCTCCGGGACCTCGCCCTTCAGCTGAGCGATGGCCGCCTCGACCCGCTCTCCCGTGCGTCCGTTCACGGCGACATAGGCGCCGAGCCGCGCCAGCTCCCGCGCCACCGCGTAGCCAATGCCACCCGTCGAACCGGTGACGAGGGCGCTCTTGCCCTTGAGATCGATATCCATGCTTTCACCCGCGTCGTTTTGAAGGTCTCGCCCGCTCGCACCTGCAACGTAGGAACGGCCCCATCGATCGGCCATGGCGGCGTCACGACTTTGCGGGCAGCGGTTTCCTGAGGACGCTGGTGAGCGTGCCCGTGAGGGCCAGGACGATGGCGGCGCTGAGCGAGAACAGAACGGCATGGGCCGGGTTGCCGCCCGCTCCGTCGGCATGGGTGATCCCGAACAGCACCGCGACGAGCGCCGCGCCGAGCGACTGGCCGGTCAGTCTCGCGGTCGATTGCATGCCGCTCGCACCGCCGCTGCGCTCTGGCGGGGCGCTGGTGATGATCAGACGGTTGTTGGGCGACTGAAACAACCCGAAGCCGAGGCCGGTCAGGCTGAGCCGCCAGGCGATGTCGAGGGGCGACGGATCGGCCGGCAGCAGCACCACGCCCGTGAGCCCGGCGGCCATCGTAGCGAGGCCGATCCCGCCGAGCAGCCCCGGCGGGTAGCGGTCGGAGAGCCGCCCGGCGAAGGGCGCGATCGCGGCCACCGCGATCGGCCAGGGTGTCATCAGCAGCCCGGTCTGCGTCGCCGAGAGATGCAGCACGTCCTGCAGGTAGAAGGGCAGCGCCACGAAGGCGGTCATCTGGGCGGAGAAGGCGCAGATCGAACTCGCCATCGAGAGAGCGAAGGCCGGGATGCGAAGCAGGTCCACCGGCAAGAGCGGCGCCGGCAGGGCGAGCTGGCGGCGCACGAAGACGGTGCCGATCACGAGGGCCGCGCCGAGCTCGGCGAGGGCGAGCGGACGGCTCTCGGCGCTGCCGAGCCCGTCGACGCCGATGATGACGAGGCCGAAGGTCAGGGCGTTGAGGACGCTGCTCGGGATGTCGAGGCGGCGCCCGCTCGTCGGTGTGTAGGGAAGCGTGCGCGCTCCGACGAGCAGGGCCGCCAAGCCCACGGGCAGGTTCACCAGGAAGAGCCAGTGCCAGGTCGCGACCGAGAGGATCGCGGCGGCCACCGTCGGCCCCGCGGCGGAGGCGACGGCGACGATGAGCGCGATGTTGCCGACGCCGCGCCCGATCAGCCGCGCCGGGTAGATGAAGCGCACCAGCGCGATGTTCACGCTCATGATGCCGGCTGCGCCGAGCCCCTGCGCGATCCGCGCCACGATCAGCAGATCGAGGTTGGGCGCATAGGCGCAGGCGGCCGAGGCGACGGTGAAGACTGAGAGGCCGGCGAGATAGACCTTGCGGTAGCCGATTCCGTCGCCGAGCGCCGCCAGCGGCAGCAGGGCGGCGGTGACGGCGATCTGGTAGCCGTTGACCAGGAAGATCGCCTGGTCCGGCCGCACGGCGAGATCCTTGGCCATGGCCGGCAGCGCGACGTTCACGATCGCGCCATCGAGCACCGCGAGCGTCATCGCCAGGGCGATCGCGAGCAGGGCGAGCAGACGCTCGCGGATCGGCAGGCCGTCGGGTGGGGTGTCGGTCATGCGTTCCGGGAGGGTCTCCGATGGCGACGGGGGCGGGGCGGCGCCCTATCTCCCGCGCGGGGCCGACCCGCTCCTATCCCACGCAGCCCCGGCGCGTCTCGCGTCGACCGCGGCAATCACTGAGGCAGGCATGAGCATGGATGTCGGATTTCTCGGGCTCGGCCGCATGGGCCAGGCCATGGCCGCCAACCTGGTGAAGGCGGGCCATACCGTCCGGGTCTGGAACCGATCGCCGGAGGCCGCGCAGGGCATCGCGGGCGCGACCCCTGTCGCCACGGCGGCCGAGGCGTTCCGCGGGGACGCCGCGATCACCATGCTCGCCGACGACGCGGCCCTGCGCTCGGTGATCGTCGAGGGCGGCCTGCTCGAGGCCGCCGAGCGCCCGGCCGTGCATGTCAGCATGTCCACAGTCGCTGTCGCCCTCGCGAAGGAGCTGGCGCCCCTGCACGAGAAGGCCGGCATCGCCTATGTCGCCGCCCCCGTCTTCGGCCGGCCGGATGCGGCGGCGAACGCGGCGCTCAACATCGTCGCGGCAGGCGACGAAACCGCCATTGCCAAGGTACAGCCGCTGCTCGACGCGATGGGCACCAGGACCTGGCGCTTCGGCTCTGAGCCTTCGGCCGCCAACGCCGTGAAGCTCGCCGGCAACTTCATGATCGTCTCGGCCATCGAGGCCATGGGCGAGGCCTCCGCCTTTGCGGAAGGGCACGGCGTCTCGAAGCAGTCGCTGCTCGACCTGCTCAACACCACGCTCTTCGCCTCGCCGGTCTACAAGAACTACGGCGCGCTGATCGCGGAGGACCGCTACGAGCCGCCGGGCTTCACCCTGCGGCTCGGCGCCAAGGACATCCGCCTCGTCCTCGCGGCGGCAGAGGGCGCGGGCGTGACCATGCCCTTCGCCAGCGTGCTCCGCGACAACCTCATCGACGCGATCAGCCACGGCGACGGAGAATTGGACTTCGCGGCGCTGGCCACCGTGGCGGCGCGGCGCAGCGGTCAGTCGTAAGCGGAGACGAAAAACCTCACCATTGCTGCTTGCGCCGACGGACGCGGCGCGTCGTCATCCGCAACCGGCGATGCCGGTGGAGGCAGCAACCCGAACTGAGCGTCATCGGACGGACTTGAACCGACCGGCCAGCGCCCGCTGCACCGGACTTTTCCGTTCCGTTAACCAAGTCTTGCGGTTCGCCTGCCATAGAGGCTCATGACCCAGCGAACCTCACCATTCTGCGATGTCCAGGTTGATGGCGCCTGGGTAGCAATGCCTGTGTCGGTGGCCCACAAGATCCATCGGGACAATCCGAAGCGGTGCCCGGAATGCCACGGTGCCGTGGCGACCGCAGGCGTCTACACGCCAGGCGGACAGGTCAACCTCCAGCATCGCAAGAGGCACGACGGCTGCTCACGCCTCGAGAGCCGCTACAAGGGTCGACCATCTCGACATCCCATGGCGTTGGCCTGATCTCCATCTTGGATACGCTAGGACCAATGCATGGCAATTAAAGCACTGAACGACCGTAAGAAGCTGTCGAACGACTTCAACGAAGCGAATGACGCTTTTATCGATGAGGTGCTCGGTGCTTTTCAGTCTGGCCGCTTACCGCGCGACCTCGCCCGCGCTTATCTCGCGCATCCGGTCGCAATGATGCATTCGGACGGGGCACAGGCGGTTGCCGGCTACTTTGAGCGAATGCTGGCCCAGCGACCGAACATTGAGTGGACGCCTGGCGATTGAGCGTTCCGCGCGGCGCTGACCATCCGATCGAGAGCTGCGGGTTTCTCGTCTACGTGCTGCAACAGCGATGACACATGCGGCTCGATCGGTCGTATGCCGCTCGTGCCTAGCGCTAGATGATCGATGATGTGCGTTCGTTGGAATGCATATCGATATGTATCCCTGAGTCGGAATAAATATTTTTGCTCGTGTGCAGTTTTATGATCCGCGCACTAGATCGATAGAATAAATGTTTGCGCGCCATCAAAATTTGAGAGTCGGCAATGAAAATTATCTCCTGGCTGACAGATCAGATTCGGCGGCGAAAAGAATCCGCTCGAAGTAAAAATTTGAATGAAAATCGAGCCGATGCGATCGAAAATGGCACTTTTGCTGATGAATCTACTTTTGGAGGCCGCGATTTCGACGAAAAGTATCGCCTGGCAATGCGCCTGACTCAGAAGTACGTCGATCAACACTATCCTAATTCGTATTACGCTAAGCAAATCAAAGATTTTGATCGAACTCTTGATTACGAAGGCATCAGAACCGACGCAATCAGTATTTTATCGTCCTCCATTTGCGCATCCTTGAGACAAGGTGCGGGCGCCGAAAAAGCCGCAAGTGTAGCAATCATGAAAATTTAGCTCGAGACGTACACGCCCATTGAAGCAGCCGAAAAAGAACGACAAGAAGCCGACCTTAACGCGCGATGGCGGGCGCCTCTTCAGTCGTAACCAGAAAATTGACGAGCGAGTTTGGCCCGAAGGTGAGCGTCAGCGGCACGTCGGCAGCATCGCGACCGTATGCAATCAAAATTCGGCCGATGCGCGGGCTGTTATTCCGCGGGTCGAACATGTGCCAGCGTCCGCCCAGGAAAACCTCCATCCAGGCCGCGAAATCGCCGGGTGAATGCGGCAGCGGCAAGCCAATGTCGCTGACATAACCGGTGCAGTAACGTGCCGGGATGTTCAGGCATCGGCAAAAGGCGATCGCGAGGTGAGCATAGTCGCGGCACACGCCTCGCTGCTCCTCGAAGACCTCTGCGGCGGTACGCGTCGGCCGCGAGTGTTCGTATCCGAACGTGATCCGATCATGCACGTAGTCGCAGATGGCCTGCACACGCGACCACCCTGGCGGCAGGCTTCCGAAAAGATTCCAGGCAATGTCCGAGAGCCGATCCGTCTCGCAATACCGGCTCCCGAGAAGGAAGAGCAGCGTGTCCGTCGGCAACATCGAGGCGAACGCCTCGGTCGCACTCGTGTCGGGCGGTGTTTCATTCTCGCTGTGATCGCGCACGACCGTATCGGTCTTCAGCGTCAGTCGGCCGGCCGGCGCGACCAGGCGCGTGCACCAATTTCCGAAGCTGTCACGATATCCTTCGAGCGGTACGGATGGCGTCGTCAGGATATAATCCGGCCGCTCAAGGTCAGAAAACCGCGATGAGTGAACATTGAGCATCGCGATGAGCGTTGTCGGATACTGAAAATCGTAGGTCATCTCGCAGCCGACGAGAATTCGCATTCGTGCTGGTCCAAAACTGCCAAGAAATCGAAGCCGGCGATTCAGCTACTGTCTGAAGTGCCTCATCAGCCGGCTGAACGAGAGGCCGCATCGTTGCGCAACTGCTGCGATCGAGGCGGCCCCTCAGTGCGATCGAGCGCTCTCGCGCTTACTTTCGTCCGGCGGACTTCAAAGTGTCGCTGACGAGATTCTTCGTCGACGGTGCAGAGGCATTCATCTTCACGACGGGCTTCTTCGGCTTCTTCGCCTCACGACTGCCGCGCTGCTTTTCCGTAGCCATGATCGTCACTCCCGATCTGTGATTGTGGAACTGGCCGCACCGCACCCGGCAGCCACGGCATACAGAAGCAGATGGCCGAAACGGCCGGGCTGCTCGGCTGACTCAAGGATGTCCGGTGGATATCGATCCTGGCCACGTGATCTCCCGAACCCTGCAGGCGGGAGCACTTGGCCCTCAGTCACCGGAGCCTGTCGTTCTCGGCCGGTGATGAGGCAGGATGCGCTTCTTCAACGATGAAAGATAGCCGTGCGTGCATCGCTATCGGCGCTGCGCTTCTTTGCTTAGCGCTCTCCTGGTCGTCGGGTCGGAAACGGTCAACGCCTGGGTATCGTCAGTCAACGATCCCCAACCACCTGTCAGGCAGCGAAGGTGGTCTTGCCGCGATCGAGCGCCAGAGAGACCGCCCACACCGCCAGCCCACCCAGCGCCAGGGCGACGCCGACCCAGCCCGTCGCCGGCAGCCCGAAGCCGGCGGCGATGGCGAGCCCGGCGAGCCACGGCCCGAGGGCGTTGGCGACGTTGAAGGCGGAGTGGTTCAGCGCGGCGGCCAGCGTCTGCGCGTCCTCGGCTACGTCCATCAGACGCGTCTGAAGGATGGTGGCGAGGCCGCCGCCGCTGCCGATCAGGAACACCACCGGTAGCAGCGTCCAGAGGCTCGCGGTCGCGGCGGGGTAGAGAGCGAGCACGACGGCGCTCCAGACCAGCGTCGCCCCGGCCGAGAGCATCAGCTTGCCGGAGCGGTCCGCGATCCAGGCCCAGGCGAGGTTGCCGACCGTGAGACCGGCGCCGAAGACGGCGAGCGCCACGGGGATCAGGGCCGGCGAGACCTGCGTGACCGAGAGCATGGTCGAGGCGAGGTAGGTGTACATCGAGAACATGCCGCCGAAGCCGACTGCGCCGATGCCGAGCGTCAGCCAGACCTGCCCGCGCTTGAGCGCGCCGAGTTCGCGCAACGGGCTGGCTCCCGCGATCGGCGCGCCCAGCGGCGCGTAGAGCCGCACCAGCGCAGCCGTCAGCAGCGCCAGCCCGGCGACGATGCCGAAGCTCCAGCGCCAGCCGAAGAGCTGGCCGACGGCATTGGCTAGCGGCACGCCGACGACGGTGGCGACCGTCAGGCCTGTGAGCACCTTCGCGGCCGCCTGCGACCGCTTTTCGCGCGGCACCAGCGAGGCAGCGAGCAGCATGGCCACCCCGAAATACGCCCCGTGCGGCAGACCGGCGAAGAACCGGAAGGCCATCATGGCCCCATAGCTCGGTGCCAGGGCCGAGAGCAGGTTGCCGACGGCGAACATCAGCATCAGGCCGACGAGCAGCGTCCGCCGGGCCATGCGCGCGGCCAGCACCGCGATCACCGGCGCGCCGACGACGACGCCCAGCGCATAGGCGCTGATCACATGGCCGGCGGTGGGCGCGTCGATGCCGAGCGCGGGCGCGAATTCCGGCAGCAGGCTCATCGAGGCGAATTCGGTCGTCCCGATCGCGAAGCCGCCGACCGCGAGCGCGAAGATGACGAGCGCGGGGTGGACCTCGCGCTCGGCGGTGGCCGTCGAGGCGTCGTCACAGCAGATGGAGGAGGAATTCGTCACGAGCAGCCCATTTTGCAGCGCAGCATAAGCTCAAACTAGCGACGGATGGCGAATTTCGCAGGTCCATCGAACGGCATGTCTGCGCTGTGCCCTGTGCAAGCGCATCGAGCCGATGCCCCCCGACCCGTCATTCCGGGGCCGCGAAGCGGATCCCGGACCCGAAGGGGCACGCCGAAGGCGGGCAATCTACCCGTGATGCGCGGCCCAGACACTCCGTGGCGGCCAGTCGTGGATTCCGGGTTCTCGCCTACGGCGAGCCCCAGAATAACGGGGTTTGGTGGGGATCTTAGCGCGTCGTCGAACCCGCCCTCGGATCGAACACCTCCACCGTGCCCGACTTGAACCCACCCGGCTTCGGGCTTCCGACGATCGTGTAGATCCGCCCGTCATAGGTCACCGCGCCGAAACCGTGCCGGGCCGTCGGCAGCCGCGCGAGGCTGCGCCAGAAGTTCTTCGGCAGGTCGAAGGCCTCGACCTCGTCGTAGGTCTTGCGGTTGGACTCTCCGCCGATGACGTAGACGTCCTGGCCGAGCACGGTGGAAGCCGTGCCGCTGCGCGCCGTGGGGAGCGGGGCCGCTTCGCCCCAGGCATCCCCGGCCGGATCATAGACTTGGTTGGTCGCGAGATTCTTGCCGGGATCGCCATCGATGCGACCGCCCACGGCGACGATCCTGCCTCCGATCGCCTGGACGGAGAGGTGGTCGCGCGGCGTCGGCAGCGGCGCAGCCTTGCTCCAGCGATCGGTCGCGGGTTCGTAGATCTCATGCAGGGGCGTGTTCTTGCGGCCCGAGACGCTGCCGGCCACGACGTGGATTTTGCCGTCGAGCAGCGTGGCGCCGCCGGCCGCGCGGGCCGAGGGCAGCGGGGCGCGCGGCGTCCAGGAATCCGCCTTTGGATCGTAGGCCCAGACCTTGTCGGTGGCCTCCCAGCCATTCACATAGCCGCCGAAGACGAAGATCAGGCCGCCCTGCCCGACCGCCATGGTGTGGTGGACCGGATAGGGAAACGGCGCGCCCCGGCTCCAGCGATCCGCGGCGAGATCGTAGATCAGCAGCTCGGTCGCGCCGTTGTAGTCGCCGACCACGTAGGCCTTCCCGTCGATCGCCGCGACCGCGACTTCGGAGCGCTCGGCGGGGGCGTTGCTCGCGCCGGCCCAGGCGCCGACCTCATGCGCCATGGCCGGCGAGGCCAGCAGGGTGCCCGCGATCAGCAAGGCGGCATGTCTCGGCATGCTCGGCTCCATCCATTCGCGAGGAGAACGCCCGGGTCCGCAAAAGGACCCTCCCTTGCGCAGATCTCGCCATGCGGCGAGAACCCTTCGCGACGTCGTTGCACATCCGGACCCACGATGCTGATCAAAGCCGCCGCCGCGGCCCTGCGGCAGGTCTTCTCGCCGGCCATGCGGGCGATCCTCCTGAAATCGCTGGCATTGACCCTGGGCCTGCTGATCGTGGTTTGGTTCGCGCTGACGCGGCTGATCCAGTGGTTCCAGTCGAGCCACCACATCGCGGCGGACTATCCGATCCTCGACACCATCGCGTTCTTCCTGGCAGGGGCCGGGCTGTTTGTGGCGCTGGCCTACATCATGCCAGCGGTCTCGATCCTGGTGGCGGGCTTCTTCCTCGACGACGCCGCCGCCATCGTCGAGCGCACCGACTTTCCGAACGACCCGCCCGGCCGCCCGCTGCCCTGGGGGCAGGCCCTGCTCTATGCGCTGCGCTTCGCCGGCCTAGCGCTCTTGGTGAACCTCGTCGCGCTGCTTCTGATCTTCGTGCCGGGCGTGAACCTCGTCGCCTTCTTCGGCGCCAATGCCTACCTGCTCGCCCGCGAGTATTTCGAGGCCGCCGCCAGCCGATTCCGGCCGATCGCCGAGGCGCAGGAGATGCGCCGGCACTTCAACGTCACGACGCTCACGGCCGGAGCGGCTTTGGCCGGGCTGATGGTGGTGCCGATCGTGAACCTCGCCGTGCCGCTCTTCGGCATCGCGCTGATGGTCCATGTGCACAAGGGCTTGAGCCGCAAGGCGCTGCTTGAGGCGCCATCCGCCACGTCCATCCGTTAGCCATCGGTCATCCGCACCGGGAAGCGGCCGCTGGCCCGCTCGGATCGCATTGGACGTCGAAGCCGCGCACCAGCTCGGCGAGGCTGACCGCGCCCAACCGCGCGATGAGCAAGGCCTCGGCCTCGCGCAGCGTGTCCTCCAACGCTGCGTTGACCGCCTTCTCGACCGCGCAATCGGGGTTCGGATGGTCGCTGCCGATCGCGAAGATGCGTGGACCGCCGACGGCACGATGGACGTCGAGAAGCGAGACGTCACTGAGGTTGGCGGCGATGGTCCATCCGCCGCCATGCCCCTTTTCCGATCTCACGTAGCCGGCCTCTCGCAGGCCCGCCATCGTGCGGCGGACGACCACGGGGCTCGTCCCGAGCATCTGCCCGATCACCTCGGAGGTCATCGGTCCGTCGCGGCGCGCCATGTGAAGCAGCACGTGGAGCGTTCGGGAAAGGCGGCTGTCGTTACGCACGACACGATCCTTCACGCCGGACCTGCGGATTGGCAACCATGGCCTATCACGCTACTTATTAAGTTACGTGATTCATGGAGCGTCCGCCTTGCGCGAATTCGAGAACCCCGACCGGTGGGACAAGGCCGCCGAGCACTACGAGCGCACCGCCCATCCCTTCACGGCGCGCTTCGCCGAAGCCGCGCTCGCGCGGGTGCCGCTGACTGCGCAGAGCCGCGTCCTCGACGTCGCCACGGGAACCGGCGCCCTCGCCTTCGCCGCGGCACGGACGGGAGCGCAGGTTCTCGCTGTCGACTTCTCGCCCGGCATGGTCGCCCGCGTCGCTGCGGCGGGGCTGCCCAACGTCGATGCCAAGGTCATGGATGGACAGGATCTGGCGCTGCCCGATGCCGGCTTCGATGCCGTGTTCTCGATCTTCGGCGTGATCATGTTCCCGGACTGGCGCCGGGGGCTCGCCGAGATGGCCCGTGTGACGCGGCCCGGCGGCCATGGTGTCGTGGCGACATGGCAGGAGCGCGGCGCCGCGACGTTTCTGCTGCTCGGCCAGATCCGCCGAAAGCTCTTCCCCGAGCGCGAGACCATGGCGATGCCCGAGGGGGTGATGGCGCTCGGCGAGCCAGATGCCTTCGCCCGCGAACTGGTAGCCGCCGGGTATCACGCTCCGCGGATCGAGCGTGCGGTCTTCGACTACGAGCTCGATATCGCGATGCTCGACGAGCCCGACACGCTGTTCGGCATGTCCCCCGACTGGGCCGGCCTGACTGCCGAGGACAAGGAGGCGGTCGTCGCTGAAGCGCGGCGGATGGCGGGAACGCGACCGATCCTGCCGATCCCCTCGACCGCGCTCATCGCCGTCGCGGAGCGCTGAACGCCCCCGACGTCAGGCGTCGTCTTCCCGGCCAAAAACCTCGCCCTGCTCCGCGAGACGGGTGTCGTCGACATCTGCCTGCAGCCGCTGCCGATCTCGGTAGCGGCTCAGGGACTCCTGCCAGCCGAGCGGCAAGCCGAGGCCGTTCTCCTGCGCCTGGGTTGCGACCTTGCCGAGCAGGGTCTGCCAGTCCTCCTCGGACACGTCCTGCAGCGAGGCCGCGGACCCGTTGCCGTTCAAGACATCCTGCGCCAGCGCGATCAGCGGCGCGATCGTCCGGTCGAGTTCGCTGTCATCCGCCATCGCCTGATCCTTTTGGGCAGTCCTACGGGGTCGCGCCCTGAGCGGATGAAGCGCCCCGCCTCAGAGCATGCTCGGAAGGATGCGGTCCGGCGGCCGGTGGCCGTCCATGAAGGTCTTGATGTTGATGATGACCTTCTCGCCCATGTCGGTGCGGCTCTCGTGGGTCGCCGAGCCCATATGGGGCAGCAGCACCACCTTGCCAGCGCGGGCGAGCTTGACGAGGCGCGGGCTCACCGCAGGCTCCTGCTCGAACACGTCGAGGCCGGCGCCCGAGATGTCGCCGGATTCGATCAGGCGCGCGAGGGCATTCTCGTCGATCACCTCGCCGCGAGCGGTGTTCACGACGATCGCCTCGGGCTTCATCAGCTTCAGGCGGCGCGCCGAAAGCAGATGATAGGTGGCTGGCGTGTGCGGGCAATTCACCGAGACCACGTCGACGCGCGCCAACATCTGGTCGAGAGATTCCCAGTAGGTGGCGTCGAGACCCTGCTCGATGGCCGTCGGGACCCGGCGGCGGTTGTGGTAGTGGATCGACAGGCCGAACGCCTTGGCGCGCTTGGCTAGGGCCTGACCGATGCGGCCCATGCCGACGATGCCGAGACGCTTGCCGGTGATGCGGCGGCCGAGCATCCAGGTCGGCGACCAGCCGGTGCTCCAATCGTCTTCCGGGATGATGCGCGCGCCTTCCGCGACCCGGCGGGCCACGGCCAGGATCAGCGCCATGGTCATGTCGGCGGTGTCCTCGGTGAGGACGCCCGGGGTGTTGGTGACGGTGATGCCGCGCTCCAAAGCCGTGCCGACGTCGATATGATCGACGCCGTTGCCGAAATTGGCGATCAGCCGGAGGTTGGGGCCGGCCTGGGCCAGCAGCCCGGCATCGATCTCATCGGTGACGGTGGGCACCAGCACGTCGGCCTCGCGGAGCGCCGCGACGAGGGCCTCCTGAGAGAGCGGCGCGTCCTCGGCGTTGAGGCGCGTGTCGAACAGCTCGCGCATCCGCGCCTCGACCGCTTCCGGCAGGCGACGCGTCACCACCACCAGAGGCTTGCGCTTCAACGACGACATGGTTCCTCCCGTGAGGGCACTCGTTACGCGTTCGGCGGGTTCTGCAGCGCCTGGGCTTACGCTCCGTTAACCGTGACACGGCCAGATGGAGCGATCGGCCGACGCGCCTCGGACCACGCTCCGCCGCACATCTTCCCGGTTTCTCTATCAGAGAGAGGTCGGAAGACAATGCGGGCCAAGCTCCCGTGGCTCCGGGCGACGAGCTAAGGACGATCGATGATGCGCAACGCGATTCTCGGGACTTCCCTCGCCTTCCTCCTCGCCGGCCTCGGCCCCGTGAGCGCCGCCCCCCCCGAGGGCGGGCGCGCGACCAAGCTGCCGCTGCCCCGCTATGCCAGCCTGAAGACCGACCGGGTCAACCTGCGCGAGGGTCCGTCGAAGGACAACCGCACGCTCTGGGTCTATCGCCGGGCAGGGCTGCCGGTGGAGATCATCGCCGAATTCGAGACCTGGCGTCGCATCCGCGATTCCGAGGGGACCGAGGGCTGGGTGCTGCACTCGCTGCTCTCGGGCCGGCGCACCGCCGTCGTCACGCCGCCGGCCGGCGCCCAGGCCACGCCGACCGTGCCGCTGCTGGCGCGTGCCGATACCGGCTCGACGGAAGAGGCCAAACTCGAACCCGGCGTCATCGGCAGCGTAAAGACCTGCACGGGCACGTGGTGCCGCGTCATCGTGGCGCTGCCGCAGAGCCGTGGCGACGTCGACGGCTACATCCGCCAGGAGCGTCTCTGGGGCGTCTATCCGAACGAGACCTTGGACTGATACGGCTCCGCGTCATTGCGAGGCGAAGCCGAGGCAATCCAGAGCCAGACCCGCGACGCTTGCCCGTTGGCCCTGGATTGCTTCGTTGCGCTCACAATGACGGCTGAACCGGCAAGATACGAAAAAGGCCGGCGATCCCTCGCCGGCCCTTTCGATATTCTTGTTACCCGATCGGATCAGGCGCGGCCGGAGGCTCCCCGGCGACGCAGGCGCACGATCACCTCGACGCCGGCGATCTCCATGCCCTCGGGGGCATTCGGCAGGGATTCGACCGAGATGCCGCATTCCGGCATGTCCATCACCTCACCCTCCTCCTCGAGGAAGAAGTGATGGTGCTCGCTCGGGTTGGTGTCGAAATAGGCTTTCGACCCGTCGAGCGCGAGCTGGCGCAGAAGACCGGCCTCGGTGAACTGATGGAGCGTGTTGTAGACGGTGGCGAGCGAGACCGGCACCTTGGCGCGCATCGCCTCGTCGTAGAGCATTTCCGCGGTCAGGTGGCGGTCGCCGCGTCCGAAGAGCAGCCAGCCGAGCGAAAGGCGCTGACGGGTCGGGCGCAGGCCCGCCCGGCGCAGCCGGTCACGCAGATCGGACAGCGGGCAACCACGACGGCCCGGAGCCTCGCTCGGAACGGATGACGGACGTGCATTCAACACGGCCTGAAGCTGCACCAGATCGGACATCGGCGGGCTGAGGGCTCACTCTTCAACAGGGCATAGAGCGCAAGAGTATACGGGGGCGGGTCGCCTGCGGCAAGCTGGCCGGCGGAACCGTCCCCGGCATCCCGTGCAGGGCTCGGCTCTCAGGCGTGGGACTGGATGAAGTTGCGGACCAGCGGATAGGTCTGCGCCTCCCATTTGCGCCCCGAGAAGACACCGTAATGGCCGACGCCGGCCTGGAGGTGGTGGCTGCGCATATGGGGCGGCAGGCTGGCGCAGAGATCGTGCGCCGCCATGGTCTGGCCCACCGCGCAGATGTCGTCGCGCTCACCTTCCACCGTCATCAGCGCGGTGCGCTGGATCGCGCGCATGTCGATCGATTCACCGCGATAGGTCAGCGCGTTGCGAGCCAGGGTGTAGTCCTGGAACACCGTCTTGACCGTCTCGAGGTAGAACTCGGCGGTGAGGTCGAGCACGGCGAAATACTCGTCGTAGAAGCTCTCGACCGCGCGCGCCTTGTCCGCGTCGCCGCTGACGTAATGCCAGAACAGGTCCTGGTGGGCCTGACTGTGGCGCTGGGCGTTCATCGCCACGAAGGCGGAGACCTGCATGTAGCCGGGATAGACCCGGCGGCCGGCGCCCTTATGGCGGTCGCTCACCGTGGCGATCAGGTTCTTCTCGAACCACTCGATCGGCTTCGAGGTGGCGAGCTCGTTCACCGAGGTCGGGCTGATGCGGCAATCCACCGGGCCGGCCATCAGCGTCATGCTGCGCGGTTGGGCCGGGTTCTTGGTGTGGGCCATGACGGCCGAAGCCGCCAGCGCCTGCACGGCCGGCTGACAGACGGCGACGAGGTGCGAGCCCTCGCCCATCGTCTCCAGGAAGCGCACGACGTGGTCGACGTAGTCGTCGAAGCCGAACTCGCCCTCGGAGAGTGGCACGTCGCGAGCGTTGTGCCAGTCAGTGATGTAGACATCGTGGTCGGCGAGCAAGGTGCGCACGGTGCCACGCAGCAGCGTCGCGAAATGCCCCGAGAGCGGCGCGAGCACCAGCACCTTCGGCTGCGGGCTGGCGATGTCCTTGCGGAAGCGCAGCAAGGTGGCGAAGGGCGTGGCCACCACCGCCTCCTCGATCACCGGCACCTCGCGGTTGCCGACCGTGACCGAGTGGATCCCGTAATCGGGCCGGGCGAAGGTCAGGCCCGCGCGCATCATCATGCGCGCGCCGGCCGACCACCAGTTCGCCTGGTCGCGGAACGGCGTGCCCGCCCAGGGCGAGACCACCTGGTTCAGCATCCGCCCCCAGTTGCGTGTCTGCTGGGCGAAGTCCGACTGGGCATCGAACGCACGGTACATCATCAGATCCGCAACTCCCGGCGCGTCCGCGATGATCCGACATGCCGACGCTCGGATGAGCGCAGCAGCGGGGGAGCAAGGGTTACGGGCGTGCGAGTTCTTCGCAACCGGCTAAAGGTACAACTCCACCATGATTTAGAGTCAGTGAAACAAAAATGCCTCATATATCCAATCGACGGTAAACGGTTGTTCTACAGCGCGAATTTCGAAACCCAACCGAAAGGGCACCTGTATTGAACTAACCAAAGGCCAGGACATCCTCTCGCATCCTCTCCCCCGTCCAGCGCACGATCGTCCCGGCGTCGGCCTCGAGCCATGCCGCGGCACGACTCTTGGATGCCGTGTCAGTGGGACCGATTCAGTGGGACGAGGGTGATGGCGGACGCGACGCTCACGATTTCCAGCCGCAACTACTCCTCGTGGTCGTTGCGAGGCTGGCTGCTCTGTCGCATGGCCGGGCTCGACTTCGAGGTCGAACTCCTGTCGGGCTCGGATTCCTCCACCCGGGCCGAACTCCTACACCTGTCGCCGTCGTTCCTGGTGCCGCGGCTCACGCACGGCCCGGTCGCCGTATGGGACGCCCTCGCGATCGGGGAATATCTCAACGAGACCTATCCGGGTGCGGCCCTCCTCCCGGAGTCGGTGGCCGACCGGGCTCGCTGCCGCGCGGTCTCGGGCGAGATGCATGGCGGCTTCATCAACCTGCGCTCGGCGCTGCCGATGAACCTGCGGGCGCACATCCCCGGCTTCCGGATCTTCAACGGCGCCCGGGGCGACATCGAGCGCATCGTCGCGATCGTCGAGGATTGCCTCGGCCGCTCCGGCGGCCCGTACCTGTTCGGCGCGCGCCCGACGCTGGCGGATGCGATGTACGCCCCCGTCTGCACGCGCTTCCGCACCTACGACGTGCCGCTGCCCTTCATCGCGGAGACGTACCGAGACACCATCCTCGCATGGGATCTCCTGGCGGAATGGACGCAGGCCGCCGCGGAGGAGCCGGACGAGATCGAAGAGCTCGACATGGAGTTCTGACCGTCCCGGCTCAGGCGCTCGCCAGCATCGCCAGCCAGTCGTCCTCCGAGATCACCTTTACCCCGTGCTTCTCGGCATCCTTGACCTTCGAGCCCGCGCCGGGACCGGCCACGACGAGATCGGTTTTCGCAGACACCGAGCCCGAGACCTTCGCGCCGAGGCGCTCGGCCGTGGCCTTGGCCTCGCTTCGCGTCATCTTTTCGAGCGTTCCGGTGAAGACCACGGTCTTGCCTGAGAAGGCGGCGGAAGACGTGGCGGCGGCGAGCTTCTCGGTCTTCACCTCGTCGAGCAGGGCGGCGACCGCGTCGGCGTTGTGCGTCTCCGAGAAGAACTGGATCAGCGAATCCGTCGCGACTGGCCCGATCTCGCCGTCGTCGGAAAATAGGTGATAGGCCTCGCCCGGCTTTTGCCCGGCCGCCCGTTCGAGGGCCGCCTCCGCCGTCTCGGCGTCCTTGTAATGCGTCAGGAGCGCCTCGCCCTGGCTCGCGGTCAGCCGCGCGCGCAGGCGGGCACCCGTCGACTGGCCTTTCAAGGCTTCGCCCGGCGTGGCCTCGACATCGGCGAGCAGTTTGTCGCGTGTGCCGGGACCGATGCGCGGGATCGCCGAGAGCTCCAGCCAATCCGGGCCGGCCTGGGCCTCTGCGGCGGCATCGAGCGCAACTTTCAGCGCCTGCATATCCGAAAAGCGCTTGGCGAGCGCCTTGGACGTCGATTCCCCGATATGCGGAATGCCCAGCGCAAACAGGAAGCGGTTGAGCGGGATCATCCGGCGCGCATCGAGAGAGGCGAGCAGGTTCTTGATCGCCTTGTCCTCGTCGTCGCCTTTCTTCTTGGCCGCCTTTTTCGGCGCGGCTTCGTCCTCACCGCGCCGTTGCGCCGACAACTCCTCCCGGCGGGCGACGATCGCAGCCTTCAGCGGCTCGAACTGGAGCCGAAACAGGTCCGCCGGCTGCTTCACCAGGCCGGCCTCGAACAGCACCTCGATATAGGTCTGGCCGAACCCTTCGAGATCGAAGCCGTTGCGCGAGACGAAGTGCTTCAGCCGCTCGACACCCTGCGCCGGGCAGATCAGGCCGCCTGTGCAGCGCCGGATCGCGTCGAGTTTCTTCGTGCGCGGATTCAGCTCTCGAACGGCCTTGCTGCCGCAGGCCGGGCAATGGTCAGGAAACACGAAGGGCTTTGCATCGGCCGGGCGCTTGTCGAGCACCACGTCCAGCACCTTCGGGATCACGTCGCCGGCCCGCACCACGATTACCGTGTCGCCTTCGCGGATGTCGCGGCCCTCGCGGATCGGCTCGCCGTCGCCGCCGACGCCCTGGACGTAGCCCTCGTTGTGGAGCGTCGCGTTGGACACCACCACGCCGCCCACCGTGACCGGTTTCAATCTCGCCAGCGGGTTGAGCGAGCCGGTGCGGCCGACCTGGATGTCGATGGCCTCCAGCGTGGTGAAGGCTTCCTGCGCTGCGAATTTGTGCGCCAGCGCCCAGCGCGGCGAGCGCGAGACGAAGCCGAGGCGCTTCTGCAGGGCGAGGTCGTCGACCTTGTAGACGACGCCGTCGATGTCGTAGCCGAGATCGGCCCGCTGCCGCCCGATTTTTTCGTAGTGCGCGATCAGCTCGGCCGCCGTCTCGCAGCGGACCGTGAGCGGGTTCACGGTCAGCCCGAAAGACTTGAAGCGCTCCAGCACCACCGACTGCGTGCCCTCGAAGGCCGGCTTCACCTCGCCCCAGGCATAGGCGAAGAAGCGCAGGGGCCGCGAGGCCGTGATGCTCGGATCAAGCTGGCGGAGCGACCCGGCCGCCGCGTTGCGCGGGTTGGCGAAGAGCGGCTTGCCGGCCGCCTCCTGCCGCGCGTTGATGCCGGCGAAGTCCTCGTGGGACAGGTAGACCTCGCCGCGCACCTCGCAGATGCCGGGCGGCTCGCCCTTCAAGGTCTCTGGGATGTCGTCGATCGTCAGGGCATTCGCCGTGACGTTCTCGCCGACCTCGCCGTCTCCGCGCGTCGCGGCCGTGACGAGCTTCCCGTCCTCGTAGCGCAGGGACAGCGACAGACCGTCGATCTTCGGCTCGGCCGTGAAGGCCAGCGGTTCGCTTTCCGGCCAGTTCAGGAAACGGCGCACCCGCGCCACGAACTCCTCGACCTCCTCCTCGGCGAAAGCGTTGCCGAGGGAGAGCATCGGCACGGCATGCTTCACCTTCTCGAATTTCGAGGACGGCTTCGCGCCGACGGAGGCGCTGGCCTCGCCCGTTCCGGCGAGATCGGGGAAACGCCCCTCGATCTGCTCCAGCTCACGCCGCAGGGCATCGTAATCCGAATCCGAGATCTCCGGCGCATCCTCGCCGTGGTAGAGCCGGTCGGCCTCGGCGATCTCGGCCGAGAGGGTGGCATGGCGGGCCTTGGCACCCTCTTCGGTGAGATCCTCGACGGAGGCGGAAGCAGCCTTGGCCATGAACGCGGACCCTTGTGAAGCGGCGCCTTCTACAGCATCGCGCCCCGCCTCGGACAAGCCTGGCATCGGCCATTGCTTTGGACGGAGGGCGTCTAGGTCGAGCGGGGCTGCGCCCGCACCCGAATCCTGCCACACGCCCCGGCGAAAGACGCCTCGAGGGCCGACGGGAGTGAGTTCGATGCAGACCGCGCGAGCGATGACAGTGGCAGTTTTAGCAGCCTGGGCGGTCGCTCATGGCACGGCGCTCGCCGCGCCGATTGGCTGCACGCCCCCCGTGCCGCCGACGGCCGAAGTGAAGCCCGAAAAGCCGAAGCTTCCGGAAAAGCCGGCCTGCCTCGATGCCAAGGGCGGCTGCCCTGGCTGGGAGGCCTACAGCTTCAACGACGCCGTGAAAGCCTACAACCTGCAGGCACAGGCCTTCCGGCCGCTGGCCGAGGCCTACATCCAGAAGCTCAATGCCTACGTGAAGGCGAGCAGCGAGTATGCCGGCTGCGAAGCGAAGTCGCTGCAGCAATAGGCGAGCCCGAGTTCAGCGCACGTCGGGCCGCGGGTCGGGGACGAAGCCGTCGCGGTTCGGCATCCGCACCGCGGAGAGCGACTTAGCATCGAGAACCGCGCCGTCCGGCACGAGTCCGTTGAGGTTCAGCAGGTAGCCGACCACGGCGTAGACGTCGTCGTTGCCGAGCGATTGCGGCGCGTTCATCGGCATGGCGCGGTGGACGTAGTCGAATAAGGTCGGCGCATAGGGCCAATAGCTGCCCACCGTCTTCACCGGCTTGGCCGAGGCGAGCGTGCCCTTGCCTCCGACCAGCTTGTCACCGAGCCCGCCTTCGCCCGTCTCACCATGGCAAGAGGCGCATTGTGCGGCGAAGACCTCACGGCCATGGGCAACGCTGCCGCTGCCGGCGGGCAGCTTCCTGCCGTCCCGGTCGATGTCGATGTTCCAGGCCGCGATCTCGGCCTCGCTCGCCGGGCGGCCGAGCCCGTACCGACCCTCGGCCTGCGCCGATCCGGCCAGCGCCAGGATCAGCGCGGCGGCAATCTCAAGCCTTCGGATAGCCATTGGAGACCTCTCCGCTCGCCGCGATGCGCCAGGGGATGACCGCGTTGTCGTGATAGAAGGAGTTCATGCCGCGCGCCTTGGTCAGCGCGTCGAAACTCGGCTGGACGTAGCCGGTCTCGTCGGTGGCGCGGCTGTGGATGATGGCGGGCTCGCCGTTCCAGCTCCAGGGCAGGCGGAACCGGGTCAGCGCCTTGTTCAGCACCGGCGCCTGCAGCCCCGCATCCTGCCAGGTCCTGCCGTCATCGACCGAGATCTCGACCCTAGTGATCTTCCCGCGACCGCTCCAGGCGATGCCCGTGATCTCGTTGAAGCCGCGCGCGATCCGCTGCGTGCCCGATGGCCGCGTGATGATCGACTTCGCCTCCATCATGAAGGTGAATTGCCGCGCCGTGCCGTCCGGCATCAGATCGGTGTATTTCGCGGTCTCTTCGCGCGAATAGGCCGGCTCGTCCGTGACGTTGAGGCGGCGCAGCCACTTCACGCTCATGTTGCCCTCGAAGCCGGGCAGCAACACGCGCAGCGGATAGCCCTGCTGCGGCCGCAGGCGCTCGCCGTTCTGGCTGTAGACCAGCAGCGCATCGTCGAGACATTTTTCGATGGGGATGCTGCGGGTCAGGCCAGCGGAATCCGCGCCCTCCGCGACGACCCATTTCGCCCCCGGCTTGAGCCCGGCCTCCTCCAGCACGGTCTTGAGACGCACGCCGGTCCATTCGGCGCAGCTCACCAGCCCGACGAGGTCGGAGGCAGTCTTCCCGGCTTGGATCGCCTTGAAGTCGGGATTGCCCGAGCATTCGAGGAAGTAGACATGCGATTCCGAGGGGAAGCGCCGGATGTCCTCCATGGTCAGGATCAGCGGCCGCTCGACCAGGCCGTGGATCATCAGCCGGTGCTGCGCCGGATCGATCGCAGGCACGCCGCCATGGTGGCGTTCGTAGAACAGGCCGTTGGGCGTGATGATCCCGTCGAGATCCTGCAGCGGCGTGCGCACCGAGGCCGAGGTGTACTGCTTCAGCGATTTCGGGATGTTCTTGACGACGTGCTTCTCGAAGGGCGAGGGCGCGCCGTAGGGCTGCGCGCCGGTATCGGCGCCCGGCGCCTTCATCCATTCCGGAACATTGGGTGGGCCATTCGGGTCTTCGGCGAGGGCCGTCTCCGCCGCGAGTCCGCCTGCCATCGCGCCGCCGACCAACGCCGTCCCTCGGGAGAGGAAGCGCCTGCGCGATGGCGAGACGGTCTCGCCATCGGCCTCGTCACGACCATGGCCGACGTCGCCCGGGTTCGCCATGCCGTCCTCCGCTCGTCCGCCCACCCGTGACAAAACTGCACGAGCCGGAAAATGGCTGCGGTCTTATCGCGCGAAATGCCTGTCGACCATGCACCAACCCTTCACCAAAGGACCACTTTTTAACAATTGAGGATCAAAGACTGGGATTAAGCAGCCGCACGCACCCGATCCGACCGGCTGTCATCCGAGGTTCGACGTGTCGCTCCAGAAATTCTCCATCCGCTCCAAGCTGATCGCCGCTTTCGCGCTGCTGACGGCCTTCGTCGTCGGCCTCGGCAGTCTCGGCATCATCGGCGCGCAGCGCTTGCGCGAGAACAGCATTCAGACCGAGACGAACTGGCTGCCGAGCATCCGCGCGCTGGGCGTGATCGACACCTACACGGCGCGCTCCAGCGCGCTCCTTCTCCGCCACACGCAGGCCACCGATCCGGCGCTCGTCGCCGCCATCGAGAAGGACATGGACAAGTTCGCCAAGATCCTGGCCGACACCCGGGCCGACTACGCCCGCATGATCGCTTCGCCGGAGGAGAAGAGCACCTACGACGCCTTCGTCGCGGCTTTGGGCCAGTTCGAGATCGTCCGGGAGAGCATCCTGCAGCTCTCGCGCAGCGGCCAGAAGGCCGAGGCGTTCGCGCTCTACGAAAACAAGGGCATCGGCCCGCGCCGCATCGCGTCGGCCGAACTCGGCAAGCTCGTGACGATCAACAACGACGGAGCCGCCGCCGCGGCCAAGCGCAGCGCGGACGTCTTCGACACGACCTGGGAGCTCGGCGTCGGCGCTGTGATCCTCGGCCTCGTCCTGTCAGTTCTCTCGGCCGGCCTGATCATCCATCAGGTGAGCAGCGGCATCGCCTCCGTGGTGAAGCCGATGCAGGCGCTCGCCGCCGGCGACCTCACGGTCCACGTGCCCCATCAGCAGGAGAAGACCGAGATCGGCACCATCGCCGCAGCGGTCCAGGTCTTCAAGGACGGCCTGCTGCGCATGCGCGCCCTCGAAGAGGAGACGGCTCTGGCCCGCGCCAGCGCCGAGGAACAGCGCAAGCACACGATGCGGACCCTGGCCGACGGCCTCGAGCGCGCCGTGGGCGGCATCGTCGGCATGGTGTCCTCCTCGGCCACCGAGTTGCAGGCGACCGCGCAGACCATGACCGCCACCGCGAGCCAGACGGCGGGCCAGTCCGGCTCCGTTGCCGCCGCCGCTGAAGAGGCCGCCTCCAACGTCAACACCGTCGCCGCAGCGGCCGAAGAGCTCGGTGCCTCGGTTCAGGAGATCGGCCGCCAGGTCGGCGGTTCGGCGGACCTCGCCCGCGCGGCCGTAACCGAGGCCGGTCAGACCACCGCCCTGGTGAAGGAACTCAGCAGCGCCGCCACCCGCATCGGCGACGTCGTGGCCATGATCTCGACCATTGCCGCCCAGACCAACCTGCTCGCCCTCAACGCCACCATCGAGGCGGCCCGTGCCGGCGAGGCCGGCCGCGGCTTCGCGGTGGTGGCCTCAGAGGTCAAGGAACTGGCCGGTCAGACCGCCCGCGCCACCGAGGAGATCAGCAGCCAGATCAATCAGATCCAGGGCTCGACCAGCCAGGCCGTGACCGCGATCAGCTCGATCACTGCGCGGATCGAGGAAATCAGCGGCGTCGCCACCTCGATCGCCGCCGCCGTCGAGGAGCAGGGCGCCGCCACGCAGGAGATCGTGCGCAACGTCGCCCAGGCCGCCATGGGCACCAGCGACGTCACCAGCAACGTCGCCGGCCTCGCCACCGCCGCCGACGAGACCGGCGCCGCCGCGAGCCAGGTTCTCGGCGCAGCCTCCGAGCTGTCGCGGCAAGCCGAGCAGCTGACGGACGAGGTGAACCGCTTCCTCGTCACCGTGCGGGCCGCCTGAACGCAATCCGAGACGGACACCAAGACCCCGCCCTTCACTGGGCGGGGTTTTTTCGTTTCGGGCCCAACTCCGTGTTCGGTTGACGCCCCATCGCGGCGATGCGACAGCCCGAGTCATACCGACCGACAGACCGGATGGCCCGATGTCCCACCCCCTCGATCTCCTCGTCCTCGGCAACGCCATCGTCGATCTGATCGCCCGCACCGACGAGGACTTCCTCGCCAAGCAGGGCGTGCCGAAGGGCGCGATGGCGCTGATCGACGAGGCACGGGCCGAAGAACTCTTCGGAGCCATGGGCCAGACGACGGTGGTCTCGGGCGGCTCAGGGTCCAACACCGCGGCGGGCGCGGCCATTCTCGGCGCCAAAACCGGCTTCATCGGCAAGGTCCGCGACGACGAACTCGGCGGCCTCTTCGCCCACGATCTTCGCGCGACGGGCGTGCGCTTCGACGTGGCCGCCGCCACGGACGGGCCAGCCACCGCACGCTGCTTCATCCTGGTGACGCCCGACGGCGAGCGCACCATGAACACCTATCTCGGGGCCTGCCAGAAGCTCTCGCCGGCCGATGTCGACGAGGCGACTGTGAAGAGCGCCCGCGTCACCTATCTCGAGGGCTACCTCTGGGATCCGCCGGAGGCCAAGGATGCGTTCCGCAAGGCCGTGAAGATCGCGCACGGCGCCGGCAACGCGGTGGCGCTGACCCTCTCCGACGCCTTCTGCGTCGGCCGCTACCGCGACGAGTTCCTGGGGCTGATCCGCGACGGCAGCATCGACATCCTGTTCGCCAATCTCGGCGAGCTGAAGAGCCTCTACCAGACCGACGACGCCGAGGCCGCGATCAAGGCCCTGCGCGACGAGCGCGACGCGAAGGGCCGGCACCTGCTCGGCCTCGTGACGCGCTCGGCCGACGGTGCGCTGGTGGTGAAGGGCGGCGAGGTGAAGGCCGTGCCGGCCTCACCCGTCCACGAGGTGGTCGACACGACCGGCGCGGGCGACCTGTTCGCGGCCGGCTTCCTCGCCGGGCATGCCCGCGGGCTGGATCACGTCGCCAGCGCGCGCCTCGGAGCGCTCGCCGCAGCCGAGGTGATCGAGCATATCGGCGCACGTCCGCAGAAGGACCTCGTCGCCCTGGCGAAGGCTCAGGGCCTGCTCTGATTTCAGCGGCTGGAGACGCCGAGAACGGCGCCTCCATCAGCTAGCACAGCACTCAATTCCCGGACGCCTGGAGCGGCAGCGAAAGGTGATCCGGGAAGGGGCGCGCCCCCCTGCGATGAGCGGGACGAACCGTCTCAAGCTTGGAAGTCGAGGAGCATCGCGCTGGCGGAGCGGTTTCCGCCAGTGCTGCCGTTGGCACCGTAGGCGCTAGACTGGTTCTGCGATTCCTGCAGCTGCTTCATGAAACTCGACAGCAGGTCGCCAGCCGAGTCGCTGGTCGAAGATGTCGTGCTCGTCCCGTTCAGTGCGGTGGCGAAGGGATCGTCCGAGTTATCGGAATCATCCGAACCGTCATCGGCCGGGGGCGGACCGGGCGGGGGGCCGCCGGCACCGCCGACGCCATGATGGCCGCCGTGACCACCGTGGCCTTGCGAAAGCACCTGCTTGAGGGTGTCGGCCTGGTCGCTGGTCAGCGTACCGCTGTCCACCTGCTGGGAGATCAGGCCGTCGATCCGACTCTTCAGATCGGAGGGGTCGAGGCTGCTCGGAGAGACCGAGCCATTGCTCGTCAGGCTGCTGTCGATGGACTCGACCGCGCTGTCGAGGGCGCTCTGGTCGGTGCTGCTGATGCTGCCGGCGCTGACCTTGCTCGAGATGCTGTCGAGGATGCGCTGCTTGGGTGACGGATAGGCTTGGCTGGCTGCCGAGATCGTGCTCATCGAGAGGCCTTCGTAGTGTGGGATAATGTCCCACTGCGGAAAGCCTGCGCTCGGAGAGTTAAGATTCTCTCACCCATTCCGGCGGTCGACGGCCTACTTGAGCGTCTCCAGAGCCTCGAACGCCGTGATGGCCTTGGCACAGGAGCTCTCGGAGGGTTTCGGTAGGCTGGTCTCGAAGGCGATCGCCCGCTCGAGCTCCGGCAGATAGCGATCCTCGGTGAAGGCCGCGCCGACCCGGGCCAGCATCCGCTGGCGGTTCTGCGTGACGACGGGGCCGGTCCGCTCCTGCGCGACGCCGCAAGCGATGGCCCGGCCGACGATGCGGCCCTGCTTGGCACCTTCGACCTGCGGGATGACCAGGGGCTTGTCCTGAGCGGCCGCCGCCGAGCCCAGCAATGCGAGGGCGAGCGCCCCTGCCGAAACCTTCATCCGTGCCCTGCCTTCCGCCATCCGAAGCGGGAGTGATCGGACGACCGGCCGTGACTGGCAAGAACCTTCGGCGCGCGACGCCTCACGCCGCCTGTGAGCGCCACTCCAGCAGGCCCGGCAAGGCCTTGAGGTCGAGGGGCTTGGCCATAAAGTCGTCGAAGCCGGCCTCGCGGGCTGCGCGCTCGTCCTCGCCTGCGGCATTGGCCGTCAGTGCGACCAGGAGATGCGGCACCGGAGCCCCTGCGGCTTCGAGGGCGCGGATGCGGCGGATCGTTCCGATCCCGTCGAGACCGGGCATGCGGATATCGATCAGAGCGAGGTCGAAGGGATCCGCCGCCGCCTCGATCGCCGCCAATGCCTCGATGCCGTCGCGGGCGAGCGTCACGCCGGCGCCCAGGCGCTCCAGCGCCTTGGTGGCGAGCAGCGCATTGATCGCGTTGTCCTCGGCAAGCAGCACGCGCTTGCCCGTTCCGGGCAAGTATTTCGCCCTCACTGACGAGCCCGTCACTGGCTGAGCGACGGCCTGACGCGGCGGCGTCGGCTTGGCGTCCGTCGCAGTTTCCGCAGTCACGGGGCCGGCGCCGGGTTCGAGCAGGCGGTCGAACAGCGAGCGGGCACGCACCGGCTTGATCAGGTAGCTGTCGAACCCCGCCGCCCCCGGCGCGCCGAACTCCCGACGGTCGAAGGGCGAGAGCAGGATCAGGCTGCAGCGCACGCCGCTGCGGCGGGCCTCGGCCGCGAGACGGCGCACGTCGGCATCACCCAGCGAGCGGTCGGCGATCAGGGCGTCGAAGCGGGCGCCGGAGAGCGCGTCGAGGGCAGCCTCCACGCTCGGCACGATGACCGCCGCGGCGCCCGAGCGAGACAGGCGTCGCGCCAGATACTGGGCCTGGAACGGCGAATCCGCCGCGATCAACACTGTCCTCGCCCGCAGCGAAGGCGCGCGGATCGCGACCTCGTCACCGGAGAGCGGGAGCGGCAGGATCACGCGGAACACGCTTCCGCGGCCGGGCTTGGAATTCACCTCGATCCGGCCGCCCATGCGGTCCACGAGCCGCTGGGTGATGGCGAGCCCGAGGCCGGTGCCCTCGTGGCTCCGGCTCGCGCTGCCGTCGCCCTGCTCGAATTCCTCGAAGAGTAGCGGAATCCGCTCCTCGGGGATGCCGGGGCCGGTATCCTCGATCGACAGCACCACCGCTCCCTCCGCCTGGGAGAGACTGACACCGACTCCACCGGCCTCGGTGAACTTGATGGCGTTGCCGGCGAGATTGAGCAGGATCTGGCGCACCCGGTCGGCATCGCCGACGCGCTGGGCGAGAAAGTCTTCCGAGACGTCGAGGGCGATCTCCAGCCCCTTGTCCTGCGCGCGCGGCGCTAGCAGCTCGACCACGCCCTCGACGGTGGCGGCGACATCGAAGGGTTCGGCCGCGAGATCGAGTTTTCCAGCTTCGATGCGCGAAAAATCGAGGATGCCGTCGACCAGGGTCAGCAGCGCGCGGCCGCTGGTCTGCACGGCCTCGACATAGGTGCGCTGCTCGGCGTCGAGGCCGGTCTCCAGCACGAGATCGGCCATGCCGAGGATGCCATTGAGCGGCGTGCGGAATTCGTGGCTGACGGTGGCGAGAAAGCGCGACTTGGCGATGTTGGCGCTCTCGGCCCTACTCTTGGCCTCGTCGAGCGAGCGCGTCGCCTCGACGCGGGCGGTGACGTCGCAGCCCGCGCGCAGCCAATGCGGCGCGCCGCCGGTGCCCTGAACCGGCATCTCGATGAAGGAGAACCAGCGCGGCCGCCCGTCGACCGGCAGCACCCGCTCCTCGACCTGGCGCACGCCGTCGGCGCGCTGCACGGTCTCGCTCGATTCCAGGACCTGGAGTTGCACGGCGGAGCCGAGGAGGTCGAGCGGCCGCATGCCGAGCATCGCGGCAAAGCCCTCGTTGGCGAAGGTGATGCGGCCCTGGTCGTCGCGCTGGACGATGCACTCCGTGGTCGCCTCGATCAGCGTCCGGTAGCGCTCCTCGCTCTCGGCGAGCAGCCAGAGGCGGTCCTGCAGCGCCTCGGAATCGTCGGTCTCGTGCGTCAGCGGCCCGCTGCGCCGGATGGCGACGACGAGGATGGTCGTCAGCACGATCACGGTCAGGCTCAAGACCAGCAGCGCGACCCCATCCACCGACATCAACACGCTCCGCGAACGGCCCGGGGGCCAACGTCCCGGATCGTGGCAGCGGCGCATGAAGGGCGGCTTGAGAAAGAGGCCTAAGGGAGTCTGACCAAAATACTCTGGATTCTCGCGTTTTTGCTCACGCGGCTCGTCTCCGGCGCGGGATCGCCGCTCCTCGTCGTGCACGACGCCGGATGCGCCCGCGCTTCACGCATTGGCGGCGATGGTGTAGGCGCCACCCTTTCCGACCCTGCCTCTCTCGTTCCCGGATTTCGGCCATGACCGCCCGCATCGATGCCACCTTCGCCCGCTGCCGAGCGGAAGGCCGTGCGGCCCTCGTGACCTACGTGATGGCGGGCGACCCCGACCCCGAGACCTCGCTCTCCGTGCTGAAGGCCCTGCCGGAATCGGGCGCCGACATCGTCGAGTTTGGCCTGCCGTTCACCGACCCGATGGCGGACGGCCCCGCCATCCAGGCGGCCGGGTTGCGCGCCCTCGCGGCCGGTCAGGACCTGCGCAAGACCCTCGACCTCGTGGCCCGCTTCCGCGAGGGCAACCGCGACACGCCCGTCGTGCTGATGGGCTATTACAACCCGATCTACGTCTACGGCGTTACCCGCTTCCTCGACGATGCGCTGAGCGCCGGGATCGACGGGTTGATCGTCGTCGACCTGCCCCCGGAAGAAGACGAGGAGCTGTGCCTGCCGGCGCTCGCCAAGGGCCTCGCCTTCATCCGCCTCGCCACGCCGACGACCGACGCGCAACGGCTTCCGGCCGTCCTGAAGAACACGGCGGGCTTCGTCTACTACGTCTCGATCACCGGCATCACCGGCACAGCGACCCCGGATTTCGGCCGCGTCGCCGAGGCCGTCGGCCGCATCCGGCCTCACACCGAGCTACCCGTGGTGGTCGGTTTCGGCGTGAAGACGGGCGCGCATGCCGCCGAGATCGCCCGCGGCGCCGACGGCGTCGTGGTGGGCTCGGCCCTGGTGGCGGCGCTTGCCGGCAGCCTCGATGCGGACAACCGCGCGACCTCCGACACCGTCGCGGCGGTGGGTGACCTGGTGCGAGAATTGGCAGAGGGCGTGCGGGGCGCCGGCAAGGCCCGCTAGCTACCACTTGATGACTTCGGTCCCATGCGCCGGCCCTTCAGCCGTCATTGCGAGCGCAGCGAAGCAATCCAGGGCCACACCCGCGACGTCAGCGCATTGGCCCTGGATTGCTTCGCTGCGCTCGCAATGACGGGAAAGCGGAAGCCGTCTCAATCATCTCGTTCGGCGGCCGTCAGGGCGTGAGCGATCAGCCGCTCCCGTGCGGCCTCGTCCATCGGGCAACCTTCCGACAGCCATAGCGCTCGCGCTGCTGCAAGCCCGCGCCCGATCGCGCGTCCCGCAGGAACGCCGCGGGCGACGAGATCGGCACCACCCAGCGGAAGCACCGGCGTGTCGCGGGCCGCGACGAGACCGCTCAACACGGCCAGAGCCTCGGCCTCCACTCGCGGACGCGGCTCCCCTTCGATCGCGCGCAGCACCTCCGCGACCATGTCCGGCCCATATGTCGCCGCGAGTCCGCGCATCGCCTGCGCTTCGATCTGCGCTTGCCCGCGAAGCGCGGCGAGAGCCTTCGCATAAGCCACGAGATGGGTGTGCTCGGCCTTGGAGAGCCGCAAGACCTCGCGCAGCCGCTCGGCATCCTCCACGGTCTGCACCGCCAGGGCGGCGAGCCGTGCGATCGCGGGTGAAGCCGGATCGGCGGAGGCGCGGGCGAGGCGGCCGAGATCGATGACCCCGCCGAGGAGCCGGGCGAGCAGCCCCGTCTCGCTCATCACCGCAACCGCCGGTACGGCGCGTTCCGCGAGCAGCAGCTTGAGGAGCTCCGCCCTGATGCGCTCGCGGGATAGGCGATCGAGCGAGGCGCGGGCCGCGACGATGGCATCGAGCGCCGGCCGATCCGGTGCGCCCCGACCGAACCGGGCATCGAAGCGGAAGAAGCGCAGTGAGCGCAGAGCGTCCTCCCGGATGCGCGTCGCCGGATCGCCGATGAAGCGGACCCGGCCCTCGGCGAGGTCGCGGAGACCGTCGCCGGGATCGTGCAGATGGCCGTCGGCGCCGAGCGAGAGCGCGTTGATGGTGAAGTCGCGCCGTTCGGCATCGCGGGCGAAGTCGCGGCCGAAGCGCACCACCGCGTGACGGCCATCGGTCTCGATATCCTCGCGCAGCGTGGTGACTTCGAAGGGCGCACCGTCGACGACCAGGGTCACCGTGCCGTGCTCGAATCCCGTCGGCACCGCCTTGAGGCCAGCGGTCTTGGCGAGCGTCAGGGTGCCGGCCGGTGGATGGGTGGTTGCGAAGTCGATGTCGGCGGCGTCCCGTCCGAGCAGCGCGTCCCGCACGCAGCCGCCGACGAGGCGCGTCTCCTCTCCCTCGGCCGCGAGCGCCGCGAGACAGGTGGCGACGCCGGGCCGCTCGAGCAGGCGCTTCGGCCCGTCCGGGTCGAGACCCGCCGGGATCATTTGAACTGCCCCGGCACGATGCGGCCGTTCTCCATGTGCGGCGGGACGTAGCCGTCGGGGTGACGGGGGGCGAACAGCCCCGTCAGCACCAGCGAGGCGACGACGACCGCCGCCCCGGCGAATACGAGGCGCAGCCAGTGCTCCTCCCAATGCTCGGCCTGCAGCGGGTTGCGCCGCATGAGCACGAGAAAGCAGGCGAAGGCGATAAAGGGTATCGCGAAGAGCGGAACCTCTTCGATGATCCAGCGGAGCATGGCGGGCGATTGACGCGAATTCGGAGCCGCGCGCCTACCGGAACAGGCGCTCGTAGAGATTATGCACGATCCCGGCCGTGAGGCCCCAGATCAATCGCTCGCCGAAGGGAATGGCGTAGTAGATTCGCATCCGCCCCTGCCAGCTCCGCGTCTTGATAAGGTGGCGCCCGGGATCCATCAGGTGGTCGAGAGGCACCTCGAACACGTCGGCCACCTCGTCCGGGTTGATGGTGAGGGGCGCATTCGCCTCGACCAGTCCCACCACAGGCGTGACCATGAAGCCGGTAGCCGAGAGGTAGGGGTCGAGATAGCCGAGCGGACGAACCAGTGCCGGCGAGAGCCCGATTTCCTCCTCCGCCTCGCGCAGAGCCGTCGCGACCGGCGAGGGATCGCCCGGATCGACCTTGCCACCGGGAAAGGCGATCTGTCCGGAATGGTCGCGCAAATGCACGGCGCGCTGCGTCAGCACCACCGCGAGGCCACCGCAGACCGGCTTGATCGGAACGAGCACCGCCGCCGGGCGGTGCGGCTGGGGTGGCGCGATGGCGAGACCGTCCGGATCGAGGTCGTGGTCGCCGCGGGGGTTGCAGGTCGGATCGCCAGGCCCCGGCGCATCGCGCGAGAGGCCACGCTCGGCACGATGCAGGAAATCCGACAGCTCATCGGCGTGGATCGCCGGGAAGTCGAGGGCGAGCGCCCCGTCGGGAAGCCTCATTTGGCCACCTCCAGCTCGGCGCTGCGCGCGATGGCGTGAAAGACACCGCCGGCCGCGAGACCGAGCCAGGGCTCGCCGTCGACCTCGCGCTCCTCGACCCAATCCATGAGCTCATGGGTCAGCGCGCGCGTCAGCAGCGCCCAGAGGCCGCCGCGCACTTTCACGTATGGCTTGAGCCCGCCAGAGCCGTCCTGCTCGAAGCGGATCGGATGTCCGTGGTCGAGGGGCACCAGGTCGTCGACGTTCGTGCGGAAGGCGATGCGCCGGGCCTCGCCCTCGCCGTCCACGGCCATCTCGACGGCCACGAAGGGCGCGTCGTCGACCGTGATGGTCATGCGCTCGACGGGGGTGACCATCACGGTCGAACCGTCGGGCTCCTTGCGCAGGATCGTGGAAAACAGCTTCACGAGCGCCGGCCGGCGGATCGGCGAGCCTTCGTGAAACCACGTGCCGTCGGCCGCGATGCGGATGTCGATCGACCCGCAATGTTCGGGATGCCACGTCTCCACCGGCGGCGCACCGCGCTTCGGCAGGTCGCCAAGCGCCGCGCTGAGCCGTTCGAGGGTTGGGTCGGCTGAGTCGTTCATGCCGTCGCAGTTTCGCTGTCTCTGGTCCATTGTCGACCGGCCGAACTCTCCAACGCGTCGGCTCTCCGCGCGTTGCGCCTGCCGAGGCGCAGGCATCAGCTCAGCACGCCGCTGTCGCGCTGATGCAGGTAGAGGAATTCCGGAGCCGCCACACCGGCCTGCCGCCGGATCTCGACCAGACGCTCGGATTCGAAGAAGGCCCGCGCCTCATCGAGCGAGCGCCAGTGCGAGAAATGGACCACCTTGTTCGGGTCCGTCTCGTCGCACAGCACCTGATACGAGATCTCGCCTGCCTCCCGCCGGATCGAGGCGGCATCGTCGAACACCCCCTTCCACGCACCGTAATCGGCGACATCGTGGATGATCAGGACGAACTGCACGCAAAACCTCTCCGTCGAACCGCTCGCCCGGCGTCAGGACCGATCCTTCAGGACCTTCCAGATCCCCGAGACGGTGACCAGCGGGCGCCCCCCGCTCGTCAGGATCGAGCGCACGAAGACGAGCGACGAGGTCTTACGCACGATCTCGGGGACCGTCTCCACCAGATCGCCGATCTTGGCCGCGCCGACGAACTGGACGTTCATCTCGATGGTGACGCAGCCGGCGCCGTCCATCGCGTCCATCGCGACGATGCTGAGCGAGCGGTCGGCGAAGGTCACGAGCATGCCGCCATGCACGAGGCCGACGAGGTTGACGTGCTTGTCCTCGGCTTTGAAGGCGAACTGCTTGCGGCCATCCACCACGCGGTGATGGACCGGGCCGGTGAGGGCGACGAAGCCCGGATCGTCGAACGCCGTCCAGCCTGCCGGAAACGCCGTGCCGTCCGATCCGTCAGCCATGCAGCCCTGCTCCCTCGCGGCGAAATCTCAGGCCCGGCCTCCGCGTAATGTCGCGGCCATGCTGCCGTGAGCCCGAAGCCGCCCATATAGCGTCCGTCCGCTCGGGCAAAACCGGCGGTGCTTGCGTTCGCCCCATGTTCGGCGGCAGACTCGACCTTTCGTAGCCACCTTCGTCCAGGAGGTGGCCTCTCTTCATGCGGAGCATCCCCCTCGATGGCACAGGGCGCCAACCCGGCAGCGACGAGCCTCGACGACGGCATCGTCGCGGCGGCGGAATCCTGCCTCGCCGCTGTCGGCCGGGCACGCGAGTCGATCCATTCGGTGATCTTCGGCCAGGAGGCGGTGGTCGATCTCGCCCTCGTGACCATCCTGTCGGGCGGCCACGGTCTGCTCGTCGGCCTGCCGGGACTGGCCAAGACCAAGCTCGTCGAGACGCTCGGCACCGTGCTCGGCCTCGATGCCCGGCGCGTGCAGTTCACGCCGGACCTGATGCCCTCCGACATCCTCGGCACCGAGATCCTCGACGAGGATGCCGACCGCCACCGCTCCTTCCGTTTCGTGAAGGGGCCGGTCTTCACGCAGCTCCTGATGGCGGACGAGATCAACCGCGCCTCGCCGCGCACGCAATCCGCCCTGCTTCAGGCGATGCAGGAGCACCACGTCTCGGTCGCCGGCGAGCGGCACGACCTGCCCCGCCCGTTCCACGTGCTCGCCACGCAGAACCCGATCGAGCAGGAGGGCACCTACCCGCTGCCCGAGGCACAGCTCGACCGCTTCCTGCTGGAGATCGACGTCGGCTATCCCGACCGCGCCGCCGAGCGCCGCATCCTGATCGAGACCACCGGCGTCGAGGATCAGACGGCCAAGCCCGTGATGACCACGGATGAACTGCTCACCGCACAGCGCCTCGTCCGCCGCCTGCCGGTGGGCGACGCTGTGGTCGATGCGATCCTCGACCTCGTGCGCTCCGCCCGCCCCGAAGGCGGGGATGCCGCGATCGGCAAGAAGCTGCTTTGGGGTCCGGGTCCACGCGCCAGCCAGGCCCTGACGCTCGCCGTGCGCGCCCGCGCGCTCATCGAGGGCCGAGTCGCACCCTCGGTCGCCGACGTGAAGGCGCTGGCCGAGCCGGTGCTCAAGCACCGCATGGCGCTCAACTTCGCCGCCCGCGCCGATGGCGAGACCATTCCGGGGCTCATCGCGCAGCTCGCGAACAAGCTCTGAGGCGCCGCACCGAATGGTCCAGACCCGGCTCGTCGAAGCCGACCGACGCATCCCCGGACGGGGCGAGACCGAAAGTGCTCTCTCGCTCGCCGACAGGATGCCGCGACTGATCCTCGAGGCGCGACGCGTGTCGAGCCTGCTCGCGCACGGCCTGCATGGTCGCCGCCGGGCCGGACCGGGCGAGACCTTCTGGCAGTTTCGGCCTTTCGTCACCGGCGAGGCCGCCGCGCGGATCGACTGGCGCCGCTCCGCCCGCGACGACCGGCTCTATGTCCGCGAGCGGGAGTGGGAAGCGGCTCACAACATCTGGTTCTGGATCGACCGCTCCGCCTCGATGGGCTTCGCCTCCGATCTCGCCCAGGCGCCGAAGATCGAGCGCGCCCTGGTGCTGGGCCTCGCAATGGCCGACACCTTCGTGGAAGGCGGCGAGCGAGTCGGACTGCTCGGACTGACCCGCTCCGTTTCCTCGCGCGGAATCGTCGAGAGCATGGCTCAGACGCTGGCCCATGACGAAGCGGGACTGACTCAGGACCTGCCCCCCACCGCGACGCCCGGCCGCTTCGACGAGGCGATCCTGATCAGCGACTTCCTGACCCCGCTCGATCGGATTCGCGGGTCGGTCCAGTCGATCTCGGGACGCGGCACGCATGGCCACCTCGTCATGATCGTCGACCCGATCGAGGAGACCTTTCCCTTCGCCGGCCAGGCCGTCCTGCACGAACCGGAGAGCGGGGTGAGCCTCGACATCGGCGATGCGGACGCCTGGGGCGAGGCCTATCGGACGCGAATCGCGGCGCATCGCGACGGGCTGTCCGAGATCGTGCGCGCTCAGGGCTGGACCCTGACCATCCACCGCACCGATCGCCCGGCGAGCGAGGCGGCGCTCCGCCTTCTGACGCTCGTCGCCGCCGCGCGCGGAAGCGGCTGAGGAGACGCGGTGTTCGGACTTCCCCTCACCTTCGCCGCACCGCTCGCGCTGGCCGCCCTCGCCGCGCTGCCGGCCCTGTGGTTCCTGCTGCGGGTGACGCCGCCGCGGCCGCGCCGCATCGAGTTTCCGCCGCTGAAGCTCGTCGCCGACCTGCTGCCGAAGCGCGAGACTCCGGCCCGCACGCCGCCCTGGCTGCTGCTGCTGCGCATCCTCGCCGCTGCCTGCCTGATCTTCGCCGTCTCCGGCCCCGTCTGGAACCCCGCCGGCCTCGGCGCGGCCGCCGGACGCACGCCGCTCCTCGTCCTGCTCGATAACGGCTTTTCCACCGCCCACGACTGGCGCGACCGGCTGCGCGCCGCCACCGACGAGATCGAGGGCGCCGCCCGCGACGGCCGCCCGGTGGCGCTGCTACCGACCGCCGATCCGGTCGCCGTGCAGTCTGGCGCACTCGAAGCCAAGGCGCCGGCCGCGGCGTTGGAGCGGCTGCGCGCCGTGCAGCCCCGCCCGATCCTCACCGACCGCTCCGCGCATCTCCCGCAGATCGGCGCCTTCCTCGACAAGACGCCGAATGCCGCGATCGTCTGGATCAGCGACGGGATCGAGGATGCGGGCGGAGCAGGCTTCCCCAAGGCACTCGCGGCGTTGGTGGCCAATCACGGCACAGCCCTCACTGTCCTGAAGGCCGACCAGCCACCCGCCTTGGCCCTGGCCGGCGGCGAAAGCGGCGGTCGGCTGGTCGCCCATGTGCTGCGTGCGGCGCCCAACGGACGCGACACCGGCACCGTGCGAGCCCTCGACCAGAAGGGCCTGCCGCTCGCCGAGACGCCCTTTGCCTTCGAGCCCAATGGCACCGAGAAGGAAGTCGGCTTCGACCTGCCCGTGGAGATCCGCAACACCATCGCCCGGCTCGAGATCGCCGGCGAACGTTCGGCCGGCGCCGTCGTGCTGATGGACGAGCGCGGCAAACGCCGCCGCGTCGGCCTCGTCTTCGGCGGGACCAGCGATCAGGCGCAGCCGCTGCTGGCCCCGACCTACTACCTGTCGCGCGCACTGACGCCCTTCGCCGACGTGCAACAACCGCGCGGCGGCCAGGGCACGGCCGAGGCGATCGGGCAGATGCTCGACAACCAGGTCACCGTGCTGGTGCTGGCAGATGTCGGCGCCCTCGACGACAAGACCTTGGCGCGCGTCACAAAATTCGTCGACGAGGGCGGCTTGCTGCTGCGTTTCGCCGGCCCGCGTCTCGCGGGCGGTAACGACCCGCTGGTGCCGGTGCGGCTGCGCCGCGGCGGCCGTAATCTTGGCGGCACGCTCTCCTGGGACAATCCGAAGACGGTGGCTGATTTCGCGCCTGAGAGTCCCTTTGCCGGCTTGAAGCCCCCTGCCGATATCGGCGTGCGCCGCCAGATCCTGGCCGAACCCGATGGCGACCTGCCCGGCAAGACCTGGGCCTCCCTGCAGGACGGCACGCCCGTCGTGACTGCCGAGAAGCGCGGCCAGGGCCTCCTCGTGCTGTTCCACGTCACCGCCGACACGACCTGGTCGAACCTGCCGCTCTCCGGGCTGTTCGTGGATATGCTGCGCCGGGTCGTCGGCATGGCCGGATCGGGCGCGAAGCCCACCACCGGAGAAGGCGGACAAGCCAAGGCCGCCGTGCTCGCCCCGCGCCTGACCCTCGACGGCTTCGGCGCGCTCGGCTCCCCGCCCGCCTCGGCCACCGCCGTGTCGGCCGATTACGGCGACCGCGCCACGCTCGACCATCCGCCCGGCTTCTACGGTCCGGCCGAGGGCGGCATCAGCGTCAACGCCCTGAAACCCGACGATCGCTTGAAGCCACTGGATATCGGCGCCATCGCCGGCGTCCGCCTCGGCGGTCTCGGCGGGGCCGAGACGGTGGATCTGCGGGCCGTGCTGTTCAGCCTCGCCCTGGCACTGCTCGTCCTCGACACGCTCGCCGGCCTGTGGCTCGGCGGCTTCCTCGGCGGACGCGGCCGTCCCAGCCTGATGGGGCGCCTGAGAAGCCGTCCGGCAGTGATCGCACTTGTCGGCATCGGCCTCCTCGCCGCCTCACCCGCGATCCGACCGGCCCACGCCGCGGAGCCGCAGCCCAACCGGCCGAACGGCATCGAATCGGCGCTGATCACCCGCCTCGCCTTCGTCGCGACCGGCGATGAGACCGTCGATACAGCGAGCCGCAGCGGCCTCTCCGGCCTGACGCAGGTGCTCGCCGCCCGTACGGCACTGGAGCCCGGCGAGCCGGCGGGGATCGATCCGGCCAAGGACGAGCTCGCCTTCTACCCGCTGATCTACTGGCCGATCGTGGCCGGCCGGCCGCAGCCGAGCGAGGCCGCGATCCGCAAGATCGACGCCTTCATGCGCAACGGCGGCACCGTGATCTTCGATACCCGCGACGCCCTGGTCGCCCGCCCCGGCGGGCCGCCGACGCCGGAGGGCGCCTATCTGCGCCAGATGCTCTCGACCCTCGAAGTGCCCGAACTGGAGCCGATCCCGCACGACCACGTGCTGACCAAAGCCTTCTACCTCGTCGACAATTTTCCTGGCCGCTACACGACTGGCCAGACCTGGGTGGAGGCCCTGCCCCCGGCTCCGACCGACGGCGCCGAGCGACGCCCGGCCCGCGCCGGCGACGGGGTCACGCCGATCATCATCACGGGCAACGATCTCGCCGCGGCCTGGGCGTTCAGCAAGGAGGGCGCTCCGCTCTACCCGATGTCCGGCGGCGACCAGCGCCAGCGCGAGATGTCGTTCCGCGGCGGCGTGAACATCGTGATCTATACGCTGACGGGAAACTACAAGGCGGATCAGGTGCACGTCCCGGCACTGCTTGAGCGGTTGGGGCAGTGATTTTTTGCCAGACCACGCCACCCGCGCATCCTCTCTCCCCGTACGCGGAGAGAGGGATTTTCCCGTTCATCACTGAAGGCTCCACCTTATGCTGAGCCTCAGCTTCACTCCGCTGATTCCCTGGCCGGTGCTCGCCGGCTTCGGCGTCATCGTCGCGCTGTTCGTCGTGCTGGCCATCGTGGCGCGTGGACGGACAGCTCTGCTACGCGCGGTGGCCCTCGCCTTGGTGCTCGCCGCGCTCGCGAACCCCTCCCTCGTGCGGGAGGACCGCGAGCCGGTGAAGGACGTCGCCGCGGTGATCGTCGACCGGTCGGGCTCTCAGACGCTCGGCGACCGGCCGCAGATGACCGATCAGGTGAAGGCCGAGTTGGAGCGGCGCTTCGGCACCCTCGCCAATATCGAACCGCGCTTCATCGACGTGCAGGACGCCAAGGACGGCGACGACGGCACCCGGCTGTTCACGGCCCTCTCGCAATCCCTTGCCGACGTCCCGCCCGAGCGGCTGGCCGGCGTCGTGATGCTCACGGACGGCGTGGTCCACGACATCCCGCAGAGCCTCGAGGCGCTCGGCATCAAGGCACCGCTGCACGTGCTCGTCACCGGCCATCCGGACGAGCGCGACCGACAGATCAAGATGCTGGAGGCCCCGCGCTTCGGCATCGTCGGCAAGGACCTCACCATCCGGGCCGAAGTGCAGGAGCGCGGCGGCACCGGCAGCGCCACCGTCACCGTACGTCGGGACGGCGAGGAGATCGGCCGGAAAACCTTCCCCACCGGTCAGCCCTTCTCGCTCACCACCAAGATCGAGCATGGCGGCCCGAACGTCGTCGAGATCGAGGTCGATCCGCTGCCCGGCGAGCTGACGACGGTGAACAACCGCGCCGTTCTGCCGATCGAGGGCATCCGCGAGAAACTCAGGGTGCTGCTCGTCTCGGGCGAGCCTCACCAGGGCGAGCGCACTTGGCGCAACCTGCTGAAATCCGACGCCAGCGTCGACCTCGTGCACTTCACCATCCTGCGTCCCCCGGAGAAGCAGGACGGCACGCCGATCTCCGAACTCTCGCTGATCGCCTTCCCGACCCGCGAGCTGTTCGTCCAGAAGATCAAAGACTTCGACCTGATCATCTTCGACCGCTACGCCAATCAGAGCGTGCTGCCCTCGGCTTATTTCGACAACATCGCCCGCTACGTCCGTGAGGGCGGCGCGCTGCTGGTGGCCGCCGGGCCGGAATTCGCCTCGCCCATGAGCCTCGCCCGCACGCGGCTCTCGGCAGTCCTGCCCGGCGAACCCAACGGCAAGGTCGTCGAGCAGGCCTTCAAGGCCAAGCTGACGGAGACCGGCGCACGCCATCCCGTCACGCGGGCGCTGCCGGGATCGGAAGCGAACCCGCCGGCCTGGGGCGACTGGCTGCGCATCGTCTCGTCGGAATCGCGACCCGGCATTCAGCCGATCTTATCCGGCCCGAACAACCTGCCGCTGCTCAACCTGTCGCGGGTCGATAAGGGCCGCGTCGCGCTGATGCTGTCCGATCAATCCTGGCTCTGGGCGCGCGGCTACCAGCAGGGCGGCCCCTATCTCGACCTGCTGCGCCGCCTCGCCCACTGGCTGATGAAGGAGCCGGGCCTGGAAGAGGAGGCCCTGCGCGCGCAGACCACCGGGCACGGCCGCGAGGTTCGCGTCGAGCGCCAGACCATGAGCGAGATGGCCGAGCCCGTCACTGTCACCGGCCCGACCGGCAACACGCGTACCCTCGACCTGAAACAGTCCGAGCCGGGCCTGTTCACCGGCACTTTCGAGGCCGAGCAGCTCGGCCTGCACACCCTGCGCTCCGGCAACCTCGTCGCCTTCGTCAGCGTCGGCCCGGCCAATCCCCGCGAACTCGCAGACGTGTTCAGCGATACCGAGCGGCTGAAAGCCGTCGCGGAGGCCAGTGGCGGCAGCATCCGCCGCGTGGCGGACGCCAACGGCGCGACCATCGTTCCGCGCCTCCAGACCGTTCGCGGTGGTCGCCTCGGCGGCGCCGACTGGATCGGCTTCCGCCCGAGCGACAGCGCCAACATCCTGGGCGTCGAGGTCTATCCGCTGGCGCTGGGACTGTGGGCGCTTGCGGCGCTCGCGCTGGCGGTGCTGGCGATGTGGCTGGTCGAAGGCCGGAGAGGCCGGACGGCGTAGCGGCTGGGCTTCGACCGTGACCCGTCATTGCGAGCCGAAGGCGAAGCAATCCAGGGCCAACGCACCGACGTTGCGGCTGTGGCCCTAGATTGCGTCGCTACGCTCGCTATGACGGTTGAGCTTGAGACATGCCTAGCGATCCACTGAGTGCCGCTTCAGGATCGCGGCGCATCCCCCGCCTGCGGCTCGTGGATCGGGCAGCCATTGAATCGCTGCCGGAAGTTCGCCGAGTGCCGGTAGGGCGCGTTGCGGGCGCGATTGATGTTTCCGAGCGGCTGGTGTGCGGCGAGGCCGGTCCAAACGCCGAAGCGCATGCCCTCATCGACAGCCCGAACTTGCTCCGCGTCCCAGCTATCCTGCGGGCGGACCGTGATCGTGGCGACTCTCTGGAATGGCGCTTCTTCCTCGTCCCAGGCCACGGTCGGATCCTCGACCGGCTGCCGTTCGAGATCGCGGCAGAGCTGAACCCGAAATTCCCAGACCCCTTCGATTCCACGCATCTCGGATTGCACCGTCTCACGGATCGCATCCGGCCTGCCAGAGGGATCGATCTCGGTCCCGGTCAGCGCAGTCAGGGCGGGTGCCACCGGGGCCAGCGAGAACTGGGCGATGTAGTCGCCGTAGCGGAACGGCGTGACGCTGTAATAGGTCTCGCCGAGCGGATCGACGTTCGGGGCGCCCCCGAGCGATCCGATGGCGGGGCTGTCGATGCCGACCGCATGCAGCGCCTTGTTGACGCCGCGCAGGACGGCCGAGGCGGCAACCTTCACACCCTCGATCCGATCGGTCGTCTTCGCGAGGAGCTTGAGGCTGCCTAGGAACTTCTCGGCGTTCGGCGCCTGAAAGACCTTCCCGTTGACCATCACGAAGTCCTGCGTCGTGCCCTCGGCACCGGGCAGCCGCTCGCCCGTCACGTCGAGCACCTTCAGCGCAAGGCCACGTGGCAGTGAGATCGTATCGGGGAGGATATCGCCCGCATTGGTCGACATCCGCATGAAGACTCTGTGCTCGCCGGAAGTGGCGAAGAGCCCCTGAGCCAATTCGGGCGGCAGCCGGTCCTCGATCCGCATCACGCCTTCGAGGATACCGTGGGACTTGGCGTGGACCGAGCGGACCGCGTGGCCGTAATCCTTCGCCGTGGTCTCGAGGATTGTGTCGAAGGCCTCGCAGAGGTGCTCGATCGTCTGCCCCTCGTCGGGCTTCACGTCTTCGACGTCCGGCATGTAGCGGATGGGCGGGTTGAGCATGGGGCGATCCTCCTGGAATTCCTCCAGGAAACCTCGACACTCAACCGCTGTTCCAGAGCATCACCGCCGCCTCGCGGCTAAAGCCCGGCCCGCGCGCTCACGTTCCCGGACACGCCCTCGGCGCCACCCTCCGACAGGGCGAGCCACAGGAATCGCGCCGGATCGACCGGCCCCGGCAATACCAGACGCCCCATCGGGACGGGCGAGAAGCCGAAGCGCCGGTAATACGGCAGGTCGCCGACGAGCACGACGAGGCCATGGCCGGCGGCACGCGCCGCATCGAGCCCCGCATTCATCAGCGAGCAGCCGATGCCTCGGCTCGAAAAGCTCGGATCGACGGTCAGCGGCCCCAGCGCCAGCAGCGCATGCCCATCGGCAACGGCCGGACTGAACCGGATCGAGCCGACGAGATAGGTGCCGACCAAAGCGGTGAAGCACAGCTCAGGCAGCAACGGCGCCCCCTCGCGCAGGCGATAGGCGGTGCGCGCGAAACGGCCCGGACCGAAGGCGCGGGCATGCAGGCGCTCGATGGCCTGTGCGTCTTCTGGACGTTCCTGCCGGATATCGAGGGGGAGCGCAGTCAAGGCGACGTCTGCCCAATCATGCCTGTCCCCGACGGAGTCGGAGCGTGTCGTGCCATCGCCTCTCCGTCATTGCGAGGCTCGGCTGGGCCGATAGCAGACCTCACGCGGCGCGTGCAGAGAAATCGATGCGTGGGTCGATCCAGGTGTAGATCAGATCCGACAGCAGGTTCACGGCCAGACCCATCAGCGAGAAGATGTAGAGGGTCGCAAACACGATCGGATAGTCGCGCCCGATGATCGCGGTGAAGGACAAGAGCCCCAGCCCGTCGAGCGAGAACATCGTCTCGATCAGCAGCGAGCCAGTGAAGAAGGCCGTGATGAAGGCGCCGGGGAAGCCCGAGATCACGATCAGCATCGCGTTGCGGAAGACGTGGCCGTAGAGCACGCGCGTCTCGGTCAGACCCTTCATCCGAGCGGTCATCACGTATTGCTTGCGGATTTCGTCGAGGAACGAGTTCTTGGTCAGCAGAGTGGAGGTGGCGAAGGCACCTAGCACCAGGGCCGAAAGCGGCAGCACCAGGTGCCAGCCGTAGTCGAGCACCTTTCCGAAGACGCTGAGCTGATCAAAATTCTCGGACGTCAGGCCCCGGATCGGAAAGATCTGGAAGAACGAGCCTCCGGCGAACAGGATGATCAGCAGCAGGCCGAACAGGAAGCTCGGAATCGCGTAGCCGATGATGACGATGCTCGACGTCCAGATGTCGAAGCTCGACCCGTCCGAGACGGCCTTGCGGATGCCGAGGGGGATGGAGATCGCGTAGGAGATCAGCGTCATCCAGAGGCCGAGCGAGATCGAGACCGGCAGCTTCTCCTTGATCAACTGCAGCACCGAAACGTCGCGAAAATAGCTCTTGCCGAAATCGAAGCGGGCGTAGTCCCAGAGCATCTTGGCGAAGCGCTCAGGGGCCGGCTTGTCGAAGCCGAACTGCACCTCGAGCTTCTTGATGAAGGCCGGGTCGAGCCCCTGCGCGCCGCGATACTTCGAGTTCGAATCGCCGGTGCCGCCACGGGTCACGCCGCCGCCCATGTCACCCTGGCCGCCGGTGATGCGGGAGAGCGAGCCCTCCTGCTGGCCCTGCATCTGCGCCAGCACCCGTTCTACCGGGCCGCCGGGGGCGAACTGGATGATCGCGAAGGTGATCAGCATGATCCCGAAGATGGTCGGGATCATCAGCGCGATGCGGCGGGCGATGTAGGCGAGCATGCAGGATCTCTAGTTCCGCCCGATCCGCGCGGCCTTGGCCTCGTCGAACCACCACAGGCCCGGTGTGCCGAGCGCGTATGTCGGCGGCTTTTCGGGATGGCCGAACACATCCCAGACCGCGAGCCGATAGTTCGGCGAATACCATGCCGGAATCCAGTACCGCGCGGCGCGCAGCACTCGGTCGAGGGCTCGGCAGGCGATGGTCAGCTCCGCCCGCGTGGCGGCGGCCATAGCCTTGTCGAGCAGGGCATCGACCGCCGGATCGCTGATCCCGGCCAAGTTGCTGGAACCGGGGATGCCGGCCGAGCGCGAGCCGTAGGATTCGCGGACCTCCGGCCCTGGAGTGGGATCGGCGCCCGAGGCGCGGGAACTGACGTCGAAGTCGAAGTCGCGCATCCGCGCCTGGTATTGCGAGGCATCGACCACGCGCTGGCTCGCCTTGATGCCGAGCAGCCCGAGATTCTTGATGAAGGGCTGGATCACCGGCTCGAAGACGGGATCGTTGTCGAGGAACTCGAATTCCAGCGGCTTGCCGTTCGGCAGCAGCAGCCTGGTACCGTCCCTCTTGCAGCCGGCCTCTTTCAGCAGGCCATCGGCTCGCTTGAGCAGGACCCGATCCTGCCCCGACCCGTCGGCGACGGCCGGCGACCACGGCTCGCCGAAGACGTAGGGTGCGACCTGCTCGGACAGCTTGTCCCGCAGCGGCTCGAGCAGGGCCAGCTCCTCGGCGGAGGGCTTACCCGTCGCCATCAGCTCGGTCTTCTCGAAGAAAGACGAGATGCGCGTATAGGCCCCGAACATCGCCGTGCGGTTGGTCCAGGGGAAATCGAAGCACAGCCCGATCGCCTCGCGGATGCGCGGATCCTTGAAGGCCTCGCGGCGGGTGTTGAAGTACCAGGCCTGGATGTTGGGCGGCGAGGCATCGGGCAGCGTGTCACGCTTCACGCGGCCCTCGCGCACGGCCGGGAAATCGTAGCCCGTCGCCCAGATCCGCGAGGTGTATTCCTGGCGATAGGTGAAGGCGCCGCTCTTGAAGGCCTCGAAGGCCACCTGGCGATCGCGGAAATACTCGTAGCGCACCCGGTCGAAGTTGTTCTGGCCGATGGCGGCGGGCAGGTCGGCCGCCCAGTATTCGGGCACGCGCTCCAGCTCGATGAACCGGCCGATATCCATGCGCGCGACCCGGTACGGCCCCGATCCCAGCGGCGCCTGCAGGGTCGGCTCCTCGAAATCGCGCGATGCGAAATAGGCCGCGGAAAAAATCGGGAGCTGCGCCACCACCAGCGGCAGGTCGCGGCTGCGCCCGGCCGCGAAGCGCACCACCAGCGTTTCGTCGTTCTCGGCCGTGGCCTCGGCCATGTCGCGGATGACCTGGGAGATGGTCGGATGACCCTTCTCCTTGAGGACGGTCAGCGAGAAGGCGGCGTCCTTAGCGGTCAGCCGGGTGCCGTCGTTGAAATGGGCCTGCGGACGCAGGAAGAAGCGGTACGTCAGGCCGTCCGGGCTGATCTCGACGGCCCGCGCCACGAGCCCGTAGAGCGCATCCGGCTCGTCGAGGGCGCGGACCATCAGGGTGTCGAAGGTCAGGTTCATGCCTGCGGCGCCGTTGCCGCGGAAGACGTAGATGTTGAGCGTGTCGAACGTGTCGAAGGCTTGGTTGCCGTAGGACTGCGTGAGCTGCGCGGAGAAGCTGCCGCCACGTGGAGCCGCGGGGTTCACGTAGTCGAAATACGGAAAGTCGGCGGGATATTTCAGCTCGCCGAAGCTCGACAGGCCGTGGGTGACGCGAGCGTCGGCGGCTCGGGCACGGGGCGGTAGCAGCGAGCCTGCAGCGAGCGCTCCGGCGCCGATCACGAGGTCGCGACGGCTCGGCTGCCCCTCCGCGTCATTGCGAGCTGGAGGCGAAGCGATCCAGTACCCCACCCGCGACGGCGGCCCGTCGGCCCTGGATTGCCGCGCTTCGCTCGCAATGACGGAGGCGGGATCTTGGCTCAACGCGGCGCCCCCGTCTTGGCGGCGAGCGCCTCGTCGTACCACCAGGTCGCCGGGAAGCCCGATCCCCGATATTTCGGCAGCAGCTTCGGCCGCGAGAAGCGGTTCCAGTGGATCGTGCGCGTGGTCGGCGACGACCATTGCGGCAGCACGTAGTTGTGCGAGAGCAGCACCCGGTCGAGGGCATGCGTCGCCGCGACCTGACTCTCGCGGTCGGTGGAGTAGATCACCGTCTCGATCAGTGCGTCGATCGCGGGGTCCTTGATGCCGGCGATGTTGCGCGTGCCCGGCTTGTCGGCCGCCGCAGATCCCCAGAACTCGCGTTGCTCGTTGCCGGGCGAGAGCGATTCCGGCCAGTTCGAAGTGGTGATGTCGAACTCGTAGTTGCGCATCCGGTTCTGGTACTGCGCCTGGTCGATCACCCGGATCGAGCTCTGGATGCCGATGAGCTTGAGCTGGGCGGCGAAGGGCAGGATCACCCGCTCGAAGACGTTCTGGAATTCCAGGAACTCGACGGTGAGCGGCGTGCCGGTCTTGTCGACCATCTGGCCGCCCTTGAGCTCGTAGCCGGCCTCACGCAGTAGCTTCACGGCCTCGCGCAGGTTGGCACGCACGGCCTCCGGGTTGTCGTTGACGGGGTTCTTGTAGCGCTCGGTGAAGACGCTCGCCGGAACCTTGTCCTTCAGGCCCTCCAGCAGCTCCTTCTCCTTGCCCTCCGGCAGCCCCTGCGAGGAGGCCAGCTCGGAGCCGAAGAAGAAGGAATCGATCCGCTTGTAGAGCCCGTAGAAGAGCTGCCGGTTCATCTCCTCGAAGTTCATGACGAGGTTGAAGGCCCGGCGGACGCGCTCGTCCTTGAACTTGTCCTTGCGCAGGTTGAACACGAAGGCCTGCATGATGCCGGTGCCACGGCTCGGGAACTCCTCCTTGACCAGCCGGCCTTCCTTCACGGCCGGGAAGTCGTCGTAGGCGGTGGCCCAGTTGCGGGCGATGTTCTCGGTGCGGAAGTCGTAGAGGTCGCCCTTCAGGGCTTCGAGCAGCACCGACCCATCGCGAAAATACTCGAAGCGCACGGTCTGGAAGTTGTTGCGCCCGACATTCACGGCCACGTCCTTGGCCCAATAATCGGCGACGCGCTCGTAGACGGCGCTGCGGCCGGCATCGATCTTGGCGAGCTTGTATGGACCGGAGCCGAGCGGGATCTCCAGGGTGGTCTGCGTCGCGTCGCGCGCCTTTCCGGTCGCGTCCTTGCCGGTCCACCAGTGCTTCGGGAGCACCTGCATCTGGCCGAGGACCTGCGGCAGCTCGCGGTTGCCGGCCTCGTCGAAACGGAACGTGACCTCGCGCTCGCCCGTCTTCTCCGCCTTCGAGACGCTCTGATAATAGGCGGCGTAGAACGGGCTGTTGGCCTTCAGCGTGTCGAAAGACCAGATCACATCGTCCGGCCCGATCGGCTGGCCGTCATGCCACTTGGCCTCCGGCCGCAGCCGATAGGTGACGGACTTGCCGTCTTCGCCGATGCGAACGCCCTCGGCGATCAGGCCGTAGGAGGAGAACGGCTCGTCGCCCGAATCCTCCATGAGCGAGTCGTAGATCTGGGTGATCCCGCCCTCGATGTCGCCCTTCAGGCCGTTGACGATGAAATTGAGGTTGTCGAAGCCGCCTTGCGCCCCGAGCCGCACGAGGCCGCCCTTAGGCGCGGCGGGATCGGCATACTCGAAATGCTTGAAATCGGCTGGGTATTTCGGATCGCCGAGCAGCGTCAGCGCGTGGCGCCACGTGCCGGGCGCCTCTTGGGCGGAAACTTGGGCCGATACCTGAGCCGCACCTCCCTGCGCTGCGGCGTTGCGGGCGGCGGCGACGGCCATGGCTCCGGCGAGGAAGCTACGGCGTCCGATCACGGCGGGTGCTGTCACGGTCGAGCGGTCTCCCGGTCTCTCGCAGCCTTCAGGCCGCGGGGGTCGGGCGCCGTTCTAGGACGGACGCCGGCCCGAGGCCAACCCGACGCGTGCGCGCAGGGTCGACCTGGGACTGGGCCGGCCGCGTGGCGGCTTACTGCTGAGCCGGCTTGTCGTCCGCAGGCTTCGGCTCGGCCGGCTTGTCTGCAGGCTTGGCCTCCGCAGGCTTGGAGTCTGCCGGCTTGGCGTCATCCGCCTTCTTCTCGCCTTCGGCAGGCTTGTTGGCCGGCTTGGCCTCGTCTGCCTTCTTCTCCGGCTCGGCAGGCTTGTCGGCCGGTTTCGCATCCGCAGGTTTGGCATCTGCAGGTTTCTTGGCATCCGCCGGCTTGTCGGCAGGCTTGGCGTCGGACTTCTTCTCGCCCTCTGCCGCCTTCGCGTCGGGCTTTTTGTCACCCTCGGCCTTCTTCTCGCCTTCGGCGGGCTTGGCCGCGTCCTTCTTCGCGTCGTCCTTCTTGTCCGCGGCCGGGAGCGGCTTCGGGCTGTCGGCGAGGGTGTGCAGGTAGGCGATGACGTTGGCGCGGTCGGCCGGCGAGGAGATGCCCTGGAAGGCCATCTTGGTGCCCTTCACGTACTCGCCGGGCTTGGTCAGGAAGTGGTCGAGGTCCTCGTAGCTCCAGTCGCCGCCCTTGGTCTTCATCGCATCGGAATAGCCGAAGCCCTCATGCGAGCCCTTCTTGCGGCCGACGACCTCCCAGAGATCCGGGCCCATCTTGTTGGGGCCGCCCTTCTCGAAGCTGTGGCAGGCCTGGCAGGCCTTGGTGCCGCCCTTGCCCTTTTCGGCGTCGGCGCTGGCGAGACGGGTCGCGATCGAGTCCGAGGCGGCCGCCGCCTCGCCGCCGCCGGCCGGAGGGGCGCCGTGCTCGCCGCCTTCCTTGCCGCCGCCCGGCAGGGCGTAGCCCGCGGTCCCGGCGGGCTTGGGCGTGTAGATCAGTTCGGCGAGAAAGCCCGTCCCGAAGGCGAACAGCAGGGTCCCGAGCACCGCGCCCGCGACCTTGTTGATCTCGAAGGAGTCCATTCTCACCAGCTCCGCGCGCAGGGCTCTGAAACCCGGCCTATCGAGGGACCGGCGGACGCATCGCCGGACTTTGGAGGATTTCGAAGGTGCTTAGCCGCAAGCCCCCGTTCCTGACAATGGCCGCGCGCGTCGCGGGTGCGCGGATCACGCGGTTTTGGCAGGGGGTCGTTGCCTCGAGAGCGCGCCCGACGGCGCAGCGCTTCCATGACAAGGGCCGCCGCCGCTGTTAAGCACCGGCCTCCCGCGCACGACGAGCCCGCATTCCGGCCCCAACCATGTCCGACCCTCTCGTCCTGATTCCCGCCCGCCTTGCCGCCACGCGCCTGCCGAACAAGCCGTTGGCCGAGATCGCCGGCGAGCCCATGATCGTGCATGTCTGGCGTCGCGCCATGGAGGCCGGCATCGGCCCGGTCGTGGTCGCCACCGACACGCCCGACATCGCTGCCGTCATCGAAGCACAGGGCGGCCTCGCCGTGATGACCCGCGTCGACCATGCCAGCGGCTCGGATCGCCTCGCGGAAGCCCTGGAGATCGTCGACCCGGAGGGCCGGCACGACGTGGTGGTCAACGTCCAGGGCGACCTGCCGACCATCGATCCCTCCGTGATCGGCGCGGTGTTGCCGCCGTTGACCGACCGTACGGTCGACATCGCGACGCTCTGCGCGCTGATCACCGATCCGGACGAAGCGGACAATCCGAACGTCGTGAAGCTCGTCGGTCACAATGTCGGCCCGGGCCGCCTGCACGCGCTCTATTTCACGCGCGGCCGGGCGCCTTGGGGCGACGGCCCGCTCTTCCACCATATCGGCCTCTACGCCTATCGCCGCACGGCCCTGACCCGCTTCGTCTCGCTGCCACAGGGGGAGCTCGAACGGCGCGAGAAGCTGGAGCAGCTACGCGCGCTCGAATCCGGCATGCGCATCGATGCGATGATCGTCGACGACCTGCCCCTCGGCGTCGACACCCAGGCCGACCTCGACCGCGCCCGCACTCTGCTGACGCGTCGGCGCCTCAACTGACATCCCGACGACCGAAGACCATGGGCTCTCCTGCGATCGGCCGTCGACAAGCGCGAATGCGCGCCGCTGATCGTGCAGCGGACGTCCTCGACCGTCCTCGGTCGAGGACGAGCCAAAGAAAGTACGGCCGATGACCGACAAGACCATCGCCTATCAGGGCGAACCCGGCGCCAACTCGCACATCATGTGCGCGCAGGCCTATCCCGACTGGTCCTCGCTCCCTTGCGCCACCTTCGAGGACGCCTTCGCGGCGGTGAACGAGGGGCGGGCGGCGCTCGCGATGATCCCGATCGAGAACTCGATCGCCGGACGCGTCGCCGACATCCACCACCTGCTGCCGTCCTCGCCGCTTCACATCATCGCCGAGCACTTCCTGCCGATCCATTTCCAGCTCATGGCGATGCCTGGCGTGCGGATCGAAGACCTGCGGAGCGTGCACAGCCACATCCACGCGCTCGGCCAGTGCCGCCGCGTCATTCGCCGGCTCGGGCTCAAGGCGGTCGTCGCCGGCGATACCGCCGGCGCGGCGCGCGAGCTGGCGGAAGTGCGCGACCCGACCCGCGCGGCGCTCGCTCCGGCTTTGGCGGCCGACGTCTACGGTCTGGAGATCCTGGAGACGGACGTCGAGGACGAGGCCCACAACACCACGCGCTTCGTGGTGTTCTCGCCAGAGGCCGGACCGGGCATGCCGAGTGGCGTGGAAAGTGTGACGAGCTTCGTTTTTCGGGTGCGTAATATTCCAGCCGCGCTCTACAAGGCGCTGGGGGGATTCGCCACCAACGGCGTCAACATGACGAAGCTCGAAAGCTACATGGTCGAAGGGCGGTTCACCGCCACGCAATTCTACGCCGAAGTGGACGGCCATCCGAACGATCCGGCGCTCGTGCGCGCCCTGGACGAGCTGCGTTATTTCTCGCGCGAACTCAGGATCATCGGCACCTACCCGGCCCACCCGTTCCGCGAGACCACGCGCCAGGCCGCAGAGTAGGCCCGTTCCCATGACGGACTTCGTCGCGTGACCTCCGGGGTCGACTCGGCCGGGGCGGCCGGACCGCATCCCTCGTCCCATTCCCGGTTGGTCCTCGTCCTCGCGGCCGCGGGTTTCGCCAGCAGCTTCGCCCTGCGGTCGGCCGAGCCGCTCGTCGGCGTGCTCGCACACGACCTCGAGAGCGACCCGCACACCGTTGCCTTGCTCTCGACCGCCTTCGCGCTGCCCTATGCGCTGATCCAACCGATCCTCGGACCGGTGGGCGATGCCCTGGGCAAGGAGCGGGTGCTCGTCGCCTGCCTCGCCGCCCTGACCATCGCCCTGACCGGCTGCGCGGCCGTGCCCAATCTCGACCTGCTCTTCGTGCTGCGCATGGTTGCGGGCGCCGCGGCCGGCGGCTGCATTCCGCTCTCGCTCGCGATGCTCGGGGACCGGGTGCCGCTGGGCCAGCGACAGGTGGCGATCAGCCGCTTTCTCGTCGCGGTGATCCTCGGCCAGTTGCTCGGCTCGACCTTCGCCGGGTTGATCGAGGCCTTCGTCGGCTGGCGCGGCGTCTTCGCCGCCACCGGCGTCGTCGCGGCTTTGGGCTGCGCCACCACCCTGTTCGGCTTCGACAAGGGCAAGCAGGCGCCCCCGAGGCCGATCGAGGTCGGCCAAGCCATCGCGCGCTACGGTTCGCTCATTGCAAATCCCCGGGCGCAGCTGCTGTTCTCGGCGGTCTTCGTCGAGGGCATCGCGATCTTCGGCGTGCTGCCCTACATCGCGCCGTTGCTGAGCGCGCGCGGCGAGGGCGGCCCGCGCGAGGCCGGGCTGGTGCTTGCCGGCTTCGCGGTGGGAGGCCTGCTCTACTCGTTGCTGGTGCCGTTGCTGCTGCGCTTCCTCGGCATCTACCGGATGCTGATCGTCGGGGGTGCCATCTGCGCCGTCGCGCTGCTGATTGTCGGGCTCGCGGGCAACTGGCCGGTCGATTGCGCCGCCTTCGTCGGGCTCGGCCTCGGCTTCTACATGCTGCACAACACCTACCAGGTGCAGGTGACCGAGCTGTCGCCGACGGCGCGCGCCTCGGCGGTGGCGCTTCACGCCTTCTCGTATTTCTGCGGGCAAGCCATGAGCGTCGCGATCTTCGGCTTCACGCTGGAGCACCTCGGACAGTTCCCCGCGCTGGCCGTGTGTGCCGCAGTGATCTTCGCGGTGGGTGTGGTGACGTCGGTGCGGCTCGCGCGGCCGGCGAAGGCGGCGTAGCCGTGGAGGATCAGTCCGCGATGACGCTCGGATAGCGTTGCGCCAGCCCGCGCCGCGTGGTCTCGGCCCAGCCGCGGGTTCGTTGCGCTCGCGGCGTGTCGAGGGGGATCGCGGCGACGAGGCTTGCCGGCCGGCCGGAGAGCAGCAGCAGCCGGTCGGCGATCTCGATGGCCTCGTCGACGTTGTGCGTGACCATCAGCACGCTCGTGCCGAACCGCGCCACCGCCGCGACGACGAGCCCGCGCAAGCCCGCCGCCGCCGCGTCGTCGAGCGACACGAAGGGCTCGTCGAGCACCAGGATGCGCGGTTCCTGCGCGAGCGCGCGGGCCAGCGAGACGCGGCGCTGCATGCCGAGCGAGAGCGCGCCCGGATAACGCGAGCGCCACGGCGCCAGGCCGAGGGCCTCGAACAGCTCGTCGAGGTTCTTGTCGCGGTTCGCCCGTGGCAGGGCGAGCCGCACGTTCTGCTCGACCGTGCGCCAGGGCAGCAGCCGGGGATCCTGAAACACCATGGCGATGCCGGCCTCGGCCGGATCGGGCGCGACCGAGCCCTCGTAGTCGGCATCGAGGCCGAGCAGGATGCGCAAGGTCGTGGTCTTGCCGGCGCCCGAGGGTCCGATCAGGCAGGTGATCTCCCGCGGGCCGACCTCGAAGGCGAGGTCGCGCACCGCCTCCACCGGCTCGGTGCCGGCGCGGCGATAGACCTTCTTCGCGATGGCGACGCGCAGCAGCGGCTCGCTCACCTCGGCCGTCACCCGGGCGATCTCAGCGCCAGCGGCGGACATGGGCGTCGATCGGCTGGAGGATTAGGGTGTCGAGCGCGAGCATCACGGTCATGAACACGAGGCTGTAGCCGATCACCGCCGTGACGTCGAAGAGCTGGAAATAGTAGTTGATGGCAAAGCCGACGCCGTTCGGCCGGCCGATCAGCTCCACCACCAGCACGATCTTCCAGGCGAGCGAGATGCCCGAGCGCGCCGCCGCGATCACGAAGGGCTGGAGCTGCGGCACCAGGACGTTGCCGATCCAGGTCCGCCGGTCGAAACGGTAGCTCGCCGCCATCTCCTCCAGGCCCGGATCGAGACCGCGGGCGCCCTCGCGCATGATCACCGCGACGTTCGGCAGCTTGTTCAGCGCCACCGCGACGATCGCCGCGGTCTCGGTCAACCCGAGCCAGACATAGGCGAGCACGGTGATCACCAAGGCCGGCGTGTTGAGGATGACGAGCAACGGCGTGTCGAGGATCTGGTCGGCCCATTTCGAGCGGCCGAGCACGATACCGAGCAACCCGCCGAGGCTCATGGCGATGACGAAGGAGATCGCCACGCGCAGCAGGGTGATGCCGACGTTGGAGAACAGATCCCCCTTCTCTGCCTCGCGGATGACGAAGGCGAGCACCGCGCTTGGGGCCGGCAGCGTGCGGACGTCCGCGTAGACGGAGACCGCCTGCCACAGCACCAGCAGAACGACGAGCGAGGCGAGACGCGCGAGAAGGGCCATCTGCGCGTCAGCGGCTCCGGACGAGGCGTGAGGTCACGAACTCACCCCTTGCCCGTCGCGTCGAGATAGAGGTTCGGCGGCAGGGTCTTGCCGGTGCCGACGAGCTGCTCGCCGCCGGCGCGCACCAGGGTCGTGTAGATCTGCTCGCCGTCGGCTCGTTCGGCCTCGACGGTTCGGCGCGGCACGCCGGCGAGGAAGTCACGCTTGAGCACGGCGAAGGTCGCGTCGTCCTCCGCGGCCATCAGCGGCCGGACTGCGTTCCAGGCCTCGGGCTCGTTGGCGAGGATGTCTTTCGCCGTGCGCGAGGCGCGGGCAAAACCCTTCACTGCCTCGGGGCGCTGGTCGACGGTCTCTCCCTCGAACAGGTAGCCGATCAGCGACACGGCACCCTTGGCGCCGAAGGCCCGCATGACGTCGTCGGCGCTGATCAGGCGCCTGAACCCCTTGGCCTCGAGCCGCGCGCAGAACTGCCAGTAGAGCAGAGCCGCATCGAGCTCGCCGGTCTCGAGCTTCTGCGCCAGCAGCGGCGGCGCGCCGAAGGCGAGCTGGGCGTTGCGTTCGAGGTCGATGTCCCCGGTTTCGCGCCCCTGCGCCTTCAACAGCACCCAGCTCTTGTCGAGGGCGCCCCCCGCCACGCCGAGCCGCTTGCCCGAGAGGTCCTTGAGGCCCTTGATCGGGCTGTCGCCCGGCACCATCACCGCGCCCTCGGTGGTGGAATAGGGCAGGAACTTCACGTTGCGCCCCTCGCTGCGCAGACGGGCCGCCCAGATCAGGTCGCCGATGATGGTGTCGAGCTGGTTACCCTGGAAGGCGATGCGTGCCGCGTCGTTGCCTGCGAGCTTGACCAGCTCCAGCGTGAAGCCGTTCGCCTCGTCGAGCCGGCGCGCCTTGATGACGGCCGCCTCCCAGGAGGCCGTGCCGAAGGGAAGCACGCCGAGCTTGATCACGTCGGCCGCCGCGCGAGCGGGCAGGATCGCCGGAAGCGGCCACAAGGCCGCCGTCGCGAGCAGTCCGCGCCGTGACAGCATGGGCGCCTTCTCCCTGAACCTTCCAGGATCGACCACCCGGCGGCGTGCCGGGCGCAATCTCTTGAGTTTCCAATAGGGTTTCGGCCTTGTGGCGTCCACAGCCCGAGGCCAGTTCACCCTGCGGCAAATGCCGGATCTCCACGGTGGTTGTGCCACCACCGGACTCGGCGCAGTCTCACGCCGACACGGAGCGAAACTCGAGGAGTGACGAGGATGGCCAAGGCGACGGTCTTCGACGAGGCCCAGGTCGAGGAGCGGCTCAAGACCGAGCTGCCGACGTGGCGGCTGGAGGATGGCTGGATCCGGCGGACCTACAAGACGGCGGGCTGGAAGGGCACGTTGATGATCATCAACACCGTCGGCCACCTCGCCGAGGCCGCGTTCCACCATCCCGACATCACCGCCTCCTATGCTTGGGTCGAGGTCCGGCTGATGAATCACGCAGCCAAGGGCATCACCGCTTCGGACTTCGCCCTGGCGAAGAAGATCGAGGAGGTCGTGATGTGGCAGCCCGGCCTGGAAGAGGGCAGCCCTCTCTCCGGCACGCCGGAAGACCCGCGCTTCGCCTACATCAAATACGAGAAGTAGGCGGCCCTCCTCCGTCACTGGTGTCGACCTTCAGGACGACGCGCGATGGGGTGATCAGGTTGTCGTGAGGACAAGAAAAAGGGGGCGCCACCTTTCGGGGGCGCCCCTTCGTTTCGTCAGTCTCAAGAGCTCACCAGCGGATGGTGAAGTTGCCCTTTGCGGCGTGGTTTTCGGCGCGGCTGCCCATCTGACCGGTATACGCGACGCCGATCGTGGCGTTGGCCGAGATGCGCAGGTCGAGGCCGGCATTGGCCACCAGCGCGTCGCGGTCGATCGGGAGACCCGCCGTCACGAAGCTCGATCCGGTCTGGAAGGCGAGCAGCGCGGTCGGAACCACGTCGCCGAAGGCCCGGCGGTAGCCGACGAGGCCGTGGGCCGTGACCGGGGCGCCGAGGCCGAGGTCGAACGTGGTCTGAGCCCGCACGCCCACCGTGGCCGTGCCGATGTCGTTGTCGTGCGAGAAGCCGCGAAGCGCCGTGATGCCGCCGGTCTCGGTGAAGCGGTCGGTGTTCACGTTCACGTAGGCACCCCCGACGAAGGGCTCGATGTAGCTCGTCGCGAAGGCGGCAGCCGGCGCCGCACCCTTGGTGATCAGGCCGACCGGAGCCGCGTTGCCGAACGGGATGCGGTAGCCGATCTCGCCGAAGCCCTGCGTGGTCGAGCCGCCGTAATGGGCGGTGTCGTTGTCGCCGACGCCCGGGAACACCACCGAGCGGCGGGTCCGCGAGTCGTTGCCGGAATAGACCGCGCCAAGGCGCAGCGCGATCGGACCGAACTCGGTGCCGCCGTAGATGGCGCCGAAGCCGCTCTCGATCTGGGCCGACTGGGTGCGGGCCGCGGTGTCGAGATTGGTGCGGGTGTAGCCGCCGGCCACGCCGATGCGGAAGCCATTCTCGAAGCGCACGTCGGCACCGGCCACGAAGCCTGCCGTCGAGCTGTTGACGCCGGCGGCGTTGCCGTCGGTGTCGGCATGGCCGAAGCCGCCGAAGCCCTGTGCCCAGACACCGAACACGCGCGGATCGAGCACGCGGGCCGGCACCATGGTCGGGGCCACCCGACGACCGGGCAGGTCGGCGGTGTAGGTCGCCGGCAGCGAGCCGTAATCGGCGCCCTCCGCCGTGCCGCCGTTGCGCAGGCGGTCGAGGATCGCCTCACGCACGAAGAAGGCGGTCTCGAAGGCCGCGCCCGACGCGCTCGCGTGGATGTCGCCCGACAGAGCCTGGAACGCGCCCTGGGCCTCGGCCGTCGTCAGGCCGACGGTGCGGCCGTAGACGCCGGAGTTCGGACCCGCGCTCTGGACGCCGTTGGCGGCAGCGGCCTGGTTGCGGTTCAACGCCACCGTGGCGAAGGCGACGTCGTTGCGGGTGAGCGTCAGGTCGACTTCGGTCGGCTGGTAGCGCAGCGTGGCGGTGAGGAAGGCGAGGTTCGAGGTCACGCCCGCGAACTGGCCGCCGACACCGCCGGCCGAGGTCAGGATCGCGTACTGGGTACGCGGATTGTAGGCGCCGGCCGCCGCCAGCACCTGCACGGTGCCGCCCTGGAGCGTCGTCGTGCCCGTGGCCGCGATCTTGTCGGACTGGCCGGCCGCGTTCGCCTCGACCTGATAGGTCGAGCCTGCCGCGAAGGCGACGTTGCCGGCGACATTCAACGTGCCGATCGAGTTGCCAGGAGCCACCGTCGAACCCGACTGAGCGGCGATCCCGCCGACCGTGCCCGAACCGCCGAGGGTCGCGCCGGTCTGCACGATCGCCACACCGGTGATGGTGCCGTTGGCAAACAGCGAGCCGCCATTGCCGATCGCCACGTCGCGGGTCACGCGATCAGTGGTGGCGAGGTCGAGGCGACCGGTGACGTTGTCGAAGTAGCCGGCGGCCGAATACAGGTCGAGGCGGCTCCAGTAGCTCAGCGACGTGCCGTAGAAGGCAGCGAGCGCGTTGGTCTCGGTGTTGACGATGATCTGGTTGATCGTGTCGGTCGAGAGGTTGCCGTAGATGCCGCCGGTCGGGGCGATCGTCTTGGCGGCGGCCGTGCTGCCGCCGTAGAGCGTCGAGAGCAGGATCGAGGCGTCGGGACCGCCGGTCGGGGCGGCTTCACGCGGAGCCTGAGCGAAGGTCAGGGTCGGCAGGCCGTAGGTCAGACGCTGCTGGTAGAGCGCCTGGTTGGCGGCGGAGGCCGCGTAGGGGCTGCCGGCGGTGTTCGCGGAAGAGGTCGCGCAAGCCGCGACGGTGTTGCCGCACTGCGCCGAGATGTAGCTCTGCAGCTCACCCTGGGCCGCCGTGAACAGGCTCGGCAGGTTGATCGCCGTGCCGGTCGTCGCGGCGTTGTTGACGTAGAGCGGGTTCGTGAGGGCCTGGGCGATGTCGTAGGCCGCGAACGAACGCGAGGCGATGATGTCGAGCGGGTAGTGCACGCCCAGCACGATGCGGCTGTCGCCGTATTCCGCGGCACGCGCCATCATGGACTGGAACTGCTGCGGCACCAGCATGCCGAGCAGGTAGCTGTCGGTGAAAGCGTATTGCGTGTGGCCGCTCGGGAAGGACGGATTGGTGGCAAGCCCGTTCAGCGCGGTCGGGTCGAAGATGTTGTAGCTGCTCGGAGTTACCTGAACCGGCCGCGAGGAGCCGTAGACGTCCTGGCCGGCGCCGGTGTTCTTCACACCGTAGGCGATGTCGAGGACGCTGTCCCGGGTGTTCGGCAGCGTGCCGGTCGTGCCGGCGCCAGCCGAGCCGGCGGGGATCGTGTAGGGTGCGGTCGGCAGCGTGTAGCCGGCCGGAGCCACGGCCGGGACGGGCACGTAACCGGGAGGCGTGGTGCTCGGATTCGTGGCGGCGCCGTTGGCGAAGTAGTTCTTCGCAACGCCGAGATCGGCGCTCATCACCGAATAGGCATTATTCAGCAGGGTGAAGGTCTTCGTCAGCGGGCCGGAGGTCAGGCTGCTGGCGCGGATGCCGGTCTGGTAGATCGGGCCGAGGCGCAGGCCGTAGCCGCCCGACGGCTGGAGCGGCTGCAGGCCGCCGGCGCTCTGCGCCTGCTGCAGCGGAAGGCCGCCGGCAAGGTTGTCGCCCGGGCCGAGATTGACCTTCGTGCCATCTGCGAGGGTGATCGTCGCGATCGCGCCGTTGAAAATGCTGCCGGCCAGCGTCTTGTCGCTGATGGCGAGCTGCTGGCGGGCCGTGTTGGCGGCCTGGTTGTCGGCGAGGCCCAAGGCAAGGTTCTGCTGAAGCGTCTGCTGGCCGACCTGATTGCCGTTGAGGGCCAGGAAGGGCGAGAGCAGGTTCAGGACGTTCACGTTGGCGGGCGTGACGTTGGCGGTCTGCGCGTGCGCGACCCCGATAGTGCCTGCGAGGATCGCCGCCATCGATACGCTATGTTTAAAGAGCATTGTCGGATTCCCCTCGACCACCGGGACAGGTCGTCTTCGCTGCGGTTAAGCGAGAATCACGTTGGCCGCTTAGTCATAATCTCGTCATATTTAGACTTGGTTTGCTCTGTGATTTACTTGCAACGAATCCTTTGCCAACGCATACTTATCCGGCTCATCAAAGACTGTGTTACAGCTCTTGTTGGGTGTGGACGAAGCCTCGGCGAACACCTGCCCTTCGCCGAACACAGCTTGACTGCTACGCTTTTGCCGACCGACTCGGGGCAGAGGAGACAGCGATGCGGATGTGGGGGTTCTCGGCGATCGGCCTGCTGGCGGCAGCGGGCGCACAGGCGGCGGAGTGCCGAGTCACCGATCCCACCGGCACGCCGCTCAACGTGCGGACAACGCCGAACGGGCGTGTCGTCGGCACGCTCGCCAACGGCCAGCGCGTCAGCGTCCTCGAGCGCCAGCAGATCAACGGCAAGGCCTGGGTCTATGTCGGCGACGTCGAACTCGGCGACCAGCCGATCGGCTGGGTGTATCGTGAATTCGTGAGCTGCTACGGGCGCTGAGGCCCGAGCAGCTTAGAACCGCCCCGCCAGCGTCAGCCGGACCGCAGTGGGCTCAACGGGATGGAAGTGCTTGTCGGCGATCCCGGCGACCGGCTCTCCGGGCAGGCGCGACTCGTAGAAATAGGTGATCTGGTCGGCCTTGGCGTTGGTCAGGTTGAGCACGTCGAGCGCCAGGCTCATGCCGTTGTCGAAATTGTATCCGACGCGGCCATTGACGAGCGCGGTCGGCTTCGAGCGCACCGAATTGTCCTCGATCAGCGGACGCGGGCCGAAATAGCGCAGACGCATCGAGCCGAACCAGCCGAGCCCCTGCCCCAGCGTGAAGCCGGCCGAAGCGATGGTGGTCGGCGCCTCCGGCACGCGGTTGCCTACCGGATCGGCATCGGTGAAGCGGGCATTGGTGATGGTCAGGTCGCCTTCGAGCGACAGCCAGGAGGTGACGGCGTAGCGGTTGGTCCACTCGACGCCGATGCGCCGGGTCGGACGGCTCGGCTCCGTGGTCCCGGTATCGCCCGCGAACAGGTTCTCAGAGGCGAAGTCGAGACGAAACAGCGACAGGGAGGTCTCCAGCCCGGCGATGGAGCGGTTGCGGATGCCGACCTCGTAGCCTGTGGAGGGCACCAGGAAAGGCGAACGGTTCAGCGTGAAGAGCGGGCTCTGCGGATCGACCGTCGCAGTCACACCACGCGCGTCGTTTGAGTGGAAGCCGCCGCCGTAATTCACAAAGATCTCGGTATCGAACCATGGACCCAGCACGAGACCGAGCTTCGGGTTGACGATGCCGTCCCGCGCCTTGCCGGAATTGGCGGGCGTGTCGGAGACCACGTCAGCATAGTAGCCGTCCGCCCGGAAGCCGATGCTGGTGCGCAGCCAGTCGGTCCACTTCACCCGGTTCTCGAAATAGAAGGCGGCGCTGGCTTCCAGCACGCGGTCGTCGAGGACGGTGGAGAGGTATTGCCGGCTCGCCGTGTTGAACAGGCCGACCCGGATGCTGTCGGTCCGGGTCTGGACGCCGATCTCGTTCTCCATCGACAACCCGAACAGGCTGCCCTGAAAGATGTGCGCGACCTCGCCGCCGCCGAGGATGCGCTGATCGCGCTGGTGGAACTGGTCGCCGTTGATCGGGTCGTTCAGGAAATAGGTGAAGTCGTTGAACAGGTTCATCTGATAGCGGATCACGTAGGCCGAGGCCCTGGTGATCCCGGTCTCGTCGGTCTGGCTCCAGCGGCCGGAGAGCGAGAAGCGGCCGCTATTACCGCCATCGGTCGGGTTGAGCGTGCCGTAGCGGCCGATGATGCCCTCGGAGACGGCGCGCTCGGGGATCTGGTTGGTGGCGTTCCATTTGGCCCAATAGGCCATGCCGGTGAGCGAGAAGCCGTCGGCTTGCGTACCCTGGCTGTAGCGGATGACGCCGTTGAGCTTGCCCAGCCGGTCGGGCACGTCCCAAGGCCCGTCATAGGTCTGAGCCTCGCCGGCAACGAGCAGGCGGCCCTCGCCGAGGGGAGTCGAGGCGATCGACAGCGCGCGCTTGTAGCCGAAACTGCCCAGCGACAGCTGCGCGAGGTTCTTCTCGACGCTGTCGAGGTAGTCGATCCGCACCGAGCCGGCCGAGGCGAAGTCCCCGTCGCGGGCGAAGTACGGGCCCTTGTGGAATTCCACCGCGCCGACGAGTTCGGGGATCAGGAAGTTGATGTCGGCATAGCCCTGGGCATGGGCGTTGGTGCGCATGTTGACCGGCATGCCATCGACATCGATCGCGATGTCGGTGCCGTGGTCGAGGTTGAACCCGCGCAGGAAGAACTGGTTGGCTTTGCCCTCTCCGGAATGCTGGGTGACGATCAGGCCCGGCACCGCTTCCAGCACCTCGCCGGCCCGCGTGACCGGACGGCTGTTGAGCTGCGCTCCGGTGATCGTGCCGGCACTGGCCGCATCTACCACGCGGAGCGCGCCGCCGGTGCCCGTGAGCCCGTTCACGTAGCCGGCGCTCGCGAACGGCCCGGCAGCCTGGCCGCTCGTGCTCTCAGCGGCGACGGCGATTTCGTCGAGCTGCGCCTCCTCGGCGGCGGCCGTCAGGGTGAAAGCGAAGAGAGCGAATACGGGGAGCGCAACGGAACCAAACGACAGACGGGACACGAGACCTCGGGCAACGGCAGTGGCACGTCACCGCGAACGAAGTCTCGGCGCCGGGCATGGCCCAGCGGCTCGACACCCGCCGGAGCACCCCGCCCGACGCGTTTCGCGTGTGACCACGACTGACGGCAGGTCTCCTGGCTCGCGGGTCGTTGCCGTCCATCCGTCTTCCCGAGGCGAGGAACCTCAGTGACATCGGTGGTGGAAGGCTCGCCGCTTACAGTTGCGGGGGCAGCCGCGGCATCAGGGTCAAAGCCCCTCACCGCGTTCCCTTTTGATCCCCGAGGGGAACCGTCGGGCTCAAGCTAAGCCGTAAAGCGGCCGGATGGTCAATACGCTCTGGTTGTATCGCGGTGCATCGTGGTGCGGCGGCGACAGGCCAGAGTATACAATCAGGCCGCTTGCCCGGCCGGCAGCGGCTGCCAGTCCCGCGAGACCTTGCCGACCGCCTCGCGCAGAGTCGCGAGGCCGGCATCGGGTGCCATGCCCGCCGTGGCGAGGTGCCGTCGGAAGGCGCGGGCGCCGGGGCGTCCGTTGAACAAGCCAAGCATGTGCCGGGTGAAGGCGTGGAGCCGCAATCCGCCTTCCAGGCCCTGTGCGATCGTCGGCGCGAAGAGATCGATCGCCTCGAACGGGTCCGCAGCCGGGGCCGATTCGTCGAAGAGCAGCGGGTCGACGTCAAGCAGGATGGCCGGATCGGTATAGGCAGCGCGCCCGATCATCACGCCGTCGACCTGATCCACGAGTTTGACAGACTGCCGGATGTCCGTGATCCCGCCATTGATGGCGATCGGCAACTCGGGATGGGCTGCCTTCAGGCGGACAACACGGCCGTAATCGAGGGGCGGGACGTCGCGATTCTCTTTCGGCGACAGGCCCTTCAGCCAGGCCTTGCGGGCATGCACGACGAGGCCGTCGACGCCGGTGCCCTTCACCGCCGCGACGAGGGCGTCGAGGGCCGCTTCCGGGTCCTGGTCGTCGACGCCGATGCGGCATTTCACGGTGACCGGCACCGAGACCGCCGCCTTCATCGCCGCGACGCAAACGCCGACGAGGCCCGGCTCGCGCATCAGGCAGGCGCCGAATCTGCCCTCCTGCACACGGTCGGAGGGGCAACCGACATTGAGGTTGATCTCGTCATAGCCGAGATCGGCGCCGATCCTCGCGGAGGCAGCGAGCGCGACGGGGTCGGAGCCGCCGAGCTGCAGCGCCACTGGGTGCTCCGCTTCCGAAAATCCGAGCAGCCGCTCGCGGTCGCCGTGCAGCACCGCGCCGGTCGTCACCATCTCCGTATAGAGCCGGGCGCGGGCCGAGAGGACACGGTGGAAGGCCCGGCACTGCCGGTCCGTCCAATCCATCATCGGGGCGACGGAGAAGCGGAGGTCTCGCGCGATCAGGGTCATCGGCGGCTGCAATCAGTGATCGTGATGGCCGTGATGCCCGTGATCGTGGTGATGATGATCATGACTGTGATCGTGGCCGCAGGACGGGCCGTGAGCATGGTCATGCCCGTGCGCGTGATCGTGCCCGCATGTGCTGTGGTCGTGCGCCTCCTTCTCCGGCCGGAAGGCACGCTGAACGGGAGTCGCGGCGCAACCGGAGCCGCGGACCAGCTCGGCGGCGCTGGCGGGGACGTAGAGCACGTCGGCGCCGATCTCGGCCGGGACGTGGTTGCCGCCGAGTTGCCAGGCGAGACGCACGAGCCGGGCGATGTTGTCGGCGCGCACCTCGAGCAGCGCCTCCTCGGCGGCCTTCACCGCGACGAGGCGGCCGTCATCGAGGCGCAAGGCGTCGCCGTCCTGAACCTCGGCGGGTTTGGCCAGCGCGAGGTCGAAAGCCGTCCCGCCCGAAGCGCTGAGCGAGCCCGTCGAGACCTGCCGCGCGGCGTGGTCGAGCACGACCGTGTCCACGACCTGCTCGGGCCGGACGGCGGCCTTGCGGACGATCAGGGTGGCGTTCGGCATGAGATCCTCGAAGGGTTCGGTGTGTTTGCGCAACAGCTTGCGCCTCAAATGGCCTCTCGCGCGCGAAATGTCATGTCCCCCGCGACCCCCGCCCCAATCTTGACCGTATCGCGTGACGTGCCTGCACCGAAGGCCGCTCGCGCGGTCTCCAGGTACGCCACGGCGAAAACGCCGGGCGGGCCGATGCACAAGGGAGTCATTCGACCATGAAGAAGATCACCGCGGCTCTGCTCGCCGCCACCCTGGCGCTGTCCGTCGGCGCCTGCAACACGCCGGGCGAGCGCGCCGTTGGCGGCGGCGCCCTCGGCGCAGGCCTCGGCGCAGCAGTCGGCGGTCTCGCCACCGGCCGTGCGAGCGGCGCGCTCGCCGGTGCGGCCATCGGCGGCGCTGCCGGCGCCATCGGCGGTGCGGCCACCGCCCCGCAATGCCCCTACGGCACCTACCGCGACGCCTACGGCGACGTGTACTGCCGCTGAGCCACTCCGGCACCAGGCCATCGAACGAGACGAAGAAGGCCGGAGCATCCGCTCCGGCCTTCTTCGTCGAAAAGGGCGGCGCTCAGAGATGAGCGCCGCCCTTGTTTCATAGCCTCACGTCAGCGTCGAAGCCGCCACGTCGAAGCGGTCGGCGTTCATCACCTTGGTCCAAGCCGCCACGAAGTCGTCGGCAAACTTCTGCTTGGCATCGGAGCCCGCATAGACCTCGGCCAGTGCGCGCAGCACGGAATGCGATCCGAAGATCAGGTCGACGCGCGTTGCCGTCCACTTCTGCTCTTTCGTCTTGCGGTCCTTGCCGACGAACGCGGTATCGGAACCGGCCTGGCTCCACTCCGTGCCCATGTCGAGCAGGTTCACGAAGAAGTCGTTCGTCAGCTTGCCCGGCTGGCTCGTGAAGACGCCGTCCTTGGAGCCGTTGGCGTTGGCACCGAGCACGCGCAGGCCGCCAACCAGAACCGTCAGCTCCGGAGCGGACAGACGCAGGAGCTGCGCCCGATCCACGAGAGCCTCTTCCGGCGCCATGAACTGCGGGCCCTCGCGGAAGTTGCGGAACCCGTCGGAGCGCGGCTCCAGGGGCTCGAAGGACTCGACGTCGGTCTGCTCCTGCGAAGCGTCCATGCGGCCCGCCGTGAACGGCACCGTGACGTCGATCCCGGCATCCTTGGCAGCCTTTTCGACGGCAGCGCCGCCGGCGAGCACGATCAGGTCCGCCAGCGAGACCTTCTTGCCGCCGGAGGCCGAGCCGTTGAACTCGGCCTGGATTGCCTCGAGCTTGCCGAGCACACCCGCGAGCTGTGCGGGCTCATTCACCTTCCAGTCCTTTTGCGGAGCGAGGCGGATGCGCGCGCCGTTGGCACCGCCGCGCTTGTCAGAGCCGCGATAGGTCGAGGCCGAGGCCCAGGCGGTCGAGACGAGTTGCTGCACGGTGAGGCCGGAAGCGAGCACCTTCTGCTTCAGCGCCGCGACGTCCTGCGCGTCGACCACGGCGTGATCGAGGGCCGGGATGCGGTCCTGCCAGATCAGCTCTTCCTGCGGCACCAGCTTGCCACGGTAGAGCTGGATCGGACCCATGTCGCGGTGGGTCAGCTTGAACCAGGCGCGGGCGAAGGCGTCGGCGAACGCGTCCGGATTCTCGTAGAAGTGGCGCGAGATCTTCTCATAGGCAGGGTCGGCCTTCAGCGCGAGATCCGAGGTCAGCATCTTCGGGCGATGCTTCTTCGAGGGATCGTGGGCGTCCGGCACGTCGGCAGCCACGTCCCTGGCGACCCACTGCAGGGCGCCGGCCGGGCTCTTCTCGAGCTCCCATTCGTGCTTGAACAGGTTGTCGAAGAAGAGGTTGCTCCACTTCGTGGGGGTCTGGGTCCAGGTCACCTCCGGGCCACCGCCGATGGTGTCGGCGCCGAAGCCGGTGCCGTGCTTGGAGCGCCAGCCGAGACCCTGATCTTCGATCACGGCACCTTCCGGCTCCGCGCCGAGGAAGGACGGATCACCCGCACCATGGGTCTTGCCGAAGGTGTGGCCGCCGGCGATCAGCGCCACCGTCTCCTCGTCGTTCATCGCCATGCGGGCGAAGGTCGCGCGGATGTCATGGGCCGAGGCGAGCGGATCCGGCTTGCCGTTGGGGCCTTCGGGATTCACGTAGATCAGGCCCATCTGCACGGCGCCGAGCGGCTCGGAGAGCTGGCGCTCGCCGGAATAGCGCTCGTCACCGAGCCAGGTCCCCTCCGGACCCCAGAACAGCTCCTCGGGCTCCCAGGTGTCGACGCGGCCGCCGGCGAAGCCGAAGGTCTTGAAGCCCATCGATTCGAGGGCGACGTTGCCGACGAGCACGTAGAGGTCGGCCCAGGAGAGCTTGTTTCCGTATTTCTGCTTGATCGGCCACAGCAGGCGGCGGCCCTTGTCGAGGTTGACGTTGTCCGGCCAGGAATTGAGCGGCGCGAAGCGCTGCTGGCCGCCACCGGCGCCACCGCGCCCGTCCGTCGTGCGGTAGGTGCCTGCGCTGTGCCAGGCGAGGCGGATGAACAGGCCGCCGTAATGGCCGAAATCGGCCGGCCACCACTCCTGCGAATCCGTCATCAGGGCATGGAGGTCCTTGATCACCGCATCGAGGTCGAGGGTCTCGAATTCCTTGGCGTAATCGAAAACGTTGCCGAGCGGGTTCGAACGGGGATTGTGCTGGTTCAGGCGCTCGAGGTTGAGTTGCTCGGGCCACCAGTCGCGGTTCCCCCGGCCGCCGGGGCCGTGCGCCACAGGGCACTTGCCGCCGCCTTGGCCGTCAACCTGCATGTCCATGTCGAACTCCATCACATCGGTAAAACGGTTCACGGGCGCGCCGAAAGCCGGCTCGTGATGGGCCGGCGCCTTACGGAGCGCCTCGTCGAAGATCGTTCCGCCGGGGTGTAGGGCTCTTTAGAGTGTTTGTATAATTGATTGCCGAGATGAGTGCGATTGACTAGCGCTATGATAGGGGCTCGGCCGGCAAGCGTAGGACGGCCGCCGGCAGGTGTTCGCACAGCGTTCGGGCCACGAGCTGCAGGTCCCGCGATCGAGGATAGGAGCGCCGCCAGACCAGCCCGATCCTCCGGCCGAGCCCGGCATCGAGCGGGCGCACGGTCACGCCGCGGTTGCGAAACTCCTCCACCGCCATGGCTGGCAGCAGCGTGCTGCCCATGCCGGTCGCTACCATCTGGCGGATGGTCTCGAGGCTGGTCGCGCGGAAATCCTCGTCGGCCTCACGGTCGGGCGTCCGGCACAAGGAGAGCACCTGGTCGCGCATGCAATGCCCTTCGGTGAGCAGAAGCAGCCGCCGTCCGCGCAGATCATCCCTGGTCAACACTTCGGCCAGGGCCTCGCCGCCCTTGGGCTCGGCGAACCAGAAAGGCTCGTCGAACAAGGGCAGCGTTTCGAGCCGGGCATCCTCCACGGGCAGGGCGACAAGTGCCGCATCGAGGCGGTGCGAGAGCAGGCGCTCGATCAGCGAGGCGGTCAGATCCTCATGGACCGCGAGGCGCAGCTCCGGATAGTCGCCGTTCAGGGCCGGCACGAGCCAGGGCAGCAAGTACGGGCCGAGCGTCGGGATCACCCCGAGGCTGAACGTGCCCACCAGCGGCCCCGCGACGCGACGGCCCACACTCGCGATGGCCTCGACGTCCGTGAGGATCTGTCGCGCCCGCGCCACCACCTCCTCGCCATAGGCAGTGACGCGGACCGAGCGGTTGGTGCGCTCGAACAGCGTCACGCCGAGCTGCGCTTCGAGCTTCTTGATCTGCGTGCTGAGCGTCGGCTGACTGACATGGCAGGCCTCGGCCGCCCGGCCGAAATGGCCATGGTCGACGAGGGCGACGAGGTAGCGGAGATCCTGCAAGGTCATGAAAGACCGTGGCCGCGAGAGCTCGCGGAAGTCCAGCGCTCGAACCGGTGTCGACTGCGCGCCTTGCGCCCGCCACGCCATTCGGGTTTAGCAACCGACCCGAAACGCTGCGCAGGCCGAGCCCGTGCCCCAATCTCTCCGCCAGCGGCTCCTCGCCGCCCCCTCGAACGGCACTGCCCGATGAGCCTCGGCATCTGGGGCAAGCTCGGCGGGGCCGGGCTCGGCGCCATCGTCGGCGGCCCGATCGGGGCGCTCGTCGGCTCGGTCGCTGGGCATTTTCTGGTTGATCGCGAGGGCGCGCCGTTCGGCGCGACGCCGCGGGACGTGGTCTTCACCACCGGCCTCGTTGCCCTCGCCGCGAAGATGGCGAAGTCCGACGGCGTGGTGACTCCATCGGAGGTCGAGGCGTTCGGGCAGGTCATCGAGGTCGAGCCGCAGGCGTGGGCCGGCGTGGAGCGGCTGTTCGACCTCGCCAAGAGGACCACGGACGGGTTCGAGGGCTACGCGCAGCAGCTCGCCAGCACCTTTCACGACGAGCCCGCCCTGCTGGTCGACGTGCTCGACGGGCTTTTCCACATCGCCAAGGCCGACGGGGCGATCCACGAGAACGAAGACCGCTACCTGCGCGAGGTCGCGCGCATCTTCGGGCTCGACGACGCCGCCTTCGAGCGCCTCGCCGCGCGCCATGTGCAGCGCGCGGACGATCCCTACCTGGTCATCGGCCTGGAGCGCGGCGCGAGCGACGCGGAGCTGAAGGCCCGTTACCGCTCCCTCGTGGTCGAGGGCCACCCCGATCGGGCCATCGCCCGCGGCCTGCCGCCCGAAGCCGTCGCGATCGCAACGCGGCGGCTGGCCGCCATCAACGCCGCCTGGGACCGCATCGCCAAGGAGCGGGCTCTGGCATGAGCTTTCCCGCCGACAGCGCGTTCGTCCACGAGGTCGTCCCCTCGCCGAACCACGGCGAGCGCAAGGACGGCCCGCTCGACATGCTGATCCTGCATTATACCGGCATGGCCAACGCGCAGGTCGCCCTGGAGCGGCTCTGCGAAGCCGCGGCACAGGTCTCGGCGCATTACCTCGTCTTCGAGGATGGTCGCATCGCGCAGCTCGTGCCCGAGAGACGGCGCGCATGGCATGCCGGACTCGGCTGCTGGAAAGGCGAGCGCGACGTGAACTCGCGCTCCATCGGCATCGAGATCGTGCATCCGGGCCATGTCGGCGGCCTTCCACCCTACCCGGCCGAGCAGATCGATGCGGTGATCGCGCTGGCGAAGGATATCGTCGACCGCAACGCGATCCCGGCCGAGCGTGTGCTCGCGCATTCCGACGTCGCGCCCGAGCGCAAGGAGGATCCCGGCGAGAACTTTCCATGGGAAAGTTTCTCGAAGGCAGGCGTCGGCCATCTCGTGAAACCGGCGCCGATCCGCGACGGGCGCTTCTTCTCGCAGGGCGATTCCGGCGAGCCGATCCGGGCATTGCAGGAGATGTTTTCGCTCTACGGCTACGACCAGCCGGTGACCGACATCTTCGATGCGCGCACCGCTGCGGTGGTGACCGCCTTCCAGCGCCATTTCCGGCAGGACCGCGTCGATGGCATCGCCGATGCCTCGACCATCACCACGTTGCGCGATCTGATCGCCACGCGACCTGCGGACTGAGACTGCCCGTGCTTAGACCCGGTGCGCAGCCTTGTCGTGGGCCTGCGAAACACCTCGGGTGCGCCACAGGCTGTAGACGATGCCGATCGTGAGCAAAGCCAAGGTCACGGCGAGCGAGACCCAGGGCGGCAGGTCGACGAGGCCAAGGGTATCCGCGACGACGATCTTGCAGCCGATGAAGATCAGGATGAAGGCCAGCGCCGTCTTCAGATAGGCGAAGCGCTCCACCATCGCGGCCAGCGCGAAATACAGCGAGCGCAGGCCCAGAATGGCGAAGATGTTCGACGTGTAGACGATGAACGGGTCGGTGGTGATCGCGAAGATGGCCGGCACACTGTCGACCGCGAAGATCACGTCGGCGATGTTGACCGCCGTCAGCGCCAGGGCGAGCGGCGTAAACCACAGGACGGCCTTGCCGGTCGTGGGATCGGGCAAGCGCACGAGAAATTTCTGCCCGTGGGGCTCGCGCGTGATGCGCAGGCGGCGACGGAGGAAGCGCAGCGAGGCGCTGTTCTCGACGTCGGCCTCGTCCTCCTCCTTGGAGAACAGCATTTTCAGGCCGGCATAGATCAGGAAGGCGGCGAAGAGCGACAGCACCCAATGCGCCTGGGCGACCAGCGCGGAGCCGAGCCCGATCATCAGCCCGCGCAACAGGACGGCAGCGAGAATGCCCCAGACCAGAACGCGGTGCTGGGCCGAGCGCGGTACGCCGAGCGCGGTGAGGATGACCGCGATCACGAAGACGTTGTCCATGGACAGCGAGTATTCGATGACGAGGCCCGTCACGAACTCCTCGCCCTGCGTCCGGCCCATGTACCACCAGACCCAGCCGCCGAAGGCGAGGCCGAGCAGCAGATAGCAGCCGGTGAGGACCAGACTCTCCTTGACCTCGATCACCCGGTCTTTGTCGCGGTGAAGCAGCCCGAGATCGAAGGCCATCAGCCCCACGACGAGGACGTGGAAACCGAGCCACATCCAGACGGGCTGGCCGAGCCAAAGCGTATGTAGGAAGTCCATCGAATGCGGAGCCCATGCTTCATTGAAGAGAGCATCGACTCCGACATCACGGACGCATGGAGATGCGTCCGCCAGAGGGGCCCGCAGCCGATAGGCGCGAGTTAGCGAGCGGAGTTCGGCGAATCAAGGGCAGTCTCCACAACCGCACCTCGCAGCCGAAGGGTTGACAGCCACAGGCTCGACACGGCCTGCCCTGGCCATGGAGCGAGACGATTTCATCGCGGTGGTCGGCGGCGGACCCGCCGGGCTCGCCGCCGCCGAGGTTCTGGCCGCGGCAGGACGGCGCGTGACGGTCTACGACCGGATGCCGTCGGTCGGCCGCAAGCTGCTGATCGCCGGCCGTGGGGGCCTGAATCTGACGCATTCCGAACCGCTGCCCGCATTTCTCGAACGGTACCATCCGGCGCATGCGGCCCTGCGGGAGGCGGTCGAGTCCTTCCCGCCCGATGCCCTCCGAGCGTGGTGCGAAGGGCTCGGCCAGCCGACCTTCGTCGGGTCGAGCGGCCGCGTGTTTCCGAAGAGCTTCAAGGCCTCGCCGCTGTTGCGCGCCTGGCTCACGCGCCTCGACACGCTTGGTGTCAGCATCCGCACCCGCCATCGCCTCACGGCCTGGGACGGAACCGCGCTTTGCTTCGAAGGCCCCGACGGCGCCTTCGAAGTCCGGCCACGCGGCTGCTTGTTCGCCATGGGCGGCGCGAGCTGGCCGCGACTCGGATCGGACGGGGCCTGGGTGTCCCTGCTCCGAGACCGCGGGGTCGCGGTTGCGCCGCTGCTTCCGGCCAATGTCGGCTTCTCGGTGCAATGGTCGGAGCATTTCGCTGGGCGTTTCGCGGGCGAGCCGGTCAAGCGGCTCGGCCTGCGGCTCGGCGACCGGCAGGTGCGCGGCGAGGCGATGATCTCCGCCCAGGGCATCGAGGGCGGCGCGGTCTACGCGCTGTCGCGAGGCATCCGCGAGGCGATCCGGGCGGAGGGCGCCGCGGAACTCCTTCTCGACCTGCGGCCCGATCTTGATGCGGAGGCACTGGCCCGGCGCCTCGACCATCCGAAACCCGGAGCGTCCATGGCGACGCGACTGCGCAAGGATGCCGGCCTCAGCCCCGTCGCCGCCGGCCTCTTGCGGGAAGCCCACGGCCTCCACCTGCCTGACGCGCCCGCGGCGCTGGCCGCAGCGATCAAGGCTGCGCCCCTGCGGCTCGTCGCTTCTGCGCCGATCGCCAGGGCGATTTCGACCGCAGGCGGCGTGTCCTTCGACGGACTCGATGCGCGCTTTATGCTGCGCGCGCAGCCCGGCAGCTTCTTCGCCGGGGAGATGCTGGACTGGGAGGCGCCGACCGGTGGCTACCTGCTCCAGGCGGCGATCGCGAGCGGCCGCGCGGCTGCCAACGGCCTCATCGACTGGCAACGAGAGACGTGCGGGAACCTGTCTGGCGAATGAGCGCGGTCGTCATTCAGACGACGCCGTCATTGCTGCTGACGTCAAGAAAACTGCCGATCGCCGTGGGGTGATCATTGCTTCGTCTTCGGCTCGCGATGACGGAACGGGCTTTCAGTCGAGGGACGTCACCACGATCGCGTCGTCGTCGAGCCGGGCGTGCACGGCCTGCCCCCACAGCTTCGGCCCGAGATCGTCGGCCGTCTTGTAGAGGCCGTCGATCGCAATGAGCTCCGGCTCGAACCGACGGGCGACGATCCGTGCATTGGCATCGCCCACGGCGCCCGCGATGGCCCGGCCGCGCAGTGCGCCGTAGACGTGGATCGAGCCGCCGGCGATGATCTCTGAGCCCGAGGCGACCGAGCCCATCACGGTGACGTCGCCGTCGAGATGCTGCACCACCTGACCCGACCGGACCGGCTGATCGAGCACGAGGGAGCGCGCCCGAGCAAGCGGCTTGGCGGAAGCGGTCGGCATGGGCTCGGCGGGAGCCGGCGCCGCCGCGCCGCCCTCGGGCACGGTGACGTCGTCGGCCGCCTTTCCGCCGGTCAGCGGCGGCGGGAAGCCGGGGCCGAGCGCCGTGGGGCCGATGCCCTCGATACCCAGGATGGTGATGCTGCGCTTGGCGAGCTCGGCGCAGAGATTGGCGAGATCCGAACGATCGAAGCTCAGGCCGGTCACGTCTAGGATCAGCGCCCGCACGGTGAGGAACGCCGGCGCGCGCTGCTTGAGCGCATCGAGCTCTTCGAGCCATTGCGCGATCGGCGGAACCGGCGCCAGCACCATCGCCAGGAACGAGCGGCCGCGAAAGCGGATCGGCGGGCGGGAGGTGTCAGGGCCGGTCAAGGCTGTGTCCGCTGAAGGTGGAGAACGGGTGGACCATCCGTCCTTATAGCAGGTTGCAGGCCGCGCCCGTGGCTGCGGCGCCCCGTCAACACGTTTCCGCCAACACGATTTCCTCGTCGCGCGACGGCATGCGCTCGGGTGCCTTGCCGGATGCGACGGCTGGCTCTATTGCAGCGCGACACGATCCAGCCTTCCCCGCCCGACGTCGAGGGCCGCATGACGCGGCCCCCGCTTTGTCGGGCTCGACCCGTTTCGGACGCCATACTCCCGATGAAGCTGCGCAACATCGCCATCATCGCCCACGTCGACCACGGCAAGACCACGCTCGTCGACAAGCTGCTCCAGCAGTCGGGCACCTTCCGCGAAAACCAGCGCGTCGAAGAACGGGCGATGGATTCCAACGACCTGGAGAAGGAGCGCGGCATCACCATCCTGGCCAAGGCGACCTCGGTCGTCTGGAAGGACACCCGCATCAACATCGTCGACACCCCCGGCCACGCTGATTTCGGCGGCGAGGTCGAGCGTATCCTCTCGATGGTCGATGGCGTGATCGTGCTGGTGGACGCGGCCGAAGGCCCGATGCCGCAGACCAAGTTCGTGGTGTCGAAGGCCCTCAAGATCGGCCTCAAGCCGATCGTTGCCGTCAACAAGGTCGACCGGCCGGACGCGCGCATCACCGAGGTGGTCAACGAGGTGTTCGACCTCTTCGCCGCGCTCGACGCCACCGACGAGCAGCTCGACTTCCCGATCCTCTACGGCTCCGGCCGCAACGGCTGGATGGGCGATTCTCCGGAAGCCTCGCCCGAGGACGGCCTCGCGCCGCTGTTCGACCTCGTTCTCAAGCACGTGCCGCAGGCCCGCGTCGACGACGGTCCGTTCCGGATGCTCGGCACCCTGCTCGAGGCCAACCCGTTCCTAGGCCGCATCATCACCGGCCGCATCGCCGCCGGTACCGTGAAGCCGAACCAGGCGATCAAGGTCATGGATCGCACCGGCAAGGTCGTCGAGACCGGGCGCGTCTCCAAGATCCTCGCCTTCCGCGGCCTCGAGCGCGCGCCGATCGACGTCGGTGAGGCGGGCGACATCGTCTCCATCGCGGGCCTGCTCAAGGGCACCGTCGCCGACACCTTCTGCGATCCGCAGGTCAGCGAGCCGATCCAGGCCCAGCCGATCGATCCGCCCACCGTGACGATGTCCTTCATCGTCAACGATTCGCCGCTCGCCGGCACGGAAGGCGACAAGGTCACGAGCCGCATGATCCGCGACCGCCTGTTCAAGGAGGCCGAGGGCAACGTCACGCTCAAGATCGAGGAAGCCGCCGACAAGGATAGCTTCTACGTCTCCGGTCGCGGCGAGCTGCAGCTCTCGATCCTGATCGAGACGATGCGCCGCGAGGGCTTCGAGATTGCCGTGTCGCGTCCGCGCGTCGTCCTGGAGAAGGACGAGAACGGCGACACGCTGGAGCCGGTCGAAGAGGTCGTGGTCGACGTCGACGAGGAATATTCCGGCGTCGTCGTGCAGAAGATGTCCGAGCGTAAGGCCGAGATGATCGAGATGCGCCCCTCGGGCGGCGATCGCCTGCGCCTGGTCTTCCATGCCCCGACCCGCGGCCTCATCGGCTATCAGGGCGAGCTGATGACCGACACGCGCGGCACCGCGATCATGAACCGCCTGTTCAAGGCCTACGAGCCCTTCAAGGGCGAGATCGCCGGCCGCCGCAACGGCGTGCTGATCTCGAACGACAAGGGTGAGGCCGTGGCCTACGCCATGTGGAACCTGGAAGACCGCGGCCCGATGATGATCGAGCCCGGTGCCAAGGTTTACCAGGGCATGATCGTCGGCGAGCATAACCGCGAGAACGACCTCGAGGTGAACGTGCTCAAGGGCAAGAAGCTCACCAACATCCGCACCACCTCGAAGGACGAGGCCGTGCGCCTGACGCCCCCGATCCGGATGACGCTGGAGAAGTCGCTGGCCTGGATCCAGGACGACGAGCTGATGGAAGTCACGCCGAAGTCGATCCGCCTGCGCAAGACCCACCTCGACCCGAACGACCGCAAGCGCTTCGAGCGCTCGAAGGAAGGCTGAGGGGCTCGGCGCCTCACGAGACACGGACGAAACGAGACGGCCCGGGGTGATGCCCCGGGCCGTTTTGCGTTTGAGACGTGTTTCGGACCCTGCATCTCATCGGACAGGCGGGGACTCTCCTCTCCCTTTGCAGAGAGGAGGTGGAGGTGGGGGTGGTTCAGAAGGCATCTCTGCGCTCGATCCTGAACGACCCCCACCCCTCCCCACAAGGGGGAGGAAAAGCCGCGCACCGCTCAGCGGTTGATCATCGCCATGCCCGGTGCGGTGTAGCGCGCGCCGACCACGGCCTCGCGCGGGATCGCTGCCTCGATCTCGGAGAGGTCCGCCGCGCTGAGCACGACATCGGCCGCTCCGACGTTCTCCTGAAGCCGTGAGATCTTGCGCGTCCCAGGGATCGGCACGATCGCATCGCCCTGGTGCAGCACCCAGGCGAGCGCTAGCTGCGCCGTCGTCACGCCCTTCGCCGTCGCGATCTTTTCCAGCGTTGCCACCAGCGCGAGGTTGGCGGCCAGCGCATCGCCCTGGAAGCGCGGCGAGGTGCGGCGGTAATCGTCCTCCGGCAGGCTGCTGAGATCCTTCAGCGCGCCCGACAGGAAGCCGCGGCCGAGTGGCGAATACGGCACGAAGCCGATGCCGAGCTCCTTGCAGGTTGGCAGGACGGCGGCCTCCGGATCACGGGTCCAGAGCGAGTACTCGCTTTGCACTGCGCTGACCGGCTGCACGGCATGGGCGCGACGGATCGTGTCGGCGCTCGGCTCCGATAGGCCGAAGGCGCGCACCTTGCCGGCCTTGATCAGCTCGCCGACCGCGCCGGCCACCTCCTCGATCGGCACGTTCGGGTCGACCCGGTGCTGGTAGAGCAGGTCGATGTGGTCGATGCCCAGGCGCTTCAGCGAAGCGTCGGCCACCTGCTTGATATGCTCCGGGCGGCTGTCGAGGCCGGCGATGCGGCTCAGGCCCTTACCCTCGGGACTGATGTCGAAGCCGAACTTGGTGGCGATCACGACCTTGTCGCGCAGGCCCTTCAGCGCCTTGCCGACGACCTCCTCGTTCTCATAGGGGCCGTAGACCTCGGCGGTGTCGAACAAAGTGACGCCGATCTCGACCGCGCGGCGCAGGGTGTCGATCGCCCCCGCCTCGTCCTGGCCGCCGTCGTAGACGCCAGTGAATCCCATGCAGCCGAGGCCGATGGCGCCGACCCGCAGGTCTTTCCCGAGGTGACGTTGTTGCATGCCGTTTCTCCTGGCTCGTCGAATGCCAAGCTAGATACGGCCGTGGCGACGTCCGGATAATTCGTGCAATCCTGCACGAGCTGTTCGATCTGGTGCATCAATGCCGCGCGCCGACCTCGCTGCCCTCTCCGTGTTCGCAACCGTCGCCGAGCGGTGCAGTTTTCGCGCGGCGGCGCGTGAGCTCGGATTATCGCCCTCGGCCGTCAGCCATGCGGTCAGCGCTCTCGAAGCGCGCCTCGGCGTACGCCTGCTCGCCCGCACCACCCGGAGCGTCGCGCCGACCGAGGCCGGCCGCGCCCTCCTGCGCGAGCTTCAGCCGGCGCTCGCCGGGATCGACACGGCCGTCGGGCAGGCAATGGAGAGCGGGGCGAAGCCGTCCGGGCTTCTGCGCATCACCGTGCCCCGCTCGGTGGTGGAGGTGCTGATCCTGCCGCGCCTCGGCGATTTCGTACGCGCCTATCCCGGCATCACGGTGGAGTTGCACGCCGAAAACGGCCTGATCGACATCGTCGCGCAGGGTTTCGATGCCGGACTGCGCTTCGGCGAGAGCCTGAACAGCGAAATGATCGCCGTTCCGTTCGGCCCGCGCCAACAGCGCCTCGTCGCGATCGGCGCCCCGAGCCTGTTGGCGAAACGGCCGCCCCCACGCCATCCGCGCGACCTCGCCGACCATCCCTGCATCGCCATGCGGCTCACGAGCGGCGCGCTCTATGCCTGGGAGATGGAGAAGGACGGCGAGGCCGTCGACGTCGCCGTGACCGGCCCGCTGATCTTCAACGACAACCGCCTGATCCTCGCCGCGGTTATCCAGGGCCTCGGTTTTGGCTTCATCCTGGAAGGCCTCGCAGCGCCCGCCATCGAGCAGGGCGAGATCGTCCGGATCATGGAGGATTGGTGCCCAGTCTTCCCCGGCTTCTTCCTCTACTACCTGAGCCGCCGGCAGATGCGGCCGGCGCTGCGGGCCTTCATCGACTTCTTCTCGGAGGCCGCAAGGCCCTCGTCCGAGCGCGGGCTTGCTTGATAGTGGCGCGCCGCGGCCGAGATCACCCGTGCACCCTCTTCCCCGCCGGAGCCTTCATGACCGATCCCAACCGCCGCTCCCTCCTCGCTGGCACCGCTGGCGCTCTGCTCGGCGGTGGGTTGATTGCCGCCCCGAGCGCCGCGCAGAACCTCGTCGAGGGGCCGGATAACTGGGCGACGATGAACCGGGCCGAGCGCGACGCGGCCTACAACAACTCGGCCGCCGTACCAGAGGGCGCCGGCATGATCGACCGTTGGAACGCGGCCTCCGCGGATCTGCGCAAGCAGCACAAGGACACGGTCGACCTCCCCTACGGCAAGGGTGAACGCAACCGCTGGGACCTGTTTCCGGCCAAGGACTCCAAGGCACCCTGCCTGGTCTTCGTCCATGGCGGCTACTGGCAGTCTCGCTCGCGCGAGAGCTTTTCGTGCCTGACCGAAGGTGTCCGCGAAGCAGGCATGTCGGCGGCTTTGCCCGGCTACACCCTCGCGCCCGATGCGACCCTCTCGCAGATCCTCGCCGAGTTGATCTCGGCGCTCGATTGGCTGGGCAAGGAGGGACCAGCGCACGGCATCGAGGGGCCGGTGATCATCTCCGGCTGGTCTGCGGGCGGCCATCTGGCCGCGCGGCTGCTGGCGCATCCGAGCGTGCGGGCAGGGCTCGCCATTTCCGGCATCTTCGAGCTGGCGCCGCTGCGCGATACCTATCTCAACGACAAGCTGAAACTCACCGACGAGGAGGTGGCGGGCCTCTCGCCGCTGCGCCTGCCCGCCATCGAGAAACCGCTGACGCTCGCCTACGGCACCGCCGAATTGTCGCCGTTGGTGGAAAACTCCCGCGTCTTCCACGCCTTCCGCGCCGCGCAGCACGCCGCGGGCGCCTTGATCCCGGTGCCGAAGGCCAACCACTTCACGGTGCTCGACGCGCTGAGGCCGCGTGACGGCGTGCTGGCCCGGGCGGCGATCGACCTCGCCTACGGGCTCTGACCACGCGCGCCGGCGTCACGTCACCGGCGCCTCGATCCGGCAGACCACGCCGGACGGCTCGAAGGCGATCTCGACGCTGCCATCGAGGTCGCGCGCGAGGCTGCGCTCGATCAGCCGCGAGCTGAAGCCGCGGCGCTTGGGCTGCGCGACCGGCGGGCCGCCCTGCTCGTGCCAGCAGAAGCGCAGGTGCTGATCCCCTCCGCTTACCGCCTCGCTGGTCCAGGCGATCGCCACCACGCCGTCCGCATTCGACAGGGCGCCGTATTTGACCGCGTTGGTGGCGAGCTCCTGCAGAGCCATGGCGATGGCTAGCGACATGCGCGGATTGAGGCGGACGGACGGCCCCTCCACCTGAAAGCGCCGGCCGGCGCGATCGCGAAACGGGGCGATCGCCTGCGTGACGACTTCGTGGAGGTCGGCTCCGTCCCAGTTCTCGCGGGTCAGCACGTCGTGAGCGCGCGAGAGGCCGAGCAGACGCTGCTCGAGAGCCTCGTTGGCCTGTTCAGTATCGTCGGCGTTCCGCAGAGTCTGCATCGCGATCGATTGCACCGTCGCGAGCGTGTTCTTCACGCGGTGGTTCAGCTCGTCGATCAAGAGGCGCTGATGCTCGGCCGCGACTTTTTCCGCGGCGAGCATCACCTTGAGTCTCGCCTCACCGAGGCGAAGGTCCTCCAGCCGGCTGCGGGCCTCGTATTGCCGACGGCGCCCGCGCAAGGCCGCCTGGATCATGCTGATCAGCGTCGTCGGATGAAATGGCCGCTCCAGGAAGGTCGTGTTGCCGAAAACCTCCGCGAGCCGTGCCGCCGCGGGATTGCGCTCGACGCCACCGCCATGGCCAGTGAGGACCACGAAAGGCAGGTCCGACCAGGCCGGTTGCGATGCGATCCAGCGGCTGATCTCGGCGAGGTCGGCCGTGCGAACTGCTTCCTCGGTGACCAGCACCATGCCGGCGATCTCTTCGAGGCCGCGAAGCAGGGCGCTCAAATCCTCGCAGATCACCGATCGCAGGCCCGCCTCACCGAGCAGGTTGGCGGCCAGCACCGCATCGCGGCCGAGCGGCGCGAGGATCAGGACGCGTTCGGAGTTTGGATTGCCCGGAACCGTCACGGCGTCTTGGTGTCCAGGAACGGCCCCTGGTTCTCGACCACAGTCGGCACACCGCGAAAAATTCCTTGGAATTTCCTGAGCGGCTCGCCGACACGCAACCCGGTCCCGGTGATGCGGTACTCGCGGATGGTATCCTCGTGCGCGCCCGTGCGCTTCTTCACGACCGAGATCGCACGCCGCACCTGACCCGTCGCCTCGAAGTAGCGCAACAGGATGACGGTGTCGGCGAGGTAGGTCACGTCCACGGGCGAGCGCATGTCGCCAATCAGGCCATGCTGGGCAACCGTCACGAAGGTCGTGGCGCCCTGGCGGTTCAGGTATTGCAGCAATTCGTGAATGTGGAGGATGAGCGCGTTCTCCTCCGGCATCGCCGCCTGGTAGCCGTTGAGGCTGTCGATCACCACGGTCTTGGCCTGTAGATCGTCGACGACGGACCGCACCCTGTGCGCGAACTCGCCGGGCGATAGCTCGGCGGCGTCGACCTGCTCGATTACCAGTTTGCCTTGGTCACGCATGCTCTCGAGGTCGAAGCCCATCGCCTTGGTCCGCTCGAACAGCAGTCCGAGTTCCTCCTCGAAGATGAACATCGCCGCCCGTTCGCCGCGGGCCACCGCCGCGCAGACATACTGGATCGAGAACAGCGACTTGCCGGTGCCGGCCGGCCCGAGGATCAGTGCGCTCGATCCCGTATCGATGCCGCCACCGAGAAGCGCGTCGAGCTCGGGGATGCCGCAAGTCAATGGATCGCGCGCGAAGGTCGTCTTGTGTTCGAGCGAGACGAGGCGCGGAAAAACCTTCACGCCGCCCGTTGCGATGGTGAAATCGTGGTAGCCGCCGCGGAAGCGCTGGCCGCGATATTTGATCACGCGAAGCCGTCGCCTCTCGGCCCCGTAATCCGGCGCGAGTTCCTCAAGCCGGATCACGCCGTGAGCGATGCTGTGGACGGCCCGGTCCTTCGAATCCGCGGTCATGTCGTCGAGCATCAGGACCGTCGCGCCCTGACGGGCGAAGTAGTGCTTCAGAGCCAGGATCTGACGACGATAGCGCAGCGAGCTGCCGGCCAGCAGACGGATCTCCGACAGGCTGTCGAGCACGACGCGCACCGGCTTGATCGCATCGATCTTCTCGAAGATCGCCTTCGTGCTCTCGCCCAATTCCAGATCGGAGGAATAGAGCAGGCTCTGCTGCTGGTTGGCGTCGAGCAGGCTCTCCGGCGGGATCAACTCGAAGATGTCGACGTCGTCGCCGACCGTCCAGCCATGGGATTCGGCGGTTTCGCGCAGCTCGACCGCGGTCTCGGACAAGGAGATGTGCAGTCCTCGTTCGCCGAGCCTGGCGCCCTCCAGCAGAAATTGAAGAGCAATCGTGGTCTTGCCGGTGCCAGGATCACCCTCGAGCAGATAGAGGCGGTTTCGCGTCAACCCTCCGCCGAGAACATCGTCGAGACCGGAGACATCGAAGGCGGCCTTGTTGGGGAGCGTTGCTGTCGAAATCATGAGATCCGAACGTGGCAATAGCGCTTTGGGTTCACCATCCACCGGATTTCGAGCCGAGCGAGGTCGGGGCTGGGACGTCTCTGGACGACTTGCTTTTGCCACCCCAGCGCCTCACCGAGCGCCTCCTGGATGAGCTCCAAAAACGCAGGCCGGCGCAGGATCTGCCCGTGGTTCGGCGGATCGTCGGGTAGCTTACCGACCACCCAGGGCAGCGAGGAGTTTCACCTCGGTGGAATACGGTCAGCGCTCATTTCAGGGCGGCTGCTGGCAGCAATGACCGACGAACCAACGTTCATCAGAGGAGGCGGATCGCTTCGCTCGTCATTCCATCATCGCGTGCGCAGTGACGCGCTGACGGCGAACGAGACGATCGCGATCCGACTCAGTCGTCCATCTTCAGCGCGGCGATGAACGCCTCTTGCGGGATCTCCACACGGCCGAACTGGCGCATCTTCTTCTTGCCCTCCTTCTGCTTGTCCAGGAGCTTGCGCTTCCGGGAGATGTCGCCGCCGTAACACTTGGCGGTGACGTCCTTGGAGAGGGCCTTGATGGTCTCGCGGGCGATGATCTTGCCGCCAATCGCCGCCTGGACCGGGATCTGGAACAGGTGGCGGGGGATCAGGTCCTTCAGCTTCTCGCACATGGCGCGGCCGCGATGCTCGGCGCGGGTGCGATGGACCAGCATCGAGAGCGCGTCGACCGGCTCGGCATTGACCAGGATCGACATCTTCACGAGGTCGCCCTCGCGGTAGTCGGAGATGTGGTAGTCGAACGAGGCATAGCCTTTCGAGATCGACTTCAGCCGATCGTAGAAATCGAACACCACCTCGTTGAGCGGCAGGTCGTAGACGACCATGGCGCGCTTGCCGACGTAGTTGAGATCGACCTGGGCGCCACGCCGGTCCTGGCAGAGCTTCAGCACGCCGCCGAGATATTCGTCGGGGGTGAGGATCGAGGCGCGGATCCAGGGCTCGTTGATCGAGGTGATCTTCATCACGTCCGGCATGTCGGCCGGGTTGTGAAGCTCCTTTGTGGTGCCGTCAGTCATGTCGAGGCGGTAGACCACGCTCGGCGCCGTCGAGATCAGGTCGAGGTTGAACTCGCGCTCGAGCCGCTCCTGGATGATCTCGAGGTGAAGCAGGCCGAGGAAGCCGCAGCGGAAGCCGAAGCCGAGGGCGGCCGAGGTCTCCATCTCGTAGGAGAAGCTGGCATCGTTCAGGCGCAGCTTGCTCATGGCGCTGCGCAGCGTCTCGAACTCGGCCGCGTCGACCGGGAAGAGCCCGCAGAACACGACCGACTGGACGTCCTTGAAGCCCGGCAGCATCTCCTTGCACTGCCGCTTGTCTTCCGTGAGCGTGTCGCCGACGCGGGTATCGGCGACCTCCTTGATCGAGCCGGTGAAGAAGCCGACCTCGCCGGGGCCGAGCTCGGCGATGTCCTGCATCTTGGGGCGAAACACGCCGATCTTGTCGACGCCGTGGACGGCATCGGCCCGCATCATGCGGATGTTCATGCCCTTCTTGAGAACGCCGTCGACGATGCGCACGAGCACGACCACGCCGAGATAGACGTCGTACCAGCTGTCGACGAGCAGCGCCTTGAGCGGTGCGTCGCGGTCGCCCTTCGGCGGCGGCAACCGGGTGACGATTGCCTCCAGCACCGCCTCGATGTTGAGGCCGGTCTTGGCCGAGATCGGCACAGCGTTCGAGGCATCGAGGCCGATGACCTCCTCGATCTGCTCCTTCACGCGGTCCGGCTCGGCGGCGGGCAGATCGACCTTGTTGAGGACGGGCACGATCTCGTGGTTGGCGTCGAGCGCCTGGTAGACGTTGGCGAGCGTCTGCGCCTCGACGCCCTGCGAGGCGTCGACCACCAGCAACGAACCCTCACAGGCGGCGAGACTACGAGAAACCTCGTAGGCGAAGTCGACGTGGCCAGGTGTGTCCATCAGGTTGAGGATGTAGTCCTTGCCATCCTCGGCCCGGTATTCGAGGCGCACCGTCTGTGCCTTGATGGTGATCCCGCGCTCCTTCTCGATATCCATCGAGTCGAGCAGCTGCTCGCTCATGTCGCGCAAAGCCACCGTGCCGGTGGTCTGGATCAGCCGGTCGGCGAGCGTCGACTTCCCGTGGTCGATATGCGCGACGATGGAGAAGTTGCGGATGTTGTCGATGGGTGCGGTGGTCATCATGGTCCCCGGCGCGAGGCGGCCCGTCCGAGGGGCTGGCGGCGCACGGCAGGTCTGAAGAGGGAAACGTATGAGCCGCGGGAGATAGCAGCGGCAGGCCCCAGCGCCAAGGCGTCAGCCCGGCGTGCTCTCGCCGGCTGCCCGCGCCGCCTGCGCCATCGCCACGAGTCCCTTTCGAAGAGAGCCCATATCCGTGACCGGGCTCGGATAGAGAACCCGCGCCGTGCGGTCTCCGGCGATCAGGTCCATGCCCTCCGGGTCGAGCCCACTGAGGTGCCAGCCGTCGCCCTCGGCGCCGACACCCTTCGCGTAGAGCGCGATGGCGTCGAGATGGTCCGCGTTCATGTGCTCGACAGCGCCGCGTTCGCCTGCGATGACCGCCTCGGCTTGCCCGATATCGAGCAACAGCTCCGCCGGGGTCAGCGTCGCGGCCTTGGCGAAACCGCCATTGAGGTGGCCGGCGATCGGCTCCAGGGCGAAGAACCCGAAATCCGGGAAGTCCGCATAGAGCTTCGCCTTCGGATGGCGGGCTAGGAAGCGCTCGCGTATCCGCGGCTCCTCGGTGCGGAGCGCGCGTCCCGTCACAGTGAGGCGGGGATGGGCGAGCGGATCGCCCTTGCCGCCGGCTGAGAACAGCAGCGAGGCGCGCGGATCGGCCATCAGGTTGCGGGTATGGGCGGAGAGCCGCGAGAGCAGCATCAGCGGCGTGCCGTCGCAATCGGTGGCGATGGTGACGAGCGAGGCGAAGGGGATGCCGGTTTCCGGATCGAGCGTCGCGAGGGCGCCGGAACGGATCGTGCGCAGGAGCTGGCGGCCGAGTCCGATCGCATCGAAGCCGGCCTCGCCGGCGGGAAGCGGCCGGGCCTGCTCGCGCGGAGAGACGCCTGCCGGCTCAGACACTTGGTTCGACGGCTCGGTCTCGGACATCGTTTTCCTCCCGCGGAGCGAGCATAAGTCGGCCGGCGCGCGTGGCACGAGGGCACGACGCCGCGGAAGCCTCTATATGGCCAAGCTATGAGACTCGCTCGCTTTTTTCGAACGATGGTCGTAAAGGACACAGCTCTGACGCGCCAACCGGTTCGCCCCCGAGGCGAGCCGCGATCCGCGTCGATGACAAGCCTGTTCAACAGGACCGGCAGCGGGGCGGCTCTTTTCATGACCATCCGCCGACGCGCCGATTAGTCAGGGAAAGCGCATGCCGACCATCGCCCTCGTCGACGACGACCGGAACATCCTGACTTCGGTCTCGATTGCGCTCGAGACCGAAGGCTACCGCATCCAGACCTATACCGACGGCGCCTCGGCGCTGGACGGTCTGAAGCACTCCCCGCCCGATCTCGCGATCTTCGACATCAAGATGCCGCGCATGGATGGGATGGAGCTGCTCAGGCGCCTGCGGCAGAAATCCGACCTTCCCGTGATCTTCCTGACCTCGAAGGACGAGGAGATCGACGAGCTGTTCGGCCTCAAGATGGGCGCGGACGACTTCATCCATAAGCCGTTCTCGCAGCGGCTCCTGGTCGAGCGCGTGAAGGCGGTTCTGCGCCGGTTCGCCCCGAAGGACCCAGCCAACGCCGCCAAGGCCGACGCCGAAGCCGCCGCCCGCTCTCTGGAGCGCGGGCAGTTGATGATGGACCCGGAGCGTCACACCTGCACCTGGAAGGGCGAGCCGGTGACGCTCACCGTCACCGAGTTCCTGATCCTGCAGTCGCTGGCCCAGCGCCCCGGCGTGGTGAAGAGCCGCAACGCCCTGATGGACGCGGCCTATGACGATCAGGTCTATGTCGACGACCGCACCATCGACAGCCACATCAAGCGCCTGCGCAAGAAGTTCAAAGTGACCGACACCAGCTTCGACATGATCGAGACGCTCTACGGCGTCGGTTACCGCTTCAAGGAAGCGTGAGAGACCTGTCCGGGACGAAGCGCCTCCGCGCGATGCTCTCACCCTTCTTCCGTAACTCGGAGCCAGGCGACACACGGCCGCGTGCGGCCGGCGCCTGGGCCACATTGTCGAGCCTGTTCCGTCAGCCGCCGCTGAACTGGCTGAGCGACATCTGGAACGGCATCGGCCAGCGCGCCTCGTCGAGCCTGACCCGGCGGATCGTCGTGTTGAACCTCGTCGGGCTGATCGTCCTGCTCGTCGGCTTCCTCTATCTGAACCAGTTCCGGCAGGGACTGATCCAGGCACGCATCCAGAGCCTGCTCGTACAGGGGGAGATCATCGCCGGCGCGCTGGCCGCGCAGGCCTCGGTCGATACGGATACGATCCGCGTCGACCCGGACCGCCTGCTCCAGCTCCAGGCCGGCGAAGGCAAGGAGGGCGACGATGACCCTTCGGCGCTGAGCTTTTCCCTCAACCCGGAGAAGGTCGCCCCGCTGCTGCGTCGCCTGGTGACGCCGACGGGGCATCGCGCCCGCGTCTACGACCAGGAGGGCGGCCTGCTGTTCGACACGCGCTCGCTCTCGGCGCGCGGCGATGCCGGGCGCCCCGAGATGCCGCGCCACAAGCGCAACTTCCTCGAACGCAGCTGGGATTTCCTGCAGGTCCGCATCCTCGGCCTGATGGTCGGCGACCGCTCCGGGACGACCGAGGAGGTCGGCCCGCAGAACGGCCGCAGCCTCAAGGAAGTCGAGGCGGCCCTGTCCGGCTCGCGCGGCACCATCGTGCGCCGGAACGAGCTCGGCGAGACCGTGGTCTCCGTCGCCGTGCCGATCCAACGCACCGGCGGCGTGCGCGGCGCGCTGATGGTCTCGACGCAGGGCGACGACATCGACCGCGTCATCGCGTCGGAACGCTTCGGCCTGCTCCAGGTCTTCCTGGTGGCCGCCGCGGTGATGCTGGTGCTCTCGATCCTGCTCGCCGGCGCCATCGCCGGGCCGGTGCGCCGCCTCGCGGATGCCGCCGAGAAGGTGCGCATGGGCATCAAGTCCCGCCAGGAGATCCCGGACTTCACAAGCCGCACCGACGAAATCGGGCACCTCTCCGGCACGTTGCGCGAGATGACCCAGGCGCTCTACCGGCGGATCGACGCCATCGAGAGCTTCGCGGCCGACGTCAGCCACGAGTTGAAGAACCCGCTGACCTCGCTGCGCAGCGCCGTCGAGACGCTGCCGCTCGCCAAATCCGACGAATCGCGCGGGCGTCTGCTGGAGATCATTCAGCACGACGTGAAGCGGCTCGACCGTCTGATCAGCGACATCTCCGACGCCTCCCGCCTCGATGCCGAACTCGCCCGCGCCGAAGCGCGCCGCGTCGACCTCAAGAAGCTCCTGACCACCGTGGTCTCGGTGGCGAACGAGCGTCGGCGTGCCGACGCGGCGGTGATCACCTTCGACTTGGAGAAGCCGCCAAGCGAGTTCGACGACCCCTTCCGCATCGTCGGCCACGACAGCCGCCTCGGCCAGGTCGTCAACAACCTGCTCGACAACGCCCGCTCGTTCTCGCCGCCAGGCGCCAAGGTCAGGCTCGCGCTCCGGCGGCTCGGCAAGGAGATCGAGTTCGTCGTCGAGGACGAGGGTCCGGGTATCCCCGAGCACGCCGTGGAGCGCATCTTCGAGCGCTTCTACACCGACCGGCCCGAGCAGGGTTTCGGCCAGAATTCCGGTCTCGGCCTCTCGATCTCGCGCCAGATCATCCAGGCGCATCGCGGAACCATCCGTGCCGAGAACCGGCCTGGGCCGGCCGACGAGGACGGCGAGCCGACCGTGCGCGGCGCCCGATTCATCGTCCGGTTGCCGCCGGCCTCGCGGGCCGACCTGTTCGGCCCCGACGAGAAGGCCGCATGAGCGAAGACGGGCGAGCCTCGGCCTCCGAGCTCGCCTGCCACGCCACCTGCCTTGTCCTCGGCGAGGACGGCATCCTGATCCGGGGGCCGGCCGGCTCCGGAAAATCGTCGCTCTGCGTCGAACTGCTCGATCATGCCGACACGGTGGGCCAGCACGCGCGGCTCGTGGCGGACGACCGGGTTCGACTCGCCCTACGGCACGGCCGTATCATCGCCCGCCCGCACCCGGCCGTCGCCGGCCTGATCGAGCTGAGAGGCCTCGGGATCCGGCGCATGGTCGACGTCGCGCCGGCGGCCGTGATTCGGCTGGTCGTCGATCTGGTGGCGAAGCGTCCGCGACTGCCGGATGACGCGGCGGAGCCCGCGACGATTCTCGGGATCGCCTTCCCCTGGCTGCGACTTGAACCTCGCCAGCCTCGCGCATACGTGATTCGACAGGCGCTTACTGCGATGCGGCAAGAAGCGATCGTGTCTCCACGGTCGCACTCGGCCGCCGCGTTGGCCGCAGACGATCGCGACGTGTAGCGCCGGCAAGGCCATCATGTATGGTGATGGCTTGAGAATGGGCAAAACGTCTCAGATGGCTCGCGCTGTATCTTGCGCTGCACAACTCGGCGACGCCGCTCGGACGGCGTCGGAAAGCGCTTCCATGATCGGAATGGTGCTCGTCACCCATGGGCTGTTGGCCACCGAGTTCAAGGCCGCGCTGGAGCACGTCGTCGGCCCGCAGGAGCAGATCGAGACGATCACGATCGGCCCCGAGGACGACATGGAGCTGCGGCGGCGCGACATCATGGCCGCGGTCAGCCGGGTGAATACCGGTGCCGGCGTCGTGGTGCTCACCGACATGTTCGGCGGAACGCCCTCCAACCTCGCCCTGTCTTGTATGAACGGCGGCCAGGTCGAAGTGGTCGCCGGAATCAATCTGCCGATGCTCATCAAGCTCGCCAGCGTGCGCGACGAGGAGAGCCTGAGCGACGCGGTGCTCCACGCCCAGGAAGCAGGCCGCAAATACATCAACGTCGCCTCACGGGTCCTCGCCGGAAAGTAGCCGGCCGCCGCCCGGTTTTGCGCCCCGCGCAATCAGTCTTCGCATCCTGTCGGTCGCCGTTCAGCTTGAGCGCTCTATCTGCGCTCTGGCCTCCCGCACGCGTGGGGCCTTTCCGGTCCGGCCGCTTTCCAGGACGACGCCACGGCGATGAGCGACAGTTTCAGCACGGATGACGAGGCGCCGGAGATTCCCGAGGGCGGCCTCCTCCGTTCTTTGCCGATCATCAACAAGCGCGGCCTGCATGCCCGCGCCTCGGCGAAGTTCGTGCAGATGGTCGAGCGCTACTCGAGCACGATCACCGTGACCCGTGCCGGAGAGACGGTCGGCGGGCGCTCGATCATGGGCCTGCTGACGCTGGGCGCCGCGCAGGGCACGTCGATCTACGTCACGGCGGTCGGCGAGGATGCGCAAGCCGCGCTCGACGCGATCGAGGAGTTGCTAGCGACCCGGTTCGGCGAAGACGAGTGAGCGGCCAGCCATAGCCAACCTGATCCAGGCATTGGTGATTCCGCCTCCGCAACCGTCGGCGGGCGAGCGGGTTATAGCCCGACACGGTCGCGCTTCCTGCGAGGCCGTTCGTCAGGTGATCGGACCCGGAACCCCATGCCGAAGCAGGACCGCCATCAGCCACGGCCGCCCGAACTGCTCTCGCCGTGGCGGAACGAGACGCGCGTCAGGCTCCAGCACGAGGCCCGCGCCTTCGCCCGCGACGTCGTCTTGCCGATCGCCGACGAACTCGATCCGCAGAAGGGCGAGATGCCCCGCTCGCTCATCGATGCGATGGCACGGAAGGGCTGGTTCGGCATCACCATCCCCGCCGAATACGGCGGCATGGGCCTCGGCGTCTTCGAGTACTGCCTGATCTCGGAGGAGCTGTCCCGCGCGTGGCTTTCCGTTGGCTCGATCCTGGCCCGCGGCCAGGGTCTCGGCACTCAGACCCTCGATGACGACCGTAAGCGCGAATTGCTGCGCAAGTCGGCTCGGGGCGAGTGGATCGGCTCGATCTCGCTCTCAGAGCCGACCGCAGGCTCTGATCTCGCCGGCGTCCAGACCCGCGCCGTACGAGATGGCGACGCGTGGGTGCTCACCGGCACCAAGCGCTGGGCCGGCTTCGCCAAGGCGGCCGACTTCATCGAGGTGCTTGCCCGTACCCGCGATCCGGAGCCCGGCGAGTCCCGCTCGGCGGGACTGGAGCCGTTCCTCGTCATCAAGAAACCCGGTACCTTCCCGAACGGCATCACCGGCAAGGTGATCGACAAGATCGGCTATCACGGCTTCCTCACCTTCGAGCTGGAGCTCGACGGCGTACGCGTGCCCGAGAGCGACCGGCTCACCGGGCTCTACGGCGACGAGGGTGCAGATGCCGATTCCGGCGGCTTCGCCTCGGTGCAGCGTGGACTCAACATCGCCCGCGTGCACACGGCCGCACGCGCCGTGGCGGTGGCGCGCGCCGCCGTCGAGGACACCCAGGCCTACCTGCAGGAGCGCGAGCAGTTCGGGCACCCGATCGGCGACTTCCAGGCGCTGCGCTTCGCGCTGGCCGACATGGCGGCCGAGGTCGCGCAGGCCCGTGCCTTCTGGCAGCAGGCGGCGCATCTGCTCGATGAGGGGGAACCGGCGGAGAGCGGCTGCGCGATGGTGAAGCTGCTCGCGACGGAGATGGCCGTGCGCGTCACCAACCAGGCGATGCAGCTCCATGGCGGCAACGGCTACACGACCGAGCGGCGCGTCGAGCGCTATTGGCGGGATGCGCGGCTAACGACGATCTTCGAGGGGACGAGCGAGATCCAGCGCCGCATCATCAGCGACAGGATGCTGCCGCGGGCGTAAGCGCCGGGCTCACGACTTGCGCGCGCGATCCTCTGCGATCGCGGCGTCGTGATACGAGCCGCTTCCGAAGTCGCACAGCGCAATCCGTGAGGGCATCAGCTCGATCACAGGCGCAATCTGATCGCGCTGGAGCGGCTGGCCTGCGCGCGCACGCGGCACGAACTGATAGATCCGGGCCGATTCCTGGTAGCTGGTCACGGACATCGCATTGCCTCTGCTTGTGCGATCCTACGATTACTAACCTTCAATTCGATGTTCGTATCAGACGTTTCAAGTCGTTAACATCATCTTAACGATAAAAAGGCGCCGAATGCTTTCAATATGTGCATGCTGAATTTCAGCTCATTCGTGAGCAACTGCGGCAAGCATGCCGAAACTTTGGACGCGCTGAACGAGCAGGCAGCAGGCTGGATAGGCCGAGCGGCTTTTGGCGGGTGTGCCCTCGTGGCGACTTCACGCCGGAGAACCGTCTGTTAACCATGAGGCTGGACGATGGGTCCGTAATGATGCGTCCAGCGCCGTCATCGGTCGCGCGCTGTTCTGAGGACATCCCAGTCGTGACCATGTGCGCCCTGCCCGCCCCGCGCGCCGCCCTCATCTCGGCCGCCCTCCTGTGCGGTCTCGCCGGCGGCAGCGCCGAGGCCCGGCCGAGGGCAGCCAAGGTTCCGCCCGGTGGAACGGGCGTCGTGGTCGATTACGGCGTGAATCTCGCCGGCTTCCCGATCGGGACCGCGCAGCTCTCCGGCGCCTTCCAGGGCAGCCGCTACAGCATGGACGTCTCCGCGCAGCTGACCGGTCTCGTCGGCGCCGTGACCGGCGGCCAGGGATCGGCCCGCGCTTCGGGCGCCCTCGCCGACAAGCCGCTGCCGAACGCCTTCTCCATCGCGACGCGGACAACGAATTCGGGCATCGCCGTGCGCATGGCGCTCGCCAACGGCAACGTTTCGCGCGCCGAGGTCATCCCGCCGCTGCCCGACATGGGCGACCGCGTGCCGGTGACGGCCGCCGCCAAGCGAGGCATCGTCGATCCGGCCAGCGCCCTACTGATGCCGGCGCAGAGCCGTGGCGAACTGACCGATCCGGCCAATTGCAACCGCACCCTGCCAGTCTTCGACGGCGCCACCCGCTTCAACGTGGTGCTGAGCTATGCCGAGACCCGCCAGGTCGAGAAGCCCGGCTATAGCGGCCCGGTCCTGGTCTGCAACGCCCGCTACGTGGCGATCGGCGGTCACCGGCCCGATCGGCCCGGCGTGAAGTTCATGGAAGACAACCGCGACATGTCGGTCTGGCTCGCGCCGGTCGAGGGCTCGCGCGTGCTCGTGCCGATGCGCATCTCGGTGCGCACCACGGTCGGCACCAACATTATCGAAGCAACCCGCTTCACCCGCTCCGGCGGCGCCCCGACCGGGACCGCCGGCCGCACGCAGGCCGCGCCGGAAGGCGCAATGGTCCAGGCGAGCCTCGCTGGCCAGTAATCAAGGCGTCCCGGTGCGCAAACCGGACGGCATAGCAGAGCCGGGCCATTCGGCGCGCGTTTTGCGGCCTTATGCTTCGGCACCGCGAGACCAGACCGCCATCCTGACGGTCGAGTTGCCCGCACCGGTTTCCAGGCAAACGTTGCCCTGTGCCTGGAAACTTCGCGGATCGAGTACTTCGATCTGAACGGACTACATGCCGGCGGCAGTCGGGCGCACGATCACTTCGTTGACGTCCACGCCCTCCGGCTGCTCCAGCGCGTAGCGGATTGCGCGAGCGATGGCGTCCGGGGTCAGCGACTTCTGCCGCCAGACCCTCAATCCGGCCGCGACCTCCGCGTCGGTGATGTCGTTGCCGAGTTCGGTCGCAACGACGCCGGGCGAGATGATCGTCGCGCGGACGTCGTCATGCTCCTGCCGGAGACCCTCGGTGATCGCCCAGACCGCATATTTCGTGCCGCAATAGACGGCCGCCGAAGGCACCACGAGATGCGCGCCGATCGAGGCGACGTTCACGACATGACCCGACTTCTGCGCGATGAACCGCGGCAGCACGGCGGCGATGCCGTTGAGGACGCCGTAGATGTTCACGTCGATCATCCTGGTCCACTCGTCGCGCTTCAGTGCGGCGAGGAGCGAGAGTGGCATCACACCCGCATTGTTCACGAGCGCATCGATCCGGCCGAACCGCGCCGCCGCTGCGTCCGCGAAGGCCTCGAAGGCGTCTGCCCGCGTGACGTCGAGTTCGCTCCACGCGACGTGATCGCCGAGTTCCTCGGCTAGCGCCTTGAGCCGGTCGGCCCGGCGTGCGCCGATGAAAAGCCGCGCGCCCTCTTTGGCCAGTTCGCGCACGGTCGCTTCGCCGATGCCGCTGGACGCGCCGGTGATGAGGATGGTCTTGTCGCTGACGCCCGTCATGATGGGTCCTTCCCGTTGCGGATCACGGGGCGGACCATGCGGCGGAGGCGGATCGCGCCGTTAGAGCGATCGCCCGAAGGCTTTGTACGATACTCCGAAAGCGGTCGTCACGCTTGCGGCGCCTGGAGGGCGCGTCGACAACGCTGTCATGGACAGAACTGGGGAACTCGCCGCGCTCATCCTGCGTCATGGCCCCGAGGAGGGCTTGGCCGGCACGGTCATGCGCCGCCTGCAGCTGATCCGCGCAAACGGGCCGACCATGCCGATCCCCTCGGTTTACGAGGCTTCGCTTTGCCTGATCGCCCAGGGATCGAAACGCGTTTCGCTCGCCGGCCGTAGCGTGACCTACGACCCCTACAGCTATCTGCTGGTCTCTTTAGACCTGCCGCTCGTCGGTCATATCCTCGAGGCGAGCCCCGACGCGCCGTATCTCTGCGCGAAGATCGACATCGATCACGGCGCACTCGCCGAGCTGATTATGGCCGAGGGCACCGCCGCCCCGCGGGCGGACCTGCCGGCTCTCGCCGTCTATCCGAGCGACCCGGACCTGGTTGATGCTGCCTGCCGTCTCGTAGCTCTGTTGGACCAGCCCGCAAGCATTCCGGTCCTCGCACCCTTGGTCGAGCGCGAGATTCTGTACCGTCTGCTGACAGGTCCGCACGGCCCGTCCCTACGCCAGATGGCGGTGGTCGATAGCCGCATCAGTCAGGTGGGCCGCGCCATCGCGAAGATCCGCGGCGAGTTCAGCGAGCAGCTTCGCGTCGACGAGATCGCCGCGGCGGCGGGGATGAGCGCCTCCTCCCTGCACGAGCATTTCAAGTCGGTCACGCGGATGACGCCGCTGGAATATCAGAAGCAGCTCCGCCTGCAGGAGGCGCGGCGGCTGATGCTCGCGCAGGGCATGAGCGCCGGCAATGCAGGCTTTGCCGTCGGCTATGACAGCCCCTCTCAGTTCAGCCGGGAATACCACCGGCTGTTCGGCGCGCCACCAAGGCGCGACATCGAGCGTCTGCAGGCATCGCCAGCCTATGCTGGGCCTCTCTAGGGCAGACGGCTTGCAGGCATTGGGGCCCGCACGGAAACGTCATCAAGTCACTGTCTGAACTATACTTCTCCCGATGAGCTGACGATCGCGCCGTCTGTGCGAATCGACCCAGGATTGCTTCGCCGAGCTTGCGACGACGACAGGAGCAGAATCTTCACGTTTTCCGCGTGTGATGATCGGATGCGCCGGACAACTCTCCTCGTCGCGACCCTCCTCCTCGCCTGCCCCGCTTCGGCTAGCGAGTTGAGCGCGGGCACACCGGATTGCGGAGGCGACGCTTTCTCCTCGGTCCAGGTCATCGAGCACCGGCCACCCCGGCGCGGGCCTCTGACCGCGGTGCCGGACACGCTCTGCGCCGACATCACGCCGCAGCAGCCTCCGGCCAGGATCGACATTTACGCAAACCCGATCATCGCGCCGCAGGTTGGCTCCGGGCCCGGTTCGGCCCCATATGGTACCCGGCAGCCGCTCGTCGGAGGCCCGCCGCAGCCGCGTTATCCGTAGAGATTTCGCCGGCTACGGGTTCACCGGCGCGGCCTTCGCGCATCGACGTCCCCCGTCGAAGGGACCGCCGACCACAGGATGAACTTTCACTCGCTCTCCCCGCAGGCACGCTCCCGCGGCGCCACGGCGGTGCTCGGCCCGACCAATACCGGCAAGACCCATCTCGCCATTGAGCGGATGCTCGCGCATCCGACCGGCATGATCGGCCTGCCGCTGCGGCTGCTCGCCCGCGAGGTCTATCTGCGCGTCGTGGCGCGGGTCGGCGTGGAGAAGGTCGCCCTCGTCACCGGTGAGGAGAAGATCAAGCCGGACCGGCCGCGCTATTGGATCTGCACCATCGAGGCGATGCCGCGCGACCTCGACGTGGCCTTCGTGGCGATCGACGAGATCCAGCTCGCTGCCGACATGGATCGCGGCCACGTCTTCACCGACCGCCTGCTCTACCGGCGCGGCCGCGAAGAGACGCTGCTGATCGGCTCCTCCACCATGCAGCCGTTGGTGCAAGCGCTGATTCCCGGCGTCCACGTCACCACGCGCCCCCGCCTGTCCACCCTGAGCTTCGCCGGCGAGAAGAAGATCTCGCGACTGCCGCGCCGCACGGCGATCGTCGCCTTCTCGGCCGAGGAGGTCTACGCCATTGCCGAGCTGATCCGCCGCCAGCGCGGCGGAGCGGCGGTGGTTCTCGGAGCGCTCTCGCCCCGGACGCGCAACGCGCAGGTCGAGCTCTACCAGTCGGGCGAGGTCGACTACCTCGTCGCCACCGACGCCGTCGGCATGGGTCTCAATCTCGACGTCGACCACGTCGCCTTCGCGGCCACCTGGAAATACGACGGCACCCGCTTCCGGAAGCTAACGGCGGCCGAGATGGGACAGATCGCGGGACGCGCGGGACGCCACCTCTCCGACGGCACCTTCGGCTCGACGGGACGCTGCAAGCCTTTTGAACCGGAGATGGTCGAGGCGCTGGAGAACCACCAGTTCGATCCCGTGCGCATCCTGCAATGGCGCAATCCGGACTTGAACTTCAGTTCGCTCGACGCCCTGCAGAAGAGTCTTGACGAGCATCCCCACGAGGGGGGCCTGACCCGTGCGCCGATCGGCGAGGACCAGGCCTCCTTCGAGATCCTGTCGCGCGAGGACGACATCCGCGATCTCGCTCAGGGGAAGGCGGCCGTGCAGAGGCTCTGGGATACCTGCGGCGTGCCGGATTACCGCAAGGTGCATCCCCAGACCCACGCGGATCTCGTCGCCCAGCTCTACCGCTTCCTCATGCGCGGCATGGCCGGACGCATCCCGAACGACTGGTTCGCCAAGCATGTCGCGATGATCGACCGAACCGACGGCGACATCGACGCGCTGTCCCAGCGGATCGCGCAGGGACGCACCTGGACGTTCGTCGCGAACCGCCCGGATTGGCTCATCGACCCCCTGCATTGGCAGGGCGAGACTCGTCGGGTAGAGGACAGGCTGTCGGATGCCCTGCACGAGCGCCTCGCGAGCCGCTTCGTCGACCGGCGTACCAGCGTCCTGATGCGGCGCTTACGAGAGAACGCGATGCTCGAAGCTGAGATCACTCCCGGCGGTGACGTCACCGTCGAGGGTCAACATGTCGGTCACCTCCACGGCTTTCAGTTCGTCCCCGATGCGAATGCGGAAGGGCAAGAGGCCAAGACCCTGCGTAGCGCGGCCGAAAAGGCGCTCGGCGGAGAGATCGAGGCCCGGGCCGAAAGGTTCTCGGCTGCAGCCGATTCCGCCCTGGTGCTCTCGCATGACGGCATCATCCGCTGGACGGGCGATCCGGTGGCCAAGCTCACTCCCGGCGACAAGCTGTTCGAGCCGGGCCTGCGCCTGATCGCCGATGACGGCCTGACCGGGCCGCACCGCGAGAAGGTCGAGGGCCGCCTCACCGCATGGCTCAAGGCCTATGTGGTGCGGCTGCTCGGGCCGCTGATGGAGATCGAGTCGGCCGCCGACCTCACGGGCCTGTCCCGCGGCATCGGCTATCAGGTCGTCGAAGCGCTCGGCGTCCTCGAGCGGGCCAAAGTCGCGCACGAGATGCGCACGCTCGACCAGGACGGCCGAGCCAACCTGCGCCGCCACGGCGTCCGCTTCGGCGCCTACCACATCTTTTTGCCGGCTCTCTTGAAGCCGGCCCCGCGTACGCTGGCAGCCCAGCTCTGGGCCCTGCGCAACGGCGGCCTCGACCAGCGCGGGCTCGACGAGATCGCGCATCTCGCCGGCTCCGGCCGCACCTCGATCAAAGTTGACCAGGAAATCGCCAAAGGCCTGTATCGCGCTGCCGGCTTCCGGGTCTGCGGCGAGCGGGCCGTGCGCGTGGACATCCTGGAACGCCTCGCCGACCTCATCCGCCCAGCCATCGCCTACCGCCCCGGCACCACGCCCGGTGAGCCACCTCCCGGCACCGCCGACGGCGACGGCTTCACGGCGACGGTCAACATGACCTCGCTGGTCGGTTGTTCGGGCGAGGATTTCGCCTCGATCCTAAAGTCGCTCGGCTACGCCTCGGAGACGCGCGAGGGGCCGGCCATCACCGTTCCGCTGGTTCCCGCCGCCGCAACGACGCCTGCTGCGCCGGTGCAGCAGGCTGCCGGCACCGATGCCGTCGTCTCAGATGGGGCTGAGGAGACCGGCAACGAAGAGACCGTCAACGAGGCGGCCGAGTTGAGCGCGGAGCCCTCCGCATCCTCCGAGGCCGAGGCCGCAGACGCGCCCACGACCGGGCCGGTCGCCGAGACCGCCGTGGAAGCCGCCCCGACCGCCGCCGAGCCCGAAGCCCAGGCCGAGACGCCCGAGGCGGTGTCCTCCGAGGAGCCCACCGCGGAACCCGAGGCTGCGGAGCCTGCTGCCGAGCAGACGTCCGAAATCGCCGCGGTCCAGGCCGCGTCTCCCGAGCCGGATGCGACGGCCGAGGCCGCTCCCGTCGATGCGTCGGCTGAGGCCGTCGCCCCTGCCGAACCGGCTCCTGTCGAGACGACCGAGGTCTGGCGGCTCCAGCGCCATCAGCGTCCCGCTGGTCAGCGGCCCAACCGCGGCCCGCGCGGCGATGCACGCCCAGGCGAACCGCGATCCGGCGAGGCCCGTCAGGACGACGGGCGCCGCGATGGCGGCCGTCCGGAAGGTGGCCGGCGCGACGACCGCAACCGCCGTGGTGGCGATCGCCCCGAGGGCGGACGCGAGCGTTTCGAGGGTGGGCCGCGCCGCGAGCAGCGGGGCCGTCCGGATCGCCGGCCCGATCAGGCGCGCGACGACGTCCGCAAGGCGGAGGCTCGGCCGCCGCGCCGCGAGCGACAGCCCGACCCGGACTCGCCTTTCGCCAAGCTCGCCGCCCTCAAGGCGCAGCTCGAATCCGGCGACGGCAGCAAAAGCTGAGCGGAGAAGGGTGGGGATGAGCGTGACGGCGCAAGGCCTCGCTTGAATCCCGGCCGCCAGCGCCTCGACAAGTGGCTCTGGTTCGCGCGCTTCGCCAAGACGCGCTCCCTCGCCGCACGGCTGGTCACGGACGGGCATGTGCGGATCAACGGCAAGCGGGCTGAGGCGGCATCCAAAGGCATCGCGGTCGGCGACGTCCTTACGGTCGCCGCGGCCCACGGCACCGCGCTGATCCGCGTCCGTGGTCTCGGCGAACGCCGCGGCCCGGCGCCGGAGGCGCGTCTTCTCTACGAGGAAGTCGATCGACAATCCGAGGAGCCGACAGCCTCTTGAGTGGGACGGTCTGCGGCATGGCCGCCGCGCGACACCCCGTCGCCGAGCGTCGTCGCGCACTTCACATCGGCTTGTCAGTGCGGAAGGCAGGGTCTAAGGCGCACGGAGGCGTGCAGATCCCTTCGATCCTGCGCGTGATCCAACGGGAAACCGACGCTCGACGGGCCCTGCCAAGCTCGTCACCGCACGCGGCAGGACAGGCCCGAGAAAGCGTACCGAGGACCAAGCAGCCCATGACCTACGTCGTCACCGACAACTGCATCAAGTGCAAGTACATGGACTGCGTCGAGGTGTGCCCGGTGGACTGCTTCTACGAGGGCGAGAACATGCTCGTCATCCATCCGGACGAGTGCATCGATTGCGGTGTCTGCGAGCCGGAATGCCCGGCCGAGGCGATCAAGCCGGATACCGAGCCGAGCCTCGAGAGCTGGCTGACGTTGAACGCCAACTACGCCAAGAGCTGGCCCAACATCACCCAGAAGAAGGACGCTCCCGCCGACGCCAAGGAGTGGGACGGGGTGTCGAACAAGCTCGAAGAGCACTTCTCCGCCAACGCCGGCTCCGGCGACTGAGCGCCGCAGGCACGGGGAGCAGCCTCTCGCCGGGCCCAGATCGGGCATACGGCAGAAGAGGCCATGGCGATCGGCTGGCCGGCAAACCGCTTGTGCGGAGGCTTTGTCGTGCCGCGGCAATCCTTTGATTCGAGGCCTGGATTGTGGTAGACATATGTCTGCCGTCGCTCTCGCTTGACGTGCTCCCTCCGCCGCCTCCTTGCGGTTCCAGCTTTGGACAGAGGTTGCATGCGATCGCCCGCGGAAAGCTCTGTCGCTTTCCGTGGCGGTTCAGTTTTTGCGTGATTGCATGGCGAGCCCGGGAGCCGGCAAGGGCGTGAGACGCGCTTGGCGGTCGAGTGGTGTGAGCCGGGTGTCCCAACCCGGATGTGACCCTGCGCGGACGCGCATCCGCGCGCGATGATCTGGAGCCCTTCTCGCATGACCACAGCCAAGAAGACGACGCCCGCCGCCGGCCGTCAGGGCTTCAAGACCGGCGAGGCCGTCGTGTATCCCGCTCATGGCGTGGGCCGCATCACCGCGATCGAGGAGCAGGAGATCGCTGGCTACAAGCTCGAGCTGTTCGTCGTCTCCTTCGAGAAGGACAAGATGGTCCTGCGCGTCCCGACCGCGAAGGCCAACAGCGTCGGCATGCGCAAGCTCGCCGAGCCGGAGCTCGTCAAGAAGGCGCTCGACGTGCTGACCGGCCGCGCCCGCGTGAAGCGCACCATGTGGTCGCGCCGCGCCCAGGAATACGAGGCGAAGATCAATTCCGGCGACCTGATCTCGGTGACCGAGGTGGTGCGCGACCTGTACCGCTCCGAGGCTCAGCCCGAGCAGTCCTACAGCGAGCGCCAGCTCTACGAGGCGGCCCTCGACCGGATCGTGCGCGAGATCTCCTCGGTGAACAAGATCACTGAGACCGAGGCGCTAAAGCTCATCGAGCAGAGCCTCGCCAAGTCCCCTCGCCGCGCCAAGGCCGATGCCGAGGGCGAAGCCGAGAGCGACGACGTCCAGGAGGAGGCGGCCTGATCAGCCTCCCCTCTCGACGACCCGATATTTCGAAACCCGGCGCCGATGCGCCGGGTTTTTTCGTTTGGGAGAGCCATTCGGCCCGCTCTTGAAAATCGCCCGGTCCGTTCCACCTTGCAGCGCGAAAAGTGCGGAACAACGTGGGACGCGGGCGTGTTGTGGTTACGCCCAGCGAGGGGCCGCGCGACACGATCGGCCGCCGCGGCACCCCTGCTGCCATAAGACTTGGACCAGAAAGGCACGACGGGGATGGCGGAAATCGCAGGGATTCGGCGTCAGTTCATTCGGACCGCCATGGAGGCGCCGTTTCTCGCAAGGGACGAAGAACGCGGTCTCGCGGTGAGCTGGAAGGACAAAGGCGACGAGCGTGCCCTGCACCGCCTGATCTCGGCCCATATGCGCCTCGTCATCGCCCTGGCCGGCCGCTTCCGTCATTACGGCCTGCCGATGGCCGATCTCGTCCAGGAAGGCCACGTCGGCCTGATGGAGGCCGCCGCGCGGTTCGAGCCGGAACGTGAGGTTCGCTTCTCCACCTACGCCACTTGGTGGATTCGCGCCTCGATCCAGGACTACATCCTGCGCAACTGGTCGATCGTGCGCGGTGGGACCAGCTCCGCCCAGAAGGCCCTGTTCTTCAACCTTCGCCGCCTGCGCGCCCGGCTCATGCAATCGACCGAGGAGCAGGTGGGCTCGGAGATCCATAGCCGCATCGCCACGGCGATCGGTGTCTCCACCCAGGACGTCGCTCTCATGGATGCGCGGCTGTCGGGTCCCGACATGTCCCTCAACGCCCCGGTCGGCGAGGAGAGCGAGGCCTCCTCCGAGCGAATGGATTTCCTCGTGGACGGCGCCGCCCTGCCGGACGAGACCGTGACCGCCACGGTCGACGGCGAGCGCCGGCTGAACTGGCTGAAACAGGCCCTCACGGTGCTGTCGGAGCGCGAGCTGCGGATCCTGCGAGAGCGCCGTCTCGCCGAGGATCAGGCGACGCTTGAGGCTCTCGGGCACCGGCTCGGCATCTCGAAGGAGCGGGTGCGGCAGATCGAGAACCGGGCGCTGGAGAAGCTCCGCCGCGCTCTGGCGGACCGGTTCCCGAGCTCGGCGAACAACATCTACGCCTGAAACGCGATCTCTCATCAGCGGCGAGGAGCGGCGGAGCAGCGATGACTCCGCCGTCTCCGTTATCGAACTTCAGCCTGCTCTGGATACACGGCCGCCCGCGGAGGATGTCGGGTGAGGCGGGCGCCAAGCGTGCCGCTCGACAACCAGCAGGAGCCCCGGTGAAGGTAATCCCCACCCTGGCGATACTGACCCTGGTCCTCGCGGTTCTGACGCTCGTGGCCACATGCCACCACAGGCTCGCTCCGTGCCAGGCAGCGGCCTTGTTCTATGGGATGCTGGCCACCACCGAGCTGGCCTATCTCGCCGCGGCCGCCGTCTAGGCGACGGGCGCTCGCGGATCAGGAACGCACGGCGAAGATGGGCTGCGGCACATGCTCCTTGCGGGGATCGGCGGCAAAGCTATCGGGCACCGGAGTGCCACGAGCGACGGCGATGAGGATCGCGCTGAGACGCCGCGTGGCAAAATCGATGAAGGTGCGCGCCTTCGCGGGCAACAGCCTCGACGTGGTTACGATGTAGACGGGCGTGGGGGGCAGCCACCAATCCGGCAGCACGCGTTCCAGCTTACCGGAGATCAGATCGCGCTCGACGTTGATCAGGTTCGCCGAGGTGATGCCCTGCCCCGATACGGCGAACTGGCGCGCGAGGCTGAGGCTGTTGCAGGAGACCGGACCGTTCACGACGACGGTCGCCGTCTCGCCGCTGCGGGTCAGCACCCACTTGGCGCTGCTCCCCTGTGCCGGAAGGATCATGCGGTGCTGGGGCAGTTGCTGCGGATGCTCGGGTCGCCCTTGCGCGAGCAGGTAAGACCGCGAGGCGAATAACGCATTCTCGAGATCGCCGACCTTGCGTACGATCAGCGACGTCTCGCGCGGCTCCTCAATAGCGATGGAAAGATCGTAGTTGTCGCCCACTAGGTCGACGGGCGGGGGCTTGAGGTCGACATGGACCTGGATGTTCTCGTGCTCGCGAGAGAATTCCGAAATGATTCCCGAAAGATGGCGCAGGACCCAGAAATCCGGGGGAACCGCGATCTTCAGCTGGCCGCTCGGCCCTTTGGCCTGAGACACCATGTCGTCGAAGGTGCGCTGTGCTTCCTCGACCAGCCTAGTGGCCTGGCCGAGGTAGGCCTCACCATAGGACGTCAGGACGAGTTTTCTCGTAGTCCTGTCGAGAAGACGCAAACCGATGGCGGATTCGAATAACGTTATTCGTCTCGATAACGACGAGATGGGCATGCCGAGCGCTGCAGCCGCCTGGCTGAAACTCTTGCGCTTGGCGACCTCCACAAACAACGCCATATCTCTGAGAACTTGGGGATGTGGCATAATGATGTCTGCTCGTTATCTGAGGATTTAGTCGTCTTTCAGTGCAGCTATGGCCTCACTCATGAGGTACTTTATTTCAATAGATCATACTGCGAAGCAATCAATGTCGGCGTCCGCTTTCGGGACGATTTCGTTCGTGGAATCATTTTTCCGCTCATGAAAGGGAACGCGGCGGAATCGACATCAGATCCCAAAAAAAGCTGTGCGAGAAGGTGTTTTGTGTACCAAATAGCATATTGTCGTTTTCGGAGATGGCGGATCACGCCAATGCCCGAATCGAATGCCGCGACCGGCCAATGCTTAGGAAGCGATCAGGTGGCGATCATTCGCAAGATCTCAGCGCCTCTTATTCTTGACGCGAAATCAATTAAGCTTGCCTAATCTTTTGCAGCGATTCCGGCTTGACGGCCGAAGGCGTCTTCCAAACCGCTGCTCAGCTTGGCATCGAGGCCGATCGCGATGACGGCGGCCGAGTGGCCTACCGGCGAGCGGGGTCCTGTTCGGCAGCCGACGGTGTGGCATATCGATCTCACTCTCGACGAAGCCGGGCAACGGACGTGCCTTGCCGCGCTCTCGGACGACGAACGCGCCCGCGCCGCACGGTTCCTGCGCCTGGAAGACCGCGACCGCTACGCAGCGAGCCATGCGGCTTTGCGTCGGATTCTCGCCAGTGCCTTGGGTACCAACCCAGCCCTGCTTCGCTTTCGCTTGGGTCCCTCCGGCAAGCCGGAACTCGACGCGCCCTGGCGGGATCGTCTGGAGTTCAACCTATCGCATTCCGGGAGCGTCGGCTTGATCGGCCTGTCGCCGGCCGCGCGGATCGGCGTCGATGTCGAATGGATGCGTCCACTCCCCGACTGCCTGAGCCTCGCCCGCAGCCATTTCGCCCGCCCCGAGATTGCGGCACTGGAGGCTCTACCTTCGGCAGAGCGTCAGGCGGCCTTCTACGCCTGCTGGACGCGCAAGGAGGCCTTCGTGAAGGCCCTGGGCTCGGGCCTGTCCTTCCCGCTCGACGGCTTCGTCGTCGCGGTCCCGCCCGAGCCTCCCGCATTGGTTTCGATTGGCGGCTCGACTGGGGCGGCGTCGGCCTGGAGCCTGCAGCATCTGGATCTCGGGGCCGGTCATGTCGGCGCGGTAGCGATTGAGAGCGCGGGAGCGGCCTGTCTGTTCCGAAGCCTCGGAGCGGACTGGGCCAGCCGCCCGGCATGAGCGCCGAAAACCTTTTCCCAATGCGCTTGCCGGGGCCACGCCCCCCGGCTATAAGCCCGCTCGCTGGCCGAAAGCAGAGCTTTTGGCCGTGCTTCGGAGTGTAGCGCAGTCTGGTAGCGCACCACGTTCGGGACGTGGGGGTCGCAGGTTCAAATCCTGCCACTCCGACCAAGATATCAAAGACTTAGGCCGATGCCCGAACATCAGGCCTATGCTCCCCACCCAACATCGCGAGAAGCTGAGGCTGTTCGAGCCTCGGTTGCTTGGTCGTCATCCGCGCTCAGTCGCACGGACGCTCGCTGGCGGTTGATCCGACACGCACGACCTCAACCAAAAAGCCCCCGCGAACCTTTCGGTCGGCGAGGGCTTTTTCGTTTAGCGCGCGATCGATGGGTCGATCACATCGCCTTGAGGATCGAGTCGACCATCTTCTTGGCGTCGCCGAACAGCATCGTGGTGTTCTGGCGGAAGAACAGCTCGTTCTCGACGCCGGCATAGCCGGAGCCCATGCCGCGCTTCAGGAACAGCACCTGCTTGGCGTTCTCCACGTCGAGCACCGGCATGCCGTAGATCGCCGAGGTCTTGTCGGTCTTGGCCGCCGGGTTGGTGACGTCGTTGGCGCCGATGACGAAGGCGACGTCCGCATCACGGAACTCGCTGTTGATGTCCTCGAGCTCGAAGACCTCGTCGTAGGGCACGTTGGCCTCGGCGAGCAGCACGTTCATGTGGCCCGGCATGCGGCCTGCGACCGGGTGGATCGCGTATTTGACCTCGATGCCTTCCTTCTTGAGCACGTCGGCCATCTCGCGCAGCGAATGCTGTGCCTGGGCGACGGCCATGCCGTAGCCCGGGACGATGATGACGCGCTCGGCGTTCTTCATCAGGTAGGCGGCGTCGTCCGCCGAGCCCTGCTTGACCGGGCGCTGCTCCTGCGATCCGCCTGCGCCGCCGCCGGCGGTCTCGCCGCCGAAGCCGCCCAGGATGACCGAGAAGAAAGACCGGTTCATCGCGTGGCACATGATGTAGGACAGGATCGCACCCGACGAACCGACCAGCGAGCCGGTGATGATCAGCGCGAGGTTGCCCAGGGTGAAGCCGATGCCGGCCGCCGCCCAGCCCGAATACGAGTTGAGCATCGAGATGACGACGGGCATGTCCGCGCCGCCGATCGGGATGATCAGCAGGCCGCCGAGTGCCAGCGACACCAGCACGATCAACCAGAACACCGCCTTGCTCTCGCCGCCGACGAACACGCCGAGCAGCACGACCAGCAGGATCGCGAGGCCGGCATTGATCAGGTGACGTTGCGGCAGGATGATCGGCTTGCCGGACATCCGGCCAGACAGCTTGGCGAAGGCGATGACCGAGCCGGTGAAGGTAATCGCGCCGATCGCTACGCCGAGGCCCATCTCGAAGAGAGACTGCCCGTGGATGTGGCCGTTCTCGACGATGCCGAAGGCTTGCGGAGCGTAGAGCGCACCGGCCGCCACGAAGACCGCAGCCATGCCGACCAGCGAGTGGAAGGCCGCCACGAGTTCCGGCATCGACGTCATCGGCACGCGCTTGGCGATCACGGCGCCGATGCCGCCGCCGATGGCGAGAGCGAGCAACACCAGGAACCAGGCGCTCGCGCCGGAGGGCGGATGCCCGACCAGCGTCGTCAGTACGGCGAGCGCCATGCCCGCCATGCCGTAATAGTTGCCCTGACGAGACGTCGTCGGATGCGATAGCCCCCGCAGCGCCATGATGAACATGACGCCGGCGACGATGTAGAGAAGCGAGGAGATATTCTCAGACATCGGCTCAGGCTTTCTTCTTGTACATGCTGAGCATGCGCTGAGTGACGAGGAAGCCGCCGAAGATGTTCACGCTGGCCAGAACGATGCCGATGAAGCCGAAGGCACGGGCCCAGCCGGTGCCGGCTTCCAGAAGCGGCACGCCGACGGCGAGCAGAGCGCCCACGATGATCACCGAGGAGATCGCGTTGGTGACCGACATCAGCGGCGTGTGCAGCGCCGGGGTCACCGACCAGACCACGTAGTAGCCGACGAAGATCGCGAGCACGAAGATCGCGAGGCGGAACACGGTCGGGTCGACCGCGCCATGCGTCATGGCGGCGGCACCGTGGCCGAGGCCGTCGGCGATGCTCTGGGCATAGTCGGCGTTCTGCCGTGCGATGTCGGCGGCCGCACGAGCGGCAGCCGCTGCGGACTGAGCCTGGTCGGCCGCCGCACCGGAAGGAAGATTGGCCATTCTTATTTCTCCCCGTCCTTGGTCGCAGGCATCGCGGGTTTGGTTTCATCGAGGCCCGTGGCCTCGGGCAGCTTGGCGTCGGCTGCAGGCGCGTCCGATTTCGGCTTGAACGAGTCGTGGACGACCTGCCCGTCATGGGTGAGGTTCGTCGCCTTGACGAGCTCGTCGTCCCACTTCACCGCGAGTGTCTTCGTTTCCTTGTCGACCATCGTCTCGACGAAGGCGAAGAGGTTCTTGGCGTAGAGGCCCGAAGAGGTCGCGGCGAGGCGGCCCGGCACGTTGGCGAAGCCGACGATCTTCACGCCGTTCTCGGTGGTCACGACCTCGCCGAGCCGAGCGCCCTCGACGTTGCCGCCGCGCTCCACCGCGAGATCGACGATGACCGAGCCCGGCTTCATCGAGTCGACCATCGCCTTGGAGACGAGCTTCGGCGCAGGCCGGCCCGGGATCAAAGCGGTGGTGATGATGATGTCCTGCTTGGCGATGTGGCTCGCCACCAGCTCGGCCTGTTTCTTCTGGTAGTCGGCCGACATCTCCTTGGCGTAGCCGCCCGAGGTCTCGGCCTGCTTGAACTCGTCGTCCTCGACGGCGATGAACTTGCCGCCGAGCGAGGCGACCTGCTCCTTCACGGCCGGGCGCACGTCGGTGGCCGAGACCACCGCGCCGAGGCGCTTGGCGGTGGCGATCGCCTGGAGACCGGCAACGCCGACGCCCATGATGAAGGCCTTGGCCGCGGGCACGGTGCCGGCGGCGGTCATCATCATCGGCAGCGCCTTGCCGAACTCGGCGGAGGCGTCGATCACGGCGCGGTAGCCGGCGAGGTTCGCCTGCGAGGACAGCACGTCCATCACCTGCGCACGGGTGATGCGCGGCATCAGCTCCATGGCGAAGGCGGAGATGCCGGCATCGGCCATCGCCTTCAGCTCGGCGTCACGGCCGTAGGGGTCCATGATCGCGAGGACGAGGGCGCCCTTCTTGAAGGACTTCAGCTCGTCGGCACTGGGACGGCGAACCTTCAGGACGAGGTCGGCATCGCCGACGGCCTCGGCGGCGGAGCCGACGACCCGCGCGCCGGCATCCTCGTAATCCTTGTCCGTGATTCCGGAATCCTTGCCGGCACCGGACTGGACCGCCACCTCGGCGCCGAGCGCGACGTACTTTTTGACCATGTCGGGGACGGCCGCGACCCGGGATTCCCCCGGATCCGATTCCGTCAAGACGCCGATGCGCATTCAAGAGCTCCCGTTCTTACAGCATCCCCGCGAGGATACCGGTATCCGAGCCTGTCAGATTAAATTTTTGCCTGCGCGGGTCGGCCCGCCGGATACCTCGGTCGCGACCCGCCTCAGGATTTTGCGAAACGCTTCGGTCGGCTCAGCCGAGAACCAAAGCGAGAATCAGGAGGGCCAGCACCACGGCCGGGCCCTTCCAGCCGATCGCAGGAACGAACGCGCCGATCGCCGCGGCGACCCAGGACAGCAGGACGCCGGCGATCGCCGTCAGCCAGGCCTCACGCACGCCGCCGACGGCCAGAGCCACGACCCAGCACAGCACGGTGGCCGAACCGATCTCGACGAATTTCACGAAGCCGCGATAGGTCTGCTCGTGGGTCTTCTCGTCCATAGCCGGGCTGTACAGCGCACCGGACAGGGTCTTGGTATCGGCCATTGCGAGCCCGTTCCCTCGAATATGTCTTATTCTGGTCCCGGGCGGATTTAGCGCATGGTCTTCGCAGCGGCAATCGGCTTGGCCGTCGGCAAACGATTGATCTGAGGGATTTCCTCAGGCTGGCGACGTCAGACCAACCGCCTCCAGAGCTGATTTTTGGCGCGCACCGAGGGAGTCAAGCGAGAAGTGCTCGATCTCGGCCTCAAACAGGCGATGGTAGTTAAGCTCGGAACGCAGATGTAGGAACACGGCGCCGAGGCCCACCGCCGCTCGGTCCATGAAGACGAATTCCTGCGGCACCGTCACCGGGCCGTGCTCCTTGAGGGCCTGGTGCACCGAGAAGGCCTCGCGGCGCCCATAGGCTCCGGGCTTCACGCCATCGGCCACCGTGCGGGTGCGATTCTCCAGAAGAGGGCCGTAGATGAAGCGCGCCCAAATGTTCAGAATGTCGATGGTCTTGCGGTCGAGGCGTTTGAAACCCCAGACCTCGTAGGCGTGGACCACGCGGTCATGGTCGTCGTTCTGCAGGCCGCGATAGAGATCGACCACCCCACCGACGAAGCGCGGGTGGAAGATCCGCACGCAGCCATAGTCGAGCAGGTTGATGCCCTGCGCCTCGCCGCCTTCGGAAAAGACGGTGTAGTTGCCGAGATGCGGATCGCCGTGGATTACGGCCGCGCGGCTGAAGGGGTGCCACCAAGCCTTGAACATCGCCTGTGCGATGCGATTCCGGATTTCCACCGGCGCCTCGGCGAAGGAAAGGATGCGCTCCCCATCGAGCCATCCTAGCGTCAGCAGGCGCTTGGTCGAGAGATCGGGATGAACCACGGGCACGCGCACCGTGTCGAAATCCTTCAGCACGCTTCCGTACAGCGTGGCATGCTTGGCCTCCCGGGCGTAGTCGAGTTCCTCGCGGACCCGGGCGCCAATCTCCTTCTTGATCTCGCTGGTATCGAGCCAGGTGTTCATCCGGCGATGGAGGGCGAAGGCGACCTCGAGCTGTTTGAGATCGGCCTCCACCGCCGACTGCATGTCCGGGTATTGGAGCTTGCAGGCGAGCGCCGCTCCGTCGAGCGAGGTCGCCTTGTGGACCTGGCCCAGCGAGGCCGCCGCTGCGGGCTTGAGGTCGAAGCTGCCGAACCGCGTCTGCCAGTCGGCTCCGAGCTCGGCCATCATCCGGCGCTTGACGAACGCCGCGCCCATCGGTGGAGCGTCCGCCTGCAGCTTCTGCAGTTCGGCCGCGTATTCCGGCGGAAGCAGGTCCGGGATGGTGGCCATCAGCTGGGCCACCTTCATGATCGGTCCTTTCAGGCCGCCGAGCGCCTGCGCAAGGGCCGCCGCGTTGGTCGTGCCTTCTCCGCCAAAGAGGCGCGCCATCGCCATCCGCGCGGCGACGCCGCCCATATTGGCGCCGACATTGGCGTAGCGGCTGGCGCGGGCGGAGAAGCGGTTGGCTTCGCGGTCGGATTCGGCCATCGGGCGGCTTTGTCTCGTGCGGTTGTTGTTCACGAGATAAGCCGAGGCGTGGCTGCTACCAGGGCGCTGGGTCGGCGCGTCGCGGGCTTCAGCCCTCCTCCATCCCCTCCAGCTCGACGATCATCCGCTCGATCATGCCGAGGCCGATCTGCCAGAAGGCCGGATCGCTAGCGTCCAGTCCGAACGGCTCGAGCAACTCGCCATACGGCTTCGAACCGCCGGCCTTGAGCAACGCGAAATAGCGATCCACGAAGCCACCCTCGGCCTTGGCGTAGACGCCATACAGAGAGTTCACGAGGCAATCGCCGAAAGCATAGGCGTAGACGTAGAACGGCGAGTGGATGAAGTGCGGGATGTAGGCCCAGAACGGCTCGTAGCCCTTGTCGAGGGTGATGGCCGGGCCGAGGCTCTCGGCCTGCACCGACATCCAGAGCTCGTTGATCTGCTCGGCGGTCAGCTCGCCGTTGGCGCGGGCGAGGTGGACCTTCCGCTCGAACGAGTAGAACGCGATCTGGCGCACCACCGTGTTGATCATGTCCTCGACCTTGGCGGCGAGCATGGCGCGGCGCTGGGTCGAGTCCGTGGTGGCGGCGAGCAGACGGCGGAAGGTGAGCATCTCGCCGAACACGGAGGCAGTCTCGGCGAGCGTCAGCGGGGTCGGCGCCATCAGCGCGCCGTTGCCGGCGGCGAGCACCTGATGGACGCCGTGGCCCAGTTCATGGGCGAGCGTCATCACGTCCCGAGGCTTGCCCTGGTAATTCACCAGCACGTAGGGGTGGGCCGACGGGACGGTCGGGTGAGCGAAGGCGCCGGGCGCCTTCCCGGGCCGGGTCGGCGCATCGATCCAGCCATGGTCGAAGAATTTTTGGGCAATGCCCGCCATCTCCGGTGAGAAGGCACCATAGGCATCGAGCACCGTGTCGCGCGCCTCGGTCCAGGGGATGGTGCGCTGCTCGACCTTCGGCAGCGGCGCGTTGCGGTCCCAATAGGGCAACGCCTCGACGCCGAACCACTTGGCCTTCAACCGGTAATAGCGGTGCGACAGGCGCGGATAGGCGGCACGAACCGCCTCGACCAAGGCGGCGACGACCTCGGGCTCGACGCGGTTCGACAGGTGGCGCGCGTCGGCGACGTCCGCGAAACCCCGCCAACGATCGGAGATCTCCTTGTCCTTCGCGAGCGTGTTGGTGATCAGCGTGAAGATCCGCAGATTGCTCCGCAGCGTCTCGCTGATCGCGCCGGCCGCCTCCTGACGGACGGCGCCGTCCGGGTCCTGCAGCTTGTTCAGGGTCGGCTCCAGCGGCAGCTTCTCTCCGCCGACGGGAAAGCGCAAAGCCGCGATGGTCTCGTTGAACAGGCGGTCCCAGGCCGCGCTCGCGGTCACCGACTTCTCGAGGAAGAGCTTCTCGATCCGGTCGTCGAGCTGGAACGGCTTCTCCTTCAGCAGGTCGTCGATCCACGGCTTATAGTGGGCGAGTGGGCCAGAGGCCGTCGCGCGGTCCATCACGGCGTCGTCGACGCGGTTGAGCTCCAGCCCGAAGAAGAGCAGGTCGCCCGACGCAGCGGTGAGCCGTTCGCGCGTATCGCCGAAGAACTTGGCCCGTGCCGCATCCGTCGTGTCCCCGGAATAGACGAGGCCAGCGAAGGACATCAGCCGCCCGAGCAGATCCTCGATCGCCTCGTAGGCTTTCACCGCTGCGCCGAGTTTCTCGGAGGCGTGCGGACCTTCGGCCAACTCGGCGATCCGGCCCGCATAGTCCTTGGCGAAGACCTTGCAGTCGGTCTCGGCCCTGGCGAGGTCGTCGCGGAATTCCGGGGCGTCGATGCCGGAATAGAGGTCGCGCAGATCCCATTCCGGCAGCGCGCCGAGATCGACCGCGTGGGCCATGGCCTTGGCGGTGGCAAGGCTCTGCGCTGCCGTCGACAATCCCGCGGACGCTATGACTCGGCTCGACATGGGATCTGCTCTCCGGCGGCCTTGGGCCACCTCATTCGGTTCGTCTGAGCGCCTGATATCGCGTGCTTCTGCGACCGTTCAACGAGGCATCGCGAAATCCGGTCGAGGATTGCATTCAAAGGGGCCGTTTGCGCGGGCTCGGCAAAAACTCGCAACGTCGTTAAGCGGAGCTTTACGCTCTTCGGCGACCTTACGCTTCGAAACGGAACAGCCCCGAAGCACCCCGCCGTTGGTCTCGATCCACGAGACGATCCTGGCGAGCGGACGGCTGTCCCCAACGAAGAAGCGAGGGACCCGCATGTCGACCACCGTTCTCATCGTCGATGACGATCCGGTGCAGCGCCGTCTCGCCGAGAGCATGGTGCGCCGGCTCGGCTTCGATGCCCGCGTCGCAGAGAACGGTCTCGACGGCCTCAACGCCCTGCGTGCCGGCGGCGAGATCGACGTCGTGCTGCTCGACATGGTGATGCCGGGTGGCCTCGATGGGCTCGCCGTCATGACCGAGATGCGCAAGGCCGGCATCGACACCCCAGTGATCGTGCAGACTTCGAACGGCTCGATCGACGCAGTGGTCAACGCCATGCGGGCAGGCGCCGTCGACTTCGTCGTGAAGCCCGCCGGCGCCGAGCGCCTCCAGGTCTCGATCAAGAACGCGCTTCGCGTGGACCAACTCGAGGAGGAGGTCCGGCGCATGCGCCGTCGCGCCTCCGGCGCACTCGGATTCAAGGATCTCACCTCCAAGAGCCCCGACATGGACCGGGTGATGCGGCTCGCCGAGCGCTCGGCCAAGTCGAATATCCCCGTGCTGATCGAAGGCGAGTCGGGCGTTGGCAAGGAAGTGCTGGCCCGCGCGATCCAGGGCTCGGGCGACCGGCGTGGAAAATCCTTCGTCACCGTCAATTGCGGGGCGATCCCGGACAACCTCGTCGAGTCGACCCTGTTCGGCCACGAGAAGGGTGCCTTCACCGGCGCCACCGAGCGCCATGCCGGCAAGTTCGTCGAGGCGTCGGGCGGCACGCTCTTCCTCGACGAGATCGGCGAGTTGCCCCTCGATGCCCAGGTGAAGCTGCTGCGCGCGCTGCAGGAGGGCGAAGTCGATCCCGTCGGCGGCAAGCGCTCCGTGCGCGTCGACATCCGCCTGATCTCGGCAACGAACCGCTCGCTCCTCGACCTCGTGAAGCAGGGCAAGTTCCGCGAAGACCTCTACTACCGCCTCAACGTGTTCCCGATGACGCTGCCGCCCCTGCGCGCGCGCCGCGAGGACATCCCGGATCTCGCCCGCTCGTTCTGCGCCCGCTTCGCGGCGGAAGAAGGCAAGCGCCTGCGCGGAATCTCCTCCGAGGCGATGGCGTTGCTCACCCGCTATCCCTGGCCCGGCAACGTCCGCCAGCTCGAGAACGCCCTGTTTCGCGCGGTGGTGCTTGCAGACGGCGACGAACTCTCGGTCACGGAATTTCCGCAGATCGCGGCGCAGGTCGAAGGCTTCGACGTTCGCATCCCGCCGCTGCCGAACCAGCCGATGCTGCCGGCCGGCGGCCTGGAACCGGTGCGCGAGATCGTCCGGGTCGAGGTTCGCGACCCGCACGCGATGTCCCTCGTCGTCGAGGACACCAGCGAGATGAAGACGATGGAGGAGATCGAGGCCGAAGCGATCCGCTTCGCTCTGCAATTCTACCGGGGCCGGATGTCGGAAGTCTCGCGCCGCCTTGGAATTGGCCGATCCACCCTCTACCGCAAGCTCAAGGACCTGGGGCTCGACGGCGACGACAAGTCGGACGAGGCTGCAGCCTGAGGTTGTCCACCGCGATCTCGCGGGGTGCCGTCACCGTGGGTGGCGGCGATGAGCCCGCGAGGCCGTGGAAAGACAGAGACTTGAGGGTGGCCGGCTCGACACAGGTCGCGCCGAAGCGTCGTCCCAAGAGAGCAGTGCGGTTGCACACGGCCGTGCTTAAGACGATAATCATACAGTCCGTATGGCCTTGAGCCATACTGGAGGAGACCTCGTCATGCGCGCCTCGTCGAACGCTTCGCGTACGGCCGCCGCTGTTCTGGCCATGGCGCTGGCGTCTTCCGTCGGTATGACCACGCTGGCGCGCGCGCAGTCGACGCTGGCCCAGCCATCCTCGACGATCCGCAGCGCCGCCGTCGAGCCCTCCGCGACGGTGAAGGCCGCAACTTCACCGGCGGCTCCGGGCGACGACCTCAGCACGCTGCCTCCCACCAGCGACGCGCCGCCGCAATCCGATTTCAAGGAACCCGCCAAGGAGGAGCAGCCGGTCACAGCCGCTCCCGTGGCTCCGACGCAGGCGCTCGACGCGCAGGGCGAGGCGATCCTGGCGCGGCTGAAGGACGGCAAACCGCTGGTCGCGCGCCTGACGCCGAAAGAGCGCGAGGCGATGCAGGTGTTCTACACCATCGCCGACTACAGGCCGGTCTGGATCAGCGGCAGCGCCTTCACGCCCGCCGCGCAATCCTTGATCACGCGGTTGCGCGCTGCTGCCGATGACGGCCTCAGCCCGAGCGCCTACCCGATCCCATCGCTCGCCGGCGACGGCCGGACGATGTCCCCGGCCGAGATCGCCGACGCCGAGCTGAAGCTTTCCGCCGCCATCGTGCTCTATGCGCGCGATGCCCGCGGCGGCCGCGTCAACCTCGCCGCAATCTCGAAGCTGATCACGCCGGACCTGAACATCACGCCGGCCGATCTCGTGCTCGGCCAGCTCGCGGTCTCTGACACCGAGGCCGGCGACCGGCTTCAGGCCTACAATCCGAACCAGGAGGGCTACCTCGCCCTCAAGCAGCGGCTCGCAACCTTGCGCGGCGTGGACACGACGGCCACGGCCAGCGCGCCGAAGGCTCTGCGCCTTCCGGTCGGCCCGGTCCTCAAGATCGGGATGAGCGATCCGCGCGTTCCGCTCCTGCGCGACCATTTCAGCCTGCCCGCACGCAGCGCCGGCACGCTCGACGCGGCGCCCGGCGAGCCCGACACCTACGACAAGGCCGTCTCCGACGCCGTCGCCGCCTTCCAGCGCAGCCACGGCCTGCCGGACAACGGCAACCTGACCCGTTCGACGATCGTCGCTCTGGCGCTCGCCGACGCGCCGTCGTCGGCGCCGCGCAGCGGAGACGAGGCCGAGCTGATCTCCAACATGGAGCGCTGGCGCTGGCTGCCGCGCGAACTCGGCTCCGACTACGTTCTGGTCAACGTCCCCGAATACCGGCTGCGCGTCTATCGCGGCGGCGTGATGCGCGACGAGACTCGGGTGATCGTCGGTAAGACGGATTCCCCGACGCCGATCTTCTCCGGCGCCATGGAAACCGCCGTGGTGAACCCGTCCTGGTACGTGCCGCCGTCCATCCTCAAGCAGATGCTTGCCTCCGGGCGGACCAACGGCTTCGAGGTGGTCAACCGCCATGGCCAGATCTCGCTGCGGCAGCCACCCGGCGAGAAGAACGCGCTCGGCTTCATCAAATTCCTGTTCCCGAACCAGCACGCGGTCTACCTGCACGATACGCCGAACCGCTCTCTGTTCTCCGCCTCCAAGCGCGCCTTCAGCCATGGCTGCGTGCGCGTCGACGATCCCTTCCGCTTCGCCGACGCCGTGCTGCCGGATGCCTGGACCGAGGCGAGCCTGAGGAAGCTGATCGGCAAGGGCGAGCGCTCGATCAAGCTGCCGCACAAATTGCCGGTCCACATCGCCTATTTCACAGCCTTCGTGGACGATGCCGGCGTCTACCGGACACTGCCAGACCTCTACGGCTACGACGCCCGCATCAAGGAAGCGCTCGGCCTGTCGACGCGTCCGGGAGCGATGGTCTCGGTGCCGAAGGAACCGGCGCGCCGCATGGCGAACGTCCCGTCCGTACCGGCGGCGCAGGCCAATGCCCAACCGAGGCCGGTACGGCCTCGGCGTGAAGCGATGCGGGCTCCCGTCGAGCAGCATTCCACCGTCCAGCGTCAGCGCCGCGCCGCGCCGGCGGCGCAGGGCGAGCCGGATCTGTGGACGCCGGCACCGCCGCCCGCCGCGCCTCGGTTCTGGTGGTGAGCGCAGTGGGCCGTTCCTCGGCCCCTGTTCGCTGCACGAAATTCGGGCTCTGACGACTCTTTCCAGGGCACGGGTGCGTCCGGACACTTGCCCGGCACGATTCCGCCACGGTTGAGCTTTAGCCGGTTCACGAGAAGGTGAGCAGCATCAGGCCCCGTCAACCGCGCCGTCACGGTTTTCGGCAACCTCGCGCTCACCATGACGCCCTGTGCCGCGCACAGCCCGTCATGCCGTCTGCGAGGGGTGACCACCGTGCTGACATCGCTTCGCGACCGGGCCGGCGCTCTCGCCGGGCAAACCTTCGACCGCCTGCGCCGCGCGAAGTCCAGACACCTCGCCTCGACCCTGGCCTTCGCCGCCGCGATGTTCGCAGGCACCGTCGAGACCCAGAACGCGGTCGCCAACGGCGATACCCGCACCCTGTCCTTGATCAACGAGCACACCAAGGAAAGCGCAACCGTCACGTTCAAGCGCGACGGCCGCTACGACAAGGCGGCCCTCGAGCAGTTGAACTGGCTGCTGCGCGACTGGCGTGAGGCCGAGGCGACGAAGATGGATCCGCGCCTGTTCGACGTGGTCTGGGAGGCGCAACGTTCCATCGGTTCGACGCAGCCCCTGCGCGTCGTCTGCGGCTACCGCAGCCCGAAGACCAACGGCATGCTTCGCCGTCGCTCCCGCGCCGTTGCCGAGCAAAGCCAGCACATGCTCGGCAAGGCCATGGACTTCTTCATGACCGACGCCTCGATCGACGATATCCGCGCCGCCGGCATCCGGCTGCAGCGCGGCGGCGTCGGCTGGTACCCGCGCTCGGGCTCACCCTTCGTGCATCTCGACGTCGGCTCGGTGCGCGCCTGGCCGCGCATGACCCACGACCAGCTCGCCCGCATCTTCCCGGACGGCAAGACCGTGCACCTGCCGGCGGACGGCAAGCCCTTCCCCCGCTACGAGGAGGCGCGTGCCGAGATCCTGGCGCGCGGCGGCACCGTGCTCGGCTACACCGCAATGGCCGCGAACGAGGACTTCGACGACGGCCCGAGCATCAAGGGCTTCTTCGCCGGCCTTTTCGGGGGCGGCAGCACGACGGCATCGGCGCCCGCGCCTACGGCAGCGCCGACCAAGGCGCGCGGCAAGGCAACGATCGCGGTGGCCAGCGCCGATCCGGATGATGCGACCGGCGCCCGCCAGGCGCTCGCCTACGCCGCACCGAACAGCACCGACGCGCTGCGCAACGCCATGCTGCGTCGTGAGGGCCGCGAGACACCTTCCGCCAAGGCCCTGCTCACCGCCGAGAAGGCCGATCAGACCTCCGGCGAGCCCACGGCCCGCCTTGCTCCCCTCCCGCCGCGGCGGCCGGCCGAATTCGCGGCCATCGCCGCCGCCATCGCGGCACCGCTTCCGCCGGGACGCGCCGTCCAGGTTGCCGGCATCGGCAATGTCGGCCTCGCCAACCTCGCTCTCGGCAATCGGCCGGTCGCACCGGCGGCCTTCCACCTGCTGCCGCCCGAGGCCGATGCGCGGGATCACCTGCACGCTCTGTTCTCGACCCAGGCACAGGGCGCCTCCGAGCCGGCGCGCCGCGATGCGCCGATCCGCCTCGCCGCCATCCAACCGAAGCCGGATGAAGCGCTGGAGAACATCTTCACCGTCGACGCCGTCGCGACCCGGTTCACCGCCCGCAGTCCGGGCGACGACCTCGCCGCCACGCATTTCTCGGGCTCGGCGAGCAGCGGTCGCCCGCTCCGCAACTGATCAATAGGGCGAGAATCGGCTCAGGCGGCGTCCGAGCAACCTGCCGGTCCCTGGAGAATCGGCCGCAGGCTTCGGCTCCTCCGGCGCGGTCGTCGGAGGCGGCTGCTTCCCGAACCGCTCGATACGGACGCCGGCACAGCGATCGTTCCGCCAGACCGATCTGACGTTGAACAGGAAGTCGTAACCGACGACCTTGAGCTGGAAGCTCTCGGGCAAAACAACCGCACCGGGAACGCCAAGCCGGGCACCGGACTTCGACACGTCCTTCACGGTGCAGGCAATCTCCTCACCGTCGGGCAATCGGATCTTGGCGATCCAGTTGGTCGGTGTGCGTGGCTCGCTGCGTCGTTCGACTGCGCGCGAGTCGGCGGAGGCCGCCCCACTCGCATCTCCCGACTCTGCGAGAAACCTAACGAGCCCTTCCCCTGGCATGGATCCCACCGCGCCTCCCCAAGGCGGCGATGCTGTCACCGAAATCTTGATATCTGCTTTCGCAACAATAGACTTTTGCACCGCTACGCCGAAATCTGATTTCCAGCGATCGTTCACCTGCGCTTCTGCGAGACTCTGCTGCTCACAGGCTCGAACGGCTGCGCGGCGACGATCCCCAGGCGCTGCGCGGATGAACCGCGCTCGCGTACCTTCACATTCGCGTGACGGAGACTGACTGAGACCGGGGCCGGCGGCCTATCCCCAAAACTTTCTGTTGCATGGCACAATCCGGGTGGGCCCAAACGGCCGAGAACCGAGCACGCCGCAGATAACAACTCAGGCCTCGGTACTTACGCAGTTTCGACCGATAACCGCCGGCGCCGGTAGCTCGCCGCAAGGACGATCGGACCGCGCAGCCGCGCTCCCTTACCCCCTAATTGCCTCTTGCGCTGCAGCGACGAATGTTGGTGCTCGCGCGTCCTGTCGCTCTTGTGAGACGGCCCGGTCCGGGTAGCATGTTGCCATTCAGTCGCGTCCGAAAACGATCATCCTGGGGGCAGGGAGCCAACGTATGCAGGAAGCGATTCGCGTCAAACCTACGCAGGACGGCACCTACACGGTCTATCGCGGCACGATGGCCCTCGTCGCGGGCCTCACCAGGCTGCAGGCGGAGCGCTACGAAGCGAGCATCGTTCGGCGGCAGCCGCGCAGCACGCCGATCGCGGTCCTGGGCTAAGCCCTTCGAACCGACTGGAAGAAGGCGCAGACCCGGTGAGGTCCGCGCCTTTTTTCATGCCCGCATCAATGTCAGCGGGCGCAGCGGGCCGATCGTGCCCTCCGCCGTCAGCCCCCGCTCGGCTGCCGTGACGACGAAACGGCCACCATCCCTGACGATGTCGTAGAGGTAGTACGAGGCCCGGTGGTGTTCGCGGATACTGCGGGCCGAGGCCGAGGGCGCACCGACGATGGGGATCGCGCCTTTCGGCCCCTCGACGAAAGCAACACTGCCGACATGGTTGTGCCCATGCAGGACCAACTCGGCGCCGACACGGGCGATCATCGCGGTGAAAGCCTCGGCATCCTTCAGCTCGCGCCCCTGGCGTGCCCCGCCGGGATGGGGCGGATGGTGGATCATGACGATCCGGAAGGGCGGATCGGACTCTTTAGCCAGCGCATCAAGTAGTTGCTCGGTTGCCTCGATCTGTGAAGGCCCGACCCGGCCGGTCGCAGCGAACGGCTTCGTGGGAATGGCCGAGGACAGCCCGATCAGAGCGACCAGTCCGCGGCGGCGCAGATAGGGAAACATGCCGGCCCTGCCATCCTCGCCGCTCGCCCACGCGCCACAGGCAGCGAGCAGCCCGTCGAGGGAGCCGCGCACATAGGCATCGTGATTGCCCGGCACGAAGCTGACGCTGTCCGCCGCGCCGAGGGCCTCGAGGAAGATCCGCGAGGTCTCCCACTCGTCCGGCAGGCCGATGTTGCAGAGGTCGCCCGTGCAGGCGATGTGATCGCAATCCTGCTGGTGGAGGTCGGCGACGAGGTCCGCCAGCAGATCCATGTCGTGGTGCCGACCGCGCCCGCGATGCCAGTTCACGTAGCCGGTGGCGCGCTTGCTCAAGAGCTGACGCAGCTTCGGCCGGGGCAGCGGACCGACATGCGGATCGGTGATGTGGGCGAGACGGAACATCGGCGAGAGAGCGAGGCCACGCGATCGTGAAAGTCAGGTGCGCCGGCATGTGCCGCAGTCGCGCCGAAGGTCAACCGCGCGGCGTTTCGCGCGCCCGGCGAGGTTGCGCCGCAATCTTAACTGAGAGTACAGAGCCGCGACTCGCCGCCCGCATTCGTCGCGGCCTCCGGCGGCAGCGCACGAAGAGCGGGAGACCGCCCCCGGCACATGGGCCTCATCAAGACCATCGGCCGCAAGCCGCCCGTGCAGAAGGCCCTCGGCCTCGCCGCCTACGGCTATCTGAACCTCGTGCGGCGCACCAACCGCTTCACCGTTGTGCCCGCCGCGCCCGATGCTTGGCTCGACGAGACCGGCCCGTTCATCGCCGCGATGTGGCACGGCCAGCACATCATGATCTCGTTCATGAAACGCCCGCACGATCGGATCGCCACGATCATCTCGAAGTCGCCGGACGGCAACATCAACACCTACGCTCTGGAGAAGATGGGCGTGCGCGTGATGCGCGCCTCCGGAGCCCGCGGCCGGGTGGTACGCGACGCCAAGGCCAAGGGCGGCGCCGAGGGCTTGCGTGCAATGGTGCGGGCGCTCAAGGGCGGCGACACCGTCTGCTTCTCGGCCGACGTTCCGAAGGTCTCGCGGATCTGCGATGCCGGCATCATCATGCTCGCCCGCTTCTCCGGCCGGCCGATCCTGCCGGTGGCCGTGGTCACGAGCCGGCACATCCGCTTCAACAGCTGGGACCGGGCCTGTCTCGGGCTGCCCTTTGGCCGCGGTGCCATGGTGTTCGGCGAACCGATCTGGGTTCCGCGCGAGGTCGAGCCCGAGTTCGTTGATAACCTGCGCATGAAGGTCCAGACCGAATTGAATCGCGTTCACGACCACGCCTACACGCTCGTCGGGCGTCCTGACCGCGTCGGGAATCCAGCGTGAGAGCGCCGTCCCTCCCCATGACGCTGCGGGCCTATCGCTATGGCCTGTATCTCGGTGAACCGGCCGTCGCTGGCCTTCTCGCCTGGCGGTCGCGGCGCGGCAAAGAGGACCCCGGACGCCTTCCGGAGCGCCGCGGACGACCGGGCCGGGCGCGGCCCGCCGGCAATCTCGTCTGGATGCACGGCGCCAGCATCGGCGAGTCGCTCTCGCTGATCGGCCTGATCAACGGCATGATCGAGCGGGGGTTTTCGGTGCTAGTGACGACGGGCACGAAGAGCGCGGCCGAGCTGCTCGGCTCGCGGCTGCCGCCCGGCGCGGTGCACCAATACATGCCGCTCGACGCGCCGCGGTGGGTCGAGCGCTTCCTCGATCATTGGCAGCCGGATCTCGCGGTGATCGCCGAATCCGAGATCTGGCCGAACACGGTGATTTCGCTGCACAGGCGCGAGGTGCCGCTGATCCTCGTCAACGGCCGGATGTCCGATCGCTCGTTCAAAGGATGGGCGCGCTCGCCGCGAACGGCGGAGGCCCTGCTCGCGCGCATCTCGGTCTGCCTCGTTCAGACCAAGGACGACGCCGAGCGCTTCCTGCGGCTGGGCGCGCCGCGGGTGAAGGTCGTCGGCAATCTCAAATACGATTCCGCCGTGCCGCCGGCCGATGCGCAGCAGCTCGCCTATCTCGGCGACATGGTCGGCGACCGGCCGGTCTGGGTCGCGGCGAGCACGCATCCCGGCGAGGACGAGGTGATCGCCGAGGCCCACGGCCTGCTGAAGGAACGCCTGCCGAACCTTCTCACCGTCATAGTGCCACGCCATCCGCGCCGGGGCGAGGAAGTCGCCGCCTGCGCCAGCGCCGCCGGCCTTCGCACGAGCCGCCGCGCCAAGAACGGAAGGCCGCAGGCCTCCATCGATCTCTATGTGGCCGACACGCTGGGCGAACTCGGCCTGTTCTACCGGCTCAGCCGGCTCGTCTTCCTCGGTGGCTCGTTGGTACCGCATGGCGGCCAGAACCCGATCGAGCCGGTCCGGCTCGATACGGCGATCCTGCACGGACCGAACGTCGCGAACTTCTCGGAACCCTACCAGGCCCTCGACGCGGCCGGCGGCGCGCTGACCGTCACCGATGCGCGCGACCTGGCAGCCGCCGTCGGCGATCTGCTCGCCGACCATCGTCGCATCGACGTGATGGCGCGGCGGGGTCACGCGGCCTTGCGACCGTTCGAGGGCGCGGTCCTGCGCACGCTCGCGGTGCTCGATCCCTTCGTGGCGCAGCTCAAGCTCGCGGCTCGGACCCCGGCCTGAATGCGCGCGCCCGGATTCTGGGCGCAAACGCCTCCGTCTCCACTGGCCCGGGCGCTGGTGCCGGCAGGCGGCCTCTACGGACGCTTCACGGCCAAGCGCATGGACGCGCCGGGCGAACGGGCCGCCTGCCCGGTGCTCTGCATCGGCAACCTCACCTTGGGCGGCGCCGGCAAAACGCCGACCGCGATCGCGATCGCGACGATGCTGCGAGAGCAGGGCAAGCGGGCCGCCTTTCTCTCACGCGGCTACGGCGGACGGGAGCGCGGACCGCTCGTGGTCGATCCGGCCCTGCGGATTGCCGATGCGGTGGGCGACGAGCCGCTGCTGCTCGCACGCGTCGCGCCGACCGTGGTCTCGCGCGATCGTCCCGCAGGTGCCCGGCTCTGCGTCGCGCAGGGCGCGGACATCGTCGTGATGGATGACGGGCTGCAGAATCCAAGCCTGATCAAAGACGTGTCACTCGCTGTGATCGATGCCGGCGCCGGCATCGGCAACGGCCTGACCTTTCCGGCCGGCCCGCTCAGGGTACCGCTCGCGCGGCAATGGCCTCACGTCGGCGGGATCGTGTTGATCGGGGACGGGCACCCCGGCGAGGCAATTGCGCGGGAGGCCGAACGCCGCGGTTTGCCGGTCCATCGCGGGCGGCTGGTCCCGCAGTCCGACCACCGCCTCGAAAGGCATCCGGTCTTTGCCTTCGCCGGCATCGGCCGGCCCGAAAAGTTCTTCGAGACGCTGCGTGGCGTGGGGGCTCATCTCGCTGGAACGCGGGTGTTCGGCGATCACCACCGCTTCTCGCAGAGCGATCTCGCGGGCTTGGCCGATGCTGCCCGGCGCGTCGGCGCGACGCTCGTTACGACCGAGAAGGATGCCGTGCGACTGCCGAAAGCCTTCGCTCAGACGCTGGCGGTGCGGCTGGTGTTCGAAGATGAGGCGGCTTTACGGACGCAGCTTGAGGGGATTCTGCACTCGACCACGGCCTGACTCGACGGTCTGAAACCCACCGCCGTCATTCCGGGGCGCCGTAGGTGAACCCGGAATGGCGGAATCGGCTGAGCTTCAGCCCGCCAGCCCGATCGCCTTGAGGCGCTGCATGGCGGCCTCCGGGGTGGAATAGGCCTCCTGGCGCTCGACGCTCCAATAGCGCAGCGCGTCGAGGGCGATCTCCTCGCCGGTCACGGCGCAGCGCACGAAGTTGCCGGGCTTGACCACCCGCATCGTGCCGTCGCCGTACTCGACCTTCGCCTCGCCGCCGGGTGATCCGCGATCGTAGCGACCGAGCATCCTTGCCACTCCTGTCTCGTCCCTCGCGTCATAGCGCCGTCCGATCGCGATTGTCGATCGAACCGAGATGCCTCTCGACAGGGAGTGGCGGCTCGGGCCTATGGTCGGCCATGCCAAGCCCGGTCCCGCAGGCCTCCGATTCCGTGCCGGATCATCCCGCCGTCGACGCCCTGTTCGAGGCGGCGCGCGCGGTGCGCGAGCGCGCCCATGCGCCGTATTCGCGCTTCCACGTCGGCGCGGCGCTCGTCGACGAGGCGGGCCGCATCCATGCCGGCTGCAACGTGGAGAATGCGGCCTACCCCGTCGGCTGCTGCGCCGAGGCTGGGGCCATCTCCGCGATGGTCGCCGCAGGCGGCACGCGCATCGCGGCGATCCTCGTCCTCGGCGACGGCCCGGTTCCGGTGACGCCCTGCGGCGCCTGCCGCCAGCGTATCCGGGAATTCGCCGGCCCCGAGACGCCCGTGCTCGCCGCAGATCCCTCCGGCCTGCGCGCCCGCTTCACCCTCGACGCACTGTTGCCGGCTTCCTTCGGCCCGGAGAACCTCGCGTGACGGCGGAGCCGCTCCTCGCTGGCGCCCTCGCATGCCTGAGGCAGGGCGGCTTCGAAGGGCCGTACGCCTCCGCCATCGTCACCGGCACCGGTCTCGGCGGCCTCGCCTCCTGCCTGGAGGAGCGTATCGGCATCGCCTATGCCGACATCCCCGGTTTCCCGCGCTCGGGCGTCAGCGGGCATACCGGATCACTGTTTCGCGGGCGGCTCGCAGGGCGCCCCGTGCTCGTCTTCGAGGGCCGCATCCATGCCTACGAGGCGGGTGATGCCGCCGCGATGCGGTTGCCGTTGACGATCGCGCACCAGCTCGGCGCCGAGACGCTCCTGCTGACGAATTCCTCCGGCTCATTGAGACCGGAGGCAGGCCCCGGCAGCCTCGTGGCGCTCTCCGACCACATCAATCTGTCCGGCCTCAATCCGCTGATCGGCGAGCCGAGCGATGCCCGCTTCGTGCCGATGACCGATTCCTACGATCCCGGCCTGCGCGCGCTGCTGCACGAAGCCGCCGCAGCCACCGGGATTTCGCTGCACGATGGGATTTACGCCTGGTTCTCGGGACCGAGCTTCGAGACGCCGGCAGAGGTGCGCATGGCCGGGCGGCTCGGCGCGGATCTCGTCGGCATGTCGACGGTGCCCGAGACGATCCTCGCGCGTTTCCTCGGCCTGCGGGTCGCCGCGCTGTCCGTCGTCACCAACCACGCCGCGGGCATCGCAGGCGGCGATCCGCACCACGCAGAGACCAAGGCTGTCGCAGCCCGCGCCGCGGACGACCTCGCCCGCCTCGTCACCGCCTTCCTGTCGCGCCTTCCCCTCCCCTCTTCGACACCCGGATCATGACAGCCAGCCCGACGCTCTCGCCGCAGGAGGAGGCCGGGTTCGCCCGCCGCGCGATCCCGCTCCTCGACCTCACCGATCTCGGCGATGCCTGCCGCGCCAGCGCCGTCGACACGCTCTGCCGCACGGCGCGAGAGGGCGGTGTCGCGGCTGTGTGCGTCTGGCCGCAATTCGTCGGGCAATGCCTGCGCGGACTGCACGGCGATCCGATCGCGGTGGCCACCGTCGTCAACTTCCCGGCCGGCGGCGAGGACATCGAGCGGACCGTCGAGGACACGGTCCAGGCTCTTCGCGATGGCGCGCAGGAGATCGATCTGGTCATACCTTACGGCGCGCTGCTGCGCGGCGAGACCGGGCTGGTGCGCGACATGATCCAGGCCGTGCGCGAGGTCTGCGACCAGGGCCAGCCACTCAAGGTGATCCTGGAGACCGGCCTGCTCGCCACGTCCGACCTTATTGCCGAGGCGAGCCGGATCGCCCTTCGATCGGGCGCCGACTTCATCAAGACTTCCACCGGAAAGACCGCCATCTCGGCGACGCCGGCGGCGGCCGAGGTGATGCTGACAGCGATCCGCGATCATGGAAGCGGCGGTCTCAAGGTTTCCGGCGGGCTCAAGACCGTCGCGGATGCCGCGACCTATCTCGACTTGGCCGACCGCATCATGGGGCCGGGCTGGGCCAACCCAAAAACCATGCGCCTCGGGGCGAGCAGCCTCTATGCCGACCTCGTCCGAGCGCGGGATGCCGCGCCGTGAAGCTTCCGCAGGAGGTCATCCGGGCCAAGCGCGACGGCGAAACGCTGGATGAGGCGACGATCGCCGGCTTCATCGCCGGGCTGACCGATGGCGGCGTGACCGAGGGGCAGGCAGCGGCCTTCGCCATGGCCGTGTACTTCCGTGGATTGTCGCTCGACGAGCGTGTCGCGCTCACGCGGGCGATGACGGAGTCGGGCACCGTCCTGCGCTGGGACCTTCCTGGTCCCGTCCTCGACAAGCACTCCACCGGCGGCATCGGAGATGCCGTCAGCCTCGTGCTGGCGCCGATGGTGGCGGCGTGCGGCGGCTACGTGCCGATGATCTCGGGGCGCGGCCTCGGCCACACCGGGGGCACCCTCGACAAGCTCGAAAGCATTGCCGGCTATGATGCGATGCCGGGACTTGATGCCTTCCGCCGGGTCGTCGCGGAGACGGGCTGTGCCATCATCGGCCAGACCGGCGATCTCGCACCGGCCGACAAGCGCCTCTATGCGATCCGCGACGTCACCGGCACGGTGGAGTCGCTCGATCTGATCACGGCGTCCATCCTCTCCAAGAAGCTCGCGGCGGGGCTCGACGGCCTCGTCATGGATGTGAAGACGGGCTCGGGCGCCTTCATGGGCACGCTCGACGCAGCGCGGGCGCTTGCCGAGAGCATCGTCGGCGTGGCCACCGGCGCCGGGATGCGGACCGTGGCGCTGATTACCGATATGGACGCGCCTCTCGCCTCCGCCGCCGGCAATGCCGTCGAGGTCGCCTATGCCGTCGATTACCTCACCGGTCGGAAGCGGGAGCCGCGCTTCCGCGCCGTGACGCTGGCACTGGCCGCCGAGATGCTGGTGATCGGCGGTCTCGCGGCGGATACGGCCGAGGCGACCGGGCGGTTGGAGGAGGCCCTGGCAGCGGGCCGTGCGGCCGAACGGTTCGAGCGGATGGTCGTTGGGCTCGGTGGGCCAAGCGGGTTCCTGGAAGGCTCAACCGCTCTTCTGCCGGCCGCCCCCGTCATTCGCGCCGTGCTGCCCGAGCAGCCTGGCGTCGTCGCGGGCGTCGCGACGCGGGAGATCGGGCTTGCGGTGATCGGACTCGGCGGCGGGCGCAGCCGACCGCAAGACGGAATCGATCACGCGGTCGGCTTCTCGGGTCTCGTCCGGCCGGGCGATGCCGTCGGCGCGGAGGCTCCGCTCGGTATGGTTCACGCCCGCGACGAGGGTGCCGCGGACGTTGCGGCGGCGGCCTTGAGGGCCGCCTACCGGGTGGGCGCCGACGCCCCGGAGATCGCAGACGCGATCCTCGAACGCGTCGGCTGAGCCCGATTTACCAGTGGTGGCGATGGCCCCAGCCGTGGTGACGGCCACCCCAACCATGGTGGCGATGACCCCAGCCATGGTGGTGGTGCCCACCCCAGCCATAGTGGCGCGGCCGTCCCCAGCCGAAATGGCGGTGGTGATGATGGTGATGCCCCCAGCCGCGATGGCCGCGCCAATGCACCGCAGTGGTGCCGGCGTCGCCCGCCACCGTTGCGGCGGCCGAGGGAGCGAGCGGCGCGGCCTGAGCCGACCCGGTCACGGCTGCGAAGAGTCCGCCTGCGATCACGGCCGCTGCGGCGAGAGCGGTACGCCCGCGCCGGATAGTGCGATCCTTCATCATGCTGAGCTCCTGTCGTCGAGCCGGACGATCCCGGCTTGGACGACGAGAGTTAGGGCGCCCGCCATGAATGTGACGTGAGAGGGAAAGCAACAAACTGCAACAATGCACGGCAGACGCCGGGCAATACTGCGGCAGCACTGGCAATCGTCTCGGAATTACGAGCGCAGAGAAGCAACCCGGGATTAAACCCGCAATGCAGGCGTGTAGGCTTTGACGCGCTTCGCTGCTGTCGCGGGCTTTCAGGGCCGGCGATACACCCACACACGCGCCGGAGGCAGGTTGAGCCAGACCTTGTTGGAGCGGCTGGCCGTGTAGCTGCCCGCCTCGCACTTCGCCGGGATCGGCGGCACGACGGCGTAGGTGAACTGCACGAAGGGTGCGCCGGGATGCATCACGTCATGGGCGCTCTGGAGCAGCTCCATGCGCTGCTCCAATGGCTTGGTGAAGAGCGGCAGGCTGGAGATCGTCGCCGCACAGGGCATCTCGACCAGGCCCTTGAGCGTGTCGCGGATGCGGTAGGCGTCGCCCTGCAGCACGGTCGCGCGGGGGAAGCGGCTGCGCAGCAGCTCGCAGAAGCCCGGATTGAACTCGACCAGGATCAGCCGCTCCTGCTCGATCCCGCGACGGATCAGAGCCTCGGTCACCGGACCGGTGCCGGGTCCGAGTTCGATCACCGGGCCGCTCATGCGCGGATCGACGTAGGAGGCCATGGTGCGGGCGAGCATCTTGCCCGACGGCGTCACCGAGCCGGTGACGAGGGGGCGCTCGAACCAGGAGCGAAGAAAGCGGGCATCGTCCTCGAGCGACTCCCGCCGTTCCGCCGGCGATCGCTTGACGCTGTTGGACACGGCGACGGCTTTGGCGCTGGAACGGCGAAGCGGCGGCAAGAGCGAGGACCCTCGGGTCGGAGATGGGCGAAAAGGCTAGACGACGAAAGCCTTCACACAGTCAAGCCGGCAACCTTTCTGAGGTATGCCATCGGCAGATCGCGACCCGGTGCGACCTGCCGCCACAGGCATAACAGGAAATGTGCCGCGTTTGATCCCGCGCTCGGCGATCACGGGCGCGTCGCCCCGCTGACGAAGAAGTCCTTGACCTTGGAGAAGAAGCCGGCGCTCTCGGGATGGTTCTCGTCCGAGGCGGACTGGTCGAACTCCTGGAGCAGCTCGCGCTGGCGCTTGGTCAGGTTCTGCGGTGTCTCGACCGAGACCTGGATGTAGAGGTCGCCGACCTCGCGCGAGCGCAACACCGGCATGCCCTTGCCCTTGATGCGGAACTGCTTGCCGGCTTGCGTGCCGGCCGGGATGCGCACCTGGGTCTGTCCGCCGTCGATCACCGGCACGGTGATCTCGCCGGCAAGCGCCGCGGTGACCATCGAGATCGGCACGCGGCAGAACAGGTCGGCGCCGTCGCGCTGGAAGAAGAGATGCGGCGCGATCGAGAGGAACACGTAGAGGTCGCCCGACGGGCCGCCGCGCAACCCGCTCTCGCCCTCGCCGGCCAGCCGGATACGCAGGCCGTCATCGACGCCCGCTGGCACGTTGATCGAGAGGCTACGCTCGCGCTCGAGCCGGCCCGCGCCGGAGCAGGCTGAGCAGGGATCGTCGATCACCTCGCCGCGGCCGTGGCAGTTCGGGCAGGTCCGCTCGATCGCAAAAAAGCCTTGCGCCGCCCGGACCCGTCCGTAGCCGGCGCAGGTCTGGCAGGTCCGCGCCTTGGAGCCGGGCTTGGCGCCTGTTCCGGAGCAGGTCTCGCAGGCGATCGAGGTCGGGATCTTGATCGTCTCGGTCTTGCCGGAGAACGCCTCCTCAAGGGTGATCTCGAGATTGTAGCGAAGATCGGCACCACGCTCGCGGCCCGGCGCCCCGCCACGTCCGCGAGCGCCGCCGCGCCCGGCCTGCGCTTCGCCGAAGAAGTTCTCGAAGATGTCCGACATGAAGTCGCCGAACTCGTTTCCGAATCCGGGACCGCCCGCGCCGCCCTGCTGGAACGCGGCATGGCCGAAACGGTCGTAGGCCGAGCGCTTCTGGCCGTCGGAGAGGCACTGGTAGGCCTCGTTGACTTCCTTGAACTTGATCTCGGCTTCCTTGTCGCCGGGATTGCGGTCCGGGTGATGGACCATGGCGAGCTTGCGGAAGGCGACCTTCAGCTCGGTCTCGGTCACCGTCTTGGTGACCCCGAGGACCTCGTAATAATCACGCTTAGACATCGGCGCCGGCGGCTCCCCGCTTGAATTCGCACCCCAGCCATCCGATCGAGAGCCGATCGCCGAGTGCATGAGCGGTGCCGTTCGCGTCGATGTACTCGACGAAATCGATGTGCTTCAAGCTGTCGGTCGGCAGGATGACGGTCATAAAAACCACTGCACCGGGCGCGATCGGCCAGTGGTTCGAGGCGGACAGGTAGGCATGCGGGTCGCCGTAGCTGCGGCCGGCCCGCACGCGCAAACCGCCGGGAGGCACGATCGAGGCCGAACCGTTCGTCAACTCGACCTCGACGTAAGTCAGGTTTTCGACCTGACGCCGATCGGCCCGGGAAACGCGCAGCGAGTCGGTCATCGGCCCACCTCGATCACGAGCGAGGACCCGGCACCGTCGAGCGCCGGGTCCATCTGCGGATCAGGCCCGCTTCTTGTGCTCGTTCTTCTCGTCGACCTCGGAGAAGTCGGCGTCGATCACGTCGTCGTCCTTCTTCTTCTCGCCCTCGTGAGCGGCACCACCCTCGGCGGCACCCTCCTGATTGGCGGCGTACATCGCCTCGCCGAGCTTCATCGAGGCCTGCATCAGGTCGTTGGTCTTGGCCTTGATCGCCTCGACGTCGGTGCCCTCCAGCGCCGTGCGGAGCGCTGCGATCGCGGACTCGATGGCGCCCTTCTCCGTGACACCAACCTTGTCGCCGTGCTCCGCGACCGACTTCTCGGTGGAGTGGACCAGGCTCTCGCCCTGGTTCTTCACCTCGACGAGCTCGCGGCGCTTCTTGTCCTCGGCGGCATTCGCCTCGGCGTCCTTGACCATCTTGTCGATATCCGCGTCCGAGAGGCCGCCAGAGGCCTGGATGCGGATCTGGTGCTCCTTGTTCGTCGCCTTGTCCTTGGCCGTCACGTTGACGATGCCGTTGGCGTCGATGTCGAAGGTCACCTCGATCTGCGGCATGCCGCGCGGGGCCGGCGGGATGCCCATCAGGTCGAACTGGCCGAGCATCTTGTTGTCGGCCGCCATCTCGCGCTCACCCTGGAAGACCCGGATGGTGACCGCGTTCTGGTTGTCCTCGGCCGTCGAGAAGGTCTGCGACTTCTTCGTGGGGATGGTGGTGTTGCGGTCGATCAGGCGCGTGAACACGCCGCCGAGCGTCTCGATGCCGAGTGAGAGCGGGGTCACGTCGAGCAGCAGCACGTCCTTGACGTCACCCTGGAGCACGCCGGCCTGGACCGCGGCGCCGATGGCGACGACCTCGTCAGGGTTCACGCCCTTGTTCGGCTCCTTGCCGAAGAACGCCTTCACCACCTCGGTGACCTTCGGCATGCGGGTCATGCCGCCGACCATCACGACCTCGTCGATCTCGGCCGCGGTCACGCCGGCATCCTTGAGCGCCTTGCGGCAGGGCTCGACAGTGCGCTGCACGAGATCGTCGACGAGCGACTCGAACTTGGCGCGCGAGAGCTTGATCGCGAGGTGCTTCGGGCCGGTGTTGTCGGCGGTGATGTAGGGCAGGTTGATCTCGGTCTGGGTGGCCGAGGACAGCTCGATCTTCGCCTTCTCGGCGGCCTCCTTGAGGCGCTGGAGGGCGAGCTTGTCCTTGGTCAGGTCGATGCCCTGCTCCTTCTTGAACTCGGCGGTCAGGTACTCGACCACGCGGTTGTCGAAGTCCTCGCCGCCGAGGAAGGTGTCACCGTTGGTGGACTTCACCTCGAACACGCCGTCGCCGATCTCGAGGATCGACACGTCGAAGGTGCCGCCGCCGAGGTCGTACACCGCGATGGTGCCGGTCTTCTTCTTGTCGAGACCGTAGGCGAGCGCAGCCGCGGTCGGCTCGTTGATGATGCGCAGCACTTCGAGGCCGGCGATCTTGCCGGCATCCTTGGTGGCCTGGCGCTGGGCGTCGTTGAAGTAGGCGGGCACCGTGATCACGGCCTGCGTGACGGGCTGGCCGAGATGCGACTCGGCCGTCTCCTTCATCTTCTGCAGAGTGAAGGCGGAAATCTGGGAGGGCGAGTAGCGCTTGCCGTCGGCCTCGACCCAGGCGTCGCCGTTGTCGCCGCGCACGATCTTGTAGGGGACGAGACCCATGTCCTTCTTGGTCATCGGGTCGTCGAAGGTACGGCCGACGAGACGCTTGATGGCGAAGAAGGTGCGGTCGGGATTGGTGACGGCCTGGCGCTTGGCCGGCTGACCGACGAGGCGCTCGCCGTCGTCGGTGAAGGCGACGATGGACGGGGTGGTACGCGCGCCTTCCGCGTTTTCGATGACCTTGGCCTGCGACCCTTCCATAACGGCGACGCAGGAATTGGTGGTGCCGAGGTCGATACCGATGACTTTACCCATGGTGGGATCCCTCTGTTTATCTGTTCAAGCAGACCGCCGAGCCCCGAAGCAGCTCGGCCCATGGCTGGGTTTACTGGCGGTGCAAAACTGAAAGCGTGGAAACGAACTGGGGGAGGGTCCGCACCGTAACCCGGTCGGATCGGCCCCCTCGCCGTGCCTAGCCGGATATAAGAATGTGGTCGCGGAGCCGCAAGACGATCGCGGAGACGGGCGCGAAGCCGCGATCGTCGACGGTTAGGCGGCCCGATTCGCCGTTCTGCCCCCGAAATGTTACGGGCCTGCCACGTCCCCGCCACGGGTCGCGTGCTACAGCGCCATCCGACCCTGCCCTGTCGATGCCCTCGCGCCTTCGGCGAGACCGGCCTCGCCGCGGGCGAATCCTCCGCTCCACGGGCGAGACTTTCGATGCGCCTCCCCCGCATTCTCCTCCTCTCGGCGATGATGCTGCCTGCGGCTTTGGCAGCGTCGGGCCCAGCGAACGCGCAAAATTTCTTCGAGGAACTGTTCGGGATTGGCCGCGCGGCGCGTCCCCCGCAGCCGCGCCAGCCGGTTCCGGGCGCACCGATTCCGGGAGAGCCCGGCGCCCCGCCTCCCGGCGACGTTCCGCCCGCGACACCGGCCGCCCCTCCGCCGCCGCGTCAGCCGGTGGTGCTCAGGGCGCCGACCGAGGACAACGTCGTCGGGCAGGATCTTCTGCTCAACGGCCTGACCGGCAGCCTGAAATTGGAGCGGGCCGGCACCGCCGTCAGCGCCCGCGTCACGCTGCCGGGCACCAAGATCTCGCAGCCGGCCGAGACCTGCACGGTGAAGCTCAACGCCGGCAACCCGATCGCCCTGACGTCGTCGGGCAAGCCCGAGGGCGTCGCGCGGTTCGAGGCGGCCGCGGCCGAGTGCCCCCTGCGTTTCGACGTGCTCGACGGCAGCGTGCTCGCCACGCCCCTCGGCGGCAGCGCGATCTGCACCTTCTCCGCCGCGGATTGCGCCACCACGCCGAAAGGATTGTGGGGACCGGCCGCCGCCAGCCTGATCTCGCGCTCGGCTGAGTTCGACAGCGCCCGCGGCACCGCGGATCGGGCCGTCTACGACAACTACAAGGTCATGACCCAGCGCGTGCGCGGCCAGGACGTGCGCCCCGTGGTTCAGGAGCAGGCCGCCTTCTCCTCCGATCGCGAAGAGGTCTGCCGGACCTACGCCCGCGAGGGCGCGCACGGCTTCTGCCACCTGCGCTTCACCGAGGCCCGCGCCGTCTCGCTCGCGACCCGGCTCGGCGTGACCGCACCGACTGCGAGCGTCGCGCCGCGGCCCGTGCGCCGTAAGCCCGCGCCCGTCGATGGCGGCAATCCCGACGCGATCGCCATCCCCGACTGAGGGCCGGCGCACACCAGCCGCGCGCGATCCGTTTCGCCGCGACAGGATCTGGGATAAAGCGCTCGCCGAGATCCGATCGCCCAATGGGCAGTCGTGCTCACCATCCGTGGCTTCGCGGCAAGGACGTTCGCATGGTCGAACCGATGAACTGGATCTCGGAGGTCGTTCGGCCGAGGATCAAAACGCTCTTCAACAAGCGCGAGACCCCGGAGAACCTCTGGATTAAGTGCCCCGATACCGGGCAGATGGTCTTCCACAAGGAGGTCGAGCAGAACCTCTGGGTGATCCCCGGCTCCGAGCATCACCTCAAGATGAGCGCCCAGGCGCGCCTTAAGACGATGTTCGATGAGGGCACCTGGATCGACGTGCCGCTTCCCGAGGTCGCCACCGACCCGCTGAAGTTCCGCGACGAGAAGAGATATATCGACCGCCTCAAGGAGGCCCGCACCAAGACCGGCATGCCGGACGCCTTCAAGATCGGCTTCGGCCGGGTCAGCGGCCTGCCCACGACGATCGCGGTGCAGGAATTCGCCTTCATGGCCGGCTCGCTCGGCATGGCGGCAGGCGAGGCCTTCGTCCGCGGCGCCGAGACGGCACTGGAGAAGCGCACACCCTACGTGCTGTTCTCGGCCTCGGGCGGTGCGCGCATGCAGGAGGGCATCCTCTCGCTGATGCAGATGCCGCGCACCACGGTGGCCGTGCGCCGGCTCAATGCGGCGAAGCTTCCCTACATCGTCGTGCTGACCAACCCGACCACCGGCGGCGTCACCGCCTCCTATGCGATGCTCGGCGACGTGCATCTCGCCGAGCCCGGCGCGCTGATCTGCTTTGCCGGCCCGCGGGTCATCGAACAGACCATCCGCGAAAAGCTGCCGGATGGCTTCCAGCGCTCGGAATATCTGCGAGAGCACGGCATGGTCGACCAGGTGGTCCACCGCAAGGATCTCAGGGAGACGATCGCGCGGGTTTGCGGCCTTCTCCTGAACGTGCCGACGTCCAAGGCAGCCTGACCCGCCGGCCATCCATGGCCGGCCCACCATCGACGAAGACCGCGATCAGCGAGACATGGACTCTTCAGACGCCCTGATGGGGCGGTTCCTCGCCCTTCATCCGCGCACGATCGACCTGTCTCTCGGCCGGATCGAGAGCCTTCTCGCTCGGCTGAACCATCCGGAGCGGCGGCTGCCGCCGGTGATCCACGTCGCCGGCACCAATGGAAAGGGCTCGACGATCGCTTTCATGAGGGCGATCCTCGAAGCCGGCGGCCTCGCCGCGCACGTCTATACCTCACCGCATCTGGTGCGCTTCCACGAGCGTATCCGCATCGGCGGCATCGGCGGCGGCACCTTCGTCCCCGAGGAGCGCCTCGCCGAGGCCTTTGCCCGCTGCGAGGCGGTCAATGCCGGCGATCCGATCACCGTTTTCGAGATCACCACGGCGGCGGCCCTGCTGCTCTTCTCGGAAGCCCCGGCCGACGTGCTTCTCCTCGAGGTCGGCCTCGGCGGCCGGGTCGACGCCACGAACGTGATCGCGCAGCCGGCCTGTGCCGTCGTCACCCCGATCGGACGAGACCATGCCGAGTATCTCGGCGACACGCTCGAATCGGTGGCCACCGAAAAGGCCGGCATCTTCAAGCGCGGCTGCCCGGCCGTCATCGCCGCGCAGGACTATGCCGAAGCCGACTCGGTCCTGTGCCGGCAGGCCGAGCGGGTCGGCGCCACTCCGATCCTCGTCGGCAACCAGGATTTCTCGGTCCATCAAGAGAGCGGGCGCTTTGTCTACCAGGACGAGACCGAGCTGTTCGACCTGCCGCTGCCGCGGCTCGCCGGGCGCCACCAACTCGTGAATGCCGGAACCGCCATCACCGCCTTGCGCGCGGCCGGCTTCGGCGATCTCGGAACAGCCGCCTACGAGGCGGGCCTGCGCAACGTCGACTGGCCGGGCCGCCTGCAGAGGCTCACCCGCGGCCGCCTCGCCGACCTGATGCCGAAAGATGCCGAGCTCTGGCTCGACGGCGGCCACAACGCCGATGGCGGCCGCATCCTCGCCGCCGCCATGGCCGACCTGTGCGAGCGCAGCGACGTGCCGCTGGTGCTGGTGGTCGGGCTCCTTGGGACCAAGGACGCCGAAGGCTTCCTGAAGAACTTCGTCGGCCTCGCCCGAACGCTGGTCGCGGTGCCGATTCCCGGCCAGATCGCTGCCCGCCCGGCCGAGGAGGTCGCGCAGATCGCGCAATCCGTCGGACTCGTCACCCGCGTGGCGCGCGGCACCGAGGCCGCCCTGCTCGGCTTGTCTGCAGAGGCCTTCGAGCGGCCGCCCCGCGTGCTGATCTGCGGCTCGCTCTATCTCGCCGGTGCCGTTCTCGAAGCGAACGGGACGCCGCCGGTCTAGGCCTAAGCTCTCGTCAGCAATCGCTGCCTAGGGCGGCAGCGGTTTCAATTAAGAATTCAATAACCAAGAATGCATCGAATACCGATCATGTGATTTAGGCCGTTGCGAAGGGAATCGCCTCTGCAGAGCGGGCCGATCAGCACTCTGTCGGAACCATCCGGGAGTCTCCGAGCCGGCGGTGTGTCCTCGAGGCTACATCCCGTCGGTTGAGAATGGTCTAGCTTCTCCGGCGATCGGGCACCTCGCTGGGGATCAAACAATGAAAAAGCTTCTCGCATCGTTCGCCGCCTTCACGGCGCTCACCGCCGCCGCTTCCGCGGCCGACCTGCCGCGCCGCGCGGCTCCTCCCGTCTTCACGCCGGTTCCGGTCTTCACCTGGACGGGCTTCTACGCCGGTTTCAACGCTGGTTACGGCTTCGATGCCGGCTCCAACGATGGCGGCCCGACCGTGGTCGGCGTTGACGCTTCGCGTCACGTCTTCGCAACGGGTGCTGCTCCGGCTGCTTTCCGCAACGGCGTTCTCGCCTTCGGCAACAGCAACAGCAGCGACGGCTTCGTCGGTGGTGGCCAGATCGGCTACAACTACCAGTTCACCCCGGGCAACGGCGTGGTCGTCGGTGTCGAGGCTGACGCTCAGTACGCCGACTTCGGCCGCAACCGTAACCGCTTCAGCGCCTTCCCGAACGGTGGCGTTGCCGGCGGCGTGATCCCGGGCACCCTGGTGTACAACCCGTCGGGCATCTCGGGCCTCGACTACTTCGGCACCGTCCGCGGCCGCATCGGTTACGCCTTCGACCGCGTCCTGTTCTACGGCACCGGCGGTTTCGCCTACGGCGCCGGCGGCGGCCGCCAGTTCGGCTCGGGCACGTCCACCGACGACTTCAAGACCGGTTACGCTGCCGGCGGTGGTATCGAGTACGCTCTCCCGACCGACTCGTTCCTGAACTTCTTCCGCTCGTCGGCTGTGACGTTCAAGGTCGAAGGTCTCTACGTGAACCTCGACCGCGGCAACCGCAACAACGGCGCCTTCGCCACCAGCGCCGACGGCGTTGTCTCCGCCATCGGCGGCCCGGGCGTCGTCCTGGTCTCCGGTGGGGCCCGCACCCGCGACACCGAGTTCGCCGTCGTGCGCGCCGGCATCAACTACAAGTTCGGCTCGTACTAAGCCGAACTCTAGGATCTCGATCCTCGCAGGAAAGCCCGGCCATCTGGCCGGGCTTTCTTCGTTTGCGCCAAGCCGTCTGCGAAGTGCAGACAAAAAAGCCCGGCCAAATGGCCGGGCTTCGCTCTATCGATAATCTTGTCGGAACGTTCAGGCGCTGGCCTGGATCCAGCGCGAGAGATCGCCCTTGGGAGCCGCGCCGACCTTCTGGCTGGCGAGCTTGCCGTCCTTGAAGATCAACAGCGTCGGGATCGAGCGGATGCCGTAGGTCGAGGCGATGCCGGGATTCTCGTCGACATTGACCTTGGCGATCTTCACCTTGCCCTGCAGATCCGTGGAGATCTCCTCGAGCGCCGGACCGATCTGCCGGCAGGGGCCGCACCATTCCGCCCAGAAATCTACGACGACGGGCTCGGCGGACTGAAGGACGTCCTGCTCGAAGCTCGCATCGGTTACCTTGACCGTCGCCATCGTAAAACCCTTTCGCAATCTCGTTTCCCCGCGGACCCATGCCGCGACGGCCGATCCGTCCTCACCGAGGACCGATGCCGGGGAATACGTGCAGAATTGGCGACGGCCCGACGCACGGTCAAGGCACCTTCGCTGGAGACAGCCCTGGCACGCGGGTATCTCATGCCGTCGACCGCCCCGGCGGGGGCAGCCACGCCCGCTCCCAGGGCTGGTTGACGACGCCGATGACGCGCTCAGCCCTCGCCGCGAGGCTTTGCCGCCCCATCTGCGGGTGTGACCCGCGCCAACTCGCGGTTTTCAGACCCGTCCCGTCACCTCGCGGCGCAAGCGCCGACGCGGGCGGGAAGGCGCCCGACGGCGGACCCATCCGCGGCCGTGCCCGATTTCAAGGATTTGATCACGTGAAGCGCACTCTCTTCCTTCTGCTCGCGACCGCCGCCACCCTCGGACTGGGACAGCAGGCAGGTCTCGCCCAGACCAACGACGCGGGAACCCCGGCAGCGCGCGTCGGCGGTGAAGCCTTCCAGGCGCCGACCGCCTCCGGCACCGGGAGCACCGCCGAGTCGCAGGCGCCGAACACCGACTACAAGCCGCTGCTGCCGAACCAGACCCGGGCGCCCCAGCCTGCGCAGAAGACGGAGGTCGATGTCGCCTCGGTCGCCAAGGGCCTGGCCTCGCCCTGGGCTCTGGAGTTTCTGCCGGACGGTCGCATGATCGTGACCGAGAAGGCCGGCAAGATCCGCATCGTCTCGAAGGAAGGGGCCGTCGGCGATCCGATCGCAGGCGTGCCGAAGGTCGATTCCCGCGGCCAGGGCGGCCTGCTCGACATCGCCCTGAGCCCGAGCTTCGCCGCCGACAGGCTCGTCTACATCAGCTATTCGGAACCGCGCGAGAAGGGCAACGGCACCAGCGTGGCGAAAGCCAAGCTGATCGAGGCCGGCGGCACGGCCAAGCTCGACGATCTGAAGGTAATCTTCCGCCAGACGCCGACCTATGACGGCGACAAGCATTTCGGCTCGCGCCTCGTCTTCTCGACGGACGGCAAGCTGTTCGTCACCGTAGGCGAGCGCTCCGACAAGCAGACTCGCGGACAGGCCCAGGACCTCACCAGCGGCCTCGGCAAGGTCTTCCGCATCGACACCGACGGCAACGCGCCGAAGGACAACCCCTTCGCCGGCAGCGACAAGGCCAAGCCCGAGATCTGGTCCTACGGGCACCGCAACGTGCAGGGCGCGACGCTCGACGGCCAGGGCCGGCTCTGGATCGTCGAGCATGGCCCGCGCGGCGGCGACGAGCTCAACCGGCCCCGCCCCGGCATCAATTACGGCTGGCCGCTGGCGACCTACGGCATCGAATATTCGGGCGAGAAGATCGCCGATGGCGCCACCGTGGCGGCCGGCACCTCGCAGCCGGTCTATTACTGGGACCCTGTCATCGGCCCCTCGGCCATCGCCTATTACGATAAGGACGCGTTTCCGGCCTGGAAGGGCGAGTTCGTCGTCGGCGGACTGGTCAGCAAGGGCCTGGTCATCCTCAAGCTGACCGGAGACACCGTCGTGACCGAGGAGCGGCTGTCCCTCGATCGCCGCATCCGCGACGTGAAGGTGGGCTCGGACGGCGCGATCTACGCCGTCACCGAGGGAGAGAACGGCGAGATCCTCAAGCTGACGCCGAAGAAGGGGAGCTGAGCCTCGCGCCGGTCGAGCGGCTTACCAGGCCAGCCGCTCGATCACCGCGTTGGGTCTGACCGGCTGGCGCGAGAGCCAGTCGGCGACGTCGCCGAGGCTGTGATGCTCCGCCGTGAGACCGAGCTCCTCGGCATGGATGCCGCGGGCGACGAGGATCGAGGCGATGCCCGCAGCGCTGGCCCCGGCGATGTCGGTACGAATGGCATCGCCGACCGCGACTACCCGCGCGAGGTCGGGCGCAGGCAAGCCGTCGAGCGTCCCGGCCTTGGCCAGGGCTGCGTCATAGACCGGACGGTACGGCTTGCCGGCATAGACGACTTCGCCGCCGATCTCGGCATAGGCCGCGGCGATGACGCCGGCGCAGGGAATCAGCCGGCGATTGCGCTCGACCACGAGATCCGGGTTGGCGCAGATCATCGGGATCCCTCTCGCCCGTAAGTCGGCGAGCTCCTCCCGGTAATCCTCGGCCGTCTCGATGTCGTCGTCGAACAGGCCCGTGCAGACCACGCGTTGCGCCTCGGCCGCCGGAACCAGCCTCAGATCGAGTCCCTCGTAGATTGGCCGGTCGCGGTCCGGGCCGAGATGGTAGACCCGCTCTCCCGGATGCTGCGCCAGCAGCGCATGCGTGAGGTCGCCCGAGGTCAGGATGGCGTCGTAGGCCTCCCGCGGCACGCCGTAACCGTCGAGGATGGTCTGGACGCCGCGCCAGGGCCGCGGGGCGTTCGAGACCAGGATGACGCGGCGCGGGCGCTCGCCGGACAACCCGCGAAACCGGATCAGCGCCTCACTGGCCGCCTTGTGACCGACCCGGCCGTCATGGAGCACGCCCCAGACATCGCACAGGATGAGGTCGTAGGACTCGGCGACCTCCGCGAAGCCGCGAAGCGTGGGAACGGGGGCCGCGGCGGCGCGGTCGGACATGGACATCTCGAGGCTCGGGGATCAGCCGCCGGGTTAGGGACCGCAGCCTCGGAAATCAATCGCCAGCGGATGACCCGGTGCTCAGTCCCGTCAGACGGCGCGGCGGAGGAAGTCCCGGAAGGCCTTGCGCTGCTGCGGCGCCTCTGAGGCGGGCCGATCCTCGCCGATCTCCTGCCCGGCGGACGCGACGGCGGGAGCCTTGGCCTCCGCAAAGACCTCGGCCCGCACGGCCTTCGGGCCGGCGAAGACCGTGCCCTGCGCCAGCGGCACGTCGAGATCGATCAGGTCCGGTACCTCGCCCTCGCGCTCGACCTCGGTCGCCACCAGCCGGATGCCGGCCCGGCCGAGGGCGGTGACGAGGTCCTCGATCGCGATGTCGGGCATCGTCTCACGTGAGGACGGCCGCAGCAGCAGCGCGGCCGGCACCTTGATCTGCGAGACCCCGCGTTCGGCGAGTTGCCCGGCATCGAAGCGGAGGTCCGTCGGCCGGTCGAGGCCGAAGCCGAGCCGTCCCCGCAGGGTGCCCAGGACGGCATTCTGTTCCGCGTCGAGGCTGCGCCAGCTCGCCTGCGGCAGGATCACCGTCACGCGGCCAACGATGTCCGAGCCGTCCGAGACGAGGCCGCCGAGCGAGCGCAGGAAATCCGGCTCGAACAGCGAGAGCGGCGAGAGACCGTAGGCCACCGTCGCCGTGCTTCCGCGACCCTGTAGGTGACGGGCGATCACGGTGCTGCTGCGGATCATGCGGCGATCGAGGGACGTCGTGCGGCCCTGGCGCTCCAGCGCGGGCAGGAACGCCTCGGGCGCCAGGATGTCCGCACCGAGTCGCAAACGCGCCAACGCCTCGTAGGAGACCACCTTCCGCTGCGGCAGGGTCACGATGGGCTGCAGCCACACCTCGAGGCCGTCGCCGTCGAAGGCCTCGACCAGCGCCCTCTCGTGCTCGGGATCGCGGGGGGCCGGCACGAAGGCGGGCGGCTTGAACGCCGCGATCGGAGCCGGTCCGCGATGCGGCGGGGTGACGGATGGCGGTTCCATTGGCGCCGCGGGCACGGAACGAGGAACAGCCTTGAGGCGGCCGATCTCGGCCTCCTGCGCCGAGACGACCTCGGCGAGTTCGCGCACGATGCCGCTGAGCAGACCGATCTCGCGGGTCACGTCCTCGACCCCGGCTGCCAGCACCGCGTCGGCGGCCGCCGGCGCCGCGGCCGGCGGCTCGGTCTTCGCGAGCACGGCGCGGGCGGCAACGGTGATGGCGGCCTCCGCCTTGAGCAGGCGCTGCGAGAGCACGCCGATCTCGTTCGACAGCTTCTCCTGAGAGGCTGAGAGGCCGGCGGCACGGCGCTGCTGGATGATCGCGGTCAGCAGCGCGGCCATGAGCCCGAGCACGGCCAGGCCCAACGCTCCCGCGACGGGAGCGACGATCGACAGGGGCAGCACGACCAGCAGCCCGACGAGACCGATGGTCCACAGGCCGCCGCGCAGGCCGATTGTCGGAGCCATCGGGGTCTTCATCTCAGGGGTCGGCGCAACCAGAAGCAGAACCACCTTTTTGCCGAGGGCCCGACTCGGCTGCAAGGCACCATCGCGATCCTGGTCAAGTCACCAACCGATAAAGCCCAGGTGTGGCTTTGTCCGCCGTGTCAGCCGCGGTTCATCCGCCACCGGTAGAAATGATTTTGCAGCGCGCGCCGTGTCCGATGCGGACGATCCGGCGACGAGCGAGGCGATCCGCAGCGTCTGCGCGATGGCCCGAAGGCGAGGAATGGCAGCGAATGATCCTGAAACGAGTAACCCTGGCCGCGATGGCCGCGACGGTACTGGGGCTGACGGCCGGTGCCGTTCCTGCAGCCGCGCAATATGGCGGCCAGTACTACAACGGCGACGAATACGATCGTCCGCGCCGCTACGAGCGCCGCTACGACGACGAGTATCGCCCGCGCCCGCGGCCCTATGGCCGTCAGGGAAGCGTCTGCGTGACTCCGCGCGGCAATTGCCCTTACCCGCCGGCGCCGCAGGATTCCCCGTGCCGCTGCCAGATTCCCGGCTTCGGCCCGAAGCGTGGCGCCATCGACAACGGATACTGAACGCGCGCCTCGACGTCACGACGTTCGGCGAAGCGGAGACGCTTCGCCGGAACATGCTCTGGTCAGGAGCGGACGCGCCGGATCTCGGCGCCGCAGCGGCCGAGCTTGGCTTCGAGGGCCTCGAAGCCGCGATCGAGATGGTAGACCCGGTTGATCTGGGTCTCGCCCTCGGCCGCCAATCCCGCGATCACCAGTGAGACGGAGGCGCGCAGATCGGTCGCCATGACCGGCGCGCCCTTCAGCCGCTCGACGCCCTCGATGATGGCGAGGTCGCCGTCGAGGCGGATCTTGGCGCCGAGCCGCGCCAGCTCCTGCACGTGCATGAAGCGGTTCTCGAAGATGGTCTCGCGGATGGTCGACTGGCCCTTGGCCAGCGTCATCAGCGCCATGAACTGCGCCTGCAGATCGGTCGGGAAGCCGGGGAACGGATCGGTGGTCACGTCCGCCGGGTGGATGCCGCCGCCATTGCGACGGACGCGGATGCCGTTCGCGACCGAGGACACCTCCGCTCCGGTGGTACCGAGAAGGTCGAGTGCCGAGGACAGCAGGTCGGCGCGGGTATTCTCCAGGACGATGTCGCCGCCGGTCATGGCCACGGCCATGGCGTAGGTGCCGGTCTCGATCCGGTCGGGCAGCACCTCATGGCGCGCGCCGCCGAGCCGGGCGACACCCTCGACGACGATGCGCGAGGTGCCTGCGCCCTCGATGCGAGCGCCCATCTTGATCAGGCACTCGGCGAGGTCGACGACCTCCGGCTCGCGCGCGGCATTGTCGATGACCGTGGTGCCGTAGGCGAGCGAGGCCGCCATCAGCGCGACATGGGTGCCTCCGACTGTGACCTTCGGGAAGTCGATCTCGGCGCCGCGCAGGCCGTTCTTGGTCTTGGCGATGACGTAGCCGGCATCGATCTCGACCTGGGCTCCGAGCGCCTCTAGCGCCTTGATCAGCAGGTCGACCGGCCGCGTGCCGATGGCACAGCCGCCCGGCAGCGAGACCTTCGCCTCGCCGAAGCGCGCCAGCAGCGGTGCGATGACCCAGAACCCGGCGCGCATGGTGGAAACGAGCTCGTAGGGCGCCGTTGTGTCGATGATGTTGGAGGCGGTCAGCCGTATGGTCTGGCCGGCCTCGGTGGTCTGGCCGGGGCGCTTGCCGACGACCATCTGGTCGACGCCGTGATTGCCGAGGATGCGCAGCAGCGAGGTGATGTCGGCGAGCCGCGGCACGTTGACGAGTTCGAGCGTCTCGCCCGTCATCAGGCTGGCGATCATCAGCGGCAGAGCCGCGTTCTTCGCGCCCGAGATCGGGATCACGCCGTTGAGCTGCGTGCCGCCGGTGATGTGGATGCGGTCCATGTCCGTTCCCCGAGCGCGAACCCGTCTGCCGAGCGCCGCCCCGTCAATCGCGGGGCCGACGCCCCTCTAAACGGCCAAGTATAAGCGCTATGGGGCGGAAAGAGGATGATGGGGGATCGCGGAACTCACGCTCTGTGGCCGCGATGCATCGTGGGCGCCGGCCACCGGACAGCGATTCCCGCGCCGGTCCGGTTACGACCGGTCGCCGTCGCCTTTCTCCGCAGGCGGCTTCGGCTCGCCGGCCTGCTCGGTGCCGTTGTCTGCGGCCTGCGTCCGTCCGCGCGCCTGCTCTTTCCGGCGCTTGAGGTTGTCCCGCAGAGCTGACTTCAATCGTTCCTGGCGCGACATCGGCTTCGATCCCGTCCCCCTTGCGCGACGCATCGTCGCCACCGGAGCCCGCCCCGGCTCGCATCGCAAAGCGGCGCTAGACTTCTGGCAAACCACAACTTTTCGCAACGGGGTCGCTGTCGGGTCGGAAGCGGCCGCATTCCGTTCTCGATGAGGGCTAGCGATTTCGCGAAGCCGTCTCAACAGGTGCAGAGCTGGATTGCCCAGAAGTCACCTTGAACCAATTCCAAAATCGCTACTATTGTCCCGGCCACAGAACACACTCGGCCGGGCCGCCGTAGGAGATCACTCTCCCGAGGCGAAACCGGTCTTGCGGCTGGTCGGGAGGCGTCGAGGCCCGCAGCCGAGAAGAGCGGCGAGGACGGATGCCCGTGACCCTAGTGCCTGCGCAGACCATCGGCTCCGATCGTCTGGACATGGGCTTCGACCGTCCCAGCAAAGCTCGGGCCAGTTCCTCGCCGAAGATCGACTACGACGGCCATTTCCGCGAGGCCGTCGACCGGCTGCACGCCGAGCGCCGCTACCGCGTCTTCGCCGACATCGAGCGGATCGCTGGCGGCTTCCCGCAGGCGAAGTGGCGCAAGCCCGATGGCGGCACCCGCGAGATCACGGTGTGGTGCTCGAACGATTATCTCGGCATGGGTCAGCACCCCGAGGTCGTCGGCGCGATGACGGACACGGCCAAGCGCTGCGGCGTCGGCGCTGGCGGCACCCGCAACATCGCCGGCAACAACTCGCCCCTGGTCGACCTCGAGCGCGAGCTCGCCGACCTGCACGGCAAGGAGGCGGGCCTCGTCTTCACCTCGGGCTACGTCTCGAACCAGACCGGCATCTCGACGATCGCCAAGCTGATCCCGAACTGCCTGATCCTGTCGGACGCCTTCAATCACAATTCGATGATCGAGGGCGTACGCCATTCGGGGTGCGAGAAGCGCGTCTTCCGCCACAACGATCGCGGCCACCTGGAGCAATTGCTGCGCGAGGCCGGCGACCGGCCGAAACTGATCGCCTTCGAGTCGGTCTACTCGATGGATGGCGACATCGCGCCGATCGAGGCGATCTGCGACCTCGCCGATGCATACGGCGCCATGACCTATATCGACGAGGTCCACGCGGTCGGCCTCTACGGCGAGCGCGGGGCCGGCATCGCCGAGCGTGACGGCGTCATGCACCGGATCGACGTGATCGAGGGCACGTTGGCCAAGGGCTATGGCTGCGTCGGCGGCTACATCACCGGCTCGGCCGTGCTCTGCGATGCCGTGCGCAGCCATGCGGCCGGCTTCATCTTCACCACCGCCCTTCCGCCCGCCATCGCCGCAGCGGCGCGGGCCTCCGTGCGCTACCTCAAGCGCTCGAAGACCGAGCGCGAAGCGCATCAGCGCCAGGCCGCACAGACCAAGGCCGCGCTCGACGCTGCCGGCCTGCCGGTGCTGGCCACCGACACGCATATCGTGCCGGTGATGGTGGGCGATGCCGAGCTGTGCAAGGCGGCCGCCGACCATCTGCTCGAGCATCACGGCATCTACATCCAGCCCATCAACTACCCGACTGTTCCGCGCGGAACGGAGCGCCTGCGCATCACGCCGACGCCGTTCCACGACGATGCCCGCATCGCCACGCTGACCACGGCGCTGGTCGAGACCTGGGACACGCTCGACTTGCCGCGGGCGGGGACGATCTTCGCCGCCGCCGCGGAGTAGGCGGCCGTTGAAGCCTCAGGGCTTCACGGACTTCCCGTCCCAGCCATGGGCCTGCGCGGCCTTGGCGATTTTGTCGCGCAATTCGGGCGTCAGCGAGCCCATCCATTGCTGCATGCCGGTCAGCATGGCCTGGGAGAGCTGCGGCTGAGCCTTGACCATGTTCTTGCCGGCCGTCGTGCCGTAGAACGCGGCGACCGCCTTCAAGTCGTCCTTCGACAGAACCGCCGCGAAGGCGAGCGCCTGCACCGAGAGCAGATCGTCGTAATGCGCGGCGAGCGTCGGCAGTACGACCTCGTCGACCATGATCTGCGCGCGATCGAGTTCCTTGATGCCCATCTGCTGCATCATCCCGACCATGGGCGTCTTCATGGCCGCCAGGACCGCTGCGCGGTCACCCTGCGCGGCTGCCACGACCTCTTTTGCGGCAGCGAGGCGCTCCGGGTCTGCCGCGACCTGAGGCGTCGCGCCGGGTTTTGCCGGGACTTGCGCCATCGCCAGCGAGAGACCGACGCCGAGGGAGAAAAGCCCGGCCACGACCAGTGAGCGCATGATGGGATTCCTTATCTCGCGAGGAGGGCGGATTATCCTCCTTCCACGACGCAACGGCGACAGCGCTCAAAACGAGACGACCAGGCCGTCCTCGGCCGCGATGTAGCCGTCGGGCGGATGCGCGATCATCTCGTCGCTCATGTGGGTGAGCATCAGCCGCTTCGGGGCGATCTCCGGCAGGCGCGCCTTCAAGGTCGCCCAGTCGAGATGGTACTTCACGGGACGCGCGATGGTGTAGCCCTCGGCGATCATCAGATCGGCCTCGCGGCCGGCCGGCACGATGGCGTCGACCCACTCCGTGTCGCCGGTATAGGCGACGACCTTGCCGCCGCTCTCCAGACGCAGCGCCTGGGACGGCGCGCCGGACGGGTGCCTCATGGTGAAGGCCTCGGCCTCGACCTCGCCAACCGTCAGCGGTGCTCCCGCTTCGATCTCCCGGACATCCACCGCGAACCGGCGCTCGACCGTGCTCGATCCCGGAAACAGCGCCTCCATGGTCGCGAACAACCGCGCCTGGATCCCCGGCGGCCCGACGATGACCAGCGGCTTGGTCCGGCGGCTGACGAGTTGCCCGTCGAGAATCAGCCAGGGCAGGCCGCCGAAATGGTCGCCGTGGAGATGGGTGACGAAGATCGTGTCGACCCCGTTCGGGTCGACGCCGAAGCGGCGGATCGCGATGAGCGAGGAGGCTCCGCAATCGATCAGGAAGTTGGTTCGCTCCGCCTCGACGTGGAAGCAGGTGTGGAAGCGCCCGCCCGATCCGAACGCGTCGCCGCAGCCGAGAACCTGAAGCCGCATGGTCACTCCGTTCCGTCGTCCAGGGTCGATCCACCGTAGCAGTTTCGCATTGCGCGCCGTCCCGTCATGGGCTGTGACTGCGACGCTTGCGAATCACTAAGGGATGACACGGATGTCGGGTGGCGGTCACGGGGCAGTCGAGGGGTCGAATAAGCGCGTCGCGCTGCTGATCTCGGTTCTGGCGCTGTTTCTGGCCGGCGCAGAGACGCTGGCCAAGAGCGCGCAGACCGAAGCACTCGGAGCCAACGTCGAGGCCTCCAATCAATGGGCGTATTTCCAGGCCCGCACCATCCGCGCGACCGTCCTCAAGACCGCCGACGAGACCCTGGCGCTGACCTCCCCCGCCGCGGGAAACGAGGCGGCCGTGAAGGCCAAGCGCGAGGATTGGGCCAAGACCATCGCGCGTTGGGAATCCGAGCCCGCCACCGGCGAGGGCCGCAAGGAACTGGCCGCCAAAGCCAAGGACGCGGAGCACCGGCGCGACCTCGCCCTGGAGCGTTACCATCATTACGAGCTCGCCTCGGCAGCCTTCCAGGTCGGCATCGTGCTGGCCTCGGCTCAGGTGATCACCGGGATCGTGTTGCTGGCATTCGCCGGCGGCTTCCTCGGCTTCGCGGGCCTGGCGCTCGCCGCCTTCGGCATGTTCGCGCCGCACACGCTGCCCTTCCTGCACTGATCCGGCCAGCTCCCGCGACGAGGAGACGTGTAGCGTTCGCCGGACACGCCTGTCAGAGTTGCGCTTGGCGGCCTCTCTCCGAGCCGCAGCGGACGGGCCGGCCATGGCGCAGCGCTCCGACGACGAGGTCGAGAACCGGCTGACGAAGTTGTCGGCCTTCCTGTTCCTGCACACCGAGCATCTGGTCTACGCCCTGCTCGGCGGCCTGCTCGCGGTGACGGCCGCCCTCGCTCTGCTCGATGCGGCCGGCGTGCTGTTCGAGGCGCTCAAGAAGTTCGGCGGCGCGCAGCCGATGCTCGATGTCATCGACCGGCTGCTCTTCCTGCTGATGATCGTCGAGATCCTGCATACGGTGCGGGTCTCGATGCGCTCGGGCCGGCTGACCTGCGAGCCCTTCCTGATCGTCGGGCTGATCGCCTCGATCCGGCGGGTCCTGGTGATCACGCTTCAGTCATCGGAGGTGATGCACGGGTCGATGACCGCAGAGCGACAGGCCCTGTTCAATGCCTCGATGGTCGAACTCGGCGTACTCGCCGGCCTGATCCTGGTTATGGTGATTTCGATCTTCCTCCTGCACCGCGCCGAACCGCAGCAGCCTCAGGCCGCTGGCGAGGAGTGACGTCCCGGCTGTGGGAATCCCCCTCAGCACAACGCTGCAATGCAGGAACGGCGATTCCGCCCATCGGTTGGTCGGCCGGTTGCGCCGCAAGGGGCGGAGTGGTGCATGGATCGAGAAGAGTATTGTCTATGAAACAGACCCTCGCCTTGGCCGCCTTCGGCCTGTCCGCGGTTCTCGCCGGCCCCGCTTTCGCGCAGGAGCCATTGCCCGTGCGCGTCGCGCCGCCGGAGGCGTCGCTTCCCGTCGGCGCCCTGACGAACACCGGCACCTTCCGCGTGGAGGCCTTGCGCTCGGATGCCGCCAGCATCGCGTCGAGCCAACTCGCCCTGCAGCGCTCGCGCAATCGCGACGTGCGCGACTATGCCCGCCGTGTGATCGAAACCCGCGAGGCGACGACCGACGCCCTGCTTCCGCCCGGCACCCTGCTCACCGCCAGCGGCCTCATCGCCTTCGATCGCATGGGCGACGCGGCCGCGTCGGGAAATCCGGCCGGCATCGTGCTGACGCCCGTGGCGGTCCCGTCACGGATGGCCGACGGCGATTCGGGAGAGCCCGGCCGGCGCGTCGCCCTCGGCGCGCAGGGCCAGGCCCGGGTCGATCGGCTTCGCGCGACGCCGGATGGCGGCAGCTTCGATCAGCTCTACGTCGCACAGCAGGCGCGCGCCGATGCGCGGGCGCTGGCGCTTTACGAAGGCTATGCGCGCAGTGGCGACAGCACCCAGGGCCGTCGTTTCGCCAACGAAGCCCTGCCCTACATCGCCGCCGAACATGATCGCTCGTCGAATATCGACCTCAGCCTGGGCAGCTGACGCAGCTGAAAGGGTGCGCAGTTACCCGCAGAATTGCATAGCTCGCAGCCCTTGCAGGCCGGCCATGCGCTTAGCGCGGGGAATTTTCATGCAAGGCAGCTTGCGCTTTGTGCGCCGCACTGTATCTTGTGCATTGCGAGATCGCGATGGCGTCGCGGTTTTGCAGCCCTTCTTGGGCGTTTCCTCCCTAGACTTCGGGCCGCTCCTTCGGGAGTGGCCTTTTTTCTTTTCGGGCCACCGTTTCGGGAGCAGGATCTACTCGGCGGCGATGCGCTGCGTGCCCCAGCCCGACCAATCGGCCGCCACTGCCGCCACGACCCGCGTCAGGCATTCCACGAGACCATCGAACTCGGCCGTCAGGGCGAGCGTGCGCTCGTTCATGTAGAGGTCGCGGTTGATCTCGATCTGCAGCGCGTGCCGGGACAGGTTCGGTTCGCCGTAATGCTCGGTGATGAAGCCACCCGCATAAGGCTTGTTGCGCACGACCCGCAGACCCTCCGCGCGCATGTAGTGCTCGAAGCTGTCGATCAGGGCCGGCGCGCAGGCGGTGCCGAAGCGGTCGCCGAGCACGATGTCGGTCCTGGCATCGTCGTTCCGACCGAGGCTGGTCGAGGGCATCGAGTGGCAATCGACCAGCACGGCATTGCCGAACGACTTCACCGTGCGCTGGATCAGGCTGCGCAGCATCCGGTGATACGGTTTGTAGAGTTGCTCGATCCGGGCGAGCGCATCCTCGACCGGCAGCCGCTCGCGATAGATCTCCTGACCGTCCGCGACGATACGGGGCACGGTGCCTAGCCCTCCGGCGACACGCATTGAGCGTGTGTTGGAGAAGGGCGGCAGGCGCCCGAGGAACATGCGCGGGTCGAGTTCGTAGGGCTCGCGGTTCACGTCGAGATAGGCGCGCGGAAAATTCGCCCGCATCAGCGGCGCGCCGAGCGCGACGACGGGCGCGAACAGCCGGTCGACATGGGCGTCCTCAGAGCGCCGCAGCGCCAGCGCGTCGAGGCGCGAGGCCGCCAGGAAATGATCCGGATAGATCGCGCCCGAGTGTGGCGTGTTGAACACGAACGGAACCGCGTGGGCGTCCGGCTCGTCCACGGCGAAGGGCAGCTCGAAACCGGAAGGCGGGGGCGCGGGGCGCTCGATCATCGACGCAGTTTGCTGCGCGCGCGCGATCCTGTCCACCGAGCCGCGACACCGGGTCAGCCGCGCAACGCTTAACGTCGTGTTTACCAAGCCGCCGCTTTATGAAAAGAACTACCGAGTCATGTCGGGCCTCGAAGAGCCCCAGGAAGCCGTTTGATGAAGATCCTTCTGGCGGAAGACGACAATGACATGCGCCGCTTCTTGGCCAAGGCGCTGCAGAATGCCGGCTACGAAGTGCTGTCGTTCGACAACGGCCTCTCCGCCTACAATCGCCTGCGCGAAGAGCCTTTCGAGCTGCTGCTCACCGACATCGTGATGCCGGAGATGGACGGCATCGAGTTGGCGCGCCGCGCCACCGAGCTCGATCCCGACATCAAGGTGATGTTCATCACGGGCTTCGCCGCGGTGGCCCTCAACCCCGATTCGAAGGCTCCGAAGGACGCGAAGGTGCTCTCGAAGCCCTTCCACTTGCGTGAGCTCGTCAACGAGGTCGAGAAGTTGCTGGCCGCCTGATCGGCTCGGCAAAGCGGGCGCCTGTGTGGCGCCTGCAATAGGAACCGCCTGCCGGGACACTATATGGGTCGGGCAATCCCTCGCACGGCCTTTCCCAAACATGCCTCCGGTAACCATCTACACCACGGCCTGGTGCCCCTACTGCTCGGCAGCGAAGAGCCTGCTGAAGGAGAAGGGAGCAGCCTTCAACGAGATCGACGTCGAGAAGACAGCCGGCGCACGCAGCGAGATGACGCAGCGTGCCGGCGGCCGCACCAGCGTGCCGCAGATCTTCGTCGGCGAGACTCATGTCGGCGGCTGCGACGACCTCTATGCCCTCGACCGGGCCGGACGCCTCGATCCGCTGCTGACCGCTTGATGGCGCAAATCGAACCTCCGCGTTTCGTCGCCGCCTGCGTGCAGATGCGCTCGGGTCGCGAGCCTTTGGTCAACCGCGACGCGGCCGTGGCGGCGGTGCGCGAGGCGGCTGGGCAGGGCGCCGACTACGTCCAGACCCCTGAAATGACCTCGCTGGTGGAGCGCGACCGGGCTCGCCTTTTCGAGCACGTCGGACCCGAGGAGAGCGATCCGACGCTCGCGAGCTTGCGCGAAGCGGCGCGGGAGAACCAGGTCGTCGTCCAGATCGGTTCGCTCGCGGTCAGGAACGGCGACAAGGTCGCCAACCGCGCCTTCCTGATCGATGCCGAGGGCGAGATCCGAGCCTCCTACGACAAGGTCCACCTCTACGACGTCGACCTGCCGAACGGCGAGAGTTGGCGGGAATCGGCGACCTATACGGGCGGCGATTGCGCCGTTGTGGCCGCTCTGCCCTGGACCAAGATCGGCATCTCGATCTGCTACGACATCCGCTTCCCCGCGATTTTCCGCGCGCTGGCCGAGGCCGGCGCCGAGGTGCTCACCGCACCAGCCTGCTTCACCCGGCAGACGGGCGAAGCGCATTGGCACCTGCTGCAGCGTGCCCGCGCGGTCGAGACGGGGTCCTTCATGATCTCTGCCGCCCAGGGCGGTCTGCACGAGGACGGGCGCGAGACCTACGGCCACTCGCTGATCGTCGATCCCTGGGGCCGCATCCTCGCCGAAGCCGCCGGCGACGCTCCGGGCATCATCCTCGCCGAGATCGATCTCGCCCAGGTCGCCGAGGTGCGGGGACGTATCCCGGCTCTACGAAATGCGCGGCCCTTCACCGTGCGGCACGCTTGAACCGCATGATCCGCTACACCCTCGCCTGCGATTCCGGCCACGGCTTCGAAAGCTGGTTTCCCTCCGGCAGCGCCTATGACGAGCAGGTAGAACGCGGCCTCGTCACCTGCCCGATCTGCGACTCGCGCAAGGTCTCCAAGGCCCTGATGGCCCCCGCCATCGCGCGTCGGGACAGAGAGCGCTCGGGCCTGCCCGCCCCGGCAGAACCGCAAGGGGACGCGCCGCCTGCAGCGACGGAGGCTGCGGTCCCGATGATCGCCGAGCCGGAGCGGCGCCTGCGCGCCCTGCTGCGGGCGGTCCGCGAGGAGGTGACGCGCACCGCCGACAATGTCGGGGCCGAGTTCCCGGAGCAGGCCCGCGCCATGCATTACGGCGAAGCGCCGACCCGCGCGATCTACGGCGAAGCGAGCCCGGACGAGGCCCGCGCGCTCATCGACGAGGGCATCGAGGTTGCCCCTCTGCCGCCGGCGCTCGACGACAGGCACTGAGCGACCAGACACGCCCATCGCAAGAGCAGGGCTCGCACCCCATATCCGGGAGACCCCAAAGATCTCCCGACACGCGAGAGGCGTATCCATGCTGTTCTTCCGCAAGCGCGCCGAAATGCCGTCTGCCGCCGATGCCCTGCCGGGGCGGCAGACCCCGCTGCCCACCGCCGAGCGGCACTTCGTCAACGGCAATCCACTAAAAGGACCCTATCCGCCCGGCGTCGAGACGATCGCGCTGGGGCTCGGGTGCTTCTGGGGCGCCGAGCGCAAGTTCTGGCAGTTGCCCGAGAGAGTCTTCGTTACGGCTGTGGGTTATGCCGCCGGCATCACGCCGAATCCGACCTACGAGGAAGTCTGCTCGGGCCTGACTGGGCACAACGAGGTCGTGCTCGTCGCCTACGATCCTGCCGTGCTGCCGCTCGAGAGCCTGCTCGGGACCTTCTTCGAGAGCCACGATCCGACCCAGGGCTACCGCCAGGGCAACGACACGGGCACGCAGTACCGCTCGGGCATCTACACCACGAGCGAGGCTCAGGCGGAGACCGCTCATGCGGTGCGCGCGCGCTACGGGCAGGCGCTGGCGGAGCAGGGCTACGGAGCGATCACCACCGAGATCGCGCCGCTCACGGCGTTCTACTTCGCCGAGGACTACCACCAGCAGTACCTCGCCAAGAATCCGGCCGGCTATTGCGGGCTGGGCGGCACCGGCGTGTCGTGCCCGGTCGGCCTGGGAGCGGGCGTCGCCGCAGCGTAGCGGCTGCCTTGAAGGCGTAGCAGTCGCGTGCCACACCGCTGATCGCTCAGCAAGGGATCGGCGGACGGATGTTGGAACGGGGCTTCGAGCGTTTTCTCTTCGCGAGCCGGTGGCTGCTCGCGCCGTTCTATGCGGCCCTGGTGCTCGGCCTGCTGATCCTCCTGGTCAAGCTGGGCCAGGAGATCTGGCACTTTGCCGGGCACCTGCTGGAACTGAACGAATCGCAGACCATCCTCGGCGTGCTGACCCTGGTTGACCTGTCGTTCACCGCCTCGCTGCTCATCATCGTGATGTTCTCGGGCTATGAGAACTTCGTCTCGAAGTTCGACCATACGGAACACAAGGACTGGCCCGAATGGATGGGCACGATCGACTTCACGGGGCTCAAGCTCAAGCTGATGTCGTCGATCGTCGCGATCTCGGCGATCCAACTCCTCAAGGCCTTCATGGACATGAAGAACTACACGGATCGCGACCTCGCCTGGTTCGTCGGGATCCACATGGTCTTCGTGGTCTCGGGTCTGCTGATGGCGCTGACGGACCGGACCTCGGCGGGACACCACGAGACCTGATCGGTCAGGCCGCCGCGACGAACCTGCGCCGGATGCCATAGGCGCCCAGTACGAGCGCGGCCGAGAGCAGGCTGAGTAGAAGCTGCGACCGCGTCTCCGGCTGGAAGGCCATGGCGGCCAGGATGCCGAGCATCGCCGCGATCGTGGCGAGCGTCAGGTAGGGATAGAGCCACATCCGCACAACGGGACGATCCGGCGGGATGCGCGGTCTCAGGATCAACTGAGAGACCGCGATCGCCAGATAGACCAGCAGGATGACGGCGCCCGACGAGTTGAGCAGGAACAGAAACACCGCATCCGGCGACACGTAGGCCGCCACAACGGCGAGGTAGCCCATCGCCGTCGAGACGAGGATCGCGAGCACCGGTACACCGGAATGATTGAGCCGCATCAGCGCCCTCGGCGCCTCGCCACGCTCCCCAAGCACGAACAACATCCGCGAGGCGGTGTAGAGCCCCGAATTCAGGCAGGACAGGACAGCGGTGAGAACCACCGCGTTCATCGCGCCGCCCGCCCAGCCGAACCCCATGCGCTCGAAGGCCGCGACGAAGGGTGAGCCGCCCGGGGTCAGACCGTCCCAGGGCAGGATGATCGTGAGCAGCAGGATCGCGCCGACGTAGAAGACGATGATGCGGAACGCGACGGTGCGGGTCGCCCGCGCGACGGCCTTCGCGGGGTCCTTGGTTTCGGCGGCGGCGACCGTGGCGATCTCCGCCCCCACCATCGAGAAAACCACGACGACGATCCCTGAAAAGATCGCGCCGACGCCGTTCGGAAACAGGCCTCCGCCGCGGGACAGGTTCGACAGATCCATCGCATGGCCGGGCCAGAGCCCGAGGGCGAATGAGCCGCCGAGGGCGAGGAAGGCGAGGATCGCCAGAACCTTTATGCCGGCAAACCAGTACTCGAACTCGCCGTAGGCTCCGACTGAGGTGAGGTTCGTCGCCGTCATCAGCAGCATCAGGCCGAGGGACAGGGTCCAGAGGGGCGCCTGCGGCAGCCAGACCTGCAGCAGGCCGGCCCCGGCCACCGCCTCGAATCCGACGACGATCACCCAGAAATACCAGTAGAGCCACGCCGTCGAGAAACCGGCCCAGTCGCCAAGCGCCTCCCTGGCATACGTGACGAACGAGCCGGTCGAGGGTGCGGCGGTGGCCATCTCGCCGAGCATCCGCATCACCAGGATGATCAGGAGGCCGGTGGCCGCGTACGACAGGAAAGCGCCCGGCCCGACCTGTCGGATTACGGACCCTGAGCCGACGAACAATCCGGCGCCGATCATGCCGCCGAGCGCGATCATGCCGAGATGGCGGTGGCGGAGCCCCTCGCGCAGGGCGCCGGCCGATCCGTCAGGCCGCGTGGGCGCGAGAGTGTCCGGGCAGGGCTCCTGGGCGGGAACGGTCATGCACCCGATGGTGCACGAACCAGGCCGCCGGGGCGAGAGCCGTAGCTCGGACGCCTATCGCGCGTGCAAAACCGCCTGGCAGGCAGCCGGGAGGGCAGCCATGGTCATCGGCGGCTTCGGCCGCGGTGGGTTTTTGGGCTTTTGCGGATGCAGCACCGCGTTACTGAACCAATAGTCCAATTCGGAGCCGCAGCCATCGCCGCCCGGAGGCGGCGCCTGGTCCTCGCAGGTCTCGGAGCCGCGCGGGCAGGCGAGCCGGATATGGTAGTGGTAGTTGTGACCGTACATCGGGCGCACTTTGGTGAGCCAACCGCGGTCGCCGCCGGCGCTCCGGCACAGCGCCTTCTTGATCGCTGCGTTGACGAAGATGCGCGCCACCTCCGGCTGCTTGGCCGTGAGCCGGATCAGGGCGAGATGCGCCGAGGTCCAGACGTCGGGATCGATGTCGAGGCGGTCGCCGCGCACCATATCGGTGGCCGACGTCTGCTCGCGTTCGGCGCGGGTCAGCGTGCGGTCGGGCATCGGCGTCAGCCAGACGTCGGCATCGATGCCGATCTGGTGCGAGGCATGGCCGGTGAGCATCGGGCCGCCGCGTGGCTGCGCCATGTCGCCGACGAGCAGCCCCGGCCAGCCGACCTGCGGTGCCGTGTTGGCGAGGCGCTCCATGAAGTTGATCAGGTAGGGCGTACCCCATCGCCGATTGCGCGAGGGGCGCATCACCTGCCAGGTCGGCCCGTCGAACGGCAGACCTTCGCCGCCGGCGAAACAGCCCTTGGCATAGGAACCGTAGATGTGGCTGGCGCCGCTCGACGGCACGGTGACGCGGCCGAACAGCGCCTTGGCCGGCGTCGACGGGTCGTTGGGGTTGGCGAGCGGCGGCAGCGGTTTCGGGTCCAGCGTCCCCTTGTCCTGCGCCTGTGCCGGTCCTGCGAGAATCGCCAGAGTGAGGGCGAGAGCGGCGGGCAGACGGGCAGTCAGCAGCATCGGCGGGGGGATCCCTCGACCATGAGGCAAGCCGACGGGCTCGCCGCACCGGAACGTGCCCGGTCGCCCAGGCGTTTTCGAGGCGAGATGTAACAAGGTTGCGAGCCGCGCGCCATGGACACGGACACCCACACCCCCTCGCCCGCCGCCACCGCCGGTCGACCGCCCCGTACCCTCATCGCGAGCGACCGCGTCGTGGGCGCCGAGGTCAGGCGGCCGGGCGGCAGCAAGATCGGGCGCATCGAGCGACTGATGCTCGACAAGGCCTCCGGCCGCGTCGCCTACGTGGTGATGAGCTTCGGCGGCTTCCTCGGCCTCGGCGAGGACTATTACACGCTGCCCTGGGCCGTCTTGACCTACGACACCGGCATGGACGCCTATTCCGTCGACATCACCGAAGAGCAACTCCGCAACGCGCCGGCGCGCTCGCCCGAAGGTGGCGATCCGCAGGACGAGCGTGAATGGGAAGAGCACGTCCACCGCTACTACAATGCGGCGCCGTATTGGGGGATCTGAAGACCGGGCCGGTCGCGAAGACCGCCGTCAAGCCATCTGCACGACGGCCCGTGAGAGCATCGCGCGGAAGCCGCTCGTTTCGTCCGCGCCGAAGCGCCGCTCGAACTCCGCCTGCGCCTGCTCCCAGGCGGGTGCGATCCGCTCCAGCAGAGAGTGCCCTTCCGGCGTCAGCTCGACGAGACGCGTGCGCGCGTCGGTGCCCGCACTCACCTCGATCAGCCCTCCACGCTCCAACGGACGGAGCGCCCGGCTCATCGTGGTGCGGTCCATGACGCATCGTTCCGCGAGGCCCTGCATCCCGACGGGCGCGTATCGCCGGACGGCACGCAGCACGGCGAACTGCGATGCGCGCAGGCCCGCCGGTGCCAGATGGCGATCGTAAATCTGCGTGACCTGCCGGGCGGCCTGCCGGATGGCCGTGCAATGGCAGGGCGGGGGTACGTAAGATTGCTGCGGCACAGCCGCCTCTGAGTGAGTTGGGCCGGACTACGTAGCACGATGGCCGTCTTCGAGGCCACCGCGAGCCTCGAACGTAAAGTTGTGCGCGCGTGGCGTGAACAACGGTACGGCGCCAGGCGAGCATCGAAACCGTCAAGCATTCCAAAGCCGTGACAAAATATCACGAGCCGTGAGTTTTGGTCATACTCCTAATTTTGAATGCGTTGCACGGGCCGGGCGATAGTTGAGCGAAAGCAAAATCTTGTATTTTCAAGGTTTCATCAACCTGGACATCCTCGAATTTACATTGAAAGATGATCAGGACCGTTGGGAGGCGACAGGCTGATGCCGCGTTACTTTTTCGATGCTCACGACGGGCGCGAGATGGTCGATCACGATGGGTGCGACTGTCCCAACGACAGAGCGGCCATTCGTCATGCAGCCGTCATCGCCAGTGATTTCATGAAAGATCCGACAACGCGGCCGGAGGATGGCGGAGCCGTCGTCGTGACCGTTCGGGATCACGGCCGACAGGCGAAGGCCGAGGTACGGCTCGCCTTCAATGTGCAGTGGTCCGAGGTGGCCGACCGCATCGCCTGATCAGCCGGTCAAGCGCCGTGCGGGCACGGGCCGCCTCAGGTCCGCATCGCGAAACCGATCGGCTCGCGGCTCGGCTGGCCGAGCCAGAGCAGCGCCGCGCCGACCAGCAGGGCCAAGGCGGCAGCCGGTGCCAGCGTCAGCGGCAGCACGAGCACTTTCCAGAGCCAGGGAGCGACACCCTCAATCGAGACCTGCAGCGCACTCGCCTTATCCTTGAACAGCGCGAAGAGCAGCTCGCTCACCGTGGTGATGCGCAGGGTGTTGTTGGCGATGGAGCGGGCGCCGTCATAGACGACCTGGACGAAGCCGGCGGCCAGGAACAGGAACCCGAGCGCGCGGCTGAGGAAGGGCAGGCCGAGGAAGCTGGCGATGGAACGGATCATCGAAACGGGCCTCGCCGCTCCGCCCGATCGGAGCCGGTCCGGGAGCTGAATACGGGGCCGCCGGAAGCCGCGCAAGGCGTGCGCCCGAGGCAAGGCACGAGTGCCTACCAGGTGCGCAGGTCTCGTGAACCGCGCTCCTGGTCGGCCGGTTTCTCCCTGCGCCGACTGCGCAAGACGATTCGCGTGAGCCAAAATGAGGCTCCGGCGACAATGCCGAGCCCGGCTGCACAAAGGATGGAAACGACCATCTCCGTCATGCCGCCGCCTTGCCCTTCGCAGCTCACGGTCTCATCAGGACATGGCGGCCCCGCCCGGATGCGGGGTCCGCCGGTTCGCGGAGAAGGACGCCGCCTGTCGGCGATCGCCCTCCATGATGGCCGGGCGTGAAGGACTGAAGCGACGACCCCCACCCGAAGTTCCAGGATCGATGCCCCGCTTCGCCGCCAATCTCAGCCTGCTGTTCACGGAGCACCGCTTTCTCGACCGCTTCGACCGTGCGGCCCAGGCCGGATTCGAGGCGGTGGAGATCCAGTTTCCCTATGAAACGCCGAAGGAGGCCATCGCCGAGCGGCTGGTGCGAAACGGTCTGACTTGCGTCCTGCACAACCTGCCACCGGGAGACTGGGATGCGGGTGAGCGCGGCATCGCCATCCTGCCCGAGCGGGTCTCCGAGTTCCGTGAAGGCGTCGCCCGCGCGATCGACTATGCGGGAATGCTCGGCTGCCCCCGGCTGAACTGCCTTGCCGGACTGGCCCCCGAGGGGGTGAGCCAGGCGCGGCTGCGCGACACCTTCGTCGGCAACCTCGCCTTCGCCGCCGCCGCGTTCGAACGGGCCGGAATCCGGCTGGTGATCGAGGCGATCAACACCCGCGACGTGCCCGGCTTCTTCCTGACCGGTACCGCGCAGGCGCTCGACCTGATTGCCGAGACCGGCTCCGCCAACCTGTCCGTACAGTACGACGTCTACCACATGCAGCTCATGGGCGAGGATCCAGGTGCCGTGATCGAGAAGCATCTCGGGCGGATCGACCACATCCAGATCGCCGACGCACCCGGCCGGCACGAACCGGGCACTGCCGCGATCGACTTCGCAGGCCTGTTCGAACGGCTCGACCGCATCGGCTACGACGGCTGGGTCGGCGCCGAGTATCTCCCTGCCGCGGGCACGCAGGACGGTCTCGCCTGGTTCGCGCCGCACCGGACCAAGCCGGCGGCCTGATCGCGTCAGGGCTTCACGATCTCGGGCGGCTTGCCGTCGGTGGTGAAATCCGCCGAGAACTTGCCGCCGCGCGTCTCGGCGCTGCAATTCACGCTGCCCGGGCGGTCGTTGGGGTTGGTGAAGCGGCAGATCCCTACCGCCTTCTCGCGGTCGTACTGCCCCTTGAAGCCGAAGATCACCCCGTCGACGGGCTGCACCGCCGTGTCCGGATCTGGTTTGACCTGACTGCTGCCGAGCCCCGTGAAGGTCAGCGCCGCCCCGTCGCTGGTGACGAAGTAGAACCCGACGCGCCCGGTCGCGTAGCTCGTGTTGAGCAGCGTGCCGCTGCATTGGCCGGTGACATCCTGGCCGCCGATCACCAGCCGCTCGCAGGTGCCCTTGACGGTCGCCAGCGTGGGAACCTCTGCCGTCTTCGGCAGGGCCGAGGCCGCCCCGACGAAGGTGAGCAGAACGGCGAGGCTGAGGACCGACCGGAACATGCCTCCAGAATAGCCGGCCACGCTTAGCGAGCCATGAAGGATTCGCTCGCGTGCACAGCCTGGACGGCGCGGTCGAAGAGCGCACCGTTTTGAGAAGAAACCGCCCGGTCAGCGTTCGGTTGGGGGGGCCTCGCCGATTTCGTGACCAGCCATCAGCTCCAGGGCCCGAACCATGGCGGAATGATCGGCATCGGCGCCGCCATTGGCGACGCAGGCCGAGAAGAGCTGCTGAGCGAGGGCCGTCGCCGGCAAGGCCATGCCGAGGGAGCGCGCACCCTCGAGGGCCAGGTTGAGATCCTTCTGGTGCAGCCTGATGCGGAAGCCGGGATCGAAGGTCCGCTTGATCATGCGCTCGCCGTGCAGTTCCAGAATGCGCGACGTGGCGAGCCCCCCGGTGATGGCCTGGCGGACCTTGGCCGGGTCCGCGCCGGCCTTCGAGGCGAAGAGCAGGCCCTCGGCCACAGCTTCGATCGTCAGGGCAACGATGATCTGGTTGGCGACCTTGGCGACCTGTCCCGCACCGGCCTCGCCGACATGTGTCACGGTCTTGCCCATGAGGTCGAAGAGCGGTTTCACCCGCTCGAAAGCTTTTACTTTGCCGCCTACCATGATCGAGAGAGCGGCGTTTTTGGCGCCGACCTCGCCACCGGAGACCGGAGCGTCGAGATAGTCGCAGCCCTTCTCGGCGACCCGCGCAGCGAAGTCGCGCGTGGCGATCGGTGAGATCGAGCTCATGTCGACGATGGTCTTGCCGGCGCTCAGGCTCTCCGCGACGCCATCGGCGCCGAACAAGACCGTCTCGACGTCCGGCGTATCTGGAAGCATCAGCAGGATGACGTCCGAGCGCTCGGCGACCTCGGCCGGCGTGCCGCAGGCCTAGCCGCCGGCCTCGATCAATGCCTGCGGCACCTCTCGGCGCGTCTTAAGAAACCGGCTGTTGCCGCCCGCGATGAGGTGCCCGGCCATAGGCGCGCCCATGATGCCGAGGCCGACGAATCCGACCTTCATGTCCGTCTCCGAGATACCGATCAGTCGTCGTGGCGGAAGCGCTTGGCGAGCGCCTCGGAGCTGCGCGCGAGCAGCCCCATATCCGATCCGATCGCCGTGAAGGTGGTGCCGGCGGTGATGTAGCGCTGGGCCAGCTCCTCGTTTGCGGTGAGGATGCCGGCATGCTTGCCTGCGTCGCGGATGCGCGCGATCGCGGTCTCGATCACCTGCACCACGTCCGGGTGGTTCTGCTGGCCGATGAAGCCGAGACTGGTCGAGAGGTCGCCGGGGCCAATGAAGACGCCGTCGACGCCCTCGACGGCGGCGATCTCCTCCAGGTTGTCGAGGGCACGGCGGGATTCGATCTGCACGGCCACGAAGATCTCGGCCTCGCAGCGGGCGTGGTAGTCGGGAATGCGGCCGAAGCGGGCGGCACGCGGTGCTTGCGAGAAGCCCCGCACTCCACGCGGGGCGTAGCGCGTCGCCGCCACCGCGCGTCGGGCCTGGTCAGCATCGTCGATGTTCGGGATCATCAGCGACTGCGCGCCCGTATCGAGGATGCGCTTGATGGTGATCGGCTCGTCGCTAGGCACGCGCACCATGGCGCTGGCCGTGCCCTCACCCATGGCCTGAAGCTGCCCGTATATGTCGCGCAGGTCGTTGGCCGAGTGCTCCATGTCGAGGAGCAGCCAGTCGAAGCCGGAGCCCGCGACGATCTCGGTGGAGATCGGGCTCGCCAGGCTGCACCATAGGCCGATCTGCTGGTGCCCCTCGCGGAGCGCGGCCTTGAAGCGGTTGGTCAGGACGTCCATCGCACGGGTCTCCTCGAGGTGTCTCGTTCAGCGCAGCAGGCAGGGGCGCTTGTTGTCGAAGGTCCAGCCAGGGATCAGGAACCGCATCGCCGCCGCATCGTCGCGGGCGCCAAGGCCGTGACTCTCGTAGAGGAGGTTCGCCGCCTCGACCTCGGCCCAGTCGATCTCGATGCCCAGCCCCGGCCGCTCCGGCACCCGAACCAGCCCTCCGCGGATCTGCAAAGGCTCGCGGGTCAGGCGCTGGCCATCCTGCCAGATCCAGTGGGTGTCGATCGCCGTGACCTTGCCGGGCGCCGCCGCCGCGACATGCGTGAACATCGCGAGCGAGATGTCGAAATGGTTATTCGAGTGCGAGCCCCAGGTCAGGCCATGGTCGCGGCAGAGCTGGGCAACGCGGACCGAGCCGGCCATGGTCCAGAAATGCGGATCGGCCAGCGGGATGTCGACCGAACCGAGCTGGATCGCGTGGTTCATCTGCCGCCAGTCGGTGGCGATCATGTTGGTGGCGGTGGGCAAGCCCGTGGCGCGGCGGAACTCGGCCATGATCTCGCGGCCCGAAAAGCCGTCTTCGGCTCCGCAAGGGTCCTCGGCATAGGCGAGGACGTCGCCCCGGCCCTTGCAGAGGCGGATCGCCTCCTGCAGCGACCAGGCGCCGTTCGGATCGAGGGTGACGCGGGCCTGAGGGAAGCGCTCGTGGATCGCCGTGACGGCGGCGATCTCATCGTCGCCGGCGAGCACACCGCCTTTCAGCTTGAAGTCGTTGAAGCCGTAGGCCTCGTGCGCGGCCTCGGCGAGGCGCGCCACGGCGTCGGGCGTCAGGGCCTCCTCGTCGCGAAGGCGCAGCCAGCCGTCGCGGGCCTCCGGCTCGCGGTAGGGCAGATCGGTGCGGCGGCGGTCGCCGACATAGAAGAGATATCCGAGCATCTCGACCGCCTCGCGCTGCTGGCCTTCGCCGAGAAGCGCCGCTACCGGCACGTCGAGGAACTGGCCGAGCAGGTCGAGGAAGGCGGATTCCATCGCAGTGACCGCGTGGATCGTCACGCGCAGATCGAAGGTCTGCAGGCCGCGCCCGCCCGCGTCGCGGTCGGCGAAGCGGGTCCGCATGGCGTTGAGCACCGCCTGCCAGTCGCCGAGCGACCGGCCGATCACGAGGTCGCGGGCATCCTCCAGAGTTCTGCGGATACCCTCTCCGCCGGGCACCTCGCCGAGGCCGGTGGCTCCGGTCGAGTCGGTGAGGACGACGAGGTTGCGGGTGAAAAACGGTCCATGCGCGCCGCTGAGGTTGAGCAGCATCGAATCCCGGCCGGCGACGGGCACGACCCGCATCTCGGCGATGGTCGGCGTGCGCGACAGGCCACGCGACTGCGCGGCGGCGGACTGGGCGAGCATGGCTTCCTCCCGTGCGGCGCCAGCGTGCGATGCGCCGGGCGTCCGGAGGCAATCTCATCATGGCCGCCGATGCGGGTCCAAGCCAAAGGATGGATCGATCGATGCACGATACGCATCGATCGATCGTCAAAGCCCGTCGAGCAGGCCGACGAGCGCGCCGATCAGCGGGTCGTCCCGGTCGCGCCGCCACGCCACGTAGAGCTCGACGAGTCGCGGCCGCATCGTCACCAGCGGCTTGAAGACGACGCCCTCGAAGCGCAGGCGCTCGGCGGCCTCCGGCACCAGGGCGAGGCCCAGCGAGGCGCGCACCAGGGCGAGGATCGAATGGATCTGGGTGAGCTGCTGCAGCACGCGCGGGCGCACGCCTGCCTCGTCGAGCAGGCCCTGGACGAGGTCGTGGAAGTAGCGCGCGTCGTGCGGAGCGTAGTCGATGAACGGCATCTCGTGCAGGTGCCGGACGGTGATGACCTCGGACCGGGCCAGGGGGTGATCGGCCGGTACCGCCACGACGAGAGGCTCGGCGAGCGCGCGGGCGCAGACGAGGTCGGGATGGGTCACCGGCGGCCGCATCAGCGCCGCGTCGATCCGCCCGGAAAGAAGCTCTTCGAGCTGGTCGCGGGAAACCATCTCGCGCAGAGCCAGCGTCACGTCCGGCAGGGCATTGCGGAAGCCGATGACGAGACGCGGCAGGAAATCGTAGGCCGAGGCTGCCGTGAAGCCGAGCCGGAGGGTGCCGGCGCGTCCCGCCGCAACCTGCCGGGTCACGTGGGCCGCCGTTTCCGCGAGCCGCAGGATGCGCTGCGCCTCGGGCAGGAAGCTCCGCCCCGCCGCGGTGAGGCGCACGGAGCGGCTGGTCCGCTCCAGCAAGGCCGCGTCGAGCACCCGCTCCAGCACCTGGATCTGCCGGGACAGAGGCGGCTGCGTCATGTTCAACCGCGCGGCGGCGCGGCCGAAATGCAGCTCCTCGGCGACGGCGACGAAGCAACGGAGCTGGCTGAAGTCGAGCATGCCCCCACCCTGACGAAGCGTGGGTGGAGACGTCGCGCGCCGTCAGCGCAGCTCCACCCGTTTGATCTCGCCGACGATCACCAGATAGCAGAACACCGCCACGAGCGCGTTCAGTCCGACGAAGACGAGCGCGCCGTTGAACGAGCCGGTCTGCTGGACGATGTAGCCGATGGCGATCGGTGTGGTGATGCCGGCAGTGTTGCCGAAGGTGTTGAACAGGCCGCCCGAGAGGCCGCCGCCTTCCTTCGGAGAGGTGTCCGACACCACGGCCCAGCCGAGCGCGCCGATCCCCTTGCCGAAGAAGGCAAGCGCCATCAGCCCGATCACCACCGCATCCGCCTGAACGTAGTTGCAGCCGATGATCACCATCGAGAGCAGCATGCCGCCGACGATCGGGATTTTTCGCGCAGCCGTGAGCGAGTAGCCGTTCTTGAGCAGCAGGTCGGAGACCCATCCGCCGAGGATGCCGCCGGCAAAGCCGCAGAGCGCCGGCAGGACCGCTGCGAAGCCAGCCTGGAGGATCGACAGGCCGCGCTCCTTGACGAGGTAGACCGGGAACCAGGTCAAGAAGAAATACGTCAGCGTCGTTATGCAGTACTGGCCAATATAGATGCCGAGCAGCATCCGGTTGGAGAGCAGCTTGCGGATGGTCTCCCAGGTCTGGCCCGGGGCCGTGGCCCGGGTGTGACCATCCATGTCGAGCAGCGCGCCGCCCTCTCTGATGTAATCGAGTTCGGCCTGGTTGACGGATGGGTGCTCCTTCGGCCCGTAAATGACCTGCGTCCAGAGCAGCGCGAAGGCGATGCCGAGCACGCCCATGAAGGTGAAGACGTGGTGCCAGCCGAAATTGTGCACCACCCAGCCCATCAGCGGTGTGAACAGCACCGTCGCGAAGTATTGCGATGAGTTGAAGAAGGCGGAGGCCGTGCCGCGCTCGGAGGCCGGGAACCAGGCGGCCGTGATGCGGGCATTGGCCGGGAAGACCGGCGCCTCGGCCAGGCCGACGATCAGGCGCAGGCAGAACAGCAGCGCGACCGCGGTAAAGCCCGTGAAGAACCCCACCGCACCCTGCATCAGGGTGAAGGAGGACCACAGGAAGATGGCGACGGCGTAGACCGATTTCGCGCCGTAGCGGTCGAGCAGCCAGCCGCCCGGCAATTGCGCCAGCACGTAGGACCAGGCGAAAGCCGAGAATACGTAGCCCATGGAGACGGCGTCGAGGCCGAGATCCTTGGCGAGGGACGGACCGGCGATCGAGAGCGTCGCCCGGTCGGCGTAGTTGATGGTGCTGGCGACGAAGATCATCGTCACGATGACGAGCCGGACGCGGCTCGGCCTGGCCAGCGACACGGCAAGCGTGGCGCCCATGAGCGTTCTCCCATGTGATCGAGCCGCCCGGCTGTTACCGTAGCGGAGGTCGGCCGGCTTCTTCGTCCCGATCGGCACGAGGCGGCCTTTTCCGAAGACAACCTAAAAGGCGGATCGATGCGCCGTCCAAGTCAAACACTGGATCGATCGATGCCAGACGCGCATCGATCGAGGCCCGCATGACCGGAGATCGAGAACCTCGCCATCGTCCTCGGCGCGATCGCCGGGCGCTCCAAAGCCCCCCGAGAGAATTCTTCTCTGCCGGAATTTCCACGGAGAAGGACTCTCCCCGCCGAGCCCGAAATTCGAAAACCGTCTCCATTGCGTCGAGGCTATGCTGTGACGACTTACAGATCTGGTTTCGAGCAATCTTGGTCGTCATGCGCCCCATCCAATTCGACCCATTCGGCGAGCCGGTCGCTCACGGCACTGACCACGGCGCGCCCAGCAGCGTATCGCGGATCGCTCTGCGCACCGGCGTCGGACTGTTCTGGGCGATGGTCGTCGTGATCGTCGCGGCGCGTGCGGCCTATTTCAATCCGAACTTCGCAGAGAAGTTCGGCAGCGTCGCCTCGCTGATCGGCCACCTCAAGACCATCGTCGGCGCGTAAGCCTCCGACACCGAGAATCCGAAAGCGCCGCGGGCTGGCAGGCCCGCGGCGCTTTTCGTTTGCACGGATCGCGTCCGCGGAAATTTGCAGTCGATCCTCGGGGCGCATCGAGAATGCGCGGTGCGCCAGCATCAAAAATGACCGCACGACCGGTTCGGCCCGTTGCCGCGCGTCCGGAGAGCGCGATCTAGGGACGATGTCGAACAGCGAACGCCCCCTGCGCGCACCGGAGCCGAACCTCGACGCGTCGCCGAAGCTGGACGAGGGCACGCGGGCACGGTTGGGCGAGCAGCTGAAGCGGCTCTACGATCCGATCATCGAGGAACAGCTCGATCCGCATCTCGTGGAGTTGCTTCAGCTCCTCGCCGCCGAGCGCTGATCGTCTCAGTCTCAGGGCCGGCCGATCAGACCTTCCGCCAGCCGGGCTTGGAGGCATCGACCAGGGCGTAATTGATCGGCGCGATCCCGCAGATCGCGATCACGGCAGGCTCGGTCCCCTGTGCGACCACGCCGTCGTAGTGCGGCGTGCCGGCGACGCGGTGGACATAGCTGCCGGCCTTCACCGGCACGCAGGAGGCCGGGTCGAAATCCGCGCCGCTGTTGCACCACCAGGTGCCCGACACGACCATACAGAAGCGGTCGGTCGTGTAGTGGTGCGGGGCGCTCATGTAGCCCGGCCACCAGCGCACCAGGGTGTAGTAGAGCCCACTACCGTTCATGTCGCCGGCGAGGACGCACCGGTCGGATGCGCCCTCGGGATAGCCCTTCGTCGGAATCCACTTCAGCTCATCCGGCGGCTGGATGATGGTCTGGGCGGGGTCGAGAGGGCTCGCCGTCGCAGAGCCTGCGAGCAGCAGCGGAAGCGCACCGAGGAGCGAAGCCGCCAACACCTCCCGCCGGCTCGACGTGTCGGGAATGGCATCGGTCATGGCGTCCTCCTGTCCCGGAAAAGCGGGTCCGGCGCGATTTGCCGCGCCGCCCGTCCGTGGCTCGATCTAGCCTCGCACCGGCGAGGGCGCGTCGTCGAGGTCTACCGGCGCCTCGCCGAACGCTTCCGACGGTTCGGCGGCCTGCGGCCGCGCGGCGACCGCTCCCTGCCCACCGAGCACGACGACGCGCGTGCCGACCGGAACCCGGCGGTGCAGATCGATGACGTCCTGGTTCAGCATGCGGATGCAGCCCGAGGACACGGCCTCGCCGATGCTCCACGGCTCCGTGGTCCCATGGATGCGGTACAGCGTGTCGTTGCCGTCCTTGAACAGGTAGAGAGCACGTGCTCCGAGGGGATTGCCGGCACCTCCGGGCATGCCGCCGGCCCACTTGCCGTTCCGCTCGGGCTCGCGGCGCAGCATGTCCGGCGTCGGCGTCCAGCGCGGCCAGTTCGCCTTGCGGCCGACCGTGGCGGTGCCGGTGAACTCGAGCCCGGCCTTGCCCACGCCGACCCCGTAGCGCATCGCCTGGCCGCCCTCCATGACGAGATAGAGGTAGCGGTTGTTGGGATCGACGACGAGCGTGCCGGGCTGCTCCCGGGTCGGGTAGTCCACGACGCGGCGGACGTAGTCGGGCTTGAGATCCCGGTCCTCGATCGCCGCGACCGGGAAGGGCTCGTCGGTCAGGGCCGCGTAGCGGCGCAGCACGTCGGGACCGAAGCGATGGCTCACGGCAGCCACCTCGGGCTGCCCGCCCATTGAGGCCGTGCAGGCGCCCAGCGCCGACGCGAGGGCCAGGACCGCGGCGAGGCGCAGCACACAGGCCGATGCACCGCGGACAGGATCACGGCGGTGAGCGGGACGTGTATGGACGGTGTTCGACATGATGGCGACGCGGTCGGTTGTTCGATGAGGTCGCCCCAGGTCGGAAACGCAGCTTAAGCCAGGCTTAAGGCAACGCTTTAGACTGCCCCGCAACCGAGGAGACACGCGTTGCGCCTGCTTGTGGTCGAGGACGATCCCATCCTGTCGGACGGCCTCAGGGTCGGGCTCGGCCTGTCCGGCGCGACCGTGGACTGCGTCGGCACCTGCGAGGATGCGGATTCTGCTCTCATCGCTGGCGCTTTCTCGGCCGTCGTCCTCGACCTCATGCTGCCGGACGGCTCGGGCCTCGACGTCCTGAGCGCCCTGCGGGCGCGGGGTGATCGGACCCCGGTGGTTCTGCTGACGGCGCGCGACGCGGTCGCCGACCGGATCGCCGGCCTCGACGGCGGGGCAGACGATTATATCGGCAAGCCGTTCGACCTCGACGAGCTCTCGGCCCGCATCCGGGCGGTGGTTCGCCGCGCGGCGGGGCGGGCCTCGGCCGCCCTCGTGCACGGCGGCATCCGGCTCGACCCGGGCAGCTTCGCGGTAAGCGTCGACGACAGGCCGGTCCCGGTCTCGCGGCGCGAGTTCATGGTGCTCGGCGCGCTGATGGAACGCCCGAGCGTCCTGCACGCGAAGTCCGAACTGGAGGAGAGGCTCTACGGCTGGCAGGAGGAGGTCGAGAGCAACGCGGTGGAGGTGCACATCCACAACCTGCGCGCCAAGATCGGCCGGAACGCCATCGAGACGGTGCGCGGCCTCGGCTACCGGATGAGGGGCGTCTGATGAGCGCGCTTCGCACCAGGCTCTTCGCCATCCTCGTCGTCGCCACCGGCCTGATCTGGCTGAGCGCGGTGCTCTGGATCTACGTCAGCTCCAAGCGCGAGGTGGAGCATTTCGTCGACACGCAGCTCCAGGAAGCCGCCCGCATGGTGATCTCAGTGGCCGACAGGGTCACGCCGGGCTCCCGAACCGGCGCACTCGAGACGCCGATCCCGGCGCTGGGCTACGAGCATCAGCTCACCTGCCAGATCTGGTCGCTCTCCGGCGGCATGCTGGCCCGCTCCAGCGGCGCCCCGGAGCACCGCATGACGGACACCGCTTCGGGGTACTCGGAGCGGGAGATCAACGGTGAGACCTGGCGCGTCTTTACCCTTGAGGATCCGGGCAAGGGCCTCCGCGTCATGGTCGGCGACCGGGTCGGCATGCGCGAGCGGCTGGCCACCGACCTCGTGCGCAGCTTCCTGATGCCGATGATCCTCGTGGTGCCGCTGCTCGGCCTCCTGATCTGGGTCAGCCTCGGGCGTGGCCTGCGTCCCCTTCGGCGCATGGCGCGCGACCTCTCGGCGCGCGACGCCGACGACATGCGTCCGATCGATGCCGGGCGCGCGCCGGCCGAAGTGCGGCCGCTTGCCGATGCCCTCAACGCCCTGTTCCTGAAAGTGGAAACGGCGCGGCGGCACGAGCGGACGGTGACCGCCTTCGCAGCCCACGAATTGCGCACGCCGCTCGCGGGGCTGAAGACGCAGGCCCAGGTCGCCATGGCGACCACCGATCCCGGCGTCGTGAAGGCGGCTCTCCGCCAGATCCTCGTCGCCGTCGATCAGACCACCCGGCTGGTGCGCCAGCTCCTCGACGCCGCCCGGCTCGATGCCGAGACCGAGGAACGCCCGCTGGTCGACGTCGAGGTGGGCGCCCTGATCGCCGAGACGGTGGGCGGCATGCGCGTCGGCGACGGTATCCGGACGATCGTCGACCCGCGCCTCGCCGATCTGAGGATGAGAGGCGACCCGGAAAGCCTGCGGCTCGCCATCCGCAACCTCCACGAGAACGCCATCCAACACATGGGCGCCGGCACGGTCGAATGGGGCTTGAGCCCCACCGGGGCCGGCTTCTTCGTACGCGACGAAGGACCGGGCATCCCGGAGGAGGAGCTGCCGCACGTTACGACCCGTTTCTTCCGCGGACGCAACAAGAGCGCCTCGGGAAGCGGGCTCGGGCTGGCGATCACCGAGATGGCGGCGCGTCGCTCGCGCCTCGCCCTGCGGCTGCGCAACCGCCCGGATGGCTCCGGCCTACAGGTCAACCTCGACGCGGCTTGAGCCGATGGATGCCGACATAAGCGGGCGATCAGATCGGGGTTTTCGAAATCCAAAATGTCATTGAGCCGATCGGTAAAGATCAACGACTGCTGAAACAGCCGCGACCGAGATTCGCCCGCCACCGGCGAACCGGCATCACCGCTCCCGCCAAGCTTTTGCGATCTGGTCCGAAATCGGCTTCGTGAGGTAGCTCAGCACGGAGCGGTCTCCCAACTGCACGAAGCTCTCCACGGGCATGCCCGGCACGAGGCGCGCGCCGCCGAGCCGACTCAATTGGTCCGGAAGGACCCGTATGCGCACCGTGTAATAGCTCGTGCCGGCCTTCGGATCGGTCATCACGTCTGCCGAGACGCGGCTGACGGCGCCTTCGACTTCGGGCGTGGTCCGCTGGTTGAACGCAGAGAAGCGCAGCATCGCCTTCTGATCGAGACGCACGTTGTCGATGTCCTGTGGCTGAATACGCGCCTCGACCGCGAGCTGATCGGCTGAGGGCACGATCAACATCGCCGGCTCGTTGGGGGTCACCAGGCCGCCGATCGTATGGACCGTCAACTGATGGACGGTCCCGTCCTGGGGTGCGCGCAGCTCGATCCGCTTGAGCTGGTCCTCCGCAGCGATCCGCTTCTCGATCAATTCGGACCGCTTGCCCCGGATCTCGGCCAGATCCTTACCGGACTCGGTGCGCAGTTCCTGATCGATCTGAAGGATCTGCAGCTCGGTTTCGGTAATTTTGCCCCTCGCCGAGGCCGTCTGCGCGATGAGCTGCCCGCGCTCACCTTCCAGTCGGGCACCGTCCCGCTCCAGCAAGGTAACCCGGGAGAAAGGCACAAGATTCTTGGCGTAGAGCGCGCGCACGCCGGTCAGCTCGCTTTGGATCAGCGCAATCTCACGCACCTTGGCCGACGCTTGCTGCGTCAGGCCGGCAACCTCCTGGCCGAGTTGAGCCACCCGTTCGCGCAACTGCGCCTTCTGTCCGGCGCGTGCGGTCACACGCAAGACGAACAGGCGCGCCTCCCCGTCGATCAACCGCGCCACCGTCGGCTCGGCGATCTTCGCGAGGAGCTCGGGTGGAAACATGACCGTCGTTTCCCCGTCGCGCTCGGCCTCGTCGCGCGCGCCTCGGGCTGCAAGCTCGTCCAACGCTTTGATGATGATGTCGAGATTGGCACGGGTCTGCGTCTGGTCCAGTCGTATCAGCACTTGCCCGGCCGTGACGGCCTGACCTTCGCGTACCAGAAGTTCACCAACGACCCCGCCGGTGGGGTGCTGTACCTTCTTGACGTCCGACTCGACGACCAGTTGCCCTGGCGCGATGATGGCGCCTGAAATCTGAGTGAAGGTCGCCCAACCGCCGATGCCGAAGACGAGCACGCCGCTGAGGCCGAGAGCCACGGCCAGATGGCGACGGATCGAGCCCTGAGCGCGCGAGCCTAAGTTGGCCGGCAAGGGAAGCGGCCCGGTCGTCACCAAAGCGCCACTCATTGCAGACCTCCCTGGGAGGCGCGCCCGCCAACCTCTACGGACCGCGATGACACCTGCCCGGACTGCGCGGCAGGAACAGGCTGGAGCACGCGCTTCAGCACCTCGTCTCGCGGGCCGAAAGCCTGGGCGCGCCCTTCGTTCATCATCAGGACGAGGTCGACTGCTGCCAACGCGCTCGGCCTATGGGCCACGACGATGCAGATTCCGCCGCGCTGACGAACACCGAGGATGGCCTGGGTCAGGGCATGCTCACCCACGGCATCGAGATTGGCATTGGGCTCGTCCAGAATGACGAGGAACGGCTCGCCGTAGAGGGCGCGGGCCAAGCCGACTCGCTGGCGCTGACCGGCTGAAAGGCCGGTACCGCTTTCGCCGAGTCGTGTGTCGTAGCCATCCGGCAAGCGAAGAATCATGTCGTGCACGCCGGCGGCCTGGGCCGCCGCAATGACGGCCTGGGCGGACGACGCCGGGTCGAAGCGCCCAATGTTTTCGGAGACCGTGCCGGCGAAGAGTTCGACCTCCTGGGGCAGAAAGCCGAGATGGGAGCCGAGGTCGGTAGCCGACCATTGGCCCAAGGCGGCGCCGTCGAGACGGACCTTGCCTCGCACAGTCGGCCATATCCCGGCCAAGCAGCGCACGAGCGTGGATTTGCCGGAGGCCGAGGGACCGATGATCCCCAATCCCTGACCGGCCTGTAGCGCGAGGCTGACGTCCTGGACGATCAGGCGCGGCACACCGGGAGGCGCGACGCTGACCGCCTCCGCGACGAGCGACTGCCGTGGCGCGGGTAGCGCGTGAAGCGGGTTCGAAGGGGGAATACGGTTGAGAAGATCGGCAAGGCGTCCCCAGCTCTGACGGGCCTGGACGAAGCCTTTCCAGTTCGCGATGGCGAGCTCAGCGGGCGCAAGCGCGCGAGAGACCAGGATCGAGGAGGCGATGATGATGCCGCCGGTGGCCATGTTGTTGATCACGAGCCACGCGCCCAAGGCCAGCACGCCGGATTGCAGAACCATTCGGAAGGTCTTGGAGACGGTGGCGTAGCCGCTGGTCGCGTCGGAGAGGCTCTGTTGGGCCTGGAGATGGTCGTCGTTCGCGCGAATCCATCTGTGAGCGAAACGCTCTTGCATGCCCAAGGCCGACAGGACTTCCGCGTTTCGACGGCCTGCCTCGGCTAAAGCGTTGCGCTGCTGCATGGATCGGGTGGCAGACAGTGTCGGCTGGCGCGTCGCGCGGTCTGTCAGCACGGTCAGGCCCGCGAGCACGAAGACCCCCGCGAGCGCCATGCTGCCAAGTAGGGGATGAAACAAGAAGCAGACGAACAGGTAGATCGGCATCCAAGGCAGGTCGAAGAACGCGCTCGGTCCTGATCCGGACATGAAGCTGCGCACCGCATCGAGGTCACGCAACGGCAGCAGGCCGTCGCCAGGCAGGCTGCCCTTGAGCGGGCTCTTGACGATGAGATCGAAGACGCGGCCGCCGAGGTCTTCATTGAGGCTGGCGGCCGTTCGGGCGAGGATGCGGGACCGAAGCATCTCGAGAGCGCCCTGAAAGACAAAGAGCGCCAGGGCCAACACCAGAAGGCCGGTCAGGGTCGGAACGGACCGGCTGGGAATGACCCGGTCGTAGACCTCGAGCATGAAGAACGAGCCGGTGAGATAGAGGATGTTGATGAGCCCGCTCATCACGGCCGTGCCGACGAAAGCGGCGCGAGACCGGCTCATCGCCAGTCGAAGTTCCGCTTCGCCAGCATCGGCGCGCTGCTCGAAGGCCTTGCCGCGTCCATCCTTCGTCATCGAGTGCCGCTCCTCGCTCGATACGCCTTTGGGCCGCTTCTCGCCGAGAAGACACCTCGAATTGCCCCTCTTTTCTCCAGCCGTATCGTCTCCGCTTCTTTGGCCACTCGCCGATCGATATCGCGGCCTCAATGGTGGGACCGCCCAATCTGCTGATGATGCGCAGCAAAATCTTGGCCACCACCGGAAAAGCAGGCCGCCAACCGCCCCGAACTTCGTCGGCGTATAACCTCGATTGAAGTCGCGCGAGCAAAGCCCGGAGTAATCAAGTTTCGCTGAGAGTGTGCTCGACAAGGGTACGAGAGGGTTGAGTGGCTGAGATGGCGGTGTTTCTAGAACGGTGCTGAGGCCTGTGATCTAGGCGCCATGCGGGCCCCGACTGCCCTGCGGCAGCATGGCCGCGCGGGTCTTCGCTACGAAACCGATGTGACGGATGCGGAGTGGGCCGCGATCGGTCGCCTGATGCCGAAGCCTGTTTCCTGCGGGCGTCCACCTGACGATTCTTCCGCCAGCCTGCGCGAAAACCGCTCTGCCCGTCCCATGCCCCTGTCGAAGGCGGTGATCGCCGCCCGACATGGGAGATGGAATCATGACCAAGACGACGATCCTCGTACTGGTGGGCCTCGGCCTGCTCGGCCTCGCTCAGCCGGCCCGCGCCCAGGGAACCGCTAGCAATCAGGAGTTCCTCGGCGTCGATCTCGACAATGGCGGGGTCTATTACAACGGCTACAATTCGGGCCGTTACTGCCTCTACCGCACCGTCGACGTCTACAACCGCTACACCGGCTACGTCGAAGCCCGCAGGGTCCGCCGCTGCGGCCGCGGCCTTTACCTGCCGTAGGGCGCGCGAGGCGATGGTGCTCGTCACGATCTCGCCCCTCCACCTCATCGTCCTCAGCCTCGCCGTGGCACTGATCGCCGGATGCTGAGGAACGAGCGGGAACGGCCTCCGGCCGACCACCATGGCGCGCGATTGTTTCTCCCGGCTCCAGCGGCTAACCCTCTGCCGCGCCCGGAGACGGGTGCGCGCCATTCCAAGGACCGACGACCAGGCCGAGGCCGACCGGAGAAGACGCGCATGCCGAGAGAGGCCGTGATGTCCGTCATGCGCAAGGGCATGCGCATTGCCGGAGCCATTCTTCTCGCAGCAGGCCTCGGACTCATTCTCCCACCACGAGCGCGAGCTGCCGCCGATCCAGCGATCTTCGCCGACAATGCCGACTCGGTGGCGGTGGTCATCGGCAACCGCACCTACAAGCAGACGGTGCCGGTCGACTACGCCCACAATGATGCCGACGCGATCCGCAGCTACCTCGTCCAGCGCCTCGGCTATCGCGAGAGCAACGTCTTCGTACTGAAGGACGCGACTCTCAACGAGTTCAACCAGGCCTTCGGCACCGAGCGCAACCCGCAATCCGGCCGCCTCTGGCGCAGCGTCCGCGAGGGCCGCTCGAACGTCTTCGTCTACTATTCCGGCCACGGCGTGCCGGACCTCGCCACGCACCAGCCCTTCCTGCTGCCGGAGGACGGCAACCCGAACCAGGGCGAGAGCGGCTATGCGCTGGAGACGCTCTACCGCAACCTCGATCTCGTAAAGCGCAAGATCGGTGCGGACCGCCAACTCGTGGTGATGGTCGATGCCTGCTTCACCGGCGAGACCGGCCGCAAGGGCGAGAGCCTGCTCGCGGTCTCGGCTCCCGGCTTCGCACCGGCCAAGCCCAAGACGGAGGCCGGCATCGTGCGCGTCGTCGCCACTTCCGGCGCGACGCCGGCAAACTGGGACGAGCCGAACAGGCTCGGCCTGCTCACCAGCCGCTTCCTGATGGGCGTCTCGGGGCTCGCCGATGCGAAGGATGGGCAGGGCGACGGGCAGATCGCATGGCCCGAATTGAAGAGCTACCTGCGCAGGGAGGTCGAGGACGCCGCTCGCCGTGCAAGCGGCCGAGCGCAGGTTCCGGAAGTGGACGACGCCCCGATCGTGCTCAAGGCGTCGCTGCCCGTCGACGCCGTCGCCAAGGGCGTCGCCGCCGTGCGCGACGAGGCCGCCTGGCGCCGGGCCGAGGGCCTCGGCACCCGCGAGGGTTTCGAGACCTATGTCGGCACCTGCGGCGAGATCTGCGCCTATCGCGACAGCGCCATGGAGCGCCTCTTCGCCGGGCGCAAACGCGACGCGGCGGCGATCGACCAGGAAAACTGGGGCCGCTTCAGCGCGCAGCGCCAATATCAGGCCTATCTCGAATCTTGCCGCGAGGTCTGCGCCTACAAGTCCCTCGCCGAGGGCTATCTCGGCGGCTCCGATCCGAGCAGCGACCCGCGCGTGAAACGCTGCGACGAGCTCGCGGCCGCCACCGACGACCGCGATCGGCCCAAGGGCGTCACCGGCGTCAAGATGGGCCGGATCGAGTCGGCCTCGGCGATCGAGGCCTGCCGCAATGCCGCGACCGCCTATCCGAACCTCCGGCGCCTCTCCTACCAGCTCGGCCGGGCCTACGACCGGGTCGATCGCTACAAGGAGGCCTTCGCGGCCTACGACGTGGCGGCCAAGGCCGGCAGCATCTCGGCCATGAACAACCTCGCCACGCTCTACGAGAACGGCCAGGGCGTGAAGCGCCACCAGGCGGAGGCGTTTCGCCTGTATCGGCAGGCGGGCGATGGCGGGAACGTGGTGGCGCTCGCCAACGCCGCCCGCATGCTCGAATACGGCAACGGCATCCCCAAGAATGAGGCGCAGGCGGCGGCCCTCTACAAGCGCGCGGCCGAGGGGGGCGACGTGCCCTCGATCAGCAAGCTGGTGCCCTACTATTCCAGCGGCTCCTACGGCTTCCCGAGGGACCTCAGGCAGGGCTTCGACCTGTTCCGCCGGGCAGCGGACAAGGGCGACCCGGTGGCCATGGCGACCATGGCGACGCTGATCGACAACGGCTTTGCCGGGTTCTTTCCGGGCGTGCGCTCCTCCGACATGGTGATGCGGGCGCTCAAGAAGGGCGAGCTCGGCGCGGCCTCGGTCTCGGCCACCGACACGGCGGCCCAGAAGCTCAAGCCCGACACGATCCGCACCGTCCAGCGGGCCATCAAGGAGGCCGACTACTACCCCGGCGCCATCGACGGCCGCTTCAACCCGGTCTTCGTGAGGGCGCTCGACCAGTATGCCAAGGCGAACGAGACGGAATGAGGCTCACCGCGCCGTCATTCCGGGGCGACGCGAAGCGTCTAACCCGGAATCCACGATCACGCGCCGAGGCCAGCCGTGGATTCCGGGTTCCGCTTCGCGGCCCCGGAATGACGGGTTGGGTTGTTCTTGCAGGGCTTTTCCTGTCGAGCTCCGCCCAAGCCAACCCCGCCACCGCCTCCCTCGCCCCCTTCCTCGACGCGGTCTCCGCCTGTGCCGGGCACCCCGACCTGACCCTCGCCGTCATCGGCGTGGAGCCGAGCCAGGCCGCGCTCTCCCGCGAGCAAGCGGAAGAAATCCGCCTCGCCGTCGAGAGCCGCCTGCAGGCCACCGGCCGCGTCAAACTTGCCGCTTCGGCCGACGTCGTGCGGATCAAGGCCCTGCGCGAGGGCACCACCGGCCTCTCGGGCGCCGAGGCCGAGAGCCAGATCCGCGAGGCGTTCGCGGGAGATGCCAGCGTCTTCCTGGTCGAGCCGCGCCGGGCCGGCGAGACCGCGGCGATCCGGCTCCAGGCCATTACCCGCAACGCCGCCTGCAAGGCGACGAGCGAGCCGATGATCGTGCCGATCCGCGTTGGGGCCGGCGTCTCCGACGTCGATGCCGTCATGCAGGGCGCGGTGAAGGCCTTCGCGCAGGCCGCGCCGAATGCGAGCGCGATCGAGGTCTGTCCCTTCGTGGCGGAGGGCGGCCACTCGACCTGCGCCGGCGCGCTGACCGACCGCCTGATGATCGCGCTGGATGCCGAGGCCCGCGCGCCGAACCGCGTCCTCAAGGGCAACCGCCTCGACGTGCGCCGCCGACCGCCTGCCACTGCCTGCTCCGGCGCCCTCACCGCGCGCGGCCGCTTTTCCATGGACCAGCAGCGCCAGTCCTGGATGGAGCTCGAATTCCAGCGCGACGGCGCCGTGATCGCGCCGACCGGCCGGCGCCGGATCGGCATCGAGGGCCTCGGCTGCGATCCGACCCCGCGGCCCTTCCTCGACCACCTTGCCGCGACCGCCCGCACCGATGGCGGCCGCCTCACCGTCGCGGCCACGGCGACGCCCTTCTCGGCCGGGCAGCGCCTGGAAATGCGCATCGAATCGCGGGCGCGCCAGAGCCTGTATTGCTGGGTCGTCGCCTCCGACGAGACCGCCTATGTCGCCCTGCCGGTGCGCGGCAACGCGGCCTCGCTCGCGCCGCTGAAGCCCGGCGACACCCGCCGCTATCCGCGCGGCTACGGCCTCGACGAGATCGTCGCGGGCGAGCCCTTCGAGAACCTGTTTGCCTGTTTCGGCGTGGAGGACGGGTTGCCGCCCGAACTCGCCGAACGCTGGCTCGCGGCGGCGCCGGCCGCGGATGGCGAGGCCCGGCTGCTGCAGCCGGCCGACGTGCTCGATCTCCTGGACAAGATCCGAGCGACGCCCGGCGTCACCGAGGCTACCGCGCGGATCGTGGTGCGATGACGGTCACGGGCTCTCCCGCCAAATCCCCTCATCCTGAGGTGCGGACGCGAAGCGGAAGCCTCGAAGGAGGGCTCCAGGGATCGCAGCGGCTGGCTGGAGCCCTCCTTCGAGGCTTCCGCTTCGCGTCCGC
>NZ_JACIDN010000001.1:0-441384 GCF_014196345.1 Methylobacterium brachythecii | reverse complement strand
GCCCCCCCGGCGCCCCCTTGGGTGTGGGCCCCCCGTGCCCCGGGGGGGGGGGCCCCCCCCCCCCCGCCCCCGCCCCCCCCCCCCCCCCACCTCAGGATGAGGGGGATGGGTCGGAACTCAGGTGAGTTCGTACCGGATACTGTCGTCGAGCGGGGGTGACGGATGGCCGGGCAGGCGATATCGATGCGCGACCTCAAGGCTTCACAAGGGTTTGCACCCAGCGAGCGCATGAGCGGCGGATACGACGAGCGCTGTGCGGCCGACCTCGCCAATGTGAGTGAGGGCCGCGACCTCTCCCGCGAGGATCGGGCCTGGCTCGCCCGGGTCGTCACGGGCGCCGTGCGCCCGAACCGCGACAAGCCGCTCTGGGACCTCGCCCACGCCCTCGCCGCCCTCGCTCGCTTCCAGGGCTGCCGCGACGGGCGCGATCTCGTCACCCTGGCGCTCGATCCGGGTCTCGCGCGTGCCGATGCGATCGCGGCGCGGCTTTCCGGCATGAGAGCAGGAGCCGGCGTGGCGATCGACGGGCGCGGCCTCGTCTTGCAGGACGGCGGAGAGGGCTGGCGCACGACCTGGTCCGGACTCGCCCGGCTGCTGGCGCTGGCCGAGTTCGTGCTGACGGCCGAGGATCTCGAACAGTTTGCGACGGTCTCGGGCTGGCTGGACGACCTCGTCGCAGAGCCCGGATCGGACGGCGCGACGTTCCTCGCCAAGCGCCTCGCCCGCCACCTCGCCGCTTATCGCAATGCGCATCTGCCGCTGGCGCCGCTCGAACGCCGCTTCCGCGCGATCCTCGGCTTCCTCGACGGGCAGCGCAGCTTCGTCGACGACGACATCCTCGGTTTCTGGCGCAACGAGATGGCGACCGGCGAGCGGCCGGGTTTCCGGACCGTGGCGGAGCATTTCGTGACCTTCGAGGCGGCCTCCGGTCTCCTTGGCGGGCTGGAGAGCCTGTCCTCCCCCGTCTCCCTCGACGCGGCCGAGGGCTGGGAGGAGCGACTCGATGCCTCGCTCGCCGACCTCGCCGCCGCCGAACCCGCCGAGGCCCTGGCCGCCCTGCTCTCCGACCTGCCGAATGGCCCGAAAATCCTCACCGGCGCGGAGCGCGACGACCTCGTCGATTTCCTGCGCCTCGAACCCTTCCACCGCACCCGGCCGCTGACGGCTTTGCGCGCCGCAAGTTTCGGGCGCGTACAATCGGGCATCGCCAACCGCCTGCGGCGGGGCAGCGGTGGCGGCGACGTCGCCGAACGGGCCTCCTGCGCCGAGGCCGAGAGCTATGCGGCGCTGCAGGAGCGGGCCGGCTCGCTCGCCAAGCATCTCGCCCGCATGCTGAAGATCGCAGCCGCCCTGCGCATCGCGGACCGCGACGCGCTCCCCGCCGAGACGCGCGCCGCCCTTGACGCCGCAGAGGCCGATCTACGGCGGGTGCGCCGGGCTGGGTTCGAGGATCGCGCCGAGCTCGCCGCAGGCTTCGCCGCCGTCGACGCGACCTTGGTTCGCCTCGCTGAGGAGACCGGCCGCCTGGAGCAGGCTCTTGCCGCCCTCGCCCGCCAGCGCCCGCTCGAACCGGCCTTCGCCGCAGACCGGGTGATCTTCGCGCAAGCTTTCGCGGAAGCCTATGCCGGGGAGGCCGCCGCATGAGCGACGAGGCCCAGATGCTCGCCGAGATCCATGCCGCCCGCGGATTGCTGCGCGTGAACCCGCCGCCGAATGCCGTCACGCATGCCGCGCTCTGGGCGCACGCGACACGCGAGCCGGGCCAGCCCGTTGATTTTTCCGTGGTGCGGGCGCTGCGCACCGATCCCGACACGGCCCGGCGCTACCGCGCGATGCTTGGCGCCCAGGCCCTGGCCCATGCCCCACTCGCCGCGGCCGCCTCCGACGGCGCCATCACAAGACGGCGGCTCGGCGCCTTCGAGCTGGAGATCCTGCCGGCCGAGGACGATGCGCCGCCGCTCCTCGTCCTGCGCGGCGTGGAGGCGAAGGTGCCCCGCGTGATCGAGGCCTGGCTCGGCGACGACACGGTGCGGCTCGAGCTCGGCGCCCCCGTCGAGGGCGCCATCCTGCTCGCCCTCGATCCGGCCGTGCCCGAGGCGGTGGAACTCGGCCGGATGCTGAGTGAGCCGGCCTGCGCGGTGTTTCTGCTGTGAGGCTCACCGCTTCGGAGGCCGCCGCGTGATCTCGCTCATGCCCATCGAGGGCGGCAGCACGTGAGCTTCCAAAAAAGAATCCTCGTCGTGGTGCCGACCACCAACGGTCCGCTTCGGCTGCGTGCCCTCAAGCCGCGTCCGGGCCTGCCGGCCTCGGCCGCCTTCGCCGATGGCGACTATCGCCCCCTGCCCTGGTCGGGCGACTATGCTCGTCTCGCCATCCCCGGCGGCCCGCTGTCCCGCCTCACCGGCGCTGATCTCCCGCCACATGAGCTGCGCCTGTCGGGCTCCTTCGATGCCGGACGCTCCTGGGAGGCTCCAATCTGCCTCGCCCACGGCCTCGCCGCGCAGGGCCATGGCCTCGCCGCCGAGCCGGCGCAGGCCGACCTCATTCTCTGGGCGACCGGCGCCGTCGATCTCGATCTCGCGGTGATCCCCGGCGACTACGCGCTCCTCGACAAGATCGAGCGCTCGCGCCCCCTCTTCGCCGAAGCCCGACAGGCCGTCCTCGCGGTGCTCCTGCCGGACGGTCCGGAACGCGCCGAGGCCGAAGCCGCGATCCGAGCCCTCGGCCGCGCTCACCCTCCCCTGATCTTGCCGTCGAGCTCCGTTTCGGCGGCTTTGCGAGCGCTCGCCTTGCCCGCGGACTCGGCCGCCGCTCCGCCGGCTGCGCGGTTCCGGCGGTCAATGTTCCCCGTGGGTGCCGCGGCACTTGCCTGCGTCACCCTCGCGGGTGCCTACGGGATAGCGCGGCTGCCCTCGTCGGCATCCCAGGACCTTCCCGTGAAGGATGGCACCGGCACCCTCGCGACGGCGGCAAAAACCGACCCGGCCGAAGCCCAGCCGAAGCCGTCGCTGCCACCGGTGAAGGTCGAGGAATTGCGGGCGCCACCCGGCTCGTCCTGCCGCCGGGTGGCCTTCGGCGCCGACCCGCCCGAACGCCGTGCGGTCGCCCTCGAAGCCGAGGGCCGGCTCGCCGCGACCCGCCTTTCCTCCGACCTCTGCGGCCTCGCCATCCGCGCCGAAGCGGCTGACGCGTCTCTCGAAATCGGACCGGAACTGCGGGGCGCATCACTGCCGCCGGTGCGTCTTTCGGACAGAGCCCAGGCCTATTTCCTGAAAGAGGCTGGCCGACAGAACCTCGTCTACGCCGTCCAGGTGATCCCGAGGGCCGGCCCTCCCGGCGCTCGCCTCGTCCATGCGCTGACACGCTGAGCCGAGGGCGCGCCGCATCGTGACTTTTGACCGAGCAGCCAAGCGCGGGCATAGGACCGCGACGGAGAGGAGCGCCACGATGCCCGCCAACCGCCGGAAGAACGGCATCGGCCTGCCGGCCGCCTGCCTGCTGTCGTCGGTGACCCTCGCTGCACCGGCGCAGGCCCAGACCGTCGGCTTCGACCCCGCCGATTACGGCAGGGCGCAACTCCCGCTCCGCCAGACAACCGGCGACGCCGCCGCCTTCGTCGACCAGAATAAGGGCGCCTTCGAGCCCGTCGCCGAGCTCGATCCGAAGGACGCCCTCGCCGTCCTCGCCCGGCCCATTGGCCGCGTCGACATCCTCCTGAAGAACACGCGCACCGGCCAGCAGATGGGTGCCTCGTGCACCGGCACGCTGCTGCCGGGCGACTACGTGCTCACCAACCACCATTGCCTGCCGCAATCGGGCGAGCTGACGCCGCTCAAGGTCTCGATCCTGATGGATTACCTGACGCTGGACGGCAAAGGCTCGCGCCGCTTCGAGATGGAGGCCAAACCCATCGAGTTCGACCCGCGGCTCGATTACGCGCTCGCCCGCGTCGCCGGCCATCCCGGCGAGATCTACGGCACTGCCCGTCTCTCCGGCGGGGAGATTGCCGGCAATCCCTCGATGCTGGTGATCCACCATCCGCTCGGGCGCCCGAAGGTGATGAGCCGCTTCCGCTGCTTCGCGATGAAGGAGCAGCCCGACGGGCCGGACCTGCGCCACCGCTGCGACACTCTCGCCGGCTCCTCCGGCTCGCTGATGTTCGAAGGGTCCGTCGGCGCCGTCGCCCTGCACAAGGAGGGCGGCCTCGATCCGAAGGACGCATCGAGCTTCAACAGCGCCACGCGCCTCAACGCCATCCTCGGCAAGAGCCGCATCCTCGCGGAGATCGCCGGCCAGCCGGGCCGCCCTGTCGCCGCCGCCGATCCCGGCAAGCCTTCTGCTGCGCCGGCCGCCGCCGCGCCCTCGGGTCCGCCGGCCTCGGCGCCGCTCGATCCCGCCGGCATGAACGCCGTCCTGCGCGGGCGCTGATCCCGAAGAAAGAATCCACCGGCCGACGAAAACGGCTCTGGGCCACCCATGGATCGGGTGTGAGGGGCTTGAACGCCCAAGACCGAAGAGGGGGCGACCCATGCGGACCCAAGACCAGCCGTCGCGACGCGCGCTGCGCGCAGCAGCGCCGCTTCCGGTCGGCAAACGGATCGGCCTGATCCTCGCAGCCGGCCTCGCCCTGGCGCCCATCAGCCCGGTTCGGGCCAATCCGCTGACCGAGGTGCCTGGCGCGCGCCCTGCGCCTGCCGCACCCGCCGCGCCTGCCGAAGAGGCGGCTCCCCCCCGCAACGAGGCGGCCGAGCGCGCCGAGGCCGCGGCGATCAATCCGAGCGCCACGGCGATCATCCGTTCGCTCGCCCCCTTCGCCGACGGCAATCCGGGCGCCCCGCCCGCACCGGTGGCCGTTGCTCCCAACGATGGCGGCCCGAGCGTGCGGATCGACCCGGCTCGGACGATCGATCTCACCGTGTTCTTCACCTATGACAGCGCCCGCCTGACACCCGAGGCGCGCATGCAGCTCCAGCCGCTCGGCGAGGCCCTGCGCGCGCCTGATCTCGCCGGCTACGGCTTCCTCATCGCCGGCCATACCGATGCGGCAGGAGGCCCCGCCTATAACCGACGTCTCTCGCTCGCTCGGGCGCGGGCCGTGAAGGCCCATCTCGTCGAGGGCTACGGCATCGCGCCGGAGCGGCTGCGCGTCCATGGCTGGGGTCCGACCCGGCTGAAGGAGCCGTCCGCACCGCTCTCGCGGGTGAACCGCCGCGTCGAGGTCACGTTGATCGCGCCACCGGCCCGCAGCGGGGCGCTCCGCTTCATCCTGCCGGCCTCGATGCGCTCCTGCGCCGCCCTGCAGGCCCATGATCCGCGCCTGCGCGTCGCCCTCGACCTCGACGATTTCGACGCGGCGCCGACCCCGCCGCCCTGCGCCGACTGATCCAGATACGATTTACCGAAGGAGCCCCAGATGTCGTTCGTCACACCCGCGGCTTTGCGTGCCGCCCTCGCATTCGTCTCGTTCGGCTTCGCCGTCCTGGCCGGCCCGGCGCCCGCCCTGGCCCAGGCCAAACCCAACATCGTCGTGATGGGCGAGGATGCCGACGAGGATACGGTGCCGCGCGGCAACCGCATCTTCCAGCGCGTCATCACCGAGCTCACCGAGACAATGAATCTCCACGGCTACAACGTCTATGACGAGACCGCAGTGGCGATGGGCATCACCCAGCCCAACCGCGTGCGTCGCCGCGATGCCGAACTGATCGACGTCGCCCGCTCGGTGCAGAATCCGCCGCTCGATGTGGTGGTGATCTTCCAGATCTACGCCTCGGCCTCGAAGTCGGCCTATTCCGACATCGTGCGGCCGGAGGTGCGAATCCCCGGCCGTCTGCTGAACGTCCGCACCGGCCAGTCCATCGGCTCCTTCGAGGTGGCCGGCGTGCAGCTTCCGCCGCTGCCCCAGGGCTGCGACCGCGAATGCCTGCTGGAAAAGGTCGGCGCCGAATCCAAGACGATCGCCGCCGACGTCGCCTCGGCCCTCACCACGAAGCTCGACGGCTTCGTCGCGCCTCGCAAAGGCGCCGATGCCGGATCGGCCTTGACCGCGGCTCCCGATGCGCCCGTGGCAGGTGGCGCCGTCGCGGCGGCTCCCGGCGGCGAAAGCTGCGCCGGCCTGCCGACCGCCTACGTGGTCAAATTCAACGGCTTCTCCTCGCAGGAGGTGCAGGCGGCCGAGGAGTATATGTCGGCCTTCCGCTGCTACGAGCACCACCGCCCGGTGCGCTCGGGCGCGGCCAGCGCCGAATACTGGTACGAGACCCGCTCCGACTCCGCCCGTCTCGGCCGCAACCTGCGGCTGATGCTGGAGCACATGAGTGCGCCGGGTCAGGTCCAGTTCTCAGGCAACACCTTCGTGCTCAGCCGCGTCGCGACTCGCTGAGGCCGCGCCGATGATCCGCCGGCCCCGCCTCGCCGCCATGCTGTTTCTCGGTCTCGGCGGCATGGCCTCGGCCGCGCCGGCCCTCAGCGATATTCCCGGCGAGACGCCGGGCCAGTGCCGGAACGCCGACGATCTCGTGCTCTGTCTCTCGAAGCTCGCCGAGCGCAGCGAAGCCCACGTCCGCTCGGCCCTCCACAAGGCGCGAGAGGCCCTGAGAGCGAGCACGATGATCTCGGATGATGCGCGCCCAGCCGCGCTGGCCACGCTGGAGCGGACGCAGAAAGCCTGGGAAGTCTATGTGAAGGCTCGCTGCGAGGGCGAGGTGCCAGTGGAGCTCTCCGATCTCGGCGACATGAGCTGACGTTCTGCGGCCACCCCGGCACCCACCTTGTGAGAACTCCGCTTGGAGGCATCCATGACGATCACGCGTCCCCAGGCCTCGGCTCTCGCCGTCGCCGCGCTCTGGGCATCCCTATCGTCGGCGAGCGCACAACCCGCGGAGCCGGCCGCGCTCCTTCGAGACTGGGCGGCGGCCAACAGCGCCTGTCGCGGCGGGCACGGAGACGACCCGGCCACCCAGGATGCCTGCGCCCGGCGCGACACCATCGACGCGCGGCTCTCCGCAGCAGGATGGTGCTACGGCCGGCCTGGTGATCCGGGTTACCGCCGGACTTGGCAGCGCTGCTCGGGTGGCCGCTGATCCAGGTGGACCGCTGGCGTTCGGGCCGGACATCGATCGGCCAGGCCTACGGCTTTGCAGCGATCGAGCCCTCCGAACACTGAAGTCGTGGGAAATCCGCGATTCGCTTAGGCTGGCCCGCGATTATCCCCCAACCCAAGCGACGACGCCTTCGACGGAGCGGAAGTCCTCCAGCGCATGGACGCGCGCTTCGGGAAGGGCGTCGCGGGCCATGGTCGCGAGGCTGTGGCCGGGCCCGAGTTCCAGCACGGATGTCGCGCCGAATTCGCGACAGGCCTGCAGACAGGCGGCCCAGTCGATGGTCTCGGAAATCTGGCGCGCGAGCTTGTCGAGGCCTTTGACCGGGTCGAAAACCGTCGTTCCATCAAGTCCTTGAACGAGTCGCGGAGCGCCTGGAGGTGGTCGCCGCAGGGTCTCTTGGGCGAGGGCCTGGGCAAAGCTCTGGCTTGCGGGCGCGAGCAACGGGGTGTGCGACGGGGTGTGGACCGGGAGCAGGATAGCCCGCTGAGCGCCGGCGGCGGTGGTTTCTATGCAGAGTGCGTCGAGGGCCGTGCGCAAACCGCCGACCACTGCGCTGTCGGGAGCGTTGCGGATGGCGAGATGGCAGCCGTGGCGCTCGGCCATTTTCGTAACGGAACCAAGGCTCAAGCCGCGGATTCCGGCGAGGCCGTAGCCCTCGCCGGAGGCGGCGTCCATGGCCTCCGCTCGGATGGCGGCGAGGCGCAAGATGGCGGCTGGCTCGAGGCGCCCAGCGCAGCCCCAAGCGGCGAGGTCGCCGATGCTGTAGCCCGCGACGATCATGCGCGAAGGCTTTGATTTTTCGACGATTTTGAAGGCTGAGAGCGCGGCGGTGCAACACAGAATCTGGCCGGTCCTGTTGCCGTGGAGGTCGGCATCCGGTCGTGCGACGAGGTCGCGCGGATCGGCGCCGAGAAGTGGCGTGGCGGCTTCGAAGATGGGCTGCGCTTCCGGCAAATCCTTCGTGAGGTTGAACATTCCGGGATGCTGCGCCCCCTGACCGGTGCACAACAGCGCTAGCACGACGCGGGCTTTCCAGAGGGGCCGGTCCCGGCATGCCCGAGGGGTAAAGCGCGGGGGCGCCCGGCATGCTCGTGGCGTGCCACGAACACCGTCATGGCCAGCAGGTCGGCTGCGCCGCCGGGGCTGAGCCGCCTAGCCACGAAATCGCGATGGGCCGACTCGGCGGCCTGCCGCCAATCGGGTTGGCCGACGCCGCCACGGGCCAGGAACGCGGCAGCTGCGCGCCGGGCGAAGGCGAGGCCGTCCGGGCCGCCGCGGTGAAGCAGGTTGGTGTCCTCGGTGGCGGCGATCAGCGCGAAGCAGGCTTCGACTCGGGCGGCCTCGGGGTCGTCGGGCCGGAGGGCCAGGCGGTGCCGGAGGGCCGGCAGGCCGATTCGGTAAACGGTCGGGAATCCGGCTGCGGCTTCGGCCGGGGCTCCGCCGACGCCATGGCGACGTCGGGCGCGGGCGCCGGGGGCATGCAGGAGGACGGGCCCGTTCAGGATGCCCTGGGCATGGGTGCGGGCGACATGGGCGCCGAGCGCTCCGGGGCGGATCGACGACACACCGGCTCCGAGGGCGCCGGCGGCGGAGGCGAGCAGGCCGAGGCCGAAAATGGCGCCGCGATGGGTGTTCACGCCGCCGGTCGCCGCGAGCATGGCGGCCTCGGCGGCGAGGCCGATGCGGCGCAGGCCGTCCATGCCGAGGCCGCGCGCGCCGGCTTCTGCCAACTCGCAAAAATAGGGTTCGAGGGCGGCGGCGCTGGCCTTGAAGGTGGCGGCGTCCATGTCGTCGTGGCTGCCGCTGTCGACGAGGCTGACGAGGCCCGGCTTGGGATAGGTGTCGAGTTCGAGCCGCAGGGCCTCCACCGCGCAGCGGGCGATGAAGGCTGCTTCGCAGGTGGCCGACTGGATGCGGAGAGCGGTTGCGGCGCTCATGCGGCGGCACCTCCCCGCAGGCCCGCGACCGGGCGCATCTCCAGGCGGTCGATGTGCTTGGCGAGGACTTCGCCGGTATCCGGGGCGTCCAGCAGTTCGCGCCAGTGGAGACCAGCACCGTCCGACAGCAACAACTCGCCGTCGAGGCGCATCGGGGCAGCGTCCGCAATGCGGGCGAGCGCGACGAGGAAGCCGGCCGGTATCGTCTGCGTAGGTAGCGGCCAGAGTAGATCGAGGTCGGAGGTGGCGGCGAGGTAGGTGAGCCCGGTCGCGGCCTGCCAGAGCAGGCTGCCGAACGGGCGTGGCGTCAGGCCGTGTGAGGCGCCGAGGGTGATCAGAGCGTCGAGGGTAAGCTGCCAGGCTTCGGGCGCGGCGGCGCGGGCATCGGCGGGGGCCACGGGCGGATGGAGCGTCAGTTTGTCCGGCAGAAACGCGAAAGAAAGCCGTCGCTTGCCGTCGGCTGGGGGCAGCGGCAGGCCGAGCGGGACCAGGTCGCGCGCCTCGCCCGCAAAGTAGCGGCGAAGGATGAGCGGGCGGCCGGCAGTAGCCCAGCCGGCGATGTGCGGGACGCCGTCGAGGTCGGGCCGCTGGCGCAGCATGGCCGCCCAGGCGGCGGGGTCGACGCGGACGAGGTCGTGGCGGCGGTAGGCGCCGAGTGGCGCGGCGGATTTTCCATCCACCGCCTTGTCCTTATTCCCACCCTGTCCCTCATCCTGAGGTGCGAGGCGCAGCCGAGCCTCGAAGGACGGCTCCAGCCTGTCGCGCGATCCCTGGGGCCCTCCTTCGAGGTTGCTCTGCAACACCTCAGGATGAGGTGGTGGGTGGGACTCAGCGGGAGGTGATGGGTGGGAGGAGACGCTTCTCCCGCTCATCTCAGCCTCGCGCCTGCCGGGCGACGCGCTCGGCAATATCGCGCGCCACCGGCCGTCCACCTCGCTCTTGGCCGAGCCGATCGCGGACGTCGCTTTTTGGCATCTCGGCGATCAGGGCGCGGATCTGTCCGTCGAGCGGCTTCTCCGCATCGAGCACGACATGCACCGCGCCGGCGGCGACCATGTTGTCGAGGCCAGGGGCGAAGACCGGGGTCGACTTCGCCATCTCCTGCAGCTTCTCCAGCGGGAGCTTGGTGACGCGGGCCACCGAAGGGAGGTCCATCACGCTGGGGTTCGCTCCGGGCAAAGCCGCGAGCACCCGCGTCGCGAGCGCCGTTGCAATGAACGCGCCGGCCGCCGAGTGGCCGTAGATCAACCCGATCGTGGGGTGGCCGAGGCGGTCGGCCAGCAGCAGCGACTTAGCGAGATGGGCGAGGCATTCGTTGAGGCCGAGCAGCTCGTCGCGCCGGCTCATGCGCTGGCTGTCGGAATCGATCGCGACGAGAATCGGCGACCGGTCGCCGGCCCGCACCACGTCGAGTACGGCGGCGGAGAGCGCCAGCGCGCCCTCGACGCCGAGCGGCGTGTCGCCATCGATGCCGACGACGTGGAGCGGCTTGCCGTCGAGGCTGCCCTGTCCCGTGACGAGGCCTTCCGCGACGGTAACGGAATGGCCATGCGGAAAGAGTGAGGCCAGGATATCAGCGAGCGTCATGGGAGGCCTCCGTCACGTTGGCCACGGTCTCCGCGAAGGCGGCATCGGTCATCGCCGGCACGGCGTCGGGATCGTTGACCCCGAGACGCGCCCAGATCTCGGTGGCGTCGCGGCAATCGCCGAAGCGCTTTACGCGGGCTTCGAGACGTGATTGCTCGGCCTCCAGCATGGCAAGGTCGAAGGCGGGCGCCGCGCCGATCAGCCGGATCGCCGCCTCGCGAAAGGCTGCGACGGTGTCAGCGCAATAGGCATCCGCCCCGCCGGTCAGCCGGCGATGTTTGCCACCCATGGTGCGCCAGACCAGGGCGCGGTCGCGCGAATCGAACTCCTCGGCACCCTTGTTGGTCTCGATCACCTCAGGACCGGAAACCGAGATGCGACCGGATTCCGAGACTGCGAGCCGCGAGCAGGTGCCGGCGATGAGTCCGCCGCCGCCATAGCAACCGGCCCGGCCGCCGATCAGACCGATCACCGGGATGCCTGCGGCGCGCGCATCGGCGATGGCGCGCATGGTCTCGGCGATCGCGGTCTCGCCGGCATTGGCCTCCTGCAGGCGCACGCCGCCGGTATCGAACAGGATCAGCACGGCGGCTGGCTTCGTCTCGATAGCCGCACGCAGCAGGCCGACGAGCTTCGCTCCGTGGATCTCGCCGAAGGCCCCGCCCATGAAGCGGCCTTCCTGCGAGGCGACGAGCACCGGCCGGCCGTCGAGCTGGGCCCGTCCTACGACGATGCCATCGTCGAAGGCGCGCGGCAGGTCGAAGAGCGGCAGGTGCGGGCTCATCGCCCGCTCGGCCGGACCCAAGAATTCCGCGAAGCTGCCCTCGTCGACGAGACCTGCGACACGCTGACGGGCGCTGGCCTCGTACCAGCTCTGCGAGCCGGGATCGGTGACGATTCTCATGGCTTACGCCTCCATCAGCCGGGCGCCCTGGGCGAGGCGCAGGGAGACCGTGTCGGGGCGCGCCCCGCCATCGTTGATGCTGATGCGCAGGCCGCCGGGCTGGGCGCGGGCGACGAAGTCCGCCACCACCGCTTCCCAGACGTCGCCGAACCCGCCGATCGGCGTCTCGATGGCGACCTCACAGGCATCGGGCGGCAGCACCCGCTCCAGCAGGATTTCGAGATTTCCGGAGGCGACTACGCCGATGACCGCCATGGGCTTGGAGCCGGCTGCCGGCTTCTTTGTGCTGTGGCGGAAGTGAAGGGTTTCCATGGGCGACGACTCCGTTCGGGCGTCTCTCGGGTTCAAATGGTCATCCCGTTATTGCGAGCGCAGCGAAGCAATCCAGGCCAACGGGCAACCGTCGGCGAGTGTGGCTCTGGATTGCTTCGCTGCGCTCGCAATGACGGAAAAGGCATGGCTCACCAGTTCCGGAACCGGGCCGGTGGCTCGTAGAGGCCGCCCGACCAGTGGACGAGGTCCTTGATCGACTTGGCCGCGAGAAGGGAGCGGTCTGCATCCAGCGGCTCGATGCCGAGGTCTTCCGGCCGCCTGATCACGCCGCGCTCGCGCAGACGCTGAACCATGGCCCGGTCGCGCCCGCGCCCGACCTCGGTATAGCCGGCGACACCGCGGATCGCCTGCTCGCGCTCGTCTGCGTTGCGGCAGAGCAGGAGGTTGGCGATGCCCTCCTCCGTGACGATGTGGGTGACGTCGTCGCCGTAGATCATCACCGGCGCGAGTTCGAGCCCAGTCTTCTTGGCGAGCTCCAGCGCGTCGAGCTTTTCGACGAAGGTCGGCACCAGCTTGTCGCCAAAGGTCTCGACGAGCTGCACCACGAGCTTGCGGCCGCGCATCAGGGCAGGATCGCCCACGACCTCGGCCTCGTGGCCGGCCTTCATCCAGGTCTCGGAGGGGTGGCGGCGGCCATGCGGGTCCGAGCCCATGTTCGGCGCGCCGCCGAAGCCCGCGACTCGGTTCTGCGTCACCGTCGAGGAATGGCCGGCGAGGTCGATCTGCAGGGTCGCGCCGATGAACATGTCGCAGGCATAGAGCCCGGCCGTCTGGCAGAAGGCGCGGTTGGAGCGCAGGCTCCCGTCGGCGCCGGTGAAGAACACGTCCGAACGCTCGCGGATGTAGCGGTCCATGCCGACTTCCGAGCCGAAGCAATGGACCTGTTTCACCCAGCCCGACTCGATGGCCGGGATCAGAGTCGGGTGCGGGTTGAGCGCCCAATGCGTGGCGATCTTGCCCTTGAGCCCGAGCTTTTCGGCGTAGGTCGGCAGCAGCAGTTCGATCGCCGCCGTGCCGAAGCCGATGCCGTGGTTGAGCCGGCGCACGCCGTATTCGGCGTAGATCCCCTTGATCGCCATCATCGCGATCAGGATCTGCGTCTCGGTCATCGCCGCCGGGTCGCGGGTGAAAAGCGGCTCGACGTAGAACGGCTTGTCGGCCTCGATGACGAAGTCGATCCGGTCGCCGGGAATGTCGACGCGCGGCACCTTGTCGACGATTTCGTTGACCTGGGCGATCACCACGCCGTTCTTGAAGGCGGTGGCCTCGACCACCGTCGGCGTGTCCTCGGTATTCGGCCCTGTATAGAGGTTGCCCTCGCGATCGGCCGAGACGCCCGCGATCAGCGCGACGTTCGGCGTGAGGTCGACGAAGTAGCGCGCGAAGAGTTCGAGGTAGGTGTGGACCGCCCCGAGCTCGATCTGCCCGCCATACAGCATTTTGGCGATGCGGCTGCCCTGCGGACCGGAATAGGAATAGTCGAGCTGCTTGGCGATCCCCGTCTCGAACACGTCGAGATGTTCGGGAAGCACGATGCCAGACTGGACCATGTGCAGGTCGTGGATCTTGGCCGGGTCGCAGGCGGCGAGGCCGCGGGCGAGGCAATCCGCCTGCTTCTGGTTGTCGCCCTCCAGGCAGACCCGGTCGCCGGGCTTCAGCACGGCTTCGAGCAGGTCGACGACGGCCTCGGCCCGAACCACCTTGCCCTGCGCGTGGGCGCGGCCGGCCGCAATGCGCGCGTCGCGGGCCGTCTTCTCGCTGCGCCAGTCCGTCATGCGCTGCCTCCGGGCGTTTGCGTACACCGATAGGGTCGGTCCCGCGCTTTCAGCATTCAGATGCCGGCTTCAATGGCCACTAAGTATGCCAACTTGCGGATCTGTCAATATCCTGCATACTGAAACGAATCAAGAAGAGCAAAACGAATACAGGAAGGAGATGCATCATGGATTGCGCATACACGTGGCCCGGCTTCCCGATTGATCGCAAGCGGGAGGCACTCCGCTCATGATCATCCTCGGTGTCGCTCTTCTCGCCGTATGCACGCTGATCGGCGTGTTCCTCGGCGATCTCCTTGGCGTCGCGCTCGGCGTGAAGGCCAATGTCGGCGGTGTCGGCATCGCCATGATTCTGCTGATTGCGGCGCGCGTCTGGCTGAAGAACCACGGCCGACTCGGAAAGGGCATCGTCTTCGGCGTCGAGTTTTGGGCGGGCCTCTACATCCCGATCGTCGTCGCCATGGCAGCGCAGCAGAACGTGGTTGCCGCGGCGAGCGGCGGTCCGATCGTGCTCATCGCCGCCACCGGTTCACTGGTACTGTGTTTCGGCGCCGTCGCCCTGCTCAGCCGACTCAGCCCGGGCGACGCGACGAGCGAGGCCTTCGCGCATGGCGGCTCTATCGTCGGCGGAGGAGCCAGTGACGAGCCGGAAGCTCGACCCGCGCCGCCTCCCGCGATCCCCGCCGCCTCCGCTGCGAAGGAGTGAGCGCCATGCTGCACATGATCGAACACGTCTTCGTCGAACAGAGCCTGGTCGCCGCCTTCGCGGTGGTCGGCGGCCTGATGCTGTTCTCAAACTTCGTCGCCAAGCACCTCACCGCCGGCCGGGTCCACGGTTCGGCCATCGCCATCGTGCTGGGGCTGGTGCTCGCCTACGTCGCCGGGCTCTATACGGGCGGCAAGAAGGGCGTCGCCGACATCCCGGCGCTCGCCGGCATCGGCCTGATGGGCGGCGCCATGCTGCGCGACTTCGCCATCGTCGCCACGGCCTTCGAGGTGGACGTGGTCGAGGCCCGACGCGCCGGACTGCTCGGCGTGATCGCGCTGGCGCTCGGTACCATCCTACCCTTCATCGTCGGCACGCTGACGGCGGTGGCCTTCGGCTACCACGATGCCGTCTCGATCACGACGATCGGGGCCGGAGCCATCACCTACATCGTCGGCCCGGTGACGGGTGCAGCGATCGGCGCGGATTCGACCGTCATGGCGCTCTCCATCGCGACCGGCGTCACCAAGGCGGTGATAGTGATGGTCGGAACGCCGCTGGTGGCGAAGCTCATCGGCCTAAACAACCCGCGCTCGGCCATGGCCTATGGCGGCCTGATGGGCACGGTCAGCGGCGTCGCCGGAGGACTGGCCGCCACCGACCCGCGGCTCGTGCCCTACGGCGCGCTCACCGCGACCTTCCACACCGGCATCGGCTGCCTCGTCGGGCCGTCGATTCTGTTCCTGACGGTGCGGGCGATCGTCGGCGCTTGAGGGTCGGCGAAGCGTTCCGGGGCGGCCACGAGGGCGACGAGGCGTGAGACGATTCCGCGCCGGACTATGACATGACGTCCCTCGCATCCGGAGCGTCATGCCCGATGGCTGCCATCGGGCGCCGAGCGACATCGCCGCTCGTTCGCAGCAGAAGCAGGACCGGGAGCAGGGCCACCAGAACGATCAAGAGGGCCGCGACGGCCCCGTCTTCGTAGGTCCCGCGGGCGGCCTCGCCGTACAGGTGCGTGCTGAGGGTCTCCACGTTCAGGGGGCGCAGCAGGAGAGTCGCGGGCAACTCCTTCACGCAGTCGACGAAGACCAACAGGCCGCCGCTCAGGATCGCCGGCCACGCGAGAGGAAGCTGGACTCGGACCAAGGCGCCGATTCGACCCGATCCAAGCATGCGTGCCGCATCGGTGAGGGACGGGGGGATGCGGCCGAACCCCGCCTCCGTCGCGCCCGTTGCGATGGTCAGGAAGCGGATCACGTAGGCAGCCACCAGGGCCGCGGCCGTTCCTACGCCGAAAAGGCCCGCAGTGGCTCCGATGGTCGCCTCGAGCAGATGGGCGGATGCCGAGTCGATGAGAGCCAGCGGCGGCATCAGCCCGATAGCCAGGATGGTGCCGGGCAACGCGTATCCGATACCGGCGATCCGGCTGAGCCATCGGCCCGGATTCGCCGCGATGAACACACCGAGCACGGCCGTGACCAGCGTCGCGCCACCGGCGAACAACATGGTCTGTGCGATCTCCCGGCCGAGCGTCGGCGGGAGGCCGGATGCGAGGACGCGCCGGATCGCGGCCTCGGCCAGGTAGCCTGCCGGCAGCGCGAACCCGAACAGCACCGGCAGCCATCCGAGCGCCATGGCGCCGAAGGCCTTGCCGCCTTGGAGCCGCGTCCGACTCATCGGCGGGCTCCGCTGCCCCGAACCGGCATGGCCCCGCATCGCCCGTCCGGCGCGTTCCAGGGCCAGCAGCGCGATCACGCCCGTGAGCATCGCCAGGGCGATCTGCGCGGCACCGGGCAGGTCGGACCGGTTCACCCAGGTGGCGTAGACCTGAACCGTGAGCGTCCGGACGCCGAGGAATTCCGCTGCCCCGACATCGTTCAGCGCTTCCATCAGGGCGAGGCTCGCGCCCAACGCGATGGCGGGCCGTGCGATCGGTACGACGACGCGGAAAAACACCCGCGCCGGCGGCGCTCCCAGGGTCCGCGCAGCCTCGATCATGCTGCGTGCCTGCATGAGGAAGAGCGCCCGCGTCGGCAGATAGACGTAGGGATAAAGGACGAGGCCGAGGAGCAGCATGCAGCCCGGCAGGGATCGCAATTCCGGGAAGGCGAGATCGCGCGGTCGCGTCACCCCGAGAAGGGTTCGCAGGCCGCCCTGGATCGGGCCGAGGGGATGGAGCAGGTCGAGATAGGCGTAGGCGACGACGTAGGTCGGGATCGCCAGCGGCAGGATCAGGGCGGCGTCGAGCCAGCGCCGGCCGGGGAAATCGAAAGCCGTCACCAGCCAGGCCGTGCCAACGCCGACCGCGACCACCACGACGCCCACCCCCGTCAGCAGCAGCACGGTGTCCCAGACCGCTTGCGGCAGCACGTAGGCGAAGAGATGCGGCCAGTTCTCGCCGTTTCCCTGGGCTGCGGTGACCGCGAGCGAGAGGACCGGCGCCAGAAGGCCGGCCGCGAGCAGAATGGCCGCCGTACGGCCGGCGACGACCCCCATCGAAGGCATGCAGCTTAGTTGTCGAAGCCGACCTTGTCGGCGAGCAGGCTCGCCGCCTTGCGGTTGCGGGCGATCTCGACGAGCGGGGTCGTGTCGATGGTCAGCTTGCCGAGGCTGGCGAGCAGCGGATCGATCGTGGCGCCAGCTTTCACCGGGTACTCGTAATCGGTCTTGGCATAGACCACCTGCGCCTCGTCGGAGACGAGGTATTCGAGCAGTTTGACGGCCTCGTCACGGTTCGGGGCGGACTTCGCGACGACCGCACCCGAGATGTTCACATGCGTGCCGCCGCCCTCGAAGGCTGGCATCACGACCTTGATGGCGTCGGCCCATTTCTGCTGCTCCGGGCCGCCGCGTCCGGATTTCATCAGGCCGACATAGTAGGAGTTGCCGACGCCGATGTCGCAGAGGTCCGCGGCAATGTCGCGGGCGACGTCCCGGTCGCCGCCGGCTGCCTTGCGGGCGAGGTTGGCCTTGAGGCCCTTGAGCCAAGTTTCGGTCTTTTCGGGTCCGTGCCTGGTCAGGAAGGCAGCGACCAGCGCCGTGTTGTAGGGGTGCTGGCCCGAGCGGATGCAGATCTTGCCCTTCCAATTCGGATCGGCGAGCGACTCGTAGGTGGCGGTCTCCACCGGGGCATCCTTGGCCGCGTAGAGCACGCGGGCGCGCATCGAGAGCGCGTACCAGTGGCCGTCGAGATCGCGGAGCTGTGCCGGCACGGCCGCCTCCAGGATCGTCGAGCGCACGGGCTGCGACAGGCCCTTGTCGACGATCTCGATCAAGTTGCCGATGTCGACCGTCATCAGGATGTCGGCCTGGGATCGGCTGCCCTCGGCGGCGACGCGTTCGGCCAGGCCCTTCTCGACGAAGACCGTGTTGACCTTGGTGCCGCTCTTGGCGGTGTAGGCATCGAGCAGGGGGCGGATCAGACCGGGCTCGCGCGTCGTGTAGAGGTTCAGCTCGGCAGCGCCGACGCCTGTCGCCGCAAGCGAGAGGCAGATGGCGAGCGCCGCGCGAAGATCGAGGGGAGAGCGGCGGCGCGGCCGGGTGACGCAATCGGGTCGGGTCATCGTAGCTCCTGTCTGGTGCGGTGGGTCGGTCGCGACATGTCAGTCCGCGTCGGTGACGAGGCAGGGCTCCGCTGCGTCCAGCGTGAGACCGATCCGGTCCCCCAGAACGGCTGCGTCGCCGGCGGGGATCGATAGGACGAGGGGCGCGTCGAGCCCGTCGACGGCCAGATGCAGGCGGCGCCCCGCGCCGTCGAAGTCGCGTCGAAGCACCCGGGCAGGCGTGCCGCTCCCCGACGGCCCGATCCGGATGGCTTCCGGCCGGAGCCAGACCCAAACCTTGGGGGTTGCCGTCGAATGACCGGCGGGAATGCATCCGAGGGGCGTGTCGACCGTGTCGCCGCGCGCGTTACCGGGTAACGCAAGGACGACGCCGAGGGCGGCGGCCGCGAACGGTGTCGCCGGACTGCGATAGATCTCTTCGGGCGTACCGACCTGAACGACCCGGCCGGCCCGCATCAACACGATCCGGTCGGCGATCCGCAGCGCTTCCGACGGATCGTGGGTGACGACCATCGCCGTCGTGCCGCTCTTGCGAAGAAGCTCGATCGTGTCGGTCCGGACCCTGTCGCGCGTGTCCTGATCGAGATTCGAGAAGGGCTCGTCGAGCAGCAGCAGCCGCGGCCCGGGGGCGAGCGCCCTCGCCAGGGCGACACGCTGCGCCTCGCCTCCCGAGAGGGCATGCGGATAGCTGTCGGAGCGATGGTCGAGGCCGACCTCGCGCAGGCGGTCGAGCCCGATCGCCCTTGCCTGCCGGCGTGGAATCCCGTGCAGCCCGAAGCAGACGTTGGCGAGAAGGCTCATGTGGGGAAACAACGCGTAGTCCTGGAACATCAGGCCGACGCCGCGGGCTTCGGGCGGCACGTCGATGCCCTCGCCCGCGACCCGATGGCCGTCGATATGGATGCTGCCCGATCCGGCGCTCTCCAGGCCGGCAATGATCCGGAGCAGCGTCGTCTTCCCGCATCCGGACGCGCCGAGGATGGCGAGGATCTCGCCGGACATCACCGACATCGAGACGTCGTCGACCGCGATCGCATGGCCGAAACGGCGGCAGACCGCGCGGAGCTCGAGACGGGGACCCGGCTGCGGTGCGAGCATGAACCCTGCGTGCTTGGGATGCCGGGGGCGACGCGGTCCGGTTGACCATCGTGCCCGGTCGGAAAGGGCTCGTCGGAGGAATATGCGGGACGGCGACGGAAGCGCTCCTGCCGGTGCCGAACGAGCGGCCCCACGACGTCTGAACGTTCGAAGGGCCGTCTCTCATCCGTCCCATCCTACGGAGGATGGGGCGGATGCTGGTCCATCCGGACGCTCAGAACCGCCAGATCAGCTGCCCCCTGATCGTCCGCGGTGCGCCGGGCGTGATGTTGTTGTTGTTGTCGGCCGTGTAGATATAGCCGCGGTCGAAGATGTTCTCGATATTCAGCTGTGCCCGCAGGTTTTCGTTGAACGTGTAGAACAAGCCCAGGTCGAAGCGGTTGTAACCGGGCAGGCGGACCGTGTTGTCAGAACTCGCGAAGGTGTGGGTCTGGTAGATGTAGCCGATGCCGATCGAGAATTCGTTGGTGACGGCGAACTTGTTCCAGAGCGAGAACGAGTTGAACGGCACGAGACCGACCGTGTTGCCCTTGACGATCGTTGCCGACGTTGCGCTGTCGATCCTGGCATCGGTGAGGGCGTAGCCGCCCGCGACCTGCCACCAGTCGGTGACGTAGCCGTTCGCGCCGACCTCGATGCCCTGCGTGTTCGTCTTGCCCGACAGGATGAAGAAGCCAGGATTGTTCGGGTCCGCCAGCCGCTGGTTCCTGCGATCCAGGTTGTAGGCGGCTGCAGTGAGCTGGAGCCTCGGGTTGACGTCGTACTTCACGCCGACCTCGGTATTCTCGAACTCCTCCGGCTTGGCGATCACGAGACCGGGCGTGAAGGCGCCGATCTGATCGCCCGAGCTCGGCAGATAAGAGACGCTGTAGCTGCCATAGAAGGCCAGGTTCGGGAGAGCCTTCAGAACGATGCCGGCGCGGGGCGAGACGAGGTCGTCTGTGCGCGACTGGGTGACACGTGTGCGCTGGTCGGTCGAAGAGAAATCGAAATGGTCGTAGCGGAGGCCGCCCACCACCTGGAGCCAATCGGTGATCTCGACTTGATCCTGCGCGTAGACGGCAGCCAGACCGAGATCGTAGCGGCTGTTCGCATCCGTCGTCCCGTTGTTGCGGAAGGTGATCGGCAGACGGGTGACGGGCGCGAGCGGGTTCACTGTGACGCTGGATACGAGGTTGTTGCCAAAGCCGAACAGACCCGTCTCACGGAAGACGAGGCCTTCCTGGTAGCCGAGCTCGAATCCGCCGAGCAGCGTATGCTTGAGGGAGCCGGTGTTGAACTTGTAGGTGAAGTCGTTCTGGCTGAAGTAGTTGGTACGATCGGTCTCGTTCCGGTAGCCGGTGATGGACACCGCCGTTCCGGCCGCGTTGACCGGGCCACCCGGCAACGTGTTCCGATAGAAGCGGTTGTAGTCGGCGAAACGCAGCTGGCTGTGCATCTCCACGCCACTGTCGAACTTGTGGTCGAGGGTCGCCGTGGCGATGTTGGCGTCGACCTTGGTGAAGTTGCCGTAGGGGTCGCCGAAGAAGGTCCGGATGTTGTTCCGATAGTTGTAGGGACGGCCGAACTGGGATGGGATGCCGCGATCGGGGAAACGGTCGTCGTGGAAATACTCGTAGGACAGCTTCAGGGTCGTCTGCGGATCGATGAGGAAGGTCATCGTCGGGTTGAAGCCGTAGCGGGTCAGCTCTCCGAACTGGCGGTACGTCCCGCTGTCTTCGAACATGCCGTTGAGGCGGAAGAAGGCGCTGTCGCTGATCCGATCGCCGACATCCACGGCGACGCGCTTGTCGCCGAACTGTCCGCCGCCGGCCACGATCTCACGGACCCGCAGACCGTCGGCCTCCTTCAACACGCGGTTGACGATGCCACCGCCGCCGCCGCGGCCGAAGATCAGCGAATCGGGGCCCTTCAGCACCTCGATGCGCTCGATGTTGTAGACGTCGCGGAAGTATTGGACGTCGTCGCGCATCCCGTTGACGAAGAAGTCGGCGCTGGTGCTCTGGCCTCGGATGATCGCCTGATCGCGGTTGTTCTCGCCCTGCGCCGGAATGAAGCCGGGCACGTAGCGCAGCTGATCCGTGAGGTTCTGGAAGTTCTGGTCCCGGATCTGCTCCTGCGTCACCACCGTGACCGACTTGGGCGTGTCGATCAGCGGGGTGGCCGTCTTCGACGCCGTGCGCGTCTGCTTCTGCAGGTAGCCGACCGAGACACCGCCCTGCGGACCGGCCTTCGGTGCGCCCGGATTGCCGAACAGATCGCCGGCGACGGCGATCTCTTCCAGCGTCGCCGCGCCGGGGGCTGCGAAGGCCTGCACGGCGCCCGTCGTTTCGGGTTCCGGGCCGCTCCGTCCGCTCTTCGATTCCCGTGCCGGCTCGGCGGCCGCCATTCCGATCGTCGCCATGGATCCCAGAAGCGCCAAAAGGACGCGAGAGCGCCCGCGCGCTGCACTCTTCTCCATTACCAACCCCCAACCGTTCGACCAAAGATGTCCCGCGACGTTTCGCGCAGGTTTCCGATGAATGATGTCTAGGCCGGGCGATCGGTGAAGGGTCAAATTACCAAGACCCAATGTTCACAATCTGGAATTACTCCAATTTCGATCAGTATTATACTTGCTTGACCGGTCAACTCGTAAGGCAATAAATAGTAACATTATTCTATCACAGGTTGTATATTTTGCGACTGAGAACGGGCATTGCTGCTCGCCACGTGCGTTGTGGCGTCAAAGACACGACGCACGTCATCACACTTGAGAACATGTCGAAGTTCGTTGTCCACAGAGCCGCGTATTCACGAGTAGAGCCGTGAGAATCCTGCTCATCGAGGACGATCGCCGGACTGCGGACCTGATCGTCGAGGGGCTGGTCGAGGCGGGTCACCTCGTCGATCATGTCGCCGATGGAAACGAAGGCCTGCGGCGTGCTCGTACGGCAGCCTTCGACGTCGTCGTCATCGACAGGATGCTGCCGGGCCTCGACGGGCTCGAGATTGCGAGACGCCTGCGGGCATCCTCGGTTCGGACACCGTTGCTGTTCCTGACCACGATGTCGGGCATCGACGACCGGGTGGAAGGGCTCGAGGCCGGTGCCGACGACTACCTGGTCAAACCGTTCGCCTTTCCGGAGCTTCTCGCGCGCCTGAATGCCCTGGCGCGACGCCCTCCCCTCGCCCAGGTCGAAACGGTGCTGCGCGTCGGCGACCTCGAAATGGATCTCGTCGCCCGTCGGGTGAAGCGCGCGGGCCAGACGGTCGAGCTACAGGCGCGGGAGTTTCAACTGCTCGCCTACCTTATGCGGAATGCGGGATCGCTGGTCACCCGACGCCAGCTCCTGGAGAACGTCTGGGAATTTCATTTCGAGCCGAGGACCAATCTCGTAGAGACGCATATGAGCCGCCTTCGCGCCAAGGTCGACCGCGACTTCGACAGTTGGCTGATCGAAACGGTCCGTGGCTCGGGGTACATCCTGCGTGATCGATCTTCGTAATCTCGTTCGGAGCACCGGCTTCCGCTTCGCGCTCTACTACACGGTCGCCTTCGTGATCTCGGTCGCCGCCATCGGTTGGCTGGTAGAAGTGGCCGTCTCCGACGCCCTCCGCGGGCAGGTTCGCTCCTGGGCCGACGGCGAGATCGGTGCCCTGGTCGACGAATTCGTCCATGGCGGCCGCGCCGATCTGGATGCGGCCTTGGCGGGCCGATTGCAGCGGGGCGAGGTCCGTCGCCACTACGCGATCATCGAAACGGACGGCCGCATCACGGGCGATGCGAGTCTCGCATCGTTCAAGACGAAGGCGGAGACCCGCGCCCAGGAATTCGAGGACATCGGCGCGGATCGATCCAGTAGAACGGTCGTTGCGGTCGCCCAGACTTTAGGCGACGGGACGAGGCTGATCGTCATCGATGATCTCAGTGGCGTTCGGGCCGTCCGGGCCATGATCCGGCGGGTCTTTGGGATGGCCCTCCTTGCGTCGGCCGTTCTCGGCGTTGCGCTGGGCGCCCTTCTGTCGGGAGCCTTTCTGAGACGCGTCGATGCCATCAACAGGACCGCCGAGGCGATCATCGCAGGCGATCTCGGCCGACGGATCGACGTCGGAGGGACGAAGGACGATTTCGACAGGCTCGCGCGGACCCTGAACCGGATGCTCGACCGCATCTCCGGTCTCATCGAGAACGTGCGGCAGGTCTCCAACGACATCGCCCACGACCTTCGGACGCCGCTGACCCGTCTCCAACACGGCTTGCAGCAGGCTGCGAGCCGGCCGTCGACCGAAGCGGACTTTCGGAAAGCGATCGACCGGGCCACCGCGGAGATCGGCGAAATTCTGGACGTGTTCTCCGGGCTTCTCCGCATCGCACAGATCGAGGCTGGAGCCCGGCGGGCCGGCTTTCGTTCGGTGGATCTGTCCTCGACCCTGCGGACGGTTGCCGAAGCCTACGCCCCCGCCATCGAGGACAGCGATCGCCGCCTCGTCTGCAGCATCGAGGACCGCGTGTTTGTGAAGGGCGACAGGGAACTCCTGACGCAGCTGTTTTCCAATCTCTGCGAGAACGGACTTCAGCACACGCCGGCCGGCGCGACGATCGACGTCAAATTGAGCGCGACCGCGGGACGGGCCGAGATCACGTTCACCGATGACGGGCCGGGCATTCCGCCCGAGGAGCGGGAGAAGGTCTTCCGTCGCTTCTACCGCGTCGACAAAAGCCGCGGCGCCGTTGGAAACGGTCTGGGTCTGACCCTCGTCGGCGCGGTCGCCGAACTGCACGACGCGCCGATCGTGCTCTCCGACAATGCGCCCGGTCTTCGGGTGACCATCGTTCTCGCTGCCCTGCCCGACGGCCTGCAGCCGGGGCGGTGACGGAGACTGTTCGGTGGCCCGGAACCGCTCAGTCCGTCTCGGCAGGTCCTGCAGGGGCGGTCCGATAGACGCTTCTGAGATGTGTCCGCTTCCCGGGCGCCGCCCGCAGAGCCTTCTTGAGAGCTGGGAGCGCCAGGAATGCCTGGAAGTAGGCATCCTCCGCGCGTGTCTCGACCAGCGCCTCGAGGTGCTCGATGGCCTTTCCGAGCGCGGCCGTAACGCCGGTGGGCTCCGGGCGGAAATGGTAGCCGTGGGCTTCGATCCATCGCTCGATCTCGTCGACCGTGCCGACGCCGACGCCACGCGTCGCCAAAAGCTCCGCTCTCGTGCAGCCCCCTGCGATCCGGAGCATCTTCGAGGGTGAGAGCTGGCCTCCGAACAGGAGCAGTTCTTCGAGATCCCCATCCCGGCCGCGCCGTCTCGGGAGGCGTTGTGCCAGGCAGGCGATGGCCCGGGTCGACAGGGGCAGAACGGTGTCGAAGCTTCTGGCGTTCGAATGCCGCGGCTTGGCCACCCAGCGGATGCGGCGACGCTGCGGGCGCTCCCGACCCACCGGGTCGCCCGTGTCGTTCTCCACCAAATCAGAGGAGATGCGCACCTTCGTCTGTGTGGACGTGGCCTTCGACATGGGTGGTGGAGCGGTCTGCCTTTTCGTGAACGCGTCGGCGAGTGGCTCCGACGACGGCATCGCCGTTCATCCGTCTATGTCAGAACAAAGTAGAATTTTGAAGTCTGCAAACATTGATAAAAATCAATGTTTTTATCAATTCTAAATTATAAGTATTTTCCAGAAATCGCAGACATGCATGGGGAATACTATCGAAAGTTGAACAATCACCTGCACCGTGACAGCCTGCGTGGAGCGAGCCGCCGCTTTCAGCTCCCGGTTCGACACGACCTTCGGCTTACACAGCACGTCTATGTGAGCCACGGGCAGTCGAAGTCTGTCTCCTCGCAAAGTTTCGGCGGAATGGTCCTCGGTTGGTGGTCTGTAGCGCGGGCGGCCCGGAACGGCGCGACGCTCCGGTTGCCGTTAGAGGTACGCGAAGCCCCGACCGTTCCAATGGACCGAACCTCGACGGCCACCATGGGCATACATGGAGATTTTTGGAATGCGCTCGTTCCCAACCGAGACACCAGAGCCCAGCATATCGTGAACCTTCTGGAGGATTGGGCGGCGCCGCAGGTAAAACGTCACCGAGCAGACCTGCATGCCACATTTGATACTGCGGGCGCTTTCGCCCGAGCAGTGAATCTCGTCCTCTGCGATGATCAGGTCCGGCAGTCCGTCGCCGTCGCGGTCTCGTTCGATTGCGCCAGAAAGTCCGATTGTGCCCGGCCGGCCTTCGCACCCATCTGCAATCGCCTGCTTAACGAGATAAGCCGCGGCCTTCGACTGCGCCTCAGCCGGAGACATGCCAACAATATGGATGGCCGCTGCCGCGAGGATCAGCATTCGAATCATCGGCTGCGCTCATTTTTCCTACGAAGCCTGTCGTCCTATGCGGTTTGCTGCAAGTGGCGCTGAGCGGAGGACTCACTTCTCCACGAAGGCCTTCTCGATGAGGTAGTGGGCGGCCTCGCCGTGGTTGCCTTCCTCATAGCCCAGGCCCGTGAGTAGCTCGCGGGTGTCGCGGATCATCTCCGGCGAGCCGCAGAGCATGAAGCGGTCGTTCTCGATCGACATGTTCGGCAGGCCGATATCTTCGAACAGCTTGCCCGAGACCATCAGGTCGGTGATGCGGCCGCGGTTGCGGAAGGGCTCGCGGGTCACGGTCGGGTAGTAGATCAGCCCGGCCGAGATCACCTCGCCGAGGAATTCGTGGTTCGGCAGCGCCTCGGTGATGGTCTCGCCATAGGCGAGCTCCTGCACCTGCCGGCAGCCATGGACCAGCACGACCTTCTCGAAGCGCTCGTAGGTCTCGGGGTCCTTGATGATCGACATGAAGGGCGCCAGCCCCGTGCCGGTGCCGAGGAGATACAGGTTCTTGCCCGGAAGCAGGTTGTCGAGCACTAGCGTTCCGGTCGGCTTCTTGCCGACCATGATCGGGTCGCCGACCTTGAGGTGCTGGAGCTTCGAGGTCAGCGGGCCGTTGGCGACCTTGATCGAGAAGAACTCGAGCTCTTCCTCGTAATTGGCCGAGACCACCGAATAGGCGCGCAGCAGAGGCCGGCCCTCGACCTCGATCCCGATCATCGTGAACTCGCCGTTGCGGAAGCGGAACGAAGGATCGCGCGTGGTGCGGAAAGAGAAAAGCGTGTCCGTCCAGTGGTGGACCGACAGCACGCGCTCTTCGAGATACTTGCTCATGATGTCACCTGTGAGGTCTGGATGAGATCAGGCGGCGGCCGGATCAGCGACGCCGAAGACGGTTTCGAGCTTGCCGGTGCGGCCGTCCCATTCGGCGGCATCGCTCAACGGGTCGAGCTTCTCGCTGATGTTCGGCCAGAGGGCGGCGTACTTGGCGTTGAGGGCGAGCCAGCCTTCGAGGCCCGGCTCGGTATCGGGCTTGATCGCGTCGGCCGGGCATTCCGGCTCACAGACACCGCAATCGATGCACTCGTCGGGATTGATGACGAGCATCGTCTCGCCGACGTAGAAGCAGTCGACCGGGCAGACTTCGACGCAATCGGTGTATTTGCAGCGGATGCAATTGTCGGTGACGGCGTAGGCCATGTGGAAACCTGTTGGCTTTGATGGGATGCCGGCATGGCGAGAGCGCTCATTGGCCCGATCGTGTCGGCCCGGCACCTCCCAATCTTTGATGTCACGCGCTTTCCGTCGACAGGCCGGCATCCACGCCGTCGGAAAGCGCCTTAGAGGACTGTCGCGAGATCTTGTCCTTCGAGATTGATCGCGAGGCCCTTCAGGGAGTCGAGGCTGACCTCGCCGCCCATGGCGCGGATGCTCTCCTCGCGGATCAGCGACATCAGCCCGCGGCGCAGGCCCAGGAACTCCGAGGACAGGGTCATCGAAGGCTCGCGCGGCCGCGGCAGCGGCACCACGATCTCGGATTTGATGGTGCCGGGACGGGCGGTCATCACGTAGATCCGGTCCGACAGGAAGATCGCCTCGTCGATGTCGTGCGTCACGAACAGGACCGAGATCTTCAGCCGCTGCCACATGTTGGTGAGGATCTGCTGCATGATCAGCCGGGTCTGGGCGTCGAGCGCCCCGAACGGCTCGTCGAGGAGCAGGATGCGCGGGCCGGTGGCGAGCGCCCGCACGATGCCGACGCGCTGCTTCATGCCGCCGGACAGACGATCGGGGTAATGGTTCTCGAACTGGGAGAGACCGGCGAGGCCGAGCAGGGTGCGGGCGCGGCGCTCGCGCTCACTGCGCGACACGCCGCTCATCTTGAGCCCGAACTCGACGTTCTCGCGCACGGTCTTCCAGGGAAACAGCGAGTACTGCTGGAAGATCATGCCCCGATCGGCGCTCGGCCCCGAGATCGCCTCGCCGTCCACCGTCACCTTGCCGCCCGAGGGGGTGAGGAAGCCGGCGAGCGCGTTGAGCAGAGTCGACTTCCCGCAGCCCGATGGGCCGACGATCGAGACGAACTCGCCGGGCTGGACGTTGAGCGAGACATCCGAGACGGCCTCGACGGCGCCTTCCATGGTCTCGTAGCGCAGGCAGAAGTCCTGGACCTCGATCAGGCCCCGAGCCGTCCCGGCCATGGCGTGTCCCTTCAGCGGATGGATCGACTGTGTTGGGTCGGGAGCGGCCTTTAGCGGGCCGCGCCCCATGGCATGGCGAGACGGCCGAGCAGGCGGATGGCGAAGCTCGATGCGAGGCCGAGGACGCCGATCGTAATCATGCCGAGTGCGATGTCGGAGTACTGGACCAGGGAGTAGGCCTCCCAGGTGAAGTAGCCGATGCCGAACTGGCCGGAGATCATCTCGGCGGCGATGAGCGAAACCCAGGCGACGCCCATGCCGACGGTCAGCCCCGTGAAGATCTGCGGCAGCGAGGCCGGCAGGTAGACCTCGCGGAAGACCGAGGCCTCCTTGGCTCCGAGGCAGCGCGCGGCCCGCACGAGCACCGGATCGACGGTCGCCATGCCCTGCAGCGTGTTGATCAGGATCGGGAAGAACGAGCCGAGGAAGGTGATGAAGACGATCGATTCCTCGTTCGTCGGCCAGAGCATGATCGCCATCGGCACCCAGGCGATGGCCGGGATCGGCCGCGTCACCTCGCAGATCGGAAACACGATCTCCCGCAGGATCTGGAAGCGGCCCATCAGCAGGCCGAGCGGGATCGCGACCACGCTGGCCAGGGTGAAGCCGTAGAGAATGCGCCGGCAGCTCATCCAGATGTGGTCGCCGAACATCGGGTTGTGGAAGGCGACGATCGCACGCGCCAGCACGTCCTCCGGGCTCGGGACGTTGGTGAAGCGCACGTAGAAGGTGGCGCGGTTCACCGTCAGCAGCTGCCAGACCGCGACGAAGATCGCGAGCGAGATCAGGCCGAGAAGTGCCCCGCGCAGTTGGCTACGATGCAGGCGAAACCAGCGGGCGAGCTGATCCTTCCGCAAAGCGTTGGCCACGGCCGGACTGGTCGCCGCCGTCGGTGCGACGGCAGGCTCCGGGAGGGCCGCCGTGTCGGGGAGTTTGCGAAGCGCGGCTTCCATCGGATCAGCCCCCCGTCACCGCGGCCTTGATGGCCTCGTCGTAGGGCATCACCTTCGCTCCGGATTTTTCTGCCGCCGCCTCAGCGTCCCGCTTCAGCAGGTACGGCGCGATCTCGCCCTTGCCGCCCACCGCGTAGAAGGCCTCCTTGGCGAAGAGCTTGATGCCGCGCGAGGTGTCGAAGACATAGGCGACGTTGATCTCCTTGCCCTTGGCCTTGAGATCGTTGACCGCGCCGAGCGTGCAGGCCGCGCTGGAATAGGGGAGGATGTCGCCACCCTTCACCCAGATCTCACCGGCCTTGCGCGGATCGCTGATCGGCTTCTTGCAGAAGCCGTCCTCGCCGGAGACCTCGTAGTTCGCGGTGCTGGCGAGTTGCTTGTCGTAGTCGAGCCCACGGTCGGCGAAGGCCTTGCGGAGCGGCTTGTCGTTGACCCAGGTGGAGACGTCGAACTCCTTCACCCGGTCGAGCTTCTGTAGGACCTTCACGTCTTCCTTGGCGGCGTCCGTGAGTTGCGGCTTGATGGTCGGGTCGATGGTCATGATCCCGCCCGGGCCGAGGAAGATGTAGACGACTTCCTTGTCGGTGCCGGTCCAGGCCGCGATCTGCTCGGCGGCGCGCTTCGGATCGGCCTTCACCCAGGCCTGCGCGTCGAGCACCGCCTGAAGATAGGCGTCGACGATCTCGGGGTACTGCTTGGCGAAGTCGGTGCGCACCACGACGCCGTGCCAGGTCGGTAGGTTGGTCTCGACGCCATCGAACACTTTGCGAGCGAAGCCGCGGAACGGCAGCAGCTCGGCGAAGGGCACGAAGTCGGCATGCGCGTCGATCTTCTTCTCCTGCAGGTTGGTCGAGCCGACCTCGGGGCTCTGGTTCACCAGCCGGAAGAAGGTCTGCGGATAGCCTTTGTCCTGCAGCGCCTTGAGCACCATGCCGTGCGCGGCCGAGCCGAAGGGGACGCTGACCACTTTGCCCTTGAGGTCGTCGAAGGAGAAGTTGTCGGTCTCCTTGTTGACCACGATGCCGTTGCCGGAGCCGTAGAGGTTGTAAGCGGCGACCGAGATCAGTTCGGACTGGCTCTCGGGGTTGTTCTTGAAGGTGTAGCCGTTCACGACGAGGGGATAGTCGCCCATCGCGCCGAACTGCAGCTTACCGGCCATCATGCCGTTGGTGACCGGCGGCCCGGAGGTGAAGTTCTGCCAGTCGAGGCTGATCTTCATGTCGGCATACTTGCCGGTCTTCGGCAGGTGCTTCTCGATCAGCTTGAGCTGGCGGATCACGACGCCGACCGTGGCGGTGTTGGTCGTCGTGTCCTGCGTGCCGATGCCCACGGTGAGGGCCGTCTCGGCAATGGCGGGGCTTGCGATCATCGCGCCGGCGGCTGCCAGGAGCGCGATCGCCGAGGCTGCGCTTCGTCCAACCCAAGTCGACGTCATCATGCGCTCCGTCCTGTGCAATGTCGCTTCGACATCGAGGTCATGATCGGGCGCTTGTCGGATCACGATCAAATGGAGAGGTCGAAGTCGAGTCGATTAGTTGCTCAAAAAGTCTCGCCGCCCGCGGACGTGACGCACTTTTGAGCGAGAAGCATTCGAATTAAGCGTCGTCCTTTCCTCCGGGCATGCGCGCGAGGATATCGGGACGCTGGATCAGGATCTGCGAGCGCTTGGTCGAGACGATGCCCTGCTCGGCGAAGCGCTTGAGGCTGATCGTGACCCACTGCCGCGTGGCGCCGACCATGTGCGCGAGATCGGCATGGGTGAAATCGGCCGCGATCAGGATGCCGCCATCCTCCTCGACGCCGTAGAGCCCCGAAAGGTGCATCAGCAGGAAGGCGAGGCGATCGGTGATCGAACGAGTGCCCAGCATCTGGGCAAGCGCCGAGTAGCAGCGGCCCTTGAAGGTCAGGCCATCGATGATGCCGAAAGCCAGCGACGGGATCTTGGTCACGAGCTGGCGCAGGGCCGTGCCCGGCAGGTGCAGCACCGTGGAATTGCTCGCCGCCATGCCCGACCAGCTGTGGGTGCCCGTGCCGAACACCTCCGGGCCGCCGACGAAGTTGCCGGGATACCAATAGGCCAGGGTGATTTCGCGGCCGGTCGGCGCGGCGTAGAAGACGCGGATGCGGCCAGTCTCGATCAGCCAGATGCCGTCGTTCGGCGTCTCCTGGGTGAACAAGGTCGCGCCTCGGTAGAGGACGCGGCGGCGCCCTCTTTCCAGGACCTGATTGCGTTCGGATTCACTGAGCCCTTCCAGCAGGGGCCGCGGACCTGCGGGCTGAGGAAAGGCTTCCATCGGGCTCGTCGTGCCTCCGAAACAAGTCGGAAGCGACAGTCCCGATGAGAGGTGGGCCGTCTCCGTCCGAACGGGGATGGGCTGCATCGCTGAACCTCGCCTGTGACCGAGGGCAGCGCAGCAAAGCCTGTACCAGCTCTAAACTAGACGGGTCGCGCAGGCTACTGAGGGCGCCAAAAAAGGAAACGGCGTCAGTCACTTGAGACTGACGCCGCAGGTCGTGCAGGAGGTCAAAAAGGGATGTCGCTCTATCGGTCGACACGCCCGTGGAGCCCCGTACTCTTCTCCCGACATCGGGGAGAAGAAACGTTCTGCGCTACGCCTCGGCCTGGCAGCGTCCGATCGCCCAGCGGATCAGCTTGCGCACATCCGGATCGGGATCGTCGAAGGATTTTTCCAGGTAGGTCAGCGCGCGGGGATGAGCGATCTCGCCGAGCGACGCCGCGGCCTCCTTGCGAAGGTTGCTGATCTCCGATTCCAGCGCCGCACCGAGCACGTCGATGGCGGCGGTCGACTTGATCCGGCCCAGCGCATTGGCGGTCTTGGTCTTCACCTGCCAGACCGGGTCGGCCATCGCCGCGATCAGCGGCTCGACAGCTTCGGGCAGCCGGCTCTTGGCGATGGAGACGGCGGCCTCCTCGCGGACCTGCCAATTCTCGTCCTGCAGGCCGGCGAGCAGCGTCGAGACGCCGGGGCCGCCCGAGCGCAGGAAGACGAGGGCAGACATGGTGGCCCGGCGAACGGTCGCGTCGGAGTCCCGTGCAGTCGCGAGAAGCGCCGGCAGGGCTTCCTCGGCCTTGAGGTAGCCGATGACGCCGAGGCCCTCGCGGCGCACTTCCGGAGCCGTGCTCTGCAGGGCCTTCAAGGCCGCGGAGAGGGCATCGGGAATGACCAATTCCCGGAGCGCCCGGAGCGCCGCTGCCTGCACGAAGGGATCAGTATGCTCTGCCCGTTCGATGAGCAGCGGCCCGCAGGCCGGCTCCTTCTTCTCGGAGAGCGTCTCGGCGGCGGTGCGGCGCACGTCCTCGTCCGCATCCTCGAGCGAGGCCACCAGGCCCTCGACCACGTCGGGGCCGTCATGCTCGTCGAGCGCTTTGGCGGCGGCGGCGCGCACGGTGGCGTCGTCGTCGGCGAGGCCCTTGAGCAGCAGGACCTTGGCCTCGGCGCCGACCGCCTCGGCCAGCTCCATCATCGCGACGCGGCGGATGCCGGCATCGGGGCTGGCCGCACGCTCGGCGAGATCGTCGAGGTCGTCGTCGAAGGTTTCGAATACCGGTGCCATGGTCGACCTCAGCGCAGCAGGTAGGGAATGTTGACCTTCACTGCATTCGTCGGGCAGTCGACTTCGCAGGGCATGCAGTACCAGCACTCGTCGTACTTCATGTAGGCCTTCTGCCGAGTCTCATCGATCGCGAGGATGTCGAGCGGGCAGACGTCGACGCAGACGCGGCAGCCCTTCTCGGCGATGCACTTGTCGTCGTCGATGACGACCGCGGCGCTCTTTGCCTGGGTGATGATGGGCATGGGATCTCTCCGATTCCTGGGAAGGGGGCCGTCGCGGCGCGCTACTCGGCGGCGGCCGGCGTCTTGATGCGGAGCTGGTGGTAGGCGCTCATCTCTTCCTCGGCGACGGGGACGATGAAGGGGTCGACCTCGCGCTTGGCGCTGGCCATCCGGCCCTTCTCGTCCTTGAACAGGACCGTGTGGCAGGCCCAGTTCGGATCGGTCTCCGGGTGGTCGACGCGCAGGTGGTAGAAGCCCCAGCGGCTCTCGGTGCGGTACAGCGAGGCGTGGGCCGCCATGTCGGCGCAGTCGAGGATGGTCTGGGTCTCCAGCGCGCGCAGCAATTCGTGCGGGTCGCGGGCGACGAGGTGGCCGAGGTCCTCGCGGATCTCCGCGAAGCGGCGCTGGCCGAGCTCCATCTTGGCGGTGACCTTCGGCGGCTCCAGATAGTCGTTCACGAAGCGCCGGGTCTTGAACTCCATCTCGTTGGGGGTGATGCCGTCCTCGCGGCGGGTCGGCGCCATCACGCGCTCCTGCTCGGCCAGGACGTCGGCCTCGTCGTAGGCGGCAAGCGTCGTCGAGGCGCAATAGGCGGCGGCATGGGCGCCGGCGATGCCGCCATTCACGAAGGCACCGAGCATGTAATTGTGCGGAACGGCCGCCATGTCGCCGACGGCGTAGAGGCCGGGCACGGTGGTCTGGGCGTATTCGTCGACCCAGACGCCCGAGGCTGAGTGGCCGGAGCAGAAGCCGATCTCGGAGATGTGCATCTCGACGGCGCGCTGGCGGTAATTGGTGCCGCGGCGCTCGTGGAAGCGGCCGCGCGACGGACGCTCGTTCGAGTGCAGGATCGTCTCGATCTCCGAGATCGTCTCCTCGCGCAGGTGGTCCATCTTGAGGAAGACCGGGCCGTTGCCGCCCTGCAACTCGCGCCAGAACTCGAGCATCATCTGGCCCGACCAGTAGTCGCACTCGATGAAGCGCTCGCCCTTGTTGTTGGCGGTGAAGCCGCCGAACGGGCCGGTCACGTAGGCGCAGGACGGGCCGTTATAGTCCTTGATCAGCGGGTTGATCTGGTAGCATTCGAGGTTCGCGAGCTGCGCGCCGGCATGGTAGGCCATGGCGTAGCCGTCGCCGCAATTGGCAGCATTCTCGTAGGTGCCGAACAGGTAGCCCGAGGCCGGCAGGCCGAGACGCCCTGCGGCGCCGCAGGCGAGCACCACGGCCTTCGCCTTGATCACCAGAAACTCGGATGTGCGGGTGTTGACGCCGATGGCACCGGCGATGCGGCCGTCCGCGTCCTTCAGGAGCCGGGTCGCCATGTAGCGGTTGGTGACGGCGACCTGGAGGCGGCGCAGCTGGCGGTAGAGCACCTTCTTGACGTTGTGCCCTTCGGGCATCGGCAGCACGTAGGTCCCCATGTGGTGGACCTTGCGCATGTTGTACTCGCCCGAGCCGTCCTTCTCGAACTTGACCCCGAGCTTGTCGAGGTACTGGATCATCGGGAAGGAGCCCTGGGCATACGCCATCACCGCCTTCTGGTTGACGATGCCGTCATTCGCAACGGTGATCTCCTTCACGTATTGCTCGGGCGTCGCGTAGCCCGGCACGACGGCGTTGTTCAGGCCGTCCATGCCCATGCTGATCGCGCCGGAGCGCTTCACGTTCGCCTTCTCCATCAGCAGCACGCGCAGCTTCGGGTCGGCTTCCTTGGCCTTGATCGCGGCCATCGGGCCGCCGGTGCCGCCGCCGATGACGAGGAGGTCGGTCTCGATGATTTCGACGTTGGGGCTGCTGTCGCTCATGGTGGGCACTCGCTGGTCGGGCGCAGGCCAGGGGCCGCGCACTCGGAGAGGGAGGAGAAAGGGGGGGGACGATCAGGCCGCCTGGGGCGTCCGCTCTTCGGCGGTCTCGCGGGCGAGGTCGCGCAGGTAGACCCACGGAAAGATCCCGCGGGCATGGCCGTCGGAAAAGCCGAGATTCACGGCGTAGCCGCCGAGCGAATCGATCTTGGTGACGGCGATGGCCTCGAAGGTGACCGGGAAACGATCCTGGAGCCGATCCCGGGTGCACCAGGCACAACGGCAGCGCAGCCGCAGCGTCTCGGCGGGCAGAACGGCCTCCTCGCCATTCGCCCAGGTCAGGCGCAGATCGCGGCCGCCGCGCGAGACGACGGCATCGGTCGGGATTGCTTCGGGATCGAATGGCGGCTCGGGGGGGAGTCTCATCGGCGCGTCCATCATCGACGGGTGCTGGGAAGCAGGTCGATTAGAGCCAGCCGACTGGGCGGCTGATAGCAATTAGTTGCCGGATGAGTTCGAAAGCGGATCGGGTGGGCGTTCGGAGCTTTGGTGCGAGCGATTGGGTGGCGCTGGTCGGCGGTGTCATAGGCCCACTCGCGCAGGCCAGTCTGGACGAAGCGTTCGAGTTTCCCGTCGGTCTCCGGGGCAAGCCTCCTCCTGGACAGCCGCACCCCGCCGTTTTCGACCCGACGGCGTCAAACGCGCACTCCGAAGGATGGTCATCCGGTCTCTCCGAGACGGCTGAAGCCTCGCAACTCCAGCGCCCTCGGTTCAGACGGGATGGACAACCTACGGAAGCTCACAGCCAGCGCCCGGAGGACCGTTCGCAAAAGCGCGATCTCACGAGAAGCAAACCAACTGCTTCAACGCGGTATTCGCGCTTCTATTCTGGACGGCAGGAAAATTGGCGCGCCCTGCGGGAATCGAACCCGCCTTTTCAGCGTGAAAGGCTGACGTCCTAACCGATAGACGAAGGGCGCTTGCGCTAGGCGGGTCGGTCTATAGTCGGCTCGGGCGGTCACGGCAACGGTCTTCCGTGCAAGTCGATGCAGGGGAGGGCGGCTTGACGCGGCGGGCGGATGCCGGTCTGAGGCCGGACGAGTTCAATTTCACGAGCGGTGCATGACTTCCCGACGCGACGGCCCGCCCCGGTCTTCCGGCCCCGGCCGGTTCCGGTACCGGCCCCAGGGCCATCGGCCGGCCGGGCCGGCGGCCCGGGAGGGGCTCGACCATGTCGTGCTCTATGGTTGGCACCCAGTCTACGAGGCGATGGCCAACGAGGCCCGCGGCCTGCATCGGCTGCTCGCCACCGAGAACGGGGCGGCGCGTCTCAGAGAGGAACTGGGCACGCTCCGCATCGAGCCGGAGCTGGTCAAGCCGAGCGCCATCAACGCGTTGCTTGGCCCCGACGCAGTGCATCAGGGACTCTATCTCGAAGCCGAGCATCTGCCGGCGCCAGGGATCGACTCGGTGCCGCAGGACGCGCTGCTCGTGGCGCTCGACCAGATCACCGATCCGCACAATGTCGGGGCGATCGTGCGCACGGCCGCGGCCTTCGGCGTCACGGCCATCGTCACCACGGCGCGCCATGCGCCGAACGCCACCGGCGTCATGGCGAAATCCGCCTCGGGGGGCCTGGAGCACGTGCCGCTGATCGTGGTGCGCAATCTTGCCGAAGCGCTGATCGCGTTGGGTGAGCGCGGCTTCACCCGGATCGGCCTCGATTCCGAAGCGGACACGCCGCTCGACGGCGTGAAGACCGGCGAGGGCATGGTCGTGGTGCTCGGTGCCGAGGGCAAGGGGCTGCGCCAGCGCACCCGCGAATGCTGCGACGTGCTCGCCCGCATCGATTTCACGGGTGCGATCCGCAGCGTGAACGTCTCCAATGCTGCCGCGATCAGCCTCTATGCGCTGACGCGAGGCCGGAGTGGCTAGAGCACTTTCCGACGAAGTGGATGCCGGTTCGTCGAAGGAAAGCGCGTCAACTCAAAGACCTAGAGCCGCCGGCCCGATGCAATCAGGTCGGATACGGCGCTAGGCCGCGATCGCCTCGCGGACCTTGTGGGCGAGGCCTTCGAGGGTGAAGGGCTTGCCGATCAGCTTCACGTCCGCGTCGATCACGCCGTTATGCACGATGGCGTTGCGGGTGTAGCCGGTGGTGTAGAGCACCTTGAGTTCCGGACGGCGCTGGCGGGCGGCGTCGACGAGCTGACGCCCGTTCATTTCCGGCATCACCACGTCGGTGAAGAGCAGGGCGATCTCCGGATGGGCATCGAGCAGGCGGAGTGCCGCGGCGCCGCCCTCGGCATGGATCACCGTGTAGTTCAGGTCACGCAGCACCTCGACGGTGAGTCGGCGCACCGCCGGCTCGTCCTCCACCACGAGGATGATCTCGTTCGGACGCCCCTCGGGCACTGACGCGGCGCGGCCTGCTGCCTTTGGAGCCACGGCCTCCGCCGGGCCGGCGAGGCGCGGCAGGTAGATCTTCACCGTCGTCCCGGTGCCGAGTTCGGAATAGATCTTCACGTACCCATCGGACTGGCGCACGAAACCGAAGACCTGGCTGAGGCCGAGGCCGGTGCCCTGGCCGACCTCCTTGGTGGTGAAGAACGGCTCGAACGCCTTGGCCGCGACGTCCGGCGTCATGCCGGTGCCGGTATCGGTCACCGCGATCATCACGTACTGGCCCGGCGTGATGCCGAGATTGTCGGAGGCGTAGCCCTCGTCGATATGCGCGTTGGCCGTCTCGATGGTCAGCCGGCCGCCGGAGGGCATGGCGTCGCGCGCGTTGATGGCGAGGTTCAGCAGCGCGCTTTCGAGCTGGTGCGGATCGGCGCGGCTGCGCCAGAGGCCTCCCGCCTGCACCGTCTCGACCTGGACGGTTTCCCCGAGCGTACGGCGCAGCAGCTCCGACATGCCGGAGACGAGGCGGTTCGGCTCGATCGACTCGGGGGCGAGTGGCTGCTTGCGGGCGAAGGCAAGCAGCCGGTGGGTGAGGGTCGCGGCGCGGTTCGCGCCCTCGAGACCCTGCTCGACGTAGCGTTCGAAATGCCGACCCGTCGCGGGCTCGCCGCGATCGGCCTGGCGCTTGAGCATGTTCAGGTTGCCGACGACGATCGCCAGCATGTTGTTGAAGTCGTGGGCGAGGCCGCCGGTGAGTTGGCCCATCGCCTCCATCTTCTGGGCCTGCCGCAGCTGCGCCTCCAGCCGGTCGCGGTTGGCGTTGGCGACGACCAGGGCACCGTTGCTCTCGCGCAGGGCCTCGTACGCGTTGGTCAAGCGGGTGTTGCGGCGGCGCGCATCGGAGACGACGAAGGCCGCGAGCGCGACGATGAGGCCGACGGCGATGGCGATAGCGACCTCGACGACCAAGGCCATCGCGGCGGCGGACCGGCGCAGGTCGAGGATGTGCTGGCGCGTGCGGGCGTCGAGCTTGTCGGCGAGCGCCCGGGCACGCTCCATCAGCGCGTTGCCGAGCCCGGTACGGACGCGTTGCAGGCTGGCCTCGACCTGCCCCGCCTTGCGCATCTCGACGGTGGCGCCGAGCTCGGCGAGCTTGTCCTTCATCGTCCGGCCGAAGGCGGCGAGGTCGGCGGCCTGGTCCGGCTCCTCGGCGAGGCCGGCGCGGACGCGGTCGAACCGGCTCTGCAGGGCCTCGATGGCGGTGGTGTAGGGGGCGAGGTAGCCGACATCCCCGGTCAGCAGATAGCCGCGCTGGCCGGTCTCGGCGTCCTGGAGACCTGAGAACAGGCTGACGATGTCGCCCCGCACGTCGAGCAGCCGGCGCAGCTCGTTGTCGCTCTGCTGCTGGGTAACCACGAGCCACGCCGTCGCGAGAACGATCGCGGCGAGCAGAGCGAAGCCGCCGACCAGGGGCGCGAGAGCCTTTGCCGTCGAACGCCGGAGGCGGGCACTCACGGCAGGCGACCCGATCTCGGGCATGAGACCTCTGGCGCCGCCGATCCGGGGCGCATTCGGAAAGAAGGGGTAGCGGCCTCGTCCGAATATCTCAAGCTAGGGATGTGGTCGCCCGGCATGGCGGATCAGCGCCAGAACGGCCTCATGTCGACGAGGGCCTCCTGAGCGGCATCCGCCTTCTCCACGAGTTTGCCGGCGCGGGCATCGGCCTCCGCGTCGGCGGTGGTGAGGCCGGCCGCAAAGAGGGCCGCGCCCGAGGGCGGCTCTCCCGCTTCACCGCCCCTGGCCGCCACGAGGCGGTCGGCGATCTGGTGGGCGGTGGAGAGGTCGTTCAGGGCTCCGAGATGGTCCTGGAGATCCGACAGCGCCCCGACGAATGCCTTGTGACGCTTGGCGGCCTTCTTCTCGGGGAAGAGCGGACCGAAGAACTCGGCGCCGTAGCGCAGCTTCTTCGCGACGATCCGGACTTGGTGGCGCTCCTCGGGCTCGAGCCGGGCGAGGTGATGGCCGCGCTTCTTCAGGCGGCGGCGCAGGCGCTCCAGCACAGTGGCGGCGAAGTCGCGGGCTGGGCGATCCCCACCCTGCCCGGCGCGCCAGGCGCCGGTCTCGATCCAGACGACGAGGTCGATGATCAGGCCGCGCCAGGCCGACCCGTCGAGAATCGCGAAGACCGCCGCATAGGCCTCCTCGCGCTCGGCGGAGAGGCGCTCGCGCAGCTCGTCGAGGCCGGCCTCGCCCGGTCGCCGCTCGATCTCGCCGGGCAACGTCTCGCCGAGGAAGACGTCGAGATTGCGCGCGGTGCCGAACGGCTCGGTGACGCGCTTGATCGCCGCGCGCAGGTCTTCGGCCTTCTCGTCCTGCTCCAGCAGCGACTTGAACAGGGAGAAGGCCGAGCGCAGCCGCCGCAGGGCGACGCGCATCTGGTGAAGGGCCTCCGGCGCGCGACCGTGGCGAAACACGTCCTCGTTGAGGCGCAGGTGCCGCAGGCAGGCCTTGGCGACGGCGGCGAAGGCCTCGCCCGCGCTAACCTCGGGATCGAGGGCGAAGGAGCCGGACTTGCTCGGCTTGTGCAGGCGCTCGTCGATCAGAGCGTAGCCGCGCTCGCCCTTACTCAGAACGCCGAGGCGAAGCGGCGCGCTCTCGCCGAGCGCGCTGGCCAAGGCGAATAGCTCGGCTGCGCTGCCGTCCCCGAGCTCGAGCTCGACTTCGCAGAGCGGTGCATCGCCGGCCTCCGTCTCGACGCGGCCGGTATCGAGCGTCGCGACGATGCTGGACGCACCGTGCCGGATGGACCGCCGGCTGCGCTCGACCACGGTGCGAAAGAGCGGCGACAGCGCGGACGACTTCGCGTCGTCGAGAACGGCGGCAGCGGGCGTGTCGGCGAGCAGGGCGAGGTCAGGCTCCGGTCCCGCGACGTCCCACTCCCACTCGCCCCGGTCGAACAGGCCGATGGCGGCGGGGGCCGCCGATTTCAGGGTCTGGATCGTGCGATCGCCCTCGCGGCGCAGGCGCAACGAGAGACCGGCGGCGTGGAGATCCCGGCCGGCCGTGTCGAAATAGGTGGTATCGAGGAGGCTGGTCGCGGCGTCCTCCGCCTGAAGCAGAGGATGGCCCGCAAGCGGCGTGAGGTCAGGCCCATCGCATACCAGCTTCAGCTCGATCTCGCGCGGCGCCTTCATGCCGTTGTCCGTTCTCCGTTTGCGTGCGCGGGCCGTCGCGCGGCCTAAACGCCGCTGCAATCGATTCGCCTGCCTGCAATGTCATCTGATCTGTAACGGGACCGCGGCCGTTTCGCGAGGCTCCCTTTCTTGACCGGAAACGACCGCGTCTCGGCGCTCGTCTCGGCGCGCAGGGATACGTGAAATTCATGCGGGACGAGGCCCGATGCGATGGACGAAAGCGGGGCTCGCGGTTAGGATTCGACTAGCTTGTTTCCCGCCCGAGTGCTGCGCCGAACCGTCCGTGACGGTCAGGCTCGGAGCTCGCGCCCTATCGTCGGGAGGAAGGCCATGTCGGTCGTGACGCGATGCGGAGCGGTCAGCCTTCTGTTCGGCCTGCTGCTGGCGGCTCCCGCCCTGGCGCAAACCACGCAGGCCCCCCCCTCCTGGACGGACCCGCCTGCGCGCGGTGCGGAGGGCGTGAAGCCCGCCGAGACAAAGCCCGCCGAGGCCAAGCCCGGCACTCCGGCGCCCATTGCGGAAAAGGCTCCTGCGGACACGCAATCCGCCCGGAAGCCGGAGGCGACGCCCGCGGAACGCGCAGCCACGACGCTCGGCGTGAAACCGGTCGAGACCGGCAAGCCTGCCGCATCCAATTTTGCGATGCAGACCCGCCGCACCGTTGTTCGGCCGCGGATGGTCGAGCGCCCGATGGTGATCGCGCGGCGGCGAGTGCATGTCGCCGATCGGCCGAACCGCCGGATCGCACGGAGATCGGGGCGGCATTTCGCCTACGCCGCCGAGTACGGATCGCGTCGGCGTCTGGCGGGATGGGGCGACTTGATCGACGAGAACCGGGTGAGTCGCGAGGCGCGCGCCCGCGAGGCCGGCTATACGCTCACGCGCATTCGGGCATACGGGGCTCCCGAAGGACCCCGTTTCCAGCCTCTGCTACCGTTCGACAGTGGTGGCCCAGGCGATCTCGACTGAGACCGCTGCGTCTCCTCAGCGGATCAGCGGATGCGGCCCGGACGCGCCGGCTCGAACACGATGCGGCGGTGGAAGGCACACCAGCTCTTGCCGTCGGCGACAGGCGCGCCGCAGCACACGGCCTGATCGCTCGGCTCGCCGATGATGAACTTGCACACGAAAGCGCCCGACTGCGCGAAGGGGACGCGCAACTTCGAGGACGGCTCCGCGATCGGATCGGCCTCGCTAATCTGCGACATGCGGACGAGCTGGTTCATGAACTTGGGACTCTTGGGGTGTGCCGGAATGCCCCCGGCGATCCGGCGGCGCGTACAATGTACGTCCTGCCCCAAGCCGGTTACGGGAATCTGCGGCGTTCTTGGTGAATGCCGCGGAACCCTAACGGCTCCCTACCGGCAGAACCGGCGCGCAGGAGTCATGCTACTGTCATAGCTGGGATTCTTCGCTCGGGAAACAAGTCCCGGTTGCGGAAGAGTGCGGTGCACACAGAGGAAAGTGGCGAAGAGCCGCACCATGTGCATGGCAGCCCCGTGAGCCGACGTTCGAGTATCGGATCGGCCCCTGTCTTTGCGAGCACGATTCGCGTAAAGTTTTCATCCCCGGCAAAAGAGTTCAGAAGCTGTTTTCGTCACGGAACTGATATCTGCCCCTTGTAGGCATCGCCCGTCTTCCCAAGGGGATGTAGGCTATCATGTCGGACGCAATTGCAGCACCACCGCCACTGGCGGCCCAACACTCTGAGAGCAAAGGCGGTCCGCGCCTGGATCATGGCACGCATCCAGCCGGAATCATCGTCTTCCTTCTCATTCTGGTCGCCGGCCTCAGCTACGCGGTCTTCAGCCTCGTCAGTGACATGAACGCCGTCGGCGAATCGCCGTTGGCCGTCAGCGCCTTCGTCCTCCTCGGCATCGCCCTCCTGATCGCGCTCGGCTTCGAGTTCGTGAACGGCTTCCACGACACCGCAAACGCGGTGGCCACCGTGATCTACACCCACTCGCTGCCTCCGATGGTCGCGGTGGTCTGGTCGGGCACCTTCAACTTCCTCGGCGTGATGCTGTCGAGCGGCGCGGTCGCCTACGCCATCGTTACCCTGCTGCCGGTGGAGCTGATCCTCCAGGTCGGCTCGGGCGCGGGCTACGCGATGATCTTCTCGCTGCTCATCGCCGCGATCCTGTGGAACCTCGGCACCTGGGCCCTCGGCCTGCCGAACTCCTCCTCGCATGCGCTGATCGGCTCGGTGCTCGGTGTCGGCCTCGCCAACCAGCTCATGGGTGGCGGCGACGGCACCTCCGGCGTCGACTGGGGCCAGGCCTTCAAGGTGTTCCAGGCCTTGCTGTTCTCGCCGATCTGCGGCTTCGTGCTCGCGGCCCTGCTGCTGCTCGCACTGAAATACACCGTGAAGCGCAAGGACCTCTACGAGGCTCCGAAGGGCGAGACCCCTCCCCCGCTCTGGATCCGTGGCCTGCTGATCCTGACCTGCACGCTGGTCTCGTTCTTCCACGGCGGCAACGACGGTCAGAAGGGCATGGGCCTGATCATGCTGATCCTGATCGGCGCGGCGCCCACCGCCTACGCCCTCAACCGCACCATGTCGGATGCCACCACCCCGGCCTTCGTCCAGCAGTCGCAGACGGCGAGCACCCTGTTCGCGAGCCATGCCAAGGGCACCTCGGTCGCCGCCGACGCAGAGTCGGCTCGCAAAATCGTCGGCGAAGCACTGAAGTCCAAGCAGCTGAACACGCCGGACGTCTTCGCTGCGCTGTCGACGCTCTCCACCGACATCGCGAACTCGGTGAAGAACTACGGCTCGATCCGTCAGGTCCCGGCTGCCGCGACCTCGAACGTGCGTAACGACATGTACCTCGCCTCCGACGCCGTCCGCCTCCTCCCAGCTTCCGGCGCCACCCTGTCGGACGAGGAGAAGGGCACGCTGAAGTCCTACGGCGCCCTGCTGAACGACGGCACGCGCTACATCCCGACCTGGGTCAAGGTCTGCGTGGCGCTCGCTCTCGGCCTCGGCACCATGGTCGGCTGGAAGCGCATCGTCGTCACCGTCGGCGAGAAGATCGGCAAGACCCACCTGACCTACGCTCAGGGCGCCTCGGCCGAGCTCGTCGCCGCCGGCACCATCGGCCTCGCCGAGCTCTACGGCCTGCCGGTCTCCACGACGCACATCCTGTCGAGCGGCGTCGCCGGCTCAATGGCCGCCAACGGCTCGGGCCTGCAGGCCTCCACCGTCCGCAACATGGCGCTGGCCTGGGTGCTCACCCTGCCCGCCGCTATCACGCTGGCCGGCGGCCTGTTCTTCATCCTGCGCCACGTTTTCTAAGCATCGACGCCCATTGAGACACGAAGGCCCCGGGGTTCGCGCCCCGGGGCCTTTGCTTTTGGCCGCGACGTGAGGGATGAAAAGCCATCTCCCGCGGCGTCGGAGCGGCACCGGAATGCGCGTCCTCGTCACCGGCTCGGCCGGTTTCATCGGCCACGCCCTAAGCCGCCGCCTGCTGAGCGAGAGGCACAGCGTCACCGGCTTTGATGCCTTCTCCGACTATTACGACGTCGGCCTGAAGCGCGCCCGCCACGCCGACCTCGCCGGTTTCCCTTCCTTCGAAGGGGTGGAGGCCCGGCTCGAGACGCCCGGCGCGCTCCTCGACACGCTGGCCCGCGTGCAGCCCGAGATCGTGGTCCATCTCGCGGCCCAGGCCGGGGTTCGCTACAGCATCGAGAATCCGGGCGCCTATGTCGAAGCGAACATCGTCGGCACCGCGAACCTGCTGGAGGCCGTGCGGGCCCATCCGGTGCGCCACCTGCTGCTCGCCTCGACCAGCTCGGCCTATGGCGGCGGCGCGACCTCGCCGTTCCGGGAGATCGATCGAGCGGTGACGCCGGTCTCGTTCTACGCGGCCACCAAGCTCGCCACGGAGGCGATGGCGCATTCCTACGCGCACCTGTTCGGTGTTCCGACGACAGCACTTCGCTTCTTCACGGTCTACGGGCCCTGGGGCCGGCCGGACATGGCGTTGTTCCTGTTCACCCGGAAAATCCTTGCGGGCCAGCCGATCGAGGTGTTTTCCGGCGGCACGGCGGAGCGCGACTTCACCTATATCGACGATCTCGTCGAAGGCCTGGTGCGGCTGATGGACTGCGTGCCGCCGAAACCTAGCGAGGGCGGCCCGGTCGGCGAGTCCGACACGCTAAGCCCGGTCGCGCCCTACCGCCTCGTCAATATCGGCGGCGGACGGCCGGTGCAGCTCGGCCGGATGATCGACGTGCTGGAAGAGGCCTTGGGCCGGTCCGCGGAGCGCATTCCCATGCCCCTGCCGCCAGGCGACGTCACGGCCACGCGGGCGAGCACGGAATTGCTTCAGGCGCTGATCGGCACCGTGCCCGAAACGCCGATCGAGACCGGGATCCCGGCCTTCGTGCGCTGGTATCGCGACTTCTACCCGACGGACGCCGCCTCCATCGCCACGCCGGCGCGCTGAGCCGCATGCTCCCGACGTCCTGGCATTGACTCCATCCTGATGCCCGATACTCCCCTGCGCATGGCTGGCAGCGCCGCCCAACCCAGAATGGACGTTTCCCGCACATGATTCCGGCGCCGGCTCCCGCCGCGCGGACCAAAGTGACGGTCCCGGAACGGCTGCGCGCATTGGTGCGCGGCAGCGAAGCGGGCCTCGTTGCGCTCGCGGCGATCATCGGCTGCATCGGCGGCGCGGCCGTCGCGGCGATGAGCGCGACAACGCAGCTTCTGCGCGAAGTTCTCTTTCAGATCCCGCACGGCAGCCGGCTCAGCGCCATGGCCGAGCTGCCGACGATGGTCGCGCTGGCCGGGCCGACGATCGGTGGCGCCGTCTTCGGCCTGCTGACCTACGTCGTAGCGCGGCGGCGCGGCGGTCAGGCCCGGCGCCCCCTGATCGATCCGATCGAGGCCAATGCCCTGCATGGCGGGCGGATGTCGCTGCGCGACTCGGTCTATGTCGCGGTCCAGAACATCATCTCCAACGGATGCGGTGCCTCGGTCGGCCTCGAGGCGGGCTATACCCAGATCGCCGGCGGCATCGCCTCCCGCGCCGGGATCGCCTTCGGCCTCAGGCGCTCGGACCTGCGCACCCTCGTCGGCTGCGGCTCGGCCGCCGCAATCGCCGCCGCCTTCGGCTCGCCGCTGACCGGCGCCTTCTACGCCTACGAGCTGATCATCGGCACCTACACCATCGCCACCCTGGCGCCGGTGGTGGTCGCCGCCTTCTGCGGCAGCCTCGTCGCGCAGGCCCTGGTCTCGCAGGCGGCCTTCGTCGACGTCAGGGCGCTGGTCGGTGCCGTGCATCCCGGGATCACCGCAGCGGACACCCTGCCCTGTCTCGGGCTCGGCTTGATCTGCGCTGGCTGCGGCATCGCGATCATGCGCGGGGTCACGCTGGTCGAGCAGGGATTCCGCTGGATCGCGCTGCCGACCGCCCTGCGCCCGGCCCTCGGCGGCCTCTGCACCGGCGCACTCGCCCTCGTCGGCACGCCGCAGGTGCTCTCGGGCGGCCATGGCGCCCTGCATTTCCACCTCTCCGAGACGGCGGCCGCGTTCAGCGCCTTCAGCATTGCAAGCCTCTTCGCGGCCAAAGCCGCGGCTTCCGCCATCTCGATCGGCTCGGGCTTTCGCGGCGGCCTGTTCTTCGCCTCGCTCTTGCTCGGCGCGCTCGCGGGGAAGCTGTTCTACGTGCTCGCGCCCGGCATCAACGCCTTCGACATGACGGCAACCGCCTACGCCATCGTCGGCATGGCGGCCCTCGCCGTAGCCATCGTCGGCGGCCCGCTGACCATGACCTTCCTGGCTCTGGAAATGACCGGCAGCTTCCCGCTCGCCGGCCTCGTGCTGGTGGCGGTGATTGCCTCCTCGCTGACCGTGCGGAAGATCTTCGGCTACTCCTTCGCAACCTGGCGTTTCCACCTGCGCGGTGAGAGCATTCGCAGCGCCCACGATATCGGCTGGATCCGCAACCTTACGGTGGGCCGGCTGATGCGCAAGGAAGTGCAGACCGTCCCCGTCGACACGCCGTTCGAGGTCTTCCTGCGCGAGCATCCCCTCGGCTCGCCCTCGCGCGTCGTGATGACCGATTCCCGCGAGCGCTATGCCGGGATCGTCCAGGTCCCGGAGGCCCATGCCCGCGCCCGCGAGGACGGCGCCGGTCACCTCTCCGAGCTCGTGCGCCACGTCGACGACCTGCTGCTCGCCGACATGAACGCCAAGCAGGCGATGGCCACCTTCGACCGCACCGAGAGCGAGGCGCTCGTGGTCGTCGACGGCACGGTCAGCCGCAAGGTCGTAGGCCTTCTCACCGAGAGCCATACGCTCCGCCGCTACGCCGAGGAGTTGGACCGGCAACGCCAGGCGGTCGTCGGCGAAACGTCTTGACCTGACGCCCTCGCGGCGCGACTTCGCGCATGGGGGACAGGAGCGACTTCGGAGACCGACCATGGCCGCATCGTCACGCAGCTACCGCATCGCGGTGATCCCCGGCGACGGTATCGGCAAGGAGGTCGTGCCCGAGGGCGTGCGAGTGCTGGAGGCGGTGGCCAAGCGCCATGGCTTCAGCCTGCAGCAGGACTGGTTCGATTTCGCCTCCTGCGATTACTACGAGAAGCACGGCCGCATGATGCCGGAGGACTGGAAGGCCCAGATCTCTGGCCACGACGCGATCTTCTTCGGCGCCGTCGGCATGCCGGAGCGCGTGCCCGACCACATTTCGCTCTGGGGCTCGCTGATCCAGTTCCGCCGCGAGTTCGACCAGTACGCCAACCTGCGACCCGTCCGCCTGATGCCGGGCGTCAAATGCCCGCTCGCCGACCGCAAGCCCGGCGACATCGACTTCTGGGTGGTCCGCGAGAACACCGAGGGCGAGTACTCGAATGCGGGCGGGCGCATGTTCGCGGGCACCGATCGCGAATTCGCCATGCAGGAGACGGTGATGACGCGCTACGGCGTCGACCGCATCCTGCGCTTCGCCTTCAACCTCGCCCAGTCACGCCCGAAGAAGCACCTCACCTCGGCGACGAAGTCGAACGGCATTTCGATCACGATGCCGTACTGGGACGAGCGCGTTCACGCGATCTCGCGCGACTTCTCGGATGTGCGCTGGGATCAATACCATATCGACATCCTGACCGCGCATTTCGTGCTGAATCCGGATCGGTTCGACGTCGTCGTCGCCTCGAACCTGTTCGGCGACATCCTGTCCGATCTCGGCCCCGCCTGCACCGGCACGATCGGCATCGCGCCCTCGGGCAACATCAATCCCGAGCGGCACCATCCGTCCGTCTTCGAGCCCGTGCACGGCTCGGCCCCGGACATTGCCGGCCAGGGCATCGCCAACCCGATCGGCCAGATCTGGTCGGGCGCGATGATGCTGGAGCATCTCGGCGAGAAGGATGCCGCGGCCGAGATCGTTACCGCGATCGAGCGCGTGCTCGCCGAACGGACGCTGCGCACGCGCGACCTCGGCGGCAATGCCGATACCGAGAGCTGCGGCGAGGCCGTCGTCCAGGCTCTGGGCTGACGGCGATCTTGGGACCGCGTCAGGCCCTCAAGCCGACGCGGCTCTGCTGGAACGGGACGAAGCCCGGCAGCGCCTCGACCCGCTTCAGCCAGGCCAGGACGTTGGCGTAGCCGGACAGGTCGACATTCCCCTCAGGCGCGTTGGCGATGTAGCTGTAGCAGGCGGCATCGGCTGCGGTCGGACGTGACAGCGCGATCCAGTCGCGATCCGCCAATTCGGCGTCGATGACTTTCAGGATCGCGTGCGCGCGCTCGATCGCCTCCGGAGGGTTGGACTTTGCTCCGAACAGGGTGATCAGCCGGGCCATGCAGGGTCCGTTGAAGATCTGACCGGTGGAAATCGACAGCCAGCGCTGCACGGTGGCGGCCTCCGCCGGATCCTCCGGCAGCCAGTCGGTCTTCCCGAACTTCTTCGCGGCATAGACCATGATCGCAATCGAATCCGGGATGACGACATCCCCGTCGACCAGCACCGGCACCTGTCCGAGCCGGTTGAGCTTCAGGAAGCTCTCCGTCTTGTGCTCACCCTGGGCGAGATTGAGCGTGACGAGTTCGTGCGGGATGCCCGCCAAAGATAGAAACAGATGCGCCCTGTGCGCGTGGCCCGAGAGCGGCGCGAAATAAAGCTTCATGACGGTCTCCAAAATCGGGCGACGGTACGTCGAGTGCGAAGAGACTGAACGTTTCGTATCGCAACGATAAGAGCGATGTCTGGCAATGATTCATTGCGCCAATCGGAACAGTGCCTCTTGCCGCGTTCGATTGGCGCCGATTTTACCGCCTCGCTCGGCTCGTTTCTGTTGGTTCTGCCAATTCCGAAATAACGGTCGCCACGTATCTCCAGCCGCCGAGCGCCGGCGGATGTGATCGGCACCTCCGCCCCTCGCGGCTTCCCGGCCGGCGGCCCCGGCGTTAGATCCCGAGCAGCAGGAGATACGCCCATGAGACCCGTCGTCGTCGCCGTCGCGATCACCGGATCGGTGCCGCGCAAGAAGGACAACCCGACGCTGCCGGTCACGCCCGCCGAGCAGATCGAGTCCACGCATGCGGCCTACGAGGCCGGCGCCTCGCTGGTGCACATCCACGTCCGCAACCCGGACGAGTCGCCCTCCTCCGATCCGAACCTGTTCGCGCAGGTCCAGGAGGGCGTGCGCAAGTATTGCCCGGACATGATCGTGCAGTTCTCGACCGGCGGACGCGGACGCGATCCGGCGACGCGCGGCCTCTCGCTGCAGCACCGGCCGGACATGGCCTCGCTCTCCACCGGCTCGGTGAATTTTCCGACGATCGTCTACGAGAACCCGACGGCGCTGGTCACCGACCTCGCGACGGGCATGAAGCAGCACGGCGTGCGCCCGGAGATCGAGATCTTCGACCTTTCGCATCTCCACGGCGCGCGGCGCCTGCTCGACGAAGGCCTGATGGACGGCTCGCCGCACGTGCAGTTCGTGATGGGCGTAAAGAACGCGCTACCGGCAGAGAAGCGTCTGCTCGACATCCTGCTCGCCGAGCTGAAGCGCATTTTGCCGATGGCGACCTGGACCGCCGCCGGCATCGGCCGCCATCAGAGCGAGGTGATGGGCTGGGCGCTCGAACGTGGTGCCGACGGTGTCCGCACCGGGCTCGAGGACAACATCCGTCTCTCGAAGACACAGCTCGCAGACGGGAATGCCGATCTCGTCCGCGTCGCAGTGGAGCTCTGCACCCAGCACGGCGCCCGCCCGGCGACGCCCCGCGAGGCGCGGGGGATGCTGGGGCTGCACTGAGACAAAAAAGGAGCGGCCCGCGGAGGCCGCTCCTTTGATCTTTTGGACCGCCGCCGGATCGCCTCAGGCGATGGCCACCTTCCCCGGTTTGTGGCCGAGCGCCTCCTCGACGGTGCCGTCGCCGTCGAGATAGCCGTGTTTCTTCGGGTTCGGCATGATCACGGAGGCAATGAAGCCGATGGCAAGCATGCCGGTCACGTACCAGAAGAACGTGCTCTCCATGCCCACCTCCTTCAGGTAGAGCGCCACCGCCTCGGCCGTGCCGCCGAAGAGCGAGTTGGCCACCGCGTAGGACAGGCCGACGCCGAGCGCGCGGACATGGGTCGGGAACAGCTCGGCTTTCACGATGCCGCTGATGCCGGTGTAGAAGCTGATCACCGCCATGCCGATCATGATCAGGCCGAAGGACGCGTAGGGGTCCTTCGTGGCGCCGATCGCCGTCATCAGCGGCACCACCATCAGGGTGCCGAGGCCGCTATAGAGCAGCATGTTGGCCTTGCGGCCGATCTTATCGGAAAGCCATCCGAAGATCGGCTGGATCAGCATGTAGACGAGCAGGCAAACCGTCATGATGCGCGAGGCCGTGATGGTCTCGATATGGGCCGAGTTCACGAGGTATTTCTGCATGTAGGTGGTGAACGTGTAGAAGCTCAAGCTTCCGCCGGCGGTGTAGGCCACCACCACGGCGAAGGCCCGCCAATGCTTGAACAGGGCGGAGAAGGTGCCGGATTCCTTCGATTCCAGGTCCTTCTTGGTAGCCGTCTCCGCGAGCGAGGAGCGCAGGAACAGCGCGACCAGGGCGGCTGCGGCACCGATCACGAACGGGATGCGCCAGCCGTAATCCATCAATTCCTGCTTCGTCATGAAGGTCTGCAGGATGATGAGCACCAGTGAGGCGAGCAGCTGGCCGCCGATCAGCGTGACGTACTGGAACGAGGCGTAGAATCCGCGGCTGCCCTTGGTGGCAACCTCGCTCATGTAGGTCGCGCTGGTGCCGTACTCGCCGCCGACCGAGAGACCCTGGATCATGCGGGCGATGAGCAACAGCACGGGCGCGGCGGCGCCAACGGTGGCGTAGGTCGGCAGCACCGCGATGGCGAGCGAGCCGCCGCACATCATCAGCACCGAGATCATCATCGAGGTCTTGCGGCCGAGCCGGTCGGCGAGGCGGCCGAACAGCCAGCCACCGACCGGCCGCATGAAGAAGCCGACCGCGAAAACCGCCGCGGATTTCAGGAGCTGGCTGGTGCCGTCGCTGGCCGGGAAGAACACCGGCGCGAAGTACAGCGCGAAGAAGGCGTAGCAGTAGAAGTCGTACCACTCGACGAGATTGCCCGAAGACGAACCGACGATGGCCAGGATGCGGCGGCGGCGGTCTTCCGGATCGTCAGGCTGGGTCGGCGCGATCGAGATGGCGTCGGTCATCGTTCCTCCAAGCCGGCCTTCGCGCCGGTTGCTATTTTGTCGGAACGGTTGCGCAAACCGGCACTCCGCACAAGCCCTTAGCCGTCGCAGTCCGCATCTTGAATGCAATCGCGGAAATGATCGCTGCGGCACTGTGGCCCGCATTCGACGACGCAGTATTCTGGTGCCTCATCGATCAGCATGGTGCTCGAAGGATTTGCCGTGTCGACCACGCCTACTCCGCCACTCGGCGGCGTCCTCGAAACAGCCCTCTACGTCGATGACATGCCGCGCGCCCGTGCCTTCTATGAGGACGTGCTCGGCCTGAAGCCGATGGTCGAGGACAGCCGGCTCGTCGCCTACCCGGTCGCGCAGGGCAGCGTCCTGCTGCTATTCCGGCGTGGCAGCACACTCGCGCCGGTGACGCTGCCCGGCGGCGTAGTCCCACCGCATGACGGATCCGGGCCGCTGCACATGGCTTTTGCGATCCCGGCCGAGAGCCTGGAGGCGTGGGCCGAACGGCTCGACAGGCACGGCATCCCCATCGAGAGTCGGGTTACCTGGCCGAAGGGCGGGACCAGCCTCTACTTCCGAGATCCCGATGGACACGCGCTGGAACTAGCGACGCCCGGGCTCTGGGCGAACTATTGAGCGCTGTCGCCTCATCGGCCGGATTTACGGCAACGCTTCCCGCACTAGATGGCCGCTTCGCGCGTATCGCACCAAGCCATCGACCGACCGAAAGCGGGGCTCCGACAGCACATGCAGCGACATCCGGCACTGGTCATCGGCGCTTTCGCGGTAGGTCTGATCGCTCAGCCCGCTATGGCTGACGGCGATTTCAGCTTCGACTACCGCGTCGAGCCGGCCAGCGCGGACAAGCTGAGCATCGACACCTGCGCGGAGATCACGAAGCGCACGACGCAGACGCCGGGCTACGTCCAGTCGGTCAACCGCGAGGCCGGCAAGCTCGTGACCATCACGGGCGGTCCCTCGGCCGGCGGCTCCGCCTTCATCGTCCACTGCATCGCCTCCGACGACAAGACGGTCTACGTCGTGCAGGCGCTCGACTACCGGGGCCGCAAGGCGGAGGCGGCCGCCTTCGCAGACAAGATCCGCGATGCCCTGAAGGCCGGCGAGTAAGGACAGACCGGAACCCGCCCCTGGCTCGGCAGCGGACCGGGGGCGTCATCGCCGGATCGACTGCAAAGCTTTCCAGACGAACCAAGATGTCGATGAGTTTGATCAAGTTAGCCGGCCGCTCACCCGTTATTTAGAATTTTGTTCGGAACGGTTTTTCCAACGTCTTCGTTGCGAGCCTCGAAACGGTTGCCTGAAGGTGGCCGTCGTCATCTTGGAAAAGGATCATCGGCGATGAACAAGCTCTTTCGGGGCACGATGACGGCTGCCTTGATCGCAGTCGGTGCGACGACAGCCTTTGCGCAAGGCGGTGGCGCCGGCGGTGCGGGCGGCGGCGGGGGAGCCGGGGCGGGAGCCGGTGGTGCGGGTGGTGGCGCCGCCGGAGGAGCGGGCGGTGCCCGCGGCGGCGGCGGAGGCGGCGAGATGGGTGGCGGAGCTGCCGGCGGAGCGCGCGGCGGTGAAATGGGCGGCGCAGGCGGGGGAGCCCGTGGGGGTGCCGCCGGGGGAGCTTCGTCTCGCGGAGAGGAAGGCGGCGCGCGCGGCGGCGCAGCCGGCCGTGAGGACGGCGCGCCGGGCGAAAAAGGCGGCAAGCCCGGCATGGCCGGCGAGAAGGGCGGACGCGATGCTCAGGGCGAGCGCGACGGCAAGATGGGCAAGAGCGAAACGGGCGAGCGAGGCAAGGGCGAAGCCGGTGAGAAGGGCGGTCGCGGCGAGGGCGGCGGACGTGCTGGCGGCGGCGAGCGCGGCGGCCGCGGCCAGGCTGCAGGCGCTTCGAAGAGCCTGAGCACGACCCAGCGCACCGAGTTCCGCTCGACCATCACCAGATCGGGCGCGCGTCCACTGACCAACGTGAACTTCAACGTCAGCGTCGGCACGGCCATTCCGCGCTCGGTGCGGCTCAACCCGCTACCGGCGACCATTCTCACCCTGGTCCCGGCCTATCGGGGCTACGACTACGTGCTGGTTGGCGACGACATCGTGATCATCGATCCCGACACCTACGAGATCATCGACGTCATTCCGGCCTGATTGACCTGAAGAAGCGCGAGAGAGGGCGGGGCTTCGGCCCTGCCCTCTCGTCGTTCCGCATGTCCGGGCAGCGATACGCTCCATTCGTCACCGACAGCCACCCGGACGGAGTGTCGAATGCCGGTGTCGGACGCCTACGAAATTGGGTGAATGACCGGGAAAGGCCGGCCTATTGCTCGTTCGCCTACCGCTCGGCCTGCGATCCTCCTGCTGTTTTGAATGCAAAAAGCCAGAACTGCGGCTCTGTTTCAAAAAAACTTTGATGGCTTCTCAAAATTTGCTTGGTATGCCTTGCCGCCGAGATCTTCGACGGGGCTGCGAGCGAAACCATGGATCGTCTGAACGTTGGTGGCCTCGGCGTCGCGCGTGAACTTCACGATTTCGTCGTCGACGAAGCACTTCCCGGCACCGGTATCTCACCGGAGGTCTTCTGGGGCGGCCTCGGAGCGATCGTCCGAGATCTCACACCGAGGAACCGCGCGCTCCTGGCCAAACGTGCCGCCTTGCAGGAGCGCCTCGACGCCTGGCACCGCGAGCGTGCCGGCAAGCCGCTCGATGCAGCCGCCTACGGGGCCTTCCTGCGCGAGATCGGCTACCTACTGCCCGATCCCGGCTCGGTACAGGTCCGAACGGAGAACGTCGACGACGAGATCGCCCGCATCCCCGGTCCGCAGCTCGTGGTGCCGGTCTCGAACGCCCGCTACGCGCTGAATGCCGCCAACGCTCGTTGGGGCTCGCTCTACGATGCCCTCTACGGCACCGACGCGGTGTCGGAAGAGGGTGGCGCCGTGCGGGGCGGGGGCTACAACCGCACCCGCGGCGCCCGCGTCGTGACCCGCGCCCGCGCCTATCTCGACCGGTTCGTGCCGCTGGCCGGCGGCCGCCATGCCGACGTCGTGACCTATGCCGTGGAGGACGGCGCGCTGGTCGGCAACATGAATTCCGGCGAGACGGTGCCCCTGGCTCGGCCGGAGACGTTTGCCGGCTATCGCGGCAAGGCCAGCATGCCTTCGGCCCTGCTGCTGCGCCACAACAACCTGCATCTCGAGGTCGTCATCGACCGGACCCATCGGATCGGCCGGTTCGATGCCTCCGGCGTCGCCGACATCCTGCTCGAATCCGCGATCTCGACGATCATGGACCTCGAGGACTCGGTCGCGACGGTCGATGCCGAGGACAAGGTCGTCGTCTATCGCAACTGGCTCGGCTTGATGAAGGGCACCCTCACGGCCTCCTTCAACAAGGACGGGCGGACCCAGGAGCGGCGCCTCAACCCCGATCAGCATTACATCGCGCCGCATGGCGGCGAGGTGGTGGTGCCCGGCCGTTCGCTGATGCTGGTGCGCAACGTCGGCCACCACATGGATACGGACGCGGTGCTCGACGCCGAGGGCAACGAGATTCCCGAAGGCATGCTCGATGCCGGCGTGACGGCGCTCATCGCGATCCACGACTTGAAGGGCGATTCCGGCCTGCGCAACAGCCGCAAGGGTTCGGTCTACATCGTCAAGCCGAAGATGCACGGGCCGGAGGAGGTGGCCTTCGCGGTCGAGCTGTTCGGCCGGGTCGAGGCGATGCTCGGCCTCGATGCCAACACCCTCAAGATGGGCATCATGGACGAGGAGCGCCGCACCACGGTGAACCTCGCCGCCTGCATCAGGGCGGCCGCCGAGCGGGTGGTGTTCATCAATACCGGCTTCCTCGACCGCACCGGCGACGAGATCCACACCGCGATGGAAGCCGGTCCCGTCATCCGCAAGAACGACATGAAGGCGACGGCCTGGATCAAGGGCTACGAGGAGAACAACGTCGATGTCGGCCTCGCCTGCGGCCTGCTCGACAGGGCGCAGATCGGTAAGGGCATGTGGGCGGCGCCCGACGCCATGGCCGACATGCTGATGCAGAAGGGCGCGCATCCGAAGGCCGGCGCCAGCACCGCCTGGGTGCCCTCGCCCACCGCGGCAACGCTCCACGCGCTGCACTACCACGAGATCGACGTGCCGGCCCGCCAGGCCGAGCTCGCCCGCAGGCCCCGATCGGCGCTGGCCGAGATCCTACAGATCCCGCTCGCCAGTTCGAACTTCCCGCCCGACGACGTCCAGCAGGAGATCGACAACAACGCCCAGAGCATTCTCGGCTACGTCGTGCGCTGGATCGATCAGGGCGTCGGCTGCTCCAAGGTTCCGGACATCCACGACGTCGGATTGATGGAGGACCGGGCGACCCTGCGCATCTCGTCCCAGCACATCGCGAACTGGATGCACCACGGCGTGGTCAGCGAAGAACAGGTGATGGAGACGCTGAAGCGGATGGCGAAGATCGTCGACCGCCAGAACGCCGCCGATCCTCTCTACCGGGCGATGGCGCCGGACTTCGAAGGGCCGGCCTTCAAGGCGGCCTGCGACCTGATCTTCAAGGGCCGCGAGCAGCCGAACGGCTACACCGAATGGGTGCTTACCGCGCGCCGTCGTGAAGCGAAGAAGCAGGCGCAAGAGGCCTGACCAAGACGGCGTTCGCAGCTCGGCCGCGAACGCCGTCTTGGAGTCGACAACTCAGTTGAGCAACTCGTAGCGCATCGCCGCGAGGTCGGCGATCAGCCCGGGCCCGGTCGGCTGCCAGCCGAGCGTCGCCTGCGTCCACGCGCTCGATGCCGGCATGTCGAGGCCGACGAACATCGCGAGCCAGCCGAAATGGCCCGGTGCCTCTTCCGGTAAAAGCGAGACCACTGGCAGCGTCAGCCCTCGGCCAACGACCTCCGCGATCTCACGGGCAGCGACGCCCTCCTCTGCGACGGCATGGTAGCGTGCTCCCGCCTCCCCCCGCTCGATGGCAAGCCGATAGAGGCGCGCGACGTCGAGGACGTGGCAGGAAGGCCAGCGATTGTTGCCTTCGCCGAGATAGGCCGAGACGCCCTTCTGCCGGGTCACCTCGATGAGCGGGCTGATCAGCCCCTGCTTGACCGTGTCGTGCACCTGAGGAAGGCGCATGACTGAGACGTTGACGCCGCCCTCCAGGAGCCTCGCGCCGGTGATCTCCGAGACGACACGCGGGTTCGGGTGGCCTGTGTTGAAAACGTCTTCCGTCGCGAGCCCACCCGACTCCGGCGTGCCCATGCCGGTTCCCGAGGTGATCAGCAGCGGGCGGTCGCTCCCCGCCAGCGCTTCGCCCATGGCCATGATGACGCGCCTGTCCTTCTCGCAATTGGCCGCGAAATTCGAGAAATCGTGATCGAAGGCCGTGTGGATCACGGCGTCGACCTTGGCCGCGCCCCGTCGCAGGCTGTCCAAGTCTTCGATGTCGCCGCGATGGGGTTCCGCGCCGGCGTCGGCGAGAGCTCGTGCGCCGGCATCCGAGCGGGTGAGGCCGAGAACCTGGTGTCCTGCCGCCAGGAGCTCGGGCACGATGGCCGAGCCGATGAATCCGGTGGCGCCGGTGAGAAAGATCCGCATGCGATGTCCTCCGTCATGGATCGCAAGCGCCCTATCGGCCCATCCTATATCCAGTTAAAGTAGTGACATTATCATGGTATAATTTTTAACAGGTTGAGCGATGCCTGCAGAGGCCGTGAATCTTCTTGGAGCCTATCTCAAGGACAGGCGCGCGAAGCTCGACCCGGCAGCTCTCGGGTTTGCCGGTCGCAGGCGGACGCCCGGACTGCGCCGAGAGGAAGTCGCTCAGCGCTCGAACATCAGCACGACTTGGTACACGTGGCTGGAGCAGGGACGCGGCGGCGCGCCCTCGGCCGACGTGCTGAACCGGATCGCCGGCGGCCTGATGCTGACCGAGCCAGAGCGAGAGCACCTGTTCATGCTCGGCCTCGGGCGGCCTCCAGAGGTTCGCTACACACCTTTCCAGGGTATCGAGCCCCGCCTGCAGCGCTTGCTTGACGCGCTCGAAGTCAGCCCAGCGTTGATCAAGACCGCGACCTGGGAGGTCGTCGCCTGGAACCGCGCCGCCGCGGTCGTGCTCACCGATTTCGACAAGGTCCCTCTCAGCGAGCGCAACATCCTGCGGCGTGTCTTCTGCGATCCGCGTGTCCGCGAGGCTCAGCAGGATTGGAAGGGCCTGGCGCGTTTCGTCGTCGGCGCGTTCCGGGCGGACGCGGCCCGCGCCGGCGCGGCCTCCGAAGTCCAGGTCCTCGTCGACGAGTTGGCGCGCGCGAGCCCCGAATTCGCGGCGCTTTGGCAGGAGAACGACGTCCACGCGCACGGCGACGGCGTGAAGCGCCTGCGGCACCCGCTCCTCGGCCCGATCGAGCTGGAATTCTCATCCTTCGCCGTCGATGGCCGCCCGGACCTCGGGATGATCGTCTACAACCCGGTGGCCGGCGGGGTCGCCAGCGAGATCAGAAAGCTTGTCGCAGGAGCGTCCTAACGCCCGCGTTCGAGCAGCCCCGAGACCACCCGCGCGGTATAGTCGACCATCGGCACGATCCGCGAATAGTTCAGGCGGGTCGGTCCGATCACGCCGACGACGCCGACGATTTTCTGGTCGCCGTCGCGGAAGGGCGCGGCGATCAGCGAGGAGCCGGAGAGAGAGAACAGCTTGTTCTCCGAGCCGATGAAGATCCGCACCCCGTCGCCGCCCTCGGCGCGCGACAGGAGTTCGATCACGTCCTTCTGCGTCTCGAGGTCGTTGAAGAGCAGGCGGATGCGCTCCAGGTCCTCCGCCGCGCGCAGGTCGTCGAGGAGGTTGGCCTGGCCGCGCACGATCAGCTGACGCGCTTCCGAGGAACCGACCGTCGTGGCGAGGCCGGCATCGACGAGACGCTCGGTCAGCGCGTCGATCTCGCGCTTCATCGCTTGGCGCCCGGCCTCGATCTCGCTGCGCAGCATATCGAGGGTGCGGCCGTGCAAGCGGGCGTTCAGGTAGTTCGAAGCTTCCTGCAGGGCGCCGGCCGGCAGGCCCGGCGGCAGGTCCACGAGGCGGTTCTCGACACTGCCGTCGGTCGAGACCAACACCACGAGGGCGCGGGCGGGGTCGAGGCGCACGAACTCGATGTGCTTGAGCTGGGCGTTGGCCTTGGTGGTCAGAACCACGCCGGCACCCCGAGAAATGCCGGAGAGCAGGCTGGACGCCTCGGCGAGCGCGGAATCGAAGGTGTGGCCCGACGCAGCGGCGCGCATCTGCGCTTCGATGCGCGTCTTCTCCTCCTGGCCGACATCTCCGAGCTCCATCATCGCGTCGACGAAGAAGCGCAGGCCCTGCTCGGTCGGCAGGCGGCCGGCCGAGGTATGCGGGGCGAAAATCAGCCCGGAATGCTCCAGATCCGACATCACGTTGCGGATCGACGCGGGCGACAGCGCCATCGGTAGGGTGCGCGCGAGATTGCGCGAGCCCAGCGGCTCCCCCGTGACGAGGTAGCTCTCGACGATCTGGCGAAAGATCTCGCGCGAGCGCTCGTTGAGCGTCGCGAGGGCGAGGGCCTGCTGCTGGGGTGAGAAGAAGGGGCTGTTGTCGGTCACACGCTCGATCCTGATGGCCGATTGTGTCCGTCTGCGGCCCGCGGATCAATCTGTGCCATACGCACAGGGCGCCAGTCGCCCGCGAAGGCGACCGGCGCTCGGAGCGTGCGGCGGAACGATCAGGCGGCGAGTTGGCGCGGTTCGTGCCGGCCCTCCTCCACCACCTCGACGATCTTGGCGCAGAATGCGTCGAGGTCGCCGGGATTGCGGCTGGTGATGATGCCGCCATCGGTCACCACCTGCTCGTCGACCCATTCACCGCCGGCATTCTTCACGTCGGTCTTGATGGAGCCGAAGGAGGTCAGCTTGCGGCCCTTCACCGCGCCCGTTTCGATCAGGAGCCAGGGCGCATGACAGATTGCGGCGACGACCTTGCCGGAGGTCAGGAAGCTCTTGATGATCTCCAGCGCCTTGGGCTCGAGCCGCAGCTTGTCCGGGTTGATCTGGCCGCCGGGCAGCACGAGGGCGTCGTAATCGGCCGGGTTCACGTTCTCCAGGTCCTTGTCGACCTTCACGCTCTTGCCCCAGTCCGTCTTGTCCCACCCCTTGATCGCGTCCTTCGAGTGGCGCGATGGCGGTGCGGCCACGTGCACGGTGGCGCCGGCCTGCGAGAGCTTGGATTGCGGCACGGTCAGCTCGCTCTGCTCGAAACCGTCGGTGGCGACGATGAGGATCTTGGCCTGGGTGATGTCAGGCATGGGCAGCTCCTGGAAATCGAGTGGATTTCCCGGCCAACCAGGGCCTCGTACCGATGTTCCCGCGTCATTTCGGGGCGGCCGCGCCAAGGAACTCTGCCTCCGACGCGGGATTGGTCCGTCATACCCCCACCATCGATCGAGGAGACGGACCATGGCCAATCCCGGCATGCCGACCCCCGAGCCGAATCCCGGCGGCAAGATCCCCGGCGACCTGCCGCCGCCCAACGACCCCGACGATCTGCCCGATATCGGCCCGACCGGGCCACGCTCGCCCTATCCGGTCGACGATCCCGATATCGACGAACCGAAGGGTCCGGGCTCGGAACCGGATTACCTGCCCGGCGGCCCGACCGACCCCGGTATCAGGCTCTGACACGCCGCCCGGAACGCCTACAACCAAGCCCTCGTGCCCAGATCGGTGCGAGGGCTTTTTCGCGACCTCAATGGCCGCCGTGAGAGGTCCGCACGTCGCGGGGAGCAGCCAGGATCTCGGCGAGACTGGTGGCCACGTGGCGGGCCTCCTCGTCGGTCAGGCGAAGCTGGAAAGGCGGCAAGGCACCCGCCTGCAGCGCGACGACGGGCTGGCCCTGCTCGTCGGTGCCGACCTCGATCGCCGAGGAGGTGACGTCGAGCATCGCCACGTCTTCCCCGTCGAGATCCTCGGGAAGGGCAGGCTCGTCGCCGTCGTCGATCGCGGTCAGAAGCTGGCCCACGGCGCGCACGAGGGCGCGGGCGGCGCGGGAATCCATCACGACGGCGGTCGACTGATCGTCTTTCTGAAACGACAACTGGATGTTCGCGCCTTCGAGCGAAACCGAGATACCCGCCATGGAATGCCTAACTGCCTGAGCCATACCGTATATGGACCGGCGCCGGGCAAAACGACAGGGCCGGGGAAGCAGCGTGGCCCCGCGACCGGCAGGGTCGCAGCCCGGAAAGCGAGCTTTCCGCCTTGTTGTGGCCACTCGGATCGCCTACATCATGCGAAGCGGGTTTAATCGCTCCGAGCGCGCATTCATCAAGTCGCCTCGGCACCCGCTTATCCGACACACTATTCGGACACGGACCACATGCTCGCGCCGGGCAGGCGCGCGCTTATGGTTCATCGAGATGACGACGAGGAATTCTACGTGGATACCGGTACTGTTAAGTGGTTCAACGAGACCAAGGGCTACGGCTTCATTCAGCCCGATGACGGCGGCAAGGACGTCTTCGTGCATATCTCAGCCGTTGAGCGCGCGGGCTTCCGCACGCTCGTAGAAGGCCAGAAGGTCTCCTACGAGGTCCTCCAGGACAAGCGCAGCGGCAAGGATTCCGCTGGCAACCTCCAGGCTCTCTGACGCCTGCCCCTCGGTGCCGGCCTTCAGGCCGGCACCGGACCGGCGACCGCGACGGTGCCCGGCCATTTGCCACCGGGCCTCATGACCGTCACGGCGTCCACGTTCATCGCGACGTCATTGCAATCAACCAGAAACGAGGTCGATCTCGACGGAGTCGAGAAACACGGCCCTAAGAAAGAAAAGCAAACATAAACATGCAGTTCGAGTACACCCCCCGCCACAGCGGGCGTTCGTCCGTCACCGACGGGGCGACCTTCCGGGTGGAGCGGCTGAAGCAGGGCGCCTTTGACGACGCCTCCCAGTCCGACATCAGCCACCTGATCGACCAGTCCTATCGCTACCATTCGAGCCGGGAGTTGCGCTGGCATCTCGCCGAGCGCCTGGGCACCAGCCCGGCCGCGATCCGTCTGACCGAGACGAGCCGCCGCGGCTTCAGCCCGCGGCCCTGAGGGCCGCCAGAGCCGGTTCGCACAAGGCCCGGGGAGCCGCAATCAGCTCCCCGTGCCGGGGCTCCGGCCGATTGTAGCGCGCCGGCTCGCCATCCAGATTACAAACGACCCCGCCGGCCTCGCGCAGGATGAGATCCGCGCCGGCGAGGTCCCAATCCCGGGAATCCCCCGAGATCAATCCGAGATCGATCGCCCCTTCCGCGATGCGCGCGACGCGCAGGGCCAGGGACGGGATACGCTCGACCCGGGTCAGCTCCGGCCGGCTGCCGAGCCGGGCTGCGCCGCGCACCAGGCGGTCCTGGAGCGGCTTGGGGCCAGTGATGCGGATACCGTCGAGCCCCGTCGCCGCCGAAGCGCGAATCGGCGCGCCGTTCAAACTCGCCCCGCCGCCTGCCGTCGCCTCGTAGAGTGCGCCCAAGGCCGGCCCGTAGACGATGCCGACTACCGGCACGCCCTTCACCAGCAGCGCCACCGCGATCGACCAGTCCAAATGGCCGGACACAAAGGCGCGGGTGCCGTCGATCGGGTCGACGATCCAGACCCATTCGCTGTCGATGCGGACCGGATCGTCGGTGGTCTCCTCCGAGAGCCAGGCCGCCCGCGGCTCGATGTCTTCGAGACGGGCCTTGAGGAAGGTGTCCACGGCGACGTCGGCTTCGGTAACGGGAGAACCGCCCGCCTTGGACCAGACGCGCGCGCGGGTCTGGCCTCCCTCGCGGAAGAATGGCCTGGCGAGCCCCGATGCCTCGCGCACGATCTCGCGGACGCGCGGCAGAAGGGACGCGGCGTAGGCGCGCGTCTCGGCGGGAAGGACGGTTTCGGCCATGCGATCCGGATGCTGTCGCTGCGGGAGGGCGGAGCAGGCGCTCGTTGTAGGCGGCATCCGCCCGCGGTCACAAGGATGGTGGCGCATCGCGGCTCATCGAGGCCCATGGATGCGGGAAGCATCGAGTTGCGCCAATCATCGCAAGGATCCGTTGAGCATTCCCAACACATCACCCATGTCCACGATCGCTTAACGCTCGCTCTTAAGCCAGTTTGAGGAGATGCGAGGCGATTGTGCTTGTCATGACGGACGGCCCGACAGAGGCCGCCAACTGATACAGGGCGTCGACACGATGAACACTTTCCTGCACTCCGATCAGGACTGTCCGAACACGGTTCGGGACGACCTGGCCCAGGACGGCGTCGACGCCGCCGCTTTCGCGGTGAACGGTGTTTTCTCGGCCAGCCCGCTCGCAATGATCGTGCCCGGCGAGGCGGCCGGCATCGTGCTCGGCTTCGCCGACCACGGCTCCGACGAGGGCGGCGAGGATCGCTTCAGCCTGCTCGTCGTCGATGCCGAGGGCGAGGTCCTCAGCCGTCTCGGACCGTTCGGCGAGGACGACATTGTTGCGCTGTGGCGCGATTTCGCGGCGAAGTCCGGCCTGCCGCGCATGATCATCCGTGAAGGCGGCGGCCTCAGCACGGTCTCGCACCAGCTCGGCCGGGTGGCGCTCGGCACCACCCGCCAGCGCCGCCGCCACGGCCTGCTCAATGGCCGCCGCCCGCGCTTCCTGGTCCGCCGCAAGTCCGCCCGCCTGCCGGCCCGCCCGCAGATCTACCGCAACGAGAACGAGATCATCGCCCGCTCCTGAGACGGGTCAGACCCCGGCAAGGGCCTGCCAAAGGCAATCCGCGGCGAGGCCTGCGAACAGGATCAGGCCGGCATTCCGGTTCGAGCGGAACAGTTTCAAGGCACTGACGCCGTCGCGCGGCTCCAGCCGTAGGACCTGTCGGGCGAGATGGCCCCCGAACAGCGCCAGGCCGAGCCAGCCGAGGAGGCCCGCTCCGGCGAGCCAGAGGGCCGGGGCCATGAACAGCACGGCGACGGCGTAACACGCGCCCACGGCAGTGATGAGCCGGCTTCCGAACAGCCGTGCCGAGGAGCTGATCCCGGCAATCTCATCGTCCTCAATGTCCTGGACCGCGTAGATCGTGTCGTAGCCGATCACCCAGGCGATGGTCCCGGCATAGAGCCAAAGGGCCGGTGGATCGAGCCGGCCGAATAAGGCTACCCAGCCCATCAGCGCGCCCCAGGAGAAGGCGAGGCCGAGCACCGCCTGCGGCATCGGCATCACGCGCTTCATGAAGGGGTAGATCGCCACCGGCACGAGCGAGGCGATTCCCACCAGCTTCGCCGTGTTGTTGAACTGCAGCAGCACACAGAGGCCCACCAGGGCCTGGGCCACCAGGAAGACGGCGGCGGCGCGTGTCCCGATCTGCCCGGATGGCAGCGGGCGCGAGCGGGTCCGCTCCACGCGCCCGTCGAGGTCGCGGTCGGCAATGTCGTTGTAGGTCGAGCCGGCCCCACGCATCGCGATGGCGCCGATCAGGAACAGCAGGAGGTGACGGGGATCGGGAAACAGCCGGTCGTCGGCCGTCGCGGCGAGCGCCGCGGACCACCAGCATGGCAGCAACAGGAGCCACCAGCCGATCGGGCGCTCGATCCGTGCCAGCCTCAGGTAAGGGCGCCAGCCACGCGGCGCCCAGCGGTCGGCCCAATGGCCGGCGACCGCGTCGGCGACTTGGCCCGAGGGGGGCAGATCGCCGCGGTTCGCCTCCGCGCGCTCGCCGGAGGGCACGAACTCGGTACTTTATCGGCTCAAGAAGAGGCGCTCAGAGCGCGCCCTGGGGCATCTTGAAACTGCCGGAGAGGCCGGGACCGCCGAGCAGGCCACCGCCGCCGCCGCCTTCGCGGGCCTGGGCTTCCATCTTCGTTGCCTGGGCAGCCATGCCGCAGACCTTGGTCTTGATGCCGCCGACCTTGTCGTTGTCGGTTTTGAAGCCCGTCGAGAAGGAATCGGGGATCGAGCACCATTCCTTGTTGGCGGTGATCCACTTCACGCCGCTAACGCCGTTGGCGTAGAGCTTGCCGAACAGCGAGCAGGCCTGGGCCGGCGTCATCTTCTGCTTCGACTGCGAGGCTGCGTTCGCCTTCGCGACGAGAGCCTTACGCTCATTCAGAGTGTGCTGGATCGCGTTGCAATCGACGTTGCTCTGTCCGCCGACCGATCGTGCCGCGGGCGAGCCCATCGGCGACGGGGCTGGGACGCCCATGCCCATGGACATGGCGGGGGCCGCTGCGGCCGGCGCCGGGGCGGCTGCAGGTGCGGGAGCCTCCGGAGCGGTATCCGGCATCTGCTGGAACATGCTCTGCTGCGCGAGAGCCGGGCCGGCCGCGAGCAGGAGGCCCAGGGCCCCGAGCATGGCCGGGACGGCCTTCGACGACGTGAGCCCGTTCGACGTCCTATTCGACATGACCCTTGTATCCCTCTCCCCTGCCGCTTCCGCGGGTCTCGGCCCTTCGGAATGCGGCACTGCCTGTCCCATAGGACCGGCACCCGATCCTGCTGGATGGCTCTCTCGCCCGTGATGACGGCCGATTCCGCACAGGATTGTGGCGGCAATCGCGTCATCGACATCGCAACGGGGATGACACGCTCGACTCGGCCGAAAGCCGGTACGCGTGATCTTTTGGCATCACTGCCGGTCGCGTTGACTCGGATCGAGCCCCACGCGAGGGAGGCGGAATGGCCGCCTACGACTTCACTGCCCCCCGTCTCCACGTCGAGGCGGACCTTCGAGCGGGCCTCGTGCTGCCCCTCGAAAGAGCCCAGGCCGGCTACCTTCTCACCGTGCTGCGCAAGGCCGAGGGCGACCGCGTCCACCTCTTCAACGGGCGCGACGGCGAGTGGCGCGCCGAGATCCGGCCTAACGGCCGCAAGAGCGCCGATCTCGCGTTGATCGAGCAGACCCGGCCGCAGCCGGCGCCGGCCGACCTTCACTATCTCTTCGCGCCGCTTAAGACCGGACGGCTCGACTACATGGCCCAGAAGGCCGTGGAGATGGGCGCCGGCCTGATCTGCCCGGTCTTCACGCGCTACACGCAAGGCGAGCGGCTCAAGCTCGATCGGCTCCGCGCCAACGCGATCGAGGCGGCCGAGCAGTGCGGCATCCTTGCCATCCCGGAGATCGCCGAGCCGGCCCGCCTGCCCGAGGCGCTCGACGCCCTGGAACCCGGCCGCCTGCTGGTGTTCTGCGACGAGGACGCCGCTGTCGCCGACCCGGTGGCGGCGCTTCGGGCCGCAGCCGACCCGGCATCCCCGCCCCCGCTCGCCGTGCTGGTTGGCCCCGAGGGTGGCTTCAGCCCGGACGAGCGCGAGCGCATCGCCGGCCGCCCCGCCACGGTCGCGCTCTCGCTCGGCCCGCGCATCCTGCGCGCGGACACCGCCGCCGTCGCCGTGCTCGCCCTGGTGCAGGCGGTGCTCGGCGACGCGCGCTGAGTTCAACGATCGCGGACGTAGCTGTGACGGTTCACCCCGTCATGCCGGCCCGAGCGCATGCAGCAGCGCTTGAAAGCTCCGTGTGGAGCCGCAGGGACAGGGATCGTTGCGGCCGAGCTTTTCCTCGAGCGCCACGTCGCCATGGACGACGCGAATGCCGGTCTTGACCCGGCTCTCGCTCGGAAAAGGATTTTCGGCGCTTAGAGGTAACCTCGAAAGCAGGCCGGATCGTCGTGACGATTGCGCTGGGTCATCGTCGCCTCCCGTTGCTGGACGGCGTCGGCGTAGATCGCCCCCTCGCCGGGTGCAAGCCGGGCCGGCCATCGACGCCGCGTTGTCCGGGCTTGCGCAACGGATTAAGCACACGACATCTCCGTCGGGCCGGTCGCGGTCTTCTCCGCGGCACGACGCTGCGGGCTCGCGCGCCTCGCCCGTATCGTCCGACTGTTTCGACCGGGAAGCCTGCGCATGGCGCGCGATACCTCCGACACGACGCCGCTGACCAAGCGGGCCGAACTGATCGAGTGGTTCTCCGTCGGGGAGAAACCGCCGGAGCAGTTCGCCATCGGCACCGAGCACGAGGCGATTCCGTTCTACCGCGACACCCATGCGCCAGTGCCCTACGAGGGCGAGCGCGGCATCCGGAAGCTGCTCGAAGGCTTCGGCCGCGAGACCGGATGGGACCCGATCCTCGACGCCGGCAACATCATCGGGCTGGCCTCGACGCGCGGCGGCGGCGCCATCTCGATCGAGCCGGGCGGCCAGTTCGAACTGTCTGGCGCGCCGGTGCCCGACGTCCACAAGACCATGAGCGAGCTGCGCGCGCATCTCTACGCCCTGATGTGCGCCGCCGACCCTCTCGGCATCGGCTTTCTCGACCTCGGCATGAGCCCGAAATGGACGCGGGAAGAGACCCCGCTGATGCCAAAGAGCCGCTACCGGATCATGCACGGCTACATGCCGAAGGTCGGCACCCTCGGCCACGACATGATGCTGCGCACGGGGACCGTGCAGGTGAATCTCGACTTCTCGTCAGAGGCCGACATGGTGCGCAAGCTGCGCGTCTCGCTCGCCCTGCAGCCGGTGGCGACCGCGCTCTTCGCCAATTCGCCCTTTACCGACGGTCGGCCCAACGGCTTCCTCTCGCGGCGCTCCGAGATCTGGCGCGACACGGACCGCGACCGCACCGGCATGTTCCCGCAGGCCTTCGAGGACGGGTTCGGTTACGAGGGCTACGTCGACTGGCTGCTCGACGTGCCGATGTATTTCGTCAAGCGTGGCGAGACCTATCACGACGTTTCCGGCGCCTCGTTCCGCAACCTGATGCAGGGGCGGCTCGACCAACTGCCGGGCGAGTTCGCCACGGTCTCGGACTGGGCGAACCATGCCTCGACGGTGTTTCCGGAGGTCCGTCTCAAGCGCTTTTTGGAGATGCGTGGCTCGGATGTCGGCAACCCGGCGATGATCGCCGCGCAGGCCGCCTTCTGGGTCGGCCTGCTTTACGATCCCACCGCCCTCGACGCGGCCTGGGACCTCGTGAAGGGCTGGAGCGCCGAGGATCGCGAATGCGCCCGGGCGACGGTGCCCCGGCTCGGGCTCGCCGCATCGCTCGCCGGCAAGAGCCTCGGCGCCGTCGCGGCCGAGGCCCTGGCGATCAGCCGGGCCGGGCTACAGGCGCGGGCGCGGCGCGATGGGACCGGGCGCGACGAGACCGTCTACCTGCGCCCACTCGAAGCGATTGTCGTTGCGGGCCGCACCCACGCGGAAGACCGTCTCGCCGATTACGACGGCCCCTGGCAGAAATCCGTCGAGCCCGCCTTCGACGCCTGCACGTTCTGAGGCCGGCCCACGATCCCGGCCGCGAGCCGCGACGTGCGCCGCCACACACGCTCTGCGCAGTCGGGGACGGCTTGGGAACGCAGGGCGGGACATGCGAATTGTCAAGGTGGTTTGATCAACCGATGGAGACACGCGCCATGTCGCGCTTCACCACTTTTGCCCTTGCCGGACTGACCGCGGCGGGCATGACGGCAGCGACCCTTCCTGCAGCCCAAGCAGCGCCGCTCCCGGCGCTGAACTCCGCCAAGGTCGGAGGGGCCAATACCAGCGTTGACCACGTCTACTGGCGCCGGGGCGGCTATTACGGCTATCGCCGCGGCGGCTACGGCGGAGCCCTCGCTGCGGGCGCGGCGCTCGGCATCATCGGCGGCGCCATCGCGGCGAGTTCGGCCCCGCGCTACGGCTACTACGATTACGGCTATTATCGCCGTCCGGCCTACGCCTACCCGGCTTACGGGTATCCGGCCTACGGTTACGGCTACTATCCCTACGGCTACTGAGCCGAGCTGAGCGATCCTGAAAAGCCCCGCCGACGACCAAGACGGTCGGCGGGGTTTTTCGTGATAAGGCCGGCCATGCCCGAGATCACAGAGGCGGCGCCGATTGCGCTCGACCTGACCGGCCTCAAATGCCCCCTGCCGGCCCTGCGCACCCGCAAGGCTCTGCGCAGCCTGTCGCCAGGCGGCCGGCTCACGGTGACCGCGACCGATCCGCTCGCCACGATCGACATCCCCAACGCCGCCCGCGAGGAGGGCGCCCGTGTCGAGGCCCAGGAGCGGGACGGCGCCGTGACTCGGTTCGTGATCCGCGCAGCCTCCCGTTGAGCAAAAGCCACAGCCGGCCAGGTTTCGTGCCGCGGTCACCGGGTTGCCTCATTGGCGCACGGTTCGCCTCCTAGGACGCGCCTCGAACACAGCCTTCACCGGAGACGCCATGGCCCCCTCGATCCGAGGCACCCGCACGGTCCACGAGGGCTGGAGCACCGTCCTCGTCGCCGACCTGACCATGCCCGATGGCACGCGCCGCAGCCGCGAGATCGAGGACCATGGCCGGGCGGTCTGCGTGCTGCCCTACGATCCCGAGCGCCGGGTCGCCCTGCTGATCCAGCAGTTCCGGGCGCCGCTCTTCTATGCCGAAGGCGTCACCGATCTGGTCGAGGCGCCGGCCGGCCTGCTCGACGAGGCCGATGCCGAGGAAGGCGCGCGCCGCGAAGCCTACGAGGAGACCGGCCTCCGGCTCGGGCGGCTCGAGCCGGTGGCGTCGGTCTGGAGCATGCCGGGCATCTCGACGGAGCGAATGCAGCTCTTCCTCGGCGCCTATCGCGAGAGCGACAGGATCGGCGAGGGCGGCGGTCTGGCCGAGGAGGGCGAGGACATCACGGTGGTCGAGATGCCGCTCTCGACCCTCGCCGCAATGAGCGATGCCGGCGAGATCACCGACATGAAGACCCTGACGCTCGTTCTCGCTCTGCGGCTGCGGCATCCGGGCCTGTTCGGACGGGTCGTCGTCGCCCGGCCCGAACTCGTTACTTCGGCCTGACCGGCAGCGGCGCCCCCCTGGCGCGAATGAAGGCTGCCGGGGACCAGGACGAGGTGCGGCGGTGCCGCCCCAGGGCCGAATCGAGGCTGTCGCGGCCGCGCGAGGCGGCGACGATTCTGAGGAAGCGCCACGAGCGCAGGAAGTAGCGCGAAAACAGCCGGCGCGGCGCGTGCAGGAACCGGAAGAACCATTCGAGGCCCAGCCGCTGCATCAGGACCGGCGCGCGTGGCACCAGGCCCGTCGCGACGTTCAAGGCTTCGCCGACGGCCAGCGTCACCGGATCGCCCAGGAGCGGCCCGTAGCGGTCGACCCAGATCTCGGATTTCGGCGCGCCGACGCCCAGGATGAGCAAGGTCGTCCCGTGCGCGCGGATCTCGGCCGCCAGGCGTCGCGAATAGACCTCGTCCCCCTCGAACCCGAAGGGCGGCGTCGCGTTGGCGATGGCTTCGGGAGCCAGTCCGGCGGCTGTGAAGGCGGCGGCGGCCCGCGTGCCGACGAGATCGCTCGACCCGATCAGGAAGACCCGGCGCTCGCTCGGCTGAGGGGCGGTCAGGGCGGCTGCGATCAGCTCGTGGCCGGTGATGCGGCGAACGTTGCGCGCTCCGGTGATCCGGGCCAGCCACACCAGCGGCATGCCGTCCAGGGTGCGCATTGCAGCCCCGTCATAGGCCTTTCGAAACGCTGCGTTTTCGGCCAGGATGACGACGTGGTCCACATTGGCCGTGACGATGAGACGGGGACACGTGCGCGGCAGCGCGGCCGCGGCGGCGAGCACCTCGTCGGCGCTCGCCGTGGTGAACGTCGTCCCGAACAGGCGAACACTCATGTTGACGATCCCGAGGAAACGGCATTGGACCGCGGCCATCCCGTCTCCGGCGGCGCGTTGAACGCGACGTGGATCAGCGGGCTCTGAACGGCAAGCCGATGGGCGCGGTCGAACGAGGCTGGTCGGGTGGCCGCGACCGGCAGCTCTGGCGGCTTCTCGCCCGTGCCGTCCCCGGGCAACGCCAGACCCTTCGCGGAGATGGCCCGGTCGCCAGCATCACCTTCGATGACGTGCCCGAGAGCGCGGCCACGACGGGCGCCGCGATCCTCGATCGGCACGACACCCGCGCGACCTACTTTGTCGCCACCGCTCTGTGCGGGCGCCAGGACCGCTACTGGCGCGTCGCCGACCGCGCGCGTATCCGCGACTTGTCGGAGGCCGGCCACGAGATCGGCTGCCACACCGCCCGGCACGTCAACGTGCAGTCGCTGCGCGGCCTCGACCTCCTGCGGGAATGCGAGGTGTCCAGCGCCATGATCGCCGAGATCTGCGGCCGGACGCCGCGTAATTTCTGCTACCCGTTCGGCGATGTCGGCCTGATCCAGAAGCGCATGCTCGGCCGGCGCTTCGACACCTGCCGGACGATTTACGAGCATCCGAATACCGGCCGCGTCGACCCGGCCATGCTCGGCGCCTACGGCCTGTTCGACTCCGTGATGGATCGCGACCGGCTGAGCCGGATCGTGCGCAGGACGGTGGCGCACCGGGGCTGGCTGATCCTGTATGCGCACGACGTCGCGGACGAGCCGACGGCGATGGGCGTCACGCCGCGCCTGCTCGACGAGACGCTGAACGTGCTCGCCGAGCACGGCGTCCCGGTGATGACGGTGGCCGAGGCCGCGCGCCATCACGGTCTCGTCGCGACCGAGTGAGGGCGTCGGCTCACGCATCGACTGCCCTCAGGCTGCGTGCGTCCTGGGTCGGGCGCCGGGCCTTGCGGGCACGCTTGCGGTCGCTGTCGGCCCCGAGCATCAGGGCGATCGCCGCACCCAGCATCAGGCCGATCATCAGGGCGATCGGCAGGGCGATCCGCGGCGAGGGCGGCCAGGCGCGGATGCGGGCCGGCGTCGCGGTCGAGATGATGCGCACGTTGGTGTTGTTGAGCCGCTCCTGCTCGCCGGCCTCGCGCGAGCGCTTCAGGAAGGCCTCGTAGACGCTGCGGCGGGAATCAGCGGCACGCTCCAGTTCGCGCAGGCCGACGCTGGCGCGGTCGGTCTTCGAGAGATCGGTCTTCACCTGGTCGATGTTCTTATGGATCGCAGCCTCGCTCGCCGCGGCGCGATCGTAATCCTTGCGCGTCGACTCGATGATCCGGGTCTTCTCGACCTGGATCAGCCGCTGCAGGTCGCGCTGCTGAGCCTCCATCTCGGTCATGGCCGGATGGCGAGAGCCGAGACGGGTCGCGAGTTCCGCAGTGTTGCGCGACAGCGTCGCATATTGCTGACGCAGGGCCTGCATCTCCAGCGATTGCAGCATTTCCGGCAGCGCCGTGCCGGCATCGCTGGAGGTCATCTTCTTGGCCTGGTCGAGCCGGGAGCGCGCCTCGGCCGTGCGGATCGAGGCCGTGACGAGCTGTTGATTGAGGTCGCCGAGCTGCTGGTCGCTGAACGGCCGTCCGGTGGAGGTGGCCAGCTTGTTGGTCGCACGATAGGTCGCGACCTTGCCCTCGGCCTCCTCCAACGCCTCGCGCAGCGTGGTCAGGCGCGAGGTGAGCGAGTCCGAGACGCGCTTGGCGGCCTCGGTGCGGGCATTGGCCTCCTCCGCGAAATAGGCCTCGCCGATGGCGTTGGCGATGGTGGCGGCCTTCTGCGGATCCTTGGATTTCGCCTGGACGTCGATGACGAAGGTCCGCTCTGGCCGGCGCACCAGGACATTCTGGCGCAAGGTGTCGAGCGCCATGTTGACCGGATCGCGGCTCGCCGGGGGAGGCATCATCCCGAGCGCATTCTTCAGGAATTCAACGACCGGATTGGTCGAGTCCGGCTTCATGAATTCGTCGTCGTGGTCGAGACCAAGCTTGGTCACGACGCGGCGCAGGACGCTGTCAGACTGGATCACCTTGGTCTGGCTCTCGGCGAGCGAGACGCCGGCATCGGATTGGGGCGAACGCACGGTGACGTCGTTGTCGACGCTGCGCAGGTCTGACGGGTCGATCAGGATCTGGATGCTCGAGACGTAGGACGGAGTGAGCATGCCGAGGATGGCGACGGTCGTCGCCACCATGAAGAGGCCGCCCAGCACGATGAAGCCCGACCCGCGCCACAGGCGCCGCGCGGCAGCGGACAGGCTGAGGCTGGGCGCGGCCGGCTCGGCCATCACCATCCTCACCGGCTCGCCGCGCAGGGGACTGGCGAAATCGAACATTTCACTCTTGCCTCGGTTCGACAGCCACCGGTCGGTCACGGGGACCGCCGGCGGGTCGGCGTTGGTCTCGGCTCATCACCATCTGTGCCGACGCGGCACGGTCCGGTAATGAATGGGAAACCATGCGCAACGCCGATGCCAAGACGATCTTCGCACTGAGACGGGACATATCCACGCTAATGTGGCCTCACCGCGATGTCAGCGAGTGCTTTAGAGTCCCGGTAAAATAACGTTAACCATATTCGGCACTGGAAGAGGCCCGATCTTGCCGTCTCATGTGTGCCAGCCTGAAACAAGCCAGGTTTCACGTCCGGCTGCCCTTGGCTGTACATTGGGTACGTAGTTAATACGTTGCGCCATGTGGACGCGCATTTCGGTCCTGGGACCGCGCCGTCACGCTGCGGGGACGACGGCCTCCGGGTCGCCATAGGCAGTAGCGCCCTGATCCAGAAAGGCGCGGAACCGGGCGAAATCCCGGGCCGCGAGGCCGTTCCAACGGGCGACGTTGTCGCGGGAGGCCGCAGCGGCCTGCGCGAGGCGGCCCGAGCGGGCGACGTCGAGAAGCGCCCGGGCCGCGTCCTCGGGTTTTTCAGGATCGATGAACAGGCCCGAGGAGCCGAGCACCTCGGAGAAGACCGGCGCGGCAGGCGCCGCCACCGGCAGGCCGCCGTGCTGCACCTCGAGGAGCGGCAGGCCGAGCCCTTCCGCCTTCGCCGTCGAGAGCAGAAGGTGGCAGCGTCGCGCCAGGCTGCGCAGCCCGGTATCGTCGAGATATCCGTGCAGGGTGAGGAAGGGCGGCGGCGCGTCGAGGAAGGCGTACTGGCCCCAGCCGACCCGGCCGACGAGGTGCAACTCGGCAGGAATGCCAGCCGCGTTGAGCGCGGCGGCGATCGCGACGGCGGACGGGTAATTCTTGCGCGGCTCGATCGTGCCGATTGCCAGCAGCCGCAGGGGCTCGCCCGGCCGAAAGGCGGCCGGCCCTGCGAGATCGCCGAGGCCGAACACGTCGCGCACCGCCGGCCGCAGCAGCGCCACCAGCGCATCGCGCCGGCACAGCCTGCGCAGGTCCTCGCCGGTGGTGCGGGAGTTGACGAGGAAGGTCCGCCCGAACCGCGCGGCCAGGGCGAAGCTCGGCGCCATGTAGGCACGCGCCCGCCAGTTCAGATCCTGCGGCCGCGTCACCAGGAAGGTGTCGTGGATGTAGGTCACGCAGCGCCGGCCGAGCGCCAGGGCGAGCGGTCCCGGCGGGAAGCCGGGAAACAGGAACAGCGCCGACGAGTCGGCGAGCCCGCGCGCAGGCAGGGCCAAGTGCTGATCGAGGATCATCCGGGGGAGATTCGGGGAGCGCAACAGGCGAACCTCGTGCGGCGCCAGACGCTCGGGGGCGAACAGGTCGAGGGCGACGCGCTCGATTCCGGTGACGGGCCCGCGGATGTTGGTCTGGTCGATGTAGAGGCGGCGCGGGGCGGGGGCTGTCATCGGGAGACCCTACGGCGGAGCAGGGCAGCGGCGTAGAGTGCCCGGCGCATCCAGAGCGGCATGCCGCGGCCGAGCACAGCCTGCTTCGCCCGGCGCAGCAGGCGGACCGCTGGCCGCGAGGGAACGGCGACGAGGCCGCGCGCTCCGGCCTGCCGATCCCTGGCGAAGGCGAAATGCCGGAGCATCTCGGGGCGGAAGCGCAGCCTTGTTTCCGGCGCCATGCCCGGCATTCCCGGCCAGCCGGCGAGGGCGTCGTTCAGCGACACGGCGGCGGCGGCGTGGCTGAAACGGCTCTCCAGCACGATGCGGGCGAAGGCGCCGAGCCGCCGCCGTAGGGCCGCATCGGCGATCAGCCGGTCCAGGCCTTCCGCCAGCGCGTCCTCGCGCGGCTCGACGAGGAGGCCGGTGACGCCATCGATCACCGCCGAGGTCAGGCCTGTGGACCGGTAGGCCACCGTTGGCGTGCCGCACAGGCCTGCCTCGATCGGGGTCTGGCCGAGGGTCTCGAGCCGGCTCGCGGTGAGGTAGACGTCGCAGGCCCCGTACCATTGCGCCAGCGTCTCCTCGTCGCCGATCAGGCCGGGCACATGCAGGCCGGGAAGCCCGAACACGCCGGGATCGTCGAGGCGGCCGACCGCGACGAAGCCCACACCCGGTCGCGCCACCTGCGCGATCGTGGCGACGAGGTCGTCGAAACCCTTGTCCGGCGCATCGGCGATCACCGCGGCGAACAGCACGAGGACGTCGTGCTCCGGCAACCCGAGCTCGCGGCGCAGCGCCGCCCGGTCGCGTGGGCGAAACACGCCGGTGGGAAAGGCCAGCCGGATCGGGGCGATGGCCGTGCCCGCGGGCGCGAGCGCCCGGGCACGGCTCTCGGTCCAGTCCGAATTGGCGAGGAGCAGCGGCGCGGCGAGGGCCTGCCGCTTCGCAGCGAAGGCGCCGGCGATGCGGCCCGGGGCGAGTTGCGGATATTCGGTGGGCGTCGGGCAGCGCGCGTCACAGCCGCTCGCGATCACCGGGCAATCCTTGGGATGCGCGCACCGCCCGGTCAGCGGGAAGAGATCGTGCAGGGCAATCGCCGTCGGCAGCGCGGCGGCCAGGCGTCCGACGAAGCCTCCGCCCCGCGTCGCCCCGTGGAGGTTGCCCGCGAGCACGAGGTCGTAACTGCCGGACACGATCGCCGCTTCGGTGCGCGAAAAACGGTCGCTCCACTCGGCCGCGGCCGGGGGCGATTCGTCGGCCAGCCTGAGATGCGCGATCCGGTGACCGGCCAGTTCAAGCGCCTCGCCGAGGCGGCGATGGGCGATGCCGGCGCCGCCGCCATGGCCAAGATCGGTCAGCGACGCGACGGACAGCCCGGATGGCGGAGGGCCGCCCGCCGGCTCGCGCCGAAGCAGCACCGGGCGCCCGATCCGCGACGTCCGGACTCCGGCCGCGGCCAGGCGAGACCAGAGGCTCTCCGAGGCTGGTGGAGCGGAGCTCGCGAGGAGTCCGAGATGGCCGAGGGATTCGCGCGAGACCAGGATGTCGCCGCAGTCGAACGGCTCCCCCTCCCCGCACGACGCGACGCCCGGCGCGCCGAGCAAGTCCAGACCGTGGACTTCGCCCGCGAACAACACGCGCAGGCCAGCTACCGCGCCCGCGCCCGACAGCTCCGCCTCCAGGCAGAGCGCCGAGAGCGCCCCCGGTGCCAGCAGGTCGCCCGCCCGCAGCCAGAGCCGGTAATCCGCATCGATCCGATCCGCGGGATCGGTCTCGGCCGCGGCAACCTCGCGGGCGTCATGATGAAGCCGTGGATAGGCCTGGCCGTCGAGCGAGGCGAGCGTCGCCGCGAGGGCGGCACCGCCATCGTCCCGGACGACCGTGACGGCGATCAATGGCCAAGGGCGACCATCCGGCAGGGAATCGGGCAGGGGCGCCGGCGCGGAGCCCTCGGGCCAGTCGGCGACGCCGTGGTCGTCGGGGGGGGGAACGGGCCCTTGGCTCATGCCGTCTCGGTTCCCGGACGCGGCCGTCGCGGCCGCGCGGCACCCCTCGAGGGCCGTGGCGTGCGGTCGCGATACTGCGGGGAGAACCGTAAAGAAAAGCCGTCGCCGGGCGATCGCCGAGGACGGAGCGCGCCGTCAGAGGCCGACGCGGTCGAAGTCGAGCGAGGAGGCGCAGATCGCGACCTGGGTCCGGTTGCTCACGCCGAGCTTGCGCATGATCTCGGAGACATGCGCCTTCACCATCGAGTCGCCGATTCCGAGTTCGTAGGCGATCTGCTTGTTGATCTTGCCCCGCTTGATCAGGGTCAGGACGTTCATCTGGGCCGGCGTCAGAGTGCGTATCCGCTCGGCGGCGGGCGGAGCCTCGTGCCGGCGTGGATCGGTGCGATCCATGCTCAAATTCACCGAGGCGGGCACGAAGATCGAGCCGCTGACGATCTCCTGGATCGCCTGCATGTAGACCGACTTGCCGGACGATTTCGGGACGAAGCCGGCGGCGCCGAGCTGCAGCGCCTCGCGCACGATCCGGGGCTCGTCCAGCGCCGAGACCACCACGATCGGGATGCGCGGATAGGCGATGCGCAGGGACATGAGCCCGTCAAAGCCCGTCACGCCCGTCATCGACAGGTCGAGCATGATCAGGTCGACGGCCGGCCGGTCGCCGAGGACGGTCTTGGCCGCCTGAATCGAGTCGGCCTCGTCGATCCTCGCGTGAGGAAGGCCGAGGCGGATCATGCTGCGCAGCGCCTCGCGGAACAGCGGATGATCGTCGACGAGGATGAAGTGCACGGGATGCTCCCTGGTCGACGGTTCCGATCGCCTCGGCACGGAACGGACCGGTCCATCGGTCGGTATCAGCAGCGCGGCATAAAATAGTTCGAGCGGCACGAACGCCGTCAAGTCTTTCGGCTTTAACAAATCGCTTATTTACAACAAGTCTCGCGAACATTGACTGCTGGCAATTAGCATTGCGCAATGTTCCCGTTCATAAGAGCACAATAAGCGTTATAGCCAAAAGTTAGGATGCGGTTGCCTGATCTTCCGTCATAGGTTGCGTCGAGGCCGCTCCGAATGGCGGTCCAGGTGTGAGCCGCAACGCTGGCGGTGAAGCACGACGATCCAAGACTGCGACGTCGAACCATCGACGCGAACATCTCAACGCCAACAGCCGGTCCGACCTCGTGATCAAGACCGGGAGGGAGAAACGCATGGCCAGGAAGAACGCGGGGCATCTGCCCCGGACGCTGATGCTTGCGACCGCGTCGTCGCTGATCCTGTCCGGCCTGCTGCTGGCGGGTCCGACTGCTGCCGAGACGGCCCAGAAGGCATCGGCCAGCAACGTCACCTGGGAGGACATCCTCCACGATCAGGAGACCGACAAGGACATCCTGATGTACGGCATGGGCATCAAGGCCCAGCGCTATTCGAACCTCGACAAGGTCAACACCAAGAACGTCGGCCTGCTGAAGCCGAAATGGTCGTTCTCGTTCGGAGACGAGAAGCAGCGCGGCCAGGAAGGCCAAGCGCTGGTCCATGACGGGATCATCTACATCACGGCGTCCTACTCGCGCATCTTCGCCCTCGACGCCAAGACCGGCAAGAAGATCTGGGGCTTCGCCGCCCGTCTTCCCGACGACATCCGCCCCTGCTGCGACGTCGTCAGCCGCGGCGCTGCGATCTACAACGGCAAGATCTATTTCGGGACGCTCGATGCCTCGATGTACGCGCTCGATGCCAAGACCGGTAAGGTGGTCTGGAGCAAGAAGTTCGACGATCACTCCGCCGGCTACGCGTATTCCGGCGCTCCGAACATCATCAAGGACAAGAAGACTGGCAAAGTCTTCTTGATCCACGGCAATTCGGGCGACGAGTTCGGCGCCGTCGGCAAGCTCTACGGCCGCGATCCCGAGACCGGCGAAGAGATCTGGATGCGCCCCCTCGTCGAGGGCCATATGGGTCGCCTCAACGGCAAGGACTCCGTGACGACGGGCGATGCCAAGGCTCCGTCCTGGCCCGAGAAGGACGGCAAGAAGGTCGAGGCCTGGCACCACGGCGGCGGCGCTCCCTGGCAGACCGGCGTCTACGACGAGAAGACCAACACCTTCATCATCGGTACCGGCAACCCGGCTCCGTGGAACACCCACTACCGGTCCCCGGGCGACAGCCTCTACACCTCGGGTCAGGTCTATATCGAGCCGTCGACGGGCGAGCCGGTGGGCTTCTTCCAGCACACCCCGAACGACGCCTGGGACTTCTCGGGTAACAACGAGATCATCCTCTTCGACATGGAGAAGGACGGCAAGAAAGTGCGTCTCGGCGCGCACGCCGACCGCAACGGCTTCTTCTTCCTGACCGACACGGACAAGCTCACCGCCCGTGACGGCCAAATCAACAAGCCGACCTCGCTCGTTGCCGCCTACCCCTTCGTGAAGGACATCAGCTGGGCCAAGGGTTTCGACCTGAAGACCGGCCGTCCGATCGAGAACGAGGGCCAGCGTCCGCCGATGCCGGAAGAGGGCCAGACCAAGGGCAAGTCGATCGAGGTGACGCCGAACTTCCTCGGCGGCAAGAACTGGTCGCCGATGTCCTACTCCCAGCAGACGGGCCTGTTCTACATCCCGTCGAACGACTGGAAGGAAGACTACTGGACCGAGAACGTCACCTATAAGGCGGGTTCGGCCTATCTCGGTCAGGGCTTCCGCATCCACCGCAAGTTCGACACCCACGTCGGTGCCCTGCGCGCCCTCGACCCGAAGACCGGCAAGATCGTCTGGGAGCACCTCGAGCACATGCCGCTCTGGGGCGGCTCGATGACCACCAAGGGCGGCCTGGTCTTCCAGGGCACCTCGGACGGCTTCTTCAAGGCCTTCGACGCCAAGAACGGCAAGGAGCTCTGGGCCTTCCAGACCGGCTCCGGCGTGGTCTCGGTTCCGACGACCTGGGAGATGGACGGCAAGCAGTACGTCGGCATCTCGTCCGGCTACGGCGGCGCCGTGCCGCTGTGGGGCGGCGACATGGCCGACCAGACCAAGCTCGTCTCTCAGGGCGGCTCGTTCTGGGTGTTCGAACTGCCGAGCGACACGGCTTCCGCCGAGTGAGCGCGTGAAAACGAGCCCGGGGATGCTGCACGCATCCCCGGGCTTCGCCGTCCGGGCGGTCGACATTCGGGAGAGTTCGAACGGGTCCGGACCCTTGTCTTTCGCGTCACCATTCAGGAGCTGACCCATGTCGGCCCGTCGCCGCACCTCATCCCGCGCGTTTCTGATCGCCAGCCTCTGCCTCGCCATCGCCGCCCCGTTTCCGGCCGTCGCGCAGAACGTCATCAACAACAAGGAAGAACGGCCCGATCCCTGGGTGATCAACGGCTGCACCATCGGCCCGAAGGCGAAGTGCCCAGGCGCCGATCTCCGCCACGCGGACCTCAAGAATGCCGATCTCGGTGGGGCAGACCTCACCGGCGCCAACCTCGCCCGGGCCGACCTGCGCGGCGCGAACCTGAGGGGCAGCCGCCTCGACGGGGCGAATCTCGGCGGCGCCCAGCTCCAGATCGCCTTCATGCAGGGCGTGAAGGCGACGAACGCCTCTTTCGTCGGCGCGAATTTCGATCATGCCCGCATCGCCGGAGGCGACTTCAGCGGCTCGGACTTCACGGTCGCGGACCTGGAGATGGTCCAGGCCAAGCGCGCCCAGTTCGTCGGTGCCAAGTTTGTCAACACGGACATGCAGGAAGCCAAGTTCTACGAGGCGAACCTGAAAGGTGCCGTGATGGACGGCGCCAAGATCCGGTTCGCGATCTTCCAGGATGCCTGGATGCCGGATTGCAAGGGCTGCCCGGTCCACTGGCAGAGCGATAAGCCGGTCTGGGAACTCTACCCGGAGGCGCCCGCGCCGCAGCACGACGAGAGCGACGAGAAGGCAGCCCAGTGAGGGGAACCGTCACGGTTTCGCTGCTGGGTCTCGTCACCGTGTTAGCCGGCCCTGCATTCGCCACCGATCCCGGGGCCGACAACACCATCCGGCACGGCTTCGCCAAATGCCGGGCGCTCGAAGACGAGCACGAGCGGCTGCGCTGTTACGACAAGCTCACCAACCTGCTCTCGCCGCCGCGCTGGCAGGGGCGCTTGACGGCCCAGACCGAGAACTTCGAGGTCACCGCGCCCACCGTGCTTCGCTACGAGAGCGATGGGCCGATCTTCGTCATGTACCTCAAGGATGGACGAGGCGGCATCGTCCAGAACCTTCACATCGGGGGCGGCGGCACCTCGACCTACGTCATCGAGAAGCCCGGCACCTATTCGCTCCAGGTCAGCGGCTCCGAATCCTGGCGCATCTGGCTCGACCCGATGAGCTGACCATCCCGACGATCTTCCCAACAAGAAGAAGGGTAGCGACCATGTCCAAACTTCTGAAGGTGCTTCTCATCGGCGCACCGCTGCTGATGGCGGCCCCGGCCCTCGTCCACGCCCATGGCGACGGCGCCCCCTCGCCGATCGACACGACGGGTCTCGAGTCTCTCGGCGACACCGACCGCGAGAAGAACCCCTACGAGGGCAATCCGAAGGCGATCGAGATCGGCGCCTCGGGCTACAACAAGAACTGCGCTCGCTGCCATGGCCTCGATGCCAAGTCCGGCGGCATGGCGCCCGACCTGCGCGAGCTCGAGAAGAGCGAGGCGACCGACACCTACTTCCTGACCCGCGTCCGCGGCGGCGCCCAGCGCGACGGCCGCTACCGGATGCCTCCCTTCGGCGAGATCCTGAGCCAGGAAGCCATCTGGGCGATCCGCACCTACATCGAAAGCGAGGCCCAGAAGGATCCCGCCCTGGCGGCGAAGGTCAATTGAGCGGCGGCCCCTTCGATCGCACGCTTCCGGTGATCGCGGGCCTTCTGCTCGCGGTCACGTGGCCGATCACCGCGCGGGCCACCGTCAAGGAGTACCAGATCCGGCGGATGCTCCTGCTGAAGACCGAATGCGGGACCAGCGGGCTCGAGATCTCGGAGAAGGACGGGAGGGACCGGTTCTTCGCGACCTGTGAGAACGTCACGCACTACCCGGACGGCGTCGAGATCCTCTGCCCCGACACCGAGGACGAGCGTGACTGCACCATGGTGACGGAGAAGCGCGAGTTCCGGCACCTCCATCACATGAGACCGGTGGAGCAGGATGAGCATCAGCGCGAGCGGCCCTGACATCGCCGAGCCGAGGAACGGGGGGATGCGCCTGAGCGCGCCGACACTCCTGCTGCACTGGCTGGTCGGGCTCGGCGTACTCGGCCTCCTCGGCTACGGCTTCTGGCTTCAGACGCTGCCGTCCGGTGCCGGGAAGGCGCCCTACGTCCAGATCCACAAATCCTTCGGAATGCTGGTCTTCGCGCTGGCGCTGGCGCGCGTTGCCTGGCGCTGGCGCGAAGGCTTTCCCGAGCCCGCCGGACCGCATCGCCGCTGGGAGCGCCGCAGCGCGATCACGCTCCACGCCTGCCTGATCGCGGCGACGCTGCTGATGCCGATCTCCGGCATCCTGCGCTCCCTCGCCTATGCGCGGCCGGTCACCGTCTTCGGGCTCCCCGTCATCCCCAAGCTCTTCGAGACCAAGCAGGAGCTGCTTTACGCGGCGAGTTCCACCATTCATGACAAGATGGCCTTCGTGCTCGCCGGCGCGATCGCCCTTCACGTCGCCGCGGCCCTGCTGCATCAAACCCGCGCGGGTGACGCCACACTCGGGCGGATGCTCGGCGGACGAGGCCCGACCCAGACGCCGGGGTAGTTGATGAGATCGCGCCTGCTCGCCGCCGCCATCGGCATCGCCTGCCTCACATTGCTCGGGGCCGGAACGGAGTTGAGCGCCTTCGACAACGACGAGACTACCGGCTACCGGATGCAGAACTACCGCTCGCCGGTGAATCTGCCCGTGCAGGGTGGCAAGCGGGTCGAGACTCCGGAGGTCGACGCGCTCACGAAAAAGGGCGCGATCCTCGTCGACGTGATGCCCCAGCGCGGCGGCTACGATCCGGCCACCGGCGGATGGCGCATGGTCGACAAGCACGAGACCCTTCCCGGCGCGACCTGGCTTCCCAATACCGGCACAGGCCAAGTCGAACCGCGGCTCGCCGCCTATTTCAGCGATGCATTGAGCCGGCTCACGAAAGGCAACAAGGCGCAACCACTGATCATCTTCTGCAAGGCCGATTGCTGGATGTCCTGGAACGCGGTGAAGCGGGCCTCGGAACTCGGCTACAGCCGCGTCTACTGGTACGCCGATGGCAGCGACGGCTGGAACGACGCCGACCGAGCCCTGATCGAAGCCACGCCGACGCCGGTCCCGGCGCTGGCGGGCCATTGAGGCCGGCTCGCATGAGGACGCAAACCGGAAGTAAAATTCCTTGCCGGCACCGGCTCGCACGTCTACCGATCAGTTGGTAGAGACGATGCGCGACTGCACCATCATCGACCAATGGGTTGGATGACGCGCAACGGTTGTCGCAGCATGATGCAGGTTGGCCGGGCCAAGACGCGCGATGACGGGCGCCCGACCGAGAAGAGAATGGACGAGGTGACGCCGCCATGATGGTCCCATTCCGGAAATCGCCCTCCCCGGCCACGGCCGTGGCGGCGGAGACCACGACGCGCGACCCCCTCGATTCGCCGATGTGGAACGATCTCTCCAAGCGCTACCTCTCCGGGCGCACGGTGGTGTTCGACGATCGCGTGCAGGTAATCCTGCCGCCGGTCACCGAGAACCAGACCCAGGTTCCGATCACCATCGATGCCCGCGCTCTCGGCCAGGTCGACGAGATCCTGGTCATCGTCGACCTGCATCCCTTCCCGCAGCCCCTGCGCATGGAGCCGATCGCGGCACAGCCCTTTGTGGTCTATCGCCAGAAGATCGAGCAGGGCACGCCGGTCCGAGCCGCCGCGCGCCAGGGCGACACCTGGTATGTCGGCGGCCGCTATCTCGATGCGGCCGGCGGCGGCTGCTCGGTGCCGCCGGCGGTCATCGCCAAGATCGATTGGGAGCATGTCGGCGAGATCCGCGCACGCGCCTGGCGCGAGGCGGATGGCGGTGCCCGCGTGCGGATGCGCCTGCTCCACCCGATGGATAACGGCATGATCGCCAACATCCCGGCTTTCTTCATCGAGACCCTGAACGTGACCGATGCCAGCGGCGCGCCGCTGGCCAAGCTGCAGCTCAGCGAGGCGATCGCGGCCAACCCGACCCTGACGCTGCTTCCCGAGATCCCGAAGGACGGCCAGGTCCTGAAGGTCGCGGCGCGCGACAACAACGGCGGTGACTTCAAGGCCACCGTCCCGATTCCGGCCGCGGCTCCACGCATGCGGGAGGGCCGGCTATGACCTCGACGACAGCAGGATCGCTCATGTCCGGCATCAATCGCCGCGAATGGCTCGCCCTCGGCCTCGCCGCGGCGACGCTGCCCGTGATTCCGGGGGCGGCCGAGGCGGCCGTGCTCAAATACGCCCTGAACCCGGTCGTGATCGCGCCCGGCGTCTGGACGATCTACGGCCTGCCCGAGCCGATCACCGCCAAGAATGGCGGCGCCATCGCCAACATCACCATCTTCGACACGAGCGAGGGCACGGTGCTGATCGATGCCGGCCCCTCGCACCGCTACGGCGAGGCGCTGAAGGCCAAGGCGGTCGAACTCACCGGCAAGCCGGTCGTGCGCGTCTACCTGACGCATTACCATACCGACCACGTGCTCGGCGCCACCGCCTTCGACAGCGGCACCGTGTCGGCGGGCAAGACGCTCACCGCCGACCTCAAGACGATCGGCAACGACCTCACCAACGCGATGTACCGGGTCGCCGGCGACTGGATGCGCGGGACCGACGTCCCCCAGCCCGGCCGCGAGGTGAGCGAGGGCGTCGAGGCGGTAGGAAATCGCAGCTTCCGGCTGATGCCGCTCGCCGGCCATACCAGCGAGGACCTCTGCCTCTATGAAGAGAGCACAGGGCTGCTCTTCCCTGGGGACTTGGTCTTCCTCGATCGCGCCGCGACCACGCCTGATGCCAAGATCGACACCTGGCGCAGCTCCTTGGAGCGGCTGAAGGGGATCGGCCACAAGCTGCTCGTACCGGGGCACGGCCCTGTGGAGCCGGGCGCGCGCGGCATCGAGCAGACCCAGCGCTGGCTCGACACCATCGAGGCGCAGATCGGCGACGGCTTCGAGCGCGGCCTCGACATCACCGAGCTGATGGCCGTGCCGCTGCCGGACTGGACCAACGGCATCGCGGTGGCGAAATACGAATATGCCCGCTCGGTCATGCACCTCATGCCGGGCCTGGAAGCCACCCGCCTCCCGCAGACCGACCGTGCTTGACAGGATTCCTTTGTCGAATGACGGGTCCGCTTGATTGAATTATATCGCCTTTCCTGTTCAATTGGCTTTTAGAACAAGACCAATTTGGGTTGGAAAGCATGGCAAGTCCCGAGCCTTGGAGCGCTGACCGCGCCGCTGGGATCGTCGCCGAGCACAAGCATCTCGAAGGTGCGACGCTCCCGATCCTGCACGCTCTGCAGGAAGAGTTCGGTTACGTCGACGAGGCGGCTGTGCCGCTGATCGCCGATGCGCTGAACCTGTCGAAGGCCGAGGTCTTCGGCTGCATCACCTTCTATCACGACTTCCGCAAGGCGCCGGCCGGCCGTCACCAGGTGAAGCTGTGCCGCGCCGAAGCCTGCCAGGCGATGGGCTCGGACAAGCTGCATGGCGAAATCCTGCAACGTCTGGGTGTCGACTGGCATGGCACCACCTCTGACGGCGACGTCACCGTGGAGCCGGTCTACTGCCTTGGCCTCTGCGCCAACGGCCCCGCCGCGATGATCGGCGAGGAGCCCCTCGCGCGTCTCACCGCCGACGGCCTCGAAGCCGCGCTGAAGGAGTCGCGGGCATGAGCATCAAGATCTACGTTCCGCAGGACGCCGTCGCGCTGGGTCTCGGCGCCAACCGTGTCGCTCGCGCGATCTTCAACGGCGCCGAGCAGCGCGGTCTCGACGTCGAGATCGTCCGCACCGGCACCCGCGGCCTGCTCTGGCTGGAGCCGATGGTCGAGGTGGCCACGGCCGAGGGACGCATCGCCTACGGCCCGGTGACCCCGGCCGACGTCGAGGGTCTGCTCAATGCCGGCCTGCATGAGGGTGGCGAGCATGCGCTGCGCCTCGGCAAGCCGGAAGAAATCCCCTTCCTCAAGCGTCAACACCGTATCACTTTCCACCGCTGCGGCGTGGTCGATCCGGTCTCGGTCGAGGATTACCGCGCCCATGGCGGCTATCGCGGTCTCGAAGCCGCACTGAAGATGGACGCCAAGGACGTCGTCGCCCAGGTGAAGGATTCGGGCCTCCGCGGTCGCGGTGGCGCGGGCTTCCCGGCCGGCATCAAGTGGAACACGGTGATGCTCGCCGAGGACGAGCGGAAATACGTGGTCTGCAACGCGGACGAAGGCGATTCCGGCACCTTCGCAGACCGGATCATGATGGAGGGCGACCCCTTCAACCTGATCGAGGGCATGACCATCGCTGCGGTCGCGGTTGGCGCCACCCGCGGCTACATCTATTGCCGCTCCGAGTACCCGCAGGCCTTCCGCACGATGCGCGATGCCATCGCCAACGGCGTCAAGGCGGGCACGCTCGGCGAGAACATCATGGGCTCGGGCAAGACCTTCCATCTGGAGGTCCGCCTCGGCGCAGGCGCTTATATCTGCGGCGAGGAGACCTCGCTACTGGAGAGCCTCGAGGGCCGTCGCGGCATCGTACGCGCCAAGCCGCCGATCCCGGCACTCAAGGGCTTCCTGGGCAAGCCGACGCTCGTCAACAACGTCATGACCTTCACGGCCGTGCCGTGGATCCTGGAGCACGGCGCCAAGGCCTATGCCGAATACGGCATGGGTCGCTCGCTCGGCACACTGCCGATCCAGCTCGCCGGCAACATCAAGCAGGGCGGCCTGATCGAGTATGCCTTCGGCATCACCATCCGCGAGGTGATCGAGGATTTCGGCGCCGGCACGCTGTCGGGACGACCGGTGCGCGCGGTTCAGGTCGGCGGCCCTCTCGGCGCCTACTTCCCCGACAGCCTGCTCGATACGCCGCTGGACTACGAGAAGATGGCGGCGGCCAAGGGTCTCGTCGGCCATGGCGGCATCGTGGTCTTCGACGACACCGTCGACATGGCCAAGCAAGCCCGCTTCGCTTTCGAGTTCTGCGCCGCCGAATCCTGCGGCAAGTGCACCCCTTGCCGCATCGGTGCGACGCGCGGTGTCGAGACCATGGACAAGGTCATCCGCGGCGAGCGCGCCGAGGCCCATGTCGAGCTGGTCAAGGATCTCTGCGAGATCATGACCGATGGATCGCTCTGCGCCATGGGGGGTTTGACTCCCATGCCGGTGATGAGCGCGATCAACTTTTTCCCCGAAGATTTCACGGGCCCGGGACAGCAGTCCTTCCCCGTGGCCGCCGAGTGAGGAACACACGATGACCCTCATCAAGGAAATCGACTACGGCACGCCGATCCGCGTCAGCGAGAAGACGGTGACGCTCACCATCGACGGCGAGCAGGTCTCCGTCCCCGCCGGCACCTCGGTGATGGCCGCTGCGATGCAGATGGGCACCAAGATCCCGAAGCTCTGTGCGACCGACTCGCTGGAGCCCTTCGGTTCGTGCCGCATGTGCCTCGTCGAGATCGAGGGCCGCCGCGGCACCCCGGCCTCCTGCACGACGCCGGCCGAAGAAGGCATGGTCGTCCATACGCAGACGCCGAAGGTGGCACGCCTTCGCAAGGGCGTGATGGAGCTCTACATCTCCGATCACCCGCTCGACTGCCTGACCTGCGCCGCCAACGGCGATTGCGAGTTGCAGGACACGGCCGGGCAGGTGGGCCTGCGCAACGTCCGCTACGGCTACGATGGCGACAACCACGTCAAGCCGACCTCCGAGCGCTACCTGCCGAAGGACGAGTCGAACGCCTACTTCACCTACGACCCGTCGAAGTGCATCGTCTGCAACCGCTGCGTCCGCGCCTGTGAGGAGGTGCAGGGCACCTTCGCGCTGACCATCGAGGGCCGCGGCTTCGACAGCCGCGTCGCCGCCGGTCCGACGAACTTCATGCAGTCCGAGTGCGTGTCCTGCGGCGCCTGCGTGCAGGCCTGCCCGACCGCGACTCTGCAGGAAAAGTCGATCCACGAATTCGGCCAGCCCGACCACTCGGCCGTGACGACCTGCGCCTATTGCGGTGTCGGCTGCGCCTTCAAGGCCGAGATGCAGGGCGACCAGATCGTCCGCATGGTGCCCTACAAGGACGGCAAGGCGAACGAGGGCCATAGCTGCATCAAGGGCCGCTTCGCCTACGGCTACGCCACCCACAAGGACCGCATTACCAAGCCGATGATCCGCGAAAAGATCACGGATCCCTGGCAGGAGGTGAGCTGGGAGGTGGCGATCAACCACGCCGCGTCCGAGTTCAAGCGCATCCAGGCCAAGTATGGCCGCGACTCGGTCGGTGGCATCACCTCGTCGCGCTGCACGAACGAGGAAGCCTACCTCGTCCAGAAGCTCGTCCGCGCCGCCTTCGGCAACAACAACGTCGATACCTGCGCCCGCGTCTGCCACTCCCCGACCGGCTACGGCTTGATGTCGACGCTCGGCACCTCGGCCGGCACGCAGGACTTCAAGTCGGTCGAGTACGCCGACGTCATCCTCGTCATCGGCGCCAACCCGACGGACGGCCACCCGGTCTTCGGCTCACGCATGAAGAAGCGCCTGCGCGCTGGTGCCCGCCTCATCGTCGCCGATCCGCGCAAGATCGACCTCGTGAAGTCGCCCCACATCAAGGCCGACTACCACCTGCCGCTGAAGCCGGGCTCCAACGTCGCCTTCATCAACGCCTTCGCCCACACCATCGTCACCGAGGGTCTGGTCGATGAGGCTTATGTCCGCGAGCGCTGCGACCTCGCCGAGTTCGAGTCCTGGGCTCGCTTCATCGCCGACGAGCGCCACTCGCCGGAGGCATCCGAGCAGTACACGGGCGTCAACGCGGCGGATCTGCGTGCTGCAGCCCGCCTCTACGCCACCGGCGGCAATGCCGGCATCTTCTACGGCCTGGGCGTGACCGAGCACAGCCAGGGTTCGACCATGGTGATGGGCATGGCCAACATCGCCATGGCCACCGGCAACATCGGCAAGGAAGGCGCCGGCGTGAACCCGCTGCGCGGCCAGAACAACGTGCAGGGCTCCTGCGACATGGGCTCGTTCCCGCACGAGCTCACCGGCTACCGCCACGTCTCGGACGACGCCACCCGCGAGACCTTCGAGGCTCTCTGGGGCGCCAAGCTCTCGAACGAGCCGGGCCTGCGCATCACCAACATGCTGGACGAGGCCGTCGATGGCTCATTCAAGGGCATGTACATTCAGGGCGAGGACATCGCGCAGTCCGATCCCGACACCCATCACGTGACCTCCGGCCTCAAGGCCATGGAGTGCATCGTGATCCAGGACATCTTCCTGAACGAGACCGCGAAATACGCCCACGTCTTCCTGCCGGGCGCGTCGTTCCTCGAGAAGGACGGCACCTTCACCAATGCCGAGCGCCGCATCAGCCGCGTCCGCAAGGTGATGTCGCCGCTCGGCGGCTACGGCGACTGGGAGGGCACCATCCTGCTCGCCAAGGCGCTCGGCTACGAGATGCACTACGACCACCCGAGCGAGATCATGGACGAGATCGCCCGGCTGACCCCGACGTTCACTGGCGTCTCCTATGCCAAGCTCGACGAGCTCGGCTCGATCCAGTGGCCGTGCAACGAGAAGGCGCCGAACGGCACCCCGATGATGCACGTCGACCGGTTCGTGCGCGGCAAGGGTCGCTTCATGATCACGGAATACGTCGCCACCGACGAGCGGACCGGCGCCAAGTTCCCGCTGATCCTCACCACCGGCCGCATCCTGTCGCAGTACAATGTCGGCGCGCAGACCCGCCGCACGGAGAACTCGCGCTGGCATGAGGAGGACGTGCTGGAGATCCACCCGTTCGACGCCGAGCTGCGCGGCATCGTCAACGACGATCTCGTCGCCCTGGAGAGCCGTTCCGGCGACATCGCCCTCAAGGCGAGGATCACCGAGCGGATGCAGCCGGGTGTGGTCTACACCACCTTCCACCACGCCAAGACCGGCGCCAACGTCATCACCACGGACTATTCGGATTGGGCGACCAACTGCCCTGAATACAAGGTGACGGCAGTGCAGGTGCGGCGGACCAATCGTCCGTCGGATTGGCAGGCGAAGTTCTACGAGGAGGACTTCTCCCTGACCCGTATCGCCCAGGCAGCGGCAGAGTAAGCGTAAGAAAAATGGGCGCAGCGACCAATCAAGACCGGCTCGTCCGGATGGCCAACCAGATCGCCGCGTTCTTCCGGACCTATCCGGAAGACGAGGCGGTCGCGGGCATCCACAAGCACCTCGTGTCCTTCTGGGCGCCGAAGATGATCCGTGATCTCACGGCCCACATCCCGGTGGCTGGGGACAAACTCGACGCCTATGTCGTCAAGGCATTGGACGGCGAGCGGCCTGCCGGCGAGAGCCCGGTCCGGCCGGCGACGCACGATCCGCAGCTCGCAGGACTGGGCGCCAGCGACGCAGGCTGAAGCCAGAAAGCAGCGCGGCTATCGAAGATAGCCGGCGGCGATCAGCTCGCGTTCCAGATCGGAACAGAGCCCGGCGAGTGGGTCGTCCCGGCAGGGGCTCGTCTCGGAGGGTTCACCCTCGTCGAGGGCGGTGACGATGCGCACCACGACCACTTCGCGGCGGATGAACACGGACAGCAGCCTGTACAGCATCGGCGCCTCCCAAGCTTATCCTTAACGCAGCTTGACCATTCGCGTTCCGAGCCCGACCACGCCTTCGTGTGCTTCCGGATCCGCGGCGTTCTCTGCTAGGCGTTGCCACTCTTCCAGCAGAGGGATGGCCGGATGGCTCGTTGCGCGACGATGCTTTTGGCGGCGCTACTCGCGGCCGCGGCTTGTCGAAGTCAGGCCGCCCCGGCCGTGGAGCCCGCCTCGCCTCCATCGAAAAAGGCCGACCTCCCGATGGAGGTCGCGTCGTATGTCGAGCGCCGCAGAGGCTGCAATCACTGGGAGGGCGAGGACGCCTACGACGCCCCACGCGGCCGCGACATCGCCACAGCGATCAAGACGCTGGGCTGCGAGCGGCTCCACGCCGAGGAACGGTGTCTCAGAAAGCTCTACCAGGCCAAGCCGGAGATCCGCAAAGCCATCGACGACCCGAAGAACGAGGACGGCTGAGGAGGCCAGCCCTCACCGGTGAGAGCGCGCGACGGCATCGGATCGCCGAGTCAGCCGACGATCGCGACGATCCGCGCGGCTCGGGAAACCCGGTGTTAGGGATGAACGCGTGAATAGGCCGAGACCAAGCCCGCGCGAGACGCCTCGTAAAAGGTCCACGCGTTAGAAAACGGGCAGCCACCTCGCGCCTGGGAGCGCCCACCGATGGTTCTGCCAGTCCGCATCGCGCAAGCCCTCCGCTCCGCGCGCACCTGGATCGTGCTCGGCATCCTCGCGCCGACCGGCATGCTGGTCCTGTCCGGGCTGATGCTGCTCGACATGCGCAGGGACGCCTGGGACAAGGCCGAGCAGACCTCCACGAACCTCCTGCAGGTCATCGCCCGCGACATCGCCCGAAACGTCGAGATCTTCGACCTCTCGCTTCAGGCGGTGGTCGAGAATCTGCGCACACCGGGCATCGACGGGATTGACCCCGCGATGCGCCAGCTGGTGCTGTTCGACCGCGCCGCCACGGCGCGGGACATGGGCGTGCTGCTCGTCATCGACGAGCACGGCGACATCGCGATCGACGCCAGCGCCCTGCCGCCGCGCAAGGCGAACTATGCCGACCGCGACTATTTCCTGGCCCACAAGAACCGGGCCGGCGTCGGGCTCTATATCGGGCAGCCCCTGATCTCGCGGCTGACCGGCCAGCGCATGATCCCGTTCAGCCGCCGCGTCGACAAGCCGGACGGCTCCTTCGGCGGCGTCGTGCTGGGAACGATGAATCTCGCCTACTTTTCCCATCTGTTCGACCAGATCGGGCTGGGACAGGACGGCGCGATCAACCTCTATCTGCGCGACGGCACCCGCATCATGCGGCAGCCCTTCGTCGATGCGGATATCGGCGCGAGCCTAGCCGGCACGCCGATCTTCGCGAAATTCACGAGCCAGCGCTCCGGGACCATCGTGAAGACCTCCGTCCGCGACGGGATCGAGCGCTACTACACCTTCACCCGGATCGCCGACCTGCCGCTGATCCTCAACGTCGCCCTGTCGACGCGCGAGATCGAGGCCGACTGGTGGACCAAGGCCCTGGTGATCGGCGCCGCCGTCCTCACGCTGTGCGGCCTGGCCATTGCGCTGTCGCTGCTGTTCGGCCGCGAGCTCGGGCGCCGGGCCGCGATGCAGGTCGAGCTCGCCCGGCTCTCGCGCACCGATCCGCTGACCGGCCTCGCCAACCGCCGCAGCTTCGAGGATGCCCTCGACGGGGCCGCCAAGGACGCCCGGCGCACGGGGCTGCCCGTCTCGCTGCTCGTGGTCGATGCCGACCATTTCAAACGCTACAACGACCGCTACGGGCATGCCGTCGGCGACGAGGTGCTCAGGGACCTCGCGCGACGCCTCTCCGCCAGCGTGCACCGGCCGAATGACATGGTCTGCCGCGTCGGAGGCGAGGAGTTCGTTCTGCTGCTGCCGGCCACCGACGAAGCCGGAGCGCTCCGCGTCGCGGACGAAGTCCACGACCAGATGAAGGGCCTGACGGTCCCCTCGGCCGGTATCGGCCGCGGCGCCGTCACGGTGAGCATCGGCGTCGCCTCGGGTGTCGACGACCCCGACCTGTTCCGCCGGGCCGACGCCGCCCTCTACGAGGCCAAGGCGACCGGCCGGAACAGAACCTGCAGCGCGCCGGTCCCCCCTCCCCGCGCGGAAGGCCGCGCGCTCCGGCTGGTGAGCGCCTGACCGGCACGGCGCGCAGGGCGGCCCCACCCTCCGTTTCCGGCTGTTGAGCCGGTTGGTACATCTGCTACCACCGTGAGGTCCGCCTACGCGGACGTCCCGGCCGGTGGACGCGGTGATCGAGAAGCTGGACTACCTGCTCGCGCTCTCGCGCGAGGAGCATTTCGGGCGCGCGGCGGAAGCCTGCAACATCAGCCAGCAGACGCTCTCGGCCGGCGTGAAGCAGCTGGAAAACCGCTTTGGCGTGCAACTCGTGCGGCGCGGCTCCCGCTTCCAGGGCTTCACGCCCGAGGGCGAGCGTGTGCTGGCCTGGGCCCGCCGCATCGTCGCCGATGCCCGCGCCATGCACGAGGATGTTTCGACGTTGAAGCGGGGCCTCGCCGGGACGCTGCGCATCGCCGCCGTGCCGACCGCGCTGCCGATGGTCGCGGCGCTGACCACGCCCTTCCGCAAGCGCCATCCGGGCGTCCGTTTCTCCATCGAATCCACCACCTCCGCCGACATTTTCCAGCTCCTCGACGGGCTCGAGGCGGATGCCGGACTGACTTATCTCGACAACGAGCCGACCGGCCGGGTCATCACTGTGCCGCTCTACACCGAGCATTACCGGCTGCTCACGGCGGCCGGCGGACCCTACGACGACCGCGACTCGATCACCTGGGCCGAGGCCGGGCGCGTGCCCCTCTGCCTGCTGACGCCGAACATGCAGAACCGGCGGATCATCGACCAGCAGCTCCGCATCGCCGGGACCGAACCGGCGCCGACGCTCGAATCGAACTCGATGATCGTGCTGATGACCCATGTGCGCACCCTGCAATGGGCGAGCATCATGCCGGCGATCCTGGCCGACGCGCTCGGACCGACGGAGGGCGTGCGCTCGATCCCGATCGTCGAGCCGGACCTGACCCACGTCATCGGCCTCGTCGCCCCGCGCCGGGAGCCGGCGACGCCGATGGTGACGGCGCTGGTCGCCATCGCACGCACGATCGCCGGCACGCTCGATCAGATGGGCCCCGGCGACCCGCGCCGGGCCGGCGGCCGGAGAGGCTGACGGGGCGGCGTGGGGGTGGCCTCGGCCGCCCGCATCCCGGATAAGGCCGCCTCCGGGTTTCACGCCAACGAGAGGATTCGAGCGCCGCGCATGAAGGCCTCCACCCTGTTTCTCGGCTTCACCCTCGTCGCCCTCGCCATGGCCGGCGCCGGCCTGTGGCAGGCCTTCGGCCCGCGTGCGCCGAGGCCCGCCGCGCCGTCCTCCGTGGCCGTGGCTCCCGCGCAGCGGCCGAAGCCCCTGCAGCCCAACCTGGCCGAACCGACCGAACCCGGCGTGCGCTCGGTCTATCCCGGCGGACGGCCGACGGCGGCGGCGCGTCCGGCCTCACCGGAGAGCGTCCCCTCGCCCACGGCCCGGCAGACCCCGGCAGCGATCGCCCCGGCCCCGGTCGAGCCGGCGCCTGCCCCCGAACAGCCGGCGGCCCAATCGCCGGCCGAGCAGGCGGCGGGAGACGGGATCGACCTGAATTCGGCACCGATCGAAGCCCTGAACGCCCTCGGCGCCGGCATGATCGGCAAGACCATCGTCGCGAACCGGCCCTACGCCTCGCCGGAGGACCTCGTCACGCGGCGCGTGCTCAAACGGCAGGATTACGAGACCATCAAGCCGCGCGTGGTCGCGCGGTAGGGCGCCGCCCGTCAGTGCAGGGCGAGCGAGGTGCCGGGGACCTCCCCGGCCGGGAGGGGCGAACCGGCGGCGGCCAGCCCGAGGGCGTCGGCGGCACGGTGGATGCGCAGCTCGGCCTCGGCCGAACGCGCCTCCAGGGCCTCGGCGAGGCGGCTGCCGGCATCGACCTGATCCTGCAGCGCGCGGATCGCAGCCTGCGCCTCGGATGCGGCGGCCTCGGCCTGGTCCAGTTCGGTGCGCAAGGCCGCGTTCTCGTCGGACAAGGCGTCGAGCAACACGCTCATCTGTTCTGCCCGCGCCTCGGCGCGCTCCGAGCGCTCGTTCGCGGCCCGGACGCGCTCGACGACCAGCGTGAGCAGCCCGAGCAATTCCTGCATCCTGGCCTTCATCGCCGGTCTCCGGGGCTCATCCTCCTCCATGGCACGAGCCGTGCCGTGCGGCCAAGCTATCGCCGCTTCATGGTCGCGCGGAGTCGTGCCGGGTTGCGCTCGAGCATCGAATGGCTAAGCTTCTCTCACGCACCGGGCCGCCGATTCGATCGGCATGCCTGCGGCGAGACCGCGCCGGAACCGGCGCCGCGCGATCCTGGGGGCCGAGCCCTCGACCAGGCTCGCACTAGGCCTCTCGGCTGACAGCAACCGCACGGTGGGCCGGATGCAACCCGGGGCTGCCGTCACGCATTGACGCTCACCGATCGACAGCCCCTGCGCGGGGTCTGCCGGATCCATGCAGCGAACCCGCTACGCCGAGGTCTTGGACGACCGGGCGGAGTGACGGGACAAGAAGCGCCGAGGCCGGGCGGGTCACGACCCGCTCTCACGACCATACCCGCGTTCCAGACACTGCAAGCCTTCCAGAACCACCGAGACTTCTCGAACCAAGGAGCCGCGATGCCCCTTCATTCCCGACGTCTTCTGTCCAAGGCGGCGCTCGCCATCGAGGGCCGGATCTCGATCAAGCAGAACACCAGCCGCGACTGGCCGCGCGACCATGCCCGCCTGCGGGTCCTCGAGCGCAAGGGGAACCTGCGCTGGGTCGGCACACAGGCCGGCCCTCACCTCGGCGGCACCTTCGCCGTCTGGCAGATCACCGACGAAGGCCGCGATCGCGTGGCCACCTGGGAGCCGGTCGCCATCGAGATCCGCTGACGCGGCTGGGTCTCAGGCCGGCGCCATGGCGGCCGGCGCCTTGGCCGGCGAGGACCGGAACAGGGCCGTGCAGGCCGCGTCGCGGTGCATGCTGAGGATCGAGGCTCGGTCGAGATCCGGGTTCTCGGCGAGCACGCGGCGGACGTCCTCGACGACCTTCTGGTAGCGCACCGGATCGTAATCCTTCTCCAGCGGGCTGACGGCGATGTAGGCCTCGACGACGAGGATGCGTTCGCAGCGCTCGTGGTCGAGTTCGACCGCGACCCAGGCGGACTTGATCAGACGGTTGGCAGCGAGCATGGGCGACCTCCGGGTTGAGCCCACTTCTTTGGCGGGCCGTTTTCAGGAGCATGAACCCTGCCGATGCGGGTGCCAAGACCCGCAAGCCGCCGCGACCGCCGATTTCGCGAATCATCTTTTCGCAACGACGACGGCCCGCCCGCGGGATGCGGAGCGGGCCGTGTGCGGCAATCCAGTACGGGATCAGTGTGTCGGGGTGGACCGTCCCGGGGTGAAGGCGACGACGTTGTCGTTGCTGGTCACCGCGTTGTCCCGAGGGGTGTCTTCCTTCGCCGGAATGCCCTGATTGATCCAGCGAATGACCTTCTCGTCGCTGTGTCGGCCCAGACGGCGGCTGCGCTGGCGCGCGGCCCAAGCCGGTAACGTCTCGCTGTGTCGCATCGGTTTTCCCCCAAGTATGGAAAGGAGAAAGCACGCAGCCTTGGATGTTTCATCACCCATATGGGGGATGCAGGCTCATCCTGGACGTGCATCGGCCCCTCGAAGCGGCCCTTTTTCGATCATTCGCTGCAGAACCGGCGACACGCTGCGCGAGGGACACAATCCCCGAAGGGCGTCGGTGAGGAGCAATGCCGCAGAGGCCGATTTTCGGATCGGTGAACCGTCCGAATTCGGACGCGGCGACGGCCTCGGCGCGGAAATAATTCGGAATCATTGGCGGCGTAGCTTCGAATCACGACGCGTCCCGAGATCCCCCCAGTCGGGTCGCGGAGTGGTCGGCGGACCCGACGAAGCCCCCGGCTTCGCCGGTCCGCCGGCTCCGTTTCGTCAGCCCCACATTGACGCGACGTTTCTGGCCGATCGGACCTGCCTGTATGCGGCGCCGCGGATTCGGAACCGCTTGTCCTGCATGGGAAGCCTCAGCCCGATGCCCCGTCCGGATCGGCCTCGATCGTCAGCGTGTCGAGGGTGAAGGTCCCGTCGTCTTCCAGAGCGAAATAGGTGCGCACCGATTCCGGCGCGCGCTGCTGCAGGCGGCGGATTGCGGCCGTGTCGGCCTCCGGCGTTCCCATCCGGGCGATCCAGGACGCGAAATCGAGGCGCAGGCGGCGCAGGGTCTCGCGGCCCGGCACGAAGCCCGCGCGTGCCAGCATCGCCCGCCACTGGGACGGCGCGTAGTTGTGGCCGTGCGAGGGGTCGCGCAGCAGCTCCCAGCTCTGGAGATGCGTGTCGAGGAGCGGGTTCTCCGGCGCGGCCGTGTCGATCATGACGAGCCGGCCGCGCGGCGAGAGCACGCGGCGCGCTTCGGTCAGCGCAGCGACGAGATCGGTCCAGTGATGGGCGCTGAAGCGGGACACCACGAGGTCGAAGCTCTCGTCGCGGAAGGGCAGGGCCTGCACGGTGCCCTGCTCTGTCCGGATGTTGGAGAGGCCGCGCCGCCCAGCTTCCTCGGACACTGCCGAGAGCATCGCCGGCGACAGGTCGAAGGCGGTGACCGAGCGGACATGCGGCGCGATCGCGTAGGTGGCGTGGCCTCCGCCGCAGCCGAGATCGAGCGCGGCCGCGTCCGGAGAGGCACGCGCCAAGTCGGCGAGCTGGGCCAGATCGTCGCCGGCGGCGTGGGCGGCGCTCGTCACATAATCGGCGGCGCGCGCCTCGAATTGCCCGGTGACGTTGGCCTCGTGCCCTGCCATGGCCCCCTCCTCAGGGTTTCGGGATCTCGGCCGCGATGAGCTCCGGCAGAGGCGCCAATCGCGAGAGCCGGATCGCGATCAGCAGGGCGAGAATGTACAGCCCTCCGAAGAAGCCGGCCACACCGGGCCAGCCGGCATGGGCGAAGAACCAGCCTCCCGTCGTGCCGAGCACCGAGGAGCCGAGATAGTAGAGGCAGAGATAGATCGACGAGGCCTGCGCCCGGTCGACCATGGCGCGACGGCCGATCCAGCTCGAGGCCACGGAATGCGCGCCGAAGAAGCTCACCGTCACCACGACGATGCCGGCGATGATCAGGACGAGATGGGACGACAGGGTGAGCGTGATGCCACCGAGCCCCACCAGGATCGCGAGCCACAGCACCCTGCGCCGTCCGAGCCGGCTGGCGATCTCGCCGGTGATCGCCGAGCTCGCCGTACCGGCAAGATAGACCACGAAGATCGCGCCGATCGCCGTCTGGCTCAGGGAGTAGGGCGGCTCGAGCAGGCGGAAGCCGATGTAGTTGTAGACGCAGACGAACCCGCCCATCAGCAGGAACGACTCGCAGAACAGCCAGGGCAAGCCGGCATCCTGGAAGTGGTGCCCGAAGCTCGCCGGCACCTCGCGCCAGCGCATCCGGTGCGCCTTGAAGTGGCGGGAGGCGGGCAGGGCGAACTGGAACGCGAAGGCCGCCAGCAGCGCCAGCGCGCCGATGACGCCCAACCCGAGCCGCCAGGAGGCATGATCGGCGATGATGCCGGCGATGAGCCGGCCGACCATGCCCCCGAGGGCATTGCCGCCGATCAGGAGGCCCATGGAGAGCCCGATGGCGCGGCCGTGCATCTCCTCGCTGAGATACGCCATGGCGACCGCCGGAAGGCCGCTGGCAGCGATGCCGGTGAGCGCCCGCAGGGCCAGGAAGCCGTGCCAACTCGGCATCATCACCGCTGCGATGGTGAGGAGGGCCGAGAGAAACAGCGAGATCGCCATGACCGGCTTGCGGCCCCAGACCTCGGAGAGCGGGCTGACGACCAGCAGCGAGATCGCGAGCGTCGCGCAGGGCAGGGAGAGCGCGAGGCTGCTTTCGGCCGGCGAGACGGAGAAGGCGTCTGCGAAGACCGGCATCAGCGGCTGCACGCCGTAGAGAACCGCGAAGGTCGAGAAGCCGGCAGCGAAGAGGGCGACGGTGGTGCGGCGGAATTCCGGCGTCCCGGCTTCGATCAACCGGTGCCCCACCTCTCCGTCCATGGTTCTTGAAACCCTTCGTCCGTCGCGCCGTGGGCCAGCGGAATGCCGGACGCCATCATCGGTATAGGCGCTATTTGACCCCTATACCCCTCACGGTCAGGTGAGGACGCACAAGGCCGACCTGTCGCACCCGCATGACGAAAAATCCCGCCCGCATCGGCTGCGGGCGGGATCGGGGTCGTTCAGCGCGGCGGGGGCGGAGGCGGGGAACCGCCCTGTTGGCCCTGGTCGGCCTGCTGCTGCAGCAGCGGCGTGATCCGTCGCACGGTGACGCGGCGGTTCTCGCGGTTGGCCTCCTGCGTGTTCACCTTCAGGTACTGCTCGCCGTAGCCCTGGGTGGTCAGGTTCTCCGGTGGCACCTGGAAGTTCTGCGTCAGGATCGTCGCCACCGATTGCGCGCGACGGTCGGAGAGCGAGAGGTTGTCGATGTCGGCCCCCACCGCATCGGTGTAGCCCTCGATCAGGAAGACTTCCTGCGGATTGGCCTGCACCGCCTGATTGATCGCGTCGGCGATGTTTTTCAGCTGGCGCCCCTGCTCCGGCGTGACCGTGAACGACCCTGAGTCGAACGTGATCGTGTTGATGTCGACGCTCGGCATCCGGGCCCGCAGCTGCGGGCTGTAGCGCACCTGATCGAGGGAGTAGCGCCGGTCGATCGCCGTCACCGGTGGCGCGGTCAGCGCCCCGTAGACGGCGCGCGCATCGGCGCGTTCGTAGTCGACGACATATCGATCGCGCGGGATGCGGATGTCGGGCGGTGGCAGGTCGACCACGTCCTCGTAGATCGGGCGCGGGCCGCGAGCTCCGTAGCCGTTGTTGATGATCATCAGCTCGCGGCCGTCGCGATAGCGGCGATAGCGGCGCACGAGGCGCCCATCGTCGTCCACCACGGTGACGATCTGCTCGCCGCCGGGACGGTCGATGTAGCTGTAGGTCTCGGCGCCGCGCCGCTCGCTGCGATAGGCGCGCCTGTCGAGATCGCGGAAGCGCTCGTTCTCGTCGTGGCGGATGTAGTAGTTGTCGCGGTCGCGCACGATGATGCGGCCCGGCTCGCGGTAATAGTTGCGGCCGTCGACATTGTACTCCTGGCGATCGCGGCGGATCCGGTCGTAGTCGCGGATCTCGTCGTCCTCGCGGCTGTCTCGGAAGCCACCGGGGATGTAGCCGGGAGCGCCCGGCCGGTTGAAGCCGCCGCGTCGGTCGTCGCCGTAGCGGCCGTCACCGCGGCGATCGTTGTCGAAGCCCGGTCCACCACGGCCGTCACGGCCCACTCCGCCCGGCTGTTGCCCGGGTTGGAGCTGGTTCTGGTTCTGCTGGAACTGATTGGGCTGCTGGCCCGGCTGTGTCTGGCCCGGAGGCAATTGGCCCGGCTGCTGATCGCGCCGGAACTGGTTCGGATCCTGGCCCGGCTGCACACCCGGCTGACCTGGTTGAGCAGCGTTCGGCTGCTGGCCCTGCGGCGTGAACGGCCGTCCCGGCACGCCCGGACGCTGGTTCGGGGCGGTGGGCGCTGCACCTGGCGCGACTTCGGGCGACGCGGCGCCTGGTTGGGTTCGGCCCTGCGGTGTCGCGGCATTCGGCTGCGCAGGAGCGTCCGGGCTGGCCGGGCGCTGCGGCTGCGGCGTCGTGGGGGGCGTGGCACCCGGTTGGGTCGGCGCATCCGGAGCGCGGCGCTGGGCGGGCGCAGGAGCCGTCTGAGGCTGGGCCGCCGGTGGCGTGGTCGGACGCGTCGGCGCCGTGCGGGAGGGTTCCTCGCTGGTGGGCGGGGTCGGACGCGTCGGCTGTGTGGGCGCGGCTGGCCGCTCGGGCGCCTGACGCTGGGTCGGCGGCGTGGCGCGTTCGGGCGCCTCACGGGTCGCAGGCGCCTCCTGACGCTCCCGGGCTGCCGGAGCCTGCCTGGGCTCGGGATGCTCGCGCGCGGCCGGCGCTTCGGGCCTCTCGCGCGCTGCGGGGGGCTTCTCGCGCACTGCGGGGGCCTCACGAGGTTCAGGCCGCTCGCGGGCCGCTGGAGCCTCCGGCCGCTCACGGGCTGCCGGAGCCTGCTTCGGCTCGGGGCGCTCACGGGCCGCCGGCGCTTCGGGGCGTTCACGGGCTGCGGGAGCCTGTCTCGGCTCGGGACGCTCGCGCGCCGCCGGCGCGTCGGGCCGTTCACGGGCGGCACCGCCGCCTCGCTCGCCAGCGCCGCCACCGCGCTCCGCTCCACCGCCGCGACCGCCGCGCGGGCCTTCCTCGCCGACCTGCGCCAGCTCCATCCGCGCGGAGGCTCCCTCGCTTGGAGAGCGCGCCTGCACCGGTACGCACAAGAGGAGGGTCGGCAGCATCGTGCCGGTTAGGAGCAGCGAGCGGGTCATCCGCATTCAGTGAGCCTCGTCCATAATCGTCGAAACGCGATCGGCGGGTCCGAACGGCGTCGGGCCGATATGGTTCCGAAAACCGAGGCGTCAAATCGCGGCAGGTCCCGCACCAGCGTGGCTGGGGCGCTGCCGAATCAGGCAAAAACCTGCCGGATCAGTTGGTTGGGGCCCGCGCTACGGAGGGAAACCCGACGAGTCGATCACGGATCGAACGGCGGCTCGAATCAGCGCTCAAGGCGCTCCCGTCCGAGCCGGAACCGGGATCATCGAGGGCTCGATCACCCGCACGGACGAGCGGTCCGCATTGGCCTTGGCGACGGCCACCGAGGCGTCCGCCGGGCCTGCCGTTCCGGTGGCGGTGACGTCACCCGCGGTCTCGCTGGCAGCACCGTTGCGGTTCGCCGCGTCGGCCGCCAGTGTCGCAGCGGTCTTGTCCGCCCGTCCAACCAGGGTCAGGCGGACCTTCGGCGGCCGCGAGAGGCGCTCGGCCTGCATCGGCGTGACGAAGATGTCGCCTTTGTGCCGGAACAGCATGCTTTCGGCCTTGGCGAGCGACTGCGCCCAGCTCTGACCCTCGCGCTTGCAACTGCAGTTCGGCTCGAAGCTGGTGCGAAACTTGAAGGCGGTCGCCAGCGCCGTATAGGCGCGGTTGCCCTTGACGGTGGCCGCCGAGCGCAGGGCCTCGTCACCCTCCGGCATCGAGTAGGCGACGGCCTGCGTGCCCGGGCAGAGCGCCTGGCACATGTCGTCAGCCCCGCCCCGGCCGTCCGGCAGGTTGTTCATCGGAAAGTACGAGCCGTCGCAGGTCTTGACGCAGATCACCTTGTGGCCGCCCCGCGCCGTCTGCTGGATCGGCGAGCCGTCGGACGGCACGTCGGGCGTGTCGGCGCAGGCGGTGCCGATCGCCGCGATGAGCTGTCGGCGGCGGGCCGCGACGACCTCGCCGTTCTGCGCTCCGTAGCCGGCATTCAGCGCCTTGATCCGCTGCTCGACGGCGCCGCATTGCGGTGGGCGCGTATCGAAGAACAGGAACTTGCCACCCTCGCAATTGAGCGAGCGGTAATAGGATTCGAGCCGGCCGATCTCGCTCTGCAGGGCGCGCTGCGTCGAGCCGTTGTCGTTCAGGCTGGCGAGTTCGGCCTTGTAGCGCTGGCAGGCGAAGGGGTTGGCCGAAGCCGGCAAGGCCGCGCCGATGCAGAGCAGGGCGAGGGCGGCGACGGCGCTTCGGTGGAGCTTCGAGGCGATCAGCGGCATGGCAGGAACGCGATGAGTGTCACGGAAAGGCGGTAACCGGCGCGTAGGAATCGGGGCGCGGCCGTGTCGACTGGCATACGTGATAGCCCCCCTCGCGCAGCGGCGACAGGCACACCACATCGTTACGGCCGAGTTTGGGAGGGAATGGTTCGATGATGTGGCGAACGGGCACCATGCAGTTTGGAATGGTTTTGCTCGCGGCGACGCTGATGGCCGGTGCCACCGCTCCGGCACGGGCCGACGACCCCGATCGGATCTTCGACAAATCGACGGTGTGGCGCCCGCTGACGCCCAACGACAAGCTCGTGGTCTACGGGGTCGACGATCCCGTCGTGGGCGGCGTCGCCTGCTGGTACACACAGCCAGAAAAGGGCGGCATCAAGGGCACGCTCGGGCTGGCCGAGGACGTCTCCGACATCTCGCTGGCCTGCCGGCAGACCGGCCCGGTGCAGTTCAAGGAGAAATTCAAGCAGGGCGAGGTGGTTTTCAGCGAAAGGCGTTCGCTGATCTTCAAGTCGATGCAGATCGTGCGCGGCTGCGACGTGAAGCGCAACACGCTGATCTACATGGTCTATTCGGACCGGGTGATCCAGGGCTCGCCGAAGAACTCGACCTCGGCCGTGCCGCTCATGCCCTGGGGTACGGAGCCGCCGCAGAAATGCGCGGAGTTCGTGAAATGAGTGATCTTCCCTAACGCTCGTAGTGCCAACGGCAGGAGGCGATTTCTAGGAAATGGCCAGCTCCGTTGCCTTCGACGCGGTAGACGAAGCGATCCGAGCTGGTGATCCGACGCGACCACCAATCGGACGAGTTTGGCGGCAACTCTCACCGGCTCGTGAAAACCGGCTGCCAACCCCGAAAAATTAGTCCTGGCAGGTGATGCGGATCGGGCGCTCGGCGGCCTGCCTGACCGGGATCGCGTCGATGGCGCCGGTGTACTCGTCCCGGTCGGCAACGCCGTAGGACGCCGCGGAGGCGAAGCCCTGGGACTCGCACCAGGCGTTGGCGACGACCTGGCCGCACTCGCTCTTGCCGTTGGTCAGGCATTCACCGGTGCCGTAGCCGTCGTTAGCTGGGATCAGGAAGGCCTTCTCGACATGCTGGGTGGCGGCGCTCTCGCCGGCAAAGGCCGGAACGGCGGCGGATGAAACCAGAGCAAGGGCGAGGAAGGCAGCGGCCTGAAGGCGCATGGTCGGGACCTCGAAAATCGGATGACGCGATTGCGGAGTGTTCTGACGGCTCGGTAAACAAAGGCTTCACGATGCCGCTCACAATCGAAAGAGCGGCGGCGATCGAACGGCTCGTTCTCGAATCGATCACGCTTTTGGGGTAGCGGAAGCAGGCGAATCCGACCGTCGCCTTCACGCCACAGCGGCAGCGGGCAATGGGGCGGGATGGTGGCAGACGGGATCGGGCTGCGTTGCGGCCCGACCCGGAAACCGCCACGGCACAAGAGGTTAGGGGCCCTGCCCGGCGCCGGCGGCGCGGGGATCGGGCGCCCCCTGCAGGAAAAACGTCGATGGCGCCGATGTTGCGGCTCTACAACACGCTGACACGCGAGAAGGCGCCCTTCGCGCCGATCGATCCCGGCCACGTCCGGGTCTATGCCTGCGGCCCGACGGTCTACGACGCGGCCCATATCGGCAATGCGCGCCCGATCATCGTCTTCGACCTGCTGTTTCGGCTGCTGCGCCACCTCTACGGCGAAGCGCACGTCACCTACGCCCGCAACGTCACGGACGTGGACGACAAGATCAACGCACGCGCCGCCGAGCGCGGCATCACCATCCGCGAGCTGACCGACGGCACGCTGGCGACGTTTCATAAGGACGTCCGCGACCTCGGCGTGCTAATGCCGGAGGATGTAAACATGCCGGGCGAGCGCCCGCGTTTCATCGAGCCGCGCGCCACCGACCACATCGTCGAGATGGTGACCCTGATCGAGGGGCTGGTCGCCGCCGGCCACGCATATGTCGCCGAAGATCACGTGCTGTTCGACGTGCCCTCGATGGCGGATTACGGGAGCCTCTCGAAGCGCCCGCTCGACGAGATGGAAGCCGGCGCCCGTGTCGAGGTGGCGCCCTACAAGCGCTCGCCCCTCGATTTCGTGCTCTGGAAGCCCTCGAAGCCCGGCGAGCCGTCCTGGTCCTCACCCTCGGGCATCGCCGCGCCTGGGCGTCCTGGCTGGCACATCGAGTGCTCCGCAATGTCGTGGAAGCATCTCGGCAAGACCTTCGACATTCATGCCGGCGGCATCGATCTGATCTTTCCCCATCACGAGAACGAGGTGGCGCAGTCGCGCTGCTGCTTCGGCACGCCGGTGATGGCCAACGTCTGGATGCACAATGGCTTCCTCCAGGTGGAGGGGGAGAAGATGTCGAAATCGCTCGGCAACTTCATCACCATCCGCGAGGTGCTGAACGACTGGCCGGGCGAGGTCGTGCGCCTCGCGATGCTGAAGACCCACTATCGCCAACCGATCGATTGGACCGTGCGCGGGCTCGAAGAAGCCAACCGGACGCTCGACCGCTGGTACGGCCTCGTCGGCGACGTTTCGCCAGCTCGAGAGCTTCCTGCAGCGGTGCTCGAGCCACTGCTCGACGATCTCAACACGGCCTCGGCGCTTGCCGAGCTCCATCGCCTCGACGACCCTGCATCGCTGAAAGCCGGTGCGGGTTTGCTCGGACTGCTCGGACAGACGCGAAGCGGGCGCGAACAGGCCAGCGTTCAGGCGGCGGGTATCGACGTCGCAGCGGTCGAGCGGCTCATCGAGGAACGCCGTGCCGCGCGAGCCGCCAAGGACTGGGCCGCCTCCGACCGAGCACGCGACGGCCTCGCGGCCATGGGTGTCGCGGTCAAGGACAGCAAGGACGGCACGACCACGTGGAGCGTGATCAAGTAGATCGCCGTTCCAAACCCGTCATGGCGGCCGCAGCGACGCAACCGTGGTGCTAAAGCCGCTCCCGCACCAGCGCCTCTTCTTCGGGGGAGGGCGCGCGCTTGGCGACCGCATCCCGCAGCATCCCGACGACGTCCGCCGGGTCGGTGGTGACCAGGAAGGCCGGGTCGAGGCCGGGGCGCAGGAAGCCGTGGCCGCGCATATGGGCGAGGAGCGTCAGCAGCGGGTCCCAGAAGCCGTTGATCGAGAGCAGCAGGATCGGCTTGGCGTGCTGGCCGAGCTGCGCCCAGGTCATCTGCTCGATCAACTCCTCCAGCGTGCCGATACCGCCCGGCATGGCGACGAAGGCGTCGGCGCGGTCGAACATCAGCTTCTTGCGGGTGTGCATGTCGCCGACGACCACCGTCTCCTGGATGTCCTCGAGCATCCGCTCGCGCGACTTCAGGAAATCCGGGATGATACCGGTGACGTGGCCGCCGCCCTGCAGGGCCGCATGGGCCACGGTGCCCATCAACCCGACATTGCCGCCACCGTAGACGAGGTTGATCCCGGCCTCGCCCAGCGCACGGCCGACGGTGACCGCAGCGTCCTTGAAGGCCGGATCGCCGCCGAAGCCCGAACCGCAATAGACGCAAACCGAATTCAGACGCACGAGCCCATCTCCCCCCGTCCCGCGAGATCGGTACCAGTCTTGGCCGTCCCGAGACCGCAATCCTCGGGGGAAAGAACGGAAGAGATCCGTCCTACCCCTCGGTATTCGCCCCCGTGGGCGCGCCTATGCCTTGGTGTTCCTATCATGTTCAGTAATATGCCATGAGTTTTAGACGGGTTGTCGACAAGCCCGCGTAGGGGCCTGTGTCGGCTCGGCCGGCTGAAGGAGTGGAGCGCCATGACGGCGGGTACGGGACGAATGGTGGCCCTCGCCGGCACGGGTGTGGTGGTCGGCCTCGCCGTCGTCGCGATGGTCTTCGGCGGCGGAGACCTCCTGAAACGCTTTCGCGGCGCCCAGCCGCCGACGGAGACCTCCCGCGCGACGACCGACCTGCCGAAGACCAATGGCGACGCCGCTCCCGGCACATCGACGCCCAAGGCCCCCGGTGACCAGGCCGCCATCGACCCGGGCAAGGATGCTCTTGCCGCTCCCGGCGGGGCCTCGCAAGCGGAAACCCACCAGGGCGACGACACGACGCCGAAGTTCGACATCCTGCGCGTGGAGCCGTCGGGCGACGCGGTCCTGGCCGGCCGCACGACGCCGAAGGCAGCAGTCGAGCTGCGGCGCGACAACCAGACCGTCGCTCGCGTCACCGCGGACGAATCCGGCCAGTTCGCCATCGACAGCCTCTCGCTTCCGCCCGGCAACAGCGAGCTGACCCTGCACAGCACCACCCCCGACGGCAAGACCACCGAGGGCAAGGCGAGCGCGGTGGTGGTGATCGACAAGGATAGGAAGGCGCAGCCCCTCGTGGCCGTCAGCGAGCCCGACAAGCCGACCCGCGTCCTGTCGATGCCGGGTCCGGTCGCCGAGGCCACCAAGGCGTCGGGATCGAACGCGACGCCGCCCGCCATACCGCCTCATCGCGAGGCGGCGCTCCCGGGCACAGCCTCCGACGCTACCAAATCTGCTCCGGTGAAGATCGTCAGCATCGACGCACAGGACGGTGGGCGCTTGTTCGTTTCGGGGCAGGGCGCCGCCTGGGCCTCCCTGCGCCTCTACCTCAACGACACCCTAGTGGCGTCGGGCAGGACAGGAGCGGACGGCCGCATCGCCTTCACGATCGGGCGCGGCGTGCGGCCCGGCGCCTATCAGATCCGGCTCGATCAAGTTGAGTCAGAGGCGGGCAAGGTCGCCAACCGCGCGCAGGTCGCCTTCACCGTCCCGATGCAGCTCGCTGCGAAAGATCAGGCCCAGCCGAAGGCGAGGCCTGCCGCTGCGGCGGCCGTGACCACCGAGACGCCGGCCGTCGCCGCGGCAGGGCGTTCGGACCAGACGCTTCCGTCTCAGGACGCCGACCGCCGCACCGCCGAGGCCCTGGCACCGAAGCTGCCGAACGCCGCCAGGGCTCCGGAGGCTGAGGCCAAGCCGGTCGCCTCTGTCACGATTGATGGTGCCGGCCGGATCACGACGCCCGGCACGGCCGGTGCCCCGACCGAGCTGACCGCCAAGACGACGCCCAAGTCGTCCGATCAGGCCGCCGCGGTCTTCGTGCCCGAGATTGAAACCGCGAAGATCATCCGTGGCGACAACCTCTGGCAGATCAGCCGGAAGAGCTACGGCGACGGCAAGCGTTACACCGTGATCTACCAGGCGAATCGCGACCAGATCCGCGATCCGAACCTGATCTATCCGGGCCAGATCTTCGTGATGCCGAAGGACGGCACCCCGGCCGCGGACGGCCAGGGTGCGAAGCGCGGTTGAGGCTGCCGCATCGGTGGTGTGACGGTCGCGACGGCTGCGCTCGCGCGCAGCGGCCCTTATATGCGGGGCTAACCCTCGCCTCATAAGAACGTTTCCAATGACATCCACACCCGCCCCCGCGGCGGAGAGTGCCCCGGCCGCACAGCAGCGGCCGGGTCTGCTCGCCACCTATCGCCGGCTCTGGCCTCATCTCTGGCCGGCCGGCCGCCCCGATCTGCAGCGCCGCATCTTCATCGCCTTCGGCCTGATCCTCGTGGTCAAGGGCGTGACGATGGTGATGCCCTTTACCTTCAAATGGGCGACAGACGCGCTCGTGGCCGCCGTCGGCGGCAGCCAGGGCGCCCTGGGCGGGACGATTCCGACCGGCATCTGGGCCATTCCGGCGGCGATGATCGCGCTCTACGGCGGGGCTCGCATCGCCATGGCCGGCCTCACCCAGATCCGCGACGGGCTCTTCGCCAAGGTGGCGATGCATGCCGTTCGGCGGCTCGCCTTGCGCACCTTCGCGCATATGCATCGGCTGTCGCTGCGCTTCCATCTGGAGCGCAAGACCGGCGGCCTCACCCGCGTGCTGGAGCGCGGGCGCTCTGGCATCGAGGAACTGTCGCGCCTCATGGTGCTGACGCTGGTGCCGACCATCGTCGAGCTGGTGCTGGTGCTCGGCCTGCTCACCTACGAGTTCGACTGGCACTATTCGGCGGTCGTCGCCGTCACCATCGCCGCCTACCTGCTCTACACCTGGAAGGCGACGGAGTGGCGGATCGGCATCCGGCGGCGGATGAACGCGTCGGACACCGACGCCAACACCAAGGCGGTCGACTCGCTCCTGAACTACGAGACCGTGAAGTATTTCGGCGCCGAGGCCCGCGAGACCGAGCGATACGACGGCTCGATGGCGAAGTACGAAAAGGCTTCGACGCAGACCTACGTCTCGCTCGCCGTGCTTAATGCCGGGCAGGCGGTGATCTTCACCCTCGGCATGACCTGCGTGATGTGGCTCGCCGCGAGCGACATCATGGCCGGGCGCGCGACGATCGGCGGCTTCGTGCTGGCGAATACCATGCTGGTGCAGCTCGCCGTCCCGCTGAACTTCGTCGGCATGATCTACCGCGAGATCAAACAGGCGCTCATCGACATCGACGACATGTTCCGCATCCTCGACCAGAACCCCGAGATCGCGGACCGGCCCGACGCGCCCGCTCTGCGAGTCGGGAGCGGCAGCGTACGCTTCGAGGACGTGCGCTTCGCCTACAACCCGAGCCGGCCAATCCTGCGCGGCGTCTCGTTCGAGGTGCCGGCCGGACGCACCGTCGCCATCGTCGGGCCATCGGGAGCCGGCAAATCAACGCTGTCGCGCCTGCTCTTCCGGTTCTACGAGCCACAAGAAGGCCGCATCCTGATCGACGGCCAGGACATCGCTGGGGTCCGCCAGGACAGCCTGCGGGCGGCGATCGGCATGGTCCCGCAGGACACGGTCCTGTTCAACGACACCATCGGCTACAACATCCGCTATGGCCGCTGGGATGCGAGCGAGACCGATCTGCGCGAGGCGGCCCGCTCGGCCCAGATCGACCGCTTCATCGAGAGCCTGCCCGAGGGCTACGACACGCCGGTGGGCGAGCGCGGGCTCAAGCTGTCGGGCGGCGAGAAGCAGCGCGTCGCCATCGCCCGCACCATCCTGAAGGGGCCGCCGATCCTCGTCCTCGACGAGGCGACCTCGGCGCTCGATTCCTTCACCGAACGCGAGATCCAGACCGCCCTCGACCGCGTCAGCCGCGGCCGCACCACGCTGGTCATCGCCCACCGGCTCTCCACCGTAGTGAATGCCGACGAGATCCTGGTGCTCGACCATGGCCGCATCGTCGAACGCGGAGACCACTCGACGCTGCTCGCCCGAGACGGCGTCTATGCCGCCCTCTGGAACCGGCAGCGGCAGGAAGACGAGGCCCGCAAGGCGCTGCAGCAGGCCGAGGAAGAGGCCGAGGACGAGCGCGTCCTCGAGGTTGCGACGCCTTAACCATATCGGCGGTATCGTTCGGCCGGCGGTCGAGGGGCGACCGTCGGGAGATCGCAACCGTGGTCCAGCGGCTCGTCGTCCCTCTCGCAGGCGCGCTGCTCTGCCTGACGTCTTTTTGTGCCGAGGCCGCGCCGCGCACGCGCATCGTCAAGGACGACGGCGCCGCCAAGATCGTCGTCTACGATTCGCTCTGCGACGAGGACAATTCGCTCGAATGCCTCATCGCCGAGATCGGTTGCACCGGCCCCGGCGACTTCTACGCGACGACGTTCAACCTGGATCCCAAGCAGACGGCCGCCGTCTTCGACAAGGCGGCCGGCAAGGGCAGCGTCACGGTCGGAGGCCAGAGCTGGCCGCTGCACGTCACCAAGGTCACCCTATCCGATTACACCTTCAACTGGGACGTCACCGGCGTCAGCCTGGAGAAAGCGCGCGAGATCTGGGTTGCGATCTGGAGCGCGAACGAGGTTCGGCTCCAGGCCGGACCGAAGAAGGTTGCACTCCAGCGCAACGACGTCGCCGAGGATGATTTTCGCGCGGTGGTGAGCGCCTGCGGGGCGGCTCAGTGAAATCACCGTCATTCCGGGGCCGCGGAGCGGAACCCGGGACCCACCCGTGATGCGTAGCTGCGGAAACGACTAGGTCAGTCATGGATTCCGGGTTCTCGCTTTCGGCGAGCCCCGGAATGACGGCGGACAATAGAGCTATTCCACAGCGCTGATCTCGTAGCGCAGCCAGACCGTACCGCCCTCGAGCTGTTCGCAGCTCTTCAGCGTCAGCCGCCGGGTTTTCGCCAGGGTCTGGTCTTCCGTGCCCTCGACATCGAACACGGCCGGTGTGCCCTTCAGCCCGTCGACTGCCGGCACCAGGAGCAGGCTCAGCTCGTCCACGACGCCGGCCTTCAGCATTGAGCCGTTAATGCCGCCGCCGCCTTCGAGGAGCAGGCGCTCGATCCTGAAATGTCGGCGCAACTTCTGCAGCGCGAGAGGAAAGTCGACATCGGTCTCACCGGCGAGGATGTAGGATTGGCCGCCGGCCCGCAGCCGCCGCAGATGGTCATCCGGCACGGAGCTGCAGAGCAGCACGACGACGTGGTCGCCCTCGATATCGTTGCGAGCGCCCCAATCCATCCGGCCGCGGGCATCGAGCGCGATGGCGTAGCCGGCGGCGTCGGTTCGGGCGACGTGGTCTTCGCGATCGATCGGCTGCGTGGTGTCGGGTGTCTGTTCCAGCGGCTTCGCGCTGTCGGCGTAGCCCTGCATGGTGATGCGGCCGCACATCCAGGCATCGCCAGCGAGGCGCTTGTGGATCGTCTCGTAGTGATCGTCGGCGTCGAGCGTCGTCCAGCGGCGCACCTTGATGCGGCCGTCGACCGAGCTCGTCATGTGGCAGATGACGTGGGGGCGTTCGCTGGCGGCCATGCGGGTCTTTCTTCGCAACGGGATCGACGGCCGTAACTGGACCGCGCTCGCGCGACGGCCAGGGCAGGGCGCGTGTTTGCAACCCTGCCCATCCGCGCTATCGACGGCGGCCCTTCTTCCGGGCCCAGCAAGGGAAACCGAATGTCCGACCTGACGCTCGCCGCGGCACAGACCCTCGTCGCCACCGCCCTCCGGACGGCGCGCGAGCGGAACCTGAAGCCGCTCTGCGTCGTGGTCTACGACGCGCGCGGCGCTCTCAAGAGCTTCGCCGCCGAGGACGGGACCTCGCTGCGCCGAGGCGAGATCGCGCGGGGCAAAGCCAACGGCGCGCTGGCACTTGGGCTCGGATCGCGAGCGATCGCCAAGCGCGCGCAGGAGCAGCCCGAATTCGTCGCGGCGGTCAGCCACGTCGTCGGCCCGGAGGCGCTGGTGCCGGTGGCGGGCGGCGTGCTGGTCCGGGACGGGGAGGGCCGGGTGGTTGGCGCCGTGGGTATCTCGGGTGACACCTCTGACAACGACGAGATCTGCGCGCTCGCCGGCATCGAGGCGGCTGGCTTCAACGGCGATACCGGCGCCTGAGCGTCCACCCATGCCGTCATTGCGAGCGAAGCGAAGCGATCCAGAGCACCACCCGCGACGTCTGCGCGTCGGCCCTGGATTGCTTCGCTTCGCTCGCAATGACGGACGGGGCCTTTAGAGCATGAGCATCGCCCGGCGCTCCTGGCTGAAAGGCGGTGCTGCACTCGGGCTCGGCCTATCGCTCGGCACGCCGGCTCGCGCCGCCACCTCGCTCTACCGCCGCGGCAACGATGCCGACCCGGAGACGCTCGATCCGCACAAGACCTCGACGGTCGCCGAAGCGCATCTGCTGCGCGACCTCTACGAGGGCCTGCTCACCTATGACAATCACGGCCGCATGATCCCCGGCGCGGCGGCCTCCTGGACGGTCTCCGAGGACCGCCTGACTTACACCTTCACCCTAAGAGCGGACGGCCGCTGGTCGAACGGAGACCCGGTGACGGCGGAGGATTTCGTCTTCGGCCTGCGCCGCATCCTCGACCCGAAGACGGCGGCGAAATATGCCGAGGTGGTCTATCCGATCCGGGGCGCGGCGGCCGTGAACCGCGGGGAGGCGGGACCGGAGACGCTCGGCGTCGCGGCACTCGATGCCGCTACCGTCGTGGTCACGCTGGCGGAGCCGGTGCCCTACCTCCTCGAACTTCTGACGCACCAGACCTCGCTGCCGGTGCATCGCCCCTCGGTCGCCCAATACGGCGACGCCTTCACCCGTCCGGGCCGGCTCGTCACCAACGGCCCCTACGCCCTGGTCGACATGGTGCCGAACGACCGCATCACGCTTCGAAAGAACCCGCACTTTCGCGACGCGGGCACGATCGCGATCTCGGAGGTTGCCTTCATCCCGACGCCGGACCTCTCCTCGGCCGTGCGCCGCTACGCGGCCGGCGAGATCGACTCGCTGTCCGATCTCCCCGCCGACCAGATGCCCTCGCTGAAGGCGCGCTTCGGCGATCAGGTCCAACTCAGCCCGGCGCTGGGCCTGCTGGCGATCGCGGTGAACACGCGCAAGAAGCCCTTCGACGACATCCGTGTCCGCCGCGCGCTGTCACTCGTCATCGACCGAGAGTTCCTGGCCCAGGCCGTCTGGGGGGACACCATGGCTCCGGCCTACTCGCTCTGCCCGCCGGGCCTCGACAATTATCGCGACCCGCCCGAGCTCGCCGGTCGCGAGACCCTGCCGATCGACCGGGAGGAGGAGGCGAGGGCGCTGCTGGCCGAGGCTGGCTACGGGCCGGGCAAGGCGCCGCTCACGCTCGAGTACCGCTTCAACACCACCGACAACAATCGCAACACGGCGATCGCGCTCGCCGATTTCTGGCGGGGCATCGGCATCGAGACGCGCTTCGTCAACACGGACGCGAAGACCCATTTCGCCTATCTGCGCGACGGCGGCGATTTCGATCTGGCGCGCATGTCCTGGTACGCCGACTATTCCGACCCGCAGAACTTCCTGTTTCTGCTCAGGACGGGGAATGTCGGCTTCAATGCCGGGCACTGGTCGAATGCCGCATACGATGGTCTGCTGAACCAGGCCGCCGCGGAGCGGGAGGTCGGCAAGCGGGCCGACATGCTCTTCCAGGCCGAGAGGATCGTGGTGAGCGAGCTGCCCTGGATCCCGGTGCTGCACTACCGCTCGAAGGCGCTGGTCTCGCCCCGCCTGCACGGCATTCATCCGAACCTGCGCAACGTCGCGCCAACGCGCTTCCTGTCGCTGTCATGACCTCCAACTCCGTCATTGCGAGCGAAGCGAAGCAATCCAGGGCCAATGGGCTGATCTCGCGGGTGTGGCCCTGGATTGCTTCGCCTTCGGCTCGCAATGACGGCGGGGTAGGACGCCAATGATCGGCTACGCCCTGCGACGGCTGCTCCAGGCGATCCCGACGCTCTTCGTCGTGGTGACCCTGAGCTTTTTCCTGATGCGGCTGGCGCCGGGCGGGCCGTTCGACCTGGAGCGGCCTCTTCCTCCGGCGGCGATGGAAAACCTCAAGCGCCTCTACGGCCTCGATCAGCCACTGATCGTGCAGTACGGGCGCTACCTGCTCTCGTTGGCCCAGGGTGATCTCGGCCCGTCCTTCTCGTTCCGCGATCTCACCGTGAACGATCTGTTCGCCCGCGGCCTTCCCGTCTCGGCGACGCTCGGAGCCCTTGCCCTGATCGTCGCCCTCGCGCTCGGGCTGGCCCTCGGGACGCTGGCCGCGTTCCGGCGCGGGCGATTGGCGGATCGCCTGGTCGGGCTCGGTGCCTCCCTCGGCCTGGCGGTGCCGACCTTCGTCACGGCGCCTTTGCTCCAGATCGGGTTCGGTCTCAGCCTCGGCTGGCTCCCGGTCGGCGGCTGGGAGGGCGGCAGCCCACGCAACCTGGTGCTGCCCGTGCTGACGCTGGCTCTGCCGCAGGTCGCGGCCGTCGCGCGGCTCACCCGCTCGGCCCTGAACGAGGTCCTGGTCCAGCCGCATATCCGGACGCTCCGTGCCATGGGACTCCCACCCCATCGCGTCGCCCTGCAAGCGCTGCGCGGCGCTCTGCTGCCGGTGATCAGCACCCTCGGACCAGTGGCGGCGGCGCTTCTCACGGGCTCCGTTGTGGTCGAGACGATCTTCGGCCTGCCGGGGATCGGGCGATATTTCGTCGATGGAGCGCTGAACCGCGACTACACCCTGGTCATGGGCACGGTGGTCCTTGTCGCGGTGATGGTGGTGACGTTCAATCTCATCGCAGACCTCCTGGCTGCGATCGTGGACCCGCGCCTGAGGCTGGGGGCGTGAGAGGCAGCGCCCGCAAGCGTGAGTGTTTCACGTGGAACATTCGCGCCCGATGACGGCCGTGCACCGCCCCCGCGCAACCTCCCTTGCCGCCCTCGCCCGGCGACGCCTGCTGCGCAACCGGCCGGCTCTGGCCGCGCTGGTGACGCTGATCGTGGTGGCGTTGGCTTGTCTCGCCGGTCCCTTCCTCACCGGACATGCGCCGGGCCGGATCTATCCGGATCTCGTGCGGATGAAGCCGGGCCTCGCGGCCCACCCGCAGCCAGATGCCGTGCGGCCGGCCATCGACCGGCTCGCCTTCCGGATGCGCCTCGCCGTCGAGGACTTCGCGGTGAAGGACGGGACGGTCCGCCTCACCCTGACGTCGCCGAAGCCGATCAACGAGCGCAGCCTGAGCTACCTCCCGCGCTCCGACCTGTTCGGTCCGCCCAAGATTCTAGAGCGCTCGGGGGACGGCCGCCGTCTCGTCGTCGAGACGCGGATTCAGCGGTTCTATTTCCTACTCGGCACCGATGTGGTGGGGCGCGATCTCTTCACCCGCTGCCTCGTCGCGGGCCGCATCTCGCTGCTGATCGGTCTTACCGCGACCCTCGTCGCGCTCATCGTCGGCGTCAGCTACGGAGCCGTCTCGGGCCTAATCGGCGGCGCGGTCGATGCCCTGATGATGCGGTTGGTCGACATCCTCTACGCCCTGCCCTTCGTTTTCTTCGTGATCGTCCTGCTGGTGTTCTTCCGAGCCGGGCTCTGGCTGGTCCTGGTGGCGATCGCCGCCGTCGAATGGCTCGACATGGCCCGCATCGTCCGGACCCAGACGCTCAGCCTTAAGGGCCGCGATTTCGTGCGGGCCGCCCAGGCCCTCGGCCTGACGACGCCGGCGATTCTGGTCCGTCACATCGTGCCGAACACCATCGGGCCGATCGTAGTGGCGGCGACGCTGCTGGTGCCGCGGGTGATCCTGCTGGAGAGCTTCCTGTCGTTCCTCGGCCTCGGCGTGCAGGAGCCCGCGACCTCCTGGGGCGTGCTGATCGCCGAGGGCTCGCGGGCGCTTGAATCCGCTCCGTGGATGCTCGGGGCACCCGCCGGCTTCCTCGTCGTCAGTCTCGTCGCGCTGAACGTGCTCGGGGACGGCCTCGCCGATGCCCTCGATCCGAGGCTCAGTGAGCCGGGCTGACCGCGCTTCCTTCGAAATAACCCTGGTAGACCACACGGACGGCACGCCGCTCGGTCGGGAGTTTCGCGAGCGGCGTCTCCTTGAGCCCCGGCCGCTGCACGAAGGTGGCCGCAGTGCTGACGCGGGTCGGCCGCAAGGCCCAGCGTTCGGCGCCTGAAAGATCGACGACCTCACGGTCGCGGCCCAGCGTGCCGTCGGCCGCCTGGGGCGGCGCGGCGGTCAGTCCCAGCGCGCCGGTGAAGCCGGCGGCGAGGAACAGCGTGGTGATCCGAAGCGAGGTGGTCATGACGGAATGGCCCGAGCGATGGGCTCATTCAGCCATGCGAAATCTTTCCAGCCTGAGGTGGTCGAATCGGGTCGCGACGCGTTCCCAACAGCTGCGTTGAATTGAAGTTAATGGGGCGTCATGGCGAGCAAGGTCGAGGGACAAGGGGGATCCGGGGCGCCGGAACAGGCTCCGATGGGGACGGTGATCGACACCGACATCGCCGCCCGGCTCGATCGCCTTCCCTGGGGCCGCTTCCACGTCCTGGTCATCATCGCCCTCGGCATCACCTGGGTGCTCGACGGGCTCGAGGTGACGCTGGCCGGTGCCCTCGTCGGAGCTTTGCGCAACCCGCCGATGTCCTTCTCCGAGTTCGATGTCGGCCTCGCCGCGAGCTCCTACCTCGTCGGTGCCGTGGTGGGCGCCCTCGGCTTCGGCTGGCTGACGGATCGGATCGGCCGCAAGAAGCTGTTCTTCATCACGCTCGCCCTCTACCTCGCGGCGACGGCGGCCTCGGGCCTGTCCTGGGACATCTGGAGCTTCTGCGTCTTCCGCTTCCTGACGGGGGCGGGGATCGGCGGCGAATACACCGCGATCAACTCGACCATCCAGGAGCTCGTCCCGGCCCGCGTCCGCGGCTGGACCGATCTCGTCATCAACGGCTCGTTCTGGATCGGCGCGGCACTCGGCTCCTTCCTGTCCATCGCCGTGCTCAAGCCCGAATGGATCGACCCGACCTATGGCTGGCGCATCGCCTTCTTCGTCGGCGGCGGCATCGGCCTGGTCATCCTGCTCCTGCGGACATGGATCCCCGAAAGCCCGCGCTGGCTCGCAACCCACGGCTATACGGCGGAAGCGGACCGGGTCGTGACCGGCATCGAGAAGCGCTTCACCGACGAGGGCATCACCCTGCCGCCGGTGGACAAGAGCCGTCGCATGAAGCTGAAGACCCGCAGCCACACGCCGCTCTCCGAGGTGGCGAATGCCATGCTGGTGACGAGCCGGACCCAGACCTTCGTCGGGCTCGCCCTGATGATCGCCCAGGCCTTCTTCTACAACGCCCTGTTCTTCACCTACGCCCTGGTGCTGGAGCGCTTCTACGGCGTGCCCGGCGGCCATGTCGGCTGGTACCTGCTGCCCTTCGCGTTGGGCTCGTTCATGGGACCTCTGCTGCTCGGACGCCTGTTCGACACGGTGGGACGCCGGCCGATGATCGCCTTCACCTACGGCATCTCGGCCCTGCTGCTCGCCGGCGCGGGCTACTTGTTCAAGATCGAGGTGTTCGGGCCGGTCGGTCAGACCACGACCTGGATGGTGGTGTTCTTCTTTGCCAGCGCTGCGGCCAGCTCCGCCTATCTCACCGTCGCCGAGACTTTTCCGCTGGAGATCCGGGCGCTCGCCATCGCCGCCTTCTACGCCATCGGGACGGGGATCGGCGGCGTGTCGGGGCCGCTGCTGTTCGGCGCGCTGGTGGAGACGGGCTCCCGCGACTGGGTCTTCGTCGGCTACCTCATCGGTGCCGCGTTGATGGCGGTGGCTTCTGTCGTCGGCTGGATTTGGGGGACGGCTGCCGAAGGCCGGTCGCTGGAGGACGTCTCGAAGCCTTTGGCGGCCGCATAGCGGCTGCCGCTGGATGTATGCATGAGAGGCGGTTGCATAGCCGAAAAATCATTTTGATATGCAATTTAAGCATTGACGCACTGCAAAATCTCCATCTTCGCAGTGCAGCAATCGGCCTGCATATTCGGGGCTCCCGGTGCTACCGGCTTTCCGTACGGGCACTCCCGGCGGACAGTAACCGCACAGGACCACCCACATGCGCACGCTCGCACTCGCCACCGCCGTCATGACGCTCGCCACCGCCGCTTCGGCTGCCGAGTGGAAGCCCGCCGCCGGCAAGTCCATCGATCTCGGCTCCTTCCGTGGCTCGGCCTTCTACACCGTGGAGAAGGACGGCTACCGCGTGGTCGCCACCCTCGCCGCCGTGAATTCCGGTGCCGACCGGCCGCAGGTCATCCGCCTTGCCACCACGCTCAAGGCCGACCAGACGGTGCACCTCTCGATCCCCGGCACCATCGGCGCCGACGGTAACGAGACCACCATCGCTTTCAAGCGCAGTGGCGACGTCGTCGAAGTCGCTTCGGCCGAGTAAACGTAGGCACACGCAGCCGCCGGTCTTCTCGGCGGCTGCGGTGTCATCGACCGCGACTCCTGCTATCGAGCCTCGGTGAGGCGGAGGCGGACATGAGTCGATGGTCGATCGGGAATCTCACGGTCCCCTCGCCGTCATTGCGAGCGTATCGAAGCAATGACGACACGGCGTCGGCATGACCGCCGTCCGCCCCGGCGACATCGAAGGCCTGCTGCGGCGTGGCCCCGACCCGCGCATTTTGCTCGTGCTCGTCTACGGTCCCGATATCGGCCTCGTGGCCGACCGCGCCGCGCGGCTGGTCAAGGGAATGGCATCCGATCCGGACGACCCCTTCGCCCTGGTGAAGCTCGACGGGGACGCTCTCGCTTCCGATCCTGGCCGCCTCGTCGACGAGGCCGGCACCATCGGATTGTTCGGCGGAAGCCGCACGATCTGGGTGCGCTCGGGCTCCCGCAACTATGCGCCCGCCGTCGACGCCGTGCTCAAGAGCGAACCGGACGGTGCGTGCATCGTCGTCGAGGCCGGCGATCTCGCAAAATCCTCACCCTTGCGGGCGCTCTGCGAGAAGTCGTCCCGGGCACTCGCCATCCCCTGCTACCCCGACGATGCGCGGACGTTGTCGGAGCTGATCGAGACGACCTTGCGGGAGCGCGGCCTCGGAATCGACCGGGACGCGCGCGAGTTGCTGGCCCAGAGCCTGGGCGCCGACCGCCGCGCCAGCCTCTCCGAGATCGACAAGCTCGCGCTCTATGCCCAGGGCCGCGAGCGGGTGGAACTGGACGACGTCGAGGCGATCGTCTGCGATGTCGGGGCGAGCGTTCTCAATACGCTGATCGACGCTTCTTTCGCGGGGCGGATGGCCGAAACTGAGCGCGAGGCACGTCGCTTCCGGCAGGAGGGGCTCGACCCCTCGGCAATGCTCGGCGCGGCCCTGCGGCACGCCCTCGCCCTGCTCAATGCCAAGCTCGACGATCCGTCAGCGAGCGCCAGCACGCTGGTCGCGAACTGGCGTGGCCTTCATTTCCGAAGAAAGTCGTTGGTGGAAACGCAGCTCGCCCGCTGGTCGCCCGGCGCCCTGCGGCACGCGGTGGCGGCGCTGCAGGAATCCGTCCTCGCCTGCCGGCGAGCGGATGCCGATCTCGCCCATGCCCATGCTTCCTCGGCGCTTCTGCGGATCGCCGGGGAAGCCGCGCGGCGGCGTGGCTAGAAGTGGCCGGACCGGGTCACGAACAATCCGGCGAGCAGGAAGCAGAAGCCGCCGAGCGCCAGTAAGGTCTCGTTGTGATGCTTCTTGTTCGCGAAATGCGCCACGGCACCGCTGCCACACAGCATCGCACCGAGGCCGATCGTCACCACACCCATACACTTGCCTCCGTCTCGTCGTTGAGACCACGGTCATCGTCGACCAGAACAGCTCTTCCCTCGGGCTCGAACGGCGAAAGCGAAGACTGTTCAGACATCGTTAATGCAATGACGATGCCAGACCGCGGCGAACACTCACTGAGGCAGTCCTGCCGAGCCGCGCAGAGCGGTGAGCCGGAGTGCTGGTTCCGTTGACGATTCGGCTCGGGGACGCCTAATCACGCCCATGTCCCAGATCCCCTTCCAGAGCTTCGACGTCATCGTCGTCGGCGGCGGCCATGCCGGCACCGAGGCGGCGGCGGCCTCGGCGCGCGCCGGCGCACGCACTGCTTTGGTGACGCATAAAGCGGCAACCATCGGCGCGATGTCGTGCAATCCCGCGATCGGCGGCCTCGGCAAGGGGCATCTGGTGCGCGAGGTGGATGCTCTGGATGGCCTGATGGGTCGGGTCGCCGATGCGGCCGGCATCCAGTTTCGGTTGCTCAATCGGCGGAAAGGACCGGCCGTGCGCGGGCCCCGCACCCAGGCCGACCGCAAGCTCTACGCCGCCGCGATGCAGGCCGCCGTAGCCGAGACCTCTGGCCTGACCGTCGTCGAGGGTGAGGCGGACGATCTCATTCTGCAAGACGGCACCGTCGCCGGGTTGGTGTTGTCGGATGGCCGCCGGATCGGCGCGCGAGCCGTCGTGCTGACGACAGGCACATTTCTCCGCGGCCTCATCCATATCGGCGAGCAGCAAATCCCCGCCGGCCGCATCGGAGAAGGACCGGCCATCGGCCTGGCGCAGACGCTCGACCGTCATGGCTTCCGGCTAGGGCGCCTCAAGACGGGCACGCCGCCAAGGCTGGACGGCACCACGATCGACTGGTCCTCGCTGGAGATGCAGCACGCGGATGAGGACCCCGTACCGTTCTCCTCGCTCACCGACAGGATCACCAACCCGCAGATCGCGTGTGGCGTGACGCGCACGACGTTGCGCGTGCACGATCTCATCCGCGAAAACCTGCAGCGTTCGCCGATGTATTCCGGCGGCATCAGTAGCCGCGGGCCGCGCTACTGCCCCTCGATCGAGGACAAGGTCGTGCGTTTCGGTGACCGTGAGGGCCACCAGATCTTCCTGGAGCCCGAGGGACTCGACGACACGACTGTCTATCCGAACGGCATTTCGACGGCCCTGCCGGAAGAGATCCAGGCTGCGATCATCGCCGCGATCCCGGGCCTCGAGCACACGCGGATCGTGCGTCCGGGCTACGCCATCGAATACGATTACGTCGATCCGCGCGAGCTCGACCCGACGCTCCAGACACGCCGCCTGCCGGGGCTGTTCCTCGCCGGCCAGATCAACGGCACCACTGGCTACGAGGAGGCGGCCGCTCAGGGGCTCGTCGCCGGGCTGAACGCCGCGCGGCTTGCCGGCGGCTCGGACCTCGCCGTGTTCGACCGGGCCGAGTCTTATCTCGGCGTGATGATCGACGACCTCGTCACCCAGGGTGTGAGCGAGCCGTACCGCATGTTCACGTCGCGCTCCGAGTATCGGCTGTCCTTGCGTATCGACAATGCCGACGAGCGGCTGACGGGACGCGGCCTCGCACTGGGTTGCGTCGGCAAGCGACGCGCCGAGCATTTTGCGCAATCGCAGTCGGCGCTTGCAGCCGTGCGCACTCGGCTAGATACGCTGAGCCTGACGCCGAACGAGGCCGCGGGGCACAGCATTACGCTCAACCGCGACGGGCTACGCCGAAGCGCCTTCCAGCTCTTGTCCTATCCGGAGATTGGTTGGAACCGGCTCGCCGCCGTCTGGCCGGAGCTGGCGGATGTGCCGAGGCCCGTAGCAGAGCGCCTGACGACGGACGCGACCTATGCTGTCTATCTCAACCGTCAGGACGCCGATATCGCCGCCTTCCGCCGGGACGAAGCGGTCAGGCTGCCAGCCCATCTCGCCTACGATGCGATCGCCGGGCTGTCGAACGAGATGCGCGTCAAGCTAGAAGCGGTCCGCCCTGCCACGCTCGGCCAAGCCGCCCGGATCGAGGGCGTGACGCCGGCTGCGCTGACCTTGCTGGCGGCGCATGGACGGCGCGGCAAAGGCGCCGGAGCTGCTCTTTGAGAGGCAGCCTGTACTGAGCGCGGTCGAGGCCATACAGAACGTGCCGGCGACAGCGAGCCGGGACGATTCAGAATAAGATGGCAGCCGACGACCGGGATCGCATCCTTGCCCAGTACGATGTTTCACGTGAAACATCGCGGCTGCTCGACATCTACGTCGAACAGCTCACGCGCTGGCAGGCGGTGAAAAATCTCGTCGGGCCCGGGACACTCTCAGAGGTCTGGACCCGGCACGTCGCCGACGCATTGCAACTGCTCGATGCGATGCCGAACGCCACCCGGTGGCTCGACCTCGGCTCGGGCGCCGGAATCCCCGGCCTGATCCTCGCTATTGCCGGCCGCGACCGTGAAATGTTTCACGTGAAACTTCTTGAGAGCAATTCGCGCAAATGCGCCTTCCTCACCGAAACCGCTCGTCTGACCGGCGCGCCGGCGACCATCATCAACGCACGCATCGAAACAGTGATCGACCAGCACCACGATACGGACGTGGTCTGCGCTCGCGCGCTGGCTTCCTTGGACCAACTTCTCGCGTGGACCGAACCCCTGTTGAAAACTGGGATAACTGGTCTGTTTCCCAAGGGACGTGATGCATCTGCGGAATTGACCGAAGCTGTGGGTAAGTGGAGTCTGACCTACGATTCGATCCCGAGCCGGACCGATCCGCAGGCCCAGATCCTGCGCATCACGGCCCTCTCTCGCAGGGACTCATGAACGATCCCAGACGGCCTCTTCGCATCCTGGCCCTTGCCAACCAGAAGGGCGGCGTTGGCAAGACGACCACAGCGATCAACCTCGGCACGGCACTCGCCGCCATCGGCGAGACAGTATTGGTCATCGATCTCGACCCGCAGGGCAACGCCTCGACCGGCCTCGGCATCGATCGGCGAAGCCGCGAAATCTCGACCTATCACGTCATGGCGGGCGAGGCCTCGCTGGCGCAGGCCGTCGTACCGACGGCGGTTCCGCGCCTCTCGGTAGCCCCCTCGACCATGGACCTGCTCGGCCTCGAACTGGAGATGGCGAGCCTGCCTGATCGCGCTCATCGCCTGCGCGGGGTGCTGCGAGACATCCACACCAACCCTGCCACGCAGAACGTCAGCTACATCCTGATCGACTGCCCACCCTCGCTGAACCTGCTGACCATCAACGCGCTCGCCGCGGCCGATGCGGTGCTAGTGCCGCTGCAATGCGAGTTCTTCGCCTTGGAGGGTCTGAGCCAGCTTCTGCGGACCGTCGATCAAGTAAAGTCGGCGCTGAACCCGCGGCTGGAGATCCAGGGCGTGGTGCTCACCATGTATGACCCGCGTAACAACCTCTCGACCCAGGTCGAGGCCGATGTCCGGGGCTTCCTCGGCGACAAGGTCTACGGCACCACGATCCCGCGCAACGTGCGCGTCTCGGAGGCGCCTTCGCACGGCAAACCAGTGCTGCTCTACGACCTCAAATGCGCAGGCGCCCAGGCCTATCTGCGCCTCGCCTCCGAGGTGATCCAGCGCGAGGGCCGCATGCCGCCGCCCGCCGCGGCCGCCTGAAAACGAAAGAGTAGCGGAGTATCCCCATGATGGCGGACGATGCGGCACGGCCCCGGCTTGGACGCGGCCTCGCGGCGCTGATCGGCGACTTCCCGACCGAGGCGCGCGGCAGCTACGATCGCGAGCAGCGCAAGGTCGCGGTCGAGTTCCTGCGACCCAATCCGCGCAACCCGCGACGCAGCTTCTCGGAGACCGAGCTCAAGGAGCTGGCCGAGTCGATCCGCATGCGCGGCGTCATCCAGCCGGTGGTGGTGCGCCCGCTGCCCGGCGTGCCCGGCACCTACGAGATCGTCGCCGGCGAGCGCCGCTGGCGTGCCGCACAGATCGCCGGCCATACCGAGATCCCGATCGTCGTCCTGCATCTCGATGAGAAGGCCTCGCTCGAATACGCGATTCTGGAGAACGTCCAGCGTGCAGACCTCAACGCCATCGAGGAGGCTTCGGGCTACGAGCGCCTGATGACCGAGTTTAAGTACACTCAGCGCGAGCTCGCCGAGATCCTCGGCAAGAGCCGCAGCCATCTCGCCAACACCCTGCGGCTGCTGCAGCTTTCTCCGGTGATCCAGGATCGCGTGGTCAATGCCGAGATCAGCGCCGGCCATGCTCGCGCCCTGCTCTCCGTGCGCAACCCCGAGGCTGTCGCCAAGCGGATCGTCGCCGAAGGGCTGTCCGTTCGCGAGATCGAGGCAATCGCTGCTGCGGAAGCCGAAGCGAGCGGGGCTGAAAAGCCCGAGGCGATGCAGACCCGCCGCGTGGTCGAGAAGAATACCGAGATCCGCACCTTAGAGCAGACGCTGGCCCGTGCCCTCGGCTTCGGCGTCGCCGTGAAGGCCAAGCCGACCGGCGAGGGCGAGATCCGCATCCGCTACAGCAACGCGGACGAGTTCGAGGCGCTTTGTAGGAAGCTCGACGTCGCGACGGCGTGACCGCCCCGTCATTGCGAGCGTCGCCAAGCAATGACGAAGCGGGTAAATCTCTGATCCAGAACGCCTTTTCACCCGTCACAGCTTCACGAACCGGTAGTGCCCGGTGATCGGGAACGCGAACAGCGTATCCTCCTCCCGCGCCCCGGCGCCGATGTTGTGGATCACCAGCGGCCGTCCATCCGCCGAGACACGATCCGACACGATCGCGATATGCGGCAGGGTGCCCGGCAGCATCTGCGTGACGAGATCGCCCGCCCGGTAGTCCTTCGGCTCTTGGGTCACCGGCAACTCCCAGCCCTTGCGACGGAAGAAGGCCTGCTGGTTCGGCACTCGGCGGTGGTCGATGTTGGTGTCGGCGCCCCGAAGCCCCCAGCGGCGCGGATAGGCCGAGGGCTTCTTGCGAATGTCGGCGTTCAGCTCGCGCTGGAGGTCGTAGCCGTAGGCCACCCTCAGTGCGCGTATGACGACGTCCGTGCAGACGCCGCGCTCCTCGGGCACGTCGCCATTCGGGAAGGCGATCCGCTGGTAGGCCGGATCGTAGATCAGCGTCTTGCCGATCTGGGCGCGGGCTGCGGCCACGAAGGGCGGCCTTGGCTCGGCCAGAGCCGGTGAGATCGCGAGCAGCGTGAGGACGAGGCACCATGCCGCCGCGCGCCGAGACTGGTTCGCCATGAGCATCTTTCACCCGATGGTGTGAGCATCATGACCGGCCTCGCCGACGACGCGGTGCGGGGCGGCACCGAGCGTGGCCGTGGCCATCCGCTCCGCCGATTGTGAAGCCGGGAAAGCATTCTTCTCCGCTCCGTCATTGCATCGTCATCGTGAGACGGGCATCTGTCCGCCTTCCACGAAACCGGAGCCGCCCGCCCATGGACTTTCATCGCCGTTTCACGGTGCTGATGTGCACGCCGACCTTCGATCCGGACGATCTCGAAGGCGCCCGTGTCGCGCAGATCGTGGCGGCGGTCGAGCAACGCGGCTTCGAGGTGGTGCGCGCCCGGCGCGTCGAGGACGCCTCGATCACCGTGCAGACCGATGCCGCCGTCGGCTGCCTCGTGGTGGATTGGGGTAAGCGCGGCCTCGACGGCAAGGCGGCTTCGCTCATCGACATGATGAGGAAGCGCGGCCTCGAAATGCCGATCGTCATCATGGTCCGCCGGAAGCGCCTGGAGGACATCCCGGTCGAGCTCCTGGACTTCATCGACGGCTACATCTTCCTGGCGGAAGAGACCCCGGAATTCATCGCGCGCGGCCTCGTCAGCCGCGTCACGCAATATGCCGAGACGCTGAAGACGCCGTTCTTTGGCGCGCTGGTGGACTACGCCGAGGAGGGCAACCAGCTCTGGACCTGCCCGGGCCACAATGGCGGCATCTTCTACAACCGCTCGCCCATCGGCCGGATCTTCGTCGAGCATCTCGGCGAGGCGGTCTTCCGAGACGACCTCGACAACTCGGTGCTCGATCTCGGCGACCTGCTGACCCACGAGGGTCCGGCGCTGAAGGCGCAGAAAGAGGCCGCGCAGATCTTCGGCGCGGAAAAGACCTATTTCGTCCTCAACGGCACCTCGGCCTCGAACAAGGTGGTGCTCGGCTCGCTCGTCGCCGAGGGCGACCTGGTGCTGTTCGATCGCAACAACCACAAGGCCGCCCATCACGGCGCACTGATGCTGGCCGGCGGCATCCCGATCTTCCTAGAGACCGACCGCAACGCCTACGGCCTGATCGGCCCGATCTTCCACGATGCTCTCGACGAGACGAAGATCCGGGAAAAAATCAAGAACAACCCGCTAATCACCGACCCGGAGGCCTGGAGCCGTGAGCGCCCGTTCCGCGTCGCCGTGATCGAGCAATGCACCTATGACGGCACGATCTACGACGCGCGGATGATCGTCGAGAAGATCGGCCACCTCTGCGACTACATCCTGTTCGACGAGGCCTGGGCGGGCTTCATGAAGTTCCACCCGCTCTTCGCCGGCCATTTCGCCATGGGCCTGACCGGGCTCGACGAGACCTCGCCCGGCATCATCGCCACGCAATCGACCCACAAGCAGCTCGCGAGCTTCTCCCAGGCCTCGCAGATCCACACCAAGGACAGCCACATCCGCGGCCAGACGCGGCGCGTGGAGCATCGCCGGCTGAACGAGAGCTTCCTGGTCCACGCCTCGACCTCTCCCTTCTACCCGCTCTTCGCCTCGCTCGACGTCGGCGCGCAGATGATGAAGGGCCGCTCGGGCATGATCCTGTGGGACGACACGATCCGGCTCGGCATCGAGTGGCGCAAGAAGGTGCGCGCCATCCGCAAGGAGTTCGAGGAGAAGGAGGGCGACAAGAAGCGCCGCTGGTTCTTCGACGCCTTCGTGCCCGACGTCGCCATCGACTCGGACGGCGAGGAGGTGCCCTGGGAGAGCCTGCCGACGGACGTGCTCGCCTCCGAGGTCAAGCACTGGGAGCTGAAGCCCGGCGCCCGCTGGCACGGCTTCACCAAGGTCGCGCCCGGCTACGCCATCACCGACCCGAACAAGCTCACCGTGCTCACCCCCGGCTTCGACCGGAAGACGGGCGAATATGCCGAGCACGGCATCCCGGCGCCGATCGTCGCGCAGTATCTGCGTGAGAACCGCATCGTCGCCGAGAAGAACGACCTCAACTCCCTGCTCTTCCTGCTCACCCCCGGCGTCGAATCCTCGAAGGCCGGCACGCTGATCTCGGGCCTCGTCGCCTTCAAGCGGCTGCACGACGACAACGTGCCGCTCGAGGAGGCCATGCCGGAATTCGTGCGCAAGCGCCCGCAGCGCTACCAGGGCGTCCGCCTGCGCGACCTCTGCGCGGACTTCCACGCCTTCCATCGCGAGCACAACACCTCGGGGCTCCAGCGCCGGCAGTTCATGCCCGAGCACCTGCCTACGATGGTAATGCCGCCCAAGGCCGCGGCGCAGATGTTGACCCGTAACAAGGTCGACTTCGTGCCGATCGCGGAAGCCGAAGGCCGCGTGGCCACGACCTTGCTTCTGGTCTACCCGCCCGGAATCGGCACCGTGCTGCCGGGCGAGCGGATCGACGAGCGCTCCAAGCCCATGCTGGACTACTTCAAGATGTTCGAGCGCTCGGCCAACCTGTTCCCTGGCTTCGAGGCCGAGATCCAGGGCGTCTACCGCCAGGTCGAGCCGGACGGGCGCATCCGGTTCTTCACCTACGTGCTGCGCGAGGGGGCATGACGGCGGAGGCCTCGGCCGCCCGGCCGAAACCCGCCTCCTGGCCGGAGATCGTGATCCGGCCCTCCTCCGACGCAGACGTGACGGCGATGGTGGCGATCTACGAGCACCACATCCGCCGCGGCGTCGGCGATGTCGGTGACTTCGAGGAAGAGCGCCTGCTTCCGGACGACCTGAAGCGTCGGCGCAAGACCATGCGCAAGAAGCGCCTGCCCCACCTCGTCGCCGAGTGCGAAGGGCTGGTAGCCGGCTACGCCTATGCGGTGCCGTTCCGCAAACGCCCGGCCTATCGCTACGCGCTGAAGCACTCGATCTACGTGCACCCGGACCACCTGCATTCCGGCATCGGGCGTCGCCTCCTGCCGGCGCTGATCGAAGCCTGCGCGGCGGGCGGATACCGCCAGATGATCGGCTATATCGACGCGAAGAACGAAGCCTCCCTGCGTCTGCACGAGGCCTGCGGCTTCGTGCGCGTCGGCCTGCTGCCGGCGATCGGCTACAAGTTCGGCCGCTGGAGCGACAGCGTCATGGTCCAGTGCCCGCTGGGCACCGGATCGGACGACCAGCCCGGCGCCTGGCACCGGCCGCCGAAGCCGGTGGTAGTGACGGGCGACCCCTTCCAGGAACCCTGATGCCGCACGGCCCGACGACACGCCGGCAGGCCCTCTCGCTGCTGGCTGTGACCGCATTCTCCCTGACCACGGCCGCCTGCAGCGAGGCCCCGGCCGTCGTGCCGCCAGACGCGCCGGGCGTGTCCGCGGCCAAGGACGACGCTTTCACGGACGCGGTGCGCGTCGCCGACAAGCAGGCGCAGAAGGAGGTGCTCGACCAGCTCGCCTCGCGCTTCGGCCGGGACCTGCGCATCCTGCCCCGCCGGGTCGACAGCGATGCCGAACCGCTTCCGATCAAGGAGCATTACGAGAAGGCCCTGGCGGGCGGGCGCGGGTGGAAAGAATTTCCGCTGGCCGATTACGGCAGCACCTGGTCCTTCGCCTTCATCAGCCCGGACAGCCGCCAGATTTTCGCAGTTGTGGTGCTGAACCCGCGCTTCGCGCCGGAGGGCGGCGGAGACGTGCCGCTGACGATCCTGACGAACCTTCCGGATTCAGGCAGCCGCTGAGCGGCGCCGGATCGGCTCGCTCGACCCCCTTCCCGGACGCCTGGAGCGAAGCGGAGGGTGATCCGGGAAGGGGGTCCCGCCCCGATGGAGCGTCAGATCCGCAACGCCCCGCGATCGAGCAGCCGGCCGCCCGCGAGGCCGTTGAGCGCGATGATGATGCTCACCGCCACGGCATGCATCGCCAGGTCGCTCGCCGTCGCGTCGTGCGGGTGGAACGGCACCAGCAGGGCCGCGGCAGCGGCGGCCGTGGCGAGGCCCGCGAGGCAAGCCGTCAGGTTCGGCCGCATCGGGGCGGCCCGGCGCAGCATCAGCACCAGCAGCACCGAGAGCGGCAGCGAGACGCTGACCAGGAAGGTCATGCAGCCGCGGATCTCCGCGCCGTCGGGGATGTCGGAACCCGGTGCGATCCAGGCCCGTAGGCAGCCGAGGCTGCTCGCGCCGATCCAGAGCGCCAGCGGCGGCAGCGGCAACAGAGCCCAGAGCCGCGAGCGGCCCGGCACGCTGGTCTGGAACGCGGCGAAGGAGGCACACAAGGCCGTGAGCACGGCTCCGATCGCCGCCACGCAGAGGTCCGGCACGTGCAGGCGCTCGGCGACGGCGTGGAGATCGGCGAAGGGCATCATGATGGCCCCGAGCCCGAGCACGGCGGCGAACCAGCCGAGCGTCCGCATCGAGGGGGGAGCGAGCGGGCGCACGGGCCGCAGATCGGCCGACAGGCTGTCGACGAGGAGGTCGAGATTAGACATCGCCGTCCCTCCGCGCGTCGGTGAGCGAGCCGCGCAGGGCCTTCAGCGCCCGGTGAAGGTTGACCTTGAGGGCGCCGGCGCTACGCCCGGTCAAGGCCGCGGTCTCGGCAAGGGACCGCTCGCGATAGCCGAGTTCTTCCACGGCCTGACGCTGCCCGGCCGGCAGGGCCGCGACGGCCTGGGCGAGACGAGTTTCGCTCTCGCGCGCCTCGAGACCGTGCGTCGCCTCGCGGATCGAGTCGTCGGCATGCGCTTCGTAGGCGACGGCGTCGTCGACTTCCTTGGGGCGGCGGTTGTCACGGCGTAGCGCGTCTATGGCGCGGCGCTGGGCGATGGCGCGCAGCCAGGGCAGGAACGGCCGGGCGGGATCGTAGCTCGCCCGCGCGCGGTGAAGGGTGATCAGCGTCTCCTGCACGACGTCGTCGACGGCCTCTCCGCGTACGCCCTTGCCCCGCGCCGCCGAGGCGATCACCGGCATGCAATCGCGCAGCAGCGTCCGATAAGCCGCCGCGTCGCCGGCCTGGGCTGCCGTCATGGCTGCTGAGAGCGCATCTTCCAGCAAGATCGCAGACCTGCCGTGCCTGTCCATTCCGGTCGCGGAAGACCTCGCGCGGCCAGCCAAGAGCGGCCGCGCGGCGGGACCATACAGGCCGCGATCGAAACCCGCCATCGTCGTCGTAGCGAGTCCCATCGCCGCCCTCCCGCCGTGATGCCGTCAGTGCTTGCTCATCGAATCCGTCGAGCCGGGCTGCTTCTTCATCATGGCGCCGCCCGTGTCCTTCTTCATCATCGCGCCGTCGCCCTTGGGCGCGTCGGCCTTCATGGAATCGGTTTGGCCGGACTTCATGTGATCGGCCTTCATGCTCTCGGTGGCGGCGCCGGCCGGCTTGGCGTCTTCGGCGAGAGCCGGGGCGGAGAGGGCGAGGAAGGCGGCGCAAGCGGCGGTGGCGAAGGAATGGCGCATGATCGATCTCCTGATGTGGCGATGGCCTGAAGGGCTGCCGTTCTCGGCGTCCTGCATCCCTTTTCGCGCCGCCACCCGCGACGGTTACGTTTCGTCTCTCAGAGACGCGCGGCACCGAGGATCCGCCCGTCCGGCGCCTGGAGGAGGAGCGCGGCGTCCTCTCCGGCCGGCGCGGCCTCGGAGAGCGTCAGCGCCGTGCCGTTCCAGGAACCAACCTCCCGCAGCGAACGCACGATGTTCGCCTCCGTCAGCCGGCGGCCGCCATTCTCGCCGCGGCCGATCGCCGTGGTGTGCTCGCGGTCGAACCCGACGAGGAGCAGGCGACCCCGGCCCGAGCCGGCGCCTGCCGTGATGGTCACTCCGCCCCCCGCGCGGCGGATCGCCAGCGGCACCGCCGCCTGAGCCCGAGACCGGGCGGCGGCAATCGCCGCATCGACCTCGCCACCCCGCGAGCCGACGATGCTGGCCTGCCCGTCGACGACGGCCTGCGGGGTGAACGAACTCTCGCCGAGCCGGTCGCTATAGGCCGCCTGACGCTCCGTAGCCGCCGTGAGCGAGTAGGGGTCACGCCAACCGAGGCCGTTCCAGTAGGTGACGTGGAAGGCGAGCGGCAGCACGTCGCGGCGGCGTTGCGCCAGTGTCCGGAGATGGTCATCGGCCGGCGGGCAGGACGAGCAGCCCTGGGAGGTGAACAGCTCGACGACGACAGGGCGCTCGGCGGCCACGGCTGATTGAATGGCGGGGAAGGGCGCCGCAAGAAGAGCGACGGCAACGAGAAGCGCACGCATGGAGGACTCCCTAGATGATCGTGCATCCAGGTTCGCTGCCGCGCCCGATTCCGTTACGAGCGCCCAGCCTTGGCCAGCCTATCGACGCGCTTTTGGACTTTCGCACCGAAGCCCGTATGCCGCCGACCCGGTGCGCCGGCCAGCGCCTTGGCGACGATGGGAGCCTTGGCACCATGCCGCGCGATCAGCCTCCGCGCCTCGGCCTCGACGGCGGCGCGTTCATTTTGCAGACCGGAGATCCAGGCTCGAAGCGACATGACCATGATGGGTCAATCGAGCCCGCCCCCGCCCGGTCCCCCGATAGTCGGGCAGACCGGGCAGCAGGGTTAATAAAGAGTGATGACCGCTAGCCGCGGCGGGAGCGGCACCCAGCATCTGACGAGACGCTTGATACGGCGGCGTGCGTCGGGACGCGTTCTCCGTCATTGCGAGCGAACGCGAAGCAATTCAGAGCCACAGCCGCGACGTTGGCCCGTTTGCCCTGGATTGCTTCGGCTTCGCCTCGCAATGACGGTTACCGGGCGGCCTGCTTGCCCCAGGTCCCCTCGATCTGCGCTTTCACGCTGCGCGGCAGCGGCACGTATTGCAGCGACTTCGCCGCCTCGTCGCCATGCGCGAAGGCCCAGCCGAAGAACTTGAGGATCGTCGCCGAGGAGGCCGCCTTGGCCGGGCTCTTCGGCACGAGCACGAAGGTCGCGGTGACGATGGGCCAGCTACGCTCCCCCGGCTGGTAGGTCAGGTCGACCGCGAAGTTTTTCGCCTTCGCCCAGTCCGCGTTCTCGGCTGCAGCCGCGAAAGCCTCTCCGCTCGGCGACACGAACCGGCCGGCCTGGTTCTTGAGCTGCGCGGTCGAGAGCTTATTGGCCATCGCATAGGAATTCTCGGCGTAGCCGATCCCGCCGGTGGTCAGGGCGACGGTGGTGGCGGCGCCGTAGCTGCCCTTCACGCCGGCGCCGACCGGCCAGTCGAGCGTCAGCCCGACGCCCATCTTCGTCCGCCAGGGCTCGCTCACCTTCGCTAGGTAGCGGGCGACAGCGTAGGTCGTGCCCGACCCGCCCGCATGGTAGAACGGCGCGATCCCGAGCTTCGGCAGGCTCAGGCCCGGATTGAGCGCCGCGATCCGCGCATCGTCCCAGCTCTTGATCTGGCCCATGTAGATGTCGGCGATCACGTCACCGGTCAGCCGGAGCTGGCCTGGGGCCACGCCGGGGATGTTGACCACCACCGCGACGCCGCCGGCCGCGGTGGGAAACTGCAGAATATCGGCCTCCTGCAGTTTCGCATCCTCCATCGGCACGTCCGAGGCCCCGAAATCAGTCAGCCCCTTCAGCACTTGCGTCTGTCCGACGCTCGATCCTGCCGCTTGATAGTTGAGTGCGATGCCGGTGCTTGCCTTCGTGTCCTGCGCCCATTTCGCATAGAGCGGCTGGGCGAAGGCGGATCCGGTGCCGAGGATCGTCTGGGCGCGGGCAGGCTGGATCGACGCGACGGCCATCACCGCCAGAACGCCGAATGAGATCGTGCGCATGGGTCTGGTTCCTTCGGCTCAGGCGACGCCGTTCAGGGCGAAATCGAAGATGTCGAGGTTGCGCAGCACGCCGGTCTCGGCCCGCTCGCGGTAGTCGCGGTTGAGAGGCCGCGAGAGCAGGAAGGGCACGCGCTGCTCGCCGATGCCGCCATGCGAGCGCAGGCGATGGTTGCCGAGGGCCGAGAGGTCGTGATCCTCGCGGCGTGCGCCGACCACGGTGGAGCGATCCGAGAAGACCGCGAAATCGCCCTCGCGGTCCGGCGGAAGCTGGAAGCGCTCGCAGACAGTGGCGCGGTCGAGCACGAGTTCGATGCCGGGCAGGGAGCGCGCGAAAGCGATCATCTCGCCGACATTGCCGGGCTTCAGCATGTGCACCCGGACGAAGCCACCGAGTGCGCCGTGGTGGCGCACGAAGGGATCGGCGATCGGGCAGATCACCCGCACGCTGCCGGCGCCGAAGCGCGCGTTGAGCGCGTCCTCGACATAGACCACGCTCGGCTGGCCCTCGGCCGTCGACTTGTCGGCCATGCCGTGATCGGCCGTCAGCGCCACCGTGGCGCCGAGCTCGATCATGCGCGCGATGCGCCGGTCGACCTCGCCGTGGAAGGCGTCGGATTCGGGCTCGCCGGGCTCGTATTTGTGCTGAACGTAGTCGGAGGTCGACAGGTACATCAGCTTGGGCTTGGCCGACGAAGCCAGCAGCTTCAGCCCGGCGTCGAGGGCGAAGAGCGAGAGGTCGGCCGAGTACTGGTCGGGCCTGCTGCGGCCGACGAGTTCCTCACCACCCGAGACGCCGAGCGCCGAGAGGTCGCCGCTGTCGGGCTTCTCCGAGGAGAAGGCGATGCCGTCCATCTCGTAGGCGAGCACCTTCAGGAGCTTGTGCTTGGCGGTGACCACGGCGGTGCGCACGCCGGCCTGGCTCATCGCGCCGAGGATGGTGCCGCAGCGCAGGCGGCGCGCGTCGGTCACCATGATCTCTTCGCCGGTCTCGGCATCGAGATAGTAGTTGCCGTTGATGCCGTGGATCGCAGGCGGCACGCCGGTGACGATCGAGGTGTTGTTGGTGTTCGTCGTGGTCGGCAGCGAGGCTAGGGCCGTGCCGAGATAGCCCCGCTTCTGGAGGGCGGCCATGGTCGGCAGCGTGCCGTCGGCGATGCCGCGGTTGAGGTAGTCGGGATCGAAGCCGTCGAGGCAGATCACGATGGTCGGCCGCTGGGGCCGCGCGTAGCTGCGTCCGTTCGCTTCGATCAGGTCGCCCCCCTGTGCGAGGGAGCCGGGTGCCGAGAGAGCCATGCTGTCGTCCGATCTACTTCGCACCTCGGAGCGTGAGTCTGACGCCCGATTGCGACGGTGGTTCTGCGGACGCGTGACGGTCCGGATGCGGCCGAGATAGCAGCTCACCTGTGAGAATCGATCGAATAGATCGCACTGACAGGTGAGATTTAGTAGAAGTATGGGAGTGCGGTCCGGACCGCCCCAGGACGATCGACGTGCGAGAACGAGAGCTGCCCCTCAACGCCCTCAGGGCCTTCGCCATCGCCGCGCGGTCACGAAACCTGACGGAGGCCGCCGAGCAGCTCGGCGTCACCCACGGCGCGGTGAGCAAGCAGATCGTCGCGCTCGAGGACTGGCTCGGCCAGAGCCTGTTCTCACGCCACAAGCGCACTCTCGAGCTCACGCCCTACGGCCGCATCCTCGCCGACAGGGTGGGCGAGTCGCTGCGCGGCATCGCCGAGGCCTGCGCCTATGTACGCCGCGACCGCACGCGCAAGGTGATCTCGGTCGAGGCGCCGGCCACCTTCGCGATGTATTTCCTGCTGCCGCGCATCAAGGCCTTCGAGGCGGCGCATGACGGCATGTCCGTCTGGATCTCGACGAGCGTGACGGGTCAGCAGGCCGATCTCTCCCGGCACGATCTCGTCATCAGCCGCGGCGAACTCGTGCAGAGCACGGCCCGGATCGGCGCGCCGGTGCCACTGCTCGAAGAGAGGCTGACGCCCGTCGGCGCAGCCTCGCTGCTGGAGCATAAACCCGTGCGGGGGCCGGCCGATATCGGCGGACACACGGCCATCGCCTCGTCGAGCCGCCCGGGAGACTGGGAGGCCTGGTTCGCCCAGGCCGGGCTCGGAAACCCGCTGGTAGAAGGCGGCCACCGCTTCGACCATCTCCACGTAGCGCTTCACGCCGTCCGCGACGGCCTCGGCCTGACGATCGCGCCCTCGCAGTTCTTCGGCGGCACGCCCGACCTGTACCGCATGCGCTGCCCGCTGCCCGACCTGGTCACCAAGGGCAAATCGTACTTCGCCTATTCGACGCCGCAGGCCGAGGCTCGGCTCACGGAGCTGTTCATTCGCTGGCTACAGGAGCAGTGCAGGCTCTCGGAGCAGGGCGCGCCCGGCGCCTTTGCTTGACAGCCCCTCCCCCGCCCGTAAACCGGCGCCGTCTTCGCAAAAAACCGGACCGCGCATGTCGAGCGACGCCGATCTCTCGCCCAAGACCTCGTTCCAGGGCCTGATCCTCACGCTCCAGCGCTTCTGGGCGGCGCGGGGCTGCGTGATCCTGCAGCCCTACGACATGGAAGTGGGCGCCGGCACCTTCCATCCGGCCACGACCCTGCGGGCGCTCGGCCCCAAGCCCTGGAAGGCGGCCTACGTCCAGCCGTCGCGCCGGCCCAAGGACGGCCGCTACGGCGAGAACCCGAACCGGCTGCAGCACTACTACCAGTTCCAGGTCATCCTGAAGCCGAACCCGCCGAACCTGCAGGAGCTCTATCTCGATTCCCTCGAGGCCATCGGCGTCGATGCGCGCCTGCACGACATCCGCTTCGTCGAGGACGATTGGGAGAGCCCGACCCTCGGCGCCTGGGGCCTCGGCTGGGAATGCTGGTGCGACGGCATGGAGGTGAGCCAGTTCACCTATTTCCAGCAGGTCGCCGGCTTCGAATGCGCGCCGGTCGCCGGCGAGCTGACCTACGGTCTCGAGCGCCTCGCCATGTACGTCCAGGGCGTCGAGAACGTCTACGACCTGAACTTCAACGGAGGCGAGGGCGCGGAAAAGGTCACCTATGGCGACGTCTTCCTGCAGGCCGAGCAGGAATACTCGCGGCACAATTTCGAGGCCGCCGACACAACGATGCTGTTCCGCCAGTTCACCGACGCAGAGAAGGCCTGCCGGAGCTATCTCGATGCCGGCGATCCTGGCGAGGGCGAGCGCCACAAGATGGTGCAGCCGGCCTACGACCAGTGCATCAAGGCGAGCCACGTCTTCAACCTGCTGGACGCGCGCGGCGTGATCTCGGTGACCGAGCGCCAGAGCTACATCCTGCGCGTTCGCGAGCTGGCCAAGGCCTGCGGCGCGGCCTGGCTCCGCACGGAAGCCGGCGGCTTGGCCGCCTGAGCCGCTTCCGGATGATCGGATCGGTCAAGCCGCCCTTTCCCGGACGCCTGGAGCGTCAGCGGATGGCGAGCCGGGACCCAGCGGAAGACCGGCCGCGTCAGCGGCTCGTTGCGGATGGCGCAACGGTTCGGACGCTTCGCGGCGTCTGCCTGCTGGGCCCCGGCTCGGGTTCCGCTATCGCTCCACCCGTCCGGGGAGTGGTGCGGTGGGTCCGAAAGATCCACGCGGGCGCCGTATGAGACCGCCCCCGCCCCATGGCGTCACGCTTGCCGAGGCGACGCGGGTCTGGGCGCGGATCGCGCTTCTGAGCTTCGGCGGCCCGGCCGGCCAGATCGCGGTGATGCATCGCATCCTCGTCGACGAGCGGCGCTGGATCGGGGAGGAGCGCTTCCTATACGCCCTGTCCTACTGCACCCTTCTGCCCGGCCCCGAGGCCCAGCAGCTCGCCACCTATATCGGCTGGCTGATGCACCGCACGGCGGGTGGGCTGATCGCCGGCGGCCTGTTCGTGCTGCCGGGCGCCCTCGCGATCATGGCGTTGAGCCTCGTCTACGTGACCTTCGGCCAGACCGGGATCGTCGCGGGGCTGCTCTTCGGCCTGAAATCCGCCGTGCTGGCCGTGGTGCTGCAGGCGGTCATGCGCGTCGGCGCGCGGGCCCTGCGCAACGGCGTGATGCGCGCCATCGCCGCGCTCGCCTTCGTCGCGATCTTCGTCCTCTCGGTGCCGTTTCCGTTGATCGTGCTGGCCGCTGGTGCCGCGGGCTATGCCGGCACCCGGCTCGGATCGCCGGCCTTCGCGGCCGGCGGCGGCCATGGCGGCTCCGGCGTCGCGGGTCCGTCCGATGCCGACAGCCTGCTCGGCGAGGGCGCGCCGGAGCATGCCCGGCCCGATCTCGCCTGGTCGCTGCGCATCGGAGGCGTCCTGGCGGCACTCTGGCTTGTGCCGGTCGCGCTCCTCGTCGGGCTCGCCGGCCCCGACGACGCCTTCGCGCAGATCGCCGTGTTCTTTTCGAAGATGGCTGTGGTGACCTTCGGTGGCGCCTATGCCGCCCTTGCCTACGTGGCCCAGGCCGGCGTCGAAACCTATGGCTGGCTCAAGCCCGGCGAGATGCTCGACGGGCTCGGCATGGCCGAAACCACGCCGGGGCCGCTGATCATGGTCACGCAGTTCGTGGGCTTCCTCGGCGCCTTCCGATCGCCGGGCGCGCTGAACCCGTATCTCGCCGGCATCCTCGGCGGATTGCTCACCACCTGGGTGACCTTCGTACCCTGCTTTCTCTGGATTTTCGCGGGTGCACCCTATGTCGAGGCCCTGCGCGGGAACCGGGCGCTCTCGGGCGCGCTGGCGGCGATCACCGCGGCCGTTGTCGGCGTGATCCTGAACCTCGCGGTCTGGTTCGGCCAGCACACGCTGTTCGCAGAGGTTCGGGTGCTCCATCCCGGTCTGGGCCTCGCGATCGAGTGGCCGGTGCCGGCGAGCGTGAACATCCCCGCGCTGCTCCTGACGACGGCGGCGGTGCTCGCGGTGTTCCGCTTCAAGCTCGGCATGATCCCGACGCTGCTCGCCTGCTCCTGCGCCGGGATCGCGCTACATCTTGCCGGCAAAATATAGACTCGACCGTCATTGCTAGGCGAAGCCGAAGCAATCCAGGTCCACACCCGCGACCTCGGCGCGTTGGCTCTGGATTGCTTCGCTGCGCTCGCAATGACGGCTCCGCTCGCCCCGGGGAGTGGGTGTGTTAGGCTGACCGGTGCACACCCAGGCTCGTTCGATGAACACGTCCATGCCTCACGAAATCTCATTCGCCGGCAAATCATGCGTCGTTTTCGACGCCTATGGCACGCTCCTCGACGTGCACTCGGCGGTCCAGCGTCACGCGGAGAGGGTCGGCCCCGAGGCGGCCTCGCTTTCGGCGCTGTGGCGGGTGAAACAGCTCGAATATAGCTGGGTGCTCTCGCTGATCGGCCGCTACGAGAGCTTCTGGTCGCTCACCGAGCAGGCGCTCGACTACGCCCTCGCCCGGCATCCGACGGTGAACCCGGCTCTGCGCCAGCCGCTGCTCGATGCCTACCGCGCTCTGGATGCCTATCCGGAAGTGCCGGACGTTCTCTCTCGGCTTCGCGAAGCGGGCCTGCGCATCGCGATCCTGTCCAACGGTAACCAGGCCATGCTCGACCGCGCGGTGTCCTCCGCGGGCCTCGCCGACCGGCTCGATGCCGTGCTCTCGGTCGACGACGTGCAGGTCTTCAAGACGTCGCCGAAGGCCTACCAGCTCGTGCTCGACCGCCTCGGCGGCACGGAGGCGGAGGTCATGTTCTGTTCCTCGAACCGCTGGGATGTCGCAGGCGCCTCCGCCTTCGGGTTCATCCCGGTCTGGGTGAACCGCCAGGGCATGCCGGACGAGTATCCGGACCTGCCGCCGGTGGCGATGGTGAAGGATCTCGCCGGGCTGGCGTGAGGCGGGGGATTACGCCCGCATACGTCAGCGCGTCCGCCCTGGATTGCTTCGCTGCGCTCGCAATGACGGCGCGGTGTCAGCCGCGCGCCCGTCCCCTTAGCGAGGCCGGCTGGCCCGGGAGCTGCAGTTTGATCCCGGTGGCGACGAGGGCATCCCCCTCCACGCGGAACACCTGCAGGGTGCGGTCGACGTAGTTGCCGACATAGACGAAGCGCCCCGAGGGCGAGAAGGCGACGCCCTGCGGCACCGCACCGGCTTCGGCCGCGCCGGTCACGTGCACCGAGCCGTCGGCATCGATGGTGAGCAGCACGGCGAGCCCCTTCGGCCCGAAATTCGGGCTCGATTGCGGGGCGGCCGAACCGCGCACCACGGCGAGGGCGGCATGGCGGCCGTCCGGGGCGATGTCGAGGGATTCCGGCGTGTCGCCGACGCCGAGCCAGTCCACCACCTTCGGCGTGCCGAGATTGGCGTCGATCACGCTGACGCTGTCGGCATTGCCGTCGGAGGGCGTGGCGCCGGTATTGGCGGTGAGGGCGAGCCGCGCATCCGGCGTCACCTCGATGCCGTAGACGCCCGCGCCCACGGGCATGTCCTGCGCCGGATCGTAGGTGACGCTGGTGCCCTCGATCTTCAGCACGCCGATCTTGCCGGCCTTGTTCTTGGCGACGAAGCCGCGCTGGCCGTTCGGCGAGATCGCCACCGCCGCCGCCTCGTCGCCGACATCCACCGTGCCGATCGGCGTCACCTTGGTGCCGGTGATCGAGAGCACGGTGACGCTCCGGCCCTCGCGGTTGGCCACCAGGGCGAGATCGCCCGCGCCGTTGATGGCGAGGCCAGAGGGCTGGCGCCCCACGGTGATGGTCTCGACGAGCTGTGGCGGGTCGGTGGTCAGGTCGAGGACGTGGAGCCGGTCGTCGGGTTGCGCGTACCAGGGGCGGTCCGGACCCTCGCCCGGCTTCGCCTCGCCCTCCTTGGGTTCTTCCTTGGGCTCCTCCTGCCGCATCCTCACCGAGCTCGCCACGAGGCCGAGCCGGCCATCCGGCGTGATCTGCAGGTTGGTCGGCGGTCCGTAGACCGAATTGTCGAGCAGCATCGTCGTGACGACCTGCGGGTGCGCCTCGTCGCGCACGTCGACGAAGGCGACGGCATCGGCGCCGTTCGGGCCGTTGCGGTCGCCGGCGGGGTCGAAGAAGGTCTTTCCGTCGAGGCCGACCAGCATGAGGGACGGCGCCTGCGCCGCTCGCAGCGGGCTCGCGCCCATCAGCAGCGCCGAGACCAGCAGGGGCAGGACCTTCGTTCTCATGTCGCGCCCTTTGCCTCGCCGGCACCCGTGCGCCCCGTCCTAACAGAGGAGCGATGCCATCGATGATTGGCAACGGCTATGGAGCACTCCGCGCCGGTTTCGCGTGCCGCCCGGCACATGCGGAACCGCCGTCCGGAGTCCCTTCCGAGCGCGGCGAAATCTGTGCCGTGCGCGGGTCTCGTTTGCCGATTGTTAAGTGCGATGCTGCTTAGTTTCGCGCTACGTCATCGGGAGATAGCGATCGTGCGTGCCCCCACTTCTTTCGGCCTCGTCCATCACGGATTTCGCGCCGCCCTCATCGGCGCGCTGAGCCTCGTCGCCATCGGCCATGCCCATGCGCGCGACAATACCGGCGCCATCATCGGCGGTGCGGCCGCCGGCCTTCTGGGCGGCGTCGCGCTCGGCGCCGCGCTCAACAGCCCGCCCCCGCCGCGTCCGCGCCCGGTCTATGTCGAGGAAGAGGCCGCTCCGGTCTATGTCGCGCCGCGCCGCCGCGGACCGGTCTGCCACTACGAGCGCCGCAAGGTTTGGCTCGACGAGGCCGAGTTCACATACAAGCGCGTCGAAGTCTGCGAATAAGCAGCCGTCACGACGAAACGATCGCGGGCGCCCCTCACACGGGCGCCCTTTTCGTTTCGTGCGGGGAGCGCCCCGAGGCGAGCACGAGAACCGCGGCGCCGGCCAGTCCCGAAAGCAGCGAGCCCAGCAGCACGCCGAGCTTCACCTCGGTTTCGTGCAGGCCGCCGCTGAAGGCGAGGCCGCCGATGAACAGGCTCATGGTGAAGCCGATGCCGCAGAGCAGGGCGACGCCGTAGATCTGGCCCCAATTCGCGCCGCCGGGCTTGGCTGCGATCCCGGTCGCCACGGCGAGGCCGACGCTCGCCAGCACGCCCACCTGCTTGCCGAGAAACAGCCCGAGCGCCACGCCGAGCGTCACCGGATCGACCAGCGCATCGAGCGGCAGGCCGATCAGCCGGACGCCGGCATTGGCGAAACCGAAGATCGGCACGATCAGGAAGGCGACCCAGGCATGGAGCCCGTGCTCCAGCCGGTGCAGCGGCGACGCCGCGTCCTCGGGCGTGCCGGGCGTCGGGCGGATCGGGATGAACAGGGCGAGCAGCACGCCAGCCACCGTGGCGTGGACGCCCGAGCGCAGCACCAGCGCCCACAGCACGATCCCGAGCGCGAGATAAGGCCACAGCGCCCGAACGCCGCGCCGGTTGAGCACGAACAAAGCCAGCAGCACGGCGCCCGCGCCCGCGAGCATCATCCCGTCGAGGCTGCCCGTGTAGAACAGCGCGATCACCACCACCGCGCCGAGATCGTCGACGATGGCGACGGCGCTGAGGAAGATCTTGAGGGACACCGGCACCCGCGGCCCGAGCAGCGCCAGCACGCCCAGCGCAAAGGCGATGTCAGTCGCAGCGGGAATCGCCCAGCCGCGCTCCGTGCCCGCGCCGAGGTTGAAGGCGAGATAGACCAGAGCCGGGGCCGCCATGCCGGCCGCAGCAGCGAGACCGGGCAGCGCCCGGTCCGGCCAGGTCCGCAGGCGCCCGTCGAGGGCCTCGCGCTTGATCTCCAATCCGACCAGCAGGAAGAACACGGCCATCAGACCGTCATTTATCCAGTGCTGCAGGCTCAGCGGCCCGAGATAGACGTGCAGCGCGTGGGAATAGGCCTCGCCCAACGGCGAATTCGCGACGATCAACGCCGCGGCGGCCGCCGCCATCAGCACGAGGCCACCAGCCGCCTCGCTCACGAGGAATGAGCGCAGCGCGGAGAGGGGACGGCGGGCGCGCTTGGACAGCGCGCGAACGGGCTTGGGCGGTGGCTTCATGACGAGACGACCTGCCCGCTGATCGGCCAGCGGGCAAGGCCGCCGGTCGCGGAATCGAACGACGGCGCGGTGTCTGCCCGATGTCGACGCGGCGTCACACCGCCTCGTAGGCGAACAGCACCGAGATGACCGACAAGCTGACCAAGCCCAGGACGAAGCAGGCATCCGCGGCCGCCTCGAACAGGATCGAGAGGCGGCTCTCGGCAGGCCAGCGCATCGAGAGGTAGGACGAGCCCGCACTCGCGAGAAACAGAACTGCGGTCAGCGCGGCATACTCGTCGACGTGGCTCGGTCCGATGCGTGCCTCGATGATCTTCACGAGGCCGATGAAGGTGGTGCAGACGCCGATCATCGTCGCCGCGCTCGGCAGGATGTGCTGCGAGAGCCCGGCGCCGCTGCCGGCTCCTCTCGGATGGTGCCCGCGACGGGGCGTCATGCTGGCCTGATCCATGTGAACCTCTACTCCCGACGATGCGACTTCGCGTCGTGCTCTTACGGTTCACGTATCCTCGGCCCGATCTCGTAGGGGGCGCGGCTGGATTTTTTTGCAGGCTCGTTACCCAAGGGACAAGCTTGCCTGAGCAATGAGCAGAGATTGGAGCCGGCCACCTTTGTGCGATCGCGCCGCATCCTGTCCGACCGGTAGGAAGAACACGGCCATCAAGGCCGTCGTTGATCCAGTGCTGCAGGCTTGGCGGCCCGAGATGGGCATGAAAGCTGTCTGCATGACGAGACGACCTGACCGCCGATCACCCGGAGGATCAATCCGCCGTCGCGGAATCGAACCGTCATGCCGCGGGTGACCGTCGTTTAACGTCTGGTCCCATCCGGTTTCGACCTTCGGTGGCCGTTCGGAGGGCTCGTACCCTCAAATCGCTCGGCGACCGGTCTCAGCGCCCTTGCGCGGCGCCCCTCTGCGCGCTAGACACTGAACCATATGGTACAGTTTTCGACGGCGCGCCTCGACGCCTCCTTCGCGGCACTCTCGGACGCCACGCGACGCGGCGTCCTGGAGCAGCTCGGCAGTGCGGATGCTTCGATCACGGAGCTCGCCGAGAAATTCCACATGACCCTCACGGGCATGAAGAAGCATGTCGGCGTCCTGGAGCAGGCGGGGCTGGTCACGACGCGGAAGATCGGGCGCGTGCGGACCTGCCGGCTCGGCCTGAGCGGGCTGGACGAAGAAGCGGCCTGGATCGAAGGCCGGCGACGGATCTGGAATGAACGCTTCGACGCGTTGGACCACGTCGTCGCGGCTCTCAAACGGAAGGAGACGAACGATGGGAACTAGGATGGGTGACGGCCGCACGGCGGTCGAACGCAGGTCCGAGCGCGAACTCGCCGTGACGCGCAGCTTCGATGCCCCGGTTCGCCTCGTCTTCGACGCGTGGACCAAGCCAGAACTGTTCAAGCTCTGGTGGGCGCCGAAGTCGAGCCCCGTGCCCATGCTGTCCTGCGAGATGGATGTTCGCACCGGCGGCAGCTACCGCATCGTATTCGGGCACGACGTCGCGAATTCCAGAGCCTTCTTCGGCAAGTATCTCGAGGTGTCGCCGCTCGCTCGCCTGGTCTGGACCAATGACGAAGGCGGTGACGAGGGCGCCGTGACCACGGTGACCTTCGAGGAGGAAGACGGCCGCACGCGGCTGGTCCTGCAGGAACTCTATCCCTCGAAGGAAGCGCTCGACCAGTCGTTCGTCGGCATGGAAGACGCGGCGCCCGAGCAGTTCGGACAGTTGGACGAGCTTCTGGCCACCCTGGGCGACGGCGTGTGACTGAGCCAGCCCTGGACCCAATCGGCTCAGGTCTCGCCCCTTAGCTCGCCCCCCCGATCAGCGCCCGGATCAGCGCCTTGCCGTCCTCGCTCGCCCACTCCGCCGGCCCCTTCATCACGCCGACCTCGCAGCCTCCGGCATCGACCAGCATCGTCGTCGGCAGGCCGGTCGAGCCGGTCTGCTGCTGGACGGCGGGCAGCACCTTGCCGGCCGGATCTCCGTAATAGGCCAGTGCCTTGATACCGGCGTCGGCGAGCCATTTGCGCGGCTTGTCGAGGTTTCGGGTCTCGATGTTGATCGTGACGACCTGAAAACGCTCGCCGCCGAACTCGGCCTGCAGCCGGTCGAGGGCCGGCATCTCGGCCTTGCAGGGGGCGCACCATGTCGCCCAAAGATTGACCAGCAGCGCCTTACCCTTGAGCGCCGCGAGATCGATGTCGGCGCCGTCCGGGCCCTTGAAGTGCAGGGCGGCGGCCGGCTTCGGTTCGCCCGCCGTCTCCAGGGCCGCGACATCGCCGCGCGAGAGCGGGGCGATCCGCTTCACGGTGGCGGCCGCGCCCGGGCACGGCTCGGCCGCGGCGAGGTTGCCGATCTTCGAGCCGGTCCCGTATAGGGCGAGCCCAGCGAGGATCGCGGCGGCGAGGCCACCCGCGACGAGAGGCATGCGGTTCGTCATCAGGATCGGTGCTCCGGCAGGAAGGTGACGTCAGACATGAGCAACCGGATGTGGGGCGGAAGGTTCGCAAGCGGCCCCGCCGAGATCATGGAGGAGATCAACGCCTCCATCGGGTTCGACAAGAAGCTGGCCCCCCAGGACATCCGCGGCTCGCTGGCGCATGTCGCGATGCTGGGCGAGGCCGGAATTCTCCCGAAGGACGATGTGGCAGCGATCCAGGCCGGGCTCAAGACGGTGGAGTCCGAGATCGAGCGCGGCGAATTCGTCTTCGACCGGGCGCTCGAGGACATTCACATGGCGGTGGAGAGCCGCCTGACGCAGATCGTCGGCCCGTCGGCCGGACGCCTGCACACGGCCCGCTCGCGCAACGACCAGGTCGCCACCGACATGCGGCTCTGGGTGCGCGACACCCTGGATTCCCTCGACTCCCAAGCCGCCGACCTGCAGCGCGCGCTGGCCCAGACGGCGTTGAAGCATGCCGGCACGGTGATGCCCGGCTTCACGCATCTGCAATCGGCCCAGCCGGTGACCTTCGGCCACCATTGCCTCGCCTATGTCGAGATGCTCGGCCGCGACCGCGGCCGTTTTCGCGATGCGCGTGCCCGGTTGAACGAGTGCCCGCTCGGCGCGGCGGCACTCGCCGGCACCTCGTTCCCGATCGACCGGCACGCCACGGCGGCGGCGCTCGGCTTCGACCGGCCGACGGCGAATTCGCTCGATTCCGTCGCCGATCGCGATTTCGCGCTGGAATCGCTCTCTTCCGCCTCGATCTGCGCGATCCACCTGTCGCGCCTCGCCGAGGAGCTGGTGGTCTGGACCTCGGCCCAATTCAACTTCGTGAAGCTGTCGGATGGCTACACCACCGGCTCGTCGATCATGCCGCAGAAGCGCAATCCGGACGCGGCAGAGCTGATCCGCGCAAAGTCCGGCCGGATCATCGGCGCGTTGACCGGCCTGCTGATCGTGATGAAGGGGCTGCCGCTCGCCTATTCGAAGGACATGCAGGAGGACAAGGAAGGCACCTTCGACGCCCTGCAGTCGCTCTCGCTCTGCCTCGCTGCGATGACCGGCATGGTGCGCGACCTCCAGCCGGTGGCCGACGTGATGAAGCGCGCCGCGGGTTCCGGCTACGCCACCGCCACCGATCTCGCCGATTGGCTGGTGCGGGAGCTCGGCATGCCGTTCCGCGAGGCGCATCACGTCACCGGCCGCCTCGTCGGCCTCGCCTCGGGCCAGGGCATCGGGCTCGAAGAGCTGACGCTGCCGGCGATGCAGGAGGTCGAGCCGCGCCTGACGGATGCGATCTACGATGTCCTCGGCGTCGAGAACTCGGTGAAGAGCCGCACCAGCTACGGCGGCACCTCACCGGTGAACGTGAAGGCCCAGGCGGAACGCTGGCTCGCGGCGCTGGATGCCTAAAAAAATCTCGCCGGCAACCTGTGGAAAGCCGGCGCGTTCATGGTTCAGCTAACTGCCGCTCCGTATGGGTGTGCGGAAGCGTAGCGGAGACCGTGCCCATGGCCGTCGAGAGTTGGATCACCCCCGAAGAGACCCCGGCGCTCGCCGAAGCCGCCATGGCCGTCATCGAGGGTCGTCTCAGCCGGATCTCGGCGACTGAGCGCGAGGCCTACTGGGCTTCCATCCGCAAGGCCTACAACACGCCCTACAACCCACCGGCCAGCAAGCGCTCGGCTAAGACCGCACAGGTCTCGGTCATCGCGATCTCGACCGATGCGCTTCCCGCGATCGAGGTGCAGGCCGCAGCGCTCGCAGCCTCCGCTTTGCCGGCCGAGATCCAGGCGGCCTGAACGGCCGACCGCCCGGCAAACGGCGGCCCTGCGTGGATAAATCTGTGCCGCCACGGCGACAGCGCGGCGTTTCGCCGTAAAATCGCACCGTTGCGCACGTTCCGTTGCGCGATCGTTCGCGTTCCGGAACCCTGCCGATGCTTCATCTCTACCGCCGCGCCTCTGCCGGCTTGCTCGGACTCGCGCTGCCCGGCCTGCTCGCCGTCGCGGGCTTGAGCGCCACGGCCCCAGTCGATGGCGCCCGAGCGCAGGAGGCGGCTCCCGCCGCTGCCGAGGAAGCGCCGAGCCGCGGCCGGCGTCGTGGCCGTCACTCACGCGCCGAGAAGCCCGCGGCGGCCGCGAAGGGACCCGCGCTGCCGCCGGGCATGCAGCAGGCCACGCCGGTGGTGACGTTCGGCGACTGGAACGTCTTCACCAACGGCCAGCAAGCCAAGGGCCGCGTCTGCTACGCCATCGCCCAGCCGCAGACCCGCACGCCGAAGACCCTGGCGCGCGACACTGCCTACCTCTTCGTCACCGTCCGCAAGGGCGAGAACGTCCAGAACGAGATTGCGGTGATGTTCGGCTTCAAGCCGAAGCCGGCCGCCGCCCAAGCGAAGCCGGGGGCGACGGCGGCCAAGACCGATCCCTACATCGCGCTGGGCAGCACGCGCTTTGGCCTCGTGGTCAAGGACGAGAATGCCTGGGTGCAGAACCAAGCAGAGGAAGCCCGGATCGTCGCGGAAATGGGCAAGGCGCAGACCGCCACCGTTCACACCATCTCGGCACGCGGTAAGCCGACGAGCGACGAATACGCGATGGGCGGCTTCGCCGATGCCGTGAAGCGGGCGCGTGAGGAGTGCAAATAGGCCGGTTCGGGCCGCTCCCGACAAAAAGCCGCCGGACCGATGATCTCGGCCGGCGGCTTTTTTCGTTCTGCGGACCCGCCCGCAGGCGATCAGACGGCCTGTAGCAGCGGCTGACGGGCGGATCTGGCTCCCGGGCGCGACCGTTCGCGGGCAGCCCGGGTCGCCTGCTCGAAGCTGCGGAACAGGGTGCCGTCGAGCGTGTCGAAGCCGCGCTCGGACGAGTAGAAGCGCACGCCGCCATGCTCCGGTACGGCGATGCCGGCAGTGGTTTCGCCAACCTCGATCACACGCGCGGTCATGCGGTCGTGCGGGGTCGGGTCGGTCAGGGACTTCAAGGCAGGCTTGATAGAAGTCGTGGTTGACGCTGACATCGGATCAATGATCTCCGGCGACCTTTCAAAGGCCAAAAACGACGAAAAAGCGGGGTGCGGGACGGCGAAGTCTCGCAAAGCTTCAGCGTCGACAGAGTTGGGCCGGCCGGCGGGAAATATTCACAATACGTCTCAAGCTCGTTGCACGGAGCACGGGAAGTCCTCCTCGATGAAGGACCACGGGGCGTCGGGCGCCTCGTGATGCTTTAGCGTTTGATGACGCGGCGCAAGCTATCCACTTCAAATCACCGCGGTATGACGATCTCACACAACATCAGGGTGCCTATTCGGGTTCCCTTGGTCAACGGAATGTTCTTTCGAAGTTTGTTGCAATCGCGAAAGAAACCCGGCGCCAGTCAAGGCTCGAACAGATCCAACTTACAAGTACGCGGTTTCGTCTGGAATCATACCAAGACTAGACAACAGACGGACGACGAACCGCCTCTAAGCAAGAGACGGTTGGAGCCCCGTCGGCAATCCGCCGATCAGCTTGCCGAGCTGCCGATAATCGCGGAAGACGTGCCCCGCACCAGCCTCAGCAAGATCCCTGCCATCCCGGTCGTGACCCCAATGGCCGCCCCCGGTGAAGCCGATGACGCGCATCCCGGCGGCCCGTGCCGCGATCACGCCGGGCACGCTGTCCTCGATCACGAGGCAGTCTTCCGGCGCAGCACCCATCTCGGCGGCGGCATGGAGGAAGAGATCGGGAAACGGTTTTCCGCGCGCGACCATGGCCGAGGAGAATAAGCGACCGTCGAAGAGCGGCAGCAGGCCGGTGAGCGTCAGCGAGTGGCGCAGACGGACCGGGTCGCTGCTCGACGCCACACAGGTCGGGATCTCGAGCGCCTGGATGGCCTCCGCCGCGCCGGTCATGGCCTGCAGCTCCCGATCGAACACCCCGAGCGTCTCCATCTTCACCGCGTCGACGAAGCCATCGGGCACGGTGACGGCCGGATAGTCGCGGGCGATGTGCTCCATGATCGAGGTCATGGAGGTGCCGGCGAAGCGTCGGCGCACGGTCTCGACGTCGATATCGACGCCGATGCGGTTCAGGCCGGCGGTGAGCGTTGCGAGGCTCAGCGGCTCGGAATCGACCAGCACACCGTCGCAATCGAAGATCACCAGGGCAGGGCGGGCGCCAGCCGGTGCGGCGAGATCCAAACCCGCACGCATCCGTTCGCTCATGTCGCCTCCGCGCCGTGCTTCTCAGGTGCGGGCCTCCTGGCATGGGGCAGGCGGACTGGCAACGCCGTGCCTCTCGCCCTGCCCAGCGGCGGCGGATAAGGGTGTGTGGGCCGCCCGGATCGCGTCTGGGATGCGCTTCACCGGTTTCTGTAGCGACGGAAAGATCCGACCGTGCCCGGCTACCTGCCCTTCGCGGGAGCGCTCCAGCTCCCGGGCTTCACCTGCGACAATTGCGGGTTCTGGCAGCGGCATTTCGAGGTGCCGCCGTACTGTCCGATGTGCCTCGATGCGCGCCACGTGGTGCCGCAGAAGGGCTGGCGCTTCCTCACCGAGCGCCAAGCGCAGGCGGAATTCCCCTGCCACTGGCAGGAGCTGGAGCCGGGCGTCTGGCGCTTCTGGAACGATCCCGTCAGCGGCATCGGCCCGAGCGCCTACCTGGTCCAGACCGATGCCGGGAACATGGGCTTCGAGGGTTGCCCGGTCTTCAGCGAGGCGGCCCTGGAGCAGATCGCGCGGCTCGGCGGGATGCACGTGCTCTCGGCCTCGCACCCGCATTCCTATGGGGCGCTGGTGCAGCTGCAGGACCGCTTCGACCCGGAGCTGTGCCTGCCCGCTGCGGACTTCACCTGGAGCGCAGCGCTCCAGGTCTCCTGGCCCTACGACGACTTTCTGGAGCCGCTGCCGGGGCTGGAGCTGCACCGCACGGCCGGCCATTTCGATGGGCACGCCGTGCTGTTCGATCGCGGGCGAAAGATCTGCTTCTGCGGCGATGCCTTCAAGTTCGAGCTCGATCCGGCCGACTTCCGCCGGGCGCTTACGATCTCGGCCCACAAGGCCTTCGTGCGCGGCGTGCCGCTGACGCCGAACGAACTCAGACGCTACCGGGACGTCTTCGAGCGGCTCGATTTCACCCAGACCTGGACACCCTTCGAGCCGGCGGCGAATTGCGGCCGGCCCGAAGTGTTGGCGCTGCTCGATAGCTTGCTGGAGGGGCGCTCGCATGCGGCGCCCGTGCCGTTGGAGAACTTGAAGATTTGACCACCGTCATTCCGGGGCCGCGAAGCGGAACCCGGAATCCACGACTGACCTCGACAATGGGTTTCGGCCGCGCATCGCGGGTGGATTCCGGGTTCGCCTACGGCGGCCCGGAATGACGGGTGATGATGGTCACCCGAACGCTCCGACCTCATGCTGGATCATGCCTGAGATCTCCCGCACCCGCAGGAACAGCCGGCGCATCGGCTGGAACAGCGTGGCGTGCTCGGCCTCGTAGGTGCCGACGTCACGCGGGCCGGGTGGCTCGCCGAAATTCAGGCCGAGCGTTGGGTCCGGGGTGATCGGAAATACCTCGTCGAGCAGAGTGAGGCAGCCGTCGATGTCGAGGCGCAGGAAGCGCTCCAGCAGCGCCTCGCGCGTGATCCCCGATTGCGGCCGGAAGCTCGGGATGTGCACGGCCAGGAACCAGATCCGGTGGATCAGGGCGAGCCGGATCGCGTGGAGCAGGGTCAGCCGCACCGGCATCGTGGCGAGGTCGGGGGCGGCGGTCTGCAGCGAGAGCCAGTCGGTGGTCAGCCGCCCGAACAACCGGCGCAGGTCCGGGGCGAGGTTGAGGCGTTCGAGCGCACCGGCGACGACGATCAGTTCGTCGCGCCGTGCGTCACGGCGGGTGCGCCGCGCCCGCTCCAGCCAGACCGCCGGATCGAGGGTGTCGATATAGGCGCGCAGCACGTCGAGATCGCCGACGCTCGCCGCATGCTGGACGAGACGGAAAGCCCGCGAGAACCGCACCGATTCCTCCCGCATCAGCCGGAAGAGATCCGGCGAGCGCGAGGCCGCGCGGCCGATGCCGTGCAGGGAGTTCGCCAGAAACCCGAGCTGGTGCAGGATCGCGTTGTTGGGGATCGCCCTGAGCTGGCGCGGATGCGTGATCATCACAGGGCCGCCGCTGTCGGACTGGCGTGCCGCAGGACGTGAGCCGGTCTTGTCGATCAGCCCCGGCCCGAAAGTGCCGAGGAGCGCGGCATAGCCCGGATCCTCGACCAACTCTTCCATGGACTGGCGCGCAGCCCGGAAGAACTCGGCGGCAAAGTCGGCCTCCGCGTAGATCGGATCGCGGCCCGCGCCGCCGGCCCGCGGCGCATCGTTCATGACGTAGTCGGCGAAGGCGTCCTCGTCGCTCAGTTCGTCGGCGAAGACATGCTCGGCGATGCGGGCGACGCTGGCGCTGGCAAGCTCCGCCGAGCCGAACATCAGGTAGCCGTCCGAGCCCTGGAAGCTCGATTCGAGCCGCACCTTGATCCCGTCGGCCTGGTTCTTCTCGCGGGCGCCCTCGGGGGCGAGATAGGCGAGGCGGTCTGCGAGGCTGGCCGGATGGGCACCGCGGCCGATCGACTCGCCATGGGTGTCGAAGATCACGAGCTCGACGTCGGTCAGCTCGTTCTGCACCATCAGCTCGGTGATGCGCAGGCGCAGTCGCTCGATCCAGAAGGTCGCCGCGAGCTGGCCGACGTAGCGACCTGAATCCGAGTAGCCGAACTGCACGCAGAGCCGGCCGAGCCGCTTGAGATGGCGGCGCCAATGCGGGTTGCGCAGCGCATCGTCGAGGACGCGGATACCCTGTTCGAGGGCGCTCGCGGTCTCGAAGAGCGGCGTGATCTCGAGCCGGTCGGCGATGCCGTAATGGCGCGCCAGCCAAAGCGCGGAGAGCAGGGTGTAGCCGGTCTCGGTCTCGGCGATCAGGAAGCGGACGGGGTGCGTGCCGTCGACGTGTTTCAGGATCTGCGCGATCGTCATCATCAGTCGTGCGGCCGAGGCGCGTTCGGCGGCGAGCGCGCCGAAATCCACCACGACCGGCTGCACGTCGTTGAGCAGCGTGTTGATCGTCGAGAGATGCGAGCGGCGGTGCGCGGTGTCGGTCGGCTCGCCTTCGAGGTCGATCACACGGCGCACCGCGTTGTGGACCTGGCTGGCGTTCAGCCGGAAATGCGGAAGGGCGTTGGACAAGCCATGCGCCGCGATGCCGGAGCGCAGCACTGCGATGGCGCGCCGGTCCTCGTCGGTCTCGGCGGCACTGATCGCCGCGGTGAGACCGGCGAGCAGCGGGCCGGAATCCACCTGCGCGCGCTCCCGCTCGATGATCAGAGCCAGCGCGAAGCGATGCACGGCTTCGAGCGAGGGCTTGGTGCCGAGCAGCGGCGCGCCGGCGAGCTGGCGCTTTACGGAATCGAGGGCGCCGGCCGTCAGCTCACGCACGACCTTCGTCGCGGGCACGTCGGGCAGGTCACGCATGACGCGGTCGAGCTGCATGCGCTTGGAGATCAGGCGGTACCGCAGCGTGTCCCACCAGCCGATATCCGTTCGGCCGTCGGTGTCGCAGCCGACCCAGGAGGCGATGGCGAGGGGCTTGGGGACGATCTCGGTCCAGCGGTCGGGCCAGCGCTCGCGGGCGGCGTCGAGGAGCGCACCGTTGAACAGGTCGAGGGCGCTCCGGCCGTGATTAGCCGCGATGCAGGCCTGCTCGAACTCGTCGTCCAGGCTGATGCTCGCATCCGGCCGTGACGACAGACCGGCCGCATTCTCGACGAGCGCGGAGCGGGCGTTTCGATCCGTCGTCGAGGCGGCCTCGGCAAGGGTCGCCGCGACGGCTTTCGGCATGCCGAAGGTGGGATGCGCGGTGAAGACCGCCGCGAAGGCGGTGCGCCCGACCAGATCACGAAACACCTTCAGGTCGCCCTCGCGCCTCGCGATTCCCGCCACGAGGCGCCCGGCGAGGTCCGCCTCGGCGCCGGAGGCGGCATCCGGTCCGAGGCCGACATAGGCGCGCAGCCTGCCCGCCCGCTCGTCAAGGGCATGTCGACGGAGGCTCTGGAACAGCGCGTCGAGATCATCCTCGCCGATCTCCTCGCGGTCGAAACGGCGCGTGATCGCGAGCGTCACGGCGAGCACCGGATTGCGGAAGGGATCGTCGGCGGACTGGGCGCGCGATTGCGCCACCAGCTCCAAGAGCTCGGCTTCCAGCGCCTCCGCGGTGACGGAGGGCGTGCGCATGGTGGGGCGATCGTCGCGCATCACGGTCACCGGATCTTCGCCGAGAGAGGGGGCACGCCCGAGGCGGTCGTCGAGTGGCATCGGATCATCCCATCCGCTCCGGCCGGCCCCGCGCATCGTGGGGCGGCGGTGTTCTCATCGTCGGGCCTGCGACGCAAGGACCGTTCCTCTATGGCGGCCACGCTTCCTGCGACGATCTGCGGGTGCAACGGCCGGCGAGGTGGGGTAACGCTGATCGCGGCCATGGAAACGCTCTTGATCCTCGGCGCGGTTGCGGTTGCCGGTCTCGCCTTGGCCTTCGCCTCGGCGATTTCCGCACGATCGCGCCGTCCTCCCTTGCGGATGCAACGGGAGGATGACCTTGCCGAGGGCGGCGAGGATTTCCTGATCCGGAGTCTGCGCCCGCCCCCGCGCAGCCCGATCGACCGCAGCCAGCCGATCGTCGACGCCGACTGGACCGAGGTCCGGGAGAGCGACGGTCACCTGATCGATGCGACATCCGTCGAGGCGGAGATGATCGAAGCCAAGCTCATCGACGGCCCATCGAGGACGAACCCGAAGGCATCGCGCGGGCGCCTGGGACGATGATCGCGCGCGTTCCCCTGAAGGCCGCGCTGGTCGCGGCGTCCCTGCTGCTGGCCGCAAGGGCCATGGCGCAGGAGCCGGAGGCCGCCTCTCCGCCGGCCGGCGAGCAGACACAGCCCAAGCCCGCGAATCCGAAGCCGCGCCCGAAACCCAAACCGAAGCCCAAACCCGCACCCCAAGCGGAGCAGCCTGATGCCGGCAAGCCGCCGCTTCGCACCGGAGGCGGCGAGCCGCAGGGAGCGGCTGCCGTGCCGCCGCTGCTGCCTGCAGCGCCTCCTACCCCGGCAGCGGTTTCCGGCCCTCCCGTGGCCTGCGACCCCGGCCAGTCGGTGCTCTATGACGGGCCCAAGGAGTTCTCGGTCTGGGTGACCCGGACCGGTGCCGTGACGGTCGACAACCCGCTTCGGCCGTTGACTCCGGACGTGACCCGCGTCGTCCAGCTCGTGATCGGCGACAAGATCGCCACCGCCTATGGCCGCGATCTCGCCTCACTGCGCCGCGGGGCGTCCCCGGCTGCGCTTGAGAGCCTGCTCGGCGGCCCGGTCCGCTGGGATGCCCAGCTCGGCACCCTTCCGGATTCCTTCGAGATCGTGTCGGACGCGAACGCACCGCTCGCACAGATGCGCTTCAAGGAATGCGGCACCGCTCCTGCCGCCAAGGCGGCTCCTGTGCCGGTCGCCAAGAAAGACGCGAAGAAAGAGAAGAAGCCGAAGGCGCCGCGCAAGGAGCCGGCCGGCGCAGCTGCCGGTGGGACGGCGCCAGCCGGCCGCACCGCCGCGCCGCCGCGCCAGTTCAACATCCCGCAGGGCGCCATCTCCGAGTGAGCGACGTTTCCCGCGAGCCGGCCGTGCTGGTCGTCGGTGGAAGCGGCGCCTTCGGCTCGCGTCTCGTCGCCGGCCTCGTCGCGACGACGACGGTTCCGGTGGTCGTCGCGGGTCGCGACCTCGGCAAGGCGGAGGCGACGGCGCGGCTTCACCCGGCCGGCCGGGTGCGGGCCGTCCGGCTCGATGCGGCCGCGGTCACCTCGGAAACGCTGACGGCACTCTGCCTGCGCCTCGTCGTCGATGCGGCCGGCCCGTTCCAGGGTACGGAGCCTCGTCTCGCACGCGCGGCCATCGCGGCCGGACTGCCGTATCTCGACCTCGCCGACGCCCGCGATTTCGTCGCGGATTTCGACCGGCTCGACGGAGAGGCGCGGGCTGCCGGTGTCGCCGCACTGACGGGCGCCAGCTCGACGCCGGCCCTCTCGAACGCCGCGCTCGATGCCCTGACCGCCGGCTGGCGCCGCGTCGAGGCCGTCTCCGTGGCGATCGTGCCGGGCAATCGCGCGCCGCGCGGGCTCTCGGTGATGCGGGCGATCCTGTCCTATGCCGGGCAGCCGGTCCGCGTGTTTCGCGACGGGGCGTGGGAGCAACGGCCCGGGTGGGGATTGCTGACGCGCATCGGCGTTCCCGGTCTCGGCCGCCGTTGGGCGGCGCTCTGCGAAACTCCCGACCTCGACATCGTGCCGGCGCGATGGCCCCAGGCACGCAGCGTCGTGTTTCGCGCCGGGCTCGAATTGAGCCTCCTGCATCTCGGCCTCTGGCTCGCCAGCCTGCCGGTGCGGCTGCGGCTTCTGCCCTCGCTGATTCCCTTCGCTCGGCCTTTCCTCGCCATGGCCGGTGCGCTCGACCGCTTCGGCAGCGATCGCGGCGGCATGGTCGTCGAGGCGCTGGGACGGGACCGCGACGACCGACCGATCCAGGCAACGTGGAGCCTTGTGGCACAGGCGGGGGACGGTCCCTCCGTGCCGACGTTGCCGGCCCTGGCGGCGATCCGGCGCATGGCCGATCCGGCCGCGGCTCCGGTTCCGTCCGGCGCACGCGCTTGTGTCGGATTGCTGCCCCTCGCCGCAATCGAGGCTGAAATGCGCCGGCTACGGATCGAGAGCCGCGTTGATGTCTGGCATCCCCAGCCCCTATTCGAGCGGGCTATCGGGGCCGGCTTCGCCGCGATGCCGGCCCCGATCCGCGTGCTGCATGGCGCGACTGGCGGACTGACCTTCGCGGGCGAGGCCGAGGTGACGCGAGGCAGCGGGCTCGCCGTCGGCTTGCTCGCGACCTTTTTTCGGCTGCCGCACACGACGACGGCCTGCCCGGTGCGCGTGACGATCCGGCCGGAAAGAGGCACCGAACTCTGGACGCGGCGCTTCGGCAGCGAACGCTTCTCGAGTGTGATGAGCCTTGCGCCAGGCGGCGAGGGGCGCAGCCTGTTTCGAGAGCGCTTCGGCCCGTTCTCGATGGATCTCGCGGTGAACGCCCATGCGCAGGGCCTCGACATGACGGTCACGGGCTGGCGGCTCGGCCCCCTGCCACTGCCGCGATCCCTGAGTCCGGCGACGCGGGCGAGCGAACGTGTGGACGAGCACGGTCGCTTCAGTTTCGATGTCGCCCTGCTCCTGCCCCTCGTCGGGCTCCTGGTGCATTACAGGGGCTGGCTGGTGCCGGAATGGGAGGATCGCCGATGATCGAGGGGCTCAGCGTCATCGAGGTGATCGCGACCCTCGGCCTGAAGCCGCACCCGGAAGGCGGCCATTATCGCGAGACGTTCCGTGATCCCCGCACGATCGAGGGGCGCTCGGTCGGCACGGCGATCTACTACCTGCTCGACGTCGGTGAGGTCTCGGCCTGGCACCGGGTCGACGCCGCCGAGATCTGGCACTGGTATGCCGGCGCGCCGATGGTCATCACCATGAGCGGCAACGGGCACGATGCCGAGGCTCACCATCTCGGCCCCGACATCCTGCGCCGCCAGCGCCCCCAGCTCGTCGTGCCGGCCGGTCACTGGCAGACGGCGGCGAGCCTCGGCGCCTGGACGCTGGTCGGCTGCACCGTCTCGCCCGGCTTCGACTTCGCCGGTTTCGAGATGGCGCCGCCGGACTGGCGCCCGATGCCGCGCCAGTGATGAATCAGCCGCGCGGCCTCTCGCTATCGAGATGGCCCATCTGCGCGGCGGGGTAGCGCGAGCCTGCTGCGGCGCCCTTCGGTACGGCCCCCTCGATCGCCGCGAGATCCTCGGCGCTCAGGCTGAACGCGACGGCGCCGAGGGCTTCCTGCAGCCGATCCCGGCGCCTCGCCCCGACCAGGGGCACGATGTCCTCACCCTGCGCAGCGACCCAGGCGATGGCGACCTGCGCGACACTGACACCTTTCGCCTCGGCGATCGCGCGGAGAGCCTCGACGAGGGCGAGATTCGCATCGAGGTTCTCACCCTGGAAGCGGGGGCTCATGCCACGGAAGTCGCCCTGGCCCTGTCCCTTCTGCCAGTGCCCACTGATCAAGCCGCGCGAGAGCACGCCGTAGGCCGTGATGCCGATGCCGAGTTCACGACACGTGGCGAGGATGTCGTCCTCGATGCCGCGCGAGATCAGCGAGTACTCGATCTGCAGGTCGCTGATCGGGTGGACGGCGGCCGCACGCCGGATCGTCTCGGATCCGGCTTCCGACAAACCGATATGCCTGACGCGGCCGGCCTTCACCTCTTCGGCGATGGCGCCGATCGTCTCCTCGATCGGCACGTTCGGATCGACCCGGGCCGGGCGGTAGATATCGATGTGGTCGGTGCCGAGCCGCTGCAGCGTGTAGGCGAGGAAATTCTTCACGGCCAAGGGACGCGCGTCGTAACCGCTCCAGCCGCCGCCGGCGTTGCGCAGGGCGCCGAACTTCACGCTGATCTGCGCCTCGTCGCGGCGCCCCTTCAGGGCCTCGCCGATGAGCATCTCGTTATGCCCCATGCCGTAGAAGTCGCCGGTATCGATCAGCGTCATCCCGGCTTCGAGCGCGGCGTGGACCGTCGCGATGCTCTCCGCCCGGTCGGACGGCCCGTAGAGATCCGACATGCCCATCGCTCCGAGCCCGAGGGCCGAGACCCCGGGGCCGGTCTTGCCGAGTTGCCTGTGCTTCATGATCGTTCTCCGCTGGCTCATGCCTCCATGAGCCGTTGCAGCGGATATGCATCGAGGCCAGTCGTGCGATAAGCCGGCCTCAGCCGCACGCCTTGTCCGGAATTTCGCACAATGCCCGATCCCGATCTCGCGGATCTCGACGCATTCGTCGCCGTCGCCCGCGCCCGCAGCTTTCGAGGAGCGGCCAGGCTGAAAGGCATGTCGGCCTCCGCGCTCAGCGAGGCCCTGCGCCGGCTTGAGGCACGGCTCGGCTCGCGCCTCCTCAACCGCACGACACGCAGCGTGACGCCAACCGAAGCAGGAGCCCAGCTCCTCGAACGTATCGCCCCGGCCATCCGCGAGATCGGCAGCGCGCTCGAAGCCGTGAACGGCTCACCCGATGTCCCGGCGGGAACACTGCGGCTCAACGCGCCGACCGTCGTCGCTCGCCACATCCTGCCCTCGATCGTGAGCCGTTTCCTACTGGCCCATCCGAGGATCAGCCTGGAGGTCGAGAACAACGACAGCTTCATTGATGTCCTTGCCGAAGGATTCGACGCCGGCATCCGTTACGAGGAGAGCGTCGAGCGGGACATGGTCGCAGTGCCGATCGGCCCGCGCATGCAGCGCTACGTGCTGGCAGCCTCACCGGCTTATCTCGCGGCGCGGGGCGTACCCGAGCACCCGCGCGACCTGCTGGCCCATGCCTGCATCCGGCATCGCTTCGCCAGCCGGGTGACCGCCCAATGGGAGTTCGAGAGGGATGGGGAGACGATACGGATCGTGCCGTCCGGGCAGCTCATCGCAACGTCAGCCGAGCTGGAAGCTCAGGCGGCCATCGCCGGGCTGGGGTTGATCTGCACGTTCGAGGAGTATCTGGCAGAGGGCTTGGCGACGGGCGCACTGGTGCCGCTGCTCGAAGACTGGCTGCCGCCGTTCTCGGGGCCACGCCTCTACTACGCCCAGAGGCAGCACATGCCGCCGCCGCTGCGAGCCTTCATCGATTTCATCAAGGTCGACAACGGCTAATCACCGTTATTGCCAGCGCAGCGAAGCAATGACGGCTCGATAGGCCCCGAAGCGCGGAGCGCGTAGGCAAGCGCGACTGCGCGCCGCCGCGCGTGCGGCGGACGCCCCTGAGCGCTCTGCGCTCAGGGGCAACTCACATCAGGTAATATACTGCGCGCCGTTGATGGTGAGCGTCGAGCCGGTGATGAAGCCCGAGGAATCGTCGGCGAGGTACTCCACCGCGCGAGCGATTTCTTCCGCCTCGCCGAGTCGGCCGACCGGGATCGTCGAGATGATCTTGTTCCGGATGTCCTCGGCGACCGCCATCACCATGTCGGTGGCGATGTAGCCCGGCGCGATCACGTTGACCGTGATGCCCTTCGAAGCGCTCTCCTGGGCGAGTGCCTTGGCGAAGCCGATCACGCCGGCCTTGGCAGCCGAGTAATTGGTCTGGCCGGCCTGGCCCTTCTGGCCGTTGATCGACGAGATCAGGATGATGCGGCCGAACTTACGCTCGCGCATGCCCTCGATCAGCGGGCGCGTGACGGTAAAGGCAGAGTCGAGATTGGTCTTGATGACCGCCTGCCATTTCTCGAAGCTCATCTTATGGAACGCGCCGTCGCGGGTGATGCCGGCATTGTTCACGAGGATGTCGACCGGGCCGACCTCGGCCTCGATCTGCTTGATGCCGGCCTCGCAGGCGGCGTAATCGCCGACGTCGAACTTGAAGACGGGGATGCCGGTCTCGGCCTTGAAGGCGTTGGCGGCCTCGTCGTTGCCGCCGTAATTGGCGGCGACCTTGTAGCCCTTGGCCTGAAGGCCCTTCGAGATGGCGGCGCCGATGCCGCGCGTTCCGCCCGTCACGAGGGCGACGCGTCCACTAGCCATGGTTTCCTCCGTCGTTTTTGATTGAATTCGTCGGACTTGCCCGCTGCGCCACGTGCGCCAAGAGCTGCCGATCTCTTGCCCGGGACCACTGCCGTTGGCACGGCATTTAAATTTCAGCGGGCCTCAAAGCGTTTTGCATCAATTTTTCTTTGATGCGTGGAGGAGGCCGAAGCCTCCTCCTGCGAGCCGGCTCAGGGCCGCTCGACGCACATCGCGACGCCCATGCCGCCGCCGATGCAGAGCGTGGCGAGGCCCTTCTTGGCGTCGCGGCGCTTGAGCTCGTGCAGCAGGGTGATGAGCACGCGGGCGCCGGAGGCACCGATCGGGTGGCCGATGGCGATGGCGCCGCCATTGACGTTCACCTTATTGGTGTCCCAGCCCATGTCCTTGTTCACGGCGAGCGCCTGCGCGGCGAAGGCCTCGTTCGCCTCGATCAGGTCGAGGTCGGACGGCTTCCAGCCAGCCTTCTCGAGGGCCTTGCGAGAGGCCGGGATCGGACCCGTGCCCATGATCTTCGGGTCGACGCCGGCGGTGGCCCAGGACACGATCTTGGCGAGCGGAGTGAGGCCGCGCTTTTCGGCCTCGGAGGCCGACATCAGCACCAGCGCCGCGGCGCCGTCATTGAGGCCGGAGGCGTTGGCGGCGGTCACGGTGCCTTCCTTCGAGAAGGCCGGCTTGAGCTTGGCCATCGCTTCGATGGTGGCGCCGTCACGGATGTACTCGTCGTCCTCGACGATGGTGTCACCCTTGCGGCCCTTCACGGTGACCGGGACGATCTCCTCCTTGAAGCGGCCCTCCTTGCGGGCGGCCTCGGCCTTGTTCTGCGAGGCGGTGGCGAACTTGTCCTGGTCCTCGCGGGTGAGCTGGAAGGCCTGAGCGACGTTCTCGGCGGTCTGGCCCATGTGGTAGCCGTTGAAGGCATCCCACAGGCCGTCCTTGATCATGGTGTCGACGAGCTTGAGGTCGCCCATCTTCTGGCCGCCGCGCAGATACTGCGCATGCGGGGAGAGCGACATGGATTCCTGGCCACCCGCGACGATGATCTTGGCATCGCCGCTGGCGATCTGCTGCATGCCGACTGCGACGGTGCGCAGGCCCGAGCCACAGACCTGATTGAGGCCCCAGGCCGTCGCCTTCTCCGGGATACCGGCGGCCATGGCGGCCTGGCGAGCCGGGTTCTGGCCGGCGGCGGCGGTGAGGACCTGGCCGAAGATCACCTCGTCGACCTCGTCGGGCGAGACCTTGGCGCGCTCGAGCGCGGCCTTGATCGCGATCGCACCGAGCTCGTGGGCCGGCATCGAGCCGAACGCACCCGCGAACGAACCCACCGGGGTCCGGGCCGCTCCGACGATGACGATATCTTCGCTTGCCATCTCGATTGTCTCCTCATCGCGGCGCGTCTTGCTTCGAGTATCGAGGCGCCTGCCAATCCCTGAGGAAAAAGGGCTTCGTCTCTACGATGTCAAGGAGACTTGCGGGCAGAAGCGGCAGTCGAATTGAATACAATTCGAACTCAGCGATATTGTGCGGGAGAGTCGGCGAGTTTGCTGTTTTCGCCGCCCCGAGAGTGCCTTAAGGTTCCGCATTGCGGGAAAGCCGGTGCAGGCCCGCCAATTTTTTGAGGCAACGGGTCGATGCGCGCCATGGCGAACGGAGCGGGGAGTGCCGCGGGGATGGCGGAGAGCGGCAAGTCTCACCAGACCGTCATCAAGAAATACGCCAATCGCCGGCTCTATCACACCGGCACCTCGACCTATGTCACCCTCGAAGATCTCGCGGGCATGGTGCAGAGCGGCGAGAACTTCGTCGTTTACGACGCGCGCTCCGGCGACGACATCACCCGCTCGGTGCTGACGCAGATCATCTTCGAGCAGGAGAACAAGGCCGGCGAGGACAATCTGCTGCCGGTGGAATTCCTGCGCCAGCTGATCCGCTTCTATGGCGACAGCATGCGGATCATGGTGCCGAGCTTCCTCGAATTCTCCATGACGAATTTCGCCAAGGACCAGGACGGCTTGCGGGAGAAGTTCGCGCAGAGCTTCCAGAGCTTCGGGCCTGGCGCCTTCCAGCAGGCCCTGCAGGAGCAGGTGCGCACCAATATGAGCTTCTTCGGCGATGCCATGAAGATGTTCACCGGCAGCTTCGCCGCCACCGGCGCGAAGCCCGACGCCACCGCAGCGCAGGCCGCCGCGGCCAGCCCGGCCGCTTCGGATTTCGACGATCTGAAGCGTCAGATGCTCGAGATGCAGGCTAGGCTTGACGCTCTCGCCAAGAAGTAGGCGGGCGGGCCGGTAACCTTTTCGCAAGGATACCTAAAGAATCCTTGCGGCTGGCCTCGACCTTGCGCAGTTGTCTCTATGCAGCGCGCAGAGGCGACGGCCATGGGCCAGGGTGGGACGGAAGAGCAGAGAGCAGCGGACACTCAGTGCCGCGCGCTCGTCGTCGTCCATTCGCAGGACGGCACGGATGAGCCCGCTCGACGCTTCGCAGCGGGCAGGCCGATGGCGGGCTTCCTGGCACAGCTGATCGTCGATACGGATCCGGCGCTGCGTGTGGCGCGCTCGGAACGGACGCGGGCGGCAGCGGAGCTCTATGCGCGGGCGGCCGGCGCCTTCGGCGGGAAGCGGTGCGCGTAACGCACCGGCTTCCAATCGAGCCTGATCAGGCCTCGGCCGACTTCACCTTGAGAACCTGGCGACCGCGATACATGCCGGTCTTCAGGTCAATGTGGTGCGGACGGCGCAGCTCGCCCGAATCCTTGTCCTCGACATAGGTCGGCGCCTTGAGGGCGTCGGCCGAGCGGCGCATGCCGCGCCGGGAGGGGGAGGTTTTACGCTTCGGAACGGCCATCGGGTTTTCTCAAGGCAAAAAGCGGCGCCTTGGCGATCCACCTTCGTCGAGGCGGAAAGCCGGCACCGCGAATGGAATTCGGGGTTCGAGGCGCGGCTTATACCCGCGCAGGCTCCGACTGGCTAGATGGGTCCGCGTGAAGATGCGCGGCCGAATCCGCAGCCGTCTTGGAGCCGGCCATGCGCTGCAACAGGTAGTCGAGCGAGACCGGGCCGGGGCCTGCGACGCCGAGCCAACCGAATAGGGCCATGTAGGAAACTTCCTCGAAGCCGAGCAACGTCTCGAGAGAATCAATCTGGTCGAGCTTGGCCGAGACGACGGCCACGATCATCACGATAACGAGGGTTGGCCCCGCGATCCGGGTGAAGAGGCCGAGCAACAGCAACAGGCCACCGACGAATTCTACGCCCGAGACGAACGGCGTCATGATCTCCGGAAACGGGATGCCCCAATCCGAGAAGTTCTGAATCATCTGCGGCAGGTTGTGGAGCTTCGTCCAACCGCTCCAGAGGAAAACCCAGCCAACGACGAGACGCGCCGCGAGCGGTCCGAGGAAAACCAGCGGGCGGGACAGGCGCTCCGGGCCGTCGATGAAGGTACGGACGATCGCGTTCACGGGGCTCTCCAGCAGGCTCGGGGCGAGCCGGGGCGGCTCCTTGCAACCCATACGGAGCGGCCGGGCATTCGGTTACATCGCGGCGACGGCGACTGGGCGTTTCGTTCAAACGCGGTTCAAGCACAGCCGCCTAAATCGGCATGGTTCGGCGCGGCGTCCCTATGCCCGCCGTCGGGAGACCATCATGATTTCGTCTGCCATCCGCTCGCTGGCCGTCCTGGCCTGCCTCGCCGCCACGCCCGTCCTCGCCCAGTCCGCCGCCCCTGCCACGCCTCCGGCGAAGGCTCCGCCTTCGGCGATGATGAAGGCTGCGCCCGCCGCCCCGGCCGCCGACGCAAAGGCTCCGCTGCTCGACCTGAACAGCGCCACCGCCGAAGAGCTGAGCAAGCTCAAGGGCATCGGCGACGTCCGCTCGGCCGCGATCGTCAAGGGCCGCCCCTACAAGGGCAAGGACGAGCTGGTGCAGAAGAAGATCATCCCCGAGGGCGTCTATGCGGGGATCAAGGATCAGATCATCGCCAAGCAGAAGTAGTCTGCGATCATCCTCTTTCCGCGCGGGGCACGAAATCCCCGCGCGGGCGTCTGCTACACGAAATCCCCGCGCGGGCGTCTGCTACAAGACTTGTCCGGTCGCTCCCCTGGGTGATAGGCGCTCGGGATGCGCATGCCGCGCGCCAGCGACCGTCGATCGATCATGCCTGCCCAGCCGACCATCCGACTGCATCGCGGCGACCTGCCCGCCGATTTCGATCCCGGCCCCGCCATCGCCATCGACACCGAGACGCTCGGCCTCAACCCGCATCGCGACCGGCTCTGCGTCGTGCAGATCTCGCGCGGCGACGGCAATGCCGAGGTCGTGCAGATCGTGCCCGGCGGCCCCGAGCCGGTCCATCTCAAACGCGTCCTCGCCGACCCTGCCGTCCAGACGATCTTCCACTTCGCGCGGTTCGATCTCGCGGTGCTCTACCGGGCGCTGGGCGTGATGCCGGGTCCGGTCTACTGCACCAAGATCGCCTCCAAGCTGGCGCGCACCTATACCGACCGGCACGGCCTCAAGGACGTGGTCCGCGAGATGGTCGGCGTCGAGCTGTCCAAGCAGCAGCAATCCTCGGATTGGGGCGCCGAGACACTGAGCCAGGCCCAGCTCGATTACGCGGCCTCCGACGTTCTCTATCTCCACGCCGCGCGCGACCGGCTGAACACGATGCTCGCCCGCGAGGGCCGCACCGATCTCGCCCAGGCCTGCTTCGATTTCCTGCCGACCCGCGCCCGGCTCGACCTCGCCGGCTGGGCCGAGGCCGACATCTTCGCGCATACCTAGCCGCTGCACGTCGGCGTCACGAAACACACAGTGACGCGCGGATGTGCTTCCGCGCACTTTGCCGACATTGATTATGGCCCATCGCGAAGGCCATAACTTCGCCACCGCCCGTCGGCATTGCCCTGATCGTGCCCCGACCCGTCGGTGTGGGAGAGGACGCACCCCCCGGACGGAGCCTCTCAGGAAGCCGATGCAGGTGGCCGACACCATCGAGATGCACGCGGGCGCGGCAAACGAGAATGCCCGTCGCACGCAGGCGCATGGCCGCGCCGTGCGTCATTCGGCACGCGTCCGGGTGTTGCGCCGGGTCATCCCGGTTATGGCGGGCGTCGCCATCTTCGCCATCGCGGCGGTGGTCTGGAACCCGTTCGCGGGCAGCATCCCCAACGTCAGCGTCGGCCCGATCAGCGTGCAGGGCACCAAGGTGACGATGGAGAACCCGAAGCTATCCGGCTTCAAGAAGGGCGAGCGCGGCTACGAGGTAACGGCCGATTCCGCGCTCCAGGACGTGCGGAAGCCCTCGCTGATCGAGCTCCAGGCCATGAAGGGCCACATCGCCACCGACGACAAGGGCGGCCTCGCTTATCTCGAGGCGAAGGGCGGGCTGTTCGATTCGAGCAAGGAATCCCTGACGCTGCACGAGAACATCCGCCTCTGGACCGACAAGGGCGAGGAGGCCCGGCTCAAATCCGCCTCCGTCGACTTCAAGGCCGGCTCGGTGAAGTCTTCCGAAACCGTGACCGTCTCGGTGCCGAGCGGCTCCGTCACCGCCGACAGCCTCGACGTGGTCGAGAGCGGCAAGGTGATCTCCTTCATCGGCAACGTCCACGCCGAGTTCCAGGGCGGCAAGAAGCCGGCCGCCGAGGACGGTGATGCCGCGGAGCGCGTGCGCACCTCCTCCGCGGAAGGGCCGAAGGACTCGGAGGCCGTGCGATGAGCCTGCGCGTGATCTCTCTCGCTCTGGCCTTTGGCCTCGCGCTCAGTCCGCTGGCGGGGCCGGCCCTGGCAAAGGACAAGGCCGATTCGGCGCTCGGTGCTCTGGGCGGCAGCGGCAAGGAGCCGATCAAGATCGACGCCGACCGGCTCGACGTGTTCGACAAGGAAAACAAAGCGATCTTCGCCGGCAACGTCATCGCCGTGCAGGGCGATGCCACCATTCGCTGCTCGGCGCTCACGGTGTTCTACAAACGCGGCAAGAACGACGCGAAGGGCGGCGAAGACTCGGCCGGCAAGAGTCAGGCCGAGATGGCCGAGAACGGCATCCGCAAGGTCGACTGCGCCGGTCCCGTCACTGTCGTGCAAAAGGATCAGGTCGCCACCGGCGACAACGCCACCTTCGATCAGGTGGCCCGGCGCATCGTGCTGACCGGCAACGTCGTGCTCAGCCAGTGCCGCAACGTCACCCGCGGCTCGCGCCTCGTCTACGACATGGATTCGGGCCGCGCGAACATGGACCCGGGCAGCAACGGCCGCGTCTCCGCGATGTTCGTGCCGGGCGAGAAGCCCGATGCCAACGGTGGCGGGAAGAGTTCCAAGGGCTGCCAGCAGCCCCCCGCGACCGCCGGCAAGCCAAAGCCGGCCGAGGCCGCGGCGCCCGCGCCGGAGCGGCCGGCAGGCGACAAATCCGGGCCGAAATCGCGGGCGCAGGCGAACTGAGCGTGACGGGCCTGTCGACCATTCCGGCCGTGCTGCCTCTGCGCGCCGGCGAAGGTGCCCTTCCGAAGGCGAGCTCCTTCGTCCGGCGTCTGCTCGGACGCGGGCAGGATCGGGCCATCAGCGCGCCGCCCGAGGCGGAGACGCGGCAGGGCGATCACGACGGGATCGGCGGTCCCGGCATTCTGCACGTCACCGGCCTGCGCAAGAGCTACGGCGCACGCACGGTGGTGCATGAAGCCGGGCTCACGGTGCGCAACGGCGAGGCCGTTGGGCTGCTCGGCCCCAACGGCGCCGGCAAGACCACGATCTTCTACATGATCACCGGGCTGGTGGTGGCCGATCGCGGCCATATCAGCCTCGACGGCATGGAGATCACCCACCTGCCGATGTACCAGCGCGCCCGGCTCGGCATCGGCTACCTGCCGCAGGAAGCCTCGATCTTCCGCGGCCTGACGGTCGAGGACAACATCCGCGCCGTGCTGGAGGTGGCCGAGCCCGACCGCAAGGAGCGCGCCCGCAAGCTCGACTCGCTGCTGGAAGAGTTCGACATCGCGCGCCTGCGCAAGTCGCCCTCGATCGCACTGTCCGGCGGTGAGCGGCGGCGCTGCGAGATCGCCCGGGCCCTGGCCTCATCCCCGAGCTTCATCCTGCTCGACGAGCCGTTTGCCGGCATCGACCCGATCGCGGTGGGCGATATCCAGGATCTCGTCGGTCATCTCAAGCGCCGCGGCATCGGCGTGCTGATCACCGACCACAACGTGCGCGAGACGCTGGGCCTGATCGACCGCGCCTACATCGCCCATTCCGGCCGCATCCTCACCGAGGGGACGCCGGAGCAGATCGTCGCGAATCCGGAGGCGCGCCGCCTCTATCTCGGCGAAGATTTCCGCCTGTAGTCACGACATGAAGGCGTTCTGGAACGATTGCGGCAACGCGCTGCCCGCGGATCGGGCCAGGACGATCGCTCTCGATGAGGCCTGCCGGCTCTGGTCGGACGGGCGCGGCGTGGAGGGCAACTTCCTCGGCCTGATCGACGACCGCGACCGGACGGTGCAGTTCTATTTCGAGGCCGGCATTCCCGACGAGGTCGAGGATGCGCGCCACCTGCGGATCGTCCTGATGGATTTTCCGGATGTGGAGCGGAAGGGCTCCCACACCAGGCTCGTGACGATCGGTGAAGTCCACGGATTGATCGAGACTGCGTTCCGGTTCGGCGCGGACCCTCGTCACTTCGGCGAACTGAGCTTCACGCCCTGGTAGCCCGCGGTCGATGACCGCCAGTCACGTCGATCGCGGTAAGGCTCGCTGAACCACGCGAGCCGAAACCCGCGCAAATGGCCGGACGGCGCGATCCCGAAAACCCTTTCTTGAGAGCCAGCGGTCGAGGCTGACGCGCGGTCGCAGGGTCTGGCTCTGTGGCTGCTTTACCGCCGCGCGCGGCATTCGGGCATTCGGCCGCGATCACGCTTTGACGCGCGATGCAGTTGGGTCTAAGCCTTGAAGAGCTGGATGAAGCAAGAATTGTGCCGATGGGAGACTCAGCCTCGTGACCGGCTGAACCTCGATCGCTCGCCAACGGAGAATCGGGCTTCCCGATGAGTCTGCTGCAACGGCTCGAGATGCGCCAGGGCCAAGCCCTGGTAATGACGCCTCAGCTCCTGCAGGCAATCAAGCTCCTGCAGCTCTCGCATCTCGATCTCGCCGCCTACGTCGATGCCGAGCTGGAGCGCAATCCGCTGCTGGAGCGGATCGAGGGCGATCCCGTCGGAGAGGGTACCGATCGCGGCGAAGCGGAGCCCGAGCGGTTCGAGGCAACCGAGCGCGGCGAGGCGGATTCCTGGCTAAACGGCGACACGGCGCCGGATCAGGCCAGCATGGAAGGCGCCCTCGACACGCGCCTCGACAACGTCTTCGCCGACGAGACCCCGATGCCGCGCGAGCAGGGCGGAGGCGACACGCTCTCGCTGACACCGGCTCCCTATGGCAGCACCGGTGGTAGCTTCGACGGCGAACTCCCCGATTTCGAGGCGAGCCTCACCGCCGAAATCTCCCTGCGCGAGCACCTCGTCGCCCAGCTCGACCTCGCCACCCGCGACCCGCAGGACCGGCTGATCGGCGGCTTCCTGATCGATGCGGTCGACGAGGCCGGCTATTGCCGCGAATCGCTCGATCTCGTTGCCGACCGCCTCGGTGCGAGCCTCGACCAGGTCGCGCGGATGCTGAAGCTCGTTCAGACCTTCGATCCGCCGGGCGTCGCCGCCCGTGACCTCGCCGAATGCCTGGCCATCCAGCTCCGCGAGCAGGACCGGTTCGATCCGGCGATGCAGGCGCTGGTTTCGCGGCTCGATCTCGTTGCCAAGCGTGATTTCCCGGCGCTCCGCCGGCTCTGTGGCGTCGACGACGAGGATCTCGTCGAGATGCTGGCCGAGATCCGCCGGCTCGATCCGAAGCCGGGCCGGGCTTTCGGCACGAGCGCGGTCGAGGTGCTGGTTCCGGACGTGTTCGTGCGCGCCGCGCCAGACGGGTCCTGGCTGATCGAGCTGAACTCCGAGGCGCTGCCGCGGGTCCTGGTCAACCAGACCTATTACGCCCGCGTCTCGAAGGGCGCGGTGGCCGACGGCGACAAGACCTTCCTCTCGGAATGCCTGCAGAACGCCAATTGGCTGACCCGCTCCCTGGAGCAGCGCGCGCGCACCATCCTCAAGGTCGCCACGGAGATCGTGCGCCAGCAGGACGGCTTCTTCGTCCACGGTGTCACGCATCTGCGCCCGTTGAACCTCAAGACGGTGGCCGAAGCGATCGGCATGCACGAGTCGACGGTCTCGCGAGTGACGTCCAACAAGTCGATCGGCACCAGCCGCGGCACGCTGGAGATGAAATACTTCTTCACCGCCGCGATCCCCGGCGCGGCGGGCGCGGCCGCGCATTCCTCCGAGGCCGTCCGCTACCGGATCAAACAGCTCGTCGATGCCGAGGCGAACGACGTCCTCTCGGACGATGCGCTGGTGCAGAGGCTGCACGACGAGGGGATCGAGATCGCCCGCCGTACGGTCGCCAAGTACAGGGAATCCTTGCGAATTCCATCGTCGATCGAACGCCGCCGCGAGCGCTCGGCCCAGGCCGGCGCGCAGCTGAGCGCCTGAGCCGGGTGCTCGGCCCCGCTGACCGGTCGCGTTGACTTCGCCTCCGACGCATCCTTAGTTTGATCGTCTTTGGTCAAACGGAGATGTCGATGGCAGGTCTGCGGGTTACGGGTCACGGCGTCGACCTCGGCGAGGCGCTGCGTAGCCGGGTCGACGATCGGATGGGGGCGACGCTCTCGAAATATCTCGACAGCCACATGAGCGGCTCCTGCACCGGCCATGTCACCCTCCGACGAGACGGCACCGCCTACCGCACCGACTGCGTCGTTCATCTCGCCTCGGGACTGACGCTCGAAGCCTCGGGCTCGGCCCATGATCCGCATGCGAGCTTCGACCAGACCGCGGACAAGCTCGAGAAGCGCCTGCGCCGCTACAAGCACCGGCTCAAGGACCACGGCGCGGCGAGCCACAATGGTGGCCGCAGCCCGGCCGACATCGAGGCGGCCTACGCGGTCCTGGCAGCCCCTCCGGACGACGATGAGGACGACTTCGACTCTGAGGAAGAGGCCCATCCGCCGGTCGTGGCCGAAAGCACCAAGACGCTGCGGCGGCAATCGGTGAGCGAGGCCGTGACCAGCCTCGATCTCACCGGCGCGCCGGTCGTCGTCTTCGTTCACGCTGGCACCGGCCGCATCAACGTCGTATATCGACGCAGCGATGGTGCGATCGGCTGGGTCGATCCGCCGGAGCGGGCCTGATCGGAGCCTCGCCTCCGATTTCGCTGGAACGCCGTCGCGAGGCGGTCGGTTGGAGATCGAGGATCGGCGCACGTGTGCCGGCCTCCCTACCCGTGACCGGGTTACCGGTCCCGGGTCTTGTCGATGGGCCGCGATCCTTCATGCCAGTTCTGGAATTCCTGAGTCCGGACTCGGTGATCCCGGGCCTGAGGGCGCGGGCCAAGAAGCAGATCCTGCTGGAGTTGGCCGCGCAGGCCGCCCGCCAGTTGCCGAGCCTCGACGAGCGCGAGGTCTTCGAAACGCTGCTGCAGCGCGAGCGGCTCGGTTCGACTGGAATCGGCGACGGCGTGGCAATCCCCCACGGCAAGCTCGCCCGTCTCGACCGGCTGTTCGGCATGGTCGCCCGCCTTGAGAAACCCACGGATTTCGAGGCGCTCGACGGCCAGCCCGTTGACGTTGTCTTCCTGCTGCTGGCGCCGGAGAATGCCGGGGCCGACCATCTCAAGGCCTTGGCGCAGGTAGCGCGCATCCTGCGCGAGCCGGGCCTACTGGAACGCATCCGCACCGCCCGCGACGCCAGCGCGCTTTATGCGCTGCTGACCAATCGACCCACGCCCCAAGCGGCGTGAGAGGCAAGGACGACGGCATCGTGGCAGAACGAAACAGGCACGGGATCGCGCGGATCGCGGTGATCGGTCTGATGACGATGGCCGCGGTTTCCGCCGCGCGCGCCGAAGGCGACGCGGCCTGTGCCCGCGACGTGCTCGTGGCGAATTCCATGCAGCGCCAGGCCGGCGAGCAGCTCGAGAGCGCCGGGGACGATCAGGCCAGCCAGTGCCGCGTCTGGCGCCGCCATATCGACACGATGCGCCGCATCGCCGGCGTCTACGGCCGTTGCCTGTCGGGGCCGGATCGCAAGGAAAAGCTGGCGCAGACCCAGGGTCAGGAAATCGAGTTCAGCGGCCTCGTCCGCAACCAGTGCAAGGGGCTCTGAGATCGCGCATCGTGTCCTCGCCCGAGGAGCGAGGGCCTGCGATCAGTTCGCCGCGTGCAGGTGGGGCTCGGCCACCATCCTCATCGGGGTCTTCGACGGCTTGCCGCGCCCGATCAGCACCGCGAAATGCGATTGCTCCGGATCGGCCTCGAGCCGGGTGCGCAGCCAGGCGGCGAGAAACTTGACGTATTCGGCACCGACGAGCCGAGCCACGGCCGGGTCCTGCCACCAGCGGCCGATGTCGAGACCGTCCGCGACCACCGGATAGGGCACCACCGACTGGCCGTCGGTGAGCGCGTGTTCGATTTCGACCAGCGTGCGCGGCATGTGGTAGTTCGAGGTCACCACCGCGATGGTCTCGAAATGATTGCGTCGCATCCAGCGCCGGGTCTCGATGGCGTTGCCGATGGTGTTACGCGCCCGGTAGTCGAGATCGACGCAGCACTCGATCCAGCGGCTCTGGCTCGGGTTCAGCCGGGCGATCTCGTCGCGGCTGGTGCGCTCGTTGACCCCGGAAATGAGAAGGCGCTGCCCGTAGCCGCTGGCCAGCAGCTCGATCGCATCGCCGACGCGCTGGGCGCCCCCGGTCAGGGCGACGATGCCGTCGGCCCGGCCGCCCGGACGCCGCTCCATGCGCTCGATCGTCGCCACGAAGAACAGGAAGCCGGCAAACAGCGCGAATGCACCGATAACGGCCGTGCCCGCGAGGACCCGCTTGACCAGACGCAGCAGAGGGCGAGGGGCGGAAGAAGCCGGCATGGCTCGTTTGCCGTCATCCGCCCGGGACTGACGATCCTGCACACCGTCATTCTGCCATACCCAGCCGACGGCCTCCAAGGCCGTCACCGGTGTGACGATGGCGAAGTCGCGCGTCCGTGTGAGCGTACGCAGGGTCATCCTCCCGAGCGTAGCCGCGATTGCGGCCGTGGAGAGGCGAAATTTTCCTCCCGCACGGGTTTACGAATGGTTAACGCGATCTGCGCGCATCGTCGCAAGTCCAGATGTGGATTCAGGAAATCGGATTTCTGCACCGAACCGGCCGCCAGCGCGGGCATCAGGCGAGGAAGCGGCGCACCGTGATCCGAGACACCACGGCCGTCACCACGGAGGCGATCACGCCGATGACGATGATGAGTGCGTAGCCGCGCCAGCCGACCTGGAAACTGCCGAACAGGGCCTCGATCTCGTCACCGGCCGGGCCCGAGCGCGAGAGGCGGGCGAGCACGCCCGCGAAAGCAAAGGCGAGAAGGGCCGCGCCGGCCCCAATGGCTCCTCCGCGCAACCCGAGCCGGAAGAAGCGGCTCTGGAAAGCGCGGGCGATGTAGTCGTCGTTGGCACCGACGAAGTGCAGCACCTCCACGACTTCCTTGTTTCCGGCCATGGCGCCGCGGGTGGCGAAGACGACGGCAAGGCCCGTCGCCGCCAACACCAGGGCGACGATGCCGGCGCCGATGCCGACGAAGGTGTTGGCCATGGTCGAGAGGCGCTGCAGCCAGAGCGCATGGTCGTCGAGGCTGGCGACGCCCGGCAGCGCCTCGCTCAGCTGCTCGCGCAGGGCCTTGAGGTCGGGCGCCGGGCTGGAGGCGAGCTTGACGGTGATGAGACGCGGAACCGGAAGGTCCGACAGGTCGAGGCCGCTGCCGAGCCAGGGTTCGAGCAGGCTCTCGGACTCGGCCTTCGAGAAGATGCGCGTCTCGGCGATGCCCGGAACGGCCTTGGTGATCTCCTGTGCGCGCGTCACGTCCGCATCGATGTTGCGGCCGGGACCGGGCCTGACCTGGACGGTGACCTCCTGCGCCACCGCCCCCTGCCACTGCCCGGCACTCGTCGCGACGATCTCGGCGGCGCCGGCGCAGAGGGCGGCGAGGAAGGTGAGGATCGCGATCACCGCGGCGAGCGCCCGGCTCGCGGCAGTGTCGGTCGGTACCAGCGGCGCGTTCCGGCGGAGCGTCGCCGGCAGCGGCGGCTCGGCGGCCGCCTGAGGCGGTGAGGCGGCAGGGCGCCGCGGCGCGCTCGTCTCGGCCATCACTCTTCGATCCGCAGCCGGCCGTCCCCGAGCACCAGCCGGCGCGCGTCGATCAGGTCCATCAGGCCGAAATCGTGGGTGGCGATCAACACGGAGGTGCCGAGCTTGTTCAACTCCATGAACAGCCGGAGCAGGCGCCGCGCCAGGCTCGGATCGACATTGCCGGTAGGCTCGTCGGCGAGCAGCAGCTCGGGCCGGGCGATCAGAGCCCGGGCGATCGCCGCGCGCTGCTTCTCGCCGCCCGAGAGAAGCGGCGGCAGCACGTGCATGCGCTCGCCGAGCCCGACCCAGCGCAGCAGCTCGACGACCTCCGCCCGGTAGTTCGTCTCGGAGCGGCCCTGAACGCGCAGGGGGAGCGCCACGTTCTCGTAGGTGGTGAGGTGGTCGAGCAGACGGAAATCCTGGAAGACCACGCCCATGCGCCGGCGCAGGCCCGTCAGCGCCTCGTTGGAGATGCCGCTCACCTCTTCGCCGAACACCGAGACCAGCCCCCGCGTCGGGCGCACCGAGAGCAGGATCAGCCGCAGCAGCGTGGTCTTGCCGGCGCCGGACGGGCCGGTCAGGAACTGGAACGAGCGTGGCGCGATCTCGAAGCTGACGTCGGACAGGACTTCTGGTCCCATCCCGTAGCGCATGCCGACATTCTCGAAGTGGACGGCTGGCGCCTCGCTCTCGGAGAGGAGGCTGCCCGTCCTCGATCTGCCGGTCACGTTCACTCCGCCTGCCAAGACTCGCTCCGTCGCGCGGGATTCGGGAGAGGATCGAAGCGGCCGGACCGGGGGGCCGTTTCACGGGCGGTTAACCCTGTTCGCGCAACACTCGTTTCGGTCCTTTTTCCGCGCGCGGCAACCCGCCGCCGAGGGTGCCAAATCGATTTGCGATGCTGATCTCCTGCCCGGCCTGCGCGAGCGAGTACGAGATCGAGGGCGTCCTCGTCGGCGCCGAGGGCCGCTCCGTACGCTGCGCGGCCTGCAGCGAAACCTGGTTCGTCGGCCCCGAGGCACCGGATTCGGGGGAGACCGACGAGATCGACGCCTGGGATACGGTCTCGTTCGATGACGAGCCGGCGGCCGGCGCAGAGCCTGCGCCCACCACCATCGACCAGCCGACACCGCCGCCGCGCACCGTCAAGCCTGAGGCAGCCAAGCGTTTTTCGATTCCGCGCCCATCGCCGGCCATCGCCGCCGGACTCGTCGTATTCGCGATCCTGCCGCTGGCCACCTTCGGGCGCGCTACGGTCGTGCGCGCTATGCCGCAGAGCGCGGGATTGTTTTCGGCCATCGGCCTGCCGGTGAACCTGCGCGGCGTCGACTTCCGCGAGGTCACGGCCTTTCGCAATCCGGCCGAGGGTACGAACCCGGTCCAGCTCGTGGTCGAAGGCAATCTCGTCGGGGTGGCCCGGGAGCGCGTCGCGCTGGCCCCCCTCGAGATCGAGCTGCGCGACGCGCGCGACCAATCGCTCTACCGCTGGATCGTGCCGCCCGCCCGCGCCGCCCTGGAACCGGGCGAGACGGCCCGCTTCCACGCCAGCCTCTCGGCGCCGCCCGCGCAGGGCAGCCAGATCTTGGTGCGCTTCGCCGATGCCGGCACGGCCGACGCGCCCGCTCCCGCGCAGGACGCGCAGCATGGGCATCACTGAGCCGGTGGCGCCCCCGCGCTCGCGTGTTATGAGGCGAAGCATGACCATGAGGCTTACTCGGAGGCCCGCATGACCTCTGCTTCTCGGCGCGTCCGCGTCCTATTCGACGAAGTCACCATCGCGCGGCGCAACGAAGAGTTGGCCGCGGAGATTCTGGCGGCCAAGCCGGAGAACCTGCTCGTCGTGGCGGTGCTCAAGGGCAGCTTCATGTTCGCCGCCGACCTGCTGCGCGCGCTGCACCGGGTCGGGCTGTCGCCTCAGGTGGAGTTCGTCCATCTGTCGAGCTACCGCGACGCGACGATTTCCTCCGGCAAGGTCGAGATCCTGCGCGACGTCCAGAGCGAGGTTCGCGGGCGCGACGTGCTGCTCGTCGACGACATCCTTGAATCGGGTCGCACGGTTGTGTTCGCCAAGGACCTGCTGATGGCCCGCGGCGCCAAAAGGGTGCTGACCACCGTCCTGCTCGAGAAGCCTGGCAAGCGGGCCGTGACGATCGACGCGGATTTCGTCGGCTTCACCTGCCCCGACGTGTTCGTGGTCGGCTACGGCATGGACGCGGCCCATGCCTTCCGCCAACTGCCCTTCGTCGGCCTGGTCGACTACGAAAGCAACGATCCGGATCTCTTCGGCGGCGCCTGAGCAGCCGCGTCCGGGCGTGGCGGCCACGAGGATTTGACGGAAAGTGTTCCGAGACGATCGACGCGGATTTCGTCGGCTTCACCTGCCCCGACGTGTTCGTGGTCGGCTACGGCATGGACGCGGCCCATGCCTTCCGCCAACTGCCCTTCGTCGGCCTGGTCGACTACGAAAGCAACGATCCGGATCTCTTCGGCGGCGCCTGAGCAGCCGCGTCCGGGCGTGGCGGCCACGAGGATTTGACGGAAAGTGTTCCGAAGAATGCGTAGGATTGCGGTTCAAGGAACTCTGTGGCCTCAAGAATCTTGACTGTCCGTCGCCACGCTTGCGAGGTCGGCCGGCAGATTTGAGAGCGAAGCCGAGGCAGCCAACATGGCGCGCATCCTCCTCGTGGATGACGAGGACACCATCCGCGGATTTCTGAAGCGCGGGCTCGAGCTCGACGGCCACGCCGTCGTGACGGCGATCGACGGCAGCGACGGGCTCGATCGCCTGACGGAAGCCTCGGGCGAGTTCGACCTGATGCTCACCGACATCCGCATGCCGCTGATGGACGGCATCGCTCTCGCGCTCGCGGCCAAGCGCGACTATCCGGACCTCACCATCCTTCTGATGACCGGCTTCGCCGACCAGCGCGAGCGCGCCCGCGGCCTCGATGCCATCGTGCTCGACGTGCTGACCAAGCCGTTCTCGCTGGCGGACCTCCGCTCGACGGTGAAGCGGGCACTGGCCGCCTGAGGCTCAGTAGCCGTCGGCCAGAGTACCGCGCTGACGCTGGTCGGAGGCTCCGGCGAGCAATCCTTCGTCGAAAATCACCGAATTGGCCGAGCCCGACGGCGCCCCGACCTTCACTTTGTAGCCCTGCTGCGTGAGCAGGGAGACGGTATCGGGCGAGATGCCCTCCTCCACCATCAGCACGTCGGGCTGCCATTGGTGATGGATGCGCGGGGCGGCGACGGCCTCCGCCAGATTCATTCGGAAATCCAGCACGTTGACGATCACCTGCAGCACGGTGCTGATGATGCGGCTGCCGCCGGGGCTCCCCGTCACGAGGAACAGCTTTCCGCCGCGAAACACCATAGTCGGCGTCATCGAGGAGAGCGGGCGCGCACCCGGCGCCACGGCATTGGCCTGGCCACCGACGAGCCCGTAGGCGTTGAGCGCCCCGGTCTTGGCAGAAAAGTCGTCCATCTCATTGTTCAGCAGCACGCCGGTGCCCTCGGCAACGAGGCCGATCCCGTAGGAGAAGTTGAGCGTGTAGGTGTTAGCCACCGCATTGCCCTGGGCGTCGACCACCGAGAAATGCGTGGTCTGGTCATGCTCGAAAGGCAGCGGATTGCCGGCCTTCACCTCGCCGGCCGGGCGCGCGCGGTTCGGCTCGATCTGCTTGCGCAGGGTTTCGGCATAAAGTTTCGAGATCAGGCCCTCGACCGGCACCTTCGTGCGGGCCGGGTCGCCGAGCCAGGTGGCGCGGTCGGCATAGGCCGGCTTCATCGCCTCGGCGAGGGCATGAATCGCCACGGCACTGCCGGCGCCCATGCCGGCCAGATCGTAGCCCTCCAGGATGTTGAGGATCTCGATGAGGTGCACGCCGCCCGAGCTCGGCGGCGGCATCGAGACGATGTCGTAGCCGCGATAGGTGCCGCGCACGGGCTTCCGGGTCTCCGGCCGGTAGCTGGCGAGATCGGCGGCTTTCATGATGCCGCCGGCGCCTTGCACGGAGGCGGCGATCCGCTCTGCGATGTCGCCCGTGTAGAAGGCGTCAGGCCCCCTCTCGGCAATCGCGTGCAGGGTGCCGGCGAGATCCTTCTGCACGAGCATGGCACCGCGCGGCAGCACGCGGTCGCCGTCGAAAAAGACCACGCGGCTCGACGGCCATTGCCCGAGCAGGCCCGAGGCGCGGGGGAGGGAATCGGCAAGGCCGGATTCAACCGGGATCCCCTCTCGCGCCAGCTTTTCCGCAGGCTCGATCAGTTGTGCGAGCGTGAACTTCTTGGAGCCGTAAAGCCGGTGCGCCTCGGCAAGGCCGCGCACGGTGCCGGGCACGCCGACCGCCTTGCCGGTGCGGGTCGAGGCAGCCTTGTCGGGCTCGCCTTGCGCATCGAGGAACATGCCTTCGGTGGCCGCGGCCGGGGCAGTCTCGCGATAGTCGATCGCCACGGTCTCGTTGCGGTCGGCCAGATGCACCAGCATGAAGCCGCCGCCGCCGAGATTGCCCGCCCGCGGCAATGTCACGGCGAGGGCGAAGCCTACTGCGACGGCCGCATCGACCGCGTTGCCGCCCTGCTTGAGGATGTCGACGCCGATCCGCGTGGCGTGCTCCTCCTGCGAGGACACCATGCCGTGGCTCGCCAGAACCGGCAGGATGCGCGCGTCTTCGGCCTGGAGCGGCACGGTACCGAGGGAGCCCGGCGTCGGGTCCGCCTGGGCGAGAGCCGGTTCGGCGAGCAGAACAAGGCAGGCGAGAGACGCGGCGAAGCGGCGGATCACGGTCGGCATGCGGATGACATAGCGCAGGATGCCCAGGAAGCGCGCGTCGTGCGCTGACCGAAGGGGGAAAGCGGCGAGCCGTCATCAGCCCGCCGCCCAGCTGTCGCGATGGAAGGCCCGTCACGCGTCCGGGTCAGCTAGGCCCTACGGCTGATTGCGGGCGAGGAGACCGCCCATCGGGCCGCCAGGCTCAGTCTGCTTGTAGAGGAAGAAAACGCCCCGCAGCCACGCGCGGGTATCGTAGCCGCCGTAATTCCGCTCGACGACGTCGCGGGTCACGAAGCCCTGGATGAAATAGTCGCCGAAATTGTAGCCGACGAGGCCGCCGACGGCGATCTGGCCCTGGTGACGGTAACCGGGGCGGTTCGTCGGCAGATCCGTCGAGCCGAAAGCGACGGGTCCGAGCTCCCACTTGCCGAACTTCTTCGTCGCCGTGACGTCGAGGTTGAGGAAGTCCGGGTAGAAGGCGCCCTGTTTGTTGGTGGCGTCGAAATACGTCCCGTAGAGGAGGTTGCCGGTCAGGTTCCAGCCGTCGCCGTTATAGGTGGCGGCGAAGCGCTGCTGCAGCGAACCCTGGTTGATCACGAATTGTGTGTCGACGGGCAGATAGCCGCCGAGCAGGTAGCTGACGCTGAAATCCGGGCCGATCTTCCAGGCGAGCTGGGCTGCCACCAACGGCACGCCGATGCCGCTCTGATAGCGGCCTCCGGCAGCCGGGCGCGTGGCCACGACCGGCTGGATGAAGATCATGTGCAGACGGCCACCGAAGAGGTGCACGCCCGGTACCCAGACCAAGCCCGGCAGGTTGATGTTGTTCTCGGTCCGGTTCGGAGCGGTGTCGCGGATGCCGAAGCTCGAGGTGTCGAGCAGGATGAGGCCGATCGGCAATTGAGCGCCGGTGGGGAGGCCCAGCGTCTGGCCCGGCTGGGCCGCCGAGGCCGCGAGTGCCGAGGTACCGCTCGCCATGGCGAGGGCCAGCGCGGCAACGATCGTCGTGTTCGAGGAATGCATCCGAAAGCCGATCTCCGAGGGCCGGTTCGGATCGCCATGATCCTTCGCCGGCAAGGGGGTCACGTCATTCGGACGGCCGATGCGGTGGACTTAATTCGTGCGCTTTGGGAAGGGCTTAGGGCTGTTGTAGTTGGGCGACATCAGGGATGAACGGGCGGGGTTCGTTCGTCCACGGTGCTGCGTCCGGCGATCATCCAGTAGACGAGCCCCGACACCGCGCCGGTCAGGAAGAGCACCACCATCACCCGGCCCTCAGCCACGAGCGCGCCTTGCCCCGAAGGCGGTTTCACGCCGCCGCGGGCGATCCAGGGCAAAGCGGCGGTGAGGAGACCGGTGGCGCCGCCGTACCAGGCGAGGGCCCTGAGACGGAGCGTCTCGCCGATCAGCGCGGCCAGGGCCGGCGGCAGCAGCAGGAGCGTGGCGAGCGCCTTGAGGAAGGCGATCACCGCTCCGATCGCGACATCCGGCGGAAGGCCGGCGGCGATGTCGTCGATGCCCTCGATGATGCCGATCAGCCCGAGCGCTCCGATCGTGTCGCGCGAGACCGGATCGAGCAGCACCCCGGCCGCGAGGACGAGCGCGCCGCAGGGCACAGCGAGGACGAGCGCGAAGGCTCCGAGGAAAAGCCGGCCGAGGAGCCGCATCAATCGTCCGTGTCGGAGCCCGCGTAGACGGCTTCCGCGCCCATGCCCTCTTCGAGCATCATCCGGGCGCGGGCGCGCAGCTTCTCCGTCTCGCTCTTGAGCTGGCCGCAGGCGGCGAGGATGTCTCGGCCGCGTGGAGTCCGCACCGGCGAGGCATAGCCCGCGTCGAAGATGATCTGCGAGAAGCGCTCGATCCGACTCCAGTCCGAGCAGGCATAGACGCTGCCGGGCCAGGGGTTGAACGGGATCAGATTGATCTTGGCCGGAATGTCCCTGAGCATCTCGACCAGCTCGTAGGCGTCGTCGTCGCTGTCGTTCACGCCCTTCAGCATCACGTATTCGAAGGTGATGCGGCGCGCATTGCTCAGGCCCGGATAGGTGCGGCAGGCATCGAGCAGGTCGGCAATCGGGTATTTACGGTTCAGCGGCACCAGTTCGTTGCGGAGTTCGTCGCGCACTGCGTGCAAGGAGATCGCCAGCGAGGCGTGCGACTCGTCGCCGAGACGGAACATCTGCGGCACGACGCCGGAGGTCGAGACGGTGACGCGACGGCGCGAGAGGCCGATGCCCTCCTGGTCGGTCATCACCTGGACCGCGTCGATCACCGCATCGACGTTGTAGAGCGGCTCGCCCATGCCCATGAACACGACGTTGGTGACGAGACGCCCGGCCTCGCCGGTCGACCCGGCATTGCGCACGGGCTCCTGGCCCGGCCAGTCGCCGAGGCGGTCGCGGGCGAGGATGAGCTGAGAGACGATCTCGGCTGCCGAGAGGTTGCGTACCAGGCGCTGGGTGCCCGTGTGGCAGAAGGTGCAGGTGAGCGTGCAGCCGACCTGGGACGAGACGCAGAGCGTCCCGCGATCCGGGCCCGGGATGTAGACGCACTCGATCTCGGCGCCGCGATTGTGCTCCTGCACGTTGGTCGGCGCCATGCGGATCAACCACTTGCGGGTGCCATCGCGAGAAATCTGCTCGCTGACCACCTCGGGCCGGTCGAGGGTGAAGCGCTCGGCGAGCTGCGCCTTCAACCCTTTGCCGACATTGGTCATCTGGTCGAAGGCGCTCGCGCCGCGCAGGTAGATCCAGTGCCAGAGCTGGCTGCTGCGCATGCGCGCCTCGCGCTCGGGCACGCCGATGCCGAGCAGGGCGTCCTTGAGGCCCACGCGGGTCAGGCCGACCAACGAGGTCTTGCCGCCGAGCGCGGCCGGCTCGGGGCGAAAGTCGGGCGTCTTCTCGATCGGAGGAATAGCACCGGGCTCACGCCGGGCGCTGTCGAACGACGCCGTCGCCATGACTTGATGTGACCTTGGGAAATGCGGAACGGCGTCCGTATAGGCGATCTCGGACACGAACGCGACTGCCGCCGGCTCGGGGCGCCTCTGCGCGCGCGGCGATTGGGACGAAATACCTCCCGGCGCCCGAGGGTTAACCTGATGGAAACGCTGAATTTGTAAGGTTGTCTCGCCGGACGTGATCCAGGAGCCGCCACCACCGCGATGCTGCCGCTCATCGAAGAAGGCCTCACTCGGCCTTGGCATCGCCTTCGGCTGCCCGCCCCTCTGGAGGCGCGCTGGGCCACTCAGGGCCGCGCGGCCAACGCGCGGCGCATCCGCTCCTGGCTCCTCGTCTTCATCCTCGTCAACGTGATCTCGGTGAAGGTCGATCTCGATCTGTTCGGGCCCGAGGCCGTCGCCATTCCCGCGGCGTTGACGCTCGGCGTGCTCGTGCCGATCACGTTGCTGGCGATCTTGCTCCTCAGGAAGGAGCCCTCGCCACGCCGGCAGCTCGGCGCTGTGCTCACGGTCAGCCTCGTCGCCATGGCCGTCACGCTGAACAGCGCCTGGATCGTGCCGGGGCCGCATGGGGACGTCTATTCGATCCTCGCGGCGATCATCCCGCTCGTGGTCGGCATGATCGCGCCGCTCTCGTTCCGGCACGGCATCATCTACTGCGCCGCCTGCTTCACGCTCTATGTCGGCGCGATTGCCGGCTTCGGCCTCGGCGATCACGACGGGTTCGGCGTGCCGATGCTGGTGGCGAGCCTGATCCTGGTGCCGCTGAAGCTCACCTACGCCCAGGAATGGGAGACGAAGCAGAGCTTCCTGCTCGGCCTGCGCGAGCGGATCCAGGCCGATGCCCTGGCCGAGGCCAATTCCCGGCTGACCGTGCTGTCGGAGACCGATGCCCTGACGGGCGTCGCCAACCGCCGCCTGTTCGACCAGCGATTGGTCGAGGCCTGGATCGCCGCAGGCCGCGAGCGGGCCTGGCTCGGCCTCGCCCTCGTCGACGTCGATCACTTCAAGGCGTTCAATGACGCCGCCGGCCATGCCGAGGGGGATCGTTGCCTGCGCCAGGTCGCATCGGCGCTGCAGCAGGCGCTCGCATCACGCGTGGGGCTGGTGGCGCGGTTCGGCGGAGAAGAGTTCGTGGCCTTGCTGCCCGGCGCAACGCCCGAAGCGATGATCGAGGCAGGACAGGCGCTGCACGATGCGGTCACCCGCCTGGGGCTGCCTCATCCCGGCAGGCCCGGAACACGGCTCAGCGCCAGCGTCGGGGTCACCGCGATGCACGGCACGACGCATGTGCTCGGCGTGACGCCGGCAGGGCTCATCGAAGCGGCGGATCAGGCCCTGTACCGGGCCAAGCATGCCGGCCGCGACCGCGTCGAAGCCGCCTGCCCGGACCTCGTCTTGCCCGAGACGGCCTCGGCCCGGGCCGCCTAGCGCAGCATCCGACCTGATTGCATCAGGCCGGCGGCTCTAGGTCTTTGAATTGACGCGCTTTCCTTCGACGAACCGGCATCGACTTCGTCGGAAAGCGCTCTATCGCCGATCGAGGAGCGCTTCGACTTCGGCCTGTTCGGCGGCGGACAGACCCGCTGCCTTCTCCGGCGCGCGGCGGCGGGACAGGCGCCAGATGCCGAAACCGCCGAGCAGCACCGCCAGGAGTGGAGTCAGCCAGAGCAGCAGCGTGTGCCAGGCGAAAACCGGCTTCAGCAGCACGAACTCGCCGTAACGGGCCACGACGTAGTCGACGACTTGGCGGTCGCCGTCGCCGGCAGTGAGACGCTCGCGCACGATCACGCGCAGGTCCTTGGCAAGCGGGGCGTCGGAATCATCGATCGACTGGTTCTGGCAGACGAGGCAGCGCAGGCCTTCGGAGATGTGCCGGGCGCGGGCTTCGAGAGCCGGGTCCTTCAAGACCTCGTCGGGTTGGACGGCGTGGGCTGGGAAGACGCTGAACGTCAGAAGCATCGCCAGTATGATCGACCGCGCAAACCCTCCCCCCTCTGCGGGGGAGGGAGGGTTTACGCGGCGAGAAACTGCGAAAAAAATCATTCCGCCAGCACCGCATGCGGCGGCAGCTTCGCGCGCGCCTTGGCCGGGGCACCGACGCGGATGCGACGGTCGGTGAGGGAGACCGCGCCGCCGAGCGCCATCACCACGGCGCCGAGCCAGATCAGCAGGACCAGCGGCTTGTAATAGAGCCGCAGGCCGATCGAGCCGTCCGGCATGACCTCGCCGAGGCTGGCATAAACCTGGCTGACGCCGATGGTCTTCAGGCCGGACTCCGTCACCGACATTTTTCGCGATGGATAGAAGCGCTTACCGGTCTCGACCGGGCCGACCATGTCGCCGGAGGCGGTGCGGAGCGTCAGGAAGGCAGCGGTCTCTTCGTAATTCTCGCCAGTCTGCGGACCGACCTTGTCGAGGGTCGCGACATAGGGCCCGACGGCGAGCGTGCCGCCCGGCCTCAGCGTGGCGAGCCCCTCCACCGCCCAGCTCTGGGCTGCGATGCCGATCACCACCACGCCGACACCGGCATGGGCGATCGCCGTGCCCCAGGCCGAGCGCGGCAGGCCGGCGGCGCGCCGCCAGATCGTGCCGAGGTCTCGCGCCCGGCTGGCACCGTAGCCGCGAGCCCGCGCGATGATTTCGAGCGCCGAACCGATAATGAGGTAGGCGCCGAGGCCGATGGCGACGGGCGCCATCACCGGGCCGCCCCAGGTGAAGGCCGCCGTGCCGATGGCGACGACGAAGGCGAATGCGAAGGCTGCGAACAGGCGCTGCGCGGCGGCGGCGACGTCGCCCCGCTTCCAGGCGAGCGACTGGCCGAAGGGCACGATCAGCAGCAGCGGGATCGCCAGCGGCACGAAGGTCCAGTTGAAGAAGGGCGGCCCCACCGAGATTTTTTGGGCCGTCAGCATCTCCAGCAGCAACGGGTAGAGCGTGCCGACGAAGACCGTCGCGCAGGCCGCGACGAGAAAGAGGTTGTTCAGGACCAGGGCGCCCTCGCGCGAGATCGGCGCGAAAAGGCCGCCCTGGCGCAGCATCGGCGCGCGCCAAGCGAACAGCGTCAACGAGCCGCCGATGAACAGCACCAGGATCGCCAGGATGAACACGCCGCGGGTCGGGTCGGTGGCGAAGGTGTGGACCGAGGTGAGCAGCCCCGAGCGCACGATGAAAGTGCCGAGCAGCGACAGCGAGAAGGTCAGCACCGCGAGGAGCACCGTCCAGACCTTCAGCGCGTCGCGCTTCTCCATGACGACGGTGGAGTGCAACAGCGCCGTGCCGGCGATCCAGGGCATCAGCGAGGCGTTCTCGACCGGATCCCAGAACCACCAGCCGCCCCAGCCGAGCTCGTAATAGGCCCAGTAGGAGCCCATCGCGATGCCGAGGGTCAGGAAGACCCAGGCGGTTAGCGTCCAGGGCCGCACGGCCCGCGCCCAGACGGCGTCGATGCGCCCGTCGATCAGCGCGGCGGCGGCGAAGGCGAAGGTGATCGAGAAGCCGACATAGCCGAGGTAGAGCAGCGGCGGATGCACCGCGAGGCCGAAATCCTGCAGCAGCGGGTTGAGGTCGTTGCCCTCGAGGGGCGCCGGCGCGACCCGATCGAACGGGTTCGAGGTGGTGATGATGAACAGCACGAACACGAAGGTGATCGTGGCCTGCACGGCCAGCGTGTTGGTGCGCAGAACCGGCGGCACAGAGTTCCTGGCCACCGCGACCATGGCGCCGAACAGCGACAGGATCAGCACCCAGAGCAGCATCGAGCCCTCGTGGTTCCCCCAGACGCCGGAGATCTTGTAAATCAGCGGCTTCAGGGTGTGCGAGTTCTCGACGACGTTCTTGACCGAGAAGTCGGACATCACGTGGGCGTAGGTCAGCGCGCCGAACGCGAACAGGATGCAGGCGAACACCCCGAGCGCCGCTGGCACCGTGGTCTCGCGCAGCGCCTCGTCTCCCGAGTACGTCGCCCAGACCGGCATCGCGATCTGGATGACGGAGAGGGCGAGCGCCAGTGCGAGGGCGAAATGGCCGGCCTCTACGAGCATGTGAGGGCGTCCTCGGTGATGTCGCGGCGTGCGAAAACCCTCTCCCCTCTGAATGGGAAGGAGGGGGATCCCAGGGAAGCGAAAGCTTTCAACGACATCACCGCTCGCTGCGCTTGCCGAGCAAACTGTCGGACCCTTCGGCCTTCGGCACCGGCTTACCGCCGGTCCCCTCCTGCCAGCGTCCCTGTGCCTTGAGGGCGTCGGCAACCTCGCGGGGCATGTAAGATTCGTCGTGCTTGGCCAGCACGGTGTCGGCGCGGAAGGTGCCGCCGGCGTCGAGCATGCCCTCCGTCACCACGCCCTGACCCTCGCGAAACAGGTCCGGCAACAGGCCCTTGTAGTGCACAGGGATGGTACCCTTGGTGTCGGTCACCGCGAAGTCGACGGTCTGGTCCGGGCCGCGCTTCAGTGAGCCATCGAGGACGAGGCCGCCCAGCCGGAAGCGCACGCCCGGCGCCACCCCCTGCGCGGCAACCTCGGCCGGTGAGCGGAAGAACACGATCGAGCCGCTCATCTGCCAGAGGATCAGCCCGACCGCGACGACGAGCACGGCCCCGCAGGCGGCGATCAGAGTCAGGCGGCGGCTCTTGCGGGTCACGTGTTCCGTCCCAGGGCACCGGCATGGGCGCGGCGAGCGCGCGAGCCTTGGCGTCGTTCTAAAGTGTTGGGTCCGGTTTCCGACGCGCGCGCCGCCGGGTCAAGGTTTCAGGCCGGGACCTATTGTCAGGGGGAGGCCCCCCACCTCAGCGTCCGACGGCGGCGGTCTTGAGGCTGAGGTCGCGTGCCAGTCCGTCGAGGCGCTCGATCGCGCTCCTGTCGGCACCGAGCGCCATGCGAGCCCTGTCGAGCGCTCCGGCGGCGGCTTGGCGGTCGCCAAGGGCACTGTAGGAGCGCACCAACCGCATCCATTCGTCGGCGCTGCCGCCCTTGGCGGACAAGCGCCGGTCGAGCCCTGCCACCATGCCGCGGATCGCCTTCTCGCGCTCGGCTGGCGGCATTGCCTGGATGGCGGCGGTCGAGCCGCTCGCCGGCGCGTCGGTCGCGGGAGCGCCCGAGGGCATCATGGCCGGGGCAGGCGCATCGGGTGTCGGTACGGGGGCCGCCAGAGCCGGCTTGGCGGTGGGGCCGGCATCGCCCTGCCGTCCCGGCTCGGCGAGATCGAGATCCTTGGCCTCGGCTTCGAGCCGGCCGCGGCCTTCCGCGTCGTCGGCAAGGGCGGTGCGGGCGCGTGCCAGGGCCTCACGCGCCTTGTCGCGCTCGCCGAGGACGCCGTAGGAGCGCACGAGTTTCACCCAATCCTCTGCGCTGCCGCCCTGCTGCGTCAGACGCCGGTCGAGTCCCTCGACCATGCCGCGGATGGCGGCCATGCGCTCGTTTGGCGGAAGGGATTGGAGGCCAGCGGCCGGGCTCTGGGCAGGCTTGGCCGCGTCAGACTTGGCCGCGTCAGAGTTGGACTCGTCGGGTTTCGGGCTCGCGGCTTTGGCATCCGCCTCGGCCTTCGAGGATTCGGCGGATGGCGCTTCGCCCTTCAGGCGAGCGAGATTCTGGCGCACAAGCCCCATCCAGGGGGCGTCCTCGGGGCCCTGTGCGGCAAGAGCTTCGAGGCGCGTGGCGGCGCCGCCTGGATTGCCGGCGAGTTCGTCTGCCCGCGCCAGGTAGAATTGCGGCTTGGCCGACTTCGCGTCGAGCACGAGGGCGCGCTCGAACAGCTTGCGCGCATGCGGCGAGACGGCGCCCTCGCCGGCCGCGACCAGCGCCTCGCCCCAATTCGAGAGCCGCTCGGGATCCTCACCCTGAAGGCGCAGCACCTGCTCGTAGGCGCGGGCGGCATCGTCGAAACGGCCGATCCGCATGTAGACCGGGGCGATGACCGCCCAGCCGCGGGCGTCGTTCGGGTTGCTGGCGAGCTTCGCCTCGACCTGGGCGATCGCCTTCATCACCCCCTCGCCGCCCTGTTGCGCCGCTTTGCGGTCGGCCTCGGTCTGGGAGGGGAGGTTGGGGGAGCCGTAGAGCCCGTAAACGACCAGCGCCACCAGCGGGACGGTGGAGAGGGCGAAGGCGGAAGCCGCGCGGCGCTGGCGCAGATGCGGCTCGGCGATCGGTCCAGCCTCTTCCGTGCGGCCCTCGCGGCTCGCCCTCAGCAGCCGGCGGGCGGCCTCGATTCGGGCGGCCTCGGCCTCGGATGGGCCAATCAGACCGCGCCCGAGATCGCGTTCGATCTCGGCGAGTTGGTCCTCGTAGAAGGCGGTCTCGGTGGCGAGTCCGGTCTCGGCGGTGCCCGCCTGCTCGGCCTTGCGCCGCCGGGCCAGCGGCCAGAGCAGGGCGAACACGGCCGAACCGGTCATGATCGCCAGGATGAACCAGATCGCCGTCATTCGACCCTAAACAGCCTTTCTTGGCGTCGCACGAGACGAGTCCGTCGCGCCTTTCCCACGCTCATCCACTCCGTCTGCGCCGGTGTGACCCGTCGTCGGATGATGCCTGAAGGCGGGCGAACCCGTCCGTGCCGCGAGAGGCGGCTTAGCACAGCACGCTAAGATCGTAACGGCGACGGACTACCGCTGGGCGGCGGCGGGCGCGTCCCCGGGGACCTCCAGGACCGCACGCAGCCCCCCGAGCGCGGCGGCTTCCAGCCGGAAGCGTCCGCGATAGAGCGCCGCGAGGTCGGCGACGATGGAAAGCCCCAGGCCCGAGCCCGGCTTGCTCTCGTCGAGCCGGCGCCCGCGGGCGAGCACGGCGGCGCGATCCTCCTCCGGCAGTCCGGGGCCGTCATCCTCGATGGTGATGAGGAGGCGTGTGAAATCGTGCTCGGCCATGAGGGCGGCCGCGATGGCGACCCGTCCGTTCGCCCATTTCGAAGCGTTGTCGACGAGGTTGCCGACCATCTCCTCGAAATCCTGCCGCTCGCCGCGGAAGCGCAGGCCCGGCGGAACCCGCACCTCGTAGGCGATGTCCTTGTCGCGATAGATCTTTCCGAAGGTGCGCACGAGGCCGGCCAGCGCCTGCTCGATCTCGGTGGAGGTGCCGAGCGTGCCGGCGAGCGCTGCCGCCCGCGCCCGGTCGAGATGGTAGTTCACCTGATCGCGCATCACCGCGGCCTGCTCCCGGATCTTTTCGGCCAGTTCCGGCGGCGCGTCGCTCGATCCGACCTCGTTGACGATGATCGAGAGCGGCGTTTTCAGCGCATGGGCGAGGTTACCGACCTGGGTGCGGGCGCGCTCCAGGATCTCGCGGTTGGTATCGATGAGGAGGTTGGTCTCGCTGGCGAGCGGTGCGATGTCGTGGGGGTATTCGCCGGGAATGTGGTCGGCCTCGCCGCGGCGGATGGCGCCGAGCGCCGCGCGCAGCCTCTTCAGGGGCGCCAGGCCGAATCGGATTTGCAGCAGGGCCGTCAGCGCCAGCGACAGGCCGAGCAGGCCGAAGGTCACCGAGAGCGAGAAGCGGAAACGGTCGACGTCGTTGACGATCTCGTCGGCGGGGCCGGCGACGCGCACCGTGTAGCGCCCGTCCTGGCCGACATCCACGTCGCGCTCGACGACGCGCAGCAACCTGTCGTCCTGGCCATGGCCGTAGCCCTGGCGGATCTGGCCGATCGTCGCGGTGCCGGCCTTGTCCGGGCCTTTCAGCGGTACGCCGACGAGGGAGCGCGACTGGCGTAGGTCGCGCGGCTTCGCATCCGGATGGCCGACCTGCCAGTACCAACCCGAGAGGGGCAGATCGAAGCGCGGATCGCCGAGCGCGAAGGAGCGCGCCTCCGGGTCGGGGCTGACGAGATCGGTGGCGAGGTTGTTGGCATAGACGAGCAATCGGCTGTCGAAACCCCGCTCGGTGTTCTCGCGATAGAGCGTGGTGAGGATCCAGGCCGCGATGACCAGGATCGCCGCGCTCGACAGCAGCGCCGAGACCGCGAGACGCACGCCGATCGAGCGGCGGCGCATGGGCAGCCAGGAGAAGCGGTCGGTCATGAAAGCTGCGTCGTCATCGTTGCGTTGTGTAGATCGAACGGTCGGCCTATGTACACAAGCGCTGCCCGAGGAACGGTCATGGCCCTACATATCCGCGACAAGCAGGCGGACCGCTTGGTCCGTGAACTCGCAGCGCGTCGGGGTATTCCGCTGACGGAGGCTGTGGCGGCTGCCGCTCGCGAAGCACTAGAGCGCGACGAGAAGACTCCGGATCTGTGGGAGCGGTTGCAGCCGTTGCTCGACAGGGTGGCGGCACGCGGATCGACGGGGCTCGAGGCGGACAAGGCGTTCTACGACAGCCTGAACGACGAGTGATGTTCGTCGACGCTTCGGCCCTGGTGGCGATCTTCAAGCGCGAGCCCGACGCTCCCGTCATGATCCGCCAAATCCAGGATGCGGCCGAACCCATCACATCGCCGGTCGCGATCTACGAAGCCGCAATGGCCATCGGCAGAACGTTCAAGGGCGGCCCGCGTGCCGCCAAAGGCGATCTCGATGCGTTTCTCGCACTCACTGGAATTCGCGTCGTCCCGGTCACGCCCGAGGATGCCGACCGGGCGCTCGCAGCCCACGAGCAATACGGCAAAGGCACCGGCCACCCGGCTCGACTGAATATGGGCGACTGCTTCGCCTACGCCGTCGCGAAGGGCCACGGGGTGCCGTTGCTCTACAAGGGCGAAGACTTCGTCCACACCGATCTCGGTGGGATCTGATCAGCCCTTCGTCTGCGCCCCATCGATCAAATAGCCCAGCCCACGCACGGTCTGGATCAGATCCACCGCGAGCTTCTTCCTGAGCCGCCCGACGAAGACCTCGATCGTGTTGGAATCGCGGTCGAAATCCTGGTCGTAGAGATGCTCGGTCAGCTCGGCGCGGGAGACCACGCGGCCGGTATGGTGCATCAGGTAGGAGAGCAGCCGGTATTCGTGGCTCGTGAGCTTGACCGGGTTGCCGTCGACGAAGACGCGGCCGGAACGGGTGTCGAGCACCACGGGACCGCAGGAGATCTGCGAGGTGGCGTGGCCGGCGGCGCGGCGCAGGATCGCGCGCACCCGGGCCATCAGCTCCTCCATGTGGAAGGGCTTGGTGACGTAGTCGTCGGCGCCGGCATCGAAGCCGTCGACCTTGTCCGACCAGCGGTCGCGGGCAGTGAGGATGATGACGGGGGTCTTCACGCCGGCCCGGCGCCAGTTCTGGAGCACGCTGACGCCGTCGGTCTTGGGCAGGCCCATGTCGAGGATGATGGCGTCGTAGGGTTCGCTCTCGCCGAGAAAGCCGCCCTCCTCACCGTCGAAGGCCGTGTCGGCGACGTAGCCCGCCTCCTCCAGCGCCTTCACCACCTGCCGGTTGATATCCCGGTCGTCCTCGACGACGAGCAGACGCACCTCAACCACCCCTCGTTTGGCGCCGCAGCGATCGCGGCGAACTCACGTTATTGTCCATGCACTTGCCCGGACTGGGCGTCCACCATCACCTGCACGAATTGCCCGTCCCGTCGCAGGGCCGTCAGCACGTAGACGAGGCCGGCCTCCTGCTTGCACAAGGTCGCCCGCTGGATCTCTGCACGGGGATAGACGCTGCGCGCCGCGCGGATCGCGGTGAGCGGCGGCACGACGCGCTTCTCGGCCACCGACTCGCGCATGTCGGCGGGCGAGAGACAATTCTCGATCCGGGCGACCGGATGCGTCTTGGGAGACGGACCCTCGGTCTCCTCGGCGAGCGTGCCGACGGAGCCGGTCGCGATCGCCGCGACGGCTGAGACGGCAAGCAGCAGGGCGAGCGCGTGATGCATGGTGCCCTGTTGTTGGGCCCAGGCACTGAATACGTGCTGAATGGTCCGTGCAGGCCGTGTCGGGAACCGTTTCATCCAGTCGTGCCAAATCACCGACGCCGCGCGGCCGGTGCCGCATGTCGGGATGAACATAAGGGTGGAGGCCTGCCACGGTTCCATGAGGCGGCCTGTCGCGCAGTCGGCGTCCACAGGGCCGGCCGTATCAGGCATCCGCGCCCAGCCGCTCGGCGAGGCGGATGAGATTGGCGCGGAGCGCGATGCTCGCGAGATCCTGCAGGTCGACATGGTCGAGGGCCGCCTTGCGCAGCGCCTGGACCGAGAGGTCGAAGGTGCTGCGTGCCGCATACAGGCGCGTGGTGGCTGCCGCGCCCCTGGCGCGGGTCCGGCCCCGCAGGCTGTCCAAGCCGCGGGAACGGACGAAGATGCGGGCCATGAACGTCTCTTCCTTCGAGATCGGCGCCGTCACGCCCTGCCGACGAGCCGGATCTCATTGATGCGCCTGAGGATCTCGTCGAACTTTTCCCGAGAGCGCTCGTCGCTGCGATCGACACCGCGGGCGATCTCGCTGGAGAGGCGGGTGAGATCCTCGAGCACGCGCGTGCGGCTCTCCAGGGCGGCCGCGACGGCGGCGTTGGTCTGCGAGGCGCGTTCCAGGGCCGTCGCGGTAGTGCCGGTTTCCTCGATCCGGGCCTCCAGCGCGCGCAAGTTTTCGCGGTGCAGGTGAAGGCAGGCCAGCCCGAGCAGCACTGCGACGATCCAGCCGGTGCCCCCGGCGCTGAACAACAGGCGGACGGCCTCCAGGGCGATGGCGTCCATGGCGGCCTCTGGCGTTCTCAGATGGCGGTTCGGCGGTTGAGGACGGCGTCGAGGCCGGGCACCAACGTGTTGCCGGCATTGGCCGTCGCCTCCAACGGCAGGCTGCGGAAGATTTTTTCGGCGATGCCGGTCGGGCCGCCGGCCGCCTCGATCAGCCAGGCCGGCGCCTGGTCGAGGGCTCGCTGCACGCCTTGGGCGATCACCGCCGACCCCACGGGGATCGTCAGGCTCTTGCCGCGAACCGCTCCGGCGACGGCGTTGAGGGCATAGTCGGCGGCATTGCGCACCATGCGCTCGACGAGCGTGGTGGTGACGAGGAAGCGCAGGGGGCCGGCCATCCGCGCCACGGCCGCGGTTGCCGCGGTCACGGCCAGGGGGACGAGGATCGTGCCGATCGTCTGCGCACCGGTGATGACGGCGTCACCCCAATGGACGGTGACGTCCGTCTCGGCGGCCTGCGCGGGAAGGCCTCCGGCGAGGATGGCGGGCAGCACGGCGACGGCGAAGCTACACGCAGCGGCGCCTTTTGTGATGGACATGGTGATCTCCTCGGGTTGCAGTTGGAAAGGGCGCCTTAGCCGGGCAGGCGGTCGCGCAGCTGTTGCCACAGGCGGCCGAACATGCCGGGTGGGCTGACGGGCAGCGGTCGGGCAGGGTCGAAAGCCGTCGGCAGGGCGACGGGGCGCGGATCGCTACGCCGGGCCTTCGGCGGTGCGCTGGCATAGGGCGTGCGGAATTGGTCGGTTTCGGCCTGCCGCCGCGAGAGGATCTCCGGCGGCTTTCGCCAAGCGAGGATCGCCTCGGCCGCGCCGGCTCGGTCGCCGGTATTGAGCCGGCGCAAGAACGTCGAATTCCGGAAGCCTGCCACGCCGATATTGAAGGCGATGGAGATCAGCGCGTCGCGCTCGTGGTCTTCAACTGGTACCGTGACGCAGGACAGGATCGGCAAGGCATGACCGGCGAGATCCTCCAGGAAGAGCGCGTCGGCCTGGCCCTGCGTGATGCTCTGCCCGAGCCTGACACCGCGGGTATGCCCGTAGCCGATGGTCGGCACGCCGACGCTGTCGCGATAGGCCTTCAGCCGCACGCCTTCGCGCGCCTTCAGCACCGCGATGCCGAGCGGCGTCATGATCGCCGATGCGGTCATGGTCAGTCTCCGTGATGTCAGGGGAAGCGCGAGATCGGAAAGAGACTTCCGAAATCTTCGGGCAACACGAGCGGGTTACGCAGGCAGCTCGATCGGGAGGAAACCGATGACGCCGGAAGACAAGCGGTGGGACCGCGCCGTCTGGTCGCTCGATGCTGCGGCGGCCGTGATCGTGGCCAGCCTCTGCTTGATGCTGTGTATGCTCGTAGGCCTGCGCTGGGTCGGCTGAGGCCGCGGAATACTCACGCCAACTGTCGGCCGGCGAAGAGGGAATCGCTCGCGGCCACGTAGCCGTCCGCGCCCGTGAAGCGCACGAAGACCTCGACCGTATCGCCCACTGCGAGCGTCAGAGCCGAGGACAGGCCGAGGGTGGTGACGCCGTCGACGAGCGTGCCGGTGGCCGAAGCCCGGCCCCGGCCGGCCGAACTGCCGTTTCGATGGACTCGCGCCTCGAAGGCGCTCGGCGCATTGCCACCGTTCGCCTTGAAGACCAGCGCGATATCGAACCCGTAGAGCCCGGCCTCCGGCGCGACGAAGCGGTTGCTGCCGGCCGAGAAGGCGCCCTGGTCGTTGCTGTCGGCGCTGTTGAACTGCACCTTCGTCCAGGCGGCGGCCGGGATGTAGTTGTCGAAGTTCGTCGCGGCGGCGAACTTGCCGAAGTTGCTGATCCGCGCCCAGGCCGCGCCGGTATGCCATTTCAGGGCTGTCGCGGTGCTGTCGGCGTAGATCTGGCCGAGGGCGAGACCGGTGGACGGAGCGGAAGCCAGCGGCGCAAGCTTCACCGCGCCGTTAGCTTCGGCGGAAAAAACTTCGGCGCTTCCGGTGGTGCCGGCCGGCGTGGTTCGGATCGCGACGCGGGTACCCTGCGCCGCATCGGTCCAGGTCTCGGCCGCGAGGAATGCGAGCTCCGCCCGCGCCGACCCGGCATAACCGGTGACCCCGTGGCCGAAGGCGGAGAGTTGGCCGAGGCTCGCTCCATTCGCCAGCGCCGCCGGCGCCGCCGCCGTGCCGCCAGCCGCGCGAAAACTGATCGTGCCCGGCGCAGCCACGCCAAAGCCGTCGAGCACCAGCCGGGCGGGTTGGCCGTCGGCACCGGAGACGCGCAGGACGGTCTGCGCAGGCGCATCCGGCAGCGCGCCGGGATGGGCGCTGACCTCAAGCGGAGCCTCGATCCGGGCGAGGCTCAGGCGGCCGGTCGCAGCGGAGGCGGTGAAGGCCGTCGAGAAGCTGGCGCCATCGGGCGAAACCTTGAGGCCGACATCGTCCGAGCCGAGGGTGCCGAGGAGCGCCCGCGTGGAAAAGCCGGTCTGGAACGTCAGCCCCGCATCCTTGCCCGAAGCCTGCCTGTTGAGCGTCAGGCGGATGTCGCCGGAGCCGGGCGTCGCATCGTCCCAGGAAAACAGGGCCGCCTCGGACTTCACGGCGAAGCGGTTGGTCGCGTCGGGGCTCGTGCCGATGCCGAGCCGCGCCAAGCTCTCGATCGCGGAGAGGCTGGCCTTGAGGCTGCTCCAGGCGGTGCCGGAGAAGACATAGAGATCGGCCTCGTCGACGAGATAGGCGAGCCAGCCCGGCCGCGGCTCGAAGCCGACCCAGACACCGTCCTCCCGGCGCACGATCTGGCCCGACAGGCCGGCCCAGGCTCCCGTCGGCATCGTCGCGGTGACGAGATAGCGGTCGCCCTCGGCCGGATCGGCCGGCGGAGCAGACAAGTCCTTGTCGAGGCAGGCGAGTTGGACGAGCGCATCGAGGGCAGACAGTGCTTGGTTGTGCGTGACGTGCTTCTGCGCCTGGGCCGCCGCGAGCAGCGGCAAGCCGAGACGGGGCGTGATGTCCGCCATCGGATGGGCTCCGTTTCGGGTGGGATCGGTTGGCTGTCGATCGATCGGTCCGTCGCGCATGTCCCCTCTCCCGGCGGGGAGAGGGGATGCGCGGAGCCGATGGGTGGGAGGTGAGGCGTGGTCTCAGGCTGAGCGGATTGGCACCCGCGCGCGGGTGGCAGGACCACGTCCGGCGATGCTGCTGATCTGGGCGACGGCCGCCTCGATCGTCGTCTGGACACTTCCGAAATCGGCGGCCTCGTCCTCCGCCGAATAGAACGCGTTCGCCGTGCCGGCGCTGAGCGAGCGGGCGAGGCCGCCGTCACTGCGAAAGACGTCTAGAGTGTAAGCCTCGCTCGCTTCGTCGAGCGGGATCTCGGATGGCTCCCAGGCATCGGCGTCGCGCCGCGCCCTGCGGATCCACGTGAAGCGGATGCCATCAGCCTCGCGCCGCGCCCGCAGATGGACCGGACGCAAGGGCAGGAAGACGGAGAGCCCCGCGCTCGCGGAAAACCCGATCACGGCAGGATCGCCAGGGTCGCGGTCGGCCGTCCCAACGCGATAGGCGAAGGCGCGGCCGGCTTCGTCGAGGCGATCGACCAGAGGCACCACGGCGCCGTCATCGAGCCGGACGATCAGCGCGCCGGCCGGCACGGTTTGCGACGCTGCGGCTTCACTGCCGGCGAGGCCGCGCATGAGTCTCGTCAGGCGGAAGGTGTCGGGGCCGATCAGCTCCGCTCCAGCCGCCGAGAGGATCTCGACCGTGCCATCGGGGCCGACGAGGGCGAAGGTGTTCGCACCGGCCAGCGCTGCGCCCTCGTCCACCGATGCGAAGCCCTCGGCATGGCGCAGCATCACGTCGAGGCGCGCGGCGCGGTCGAAGCGCCAGAGCGGGCCGGGTGGCAGCGGCGAAAGCGTGCGCCCGAGACAGGCCGGATGCTCCACGAGGCGCTGCACGGCGAGCGGCGCCCCGGCGCCGTCCGCGCGCCAGACGGCCATCAGGCCGGCCCACGGGTCGGCGGCGACCGCGAGGTATTGCAGCGGCACTGGATCGCCGCGGGTGACCGGCAGGTCGAGGGCGACCGCGAAGGGCGGGCTGGGCAGAGAGGGCGGTCCGGCGCGGGAGCGGGTCTCACTCGCCGCCGCGCTGCCGCCATCCGCCGTCATCACGGGCGCGCCGGCGGTCTCGACCGCGCGCCCCACCGGGCTGTCGCTGATCCGCGTGATGCGGTGGAGGCTACCATCGGGCAGGATCAGCCGGTCGCCGGGTTTCAGGTCGAGCCGGCGCGGGCTCACGGAAAAACTGGCGGTCTCGCGCGCGGCAAGCGCGGCATCGAGGGCTCCCTCCGCGAGACTCTGGGCGGCGCCGCGCCGGGAGACGATGGACGCCTCAATCCGGCTCTCGCGCCGCCGCGTTCCCCCTGGTCGCAGGGCGGCTGCCGTGGCACGGCGGTACTCGTCGCTCTCGCCGTCGCTGAATCCCACCTCCAGCGTGCGGGGCAGGGCGCCGTCCTCGGCGCGCACGCTGCTCAGCGGTGCGCTTCCGTCACCCGGCTCGACGAGATCGGCCGCCAGGAGGGCGACGGGCTGCGACGCCTGCGGACCCCGGATCAGCAGCCGCCCCGCCGCGACCGAGACGTCGAGGCCGAAGAGCTGGCACAGGCCTTCGAGCACGCCGCGGGCCGAGAGCGGCCGGTCGATCACGAATCCATCCACGAAACCGTCCGCCGCGATGGTCGTCGGCGCCGCGATGCCGAACGCGGCGAGGATGAAGGCGATCAGCCGGTCGAGCTCCTGGCCTTCGCTCCGTCCTGTGATCCAGTGACCGAGCGCCCAGTTATCCGCGTCGGACCAGACCGTGTCGAAGGCCGGGAAGGCAGGAAACGGCCGCGCATCCCAGCACCAGACGAAGATGCCATCCGGGTCGACCATGCGCAGCCCACCCTCCGAGAAAATCGGATTGTGAGCCGGCTCGAAACCACTCACCGCTGGGTCGAAACGAGAGAGGATAGCCTCCAGGCCGCGCACCTGGATCAGCTCGTCGCGGATGCCGCGGGAGAACGGCGGCAGCGCGTTCTCCGAGGATTTCGGGTCGGGAAAGGCGTTGGGGCCGTTGGTGCTGCGGTCCACCGCCGCCACGCCGATCTCGGTGAGCCAGATCGGCTTGGAGCCCGGCAGCCAGGCGGTTGTCAGCGTCTCGACGCCGCCGTCGCGCTCGATGTGAGGGTTCGACCACCAGGCGACGAGGTCCTTGGCCCGGTAGATCCAGGGCTTTTGGTAGGCGCCATCGGTGATCGGCGTGCGGGTCTGCGCGATGCGGTCGGCGTCGCTCGCATAGAACCAGTCGAAGGCCTCGCCTGCGCCGAGGCGGCTCTTCAGATAGGCGCGGTCGTAGATCGTGGGGCTGAGCGCAGCGTCGGCCTGCCCGTCGCCGTCGCGCCAGTCAGAGAGGGGCGGGTAATAGTCGATGCCGACCGCGTCGATCGCAGGATCGGCGAAGAGCGCGTCGAGGGGAAAGCGGATCGTCGCGCCGCCATCGCGGACATGGGCGCCGTACTCGGTCCAGTCGGCCGCGTAGACGAGCTTCACTGATGGCCCGAGGATGGCGCGTGCCTCCCCGGCGAGAACACGAAGCGCTTCGACCGCCGGGTAACCGCCATCGGCCCCTCGCAGGCGGGTCAGGCCCGGCAATTCGCTGCCAATGATGAGGCCGGCGAGGCCGCTGTCGCGCAGCAGGCTCGCATAATGCAGCACCAGCCGGCGGTGGCCTTCGAAGAACGCCGTCACCTGGATCGCGGCTTCCGCCGTGCCATCGGGCGAGCCGGGCAGGCCGGGGGCTGGGTCGCAGGCGATGCGCCCGCGCCAGGGATAGGCCGGCTGGCTTTCACCGGGGCGGTATGGATCGGGCAGGGCGTTGTCCGCCGGCACGTCCATCATCACGAAGGGGTAAAGCACGACCCCGAGCCCGCGCCGTGTCAGCTCGGCCACGAGGCGGACGAGCCCGGCATCGGACGGGGTGCCGCCATAGGCCGGGTTGCCGTCGACGAGTGAGACCCTGTCCGCCGTGAGACGGGTCAGGTCAGCGACGCTCCAGCTGTCGCCCGTGGTTTTCTTGGTCAGGCTGTCGATGCGCGGGGCGATGTCGCAGTGCCCGGCGCGCAGGTCGCTGCCGAACCAGCTCACCACCACTGAGACCCTTTTGAGGTTCGGGCAGAGCGCCTGCAGGGCGTCGAGGGAGGCCACCACGTCGCTGGCGTGGGGGAGCTGGAAGCGATTGGCCGGCCGCGTCGTGCCGAAATCGGCATCGACGGAGACGGGTGTGGGATCGAGCCCGAACTCGGTCGCTCCGGGGATCAGGCAAACCGCGCGAATGTGGCGCGCGATGCCGTCGACCGGCCGGATCACCTCGAAGGCGAGCTGCGGGATGCGGTTGCCGAAATCGGCGAGCGCCAGCCGCTCGAACACGACATAGGCGAGCCCGCGATAGGCCGGTGTGCGTGCCGCGCCCTCCTTGGCGACGATGAGCGGGTCCGGCTCCTGGTCGGCGCGGCCGGTATGGACGCGCATCGTCAGCGTGGTGAGGTCGAGCTCGCTGCCATCCGCCCAGACCCGGCGGATGAAGGCGATCTCGCCGGCGCAGATGCCCACGGCGATGTTGGCGAAATAGGCATAGCTCGTCGTGACCGTCTTCTGGCCAGAGCCCTTCGCGCCAGAGGAGGAGCGCTGCGTGCTGGTATTGGCCACTTCGAGCGGCCGCGTCGCCCAGATCAGCGTGCCGCCGAGGCGGGCTCGGCCATAGACGCGTGGGATCGGCTCGCCCTCAGTGGAGGTCAGGCCGGCGACGTCGCTCAGGCGAGGCCCCTCAACATAGCGGGTGCCTCCGCCGAACAGGGCACCGTCGATGAGCGAGCCACCCGCCGCGCCAAGCACCTTGCCGACGGCCGAGCCGATCGGGCCGCCGAGAGCCGTGCCGACGACCCCGCCGACCGTGCCAAGGATCAGGGTCGCCATGGGCCGTCTCCCTGAATTCCTTCGCCTGACGGCGCTCCGGGAAACCGGAACACATGCGCGCGATGCCGCCGCCACCAAGGCGTCAGCGCCACCTCGGTGACGGCCGCGCCGTCATGGGCATGGATCATCGTGCCGTCGCCCGTCACGATGGCGCAGTGCCGGGCCGGCAGATGCGCGCGGAAGGCGAAGAGTAAGACGTCTCCGGCCATGGGCTCACCGGTCTCCACCGCCACGAGATGCCGCCGCGCCGCCTCGACCAGTGGATCGGCCCCGCCGGGAGCGGATTCGGCCCAGCTCGCCGCATAGGGCGGCGGCGCCTCGGGCTCCGGCCCGATCACCTCCCGCCAGACGCCGCGCAGCAGCCCGAGGCAATCGCAGCCGATGTGCTTGAGCGACGCCTGGTGGCGGTAGGGCGTGCCGATCCAGGCCCGGGCCTCGGTGACGAGCGCTTGGGTGAGGGCGGGTGATGGCATGGAGGTGTCTCGATCGATGCGCGCGAAAAGCCCTTTCCCCTCTGCGGGAGAGGGTGGCCCCTACGTCAGCAGGGGTCGGGAGAGGGGAGCGCCATCTCCGGCGTGATGTGAGCCGTCCCCTCTCCCGCCTCGCATCCGCGAGGCATCCTCCCCCGCAGAGGAGGGAGGGTTTTGAAGGCTCACCGAAACAGGCTCCCGCCATCGAGCGCAGTGTTCGATCCAGGTGCCGGGCGGATGACGAAGTCATTGCCCGGCATGTGCGGAAAGCCCTGGAAGTTCAGGCTGTTCGCGAACTTCTCGCGACAGGTCGAGAAGCGCTTGTCACAGCCGGCCGTGAGCATGAAGGCGTCGCCCGGCGCAACCTCGCGGGCTGGCGGCTGCCAGAGGTCGAGGGCGCCGTAACGTCCCTGTGCCCGCACGCCGGCATCGAGCCCGGTATTGGCGCCGGAGGTCCAGCGTAGACGGCCGCCCGCAAACCAACCCTCGGCGAAGCTGCCATCGAGCGTGACGGTCAAACGGCTCGGCCCCGCCATGGCGATGACCGTCCCGCCCGTTCGCCAGCGCGGATCGTCGAGGTCGATGCCGCAGCGGGGCTCACCGAGTTCGGCGTCGCAGGTGGCGCGGTAGAGGCGGCCCTGCTCGATATCGAGCTGTTGCATCAGCCCGCGCAGCTCCGCCACGAAGGCCGTGCCGGCGCGGCGGATCTCGCCGATGGTGGCGACGTCGAGGAGCAGGCGGGCCTCCGGCATGCTCCAATCGACCAGCCAGGTTTCGACGCTAGCGCCGTCGTAGAGCCCGGCGGTGATGTCGTCGGGCGCGATCCCCGCCGAGCTGAGCGCCCCCGCCACATCGCCGCCGCCCACCGCGAAGCCGAGTTCGGCGCTCGCCTCGGCCGCCTCCAGGCCGGTGCGGGCGGCGTAGGTCAGGCCGTCGATGACGAGATCGCGGTCATGGTCGGTGAAGCCGAGGGCCAGGCCGTCGCGGCGCGTGAGCGACCAGCAATGGCACAAAGTCGTCGCGCCCTCTTCGAGGCGCGCGGCGAGGGCGGCGGGGATGTCTCGCATGGCGGCTCCGGCGGAATGAGTCCAAAACCCGCCCCCTCATCCCGCGATGCTGCGAAGCAGCCTCAGTATGAGGAGGTTGGCCGGGATGAGATTTGTCCGGCCCTACGGCACGATCTCGACGAGCGGCACCTTCGGAACCTCGCCGGCGGTGAACGCGGCGAGGTCGATGACGAGGTCGTCCGTGTCGAAGCGGACGGGCACGTCGAATTCGTAGCCGGCGGTCACGGTGGCTCCGGGCGCGGGGACGGACGAGGCGGCGAAGGTTACGAGCCCGGTCGTCGCATCACAGACGAAGTCGGCCGGCGGCACCTCGATGCCGTCGACGGCGATCCGCACGCTGCCGGCGACCGGCTTCTGGATGGCGCGACGATAGGGTGTCGGGCCGCTGCCATAGGTCTTGGCCAGGGCGAAGATGGTGGTGCTGCCGTCACCGGTGCCGAGGGGCTGGTCGGTGGGGCCCGGTGCGGTGCTCGGCGGCGCGGAGCGGAAATCGACCCGGTCGCGATAGCGGAAGCCGTAGAGTCGCCCCCGCCGTTCTTCGAAGAAGGCGAGCACGGTGTGGAGCGCGTCGAGCGTGCGGATGCCGAGGCCGGCATCGTAACGCCGCCGCGAGTCCGCCCAGCGGCTGTTGCGATGCTCGCGGCCCGAGGCCAGCGTCACGATCTCGGTGAGCCGGCTCGGGCCGCCGCTGCCGCGCAGGGCCACGTCGAGGGGGAAGCGGGCCTCGTGGAAGTCGCTGGGCATGGTGTGTCACCTGTTCGCGGCGATCTCGGCGCGTCTTCCCTCATCCTTGCGGGGAGGGATCGAGGATGGGGGTGGTTCCGCTTGGTTTCCCCAGGCAGGCGGAACCACACCCACCTCCAACTCCTCCCGGCAAGGCGAGGAGAGCCCACGCTCACAACGCACGTCTGCCCCGCGCGACCGCCCGCGCCAGGCTCGCGGCCACCTGCGCCTCGGATCTCCGAAAACTCTCGGCGTCAGGCGTGGCGATGCTGATGCTGACCGAGACCGGCCGCTCCCCGGCAGAGGCGACGCCGAGGCGGCCGTCGCTGCCGCGCTGGAGGGGGAGGATGGCCTCGGGGCCGGCCTCGCCCATCAGGCCAGTGCCGCCCTGCATCGGAAAATAGGTCGGCGCGGCGACGATGCCGCCGCTGGCGAAGGGCCGCACCCGGCCGGCGGCGATGACGCCGCCCTTGGCGAAGGCGCTGGTGCCGGCATCGACGGCGTTGCCGAGAAGGCCCTTCACCAGGCTCGCCAACCCCTTGGTCACCGGGGTCAGCGCCGCCTTCAGGGCGATGCTCGACAGCTTGGTGGCGAGCGTGCCGAGCACACCGTCGAGCTGGCGCCCAGCATTGAGGTTGGTGGTGAGCGCGCTCGACAGGCTCTGCCCGAATTTTTTGGAGAGCTGGTCGAGCGTCTCGAGCTGCTTGGCGCGGTCCGCATTGGCGCGGTCGGGATCGGTGTCGGCCATAATGCTCTCACGGGTCGGGGAAGGCGGCGAGCAGGCGGTCGAGGTCGGCCCGGCCCGCGGCGGGGGAGGCCTTCAGGCCCGCGGCTGCAGCGAGTTCGCGCGGCGTCGCGGACCAGAACGTCGTTGGGGTCCAGCGCAGGGCGTGCAGCCCGAGCGCCAGGGCGTCGTCCCACGGAAAGGCGAAGGCGGCAGCCTCCGAAGTCAGGCCCTCCGTGGCACGCGAGGGTCCGGCGGTGCGTCCGCTTCGCCGAAAGCGGCGAACAGGGCTTCGCCGAGGGCGGTTGCCACGGCAGAAAAGTCGCCTGCCAACGGCAGCCGGGCCACCGCCGCATCGTCGAGATCGTGCCCACCCCCGCGCAGTGCCGCACCGAGCAGAGTGATGACGTCGTGGGCCGAGAGCCGGCCACTCGAAAAACGCTCGGCCAGGCCGACGACGTCGCCAGCCTGGAAGGCGTCTTCCAGCTCGGCCAGCGCGCCGAGGGTGAGGCAGAGCGTGTAGCGCTCAGCCCCGAAGGTGAGCGGCACCTCGCCGCGTTTGCGGTTGGGCATCGGGTGCTCCGGATTTTTGGGATGGGGTGTGTTTGGCTCAGAGCGCCGTGAAGCTCAGCGGCCCGGCGGAATCGAGCGCCATGTCGAAGGTGACCTCGCCGGCATGGTCGCCGCGGTATTCGAGGCTGCTGATCTGGAAGAGGCCTTCGATGGTGCCGAAGGATGGGACCACGATCTGATAGCCGTCGATCACCCCGTCGAAGAAGCTTTGGCGCAGCCGTGCATCCGAGGCCTCGTCGCGAAACACGCCCGAGCCGGAGATGGAGGCCCGGCGCGCGCCTGCTCCGGCGAGAAGCTCTCGCCAGCGCCCTGCGGAATCCGCGTTGGTGATGTCGACGGTCTCGGCGTTGAAGGCGATCTGCCGGGCGCGCAGGCCGGCCACCGCCACGTATCCACCGGCGCCGTCTCCGGCCCGGATGAGCAGGTCCTTGCCTTTCTGGGCGGTCATGATGGGCTCCGGTGCTTGATGGTTCGGAGCCGTCATTGCGAGGCGAGGTCGAAGCAATGACGGTGGGGTTAGTTGGTGAGGACCTCGGTGACGGCCTTCACGGTCACCGTTGCGTGGATCTCGCTGGTGGCCTCGTCGCGGTGAGTGGTGACCGCGTCGACGCGGAGCGAGACCAGGGCGTGGCCGGCGAGCGTGAGGGCAACGTCGTCGAGCAACGCGGCGATGCGCTCGGCGGCGTCGAGGGCGGAGCGGGTCGAGCCGCGCTTGCCGAACACGGTGACGGCGAGGCTGACGCGGTGGCGCCGCGCGCCGTCGACGGAATCGTCGCGGGCCTCGCCGTCACCGAAGACGGCGTAGACCGGGACCGCGCCGAACGGTGGCTCGTCGTGCAGCCGCAACGCGCCGCCCATCGCCTGCGCGATCACGGTGTCCCCTTCGAGCGCTGCGAGGATGGCGGCGCGCAGCGGCAGCAGCGGGCTCGTCATGCCGTCTCTCCCGAAAGCTCCTCGACCTCGCAGACGAGATCGCGGCGGCAGCCGTCCGGGTCGGCGGCGGAGCGGATGGCGAAGCGGCGCGGGCCGGCGGCGAGCCGCATCTCGGACGAGATACCGGGGCGCCAGCGCAGGCCGACGCGGTAGACGATCACGCTGTCCTCGCGGCCGTTGCTGCGCCGCGCGTCGGCCTCGGCGCGTTCGAGCGAACCCCAGAGCACCGCACCGGCTACGTAGCGGCGAAGGCTGCCGCCGAAACCGTCCGGCTGATCGAGGGGCGTTTCGAGCACGAAGCGTCGCCGCCGCGCGCCGATGGGCGCATGGGTCATGGCAGATCTCCGGTGATGGGCGGTGTGTCTCCTCCCCCCGCGGGGGGAGATGGCCGCGAAGCGGACGGAGAGGGCGGCGGTCCGTTTCGGCGGCGGGGGCCGGCGAGTTCCGTCTAGACGCGCATCATCCGATGCTGCGCGACCAGCTCGGCGACGGCCGGCGGCGGCGCGAGCGGCTTGCCGGGGACGCCGTCCCCGCGGTTCTCGTACCAATCGGCGACGGTCATGCGGATCGCCTGGGCGAGGGGAGCCGGGACAGCCGGCCCGTCGCCGCCGCAGCCCGCGGTGACCTCGATCAGGGCGGCCTTGCGCATCAGAAGCGGCACGGACGGATCGACGAGCAGGCAGGGCGCCTCCCACGGGTCGGGGCCGATTCGCAGCAGGCCGGGATCGATCTCCTCGACGACGGCGTCCGCGCCGACGATCCCGGCCCGCGTCACCGCGACGAGCGGGCTGAGCGGCAAAGGCAGCACGCCGCCGGCCGCCCAGGCGGTCAGCATCAGCCGGAAACGGGCCGGCCGGACGAGCCGGCGCGTCGCCGCCTCGACGCTGGCGCGGGCGGCGGTGACGAGACTGCCGATCAGGCCATCCTCGCTGCCGTCGTCACCGTCGAGGCGCAGGTAGCCGCGCATCTCGGCGAGGCTCACCGGCTCGACGCCGAACTCCTCGACGCGTATCGGGGTCATGCTTCACCTCCCGCAGAGATGCTTTTTGGATGCGCAGAGCGCTCTTCGGCCGATCCCATCCCCGCGCTCGTCCCGGGGTGCCGCAGCGGAGCGGAGGCCTCGAAGGAGGGCTCCAGGGATCGCTGCGCCTGCTGGAGCCTTCCTTCGAGGCACGGCTTCGCCGAGCCCCTCGGGATGAGGAGGGGGGTTGGAGTACCCGGCGCGTGTTGCTCGGGTTTTGCGCATTGCTGTTCACCGCCGGCCCCGCCGCCGCCATCACCGGAGGCCGCGAGGCACCGGATTCGGCCGAGGCGCGCTCCTCCGTCATGGTGCTGACCTCGAAGGGGGGGGCCTGCACCGGCGTCGTGGTGGCGCGCGATGCCGTGCTCACCGCAGGCCATTGCGTGCAGGGTTTCGCCGAAAACCGCGTCCATTTTCGCGACGAGGCGGGTAAGCCCGTTCTCCTCGAGGTCGCGGCCCGTGCGGTCCATCCGGGCTACGATCCCGATGCGATCCGCGGGCGCACCCGCTCTATCGATCTCGCCCTGCTGCGCTCGCGCGAGCCGCTGCCGGCCCGGTTCACGCCCGCCGCCCTGAGCGATGCCATGCCGGGCCAGGGCCAGTCCCTCATCTTCGGCGGCTACGGCGCAGTGCGCGGCGACGATTTCCGCTCCACCGGCAAGTTCCGCCTCGTCGAACTCCCGGTGGTCGAGCCGCACGGACCGAGCCGCATCCTGGTCTGGCTGCACGCGGCGAAAGCCGGCGGCTGCAACGGCGATTCCGGCGGCCCGATCTCGGACGGGGCCGGCGTGCTCGCCGTCGCCGCCTGGGTCCAGAAGGTGTGCGGCGGCCTCACGCAGGGCGTGCTGGTCGGCCCCCAGCGCGGCTGGATCGACCGGACGCTGGCAACCTGGGGCAGCACCGCGCGCTGGTCGCGCTGAGTGCCGCAGGATTCTGCTTCAGGGAACTCCAGCTTGGCCGGGGCATTGCCTTCGGCTAGCTTGGGCGCCCGAAGGTTTCGAGGCGCGCCGGGCGCTGGAGACAAGACCATGGTCGCAGGTCCCGTCCGTGCCGCGCTCGCCGGCGCCGTCCTCGGGCTCGTTCCCCTCTCCGCCCAGGCGGTGGTGCAGGGTCAGGTCAGCCGCGATCCCGACGGGTTGCGCGCCTCGGTGGTGCGCATCGAGAGCACCTCCGGCGAGATCTGCTCCGGCACCCTGATCTCGCAAGATCTCGTGCTGACCGCGGCCCACTGCGTGCAGCATCAGGCCGGATACAGCGTCGTGGTGGTCGACCCGTCCTTCCGCCAGCGCCGCATCCCGGCGCTGGCGGCCACCACCCATCCCGATTTCGTGCCCGGCACCTCGCCGGAGGACCAGCCCGGCATCGACCTGGCGATGCTGAAGCTGGCGCAACCCGTCGGCCCCGGCTTCCGCCCGCTCAATCCGAGCGGCAACGGCTCCATCGACTCGGGCGACGGTGTCGACATCGCCGGCTTCGGCGTGGTGGCCGAGAACAAGCGCGGCACCGCGCGCACCCTGCGTACCGCGCGCCTCGTCTCGATCGGCTCGCTCCAGGTCGCCAACCGGGTCACGGTGGTGACCGACGCGCACCGGCTCGCCGAGACCGCGGGCGCGGGCGCCTGCCTCGGCGATTCCGGCGGGCCGATCCTGCGCAACGGCCGGATGGTCGGCGTGGTGAGCTGGTCAAGCGGCGCCATGCGCCAGGACAAGCGCGCCCGCACCGCCTGCGGCGGCTTCACCGCCGTCACACCCACCGGCGAGCATGCGAGCTGGATCTCGGCCCGCGCCTCGCAAATGGAGGCGATGGAGACCAGCGAGGCCTCCCGGCCGACGACGGAATGGGCGGCCAAACCGGGCCGCCGCCGGGCGCGCTGAGCGCCTTTCGGCGAGGACCGAGGACAGGTTTCAGTCGAAGAACTAGGCGGGCTCAGCGCAGATCGCGCAGCCAAATCGAGACGGTTGTCGTGAGGTCGTTCAGCGTTAGCCGACAGGTTTCCGCCTTCATCAAAAGTTGTATGGCCGAAACCTCTCCCGCTCTACGGCAACCTCGACTGTCTAAAAGACAACATTCCTGCCATTGATCAAATCGTAAGCATTAAAATGCAATAATCGGCCTGCCTCGAAGAGAAGACAGCCGCCATGAGCAAATGGGTTCCTGCCGTCGCCCTGATCGGGCTGGTCTGCATCATGGTGCTGCCGACCCCGGGCGTGCTCGGGATCGCGATCGGAACCTGCTGTCTCCTCGCCATCATCGTCTCGGCGGTGACGCTGTTCTTCGAGCGGATCTTCAGCAGCGTGACGAAGCCCGTAACCGACGCGCTTCGCCGGATGGCAAAGCCGAAGAAGCGCTACGTGCATGGAGGCTCGGGGATGGGCCGCAAGCGCTAAATCACGGAGGGCGCCGCCTTTCCGAACTCGGAAAGACGGCGTGAGGCCCCGCGATGGTCAGGCGAACTTCAACAGCTTGATCGCGTCGAAATCCTGCACGCCGCCGCCGACGCGCTTCGTCGTGTAGAACAGCACGTAGGGCTTGGCGGAGTAGGGGTCGCGCAGCGTCCGCAAGCCCGTGCGATCCACCACCAGATAGCCGCGCTTGAAGTCGCCGAAGGCGATCGACAGGCTGCCGGCGCCGATGTCCGGCATCGCCTCGGCTTCCGCCACGGGAAAGCCCATCAGCGTCGCCGACCGGTCCGCCGCGCTCGGCGGCTGCCAGAGGTAGTTGCCGTCTGCATCCTTGAACTTGCGGATCGTGCTCTGCACGCGGCGGTTCATGACGAAGCTGGCGTTCTGGCGGTAGCCGGCGCGCAGGGCATAGATCAGGTCGAACAGCACGTCGGCCGGGTTGCTCGCCGGGAAGGCGGAGGCCGTGCCGGTGCCGAGGAAGCCGATCTTGGCGGGCACCCAGGAGGCGTTCGCCACGGTGTCGTAGGCGAGGAAACCGTGCGGACGGCCGATGCCGTCGCCGGTGACGAAGGCCACGCTCTCCTGCTCGGCGAAGACGTCCTCGACCTCCGCCGAGAGCCAAGCGTCGATGTCGACCACGGCGTCGTCGAGCAGCGTCTGCGTCGCCGCCGGCATGGCGTAGAGCTCCATGGCCGGGAAGCTCAGTTCCAGCAGGTTCGGCGAATCCGTCTGCGGCCGCGCCGCCGTCTCTGCGACCCAGCCCGCGGCCGGGCCGGTGGGCGAGAAGGCACGCTTGTAAAGGCCGCCGGAGATGGTCTGCACGGTGGCCAGCGCCCGGATCGGCGAGATCTGCGCCAGCCGGCGCAGCACCTCGCGCTCGATCGTTGCCGGCACGAGATAGCCGCCATCCGGCCCTGAGCCGACGGAGAGCGCCTTCTCCTCCAGCCGCTTGAGGCCGGCGCTCTCGCCAGCACGAACATAAAGATCGAAGGCCGCCTTGTGCTCGGTCCCCGCGGTATCGCGCGGGGCGCCGTCCGGGCCGGCCAGCGGCGGTCGGGCGCGGTCGAGGCTGATCCGGTCGAGCCGGCTGCGGGCCTGGTCGAGGGCCATGTCGATACGGGCGAGTTTTTCCTCGGTGAGCACGTCGGCCGAGAGCCGGGTCTCGATCTCGCCGAGGCGGGTATCGTTGGCCTGCTTGAAGGCTTCGAAGGCTCGGGCGAAGTCCTCCAATGCGGCATCGACGGTGCCGGTAGCGGCCTTGTTCTCGGTGACGGGATGGGCAGATTTGGTTTCGATGGGGCTGTGTGCGGTCATGGGTGTCCTCGACGGTTGAAGGAATTCACTGAAGGCGCCGCACATCGCCTCGCCCTGCTTGCGGGGCGAGGGCTGTGACGACCCCGTCGTCGTCACAGCGAGGCGGCAGCCGAAGGTGAGGGGGCCGCGCGGGAGAGGCTCATCCAGAGACGCCCCCTCACCGTCGCTTCGGCTTCGCCTACGCTCGCCGCCGACCCGACGAGGGGTCGACGGCCCTCTCCCCGCGTGCGGGGAGAGGGCATCGCGGCGGCTCTCGCATCCGCCGCGCCTGGGCCCGCAGGTTCTCCGCGAGATCGGTCGAGGCCTTCGCCAGCACCCGCGCGCCGGGCTGGAGCGGGAAGGTCACCAGCGAAACCTCCCAGAGATCGACGGCGACGAGTTTTCGCCCGCCCCGCTCCGGGCTCGCCTTCACCACGCGAAACCCGATGGAGAGCCCATCGAGGCCGCCCTCGCGCATCAGTGCATCGACTTCTCGAGCGCGCTGCACGGCGAGGTTCAATCGCCCCTCGACGCGAAGCCCATGGGCATCCTCGGCGAGCGAAAGCCAGCGCCCGATCGGCTCGGCCGGATCGTGCTGCCAGAGCATCCGCACCCCGGTCGCGCCGCGCTTGGCGAGGCTCGCGGTGAAGGCGCCCGGCACGACCGTGTCGCGCCCGAGATCGGGCATGCCGAACACGCTGGCGTAGCCGGCAAAATGGCCATCCATGGGGGATCTCTGGTGATGGGGATGGGGTTCAAGCGCGCCCGTCATTTCGAGCGCAGCGAAGCAATGACGGTGGGAGGGGTCAGGCGTCCGGCATCGTTGCCGGATACCCCACCGCCTGCCGCTTCTCGCCGACCGAAAGGAAATCCGCCGCCCCGACACGCCGCCAAAGCGATTCCCGCTCGGAGGCCAGCGCCTCGATGGCGTCGAGGTCGGGCTCCAGGCGGGCCGGGCCGAAGGCGGGTTCCAGCCAGGCGGCGATGGAATCGCCGGTGCGGCGGACCAGCGGCACGATGGTCTGGCGGTAGAAGGCGCGGTTGGCCTCGGCGTAGTTGGCGTGGGTGTTGTCGCCCGGCAGGCCGAGCAGAAGGGGCGGCACGCCGAAGGCCAACGCGATCTCGCGGGCGGCCGACGCTTTGGCCTCCACGAAATCCATTTCCTTCGGCGACAGTGCCAGTGGGCGCCAGTCGAGGCCGCCGTCGAGGAGGAGCGGGCGGCCCGCATTGCCCGCGCCTTGGTAGTTGGCTTCCAGCTCACTCTTGAGCCGGCTGAACTGCGCGTCGCTCAGGGCCGCGCCGCTGGAGGGTGCGAAGACCAGGGCGCCGGAGGGCCGGGCGGCGTTGTCGAGGAGCGCCTTGTGCCAGGCGCCGGCCGCATTGTGGATGTCGAGCGAAACGGCAGCCGCCTCCATCGGCGAGAGCCCATAATGGTCGTCGACCGGGTTGAACTGCGCGAGGTGCAGGATCGGCGGCAGCGGGCCAGACTGCTCGTAGCGGACGGTGCGGCCGCCGGCGGTGTAGTCGTAGGCGCCAACCCAGCCATCGGGGCCCGGAACGGCGCGCATCCGGTCGGGGCGAAGGCCGAACAGTTCGCGGGGCATGCCGTCGAGCCCGATCGCTTCGATGTAGGCGTTTCCCGAGACCATCAGGTGCCCATAGACGCCCTCCAGGAAGCGGGCGCCGCCCTCGCGTGGGTTCGGTCGGCCCAGCAGGGCAAGCAGCGGATGCGCGTCGTCGGCCCCGTTCAGCATCAGGGGCAGGGAGGCGGCGGTTTCGGCGACGAGGCGCACGGCACGGTGCGCGACGGCGTTGCGAGTATAGCCCTCACGGGCGAAGGCCGCCGGCTCGCGGGCCGACCAGACCGGGCGACCCTCGCCGTAGAAGGCGACCGTGGTCGGGGCGGCCTTGGTGGCGGGGGCGTAGCCGGCGGCCTGGGCGAGGCGGGTGAGGAGGTTGGGCATGGCGGCTCCCGCTCTCCTCCCCCTTGCCGGGGAGGAGTTGGAGGTGGGGGTGGTGCAGGATCGAGCGCGGCGGTGCCTTCTGGGCGACTCCCACCCCTTCCCCTTCCCGCAAGGGGGAGGGGACCAGCGTAGCGCTACAACACCCGCACCCGCGGCTCGGCCGGGGGCGTCAGCATGAGATGCGTCAGTGCCCAGACCAGGGCGTCGAGCCGGTCGGGCGAGGCACCGGTCGAGAGACCGCCGGGGCCGAAATCGCAGAGTTCATCTTCCAGCGCCGGCATGGCGCCGACATGGCGGACACGGCCCTGCGCATAGAGCAGCGAGACCGGCTCGGCTCGCAGGTACTTTCCGCGCGTCGCCCGTACGGACGTGACCGGCACCGACGCATCGAGTTCGGCGAGAATGGTCGAGACCATCTCACCGCCCTGGTTCACCTCGACGACGAGGGCGTCGGCCCGAAGCCGGTGATAGAGCGCCAGGGCCGCACCGGCCCACAGCTCCGGCGGGGCCTGTTTCACGGTGGCGTCGGCGATGACATAGGCTGCGCCGTCTGGGCCGAGCCCGGCGGCGACGATCCCGCAGGCATCAGCTCCGGCGCGGGAGGAGACCGGCGGGTCCACCGCCACCACCAGCCGCATCAGGACGGGCGCCACCGCGACGCGGGCCGCCTCGATGGTCTCGCGGGTCCAGAGCGCGTCGGGCCGGTCCTCGATCAGCTCGCCGTCGAGCTCCTGCCGCCCGAGGCGAGTTCCGGCATAGCGGCCGACCACGGTCTCCAGGAAATCCGGCGCGAGGTTTCGGGCGTTGTCGGCGGTGCGGGCGCGGGTCACCACCGTACGCGGGTCCGTCAGCAATCGACGCAGGAGGGGAATCGGCCTCGGTGTCGTCGTCACCAACCCGCGTGGACAAGTACCGAGGCGCAGGCCAAACTGAATCATGTCGAAGGCGGCATCGGCATAGCGCCATTTCGCTACCTCGTCGGACCAGGCGGCGCCGAATTGCGGACCGCGCAAGGAATCCGGTTCCTCGGCGGAGAAGGCCAGCGCCACCGCGCCGTTGGCGAAAGCGAGCCGGCGCCGCGAGGGCTGCCAGAGCGGGCGCGCACTGCCACGAAGTGGCAACGAGAGGAGGCCGGACGGCCCCTCGATCATCACGTCGCGCACGTCGGCATAGGTCTCGCCGACCAGCGCGATGCGACCGACCGGCTCGGGCGTCAGGCACGGATCGCCCAGCGCGAGGCCACGCACCCATTCGGCGCCGGCACGGGTCTTTCCCGAGCCACGCCCGCCGATGAAGGCCCAGGTCGTCCAGTCGCCGGGCGGTGGGAGCTGGTCGTCGCGGGCGAGGTGCAGCCAGTCATGGACGAGCGCCTCCAGGTGCTCCGGCGGCAGGCTCTCCAGGAAGGCCTGCAGGGTGCCCGCCTGCCGCGAACGCCTCATAGCGTCGCGCGAGATCCGCGCGGAGGGCGGCGAGATCCGGCAGGGGCTCTCCATCCGTGTCTCCGACGGCATCCAGTGGGCGTGGGGTCGAGAGGTCGTCGAGAAGGCGCTTGAGGCCGCCGACGTCGCGCAGGAGCCGCGCGGTGTCGTCGGCCGGTCCGGCTTTGTGCAGTCTGTCGTCGAGGGCCACGATCTGGCGGGCGATGTGGCCGCGCAGGGCCGCGTTCAGATCCGCGAGGTCCGGCGTGCCCGGCGCCTGCGTGGGGAGGGCCTGCACGGCCGTGAGCCCGCAGGCGAGCATCAGAATGCCGGCATCGTCGCGCTTGACCCCCATCGCTTCGGCGAGATCGCCCGGATCGAGGTCGCCGCGCCCGAGCAGCCGGGCAGCCGCACTGACGCGCCTCTTCGTCCAGTTGCGTGGATTGGCTTCGAACTGTGGGGCTCGCGTCCTGGGGCGGATGCGCGCCTGCCGGTTCCAGAGCTTCACCGTCGTCGGGGGTACGCCGGTCTGCTGGGCGATCGCGGCCATGCTGAGATCGGTGTCCACCAGCAGGGCTAAGACGCGTTGGCGTATCTCCGGGGCGTGAGAACTCCGGAATGCCATCGCCGCCCCCGCCGTCTCGTCACACCTCTGGAACGTTCATGATTTGTACTGGAGGAGCGTCGCGCTGTCAATCCTAAAATTCCTACTGAAGGAATTTATCGCGATCCGGGGCCGAGCGAAAGTGGCGGACCGGAACCCGTAGCGCGAAACGCGGCTCGGTCCGCCACCCGTTCGGCTTCGCGTGAACGAGACCGGAGCGGTCCCGCCTTAAGAGCCCCCACAGGCCGCCGCCGCAATGGGTAGAGATTACGGCTGTCGGCATTTCGGGAAGCGTGCGGCGGGGCACATCCTCCCGCCGACGGGGATGCGAAGGTCGAATCCTGAACATCAGCCGACAGTCGATCTCACCGCCCGTTCAAGCGGAGGCGGCGAGGATTGCCAAGCACAGAGATCCCGCAAGGGAAAGGAGCGACCCGATGGAAACCGAAGCCCTCGAACGACCCGCCGATCTCGCCATCTGGCCCGCCTTCGCCGAAGGCGCCGCGCAAGCGGTCTCGACGCATTACGCCAGCCTTCGCGAAGCGCTCGCCGCCGCGGCCCGCGTGCTGGCGGATTCGTCCCGGCAGCCCTGGATCGTCACCGAAGACGGCGAGATGCTCGCCCCGATCGCGATCCGCGGCTATCTGAACTGATTGTTCGAGGAGCCTTCGGCCTCGTCCGAAGGTGGGTGAGCGCAGCGGAAGGCGCCCGACCCTCGGGCAAGTCGAGGTCGCGGCCACGCTGCAGCCGGCCATTCAATGCTGAGCGAAGCCGGCCGCCATATTGATGGCGAGGGCCAGGATGCTCGTGTTGAAGAAATACGCGTAAACCGTCTGCACCGTCGCGATGCGGCGCATCCGCTTCGACGTGATGTCGGTGTCGGAGGTCTGCGACGTCGCGCCGATCGTCACGGAGAAATACAGGAAATCCCAGAAGTCCGGCTTGGTGTCGCCGTTGAAATCCAGTCCGCCGCGACTGCCGTAGTCTTCGTCAGACCCGTAATAGACGTGAGCATAGTGGATCGTGAAGACGATCTGCACGAAGACCCAGGTGCAGACCATCGTGGCGGCCGCCAGGACGAGGTGGGCCACCTTGTCGGCGTCGTGCTCCCGCTGACCGAAGACCAGCATGGCGACGGAGCCGATGCTTGCCGCCGCAGCCAGGATGGCGAAGAGCGAGATCACCAGCGCGCTGTCGTCGAGCCGCGAGGCCTCGCGGCGAAGGGCATCGTGCGAGCCAGTGGAGGCCTGCCAGGTCACCAGGGTCACGTAGATGACGACGCCGGCGCACCAGCCGACGAGCAGACGCGTCCAGATCGACGCGAAGGGCAAAGCTGCCGCCAGGACGATCGCGACGACGATCGCGCCGAGGAGGCGCGGACGCATCCAGAATGCCCGGACCGGGTTCACGGACAAGCGGTACCCCTCCGTCGCGCCGCCCAGCCCACGCCCTCAGGCCAGGCCAGCGGCCTTGCGGAGCGCGGCGTTGAGCCGGTCCTGCCATCCCGGTCCGTTCGCCTGAAAATGCTCGAGCACGTCGCGATCGATGCGCAGCGAGACCTGCTCCCGCGCGCCTGGGATGGCAGGCGCCTTCGTCGCGACCGCCGCCTCGACGGGCTTGGTCGTCGTCTTCTTGAAGGCCGCCTCCGCCGCGTCGCGGGCGCTCATCGTCGATCTCGCCATGGCTCTCGCTCTCCGCTGGTCGGCGTGATGTCTTTCCTCAAGCGCGGCACTGTCAAGCGATCTCGCGATGGCTGCTCTCACTCACCTCGCTTGCGAAACCGAAAGCAACCTCGTACGGGAGAATATCTGAAATATTGTTCTTATAAATTGAACAATTCAAAAGAGCATCGTCTGATGAAGCCTGGAGTTCCAGAGATAAAAAGCGATGATCTTAGCAAAGATGAAAATACAGCCGCTACATCAGGCGACGAGAGTTTTGCAACCGGCGGTGTGGTCGAGTCGGTGAGCCTGATGAAGGGTCGTCGCCAACTGACGATCGTGCATGGTAACGAGCGGTATCAGCTCAGAGTCACCACCAACGACAAACTGATCCTGACCAAATGACGCGCTCTCCCACGTCCCGACGCGCGGTGCTGGCAGGCCTGCTCGCCTCCGCCGGCCTGCCGCGCATCGCCGGTGCGGCCGAGATCGCGCCGACCGGAGCCCGGCGGATTGCCTCCCTCGGAGGCGCCGTGACCGAGACGCTCTACAGGCTCGGCGCGGCGGACCGAATCGTGGCGGTCGACACCACGAGCCTGTTTCCGGCCGAGGCGATGCGCGAGAAGCCGAATGTCGGCTATCTCCGGGCGCTGTCGGCCGAGGGGCTGCTCTCGACCCGTCCCGACATCGTGGTCGCGGCCGAGGGGGCAGGGCCGCCGGACGTGCTCGCCCTCGTCCGCGAGGCCGGCGTGCCGATCTCGCTGATCAAGGAGCCGCCGACACCCGAGGGCGTCCTCGACAAGATCACCACGATCGGCCGCATCGTCGGCCTGGAAGACCAGGCCGCAGGGCTTGCCAAGGAGATCGGGGCGCGCTTCGCGAAGCTCGGCGGCACCCGAGCCGGCATCAAGAGCCCGGCCAAGGCGCTCGTGATCCTCTCGCTCGCCAACGGCCGGATCATGGTCGGCGGACGCAACAGCTCAGCGGACGGCATCCTCACGCTGGCCGGCCTGCAGAACGCCGCTTCCGAGATCGAGGGGTTCAAGCCGATGAGCGACGAGGCCATCGTCGCGGCCGCGCCGGATGCGGTGGTGATGATGCGCAACGGCCCCGAGGCCCCGGGGCGCGACGCCGTCTTCGCACCCGGCACGGTCCTCGGGCGCACCCCTGCGGCGCAGAAGGGCAGGCTCGTCGCGATGGACGGCCTCTACCTGCTCGGCTTCGGCCCCCGCACCCCGGATGCGGCGCGGGAGCTGATGCGAGCGGTCTATCCCGATCTCGCCCATGACTGAGTCGGGAACCGGACGCTCCCAGCGCCTCGTCCCGGCCCAGGCCTCCACCCTCTTCGTTCTCCTCGGCCTCGCCGCCCTCGCCCTCGGCGCGGCGCTTCTCTCCATCGGCGTCGGCGCGATTCCGATCTCGCCGCTGCGGGTGATCGCCGTGCTGACGGGCGGAGCCGACGATCCGGGCTTGGCGCGCGACGCCCTCGTCATCCAGGGCATCCGCCTGCCGCGCACCCTGCTCGGCCTTCTCGTCGGGGCGGCGCTCGCCGTGTCGGGCGCCCTGATGCAGGGCCTGTTCCGCAATCCCCTGGCCGATCCCGCACTGGTCGGGGTCTCGGCGGGAGCCGGCCTCGCGGCGGCCTGCGTCATCGTCCTGGGCGATGCGGCCCTGGCGGCCTTCGCGGTGGCCGGCCCGCTGCCCTTCTGGGTTCTGCCGATCGGCGCGTTCCTCGGCAGCCTCGGCGCGATCCTCGGCCTCTATCTGATCGCGACGCGGTCCGGCCGCACCTCGGTAGCGACGATGCTGCTCGCTGGCATCGCCCTCGCGGCTTTCGGCGGCGCCATGACGGGGCTTCTGGTCTTCGCCAGCGACGACCGGCAATTGCGTGACCTGACCTTCTGGACCCTCGGCAGCCTCGGAGGCGCGAGCTGGACGAAGCTCGCCGCGATCGCCCCGGCGATCCTGCCGGTGCTGGTCGCCGTGCCCTTCCTTGGCCGCGGGCTCAACGCGTTGGTTCTCGGCGAGGCGGAGGCCTTCCATCTCGGCGTGCCGGTCGAGCGGCTGAAACGCGCCATCATCCTGCTCGTGGCCGTCAGCGTCGGCGCGAGCGTGGCGGCGGCTGGGATCATCGGCTTCGTCGGGCTGGTGGTGCCGCACATGCTGCGGCTGGTCATCGGCTCGGAGCATCGCCGGCTGCTGCCGGCCTGCGCCTTCCTCGGCGGCACGCTCCTCGTCCTCGCGGACGTGGCGGCGCGCCTCGTGGTGAGGCCGGCCGAACTGCCGATCGGCATCGTCACCGCGCTGATCGGCTCGCCGGTCTTCCTCTGGCTGCTCCTCGGACGCTCCCGTTCGTTCGATGCCTGAGCCCACACCGCTCCTCACGGCGAGCGACCTCGCCTTCCAGACCGGCGAGAGCAGGCTCGTCGACGGCGTCTCGCTCTCGGTGGAGGCCGGCACGCTGCAGGTCGTCGTCGGCCCCAATGGAGCGGGCAAGTCGACGCTGCTGCGGCTGCTGAGCGGGGAACTGGCGCCGACGCGTGGGCAGGTCGCCTACGGCCTCGAACCCGTCGCGGCGATCCCGGCCTGGCGCCTCGCCGGCCTGCGTGCCGTGCTGCCGCAGAGCGCGCGGCTGGCCTTTCCCTTCTCGGTGGCCGAGGTCGCCCGCATCGGCCTCGACGGGATCGGCCGCGGCCTGTCCCGGCAGGACAAGGCGGCGATCCTCGACGACGCCCTCGGGACTGCCGACGTGCTGCATCTCGCCGAGCGGCCGTATCATCGGCTGTCGGGCGGCGAGCAGGCGCGCGTCCAGTTCGCCCGCGTGCTCTGCCAGCTCGCCGCCGGCCGTACGCTCAGCGAGAGGCAGGTGCTGCTCCTCGACGAGCCGACGGCGAGCCTCGATCTGCGCCACCAGAGCGCCATCCTCGATGCCGTCGACCTCCTGCGGCGTGACGGCGTCGGCGTCGTCGCGATCCTGCACGACCTCAACCTGGCGGCGGCCTATGCGGACCGGCTGCTGGTGCTGAAGGAGGGCCGGCTCGTCGCCGGGGGTACGCCCTCCGAGATTCTGCGCGACGATCTCATCGCCGAGGTTTTCGGGGTACGCTGGCCCGTCGGCCGGGTTCCGCCAGGCGGCCAGCCCTTCATCCTGCCGCGAAAAGATGTTGCACCCTGACCACAGTTCACAGACGCGTGAACTCGACTTGGAATGGTTTCAGTCTTTGCAAGGAATGACTTAGATTCACACCAGACAGCGTCCTGGAACACTTCGTTGACCTTGGGCCGAGCTTGAACGCATCAGGACTTCAGCAAGCCAGCCCTCCGCCAGCCAGCCAGCCGACCTCTCCCCTCGCTGCGTGCTGCCTCGCGGAACCCCAAGATGCCCTCCCCTCGCGTGTCCCTGTCCTGCCGCTCCGTCATCGCGGCCGGTGTCTCCCTGCTGTCGATCGCCGCCGCGCAGGCACAAACCGCCGCGCGCCTGCCGGCCGCACCGCTGCCGGAACTCGTCAGCCTCGACACCATCTCGGTGACCACCACCAAGACCGAGGAGCGGGCGATCGACGCCCTCTCCGGCACCAGCGTCGTCACCCGCGAGCAGATCGAGCGCATCCAGCCGAGCCGGCTGTCCGACGTGCTGCGCGACGTGCCCGGCGTGACCACGCAGGAGAACCAGAACGATCCGGCTCAGGCCATCAACATCCGCGGTCTCCAGGATTTCGGCCGGGTGAACGTGCTGGTCGACGGGGCCCGCCAGAACTTCCAGACCTCGGGCCACAGCGCCAACGGCGTGTTCTACCTCGACCCGGAACTCGTCGGCGGCATCGACATCACACGCGGCCCGACCTCGACCATCTACGGATCCGGCGCGATCGGCGGCGTCGTCGCCTTCCGCACCCGCTCCATCGACGACATCCTGAACCCCGACGAGCGGGCCGGCGTCGTACAGAAGCAGGGCTTCGGCACGAACGGCCAGAAATTCCTGAACTCGACCTCGATGGGTGCCCGCATCGGCGAGGGCGCGGACGTGTTCGGCCAATTCGTCTACCGCAACAACGACCCCTACCGGGACGGCATGGGGACGCTGGTGCGCGATACCGGCAACGAGCTGACCTCGGGCCTCGCCAAGGTCAACCTCCGGCCGGCGGAGGGCCACGAGATCAGCGGTACGGCGCTGCTGCAGAATTTCGACTTCACCAATAACGGCTCGAGCAATGCCGGCGCGCGCTTCGCGAATTCGGTGCAGGCCGACACCTACACCCTCGGCTATCGTTTCGCCCGGCCCGAGACGCCGCTGATCGATTTCAGCGCGAAGGGCTACTACACGACCACGCACAACACGCTGACCTTCCTCAACGACTCCGCCAGCGGGGTCTACGGCAATCTCGGCGTGAAGGCCGGCAACCGGATCAGCTACGACATCGAGACCAGCGGTTTCGACATCCACAACACGTCGCGCTTCGACACCTGGGCGCTCAGCCACGCCCTGACCATCGGCGGCGACGCGGTGTTCGACCGGGTCAAGACCACGGACAATGCCGGCGGCTTCGGAGGCGCATTCACCCCGTCGGGCCAGCGCACGCTCGCCGGCGCCTTCATCCAGGACGAGGTCCGCTACGGCTCGTGGCTGCGCGTGATCGGCGCCCTGCGCTACGACCATTACGACCTGTCCGGCGGCGCTTTCCGCTCCAGCGGAGACCGGATCTCGCCGAAGATCACCGTCGGCGTCACGCCGCTGCCAGGGATCGAGCTCTACGGCACCTACGCCGAAGGCTACCGCGCGCCCTCGATCACCGAGACGCTCGTCCAGGGCATCCACCCGTTCCCAGCCTTCAACATCCTGCCGAACCCGACGCTGCGGCCCGAGGTGGCCCACAACATCGAGGGCGGCGTCAATCTCAAGTACGGCGACATCTTCACGCCCGGAGACAGCTTCCGCGCCAAGGCGAACGTGTTCCAGAACGAGGTCGACGACTTCATCAACATCTCGGCGGTCGGGCCGACCTACTTCGTCCCGGCGATCCCCGGCATCCCGGCCTCGATCTGCGCCCGCATCCCGGGGCGCTTCCCCTGCGTGATCCCGGTTCAGTCCTTCCAGTATCTGAACGTCGCCCAGGCCGAGCTCTCGGGCGTCGAACTCGAGGGTGCCTACGATTGGGGTAGCGGTTTCGTCTCGGTCGCGGCCACCCATACCGAGGGCCGCGACAAGGCTACCCGCCAATCGCTGCTGACGGTGGCGCCGGACCGGGTCAGCGGCACGATCGGGCTGCGCTTCCTCGAAAACAGTCTCACGGTGGGCAGCCGCCTGACCTTCGTCGACAGCCGCCTCAACGTTCCCGCTGGCGCGACGATCCTGAAGACCAAGGACTATGGACTGGTGGACTTCTTCGCGTCCTACCAGGTCAACGACCGCGTCAAGGCGGACTTCATCCTGCAGAACGCCTTCGACAAGCGCTACACGCAGTATCTCAATCTGCTGCAGAGTCCCGGCCTGACGGCGAAGGCGGCGATCAGCATCAAGTTCGCGACCCGCTGACGGGCCCACCTTTCGTCCGGAAGCCGCGGCGGCCGACGGCATTCCGGTGAACCGGGCGGCCTCCCGGGCATTGGAGCAAGTGCGGCGGCTGCCGCGCTTGCCCCCTGGCGCTGAGGGGGCAAGCCGTGTTTCAAGCAGCCTCCACCGAGAAACTTTTGGGGGAGTGAGACAATGATCCGATTTTGCATGGCGGCCGTCGTCGGGCTCGCCACGATCGTCCCGGCCGTCGCGCAGCCCTATGGCGGGCGGGATTACGGCTACGAGAGCCGCGATTACGACCGCGGCGACCGCTATCGGGATCGTGACCGCGGCTACGAGGACCGCGAATACCGCGGACGCGAGCGCAACCGCGGCGACTACGCCTTCGACGAGCGCGAGTATCTGCGCTGCAATCCCGACGTCCGCCGCGCCGTCGTCAACGGGCAGGTGACGTCCGGTCTGGCGCATTACCGGACGTTCGGGCGCCGCGAGAACAGGCGCTTGAGCTGCTGATTGGGGCCATACCCCGGAGACGAAGACGATGCCGCCCGCGCCGGCCATGGCTGGCGCGGGTCGCGACCCCGCCGGTTGACGGCGGCGCGGGTGCCTGCCATCGCGGCGCCGATCGCGAGACGAAGCGCGACACAGCCAGGGCGCCATGACCGACCTCTTCGAGACGATCCGCCGGACCCTCGTGCCGATCCACAAGGAGGGCTACCCCTTCATCCTGATCGGCATCGTGCTGACCGTGCTGCTCGGTTGGTTCGCGCAGTTCCTGTTCTGGATCTTCCTGATCCTGACGCTCTGGGTCTGCTACTTCTTCCGCGATCCCGAGCGGGTGGTGCCCTCCGGCGAGGGCCTGGTCATCGCCCCGGCCGACGGGCGCGTGAACCTGATCTCCACCGTGGTGCCGCCGCCCGAGCTCGACCTCTCGCACGAGCCGATGCTGCGCATCTCGGTCTTCATGAACGTGTTCGACTGCCACGTGAACCGCGTGCCGGTGACGGGTCGGATCGGCCAGATCCACTACACGCCCGGCCTGTTTCTCAATGCCGAGCTCGACAAGGCCAGCGACGACAACGAGCGCAACGGCCTCGTCATCGAGACGACGCACAAGGGCCTGCCCCTGCGCGTCGGCGTCGTGCAGATCGCGGGCCTCGTGGCGCGGCGCATCGTCGGCTTCGTCTCGGCCGGCGACACGCTCCAGACCGGCGAGCGCTTCGGCCTGATCCGCTTCGGCTCGCGGGTCGACGTCTACCTGCCGACGACGGCGCGGGTGCTGGTCGGGCTCGGCCAGAAGTCGGTGGCCGGCGAGACCGTGCTGGCCGATCTCGGGGGTGGCGCCGAGCGGGCGTTCCGCCGTATCTGAGCGGCGAGCGGACGGAGGCGACATGGACGATCTTTTTCCGCCTTTCGCGCCGGACGCGAATGAATCCCGGCCGCGCCGGTTCAAGCCGATTCCCTTCCGGCTGATCGCGCCCAACATGATCACCCTGCTGGCCCTCTGCCTGGGGCTGACCGCGATCCGGCTGGCCTTCGAAGGCCGGTTCGAGCCGGCGGTGATCTCGGTGGTGGTGGCCGCCGTCCTCGACGGCATCGACGGGCGCGTGGCGAGGCTCCTCAAGGGCACCTCGCGCTTCGGCGCCGAGCTCGATTCGCTGGCGGACTTCGTGAATTTCGGCTGCGCGCCGGCCCTGATCCTCTACGGATTCGCGCTGCACCACCTGAAATCGCTCGGCTGGATCGGAGCGCTCGTCTTCGCCATCGCCATGGCGCTGAGGCTCGCCCGCTTCAACGCGATGCTCGACGACCCGAACCGGCCGGAATGGAAGAAGGACTTCTTCGTCGGCATGCCCGCCCCGGCGGGGGCTCTGACCGGCATGCTGCCGCTCTACCTGCACTTCCTCGGCCTGACCTTCGAGAGCTGGGCCGCGCCGGTTCTGCTCGTCTACGTGCTCTGTATCGCGCTGCTCGTGGTCTCAACGGTGCCGACCTTTTCCGGCAAGACCTGGGGCAAGCGGGTGCCGCGCGAGCACGTGCTGCCGATCTTCCTGGTGCTCGTCGTGGTGTTCGGCCTGGTGATCAGCTTCCCCTTCGAGACGATGGTGACGCTGGCGACCGTCTATCTCGTCGCCTTGCCGGTCGGCGCGATGCAGTACCGCCGACGCGTGAAGCAGGAGGCCGCCGCGCCAGCATCGAGCGAGGCGCAGGAGCCCTGATCGCCGTCCCATCTGCGACGAGGATGGGGTCGCTCAACCCCGCCGCGCCACCACGAACAGGCGTGGGAACCTGAGAAGCACGCGCCCGTCCCCCTGCCGCGGATAGGCCGTCTCCAGCGCCGCCTCGTAGGCCGCGAGGAAGCCGACGCGCATGTCGTGGTCGAGGGGCGTCAGGAACGGGCGCAGGCCCGTCGCCTGCAGCCAAGTGACGATGGCTGCGGCATCGGCCAGCGGATGGATGTAGGTCGTCGCCCAGATGTCGACGCTGCAATCGGCTGCCCTGAGCCAGTCGTAATACACGCCCGCCGAGGGGATCCGGGCACGGACCGCCTCCGCATCGCCGATCAGAGGGCTCCACGGCCCGTCGGCGGCGACCGTACGCATCAGGGCATGAGAGGGCTCGTCGAGATTGTCGGGCACCTGGAAGGCGAGGCATCCGCCCGGCTTCAGGAGCCGTGCGAGTCGCGGGACGAGCGTCGCGTGGTCCGGGAGCCATTGCAGCACGGCGTTGGCGAAGACGAGGTCCGGTGCGTCATGGGGCGTGTAGTCGCGCAGATCCGACTGCACGAAGCTGATCCGTGAAAGCGTCCGCCGGGCCTGGGCCAGCATGTCCGGCGCGCTGTCGACGCCGGTGATGTGCGCCTTTGGGAAACGCGCCGCAATCAGGCCGGTGCTGTTGCCCGGCCCACAGCCAAGATCGACGATCTCGGCTGCCTCCTCGAGGGGCACCCGGGCAAGGAGATCGGCCGCCGGCCGGGTCCGCTCCGTGGCGAAGCGCAGGTATTGGGCCGCGTTCCAGTCCGACATGGCGCCTCCCCTCGGCCGCAGGCCGTTTGCGCTCAAGGTCTTCGCCGGCCCGGACCACAATCGGCCGTGGACAGAGCGTGGTGAAGCTTTGGCGGTTTCCGATCCTGCAATAGCGTTGCCACTCGGCACATCCTGCCCGTGATCCGAGGAGACGACGAATGTTGGAAGAATTCAAGAAGTTCGCCCTACGCGGAAATGTCGTCGACCTCGCGGTCGGCGTGATCATCGGCGCGGCCTTCGGCGCCATCGTCACGTCGCTGGTGCAGGACGTCATCATGCCGATCATCGGCGCGGTGACCGGCGGCCTCGACTTCTCGAACTACTATGTCGCCCTGTCGTCCAAGGTGACGCCAGGCCTGTCCTACGGGGATGCCAAGAAGCTCGGCGCCGTCGTCGGGTACGGGCAATTCCTGACCCTGGCGGTGAATTTCGCGATCGTCGCGTTCGTGCTGTTCATGGTGATCCGCGCCATGAACAAGCTGAAGACGAAGGAAGAGGCCAAGCCCGAGCCCGTCGCCGAAGTGCCAGCCGACGTGAAGCTGCTCGCCGAGATCCGCGATCTGCTGGCCGCGCGCCCGAAGGTCTGAGCCTCGGCGAGGTCAGGCTGAGCGAGGGGACGCCTTCGGCGGGAGACCGAAGGCGTCGACGATCTGGTCGAGCGCCTGGCCGACGGCCTCGGTGCCTTCCTCATGCGTCTTGAGACGAGTCTCTAGCCGCTCGATCTGCGGGGCGAATTCCTGCGGCACGCCCGCCTCGTCGCCGAGGAACTGCGGCTTGCCCTCACCGACCGTGTAGATCGTGCGGAGCTGATGGCCGAGATGGTCGCGGACCGGCTCGGGCAGCGTGGTGTCGTTGTCGTCGGTCATGGGCCGTTCGCCCCTTGTGCTCGGTGCATAGTCCTTAGAGCAGCTTAACGGGCGAACATGTCGAGTGTTGCGAAATCAGTCTCAAAAACTGTCGAGCACTGGACGTTATGAAGGTCAATTCCGAGTAAAAAGCCCCGGCACAGGGTGCCGGGGCTTTCTTGTTGTCGTCGTCGAACGTCGTCCGACGATCAGTTGAGCACTTCGATGATATGGCCGCGGCCGTCGACGAGCACCGGCGTATCGTTCACGACCGTGTAACGGGTGCCGCGAGCGACGTGATAGTCGTTCGGGACCTCGTAGTAGGTCACGCCCGAGCGGGGCAGCTCGGAGCCGACGGCGACGCGGCCATCGTAATCGTAGGAGCGGACGTTGCGCTCGCGCACGTAGGAGCGGAAGCGCGGGCGATCGTCGACGCCGAGGATGCCGCCGACCGTGCCGGTCGCCGCACCCACGGCACCGCCGACCACGGCGCCGATCGGGCCGCCGACGTCCGCACCTTCCTGAGCGCCGCGCTCGGCACCGCGAACGGTGCCCTGAGCCTGCGCGGCCATCGGCAGCGCCAGCGCGATCGCAGAGGCGGCGAGAAGGGTCTTGATCTTCATCGAAGGTATCTCCGTTTCAAATCTCCCGCGGCGCAACAAGCGCCGCAGACATGGCCCGGTAACGCCGCGATCTCGGAAAGGGATGCATCGAAAAACGAGAAAGGCTGGATTTTTCGCATCATGTGTCTGATGCGATGGAATTTTTCTAGAAGTCCCGGCATCCGGCAGATTCCGAATGGTCTGCGCCACGATTTTTCTGATCCTTTTGCGCGCCTAATGGCTTCGGCCCGACGCGAGAGCCGCGCGGTCGACGATCTGAACTTGTCCGCGCTGCAGCTCTACTAAGCCGGCATCCGTCCATTCGCCGAGAATACGGCTGATCACCTCGCGCACGCTGCCGACATCGGCGGCGAGCTGCTGGTGCGTTTTAGTGACGAGTCCGCCGGCATCGGCCTCGACAAGGAGGCGGCGGGCGAGTCGCTGCTCCAGCGAAGCGAACGCGATCTCATCGACGAGGGCGAAGAGGCCCGAGAGCAGCCTCGTATAATCGTCCAACACGAAGTCGCGGAATGCCGCGCTCTCGGCCATGAGCTGCTTGAAGGTGCTCATGGGGAGCGCGGCGAGCTCGGTATGCTGCTCGGCGATGCTCTCGGCCGGGAAGGTGCCACCCGAGAGCAGGCATTGCGTGGTCAGCACGCAGGTGCCACCGGGACCGACCTTGTAGATCAGCATCTCGCGACCACCCTCCGAGGTGCGGAACACCCGCGTGCGGCCGTCGATGCACATCAGGTAGTTGGCGCAATCTCCGTTCAGTGCATAGGCGATGGCGCCCGCCTCCAGGACCGGGAACTGCACCGTCCCACGGGCGATCTGCAGATGCGCCGGGCTGAAGCCGGCGATGAGCGGAAACCGCTCGATCCAGCGCTCGACCTGTCGATTGTCCGGCATGGCTGAACGGCCCTTGAGGCGCGGACGGCGATGGCCGCCGCCTCTCTTTTGCGTTTTGCTCCCGCCGGATCCTGCCTCGGTGACCTGGGTCACCGACACGTCCGGCATTTCAGCTTACCACGCTCTGAGAGAACCATCAGTCCGGTCCCGCGGCAGGAGCCGCCGGACGACCGAGACCCGACAGGGAGTGAAACGCGTGCGCCGATTTCCATTGCTCGTCCTCGCGGTGCTGACGGCGGGCGTTCCGGCCCGTGCAGAGCAGGACTTGCTGCTCGGCGCCGACATGAACACACCGCGGATGACGAAGGCCGAGATGAGCCGGGCCGATATCGAGGCGCTCATCGCCAAATCCGGCGGCCGGCCGATCGACCTGACCGACAAGAGCCTGTCGGGCCTCGACCTTTCGGGGCTCGACCTCAAAGGCGTCAATCTGCGCACGGCCCGCCTGAACGGCGCCAACCTGCAGGGCGCCGACCTCAGTGGGGCCAATCTGCAGCAGGCGTGGCTGCTCAAGGCGAATCTGAAGGGCGCCAATCTCGCCGGCGCCGACATGTTCGGCATCACCGCCCGCGGGGCGGATTTCAGCGGCGCCGATCTGAGCCGGTCAAAGCCGATCGGCGACTTCATGGGCGCCAACATGAGCGGCGCCAGCCTCGTCGACCTCAACGGAGGGGCCGACATCAAGAACCAATCGATGGGCCTGATGCGGGCGATGTTTGTCTCGGTGAACCTGCAGGGCGCACGGCTGAAAGGCGCCAATCTCGGCCGGTCGCGGCTCGACTATGCCAACCTGAAGGATGCCGATCTCACCGATGCCGTGCTGATGGGCTCCGACGCCTCCGGCGCGGATCTGACCGGGGCCAATGTGGCGGGCACCGATTTCAAGGGCGTCGACGTCAGCGGCGCGCGGCTTCAGCGGCTCAAGGGCCAGGATCGCGCCAAGGATTGGGGCGCGCTGGTCCATGCCGACCGCGCCATCACCGACAAGGCGGATTAGATCCTGCTCAGGCGTCTTTCGGCATCGCCGACTGGATGAAGCGGTCCGATCCGAGATCTTCTTCGTCGTAGCCGAGCAGTTCCGCGAGGCGGCCGCGGGCGCGGCTGACACGGCTCTTCACGGTGCCGACCTTGCAGCCCATGATCGTCGCCGCCTCCTCGTAGGAGACACCCTCGGCGCCCACGAGCACCAGGGCCTCGCGCTGGTCCGGCGGCAGCTTGGCCAGCGCCGATTGCAGATCCTCGACGTCGAGCCGGTCGCCCTGGTGCGGGGCGGTGGCGAGACGGGCGGCATAGGAGCCATCCTGGTCCTCGACCTCGCGCACGCGCTTGCGGTGGTCCGAATAGAAGATGTTGCGCAGGATCGTGAACAGCCAAGCGTTCAGGTTGGTGCCGGGCTGGAAGCGGGCGCGGTGCTGCCAGCCCTTCATCAGCGTGTCCTGGACGAGGTCGTCCGAACGGGCCGGGTTCGAGGTGAGCGAGAGGGCGAAGGCGCGCAAGCTCGGTACCGCCGCGAGCAAGCCGTCGCGGAATTCGGGATCGACGCGCTCGCCTTGCGCCTTGAGCGCGGCCTCGAGCTTCTCGATGAGGTCGGCGAAGCGAGCCGTTACCGCGTCCGGTGCGCCGAGCGCCTCGTAGACCGTGCGCAGCTGGTCTCCGAGATGCGTGCGGATGCTCGCGGAGAGGTTCGGGCGTCCTTCGGAGCCGTCCTCCGCAGGGCGATCGAGGGTGTCGGCTGTCTCGTTGCGGCTCATGATTCGATCAGCGTGCTTCGATCGGTAAACGTCGGGCGGCCCAACACCATCCCTCGGCAGACACCGGGACTGTATCGCATCGCGAAGACGGGTACACCCCGAGGGGAGGGCATGATGGAGCGGCTATGGTCGCTTTCAGACCCTTTTTGGACTTGCGTGTCCCACCCGCACCCGTTCGCTCAGCCTCGGCCGCAGGGCAGCGCGACCTCGACGGGGCGACGGCCGGGCCGCAGCAGCCGCACGGCGCCGTCCTTGAAGGCCACCGTGTCGCCACGGGCGAGCTCGGTCCAGGTCTCGTCGCGAGTCAGCGCCCGGGTCGCGATCATGGTGACCACGTCGGTCTCGGTGGTCTCCTGGGCGAAGTCGACGCGCCAATCCTCATCGATCAAGGTCGCGGTGCCGAATGGCGCGCAGCGGGTCAGGTAGCACAGACGCTTGCCGCAATGGGCGTAGAGCACACGGCTGTCCGACAGCAGCATGTTGAAGACGCCGAGCGTGCCCAACTCACGGCACAGCTCGGCTACGAACGCGTCGAGCTGCGCCGTGCGCGGCGCCTTTGGCCAGCGCGCTTCGAGCTGTGACATGATCCAGCAGAAGGCATATTCGCTGTCGGTGGAGCCGATCGGCTCGAAACGGCCGAGGACGCGTTTCTTGATGCCCTTGAGCTGGCCGTTGTGGGCGAAGGTCCAGCGCCGGCCCCACAGCTCGCGGCTGAACGGATGCGTGTTCTCGAGCGAGACCCGGCCGCGATTGGCCTTGCGGACATGGGCGACGACGATGCGGCTCTTGATCGCATAGCGCTTTAGGAGCTTGGCAAGCTCCGATTGCGCGCTCGGGTCCGGATCGTGGAAGGCGCGGCAGCCGCGGCCGCCCTCGTAGAAGGTGATGCCCCAGCCGTCGGCATGCGGCCCGGTCTCGCCGCCGCGCTTGGCCAAGCCTGCGAAGGAGAAGCGGATGTCGGTTGGCACGTTGGCGCTCATGCCGAGCAGTTCGCACATAGGCTCTCGGGATCTTGCGCTCTTGGGGTCAGCTCGTCTCGCGCGCCGGCAGCGCGCCTGTTGATCGCCCCCAGATGTAGGGCAGGCGAAGCCGAATTGGGAAGCGGGAAGCCGTCCTCACCGGGCAGGAAACAGCCGCCGCGTCGCCGGCATCAGCCCGACGGCGATTCCGGCGACGCCGACGAGCGCCAGCACGTCGACCAGCGTGACCTTGAACGAGCCGCGTATCGCCGGCGTCACGAACCAGTATAGGGCGAGGATCTGCACTCCGAGCGCCAGCGCCGCCACGACGCGGGTGCGGTATTCGCCGGGCTTCAGGGTCACCGCCGCCGCGAGGAGGACGACCGCTCCGGCAACGCCGGCGAGCGCGCGCCCTTCACCGACGAGACGCGCGCCGTACCAGAGAGCGGCCTCCGGCGAACCGAGCACCAGCGCCTGCACGAGGTGCATCGCCGCCCAGATCGCCAGCAGCACGGCGAGCGGCGTCAGCCGGTCGAGCCGGCGCCGCGATGGGCCGACATCCGGCGGCGCGGCCAGGATCGCCGCGCTCAACGCCAGTGCGCTCCAGCTCGCGAGCAGGACGAGCCCGGCGAGACCCGAATGGAACCGCAAGAGCGCCGCCATGACGAGGTCGGCCGCCGCGAGCGTCCCGCAGACGATGTGCAGCCCGAGGCCGAGGATGGCGCGCCCATCGTCGATACGGCCGGCCTTGCCCCACGGCTCTCCGCCACGCCGGGCGAACAGCACGGCGAGGCCGATCCAGACCAGGAAGACGAAGGTGAGGCGCAGGAGGAGGAAAGGCGTGGTGAACCAGATCGCGGCGAGTGGCGACTCGGGCTGGGCTCCGGCCGCCCAGGGGTAGAGAACCGGCAGGACGGCCAGGATCGGTAGCCCGAGCAGGGCCGCCGCTGGCATCAGGCCGAGCAGCCAGCGCAGGGTCTCGAGCAGGGCCGTCTCGGGCTGGGGCCGCCAGGCGTCGGCCCGCTCGACCATGATCGCGACGGGAAGCGCGCCCGCGGGCAGGGCGAGCAGGCAGAGCCAGGCCGGCAGGTAGGAGATCGCGAGGCGGTGCCAGCCACCCAGCAGCAGCGCGAGGCCGAGGGCCACCGCTCCGATGCCGAGCCCGGCGGCGCCGCGCCGGGCCGGATCGAGCAGAAAGGCGCGCGCGGTGCGGGGCGGCGAGGCCTCCGCCCGGCGCCCGGCCTCTTCTTGCGGCGGGTCGCGCGGGAGGCTCATCGGCCGATCATCCGAACCGCGATCGGCCGGCCGTCCGCGGCGGGCAGAGCCATCAGCCGCTGGCCGATACGGTCGGCTTCGCCCGGCTCCTCGCCGACCCGCACCGTCAGTACGAAACGGCCGCGTCCGGCCCGCGCGGCGTCGGTCTCACCGGGATCGAGCCGGCCGCGCGCCGCGAGCAGCGCCGCCAGAGCGGCGAGCGTGCCGGCGGTCAGCGCCGCCGTCAGGCTCGGGAGGACGAGAGACGGCCAGGCTCCCCAGGGCGCGGCGCCGGCCGCCAGCGGGATCGCGGCGAGGCAGACCGCCAGGACGCCCGTCCCGCCGATGAGCGCGCCCGCGAGCGCCCTGAGGCGGATCGGGACGACGGCTGGACGCAGAACCTCGAGCGCCTCCGGGATCGGCACCGGGCCAAGCGCGTCGAGACGCAGGTTGCGGTCGCGCGCCCGCAGCAGGCCGGCCGCGACGGCGAGCGTCCGCGCGGAGGCGAATTCGGCCACGATCGACCGGACCCGTGCAAGGGGCACGGCCCCTGCGGCCGGGGCCTCCGGCGTCGGGCCGGTCGGTGTCACTGGCGGATTGTGTGCGATGACGAGCGCGCGCATCTGCGCGATCGAGACGATCGGTAGCGTTCGCAGCGCGAGGATCAGCCCGGCGAGAAACAGGGCGATCGAGCCCGCGAGGGTGGCGATGCCGGCGATGTCGGCCGAGGGCGGAACCAGGACGGCTCCGTCCCGGAGCGCGACGGCGAGGCCCATCGCACGGTCGGCATAGGCGCCGACGGCCGCGAGCGTCCCGACCCCGGCGACGGCGAGGCCCGAGCGGCGCAGGTGCGGCAGCCAGAAGAGCTGGGGCGGCAGTAGCCCGCAGACCACCACCGTCCAGAAGGCCGGGGCGAGGTCGCCGTGGAAGCCCCGCGCCACGGTGTCCCGCGCCGCCACGTCGCCGGACAGCAGCACCGCCAGGATGGTGGTGGCGTGGCAGTAGAGGCTGGCAAGGCCGAGGACGAGGATCAGCCGGGCCAGGATGTCGAGGTGGCGCCGGGTGATCAGGCCGTGCAGACGATGCGTCGCGCGGATCGTGACGATCACCGCCGCGCTCGCTCCCACGCCGGAGAGCACCGCGTCGACGAGATAGGTGACCGGTAGGAGCGTGTCCTGCCGTCCGGGCGCCGCCGAGGCCGCCTGCATCACCGAGGCGCCGACTTGCAGCGCGATGGCGAGAAGGGCGCCGAGAAGGGCCGTGGCGCGGTGGGCTTCGTCCCAGAGCCGCCATTGTAGGGCCGAGCCGCGCCAGCCACCCGCGAGCCGGCCGTAGAGGCGGGAGGCGCCTCGCTCGTGCAGGACCGCGAGATCGGGCAGGAGGCCAACGAGCCAATGGCCGGCGCAGACCACGACGAGCCCGGCGATGCCGGACGCCTGCCAGAACCCGGCCGATCCGAAGGGTCGAGACAGGCCGGTGCCGCCCATCCACGGCTCGGCCGCCGCCCCCGCGCAGAACCACGCGGCGATGGCGGCGAGCAAAGCCACCGTCTCGGTGATGCGGCCGACCGCGCAGCGCCAATCGACGCCCGCGAGCTGCAGCACGGCCGAGACCAGCAGGCTCCCCTCAGCTATGCCGATCCAACCCTCGTAGCTCGCTACCGCCACGAGTGCGCCCTCGTCAGGCCGCCTCGGGACGAGGGCCAGGAGCGCCGCGAGCAACCCGCAAACCCCGGCCGCGATCAGCCAGCGCTTCCGCACGACCCGCTTTGCCAGAACGATGTCGGTGATGGTGCGGGCGACGCTTTCGACGCTCTCGCCCGGTGCGACGATCCGCTCGCCGTAGAGGCTCTCGGGCAGGGGCGTGCGAGCTTTGGGAAGAGCCTTCGGGAACGCTCTCGCCGTCACGATGCCGGAATCCAGGATGGCCGGTGCCTCACTCGTTCGCCCATCCCAGGCCGCTTGCTCCCTTCGCTTTCGGAAGGCCACCCTAGTCGGATCGCAGGCGATCGGAAAATCGGCCCCACCCGCATGGTGTCGCCTCGTATCCGTAAGTCTTCGGCTGGGTGTCCGGCGACGAGCAGCCGCTGCTGAAGGAGCACGGCATCGTTTGAGCATGTGACGGGCCGCACCCGCCTGCGCTTCCCTGCCCCTTTGCGATCCTCTAAGCCCGCCGGTGCATGAGACGTATCGAGCCCCGCCATCGCAGCCCCGCGCGGCCCGTCGATGGAGCGTGATCCGATCCTGTTCGGCTGGCGCTCGGCGCCGCGGCCGCACGCCCTGGCGGTGGCGCTCGGCGTCGGGCTGGGCACCCCGCTCGCCCTGTTGGCGCTGCTCTGCTTGCGCGACCTGGTCGACCTGATGGTGCCGGGCGCCACAGGCCCACATCGCTTTCTGGCCCTGGCCCTGCCGATTCCCGGCGATCCGGCGGGATCTCTGCAGATCGCCCCCGGCCTGCCCTTGAGCGGACATGGGCTGCTGCTCGCGGCCCTGCTCGGGCTCGCCGCCGCAGCGCTGGCCGTGGCCGGGCTCGGCTGGCTCGTCGCCCGGGTCTGCTTCTCCGCCCAGGCCCGCGCGGCGACCCGCCTGCGCGCCACCGCTGTCGATGCGATCCTGCGCGCGCCGCCCGGCGCCCGCGAGGACGTGCGCGCCCTGCCTGGCCTCGTCGGGGCGGCTCTCGCCGGCCTGCCCGCCGCCGGCATCTTGGTGCCGGCGATGACGCTCGCCGGCGTGCTGCTGGCGCTCGCCACCGCCGCGCTCGCTGCGCCGCGTCTGGTCCCGGCAGTGGCGATCGGCCTCGTCGCCGTCGGCCTCGCCCGCGCCCTCCAGATCCGCCGCGGCCTCGAACGCACCGCCCTGCGCCAGCAGGAGCGGACGGCGGCGGAGGCAGGGCTCGGCGACCTGATCCTGCGGATGCCCGCCGTGCGTGCGCACGGCTCGGCGATGTTCGAGCGGCGGCGGCTCGGACTGCGCGCGCGCGCCACGCACGGCACCCTGGCCCGGGCCGAGGCCGCGATGGCCTATGCCCGCGCGCCGGCCCTCGCGCTGATCGTCTTGCTACCGGCGATCTTCGTGGCGACGGCGCTGTGGCGCGGTCCGGGCATGTCGGAGGGGGCCGCACCCATCATGCCCGGTGCGCTCGCCGCGGCGGGCGCCGCCTTCACGCTCGCGGCGGCTCTCGTCGCGGCCTTCCTGCGGCTCTGGTTCCTCAGGATGGAAACCGCGCCGACCTATCGGAGGCTGGCGCAAACCTTCGACGGGCTCGCCGACAAGCGACCCGCCTTGCACCGTGCCGCGGCCTTCCCGGCATCGGGCGCGCTGATCGCGACGGAGGCGGGCGCCTACGATCCGGCGAGTGGCGAGCGTCTCACCGGCCTCGACGCCGACCTGCCGATGCCGGCCCATGTCGCGATCGTCGGCGAGCGCGGCAGCGGCGTGCAGGCGCTCGCGGCGCTGCTGGCCGGCCAGATCGAGCCGAGCGTCGGTACGATTACCTATGGCGGCCTCGACCTGCGGAGCCTCGACCCGGCCGAGCGCGCCCACCGCATCGCCTTTGCCGGATCGGAAGCCATCCTGATCGAGGGAACGCTGAAGCAGAACCTGCTCTACGGCGCGCGCACCGACGAGCGCGAGGCGCTGGGCGAGCAGGGGCGGATCGCCCTCCTCAAGCTCTCCGGCCTCGACGCATTGATCTATTCGCGCGGCCTGGAGGGCACCATCGATCCCGATGACGAGCCGGCCGTCGCGCAGGCCGTCGTCGCCGCGCGCTCGGCCGTTCGCGAGATGCTCGCCACGCAGGGCATGGCCCGGCTCGTCGAGGCTTTCGACCCGGCCCGCTACAACCATCAGGCGACGGTCGGCGAGAACATCCTGTTCGGCGAGGCGGTGGGTCCGACATTCTCCGAGGAGCGGCTGGCCCGCCAGCCCTATCTGCGCGCGGTGCTTGAGGCGGAAGGCCTGACGCGCAGCTTCGTCGAGATGGGCCTGGCCATCGCCCGCGCGACCGTCGAGATCTTTTCGGAATTGCCGGACGATCACCCGCTCTTCGATGCCTTCTCGCTGTTTCCGGCCCAGGAGCGCGGCTTCTTCGAGGATCTGATCGCGCGTCAGCCGAATGGCGGCAGCCTGCGCCGCGGCCCTGCCGGAGCGCGCGACCGTGAACGCCTGATCGGTCTCGCCCTGCGCTACAGCGAGACCCGCCATCGCTTCGGTCTGGTCGATCCGGAGCTGGAGCAGCGCATCGTCGCCGCGCGCATCTCGTTCGCCCGGCTGATGCCCGCGAAATTCCGGGACAAGATCGACCTCTACGATCCTGCACGCGTCACCGCCGCCGCGAGCTTCGAGGAAAACGTCCTGTTCGGCCGCATCACCCAGGGCGAGGCCAATGCCGAGCAGCGTGTGCGCGCCCTGGTGCGCCAGGTGCTCGCCGACCAGGGCCTGGAGCCGACGGTCTACCGCCTCGGCCTCGCCAGCCGTGTGGCCTCGAGCGGCCCCGGCACTGCCATGGCGCGCCGACAGGGCCTCACCGAGGGCGGCATCGGCCCGCGTGAGCGCGTCGCCATCGACCTCGTGCGCTGCCTCGTGCGCCGGCCCGACATCCTGGTGGTCGGCCTGCTGCCGGACGAGCGCAAGTCGGAGGAGATCGCCGCGCGCATCATGCGCCTGCGCATGATCCGGCAGGGAATGGGCTTGATCGTCTGCCTGCCCGATGCCGCGACGCTGGGCCGCCTGCCGCCCTTCGACGCGGTGCTCACCGTCGCGCGCAATGCCGCGACTCTGTCGGGGACGGACTCGGCCGAAGAGGCCGCGCCCTCTCACGCGGCCTGAGATTCCCTTGTTGAAGGCCTCGACCGCGCCTCAGCGCCGGTCGCGCGCCGGGTCGACGTGCAGGAAGCTGCGCTCGCCGGTGGCGGCCTCGGCGACGAGTTGGATCGTATCGAGCAATTCGGCCATGGACTTGGTACCGGCCGGCCGAAACCGCGCATCGGTGGTGACGCCGCGCTTGGCCGTGCGGCCTGCAACCACCTGCGCCTCGCTGAGCGCATCGAAATCCCGGTCGCGAGCCATGGCCTTTCCCTTCGATCTGCGGTGGAGGGTCAGGGTGACGGGATTATGGTTAGCGAAGGGTTAACGACGGGGCGCCCGTCCCCAGCGCCTTAACCGATCGCTCATCCCGCTTTCCGACGGCACGGCAAGGTCGAACGAAAAAGGGGCTGGCGCCCGCGCCAACCCCTTAAGAACCATCAGACAAATGAGATGGTACCACCGCCCCGGCTCGAACGGGGGACCTCTTGATCCACAATCAAGCGCTCTAACCAACTGAGCTACGGCGGCACAGGCGGTGCGGTGTATCGAAGGGATCGGCGCTTTTCAAGCGGCTCGACGCACCGGATGCGGGGTATGGTGAGTGGGTCGGCGCAGCCGACATGGCGGCTCTCGCCGGCTCCTCTCAGGCACGAAGGGTCTGGCGGGTCCAGCGGCTATGGAGTTCGGCGAGAACCCAGGCCGCGACGACACCGATACCGGCAGCGGCAGCCTTCACCAGGAAGTCCGGCACGCGCCCGTGACGGCTCGCGGTGAAGACCTGCCCGATCTCCAGTCCCGCCGCGACGGCCACGCCCACGGCGAAGGCGAGCAGGCGGTGGCGCGGATAACCGGCGGCGAAGAGGAAGCCGAGGAGAGCGTAGGCCAGCGCGCGCTCCATGTTCGCGTTCTGGACGATGACCGGGCGCATGCCGATCGGCGCGAGCGTCACGACGACGAGCGCGGCGATCATCATCCAGGCCATGAGGCGAACGAGTTTGACCATGATCTTCGGTCGCTCAGAGCTCGGTCTCGATCAAGTGCGGTGCAGCACGAACCCCATTGGGTGGGACAAACTATTAAGAATCCCGTGCCGGAATCCCGGCTTCTGCCCCGCGCAGGGTGAAAACCCGATGCGCCGTCATGCCGACGAGCATCGCCGCCACGAAGACCGCGACCGGCAGCACGCCGGTGGAGAGCGCGGCGACTGCCGGCCCCGGGCAGAAGCCGGAGAGGCCCCATCCGATCCCGAACAGGGCCGAGCCTCCGATCAGTTTTCCGTCGACCCGGCGGTTCGTGGGGATCTGGAAGCTTTCGGCCAGGGCCGGCTTCGAGAGGCGGCGCACGAGCTGGTAGCCGAGGCTCGAGACGGTGACGGCGCCGCCGAGCACGAAGACCAGGCTCGGATCCCAGGCGCCGAAGACGTCGAGGAAGCCGCGCACGCGGGCAGGGTCGAGCATGCCGGAGAGGGCGAGGCCGAGGCCGAAGAGCAGGCCGAGCCCGAGGGCGGCGAGAATGCGGACCGGCGCCATGCTCACCGCGCTCCCAGCCCGACGAGGGCGACGGTCAGAATCCCGGCAGCCACGAACGTAAGCACCGCGACGATCGAGCGGGGAGAGAGCCGCGCCAGCCCGGCAACGCCGTGCCCGCTGGTGCAGCCCGAGCCGAGCCGCGTCCCGAACCCAACCAGCAGTCCCGCCACGACGAGCACCGGCAGCGAGGCGGCGATCCGCATCGCAGGCCACGCGCCGGAGAGACCCGCGACGACCGGCGGCCCCAGGACCAGCCCAGCGACGAAGGCGGCGTCGACCCAGCGGCGCTCGCCCCGGTCCGTGCCGAGCCCGGCAACGAGCCCGCTCACCCCAGCGATACGGCCGTGCAGGATCAGCATCAGCGCCACCGACAGACCGATCAGCGCGCCGCCGGCGAGCGAGGCGAGGTAGGGGCTCATGCCGGCTCGCCGGCGTGGGCGTCGAGCCAGCGTGCGGCGCCGGATAGGTCGATCCCGAGCCGCGCACCGTAATCGAGAACCTCCTCGCGGCCGAGATTGCCGGCGAGCACCTCGCCGATCGCCCAGAGCGTCAGCGAGCGCGTGCCGCTGCGGCAATGCGCGACCACCGGGCCCGGTGCGGCGAGCACCGCCTCGCGGAACCCGTCGACGTCTGCGCGGCTCAGGCTCGGCCCGGTGACGGGGATGTGGAGATAGGCGAGGCCTGCCGCTTTGGCGGCCGCGGCTTCCGCCTGCGTGCCGGGCTGCCCGGCCTCCTCGCCGTCGGGGCGGTTGTTGATGAGAAGCGCAACGCCGTTCGCGCCGAGCGCGGCGATCTCCGCCTCGCTCGGCTGGTGCGCGACCGAGAGCTTCTCGTCGACGGGGGTGATTTTCATGCGCGGGCTCCTGCCGGCAGTGAACGCAGCGGCTCTCGTCGCGTATCGCGGGAGGCTGCCTGAAACAAGGCTTGCAAATCCGATGATAATCTCCAAATATCTAGTCGAAACAATGATTTAGCAGAAAAATCATGCTGCTTGACCGAGCTTCTACGACGCAAAGTTTCTCTGAATCGGACGCGTCGGAGGACATGTCCTCTCCACCGCCCGCAGAGCGATTCCGAACGGCATCGGGGCAGGCCGGAGATCTGAACCGGCAGCCTTGCGAGGTGGTCGAGAAGCGCGAGGCCATGGAGCCGGGCGACGAGGTCGTGTTCGCACGGCTGGACGTCGCCGAGGCTCTCGGCATCTGGCGCCATGCCACTGGCCGCGTGATCGAAACGCATGACGAGGGGCAGCCCTCTCCCGAGGGCACGGTGAGCGTCGACGTACAGTTCGAGGGTCACGAGACCTTGTACCGCTATCTGCCCGATCTCTTCGAGAAGCGGATGAACTGAGGTGGCAGGCGCTTCCACTTTGTCGAGAACAGCGAGCACTCCCTCGGCTCGAACCCGGAGCGATGTGACGGCTCGGTCGAGGATCGTCGCATGAGTCTCGGTGTCGTTCTCGAGGCACGCTCGTCGCTGCCCCAGGTGCCACTGCGGACGACGAGCCGGTCTTCGAGCGTCGACGCGGTCTGGGACCAGTTGCGCTCGGAAGCCGAAGCGGCCCTCATCGAGGAGCCGCTCTATGCCGGCATCATTCAGGCGACGGTGCTCGACCAGCGCAGCATCGCCCAGGCCTTCGCCTACCGGCTCGCGCATCGCCTCGGCGACGGCGACCTGTCGCGGCTCGCCATGCGCGACCTCTGCCTATCGGCCTTCGAAGCCGATCCCCATGCCAGCACGCACGCAGTGCGCGACCTCGTCGCCATACGAGAGCGCGACCCGACCTGCCGGCGCTATCTCGACCCGTTCCTGTTCTACAAGGGGCTCGCCGCCCTCGAAGGCTACCGCGTGGCGCACTGGCTCTGGCACCAGGGCCGGGCGACGCTGGCGCTGCACGTGCAGAGCCGGATCTCCGAAGTCTTCGGCGCGGACATCCATCCGGCAGCGCGCATCGGGTCCGGCGTCTTCATCGATCACGCCACCGGCGTGGTGATCGGCGAGACCACGGTGATCGCCGACGACGTGTCGATCCTTCAATCCGTGACGCTCGGCGGCAACGGCAAGGAGAGCGGCGATCGCCATCCGAAGATCGCACGCGGCGTGCTGCTCAGCGTCGGCGCCAAGGTTCTCGGCAACATCCGGGTCGGGGAGGGCGCCAAGGTCGCGGCGGCAGCCGTCGTGCTCAGCGACGTGCCGCCCCATACGACCGTCGCGGGCGTTCCGGCCAGGGTGGTGTCCAAGCTTCCCGTCGGCGAGTCCCCGGCGCTCAGCATGGATCAATCGTTCGGCTACGGCGATGGCATCTAACCATACGAAGAAAAAGGTTCTCCGACACAATCCGTTCAAAAGTTCTTCTCAAATGTTCGTTCTGTGGAACTAAATTCCATATTTTCATCGGATAACGGAATCATTTTCCCGATAATACATAATCACTGAATAAATATCCTGAAAATACCGCATAATTTAGATGATCGTTTCATTGACCCGAATCGTCGCACAAGACTAGACCACTGCTGCGCCGCGGCGTTAGCAAGGTTTCGCCAGCGGAAGCACAATATTTCGATGCTTGGATCAAGCGCATGCGAGTTCTTGCATGTGCCTGGCCCGGTCGCGTTCGTTTCGCGCCGGAGCCCGTCTTCGCGTCCCAAACATCCTCGATATTCTTCCTGCACGGAGACGACACATCATGAGCGGACCGGGACTGAGCGTGAGCGCATCGGCAGCACGTAATCTATCGACGGCCACCGTCACCTCCGTCCAGAATCTGGCGAACACACCGCGCTGGCTGCTGCGCCTGCTCCCGTTCGTGAATGTCGGCGGTGGCGTCTACCGCGTGAACCGCCGCGCCGTCGTGCTGGCCAAGCCCGGCCGCATCGATCTCGCTGCCGAGGGCAAGAAGCGCGCGATCAGCCCGGCCTCGCTGCGCGCCGTGCCGGTCTTCAGCCGTCTCGGCGATGCCGAGCTCGCCGCACTCGCGGACCATTTCACCGAGAGCAAGCACAAGGCCGGCGAGACCATCTCGGACGAGGGCGCAAAGGACCGCAGCCTGACCGTCGTCGCCGACGGCACCGTCGAGCTCTCCCTGTCCGGCCCCTACAAGAACCGCCTGCGCTCGGGTCTCGCCACCCGCGGCGACTTCTTCGGTGACGACGCGCTGACCGGCGAGGGCCAGCCTGCCCCGGCCGTGAAGGCGCTCTCGGCCGTCACGTTGCTCACCCTCGACCGCAAGGCGCTCGACGACGACGCGATCAAGAACCGCATCTCGCAATATGTCGAGGAGCGCGACCGGCTGAAGGGCCACGTCAACAGCCAGGGCGAGCAGGGCATCGAGCTCCTGGCCGTCCATACCGGCGAGCCGCGCCTGCCGACGACCTACGTCGATTACGAAGTCGACCCGCGCGAGTACCACCTCTCGACGATCCAGACGATCCTCAACACCCATACCCGCGTCACCGACCTCTACTCGAACGAGATCGACCAGCTCCGCGAGCAGATCCGCCTCACGGTCGACGCCGTGAAGGAGCGCGAGGAGTGGGAGCTGCTCAACAATTCGGAATTCGGCCTGCTCAATGAAGTCGGCGGCCGCCAGCGCATCCCGACCCGCTCGGGGCCGCCGACCCCGGACGATCTGGACGAGCTGCTGACGCTGGTCTGGAAGAAGCCCGCCTTCTTCGTCGCGCATCCGCGCGCCATCGCCGCGTTCGGCCGCGAGGCCACCCGCCGCGGCGTGCCGCCGGTCGTGGTGCACCTGTTCGGCGCGCCGTTCATCACCTGGCGCGGCGTCCCGCTGGTGCCCAGCGACAAGCTGCCGATCGACACCGATCCGGCCACCGGCGCCCAGACCACCTCGATCCTGCTGCTTCGCGTCGGCGAGGGCGAGCAGGGCGTGGTCGGCCTGCAGAAGTCCGGCGTCACCGGCGAGATCGAGCCGGGCCTGTCGGTGCGCTACATGGGCACCAACGACCACTCCATCGCCTCGCACCTCGTGACGCGCTACTTCTCGGCCGCCGTGCTGGTCGAGGACGCTATCGCCCGTCTCGATAACGTGCTGCTGGGCAACTACCATGACTACGCCTGAGGTCGGCTTCGCCGTTCCCACGGGCGCGCCGCGTGATCTCGCCCACGCCGATCTCGTCGGGCGCCTCGCCCGCGAGATCTACGGCCAGGGCAACGCGGCCTCTGCGCCCTTCGCCCCGTCGCTGCCGGCCTCGCCGCAACTGCCGCAGGGTGCCGAGTCGCTGACTCAAGCCTCGGGACACCCTGCGGTGCCGGGCGGCCCGGTCGGTACGCCTTCCGCGCCCTCGGGCGCCATGCCGTCGGGCTACCAGCCCGACGCGTCCGTCCTCGCCGCGCGCAACGTCGTTGGTCCTGCCGTCGGGCTGCCGGGCCTGACCGGTCCGGCGCCTGCCAATCCGGTGGGCGGCACCCCAGCACCGGTGAGCGCGGGCTTCCTCGACACCACGACGATCCCGTCGGTGCATCCTCTGCTCGATCCCCTGGCTCCCGCGCGGCTGCCGGAATTCTTCGTGCCGAGCCTGCCGGACGTCGTCGCCTTCCTTCCGGGCGGTCCGGACCTCCGCCGGCAGATCGCGGCAGACCATCCGCGTGCCGCCGGCTTCGCCGGCGCGATCGCGCCCGGTGTCGTGCCGGCAGGTCCGTCCGGGAGCAGCGATGCCGTGCGCACAGTGGAGCATGACGACGACGAGCCGTTCTCCTCGGGCGACTACTACTTCCTGACGGGCCCCACCCGCACGTCGAAGCCGCACGCTTCGCCTCGCGTCGAGCCGTCCCGCAACTGTGGCCCGGCGCCGCGCGTGACCTCGCAGGGATCGAGCCCGGTGGGCGCGCCCTTCGACGTGGAGCATGTCCGCAAGGACTTCCCGGCGCTGCACCAGAGCATCAACGGGCATCGCCTCGTCTGGCTCGACAACGCGGCCACCACCCACAAGCCGCAATCGGTCATCGACGCGACGAGCGAGTTCTACGGCCGCCACAACTCGAACATTCACCGGGCCGCACACACCCTCGCGGCGCGCTCCACGGATCTGTTCGAGGGTGGCCGCGAGAAGGTGCGCCGCTTCCTCAACGCCCCGTCGAAGGACGACATCGTCTTCCTGCGCGGCACGACCGAGGCGATCAACCTCGTCGCAGCCTCCTATGGCCGCGCCAATATCGGCCCGGGCGATGAGATCATCGTCTCGACGATCGAGCACCACGCCAACATCGTGCCCTGGCAGCTCCTCACACAGGCCACCGGGGCGGCGCTGCGGGTGATCCCGGTCAACGATCGCGGCGAGATCATCTTCGAGCAGTTCGCGGCCCTGCTGTCGGGCCGCACCAAGATCGTCTCGATCACCCACGTCGCCAACGCGCTCGGCACGGTGAACCCGGTCCGCGAGATCATCGCGCTGTCCCACGCCTATGGCGTGCCGGTGCTGGTCGATGCGGCCCAGTCGACCCCACACATCCCGATCGACGTGCAGTCGCTCGATGCGGACTTCGTGGTCTTCTCCGGCCACAAGGTGTTCGGGCCGACGGGTATCGGCGCGCTCTACGGCAAGAAGCACCTGCTAGAGGCGATGCCTCCGTGGCAGGGCGGCGGCCACATGATCGAGGACGTCACCTTCGCGAAGACCGTCTACAAGGGCGCGCCCGAAAAGTTCGAGGCGGGCACGCCGGACATCGCCGGCGCTGTCGGCCTCGGCGCGGCGCTCGACTATCTGGAGAGCGTCGGCCTGCCGGCCATAGCGGCCTACGAGCACGACCTGCTCGAATACGCGCAAGCCGGCCTCGCCGACATCAAGGGCCTTCGCCTCATCGGCACGGCCCGCGAGAAGGCGAGCGTGATGTCCTTCGTGATCGAGGGGCAGGACAACGCGGCGGTGGCCCAGCATCTCGACCGCCACGGCGTCGCGGTGCGCTCCGGCCACCACTGCGCCCTGCCGGCGCTTCGCCGCTTCGGCGTCGACCAGTCGATCCGCGCCTCGCTGGCCTTCTACAACAACCGCGAGGACGTCGACATCTTCCTCAAGGCGCTGCAGCGGCTGCCGCGACACTGACGGCCGGCATCACCGAAATGCAGAAGCGGGCGGGGCGATGGCCTCGCCCGTTTTCACGAATGGCACCCGGTCACGCATGAGCAGCGGATCAGCCGATCTCGGCAGGTTCAGGTGGAAGCCGCCGGCAGCCTGATCTCTGCGGTCGTCCCGCTGCCGGGCTGGCTTTCCAGCCGCAAGCTGCCCCCCGAATGGATTGCGAAGCGCTCGACCATCGAGAGGCCAAGGCCGGAGCCCTTGCCGGATTCCTTGGTGGTGAAGAAGGGCTCGGTGGCGCGCTTCAGCATCTCCGCATCCATCCCGTGCCCGGTATCCTTCACCGAGAGCACGACCATGCGTCCCTCCTCCCGCACGGAAACGTGGACGCGTCCGCCCGCCGGCATGGCGTCGCGTGCATTCACGACGAGGTTGAGCAGGGCCGTCTCCAATTCGTTCGGATCGACCCGGACCGGATGCAGGCCCCGAGGAGTATCCAGCGTGATCCTCACCTTGGAGCCGGCCGCCTGGCCGAGAAGGTCGAGCACTCCGACCACCAGATCCGAGGCCTGGACGACCACCGGGTCCTCGTCCTCCTGGCGATGGGCGAAGGCGAGCAGCCGCCGGGTGAGCGCCACGCCGCGCTCGGCGCCCTGCGCCGCGCCCCTCACGTAGCCGTCCACGCGATCGAGATCGTCCGGCTTGCGGTCGGTCAGGCGTTTGGCGGCGAGTTCGAGGTTCACCAGGACGATGTTGAGCATGTTGTTGAAGTCGTGCGCGATGCCGCCGGTGAGCTGGCCGAGCGCTTCCATCTTCTGCGCCTGACGCAGAGCCGACTCCGCCTCGAGGCGCTGGTGTTCCTCGGCGAGAAGCAGCGCCTGCATCGCCGCCTCGTCCCGCGATTTCACGAGCGCCATGCGGGCCACCGAGAAGAGCAGCAGCGTGGCGATGGCCGCGATCGCGAGATTGATCAGGGCTTGGTTGCGCCATGGCGCCAGCACGTTGTCGACGGCGAAGCCCACCTCGACATAGATCGGGTAACCCTCGACCTTGCGGAAGCCCGAGATCCGCCGCGCTCCATCGACGGGCGAGACGTAGTCGATCGTGCCGTCGGTGAGTTGCCGGATGCCGACTTCGCTGGCCGCGGCGGTCGTGATCGGGCCGAGCGTCCCGGTCTGCTCCGGGTCGATCGAAGGACGGCCGGGGACGGCCGGGATCTGGGCCAGCACACGGGTATCGGAGCGGATCAGGGCGACCCGATCGCTCTTGGTGAGGGCGAGGGTGCGGTAGAATTCCTCGAAGTATTGCTGCGAGATCGAGATCACGAGCGTGCCGTGCGCCGCGCCGGGGATGTCGTGACGGCCGCGCGAGGCGAGAAGAACGGTCTTGCCGGAGATTCGGCTCTTCACCGGGAGGCCGATCACCATGCCTTCACGACCCTGGATCGACCCCGGTCGGTCGCGGCCAGCCGGTGTCGCGTTCTGAATGTAGTCGCGATCCCCAACATAGGTCTTGGGAACGGGGAAGTAGCGGCTATGCGCGATCGCAGCGCCATCCTCGTCCACAACGGCGATGCTGTCGACGGAGCGCATGTCCCGGTCGATGTCGGAGAGATACTCGTGCAGCAGATTCTCCTGGAACTGCCCCTCCGTGTGCAGCAGATGCTCCTCGATCCGGCTGAAGGCGGCGTTGTAGCCGTCGAAGGTCGCCGCCGCCTGCTGCGCCAGGAGCTCCGCCATACGGGTGGTACGGTTCGTCGCATTGTCGAGTAACAGGGCGCGGCCCTGCAGCGTCACGAAGGCGAAGACGGCCGTCGGAACGACAAGCGACAGGACAAGCAGAAGTCTCAGGAGGCCCGAGGCACTCCTGGCGTGTCGAAACGACCCTCCCAGGCCTCCGAGCATCCGATGTCCTGCTCGTTCAAGCTGATTCGCGGCCGATCATCCTGAGAAGATCGAGGATCAGCAAGTCGTTACGTCAGGAAATCGAACAAGCGGTGCAAGAATACAGCGGCGCACAGGTTGCAGAGAATTTCCGAGGTCAACGAGACCGCCTCAGAAAATCATCGTAGAGTTGGGAAACAGCATTGCTATCCTCGAAATGCGGGAAGGCGCCGGTCGGAAGTCGGTCCACCGTCCAGTTGTGCCGGGCGACGGCCTCGCCCACCCGGTCGTAGTCGGTGAAGTCGCCGCGCGACCCGCGCAGCATCCAGACCGGCAGGCGCAAGGCCGCGTAGAGCCGGCTGACGTCGGTCGGGAACAGGTAGCCCGAGAGGAAGGAGAACGGCGCGTATTCGGCGCCGGGCTGGCGCACGGAGAGCTGATCGTATTCCAGCAGGCCTTCGTCGATATCCTTGGAGCCCCAGGTCCGCTCCAGGAAGTAGCGCATGCTCGGCCGGCTCACGAGGGCGTCGAAGAGCGGCCGCCCCCAAAGCGGGAAGCCGACGATCTCGCGCGTCAGCGGATGCCGGCGGTCGCCGCCCACCGGCCCGTCGCCTGAAAGGCGCGCATCGAACCCCACCGGGCTGATCAGGCCGAGGCTGGCATAATCGGCCGGCCGCTCCAGCGCGGCGCGGGCGAGATAGGCGGAAGGAAGCGACAGCGCGAGGGCGTCGATCGCCGGGCCGCCGTGCCGGCCCCGGATTTCCGCAGTGATCGCGTGGATCGCGTCGGTCATCAGCCGCGGCGTGTAGGTCCGGTCCGAGCGTTCGGAGAAGCCGAAACCCGGCAGGTCGAGGGCATAGACCGGACGGCTGCGCCGGTATTGCTCGTAGAGCGGCCGGACCTCGTAGGCATTGGCTGCCGCGTTGACCGAGTGGATCAAGAGCAGCGGCACGCCGGCCCGCTCGTCGGAAGCATAGAAACTCACCGCGCCGGCCCGCGTCCGCAGCACGCGGCGGCGGCCGGGCAGAGCGGGAGGCAGCGGCACGGTCCCTCGACCGAGATGGCTCCAGGCGATCCAGGCGCCCGCCGCCGCCAGGGGCAAGAGCGCGAGCGTCTTCGCCGGCGGCCGGCGGGCAGGGTGACGGTTCGGGTGAAAGATCATGCGGCCGGCCTCTCAGCGCCGTTTCATCTCGTCACGCCGCATCGGCATGGCGTCGATGGTGGCGAACAGGTTTTGGGGTGGGATCGGCTCCCCGGACGAGAGCTTCGGACCGCCATCCTTGCCCACGAGCACCGCTCGAAAGGCGCCTTCCGGGAGACCGAGGCGCTGCCGAAGCTCCACGGCGCGAGGCCCATTGCCGATGGCTTCCACCACCACGAGATCCCGCTCCTTCACGCCCCCGCGCGCGGCGGCCAGGGCCTCGCGCTGGGCCTGCAGCCGGGCATCGCCCGCCTCGGGCGCCGCGATCACGAGAACCCGCGATTTCCAGAGATGGACGGCCAGCGGATCGCCACCCGCCGCCATCGCCCCGGCCGCGGTCGTCGCGATCACGGCGGCTCCCACCAGGCTTCCGATCCAACCCGCCATCTCGTCGTCTCCCGCCAGCACCGCGGCTCGACAACGTTCGCGAGCCCGTTCGGATCGCTGCGATCGATCGGCGCGGGGACACTTCCGCGGCCGGACGGGCCATGCGAGTGACGACTGCTTGCGGATGACGAAACGCGACGCAGCAACGGATTAAAACAATTCGCCACACGTGCGGCTTCAACAGGTGAGATCCAGACTATCGGCGTGCAATATCAGCAAAAATTCTTCTTAGTTCGTCGACAAGACTTTGATTTACGTCACACGACACTAGCTTGTCTCGCGCGAGCAATGGCTCGCGTTTGAGGAGGATATGGATGTCCACACGGCTTCTCGGCGGCCTCGCCGCCCTCGTCCTGACCGCCGGTCTCCAGATCGGATCGGCGCAGGCCGCTCCCGTCGCGACGGGAGCCGGTCTGGCAGGACAGGACGACACGACCCTCGTGCACAGCATCCGGCACGGGCATCACCACCACCATCATCACGGCTGGCGCCGGCACCGGCATCATCACCATCATCATCGCCGCCACCGTCACTGGTGAGGCGTAGGCGACGGAAAGGGGCCTTTCGGCCCCTTTTTCGTGGGGTGGAGTCGCCCGGAAGATCAGGCCGAGGCGCCCTCGATCTCGCCACTCAGCTCCAGCCACTCCTCCTCGGCACGCGCCAGCGCGGTGGCTGCGTCAGACCGCATCTTGGCGAGTTCGCCGGCCTTGGCCGCGTCCTTGAGGAAGGCCGTGCCGTCGCCGAGCGCCGCGTCGATCTTGGCGATCGCCGCCGAGAGCTTTTCCATCCGCGCTTCGGTGCCTTCGAGCTTCTTGCGGAGCGGCGCGAGTGCTGCTCGGCGCTCCACCGCCGAGCGGCGAGCCTCGGCCTGCCGCCCACCGCTGCCCTCGGCTGCGCGCTCGTCGTCGCGCTCCGGACCGGACAGCACGAGGCGGCGATAGTCGTCCATATCGCCGTCATAAGCCTTCACCGAGCCGTCGCCGACGATCCAGAGGCGGTCGGCGCAGGCCTCGACCAGGAAGCGGTCGTGGCTCACCAGGATCACCGCGCCCTCGTAGTCGTTGATCGCCTCGACCAGGGCCTGGCGGCTCTCGATGTCGAGATGGTTCGTCGGCTCATCGAGGATGAGCAGGTGCGGCCCCTCGAAGGCCGCGAGCCCCATCAGCAACCGCGCCTTCTCGCCACCTGAGAGCTGGCCGACCGGGGTGTCGGCTTTCGAGGCCGGGAAGCCAAGCCGCGCGGCGGCCGAACGGACCCGCGCCTCGGGCGCGTCCGGCATCAGGTCGCGGACATGGGCGACGGCGCTCTCGGCCGGGCGAAGTTCGTCGAGCTGGTGCTGGGCGAAATAGGCGACCTCCATTTTGGAGGAACGTCGCATCTCGCCCGACAACGGGGGCAGCCGGCCGCCGATCAGCTTGCAGAAGGTCGACTTGCCGTTGCCGTTGGCCCCGAGCAGCGCGACGCGATCATCCGGCGCCAGTGAGAGGTTGAGGCCTTTCAGCACGATGCGCTCGCCGTAGCCGGCCTGCACGCGCTCCATCGAGACGATCGGCGGCGAGAGGGGCCGCTCCGGGCTCGGCAGGTGGATCACCGGCACATCGTCTTCGAGGAGCGCAGCGATCGGCTCCATCTTGGCGAGGCGCTTCATGCGCGACTGTGCCTGCCGGGCCTTGGTCGCCTTGGCCTTGAAGCGGTCGACGAAGCTCTGGAGGTGCGCCCGCTCGACGTCCTGCTTCGCCTTGGCTTTGGCCTGCAGCACCCGCTTCTCGGAGAGCTGCCGGGCGAAGCTGGTATAGCCGCCGCGGTAGATCGTCAGCTTGCCCCGATCGAGATGCAGGATGTGGTCGACACACTCATCCAGCAAGTCGCGGTCGTGGCTGATGATGACCGCCGTGCGCGGGTACTTCTCGAGGTAGTCGTACAGCCAGATCGTGCCCTCGATGTCGAGATAGTTCGTCGGCTCATCGAGCAGCAGCAGGTCGGGCTCTGAGAAGAGCACGGCCGCGAGCGCCACACGCATGCGCCAGCCGCCGGAGAAATCGGCGCAGGGGCGACCCTGCGCCGCCGCGTCGAAGCCGAGCCCGTGCAGGATCGCCGCAGCGCGGGCCGGCGCCGAATGCGCGCCGATGTCGACGAGCCGGGTTTCGATCTCCGCCCGGCGCAGGCCATCAGCGGTCTCGGCCTCGGCCATGAGCCGCGCGCGTTCGGTATCGGCCGCGAGCACGACCTCGTGCAGCGTCTCAGGGCCGGCCGGGGCCTCCTGCGCCACCGCGCCGATCCGCATGCCCTTGGGCATGGACACCGCTTTGCCGTCGACCGGCAACTCGCCGAGGATCGCCCGGAACAGGGTGGTCTTGCCCGCACCGTTGCGGCCGACGAGCCCGACGCGGGCGCCATCGGGGATCGCGAAGGTCGCCGCATCGAGGATCAGGCGCTCGCCGATGCGGTAGGAGAGGTCGTTGACGCGCAGCATGGCGGCGTTCTGATCGGCAGCGGCCTCCGGTGCAAGGCGGGAAGCACGCAGCCTGCGTCATGACGAACCGGCGACCGGAAATTCGGTCGTAGCTCTCCCGACCTTCTAGACAGGCTAAGCCTGGGAACATATCAAGAACATAGAATCAAGCTTCGAGGTCGACATGCAGATCGCAGACCTGTGGACAGAAGGCTCTCGGCCGGCTCGCGTGAGCGGTCGGACGTCGTCGCGAACCCCGACCGATCTCGCCCGCCGCCTCGGCGCGCGCTCCGTGCATTTCGACCTGCTGGAGCAGGATCGCGACAGCTGGGGCTGGGCGTTGCGCAACGCCTATGGCGAGGAGGTCGCGCGCTCACACATCGCCTATCCGAGCCGCGTGCAGGCTTCGGCCGCTGCGGTGGCGTTCTCCCGGCTCGTCGCGGAGGCCGGGCGGCAAGTCGGCGGCCGCTGAGCTGCAGACCGCATCGGTCTGCGGGATTTTCCATCGATCGAGCGATGCAACGTGACCGTGTCTGGCTGCCGTCATGATGGCGCGTGTATAGCGATCCCGAGGGGCTGCGGCAGTGCAGCGATGAGACTGCCGCTCTGCTGGGAGATCGTCCGCGAATGTTCCAATGCATTGGTTACGCCGCGCAGGAGGCGACGACTCCGCTCGCGCCCTTCAGCTTCGAACGGCGCGATCCCGGCCCGAACGACGTCGAGATCGAGATCGTCTATTGCGGCGTTTGCCATTCGGACCTGCATCAGGCCCGCAACGAGTGGCAGAACTCCAACTATCCCTGCGTTCCCGGCCACGAGATCGTCGGCCACGTGAAGCGGGTCGGCGCGAACGTCTCGACCTTCAAGGAGGGCGACCTCGCCGGCGTCGGCTGCATGGTCGATTCCTGCCGCGAATGCGCGGCCTGCAAGGAAGGCCTGGAGCAGTATTGCGAGCCCGGCTTCACCGGCACCTATAACGGCCCGGCACAGAAGACCGGCGAGAACACCTATGGCGGCTATTCGAGCCACATCGTCGTCGACAAGCACTTCGTGCTGCGCATCCCGGAAAACCTCGACCTCGCGGGCGTCGCCCCGCTGCTCTGCGCCGGCATCACCACCTTCTCACCGCTGCACCATTGGAAGGTCGGTCCCGGCCAGAAGGTCGGCATCGTGGGCTTGGGCGGCCTCGGCCATATGGGCGTGAAGATCGCGCACGCGATGGGAGCGCGGGTCGTGCTGTTCACGACCTCTCCGGGCAAGGAAGCCGATGCCCGGCGCCTGGGCGCCGACGAGGTCGTGATCTCGAAGGACCCCGAGGCCATGGCCGCGCAGGCCGAGAGCTTCGACTTCATCCTCGATACGGTCGCGGCCCAGCACGACATCAACGCCTATCTCGGCCTGCTGAAGCGCGACTGCACCCTGGTCCAGGTCGGCGCGCCGGAGAAACCGCTCGACGTGAACGTCTTCAGCGTGATCTGGCGCCGCCGCAACTTCGCCGGCTCCCTCATCGGCGGCATCGCCGAGACGCAGGAGATGCTCGATTTCTGCGGCAAGCACGGTATCACCGCCGATATCGAGATGATCCCGATCGATCAGATCGAGGCGGCCTATACCCGCATGCAGAAGAGCGACGTGAAGTATCGCTTCGTCATCGACATGGCGTCGCTCCCGAAGGCGGCGTAACCCGCTCGTGACATCGACGAGGCCCGCCCGGCTCACCGCGGCGGGCTTCTTCATGCGATCGGCTCTCGTGGTGCGCCGCCCTCGCTTGCGAAGCCGCCGGCGACACACGATGTTGGCGAACGAGGGCGCGTCACGGCCGCATGGTTTGCGGCCCGAAAGCGACTGCGCGTGATGCCTCCGCTCTCCATCCTCGATCTCGCCTTCGTTCCCGAAGGGTCCGGGCCGGCCGACGCCCTGCGCAACAGCCTCGATCTGGCGCGCCATGCCGAGCGGCTCGGCTACCGGCGGTTCTGGCTTGCCGAACACCACAACATGATCGGCATCGCCAGCGCGGCGACCTCGGTGGTGATCGGCCACGTCGCGGCGGGCACCAAGACCATTCGCGTCGGGGCCGGCGGCATCATGCTGCCGAACCATGCGCCGCTCGTCATCGCCGAGCAGTTCGGCACGCTGGAGACGCTGCATCCCGGCCGGATCGATCTCGGCCTCGGCCGCGCGCCGGGAACCGACCGGGCGACGATGCGCGCGCTACGCCGCTCCTTCGAAGGGGCCGACACTTTCCCGCAGGACGTGCTCGAGCTGCAGGCCCTGCTCGGGCCGGCGCGGCCGGACCAAGCCATCCGGGCGGTCCCCGGCACCGGCACCCACGTGCCTCTCTGGATCCTCGGGTCGAGCCTGTACGGCGCTCAGCTCGCGGCCATGCTCGGACTGCCCTACGCCTTCGCCTCGCATTTCGCACCCGACGCCCTGCTGCCGGCCCTGGCGACCTATCGCTCGCAGTTCCAGCCCTCGGCGCAACTGGACAAGCCTCACGCCATGGTCGGCGTGAACGTGATCGCGGCCGAGACGGACGAGGCGGCGCGGCGGCTCTTCACCTCGCCACAGCAGAACTTCACCAACATCATCCGCGGCACGCGCGGCCTGCTGCGCCCGCCGATCGACGACATCGAGGCCTACTGGTCGCCGGCCGAGAAACGGCACGTCTCCCAGATGCTATCACGCTCTCTGGTCGGATCGCCGGAGACGATCCGGTCGGAGCTCGATCGCCTGATCGCGGAGACCGGTGCCGACGAGGTCATGGTTGCCTCCGCGATCCACGACCACGAGGCCCGGCTGCGCTCCTATGAGATCCTGGCCGAGGTTCATCGCAGCGACGCGCTCCGCCACGTGGCCTGACGGCCCGGCACCCGATGCGTGTGGGTCGCGGCTGCGGCAGGGGCGAACGCATGCGCTGACGCCTTGACCGTGAACCGTCGGAGCGCCACGATCGAATCGGCCCTCAGGCCGTCGACGCCCGCACGAGAGGCGTCGTGCCGTTTTCGGCGCCTGAGGTCGCCGTCGCATCGACTTCGCGGATCTTTTGCCCGCTCGATCGTGCTACGGCCTTGCGATGTCGGGCAGGGGGGGTGAAGGCAGTGTCGAGCGGCCGGCTGGCGACTATTCCGTTCTTCAAGGAACCGGAGATCGATCTCACCCCCTACGAGACCCGCTGCCATTGGCGCCGGTTCGACGAGAACGAGGTGCTGGTCGATTACGACGACATCTCCACCGACGTGTACTTCCTCGCCACCGGCGAAGTCCGCATCCTCAACCGGACCCAGTCCGGCAAGGAGGTGATCCTCGGCGAGATGCGCGGCGGCGCCTTCTTCGGTGAGCTTTCGGCCATCGACGGGGTCGGACGCTCGGCCAACGTCACTGCGCTGACCCGCGGCGAGGTCTGCGTGGTGCCGGCCAACGTCTTCCGGCAGATCGTCTTCGCCTCCGAGGCCATCGCCGACCGGCTGTTCCGGCTGCTGGCCAAGCGCGTACGCGAGCTGAACACCCGGCTCATGGAGCATGCGCTGCTCGACCTGCGCCACCGGCTCTATTCCGAGCTGCTGCGCCTCTCGGTGCCGCGCGCAGGCCACGAGGGCGAGCGCGTCGTCACCCCGCCGCCCTATCACCACGTGCTCGCCGCCCGCATCGGCTGCCGCCGCGAGCAGGTGACGCGCGAGTTCACGGTGATGGCGGGCGAGGGCCTCATCGACCGGACCCGCGGCGCTCTCGTCCTGCGCCGGCCGGACCTGCTGGAAGCGCGCGTCGCCGAGGCCCTGCGCGAGGACGGCTGAGCCTGCCTCGACCGGGCTCAGTGGCAGAACTTGCCGAAGCGGCCGGAATGACGTGGCAGCACGTCGACATGAAGATGGCTTTCGTGAAAGCCGTCCGAGCCCGGCCCGAGAACGGTGGTGAAGTGGCTGCAGGCTGCCGCTCGCAAGGCGCGGAAGCCCGGATCGCCGGCACTTCCCGTGACCGGGAGACGCGCCTTGTTGGCGAACGAGAAGGTGTTCACGTCGAGCGCCAGCCCGTTGGCGTGATTGCTCATGGGCGCACCGGGCTGTCGGTTGCGCGTGCGGCATTCCCAGCCCGGCCCCGTCGTCACGGAGGAGAGCTGTGCGCTCCGGCCGGCGACGAGATCCGGCGCGATCTCCGTCATCCAGGCATCGAAGGCGAGGGCCAGCCGGCAATCGACGATGGGCTTGTCCGTGAGCGGCAACACCCGACCCGTCGCATCGGCCAGGGCGAGCGCCGTGAGGCGGACCGGGGTCTCGATGCGACAGGCTGCGCTGCCGGTCTTCGGCGTCTCGACGGCCTCGAACTGCGCCCCCGTCTCACGAAGTGAGGCGAGGCAGGCTTCACCCGAGGCGGTCACGATGGACTCGGACGTCGGCGGCTTCCGTCCGCCCAGGCTTTCGGGCCGCCGTGGCGGTAGCGGGACAAGTATTTCGACAGATGGAATCTCGGCCGCAGAGCGCTCGGTTGCCTTGGGAGGAGGGGGCGAAGCAACGCCGCCGGGGGTGGGCAAGGGTGCTCCGACGAGAGCCTGAGCCTGGGCGGCGACCGACAGCAGCATCGTAGACAGCCCCAAGAAGACGCTGCGGCGAGGCCAGACCATCTCAGCTCCCCTCTCGACGCCGGCCGAAGCGTGACCGTGCGCTCGGCCATGGCACGTGAGCCGCTTCGGGTATAGCTTGACCATATCCGTGGCGTGCCAGGTCCGCTTCGAAGTTGCAGGCTCCGTCTCCCCTCACCGCTGCGCCCCTGTTGCGCATCGACGGCGTCACCAAGACGTTCGGCGCTCATCGGGCCGTCGACGCGGTCTCGCTCGACCTCGCGGCCGGCGAGTTTCTCTGCCTGCTCGGGCCCTCGGGCTGCGGAAAGAGCACGCTGCTGCGCATGCTCGCCGGGTTCGAGACGCCGGATGCCGGCGCCATCACCCTCCACGGTCAGGATCTGATCGGCCTGCCGCCGCATCAGCGGCCGGTGAACATGATGTTCCAGTCCTATGCGCTGTTCCCGCATATGAGCGTGGCCAAGAACCTCGCCTACGGGCTGCAGGGGCTGGGGCTCGACCGCTCGCGGATCACCGAGCGGGTTCAGTCACTCCTGCGTCTGGTGAAGCTCGAAGGCTTCGAGGATCGGCGCCCCGACAAGCTCTCGGGCGGACAGCGCCAGCGCGTCGCCCTCGCTCGGGCGCTAGCCCGCGAGCCACGACTTCTCCTGCTCGACGAGCCGCTGGGCGCACTCGACCGGACCCTGCGCGAGGAGACGCAAGGAGAGTTGCGCGCCATTCAGCGCCGTCTGGGCACCAGCTTCATGGTGGTAACTCACGATCCCGAGGAGGCGATGGCGCTGGCCGATCGCATCGTCGTGATGGATCGCGGCCGGATCGTGCAGGCGGGGCCGGCCCGTGAACTCTACGAGCGCCCGGCCAGCCGCTTCGTGGCCGGTCTCCTCGGTGATGTGAACCTGATCGCGGGCACGCTCGAACCGGGGGAAGGGGAATCGCGCAGCGTCTGCACGGCTTTCGGCCCCCTGCGCGCTGTGCCCTCGCCGGCCGTGGCCAGCGCCGCCTCCGAGACGTCCGTCGTGGTCGCTCTGCGACCGGAGCGACTACGGCTCGGCGACGGCGACACCATCCTGACCGGTACGCTCGTCGACGTCGCCTTTCTCGGCGACCGGGTGCGGCGGCAGATCCGCCTGGCGGATGGCACCGTGCTCCGTGCCAGCACGGCTCTCCCCGGAGATCCTGGGGATCTCGGCATCGGCCAGCCCGTCAGCCTCGGCTTTGCGCCTGAGGCCGGCTGGATCCTGCCGGCATGAGCGGGAACGCCGTTCGTCCGTCGGGCCGCTGGCTGGTGCGGGCAGTCCCGTTCGTCTGGCTCAGCCTGTTCTTCCTGGTGCCCTTCGTCATCACCGTGAAGATCAGCTTTTCGACACCGGCCACCGCCCAGCCGCCCTATCTGCCGGTGATCGACTGGAGCAATGGCCTGGAGGGCTGGCGCGAATTCTTCTACGCGCTCGATCTCACCAACTATCAGATGCTGGCGGCCGACTCTCTCTATTGGGAGGCAACGGTGTCGTCGCTGGCCTACGCGGCCACGGCGACGGTCATCCTCATCCTGATCGGCACGCCAATGGCGCTTGCGATGGCGCGGGCGAGTGAGCGTGTGCAGCCTCTTCTCGTCGCGCTGGTCGTGGTGCCGTTCTGGACGAGCTTTCTGATCCGGATCTATGCCTGGATCGCGATTCTGAAGCCCGAGGGCCTGCTCAACGCCGGGCTGTTGAAGTTCGGACTGATCGCGCAGCCGCTGGAGATCCTGAACACGCCGCTCGCGGTGATGATCGGGCTCACCTACGCCTACCTGCCTTTCATGGTGCTGCCGCTCTACGCGGTGATGAGCCGGCTCGATTCCTCATTGCCGGAAGCTGCTGCCGATCTCGGTGCCTCTCGCACCCGCGTGTTCCGCACGGTGACGCTGCCGCTCGCTATGCCCGGGCTGGTCGCCGGAGCGCTGCTCTGCTTCATCCCGATGGTCGGCGAGTTCATCATCCCCGACCTGCTCGGCGGCTCCGAGACCCTGATGCTCGGGCGCATGCTCTGGATCGAGTTCTTCTCGAACCGCGACTGGCCCATCGCCTCTGCGGTGGCGGTGCTGCTGCTGATCCTGATCGTCGGCCCCGTCGTGATCTTTCGCGGGGCGGAGGAGAAGCGGGAGGAGGCGCTGCGGTGACCGCCTTCAATCGCATCACGCTGACGCTCGGTCTCGGTTTCCTCTACGCGCCGATCCTGGTGCTCGTCGTCTACTCGTTCAACGACTCGCGGCTGGTGACGGTGTGGGGCGGGTTCTCGACGCGCTGGTATGGCGTGCTCTTGAGCGACGGCCCCCTTCTCGCCTCCGCCCTGGTCTCCCTGAAAGTGGCCGCGCTCTCCGCGACCATCGCCGCGATGCTCGGTACGCTGGCCGCTCTGGCCCTCGATCGGCACGGTCGCTTCGCCGGGCGAGGCGCCTTCACCGGCCTCCTCTATGCGCCGATGGTGATGCCCGAGGTGATCACCGGACTGTCTCTGCTGCTGCTTTTCGTCGGCATCGACATGGAACGGGGCATCCCGACCATCGTGATCGCCCATGCCACCTTCGGCACCGGCTTCGTCGCGGTGATCGTCGGCGCACGATTGAAGGGGCTCGATCGCTCCATCGAGGAGGCCGCTGCGGATCTCGGCGCCAGTCCCCTCCGCGTGTTCTTCACGGTGACGCTGCCGCTGCTGGCACCATCGCTCGCCGCGGGCTTCCTGCTCGCCTTCACGCTCTCGCTCGACGATCTCGTCATTGCGAGCTTCGTTTCCGGGCCGGGGGCGACCACCCTGCCGATGCGGCTCTACAGCCAGGTCCGGCTCGGCGTGAACCCAGAGATCAACGCGGCGTCGACGCTATTGATCGCCTCCGTCAGCGTCGTGGTGCTGGGGGCATCCTGGCTGAGTGTACGCAAGAACGGAACGACGGCCGCTCAATGACCGAAGCCGCAGGCGGACCTGCGGCTTCGGTTAAGAAATGCTTCACGTGAAACATTCGCGCCGGCGGGCGCTCAGATTCGTCCGGTCAGCAAAAGCACGATCAGGACGATGAGCAGAATGCCGCCGAGACCGAAGCCGGGGCCACGATAAGCACCACCACCGAGAAAGTTGCCGCCGCCAAACAGCATCAGAATCAGGATGATGAGAATGATGGTGACCATCGACACGAACTCCGAATGCTCGGGCACCGTCGCCTGAGCTGAACCGTTCAAACGCCGCGACGTCGCATAACGTTCACACGATTTTTCGAAGTTTCCCCGCCGTTTACGCCTCGACCCGCCAATCGGGCAGCCCGCCGGCCTCGGCAGCGAGCCAATCCGGGGTCGGCAGGCCCTTTTCCTTCAGGAAGTCGGGGTTGAACAGCTTCGACGCGTAGCGCGCCGCGCCGTCGCACAGGATGGTCACGATGGTGTGACCGGGGCCGAGATGGCGGGCCAGCCGGATCGCACCGGCGACGTTGATGCCCGAGGAACCACCGAGACTGAGCCCCTCCTCCTGCATCAGATGGAAGACCTCAGCCACGGCCTCGGTATCCGGGATGCGGAACGAGAGATCCGGCTTGAAACCCTCGAGGTTCTTCGTGATGCGGCCCTGGCCAATGCCCTCCGTGATCGAGGAGCCTTCGGCCTTGAGCGTACCCGTCGTGTAGTAGGCGTGCAGCGCCGAGCCATCGGGATCGGACAGGGCGATGGTCACGCCGGGCTTCCGCGCCCGCAAGGCTTCGGCGATGCCTGCGAGGGTACCGCCGGTGCCGCAGGCGCAGACGAAGCCATCGACCGTGCCGTCCGTCTGCTCGAAGATCTCCGGACCGGTATGCTCGACATGGGCCCGCCGGTTGGCGACGTTGTCGAACTGGTCGGCAAAGAAGGCGCCTGCCGGCTCCGTCGCCGCCAGCTTCTCGGCGAGACGACGCGCGGCGTGCACGTAGTTGTTGGGGTTCGAGAAGGGCACGGCCGGCACCTCGACGAGGCGTGCGCCCGCGAGCCGGAGCGTGGCCTTCTTCTCGGCCGACTGGGTCTCGGGGATGACGATGACCGTGCGATAGCCGCGCACCGCCGCCACCAAGGCCAGCCCGATTCCAGTATTGCCGGCCGTGCCCTCGACGATGGTACCACCGGGCCGGATCAAGCCCTTCGCCTCGGCATCCTGCACGATGGAGAGCGCCGCACGGTCCTTCACCGAGAGGCCCGGATTCAGGAACTCGGCCTTGCCGAGAATGGTGCAGCCCGTCTCCTCGGAGGCGCGGGCGAGCCGGATCAGCGGAGTGCAGCCGATCGCGGCCAGGACATCGGATTTCGTCTGCATGGAGGCCGGTTTAAGCGGAGCCGGGCGCCTTGGCGAGAGAAGCCTTTTTCGAATGCGCTGTCCGGGTTGGGAGAACTCGGCCAGGCGCCTTCAGCTTCTCAGTCCGGGTGCCTCTTGTCCGGTGCGCGCGACGTACTCGGTATACCCCCCGCCGTACTGGTGGATGCCCTCGGGCGTCAGCTCCAGCAGCCGGTTCGAGAGCGCGGCGAGGAAGTGCCGGTCGTGGCTCACGAAGAGCATGGTGCCCTCGTAGTTCGAGAGCGCCGTGATCAGCATCTCCTTGGTGGCGATGTCGAGGTGGTTGGTCGGCTCGTCGAGCACCAGGAAGTTCGGCGGGTCGTAGAGCATCTTGGCCATCACCAGCCGGGCCTTCTCGCCACCGGAGAGCACACGGCAGCGCTTTTCGACGTCGTCACCGGAGAAGCCGAAGGCACCAGCGAGCGCGCGCAGCGACCCTTGCCCGGCCTGCGGGAAGCTCGATTCCAGATCCTCGAAGATGGTGAGGTCGCCGTCGAGCAGGTCCATGGCGTGCTGGGCGAAGTAGCCGAGCTTCACGCTGCCGCCGACCGTGACCGTGCCGGCATCGGGCGCGGCAGTGCCGGTGACGAGCTTCAGGAGCGTCGACTTGCCGGCGCCGTTGATGCCCATCACGCACCAGCGCTCCCGCCTCCGGATCGAGAAGTCCAGCCCCTCGTAGATCGTCCGGCTGCCGTAGCTCTTGTGCACGTTCTTGATCATGACGACGTCGTCGCCGGATCGCGGGGCGGGCTGGAACTCGAAGGCCACGCTCTGGCGGCGCTTCGGCGGCTCCACCCGCTCGATCTTGTCGAGTTTTTTCACACGACTTTGGACTTGAGCGGCGTGTGAGGCGCGCGCCTTGAATCGCTCGATGAACTTGATTTCCTTCGCCAGCATCGCCTGTTGGCGCTCGAACTGCGCCTGCTGCTGGCTCTCGTTCTGCGCGCGCTGCTGCTCGTAGAAGCCGTAATCGCCCGAATAGGTGGTGAGCTGGCCGCCATCGATCTCGATGACCTTGCCGACGATGCGGTTCATGAACTCGCGATCGTGCGAGGTCATCAGCAGCGCGCCGTCGTAGTTCTTCAGGAAGTCTTCGAGCCAGATCAGGCTTTCGAGATCCAGATGGTTCGACGGCTCGTCGAGCAGCATGACGTCGGGGTTCATGAGCAAGATGCGGGCAAGCGCCACGCGCATCTTCCAGCCGCCCGAGAGCTTGCCGACGTCGCCGTCCATCATCTCCTGGGAGAAGCCGAGGCCGGAGAGCACCTCGTAGGCCTTGCCCTCCAGCGCGTAGCCACCGAGCTCCTCGAAGCGCGACTGGATCTCGCCGTAGCGCTCGATGATGGCCTCCATCTCGTCGGCCTTGTCGGGGTCGGCGAGATCGGCTTCGACGAGCTTCAGTTCGGCCCCGACATCGCTCACGGCGCCGGCACCGGCCATAACCTCGGAGACGACGGAGCGGCCGGCCATCTCGCCGACATCCTGGCTGAAATAGCCGATCGTGGTGCCGCGCTCGGAGGCGACCTGGCCCTCGTCGGGCTCCTCCTGGCCGGTGAGCAGCCGGAAAAGGGTGGTCTTACCGGCGCCGTTCGGGCCGACGAGGCCGGCCTTCTCGCCCTTCTGCAGCGCGGCCGAGGCCTCGATGAAGACGATCTGACGGCCGTTCTGCTTGCCGATCTTGTCGAGGCGTATCATGCCGTCCGCGGGTGTCTTGGGGGAGTTCGCGCGGGCTTAAGGCATGGCTTGGGGGAGCGGAAGAGGCGTCAGCCGTCGAGATGGCCGCTCTTGCGCAGTTCCGCCGCCACCGCCTCGAAATACGGCTCGCCCGGCGACAGCAGGCTCATGGTAGAGGGCGGGGCGTCTTCGTCGGTGACTGCGGTTTCCGTCACCGGAGCGGGACGCTCGGCGACGCCGGCCATGCCGATTCCCAGAAATCCTGCTGCCGTGAGAACCACTTCGCTGACCGAGATCATGCCGGGCGCCCTCCGCAGCCCTGGGGCGGGCCGCGAAACGTATGCCTCAACGCAATTGTAACGATTATGAGACGAATCGCGCCCCCACCTCGAAGTATTCAGCTCCGGGCAAGCATTGCGCGCCCAGTGTGGTCGGTACGCGACGGACACCGTGACCTCGTTGCATCGCACCCAAAGCCAGTGCCGGTTTCGGGACCCGTGATGCGCAAGCGTGGCAGCACCGGCCCGCGCGACCCGCTACACACCGCCTCCCGATTCCTTCGCAAAGCGTCCGATCTCCTCATGACGGTCATCGTTCTCGTCCTCGCCGGCAATCTGGCCCTCGCCGGGCTCTTCTCCCTCGTCGCCGTCGCCTTCGACTGATTGTCGCCAAACGCGCTCGCACTGTCGCGACGCGCTCGCCATCACGCGCCTTCAACGCTCATCGGTGCAATGAAAATGGCCGCCCGATCCCCGAGATCATGGTGGCCTTCATCGTTCCTAACCGAGCGTGGAAAAAGTCAGCGCGGCGGAGCCTGCAGCTTGGCGAGGAGTGCTTCGAGCCGTTCGCTGACCGGCTCGGCGAGGGTAGCGGCGAAATGGGAGCGCAGGGTCTTGCCGAGGTGACGGCGGGTCCCGGCACTCAGCGGCGGAACGTCGGCGCGCAGCGGAGGCGCTTCGGTCCTCGCATCGAGCTGGATCTTAGCCATGGAACCACTCCCCGCGCGACGCGAACGGCTGCGTCCTCGGAGCGATCCTGGGGCCGGTTGGTTAAGATCGCTTTTACGACGAATGCCACCGATCCCGGTCACCATGATTGCCTGGGTCCGCGCATGGCCCTCGACAGCTCACCGCGACGGTTCTCGCGAAAATCCGGGCTTCGGGTCGCTGAACGGCCTTTTCGGATCGCTGCAGTAAACCTGCGTTAAGCATAGCGCCTCACAATCCGGGCATGGCGACATGCTCCATCCTCCGCTCGGCTGTCAGGTTCGGCGTCGCCCTGGCGATCGTGCCGGCCTTCGGGCAGGCCTGGGCGGCCGACCTGCCTCTGCGCTCGTCCCTGCCGCCGATGGTGGACCTGCCGCCGCCGGCCCCCGTGCCGGTTTGGGCCGGGTTCCATGTCGATCTCGATGCCGGCTACACCCGCACGGGCAGCCAGCATCTCAAGACCACCGGTACCAATGCGCTGGAGCAAATGTTGATCGACGTCGGCAATGTCGGCCGGGTCAACATGCCGTCGAACTCGTTCGTGCTGCGTGGCGGCCTCGGCTACGACTTGCAGCCGGTGGTGGACTCCGGCCTCGTGGTCGGCGTCGTGACGGATGCGCTCTACACCGAGCAGCAACGCGACCAAACCGCAGCCTTCTCCTTCGGTGGCAACGACATCAGCCTCGCGGCTCACCAGTCGCTCGACTTCCTCGGCACCCTGCGCGGCCGGCTCGGCTATGGGCTCGGTCCCGTGCTGGTCTACGGCACCGGCGGCCTCGCCTACGGCCATGTCGGACTCTCGGCCCGGACCACGATCTCCAACAGCGCCTATAGCGGGATCTACGACGGCGGCAGACACAGCGGGATCGAGACGGGATACGTCTATGGCGGCGGGATCGAGTGGATGGCGCCGGGCGGCCTGATGCCGGGCCAGCTCGCCTTCAAGCTCGAATATCTGCGCTACGATCTCGGCAACCGCACCGTGTCGGTGAATGGGATGGGTCCGTATTTCGGTCCCGGCGGCCCCGGCCAGCTCGGCCATACCGCCAACGCCGTCTTCCGCAGCGAAGGCCAGCTCGTCACCGCCGGCCTGACTTACCGCTTCTCCGGAGCGAACTGAGCCGGCTCATCGGAGCCTTCGCTGCGCGACGATGGCGGGGCGGCGCGCAAGCCGCTACCACTTTTCCGCGACCTGCTCTAAGCGGCAGTGGTCGCACTCTCGCGGCGGGACGCCTCGGAGGACACGATTTTCAGCGACGGCTGGTCTACGGGGTTCGGGCTGCTGGCGGTCCTGGCACTCGTCCTCGCCAACGGGTTCTTCGTCGCGGCGGAGTTCTCCCTCGTCGCCGTTCGGCGCTCCCGCGTGGCGGAACTCGTCAACGAGCGGCGGCTCAACGCGGCCGCCCTGCAGCGGGCGACTGACCGGCTCGATGCGCATCTCGCCGCGACGCAGCTCGGCATCACCATCTCCTCTCTAGCCCTCGGCTGGGTCGGCGAGCCGGCGCTCTCCCATCTGATCGAGCCGCTCTTCGCGTGGCTGCCCGAGAAATTCGCCGGCATCGGCGCGCACACCTTCGCAGTGGCTATCGCCTTCGTGGTGATCACGGCGCTTCACATCGTGCTCGGCGAGCTGGCACCCAAGAGCCTGGCGCTCCAGCGCAGCGAGCGCACGGCGCTGGCGATCGTGCGGCCGCTCTCGCTGTTCCTGGCCATCTTCCGCCCGGCCATCCTGTTCCTGAACGGGCTCGGCAACGGCGTGTTGCGGCTGATGGGCCTCAAGCCGGGCTCGGGCGAGGAGAACCTGCCCTCGCCCGCCGAGCTCAGCCTCCTCGTCACGGCGAGCCAGGAGGCCGGCTTCCTGCACGAGGCGCAGGAGGATGCGGTGGCCCGCATCCTGGCGCTCGGCGACCGCCGCATTCGCGAGATCGTCACGCCGAGGAACGAGGTCGACTGGGTCGATCTCGATGACGATCAGGACGAAATCGTGAAGGCGATCCGCGAGTGCCGCCACGAGCAGATCGTCGTCAGCCGCGGCCAGATCGATCACGTGGTTGGCGTGCTGAGAAAGCAGGACCTGCTCGACCAGTTCCTCGATGGCAAGCCCCTACGCGTGGAAGCGGCGATGCGCGAGCCTATCGTGGTTCACGAGGGCCTCGCCATCCTCAAGGTGCTGGAGGCGTTTCGCACGAAGCCGGTGCGCATGGCGATCGTGGTGGACGAATACGGCAGCCTGGAGGGGATCGTCACCCAGACGGACCTCCTCGAAGCCATGGCCGGCGAGATTCCCGATCCCGGCGAGGAGGCCATGGTGGTGGAGCGCGAGGACGGCTCGCTGCTCATCGACGGCATGATGCCGGCCGGCGAGGCCTTCGAGCGCCTCGGCTTCTCCGATCGCCCGCGAACCGGCGACTTCTCCACGCTCGCCGGCTTCGTCATCGTCGAACTCGGCCGCATCCCGTCCGAGGGCGATTTCGTCGACAGTCAGGGTTGGCGACTGGAGGTCGTCGACATGGACGGCCGCCGTATCGACAAGGTGCTGGCCCAGCGCGTGCAGTAGGGCCGCTCGACCCCCAAGATCATGCTGTGTTTTGCCTGAATCAGTCAAAACACAGAAAACATGATCGATTCAAAAAGTGAGAGCAGGCTTTCAGCGAAAAACCGTCTCCACTTTTTCGCAGCCTGCTCTAGTGGCCGTGCTCGGGGGTCACGCTGGGCTGGACGAGGCGATAGTGCCAGCCGGTCGCATTGTGGCTGTAGACCGCCGCGATGTGGCCGTGCTCCTAATGCGTCTCGGAGGCATTCGCCTTCGTCGGCACCGAGACCGAGAAATCGGAGATGCTGTAGCCTGCATCACCGATCGCGTGCGTTTCCAACACCGTGATCTTGTGACCGGACGCACCGGAAGCGAAGCGCTGGCGGTAATAGCCCAGCAGGTCGTCATGCCCCCTGACGATCTTGCCGCTCGGCGAGACGAGCGTGCCGTCCTCGGCATAGAGGTTCGACATCTCGGCGAAGTTCTTCTGACCGTAGAGCTCGTCGTAGAGGTGAGCCAGCTGGACGGCCGCATCCTGAAGCGATGCGCCGGAAGGAACGGGTCCTCGTCCCGACCTCGCCTCTTCCGCATCGGACGAAACGCCCGATGCAGCGAGCATCACGGCGATCAGCAACGGCGTGGCATATCGCATGGCAGACTCACTCGACATCGCGGTTCGCTCACCGCCGAACCCGAAGCGCCGAGACCGCCCGCGGTTCCCGCCGCTGGTTCACACCCGCGTGACGGAGGCGCCGTTGATCTCCGCGAGCTTCGTCGCGCCAACCTGTCGCATGATGGTCTCGAACTCGCGCTGCATGAGGGTAAGCACCATCTCCACGCCCGGCTGGCCGAAGGCAGCGAGACCCCAGATATAGGGGCGGCCGATGCAGACGGCGGTCGCGCCCAGCGCCAGCGCCTTGAGCACGTCGGTGCCGCGCCTGAAGCCGCCGTCGATGAGCACCGGGATCTTGCCGTTCACCGCCGTGACGATCTCGGGCAGCACGCCGATGGTCGATTGCAGGCTCTCCTCGGCACGGCCACCGTGGTTCGAGACGATGATCGCGTCGACACCATAATCGAGGGCGGTCTTGGCGTCCTCGTGCGTGACGATGCCCTTGAGGACGAGCTTGCCCTTCACGATGCTGCGCAGGCGCTTGACGTAGTCCCAGGTCATGCCGGTGCCGTAGAGGTTGGTCACCTTCGACACGTCGATGTTGTCGAACATCGGCTTGCGGCTGACCTCGTTGGCGAAGCCGGGCGTATGGCAATCCGTGCAGGTCCGGGTGTCGCCGCGTCGGTCGCGGAACAGGGTCTCGGTGTTGCGGCCGCCCTGGCGGTCGACGGTCAGGACGATCGCCGGGGCACCGGCCATCTCTGCCCGCGCCACCAGAAGCTGGGTCACGGCCCAGTCGTCGGTCGGGTAGAGCATGTACCAGATCGGCGCGCCGCGCTCCTTGATACAATCCTCGATCGAGGTGCTGCCCACGGTCGAGAGGATCATCTGGTGACCCTTGGCCTTGCAGGCCCGGGCCGCGGCCGCCTCGGCCTCGGAATTGAAGGCACCGACGCTGCTGACGGGCGCCAGCGCGATCGGGCTCCCCCAGGTCTCGCCGAAGATTTTCACGGAGGTGTCGATCTTGCGCACGTCGATCAGGCGACGGGTGCGGATGGCGATCTTGTCGAAACCGTCGCGGTTGGCCTGGAGGGTCTTGTCGGCATCGACGCCGCTGGCGAGATAGCCGTAATGGGCCGGCGGAAGCGCGTTCTTCGCCACCGGCTCGAAATCGAACACGTTCAGGGCCTGGGACGGATTGGCGATGAGATCGCCGTTCATGACCGGCGCCGCGCGCAGGACGTCGTAGCTCTGGGCCAATGCCTCCGATGTGCCGAGCACGGACAGGCCGGCGATCGTCGAGGCGATTTGCGGCGCGAGGAGGGGGCTCGCGGAGGCGAATTCCAGAAACTTCCGCCGGCTCAGTTGGACGCCGTCATCCACGGCACCGCCATGCCTCGTCTCGGTCTTCCGGCTCATCGCAGTTCCTCCGTCCACCCGTCGTCGTCACGGCGACATCGGCTCCGCGCGCCTTATGCGAGGATGATAACACCGCCGTGAACGTGTCGCCGAACATGGATGAGGCAACGAACGCGCCACTGGGCCCACTGGGACGGTGCCAAGTGGAAAAGAGAGGACGCCGGGCTCCGCAGCGGCAAGGCTGACTCAGTGGGAACCAGCCTTATTTGGCCGGCCCTCGATCCAGTCCATGAACGCCCCGACATGCCCAGCCCAGAGTGCGGGATGCGCCATGGTCAGATGACCATACGAGTCTGGACTGCCGGCCTGGACGACGAAGCGGGCATTCGGCAGCGTCTTCACGGCCTGCTGGAGGATCTGGAGCCGGTCGGGGTTGAACTCGTCGTCCTCGAAATTCAGGGCGAAGACTTTCATCCGGAGCGCCGAGAAGCCCGGTCGCGGGTCGTAATCCTGCGAGGATTCGAGCGAGTAGAGGATGTCGTTCGGGTCCGCCGACGGGGTTGGCTTGGCGATTCCCGCGATGAAGGCATCGGCGGCCGTGACCGTCGGGATCGTCGTCTGGAAGTGCGGCACGCCGTCGATCATCAGCCGGATGAATTGTTGGGCGACCGCATAACCCCGCGTCGGGCCGGTATAGGCGTTGGCCTTCCACTCGGGGTCGTTGCGGATGTTCTCCGCCGCCATGCGCCGCCACAACAGGTTACGGCCCGAGATCGGCACCGGCAGCGCCACCACCGGCATGATCGCCCCGACCTGATCCGGATAGGCCTCGGCCCATTGCCAGGCATTCATCCCGCCCATGGACATGCCGAGGATGGCGTGGAGGCGCCTGATGCCGAGCGTCTCGGTGACGAGCCTGTGCTGGACGTCGACGATGTCGCCGTAGCCGTAGCGGGGGAAGCGGTTGCGCAGGCCGTCGCTCGGCTTGGTCGAACGGCCATGGCCGAGATTGTCCGGGAAGATCAGGTAGTAACGGCTCGCATCGAGCGGCTTGCCGGCGGCGAAGAGCGAAGCCTTGTATTCCGGGGTCAGGAGCGAGGCGCCGCTATTGCCGGTCCAGTGCAGCACCAGCACGGCGTTGTCGATCTCGCCGGCGGCGTTGCGATGGGGCGAGCCGAGGGTGGCGTAGTGAAGCCTGAGCTGCTCGATCGCCTCGCCGCTGCGCAGGCGATAGCTATTGTAGGTGGCGTCCGTTTCCCTCTGCTCGAGCGCGGGAGCGACAGGTTTGGTGGATTCGGCCGCCCCGGTCCCACCTGCCGAGAGCAGTACGGCGAAAGTCACCAGAGCGGCCGAACGACGCGACCGCCCTCGGAAAGTCGAGGCGCCGTGACGCGTCATCAGCCGCCGAACAATGCCCGATGCCATGATCCCGCTCCCGCTCGGACACCCATTGCAGTGTCGGCCAATGATTGCGATCATCATCATAACCACATTGATAATGACCGCAATCTAAAAGCCAGGAGATCGGCATGGCTCGGGTATCGCGCGAGCAGGCCCTGCAGAACCGCGACCGGCTTGCCCAGGTCGCCGGCCGTCTGTTTCGCGAACGTGGCATGGACGGGGTGGGCGTCGCAGAGCTGAGCCGAGAAGCGGGGATGACGCATGGCGCGCTCTATTCGCGCTTCGGCTCACGGGACGGGCTCGTGGCAGCCGCGTTCGGCAGCGGCGAGACCCAGAGCGAGGCATCGATGCAGGCTGCGCTCGGCGCGGCGCCGAGCCTCGATCAGATCCTCGACTTCTATGTCTCGGCCCGTCAGCGCGACAATCACGCCCAGTGCTGCCCGATGCTCGCCTCCGCCAGCGAGGCCGCCCGGCAATCCGATGATCTGCGCGAGCATTTCGCGCGATCCTTCGATCGCTTGAGCGCCACGATCGCGCAGGCGCTCGACCGGGACGGCGAAGCGCCCCAGGCCCAGACGAGCCACGTGATCGCAGCGGCGATGATCGGCATCGTCGCCGTCGCGAGGGCGATCCAGTCGGCGGATGCGCAGGGCTCGGATGCGCTGATCGCGGCCGCGCCGTCGCTTCTGGCGGCCCTCGCGAAAACGAACGCTGGATGACGCGAGCGGAGGCCTCGTCCCGGGCGATCGGCACTCAGCCTACTTCAACAGATCCAGCGTCGCCTTGGCGGATTTGTCGATGGCATCGGAGGCGTTCATGTTCATCTCGTAGGCACGCGCCAGCGACTGGACGTTCATGAATTCCAGGGTGGTGTTGACGTTCGGCAGCTTGACGTAGCCGCTCTGGTCGGCGCCCGCACTGCCTGGATCGTACCGGGTGCGGAACGCGCTGTGGTCGCGCACCACCCGGCCGACCGAATCCTTGTCGCTATCCGGCACGACGAGGCCGAAGACGGCGATTTTTCGCGCATAGGGTTCAGCACCCTGGGTCTTCGCGGCGGAATTCGCGTTGGCGATGTTTTCAAAGGCCGTGTGGAGCTGCCCGGTCGTGATCCTGCGGCCAGCCGCCAGGGTATTCGAGGCGGATTTGAGCAGATCGACGGTCTTCATCACAGCCCGGTTTCGGCGATGGCAATCCTTTACGGTCTGTTGAGAATTATGCTTAACCAACCGTTAAAGACGCGGCCACCTCACGCTCCCCGGAGAGCGGCAGCAGGCGCCCCATTCCTGAGCCCGAGATAGGCCAACGGCGAACGTCCAAAGGCCCGCTTGAACATGATGGTGAAGGCAGCGGGGTTCTCGTAGCCGAGGTCCATTGCCACCGTCGTCACCGCCTCGCCCGCCGCGAGCCTGGGCATCGCGCTGAGCAGGCAGGCCTGCTGCCGCCAGGCGACGAAGCTGAGGCCGGTCTCGCGCCGGAACAGCCGCGTGAATCCACGCCGGCTCATGCCGAGCGATCCGCTCCAGTCGTCGATCGTCTCGTGGATCTCCGGCCTCTGGACGAAAAGCCGGCAGCGCGCCGCCAGGGCACCATGCGCCGGATAGGGGAGCGACAGCGGCAGGCTCGGCAACCGTCGCATCTCGTGCCCGATTAGCTCCATCAGAGCTCCCGAGCGGCCGGTGAGATCGTATGCGAGCGGCAGTTCCAGGGCCTCGCTCATCAGGGCGCGCAGGAACGGCGAGATGCCGACGACTTGGCAATGCGCGGGCAGGTCCGGGACGGCCTCCGGCTCCAGGTAGAGGCTCTGCATGCTGACCGCGCCCACCGTATGGACCCGGTGCTCCACGGCCGGCGGGATCCACATGCCGCGCTGCGGCGGCATCACCCATCGGCCTTCTGATGTCGCGAGCACGATCACGCCCGTGGCACCCGAGATCAGCTGACCGCGCCGATGCCGATGAGGCTCGATCACGTGCCCGTCCGGGTAGCTCCGCCCGAGCGCAATGATCGGCCGGGGCAGATGGTCGACCGCGTCGATGGGCAGAGACGGCACGCTGGCCCACTCGCGTATGAAACAGGCCCAACCCTGGTGGCAGGCCGCACTGGCGCTTCCTACCCTGCCGCCGCGCCGCCCGCAAAGAGGCCGCGAGAGACGACATCAGAGGTCAGCCGTGTCCGTCGCCGCCATGCCCCTCGCGCCGAACCGCGCGCGAACGGTGTTTCCCGTGCTGGTCGCGGCAAGTATCTGCCATCTGCTGAACGACATGCTGCAGGCGCTGCTGCCGGCCGTCTATCCGATCCTGCAGGGTGGCTTCGATCTCAGCTTCGCCCAGGTCGGCCTCTTGACCTTCGTCTATCAGATGACCGCGTCGATCCTGCAGCCCTTCATCGGGCACTTCACCGACCGGCGACCGATGCCGTACTCGCTGCCGTTCGGCATGGCCTCGTCGATGGCAGGGCTGCTGACGCTCGCCTTCGCACCGAGCTACGCGTTGCTGCTCGTCGGCGGCATGCTGCTCGGCATCGGCTCGTCGATCTTCCATCCGGAATCGTCGCGCATCGCCCGCCTGGCCTCGGGCGGATCGCACGGGCTGGCCCAGTCGCTGTTCCAGGTCGGCGGCAATTTCGGCTCGGCTCTGGGTCCGCTCGCCGCGGCCTTCGTCGTTCTGCCGCGGGGCCAGAGCGGTCTGGCCTGGTTCGCGCTCGCCGCGATCGGCGGCATCGTTATCCTGAGCGGGCTCGGACACTGGTATCGCGTCAATGTCCGCACGAACCGCACCGCAGGCGCGGCTCCCAGCCGTCACGCCACGTTGTCGCGCAGGCAGGTGTCGAAGGCCATCGCCGTCCTGATCGCGCTATTGTTTTCGAAGTATATCTACCTGGCGAGCTTCACGAGCTACTACACCTTCTACCTGATCGAGCGGTTCGGCCTTTCGACGAAGTCGGCGCAGATCTGCCAGTTCGTGTTCTTCGCCGCCGTCGCGGCCGGGACGATCGCCGGCGGTCCGATCGGCGACAGAGTCGGCCGCAAGCTCGTGATCTGGGTCTCGATCCTCGGCGTCCTGCCGTTCTCCGTGGCGCTGCCCTTTGCCGGGCTGGCGCCGACGATCGCGCTCAGCGTGGTGATCGGCTTCGTGATCTCCTCGGCCTTCCCGGCCATCGTGGTCTATGGCCAGGAGTTGATGCCCGGGCGCGTGGGCATGGTCTCGGGCCTGTTCTTCGGCTTCATCTTCGGCATCGGAGGCATCGGCGCGGCGATGCTCGGAACGCTGGCGGACTGGAAGGGGATCTCCTTCGTCTTCTCGATCTGCTCGTTCCTTCCGGCGCTCGGCATCCTGACGATGCTCCTGCCGAACCTGCACGAGCCCGCAGCCGAAACCGGCAAGGCCGCCAGATGACGAAGACGGACGATCCGGATGGTGCCCCGGTGCCCGTGCCCCGGCCTCATTCCGCCGAGGCGCTGGCTCCAAACAGCCGGCTAGCGAAGCTCGGCGTCCTGTCCCCCTTGGCGCCGGCCACCACCACCACCCGACGAACCTCACCGCTGAGATAGGCCTTCAGGAAGCGCGGGTAGTTGCGGAACGAGATGCAGCCGTTCGAGGCGCCGCTGGGTCCAAGCATGTAGGTGTGGGTGAGCAGGCCGTTGCGGTTATGGATCGCTCCGGCGCCACCGATCGGATTCAGGCGCAAAGCCCGCACACCGTGGAACAACGCCTCGCGCTCGGTGAGGTCGTAGGTGCCGGGCGGCGTCGAGCCACGCATCCGCAAGTGGACGTCGCGCGGGTTGTCGAAGCTGGAGCCGAGGCCGGAATGGGCTTCCAGCACTTCGCCGCTGGGCAGCGTCACCCGGCCCGCACTGATGTCGTAGACGGCCGTGCCGCCGCCGGCTTGGACCGCAGGGGAACTGCGGGGGTTCGAGCCGAGGCTGCCCGCGTCGACGCCGGCATAGGCCAGGGCCTGCTGCTCCTCGGTGGCGGGCTTGGCGCCAAACACCGTGTCGAAGAAAGACCGCTCGGCCTCCTCGTTCCGCTGGGCCGCCACCCTGGCGCGCGGCATCGCCGTACGCTCGGCGAGCCGAGCCACGGCCGGGGTCGGCACGGCCATCAGGTCGGAGGGCCGCCGTATCGGCAGCGGGATGGTCTGAGCCGCCACCGGCGGAGACAGCAGGGCCGTCCGCTGGATTTGAGACTGCGAGACCTGAGGACGCGGCGCCTGCACCGGTTCGCGCTCGATCAGCGCCGCGACAGCCGCCGGTTTCGGCACGGCGACGGGTTCGAAGGCCGAGTTCAACGTCGCCACGGCGCGCAAGGCCTGGGCACGCCGCCCGAGGACCGGAGCCGGATCGAACATCCAGGCATTCCGCTGGGGCGAAGTGGCGATGGAAGAGGTGGCCACCGGCTCGGGCATGGCAGACTCGGGAGCGGGAGCCGGGTCGGGCCTGTTCGAGAACCGGGGCAGGGCGCCAACGAGGATCGCCGCGGCGGCAGTCATGGCGAGAAGGTCGGCGCGAAACCGGCGGCGACGAGGGCGGCGGGCAGAGCGGCCGGACGGGTACGCGTCGTCGATCATGCAGGCGGTACTCGGATACGCGTATCCCGCACGGAGGCCGCTTGGCCGTCGCGTCGCCCGTGAGGGCAGACCCGCTGGCTGGACCGGCCAACTCTTCCGTCAGGGAAACATCAACCTTAACTGCCAGCCATTGAGCGCTGTTTTGGTTAATCTCCGCTAAATCGAGAGCGAGGTTCGTGTAGATTTCGCGCGGCCGACGGCTCCCGATCCCACTCATCTTGAGGGGGATGAGTAAGAAGGGCGCCCTACCGCTTCCACACCCCGAGCCGCTCGCTGCGGGCGTGGTCTTCGGCCGCGACGAGATCGGGAGAGGCCTCAGAAGAGGCACGGCCGCCGCCGTTGAACAGCACGACCTCCGAGAGGTCGCGCCCCTCTATGGTGCAGAGGAAAGCACTCGACCCTTGCGCCGGGCGGCAGGTGATGGGGCGCCCGCGAATGTATTTCGCCAGCTCGTCGGCCTGGCCGCCGCGTACCCACTCGACGCCGAACAGATGGATGACCTTGCCCGAGAGCTTCAAGGTCGCGGTGTCGATCACCTGGGGCACTCCGGCGAGATCGCCCGGGTTGCGGGGCGGCTCCTCGACGGGCGCCGCCTCGGCATCCTCCGGGGCCGGCTCGGGGGCGGCCGGCTTCGGCTCCGGCGCGCGCGAGGCGGTATCGTTACGTGTCTCGGCAGCCGGTTTCGGCGGCTCCTGGTTCTGCACCACCGGCGGCGGCGCACTCGGCACCTCCTGACCGCGCTGCAGGGTGGTGAGCACCACCAGCCCGACCACCAGCGCCGTGGCCGTGGCGAGGCCGAGGAAGGCCACGCGGTGCAGATCGAAAGCATGCCGATCGATCACCGGAAGGAGGTCGCGGCCGCGCCTGCCGAGGCTGGCGAGAGCGCTCTCGCCCTTCGGCTCGGCCGAGGGACCGACCGGGATGAAGTCCGGCTTGGCCTCCGCCGGAGCCTCTTCCATCGCCCTCGCGACCGGAGCCGTCGTCGGCTTCGTCTTGAAACGCTCGCCAAGTCGGCGGCGCCAGGTCTCGAAGCGTCCGCCAGCGGCGTTGGCCAGAGTGCGGCCGCGCTCGGCGGAGTTCGTCGCCAGGGATTTCGCCAGGGCCGATTGCGTCTCGACGAAGCGCGCGCCAGCGGCCTTCACATCGGCCAGCGCGTGGTGCTCCGGCTCGGGCGGCGGAGGAGGGACCGGATCGACCGTCTCCGGTTCGGGCGGCGTCGCGAACAGGTCAGGATGGCGCTCGCGCAGCTCGGCCACGAGACCACGCAGCGTCATGGGCGCAGTGACGTCGCCACCCTCGTCCATTCCGGCATCGCTATCCCGGAGAAGGCGCGTCTCGCCGTCGCGGTCGATCACCCGGTAGCCCGGCTCCTCGAAGGTCGGCTCCAATTCGGCTTCGGCGAGGAGTTCCAGAGTTCGCCGGGCCAACGGCATGGCGTGTTGGCGCTCGAGCTCCGTTCGGATCAGGCCGCGCAGCCGATCGTCGTCATCCGGAGAGAGCCCACGCTTCGGCGACGGATCGCCGCCCATGCGCTTTACCTCTTCCTGCACCGTATCGGCAGCTTCGGCCGTCATCCCGTCATCGTCTCCAAGAGCCGCTCAGGCCCCGCCCCGACGCTCGGCCGGACCGAGAGCGAGGCTGCCACGGCGCAGCACACGGCTCGTCTCCGAGACGATCACCGGGCGCTCGCCCGCGAAGCTGACGGTCAGCGTCAGTTCCGACAAGCCCTGCGATCGGGCGCCCCGTGCCGGGCTCCCGGCCTGGAAGCCGAAGAGGGTACGCACGACGCAGCTGGCGCGCGCCGCGTCGCAGGCCGTGCGAGTGGCGCCCTCCTGCAGCCGATAGCGCCGCTCCGGCCAGCGCCGGACGAAGCGACGCTTCTCGGCCATCAGCGCGGCGAGGCTCATGGTCCGGCCATGGAAGAGCACCCGCTCACCGTAGAAGCGCGGGGCCGAAGTGAGCATGGCGTCGTTCCGGGAAGAGACGCTGTCGAGATAGTCGCCCGCCAGCCTCTGCGCCTGTGCCGCCCGATCCGTGAAGCGCGGATCGGGAACAGTGCTGATCTCGGAAGGTGCAGCCATCGGGCGCTGGCTCTTCTCGGTCGAGCGATGCGGGTAGCGGGCCGACGGCGTCAGTGCCTCCTTCGCTGGAGGATCGACCCAGCCGGAGGCCGGTTCGGCACTCGCCGGACTCTGCGCCATCAGCAGACCAGTCAGGCAGGACGCAGCCAGAATCGAGCAGAGGCGCATGGCGTTACCGAGGCTTGGCCGCATCATCGTGACGTCAGGCATGTAAGCCGTGCCGCAGTGACAGGCGAGGGATCACTTCCGCCTCCAACTCTCGACCTGGTCGACAAGGTTCCACGATCCGCGGCCTTGCCGCAGGCCCGAGCATCCCCACGTTGTAGGAGATGGGTCCGGGCCCCTCTGGCGGTCGAGGCGTTGACCGTGATGTCGGGCCCCCTCGCGCCTCGCGCTCACGCCGCGCATCCAGGCTGCCGATCCGTTGGTCTCATCCCTCGTCCATGCCATGGGTCTCGCATGACCGATGCGAGCGCGCGTCCGCGCCGCGCCCTGATGATGGTCAATCCGCGCGCTCGCAACGGGAGCGTGCCCCTCGGCGCCATCCGAGATGGCCTGCGCAGCGGCGGTATCGAACCGGTCGAGCCAGCGGGCCTCGAGGGCACCCAGGCCGATTGCAGCGCCGCCATCGTCCGTCATGCCAAGGATTGCGACCTGATCATCCTTGGCGGCGGTGACGGTACGCTGAACGCGGCTGCGGCCGCCCTGATCGAGACCGGGCTGCCCCTCGGCATCCTGCCGCTCGGGACCGCTAACGATCTCGCCCGATCGCTCGGGTTGCCCCTCGACCCATTGGCGGCGGCGCAGGTCATCGCCACGCGCGATCCGCAGCCCGTCGATCTCGGCTGGGTCAACGGCCACTATTATTTCAACGTCGCCAGCATCGGCTTCTCCGCCGATCTCGCCGGAGAACTCACGGCGGAAGCTAAGAAGACCTGGGGCACGCTCGGCTACGCCATCGCCGCCTTCCGCCTCCTGCGTCGGGCGCGGCCCTTCTCGATCACCATCGAGCATGACGGCACGGTGGAGCGGGTGACCACGATCCAGGCCTCCGTCGGCAACGGCCGGCACTATGGCGGCGGCATGACGGTGTCGGAGGACGCCACCGTCGACGACGGCAAGCTCGATTTCTACAGCCTCGAAGTCGATCATTGGTGGCGGCTGATCGCCCTTCTGCCGGCTCTGCGTCGCGGCACGCACGGCCAGGCCACCGACGTGCGCGCCTTCTCCACCACCGAGATCGTGCTGCGGACGCGCAAACCCCGGCCGGTGAACACCGATGGCGAACTCGCCACGCACACGCCCGCCCATTTCAAGGTGATGCCGAAAGCCGTGCGGATCTTCGCGCCACCTCAGGATGAAAGGCCGTCGACGGCGGTTCGCTTCCGGATGCCGTTCTGAACCATGAGCAGCAGCCGAGAGCCCCCCGCTTCGCTTTCATGTGACCGAACCGCATGACCGAGCGGGCCCATTCTCACGCGCATCTCTGGCCTGGAGTGCCTCTGGCGCTCTCGTCTGCCGTCCTGTTCGGAGCATCGGCACCCTTCGCCAAGCTTCTGCTCGGCGACGTGTCGCCGCAACTTCTGGCGGGGCTGCTCTACCTCGGTGCGGGGATCGGCTTGTCCCTCGTTCATGGCGGCCGAGCGATCCTCGGCATCCCGGCGCAGGAGGCTCCCCTTCGCCGCCACGACGTGCCGTGGCTCGTCGCCGTCGTCTTGTTCGGCGGCTTTGCCGGGCCGTTGCTGCTGATGCTGGGGCTGGCCCGCACCTCGGCCACGACCGGTTCGCTGCTGCTCAATCTCGAAGGCCTCGCCACCATGCTCATCGCTTGGCTGGCGTGCCGCGAGAACGTCGATCGCCGGCTGATGCTCGGGGCGTTCGCCATCCTGGCCGGGGCAGCCGTGCTGTCGTGGAGCGGGACGGGCGTAAGGCTCGATTCCGGAGCGATTCTCATCGCAGCCGCCTGTCTGGCCTGGGGCATCGACAACAACCTGACGCGCAAGCTGTCCAGTGCCGATCCGGTGGTCACGGCCGCCATCAAGGGGCTGGCGGCAGGCGGCATGAACGTCACACTGGCGCTTCTGCTGGGCGCGGCCGTGCCATCGCCGATGACCCTCGGCGCAGCGGCCGTCGTCGGCTTCCTGGGCGTCGGGGTGAGCCTCGTCCTGTTCATGCTGGCGCTGCGCCATCTCGGGACTGCCCGCACGGGGGCCTATTTCTCACTCGCGCCGTTCATCGGAGCGGTCATCGCCGTCGCGTTGCTGCACGAGTCGGTGACGATTCAGATCATCGTGGCCGGAGCGTTTATGGGCCTCGGTCTCTGGCTGCATCTCGCGGAGCGCCACGAGCATGAGCACACCCACGAGGTGATGGAGCACGAGCACGTCCACGTGCACGACGAGCATCACCAGCACGAGCACGATGGACCGGTGACGGAACCGCACTCGCACCGGCATCGCCACCAGACGCTGCGGCATGCGCACCCGCACTATCCCGACCTGCACCACCAGCACGGGCACGGCTGACACAGCCCATCAGGACAAGGACCGATCCGGCGTGGACAACATCCTACCCCTACTCTCCGACCCCACGGCCTGGGCCGCACTCGCGACGCTCGTGGTGATGGAGGTGGTGCTCGGCATCGACAACCTGATCTTCATCTCGATCCTGACGAACCGCCTGCCGGAGAACCAGCAGGCGAAGGCGCGGCGCATCGGCATCGGCCTGGCGCTGATCCTGCGGCTCGGGCTGCTCGGGACCGTCGCCTGGATCGTCCACCTTACCGAGCCGGTCTTCTCGGTTCTTGGAAAATCCTTCTCCTGGCGTGACCTGATCCTCGTCGCCGGCGGCCTGTTCCTGCTCTGGAAGGCCACCAAGGAGATCCATCACAGCGTCGATCCCGATGGCGGTGGCGACGAGAAGAAGGGTCCGCAGCTCGGCTTCGCCGCGGCGATCGGCCAGATCCTGGTGCTCGACCTCGTCTTCTCGATCGACTCGATCATCACCGCCGTGGGCATGACCGACCACGTCGCGATCATGGTGGTGGCGGTGATCGCCGCCGTCACCGTGATGCTGATCGCCGCCGACCCGCTCTCGCGCTTCATCGCGGCCAACCCGACGGTGGTGATGCTGGCTCTCGGATTCTTGATCATGATCGGCATGACGCTGATCGCCGAGGGCTTCGGTGCGCATGTGCCGAAGGGCTACATCTACACCGCCATGGCTTTCTCGGCGGGTGTCGAGGGCCTGAACATGTTGGCGCGCCGCAGGCGGCGGAAACGAGCCCCCTCGCCAGAGGCGTGAACCCAAGGAGCCGGAATGGGCGTCGTCCCCTCGATTCGTGCAGCTGCGCCGGTCACGACGCCGACGCAGTCGCTTCCCGAATTCGAGGTCGAGATCACGCTCGACGATTGGGCCGATGCCCTCCTCGCCGTTCACGAGGAGGCGCAGGCGCGGCAGCGCAGACGCATCCTCACCGTCTTCCTGCCGGTGATCTGGGGCCTGACCCTGCTCGGCATCGTCTCGGAATATGCCACGGCGGGCGGCCGCAGGAGCATCGCGGGGTTCTTCGGGGATCTCGAAAAGCTGTCGCTGATGCCGGCGGGGATCTTTCTCGGGATCATCACGGCGGGCGCCCTGGTGGCCTGGGCGACGCGGCTCTGGCGCCTGCGCAGGGCCATCCGAAATGACCTGCGCGCGGATTTTCGCCAGCCGCTCCGAATCCGCTACCGCATCGACGAGGACGGCGTCGCCTCCGACGAGGGCGTGCGGTCGGGTGTCGTGCCCTGGCACTGGTATGCCCGCCTCGCCGAGAGCGATCGCTGCCTCGTCCTCGTCGCGAGCCGCGTCGAGGAGCCGACGGTGATCCCGAAGCGGGGGCTTGACCCTGCCCTTCTCCGGGAGCTGCGCTCGTGGTGCGGGCTGATCGGGGACACCACGAGACCCTCGGTCAAGGGCGAGCTACCCGCCCGGGCCAATGCCCTAAGGCTGAGCTACGTGCTCGGCGCGGCCGATTACGCCGCCGTGACATGGCGCGCCCAGGAATTGCCCAAGGCGCGCTGGCAGCGGGCGAAGGGCTTCCTGATCCTGTTTGCGATCCTCAGCCTGATCGCTCCGCTGCTCTTCGTTTTCGGCTGGGTGGTCGATCCCTATCGCCTGCCACTCGACGTCGCGCTGCCGCTCTTCATCGACATGTTCGGCGACCTGTTCTGGATGCCTGCCTTGGCGGTGGCCGTGCTGCTCGGCCTGCTCTGGCTCGCGCAGAGGCCGCTGCGCCGAAGGTCGAGCCAGGCCTGGGGGCGCCACTTCGCCGAGCAGGCCCGTCCCGGCACGATCCAGGCCGCGATCGACGAGGACGGCATCGCCACCCGGCACGACGGTGCGACGGCCCGGTTCAGCTGGGCCTCGTTCGAGGGATTCGAGCGCACCTCGACCCACGTCTTCCTGCCGCTGGCGCGCGGCCTCGCCATTCCCCTGTCCCTGACGATCCTGGATGCGCCGGCCATAGCCAGGATCGAGGCCCTGGCCGCGGCTCACGGTCTGCCCAGAAAGGTGACGACATGAGAACCGCACCGATCCTCGCCGCGCTTCTCTCCGCCTCCACGGCCCATGTCGGCGAGGGGGCGAGGCCGAGCCGCCTCGATCTCGATCACGGCATCGCCGCCACGCTGCCGGCCGATTGGCAGGCCGACGACGAGGCCTCCGCACCCGTCGCATACGACACCAAGGGCTACCGCCGGCTGCAGATCGTCTGCCATTCGGAATCCTGCCGTCGCAGCCAGGAATCCTGCACCTTCGTCCTGAAAAACGATCGCGTGGAGGGCGACGACGACGCCAGCCGTCTCTCCGGCCTCTACGCGACGGCCCTGTCGCGCTACGCGCGACTGCGCGCCGCCGTGAAGAATACCGGCGAGCAGGCCACGCTGCGGCGCTCGCTGGAGCGTGAAACCATCGGGCCGCGCGAGTGGTGGGTTCTGGAAACCCAGGCACGCCCGGGCTTCAAGTCGGCGCTCTTCGCCGAGACCGTCATCGACGGCTGGTATGTCGGCGCGATCTGCCGGACCTGCGAGACCGGAGAGATCCGCCACGGCGCCGCCCGCGCGATGCTGTCGAGCGTCGACAGGCGGGATTCAGACGGATTCTGAGGCGCAAAGCTCAGTCCCCCGAGACGCCCTGCAGCTCCGCCGTGTTCGCCAGGATCGTCTCCTGCAGGGCCGTCGCGACGACGTGGTGGCGCCCCGGCCCGAGCACCACGAACTCGACCTCGCCGAGTGCGGGCAACCCTGCCGTCTCCGGCACGGGAGCCAGGCCCGATGGCATCACCTTGGCCGAATGCGGCGCGATGCCGAGGCCTGCGACGACCGCCGCGTGGAGCCCCATCAGGCTGCCGCTCGTGCAGGCGATCCGCCAGGAGCGGCCCGCCGCTTCGAGGGCATCGAGCGCCAGGGTGCGGTTCATGGAAGGCGGCGGATAGAGGACGAGCGGCAACGGCAGAGCCGGATCGGGGACGTAGCCGGGACGGCCCGCCCAGATCAGGTGTTCCGCCCAGGCCAGTTCGCCGCGCGGGTCGCCGCGCCGGCGCTTGCAGAAGATCACGTCCAGCTCGCCCGCATCGTAGCCCTGGTAGAGGGACCGGCTCAGCCCGATCGTGAGCTGCACGTCCACGGAAGGGTGGCGGTTCGAGAACCGCGCGAGGATCTGGGCCAGCGCCGACAGGGTGTAATCCTCGGAGACGCCGAGGCGGATTCGGCCGCGCAGGCCGCTCGGGGAGAAGAAGGCGCGCAGCCGGTCATGCGAGTCCAGTACGTCGCGCGCGAAGCCGATCATGGCCTGGCCGTCCGGCGTCGGCGCGACGTGATGGGTGTCGCGCATGAGCAGGGAGCGCCCCAAAGCCTGCTCCAGCCGCGCGATGTGCCCGCTCACCGTGGATTGCCGCACGCCGAGCGCCTGGGCCGCCGCCGTGAAGCTGCTACTCTCGACCACGGCCAGGAAGGAGCGGAGCAGGTCGACGTTCAGGTTGCTCATCATGCTTCGTGATAACCGATATCCATACCGGGTTGGAGCAAGGCAGTCCTAAAGGTCGGAGCGAAGCCGTTCTCGAACCGGATACCGAGCCCCTCGCGATGACCGCCCCCGTCGTCATGGCCACGATCTTCGTCGGCGGCTGCGTCGCCATCCAGGCGCTCGGCAAGTGGGCGCGCTACGTCACGGAAGGGCTCGCTGCGCTGCTGGCGGCGGCCGCGCTGATGGTGACGATCCTCTACCTCTGCGAGCGCTGGCCGAACTACTACGCCAATCCGCATATGCCGGTCGCGGTGACCTTCTCGTCCGATGTCGACTAGGGTCGCAGAGGGCCAGGACCGGCCCGCTTCCGCTGGAACCGCCCTCGCCTTCGTCGCCGGCTTCGTCGATGCGGCGGCTTTTATCGCGCTGACCGGCCTGTTCACGGCTCACGTCACGGGAAACTTCGTCCTGATCGGTGCCGAGCTGGTCACGAGTTCCACCGGCGTCTTCGCGAAACTCCTGGCGCTACCGGTCTTCATAGGAGCGGTGGCGGCCGCGCGTATCCTCTCGCTGCTCCTGGAGCGGCGTGGCTCCGATGCGCTGCCCTGGCTGCTCGCCGTCGAAGCGGTTCTGCTCGCGGGGTTCGGACTTTGCGGCACGCTGTGGTCGCCCATCGGTGCACCGGATGGGGTACCGGCACTTCTCGTCGGCATGCTCGCGGTCGCGGCCATGGGTCTGCAGAACGCGATCGGCCGGCTGTCGCTCGGCCATCTCGCGCCCACCACGGTGATGACCGTGAGCGTGAGCCAGGCCGTGATCGACGCGACGGACCTTGCCCTGAAGACCGCTCGCAATCCGGGTCAGACGCGCGCGCGGTTCGTGCGCCTGCTTCCGGCCATCGTCGCCTTTGCTGCGGGAGCACTCATAGGAGCTTTAGGGGTTGCCCAGTTGAGCTTCGCCTGCATCGGGCTGCCGATCGTGGTGTTGATCGCCTTGACCGTATTGGCGATCACGCCGCCTGCTGCTTCGAATCCAACGCCTTGATCAGAGTGTACAGCACACGGTTCACGGGCGTCGGCACGTTCAGGGCCTGACCTCGGCGGACGATGGTGCCGTTGAGGTGGTCGATCTCGCTCGGGCGGCCCCGCGCCAGATCCTGCGCCGTCGATGAAAACTGGTCCGGCATCGTATCGGCGAGTGCGAGAATGCCGGTCAGGCAGTCCGGTGGGATCACGACACCCGAGGCTGCCGCGACCGCCATGCATTCCTCGACGACGTCGGTCATCACCACATCGATGCCGGGAATGCCAATCAGGCGGCCATAGGGGAGCTGGGTCATCGCCGAGAGCGCGTTGTAGGCGCAGTTCAGGATCAGCTTGCCCCACAGGGCATCGATGGCCCGGGCAGAGATCGTGGTCGGAATGCCAGCGGCCTCGAAAACGGCGGCAATGATCCCGCTCGTCGGACACTCGCCCATGATCAGGTCACCACGGCCGTGATGCCTGACGTGGCCCGGCCCTGCCATCTCGGTGGCGACATAGACCGCAACCGGAACGACATGCCGCTCGATCACGGCCTGCAACCGCTCGGCGTTGTCGATGCCGTTCTGCAGGCTGAGCACCGTTGTCCCAGGCGAGAGGTGCGCGACGAGATCGCGGCCGACAGTCTCGGTGTCGCCCGACTTGACGCAGACCAGCACCAGTTCCGCATCCGCGACACCGTTGCTGTTCGTAGTGGCGGTCACGGGCACGGCTTCGCAGCTGGCGCCGATCTCGAGCAGAAGGCCACGCTTGCGCACCGCATCGACATGTGGCTGCCGGCCGATCAGCGTGACGGCGTGGCCGGCGCGCGCCAGCAGGCCGCCGTAATAGCAGCCGACCGCACCGGCTCCCATAACGGTAACCTTCATCGACATTTGCTCCGCATTGCTGCCCCTGTCCGGGGGAGCCCCTAGGGCAACGTCTCGCGCGCCGCTACCTCCTCGCGCTGGCAGGCCGCTGCGTCTGGCATCGTGCCCTCTCCGGACAGGGCGGCTTTGAGCTCCGCCCGCGCCTTATCGAGATCGGCGCGGAAGCCGGCATCCCCCATTAGCGCCGCGACGACGATCGAGGCGTTGGTGCGCCCGGCCACCACGTCGCTCATCCAGTGCACTCCGCAGACGACGCGGCTCTCTCCGTAGAGGCGACCGCGCAGCAGCAGCGGCGTGGCCTTCTCGGGCAGCAGGCTTGCCATGATCAGGGCATAGGCCCAACCCTGAGTCGCATGGCCGGAGGGGTAGCTGAAACTGTCGGAGAGATGGGGATCGCGCGCCACGCAGATCGGCGCTTCGTTGCCGACGAAGGGGCGCAGCCGGCGGTAATGGCGCTTCGGCGCGCGCACGGCGCGCACGAGGTCGAGGCGGGCGCGATCGAGCATCGTGATCAGGGTCGGCACGCGTTTGGGATCGAGCCGGCGCGCGAGCACGCAGGACATGTTCTCCAACAATGCCTCGGAGCCCTCGGCCACGTCGCTGGTGGCGAGATCCCAGCGAGGGGTCCCGACCATCGCCCGCGTCATGTTGTAGACGGCACGGTCCGCACTTTCGCCGGCAGTATGACCACCGGGCGGCGGCGGCAGGATCGCAAGCGTGTCGGGCGCGGTCTCGTCCGCGAGGTAGGGCTTCTGGGCCGGCTTGTCCGGGTTCACCGGATCGGCGGAGAGCGAGGGTGCCGACTTCTCCTTGGCCTGCGCCACCGGCTCTGCCGCGAGCGGGGCGGTCGAGAGGAGGAGCGCAGCCAGCAGGCACGACAGGCGAAGCATCGAATCGGTCCCGGATGACAATGGCCGCATCATGCGGCGTGATAACGGGGCGGGGAGTGCCCCTTGGCATCGACGTGCGACACCCGCGTCACAGTTCCGTCTTAGACTACGCGGATCGCCGCAGCAGTCTCGCGTGGATATTCTTCATGCGGGCTCAGGGCTCCGGGAATCCGGGCTGCCGAGACGTTCTCGTCGTCGATCAGCGCGTCCATCTCGGCACCGGAGCGACGCGGCGCGGATTCCGGCCGCAGCACCTTGATCGGAGGCAATCCCTCACGAAACAGGCCGAGAAAGGCCGTGCGGCTCGCCACCGGATCGAGGCCGCCGGTGACGAAGGCCGCGGTCCCGAACCGTCCGCCACGCTGGCGCGTGATCGCGTGCTTGGCCGCGATCGCCTCCGGCGTAACATGGGCCGGATCGGCATAGACATGCGCGCGCATCATCCGGCCGATCACAGGGCGGCTGATGTTGAGCCGGTAGAGCCACTCGCCGGTCACCGGCCGTTCGATCGCCCTGCGGATCCGCCCGAACCAGGCCGCGTGCGCCTCGCCCATCATGGTGGGCAGCGGCCCGCGCCAGGTCGGCGCGATCAGCACCAGCCGTCCGAACGCCGTCGGATACCGGCCAGCAACGGCCACGAGATAGCCGGCCGCGTGACCCCCCGCAACGCCGAGGGCATAGGGACCGGGCGCGGCAGTGAGCAGGGCATCGAGGAAGGCATGCATGCTGGCCGGCTCCAGCGGAATCTGGGCTCGCTCCCGCGCGCCGAAACCCGGCCAGTCGGGCACGAGGCAACGATGGGAGGCCGACAACTCGCGTGCCAGCGGCAGCATCTCCTCACGCGAGGAGATCGAGGACAGGGCCGGCAGGAGCAGCGCTTCCGGCCCCTCGCCGAGCACGTCGCAGGGTGTCGGAACGCGGTGTCCGGCAACCGTCAGATCGAGGGTGCGCGTGGCGTGGACGGGAGCTGCCATTCTGGCCTGTCACATAGAGCGGATCACGGCGCGGGGTCCTCGGCCAGCAACATGCATCGCCGCCCGAGACTAAACCATGCAGCCGGTCATCGATCCATGGGGATCGCGACCGCTAGGCGCCGGTCACGAGCGACCAGACCACCCGCCCCAGCGCACCGAAGAGGAGCACCGCCCCAGCGAGCGCCTGGATGTAGAAGCCCATCGCCCGGCCGGACGGCGCTCGGATATAGCCGAGGAAATAGACGATCCGGCCGATCACCCAGATCACGCCGAACAAGGCCGCGAGCTTGTCACCCCAGCCGAGGGCGAAGAGCCAGAGTGCGGGCAGGAAGATCGGCATCCATTCCAGCGTGTTCATGTGCGCGCGGATGGTGCGCTCCAGCAGATCGTTGCCGGTCATAGCCGGAGCCGGGATACCCACGGCACCGCGGGTGCGGCCGACCTGCATGGACATCCAGAAATAGACGAGCACGGCGAGAAGCGTGGCGAGGGAGGTGGCGGGAAAGGGCATACGGGAATCCGGTGAGCGGGACCCGTCATATGGCCATGCTTGGACGGCGATCCAATCGCTACGCGGGTCGCGTAATCGCCGCCGATGTCACATCTGGCGATGCCGTTTCGTCATGACGGTGGACCCCACGAAACGGAGACCGACCATGACCGCCCGACTCGACCCCTACGCTGCCGCCCCTCAGCTCATGAAGCAATGGATGGCGGTCTCGCTGGCCGCCGGTGCCAGCCTCGAACCCCAGCTGATCGAGCTCGTGAAGATCCGCGCCTCGCAGATCAATGCCTGCGCCAACTGCCTCAACATGCACACGGTCGAGGCGCGCGCGCAGGGCGAGACCGAGCAGCGCCTGCACCTGCTCTCGGCTTGGCGCGAGGCACCCTGCTATACCGATCGCGAACGTGCAGCGCTGGCTTGGACCGAGGCGCTGACGCGTCTCTCCGACGGTCCTCCCCACGACGAGGCCTACGACGCCCTCGCGGCCAAGTTCGGCAAGGACGAGCAGGTGAAGCTCACCGTGATGATCAACGTGATCAACGGTTGGAACCGCCTCGCCGTCGGCTTCAGGCTCTGGATGGAGCCGGAGGCCGTCAAAACCCTGCAGGCGGTTGGCTAATGGCGCAGATGACGGGCGAGGATGCAGCGCTCTCCTTCGATCCGCTGCGTCCTCGCCTGATCCGGGTCGCCTACCGAATGCTCGGCTCCGTCGCAGATGCCGAGGACGTGGTGCAGGAGGCCTTCATCCGCTGGATGGGGGTCGATCACGCCGCGATCCGCGAGCCGGAAGCGTTCCTGCGCCGGACCGTGACCCGGCTCTGCCTCGACCAGCTCGGATCGGCTCGGCGGCGGCACGAAACCTATATCGGCCCCTGGCTTCCCGACCCGGTCGTCGAGGAGCCGGAGGACGAGGACGTGACCTTGCCGCTGATGCTGGCGCTGGAGCGGCTCTCCCCGCTCGAACGCGCGGCCTTCCTCCTGCACGACGTATTCGGCGTAGCCTTCGAGGAAGTGGCGACGACGATCGATCGCGACCCGGCCGCCTGCCGGCAGCTCGCCGCACGGGCCCGCACTCACATCCGCGAGGCCCGCCCTCGCTTTCAGGTGGAGAAGGAGCGTGGGCTCGCCATCGCTCAGGCCTTCTTCACCGCCTCACGCAGCGGCGACATGGCGGCGCTCGGTGGCCTGCTGGCCGCCGATGTCAGCCTCCATTCGGATGGCGGTGGGAAGCGCTCGGCGGCGCTCCGCGTGCTGTTCGGGATCGAGGACGTGATGAAGCTTCATGGGGCGCTCTCACGCCATTTCGGTGCGCACCCGTCACACCTCGTCTATGCCGGATCCATCAACGGACTGTCAGGCTTCGTCACCCGCGAGGCCGATGGCGAGTTGCAGACCACAGCGCTCGACATCGAGGATGGCCGCATCACCGCGATCTACGTGATGCGGAATCCCGACAAGCTGAGGCACCTGCATCCGCTCTATAACGGCTGAGCGGATGCCTCGGGATGCCGTTCCTCAGGTGCGCAGCAGCTCGTTGATGCCCGTCTTGGCCCGCGTCTTGGCATCGACGCGCTTGACGATCACCGCACAGTACAGGCCCGGGCCGGGCGTGCCGTCCGGCAGCGGCTTGCCGGGCATCGTGCCCGAGACCACCACGGAGTAGGGCGGCACGCGGCCATAGAAGGTCTCGCCGGTGCTGCGGTCGATGATGCGGGTCGAGGCGCCGATATAGACGCCCATCGAGAGCACCGAGCCCTCCCCGACGATCACGCCCTCGGCCACCTCGGCGCGAGCGCCGACGAAGCAATTGTCCTCGATGATGACCGGGTTGGCCTGCAGCGGCTCGAGCACGCCCGCGATGCCGGCGCCGCCGGAGATGTGGCAGTTCTTCCCGACCTGGGCGCAGGAGCCGATGGTCACCCAGGTATCCACCATGGTGCCCTCGCCGACATGGGCGCCGAGATTGATGAAGCTCGGCATCAACACAGCACCCGGCGCGATGTAGGAGCCGCGGCGCACGAAGCAGCCCGGCACGGCCCGGAAGCCGCCGGCGCGGAATTCCCGCTCCGTCCAGCCCTCGAACTTCGACGGCACCTTGTCCCACCAGGGCGAGGCGTTCGGGCCGCCCTCGATCGCGCTCATGTCGTTGAGGCGGAAGGAGAGCAGCACGGCCTTCTTGAGCCACTGGTTCACCTGCCAGCCCTCGCCCGGCTGATCGCCGGTCTTGTAGGCGACGCGCTCCTTGCCGGAATCGAGCAGGTTGAGCGCCTCGTCCACGGCCTCGCGCACGGCGCCGGTGGTCGTGGTGGAGACGCTCGCGCGGTCTTCCCAGGCGGCTTCGATGGTCTGGGCGAGATCGTCGTGGGACATCAGAGGCTTTCGGCACGGGACGGACAGGCGGCTTCTCTACAAAAGCCGCCCGTTGCTGTCACCGTTCGCGGCTCGATGCCCCGCTATGCCGACGCCGCTCAGCGCTTGGTGTTGCCCGCCGTCTGGCCGAACATCACCTTCTTGGCATCTTCGCTCATGGTCTTGCCGAAATCCGGGTTGACCTCGGGCGCGCGAGCATAGGCGGCCTTGGTCGCCGGACGCTCGGCGATCGCCTCGAACCAGCGCTTCAGATGCGGGTGGTCGTCGAGCTTCTGTGCCTGCTTCTCCCACGGCACGATCCAGGGATAGGCCGCCATGTCGGCGATGGAGTACGCGGCACCCGCCACGAATTCACGGTCGGCGAGGCGACGGTCGAGCACGCCATAGAGGCGGTTGGTCTCGTTCACGTACCGATTCACCGCGTAGGGGATCTTCTCTGGCGCATATTGCGAAAAATGGTGGTTCTGGCCGGCCATCGGCCCGAGGCCGCCCATCTGCCAGAACAGCCATTGCAGCACCTCGGCCCGGCCGCGGATGTCCTCCGGAATGAATTTCTTCGTCTTCTCCGCGAGATAGAGCAGGATCGCGCCGGATTCGAAGAGCGAAATCGGGGCGCCGGCATCGACCGGCTCGTGATCGACGATGGCCGGCATGCGGTTGTTCGGGGCGATCTTGAGGAAGTCGGGCTCGAACTGGGCGCCCTTGCCGATGTTCACCGGTTGGATCCGGTAGGGCAGGCCTGTCTCCTCCAGGAACAGCGTCACTTTGTGACCGTTCGGGGTGGGCCAGTAATGCAGGTCGATCATCGGATGCTCCGGGAAAAAACTGATTTGCGGCCCACTCGGCGGCTCACATGCTCTTCCGCCCCCGACTCGGCAACCGGCTTAACCGCCTCGAAACGCTGCCGCCGCTAGAACGCTTGATGGTGCGTGTGCGCCGGCGCACGCCGTCTCGCGGAGGGCCGTCATGGCAGCGGGTCTCACCGTCGATGCAGCCTTCGGAGCTGCCCTCGGGCGGCTCAAGGCCGTGCGCTCGGGCGCGGGTTTCTCCGCCGCGAGCGTCTTCGCAGTGCGAATCGCGGCTGCCGGCTTCGCTTATATCGCCCAAGTCCTGATGGCCCGCATGATGGGCGGGGCGGAATACGGAATCTTCGCGGCCGTTTGGGTCTGGATCGCGATCCTCGGCCATTCGGCGACGCTCGGCCTATCGCAGGGCGCCTGCCGCTTCATGCCGGCGGACGAAGCGCTCGGGCGTCATGCCGAGGTACGCGGTTTCCTGGCTGGCGGAGCGGCCGCCAGTATGGCCGGAGGCCTCATCCTGTCCCTGGTCGGGCTCCTGATGCTGAAGGCCGAGGGCAGTCTGCTCGCCAGTCCCTACGGCGCGCCGATCGTGCTCGGCGCGCTCGTCCTGCCGCTCTTCGCATTCCAGGATTATCTCGAAGGCGTCGCCCGCAGCCGGAACTGGGCCGTGCTCGCCATCGCGCCGCCCTACCTGCTGCGCCAGGGCCTGATCATGGCCGCGATGATTCTCGCGGTTCTGCTCGGCGCACCGGCCAAGGCCTCCGTCGCGGTGTCTTGCACACTCTTTGCCACGGCGATCGCCGTGATCGTCCAAGCGGCCCTGCTGCTCAAGCGCCTCGGCCCGCCCGCTCTCACCGGAAGCCGGCGCTATCATTGGCGGGAATGGCTGACGGCCTGCCTGCCGATCGCCGCGGGCGACCTCGCTACCGCGGCCTTCGGCTTCGTCGACGTGGTGCTGCTCGGCTTCCTGACTTCGCCCGCCTCCGTCGGTCTCTACTTTGCCGCCACGCGCATCCAGCAATTCGTGGTCTTCGTGCATTACGCGGCCTCCGCCGCCACCGCGCAGCGTTTCACCGCGGCGAAGGCGCGTGGTGATCTCGCGGGGTTGAATGCTCTGGTGCGCGATCAGGCCCGCTGGGTCCTCGGCGCGACGGCGCTCGTCGGCGCCGGCACCGTGATCATGGCCCCGCTGCTGCTCGGCCTGTTCGGTCCCGAATTCCGCGAGAGCCTTCCTGTCCTCACCGTGCTCGTCATTGGCAGCGTTGGTGCGAGCCTGTTTGGTCCGGGCGAGGACCTGCTGACCATGCTCGGTGGCGAACGGCTCTGTGCCGGCATCACCGTAGCGATGCTCGCCATCGGTGCGGGCCTCTGTTTTGTCCTGGTGCCCTGGCTCGGCCTGATCGGCGCGGCTTTGGCCATGGCAGCCATGACGATCCTACGCGCTGCCGCGATGGCGCTCGGCGCCCGTGCCATCCACGGTATCGCAACGCCGGCTTTTTCCGACTTCTTCATGCACAGGACCCGCCGGTGATCGCACGTCTTCGCCGCCGGTCGAGCGTGATCCAGAGCGTCAAACAAAGCCGGCTATCGGTCCAGGTGGTCGATGCGGCGGCCCTCGGCGCCGAGCCGGCAGCTTGGGACGATCTCGTCTCGCGTGCGCTCGAACCGCACCCGTATTTCAGTCGCCATGTCATTCAGGCGCATCTGCGCGCTGGCCTGATGCGCGACGACCTGTCTTTCGTCACCGTGCGCGACGGTAGTCGGATCAACGCATTGCTTCCCTTCCGCACGGGCCTCGACATCACCGGCTTCGGCAGTCTGGTGGCGCAGCCCGTGCTCTCGCCCTTTATGCCGTCGAGCGCACCGCTCGTGGCGGCGGACGGCTTCCGCGATACCCTGGCAACTTTCGTCGACGGCCTGGCCGAGGCGTCGCGCGGCCGTGCCTGGCGCTGGCCCTTGCTGACGGTTTCGGGTCCGGCCGGAAGCGGACTGTTGGACACCATGCGGGAAGCCGGCTGGGTCACAAGCACCGTTGATGGATTCGAGCGTCCCGTGCTCGACCGTCGCGCGACCCACGACGCCTTTTTAAAAGATCATCCGCACAAGAGCCGGCTGAAGGATCTGCGCCGCCGTCAGCGCCGTATCGCCGAAGCGGGCCAGCTCGATCTCGTGACGGCGACGGAAGGCGAGGCACTGGCCGCTGCGCTGGAGGATTTCCTCGCCCTGGAACTGTCCGGTTGGAAGGGCGAAGCCGGCACGGCACTCGCCTCTCGGCCCAACACCCTTGCCCTCGCACGCGCCTTGTTCGCCGATCAGCCGGGACCGGTCGGCATCCGAGCCGACAGCCTGACGCTCGACGGACGCCCTCTCGCCGTCAGCCTCGCCCTCGTGTCCGGTGGAACTGTGAGTCTGCTGAAGACGGCCTACGACGAGCGCGAGCGTGCCCTGGCGCCCGGCCTTGTGCTGGAGGCCGAGATCGTGCGGGCTTTTCACGAAACGGCCTTCGCCAACAGACTCGATTCGGCGACGTTGGCCGGCTCCGCCCTGGAGAGTCTCTACCGCGAGCGCGAGACGGTCGCCGAGATCATCGCGGTGCCGCCGGGCGGGGAGGCGAGATTGTCGCTTGAGCGTCGCGTGGCGCTGGCTCGGCTCGAGCACAAGGCGCGCGCCGAAGCCAAGCGGTTGCTGAAGCGCGGTTGAGCTGACGCCATCCGCGTTGCCAGTGCGCGCGAGCCCGCCCTATAAGGCTGCCCCATTCCCACACGCGCGGTGTCGAGGATCCCGATCCCAGGGAGGCCTCCGCCGATCGACGAAGACGAAGAAGGTCGCGCCATGGCCGGGCATTCCCAGTTCAAGAACATCATGCACCGCAAGGGCCGCGTCGACGCGGTCCGCTCGAAGATGTTCGGCAAGCTCGCCCGAGAGATCACCGTGGCGGCCAAGCTCGGCATGCCCGACCCGGCCATGAACCCGCGCCTGCGTGCGGCGATCCTGGCGGCCCGTGCCGAGAACGTGCCCAAGGACAACATCGAGCGCGCCATCAAGAAGGCGGCTGGCGGCGACGGCGAGAACTACGAGGACATCCGTTACGAGGGCTACGGCCCAGGCGGCGCTGCGCTGATCGTCGAGGCGCAGACCGACAACCGCAACCGCACCGCCTCCGACGTACGCTCGGCCTTCACCAAGTCCGGCGGCAGCCTCGCCGAGACCGGCGCGGTCGCCTTCATGTTCGACCATGTCGGGCTGATCGAATTCGCCCCCGAGGTCGGGGATGCCGATGCCGTGCTGGAAGCCGCGATCGAGGCCGGTGCCGACGACGTACGTTCCTCGGACGAGGGCCACGAGATCTTCTGCGAGCAGACCGCCTATGGCGAGGTCTCGAAGGCGCTGGAGGCTCGCTTCGGCGATCCGCGTCGCACCTCGCTGATCTGGAAGGCCCAGAACACCGTCGACGTCGACGACGAGACCGGTGAGAAGCTGATCCGCCTCGTGGAGGTCATCGAGGATCAGGACGACGTGCAGCGGGTTTTCGTGAACTTCGCCCTATCGACCGAGCTGATGGCCCGCCTCGCCGACGAGTAGCTTCCAGCCTGCGGCACTTTGACGCAGACAACTCGCAGTACGCGTGTCATCTGCCCGCCTTATGTGCTGGCGCTGAGCCGCAGGACGGGATCAATCTGACCGCGCCGGCAGCAGCATGGCCGTATGCGTCCGGCGGATAGCTCTTTCCTCGTTTGATGCAGTGCACAAGGCTCGGGGAAGCGCTTAGTCTCAGGCCATGACCAATGCGAGTCGTGCCGTGAAGAAGACCCCGAAGTCCTTCGCCGAACTCCCCCCGATCCGGGTGCGCAAGGAGCCGCCGACGATTGTCGAGGCGATCGCCGCCGCGCAGGATCTCGCCGACGACCTTGAGCAGCAGGTCGAGATCGCGGCCGGCCTGATCGGCCTGCCCCTCGACGAGGTGCGTCCCCAGGTGATCGCCGCTGCTAAGGAGCGGCAAGAGCGTCCGCGTGAGCGCAGCATCGAGCGCATGCCCGATCGCGGCTTCGACCGGATGCCGGAGCGGGTGATGAGCCCCGGCTCGCCGAGCCGCGCGCCGCGCCCCGTCGTAGTCGAGCGCCGGACCCGCCCCACCGTGATCGTCGAGCGCCGCAGCGGCCGCCCGCTGGAGCCGCGCCGCTGAGTTTCGCCTGATCCAGGCTTGACCCAGGTCGCCATCGCCTCGCATCCCGTCGCCATGAGCGAGCGGCGCAGCGATCACCTCTGGCGGCCCTACACGCAGATGAAGCTCGCCGCGCCTCCGTTGGAAGCGGTGGCGACGTCCGGCAGCCGAATCATCTTAGCCGACAGGCGTGAGCTGATCGACGGAATCGCCTCCTGGTGGACGGCGGTTCACGGCTACAATCACCCGCATATTCGCGAGGCGGTCGGCGACCAGCTCGCACGCATGCCGCACGTCATGTTCGGCGGCTTGACCCATACACCAGCCGAACGTTTGGCCGCCCGGCTCGCCGTCCTTCTGCCGGGCGATCTGAACCACGTCTTCTTCACCGATTCCGGCTCGGTGGCGGTCGAGGTCGCCTTGAAGATGGCGGTGCAGTTCTGGCTGAACCGCGGCGTGCAGGGCCGAACCCGCGTTCTCGCCTTTCGCGGCGGCTATCATGGCGACACGATGGGCGCGATGTCGGCCTGCGATCCCGACGAGGGCATGCACCACCGCTTCGGTGCCTACGTTCCGGCGCAGATCTTCTGCGAACTGCCGAAGAATGCCGAATGGGAAGCGGCACTCGACGCGACCATGGCATCGCATCGGCACGAGCTCGCGGCGGTGATCGTCGAGCCGCTGGTTCAGGGCGCCGGCGGCATGTTGATGCATCCGCCCGAGACCCTAGCCACCATCGCCCGGCTCAGCCGGCGCCACGGTTTGCCCCTGATCGTGGACGAGATCTTTACCGGGTTCGGCCGCACGGGAACACTCTTTGCCTGCGAGCAGGCCGGCGTGGTGCCCGACATCCTCTGCCTGTCGAAAGCGCTCACCGGCGGCACCATGGCCCTCGCCGCCACGGTCGCCACGTCCGAGATCTTCTCCGCCTTCTGGTCCGACGATCCAGCGCAAGCGCTGATGCACGGCCCGACCTTCATGGCGAACCCACTCGCCTGCGCCGCTGCCAATGCCAGCCTCGACCTGTTCGAGACCGAGCCGCGTCTCGCTCAAGCTGAGGCGATCCGGGAACAGCTCACCGCGGGCCTGGAGCCACTGCGAGCGGCAAAGGCTGTGGCGGATGTGCGCATTCTCGGCGCGATCGGAGCGGTTCAGCTCCGAGGCAATCCTGATCTCGCCGCGCTGAAGGCGGCCTTTGTCGAGCACGGCGTTTGGGTGCGCCCGTTCGGTAACATCGTCTACCTGACTCCCGCCCTGACCATCGCCAAGGACGATCTCGACCGGTTGATCGAGGCAGTTCGCGGCATCGTGAGCGGGCTCTCGGTCTAGCCTCCTCCTGCGACATCACTGCCGCATTGCAACCACGGCTTTCGTTCCTCGTTGGCTGATCACGAATCCAGCACTAGCCTTCCTTCGAGCAACGAGCGGCGCAAAGCCGCCTGACGGGTCTCGAATCAGCTCAGGAGTGACAGCGTGGCGAGCGACACGATTCCGGCAGACGACCGCCCCGTGATCCTCCTGGTGGAGGACGAGGCGCTGACCATCATGGATCTCGGCGACGTCCTTGAGGATGGCGGCTACGACACCGTGCAATGCGCCTCCGCCGAACGCGCCCTCAGTATCCTCCAAGCCCGGCCCGACATTTGCGGCCTCGTCACCGACGTCGAACTCTCGGGCCGCACCAACGGCTTCGAACTCGCCAACTCGGTCTCTCAGTCCCGGCCTGAACTGCCGATCCTGATCGTCTCGGGGCGCGCCGCCCCCGACCCGGACCGGATGCCGGAGGGAGCCCAGTTCATCGCCCGACCCTGTGCCGGCGAAGACATTCTGGCCCGACTCAAGAGCCTGATGCCGACCTGCTGAACGATTCTATTTCGTCATCGCGGATGCGAAAGAAGCAAAACCCGAGTCGTCGCTCCGTCGAACCGGTGTTGCGGGATGCATGCGCGCAATCGTGGCGGTCGTCTCTGCAACAAGAAGACGGTAATCTACGCGACGAACAACAAAACAAAGCCGAATAAGCTTTACGTCATCTCACCGTCACGGTTAGGCTGGCAGATGCTCCCGAATCGAGCAGCGCTGAGAGGCGAATGCGTTCGCTCGTCCATCGGTTCGAGGAGCATTCGGTCATGTCGGCGAGGCAATTGGAGCCGGCGGACGCATTGGTGACGATCGCGCATGCTCAGGTGCATGGCGGCGATACCGGACAGACGGGCAAACGCGCTTTGGGCAAGGACGGCAAGTCAGCCAAACCGATGAGGCCGCCGGCTGCCAAGAGCGTCGGATGGGCGCTCGTCCAGGCCGCGCGCCTCCACCGCGCTCGAGTCGGCGACCGGCTCGCCGCGCTCGATCTCTTCGCCGGTCAGGAACAGGTGGTCCAGGCGCTGGCCGTGGCCGGCTCGATGACCATGGGCGACCTTGCCGCGACGCTGCGCGTGCGCCCGCCCACCGCCTCGAAGACCATCTCTCGCCTGGCTGCCCTTGGCTTCGTCGAGCGCCGTGCCGAGGCTGGCGACGGTCGGATCGTGCGTGTGCGCCTCACCGAGACCGGCCTCGCCAAGGCGGCGGCTATCGAGAAGATCTGGGACGAGGTCGAAGCCGAGCTACTCGATGATTTCGAAGGCAAGGAAAAGCGCCGGCTTCGGAAGCTCCTGCGCAAGGCCGCCGGCAATCTCGCGGAAGCCGCAGGCGTAAGTGGCCACGAGGCCGATCCGGAAACCGATGGTGATCCGGAGGACGACCACGACCACGAAGCCGAGACGCTGATCGGCCCCGTCGCATCGGATGCGGTAGCACGTCCGGTCTGATTCTTTGGAGAGCGCCTTGCGCCCTCCAGCTCCGCTGGCCGACACTGCACGGGACTAATGTCGATCACGTCGTGTTTCGACCGCCTCGGTCGAAACACGAACAATACGATGCATTCAGAGAATCAAAGGGCAGTCTTCGGGAAGAAGACCGCTTTTACTGTACCGGAAGACGGTCTAATCACGTCCGTCGGATTGGCGCGCGAGACGCAGGGCCCGCAGCCGCTCTGTGCGATTGTCCAAGGCCCGCCGATCGGCCTCGATCTCTTCCCAGATTGCCGAGGCTTTCGCATGCTGCTCGGCAGCCTTTGCAGCTTTGGTCTCGGCGCGGTCGATGACGTGACTCTGGTCGCGGGACATTCCAGCTCCTCTCTGGTCTCCGGGGAATAGCTAGGGCGCCATCCGGCGAAGGGGATGCCGATTCGCTCAAAAGGTACGTCGGAACAGAAGCCTAGCCTCGACCGCACGTGCTCTTCCCGACGAAAGATGGCCCGCGCGCCGCTGGAACGAGGTCCATGACGCGCGGAACTGAACTCAGCGGTGGTGACGGTGACGATAGCCGCGATGCGAGCGCATGCGGGTACGGTAGGCGCGACGGCCTGGATCGATTCCGAGCACGCCATTGACTCCGCCGACGGCACCGCCAACCGCGCCACCTACGATTCCACCGACCGGACCAGCCACGCGGTTACCCTCGTGAGCACCACGGCTCATGCCACCGGGAACGCCCTGGGCATCCGCAGCGCTCGATAGGGTCAAGGCGGACAGGGCCACCGTAGCGGCGAGGAGGAGATGTTTCATGCGGACCTCTTGGTGCTTCTCGTTGTGTTCCGCTTCCGAGATGTTCGTCGGCTCTCGGACTCGTGTGGCCCCAACGGCTAGGCTTGCCAAAAGTGCCACGAAAGATTGCTCATTCCCGGATTCGTGATGAATCGGTCACACACCGTTGTCTGCTGGCGCGCGGGAAAACCCGCTGCTAGAAGCGCCGCATGCTCGAGGCCCATGATCTGACGGGCGCGCCGCCGCGTCCTCGAATTACCGGCCCGGCCTCCGCCTGAGCGCCGCGCCTGTTGCGCGCGGCCGGGCGTAGATGCCGGAACAGGTCCGCATGTGCGCATGAGCGCACTACGGTCTGCCTCCTGACCCAGCGCGAGACGAGACGAGCAAGACCGAACCGATGACCGAGTCCGCCAATCCTGCCGCGCCGGACGATGCTGGCCCGGGCCGCGACTATTCCAAGACGCTGTTCCTGCCCAAGACCGAATTCCCGATGCGGGCCGGCTTGCCGACGCGTGAGCCGCTGCTGCTGGAGCGCTGGATACGCAACGATCTCTATGGCCGCATTCGTCGCGAATCCGCCGGACGCCCGCGCTTCGTCCTTCATGACGGGCCGCCCTATGCCAACGGCAACATCCATATCGGGCACGCGCTGAACAAGATCCTCAAGGACGTGATCGTGCGCTCGCAGGGCGCCCTCGGGCACGATGCCGATTACGTGCCCGGCTGGGACTGCCATGGCCTGCCGATCGAGTGGAAGATCGAGGAGCAGTACCGGGCCAAGGGCAAGAACAAGGACGAGGTGCCGATCCTCGAATTCCGCCAGGAATGCCGGGCCTTCGCCGCGCAGTGGCTCGACGTGCAGCGGGACGAGTTCAAACGGCTCGGTGTCACCGGCGACTGGGCGCATCCCTATTCGACCATGGCCTACCCAGCCGAGGCGCGCATCGCTTCCGAATTGATGAAATTCGCGGTGACTGGCCAGCTCTACCGCGGGTCGAAGCCGGTGATGTGGTCGGTGGTCGAGAAAACCGCGCTGGCCGAGGCCGAGATCGAGTACGAGGAGCACGTCAGCGACACGATCTTCGTGGCCTTCCGGATGCGTGACGGCGCGCCCGCGGAATGGGCCAATGCTCGCATCGTCATCTGGACCACCACGCCCTGGACCATTCCCGGCAACCGCGCCGTCGCCTATTCCAAGCGCGTGGCCTACGGGCTCTACCGCATCACGGCGGCGGCCGAGGACAATTGGGCAAAGACCGGCGAGACCTTCCTGCTCGCCGATGCACTCGCCGAGACGGTGTTCAAGGCAGCTCGTGTCGAAGCTTTCGAACGGGTCGGGGACGTTTCACCGGAGGTGCTCGCCGAGCTGACACTCTCGCATCCGCTGAACGGCAGTGTTGCCGGCTACGAGTTCGCGGTTCCGCTCCTCGACGGCGATCACGTCACCGACGAGGCTGGTACCGGATTCGTCCATACGGCGCCGAGCCATGGTCGTGAGGATTTCGAGGTCTGGATGGCCAATGGCCGCCGGCTGACTCAGAGCGGAATCGAGACCCGCATCCCCTACACGGTAGACGCCGACGGCATGTACACCGAGGAGGCTCCGGGCTTTACGGGCAAGCGCGTTCTCAACCACAAGGGCGAGAAGGGCGATGCCAACAAGGCGCTGATCGCCGCGCTCACCGAGGCCGGCAGCCTCATCGCCCGCGGCGTGCTGCGCCATCAGTACCCTCATTCCTGGCGATCGAAGAAACCCGTCATCTTCCGCAACACCCCGCAATGGTTCATTGCGATGGACAAGCCGGTGGATGCGCTCGGCAACCGCACTTTGCGCGAGGTCGCCTTCGAGGCGATCGAGGTGACACAGTGGGTGCCGCCCCAGGGCAAGAACCGCATCAACGGCATGGTCGGCAACAAGCCCGACTGGGTGGTTTCGCGTCAGCGCGCCTGGGGCGTACCGATCACCGTCTTCGTCAAGAAGGGCACCAGCGAGGTGCTTCGCGACGAGCGCGTGAACACCCGCATCGCAGAGGCCTTCACAGCCGAGGGTGCGGACGCCTGGTTCTCGGATGCCGACGGCGCCCGCTTCCTCGCTCCGGACCATGACCCGGCAGATTACGACAAGGTCACCGACGTCCTCGACGTCTGGTTCGATTCCGGCTCGACCCACGCATTCGTGCTCGATGATCCGCAGGCTTTCCCAGGCCTCGCCGACATCAAGCGGGTCCGTGAAGGTGGTCGGGACCGGGTCATGTACCTGGAGGGCTCAGACCAGCATCGCGGCTGGTTCCAGTCCTCGCTGCTCGAATCCTGCGGTACGCGCGGCTTTGCGCCCTACGACGTGGTGCTGACCCACGGCTTCGTTCTCGACCCCAAGGGCGAGAAGATGTCGAAGTCGAAGGGCAACGTCGTCGCGCCGCAGAGTGTGATCAAGGAATCGGGCGCAGACATCCTCCGCCTCTGGGTCGCAGCCTCCGACTATTCGGACGACCTGCGGATCGGCCCGGAGATCGTGAAGACATTTGCCGAAACCTATCGGAAGCTCCGTAATTCATTGCGCTGGATGCTCGGCTCGCTGGCGCATCACGTACCGGGTGACGACCTTTCATTCAAAGACATGCCGGAGCTCGAGCGCTTCATCCTGCACCGGCTCGCTCAGCTCGATGGCGAGATCCGCGAGGCCTATACGGGTTTCGATACCAAGCGGATCGTGGCGCTGCTCAACGGGTTCATGACCGGCGATCTCTCCGCCTTCTATTTCGACGTGCGCAAGGACGCGCTCTACTGTGATCCAATCTCGTCGACGGTCCGTCGGGCTTCGCTCCAGGTCATTGACGAAGCCTTCCGCCGTGTCGTGATCTGGCTGGCACCGGTCCTCGCCTTCACGGCCGAGGAAGCCTGGTTGGAGCGCTATCCGTCCGAGGACGGCTCGGTGCATCTCCAGACCTTGCCAGAAACCCCGGTAGAATGGCGCGACGACGCTCTCGCCGTGCGTTGGCAGAAGATCCGTCGCGTCCGTCGGGTGGTGACCGGTGCCCTGGAGATCGAACGGGCTGCCAAACGTATCGGTGCGAGCCTGGAGGCCGCTCCGCAGGTCTTCGTCTCAGATCCCGAGCTTCTCACCGCGCTCGACGGCGTGGACTTCGCCGAGGTTTGCATCACCTCCGGCATCCGGGTGAGCGCCGGTGAGGGACCCGCCGACGCCTTCCGCCTCGACGAGATCAAGGGCGTTGCCGTGGTGCCCCAGACCGCCGAGGGCCGGAAATGTGCGCGCTCCTGGCGTGTCTCACCCGACGTCGGCAGCGATCCGGACTATCCCGACGTCACCCCCCGCGATGCCAAGGCCCTGCGCGAATGGGATGCTGCGCATCCGAGTGAGGCCTGATGGCCCCGTTCCGTCTCGGCCTCGTCGCGGCGATCCTGACGCTCGTCATCGACCAGGCGTCGAAGCTCTGGCTGTATCTGCGCACCGACCTCGTGCTGACGCAGCCTTGGCGAATCGCGCCCTTCACCGACTTCGTCGTCGTCTGGAATCGCGGCGTGTCCTACGGGATGTTCCAGCAGGAGGGTGATTTCGGCCGCTGGCTGCTGGTCGGGCTCTCGATTGCGGCAGCCATCGCGCTCGGATTCTGGATGAGCCGCGCCACGTCGCGCCTCCTGGCGGTGGCGCTCGGCCTCATCATCGGCGGAGCCATCGGCAATGCCATCGATCGGGCCGTATTCGGAGCCGTGTTCGACTTCGTCCACCTGCATGCGGGCGATTGGTCGTGGTATGTGTTCAACATCGCCGACGCAGCGATCGTGGCCGGTGTGGTGGGCCTGATTCTCGACAGCTTGAGACCCGAACGCAAAGACCGGCAGCAACACGGGCTGCCGAATATCCCGGATTCCAGCCGCTGACGACGGCAGCACCGGCGAACGCCTTACCTTCGCCCGAAAACCGGCTCACGGAAAACCTTCGGCGCCCACGCATCGGATGCGATTCCCTTCATCGGCGCCGAACGACCGAAACTCGAGGGCAGAATGAGCGGGCAGCGCGGAATCCTCACGGTCTTCACGAGCAGTCTCGTTCTCGGCCTCCTCACAAGCGCCCCGGCTCGTGCCGCCGAAGGCGAATTCATGCGCGACGCTATGAGCAGCATCGGCCTGATCGAGCCGGAACGCCCGCCAATCACCTATCGTGAGCGCGCACCTTTGGTGATGCCGCCGGCCCTCGGCGCCCATCCCAGCGCGAAGAAGCATCAGAAAGGTAAGGCCCTCGACACGACGAGCGCCGATCCGACGCTGCCTCTGCCGCTTCCGACACCCCAGGCGCGTCAGGCCGATCCGGCCTGGCCGAAGGATCCTGAGGTGACCCAGCGCGAACGTGCCAGGAGCGAGGCCAACAAGCCGATCGTGCGCGGCGCTCAGGGCCGCATGAACGATAACAACGAAACTCTGTCAGCCGCCGAGATGAACAGTGGCCGGCGTGCCGGCGCAGGTCTGTCGAGTGATCCAGCGCCGCGTCCGGGTGAGGCCCGCGATTCGAGCTGGTTCGATCCTCTCGCCCTTTTCGGCGGCAAGAAAGACGAGCTTCAGCCCTCGACCGTCGAGCCAGATCGTGACGGCCTAACCGATCCGCCGAACGGCTACCGCAAGGCGCCGATCAAGACGGTCAAGACGCAGAACGGTCCGATGGGCGGTTCAATCAGTGGTAACGAGGAAGCCGATCCGCGCGCCTATATGCGCGAGCAGAGCAAGCAGGGCGGTTACTAGCGCTCCGGCCCTGGTTCTGCGCGTTCGGACCGTTTCGGCAACCGAAGGTTCGGTTTTCGTCATTCGCGTGGGTGGCCAAGAGGTCACACCCTGCGGTACGGGTCTTGCCCCGGCAAACGAACCTCGCGACAGTTCGGGGCGAGACCCGTCTCGAGACCAGACGCACGAAGGACGTCAGGATGTATCTCCCCCGGAAGGCCAACGCCCTGCTCGGGCCGGTGCGCGGCCTCGCGCATGCCGGTCGCGTGGAGGCAGCGCCGTTCGGAGGCTCGGAGGCCGGTGGTCCGGAAGTCTCCTCCTTCGTGCTCGATAACGGCCTCGACGTCGTGGTGGTGCCCGATCACCGCGTGCCCGTCGCAACCCATATGATCTGGTACCGCAACGGTTCGGCGGACGATCCGCTCGGCCAGTCCGGCATCGCCCACTTCCTCGAGCATCTGATGTTCAAGGGCACGGATCGGCACCCGGCGGGCGCCTTTTCGAAAGCGGTGTCCTCGCTCGGCGGCCAGGAAAACGCCTTCACCAGCTATGATTACACAGCCTATTTCCAGCGCGTCGCCCGCGACCATCTCGCAACCATGATGGAGTTCGAGGCCGACCGCATGGGCGGCCTGGTCCTGTCAGACGACGTCGTCGGTCCCGAGCGCGACGTGGTGCTGGAAGAGCGCCGCATGCGGGTCGAGACTGATCCGAACGCCCAGCTCTCCGAAGCTATGGCTGCCTCGCTCTTCGTGCACCATCCCTACGGAATCCCGATCATCGGCTGGATGCACGAGATCGAAGAGCTGAACCGGCACCACGCCATCGACTACTACAAGCGGTTCTACACACCCGAGAACGCCATCCTGGTAGTTGCCGGAGACGTCACTTCCGACGAGGTCCGCCGGCTCGCCGAGAGCACTTACGGCAAGGTCGCGCCGCATGGCGCCCGGCCCCGGCGCCATCGTGCCCGCGAACCCGAGCCGAAGGCGTTACGCCGCGTCTGCGTCGCCGACCCAAAAGTCGAGCAGCCGACTCTACAGCGCCTCTACCTGACGCCTTCCTGCATCACCGCGCGGGACGGTGAATGCCACGCCCTCGAATTGCTGGCCGAGGTGATCGGAGGGGGGGCCACCTCCTACCTTTACCGCAAACTGGTGCTGGAAACCGGCATCGCCGTGAATGCCGGCGCCTGGTACATGGGCTCCGCGATCGACGATACCCGTTTCTCGGTCTACGCCGTACCCGCCGAGGGCGTGAGCCTCGAACAGCTCGAAGACCACGTCGACCGTGCCTTGCGCGGTATCAGCGAAGCGCTGTCACCCGAAGCAATCGAGCGGGCCAAGACCCGCCTCGTGGCCGAGACGATCTACTCTTCCGATAGCCAGTCCTCGTTGGCGCGGATCTACGGTGCGGCGCTCGCCATCGGCGAGAGCGTAGACGAGGTCCGCCGCTGGCCAACCGACATCGAGGCGGTGACGCGGGACCGGTTGTCCGCTGTCGCGGAGCGATACCTCGTGCCCTCGCGTTCCGTCACCGGCTACCTCACCAACGACCGAGAATCGGACGCGCCGGTCGCCTCCTGACTGTTTCGGTGGCCATCAGGCCGACCCGGATTCGAAACGCCTAAGGACTGTTTTCGATGACCATCGCCGAGACTGGCATCCGCACCGCGTCGTCGCCAACCCAGGCGATGCCGGTACCGGCCGCCCGCGGCATCGAGGCTTGGTACGTTCCCTCGCCCCTCGTCCCGATGATTGCGATCGCCTTCACATTCGAGGGTGGCGCTGCGCAGGATCCGGATGGGAAAGCCGGCACCGCCCAAATGCTCGCCCGTCTTCTCGACGAGGGCGCCGGCGATCTCGGCTCTGACGCGTTCCAAGAGGCGCTGGCCGCGCGGGCGATCGAGCTGCATTTCCATGCCGGCCCTGATTCCGTCGGCGGGTCATTGAAGATGCTGGTCAAGCATGCCGACGAGGCGATCCGCCTCACGGCTTTGGCTCTGGCCGAACCGCAATTCGATCCAGTCGCGATTGAGCGTGTGCGTTCGCAGATGATCGCGAGCCTGCGCTACCAGCAGAACGATCCGGGTGTGATGGCCTCTCGCCGTTATTTCCGAGAGGCGTTTCCCGGCCATGCTTATGGCCGCCCCTCCGCCGGCACCCTAGAAAGCCTGGCTGCCATTACCCGCGACGACCTCGTCGCCATGCACCGCGCCCTGATCGGCCGCGGCGGCCTCAAAGTGGCCGTCGTCGGTGCCATCGAGGCCGAGGGCGTCGCCAAGATGTTGGAAAAGGCTTTTGGCGGGTTGCCCGAAACGACCGCGCTGAAGGCGATTCCCTCCACGCACATCCATGAACTTGGCCGCCGGATCGTCGTCGATCTCGACGTGCCGCAATCGGTGATCCGCTTCGGCCTCGGCGGTGTCGCCTGGCGCGATCCCGACTTCATCCCGGCCTATGTCCTGAACCACATTCTGGGCGGTGGTGCCTTCACCTCTCGCCTGTTTCAGGAAGTGCGTGAGAAACGTGGCCTCGCCTACTCGGTCGGCACCTCCCTGACCTCGCACCGGGCCGTCGCCATGACCTGGGGCTATACCGCCACCAAGAACGAGCGCGTCGTCGAAGCGCTCGACGTGATCGGTGACGAGATCTCCCGGTTGATCCAAGACGGTCCTTCGGACGAGGAATTGCAGAAAGCCAAGGATTACCTCACCGGTTCCTATGCCCTGAGCTTCGATACCTCGACCAAGATCGCCAACCAGCTCGTGCAGATCGCCTTCGAAGGCCTCGGCATGGATTACATCGCCCGCCGCAACGACATGGTGGCTGCCGTAACCCAGGCCGATATTCGCCGCGCCAGCGCACGGACATTCGCAGACGGCAAGATGCTGGTAGTGGCGGCAGGACGGCCGGTAGGGTTCTGATCCGAGCCGGCCGGACGTCGTTCCACCACGCATTTTGCCAGACTGGAACGACGACGTACGCGATCAAGGTGAGTTATTGCGGACCCTGTTTGGCGAATTCCGAAAACACGCCACGAAGGACCTTGAGACGCGTCTCGTAGGCTTGTCGTAAGCAAGTGACGTCGGCCGCACAGGCACGACGCTCCTTGAGCCAAGTCTCCTGATCGTCCTGCAGTTGAGCACGGTTGCCCATCGCCAGGACCTCTTTCAGGATCTCGAAGCGCACGGCGAGCTCGACGTCACGGTCGTTGAGGCTCGGCGTGGTGCAGATGGCTTTCTCATCCGGCGTTTCGGCCTTCTCGCAGGGGAAGCTCGCCGCCAGGGCAACGCCCGATCCCGCCAACGTCATGACGAAAGCAAGACCAAGACAGCGCAGCATTGACGATTCCTCAAGTTACAACTGGATCGAACGGCTCAACCACCGGGCTTCACCACCGCCAGGATGACGATGAGGATCATCAGCAATGTCGGCACCTCGTTGACGACGCGGTAGAATCGGTCGCCACGACGATTTCGATCGGCAGCAAAATCTTTCACCATCTTCGACAGCCAGCCGTGAATACCGCTCATCACCAAGACGAGTAGAAACTTCATCTGGAGCCAGTACGACGTGTAGTAGCCGCTCTTCACTGCCAGGATGATGCCGAAAATCCAGGTGAGGATCATTGCCGGCGTCATGATCGCCTTGAGCAGCCGGCGCTCCATGATCTTGAACGTTGCCGACTGTACTTCGGACCCAGCAGGCAAACCTGCGTGGTAAACGAAGAGACGCGGCAGGTAGAGCATCGCCGCCATCCAGGCGATCAGCGAAACGACGTGACCGGCCTTGATCCAGAGGTAGAGGTTGTCCACGGGCTCGGGAGGCTCCGGCTTAACAGGCGGTCGAGCCGCTCGCCTTGTCCTTAGCTCGCCTTACCTCCAACCGTCGAGGGCCGTTCATTTTCGCCTGAGCCGCGCTAACATTTGCTCGACATGGACGATAGGCGTCTGCGGCGTGATGCCGTGACCGAGATTGAAAATATGCGGCAGACCGCGTGTTGCTTCCAGGATGCCATCCACCTCGGCATCCAACGCCACGCCACCCTCTATCAGCGTTTCAGGATGCAGGTTGCCCTGCGTTACCGTCGTCTCGGGTAGACGCGCTCGCAAGGCCGCGAGATCGACACTCCAATCGACGCCAACAGCGCTGGCGCCAGTTTCCGGCACGACCCGCATATGGCCGTCCAAACCCGAACCACGGCAGAAAACGATGATCTTAGCATCGGGTACGTGCTTACGGACGCCTTGGATCATTCGCGCAATCGGCAACAGCGACCAACGCGCTAAGGAGTCCCCTCCTTCTGGCAGTACCCCCGCATGCGATTCGAAGATCTGAACCGCATCGGCTCCTGCCTGGAACTGCCGGATAAGATATTCCGTCTGCACCTGCACGAGCCGGTCGATCAACGACTCCACGAGTTCGGGATCCGCTCCAGCCAATGCTCTTGCTGGAGCTAGATCGGGTGTGCCTCGACCACCAATCATGTAGCTCGCTACCGTCCAAGGAGCTCCGCAGAAGCCGAGTAATGTTGTCTCATGTGGCAGTGCGGCCCGGATGCTCGAAACCGCCTCGAAAACCGGAGCGAGATGCGAGAAGATTGTCGGATCCTCTGCTTCACGCAAGCGATCAAACTCTGCTCGGCCGGCCATTGCATCGAGCTGCGGGCCTTCTCCTTCGACGAACCTCACCCCTTGACCCAATGCGTGAGGGACCACGAGAATATCGGAGAATAGGATCGACGCCTCGAAACCGAAGCGGCGAATGGGTTGGAGCGTCACTTCGGTGGCAAAGGCAGGATTGTAGCAGAGATCGAGAAAGGAGCCGGCCTGGGCACGGGTCTCACGATATTCGGGCAGATATCGTCCAGCCTGGCGCATCATCCAGGCCGGCGGTGGCGAGATCGCTTCGCCCGACAGCACCCGCAGGACCTTCCGATCCTCCGTCCTCCCCCCAACCATAGCGCGTTCCGATCCCGTCGTTCTTCGTAACGCCAAGCATACAGCCAAGCGTCCTCGCGAAAAGCCTTCTCGTCCGGACTCAGTGCGGTCCTGTCTACACAGGCCCTTTTCTAAAGAGAAAAGAGACTCTTAGACTCTGTTTCTTCTCTTGGAGGCTGAGTCACGGGCCCACAAAACCGTCCACAGATCATCCCCATTGCCACGCCGTTAAGAGGGTTTTAACGGATCGGCTCTAGTATGATGCAATCGCGAGCTATGTCAGCGGCTTGAACGATCACCGAGACGGTTTTTAGCGAGACCGTCCCAGGTTCTCCCATTCCTGCACTTCCACGAGTTCGACTCGACGGATTGTTGATGCGGGAGTCGACAAGACACTCCTTGCTCTGGCTGGACCGTTCCCGGAACCCGGCTTATCCCCATTCATCGACTCCCAGTCACTCAGGCTGGGGACAACCCGTTCGAGCATTCTCAACTTGTTTGCGGAAAGAGCGAATTCGCGATGAGCCGCAGCTATTTCCATCTTCATCTCGTGTCGGATTCGACAGGCGAGACGCTGATCAATGTGGGACGTGCAGCTGCCGCCCAGTATGAGGGCGTCTCTGCGATCGAACACGTTTATCCGCTGGTCCGGTCGCGCGCACAGCTCGAGCGTGTCGTGTCGGAGATTCAAGCTGCACCTGGGCTCGTGCTTTATACGCTCGTCGACGACGAGCTTATGTCACGCCTCGAAGAGGCCTGTCGTGAAACCGGGTCTCCCACGCTGAACGTATTGCAGCCAGTTCATGCTTTGCTGCGCTCCTATCTCGGAGCTAATTCGACTGCTCGGCCAGGTGCGCAGCACATGCTGAATGCGGAGTATTTCAAGCGCATCGACGCAATGAATTTCACGCTTGCACATGATGACGGCAACTTGCCGCCGAACATCGACGAAGCGGATGTCGTGCTCGTCGGTGTGAGCCGGACATCGAAGACACCGACATCGATTTATCTTGCAAACCGCGGTCTCAAGACAGCGAATTTCCCACTTGTTCCGTCAATGCCGTTGCCCGTGGCACTTGCGGAAACGCGAAAACCACTTGTCGTTGGGTTGATCGCGTCTCCTGAACGCATCGTCCACATCCGTCAGAACCGGCTACTCAGCCTCAAGGCCGACGATAACTCGATGTACATCGACCGCGATGCTGTTGCGGACGAAATTGCTGCGTCACGCCGGCTCTGCGCAAAACAGCGCTGGCCGACGATTGATGTAACGCGACGTTCGATCGAAGAGACCGCCGCTGCGATCCTCGATCTGTATCGCGAACATCGGCTCAAATTCATCGCGACGTGAACCAGTAATGTCCGATACTCCAGGACATCTCTGGTTGCCGAAGACAGCGCTTATTCTTGCTTCTGGCAGCCGAACGAGAGCTGAGCTTTTGGCCAATGCTGGCCTCGTAGCGCGGGTCGTCAAGCCTTCGGTCGATGAACGAGCGATCGAGGCGGAGTTACAAGGTCTGAACCCGATTAATCTCGCGCATACTCTTGCAGAGGCGAAAGCAAGAGAGGTTGCGGGTCGCCATCCGGATTGTATCACGATCGGTGCAGATCAGGTTCTGGACGTCGATGGGGTGGTTCTTCACAAGGCCGCCGATTTGACAGAAGCGCACAGGCATATCGACCGTCTTCAAGGACGGAGACACGCTTTGCACTCTGCTGTCGCCGTTGTCGCGGATGGAAAATCGGAGGTTTTTCATGACACGGCATGGCTCAGCATGCGCTGTCTCAATGCGGAAGCGATCGCAGCCTATCTTCTTTTGGCGGGTGAAGATCGGGTAACATCGAGTGTCGGCGGTTACCAACTCGAAGGGCTCGGTATCCATTTGTTCGAACGGGTCGAAGGGGATCATTCAACGGTGCTCGGTTTGCCGCTGATCCCACTGCTGGCCAAGCTCCGCATGATGGGTGCTCTGGCGATCGCATGACGGAATCTCGAATGCCGAATATCGCGCACCATGATCACGCCCATCATGAAGGTCACGATCATGGATCGGCAGGCCATCGTCACTCACCGAAGAATTTTGGTCCGGCCTTTGCGATCGGTATTACTCTAAATCTCGGGTTCGTTGTTATCGAAGCTGGTTATGGGATTCTGAGCAATTCCATGGCTCTTGTCGCCGATGCCGGCCACAATCTGTCGGATGTCCTCGGTCTCACGGCGGCTTGGATTGCTTCGGTGCTGGTAAAGAGACGGCCGAGTCCCCGCTTTACCTATGGTTTGCGAGGTTCTTCGATTCTGGCAGCGTTGTTCAATGCGGTCTTCCTCCTGATTGCGACGGGAGCGATCATTCTGGAAGCAGTGCAGCGCCTTCTTACACCACAACCTGTCGTGGGCACGACGGTCATGATCGTGGCTGCGATCGGTATCGCGATCAATGGTTTTACAGCGTGGCTTTTCGCATCCGGTGGGCGGAGCGACATTAACATTCGTGGCGCCTATCTGCACATGATGGCGGATGCAGTGGTGTCGCTCGGCGTCGTTGTGTCTGGTCTTATCATCCTCGCTACCGGATTCGATTGGATTGACCCTTTCGTCAGTCTCGTCATCGCAGTGCTGATCATCTGGAGCACCTGGGGACTTCTGCGCGATAGCCTGGGGATGGCACTTTCAGCCGTCCCGCCCAACATTGATGCGGCTGCCGTTCACGCTGTTTTGAAAAATCGTCCGGGGATTTCAAGCCTTCATGATCTGCATATTTGGTCGATGAGTACCACTGAGATCGCTTTGACAGCGCACCTCGTCACTGAAAGGGCACTGTTATCCGACGATTTTCTACGTGAAACCGCCCGAGAGCTGCGTGAGACCTTTGGCATCGCGCATGCGACACTTCAGATAGAACGAATCGGTATCGGTGATTGTACATTGCCTGCAGAATGCGAGGCGTGATGCGCAAGGCCTTTGTTGTCGGGCATCCGATCGCGCATTCGCGATCACCGCTGATCCACGGATATTGGCTGCGACATCTCGGAATCGAAGGCTCTTACGAGCGTGTCGATGTTCCTCCCGAAGAATTCGAAGCATTCATTCAGAAGCTGGCGCAAACCGGGTTTGCCGGCGGCAACGTTACCATTCCCCACAAAGAAGCTGCATATCGCTTGGCCGATAGGTTGACGCCGAGAGCCCAAAAGATCGGTGCAGTCAATACGTTGGTCGTCGATAATAACGGTATTCTCGGCGACAATACCGATGCGCCGGGCTTCATTGCACATCTTGATCAGTCGCTCGGTCCTCATTGGCTGCAATGTTCCGGTGGAACGGCTGTCGTTCTGGGCGCCGGTGGAGCGGCACGAGCCGTTGTCGCGGGACTTGCGGAGCGCGGAATCGATCGAATCGTGATCGCGAATCGAAGCTTCGATCGTGCCTGTGCTCTGGTCACAATCGATCCCGAACGGATCGAAGTGGTCGATTGGAGCGCTTTGCCGAAGCGACTTGCGGAGGTAGGTCTTCTTGTTAACACGACCTCGCTCGGCATGACGGGGCATCCGATGCTTGAGCTCGATCTCAACAGCTTACCGTCCACGGCAGCAGTTGCAGACATCGTTTATGCTCCTCTCGAGACAACGCTTCTTGCGAACGCACGTGCCCGAGGGTTGTCGGTCGTGGATGGTCTTGGGATGCTGCTTCACCAAGCCGTGCCGGGTTTCGAAGCATGGTTCGGTATTCGGCCGCAGGTCACGTCCGAGCTCCGCGATCTGATCGTAGCCGATCTTGCACGATGAGCGAGCCGGGACGCGATCAATCACGGGTCGTGCTGGGACTTACCGGTTCGATTGGTATGGGGAAATCCGCGACCGCGGGTCTTTTCGCCAAGCATGGCATACCAGTCTACGATGCGGATGCGGCTGTTCATCGCCTCTATGCTGCTGGCGGCGCAGTGGCTCAGGCAATCGGAAAGACTTTTCCGGGAAGTCTGAAGCCGGATGGCGCGGTGGACCGAGATCAGCTTCGCCAGATTATACTCGACCAACCGGATGCTCTGCGGCGCCTCGAGGCCTTGGTTCATCCGTTGGTTAGAAATGAGAATCGCGCGTTTCTCGAACAGCACGCGAACGCGTCACTTGTCGTTCTCGATGTTCCGCTTCTTTTCGAAACCGGTGCCGACAAACGCTGTGATGCGGTCCTTGTTGTCAGCGCTCCTTCTGAGGTGCAGCGTGCTAGAGTACTCGCTCGCCCAGGTATGACGCAGGCCGCGTTCGATACGATCATCGCCAAGCAGATGCCGGATGCCGAAAAACGATTTCGGGCGGATATCGTGATCGATACCAGCCTCGGTTTTGCTCATGCCGAGGCCGAAATCGTCGCGCTCATCGCGCGGCTGACGGATTCGGGATAGGATTGCTTGCCTGGCCTCCTAAGCGAAATCCAAAGTCATGCTGCGTGAAATCGTTCTCGATACCGAGACCACTGGTACGGATGCGAAGGGTGGCGACCGGCTGATCGAGATCGGTTGCGTCGAGCTGATCAATCACATTCGCACCGGCAAGACGTTCCACCGTTTCGTGAACCCTCAGCGCGCGGTGTCGGAAGGCGCCTTTGCGGTCCATGGCCTGTCCGACGCGTTCCTCTCCGACAAGCCGTTATTCGCCGACATCGTCGATGCTTTTCTCGATTTCTGCGGCGATGCACGCTTGGTGATCCACAACGCAGCTTTCGACGTCGGCTTCCTCAACATGGAATATGCTCGGCTAAAACCGTCTGCACCGCAACCTATCGCCCTCGAAGAGGTCGTGGACACGCTGACCCTGGCTCGACGGCGTCATCCGGGTGCTGCCAACAATCTCGATGCTTTGTGCAACCGCTACGGCATCGACAACACCAAACGGACGAAGCATGGGGCGCTGCTCGATGCCGAGATCCTGGCGGAAGTCTATGTTGAACTTCTCGGTGGCAAGCAGACGAGCCTGGGGCTTGCGACCGTCATTGCCGATGCTGTGGAATCCGACGGAATGACGTCGACCGTACGGGGCGAAGACTCCGTGATCGCCTCACGAACGATACGCAGCCGGCTGACCGAGAATGAAAGCGAGCACCATACGGCCTTCATAGGAACGCTCGGAGAAAACGCGATCTGGCGCGACTATCTCGGTGAGAAAAAAGCAGGCTGACCGAGCGAGCGGTTCGAGCACGTCATACTGAGTCCACCATCGTTGATGGCTATCTTGCACTGCAGCATACACCCTCCATATACCATCCCATTGGATGGTTTGGAGCTGGTTGGATGCGGCAAGCGGTTTCAAAGGCAGGCGACACCGAGAAGGTTACGATCAACCTCGGCTATGTCGACTTGGGACATATCGATCTGCTCGTATCGGAAGGCGTCTATGCCAACCGCAGCGACTTCATCCGCACTGCAATCCGCAATCAGGCCGAGCGTCACGCCGACCTGACTAGGCAGTCGATGGCTCGAAAGAGCGTTGAACTCGGGCTCAGGCATTACCGGCGGTCCGAACTGGAGATACTGTTCGCGGCTGGTGAGATGCTCGACATCCGCGTACTCGGACTCGCGGTAATTGAAGCCGACATATCACCGGATCTTGCTCGCGCGACGATCAACTCGATCGAAGTGCTCGGCAGCCTGCAAGCCAGCCCGGCGGTCCGTGAAGCGCTGGCCGATCGCCTGCGCTGACCCTTCACGACATCTTCCATTTTCTTCCGAGCGCAGACGTCTCGCGCTGAGGCTACAGGCAATGACGGAAAGCGATCTGATGACCGAACGCGGTTTCAAAATGCCAAACCTTGCTGATCTCACGGAAGCCACTCGGCTTGCTCGCGGAGGACGCCTCGGCAAAGCGTCGGCGCTGATCCAACGCAGCCTTTCGAGCGGTTTGGAAGCAGGAGACACTACGGGATCGAGGACAACACAGGCCGATCGTCACGCAGCGATATTGCCTGAACGCCTCCGTGAAGGACTGGGCCAATTGCTACGCGGTTTACGTGGAGTTCCGGTCGTCAAGGGGTTGAAAGGGTTCGAGTTTCACGGTCTTCAACCGGAACCCGAGAGTCGCCCCAACGAGCATTTCGTCGCTCGGAGTTTCAGCAATGTCGCAGGCGCTCGGGACTACAAACTGTTCATTCCATCGGGCCATGCCGGCCCGCGTCCTCTCGTCGTCATGCTTCACGGCTGCACGCAATCGCCCGATGATTTCGCGGCCGGTACGCGCATGAACGAACTGGCACAAGAGGATGGGATCTACGTCGCCTATCCGGGTCAGACTCGGGGCGCCAACGCACAGAAATGCTGGAATTGGTTCGAGACCCGGGATCAGGGTCGTGAGCGTGGCGAGGCGGGAATCATTGCTGGGTTGACCCGCGCGATTATCGCCGAGCATCCAATTGACCCGCTGAGAGTCTACGTCGCCGGTTTGTCGGCCGGTGGTGCAGCAGCAGCCAACATCGCGCGGGCCTATCCAGATGTTTTCGCCGGGGTAGGCGTCCATTCGGGACTGGCGGCAGGATGTGCCCGCGACCTGACTTCGGCGTTGATGGCCATGCGGGCCGGAGCACCAGGAGCCGAATTGCCCGGTGGCGAGTCAGGTTTCGGCACGGCGCAGGCGACACAATCCGTCCGCGTTCCCACCATCGTCTTCCATGGCGGGAACGATACGACGGTCAACCCGCGCAACGGCGAAGAGGTATTGGCTCAAGCGGGCATCGACAGCCTGTCCCAGAGCAGCGAGAGTGGGACGAGACCCGGTGGTCATCGCTACACCCGGACGCTTTATCGAGACACTGACGGCCAGGTTCAGGCCGAATCCTGGCGAGTCGATGGGTCCGGGCACGCCTGGTCCGGCGGCAGTTCGACCGGCAGCTACACTGACCCGCTTGGACCGGACGCTTCGCGCGCCATGCTCGATTTTTTCGCGCAACACAGGCTCGGCAGCGGCTTGAATCCGTGACCTCGCTCAGGATGAGGTATCGGTAGAATCACAAGTCAGATCCAGAGGCGCAGTCAGGCCTTCGGCAGGACTGCGACGTTGTCGATCAAGCGGGTTGTGCCGAGATAGGCCGCCGTCAGGAGGCGAGCAGGACGTTCGAGCTGGGAGACGGGGAGAAGGGTCTCGGTGTCGCGCAGTTCGAAATACTGCACCGGCCCGAACCCACTAGCTTTCAAAGCTTCGATGCTGTCAGCGAGGACAGGAGCGGCCATGTCTCCCCCGGCGAGCCTTTCGGCAGCCTTAGCCAGCACGGCATGGAGGCGTGGGGCAATGCTTCGCTCCGCTTCGTTCAGGTAGCGGTTGCGCGAGGATAGCGCGAGCCCGTCTGCTTCGCGGATCGTCGGCATTCCGGCGATCGAGACGGGCAGGTCGAGATCACGTGCCACTCGCCGGATGACTTGAAGCTGCTGAAAGTCCTTCTCGCCAAACAAGGCGACGTCGGCTCGGGTCTGGTTGATCAGCTTCGTCACCACCGTGGCGACACCCGAGAAATGACCCGGCCTGACTTCGCCACACAGCCCTTCGGACGGGCCACCCGGCTCGATACGGCTGGAAAACCCCGGCGGATACATCACGTCGGCGCCCGGCATATAGGCCGCATCGGCCCCAGCCTGCGCGAGTGCGGCGAGGTCGGCCTCCACAGTGCGCGGATAGCGTGAAAAGTCCTCCGTTGGGCCGAACTGGGTCGGGTTCACGAAGATGCTCGCCACGACACGTTCACCGAGCGTCCTGGCATGGGCGATGAGGGCAAGATGACCCTCATGCAGCGCTCCCATGGTCGGGACCAATACGATCCGGTCGCCTCTGCCGTGCCAGGCACCAGTCTGCTCGCGCAAGGCGGCGACGGTCTCGAAGATGGGTATGGTCGACAAGGCGGCGGGCTCCGAGTTTACCGGCGCATGTAATCGCGAGGCCGGCGCTATGCCACCGCGTCCCAGGTCTCGGTGATTACCTTGCCGGCATGCGAAAGACGCGCGCGCAGCACCACATCTCCTGCCGGCAGCGGGTTCGGGGGGCGGTACTCGGCATAGAGCCGCCAACCTCCCGTCTGTGGCACCCGCTCCGTGAAGGGATCGACGAAAGCTCCCGCGCTTGCCGACAGGGCGACATCGACCTGCGCCTTCGGATCGGCCGGTAGTCCGTCACCCTCGAAATCGATTACGTAGAGCCGGCGCTGCGGATTTGGCGGGTTGGTCGGCCGCAGGCGCTCGGCTGAGCCGACCCGTGTCGACACCACGCGGGCCGGCGCACTGCTGAGCAGAGGGGTAGGCTCGGCCCCAACGGTCGTCAGCCCGTAGGCGAGGTCGATCGCCCGGCCCGGCACAGGCTTGGTCGAGGGCACGAAGGCGGCGACGATGTTGTCGGTATATTCCTCACGCGATGGGATCTCGAAGAGTTGCACTGCCCCTGATCCGAAGGCGGCGTTGCCTGCCTCCGGCCTGACCCAAAGCCCCGGCCTGTCTTCGTGTCGAGCCTGGACGTCGAGATAGTCGGCAAAATTCCGGTCACGCTGGAGCAGGCCGAAGCCCCTTAAAGGCGTTGCCTCGAAGGCGGAGATCGCCGTGGATGCTCGCCCGTTGACGAGTGGCCGCCAGAGCCGATCGCCCTCCGTCTCGACGGCGAGGCCGTCGGAATCGTGCACCTGGGGACGGAAATCGTCGAAAGCCTCAGCACCGCGCGCACCTGCTCCGTTTTGTCCGTGCAGGAACATGCTGGTCAGTGGCGCGAGGCCGAGTCGTGCGATCTCACGGCGTGGATGCAGCGAAGCCGTGACGGCGATATGTGCGATCTCTCCCGGCGTCACCACGAAGCGATAGGCGCCCGACAGACTCTGCCCGTCGAGGAGCGCCAGGATCGTGATGGTGGTCTCGTTGCCGGAGGGTTCGAGGATGCGAAAGGCCGTGAAATCCGGGAACTCCTCGGAGCCCGGCCCAAAGGTATTCACCGCTACACCTCGCGCCGAGAGACCATAAGTCTGTCCCCGCCCGCGCAATCGGAAATACGAGGCGCCGAGGAAGACCAGGAACTCCTCCTGCGCGTTGGGCTTGGCGGTGTCGAAGCCGGTGTTCAGGCGGAATCCGGCATAACCGAGGGAGCGCGGGAAGCTGCGACCCTGCAGGGCGGGGCCGAGATCGAACAAGCTCGAATCGTAGTCGAGCCGGCGCCCAGTTCCGTCCGAGGCCTGCAGCACGACGTCGACGCGCTTTCTCTGCAGGAAGCCGCGATGGAACGGCTGCAGGGAAAAGCGCTGGCCGAGAGGGATCGTCTTCTCGGGTCGGAAGGCGATGCGCTGATAGGCATCGTAGTCGAGGGCTGCGAGCTCCTGCGGCAGGTCTTCGGGAGCCGGGCGATACGCTTCCGCGGCGAGCGCCCTGGCGCGCTCGACGAAGCTCTCGTAGGTCGATGGACCGTCAGGCGAGGCGGATTCGCGAGGTTGCGCCATCGTTCTGGCACCATTCAGGTCATAGGCACTAGGCAGGAACGTGCCCGCGACCGACGCGAGCGACGTCCGCAGCAATCCTCGCCGCGAGAAGCGAGCCTCCCGGGTTTCCTCCGTCCGGGTCGAAGCACTCTCGGGGCACTCGCGCATCCATCCTCCTGATCCGGGCCGGTGGTCCCGGTCTTCATCGAGAGCCCTCGCGACCCGCCATGTCCACCTCACCTTTGTCGCATGACATGTCCGGGGTCGAGAGACCGGCTCCCAACGGTGCCGCGCGACCTTCGTTCCTGCTCCGGCGGCTGGCGCTTGCCATCCCGACGCTTGCGACGACGGTGTTGATCGCTTGGCTTGCAATCCGAGCGTTCGGCGAGCCGCTGGGTGTGCTGGCCTGGAGCGTGCTCGTCCTGTTCGTGCTGGCCATGGCATGGCAGGTCTTCACTGCATGGCAGTACCTCTACGGGTTCGCCGCCGCGCTGATGGGCGACCGGGTGAAATCCGCCCTTGAGTTGCGCTCCGAGATAATCACGCCGCGCGCCACCGGTCTGTCGCGTACGGCCGCCGTGGTGGCGATCCATGCCGAGGACCCGATCGCGGTGTTCTCTGCAGTGCGCGTCATGGCCCGCTCGCTTCAGCGCGAGGGCGGCGACGGGTCTGACATCGACCTGTTCGTCCTATCTGATACCCGTGAGGGCGCGATCAGCGCCGTCGAGGAGCACGAGTTCCAGCGTGCGCAGGCATGGGCCGAGGCCGAAGGCCCTGGCATGCCGACGATCCGCTATCGTCGCCGCGAGAAAAATGCCGGGCGTAAAGCCGGCAACATCGCCGAGTTCTGCCATAGCCACGGCGACGAGTACGATTTCATGATCGTGCTCGACGCCGACAGCCTGATGACCGGTGCCACCATGCGGCGCCTCGCCCGGCTGATGGAGGAGAACCCGCGAGCCGGCCTGATCCAGACCGTGTCCTACGCTGCAGGCCGCGACACGCTCTTTGCCCGCATCCAGCAATTCGCTGTGCGGCTCTACGCGCCACTCTCCCTACGCTGCCTGGAAACCTGGCAGGGACCGGATGGCTCCTATTGGGGCCACAACGCCATCCTGCGCATCGCCGCTTTCGCGCAGAATGCAGAGTTGCCGGTGCTCCCGGGCAAGGCGCCGCTCGGCGGCGAGATCCTCTGCCACGACATCGTCGAGGGCGCCCTATTGCGCCGGGCCGGCTGGGACGTTCACCTTCTGCCGGAGATGGGCGGTACCTGGGAGGAGATGCCCACGAACCTGATCGACCTGCTCGGGCGCGACCGCCGCTGGTGCCAGGGCAACCTGCAACACAGCCGCGTCGTGCCGATGAAGGGGTTCGGCTGGGCGAGCCGATGGCACATGATCGTCGGTATCCTGATGTATCTCGCTTATCCCATCTGGGTGGCCTTCCTGGTGCTCGGTACGGCTCAGGCGATCAGGACCGGCGAACTCGGCCTCCTCGGTTATGGGCTGACCGGCACGACCCTGGCTGCACATGCGCTCGTGGCACTGGTCCTCACGGTGATGGCGCTGCCTAAACTGCTCAGCCTCGGCTACGTCCTTGCATCCGCGCCGCGCCGTGCCGCCTTCGGGGGGACGGCCTCGCTTCTCACGAGTGCGGCACTCGAACAGGTCACCTGGATCCTGCTCTGGCCGGTGATGGCGCTCTTCGCCTCGGGTGCCGTGCTCACGACGCTGGCCGGCCGCGTGGTCCGTTGGGATTCCCAGGCCCGCGACGACCGCCGCGTACCGTGGCGCGAGGCTTGCCGGTTGCAGGTCGACGCCATCGTCGTGGGGTTCGCGCTGACGGCGCTGCTGATCTACGCAGCCGACCCGTGGCTCACGCTCTGGATGGCGCCGGTCGCCCTCGCTTTGGTGGTGAGCCCTGCCCAGAGCGTGCTCACCAGCAGCACTGGCCTCGGCCTGCTCTCGAAGACGCGTGGCCTGTTCCTCACGGAGGACGACACCGCGCAGGCCCGCGAACTCGCCGAACTCCACCACGACCGACTTCCGACACCGCCGCTAGCGGCGCCGGCCAACGACGCGGTCTGGATTCCAGCGGTGGACGCGTCCTCGCGCTGACCGGACGGCGTCGCGCCCTTTCTCGAAGCCTGTCCTAGGGTTTGTGGTCGAGCACCTCGATCGGGTTGGTGCGCTGCTTGGCGGAGGGCTCGGCGGTCAGTTTACTGCTCTCCTTGCGGGCAGGTACGGCCGGCTTCGGCGCTCCATCGCCGGTCTGCGCCGGGACCGTGCCGGTGGCGAGTTCGAGACAGGTTACTGTCTCGACATATGAGGGAGAGCCGCCCGCCACCGCCTGTTTGGAGCATTGCGCTTTGGCGGAGGAGCTGAACTCACCCCAGCGCCGCTTCAGTTCGTCATGCGCCGCGCGCTCCGAGCGCAGGCAGCCATCCTGGCTTTCCTTCTCGCTCAGGCCGAGCGACGAGCCGCCCGACGACCGGCAGGTTTGACGGACGTCGAATTCCGGCGGGCCCTCGGCCATCGCCTGGCCGGCGAGCAGGATCAGGCCGAGAGCGGCGCAGAGGTGAGGGATGGCGGGTCGCATCGTGCAGGCTCCGGTCTGTTCGACCCGACAACGCGCAAGAATCGAAAACGATACGCCCGGATTCAGACGTTTCCCGCATGCGCGGCCCACAAGGCCTGATCGAGATCGTCGAACAGGTCGTCCGGATCTTCGATACCAGTGGAGAGCCGCAGCAGATCGGGTGGACAGGGCGTATCCGGCCCTTCCACTGATGCTCGATGTTCGATCAGGCTCTCGACACCACCGAGCGACGTGGCGCGCTTCCAAAGCCTGACCGCTGCCGCAGTGGCGATGGCTGCCGCCTCGCCACCCACGACCCGGATCGAGAGCATGAAGCCGAAACCGTTTCGCATCTGACGCGTAGCCACTGCATGGCCCGGGTGATTGGGCAGACCGGGATAGAGCACCGCGCTTACATGCGGATGCCCGCTCAGGCGGTCTGCCAGAACGGCAGCCCCCGCAGCCTGCGCCGTCGCACGTAACGGGAAGGTGCGCAGCGAGCGCATCAGCAGATAGGCCTCGAACGGCCCGAGAATCGCGCCCCAACCGGCTCGTATCGCGATGATACGCTTCCAAGTGGCGTCCGTGTTCGCGCAGGCGAGCACGCCCGCGATCACGTCGGAATGACCGTTGAGGATCTTGGTGGCCGAATGCATCACGATGTCGGCCCCGAGCGCCAGGGGCTGGGTGTGGAAAGGTGACGCCGCGGTCGAGTCGACGGCGAGCCGAGCGCCGGCCTCATGCGTGATCTCCGCAATTGCCGCGATATCAGCGATCGTCCAGAGCGGGTTGCCCGGTGTCTCGATCCAGACGAGCTTGGTCTCACCAGGCCGGATTGCGTTCCAAATGTTTTCCGGCGTTTCTGTATCAACGAAATCAATGGAAATCTGCAGACGCGGCCCCTCCTGATGCAGCCAGCACCGCAAACCCCAATACATTACCCGTGGTGCGATCACATGATCGCCCGGCTCCAATGCGCAGAAGACCGCCGCTGCCGCAGCCATGCCCGATCCGAACAGCAGCGCACCGGCCGCATCCTCGAGCATCGCCAGCACGCTCTCGGCCTCGCGTACCGTGGCGTTGTCGGCGCGACCGTAGGAGAAGCCTGAGCTGTAGGCGTTGTCCGGGTCTCGCAGGAACGTGGTCGAGACGTGCAGCGGCGGCACTACGGCCCTCGTTGCCGGATCGATCCTCCCCATCGCCTGCGCGGCGAGCGTCCGCTTGGTGTAACGCTCCGATCCGCCTGCATCCGGATTGGGAGTCCGTGAGTTGGCAGGCATGATCTCTCTCCGGCTGCATAACGACGACACCGTGGCTTGGGCGAAGCCGTCCAGTCACGCAACGGCCACGACCCTCGAAACCGACTGCCGGGCATGAGCCGTGGCACTGCCGTTCCCGGACGCGCCGTACTTCCACCAGTCCCGCGCATCGCTGCGGCGATCCTGCCCGTGGCGCTCGCGACGGCGATCGGGTCTCTCTCTACCGGCTCGAACATCGAGGGCTGGTACGAGACCATCCAGAAGCCTGTCTTCAACCCGCCAAACTGGGTGTTTCCGGTCGCCTGGACGATCCTCTACACGATGATCGCTGCCTCCCTCTGGCGGCTGCTCGGCGCACGTCCGATCGCGGGGCCGACTGGCCGCGCCTGGTGGCTGGCGCTCGCCGCCTTCTTCACCCAACTCGCGCTCAACGCGGCCTGGACCCCGGTTTTTTTCGCCTATCACGCCCTCGGTGCCGGTCTTATCGTCGCGCTCGCCATGCTGGTGATGGTGCTCTGGACCATCCGCTTGTCCTGGCGCTTCGACCATGTGGCTGCGTGGCTGCTCGTGCCGTATGCCGCCTGGGTGGCCTTCGCGAGTCTGCTCAACGGCTTGATCTGGCAGATGAATTGAGCAGAGGCCCTCGCCGCCGTTCGTGATGCGAACCAGTTGCCCGCATCTCAGCGCAGCGCATTCGAGGCTACTGACGCGCTCGGTCGATCGTGAGTAGGCCAGCGGAGGTTTCAGACCTCAGGCAGCCGTCATCAGCTGGTCGACGACGCCCAAGATCTGTTCGTCCTTGTCGGTACGCCGGGCGCAGAGCCGGGCCACCATGAGCGGCAGGTGCCAGCCTCTGATTTCGGCGCGGCCGAGTCCGCTGGCGCTGCGATAGCAGCGGACGTACCAATCCGCGGCCAGCCCACGTAGCCTGTCGGCCTTGCCTCCGCGGTTTGCCGGCAGCCGGCCGTAGCGGATCATCAACTCGGTGCGTGCGACGTCGGCCGCCGGACAGCCGGCACCGGCCTTCTGCCAGTCGATGAGCGCCAGGCCGCCCGGCGTGCACAGCACGTTTCCAGGATGGATGTCGTTGTGACAGAGCGCGCTGCCGCTAGGCAGCCGGTCGAGCGCGGCGAGCGCCGCCTCGCGGATCGCTTCCGGCACACGGGCTCGGTCGATATCGTGGCGCAGCCGCGCCTGCTGGGCCGGCAAGTCTCCGGCCGCCTCGCCGTGCATCGCGTGCTGAATCAGCGCGAGCCGGCGCAAAGCCAGGATCATCCCGAGAGGATTTTTCGCGTAGTGGCGCAGCATGGTCTCGCCATGCAGACGCTCGAACAGGATGCCATGGCGCCCGTCCTGGCGCAGCAGTGCGATCGGCCGCGCCGCCGGGAGGCCACGCTCGTGGGCGAGCGCGGTGGCCCGGAACTCGTTCTCGATATCGGCGGCCTCGGAGGGCTCCCTGTAGAGTTTCAGCACTCGGTCGCTGCCGTGCAGAAAGACCTCCGAACTGAGGCCTGAACCGATGAGCATCGGGACGGCTGGATCTTCGTCGGCAAGCATTCGGCGCGCTTTCGCCCCTATGGTCCGGCCGGCGGCGTAGACGGGGCTGAGATTGGCGGCAAGCCGCGCGGACAGTACACCACCCGTGACTCGCGCTTCCTGCCTCCTTATGAGGGCGCGAGCATGGCTGGGGCGTGACGCGCATCCGGCTGATCCCGCGCCTGTTTCCAGACCCCCGAGCGACCCTGAAATGAGCGGCGTCAACGAGATCCGGTCGACCTTCCTCAACTACTTCGCGAAAGCCGGCCACACGGTCGTGCCGTCGTCTTCGCTGGTGCCGAAGAACGACCCGACGTTGATGTTCACGAACGCGGGCATGGTGCAGTTCAAGAACGTCTTCACCGGCGTCGAGAAGCGCCCCTACGTGACGGCGACCTCATCGCAGAAATGCGTGCGCGCGGGCGGCAAGCACAACGATCTCGACAATGTCGGCTATACCGCGCGTCACCACACCTTCTTCGAGATGCTCGGCAATTTCTCCTTCGGAGATTACTTCAAGGAACAGGCGATCACCCTGGCCTGGGGGCTGATCACCAAGGAACTCGGGCTCAAGCCCGACAAGCTGCTGGTCACGGTCTATGCCGACGACGACGAGGCCGCGGGCCTTTGGCGCAAGATCGCCGGCTTCTCGGACGAAAAAATCATCCGCATCGGGACCTCCGACAATTTCTGGCAGATGGGCGATACCGGCCCTTGCGGCCCCTGCTCGGAGATCTTCATCGACCAGGGGCCGAGTCTGCAGGGCGGACCGCCCGGCTCTCCGGACGAGGATGGCGACCGGTTCTTGGAATTCTGGAACCTCGTCTTCATGCAGTACGAGCAGCGGCAGCCTGGCGAGCGCCATCCGCTGCCGAGGCCCTCGATCGATACTGGCATGGGCCTGGAACGCATCGCCGCGATCCTGCAGGGCGTCCACTCGAATTACGACACGGACCTGTTCCGCGCGCTGATCGATGCAGTGGCGCATGTGCTGTCGCGGGGGCCGGATGCATCGAACGTCGCTTCCTACCGCGTGATCGCCGATCACCTGCGCTCGGTCTCGTTTCTCATCGCCGACGGCGTGCTGCCCTCGAACGAGGGTCGCGGTTACGTGCTTCGCCGGATCATGCGCCGCGCCATGCGCCATCTCGAACTGCTCGGCGCACGCGATCCGGTGATGTACCGCCTCGTCCCGACCCTGGTGCGCGAGATGGGTCAGGCCTTCCCGGAGCTGGTCCGGGCCGAGGCCCTGATCTCCGAGACGCTGCGGCTGGAAGAGACGCGCTTCCGCAAGACGCTGGAACGGGGCCTCGCCATCCTCGATACCGAGAGCCAAGGCCTGACCAAGGGTCAGAACCTGTCGGGCGAAACCGCCTTCACGCTCTACGACACCTATGGCTTTCCCCTCGACTTGACGCAGGACGCCCTCAAGGGCCGCGGCATCGGCGTCGACACGGCAGCTTTCGACACGGCGATGGCTCGCCAGAAGCAGGCAGCGCGGGCTGCCTGGAAAGGCTCCGGCGAGGCCGCGACCGAGACGGTTTGGTTCGACATCCGCGAGCGCAACGGCGCCAGCGAATTCCTCGGTTACGAGGCCGAAGAGACCGAAGCCGTCGTTGCGGCTCTACTGCGTGACGGTGCTGAGGTTCAGGAACTGAAAGCCGGTGAGACCGGGCTCGCGCTGTTCAACCAGACACCGTTCTATGGTGAATCCGGCGGCCAGGTCGGCGATACCGGCGCGATCACCGGTCTTGGCCTCAAGGTCCAGGTCACGGCCACCGAAAAGAAGCTCGGCGATCTCTTCGTGCATCACGTCACCGTCGAGGACGGTTCCCTGACGATTGGTGCTTCGGTGCAGCTCGCCGTCGATCATGGCCGCCGCTCGGCGATCCGCGCCAACCACTCCGCGACCCACCTGCTGCACGAGGCCCTCCGTCAGGTCCTTGGCGACCACGTCGCGCAGAAGGGCTCGCTCGTTGCGCCGGAGCGCCTGCGCTTCGACATCAGCCATCCGAAGCCCATCGAAGCCGAAGAGCTGCGTAAGGTCGAGGAAATCGCCAACGCTGTGCTGCTTCAGAACCGGCCCGTCGTCACACGGCTGATGGCGGTGGACGAGGCCATCGAATCCGGCGCTCGTGCGCTGTTCGGCGAAAAATACGGGGACGAAGTCCGCGTCGTTTCCATGGGCAAGCCCGTGGATGACGAGGGTACGGTTCTGGAAAAGGCGCGCTTGTCGGACTTCTCGATCGAGCTCTGCGGCGGCACCCATGTCGCGCGCACCGGCGACATCGGCCAGATCACCGTTCTCGGCGAGAGCGCGGTCGGTGCCGGGGTGCGCCGCATCGAGGCCATGACAGGCCACGGCGCACGTCGTCATCACGCCGAGGAGAGCCGCACCCTCGGCCATCTCGCCGGGCTGCTCAAGGCCCCGGTGGCCGACGTGCCCGAGCGGCTCTCAGCCCTGATCGAGGACCGCCGCCGGCTGGAGCGTGAACTCACCGACACCCGCAAGAAGCTGGCGATGAGTGGTGGCGCGAGTTCGGCAGGCGGCAATGACGAGGGCATCCGCGACATCGCTGGCGTGAAACTGATGGCCCGCGTGGTCGAGGGCGTCGAGATGCGCGATCTCAAGAGCCTCGCCGACGAGGGCAAGACCCGGATCGGCTCCGGCATCGTCGCCATCGTGGGTGTCGCCGCCGACGGCAAGGCTGGCCTCGTGGTCGGCGTCACCGAGGATCTCGCCGAGCGCTACGACGCCGTCGGCCTCGTGCGCGCCGGCGCCGGTTATCTCGGCGGCAAGGGCGGCGGCGGCCGCCGCGACATGGCCCAGGCCGGTGGTCCGAACGGGGCCGGCGCCAGCGCTGCGCTGGAGGCGATCGTCGAGGCGTTGACGGCTGCTTAGTCTCGGTTAACGCCTGCCGATCGAACTTGGTCGGACCGGCTGTCGAAACTTTCGATACGGCCGTTCATCCGAAAGATGCGGGCTTGTTCGTATCGGACCTCGTCCGTGACGAGGCTGTCTCGACGCAGAACAGGCCGGTGGGCACGCTCTTCCGCCGCCAGAGCAGCTTCGGTCTCACGTCGCAATGCGTTTCGATTCATCCCTTACCTCGAACGGAGTATCCATTTCGAGGTAGCCAACGCATGAACGCGCGATCGAATCAATTGCTGCACCAACGGATCCATGATGGTGCGACCGTGCGCCGGGGATGTTTCTGTTGCGCGGGCTTCGAATCCCGACCGTGCTGTCATATCCCTTTCACCGCACCAGGTGAGAGGGGGGCGAACCATCGCCTGCTCCGATACGGCCGGCACTAGGGACGGGTGACGATCATGCGCCATCGCAAGGCAACGGGCTTCGCAATCCTATGTGTGCTGGCCCCACTCCCGGCCTTGGCGCAGACGGCGACGAACATCACCGCGCTGAAGGGCCTCGCGCCGGTGAGCACGCTGATGAGGACCCCCGAGGGCGAGGCGGCGCTGAAGGCGAATCTCGAGGTCACTACCGGCATCCAGACCGGTACGCTGAAGCAGCCGATCCTGCTGCCCTTTGCCGAGCAGCAGCAGCTCGCTTTGCGCGACGCCTTCATTACCGACGGCAACGCCACGGAACTCACCGACGGCCTCGGCACAAGCCTCGCCGCCGTCTACCAAGCCAAGGCACGTTACGAGAACCACAAGGATTTCACGAGCATCTCGAAGGCCTTGGCCGATCTGATCGGCTACACCAACAACGTCACCAAGTCGGATTCGAACGCGGGCAAGTATTTCTTCGCCAACGCCACCAAGAACGGCAAGGATGCCGTCTCGGCGGAAGCCTCCGCGATCTACACCGCCAATGGCGGCATCCCCGACATCTTCGGCAAGGCCTATGATCGGCCTGCTGGCAGTACCGGCGCCGACGCTTTCGGCAATTCGCGCCCCTTCCAGACCGACCCGACGCTGCTCGCCTACCGGGGCAACGATTACTTCGGAAAGGCCTCGCACACGATCGACTGGTTGCGCGGGCCGAGCCAGAACCTGACCGACAGCCCCTCCTACCCGAGCGGCCACACCACCTACGGCTACACCGAGTCGCTGCTCCTCGCGATCCTGGTGCCGGAGCGCTACCAGCAGATGATCGCGCGCGCTGCCGAGTACGGCAACAACCGCATCGTGATCGGCGCGCATTACGCCATGGACGTGCTCGGTGGCCGCACCGTCGCGACCCATGCCGTGGCGCACCTTCTGGCCAATGATCCGGCCTATGTCGGCCAGGGGCGCAAGAATCCGGCCGTGATCAACGCCATGGGTCAGACCGATGGCGAGCCCGTCGTCGTCACCGACTATCAGGCCGCCCTGAAGACGGCGAAGGCCGAGCTGACCACCTTCCTCACCGCGGCCTGCGGTGGCGACGTCGCCACCTGCGCCGCCAAGGACGACAGCCGCTTCAAGAATGCGGCCGCCAACAAGACTTTCTACGACGTTACCCAGACCTACGGCCTTCCGGTGGTCCACAAGGACGCGGCCGGGCAAACGGTGGACGTCGGCAAGGCCGCTCCGGAAGCCGGCTATCTTCTCACTGCGGCCTTCCCATCGCTGTCGCTCGACGAGGCCAACGCGATCCTGACCGAGACCCTCGGGCCGGCGGGTGGCTTCCTCGACGACGGTTCGGCCTTCGGCCTCTATTCGCGGCTGAATCTCTACGCGGCCGGCGGCAAAGCTGCGGCGCTCGCCGCCTCGAAAGGAACGGCGGCCTCCACCCGCTAATCGAGGCGCCAAGTGATCGGGGCGAGCCCTCGCTCCGACAGCCAGGCATTCGCCTTGGTGAACGGGCGCGAGCCTGGGAAATCCCGGGCTCGATTGAGCGGAGACGGGTGACCGGAGGCAATGACGCCGTGCCGGCTCGTGTCGATCAGTGCCTCGCGGGCACGCGCCTGCGCTCCCCAAAGCAGGAAGACCGACGGGCTCTGGCGCGCCGAGACCGCAGCCACGGCTTCGTCGGCGAGCCGCGACCAGCCGAGCCGCAGATGCTTACCGGCTTTGCCGGCCTCCACGGTGAGCGCCGTGTTGAGCAGCAGCACGCCCTGCTCGGCCCAGGGCGTGAGATCTCCTGACTGGAAGACCGGCTTATCGCCGCTCGCCGCTCCGACCACCTCCGCCAGGATGATCTTGAGCGAGACCGGCAGCCGGCGCGGCCCGACATAGGAAAAGGCTAGCCCGTTGGCATCGCCCGGCGTCGGGTAGGGGTCCTGCCCGAGGATCACGGCCTTCACCCGGTCGAGCGGCGTGAGGCTCAAGGCCCGGAAGATGGCGTCGGGAGCGGGCAACACCTGGGCACCGCCCGCCACGCAGTCATCGACCTTCCGCGCCACTGCCTCCGCGCCGCCATCGGAGAAGAACGGCAGGGCGAGCCAGGGCGAACCGCTCCCGCGAAAAACCTGGAGCGCGTCGGTGACGGGGGTGTCGGACATACGGCCTTCCGGACGGAGTGGCGGCATGGCCGCCTTATGGAGTCGTAACAATCCGGCCGCCGGGCTCGGGCGGGAGCGGAGAATGCCGGGCGATATAGTCGATCACTGCGTTTGCCAGCAGCATTCCGTCCGTCGCGCCGATCAGCACCCGGCCTTCGCGCAGCATCTCGTAACCGTTGCCGCCATCCAGCATGAAGTTGTTGGCGGCGACCCTGTAGGCGCGAGCATCGTCGAGCGGCTGTCCTCCAACCGTGGCCGAGACGACACGAGCTCCGAGCGGCCGGCTCGGATCGAGCGTGACGGTGAGACCCGAGACTTGCAGGAAGCGACCGGCGGGTCGGCCGTAATCGCTGAAACCGTTCTCCAGGGCAGCACGAAGGACGTGCCCGGGAATCTCGACGAGCACCGTCGTGTTCCCGAAGGGAAGTTCCGTGAGGATGTCCCGGCGTGTCAGCGTGATACCGGCGGGGTAGAGCCGGTTTCCGCGAATGCCGCCGCCATTCATCAGGCCGATCTCGGCGCCGGTCTGCTCGCGAACAGCATCAGCCACAAGATCGCCGAAGCTCGACTCGCGAGCGCGGACCGACGAGATCCGGCTGTCGAGGGCGCCGGTCGTGACGCCGACCGGTACGTCGAGCTGCCGTGACAGCTCACCGTCGAGACGGGTCACCAGGGCGAGCGTCTCAGGATCGGGCGTTACCGTCCCCGTGTCGTGGATGCGGAAACTCGGGTGCCAGCGAACCCGGCGCGAGGTGCCCTCGTTCGTGATGGCGACGGTGACGTCGACCGCCGTGACGAAATGCGCGTCGTGGCTCGATTCCGCGAGCACGGTCTGGCCATCGTAATGGACCATCAGGTCGTGATCGTGGCCCGAGAGCAGGATGTCGACGATGCGCCGGCGAACGATCGCGTCGTCCACCGGACGCGCTGTATGCGCGACGCCGACGACGAGGTCGGCGCCCTCTGCGCGCAGGGCCTTGGCCTCCCGTTCCAAGGTCTCGATCTCGGGACCAAAGCGGAGAGCCTTGGATTGCGATTTTTCCGGCGTCGAGGCCAGCGCGATACCGACGATGCCGACCTTCACGCCGCCGAGGGTGACGATCTCCCGATCCTTCACGCCTGGCAGGGACTTGTCGTCATGGTCCCGCAGGTTGGCGGCGAACCAGGGAAAGCGAGCCTCGCGCAGCCGCTCGGCGAAGATGTCGGGGCCGAAATCGAACTCGTGATTGCCCGGCACGATGACGTCGGGGGGCGCGAGGTTGTGGAGCGCGATGATGTGAGCGCCCTTGTCGAAACCCGACATCAGCGAGGGCGAGAGGCAATCGCCGGCATGGCAATAGAGCACCGGCACGCCCCGCGCCCGCTCGGCCTTCACCACGGCGTTCAGCCGCGCGAAGCCGCCACGGCCCTCGACCTCGCCCATCAGGTAGATGTCGTTGACGAGGAGGAGGGTGAAGGCAGGGCTCCTCGCCTCGGAGCGGACCTCTCCAGCCGAGGGGGCGCCGGCCCCCAGGGTGACGGCGCCGGCAGCCAGGCCGAAGGTTTCACGGCGGTTGGGTGAGGGAGCCATGGCTTGCGTTTAAACCGTTCTGGTAACGGCGGAGCGACGGCCAGATCGGCGTGCGGCCTCGTCCACGAAACCATGGGGGGACGGCGTGACGCGCTGGTCTCCCGGCCGATTTCGCGCGATGTCTACTCTGACCGTACGAGACATCGGGGTCGAGGCCGGTCCATGCGGCAGGGCGCCCGGCTTGGCGCGAGGCCTGCCTGTCTATAACCGGTCCAGGGTGTCTCGCGTCGACCATCGCCGTTCGCACGAGGGACCGGAAGCCGTGACCGGAAGCGTGATGAACGAGCGCGTCGAGCCTGACAGCCTGCAGCCGAGCAGCCCGGTCACCGTACCGGTCGCGCCGGCGGCCATGCCGCCCGATCATCCGATGGCGAAGACGGGCCGTGTCGGCGTGCTCCTGATGAATCTCGGCACGCCCGAGGCCACGAGCTACTGGCCGATGCGGCGCTACCTCAAGGAATTCCTGTCGGATCGCCGCGTCATCGAGGTGCCGCGCCTGATCTGGTGGCCGCTCCTGAACCTGATCATCCTCTCGAAGCGCCCGGGCCCCAAGGGCAAGGATTACGACAGTATCTGGAACAAGGAGTTGGACGAGGGCCCGCTCAAGACCATCACCCGCGGCCAGTCCGAGAAGCTGCAGGCGGCGATGGGCGAGACTGTGCTCGTCGACTGGGCGATGCGCTACGGCAAGCCGGAGGTCTCGGTGCGTATCCAGGCCCTGCTCGACGAGGGCTGCGACCGCATCCTGCTGGTGCCCCTCTATCCTCAATACGCGGCCGCCACTTCTGCGACTGCCTGCGACCAGGCCTTCAAGGCGCTGATGCAGATGCGCTGGCAGCCGAGCGTGCGGGTCTCGCCGCCTTATCACGACGACCCGGTCTATATCGACGCGATCGCCGACTCGATTCGCGAAGGCCTCGAGACACTCGACTTCGAGCCGGAGGTGATTCTGACCTCGTTCCACGGGGTGCCGAAGAGCTACCTGCTCAAGGGCGACCCCTACCATTGCCAGTGCCTGAAAACCGGGCGCCTGGTTCGCGAGCGGCTAGGTTATTCCGCCGAGCGGATGCGCGTGACCTTCCAGTCGCGATTCGGTAACGAGGAGTGGCTCAAGCCCTATACCGACGAGACGGTGATCGCCCTGGCGAAATCCGGCGTGAAACGCATGGCGATCATAGCGCCGGGCTTCACGGCCGATTGCCTGGAGACACTGGAAGAACTCGACGGCGAGAACCGCCATTACTTCGAAGAGAATGGCGGCGAGCACTACGCCTTCATCCCGTGCCTCAACGATTCCAGTCTCGGCATGCGGGTGATCGAGCACGTGGTCAGACGGGAATTGCAGGGCTGGATCTGAGGTTCGGCCACGTCCTCGTCGTCATTGCGAGCGCAGCGAAGCAATCTAGGGCCAATGCACTGACAGTGCGGGTCTTGCCCTGGATTGCTTCGCTGCGCTCGCAATGACGACGAGGACGTGGCCGATCGGACCCATTCCAAACACCCGCTAACCCCTTGCCACGATTCCTTCGTCGGCATTCGGAATCAGCGGAACCGTCGCCTTGCGTGAGCCCGCAGTGCCATGCTACGGCCACCCCGCGCTGGAAGGGGGGGTGTCGTCACCCGCTCGGACTGCCGGCGCATCCCCTTTCTCCCACGGTTCGCCGAGCCGCCGCCACTCCGACGGCGAGCAGGTTCGGAAGAGACCGACGGGCACGAAACAAAGAGAGCGACGGGTGGCGCAGAACGGTTCCGAAGGTGCCCTGGTCTCCGGTGTGGCAGGCCGCTACGCCCTCGCGCTGTTCGAATTGGCGCGAGACGAGAAACAGGTCGACGACGTCTCGCAGAACCTCGACCGATTCGAGTCCCTCTACAATGAAAGCGATGACCTTCGTCGCCTCGTGAAGAGCCCGGCCTACACGGCCGAGCAGCAGGCGGCCGCGATCGAGGCGATTCTTGCGAAGGCCGGCATCGGCGGCCTCGCCGCCAACTTCATCAAGCTCGCCGCCTCCAACCGCCGGCTTTTCGCTCTCCCCGACATGATCCGCGGATACCGCGAGAAGGTCCGCGAATCGAAGGGCATCGTGCGCGCCGAAGTTCGCGTCGCCGAGAAGCCGTCCGAGACGCTGGTCAAGGAGATCGAGCAGACCCTACGCGAGGTCGCCGGCTCCGAGATCGAACTCGACCTCAAGGTCGATCCGAGCCTGATCGGCGGCCTCGTGGTCAAGATCGGCTCGCGCATGGTCGATGCCTCGCTGCGCACCAAGCTCAACGGAATCCGCCTCGCCATGCACGCCGCCCACTAAGGCGCTGCAGGCGGCTCACTGACTTCGCGACTGACGTCCGACACTTTCAAAGAAGGCCCGACGATGGACATCCGCCCCGCCGAGATCTCCGCGATCCTCAAAGAGCAGATCAAGAACTTCGGCGAAGCCGCCGAGGTCACCGAGGTCGGGCAGGTGCTCGCGGTCGGTGACGGCATCGCCCGCATCTACGGCCTCGACCAGGTTCAGGCCGGCGAGCTCGTCGAGTTCGAGTCCGGCGTGAAGGGCATGACCCTGAACCTCGAGCAGGACAATGTCGGCGTCGTGATCTTCGGGTCCGACCGCGACATCAAGGAAGGCCAGACCGTCAAGCGCACCGGCGCCATCGTGGACGTGCCGGTCGGCAAGGGCCTGCTCGGCCGCGTGGTCGACGGCCTCGGCAACCCGATCGACGGCAAGGGCCCGATCCAGTCGACCGAGCGTCGCCGCGTCGACGTGAAGGCCCCCGGTATCATTCCGCGCAAGTCGGTTCACGAGCCGATGGCCACTGGCCTCAAGGCCGTCGATGCCCTGATCCCGATCGGCCGCGGCCAGCGCGAGCTGATCATCGGCGACCGCCAGACCGGCAAGACCGCGATCGCCCTCGACACGATCCTCAACCAGAAGCCGCTCAACCAGAGCGACGACGAGGGCCAGAAGCTCTACTGCGTCTACGTCGCGATCGGCCAGAAGCGCTCCACCGTCGCCCAGTTCGTGAAGGTCCTCGAGGACCAGGGCGCACTCGAATACTCCATCATCGTCGCAGCCACCGCTTCCGACCCGGCCCCGATGCAGTTCATCGCGCCCTTCGCCGGCTGCGCCATGGGCGAGTACTTCCGCGATAACGGCATGCACGCCGTGATCGTGTACGACGACCTGTCCAAGCAGGCCGTCGCCTACCGCCAGATGTCGCTGCTGCTGCGACGCCCACCGGGCCGCGAAGCCTATCCGGGCGACGTGTTCTACCTCCACAGCCGCCTGCTCGAGCGCGCCGCCAAGATGGGTGACGCGGCCGGCAAGGGTTCGCTGACCGCGCTCCCGGTGATCGAGACCCAGGCGAACGACGTCTCTGCCTACATCCCGACCAACGTGATCTCGATCACCGATGGCCAGATCTTCCTCGAGACCGACCTGTTCTACCAGGGCATCCGCCCGGCGGTGAACGTCGGCCTCTCGGTGTCGCGCGTGGGCTCTTCGGCCCAGACCAAGGCGATGAAAAAGGTCGCCGGCAAGATCAAGGGCGAGCTCGCGCAGTACCGCGAGATGGCTGCCTTCGCGCAGTTCGGCTCGGATCTCGACGCCTCGACGCAGAAGCTCCTGAACCGTGGCTCGCGTCTTACCGAGCTCCTGAAGCAGGCCCAGTTCGCCCCGCTGAAGATGGAAGAGCAGGTCGCGGTGATCTATGCCGGTGTGAACGGCTATCTCGACAAGATGCCGGTCAACAAGGTGCGCGCCTTCGAGGACAAGCTGCTGGAGACCCTGCGCTCCAAGCACGCGGACCTGCTCGGCGCGATCCGCGACTCGAAGGACCTGTCGGACGACAGCGCCGGCAAGCTCAAGAGCGTGGTCGAGAGCGTCTCCAAGTCGTTCGACTGATCCGACTTCGGCCAATGGCGGGCGCCTCCGAGCGCCCGCCTTCGACGTGACGCTCGCGAGAGACCGGAAATTTCCCGATGCCGAGTTTGAAGGATCTGCGGAATCGCATCACTTCGGTGAAGTCGACGCAGAAGATCACCAAGGCCATGCAGATGGTCGCCGCCGCCAAGCTGCGGCGCGCGCAGACCGCTGCCGAGAGCGGCCGGCCCTACGCCGAAAAGATGTCCGCGACGCTCGGCAACCTCGCCGCGAACCTCGTTGGCGGCGTCGGTGCGCCGAAGCTGCTCTCGGGCACCGGTGCCGACAAGACACACCTGCTCATCGTCTGCACAGCCGATCGCGGCCTGTGCGGCGCCTTCAACTCGTCGATCTCGCGTCTGGCTGCCAAGCATGCTCGCCAGCTCGCGAGCGAGGGCAAGACGGTCAAGATCTTCACGGTCGGCAAGAAGGGCTACGACATGCTCCGCCGGCAGTTCCGGGCGGAGATCATCGAGAACATCGACATCCGTGGCACCCGGCCCGTGGATTATGCTTTCGCCAGCGAGATCGCCGAAAAGATCCTGGCGCGCTTCGATGCCGGCGAGTTCGACGTCGCGACGCTGTACTTCTCCGCCTTCAAGTCGGTGATCTCGCAGATCCCGACCGCGCAGAAGCTGATCCCGGCCGAGCTGCCCGACGCCGAGGGCAAGACGACGACCGGTGCCTCGGCGGATGCCGCCATGGAGTTCGAGCCGAGCGAGGAGGGCATCCTCGACACGCTGCTGCCGAAGAACCTCACGGTGCAGATCTACAAAGCGCTCCTCGAGAACGCCGCCTCCGAGCAGGGCGCCCGCATGAGCGCCATGGATTCGGCCACCCGCAACGCGGGCGAGATGATCAAGAAGCAGACGCAGATCTACAACCGGACGCGTCAGGCCATGATCACCAAGGAACTCATCGAAATCATTTCGGGCGCGGAAGCGCTCTGACCGCCACTCGTTAAGGACAATCGCATCATGGCGAACACCGCTTCCCCGGCCAACTCCAAGGGCCGCATCACCCAGGTCATCGGACCGGTGATCGACGTGCAGTTCGACGGCCACCTGCCGGAGATCCTGAACGCGCTGGAGACCAAGAACCAGGGCAACCGCCTCGTCCTCGAAGTGGCCCAGCAGCTCGGCGAGAGCACCGTGCGCTGCGTCGCCATGGACACCTCGGAAGGCCTCGTGCGCGGCCAGGAGGTCACCGACACCGGCGCGCCGATCAAGGTGCCGGTCGGCCACAACACGCTGGGCCGCATCATGAACGTCATCGGCGAGCCGATCGACGAGGCCGGCCCGATCCAGTCGGACACGCTGCGCGCTATCCACCAACCGGCCCCGGCCTATACCGACCAGTCGACCGAGTCGCAGATCCTGGTCACCGGCATCAAGGTGGTGGACCTGCTCGCCCCCTACGCCAAGGGCGGCAAGATCGGCCTGTTCGGCGGCGCCGGCGTCGGCAAGACCGTGCTGATCATGGAGCTGATCAACAACATCGCGAAGGTGCACTCGGGCTACTCGGTCTTCGCCGGCGTCGGCGAGCGCACCCGCGAGGGCAACGATCTCTACCACGAGATGATCGAGTCCAAGGTCAACAAGGACCCCAAGGAGAACAACGGCTCGGCCGAAGGCTCCAAGTGCGCGCTGGTCTACGGCCAGATGAACGAGTCCCCCGGCGCCCGCTCGCGCGTCGCGCTGACCGGCCTGACCATCGCCGAGGACTTCCGCGACCAGGGCCAGGACGTGCTGTTCTTCGTCGACAACATCTTCCGCTTCACGCAGGCGGGCTCCGAGGTGTCGGCGCTTCTCGGCCGCATCCCGTCGGCGGTGGGCTACCAGCCGACCCTGTCGACCGACATGGGCGCCCTGCAGGAGCGCATCACCACCACCAACAAGGGCTCGATCACCTCGGTGCAGGCGATCTACGTGCCGGCCGACGACTTGACCGACCCGGCCCCCGCCACCTCCTTCGCCCACTTGGACGCCACCACCACGCTGTCCCGCTCGATCGCCGAGAAGGGCATCTACCCGGCGGTGGATCCGCTCGACTCGACTTCGCGCATGCTCTCTCCCGCCATCCTCGGCGAGGAGCATTACGACGTCGCCCGTCGCGTCCAGCAGACCCTGCAGCGCTACAAGGCGCTCCAGGACATCATCGCGATCCTGGGCATGGACGAGCTGTCCGAAGAGGATAAGCTGACCGTCGCCCGCGCCCGCAAGATCGAGCGCTTCTTCTCGCAGCCCTTCTCGGTCGCCGAGGTGTTCACTGGCTCGCCGGGCATCCAGGTGCCGCTGGAAGACACCATCAAGGGCTTCAAGGGCCTGGTGAACGGCGAGTACGACGACCTCCCGGAGGCGGCCTTCTACATGGTCGGCACCATCGAGGACGCCAAGGAGAAGGCGAAGAAGCTCGCCAAGGACGCCGCGTAAGCGTTTTTCCCTCCCCCCTTGCGGGGAAGGGCAGGGTGGGGGTCGGGCCGCGTGAAACGTCGCGGTGCCACCTGCACCACCCCCACCTCCTACCTCCTCCCCGCAAGGGGGAGGAGAATGCTCACCGGACGCCGGACACGCTGAACGATGGCCACCTTCCACTTCGATTTCGTCGGCCCCGAGCGGACCCTCTATTCCGGCGAGGTCCAGGCCGTTCAGCTCCCCGGCACCGAGGGCGAGATGACCGTGCTGCCGAAGCACGCGCCCGTACTGACCACGCTGAAGGTCGGCGTGATCACCGTCACCGAGACCTCGGGCAGCGGCAAGCGCATCTACGTGCAGGGCGGTTTCGCCGATATCGGGCCTGAATCCGTCACCGTCCTCGCCGAGCGCGCCGCGCCGATCGAGGAAGTGAACCCGGCCATGCTCGACAAGGAGATCGAGCAGGCCGAGCTCGACCGTGACGCCACCACCGATCTCGGCAAGCGCGAGCAGCTCAACGCGCAGATCGTCCAGCTCCAGGAAGCCAAGAAGGTTCTCGCCTTCTGAGGATGACGCGGTGGGATTGGGTCCCGCCGATGGAAGCCGATCACACCCTGGCGATCGCGCCAGGGATTGTATGCAGAATACCTCGACATTCCCCTTAGGCCGGGGCTGAGTGGACCATGCCGGCCGCAGAGCCGTGCGACCAAGAAGAATCCTTGGAGGTCCAGATGCCGCGACGCCCCCATTCCCTTGCTGTTCTCGCTCTCGCTACGGCTCTCTTAGGCGGCCCCGTCTCCGCCCAGGAGGTGAAGCGCACCGATCTCGGCCGATCTCCGCTATCCGGGGACGAGAGCAAGGAGATCGTGATGCAACTAGTCGAGATCCCGCCGGGTGCCACCTCCCGCCGTCACTTCCACAACGGCCAGGAGGCCTTCTACGTGATGGAGGGCGGCAAGGTGCAACTGCCGGGCAAGGACGCGATCGACCGCGCCGCCGGCGAGCACGGCATCAACCAGCGCGAAGTTCCGCATGCCGGATACACCAATGTCGGCGATAAGCCGATCAAGATCCTGTCGGTCTACATCGTCGACAAGGACAAGCCGCTGCAGGTGCCAGTGCCGTAGGCGCCGCGAGGATTTCCAACATGCCGTCATTCTGGGGCCGCGAAGCGGAACCCGGAATGACGTCCCGGTTCAGCGGGCTGATTTCGCTCCTCTTGCAGGGTGAGAACAAAAAGAGTACAAAATCACCATCGGCGCTGCATTGAGAACGCCGCCCTCCCCATGCATAAGGATGCCGACCGATGGCCCAGGCCGCGCTCAAGATGGTGGAACCCACGATGGCAGTGGACAAGGACAAGTCGAAGGCGATCGACGCCGCGCTGTCCCAGATCGAGCGTGCCTTCGGCAAGGGCTCGATCATGCGGCTCGGTAAGAACGACAAGGTAGCGGAGGTCGAGACCGTCTCCACCGGGTCGCTCGGCCTCGACATTGCCCTCGGCGTCGGTGGCCTGCCGCGCGGTCGCGTCATCGAGATCTACGGACCGGAATCCTCCGGCAAGACCACGCTGGCGCTGCACACCATCGCCGAGGCCCAGAAGAAGGGCGGCGTCTGCGCCTTCGTCGATGCCGAGCACGCCCTCGACCCGGTCTATGCGAGGAAGCTCGGCGTCCAGCTCGACGACCTGCTGATCTCGCAGCCGGATACCGGCGAGCAGGCCCTCGAGATCACCGATACCTTGGTGCGCTCCGGCGCGATCGACGTTCTCGTGGTCGACTCGGTCGCGGCGCTGACGCCGCGCGCCGAGATCGAAGGTGAGATGGGCGACAGCCAGCCCGGTCTTCAGGCCCGCCTGATGTCCCAGGCCCTGCGCAAGCTCACCGGTTCGATCTCGCGTTCCAAGTGCATGGTGATCTTCATCAATCAGATCCGCATGAAGATCGGTGTGATGTACGGCTCGCCCGAAACCACCACGGGCGGCAACGCGCTGAAGTTCTACGCCTCGGTGCGCCTCGACATCCGCCGCATCTCCACCCTGAAGGATCGCGACGAGGCCATCGGCAACCAGGTTCGCGTCAAGGTCGTCAAGAACAAGGTCGCGCCGCCTTTCAAGCAGGTCGAGTTCGACATCATGTTCGGCGAGGGCGTCTCGAAGGTCGGCGAGCTGATCGACCTCGGCGTGAAAGCCGGCATCGTCGAAAAGTCCGGCGCTTGGTTCTCCTACGACAGCCAGCGTCTCGGCCAGGGCCGCGAGAACTCCAAGGGATTCCTGCGCGACAATCCGGACATCGCGAACAAGATCGAAGCCTCGATCCGCCAAAATTCCGGCCTCGTCGCCGAACGGATCCTCGAGAACGTGAAGCCGGGCGAGGACGATCTCGACGACTGAGCGCGGATGTCGGTCTGAAGAAACGAGCCCTGCTCCGTGCCGCGGAGCGGGGCTTTTTCATGCTATCGGTCGTGACGTCTCGTTATTCATCGGCGCGTAATTGGGGAGTCTCGTGAGCGGCCGTTTCGTCGTCGATCCGCTCACACAGGAGGCGCAGCGTCGGGCCGCCGATCCGCGCGCCTCGGCCTGGGTCTCGGCCAATGCCGGCGCGGGCAAGACCAAGGTGCTCACCGACCGGGTGCTGCGTCTGCTGCTCGACGGCTCCCCGCCGGGGCGCATCCTCTGCCTGACCTTCACCAAGGCGGCGGCGGCCAACATGTCGATCCGCGTCTTCCAGCGACTCGGCCGCTGGGTGACCCTCGACGACGAGGCTCTCTCGGCCGAGCTGTTCGACCTCTCCGGCCGCAAGGCCTCGCGCCGGGAACTCAGCCTGGCGCGCCGGCTCTTCGCCCGTGCCGTCGAAACGCCCGGAGGTCTCAAGATCGAGACGCTGCACGCGCTGTGCGAGCGCCTGCTGCACATGTTTCCCTTCGAGGCGAACGTGCCGGCCCGCTTTCAGGTGCTCGACGAGGATCAGACACGCGACACCTTCGCCCGGCAGACCGATACGGTTCTGGCCGACGCCATCCTCGGCCGGCGGCCGGATCTCCGCATCGCGTTCGACGTGGTCGGTCCAGAGGCCAGCGGCGATGCCCTGCGCGACGCGCTCCGCATGGCGATGCGGCGACGCGCCTTCTTCGCCGATCCCGGCCACACGTTGAGGAAAGGCCTCGCCACCCTCGGCAAAACCCTCGGCCTCGCGGAGGGCGAGACTGCCGACGCGGTCGAGGAGCGCATCCTCGCCGGTGGTCTGCTCGGCGATTTAGCGATCGTCGAGGGTCTGCGCACGGGCAAGGTCACCGACGAGCGCCTCGCCGACGGTCTCGCGGCCGCCGCTCGTGCGACGAGCCGGCCGGAAGCGCTGGAAGGCTACTGCGCGGTCTTCTTCACCGACGAGGACAAGCCGCGAAAGGGCCTCGGCACCAAGGGCGTGCCGGAGGCCGTGCGTGAGCGCTTGCTCGACGAGCAGACGCGACTCGTGCCGCTCTTCGACACTCTGCGCGCCGCGACTGCCCATGCCCGCACCAGCGCACTCTTCCTACTCGCGGCCGAGATCCATCGTCGCGTCGAGACCGAGAAAGGCCGGCTCGGCGCCCTCGATTTCGACGACCTGATCCACAAGGCCCTCGACCTGCTGCGCCGGGTCGAGGTGTCCTGGGTGCTGTACAAGCTCGACCGCGGCGTGGACCACGTCCTCGTCGATGAAGCTCAAGACACCAATCCCGAGCAATGGGAGATCCTGCGCCGGATTACCGAGGAATTCGCCTCCGGCGAGGGAGCCCGTGAGACGCTCCGCACCCGCTTCGCCGTCGGCGACCCGAAGCAGTCGATCTACAGCTTCCAGGGCGCAGAGCCCCGTGAGTTCGAGGAGACCCGGCGCGACTGGCGCCGGGCAGCCAAGGATGCCGGCCTCGCCTTCGAGGATGTCGAGCTAAGGCTGTCCTTCCGTTCGACCGCCGGCGTGCTGCAGGCGGTGGACGCCGTCTTCGCCCTGCCGGAGCATTTTCAGGGCCTGTCCTTCGCCGATACGGCGATCGGTACGGTCCACGGTTCGGCGCGTGGCCCGGCGCCCGGCGCGGTCGAACTATGGCCGATCGCCGAACCCGAAGAGGAACCCGATGCGGATGCCTGGGCCGCTCCCGTCGACGCGCCCGAGCCCAACGCTCCGGCGATCCTCGTCGCGCGCCGCGTCGCCCGCGCGGTGCGCGCCTGGACGACCACCGGCGATGCCTGCGGCCGGGTCTGGCGGCCGGGCGAGGTGCTGATCCTGGTGCGCAAGCGTTCGGCTGCCTTCGAAGAGGTCATCCGCGCCCTCAAGGCTCTCGACGTCCCGGTCGCGGGCCAGGACCGGCTGGAAGTGGCCGGCCACATCGCCGTGCTCGATCTCGTCGCAGCTGGTCGCGCCGGCCTGCTGCCGGCCGACGACCTGACGCTCGCCACCGCCCTCAAGACGCCGCTGGTCGGGCTCGACGACGACGATCTCGTTCGCATCGCCAGCCGCCGCCCCGACGAGGAGACGCTGGAAGATGCGCTCCTCCGCCACGCCGATGCGGGATACGAGCCGGCTCAACGCGGGCGCGCGGCACTCGGCGTCTGGATCGCGCTGGCGGCCGAGCAAGGGCCGTTCGGCTTCTACGCGAAGCTGCTCGGGCCGCTCGGTGGACGCAAGGCCCTGGTGGCCCGGCTCGGCGGCGAGGCGGGCGACGCCATCGACGTGTTTCTCGCCGCCGCCCAGGCCTTCGAAGGCGGGACCGATGCCCCGAGCCTCGACGGCTTCCTCGCCCGCTATGCGGCGCGGCCCGGCCGCGGCGAATCCGGCCACACCGTCAAGCGCGACATGGAATCGGGCCGCGACGAGATCCGCGTCATGACCGTGCACGGTGCCAAGGGCTTGGAGGCGCCGGTGGTGGTGTTGATCGACGGCTGCGAGCCGCTCGGCCGCAACGACCCCGCCCTGCTGCCGCTGGCCGACGCAGCGATCCCACCCGTCTGGATCGCCGGCCGCATCCAGGATTGCGCGGCGACGACGGAGGCGCGCGCCATGCTGCATGCCCGTGCCCGCGAGGAACACAACCGCCTACTCTACGTCGCCATGACCCGCGCGGCCGATCATCTGGTGATCGCCCCCTATCGCGGCGCGACCCTCGAAACGCCCGCCTCGTGGTGCGAGATGGTGCGGATCGGCCTGGAACGTGGCCTCGGAATGGGTGAAGCCCTGGAGACCCCCCACGGTCCGATCACGCTGTGGCGCCGCGGCATGGCCGGTACTCCTCTCTCCGAGGAGGCGCGGGGGCCGAGGGCGACCGAGGCCACGCTTCCGGACTGGTTGCACCGTCCGGCCGGCGTGGAGCGTCAGCCTGCGCCTCCGCTGAGCCCATCGGGTGCTCTCGCCGCGGCCGACGGCCGTCGTGACCCGGGTCGCCGCGAAGCCGCCGCGGAGGCACGGCGGCGCGGCAAGCTGATCCACTCCCTGATGGAGCACCTGCCGCGACTCCCCGCCGAGAAGCGAGAGGACGCCGCGACCCGCTTCGTCGCGGCACGCGCTCCCTCGATGCCGTCACCGAAGCGCGAGGCGCTGGTAGCGGCCTGTCTGCGGCTGTTCGACAAGCCCGATCTCGCCCCGCTCTTCGCGCCCGCGGCGAGGGCGGAGCTGACCCTCTCCGGCAGCGTCGTCATCGGCGGCCGGGAGCGACGAGTCTTCGGCCGGGTCGACCGTCTGGCGATCGACGGCGACCGGGTACTGGTCTGCGACTTCAAGACGGGCCGCCCCCCCACGGAGGATGCTCCGCTGCCCGCGTCCGAAGCGGCACAGATCGCGCTCTACGCGGCGCTCCTCGAAAAGATCTATCCGGGGCACCAGATCGTGCCGATGCTGGTCTGGACCTCGGGCCCGGTGCTTCGCCGGCTCGATCGGGCGGAATGCGATGCCGCTCTCGCGACGATCGGGTTCGAGGCGGCCTGACGAAACGGAAGCTCGAATTTTCAGCAGCTCCACTGTCCGCGCAAACCCTTGAAGGAACAGACTTCTGCCCCCGGCGGCCCAGTCCTTTGCCCGCGCAGGATGCAGAGCCGGCCAAGTCTTCTTACGGCCAAGCTGTGGCGCAGGAGCCTCGATCGCGATAAAATAGCAAAGCTTGGCGAGTCGGCGCGCAGACCCTCCGGGCACTCACCAAAGAGGTTCGTTGCAAGCCAAGGGGTTGCCCATTGACCACGCAGAACATCACCGTGACTGCACGCGAGCGCGATACGCTGCTGGCGGCTCTGCGCTACTACCAGTTCTACCGGATGCAGGGTCATCCGTTCGATCCGCAGCAGGATCATCTCATCGACATCATCGCCCAATCCGCGGGCGATGCCCTCGATCTGGCCGAGGTCGACGACCTTTGCGCCGGCCTCTACGGCAACAAGCACGCCCTCGGCATCGCCGCCTGAGGCTGGTCGATTTTCAGTTCAGTAGCGGGCGAAGAGCGGCAGAGTAGAGCCGGTCGGCGCCTCGGCCGAAACAGGCCCCGTCACGGCGCTGACGGGAGCCTCGCCTTCGGCCTGGACGAGACGCTGCACAAGCACCTTCTGCGAGCCGGGAACCGGGCGCTGCACCGCTTCGACGATCGTCGGCGCGACCAGCGCGTAGGCCATCATCAGCGCGCCGGCGGCGAAGATCGTGATGACGTCGCGCATGATGTCCATCCCCTCGATAGGGTCTCGAGCGAAGCCCCGGCGGCTCCGATAGGGAGGGTCATACGGGCGGGAGCTTTACCCGAATCTTGCGTCAAAGGCCGGCAACGATCGTGACCTGCGGTCAAGGTTAAGCGCGTCTTCTCCCATCGCGAGCCAAGCCTGAAACTTTCCGTCCCCGATTGCCGTAAGGGTCCGAGGTTTTCGTGAAAACGGAAGCCTCGGCCTCGCAGGGGAAGCGGTCGTGCCCCCGGCACGCTTTCCCCGCGAGGCTCACCTGCCTGAGCGGACCACCGTCCAGTGCTCACCCCTAGCTCCGGCGGTGAGTCCGGAAGAGCGCTCCGTCTTCACGCGTCATGCCGTCGTCACGCGCCCTCGACATCGTTGCTCGGACGACTGAGGTTCGCATCCCGGCATCCGGCTTGCGTCCGGTGTGGCGAGGGTGGTGAGCGTGCGAACGATTCCTCTGAGCGTCGGTCCGAAATTCCCGCAGGTGGTCGTGCTGTTCGGCGCCACCGGCGATCTGTCCCGGCGAAAGCTGCTGCCGGGCTTGTACCATCTCGCGCTCGCCGGATTCATCCCTGGCTACCGGATCATCGGCGTGTCACTCGACGAGCACGACGCCGACAGCTTCCGTGCCTTCACACGCAAGGCCCTCGACGAGTTTTCGGGCCGGCCCATCAACGAGGCTGACTGGTCTGCCTTCGCCGAGACGCTGGACTACGTGCCCCTCTCGGCAGGTGCGGAGGTGCTGAAGGCCGCCGTGGCGCGTGCGGAGACTGCGCTCGACGGTGAGACACGCCGCCTGCATTACCTGAGTGTGCCGCCCGCCGCCGCGCTCTCGGTAGTACGTCTGCTGGGAGAAGCCGATCTCGTCGAGCGTGCTCGCATCATCATGGAGAAGCCGTTCGGCACCGACCTCGCCAGTGCGGTTTCCCTGAACGCGCGGCTGCACGAGGTTTTCACCGAAGAGCAGATCTTCCGGATCGACCACTTCCTGGGCAAGGAGGCGGCCCAGAACATCCTGGCCTTCCGCTTCGCCAACGGCCTGTTCGAGCCGATCTGGAACCGCACCTTCATCGATCACGTGCAGATCGACGTGCCCGAGACGCTGGGCCTCGGCCAGCGCACCGGCTTCTACGAGGCCACCGGAGCCTTCAAGGACATGGTGGTCACCCACCTGTTCCAGATCCTCGGTTTCATGGCCATGGAGCCGCCGACCTCGCTCGAATCCGGGCCGATCAGCGAGGAGAAGAACAAGGTCTTCCGCTCGATGCTCCCGATCGACCCGAAGGAGGTCGTGCGCGGACAATATGCCGGCTACCGATCGGAGCCCGGCGTCGATCCACTCTCGGAGACCGAAACGTTCATTGCCCTGCAATGCCGGATCGACAATTGGCGCTGGGCGGGGGTGCCATTCTTCCTGCGCACGGGGAAGAAGCTGGCAGAGGGCCAGCGCATCATCTCCATTGCCTTCCGCGAACCGCCCAAGAGCATGTTTCCGGCGGGCTCCGGCGTCGGCGCCCAGGGGCCGGATCACCTCACCTTCGACCTCGCCGACGCCACCAAGATGAGCCTGTCCTTCTACGGCAAGCGGCCCGGCCCGGGCATGCGCCTCGACAAGCTCTCGATGCAGTTCTCGATGAAGGACACCGACTTCGTCGGTGAGGTGCTGGAGGCCTATGAGCGCCTGATCCTCGACGCCATGCGCGGCGATCACACGCTGTTCAACACGGCCGAGGGCATCGAGCGGCTCTGGGAGGTCTCGCAGCCCCTGCTCGACGAGCCGCCGCCGGTGCGGCTCTACGCGCCGGGCTCCTGGGGCCCGAAATCGATCCACCAGCTCGTGGCCCCGCATGCCTGGCGGCTGCCGTTCGAGCGGGTGTGGCGGGATCCGAACGGCGGCTAGCTACGGCACCGTGCCGAGTTGCCTCTTCGCCCGGCCAACCGCGTCCAAGCAGCCTGTCTCGTCGCCTTTGCCATCGGCGGTACGGGCTTCGTCCAGGGCGACCTTGGCGGCCTGAGCCTTATCGGCGCCCTTGCCGGCATCGGCGGATTTTTCGGGCGGTGCCGTCGATGCTTCACCCGAGGCGCCGGTCTTGCCCTGGCCACCGCGTGCGGCTGCGTCGGCCTGACCACTGGAGCCGGCCGAGATGGCCTGCTTGCCCTCTTCCTGCACCTTGCCGGTGAGGGTCTTGATCTCGTCCGCGCAGGGTGAGGCTGCGACAGGGGCTGCCAATGCGCTCAAGACAACGGCAAGGCACGCGATGCGCGTCATCGGATGTTTCCTTCGTCTCTGTTGTTCAAGCACTCGCGTCATTGAGAGCCGTAGGCGAAGCAATCCAGGGCCGACAGGCTGACGTCGCGGGTCTGGCCCCGGATTGCTTCGCTTCGCTCGCAATGACGGTGAGCGAGGTCGAAACCCTGCTCACCGTCGTCTCTCGAACGATCAGCTCGAAAGCTGATCCTTGATCGGCAATTGCCGGATGCGGCGGCCAGTAGCGGCGAAGACCGCGTTGGCGATGGCCGGAGCGACCGGCGGGACACCGGGCTCACCGACGCCGCCGAGCGGGCCGTTGAAGTCGCCCGAGCCGAGGAGATGCACTCGCAGGTCCTTCGGAGCGGCGTCGATGCGCACCACCTCGTAGCCGTCGAAGTTGTTCTGCTCCGCACGGCCGTTCTTGAAGGTGATCTGCGAGGACAGGGCGAGGCCCATCCCCATCACCACGGCGCCTTCCATCTGCGAGCGCACTCGCTCCGGATTGACCTGGGCTCCGCTGTCGACGGCGATGTCGACCGCGTGCACCTTCACCTCGCCCCTGTCGTCGACCTCCACCTCGGCCGCCACCGCCGTGTAGGTGACGAAGCTGTAGTGACCGGCGACACCGAGGCCCCGGCCCTTGGCAAGCTTGCGTCCCCAGCCGGCACCCTTGGCCGCCGCCTGGATCACGCCCTTCAGGCGCGCCGTATCGATCGGGTAGCGCGCCGGATCCTCACCGTAGTTCCAGACGTCGCCGATCGTGTTCGGGTCGATCTTCCGATCGGGCCCGATCAGGGCGAGCAGGTATTCCAGCGGCTCCTTGCCCGCTGCATGTGCGAGTTCAGCCACGAAGGACTGGATCGCGAAGGCGTGCGGGATGTTCGAGACCGAGCGGAACCAGCCGATGCGCACATGCGCGGAGGCTTCCGGATTCTCGAGGCGGACGTTGGGCAGATTGAGCGGCAGGTTGGTCAGGCCCATGCCGAGCTCGAACGGCAGTTCGTGCTTCGGATCGGGCGCGAAGATCGAGCCGATCGTCGGCGCCGTCGAACGGTGCAGCCACGCCACCGGCATGCCCTTGTCGTCGAGGCCGGCCTCCAGGCGCTCCACCGAGATGGTGTGGTAGTAGCCGTGGTGCAGGTCGTCCTCGCGGGTCCAGGCGAGCTTCACGGGAGCCCCGTCGACGGCCTCCGAGCAGAGCGCCGCCTCGACCACGTAGTCGGGCTTCGACTTGCGGCCGAAGCCGCCGCCGAGCAGCGTGACGTTCACCCTCACCTTGTCGGTGGGCAGGTTGAGCCGCTTCATCAGCCGGTCATGGGCAGCCTGCGGGCCCTGGGTGCACGCCCAGACCTCGCAGGCGCCGTCCTTGACCCGTGCCACTGCCGCCGGAGGCTCCATCGGAGCCTGGGCGAGGTGGGGCACGAAGTATTCGGCCTGCAGCTTGGTCTTCGCCTTTGCCATGGCGGCATCAACGTCGCCCTGGTTGCGCACGACCTTGCCGGGCTGACGGGCCGCCGCTTCCAGCTCCTTGCGGAAGGTGGTGGTGTCGTAAGTGGCGTTCGGGCCGTCATCCCACACGATCTTGAGGGCCTCGCGGCCTTTCATGGCAGCCCAGGTGTTTTTCGCGACCACCGCGATGCCGCCGAGCGGCATGAACTCGGACGGTATCTCGCCGCCCTCGATCTTCACGGTCTTCACGACGCCGGGGATCTTGAGCGTTGCGGAATCGTCGAAGCTCTTCACTTTGCCGCCATAGACGGCTGGGCGCGCAACGACGGCGTAAAGCATGCCGTCGAGCTTGGTATCGAGGCCGTAGATCGCCTTGCCGGTGGTGATGTCGTGGTTGTCGATGAGGCCGATCTTGCCCTTGCCGATGTATCGGAAGGCCTTCGGGTCCTTGAGCACCACGCTCTCGCGGGGCGGCACGGGCAGCTCGGCGGCGGCCGCCGCGAACTCTCCGTAGCCGGCTTTCTTTCCGCTCTTCGCGTGGCTGATGACGTGGTTCTCGGCCGTCACCTCGCCCACCGGCACGCCCCATTGCTTGGCGGCGGCCTGGATCAGCATCAGCCGGGCAGCGGCGCCCGCATGGCGGAAATGTTGGAAGAAGTGGCGGAGCGAGCGCGAACCGTCGGTGTCCTGGTTGCCGAAGCGGGTCTCGTCGCCCCAGGCCTGGATCACCTTGACCTTCGACCAATCCGCCTCGAGCTCGTCGGCGACGGTGAAGGCGATCGAGGTGCGCACGCCCGTGCCCATCTCGGAACGATGGTTGGTGACCGTGACGGTCCCATCGGCGGCAATGGCGACGAAGATCTTCGGATCGTCCTGCCAGCCGTGCGGCATGCCGTCGGCGCCGTATTTCTTCTCCTTCTGCTCCTTGGTCTGACCTTCGTCGGCGCGCGCGTCCCGAAGCGAGAGGGCGAGAACGAGGGCGCCGAGGCCGCCGAGCGTGGCGCGCCGGCTGACGTTGTCGAGAAGGGCGGGAGCCTTTGAGGAGTTCGCCGCGATGTCGGCCATGAGCTTCGCGTCGTGGATCACAGCTTGCCTCCCTGGTTGGAGGCCGACTGGCCGGCAGCCTGATGGATCGCCGCGCGGATACGCGGATAGGTGCCACATCGACAGATGTTGCCGCTCATGGCGTCGTCGATGTCCTGGTCGCTGGGCTTCGGCGTGTCCTTGAGGAGCGAGGCCGCCTGCATGATCTGGCCGCACTGGCAGTAGCCGCACTGCGCCACGTTGAGATCGCGCCAGGCGACCTGGACCGGATGGTTGCCATCGGGCGAGAGGCCCTCGATGGTCAGGACTTCCTGGCCTTCCGCGGCCGAGACCGGCGTGGTGCAGGCACGCGTGGCGGAGCCGCCGAGATGGATGGTGCAGGCGCCGCAGAGCGCCTGGCCGCAGCCGAACTTCACGCCGGTGAAGCCGAGTTCGTCGCGCAGGAACCAGAGCAGCGGCATGTCGGGGTCGCCGTCGAAGCTTCGCTCCGTCCCGTTCACGGTGAGTTTGATCATCGCTTCATCCTGTCGTGAGACCGCCGCGCGCCGAGCGACGCACGGGAAGAGCCGGTGTCAGTGGGCGATCGACGGGAGCGGAACGCTCGTCCGATCGTCGGATGATGCGGACGAACCCGCTCCGGCCGGGCGCTGACCCGGCGGGAGCGCGAAGGCCCCCGCCTCCGCACCGCATCTTGGAATGGGAATAATGTATCCGCGCGCAGGACAATCAAGCAATGCAGGCCACGGCTTGGGTGACGCCGCCGGGTTGCGCTCAGCGAGAGAGGCGTGACGTTTCGCACATGGCAGGACTGCGCGGGATTGAAGGTCGCATCCTGGAACCATTCCAGGCAATCGGCGTCGTCCCGATCGCAACCCTGCGGCACTGTCGTCAGGGACTACGAACGGAGCCGAAACCGTGCAGAACCGTCCAGCAGCGCTGCTTCTCGCAGCATCTACGACGCTTGCCTTGATGGCATTTCCCGCGTCTGCAGCTCCGAACTCCGCAGATGCCGCGTCCTTGAAGAGCGACGGCCCGACCCAGCCGGCCAAGGTCGAAGACGGCCGCTACACCGACAAAGACGGCAATCCGACCTACCACGTCACGGAAGGTGGCAAGAAGGTCGATTGGCCGACCATGTCGGGCTACCTGCGCTACAATTCGAACTGCATCGTCTGTCACGGTCCGGATGGAGCCGGTTCGACCTATGCGCCCTCGCTCGTGGATGCGCTCAAGACCGACGATTTCTCGACCTTCTCCGGCATCGTCGCGGGTGGAAAGAAGGACGTCAGCTCGTCGCAGAATCTCGTGATGCCGGCCTTCGCCGACAACAAGAACGTGATGTGCTACCTCACCGACATCTACACCTATCTGCGGGGTCGTTCGGACGGCGTCATCGGTCGCGGACGCCCGGCCGAGCACGAGCCGAAATCCGAGAGCTTCAAGAAGGCCGAAAACGAGTGCATGGGCTAAGGCCCGTCGCGGCCCGGGCCGATGCCTGCTCCCGAGGGGGCGGCCACGTCACCGGCGCTCTCGATTGCGACTGGGGCCTCCTCGTCCAACACGGGACGTGATCCCCGCTATCGCGACGCTCTGCTGCAGGACGGCTTGGAACCGGGTGCGACCTGAGTCTGGGTCTTCGTCATTCCGGGTTTGCCTTCGGCACCCTGGGATGACGGAAGCGCGTTGGCTCACCTTCCAAGGAGCCATGCGATGAACTCCGGCACCACCACGCTCGCCGGCCCATACCGAGCCTCGTCGAAATGCGCGGCGTTGTCGGAGGGCTCCAGGTTCAGCTCGCAGGTGCGGATGCCGAGGGCGCGGGCCTGGGCGACGTAGCCGGCCGCCGGATAGACCGCTCCAGACGTGCCGATGGCGACGAACAGGTCGGCCTCCCGCAGGGCCGCGTCGATGGCTTCGAGATGCTTCGGCATCTCGCCGAACCAGACGATGTCCGGCCGCATCCCACTGGCTCGGCCGCAGGCGGGGCAGGGCGTGGCGACGGAAAGGTCGTCGCGCCAGGGCGTAACCGCCTCACAGGCGAGGCAACGCGCTTTCAGGATCTCGCCATGCATGTGCGTCACGGCGCGGCTGCCCGCTCGCTCGTGCAGGTCATCGACGTTCTGCGTGCAGAGGAAGAGGGTCGCGCCGCGTTCCTGCAGGCGGCTTTCGAGCCGAGCCAAGGCCTCGTGCGCAGCGTTGGGCGTGGCTGCGACCACGCCGCTGCGGCGCAGGTTATAGAATTCGTGGACCAGCGCGGGATCGCGGGCGAAGGCCTCGGGTGTGGCGAGTGCCATCGGGTCGAAGCGGCTCCAGATCCCGCCGCGATCCTGGAAGGTGCCGAGCCCGCTCTCCGCCGAGACGCCGGCTCCGGTCAGCACGAACACCCGTTGTGCGGAGGTCATGGGACACGCCTTTCGTCAGGATGGAAGCAACGCCGTTGCCACCCGAAATCACCCTATGCCGGGCTTCGACGACAGTCTTCGCACAGGTGCGCGGCGTTACTTTCAACTGACACGGGAGACGCCATACACTGAAGCTCGTTCGCGGAATCAGTCGAGGGCCTGCATGACCATTTCGATCGGGGTGAGCGCCGTCGCGATCGCTTTCGCGCTGCTTGTCATCGTGACGCTGGCGATCGGCATCCGCACGATCCCGCAAGGCTTCGTCCACACCGTGGAGCGCTTCGGACGCTACAACCGCTCCCTGCAATCCGGGCTCGGACTGATCATTCCCTACATCGAGCGCGTCGGCCGGCGGGTGAACGTGATGGAGCAGGTCGTCGAGGTGCCGAGCCAGGAGGCCTTCACCCGCGACAATGCCGGGGTGCGGATCGACGCGGTGGTGTTCTACCAAGTGCTCGACGCGGCTCGCGCTTCCTACGAGATCTCGAACCTCGAAACGGCGCTGCTGACGCTGACCATGACCAACATCCGCACCGTGGTTGGCTCGATGGATCTCGACCAGCTGCTCTCGCATCGCGACGAGATCAACGACCGCCTGCTCAAGGTGCTCGACGCGGCCGGCGCGCCCTGGGGCGTCAAGATGAACCGCGTCGAGATCAAGGACATCCTGCCGCCGGCCGACCTCGCCGGCTCGATGGCCCGCCAGATGAAGGCCGAACGCGAAAAGCGCGCCTCGGTGCTGGAGGCCGAGGGCCAGCGGCAGGCGGAGATCCTGCGCGCGGAAGGCCGCAAGCAATCGGCCATTCTCGAAGCCGAGGGCCGCAAGGAAGCCGCTTTCCGCGATGCCGAGGCGCGCGAGCGCTCCGCGGAAGCCGAGGCCAAGGCCACCGGCATGGTCAGCGAGGCGATCTCCAAGGGTGACATCGCCGCCGCGAACTTCCTGGTGGCCGAGAAATACGTCGAGGCAGTCAAGGCCATCGCCACGGCGCCGAATCAGCGGGTCGTGGTGGTGCCGATCGAGGCGGCGGCGCTCGCCGGCACGCTGGGCGGCATTGCCGAGATCACGCGCAGCGTCTTCGGTGACGGTGGGACCGGGCAGGGCACTCGCAGCGCCGGCCTGCCGCCGCGGGTCGGCACGCCTGCGATCAAGCCCACCACGGCGCCATGAGCGACCTCTCCGCCATCGATCCGGCCTGGGGCTGGATTCTCGCCGGGCTCCTATTGATGGGCGGCGAGTTGCTGCTGCCCGGCATCTTTCTGGTCTGGCTCGGCCTTGCCGCCTTCGTCACGGGGCTCGTCGAGGCGGGTGTGGACCTGCCTTGGCAGGCGCAACTGCCGCTCTTCGCGCTGCTCTCGGCCATTACGGTGACGATCGCGACTCGGCTCAACCACGCCGAGGTCCCGCTGCTGAATCGCGGCGTGCGCGGGCTGGTTGGCCGCGAGGTCGTGCTGGAGACCCCCATCGTCGCGGGCCGCGGCGGCATGCGTCTCGACGATACGCTCTGGCGTATCTCCGGGCCGGACATGCCGGCGGGAACACGGGTCCGCGTGACGGGTGCCGAAGGAACCATTCTGACGGTGGTGGGCGTCTGACGGCCGCGCCGGCGAAAGCGCGTGGGCGCTTACCGCGCCTTGGTGTCCGTCAGCCTCGCCCGCACCGTCTCCAACCCGCGGCTGAGTTCGCCGAGGTCATCGGCCAGCCAGTCGTAGATCGCGGTGGCGGCATCCGGGAATTCTTTCAGCACGCGGGTCATGAGCTGCGTGGTGATCCGCATGAGCTCGACGCTGGACGTCGCGACGGCGTCGGTCGGACGTTTTCCCTTGGCGAACAAGGCCGTGCGGCCGATCAGGGCGGAGCGGCCGGCCAGGACCGGTGTGCCGCCCGGGCCCTTGAGTTCGACCGTCCCCGACAGGACGATGAACCCGCCATCGGCCTTGTCGCCGCGCTCGAACAAGCGTTCACCAGGCTCGAGCAGGACGCGCTCGCCGGCAAAGGTCAGCAGTCGAAGCGCGCCGGAATCGAAGAACTCGAACACGGGTGCGGCGGCGAGGATCGCGATTTCGTCGTCGAGCCCCAATGCGCGCCCATCCTCCGGCCGGTTCCTGCTGCAGAACGTCCCTTAGCCGAAGCGCGCCGGGTCGCGAAACACGAGCCGCCCGCGCGTGACGCCGGGTCGTCCGCCATGCTCGCGAAACACTATCGCCGAGACCTTAATCCGGCGTTGACCATACCCGGAACGGGCAGGGCGCTACGGCAGCAGCTTGTAGCCGCCGGCCTCGGTGATCAGGATCGCGGCGGCGGCCGGATTCGGCTCGATCTTCTGGCGCAGCCGGTAGATGTGAGTCTCCAGCGTATGCGTGGTGACGTGGGCGTTGTAGCCCCAGACCTCGGCGAGCAGCGTATCGCGGCCCACCACCTCGCGGCCGGCGCGGTAGAGATAGCGCAGGATCGCGGTCTCTTTCTCGGTGAGCTTCAGCTTCGAGCCGCGCTCGCCGACCAGCAGCTTCGCGCCGGGCCGGAACGTGTAGGGACCGATGCGGAAGATTGCGTCTTCGCTCGCCTGGTGCTGGCGCAACTGCGCGCGGATGCGGGCGAGCAGCACCGCGAACTTGAAGGGCTTGGTGACGTAGTCGTTGGCGCCGGCTTCCAGCCCCTCGACGGTGTCGCTCTCGGAATCCTGCGCGGTGAGCATGATGATCGGCCCGCGAAACCCCTCGCGCCGCATCACCCGCACACCCTCGCGGCCATCCATGTCGGGCAGGCCGACATCCATCACGACGAGATCGATCCGGTCCTGTGCGACGAGATCGATGGCACCCTGCGCCGTCGCGGCGCCACTGGCGGCGAATTCCTCGTAGAGGTCGAGTTCTTCTGTAAGCGTCTCCCGTAGGGCATCGTCGTCGTCGCAGACGAGGAGACGGAGGGTATTGGCCATCGGAAGCAGAACTCCCGCGCAAAACATGCGCGTCGGCGCCCGACCGCTCGACGATCGGGACCGGGTGCGTCGGACAAGGGGTGTGTGGCGACGAGATTGCCCCATCCGGACGCCACGAGCACCGCGGGCCGCCCTGGACGGACGAGCCCGAGGGCCAACCTAATCCGAATTTCTTATCATGGAATAAGCAACGCTTCGTTTTTGCAGCGTTTTCGGGCGATTGTCACCGTCTTGCCAAGCTTCCCGGTCGGAGCGGTTCCCGGCTCGGGCTGTGTCGGGCTAGGACTCGGCCGATCGAGGCGGCGGCGATCCGCATTCGGGGGGTGACGACGACGATGAAGCGGGTGACGATTCCTGTGCTGAGGGTCCGCCCGCTCGTCGGCGATAGGACCCGCGGGCATCTCATCGTTGGGTCCTCCGTGATTCCCTGCGCGCTCGGCCGCTCGGGAATCGTCCAGGTCAAGCGCGAGGGGGATGGCGGCTCGCCGCGCGGCACCTTTCGCCTCCGCGGCGGAGCCTACCGGCCCGACCATCTCCGGATACGTCCGCGAACCGCCCTGCCTCTGCGCGCGACGCAGCCTGGCGACGGCTGGTGCGATGACCCGCTCGACCGACGCTACAACCGGCCCGTCCGCCTGCCACTGCCCGGCGTGAGTGCCGAGGAGATGTGGCGCCAGGACGGCCTTTACGATCTGGTGATCGATCTCGACTGCAATCGCGGACCGATCCGTCCCGGCCGCGGCTCGGCGATCTTCATGCATGTCGCGCGGCCGGGTTACCGGCCGACCGAGGGCTGCGTCGCCCTGGCCCGGCCCGATCTGGCGAGACTGCTTCGCCGTCTCGGACCGCGCACGGTATTGACGATCATCTGAGGAATGCCCGGTTTCCACCGCTCAATCGAAGCTCGGACCGCACATCGTCGGACACTGAAGCGAACCGTGGACGATCTGATTCTTGCGGCGCCTCGCCCAGAGACGATGACGGCGCGGGACGGCATTATGATGCCATCCGAGTGACCGATGCCTGTCACGGACTGCGCGAATGTGCTACCGCACCGATGCCTAAGCGGAGCGATGAGTCCGCGATTGAGGATGGTCCGCAGTGTCGAAGCAAGCTCACACGGCGCCGCCCTGCCATTGCTTGGCGATGCGTCAGGCCTCGCGACAGGTCACGCAACTCTACGACCAGCATTTCGGGCCGACGGGCCTGCGCATTACCCAGTACTCGGTGCTGCGCGTCATCAAGCGCTGCGAACTGATCACCATGCAGCGTCTAGCCGACGCGATGGTCATGGACCGCACGACGCTGAGCCGCGCCCTGCGCCCCTTAGAGCGCGACGGCCTCGTGAGCGTGGCGCCGGGTCTCGACGCCCGCACGCGGATGCTGTCCCTCACGCAGGCCGGTCACGATCTCCTCGAAGAACTGATGCCGACCTGGAACCGTGCCCAGGCCGAGTTCGAGACGCGCTTCGGTGCGGCGGAAACGCAGGACCTGCGCGGGCTGCTGTCGCGCGTCGTCAGCCAGACGGCCTGAGGCGAGCTGCGGCGTTCAACTCTTCTTCGCTCGCGCTCCGAAGATGGCCGTGCCGACGCGGACATGTGTCGCGCCCATCTGGATCGCAGCAGGGTAGTCCGCGCTCATGCCCATCGACAGGATCGGCAGACGGTGCCGGTCGGCGATGCGGGCCAGCAGAGCAAAATGCGGTGAGGGCGGGTCCTCTGCCGGGGGGATGCACATCAGCCCCTGGATCGTCAGGCCATGGGTGTCGCGGCACTCGGCGAGCAAGGTGTGGACGGCATCGGGCGTGACGCCGGCCTTCTGCGCCTCGTCGCCGGTATTGACCTGGATCAGCAGCTTCGGCTGACGGCCGACCCGCTCGCTCTCCTTGGCGATCGCCGCGGCGAGCGACAGGCGATCGAGGGAGTGGATCACCTCGAACAGCTCGACGGCCTCGCGCGCCTTGTTCGACTGGAGCGGGCCGACGAAGTGAAGCTCGACATCCGGGAAGCGTTCCTTGAGAGCGGGCCACTTGGCCTTGGCCTCCTGGACGTAGTTCTCGCCGAAAAGCCGCTGGCCGGCTTCGAGCGCCGGTAGGATCACCTCTGCGGGTGCGGTCTTCGAAATGGCAACGAGATGCACGCCGGCCGGATCGCGCTCGTTGTCCTCGGCGGCACGGCGGATCAGCGCCCGCACCTCTTCGAGACTAGTCGCGACGTCCGCCTCGCCGATGGGCGGTGTCTCGTCGGGCGCGACAGGGGCGGGCGTTTCGGTCATCGATCCTCTCGGGCTACGAAGGGCTATTCGGGTTTCAGCGAAAAAGTCCGGTAGCGCTCGGCCGGCTCTCCCTGCCTGAATGTGCGCGCCATGGCGAGGCGAGCCTCGGTGAAGCTCTCCCAGAGCCCGAGATCGAGAAGAGAGGGGATCGTCACGGCCTCGCGCTGGTCGAAGCCGACGAGCGCCGCATCGACCATGTCGCCGACTTCCATCACCGAACCCTCGGGTTGCGCGTCGACGGATTGCCCGGAGCGCTGCCAGATTTCGGTGCGCGTCGCGGCAGGGAGCACGGCCTGCACGTAGAGCCCGCGCTCGCCGAATTCGGCCTGCAAGGATTGCGAGAAGGCCAGGATGAAAGCCTTCGTTGCGGGATAGATGCCCGGTCGCCGCTCGGGTGCGAGGGCCAGCACCGAGGCGACGTTGACGATAGCGCCCTCGCCACGTGCGAGGAAGCGATCGATGCTCGCGCCGGCGAGTCGCATCATGGCGGTGACGTTGAGCTGGACCAGGCGCTCCTGAGCATCGAGATCCGGATGCTCGAAGCCTCCACGGATGCTCGCGCCTGCATTGTTGACGAGGATGCCGATCGAATCGTCGTCCCGCAGCCGCGTCTCGACTGCGCGCAGCTGGACGCCATCGGTGAGGTCCGCCGGCACGATGTCGACGGTCACACCGGTCTCGTTGCGCAGGCGCGTGGCGAGTTCGTCGAGCCGCCCACCGTCGCGGGCCACCAGCACGAGATCGTGTCCTCGCCGGGCCAGCCGGTCGGCATAGGTCGCGCCGATTCCCGACGAGGCGCCCGTGATCAGGGCCGTGTCGATCCCATCGCTCACCATCGAAACCCTTCCCACTTGTTCGGTCAGGGACGGATATGGCTTTCACGCTTGCCTTTCCCATCCCGGCGGGTTTGCAGGGGGCGGCTCACGATGGAAGGACGCGGATGTTCGATTCGCCCGACGATGCCTATCGCCAGCTCGCCAACGCCTTTACCCGCCCGCAGGCCGAGATCATCGTCGAGGCGCTGGTGCCGACGCTGGTCTTCCAGCCGAAGGCGGACGGCGCGCTCGTCCTCGGGGGCACCCGGATCGGCGGAACGCCCGATCTCCCGCCCGGCCTCGCATGGCCGCGCCGGGCAGCGCCGGCGGATATCGAAGCCGTCGCCCGGCGCGCCAATGCCGACTCGGCCAAGGAGATCCGCGAGCATTTTCAGAAGCGTTTGCCCTATGCGTTCTTCGCGCAGGTCGACCTTGCAGAGGCCCGTGGCCAGGGAGGGGCGGCGGGAGACTTGCCCGAGACCGGACGGCTGCTGTTCTTCTACGACCTCGCCGCGGGACCCTGGGATACCGGAACGGAGGCCGTCCGGGTGATCTGGGACCAGAGCCCGCGCGAGAGCCTGACGGCGCAGGCGATGCCCGCGGATCTCGCCGCCGTGGTGGAGGCACACCGGGCCGAGATCGCGGCGATCAATGCCAAGTACAATCTTCCGAAGCCGAGGCCCGATGCGGGGACGTCCTATAGCGGTCCTGCTCGTGCGATGACCTTACGCGCGACGTTGCGCCCGCCTGCCGGCTACAGCGTCGAGATGGAAGCGAGTCCGACGCTGAAAGCCGTCTATGGCCACCAGCCGATGGGCGAGAACCCTTTCCGCGATGCCTATAACGATCGCCTCTCGCGGGCCTTCGACAAGTTTTACGGCGAGGCCAATCCGGGGCGGCGCAACCAGCTCCTCGGCTCGCCGCTCCCCGAGCAGGACGATCCGCGATACGACGCCGAGGTCGTGACACGCTTCGGAATCCAGCATCTCGATGAGGCGCAGCGTAAGGCGCATCGGGACGAGATCGTGGCTGCGGAGAAGAATTGGCGCCTGCTTCTGCAGATCGACGTCGGCGACTTCATGCAGGGTGACGGGCAGGGAACCGTCTACGTCCTGATCCGCGCCTCGGATCTCGCCGAGCGCCGTTTCGACAGGGTGGTCGCGGTCTACCAGCAGACCTGACGGTCAGGGGCCACGATTGCGCGATCCGTTGACCCAGTGCGCCACGGATATGCTAGTGCCGCCGCTCGCTTTCTTTGAGATTTCGCGGCGCTCCAGCCCATGACCAGCACTTCCGCCCCCGATCGCACGATCGAGCGCTACAACGCCAAGGATTCCGAGCCGCGCTGGCAGCAGGCCTGGAACGAGGCGCACCTCTTCGAGACGAAGAACGACGACGGCCGGCCGAAATACTACGTGCTGGAGATGTTCCCCTATCCGTCGGGGCGCATCCATGTCGGCCACGTCCGCAACTACGCGATGGGCGACGTGGTGGCGCGCTACAAGCGGGCGCGCGGCTTCAACGTGCTGCATCCGATGGGCTGGGACGCCTTCGGCCTGCCGGCCGAGAACGCGGCCATGGAGCGCAAGGTCAATCCGAGGGAGTGGACCTACGCCAACATCGCCTCGATGCGCACGCAGCTGCAGTCCATGGGCCTGTCGCTGGACTGGAGCCGGGAGATCGCGACCTGCGATCCCGACTACTACAAGCATCAGCAGCGGCTGTTCCTGGAATTCCTGGACAAGGGCCTCGTCTCGCGCCGTACCGCGAAGGTGAACTGGGACCCGGTCGATCACACCGTGCTCGCCAACGAGCAGGTCATCGACGGGCGCGGCTGGCGCTCGGGCGCGCTCGTCGAGCAGCGCGAGCTGACGCAGTGGTTCTTCCGGATTTCCCACTTCGCCGACGAGCTGCTGAGTGGGCTCGACGGGCTGGAGCGCTGGCCGGACAAGGTCCGGCTGATGCAGCGCAACTGGATCGGCCGCTCGGAAGGGCTGGAGCTACGCTTCGCGCTCACCAATCCGCCGGCCGGTGCGGAGGACGGCGTTACGGTCTTCACGACCCGGCCCGATACGTTGTTCGGCGCCCGCTTCTTGGCGATTGCCGCCGATCACCCGTTGGCGGCGGCGCTCGCCCCGTCACGCCCCGAGCTGCAGGCCTTCATCGAGGAATGCCACCGGATGGGCACGGCCCAGGCGGCGATCGATACGGCGGAAAAGCTCGGCTTCGATACGGGCCTGAAGGTGCGCCACCCGCTCGATCCGTCCTGGGAGCTGCCAGTCTACGTCGCGAATTTCGTGCTCATGGAATACGGCACGGGCGCCGTGTTCGGCTGCCCGGCCCACGACCAGCGCGACCTCGACTTTTCCAACAAATACGGGCTCGGCAACACGCCTGTGGTCTGCCCCGAGGACCAGGACCCCGCGACCTTCACGATCACCGACACCGCCTATGACGGTGATGGCCGGATGATCAATTCACGCTTCCTCGACGGCATGACGACGGAGGCGGCCTTCCAGGCCGTCGCCGACCGCCTCGAAAGTGACGGCGTCGCGAAGCGCAAGATTCAGTTCCGGCTGCGCGACTGGGGCGTCTCGCGCCAGCGCTACTGGGGCTGCCCGATTCCGATCATCCACTGCGACGCCTGCGGTCCGGTGCCGGTGCCCGTCGCCGACCTGCCGGTGAAGCTGCCGGACGAAGTCTCCTTCGACGTGCCTGGCAACCCGCTGGAGCGCGACGCCGCCTGGCGCAACGTGCCGTGTCCCAAATGCGGGGCGGCGGCGCAGCGCGAGAGCGACACCATGGACACCTTCGTGGATTCGTCCTGGTACTACGCCCGCTTCACCGCGCCCTGGCTGCAGGACGCGCCCACCGATCGCGGCGCCGTCGACCATTGGCTCGCCGTCGACCAGTATATCGGCGGCATCGAGCACGCGATCCTGCACCTGCTCTATTCGCGCTTCTTCATGCGGGCGATGCGCGAGACCGGCTGGGCTGGCGTCTCCGAGCCTTTCGCCGGCCTGTTCACGCAGGGCATGGTCGTCCACGAGACCTATAAGGATGCTGCCGGCGCCTGGGTGACCCCGGCCGAGGTGCGTCTCGACAACGAGGGCGGAAACCGCCGGGCCTTTCACATCGGAACGGGCGCCGAGATCACCATCGGCTCCATCGAGAAGATGTCGAAGTCGAAGAAGAACGTCGTCGACCCCGACGACATCATCGCGAGCTACGGCGCCGACACCGCCCGCTGGTTCGTGCTCTCCGACTCGCCGCCCGAACGCGACGTGATCTGGACCGAGGAGGGCGTGCAGGGCGCACACCGCTTCGTGCAGCGCGTCTGGCGCCTCGTGAACCTCGCGGCCGCTTCCGACGGCCAGACGCAGTCCGCTGACGCGGTCCTGCGCAAGGCGGCCCACAAGGCGCTGGCCTCGATGGAGGAGGATGTCGAGCGGCTGCGCTTCAACCGCTGCGTCGCCCACATCTACACGCTCGCCAACGCCCTCGACGAGGCGCTGCGCGCCGGCACGACGCGCAAGGCGGCGGACGAGGCGGCCGGCATCCTGGTGCAGCTCATCGCGCCGATGATGCCGCATCTCGCCGAAGAAAGCTGGCAAGCGCTCGGCCGAAAGGGGATGGTGGCGGAGGCCGCCTGGCCCGAGGTCGAGCGGGCCCTGCTCGTCGAAGACGAGATCACCCTGCCGGTGCAGATCAACGGCAAGAAGCGTGCGGACGTCACCGTGCCGACCAGCGCCGACAAGGCCGCCGTCGAGGCCATCGTGCTGGCCGACGAGGCCGTGCAGCGGGCGCTTGAAGGACGCGCACCGAAGAAGGTGATCGTGGTGCCGGGGCGGATCGTCAATCTGGTGGTGTGACGCCACTCCGCCGTCATTGCGAGGCGTAGCCGAAGCAATCCAGGGCCAACGCGCCAACGTTGCGGGTGTCGCTCTGGATTGCTTCGCTGCGCTCGCAATGACGGTCGAGCGGGCATGATCTTGCCGCAGACGAAGCGTAAACCACGCTCTGGCAGGCTGATGACCGGCTGCGGCTGATGCCGTACAAGCTTGAGCGTAAGAGTCGGGGCGACCACGGGCGATGATGCGGATCGGGACACGAGAGGCGGCTTCCCGCCTTGTGCGGCTCGCCCTTGCGGCCGGCCTCGCGCTGAACGTCTCGGCCTGTTTCCGCCCCCTCTACGGACCGACCGCCTCCGGCGAGTCGATGCAGGTGGCGCTGGCCGCCGTGCAGGTCGACGACGTCGTGATGGCTCAGGACCAGGACCGCCTCGGCCACTACCTGCGCAGCGAGTTGATCTTCGCCCTCGACGGCTCAGGCCAGGACGCGACGCCGAAACGCTACAAGCTCAAGCTAAAGGGCAGCGAGACGGTGACGACGCCGATCGTGTCCTCGACCACTGCCCGCGCGGAAGCCGGTACCCTGATCGGAACGATCGAGTACTCCCTGGAAAGCCTCGACGGTCGCAAGGTCATCACCGACGGCGTCGCCACCTCGACCGCGACCTACGATCGCTCGACCCAGCGCTTCGCCTCGCTGCGTGCCGCGCGCGATGCCGAGATCCGGCTCGCCAAGGTTCTGTCCGACCAGATCAAGACGCGCATCGCCTCCGTCCTCGCGGTGATCAAGCCCTCCGGCTCCTGACACCCCGCATGACCGTTGCGCCGATTGCGATCTACGTCGATGCGGATGCCTGTCCGGTCAAAGACGAGACGTTTCGCGTGGCGGCGCGTTACGGGCTGCACGTCTACGTCGTCTCCAACAGCTTCATGAACCTGCCGCGCGAGCCGTGGATCGAGCGCGTCGTGGTGAGCGACGGCTTCGATGCGGCCGACGACTGGATCGCCGAGCGGGTCGGTCCTGGCGCGATCGTGATCACGGCGGATGTGCCACTCGCCAGCCGTTGTGTGAAGGCCGGCGCCTCCGTGCTGGCCCCGACCGGAAAACCCTTCACCGATTCCTCGGTCGGCATGGCACTCGCGACCCGCAACCTCATGCAGGACTTGCGGGAATCCGGTCTGATCACCGGCGGGCCGCCGCCGTTCTCGCGGCAGGACCGCTCGGCCTTCCTCGGTGCGCTCGATCGTGCCGTGGTCAGGCTCCGCCGCGAGCGAGGGCTCTGAGAAAGCCTGGAACGCTTCCGTTCTCCGTGCCGTTGCTTGCGCGACTTGACCTTCACCGGAGGAAAGAATGCGCAATCATCTGATCATCGCCGCGTCCGCCCTGACCTTGTTCAGCGCGGCAGCCGTGCAGGCGGAGACCACCGTGATCCATCGCGACGCGCCCGACACCGTCGTGGTCGACCGTCCCGCGACGGAGTCGAAGTCGGTCACGGTCAAGGATCACGGCGATGGCTGCGTCTCGAAGACGGTCCGCAAGGAGAACGACGAGGGCGACTCCAAGACGGTCAAGAAAGAGACCTGCGACTGAGATCTCACGCCTTCTTCCCGGACGCTCCACCCGTCCGCGGGGAGGGGCCACGACACTAAAAAGCCCGCCTCGGTTTCCCGAGGCGGGCTTTTCGTTTCAGGCCGGTGAGACCGGGATCATTGGTGCGCCAGGATGGCCAGCAGCAGCAGGGCGATGATGTTGGTGATCTTGATCGCCGGATTCACGGCAGGGCCGGCCGTATCCTTGTAGGGGTCGCCGACGGTATCGCCGGTGACCGAGGCCTTGTGCGCCTCGGAGCCCTTGTGGTGGGTAACGCCGTTTTCGTCGACGAAGCCGTCCTCGAAGGACTTCTTCGCGTTGTCCCAGGCGCCGCCGCCCGAGGTCATCGAGATCGCGACGTAGAGGCCGGTGATGATCACGCCGAGCAGCATGGCGCCCACGGTCGCGAAAGCCTGGCTCTTCCCGGCGATCGCCTGGATCAGGAAGAACAGCACGATCGGCGACAGTACCGGGAGCAGGGACGGGATCACCATCTCCTTGATCGCAGCGCGGGTGAGCATGTCGACGGCCCGGCCGTAATCGGGCCGGTCCGTGCCCTGCATGATGCCGGGCTTCTCCTTGAACTGGCGGCGCACTTCCACGACCACCGACCCGGCGGCGCGGCCGACCGCGGTCATGGCCATGCCGCCGAACAGGAACGGGATCAGGCCGCCGAGCAGCAGGCCGACGACGACGTAGGGGTTGGAGAGCGAGAAATCGACGCTGACGCCCTTGAAGAAGGTGTATTTGTCGGAGTTCGCGATGAAGTAGTTCAGGTCCGAGGTGTAGGCGGCAAACAGCACGAGTGCTCCGAGACCGGCGGAGCCGATCGCGTAGCCCTTGGTGACGGCCTTGGTGGTGTTGCCGACCGCGTCGAGCGCGTCGGTGGCCTTGCGGACCTCGGAGGGCAGACCCGCCATCTCGGCGATGCCGCCGGCATTGTCGGTGACCGGCCCGAACGCGTCGAGCGCCACGATGAAGCCGGCCAGCGCCAGCATCGCGGTGACCGCGATGGCGATGCCGAACAGGCCGCCGAGCGCGTAGGTCGAGATGATGCCCGCCACGATGACGATCGCCGGCAATGCCGTCGATTCCAGCGAGACGGCGAGGCCCTGGATCACGTTGGTGCCGTGGCCGGTGACGGAGGCGTTGGCGATCGACTTGACCGGGCGGAAGTTGGTGCCGGTGTAGTACTCGGTGATCACCACGATCAGCGCCGTGATGGCGAGACCGATCACCGCGCAGCCGAACAGGCCGCCGGACGTGAAGGTCTGGCCGGTCCCGGTGGTGAAAGTGGTACCGAATCCACCGAACAACGCGAAGTTCACGATGCCGATGGCCACGACCGACAGCAGGCCGGAGGCGATCAGGCCCTTGTAGAGCGCGCCCATGATCGACTGGTTGGCGCCGAGCTTCACCGCGTAGGTGCCGGCGATCGAGGTGACGATGCAGGCCGCGCCGATGGCGAGCGGATAGAGCATCATCGTTTCGAGGATCGGCTGGCCGGCGAAGAAGATCGCGGCGAGCACCATGGTGGCGACCACAGTCACCGCGTAGGTCTCGAACAGATCGGCCGCCATGCCGGCGCAGTCGCCGACGTTGTCGCCCACGTTGTCGGCGATGGTGGCGGGGTTGCGCGGATCATCCTCTGGAATACCGGCTTCGACCTTGCCGACGAGATCGCCGCCGACATCCGCACCCTTGGTGAAGATACCGCCGCCGAGACGGGCGAAGATCGAGATCAGCGAGGCGCCGAAGCCGAGCGCGACGAGGGCGTCGATGACCTCACGGCTGGCGGGCTCGAGGCCGGCGCCGCGGGTGAGGTAGGTGTAGTAGATGGCCACGCCGAGGAGCGCGAGGCCGGCGACCAGCATGCCGGTGACGGCGCCCGACTTGAAGGCCACGTCGAGGCCGCCGCCGAGCGAGGTCGTCGCGGCCTGTGCGGTGCGGACGTTGGCGCGCACCGAGACGTTCATGCCGATGAAGCCGGCCGCGCCCGAGAGCACCGCGCCAATGAGGAAGCCGATGGCGACCTTGATGCCGAGGAAATAGGCGAGCCCGACGAAGAGAACGATGCCGACGATGCCGATCGTGGCGTATTGGCGCTTGAGATAGGCCTGGGCGCCCTCGGCGATCGCGCCGGCAATTTCCTGCATTCGAGCGGTGCCGGCGTCCCGCTTCATGACGTCTTGGATCGTGACGATTCCGTAGGCGACGGCGCAGAGCCCGCCCAAGATGATCAGCAGCAATGCGGTCATTCGTTCGTCCTTGAACTTTTGTTTCGTGTTTGCCGAGCCTGGCCGCAACGGCCATGGGACGTGTGCTCGGATCAGGACGCTCCTCCCCGGAAGAGCAGGAATTGATTGCCAAACTTCAGCGTGAAGCGCAAACGCTCAACGCTCGTTGGCAGCACTTATTTTTGCGCTGCGCAAATCGTCAAAAGCCTTTCCGTAAAATGTATTCAATTGTGCGCCGCGCAATCGATATTCGCGATTGCGAAAAGTAGAATCGATCTTTTTATGGTTTGAGGATCGCAAGGCTTATAGCCAAGCTTTGGTCAGGCAGATCCGATTTGGATGATATAAGCCGGCTCGTCGATCGGTCTGACCTACCTCGCATGATCGAGTGCCGAAGCGGCAACGCCGTCTTCGCCGATGAACGATATTTCCGGGATGCGATGGCGGCTCTTGGCTCTGCCATGATGCGGGACGCCGGAGGGAGGCGGTGACGCCGCTTAACGCGCCCTCTGAAGGTGCGGGCTAGGAGCCAGCGAGGGTGCAGGCCATGCCCGGGAGACAGCCACGCGCCTTCTCAGGCTGCCCCACCATCATCGATGGGGACGAACCCACGTCGGCGATGTCTAATGGGATGGAGTGCTCAGCGCAGCGGTGCGCGCAGAGCTGGCGCCAGGATCTGCTCGTTGGCGTGACGGCGCCGGCCGAGACCACCCTCGGAGGCGGAGTCGTTGTAGTAGTCGACGCCCGAGAGCCCGAAGCCGCCGCCATTCATCACGTGCGGCACGGGCACGGCGTTGACGATCCGCTCGCCGGCGGCGGGAACCACCGCACCGACGGGTCGTCCGACGAACCGGCCGCTATCGCGGTCGACCTCCAGCACCACCGGTCCGGCCGCAGCGGCGCGGTTCGCCCGGTCGACCATGCTCTCGGCCCGGACAGGGCTCACGAGCGACAGGCCGATCAGGGCAGTGGCGGCGAAGAGGCTGGAATGCGACACGGGCTCAGGTCTCCGTCAGGCTGCATGCGAGTGTGAAGCGGAAACGCTCACCGCGGGTAAACGCTGCGAGCTCCGCTCCGCCTGGTCAGCCCCGCGAGCGCAGGACCGCCGGAGCGTCGCGGTAGCGAGGCGAGCAGTCCGACATGGCGGCGTTGAGCGGCAGCCGCATCGTACCGCAATCATAGGCCTCTGCGGGCGAGGGCGGCGGCACGGGATCGCGGGCGACGATCGGATGCGGCGCACAGGCCGTGACGGTGGAGACCGCGAGGGCGAGAGCGGCGGCCTGCATCAGACGACGCATGGTGACCTCGAAAACCAGAATCGAGACCGACGGTACGCACCGACGGCCGAGCATAGGGCGACCCTGCGAGCCATGGCTCCGGCTGACAAGCTTCAGCGTCGCCATCGCTGCGCTTTACGGAGCCATGTCGCCCCGCGGCCACATGGCAGGGGGGCCCCGTCAGGACGAGTAGGCCGCCAGAAAGACCCGCACCGCTTCCGCGATCTGATGCTTCATCTGCTCCTCGGTCGGCGGGTCGCCGGCGGCGAAGAGCAACCGCGTGAGCAGGCCCGCCTGGCAGAGATGCAGGAAGTGCTTGGCGGCGAGTTCGGTATCCGCGGCCCGTAGACGGCCGCCTGCGACCTGCTTGTCGAGATAGGCGGTGAGCCGATCGATCCCGCAGGCCGGGCCGGCCTCATAGAAGGACCGGCCGAGATGCGGGAATTTCTCGGTTGCGCCGATCACCATGCGGATGGCCGAAACGTGGTTCGGTTTCGACATCTCGGTCAGGTAGGTGAGGCCGAGCTGGGTCAGCACGCTGCCGACGTCCGAGGTCTCGGAGCCGAGCTTGAACAGGGCCTCGGCGAGCCAGCGCTTCTCCTGGGTGGTCAGCGCCTCGAACAGCGCGTCCTTGCTGTCGAAATAGACGTAGAGCGTCCCCTTCGAGACGCCGGCCGCCTTTGCGATCTCGCCCATGCTCGCGCCGTCGAAGCCCGAGGCCAGGAACACGTCGCGCGCACCATCGAGGATCTGGCGGCGCTTGTCCGTATCGGGCTGCGATGCCGCCGAACCGGACTGCGTCTTCGGATTCGCAACGCTGGTCGCCGCGGCGCTCATGTTCACCCAACTCGATGCCATTGACCGAACGGTTCGGTCATCGTATTTATGGGGTGTGAGCGGTCGGGCGTCAACCTGCCCCCGCGTTGACCGAACGGTTCGGTCAAGACTAGTCGGAGCCCGCGATGTCCCTTCGCGAAGACACTGCCTCCCGGGATGAAGCATCGGCCGAATCGATGGACGAGATCGCGACGCCTGCATCGGCAGAAGCCAAGCACCCTTCCGCCGTTTCGCCTTCCCTGCCGGTGACATCCTCGGCTGCCGACGCTCCCACGAAGCCACGCAGGTCGCGTAAGAAGCTCGTGATGCTGGCCATTCTCGCCGCAGCGCTCGGCGGAGGCGGCTACGAGGGCTGGCAGTACTGGACGCTGGGACGGTTCTTCGTTTCGACGGACGATGCCTACGTGCAGGCCGACATCTCGGTGCTCGCGGCCAAGGTCTCCGGCTATCTCGACGCGGCCCCGATCGTAAACGGCCAGTCGGTGAAGAAGGGCGACGTCATCGCTCGGCTCGACGACGGCGATTACCGGCTCGCGCTCCGTGCCGCGAAGGACAAGCTCGCCACTCAGGAGAGCACTATCGTCCGCATCGGGCGGCAGGTCGAAGCCGCGGACGCGCAGATCGCGCAGAGCGTGGCGCAGGTCGAGGCCTCGAAGGCCGATGCCGTGCGCGCAGCGGCCGATTACCTTCGTTCGACCCAGATGCAGGCCGACTACGTCGCCAAGTCCAAGCTCGACCAGACCAAGGCCGATCGCGACCGCACCGAGGCAGCCGTGAAGGGCGCGCAGGCGGCGGTGATCGCGGCCAAGGCCAATGTCGATGTGCTGAGCGCGCAGAAGCGTGAGGCCGAGAGCCTCGCCGGCGAGCTGCGCACGGCGGTCGACCGGGCGCAGCGCGATCTCGACTTCACCGTCATCCGCGCGCCGTTCGACGGCGTCGTCGGCAACAAGGCCGTGGAGGCGGGCGCCTATGTCCAGCCGGGCTCGCGCGTCGCTGCCCTGGTACCGCTCCAGAGCGTACGCATCGACGCGAACTTCAAGGAGACGCAGCTCGCGCACATGAAGCCGGGCCAGCCAGTCACGATCAGCGTCGACGCCTTCCCCGACCGGAAGATCACGGGCGAGGTCGAGTCGTTCTCGCCGGCCTCCGGCACCCTGTTCAGCCTGCTGCCCACCGACAACGCCACCGGCAACTTCACCAAGATCGTGCAGCGCCTGCCCGTGCGTATCCGTGTGCCGGCAGACGTGGCGCGCGAGGGCCTGCTGCGGCCGGGCCTGTCGGTCGTCGTAAAGGTCGATACACGCGGGCCGGACGACACCGCGCCCGTGCGCACTGCTCACGCCGAGTAAGCGCCATGGCCGCCACGGCCGCGATTGCCCCCTCCGCCGCCGCCCCGCCGGCTGATCCGCCCATCGACAAGCGCCGCATGGTGGCGTTCCTGTGCATGGTGTTCGGGATGTTCATGGCGATCCTGGACATCCAGATCGTCTCGGCCTCGCTCAACGAGATCCAGGCGGGGCTGGCGGCCTCCGGCGACGAGATCCCCTGGGTCCAGACCAGCTACCTCATCGCCGAGGTCATCTCGATCCCGCTCTCCGGCACGCTCTCGCGGGTGCTCTCGACGCGCTGGATGTTCGTCATCTCGGCCGCCGGCTTCACCCTGATGAGCCTGATGTGCTCCACCGCGACCTCGATAAACGAGATGATCGTCTGGCGCGCGCTGCAGGGTTTCATCGGCGGCGGCATGATCCCCACCGTCTTCGCCTCGGCCTTCACGATCTTCCCGCCAAGCAAGCGTAGCATCGTCTCGCCGATGATCGGCCTCGTCGCCACGCTGGCGCCGACCATCGGCCCGACGGTGGGCGGCTACCTGACCGACCTGTTCTCCTGGCACTGGCTGTTCCTGATCAACATCGTGCCGGGCATCTTCGTCACGGTGACGACCTGGCTGCTCGTGGATTTCGACGAGCCGAACCTCAAGCTGCTCGACAATTTCGACTGGTCGGGCCTCGCCTTCATGGCGGGCTTCCTCGGCTGCCTCGAATACGTGCTCGAGGAAGGCCCCAACCACGACTGGCTGCAGGACGAGGCGGTCTTCGCCTGCGCGGTGATCTGCGGCGTCTCGGCTCTGCTGTTCTTCGCTCGCGTCTTCACGGCGCGCCAGCCGATCGTCGACCTGCGCGCCTTCTCGGACCGCAACTTCGCCACCGGCTGCGTGGCGAGCTTCGTGCTCGGCATCGGCCTCTACGGGCTGACCTACCTGTATCCGGTCTTCCTGGCGCGGGTGCGCGGCTACTCGGCTCTGCAGATCGGCGAGACGATGTTCGTCTCGGGGCTCTGCATGTTCGCCACCGCGCCGATCGCCGGCCGGCTGATGGGCAAGCTCGATTCGCGCGTGATGATGGCGCTCGGCTTCTCGGGCTTCGCGCTCGGCACCTGGATCGTCACCGGGATGACCAAGGACTGGGATTTCTGGGAGCTGCTCTGGCCGCAGGTGCTGCGCGGCTGCTCGCTCATGCTGTGCATGATCCCGATCAACAACGTCGCGCTCGGCACGCTGCCGCCCGAGCGCATGAAGAACGCCTCGGGCCTGTTCAACCTGACGCGCAATCTCGGGGGCGCCGTCGGCCTCGCCCTGATCAACACGGTGCTCAACGATCGCTGGGACCTACACCTCGCCCGGCTGCACGAGCGCGTGACCTGGGCCAACGCCGCCGCCATGGAGCGGATGGAGTCGCTCAGGCAGGGCTTCTCGAGCTTCGGCAGCGCGGCGGATGCGATGGCGATCTCATCGATGAACGCCCAGGTCCGCATCCAGGGCATTGTGATGGCCTTCGAGGATGTGTTCCTCGTGCTCACCGTGCTGTTCCTGGCCATGGCCTGCGCCACCTTCCTGATCCGCCGGCCGCGTGCCGGGGCGGCCGGGGGTGGTGGTCACTAGAAGCGGCCAGCTAGACCTTCAGGTCGACGACTTGCCCCTGGCCCGGCGGCGGCGATGGAGATGTCGAGGCAGCCGTGCCGGCGACGAGCGCGGCAACGGCCTGATCGGCTGCGATCTGCTGCCGCGCCACTGCGATCCCGATTGATTGGGATTGTGCACCGGCCTGCATCTGCACGGCTTGGGAGGCGATCGTTGTCATGCCCCACCTTCGCACACCGAGGTGAAGTGGCGGTTATAATTGACGCTCCAATCCCATGGAGATCGCTACTGCGTCCGACGCAAGCCCGCTTGGCGCTGAAGATGCATGACCGCGCCCGCTGAATGGCGCGGAATCGAGAAGGCTCGTCGGGTTGGCCGGTCCGCTCCCTCCGCGTCGGTGAGACGAAAAGGTCGGTCATTGAGCGATGTGGATCGGTGGGCCGAACGGCGCCGCATTGCCGAGCAGGCACGCGGCGAACGGGATTGGTCCCTCTGGGGACCGTATCTCGCCGAGCGGCAATGGGGCACGGTGCGCGAGGATTACAGCGCCGACGGCAACGCCTGGCGCTTCCTCACGCACGAGGATGCGCGCTCGCGTGCCTATCGCTGGGGCGAGGACGGCATCGCCGGCCTGTGCGACGACCACGGCCTGCTCAATCTCTCGCTGTCCCTCTGGAACGGGCGCGACCGCATCCTCAAGGAGCGGCTGTTCGGTGTCACCAACGAGGAGGGCAACCACGGCGAGGACGTCAAGGAGCTCTACCACTACCTCGATGCCGTCCCGAGCCACGCCTATCTGAAGTATCTCTACAAGTATCCGCAGAGGCCGTTCCCGCATGACGAGATGCTGCGGGAGAGCTGGCGGCGCTCGCGCGAGGAGCCAGAATACGAGATCGGCGATACCCGGGCCTTCGCGGACGATCGCTACTTCGCGGTGACGATCGAATACGCGAAGGAGGATGCCGACGACATCCACATGACCGTCACCGCCGTGAACCGCGGCGCGCAGGCCGCCGAGCTGCACCTCGTGCCGCAGCTCTGGTTCCGCAACACCTGGAGCTGGCGCGACGGCGCCATCGCCTGGAAGCCCTGGATGGAGCTCGGCCCGGACGGCCGCGTCGCGGTCAACCATTCCCGCCTCGGTTCCTACCGTCTGTCCTTCGACGGCACGCCGGAGGTGCTGTTCTGCGAGAACGAGACGAACCTGCGCCTGCATCACGGCCAGCCCGAAGCGCCGGGGCCGTTCAAGGACGGGCTCGATGCGGCCATCGTGAAGGGCGACCGTGAGGCGGTCTCCTCCACGCGCGGCACGAAGGTCGGCCTGCACTACCGCTTCATGGTGGAGCCGGGCGCGAGCGCCGTGGTGCGCGTGCGCCTCTATGCAGGCGCCCGCGCGCGGCCAGTCGATGCGCAGGGCGCGCTTACCCGCCGGCGGCTCGAAGAGACCGACGCCTATTACGAGATGATCCAGGACGGCATCGCCTGCCCCGACGAGCAGCGCATCTTCCGGCAGGCGGCGGCCGGCCTGATCTGGACGAAGCAGCTCTATCGCTACGACGTGCGCACCTGGCTGGCTGGCGATCCGCTGAAACCGTTGCCGCCGGGCGGGCGCGGTGAGATCCGCAATGGCACCTGGAAGCACTTCGCCAGCGCCGACGTGCTCTCGATGCCGGACAAGTGGGAGTATCCGTGGTTCGCGGCCTGGGACCTCGCCTTCCACTGCCTGCCGCTGGCGCTGGTCGACCCGGACTTCGCCAAGAGCCAGCTGCTGCTGCTCACGCGCGAATGGTACATGCACCCGAACGGGCAGCTCCCGGCCTATGAATGGGAGTTCGGCGACACCAACCCGCCCGTCCATGCCTGGGCGACGTTCCGCGTCTTCGAGATCGACCGCGACCGGCGCGGCGGCCGCGGTGACCTCGCCTTCCTCGAAGGCGTCTTCCACAAGCTGCTGATCAACTTCACCTGGTGGGTGAACCGCAAGGACGCGCAGGGCCGCAACGTCTTTCAGGGCGGCTTTCTGGGCCTCGACAATGTCGGTGTGTTCGACCGCTCGCGCCCGCCCCCCGGTTTCGGCGTGGTGCATCAGGCCGACGGCACCGCCTGGATGGCGATGTATGCCCTCAACATGATGCGCATCGCCATGGAGCTGGCGCTGCACAATGACGTCTACGAGAGCACTGCCTCGAAGTTCTTCGAGCATTTCCTCGGCATCGCCGAGGCGATGACCGACATGGGCGGCGAGGGCTTCGGGCTCTGGGACGAGCAGGACGAGTTCTACTACGACCAGGTCGACATGCCCGGCGGGGCCTCGCTGCACCTGCGCGTGCGCTCGATGGTCGGGCTGGTGCCGCTCTTCGCCGTGGAGGTGATCGACCCGCAGATCCTGCAGCGGCTGCCGGATTTCGCCCGCCGCATGAACTGGGTGCTGGAGAACCGCCCGCATCTGGCGGCCCTGGTCTCCCGCTGGGGCGAAGGCGGCAAGAAGGACCGCAAGCTGCTCTCGCTGCTGCGCGGCCACCGGATGAAGGCGCTCCTGAAGCGCATGCTCGACGAGGCCGAGTTCCTCTCCGACTACGGCGTCCGCTCGCTCTCGAAGGCGCATAAGGACGCGCCGTTCCAGCTCGATGCCTTCGGCGCGTCCTTCACTGTGCGCTACGACCCGGCGGATTCGAGCTCCAACATGTTCGGCGGCAATTCCAATTGGCGCGGGCCGGTCTGGATGCCGATGAACTACCTGATCATCGAGGCCTTGCGCCGGTTCCACACCTATTACGGCGACCAGTTCCTGGTGGAGTACCCGACCGGCTCCGGCCAGCATCTCACCCTGGAGGCCATCGCCGACGCGCTGGAGGACCGGCTGATCGCGCTGTTCAAGCGCGACGAGGCCGGCCGCCGGCCCTACCAGGGCGATCGGCCACCGCCGGCTCCCGATCCCGAGGCGGAAGAAGCCCTGCTCTTCCACGAGTTCTTCGACGGCGACACCGGCCGCGGGCTCGGCGCCTCGCACCAGACTGGCTGGACGGCGCTCGTGCTCAACCTGCTCCTTCACCAGGCACGACGGGCGACTCCGTCCGACGCCTGAGCCGCGGCCGCCAGATGCCGAGGGCGACGTTGAGCGTCGCGATGGCGAGCAGCACCCAGAGGGTGTTGCGCTCCGGGCCGAGGGTCTGGGCGAGCATCGCCGGATCCACCTTGCCCATCAGCGCCCCGGCACTGAGTTCCGCCTCCTGCTGCATAGGCCCGAGCACGCCGACGAAGCCGCTCTCGAAGACCAGGATGCCGGTGGCTGCCTTGAGCCAGGCCCAGCCGGCGCCGTGGAAACCGCGGTTCAGGCCGATCGCGAGCAGGCCCGCGATCAGCGTGACGCCCAGCGACGGGAAGAAGATCCAGGTGGCGATGGCGCCCATCGCGCCGCGCATCGCGGCATAGGCCGTGAGGTCGCTCACCGGCGGCATGGCGTTCAGCATCACGAGCAGGGACGCCATCGCCCCCATCAGCCCGATCGCCCCCATCGTGTGGAGGAACTTGAGTGAGCGCCGCATCGCGCCTCGCCAACCGATCCGCGACCGGCAGCCCCCAACGTACCGCATGGATCGACGCCGAGGTAGCCGAGGGTTTCGGGTAACCATTTCGCAGGTGCAGCGAAAACTGGGGCGCCGGCGTTGGGATCGGCATAGCGGAGACCTGCGATGGATCGTCGAGACTTTCTTGGACTGCTGGCAGCAGCCGGCGCCGCCGGTTCGCTGGGCGTCACTCCGGCGCTGGCCGCATCGCCTCCGACGGCGCGCAACGTCGTGCTCGTGCACGGCCTCTTCGCCGACGGCTCCTGCTGGTCCGACGTGATCGCCCAGCTGCAGGGCGCGGGGCTGAATGCCACCGCCGTCCAGAACCCGCTGACGACACTCGAGGAATCGGTGGCCGCGGTACAGCGCGTCCTCGCACGGCAGGACGGCCCGACGGTTCTCGCCGGCCATTCCTTCGCCGGCATGATCGTCTCGGAGGCCGGCATCGACCCGAAGGTCACCGCCCTGGTCTACGTCGCCGCGCGAGCTCCCGACGCTGGCGAGGACTATCCGGCATTGGCCAAAACCTATCCGACCCCGCCCGCCTCAGCCGGCATCGTCTTCGACGGTGAATACGGCCGCCTGACCCAGGAGGCTTTCCTGCGTGACTTCGCCGGCGACGTGCCCGAAGCACGAGCCAAGGTGCTTCATGCGGTGCAGGAGCCTTTCCGGAAAAGCCTGCTCGCCGGCAAGACGACCCAGGCGGCGTGGCGCTCCAAGCCGAGCTTCTATGCGGTCTCGACCGAAGACCGGACTATCGACCCGGACCTGCAGCGTTTCATGGCCAAGCGCATGAACGCCACGACGATCGAGGTGAAGGCGAGTCACGTCTCGCTGATCTCGCAGCCGGACGTGATCGCGGATCTGATCCGGAAGGCAGCGGGGCAGGCGTAAGTCGACAGACTAGGGCCAAGAAAAGAGGCGCCCGAAGGCGCCTCCCATATCTCGTCAGTAACCGCGGCCGTAGCCGCCGCCATATCCGTAACCGCCCCGGCCATAGCCATCGTTGTAACCACGGCGGCCGTAACCGTCGTCGTAGCCGACCGGGCGATCGTAGCGGTTGCCGTAGGCTCCGGCAGCGATCCCGCCCGCGGCGAGACCGGCGATGCCGAGCCCCACCGCTGCGCCAGTTCCGATACCACCTCGCCGGGCGTGCCCACCGGCATAGCTCCCGCCGCGCATGCCCGGCCGCGCGTCGGCCGCAGGAGCAGCCAGGGTGGCGATGCCGAGGGCGGCAATCGTCGCGAATGCGATCTTGCGCATGTGCAATCTCCGTTTGTGAAGGATGTGCGGGCAACCGCCGGCAGAGTGCCTTGTTCCTTCACCGCCGCCCTGGCCCGATGGGCGAGGGGCGACGCGCATCAGCGATCGCGGGCTCGCTTCCGCCAGCTCATCCCACGCCGACCGGATGCTTCGTCACTGCGGGCGTCCGCATCGTCACCAGCTCCTCGCCGGCCGTCGGATGCACCGCGATGGTCCGGTCGAAATCGGCCTTGGTGGCGCCCATGGTCACGGCGATGCCGACGGCCTGGATGATCTCGCCGGCATCGTGGCCGAGGACGTGGACGCCGACCACCCGGTCGCTCGCCTTGTCGACCAGCACCTTCATCAGCATGCGCTCGTCGCGGCCCGACAGGGTCGCCTTCATCGGGCGGAAGCTCGAGCGGTAGACGTCGATCTCGCCGAAGCACTCGCGGGCCACGTCTTCGTTATGGCCGACCACGCCGATCTCGGGGGTCGAGAACACCGCCGTCGGGATCAGGCGATGGTCGACGCACCAGGGCTTGCCGCCAAAAACGGTGTCGGCAAAGGCGTGGCCCTCGCGGATGGCGATGGGGGTCAGCGCTGCGCGGCCGGTAACGTCGCCGACCGCGTAGATCGACGGCACGGATGTCTGCGAATAGTCGTCGACGGGGATGGCACCGTTGGGTTTCAGCGTGATGCCGACCTTCTCTAGGCCGAGCCCATCGACGTTCGGGCGACGGCCGGTGGCTGCGAGCACGCAATCGACCGTGAGAATTTCACCGTCGCTCAGCGTGGCGCGGATCGTGTCGCCGTCCCGCTCCAGGCGCTCGACGGTCCGGCCGAGGCGCAGGTCCATGCGCTTGCCGTAGGCCTCGCCGAGCGCGTCGCGGATCTCGTCGTCGAACCCGCGCAGCAGCTTGTCACCGCGATGGAGCAGGGTGGTCTTGCTGCCGAGCCCGGCGAAGACACCGGCGAACTCGACCGCGATGTAGCCGCCGCCGATCACCAGGATGCGGTCCGGCCGGCTCTCCAGTTCAAACACGCCGTTGGAATCGATGCCGAGCTCACCGCCGGGGATCATCGGCTCGTTCGATGGCGCGGCGCCGACCGCAATCAAGATCTTCTGGGCGCGGATCAACCGACCCGACTGGCAGAGCCGCACCGTATGCGGGTCCTCGATGGTCGCGCGCTCGGCCACCACCTCCACGCCGCTCCCGTCGAGCATGCGGCCATAGATGGCTTCGAGACGCCCCACCTCGGCATCGCGGCGCTGCTTGAGCTTGGCCCAGTCGAAGCTCGGATGGCCGACCTCCCAGCCGAAGCCGGCGGCGTCCTCGAACTCTTCCGAGAAGCGGCTGGCATAGACCATCAGCTTCTTGGGCACGCAGCCGCGGATCACGCAGGTGCCGCCGAGGCGATATTCCTCGGCCAGCATCACCCGGGCCCCATGCCCGGCCGCGATCCGCGCCGCGCGCACCCCGCCCGAGCCGCCGCCGATGACGAAGAGATCCGTGTCGAAGGTCTCGCTCATGACGATCCGTTTTGAAGGAGGGGCGCTGGCTACTGGAGCTGGTGGCCGCGCTTGCCCATCTCCGCGCGCACGCGGATCATCATGTATTCCGAGACCTCCTGGGTCCAATCCTGCATGGCGCCGACCAGCTCATCGAGCACCTGCGGCTGCGTCTCGACGTAGCGCTTGCCCGACGGCGAGCGGAAGAAGGTCACGATGTCCTGCAGCTCCGCCTCGTTGAGGCGGCGCGCATAGATGTTGGCCGCGACGTTGATCATGCGCTGCTTCTGCAGCTCCATCTCCGGCTGCAGGCCCTTGATGACTTCGTCGAGGTCCTTGCTCAGCTCCGGCCGGGTCACCGAGTTCTTCTTGATCTGCTCGGCGAGCGCCGGAATGATCGAGTCGAACGAGCGGGCGATGCCGGAATTGAACATCACCTCCCGGGCGAGCGCGATGTGGTTCGCGCTGGCCTGGCTCTGAGCGGCCGGGGCCGCAGGCTTGGCGGCAGGGGGCTTGGCGGCGGGTTGCTGGGCGAGGGCGGCCGGCGCGAGCAGCGTGGCGCCGAGCGCCGCTCCGAGGAGACGGGCGGCCAGGGCGTCGAGGCGGCGGGACATGGAGAGCGCTCCGGAGGCTTGTCGGAAATCGGATCGTTCGAGGAGATTCACGGCGTGCCCAGCACCGTCACCACGGCCTCGTCGCCGCGGGCTTCGGCGAGGATCGCGCCGCTGGCGAGGCCGAGGAACAGGCCGTGCTCGACCACGCCTGGCACCGCCCAGAGCAAGGCGGACAGCCGCTCGGGATCGTGAATGGTTTCGAGACGCGCGTCGACGATGGCGTGGCCGCCATCGGTGACATAGGGCTGGCCACCGGAGGCCTTGCGCAGGGCCAGCTCACCCGCGCAGCCGGCCGACTCGATCGCCTTCTGGACCGCCTTGAAGGTGGCACCGAAGCCGAACAGGTTGACCTCGATCGGCAGCGGGAAGGCGCCGAGCGTCGCGACGTGCTTGGCCGCATCGGCGATCACCACCATGCGCCGGCTGGCATGCGCCACGATCTTTTCGCGGAGCAGCGCGCCGCCGCCGCCCTTGATCAGGCGAAGGTGTCCGTCCAGTTCGTCGGCGCCGTCGATCGTGAGGTCGAGCTCGGGGCATTCCTCCAGGCTGGTCAGCCGGATGCCCTCGGCCTCGCAGGCCGCTCGGGTCGCCTCGGAGGTCGGCACGCCGATGACGTCGAGGCCGGCGCGGACGCGCTCGCCGAGGAGCAGGACGAAGGCGTTGGCGGTGGTGCCGGTGCCAATTCCGAGGCGCATCCCGTCGGTGACGAGATCAACGGCGCGGGCCGCCGCCGCGCGGCGCAGATTGGGGCCGCTCACGCGGCCGTCCCGAGAATCGCGGAGAAAGAAAGGGCGTGCATGATCGTGCTCACGAACTCGGCGCGAGCCCCTAGCACGCCTCACGATCCCCGCAAACGCGGCGAGATACCGGGTCGGCGCTTCCTTCAGGCAGAGAGCCGCACGATCGCGTGCGGGATTAGGGGCGGCCGCCCTGCGGCGGCGTCACGCTCGGCGCCGTACGCGCGGCGGGCGCCGGGTTGGCTGACCCGGCCGGCGGCGGGTTGGTCTGCGGCGTGCAGACCACGAGCTCCTCGCGGACCTGAACGTAGCAGATGCTCATCTCGCCGGTGCGGTGGTTGACCCGGAAGACGCCGGCCTCGCGGGTGTGGCGCGAGGCGATCAGGCCATACTCGGCCGGCGCCTGGGCGCCCGCGCCCTCGCCGGCGGGAAAGCACAGGGTCACGCCGACGTTGTCGTCACGCAGGCCGTACTGGCAGGAGGTGACCTCGCCCGTGGAGCGATCGACGCGGTAGACCCGGTTCAGGTCGATCTGCGGGGCCGGCACGAATTCGTAGGAGCCGGCGGCGAGGGCGGGCAGGCTCGCCGTGGACAGGGCGAGGGCGGCGAGCGCCGACCGGACGAAGCGGGGCGAGAGGCAGGCGGGCATGGCCGGTGACCCTGTCACGGGAGAAACGTCACCGGAACAGGACCCGATTATGGTTAACGAAACCCTGCGCGGGTCATTCGCGGGACGACGCTTCGGCGTGGGGGGATGGCCTGTCGATCCACTTCGCGGCGGCATCAGCCCGTTGCCGCACGGCATGGGAAGGATGTGTGACGGCAAATTGCCGCCATCCTTCTATCTGAGTACTCAGACGGCGGGAGCAGCCCGGCAGGGGGCCTCGTTGATGTGGGCGGCCGACCTGGCGGCGCGCAGTCGCAGCTCGGCCTGAACTCGCCCGGATCGATCGTCACCCCCATGCAGCCGACCCCCGAGACGGACCATTCGACGATCGCCCGTGTCGAGGCCCTCGCGCGCTACGGCATCCTCGACACCCCGGCGGAGGCCGGGTTCGACGATATCGTCGAGCTCGCGGCCGAGATTTGCGACGCGCCAATCGCGCTGGTCAGCCTCGTCGCCGCCCATCGGCAGTGGTTCAAGGCCCGCGTCGGCCTTGACGCCTGCGAGACGCCGATCGAGCAGTCCGTCTGCGCCCACGCGCTGAAGAAGCCCGGCCTCCTGGTCATCCCGGACCTGCGGAACGACCCGCGCACGGCCGACAACCCCCTGGTCACCGGCGAGCGGCATCTGCGCTTCTATGCCGGCGCCCGCCTGGAGACGCCCGAGGGCGAGGCGATCGGCACGCTGTGCGTCATCGACCACCAGCCCCGCCCGGTTGGCCTCACCCCCCGGCAGGCCTCCAGCCTGGAGCGGCTCGCCCGGCAGGTGATGGGGCAGATGGAGCTACGCCGTATCGTCATCGAACGCGACGCCGCCGCGCGGCAGGCGCGGGAGGCGGCCATCCGACACCGCCAGATCCTCGACAGCGCCGTCGACTATGCGATCATGACCACGGATCTCGACGGCCGGGTCACGAGCTGGAGCGCGGGAGCGGAGCGCGTGCTCGGCTGGCCGGAGGCCGAGATCCTCGGCAAGACCGTCGACTTCCTCTTCGTGCCCGAGGACGTGACACAATCGATCTCGGATCACGAGCTATCCGCCGCGCGTGAACACGGCAGCAGCCAATCCGAGCGCTGGCACCAGCGCCGGGATGGGTCTCGCTTCTTCGGGCTCTGCGAGATCATGCCGCTTACCGCCGCGGATGGCGGCCATGTCGGCTACCTCAAGATCCTGCGCGATCGCACCGAGCAGCTGAGCTCCGACGAGCGCTCGCGCCTCACCGAAAGCGCGCTGTCCGAGTCCGAGGAGCGCATGCGGCTCGCCGTCGAGGCCACCGGCATCGGCATCTTCGACTACGCGCCCGAGACCGACAGCCTGCGCTGGGATTCACGCGTGCGCGAGATGTTCGGGATCGGCCCCGACGATCCCGTGTCCTACGAGGGCAGCTACCTCGCCGGCCTTCATCCCGACGACCGCGATGCAGCCGACGCGGCGGTCCAGGCCGCCACCGATCCGTCGGGCCCGGGACTCTTCGACATCGAATACCGCGTGCGCGGCATCCGCACCGGCATCGAGCGCTGGCTCGCCGCGCGCGGCAAGTCGACCTTCGAGGACGGGCGGCAGATCCGCTTCGTCGGCACGGTGCGCGACGTGACGGCCCGCAAAGGCGCCGAACTTGCCGTGCGCGCCACCGAGGAGCGTTACCGCCTGGTCACGCGGGCGACGAACGACGTGATCTGGGACTGGGACCTCGTCGCGGACCACGTCCTCTGGAACGAGGCGCTCGGCACCACCTACGGCTACGACCTCGCCACCGTGGGAACCACCGGCGCCTGGTGGCTCGACCACGTTCACCCCGAGGATCGCGCGCGGGTCGAGGAGGACATCCGTTCGGCCATTGCTGGCACCGGTGTCGAGTGGAGCCACGAATATCGCTTCCGCCGCGCCGACTGCAGCTACGCCGACGTGCTCGACCGCGGCTACATGGTCCGCGGCAAGCATGGCGAGCCGCTGCGTATGATCGGCGCGATGCTCGACCTGTCCGAGCGCAAGCGCGACGAGCGCCGCCTGCGCGAGATGAACGCCATGCTGGAGGAGCGGGTCGAGGAGCGGACCCGCGAGCGCGACCGGACCTGGAGCGTGTCACAGGACCTGATGGTGGTCATCGACGCCAAGGGCATCTTCCGGGCCGTGAGCCCGGCTGCGACCAAGATCCTCGGCTGGCGGCCCGAGGACATGCTCGGCTGCGCGGTCTTCGACTTCATCCATCCCGAGGACCACGCTCCCACCCTGGGAGCCCTTCGGCACGCCACCGAGCAGGCCCTGCCCGCCTTCGAGAACCGTTACCGGCACAAAGACGACAGCTACCGCTGGATGTCGTGGGTCGCGGTTCCGGAGGGCGGTCTGATCTACGCTACCGGCCGCCACGTCACGGCGGAGCGGGAGCAGGCCGAGGCGCTGGCCATGGCGGAGGACGCCCTGCGTCAGTCGCAGAAGATGGAGGCCGTCGGCCAGCTCACCGGCGGCATCGCGCATGACTTCAACAACCTGCTCACCGGCATCTCGGGAAGTCTCGAATTGCTGCAGAGCCGCGTCAGCCAGGGCCGGCTCACCGAGATCGACCGCTACGTCAACGCCGCGCAGGGCGCCTCGAAGCGTGCTGCCGCGCTGACGCACCGCCTGCTCGCCTTCTCGCGCCGCCAAACCCTCGATCCGAAGCCCACCGACGTGAACCGTCTGGTGGCCGGCATGGAGGAGCTGGTCCGGCGCACGATCGGCCCCGAGATCGCCCTGGAAGTGGTCGCGGGCGCGGGCCTCTGGGCGGCGATGGTCGACCCGTCTCAGCTCGAGAACGCCCTGCTCAACCTCTGCATCAACGCCCGCGATGCCATGCCCGATGGCGGCCGCATCACCATCGAGACCCACAACAAGTGGCTCGACCAGCACGCTGCGAAGGACCGAGACCTGGAGCCCGGCCAGTACCTCTCGCTCTGCGTCACCGATACCGGCACCGGTATGACGCCGGACGTCATCGCCAAGGCCTTCGAGCCGTTCTTCACCACCAAGCCGATCGGCCAGGGCACGGGGCTCGGCCTCTCGATGATCTACGGCTTCGTGCGCCAGTCCGGCGGGCAGGTGCGGATCTATTCTGAGGTCGGCGACGGCACCACGATGTGCCTCTACCTGCCGCGCCATTACGGTGCCGCCGAGAGGGGGCAGGCCGTGCCCGATCTCGCGAAAGCCCCGCGCGCCGAGCAGGGCCAGACCGTGCTGGTCGTCGACGACGAGCCGACGGTGCGCATGCTGGTGGCGGAGGTGCTGGAAGACCTCGGCTACACCGCCATCGAGGCGGCGGACGGCTCGGCCGGGCTGAAGATGCTGCGCTCGGACGCGCGTATCGACCTGCTGGTGACCGATGTCGGGCTGCCCGGCGGCATGAACGGTCGCCAGATGGCCGACGCCGCCCGCGTGACGCGGCCGGACCTCAAGGTCCTGTTCATCACCGGCTATGCCGAGAACGCAGTCGTCGGCAACGGCCATCTCGAGCCGGGCATGCAGGTCCTGACCAAGCCCTTCGTGATGGAAGCTCTGGCGAGTCGGATCAGGGATCTGATCGCGAAGCCGTGAGGAAAAACTGTGTGTAGAGCGCTCTCGACCGGTTCTCTACTTCACGGTTTCGAAACCCGGACGCGGTTTTATCCGGAGGCGTCCGGAAAGGCTCATGGCACCAGGTCTCGCAGAAAACATTGATGCGGAGCTCGGCAAGCGGTGGCAGACCCGGCGCTCGCCGGCCTTGGCGAAGCTGTACGAAGAGCGCAGCGAGAGCACGCATTGGCAGGACGCCCGGATCTCGTCGCGTCTCGCCGGGATCGTCTACATCGCGTTCTTCTTCACGGATCTGATCATGATCCGCGACGTGGCGGTCTACAACATCGCCGCGCGTCTCATCATCGGCCTGCTGTTCATCTTCGACATCGAGGCGCAGATCCGGCGCGGCGTCCGCTCGCTGTGGGTCGACTATCAATGCGCCTTCGGAATCGTCGCGGCCTACGCGACGTGGATGTGGTTCTCGAGCTGCAGCGTCTACCAGGTCAGCGCCTCGTACTACCTGACCTATGGGATCATCTTCATCATCGGTCAGAACGTCTTCTTCAACTTCCGGTTCGCTCTGGCGGTGGTGTCGTCGAGCGTGATGCTCGGCATCTTCATCGTGTTCCTGGTCTCCAGTTTCTTCACGTCCATCGAGTACGTGGTCGGCATCAGCACGCTCTATTTCTCGACCTATACTCTCACGCTGTTCGTGAACTGGAAGTTGAATGAGGAGCGCTATCGCGTCTTCCTAAACTCGCTTCGCGCCGAGATCCGGGAAGAGGAGGCGACGGAGCGGGGCGCCGCGCTGCTGCGGCTCTCGACGACCGACGCGCTCACGGGTCTCGCCAACCGACGGGCCATCGACGACGAGCTGCGCGCCTATTGGGGCAACTGGCAGGCGGCCGAGAAGAGCTTCGCGGTCATCCTGATCGATGTCGACTACTTCAAGCGCTACAACGACCAGTACGGCCACCAGCGCGGCGACCGCTGCCTGATCGCCGTGGCCGACGCGATGAAGGCTGCCGCCACGCAGAGCAAATATGCGCTCGGCCGCTTCGGTGGCGAGGAGTTCATCCTGCTGGTGCGCTGCCAGTCGCGGGAGCACATGGCGCTCGTCGCCGAGGGCGTGCGCCGGGCCGTCGAGGATCTCGCGATCCCGCACGAGCAGCGGCCCGACCCCTGCTTCGTCGTCACCGTCAGCATCGGCGCCGCCTTCAGCCGGGACATCACCAGCACGAAGGTCGAGCGGCTGGTCACCGAGGCCGACCGCGCGCTCTACGCGGCGAAGAAGACCGGCCGAAACTGCGTCAAGCTCTTCGACCGGGACGATCCGCTGGAGGTAAACCTCGACGACAGCGTGACGGATCTCCTCCGGGGCGCCATCGCCGGCGGCCACGTCGCCATGGTCTACCAGCCCATCCGCGACGCGGTTTCCGGCGAGATCGCGGGCGCCGAGGCGCTGATGCGCCTGACTGGTCCGAACGGGGAATCCATCTCTCCGGCTGTGTTCATCCCCATCGCCGAACGCACCGGGATGATCGTCGAGCTCGGACGGTGGGCGATCCGCACCGCGTGCCGCGAGCTGATCGTCGAGGATCTCGTCGCGATGGTCAGCGTCAACGTCTCGGCCGTCCAGCTCAGCACGCCGAGCTTCGCGCTGTCGGTGGCTGCCATTCTTAGCGAGACCGACGTGGCGCCGCATCGCCTGATTATTGAGGTGACGGAGGGCCTGCAGATCGAGGGCAATCCCGACATCCTCCGAAGCCTGAGGGAGCTGCGGACCCTCGGCGTGAAGATCTGGCTCGACGACTTCGGCACCGGCTTCGCCGGCCTGTCCTGCGTGCGGGAGGTCGCCTTCGATGCGGTCAAGATCGACCGCTCCTTCCTCCAGGCCACCGAGACGCAGCGGGGCGCTGAGATGTTCCGCAACATCGTCGGCCTCGTCCGCAACGTCGGCTGCCAGACCGTCGTGGAAGGCATTGAGACCAGCGCGCAGCGGCAGCTTTCGGCGGAGCTCCAGGTGGACCTGCTTCAGGGCTACCATCTCGGCAAGCCGATGAAAGCCGACGCGCTGCACTCGCTGGTCGCCTCGGAGACGGTCGTCTCGCGCAAGAGCACGTCCGCCTCGGCCTGAGGCGCTCCCGACGCCTCGCTCCCACCGATGTCATCCCCGTCCTGCGCTCGCCGCCCCGCGGTGGCACGCCCGGCCGCTTGGATACAATATCCGCAAACGTTCATAATAGAGTTTCATTAACCTTAAGATCACGATTTTGTGACTGCGTTCAGACTGCTTTTCAGCAAACAGTTTTTCCCGGGCTGTGGGTAACTCGGGTCAAAAGGTTGATAACCCCATGGCCGGATGCCTGGCATCAGGTGCTTTTTGTTTAGGAGTTGTTAATCTCCTGATCACTGGAGCGATGTGGCGCGGTCACGTGGTTATCCAGGCTGATCCCGAGTTCTTTCATGGAACGTCTTCATTCGGTTTTGTCGGAGGCTCAGAGCCGGCTGATCGCCAATCCCAGCCCAGACATCATCGATTGGTTGGCCAAAGAGCTGGGAACCACCTACGACGAGGCGTCCTCGACCGGACAGCTTTCCGAGTTTCGGGCGTCTTGCCGCTCGCACCCGCTCTCCGAAGTCTTCCTGCTCGATCCGTATTCCCGACGCGCCCATGACAAGCCGCGCGGCTATGCCGGCGACGCGGTCATGCTCGACTACATTTACCGGCCGACGCCCGGTCAGCTCGACGGCATGGCCTCGATCGTCCACCGCGCGACGACGTCGCTGCCGAATGCCAAGAGCATCCTGTGGCGCCGGGATTACCTGGCAGGCCTGATCCACGACTACATGGGCTCCCGCGAATGCGCCGAGGTTCTCTCGGTGGCATCGGGGCACATGCGTGAGCTCGACGCCCTCCGCGAGGCAACCACCGACACCAACGTCCGCTTCTCGGTGCTCGACCAGGACGAGACCTCGATCGCCGAATCCAAGGGCGAGTACAGCGAGTTCACCATCGAGGGCCGCGTTGCGAGCTTCGCCGCCCTGATCAAGGAGCGGCGTCCGGCCGCCAGCTACGATCTGATCTACTCGGCGGGCCTGTTCGACTACCTGCCGAAGGCTCCGGCCGTGGCCTTGATCAAGGCGATGTTCGCCCGGCTCAAGTCCGGCGGCATGCTCTCCGTCGGCAACTTCACCCGCGACAGCCACGGCCGCGGCTTCATGGCCGGCTTTATGGACTGGTGCCTGATCTACCGCGACGAGGACGATATGCGCGCGCTGGCCGAGGCGGCCTGCCCGAAGGCCTCCTACAAGATCTTCCGCGATCAGCCGCGCAACGTGGTCTACCTCGAGGTTTACGCCGACTGAGCCATGCCCGGCTCGGCCGGTCCGTCCCGATCGACCAGGGGGGCCGGTCCTGCCATTCACACAGGCGCGAGCGGCATGGCCCGAGATCGATTGTGCCCTAACTAGTTCGACAGCCCGCAAAGGGCTGCAAAAACAATCGACTCGAGGAAACGTCCAATGCTGAAGATCGTCGTTTCGGCCGTGGCTCTGGCCGCGGCCGCCGTCGCACCTGCCATGGCCCTGGAGGTCACCAAGGCCGCCAGCGTCGCGGCCCCTCCCGCCACCGTCTGGAAGACCATCGGCGGTTTCTGCGGCATCGGCGATTGGCATCCCGTCGTCGAGAAATGCGCGTTGTCGAAGCAGGGCGCCAAGCAACAGCGTACGCTGAGCCTCAAGGGTGGCGGCACGATCCAGGAGGAAGAGCAGGCCCGTGACGACGCCGCCATGAGCTACACCTACACGATCCTCGAGAGCCCGCTCCCCGTCTCCGACTACAAGTCCACGATCTCCGTGGCGAAGGACGGCAGCGGCTCGAAGGTGACCTGGACGGGCAGCTTCAAAGCCAAGGGCGCCCCCGACGCCAAGGCCCAGGACGTGATCGGCGGCGTCTACGATGCCGGCCTCAAGGGCATCTCCGACAAGGCGAAGTAAGCGGCAGCAGGGGCAGGGGCGTCCCGTTCGCCCCTGCATCTCGGGATGAGAGAGCGGTTGGGACCGCGGATCAGAGCCGAATCGGCCGTGCAGCCGGAGGCTTGATCCCCCCACCCATTCGGTCCATCCCGCTCGCGCCCCAGCTCCGCTTGCGCGAGACCCGATGTCCGATCTGCCCCCGATTGCCGTGTTCGATCTCGACGGAACCCTCGCCGACACGGCGGGGGATCTCATCGGGACCCTCAACGTCATCCTGAAAAGGGAAGGGCTGGCGGCCCTACCACTGGAACAGGCGCGCGACCTGCTCGGAGCCGGCGCGCGCGCGTTGATCACGCGGGGTTTCTCCGCCACCGGGCAGGTACTGGAGCCAGATCGCCTCGAGCGGCTGTTTCAGGACTTCCTGGACTACTACGGCGCCCACCTCACCGACCATTCGCGGCTGTATCCGGGCGTCGTGGCGGCTCTCGACGATCTCGAAGCCAAAGGCTTCCGGCTCGCCGTCTGCACCAACAAGGTCGAGGGCCATGCCGTCGACCTATTGAAGGCACTCGGCCTCGCGCCGCGTTTCGCGGCGATCGTCGGCAAGGACACCTTTGCCTGGTCGAAACCCGACCCGCGCCACATCACGCTCACCGTCGAGCGGGCCGGCGGCGATCCATCGCGCGCCGTGATGGTCGGCGATTCCCGTGCCGACGTGGACGCCGCCAAGGCCGCCGGCATCCCTGTGGTCGGCGTGAGCTTCGGCTACACGGCGGTGCCGATGCGCGACCTCGCGCCGGACACGCTGATCGATCATTTCGACGAGCTTCCGGCGGCGATCGCGGCGCTGGTTCCGGTCTGAGGGGTGCGCTGCATTCGGCCGGGTTTCTTGGCGGTCCGGTAACGCTTTGGCTCGCTGCAGCGCAACCATCGTGGCGCTAACCCGTTGAGCCGGCATGACATCGGAACAAATGGCCGAATCTTGCCGGCGTCGCGCCAGCCATTGGCGCCGTGCCGAACGCCTCTGGAACAAGGCCGGCAACACACTCGCGGCGAAGGAATGCGCCAAGGAGGCCGAGCGCTGCGAACGCCGTGCCGATGATCTGGCGGATTAGATATCGTCGGGATGACTGGTGGACGGTGCAGGGATCGAACCTGCGACCTCTCCCGTGTGAAGGGAACGCACTACCGCTGTGCTAACCGTCCATGCCGGTCGTGGGGCAGCCGAAGCCGGCACCCCGCGGAGCCGCGCTTCTAGGGCGGGAGCGCGATCCCCGTCAAGGCAGGCTCTTCGCAGTCGCGGACAAACCGTCTAGGCGTGCGCGCATGACCACGCCCCTCGTCCGTTTCGCGCCCTCGCCGACGGGTTACCTTCACATCGGCAATGCACGGCCGGCCCTGCTGAACTTCCTGTTCGCGCGCCGGGAGGGTGGCCGTTTCCTGCTGCGCCTCGACGATACCGATCGCGAGCGCTCCACGGAGGAGTTCGCGGGCGCGATCCGTGAGGACTTGTCTTGGCTCGGTATCGCGCCGAACCTGTTCGCACGGCAGAGCGAGCGTACTGCGAGCTACGAGGCCGCGAAGGAGACGTTGATCGGGCAGGGCCGGCTTTATCCCTGCTACGAGACGCCGGAAGAGCTCGATCGCCGCCGCAAGCGCCAGCTCGGCCGCGGCCTGCCGCCGATCTACGACCGCGCAGCGCTCAACCTGACCGACGAGGAGAGGGTCGCCTTCGAGGGGCAGGGACGGCGCCCGCATTGGCGGTTCAAGCTCGACCACAGGGTCGTCGCCTGGAACGACCTCGTGCGCGACGAGAGTCACGTCGATTGCGCCTCGCTCTCCGACCCGGTCCTGATCCGCGAAGATGGCACCGTGCTCTACACGTTGCCTTCCGTGGTGGACGATGCCGAGTTGGGCGTGACCCACGTCATTCGCGGCGAGGACCACGTCACCAATACCGGTGTACAGGTGCAGATCTTCGAGGCGCTCGGTTATCCCGTGCCGGTCTTCGCGCACCATAACCTGCTGACCACGGCCGATGGCGAAGGCCTGTCGAAGCGGCTCGGGCATCTCTCCCTGCGTAGCCTTCGCGAAGCCGGCTTCGAACCAGCCGCGGTCGACTCCCTGGCGGTGCTGACGGGAACCTCCGAGGCCGTGCGGGCGGTGCCCACCCTCGACGAGCTGGCGGGTCTGGTCGATTTCGGCCGCATCTCGCGCGCGCCAGCCCGGTTCGATCCGTCCGAGCTCGACGTCATCAACGCGCAGATCGTCCACACCATGCCCTTCGCCGAGGCGCGCGAGCGCCTGCTGGCGCTGGGCATTCCCGAAGAAACGGCCGAGTCCCTCTGGACCGTGGTGCGGGCCAATCTCGTCAAGGTTGCGGACGCGGCCGAGTGGTGGCGGGTGGTCGCAGGCCCGGTCAGCCCCGTGATCCAGGATGCGGCTTTCTTGGAGACCGCGCTCTCGCTGCTGCCGGCAGGCCCCTTCGATGCGACGACCTGGAAGAGCTGGACCGAGGCCGTGAAGCAGGCGACGGGCGCCAAGGGCCGCTCGCTGTTCATGCCGCTGCGCCTCGCGCTGACCGGGCTCGACCATGGACCGGATCTGGCAGGCCTCCTGCCGCTGATCGGCCGCGAACGGGCGGCGCAGCGCCTGGCCGGGGAGACGGCGTGAGCCGCAGGGAAGATTGTTCTTTTTGCCAAACGATCGGTTGAAGGACGTTCTGCGCGCGAGACCGTCGGGAGAACAGCCTTCCAGCAGCAGAATTCGCAATTATCCTTTTAATTTCGACGGTTGGACTCAAGACCCGGATGCTTCGAGCGGCGGACAGGGTACTTTACGACCTGTCATGCCGTTCTCTATAAAGAACGAAACCGTCGTGCCGCTCGTTCAAGCGGCGCGCTCACCCGTTCTGGAGCATCCTGTCATGAGCGCGCACCATTCTGCGCTCCCCATCGCCGTCATCGGCGCCGGTTTCAGCGGCACCATGGCGGCGATCCAGCTATTGGACTCGCTGCCGCACAACCGGCCTGTGCTCCTCTGCGAGCGCTCCGCGAGTTTCGGGCGAGGTCTCGCCTACGGCACCGGCGATTTCGGGCATTTCCTGAACCTGCGCGCCTCCAACATGAGCGCGTATCCGGATCGCCCCCGGCATTTCGAGCAATGGCTCGCGCGCAATGCCCTCGACCTGCCGCCGGACGAGGCTGCCGGAGTACGGGTCACGCCGGGCGGCACCTTCGCGTCGCGGGCGCTCTATGGCCGCTATCTCTCGGAGATCCTGACGGACACCGTCACGGGCTCCGGGCCGCCGCGCCTGCGCCTCGTCAACGATGGCATTTCCGACCTCGTGCCACGGCCGGGCGGGTTTGCGCTCCGCACCGAGGGGGGCCTCAGCCTGCCGGTCGCCGGGGCGGTGCTCGCCATGGGTAACCTCGCCGGAACCGGCGAGCCGCATAGCCGGCACCGGGCCGATCTCTGGTCGCCAGAGACCATCGGCCGGTTGCAGCCGGAGCTTCCGGTGCTCATCGTCGGCACGGGGCTGACGATGATCGATGCCGTCATCAGCCTGCGCCGTCGCGGCTTCGGCGGCCCGATTATCGCTCTGTCGCGTCGTGGCCTGCTGCCGAACACCCATGCGCCGACCGAGGCGCTTCCCGTGCCCAACCTGACCGGGGTGGATCTCCGCTCGCTCACGGCCCTGACCCGGCGCATCCGCGCGGCGGCGCATGCGGCCGGCGACGATTGGCGCAACGTGATCGACGCGCTTCGGCCGATTACGGACTACGTTTGGCGCAGCCTGCCGGCTTCGGAGCGGGAGCGCTTCCTGCGCCATCTGCGCCCGTTCTGGGACGTGCATCGCCACCGCTCGGCACCGCCCGCCGCCGCTGCGATCGCCGACGACATCGCGGCCGGCTGCCTGACGGTACGGGCCGGCCGCATCCTGTCGATCGAGGACGAACCGAGTCGCGCCGTGGTGACGCTGAGGCCGCGGGGCGCTGCGGAGCCCGAGCGTCTGACGGTGCAGTGCATCCTCGACGCCACCGGGATCGGCCGCGTCAGCAAGACGCCGGACCCGCTGCTGCGCCGGCTGATCGATCGCGGCCTAGTGCGTCCCGGCCCGTTCGGTCTCGGGCTCGACGTCGACGCGGATTTCCGTGCGCGCGGCCTGCCCCTCGGCGGTCCGCTCTGGACGATCGGCCCGCTGATGCGCGGGGCGCTCTGGGAGTGCATCGCGGTGCCCGATATCCGCAACCAGGCGGCCGACCTCGCCGCCGGAATCGCGGCCGAACTGGCACGCGACGAGGCGGCCTAGGCGTCTCCGCCGAGACGACGCGACAGGTCGTGCATCGGCCGCCGGCTGCGCAGGACGATTCCGCGTCCCGGAAATCCTTCGGCGACGGCGACGCTTCGCGCCCGACGGGTCCGATTCCAGGCCAGCGCGAAGCGCAGGAATTCCAGTTCGAACCGCTCGGGGCAGCCGGCCGCCATCTCGGGCCGCTCGCGCGCATAGCTGGTGATCGTCCGCTTGCTGATGCGGGCCATGAGCAGCCAGGTCGGCACGTCGAGATAGATCACGGTATCCGCCGCCGCGAGCCGTGGCGCGATCGTGGCGGTGTAGTTGCCGTCGATCACCCAGTCCGGCAGAGCTGCGATGCGTGCGACTTCGGTGGCAAAAATCTCCTGCTCCACCGGCACCCAGCCGGGGCGGAAATAGATCTGGTCGAGATGGAAGACGGGCAGCCCGTGTCGCTCGCCGAGCTGGCGGGCGAGGGTAGATTTGCCACTACCGGGCGGCCCGAGGATGACGACTCGCCGCATTCGCTCAAAGCGGTTTCGCTGGACCCCGCCGCAGCAGGAACACCCCCTGCGCCCCGACGAGGTTCCAGAACCACCACGGCATCGAGTAGCGCATCGGCTTGCCGCGCCCGTCGAGGGCGGTGGCCTTCTCGATGTTGGCGCCGACCGTGCGACACAGGCCGACGAAGTCCCGGATGGTGCAGTGGTGGATGTTCGGGGTCTCGTACCAGGTCTCGGGCATGATCTCCGTCATCGGCATGCGACCGCGGAAGGCGAGTTCCGTTCGCACGCGCCAATGCCCGAAATTCGGGAAGGAGATGATGACCTGCTTGCCGATGCGCAGCAGATGCTCGAGCACGATGCGCGGGTTGCGCGTCGCCTGGATGGTCTGGGAGAGTACGACCACGTCGAAGGCGTCGTCGGGATAGTTGGCGAGATCGGTATCGGCATCGCCCTGGATCACCGGCAGGCCGCGGGCGAGGCAGGCGTTCACGCCCTCGCGCGACAGCTCGATGCCGCGTCCGTCGATGTTGCGGCGATCGCGCAGCAGCGCCAGCAGCGAGCCGTCGCCGCAGCCGATATCGAGCACGCGGGCGCCGTCGGGCACCAGCCCGAGCACGACGAGGTGGTCGACGCGCTCATCCGCGCCCCGCGGCAATGACTCGGCGGCATCCCAGGGCGCAGTGGAGGCGTCGGTCAGGGTGGGATGAGCCATCAGAGCCCTCGCGCCCGCGCCGCCGCGTCGATGAAGCCCTGTGCGGCGGAAAACATCGCCGGCTCGTCGAGCAGGAAGGCGTCGTGGCCTTTGTCGCTCTCGACCTCGACGAAGGCCACCGGCGCGGCGACTGCGTTCAGCGCGTGGACGATCGCCCGGGAATCGGCGGTCGGAAACAGCCAGTCGGAGGTGAAGGAGATCACGCAGAATCGAGTCTTCGAACCTCGGAAGGCGTTGGCGAGCACGCCGCCATGGTCCTCGGCGAGGTCGAAATAGTCCATCGCCCGGGTGAGATAGAGATAGGCGTTGGCGTCGAAGCGTTCGACGAAGGAGAGCCCCTGGTGGCGCAGGTAGCTCTCGATCTGGAAGTCGGCATTGAACGAGAAGGTCGGCGCAGCCCGGTTCTGGAGACGGCGGCCGAACTTACGATGCAGGGCCGGCTCGGACAGGTAGGTGATGTGCGCGCCCATCCGCGCGACGCCGAGGCCCTTGGCCGGCCGCGTGCCCTCTTCGAGATAGCGTCCATCCGCCCAGGCCGGGTCGGCCATGATCGCCTGCCTTCCGACCTCGTGGAAGGCGATGTTCTGCGCCGAATGGCGCGCGCCCGTGGCGATCGGCATCGCGGCGAAGACGCGTTCGGGGAAAAGCGAGGCCCATTGCAGGACCTGCATCCCGCCCATCGAGCCGCCGATGCAGAGAAACAGGTCGCGGATGCCGAGCCGGTCGAGCAGCATCGATTGGGCCCGCACCATGTCGCGGATGGTCACCAGCGGGAAGTCGAGCCCGTAGGGCCGACCCGTTGACGGATCGAGCGAGGCCGGGCCGGTCGAGCCCATGCAACTGCCGATCACGTTCGAGCAGATGACGAAGTAGCGGTTCGTGTCGATCGGCTTGCCGGGGCCGACCAGCGTCTCCCACCAGCCTGCCTTGCCGGTGACCGGATGGGTGTGGGCGAAATGCTGGTCGCCGGTCAGCGCGTGGCAGATCAGGACCGCGTTGGAGCGCTCGGCGTTGAGCGTTCCGACGGTCTGGTAGGCGACCCGGAACGGCGCGAGCGTGATACCGCAATCCATCGACAGCGGCTCGTCGGTGCCGAACAGCGCGACGGGGCTCTTCGGGTCGGAGGCCGGAAGGGCGTCGTAGTCACGGCGTGATGGCTTCGCCTCGTCGCGAAGGCCGGTCTCGGCATCTGGCGTCAACGTGGTGTCCATCGCGCGCTCGGGTGCTGCCCCCGGGGCCAACTCGGCCATCGGTCGAAGCTCTCGCGTTGTCATGAGGCGACGCGGGGTCCAGCCCTTCAGACTTGGCCGGGTCGACAGGAGGTAATGTGCCCATCCCAGTGCGTCAACGAAAGGAGGAAGCGGCTGATTGCGAGGAGTTATCGCCAGCTCTGCAACAAAACCTCCCTCACTGGTTTATGAGTGCGCCGCAATAAGCGAAGGAGCGGGAATGAAGGGCGAGATCGCAGCTGCACAGGGCCATCCGGCGCTGGACCGCAAGGCCGTGGGGGCCGTGGTGCTCGGCAACGCTCTCGAATTCTACGATTTCACGATCTACGCCTTCTTCGCCGTGCCGATCGGCGCCGCCTTCTTCCCGTCGCAGAACGCCACCGACAGCCTGCTCGCCTCGCTGGCCCTGTTCGGCATCGGCTACGTGATGCGCCCGATCGGCGGCATCGTGATCGGCGCCTTCGCCGACCGGGCAGGGCGCAAGCCCGCCATGCTCATCACCATCGCGCTCATGGCGGTCGGCATGCTGATGCTGGCCCTGACGCCGGGCTACGATGCTATCGGGGGATGGGCGCAGGGCATCGTCATCGTCGGGCGGCTGATCCAGGGGCTGGCGCTCGGCGGCGAGGTCGGGCCGTCCACTGCCTATCTGCTGGAGGCGGCACCACCGGACCATCGCGGCTTCATCGCGAGTTGGCAGATCGCGAGCCAGGGCTGCGCTGCACTGATCGCCGGCATCGTCGCCTCCGTGCTGACATTGGCGGTCGGCGACCACGCCATGGCGGAGTGGGGCTGGCGCGGAATGTTCCTGCTCGGCCTCGCCGTCGTGCCGGTCGGCCTGATCATCCGCAGTCACCTGCCCGAGACCGCCGGTGAGGAGAAGGATCCGGAAGCGGCGGATTCGACCCTCGCGGTGGTGGCCCGGCTGGTGCGCGAGCATGGCCGGCTGCTGATCCTCACCTTCCTGATCATCGCGGCCTCGACCGTCTCGAACGCGATCGGCACCAACATGCCGGTCTATGCGCAGGCGACGCTCGGGCTCACCGAAACGGTCTCGACTGCCGTGCCGATCGCGCTCGGGCTGGCCTCGATCGTGTTTCCGTTGCTTGGTGGCTGGATCGCCGACCGGATCGGACGGCGGCCGGTGATGATCTGGCCGCGCGCGGTGATCGTGCTTCTGGCGATCCCGGCCTTTGCCTGGCTTGCGCAGGCGCCGACCGCGCTCTCGGTCTATGCGGTGACCTTCCTGATGTCGGCGCTTTCCTCGATCAACGCGGCGGCGATCATCGTCGGCATCCCGGAATCACTGCCGCGGGCGGTGCGTAGCGCCGGCCTGTCGATCGTCTACGCCTTCTCGGTCTCGATCTTCGGCGGCAGCACCAACTGGGTGGTGAACAAGCTGATCGCCGTCACCGGCGACCGGCTGGCGCCGGCCTATTACCTCGTCGCCTTCAGCGTGATCGGCACCATCGCCGCGATGCTCATGCCCGAGACGAAGGGCAGGGATCTCGACGCCAACGCCGAGGCGTGACCCTGCGGACTCCACGGCGGCGCGAAATGCTGTAGACGAACCGGATTCGATCGCATCCGACAGTTGTCCGAAGCCATGTCCGCCGCTGTTTCGTCCCCCCTCCGCCCGGTGCCCAAGCCCGGCGTGCTCGCCATCGACGCCTATGTGCCCGGCAAGAGCACGGCGCCGGGTGTCGCCAAGGTGCACAAGCTCTCCTCGAACGAGACGCCGCTGGGCCCGAGCCCGCATGCCGTCGCGGCCCTTCAGGAGGCATCGGCCAAGCTCGCGGCCTACCCGGATGGCACCGCGTCGAAGCTGCGCACGGCCATCGCGGCCCGCTTCGGGCTCGATCCGGCCCGCATCGTCTGCGGCGCGGGCTCGGACGAGCTGCTGTTCCTGCTCTCCCACGCCTTCGTCGGCCCGGGCGACGAGGGCATCTATTGCGAGCACGGCTTCCTGATCTACCGGATCGCGATGCTGTCGGCTGGCGGCACGCCGGTCGTGGTGCCGGAGACGAATCTGACCACCGACGTCGACGCCATCCTCGCCGCGGTCACGCCGCGCACGAAGATCGTCTACATCGCCAACCCCAACAACCCGACGGGCACCTACCTGCCCTTCGACGAGGTCCGCCGCCTGCATGCCGGGCTGCCCGGCAACGTGTTGCTGGTGCTCGACGGCGCCTACGCCGAATACGTCCGCGCGAACGATTACGGCGCCGGGTTGGAGCTGGCGCTCGAATCCCAGAACGTCGTCATGACGCGCACCTTCTCGAAGATCCACGGACTGGCGGCGCAGCGGATCGGCTGGATGGTCGGGCCGGAAGGCGTGGTCGATGCGCTCAACCGCATCCGCGGGCCGTTCAATCTGTCAGGCGGGTCCATCGCCGCGGGCGCCGCGGCGATTGCCGACGAGGCCCATCTCGCGGCGGCCGTCGCGCACAACACCGAGTGGCTCGGCTGGCTCACGGAGCAGGTCCGGGCGCTCGGCTACGCCGTCACGCCGAGTGTCGCGAACTTTCTGCTGGCTCACTTTCCGGACGAGCCCGGCCGCACGGCTGCCGATGCCGACGCGCACCTGACCCGGCACGGCGTCATCGTCCGCCAGGTCGCGTCCTATGGATTGCCGAATGCGCTGCGGGTCAGCGTCGGCAGCGAGGAAGCGAACCGGGCCTTCATCGATGCGCTGAAGAGTTTTGGCCGGAGCTAGGATGGGCACCGTCCTGCACACAGTTGCCATCGTCGGGCTCGGCCTGATCGGCTCCTCGATCGCCCGCGGCGCGCGCACCTACGGGCTTGCCGACAGGGTCGTGGCCGTCGACCGCGACGAGGCGGTGCTCGACCGCGTCCGTGCGCTCGGCATTGCAGATCTCGCGACGTCCAGCCTGGCGGACGGAGTGACCGAGGCCGATCTCGTCATTCTCTGCGTGCCGGTGGGCGCCATCGGCGCAGTCGCGGCCGAACTCGCGCCACATCTCAAGCCTGGCGCGATCCTGTCGGATGTCGGCTCGGTGAAGGGCTCGGTGGTCGCCGCAGCGGCGTCGCACCTCAAGCCGGAAAACCCCTTCGTGCCGGCCCATCCCGTGGCGGGCACCGAGTATTCCGGTCCCGATTCCGGCTTCGCGACGCTGTTTCAAAACCGCTGGTGCATCATCACCCCGCCCGAGGGCGTGGATGATGGAGCCGTCGCCACGGTGACAGCATTCTGGGAGGGTCTCGGCGCCATCGTCGAGACGATGACGCCCGAGCACCACGACCTCGTGCTCGCCATCACGAGCCACGTGCCGCATCTCATCGCCTACAACATCGTCGGCACCGCCGCCGATCTGGAGACGGTGACGCAGTCCGAGGTGATCAAATTCTCGGCCGGCGGTTTTCGCGATTTCACGCGCATCGCGGCGTCCGATCCGACCATGTGGCGCGACGTCTTCCTCACCAACAAGGAGGCCGTGCTGGAGATGCTCGGCCGCTTCAACGAGGACCTCTCGGCGCTCACCAAGGCGATCCGCTGGGGTGACGGGGACGCGCTGTTCGAGCTGTTCACCCGCACCCGTGCGATCCGCAAAGGCATCGTCGCCATGGGCCAGGAGACGGCCGAGCCGGATTTCGGCCGGGCGCGGCTGGACGCGAAAAGCGACTAAAGCGCGAAGTCGCGCTTCAGAAACTCGATCAATACGCCGTCCGGCCCGGTGATGAAGATCGTGCGCAGGCCCGGCTTCACGTCGTTGATGCCGGAGGCGATGTCGAGATTCTTGGCCTTCAGATCGGCGAAGGTCGCCTCGATGTCGTCGACGGCGAAGCCGATATGCTCCAGGCCGAGATGCGGGGCCTTAGCGCTCGATGCAGTGTCCTCCGGCGCCTGCTCGATGAACAGGTGCAGGCCGCCGAGATCGAGCACGACGCGGCTGACCGGCGAGCCATCGCGGCGGATCTCCCGGGCGCCCAGCTTCTCGACATAGAAGACCGAGGCCGCGACCGCGTCGCGGCTACGCAGGTGAACGTGGTCGATGCGGTAGGGCATTGCGGGTTCCCTCGTCGGACAGCGCGGATCAGTGCTGAGGATGCGGTAGCCGGTTTTCGGCGCGCTGCCACCAGCCCGGCCGCAATACTTCCAACTCCGTCATTCCGGGGCTCGCCAGAGGCGAGAACCCGGAATCTACCCGTGATGCGGGAGACAGACACTCCGTCGAGGCCAGTCGTGGATCCCGGATTCCGCTGCGCGGCCGCGGGATGACGGCTTGGGTATGAGGGCGTTACTCCGCCAATTCCCGCATCACCTTGATTAGGTCCGACTTGCCCTCGAAGCCGATGCCCGGGATCTCCGGCATGGTGATGTGGCCGTCCTCGACCTTCACGCCGTCCGGGAAGCCGCCATAGGGCTGGAATAGGTCGGGGTAGCTCTCGTTGCCGCCCAGCCCGAGGCCGGCAGCGATGTTGAGCGACATCTGGTGGCCGCCATGCGGGATGCAGCGGCTGCGCGACCAGCCGAATTGGTCCAGTACCTCAAGGGTGCGCAGGTATTCGACGAGGCCGTAGGACAGGGCGCAGTCGAATTGCAGCCAGTCGCGGTCCGGGCGCATGCCGCCGTAGCGGAGCAGGTTGCGGGCGTCCTGGTGCGAGAACAGGTTCTCGCCGGTGGCCATCGGGCCGGGATAGAACTCGCTCATCGCCGCCTGCAGGGCGTAGTCGAGCGGGTCGCCGATCTCCTCGTACCAGAACAGCGGGTATTCGCGGAGCATCTTGGCGTAGGCGATGCCGGTCTCGAGGTCGAAGCGGCCGTTCACGTCGACGGCGAGCCGGGCCTGCCCCTCGATCTCGGCGAGCACGGCCTCGATGCGGCGCTGGTCCTCGTCGATCGGGGCGCCGCCGATCTTCATCTTCACGACGCTGTAGCCGCGGTCGAGATAGCTGCGCATCTCGGCTCGCAGGGCAGAATAGTCCTTGCCGGGATAGTAGTAGCCACCGGCCGCGTAGACGAAGACGCGCGGATCGGCCTCGCGGCCATCCTGCTCGGCGAGCATGCGGAAGAGCGGCTTGCCGGCGATCTTCGCCGTCGCGTCCCAGATCGCCATGTCGAGGGTGCCGACTGCCACCGAGCGCTCGCCGTGGCCGCCGGGCTTCTCGTTGGTCATCATCGCCGCCCAGAGCTTGTGCGGGTCGAGGTTGTCGCCTGCCTCGTTGAGGACGCTCTTCGGCTCGGCCTGGAGCAGGCGATCCCGGAAGCGTTCGCGGATCAGGCCGCCCTGGCCGTAGCGACCGTTCGAGTTGAAGCCGTAGCCGACCACCCGGCGGCCATCCCGCTCCACGTCGGTGACGACGGCCACCAGGCTCGCAGTCATCTTCGAGAAGTCGATATAGGCGTTGCGGATGGGCGATGAGATCGGCTTGGTGATCTCGCAGACGTCGACGATGCGCATGCTCTTTCTCGCTTTTTAAGGTGAGGGGGCGTCAGGAGGCGGCGGCCACCGCCTGCGGGTCGGACGAGGGCTCGGCGAGGACGGGCCGGGCGCGGTCGCGATACGCGGCCTCGGCCTTCGCTTGGTCGAAGGCGCCCTCCCATTTCGCGACGGCGATGGTGGCGATGCCGTTGCCGATGAGGTTGGTGACGGCACGCGCCTCGTTCATGAAACGGTCGACGCCGAGCAGCAGGACGAGGCCGGTCACCGGCACGGTGTGGATGCTCGACAGGGTCGCCGCGAGCGTCACGAAGCCGGCGCCGGCGACGCCCGCCGATCCCTTCGAGGTCAGCAGCAGGACGCCCAGGATGACGAGCTGCCCCCAGATATCGAGTGGCGTGTTGGTGGCCTGCGCGACGAAGATCGCCGCCATGGTCAGGTAGATCGAGGTGCCGTCGGCGTTGAAGGTGTAGCCGGTGGGCAGCACGAGCCCGACCACGGACTTGTCACAGCCCAGCCGCTCGAGCTTCGCCATCATCCGGGGCATCACCGCTTCGGTCGAGCAGGTGCCGAAGGTGATGAGGATCTCGTCCTTGAAGTAGGCGAGGAACTTCGTGAGTGGGAAGCCGGCCCAGCGGGCCACCGCGCCCAGCACCACCACCACGAAGACGATCGAGGTGAGGTAGACGCCGAGCATCAGGTAGGCGAGCGACCAGACGGTGCCGACGCCGTACTTGCCGAAGGTGAAGGCGACGCCGGCTCCCGCGCCGAGGGGTGCGAGCCGCATGACCATCGCGACGATGCGGAAGAGCGCATCGAGCAGACTGTCGATCACCGCGACCACCGGCTTGCCGCGCTCGCCGGCCTCGACGAGGGCGATGCCGAGCAGCACCGAGATCAGGATGATCTGCAGCATCGCGCCCTTGGCGAAGGCATCCACGATGGTCGTCGGGATGATGTCCATCAGGAAGCCGACGAGGCCGGGCTGCGTCTCGGCCACCTTGGCGTAGCCGGCGATGGCCTTCCCATCGATGTGCGAGGCATCGATGTTCATGCCCACGCCCGGCTGCATGATGTTGACGACGACGAGGCCGATCACGAGAGCCAGCGTCGAGACCACTTCGAAGTACAACAGCGCCCGGATGCCGATGCGGCCGACCTCCTTGAGGTTGCCCATCTTGGCGATGCCGACCACGATCGTGCCGAAGATGATCGGCGCGAGCAGCATCTTGATCAGTTTGATGAAGCCGTCCGCGAAGGGCTGCAGCGCGATGCCGATGGTGGGCCAGACATATCCGATCAGGCCACCGAGAATGATCCCGAAGAAGACCTGGATGTAGAGCTTGCCGAGCCAGTTCTTCATGGCCGTGATCCTCCCGGGATCTGAGTGCCTCTCGTACGGGGGCTTTCCCGAAGACCTACTGCTGGACTCGCCGCTCGGGCCAATGCCATGTTCGGTTCGCGTTATGCGAGAACGGCATCGGCATGGATCTCGACTGGCTGAAGGATTTTCTGGCGCTCGCCGAGCAGAAGACCTTCTCCCGCGCCGCCGACGCCCGCAACGTGACGCAGCCCGCCTTCAGCCGGCGTATCCGGGCTCTCGAGGACTGGATCGGCACGCCGCTCTTCGTGCGGGGCGCGCAAGGCGCCGTGCTCACGGAGGCCGGGCTGCATCTCCAGCCGCAGGCCGTCGAGATGATGCGCGCGCTCGACCGCGCGCGCCGCGAGACGCAAGCCATCGGCGAGCGGGATACCGGCGCGCTCTCGGTGGCCGCCACGCACGCGCTCTCCTTCACCTTCTTTCCGGCCTGGATACGCGGCCTGATGCGCGTCGAGGCGCTCGGCGCGCTGAACCTCATCTCCGACAGCATGGAGGCCTGCGAGCAGATGATGCTCGGCGGGGAGGTGCATTTCCTGCTGTGCCACTGCCATGCGCGGGTGCCGATGCGCTTCGAAGCGGACCGGTTTCCGAGCGTGACCATCGGCGAGGACGTGCTCGTCCCCGTCTCCGCGCCCGATGAAGACGGGCAGCCGCTTTGGTCGCTGCCGGGTACGCGGGACAGGCCGTTGCCGCATCTCGGCTACGCTCAAGCCTCAGGCCTCGGCCGTATCCTGGCGGCGCAGATCTCCGAGAGTGGCGAACTGCGTCTGGAGGCGGGATTCACCTCGCGGCTGGCCGCAACGCTGCTGACCATGGCGCGCGAAGGTCATGGCCTCGCTTGGCTGCCCCGGACGCTCGCCGAGGAGGATCTGGGGAGAGGCCGCCTGGTGCGGGCCGGCCCCGCACGGTTCGACATCCCGATCGAGATCCGGCTGTTTCGCTCGCTCGACTGCCGCAACCACGTCGCCGACACGCTCTGGGGGCGGCTGGAGGACGGCTGAGGGGAGGTCGGCCGCCTAGCCGAGCGGCCCTTGAAGCAGCGCATCGGCAAGGCCGCCAGGAAAAGCGCCGCCACGCGGCACGATCCCAACCGTCACCTCCACACGCCGTGCTATGGCCTCTGAAACGACCTCCGGCGGCGTCGGCGCGTCGGTGCTCTCGCTCACCACGACGCCTGCGAGCGGGACACCATGCGCTTTCAGAGTCTCGATGGCGGTCAGCGCGTGGCTGATTGCGCCGAGATAGCTGCCGGAGACGAGTAGAGCCGGCAAACCAAGCTGCTTCAGCCAGTCGAGGCCGGTGGCGTCCGCGGTGATCGGGCTCATGAGGCCGCCGACGCCTTCGATCAGGACAGTCATATCGGGATGAGGCTGTCGATGGGGTGGGAGCTGCCGCTCGCACCACGTGACGAGTTCGTCGAGATGGAGCTTTCGCCCCTCCCGGGCCGCAGCTTGGTCGGGCGCGAGCGGCGCGGAAAACCGCCAGGGCGAGCAGGCCTCCACCGTCTCCGTCGCGACGGAAAGTCCCTGGGCCGCCAGCAGGATCGCGGTGTCGCTTTCGGCGAAGGCAGGATCGTCGATCGGCGGGACGCCGCTGGCCAGCGGCTTCAGCGTTAGGACGTGGCGTCCCTGCTCACGCAGGCGGCGGGTCAGCGCGGCGGTCGCGTAGGTCTTGCCGATTTCGGTTCCGGCGCCGGCGATGAACAGGGCGCGGCGCCGGGGTGTCGCGCTCACTTCTCGACGAAGGCCTTCTCGATGACGTAGTGGGCGGCCTCGCCGTGGTTGCCCTCTTCGTAGCCGAGGCCGGAGAGCAACTCGCGGGTGTCGCGGATCATCTCCGGCGAGCCGCACAGCATGAAGCGGTCGTTCTCGATCGACATGTTCGGCAGGCCGATATCCTCGAACAGCTTGCCGGACACCATCAGATCGGTGATGCGGCCGCGGTTGCGGAAGGGCTCGCGGGTCACGGTCGGGTAGTAGATCAGGCCGGCCGAGATCACCTCGCCGAGGAATTCGTGGTTCGGTAGCGCCTCGGTGATGGTCTCGCCATAGGCGAGCTCCTGCACCTGGCGGCAGCCATGGACCAGCACGACCTTCTCGAAGCGCTCGTAGGTCTCCGGATCCTTGATGATCGACATGAACGGCGCGAGGCCGGTGCCGGTGCCGAGCAGGTAGAGGTTCTTGCCGGGAAGCAGGTTGTCGAGGACCAGCGTTCCGGTCGGCTTCTTGCCGACCATGATCGGGTCGCCGACCTTGAGGTGCTGAAGCTTCGAGGTGAGCGGGCCGTTGGCGACCTTGATCGAGAAGAACTCCAGCTCTTCCTCGTAATTGGCCGAGACCACCGAATAGGCGCGCAGCAGAGGCCTTCCCTCGACCTCGATCCCGATCATCGTGAACTCGCCGTTGCGGAAGCGGAACGAAGGATCGCGCGTGGTGCGGAAAGAGAAAAGCGTGTCGGTCCAATGATGAACGCTGAGAACCCGCTCTTCGTAGTACTTGCTCATAATTCTAAATTGTCCCGAATCCGATGATTTTTTTGCCGCTCTTCTCGCAGGTGCGGCCCGCGCGTCAAGTCGAGGACAATGCCGAGGTGCTTCGCGCGAAGCAGATGCACGTCGATTGCGAGCAGCGCCATGCCAGCGGTTCATGACTGAATCGCGGCGTCGATAAGGGCGCTCGATCACAAGGGCTTCAGTCCGGCCTCGATCTCCGCGCGGCGCGGCTCCAGGAAGGGCGGCAGGGCGAGGCGCTGGCCCAGCGTCTCCAGGGGCTCGTCCGCGGTGAAGCCGGGGCCGTCCGTGGCGATCTCGAACAGGATGCCGTTGGGCTCGCGGAAGTAGAGGCTGCGGAAATAGAAGCGGTCCACCGGCCCGCTCGACGGCATCCGCCGCTGGTTCAGGCGATCGGCCCAGGCCGCGTAGTCGGAATCGGGAATGCGGAAGGCGACATGGTGGACGGCGCCCGCGCCCTGCCGCGCAGGCGCGCCGGCATCCTCGAGAAGGTGCACCTCCGCGGCTGGGCCGCCTGCACCCATGCTGAAGACGCGCACTGCGCCTTCGGGGCTGTCGAAGTTGCGCTCGAAGCGCATGCCGAGCACGTCGGTAAGGACTGCCTCGGTCCGCTCGGCAGCAGCGACGCTGAGCTGGACCGGTCCGAGCCCGCGGATCTGGCGCTCCTGCGGTACGGGGCTGCCGGCCCAGGGATGGCTCTCGCCCGCGCCACCATCGTCGACGAGGCTGAGACGCTGGCCTTCGGGATCCTCGACGTCGAGGGTGAGCCGGCCGTCCCGCATCAGCGGTTCCGATGGCTTCACTCCTGCGCGCGAAAGGTGTTCGTGCCACCAGTCGAGGCCACCGGCGACGCGCAGGCCGGTGCGGCTGATGCTGCTGGTGCCGCGCCGTTCGGGTGGAGCCGGCCAATCGAAGAAGGTGACGTCGGAGCCCGGCGAGGCCAGCCCGTCGGCGTAGAACAGGTGATAGGCCGAGACGTCGTCCTGGTTCACCGTCTTCTTGACGAGGCGCAGCCCCAGCACGCGGGTGTAGAAGGCCGCGTTGTCGGCCGCGCGCGCCGTGATGGCGGTGAGGTGGTGGAGTCCGGTGAGCTGCATCCCGCGTCCGTCCCGATGATTCGGGGCAGACATGGTGTGCGGCGACGCCTTTGCCAAAGCGGGCCTGTCCCGCATCCCGCTCAGGTCGCGAGAAGGCTTCCGATCCTGCGGAGCGCGAGGCGTCTCTGCTTGTGCAGGGGGACGACCAGCGGGGCGTAATTGGCGCCCGCGCGGCAGGACGTCTCGACCTTGCGGCAGAGGTCGGACAGGTCGTCGAATCCGAGCATCGCGGCGGCCGTGACCATCGCATGCGCGCCGTCCGCCAGCCCGTCGCGATCGGGGATCGTCCCCTCCTCGCCGAGGCGGGCGTCGAGCTCCTCCGCCAGCGTCGCGAGCAGGTCGTCGGCGCGGGATCGGCCGAGCGTGTCGACGATGGCCTCGAAGGCACCGCGATTGGCGACCGGCTCGACGACGTCGGCCGCGTCCTCGCTGCCGCCCAGCGCCCAAAGCTCGATCGTGGCGAAGAGAGCCTGCTTCTTGAACGGCTTGCCAACATGGTCCTGCATGCCGGCCTGCCGGTAGCTCGCGACCTGCTGCGGCAGCACGTTGGCGGTCATTGCCACGATCGGGACCGCGGCAGCCGGGTGATCGAGGGCGCGGATCAGGCGGGTGGCGGTGATCCCGTCCATGCCCGGCATCTGGATGTCCATCAGCACGAGGTCGTACTTCTCGGCCTGGACCGCGGCCACGGCCTCGGCGCCGCTGGCGACGATATCGACCGCGTGGCCCGCGCGCGTGAGCACGGCCTCGGCGAGATCCTGGTTCAGCGGGACATCCTCGACGAGGAGCAGCCGGCGACCGCCACGGCGGGGAGCGGACAGGCGTTCGATCGCCGGGCACGGCGCCGGCTCGGCGAGCGGCAAGCTGACCTCGAACCAGAAGGTCGAGCCGCGCCCCGCTTCGCTCGTCAGGCCGATCGTGCCGCCCATCAGTTCGACGAGCCGCTTCGAGATGGCGAGGCCGAGGCCGGTGCCGCCGAATTCGCGCCGGATGGTGCCGTCGATCTGGCTGAAGCGCTCGAAGAGCAGGTGCTGCTTCTCGGCCGGGATGCCGATCCCGGTATCGCGCACGGAGAAACGCAGCCGCGCCTCACCAGTGCCGCTGGGTGCTCCTTCGATCGCCAGCGTCACGCTACCCTCGGCGGTGAACTTCACGGCGTTGTTGAGCAGGTTCAGCAGCACCTGACGCAGCCGGTCGCGGTCGCCGAGGACGTGGCTCGGCAGCGCGGGATCGGCCTCGACGCCGAGCCGCAACCCCTTCAATTCGGCGCTGAGACGCACGATCGCGGCGGCCTCCTCGGCCAGGCGATCGATCGCCAGCGGTTCGGGCGAAAGCGCGATGCGTCCGGCCTCGACGGTGGAGAAATCGAGGATGTCGTCGACCACGGTCAGCAGGGCCGAGCCGGCCGAGCGGATGCGCTCGGCATGGGGCCGCAGGGCCTTGTCGAGGGTCGCATGGTCGAGGAGGAGATCGGTGTAGCCGAGGATACCGTTGAGCGGCGTCCGGATCTCGTGGCTCATGGCGGCCAGGAATTCGGACTTGGCCCGGCTCGCCGCCTCGGCCTGGTCGCGGGCCGCATCCGCCTCCTGCGTGCGCGCGGCGACGCGCTGAGCGAGGGTCGCGTTCAATTCGCGCAGGGCATCGTCGGTGCGCTTTTGATCGGTGACGTCGATGAGCAGTCCGTCCCAGATCACCGAGCCGTCGAGCAGGTCTCGCGGGGCGGAGATGATCCGGCACCAGCGGAGTTCGCCGGTATCGGCGCGCTGGATCTGGACCTCGACGTCGAACGGCGTGCGGTCGCGGATCGAACGCTCCTCGGCCTCGGTGATCAGCGCGCGATGTTCGGGCACGATCAGGCCGTAGGCTATGTGCGGGTTGGCGATGGCCGTCTCCACCGAGACGCCGGTCATCCGCTCGTAGCTGCGCGACAGGTGCAGGAAGCGCCGGCCCGTGCCGTTCGGCGCGAGGCCGCTGGCGAGCTGGAAGACACCGCCCGAGGGCATGTTGTCGGTGAGCGCGCGCAAGCGGGCCTCGCTCTCCCGCAGGCCGGCCTCCGCGGCGTCCCGTGCCGTCTCGTCCCGTACCGTCAGCACGGCGCCGATCTGCGCCCCGTCCGGCCCGCGCAGGGGCCGGGCGCTGCCGACGGCGAGCACGTCCGATCCGTCGGGGCGCCGGATGCGCCAGCGCGAGCCGAGAACCGTCTCGCCGCGCACGGCTCTCGCCAGGGCCAGTTCGCGGGACACGTAGGGCCGGCCATCCTCGGTGAAGAGGTGGTAGGTGGCGCTGTAATCGTCCGGCGTGACGTCGAGGCGGGCGACGCCGTGGATCGCGGCGGCGGCCTCGTTGACGAGGGTGATCCTGCCGGACGTGTCGGTGACGATGACGCCTTCGGCGAGCTGGCCGAGGATCGCGGCCTGCTGGGCGGCCGCCTGCCGCGCCTTGTCGGCGGTCGCCGCGTGCAGGTGGAGATGGGCCACAACCATCTCGGCGAGGTCCTGAAGCTGGCGGCGTTGCTCGGGCGAGAAGCAGCGCGGAACGGTGTCGACGAGGCAGAGGCTGCCGACGCGCAGGTCCTTCTGCAGGATCAGCGGAGCACCGGCATAGAACCGGACCCGAGGCTCCCCCGTGACGAATGAATTGCCGGCGAAGCAATCATCTCGGTGCGCGTCCTCGACGACGTGGACGTCGTCCGAGAGGATGGTGCGGCTGCAGAAGGCATCCTTGCGCGGCGCGCTGTCCACGTCGACGCCGCAGCGCGCCTTCACCCAGAGCCGGTCCGCGTCGATCAGCGAGACCAGCGCGATCGGCACGCGGAACAGGGCCGCCGCCGTACGGCAAACCGCGTCGAAATGCGGTTCCGAAGCCGTGTCGAGGATGTGCAGGCCGCGTAACGCGGCCAGCCGTTCGACTTCGTTCGGCGGAAGCGGGATCATCGCGGAATCGAGGTTGGAGCGCCGGCAAACGATAACGCCGGGCGAATCCGACCGAGTTAACGCGAACTCCGTTAACCTCTTCTGAAATCGACGTCGATCGCCACGGATTCCGACCCGCCGCGACCCTCGCGCTACAGACGGGCGAGCAGCCGCTCAGCCAACGGGTTCTCTGCCGCGAAAGCGTAGTCGATGCGTCTCACCGTGACGGAGCGGGCGCCCGCCCGGACGAGGGCGTCGGACAGCGCGAACACGGCTTCCGCCGGGCAGCGCAGCACGATCTCGCCGTCGAGGCCCTTGGGCGCGCCATAGGGCAGCTCGGCCTCGTGCAGGGCGGCGAGGCTGGCGAGGTCGATCGCGCCATTCTCGGGCAGGCCGGCACGAACCTCGCGGCTGGTGCGGGCGCGCTCCTCGGCGGCGATGCGGCCGAGCACGGCCCGCAGGGCGTCGCGCTGGCTCTCGCCCCAGGACGCCTTCATCGAGGCGACGAGATTCGCCTCCGAGCGCAGGATGATGCCGTCGTCGAGGATCTTGAGAGCGTTGGCCGCGAGCGTCGCGCCGGTGGTGGTGATGTCGACCACGATCTCGGCCGAACCGGCGGCCGGCGCGCCCTCTGTGGCGCCCAGGCTCTCGACGATGCGGTAATCGGCGATGCCGTGCCGGGCCAGGAAGCGGCGCGTCAGGTTCACGTATTTGGTGGCGATCCGCAGGCGCCGACCCTGGCGGAGGCGCATCTCGCTGGCGACCTCGTCGAGATCGCTCATGGCGCGCACGTCGATCCAGGCCTGCGGCACGGCGACGACGACCGTGGCGTTGCCGAAGCCGAGCGGGGTCAGCAGCTCCACCGAGGCTTCCGCGTCGGGCAGCGTCTCGCGGATCAGGTCCTCACCGGTGATGCCGAGATGGGCCGCGCCGCTGGCGAGCTGGCTGGCGATCTCGGAGGCGGACAGGTAGCGCACCTCGACACCGGGCACCCCGACGAGGGTGCCGCGATAGTCGCGGGCGCCGCTGAGCTGGGCGAGCTTCAGGCCGGCCCGGCCGAAAAAGGCGGCGGCGTTCTCCTGGAGGCGTCCCTTGGAGGGGACGGCGAGCACCAGGGGCTCGGTGATCTGGTCGGTCATGTCAGTTCCCGCCGCACCGCGAGAGCCAGAAGGCGCAGCCCACCGCCGGCAGCGGCACCGGGCTGCCGAGATGCTGAAGCAGGCCGTCGTAGCGGCCGCCGCCGACGAGGGCGGGCGCGCCCGGCTGGCCCGACGTCACCTCGAAGATGAAGCCGGTATAGTAGTCGAGATTGCGCGCGAACCCGCCGGAGAAGGCGAAGCGCTCGACGGGCAGGCCGCGCGCGGCCATGAACCCGGTGCGCTCCTCGAAGAGCGCGAGCGCCGCGTCCAGACCCTCGTGGCGGAGATCGGCCTCGCGGGCGAGGGACCGCACGGCTTCGCAGGCCCTGTCCGGGTCTCCCGAGACGGCGCAGTAGCGCTCGACCAGGGCGCGATTCTCGGCATTGAGGCCTGCGCCGCCTTGCGCCTGCGCCGCGGCCTTGGCGAGGAAGCGCTCGGCGATCTCCCCGGCGCTGCGCCCGCCGACGCGCGAGATGCCGGCGATCGAGAGGACGTCCTCGACGAAGGCGCGCACGCCCCGCGGGTCCTGCCCCTGGATCGTGGCGAGCAGCCCGGCATGCGGGTCCTCGGTCTGGGCGGGGTTGGCGACCTCGTCGAGCGAGCGCCCGGAGGCGATGGCGCGCAGGGTCCGGCGCTTAGCGACGGGAGGCACCGCGAGCGCGTCGAGCAGCGCGTGCGTCAATCCCATGTCACCGAGCCGCACGGAGACGTCGGTCCGGCCGAGCTGCTCAAGTCCGTCCAGCGCCATGCCGAGCACCTCGGCATCGGCTGCCGGGGTATCGGTGCGGCCGATCGATTCGATGCCGGCCTGCGTGAACTCGTCCGCCTCGCCGGCCGCGAGCCGGAAGACCGGGCCGAGATAGGAATAGTCCGCCGACTCACCCGGTCGCATCGCCTGGTGGTGGCGGCAGACGGGGATCGTGAATTCCGGACGCAGGCAGAGTTCGGCGCCCGCGCCGTCCGTCGTGACGAAGATGCGGCGGCGGATGTCCTCGCCCGACAGTTCCAGGAACGGCTCGACCGGCTGCAGCACCGGCGGCGTCACGGCGGCGTAGCCGGCCTCCGCGAAATGGGCGAGCAGGCGCGCATGGGCCTCCGCCTCCGCCGCACTCGCTCCGCTGGCCTCCGGTCTCGTCATGGTCCTCGTCCGGGCTCGACAGGTCGTCCTCTCATGAACCGGTGATTCATGGAGAAAGCGCTAAGGCCTTGTCGCTGCGCCTCTTCTCCGCACGGATGGCGACGGCCTCCTTGCGAAGATGCTTAAAACCCGGCTCTCCTACCAACCGGCGCGCCCGTTGGCGACCGTCACGCCGCGCGGCCGCGGGACGCTGATTACGCAGGGTGCGAGATCGAGCTGCCGCCATGGATCGGACCGATTTCGATCACGGTTCCGTGATCGAAATCGGGGGATGCAGCGACGCTTAGCATGGTTACCGCTTGCCAAACGGCGAATCCTGGTCTGACTTTGGACTGAGCCGACCCTCGCCAGGGGACGGCTATGGAGGGGGGGCATGGCAATACGATCGAAGGTACCGAGCTGGATCCAGAGGCGGTGCAGCGGGCGGCCGGTGGCGCGCTGGATCACTTGGAACGCGAATCGCCCGATGGCGGTCGAGACGCGTGTGAAGACGGTTCGTCGCGAGGCCGCGCTGGCCGAGCCGGTCTATGTCGACAACGTGGTCTGGCTGTTTCGCAAGAGCGCCTGAGGGCCGATCTAGAGGGCCTCGCCTCGAAGGAGGCGGGGCTGCGATCCGCGCGCTGCGGATGCTTCCCCGATGAAGAACCGCTTCAGGCCGGGCATGCGCTCGACGAGGCCCAGGCCGAAATCGCGGGCCAATCGGACCGGCAGCGCGTCATTGGAGAAGAGCCGATTGAGGCCGTCGGTGGCCGCCGCCATCGCCACCGTGTCGAAGCGGCGAGCGCGCTCGTAGGCGCGCAGCACCTCCGGCGCGCCGGGATCGGTGCCGAGCCGCAGGGCCTCTGTCATGACCTCCGCCAACGCCGCGGCACCTGCCAGCCCGAGATTGAGGCCCTGGCCGGCGACCGGATGAATGACGTGCGCCGCATCGCCCAGCAGCGCCAGCCGGTCCGCGCGAAAGGCGCGGGCGATGCCGAAGCTCAAGGGATGGGCGCTCGGGCCGTCCTCAAGCGCGAGCCGGCCGAGCTTCAACCCGAAACGCCGCTCGATCTCCGCCAGCACGTCCTCGGGCTCGCCCCCGAGCAGCGCGGCCACATCGGCTTGCCGTTCGGTCCAGACGATCGAGGAGCGGTGCCGGCCGTCTCGGTCGGTCAGCGGCAGGGTCGCGAAGGGGCCGCTCGGCAGGAAGTGCTCATAGGCGCGGCCTTCGTGCTCGCGCTCGTGTGCGATCGTCGCGACGATGCCGGATTGCGGATAGGACCAGCCGACCCAGCCGATGCCGGCCGCCTCGCGCAGGCGTGAGCGGGCGCCGTCGGCCGCGACCACGAGCGAAGCGGTCAACTCGCGCCCGTCGCCGAGCCTCACCCGGATGCGGTCGCGCTCGGGCGACGCGGCCGATATGCCCGTCGCCGCGAAGCCGATGCCTGCCTCGCGAGAGGCTGCGAGCAGCGCCTCCACCAGGGGTTCGGCCTCGACCATATGCGCGAAGGGCGCCCCGTCCGGCGTCGTCTCGCCGTCTTGCGCAAAGGTCAGGAAGGTCGGGCGTACCGGGTCGGCGAGCCGGCTGTCGGTGATCGCCATGTCGCGGATGGCTTCCGCCGCTGGCGCGATCATCTCCCACAACCCGAGTTGTTCGAACATCCGGCGTGGTCCGGCTGCCACGGCAAAGGCCCGGCCGCGATGCCGCGCGGCGCCGGCCGACAGGCCCGGATCGCAGACCGTGACGTCGATGGCCTCGCGGTTCGCCCTCTTCAGGGCGAGCGCGAGGGTGAGGCCCGGAATGCCGGCCCCGGCCACGAGCAGGTTGCGGCTGCCCGCACGACTCGCCGAACCGTTCATGGTGCCATCCTCCAACCCGTGCTCGCGTGACGTGACATTCCGGGCCGCCCTCGGCAATCCGCGCGGATGAGCGTGATGCATGGCGACAGGGCCAGCCCGCGCGCTATATCGCCCGCTCGACTGCAGCTTGCGAGACCATGTCCGACGCCGTCCGCGAACTCCTCAGCCTCCTCGATCTCGAACAGCTCGAGACCGACTTGTTTCGCGGCATCTGCCAGAAGAACGGCTGGAAGCGGGTGTTCGGCGGCCAAGTCGTGGCGCAGGCCCTCGTCGCGGCATCGCGCACCGTCGAGGCGGCGCGGCCGCCGCACTCGCTGCACGCCTATTTCCTGCTCGGCGGGGATCCGGCCGTGCCGATCGTCTACGAGGTCGAGCGCATCCGCGACGGCGGCAGCTTCACGACGCGGCGCGTCAAGGCGATCCAGCACGGCCGTGCGATCTTCGCGATGTCGGCCTCCTTCCACGGCGACGAGCCGGGCTACGAGCACGCCAGCGCGATGCCCGACGTGCCGATGCCCGAGGAGCTGGGAGAGATGCGCGGCTTCATCGCCGCCGGCCCGGATCAAGCTGACACGATCGTGCCGGCGAAGACGTTCGCCTACTTCACCCAGAGCTGGCCGATCGAGCTGAAGGTGGTCGAGATCGAGCGCTACCAGAGCCGTGAGCCGCGCGCGCCGCGCTTCCACGTCTGGATGCGCACTGGCGCGCCGCTGCCCGACGACCCGGCGATTCACCGAGCGGTGCTCGCCTACGCCTCCGACATGACGCTGCTCGATTCGTCGCTGATCGCTCATGGACGCACGGTGTTCGATCCGGAGATCCAGTCGGCGAGCCTCGACCACGCGCTCTGGTTCCACCGGCCGGCGCGGGCCGACGAGTGGCTGCTCTACGCTCAAGACAGCCCCAGCACATCGGGCGCTCGCGGCTTCGCGCGCGGCGCGATTTTTTCGCGCGACGGCCGCCTCGTCGCCTCCGTTGCCCAGGAAGGCCTGATCCGGCCGCGTCGCTGACGACGATTGCCTGAATTTCAGTCGATCTCGACGGGATTAAGCGGCGCAGGCAGGGCTGAATTGCGTTTTCGCCGCCGATTTCATCGATATGGCGAGAAATGATGCAGCTTGGCCGTTTTAATGTGCCCTCGCAGGAGTCAGCGCCGGCTCAGTTTCTGGGCACAACTTCAAAATGCAAAAAAGTTCCGTCTGGCACAGTCCTTGAATAAGGGGGCTCGGTCGCAGGCTCATTCCGAGCCCTGCGGAACCGCCGGACCTTGAGCCCGTCTGAACGACGACGAAGGCGACCGGCGGCACAACGCGTGAACCCAGGGGGCGCCGCCCATGAAAATCGTGATGGCGATCATCAAGCCGTTCAAGTTGGAGGAGGTCCGCGACGCCCTGACCGGCATCGGCGTACACGGCCTGACCGTGACCGAGGTCAAGGGCTACGGACGCCAGAAGGGCCATACGGAAATCTATCGCGGCGCCGAATACGCCGTCAGCTTTCTGCCGAAGCTGAAGATCGAGGTCGCGGTCGCCGCCGATCTCGTCACCAGCGTCATCGACACCATCGCCGGGTCCGCCCGCACCGGCCAGATCGGCGACGGCAAGATCTTCGTGATGCCGCTCGAGAAGGCCATCCGCATCCGCACCGGCGAGACCGACGCGGACGCCCTCTGAGCCCTTTCCTCCCCTCCGGCCCCAGGCCGGACCCCTCTTTCTCCTCCATCACAATCGCATCGCGATCGGGAGCCACGTGCCCATGAAACTCCGTAACCTCCTCGCGCTCGGCTTGGGAGGGGCCGCCCTCGGCCTCCTCTTCATCGAGCCGTCCCTCGCGCAGACGCCGACGCCGGAAGCCGCCACGGCTGCTCCCGCCGCAGCGGCTGCCGCTGCGCCCCTGCCGAACAAGGGCGACACCGCCTGGATGCTGATCGCGTCCGTCCTGGTCCTGATGATGACCGTGCCGGGCCTGGCCCTGTTCTACGGCGGCCTCGTGCGCACCAAGAACATGCTCTCGGTGCTGACCCAGGTGTTCGCCATCGCCTGCATCGTCTGCCTGCTGTGGGTGTTCTACGGTTACAGCCTCGCCTTCACCAACGGCGGCGGCATCAACGACTTCGTCGGCGGCTTCTCGAAGGCCTTCCTCAAGGGCGTCGACGCGAACGCCAACGTCGCCACCTTCTCGAACGGCGTCGTGATCCCCGAATACGTCTACATCTGCTTCCAGATGACGTTCGCGATGATCACCCCGGCCCTCATCGTCGGCGCCTTCGCCGAGCGGATGAAGTTCTCGGCGCTGATCGTGTTCGTCATCCTCTGGGTGACGCTGATCTACTTCCCGATGGCCCACATGGTCTGGTACTGGCCCGGCCCGGACCTGACCGCCGACGCCGCCAAGGCGCTCGCGGCTGCCGGTGGCGAGGCGAATGCCGCGGCCAAGGCCGCCTACGACACGGCGCTCGGCGATGCGGGCTTCCTGTTCAAGAAGGGCGCGCTCGACTTCGCCGGCGGCACGGTCGTGCACATCAATGCGGGTATCGCCGGCTTCGTCGGCTGCCTGCTCCTCGGCAAGCGCATCGGCTACGGCCGTGACCTGCTCGCCCCGCACTCGCTGACCATGACCACGATCGGCGCCTCGCTTCTCTGGGTGGGCTGGTTCGGCTTCAACGCCGGCTCCAACCTCGAGTCGAACGGCACCACCGCGCTCGCCATGATCAACACCTTCGTCGCCACGGCGGCGGCGGCTGTGTCCTGGCTGCTGGTGGAATGGGTCGCCAAGGGCAAGCCCTCGCTGCTCGGCATGCTCTCGGGCGCCATCGCGGGTCTCGTCGCGGTCACCCCGGCCTCGGGCTTCGCCGGCCCGATGGGCTCGATCGTCCTCGGCCTCGTCGCCGGCGGCGTCTGCTTCGTGATGTGCTCCACCGTGAAGAACGCACTGGGTTACGACGACTCGCTGGACGTCTTCGGCGTCCACTGCATCGGCGGCATCCTCGGTGCTCTGGCGACCGGCATCCTGGTCGACCCGAAGCTCGGCGGCGTCGGCATCCCCGACTACACCACCAAGCCCGGTGAACTCGCCGTCGGCGCCTACGACATGATGGGCCAGCTCATCATCCAGGCGGAAGCGGTCGGCCTCACCCTGCTCTGGTCGGGTATCGGCTCGCTCATCCTCTACAAGCTCGTCGACTTCACCATCGGCCTGCGCGTGAAGGAAGACGAGGAGCGCGAGGGCCTCGACATCGCCGATCACGGCGAGCGCGCCTACAATTACTGATAGGACACATTCGATCCTGACAAGATAAGTCGATCGAGATGGAAGACCCCGGCGCTCTGCGCCGGGGTCTTTTCGTTTTCCGGCGGGTTCTTGCGAGATCGGGTGATTCGGATTGTTCCAAAAACCCATGTCTCGGTGCGAAACGACCTTCGAATGTAAAAAATGTATGAAGAAGACATCCGTCGAAAGCTTCCGACTGCACCTCAGGTCGCCACCAAAATCGTGGCAACTTCGCAACACGCTGTGTCAACCAAGTTCGTGCAACCGAAACTGCCTACTGAATAGGCAATTGCCTCAAACTTGGTTTTGCGGTGCACGGGCCGGTCCTGCAACCTTGACCATACAAGAAATCAAGGGGCTCGACCGATGTCTTCCAAACTGGTGCTGCGGGGTTCCGTGGCGACGCTTGCACTTCTCGCCGCCGGATCCGCTTTCGCTGCCGACCTTCCCGCCAAGGCAGCGCCGCCGATCATGGTCGAGGAGCATTGCAAGGCTGCGCTCTCCACGCCGTCCTACGGTCCCACCATCAAGGCCCCGGCCGACAACAATTGCTGGGCCTCTCCGATCGGCGACCTGTATCTCGGCGGTGCGCTGTCGGGCTACGCCTACAGCTTCCAGTCGGCCCAGTTCGCCTATGCGGCCCCGACGCCCGGCACCGATCCCGAGCGCACCTCGCGCCTCGACTTCAGCAACGCGATGCTGTGGGTCCAGAAGGCCGACGGCCCGTTCCAGTTCTTCGTCGCTGCCGGCCTCTATTCGATCCCGGGCCTCGGCCTGCCGGTCTATCAGTCGTATGATCAGAACAAGCTGCTGTTTGGGCCGGTCCCGGCTGCCTACGGCAAGTACCAGATCAATGAAGAGTGGTCGGTCCAGGGCGGCCGCATGTTCACGAACATCGGTTCCGAGCTGCCGTTCACCTTCCAGAACATCAACATCTCCCGCGGCCTGCTCTTCGGTCAGGAGAACATCATCAACCAGGGCGCCCAGGTGAACTATTCGAGCGGCCCGCTCAGCGCGTCGCTCGCGGTCACCGACGGTTTCTATTCGGGTGAGCTGAACTGGGTCACCGGCGCCATCACCTACAAGCTGGACGACTCGAACACGATCGGCGTCAACGGCGGCACGCACTTCAACAACTTCAACTCCTCCACCCGTGGCTTCGGCTTCCAGTTCGCGACGCCGCTGGCACTCCAGAACAGCAGCATCGTCAGCGCGAACTACACCTACGCTAGCGGTCCGTGGACCGTGACGCCGTACGTCCAGTACACCGCCGTCGATTCCAACGCCGGCCTCGGCCTGATCGGCGCCGAGACCTTCGGTGCGTCGATCCTGGCCGCCTACAACTTCAACGACAACTTCTCGCTCGGTGGCCGCTTCGAGTACATCACGCAGAGCGGCAACCGTAACGATCCGTTCGGCCGCACGAACGTCCTCTACGGACCGGGCAGCGAGGCCTTCTCGTACACGATCACCCCGACCTTCACCTACGGCCGCTACTTCCTTCGCGGCGAGTACGCTCACGTCGATCTCGCCAGCTTCCAGCGCGGCACCGCCTTCGCAGGCGGCGGCGTGCTCGGCCTCGGCTTCGGCCGCTTCGGCAACAAGTCGGGCCAGGACCGCTACCTGATCGAGACGGGCTTCACCTTCTGATCCGTCGACACCCGATCGAGAGAAAAGCCCCGGAGCGATCCGGGGCTTTTTTCGTTGGCGGGGGAGCCAAGGGACGGGCGCGGACTTGTCCGGGTACGGCGCATGATGGGCGCCGGGACACGCGAGCCCTTTGTCATGATCCGCACCACGGCACTGTCCGCGCTGATGCTGGCGGTTCTTGCCTCGGCGGCCTCCGCGCGGCCTTCCACCACGCAGATGACCTGCGCGCAGGCCCGGGACGTGGTTCTGCGACAGGGCGGCGTGGTGCTTGGCACCGGCGGCCAGACCTACGACCGCTTCGTGCGCGACAGAAGCTTTTGCGAGCCCACCGAGATCGGTAGGCGCGCCTTCGTGCCGGCCCGCGACACGCCGCAATGCTTCGTGGGCTACACCTGCTACGAGCCCGGCCGCGGTGACCGCTTCGGGGACTTTTGAGGTCTGGCGCCTCGCTCTGCGTCTTGGCGACGCGAAACCATCCAGGGTCGCACCCGCGACGTCGGCCTGTTTGCCCTGGACTGCTTCACTACGCTCGCAGTGACGGGGGCTCGAACGAAAACGCCCCGGCCGACGGCCGAGGCGCTCTGACAAAAGCGTTTGAACTCGAAAGGCCTTACGCGGCCTGCTGGACCGAGCCCTCGATGGTCGGCTGCCTTGCGGGAGCGTTGCCCGCGATCTGGATCCGGCGCGGCTTCTTGGCCTCGGGAACCTCGCGGACGAGATCGACGTGGAGCAGACCATGCTCCAGTGACGCGCCGGTGACCTGGACGTGGTCGGCGAGCTGGAAGCGGCGCTCGAAGGCGCGTGCGGCGATGCCCTGATGGAGAAGCTCCGCCTTGCTGCCTTCGACGGGCTTGCGCTCGCCCTTGATAGTCAGGGTGCTTTCCCGGGTCTCGATCGAGAGTTCGGCCTCGGTGAAGCCTGCGACGGCGACGGTCACGCGGTAGGCGTTCTCGTCGGTCCGCTCGATGTTGTAGGGCGGATAGGTGGGAGCCTGCTCGGCGCTGACGAAACCGTCGAGGGCGGCGAAGAGGCGGTCGAAGCCGACGGTCGAGCGATAGAGCGGGGCGAGATCGTAGTGGCGCATGACATATCCTCTCGGTGAGCAACATGTAGACTGGTCGGGTCCGCCTGAGGGCCGGACCGTCGCGCCGCCGCATTGGCCGGCGCGAGACTGATATCGGAACGGATTTTCGCGCTCGCAAGACTTCCGCGGGCGCTTTCGCGAGGCCCCATCCGACGATGCTGACGCTCAAGTCCACGCCAGGGAATCCGATCCCGCCGGGAGCGACCGTGGTTCCCGTGCGCACCGCCGACGGCCAGACCCTGCGTGCCGCCTATTGGCGTCCGGTGGGCCGCACGGAGAAGGGCACCGTCTGTTTGATGCAGGGCCGGGCCGAATTCATCGAGAAGTATTACGAGCCGATCGGTGAGCTGCGCCGCCGCGGCTTCCACGTCGTCGCCTTCGACTGGCGTGGCCAGGGCGACTCTTCGCGGCAGGTCCGCAATGCCCACAAGGGCCACGTGGCGCGGTTCGACGATTACCGGCTCGATCTCACGGCCGTCGCCGAGACCGTGCTGGTGCCCTCGACCCCGGAGCCGCATTTCGCTCTGGCCCATTCCATGGGGGGCGCCATCGCCTTAACCGGCGCGCTGGAGGGCTGGTTGCCCTTTGAGCGGCTGGTGACGGTGGCGCCGATGCTCGGGCTGCGCATGGTGAAGTATCCGCTCGCTGCCTCGCTGCTGTCGCGCTTCCTCCACCGGCTCGGCTTCGGCCGGGCCTACATTCCGTTCGGCAGTGCGGTCTCGATCGCCACGAAGCCGTTTGCCGGGAACCGGCTCTCTGGCGATCCGGTGCGATACGCCCGCAACGCCGCCGCGGCGGTCGATGTCGGTGCTGGCGCAGTAGGTGACCCGACCATCGCCTGGCTCGCCTCCGCCTTCCGGGCCATGCAGCGCCTGCGCGACCCGCGCGTGCCGCCGCAAATCGAGATTCCGGTGCTCGTCGTCGGTGCCGGCGCCGACCCAGTCTGCAGCCTGCCGGCGACCGAGCGCTTCGTCGGGCGTCTGCGCGCCGGCCATCTCATCGTGCTGCCCGGCGCGCGACACGAGATCCTCAACGAGACTGACGCGATCCACGCCGATTTCTGGGCCGCTTTCGATGCTTTCATACCGGGCCATGCGGGCGCGGATCGCGATGCCTCCGTCCGCCGCGATCGGCAGCGCGAGGAGGCCTGAGAGCGGCCGGAAGGACGGGACGATGAAGCGGCGCGACTTCACCAAGGCCGCCCTCGTGGCGGCTCTGCTGCCGCGTCCGGCCGCGGCGCTCGCCGGGTCAGAGCCCAAGGCCGGGGCGTCCGCGAAGGGCATCTCGATCGCGATGTTGCTCTATCCCGGCATGACCGCTCTCGACGTCGTCGGACCACAGGAATTGCTCTCCGGGCTCGCCGAGGGCGGCCTTCATCTCGTCGCGAAACGGGCCGGCCCGGTCGAGAGCGATACCGGCCTCTCGATCCTGGCGACGCACGATTTCGAGGGCTGCCCGCGCGAGGTCACGGTGCTGTTCGTGCCCGGTGGCGACGGCACGCCGGCGCAGATGCGCGACGCCGAGACCCTGGCCTTCCTGCGCGCGCAGGCGGCGGTCGCCTCCTGGATCACCAGCGTCTGCACCGGTTCGCTGATCCTCGGCGCGGCGGGTCTACTCCAGGGCTACCGCGCCACCTCGCATTGGTGCGTACGAGAGAGCGTGCTGCCGCTGCTCGGCGCGACGCCGGTCGACGAGCGCGTCGTGTTCGATCGCAACCGCGTCACCGCTGCCGGCATCTCGGCAGGGCTCGACTTCGCGATCGCTCTCGCCGCCCGACTGAAGGGCGAGGCCTATGCCAAGACCGCGCAACTCGTTGCCGAATATGCGCCACAGCCTCCCTTCCAGGCCGGCACTCCGGGCGCTGCCGGCCCGGATATTGCTGGCTCGGCCAGGGAGATCCTGCGGCATCTCGTCGACGGCTCGGTGAAAGCGGCCTCCGACCGCTGAGAAGCGGACGTCGCGGGCGGAAAACCAGCCGAGGCTGCCGAATCTCGGCAACATCCTTGCAACCACAGCGTTTTCAACGCTCAATCGTCGCAACGACATCAAGAGCGGGAGGGAGCGGACATGGCGTCAGGCATCGCGGGGGATCTCTTCCGCATCAAAACCCTGGATCGGCTCAACGCCGATGCAGAGGGCGGCGAGCATTCCCTGCAACGGACCCTCGGTCCCTGGAGCCTGATCGGCCTCGGCATCGGCGCGGTGATCGGCGCCGGACTGTTCTCCCTCACCGGCATCGCGGCGGCCGAGCATGCCGGCCCCGCCGTCGTGATCTCCTTCGCCATTGCCGCCATCGGCTGCGCCTTCGCCGGCATGTGCTACTCGGAACTAGCCGGCATGATCCCGGTCGCGGGCTCGGCCTACACCTACAGCTACGCGACCATGGGCGAGTTCGTCGCCTGGATCATTGGCTGGGACCTCGTGCTCGAATACGCGGTGGGCGCCGCCACCGTCTCGGTGAGCTGGTCGCGCTACGTGACGCGCTTCCTCAAGGACACGCTCGGCATCAACCTGCCCGGCGCCTTCGCGAACTCGCCCTTCGAGACCTACCAGCTCGCCGACGGCACCATGGCGCACGGCCTCGTGAACCTGCCAGCGATCTTCATCATCGTCGCGGCCTCGGCCCTTCTGATGATCGGCATCCGGGAATCGGCCCGCGTCAACGCCGCGATCGTCCTGGTGAAGGTCGCCGTGGTGATCACCGTGATCGGCGTCGGCCTGTTCTACGTGAAGGGCCAGAACTACCAGCCCTTCCTGCCGCCCAATACCGGCACCTTCGGCGAGTATGGCATCTCCGGAGTGATGCGCGCGGCCGGCGTCGTGTTCTTCGCCTATGTCGGCTTCGACGCGGTCTCGACGGCGGCGCAGGAGGCCAAGAACCCCCAGCGCAACATGATGATCGGCATCCTCGGATCGCTGGCGATCTGCACGGTGCTCTACATCGCCTTTGCCGGCGTCCTCACCGGTCTCGTCCACTACGACGCGATGAAGGGCGATGCCGCCCCAGTGAACACCGCCATCGCCCAGACGCCGTTCCCGTGGCTGCGCGGCCTCGTCACCTTCGGCGTGATCTGCGGCTTCTCCACCGTGATCCTGGTGCTGCTGCTCGGCCAGAGCCGCGTGTTCTACACGATGGCGCAGGACCGGTTGCTGCCGGGCTTCTTCGCGGCGATCCACCCGAAATGGAAGACGCCCTACCGCTCGAACCTGTTCTTCATGGTGTTCACGAGTGCGCTGGGCGGCTTCCTGCCGATCAGCCAACTCGGCCACATGACCTCGATCGGCACCCTGCTCGCCTTCATCCTGGTCTGCATCGGCGTGATCATCCTGCGCCGCACGCAGCCCGATGCCCCGCGCGCCTACCGCACGCCGCTGGTGCCGCTGGTGCCGATCCTCGGCGTGCTGTCGTGCTTCGCGATGATGGTGTCGCTCGACGGCGAGACCTGGCTGCGGCTGGTCATCTGGTTGGCGATCGGCCTGCTGATCTATTTTGGCTGGAGCCGCCGCAACAGCCGCATCGGCCGCGAGGAGGGCAGCAACGCGACGACGGCGATCTGAGCTGGGCCCCGGCTCCTGTCACGAAGCTGTCAGGAGCCGGTCTCTAGTCTCGCATCGTCGATACTGCCGCGGGAGGCAGCGCGAAGGGAGACTTCGAATGTTCGGGCTGGTTCGTGCGGGTGCGCTCATCGCGGGTCTCGCTGCCGCGATCGCGGGCGGTGCCGCGCACGCGCAGGAGGCCAAGCCGGTCTTCGCCTTTACGGCGATCCCCGACCAGGACGAGGCCCGGCTCGTCGAGCGCTACGGCCGGGTCGCGGCCTATCTCCAGAGCAAGCTCGGCGTCCCGGTGAAATACGTCACCGTCAAGAACTACTCCTCGGCCGTGACAGCCTTCAGCAACGGTGAGGTCCAACTCGCCTGGTTCGGCGGCTTCACCGGCGTGCAGGCGCGCAAGCTGGTCGCCGGCTCGCAGGCCCTGGCGCAGGGAGCGGAAGACGCGAATTTCCGCACCTACTTCATCGCCAACACCCGGCTCGGCCTGGAGAAGTCGCCCGACTTCCCCGTCGGCACCCTCGGCAAGACCTTCGTCTTCGGGTCGCGCTCCTCGACCTCCGGCCGGCTGATGCCGGAATTCTATATCCGTCAGGCCTTCCCGGGAAAAACACCGGACGAGGTCTATTCGCGCATCGGCTATTCGGGCGAGCACAGCCGCACCATCCAGCTCGTCCAGTCGGGGCAGTTCGACATGGGCGCCGTCGACTACACGGTTTGGAAGCTCGACGAGAAGGCCGGCAAGGTTGATCCGAGCAAGGTCAAGGTGATCTGGGAATCGCCGGCCTTCGCCAACACGCAATGGTCGGTGCGCGGTGACGTCGAGCAGACCTGGGGCAAGGGCTTCACCGAGAAGCTGCGTCAGGCGCTCATCGGCATGACCGATCCCCAGCTGCTCGAGCCCTTTGGCCGCACAAAGTTCGTGCCGGTGAAGAACGACGCCTTCCAGCCGCTGGTCGAGGTCGGCAAGGCCACCGGCATGCTGGATTGACGCCGGGTCACGCCGGCGTCGGCATGGCCTGCCTCGGCGGGATCGCCGCCGCCTTCTCGGCCTCCGCTGCCGCGGCGCCCGCCTTCGTGCCCGCGCTGGACAGCACCGCCTCGACCGCGTCGCGCAGCGAGGAAACGTGCTCGTCGGCGTCGATCTCTCGGCGCCCGGCCTGTCCGAGGGAATCCTCGTCGATCTGCCAGAGGCCGACGGCGATGCGCTTGCCGGGCAGCTTGCTGCGCAGTCGCCCGACGAGGCGGCGCACATGGCCGGGCTCGCCGCCGATCGCCAGCGAGATCACCACGACCATCTGTACCGGGCCGGCATCGAAGTTGTCGATCTTGGCACGGGCGAGTTCCGAGAATTCGGCCAGCCGCGTGCCGAGGCCGAGCTTGCGCAGGAGCTGAGCCAGAATCGCCGCGGCCGGCTCGTCGAGGAAGCCGCGGCCGGCGACGCAGAGCACCGCGCCCTCCTGCCTCCAGGCCTCGGGCAGTTCGCCGTGCTCCGGCGGATCGTCGACGGCCGGCGACGGATCGAACGCGCTCTCCGCGGCCACCGCCTTGCCCGCGAAGAGGCGCCGTGCGGTCTTGGGGCGGGCGGGCCGCTCGTCCCGGCGGCTTTCCAGATCGTCGATCAGCGCGGTGATGGAGGTGCGGATGTCGCTCTTCTGTTCGAGGGTCAGCACGCCACGGGTGGCATCGCGCGATGCGAGTTCGAGCCCTTTCAGCACCACCTCGTCGTAATAGGCCGAGAGCGAGCATTGCCGCAGGATCAGGTCGGCGTGTTCCTGTGCCTCCTCCGGATCGTCCGCAAGCATGCGTTGGTAGAAATTCTCGATCGGCGTCAGCGCCGGCCGGTCGCTGAACAGCACGTCGAGGAATTCGAGCGAGTCGACGTGCCGCCCGAGCACGACGAGGCAGACGGTGAGCGGTGTCGACAGGATCAGCCCGACCGGCCCCCACAGCCAGATCCAGAACAGGGCCGAGACCAGCACCGCGAAGGGCGAGAGCCCGGTGGAATGGCCGTAGACCAGTGGCTCGATGATCTGGCCGACGATTGGCTCGATCACACCGAACAATGCCAGCGTGGCGATGGCCATGCCCCAGCCCGGATCGACCGCCGCGGCCACTGCGACGGGAAACACCGCAGAGAGGAAGGCGCCGATATACGGCACGAAGCGCATCAGCGCGGAAAAGATGCCCCACAGCACCGGGTTCGGCACGCCGATCGCCCAAAGGCCGAGGCCGATCACGATGCCGAAGCCGGAATTGAGCGCGAGCTGGCCGATGAAGTAGCGGCTGAGCCGGCGCGCCGCGTCGTCCATCGCCACGGTGGTGCGGTGCAGGTCGCTCGATCCGGCCAGCCGGATCAGCCGATCGCGAAGATCCTCGCGTTGCATCAGGATGAAGAGCAGCACCACGAGCACGATGCCTGCGGTGGCGAGCGGCCCCAGCACGGGCGAGAGCACGGTGTTGGCGAGTTCGAACGGGCTCGGTGGGCGGTCCTTCATCTCGACGATGACGGGCGCCGGTGCGGGATCGGGCTTGGTCTGCGACGTATCCGCCTTCTTCTGCTTGTCCGCGTCGTTGCCGGCGTCGTGGATCGCCCGGTTGATGTTGGTGAGGTAGTCCATGCCGGTGCCGAGCGGACCGTGCCGCAGGCCCTCGATCTTGCGCTCGATCGTGTGCTGGTAGCGCGGCACGTCCTTCGCCAGGTCGGCGACCTGCACGCCGATCACCGTTGAGAGAGCGCCGATGATGCCCGCGGCGATCAGTACCGAGACCAGCACGGAGAACAGCCGGCCGAGCTTCAGCCGTCGGATCAGGTTCACCAGCGGCGCGATCACGAAGGACAGCAGCACCGCGATGGCGATCGGGATCAGGATGTCGCGGGCGAGATAGAGCGCGGTGACGATGATCGCCGTGACGATCAACGGAGAGGCGATGGCGCCTTTCGGCGTCTCTGCGGCAGTGACTCGCGTGGGACGCGGCGGGGCGATCAAAGCCTGGGCCCTCGGATCGGTACTCATGGCCCGCACACTCTCTCACTCGGCGCACCTGACCGGCGCGCCACAAGAAACTGTGAGATTATGAATTCGATCCCGAGTTTTTGCGCGGTACGGAGACGGCCATGCGATCTCCGTGCATGGCTCGCCGCGGATACGGCTCTGCACCGAGGCGCGGCTCACGGCATGAGGGGCTTCCAGGGAAGGGATCAGACGCCGTTTGCCGGCGGATACAGGTGATGCGCCTGAACGTGGTGTTCGAGCGCTTTCGGGCGGTAGGGTTCGGTTAGGTCGTAGCGCAGCACGGCCCGCAACTGCAGGCGCGCGAGCACGCTCGGATCGAGCGGGGCATCCCTGGGAACCTCTCGGACCCATGGTTTCCAGCCCAGCTCCTCGCGCTTCCAGATCAGCGTCATCAACCAGACGAACCAACCGGGCCAACTCGCCACGGTCGCCTTTCGCTCGTCGTGCTGCGGACCGTCGGCTGACGGCCAAAGGTGCAGGACGGACGCGTCGACGAGGAGCGGTTTCGGCAGCGATATCGCCTGGTCGATCATCCATTTCAGGGCGATGTCGGACAGACGCGCTTCGTTCTCGATATAGCTACCGCCGACATCCGAATGTACGCCGGCAAACCACGTCTGGATGAGCTGCGTTTCAGCCCCCTTCTTCCCGACCGTCACGACCTGCTTTCCTTTCGTCCAGGGGACGTTCTTGAACTCTTTGCGGTTCTCGTCGATCGACAGCGCGTGCCGGGCGTGTTGAATGAAGGGGTTCAGCTCCGTGTTGTAGAAGACCATCTTCCAACCGGTCAGATGAAGCGTTTCATACCAAGGGATCTTACTTTTGGTCGTGAATTTTACGTAGAAGGCAAGGTAAGCAAGAACGGCCACTGCGGCGGAAAGACCAGTAACGCGCAGATAGGACTGCCAGAAGAGAGCGGCGCTGAAATAGTGACCGAACCTGACCAGGAAGAAATCCATGATCAGAGCGAGCAGGCCGAGGGTCACCGCCACAGCGAGGCCGAGCCCCAGAAACCTGCGAGTGGTTAGTCCGAGTGCAGCAACGGTGTCCCAGACGCCGATGAAGTACGGATAGGCATTCGACAGGTTGGCATCGTTCGGCGCGGCCGATGCGTAACGCTTTCGAAAATCGGCCGCTAATTCGTTACGCACGCCCTCGAGCAGCTTGTTCGCGGTCCCGTCCTTCTCGGTCTTGCCGGCGCCGAACTGATAAACCTGTCGAATCGCTTCCGAGGCCAGCGCCTTGGCGGATGCCGGATCGCGGCGGAGGGGCTCGCCGGACTCGGACCGCGTGGGAACACCGCACAGCGAAAGGGCGGCGCCGACACAGCGAACGGTGTAGGCCCCGCGGCTGAAGCCAAGGAGGTAGATGCGGTCGTCCGGCTCCCAGACCTGCAGGATCGCGGCATAGCAATCGATGATGTTTTGCGTAATTCCGAGCCCAGTCGCGGAACCGAGAATATTGTAGAGGCGGCGCCACCAGGCGATCCTTATGTTGCCGCCGGCTGCTTTTGAGCCGAGTCCGACATCATAGAACGCAAGTTGATGTGCCGGGTCGATTGACGTGTCCGGGCAAACGCGGGTGGCGCGGTACAGCTTGTAGACATTGCTGCGGGTTTCGTCCGGCAGCAACCCGCCTGCTTGGCCGGTGCCATCTGAGAAAATGATAATGTTTTTTGCCAAAACACTTCCTCCGCAGAAGAAGGTGAGCACTGTATTCGCTGAATGGCAATGTGACTTATGAAGTCCGGTCGCTCTAACGCCAGGATGTGGATCGTCTGCCTGGGAAGGTAGGAAAGCCTCATGGCGGCGGCCGCCCGGACCCCACGTGATCGGGGCCGGAGTTCAGGTCGCGGCGAACCGCGCCACCACGATGCCTGCCGCCTCGATCGAGGCGCGCACGGCACGCGCCGCTTCGACGGCCCCCGGATTGTCGCCGTGGACGCAGACCGTGTCGATGCTGATGGGGATGCGCCTGCCCGAGAGCGTCGTGATCGCGCCATCCTCGACCATGCGGATCACGCGCGGGGCGATGTCGCGCGTCTCGTGCAGAACGGCGCCCTCGGCCGAGCGCGGCGCGAGGGTGCCGTCATCGGCATAGGCGCGGTCGGCGTAGATCTCGCGGATCGCGCGCAGGCCGGCGCGGTCCGCTGCGCGCTCGGCGGCCAGCCCTGGCATCACCATGAGGGCGAGGCCGCGATCGACGCCGGCCACCGCCCGCGCGATCGCCTCGGCCACCTCGTCCTCGGCGTTGGAGAGATTGGCGAGCGCCCCATGCGCCTTGACGTAGGTGACGCGGGTTCCGGCCAGGGCCGCACAGGCCTGCAGCGCGCCGATCTGGTAGGCGACGTCCCGCTCGATCTTCCTGGGCGTCTCTCGGATCAGGTTTCGGCCGAAGCCGCGAATATCGAAAAAGCCCGGATGGGCGCCGATGGCGACGCCGCGCTGCTGCGCGGCGAGCGCCGTCTCGACCATGATGTCCGGATCGCCGGCATGGAAGCCGCAGGCGATGTTGGCCGACGTGACGACGTCGAGGAGGGCGGCGTCGTCCCCCATCCGCCAGGGGCCGAAACCTTCGCCGAGATCGGCGTTGAGGTCGATGGTGCGGCTCATGCTCGTGTCTCCGTCGGCACGCATTCGTCACTCAGGCATCGTCTCGAACACCGTCAGGCCCGGCGGCACGGGCAACCAGTGGGGCTTGTCCCGGCCGAAGATCGCCATCGTCGGCCGAAACAGCGACGGATCGTCGAGGGAGCCGGCATAGATCGTGTGCGATGTGTCCTTCCCGGCCTCTCCGCCGAAGACGAGGCCGCCGCAGGACGGGCAGAAGTTGCGCAGGGCCTCCCCACCCCGAAAGCAGGGCGAACGGAATTGCGCCGCCGCGCCGCTGAACCGCAGGGCCTCGCTCGCGAAGCCCATGAACGGGATGAAGCCGGAGCCCGAGGCCTTCCGGCAATCGGCGCAACAGCAAATGCCCGCAAACTGAGGCTCGCCCTCTGCCTCGTAGCGCAGGCTGCCGCAGAGGCATCCGCCGGTGATGCGGGTCATGTCCGATCCCTTTTCGCGAGAGGTTACGACGCCGAGTTCGGAAATTCGATGCCGCTCCTCCCGGTGGACGGTCGCCCGGGCGCGTTGAACCGGCCGACTCCATCGGAGATAATCGCACCCGCACGAGCCCGGCATCCAGACCGGGCGGGCGGTGCGGAGTCTCCGGTTCCTTGGCGTTTCGTTTTGTCCACGCGGCGGACATCCATCTCGATTCCCCGCTGCGTTCGCTCGCCCTGCGCAATCCCGATCTCGCCGCTCTGATCGGCGACGCGACGCGGCAGGCGCTGACCGCCATCGTGGATCTCTGCCTCGACGAGCGCGTAGACGCGCTCTTGTTGGCCGGCGACCTCTACGACGGCGAACAGACCTCGATGAAGACGGCCCGCTTCCTCGCCGACCAGATCCGGCGGCTGCACGACGCCGGCACCCGCGTCTTCGTGATCCGCGGCAACCACGACGCCCTGTCGAAGATCACCAAGGAGCTGGTGTTTCCCGAGACGGTCACGGTGTTCGGCGGACGCGCCGACACGATCGCGATCGACCGCGATGGCGACCACTTTCCGGTCGCGATCCATGGCCTGAGCTTTTCGCAGTCGCAGGCACCCGAGAGCCTACTCGCCAAATACCGGCCGGCCGTCGAAGGGGCGGTGAATATCGGCATCCTGCACACCAGCCTCGCGGGGGCAGCCGGGCACGACCCGTATGCGCCCTGCAGCCTCGCCGATCTGCGCGCCACCGGCTTCCGCTACTGGGCGCTCGGGCACATCCATCGGCGCTCCGTCACCGAGGGCGACTGCACCATCGTGATGCCCGGCATGCCGCAGGGCCGCGACATCAACGAAGCCGGCGCCAAATCGGTGACCCTTGTCACGATCGGCGATGACCGCGCCATCCGCGTCGAGGGGCGCCCGATCGGCATCGCGCAGTTCGAGCGCGTTTCGGTGGACGTCTCAGGCGTCACGGAATGGCGCGAGATCATCGGCGCCATCGGCGCGGCGCTGGAGCGGGCGCGGATGACGGTCTCGACCCGGCATCTCGTGGCGCGGCTCACGCTCACCGGAGCGACGCCGCTCGCCTGGCGCATGCGTCGCGACGGCGATGTCTTGCGGACCGAGGCCGAGGCGCGGGGGGGGCTCGTTGGCGATTGCTGGCTCGAAAAGCTCGAGATCGCCTGCATCCCGCCCGAGGAGGCGACGGCCGCCTCATCCGATCCGCTGCACGAGCTGCGTCGCCTGATCGACGACGAGGTGCTCGGCTCGCAGGCTTTCTTGAAAGAGCTCGGCGACATCGCCGATGAGCTGAGGGGCCAGCTCCCATCGGAATGCCGCGACGGCTTCGGCGCGGACGAGGCAGCCGTCGAGACCCTGCTCTCCCGCCATGCCCGCGAGGGTACCGACGAGGTCCTGGCCCGTCTCCACGCGCTGGATGATCAGGCCTGATGCGTCTGCGTCGTCTCGACCTCACCCGCTACGGTAAGTTCACGGACCACGCGATCGACTTCGGTGAGCGGACCGAGGGCGTGCCGGACCTGCACATCGTCTACGGCCCGAACGAAGCCGGGAAATCGACGACGTTGGCGGCGTTTCTCGATCTGCTGTTCGGCATCGGCGGCCAGAGCCCCTACAACTTCCTGCACCCCTATCCGACCATGCGGATCGGCGGTGTGCTGGATTTTTCTGATGGTCCGCGCAGCTTCGGCCGCCTGAAGAAGCCGCAGGCCAGCCTGCTCGACGGCAACGACCAGGTGATCCCAGAGACGGCGATCAGGGTCGATCTCGGCGGCATCGACCGCGATGCCTACCGGACCATGTTCTCCCTCGACGACGAGACCCTGGAGAAGGGCGGCGAGAGCATTTTGGCGAGCAAGGGCGATCTCGGCGAGCTGCTGTTTTCGGCTGGCGCCGGCCTCGCCGATCTCAGCCGCAACCTGCTCGGCCTGCGCGCCGAGGCCGACGGCTTCTACAAGTACCGGGCCCGCGGCGGCGCGCTCGCCGATCTCAAGGCGCGTCTCGCCACGCTGAAGGCCGAGCGCGAGCAGTTCGACACCATCGCCTCGGACTATGCCCGGCTGATCGCGACGCGCGACCGGGCCAACGCACAATACGACGAGGCCATAGCCGGGCGTTCGGAGGTGCAGGGGCGCCTCGATGCGGTCCAGCGCTCGCTCAACGCCCTGCCGCGGCTGGCGGCCCTGCGCGCGATCCGCGAGCGCCTCGCTCCGCTCGCCGGCCTTCCCGAGCCGCCCGGAGCGTGGCTTCAGGACCTTCCGTCGCTGCAGAAACAGGAGATCGAACTCGGCATCCGGCTGAAATCCGCCGAGGACGAGCTGCGCCGCCTGCAGGACGAGATCGACGCGATCACCGTCGACGAGGTCGCGCTGAAGCGCCACGACGCGCTCGACCGGTTGGAGGGCATGAAGGCCCGCTATTCCACGGCCGAGATCGACCTGCCGGAACGCCGCGTCCAGGTGCGCGCCGCCGATCTTGCCGTCGCCGCTATCCTCGCTCGCCTCGATAAGCCCGGCGAAGAGGAGCCGCGCCGTCTCCTGCTCGGCGCCTCGGTGACCGGCCGCCTGCGCGAGCTGATCGAAACGCGCTCGGGGCTCGATGCCGCCAGGGAGGCCGCACTCACCGAGCGAGCAAATGCGGAGCGCCGCCTCACCGAGGCGCAGGAACGACTGCAGGCCTCGGATGCCGGCGACGCGAGGGCGCCTGCCGCGATGGCCGGTCTCGCCGCCACACTGTCCGCTCTGCGCGGCTCCGATCACGACGCCCGTCGCCGATTGGCGGAGCGTGCTCGCGATGCGGAGCGGGCGCGTCTCGCCGACCGGCTGCGCATGCTCGCTCCTTGGCAGGGCGAGGCCGACGAACTGCTTGCCCTGCGCTACCCCGAGCCGGCGACGATCCGGGGCTGGGGCGCCGACCTGGAAGCACGCGAGACGGCCGTGGCCCGGCATGCCGGCGAGGTCGAGCGGCTGAGGAACGAGGTCGGACGGCTCATCGCCGAACGCGCGGCGATGGCGTCCGTGAAAGGTCTCGTCGACGACCGCGAGGCGGCGGAGCTGCGGGCCGGCCGTGAACGAGCCTGGGCCACGCATCGCCGCGATCTCACGTCAGCCTCGGCCGATGCCTTCGAGGCCCTACTGCGCCAGGACGATCTGGTCGCCTCTGCGCGGCTCGGCCACGTGGCGGATCTCGCCATCCTGCAACAGCGTGCGCAGGCTCTCGCCATCGCCGAGGCGGAGCTGCGCCGGGCCGAAGGCCACCAGGCGAAGGCTGCGGAAGCCCTGAGCGGGCTGCGTGGCGACATCGCCAGCGCGATCAGCCGGATCGCCTCCGCCCTCGATCCGGCCATGACACCGGCCGAACTCGACGGATGGCTGACCCGGCGCGCGAACGCCCTGGCCGTGCGCGAGGCGCTGTTCGCGGCCGAATCCGACCTGCGTGAGGCCCTGGCCGACGAACGCGACGGCGAGGAGCGCATGCGGACCGCATTTGATGCTGCCGGTCTGGCGGTGGACTCCGGGGCAGGTTTCGCCGCGCTCCTCGCCACCGCGCAGAGTGCGCTCGACCGCCAATCCGAGATCCGGGGCCTGCGCGAGGATGTCGAGGAGCGCGAGCGCGACCTCGCCGGCCGCCACCGCGCCGTCGAGCAGGCCGAGACACGGGGGGCCGGGTGGAGCACGGCTTGGGCCGAGACCTGCGCCGGCTGCTGGCTCGGCGAGGGCAGGGCGGTGCCGAGCGTTTCTGCTGTGCGCGAGATGCTCATCGCCATCGAGGAACTGGCGCCTGCGGTCCAGCGCAAGACCGATCTGGCCTATCGGATCGACGCCATGACGAAGGACCAGGAGGAGTTTCGCGCCTTCGTCGCGCGTATGGCCGGCGAGCTCGGTCTCGACGAAGATGCCGCCGATCCGCTCGGCGTGGCCCGGCGCGTCGGCGAGCGCATCCGCGAGGCCCGCACCGAGCAGGAGCGCCGGAAAAAGCTGGTCGAAGCCGCCGAGGAGGCCGGCACCCGCAAGGCCCGTCTCGCCGAGACCCTGGCCATCTATGCCGGCCGCAAGGGCGAGATGACCGCCCTCTTCGCCGTCGAGACCCTCGTAGAGGTCGGCCAGTGTCTGGCCGATGTCGGCCGACGCAGCGATCTGCGTGAGCAGGCCGAGGCGGCCGAGCGCGAGATCCTCGATGCCCTGCGCCTCGCCAGCCTCGCCGAGGCCGAGCAGCGGCTCGATGCCGCCGACCGCGAGGCCCTGGACGCGGATTTGGCGGAGCTTCAGGCACGCCTCGCCGACCAGGTCCGGCTGTGTGAGGAGATCTTCGCCCAGCTGAAGGACGCGACCGGCAAGGTCGAGGCCATCGGTGGCGACGACAAGGTCGCGGAGATCGAAGGGCGCCGGCGTACGACGCTGCTGGAGATCGAGGACGGCGCGGCGCGCTACCTGCAGCTTCGCGCCGGTACGGCCGCCACCGAGCACGGCTTGCGGATCTATCGTGAGCGCCACCGCAGCTCGATGATGACGCGTGCTTCGGATGCCTTCCGCACGATCAGCCGGGGCGCCTATTCGGGGCTCACGGCACAGCCGGACAAAGACGGCGAGACGCTGATCGCCTTGTCGGCCGGCGGCGGCTCGAAGGAGGCGGACCAGCTCTCGAAGGGCACGCGCTTCCAGCTCTATCTGGCGCTGCGCGTCGCCGGCTACCACGAGTTCGTGCAGGCACGGGCGCCTCTGCCCTTCATTGCCGACGACATCATGGAAACCTTCGACGACTTCCGCGCGGAGGAGGCTTTCGGGCTGCTCGCTGGCATGGCTCGGGTGGGGCAGGTCGTCTACCTCACGCATCACAGCCATCTTTGCGAGGTGGCCCGGCGGGCCGGTCCCGGGGTGACCATCCACTCTCTACCGGGTGCGTGACCCCAGCGTGACTGTTCCGATCAACGCAACAGTCTATTGACGATTGAGCGGATTAACTCTCCAAATCGAAAGTTTCATCTTCCCTCCCAGAGGCCGACACGCACCCCGCGGCGCTCGATCGATGGAGGTTTTCGATGAAATGGATCATGCTCCCGCTGCTGCTGGCAACTGCCGGTTTCGGCCTTGCCACCCAGACCCTGGCTGCCCCAGCCGCACAGCCCGCGAGTGTCGCCCAGGTCCCCGCCACCGTTCACTATCGTTCCGCGACGGTCGACGGCGTGAAGGTGTTTTACCGCGAGACCGGTCCGGCCGACGGCCCCGTCGTGCTGCTGCTGCACGGCTTCCCGACCTCGTCGCACATGTTCCGCAACCTGATCCCGACGCTTTCCGACCGCTACCGCGTCATCGCGCCGGATTATCCGGGCTTCGGCCAGAGCGACGCACCGGATCACACCAAGTTCGCCTACACCTTCGGCCATTATGCCGACTTGGTGGACGGGCTGCTCGGCCAGATCGGCGCCAAGTCCTACGCGATGTACGTGATGGATTACGGCGCCCCCGTCGGCTACCGGCTCGCCCTCAAGCATCCGGAGCGGGTCAGCGGCCTCATCGTCCAGAACGGCAACGCCTACGAAGAGGGCCTGACCGACTTCTGGAACCCGATCAAAGCCTATTGGGCCGACGGCTCGGCCAAGAACCGCGAGGCGCTCTCCGGCCTCGTGACGCTGCCGACCACGATCTTCCAGTACACCGACGGCGTGAAGGACGTCTCGCGGATCAGCCCGGACAACTGGGTCCAGGACCAGGCCCTTCTCGACCGGCCCGGCAACAAGGACATCCAGCTCGACCTGTTCCACGACTACGGCACCAACGTGCCGCTCTACCCGCAATTCCAGGCCTTCTTCCGCGACCGCAAGCCGCCGACGCTGATCGTCTGGGGCAAGAACGACAAGATCTTCCCCGAGGCGGGCGCACATCCCTATCTGCGCGATCTTCCGAACGCCGAACTGCACCTCCTCGACACGGGCCACTTCGCCCTGGAGGACAAGCTCGACGAGATGGCGCCGCTGATCCGCGGCTTCCTCGACCGGAACCTCGGCAACCATCCGGCGGGCGCTGCGAAGAACTGACGGACGGCTTGGCGCATTCGACGGGAACGAGACGGATCGGTCGGCTTCAGCCGGGCCGGTCAGTCTCGGCGTTTATGGAACTCGCCATGCGCCACGGCTCATCGATGCCGTATGACGGTTTCTGGGACCCAAGGCGCCACACCGGCTTTCGCTAACGGCGCCGGTTGGCCTCCGCCGCGCGCCGAAGGGCATCGGCGAGGGCCCCGCCTGGCTGCGCGCCGGGGGCCGGTTTCGACTCCGTGTGCCGCGGCTCCGGCCGGGCGCTGGGGCGCTGACCCGGTGCCGGCGCAGCGCGGTCGATCGGATCGTCGAGGCGCATCGAGAGGCCAATCCGCTTGCGGGCTGGATCGACAGAGAGGACGAGGACGCGGACCACGTCGCCCGCCTTCACCACTTCGGCCGGCGAGGCGATGCGCTTGCGGGCCATGGCAGAGATGTGGACGAGGCCGTCCTGGTGCACGCCGATATCGACGAAGGCGCCGAAGGCGGCGACGTTGGTGACCACCCCTTCGAGCTGCATGCCCGGCTTCAGGTCGGTGATCTTCTCCACGCCCTCTTGGAAGGTCGCGGTCTTGAAGGCCGGGCGCGGATCGCGGCCAGGCTTTTCCAGCTCGGCGATGATGTCGCGCACGGTGGGGATGCCGAAGCGCTCGTCGGCGAAGGTGGCGGGCGACAGGCCCTTCAGCACCGTCTCGTTGCCGATCAGGACGCGGATGTCGCTCTTGGTGGCATCGAGGATGCGCCGCACGACTGGGTAAGATTCCGGGTGGACGCCGGACGAGTCGAGCGGATCCTTGCCGCCCTGGATGCGTAGGAAGCCGGCTGCCAGCTCGAAGGTCTTGGCACCGAGCCCGGCGACCTTCTTCAAGCCCGCGCGAGTGCTGAAGGGGCCGTTCGCGTCGCGATGGGCCACGATCTTGCCGGCGACTGTCGCGCCGAGGCCCGAGACCTGCGCCAGGAGCGAGGGCGAGGCCGTGTTCACGTCGACGCCGACGGCGTTCACCGCGTCCTCGACCACGGCCGAGAGCGACTTCGACAACTTCGCCTCGCCGACGTCGTGCTGGTACTGGCCGACGCCGATCGATTTCGGATCGATCTTCACGAGTTCGGCCAGCGGGTCCTGCAGCCGCCGGGCGATCGACACTGCGCCGCGATGCGACACGTCGAGCTCCGGCAATTCTCGGCTGGCGATCTCGGAGGCCGAGTAGACGGAGGCGCCGGCCTCCGAGACCATCACCTTCGCCATCTTGAGGTCCGGCTGGGCGGCCAGGATCTCGGCGGCGAGCTTGTCGGTCTCGCGCGAGGCGGTGCCGTTGCCGACGGCGATGAGCTCGACCTTGTGTTGCCGGCAGAGCCGGCCGAGCGCCTGGACCGTCTCCGCCCAGCGCCGCTGCGGCTCGTGCGGATAGGTGGTCTCGACGGCGACGACCTTGCCGGTGGCATCGACCACCGCGACCTTCACGCCGTTCCGGTAGCCCGGGTCGAGCCCCATCGTGGCCCGGCCGCCGGCGGGGGCAGCGAGGAGCAGGTCCTTGAGGTTGCCGGCGAAGACTTTCACGGCCTCGGTCTCGGCCTTTTCGAACAGGCGCGTGCGCAGATCGGTCTTGATCCCGGTGCGGATCTTGGTGCGCCAGGCCGAGCGGACGGTCTCGAGCAGCCAACGGTCACCGGGGCGGCTCCGGTCGGAGACGCCATGGCGCTTGCAGACGGCGAGCTCGAACGGACCCGGCTGGCCGGCCGGCATGTCCTCGCCCTCGGCGGCGAGCTCGACGTCGAGGATCTCCTCCTTCTCCCCGCGAAACAGCGCGAGGATGCGGTGAGAGGGCATGCGCTCCAGGCGCTCGCTCCAGTCGAAATAGTCAGCGAACTTGGCGCCGGCTTCCTGCTTGCCCTTGCGGACCTTCGACACGGCATTGCCGCTGCGCCAAAAATCCTCGCGCAGGCGCCCGACGAGGTCGGCATCCTCGGCGAATTTTTCGATGAGGATGTTCCGGGCGCCCTCCAGCGCCTCGTCTGTGCCGGGCACGCCCTTGGCAGGCGAGACGTAGGCTCGCGCTGCGGTCTTCGGATCGCTCGACGGGTCGGCCAGCAGCGCGTCGGCGAGCGGGCCGAGTCCTGCCTCCCGGGCGGCTTGCGCCTTGGTGCGGCGCTTGGGCTTGTAGGGGAGGTAGATGTCCTCCAGCCGCGCCTTGGTGTCGGCCGCCTCGATCGCCCGGGCGAGGTCCGGCGTGAGCTTGTCCTGGGACCGGATGCTGTCGAGGATGGTCTTGCGCCGGTCCTGCAGCTCTCGGAGGTAGCCGAGCCGCTCTTCGAGCGTGCGCAGCTGGGCGTCGTCGAGCAGGCCGGTCGCCTCTTTCCGGTATCTGGCGATGAAGGGCACGGTCGCACCGCCGTCGAGCAGCGCAACGGCTGCGGCCACCTGCGCCTCCCTGACTCCGAGCTCCTCGGCGATCAGCAGGGTCACGGACTTCATGGTGTCTCCGGCACTCTCACGGTCGGCGGATGGGCTAGCACGATTTCCCGGAGGTTCACGAGCGACCAGGCATCGTAACGCCCTCCAGGCCAAGCCATCGCGCCATGTCGTCCAGCTCCACGACGAGCGCATCCTGGGCATCACCGGGCGCGTCCGGTTCGAAGTGGACGGCCTGCACCAGTAGCCGCGACGCCTGCCGGTCGGCCTTGAGGTCGACGCGGGCGACGAGGCGGTCGCCGAGCAGGAATGGCAGGACGTAGTAGCCGTGAACGCGCTTCTCGGCCGGGACGTAGATCTCGATCCGGTAGCGGAAGCCGAACAGGCGTTCGGTCCGGTCGCGCTCCCAGATCAGCGGATCGAAGGGGACGAGGAGGGCGCGTGCCTCGATCCGGCGTGGCTGGCGTGCGTCCCGGTGAAGCCAGGCATGGCGCCATCCCGGCACCGAGACCGGGATCAGCACGCCCTCTTCCGCGAGCGAGAGGATGGCGGGCCGCGCCTCCTCGGGCGACAGGCGGAAATAGTCCCGCAATTCGGCGTCGGTGGCGATGCCGTGGGCGGTCGCGGCACGGGCGATCAGTGCACGATGGGCCTCGGCGACGGCGGGCGTCGGCTGGGCCAGGATCTCGGCGGGCAGCACGCGTTCGGGCAGGTCGTAGACCCGCTCGAACCCGCCGCGCCGCGTGGCCGTGGTGATGTGGCCGGCCCAGAACAGCCATTCGAGCGCGCTCTTCACGTCGCTCCATTCCCACCAGCCGGACTGGCCCTGGTGGGCCTCGAAATCCGCGGCGGCAAGCGGGCCTTCTCCGCGAATCCGGTCGAGAAGCGCCATCGCCTCGGCACGCCGCTCGCCGGCATAGGCGCGCATCCTGACCCAACCCGCCTCGCCGCGATCGGCCTTCGCCATCCGCCAGCGCAGAGACGGCTGCAGCGCGAAGGGCAGCAGGGAGGCCTCGTGCGCCCAGTACTCGAAGAGCCCTCGTTGGCGCTTCGGCCCCCAGGCGAGCCGATCGAGATCGCCACGGTCATACGCTCCCAGCCGCGAGAAGGCCGGCAGGTAATGGGCGCGCGAGAGCACGTTGACGCTGTCGATCTGATGCAGATGTAGACGCTCCAGCGTGCGGCGCAGATGCGCGGATCCCGGCACGGGCGGCCGGCGCGCACCGAAACCCTGTGCGGCGAGGGCGATCCGCCGCGCCAGCGGCAAGCCGATCGTTTGGCTGATCATGCGGGCCTTTCGGTATCGGCAGAGCGCGGGACGGGGTGCGCGGCCGAGGTGCCTGTCGCATCCTCGACCAGAGCTGCGCACCCCGCTGGGCTGGCAGAGCTGATCGTTGCCCCTTCACGCGGGGCGACGAGGACCAGATAGGGTCTGCCGGCCGTCGCCGTCAGCACGTCCGAGCCGACAGGTCGCCGCCGCCCTCGCGAAATCTGTCCACAGACGGGGCCTGCTGAACGCAACGGCATCGCGCGCTTCAGCCTGCGTTCAATCGCGATGGCTCAGCTTGAGCCTTGCACGAGCGCCCGTCGTTTCCGACCGGCCGTGCACGGTTCTGGACTTCATGCGCGGCTCTCGGCCCTTCGCCATCGACTTCGTTTCCGGTCTCATCCGGTTCGGCGGGGATGACTCGCCGGCTGGCTCGCCCGCCCATCCCCTGGCGCGCGCCCTCGGCCCCGCGCTCGATACGGCCTTCGGGCTTGAACACGAGGCGCTTTTCCCGGAGGAAATCCGGCTGCTCGTCGAGGCGCTGCACGCGGGTCCGCTCGGGATGCGCGCATCTGCGGCCGAGGCGTTGCTGGAACTCGCCTGACGAAAGCCCCCGGCAAAGTCGGGCGGCCTACCGAATTCTCGCCTCGACCGGCTGTCCGAAGGGGATAGCGTCGGCCGAGCCCTGGACGGCGACGCAGGTTAGGCTACCTCTCCACCTCAACAGTCGCGCTCGGAATCGGAGCCGCACGTTGAGCCAAGCTGCCGCGCCGGCCGTCGACACGCCTCCCGTCGCGCGAAAGCCCGGGGCGGTCCGCCATGCGGCGGGGCCGGCCCTGACGCTCGGGGCGCTTGGCGTTGTCTACGGCGACATCGGCACCAGTCCGCTCTACGCCTTCAAGGAGGCGGTGAAGGCGGCGACCGCTGGCGGCGCGCCTGTGCCCCTGGCCGCCACCGGCGCGATCTCGCTGATCCTCTGGTCGCTGATCCTCATCGTCTCGCTGAAATACGCGGTGCTGATCCTGCGCGCGGACAACCGGGGCGAGGGCGGCATCGTCGCGATGCTGGCGCTCCTCGGCGCACGCCATGCGGAGGCGGGAACGCGGCAGGGTTTGCTGCTCGTCGTGGGCCTGATCGGTGCGGCCCTGCTCTATGGCGATGGCGCGATCACGCCAGCGATTTCAGTGCTTTCCGCCATCGAGGGCCTCAAGGTCGACGCGCCGGCGCTCGGGCGCTTCGTGGTGCCGATCACGCTCGTGATCCTGCTCGGGATCTTCTACGTCCAGCGCAAGGGCGTCGCCACCATTGGGCAGGTCTTCGGGCCGGTGATGCTGGTCTGGTTTCTGGTGCTCGCCCTGATGGGCGTCGGCGGCATCGTGCATGCGCCGCAGATCCTGTCGGCGGTCAATCCGCTGAAGGCGGTGGAATTCGTCACTCATGCCGGCTGGCACGTCAGCTTCGCCATGATGGGCGCGGCCTTCCTCGCCGTGACCGGTGGCGAGGCGATGTATGCCGATCTCGGCCATTTCGGCGCCTCGGCAATCCGCAAGGCCTGGTTCTGCCTCGTGCTGCCGGCGCTGGTCATCCATTATCTCGGTCAGGGCGCCCTGCTTATCGTCGAGCCGGACGCAATCGAGAACCCGTTCTACCGCCTCGCGCCGGATTGGGCGCATTATCCGCTGCTCGCCCTGGCGACCCTGGCTGCCGTGATCGCCTCCCAGGCCGTAATCTCCGGAGTGTTCTCGCTGACCCAACAGGCGATCCAGCTCGGCTTCATGCCTCCGCTGCGCGTGATCCACACGGCGCGGGACGAGCGCGGCCAGATCTACGTGCCGGCGGTGAACTGGCTGCTGGCGCTCGCAACGATCACGGCGGTGCTGATCTTCGGCTCGTCCGATGCCCTGGCCGGCGCCTATGGCATCGCCGTCTCGGCGCTGATGGCGATCACCACTCTGCTCGCGGCGCTGGTCGCCCTGAAGTGGGGCTACAACCCGATCGCCGTCTTCGCGCTGAACGGCGCCTTCCTCGTCGTCGACCTGATCTTCCTCTCGGCCAACAGCGTGAAGCTGTTCGAGGGCGGTTGGTTTCCGCTGGTGCTCGCCTTCACCGTCGCCTTCCTGATGCTGACCTGGCTGACCGGCAACCGCCTGCTGGAGGCACAACGCAAGACGCTCCGCGAGCCGGTCGAGGGCTTCCTGGCGAAGCTCGCATCGGACCCGCCGGTCACGCTGCCGGGCACCGCGGCGTTCCTTGCGGCGGGCGCTGAGGGCATCCCGCTGGCACTCGGCCGGCTGGTCGACCGCAGCAAATGCCTGCACGAGCGCATCCTGCTGATCACCGTGATCTACGAAGAGGAGCCGGTCATCCCCGCCAGCGAGCGGGCGAAGGTGACCCTCGTCGCCTCCGGCATCCGCAAGGCGATCTCGCATCATACGTGCGGCATGGAACGGGTGGTCCTGCGCTACGGCTTCATGCAGACGGCCTCGATCCCCGAGGGCCTGCGCTGCGCGGTAGCGAGCGGTCTGCTCCCGCCCGAATTCATCGAGGACCTGACCTATTTCGTCGGCCACGAGGCGGTCATCCCCTCACCGACCCATCCCGGAATGGCCGCCTGGCGCGAGGGCGTCTTCGCCTTCATGAAGCGCAACGCCGAGCGCACGGGCGCCCATTTCGGCCTGCCGACCCGCCAGGTGGTAGAGGTCGGCACCGAGATCGAGATCTAGCCGAGCCCGATCACTCGTCGTCGTCGGGTGTCGCCTTGAGCCGCTGCTTGGAGGCGACGCATTCGCGCATCGCGTCCTCGATCTTGGCATCCTTGGCGCCCCCATAGATCGAGATGTCGTCGATGCATTTGAGGAAGAAGCCGCTCGTGAAGCCCTCGTTGAGGGAGACGAACGACTTCCCGAAGCGTGTGGCGAGCGCCATCCGGTCCATGGCCGAGGCATTGGCCCAGGCGGTGAGCGGATCGGCCATGGTCAGCGCCTGAGCCGGCAAAGGCAGGATCAGGACCGCGGCCAGCGGCAGGACGGTCTTGATGCACATGTTGCAAAATCCTCCCGATGCTTCTTCTTAATCATCCGGTCGTTATCGCCGGATTCGAAGTGTCATTGGATGTAGAGACTTTTGCCGAATACGCAAAACACAAGACGTCACATCCCGCATCATTTTTGGATGCGAGATTTTAAGTTTATCTTATTCTTCGGGGCCTTGAGCCGAGGGCGAAGATCCGCCCTCGTGACCGTCAGGCCAGCCCGAGCTTCTCGGCCAGCCCGATGCGCTGGAGCTTGCCGGTGGCGCCTTTCGGGATCTCGTCGAGGATGACGATCTTGGCCGGCACCTTGAAGGCCGCGAGCCGCTCGGAGGCGAAACTGCGGATCTCCTTCTCGAGAGCCGAGGCCCCCTCGCGCAGTACGATCGCGGCGCAAACGTCCTCGCCGAGCTTGTCGTGGGGCACCGCGAAGGTCACGCACTGGGACACTGCGGGGTGATCCATCAGGATCTCGTCGACCTCGCGCGGCGAGATCTTTTCGCCGCCGCGGTTGATGATCTCCTTGAGGCGCCCCGTGATCGTCAGATAGCCTTCCGGACAGAGCACGCCCTGGTCGCCGGTGCGGAACCAGCCCTGCTTGGTGAAGGCCCCCTCATTGGCTTTGTCGTTGTTCTCGTAGCCCGGCATCACGTTATCGCCGCGGATGACGATCTCGCCGGTCTCGCCTGCCGGCAGCGGCTCGCCGTCATGGTCCACCACCGCGATCTCGGGACCGGCGGCGAGGCCGACCGAACCGGGGCGGTTCGGCTTGGGCGGCAACGGGTTCGAGGCCATCTGGTGGGAGGCCTCGGTCATGCCGTAGGCCTCGACGACCGGAGCGCCGAAGGTCTCTTCGAGCTCGCGCAGCACCTGCGGCGGAAGAGAGGACGAGGACGAGCGGATGAAGCGCAGAGGCGTCGACTCGATGATCTCGCGGTTGCGCGCGGCGCGGCCGAGGATCGCCTGATGCATGGTGGGCACGCCCGTGTACCAGGTGGGCTTCACCTCCTCCATCCAGCCGAAGAACTTCAGCGCGTTGAAGCCCGGCGAGCAGCAGACCTGGCCGCCGGCCGAGAGCGGGGCGAGCACGCCCGCAATCAGTCCGTGGATGTGGAACAGTGGCATGATGTTGAGGCCGCGATCCTCCGGCGTGAAGGCCAGCGCCGTGCGGATGTTGCGGGCCGAGGCGCAGACGTTCGACTGCTTGAGCGGCACGATCTTCGGACGCGACGTGGTGCCCGAGGTGTGCAGGATCAGGGCGATGTCGTCGGGCTCGGCGCGGCCGCTCTGCTCGGCCGGACTGGCTGCCTCGCCGGCGAAGGCGAGGGTGAAGCTGCCGGCGCCCTGGTCCGGCGTCGGGGTCAGGCGGGCGACGGCGAGGCCGAGCTTCTCCGCGACGGCGACCGAGGCCGACTCGCTGCCCTCGGCGACGATGAGCAGCTTCGCGTTGAGGTCGCTCATGTAGAATTCGAACTCGTCCGCCTTGTAGGACGGGTTGAGCGGGGCCGAGGTCGCGCCGGAGGCGACCGAGATGAAGGCCGTGGCCATCTCCGGCCCGTTCGGCAGCACGATCGCCACGCGGTCGCCGCGGCCGATGCCGTGCGCGTTCAGGTCGGCGACGGTGCGTTCGGCCAGCGCACGAAGCGCGGCGAAGCTCAGCGGCACGCCGCCGGGGCTCGACAACGCCGACGCATCATCGGCGCCGTGCTGGAGGAGAGCGTGGAGGGTCGTCGCTGACGGGGGAGCAGATGCGGCCACGGTCATTTTCCCTGCGATCTGAATGGTCCGAGACTCAAGCCTGCGCGATGGCGAGACGGCCGTTCGCCGTCTCGAGGCTGCGCGCCAGGAGCCTCATCAATGCGTAAACGGTATCGATGTGGGGCGTCGGCACGCCGACGAGCCGGCCCAGCTCGATCACCGAGCCGACCAAGGCCTCCAACTCGATCGGCCGGCCGGCCTCGACGTCCTGCAGCATCGAGGTCTTGTGCGCGCCGACCTTCTCAGCACCGGCGATGCGCTTGTCGATGCCGACGCGGAAGGTGACGCCGAGCGTGTTCGCGATCTTCTCGGCTTCCTTCATCATCGCGATCGCGAGCTCTCGCGTGTCGGGGAAGCGGCAGATGTCTTCCAGCGTCGCGTGGCTGAGCGCCGAGATCGGGTTGAAGCTGAGGTTGCCCCAGAGCTTGAGCCAGAGCTCGGCCCGGATATCGTTGGTCACCGGCGCCTTGAAGCCGGCCTTGGTCAGGCGCTGCGAGACGTTGAGCGCGCGCTCGGATTTCGAGCCGTCGAGCTCGCCGAGGCCGAAGCGGTTGCCCTCGATCACCGTCACGGTGCCGGGATCGGTCAGCACGGCGGCCGGATAGACCACCGAGCCGATCACCTGGCGCGGGTCGAGATGCTGCGCGATCAGTCCGCCCGGATCGGCGGTCTCGAGCTGCGTGCCCTCGTATTGGCCGCCATGGCCACCCGAGAAGTACCACCACGGAATGCCGTTCTGCATGGTGACGACGACCGTCTCGGGGCCAATCAGGTGCTTGAGATCGGCCGCGATCGGCCCGACCTGGTGCGCCTTCACCGTGAGCAGCACGATGTCGTGCCGGCCGGCCTCCTCCATGGAGCGCGTCGCCTTCACGTTCCTGGCGTGGATTTCCTTGCCGTCCTCCTCGATCAGCCGAAGGCCGTCCTTGGCGATGGCCGCCGCGTTGCTGCGGGCGATGAAGGTGACGTCCTCGCCGGCTTCCGCCAGCCTGACTCCGAGATATCCGCCGATGGCTCCGGCGCCGACGATCGCGATGCTCATGCCTGTGTCCGTGTCTGGTTTCCGTCGAGGCCTCGACCGGGATCGTGATCCGGCAGACGCCTCTCGTCGTATCGTTCAAACCTTGGGCTGGCCGGTAATACTATATGCCAGTCCAGCAGAGACACCTGTCCCTTGGTCTTGCTCGACCTCTACTCGAAGCGGTTGGAGAGGGCGCCGATTCCGTCGATCACCACGTCGACGGTGGCGCCCTTCGGAATCGGTCCGACGCCGTTGGAGGTGCCGCAGGCGATGAGGTCGCCCGGCTCCAGGGTCATGCCCTGCGAGAGCAGCGACACGAGGCGGGCCGGCGGGAAGACCATGTCGGAGACCGGATAGTTTTGGCGCTCGCGCCCGTTCACCAGCGTGCGCACCGTAAGCGTCGCCGGGTCGAGGCCGGTGGCGATGACGGGGCCAAAGGGCGAGAACCCGTCGAGGCCCTTGGCGCGTACCCATTGCGCGAAGCTCGCATCCGCCTTGAGGATGGAGGGCGCGGTGACGTCGTTGGTGCAGGTGTAGCCGAAGATCGCGTCGGCTGCCGTTGCCTCGTCCGCGTCGCGGATGCGCTTGCCGATGACGATGCCGAGCTCGCCCTCGTAGACCACGCGGCCGGCCGCCTCGGGGATCGGGATGACGGCGCCAGACGCGGCGTAGCTGCTCGCGGGCTTCACGAAGAACAGCGGCGCCTCGGGAAGCGTCAGCTCCTGCTTCTCCGCCATGGCGTGGAAGTTGTTCCAGAGCGCAATCAGCTTCGAGGGGCGGCAGGGCATCGCGACAGCGACCTCGGCGAGAGGCAACGTCTCTCCGGTCGCCGTCGGCGCGCCGAACAGGTCGCCCTCGAAGACGGCGATGCGCTCGCCGTCGAGCTGGCCGAAGCCCTCGCGGCCGTCATGCGTGTAGCGGATCCAAAGGGTCATGCCGCGGCGCTCCGGGCGACGACGCGGGCGCGCCAGGGCTTCAGCACGGCGATGGCGAGCAGCGAGGCCAGGATGTTGGCGCCGGCCGCGACCAGGAAGACGCCGTTCCAGTTGCCCGAGCTCTGCTGCAGATAGTTCGCGGCCGGAACGAGCAACGCTGCCGTACCCTTGGCCGTGTAGAGCAGGCCCGCATTGGTCGCGGCGAATTTCGAGCCGAACGTGTCCGTGCAGGTCGAGGGGAACAGCGAGTAGATCTCGCCCCAGGCGAAGAACACGAAGCCCGAGAGCAGCACGAACCACAGCGGGTCGTGGCCCCAGAGGTAGAGCATGTAGATGCCGCCGCCTTCCATGGCGAAGGCGATGAACATGGTGTTCTCGCGGCCGATCTTGTCCGAGACCCAGCCGAAGAACGGACGCGTCAGACCGTTGAGCACCCGGTCGATCGTCGCCGCGAAGGTGATCGCCACCATGGTCAGGCCGAGGATCGTCACGGGCACTTTGTCGACGCCGATATCGGCGGCGATCGGCTTCAGGTTGGCCGTGATCATCAGGCCTCCGGCGCCGACGATGACGAACATGAAGTACATCAGCCAGAAAATCGGCTGACGGGCGACCTCGGACGGCGTGTAGTTGCGCCGGGTCTGGATGACGTTGGTCTGAGCGGGAGCCTGCGGCAGCTGCCCCTTCTTCGGAGAGGCGAGCAGCAGCGCGAGCACGCAGACGATCACGCCCTGGCCGATGCCGAAATAGAAGAAGGCGGCCTGGAAGCCGTGGTCCGAGATCATCCATTGGATCGGGGCGACGGTGAGCGCCGAGCCGGCACCGAAGCCGGCCGCGGTGATGCCGGCGGCGAGGCCGCGCTTGTCCGGAAACCACTTCAGCGCACTGCCGACGCAGGTGCCGTACACCGCGCCAGCGCCGATGCCAGCGATGACCTGGCCGAGATAGAACAGGTTCAGCGTGTCGGCGTAGGAGTTGATCACCCAGCCGATGCCGCAGAGCAGACCGCCGAACAGCACCACGACCCGCGGGCCGTACTTGTCGACGAACCAGCCCTCGATCGGCACGAGCCAGGTCTCGAACAACACGAACAGCGTGAAGGCCCACTGGATCGCGGCGCGATCGAAGCCGAACTTCTTCTGGATGTCGGGGACGAAGAACGTCCAGCCGTACTGGAGGTTGGCGATCATCACCATGCAGATCACACCGATGGTGAGCTGGCCCCAGCGGCCGAATGCGGGAGCGGCCACCGCAGAGCCGGCATGAGTGTCCGGACCGGACACGGGGTCGGCGGCATGCAGGGCCATGAGCGCTTCTCGACGTCCGCTGTTTGAGTTTTTCTTGTCGGTTTCGGTTCTAGTTCAACGCATTTTGAATACAACAACCATCACCTGGCTGGGACCTTGGGACTCGCCGCAAAATATTTGGCTTCATCATCCAAAAAATTTGAACTTCATCATAGGCATTGGTGGCTGGCTGCTTTCGATCGAGGCCGCCGGCACGGATCGAACGTACAGCCAAGTCGCTGGCGCAGCGGGGTGTTCTCGCGCAGCCTGATCGCTTGACAGGCGACCGCCCGCCATGGTCGGAACACCCTGGCTTTTCGCGGTTGCTCAGACCGATTGCGGGGCCACCGTGGTGCGAGTGAGGAACGGCGCGTGAGGCTGAGCATGGGGTTGCGACGGGCGGACGGACCGGCTTCGGTTCGCTATCTGCCGGGGCTGCTCGTGGCGCTGGCTCTCGTTCTCGGCTTCGCGGCGCCGAACGCGGCCCGCGCGCAGGGCGAAGTCCGCAAGACCTTCGACGACTGGCAACTGCGCTGCGAGACGCCGGCCGGCGCCAAGGCCGAGCAATGCGCCCTCGTCCAATACGTCGCCGCCGAGGACAGGCCGAACCTCTCGCTGGTCGTGATCGTGCTCAAGACGGCCGACAACCGCGGCTATTTGCTGCGTGTGGTCGCCCCGCTCGGCGTACTGCTGCCGTCGGGCCTCGGCCTGAAGATCGACGCCAACGACATCGGCCGCGCCGGCTTCGTGCGCTGCCTGACCACGGGCTGCGTCGCCGAGGTGGTGATGGATGACGGCCTGATCCGCACCTTCAAGAGCGGCAAGCAGGCCACCTTCATCGTCTTCCAGACGCCGGAGGAGGGGGTCGGCATCCCGCTCTCGCTCAAGGGTTTCGACACCGGCTTCGAGTCGATGAAATAAAATCGTCCGATTTCGGTGCCAGAGGCGCTGCGGACGAGACGAATCGGAACACGGTACCATGCGGGGACGGGGTCATTTGGTTGCGGCGCTCGCGCTGTCGCTCGCCGGGATCGGCGCGGCGCAGGCGGAAACGGGCGGCTTCTTCAAGAACATGTTCGGAGGTGGCGGCGGCGGTGGTGGCGAGAGCGGCGGCGGTGACGCCACTCCGCTCCTGAGGGGACCGAAGCTCCAGGATCCGGACGAGGCCTATTGTCCGCAGATCGACGTCCGCGACGGCGGAGCCGCCATCCAGGCCTATGCGGGCGCCCCCGGCGATTCCGGCCGCCTGCGCCACCAGATCACCTTCGGCCAGATGAGCCGCGAATGCGGCGTGCTGCCGGGCGGCGCGGTCCGCGTGCGCGTCGGCGTGCAGGTGCGAGCGCTGCTTGGCCCGGCCGGCGGGGCGGGCACCTTCGATGCGCCCCTCACCGTCTCGCTGAAGTACAACGACAAGGTCGTGGCCACGCATACGCGCCGGGTCGCGGTGTCGATCCCGGCAGGCGCTGCGCTCGGCCAGACCTCGGTCGTCGACGACGGATTGCAGGTGCCGGCCGACATGGCGGTTGGCTACGAGATCGAGGTGGCGCTCGCCGGCACGGCGCCCAAGCCCAAGGCCAAGAGCGCGGGCCGCCGCACGCGAAAAGCCCCGGCCGAGGCCGTCGCGGCCCCGGCAGAACCGGCGCTCGACGCCCAGTGAGAGGGGTGACGCGCGCGAGGGCGTCCCGCATAAGCCGCGCACCATGGAGCAGGCCGCCGCGTCCCCATTGCCGCCACCAGGCCCGGCTCAGCATCGGGACGCTGCCGCCATCGCGCCCGTAGCGCGCCGCGATCCGGCTCGGCGATCGGGGCGTTGGCTCGGCCGCGACGCCACGTATTCCCTCGAATCCATCCTGGCCCCGCTTTTCGACCGGCGCCTGGTGGTGGAAGGCCGGCTGCGCGACCGTTGGATCGTGCTGAGCTATCGGATCGACCCGTCCGCGGCGCCGTCTCGGCCGATGATCCGGTTGCTGCGCACCGGCGGAGCGACGCAGGACTTCATCATGCCGGGGGTGGTGTTGGGGGCGGCCTCTTGGCTCGGCCTGATGCCTGCCGATCTCGACGAGATCCAACTCGCGGCCGAGCCGGGCTTCACCCTGGAGCGGGTCGGCCTGCGCAGCCATCCGAGTGTGTGGGCCGAATGCCTGCGGAAACGCCCGATCCGGGTCGTGCCCGCACTCTACAACCGGCTGCGGGGCGACGAGCGGCGCTACCGCGATATCCTGCGCGGAGCCTGCGCCGTCACCCGGTTCTCGCACTACGCCGAGTGGCGAGAGGAACGTCTGCGGCCGGCCGCGGATGCCGGCTCCGGCGTCGGCTCCGTGATCCGCCTGATCCTGCCGGCGCGCCGCTCCGACGCCGCTGCGCTCCGCCGGACGGTGGCGAGTTTGATCGCGCAGGATCACGAGGCTTGGCAGGCGACGATCGCCTGGTTCGGCGAGACGGCCTCGGACCCGCCTCGAAGCGAGCCGATCGGTCCACCGGACGCGCGCATCACCGAAACCACTTGGGACGAGACCGCCACCGCTGCCGCCATCCTGGGCGGCGCCGACGCCCTGGCCCAACTCCGGCCCGGCGACGAACTCCGGCCCGAGGCGCTGGCGATGCTGGCCAGCAGGCTCGCCGCCGACTCAGCCGATCTCGTCTATGCCGACGAGGAGGTGGCGACGCCCTCCCTGCGCCCACGGCTCAAGCCCGATTGGAGTCCGGACCTCGCTCTCGTCACCGGCTATCTCGGCCGCCCGACGCTGCTGTCGCGAGCACTCTGTGAGCGACTGGACGAGTGCCCGGTCGGGCCGTCCGACGGCACGGCGCTCACCCTGGCGGCCGTGTCCGCTGCTAGCGCGGTCGCCCACGTCCCCCGCATCCTCTGCCGTTCCGAACCGACTCCCGGCGAAACGGCCGAGCATGGGCCAGCACTCGACCGGCATCTCACCCGTATCGGCTCGCCGGCCCGGGCCGCGATGGCCGGCAGAGTGCTCGACCTGCATTGGCCGGTGCCGCAACCGGCGCCGCTCGCGAGCATCGTCATCCCGTCCCGCGACCGGCTCGACCTGATCGGTCGCGTTACCGAGGGCGTGCTGCGCCAGACCGACTATCCCGCGATCGAACTCGTCATCGTCGACAATGGTTCGACCGACCCGGCGGTACTGGAGCTCTACGACCGGCTGCGCGCCGATCCGCGTGTGCGCATCGAGCCCTACCCGCATCCCTTCAACTTCTCGGCCATGACCAATGCCGGCGTGCGTGCCGCCAGCGGTCGTGTGCTCGTGCTCCTCAATAACGACATCGCGGTTCTGGAGCCCGGCTGGCTCTCGGCGATGGTGGGGCAGGCCGTGCGGCCGGAGGTGGGAGCCGTTGGCGCCAAGCTTCTCTATGAGGACGGCACCCTGCAGCATGCTGGCGTCGTGGTCGGCCTCGGGGGCCGAGCGGGCCACATCCTGCGGCGGCGGCCCGGCGACACGGCCGGCCATCTCGGCCGACTGAAGGTGGCGCACGAGGTCTCGGCGGTGACGGCGGCCTGTCTTGCCGTCGAGCGCCAAAAATTCGATGAGGTCGGCGGCTTCGACGAGGAGACCTTCGGCATCGATTTCAACGACGTCGACTTCTGCCTGCGTCTCGGCGCCCGCGGCCTCAAGACGATCTGGACGCCGAAGGCCACCCTGTCGCATCTCGAATCGGTCAGCCGCGGCCGGCCGAAGGGCGAGGAGCGGCGCCGCTTCGAGCGCGAGGCGGATGCCTTCGCCGCGCGCTGGCGCGACGTGATCCGCCACGACCCGTTCTACCACCCGGCGCTCTCGCTCACGACCTTCGGCGAGGATCTGGAATAGTGGGGGCTTCGACATCCGTCATTGCGAGCCGCAGGCAAAGCAATCCAGAGCTGACGGGCCATCGTCGCGTGTGTGGCCCTGGATTGCTTCGCTTCGCTCGCAATGACGGAACGAGCACGCGCGTGTCGTCGAACCGAGGGCGCGCTGCCGGATGAGCAAGCGCGACGCGTCTTCCTCTGCTACCCTGCCTGCTCACTTGCGCTTCACCACTGCGCCAGAACGCGGCCTCTTAAAAATCGCCGCCGCGCTCTTGCGCCAACCGCGCGACGCGCGCGCCATCGCCTGGGCGCGACTGCGGGGAAAACGTCTCCGGGCGCGGCAGAAGCTCGCGGCGCTCGCCGGCATCGATCACCGGCTCTGGCTGCCGCAGCATGCCCGGCACGCGCCGGAGGCACCCTCGGCGCTCGCGGCCCATGGGATCGACGCGCTCGCTCCCGATCGGCTTTCGGAAATGCCCGTCGGCGCGGCACCGCTGATCGTTCTGCTCCCGGCCGAGCACCAACTCGTGGCGGGCTCGGCTCAAGCCATCGCGAGGGTCTTTTCGGAGAACGAGGCGGTTCAGGCCCTCTATGGTGATGCCCTGGCCGAGCGCGAGGACGGCTCCGTGCTGCCGGTCCTTCGTTCGGGCTTCGATCCCGATTTCCTGCGGAGCCTCGACTATGTCGGTCCCGTCGTGGCGTTACGCCGCGAGGCTCTCGCCGCCTTCGGTGAGAATCTCGCGGCTGGGGCGGAGGCGCTCGACGTCTGCCTTCGTATCGATGCCGCGGGCGGCCTCGTCCGCCATCTCCCCCGCATCCTCTCGCTCTCGCCCTTGGCCGCCCTCGCCGATGGCGATCATGCGGCACGCCTCGCCGTCGTGCGTGCCGATCTCACGAGGCGCGGGGAACCCAGCAACGTCTCGATCGAGAACGCCGTCATCACCGTCGCGCGCCCGCTGCCCGAGCCGCGCCCGCTGGTCAGCCTGATCGTGCCGACGCGCGACCGGCTCGACCTGCTTCGGCCCTGCATCGCCAGCCTCCTGGAGCGCACCGACTGGCCGGCCAAGGAAATCCTGATCTGCGACAACGGTAGCCGAGAGCCGGAAACGCTCGCCTATCTGCGCGACCTCGAAACGCGCGGCGTCGCCCATGTGGTCGCCTGTCCCGGGCCGTTCGACTTCGCCGGCATGAACAACCGGGCGGCCGAGGCGGCGCGGGGCCGATTGATCGCCTTCGTGAACAACGACGTCGAGGCGTTCCGGCCGGACTGGCTGGAGCGGATGGTGCGCGAGGCGCTGCGGCCGGGCGTCGGGGCCGTCGGGGCGAAGCTGCGCGACGGCGAAGGCCGCATCCAGCATGGCGGCATCATGCTCGGGACGGGCGGGGGCCTCGTCACGCACGGCCACCGGCATTTTCCAGGAGATGCGCCTGGCTATCTCGGGGCGCTGCTGGCGACGCATCGGATCTCGGCCGTCACGGCGGCCTGCCTCGTCGTCGAGGCCCAGAAGTTTCGGGAAGTCGGCGGTTTCGATGCCGAGCGTTTTTCCGTCGACTTCAACGATGTCGACCTGTGCCTACGCCTGAACGGGGCCGGCTACCGCACCCTGCTGGTGCCTTCGGCCGTCTTGCATCACCGCGAGGCGGCAAGCCGCATCCGGTCACCAGAGGCCGAAGCACGGCACGCCCGAGAGGTCGCGAACCTGCAAAAAAGATGGGGGCCGCTGCTGGCGCAGGACCCCCATTATCACCCCGGCTTCGACCCGGATCTGTCGACCCACGCGCGGCTGCGACGAGGTTGGACAGGGTTGGAGCCGGCTCAGCCGCGATAGATCGCTCCGCCGTCATTCCGGGGCTCGGAGCGAAACCCGGAATGACGGTGAGGGCGACGAACCTACTGCACCAGCCGTGGGCCGCCGGTCTGGACCTTTTCGTTCTCGGACATGATGCCGAGTCGCTTGGCGACTTCCGTGTAGGCCTCGATCAAGCCGCCGAGATCCTTGCGGAAACGATCCTTGTCGAGCTTGTCGGCGGACTTGATGTCCCAGAGCCGGCAGGAATCCGGAGAAATCTCGTCGGCGACGACGATGCGCATCATGTCGCCTTCCCAGAGACGGCCGGTCTCGATCTTGAAGTCGACGAGGCGGATGCCGACGCCGAGGAAGAGACCGGACAGGAAGTCGTTGACGCGGATGGCCAGCGCCATGATGTCGTCAATCTCCTGGGGGGTCGCCCAGCCGAAGGCGGTGATGTGCTCTTCCGAGACCATCGGGTCGTTGAGCGCGTCGTTCTTGTAGTAGAACTCGATGATCGAGCGCGGCAGCTGGGTGCCTTCCTCGAGGCCGAGCCGCGTCGCCAGCGAGCCGGCGGCGACGTTGCGCACCACCACCTCGAGCGGAATGATCTCGACTTCACGGATCAGCTGCTCGCGCATGTTCAGCCGGCGGATGAAATGCGTCGGCACGCCGATGTCGTTGAGGTGCTGGAAGAGGAACTCGGAGATCCGGTTGTTCAGCACACCCTTGCCGTCGATGACCTCGTGCTTCTTCGCGTTGAAGGCGGTCGCGTCGTCCTTGAAGTGCTGGATCAGCGTCCCCGGCTCGGGACCCTCATAGAGGACCTTCGCCTTGCCCTCGTAGATGCGACGGCGGCGGTTCATAGGCGTGTACCGTGGTTTGAGGAAGTCCATGGGCCGGGGCTCCTTGCGGGACTGGCACCTGATGCGGAATCCGCGGCGCGGCGACCCGGAGCGGGGTCGGGCGGCGGAAGACGTCGTCGCCGAAATCTGCCGCAGCCGGCCGCCAAACTACCCGATGCGAAAAGGCAGCACAACGCACGGGACTTGCAGAGCAGGCAGCCGGATTCACCGAGAGCGGTCTCGCGGTCCGCTCGCCGAGCCTGAGTCCACCGGTCATGCCCGATGCCGCGATGACGGTTCCGCGATCACGGGCAACCCAGCCGGCGCGGCCGCATTCTCACCGAGCGCGGGCTGCCGCGCTGGGAGAAATCATGACCATTATCGTTCCGAAGCGCCGGGATCTTCTAACCGGCTCTCTCGCTGCGGCCGCCGCGAGCGCGTTCGGTGGTCTCGGCGCGCAGGCCGCGGGGGTCGATCCGAGCATGACCATCGTGGTTCCGCCGGAGAAGATCCCGTGGAAACCGCTCTACAATTTTCCGCCGGGCATGGCGGAGGCGGCGGCGATGACGGGCTCGATCAGCGAGCCGGGCCAGTACTACGTGCTGATCCGCTGGCACCAGGGCTACATGAGCGCGCCGCACTGGTACGAGACCGATCGTATGTGCGTCGTGCTATCGGGCGTCTGGTATGTGGCGAGCGGCGAGGATTTCGCGCCCGACAAGACCGTTCCGGTTCCCGCCGGCTCCTACGTCCGCCGCGTCGCCAAGACGCCGCACTACGACGGCGTCATCAAGTCGGCGCCCGAGCCCGCCGTGATCGCGATTTCCGGCATCGGGCCGATTCACTACCACCTGACCGATGAGAGCAAGCCGGGCTGGCGCGAGGTCTGAGGCGGCCCAGTGGCCGTCAGGCCGCTCCGATCTCCATGGTCTTAGACGGATAGCGGCACAGATCGACGATCGGGCAGCGCGGGCATTCGGGCTTGCGCGCCTTGCAGATGTAGCGCCCGAACAGGATCAGCCAGTGGTGGGCGTTGAGCAGGAACGGTTCGGGCACGATCCGCTCGAGGGCCGCTTGCACCTTGTCCGTGGTGGCCGCGACCGCGAGCGGGATCCGATTCGCCACCCGGAAGATATGGGTGTCGACGGCGATGCGCGGGATGCCGAAGGCGACGTTGAGCACCACGCTCGCCGTCTTGGTGCCGACGCCCGGGAGCACTTCGAGTTCTTCGGCCGTACGCGGCACCTCGCCGCCATGGCGCTCCACCAGGATGCGCGAGAGCGCGATGACGTTCTTAGCCTTGGTGTTGAACAGGCCGATGGTCCGGATGGCGTGGCGCACGCGCTCCTCGCCGAGATCGAGCATCTTCTGCGGCGTATCGGCGATGGCGAAGAGCGGTGTGGTGGCGATGTTCACACCCTTGTCGGTCGCCTGGGCAGAGAGCACCACGGCGACGAGCAGCGTGTAGGCGTTGACGTAGTGCAGCTCGGCCCGCGGTTCCGGATTCGCGTCGCGCAACCGCGAAAAGATCTCGAAGAGCGTCGCTGCGTCGACGGGTTTCGGCGCTGTCTCGACCCGCGCAGCGACGGGCTTCTGGAGCCGGCCCACGGCCTTTGCGGCTCGGCCGGCTTTCGCCGTCGGTTTTGTCACGGGCGGCGTCTTCCTGGCGGGCATCCGGGCGTTATATTGCCCCGATGGCGAGCGGCAACCTCCATGCCCATCCCGACGGTCTCGATCCGGACGCGATCGACCGTCCGATCTACGCGGCGGTGATCCGGCCGCATCAGTCCTTGAGCCGGGACGGCTTCCGTCTCGTCATGGCGGCCTGCTGCGCGGTCTCCCTCGTCACGTCGATCGCCTGCCTGGCAAAGGGGTTCTGGCCCATCGCCGGCTTCTTCGGCCTCGACATGCTGGCGCTCTACGTCGCGCTCAAGGTGAGCTTCCGGCGCGGGCACTCCTTCGAGGAGGTGGCGATCTCGCCGATCGAGGTGTTGCTGCGGCGGGTGAGCCATCGGGGCGAGCGGCGCGAGTGGCGCTTCAATCCGCTCTGGACCCGTTTAAGTCGTGTCGAGGACGAAGAATTCGGCCTCAGAGCCCTCACGCTCGTCTCTCGTCATGAGCATGTCGCAGTCGCGCGCGATGCATCACCCCCGGAGCGCGAAGCCGTCGCCCAAGGACTGAGCCGGGCCCTGGCCCAGGCGAAGAAGGGCTACTGAGGCAGCGCGCTCGTACAGATTGCAGGCCATGGTGCGCTGCCCTCGCGGCAGGCGTTTTTCATGGTGCAGTGCATTTTCGGGTTGACGCCCGATCGGGCCATCCGTATATCGCTGTCCATCGGCGCCGGCCGCGAAAGCAGCTCGGTGGCCTTCGCATCTTCTGAACAATCCGCGGGATGGCTCCAGCGACAGCTGGGCGGCCTGCTTTTGCCTCTAAAGATGTGAACCTGTCGGTTTCGAGACGATCTGGATCTTCTAGATTTTTCGAGTTGACAGGGGTTCGGAGGGGCTCTAAACGGCGCCTCCACTTCGAAACGGAAAGCTTCAACGAAGCTCAGGTGACGAAGAGAACTACAAAAGATCTTGACTTCATCTTCGGGATACCGAAAGAAGACTGGGTCTGACGCCAACGAGAAAATTCACTTCTTCGAATTTTCCCAGTTGACATGGTTTCGGTGGCGCTTTAAACGGCGCCTCCACTTCGGGACGGGGCCGGTTGATCTGGTTCTGAACTGAGGGTG